>OZ242029.1:0-5654351 GCA_965205015.1 Candidatus Poribacteria bacterium | reverse complement strand
ATAGGTAAAACTCAAATCTAACCCGTTGAGCGAAATGTCCCCATAATTCCGATAAGTGAGCATGATTGCGTTTGGATCTGCTGCCTGTTCGGGTGTTACCGTGCCAAAAGGTATGAAAGCAGGTCCGTTATTTTCGGTTCCCGCTACGAATAACGTTACCAGCTCATCAACAGGCGAACCGTTGCCGTTCCCACCTTGAGCAGGCGCGTCAAACGCAAGCAGTGCCTGATGGAGTGCCGCGTTTTGCGGATCGGCTAACGCCACCGTGATCTGCTTTCCAAGAGAGGCACCTAACGTTGTAGGGTCCAAGAATACATTTGGGGTTTCAACGACCAAGGGACCAACGAAATCCTTAATTCGTGAGTGATACACATCGGCAGAGAAAGCCAACTTATCCATGAGGATGCCTTTGTAGCCGACCTCATAAGTTTGTGTAATCGTCGGTTTAAGCGGGTTAACATCATTCACGTCTTCAACGTCGACGAAGTCACCTGCCTGTGGATCAAGCGAACGTAAGACGTTCTTTACACCAACGACCTGCTGCGGAATGAGGGTGTCAAACCCATCGGAGAGTGCCTCGATAACGGGGGTTGGGAGACCTTGTGCGGTTAGACCTGCTTCAAAAATCGGCTGCACGCCGCTCATGACGGCACTGCGTCCGACGCTCCACATGACGTTCGTAAAGACTGGATCGTCAAGTGGGATGTATGTCTCTGCCGAAAGTTTTGCCAACGGCGAGAAGGGCGAACGGAATTCCGGACGACCGTCCACACTTCTATTGAAAGTGAATCCTGTTTCGGAACGGACCCCTTGTGCTCGTATGTCGATATTCGGACTGAAACCTAATGCGGGTTGAAAGTTGGCACCTAACCGAAACGGATCTTTGACTGATAGAATATCAAGAAACAGGTCGGAGGTTCTCGGGGTATTGAAGGCACGGTTATAGGTGACTCTCAAATTATGGTCGTTGTTGGGTTGGTAGGCAAGGGCAACACGCGGTGAAAGAACGAGGTCTTCGAGCTGGTTGTGGTCATCAACCCGTCCCGCAGCGATGAACTTTAACTGCGGAAGGATTTTAGTCTCAGACTGCAAGTACGCACCCATCTCGTTGATGTTGTCATCCTCTTCATTGACGCCATTGATTGTCCCTTCCGTATCGGGACGGGTCAGCAACACATCCATTCCATAAGTAAAACGCTGCCGCTCGCCAAAACTATGACCGTACTGAATCTGTCCAACATATAGGTCGGAATTGTCAATAGTCGGATCACCGCTCCGTACGACATAAGTATCTCCAGCATTACTCCGATTCCAAAAGGCTTGCGCAAAGAGATCTTTGTAAATGAACCGCCCTTGGAGGTAACCGTATGTCCAGTTTTGGGCTTGGCCTGCACCGATCCCTGTCAGTTCAATGCCGGTGGCTTGCGTGAAACCACTGGCGATAATAGCCGTTGTGTCATTGTTTGGGCTATAATCAACCCGAAATTCGCCACTGGCTTTGTAAGTATCAAATATCAATCCGCCTTCACCTTCAATATCTTCTTTTGCGCGTCCTTCTTGCCAATCATCTCCACGGAAATAATTCCCTGAGAACTTATAGCCGAGCGTCTCATTGACAACGCCGGCATGTCGAAGAGAGCCCATGAGTATACTCCGTTCACCACCACCAATGCTGACGGTTGTTCCTTGGGAAGTGAATGGTGAGCGAGTGATGATATGCATAACACCGTTAGCACTGTTTGGACCGTAGAGTGCTGCACCAGGACCCGAGACGACTTCAATCTGTTCGATATCTTCGCTTATAGTCGGGATGAAGCTGTAACTATTGACCCGCAGTGAAGGAACACTCGCAATACGATTGTCAACGAGCGATAGAAGTGACCCCGAAAAAACGTTGTTAAAGCCGCGAACGACAACATACGATGTCCCCAATCCAGCAGTCACAACATCTACCGCACGCACCGATTTTAAATGCTCAGTAACACTTGGCGCGACTCGGTCCTTTATTTCGGAATCTCCAACGAGGGCAACCGACGCAGGGGCTTCGAGCACCTTTTCCCGACGGCGAGACGCCGTAACGGAGACCTGTTCAAGTTGGATCGTTTCGGAAGGGAGGGCAATTTCTAATGACTTCGTTTCGTCGTTAGCAAGCGCGACATCTGTCATAACTGTATCTGTATAACCGGGTGAGGATGCAGTAATTGTATAGACCCCAGGTGCTAAATCCGAAATCTCAAGCATGCCTGTTGCCTTACTAACACCTTGCGTAACAGCACCGTCCTCATGTGTGACGGTAATAGAGACGGCGTTCAGTCTGTTGTCAGTTCGGGCATCTGTCACGGTGATGTTCAAAGTAGCGGCTGGTGCTGCTACGATAGGAACAGTGAAAATAATGAGTGAAGCCGATAATAAAACACTAAACCGATTTAGGAATTCCATTGTACTATATTCCTTTGTTTAGGGAATGTTGTTGGGTACCCTCTCAATAGACATAATATAAAAAGTCGAATGATTCTGGAGGAGCATCCCTTATAGGAAACGTTCAATCTCGAAGGGTGTCGGCAAGGCAGGGATTACGCCGACTTTCTGGGTTGCCAACGCTCCTGCGGCATTTGCGTATCGCATAATGGCATCAAGATGCCCGTTTTCAAGCGATGTAAGGTCGGCATGTTGCATCAGTTGGGTGAGCATCGCAGCGACGAAGGCGTCCCCTGCACCGAGGGTATCTACAACATCTACTTCAAAGCCATCAACGTAGCCTTCGGCGGCGCCGTTGGTGTAATAACATCCGCGTTCGCCTAATGTAACGACGAGCAGCTTCGTACCGAGCTCAAGAATGCGGTCAACTCCGTTTGTTAATTCTACATCGTCCGTGATAAACTCCCACTCCTCTTCCGAAATTTTGACGATATCAGCGTAAGGCATCACCTC
Source organism: Candidatus Poribacteria bacterium (assembly GCA_965205015.1). GTDB lineage: Bacteria > Poribacteria > WGA-4E > WGA-4E > WGA-3G > WGA-3G. Next base: position 5,651,420 of record OZ242029.1, on the reverse strand, counting down.
CCATATCCAGTGCTTGGCATCGTTTGCGTTATCCCAGAGCATCAACCGTAAATTCGGATCGTAAGAGAGCATAGCACCTCCCGCTTTTGCAGACTGGATTGCGTGAAGTGTCGCCTCTCGACTCGGCGAATGGCTAAGACTGACAGAACCGTAATGAAACAGTTCCGCTGATTCGAGATAGTCGGTGTCGATTTCGTCAGGAGTGAGTTGGATGTCGGCACCCGGGTGTCGATAGAAGGTGATGTCCTTCATACCGTCAGATCGGGTAGCAACGAAGGCTAAAGTTGTCCGAGAGCCTTCACCTGCGATGAGGTAATCGGTATTGACGCTGTTCTCTTGGAGCGTTTCGCGTAGGAAATCGCCGAACGCGTCCGCACCGACTTTACCGATGAACCCGGCATCCATGCCGAGTTTCGCTAAGCCGACGGCAACGTTAGCAGGGGCACCGCCTGGGGCTTTGACAAATCCTGGGGCTTCTGCGAGCGTCACATCAGGGGTTGTGGAAACAAAGTCTATAAGGAGTTCACCGATACATAAAACTTTTGGCATATTTTTTTAGGGGTTATCAGTTATTGGTTCGGTTTTTCTACGAAAAACCTTGCGGTTATCAGCGGAAGCGTTATCAATTATCGGTTCGGTTGTTGGTTAAGAGGTATTCGTTTCGCAAAACCTCTTGTAACCGATAACCGGCAACTGACAACGAATCAAAATGTGGTGCGTAAGTCTTGTGCCTGTCCCGTCTGTGCGGATCGGTATCCTGCATCGAAAATTTCTATGACATGCCGTGCATGTTCCGCTGTGACAATCGTTGGTATATCCTGGCGAATCCAATCCACCAACTGCATAATGTCCTCATAGACGTGAGATTCCTGAATGCTACGATGGGGTCCGACGACGTGCGGGAGTTCCCCGTCCGGCGCATCAATGGGCTGACCATTCAGCAAGTTGCCTTCAATGGTGCCACTGGTGCCGTGAATTGCCAGCCTGCCTCTGACGACAGAGCCTGCGGCTGCACCGTAGACAAAACCGTAGAATGCCTCGCCGAAGTCGAGGAGAATAAAGGTGTTGTCGTCCATGTCGCACGGAAGCATTTCGCCTCGGAATTCGCGTTCCTTGAGGCGAACACCGGAGAATGCCGTTACACGTTTCGCGGGTCCGAGGATGCCGGTCAGCGTATGCAAGCCGTAGACAGTCATATCATAGAGCGGTCCACCCCCCGGTTTACGGAAGTACCATGCTGGATTGATATTGGAGAGGGGATCGTTGCCATGTCTAACAGATTCGTTTTCGTGGTATCTGCCAAAAGCGGAACCGGCGGCTGCCCACGTCAATGTTCCGATGGCACCGTCAGCAATAAGGCTGCGAATTTCTTGATGGATCGGACGGAGCATCTCCCCAGGGGAAGCCACCAACTTCACGCCTTGACGCGCCGCCGATTCAATGAGATCGTCCGCTTCGTCAACGGTGGTTGTCATTGTTTTGTTGAAATGGGCGTGGAGCCCGTGTTCAATGGCGAGTTTTCCCTGTTCATAATGTAAACCGATAGGCGAGGCGATGCTCACGGCATCTACATGTCCGTCTGTTAAGAGTGCCTCATAGGTTTCATACGCGTACGGGACGTCGAATTTTTCAGATGCCGCTTGTGCCCTACCAGGAACAGGGTCACAGACAGCCGTTACCTGTAATCTATCTTGGACATCGTCTTGGGTGAGGTGTGGCAAGATGCCGCGCACGGAGATGCTTCCTACACCGACGACACCGATGCGTACTCTGTCACTGGTTGACATAATATTTCCTCCAAACGGTGAAAACCGATTACTGTCGCCACGACGTTTCGTGTTGCCATCCAACGGCATTTTTGAGTTTATCGCAATTAATAAACGATTGGTGTCCCGCAAGCGTTCTCACCTTTGGAAGAAATTCGGGTTTAAAACGCTCAACTAACTCTTGAGAAGGTTCCAAGGCTGAGGTGTCATCGGCGTTCAAAAAGTAGACGTCATGCGGGGGTAGCGTATCCGCTTTTTCCATAATCAGGCGGTGTGCACTGGCGACATCTTCACTCCCTACCCAACACCAGAGCCACGGGGTCCACGCGGGTGTCGGTTTGGCATTCTCCGCCATCTGCTTTCTCCGTTCTTCTGGACTGATACCCGCAGGACGCGTAACGTAGGTTCGTATACCATAAGCGCGGGTATAACTTGCCAACAAGTCTTCGCCACACCGTTTGGAGAAACTATACGAATCTTCAGGATGGCAGGGATGTTCTTCATCTATAGGAAGGTAGTCTACTGGAATGTGAGTTTTGCTGATCCGAAAGCCGTGCCCTAATGCGCAATTACTGCCGGACATCACAACCGTGTGGACGTCTGCTTCAATCGCGGCTTGCATGAGGTAATATGTGCCGAGCATATTCGTTTTGAAGGTCGCATCAAAAGGAATACCCTGCTCTGCTGCGCGGGCACGTAAATCCGGGTGGTCTACGGGTCCCGGTTGTGCGCCGAGGTGTTGAATGGCATCTACACCTTCAACGGCGCGTTGGCAGTCCTCAAAGTTGTTCAGATCGCCTTGAATAAATGGGAGGTGCGAGAATTCCGCAGGCGGTGTTCTACGCGACATGAGGACGAGTGAGTGCTGGTCCGCCAATTCTCGGATTACAAACTCGCCGAGTCTACCGCTCGCTCCGGTTATCAATACTGTCATAAAGAAATCCTTTCGTTATTTTATTTCCCTGCAAGGTCCCACAACAACACTGTGCCATCCCAACTTCCACTTGCGAGTGTCTGTCCATCGGGGCTGAACGCCACGCTAACGACATCCCCTGTATGTCCAGTGAGGGTTTGCAGAAGGTCGCCAGTGTGGACATCCCATAAACAAATCGTTTTGTCATGACTCCCACTTGCAAGCGTTCGACCATCGGGACTAAACGCCATGCTACCAATATAATGTGTATGTCCAGTGAGGGACCGTAGGAGACTCCCACTCCTTACATCCCATAAACGAATCGTTCTATCCTGACTCCCACTTGCGAGTGTCTGTCCATCGGGGCTGAACGACATACTATTGATATAACCCTTGTGCTCCGTGAGGGTTTGCAGAAGGTCGCCAGTGTGAATATTCCATAAACGGACAGTTAGGTCTTTACCACCACTTGCGAGTGTTTGTCCATCGGGACTAAATGCCACGCTACCAATATAATGTGTATGCCCAGTGAGGATCCGCTGGAGGTTGCCGGTCCGGACATTCCATAAACGAATCGTTTGATCAAAACTCCCACTTGCGAGTGTCTGTCCATCGGGACTGAATGCTACGCTGGTGATATACTCCGTATGCTCCATGAGGGTCCACAGGAGGTTGCCGGTCCGGACATTCCATAAGCGGACGGTCTCGTCCCCACCTCCGCTTGCGAGCGTCTTGCCATCAGAACTAAACGCCACACGAATATGACTATTCGTATGCCCCCTAAGTGTGTGCAGAAGGTTGCCAGTCCGGACATCCCATAAATTGATAGTTCTGTGGTAAGCTCCGCTATCTGCGAGCATCTGTCCATCGGGACTAAATGCCACGCTCATGACTTGATATATGTGTCCTGTGATCGTTCGCATGGGATGCCCACTCCTTATATTCCATAAACGGAGCGTTTGGTCTTCACTCGTGCTTAGGAGCATCTGTCCATCGGGACTAAACACCACTTTATTTATACCCCTCGTATGCCCAGTGAGGGTCCGTAAAAGACCGCCACTCTTTACATCCCATAAACGGATAAGTTTGTCTCCACTCCCGCTTGCGACCACCTCACCATCAGGACTAAACGATATGCTATTGACATACCTTGTATGCCCAGTGAGGGTCCGTAAGAGACCGCCACTCCTTACATCCCATAAACGGACAGTTCTGTCCTCACTTCCGCTGGCAAGCGTCTGACCATCAGGACTAAACAAAACGCTTCTGACACCCTCGGTATGTCCTGTGAGCGTGTGCAAAAGACTACCAGTCTCTACATCCCATAAATCGACAGTTCTGTCCTTACTCCAACTTGCGAGCATCTGTCCATCAGGACTAAAGGACATACTTCTGATCGAATCCGTATGCCCTCTAATTGTTCGCAGGAGACTCCTCCTCTTTACATCCCATAAATAAATAGTTTTTGCACTATTACTTGCGAGCGTCTGACTATCCGGACTAAACGCCATGCTAACGATACCACGGAGCGGATACTCTGGGAGTGTACGCAGGGAACCTCCATTCTGAACATCCCATAAACAGATGGTTTTGTCTGTACCCCAGCTTGCCAGTGTCTGACCATCGGGACTAAACAAAACACTTCTGACCCAATCCGTATGTCCCTTGAGTGTGTGCAGGAGATGCCCCCTTTTTACATCCCATAAACGGACAGTTTCGTCAAGACCACAACTTGCGAGCGTCTGACTATCCGGACTAAATGCGATACTACTGACATAATCCGTATGCCCGGTGAGCAGATTGCGTTCTTCGCCGGTTTGGGCATCGTACAGCCAAATGCCGATAGTCCCCGATACCGCAAGGAGTGTGCCGTCCGGGGAATACTCGATATCAATTATCGAGCCTTTATTGAGGCGCGCTTTGACTCCTTCGGGTAAACCCCACGTTGTATGGGAGGCGCGCGTTTTCATAATACCCTTTTGTTTCTTATGGACTGAAAAGATACCCACACAGCCCACAAAGTGAAGCAGTATGAACAAAAAAGGTAATAGGGCACCTAACAACCTGCTTGACTTCAGATAGGATGCTTGGATTTTCATAAAGTCTTCTTGCATGAACGTAAAATAATAAGTGCCATCGGATGTTGATTTCCGAGCGGAGTATGGGGCAAACTAACAGTTTGTGCTACAATTCGCTAATGAAAGGTTTGAGTTTGTTGGCAGAACGGTCCCGTAAATTGAATTGACAAGTATAGGGGTGTCGTCTATGATTGTGGCATTATAGCAACATTCCAAATATTGTCAAGTGAATTGATTTTTTTATGGAGGATTAAACAGTGTACAACGCTGAAACACATTTTAAAAATTTATACGATACCGTGCCGAGACAGTATGAATTCCATGAGACCACCCGGGAAGGGTTGTTGACATGGCAGGCACTTTTTCGTCCGAAGTTGCGGGAAATCCTCGGTTTGGACAATATGGAATCCGATCTGGAAGGGTACGTCCCGAAAGCGGAACAACTTGAAGTCTTGGATATGGATACGCATTTCCGAGAAAGTTGGTATCTGTGGGTCGAGCCGACAGTGCCGCTGCCGTTTTACCTCCTGCGTCCGAAAACGATTGAAGGTAAGGTGCCCCTGATCCTCGCTCCGCATGGACATAACCATCCGCATCTCTACGCTGGCATTGCACACACGGAAGCGGAGGAAGAACACATGCTGGAAGGGGAACGGGACATCGCTCGACAGGCAGCCGTTGAGGAGGGATATATTGCTATTGCCCCGACGACGCGGGCGTTTGGTGAGACGCGCACAGCAGCGGATAAGCAGGCGAATAATACACACTCCTGCCGACACCAGTTGGTTCATTGCATACTCGTTGGACGGACCCCGATCGGTGAGCGGGTATGGGATATGTCACGCCTCATTGATTGGGCGATAGAGGATTTACCGATAGATGCTGAACGTATCGCGATTACTGGGAACTCCGGCGGTGGGACGGTATCGCTTTTCGCCGCTGCATGCGAAACCCGCATAGCAGTTGCTGTGCCGAGTTGCTATTTCTGTACGTTTGAAGGGAGCATTGGCATGATCCGGCATTGTGAATGCAACTATGTACCAGGGGTTATGCGACTTGGGGAGATGTACGATGTCGCAGGCTTAATCGCACCGCGTCCGTTTTGTGCGATTGCGGGACGAGGTGACGGGATTTTCCCGATAGATCACGTTGAGTTGGCTTATGAACGGTTGAAGACTATCTACACGGTTGCTGGCGTTGCGGATAGGTGTGAGCTCTTCATCGGGGAGGGTGGACACCGCTATTACAAAGCGGGCGCGTGGCCCTTTGTAAGGCGGTATTTTCATAGATAGCAGGATTCACTGAGGTAGTCACCGGCTATCCATGTATGACGGTTGCGTATCACTTATTGGCACGAACCGCTCTTGACTGACTGCTGACTGCTATTTCAGCGCGAACCTTTTTTAATTGCCCATAGTGTTTTCAAGATGATTTTGATGTCCAAGCCGAGAGACCAATTTTCGATGTAATATCGGTCGTAAGAGATCCGTTCTTCAAGGGAGGTATTACCGCGTAAGCCGTTGACTTGTGCCCACCCGGTCATACCAGATTTAACGCGCTGCCGAGCGAGATAGTGCGGAATCGATTCACTGAACGTATCAATTAATCCGGACATCTCTGGACGGGGACCGACGAGGCTCATATCACCCTTGAGGACATTGAGGAATTGGGGTAGTTCGTCTAAACTCCAGCGTCTCAGGAATTTTCCAAGTGGGGTTTGCCGGGGATCATCGCTTTTTGCCCATACATGTCCAACTTTTTTCTCGGCATCGGCGCGCATGGAACGGAATTTATAGATGCGGAACGGATTTCCACCTCTACCGACCCGTTCTTGATGGAAAATCGCTCTGCCGGGTGAAGTTAGGCGTATGGCAATCGCAATTATTAACAGGAGCGGGCTTAAGACTATCAATGCCGAGGCACTAAGGACGATGTCTATAAGACGCTTAACAATGCCGCGTCCCCCTTGCATCGGTGTCTCCCTTAATTGTAGCACGGGTATATCATCAAAAAAGGTAATCGTGTTCCTGCTGTCCCTGATGAATTCGGAGAGTTCGGGCAGGACATTGATTTGGACTGGCACGCCTTCACAGGCATGAAGAATCTGCAGGATGGTGTCATTCGGTACCGTCGGTGATACGATGAAAAGCGTATCAAGTCGATGTGTCCGCACCAATTCAAGGATGTCTTGGTTTTTCCCAAGGGACTGTAATTGGCTTTCGGCTTTCGATTTTCGGTTTTCAGCATGTAGCGGTTGCTGACTATGGACTGCCACAAACTTTTCTTGACTGGTTACTGGCTGTGACGCAAGCCGCGTGTGGGAAACCTGCGGGACAATGCTGACTGCTGTTTCATCGATTATCCCTACCACTTCGTAGCCGCTATCCGCTTTCGCATTCAGGATGTTGATGAACTTTTCGACGCGGGCATCGTAGGCTCCGACGATTGCCAGTCGATTTACGCCGACGCCTTGGGCGTGAATTGATTGTCGGAAACGGTGAAGGCCCCATCGACCCAAGAACAACCCTACGAGGCTGAAACCTGATGCCAAAAGCATAACCCAGCGCGAGTAGGCATCGTGGTGATAGATGAAAAAGAGTGCGGCTAACGTGCCGATGAGCGAGATACCAGTGGCTTTACAGAGGGTCCAAAACGCTGAAAACGTCGCGTTGCTTTCTGGGCGATAGAGTTTTAGGGCTTTCAACGTCATGAGCCAGATAATCACCATCAGCGGGATAAGTCGAAAATAGTCGTCAAGAGGAGGCGAACCCCCTTTGTGCAGGGACAGGACTTCAGGTGTCCAACCCGATTCGAACCGGACCCAATATGCTACGACAATTGCGGTGGCGATGAAGCAGATGTCTAATAAAACTGTGATCGCGATAAGCAAATGATCGAGCGTTTTGTTGTTCATTGTCTGATGTAGGATGCAGTTTGCAAGCCCATGTTGAAGCATAGGCTGCGTTCAATTTGCCTCTCGTGTTATTTTTTTCTTGTATACTACTGTGCTGAGGTGCGCTTTGAAGCCTTATCAATGGTACTTCAGCAACCGCGTTAAGTATATCAAATCTGTGCCGTACTGGCAAATGAAAATGGTGAGGGCAACGTCCAATATAGGTGTGGTTTGAAGGTTAAAGCGACCGAAAATTTTGCTGATAAATTGCACCCAATATGCTATGCTACCGTTATAGTCTTTTATAGAGTTAATTTCAGTTTCCGGAGTTACGTCGAAATGGAAGGAGAAACGTGATGGCGAATCAACTGAAAGTGGGGATTGTTGGAGCACACCGTGGGAGTTCTTATTTTCAACCGTTTCGAGCGATAGCAGAAACCGATGTGACAGCGGTTTGTGACATCAATGAGGAGACCCTCCAGAACGTTGCTGAGCGGTTTGATGTTCCTCAACAGTTTACGGATTATACAGCGATGCTGGATGCGGTAGATCTTGTTGTCCTCGCGACACCTGAAAATCTACATGTGCCGCAGTCAATCGAAGCGTTAGAAGCGGGGAAGCACGTTATCAGTGAGGTAACTGCTGCTGTCAAATTGGAGGAGTGTTACGACTTGGTTCGGGCGGTTCGGAAAGCATCTGCCAAATACACAATGGCTGAAAATACGTGCTATTCTAAGTCGAATGTCCTCATCCGGAGTATGGTAGAGACAGGCATGTTCGGCGATGTCTATTTCGGAGAGGGGGAGTACCTCCACAACATCAAGTCGCTCCACCACGATGCAGAGGGCAATCCGACGTGGCGTTACTACTGGCAGGTCGGCATTAATCGGTGCAACTATGCAACACACAGTCTCGGTCCTGTGCTTCAGTGGTTTGGGAGTCGCGTCGCGAGTGTCTGTTGTCTCGGAACGGGTGTCAATACCGATCCTGAACACGCGATGGAGGATACGGTGATGATGCTGTGTAAGACGGATTGTGGTGGATTAATTAAAATTCGGATTGACATGCTCTCGAATCGTCCTGCGAATTCCTATTTCAGTTTGCAAGGGACGAAAGGGTGCTATGAAGGTTCGCGTGGGCTCAACGCTGCCCCAAAGATTTGGTTGGATGAGTTCTCGGTGACTGAGCAGTGGCGACCGCTCTCGCAGTTTGAAGACTGTTTGCCCGAACGGTGGAAAAATCCGCCTGCTGAAGCAGAAAATGCCGGAGACCTCGGAGAGTATTTTAAAGTGCGGGATTTTGTGGATAGCGTCCTCACCGACACGCCACCACCGATGGATGTCTATACGGCGATGGATTTCACAGTGCCGGGTTTGGTTTCGGAGCAGTCCATTGCGAACGGTGGAACACCCATAGAAGTCCCAGACTTTCGGAATATTTAATTTTATCTTAAAAAAACTCTTCTTCTACAGAAGAAAAGACGAGTCCACAACTACTGCAGCGGTATCCGCTCTCTGGTTGGGATTCCACAAGCGGGAAGAGCATCCCACAACAGATAGGACACGGTTCATCAATTTCCATTTCGGCTTGTTCGATTTCGCCTGAACGGTTTTCAAATTCGACGATCATGTCTGTTCTCCTCTTAATATCTCTGTAGGGTTGGATCAATCTCGGATGCCCATTGGTCAATCCCGCCTATGAGGTTCTTTGCGTCAGTAAATCCATTTTGATGTAAGTAGGCGGTTGCATAAAGGCTCCGCGTCCCGTGGTGGCAATAGACGACTATTTCTTGGTCTGATGGAAGACGCTCGATGTGGTGTGGCAATGTATTAAGCGGTATGAGTTGTGCCCCTTCAAGATGCACAATGTCATATTCGCTCGGTTCTCGGACATCCAATAAAAACACGGATTCGTTTTTGTCGATTTTCTGTTTCAGTTCTTGTGAGGAAATTTCAGGAAGTGACGGCGTAATCTGCATTGCTTAATTTTCTTCCTCCGTTTAAATAGGTGTCTGTTCATAAAGGGGGGGCACATTCCGGACAGGGACACGTCTCGCGCAGGACTTCAAATGGGTAAATGCCTGTATTGTGGCCATCGTTCCAACTGAACTGGAGTGCGTAACGACCGACTAATTGGATGTCAAGGGGTTGAATATCGTCTGAGACCTCAATGAGGGTTATATCTCCGTCGCCTTGCGGTGAAAAGAGGGAATGGACATCTCTACCTCTGTGCCGGATGGTAGCGCATTCAGCACATGGACACATCTGTCGGAGATAGACGTATGGATACCAACTGACATGGCCATCCTTCCACTCTACCTGAAAGGCGTCGGGATGTTTCTTGAGGCGTTTCGGTTGTTTCGCTAACCTGTTCATAATGCAAGCTGCGGCACACGACGGAAGAAAAGCGCGTGTGACTTTTTTTAAGACCCGACTACCATTAGAAAATGCCGAGTTCGTCCTTTGCGTCTTCAGTCATCATTTCGGGTGTCCAACGCGGTGTCCAAACAACACTAACATTGACTTCCTCAACACCGTCCATCTGCTGTGTGACGTGTTGTGTGCCATTCACGATTTGTCCGCCGGCGGGGCATCCAGGGCTCGTGAGGGTCATTGTAATGTCTACAGTCGTGTCGTTGATGTCAACACCGTAGATAAGTCCCATATCCACGATATTGATCCCAATTTCCGGATCGATAATTTGTTTGATACTTTCTAATACGCTTTCTTCGGATACCATCAAGATTTCCTCCTATGAAGTTTGGGTAATTAATTAGTCGACGCTGACGAGAATGTCATCGTCCTCAACTTTGACGGTGTAGCAATCGACAGGTTCGACCGCGGGCATACAGAGGGGCTTTCCGGTTTTCACACAAAAACGTGCCCCGTGTCGGGGGCATTCTATCTCATCTCCAGTGAACCAACCTTCCCCCAAAGGACCGCCATCGTGCGTGCAAACATCCTCCATAGCGTAGAACTCTCCATCAACATTAAAGAGTAGCACGGGAACGAAGTCAACTTCGACCAATTGTTTCGCGCCGGGTGGCACTTCGCTTACTTTTGCAACTTTATAGAATTCTGCCATAGTTTCCTTTTTCTGGATAAAGATAACGAATTAACAAAACGGTTCTTGTTTTTATTTTTCCTCACCGGGCCAACAGTTGATGCCGTAGGCACCCGCTTTGAGAACCTTGAGAGCCAATAACGCACATTTGATACGGACGGGACCCAAAGGGATACCGATCATATCTAAGATGTTGTCTCGCGAGAGTTTCTTGACTTCCGTAAGACTTTTGCCCTCGATCTCCTCAGTTAGCATAGAGGCAGCCGCTATACTGATCGTGCAACCGTGCCCGGAAAAACGCACCTGTGTAATAATGTCGTCTTCAACAATGAGATCGAGGCGGATCTGATCCCCACAAAGTGGATTGTCTTCTTCATGAGAAATAGTACATTTCGGCAAGGTCCCATAGTTACTCGGATTTTCGTAATGGTCAAGCAGTTCTTCCTGATATATGTTCATCCCACGCTCCTTCTTTGACTTCGAGTCATCAATTTTTGTGTTCTGCACAGCCCATCGTATAACCGGTCTACTTCTTCGATTGTGTTATAAAGGTAGAAACTCGCGCGGACAGTAGCGATGACATCTAACCGCTTCATCAGCGGTTGTGCGCAATGGTGTCCTGCGCGGATAGCGATACCGTGCGTGTCCAAAATACCAGCCACGTCATGCGGATGGATACCTTCCAGATTGAAAGAGATAACACCGGCTTTTTGATGCGGGGAAGATGGACCATAGAGGGTAATGCCTTCGATGTCTTGTAAGCGATTATGTGCATATTTTAGGAGTTCTTGTTCGTGGACCTGAAGTGCTGCTAAATTTGCTTGTGTAATGTAGTCGACTGCGTGTCCAAGCCCGATCGCTTCGGCGATACTGGGGGTACCTGCCTCGAACTTGGCGGGGAGTTCAGCGTAACTCGATATGTCGCGTTCGACGCTCCGAATCATTGAACCGCCCCCGAGGAAGGGTGGCATCTCTTCAAGGAGTTCCAATTTACCGTATAGGACACCGATACCCGTCGGACCACACATTTTATGTCCAGAGAACGCAAGAAAATCGCAATCCAGCTGCTGAACGTCAACCTGAAAATGCGGCACCGATTGTGCGGCATCGACGACGACCTTTGCGCCAACAGCGTGTGCAGCCGTAATAACGGACTGTATCGGATTAATCGTCCCGAGGACATTAGAAACATGTCCTATAGCGACAAGCTTCGTTTTTTCAGTGAGGAGGTCCTGAAGTTGTGTAAAGTCAAGCAACCCTTCGTCAGTTATCTCCATAAACCGAAGCACCGCGCCAGTGCGCTGTGCCAGCAACTGCCACGGCACGAGGTTGCTATGGTGCTCCATGACGGTGAGAACAATTTCGTCACCTTCTTGGATGTTCGCGCTGCCCCAACTGTAAGCGACGAGGTTAATAGATTCCGTCGTGTTCCGCGTGAAGATAATCTGCCGTGCCCGCGGGGCGTTAACAAGCTGTGCTACCTTCTCACGAGCCGTTTCATACTGTGCCGTCGCCTCTTCTGAGATACGGTAGATACCGCGATGGATGTTGGAGCGATACGTATCGTAATAGGCATCCATCGCTTCAACGACCGGGCGCGGTGTTTGCGTTGACGCGGCGTTATCGAGAAAAGCCAACGGCGGGGTCGTCGCAAAAATCGGAAAATCTGCGCGGATTCTCTCCACATCAAGAGGACGAAACTGAGATGTATCCATGTTCATTACCTAAGTAGGGATGAATCCAAAAATAGAAGGTTGGAAGCTTGGAAGGTTGCGGACATCCATCCTTCCATCCCTCCATCGAAGTCTCTTCCAACCTTGCCTTTGTCCATGCTCCTATCTGCTTGGGAACCCAATACTGACAGCAGCAGGCCCATGATCCTCACACGCCTGATCGGTCGGAACATCGGTTTCAGCATCACTGGATTTGACAATCCCTTCTGAAACCAGATAGTGTTCGACTTCATCGCCACTGACATCGGCGAGCATTATATCGTCGATCTGGACGCACGGCTGATAAGGCTGTCGCGTCTTCTGGACCATTTCACGATAGTTATTTTCGTTGTTAATGATGTCTCTATCTTCATAGTCCAAACCGTATTTGGCGAAGATGGCACGGACACCATTGCTCCAACCGCAGACAGGCTTCATGTAAGCGATAATTTTGGGTTGACTCATTGTGAGTTACTCCTTTTTTTAGAGGTTATCGGTTTTCAGTTTTCAGTCATTTCAGTTTTTGATTATCAGTTGATGTGAGACTTTAACCGACAACCGATAACCGAAGACTGACGACTATTCAAGTTTGCGCGCCACGGATGTACTCAATTCTTCGCGAACGGATTCCAAGGGAATACGTTCCATGACGGGTGCAAAAAACCCGTCAACAATCAATTTTTCTGCTTGTGCGTACGGCACACCACGGCTCATTAGATAAAAAATCTGCTCGGCATCGATCTTTCCAGCGGTTGCCCCGTGTGTGCAACGGACCTCGTGTGCTTGAATTTCCAATCCGGGCAGCGTATCCGCATGCGCCCGCTCGCTCAGCAGCAAATTGTCATTTTTCTGGTAGGCGTCGGTGTGGTTTGCCGACGGATAAACGTAAATGTTTCCACCCCATGCTGTCTGCGATCTATCTTTCAGGACTGTCCGATAGAGCAGATCACTGGAGGTGTGCGGTGAAATGTGTTCTTGGGCAGTACTGACATCCAGATGTTGCCGGGCATCGGTGAAAGCCAATCCCAACATTTGGGCGGTACATCCGGCACCTTCTAAGACAACAGCCTGGTTTATTTTGTTTAACCTGCCGCCGAAAGTGGCGGTTACCCAGCAGAGCTGCGCGTCTCTGGCAACCATAGCACGATGCGAGGCGAAGTTCCAAACATGACGATTCCACTGTTGAACTTGCACGTAAGTCACGTTCGCATTCTGTTCCGCAAAAATTTCTACAGCGCCACTGTGTAAGCCACTGGCATTTGGATCTGTTGATGAATTGTCCTCCAAGATTACAACCTGACTTCCCTCTTCGGCAATGATAAGCGTATGCGATAGATCGGCATGTTCCGCCTCGGCCATCTTGATATACACCCGCAGCGGAACTTCGACTCTGACTCCTTTAGGGACATGCAGGAGGTAACCCCCTTGCCAAAAGGCGCAGTGAAGCGCATCAAATTTGTTATGTTGGGCAATATTCCCGCTTTTTAACGTTGTTTCCAAGGTTACTGCCTTACTCATAAAGTAAGTACGAAGCAGTTCTGGTTGCTCTTGCAGTGCTGTGTGGAGATGTGCGAAGTATACCCCTTTTTTTTTCAGTGTTGCAGTGGCGGAGCTGTGTTGGAGGTGTCCATCAACTTGCACAAGCACGCCCGCTGTTTCTTCGTGGTTGTCATTTAAATTCTCGGCGGGTGATTTACCGTTTGTTGGAGCACTTGGATAATATTTTTCGAGTGCCAAACCGCGGAGATGTCGCCGAGTGCGCCGCCAATAGTCTTGGGTTCGCATATCAACGGTGCGTCGCCACACATCATCTTTCGTCGTGTGCGGCATCGGTAAAGATTCATAAAGTGCGTAAGCCTCCAGCCGTTTCTTACGCATCCATTCTGGTTCAGTTGCTGCTATCTGTTGGAGAAATTCTTTTGAAAAGTGTCCCTTTTGCAATTTTATTTTTATCCTTTATTGGTTATCGGTTATCAGTTGTTAGTTCTTAGTTAAGGAGGCACCCGTAACAATTCATCTAACTCTGGATACTCCAAGTGTACATGAATTGTTACAGGTAACACTCTTAACCGATAACCGAAAACTGACAACCATTAACCTACTGAACCTTCCATCTGAAGTTGGATGAGGCGATTCATTTCGACGGCATATTCCATTGGAAGTTCCTTGACGAGCGGCTCAATGAACCCATTGACGATCATTGTGGAAGCCTCTTCTTCCGAAAGCCCACGGCTCATCAGGTAGAACAGTTGTTCTTCTCCGATTTTACTGACACGCGCCTCGTGTTCAATGTTCGTATCGTTCTCACCGATCTCAATAACCGGATAGGTGTCTGAACGGGAGTCTTTATCAAGAATAAGTGCATCGCAGACGACGTGTGATTTACATCCCTTGGCGCCTTTCGCGACATCGACCCACCCGCGATAACTGGATCTACCGCCATCTTTGCTGATACTCTTTGAGGTTATCTGCGACGTGGTATGCGGTGCGCAATGATAGACTTTTGCGCCAGCATCTTGGTGCTGTCCCTTGCTTGCGAACGCGATGGAGAGAATGTCGCCGCGCGCACCAGGCTCCATCATATAGACGCTCGGGTACTTCATCGTCAACTTACTGCCGAGATTGCCATCGACCCACTCCATCTGAGCGTCCTCATAGGCAAATGCGCGTTTCGTGACGAGATTATATACATTGTTTGCCCAGTTCTGAATAGTCGTGTAGCGGACTCGAGACCCTTTCATGCAAACAATCTCGACGACGGCGCTGTGTAAGGACTCGCTGCTATACGTCGGTGCGGTACACCCCTCAACGTAATGAACTTGGGATCCTTCATCGGCGATAATGAGCGTGCGTTCAAACTGCCCCATGTTCTCACTGTTGATTCGGAAGTAGGCTTGCAGAGGGTATTCTACCTTTACACCGGGTGGAACATACACGAAACTTCCACCGCTCCATACTGCACTGTTGAGTGCCGCGAACTGATTGTCCGCAGATGGAATGATGGTGCCGAAGTATTTCTTCACCAGGTCGGGATACTCTTTAAGAGCGGTATCGGTATCGAGGAAAACCACACCGATTTTGTCCAGTTCCTCAACGATGTTATGGTAAACGACTTCTGAGTCGTACTGCGCGCCGACACCTGCGAGGAACTTTCTTTCGGCTTCCGGGATACCAAGTCGGTCAAAGGTCTTTTTGATGTCGTCGGGTACATCGTCCCAACTCCGCTCGCTCCGGTCAGAGGCTTTGACGTAATAGTAGATGTCGTCAAAATCGAGTTGGGAAAGGTCGCCCCCCCATTTCGTCATCGGCTTCTGCTTGAAAATCTTATAGGCATCAAGCCGATACTGGCGCATCCAGTCGGGTTCCCCTTTGATGTCGCACATCTGATTGATGACCTCTTCATCCAACCCCTTTCGGGACTTGAATGTGGGGTTAACATCATCGTGGAATCCGTATTGATATTCTTTACTAATTCCGAGTTCTTCTATGGTGTTCGTTTCAGAATTTGCCATTTCACGTCTCCTATTATGTTAGCGGGGTGCTGCTCGCCGCTCCGAATTAACCCTCAATAATGCCGTGTTTTTCACGCATCGGATCGTAGCCTTCTGCTTCTAACATCTGTGTGAGTTCCCAACCCCCTGATTCAACGATTTTACCGTCGAGCAGGATGTGCACGAACTGCGGGCGGATGTAGTCCAATAACCGCGGGTAGTGTGTGATGATCAGCACGCCTAATTCCGGTCCAATCAATTGGCTGACACTTTCACCCACAACTCGGATAGCATCAATGTCCAACCCGGAATCCGTCTCATCGAGGATCGCAATTTTGGGTTCAAGCATTGCGAGTTGTAGAATCTCGGCGCGTTTTTTTTCACCACCCGAAAACCCATCATTAAGGTATCGCCTTGCGAAAGAATCGTCGATACCGAGTTGTTTCATTTTTTCGCGAAGTTCACGGCGAAATTCGCGCATCGGGATGAGTCCATCGTTGCTGGAACCATTCCCTTCTTTGGCACGGACTGCGCTCACTGCAAGCCGTAGGAAATTTGCTAAGCTCACTCCAGGGATCGCGGTTGGGTACTGAAAGGCGAGGAAAAGTCCGAGTTTCGCTCGATCATTCGGGTCCAACTCCAGAATATCGATCCCGTTAAAAATCACTTCGCCGGAATCAATATCGTAGAGAGGATGTCCCATCAAGCCGTTCGCGAGGGTGCTTTTGCCGGAGCCGTTTGGACCCATCAGCGCGTGGATTTCACCTTGTTTGACGGTTAAGTTTAATCCTTTGATAATTGGTTTTTCTTGCACACTGATATGCAAGTCTTTAATTATCATCTCGTTGTTCATTTTTTAGTTTCGGACTCCTTTAGTACTTTGCTATTTGCGAACACATTTTATTTTGACTACTGTTGTTAACCGATTCAATTTTCCGCCAGATGTACCGATACATTTTGCTCCTGTAACGTATCGGTATGCGTGTCAAGGTTACAACTTTCAAGTTTTATGGGTTGGATTGAGAGTTGATATCCAAGTACCTCTGATTTTAGTGCTTATCCACCGATTCTTGACATATTTCTTTCGGGTTTAATGAAGTCTGATGCGTTAATCTTATGCCCTGCTTCTTTTTGTGCGACTGCATTGAGGATTAACGCCGCAATTGCTTCATCTGACGCCCCTTCGCGTAGCGGCGTCAGCAGATCTGTTTCCGTCAATGAAAAGAGGCAGGTCCGAAACTTTCCGTCAGCAGTCAGGCGCACCCGGTTACAGTTTTCACAAAACGGTTCGCTCACGGAGGGGATGACCCCTACCTCGTTTCCGTTATCCGAGAAACGATACCGTTGGGCGGTATCGCTTTTTGACTCGCCGTTTAAGGTTACCGGTGTGAGCGGATAGACGGCGTTAATTTTTCCGATAATCTCTTTTCCGGGGATATACATGTTCCGTCCCCACACATCATCGGCATCGAGCGGCATAAATTCGATGAATCGGAGTTGATACTCGTTTTGACGTGCGAAGGTGGCTAAATCAACAATCTCATCGTCGGTAAAACCTCGCATTGCGACAGCGTTGACTTTTATCGGGTTGAAACCACAGTCGTGTGCGGTTTTAAGCCCTTCAAGCACGCGTGAGAGTACCTTCCTACGCGTCATCTGCTCGAACTTCTCTTCGTTGAGTGTATCCAGACTGACGTTGATACGGCGAAGCCCAGCATCGTAAAGTGCTTGTGCTTGGTTGACGAGACCGATGCCATTTGTTGTCAAGCTAATGTCTTTAAGCGCTTCCACTTGCGTCAATCGCCTTATGAGTGTAGGCACCTCGGGACGGACAAGTGGCTCACCGCCGGTAATACGAACCTTGTTAATACCCAACGCGACGAAAATGCGAGTGAGATGCAGAATCTCGTCGAACGTCATGAGTGCCGCGTCTGGCATGAAGGTCATGTCTTCTGGCATACAGTAGATGCAACGGAAGTTACATACATCTGTAACTGAGATTCTGAGATTCGTATGGATCCGTCCAAAGCGGTCGAGCATCTGTTGTTTCATATTGATTCAAACAGTCGGATTCAAATTTATTAATAGTATATCACATCCCTATATTTATTGCAAGTTTTTTTATAGTAAAAACTATAAAAAAGAATTCTTGCGAAGTGCGAGAAATTAATTAATACGTACGCCGAAATGGTTTTTTCTATTGACACAGTGATGGTTGTGAATATATAATGTTCCTATATTTTTCAACGTTGGGGGAAAAGCGATGAATGAAAAAGTGTTCGAGGTCGGTGGTATTGAACTTCATGTCGACAAACGCAATTTCGGATCAGATGGCGGTCCCTCTGTCCGTGTTTATGGCGAGGTGGACGGTGACAATATTCAGTTGCTCCGCTTTGACTGTTTTCGCAAGGATCCGCACTATCATTACGATCCCTCTGGAAAGAATGATCAGCGGTCCCTCGATAAAGCGAGTGTGCCGGATTCAGTCGCATGGACGATTGAACAATTAGGGCAAAATCTCGTGGAGATGATTCACACGGCAGGGTACGCCGGTGTTGCTGAAGCGGTCGATCAAACCGCCGTGACACAGGTGCTGTCTGAGGTGGAATCCTTGATGCGAAGCGAAGACTAATTTTATAGATGTGCTTTCGGACACAAAGGAGAAAGTTAACGTGACGAAATCTGTTACTATAAGCGTTTGCATCTTCACGCTGCTTATAGGCTTCAGTGCTTTCGCTGGTACCCCACAGGATTGGGGGAAATGGAAGGAAGGCGAACTCCTCCTCGAAAATCACAGTTTTGAAGAGGATTTAGCCGCTTGGGGGTTAGAAGACGGCGCGTGTTGTGGACGGGGTGGACTCTATACGATGGAAATCGATAAGAAGAACCCGCAACACGGAAAGCAGTCGCTCAAAGTTATCGGGCATAAAGCAACAGGGACCGCATGGCATGCGAAGGTTCGGCAAAAGGATGCCTCGATGAAATCCGGTGAAACGTATACCGTGATTTTTTGGGCGCGTGCCGAGAAACCGCGCGAGGTGCAACTCAGCGTCCAGATGCAACACGATCCGTGGACTTTCTACCAAGGCGGTGCTATCAATCTATTAGGAAAGGAATGGGAGGAGTACCATATTACTTTCAATTCAAACGCCGATGTTGAAAGGGACATGTGGGTGGGTTTATCTATTGCCCAATCGGATGTCGATTTCTGGATTGATAATTTCCGCTACTTTGAAGGTGAACCCGAAGATGATTTAAATCGAGAGACGCCTTTCCCCGTTGACCCCAGAGAGAAATTGGCGACGCAGTGGGGCGAGATTAAAGCGGAACGGTTCTAAAAACGTTCGTTCAGTTTCATGAGGCGCGGTCGACAGACCGCGCCTTTTTTATTTGCCTCGGAGTATCTCATAGTAGACTTTGGCACTATCGTGCAGTAAACCATTTATGAGTCTATGATAAGAGAACGTTTCAGCGTCTGATTGGATTTCTTGACTTCTAAAGGTCGAAAGATTCGTTTTAAGTTTTTCCCACTTGCCATACAATTTCAAACGACGGGCACCGGACAACGGTCGATGATCGGGATTTTGGTATATAAAACATAGTTTATGCTGAGTGTATGCTGTCATCATCTGGAGGAGTACATCGGATAAGCCATCAATGTCTAATGTCGGACTCGAGAAAAAATAGCAGAAATTAAATATAATCTGTGTCCTATCCCCCTTTTCGATATATCTGTCCAGTAATCGGGGCAAAGCATCGGCGTCGCGAATTAACGCAATTTTGTCAAAGAAAGGTTCTCTATACGTGTTGGGACCGTATGTGTTGATTGCTTCTGCTTTATGAAGCATCGTTTGCGAACTATCAATTCCGAGGTAAGTGATGTCGCACTCTCCTGCAAACGCTCGAAAAGCGATACCTGAAGTTAGGGGACCGCAACCGAAGTCGATGAACACGACTCTATTCTTTTTGCTTATCGGTGTGAGGCAATTCGTAAAGATGTGGTAAGAGCCAAAAAGATGCCTCGGCATGTGATGGACACAATAGATAGATACCTTGTCTTTTGGGAAATAATATTCATTGGAGGGTTTATCATAAGATGTTTCATCAAAGTCGCTCTGTCCTTGGCTGAGAATGCGCGCGATATCTTCCCAGTAGTATATTCTGTTATTTTTAACGTCTTCCGAGAGTGCCGGTAGATCGTGTTCAAAGGGTTTTTCGATGAGTTCTTCAAACAGATGCTTTAGGCTTTCACTGGGTTTATAGTGATTATCGTGGGAGCAATATATGTAAGGCAAACGTTGAGGATCCTTCTCTCTTTAGTTTTTCGTTGTTTCTATAATAACCTTCCTAAATGTTAGCGATACCCGTCGCTTTCTCTCATGCTTCTGACCATTCCACTCATCCCATTTTCTGGCAGCAATACCATGCAGCCATTCGGATCTCGCCTCACCACTCAGGACGACAAGACTTCTCGGTTCAAGCCAGATGGGAATCTTTTTCGTTTTGTCAGATGCCTTGGTGAGGTTCATCACACAACCCGACCCTAAACTCAAGGAGACAATCGTATCCTTAAAACAGGGTTCACAATCAATGTGGCTCGAAATCCCTTGTCCTGGCAGGTATTCATTGACAATCACCTGATCTGCAACTTCGGGTGTGTGACCCTCTTTCTGTAATTTTTCGCTCACTACCTTTAACCACTTTGGCAATTCACCAATGTGCATATCAAGGTTCACTTTCCGCTTTACTCACTATAAAGTATATCATAATAGACCTTAACATCGTGAGGTAAGCCATTTATCAGGCTATCATAACGAAACCGTTCAATATTTGATTCGGTTATTCGGCTTCTAAATTTATAGTGATTATCATGAGAGCAGCGTATATAGGACATGTTTTAAGGTTTTACTAAAAAAGTGCCGGGCATTTCATCGTCAAGTAGAAGTTGATGAGGAGGGTTCTCACTATTTTCCAGCAGCACTGTAAGGATGGAAGATTGAGACTACAGATCGGCGACTAATTCCTCATGGTATGCAAAGAGTGCCGGGGTACCGCCAGTGTGCAGGAAGATGACAGTGTCGTCGCGTCCGAGTTTGCCCTTTTGGATGTGGTCAATGA
Organism: Candidatus Poribacteria bacterium; assembly: GCA_965205015.1. Classification (GTDB taxonomy): domain Bacteria; phylum Poribacteria; class WGA-4E; order WGA-4E; family WGA-3G; genus WGA-3G. Next base: position 5,630,386 of record OZ242029.1, on the reverse strand, counting down.
GGCATGCCATCGCTTTGGCGGTGTAGACGGGGTCAAGGAAGATACCCTCCGTTTTGGCGACGAGTTTGAGGGCATCAATACATTCTGGTGTGAGATAGCCGTAAGCCTCTCCGATGTAGTCATCTGTGTTTTGGATATCTGCTTCGGTAACGCGGGTGTCGACTCCTAACAGGTCGGCGGCACTATTTGCAGCACCACTCAACCGCTCAAGTTTATTTTCCCAAACAATGGGGGCAATACCGAAGGGTTTCATTTTCAGCCCAAGCGTTTTGGTGCCGAGGACCAGACCTGCCTGTGTACCGCCTACGGAAGCGGTATAAATCCAATCGGCATCAATACCCAACTGTTCTTGCTGTTGGGCAATTTCGGCGATGCACCATGTGAAAGCAACGGCGGCAAGGGCAGTGGACCGCGGGGAAGCGACGACATAAGGTTTCAGACCTTGTTTCTTAAGATCTTCCGCCAGTTCGTATTTTACGGCATCTAATTCGGGACCGAATGGGACATCGACAACTTCGACTTCGGCACCTGCTAAGTTATCTAACAGAAGGTTGCCTTGAACGATACTCTTGTGGTCCCGTGCGAGACGCAAGTAGCAGTTGAGTCCGAGTTTACCGCAAGCGGCGGCGGCTTGTCTACAGTGATTGGATTGTGATGCCGCGCCATGAACAATCGTATCGGCGCCTTGTGCAACAGCATCACCAAGGGTGAAGGTAAGCTGTCGGACCTTGTTCCCACCAAATGCCAGACCCGAGCAGTCTTCGCGTTTCATGAAAATCCGTGGACCGTTAAGTGCCTCAGAGAGTCGTGGGCATTCCTCAAGCGGTGTTGGAAAGTGGCCGAGGTCCACTTGTGGTATCTGTAAAACTTTCTGAATTAAGTCCTCACCGATTTTCATGTCTCTACTCCGCTTCAATAACAACAGCCATTTGACTGACCCGTTTTCCATCCTTGGATTGCAAGCCTGGTGTGACGACCTCAACGATGGTTCCTGACTCGAATTCACTGGCGCAGGCGCCTTTTACCTTGTGGTGGTTAGTTGATACTTTCGTTGTCCCGATTTCAATCGGAATGACTTCGGAATCAACGAGATCTAAAAACCAAGTGAGCCGTTTAGGTAACGCGTTACCGTTCGTATTTTTGGCAATCTCAACGAAAAGAAAATCGCGGACGAACTCGATGAGAAACTTCCTGAAAACGATCACTTCAATTTTCGCTGCGTGTTTCTTTTCCTGATCGGTTAACTTTTTCGTGAAACGTTTGAGATAGGCGTCACACTCACTCTGAATTTTCTCCAAATCGCGCGCGTTTTCGGCGAGGAGATCCGGGAACAATGTGGGTGCAGGCGTAGAAATACCACGCGTCTGTTTGAGTGTCTGTCTGAGTCGCATGCCGACCTCAGTGAGGATTTCACCCAGCTGCTTGGCTTCAGGGGTACTACGCCCTACATTTTTCTCCCATGCGATCACCTCAGCCACCATAAGGTTAAGCAGCAAAATTGCGATTTCCTCTTCACAGAGCGTTTCCATATCCCAATGCGTGAGATTGAGCCCGTAGCCTTCATTGTAATCCCTTTCTAACTTAGAGAGTTTATCTTGAAATTCGTCTTGAATCGCTTCGCTTCTTTCTTGATAGTAAGCCTTGCCGCGTCTTCCGTTGGCGGAAAGTCCTAATGCTTGAGCAAACTGACCAAAGATACCTTTCCTATTCTGTTTTGAATCGGCACTGCCGGCATTAGGTTCTGTAGTCGCCTGCGATTTCTGCTGCTTTGCCAGTGCGCTTACTGGCAGAGATGGAATTTTGATTTTAAACTCAAGCGTAGGGTCTACGGGGACTGCGGGTAATTTGGGAATCATACGTATGGACGAGGATTCTTCCGTCAGGTCTTGTTCTTTTTCAGGGTGGATCAGTTGTTCCGATTCCACTGTATCTGCTTCGGGATCACTCGGAGTGACGGGTTCTTCTATGGGTTCGGGTGCTGGCGGAGCGACTGCTTTTTCAAGGTGTTCTTCTATTGTTTTGGGCCTGGGGGGAACGACTCCTTTTTTAACGTGTTGTGTTGTCGTAGTCTCAGACTCGAGATGGGTGTGTGCGTCTACGTTACTGTGGTTCTTCAAGGGGGCTGGGTCGTCTACAGGTACGAGGTCATCTCCTAAATCTTCTGCTGCCAACTTCGCTTTGAGTTGATCCAATTCCGTCACTATTTTTTCAACACGCGCAGAAATAGGTTCCGTGTTATCAATAAAAAAGGTGAGTCGATGGGCTTCGAGGACCTCCGCTGGGAGGCGCAGCAAGACAGGTGTACTGGTTAACTGGAACTGCCTCCAATTAGCGAGTCCACTCATGGCTAATTTCTGATACATTAACCGCACGTGTCTTTCGTCGTTGATCAGATTCCGGATACTCATATAGGTACAGGAGCCTTCAATACTAAATGCTATCTCAATATCTCGAAAACGACCTGTTACGCTGTTCTTGGACATGTTATGCTCCTCTTCGCAAATCTCTCACCGTAGGTATATTAGGACTTACGCAATTTCTATGGAAGACCTACGGCCCACACGCCGCTGTTGAGGTTTCAAACCTCGCCCAGCAAAGGATGCTGCGTAAGTTCTGTATATAATTAAGACCGAACAAGAATTTAGTAATATCGTATCAAACTAAATAATTCAACGCCTTTTGTCCGTTGGGGTTACAAAATTTTTTTCGTTGTTTGGGACGTGTGTCCAAAGATTCGGAGGGTTTTCTACGCCACAACAATTGCCCGAAGCAAGTGTAGAAGATTCACCTTTTGATGAGCATTTTCCGAGTCGCATGGAAAGTTCCAGTGTGAATTGTATAAAAATATACACCGCTCGCGACAGATTCACCGGCAGCGTTGCGACCGTCCCAATGAACGGTGTGTGAACCTGCCTTGCGGTAGCCAAGTGCTTTAAAATAGATACGCCGCCCTTGAGCGTCATAAATATGAAGGGACACGTTCGTATCTGAGGCGAGTTGATACGGGATCCATGTCTCTGGGTTAAATGGGTTAGGAAAATTTTGGCTTAAACGGTTGACTAACGTAGGCTTAACGGCGTTGGGAATCCAGTCGGATTGCGCGGGGTCTTCCACAGCAAGCGAGTAACCTTCTGGGTGCACACGGAAGATACGAAGTTGGTACAGATCCGCCACATAGAGGGTACTCCCTACCAGCTGCAATTCAAAAGGGAACCTGAGTCCACGAAAGCTGGAAGTGGCTGTCAACGTGCGTGTGTCAATTACTTGAACGCTATTGCTATCGAGTAGATAGAGAGAGGTTGCGTTTACTTTCACATCGATAGGGAGGACGTCGTTATCGTATGCGTCTTGCAACTGCGGGTTGTTCGGTTCAGACACATCAAGCACTGCCACACCGATGCTACTGTCCAATAGATACGCACGTTCATCCGCGAGCGCGATGCCTGTTGCATTTCCTTGTGTGGCGTGATTTCCGACCAGACGCGGGACCGCCAATCCTGTAAGGTCGAATATCTGCAATCCGCCTTCAAGAGCGGCAACATACGCGTGTGCGGGTGGATTTGCATCAACGACAACGCGATAAGCGCTCCCTGGCATGTCGCGTTTGGATACGATTCTGCTTTGCTGAGGGACTCGGCTATCAACAACAATTAGGGATCCTGCACAGAGATAGGCGTAGCCTTCGTGTAACGCGATGTCCGAAACAGGCGAAGTTGTCGGAATATGCGCTGCAATCGTATCTGTGGCAAGATTAACAACATACATTCCAGTCTCAGTGGCAACAAATCCGTGACCGTCTTGGACGCGAATTTTAGTGCAGTTGGCAGCCTCAAACTGGTTGTTAGTGGTGATGATATTCGTAGGCAGCGGCAGTTTTTTGGTCACAGTGCCGTGATAAGGGGTCGTAAATTCGAGGGTTTTCAATCCACCTACACCGTTTGCGACGTAGACAGTCCGGTCCCCTGTGTCTGTTTCAACAACGTCAAGTCCATAAGCTGCGCCCCCGGAGGCGTACCGATGTAACCATTTCGGCGATTCTGATTCGCTGATGTCTATTGTTTGAATTCCGCCCTTTCCATCAGCGACATAAGCGAGTGTATCTCTGAGGACGATCTCGGTTGCATTGCCAAATGTAGATTGTGTAGAAATGCGCCGCGGCTGTTGGGGGTTACGCACGTTGATAACATGAAGTCCTGCTTGTCTGTCTGTAAGATAGACGGTGTTGTTCCGGAATTGAATACCTGTTGTGAGTCCTGGCGTATTAAGGCGAAAATCTATTTCCGGGTTTTGGTCATCCGTAACATCCACCAAGATGAGGTTGCCTGAGGCGACATAGGCGTGGATCGTCCCGCCTGTTTCTTCGACCTGATGGGCAGTGGCTAAAATTGGCACAACGCTGCGCACAACAAAATCACCGAATGGACTTGGCTTGAGAATAAGAAGTCCGTGTCTGTCATCACTGAAATAGACAGTATCGTTGTGAATGGTAACATTGATCGGTGTGCCTGCAGTGCGAAAGAAACGTCGGGGTCTCGGGATTTGCATGTTGTGGACATCCGGTAAATTGAAAACAAGCATGCCACGCTCATGGTCGAGTGCGTATAGTTTGTCATCGGCGACTCGAACTCTGTGGGCATTCGTGAACCCTCCGAGCGTCTTTACAAGACTCGGTTTGCTCGGGACTGCGATATCAATGACCTGTACGCCTGCAGTACCGTCAGCGACGTAAGCGGTGTTGCCCTCAACAGCAATAGATCGTGCCCTACCCGGCGTGGCAATCTCACCGATTCGGACGGGTTGTGTCGGTTCTATCAACGTGAAGATTTCGAGCCCCCAATCACTCGCCGCGTAAAGATGAGAGGCATTCGGACCCCCGATTACAATATCGATATAATCACTGGCAAGATGGATTTGCGCTCTCGGTTCAAGTTGCGTTTCCGGTGTAAGTTTCGCGAGCGAAGCACTCGGTTGGGTGAGATTGCCGAGGGCGTAGGTTACAGCGTCAGGTGCAGTATCCGACACACGTTGTCGTGGCGCATCTACTCCATCAGCGTTGTTGGCGGCGGGCAAATCCACCGCGACATAGCGGAAGGTCTGTGGAACATCCGCGGTTACCATTAGCACAATCTCACCGTCGCGCAGGAGCCCTTCACGGCGCAAATGTCCTCTGTTTTTCGTGTTAAATGGGATGGGTGTAACGACTGGACGTCCGTTGGACGGCAGATAAAGGGTTGTCGCGTAGAGGTTTCCTGAGCCGTTGCCGATCACGGATAGATCCAAGGTTTTAGGTAGGTTCTGAAAAACAATATAGTGTGCACTCCATTGGTCGATGGGAATATTATTTGCCTCGTTCGGGTAACTGCGGACGCGTGGTGTTATAGCACTTACCTTTCGGTCCCGTAGGGACGCGTAGCCGAGTTGTTTGTTTTGCGCCTGTGTATTCACCCAATTCGCAAGCCCCCATTTTAGGAAGACTTCGGGGAATCTGTCACTTCTTCCGCCATCTTCCAAGGCAGCGTCAATCGCGTGTTCACCGAGTGCGTCCGTCTCTATAATACGGCGAATGAATTCCGGTCCTCCATACTGTTCATAGAGGTAGAGCATGAGCATAAAGGCACCGCCGTAATACACATCCGGTGTGTTTGTATAGGCAAGCGAAACACTGGGGTTTGCCAGATAACCATCGACAAAGATGTTATGCACAGTGCCGTAAACCGCCCATTCGACAAAGCTCGCAGTGCCTTCCTCTAACCACCGCTGGTCAGTCGTCCCGCCGTTCTGGAACCAATTGATGAGATGTGCGAATTCGTGTGCGAGACTGCTATAAAAAGTATGTCGATCTCGTTCTCTGAACTGAAAAACGTCCATATAGAGCATTTCACGGCGGTTGCTATTTGGCAATGTCGGCAACTGATCGGCCGGTGCGAAATATCCACCGTAGTCCTTCCCAGATTGGTTCATACCGACATCGTGCATCAGCAATGTGATGCGGTTGTCCCTGTCGATTCCGGGTTTCCATTCCGTTCCCATCCATTTTCGAACGTCTGGATAGATGCGGTTGTCGAATTCTCTTGCGACGGCAGCAGCTTCGGCATCCGTGAACAGATCGCGCAGGGAATTGTCGACATAGACATAGAGGTGTTCGCTCTTGGCAATACAGGTGGCCATTATCTCTGTCTCAGGAATATGAATAAAGAATCGCTCTACCTGTCCAATCTGAACAGGTGCCGCGGGTGCCGCGGGAATCTCTTCAAGGGGGAGTTGGTTGATGTGTTCTTGATGCAGGAGGGGTGTCCCGCACAACCATGGGTCCGCGAACACAGAAGTGCCAACGATAAGGGAAATAAGGGTGAGTGATATTAAAAGTCGCATGAGATATGTGATTATTCCTTTAAGAAACATACAAATTGCCCAAACTTGCACAAGTCGTATATCTATTTTACAATAGGTTGTAGTACAAATTCAACCGATACCACAATTTACGGAGGCAGTCTGAATAAGACAATATAAACTGAAAGATATACAAAATGTTCAAATTATGGACAACAATGTTCATGCTTTGACAAAATAGTTGGCTCGCGAAGATGGAACTCAAAGTCTCAGCTCGCTATCCTCACTGATTGGGAATTGGCATCATACTTGCTACAATAACTTTAGTAGTAACGGCGTTGTGTCAGGAGGTATTCCGTTGATACTCACAGTCGTTATATTTCTGATTAACCCTCTAACTGTGGTAAGTGAATTTTTGGGAGGAATTTGAAAAATGAAAATCAAACGCACGCATCTATTTTTGGGATTCACGTTAGCATTATGTAGCAGTTTTTTTGTGAGGAACCTCAGCGCGCAAGTCCTGGACAAACAATATATCTCCTTCTCCTCAAACCGGACGGGAAAACTGGACATCTATATCATTGGTACCGATGGTACAGATCTCCGCCGTCTCACGGATGATCCAGTCGCGGCGCATTCCGCAACGTGGTCCCCGAATGGTCGTGCTTTCGCTTATGTGTCGCACCGAGATGGAAAAGCTGATATTTATGTGATGGATTTAAATAAGAACGAAACACGCCGGTTGACAAGCCACCCAGCCAGCGACAACAAACCCGCCTGGTCTCCAGATGGGCACTGGATTGCTTTTTCGTCGAATCGAGAAGGGAACGTTAAGGAGAACTATGACCTCTACAAAATAGATGCTACCGGCGGAAATCTTCAGAGGCTCACGAATAAGGGAAGATACAACTCAGCACCGGCATGGTCTCCTGATGGAAAACAAATTGCTTTCTATTCCATTCGAAATGACAGCGGTGATATCTATGTGATGGATGTAAACAGAAGGAATCCGATACGATTGGCATTCGGGGTCAGTCCCAGTTGGTCGCCTGGCGGTGAAAAGATTGCCTATTACGCATGGGAGTGGGGCGGTGGGAGCAGTATCTATGTCATGAATGCTAAGGGACAAAACAATCGGCGAGTGTCCGCGCTTAAAACTTGGAGCGAAGATCCAGTGTGGTCCCCGGATGGGCATTGGATTGCCTACGAATCGGAACTTGAAAATCCATGGGGTAACCCAAATCGCGATGCAAATATCTACCTTATCGCACCAAATCGTGTTGGAGCGCCTCGCCAAATCACGGAACATCAAGCAATGGATAGTGACCCCGCGTGGGTCCCCTCCGGTTTTCTCGCTGTTTCTCCAACTAAGAATACGCAGACGACCTTATGGGGTACACTCAAGCAACCCTCGCACACACTGAAATAAACAAACGAATTCCCGTCAATGCTCCTATTCAAGTTGCGAATTTCCCAGATTCGTGCTATCCTCAATTAACAACCCTCAAAAAAGGAGCAATCCCAATGTATCGTGTCGGTATCATCGGATTGGGCAGTATCGCCTCCCGTTATTCAACGCCAGATGACGCGTATCCCTATTGCCACACAGGCGGCATCCGTTTCTGTGAAACAACCGAGCTGGTCGCAGTCGCGGACATGTCTCAGGAACGTCAAGAAGAGTTTCAACAGGTATGGGGACCTGCTTTCCCAGACAATTCTATAAACTATTACGAAACAGATACGCAGATGCTTGAAAGTGAAGATTTGGACATCGTTGCTGTCTGTGTGCGCGGACCGCATCACTTCAAGGTCATGCAAAACGTCTTGAAGGCGGACATCAAAGCCATCTTCCTTGAGAAACCCGCTGGATGTTCCCTCGAAGAGGTGGATACGATGACCGCAGGGGCTAACGCGAAAGGCATCCCTATCGTTGTCGACTACACACGGCATTGGGCGCCACACCTCATCCGTCTTCAGTCGCTTATCAAGGATGGACTCATCGGTGAGGTGCAAACCGTCATCGGGTATTGTGGCGGCGGTGTGCTCTCCTTCGCTATCCATACGACGGACATGATTTGCCAGTTTGCTGGTTATGACCCTGTTTCGGTGACTGGATTCGTTTCTGGCGGTGGAGATGTGCCGGAACCTTATGAACCTGAACCGGCGATTCTCGGATCGACCATTCAATTTGAGAGTGGTGTTATCGGTTTCCATGTCGGAAACCATGGGACCCGTGGTGGGTTCTCTGTCGATGTCCTCGGTAGCGAAGGCAGCGTTCAGGCAGGATTTTATAGCGGCACGACTGTGTATAAAGAAGGAAAGTTAGTTGAGAACGCGACCCTTAATCTTCCTGAAAACGCCGGTCCGTTCAATGTCGCGTATAAACAGATTACGGATTACCTTGATGGCGGTCCGCTTCCGCATTGTGCAGGGGATGATTATACCGCTGTCAATGAAATCGGATTTGCGACGATTGAAAGCGGTGTAACCGGACAGACGATACAACTCCCGTGCCAGAACAGGAAACGGCTCATCTTCGCGAACGGCTAATACGGGGTTCATCATGGCACCATTACGCAAACTTGATCCACTATCTCGATTCTTTATGAAGCTTTACCGGGGTCGGCGTTATAAGGCATCACCTCACACGCCGCTGTGCTTGCCATTGAATGAATGTAGGGTTGCTCTCATTACAACCGCTGGTTTTTTGCTTGAGGGGCAAAAAACCTTTGGGAACGGAGATTGTTCCTACCGCGAGATTCCAAATTCCATTCAGACACAAGCACTCATAAACGGACATAAAAGTGGGGCTTACGATGAACGGGGTCTCGAAACAGATCCGAACCTCGCGTTTCCCCTTGATAGGTTCAGAGAGTTAGAGACCGAAGGCAAAATCGGATCTCTGAACCGTCGGCACTTCAGTTTTATGGGATCCATTACGAAACCGCACACCCTTATTACGCAAACTGCCCCTGAGGTTGCACAGCAGCTTAAAACCGATGGTGTGGACGTTGTGTTCTTAACCCCTGTCTGACCAATGTGCAATCAATCCGTCGGATTGATACAACGTGCCGTTGAAGCGGCGGGAATTTCTACGGTTTCAATTACCCTTATTGAGAATATTACGAGAAAAGTAAAACCCCCGCGTGCCTTAGTGGTACCGTACGGTTTTGGACATCCGCTCGGTGAACCGAACAACCCGGAATTGCAGCACGCGATTATCGCTGAGGCACTCGAACTTTTAGCGGACGAGACCCCTCCCCCGATCCTTAAAAGTAGTAGGCACACTCCGTGTGCCGTAACAGGAAAGTTGCAGGCAAAAAGGAGAAGTTGATGGACAGAATCAGAGTTGGCATTATCGGATGTGGCGGCATCTTCCGCGGTCTCCACGCCCCTTATTACGAAGAACCGACGCGACGCGCAGACATCGTCGCAATCGCAGACATCAACGAGGCATCCGCAAACGAACAGGCGGATCGGTTTGGTGCCGATGCCTACACGGACTACCGCGCACTCCTCGACAGACGGGATATAGACGCTGTCGATGTCTGCGTCCATCCACGTCCGCACCTCGAAATCACCCGTGCTGCCGCCGCCGCTGGCAAGCATATCTTGATGGAGAAACCGATGTGTTGCAACGTTGCGGAGGGTGAAGCAATGATCGCTGCTGCTGAAGAGGCGGGTGTTCTCCTGATGGTTGCCTATATGATGCGGTTCAATCCGGGGTACATGAAACTGAAGTCGTTATTGGACGATGGCACGCTCGGCACGCTGCAGATGACGTATTCGAATCAGGTGGGTTGGTTTTCACCGGAACGGCATCCGTGGCTCTTTGTGAAGGCGGAGTCGGGGGGTATGCTGGTGGAGCAAGCGATTCACGAACTCGATATTTGGTTGTGGCTCTACGGTCCTGCCTCTACTGTTTACGGGTTCACGAGTCATGTGCCGCTCGGTGGCACCTATCCGTCCCCTGATCAAGCCGTAGAAAACAATGCCGTGCTGACGGTGCACTTTAAGAACGGGGGTGTCGGTATGATGATGAAGAGTTGGGCGGCTGAGATCCGGAACAGTGGTAACGGTCTCGTCACGAGCAAAGGTTCCGCGACGTTGATTCAGAATGGACTCCGTTGGAAAACGCATGATATGGCCGAGGCGGAAGAATTCACTGCGCCTGTGCCGGATGATAATACCTACCGCAACATGCCAGAGGAGCGGCGTCAGCAGCGGTATTGGGGTGTCGCGGCAAAGGGAACGAGCATCAACCATTGGCTCCAGTGTATCGCCGGTGAAGCAGAACCGACAACTCACGGACGCATCGGAAGAGACGGCATCGAATTAGCGGAGGCGACGTATCGCTCCTCCCAAATCGGTGCTCCAATTTCGTTACCCCTATAGAAGGCGCTACTCTTTCCTGTGCCCAGCAATGAGTCTTCGGTATGTTGGAGTGCAGCAGATTCAGGCGCTTTTATCTAAAAAGCTAAAAAGGAAAAAATGAGAATTCGTTTTATGCCTCACAACGTCGCTTCTCTTCTGTGCTTTGTGGTTTTTATTCTTATCTTTTTTGTGCCTGAAGGCTATTCCCAAACGCAAAGCGAACAGGGTATCTCCTTGAAAGAGCAGCAGGAAGGCAGGACACTACTGGTCGGTGCCGCAACACTCTATGGGCTTTCGCTCTACGGACCGGGGATGGCGCGCCTCCTTGAGATTGAATCGGGAAGTCGATTTGCTGGATTGGAGTTACTGATTGGCGGCGGATCTTTTGCGGGCGCGCTTGCAGCAACAAAGAATCATCGGCTCGGTGTCGGACGTTCCAATTTAATTTTATCGGGCAGTTTCGCGGGTACCTTCTATGGTTTCGGGGTGCCAGTGTTGTTTGAGGCAGAGAATGACAAGGCTTACCTTGCTTCGGCGATGCTCGCTACGCCGATAGGCGGGCTGATTGCCCATAGACTGACGGATCACAGATGGTTTCAAAAGGGTGAATCCTATTTGATGACCAACGGCGGATTTGTGGGCGGATTGTACGGGCTCGCGATTCCATACATCGCCAATATCGAAAATCTTGAAAATTGGACGCAAGCCAGAATCTATGTTGCGTCCGCAATGGTTGGGGTTCCGACGGGGGTGTGGACCACAACAAAGTTGATTTACGACAAACCGATAAGTGAGGGACGCTCACATCTCATCTCCTTTGGGGGATTAGTCGGGACTGTCTATGCAAATGGGATTGTCTCCCTCTTGGATGTGGACTCACCGCGAGCCTATGTATTCGCCTCCATGGTCGGCTTACCAACAGTCGCGTATCTTGGCTATACATTGACTGCTGGCGGTGAATACACAGCCGGCAGGGCGGCTTTGATACAAATTGGGGCGTGTGCGGGTGCCCTATTCAGCAATGGGGTCATTGCGTTGACGAATGCGGAAAGCCATAAACCGTATGTTGTCGCGGGTATTCTTGGATCCGCCGCTGGCATGTGGTTTGCACACCATGCTACACGCGGGTGGGGCGAGAAAACGCCTTTTACAAAGAACGATCTCATACCTGAATCAGACAGGTTTGCCGTTTCGTTGCCTTCCATCGATAAATGGTTGACCCTCGGTTTGATGGCACTCCGCAAGCCGACTGTCATGGCGGATTTTCCTGTGGAATTGCTGCGAATCTCGTTCTAATCAAAACAACAAAATCATTTGATTACATCGAAATTCCCAATAACCCGCGCGTTAACTGAAAATCTGTATTTCCTTTACTATGCAGCTTCGGGGTATACTGCCGCGATGCCACCTCTACAATTAACGCTAACAACGCATCAACGTCAGCAGTCACCAAATCCAAATCCGCGCCATAGGTGGCTTGCGTTGCAGCATCCGTAGAAACCTGAAGCAGCGGCACCATCACGTGCGATTGCAAAGGTGCCCCGACGATATGCGCGAGTGCCAGATCTACACCCGTCGCGCCTAATCCTGTCAGCGTCTCCGTCTGCTGATCGGTGGGAGTCTCCATGATGTGGAAACCTGATTTCTCAACCCGCTGCCCATACGCCAAAGTAGTAGGCACACGCCGTGGGTTTCCGTGATGTATAAATGTTGCGTTCGCTGGTACAACAACCGTTCCGCCTGCAGCGACAACGCTGTGCGTCAGTTGCGTCAGGGACTCCGAGACTTCTTCAGTTACCCTTCCAGTTGATGTCACGGCGATGCAGAGATGTTCTAATCCGGCATCGACGACAGGAACAGTCGGTTTATCCACAAGTTCCTCCGAGAACCAATCTTGCACCTTGTCAATGACGGCATCAATCCCACCATCCAATTGCACACTCGCCCAACCGTAGCGTTCCGGCGATATTCCCAACTGCTGAATCTCATGTCGGACGTGATCGTTGTGCGTCTTTTCGCAACCGTGTTCGAGGAGTAGCCCCAGGGCAACTGTCGGATGCGTGAGGTGTCCAATCATCGTGCGGGTGTAAATCTCCTCGGAACGTCCGCTGGAGACCCCGCAGCCCTCCGTATGCGGAAGCGCGACAAAACGCGAGATACCTTGTGCTTTGCCAATTTTCCGTTCGTTGCAACGATGCGCAATCATCTGCGCAATCTGCCCAGAACAGAGACTGGTCGGCAAAATTAGCCCGACTTGATCCGTGCGACATCCGTCTTCTGTTTGGAGTGCACGGAATTGTAATTTCTCAGAGAGTCGCGATTCGGAGGTCGCTCCTACCGGGGAAGTATCAATTGGGAGTGGGTCGCCGGGTTTCAATTCGGATTCTGTCAACAATGGGTTTAAATCTACGGGACCCGTCTGCTTCCAGTCACGCCACAGTGAGACTTGGGAGTGTCCGGCTTTTTCCCCGACAGACCGTTCACCCGAGGCGACATCAACCGTCAAGTCGAGCATAGATTCCCCGAGTGCTTCCATCGGTGTGCCGTCAAGATACGCGCCGGCATTCACGTCCATGTCCTTTTCAAGCATTTCATATCGCCCTGTTGTCGTGACAATTTTAAGTGTCGGCACGAAGGGGAAATTGGTGATGGAACCGTTCCCGGTGACAAAGAAGATCATGTTAGACCCGGATGCCACCTGCCCTGCGATGCTCTCCAAATCGTTGCCGGGACTGTCCATGAAGTAGTAGCCCGGATTCTCCATCAGTTCGCTGTAATCAATGACGTAATCGAGGCAGACCTCGGGATGCCGTTTCATCGCCGCCCCGATCGATTTAATGGCGATATTATAGAGTCCACGGAAATTGTTACCACCGGAAGGATTTGCCTCTGTAGAGTGCCCATGCCACGCGGCACGTTCCTTGAAACGTTCAATCGTGTTGAGGAATTTGCGCGCTGTCGGCAGGTCGCGGGCATTCTGTAGTACATACGCCTCGGAACCGATGAGTTCATCCGTCTCTGCAAGGTTGGCGCACCCGCCATAACGGATCACTTCTTTCGCAACGTAAGCGGCGAGCGGATTGCCCGATACACCGGAGAAGGCATCCGATCCGCCACACTGCAAGGCGATTTTGATGTGTTCCAGCGATTGCTCAGTGCGTGCGACACTGTTTACGCTGTCCAACCATCCGTTAATAATTTCAGCACCGCCGGCTAAGTCCGTGTCGAAACTGTCTTGTAGCCGATGGAAATGGTGAACGACGTCATCTAAGGCATATCCCTCGCGCGCCATATATGCCGTGAGCATTTCATTTGTGACTGCCTCGGTACCGTAATCAACAAGCAGGACCGCGCCGATATTCGGATGGACAGTGAAACCGGCGAGCGTTCGGAGCAGCATATCAATGTTATTTGGTGTCTTGCTTTCACCACCCTCCGTGTGCGTTACGGCGACAATGCCGTCTATGTTCGGATAGGCTTTTTGTAGGGGCGAGGTGACCTCACCCTTACGACACATATCGGCGAGTCTTCTCGCAAAGCCCGCGGTCCGCGCCGTTGTTCCCATAACGACGATATAGTTTCGCGTACCAACGCCCCGATTACCAGGACGCTGGTAACCGAGGAAGGTGCGTTCGTTTGCATGACGCTGCACCTGTTTTCCTGCGCGGAATTCTGTTTCATCTAATTGATAGGGTGCCATCTTATCGCTGAAGTTCGGTGTCTCTGGCAATTCAAAGGGTAGGTTTCTAATAGATAACGAATCAATCATCTTCTGATTACACACGTAATCGCCAGGGGAGATAGAACGTGTAGCGAAACCGAAAGGTAACCCCCACGACAAGAGTGGCTCGGTTTCCGAAATTGATCGGATAGCGAACCGATGTCCCTCTAAAATAGTGTGGGACAATTCAAACTCGTGTTCATCATAACGGATGCGTGTCCCACGCGCCAACGTTTGGGTTGCGATAGCGACGTTATCACCCGGCGAAGGTAACCGCGCAACAGCGGCGAAATTATAATTCATCAAACTCTCTCCTTTTGCACTGGCGGATTAATGGCGATAGATGCTCACTTCGATTGCGTCCTGTTTCACCCAGGGTAGATCGATGTCAAACCAATGTGTTTCGGATTCATAGTGCTCTCGGACGTGTTCCAGATAATCCGCCATTGACTCGGCACCGATACCGACGTTATCCGCTACGACGGTTGCTGGATTCGTCAACTGCGATTCAATTGCCTGAAAACAGGGGAAGTAATTGTTGAAGTTATTATCGAGGAGCAGAAAATCGACAGGGTCTTGAATGCGTTTGAGGACTTCTTGTGCATCGCCGATGCGTGAGTCGACAAGGTCTGCCATTCCGGCGCGTTCGAAATTCGTTTGTGCTTGTGCGGCACGGTTAGCATCTATCTCGATCGTTATCAAACGCCCGGTGCCGGCGGCTTTCAACACGCGTAGCATCCAGAGTCCGGAGTAACCGATAGCCGTTCCACATTCGACAATGAGGGTCGGTTCCGCCTTTTCAACGCAGGCGGCGAGAAATTTCGCCTTTTCTTCTCCCAGCATCGGAATTCTCTCTTCTTTACACTGTGCCTCGACTTCCTGTAAGACTTGATCAAACATGTAAACCTCCATCTATGGTAGGCCTTAGAATTAAATGGACATTATAAACTTGTGCATTGGCGGGCAGGTACAAGACCTAAGGAAACACCCAAGCAAAAACCCCCTACGAGGTGTCTGTTTATTTTTCGGGTTTACCATAAAAGCAGCTGTCCCGTTCTGAATTTGACATCTGTTCTATAAATATGCTAAATTATTGTCGGTCTTTTGTAGGATTGTGTAGTGCTTTATCAAAACAATCATACACGAAAACCCATTTTAAGGTCAAGACACGCCCATAAAATAGTGTTCAGTTTTCAGTTGTGAGTTGGGAATCGGAGTGTTTTTGCTTGGAGTGTTTTTGCTTGGGTATTTCTGCGTATTGATAGGGTATTTCTGCGGATTTCTGCGGATTTTCCCTCTCCTACCGGTTTCTGATCGCTGTCTTATGCTCCGAAAAAATTTGCAACCAAATCCGAAGTTTGGTGTATATTATGGATAAGCACTTCCGGAGGCACCTGATGCTTGACTTAGATGATGAATTAATGGAACGCTATCAAGAAGGAGATGAAGACGCCTTTACGCTTCTCGTGCGCCGACATCAGCAGCCCCTCATTAATTTCATTGCTCGGTTCATCAATGATAGGGATAACGCTGAGGATTTGGCGCAGGAGACGTTCATTCGTATGTTTAAAGCGGCGCAGCGTTATAAACCGGGCCAGGCACATTTTAAAACATGGATGTATCACATCGCTAAAAATCTTTGCAAAAATGAAATCCGAAATCGAGAGCGGCGGGACAAATATAGAGTTGATAACGTTGTGAGCAACGGAAGTGATCGTCATAACGACATAGAAGAAATTGATTTGATTGCAAACGCACCCGCGAATCCGGCTTTCCAACCGGAGGTAGAACTTGAACGTAAGGAATTACGCAACGCTATCCAAAAAGCGATCGCGGAATTGCCAGAACAGTACAGACTCCCGCTCGTCTTGCGCGACTTGCAGGGACTGAGTTACGACGAAATCAGTGAGGTGTTGGAACTCCGGAGCGGCACGACGAAATCGCGCATTAACCGTGCCCGACTCATGCTTAAAGATAAGTTAAAATCGTTTATCTAATGCAGGACTTACGCAGCATCCTTTGCTGTCGAGGTTTGAAACCTCGCCAGCGGCGTGTGAGCCGTAGGTCTTCCATGGAAATTGCGTAAGTTCTATAATGTTCATAGGAGTCGTTTATTATGAACTGCCTACAGGCTGAGGAACATTTCACCGATCATTTTGAGGACACACTTGATTATCAGACGTTGCAGCGTTTTGAAAAACACATCGCGACGTGTGAGGCGTGTCAGCAGGAATATGGCAGATTTCAGGAATCTGTTAAGGCAGTCCAGCAATTGCCACAGATTGAGCCTTCCCCCTACTTTATGCCGACGTTGCTGCAACGGATTGCCGAAGAGCAACGCGAGATCGAGGGAGTGACAGGGAGCGCGACAACAGGTTGGAAGCAACTGTTGGATGTATTTCGCCGTCCCGTATGGGCAATTAGTGGAATTTTGGTGTTAATTCTCGCCGTAACTGGCACCTATCTCTATCAAGGTGGATCCTTGTTCGATCGAGACGCCGGTTCGACTGCGATAACATCTAAGTCTCAAGAAGTTCGGGTTGCGACCTCGCCAGTCGTGCCGCGGCGTACTGTGGAAAACGGCAGTCAGTTTCTACCCGGTGGTGTTATCTCAACGCCGGTGCGCCCAATGCAGCAACATTACGTCTTAAAACAGGTGAGTTATACCAACGCGTCCACACGGGGTGGGCTGTAAAAATTTTGCAGATGTTCTAAAGTGCATCTCAAGTTCGAGAGTTGGTGGGCAGGTACAAGCCCCACTACAACTTTAGCACACTTTCCTTCAAGGAAATAAAGCATGTACACACGAAAATTAAAACGCCAACTACTGATAATTGGAGCACTGAGTCTCCTCCTCTCTGTCGCCATTCCCGGTTTCACCAATGAGAGCCTGCTGCAGCGGCTTGAAAAGGATTTCCAGAGGATCGTCACGGATGCCCGTCCTACCGTTGTGAAGGTTGTCGCAACACAAGGCGTACCGGTCCCACTTTCGTGGAACACTAAAGAGTTAGCACTGATGCGCCAGAACATCGGTTCTGGTATTGTCATTGACACCGCTGGACACATTGTGACGACCACTTTCGAGATGGGACCCCCGAGTAAGATTGAGGTTATCTTTAACAATAAAAGGGTGTCTTCAGCAAAACTCATCGGCACTGATGTGTTCACTGATATTGCTGTGCTTCGGGCTACAGGTCCGCTGCGCGAATCCACACCACCAACGAATGCGGTCAGGTCTCCAACGGTACCTGAGGAATGGATCGAATTCACGCTGCCTCGTAAGTGGGGTGATTCTTCAAAAATTGATACCGGTTCCTGGGTTGTGACAATCGGGAGCAGTTATGGCCAGAGTCCCATTGTCTCCTTCGGTATTGTGGGGGGTTGGGATACCTTGCCGAATCAATTGTGTGGCGAATTAATTAAAATCAACGCGGCGGTTACACCTGGCAACAGCGGTGGGGCAGTGGTAGACACGTCAGGAGAGGTCGTTGGAATGATACTTGCAGTCCTGACGGAACCGACGGCTACGCATGCTCCGCTTGACACACTTTTCGAGAAGCAGGGCGATATAGACATTACACAACTTCTTGCTCGATCCCCGCTGGCGGCTCGGAATCAGGAAATCACTTTTGCTGTGCCGATAGAGACGGTTCGCGCGGTTGCCACAGAAATTATAGAACACGGGAAGGTTGCGCGGGGCTGGCTCGGTGTTGAAGTTGATATTGGCGATTTAGGGGTCCTCGTTACGGGTGTGATTGAAAACAGTCCGGCGCACAAAGGCGGGCTTTTACCTCAGGATCTTATCTTGGAATTTAACGAAGCCCCTGTACGCTCTTACGACGAGTTGTTAAAATGCGTTGTGAGTAAGCGCCCGAATACGAAGGTCCAACTTAAAATCGGTAGGAATGGAACCGAACACTATTCTACAGTAATATTAGGCGAAACGCCTTAGCGCACGATTCGATCAAATTCTGCCAGGTATGCTTGAGCAATATCGGGGTTTCCTTTAATAATCAATAGGTTCTCGCTATTGCGCACTTCGGCGTTCTTGGAGAAGTTGTAGGAACCCGTAATCACCGTCTCCGCATCGATCACAAGTACCTTGTGATGCATAGCCCCTCTATTTCCATCTACAGCGACTTGTAACCCTGCCTGCTTCATCGCATTATGTTCTGAGTAGCGATCGTCAACCTGTCGTCCCTCGAACACGCCCCGGACCTCAACACCGGCTTCAGAGCGTTTACGCATCGCATTGCCGAGTGCATCATGTGTAAACGCAAACGCCATAAAATGAATCGACTTCTTGGCGGCTCCGATTTCCCTCAGGAGCGACGAAATAATATCATTGTCTGGTGAAAAATAGGTGAATATCTGTGTTCCGTCGCTGAGTGTCACTTTCGGATGTACAACAGACGCACCAGAGGGTTTCTCAGCCCGCATCTGCCGAAACAGTTCTCGAAACTCTTGGGTGAAGTTATATGCCAGCGGGACGGAATCGATGAATATGACGTTATTGTTATTTTTATGCGCCCCATTATAGGTGGTGTTATAGGAGCCCGTCCAGACGTATCGCTCGTCAATCACAACGAATTTGTGGTGCATGTAACCGTTGGAATCTCCGTCGTCGGCAACTGGAATGCCTGCTTCTTGCAATCGCGCAATTGCTTCCTCATCAATATTGTCCGTCTCAGTGACGATGCGCACCTGTACCCCACGCCGGTATGCTTTGATTAAGCCATCGGCTATCGACGTGGCGTCTAAGTGGTAGAGCGCGGCATCGACTCGCGATGTGGCAGTGGTAAGTTTCTCGACGAGACGTTTCTCAAGGGAATAGTGGTTCTCCTCGGTATCGACTTCACTGAAATAGACTTCCCACGCTCCGACAGGCGGTTTGTTACCCTTGTAATGTCTGATGCCAACGCCGATTGCAACTGCACAAAGCAGGATGAGAAGGAGAGGTAAAAATTTGGATTTTTTAATTTTACCTTGCGGTTCGGTCAGGTGGATTGGTGGTTTCATGTTCCTTTTCGTCTATCCGCTTGCGTGTTTTTGCTTGGGTATTTCTGCGTATTGATAGGGTGTTTCTGCGTGTTTCTGCGTATTGTTGCAGGCTACCGTTTTAAACATTAATGCGATTAAACACCCCATCTGCGTCGAGATTTCTCCAGGGATTCGATCTTCGCGCCCTGTTGCTTCCATGCGTAATGCCCTTTCGGTTTTTCACCAATCCAGCGTTCGTCGATGGGGTCAGCGGCGAGTTGGTAGCGGGTATCTGCTGTTATCCGAATTTTATTAGAGGTGTTAACGAGCGAAGCGTGCATCAGAAACATGCTAAAAATAATCACATCGCCCGCCGAAAACGTTGTTGTTGCCCAGTGTCCCCCGAATTTCTCGACGATCTCAAGCGGTTTATCGCTGAAATGTCCTTCAATCAGGTCCCGATCGACGTCTGATCGTCCGTAAGTTGCGCGGACCTTTTCAAATTGGTTGGAACCGAGACAGAACACGATCGGACCCATGTCCAGCGATACATCACCAAAGGGGGTCCAGCAGGAGTAGAGGTTTTGCGTGCCTCTGCCCATAAAGACGATATCGTAATGTATCGGGGAGCCGGATCCGGGTCCCGCTGTGCGAAGCCATTTAAAATCGAACGTCCGAGCATCGCCGCCGAGGAATCGCTTGAAAAAATTCATGATCGGTTCCCCCTCAACGACGGCTTTGAAGGTTGGCATCTGCGTGAATGCCTTATTGCCCATTGAGCCGGTTGATGTCGGTTCAGGATAATCGGGGTTAAAGATCCCGTCCATCAATTCTGTATCCGGTGCGAGCATCCCTTTTGCTGCGAGTTTTTCCAGAATCTGCCGACGCGCCGTAAGGATCGCGTCCTTATCGTGTAATCCACGAATCAGGAGATACCCCTCCGCTGCCATCCGCTCCTGCAAGGCATCGGGGTTGTCAAGGATGTCGTTACTTTCTCGTAAATCGGTACTGATGTCTACGTCCTGATGTAAAAAGGGGAGCTTCATTTTTTTAACCATAGTCCTTTGATCGGCACATATTTGTAGCATAAACTGTTAGTTTGTGCAAGTAAGGAAGTCTCAGAGTGTGCTGTAGCATAAACTGTTAGTTTGTGCAAGCAACCAACTTAGCAACTTTAGGCATTTTAGACACTTCACAACTTTTCTTTCAACCACGCGCAATTAAATCGGTAGTGTTGACGGCTGCTAATCAGGTGGATAATCCCGTTCTGTCCTTGGCAAACGGCGAGGTAACCGCCGAGTTCGGCACTATTTAACCCCATCGTAAAGGGGCGTCCATCCATCGTCTCAATCTCTCGGTCTTCTCCATCATCTGAAATCAAACGCAGACACTCCCACGTTTCGCCGTCGTCATAAGATAACGCCCCGAAAAGTCCAGTAACAAGGCGTTCATTGCCAGCAGCATCAACAATCGGCAGGGATGTCGGCGTCTTCCGTTCTCCTGTGAACGTGGCGAGAAAAATGGGTCCCTCTTGAAGTCGTAGCAGCACGCACCGTTGTCCGCCAGAAACAACTGGGAATGGACTCGCACTGTAATGCCACGTCCTACCGTTATCTGCGGAAAGGCTCTTCGGCATCCGTCCGTTGATGGTGTCGCCTCTGCCGTAAGCCATCAATCTGCCATCTGTGAGTTCGACCACGGCAGCGTGAATACCAGCGATCCATCCCCCCTGTTTGCCATCAGCAAACTCGGGAATGGGTTGCCCTGCTCCTGGATCATACCATGTGTCGCCGTCGTCCTCACTGAGCCATATCGCGGTGCCACCGTTACCGCCGGTCACTGCATCGCAAGCGAGGAGGATAGAACCGTCTTGTCTTCGGAAAACAGAGGCGATCGGCATGTGTCGGAGGCGGTGCTCTGGTGATATAAAGCGCGGTTTCGACCACGTCGCGCCGTTATCGTCGGAATAGCGCAGGATCAACGCTAAGGGACCCCATGTGGCGGCAGCCGAGAGTCCATTGAAGTGGTAAATCCGTCCATTCTCGTTTCGCCAAAGCGAGGTGGCGTGATTGTTCCGATCGGGCGGACCCCAGAAGGGTTCGGCGGGGTCCCATTCGGTTTCACCAAAGCGCAGTCGGCTCGCGGCGAGTGTCAATTCTCGTCCGCGTTCTGTCACGCACGAGTACCATGCCGCGAACATATCACCGTTCGGACACTCCACAATCGCCGGGACGTGGTTATGCGCCGAAAAAAGCGGTCCGTTTGAGCCTTCAGGAATTTTAACATAAGTGAGGGGTTCCGCAAAATAGGGGGATTCTGGCGCGGGGGCACTCGTATCTTCCTGTTTAACATCACGTCCCCAGAGTGCCACCTTCGGTGCGGGTGTCGGAGCGGTCTGCGGCATCTCGCCACAGATGACACGGAATCCGATGTACCAGTGCTTATCTTCTGGTACTGCTCCCATCCGATTGGCTGAGCGCAGATAGCAGAGCAACGTAGAATGGCTGCCACCCCGCGCAACGCGATACAAACCAGCTTCCCGACCGACTGGATCGACTTGTGGACCGGGTTCATAGGTCCCGTACCAATCGTGGCACCACTCCTCTACGTTGCCGTGCATGTCGTATACACCCCATGCGTTGGGCGGCGTTTGCCCAACCTGTAGAGGTACGATTTCTTCTGCGTCACGACCTCGTTCCCCATCAGGGTACCAACTTTCTCCAACGTTTTTGTGGAATTCAGGTGGGAGTGTATCGCCGGTATGAAAATGGCTTGTTGTGCCTGCACGGCACACGTATTCCCACTCCGCTTCGGTTGGCAGTCGATAGGGAAGTCCCTCCTTTTCGGAAAGCCATTCGCAGAAGTGCGTCGCATCGTGCCAGTCTACAAACACAACCGCTTCATCGTCTTCTTTTGAAAAACCGGTGTTCTGAAGACTCTGCAACTCACGGTGTGCAGGATCAAACGCCTCATACTGGGCATTCGTCACCTGAAAAATGCCGATATAGAACGGTGTGGTAAGGGTTACTTGATGCACGGGGTGTTCGTCCCAATCACCGTCGCGGAGGTGTGTTTTTCCGGCTGTCAACTCATCCGATAGTGCGGCGTTCTTTGAACCCATCGTGAAGGTCCCAGGTTCAATTCTAACGAACTGCATCCCTATCGAATTTGTATATGTCTGACCTTCAATTGTCAATTTCTGCATAGTTTATTGCTCTATTCCGTTTGAATTTTAGGGTAGATTCGTAGATAACAACTTGGGTTTATTATACCAAATCGGACGGAATTTGTCCTTGAAAAAATATGATTGGTTATTATAATATGAGTTTGATAATAAATGTCCGTGTTTTTGCTTGACGGGAGTTTTGTGTGAATCTTATATTCAGGAGGAGGTATCGATGCAGTTGAAAATACTTCGGTCTTTACAAGGGAGTATGATTGGATGGGTTGTTGTGGTGCTCTCTCATTTTGCAATGGGAGATGCTGCCGCGAACGAGTGGCGGGTGATCTCCGAACTCCCAACACCGCGAGGTAGATTCGCGACTGCTGTAGTAGAGGGTAAGATTTATCTCATCGGTGGCACGCCCCTTGAAAATCTGCGGGGTGTTCGGCGTGAAAATGAACCTGGTATTTGGAAGGGTCCTTTCGGGATGTCCCTGGTGGAGGTCTATGACCCAGAAACCAACACATGGGAGAGACTCACAGATATGCCGACTGTCCGGTCCAGTGCTAAGGCTGCTGTTGTTAACGGCAAGATTTATGTCTTGGCAGGAAGTGTGGGTAAGGATGACCGCCATGTGAATCTCACAACTCTGAAAGTCGTTGAGATGTACGACCCGGAAACCGACACGTGGGTCAGAAAACAGGACCTGTCCGTTCGCCGTGCGGCATTCGGCATCGGTGTGGTTGCTGACAAAATCTATGTCATTGGTGGGAACGTTGATCCGAGGGACAAGAAGCCTGAGGAGCCAGGACGTGTTGATCTTGTGGAAGTCTATGATCCTGCCACTGATACGTGGGCAAAGCGAGCGGACATGCCGACACGGCGCGATGCCGTTAGGGCAGCGGTTATTCGGGACACCCTTTACGCTATTGGTGGGTCTGGGTGGCCACCAGCTGGGGCTGGAGGTCCCTATCTTGGGACGATTGAGGTGTATGAACCGAGAATCAATCGGTGGACGAAGAGAGCTGATATGCCCAATCCGAGGATCGTATTTTTTTCAGTCGTTATTGACGAGAAAATCTATCTCATTGGCGGGTTGCGAGCGGGGGATAGGCATCCTGCTCCTGTTGAAGTGTATGACCCGGCTACTGAGAGATGGCGTGTGATTCCTGCGAGGCCAACCGTAAGGTCGCCATTTGGTATAGCGGCGGTCAACGGCAAGATTTATATCTTTGGCGGCAAGACGGAAGATCGAGAACTTTCTTCAATCGTTGAAGTCTTTGATACCGGGTCTCGTCCGGTTGAGGCGCGTGGAAAACTTCCGACACGCTGGGGTGAACTCAAAACAGAATACCAAAACCAGCCCGAAAAAGACTGACAATCGTTTGTTTACAACTGCCTAAATTTTGAAAAACTGAGGATTTTTTTGAAAAGATACATCTTCCTTAGCAAAAACTCCACAAATGCTAAAGTCCAATGCGAAGAAAGTTGCTCTCTGTTAATTGCTGACTGTCCCTATTTTTTAATGAAATTGACTTGCATTCTTAACAGATTTATAGTATAATTAATAATAGAAAATCTCTGTTTTTTTCTCAAAATTCGACTTCCAATTGCGCCGAAATAGGAGAACCCCATGCAATCCCAAGACGTTATCGAAGAACAGTACCGTGAAGCCGTGGATCTGCTTGTCGAAAAGGTTCAAAAGGATCCTTATGTCCTCGCCGCTATTGTTGCAGGCAGTTTCTCTTATGCACAGGTATGGGAAAAATCGGATCTGGATGTGGAACTCATTGGCAGAGATACGATTCGTCCGACGCAATCTTTCTTTTCGCTCGTTGAAAA
Source organism: Candidatus Poribacteria bacterium (assembly GCA_965205015.1). Lineage (GTDB taxonomy): Bacteria > Poribacteria > WGA-4E > WGA-4E > WGA-3G > WGA-3G. Next base: position 5,605,976 of record OZ242029.1, on the reverse strand, counting down.
TGGTGTCAATATCCACGCCAACGTAACCCCACGTAACGCTTTTAAGCAGGCAATAGAGGGCGCGCAACAGGGGTCCTTCATGCACTCCTATTTCTCGCACAGCACGCTCCTCTTTTCACATGATACCTCTATCCAAGAGTGGTATGATAAAAACGCCAGCCGCACCAACATCGGTGAACGCGATAAACAGTTCCAACTGCTCAACGTCATCGCCAGCACATTGCCGAGCCTTATCTATGCTGAAAAGCAGTTTTACGTCAACAAAGATTGCCTCACCTGTTTCCTATCACTTCTGAATGTCGTGCAAGGGTTGGCACGGTTGGAAGTGCTTTTGAACGATGAAATCCCGGCACGCGAGGTGATTCAACCCGCGCTCCGTTACAATCCTGATTTCTTTAGCCGAGTCTATACGGATTTAATCAACTGTGAAAAGACGGAAGCAGTCCTTCAGGACGCATTGGCGGCAATTAACGCCTATCTTGATGCACGACAGTTTATCTTCCAACCCATTCTTGAGTATCTCATTGCGCAGAAAGCACCGCGCACGAACACCGAATTAAACGCCGACTTAGGACGCAGCGCGCATGGTAAAAATGATCGAGACTCCGAATTTGATGATGAATCCTTGGATTTGGTCTGTCAATGGTTGGCTTGGAAAGGGATTATCAGGCAAGTTGCGATGCCGATCAACCTCACAGTGAAGAGCCAGGTTTCCGTGGAAGAACCTGCCTACTATTACGATGGTGCTGTAGAAGCGAGCGGTGCGCGCGATGCTTCTCAGGTGCGTCCGCAAACGGACATCCACACACGAATTCACCAGGCATTAGACAATTTGACGGATACGTTCAGAGAGGACATGTACATCCTCGCCGCAGTTCTCACCAGTAACCTCGCCGCAGACAACGTCTGGGAGAAAACGGCACCTCACATCACGCTTATCCTGAGAGATGGAACAAAATTCAAGCGGAAGGAATATCAGTTAATCGAAGATGGGATTCCGTTCCGAGTTCAACTCCACACCCGCAGTGACTATAGAAAGTTGTTGGAGGGGACGCTACAAGGGAGTTCGCTCCATTCGATTCTCGCAGAAAGCCGTGTCCTTTTTTCCAAGGACAGTCTCTTTTCTGTAGAGGGGAGGTCACCTCGCCCCTACAGTGTCGGAGATGCCTCCTATTTACAGGTCGGTGAACGGGATAAACACTCTCAACTCCTTAATGCCGCCGCCAACGTGGCAGCTATCCTCGCAAAAGCCGAAAAGTGGTTCCACCTCAAGCACGATATCGATTACACATTTCTCTACCTGACGTATGCGGTCAGGGAATTGGCACGCATTGAAGTCCTCCTGCACGGCGAAACACCGAGACGTAAGGTTATCTATCAAGCACTTGCGCATAACCCGTCCTTTTTCAACGCCGTTTTCACGGATCTAATAGATAAGCAGAAAGATGAAGCGATGCTTCGCGATGCCCTTGAACGGATTGATGCGTATTTAGAGGAGCATCTACAGACCCTGTTCAAACCGTTGCTCGATTTCCTTGAAGAATCGGGTGAGGAGCGCACGATCACCGACATCTATACCCATTTCGGGAGCCGTCAACTCGCCTTTGAATTGGCGTGTGAGTGGCTCGCACAGAAAGAGGTCATTGAACAGTTCTCAGCACCCATCCGTTTGACAAAGGACAGCCAAACTTCCGTAGAGGAACCCGCCTATTATTTCGATGCAAACAATCCGTTCCTATAGAACAGATTTGCATATTTTTTCGGAAAGGAGTATCAATAAAATGACTGAGATAGGTGTTCATGAAACAAAGACGCATTTGTCAAGGCTTCTTAAGCGTGTTGAAAACGGAGAAAGTTTTTCTATAACCAATAGAGGGAAAGTTGTGGCGATAATGGTTCCCCCTTGTGACGTCGGGCAAGGTAAGGCGAATGATGCTTACGGTCAATTAATCGAGTTACGCGCAAAGTTTCCTATTGGAACGGTTCGTGAGGTGACAGATTGGAAGAACAAAGGCCGCGGATGATGGTCGTTGATTGTTCAGTACTAATTGCCGGTCTTCTACCTGATGAAGTTGAAGTACAAGCGCAGGCACTTCTGGAAGACCTACAACAGGGTGTATCTGTAGTAGTTGTTCCTGCGTTATTTTATCAGGAAGTCAGTAACGTGTTACTCATGGCTTACCGACGAAAGCGTATAAGCAGAGAGGTTTTGTCGCAATATCTTGATGTAATAGCGATGTTGCCTCTTAAAGTTGATACTGCTGCAGCGACCCAAAGCAGTACAATGAAGGCAGTGTGTGAGTTGGCAGAGAAACATGGATTGACGACTTATGATGCCAGCTACTTGGAACTCTCAATCCGTCTCGGTTTACCGCTCGCAACGTTGGATTCGGATTTGTACAATGCCGCAGTCGAAGTGGATGTCGCCTACCAAATGACAACGAATTAGAATTATTCAAATATGTTGATGTCGGAACTATTTGGTTTTAGAGTTTTGTCCGCTTTATCCCCGCAAGCGGGGGAAATGAAGAGCAGGGCAGAAACTCAATAATTAAAAAAATAAGAGGCATGTATGAGACAGACTGTCGCCGTTAAAGGCGCGCGAGAAAATAATCTACAAAATATTGAAGTTGAGATTCCACGAGATAAACTCGTCGTCGTCACGGGCATCAGCGGTTCCGGTAAATCTTCATTGGCGTTTGATACCGTCTATGCCGAGGGACAGCGTCGATTCTTGGAGTCGATGTCCACTTACGCCAAACGCTTTATCACACAACTGAAAAAACCGGATGTCGATTTCATTGATGGATTGTCCCCTGTCGTTTCTATCGAACAGAAAACGATCACGATGAACCCGCGCTCCACCGTCGGCACGATGACCGATTTGCAAGACTACCTCCGTATGCTCTTCGCAACTATCGGTGTTGCGCATTGTCCGTATTGTGAAGCTGAAATCCCGATCCGTTCGCATCATCAGATCTTAGAACGGATGCTCGCACTGCCAGAAGGCAGTGAGGTTGAGATTCACGCCCCAGTGTTCAAAATCTACGGCGAGGATTATGACTATCTCTTTGACGACATTCGTACGAAGGGGTGTAGACACGTCAGGATTGACGGGGTGGAACACGACATCAGCGAAGAAATTGAGCTCGATCCGGATCAGGCGTATGACATCCAAGTTATCGTTGACAAATTCTTTATCAAAAAAGATATTGACAAACAGGTACTCGCCTCCCTTGAACACGCCATGCTCGTCGGCGAAGGGTTCATGCGTTTTGATGTGCAGTTTCCAGAGGATGCCGAAACTGAGGCAATAGGGTTATTAGAGGGTTTCGGGTGCCCTAAACACGGCGTGCTTATGGCTGAACTGGGACCGCATCACTTTACCTTTAATGAACCGACGGGGGCGTGTGTAACCTGTTCGGGACTCGGTACCTATTTGCAAGTGCATCCAAACCTACTCGTTCCTGACAAGCGTCGCAGCATCGCCGAAGGGGCTTTCGTCCACCAAGCGTTTAACTACGATCCCGATAGATGGGATGGTAGAACGATGTACAGTCTCGCTGGACACTACGGATTTGACCTGAATGTTCCTTTTGCAGACCTTCCAGAGAAGGTGGTTGATATCCTCTATCACGGCACGCACGGTGAGGAATTTCCGATCCTGCAACCCGAAGGGGCACGTCCGGTTGAAAGACGGCATCTCGGTCGGAACATCCGTTTTGATGGGATCATCACTCGGATTGATAGGCACTATCGGCGTTATCGGAAACAGGGCGAGGCACACTCTGGGATGGAGGAATATCTCCGAAAAGTCATGGTGGAACGGACCTGTCCTGATTGCCACGGTGCCAAACTCAAGCGACAGCGACTTCTCGTTACGGTTGAGGGTCAAACAATTCATGATGTCGGCGAATTGCACTTTGAAGAATTACGGGATTTCTTATTGGCTATCACGGATATTCCAGAGAAGCAGCGGGAGGCGGGCAACCGTGTTATCAAGGAACTCGTCGTTCGGATTAATCTCCTGCTCGGTATCGGTCTCGATTACCTAAACCTCAATCGCCGTTCTGCGACACTCTCTGGGGGCGAATCGCAGCGTATTCGTCTCTCCACACAGATCGGATCCGGGTTGATGGGGATGCTCTATGTTCTCGATGAACCGAGTATCGGCTTACATCCGAAAGACAATGTCAAGATGATAGAGACGCTACGGAGGTTGCGGGACATCGGGAACACCGTTATCGTTGTTGAACACGATGAAAGCACCATTCGTGCCGCGGATCATATTATTGAGCTCGGACCCGGACCCGGTGTCCACGGCGGCGAGGTCGTCGTTCAGGGTAAACTTGAGACAATTCTGGATTGTCCCCGCTCTCTGACAGGACTCTATATGAGTGGGCAGCGCGAGATCCCGCTTCCCAAACAGCGTCGTAACTTGAATGGGGCCTTCTTGAGCATCACGGGTGCCAGTGAAAACAACCTGAAACACATTGACGTTGACATTCCGATCGGTATGCTTATCTGCATCACGGGTGCCTCCGGTTCAGGCAAGAGTACGCTCGTCAACGAGATTCTTTACAAACGGCTTTATTCTCTCTACCACGACAGTCGGACGCTCTATGGGGCGCATGACGAACTGGAAGGGCACCAGCACTTGAATGACGTTATCAACATCGATCAGTCCCCTATCGGGCGTTCGCCGCGCTCAAATCCTGCCACCTACATCGGATTTTACGATAATATCCGTAAGCTGTTCGCGAGTACTCCCCTCTCGCTTGATAGGGGCTATACCGCCTCTCGGTTCAGTTTCAACGTCAAAGGTGGGCGGTGTGAGGAGTGCCACGGCGAAGGCACTATCACCACCAAGCTCCACTTTATGCCGGATGTTGAAGTCGTTTGTCCGACCTGTAAGGGGGCGCGCTATAATGAGGATACACTTGATGTTACTTACAACGGAAAGAATATCTCCGAGATTCTCAATATGTCAATTGAGGAAGGCGTTGCGTTCTTCTCCGATCAGCGGTTGATTCATCATAAATTGAATGTCCTGTACCAACTCGGTATGGGATATCTCCAGATTGGGCACCCCGCGACGATCCTCTCCGGTGGCGAGGCACAACGGATAAAGTTGGCAAGCGAGCTCGGTAAAATCAAGCGAGGCAGGCATAATCTGTATATTTTAGATGAGCCGACGACAGGACTTCACCTGGCAGATGTGCAGAAACTCTTAGACAGTCTCAACCGTCTCGTTGATAATGGGCATAGCGTCATTGTGATTGAGCATCATCTGGATGTCATCAAAACTGCGGATTATGTCATCGATCTCGGTCCAGAAGGCGGACATAAAGGGGGAGAGGTCTTGGCGCACGGCACGCCTGAAGATATTACGAAAGTCAAAGCCTCTTATACGGGACAGTTCTTGAAGGAATACCTCATTTGAAGGTTGAGACACGGTTGCAATATTGTCTGAAAACCTGTAAACTTAAGTGGATCGGATCCGTATGAAACGAAAAAACAGGCTGTTAGCAAAAGCAAGAAATAGCCCGAACGGTTTGAGTTTTCGTGAATTTGAATCCTTACTTGCTCGTTGTGGATGGATCTTTGACCATCAGACGGGGAGCCACCGCATCTGGTACTCGCCTTATCGATATCGTTTACCAATTCAGTCTAAGAGAGGACAAGCAAAAGGATATCAGGTAAGAGAATTTCTCATGCAATATGATCAGGAGACGCAAAATGAATAAGGATGTGTTTGACGGATTTAACGTGAACGTATTTCTTGATGAGGATGGTGATTACTTAGCCCATTTTGTTGAGATGCCTAATGTATCAGCGTTTTCAGATACACCAGAAGGGGCGTTAAAGGAGCTCGCGCTCGCTTGGAAAGGTGTTAAAGAGAGTTATCAAAAGCATCATGAACCTGTTCCCAAAGCACCTACTCGGCCGGAGGATGAAGCCCCCTTTAAAGTTGCCATTGAAGCCCAACTTTATCATGACCTAACGGACGAAGCAGCAAAAGCAGGAGTGAGTCTTTACGCGCTTGTGGCGCGGAAGTTGAAATCTACAGTACCCGTCGTTCAGGAAGGTGTGGATGGGTAAAAGAGTTGTTCATAGTGGACATGCCGTTGAAATTTCCCCTTGCAAAATTAATCCCAAATTGTGTATACTTTATAGCATGAAATTGGGGACTATAACACACGACTCGCAAATATATCTTACAAATAATACAACGAGGCAAGGGGTAACCGTTGACCGATAACCTATTAAGTTCCTTAAATGATGTTCAGCGCGAAGCCGTCCAACATACCGAAGGACCGCTCCTCATCTTATCCGGTGCAGGCAGTGGAAAAACGCGCGTCATCACACACCGTATCGCCTACCTCCTCGAACATCACGATGTCTCACCGTTCCGGATCCTCGCTGTAACATTTACGAACAAAGCAGCACGGGAGATGAAGGATCGGCTGGAGGTGCTTGTTAAAGGCAGCGTGAGCCGAGACCTCTGGGTGGCAACCTTCCACGCGACCTGTGCGCGTATCCTCCGCCGAGATATTGAGAAATTAGGCGCGAATGCAGCGTCTGCGGAGGTTCCCCGCTCCACACGTCACGCCTACACCCGCGACTTTACGATCTTTGATACGGGGGAGCAAGCTACACTCGTCAAAGATGTACTTCGACAACTTAATTATAGTGACAAGCAGTACAACCCGCGCGCGATCCTCAGCCACATCAGTCGCACGAAAAATGAGTCGATATCCCCGGAGGCGTACCGACATATCGCAGATGGCTATTTTGAGCGGATCGTTGCGGAGGTCTATGTCCTCTATCAAGATGCGCTTCGCCTCAATAACGCTCTTGATTTCGATGACCTGCTACTGTTCACAGTGCAACTCCTGAATGAAGATCCTGAGGTCCGTCAATTTTATCAGGACAAATTTCAATATATCCTCGTTGATGAGTATCAAGATACGAACCGGTGTCAGTATGAGTTGGTGAACTTATTGGTAACCGACACGAAGCAGAATATCTGTGTCGTCGGGGATGATGACCAGTCCATTTACGCCTTCCGGGGTGCGGATATCAGGAATATCCTTGATTTTGAGAAGGATTATCCGGACACACGTGTCCTCCGCTTGGAGCAGAACTATCGTTCCACGCAAAATATTTTGGATGCCGCATGGGGGGTCGTACACAACAATAGGGCGCGAAAAGCGAAGAAACTCTGGACCCAAAACGATCTTGGTGAACTTGTTACCTGCTACGAGGCGATGGACGAAAACGACGAGGCGGGTTACGTCGGCACGCAAATTGAGGATTGGCACGATGAAGGTGTGGATTACAAAGACTTTGCCGTCTTTTACCGAACCAATGCGCAGTCCAGAATCTTTGAAGAGGCGTTCCGCACCGCGAATATCCCGTATCAGATTGTCGGAGGTGTCGGTTTCTATGATCGGATGGAGATCAAGGATCTCCTTGCTTACCTCCGTGTGGTGTGCAATCCCAACGATTCGGTAAGTGTTCGACGTATCATCAACGTGCCAAGTCGCGGCATCGGTGCGACAACACTTGACCGGCTCATCAATTTTGCGGCGCGCCAAGGAATCTCTCTCTTTGCGGCTATCCAGCGCGTCGATGAAATCACCGCGATTAACCGCGGGCTGCAGACGAAAGTGCAACGCTTCGCCAAAATTTTTGATGATTTCGATGCATCTATGCTGCCCGTTGATGCCCTTGACTATGTGTTGAAAGTGACAGGTTATCTAAAAAATTTAGAGTCTCAGAAGACGATTGAAGCGCAGAACCGGGTTGAAAACATCGAAGAATTGATTAACGCCGTTATCGAATACGAACAGAACACATCCGAACCCACGCTTTCGGATTATTTGGAAAACGTGGCGCTTACGGCGGATATAGATGCGATGGAGACCGATACCACCGATATGGTTACATTGATGACCTTACACAGTGCGAAAGGTTTGGAGTTTCCGTTTGTTTTCATCGTGGGTATGGAAGAGGGGTATCTGCCGCATCAACGCTCTCTTGATACGCAAGCGGAATTGGAGGAAGAACGACGACTCTGTTACGTTGGGATCACGCGGGCAATGGAGCAGCTATATCTCTCGCATGCCAGTTCGCGGAGGACGTTTCGAGAGACGGAGTATCGCGTGCAATCTCGTTTTATTTCCGAAATTCCAGAACATCTCATCAAGCCTGTGGATCGGTACCGATCTCCCTTCCGTGAGTCAGGAGGCTTGTATGAGGGGGTTTCTGAAGATGTAGCGGATTATCACGTTGGCCAAATTGTTCTCCATCCGCAATTCGGAAGGGGGAAGATAACCAAAATCAGTAGCGCGGGGCGTGGTGTTTATGTCACCGTTCGGTTTAGTCGTGGGGGTACGACAAAACGACTTGACCCATCACTGACACCCTTGACAATATCTGAGTATGAGTGAGGAGATGAAATACCAAAAAATGGCAACGATTACGACCGAAGGCGTACGTCATGTCGCAAACTTGGCGCGTCTTGCGTTTAACGAAGAAGAGACAGAACACTTCACCGAGCAGCTTGCCCGAATTTTGGACTATATCGGGAAATTGGATGAGCTCGAGACGGATGATGTGCCACCGACGTCGCATATCCATCCACATCAAGTTTTTATTATGGGTTCAGAAACTGAGGCATCTCATGTCGCCAAGCCGGATGTTGTCAAACCGTCATATCCACGCGAAGAGGTACTCTCGAATGCCCCTGAAGCGGCAGAGGGGTACTTCGGCGTTCCCAGAGTGGTTGACCGCAGCCACTAAGTGGCTATCGGCTGTTGGCAAGATGGCTTTATTAAAAATTCTTTCATAATATAATATAGAAACAGTTAGATTTAACCGAAAACCACTGCGTAATGTAATGGAGCAGTGACCAGATTGAATAATTAAAAATGCTTTATGAATTGACGGCACATGCCCTGCATGAGAAACTCAAAGCGCGTGAGATCACTGCCGTAGAACTCACCGAATCTGTCTATGCCCGTATCGCTGAGGTGGAGCCTCACGTCAAGGGGTACCTGACGCTCACAAGAGACCTTGCCTTGGAGCAGGCGGGTCGTGCCGACGCAGGATTTCAGAACGGTGACGATATGCCGCCTCTGGCTGGCATCCCGATTGCGATTAAAGATGTGATATGCACGCAGGGTGTCCGCACGACGTGTGCCTCTAAGATCCTTGAAACCTTCGTGCCGCCCTACGACGCGACCGTTATGACGAAGCTCCATGAACAGGGCATTGTGATGCTCGGTAAGACAAACATGGATGAGTTTGCCATGGGGTCCTCTACTGAAAACTCAGCATATCAGATTACGCACAATCCATGGGATTTGGAGACGATTCCCGGTGGTTCCAGTGGTGGTTCTGCTGCGGTTGTATCTGCGGATACTGCTATCTGTTCGTTGGGTTCAGATACTGGCGGTTCGATCCGCCAACCCGCGGCACTCTGTGGTGTCGTTGGAATGAAACCGACGTATGGACGTGTCTCGCGTTACGGTTTAGTCGCATTCGCCTCCTCACTCGATCAGATCGGTCCGTTTACCAAAGATGTCACCGATTGTGCCCTGCTCCTCAACGCCATCTGTGGACGTGATGCGATGGATGCAACCTCCGTTGACGTCCCGGTGCCGGATTTCACACAGAGTCTCATTAACGACGTGAAAGGCTTGAAGATCGGTATTCCGAAGGAGTATTTCACAGAGGCGTTAGACGCAGAAATTGCCGATCGGGTGCACACTGCCATCGCTGTGCTTGCGTCCGTCGGTGCGAGGGTTGAGGAAATTTCTTTGCCACATACGGAATATGCCATCGCGACGTACTACATCATCGCTCCCGCTGAGGCGAGTGCGAATCTCGCGAGATACGATGGCGTCCGCTACGGTTACCGGAACGAAAGTCCAGGGGATCTGATTGATATGTATAAAAGGACGCGGAGTGAAGGGTTCGGTGAAGAGGTGAAGCGCCGGATTATGATCGGCACTTTCGCACTGAGTGCTGGCTATCAAGACGCATATTATCGGAAGGCACAGAAAGCACGGACGCTCATCAAATCTGATTTTGATGCAGCGTTTGAGAAAGTTGACGTTATTGCAACGCCTACTTCGCCGACACCGGCGTTCAAAATAGGCGAACGGACGGCGGATCCGTTGCAAATGTATCTGTCCGATGTGATGACAACACCTGCGAGTCACGCTGGGTTGCCCGGTATCTCTCTGCCCTGCGGTTTTGTGGAGAATGGATTACCCGTTGGATTACAACTGCTCGGCGCGCCTTTTGCAGAAGAAAAGGTTCTGCGGGTTGCTTATACGTTTGAGCAGAATACGGATCACCATCGGCAGAAACCCTCAATCGCGACCGATGGAGTTGTTTCAGGATGAACACTTTAACAGCGCCGTTTGGCGGACTCCTCGGTGCGGCGATCGGCGGCGTACTTTGGGCGAAATATATCCAGTGGACAGGGCGTACTGCTGGCTTCATCGCTATCGGTATCGGTGTGTTGACTGGCGTCGGGATACTCCTCACGAGCAGCCGATCCCTCGAACATGATGCGAGAACGATGTGGCGTGTTGTCAGTGCTGCCGCTGCGGTTTTCGCAATACTCGGTATTTTTATCGGAAAATATTTGGATGTCCAGTGGAACGCGGTCGCCCAAATCGCGGCGCAACTCAGCCAAGAGCATAATATATCAATAGCGCAAGCCATGCCGATCGCGACGACTGTGTTCAAGGGACAGTCTGTTTGGGAACTGATGCAAGCACGGATGAGTCGTATTGACCTGCTCTATTGTGCTGTCGCAGCCTTTATCGCTTTTCGGATTCCGAGTATCCAAAGGCTACGAAACTACTTTTATTAAAAACTGGAATGTCGGCAGGAGGAATAAAAAATGAAATTTTTAACAGTAGGTTTCGGAAACTCGCGAATTTCGCCCGGAACCTGTTTTCGAATCTTGTTATCAGTGTTGCTTATCTGCGCGTTTCTACCGTTCGGGTGGAGTTCAGAAGAAACCTCCGATGATACATTGGTGGAGAATCTCGCGCTTTTCTCAGAGATCCTTGCTTATATTAAACAGGCACATCTCGAAACACCGGATTCTAAAGAACTGATAGAGGGTGCCATCAATGGCATGCTCCGCAAATTGGACCCATACAGCCAATTCATTCCGGACATCGCTGAGTTCCGACTGCAGAACCGCGGCAAATACGGCGGTCTTGGGATGCTTATCGGAATTCGGGAAGATATGCTCACTGTGGTTACACCCTTTAAGGGGAGTCCTGCTTCATTGGCAGGTTTGCAAAGCGGAGATATTATTAGCCATATTGAAGGTGAATCGACAGCTGTTATAACCTTGAACGAGGCAGTTGAGCAGCTGCGGGGTGAACCGGGAACCCCTGTCTCCATTACGGTCGTGCGTCAGGGCGATAATCGCCCGGTTGAGGTTACTGTCACGCGTGAAGTCATTCGGGTTCCGAGTGTTGAACAGGATATCATCGGAGATAATATCGGCTATATCAAAATCAATCAATTTCTTGATACGACAGCAAACGACGTAGATAACGCCTTTGTGGACTTCAAAGCACAGGATGTCCGGGGTGTCATTCTTGACCTCCGTTTAAATCCTGGCGGACTCCTCACTTCAGCCGTTGATATCGCGAGCGACTTCCTCACCCCCGGTCAACTTGTTGTTTACAGTAAAGGCATTGAGACGCGCGAGGACTTCAAGGCGAAAGGCGTCAAAAGGGAGTACTTTCCGCTAATTGTACTCGTTGATGGTGGGAGCGCGAGTGCTTCTGAGATCGTTGCTGGTGCCATCAAAGACCACGGGCGCGGACTTGTCATGGGCAATAAGACCTTCGGGAAAGCATCCGTTCAACGTGTGTTTCCGCTGAGCAATTCAAAAGCTGCTGTGAAATTAACCGTCGCGAGTTACTTTACACCGAACGGGGTCAATATTGACAAGGTCGGTATTATCCCCGATGTTGAGTCGGCAGGGTTTAGCCGTTCTGAACGCCAGATGCAGTTGAAACTCCGAGATCATGAGAAACTTAAAACCTTTATGGAAGAGAATGGCGATGATGTGTTAGCACAACTCGCAGCCGCTTCTCACGCCTCTCGTGATGACCGGCAGGCGGCAAAACTGCTGCGAAGTTATCAACGCTTGAGCGACGCACTCACCGAAGAACAGATTATTCTCAGTGATATCGGCATTAAATACGCACTTGCCCAGATTACAGAAAATTCTCGTGACGAACTGGAGCATGATCCGCAAATCGTCGCCGCTATGGAACAATTAAAAGTACTTGAACTCTTCGCGAAGGAGAACTAAGGAGGAGATACGATGGAAACCGATGTGAGTCTTCTTAAAAGCGGGAACCTACAAACGCCGCTACCGAACTACGTTAATAACAGATGGCAAAAATCCGAGGCGGCTGAGCTGATCGATGTCACCAACCCAGCGACTGGAGAGGTTCTCACGCAGGTGCCGCTTTCGCCCGCGGAAGAGGTCCATCAAGCCGCTACAGTCGCCGCTGATGCACTCCACGAATGGCGGCGGACGCCACCCGTCGAACGTGTGCAATACCTTTTCGCCTTGAAGAACCTGTTAGAGGAGAACTTGGAGGATATCGCCAGGACGATTACGCTGGAGTGTGGGAAGACGCTTGACGAGGCGAAGGGTGAAATGCGGCGTGCGATCGAGAATGTTGAGGTCGCCTGCGGTATTCCGACACTCATGCAAGGCACCAACTTGGAGGATATTGCCACCGGAATCGACGAATTTATGATTCGTCAACCTGTGGGTGTGTGTGCTGCAATCGCACCTTTCAACTTTCCGGGGATGATTACTTTCTGGTTTCTCCCTTATGCTATTGCCTGTGGCAACACTTACATTGTGAAACCTTCCGAAAAAGTGCCGATCACGATGCAAAAGGTGTTTCAGTTATTGGAACAGACGGGACTTCCTAAGGGTGTTGTCAACCTTGTGAATGGTGGACGCGAGACTGTGGATGCAATCTTAACGCATCCAGATATCCGGGGCATCAGTTTCGTCGGCGCGACTGCGACGGCTAAAGAAATCTATGCGAAGGCCGCTGCAAACGGCAAACGGGTTCAATGTCAAGGTGGCGCGAAAAATCCGTTGATTGTCCTGCCTGATGCGGACCCGCAGTTTACTGTCAATGCGACGGCTGAGAGTGCCTTCGGATGTGCTGGACAACGGTGCCTGGCGGCATCTCTTGCCTTCACTGTTGGCGAGGCACGTCACTGGTTCACGGAAGCCATCGCCGACACCGCTACGGATCGGGTGGTCGGAAATGGACTGGAAGAAGACGTCGAAATGGGACCCGTCATCACTTCCGAAAGCAGGCGTCGAATTGAAGGACTTATTCAAGCGGGTGCTGATGAGGGGGCGCAACTCCTCGTTGATGGTAGGTATCCGAGCATCCCGGGCGGTGAAAACGGCAATTTTATCCGTCCGACAGTCCTCAATGACCTTAATCCACAAGGCGATATTGCCAGAACCGAGATCTTCGGACCGGTTTTAGGGCTTATCCATGTTGAGACGATTGACGATGCGATCGGACTCATCAATGGTGGACGTTACGGGAATATGGCGTGTCTCTTTACGAGTAGCGGCGCATCTGCCCGTAAGTTCCGTTATGAAGCGGAGATCGGAAATATCGGCATTAACATCGGGGTCGCCGCGCCGATGGCATTCTTCCCGTTCAGCGGTTGGAAGGATAGTTTCTTCGGGGACCTCCACGGTCAGAGTTGGGATGCCGTCGATTTCTTCACCCAGAAGAAGGTCGTCGTTGAACGTTGGGCATAATGATTTCCCACGGATGCTTATATGACGGTGTATTGACGAAACGGTGCATCCCTAACGCTAAGTCGATTTGTGTGTAGGGTGGTAGATGGACGTGAAGGGATGTGCCATTGACCGAGACGGTGTGCCTGTTCTGATCGTCGTTGATGCTGACTGACGTGAAATTGTGTTCACCCATCGCCCCCGCTTGCACGATGACCTCCCGCGGTTCTGTAGTGTTGAGATTGACGAGTTGGAGTTCGGTGGTGTCGGCTGTCAGTTTGGTAACCAATGCACTGACATCGGGGGGAAGTCCCGGTCGCTGCTGCTGCGGATCAAAGTGCCGCACCCGTGTCACGAGTAAACCGCCGTTGTAATGAGGTAGGGGACCGCCACACGTCAATTGAACCAGTCCTTCGCAGGTGATGGGGTTGCGTCGTTGGAAGTAAGCATCTCCATAGTTTGCTGGATCTTCGGCATCGTCAGCCATGAAGGCGAGACGTGCTTCGACTTGGGAGAGGTTGTGATTGAGAATTGTTTCGGGGTATTCGGGATATTCACCGCGCATGTATGCGAGCCACGCGCCGTCGTGTCCGCCACTGTCCTTGATATGATGCCACGCGTTGATGTCGAATTTCGAGCCTGTTTTTTTGGCGATTGTCTTTGCCCGGTCCTGATCCGTAGGCAGCATTGACAGTGCCCATAAATGCGCGACATCCGATGGATGCATCGGCATGAACTCAAACCAACCGTCCACTTCCAAAGCAGTGCCGTCCGCGTTTGTAATCGGGTATTGTAGCCAAGCACCCGGCACATAGTTGACTTTACCCGGATCCCCATACTTCTGCGGGACGTAGAGCTGATCGTTCTTCTCAATCCCTCTTTCAATTAAAACGTCAATTTGCGTACGTGGAAAGTCGAGATACGCAGGGTCCCGCCAGAGCAGCATGGCGTTTTGTGCCGCGATGCCTACGGCTTGTCCGACACTGTGCCACCCGTGGGGCCAACTCCAGCCGTAGTAAGAGCCATACCATTTACCGTCTATGTGTTCTCCGATCTTTCCGGATAACCCGACATTGTCTGGGACAATACCACCGTTTTCCGCTGTCCGCGCGATCCACGCGTCAACATATTCCTTAACCCATGCTTTGTATTGTTCTTCACCCGTCAGCAGGTAGGCATTCGTAGCAAGCGTCGTCGCAGCGAGGTTGACGACGGCGTCCCCGACTCCCTGACGTTCACGGATAAGTTGCCCCATACGTGTCTGCAATTCTTCGTTTTCCCTGACGGTTTCATGGCTCGTGGCTCCGGGGATATCGTAAAACGGCATGTTGTAACCGTCCCATGGGAAGTATGGATGTCCAGCGAAAGCCCAGAATGCGGGTCCCTTGCTTCCGTTCATAGCGCATTTGATGATCTTGTGCTGTTTATCGTAGTTTGGGGCATCTGGGTCCTCGTCCATGTAAAATCCAGCAAACCGCTTTGCCCGTTCAATGTACTTCGGGTTTGAAGGGTCCGCCATACAGAGCATGTAAAAGAGGTAGTTCCCTTCGCCTTGGTGGAACCAATCGTAGCCAGGTTGGTATTCTTTGACCACCATCGGGTAACCGTGACCTGTCCCGTATCGCGTCATATCGGTTGTGATGACATCGAATTCCGTATCCGCGTCAGCCAAGAACCGCGCGTCACCGCCGAGCATATAAAAGAGGGACCAGTTATGGAAACTCTCGTAAGCATCGTCCAATCCGTCGATGCTCTGAAAATCTGGATGTGTGGGCCAGAACAGTGTTCCGTCTGGGCGCGTATATTTCTCCAGGACTTCTGGTCCTGCAGCGTTCATTTTGTCGATGAGTTGGCGTTCGAGGACAGCCCATGTCGGTGGTGTTTGGATGCGTGTTCGCGCTTCAATCGTTGGGAACATGATTTTTTACCTCTGGTATTTGGATTTCGGTTAGTTGCAGTATATCATATTGTTGTGTGTTCGTGAAATTTAATATTATGACATAACCCAGGCGTTCGGTTCTCCCACGCGTACTGCCACCGCTGGCGAGGTTTCCTAACCTCGCCAATCCACAATGTCCAGGTTGTTCTAATATCCACTATAGGTAGACCCGATCATAATTCGGTTTTCCTTGACATCTGGTCCCTGCTGTGATACGCTAATTCAATAAAGGGTCCTGTTTTGTGTGAGTTAATCTGAAATAAAAAATTACCGAGTGAAGTCTGGATATACGCGTGCAGACCGATTTGCAGTTCTGGAAGATCTATGAGATGAAGAAAAATGAACGCGCTGGAAATGACAGATAATGAACTTTATGAAATGGGGCTTAAAATCCTTACCGATAAACTCGGTGCCTCTGAAGTGCCGCGGTTTATTCGGCAGTGCCAACCCGGTAAAGGTAATTACTCTGTTGATCGGCATAAATTAGCGGATCAGCCCGATATTGACACGATTGTCAAACGGATCCAAGATGGGCGTTCAGCAAGGGAAGCAGAGGAACGCGCGCGTGCCAAAAGGTTTGCTATGCCCCAAAGCGAAATCCGAAAAATGACAGATATTGAGATTTATGAAATCGGGAATCAAGTCCTTATCAATAAACTTGGAGGTGCTGGATTGATAGGGTTTATCCAGATCTGCCAAGAACTTAACGGCGGTCACCCTCGGGGAATAATTAAAAGTAGGGAGGAGGCTAAAGGGTACATCAAACTTTACACTGCAAGCTTGAGCTTCAATCCGAAAATAGTTGAAGACTACATTAAGCGAGGCAATGCCTACGGTTATATTGGCGAATATGACAAAGCCATCGCCGATTATGACGAGGCGATAAAGCTCAAGCCAGAGTATGCTAAAGCGTATTGCCGCCGCGGTAATGCCTACTGCAAGAAACGCGAGTATGACAAAGCCCTAAAGGATTATAACGAAGTCCTAAAACGCGAACCCGATTATGCTGAAGCCTATAGTGCTCGTGGCGAGGCGTGGTTACACTTAAAAGAATGGGAAAGAGCCAGAGCAGACCTAACTTTTGCAAAAAACCAAGGGGTGGATATCATCGCTCTGTTTCATAATGATTACGGAAGTATTGAAGCCTTTGAGAAAAAGAATGGTGTTCAATTGCCGGAAGACATCAAAGCAATGTTGATGCAGCGGTAAATCTGAAACCGAAATCTACCGTTTCCGACAGGGAGTATGGTGAAGTGGTAACGCACAAACCTAATGATGCTAAGTCATATTACAATCGCGGTAATGCTTATCGTGATAAGGTTGATTTTGATAAAGCCATTGCAGACTATACCAAAGCGATAGAACTCAAGCCCGATTATGCCGAAGCCTATTACAGGCGTGGTAAACTGTCCGTTGAGTACGATGCGTATGGCAAAGCCATTGAAGACTTTAGCATGGCAATAAAGTTTGACCCTGAACATTCTGACGCGCATGGGTATCGCGCGGACCTTTACCGTGAAAAAGGCGAATACGACAAAGCCGTTAAAGGATATAACATGGAAGTAGAACTCCGTCCCCATGATCCGGAGATCTATTACGATCGCGGTGACACTTACGGTGCAAAAGGTGAATATGACAAAGCCATTGTAGACTTCAGTGAGGCAATTGAGTTAAATCCAAGGTTTACAGAGGCTTATGTCAAACGTGCTTTGGCTTACTTCTGTATTGGTAAATTTGGGTTGGCTATTCAGGATTATGATAAGGTGCTGGAACTTGAACCGAAATTTACTGAAGTCTACGCTGCCCGCGGCATAATTTTCTTGCATGTAGAAAAATGGGAAAGTGCTAAATTGAATCTAACTTTCGCTAGAAATTTAGGGGTGGATATCATTACCGAATTTCATAATATCTATGAAAGCGTTGCAGACTTTGAGCGAAAGAGTAATGTTCAGTTACCGGCAGACATCACAGTGATGTTGAAGCAATGGTAGAATTAAAACCCTAGCCTGCTGATTTCTATAACCTCTCCCTGCGAAGAAAGGAGTCCGAATTCATGGAGCCGAATGAGATTTTTGAGTGGTTCGACCAGACCTCCATTGACAAAGCGTGGTCGTTCGACGGTTGTAAGCCATCAGACACAGGGAAATGGACACACGGTTACCACCGCTACCCTGCTAAGTTTATTCCACAGCTTGTTGAACGTCTGCTGGATGAGTACATAAATGATCGGACTGCTAGTGTCAATGATCCGTTTATGGGATGTGGAACGACCATTGTTAGTGCTATATCGCGCGGATTTCACGCGAGTGGAACGGACATTAATAAAGTTGCTCACTTAGTGACCGGAGTGAAAGCGACAGCAGTTCGACCCGACTACCTTGAGGAAAAAGTTAAGCAATTTCTTTCGAGGATTTGGTGTTCCAAGGATACTTATAGTTTCTTTAATGGAAATCAGGGACAACCACATATTCCAGATAAACACCTAGAGAGAATTGATTATTGGTTTACGGAAGAAGTTCGGGACGAATTGGGGAAAATCCTAGCTGTGATTTTTGATGAAGCTGACTCGGATATTCAATCCTTCCTACTTGTT
Source organism: Candidatus Poribacteria bacterium (assembly GCA_965205015.1). Taxonomy (GTDB): domain Bacteria; phylum Poribacteria; class WGA-4E; order WGA-4E; family WGA-3G; genus WGA-3G. The sequence continues at coordinate 5,587,601 of OZ242029.1, read as the reverse complement.
GCATTTAGTCATGTTCTCAAAACATGTTCAATTTGGAGTCAAGGTAGTACCAAACCAACGCGTGATTTAAAAAAGCGTCCTACATCTCCCTATGATGCTATCAAAAGACACCTTTTGAAAATGCTGAAGGGAAATGCTCAGTTTTATGATGTTGTACCGCCTAAGGTTAGGAATAATCCCGACAATTATTTGAATCTCCGGCCCGGTTCTGCTAAAGCGCAACCTGTACCGGCTGACAGTGTGGATATAATTGTCAGTTCAAGTCCATATGTGACAAGTTATGAATATGCCGATCTGCATCAACTCTCAACGCTTTGGTTAGATTTTGCAGATGATCTTCAAGAGTATAGGAAGGAGTTCATTGGGACCTCTTACAAGCAGTACGAAAACAAGCCACTATCAAGTCAAATTGCTTCCAACATTGTTGCTGAGATGCTATCTAAAAGCAGAAGAAAGGCAAAGGAGATTGAAGCCTTTTTTGTTGACATGCAGGAAGTTTTTGACGAAAGTTTCAGGATCCTGAGACCGGGCGGTAGATGTTGCTATGTGATTGGAAATACTAAGTTAAAAGGTGTTGATATACTTAACGCTGAGGCGTTCGCAGAGACTTTGCAACAATCAGGTTTTAAATTGGATCGACTCATAAAGCGCGAAATTCCACTGAAGATTCTCCCCCAAAAAAGGGACGAGAAAACAGGACGATTTGCTAGCAAGGATAAAGCTGATTCCGAAGCGTATCCGACGGAGTATATCGTTATTGGGCTAAAGGAATAGAGAATTATGAAATTTGATGATTTGAAAGATATGTACAATGCCAGACAATTGATAGAAGGGACAGAAGCCTACAAAACGGTTTCCCAACTTTTGCAGGATGCAAAAGAACGTCATAAGCAGGATTTTTTGAGGGACAAACCCAATGGAGACCATGAACAGAGTTGGCGGGCTTTCAAGGGAAAGAATTTTGAAAAGTTAATCCAGCATATTATTACGGAATCAATTGAAGCCCTTGGTATGAATGTGATTAATGGCAATAAGTTAGAACGAAGTAGAAACTTGTCGCCAGAACTGAGTCGAGTTAAGCGAAATCTGGCGATTGACTATGGTGAATTTGGCTTGCATTTACCTGATGTTGATATTGTGGTTTACGACCCCAAGGATTGGAAAGTAATTGCTCTCATTTCAAGCAAAGTTACATTGCGCGAGCGAATTGCCCAAACAGGTTATTGGAAACTCAAACTTCTGGAAAGTGAAACCACAGAACATATCAAGGTTTATTTTATAACACCTGACGAGGATGGCACCTTGACAAGTACATATCTTCCAAAGAAAGGAAGGGCTATTGTAGAGATTGATCTTGATGGTACCTATGTACTAACGGAAGCAAATCTGGAGGAGAGCAATAAAGTCAAGCTGTTTGAGCATTTCATTGAGGATTTTAAGCAACTGCTGGAGAATAATTAGTGCTATATCTGCTTTGGATGTAAAGTACTTTTGTATGGACATTCACCACGGCGCAGTGGGAGTCCAAGACAAAAAAGGGGTTTGTATTATATTCATCTAGGATAGAGATGTATCTGACTGACGTACATCATTATTGTTTTAAAGGAGTAGGCACTGTGGATTGCTTTGAAGATTTGAAAAATTTGTATGACGAAATGGTGGTGGAGAGAGGAACAGAAGCCTATAAATATATCCATGAACTGTTGGAAAAGGCACGAGAACTTCGCTACGCCTACCTTACTATACATGCTCCAGATAAAGACAAAGGTCAGAGTTGGCGTTCTTTCATCGGGAATAATTTTGAAAAGCTCCTCCAACATATTATCACAGAGGCAATTGAATCGCATGGAGTAAAAGTAATTGGCGGCAGGAAATTAAAGGGGCGACGGCTACCACAAGAGTTGGTTGCCGTTAAGCAAAATTTGACAATTAATTACGGCAGATTTGGAGAACTATTACCTGATGCTGACATTGTTATTTACGAACCTGAGAAATCGCGAGTCATTGCTGTTATTTCAAGTAAAACATCTTTGAGAGAACGAGTTGTCCAAACAAGTTACTGGAAGTCCAAGTTTCAGAACAGTGAGAATACAAAACACATCAAAGTTTATTTGATTACACCTGATAGAGACAAAGACTTGACGCGGATGGATACTGCAAAAAAACCACGAATCATTGCAGAAGTGGATCTTGATGGCACGTATGTGCTAACAGCGGAAGCACTTGAGGAGAGTGATAAAGTCAAGCTGTTTGAGCATTTCATTGAGGATCTTAAGCAGCTACTTGAAAAGCATTAGATTCATCAACAATGCAGACCCCACGCCTACGAAATATACAAATCTATCGCGCACCCAACGATAAAGAACCTTTCAATGAATGGTTGAAATCAATTCAGGATAGAAAAACAAGAGCTCGAATTCGGGCAGGATTGGAGCGACTCAGACTCGGAAATTTCGGGAATGTCAAATTTGTTGGGGAAGGGGTCCTTGAATTGCGTTTCCACTTCGGTGCAGGTTATCGGATTTATTTTGGTGAAATCAGGAATACAATCATCCTTCTACTTTGTGGGGGTGATAAGTCATCACAGACACAAGATATAGAACGGGCAAAAAGTTATTGGCTAAAATACCAGGAGGAAAACCTATGAAAAAAATGAGGACATGGCAAGAGTGTCTCATCGAAGACCTCGCTGACCGGGAGGAGGCGATTCATTATCTCCAAGCGATTCTTGATGACTATTACAGTTTCGGACAGACGCTTATCGTCCGGGAAGCCCTGAAAACGGTTGTTGAAGCACAGGGTGGGATTTCCAAACTCACGCAACACACTGATATTTCGCCACAAACCTTAGCAGCCGCGCTATCTAATACGGATACACCGCTGATTGACGCGCTCGGCACTGTTCTGAACGCACTCGGATATCGGCTTTCAATCCAACCTATAATGGATGAAGATGCGAATCTTGCACTGGCTACCGGAAAGCCAGGAGCAGCAAACACAACCGCACATCTGTCAGAAGATCCAGTAACATCACAACACGCGACTAACTGATGAATCGGGTTCGGTGGACAGCACGCGGGAGAGAATAGGCGACCACAAGTGGATTGGAAAAGATTTCAAGGAAAAGAGAGTCTATAATTCTATGAAAATCGCAAATGCCCCGTGTTCGTGGGGTGTACTTGAGTTTGAGTTGGATGGGGAAGCTCCAGGTTACGCGCAAGTGTTAGACGAGATGCACACCATCGGTTACCTCGGCACCGAATTAGGCGATTGGGGGTTTATGCCGACGGATGCAGGACACCTCCGTGCCGAATTGAAGAAGCGTGAGCTAACGCTGTTAGGCGCGTTCGTAGGGGTCGCACTCGCCGATGAGGAGACACATGATGCAGGTGAAAAAGCGGCGCTGCGTCACGCCCGTTTGTTGGCAGATGTCGCCGGTGAAACACCCTTCATCGTGCTTTCGGATGACAACGCCACCACGGAACTGCGTACCCGCTATGCCGGTCGTGTCCGTCCTGAACATGGATTGACACCCGCGCAGTGGGATACGTTTATACAGGGCGCGCACCGTATCGCCCGATCGGTCCGAGACGAGACAGGACTCCGCACGGTTTTCCATCCACATTGTGCGGGATATGTAGAGACAGCGGCGGAAGTGGACACGTTGTTGGAACGCACCGATCCCAGCCTCATTGGGTTGTGTTTCGATACAGGACATTACCGATTCGGTGGTGGTGATCCGATTGAAGCGTATGCCCGTCACGCTGAGCGGGTCTGGCATGTCCATTTCAAGGATTGCCATCCCGATGTCGCTGCCCGTTCTCGTAAGAATGCGTGGGATTATTTCGACTCTGTTGGCAACGGCGTTTTCTGCGAACTCGGCAAGGGAGACGTTGATTTCCCCGCGTTCCTTGCAGAATTACGGAAGCGAGACTACGATGGCTGGATCGTCGTCGAGCAGGATGTCTTACCCGGAATGGGGAGTCCTTATGAGAGCGCGGCGCGGAATCTGCGGTATCTGAATTCAATTGTGTAGCATTAATAGAATCTACATAAGAAAGGTCTTTGATGAACAAATCCTCGAAAATTGGTGTTGGTGTCATCGGTGCAGGACGCATCGGTAAACTGCACATTGAACATCTTGCTCAGAACATACCTGAAGTCGAACTGCTCGCGATTTGCAGTTTAGATGCCACCAATGTCGAATCTCTCGCCGAACAGTTCAATGTGCCGAAAGTGACAACCGATTACAACACCCTCTTGGCGGACCCACAAATTGGTGCGGTGCTTGTCGCCTCTTCAACGGATACCCACGTAGAAATTAGTCAAGCCGCCGCAAAAGCGGGGAAACACGTCTTTTGTGAGAAACCGATCTCCTTGGATTTGGAACAGATTGATGAAACTTTGGCGATTGTTGAGAAAGCAGGCGTTAAGTTTCAAGTCGGTTTCAACCGTCGGTTTGATGCCAGTTTCACCCGTGTCCGCGAAGCGGTTACCTCGGGCGAGATTGGCGAGCCGCACATCATGCGAATCACGAGCCGGGATCCGTCACCACCACCGATTGAATACGTCAAGGTCTCCGGTGGGATTTTTCTTGACATGACGATCCACGATTTCGATATGGCGCGCTATCTCATTGGGGACGAGGTTGTTGAGGTATATGCGGCGGGGGGTGTGCGCGTGGATCCGAAAATCGGTGAAGCGGGTGACATCGACACCACGGTAATCACTTTACGGTTCCAAAACGGGGTTATCGCAACGATTGATAACAGCAGGGAGGCCGTCTACGGTTACGACCAGCGTGTTGAGGTGTTCGGTTCAAAAGGGATGGTTACGGCGGCGAATCCACTGACCGATACCGTCACTTTTAGTGGGAGTGAAGGGACACGCGCTGCGTCCCCTCCGTATTTCTTTGTTGAACGCTACAAGCTGGCATTTCTTTCAGAGTTGCAAGCGTTCTTTACGTGCATTCAGGAAGACACGCCGCCGCCGGTTACAGGTGAGGATGGTCGGGCACCTGTCGTGATGGGTTTCGCAGCGTTGAAGTCGCTTCGCGAAAATCGACCTGTTCTCTTGTCAGAAATTTAACGATTTTTAGTGACCTGCACCGCCGACTTCGCCGACCTCGATGTCAATTTCGTCTCGGTTCCTGACGCGTTCCACAAGCCCGTCTCGGATATCCACAATCCGGTCAGAGACATCAAGCATCTTCAGATCGTGTGTTGCCGAAATAACAGTGACCCCTTGTTCGTTATTCAGGCGTTTAATGAGGTCAATAATCTCACGTCCCGTGATTGTATCGAGGTTTGCTGTGGGTTCGTCGGCGAGAACGATGCTCGGATCGTTCGCGAGTGCTCTGGCGATGGCGACGCGTTGACGCTGACCCCCTGAAAGTTCGTCAGGGAGATGGTACATTCGATCTCCCAATCCTACCATATCCAGCAACTGTTCGGCTTTTTCATTGCGTTGTTTTTCAGGGATACCAGCGAAGATCATCGGTAGTGTTACATTTCCATGCGCGCTCCGCACGTGCAGTAAATTGTAACTTTGAAAAATATAGCCCACGCGATGGCACCGAAACGCCGCAATTTGTCTTTGCGAAAGATGGGACATATTTTGTCCGTCGATGTAAACTTGCCCCTCCGTCGGCCGATCGAGTGCACCGATCATATTAAAGAGCGTAGATTTGCCCGAACCCGAGGGACCCATCAACGAAATATATTCCCCGCGTTCAATCTCAATGTTGATGCCGTCCAAAGCACGAAGAATGTTTGAACCCATGCGATATTCTTTGACAACATCTTCAGTTTTCACAACGATATCAGCCATAATTGTCCTCCGTACCTATACCTCGGTACGCATTGCTTCAGCAGGCGGAAGTTTCGCCGCACGCCATGCAGGAAACGAGGATCCGATCACTGCCAGAATCATGCCCAAAATACATCCAAGTAGGATGACGACGATAACACCGAGCCGCATTGTTCCATCTTCAGGCTGCGCGGGTAACAGTGGGAAATAGAAGAATAGGTCTAACCCGTAATCTTTAAGCCCTAAAAGTACTGCGCCCAGCGTTCCGATCAGCGCGCCGATGAGTGCTCCCGAAAACCCTTGAAATCCTGATTCAAGGAGGAACAGTCTAACCACGAACCCGTCTAACGCCCCGAGACATTTCATCGTGCCAATCTCACGGAAACGTTCTGTCACCGCCATTAGCATTGAGTTTGCAATACCGACAACGCAGACAATCAATGACATGATAATCAACCAGATATCTTTTGTGGAGATGCCTTTTTCCGTTGTCTCTTCAAAGGTATTAATTGCGGATTGGCGTCCGCTCTCTTGGAGGGCGAGACCGATTTCATTATTCGTCCAAACTGAGACTAAGAATGCAATACCGAGTGTGATACCAGCCGTCGTGATGATTGAACGCCCAAAACGGATTTTCAAACTCTGAAAGCTAATGCGTAAAGATTCTACAAACGGGAGATCAATTTGTTCTTCAATTGGTGTTCTTTGCTGCAAATCCCTATCTCCTTATCCTTGATTTGTATTTATTTACATATATTTTATCAAAATTACGATTTTAGGTCAAGTTTTTCATGCATTAAGGCCAAAGCCATTCAATTCTCCATGAGATTCCCCAAATTTCATAAGGGTTCTGGGGGACCAAAGATTTAAAAATCCGCGTCCTCCGCGATTCAGACAATTTAACAATTGAATGACCCTGCCTATTGGCGTATACAGAATTGACATTCCGATTTCTTGTGCTATACTGGATGTCAAGGCAGGTACACATTGATGCTCCGAAAATTTTTCTTTTCTCCGCTACTGTTATTAGCGATCGGTATATTGTGCTGGTGTACGCCGATTTTTGCACACGATGCGTTCTATCCACACCATCGCGAGGATTTTGAGAGCATGACGCGCCGTCGTGAGTTGCGAGGCACCGTTATCCTGAGTACCGCCGTTTTCCTTTGTGTGCTTGGAGCGGTGGTCTATGTCGCTTTACGAAAGAGCAAAGAGATTGATGATGCAGACGCAAAAGACACAAAAGCGGTTCAGGAACGCTTGGACGACGCTGTAAACAGAGCGGCAAATGCGGCAAAAGATGTCCTTAACGCAGGGGAGGACATCGCAAAAGCTGCCGAAACAGCGCTCATAACATACGCGGAGGCGTCCGGTTTAACATGGCAATCGCGTTCTTATGGACACAGTCGTTCTGAATCAGTTCCGTACCACATCCGGTGCAAAATTGGAACTGATGTTATCACCCTCAGCATCAATGCTGACGTTGTGCGATTAAAAGCGGAGTGCAGTTCGCAAGGAACGCCTAAGCGTGCAAGTGTTGTGTTGAGGATCGCAGATGAGGAAAAGGCGGAAGGCGTTTCGTATAGGGAATAACCGGTACATTACGCGCTGAGTCGGTTGATAAGTGCCGCGCTATAGCCTGCCCCAAAACCGTTATCAATATTCACAACAGTGACACCAGACGCGCAACTGTTTAGCATCCCTAATAGAGCCGCGAGTCCGCCGAAACTGGCACCGTAACCGATGCTCGTCGGGACTGCGATGACAGGGCAATCCACCAATCCTCCGACAACGCTCGGAAGTGCGCCTTCCATCCCCGCAACGACGATGATTACCCGCGCGCTCAGGAGTTTCTCGTGATTGCTCATGAGTCTGTGTAATCCTGCCACACCGACGTCATAAAGACGTTCCGGTTGATTTCCCATCATCCGCGCGGTTTCGGCGGCTTCCTCGGCTACAGGTAAGTCGGAGGTACCTGCAGAAACAACAAGTATACCTGAAACACCAGTATCTTCCTCGGATTGCGAGACGGTGATCGTTCTGCCAAGTTCATTATAGCGGGCGGTGGGTTGAACTTCTTTTACGGCTTTATACATGTCAAGTGTGGCGCGCGTGGCGAGGAGGGGATGTCCTGCGGCGAGGATGCGTTCACTTATCTGTTTGACGTGTTCCACTGTTTTTCCTTGACAGAAGATGACTTCAGGAAATCCAGTGCGAAGTTGACGATGATGATCGATTTTTGAAAATCCTAAATCTTCAAAAGGAAGCGTGCGGAGGGATTGCAGGGCATCCTCCACTGCCATCTCTCCGCCTTTGACCTGTTCAAGCAGGATTCTCAACTTTTCAATTTCCATTCATTTAATAGCGCGGCGCGTCTACGAATTCACTCTAACGGTAGGAACGAGCCTAAGATGAGCGGCTTTTGTTTCCGTCCGTATGCATCGAAAAGACGTTTAGGTTTCCTCGGTAGCCTCTGTATCGGTTTCTTCGGCATCACCAATACCCGGGATAGACCCGGCGATTTTGGATCGGACATCAGCGGAAACTTTACGTCCTGTTTCCACAGCACTTTTGACTTGTTCACCTGCGTGCTGGATTTGTTCTTTTCCGCTGTCTACAATGCTGTGAACACTTTCTCTACCCTGTTCCATGATAGTCTCAACGCCTTGCCGCGCGCTATCAGTGGCTTGGTTTGCGAACTCAACTGTCCGATTTTTTGCTTCAATCGAAGTGTCACGAATTTTTCGTCGGGTTTCCTTACCGGAACTCGGGGCATAGAGCAGGCTGATAACCGCACCTGCCATGAATCCGGTAAAAAAGGCGAAAACCACTGCGAGTCCGTTGTTCTGTCCATTGTTACTCATTGTTTTATCCTTTCTATTACGTGGGAATTGTTTTGGTGTAGCTTGCGAATTTCCAAATTTGGAGTCGTTTTAGAGCAACTTGCAAGTTTCCAAAACACACTGTTCATATTTACGAAAATCGGGGTGGAAGGTTTCAATTATCATCAATCTTTACCGTGTTGATTGTTGATACGGTACCGTTGCGATTTAAAGGTTGACCACCTCTTAATGTAGGCGGTTGACAATTTTGACTTCCTGAATTATTCGTTGGACGCGACAGACATCGGAACATCCTCTTCCGGTTCGGAGGATTGCGTGGAACCGAAACTATCCCATCCGGCTTTGATGCCCTGCCATAAACTTACGACATCAGCGAGTGAAATTGCTATCTGATTGCGGAAGAACGTGGCTTGTTCGATCGTCTGACCAGAGAAACCGCTCACTTTTTGGACCAATTCGTCAAGTTCTTGAATGCTTTGGTTCAGGACACCACTCATTTCTTGGATATTGTGCACAGTCGGTTGAATCTCGGACTCGCTAATCCCTTGTAAGGAGGCTGTCAACCCATTGAGATTTTGCAGGAGCTCGGGTAGTTCCTTGTTCACCTCTTTCACCGTCCTATCCACGTCGGTAATCAATTCTCCGATCTCTTGATTAACGATGTTTTCTGTGGAATTCAATGTGTTTCGCATGCTGTTTAAGGAGTTTCGGAGGCTCCCGACGGCAGCGCACATATACCCGACGAGTGCGGTAAGTGCCATTAGGAAAATACCAAGGCTGAATTTCCAAAAAAGTGAGGCAATCAAACTCCAATCCATAACTTCTCCTTCGTGGGATATAAGATACCGCTTCTGGTAAACGACTGTTCACACACATCTAACTTGCAGAAGGCGGGTATCTGCGAGTTTAAGCTTTAAGGTGTTGTCCGACGATTTCGCTGGTTTTCGCAAGTGCTGTGTTCACCTTACTCGGATTCTTGCCACCCCCTTGGGCGAGTTCTGGACGTCCACCCCCGCGACCGTCAGCCAGTTGGGTGAGTTCGGAGACGATTTTACCCGCATGCAAATCTCGGTTCTTCACCAAGTCCGGTGTTACGCCCACCACGAAGGCAACTTCGTTTCCTGACACAGCTGCGAGGGCAACGACCCCAGATTCTAAGCGCGTTTTGAGTTCATCGACGAGTTTCCGTAACCCGTTCCGATCCGCGTCTGTTACCAGGGACGCAACGACCCGCACATCTTCGACACGTGTTGCACCGTCGACCAAGCTGCCGACGTTGGCAAGCGCTTGCTGGCTTTTGAGGTGTTGAATGTGTTGTTCTAATTCCCGTTGTTCCTGAAGTAAGCGTTCGATCCGTTCGGGCAGCGCAGCTTTGGGCGTTTTCAGCAGATTCGCCACATTGGTGAGGAGCGCAGTATCTTCTTGAACCGTTGCCACCGCGGCAGTACCTGTCAGTGCCTCAACGCGTCGGACCCCTGCAGCGATACTACTTTCGCTCATCAGTTTCACAAAGCCGAGTTCGCCGGTTGCGTCAACATGGGTGCCCCCGCAGAGTTCAACGCTATAACTGCCGGCTTGCACAACGCGCACAATGTCGCCGTATTTATCGCCAAAGAAGGCTAAAGCCCCTTTCGATTTCGCTGCATCTAACGACATTTCGCTGATAGACAAGGCGTCGTTTCCGCGAATTTTTTCGTTGACGAATTCCTCAATGTCTCGCAATTGTTCTGGTGAAACAGATTCGTAGTGTGAGAAGTCGAACCGCAATCTACCCGCTTCAACGAGTGAACCGGATTGTGCGACATGTGTGCCGAGTACTTCCCGCAATCCGCTGTGTAGAAGGTGTGTCGCTGTATGGCTGATGGCGACAGCGTTCCGGCGTTCAATATCTATTTGTGCTTGCACGGCGGTGTATGGTGTGATTTCACCCTCAAGGACCTTACATTTATGAACAACTAAGTCCGCTGAGGGTTTGCGTGTATCTTCTACCGTCAACCTCGCATCTTCACTCTCAATTGTGCCGACATCACCGACTTGTCCACCCGATTCACCGTAAAAAGGCGTTCGGTTCAGTAGGACAAATACCTCATCTCCCTGTTGCGCGCTGGCTACAGATTCCGCGTTGGCGATTAAAGCAACGATTTCTGCGTCGATGTTATTTCGCGTGTAGCCAACGAATTCCGTTTCGCCATGTTCTTTGAGGACTTCGGCGTAAACAGAGATCTCTTCGTCTTTGGCACCCCCTCTATCTTCCCATGCCGCCCGTCCACGCGCGCGTTGTTCTTCCATACTGTCTTCAAAGCCTGCGTCGTCAACGGTGAACCCACGCTCACGTGCGAGCATCTGGGTCAAATCAAGTGGAAATCCGAAGGTGTCATACAACTCAAACGCCCGCTTTCCATCAATCTGTGTACCGTTCTGATCCGTAAGCGTGTCAAATGAGCGATCGAGGAGTTCCAAACCGCGTTCGATTGTTTGATGAAAACGGTGTTCCTCACCCTGAATCGTGCGAGTGATAAACTCATGGCGTGGCAGCACATCGGGAAATACATCGCCGAGCAATTCGATGACGTTATCAACAAGCCGATAGATGAACGCTTCGTTCATCCCTAATTTCTTGCCATAAAGCACCGCGCGTCGCAAGATCCTGCGGATGACATAGCCTCGCCCCTCGTTAGAGGGCATAACACCGTCGCCGATGGCAAAAGTCAAACACCGGATATGGTCAGCGATGACTCGGTGGGGTAGCCCGCGTTCATCATCGAAATAGGCGGTGTCTGTCATATCCGCAATGGTTGCCAAAAGGGGTGTAAACAGATCCGTCTTGTAGTTTGAGTCAACACCTTGCAATATGGAGGTGATGCGTTCAAAGCCCATGCCTGTATCTACATGTGTTGCGGGCAGGGGTTCAAGCGTGCCGTCTTCGTTTCGGTTGTATTGAATGAACACCAGATTCCAAAATTCTCTGAAGCGATCGCTTGTATTGGGACCTGCGTCTGGGTCGTTTGCGGTTTCAGGATAGGCGTCTACGCCCATGTCAACAAAGAGTTCGCTGCAAGGACCGCAGGGACCCGTTTCACCCATTTCCCAAAAATTGTCCTTATCACAACGGCGGATGCGCGAGAGCGGAAGGTCAGTCTCTTGGAGCCAGAGTTTTTCGGCTTCATCGTCTTCGAGATAGACCGTCGCCCAGAGCCGCTCCTTCGGAATCTGCCAAAGTTCGATCACCAATTCCCACGCGAAAGCGATAGCTTCCTGTTTGTAATAATCGCCGAACGACCAGTTTCCGAGCATCTCAAAGAAGGTATGGTGGCTTGGTGAATAACCGACCTCTTCGAGATCGTTGTGTTTACCACTGACGCGCAGACATTTTTGTGTGTCAACGGCGCGCGTGTACTCCCGCTGTCCAATACCGAGAAACACATCTTTGAATTGATTCATACCCGCATTCGTGAACAACAGCGTCGGGTCGTCTGCTGGTATCAAGGACGCACTCGGCACGATAGTATGCCCGTGTTTACGGAAGTATTCTAAGAAATTGGATCTAATTTCATCTGATGTCATATGAGACGCTCTCCTACGTTATCCTATTCCTAAATTATAGTCTATTTCTTACAGAGAAGTCAAGGCAAAAACGGATACAAAGATCCGTTCGGGAAACTTTGATGTGATGTGCTGGTGCGTTAAAAAATCTGCTCGAGTACCTGCCGAACGGTTTCTGACCCGAACCCACGTCTTGCCAAAAATCCGTGTAATCGGCGTTTGGCGACATGAATCGGGAGCCGTTCATACTGTTTCGCCCGTTTTTTGGCGATCTGGAGTGCAACTTTCGTTTCGTCTTCGGTTTCTACGGTTGCGACGACTTGTTCCGCTGTTTCTCGGTCGATGCCTTTGTTGACCAGTTCGTTCTTAAGCAGCATTTTTCCACGTGGATTCGATTTTTGCCTACGAACGATCCAATTCTCTGCATACTTCCGGTCGCGAATGTGTCCCGAATGAATCAATTCTTCAATACATGTTTCAATCGCTTGGGTTGAGAAGCCTTCTCGTGCAAGTCGCTGTTCCATCTCACTTTTGGTATAAATTTTAGGTTTTCCTGAAGGTTGGAGATCCTCTGACCCTTCTGCTGTGGTGTTGTCCTTCTCTTCACAGCGTAGCCTGAGCGCGTAGTTCTTCGCTCGCATCACTTCATCCGCCGCAATTAACTTTTCAATGATCTCAGCTTCAATTTCCAAACCGATACGTAACCCAAATTTTTCGACCAAAGATGTATGGATCACAACAAATGGAGTGCCATTCAGAAAGAGGTGTTGATGTGAAGGCAATTCAGGAACTACCTGAATACTGGTAATTTTTTGTTTCATAGTGGCTCTCGGCTTTCGGCTATCGGTTCTCCGTCAGCAAAGAGGTGTATTTTTTGCAATGTAATACAAGGAACGGATCTGTAGGGGCAGGTCTTGTACCTGCCCGCCAATTAGAGGCAGGTCTTGTACCTGCCCGCCAATGCTAAATCCGGTCCTCCCTCAGCATTATCAAAAACCTCTTGTAACCGACTGCCGATAGCCGATAAGCATTTACGCGTCGCCGTTGCCGCCTGCCCAGAGCGCACCGCGTTCCAGGAGCGTCCCAAACATCTCGTGCTGACACGCTGCAGCGTCATGACCGAGCGCGAGATAAAATACTTTACCTTCGCCCCAGTTCTTGGTCCATGCCACGGGTGCCGCTGCACCTTGCCATAATGCTGACGCGAGTATGTGGTTCCGAGGATCGTAATCGAGGATATACTGCTCATCCGTAACGACGAACTCGTCGAGTCCTTTGGTAATTTCGTGTTCACCATCGACGATACTGACTTGGTAGTCACGGTAGCGGGGATGTGTAACGAAATAACCGCCTACCATGGAGCGGTACTCTGGACACCCGCGAAACGAATCTGCGGCTGAATGGACACCGACATATCCCTTGCCTGAAGCGACGTGGTTCAGCAAACCGTTCTTCTGTGCGTCCGAAATCTCGCCGACTGTGTAATAGAAAACAATGAGATCGTAGGGATCTAAATTCGGTGAAACGAGAGCGTCCAAGTCTTCCTCGACTCGGGTAATCTCAAATTCATCTCGTTGTGAGAGCACCTTCACAATTTCATCACTACAGCCTTTCCAGTCGTGGATGGCTCCACCTGCAAAGACAAGTGTGTTAATTTTTGCCATGAGTTAGCCTCCTTGCTATGTGATAGTGCTATTATATCACGCGTGCAAAAATACAAGCAACTTTTTTTGATTTTTGCTAAAAACAGGAGGACTTGCTGTACGCGGGTATTTGTGATAAAATGTGAATGGCAAGTGTGTAGCCCGTAATGAAATGGAGGGGGGTTCTACGGGGAACAACCTTCGGATCCAGACTCACCCGAACCAACCGCAAGGAATCATTAAAAAACATGCCAAAGAAAATCGCCATCTTTCCCGCGAGTTTCGACCCGGTCACGAATGGACACGTCGACCTCATCAATCGGATTTGCAATCTCGGTGTCTTTGATGAACTCGTTGTCGCTATTGGTGTGAATCCCGTCAAACCGGCGCGCTTTACGCTTGAGGAACGGACTGAGATGCTTGAGGCTGTCATTGAACCGTATCCGCAAGCCACGATTGATGGATATACCGGGTTGACAGTGCATTACGCACAGGCACGCGGCGCGTGTGCCATTATCCGCGGTTTACGTGAGATTTCCGATTTCGAGTGGGAGTTCAAAATGGCACGGATGAATCAGCAGATCGCCCCGGACATTGATACCCTCTTTATGATGGCGAATACGCAATACGCACATATCAGTTCAACGCTCGTGATGGAGGTTGTGCAAATGGCACAACGGAAGGTGAGTGAGGAAAAGTTGCTGGAGATGGTGCCAGCAGTCGTGGTTGAATTTATCAAAAAGAAGTATGATATGCTATGAAGGGTTGTTAGTTATCAGTCGTTAGTTTCAGTTTAACCGACAACTAATAACCGACAACCGGCAACTATTAAAACCGATTGTCCAGGCTCAAACTCACATTGAAGCCTGGGGAATTCACACCGGAACCGTGTTGACGATACCGTTTGTTCAGTAGATTATCAAGCGAGAGTGTCAAACGTGTGTAATCAAAAAGCTTGACGCCCCCGCGGACGTTCAGTGTAAACCATCCCGGTGTACCGGCATCTATAGCGGCACCGTCAGCGTCAAATTCAACTTCCGCCGGATCGCGCGTGGATCCCTGAATCCGTGGGTCGCGGATGTCGCTTCTGTTCAACCGTCTCTGTTCGGCTGCACCACGTACAAAGAACATCGCCCAGTACCGTGTATTCAGCGGTTCCCACTGGACTCCGATGATGCCGTTCAACGGCGGTTCCCTACGGGTGCGTGCTTCCCAAGGCTTACTTGGATCCGGGGCTTTGCCACCAATCGTGAGGACTTCCCCACGGAGCAATGCTACATTACCAAAGACCGAAAAATCGGACTGAATCGGAACGAGTCCAGCGAATTCAAACCCCAGAAACTGTGCTTGATCGATGTTATCAAAGACGAGTACGTCAATATCCGGGTACTGTCTGATGAGGTCTTGATGGAGCTGAGGGAGTTCTTGACCCGTATATGCCTCTTGAACAGATTTGCGTCCCACCAAATCGCTGACCTGGCTGTAGAACAGTGTTAAAGCACCACGGAAGTAGGAATGTTTTGCCTTGAGACCGGCTTCAGCCGTCCACGAAGTCTCTGGTCTCAGATCGGGACTCGGTGCCGTGACCCCTTCATTGGTGACTTCCACCGCCGTTGTATCGTTCAACGAAGGCGCGCGAAATGCTGTTCCAAAGTTGCTTACGAAGTTCAGGTACTCTGTCAAACTGACAACCACACCGGCACTTCCCGTCAAACTGTTGTCGAAGACATTGAACACATCAAAAGCCGGATCTCGAACGGAGAGGTCGGCATTGGTTTGATAAAACGTCGCGCGCCCACCGAGTGTGAGTTCAATACGGTCATGTATCCTAATCTCATCTTGAAGATACAGACTCGCATCCCAGAACTGAGAACCATCAATGAAGCGCCCTTTTGTCTCGTCAATATCTTCCTTACCTTTATCGGTTTTAACGGTCCGACTCTGTATCGTATCAAAATAGAATTCAGCACCGCCGACCAAACGTTGACGAGGCAGGATTGAGTTGACCGCTTGTGCACTCAAGCCGATGGTGTTAACAGTGTCGTATCGATGCCGTCGCGCTGTTGCCCCGCGTTTCACCTCGTTTCGTCCCTCTTTTTGGCGGTGATAAGAGGCTGTTGCTCGGAATGTGTCAATGTTTCCTTCTGCTGGGGTTAGTAAATAATTGGCATAGATGAGATCCCGATCTTGTGGTTCGAAAAAGAATTCATCAAACTCCTGCGGTGCGATTTTATCATACCGCGGTGTTTGCGGCTGCCGCCACATCTGATAAGCAACGTTGAGAGTGCTTGTATTGCTGAGTTGATACCCAAATTTTGCGTTGGCATCGTAGGCTTGCCAACCCAGAGGACCTTCACTGTCAATGAGCCATCTCTCAGGAATGTTATCCTTGGGTATCGCCCTTACCTCATCATACGCATAAAGTTTCACACCCGTCGGTATTGCGTCCACGATTTCATACTTCCGATTTTTGTAGTGGAGGTCGTACCCGCTCCCAGGGTTTACATCTCCATAGAACCGCACGCCACCCCCAGCGATAAATCCGAACCGCCCTTGGTTTCCTGTTACCTCCAACCGACCGAGGCGTTCCTGTGTCGCTGTCGAGTAGCGAGCAAGGAGTCGTGGATGTATTTCCAAAGTTTTTTGTGATGGATCCATTGGTACCGCTTTCGTGAAGAAACTCACAACACCGCCCATCGCCCCGCTTCCATATAGCATAGAACTTGAACCGAGTAACACCTCTGCTCGATCTAACATCTCCGGTCCGATGGTTGCTGTGTACTGATTTGGTCCTGAACGAAATGTTGAATTATTGAGGCGTACCCAGTCAACCTGTATGAGGGTTTGGTAACCGGTTAAACTCCGAAGCATCGGCGATCCTTGTCCGACTGTCGTCTCCTGAGCGATAACACCGACCGAGTCCCGAAGGAGGTTGGACGCATGCTCTGCCTTGGTCCGTTCCAAGTGCTTTAGGTTAAGAACAGTGATGGCGTTAGGCGTTTTGAAAGGCTCTTTCTCGGCGCGTGTGGCAGTAACCGTCACCTCTTCCACTTCTGGTACTTCTTGGTCATTATGCCCTTCCGCGCATACACGTGGAAACCAGCTTGCTAACACACCTAAACTTATGGCGAGAAAAAGATAAAACGACTTTTGCATGATAGTGTTCTCCTTTGAGTTTTGCCCACTGCTGTAGGTCTTTCAGGCACCTGAGGTCATCTATTATCTTATTTTATTGCAAATTGTATGCCACCCACAATTCAACATAAAATTGGTGGATTTCGACCTATTTCCGTCATAATTTGTGCGATAGTGTTCATTTATTAAACACTGGGCGACACCATGCCGCAACCTCTAATTTCTTCTCTTGCACGCAAAACGCATTTCGTGGTATTCTATTCTCCAAGGCGCGTCCGATATGCCTCGCACTGCGAAAGAGTTATCACCTGAGGAATTGAAACAGTACCGCTTGCGTCTTAATCAGCACTTCCAAAACCGGGATCCGGTGGATGAGGCGTTACTGTGCCGCGCCTGGAAGATCGCACGCCAAGTAGCAGTTATGCTCTATGAAAACTTCGGGGCAACACGGGTGGCAGTCTTCGGATCGCTTGCCGAACAGGATTGGTTTTCAGAACAGTCGGATATTGATATCGCTGTTTGGGGGCTTCCATCTAACAGTTACTTTAATGCAGTTTCGGAACTGGACATATTCATCACGTGGTTGGAACAGCAAGTGTCAGATTAACAGACATTAACAGACAACGAAACAGGAGCAGATATGTCGAAACAGAGATTAAACTTCGCGTTCATCGGGTGCGGAGGCAACGCACGGGGGCACGGACGCAGTGTCTCAAGTGTCGAAGATGTGGAGATTGTGGCGCTTGCCGATCCAAGTGAGGCGTCGCTTGAGGCGTTCAAAGAGACCGTCGGTTTAGACGAGTCACTGCCGACTTACGCAGATCACGTTGAGATGTTAGATACTGTCGAACCGGATGCCGTGGTGATTAGTTCACCGCACGGTCTACATTTCCGGCATATTATGGATGCGCTTGACGCGGGGTGTCACGTCCATACCGAGAAACCGATGGTCTGCACAGTGGAGCATGCCAAGCAGGTAATCGCGAAGGTAGAAGAGACGGGTTTGCATCTGATGATTGGTTATCAACGACACTTGAGTCCTACGTATCAATACTGTCGCCAAGTCGTCCAGAGTGGTGAGCTCGGACGCGTTAACTTCGTCACAGCACATCAGTCGCAGAATTGGTATCGGAATCAGCAGGGGAAATGGCGACAAGACCCGTTCCTCGGCGGTGGTGGGCAACTGAACGACTCAGGGAGCCACCTGATTGATATTCTCCTTTGGGTGTTGGAAGCCAGTCCTGATACTGTCTTCGCGATGATAGATAACTTGGACATTGAGGTGGATGTGCTTACTGCGATGTCGATTAAGTTTGATACAGGTGCCTTGTGCAATATCAGCATTGTCGGGCATGCGTATGGCGGCGTTCGGGAAGCTTTTTCTGTCTGGTTAGAGGAAGGCGCGCTCTATCTCCGCGAGGGGCAACTCTATCGCCAGGAAGCGGATGGGACCCCAGAACTTGTGGATACATCTGAAATGCCAGAACAAGCGAACAAAGATGTTGCTTTTATTGAGCTGATCCGTGGTGAACGGACAGAGAATCCGATCGGTGTTGAGAACGGTTTGCGGGTCATCCAATTGACCGAGGCTGCGTGGCAATCCGCTGAACTCGGCACACCCGTCAAGGTGGATCTGAGTTAATAGTCGTAGGCATGCGCCGCCATGCCGTTCACATATAGTAGAACGAATGCAATGCTTGAGGTCCAAAATCTGTCCAAATCCTTTGACAAGAAACCCATTCTCACGGAACTCACATTTCAGGTGGCAGCCGGAGAGTGTCTCATCCTACTCGGTAAGAATGGTTCAGGGAAAACGCTCCTACTCAACATTTTGGCGACCTTAGTCGCACCGACATCAGGGAGTGTCTCTATTGATGGGATTGATGCATTTGCGAACCTGAAACAGGTGCGTCCAAACATCGGGTATATCCCCGTGGCGTTTGAAGGGTATCCTGAGATGTCTGTCGTCAAGTACCTCAATTTTTTTGCCACCGCATACAAATTAAGGAAACGGACACGCGTGGAAGCCATTGATGCGGTTCTTGAATTGATGGACATCCAGCATCGACGTGAGGTCAAAATCGGTACCCTATCAACGGGAGAACGGCAGCGGCTTTTATTCGCCAAAACTTTTCTACACGGTCCCCAATTATGGTTGCTGGACGAACCGCTCACACCGCTTGATCCGGCTGGACAGGACGAGATGGTTGAGCTTCTCGGTGAACTCCAAGCGATGGGAAAAACTGTCGTGATTGCTACCAATCGTCTTGAGGATGTCCTTAAGTTGTACAATACTGATTCTCGGAACGAAAACTTCGTTGGTATTCTAAACGGCGGACAGTTTGCTATTTTCGACAGGTTTGGTAAGTTACAGCGAGAGGTTAGGAAAGGCGACGGTACAAATCGTCTCTCGCCAAATTGGTTTAATGAACTCTTTCTGGAGGTTACAGGAACATAATGTCAGATATCGGAAAATTCTTTCAGGAGAACGGATACTATTTCGCCAAAGGGGTCTATTCGCTCGAAGAAATCAATGCGATGGAAAGTGACTTCGATCGGGTCGTGGATCAACTCCTCAAAAGCGATGAGAACGTCAACGCACGCTGGGGCGGTCGATTGATGGATGCACTTGATGGCGGTGAATCTGTGATCATCCATACGCACAATATCCAGAGTTTCTCTGGGATCTGGTTGCAGGCGTTCATGCAGGAAAAGTTTCTTGATGTTACCGAAGCCATCCTCGGACCCGATATTATGCTGCATCATTCCAAACTTTTTTGCAAACCACCGGAGCAAGGTGCTCCCTTTCCGATGCACCAAGATTGGCAGTATTTTCCGTCCGTCAAAGACACGATGATAGCTGCCATCATCTACGTTTCAGAGGCTACCGATGAAATGGGGTGTGTTCGTGTCTATCCGGGATCCCACAAGCAGCTCGGACGCACAGATGGTATGATGGGCAGCGGAAAGAACGCTGAAGTTACCGAAAAATATCCTATTGAAGGAGCCACCGTTTTAGAAGCGGAACCCGGCGATGTGCTTTTCTTTAGTTACTTTACCCTGCACGGCTCAATGCCGAACCGCTCGAACCGGACGCGAAAGAGTGTCCTCGTCCAAATGCTTGCGGGTGATGATGAGATCGAATCCGAGAATCGCCACACCAACGTCCAATTGGTCCTCCGTGGTTGGAACCATCTCGCAACCCGCTCTTCTGTTGGAAGAATTATATAATTTTACAGGACTTACGCAGCATCCTTTGCTGACGAGGTTTGAAACCTCGCCAGCGGTGTGTGGGCCGTAGGTCTTCCATAGAAATTGCGTAAGTTCTATTTTAGCAAGTTTCGCCTAAAAGGAGTATTACATGATTAGGGTCGCAAAGATTAGTATGGCACATGTCCACGCCGGTGGTTATGCCCGAAAAATTAACGAAAACCCTGAAACCGAACTCGTTGCCGTCTGGGACGAGGAGGAATACGGTGGAAGAGAAGCAGCAGAACAGTACGAAGTACCTTTTTACACCGATCTCGATGAAGTCCTCAGCCGCGACGATGTAGACGCAGTCGCCGTTGACGCGATTACGTCCGACCATCCGCGGGTAATGATCGCTGCCGCTGAAGCCGGAAAACACATCTTCACCGAGAAGGCACTCGCGATTACCGTCGCCGAATGTGATCCCATTATTGATGCCGTCGAGAAGGCGGGTGTAAAGTTCATGATTTCGCTGCCTTCCCGGGCGAACCCTGAAATCCTGTTTGCGAAAAAGGCGATTGACGATGGACTGCTTGGGGATATCACGTTCGGTAGGGGACGGATTGCGCATTCTGCCGCACTGGATAGTTGGTTCAGCGGGACGAGTGCTTGGTTCGCCGATGCTGAGCGTGCAGGCGGCGGTGCCCTTTTTGACTTAGGGTGTCACCGGGTCGATGTTATTCGGTGGTTGATGGGAGAACCGAAGAGTGCTATCGCTAAGATTAACAACTTCACTGGCAACTTCCCGATTGATGATAACAGCGTTTCCGTCGTTGAGTTCGCGAACAAAGCGCTCGGCGTGATTGATGTGGCGTGGACGCACCGTTCCGGTCCGAACCTACTTGAAATCTACGGCACGGAGGGTTCATTCGCCGCGGGACACGGCGAGATGCATTTTGAAACCCGCAAGCTTTCCGATGCGGAGAAAGCGGAATACGTCGCTAACGCTCCCGCAGCACCCCCTGAACCGATACAGCAGTGGATTAACGCTATTCTTCGCGATGAACCGATGACCATTACGATCCAAGATGGACGTAACCTCACAGAGTTGATGCAGGCGTTCTATATGTCCTCTGAGCAGGGACAGTCAATTGATTTTCCTCTATAGACATGTCGCCCCGCTGGGGCTTTAAAAGGAAGATTAGAAAAAATGAGAGACTACCAATCTATTTCACTTTCCGCTTTGTGCAATGTCGGCACAGAGATTCTCGGCGAGAACGCAACGCCCACCCTCGGAGCGCAGACGTTCCACGGACTTCCTTTCGACATCGCTGAAGGCACAACCTGTTTCTTGGGTTTCGGTGAGGACGTTAACACCGACCCTATCCAGGTTCCTGTCGGTGCAAGCCCGAAGCGAGTGATCTTCGTGCATCGTTTGCTTGAGTCACGTATCCCTGAAGGCGAACCGATCGCCAAGTTGATTGCCAATTACGTTTTCCATTACACTGATGGTGAAACGGTGAGTGTGCCGATTCGCGAACGCTTTGAGATCGGCGGTGTGCCACAGGGGTGGGGGCAACAGACCTTCCTTGCTATCCCTGACCGGCAGGAAAGTTTATCGCCACGCCACGAGGGACCTTGGGGATCCGCGGGCAACCGACAAACCGAAGTGAGCCAAGGGACACCGCGTGACTACTATTTGTGGGTGTGGAAAAATCCGAGAGACGGCGTTGAAGTCGCTTCCATCGAAATTCAGCCGCAGGAACGGCGTTTTATTGTGGCAGCGATCACACTCGGTTACCTCGACGAGAGTCCGATCCCGCGTCATCCCCGCCGTGAAGTCAAAATCACGCTACCCCAATCTGAGGATGCCGAGAAACCTTTTGATATGGACGTCACTGTCGACCGTGGCGTTGCGACCTATCCGTATCCGTTACCGGAAAACGCGCCCGATGCGTTTATCAATGACGATTTCAAAGGCTGGGGTGAATCCCAAAACAACAAAAGCAGTCCGGCGTACGTTGAAGTATCCGCGACTCCCTCTGCCAGTGTTGAAGTCAAAAATCAAGGCGAGACGCTCGGCACTGTCAATTGGGGGGAAGTCGAGGAAAAAGGTGTCGTGCAACCCAACGAACGGGTTAAGGTAGAGGTCATCGATTCCGGCAGAAACTGGGTGCATACCACCGTGATTGACGAGGATACGAATAGACCGGTGCCGTGTCGCATCCATTTCCGTTCCCCGCACGGCGTGCCGTATGCACCACATGGTCACCATGCCCACGTCAATTCAAACATGGGGACATGGCACGTGGATGTCGGGGGGGATGTCCGGTTAGGACAGATTAGTTACGCCTACATTGACGGCACGTGTCAGGGATGGCTGCCGCGTGGAGATGTTATCGTTGATGTCGCGCGTGGCTTTGAATATACCCCCTTACGAACCACCGTCAACATAAAACCGGGACAACGCGAGTTGACGTTGCGCTTAAAGCGGTGGTGCGATATGAACGCCGAACGCTATTTCAGTGGCGATACGCACGTTCATTTTCTGTCTACACAGGGCGCACATACCGAGGCACAAGGCGAGGACCTCGGCGTTGTCAACCTTCTCCTATCCCAGTGGGGGCATCTCTTTACAAATACGGAAGAGTTCATCGGAAGACCCACAACGTCTGCCGATGGACGGAGTATTGTCTATGCGACGCAGGAGAATCGCCAGCATCTCCTCGGGCATCTCACGCTCCTCGGTTTAAAGGAGCAGGTCGCGCCGTGGTGTTCAGACGGTCCGGGAGAAGCCGAACTCGGCGGAAATATGGAGGTCACACTTTCGCATTGGGCAGATGCGTGCCACGCGCAGGGGGGCACCGTTGTGTTACCACACATCCCAAATCCGAATTGTGAACCGGCGACGCTCATCGCTACCGGACGGGTTGATGCCGTCGAGTACCTCACCAATGCTATGTATGGACACCTTGAGTATTACCGTTATCTCAACTGTGGCTATAAATTGCCACTCGTTGGGGGGACGGATAAGATGAGTAGCGATGTCCCCGTCGGTGTTTATCGTACCTATGTCCACATCCCTGATAACGAGGAATTCAATTACGATAACTGGTGCAAATACATGAGTGCTGGCAACACGTTCCTCAGCGGCGGTCCCATGATCCGTCTGACCGTCGATGGGCAACCGATCGGTAGTACGATCAATCTGCCCGGTAACGGTGGCACTGTCGAGGTTGAAGCCTCCGCGGATTCCATCTTCCCGATCCACACCTTACAGATTCTTCAAGCGGGACACGTCGTCGCTTCAACTGAAGACAAAGCGGGCAAAGCCCATCTGCACCTGAAAGCAAATCTGAAGGTGGACAAGCATTCGTGGATTGCAGCGCGGTGCGGCGGACCGAACTACGCACAAGCCGTTCCCCACCACGATGGATGGGGACGCGGTATCATTGCCCATACCTCTCCTGTCTACATAGCCGTCGGCGGTGAGTGGTGGATGTTTGATCCGGAAACGGCGAACTACATGCTGACTTTGATTGAGGGCGGATTGTCCTATATTCAAGAGACGGCGCGTCACCATGAACCCGGCACTGTAACACACCATCACGGTGAGGATGATCATCTGGAATTTCTCTCTCGTCCCTTCCAAGAGGCACGAGAGGCGATTCACCGGCGGATGCATCAATTGGGTATCCCACACTAAGGTAGTCGGCACACTCCGTGTGCCGTTCACCAGTAAGGGGGTCACCGTAGGTTGGGGTGAGCGGTGAAAGACCGAGAGCCATCAAATCTCAATGGAAATACTGTTTTCTAATGAACTGTTCATGAAAAAGGCTACAGCGAAACCCAACAATCCAACTTAATGTTGGGTTTCACTTATATTTTTGAAGGTGAAAAAATGCCAAAAGAATTAGTCGCGGTTGCCCCTCGGCAACCCGTTCTCAGGGAATATGAAGAGGGTCCCGTTCCCGCGGATAGCGTCCGGGTTCAAGTCGAATTCGGGGCACCTAAGCGCGGCACCGAGCTGACGGCGTACTACGGATACAACAACCCAAATTTTCCATTGGGACTTGGGAATATGTGTGTCGGAAAGATCATTGAGATCGGGGACGAGGTTGAAGGGTTTGAGATTGGAGAACGCGTCACGAGTCACGGGCACCTCAAAGAGACCCACACCTGGAATGCAAATCGCCTTCTCAAGATGCCCGATCAGATGACTTGGAAGGAGGCAGTCTGTTACGATCCAGCACATTTTGCGATGTCAGCGATTCGTGATGGAAAAGTTCGCGTTGGCGAGCGGGTTGCTGTCTTCGGGCTGGGTGCGATTGGGTTGATGACGGTGCAGATGGCGCGGATCGCGGGGGCCGACTTCGTCGCTGCCGTAGACCCGATTGAAAGACGGCGAAAAGTCGCTGAAAAAACGGGTGCGGAGCTTGTCATTGATCCAACTGCCAGTAATACGGGCGAAGTACTCAAAGCAGCGACCGGCGGGCTCGGCGTTGATGTGGCTGTAGAAACGAGTGCAATCTACGAGGCACTCGATGATGCCCTCCGCAGCGTCACTTTTGAAGGAACAATCGTCTATGCGGGACGCGCGAAGGCATGTACGGGCGGACTTGACCTCGGTGCAGTCGCGCATGTCAATATTCCGAACATCATCTTTGCACGCGCCAACAGCGATCCGAACCGCGATCATCCGCGTTGGAATTTTAAGCGGATTATTGATACCTGTTGGAAGTGGCTTGTTCAAGGACGATTTGACTGTGAAGGCGTCGTTGATCCGGTTGTGCCGTTTGAAGATTCAGTCGAAGCCTACATAGAGATGGACAATCACCCGGAACGGAGCGTTAAGTTGGGGGTCTCCTTTGGGTAGTCCTTTAGCCTATTGCTTTGTCATCAAAAAAATGCCGAATACCATCATCACAGCTGCGATCAAACGGCGTTTTGTATAGGTCTCTTTCAGCGCATATCCGCCGAGCAGAACAACGAAAATGACGGAACACTGCCGAACCGCGGTCACGTAGCTGACCTTTTCTGTCATCAAGACGTAGAGGATGAGCGAATAGGATATCAACGAAAGACCGACAATGGCGAGAGTCCGCTTCCATTCCGTTTGTCCAATCTCGACAATCCGCTGGTGTGGAAATCGGACGAGGCAGGACAGCCCGTAAAAAACTTGCGAGATGCTGTTCTCCATTAAGTAATAGGTCACGGCTCGCCACAGCGGGACCTCTATTGCGTAGCGATGAAATTCAAACATCCCTTGCTTGTCTATGAGCGAGTATCCAATGACGCTGGCGAGAGTAGCATAAGCCCATAGGGCATCGGGTTGACGTAGGAAGCGAAAGAACGCTTTGAAACCGATGTGTGCTTCGCGTTGTTGATAGAGGAGTATGGAAGCCATCACACAGAGGATACCTATCAAGCCTTGCGCGGAAACTCGTTCGTTTAAGAAAAGAAAGGCAAAGAGGGGTAGGAAAGCGGGGGCGGCGCGCGCTATCGGATAGACGAAAGAAATCTCGCCAACGGTATAAGCGTGTGTCAAAAACAGTTTGTATAATAGATGGACGACAGCGGAAGCAATAATATAGCCCCATACCGGTTTCGGAACTACCGGATGCTTGATACTAAATGCGATGAACGCTATGACTACGGTATAAAATCCACACCAAAAAAAGAGGATGCGTGTATCTCTGCTGGATTTGCTGTAGAAATTCCATAGGGCGTGGCAAAATGCTGACAGTAGAATTAAAGCAATTGAAGTAAAATCCATGGGCACCCTCGTCATTTGTATGCAGGGTCTGTATCTGTTTGTTAATGACTGTCAGTGGTCAGGGATCGGTAATCCGTTAAGAGGATTTTTGTTTGGTATTAACCTCTTGCGACTGACTGCTGATGACTATTTCAGGAGGCAATTATGTTCAAAAAATCGAAAAAACACAAGATTTTTATTCTATTTGGGCTTATCTTTGGTGGACTTGCCCTCACGGCAACCGTTACGCTCACACAAGAATCATGGTTTCCCTCCGAGTGGGGTGCCGATGATCGGCGGGGTGCTGTTAACCGATTAACGCCAGAGAAAGTCTTGGAAGCCACGAGTTTAATTAAAACGGGTGAAGTCTATCAACTCGGCAGAGTCTATGAGAGCGGTATCCCCGTCTTCGGAACACGGCATTATAGCCTACGGATTCCAGCGATGTCGGGTCCACTCGGTGAGAACAAAACGACGTGGTTTGAGGAGATCTTCAGCGGCGAGATCGGTCAGATCGGCACGCAGTTTGACGGACTCGGTCACATCGGTATCGGCGACCTCTACTACAACGGGTTGAACCAGCGCGATTTCGCCAAAGCCGAAGGCCTCACGGAACTCGGTGTTGAGAATGTGGGACCGATCGTGACGCGCGGGGTCCTGATTGATGTCGCTGGCTATAAAGGCGTTGAACACCTCGGCGACAGTTATGAAATTACGCGTGCTGATCTGGAGGGTGCCATGAAAAAGCAAGGCGTCCAGATTACGCCCGGCGATGTCGTTATTATCCACACCGGTTGGGGTAAATTCTGGATGACGGATAACGATCGTTACGGGGCCACAGAACCCGGTATCGGACTGGAGGCGGGGCAATACCTCGTCGACCAGAAGATTGTGATGTTGTGTGCCGATAACTGGGGAATCGAGGTCGTCCCGAATCCTGATGAAACCCTTGCGTTTCCGGTACATCAGCTGTTTATTGTCAAACACGGCATTTACAACCTTGAGAACATTATTACAGAGGAGTTAGCGGCAGCGAAGGTGTATGAATTCGCCTTCTGTTTCGCACCGCTACGTCTCAAAGGTGCGACGGGGTCTCCGGGCAATCCGATCGCCATTTTTTAAATTTTCCTTGCGGTTCGTTCAGGCGGGTTTAGGTGATGATGTGCCTTTCCGTAGACCCACCTTCTGTACGGGCGAGGTTACCTCGCCCCTACGGTTTCAAGCTATGTGCTAATTCTTTCAGCACAACACGCTTGTTCCTCGGCAACCCGTCCGATTTTTCACATCTGCACAAATCCGTGCAGGTATCTTTCTATTTGCCCCGTTTCGTGCAGCCTGTACCTATACCAAACCCACTAAATCCGTAGTATTTCCTGTTTTTTTGATTGTTTTATATTGGCATAGAAATTGCTATTTACTTGACAAGGTTAAGGAGGGGATTGTCTATGAAAGTGCTTCGTGTTTTCTTTTTCTGTTGCTTAGGTTTAGGACTCCTGTGTTCTGTCTCTGCGAAACCGCTCAGAACCGAAAAAATTATCTTTACATCAAAGCGGAATGGCAACTATGAAATTTATATGATGAATCCCGATGGCAGTCAACAGGTTAGGTTAACCAATCACCGCGCACGCGATTTCTATCCGGTCTGCTCGCCGACGGGGGAGGAGATTCTTTTTGTTTCTGACCGAAGT
This sequence comes from Candidatus Poribacteria bacterium, assembly GCA_965205015.1. Classification (GTDB taxonomy): domain Bacteria; phylum Poribacteria; class WGA-4E; order WGA-4E; family WGA-3G; genus WGA-3G. The sequence continues at coordinate 5,559,997 of OZ242029.1, read as the reverse complement.
GGGGAGCGTGATCTCTATATGATGCGGGCTGATGGCGGGGGTGAGCGACCCGTGTTTCGAACCGATCCTGCATATAGAGACCATCCTGCCTGGTCCCCGGATGGGAAAAAAATTGCGTATTCTCAACGTGACGAGGATACTAAATTTTTCAGCATCTACACTGCCAGAGCGGATGGAACGTCGGTCAATCGCGTTGTTGAAATGGAAAAAGCGGATGGTAAACAGCCCGTTTGGTCTCCGGATGGAACGGAAATTGCGTATGTTGTACATGGGGAGATTCATTGGGCGAGTTACCAAATCCGATTTATCAATCTAAAGACCCGCAAACAGGAGACCCTTCTGCCGGATGATAACGCGCGAAGGTGGCAACCGGCGTGGTCGCCTGTTCACAACAAAATCGCCTTTGCCTTGTATAGACGAGAACCGCCGCAGCTGTCGATATTTATCGCCAACCGCGGTGGTAGTGGACTTCAACGGATTGTTAACGGGGTTTTTCTCATGGGAGGAAAAGTGGTCGCTTGGTCGCCGTCTGGTGATGAACTTGTCTATTCCCAATGGGTTGGGGAGGCATCTCAGATTTACAAAATCAATGTGGTGACGCGTGCCATCACGCAACTTACGCACGATGGCAGCAATTATGTAGGCGATTGGTTTGACCCATCGGCTTTACCGGTTTCACCGCAACCGCAGTTACTCACGACCACATGGGGTGACGTCAAAAGTGAGGATCGAAAATGAACAGATTTGCGTTCCCTTTATACTTAGCGTTTATCGCAAGCGTTTTACTGGCAGGGTGTACGGCATCGAAGTATTTGATGAATGCCCCCGAACCCTCACCAGAGAAAGAAATACAGCGGGCAGAAATACAGCAACTTCTGGAAGTGTGGCACGGAAGGCACATTTCAAAGGCGATTCGGGAATGGGGAACACCCCATGGAATCAGTAACACCGACACAGGTTCAAAAATTTACATCTATCAGATCCCATCGGTGACCTTTCTACAGCTGGCACACCACGAAATCATTTCCAGCAGACAATCAGTTAACATGGGACAGCGCATAGCACAGGCTCCGGAGACAACAGTTGAAATGTATCAACTTATGTTTCATACAGACACAAAGGGTGCAATTTACAAAATTTCCGCAGAAAGGGATCTGAACCCCAGTGCGGGTTCCCGGATTCCTCACTTTTCTCCAGAGGAGCTTGGAATCACAAGATAACATGATGAAACTACCCACAATTTCTATCGCATCGCATCGCGTCACACGACTTATCATCGGCGGTAATCCGTATAGTGGCATCTCACACCGCTCCGCCGCGGCATCAAAAGCTATGGAGGATTACTATACGGCGCACCGAATTATGTCGGACCTCCGGCAAGCAGAGGAGAGCGGAATTAACACCGTCCTCGCTCGCGCCGATAGGCATATCATGCGGACGCTCAACGAGTACTGGAACACCGGTGGCACTATTCAGTGGATCGCTCAGACACCCAAAGATACAGAATACGCCAACCTTGACGATTACCTACAGATTATCGCTCGCTATAGACCGATCGCGATCTATCACCACGGTGGGACAACGGATAAGTTATATGCAGAAGGACAACTCGGGTCCTTACGCGATGGACTCAAACGGATCCGAGACCTCGGTTGTGCGGTCGGACTCGGCACGCATGATCCGCAGGTGCTCAAGTACTGCTACACTGAAGGTTATGATGTTGACTTTTATGTCTGCGCGTTGTATAATCATACGAAACACAGGGAGCTCTATCTGCCCGACGATCGATATGCAGCATTCGCTACGATACAGGCAATACCGATGCCGATAATCGCCATAAAGGTATTAGCCGCGGGTCGGAACGAGCCACATGAAGCCTTTGAACTCGCGCTTGAGAATATCAAGCCAACAGACGCAATGGCGGTCGGCATGTACACGCAATTTCAACCCGATCAAATTCGTCAAAACGCGTTGACTGTCACTCAAATCATCAGAGAATCAGAGAATGAAACGAATTGTAGAACCAGAAGTCATGGATACAGCGGAAGCCGCCGAAGCCTACGATGCGATGGAGCACGGTGAGGTTGATCAGGCTTTTGTAGACCGCGTTGTCGCACTCGGTGCGAGCACTGGGCATTTTCTCGATGTCGGCACCGGTCCCGCACAGATTCCGATCCTCCTCGCCCAACGTTGTCCAGATATCCACATCACCGCCCTTGACCTGTCCGAAGAAATGCTAAAGATAGCGAAACATCACATCGCAGATGCCGGTCTCACCGATCGGATAACCCTCGAATGCATCGATGCCAAAACCCTCCCCTACCCCGACAACACCTTTGATGGACTCATCTCCAACAGCATTGTGCATCACATCCACGATGCGATGTCGGCACTCAAAGAGATGGGCAGGGTTGCCCGTCCGCAAGGGACAGTTCTGATCCGCGACCTCATCCGTCCTGAAACCCCAGCGGCTGCACAAGCCTTTGTAGACAAGTATGCCGCGGATGATACCCCTTACCAACAAAAACTCTACTACGACTCCTTCCTCGCCGCGTTCACCCTTGCCGAAGTCAACGAGATGCTGACACAGATGGACATGCTGGGTGCCATTGTCGTCCAGAGCACAGATCGGCATTGGTCTATTGAGCGCGCTGTTTAAATCCTACCCTTGCGAATACCCAAAGTCCTGTAAGGGCGTTATGTTTATAGTAATACGATGCCTTCGGTTCTTTAGCCTCAGCGGGGCGAGATGTATATCGTAAAAAGGACTTGACATTCCTTTTGGAACATGCTAATATGTGATTGTTGAAACTTTGAAGCGGCAGAAGGAAATGTATGCTATCTAAACCTCGCATTTATATTGAGACTTCGGTTATTAGTTATCTGACTTCCAGACCGAGTAGCAACGAAGGGATTCGTGGGTGCCAATATTTCACTCGTTATTGGTGGGAGAATTTTGCCGAACAGCAATTTGATCTTGTTTCTTCACCGATTGTCCAACAAGAAGTAAGCTTAGGTGATAGAGAGGCTTCTCAAAAGCGTCTTGATGTCTTAGGAAAACTGACTTTGTTAGATGCACCAAAAGAAACATTGGATTCTCTTAGTGATAATTTGATAAATGCTGGAGCTTTACCCTTAAAAGCGCGAATTGATTCCTTTCATATAGCGATTGCCGCGATAAATAACGTACAATATTTGGCTACGTGGAATTTTAAGCATATCGCCAATATTAACAAAATTCCCTTGATACAGCAAGTGTGTAGAAGGTCAGGGTATCAACCACCAATCCTTTGCACACCGCAACAACTTCTAATGGAGGATCTTTAGTATGTGGAAAGATCCGTTTGTTGAGGAAATCCATCAAATTCGAGAAGAATGGGCGGCAAAGTTCAACTATGATGCAAAAGCATTACTTGAAGACATCGAAGAAAAAAAACGTCAAGACTTTTTAACTGACGAAAATGGGAACTTTGTAAAGGACAAAAAAGGTGGGTTAATTCTCAAAATTGCACGGACTTCTAACCACGTGGCATGATAAAAAGCCGTTTGATTGTCAGCCTCACCAAGTTTCGTTAGAAGTTCTATTATGAATTCCTTCCTCGCCGCGTTCACTATTACCGAAGTCAGTGAGATGCTGACACAGATGGACATGCCGGGTGCCGTTGTCGTCCAAAGCACAGATCGGCATTGGTCGATTGAATGTGCGGTTTAATATCCCATAGGATTTACGCACGGTGCTCTTTTGTAGCATAGCCATAGGTGTCAATTTAGGGTTTCCGGGTCCCGTAGGTTGGGTTGAGCGGAACCTAAAAGCGGAATATGGTAGTCCAAATACGCCTGAAATCCAATCTATCGTCATACCCGCTCAACACTGCAGCGAAACCCAACTTTATACCGACAGAATCATGGAAACTTCACAACAAAAGTGTTGGGTTTCACTCGGTTTCTGTTTGATGTAGTGTGTCTTGACGGACTTCACTCTTTCTGACTTTCCGAAGGTTCGATGGAACCCATTCAACCCAACCTACGATGTTATGAAGCGGTTTTTCTAAAATTGACACCTATGGTTCTCTTTTGTAGCATAACCTGTTAGGTTGTGCGATGGGACCGGCTGCATTTTTTCACGATTCTCATCTGACAGCGCGTGCTAAGATCAAAATTGCGTAAATCCTGTCCCCCTGCTTCTTGTATTTGAGTGAAACTTTTGTGTTTATAGTGATGGTCTTTGGTCCCAGCGGGGCGATATGTTTATAGTAACATGGTACCCCACCAAATAAAGCCTCAGCAGGGCGACATGTGTCTTGAAAAATGGCTTGACATTCGCTGTGGAATATGTTAATATGTGATTATTAAACTTTGAAGTAGAGGAGGCAAAGAGAAAGTGAATGACAGCTTTGACGACGAACAAGACGTATCGCAGCCTCTACACGAGATTACGAGCCGCGTACCGGAATTAGACGCTCGGCAACGGGCAATTTACCAAGTATCAAGACTACTTCGCACGAATGCTATCACAGCGGCAGTCGCAGCAATTGTGACAAGCACGCCTGATTTCTACCGAGCCGTTTTCAAACGTTCAATTTCGTGGCAACAGTTCGCAAAAAATACCGCAATTAACGCTGCTGGTGTTATAACAGGCACCGCTGGGTGGATTGGCGGCGCAGCGATTGGGAGTGTATTTCCCGGTGTCGGCACAGTGATTGGCGGACTGGTCGGAGGAGTCGTGTGCTCATTGGGAGCGGGCATTGGAGGAACTACCGCAGCCAAATTTCTCGCGGATAAGTTTGTTAAGGACGACTTGGAACGTTTGATTGCAATCTTGCAGAAAGAGATCGAACGGCTTTCATCTGAATATATGCTCACAGAAGGTGAGTTTGAATCCATACTCACGGAAATTAATGAAAAGGTGAACCCAAAGTGGCTGCGCCGCATGTTCAAACAGAAAGATCCATCTATTTTCCTGCGCGTTGAATTTGAGCATCTATTCAAAGCAATCGTTCGGAAACGGTCGAAGGTCTCGCTTCCCTCAGTAGAACAACTTAAAAGCGCTATGGAAGATATTCGTCTTGAGAGCACTTAGTGCTATAAGTGCAAAATGTTAGAGGCGAAGTGTGTTTTTTCGCCGAAATGCGACGCGCATTCAGGCGATTAACGCGTTTCGTTCACCCATCGAATTTTCCTACCCAATCTTAATTTTTTCTACACTTCCTTTTCACAAATATGTTATAATATCTATAAGTTCCCCAGGATACAAATCTAAAATTCTGCTTTTGCATAGGAGAAATCGCAATGCCTAAAGTTACCTTTGTATTGTCGCTCTGTTTGCTTTTAATGATTGCCAACTTTAGTGTCGCCAACGTAGCAGAAGACGGACTCGTCGCTTACTGGCCCTTTGACGAGGGCAAGGGTAAAGAAGCCATAGACATCACCGGCAACGGACACGATGGAGAATTTCACGGTAAGCCGAAATGGGTGGAGGGAAAGTTCGGGACCGCCCTCGAATTTAACGGTGTCGACGACCATGTCATCGTCGCAGACGATCCCGACTTCGCAATCGAGGAAAATATTACCCTCATGGCGTGGTTCAGTCCAAACGACGCACTCACCGGTCACCGCTTAATGAGTAAAAATAACTCCATCTTCGTCATCTTCGACTTCGGCAACAAAGACAGCATCGACTTTCTCGTCAAACCGAACAATACCTTCGCGCAATCCACAACAACGGATTGGAAAGTCGGCGAATGGTATCACTTCGCAGGGACATTTGATGGAAAGACAATGAAGGTCTACATAAACGGCGAACTTGAAGGCGACGCTGCGAATGATGTCCCAATCGCGCCCTCCGGTTTAGATCTCTGGATTGGCGGCGATGATCTCGGCAACGCCACCGACCACTTCCCCGGTAAAATTGATGAAGTCCGACTCTATGAGAAAACCCTGAGTGAAGACGACATCCAAAAAGTCATGGAAACTCCGCAAGATGTGGAAGCGCGTGGAAAACTCACCACAACATGGGGTAAACTCAAGGGAGGACTCAGATAGCAACTCCTCAATTTCTGCTGGACCATTTCCAAATACCCAATGTGGCGAGCAGCGAGAGGTTTGGAAACAGGAGTGGAGCGAATAGAGGGGCTCCATAGAGGAATCTGTCTATTCGCTCCACCGCTGGCACCTGCAAATCTGCTACGAAGTGAAAGAAGAACCCAGCGACCCCGACGATGAAATTAATCCCTAATACAACGCCGCAGAATTTAAAGAAAAAGAGGTGGTGAGGGACGAAAAAAAGTGTTGTTAAACATCCAATAGCAACGGCACTTGTGAAAACGGGTAACCACTCTGCTGGATTGAAGAACCCGTTTTGCGCATGATCGAAAACGGAGAGGATGAAATTTCCGCACCATCCGCATCCTGCCATAAATACAACCCAGTGTGCCCATTCTAAATTTCCATCGTGGATCATACTATTCATGATTAAAAGGAGTCCTATCCCTGTAAAAGCGAGCGGGGCTACAAAAGGGGCTGTATAAACGAGGTTTTTAAGGGTCATGTCGGAAAAAAAATGACTGCTGAGATGAAAGAGCATTCCGGCAACCCCGATGCAAATAGAGCACCCTCCAACGCTGATCCTGCACCAGTGTTGCCACCGTTTCTTTTTCGTAAATACAGTGAATGCAAGGAGTCCGGGCGCACCTAATGAGAAGTAGAAGGGGATCCATTCCGCGGAGTGGTCAAATGCGTTTATGGCGTGAGCAATGAACACGTCAAGTGCCAAAAAGGCGAGGTTCGCGATAATGAAAATGTCGAGTAATTTAGCAGCCAACCCCTTACGGTTTTTCATTGTCCCCTCGGTAGGAGCGATCTCCGAATCGCGATTCCCTAAGTTCTCCGGCAATTTTTTTCAACTCCGTCATTTTTAGCAAAAGTTCATAATTCCCGTGCCATTGAACAAAGTCGGCACCTCCCATAAATGCACCGTGTTTGGCGGTTCGACCATAGTAGTGCCAAAGATCAAAGTAGAGGAATTCGATGGGTTCATCAAAAGGGGTTTCGGTCAGTAATCCATCTTCACGAAGAGATTTCATCAACGCTGTCGCTTCTCTAATTTTTTCGTTGGTATCCGCGACAACACCTTCAGCTTCCTGATAAAATTTTTCGACTTGCGACCGCGCATGGCACTTTAAACAGGTCTCCTGCATTGTATCTTGTCCCTGTTGATAGGTCGGGCGTTTGTCGGAGACAGCTGCAAATAGCCAATATGAGAGTCTTTCGGTTGTATCGTGCGTCACATTCAATCCGTCTAAACCGCTTAAGTGGCATGTCACACATGTTGGGACCGACATATCCGCTGTGGTGAGTGTTTTCGGAGGTGCTTTGAGATTCATATCCGCTTTCTGGGCGTTGTAAAGCACCCCGTGCTTAGATTCGTGATAGATTTCAATTTGTGCGTGGTCTGGTCCCATGTGGCATTGTCCGCAAGTTTCCGGTTCCCGTGCCAAAGCGATAGAGCTGGAGTGACGGGCATGGCATGCTGTACAAGTGCCGATAGAGCCATCAGCGTTTGGTTTACCTATATCATGGCATCCCAAACATCCGACGTTAATTGCACTTTCGCCTTCCGTGACCGCCAGTTGATTTGCAGGACGATTTACGGCGCCTTTATGGTATTTCTCAGCGAAGGCGATCTGTTCTGCAGTGAAGTCTCTCGCGCCTGACACCGCTGCCCAAGCCGGTGCCGCGTGCCGACTTCGGAGAAATTGCGTATACTCCGTTGCGTGGCATTCACTGCAATTCTTCGCCGTCAGATGTTTGGCGATAGTAAACCCTTTGTGTGCTTGTGTTTCTTGATTTTCGACGGCTCTGTGGCAATCTAAGCAGGTGACACCCTCTTTTGCGTGCTCACTGCGTTCAAATTGGTGAATAATTGCCGCTGTCTCGCGGCGGTGGCACGCTGCACACTTTCCTGTCGCTCGCACAAAATCGGCACTGGGTTGACTGGTTTCCGTAATCGGACGTTTCGCATTGAAAATCAGGGCGACGACAATCAGGGATGTCCCCAAAAAAACAGAAATGAAGATAGATTTGAATGACATCTTGATTTTTCCTTAAAAATTTGTTAAAATAATTTGACAAAAAGGTAGATTTACGGAGACACGCATGTCAACACTTACTGCACAAACACATCTAACTTCCGAGGAATACCTCGCTTGGGAACGCAAGCAGCCCTTTAAAAACGAATACTACAATGGACAGATAATCGCGATGTCTGGGGCAAGTCGCTCGCATAACCGCATTACGGTAGACATAACAATCCAACTGGGCAACCAATTAATGAATAGTGAGTGTGAAGTCTTCGCCAGCGAGATGCGTGTGCGGACGAGCCCGGAGATATCCTACTTCTATCCGGATGTTATTGTTGTTTGTGGTGAACCCCGTTTTGAGGATAACACCTTTGATACGCTCCTCAATCCGATGCTTGTCATAGAAGTGCTGTCTCCCTCAACCGCAGCGTTTGACCGCGGTGAAAAATTTGAACATTATAAGCAGATCGCATCTTTGCAAGAATATATCCTCGTTTCACAGAACAACGTGCGTGTTGAACACTACCGTCGCCAAGGTTCCCAATGGATCCACAATACCTTTGAACATCTTGAAGATATGCTACCACTTGCTTCAATTGAATGCACGCTGCCCTTGCGTGCCATCTACAGACGCGTCATGTTCAACGCCTCATAAAACAGTATAGCATGATTAAAACGGAATTTCACATCTATTGGCAATTAAGAAGGAATTTACATGACATCCCAGCAGAAACGCCCCGTCGTTCTCATCATTCGAGACGGCTGGGGCAATAATCCGTATCCCGAATTTCAGCACGCGAACGCCGTTCATCTCGCAAAAACACCCGTAGATGACTGGCTGCACCAGAACTATCCGAACGTCCAAATCCATACCTCCGGCGAAAATGTCGGTTTACCCGCGGGTGTCATCGGCAACAGTGAAGTCGGACATCAGAACATCGGGGCAGGACGCATCGTGAACCAAGAACTCCTCCGTATCAGCACCATGATCCGCTCCGGCGAGTTTGCTCAGAATCAAGTGCTTTTGGACGCAATCGCCCATGCCAAAAAGCACGGAACACATCTCCATCTCATAGGGTTAGCAAGCGATGCCGGCGTTCACAGTTCACTTGAACACCTCTATGGACTGCTCACGCTCGCCAAGACAAACGGACTCGAATCTAACCAAGTTTTAATTCACAATTTCAGTGACGGGCGCGACTGTCAGCCCGACCTCGGTATCCAATTCTGTGAGCAGATTGAAGCGAAATTGAAAGAGATAGGTATTGGACAAATAGCCTCGGTTATCGGGCGCTATTACGCAATGGATCGAGATGATCGGTGGGAACGGGTTGAGGTGGCGTATCGCCTTTTAACTGAGGGGTGTGACAACCGCGTCGCTGCCGCTACAGATGCCTATCGTGACTATTACAACACTCCTGATGACACCAACCGTAAAGGCGATGAATTCGTCCGTCCGTCGGTCGTTGTAGGGAGCGACGGTAAACCGCTTCCGCGTATCATTAACGGCGATGCTGTCGTTTTCTATAACTTCCGGGGGGACCGCCCTCGAGAACTTACGAAAGCCTTTTGTCTGGATGAATTCCCATTTCAGGCAGAAGGAAAAGACGGTGTTACACGACAAATGGGCTTTAAACGGAATCACAAACCTGACGTTAAATTTGTCACAATGACCGAGTATGAGCGGGGGATGCCGGTTGAAGCGGCTGTCAAAAAGCCTCCCAAAATGCGGAACACACTCGGTGCTTACGTCAGCGAGATGGGACTCACACAGTTCCGATGTGCAGAGACTGAGAAATTTCCACACGTTACCTTCTTTTTCAACGATTACCGAGATGAACCGTATACAGGCGAAGATCGTCAAATCATCGCTTCTCCACGCGATGTGACGACCTACGATCAAAAACCGGAGATGTCCGCACCGGGGGTGACGACGGAGATGTTGCGTCGAATCGCTGCCGATACGTATGATTTGATGGTCCTCAACTACGCCAACGGCGACATGGTTGGGCATACAGGCTCACTTTCGGCTGCTATCAAAGCGGTTGAAGCAGTTGATATAGGGGTCGGAAAAATCGTTGATGCCGTGCTTAAAAAGGACGGTGCGCTCATCGTCACCGCCGACCACGGGAATTGTGAGCAGATGGTTGATCCAGAGACCGGTGGTATTCATACCGCACATACTACATACGACGTAGACCTCATCGTTGTTGATAATCAACGCAAAGGACAGCAACTCCGTGAAGGCGGGCGGCTTGCCGACATTGCACCAACAACGCTCCACCTCCTCGGATTGGCACAACCCTCTGAAATGACAGGTGAATCCTTAGTGCCATAGTAGCGTTCACACATTGTAAAGCGGAGGCTCTCAATGAATGACCAACAACTACAACCCACCACAGCACAAGCCTATCTAACGGCTGAACGAGATGCGGAATCCGATGCCAAAAAGGTGACATGGTTTTTCATCGGTTTTTTGGGGAACATACTCGGTATTATTATCGCATCTATCTATGAACCTACCCCACCTGCCTCACGGCTCCTTGGGGAATCACCTGAACACGCGGCTTTGTATACGGATAGTTACAAAGCGAAGAGTCGAAAAATTCAAATACGGCAGTCTATAATCGGTTGTGTTGTTCCGGTTGGCTTCATGATCGGGTGGATCTTGATGGGTATCTTTACATAGGATACACACAACCTGACAAAATGTAGAGGATTTACGGTTTATGCTCGAGCGGAGCAATATGTGAAAAATAAAATAATTGGGTATAAGGAGGTTTTGGCATGTCCCCACTGATTGATCAGCAAGTTAACGACGATTTCAGGCTATTCGCTGGCAGCGCGAACCCGGCGTTGGCAAAAGATATCGCTGCGATGTTAGGTGTTGAGCTCGGTAAAATTACAATTGAGCCGTTTCCCAACCTGGAGACTCGCGTTCAGATTGAGGAAAGTATCCGAGGCACCGATATTTATGTTGTGCAGCCAACGAGTCAACCTGCCAACGAAAATCTGATGGAACTGCTCATCACGATCGATGCCATGAAACGCGCATCAGCCCGGCAGATTACCGCGATTATTCCATACTTTGGATACTCACGCCAAGATCACAAAACGACAGGGCGCGAACCGATCAGTGCAAAACTCGTGGCGAATCTCTTGACCACCGCTGGGGCGAGTCGCGTCATGGCTATCGATCTACACGTACCGCAGATACAGGGCTTCTTTGATATCCCTATGGATCACTTGACTGCCCTAACGACCTTGACGAATTACTTCCGCGAGAAGCAGGTTGAAAATGGTGTAATTGTTGCCCCTGATGCAGGTCGCGCCAAATTAGCAGAAAAATATGCGGATATTCTTGGACTCCCGTTAGCCATCATGCACAAGCGGCGAACCGGCATTGATGGACAGGGCGTTAAGTTCGTCGAGCTTGTTGGAGATGTCAAAGGCAAAACCCCAATTATTACCGACGATGAAATACAAACAGGGGGAACGATTCGTCAACAAGCCATCGCCTTGGCAGAGGCGGGGGCGGAACCCGCTTATGTGTGTATCGCACACCCTATATTGGTGGGTCCAGCGTTGGAACGGCTCAGTCATCCCGCAATTCGCGAAGTGGTTACCACCAATACGATTCCTGTTCCTGCTGAAAAGCAACTTGATGGGAAGGTTAAAGTGCTTTCTATCGCACCCCTCCTCTCCCAAGCCATACTGAGAGTCCATCAACACCGATCGGTGAGTCAGGTTTTCCGGGATCAGCACCTTGATTTTCCTGTGTAGCGTTTACAGCGTTCTTTTCATAAGTTTGGTTTTCAGTTGTGCTTAAAGCAAAGACAAATTCACGGAGAGCATCATGTCATCTGTCGCAGTCCAGACTCGCCTGACACCTGAACAATACCTCATTTTGGAACGCAAGGCAGCTACGAAAAGTGAATACTTGAGTGGAAAGAGGATCGCAATGCCTGGAGCAAGTCGCTCGCATAATCTTATCACGATGAATACGGCGAACCAGTTTTACAATCAATTAATAAATCAGGAATGTGAGGTTTATGCCAGCGACATGCGGGTCCGGACTCACCAACCAGCATCTTACATTTACCCAGATGTTGTCGTTGTGTGTGATGAACCGCGCTTTGAAGATGACGAGTTCGACACATTACTCAATCCGACTGTCGTTGTGGAGGTGCTTTCTCCTTCCACCGCAGCGTATGACAGAAATGAAAAATTTGAGCGTTATAAGCAACTTACGTCCTTGCAAGAGTATCTCCTTATCTCACAAGACAGGGTGTGTGTTGAGCACTATCTTCGCCAAGGACTCCAGTGGATAGAGACCGAATTTTGTTTGTTAGAACAGGTATTGCCACTTGTTTCAATCCATTGTGAACTGCCCTTGCATGCTATTTATAGACGCGTCAAATTTGACGTATGAACCTTTGAAGGGATGATTTCGATACTTTACCTCAGCCATTGTGGTTCGAGCATCGGTGGCGGTGAGAAGCAACTTGCTTATCTCGTCGAAAATATGGATCGAACGCGCTATCGTCCGCTTGTTGTTTGCCCTGATGATGGTGTTTTCGCTGAACACTTAAGGGGGATAGATATTCCGACGGTGATTCTCGATCTTCCGCCGTGGCGAAAGGCGAAATCATGGGTAGCGAGGTACAGTGCCGTCAGAAAGTTAGTTTCACTTGCCGAAACGCACAACACATGCCTAATCCATACGTCCGACTCGTGGTTCAACCCGTATCTATGGTCGGTTAGAAAACAGTTGAAAATTCCTGTCGTTTCGCATGTGCGGAATCTCCTTACGCTGACCCAAGTCCGAAAATACAAATTCGCCCGGATGGACAGTATCATCGCTATCTCGGAGCAGAGCAGTGTTCCACTGATTCAAGCAGGGATTGCCCCCCAAAAAATTGAGGTCGTCCATAATTGTGTTGACGTATCGGCTTTTCAACCCGTTTCTGATCCCGTTCACTCGGCGGAATATGTCGTCGGTATTGTCGGTAGGATTGAACCCTTCAAACGTCAGAAAGCGTTCGTTGAGATAGCCGCCAAGGTCGCGGCACAGTGCAAGGGGGTTAGGTTTCGTATTATCGGGGGCACGCTGGGGACACCGGAGCATCGAACCTATGAACAAGAGGTCCGTCAATTGATAGCCAAATATGGGTTACAGGAACGTGTTCGCTTCACAGGGCACCGCACCGATATGCCCAAGGCGATGCAAGAGCTCGATCTACTCGTAACCCTTTCAGCGGGGAGTGTCATCGCCGAGGCGATGGCGGCAGGTAAGCCTGTCATCGGAACCCCGGTTGGCAGTACTGCTGAAATGATTGTCCACGGTGAAACAGGATACGTTGTAGATCTGCAACTGGAATGGCAGTCTCCGAGCCTGCCTGAAATGATTGTTCACGGTAAAACAGGATACATTGTGCCGTTAGACCCCATAGACGGAATTGCAGATAAAATTGTTGAACTCGTCAAGAATCCGACCCGAAGCGTACGTATGGGGCAACAGGCAAGAAAATATGCTGAAGCAGCGTTCGGCGTTGAAATGCATGTCCGGAAGGTACAAAATGTTTATGAGAAATTGTTAATTAAGGGTTGAAATTTTTATCGTTTTGACGTATAATAACAATATCACTTCCTTAGGAGGAGCAGGATAATGCTCACACAAGAACAACGTGATTTTTACGACGAGAAGGGTTACCTCGGCGTTGAAGCGGTGTTGACAGCAGAAGAGGTCGCCGATCTCCAACGCGTCACCGATGAATTCGTCGAAAAATCGAGAGAAGTCACCGAACATACCGACATCTTCGACTTGGAACCGGGGCATACGCCGGCGAACCCGCGCGTGCGGCGTATCAAGAATCCGGGGCTACACCACGTCGTTTACGATTACGCCTTACGGCACCCCAATATTTTGGATATTGTGGAGCAACTCATCGGACCGGGGGTTCGGTATAATGGACATAAATTGAACATGAAGTATCCGGAGTTCGGAAGTCCGGTTGAATGGCATCAGGACTGGGCGTTCTATCCGCACACCAACGACGATCTGCTTGCAGTCGGGGTCGTGATTGACGATATGACTGTAGAGAACGGGGCGTTGATGATACTTCCCGGTTCCCACAAGGGACCGACGTTAGACCATCACCAGGACGGTGCTTTTATCGGTGCGGTTACTGACCCCGATTTCACACCGGAAGGTGCTGAACCTGTTGAGTTGAAGGCGGGTGGTATCACGATCCATCACGTTCGGGCACTGCACGGCTCTGCCCCGAATACCTCAGACAAACCGCGCCGCTTGATGCTTGCCCAATACTGTGCTGTAGATGCGTGGCCCCTGAAGGGCATTCCGGATTGGGAGACTTTCAACGACACGATTATCCGTGGCGAGCCGACGAATCAGCCACGGATGGTCGCTGCACCTGTGCGTATGCCGGAACCCTACGCAGAGTTGAAAGGCTCCATCTACGAGGTGCAGTCCCTGCTGGATGATCCGCTTTATGCGAATAAGGGACAGTAGTTGAGACATCGGATAATTTCTGGAGAAAACAAAAAATGCGAGGTACAACCTCGCATTTTTTTTCTCTAATAGGGTTTTAAGCTAAGGTAAAATTAAAATTAGTTAGCGACTTGCGCGCTGAAACCTACGTCTGTAACCGCTTTCACGAGCGCGTCTTTCTCAACCTTGTCCTTCTCAATTTTCACCACAGCCTTATTTTCTTCCATAGAAACACTGACGACCTCAGTCACACCGGTAAGCTTTGTGAGTGCATCCTGCACTTTGCTGGTACACGCGCCTCATGTCATACCGGTCACAGCCAGCGTTACTTCTTCAATGGCTGGTGCTGCTGTTTGCGCGGGTGCTGCCTCTTCTGCCTCTTTCTTTGCTGTGTCTGCGCACGCGAACACAAACAGCAGTGCTGCCAAGCAAACGAATAGCAGGCTCACGTTTAACTGACGCATAAGTTTAATCCCCTTATGTGTAGGGACGATCTCTCGATCGCGCCTCTTCAACTTCAACGCTGATGGTTGAAACTTTATTTGAATTAAGGCTGCAAGAGAGTTGTGGTTTGCAACCTGTTCCTATAGAAAGAAAGGGTGGGTCACCCCACCCCCTCCGATTCAGCCTTATTGAGCGACTTCGGCACTGAAGCCGGCACCTTGAACTGCTGTCGTGAGATCGGCAGACTTAACTTTACCTTTCTCAACCTTCACAACAGCCGTGTTATCCGTTGAAGAAACACTGACCACTTCAGAAACCCCGACGACTTTACTGAGTGCATCCTGCACCTTGCTGGTACACGCGCCTCACGTCATCCCTGTAACGTTCAGTGTAACTTCTTCAACGGCGGCTTCCATCATGTCGCCATCCGTCTTCATGTCGGATTTCATTTCAGCACCGTCCATAGCAGCTGTGGTGGTTTCAGGCATCTCTGCTTCTTTCCCAATCAGACCACAGCCTACCATGAATACGAAAGCAATAAGACAAATAAGCGATAATCTTGCGATATGCATGGGTTAACCTCCTTGAATTACTTATTCGTTATTCTAACACGTATTAATTTTTTAGGCAAGATTTTTTTTCAAATTAATACAAATCCGTCCAAATTGCACACCAAATACCCCAAAATCTACCTCCGGTGGACATCTAAAAACGTAAAGACCTTCTGAATCCGCTGCAACTGCTTTTGAAACGCAGCAGCCCGCTCAAATTGCAGTGTCTCTGATGCTCCATCTCGTTTCGAGACCAGACTTGTTTGTACTGCTTCATACTCCCCATCCAGCAAATTGACGATATCCGTTATCATTTCTCCATAAAGCTCACGCGTGATGCGTGCAGCACAAGGCGCATCGCAGCGTTTTAGGTGATACTGAAAACAGGCACGAAATCCCGGTATCGGTGTAATCTCACCTTCGCAGGTCCGCACCGGAAAGATCCGCTGTAAAACGTCAATGGCTTCATCTGTCCATCGCCGACTCGACAACGGACCGAAATATCTCGCACCATCTGGCTGTGTTTCGGGGACTCTTTCAAGGCGCGGAAAAGCCTCTCCGATATCTATCCGAATATACCAAGAGGTCCGTCCAAACTTCAGCGCGGTGTTATAGGAAGGTTGATACTCTTGGATGAGCCGCGATTCTAAGAAGAGTGCTTCCTGTTCCGAACGACAGACCTGATACCGGACATCTGTTGTCCACCGGATGAGCCGTTTGATTTTGTTTGGACGTCTTTTGACCTTATGGAGATAGGAGCGGACGCGTTTTCGTAGACATTTCGCCTTGCCGATGTAAAGGATTTTCCCCGAAGCCCCGCGAAAAAAATAAACACCCGGATCCGAAGGGACATCGGCTACCATTTCTTGCGTTAGCATTTTTCAATTCGCATAGCAATACTGTTTCTTTCAATTTATCACGCTTTCCTAAATAATTCAACCGAAAATCATGTTGCCTCTATGGAAGAATAGGTATTGAATAAAAAATACTTAAATCCGCGTCATCTGCTTCATCTGTGCAATCCGCGATTCAGACGAGTTTGTCCTACCAATCCTAAAATCCTGATTCAGGTGATCGCTATCCCTTGACACATTTTCCCCTTTCTGCTAAACTCGTATATCAGGGGGAAAGAAAATGAAACGAATATTTTGGTTTGTGATCATTGGAGGCTTGTTGTGTATGGCAACAAGTCAACTTTCGGCTGAGCTGCTGGACGATGCAGTCGGCATCTGGCTTTTTGATGAAGGGAACGGCAATACTGCAGCGGATACCTCGGGCAACGGGAACGACGGTGCAATCACTGGTGCGAAGTGGGCAGAAGGTAAATTCGGCGGTGCGTTGGAATTTGAACCACCGCATGTTGTGACTGTTGAACCTTCCGATAGCATCAATTTCAAGGACCAGATGACTATCGCAACGTGGGTCTATATGAATAAAGGCGTTTCCGATACCGCTATTCGACGAAACGGTTCTTATCTATTGGAGGTCCAATCAGCGACTGAACGAGTACCGGGCGGCTATGTCTTTGGCATCTGGTCGGGCGGTGGATTTACCGGCGGTGTCTGGGGAACATCCGTCATCGACCCCGAAAAATGGTATCACATCGTTGGACTTTACGACGGCAGTGAGATGAAACTTTATGTAGACGGCGCGCTTGAATCTGCCGTCAAACAGGGCGGTGATGTAGACCAGGCAGGTGAACTGCTGTTTGGCACCTTCGGCGGTGAGAAGTTTATCGGTAGATTGGACGAGGTCATCTTCTTTGACCGCGGTATCACGGAGGCAGAAATTGCTGAGTTGATGAAAGGCGTGGAAGCCGTCCTACCCGTCTCTCCAAACGGTCTGCTCACGACCACTTGGGGACGCCTCAAGAGTCGCTGAGGCAGTTGATAGATGTGCTTGCAAGTGTTATCATATAAGAAGCCAAAGATTGTTAAATATTCTCTTAAGGAGGGCATCGTGGCAGACCCGCGGATGAATCAACCCAAACCTACATTGCCAGCTGCGCAACACAATCTTTTAACGGCTGATGATCTCGCCAAGCAGCCCGATGATGGCACTCGCTATGAGCTCGTGAAAGGAGTACTGCAAAAAATGCCACCTGCTGGATTTGAGCATGGCATCTGCGCTGCTGAAATTGGAAGCAAACTTAACGTGCATGTGAGAGCACATCAATTAGGATATGTTTGCGGTGCCGAAACAGGTTTTAAGATTGCCCAAAATCCTGATACAGTGCGCGCACCAGATGCCGCTTTTGTTCGACAAGCCTCGGTTGAAGGTCAAGGTATCGTCAAGGGTTATTGGGAGGGGGCTCCGGATTTGGCTGTTGAAGTCATCTCCCCTGGCGATACCTACGCCGAGGTTGCTGAAAAGGTGGAAGAGTGGTTAACTGCGGGTTGTGCAATGGTATGGGTCATCAATCCACGACGGGAAACAGTGGAGGTGTATCGCTCCAACGAGGATTTTACCGTTTTACGTGGAACTGACATCCTTGATGGCGGGGACGTTGTCGAAGGGTTTCAATGTCAGGTTCAAGACCTCTTTGCGTAGTGTTTTGTCCACTTTGAGCTTGAGAGTAGGTTTGTAGTCGTGCGATTCATCACACGTCCACCGGTCAACAACGGGAGAAGGAACATTCCAATGAAGCGATGGCAACCAACCGTCGAACAAAAAACGCAATACGAGACCGAAGGCTACTTTATCCTTCGTAATATTATCTCAGAAGATTTAGCAGCACAACTCCGCGGCGTCATTCGTAACGTCCTTATGCTGCCCAACGCCGGCGAGTTCGCCGATTACGATCCTATGGATCCGATGGACGACTCACCACAAGGGCGCATCGCACGCTTTCGAAAACTCGCTAACTTCTGTGTCGAATCGCCGCTGATATGGCACAACGTGCATGCTGCGCCGACAGTTCTCAATATTGCACGCTATTTCCTCGGCGACGATATCATCATGAAGTTCAATAGCTGCTTCCTCAAACCAGCACGCACTGGTGCTGCAACGCCGTGGCACCAAGACAACGGACTCTGGCGGGACGGTGAAACGGAGCCTTTCAACTTCTGGATACCGCTTGAACCTGCGACGCGAGAGAATGGGTGCATGCAATTCATTCCTGGCAGCCACAAAACCGAGATTGTTGAACACGTCTTGTATCCCGATAGCATACACGGTGAATTGCCAAGGGAAGCCGTTCATGAGATGATCGAAAAGCGGGGCATACACCATATTGAATTGGGTACCGGGGATGCCGTCATTTGGCACAGTAGTATGTGGCACTATAGTCCGCCGAACAAGAGTGAAAAGAGCCGTATTGCTATCGCAGGTGTCTATACGAATCCAGAAATCGTCAAGACAAGCAAACGCTTCTGGCACAATTTCCGATGGGTAATGAAAGACGGCGCGGTCTGCACACAATTTCCACCGGAAACCGTCGAGATGAAAATCGAAGATCCTGAAAAACCGAAACCGTTTCCATCTGCTAAGGACGACTAACATAATGCCATCAAAGAAGCCAAATATCGTTGTCTACCTGTCCGATGATCACGGCTGGGAATACCTCGGTTGTTACGGAAATGCCCAGATCCAAACGCCACATTTAGATCGTCTCGCCGAGGAAGGAGTCCGTTTTACACACGCTTTCACACCGACACCGACATGTGCGCCGTCTCGTTCCACCCTGTATACGGGGTTATATCCAGCTCGACACGGTGCAATGGGCAATCATACGGAGTGCCACGCTCATCTTAAAGCCTTACCACGGACACTTCGAGAGCTCGGTTATCGCGTGGCGATCGCCGGTAAAACGCATGTGAAACCGGAGCCTCTCTTCGATTTTGAGTATATCGGGGGTTTCCTGCCAAAGCGTGCCGAGCATGATCGGAAGTATCGGGCAGAAGGACTTGATACCGCCCCGGTTGAACGTTTTCTTTCAAGCCATCGACGGGAGAATCCGGATCAACCCATCTGTCTCATCCTCGGTGATAGCAATCCGCATGTCACATGGGAACCGAACAAAATTTATAATCCAGACACTTTGCCGCTACCGCCCTATATCGCTGATACGCCCATCGCTCGAAATGCGCTTGCCAATTACTATCAAGACATCACAACAATGGATGCCCGCATCGGCGCAGTAAATAAAATGTTAGAGACACACGGATATGCCGACAATACACTCTTCATCTACACGACCGATCACGGTGCCGAGTGGCCCCACTGCAAATGGACTTTATATGACACCGGTATCCGTCTACCCTTTCTCGCCAAATGGCGCGGCGAGATCCCAGCCGACACTGTCTCGGACGCGATGGTTTCACACGTTGATTTCTTTCCGACGCTTATAGAGATCGCTGGTGGTGAACCCTTGGACGGTTTGGACGGCAGCAGTTTTAAGAATGTCCTGCTCGGACGACAAACGACTTTCCGCGATAAAATCTATGGCACGCATACCCGCGACGGAGATATGAATGTATTCCCACAGCGCTGTGTTCGCACTACCCGCTATAAATACATCTTGAACCTGATGCCCGAAAACAGATGGACAACCCACTTCACTGAGGTTGCAGGCATTCCAGAAAGCCACGCCGAGGTGTGGAACAGTTGGGTAGAGAAAGCCGAGACCGATCCGCAAACGGCAGAACTCGTTTATCTCACGCAGCATCACCCGGTAGAGGAATTATATGATGTGACGACGGATCCGTATGAGTTCAACAATTTGGCGTTCAGTGCGGAAATGCGTCCAATTCTTGAAGAGATGCGCGCCGATGTCCGGCACTGGATGCACGCACAAGCCGATGAAGGGAGACCTGAAACATGCAATCGAAACTGATGGACAATTGGATTATAAAACTGAGATCGCCATTTTCGAGGAAGGCGACTTTAGCGGGTTTCTCAGTTCTGTGTACTGTGATTATTTTCTTATGCCTCGCTTGTGACAACGCAGAACGGGCGACCCACGTTGTAACAGCCCCAGAGGACGCAGCGAAAAAACTCCCAATGGGCGAAGGGTTGGACCTCGGAGCACTCGCACCCGACTTCTCACTTCCAGATGGTGATGGGGAATTCCATACGCTTTCGGAGTATCGCGGGCAGAAACTCGTTATTGTTTTCTACCGGACCGGCACATGAGGCGACTGTCGAACGCAACTCGGTGAGTTGCAGGAAGGTTATGAAGAGATTCAAGCCGAAGGTGCCGAACTTATCGCTATCAGTTCCGATCCTATAGCGGATGCTAATTCAACGCAGCAGATGCTTCAAATCACCTATCTCTTGCTCTCGGATGAAAACACGAAGACGATTGAGGCTTATAATGTGGTTGATCCGAGTGAGGTCGAGGTGGCACGTCCAACGACCTATATTGTTAATCAGGATGGTAACATCGCGTGGAAATACCTTGATGTCAAGAATGGTAAACGTATCGGTGCTGAGCCAATACTGGCACAATTAAAGAAATTTTAGGAGGAATCTTTATAAAATGATTGATGTTTGCTATTTTGCGGACGAGGTTTCTAAAACCGATTTCGAGGAAGCCATTAAACTCGGTGTTGAAGCCGGCGCAAATACCGTCGAAATCCGCGGCGGTGTTTGGGGAAAACACGTGACCGAGATTGATGATGACGATGTCAAACGTATTCAGGATGTACTCAGCACTTATAACGTACGTGTTGCGAGTGTCGGATCCCCCTTCGGTAAATGCGCCATTGACGATTCGGAGGAGTATGAGCAGCATCGACGACACTTTGACCGGATGGTGACATTGGCACACGCATTTGATACCCAAGTCATTCGAGGATTTACGTTTTGGAACCCAAATCGTCGAACGAAAGGGGCACCGCGCCCGGATATTAACGACTATATGGAACGCATTGTCGAGAAACTCTCTCTTGTCGTTCCGGTTGCAGAGAGCGGGAACGTTACGCTGTGCTTTGAAAACGAAAGTGCCTGTCTCGCCGGAACCTGTGAGGAGACCCGTGCCGTCATCACGGCGCTCGGCAATAGTCCCGCTCTCACCTCGTGCTGGGATGTCAATAACGGACTACACTGTGGAGAAAATCCCTTGCCGGATGGGTACTCCCATATTAAGGGACTGGTGCGGCACGTCCATGTGAAACCCAACAGTGAGAAAAACCTGGATCCGATTGGCGACACAGGACTGCACTATAAACAGTTATTGGAAACGCTTGTCGCTGATGGATTCACGGGTGCAGCAAGCATTGAACATTGGGGGCAACCAGAGGATATGTTGAAGGGTGTGCAGCAACTGCGCACCTTAGTTGATGCCATGTAGCTACTTATAGGTGAAGGAGAAATACGATGCAACTGAAGCCGGATGCACCGCAATTAACTTGGCAGGGTGCTGTCTCCCTACACAAGACTGAGGAGTGGGTGATGCCGTGGCGCACACCGCACCCGATGCATGTCTTATTCCCAAAGCCGTTACTGGAACGCTCAGCGATGCCCGCGGGGGTTCGTATCAGTTTTCGGAGCAATACGACGCGGATTTCGGGCAATATCGTGCCACAGAAAGAGAGTGGGATGCTGGATCTCTGTTGTGATGGTGAAATCGTAGCCTCGCTTGACCTGACGCAAAAAGATACCTTCACTTTTGAGGGGTTGTCCGATAAGGAAAAATTGATTGAGGTGTGGCTACCGCAATTCGGAAGTTTTCAACTTCGCAACTTGGAAATAGAGGATAGCGCGACGCTGCACCCGTTCGCCGACGCTCGACCTCGGTGGGTGACGTATGGGAGTTCTATCACACAGTGCCGGACGGCGGCATCGCCGACACAGACGTGGCCCGCGATTGTCGCACGTCAACACGGCTTGAATTTAACCTGTCTCGGTTACGGTGGACAGTGCCATCTCGATGCCATGGTGGCACGGATGATCCGCGATCTGCCTGCCGATTATATCTCGATGTGTCTCGGCATTAACATCCAAGGTGCCTCCAGTTTGGGACCGCGAGCGTTTCGTCCCGCAATTATCGGAGCCGTCCAAATTGTCCGTGAGAAACATCCAGATATACCGCTCGTTCTGATGTCTCCTATCTATTCTCCGCCGAGGGAGGAGAATCCAAACGCCGTAGGATTTCATCTCAAGGGGATGCGTGAAGAGGTACAAGCCGCTGCCGAGGCACTTCAATCACACGGTGATCGACACGTCCATTACATTGACGGGTTGCGTGTGTTTGGGACGGATTACGAGCATCTGCTCCCAGATGCCCTACACCCAGATGCGGAGGGCTACCGAGTGATGGGCAAGAATTTTAAAACCGAGGTGGCTGAGAAATTTTTCGTATAAATAAAAAGGGCGGGAACATGTTCCCGCCAATATCCTCACGGGACAGAGGTGAAAGAATAGAGTGGGTCTTTCTAATTGGAGGGTGGTGTTCTGTAATTCTTCAATTCATGAATGCCGTGCTTATAGATCAGCACAAAGGCACCTCTAACGTTCAGCAAGATATTGTATCGCGAAACCCATCTACAGAACCCTGTGATAACATCGCCAGTCCGCAGGACGATCCTAACCGGATCACCAACAGCCGCGACCATGTTAACGATTTTCCGGTCACGGATTTTTTTGATCGGTTTCTGGTTTAGGGTTTTTACCTGATCGTCAATCAGGTGATCAGACTTCATAAGCGTCTGGGCGTCGGTAGGGTAAGCCATAACAACCTCTAATTTGGAGATCGGTAACTCGTCTTGAATCAAGAGATTGTACTGGGTCACCTTGCGAATCCTAACATATCGTTTGCCAGCATAGGTGACCAGTACCACGAGGTTCCGGTTTTCTTGAAACGCTTGCGTCAGAAGGTGGCTTTCAGAGAGGTGGACACTGGAATTTGTCTGCATTTTGTGCTATTTCTATGTTGTGTGCCCCGTTGAGAACGGACCGGCATCTATTGGGCTTTCAAGGTCGCCCAAGTCGTCGCTAACTTACCTTTCGCCGAAACATCTAATGCCGTCTCCCAACCTTCCTCGGCGAGGAGCTGGATGTCCTCCTCTTCTAACGCCACGCCTTTTTTCGTGATAAAGACCTCATCTAATCCGCCAACGAGGTTTTCACTACCCCAACCGCCGAACTTCAGAATAGCAGGATTATCCATGTTTGCGCCGACGTTCCGTTCTGTTTCCTTTTTGCCGTTCACATACAAAGAGATAACGCCTTTCTTGCGAACGGCGACAGTGTGATGCCAACCGTTTCCAACGATATCGGTTTTACCGTCGTCAATGTGGTTTCCACCCCCCTCGAAGATAAAGAAACCGGTGTCTCTGTCAATACTTGAACTCATTGCCCAGAACCCAGCACCGCCGTTCCGTTTAATCACGACATAGGCATCTTTATTTTCCGAGTTCATCCAACATCCGACGGTAAAATCATCATCTTCAAAGTTGAAGAGGTCGTTATGCTCAATAATAACATATTTCGGGCTTCCATCAAATTCCAGTGCTTTGCCGAACTTTCCATTGATCCATTTAGGTCCATCAAATTCCCCATCGTTCCCGTTCTCGGTGAAATCTTTAACAACTGATCCTTTACCTTCATCAAAGAGCCAGATGCCAGCAAAGTCGTCGATGTTAATTTCGGCATTGCCAACTGAGATGACAATGAGACTGCAGCAAATACTGCATAATATTGTGAATCCACGGAATTTCATATTATCCCCCTATTTCCGCAGCATTTCCTGTTTCTGCGGAAGCGTAGATTGCATCGGTTATTTTCTGGACAACAAGGGCTTTTTCCAGACTGGTCGAGGGTTGTCGGTTCTCGCGGATAGCGGCAGCGAAGTCAGACAACGGTGTGCTGTGTTCCGTTTCGGCAGTTTTGTCCGCTTCCGTGAGAGATGTAGACGCCACACCCCCTTCTGTTGTGGTGCGGTTATGGAGGACGCTTTCCGGTTTCCCGTCCTGCATATTCAGTTTAAGGGAGCCGTCCGTGCCGATAATTTCCCATTCTGCGTGCGAATGCATCGTCATGAATTCACCGCGTTCCACGCTTAGCACAATACCGTCCTCACAACGGATAATTGCGGTATAGTGCGTTTCAGCATCGGAACCGGAAGCGATATGCGATTCAAATACTTGAGGCACGGTCCACGTTTGCGCAAATACAGTCTGTGGCTTGAGTTGCCATCCTGTGATGCCGAGTAGGTAGTCGAGGTCGTAGCATCCCCAGTTAACAAGGATCCCGCCACCGTTGAGAGCCTTAATCAACCGCCAGGCAGGACGCGGAGTGTCCGGCTTTTTTCCTGCCCCGACAATGGCGCGGCAGTGAACGGTACGGAGCTCTCCTAAACCCCCGCTTGTGATGAGTTGTGTTGCAAGCCGAGCGGATGCCGTGAAACGCTTCCGTGAGGAACAGCACCCTGAGATTAAATCGCCCCGTCCAGCGATGAGTTGTTCAACCTCAGCGGCGTTCATCGCGATCGGCTTTTCAATCAGTACATGCTTGCCCCTTTCAAATGCGCGTAGGGCTACGGCTGTTCGGTATTGCGTCGGAAATGCAAGAACAACTGCTTCGACATCATCATCGTCGAGCAAATCAGCGTCGTTACTATACATTTTGGGTGGGTTGAAACGTTCTGCAGCACGTGTTCTGTTTTCCTCGATGAGGTCCGCTGCAGCAACTAACTCAATATGTGATGCCTCTGATGCGATACTGAGGTGTCTGCTGCCAATCACACCGCATCCGATTACACCTACTTTTACAGGTTTCATAATTTTGGTGGCAAATTTTCGGCTTACAAACTCTGCCGAACGGTTCCTTTCTGGAAATGAAGACTAAAAATGAAGACTAAGCGACAGGAGCGACTCTTGCTCACTACGCACGCTTGAAATTAAGCCCGAACTTATTTGGTTAGTATGGCATAGAAGCGAATTGCTGTCAAAGAAATTGTGAAAAGGCTCACACAAGACAGCAAAATTTGCCCACGGAGAGATAGTCGTAAGTGAGAAGAAGGCGGGTATGGCAAGCATCACCCGCCTCTTGATTGGAATTAATACTGCTGTTTAACGCTCGCCCAAGTCGTTGAGAGTTTGCCCTCGGGTTCAACGGGTGTCAGTAGCAACGCCGACAGCCCTTTATCCATCATCAATTTGATCTCAGCGGCACTGAGTGCGACGTTGAAAATGGCAACCTCATCAATGACGGCATCGCCGAATCTACCGTCACAACACGTGTCTCGACCAATATAAAGTTCACCATCGTCAGCATCAATTGGATCGGTGTTGATTTCCATTGTGCTCTCTGCTACACCATCAATATAGATATTCCACTCACCCGTTGCACTGTCGAAAGTGGTGGTATAGAGATGCCATTCAGTGATGTCATCGGGTCCGATTTCTCCATCGCGCCAGCCACCGGGTTTATTCCAGCAGCCACCGTTACAAATCGGCCACGAGACGTTTTTGGTATCGGCGTTAGGATGAATAATATACGCATTTCGTTTCTCGACCATCCAACCGTGCTGATTCCAGTTATCCGTCATGCTTTTAACCCAGATCGAAACAGTAATAGCATCCGTCGGGTTCACGTGTGCAGGAACTTCAACGTAAGCATCTGAGCCATTGAGTTCCAATCCGGAACCGAATACGCCGCTAACCCACGTCGAGTTGCCTACCACCGTAGCATCCAGCGCGCTATCTGAAGAATCTGCAGCAACGTCACCACTCCCTTCATCGAACAACCAGAGACCCGTCAAGTTTTTCATCCCAAGTTGCGCGAATGCGGGGTTAGCCAGCAGACAGGCGCTCAATATTAAGCTGAGTCCTACAAAGGTTAATCGCGTCATAAATTTCATCGAAATCTCCTAATCTATTTAGATGTTTATGTCTGCACAAACTGAATTAGACAAGTTTGTGAGAACTTTTTGACTTCACATCGGTCTAAATTATTATGGCACGGAATTTAACGGGTGTCAATCCAAATTTGCAAGGCGTCAGACCACGCTTCCATCGCCGTTTCTTCTCGGCATTCTATCCATCAGGTCAGCAAACTGGAAACCAAACCCCCTGTATTTTTCAATTGACAGGAATTGTTATCTCGTGATATTATATAACCATAGAATGAAGCGTATAGACTTCAGTTCACAGTTCTTGAACAGTATAAGACACGACCTAAAACGAAGGGCATTGTTTACAAGCCCATCTTGATATGTAAGGAGGTTGGCGTTCACTCCACACCTAAAAGGCGTGGGTTCCAACGCTATGAATCTGATGAAATCGAGAAAACACATATTTTCTATTCTGATAGTCCTGCTCTTGCTTTGCACCGTGCAGTTCGCGTTTGCACAAAAATCGTGGGTGAAAGTGAGCGAATCTGAGTGGCGGGCGGGCTTTTCAGATGTCTTTTTTGTAGATGCACAACATGGCTGGATCGTTGGTAGCAATTCAACAATTCTGCATACCACAGATGGGGGCATGACCTGGAATAGACAACCGAGTCAACCCCTGCCGTTTGACATCATGCTAAAGAAAGTCCGCTTTATCGATCCGCAAACTGGCTGGGTTGTCGGAGACGATGGTATGGTCCTGAAAACCACGGATGGCGGGCAGACTTGGATGAAAAAGAATACAGGTACCCGCACTGCGCTCTTAGCAGTCTCCTTTGCTGATGACCAACATGGATGGGCAAGTGGAGATGGCGGGCTCATCATTAGCACAAAAAACGGTGGCACAACCTGGGCAAAACAGGAGATTGATACCAATAACACAATTGAAGGCATCGACTTTGTGAGTGCGATGGTCGGTTGGGCGGCAGGCGGCGGTGGCACCCTCCTTCACACCAAAGATGGGGGACAGACATGGGAATTCCAGACCAGTGCCACAGTCAACACGCTTGATGCTATTTCCATGCTAAATGACAAAGTCGGTTGGGCAGTTGGTGCCGGTGGGGCTGTCGTTGCCACAGTTGACGGTGCCGAATGGGTTGTGCAAGAGAGTAAAGTCCCGCATTCTAATGGTATGCCTGAGCCCGTTTGGGATGTCCATTTTGCCGATGAAAAGGTAGGTATCGCTGCCGCAGAATTCGGCGTGATTCTTCGGACAACCGATGGTGGTACGACTTGGGCACCGCTTGAACCGCGTCCGGTTGCGGCTCGCCTCGAGGGTGTTCACATGCTCAGTCCAACCGAAGCATGGATCGTCGGTAAAGACGCTACTATCCTGCACACAACCGATGGTGGGGATACTTGGGATGTCGTTTCCAGCACGAGTGAACTTCGCGCTGCCCATTTTCATGGGGATACACTGGGGTGGGCAGTCGGCTTGTCGGGGAGTGTTTTGCACACCAACGATGGCGGCGAAACATGGAAACCTCAGAATAGTGGGGATGTCTTTGAACTCTTCGGCGTCGGGTTTGTTGATGAAAGCAGAGGATATATCGTCGGTAGCAACGCCGCGTTAGTCGAAACACTTGATGGTGGAATGACATGGCATGGGGTTAGTGACCCAGGCGATGAGGGGCACGGCACTGCCCAGCGAATCCAGTTTGAAGGCATAATGAGTTGGCGGAGTGCTATGGGATCCTATGCGATGAGTTTTGGTACACCAACACATGCCTGGGCAGTCGGAGAAACCGGACGGGTTATGCACACGAACGATGCAGGGCAAACGTGGATCGGTCAAGACATGGATCCCATGATGACAGGCGCAGGCTTCAACAACCTCTATGGTGTTCACTTCATAAATGAAAGTATTGGCTGGATCGTCGGTGATGCTGGAACGATCGCGAAGACGATGGATGGTGGGTTAACTTGGGCATCTATCTTACAAGGACCGAAATTGAATGATGTCTATGCCATTAACGAACAGACCGCGTGGATCGCTGGCGACCAGGGTGCTATCATGGCAACTACGGACGGGGGCGCAACATGGGTCGATCAGACAGTCCCAACGGATGCTAACCTGAATGCGATTCTCTTCCGAGATGCCAACGAGGGGTGGGCAGCTGGAGACGGTGGAACAATTCTTTACACATCCGATGGTGGTGTCACGTGGTTGATGCAGGAATCGCCCACGATGAGCCATCTGTGGGATCTCGTCCAAACACCAAGTGGTCAGGTCTGGGCAGTTGGCGATTCGACAACAATCATCCGCTATTAAGGAATAGTTATCGGTTGTCAGTTGTCGGTTATCAGTTAAGGGAACCTTGTGGTTATTAAAGTAAACGTAACCTGCCACAAGTCTCTTTTTAACTGAAAACCGAAAGGATTTTTTATGGAGTAAAAAATCTGAACTGACAACCGACAACGATTAAAATTGGAGGATGCAACCGCGATGAATATATTACGGTTCTGCCACTTCGTTGGTGTTGGAACCTTTCTCTTCCTTCTCATTAACCTTCCCGTTGTAGCGCAAGAACCACAGGTTTTGACCTTAGAGGAAAGTATTGAGATTGCCAAACAGAGCAATCTGACCCTTCAGACGGCTGAGCAGAACCTCAAAGTCGCCGAGGCAGAAGTTCGTGCAGCACGCGCAGGACTCTTGCCAAGAATCACAGCCAGTGGTAATTACACCTATTATAAAGACATACAAAAATCAGTAATTCAAGCCGAGGGCGGGTTTGGGCCCCCTATGCCAAACAGAGAAATGGGCGGTCCGACACCCCCCAGTGGGGATAACGAATCCGAGTTGATTGAGTTGGAATTCGGTGCCCATCACAATGTTCAAGGCACAGTCAGTTTAACACAACCTATCTTCGCTTGGGGACGCTATTATTACGGGTATCAAGCCGCCCAGCTAAACTATCAGGCGATGCAACGTGATGTTGATGCCGCTTATAATCAACTCCGCTTAGATGTTGCCGAAGCGTTCTATGGTGCGCTGGTCGCACAGGAATTTGTACGAGTCGCACAACAAAGCGTTTCTTTGGTTGAAGAGCAACTCAAAATCGCAGAAGCATCGCTGAATGCGGGGGCTGCAACCAATTTCGATGTCCTTCGCGCCAAGGTCCAGCTCGCAAATGCCGAATCACAACTCATTCGGGCGCAGAACGGTGTTCAAACCGCTAAAAATGCCTATAAAACAGTCCTTAATATACCTCTCTCTGAGAATGTATCGGTGAAAGGCACACTTGAAATCCCAGAAAATCATAAAATACCGGCGTTAAACCTTGAGGTGCTTATTCAGCAGGCACTTGAAAATCGTCCCGAAGTGCATCGTACACAATTTGCAGAAGATGCTGCCCGTAAACAGATTGACATCGCCAAAACACGAAGCCGTCCGGATCTCGGATTCTTCAGTAACTATCAAATTTCACAGAATGAAAGGCTCACCGCAATGAATAGGATTTGGAGTCTTGGATTTCAAATCAATATTCCAATTTTTGATGGATTTGCGACGCGCGCCGCCGTGCAACAAACTGAGACGGTTCTAAAGCAGGTCCAGTTAGGCGGATCTCAAATGAAAGTCGGGGTTGAATTTGAAGTACGATCGGCGTATCTCAACCTCCGTGGGGCGGAAACAATCATTGAGGTCCAGCGTGAGTCAGTTGCCCAAGCACGCGAGAGTGTACGCATTGCGAATCTCCAATTTCAGAACGGAATTATTACCACAGTCGTGTTGACTGACACACAGCTTGCACTGGCACAGGCAGAGGTTAACCGCCTTCAGGCATATCATGATTACATTGTTGGCTTAGTGAGACTCGAAAAAGCGATAGGACAAAAACTACAATAAACAAAAAGTTCTTAACGATGTCGGTTAATAAGGAGAAAAGAAATTGAAGAAAGTACTGATTGGTATTCTCATAATATTAGCAATAGCAGCGATTATTGGTCTGCCGCGGTTTCTAAAGCCGGAAAAATCTGAAATTCAACAAGCCCAAGCGACAGTCCTTAAACCCGTAGAAATTATGAAAGCAAAGCGCGGGGAGATTCGTTCAGAACTCGAATTGTCCGGCACTATTCAAGCGGAATCACAAGTCAGCGTCTTTCCGAAAGTCGCTGGGCGTCTGGTTGTCTTAAATGTAGATGAGGGGGACAGTGTAGAAAAAGGCGCATCTCTTGCTGTTGTGGAGCATGAGGAGCTCGAACTCGCTGTGCAACAGACAGAGGCAACCCTGAAAGCGGCGAAAACTGCTTATGAACAGACAAAACAGCTCGCAGAAGTGCGTGTAAACTCACAGATTGCACAGGCGAAGGCGCAGTTTCGGGCTGCAGAGATTGCATTACAACAGGTAGTGGACCTCTCTGAAATCCGAACCGTCACGCAAATAGAGCAGGCACAAGCGGCATTGGGGTCTCTTGTCGCGAATCTCCAGAAAATTAAAAGCGGTGCTCGTGACGAAGACCGACGACAAGCGGAGGCAGGATTGAGTCAAGCCGACGCAAATCTCGCGAATGCCAGAAGCAATCACGAACGTATGGCGCAACTCTTCCAAAATGGCGCAATTAGCCAGCAAGCCCTTGAAAGTGCAAAGACGCAGTTAGACATTGCCGCTGCCCAGCATAAAATCGCTTCTGAACAACTTCAACTTATCGATAACGGCGCGCGTGCTGAGGATATTCAAGCCATGGAGGCGCAAGTTGAGCAGGCGAAAGCCTCTTTACGACTTGCCCAGACGCAAGCCTCTACGAGGACATGGGAGAAAGATATTGCGCTTGCGCGTTCCCAAGTCGAAACTGCACGGGCTGGACTCATTTCCGCGGAAGCCTTAAAGACAGCGAAAAGTTGGGAAGCCGAAATTACGTCAGCGAAAACCGCGCGCACGCAGGCAGAGGTTGCCCTTAAGCTCGCTCAAAAACGTCTAAACGATGCCACAATTCGCGCCCCAATTTCTGGGGTTATCTCCAGACGCACCTTGGATTTAGGGGGCATGGCACTTCCTGCCTCACCGCTCTTTGAGATCGTTAATATTAGTACCGTCAAAGCCACTGTTGAGGTGATTGAAGTCCAGTTGAGCCAATTGGCACTCAATCAGCAAGCATCCATACGGATTGATGGCATAGATGCCGAGATGTCCGGTAGGGTTGCTTTTATTAGTCCCACTTTAACGCCGGCGCGTCGCACAGCTATCGTTGAAGTCGATATTGATAACCCAAAGGGAGCGCTTAGACCGGGGATGTTCGCGAAGGTTACCGTCCCTATCAAAGTCCATACCGATGCGATTCTCATCTCGCGTGCCTCACTCGTTGAAGATGCTAATGCGAACACACAGACTGTCTTCGTTATTGAGGATGGGGTGAGTCAGCGGCGTGTTGTAGAAATAGGGCTTTTGCGTGCTGGTGAAGCTGAAGTTCTGAATGGACTTACCGAAGGCGAGGCGGTTGTCACTGCTGGACAACATTCTCTAAAACAGGGCGAAAGGGTTCGGGTCGTTAATCCGTAGATGTTTCACCATTGCTCCGAATGGATGCGTTTGTAGTCGTGCGATTTATCGCACGTTTTATTTGAAAAAAGGACTTGATAAATTAACGGGATAGGTGTAGCATGAATTGGCAATCAGCAATTAGCACAATTTCCGTTCTGAGTTCGAGAAAGGGGTTGCCAACGGCATTCGTACAATGATGTCTGGTTGAGAAGACAAATGAAAGTTGAACAACTCCACGGTCCCAGAGTGAAATCCTTTCAGGTCCTTGAGTTGGAGTATCTTTTACAGGAAGATTCTCCTGAGCTCTTCTTTTCGTTTGGCTTGCAAAGGGGTGGGCATGTGATTCTCACCCGTGCGCCTGCCAGACTTGACATCATGGGCGGTATCGCTGATTACTGCGGCGCGAATGTTTTTGAGATGACCGTTAACCGCACCGTAATCGCCGCCTGCCAAGCGAGGGAAGATAGAAACCTCTGTGCTATCACACTCCACGCGGGAGATCAATTCAAACCCAACTTTCATCTCTCGCTTGATAGTTTCTATGCGAATGGCACTCTCAAAACGTATTCACAGATTCGGGAGCGTTTCAGTGAGGAACCCAGCGCAGCGTGGACGGGGTATATACTCGGGGCTTTTTATGTGCTACTCAAAGAGGGTAAAATCGATCAATTCCCGCATGGTGCCACGATAGTTATCAAAAGCGATATTCCAATCGGTGGGGGTGTTGCCTCCTCGGCGGCTATTGAAGTCGCTACATTGATGGCGATCGACCGACTCTATGGTTTAGAATTGGAGGCGATCGAGATCGCGCGCCTCGCGCAAATCGTTGAAAATCGGATCGTTGGCGCGCCTTGTGGGATTATGGATCAGGTGACTGCTGCCGCTGGCATGTCAACAAAGATTCTCTCAATTCTTTGTCAGCCCGACCAGATCCTCGAATTCGTTTCGTGTCCGGTAAACGTGAGTTTTGTCGGTATCTATACGAAGGTGCGCAGAAGCACAACCAGTACCGCTTATATTGACACACGCACTGGAACCTTTATGGGGTTGACTATCCTCAAAGCGGCGTTTTCATCAGAAACGGAGGAAGGCAGCATCGCTCGAAAAATATCCGAGGCATTGGCAGATAACTATCTGTGTAACCTTTCTGTCCAGGATTTTCGCGAGCAGTGTGAGCACCTATTGCCTGAGCAGATGCCCGGCGCAGAATTTCTTGACACGTACGGCGAAACAGTTGATACCGTGACACAGGTGGATCCGGAGAAGTTATATTCTGTTAGGAGTCGGGTACAACATGCAATTTACGAAAACGCACGTGTTAGGCAATTTATTGCCGCTCTAAAAAACGCCGATACAGATTCCGAGCGTATCCAAGACTATCTCAGCGAAGCAGGAAATCTCATGTACGAATCCAATGCCAGTTACCGTGATTTCGCAGGACTCGGTTCCCGTGAAGTTGATGGACTTGTGAACATCGCTCGGAAGATTGGAGAACAAGGGGGGATCTACGGTGCCAAGATTACCGGTGGGGGTGGCGGTGGCACTGTTGCCTTGCTATGTCACGGTAATGTCGAAAATTCGCTGACGCAAATTCTCGCAGCTTACAAGTTGGCTTGGGGGATTGACGGAGAACTTATCCGCGGAAATGCCGCTGGTGCGTTTGAATTTGGTCATATCCTCTGGGAGTTGAAGGAACTCGAACCGCCTACACATTTTTAACTATGGAAAATTTAGACAAACAGAACCAACGCCGTGCGTCTGGTGTTACATGGCGCGCTATCCTCATCGCTATCTTCTTAATTCCCCCTAACGTCTTTTGGGTCATCGAAGTTGAGTGTGTCTGGCACTCTGGACATCCAACGACCATCTCCCTGTTTTGGAATGTCGTTCTCAACATCTTTTTCCTGATCTTGATAAATCTTTTCCTGAAGCGTGTCGCCCCCCGATCTGCGCTAACGCAAGGTGAGATGATTACCATTTACGCCATGCTCTCTATTGCATCTGGTTTGGCGGGTCATGATACTTTGGCTCTAACAATTCCGGCACTCCCGCACGCATTCTGGTTCGCAACAATTGAGAATGATTGGGCTGACATGTTCCATAGTTACATTCCACAACATCTCGTTGTTGCAGATAGAGAGATTATCCGCGGGTTTTACGAGGGCAATACACCCTTCTATAATGCTAAAATTGGTGGTGCTTGGATAATGCCGACTGTGTGGTGGACCTCCCTTATTGTTGCACTCGGCACCATCATGATTTGTGTAAATGTGTTGATTCGGAAACAGTGGACGGAACACGAAAAATTAGCGTATCCAATTATCCAACTTCCGATGGCAATTACAGAAAGAGGGGGAGCCGCGCAACTTTTCCGAAGTCGTATCCTATGGTATGGGTTTATCATCGCCGCAGTGATAAATGTCTGGCACGGTTTGGCACACTTTTTCCCGGTGCTGCCGGATTTTAGTGTCCGACATAACGCTCGAAATTGGGGCAGAGCCTTCACTGAAAAACCGTGGAACGCTGTCGGCAATATCCCCGTCCCGCTCTATCCGTTTGTAATCGGCTTGGGGTTCCTTTTACCGCTGGATCTCTCCTTTTCTATGTGGTTTTTCTACCTGTTTGAGAAAGCCCAACGTGTTTTTGGCAGTGCCCTTGCAATCCCAGCCCCTTTTCCGTATGGGAGTGAACAGTCAATTGGCGGTTGGATGGCGATCTTTGTGATTGCCCTCCTTGTAACGCGTAGACACATTGCAAATGTCGTGCGCACAATCTTGGGCATGCCCGGTGGTATTGATGACTCACAAGAACCGATCCGTTACCGTACATCGCTCCTACTGATCGTTATTGCCAGTCTCTATATTATCTGGTTCTGCCTGAAGGCGGGAATGACGCTCCCAATTATTCTCCCCTTCTTTGCCTTCTTCTCTGCTATTTCGATTGCGATTACGCGCGTCCGTGCGGAACTCGGTCCTCCCGCACATGAGATGGCAGGGATGTGTAACGCCCAACAATTTTTAGTCAATATTCTGGGGACACGCCGCATCGGACCCAATAACTTAACGGTTTTCCCTTATTTTTGGTTTTTCAGTGGACGCGGATACCGCGAACACATCATGCCCCATCAGCTGGAAGCGTTCAAGATGGCAGAACGGGCAAATATGAACACAAAACGCTTGGTGCTTGCGATGGTGATTGCTGTTGTGTTGGGTTCACTGGCATCGTTTTGGGCAACGCTCAGCGAGCTCTACCGTCTCGGTGGTGCAATTACAGGTGCAGGTGGAGGTATTGGACCCTCGGTTGGACATATCGGGCAATTTGGGTGGCTTGCGGGGTTGTTCGCCTTCCCGCGTGACCCTGACATTCCCGCAATCTCCTTCATGGCGGGTGGCATGGGGCTCACCTTCTTCCTCATGATTATGCGGATGCGCTTTATTTGGTGGCCCCTTCATCCAGCAGGCTATCCTATCTCTATGACGGGTGGCGTTGGCTATTTTTGGAGTTGTCTCGTTATCAGTAGTTTTCTGAAGTGGTTGGCACTCCGATTCGGGGGACCCGGGACCTATCGAACGATGGTTTTCTTCTTTTTCGGCGTAATTCTCGGTGAATACTGTGTTGGTGCATTCTGGAGCGTCTTGAGTGTTATTATTCGTGAACCTATCTACGACTTCGCACCGGGTTAGAATGATAGTAGTAGGCACACTCCGCTGTGCCGTAACAGGGAAGAAGAGCGGGTAGAATAAATTAAAATCATGATGAAATTATCAGCAATTTACTTATGTGTACTGGCAATATGCTGCGTCGGGATTCCAGCGGGACATGCTGCTGACGAAGGCGCACACGCCGCCGAATTTCTCAGCCACGGCGTAGGTGCGCGTGCCTTGGGAATGGGCGGTGCATTCGTTGCCGTCGCCGATGATGCAACCGCGACTTACTGGAATCCCGCTGGGCTGACCAAAGTCAAGAAACATAGTTTCTCGGCGATGTATTCCGATACCTTTAGCACAGGAGACGGGAGTTGGCTCAGCAGAGGCTTAGTTACCTACAACTTCGTCAATTACGTCTATCAAATTGAGGATATCGGCAGCATCGGTCTCAGTTGGATCCGGCTCGGCATTGACGATATACCGCGCACGACTTTCATTGATGTCAACAATAACGGCCTCCTCGGCGATTTTCAGGACAAAAACGGCAACGGCATCAAAGAGGACGGCGAACCCTACATTGACAAACCCGAAGTTGCCGAGTATTTCAGTAATACTGATAATGCCCTGCTCATCTCTTATGCCCGTCAAGTCCACCCTATGGTGGCTGTCGGTGGCAACCTCAAACTCCTCAACCAATCTATTTTTCAAAACAGTGGAACCGGTTTCGGTATCGATATTGGTCTGATTGCGGAACCTTACAAGGGTTTACGCGTCGGGGCAATGTTATTAGATGCAACAGGCACCCAAGTCCGTTGGGATACTCCCGATACACCGACATTTACTCGCACGCGCCGACTCCGATTCGGCACGGCTTACCACTTTGCCGTTCCACGTCTCGGTAAAGGGGCGATTGGCGCGGATTTTGAAACCGATCAAGCCGATCTGGAGGTAGGCGGTGCTGGCGGCGGGCTGGTCCTACGCGTCGGCGCCGAATATTGGCTCTTCAATACCCTCGCACTCCGTGGGGGCTGGAATGGACATGGACTTTCTGCAGGTGCCGGACTCCACTTGCGGATAAATGCCATGTCGTTTTTCGTCAACTACGCCTTCAATACCCACACTCTCGGCGGTTCACAGCGCATCTCCGTCTCCGGCGAATTTTAATCGTCCCACATTTCACAGAATAATTCCAAAAATCATTGAATCACAGTTCAGACAATTGATAAAATACTTGCCTATCCAATTCTGGGAAAGATTTCCAAAAACTTGACTAAAGGTCGGATTTGTGGTATTTTCTCCTACAACCTATCTCACGAATAATTTAAGGAGAATTTATGAAACTTACATTCTTTTCCATATTAACCGTTTTCTGTTTGATGGTTCTATTTTTCGCTTACAGCAGTTTTGCCCAAGATTCACCGCAATGGCATCTGCCTGAAGGTGCCACAGCGCGCCTTGGCAAAGGGTGGCTCTATGAGATTCGGTATTCACCAGACGGCACAAGGCTTGCTGCCGCAGGCTCCATTGGTGTTTGGATCTATGATACAGCAACCGATGAAGAAATCGCTTTCTTTACTGGGGATGGGTATAGTGTTTCGGCACTTACATATTCCCCTGATGGAAGCATGCTTGCTGGCGGAAGTTTCGATGGGATCATTCGTTTATGGGATCCCGAAACAGGGGACATCCTACATTCCCTTGAGGGACATGAAAGGAGCGTCCGCAGCATTGTTTTCAGTCCTGATGGGACGATGCTCGCCAGTGGCAGTCGAGACGATACCGTTCGGCTATGGAATCCTGAAACAGGCGAACTCTTGAACACACTTGAAGGGCATACAGAAGGTGTTAACAGTCTTGTTTTCAGTGCTGACGGTGGGACGCTCATCAGTGGCAGTCGGGACGATACGATTCGTATATGGGATGTCGCCACTGGAGAGTTAAAGCAAACGCTTGCAGAGCACCGCGATAACGTTGCCAGCGTCGCGCTCAGCCCAGATGGAAAGACACTCGCCAGTGGCGATTTGAACGCAATTATCCATCTCTGGGATACTGCCACGTGGACGGTCAAACAGACCCTTGTTGGACATACATCTCATATCTATGACCTTACCTATAGTCCTGACGGGGGGCTCCTCGCGAGTGCTGGTGAAGACGATACCGTTCGTTTGTGGGATGCAAACGCAGGGACACACCTCATAACCTTGACCGATCACACCGCTGATGTCTACGCAGTCACTTTTACGCCTGATGGGAGCATGCTCACCAGTGGCGCGTGGGATGCTTCAATCCGTTCATGGGATCCTGGTACAGGCGCACATCTGAAAACGATTACTGGACACACGGATGCCGTCGCGAGCGTTACTTTCAGTGCGGATGGCAGCACCCTCGCTACACGGAGTTGGGACAAAACTATTCGCTTGTGGGATGCAAATACCGGTAAACTGCGCCATACACTGATCGGACACCAAGATAATGTTGATGTTGTTGTGTTCGGACCCGATGGTCGCACACTTGCCAGCGGCAGCCAAGACGATACCGTTCGTTTGTGGGATGCCGTCACGGGTGAACACATAAGGACGCTCAGAGGGCATCGTTCTTACCTTATAAGCCTTGCGTTTAGTCCAGATGGCACGCTCCTCGCCAGCGGGAGTGAGGACGATAGCATCCGCTTATGGGATGCCACCACAGGCGCGCACATAGAAACCCTATGGGAACACGAGGCAGGCGTGGAGACCTTGGCGTTTAGTCCAGATGGGAGTATACTCGCCAGTGGCAGTCGAGACGATACCATTCGGCTGTGGGATGTTGAGACGTACGAGGTCCTCCACACTATCACCGAACATGAAGATGATGTTTGGGTGGTTGCGTTTAGTCCGGATGGCAAAACGCTCGCCAGTGGCGGTGGCGACACGGTTTCGCTCTGGGACGTGACCACAGCTGAGCGTCGGCAAACCTTCGTCAAACCTATTGATCCTATTGATCCAGAAATTGCCGATGAAACTACCGAAGCATCGGAGGGAGATGCACCGGCGGAGAATCCCGCGAACGCTACCAGCATTGTTTTCAGTCCTGATGGCGCGATACTTGTCAGTGGCAGTTATGACGCGACAATTCGCTTGTGGGACATTGGCACAGGGGTACAACTCGAAACACTCGAAGGTCATACATATTCGATCACAAGTGTCGCTGTGAGTCCTGATGGTAGCACCATCGCAAGTGGCAGTTACGATGGAACGGTTCTCCTCTGGACATTCCCGATGCTCCCAGGGACAGCGGAAATCCTTGCTGATGTGAATGGTGACGGTGTCGTCAATATTCAAGATGTGGTGTTGATTGCAGCGAGTTTCGGAGCGGCTGGCGGGAAAAGGACTGACCTAAATGGTGACGGTTTCGTCAACTTCCAAGATCTCGTTTTGGTGGCAAATGCTTTCGGAAAGGTCGTCGGTGCCCCTTCTGCACACGCCTTGTCAGCAGCACAGGTGGAGCAGTGGCTGCGGATCGCCAAGCGAGAAGCATTACAATCGCTCCAAATTTCTATGCCGGATCGCTCCGCCTATGAGCGAGGGATTATGGTACTGGAACGGTTGTTGAGAACATTTGCTCCGCAAAGGACAGTATTGTTTGCCAACTATCCGAATCCATTTAACCCAGAAACATGGATCCCGTATCAGTTAGCGGAGTCTGCGGATGTCAGTATTTCCATCTATGCTGCGAAGGGGCAGTTGGTTCGGACGCTGTCATTAGGGCATCAACCTGCGGGTATCTATGAATCACGTAGCCGGGCGGCGTTTTGGGATGGCAAGAATACGCTGGGAGAGTCCGTGGCGAGTGGCGTGTATTTCTATACGCTGACAGCAGGCGATTTCACTGCAACGCGGAAAATGCTGATTCTGAAATAGTATCAAATGACCATAGGAGTGCTGGGATGCTGATGTTCATTAGCTTTCCAGCACTCGCTAATGAAAAGAGAAACCGATTTATGAAAACAACATTCTGTTTCATTCTCACACTATTCGCTCTTGTAACACTCGCGTTTGTATCAAATAGTTTCTCACAAAAAACCTCACCTGAATATATCGTGAGAGTCGTCTACTTTCATCCAAATGACCTCCAACCTCAGTCTAATATAGACACAGTATTGGATACATTAATGAAGCGAGTCCAGCAATTTTACGCCGACGAGATGGAACGCCACGGATTCGGTAGAAAAACCTTCAGACTGGAAACTGATGCGGCTGGAAACCTAATAATCCACAGCGTTATTGAGGGTAAATTCCCTAATATGCACTACAATGCTGATGGATACGATGAGGACGCTGTTTTTACGGAGATTTATGAACAGTATGAACGCCCGTCAGATAACATTATGTATCTTTATTGGATGGACCGATACGACCCTGTGTTACACAACAGTCAAGTTGGGGGTGGTGGGCTGGGAAACTCATTTGGCGGAACGGTGCATATAGTAGCTACCAATTTTGAAAGAGCTCCGGGGCATGTCTACATCCGGGCCTGGACAGTTATTGCACACGAACTGGGACATGCCTTCGGATTACCCCACGATTTCCGAGATGATCGCTATATCATGTCTTATGGAGACTCTGCGCTCCAAGACCAATTGTCGTACTGTGCTGCCGAATGGTTGAATGCCCATCGCTACTTTAACACTAGCCATAACTCCTTTGACAGCCATAACTCCTTTGAAAAGGTACCAATGATTAGAATGCTTGAGATGTCCTTTGTATCTCCACCCAATACTATCCGTCTCCGATTTGAGATAACGCATTCCGAAAGACTCCATCAAGCACAGCTGCTGACGAATTCATTTTCTCGGTCAGGAAACCCGTCCTTTGACCCGACCGCATTGCTTGATTGTAAGTCCCTAAACACAAACAGAGCCACAATTGAATTTATCACAACCGAATTAGCACCCGCAAGTGAGTATGTCGACCTTACGGTTATTGATGTACATGGTAACTTTACTAATTTCGGTGAGAAACTTCCAATTGATGTTGCCTCCTTGCTGCCAGACTCAAAACCTGTATCAATACCCGATGCGAATTTGGCAGCGGTGATCAGGGAAACCCTTGGCTTAGTTCCTGGGAGTACCATCACACAACTGGATATGTTAGGTTTAGGGAAACTGGAAGCCTCCAAAAAGCAAATCACGGATCTTACCGGACTTGAACATGCAACTAATCTAGAGCGTGTAGATCTCAGAGATAATCAGATATCGAACATTACGGTGTTTGCAAAATTAACACAATTGAGGCAATTAC
This sequence comes from Candidatus Poribacteria bacterium, assembly GCA_965205015.1. GTDB lineage: Bacteria > Poribacteria > WGA-4E > WGA-4E > WGA-3G > WGA-3G. The sequence continues at coordinate 5,519,173 of OZ242029.1, read as the reverse complement.
GGATTGAAAGAAACAAGGTTAGCGACATAAGTCCACTGGCAAGATTGACACAATTAAGCTCATTCTGGGCTTCGCGCAATCACATTAGCGATCTAAGTCCTCTCACAGGATTAACGAATTTAACATTTTTACGCCTTATGAGAACTAACATCAGCGACATTACTCCCCTTGCAGGGTTGACAAATTTAAGGACATTAGTTTTAGGGGACAATCACATTAGCGATCTAAGTCCTCTCATAGGATTAGCGGATTTAGGATCTTTAACTCTTTGGAACAATCAAATTAGCGATGTGAGTCCTCTCACAGGGTTAACAAATCTTGGACTATTATACCTTGGAGGAAACCCTATTAAGAACCAAAAACCTCTACGTGTTCTATTGAGAAAGAATCCTAATTTAAAAATATATCTTACGAACTACGTTAAGCCTCTTACCTTGAGAGTCCTTGCCGATCTTAATGGTGACGGGGTTGTCAATATTCAGGATGTAGTCTTGGTTGCAGCGAGTTTCGGGAAAGCTGGCGGGAATCCTGCTGACCTGAACGATGATGGTGTCGTCAACGTTCAAGACCTTGTTTTGATTGCGAATGTGTTTGGGAATGCTCCAAGCGCACCTTAAATTGAACGCTGATCAAGGAAATAGAGAGCCTCAAACGGAAGCAGATTCTAAGTCCCTAAAAATCTTGCTGTTCAAAAACGGTGTCTGTTCCTACGTCAATTCGGACAGGTGCTAAGTACGGGCGAATTGCTTCCGTATCTACACGGACACCAAGTCCAGGTAATTCCTTTACCCGAACCATCCCATCGGATTCAACATGGAACGGTTCCGTGACTAACCGCTGCGACAATTCCGATCCCGCTGCTGGGTACTCTAATAGATTGAAATCGGGGTTCGTCGCAAAGACGTGAAGGGCTGCCGCAAGACTCAGGTGGCTCTTGAACGTGTGGTTGACGTACTGGATACCGTGCTGTTCCGAGAGTTGACGCACCTGAAAGGAAGGCATAATCCCGCCGATACGTCCCGCGTCAATCTGTACGAACTGAACCCCGCCGTGTACGATGATATCTTCTGCCATTCGGTAGGTATTCGATCCTTCACCTGCGGCAATACGAACCGTCGGATTCCGACGCGTTAGCGCACCGTAGGCATCGACTGCATCCGGGGCAAGCGGTTCCTCTAACCATGTCGGGGAGAATTGGGAGAACGCCTCGGCACGCTGGTAAGCCGTTTCGTGATCGCTCCCCCAGACAACGCCGGCATCAATCATAATCTGTGCTTCTGTTCCCATACCTTCACGCGCTGCACGCACAAGTGCAATATCGTTTGCCTCGCCGAATTTTCCCATCGGTCCCCAACCGAACTTTGCCGCGCGGTATCCTTGTTCACGTAAACGCGTCGCTATGTGATGGGTCGCTTCGGGGGTATTGCCAAAAAGGACGGAGGCATACGGCAGCTTAGGATGTGCTGTGCTGGATGTCCCTGATATCTCGGCAAGGAGACGGTAGATGGGTGTGTTTAGGTTCTGCCCAATAACGTCCCACAGCGCGATTTCGGCACCACTATAAGCGTGTTGTATCTGTTGAATATCCAGTCCGTTTCGGAGTGTCTTTTCACTCAGTCGAAGCACATCATCGGAACCGTCAATCGTTTCACCGACGAGTGACGTGCGAATGTTGATAATATTTCCGTGCGACATCGGACAGCAATAAACGGCGAGGCTGACTAACGGCGAGGCATCACATTCACCCCATCCTTCGAGGCCTGTATCCGTTTGAATGCGTACTAAAAGTGTGTCTTGTGTTCCGTCTGCAGCGGTTGTAATGTCCGGCATCCGCAAATAAAAGGGATCGACAGCGGTAATTTTCATTATTTATTGCCCAGGATCTTCTGTCGTGTGAATCGGAGGAGTTGCTGCCGAATCGTCCTGTTCTGTCCGCGGAGGGGGTAGCGCACGCATCACTGTAATCAAGAACCAGCCGAGCAATCCGATGCCGGCACCAATACACATCGCGATTCCCGCGCCTCTTGGTGTGGCGATCTGATCCATCGTCTCTCGATCAAGTTCACATGAGAGGTTTTTAATATGTCTGACAGCGATTGTCCGTTTCTCACCATCTTGTATGTACTCAATCGTCGGCGCTGTGTTTCCGTCTATTGTAAGATCCGTGCTCCCTGAAGGGGTGTTGATCTCGATCACGTCTTCCCCGGGATCGCCTATCCAACGGGCTTTTATACCCTTTATCCCGTCTGCATCACGGACAGGTTCAACGCGCGTCCGATACAGCAGGCTCCCTAAAAGCGTGAGGGCAATGTCTTTGGATTTTAATAATGCATTTCCCAATTTTTCTGAATTCACGACTTTCTCCAATCGTTTTGATATCCGTTGCCTCCACGGGCATGTCCGAATATCTATGTGAATTAAATCCGCTAATTTACTGCTTCAGCGATGATAAGCGCGCTGAGATGAATTATAGCGGAAAGTCCGCTAAATGTCAAGCCCCTGAATCTTGTAAATCCTGCTTCAGACGACTGTTTGCTGCTGGAACTGACATTTTCCCCTATCCATGCTCGTCACCTGACTCCTGAAAACTGAATGTCTCTATGCTGTGTAAAAAACTATTGACGAATCAGGTATTTTGTGCAAAAATATAAAGAAAGTTGTGCCTGAAAACAAATGTCTATTAGATACACTATAAGCAAAGGTTGGTTCTTTGCGGACTATCCTTTAGCGTGTTTTAGGGTGCCGAAACTAAGGTCCATCTTGTACATTGAACATCGTGCACAGAGGAGTTTCACATGCGGAGTACCCCAGTCTCATCGAAAAGTCAAATGCCTTATGAACGACAAATTCCGCTTTTTCCGTTACAGACGGTCTTGTTCCCCGGCGGATTTTTACCGCTACATATCTTTGAACCGCGTTACCGAACGATGATTAAATTCTGCTTGGAACATCAGTCTGAGTTTGGAGTTATCCTTATCAAAGAAGGAGAAGAGGTAGGTGAAGCCGCGACACCGTATGAAATCGGCACAGCCGCCCGTATCCTTCAAGTTGAACATTTAGACGACGGCCGCATGAATATTATTACAGCTGGTGAGTACCGCTTTAAAATTCTGGAGGTTCAGGAGCATCTCTCCTACCTGACAGGGCGGGTTCGGATGTTAGATGACTTGGATACAGAAATTGAATCGGTATCCGAATTACTCACGACACAAGCTGGAGAATTGTATACAGTTTACGAAAAATTATCCAGTCGATTAATTTTCGCTTGGAATCCGCCTGAAGAACAGCCGGATGATCCGAGGGAACTGGCTTACCAAGTCGGCATACGGTTACGGATTTCCCTCGAAGAAAAACAAACCTTGTTGGAGACAATCCCGTTAGAGCAGCTCCTCACACGTGAAATCGAGATTCTGACCGACCAGAATCGACGGATAGCGTTTCAATTAGCAGCGCAAAACAATTAAGAAGGTCGCAATCGTGTTGGACGAAGTTGGCAGGCTTCCTGTATTGAGACGCTCACTCCTACAGCACAGAATCCTATCTATCACGCGATAACATAATGGCACTAAAGGCTCCCATCCATCAGTTTACCGAAACCCGGTTGATCCAGATTACACGCCGGGATTTCTTCTATGTTAGTAATATCTTATCGATTTTTCGACTCCTCACGGTCCCATTTATCTTCTACTTCATTTACCGTGCCCAGTGGGGGATCGCGATCGCTTGTGGTACAGTTGCTGTTATTACGGATCTGTTAGATGGGTTCTTCGCCCGACGTTTGAAGCAACACACCCAACTCGGTTATATATTAGACCCAGTTGCTGATAAACTCGCCCTCTCCGCAGGAATCTTTGCACTCGCTATATTCCATTCCAGATTTCCGGTATGGGCATTTCTGGTGATTGTTGTGCGTGATACCTTAATTGTGCTTGGCAATGCCGTCTTGGCATATAAGGCGAAGATGATTACCCGTTCTAACTTTTGGGGAAAATGTACCAGTTTCTTTTTGTCAATTGTTATACTGCTTTATCTGCTCCGTCCGATAATGCCACGCTTACCGAAGAATATTGAATTTTACGGTCTTTGTCTCGCGCTGATATTCGTATTTATCTCAACGATGAGTTATGCTCACCACATGTTCCGCGTTTTAGAAACACGGAGTCGTTCGTAAACCCGGATCGAGATTCGAAAACCTACCAACTGCATCTCGGTACTGTGAAGGGCAGCTTCAGGCGGATGGTAATTGAAAGGGAAATATCGTGATGGCTTACAAAGAACTCGCAACAAGAAAACCTTTTATTGTTAACAAAAACTTAGGGAGTGCCGTTGAAGTCGAACCCGAAGACCTAACACGAACCAATGCTGATGGTGCGCCCGTTATTGTTCCAACCCAGAAGCAAAAATATGATTTTGACCGTAATGGTTGGCTCCTGATTCCGAGTGTTTTATCGGACGTAGACCTCGCCGAAATGCGCGAATTCTGTCAGCACCTACACGAGACCCCGGAAAGTATCCCGGAACCAGAGCGTTGTGCACTCGGCGGTCCACTTCAAAAACTCACTGACCATCCGGTCATCGTTGGCTTTCTGAATGAGTTTTTGGCGTATCCACCCGCTGCAAGTGAGGATTGCTATGGGTTCCGACTGGAGGAAACAGCGGCATTCTTCGGGAACACCTCAAGAGGTCTTGAAGTTCAGTCAGGACTTCACAAAGGAAACGGATTATTTCGTTTACCGGGGGATTCTCATCTCTATCGGTGCGTGCCAGGACGGGGCTGGAGTGGATTAACACGCGCAATATGGGAACTCACCGAAGTCACTGCAGAAACAAATAACATTCGGTTTATTACAGGGAGCCACAAAGCCGCGTATCCGATGCCAGAGGCTTTGCAGAATCCGGATTCGCCGTTGTGGGAGACGTATGAATGTCCGCCCGGTTCTCTCTTTCTGCTCACAGAATCTATGACGCAGACGCAGGTTCAGGTCAGTGCTGCTGAACGGGTCTCTATCTCAAATTTGTACAACACGGTGGCAAGTCGCTGGTCGAATTGGTTACCGCATCCGCAACTCCTCGAAGCAATGCCTCCCAAACGGCAGACACTTTTCCGGGAGACCTACGCAGGCGGCAACGTCGTCAATGGGGACTTTAACCAGCGGACATCCGCCTATCCTGCCGAAGTTTAATCACCTAAAGCCATGAGGAGGGAAATCTGATGGAAAAACAGACAGACAAAAATCAGCAACCTTGGCTCGGCGCATTATTGCCACCGGATACTTATGAATTTCCGACCCGAAACGCCGACGGTTTAGCGGTTCCTGAGCTGACTCCGGAACAGCGATATGCCTTTGATACGCACGGTTGGTTTCTGGTCCCGGAGGTATTTACCGGATCGGAACTCAAAGAGATGCGCGATTTCGGCTACCGCCTCCACCACGACCCGGAATCTATTCCAGAGCATGAACGGAGTCCCGTCGGGGGTCCGCTCCAGAAACTCATCGATCATCCGCTGGTTGTATCACTGCTCAACGAATTCACGGCGCATCCAGCTGTAACAAGTCCGGAGTGCTACGGTTTCTCCGTTGAAAGTGCAAGTCTTTTTTATCGCGCGCCCGGCATGGGACGGTTTGGACCGCACAACGGCAACGGCTTACTCCGTTTTCCCGGCGATGTCCACTACTATAACGCTTTCCCCGGCAAAGGCTACAGTCCGCACACCCGTATTGTATGGGAGTTAAACGAGGTGAAGAAAGGACAGGGGGGAACGCTTTTGGTGACCGGTAGCCACAAATCGGTTTATACAGCACCGCCGGATATCCAAAATCCTGATTCCGATATTTGGACGACTTACGGCTGTCCGGGAGGTTCACTCCTCTTTTTCACAGAAGCACTGACCCATAGTGCCACTGAGTGGACGAATACTGAAAACGACAGGATCGCCGTTTTTAATCTGTATAGTCCTGTCGATAGCGGTTTCGCGAAGGTTTACCAACCCCATCCGAAACTCCTTGCTGAAATGCCACCGCTGCGACGGACACTGTTCCGGAATCGGTACGTGGTGGATAACGTTAACGGCGCACCATAGTAAAGCAAAGGAAAAACCAGTGGCTGAGAATAATTTCAATGAACTCCTCATTCATACCCTAAAACAGATCCACATCCGCTTGGATCGATTAGAGGCGAAGGTCGATGAGAAAGCCGATAAGGCGGATCTGAAAGTCTTGGAGGCGAAGCTTGATGAGAAAGCCGATAAGGCGGACCTGAAAGTCTTGGAGGTGAAGCTTGATGAGAAAGCCGATAAGGCGGACCTGAAAGTCTTGGAGGCGAAGCTTGATGAGAAAGCCGATAAGGCGGACCTGAAAGTCTTGGAGGCGAAGCTTGATGAGAAAGCCGATAAGGCGGATATCAAACCTCTTGAACAACGCCTTGACAACGTCGAAAATCGTCTTGGCGGTGTCGAGAGTCGCCTTGACCGGATCGAAAGCGAGATTGGAACCTTCAAATGGGTGCTGGGTGTTGGATTAGCCGCCATGGGTGTTCTTATTGCTCTTCTAAAACTGTTTTGATACGTACGCGCTGATATAAAAATGAGGTAATCATGCCCACAACACAACCGAATGTCCTCTGGATTTATGGCGAAGACCTCTCGCCAGACCTCGGCTGTTACGGCACACCTGCGGTTGCAACACCAAATATTGATCGATTCGCATCCGAAGGTGTTCGCTATACGAATGCTTTCGTCACATGTCCAGTCTGTTCACCAAGTCGCTCTGCGCTGATCACAGGGACCTATCAGACACACTTTGACGCGCACAACCATCGCAGCAATCGTAATAAGCCGTTACGGGCGGATATGAACCTTATCACCGATTGTTTCCGAGAAGCAGGCTATTTTACTTGCAACAGTCCAGGACCCCCTTATGATCGTCCCGGAAAAACCGATTTCAACTTTCAGCAGGAACACCCCTTTGACGGCATTGACTGGACCGAACGCGCCGAAGGACAACCCTTTTACGCACAGATTAACATCCCTGATACACATCGCGTCTTCAAACCGGATCGAGAACGTCCGATTTCCCCGGAGGAGGTCGAGTTACCACCTTACTATCCTGACCATCCGCTTGTCCGAAAGGATTGGGCACTCTATCTTGAGAGCATCCAGATTTTAGATAAAAAGGTCGGACAGATTCTCAGACGGTTGGATGATGAAGGCCTCTCGGACAACACGATCATCTTCTTTATGAGCGATCACGGCCGCGCACATATCCGTTGCAAGCAGTTCCTCTATGACGGTGGTATCCATATTCCGCTCATCGTTCGATGGCCCGGACGTGTTGCGTCGGGGACTGTTGATGACAAACTCATCAGTGGTGTTGATTTCGCACCGACAACGTTATCCCTCGCGGGCGTTGACATTCCTGACTTCATGCAAGGACAAATTTTCCTCGGAGTCGATGCAACATCGCGCGACGCAATCTTCGCAGCGAGGGATCGGTGTGACGGGACGGATGACAGAATTCGATGTATCCGAACGCACCGCTATAAACTCATTCGCAATTATCACCCTGAGCGTCCCTATATGCAATTCAACGGTTACAAGAAACAGCAGTATCCACTCTGGACCTTGATGCCGTTGTTATCCGCAAAAGGTAAGTTATCCGATGCGCAACAGCATTTTATGAAACAGACGCGGTCCCCCGAAGAATTGTATGATTTGGAAACGGACCCCTATGAAATTAATAACCTCGCCGCGGATCCAGACTATAACGCCGTGCGAAACAAACTCGCCGCGCGGCTCGACAAGTGGATGATGGAGACGGGGGATATGGGAGACATACCTGAATCTTCAGAGGTCACCACGTATTGGGACGAAAATATGGCAGAAAGATTCAGGCAGGACATGGAAAAACGAGGACTCTCACACGATATAAGCGATGTGGATTACGTCGCATGGTGGGAAAACCACCTATTAGCATAAGGATATACGAGATGGAGGTTCCGAATGAGCGATATTCTCTATGGACATGGCGATGGGTTTCTCACTCAGGATGGACGACGGCTCTTTCCGATCGGGTTTTATGAACATCCTGCTGACGATGACGCACTCAGAGATATGGCGGACGCGGGTGTCAATCTCATTCGATGTGGGAACACGGATTCACTGGATCGCGCACAGGCACACGGAATGATGGGGTGGGTACCCTTGGGGCTTCGATCGGGGGCAACGCCCGAATTTCAGGAACAGGTCCGCTCCCTCGCGGAGCATCCCGCCCTTGCTGTGTGGGAAGGTCCAGATGAGGTGGTCTGGAGCTTCACCGCATATAGTGGTCTCTGGAAACAGGATCAATTGGCGGTGTTCCCGAATAAAGGTGAATGGTGGATGCAAACACCGCTTGCTATACAGTATTCTGAGGAACAGGCGGCGGAGATTATGCCCAATATGCGCGAAGCCATTGAATTCATCCGCAGTATTGATTCACAGAATCGACAGATTTGGATAAATGAAGCGCGCGATAGCGATCTGAAATTTGTCCGACAGTACATTGACTTTGTAGACATTACGGGTTGCGATGATTATCCGGTTCGGGCGGACGGACGTCCGGCTATCCGTCTTGCCGATTCCACGGACCGTTGGGGACAGGTCGGCAAAGGGAGACCTGTATGGATGGTGCTTCAGGGATTTACATGGAACGATTTGGATGATGGCGACACCGACATCATCGCGTTTCCCACGTTTGCTGAATCGCGTCTGATGGCGTATGCTTGCGTTACACATGGGGCGAGAGGCATTTTGTATTGGGGATCCAGTTATCTCAAATCCGAGGGAAAAGAGGCTTTTCGGAAATCGCTTTACGCCTTGACGAGCGAACTCGCCGAGCTCCAATCTTTTCTCACAGCGCCGATTGAGCGATATGTCACAGTGCAAGTGATTGATGACGGACGCACCGATATATCTGTCCCAACTTCGCTGCGCGGTGTGAGCCTCACGGCTCGTAGGATCGGACGCGACTGGCTCATTGTGCTCGTCAATGAAGATGAGCATTCCTACATGGGGGTGGAAGTCAATGGGTTGGATGCCCTCAACGGCACCGAATTTGTAGAACTCTACGGAGACGAGAAAACCACTGTATCCGATGGGTCGTTCGTGACGCGAATGCGCCCTTTTGAGGTTAAACTCTTTGCAACACACCGAAAATGGGAGACCGCCCAACGGGAGGGCAGAGAATTTGGAGAATGATATGAAGGAACGTTTTGGTTTTGATGCCCCAAAAAACAGACCGATCGAAGCATCGATCCAATGGGCGGCGGAAAATGGGTTTGGATATATCGACTTCCAAGCCGATGTCCCGCCAAATGACATCGCTTCGTTTGATGCGACGCGCGTTCACAGGGTCCGAGATCTCTGTGAAACATACGAAATCGCTATTGGTATTCACCCTTCGTCGGCGATCAACAATGCTGAGTACGTGCCGATTATGTCTGAAGCGATCGATGACTACCTTTTTGCGAATTTAGAACTGGCTCATCGGCTTGGGTGTGGCTGGCTCATCGGACACGGTGGTTATCATTTCGGAGATGTCGCGCAACGTCGTAGTGCTGCGATTGAACGTATCCAGCGATTGGTCGAACGAGCAGAACAGGCAGGAATCGTCATCTTCTTTGAGAACCACAACCGGGAACCGGAGCACGCCGAAATCCATTACATCCCCCATAATGTTGAAGAGACACGCTGGTTTTTCGATGCTCTTCGTTCGCCGTATCTCAAGTGGGCGTTTAATGTCGCACACGGGCATCTCGTTCCGGAGGGATGGCAAGGGTTTTTGGATGCCTTCGGTGTGGAGAACATCGGTCAGGTCCGTCTCAACGACAATACCGGTGCGTATGAAATCCATCTCATTCCCGGGGAAGGGACGATTGATTTTGGGGATCTATTTGCGCAGTTGAATGGACACGGTTATGAGGGGTGGTTTAGCCTCGGTTTCGGAGATGATGGTGATAAAGTGCGGATCCGAGATGAATTTGCTGAGTACTTGTGAGAACCGTCTCCTGATCGTGACACTGTGTTGTGTGATGACTTAGTGATTTCCCCGCAAGCGGTCTAGCTCAGCGCGCAGGCGTGCAGCTTCCATTTCCGCCGCCTCTGCGCGGGTTTCTGCCTGTTGGCGTGCGATGACCTCTTGGTCTGCGCTGCCATGGGTTGACCATCCGTGTCTGGATAAAGACTGCTTTCTTGGGTCAGGGCATAACCGAGGTGCCCACCCTTTTCGGACATCGCCATGCCTGTTCTCCTTGCTAAATACCTTGTTGGGGATGGGTGCTCTGCTCTTTTCTTCTATAAGGGCAACCTTTCGCTTGATACGGACATTCAGTTCTCCATTTTCCACTACGAAGTGCTCGTGCTACGAAAAGCAGAGCAGCGCGAATCACAGAAGTTAGTCTTTATAGGCGTTTCTTATCGCAGTTCCTGCGACTATGCCGAGACCCGTGAGGAATATGACCAGCATGGAAATTGCAAACCATTCCATTATAAGTCCTCCAATTTGTTAATCTTACGATAGGCAACCTTGTTAACCCAAGTAATTGTCAATGTAACCAAGAATGCTGCAATTACTCCAATTGTAAGAAAACGTGGACTGGCTTTTCCATAATTCTGAACTCCCCATGCGACAAGAGAAAGGTCCGCCGCAAGCAAAATGGCAAAAACCACCTTTAACCAGCCAATTTCTTCCTTAACCTTATCAATATACGCCATCAGTTAACACCGCCATATAGTATACCTTCAAACGCAGGCTTTGTGCAAGAAGAAATCATAATCAAAAAATAGTAAATTTCATTTGATATTCGCTGCAATCGCGTTTGAGGCACATCAAATCCTTGCTTATCCCGGTAATCCCAAAATCCTGAAAATTTTGATTCAGACAATTTACCGATAAAACGAATAAACGGACACACCCCAGATAAGCCGAATCAGTACCCACGTGCCGCCGACAATGAACTGCCCGAGGATGAGTCCCAAAAAGAGCGGTAGCACGCGGTGATAAAGCCGAATCCCACCGAACCGCAAAATGAGGTTTTTGATCGCCCAACTAATTAACACGGAAAACCAAAGCCAACCGAAGGTCCACATGCTACTTGCCACTGCATAACCGGTGGGATGAAACGGGAACATCGGAAAACGGGTACGCATCCACCACAGAAGTCCCGTAAATAGGAATCCGACCCCCATAAACGTCACTGCGGGGATGTTCGTTTCCGTCGGATAGTACAGCCACGAGCGGAGCATATTGTAACCCCCGCTTCCCAACCCGGGGTTCGCACCTATCTTGTAGGAAACCACCAAGTATGCCCAAAACGAGGCGAGAATCCCGAAAAAGACACCGCACATCAGAGCCACGACCATCCGTCCTGCACGCATATTCGACACTTCCGCGAGTTTAAAACCTTCCAGTGTATGCGGCATCGGATGCGCACGGTATCCACGATTGAACGCGAAATAGAGCGACATCATCGTTAAACTCGGTGGCGGAATCATACGCGAACCCAACGAATCTATGATAAATTGTCGCGGGTTCGCTACGAACATCTCATGCGTCGGGGGTCCAACCTCAGCACGGACGCGTGTGATTCCCAATGCAAGCAAGTAATAAATAGCGAAATACAATGCTATCATCCAGATCGCCATCCCGCCGCGGTGTGAAAAGATGAAGAGAAAGAGAACCCCGCCGATTAACCCCGCCAGTGGCCATCGATAGTTCGTTGAATCTTGCATCTCCGGTGGAAGATTTGTATCTTTTTGACCCATCAGGTTTCTGAAGATGGCGTAAAAATGTTTGCGTCCACCGTAGAGTCCAAAGCAGGCGATAGCCAAATACGCGCCTACGCCTTGCGGTCCATCGTAAGGGAAACCCGGTAAAACTTGAAGTCCCATCGCCCGTCCCAAAATGCGTTCCCCCTTCCAAAATAGATAGAAAAACCAGAGCGAAAACGACATCTCCAGCGGCATTAAAAAAGCAAGTCCTACACCGAATGAGAGGATATAGACAGGCGTCCAGCCCATTGCATCCCACGGTTTTTCAGTGAAATAGATGCCGAGGTCTGCCTTACGGACCGGTATCTCTGGAAATGTTGGAAAAAAGGCGTGGATACCGTTGATTAAGTCGATACCTCCCGCAATCGCGAAGCCCACCCATAACATCCTGTTTTTGAAGAGTCGTCCATCTGAGTATGTCATTTCTATCGGCAGACGGACGATCGGGTAGCTGAGCCGCTCCCGTTCAATCCACTGCTTCCGCAGGAGCAGATCGATACAAATCATCACCCAAATCAGCACGGAGAGAAAAATAGTCCACCATAAAATCGGTTCCCACCACGCGACCAGATACCTTTGTGTATAAAAAGTTGTATCGCCATCGTAGAAATCTTGCAAGACGGACAACTCACTGAGTGTCATCCAGTTCGGTAGATGCCGCCAGAAGAGTTGTTGCCATTCATTTTCGGGTGTCGCAAACCAAAAACCGTTCGGAATGACAGGCACAACGGTCTGCATCATATCGTGTCCCGCGATCGCCGATGAAATGGAGAGAATGACGTAGATAGTGAGCAGTTCTCCCTGTCGGAGCGCGAAGCGGGGCAACAACAATTTCAGCAAGAAATTGAGGCACGTTAACACTACCAATGTTACCACGACGTTGTAAATCAGCGACATCGTTGTGGGTAAGGTGCTCCAGTAACGGAGATGGTTCGCCATGATAAAATAGGTGTTTGGCGGTATGAGGAGGATGCCGATCAGAATCGCGCGGAAGGTTACACCGGGGTGTGCAGGCTGCGGTGTTTCTTGCAAATGGGTCGAGTGTTTTGGTGTGCTTGTTTTATGCATTGAAAAAGGCTTATAATCCCTTTAAAAACTTGTATTTCAGTTTTAGGGTCCCGCACCAGTATCAGCGGGCGATCCATTTAACCAATAGAAAGAAAATTAGAAACGATAACGCACAAAACATCCCTATATTCCACCCCCACAAGTCCGTTGAATCCGCCTTGAAGATGGACAATAGGGCGCATAGTGGACTCATCGCCGCGAACAACGGAATTGCGTTAAATGGCCGGACTGGAACCAGTGGGAGAAAAGCGGTGAGCAAAACAAGCCCGTAACTTATACTCTGTGCCCGAATGGGAGAATTCCATAGCGCGAAACTGATTCCGATAAGGGCGTAAAAAATACAACTTACCAATAATACTGCCCCACATCTCACCAATTGCGCCGCTGTCAAACCGCCTATGTAGTTTGAGAGGGTCAACAGTGGAATAGTGAGCCAAATACTCCACAGTGCCCATATCACAATAGCACTGAGTTTACCCGCCAAGATTTTCCAATGTGTCAATGGCGTTAGCGCGAGGAGTGCTCCATTCTGTCCATATGCTTGTAGGCGTGGTTGATAAGACCTTGGCGCCCCTTCACTATGCCACACCTCAACAGCATGTCTTGGCACCCAAAATTGCACAATCAAAAGGGCGATGATAAAAAGTATATACGTCTGTTTCCCGACGTCAGTCGATTTGCCCGTCCGACTGTCGGCATAGAATTCAACTGTGGCTACAAACAGCAGCAAGGTGAGCGCACATATAATCAGAAATTGAATACGTCGGTATTTAGTAGAATTACAATAGCAATGGAGCTCTTTGAGGATGATGGCAAACATGATTTTTGATCGAACTCCCGCAAATCCCGCTGTTTTATGAACAACAATGTAGGGGCAGGTCTTGTGCCTGCCCTTATGACAGGTCTTATGCCTGCCCTTATGACAGGTCTTATGCCTGCCCTTATGACAGGTCTTGTGCCTGCCCTTATGGCAGGTCTTGTGCCTACCTTTATTTAGATAACCAATGTTTCCCGTTGACACATTTCCGTAGAACTGTTATCTTCATTACAGCGAAATACCGACAATCGATGACTGATAGCCAATAAAAGGAGATTCCTATGTCCAAACTCAACATCGCTTTAGTGGGTGCAGGAAGGCGAGGCAGTGGTGCGCATCTGCCTGTTATTGCGAAACTCAAGGATATTTACAATCTCGTCGCAATTTGCGATATAGACGAGGAAGTGGCAACGCACTACGCGAAACAATATGGCGCGACCCCGTACACCAATGTCCGGGATCTCGTTGCCCATGAAGAACTGGATGTCGTTGATATTACTGTTCCGGCACTCGCACATCACGCGATTGCATGCTTTATGGCAGATGCCGGCGTTCATATCCTTTGCGAAACCCCTATTACTGTTACACTCCCTACAGCGGACCTGATGATTGAACGTGCCAAAGCGAATAATGTCAAACTTGAGATCGCTGAGAACTATTACCGTGTCCCGCGTGAGCGGTTTTTGTCGAAAGTGATTGAAGCAGATGTTATCGGCGAAGTCGCTCGGATCTACCGAATTTTCCATGAAGGCGGTCATCATGGGATGAGCATGCTCCGCCTCCGTGCGGGGGGTGAACCGAAATCTATGCTCGGTATCACGCAAACAAGTCCTGTAATTCCGATTATCGACCGAATGAAACGGCATCATACAAGCGACAACTGGAGCCTTGCCTTCATTGAATTCGACAACAACGCGACCGCCCTCATGGTGTATTCCAACGTTATCCACGCCCGATCCTTGGGACGCGGACAAACTGGAATCTCGCAGATCGACGGCAGCAAAGGCACCATTGTCGGTGGGGATATCTACGTAACCCCCGCAGAGGACCTACAATCTGGCGCCTTGGGCATTGCTTACCGCCCCGAGCAAACCACAATTGACGTAGATGGAGTCGAAGTCATTGAGAAGATCGAGTTGCAATTACCTGAACAGACCGTGACATGGGAAAACCCGCTCAAGGACTATGCCATTTCCGAAAGACAAATGGCAGTGGCAGATGAACTCCTCAGCATCGCCACGGCTGTGCTTAACGATACCGAGCCAGAATACGGCGCAGTGCTCGCCAGGCAGGACCAAGAGATGAACATTGCCATGAACGAATCCGGTAATCGTAGTAGAGAAGCCATCGTTTTCCCTCTGACCGACCTAACGGCAACAGAGCGCGTCACCCATGAAACTTATCAGCAGCAACATGGGCATCCGATTGAAGACATTGAAGCGGGAATTGATACGTTCTTCCCACGCCGCTAACATCATAGCATATTGCGCGAGTGAATTCAAACATTTTCACCTTCCTAACTGGGGCTGAAATCTATAAATGTAGTTCAGGTAGAACGGACCCCTGACATCAATAAAAAATAGTTGCGAATAGAGCGATTTTTTGCTATACTATAAATAGCAGCAAACGACTACATTTCATTGGAGGAGGCATAAAGATATGGGTGGAATCGGCGGAATGGAGATCTTTATAATCCTTGTGGTCGCACTCGTCATTTTTGGACCGAAAAAGTTGCCCGAAATGGGGCGTTCGCTCGGCAAAGCGATCCGAGAATTTAAGAGTGCAGGGAGTGATCTTCAAGATGAATTGACAAAAGCGGCAAATGAGATTGATAAAGAACCGGATCCGAACATTAAACCCCCAAAACCTTCTTGATTGCTCATACCGTGAGCGGCGTGCACTATGGAATCTACGGAATCTAAAGAAATAGCAATGACCTTCTGGGAACACTTGGAGGAACTCCGGCGTCGCATTATTATTTCTGCTATTGCAATCGCCGTTTTTACGGTCTTAAGTTTGTCCTTCAGCAAGCCTATTGAGAAGGTCATTAAGTTTCCATTGGGAACTTCGATGAATACGCTAATTGCGAATGCTATTGATGCCGTAGGGGGAGCTGAGGGCTCGATACTCGGATTTTTCGCACTCGCTTTGCGGTCTGGAACTTCCAGTGTCGACGCAATCCTGATGAAGGTGGGTCCCTTGGAAGGTATCATGGCATACCTGAAATTAGGGATAACCACCGGTATTTTGCTTGCACTACCGATCATCATTTATCACATTTGGGCGTTCGTTTTTCCGGCGCTGAATCGCCAAGAACGACAATTCGCGGTGCCGTTGTTTTTAATTATCGTCATATTTTTCATCTTCGGTGCGGCTTTCGCATACTTTATTGTCACACCGGTGGTTCTGCAATTCTCGGCGCAGCTGCTACCCGAGCTACCCAATATGTGGGACCTGGAAAAATATATCAACTTTGTAACTCGCTTGATCTTAGGATTCGGTATCGCTTTTGAGTTACCGATAGTGATGGCGTTTCTATCCCGTATCGGTGTTATTGATGCGCAGGGCTTCCGTGAGAAGCAAAGTTACGCTTTATTGGGTATCTGTGTCATGTCAGCCCTCTTGACGCCTGCCGATCCGGGTTCAATGTTGTTGATGGCAATACCCCTCTTTGTTTTATATCAACTCGGTATTTTCTTTGCATACCTCGTCGAAAAGGAGGCAGAAGTATAATGGCTAACGAGCCTTTACAACAACAACTTGCTTTGTTATACCAATTACAGGAGCGTGACCGAGAACTGTTGTCAATCCAGCGAAAACTTCAAGAGATCCCACGGAGTATTAAACAGTTAGAGGCAGACGTTGTAGTGTATGAAGAAGATATGGCGGCGAAATCGGCGGAACTCGCGGAGACAGAGAGAGAACAACGATCCAAAAACGCTGAAATTGAAATGAACGCTGTACAACGCGAAAAATATCAAGATGAACAACGCATTGTTAAGACAAACGAGGCTTATGATGCACTTGAACGACAAATTGAATATCTTGATATGGTGGACGAAGAAGCGGAAGATACGATCTTGGTTCTTATGGAGAAAAGCGATCAACTCAAAGAAGAATTGGCACAATTGGAAGTTGAAGTAAACCGCGAAAAGCAGAAAACGGCTACTGAAACCGCACAACTCCAGCGAGAACGCCAGGATTTAGAGACAGAGAAGGATGAAAAGTTGAAACGGCGGAGGGCGTTTCTTCCTAAAATTGAAAAAGCACTCAGAGACGAATATCACCGTTGGATGAAAGCACAGTTTGCAAGCCAGTCCGGCGCAGCACGAGCAAAAACCGGTTTCGTCGCACTCAGCAAAAACGGCATCTGTGCCAGTTGCCGCATCGCTATTCAACCGCAGACCCTCAAGGAGGCGCAAAAGTATCAGAAGCAGGTCTACTGTTCAAGTTGTAAAAGGCTGCTTTACGTCGAACCTGCCACACCCGATGTGCCATTTCCATAGATAAGGTGATGCGTTTGCTGACAACTGGCAACTGATCCAGCACATATCTAAACAGGAGATACCCACAACCGATGCCCTTTTTTGTTATTGATGAGCAACCCGAAAAGCAGGTGTTTGATGGTGCGAGTATTCGGACCCTTCACGGTGAAAAAGTAATGATGTCCTTTGTCAATCTGCAACCCCAGAGTATCGTTGCGGAGCACAGTCATCCGCATGAACAGATGGGGATGGTCCTCGAAGGAACATTTGAACTGTCTATCGACGGAGATTCTCGGATACTCAAAAAGGGTGATGCTTACCTTATCCCTTCTAATGTGAAGCACAGTGCCAGGGCGTTTGAAGAGCCGGCTGTTGCTCTTGACATCTTTAGTCCACCACGAGAAGATTACAAGCCATGAAGCCGTATCGCGCGATTCAGGAACTGCAAACAACCGGCGGTGTCACTGCCGGCATTAGTCTACGTACGGGGGGCGTTAGTCGGGCACCTTACGCATCCTTGAATCTCGCTGAACATGTCGGCGACGATCCGAGTGCAGTCGCAACCAACAGGGAAATCCTTTTTCAGCAAACGGGTTTAAAGAATCTTCGGTATTGTCGTCAAGTTCATGGAAACTGTGTTATTGATGTAGATGATACAACGGGCGCATCTCCTGAAAACCTTCCAGAGGCAGACGCTCTTGTTTCCGCCTCTCGCGGTGTGGCATTGGGAATTTTTACAGCGGATTGTGTCCCTATTTTCATTCTTGATATTGAGACGCCAGCCATCGGGATCGCGCATGCGGGGTGGCGCGGCACCTTCGCACGAATTGCCGTAAACACGCTTTTGCAAATGAAACTCCGTTTCGGAACTGTTGTTGAAAATTGCCGGATTCATTTGGGACCCTCTATCCAGAAATGTTGCTATACCGTCAGCGCAGAATTGCTTACACAATTTGCTGAACGCTTCGGCAGTGGCGTCCATGACGGAACAAACTTGAGTCTACAGGCTGCCAATGTTAACCAATTGGTTGAAGCGGGTTTACCCTCCACTTCCATTTCAATATCCTCACTTTGCACCGCTTGTCGTACAGACCTTTTTTATTCACATCGGGCTGAGAACGGACAAACAGGTAGGATGTGCTCATATATTCAGCTTGATATTGAATGCCCCTGATCCTGGGACGGAAAATTTGCTTTTCTTGAAAAAATATAGTATCATTAATATATATTATAGATCCCGCGAATAAATAAATAGCAGTATCAGCATCGTCCCCAGTCGAAACCTCACTACAATTTGTAACGTTATTTTCCTTAGATGTCCCAACCTGTTTAGGACGCGGATTTCTTAAACTCGTTCTTAAGCAACAATTTGGCGTGTGCCGGGAAGAATTGAAGATGCGCGTGCTCTTTGCGACGTTATCAATCGTTACAGGTTTGATCGGACTTGTTTTTGTTATACAAGGCGGAAACCATCCTTCCAAGTATCAGGAAGTTTTGTCCGAAAACGTCAGTGCGGTGCAAGTCACGCAGGTTTATACGGAGGCAACGCATAAGATAACCGTTGGTATTGGGATTGTTAGTATAGCCGTCTTAGTCGCAGTCATTGGTATACTCTTTCACGCAAGTAAGCCTTTAAATCCAGATCCGCCATCAACAGACAGTCTTGACGCTTGACATTTTTGATCGAAAAATTGTGGAATTGAAAAATTGAACTCGATTGTTGATAATCTTTCCAGGATCAATGAACGGATTGCCAATGCTGCAGAGCGGCGTCAGCGTACACTCGATTCAATAACGCTCGTTGCTGTTACGAAAGGGCGTTCAGTGGCAGAAATTCAGACGGTTCTCGCTGCAGGGGCAACGGATATCGGGGAAAACCGGGTGCAGGAGGCGCAACAGAAGTACGCGTCAGTCAATGCCTTTGTGGAGGCTACAGGTGCTGATTCCGATGATAAAACATGCCGATGGCACCTGATTGGACATTTGCAAAGGAATAAGGTGAAAACCGCATTGGAAATGTTTTCACTGATTCATTCAGTTGACAGTTTGCGGCTTTTCGCAGAGATCGCGCGTCGGTCTGAACAACGCTCACAACGAACAGATGTTTTAATTCAGGTCAATACGACTCGTGAGGCGAGTAAACACGGATTGGCAGCGGAGGATGTGCTTCACTTTATTGAAGATGCACAGGCGTATCCCGCAGTGCACATCGTTGGATTGATGACAATGGGGCAGTTAACACCTTCGCCGGACGCAAACCGTCCCGCGTTCGCTTTGCTGAGATCGCTTGCTGAAAAAATAGAAATCCAAAAATTTCCCAGCGTTACCATGGAGTATCTTTCGATGGGAATGACAAACGACTTTGAGGTCGCTGTTCAAGAAGGCGCGAACCTCGTGAGAATCGGCAGGGCGATCTTCGAGGGGTCAGAGGAATAGCATCAGTATGAGCGAAACCTACCTGACCGAACCGCAAGGAACAATTAAAATATGGAGTTAGGTGTAATAGGCGTTGGAAAGATGGGCGGCATTATCGTCCGAAGTATCGCTGACACGGTATTTCCTGCGAAACACATCTGGGTTGCGGACCTGGATGATACCCTTGTCCGGCAGCTTTGCGATGAAAAAGGGACGCACAGGGCAAGCGATATCGCGG
Source organism: Candidatus Poribacteria bacterium (assembly GCA_965205015.1). GTDB lineage: Bacteria > Poribacteria > WGA-4E > WGA-4E > WGA-3G > WGA-3G. Next base: position 5,499,344 of record OZ242029.1, on the reverse strand, counting down.
TCTTGGTAGAAAATACCCAAATTATTCTCTGTGCTGTCACGCCTCCGGCGGTTCCACACGTCTTGCCACAGATTGCACGCGCCTTGTCATCACCGCAATGGCTCATTAGCATCGCAGCGGGTGTTACCACCACAACGCTTGAATCCTACTTTGACAACGCGCCCCCCGTCATTCGGGTGATGCCAAATATTTCAGCATCGGTGGGCGCTGCGATCTCGGTACTCACGGCTGGCAGGGCAGCGAATCAGGAGCATCTTGAAATAGCACAACAAATTTTCGACGCGTGTGGTACCTCTTTAGTGATGGATGAACGGCATCTTGATGCTGTCACGGCGGTCAGTGGGAGTGGTCCTGCCTATGTTGCGCTCTTCGTCGAGGCGTTAGCAGATGCAGGGGTCCAGGTCGGTTTACCTCGTGCAGATGCGCAGCAACTTGCCACCCATACCGTTTTAGGCGCAGCTACCATGTTAGTTGAAACGCAGGAACACCCCGCTGTGCTCAAGAACCGTGTTACCACACCCGGTGGGACAACCGCCGCCGGACTACACGCTTTAGAACGAGGGGGTTTACGAGCAACGCTTACAGAAGCCATCCTCGCTGCAACGGAGCGAGCAAAGGAACTTGGGAACACGTAATCAGTTTGTGAAAGGCTTGTAGGGAATAATGGATATGTTCGCTCGATTTATCAGTGAGCTGCTTGAAATTTATACAATAGTGGTTCTCGCGAATGCTATACTTTCTTGGTTTGTTTTTGGCACGCAGAACGCAGTCGTTAGGCAACTCTATTGGTGGACAAGTCGCCTTGTAGATCCAGTTTTAAATCCGATTCGGAATGCCCTCGGACCAGTGACTCGGAATTTTGGTATTGACATTTCACCTTTTGTGCTGATCCTTCTGTTACAATTTTTGGCACGTGCGATCTGGTGATAGAGGGTGGCGATGCCAATCTGTTTGATAGAGGAATGCACAAGGAGGCAGCGCGGGCGAGAAAGTATAACCTCATCAGTAATCCGTTTACGAATACGAAAAATATGAGAAAACGAAATTCCACCACAAAAAGCGCGACGCGTAAACGCGGTAAATCCACGAAACCGAAAGAGAAACCTCAGTTGACGGACCGCGAACAAGAGAACGCCGTTCTGGAAATTTGGCAGAACGCGAATGTATACCCACTCGCGAGCAAAAAATCTGGGACTGTAGACCGTAACGGAGTCAAGGCAAATGCTGCGCAGCCCCGTCACTCCTCCCAGACAAAAACCTATGTCCTGCGCGAGATGCCCACCTCCGTTGATGCCCTCACTCTTAACACCCTTTGTAGAAAAGTTTGTCAGGATATCTTCCTTAAAGCAGAAATAATGCAAGGAAATCACGTTACATACGTGCCTGCCTGGGAGACCTATCCCCTTTGGATTGAGGAAGACGTGATTGAGGCTGCCAAGTCTAAAACGCCAATCAAGTTATCTGTCCTCCGGAAGCGATGTCGCGCACGACATAAACAGGAATTAGAAGTCCAAAAACAGAAATTCCATCAACTTGGCATCTTCGCGGATTGGGATACTTCACAGAAAACCCTCGAATCACGACAGGAAGCCCGGCTTATTGCACTCATTAGTCGACTTCGCGATTCTGACTATCTGCATGACTTGCCGCAGCTGAGTCCATGGTGCCCCAATTGCACCGTCCCGATCCATGAAGCGAATCTCATGCAAATACCCATGCATACCTTGAATGGCTACGTAAAGTTTCCGTTCGATGTCGGGTTAGAGGAATTTGGCGTTAATGTCTTTTTCTGTCTCCAAATGTCGCACCTTTCGGAAATAGCCGGAATCGTTAAACTCGGAATTACCAACGATACGACCTATTGGCTCACCCAATGGCAAGACGACTACCTACTTTTTGCGGAACCGCAGCTCGAACACTTTACCAAGCACCTTCCAAAAGGACAATCCAAACCGGAACCTGTCAAAGAAATCAAAGCCGCTGAACTCGCCCAATGCGCTGTGGCGCATCCACTGTTTCCGTCAAAAGATTTAGAGATTACACTCATTCCTGAGACTGTAGCGACAGACGTTATCCGCGATAAATCGCTATCTTCCTTAAAATCCGGTGTTATGCCCTTAAATCCGGCACATCATCTGCCGAGTTACAACATCGCCCAAGCGTTAGAAATGAATGCGATGCCTGTTTTTGATGAAACCGGAAGGTTTACCGAGGAAGCTGGGCAATTGTGCGGTTTGTATCTGTCTGATGCTGAGAAATTTATTGTTCCACAATTGGAGAAATGCGGTTATCTCCTTGAAACACAAAAAGTCGAAATGCATGAGCCGCACTGTCCGCGCTGTACAGCATTGGCTGTGTTCCGTCCCTGTTCAAAATGGGTGTTCTCTATCTCTGAGAACCGCGCCACTACCCAGCTCCTCAACGCCCAAGAATACTGGGATAATTACGGGGACACGGATCATAAAGGTATTCGGGAAGTCCAAGACATTGTCCGCAATTTTGAAGATTTGCAGGTTTCAGCACAGCGTCAATGGGGAATGCCACTTCCAATCCTTCTGTGTGACCAGTGTGATGAACCTCTTACTGATAAAAATACCCTCAATGCAATCCGGAATTCTATACAACGAGGATTTGAATTCTGGTTCCGATTGAGCGTTGAGGAACTTTTACCTGTCGATACACGGTGTTTAAACTGTAATTCAAGTGACTTTCGCAAAGAAGCTACGCTCATTGATAGCCATTTTGCCAATCTACTTCAGATCATTGACAATTCTGATTTCAAGAAACCGATCGGTGGGCACACCAGTGTTATGTTTGTACCGCAAACGGACACAACGGATTCAAAATGGACAAAATGGTTAGCTGAGATCAGTGTTATCTCCGCATCGCTTAGCAGAAGCCGTCCAATTAAAGAAAGCCAACCTTTTAAGCAACTCAAGCTTAACACGATGCCGAACGTTGGTCGGGAAATACAGGTAGAAGACGCATTTCTGAAAAAATATCCAGCTGATGTAGCACGTTTGGTGGCAATAACGCCTAATGTCGGAACACAGGTCAATCCGAAGCATCTTCATAAACTCGCAGCGGACTATCTTGTTCAATATCAGCAATTGCAGCAACTCTTAGAGAATATTAGTAATTGTCTCTACCATTTTGCGACGGCTTCTGAAGGTAGAAACAAAGCAGCGTCGAAAGATGTATCGCAGGAGGAACGCCCCAACGAAAGACAGAGCCACAAGCGCGGTGTTGAGACGGAGACCCCTCATACACAAACCCTTACGAATCTGGAGGCACGGAAGATGGAAAGCGCGAATTCCGTTACGCTTGATGAAATTCTTCCGATTGATTCGTTGGCGATAATCGCTACCTCTCGACTTTTACAGGATATACGGCAGGCTTACCAAGATGGGAATTTTCATGAAATGTGGACCCTATTAACCGATTTTTGCGAAGACGATCTACGTTTTTATGTCGGGGTCATGGAATCACGTCCTGATACGATCCGACACGTACCGCAAGGTATCCTGTCACTCATCTCGACTGTGCTCCTGCAACGGTTGGCACCCTTGACGCCTTTTTTGGCGGAACATTTCTATCATCTCATTTCTACAGCGGGGATAATGGGGAATCATAGCATTTTTCACAGTAATTGGGACCTGTCCTCATCTATTATCGAGCAAACGCTGCATGTTTCCGATATGGACACGGATGATGCAAAAGCGGAATGGGAGGTGCTTAAGAATGCCCACGATGCAGGGTCCTAAAAAAAATACCTGGCAGACGCTTCTACCCTTAATCGGTGTGGCGATTCCAGTGTTGATAGTAGATTGGGTGAGTAAATGGCTGGTGCAGAACCATATCGCTCAGGTTACTGAGGTCATTCCGATTATTCCCGGCTTTTTTAACCTTCGGCACGATAGAAATACAGGCGCCGCTTTTGGTGTACTGGCTGGACACAGGGTCTTACTGATTCTCATTACTATTATCGCTTTAGTCTTCATTTTCGCTTATTATCTTCGATTCAGGGAGAGCCGTTGGATGCAAGTCGCTCTCGGTTTTCTACTCGGGGGTGCTGTTGGAAACTTCATGGATCGTCTCTATTTGGGTGAGGTCGTCGATTTCCTGCAATTTGGTATAGTTGACAAAGGACTCTTTTGGCCGACCTTTAACATTGCGGATATTTCTGTCTGTATTGGAGCGGGGATGTTAATTGTTTACCTGTTTCAAAACCGAGATCAACACCAAGAAACTTGACCAGGATTTTCATGTAAATCATAGTTCAGACGTGTTCCAATCGTCAGGGAAAATAATCCATGTATAAATTGAGCGTTCGATTATTCTTGTTTAGCCTAATTTTTCTTGCCTTAGGGATCCCACATGCAAAAGCCCAAGTTCACTCCGAAGCTCCCGAATCGGAGGCAGGACATACGCACTCAGAGGAATATAGCGAAAGTGCTTTGCGACGGTTTGAGATCATTACTTTGAGTTCCATCCCGTTCACGGCGATTCACAGTTACGGAATAATGCGTGTGGTAAAAATGTTGCGTGAAAATAAATTCGCACCTGAGTTATCCACACAGGACTATCGTATAATTGGCATCGGGGCTGTTTCATTGTCTCTGTTTATTGGGGTATGGGATTGGTTGCATACGCGTAATGTTGACCGATCCGCACCGCGTGTGCCGGAACCCCAAACACCGCCATCGCCTGAGGATGAGGATCCCGTGGAAGGACCTCTGACACGGTTGTCCGAAACGGACCCGTATGTAGCGACATATAGGAATAGGTCGCTGCAGGACTCGATGAATAAAGGACTCAACGGGTGGGCAAATGAGCCGTCTGTCGGTTTCGCGCTGCCGCTCCTTCAAATTCGCTTTTAATTTTACCTTGCGGAGAAATAACAGTCGTTTAGACGATTGCGGCGTTCCTTAAATCCGCACTCCATTTCATTACGTGCTAACGGGTTTGAAACTTATTTTATTTTAAATCTCCAAGTAATTGTATATTTTGTAGCCTGCAACAATACGCAGAAACACGCAGAAATACACAGAAACACCCAAGCAAAGACACCAAGCAAAGACACCAAGCAGAAACGCCCAAGCAAAAACACGCAGGCGGATTTCAGAAAGGCGCGCCAAAGATAGAGTTCACGTCATTTTACCGCAAGGAATAATTAAAAGATGCGTATTCTGTTTATGGGGACCAGTGAGTTTGCCGTTCCAACACTCAAAGAACTCATCTCCCACAAATTTGAACTCATCGGTGTTGTTACACAGCCCGACCGACCGAGCGGACGCGGGAAGCGACTCACTCCGTCCCCCGTCAAAGTCGTTGCTACAGAGCATACGATACCGATCTATCAACCTGAGAAGGCGAGAAAGCCAGATTTTGTACGGACTCTTAAACGTCTCGCGCCGGATGTAATAATTGTTGCTGCCTTTGGCCAAATTCTCCCCCAAACTATTTTAGATATCCCGCCCTGTGGCACTATCAATTTGCATCCCTCCCTGCTTCCAAAGTACCGCGGTGCCGCCCCAATTCAGTGGGCACTCATTAAGGGTGAAACTGAGACAGGTGTGACACTGATGTTACTGGATGCAGGTGAGGATACAGGTGATATTATCTCTGCAAACCGGGTCCCGATCCGAAACGAAGATACTGCTTTCACCTTGACGAAACAGTTGGCGCAACTCGGGGCAAATCAGCTAATCCGATGTTTATCCAATATGCCAGATGGGGAACCCCCCTCGGCAGTCCCACAGAACGATGCAGACGCAACGCATGCCCCACGGCTAACGAAGGAGATCGGGCACATTGATTGGAATCAACCGGCAATTGCCATTCACAATTTGGTCAGAGGTACAGCGATCTGGCCCGGTGCTTATACTTTCTTCCGTGAGAAACTTCGACTGAAAATTGTGCGTTGTCAACCTCTGCCACAGAAACTCGCTGGACAACCGGGAACCCTTGAAATAGTTGAAAGACAAAAGCTCCTCGTTACCACAGCAGAAGGAGCACTTCAATTGTTGGAAATTCAACCCGCAACCAAGAAATCTATGGAAGCACACGATTTTATTAACGGTTATCAATTGCAAACAGGAGAGTTTTTTAATTCTTAGGTTTTCGCGCTGCCCTTCACTCCGTTACGGGCAGGTTTCTGATCCGCTCCGCAAGGTAAAATTAGAAGATGAATCGTCTGAATAATACCCTATTTGCATCATTCAAGGTTCTCCTATATTTCTTGATTTTCTTCGCTATCATCGGCGTGTTAGCCATTTTCGTCGTTATTCCGAATTGGGTCAGAACCGAAGAAGTGCTTGTTCCCAACATTATCGGCGAAAGTTACTATGAAGCCGTGCGGATTCTTGGTGATGCGGGGTTACAACCCGCGAAAGCCATTCAAGAGGCGAGCAGCGATGCACCGAAGGGTGAAATCGTCTCACAAAATCCAGAGGCGAACTTTAGAATAAAATCGTATCAACCCGTTGAAATCACAGTGAGTATAGGAGCGGAGTTAGTCCCCGTCCCCTCCGTCATTGGAAAATCGCGGAATGCGGCTTTTGATACCCTGACGAGTGCTGGTTTTCGTCCGAATCGAGTTGCCTTCGTCCATTCCGAAGATTATCTGCAGGATACGGTCATCGCACAAACACCGCCAGAAGGGGGAGGGCAACGCCGCGGCAATCCTGTCAATCTTTTACTGAGCCGCGGACCGAGACCACAAGTGGTACAACTTCCGAATTTCCAAGGTCAATTTGCTGCCGATGTGATTGCTGCCTTGGAAGCAGTGGGACTAAAGATTGAGACTGAATATAGTTCACACCCTAAAATCCCTCAAGGGGCAATTATCACTCACGAACCTGTTGGGGGTGTCATGGTAAGAACCGGAGACCGTATCCTACTCGAAATCAGTGGTGTGCAGGGAACTACCGAAAACATTAGCAGACCCTTAACTTTCACGCATACGGTGAGTGAGGAAGGAAAACTTTCACGGCACGTCAGAATTGTTATAATTGATGAGTACAGTGAGCGCATCGAGGTCGATCAACGCTACGCGCCCGGGACAGTGATTGATTTGGAACAGAAAGGGATTCGCGTCTTTGGTAAAGCACGGGTGATTGTCTACGAAAACGGTGAAAAATTACCTGAAGTGGTTTATAGATAGAACGCCGGTAAAGGAGATTACAGATTTTTACGCCTAAAATTGCGCCTTCATTACTGGCGGCAGATTTCAGTTGTCTTGGCGAAGAGGTCAAACGGATCGTCACGGCTGGGGCGGATATGCTCCACTTTGACGTGATGGACGGCGAATTTGTGTCAAATTTCGCTATCAGTCCACCCTTTATCGCGGCTGTTCGTGAGATCACTGATGTGCCTTTTGATGTCCACATTATGGTGACGCACCCGCTTCGTTATATTGACGCGCTTGCAGCGGCAGGGGCAGATCTGATTACCTTTCATATCGAAAGTGATGATAAACCGGACGAAGTAATTTCGGCGATCAAAGCACACGGGCTTAAACCGGGTTTAGCACTTTGCCCGAAGACACCTGTCTCATCGGTTACACCTTACCTTTCAGACATTGACTTAGTCTTACCAATGAGTGTTGAACCTGGGTTCGGGGGTCAACCTTTTCAGCGGAATACACTCGAAAAGATAGCAACATTACATCAAATTGTTCAGGAAATGACGCTGCCGCTTGACATCTCCGTTGATGGCGGTGTAACGACAGAGATCGCGCCCCTCACGATTCATCAAGGCGCAACGATCCTCGTCGCGGGTACCGCGATCTTCCGCAGTCAGCAGCCAGAGAAAGTTATTCAACAGCTTCGATTATGCGCGACCTAAGACGTTGCTCGCAAGATGCACACTTTCTATGTTTTCCCCTCTCAGATATCCAATAATATCGCTATAGTTACGGGCTCGGAGCATCATCATCTCCGCAATGTGCTCCGGACAAGACCGGGTGAGACTGTCCGAATCATTGATGGAGTAGGGAATGTGTATACCGCGCAAATTCTTGAAACACACGATACTCGGATTTCAAGCGAAGCCCAGATCCTCAGCCACAAATTTCACCCGTCTGTTCCACCGGAAATCACGCTCTTTCAAGGACTCCCCAAAAACGATAAGATGGCGTTAATTCTCCAAAAAACGACCGAACTCGGCATCACACGGATTGTTCCACTACATTCGGAATACGCTTTGCAGAAACCGAGTCAAAACCGATATGCGCGTTGGCACCGGGTTCTTATCTCTGCTATGAAGCAGTCCGAACGCGCGTGGTTGCCTGAATTGTGCCAGGGTCAGGCGTTTGAGGCTGCACTTGCCCAACTTGATAGGTTTTCGCTCTGTCTGCTCCTCAGTCCGCATCGGAATCAGGGATCGCAGGTCCAGCATATACAGACGGTTTTGCGAGAGACACCACCTCCGGCTTCTATTGCACTCTTTGTGGGACCAGAAGGTGGATTTTCCGATCAAGAGGTCACGAGTGCTGTTGAAAGTGGATGTACACCTGTAACGCTTGGAAGGAACATCCTCCGCACGGAAACTGCCGCGATTGTAGCCGTCGCCATCGCCGCGTATGAGTACCAACTGTGAGATCCATCGCTAAATCGCGACGCTCTGCTCTACTGTAAAAAAATCATTGACAAACTTCGCCGCTTTTTATAAAATTGTTAACTATGGATGCAAAAGAATTGACCAGAACCCTCATTGGGTATAATACAGTGAGCCATCTCAGCAATGTTGAGGTCATGGATTTTCTCACCGAAACGCTGGAATCCATTGATTGTGAAGTCGAACGGGTGGAATACAGAGACCGAGCAGGTGTGCTGAAGGTAAATCTCATTGGTCGTAAAGGACCCATAAACGGGGAACGCGGGCTTGCGCTGCTCGGACATATAGATACTGTGCCGACTACCGGTTGGTCGATGGATCCGTTTGAGGCGCGGATTGATGATGGGAAGATGTACGGCAGAGGCAGTTGCGATATGAAGGGCAGTGTTGCGTGTATGATTGAGGTCGCGTCCCACTATGCAGCATCGGATTTGAAAGCACCCCTCTATGTCGTCATCACGGCTGATGAAGAGGTGGGCTACCTCGGAGCAACAGCGGTTGCCGAAAAGTCGCAGATGTTCAAAAAGCACGGCTTTCCGAAGTATGGAGTCGTCGGTGAACCGACAGAACTCCATGCGGTATATGCCCACAAAGGGACTGTCCGCTTTACTGCCACAGCCCACGGGCGTGCAGCACACAGCAGTACAGGCGAAGGGGACAACGCGAATCTAAAGTTAATTCCGTTTCTCGCAGAAATGCGGGATATTTATCACGAATTGACAACCAATACTCAGTATTTCAACGATGAATTCACACCGGCTTTTACGGATTGGAATATCACTATCAGTGATGGCGAGTGTCCAGGGAATATTACTTCGCCGTTAAGCGTGTGTTGTATCAATTACCGTCCAATGCCCGGGGACAATTCGCAAGAGTGGATAGACCGCGCGCGTGACTCGGCTGAGAAGCACGGGTTAATATTCGATTTGTATATTGATGCGCCTCCAGTGCGCACACCGCCCGAGGCGGAGATTATCCAAGCAGCACTTGAAATAACCGGCGAAACCGAACCTCAAACCGTCGCCTATGGCACCGATGCAGCCGTCTTCGGACAGCACATGGAGACTGTCATTATCGGACCTGGCAGTATTTTACAGGCGCATACAGTCGATGAGTGGATGGCGTTGGACCAATTCCCACAAGGCATTTCAATCTTTAGTCAATTTGTGAAGCGGTTTTGTGGGGCTTAGGAGCATCGAAGAAAACGGCATCCGGTTTCACCCATTCCGCTTCGCCATCTGCCCAGACTTCGCGTTTCCAGATAGGCACGATCTGTTTGAGGCGATCCATCGCGTATTGGCAGGCTTCAAACCCGTCTTTGCGATGCGGGGACGCAACTGCTACGACGACGCTTACCTCGCCGATTTCCAATTTTCCGACGCGATGAACCATTGCGACGCGGTCGAGACCCCACTTGTCTGAGATTTCTTGTGCAATTTCTGCCATTTTCTTCTCTGCCATCGGGGGATAGGCTTCATATTCGAGACATTTTACCGATCTGCCATCAGTATTATTCCGAACTGTGCCGAAGAATAACACAACTGCGCCCGCGTCTGGACCCTCCACGGTTTCGCGCGCTTCCTCGCCTGTGATAACTTCTGTCGTTATCTTAAACATTGCAGCCTCCCGTCACTGGTGGAATTAGGGCGACTTCGTCCCCTTCTGCGAGTTCCGTATGTTCCGTAGCATATTCCCAATTGACGGACATCTGCATCACTTCATAAAACTCGGCGATTTCGGGCCATTCTTCCTCAAGACGTTCTAATATTGTTTGTATAGTAGCACCCTCCGGGAGCTCCATCTCTTCCTCGGATCTATCTAACATTTCATGGCATACGGCAAAGTATTTGACTGTGACGTTCATAGGAATTCCTTTTCGACAAGGTTTTAGAGGTTAACAGCATGTAACTGTACCGATAAAGTATAGCATAAAATCGATTACAAAACAATCTTTATACTGATTGCTGATTGCTGATTGCTGGTTGCTATTAAAATTGTGTTGATTTTTATCGTGTGATAGGGTAAAATAGAACAAAGTGTGTGAACGTGATTTATCTATCACCTTCAACAGAGGAGAGAAGGCAATATGAAACCGAAAGCTATTTATTATTTCATCCTCGTTTTGCTGGTTTCCGTTGGACTGATGGCTTGTGGCGGCGACACTGCGGATGAAACAGAAGCACCTGATAAGCAAACCCAGCCGACAACGACATCCACTGAATCAACGCAACCCGATGTAGTTGTTGGAAGAGATATTGACTTTGCCGCTGAGGAGCAGGCGATTCGGGACCTTTATGCCGAGTACGCTGTTGCCCATGGCGACCAGGATGTTGACGCGCTAACGGGCGTGTGGCTACCTGGCGAGAGCAAAGACATTTTTACGGCTTGGACGTTCTGGGCGGGGACCTTTGAAAAAAACGAAGGCGGAAAGGCTGTTAGCAAAGCATGGGACGGAATATTCCGGCTCCGCGGTGGAAAGATGCAGGTTGACATCACCTATATCGCTATTGATAGCAGAGGGAAAGAAGCCGTCTTACGAGGCGCGTATACCTGGGGGAATCAGAAGGGCGACCTGATTTCTGCACTGAAAAAGGAGGCTAAGGGCTGGAAAATTCGCGCAATTGATTACACCGATGGAAGGTTCGGAAAACAGGTGAAATACCTCATCGAACCTGCCCATACTTTTGGAGAGATTCCCGAAGAATAGTCATGGATAAGATTATTCTCAAAGGGATTCGATTTCATGGTCACCACGGCGTTCCTGCAGCGGAGCGCCACGTCGGTGGCCATTATGAAATTGATGCAACCTTGGGGTGTACGCTTGCGAACCCCGGCAGGACAGACGCACTCGCCGACACCATCGATTATTCTGAAGTCGTCACGCGTATCATTGAGATCGGCACGCAGCAGTCGTTCCAACTCATTGAGGCACTCGCTGAGAGGATCGCTACAGTGATTTTAGAACAATTCGCTGTAGATGAGATCCATCTCATCGTCAAGAAGCTGCACCCCCCTATAGAGCAACCCATTGATTATTTTGCTGTTGAGATTTTCCGTAATGCGTAAATTCCCTGCTATCATCTGTTTACTATTCCTGATGGTGACAGTCGCTACCGCACAAGCCGGTGGCGAGAAAAAAACACTGTTTCCAGATTTAGCACGGGGACTCCATCTCTACCGTTACGATTGGGATGTCGAAACGTGCGTCCTTTATGTCGCTGAAATGTCCCGACATGAGCCGACACTACACTTTGAGGTAGCACTCGCGAATGCGCAAGTACTCGGTAAGGAAACCGTGCGTTCGATGGCGAATCGACGCACCCAACGTGGCGATCGTCGCGTCCTTGTCGCAGTCAACGGTGGGTTCGGCGTTCTTGGGGATATGCGCGGTTACGGCGGTGTATTAGAGAGTCTGCATGTCCAAGACGGTGAACTCATCACCCAACCGACAGATACCGAGGCGTGCTTCGGCGTAACCGAATCCGGTGAATTCCTGAGCACTCCCGTAGAAATGAAAGCAAACCTGCAAATAGGCGAGCACACACTACCCTTGGGATGCATTAATCAACGACGGCTTGATGGATGTCAGGTAACGCTTTACACGCCACGACTCGGTGAATCAACCCATACCAACCGCCGCCGAGGCAGTGAGGTGATAATCGGCGGACTCCCGCTCCCTTTGACCCCAAATTACGCGCACCCTTACCGTGTGAAGGGAATCTCACGCGATGGGAACAGTCCAATTCCCAGAGATGGAGCAGTCCTCTGGATGAGCACACGGTTAAAAGACCCAAGCGTTTCTGAGTTCGATGTGGGGGCAAGTGGTACCCTTACGCTTACCCTCTCACCGCCTGAATGGAATCGGGTTCAACATGCTATTGGCGGACGGCTCCGACTCCTTAAGGATGGTAAGATAAATGAGACGCTTGTGGAGATGCATCACGCTGAGAAGCGGCACACCCCCGGTAAACGCGCATCGGTGTTGAGTCTGAGCCATGAACCGCGCACTGCGCTTGGCTACAATGCGGACACACTCTTTTTAGTCGTCGCAGACGGGCGGCAACCGAAGTATAGCACCGGATTAACCCTCTACGAACTCGCCAGTATTCTCAATGACCTCGGCGCAACCGAAGCGATTAATCTTGACGGCGGTTCTTCCAGCACCTTTGTCGTTAGCGATGCGGTCATCAACAAGCCGTCAGGTCAGCGAGAACGCGAGGTCCTAAATGCCGTCTTTATCACAGCAGATGTCCCATAGAAGCGATTGTAGGGTCAGGTCTTGTGCCTGCCCATAACCTGTAGGAGCAGGTCTTGTGCCTGCCCATAACCTGTAGGAGCAGGTCTTGTGCCTGCCCATATGATTGGTTGCGATAAACAATTTTGGAGAGCCATCTTGAAAATCTATCGTAGCGTCGCAGACACATTCTCAATATTTCTCTTTCTCCTATTTTATCCCATTTTGGTCGCCAATTCAGCAGATGCCCCAAAACTCCTGAAGGCGACACCATTATCACAGACCGCAATTCAACTCCAATTTGATGGACAATTACAAGCAGAGACTGCCGAAGACCTGAATAATTATCAAATTGCACCCGATGTCCAACTCGAATACGCCCTACTTGATTCACGACTCGATCGCGTCCTGCTCCTCACTTCGCCGTTAGCGGTTGAGAAAACCTATCGCCTCACACTTCCCAGTTCACAAACCGGAATCGTAATAACGCTTCCACTTGTAAACGAGATAACCTTTGGCACAGGCGACGCCGTCACGTTCTCTGGCGGCTTGCAAGATACGAGCCTGATTGTCAATAAAGATCGCAAAACGCGAAACAACAATTCGGGTGCCGAGTTGACCCTCGAATGTAATCCGACGGGCACTGTTTTCTTCATCGCTTTTGATCTGTATGATGCATTTGAAGATATAGGGATCCGGGAACCGACACAAGTCTTAGAAGCCTCGATAAGCCTACATGTCCAGCAATGCGATACGGACGCTGCACAGACCGTCATCTTCCGCCGTGTGTTGCTCCCATGGCGAGAGGGCAGGGGTATCTCCGAGCGTGCGGAAGATAACGAGCTCACCTATAACAGCGCGTTGCATCGGAATCTCCCGTGGAACAGACCCCCCGCGCAAGCGATGTTGTCGGGCATAGACGGCGATACTGAAAGCGATTACAACGGTTCTGAGGATGTCGCCCATCGGATTGATGGCACGTGCGAGATTCAGGGAGCAGGAAAGCATTATACATTTAAAAGCAACCTCCTCACCGACGCCATCCGCTTTTGGGTAGCGAATCCCGATTACAACTACGGCTATCTTTTCGCCTTGCGTGATGGCAGTGTACCTATCGTTTTTTCGTCAAAAGAGGCAGCAGATGAAAACCTGCGTCCGATGTTAACAATTCGTTATCTGACACAGCCACCGGTCAGAACCGAGGTGCAGGAATAACTTTCCACAAAACTCTACAGTTTGGGCGTCTGAATCACAGTCTCGGACAATAAAAACGGACATAAATTGCCTATATATGTTATAATTCACCTGACAAGAAATGTGCTGAACCAACGAAAGGCTTTAAGTGGCAAACTTTGATACCGCCTCTAAGAAAACCGCTGAAATATCTCCTAAGGATTTCGTCCATCTTTGCTTCTGAATATTATCTCGGAGGAAACCATGGAACGCCCTTCTATTTTTGAAAACTTTGCAGCAGAAGCACTACAGCAAGGCATTGAACAAGGCATTGAACAGGGCATTGAACAAGGCATTGAACAAGGCATTGAACAAGGTGCTAGGGAACGCGCCCTGAAAGACATCCTTGAAGTGCTTACACTCCGATTAAAGCCGTATGCAGCGACTGTCTTCAAACCCACACTTGAGACAATTGAGGACTTAGATCGGCTTGCCCAATTGCACCGCGCCGCGATCCTTGCAGAGACGCTCGACGACTTCGCACAGATTCTAATGGAAAATAGCGATTGATATATCCATATTTAAGCCCTTTGGTACAGTACTCATCTCAGGAGTTCTTGGAGGTATTGCGACAGAAACCGCATGCGATTGGCATCCGTGCGACGCCTCCCGAACCTCCGCGTCAAGATAGAGAAAATACGTCTACACGCAGCACATTTACACATACCTCCGCAAATGCGTCAACGTCCGATCCACCGCGCCCAGATTCTCCGTAATCAATTCCTGCCCGATATGTCCCGCTGTAACACTTGCGTCTGTATCGTTCAGCCACACGGTAAGGGTATCTGCCAACTGTTGCGCGGTATGAACCAATTTTGCGCCACCTCGCTCCACAAGCAAAGACGCTTCATACGCGTTTTGGATGGTCGGCCCGAATAGGACAGGCTTCGCCATCGCAGCGGGTTCCATTACGTTGTGAACGCTCCCGCGAAAACTCCCACCAACAAACGCTATATCTGCCAACCCATATAACTTCGCAAGCAGCCCTACCTTATCGACGATGAGAATATCCACAGCCGATAAATCTGTCTCAGATTTAAGTTCAGAGAAGCAGTGGTATATCAATTTCTCTCGATCCAGATGTTCACGAATTTCCTTTATCCGTTCAGGGGTCGGTTCGTGGGGTACCAGAATTAAGTGTGGGAAATTATCAGGTCCGTTTTGGCGCAGCAGCTGATAAGCCGGTAACAACACCTTCTCATCTTCTGTATAGGTGCTACCAGCGATAAGAATTGGACGTTTCGTTGCAATATGGACTGGCAAGCCGTGCCCTAAAGTTGCTTGTCCGGGGAAAAATTCGACATCGGGTTCAATTGTTGTTGCCCGTCGGTAGACCTGCTCATAGCGGGTATCGCCGGTGACAACAATTTCATGTGTGGGTGAACAGAGGTCTTGAAAGCGCGCCGCATCCCCTTCCGAAATCGCACAGTGCACTCGGATGTACCGATGCACACTCCGGAAAAACGGCTTCGCGAAACGAGACAACCGTTTCGATGCAGCGTGTAGCGTGCCAGCGACAACAATAATGGGAATGCCGTGTTTAGAGGCTTTCCAGACGAGGTTGGGCCAAATGTCGAATTTGGAAAAGACGATCAACGTAGGTCCGATGAGACGTATCAAACGTTCCGCATTGCCCCGTGTATCCAATGGCAGGTAAACAGCGGCATCGGCGTAGGCATAAGATCGGGCATTAGGGGCAACGGACGGGGAGAAAAAGGTTAAAACAATTCGGGTCTCTGCATGAATCGCTTCGATAAGGGGTTTTGCTTGTTCAAATTCGCCGACAGAGGTAAAGTGAAACCATGTTGTTTTCTTCAGAGGTCGAGCCGTCTGGAGTTGGTCTGCGAGTTCCGCAAACACGCGTTTTCGTCCCTTAATCCCTTCCTGAATCTTCGGATTGCAGCACCCGGCACTGTAAAAACCGACAAACATAATGGGGACAGCGAACAGGTTATAGACAAGTTGCCAAAACATAATGAACCTTAGAGGGATGGCAGGGTAGAGACGGTGGGAGAATGGAAGTGCGAATCTATAGTAAATTTGAAAAATAAATAGACACCTTGTAGGGGCAGGTCTTGCACCTGCCCGCCAATACACAGGTCCATAATGTCCATTTAATTCTAAGATCCACCATAATTTGCAAAGCTTCCATTCGCCAGAGGGGTGATTATGAACCGGACGGCTTATAGGGTGTCTAAGATTTTCTTCTTGAGTGCATCTTTGGGCATCGCGCCGACAATCTGCCCCGCAACTTTGCCGTCTTTGAAAACGAGAAGCGTTGGGATACTCCGAACACCGTACTGCATCGCTGTCTGACGGTTGTCATCGACGTTTACTTTTCCAACTTTAAAGGTCTCTGAGTTCTCACCAGCGAGTTCCTCTAAGATGGGTGCAATCATTTTGCAAGGACCGCACCATTCTGCCCAAAAGTCGACAACAACGGGTGTATCTGAAGTAAGCACCATTCCTTCAAACGTATCGTCGCTGATTTCAAATGTGTTTCCAGCCATGTTAGCTCCTTTTTCTTTAGAATCTGATAGGTGAAATGCTACCTGATAATATTGTGTTTGCGCCATCGCTCTTATAAGTGCATTAATATGATACTCTATCCTGACAAAAATTGCCAATCAATTTTTCATGTCTACGCACTGAAACCTAATTATGCCCGATTCGTTTTTTTTTCTTGATAAAAAATGTCAGATATGCTATATTGGAACGAATTGAGAGATAACGAATTTTTCAATCAACGCGATGAACATAACGTTAATCCGAACTCACAATTGAAGGAGGTACCGCATGCCTGATAAAGACAAAAAGCAGGGGACGAACATCTCACGCCGGAACTTCTTGAAAGGTGTAGGTACAGGTACCGTTGCCGCAACTGTTGCACCCAGCGTCTTGATCGGTAGTGAAAAAGCCGCCGATGCCCAAGCGGGCGACGCTATCGAGACTGCGACAATCGAACTGAATATCAACGGGAAATCGTATCAGGTCGAGGTTGAAGCGCGAACAACGCTTCTGACCGTTTTGCGTGATGGCATTGATACCAGCGGAGACAATGTCGACTTAACTGGTGCCAAACTGATTTGCGATCGGGGTGAATGTGGCGGCTGTACCGTCATGGTAGATGGGAAGTCGATCTACGCTTGCATGATGCTCGCAATAGATGCCCAAGGTAAGCAGATAACAACCGTCGAGGGATTGGCAGACGGCGACGATTTGCACCCTGTTCAGGAAGCATTCATCCAACACGACGCGATGATGTGTGGATTCTGCACACCCGGTTTTATCGTCTCGTCCGCAGCACTGTTGAACGAGAACCCAAGTCCGACCCTTGAAGAAATTAAAATCGGCTTGTCTGGCAACACGTGTCGCTGTGGAACCTATCCATTCATCTTTGATGCCGTTAAAACTGCATCACGGAAGGTGTGATTTGAAAGCAAGGATTGACTTGCGAGACGCAAGCGCCTACCACGCCAATGGGGCAGTTGGCTATAGGAGGAAAACACATGGCATCATGGGGAGAAGCAAGTGAATCTCGCCTCATCGGAAAACGGGTTACCCGTTTGTCCGGTAAGGATAAAGTCACTGGAAAAGCGAAGTATACTTTTGACATCAATGAACCGGGGATGCTTTACGGACGTATCTTACGTTCTGAGACCGCACACGCTACCGTTATGGGTATTGACCTGAGCGAGGCAGAGGCGTTACCCGGGGTCAAGGCTGTTATCCCGCTCATTGAGGTTGGGAATAAACTCCGGTACCAAGGGCAAGAAATTGCTGCTGTTGCCGCTGAAACAGATGACATTGCTAAGGACGCGATTCGGCGCATTCATGTCGACTTGGAGGAATTGCCGCACGTCGTCACAGAAGATGACGCAATGGCAGAAGGCGCGCCGCAAATCCGAGAGGATTGGGCGGGCAATCAGAGTGAACCGAATGTCAGGGAAGACGGCGACATCAATGCCGGATTTGCTGAAGCGGCTATTGAGGTTGAAGCGACTTATCACGCGCCTGTTCAGACGCATGTTTGCTTGGAAACACATGGACACGTCGCAAAATGGGAGGATGAAGAGAATCTTACCGTTTGGGCGTCTACCCAAGGTGTTTTTGGGGTGCGTAACGATTTCGCGCAGCACTTTGAATTGCCAGCAAACCAGGTTCGGGTCATTACGGAGCACATGGGTGGCGGATTTGGGAGCAAATTCGGACCCGGTATAGAAGGACGCACGGCGGTTGAGTTGGCACGTATTACTGGAAAAGCCGTGAAGTTAATGCTGACTCGGAAGGCGGAGCATCTTGTTGCTGGTAATAGACCCTCAATGACACAGAAAGTTCGCGCCGGTGCGACAAGCGACGGACGGCTTATCGCTTACGATATGAAGGGCTACGGTACAGGCGGCATCTCCAGTGGCGCAGGTTTCACGGGACCTTACGTCTACCACGTACCAAACAGTCGGGCGGAACGGGTTAACGTGGCTGTCAACGCTGGCAATCAACGTGCCATGCGTGCGCCTGGACACCCGCAGGGCGCGTTCGCAATGGACTCTCTGATGGATGAACTTGCCGAAAAACTCGGTATGGATCCAGTGGAGTTCCGTCGTATCAACGATCCAAATGAGGTGCGTCAGGCACAATACACCCTCGGTGCCCAAGAGATCGGCTGGCACCGTCGTAACACCGTACCAGGCGCCGGCACAGGCGTGAAAAAGCGCGGCATGGGCGTTGGTAGCGGGCAATGGGGTGGCGGTGGCGGACGCGGCACAGAAGCGCGTGTCACTATCAATGCAGACGGCACTGTTGAAGCCGTCACAGGTACACAAGACATTGGAACCGGGGTCCGCACAGTTATTGCGATGATTGTTGCCGAAGAATTCGGTCTGAATACGACCGATATCCGTGTAAAGGTTGGTGATAGCCAGCCCGGATTACCCTCTGGCGGCAGTGGTGGGAGTCAAACAACACCGTCGGTGGCACCTGTTATCAAAACCGCAGCAGCGGCAGCGAAACAGAAATTGTTTGAACGCATCGCGCCTCTGCTTGAGGCACCTGTCGGAGACCTGCGTGTCGGTACCGGCACTATCTATGTTGTTTCTGACAGAACCAAAACAATTACGTGGAAACAGGCAACCGGACAACTCGGCATGGAGAGCATTAGCGAAGGTGGTACTTGGGATGAGGACCTCCGCCAAAACGGTGCCGCAGGTACCCAGTTCGCTGAAGTCGAAATTGATACGCAGACGGGGGCTATCAGGGTCATCAAAATTGTCGCCGTTCAGGATTGCGGATTGGCAATTAACAGATTGACGACGGAAAGCCAGATTAATGGCGGTGTTATCATGGGGTTGGGTCAAGCACTCCTCGAAGAGCGGTTCATGGATCCGCAAACGGGTCGGATGGTCAACGCCAACCTCGAGGACTACAAGGTGCCTGGAACTTTCGAGATCCCTGAGATGAAATCTATCGTTTTCGATACGCACCGCAAAGTTACTGGTGTTGGGGAACCGCCGTGTATTCCGACACCCGGAGCGATCGCGAATGCCGTTTACAATGCGATTGGCGTTCGCATTCGGTCGTTACCGATAACACCCGATAAGATCCTTGACGCACTCGCCGAGGAGGCATAAGGAGGTAAGCAATGGAGAAGTTTAGTTACGTTAACGCTACCAGTCTGGAGCAGGTCACGTCACTCCTGAGTGAAAGCGGTTGGGGCGAAGTCATGCTTATCGCCGGCGGAACGGATCTGCTCGCCGAACTCAAAGAGTACATTGAGACCCCCAAGACGCTCGTTAATCTCAAAACGTTACCCGGAATGGATAGCATTGAAGCGGATGCATCCGGCTTAAAAATCGGTGCGTTAGCCACTGTTGCTGACATCGCTATGCATCCGACTATCCAGCATCACTACACTGTTTTGTCGCAAGCTGCCGGGTCTGTCGCAACGCCACAGATTCGGAACGTCGGGACACTCGGCGGGAATCTCTGCCAGCGGCCGCGGTGTTGGTACTACCGGGATGAATCCACCGATTGCCTGAAAAAGGGTGGAGACATCTGTTATGCGGTTGATGGTTTGAGCAAATATCATGCGATCCTTGGTGGCGATCCAGTCTACATTGTGCATCCTTCGGACCTCGCACCCGCATTGATTGCTTTGGGTGCCTCGATCAAGATCGTTGGACCTGAGGGCGAGAGGAGCATGTCGCTTGAGGAATTCTTTACCTTACCGGCTGCAAACCCGTTCCGGGAAAACGTGCTGGAGCCCAATGAAATTGTCGTTGAGGTCAGTGTCCCAGCACCGAAGCCGAATACAAAGAGTTTCTATTTGAAGGCGCGTGAGAAGGGGGCTCCTGACTTCGCATTATCAAGTGTTGCTGGCGTTTTTGAGATGGACGGGAAGACTTGTAAAACCGCCAGTATCGTGCTCGGCGGGGTTGCACCTGCACCGTGGCGTTCTAAAGAGGCAGAGGCGGCAGTCACGGGTAAGATGATCGACGAATCCGTGAGCCAGCAGGCGGGTGCCGATGCTGTCCAGGACGCGCAACCCTTGAACGACAATGTGTATAAGGTGACCTTAACACAGAACCTCGTCAGCCGCGCCGCAATGCTGGCTGCAAGCTAAAGGAGCAGTGATATGTTACAAGGAAAAGCACTTCCAATCTTTAATCGTCCGATATGCCAATATCTTCGGACGAAGGCGATTTACATTCCGGGCGGCAACTTGCAGAACCTCGTTGAGAACAATCCGGGTTCGCACTATTGGTGCAATTGCACCATGAAAGACGTAGGACCCGACGATCAGTTTGTGTCGCCAGACGCTTGCAAGCAGGCACGCGCCTGTTTTGACCCCGTTGGTGGGAAGCCAGTGGTGTAACATCGCAGGGGCTGGAACATAAGAACGAGAAAATGGAGAAGGGCAGTTGGTGGGCGAAACCGGCTGCCCTTCTGCCATAGTGTCTTTGGGACTTTATAATTACCCTCGATGTTCTTGAAAGGCATCGAAAACCCGATTTCGACATCGGAAAAAATCGGAGCGAAAACTCAATAGATAAAAAGATGATTCTGAAATCGTTGATGCAATGGATACATGTCGGCTCCGTCGTTCTGATGATAGGAGGATTCTTTTTTTTCCGGGTTGTTTTACTCCCGATTGCCAAACGGTTTCCTAAACCGGAAGCACTGATCTCATCCGCATTGAGACGTTTCAGCGGGGTCGTCTGGACGGCACTGTTAACCGTCCTCATATCGGGATTATATAATTTCATCACCTTCTTTCGTGCCGCCCGTGCAGTTGCCGCCACTGGAACATTTATATCGGATTACTCACTCTACATCCTCGTGTTGGGTGTGAAACTTTTTATTGTCTTTTTAATATTCACATTAGCGATTATCCTGACGTTCCCGTATCCTGTCTTCGATGTATTTCAGAGAAAACCAGCACCGTGGCTCAACCTCACTGTAGTTTTAGGATTGATCGTTATTTTTCTCTCTGCTTTTTTACGCCGGTTAGGGTAAAATATTACTACATTTTATAGTAAAACCCGAAAATACGTGGACACTTTAGAAAACACAAGCTCCCACCTCGATAGCGAGGTTTCCGAACCTCGCCACATGAGAGCGTGTAAACTTAATTGTGGGCTTCACCATAATTTCCTGACGAGTCCTTTCCGTACAATACAATTGGAGGAAAAAATGGCTGTTTTGAGTTCCGAAGATCGTGCGTTCTGGGAAGAAAACGGTTATGTCGTCATCCGCGATGCGGCACCCCCAGAATTAATACAGAATGTAGCAGAAGCCGTCTGGGATTTCCTTGAGATGGATGCCAATGATCCGGACACTTGGTATCCCGACCCCCCTCGTAAAAGCATCATGGTAGAAATCTATCAGCACCCGGCACTGTGGGCAACTCGTCAATTTCCGCGTGTCCATCAGGCGTTCGCTGAAATTTGGGAAACTGAAAAACTGTGGGTGAGTTTCGACCGTGCCAGCATGAGCCCACCCAATCTTCCCGGAAAATTTGAACGGACAAACTTAGGACTCCACTGGGATACATCTGTAGACCTTCCTTTCCGTTTCCACGTCCAAGGCGTGCTTTATCTGACCGATACTGCCGCCGATCAAGGGGCATTTACGTGTGTCCCTGGGTTCCACAATAAGATTGAGGCGTGGATAAAGGGTCTTCCAAAAGATGCCGACCCGAGACAACAAGATTTAGTGGCACTCGGCGCAGTACCAGTGCCCGGCAAAGCCGGGGATCTCGTTATTTGGCACAGTGCCTTGCCGCATAGTGCGGGCATTAACACTGCCGATGCGCCACGGGTCGCGCAATACATCACGATGTCCCCGACAGGAGAAGCGAATCCGGAGGCACGCCAACGCCGGGTCAATGCCTGGAAAGAACGTATGGCGGGTTTCAGCGGTGAACGTGCAGAGAAGGAGCATGAATCAGGCAATACGGCGTATCTGACCGAACTCGGCAGAAAGTTGTTAGGACTTGAAACGTGGGGATGAACCTGCCTCTCAACGCTCTTGTTCGCGGCTATCTCCGATGGTCCCCAATTACTGACGGTAAGCGTTTGCTGCTAAACTTAACACGGGGTTTGATTACGCCTGAGGACCTGATCGCTGTTTTTGACACCAAGTACGGGTTCCGATTGAAAGCCAATCTTGCGAATCCTGAGCACCAATACCTCTATTTTTACGGGACGCATGATGAGCGGCATGTCGTTACCAAACTCTTGCGGATGATTCAACCGGGAGACATCTGTTGGGACATCGGCGCGAACATCGGATTTTATACATGTCTCCTCGCCTCACGGGTTGAGAGTGCTGGTGCTGTCGTCGCGTTTGAACCTGCCTTACGCACCTGTGGCTACCTCAGCGAGAATGTCTCTCTGAATCGGTTTGCAAATGTTACTGTTGTCAATAAAGGACTCAGCGACAACACAGAACAACGGCATCTTTACTACGCTGAGGCAGGACTTACCGAAGGCACGGCGTCCTTAAAGTATGCCAATGGACGAACGGCATCGGAACGCGTAACGCTTGATACAATTGACAACCTCATCCGCGAACTCCCAATTCCGGATTTCATCAAGATTGATGTAGAAGGGTATCAATTAGAGGTGTTACGCGGCGGAACGCACTGCTTAAAAACGCACGCGCCGCTCTTAATGGCGGAGTTGAAAGATGTTGGTGAAACGAATCGCACTTTGTTCGCAGACATAGAAAATTACGTTTCAGATTTAGGGTATCAACTTTATGAGATCAGGAAATATTCTATCCGGCGATGTAAAAAACTTTCTGACTCGCCGAAGAGAAATTTCTTCCTCGTCAAGGAGGATTCCCGTGCCTTTTCCAGAATCTTACCGTGGCTCAGGTGAATAAAGCCTTTTTTCTGTGTGCGGTTAAACTCAGTAGATGCGGTTTCTAACCGCACCTACCGCTAAAATTGCGCAAATCCTAACGCCGTTCCACACCCACTTGCCCTAACCCGTTATTGACCGCCCCAGCACCGGATACGCCGGATCGTTATACCCTTTACCGGTATGTTCACCCGGTGGCACCAATGCGTTGATCGCCGCCTCGTCATCTTCCGTGAGCGTGCAATCTAAAGACCCCAAGTTATCCTCTAATTGGTGCATCGTGCGCGGTCCAATGATAGCAGAGGTAATGATCGGATTCGCCAGCACCCACGCCAACGAAAATTGCGTCAACGTTTTCCCGTGTGCATCTGCCAGCGGTTTGAGTTGTTGCGCGACCTCATAACTTTCCTCACGAAGTTCCGTCTGCAAAATGCGTCTATCCTTGCGTGCTGCGCGTGAACCCGCAGGCGGCTCTTTGCCAGGCAGGTACTTTCCAGCCAGCACGCCTCGCGCCAATGGACTATACGGCACAACCCCCACACCATACTTTTCGCAGAACGGCAACAACTCTACCTCGGGATCTCGGTTAACAATGTTGTAAAGGGGTTGGACACACACAAATTCTTCCAGTCCCTGTTTTTCGCTCGTCCAGAGTGCCTCGCAAATACGCCACGCCTGAAAGTTGGAACACGCAATATAACGCACCTTTCCCTGTCGCACGCAATCGTCCAAAGCCCGTAGCGATTCCGCTATTCGCGTTGAGGCATCCCAGCGGTGCAAGTAATAGACATCGATGTGATCTGTATCAAGACGTTTCAGACTTGCTTCGACTGCCGACATGATATGGAATCGGTGTGAACCCGCTGCATTCACATCATCTCCCATATTGCCGTGAACTTTCGTGGCAATGACCCATTTCTCTCGGTTTTCGCGAACGGCTTTCCCGATAATCCGTTCCGATTCGCCATCGTTATAGACGTTCGCTGTGTCCATAAAGTTAATGCCCGCGTCCAAAGCCTTGTGGATAATCCGAATAGAATCCTTTTCGTTCGTTGGTCCCCCGAACATCATAGTGCCGAGGCAGAGCGGTGAGACCTTTACGCCTGCTCGTCCAAGTGTTCTATATTCCATATTTTTTCTCCTTTTTACGCCATCCGTATTCCACCGTTGACATCAAGCGTCGCGCCCGTCACATACTGCCCCTCTTCCGAGGCGAGAAAGAGGATAGCAGTTGCTATTTCTGACGCATCGGCGACGCGTCCCAGTGGGATCTGATCTGTCATATCGGGATGATTTTTCGCCATCTCCGTTGCTGCGACCCCCGGTGCGATGGAGTTCACCGTAATTCCGTACTCGCCAAGCACGCGTGCCAGCGATTTCGTCAGGCACATGACACCCGCTTTTGAGGCGGAATACGGGGCAGACGCGACCAAACCTCCGACCTGTCCCGCCAACGAACCGAGATTGATGATCCGTCCAGAGCGTTGTGTTTTCATCGTTTCCATGACCGCCTGTGAACAGAGAAATGGACCTTTGAGATTTACAGCCATCATCCGGTCCCATTCTGCTTCCGTGCATGCATCGATACGCGTATAACTAAAAATACCAGCATTGTTGACTAAAATATCGATCCGTCCGAATGTGTCGAGTGTTTCCTGAACCATCTGACGCACAGAATTACCGTCCGCTACATCCGTTTCAATCACTCGACACTGCCTACCGAGCGCAGTTATTTCCGCTGAAGCCGCTTCCGCGTTCGCTAAGTTCACTTCAGGGATGACAATATCCGCACCTTCTTTGGCGAACGCGAGACACGTTGCTTTCCCAATACCTCCGCCACCCCCCGTAACAATCGCAACCTGTCCTTCTAAACGCATCTATGTTCTCCTTTTACTGTTTTTTGTGGCACGCAGACAAGTCAATCCTGCGCTCTTTTCTTTCCTTGCAAAATTGCAACAGATATAGTAATATACTCGTATTATCACACGAAGCTTGGAAAAAGTCAACAAAGGGAGAATTGAAGCATGAAAAAAACCGCATTTTTACAGTGGCTCAAACCTGTTTTGGTCTTGAGTCTCATTCATTTCTTTGTGTTTTGCGCAACAGCACAGAATTATTATCCACCAGATGTCGGCAATATATGGGTGTTGGAGAGCATTGATGGTGAAGAACAAAGCACCTATACCCTGGAGGGACCCGAAACGGTTGACGGTGAAGCGCGTATTCTACTGAAGATTAGAAATGAGGAATTCAGCACTGGTGAGGTTGACACTGATACGTATTTTTTGACTGTTGGTACTGAAGCGATTGAACTCCATAAAACTATCTTTGAATTAAAAGAGCCTCCTGCTCTGGTGACTGCGGAGTTTCCAACACCTGTTACGTTTTTCCCTTTACACTTGGAACTGGGAGAGAAATGGCAGATAGCGGGAGATGCAGAAGTGAAAGTGGAAATCCTACCGAACCCCATACTTGGGGAAAGTATTACTGATTTTGAAGTTGTTGGATTTGAGGACGTGGTCACACCGGCGGGAACATTCCAGAACTGCGCCAAGGTGCAGATAGATTTGAATTTTACTGCTGGCGGATTCTTAAATCTTGATTCAAATACGCACCAATGGTTCGCTCCCGATATAGGTCCCGTCCAATACGAAAACAGCGATGGCTTGCTTTTTGGTTTGGTGAGTTCCAACCTGCTAACCGTGCCTGAGGCATCTGAAACCATAGAGAATGACGTTATATCCGAACCCTCTCCTGAGGAAGACGGTATGCCTGACACATCTCCTAAGGGTGACACTGTTCCTGAACAGCCTTCTCAGGAGGACACGCCACCTGAACCCCTCCCTTACGACGTAACAGGGGACGGTGTTGTGAATATCTTGGACCTCACTTTCGTGGCGACTCGCTTCGGGGAATCCGATTCTGACGCAGATGTCACCGGCGATGGCACTGTTAACATTCTGGATGTGGTCCGTATCGCACAAAGTTTCAGCAATTGATCTTTATAGTAAAGCCCGAAAATACTTGGGCACTCTCGAAAACACAACCCCCCTTGCTGGCGAGGTTTCCGAACCTCGCCACATTAGAGTGTGTAAACTTAATTGTAGGTTTTACTATAAGAATCCCGTAATGCGGGTCCGAATCTGATATTTTTTGTTGAAAACCTTTAATAAATCTGCTAATATTTGAGCATCATTACACAAGATTTGGATAAATCTGCATGGTAAGTTGGAAAGTGGCATTAGTTGTTGTTATCATCGTCGCGCTGGTGATGGCGATCGGAATCTGGTTTGGGTATCGATACGTCTCAGAACACGATGATCTTTCGCCAGAGGGATGGCGTCAGCGTTCTAACACAAAAGACTCGCGCGTTGATGAACCACGTGCCGCCTCCATCTTCCCGCGCGAGCGTTCGCTCGGACAATATTATCTATTTAGGACGTGCGCATGCTGCTCTTTTGTAGCATAACCTGTTAGGTTGTGCCACGAGAACATCTGTGTTTTCTTCGGGTTCTCCCGCTAACAAAGCTGCCTATGGTCAAAATTGCGTCCGTCCTGCTATTGTAAGTATTATTCAAATGAGTATCTTTTGAGAAAAGGAGATTTCGGTTATGAAAACTACCAAATTTATGTTTTGGTTGACACCCCTCTTAGTGCTAAGCCTCGTCTGTAGTTTCGCACCTACAGCGATGGCACAAACATATTTTCCGGCGACGGTCGGCAATACGTGGGCTCTCTTAAGTGCCGACGGTGCAGAGCGACGCATCTATAGCTTTGAGGCACCCGGAACTGTTGAGGGTGAAGGGTTTATCCTCCTGAAAATCACCAAGGAGACAGTCGGAACAGACACAATCGCGTTTGACAAGTCCTGGGTAACGGTTGCGGCAGATGGAGAGATTCTACTCCATCAAGTTGCCTTCGACCGAGGTGCGTTTGGCATCGCCGAGGCGACGTGGGATCTACCGGTTACGAATTTCCCCGCCGCGCTACCAGTGGGACAGGCGTGGGAGATTGTGACGGAAACAGTCCTGAAACTGGTGGGCGCAGCGACCACTACCAGCACTTTAGAGGTTATTGCAATCGAGGACGTTGAAACCCCGCTCGGCGTATTTAAAGATTGTGTTAAGATCGAGACGAACCGAAAAGCCGTCACGGCACTTACCGTTATACGTGAGCATGAGTTCCTATGGCTTGCACCGGATATGGGTCCCGTTAAATTCCAGGATACAAACGAAATTGTTTTTGAACTGGAAAGTTACAATCTTGTTGAGGCACCCGCTGCCGAAGAAGCACCCGTTGTCGAGGAAACTCCTGCTGAGGAGACACCCGCCGCTGAGGAGGTTACCCCTGCTGAAGAGGTCCCATCCGTTGAAGAAACGCTCTCCACTGAGGAGGCACCCGCTGAAACGCCTGAAGAACCGATGCCGGAACCCGTTGTGGAAGGTCCCGGTTTTGATGTCACGCTCGAACCCGGACTGAACATGATTTCGATCCCACTGATGCCGGCGGAACCCTACACCGCAAAATCGTTGGCAGAAATGCTGGACGCGACAGCCGTTATTCAACTTGATGCGGCAACGCAGCGTTTTGTGGGTTACACGGTTGCTGATGAAGGTGATGGCTTTGGCATTGCGGGGGACAAAGGTTATATCGTCAATACACCGTCTGGTGGCATGGTAAAGTTCACAGGTGATGCGTGGGATAACCAGCCTGAACAGCCTGAACCCGAAAAAACACCTGTTGAAGAACCTGCCCCAGAGGCAGTTGTTGAGGAACCCGCCGTTGAAGAAGAGGTCCCTGATGCAGAGGCTGAGGACGATGCGCCAGACGCTGCAGATGCCGGTGACGATGCTGCTGAAGAAGGGGATGCCGTTGATGCTGGGGGTGATACCCCTGATGGAGAAGATGCTGCTGATGCTGGCGGAGAGGCTGCTGAGGGAGACGACGCTGGTGGAGATGATGCCGCCACAGATGCCGAAGGTGGAGATGCCGCCGCTGATGCAACTGATGCCGGTGGAGATGACGCTCCCGCCGCTCCCGCACTTTCAACCTATAAAAGCGCATGGGCGTTCATCGTGACCAGTGACATCCAAGGCATGGAAACTGGCACAGCATATACCCTCGTCGCAGAGAACCTCCGCACCGGCACGATTGCCACGGAGAACGTCACAAGCACAGCAAGACGTTCCTCTGCTGTTTGGGCAGACCTGAACCGTAAGAGCGTCGTTGAAGCGGGTGATAAACTCAAGGTCGCACTTTACGACGACAACAACAGAATCGTCTCGGGTCCGTTCCAACGCACGGTGACGACCGGGGACATTCGCAACGCGTTCCTGAGTCTGCAACTGAATGTTGGAGATGTGCAGCCGCAAGACACGTTACTGGCGCAGAACTTCCCGAATCCGTTCAATCCAGAGACATGGATTCCCTATCAGTTGAGCAAAGCGACAGAAGTGAAGATCGCTATCTATGACGTATCGGGTCGCTTGGTTCGTTCGTTGGATTTGGGTTGGCAGCCGATAGGTTCGTATATGACGCCGTCGAGTGCTGCGTACTGGGATGGTAAAAACGCAGTCGGCGAACGTGTCGCGAGTGGTATCTACTTCTATACGCTCCAGACGTCAGATTTCGCTGCGACCCGACGGATGGTTATCCTCAAGTAGGAAACGCAGCGAACATAATGCACGCGAACGCCTTGGTGTTTTCATCAAGGCGTTTTTTTATGACACTTCGCTATTCTGAGTGGTATAATAATTGTAACCGTACCAACTTTGACAAAGGAGAATCAAATGGTCAGAAATACTGTTCTGCTCCTTGCACTGCTCTGTGCTTTCGCCAACATGGCGGATGCTCAGAATTATTACCCTACTGATATCGGGAATACGTGGGTTTTGGAGAGCACAGACGGTGCTGAGCGTATCACTTACAAAATTGAAGCTGCCGATGAACCTTTCAACGGCGCGCAGGTCCGTATCCTGGAAATCGCCACAGAAGTATTAGGCACAAGCACTCTCAAAACGAGCACTTTCCTTGTGGAAATCGGCGAGGAAGGTATGAAGCTCCATAGAATTGTTGCCGAACTTGGGGACGTTTTCGGTGTAGCTCGTGTGGAATTCTCACCATCTGCCGTATTTTTCCCGCCGACGCTTCAACTCGGTGAGATATGGGAGACACAAGGCGAAACCAAAGTGAGTATAGTCGGTGCCGTTACGCTCTCCAGTGTGAACGAGGTTATTGCTATTCAGGACGTAACGACACCGGCGGGGACATTTAAGGACTGCTTAAAAATTCGAATGCACACGAAAACCGCTGCTGCTTTAGGCACAAGTTACTCTATCTCCTATCAATGGCTTGCACCGAATCTCGGACCCGTTAAATTTGAAACGGATCAGGATATTGTCTTTGAATTGGTAAGTTCGCATTTGCCCGCGACCGAGAGGCCTTGTGACGTGAACGCCGATGGAGCTATCAATATCTTAGACCTCGTCTTTGTCGCTTCCCGCTTTGGGCAGTCAGATCCGAAGGCAGATCTAAACGCTGATGGCACCGTTAATATTCTCGATTTGACGCATATCGCCCAGAAGTTTGGGAATTAAAAACTTCACGGAATTAGAGTGAACCCTGTTTCATTTCACTGACATCAAGCGTTGTCGTCTGCCATGCAGCCTCTTCACCGGTTCGCAATCGCCATGAGAACGTCAGCGGCGTGTCACCGCCGTTGTAGAAGACCACCTCTGCTTTCTTTTCTGTTCCGAGCATCGGTCGTACCAAAGAGAGAAGCGTCTGCGGGGGGTTTTGTTGGTCGCCGTGTCGAACTTCGAGAAGTTGCGTAACTTCACTTTGGACTTCACGCGTACCGAGAAGCAAAGGACCGTAGCATGCTGTGACCGCGCCTTGTCCCCAATTCCGTCCATGTCCCGCCGCAATTGAGCACACCGCGCCTCCCATATCGGCGTGTTCCCTGCCGCCGCGTAGTACACGTCTTGCAATATTTAAACGCGTCGCTGCACTCCGTAACGCACGCAGTGCGTAAGTGATCTCGCCTGTGACTTGATAGGCAAGTGTTAAGGTCGCCGTTGAGGGCTCCTGAATCGGTTTCACAGATCCATCATCCGACCATTCACCCCAATATGCCATATCTGAGCGTTTACCGACACCGGGTTCCCGACGGCGTGCCTCTTGTGGGAAAATCAACGCCAGCAGTTCTGGCGGTTCATCACGGAGTTCGGCTAATCCTGCACGGATTTCCGCATCAAATCCAGTATCCCCAAAAGTCCAACGGTAGTAGCTAAGTGCCGCTGCCGCGGGGTCGTTATACGGATCACGCAACGATGGCACTAACGGCTCAACAATCCGCTTTGCCGCTGTTTTGAAAATCTCTTCTCCAGAGAGTAGATACAGGTCGCCCAATGCATAGATGGCACCAGAAGCCAACAATACCTCAATACCAGCCAGCGGGTCGCCTGGAATGTGGTGCGTACTTGCGACGAGTCGTTGTAGATTCTTCTCATTGACGGAGACTTCGTCAAGGCTCTCTCCGTCGAGCGTCCACAGCAACGGCATCGGGTCCGGGGCCGCAACAAGCCGTTCGGCGCGTTTTCTGCCATACCGCAACGCCCACGTCAGATAGCGTTTCTCGCCTGTTACCCGATACGCTGCAATCGCGATGTGGATGAATCGAAAGTGTTCCGCCAGTTCATACGCGTCCTTTTCATCGTTTGTCACATCTCGGCTGCCGATATTGTACCCGATAAACGTATCGCGGTCATAGTCATACCAAGGTGGAATCTCTGGTACCCAATTCCCGATATGTTCCGCTGCATCTGTCAATAGCGAGGTCGCTTCCGTGTCCTGCGGCACGAGACCGATGTAACGGGGTAGGAAAAGGAGGAACGGCTCCGGTCCGTGATGTGCCTCCGCTTTTGGTTCATAGCCGTGAACGCAATCACGTTTCACCCAACCCAGAAGTGCCCTCTTCAGTGTATCAAAGTGCTGTAGGACGGTCGCATCACCCGTGATTAAATGGTGTGGAAACCATGCGAGCGCATAGTTCGCCTCGTCTTCGCCGCCGTCGTTGGGACCTGGTGGATCGAGGAGCATGCTCTGTTTCAGCCATCGTCCCATTTCGTTTCTGAGCGTGGTATACGCCTCGTAGCATTCATGGATAACGGTGTTCATCGTTTTCTCCTATAGCAGCGACTTCACGAATTCGATACTCTGTTTCGCGATCGTTTGCGGATCCGGATTGAAGTCGAAAACCTCTGTCGAGACGTAGCCCCTGTAATTAATTTCTTTCAAGGCTTCAATGATCGGTGGGTAATCTACAGTACCAGAACCCGGCAGATAGCCGTTATCGTCGTTGGAATGGAAATGCGCAACGTGTGGGGCATGATTACGGATCTGTGTCGGCATATCCAGTCCCTCTTTCGCAGTGCTACACACATCCAAAATCATCTGGAAGTTCGGGTGATTGACATCCTTCACCATTTCGACCGCTTTGTCTGGATTCGTGATGAAGTTCGTCTGATCGCTCGACAGAGGTTCCATGCATAACATCACGTCTCTTTCGCCTGCCAGCTCAGCACCTTCTGAGAACGTCGCCCGCGCGTATTCCCACGCTTCTTCAAACGAGAGCGGTTCCATCACATTTCGTTGTTGCGGTGAACCGATCACCATTACTTTGCCATCTAAGTCGGCACATAGGTTAATCAGCGCGAGGAAATAATCCCGCGTTTCTTTCCGAATCTCTGCATCTGGATGGTTCATATAGAGTCCGGGGGGTGAGACGAGTAGCCAATGAAGCCCCGCAATCTCTATCTTCGCGCTTTCTGCCGCCTTGCGGATACGCGTCCGTTCCGTCTCGCTGATGTCTAAAACCGAATCTGCTAAAGTGAACGGTGCGATCTCGACCGCCTCGTAACCGAGTTCTGCGGTGTAGGTGAAAACATCTTCGATTTTCCAATTTTCAAACATTTCGTTGCATATTGCAATTTTCATTTTTTAATTATTCCTTGCGGGTAAATGACGTGGGTTTGAACTTTAATGTTCCATTCTTGAAGCGAAGTTTTTGGTGTTTCGGACTTCCTTATTCTAAAGGCGTTATGTTTTTTTGTCAAATTTTGCTTGAAAAAATATTCCTTGACATTTGATCTCGAGTTCGTATAATAACCAGATAGCACTACGTTGCAAATTTCAGATTCTGGAGATGAACGATGGCGAAAATACGGATGGCACAATACGGAACGAAACATGGACACGCACGCGGGAAACTGCAGGCGATGCTTGTCAATCCTGATGTCGAGGTCGCAGGTGTATTTGAACCCGACACGGAACAACGCGAAAAACTTCAAGCTGGCGAAGGAGCGTTTGCCGATGTTCACTGGTTTGCGGATGCGGCAGAAATGTTGGACGACGCTACTATTGTTGCGGTGGCTTCTGAAGGCAACAACGCCGAAAGTTTGGATCAGACCGAGCAGATCGTAAACGCTGGCAAACACGTCTGGTACGACAAACCCGCTGGTGAGAACTGGGAGCAGTGGCAGCGCGTCATTAATACCGTCCAAGAAAAATCCCTACACGTACAGATGGGCTATATGTTGCGGTATCACTCCGCCTTTAAACAGGTCGCGGAGTGGGTGAAATCTGGCTTTTTAGGGGATGTTTTTTCCGTTCGCGCACACATGTCAACCAATATTCCGCACGAGTCCCGCGCACGTATCAGCCAACACATCGGCGGTATCTTTTTTGATCTGGGTGGCCATGTCCTCGACCAAGTGCTTTGGCTCCTCGGGCGCCCGGAAAAGGTAACCGCTTTCCTCCGAAACGATGGGGGGTCCCTTGAACCTTTCAAAGATAATACCCTGACTGTGTACGAATTTGAAAAAGCGATGGCATTCATCTCGATTTCCGCTTTGGAACCGAGACCCGTTGCGCGTCGATTTGAAGTTTATGGGAGCAAGGGGAGTGCCATCATCGTTGAACCTTTTGAACCGGGATTGAATATTCGGCTCTGTTTAGAGGCAGCGAAGGACGGATATTCGCAAGGTGAGCAAATTGTTGAGATAGATGGCGAGAGTCGTCAACGCACCTATGAACTTGAACTCGATGCGTTTTTAGCGACCCTTGCGGGAACGCAGCCGCCGGATCGTCCGATATCACACGAACTGTTGGTACAGGAAACGCTTCTACGAGCCACAGGCGTTATAGCGAGTTGACCTCGAAATTAGGTAGGCGCGCTAACACAGCGCGCCTACCTTCTATACTTTTTATTAATCTTCCAGTCCACCCGCCCATTTGAGGCATCCTATGATGTGCTCTTGGAACCATTTTTCACGCCAAAGGGCATCCGGGTGTCCGAGGGCCGTATACATCACGCGCCCTTTTCCGTAGGTATGGCACCAACCGAGTGCGTAATCGTGGTCCTCACGGTTACCGCGAGAGAGGTCAATGGAATCGTTGTCCAAACGCATCAGGACCCGTGTTTTGGAGCGATCCCAATCTTTGAACGTATAAATTTCGTCGACCACCTTGAAGTTGCTACCGAGCATACGGGTTGCCGGATGGTTTCCATCTTCCACAATCACGTTTACTTCTTCATGCCACGGGTGTCCCGCGAAATAACCACCGAGCATCTCACCGTATTCGGGCCAGTCGTAGCAGGTATCCGTCGCGTTGTGGATACCAAAGAATGCTTTGCCATTCCGGACGAAACGCAACAGTGCCTCTTTTTGAGCGTCATCAAATGGAAGGTTACCTGTTGTGGCGAAGGCGAGGATGTCTTGGTTTTCAAGGTTTTCAGCGGTAATCCGGTCGCATCGATGTGTTGTGGTGACGTTCCAACCGTTTGCTGCACCAATCTGTTTCAGTGTGACTTCTGCATCGGGTAAATATGTGTGCTCGAAGCCAGCGGAATGGCGTAACATCAAAATGTTCATAAAAACTCCTTTACAGTAGGGCAACGCGCGAGATTCATGACAATTTAATTGGATTGACAATTCTCTGGTTTCCGGGTTGAATTTAGGAAATTTATCGATCACGCGCTTTTTTTCGTATATGTATTATACAAAATTACCAGAAAAAATGTTAAACTATTTTCAGTTACAGCGTCACATAAAGCAGTATTGACGTTCCACTATGTAGTACGTTATTATTGACATTGTCCAACACTTTCTGGGTACCCAATAAACAAAACTATAGGAGAGCGAAATGAGATTTCTAAAAAAAGGTGGCAAAAAAACGCCGCAATCCGCGTCAGATACCGCGACGAAAGCGCACCCCGACTTGAAGGTAATTACGGGGTCACAAATTTCGGGGCGGCAACCCCAACGACCGGCAGCTCCCCAACCCCAGCAACAACAACAAAACATTACATTGCCGAATATCAAGTATAAAATCGCGGTTGCCAGTGGAAAGGGGGGTGTCGGAAAATCTACTGTCGCTACCAATCTCGCGATCTCCTTGGCAACTGCAGGGGCAACAGTCGGGCTGCTGGATGCAGATGCCTACGGTCCCAGTATCCCAACAATGATGGGTATTCAAGAACAGCCTAAAACCAGCCCGGAACGTAAAATTATTCCGCTCGTTCGACATGACATTAAACTCATGTCGATTGGGTTTATGGTGCCAGAAGAACAGGCAATGATCTGGCGTGGACCGATGTTACACGGTGCCATCCGCCAACTTCTCAGTGATGTAGATTGGGGTGAACTCGATTATCTCATCATTGACTTGCCACCCGGGACGGGTGATGTCGCCCTGTCTCTAACGCAGGCACTTCCTCTAACTGGCGCGCTCATTGTTACAACTCCACAAGATGTCGCCCTCGCCGATGTCCGACGCGGTGTTGCCATGTTTGAACGTCTCGGTGTCCCCATCCTCGGCATTATTGAAAACATGAGTTACTTTCTCTGTCCGCACTGCAATGAAAAGACAGAAATCTTTAGAGCGGATGGTGGTAAAAACACGAGCGAACGCTTCGGTGTTGCGTTCTTGGGGCAAATCCCACTTGATGCTGAAGTCTGCACTGCGGGTGACATCGGCGTGCCGATTGTCGCCGGGCATCCAGAGTCCCCGCAATCCGAAGCGTTCGGCGCGGTCGCGGCGGAATTAGCGACGGTTCTCGAGGAAAGTGGCGAAGAAGACGAATTGACGATCCTCTAAGCCTCGACAGAAAAGAAACTTCATTGACAAATCCTGCGTTTCCTATTAGAGTGAGTTTAGATTAATATCCGAAACCGTTAACGCTTTCTCATTTGAGTTATCGAGAAACCTTACGCAAGGAGGCTACTCATGGCGAATACAGGTTGGGGAAACATCTACAAAAAACTCGGCACACGACCCGTCATTAATGCGACAGGCAACCAGACTGTCCGAGGCGGCTCCACACCTTCGGCAACCGTCAGGGACGCGATGCGTCAAGCGGATGAAAGTTACGTCGAAATGGAAGAATTGCTCGAAAAATCGGGACAGTTTATCGCTGAGCGGTTAGGGGTTGAAGACGCGTATGTCACTGCTGGATGTTATGCCGCACTCGTCTTGGCATCCGCAGCGGTTATGACCGGAAACGACCCTGACAAATGCGCACAACTTCCAGATACTACGGGACTCAAGGACGAAATCGTTTTTCAGCGGATACAGCACTACGGCTATGACCGTGCGTTTACAGTGCCGGGGAGTAAACTTATATCTGTGGGTGACGAAAACGGCTGCAGCGAGGTGGCGTTGAAGGATGCTATCGGCGAGAACACAGCCGCCGTCGCGTATCTCATCCAACCGAATCAGGGCAACGCCGTCCCGTTGGAGACAGCGATTGAGATTGCGCACGCACACAATCTACCCTTGATTGCGGATGCTGCCGCTCAAATCCATCCGCTTGATTACTTCCGGCGGAACGCCCAATCTGCGGATCTCGTCTGCTTCGGCGGTAAGTATTTCAACGCCCCACACTCTACAGGGTTCATCTGTGGCAGAAAGGATCTCATTGAAACAGTCCGGACACACGGTTTCATTGGACCGAAACCCGTTGGACGCGGTATGAAAGTAGATCGGCAGGAGATTATCGGGTTGGTGACGGCTATCGATATTTGGTTATCAACGGACCACAAAGCGCGGTCAAAGGAGCAGGATGGGAGATACGCCGTCCTCGCACAGGGGCTTGAAAATCTCGATGGGGTATCGTGTGGCGTTCATTACCAAGAGAAAAGTCATACCCTGTCGAATCTACATGTTACGTTTGATACTGCCGTTAGTGGCAAGGATGCTGCGCAGGTCGCACACGAATTGGATGCAGGGACCCCGCGTATCAAGGTGAACACGCACGGTAAAGAAACCATTGTGATTAATGCCTACACCCTGAACGCAGGAGAAGAGGATATTATCGCAAACGCGTTGCGGCACCTCTTACGTGCATAATACCTGCAACACCCGTCGGGGCAGGTCTTGTGCCTGCCCCGCTGTGCTACCAGAAAACGAAGTCTGCCCACGGCTTTATCTTAAGCACCCCTAATAAGCAGAACGCAGCCGACCCACCGAGTGCGCCTTTTGCAGCGGCACCCAATTGGAGCCTTCGCGCGCGCGCTTTGTAGGCATCCGTATAGATACTGACATATTCCGCGGGTTTGCCGAGAAGTCGCTCAGCAGGTGGGATAGGCTGGTAGACATAAGCCCCACCGATAGCAACAACACCGAGCGGAAGGTTACCCGCCACGCCTAAGAGCCCTCCAGCGGCGAGCCACACTGTCGTATTTATATCCTCTTCGGCATCAAATTCAGCGTCCGATTTGGCATTGAGGACGCCCCTGTTTTGCTGCGCGAAGCAGTTCATCGGAACATTTAAACCGAGTCCGAACATCAGGACGATCAAAACGTGAAATAGCAGACCTCTTTTCATTTCTACTCCTCTACGGTGCCTGTATTTCAATAGCGCGGCGTTCCGTTGTCGCTTTGCGTGCGGCTTCGATAATCGCGAGGTTGTGATACGCCTTCTCTGCGGGGACCGGTAGTGCTGTATCCGCAGCAAGTGCGTTGAAGGTCTCCGTGAAGTATCGGACGTGTCCACTGGCATCCTGCTGCTCCGCTTCGTCAAATCCAGCGAGTTCCAACTGCTGCCATCCATCTGTTCTCGTAAAGCGACGGAGCGCGTTTGAGACGTTATGGCGATGCTGGACGCGTAGAGACCCATTTGCAGCATGCATCTCACACCAACCCGAATCTGTACCGGGTACACACCACGCCCCTGAAACCGTCGTGACAGCCCCGTTTTCATGTTCGCACAGTAGCATCGCCAGGTCATCAACATCAATGTCAAGCTGCATCGTTTTCACGCGTGCTTCAACATAACGCACTGGGGATCGCATCAGCGTGCAGACGGCGTAGATTTCGTGATAACTCGTGTCGATGATACAGCCACCGCCTTTTGCTTTGCTGGCACGCCATGCGAACGCTGGCGTTGGGTGGTCAGCCGAGAAATCTGTCGGTTTCAGTCCCATACCGACGCTGCGTCCGAAATGGGAGGCACCGAGGGCGTCCAGTTCCGTCAGTGCCGCTCGCATCCCTGCTGTGAAAATATAGTTATGCACCACCGTGTAAGGCACACCGTTGCGGCGGACCGCCTCCAGAATTCTATCCGCCTCGTTTAACGTTGTCGCCATCGGTTTTTCAGAGATAATGGCAACACCTGCGCTTGCCGCTTCTATAACCTGTTCAGCGTGGAGTGAGTGCGGTGTGGCAATCGTCACGACATCGAGTGCTACGCGTTCCAGCATCTCGCGATAATCTGTGTATCGGTTTTCTGTGGGTATGTTGAACAGATCGCCAATTTTTTGCAAGTTTTCGGGGACGACATCTGCGAGTGCGGTTACTTGAACGGTATCTGTGAGGGAACGATAGGCACGGGCATGCGTAATTTGCACAATACCGCCACAGCCAATCAGTCCTAATCGGATCGGTTTTTGCATTGTGTGTCTCCTTTGTGTAGAGTTTAGCACATTTTGGGATTATGTCAAATTCTTTACGTATCTTGATGTGGACATTTCAGAACTGCAGTGTGGCGTAGTAGTCTCAGGTCGTTTTGTGGTTGGGCTTAAGAGTGAGGTGTGGCATGTGGATATGATAGCAAGTTTTGGGGATAAGCGCAGCGGAATTAAAGAGACCTTAAGCGATCATAGTCCGGATTTACCCATTTAAGCATGTCTGTTGTGTATTCAGGTTCATCTTCTCCGTATGCACAGGCAAGCATCTGCATAGAGAATTGATGCCAAACTTTGCGTTCCGCGTAGTACGACTACTTTAAAAGGGGATTTTTATGACACCCGTTTTTACGAAATGTGCTATAATGATTCCGCAAGATTCACATGCCGTAATTTCCTATAAATGCCCTGACCCGTCAAGACAATTCGCATAGATCCTATTCGTAAACAGAGAAAGGAATGCACTATGAGCCAAGAAGGAAAAAAAGAATCTGAAGAGATGAAAGATGAGGAAGAAAATTCCGAGATACCTGAAGATAAACTCTCGGTTACCCATCACAGCGTTACCATCAATGGTGAAGAGGTCCGTTACACTGCCACGGCAGGGACGCTCGTCCTGAAAGAGGAGATCGACACGGAGGGTGAGAAGCCGAAAGCCTCCGTTTTCTTTGTTGCCTATACTCGTGATGATGTGGAAGATACATCCAAACGTCCGATAACGTTCTCTTTCAACGGGGGACCCGGATCTTCATCGGTGTGGTTACATTTAGGTGTCTTGGGACCGCGGTGTGTCAAACCTGACGAAGATGGAGAATTGCCACACCCGCCGTATCAATTGAGCAATAACGAGTGTTCTATTTTAGACAAAACGGATCTCGTTTTTATCGATCCTGTCAGCACTGGGTTCAGCAGAGCCGTCCTCGGTGAAGAGGCGAAACAGTTCCACGGCTTCAAACGAGATATTGAATCGGTTGGCGATTTTATTCTCCTCTATCTGGGACGCTACAAACGCTGGGGATCGCCCAAGCTCCTCATCGGTGAAAGTTATGGAACAACACGAGCAGGTGGACTGGCAGGGTATCTTCAGGGACGGCACGGTGCCTATCTCAACGCCATCATGCTCGTTTCAGTCGTGCTTAACTTCCAGACGATTCGCTTCGCACCGGGCAACGACCTCCCCTATATCCTCTATCTACCTACCTATGCGGCGACCGCACGTTATCATGACAAATTAGACGAAATTGATACCCAATTTGAAGCGTTTATGGATGAGGTGAGGGCGTTCGCGATGGGGGATTACACCCTCGCTTTGATGCAGGGCAGTACTGTGCCGCCAGCGCAGCGTGCCAATATCGTTCAACAACTCGCCAAGTATACTGGACTTACACCGGAATATATCGAGCGAACCGACTTACGGATTAACATTATGCGGTTTTGCAAAGAGTTGCTCCGAGATGAAGGACGCACGGTTGGGCGTTTTGATAGCCGATACAAGGGAATTGATCGCGATTCAGCGGGTGAAAATTACGAATACGATCCGAGTTCCGCAGTCGTGCAAGGGGCGTATACCGCCGCTCTCAACGCTTATGTCCGAGATGAACTGGAATTTGTGTCTGACCTGCCGTATGAAATCCTGAGCCGACGTGTGCACCCGTGGGACTACAGCGACCATCAGAACGAATACGTCAATGTCGCAGATACACTTCGCGCGGCGATGACGATCAATCCCGCCTTGAAAGTTTTTGTTGCCAACGGCTATTACGACTTGGCAACGCCGTTTCTGGCATCGGAGTATACCTTCAGCCACTTGGGACTCGATGAATCTCTGCAAGATAACATCACAATGACTTACTATCAGGCGGGGCACATGATGTATATTGACCAAGCGGAATTGCGTAAGATGAAAGACGACTTGGATGCATTCCTTGACGACGTGCTTCCGTAACCCCTGTGCCTGACCGAATCGCAAGGTAAATTAGGAGATTAAATGAAAGTAGGCCTCAAATGTGTAGCTTGTAACGAAGTGGAAAGCGGGTCTACGGAAAGGGACATCAAATCCCTTGTTCACCTAACCGAACCGCAAGGTAAATTAAAAATATGAGTTATCAGAGAGAATTTGAGGAAAGACTGAATGTCGCTGTCGTCGGTGTCGGTTCCCACGGCTATCGCAATGTCTTACCGACGCTAACATTTCTCCCCATTCGGCTCAAAGCGTTGTGCGATCTCGATATTGATCGCGCCCGCGTCACTGCCGAGCAATACGGTGTTCAGGCGTGTTATCCGAGTATGGCGGAGATGTTTCGTAACGAAGAATTGGACGCGATCTTTCTCTGTGCCCCGCCGCGTCTTCATCCCGAATTGACCTGTGAAGCGTTAGATGCCGGTATGCATGTCTGGATGGAAAAGCCGCCCGGAATGTTTGCTGCCGAAGTCTCAGAGATGATCCGTCACCGAAAGGATCGTGTCGTTGTTGTCGGGTTTAAAAAGGCGTTCATGCCTGCCACGCAGAAGATTATTGAAATCTTCGCAACCGATGAATACGGTCCCTTACGCAGCATTCTGGGGGTCTATCCGATGCAGATACCGATCGATGGCAAACGGGTGTTGCGTGAGAAAGCGCATACCAATTGGCTCCAAAACGGGTGTCATCCGCTGTCGTTGTTTGTAGCCGTCGGCGGGAAGGTTTCAGCTGTGACCGTCCGCCGGGGACAACGGGGGGGTGGCGCGTGTATCTTGGAATACGAAAGTGGTGCGCTCGGGAACTTTCATTTGGCTGATGGTGCAAGGTATGGACAACCCGCCGAGCTTTATCAATTCTTCGGTGATGGATGCCACGCCGAGATTCGGAACAGCACACGGGTTTTACTGCAACGCGGCATGCCCTTCAACTATAGTGGCAGCACGAGTTATGTCCCTGAAGGTTTTGACAGTGGTGCTATCGTCTGGGAACCCCAAAACAGTCTCGGCACCCTTGAAAACAAAGGACTATTCATACAAGGCTTCTATCAAGAGATGCGATATTTCTGTGACTGCATTCTGGAAGGCAAACCCGCAGAACAAGGATCGCTTGAATTTGCCTTGGAAGTAATGAAGGTTTATGAAGCGGGACTCCGCTCAGAAGGCGAGACCGTCCCTGTTTATGGTGGATCCTAAAAATAAGTAAACATCTTGTAGGGGGTTTTTGCTGGGGTGTTTCCTTAGGTCTTGTACCTGCCCACTCACAGCGTCCCGCTCCAGTGTCCACTTAATTATGGGATTTACCATAATAAGTAAGACTTACGCAGACAGGCGATAAAGAGTTTCCTTGTTATCAACAAGTACACCTTCAAAATACCAATGTTCCTCAAAGGTTCCATCTGGTTTGTAGTCGCGCAATTCATTGCGCGTAAGGGTAATCGCGGTAGGGAGTAGAATGTTAACGAAACTAATCTGTCGTAATTTCAAGAACTTTGGCGAGGTTGAAGTCGAGTTGGGGAACCCTGTTGTCTTCATAGGTCCAAATAATTCCGGCAAAACAACGGCGTTACAAGCACTCGCTTTGTGGGAGATAGCACTCAGGCGTTGGAACGAGAACCGCAAGGGGAGAGCAAACCCAGAAAAACGTCCGGGTGTTGCTATAAACCGACGTGATCTAATCTCCGTGCCAGTACCAAGCGCACGATTGCTCTGGCGAGATTTGCAAGTTCGTGATGTGGAAAGAATTGAAGGTAGGCAACGGACCCAAAATATCCGTATAGATATTATTGTAGAGGGTGTTACGGACGGTAAAAACTGGCAGTGTGGTTTCGAGTTCGATTATGCCAATCAGGAATCCTTTTACTGTCGTCCTTTGAGAGTACCAGAAACAGATGAAAAAGATACCGAGCGGATGCCTGTTCCTGACAAAGCGGAAGAGATTGCTGTTGCCTTCCTCCCGCCGATGTCTGGGCTTGCTTCCAATGAGACACGACTTGATGAAGGGGCAATCAACGTGCGAATCGGAGAGGGACGAACAGCAGAGGTGTTGCGTAATCTCTGCTATCAGGTTTCAGAGAATGCCCAAAAGTGGCAGAAACTCTGTGCGCAAATCCATTCGTTATTCGGTGTCCACCTCGATGAACCCAATTATATTCAGGAGCGTGGGGAGATTGCAATGAACTATCGAGATGAATCTGGTATTTCTCTTGATCTCTCTTCATCGGGACGGGGCTTGCAACAAACGCTACTACTACTCGCCTATATAGCAGCCCACCCTAAATCTATCCTTTTACTTGATGAGCCAGATGCACATCTTGAAATCCTTCGGCAACGTCAGATTTATCAGATCCTTACAGAGTCAGCAATTGAAAATGACAGTCAGATCGTTGCTGCGAGTCATTCTGAAGTTATCCTCAATGAGGCAGCGGATCGCGATGTTGTTATCGCCTTTCTTGGCAAAC
This sequence comes from Candidatus Poribacteria bacterium, assembly GCA_965205015.1. Lineage (GTDB taxonomy): Bacteria > Poribacteria > WGA-4E > WGA-4E > WGA-3G > WGA-3G. Next base: position 5,456,512 of record OZ242029.1, on the reverse strand, counting down.
CCCACCGAATTGATGATCGCGGTAGTCACCTTCTTAAATCGCTTCGGACGATTGGTTTTGAACAGTACTATCAGGCACAGCAACAGGGTTGGGTGCTTTACCTTGAAGGCGCAACGGATCTCGCAATCCTGCAGGCGTTTGCAGAAAAACTTTCACATGATGCAGTGGCTGTATTAGAACGTCCTTACGTTCATTATGTTGGTAATCAACCGACGGAGGCACGTAAACACTTTTACGGTTTGCGTGAGGCAAAGCCTGACCTCGTCGGATTCTGTCTCTTTGATCGAATTTCTGACCAACTTCAGACGCCTCCTGAATTAATAGAATACGCGTGGCAAAGGCGTGAGATTGAGAATTACATTGTCTCCAGCAGACAGGTGTTAATTGACTGGGCACGTGCGGAGGCGGAAGAACGAATTGGAGGTCCACTATTCTCAATACCCTGGGTGTCTATAATGGAGGAAAGGATTACGGAGATTGAAGAAGCCCGAGAAACACTTCGTCAAGAATCACCTTGGTCTCCAGATATCAAGGTGACTGACGATTTTTTGGATGGACTGTTTGAAACGTTCTTTGAAAAATTGGAAATGCCGAACCTCATGCAAAAAACAAATTATCATACTTTAGTCCAATATGTGTCAACAGAGCAGATTGATCCGGAAGTCACTAAAGTGCTTGATGCTATTTTGGAGGTTGCTCAAAAAGCGGTGCCCTTGGGCAATGCGTAAACTATAAAACGGAGGAAAAACGTGGAATATAGAAGACTCGGAAGAAGCGGGATTAAGGTATCCGAAATCTGTTTAGGAACAATGACCTTTGGTCACGGTGCCGACGAGGCAGAAACAAACCGCATGGTGGACCTCGCGCTGGATGCGGGGGTCAACTTTTTTGATACAGCGAACTCTTATGCCGAAGGCGAATCCGAAGTCCTCCTCGGCAAGGCACTCAAGGGCAGACGACGCGATGCGGTCATCGCAACCAAATTTTTCAACCCGATGGGCACCGGTCCCAACGATTCCGGGATGTCTCGCGCCCATATCATGCAGGCGATTGACGATAGCCTCAAACGCCTGCAGATGGACTATGTAGACATCTACTATATTCATCACGTTGATACGCAAACACCGTTAGAGGAGATGCTCCGCGCGCTGGACGATCTCGTTCAACAAGGGAAAGTCCGCTATACGGCGTGTAGCAACTACCAAGCGTGGCGACTGTCCGAAGCGTTATGGCTCAGCGATGTAAACAATTGGGTCCGATTTGCATGCTATCAACCGCAATACAGTCTCGTCGTTCGAGATATAGAGCAAGAGATTGTACCCCTCTGTGAACGTAAAGGGCTTGGTGTCGTCGTGTGGAGTCCGTTAGCGGGTGGATTTCTCTCTGGGAAATATAGACCGGGCGAACGCACACAAGGCGGAACGCGATCGGCTGAAGGGTGGGCGTATCCAGAACGCTATTTCGCCGACAACGCCGATGAAACGTTACAGGCACTCCTTGACGTTTCTGACGAACTTGGACATAGTCCTGCTCAAGTTGCGCTCCGATGGGTGCTTGAACAGCGAACAATGACTTCAGTGATCGTCGGGGCGAGGCATACGGGGCATTTACGCGATAATCTCGGGGCATCCGGGTGGAGGCTTGAAGGCGATGCCCTTCAAAAACTCAATAAAGTCTCACATCTTCCAGATCGGTATCCTGAAGCGATGGAAAAAAATATGCATGAACGGCGAGACAGCGCGGTCGATATGCCGAGTTTGTAGAAGTCAAGTCCACCGAAAAGTCGAACTTTTCTCTTGCGGATTTGACTAACTTAAACAGTGAACGCTTTTAGTGAGTGAGGGTGGCACGGAGAAGCATATTATTTAAGGTCAGGAGGGGGTTTCCATGTTAGGATTAGGGAAATGGAAAATTGTTGCAATTGTTGGCGCGGTGCTACTGATAGGAGCCGCCGTTGCCGTAGGATTCATCGTATTTACGAACGGGAACGGTACAGACAGTGCTGAGGCATCAGAGGTAAAAACGGCAATGGTCGAACGCGGCGATATTGCTGTGACGATTGATGCCACAGGCACTATTAAGCCGTTGAATATTGTTGAAGTCAGTTCCAAAGCGAGCGGAAAGATTCTGGAACTCAGAGTTGATGCGGGTGATTACGTCGAGAAAGATGAAATCATTGCCGTCATCGAAACCACTTACGTCCAAATTAGTTTGGAGCAGGCTGAAGCCGATTTGAGATCTGCGCAAGCGCGTTTGCAACAGGCAGAAATTGACTTTGAACTCCAGAAGGAGCAGTCAGCAATCCAGATTCGTCAGGCGGAGGAATCTCTGATTGAAGCCCAGCAGCGACTCGTCCAGTTGAAGGAAGAGATCCGTCTTGAAAAGATAGCGAATGCCCGGGGTGTAATGGATGCAGAAAATAGCCTCAATATTGCCAAAATTCGGTATAAGTTGCTAACCTCCGATGAAGTCCGGGAAGAAAATAGACGGCGCGCGAAAAACTCCCTGGATCAGGAAGCGGCAAACTTAGAGTTGGTAACAGCAGAGCATGAGCGAAATAAAAAACTTTACGAGAAAGAACTCATTTCACAAGCCTCCTTAGAGTCTTCACAGGCACAGCTTAAATCAGCACAAGCGCGGCATCGGTCTGCTGAAGAAAATCTGAAATTGGTTGAGGAACCAGCGACTGAGGCTGAACTCGAATTGGGAGCCGCCGATATTAAAAAGGCGGAATTTAACCTTGAAGTTGCCAGAGAGCGAGTGGAGGCGGAAGCCACCCGAGACATGGATATCGAACTTCAGCAGCAACGGATCGTCCAAGCGGAAGAGGCTTTGAAACTCACAAGAGCGAACCGGAAACAGATCGAACGTAAACAACGCGATCTGGAGACCGCACGCTCATCCGTCAAACGCAGTGAAACGCAGCTCGAACTCCGTCAAATTGAATATGACGATACCATCATCAAGGCACCCATCGCTGGAACAATCCTGGAAAAGAAAGTGGAGCAGGGGCAGGTGATTACCTCGCGCCTCTCCTCGCTCGCCTCAGAAGAAGGACAGACGCTTGTCACCATGGCAGACCTTGACACCGTCTATGTCGTAACAGAGGTAGATGAAACCGACATCGGTAAGGTGGAGATAGGACAACCCGTGACGATTACAGTCGAAGCCTATCCCGATACACCATTTCAGGGCGAAGTCTTGAAGATCGCACCCCAAGGACTGTCTCTTCAGAATGTGACGACTTTTGAAGTAACCTCCGAGTTGAAAAATGTGGAAGCTACAGGAACACCGCAAGGGATGCGGGGGGGTCCCGGAAGATGGCAAGGCGGTGGTACCCGTCCGGACTTGGCAAATATGACGGAAGAGCAGCGCGCACGTTTCCGGGCAATGCGTCAACAACGCCAGGCAGAGGGTGGTGGTACCGGTGAAAGATCAAGACCCACCTCCCAAGAAACTCCCACGCAACCGACACAGGAGCAGCCTGTTGCGAAGGCGGAAGATACTGATGACGCAGACGATTGGGGTGGACTTTTCGGCGGCTTTTTTGCGGAAGCTCCTGTTGAAGAAGCACCCGCACAACCCGAATCAACAGAGACTGAAGATGCAAAGATACCCTTCCTCAAACCCGGCATGAATGCCAGCGTTCAAATCTCAGCCGTCAATAAAATTGGCATTCTGACGCTGCCTGCTGAGGCGGTCCTTGATATGCGAGGCAGGAAGATGGTCAGACTTGTTGGTGAAGACGGGCAACCCGGCCGTCCACAACCGATTGTGGCGGGTGTCAGCAGCTTTGACAAGATCGAAATCGTTTCTGGGCTTACTGAAGGAGATGTCGTCGCAATCGGAGGTTTTGAGCGCGGGGGTGGCGGCGAGGATTGGCGGCGACGCATGATGCAGAACCCCGCTTCCACAATGCGTCGAATGGGCGGTGGCGGCGGTCCTCGAGGACGGTAAATACTATCACCAGGTGTGTAGGAGGGAACTCCGATTCCCGACGCATTCTTATACTATCACCAGGTGTGTAGGAGGGAACTCATCTTTAGGCTGAATGGTGCTGGGAGGAAATGCTATGAGTATCTTGGAGAGTCTTACAAATGCATTGAGTGCCTTATTGGCAAATAAACTCCGATCCCTGTTGACAATGTTGGGCGTTATCATCGGTGTTGGCGCAATTATAACCACGACCTCAATTGGTGAAGGCGCGAAAGCCGACATCACCGAACGGATTCAGACACTGGGTGCGAACATCCTCGCCGTCCGACCCGGGCAGAGCATGTTTCGGGGACGTGGTTCTGCTGATGCCCGTAAAAGCCTCACTGTCGAGGATATAGAGGCGTTACAAGAACGCGGCGAGACTTTTGGGTATGTCACCCCAGAGGTAAGCAATCGCGCACAGGTGAAGTACCTGAATAAAAATACAAACACGACTATCGTTGGGACCTCCCCAGAATATCTCGTCACCGCAAATTTTACCGTTGAAAAGGGACGATTTTTTACGGATAGCGACATTCGATACCGTCAGCGCGTATGTGTCCTCGGAAAAACCGTTGCTGACAGTCTCTTTGAAACCATAGAACCCGTCGGCAAGACAGTGAAAATTAAAGGGGTCGGTTTTCACGTCTTGGGAGTTATGAAAGAGAAAGGCGCGAGCGGATGGCGAAACCCAGATGATCAGGTTTTCATTCCTTATACGACGGCTATGAAACGCGTTTTTGGGGAGGAATACCTGTCGAGTATCAGTATACAGGCAAATGACGATAAACTCATTCAAGCAGCGGAAACTGAGGTGACAGAGCTGCTCCGCAAGCAACACAAGATCCCAATAAACAAGGAACTCGACTTTCACATCAGAAACCAAGCGGAATTCATGGAAACCCTGGAGGAATCAAGTCAGACCTTTACCAACATGATTTTAGGAATTGCGATCGTTTCACTTGTCGTCGGTGGTATCGGTATTATGAACATCATGCTCGTCTCTGTGACGGAGCGGACGAAGGAGATTGGGCTCCGAAAAGCCGTGGGTGCGCAGCGCGCCGATATCCTCGTTCAATTCCTTGTTGAATCTACAACGCTCGCGCTTGTTGGCGGGCTTGTCGGGATTGGCGTTGGAATCATCGGTGCCGAGATGGTGCCATCCATCTGGGGATGGCGGACCGTTGTCTCACTGATGTACGCAGCAGCCGCTTTTGTTGTTAGCGCGTTGGTAGGGGTCTTTTTCGGGGCGTATCCCGCGTGGAAGGCAGCAAAACTTCATCCGATTGATGCGCTCAGACACGAGTAAAAGGAATCACTATGAAAAAAACAGCAGTTATCGCGGGTGTGGGTCCCGGCTTAGGGGCTGCGCTTGCGCGTAAATTTGTACAGGAAGGCTGCGATGTAGCACTCCTCTCTCGCTCATCCGCCTACATTAAGAACCTATCCACGAGATTGGGAGAATCCGGACGCACAGTTATCCCTATTCCCACGGATATTGCTGATGCTGAGCAGGTATCAGGGAGTTTCGATCGTATTCGAGCGGAACTCGGCGATCCCGATATTTTGGTGAATCATGCCGCAAACGCCGCGTGGGGGAGTTTCGCAGACCTTACCCCCGAAGCGTTTGAAGGGGCGTGGCGTGTTTGCACCCTCGGTGGGTTCCTCTGTTCAAAACAGGTGGTTCCGGGGATGCTCAAGAAAGGCGGCGGGAAGATTCTCTTTACAGGGGCGACCTCTGCTGTTCGTGGTAGGGCAAACGCGTTAGCGTTCAGCAGTGCCAAGTATGCGACGCGCGGCTTAGCATCCGCACTCGCCCGCGAAGTCGGTCCGCACGGCATTCACGTCGCCCATGTCATCATTGATGGCGTCATTGATACACCGGGGGTGCGACAACGCTATAAACTCGCCGAGAATGAACCGCTCCTTGAACCCGATGCGATTGCCGATACCTATTGGGCGTTGATACAGCAGGAGCGGAGCGCGTGGACTTTTGAGGTGGATGTCCGCCCGTATAACGAGGAATTCTTTACGTAGGCATTACCTCGCGTTCTTGAATCCCATTTTATACCGATCGCTGGCGAGGTTTCCCAACCTCGCCCGTTCTATGTAGCAATCTTTTTCACCTAAAACGTACTCTCTTTTGAGGTCAGCGGGCACCAGCGGGTCGTCTCAAGGTAACCAAGGAGGGCTGCCTTCGCTGCCGGTGTGCCGATACGGTGGAGTGCGTGGACCGCATCACCGCGGACATAACGGTTTTCATCGAACAACACATTCTGTAACCCTTCAACCGCCGCAGTCGCGTTCGGACCAATCCGCGCCAGCGCGAAGACCGCATTTCGCCGGGCACCCTCGTGCGAATCCTCTAATGCCTTCACAAGACCGGGAACAGCAATTGAACTCGCTTGACTCGTCGTTCCTAATGCCTCTATTGTGTGTGACCGCACAGAACCTGAAGTATCCGCTGCTAACGTTTCCACCAACGCAGGCACCGCGGATTCTGCCTTATGTCCCAAGTCACCGAGTGCTTCCGCAGCGTTATCCCGCACGTGTTCACGGGAATCTTTCAACGCCTCTTGTAAGGCATCAACGACCGGCGTTCCGACCGCATTGAGGGCGTAACAGGCATTTCGGCGCGTCATCTCCGATTCATCTTGCAAACACCGAACCAAGGCAGGCACCGCCTTCTCACCAAATTTTGGCATTTCATAAGCCGCCTGCAATCCTGTCGATTCCGATGTGCTATTGAGAGAACTGATTAAACCGGATAATGATTCCCCGTTCGATGTTTTGTTGTGGGAGGGGTTTTCAACCCCGAATTCCTTGCCCCGATGCCAGTTCCAAAGGTGTCGAAACATCTCCTGATGTTCGATAGGTCCCACAGATGTGCCGTTTGCCCACTCTGTTTCCTTGTTTGCCCAGGTGGGTTCGTGCGGTTCTGACATCCGAGCGTAGAGGAACTTCATCATGTAGCGTTTCTTCTCGCTACTGTTGGGCATTGCCCGGTGCCAGAGGTCATAGTTTGCAAAAGCGACTGTTCCCGCTTTCCCGACAATTGGTTGTTCTGGAGAGATCTCCGCCCCTTCACGCGTGCTATAATAATGGCTCATCGGGACTATACCCGTTGGACCGAGTTCGATGGGGGTATCTTGCGGATAATAGAAAACCAGCAGTCTGCGGGTGTGATGAGACCAGCGTTTCCCACCATCTTGGTGCATTCCCTGTCCATTGCTACCCGGTGGATTGTAGTGCGGATGGCGGTGCGGTTGCTTATAATAGTCCGCGCCAAGCAGACTGGTCAAAGCCCCACTCACGTTCGGATCGTCAAGAATTTGCTGAATCTCTGGGATCCGCGGTATCATGTTATTACCCGGATTGCCTTCCTTGTCAAAGACCGTTACCGTCTTCTCGTAGATTGCATCGTGAAATTGCGCAGGCAATTCGGTAGTGACGGTCACATAACCGTTCACAATGAAATGCCGCATCTGCGCGTCTGTCAAAAGGTGTACTGCCATCTTTCCCCCTTTTTCTAACACTTACTATAACTTTTATCGTATTATTTCATGTTCGGACAATACCTTATAAAGACTCTGGTGGCTCAGCTGGACGTTCGCTGCTAACTTTGATAAATCCCCTTGAGCGTTTTCCACGTCTTTGACTGCAAGCAAAAACGCTTCAATGTTACCATCTTCCTCATATTCCTCGAGTGCTACGGCAAGATACTCCTTTGCATACGCAGGATCTGCCAATCGCTCCTTGAGGCTCTCTTCGTAATTCCTATATTTTCTCATCACATTGACTCCTTAAAATCCTGCCAGTACCGTTTCGCTATCGCGATGTCCCTCCGCTGGGAATTCTTATCTCCACCCATTAGAAGCAAAATGTGTTCACGCCCGATTCTCCCAAAATAAATTCGGTAACCAGGACCAAAATCTAAGCGTAACTCAAACACGCCTTCACCTATTAAACGATGGTCGCCTAACAGACCTGACCGGACCCGCTTGAGACGGTTGTCGATTCGCGCCCAAGTGGCATTGTCTCTAATTGAGGAAAGCCACTGCTCAAACGGCTCATTCCCATTTTCATCCCGGTAAATCTGCATATCCATAAAACGATTATATACCACAGACGAGGAATTTTCAAGAAAGAAATTCTGCCATCAAATTCCGAATTATGTTAAAATAGATAAAATTAGAGCGGATTTAACGCACAACATACCAACGTTGGAGGTTTCAGCATGGGACGCAGTTTTGAAAAATCACTCGCATGGCAGAAGCGAGCCAAAGCCGCATTGGTCGGCGGTGGGCAACCCCATAAACAGAGCCAGCCCCCGAGACCTGTTATGATCGCAGGCGCGAAAGGCGCACATTTTTGGGACGCCGATGGAAACGACTATATCGATTATCTGATGGGATTTGGACCTATGATCCTTGGACACGCCTATCCGACTGTGATTGATACGGTCACAAAATATCTCGTTGAACGAGGGAATGTATATAATTTCGGACATACCCTTGAGGTAGAACTCGCCGAAAAGTTGGTTCAGATTATCCCGTCGGCGGATCGGGTCGCTTATTTTGTCGGGGGATCGGATGCAACGACCGGCGCGATTAAGTTCGCTCGCGCATATACCGGGAGAGAAAAAGTGATTCGGTCGGGGTATCACGGTTGGCACGATTGGTGTAGCCACGCACGCGGACATCTATCGGGGGCTGCCGCTGCGACACTCAGCGTCGATTTCAACGATCTCGAAGGACTTGCTGACCTCTTTAAAGCACATCCCAATCAGATTGCGTGTTTGATTATGGAACCTTCCGGACACGACCTACCCAAAGACAATTATCTTGAAGAGGCAAAGGCGATCGTCAATGCCAACGGTGCCTTGATGATTTTCGATGAAGTCAAAACCGGATTCCGCTACTCGTTGGGCGGTGCGCAGGAATACTTTGGGGTCACCCCCGATATGTCGGTTTTCGGAAAGGCACTCGCCAACGGGTTTGCAACGGCTGTCGTTGTGGGGAAAAAAGAAATTATGGATGAAGTGAGCGATGTCTGGGTAGCCGCAACCTTCCACGGCGAGGTATCGCTTGTCGCCGCTGCAATCGCTACAATTGCGGAACTTGAGGCGAAGGATGGAGTCGCCTTTATGTGGAAACAGGGGCAGAAATTGTTGGATGGCTACAGAGAGATGACGGCACGGCTCGGTATTGAGAATGCCCGCATCGGTGGCATCGGACCCATGCCTTACTTCGGCTTGAGTACCGACAGCGACGATGAACGCCAACAGCGGTTCCAGAAGACCTTCTACGAAGCGACCTTAGATGGCGGTTTATATCTGCCTGAGGGACATATCTGGTTCATGTCCATGTCGCACACCGATGAAGATGTCGCGAAGACACTCAGCGTCTCTGAGGATGCCCTCAAACGCGCGAAAGCTGCATAAGAATAGTGGTCAGCGAATTAACCAACAGTCAATACAAAGGATTTCTATTATGGCACCCGTCACGGATCACACCAAACCGTTTATTGTTGATAAAAACCTCGGGGCGGCACTCGACATTGATAACGCACAACTCACGGAGACCACCTCCGATGGGACACCCGTCGTCGCGCCGACACAAGAACAGAAATACCTCTTTGACATGCGCGGATGGCTTTTAGTGCCGGGCGTGTTGTCGGGCGATACGCTCGCAGAGATGCAAGAGTTCGGGTACAAACTCCGCCACGAACCCGAGTCGATTCCCGAACATGAACGCTCCCCGCTCGGCGGTCCTATGCAACGGCTCGCCGACCATCCGAATGTCATCGGTTTTCTCAACGAGTTTCTCGCGCATCCGGCGTTGTCGAGCCAGGAATGCTACGGTTTCCGTATGGAATCGTGTAGTTTGTTCTATCGGACAGCGGGTGATGGAAACTTTGGACCCCACAACGGAAACGGGATGCTCCGTTTTCCCGGTGATTCGCACCTCTATCGGTGTATCCCCGGCAGAGGCTATAGCGGCTTAACGCGTATCGTCTGGGAACTGAATCCCGTCAAATATCGGCAGGGAGGCACCCTGTTTATTACGGCGAGCCATAAAGCCGTCTACACAGCACCCGACACAATCCAAAGCCAGGACTCTCCGATTTGGGATACCTATGAGTGTCCGGCTGGGTCCCTCCTCTTTTTCACAGAGGCATTGACCCATAGTACACACACGTGGACGAATGCGGAAAATGACCGACTCGCTATTTTCAGTTGCTACAATACCGTCAATAGCAAGTGGCACGATTGGGATCCGCACCCGAAATTGTTAGCTGAAATGCCAGCCAAACGGCAGACCCTTTTCCGGCCCGTCCGCGCTGCCAATAACTTAATCGGTGAGACCTACCGTCATTAGTAGGGGTAGCCCTTGTGGCTGCCCAGAAGTAGGGGTAGCCCTTGTGGCTGCCCAGAAGTAGGGGTAGCCCTTGTGGCTACCCAGAGGTGTTTAGCGACAGTTCTTGTGGCTGCCCAGAGATGTTAGGCTTATCATATCCGTCTAACTGATAACTGTCCAGTTATTCTTACTGAAAGCCGACGGCTGATGGCTGATGGCTGATAAAGGAGGCGTTTGCATGCGTCAAATTGGATCAACCCCTGTTACCGCACCCGGTTGGACTGCGAAACCGAAAGACGGGATCGCTATCGTTGACTGTGACGTGCACCACAATTTCCGTCACCCTACGCAATTGTTGCCCCACCTGTCAAAATTCTATCAAGAACATCTCCTTGACCAGGGGCTACATCTCGGCGGGTATCCCAACATCCCGGTTCGAAGCAATCGTGTAGACCTCAGGGGACGGGTCGAAGAAGCCGTCGAATCGACACCTAAAAACTCCGGCGGCGATCCCAGAGATTTCAACTTCACCTTGGAGTTCCTGCAAGATGAGCATCTCGATGTCTGGAATATCGATATCGCCGTGCTGACGGGACCCCCTGTGTTCTATGGATACTCTGGAGTTCCTGACCCCGATTGGGGGGCTGCCCTCTGTCGGGCTTTTAATGATTGGACAATTGAGCATTGGCTCGAGAAGGATGCGCGTGTTGTGAACGCCATTCTCGTTTCGCCATCCGATCCACCGCAAGCCGTAGAAGAGATTAACAGGCTTGCACACCGCAAGGACACTGTCGCCGTTATGGTTCCCATGGGAACGAGTCGTCCCTTTGGCAACCGCTTCTATCACCCCATCTGGGAAGCGTGTGAGGAACACGGATTGCCTGTCATATCGCACATCGGGGGTGGCGGCGGTGCGAACCGAAACGTACCCACGCCGGTCGGGCATCCGACTTACTACATAGAATCCCGGATGAGTCGTCCGTATGTCGCCAGTACACACGCGACATCGCTGATCTGCGAAGGGGTCTTTGAAAAATTTCCGAACTTCAAGTTCGCGCTCATTGAAGCACAGCAGATGTGGGCGGTGCCGGTGATGTGGCATCTCGATACCGATTGGAAAGCAATTCGCGATCAGACGCCGTGGCTGAAGCGGTTACCGAGTGAGTATTTCCGTGAGCACATCCGAATCGGGTCACAGCCGATGCATGAACCGGAGAAGCCGGAACAGATGTACCAGATGTTAGAAATGCTCCATGCGGATGAAACGCTGATATTCTGCTCAGACTTCCCGCATTTCGACTGGAACGATCCGGTAACGGTTTTCCCGAAGCTCCCAGAAGACTTACACCGTCGTATCTTCGCCCAGAATGCCCTCGATATCCTTCGATTGGATGTGAAGGAAACCAACGGATCCCAGAATCCAGTAGCGAATTAAAGGGAAAATTAAAATATGGCACGTGTTGTCGTCGGAAAAGTATCAGAGATTCCACCGGGGAAACGCAAAATCATCGTCCCGTTCCGTGGGAAGGCGGGCATTGGGGTCTTTAATGTTGATGGCAAATTTTACGCCATTCGTAACATCTGTCCACACAGACGGGGACCGCTCTGCACAGGTGAACTCAGCGGCAGGTTCGCCGCCGATGCCCCGCCTTCAATTCAAGGGGCGACGCTCTCTGTTGATAGTTTAGGCGAGGTGCTGCGCTGTCCGTGGCATCAATGGACGTTTGACATTGCCACCGGACGGTGCCTCGTCGATGAAACCTTGCGAGTGGCGACGTACCCAGTCAAGATTGACGGTGATGATGTCGTCGTCGAATACGATGGCTAAATTGGCTGTTAGCAGTCAGGGAGTCCGTCTCTGCTGTTGGGGTAGGTCTTGTGCCTACCCGAGAGATGGGTCTTGTGCCTACCCGAGAGATGGGTCTTGTGTCTATCCGCATTCCCGCAAATCCTTTAATCCTGTGAATCCTGATTCAAACAATTAACATCGCGCATTACTCGATTAAATTCTCGATCTTCATTAGTACTATAGGTCTATAGAGGTTTCTTGTATCAATTGAACCCGTGTTGTGACCATGATAAGGAAACAGAGCAACTTAGGTAAATTACGGAACTAATCTTACCGAAGGGGATCTAATATTCTGAAATGGAGGGTAGGACCAAATGATTAACAGAACTCTGAGACAACTAATTGTTATAGCCATTATAATGGTCGTTTTAATGGCTACAAATGCAGCCCACGCCCGTCAGGCAGTTACCGACGGGCTGGTGAGTTACTGGTCGTTCAATAAGGATTCAGTCGCAGGGAAAACGGTTGAAGACATTTTCGGGGTAAACGATGGAACCATGGACGGAAATGTTGAGGTCGTTGACGGTAAAGTCGGTGAGGCACTCAAGTTTAGTGGCGGGCATGTGGATTGTGGAGCAGATAAGAGTTTAACCGATATCGGCGATCAGATTACGTTGGAGGCGTGGATAAAGCCTGAAAAACCTGGGTGGGCGATTTTCGCTGGCATATCCAGGTCGGGAAATAACTCTTATGTGATTGCGTGGTCGGACCAAACTCGGGTCGATTTTAATCTCTGGAACGGTGCCTTAGAGACGTGGCCCTTTCACAGCGTAGCGCAGCCCGATGTCGGTAAATGGCATCACATCGCTGGCGTTTACGACGGTTCCGAAGCCATTATTTATATCAATGGTGAAGTAGATAATGAAAAAAAGTTCGAGGGGGTCCTCAAACATAACGGAGAGAACTTCTGGATGGGTGCCAGAAAATCGGATGGTCTGCCTTACCACGGCATTCTTGACGAACTTCGCCTCTACAACCGCGGTCTCAGCCAAGCAGAGGTTGAACAGAACCTTGAAGCGGAGGGACTTGCTGTCGAACCGACCCAGAAATTAACACTCACCTGGGGAGCAATAAAAGTTTCGCCGTAGGGACATCTCTTAAGGAAGACATCCCATCCTGAAAATCCTTGAATCCTGGAAATCCTGATTCAGAACAATTAACGCCTACAGGACCGAGTTAAATTCTGAATCTTCATCTGACCTTGCCTTTCTGAAGAAATAAAGCGTATAATGAACAAGCGACGTCACTTTTCCATTGAAGAACTCACACCCGACCATCCGGATTGGCAGGAATTTGTCGCGCTCGTCAAGAACTTAAACCAAGAAGGCTGGGCATTTAATCCCTATTTTGAGCGGTTTTCACGCTATTTTTTGGCGGCGAAACAGGAGGGGACGATTGTTGGATTTCTCATGTTTGTGGTGTGGGACATCGGTCCCCACGACCGCGATCACCCACCCCTTCAGATACAAGGAAAAACGTTGAGGGAGGCGAAAATCCTCGCGTTTGGCGTGAAGAAAGAATACCAACGGCAAGGCATCGGCACCGCACTACAGGAATACACTATCCGGCAAGCAAAATTGTACGACTGCTACCAAGTGCGATCCGTCAGCGGTGAGAATCACCCTGAAAACCATCATCTCAAACTCTCTATGGGGTTTGCCGTGGAACCGATGGAACGCGATGAAAAGTGTTTAGCTTTTGTCATGCCTCTTAAATCATCGAAAGAGTGGTAATTTTTATGAGACAACTAACCGACGCTGAGAAGAAGCAGCTTGAGGGAAAAATTGACAAGTTTCAAAAACGCCAACAAACACTCCGGAAAATGAATCCCGACCTACCGGAAACTTTAGAAGCCGCATTCGCAGAAACGGGGGGTGTCCGTAAGTTTGGGCTAAACTATCTCTGGAAATATGGTATGCTTGCGATTATTCTCTGCCTGCTTGCCTTCAATGTGTTTCAATTGCTTAGGTGGAAAAATTTTGGCTCTAACGACTACCTTAATGTCAATCTGGTAGTTGCATTGATGCTACTATTCAATCATATTACCTTTCACTTCACAAAAGCAGGATGGACAAGCCGTGTCATGAAAATAGCTGCAGGCATTTGGGCAGTACTTGGGTTGGTTTACATATTCTGGGTATTTAGATAGTGATGCTGCTGCCTGGATGTGGGGTCCTTGGATTGGTTTACATCTTTGGGGTGGCTTAGAGATCGAATCGCTTAGTGAATTCTTTTTTACAATTTTTCGGGACCTTTGGAGGGGATATAGTGAAGCGCCTCATGTTGATATTGACTACTGTCTTGACAGCAGGTGGCATTCCGATCGTGAATGCTGCAGAACAACTAAAATCTGGGGCATATTATATCACGCAGTCGTGGACACAAGAGACAGCGTTTAAGCGTCCATATTATGTCAGCGTTCCTGAAAGTGCAGATGAACAAAAGTTCCCAGTTTTCATCTTTTTGCATGGCCATGGTGGAAATGCGAAAGGAGCGATGAATGAATTCATGCGGCGGTACACGACGATAGCAACCAGGTACGTCATGGTGTTTGCCAACGGATACAAGACCGGTTGGAACATCGTGTCGGAGCATTCCAAGGCAGATGACCTCGGATTCATCGAGGCGATTGTAAAAAAACTATCCACATACGACAACATTCAGGAGGACAATTTCAGCGTCATGGGGAACTCAAATGGCGCTGCTTTAGTGAACCAGTTAGCGATCGAAAGCAAGCTACCGAATCTTCGGAATTATGTGACCGCAGTCAGTCCATTGAATGTATATCAGCACGATGGGAAGAATTTCAAAGCCAAAGGCGCGGACAACAATTATCAAGTTGTAGCAACACCGATGACCGGCAAACGTCTCATAAATATCTCGGGCACCACTGATGATCTTGTCCCTTACCGCGGGGGTCCTTCAAAATACATTCCTGCCAAGGACGGCACGTTGGGTTTTGTTGATGCCGAAGAATCGATTTTTCTCTGGGCGAGGCAGCTGGGATACGGCGGAGAGAAATTATCCAACCCTACCAGAATCGATGGCAATGTGGAAATCTTCAGTTACCTCAATGGTGACGTGATTCACTATAAAGTCGTCAACGAGGGACACGGCGCATTGGATGCAATCAGCGAGAAAATTCTACTCGAATTCCTGGAAGGCAGCAACGTAAATGATTAAAGCAGTATTCTTTGACCTTGATGGCACACTTTGCGACTCCGATACGGCATGGAGCATCGCGCAAAGAGAAATGTTTCAGCTTCTGCGCCAGCAGTATCCAGCTATTTCAGAAGAGGTGCTTACAGAGGCATGGAAAACAGTCCACCAGGAACTCTTCAAGCAACTCGACGCCGGAAAATGTGCTATGGCAGACGTGAGAGACTCACGTTTCGAGTGTTTGTTCAAAGAATTGGATCTACCCATAGATAGAGTTATGGAAGAACTAAGCGACTTTTTCTGTTCGCGTTACCTCACGAGTTTAAGGCTTTACGACGACGTCACCGTCCTTGAGAAGTTACATACATACCATGTCGGCATTATTACAAACGGTGCGCACGATGAACACACCGACAGTCAACTTTCTAAAGTCCGACACCTGGGTCTCAGCGAGCGTATCCAGTCGTTGACGATTTCCGGTGAAATCGGTGTCAGAAAACCGAAGGTTGAAATCTTCAAAGTCGCTTGTGAACGCGCAGGCGTTTCACCGAAAGCGGCTCTGTTCGTCGGTGATACCGTTGAAAACGACATCGTGGGTGCCAACCGCGCCGGCATGACCAGCATTCTCATTGACCGAAAGTCAGATGTGTTGGGGGCAAAAACAGTAGACGAACAACCAGATTACTCCATCTCAAATCTACATGATGTTTTGTCCTGCTTGGAACACGAAACAAAAAAGAAATAAGAGGAGTCTCTAATGGATAAAACCTACAACGTTGCAATAGTTGGGTGCGGTGGGATTTCTCACATGCACGCCGGATGGTATGTGAATGAACCGAGGGCTTCTCTGACGGCGATTGCGGATATTAACCCAAAGGGACTGAAAGCTTACGGCGAACAGTACGGGGTCGAAAAACAGTATACCGATTACATTGAGATGCTCGAAACGGAAAAGATTGACTTAGTCTCCGTTTGCACCCGTCCGAAACTGCATGCGCCGGTGGCAATTGAGGTCGCGAAACGGGGTGTGAAAGGGATTCTTTCAGAAAAGCCGATGGCGGAGAACCTCGGACAGGCGCGGGAGATGCTGGAAACCTGTTCACAGCACAATGTGAAATTGGCGATCGACCATCAAGTACGATTTAGCGCACCCTATGAAGCCGCAAGACAGATGATTGCTGCGGGTGTGATCGGCGATATCTTTCGCATTCACGGGGTCTGTGGCGGAGGCGACCTGAAGGATAACGCTACGCATACGGTTGATCTGATGCGATATGTCTATGGCGACCGTCCCGTAAGCTGGGTGATCGGTCAGATTGAACGCATTGGCACGCCGACCAAATATGACTTGCATTCCGAGGATTTCGCGATCGGCTACTTCAAGTTCGAAGACAATGTGCGGGCGATCATTGAATCGGGCAGCGATACCGCCTCCGGTTATCACCACATCTACTGTTATGGAACGGAAGGCGAGCTTGAACTCGCTGCTCCCGGTGGACCCTCTATCCGTTACCGTACCGCAGAATCAGGTGGAGAGTGGGTAACACCCGAACTCCCGTCAGAAAGCACCCCTGTGCGAGACATGATTGAGGCTATTGAGGAAGGTCGGGAACACCGCTCCAGTGGTCATCAGGGATACGCCACCCACGAACTACTCATGGCGATCTATGAGTCCTCTCGGAAACGGCAACGGATTCATCTACCCCTGGAAGAGATGGAATCGCCGTTGACATTGATGATTGAAGATGGTTGGATATAGTCTCTGATGTGAGGTGCCCAAATGAAAGCGTTATTCATCGATGACCATATTGTTGAGGAAATCGACAATCTCGCCCGGAAACTACACCCACTGCAAAAATTCGAGAAGAATGTCGTGCTTCGGGCTGAGCATCGCTGGGAGAACTGCGGCATTATGATGTGGACAACCCCTGCGTGGGTGCCGGATGAAGCGGTATACAAAACACTCTACTATGCCAGTTCAGAGGCAGACAGTCCGGAGGTCAAGCTCGACATGACGGGTGCACCGATGGATGGGAAAAGCTTTATCTGCTATGCGACTTCGGAAGATGGTGTGAACTGGGAGAAACCGTCTCTGGGGTTTCACGATTACGATGCCCTTACATGGCGGGGAACCCCAATTGGCACGGAGAACAACATCTTACCTACAGGCGTCCCTCTGGGACCGATCTACGACCCCCATGACCCTGACGAACAGCGTCGCTACAAAGGGATGGGATGGGGAAAAGGCGGTGGACTGACACCAGCCATCTCCCCAGACTGTCTTCACTGGACATATCTTGATGTGCCACTTGTTCCAAGCTCGGACGAGGCGCACTTCGGTTATGACGAAGAAAATGGATTGTTTATCGCGACCGTCAAGCACGCTGGACCCGATGGTAGATCGCCTTACGGACGCAGCTTCTGTTTGAGCACCAGTGAGGATTTTGAAAACTGGAGCGGGTTGGAACTGATTTTTCATGCCGACCAGATTGATCAGGAGAACGGGGAGGAACGGATCCGAAAATTTATTGAGGATCCCGATTATCTTACTCCGATATACAACCGACCTGAGGAATGGCGCACCGACGTTTACAATTTTCCCGTGTTTCGCTATGAAGGGTTGTATCTCGGACTACCTGTGATGCACCACTGGACGGGGAAGCATCCGCCACTCTATGAAAACGTAGACAGTCGCAAGTCAGTAGAATTAGCCTCGAGTCGAGATCTACGACAGTGGGAGCGGGTCGCGAACCGCACACCATTTATCGAGTTATCGCCTGTTGGGGATGGCAGTGCTTACGATACGGGGCAAATCTCGGTCGTCAACGGACCACTCAGACGCAACAATGAACTATGGTTTTACTATCTCGGCGTTCGACACCGCAGCCAGTCACTGGTAGATGTGATGAACAGAAAATACCTTGATAATCTCGCCATGTCACTCGCAAAACTTCGCGTTGACGGTTTTGTGTCGCTCAAAGGAGGGATTGAATGGGGTTCGGTACTGACCAAGCCTGTCGTAGTGGAAGCCAAAGAACTGCGTGTCAATGTGGATTCCTGGCGCGGCAGGGTTAAGGTAGAGGTCCTCAATGCCGATGACGGACGGCCTCTGCCAGGATACACCTTCGACGAGAGTATCCCGGCAATGATTGATAGTATTGACGAACCGATGCGCTGGAAGGAGAAGACGGATTTCTCTGAACTTCACGGTAGAACCGTGCGCCTTCGCTTTTCTCTGCTCGAGGCACAACTTTATGCCTTCTGGTTTACTGACTGATTTTCGCACTGACACCCGCGCACAATAATCGTCCACAACTTGAACGCAATCTAAAGGAGAAACTCGCCGTGAAAACGAAGTTAATTGCGATTTTTTTCACGTTTATCCTGTTTTCAACCACGTATCTACCGATAGGTTTCAGCCAAGACTATACAACGTGGAATTTACCCGAAGGTGCCAAAGTTGGATTTATTGTGTAAATTATCCCGTCTTGCTAAAAAAATACAATTGTGATACATTTATATCCAATTTCAGAGTCGTATCTATATGCGTTGCTTACCCCGAAAAAACAATATTTTCCCATCACTTGCAGTAGGTGGGAGTAAGGAGTTAGAGCTATGAGTAACAACGGACGGACCTTCACCGCAGAACTGGAAGAGATGGAAGTCTATGGTGAAACACGGGTCGGGTGGGATGAGAATACACCCATCAATGAAACCGTTGACGCGCAAGGAAATCTCTTCCCCGGCGAAAGAGGGTTCGGCGTAGCAGACCCCAACTCGCCAAAACGCCGTGTTTACGACGATCCAGAGGTTAACACACTACGGGAAAAGTTACGTCAGCACAACGGTATCCGCGGACTCGAGATCTGTGAACCTCACGAAACCAAGAAAATCGCTCGAATCTTCCATCGCGATGGTTTCGCTGTCGTCAAAGACCTGCTTAACGCCGAGCAACTCGCACGCTGGAGAGCGGGTTGCGCTGAAGCCCTACGCGATATCCTCTCCATACCGGGACCTGGGAACAGAAAATATATAACCGAAACCGGACGGTTGCCACACCGCTATAGCTACGGCACCTCTTCGGCTTCACGACAGATGCTACACCACCACGCCTGGGCAAGCATGATAGATCTGCCGACGACAACCCCTATTGTTAAAGAAATCTTCGGTTCGTCAGATTACCGTGTCTGGGGTTCAGGCGGCGACCTCTGCCTCCCCGGCGCAGTCGAGTACCAACACTTGCATTCCGATGGTAGGGATTCACAGCATCTTACTGAAGCACGTATCAGGCAAGCGGAACGCCTCGGCATTCAACTCCATAGAGATGATAACGGAAACCTTGATGTCCCATCACAAAAGATGATAATGGAGATGACCCCGCCGACCGTAACGATTAACTTCATCATGTGTGATCTGACGTGGGAAAACGGTCCCATCCGCCAAATTCCGGGGTCACACACACTGCAGCAGAACCCGCCACCTCCCGGCGATGAACCCGATTGGATGAAACACTCAACACTCGTCGGTGCGACGGCTGGTTCCGGTGTGTTCCGGGATAACCGCGCGTGGCACGGTGCAACCCCGAACCTCTCAAGAGAAATTCGCGCACTACCAAACGTTGAGTACGCCGCACCGTGGCGTTCACAACACGGTTTCAGCAGAATCATGCCGCACGAAATTTGGGAAACCTTGACACCCCATGCTCAGAAGTTGTGTGAATGGATCAAAGCGGATCCAGGGGTCTGGCCCCCCGGTGCCGGTATTATGCACCCGCTCTCAAGCAAGCGCGCTGAAGCAGCAAAGGGTCGAAACAGTTAATAGGAGGAGACAAAATATGTTAAACTGGGGCGTTATGGGGGCAGGCGGCATCGCTTATGTCTTCTGCAACGGGATGCGTTTTACGGACTCCGGGCAGATCCTTGCCGTTGCGAGTCGCACCCAATCCAAGATAGATAGACTCACTAACGATTACAACATTCCTCGCCAATATAATGACTACGATGGCTTGCTAACGGACGACGATATTGACGCTGTCTATATTGCCACGATCCATCCACTTCATGCGGAATGGGCAATAAAATGTGCCGAAGCGGGGAAACATCTCCTCATCGAGAAACCGATCAGTATGAACCACGCCGAAGCCGCTGCGATGGTAGACGCAGCACGCGCAAACGATGTGTTTCTCATGGAAGCCTTTATGTATCGGACCCATCCACAGGTCGCGAGGGTGGTTGAACTGATACAAGATGGAACAATCGGCGATGTCCGGGTCATCCGATCAACTTTCAGTTATCGGTCGAATTTTAACCCCCAAAGCCGAATTTTCAACCGCGAAATGGGGGGCGGCGGTATCCTCGACATCGGATGCTACACGGCTTCAATGACTCGCAAAATGGCGGGTGCCGCTGAAAACAAGCTGTTCCTGAATCCTGTCGAAATAAAAGGGAACGGCAAAGTGGGTCCGACGGGTGTTGACCATATCGCAGCAGCGACCCTTAAGTTTGAAAACGGCATCATTGGGGAGATAATCGCCGCCGTTGAATGCAGCGTTGGGAGCAGCGTCTTTATCTACGGCACAGAAGGCTCAATTACCATCCCAAGCCCTTGGTTACCTTCATCGCTCTGCCGCCACGCACGAGAGCCGTTACCACTCGATACAACTTTCCCGTCAACAAAAATTATCGTTGACGCGCATCAGCGTCGGGAAGAAATTACAGTCGACGTTGATCGGGACCTCTTCACCTATGAAGCGGATACAGTCGCCGCCCACATCGCAGACCGGCAAGCACCGGCGATGTCTTGGGACGATACGCTCGGCAACATGCAGCTACTGGAGGCATGGCTTGCCGAGGTAGGCGTTGTCCATTAGATATATGTAAACGTAGAATCTCATCATTATTCAGGAGTTAACACCGATGGTGAAAGACGAAATGTTTCAGGAACGCGTTGTCCGGGTTGAAAAGCCGTCGGCGCACTTTACACTACTTCGGAACCCCGATGGCGATTTTCTTGGTGTATCCGAGATCAACGAACTTTCAATATTTCATTATGTTGACGATGATGCAATATGGGAGCAGGTTGAAGGCAGCAATACTTATCGTCATGTCGTTACCGGAATCCAACTCGAAGCGGAACCCGCTGATGTTAAAGATGGCTGCTACCTGCGTCATAAAGGAATTCTGCTTATGGAGGATGGCAGCATAGCATCTGAAGGTGCTGTGTTTTCTGCAGGACATGGTCCCGCACATCTGCCCTCCGAATACCTAAAATCATTCGAGCAAAACGGATGGGCCTGCCTCCCCTCCATCATCGCACCTGATATTGTCGAAGAATTGGAACGGGTGAGCTGCACGGGTCGCTGGGAAGAAGACACTTACGAGCGACGTATGCCTCCCCTGAATGAGACTGCAGCGGTTGCGAAAATTGCGACAGAACCCGTCTCCTTATGGCTGATGCGTCAGTACATGCGAACGCAGGAAATCCGTCTCGGCCACTCGCCAGGCTTTGCAATCCTCCCACCCGACGATGGCAGACGGAAAGTTCAAGGGTGGCACTCAGATTTTCCCTATCTCTGGGGTATTGCCGGCAGTGAAGTTGCCAACCGAATCCCGATTCACCAAGTTGATGGCTTGGTCATGGGAGTCCAACGAAACCTCTGCGTCTCGGAATTTCGTAAGGAAAACGGGGCGACCTGTTTCAAACTCGGATCCCACACATTCGGTCAAGGTCCACCCGTCGAGTGGGTAAACGGAAATACCTCAAGGCAGGACGGACACCGTGAGTCCAAAGGATTGCCATACACCGGACCGGATGCCGATGTCGTTGAGGCACCACCGGGGAGTTACATCGTCTACGATTCTCGGGTTTGG
This sequence comes from Candidatus Poribacteria bacterium, assembly GCA_965205015.1. GTDB lineage: Bacteria > Poribacteria > WGA-4E > WGA-4E > WGA-3G > WGA-3G. Next base: position 5,434,301 of record OZ242029.1, on the reverse strand, counting down.
CATCGCGCAGGTGTAAATCGCACGCCACATAAGCGAGCAGCGATGTTGCAGGCGGTCATTCCGATGTACATCATGCCGTTTATGGATACAAGTCGTCCCTATAAAGACTTTATCAACAGTCCCTTGGCAGAGGAACTGACTGCCCTTGAGCATAAAGAACTTGAGTCAATTATGGTAAATAAGATGGTCGGACCCCAAGGGCATCTGGCAATCACCGTTGACGAAGAATTGACTGAGAAAATACGACCCCCTCAGTAATATCATTAAGAGTGACTATAGTTTGGACAATTTGCTGTAGAATAGGCTGTTAGCCTGTTCACTCTTTTGTAGAATAACCTAAGTTGCTACCTATAAAAAAGTTGTAAATCCATGGGATCTCCTTTATAGTTTTTACATCACGATAAAACCAAAGGAGTCTCCCATGGACCTAACTATTGTAGCAGTTTATACGATTTGTGACGATCTTTTAATTTCACTCGGACATCGAGAGCATCCACAAACACAGATGACAGATGCTGAAGTCATGACCACGGTAGTCGTTGCGGCGAGATACTTCGCAGGCAACCACCGAAACGCGTGCGCTGCTTTGAAGACGCTGGGATATATTCCAAATATGCTTCGACACTCTCGCTACAATCGTAGACTTCATCGGATCAGACCGCTGTTTCAGACGCTCTTTGAACAGTTGGTTGAAACGGCGAAGACCGAGAACATCAATAATATCTATTCGGTGGATACCTTTCTTGTCGTCGTCTGTGATAACATCCGTATCTCTCGGTGTCGCCGGTATCAAGGCGAAACATGGCGAGGCAAGATCGCCAGCAAACGCCGGCATTTCTATGGACTGAAGGCGCATCTGAGGGTTTCCGAGACGGGTGAAATCGTTGAAGCGTTCTTCACTCCGGGCGGATGCAACGATGTTGTAGGCATGTGATATTATACGTTTGATCTCCCGCAAGGATCGGTGGTTTATGCCGATAAAGCCTATTGTACCTATGCCATTGAAGATGCCCTCGGTGATGTCGGTATTGCGTTCAAACCCTTGCGCAAGAAGAATGCAAAGCGTCAGTATCCACCTCACGAAGTATACTTACAGCAGCGTTACAGGAAACGCGTTGAAGTGACTAATAGTCTGGTTGAAAAACTTTTACCCAAGTCCATCCACGCCGTGACGGAGACCCACGGATTTGAGTTGAAACTGTTTTTATTTCTTATCGCCACAAATATAAAAATGCAATTTGAAGATTAGTGGCAACTTAGGTAAACTTTAGTAAATAAAGGTGAAGGATACTTATGAAAGAGAAACTGCCTCTGGAAGCTAAAGTCGTTGATGTTGTTGTAAACTATTTCAATGAACCCAAATTCAGGGATTTTTATTCCAAGTGCGAACATCAAATTCAGAGTTTTAGTTCTCGAGGGTCTGCCGATGTTGTGCTGATTGCGGAAAAAAATAGGATCGAGGCTGAAAATATAGGCAAAAGCCCTCCTGTCCTTCTTGATGTTATTGTAGAGTGCAAGAGGGAGGGCGTCACCGGAGACGGTCCCGATCAGTTAAAGGCTTACCTTAACGTAACAGCGACGCGTTATGGGATATTCGCCAATACGCAAGCAGGTCCGAGTCATTGGGAATACTTTGAGAATCAAGGGGACGGTCGTTTTTTACCGATGACACAGTTTCAATTTGAGACAGCAGTGTTGGGAGAAGATAATTTTATACAAGCAGAGGGGCAGTCATCTTCTGAAAATGCCCCAAAGTCCGTTGTAAATAGAGGTGCGAATATGGAAATCAGACCGACGTTGTATGTAGGGTTAGGAACAACAGGTGTCGAAATTCTAACGAATCTTCGGGAACTTAACCTTAACGAATATGGACAGGCAGGACTTCCTATTTTCAGATATGTATCCATTGAGACCGATGAGACGAATAATGGCAAAGATCTTCACTTGGATGGTGAGAATCGTATTCAAGGTTGGTATGAAAGCGGCGTCCCTAAAATTCAGGAAGGATTGAAGCCAAAGCCGTACGAAGTTAATGATGTTGTCCACACATCTATCCCGTATACCGATCCGATCCGTGAAAGAATAGACCCAGAGAGTCCGGTATACGATAAATATCTAGCGAAATGGCTGGATAAAAGGATATTGGATAGCGAATCTGTAAAGCTTGCGGGTGCGGGTGCCGGGAACCTCCGAATGGCAGGGCGCTTATCGCTCTGGGAAAAATGGAATAATACGGTTAGACCCAAACTCACTCAGGCATATCATGCTTTCTTACACCCAGATCATAAGAACGAAGCCGAGAGATTTCTAAAGAACCATTTCAATAGCGCAATCAATGTTGATAATCAGAAACACAACGTGTTTCTTGTGGGAACCCTCTGCGGTGGAACATGCAGCGGGATGTTGTTGGACATTGCTTATTACTTCCGGCACATCGGAAATGCGGATACTCGAATTTACGGTATCTTTACAATGTATAATGAGGGACTTGCTTTAGGTGGCGACTCGGCTATTTTGTTAGCAAACTGCTACGCAAGTCTCGTTGAGTTAGACTACTATAAACGCCCTGAAACGCGGTATGAAGTTCGGTTCCCTAATGGTTCTTACATTAACACATACGAAGCCCCATTTCACGTTGCCACATTCCTTTCTGCTACCAATATGGAAAGCTGGAATTGTGTAAACTCAGAAGGTTTGTTTGAGAGGGAACAACTTAGTAAAATGGCAGCGAAGGACCTCTTCGCTCGGAGTCTTGGGATTGATGCACGCATTGAAGCAGATCTTGCAAATGTCCCAAAGCGGGACTATCGTTTTGGACAAGTGAGGCAGGGTGGGGAATTTGTCCAGTACATGTTCAGTTCTGGGGTAGAGATCACTGGGAAACCTAAATATTCAACCATTACCTCTACTGTTGAAGGGTTTACTCGGATACTTCGCGATCGCTGGAGAAAAAGTCCCCCTGCAGGTGGTGTTGCTGACCCGAATACACTGGTTTCTTTCGACGATGTAAGAGCAAAAATTTCTCAAACCGACGACGCCATTAACCCCTCCGTTCCTAAATTTGATCCACATGATCGCAAAACAGCCAAGATGAAAGCTGAGTCTTATTTACATTCATGGACGCCTAAGGGAGCATATGGTACTGTCTTTGAAAAAAATAGTGACCAGTATCGTCGTCAATTTCGTAAAGACTTGGACCAAAAGTTGAGAAATCTCAAGGGGTATTGTCAACTCAAGCCAAAGTCAGATTTTCTTCGCGAGGTTAAAAACCTTATTGAAAAAAATCAGAAAGGGTTGAACTCTGCAGCGGATCCTAATCTCAAAACAGATGCGGATAATGCCGTGGACGGTGCTATTGCAACTGAAGAGATTAGCACAGGAATCTTTGGAAGGGATAAACGAAATCGGGACGTTATTGATATTGATAAACTTGAACCGGCACTGAAGTGGCTTCAACAGGAGTATCATGATAGGCTCGTTAATCACTGGATTTCAATAACTTTTGAGCGTATGTTGGCGGAGATTGATGGCTTACTCAGCAACGTAGCAACGGAAATCGCTGCTATCGAGCAAGCATTTGGTTTAATTGTAGGATCAGATCGCAATTTCTCAGACAAAAATGTAGCTCATGTTTTAGGGCAGCGCGTCCTTTCGGAAACACCGCTTGAAAAGTTAATTGATCTCCTACTCAGGGCTGAACCTGATGCTTTCAAGTGGGCTGTAAGAGATATGTTAAGAGAATCTTTTAATGAAGTTGCGCCCAATTTTTCTTTTGCCAATTTTTCTTTTGACAAGGATGCCCATAAGCGTTCAAGTCCTTATCAAGAATTCACTCCCAACTATGAGAACTACCGATTAAAATTCGAGCAACAAGGTGGCACAACAAGACTTTTCCGCTATCTCTTTGCTCAACCTGAGAATGACGACGAAGATTTGAGATTTAAAACACAAGCGGAATTCGAAGGTAATTTTCCTGTCCCAAGCCTCCAGGTGCTTTATCTGATGGAAGCTGGCTACACCATTAACGATATTCTTGTTAGCAAGCAACTCAAGGAAGCCTATGATAAAGCTCAGGATAGGTATCGAAATGGAGATGAAGACCCCGTTCACATTGATAAAAATTCTGATAAGTTCGATTTGGATGCGATTGAGGAAGAACGTCGATTTAGCCAACGGTTGGAGGAGATAAAGTTGCACTGGCGAGCCTGTCGGGAGTTATTTCACCCGATCAATCAGGAGGTATCAGGCTACTTTGAACATATAAAACCGGTGGGGAATATTAGCCCGAAAGAAAATGGGGCTTTACCCATTGGGACGTTAACGACCAATGTTCTTGGAGATAGTGGAATTATCGAATCTTTTCCTGACGATGAACAATATTGGGGAAAATTGGCTGAGAATTCAGTGGCATTTGACAACTTTAGGAAGCAAACACTTGAAGTGTTTAGAAGTCTGCGCAGTTCGCAGAATGATCCGAAGTCTCTCGAACGTTTGATTAATTCTCTCCATGAAATGTTAACAGGATCGAGACTTCAAGAAAGCGTGGCGTTCTATAAGTTGTACTTGGCTTTACTTGACAACGAAGCATATCAGTGATTATAAAACAAAAACTTGACGGTTCCCCCGCAAACAGTGTATAATACGACATAAGCCTGTTGGATAGCGTTTCCACCTCGCAACAATCTCCGTTGCGAGTGCTATCCACCGCCGTGGAAAGCGGTTTTAGCAGGCGACAGGCGAATCCTGTATAAATCTCGTTTTTCGCGAGCGTCTTTAGCACGTAAGGAGTTTTTTGGCGTGATTTTTCTGATTTCTGTGGTTCTTTTTGTCGCCTTCAAGCAAAGATGGATGAAAACGGTTGCAATCGTGACATGGGTTGTTGGCTTCATCTACTCGATTGAGAGATGGCCAATGTATTTGATAGCAACGGCTGTCTGGGTGCCGATCTGCTATGGTATCGGGGCGTTGATCCGAAAATATAGAAAATCTTGAGATGGATACGTCTAAAAGATTGCCTTTGGGGCTTCTCATTGAACCCGTTTGGAATTGAAACGCGTGTCCTCCGGCATCTGTAGAAGCCGTTTCACCACCTTTTAATCGAACCTGTGCGTATATGAAAGAACATATTGACCCCTGGGCCTGTGCCCGACGATAGTACCGATCTGAGCCCGTCCCAGCATAGTGCGATGTGCGGTGAAGATCCCGGGGCAACACACTCATGAAATACCCCAACAGGTGAGGTTACAACCCCCACCCTAACCGAACTGGAGGCAACATCATGTTACGCAACTTTTTCACGTGCCTTTTTTTCATCACATTGCTATCAGGCTGCGGTGACGAAGGGGTTGTCAATAGGACCCTGCCACTGACTGATGAGACTGTCCCCGCTGCACCCTCATGGACGCCCGATGCGATCACGATTGACGAGTTGATTTTTCCGTATGCCGCGAAACACGCTGTCGGTATCGACGACATAGCCGGCGAGGAATTCAGACTCGCAGCGTGTGAGGTTTTGTATAGGTCTCGGCGTGTGAGACGTTCTGAACGGGAGAATCGGTGGGTGCGCCTGAGCACGGGCTCTCACCCGCCCCATGCGACCCGCTGGACGCATAACGGGATTCCGCAGTTCATCTACTTCTTTTTGAACTTCCGAAACGAATCGGATTTCCAGCGTTTTGGTGTCGGCAGACACGAGAACGTCAGATTTATCTTTACCGACGCGTTGAAGTTGCGTGAAAACACGTGGGAAATCTCATTGATGTATCAAAACGCTTCGACAGACGGCAGACCGATAGACAACACGCCTGTAGAGCGCAGTATCCCCGCGGATACGAGCGCGAACCCCTCTCACAACGACGCTGTAGAGTTCACCGCAATCGCAGAGACGGGCTATTTCTGGTCAGGGTCAACACGCCTCTACAGTCTCACGCTTACCGGTCTTGCCTATGATGTAAACGGTCTCACATTGCGGGCAGCAGCGGGTCAACGCATCCAAGATGGGTTGCCAGCAGCGTTTCGGCTCGCGTGGACGCAACGTTCTGCCCCGCACCGCCGCAACCGGTTCGGTCGGCGGATCGAGTTCACGCACGCCGACCTCCGTTATAGCGGGAATTACGCCTATATCCAGCATGTCGACATCACGCAGGAGCAATCGAAAGATTTGCGCCTGATGGGTGAGGATATCGCGCCCGGCGATGTGTTTCATCTGTATGTCTATCCACAATAGAAAGATGATTTTTTCCCACCCCAGCCACAGGTGCCGTTTGATCGGGTGAAATTGCGCATCGAACAGTGCATCCCGTACCAGATGCTGTCGCTCGGTGGCGGGTGGCACTCCTCAAAAAGTTGCAGACACCCAGTGTTTGTGTTATAATAACCCAAGTTGCTACCTATGTAAAAAGTTGTTTGATATTAGTAGCGATGATAAACAAAAAGACCTTCAACTCAAATCCAGCAGGGGTCACCGCATGAATCGACTTAGGGAGCAACTGTTCAATGAGACTGTTTGAAGTCTCAACACGCTTGCGATAGGTGTGTTGCAGATAAACTTCCCACGGTGGATATTGACGCTTGGCGTTCTTCTTGCGTAAGGGTTTCAACGTAATCCTTGCTTCTTGTAAAGCATCTTCGATGGCATAATCGCAATACGCCTTATCCGCATAGACGACGGCTCCCGGCGGTAAATCGAACCCATAACACCGTAAGCCTCGCACATCACTGCAACGTCCCGGTGTGAAGAACGCTTCAACGATATGTCCGGCTTCAGTGACCATCAGATGTGCCTTGAGACCATAAAAATAGCGATGTTTACTTGCGATCCTTCCTCGCCAGGCTTCGCCTTGATACAAGCGTGAGCGTGAAATGCGAATGGGGTCGCAGACGGAAACCGGATACGTATCAATGCTATAAATCTGATTCGGATTCTCTGCTTTGAATATCTCTGCGAAGTGTTCAAACAGCGTTTGAAACACACCACGGATCCGATGAAGTCTGCGATTATATCGCGAGTGTCCTAACATGTTTGGAATATATCCAAGGGTTTTCAAGGCGGCACAAGCCGTGTGTTGATTCCCGCCAAAGTATCTTGCGGCAATCAGAGCGGTCGTCATGACTTCAGCATCTGACATTTTAGCCAAGGGATGCTCTTGGTGGCCTGCTGCGATTAAAAAGTCGTCACAAATCGTGTAAACTTCTACAATAGTCAAGTCCATGGGATACTCCTTTGAGTTTTTTATGTATAAAAACACTATAAAGGAGGTCCCATGGATTTACAACTACCTACTAACTGGCAACTTGGGTTAGAATAGGAAACCGTAGTTTAGTAAGAGTGAAGGAGACAAGGAATGCGGAAAGCCAAGATTGCATCCGTGGGTTGCGGTTGGGTCGCGAAACGCTGGCATCTGCCGACAATCGCCGAATTGACGAAAAGAGGGGATCTGGATTACATCGCCGTCTGCGATGTAGACGCGGATACCGCCCGCGAAGCCGGTGAAAAATACGGGCTCCCGTACTATACGGACGTCGAAGAGATGCTGGAGAAACACAGGGACATCGACGTTGTAGACATCAGCACCGGTGACTATGAACACCATACAGTCGCGAAGATCGCCGCTGAACGCAAGATGCATCCGATCGTTGAAAAACCGATGGCACCGACCCTCGCCTGTTGTGATGTGATCATAGACAGCTGCAGAAAAAATGGGGTTCACTTTGAGGTCGCCGAAAACTATTTTCGGATGCCGGGGGATCGCATCATCATCAAACTCATTCAGGAGGGTATTCTTGGTGACATTGCGCGGGTTCACTTTATCGAACCTTTCGGACGTAGACCGTTTGTGGACGGTGCCGGAAAGCCGCGCGGCATAGAATCTCCTATCTCAACATTTACGTCCCACTCCGGCGTTTGCATCGACATGGGTGTTCATCGGATGTCCCAGATTCGGTTTTATGCCCAAAGCGAACCGAAAAGAATTACAGGAATTACCAAGCAATTCGCGCCGAGTTCCAACAACAACGTTTACGAAGATTGGGGACACGCAATCATTGAATTTGAAAGTGGTGCTGTCGGGATCTATGAAACCTCCCAAGTCGGAGAGGAGACGATTAAGTACAGACAGATTATGGGAACGAAGGGTGTGATCACAGACGTTGATTTCTGGACAGCCGATTTTCCGCTGCGTGCCCTCGTCAACGGTGAAATGAAAGACATCCCAATCGAAACGGAACGACATCAGGTTGATGGTGTAGATGTTCTTTCGAGAATCGTTGTGCATACCGACCCACAGATTACCTATGAAAATCCTTTCAGAACGTATGCGATAGACGATTGGAACGTCGGCACTGCTGAGGAGATTATGACGACAGCGAGGGCAGCACTTACAGGCGAACCACCGGAATACGGGATCGGCGGCAGAAAAGATGTGGAGATGTGTATCGCGCTATACGAATCCTCACGGACAGGCATGATGCCCATCGACCTCCCGATAACGGAAACGACGGGTTATGAGCAGATGGTCCACGACGAATACCGCCAAAAATTCGGCCACGCCATTGATGCGTAATAATTATTCACAGAACCAGTTTTCCCTAATCTAAGGCAGGTGCGGAATGTAATACAAGAAACGGATTTAGTCTATTCCCAGACTAAATCCCCTAACCGCACCTGCCTCATTATGAGACTCTGTACTGCCACCGGAAATTTAGACCACTCTCCAATATAAGATTATGCTACAATCACACTCTCACTGGAAGGAGTCCCGGATGGAGAACCAATCAAAGCGAGAGTCCGCATTGGGCATTTTATCACACAGGTGTATCATCAGAAACGTCCACATTCGGCGTTAGGGTATTTGACACCTATGGAATTCGAGCAACAAAACTTGGATTAAATTTGCGAAATTGTGGTCTAAATAAGCGTATGCACTTCAATCGAAAAGGAAGGTCCTACGATATGAAATATATCCGGATCACGACTGCACTCCTTGCAGTACTTTTTCTGACAACGCTCATCGCTTGCTCCCGTGCCATTAAAGAAGTCACGCCCATTGCGAACATCGTCAGCGCGCTCCCACCCGGTTACCCGTGTTCCCCCATGCGTGATACACTTACGGTTATCTTCGATAATGCCCCGCATGATGTCACAGTGAGTGCTGGAACGGTTACGGTTCCCGGCAATACAGCGACATTACGGGTCCTTTTCCCCCAAAATTGTCCGTATTGACGATCACCTGGACGGATGGAACCCAGGCACTCAACTATCAGGCACTCACCACTCCTGCTCTATGCACCGAACTCTTCTAAGGAGCAAAAATCACGATGAATAGAAAACAGGTGGTTACCACGCTTTTTTTCGGACTCATAGGCATGATTTTATTCATGTCCGCCGGATGTGAGAGATATGATCCCGTTATTACGGAGGCACCCGTCTATGAAGATTCCGTCAAAGTGTATGCCACATCTGAGAGACCGGCATACGTTCTTGTTAAGTATACAATACCTCTCGATGGGTGCAGAAACTACCACGACACAGAGCTTTTATGGGAAGGCGGCAATACCTATTACCTTACCGTTCAGGCGTCAGAACCTCACCCGGATGCCCCCGGTGATTGTCCAACGGTTGTGTGGGACGAAACCGTGTATTTTGCACTCGGAAGCCTCCTCCCAGGGCGTTATAGCGTCCATGTTAATGGGATTGTCAAACACTTTGAAATTACATCCAAACATGAGTGTCTGACGATAGAATAGGCAGTCAAGGAAGAGAAAGCCCTATGAAAATAGTTAGATGGATGCTTTGTATCATGGCATTTGCTGCCAGCATTATCGGGTGTGGTGAAGAGTCATCTGATTTTGTCTCGCCGCACGAAGTCAACGACGACCCGCACGACCCAGATGTCTACACCGAGTGGTGGGATATTTACTCCGTCAATGACTTCAATAGAAAAAAGAGTGAATTGGTTTACGGCTCTTACGGCAGCCTTTTTTTCTCTTATACAGGGGCGTTGACCCACGTCTTAAGACCCTCTCGAACTGTTAGGCTATCCCCCGAAGCCGTTATTTGGGTAGAAGTGTCTTACACAACCCAGGGGCGTTACACGACGCACGGCAATAGATTGACAGGCAAAAAAATGACGATTACGACAGCCAGCACACAGCGGCAGGTCGATGTCTACCACAACCCTGAAGCCGCAGGGCAACCGGAAACAGAAGAGAAACTCGCGGCACTCAAATCGGATTTAGGGGCTCACACAGCAAACTTCTTTCAACAGAAGATACAGCCGCTATTGAAAGCCGGCACCGAATACACGTGGGAGGTAGAAGGGAATTGGCTGACACTCGAAAGTCCGCAACATCGGATCGTTCTCTTGCATCAGTCCTTATTAGAAGAGTTGGAAACATCTTCTTCTTGGTGGCGGTGGTGACGATGAAGAAGAGGAGGAGCTATTAGAGGACGTCACCGAAGCACTCCCACCTGAGCCTGAACCCGATTGGGCGGATAATACCATCACCATATTGACCCGAACGCACGCGACCACGACAGAGCAATCGCCGGCACAGCAATCGCGGACATAGGAAATTTCGCTGGGATTAGCCCCAAAGCTCACTATGGGGGAGAAAAAGAAAAGAACGTACGATTCGCCGCAGCAATGATAGGATCTGAAAGGCAAATACAAAAATAGCAACCCCCAAAAGCACGACCCGGGTAGGTCGTAAAACTGCGCCCTACTTAAGTAAATAGTCAAAAATCCGAAAGGAGTCCTTCTGTGCAGAAAATACTATTTCATACATTTTTGATATATTTTCTGGCTTCTTCTGCCATGGCGAACACGTTCACGTATCATTGGGAAATAGATGAGACACCTTCAGGTCAAGAATCGGTCTCTTTACCTGAACCTAAACCCATGCATACGCACTAAAGGCGTATGACAGCGATGTTAGTACCTTCGAATAAGTTTGATTTTGAACCGAGAACGGGGTGGGATTATTTAAAAATGGGGTCTGGGTTCATCATTTAACTTTCCACCTATCCCTCCAAAAATCGCAGAGGCATTCAGCGATTAACCGATGGTTTCTGATAGCCAATATTGTCGGGAATCGGAGTGTTTTTGCTTGGGTGTTTCTTCCCCTCCTACAGAAAAACTGAATGGTTCTGCCAGAACCGATGAAAAAACTTTGCAAATTTTCCCAATTCATTGTATACTCTTTCGGGAAAGGCAATACTTCAAGTCAAAAGGAAACACGCGCATGAATATCCTCGTCCTCCACGGACCCAATCTACATCTCTTAGGAAAACGCCAACCGGAGATCTACGGACATCAAACGCTATCGGATATTAACAATACACTTGATCGCCAAGCAGCGGCATCATCTCACGCGATTACACTCAAAATCTTCCAATCCAATCACGAAGGCGAACTTGTGTCTATCATTGGGGACCACATCGACTGGGCGGATGGTATTCTGATTAATCCCGCAGCCTACACACATACCAGTGTCGCTATCCGAGACGCGCTCTCTACAGTCGCACTCCCCGTCATAGAGATTCATCTCTCTAACATTTATGCCCGCGAAGAATTTCGGCATCATTCCTACATATCGGCGATTGCTGTCGGTGTCATCGGCGGTTTCGGAACGCATAGTTATACCCTTGCTCTTGAGGCAATGATCCAGATATTGGCACAAAATGTCACGGCATAACGGAGTATGCCTACTACTTTTAAGGAATCCCTCTATGGCAAAGCATCCTTTCATACCCTTTAGTCGTCCCTGGATCGATGATACTGAAATCGAAGCCGTTAGCCAAGTCCTCGCCTCCAAATGGATTAGCACAGGTAACAGAGTCCGCGAATTTGAACGCGCCTTTGCCGAATACCTCGGCGTCAAGCACGCCATTGCTGTCAGTTCCTGCACCGCCGCGCTGCATCTAAGCCTTGTGGTAACCGAAATCGGTAGTGGCGATGAGGTCATCACGACACCTTACACCTTCACTGCTACTGCTGAAGCGATCCGATATGTGGGCGCGAACCCCGTCTTTGTGGACATCGATCCAGATACGTTGAACATTGACATAACCAAAATTGAACAGGCGATAACCGCACGCACGAAGGCAATCATGCCTGTCCATTTTGCCGGTCTCCCGTGCGACATGGATGCGTTACAAGACATCTGTCGAAACCACAACCTCGTCCTTATCGACGACGCTGCCCACGCCATTCCGACCGAATACAAAGGGGAATACATCGGCAGTATCGGCGACCTGTCCGCCTTCAGTTTTTATGCGAACAAAAACCTGACGACAGGGGAAGGCGGTATGATTACGACTAACAATGATGCCTTCGCCAAACCCCTCCACACAATGCGACTCCACGGTATCGACAAAGACGCTTGGGCGCGTCAGTCACAGCGCGATATTTGGCGGTATGACATCGCGACTGAAGGGTATAAATATAACATGACCGATATCCAAGCCGCGATGGGGTTGTGCCAACTCATGAAACTCAACAAACAACACGAACGCCGTCGAGATCTCGCACAGATTTATCAAAAGGAACTCGCAAATCTTCCGCACATCAGCACACCCGTCGCACCGGAGAATCCGAGCGAGCACTCGTGGCATCTCTATATCATTCAACTTCCACCCGGTGAACGCGACGGATTTATCAGAGCCTTGGGCGAGGCAAACATTGAATGCAGTGTTCACTATATCCCGCTACACCTCTTCGAGTTTTATCAGGAGCAATACGGCTACCGTGTCGGCGATTTTCCGTGTGCTGAGGCAGCGTTTGAACGCGTCGTGAGTCTACCCCTCCATCCGGGGTTAACCGAAGAGGAAATTCATATCGTAATCGGTGAAATAGGAAAGATTTTGGATTCATAATCATGTCCTGGGAACTAAAGAACGGGCAATGAATTGCCCTACTACAAACAGGCTTTGGGTTCTAATCATGCTCAGAAATCCTCGGTGGATACTGTGGTTTAATATACTCTAAGATGGACACACCTAACCCAGCAAACGCTATCCTCTATCAAATTATCCCCAGTGATGTCTGTTTCTCGTGTGATGTCTGCTGCCGATTTTTAGAGGCAGACAGTCCGCTCGCGCCCATCTTTACAGCAACAGAGATGGAAAAAGCCATTGTAGAGGGTGCTGATCCCGCACTGTTCCGCCGACAGGCAGACGGAAAGAGTGCACAGATCCAACTAAAACCGCACAACGATTTCTATATCTGTCCCTTTTTTGAACCAGAGACAAGCCACTGCACCATCTATCCGATCCGTCCGCTTGACTGCCAACTCTATCCATTCGCACTCATGCGCAGCGAGGATGGCAACGCGGTTGTGCTCGGCGTGGATACCCTCTGCCCGTTTGGCGAAGCACACCTCGAAACGGAAGCCTTTCAGCAGCATATCCGTCACGTTATTGATTATGTCGAATCCGAATCGGTCACGGCGCAGATAATCGCCAACTGGAGCTTGATCGGTGATTATCAGGACACGGTGAAAATTGTCCACACCTTAGCGCAATTGACAGATGCAACTTCAACTGCTAACGCTCAATGACAAGCCAATTTTTGATGAATACGCCCGTCAGGCAGACACGCGTCTTTCCCACTATGCCTTCGCACCCCTCTATGTGTGGAAAGAGCATTTTCAGTTTTATTGGGCATTGATCGCGAAACATCTATGCATCTTCGCAAAACAGGGTGAAGACTATTTCATGCCGATCCTACCGATGCCGTGCACTCCTGAAAATTGCACGTACCGAAATGTTATCCGCGCGGCATATCAATTTATGTTAGCATCAAATCGGAATCCACACATCGCCCGAATCGAGAATGTTCCACACGCGCTGCTCACTTTTTTTGAAAAGGATGGATTCCGCGCCACCTTGAAGGAGACCGAATACCTCTATGAGACAGAGGCACTCAGTGAGTTGCGTGGCAATCGCTTCAAAAGCAAGCGGAACGCCTATAACGCTTTTATGGATCGGTATCCGTCGGCAGAATTAAGCCCCTACTGCCCCGCCGACAGCGACGCGTGTTTCACACGCTATGACGCGTGGCATGCCGCACGCGCAACGACATGTAATGACGCAGTCTACTGCGCGATGCTTGAGGATTCTCGATCAGCACACCGAACCGCGATCGCGCATGCGGAGGCACTCGGACTTCTGGGAAGGGTTGTCCGTATTGATGCGGAAATCAGAGGCTACACCTTCGGCTACCCACTGAACGCGGACACATTCTGTGTGCTATTTGAGATTACGGATCTTGAGATAAAAGGGCTGGCACAGTTCATCTACCGCGAGTTTTGTAAGGAATTGATGGGGACCTACAGATGGATTAACGCGATGGACGCTTCAGGGTTAGAAAATCTAAAGCGTGTCAAACGTTCTTATCATCCGCTCGAACTGCTTCCGTCATACAATATTGTTATGGCGGAGGCATAAAAAAATGGAAATAACACTGATTTTCCTCAACGGCTACTACGACACACAGTATCTCGACTTTTACCGTCACGAGATCGAAACAGCGGTGGAAAACGGGTGCCCACTCATCTGTGCGGACGGCGGCATCCGCATATTTGACGAGCTCAACCAGCACTCGGACACCTCCATCGTGCCGGATGTCCTCATCGGTGACATGGATTCGAGCGCCGAAAGCATGATCAAAGCAAAACACGTCGTTCAGGAATGGGTAGGAAAAACGGACAAAGATTACACCGATGGACAACTCGCCGTAGACTACGCCTTGGAACAGTTCCATTGTCGACATATTGTTATCTACGGGGGTTTACCGCGTCCGGCAGCATACGAAACAGACCAGTTCCTTGGTAATCTCAAATTGATGCGTTTTGGGCATTACCGTGTGTCCACAGATGCATCTTACACCGCCGAAATGCGGGATCCGAGACAAACCATCCACTATGTCCTATCAATCGTGCAGCTAACCCGAAAAAGCCGCGGACTGCAACGCGTCTCTCTCATTGCGGAATTCCCCAACGTCATCGTCGAAAAAAGCGAAAACCTACGGTGGGACTTGGCATCGCTACATATCCATCCCGACTTAACAAACGCCCTTCGCAACGAATTCATAGAAGGTGCGGCATCGGCAACCGTCCAATTGACTGACGACTCCTCACCGGTTTACGTGATTCACAACTGGTAGGTGAGCGCCTTCTTGAGCGTCTCTGTGTCCAAATTCGCGCCGCTCATCACCATTACCACGCGTTTCCCTGCCAGTGTATCCGTGAGTTTATGCGCTGCCGCTATCGGAGACGCGCCTGCGCCTTCCGCCAAGTTGTGCGTCCACCTTAACGCCAAACGGATGCCTTCTACAAGTTCCGCCTCACTGAGCAGCACAATGTCGTGAACGCCTTTATTGATGATGGATAACGGCAACGAAAACGGCGCACGGGTCGCGATCCCATCGGCAATGGTATCGCAAGAATCGGTCTCTACACGCTGACCTGTCTTCCACGAACGATAGATAGCCGGTGCGTTTTCTGCTTGCACACCGATGACCTTGACATCTGGATTGATCGCCTTGGCAACTGTGATAGCTCCACAACAACCGCTCCCACCGCCGATAGGTACAATGATTGCGTCCACATCTGGGAGCCTCTCAAAAATCTCAAGCGAATAAGTACCGACACCGTGGAAGAGTGCCGGCTCCATGCACGGATGAACGTAGTAAAGCCCGCGTTCCGTTTGAAGTTTTTCACACAACGTAAGTGCTTCATCAAAATCAGCCCCGTGTTCAATGAGTTCGGCGCCAAACGCTCGCATCGCGCTGTTCTTCTCAGGATTATTCCCGTGTGGCACGACAACAGTAGCCTTAACACCGTACTGCGCCGCTGCGTAGGCGATCGACTGCCCATGATTCCCGCGTGTTGCCGTAATTACACCCTTTTCACGTTGCGCCCGTGGTAGGTGGTGCATGAAATTGATGCCGCCGCGCACTTTAAAACTACCCGTTGGATGATGATTTTCGTGCTTGATATACGCCTGAAATCCGAGTCTTTCGGACAATTCTGGATAATGAATCAAAGGTGTGGGCTTTAAAAATTGTGATACAACGCGTCGCGCCGACATAATTCCTTGAAGGGTAATAGATGTCATTTTCACTCCTAATGTATTTTAATAAAGCGTCGGGAATCGGAGTTCCCTCCTACAAGGATAAAGAGCACCTTGCAAACCTATAAAATCTATGCTAATATGATAGCATATCTCAACACACGTATTCAAATAAGGTTCAGAAAGGAAACACACATGGCACAAGAATGGCAGTCTACAGCGTTAGAAATTGACGAAACCGAGGACCTCATTGAGATCTGCTATCAGAACGGATGGACGGATGGGCTTCCCGTCGTTCCACCGACCCCTGAACGCGTCGAACGCATGCTCAGCGGAACAGACCGCGATCCGGATGAACTCATCGCAGCGGTCCCGCCAAAATGGGGCAGAGCCACCGTCGAAAAGGTCGCGATTAATGCCGTCATGGCTGGATGCAAACCCGAATATTTACCGCTGCTTCTCACCGCAGTGGAGGCGATGACATCTGAGCAATTTAATCTCCACGGCGTTCAAGTTACAACATCCCACGTTTCACCGGTGCTGGTTGTGAACGGACCTATCCGAAAGCAGTTAGACATTAACGACGGATTCAACCTCTTTGGGCAAGGATGGCGAGCGAACGCAACCATCGGTCGCACGCTACGACTCATCTGCACCAATATCGGCGGCGGATTGCCCGGTGAGCTGGATAGATCGGCATTCGGACACGCTGGAAAATATACCTGTTGCATCGCCGAAAAAGAGGAAGAAAGCCCCTGGGATCCGTTGCATGTCGAACGCGGTTTCCAAGCGGACGATAGCACTGTTACCATCTTTGCGGGTGCCGGTCCCCAAACCGTCAACGACCACGGTAATAACACCGCAGAAGGCATCCTCAACACAATCGCGGATAACATCGCTGCCCCCGGTAACAGTGTCGGTGAAACCATCCTCGTCATTGGCGTTGAACACGCAAAGACCATCTCAGAGGACGGGTTCAACAGAGCCGACATCCGGCAGTACATCGCTGACACCACAAAGCAATACGCAGCAGAGGATCTGATACTGATGGTAGCAGGGGGACCCGCAGGGAGATGGACGATTGTCGTCCCCGGATGGGGTTCACGGTCCTCTCGCGCGATCACATTGGCAGTATAAATATCTGTGGGAGAGATAGCGGGATTCGGACGCCTAAACGTTGACCGTTGATAGCCAAGTGCCTACTGCCAAACAACCCGCGAGGATAGAATGCCACCGAAGTTCTTCGCCGAAGATTTTTTTGCAAATCGGCGAAAAATATGGTATCCTTATATTAAGGAAGACAATAGGAAACCCAAAACTGTTTTCTGACGTTATACTAAAGGAATAGTTACGATGGACACAAGAACGCTGTCTTTACCGATCAGCACACTCAATTACAAGCAACCCACCACCGTGCAAGTCGGATCCCCTGTTTCTGTCGTCATTGATATGATGCAAGAGAGAGGAACCGGGTGTGTTCTCGTCGTTGATGAAGATGAACAATTAATCGGGATCATCACGGAACGGGATCTGCTCCGGCACGTGAGTGGGCAGCGCGCTGCTCCCGCGGAATTTAAGGTCGAACAGGTGATGACAGCGGACCCAGAGACATTACGCGCCAGTGACCCAATTGCCTTCGCACTCAACTTGATGCATCTCGGGCACTTCCGGCATCTCCCGCTTTGTGTTTGGGACGACAAGGGAGAGGCATACCCCATCGGCATAATTTCAACCCGCGATATCTTAGAACATATCGCTATCTTTATAGAAAATCAGGAGTAGGAGGCCTAACCATGCTATATGACCTAGCAATTGATGAAGAATTAGAGCAGATGGACGAAGACGCTGCACTGAAAGCATGGAGAGTGCCAGAGATTCAGGTTTCGCTAAAGGATCTGATGCGTCCCATCATTCGGATTGACATCGGCTCCAGCACAAATGAGGCGATTGATCTACTCCTCGCGAACGAAATCGGCGCAGCACCTGTTGTTGAGAACAATTATCTCCGCGGAATATTTAGTGAACGAGACGTACTCAACAAAATTCTCAATAAACACGTTGGAGACTTGGACGACATTAACGTTACGGAATTCATGATCGCAGATCCGCAGACAGCACAGCCGGAAGATACGCTGAACACTGCCCTCCTCTACATGGCACGGGGCGGCTACCGACACGTCCCTATTGTTGATACGGAAAATCGTCCGATCGGGATGGTATCCATTCGTGACTTAATGTCCTATCTCGTCGAGGAGTTTCTCCAGGAAGTCTTAACGCTACCCCCGAAACCGGTTCGAGATGCTTTTAAAGCCCGAGAGGGTGCCTAAATACCTCAAAATTTTTCATATTTCTTGGGTGCAGTTGCCAAACATGCACTTATCATAACAAAGGACAATTGTGATGCGCAAACCAGTTGAGCAAATCGAGGAAGCGACAATCCTATTTGCTGGCGACTCCGGTGATGGGTCGCAGACCATTGGCACACAAATGACTGAAACCACTGCCCTCATTGGGAACGATGTCGCCACGCTCCCCGATTATCCCGCTGAAATCCGAGCACCCGCCGGATCGATAGCAGGGGTGTCAGGGTTCCAACTCCACTTCTCAAGCGAACAAATTCATACCCCCGGAGACCTTTGCGATGTCCTCGTCGCGATGAACCCTGCCGCTTTAAAGGTACACCTCAATAAACTCAAACCCAACGGCATCCTGATTGTAAATACCGACAACTTCGCACGCCGTAATTTACGCCTCGCAGGATATGAAGCGGATCCGCTCGAAGACGATAAACTCACGAAATACCAAGTTTTCCGTGTCGAATTAACACAACTCACTCGAAAAGCACTCGAAGCGACACAATTAAGCACGCCGGAAATCGATAGATGTAAAAACTTTTTCGCACTCGGTATGATCCTCTGGCTCTACAATCGTCCGATGGAATACACGATGAAGTGGATCAAGACGAAGTTCGCGAAAAGGCCTCAGTATGTAGAATCCAATATTCTCGCGCTCCGTGCCGGCAATACCTATTGCGAAGCGACCGAGCAGTTTGCTGTCTCCTACGATGTGAAACCTGCCGACTTTGAACCCGGGACTTATCGAAATATCGAAGGGAACATGGCAACCGTGCTGGGACTTGTCGCAGCTTCGTATCAATCCGGTCTACCCCTCGTTTACGGCAGCTACCCAATAACACCCGCAAGTGATATTCTTCACGGACTTGCACAATACCGGAATTTTGGGGTCGTTACAATGCAGATGGAAGATGAGATTGCCGCTGTCGGGGTCGCAATCGGTGCCGCATTTAGTGGCGCGCTCGGTGTCACCGGAAGTAGCGGTCCAGGGCTTGCGCTCAAGTCGGAAGCGATTAACCTCGCCATGATTGCCGAACTTCCACTCGTAATATGTAACATCCAGCGTGCGGGTCCCTCAACAGGGATGCCGACAAAGACGGAACAGTCGGATCTCTTGCAGATGTTCTACGGTCGGAACGGCGAATCCCCGTTGCCTATTATTGCGCCGTCACGTCCGTTCGACTGCTTTGAGACGGTCTACGAAGCCTGTCGTATCGCCGTGAAATACAGGACACCGGTGATTTTCCTCTCCGATCTCTACATCGCCATGGGGGCTGAACCGTGGAAGATTCCGCAACTCTCTGAACTCCCGGACATTAGGCCCGATTTCGCAGTGAGCGCAGATACCCGTAACGGGTTTGAACCGTATCTACGCGATCCAGAAACGCTTGCGCGCCCCTGGGCGAAACCCGGGACGGCTGGTTTAGAACACCGCATCGGGGGCTTAGAGAAATCGGATGTGACGGGACACGTCAGTTACGATGCCGAAAACCACCAAAGAATGGTGGAAATTCGCGCAGAAAAGGTCGCACGCATCGCCGATGCGTTACCCCCGACAGAGGTTTTCGGTGCCTCAGAAGGTGACATCCTGCTCCTTGGATGGGGCGGCACCTATGGCGCAATCCGAACGACAGCAGAAAACTGTTTCGCCGACGGACTTCCAATCGCACACGTTCATCTCCGACATCTCAATCCGTTTCCTAAAGATTTAGGCGACATTCTACAGAGATTCAAAAAGATTTTAATCCCTGAACAAAACAGTGGTCAACTCCTTCAGCTCATTCGTAGCACCTATCTTATTGATGCAATCGGTTTTAACAAGGTGCAAGGGCAACCCTTCCATGTTTTTGAGTTGGCATCGAAAATAGACGAAATACTTGAAGAAATAGGGCGCGCTTAGGTCCTAACGCCCGCAATACCCGCCCCCTACTGGTTGGGTTGGAAATCCTGCCTATAGGGTTTACGAAAAAAGACGGTAAACAAACCATGAGAAGAAAAAGATCCTCACGCATCCCCGCTGGGGCACCCACCCTCTCTAAAAAGGATTTTGAATCCGACCAAGATGTCCGATGGTGCCCAGGTTGTGGTGATTACTCCATCCTCGCGCAGACCCAACGTATTATGCCGGAACTCGGCATCCCCAAAGAGAACATTGTCTTTATCTCCGGCATCGGGTGTTCGAGTCGATTTCCGTACTACATGGACACCTACGGCTTCCATACCATCCACGGTAGAGCCCCAACGATCGCCTCCGGTGTAAAAATGGCGAATCCCGACCTCTCTGTATGGGTCATCACAGGCGATGGTGATGCACTCTCAATCGGTGGCAACCATTTCATCCACCTGATGCGCCGCAATTTCGACGTTAACGTTTTGCTCTTTAACAATCGTATCTACGGATTGACGAAGGGGCAATACTCCCCGACATCCGAGCAAGGGAAACAGACGAAATCCACGCCTCTCGGTTCGGTAGATACTCCCTTTAATCCGATTAGTCTCGCATTGGCTTCCGGTGCTACATTCGTGGCGCGCTCGCTGGATAGAGATCCAAATCACCTCCGAGCCATTATCAAATCCGCGTTTGAACACAAAGGCACTTCGTTTATCGAAATCTACCAAAACTGCAACGTGTTTAACGACGGTGCCTTCTTCCAATACACGGAAAAAGATACAAAGGCTGACAACACGGTGGTTCTGGAACACAATGAACCTCTCGTCTTCGGCGCCGAACGCGATAAGGGTATCCGACTGAACGGTTTCCAACCCGAAGTCGTGAAAACCACAAACGGCGAATACTCCACGGATGACCTCATCGTCCACGACCAGTATGCGGAGGACACCACTTTGGCGAATTTCCTCGCACGGATGAGTGATACGCTTGACCTGCCGGATCCCATCGGCATTTTCCGCAGTATCAGGCACCCGTGTTACGAGGACCTGATGACGAACCAGATCCGCACCGCAAAAGAACGGATGGGCGAAGGCAACCTCGAAGCACTCCTTAACGACGGCGAAACGTGGACTGTGTCATAGGAGTCCTATAACCCAAGTTGCTACTCACAAATTTTGGGCGTTTCAATAAAGTGTAGGGGTAGGTCTTGTGCCTACCCTACCGTAGCAATAGGTCTTGTGCCTACCCTACCGTAGCAATAGGTCTTGTGCCTACCCTACCGTAGGGGTAGGTCTTGTGCCTACCCCGTAGGGGGCTATTTACAGGATCCCGACCATGAAGATTTATATCTTAACCGACTTAGAAGGGGTTGCGATGGTATCCCGCTTCAGTCAAACCCGTGAAGAAGGTCCCCAGAAACAGACAGCCATGAAATTGTTGACGCAGGAGTTAAATGCTGCCGTTGATGGCATCCTTGATGTGGATGCAGACGCAGAAATCGTGGTCTGGGACGGGCACGGGACTGGCGGTATTGATGTGCTCGAATTCCATCCGAAGGCGAAGTTAATTGCGCGGGGTCCTATTCGTCCGCCCTACTTCCTCGACGTAACCTACGACGCCCTCTTTTTCTTAGGGCAACACGCTATGGCAGGCACGCCAAACGCGCCATTGAGTCATACGTATTCTTCTTTGTCAATTGAATACTACAAACTCAACGGAGAAATGATCGGAGAATTCGGATGTCGTGCAGCACTTGCAGGCAGTTTCAATGTCCCAACGGTTTTCATCTCCGGCGACGATAAAGCGGTTGCAGAGGCGAAACAACTTATACCCGACATTTACGGCGTTGAAACCAAACAAGGACTCGGACAGGAACTTGCGTTGCATCTATCACCGCAACGATCAAGAGAACTGATTCGAGAGACTGCCGCGACGGCTTGCCGAAACATCACTGAGATCGCCCCACTGAAAATTGATCCGCCTTATACGTTTGAAGTCCGAGTGCTCGAAGGCAAACCAATTGATGGGTACCTGAAACGGGGTGCAGAGAAGATTGATGATCGCACTGTCAGTTGGCACACCGAAGACCTGTGCGCGCTCTCCATTTAGCCTGTCAAGCCAAAACGCCTCTCCAGTCTGGTAGCGGACCCCCGTTCATTTCCTGATACATGTTATCATGCATTCGAAGGCATCTGAATTGTAGAAGTTAAAAATGGTATTGACAAATTCACCTATAACTTATATAATCTCATAAACTTCAAGACCTACACACATTTGTTTCCTGTGCGGGGACAGTTCGTAACCGCACCCTCCGTGTGAAGATGGTAAGCAGTACTGTTAGGAAACCTCATTTTATAGTCGTGTGTAGGGCGCAGGACTTGAGGTTTTGGCACAGTAGCGTCTTTGAAAATACATGCTTGCATAGCAAGGAGAACACCAATGAAAACTTCTTTTATCTTCAGATTTTTGATGTTGGGTCTAATGCTGACAGGAGCGGTCCTAACAAGCCACGCGCAGAGCGTTAGTGACGCAGACCTTGTTATCTACTACAGTTTCAACGAGGATACCCAGCAGGGGGATGATGTCCTCGATGGGTCTGGCAACGGGAATGATGGTTTCCTCCACGGCGACGATTTACAGATCGTGGCAGGCAAAGTGGGAGGTGCTATAGAGCTTCCAGGAGACTCCGCCCAATATATCTCGGTGCGGAATCATAACTACGCAGAACCGTTCCCGGCACTCAGTCTTGCTGTCTGGTCGAAAACAGGCGTAAGAGGGATGATTGCGTCGTGGGATCGGAGCGAATTCTTCCGCTTTGCTGTCGGTGATGACGTGGGTGGCAACAACGGCACGACTTTCGTTGCTTTCGATCACTGCTGTCCAATTCACGATTGGTATGGCAAAACGGATGTCGCCGATGACAACTGGCATCATCTCGTCGCAGTCTTTGATGGCGAAGAGAAGCGTATCTATGTTGATGGCAAACTCGATGAAAAAATTGACTCTCCGACGGAGGTCATCGGTGCGGGAGCAGCACGGTTCGGGTTCATCGGGATCGGTTCAGAGGCACCTGCTTTTGATGGTAACGTGGGACCTACGTGGGCATTCAACGGGCTTTTGGATGAATTCCTGATGTTCCACAGAGCACTCACTGAAGACGAGATTGCACATCTCGCCACCGGTCCTGAAGATCCGTTTGTCGATTCAACGACCAGCGTTGATCCGGCTGGCAAACTGAGCACAACATGGGGTTCCCTGAAATCTGCGTACAAATAAAGTCGGGCATTTTTGTGAACCACAGGTTTCATCATACATCACACCGGATTACAAGAAGTCCTCTATAGTTCGCTGGCGAGGTTTACGAACCTCGCCTCACACTATATTTGTAGGGGAATATCCAATCCCAATCCCCTTTGTAGTAGCCGTCAGAACATTGGTGGAATTAAAGGCTATTACAGCACCTGAACACACAAACTTCCCTCCTTAAACATGCAACTCCAAGCCGAAGTTTCCCTGAAAATGAGATTGTCCGCTGGTATACTCATAATACCGCGTAACCGAAACTGAGACTGCGATTCTGACAATGGTAAAAACTCGCCACCAAACATAAACATCAATCCATAACAACTATATTCTCAACGCTTTTAAAAATGGGGGTAAATGATCTTGAAAATTAAGATTGACAAACCCACCCCTCGGTTGTATAATTGAGATTAGTCAGAGGAATATAGGATAGAAACGACAATACATGAATACACCCATTGAAATCTCTAATTTAACAAACTACATTAGCCAAATAGATAAGATAACACGTCCTGAAATAACGTATCTCTATCGGGGTCAAGAAAACGAGGCGTGGCGCGTGACCAGCAGTGCTTACCGTCGTTTGGAAAAGCAAGTCGATGCTGATCCCGATTTATTGGATGACTTGTTCGTAGGCTATGTGAAACAAGCGGATGAGTCTTTCAGCATATCCATTCTTCCAAGGGCGTCCGCGCTCTGCGACGGAAATCTCAACGCCATGTGCTTGTAGCGTGGTAATATAAGCTTTTGAAAGATACTGCACGCCTTGATCGGAATGATGAATCTCCGGGACGCCGTGGTACAACGCCTCTTCGAGCGGTTTGAGCGTCAGCGGTTGCGTCAAGTGCTGACTCAGATGCCACCCTCTAATCATGCGCGTAAAGACATCCATGAGCAGAGCAACATACACGAACCTGCTTTTCAGATGGACATAGGTCATATCGCCAACCCAGAGACCTGATCACATCGTGAAACCTCAAGGGTCTGAAGGCGATTCACCCACGGCAGCGGTTCGTCAAGCGATGTTGAGGTCTGACAGACACGCTTGACTGCGACTGATAGGTTTGTTGCTTTCATCACGCGCGCAACACGCTTAGACCCAACGGTGTATCCCATCCGCTGTAGCAGCTGTGTGATACGCCTGTATCCATACGTCGGATACCGCAGGGTCCAACGCCTCCATTTCATCGCAGAGGATGTCTTCAGACGGGTCTTGCTTCGGTTGATAATAGAGGTTACTTCGGGTGAAACCCAGCACCTCACATATCTGTCGTAGGGAGGCAGTACACTCGATCCCAATTGCACCGAAGCATATAGTAATCGCAGCAATGCCTACCTCAAAAAAGGTCAGGTAGACAAAGCCATTGATGACTGTAATACAGCATTACAGATTGATCCCTGTTATGTTGACGCTTATGTCAATCGGGGCAATGCTTACTTTCAAAAATACGAGATTGGTCTTGCTATAGAAGACTATACCACAGCAATAAGGTTTACCCCAAAACTTGCTGAGGCCTATTTCAATCGTGGAAGTGCTTATTGTCAAAAAGGCGAATTTGACCTTGCTATAGAAAACTATAACGAAGCGATACAAATGAATCCCAGTTTTATCAATGCTTATTGCTGTCGCGCCTTAGTATGGTTCCACTTTCAAAAATGGGATAAAGCCAGAGCAGATCTAACCCGTGTTCAGGAAAATGGGGTAGATATCATCGGATCGTTTTGTCAAATATATGGAAGTATTACAAATTTTGAGCAGAAAACCGGTATTCAGTTGCCAGAAGACCTTGCCGCACTGCTAACCCCGTTGTAGACATAGCAGTAAAACACAAAGCCGTCCTCTTAGCAGATAACTTGATGTTACAGAGTGTCAATCCGCTTAGAAAAGCCTACTCAAAACTGTTGATAACTGACGCAAGTTATGATATACTTTCTTTAACATTTATAGGAAGAGGTGAATACCATGAAAACACTTGCGTTGGAGACTGATTATAAGATCAAATTGCCCCTTGACTGGGTGAAAGAATTGGGGTTGGAATCGGGGGTCGTGCTTGAAAGGACAGATGATGGTATCCTAATCCGTCCCCACGCTGCCCAGACGTGGGATGAGATTTATGCCGAGAAACTCAAAATGGGGAACCCTTCGGCATTAGACTTGTCCGAGGTAAGCGGTGATGACCTTATCTTCTGATCAATTCGCGTCGCGTGGCTTAGACGCGATGCTGATTGTCTACTCCTTGCTTGACAACCATCCCGCATCTGCCGCGTGCGAGTCGTTTATCCGAGACCACACGAGTTGGTTCACGACAACGCTTACCCTGCTTGAAGCAAAGGCGATTCTCACAAAGGTTTATGCGGTAGATGTCAACCTTGCCTCACAACAACTTTCCCATTTTTCCGCGGGACCTATAGAAATTGTTGAAGTAGACTTACCTATTACGCTCGCCGCAATGCAGAGTGCTGACACTTTAGAAATTGACATCACTGATGCAGTTCTGGTGCAAACAACGCTCACTCGTAATGCTAACATCCTTGCCACGGATGACCATAAACTCATACAAGCCTGCCATCAAGTAGATATTGGGGTTGAAAACCCGATTGATAGTTCGCTACGGAGGCAAATGGCGAGTTGGGAAGTAGAAAACTTGCCGCAAAAAGGATTGCCTCGCATTCTAAGGCGGATTCATCTTTGGCTGCATCAGAACCATCAACAAGTTGCCGAAGATTTCTGGTCGCAAACCGGTGGTGGAAGCCACCTACCCTAACGCAACAGAATCCGTGTAATCTGTGCAATTCGCGTCCTCCGCGATAATCCGCGATTCTGACAGATATCCAGCTCCATTCCCCAATGCCAGACGCTTTCAATCCGCGAAATCTGCGCGATCCATGTAATCCGCGATTCAGACAATTAACACCAATACCATCCAATCACCTCTTACCCCTCATAAAACCTCGCTACTGAGACAATTTACCTTTCCCTTGATTTTCCCTCTTAAATTCTGGTATCCTGTTATAGGAGCTTGTTACGAGGTAATACCGCGCTGGCATGCCTCAGAAAAGCGAGGTTTTTTTATCTATGATCCCTTGGACTGCTCTCCATTACATGGGTTCTAACCCAGTCACGAATTAACTAAAAACCCGCTCGTCACGGAGTGGAGAGCGAATCGGAGGCCATAGTTGAAAAGATGGAAACTTTCGACTGCGAACTGAACCAACAGGTCATCTTCGGTAATAACACAATCGAGAGACTCGGTGCGCTGACCCGCGAACGCGGTGGGAGTCGCGTCCTTATTGTGACAGACACCGGTATCGAAAAGGCAGGCATCCTCGCAAGCGCCGTCTCAGCACTGCAAAGCGAAAGGATCGCCACCTATGTTTTTGCTGATGTCACGTCCAACCCAACGACAAAAGACGTTGACGCCGCGCTTGCAGTTGCGAAAATCAACGCGCCGATAGATATCATCATCGGACTCGGCGGCGGCAGTTCAATGGATTGTGCGAAAGGCGTAAACTTTCTGCTCACAAACGGTGGAAAGATGGAGGACTACTGGGGTACAAACAGAGCAACACAACCGATGCTCCCCTCTGTCGGTATCCCGACCACGATCGGCACAGGCAGCGAAGCGCAGTCCTATGCCCTCATCGCACAGGCGGATACACATATCAAAATGGCGTGTGGCGATAAAAAAGCACGATTCGGGACTGTAATTTTGGATGCCACACTTACGAAAACCTTGCCGAGACGCGTCGCCGCAATCACCGGTATAGACGCCATTGCACACGCTGTTGAAAGTTACGTCTCAACCCGACACAACCCGATGTCTCGAATGTTCGCACAACACGCATGGGAATTGTTGAACACGCATTTTGCGGCATGCCTTGACCCCAAAAACGCTACCGCCCGAAGCAAAATGTTGTTTGGTGCTTACCTCGCCGGGCTGGCAATTGAAAACTCGATGCTCGGTGCCGCGCACGCCTGCGCCAACCCTTTGACAGCGAGATACGAGGTTACCCACGGCGTCGCCGTCGCATTGTTGTTACCGCACGTCATCCGATTCAATAGTACTGTCGCAGGAGACGCCTATCGTGAACTGTATCCGGATGGAGACTTAGCGGACAGAATTACAGCCCTAAAACAGATCGGCAATTTGCCAAATAGACTTCGGGATCACCTCATCCAACACACAATAGGAACAGCAGATATACCGACATTGGCAGAGGAAGCGGCGACACAGTGGACAGCACAGTTTAACCCGCGTCCTCTCAACATTAGAGACTTTATGAAACTTTATGAACAAGTATACTAAAATACGACCGCCCAAGGACAATCCTAACTCTTTCCAGTTAAAAGCGACGGCACAACGGCGTGTGCCTGCTACTTTTCTAATTTTCCTATTGCTCCTCGCCTCACATGTATCTTTTGGTAACTGGGCAAGTTTCCGTGGTAACCCGCAACTCACGGGTGTCACAGATTCCCAACTCCCCGAAAATCCGCAATTGCTTTGGACTTTTCAGGCAGGAGATATGATTGAATCCACCGCTGCAGTCGTCGATGGCAGCGTGTATGTTGGTGCATTAGATGGAACTCTCTACGCAATCGAGGCACAAACCGGCGAACAAAGGTGGACGTATCAAGCAGGGGCACAGATCAAAGCCTCTCCCTCTATTCACGACGGCGTCGTCTATTTCGGTGATGGAGATGGGATTTTCCATGCGGTGGACATCAACACCCAAGAAGCGAAATGGCAGTTCACGACGGAAGGTGAAATCATATCATCGGCAAACATCATTGGCGACCGCGTGCTTTTCGGCTCGTATGACGGATTCCTCTACTGTCTGAACCGAGAGAACGGAAAACAGGTCTGGAAATTAGAGACTGAAGGCTACGTCCACGGCACCCCTGGCGTCTGGACGCAAGTCGCAAGCGATTCCGAAAAGGCAGAGAACTTCGCGATTGTTACCGGATGCGACAGTTACCTTCGCGTCATTAATATTGACGACGGTACACAGACGCAACAGGTAAATCTCGGTGCGTATGTCGGTGCGAGTCCAGCGATTTCGCAAGATCGGGTCTATTGTGGCACGTATGGCACCGAAATATTGGCGGTTGCCTTAGACACTGGGGAAATTGTTTGGCGGTATCGGCATCCGAAACGCAGATTCCCATTCTTTGCTTCCGCCGCCCTCACGGAAGACAGCGTTATTATCGGAGGACGCGATAAGATGGTGCATGCGCTTTCACAGGCGACGGGTGAGTCGCTATGGACGTATACCGCTAAATCTCGTATTGAGTCTTCCGCCGTCATTGTCGGGAGGCGTGCCTTTGTGGGGACAACCCGGGGATTGTTTATCGCTTTAGATATTACGACTGGGGAATCGGTGTGGGAATTCGCAACGGGTTCATCCATCGTCGCCTCACCCAGTGTCTCCAATGGCAGAATCTACATCGGAACCGAGGATGGAATCCTCTACTGCTTTGGGTGAATTGGCGCGATTTACCGTTTCATGTTATAATAATGTGAACTTATTCGATTGTGAATTTGACTAAGAATCAGAGGAGCTTAAAATAATGCCTGAAACAAAACCGGAACCTGCGACAGCAGGTATAGACTCAAAAGACACCACCGTCGGAAGCGTTTTCGTCTCCAACTACCCACCGTATTCTGTATGGGGCGAGTCCGATGTCCCAGAAGTGCGACGAGTGCTCAGGGAACAACCGCGCCCAGATGCTACACTCGGCTTATACCTCCACATCCCTTTCTGTCGTAAACGGTGCAAATTCTGCTATTTCCGCGTCTATACCGATAAAAACAGCTCGGAAATCGACACGTATCTGAACGCGCTCGCGAAAGAGGTCGAACTTTACAGCGCACAACCCGCAATCACAGGGAGACCCCTGAAATTCGTCTATTTCGGCGGCGGGACCCCCTCCTATATCAGCGTCAAACACCTAACGGCTCTCGTTGACAGCGTAAAACGGGTCATGCCGTGGGATGCCGCTGAAGAGGTCGCTTTTGAATGTGAACCCGGTACCTTGACGGAAAAGAAAGTAGAGGCGATCAAAGGGATCGGTGTAACGCGACTGAGCCTCGGTGTTGAGAATCTCAACGACGAGATCCTCGCCGAAAACGGCAGAGCACACCTTTCCAAAGAGGTGTATCGCATCGTCCCCTGGATAAAGACGCTGGCGTTCGATCAGGTCAACATCGACCTCATCTCAGGCATGATAGGTGAAACGTGGGAGAGTTGGCGAGAAACCGTCAAAAAGACCATTGAACTTGATCCGGACAGTATTACCGTCTATCAGCTGGAATTGCCGTTCAATACCGTTTATTCTAAAGACATTCTCGGCGGCGATACACTACCCGTGGCAGACTGGAAACTGAAACGCGAATGGCATCAATACGCCTTTGAACAGTTTACGCAAGCCGGTTACGCACAATCCAGCGCGTATACGGTACTCAAGAAAGATAAGCAGTGCCAGTTTGTCTATCGCGATGCCGTATGGCAGGGGAGCGATATGATAGGGACAGGTGTCGCCTCCTTCTCACACCTCAGCGGGATTCACTTCCAAAACGCCCCTTCGTGGGGAGACTACCTCAACCACCTTGAGGAAGATAGGATCCCAGTCTATCGGGCACTGAAACCGACGGAAACGGAACGGTTGACGCGGGAAATGATCCTGCAACTCAAACTCGGAAAGATCAGACCTTCCTATTTCAAAGCGAAGTTCGACGCAGACATCCTCAATACTTTTGCCGAACCCTACGAAAAACTTCAAAACGACGGCATGTTGCGGGTCAACGCCGCATCGGACGAGATTCAACTGACGCAACGCGGATTGCTCCAAGTCGATAGCCTGCTCCCGGCGTTCTATGCCCCCGAATATCAGAACACGCGATATACCTAAACCACCAGAGGCAGTATTGGCGAGCAGGTACAAGACCTGCCCCTACAAGGTGTCTATTTATTTTTCAAATTCACTATAAACCTATTAACATGGATACAGACACACAATTATACCGCCTCCGCGAGATGCTTGCTCCCGTGTTGGATACCAACGCCTTCTATCGGCAAAAACTCACCGAAGCTGGGGTCACGCATCCAAACGACGTACAATCATTCGCAGATTACCAGCAGCTCCCGTTTACCACAAAGGAAGAACTCAGCACCGATCAAGTATCGCATCCCCCTTACGGCACAAATCTCACCTTTCCGTTGGAGCGATATACCTGTCTCCACCGCACCTCAGGCACAACAGGTTCACCCCTGCGATGGTTAGATACAGCGGAATCGTGGGATTGGTGGGGAAAATGCTGGGGCGAAATCTATCGCGCTGCTGGCGTAACTTCAGCGGACCGACTCATGATCGCCTTTTCGTTCGGTCCGTTTATCGGTTTCTGGAGTGCCTATCACGGTGCACAGCAACTCGGAGCACTCATAATCCCAAACGGAGGCATGACCTCCGACCAGCGGATACGCGCCATTCTCAGCAACGACGTGACAGTCCTAATTGCGACACCGACGTATGCGCTGCGGCTCGCTGAAGTCGCAGAACAGGATGGCATCAATCTATCTGAAGAATCCTCAATTCGGGTGACAATCCATGCCGGTGAACCTGGGGCGAGTCTACCCGCTACGAAACACCGTATTGAGAGCCGTTGGGGGGCGCGTGCCTACGATCATGCCGGCGCAACGGAAGTCGGTGCTTGGGGTGTTATGTGCGAACCGCAGGCGGGTGTCCATCTCAACGAAGACGAGTTTATCTGTGAAGTCCTCGATCCAGAAACTGGAAATCCCGCGGACGCGGGCGAGTTAGTCATAACAAATTTAGGACGCGTTGGCATGCCCGTCATCCGTTACCGGACGGGAGACTACGTCAAGCTCAAACCAGCACTGTGTGAATGCGGTCGGGCGAGTCGTGTTCTTGACGGCGGCGTTATCGGACGATTGGACAAAGCCGTTATCATTCGCGGCCTGAACGTGTATCCTGCGACACTCGAAAACATCATCCTCAAGTTTTCGGATGTCCGCGAGTTCGCGGCACGCATCTACGGAACAGGCACGCTTGACGAACTCGAAATCCAGATTGAATCTACGCATCCAAATCCTGCTGAAACCGCTACGCTCGTAGCTGCTGCGATCCGAGACGAGTTAGGTTTGCGCGCCGTCGTGAAGTCAGTCCCACTCGGAACGCTACCGAGGTCGGAGCTTAAATCAAACCGATTTACGGATGAGCGGACCTCATGAAAAACACGCCTCGGTTAGTAGTCGCACAACCCATTGAGCGTTGGGACGCAATGAATTGAGATTATACCCCCACTCTTTGTTAATCAATTAGGACTTATGTAATCCTTTGAGTTGTGTTATAATATTGTATTATGATGATATTAACACCGTATAAATAAGCCAAGCTAGCATTATGGAATTTAGCTGGGACGAACACAAAAACCGAGTGAACTTCAAAAAGCATGGGATTCGTTTTGAAGAAGCAGTGCTTATTTTTGAAAGTGTACACTTCACAAGAGTCGATCCCAGAGATTATTACGATGAAAAAGGTCAAGAAGAGATTAGAGAGATTACCATTGGGCCCCTTGGAGACGGGGTAGTGTTGGTAGTTTGTCACACCAACCGAGGCAATCAGACACGAATTATTTCTGCCAGAAAAGCAACATCCAAGGAAAGGAGAAAATATCATGAGGTTTTCAAAAACACGGCTCTCTGAAATTGAGAGCCTTCCTGAGGACTCGATTGATACGTCAGATATCCCCGAACTTGATGATGATTTTTGGGAAAATGCTCAGCGGATTGTTCCTGAAAATTATCTTCAGATTGAACATGAAATTTTGGAATGGTTCAAAAAACAAGGACAAGATTATCACGCGGAAATAAATAAGGTGCTTCGAGCACATATAGAAACACATAGTTGACATCCTCCCCCAGCTAAAGCACGGGGGATTCCTTTGTTCCTTATAGGACAATTCTCTGGTTACCCAGAGCGACTTAGATGCCAATGAAATTTGACACCTAAGGGGGCTGCCAGTTCCCCGACTACAGGATACAACAAATATCCTGATACTTTTGACCATAGATTGATAGCACCGACACCGTCGCGGTGATACTTCAAACCGCAGTGTTTGCAGTGATAGTTTCGGTTTGTAGGTTTCTTTCGGTTCGCACACTTGGGGCAGGTCTGTGAGGTATACGCTTCGGATTCAAACATTACGTGAATACCTGCCATCTCCGCTTTGTAGCAGATTTTCTCTGCTATCCGAGAGAATGCCCACTAGTGAATCTTCTGATTAGACTTTTTGCCAAACTTTGCGCGGTCGCGAATGCCTTTTAGGTCTCCAATCACTATCGTATCCGCCTTCGCCTTTTCGCAGTCGGATATAAAGCGTGATGTGATTTTGTGTTCGGCATCCTTGAGTTGTGCGTTAATTTTATCAAGTGTTCGGCGTTTTGCCTTCAGAAGTTGATACCAGCGTTTTGAACGCTTCCGGCACCGACTCATACTGGCTTGGAAATTCGCGTTGACTTTGTTTCGATATTGAACGATAGATCGCAGGAGCCGCCCATTATAGATGAGGGTTTTTTCGCCATCGTGAGAGACAATCGGGTGTATCTCGCCCATATCCACTGCTACTGCTATACCTGTCTCTTGTTTTGGTGGTACGTCTATTTTATCAACAATCGCGAAATAGTAGCAACCGCGGCGAAAATACATTTCTACATAGCGAGGTTTTGTTTCTATTTCTTCTATTTCTAATACAATCGGGTCACGTCCACGCCCATTAGAGAGTATAAGTTTTCCGTCTTTATGACGAATCGCAGTGGACTTCCAACGGACTTTGAAATGCTTTGGCGTTCGCTTTGGAGGTTTCGCATCGGGATTGACCTTGCGAACCTGAAAATACGAATTTAGTGCATCAAAATAGGAATCCGCACACGCTTGGATACTTTGGGAATGCAGTGCATACCCGCGGTGACGTAGATATTTTTGAACGCCGCCTTTAGAAAGCCACAGGTCCTTATTTGCATGTGTTTTTCTCACAAGCGAGACAACTTTGGAATAGCAACGCCCCGACTCACGGGCAAGGGAATCGAGAAAATCCGTTCTACGGTGTTTTATTGTGGTGGTGGTATACATTGTCTTTCCTTTACATTGTGATACCGAGACTAATCGGTGCGGTGGCACTCTCAAGCGAGAGGTAGTCTCCACCGCCACAATGTATGACAATATTATACCACAATTCACTACCAAAGTCAAATGTTTTTTAGACATCACGCTTGGGTCTAATCCAAGAGGGCGGCATTCATCACCCAGCTAAAGCAAGGGTGCTTTCTGCCGAGTCTTTGGTAAATTAACACAGGATCCACCTTCGCGCCACAGTTGACGCGTGCTGCAACCTTATGTTACAATTGTTGTAAGGAAATTCTGTCAATAGGTGCGCTATGTAATTGTGACTTGCCTCTTCCAGCAGAAACAATCTGACTCCCAAATGTTAGGAGAATTACGATGTCATACCCTGATAACACCTCTGAAACTATTGCTGCCCGCGGCGAAGCACTTTATCAGCAAAACATACGTAACAAAGTTGAATCCATGCACAAAGGAAAATTCTTGGCAATTGACATCAAAACAGGGGATTATGCGATTGCTGATGAGGATTTGGTAGCTACAGACAACCTTCTTGCCAAGCACCCGGATGCGACTGTTTACGGTTTACGGATCGGGTTTCCGGCTGCTTACCGGATCGGCTTTAAGATCTCGGCACCAACACAATGATTGTCGGAAGAATCACAAATAATCAAGAAGCTATCATTAAATGAAGAAGCTGTGGATTGACTGCGGCGATCTTAAGACAGAACAGAATATCTCCCATTGAAAACGTACAGATGAACAGACATCACACCTACGACACCATCGTTATCGGGGGCGGACCCGCCGGCAGCACTGTGGCAACGCTCGTCGCGGAACAAGGGTATCGCGTGCTGCTTCTTGAACGGGAAGCTGAACCGAAATTCAAAATCGGGGAATCGTTGATCCCCGCCACGTATTGGACCTTCAAGCGACTCGGTATGCTCGAAAAACTACGGACGAGCCATTTCCCTCAGAAGTACAGTGTACAGTTCTATTCACGCTCCGGTAAAGCCTCCACGCCGTTCTACTTCTTTCAAACCAACCCGCATGAAAGTGCTGTTACATGGCAGGTCTTACGGAGTGAATTCGACGAGATGCTCTTGGACAATGCGAAAGA
Organism: Candidatus Poribacteria bacterium; assembly: GCA_965205015.1. Taxonomy (GTDB): domain Bacteria; phylum Poribacteria; class WGA-4E; order WGA-4E; family WGA-3G; genus WGA-3G. Next base: position 5,399,420 of record OZ242029.1, on the reverse strand, counting down.
GAAAGGTGTAGAAATCCGCAGGGGACTCGGTGTGCGAGAAGTCCTCTTTGCAAGAGATACGGCAACAGGTGTCGTTACGCAGGGTATAGATGGCACCCGTGAAACCCTTAACGCCACCGTCATTGTTGATTCTACCGGACAGCGGTCCCTCATCGGAAGGCAGCTGAATCTGAATACGATAGAACCGAACCTGAAAATGGCATCGCTCTTTACACATTACGAAGGTGGACATAGAGACGAAGGCATTGATGAAGGCGCGACGCTTATCCTACACACCGAAGCGAAGGATTCTTGGTTCTGGTCGATTCCGCTCCCTTATAACCGCACGAGCATCGGGGTTGTGGGTGAGTTGGACTACCTCCTTCAGCATCGAAGGGATACCGAGGGCAAACTCAATGTCGAAAAAATTTTTACCGAAGAGCTCACGAAGTGCACGCCATTGCAACAACGGCTCAAAGGCGCGAAGCAACTTTTTCCCATCCAAACCACGAAAGATTTCTCCTACCGTGCGAGTCGTATCGCGGGCAACAACTGGGTGCTCGTAGGCGACGCATTCGGATTCTTGGATCCCGTTTATTCGACAGGACTGTTTCTTGCACTCAAATCTGGTGAGATGGCAGCGGATGTTATCATCGAAGCGTTCGATAAAAATGACTTCTCCGAAACGCAACTTGGAAGTTTTGGACCCGAATTTGTAAAGGGGATGGAGGCATTTCGGAAACTCGTCTACGCTTTTTATACAAAGGAATTCAGTTTCGCGCGGTTCCTGTCAGAATACCCAGAGCATCAGGGAGGCATCGTTGACATCTTGAGTGGAGATGTGTTTAGGAAAGATGTAACGCACATCTTCCCAGCAATGGCAGAAATGTGCCCATTTCCACCTGAAATGCCGCTGAATTAATATGGAATCGAAAGGCTTATAAGCCCGAAGCAACCATAATCTATAGGAGACTCTCATGAAATTAATACTGTCCTATCTGTCAATCATCTGCGTTATACTCGCCATCGGGTGCGACAATACTGCAAAACAAAAGGCTGCCGAAAATGAAAAGGGCGATACACCTGCCCAGTTAGTGAACGATAATTCCACAAAACGCCGCTATATCAGTATCGGCACCGCCCCTGCAGGTGGTGCGTTCTTCGTCGTCGGTTCGGCAATCGCCGAGGTCGTTGACGGTAACGTCTCAGAAGCGAACTGGGAAGTGACCGCCGAAGCCACGAAAGGCACACAGGAAAACATCCGACGCATCGTGAACGGTGAACTGGAATTCGCGCTCGCTAACGCCGCAATTTCTTATTTTGCCGTGCGCGGCGAAGGTGCCTGGGCAACCGAACACACCATCCAAACCGTCATGACGCTTGCGCCCAATGTTGGACTGTTCCTTACACCCCAGTCCTCCGGTGTTCGTAGCATTCGAGACTTCGCCGGTAAACGGATTGTTGTGGGTCCAGCAGGGGCAGGCTTCGAGTACTTCCTTAAACCGATACTGGCAGCACACGGTATCACCTACGACGATTTCACACCGATCAATAGCACTTATATCGGGGCGGTAGATTTGTTAGCGGATGGTTCCGCTGCCGCTGCATTCGTCGGCGGTGCGGTCCCAACACCAGCCGCTACGCAAGCCAGTACGTCTCAAGACATCTTCTTCATTCCATTCGACGACGCAGCGAAACAGTCCCTCTTCGCAGATTACCCTTTCTTTAATGCAATAACTATTCCCGCGAATACCTACAAAGGACAGACGGAGCCGTTTGCCAGTATGAACGTAGGCGCGATGCACCTCATCACCGCTGAAAACGCAGATGAAAACATCGTCTACGAGTTCACGAAGACCGTGTATACGCATCGGGCGGAAGTCGTGAAACGGCACGGTGCCGGCAAAGCCATTAATCCGAAAAATGTCGTCAAAGATACAGGCACGTCTTTTCACCCGGGTGCCATCCGTTTCTATCGCGAAATCGGTATCTGGCAGGAATAAAAACACGATCTTCCACTTTTTGCGATTTTTTACAAAATCATGCACCCTTTTCGGCTCTAAACCGCGTCACTAACAAGAAAGAGAAAGGATGATAGTAGGTCAAATTGACCTATGAAATTGCCACCCTTTTAAGATTGTAGCCAATTTGGCAGACAATCCGCGGAAATTTCCGCTATTTCAAGCAATTACCGTTGGCATAAATATTGCGTAGTATATGGAAATAGGCAACCTTTTAGGGACTCGTTTGTAGTAACAATACGCGCATAGAGGGACCGGAAATAGAGCTTTCTCGGTCAAGAATATGTTTGATTGAAATACGACTGTTTCCGGTCGACTTCGGTCTGTGGGAGACTGTTCTCCTTTCAGACCGAAGTCTCATTCACGTTATAGCAACACGAAAGGATAGAGGTTAGAATGCATTCAGAACAGAATAATGCACCCAATACATCTCCACAAAACAGAACAGATTCTCAACATCCACCCGTTAACCTTTCCCCAGGGCAACATCTTCACGGTTTTGAAGTGAAAGCCGTCACACCCATTGACGAGTTGCGGGCAGTAGCGATAGAACTCTTGCATCCACATAGCGGTGCACGACTCTTGCATCTCTATACAGATGACACCAAAAACTGGTTCTCGATCAGTCCGATAACCCCAACACTCGACGATACAGGGCTACAACATATCCTTGAGCATTCCGTAATGGCAGGATCTCGAAATTTTCCAGTAAAAGAGGTGTTCTTTGAGATGATCAAGATGAGCCTCGCCACCTTTGACGATGCGAACGCCATGAACTGGTTCGACCATGCCTTTTACTATGCCTCAAGCAACGTCAAAAAGGACCTGTTTAATCTTGCAGCAGTCTACTTTGATTCTATTTTTTATCCACTGTTGACAGAGGATACTTTCAAACGTGAAGGACACCATCTTGAACCTGTAGATCCGGAGCAACCCACACGAGATTTAAAAATAAATGGGATTGTCTATAATGAACAAAAAAGCGGCTTGTCTGACCCAGAATACCACTCGTATTCTGTCGTGACTGGCGGACTTCTGCCTGACACTTGCTATGCCCTTGATAGTGGTGGGAACTCACTGGTTATGCCCGACCTAACTTATGAACAATTTAAGTCCTATCACCAAACCTACTTTCATCCCAAGAACTGTTACTTCTTCTGCTACGGCAATATTCCAACAAGTGATTATCTCACGTTTCTTGCCGATAAACTGGCGGCTATGCCAAAGACTGAGACAAACGGGTTTCTACACCCCCTCCGACCAGAAATTACACATCCTTCAAAGTGGAAAACCCCACGGACAGGGCATGATACCTATCTGATTGGTGCAGATGAATCGACGGCTGAGAAGACATACCTCATGCTCAACTGGCTTATTGGTGACGCAACGGACCCTGAAGATGTTGTCTTGTGTCGAATTTTGAGTCTGATTCTGATCGGGAACGAGGGATCCCCGCTCCGTAAGTCGATTATTGATTCAAAACTCGGAACCGACTTATTTGATAATAGGTTTCTCATGCGCCCCGGAGTTAATACTATAGGTCCGCACAGTACCTTTCACATCGGCTTAACCGGAAGTGAAGCAGATCGTATTGAGGCTTTCACAGAATTGGTTGTTAATACATTGGCTCAAATTGCAGACACAGAAATTGACACGGAAACAGTGAACGCTGCGTTCCAGCAAATCACTTATGATTATCAGGAAGTTACGCCGAGATTTCCGTTTCAGATGATGGCGCGTGTCATAAACACGTGGATATATGAAAAGGAGCCGACCCTCTTTTTAAAGATGGGATCAGTCCTATCTGTTATCCGCCAACGCTGGGAGCAAAATCCGCGCATTTTCAATAAGCTAATTCGTGAGAAACTCCTTAACAACCAACACCGTTTGACAACTGTTCTCTCTCCCGATCCGGGTATGCAGGCGCGTCTTAATGCGAATGAAAACGCACGTCTGAAATCGATCCGCTCACAACTCACCGATGAACAGATGATAGACATTGCTGCCGATGCCGCTGAACTTGAACGTCTCAACGAACAACCCAATTCATCCGAGGATTTAGCAAAGTTGCCGCAACTGCGCGTCGCTGATCTGCCTGAGAAATCGCTGCATATTTCCACAAGTGTTGAAACGGTTAGCGGACGCCCTCTACTCCGAAGCAATGTCTTTTCCAACGGTGTGAACTATCTTACCCTAAATTTTGATCTGCAAGGATTGCCGCAACACCTTTGGCAGTATCTGCCCAGATACACCGATGCTATCCACAAACTCGGTGCTGGCAGTATAGATTACGCGAAGATGGCGCAGCGTACCGCAGCAGCTACCGGTGGATTAGAATGCGCCCCTAACTTTAGCACACACGCACTCGATACGGGGCGAACGTTGTGTAACATGCAGTTTCAACTTAAAGTACTTGACGGTAAAATGGGGGATGCCTTAGATGTCTTGCACGACCTGATTTTTGCTGTGAATCCGCGTAATACTGGACGACTTCGCGATGTACTTAACCAAGCAGTAACAGAATGTCGCACAACCCTGATGAATAAACCGCGGTTTCCTTATGGCTTGGCTTCGGCAACCTATCATGCCGCCCGCGGGTTTTCGCCACAAGCCTATCTATCGGAAATTGTTTTTGGACTTCCGCAGCTACGCACGAGTGAAACGTTGCTCAACCGTTTTGATGAATCTCATGAGGAACTTTGCGCTTACATCGAACAGATTCGCGATTTTCTGTTAGTGCGCGGTCGCGTGACTGCCAGCTTTACCGGTTCTGACGCAGCTTTTGGGAGTCTTGAGAAAAAGTTCGCTGCATGGATTGGCGACATGCGTAATGAACCGATAACTCCAGCATCAATGGGTTTTAAACCTTTCGACACTCCACCACGCGAAGGGTTGGCGGTTCCTATGCAGATAGCCAATTGTACATATGCAATACCGGCACCGCACTACTCACATCCAGATTCAGCCTTTCTGAGCATCGGGGCACAGATCTTATGGCTTGGCTACATTATGACCGAAGTTCGTCTTAAGGGCAATGCTTACCTACCATGCTTCGCGTATGATCCGCTTGATGCCTGTCTGTACCAAGGATCATGCGCTGATCCGCACATCGCACGTACCCTCAACGTCTTTGAACGAACTGCTGATTATATCAAACAGGTAGAATGGACGCAGGCAGACATCGACAGGGCAATCATCGCGACAGCGACAGATTACCAAAAAACAATTCGACCCGGTCAAGCCTCAACCGATGCACTTACGCATCACCTCACAGGGCAGACACATGAAGGGCTCGAAGAAAGATATGCCCAACTCCGACGCGCAACCCCCACAGAGGTGAAACGTGCCCTGCTTCAAACGCTGGAGGAAAATAAGGATAAAGCCTCAATTTGCGTCGTCGCAAGCCGTGAGAAATTGGAAGCCGAAAATCAGAAGATGACTCGCCCCCTAAGCATTGAAAATATTTTAGAATAGAATCAGATCCCAATTCGCAAGGGAAGATGAATTGAAAGATGTTCTGCGGCTCCTGTCATACATAAAACCGTATTGGTATTTCCAAGGATTTTACATTCTTTGTCAACTCGGCTACTTTGGTGGGTTTATCGTCCTCCCCTGGATTGAAAAGATTCTGATTGACGATGTCTTTCTCGCGAAAGATGCCGACAAACTGTTGCCTACGTGCGGACTCTGGATGCTGGTAGCATTCGGCATGTATCTCTTTTCACTGGGGTTCGCTTACTTCCCTATAAAGGTTTCACAAAATGCCGCGAAAGACATCCAACTCGCCGCCTATCATCACCTCCGTAGATTAGGCTTCAAATTTTATGATACACAGCAGACCGGTAAGGTCATGGCACTGTTCACGTCAGACACGCCAAAGGCGATAGAGGGGTTTCAGATATTTGCCAGCGACTATCCGACAAACATCATCCTGCTTATTATCACCATCCCTGTCGTCATGAGTGTTAGTTGGCAGTTATGCCTTCTCTCACTGCTCCTCGTCGGCGTGACTGTCTCGATGCCAATCCTTTTAAACAAATCCCTCAATCGAATAGGGGAGGAAGTCCAAGAACAGAACGCTGTGCTGTCAAGCAACCTACAGGAAAGCATTGCCGGTTCTCGAGAACTCAAGGGATTGGGGAAAGAACTTTACGATTTAAAAAACATCCATCACTTCCTGAAGCAACTTGTGACAATCCGTATCAAACAGGTAAAGATCCAAAAGGTAGGCGATATCTTAGTCATCTGGTGGCTCAGCGATGCGCTGGTGCTTCTGGTGGGAGGTGGGTATGTTCTACGAGACGCTATGACCGTGGGAGAACTCTTTGCGGTAGTCATGTGGTTCAATGCGCTGCAGCGTCCTGTGCACTTTCTCGTGACCCTTCATCTCAGCATTCCATCCGTCATGGCGGCCGCCCGTCGGATCTTCGCGTTCTTTGACGAACACGAGCAAGAATCTCGAGACGGTACACCCATCACGCACATTGAGGGCGGCGTTCAATTCTCTGATGTCTCCTTTGAATATAGCGATGCACAACCCGTTTTGAAACGGATTCGTTTTCAAGCCGAACCCGGCGAAACAGTTGCCATCGTTGGACCCAGTGGTGCTGGCAAAAGCACCTTGGTGAGCCTAATTCCGCGCTTCTACGAACCCCAACACGGCAATATTCTCATCGACACCACACCCATCAAACAGATTCAAATCCAGTCGTTGCGCTCCCATATCGGCATCGTTTTTCAAGACCCATATCTATTCGCTGAGAGCATCGCTTATAATATTCGTCTGGGTGCGGAAGACCCGGAAGCAGTAACACACGAGCAGGTCGTCGCCGCGGCAAAATTAGCAAACGCACACGACTTCATCATGAATTTCCCTGAGCAATATGAGAGCGAAGTCGGTGAGCGTGGGGTTCAATTATCGGGTGGCGAACAGCAACGCATTGCCATTGCGCGCGTGCTTATCAGAGACCCCAAAATCCTTATTCTCGATGAGGCAACTTCGTCTCTGGATGCCGAATCTGAGGCACTCGTTCAAGAGGCACTCATACGCCTCATGCGAGGACGCACCAGTTTCGTCATCGCACACCGACTCTCAACGATCTTGAACGCTGACAAGATTCTCGTACTCAGCGATGGAGAACTCGTTGAATCCGGCACGCATGCTGCGTTGATTCAGCGTAACGGTGTATATCACGATCTATTCCTGAAACAGTTCGCAGGGATGCAAGAAGGGGCCTAACATGAAAGACGTGCTGCGATTGTTGTCGTATTTAAAACCGTATTGGCACTTCCAACTGCTCTTTATCTTCTGCGCACTGGGCAATTCAGGCTGTAGTCTCATTTGGCCCTGGCTTCGGAAGATTCTGATCGACGATGTCTTTATCGCGAAAAACGCTGAACTCCTGCTGCCTACCTGCGGATTCTATGCGTTGACAGCAGTCGGTATGTATTTCTTCCGATTTGGCGCCGCTTACTTCCCAGCGCAGGTTTCGGAGAATGGATCGAAAGACATTCAACTCGAAGCCTACCACCACTTACGCAAATTGGGATTCAAATTTTACGACACGCACCAGACTGGAAAAGTTATGGCGACCTTCACATCCGACACGCCAAAAGCGGTGCAAGGATTTAATCTATTTGCGGGTGATTATATCATAAACGGTATTATGCTCATTGTGACACTCGGTATTATCACATACATCAACTATCAGTTATGTCTTCTCTCCCTCCTCCTCGTCGCCGTAAACATGATCATTCCCGCCGTTTTGGATAAACCGCTCAGTCGAATGGGTGCGGACATCCAAGAACAGAACGCACGCCTGTCAAGCAAACTCCAGGAAAGCATTGCCGGCTCGCGCGAACTCAAAGGATTAGGAAAAGAATTTTATGATTTAAAGAACCTACGCCGGTTTATTGAACGACTCATCTCCATCGGTATTAGACACGGACTCATCCAACAGACAGGCGGCGGGTTCACCATCATCCTCTTCTGGTTAGCCCAAGGTCTCATATTTCTGATAGGCGGCGGTTATGTCCTACGCGATACGATCACCATCGGTGAACTGCTTGTTATCATACACTATTTTGGCAATGTACACGCGCCTGTGTCACAACTCGTAAAACTCCACCTCGGAATACCGTCGATCCTGGTCGCCGCTCGACGTATTTTTGCGTTCTTCGATGAGCACGAAGAAGAATCGCAAGAAGGAACACGAATAGAACATATCGACGGACGTGTTCAATTCACGAACGTCTCCTTTGGGTATAACGAAGCAGAACCCATTTTACAAGAAATGAACTTTCAAGCGGAACCCGGTGAGACAGTTGCCTTAGTTGGTCCGAGTGGTGCAGGTAAAAGCACCCTGATTAGCTTAATTCCGCGCTTCTATGACCCGCAGCACGGCAGCATTTTGATAGACACGACTCCTACCAAAGAGATGCAAATCCAGTCTCTACGTGCCCATATCGGTATCGTTTTTCAAGATCCGTACCTGTTCGCTGAGAGCATCGCCTACAATATCCGTCTGGGTGCGGAAGATCCAGAAGCAGTAACACACGAGCAAGTCGTCGCCGCCGCAAAGTTAGCAAACGCACACGACTTCATCATGAATTTCCCAGAACAGTATGAGACCAAAGTCGGCGAGCGCGGTGTTCGACTCTCTGGCGGTGAACAGCAACGGATCGCTATTGCGCGCGTGCTTATTAGAGACCCCAAAATCCTCATTCTCGATGAGGCGACATCATCTCTGGATGCAGCATCCGAGACGCTCGTCCAAGAGGCTCTCACACGTCTCATGAAAGGACGCACCAGTTTCGTCATCGCACACCGGCTCTCAACCATTTTAGATGCCGATAAAATCCTCGTTCTCAAAGAGGGCAAACTCGTTGAAACCGGTACACATGTCGAACTGATTCACCGAGACGGTGTATATCACGACCTATTCCAGAAACAGTTCGCGGGCATGCAAGCAGGCACCTAAATTATCGGCATCGTCGAAATTACTTAACATAAGTTGAAAAAGTGCTTGACTTTAACGCGTTTTTTTGGTAAAATTGTAAAAATGCTTGTAAGGAGAACCGGAAATGGAATTAACCTTTGAAAAACATGATCTCTTGCATTCTCTGCAAGTGCTACAAGGCGTAGCGAGCGGACGCACGACTCTACCGATCCTTTCAAACGTTCTTATCCAAGCCGCAGATGGAAAAATTGAATGTATCGCCACAGATCTGGAGGTCGGGATTAAGATGAAAGTGGAAGGCGCCATTCAAGAAGACGGAGCAATCACTGTCTCTGCCAAAAAGTTGGCAGACATCGTCAAAGAATTGCCCGAAGACAAGCCGATACACTTCGCAACAACAGTGAATGACCGGGTTGAACTCACTTGTGGGGACGGCGTTTATAAAATCATAGGACTTCCAGACGAAGAATTCCCACAATTGCCTTCTGTTGACGGAGACTCATTAACTATCGACGGAGATATTCTGCGGGCTCTACTCCACAAAACTGAATTCGCCGCCGCAACGGAGGATGTTCGCTACTTCCTAAATGGACTCTACTTTAATTTCCTCCCAGATAAAACGGAAGTCGTCGCAACTGATATGAGATGGCTCGCCCTCGCACGCTGTGAACCGCTCACGTCGTCGGAGAACCTAAAAGGGTTCATCGTCCCACTCAAAGCCGTTAAAGAGATCGCTCGTACTTTCGCTGAATCTGACACAGTGCAGATCTCAATTTTTGAAAATCAGATTCTCTTTGCTGATGAGAATGCCACTTTAACGACCCGACTCGTAGAAGGGGATTATCCGCCATACCAGAAGATCATCCCTGAATCTGAGGAAGGCAGCGTCGCGGTCTCTAAAGAACAGATGCTGCATGCGACCCGGCGTGTTGCGTTGCTATCGAATCCGAAGAACTATGCGATCGCTTTGGAAATCAATACTGAGCAGGTCCAGATTTCGGCGAAGACGCCGGAATTAGGGGAGGCATACGAGCCCGTTCCTGTAGAATCCGGCACTGGACGCATACGGATTGGCATCGATGCCCGCTTGTTGATAGGAACTTTGGGACACATTGAGACGGAATCTATCGCAATAGAATTTAGAAGTGAAGTAGAGCCTATCGTCTTTAAACCGCTCGGTGAGGAGAATCACATCTGTCTTGTAATGCCGATGCGTTTGGAATCCTAAAGCCGAATTTCGTAGTTTCGAGGTCCGAAAACATCACCCTACAGCATAGAGATAGGTGTTATTCCGCGCCTTTCGTTCGTGCGCGCAGACGTATCGAAAGAAATAATCTTTTTTCCAAAAAAACTTGACATCCCACCCGTTTAATGGTATTATTATATACCTAACGCCGAGATAGCTCAGTCGGTAGAGCAGAGGACTGAAAATCCTTGTGTCGGCAGTTCGATTCTGCCTCTCGGCACTCCCTTTCTAATCACAATAATTTGCTAAGCCGGTGTAGCTCAGTGGAAGAGCAACTGATTCGTAATCAGTAGGTCGGAGGTTCAAATCCTCTCATCGGCTTTCCATTTCAGCGGCGACATCCTCCTCCAGCGATTTGACATTTGCTAAAACAGTCGGGTGCGGCTCAATTGCATACACCTTGCGGTACACTTCCAAAGCAGCTTCTTTATCACCCAGGAAACTCGCATAAATTTCACCCATCCGTTCCCACGCCCGAACTTCCTCGGGATCAAGCTCGACAATCCTCTCATAAACCTGTAGCGCATCCACATACTGACGCGTTTCGATATCCTCTCGCTCAAGCGCAGAGGCGCGGGAAAAGAGCAGACGAACGAGATCGTCAACAACCTCGTTCATTTCAGGCATCTTTTCATGCGCCTGCTCCAAGAGAGCAATCGACGCCGATTCCAAGCGCGTAACCTCAGCCAAATCTTCTTCGGTGAATTCCCTATCAAGGAACTGATAATTCTGTAGCATTCTGGCATACGTTCTCGACAACTGAAGGCGAGCCAAGATACCGATAGGGGCTTTTTCAGAAGGGATGCTTAGCAGCTCCGGATCGTTTTCAATTGCTTTTCCATAGTGTTTAGCGGCTTGTTCAAACTGCTTACTCCCCTGATAGAGCACACCGAGGAGATAGTGTGCTTCAGCATTGTTTGGGGTGCTTTTGAGCACAGCAAGGAATTCTTCGGTGGCTTCCGCGAGCAACCCTTCATCACGAAACAGTTTGCCGCGTAAGAGACGGACTCCGGCATGTTCAGGTTGAATGCGTGCCGCATATTCCAAACGCGCCTTCGCATCTTTCAACCAATTACTCTGTGAATAGATCTCCGCAATGCGGAGATTGGCACGTAAACGAACTTCCGCCCCCGTCTGGAGGCTGCCGTTTATGCGGATATCCTGGACTTTATCCTCCGTTTCCAACGCTCGTAATGCCTGCCAATAGTAAAGGGCAGCATCGGCGAGATCCTGTTTCTCATAGAGGATATCTGCCTGCTGAATGAAAGCCTCTACCTGTGACAGCGGTGGGGATTCGGGTCCCGCTGTACCCCGTCGAATATAGAAAAATGCAAGTCCGACAAAACCGATGACTGCCACCACTTCTGCATAAAAAAGCCAACTCCGTAAGGAGACTAAGGATTTTGCATTAAAGGACATATTTACTCCTGTATGCTGTCCCAAGGGATAAGATAATAGGACGGTCGCTTCGGTGGACCCTCAAAACGAAGCCCTACAGTGGGCGTTTTTCAATGGCATTAAGAATGCCAAGCATCTCCTCCGGACCAACAAATCCGGTGAATCGTTTGAGAACCGTTCCATCAGCATCCATGAAAATGACGACCGGTAATCCGGGAATCTGATATTTCTCAGTCAGTGCCTGCGTCGTTTCGGAGCTGCGGGTGAAGTCGAGTTTAACATTCACATAATCATCGAGTTTTGCAGCAACCGCGGGATCGGCATACGTCTTATGATCGAGCTCTTTACACGCGGCACACCAAGAGGCATAAAAGTCAAGCATGACGAGTTTGTCTTCGCGCTTGGCGATTTCAAATCCTTCGGATTCGTCGTAAACCCAATCCAAGTGGGGTCCGGCCGGTTGTTGGATCCCTCCAACAAACATATAGGCACCCAATACCGCCAGCAAAAGACCACACGCCTTTTGGAATTGCATCCGTGGAGAGATACCGCTGAAACGTTGGGTTAACTTGCCGAGCCATATCCCAACGAGCACGAAACCCCCGGCAACAGCGAAAAATCGTGGCGTGTTCTGTAGAAAATCCTGCAACAGTGGAAACACATCTTTGAGAAAGTAGAGTGCCATCGTAATAATGGCAATACCGAAGACGTTTTCCAAAACATACATCCATCCACCGGAACGTGGGAGTGCGGAAAGCAACCCGGAGAACGTACCAATACCGATAAAGAGGAGTCCCATGCCGAGGGCGTAGGTGAACATGAGCCAGAATCCGAGGAAGAGACTTCCCGTCGTTGCGATATAAGTTAGCACGACGGCTAACGCCGGTCCCGTGCAAGGTGCGGCAATAACACCGGCGACTGTTCCCATAGCGAACGCGCCTGCAAACCCGGTACCCCCAACGGTGTTAAGACGGTTCTGCACCGCATACGGTAACCGAATCTCAAAAACACCGAACATAGACAATCCCAAGGTCACAAGAATGAGACTGATGAAACCGACGACCCATGGGTTCGCCATTATCTGCCCGAAAACTGCTCCTGTCGAAGCAACCGCTACACCTAAAATTGAATAGGTCACAACGATTCCGAGCACATACACAACGGAGAGCAGAAAAGACTTCAGAAAACCAGCAGATTCATTGGCACCAAAGATGGAAACGGTGATCGGTATGAGTGGGTAAACACAAGGGGTCAAACTGGTCAAGATTCCGCCTGCAAACACAAGTATTAATGCGAGCCAGACCCGTCCCCCCGAGAGTGCCCGTGCGAGGCTCCCTTCGTCCGCCCCATCGCTCGGCGGGGTACCGAATTCGACATTGGCGAAAATCGCTTCATTCACCCGCTGAATGGTGTCCTCAATCCCCACAACTTCAATAGGGACCTCAAGCGCGAGCACTTCGGGTAATAGACACTGCTCATCGTTACACGCCTGATATGTGAGTTCCAAATCCAACATCATAGGCGCGAGCGGAGTGGTTTGACTTAAATCGGCTTGGACCGCAATCGTAATGGTATCGTGATAGACGGGTGCTTCTCCTATTGAACCGAGTGCCAAGACCTCACCCTTGGGATATACGACTTCACCGAAAGTCAGATGCGGCGTATCGGGGAAAACGACCTCAGTGGCGATCAATCCTTCACCCGCTGGATTGGCGTTGACATGCCACCCTTCGGCAATCTCAACGACGACAGCAATTTGGAATTGGCTACCCGGTTGGACCTTGTCAAGTGAGAGATACCCCTTTGCTGAGAGTTTTTCAACAGGCGGCTTTTCACCAAATCCGAAATCTGCCAGCTGCGCTTGTATAGGCGTAGGTGCTATCGTTATGACAAGCACGAATAGGCAACAGGGTAAATATTTACGAAGTCTGATGATTTCCAACATCGGTTAATTCTCCTCAATTACCTCGGTTCCAGCACAACACAAGGCAAAATCATCTCCTCAAGTGAAACACCACCGTGTTGGAAACTGCCTTGAAATATTTCTTTATAGACATCGAATTGTCTTTCATAAACGAAGTAGTAGTCCTCTTTTGCGAGCACATAACTTTTTCGTGCTTCTTCACCCGGTAAGCGATACGCGCCTGGTTCCTTTATGACCCACCCGGCTTCAGGTAAACACGAGATGTTCTTCCCCTCTTTAAATCGAAGTCCCGTCGTGAGTTCAGCTTGACTGGACACCTTCGCTGCATTTTGACAAAGGAGCGAACCGTGATCAGACGTTAAGACGACTGTCATACCGCGTGCAGCGGCAATCCTGAATATTCTATAAAGATGTGAATGTTGAAACCATGTTTGCGCGAGCGTTCGAAACGCCGCTTCATCTGGCACAAGCTGCTGTAGTAAGTTCACCTCATGCCGCGTATGTGTCAGCATATCAAGGAAATCAACAACAAGTGCTGTCAAACTAATTCTATCCGTAACGTTCAGCCAGTGTAGATATTGAATTTCGCCGCGTGTATCAAAAATCTTGAAGTAATGGAGAGGCGGCTTGAGAAGTATGCCGTGCCGCTCAAGTTGTAAGCGCATCAGTTCTTTCTCATAACGGTTGATACTCGTGTGCGCTGTATCGGGTTCTGCGTAGAGGTCGGGGTGTCGTTCAGCAAATTCAAGCGGAAACAACCCGCTAAAAATAGCGTTCCTTGCATAACGGGTCGCCGTTGGCAGAATGGAATAGTAGTAATCTGTGGTTATATTAAACAGGGGGTACAGCAAGGGTTCAATCTTCAACCAGTGGTCCAATCGCATACAATCCATAACAACAAACAGGACCTGCTTTCCCGCCTGAACCTCAGGAATCACATATTTGTAAACAACATCCACAGACAAAGCAGGCGATGCTTCACCCACAAGCCACTTGTGATAATTGGCTTGAATATAGTCAGCGAATGCAGCATTTGCCTCCCGTTTCTCCATCTCATGAATGGATTTAATTTCATCAACGTTATGAAGTGTATCCAGTCGCAAATCCCATTCAACGAGACGCACATAAGTATCGATCCATGTCCGCCAATCGTCGGTGGCATCGCGTCCGGGTGTAGTGTCACCCGATATTTGTGCTTTGTTAAAGTGCTGCGCGTAAGCCTGTGGTATATATCCTTCTCGGTTCGTCTGCTTTTCAAGTACAAAAGCGAGCGATGTCTCTAACTGCCGAGACGAAGTTTCATCCTGATCGTCTGCTCTCCCTATAAAAACAGTGTCAACACCGTAAAGACTTGCTTGCTGCAGCACTTCCTGTCCACCCTCGCGTGTTAGGAGAATAATAGGAATATGCGCATCCACATGCCGAATGGACGAAAGCAGATTCCCCTCTCGCGTCGCACCGTTATAATCCAACAGGAGGGCGTGATACGCTTCATCTTGCAGCAGCGCAATGCCTTCAGCAATAGTGTGTGTTAAAGAAATGTCGTATCCTCGATACTTTAGAAAGTGGATGTAGGGCCCGGATGTTATATGGGTCTGTTTTTCAGAATGTTGATTCTTAAGGTGCCCGTCAGATTGCTCTACATCAGCTATCTGGTTATCAATCCACAGAATTCGCCATCTTTTTTCCTGCATATTACGTCCCCTTTTTATTAGCGGTCGGCAGTCAGTTTTTAGCAGTTAGAGGAATGGCTCTCGGCAGTCAGTAAAGAAGCAATCAGCAGTCCCCCTCTTGACACAGGCTAACGGTTTCCTATGCTACAAAAGAGAGGAATGCGTAAGTCCTATAAAAACTAAATACTCGAAATAAACCGTCCTGGGTTCAACAAACCGACTGGATCGAATTTCGATTTAATCTGTTTCATTAAACTGAGCGTTCCTTCGACGGAACCCCAAACGTCGATATGCCGTTTGAGTTCAGGGGGTGCGACTTCTATGACGAGATTTCCCTGGTTCGATATTGCGGTTTGACGGAGTTGCGTTAGCGTATCCGCAAGCGATGGGTAATCGGTGTCGGATGCTACAGGAATAGTGATATATAACACACCGCTCCCGAGCAACGCCATCATCTGTACATCACGCGTCCAATCCGCCTCCCTAATTTGTGAAGCAAATTCTGCGAGATCGGTGCGCTTCAGGTTCAACTTGGCACCTACGATTTCGGCATTTCTGTTATCCGCTGAGAATTCCTGAACAGTCTCCTGAAGGTGCTGTAAGGGTTCGTCTTCTACAATTGTCACACCGACCGCACTGTTTCGTTCCATAATTCCTTGGCACTGCGTCAATTGCCACGCCACAGTCTCAGGGTCTCCTCCAAATCCAACGACTAACATCGACTGATTTTGATCCGTGGGTCCTTGGGTTCCCCGACGTGTTGGATCTGAATTAACGAACAGATTTACAAACATCGGTAGTGTTTGTGAACCGACAATCGCCAAACCCGTGTCAACTGCCTCCTGAACGTTCTGAAAATCTGCAGTAAGTATCGCTTGCCGGACGGGTATGGGGGATAACTTGAGGGTCACCTCGGTAATGATACCGAGTGTCCCAAACGCACCGATATAGAGTTTGTTAAGATCATAGCCAGCGACATTTTTTACTACTTTGCCGCCGCTTTTGACAACGGTGCCGTCTGCCCGAACAACCCGCAACCCCAACACCTGATTTCGAGCCGTCCCATATCGCAAACGGAAAGAGCCGCTTGCGTTTGTTGCTACAATCCCACCGATGGTACATCGGTCTGCATACGGCGGATTCAACACCAAATACTGACGATGCTTCGCCAACTCGGTCTGGAGGTCCCTTAAGCGGATGCCCGCCTCCACGGTTACGGTTAAGTCTGCAGGTTCATATTCCACCACACTATTTAAGCGTGTTGTTGCCAAGACGATATCTACCTTCTGTGGCAGATTTCCGATACCAAGTTTCGTGCCTGCCCCCGCGGGCATAACCGACAAATTTTGTTTTACCGCAAATTGGAGGACCTCTTGTATCTCTTGGGCGGATGTCGGTAAAACGACTGCCTTCGGCACATATCCATCAAAAGCGTAGGCTGCGATCTGTTCCTCAGGAAGGATACCGGATTCGCCGACAATACGCTGAAGTTCATCGTGCAATTTTATAAATTTCTCCTTAGCGGTTAAACTATGAATATAGAAAACCATCGGGTTGCAAACCTAATTTTTCATAGGATTCGGCGGTTGGGAAAATCTTTCCGGGATTGCAGAGTCCCGTAGGATTAAAGACTTTCTTGACTGTCGCCATTACTTGCATATCGGCAGAACTGAAAATGAGGGGCATATAATCCATTTTTTCAACGCCGATGCCGTGTTCCCCCGTGATTGTGCCACCGACTTCCGCACATACCGTCAGGATCTCTTTGTTGACATGCTCTACACGTTCGCACTGATCGGCGTCTCGTTCGTTAAAGAGAACGATCGGATGAATATTGCCGTCACCGGCGTGGAACACATTCGCGATGGGAATCTGATATTTCTCGGATATCTCAGAGATCCGTCGTAGCACCTTCGGCAGCGTCGTCCGTGGCACGACACCATCCTGCGTAATGTAGTTCGGTGCGAGTCTTCCAAATGAACCAAACGCGCTTTTTCGCGCCTTCCAAAGTTGTTGTCGCTCCGCCTCATCTTTGGCGTAATCCACTTCCCGTGCGTTGTGCTGTTTGAATATTTCCAGAATCTGATCAGTCTGGTTCTGCATGCCTGCCTCAATACCGTCGAGTTCCACAATCAGAATCGCTTCAGCATCAAGCGGGAACCCGAACTGGAAGGCTTCTTCCAAAGCGCGAATGACGAGCGTGTCCATCATTTCAAGGGCAGCCGGAATAATACCTTCACCGATAATCGTTGAGACGGCGTTAGACGCATCGTCCATCGTCTCAAAGACAGCGAGAACGGTTTGATACGCCTGCGGATTCCGGGTCAGCCGAACGATTGCTTTCGTTACAATCCCAAATGTGCCTTCCGAACCGATCATCACACCACGCAGGTCGTAGCCGGGTGTTTCCTCGACCGCTCCCCCCAATTCAACAATTTCACCATCGGGCAAAACGACCTCCAATCCAAGCACATGGTCGGAGGTAACACCGTATTTCAAGGTATGGGGTCCACCAGAATTTTCGGCGATGTTCCCGCCTATCGTGCATGCCTTCTGGCTTGACGGATCCGGGGCGTAGTGATAGCCTTGGCTTTGCACCGCCTGTGTCAACAAGAGATTCACCACACCGGGTTCAACAACCGCGCGTTCATTTTCAAGATCTACTTCCAAGATACGGTCCATCCGGTTGAGGGCAATGATAATCCCACCTTGCACGGAGAGCATTCCGCCACTCAAGCCGGTGCCGCCGCCACGGGCGATAAATGGGGTGTTGTATTTATTCGCCAACTTTACGATATCTGATACCTGCTGCGCCGTATCTGCGAAGACAACGACATCCGGCATCGCCTTAAAAGAGGGAGCCGCATCGCATTCATACACGGAGAGGGCAGTCGCATCCGTCAGCACATTTTTAGACCCAAGGAGTGTAGTAAGATCAGCAATGAGTTGTTCTTTCTGGTTCATAATCGATTCCTTCTGCATGGCAATTTCTGATTACGTTTGTATTTAGTGTATCACAATTTTGGTTGCATGTCCAATTAGAAATTTAGCGAATGTTTCCAGTATTTTCATTTGTTATGGCGGCGGACAGCGTGTTATAATTATGAGACTGAATGCAACTTACCAAAATTTGATTATCAAGGAACTTCTCCGAGATATAATGCGTGCAGGAGACAAAAATGCGAAAATTGATATTGATTTTAGGCGTCGTTTGTTTAATCGCTTCGACACTCCCACAGATCTGTTCTGCTGAAATCGATCCTGAAACAGCCGTTGGTGTGTGGCTCTTTGATGAAGGGGCGGGTAAAACAACCAAAGACGCTTCAGGACTCGGACACGACGGCACAATTAACGGTGCCAAGTGGAAAGATGGAAAGATCGGAAAAGCCCTTGAGTTTGATGGCGCCCAGTGGGTGTCCATCGACTCAACACCGGAACTACAACTCGGTGAAGAACTCACCATGATGGCATGGTTTTTTGCCACAGATATTTCCACGTGGCGGCAACTCATTGCGAAAAGTAACGAATATCTCTTGCGGATTGATCCGCCACAGGAAGGCAATAAAATGTCAGCGTTTGTCAAGCCCGGCGGAAGTTGGGAACCGAGAGCCTCCTCACACGTTCCTGATGAAAAAAAATGGATCCACTTCGCAGCGACTTATGACATCAACGAGAAAAATGAGCAACTCGTTGTGTACGTAAATGGCAAAAAAGCGGGGGTGAGCACACGTCCCGGAAAAACGGCTGTTACACCAAATCCCGTTGAAATTGGTAAATGGGGTGGCGGTTCATACTTCGTGGGGATTATCGATGAAGCCGCCATTTTTAACACCGTTCTCAGTGAAGACGATCTGACAATCATTGTGGAACATGGATTAGCAAAAGCACTCGGTGGATTAAACGTTGAACCAGCAGGCAAATTAACCTCAACTTGGGCAACGCTCAAAGCGAACCGATAGCCCGCAATTGTGGAAGTGTGTTATATTTTTAATCAAAAATGGTGTATGTCTGTCTAAAATCTTTTAAATGGCAACTTGGGCTATATGCTATAATGTCTGAAATGAAAAGGAGAATTACCATGCGAATTATGATTCTCGTATGCGGAATCCTACTGTGCTTCACTGTCGGAGCAGTTTCCGCTGGTGTATGGACGGATCCCTTTGATGGCACCGAACTCGTTGAGGGATGGGAGTTCCGTGATTATCGCGATGAAGTTACGACGTTTGAAGTCAAAGACGGCTTCCTACAGATGACCAATCCGAAAGGGGGTTGGGGGCATACAACACCCGACAAACCGATGCTTGAACGGGAAATCCCGAAAAGTGCAGCGAAAAACATAACGGTGAGTGGGATCTTTTCCACCGAACCGGATAAACCCGCTGATTCATGGATCGGTATTTTCCTCTACAGTGATGAAGATTTGAACTATGCGTGTCTGTTGTTCGGTGGCGAAGCCAATCAGCCACAAAAGACACTTATCGGCAGCATGGTTCAAGGCGGTTGGCAAGACAAAGGACACTTCCAGACCGGATTTGATGTCCCACTTCATCTTAAGATCGTTAAAGAGGACGATCTGTTTTCAGGCTACTACCGCGAAAGTGAAAAGGATGACTGGACCCTCTCTGGAAACAAAACGTGGAACCACAAGTTCGATGTAGAACGCGTCGGTATCGGTTTTATGAACAGTTGGGGCGGTCAAACAGTTACGTTCCTTGTCGATACACTCTCCATTGAAGGTGAAGGGATTGAACCCTTGGAAGTTGCTCCAAATGGCAAGTTAACGACGACATGGAGCACCCTTAAAACGAGTCGATAATCTTGGGTGGACTGAAATCCGCCCAACACACCAACAGATTCAAAATGGGGCAGTGTAAGTATTGCCCCATAGTCCCTCTTAATCAAAATCGAACAGCATCAAAAGAAAACGCTTAAAGCGACTTAGCGGGCAAAAGAGCAAGAGCAAGGAGAAATATTACCGCCATGTCTATCCCCAAAATGTCCGTGAATAACCCGGTCTTAGCAAATATGCTAATGATTATCATCATCGCTTTCGGGGTGTATGCATGGATAAACCTACCCCGAGAACTTACCCCAGAAATCGCATTACAGAGTGCCACCATAACAACGCTGTATCCGGGGGCTTCGCCGGAAGAAGTTGAAAAACTCGTCACCGCCCCGATTGAAGACGCTATCGAAGAAAATGTCAGCAAAATCAACCTGCTGTTCTCTAACTCTTCGGAAGGCAGATCCGTTATCTCCGTCGATTTTGAAGAGATGAGTGATCGAGATTTCGACAAGGAACTCGAGAACCTCCGCACGGCTGTAGAGCAGGTGAACGAATTGCCAGCAGAGATTTTGGACGATCCGAAAGTTGAAGAATTGGATATCTCCTCTGGCTTTCCGATGTTGACGATTGTTGTGGGGGGCAGCATTTCGGAAACGCAGATGCGGGATATTGCCGAAAACCTCAAGGACGAAATCTTAGACATCAAAAACATTGCCTCCGTCCGAATCGCCGGTCTCCGTGAGCGGGAAATATGGATTGAAGTGGACCCAGATCGGTTGAAGGCGTATCGTATTCCCATTGCATCTATCATCACTGCACTCGGTGCCAGTAATTTGAATCTCCCGGCTGGCACGATGGAACTGGGTAGCACGGAGTTCATGGTGCGGACAATGGGCGAATTCACAAACCCAGACACCATTGGCGAGACCATCATCGCTGTGCAACCGACAGGGACCCCGCTGCGTCTGAAAGATGTCGCAACCGTCTCGGACACCTATGAAGAAGCGAGGACCTTATCCCGTATCTATGGAGCCCCCTCCATTAGTTTGAGTGTCCAAAAAAAGACCGAAGGAAATACCATTGCGTTAGTTGCCGAACTTCGAGAACTCGTTAAAAAACGGAGCGTCGATCTCCCTGAAGGTGCTGAATTGACAGCCGTTAACGACTATTCGGTGATCCTCAAAGAGCGACTGGGTATTCTAGAAACAAACGCGTTTTTCGGTTTGATACTTGTTGTATTGATGCTTCTCCTGTTTATCGGCTGGCGGAACGCCCTATTCGCAGCACTCGGCATACCGGTTGCGTTCATGGCGACGTTTTGGTTCATGTCTGTGGGTGGCTACTCCCTCAGCGGCGTGTCCCTGTTTGGACTGATTTTAGTCGTCGGGATTGTTGTGGACGACGCTATCGTGGTGATAGAAAACATTTATCGACATATTGAGAGAGGCGACCCCCCAAAAGTTGCAGCGATTCGCGGGGCAGAAGAGGTCGGCTGGCCCGTCTTAGCCGCCAGTTTGACGACGATCTGCGCATTCGGTCCGCTAATGTTTATGTCCGGCGTTCCCGGTCAGTTTATGCGGGTCGTGCCAATTATGGCGATTCTTGTCCTATTGGCTTCACTCTTTGAAGTGTTCGTGATCTTACCGGCGCACGTTGCGGAGTGGGGCAGGACGAAAACCCAGACAGGACAGAGCAGATTCGATCGTCTTCGCACTCGAGCCCCGAATACCTTTGCCCTGAGTGCCTATATCATCGGATTTTTCGCGTGGTTCGGCACGGTTTTTGACCTGATCCGGAACCGATATGTTAGAATCTTGAAAATAACGATTCGTCACCGGTACACCTTTGTAGGGAGTGTCCTCTGCATCGGCTTAATCGCGTGCGTTAGTGCGTTTGTCGTTCTCGACAAGGAGCTGTTTCCCGGTGAAGATTTCCCACAATTCTACGTTAAAGCCGAAATGCCGCCCTCCTATGGCATGCAAGAAACAACAGCCGTCATCGCGCAACTTGAAGAAGCCGCCAAAACACTTCCGTCAAATGAAGTCGCTGCAATCGTCAGCAACATCGGTTTACACACGCCGACTTCAGGGATGATGGAAGGTGTCACCTACGGCTCAAATTTCGGGGAGGTTATCGTTGAACTGACACCCAAACAGGAACGCACGCGAGGGGTGGATGACATCATCGCAGACCTACGGACGAAAACCACAGGTGTTAGTGGAATTGAGGAACTGAATTTCATCACACAAGAAGGCGGCCCCCCACAAGGACAAGACGTTGAAGTCAAAGTAAAGGGACCGAGATTTGAACAACTTATTGCGCTCAGTGATACCCTTAAAGCGTCACTGTCGCAAATGGAGGGTGTCTACGACATTCGAGACGACTTTCGCACAGGTAAATCCGAACTGCGTATCTACCTGAAACCGGAAAAAGCACACCAGTACGGGTTAACCACATTTCAGATTGCCCAAACAGTGCGTACTGCTATTGAAGGCGCCAAAGCGACAACGTATCGTGAAGCAGACGAGGCAATTGATGTCATCGTCAAATACGAAGAAGATACACTCGGAAACCTTTCTGAACTGAATAATCTATTGATTGCAACACCCACGGGTGCGATTGTTCCCCTCAAGGATGTCGCCGATATCACAGAGGAGAAAGGCTATTCTGATATCCGCCGCTTTGACGGTGAACGAGCGATTACAGTTTATGCCTCTGTAGATAGGGCAAAAACGACCTCCTTTAAGGTAAATCAGGTACTCATCGGTACATTCGCGAACGTGGAATCCTTGTATCCTGGATACCAACTCGATTTTCGAGGACTTTTCGATGAGATTATAGAGTCCTTCTCCGAGTTGTGGAAATTGTTCATCGTCGGGCTGCTGTTAATCTATGTTGTGTTAGGGGCGCAATTTAAATCGTTTATACAACCGATTATCATTATGTTCGCTGTGCCGTTCGGGATGATAGGTGCGATGGTTGGTTTACTCCTTGCCAATGCGACGCTGAGTATGGTTGCGATGTTTGGGATCGTTGCACTCTCTGGAATTGTGGTGAACGATTCAATTGTGCTTATTGACTTTATCAATTCTTACCGAGAACGGGGTCATAACAAGTGGTATGCGATCCTGAAAGGCGGGTATGTCCGATTACGTCCGATTATCCTCACCTCACTGACAACAATTATCGGACTTATCCCGATGGCAGTCGGTCTCGGCGGAAAATCGCCGATCTGGATGCCGATGGCGTATACCATCATCTTCGGGCTCGCGCTCGCAACCACGATGACGTTGTTTGTGATGCCTGCGCTTTACGCAATCACAACAGATCTACGAGGTCTCGTCCTGAGAAATCCGGAAGAACGCTTCCGAACCGTTTCAGAGGAAGACTTGTTAGGGGTCGCTGTCCCGGCTGATGATTGATTAGAATGGCAAGGCGAGGTTTGCTGACCTCGCCTTATACACTTTTTGACTTTACAGCCAAAATATCTGTAGATTAATACCAAATTCCAACCTCACACAGCCAAATCTAATCGCGATGTCCATCCCCAAAATATCCGTAAACAATCCTGTTTTAGCGAATCTCTTGATGATTATAATCATCGTTTTTGGGGTGTACGCATGGATGAACCTACCGCGGGAACTCACCCCAGAAGTCTCAGTACAGAGCGCAGTTGTGACAACGTTATATCCCGGAGCATCCCCAGAAGAAGTTGAAAAGCTTGTCACTGCTCCTATTGAAGATGCTATTGAGGAGGACGTCAACAAAGTTGAATTATTGTTTTCTAACTCTTCAGAGGGGCGTTCTGTTATCTTTGTCGATTTTGAGGAGATAAGCGACCGGGATTTTGACAAGGAACTTGAAAACCTACGCACCGCTGTTGAGCAGGTAAATGCGTTGCCAGAGGAGATTTTAGATGATCCGAGGGTCGAAGAATTTGATATCTCATTTGGTTTTCCTATTTTGACGATTGTTGTAGGTGGAAATATTGCGGAAACGCAGATGCGGGATATTGCTGAAAATCTCAAAGATGAAATCTCGGGCATCAAAAACATCGCCTCTGTCCGAATGGCGGGTCTCCGTGAGAGGGAAATATGGATTGAGGTGAACCCGGATCGATTGAAGGCATATCAACTCCCAATTTCAGCGGTCATTACCGCGCTGGGAACAAACAACTTGAATCTCCCCGCCGGCACAATGGAACTGGGAGGCACAGAATTCATGATCCGAACGATGGGAGAATTCACCGATTTAGACACTATTGGCGAAACTCTCATCACAGTTCAGTCGATAGGGACGCTTCTCCGTCTGAAAGATGTTGCAACGATCTCTGACACCTACGAGGAGGTGCGAACGCTATCGCGACTTGATGGACAACCTTCGATTAGCCTGAGCGTGCAAAAGAAGACTGAAGGAAACACAATTGCATTAGTTGCTAAACTTCGAGAATTAGTCGACAATCGGAGAATGAATCTCCCTGAAGGTGCTGAGTTGACGGTTGTTAATGACTATTCCGTTGTTCTCAAAGAACGATTGGGAATTCTTGAAACAAATGCGTTTTTCGGTTTGGTGCTTGTTGTGCTAATGCTCCTTCTCTTTATTGGATGGCGGAATGCCCTATTTGCAGCACTCGGCATACCGGTGGCGTTCATGGCAACATTTTGGTTTATGTCCATTACTGGTTATACACTCAGCGGTGTCTCCTTGTTTGGGCTTATCTTAGTCGTTGGAATCGTTGTTGACGATGCTATCGTTGTCATAGAGAACATCTACCGGCATATTGAGGCAGGCGAATCACCGAAAGTTGCCGCCATTCGTGGGGCGGAAGAGGTCGGTTGGCCCGTTGTAGCGGCAAGTTTGACGACAATCTGTGCTTTTGGACCGTTGATGTTTATGTCAGGTGTTACTGGACAGTTTATGCGGATCGTGCCGGTTATGGCGATTCTGGTGTTGATAGCCTCTCTTTTTGAAGTCTTCGTAATTTTACCAGCACACGTCGCTGAATGGGGAAGAACCAAAATTCGCACAGGACGCAGCAGGCTTGAAAATCTCCGAACCGAGTCTCCGAGCGGTTTCACTCTCGGTGTCCGCATTGTCGGCTTTTTCGTGTGGTTTGCCATGTTTTTTGAATTAATTCGGAACCGATATGTTAGAATCCTGAAAATAACCATTCGACACCGATATGCGTTTGTAGGGAGTGTCCTCTTCTTCGGATTGGTTGCATGCATCGGGGCATTTTTTATTCTTGACAGGGAACTCTTCCCTGGTGAAGAGTTCCCACAATTTTATGTCCAAGCCGAAATGCCGCCTTCCTACGGAATACAGGAAACAACAGAAGTAATTGTCCAAATTGAAGAGATGGCTAAAGGACTTCCATCAACTGAAGTTGATGCGGTCGTCAGCAATGTCGGTTTACACACATTTATGTCAGGTTTGGTAAGAAGAAGTGTTACCTACGGCTCAAATTTAGGAGAGGTAATCGTCGAGCTCACACCAAAGCAAGAACGCACCCGTGGTGTGGATGAGATCATCGCAGACCTACGGACGAAAACCACAACCATTAGCGGAATTGAGCGGCTGAGTTTCGTCACACAGGACGGGGGGGCACCACAAGTAGCAGATGTGAGCGTCAAAGTAAAAGGACCGAGATTTGAGAATCTAATTGAACTCACTGGCGTTTTTAAGACAGCTCTATCTCAGATAGATGGCGTTTACGATATCCGAGATGACTTCAGCATCGGAAAATCTGAACTGCACATCTACTTGAATCAGGAGAAAGCATATCAATATGGATTAACGACGTTTCAGGTTGCACAAACCATTCGGACAGCGATTGACGGGGCTAAAGCGACAACCTATCGTGAAGCAGACGAGGCGATTAATGTCATCGTCAAATATGAGGAGGACACACTTACAAATCTTGCTGAACTTAATAACCTCTTGATCGCAACACCCACCGGTGCGATTGTTCCACTCAAGGATGTTGCGGACATCGTGGAGAAAAAGGGATACGCAGATGTCCATCGATTCGAGGGAGAACGGGCAATTACGGTTTATGCCTCGGTAAATAGAGAAAAGACGACTGCCTTTAAAGTGAATCAATCGCTCATCAGCGCATTTGCTGATATAGAATCTTTGTATCCGGGATACCAACTCGATTTTCGAGGGGTTTTTGATGAAATTACAGAATCCTTTTCCGAGTTGTGGAAGTTGTTCATTGTTGGGTTATTGCTCATCTATGTCGTATTGGGTGCACAATTCAGGTCGTTTATACAACCGATTATCATTATGTTTGCTGTTCCATTCGGTATGATCGGTGCGATGATTGGCCTCCTCCTTTCCAATGCGACGCTGAGTATCGTCGCGATGTTTGGTATCGTCGCACTCGCGGGGATTGTGGTGAACGATTCAATTGTTCTTATCGACTTCATTAACACATACCGAGAAAAGGGGTATAACAAGTGGTACGCTATTCTGAAAGGCAGTAGTCTCCGATTGCGTCCAATTGTTCTCACCACGGTGACGACGATTTTCGGACTCATTCCGATGGCAATCGGGTTAGGTGGTAAGTCGCCTATCTGGATGCCGATGGCGTATACGATCATTTTCGGACTCGCCGTTGCAACATTGATGACGCTGTTCGTGATGCCGGGATTATATGCCATCACAACGGACCTTCGTAGACTCGTTTTGAAAAACCCAGAAGCACGCTTCCGTCCCGTCTCAGACGAAGAATTGTCAAGTGTTGCAGTTCCTGCAGACGATTAAAACTGATTCTCAAATCAACCCGAGCGTGGAGGCAGACTGAAACATCTCGTCCGACCTTCGATCCTATGCCATAATCCAAGGATTTCAATTTTCAAAATAACGCAAGATGTGCTACAATAACCGAGAACTTGTTTTGATATCCGCAGAAATGAAAATGGAGATCGTAACGTGGCCAGATTAGAAGGTTTCAGGGTAAGAAATTTCGGGGTTCTCAAGGATGTGACGCTCGGTCGCTTGTGGAACCAACAGAAAATAGAAGCACTTACTCCTATGACAGCAGTAATCGGAAAGAATGGCGTTGGCAAAAGTGCTCTATTTGATGCTTTCGGGTTCCTTGCGGATGCTCTCAACTTCAATAATATTGAAGAAGCATGCGACGCACGAGGGCGAGGCGGTATTGACAAAATGCGGACTCACGGAACGACAGATCCTATTGAATTTGATATATACTACAGAGAACACGGAAACGCCAGACCCATTACATACCAAATTGCTATTACAGCAGATGGGTTCGGACGTCCTTATGTCCTTCGGGAACGTCTTCGACAAAGACGAAAGGGGCAGAAGCGTGGGTGGCCCTTCTCTTTTCTGATATTGAATAATGGTAGTGGTGTGGCATGGAAAGGAGATCACTCAGGACACCAAATTGATGAAGCGATTGAGGACTTACAATCATTTCTGACATTTCTGGAATCCATAAAAGCAGAGGAATCTGGAGAAACAGAGACTATTGATTTGAGTGACCCGCGTAAACTCGGTATCGCTACAATTGGAGCATTGAAGCAACATCCTCGAATCTCCGCTTTTCGTCGGTTCATTGAGGGATGGTATCTCAGTTACTTTACCCCGGATGCAGCACGTAGTCTGCCGCTTGCTGGTCCTCAAGAACACCTCAATACCCGCGGCGACAACCTTGGTAATGTTGTGCAATTTATGGAGCGCGAACACCCTCAGCGTTTCCACACAATTCTAAAAAAAATCGCCGATAAAATACCTGGAATAGATCAAATTGACACTGAAAAAACCAGTGACGGCAGGCTATTACTTAAGTTCAACGACAAAGGATTTCAAGATCCTTTTTATGCACAACAGATGTCCGATGGAACCCTCAAAGTATTCGCCTATCTGCTGATGCTTGAAGACCCAACACCGCCTCCCTTTATTTGCATTGAGGAACCGGAAAACGGCTTATATCACAAACTTTTGGAGACTCTCGCCATCGAATTTCGTGAACACGCGACTGGACACAAGGGGGGTTCGCAAGTTTTTATTACGACGCACCAACCATATTTTGTTGATGCGTTAAACCCGAAAGAGGTCTGGATCCTCGAAAAAGGCGAAGACGGGTTCTCCAAAATTCGTCGAGCAAACGAAGATCCACTCGTTAACAACCTCGTCGAAGAAGGTTTGCCATTAGGCGGACTCTGGTACAGTGATTATCTTGATCCGAGGCCATGAATGCACTTTGAGATACTTGTTGAAGACCAATCAGGCAAGAAAACACTTGATATTTTAATGCCCAAGATTATTGGAAGAAAACATACGTATAGGGTTATTAGTTACCGAGGAGTTGGTCGCATTCCTAAAAACCTCAAG
Source organism: Candidatus Poribacteria bacterium (assembly GCA_965205015.1). GTDB lineage: Bacteria > Poribacteria > WGA-4E > WGA-4E > WGA-3G > WGA-3G. Next base: position 5,371,070 of record OZ242029.1, on the reverse strand, counting down.
AGTCGCACCGAAGCACGTAATCGCATTTTGCTGGATCGTTTGCCCGAACTGCTTAAAGGTTATGGAAAGACATATGCCAGCAATCCTGCCAGACACTCAACAGTTTTAATCGTAGTTTGCGATTTAGACAATAAATGTCTGAAAACATTTCGTCAAAAACTTCTCGATCTGCTGAATGCGTGTAATCCTGAAATAGAGACTCGGTTTTGTATCGCTGTGGAAGAGGGTGAAGCGTGGTTTCTTGGGGATATTCCGGCGATCAAGGCATCCTACCCAAAAGCCAAAGATAATGTGATAAATAACTACAAAAACGACTCTATTTGTGGTACGTGGGAACTTTTGGCTGAGGCAGTATTCACAGGTGGATTAAGGGCATTAAAAAAGAAAGACAAACAAGCAGTTGGCAGAGAAAAATCAATTTGGGCACAGAAAATCACTCCACATATGAATGTAGACAAAAACGCGTCACCCAGTTTCTGTTATTTTCGAGATAAGATTTGAGAACTGATCTGAGTATTCAGCATTGATCTGTCAATTTATTGGAAACCAAGGAGAAAAACCGCGTGAATGAACAGAATTTGAAAATTACCTTTATCGGCGTTGGTGGTATCACCAGAAGTTACCGCCAAAGCCTCGGACAACTTGAACGCCCCATTGCGGCAGTCTGTGATATAAATGCTGAACGCGTCGCATCTATCGCCGATGAAGAAAATGCGACGGCATATACCGACCACAATGAGATGCTACAGAAAGAAAAACCGGATGTCGTCTTCATCTGCATCCCACCCGGTGCACACACGACGCAGGTTGCCGACGCGGCGGCATCTGGCGCAGCGGTCTTTGTCGCCAAACCCGTCGCACAGGATTTGGAAACCGCGCAATACGCTCGCGATGCAATTGCTACCGCCAACGTCATTAACCAGGTCGGTTATATGGCGCGCTATAGCGATATTACAGCGAAAGCAAAGGAATTGGTCGGCGATCGGCAACTCACAATGGGGATCGGACGGTTCCTTACAAGAATGGGTGCAGGTCATCCGTGGTGGGGAAAATATGAGGTCTCGCGCGGACAGATGGTCGAGCAGACGACCCACGTTTTCGACCTCATTCGCTACTTCCTCGGGGATGTCTCAAATGTTCACGCCTACGGGATCAAGGGGGTTTCTGAGGGGATCGCTGATTTTGAGGAGTGTACCGTCTGCAATATGCAGTTTGACAGTGGCGCGGTAGGCAGTATCACCAGCACCTGTGTCGCCCGCGCACACGACCATTTCGCAGCCGAGTTGGTCGGTGACGACTTCTATCTCAAACTCACGCTCGACCTCGGGTTGCGTGGACAAATCAGCGGTGAGGCGATCGACTACACCGGCACGGAGGCGGGTTACTTCCGACAGGTTGAGCAGTTCATCAGAGCAGTTGAAGCCAACGACCAAGGATTGGTCATTGCGCCCTACGCCGATGCTGTCAAGTCGCTTGCCGTTACGCTTGCCGCGAATCGCTCGTTGGAAACCGGACAGGTTGAACGGGTTGAGGGATAATCGAGAAAACCAGAAAATGAAACAGGTGGATCCAATTCCCACATACAGAAAGTCAACGTTTCGTTGACTTTGCTAAAGCTTGTGCTAAGTTTCCTTGGTGACCACATCGCGCCGTATTAATCGGAAATTCTGTGCCTCGGAACCTGATTCTGGCAGTTCTAAGTCGGTTTCGCTGACTTCTATGCATACCAGCACCGTGGACCAGAAGAAAAACAAGATCCATCTCAACATCATGTGGCGTGTGGTTATCAACGATGCGCGCGCCTTCTTGCAACTGGGCAATCACTTCTGATGCATTAACGCTGCCTTTTTTAAGCTCCATTGGAACCCCGACGAGTCTGTTTTGGGTAGTGTCAATGTAGAAGAGAACAAAATCGCATTGGTTTGTCCTTGCTCTGTCCGTTGGAAACGCACGATCTACGTCCAACACAACGCGCGCTGATGGTATATTAGCCATAGAGACACGACATCCTTCTTTGATATAGGATGTTGCTATTCTATTGCCTACCCACTGTCGAACCTCCTCAAGAACGTTATGCAGGTTCACGTTCGCTGTTACCTGCCTGTTTCTCTAATTTCTGTTGGAGATTCACAGAGCGGTTGTAAAGTCCTTCGGCAACATCCTCATAATCCTCTGGAGAGAGGCCTTCTCTGGGTTTAAAGGGAATTTCCTTTACTGCTTCGTCCTTTTGGAAATGCCATACGCCGACCTCTTTCGGTAACAACCAACTTGCAAGTTCATCGGTATCTTCCTCTAATAGTCCCTCGAGAACCAGATTTTCGATTTCCTGAAGTAGCCAATCGCTATGGGTCGTTATGATTACTCTTACGCCCGCGCGGACCAAGCGAGCGAGGATAACTGCCATGTCTGCTTGGGCACCGGGATGCAGATGTGCTTCCGGTTCCTCGATGATAAGCGTATCCCCAGGATGAACAAGACTTCGCAGAAATAGAACAAGCGGAGCAAGTTCAGATACCATTGAGGAAGTTTGATTTAAGCGAATTTCCGCTTTTGCTCCGTGCGGTTGATAGAAAAACTCCGGATAGCCGCTCAGTAAAGGTCTTGCGATTACTTTTCCCGCTAACACCTCTGATTCTATCGCGTCGGCAATAGCAAGTATTGTGTCATTAGATTCACTTTCCTCGTAAAGAGGAAGTTGCTTCATGAAATCTACAACCACCGATGAAAGCGTCGGAATTTCCGGACCGCCTGACCTAATAGTTCGCTCCATAAGGGAGCTTGCTATGATCCGATGACTTTGAATGATGCCGCTGCGAGAGGCTGGCAAATAATACCTTCTTCGACCATTTGGGGCATAGTCAGTGAATTCATCATTAGGCGTTGAATTCCATAAAACCTCATCTTCAGGCGTAAGTACCAAATCAGCATTGACTGCGCCGTCCACGACGAGGTCTGATTTGGTGGTTATCATATTGAAGTTCCACCATTCTTGATTTTTCGCACTTACCTTTAGAGAAACCTTCATCTTACAATGGAAACTATCGGTAAACCGTATCAGGTCTGAAAGCGATTTAAAATCAAAACAGCGATTGAGCTCAGTGCGAATAACCTCAGGGCTTGTGAGATTTGATTGTAGGTGGTTGCGCAACACTTCGGGGAGATCCGAAAACTTGAATGGAGAACGACTTGCTATCAATTTTTCAAGGGCCTTTCGTGTTGCCTCAAGTAGTATCCTTATTGCCTCTTTCTCTTCAGGATGCCTTGAAAAAAAGTACTTTCTCTTAAGTTCACGGTCTACAGAAACTAAGGAAGCATTAGTAAGGTTTTGCAAAGGAAACGGAGCGAACCCCCCGGAGATACTATGTAGTACATAGACTAGTGTTGAGAAATACGTTTTCCCTGTGTTGCTGGTACCAACAAACACCGTCAGCGGACGCAGATCAATGTTGGCTTCGGCAATGGGACCAAAATTCTTGACAGCGATTTCGACCTTGGAGTGCTGTGTGTCTCGTATTTTGCTCATTGTTGTTGCTCCTACGGGCGATGAATCGTCCTACTACAAACGGAAGATCATTATTAGAAAAACGTCAAATACGGCTTTTCGTTTATCTCCCGCCATAAGAGGACTGCGAGTTCGCGGGCATGGTAATCCCCCCACATGGAAGCCTCGCCACACGGAATCTTCCTGCCCTCCGGCACATAATCCCATCCATTCGGACGGTGATATACCGAATGCAACAACAACCCTTGATGCGTATCGGATTCAGAGAGATACGGTTCAGCGAAGAGCGTCTTCGCGACCGTTAAACCTGCTTGATAATAGGAATCTCCAGCCTCCGACTCGCCATGCTTTCTGAGATAGTTGCCGAATCGAATCAAGCCTTGCGCCGCAATCGCCGCGGCGGAACTATCCACAGGTTCAAGATCGTTATAGGGATCCGCGGGGACTGTTAAATAATCGCCGAGTTCTGCTAAACCGGGCGCACCGGTATCCCAATACGGAATCCCATCTTGTGCTGTGTTCTCAATATAGAAATCCGCAGTGGCTTCCGCGGCTTTGCGCATGTGTGCTGTCGCCAGTTCATATCCACCGTAAGGTTCAAGCATATCTGCAGGTAGCGTGTCAAAAAACTCAAGTTGCTCGGCGTACCCCGTAACAATCCATGCCAGCCCGCGGGTCCACGTTGTAAAGGGTGAATACCCCTGCTGCGTGCTTGGACAACGATAGTTTCCATCGTTCGTGTTAAAGATAGATTCATGCACCACCCGTCCACGCAGGTCGAATGCATCACGTCCTTCGCCGTAATAAACGTTATAGTTTGCAGTGGCCTGCGAATGTTGGAGCAAACGTTCCAGCAGACTGATAGCGACATCCCCCTCACCCATTAGCACGGCGCCGAGGGTATGCCCAAGTCCTAAAGCTCGCAAAGACCGGATAGTGTCTGAGAAGAGTGAATGCGGTCCGTTGAAGGAAGCGATATATCCTGTCCCATCACTAATGCGCGTCCAGCGACTCGCCTGCACGGCAGCGGAGGCTTTCAGTGCGAGTTCATAGAAATCCATCTCGCTATCGTTCCACGGAATCACATCCTCACGCATCAAACGCCGGAGGTTACCATAGGTAGAGACATTATTGAAACCGTGATCGTGGACACCGATGTGTGTCACATGGGGTGCCATTTTCTCAATCGTGTTCCGTCTACCGATCTCAAGGAACTGCGCATCGCCGGTGGCATCAAATTGAAGGATCGCGGCGCCGAATTGAAACCCTTGTGTCCACTCGGTCCAGCCGCGCGTTGTGTAGGTGCCAGCAACGGTAAAAACGGGGGTTCCTTTTTCGGGGGACCATGTGTCTTCTATCGCTAAAATCTTTTGACCTGAGCATTCAAAAAGTCTCTCAATCTGCGGCTTTAGGTCGGCGGGACGTAATGAATCGTTTATCTGCATTGTGTTATGATTGCCTCCTCAGTGCTCTCATTATTAATTCTAAAATTGCCCTACGGCGTGTCTGCGGCACCAGTGCCTTTATATCGCTCACATATCACTTCGATGAGATGGGTTGTGGACTTCCCCGGCACGTTCAAACCGACGATCACCTGACCACCATTTGCCTCAACGACCTCCCTCTCGATGAGTTGTTCGAGTTGATAGTCGCCACCTTTAACGTGGATATTCGGTTTGAGTTCAGAAAGCAAGGAGATGGGTGTTAACTCTGGAAAGATGACGACGTAATCGACGCATTCCAACCCGGCGAGCATCTCCGCGCGTTCCTCTTCAGGAACGAGTGGACGGTTTTCACCCTTGAGGTGTCGGACTGAACTATCACTGTTAACTGCTACTACGAGCAGATCCCCAAGTTGACGCGCTGCCTGAAGGTAACGGAGATGCCCCAAATGTAGGACATCAAAACAACCGTTGGTGGTGACAACAACGGTGCCGTCTGCTCTCGCTTGCTGAAGGATGGATGCAAGTTTGCTACGTTGATAGATTTTTTGGTTTGACATTTTTTTATTTTCGGAGTTTTGGACTAAGCCGTAAGTGTTAATAGTCTAACACGCATTAGCCCCTTTGGCAAGTTTTTCCTTTATTGCCCAATTCCTGATTTTATGCTACAATGAAATGGAAATTGAAAAAAAATTACATCGATCAGGAGAAAAGAGATGACAGAGCGAAAAGAAAATACACATAACAGGTTGCCTATCTGTACCCTCGGTGCGGATGGACACGGCAAAACAACGTTGACAACGGCGATAGCGAAAGTTGTCGCGAGAATCGGTGCGATCCATACCAACGGAGATGGCGACTTTGAGGCACAAACCCCGACCAGTCACCCCATCCGAGAAGGGGTTGGCATCACCTACCGCGCAATATCGTATGAAACCAGCGGTAAACTTTATACTCACATCGATTGCGAGACACACATCGACGTTGTCAAAATGCTGGTCAGCGGTTCGCCTGCAATCCAAGGCGCGATTTGGATCGTAAATGCGGTCGAGGGGATCACACCTGATTCCGAAGCACATCTCCGTCTTGCCAGCCAGATGCACCTCCCGACAGTGCTCTCCTTTCTGAACACAGGTGGTATCCCGAATGACGATGAACTCATAGACATTTGCCAACAGGAGATGGCAGAACTTCTGAACGCGTGTGGCTGGAATGAAGAGACCACCCCAATAACCGTTGGAGACGCGGGCAAGGCATTAACCTACAAGGGACACAGTATCACCTCCACGCAGTGGCAACCGATTGTTGACCTTATCTTCGCCATGAATCGGGCAATGCCTGCGCCTGTGGATACCGCCCGGTTACCGCTTATCATGCCGATCCATGAAATCACTGAGGAAACCAAAGAAAGCGTATCCGTCCGTGGCGATATTGTGCAGGGACACCTCGCTGTCGGACAAGCAGTGGACATTGTGGGTAAAGGGGACAGGATTAAAACGCGGGTTCTCAGCATACAGGAAGATGAAGTGTGCGTCGAATCCGAACCCGACTGGCTGTCCATTGGACAGGTACTTTGCGCCCCAAAGACCGTCAAATCACATTCCGAATTTACGGCGCTCATCTATCTGCTGACACACGAAGAGAGCGGGACACATATCCCGCTCATCGAAAACGACAGACCTGATATCTATCTATGGGGTATCGACATGCCAGCGCATCTAAAACTTCCGCAAGGACTTTCGCTTTTTACACCAGGGACTTATGCACACGTCTCTCTTACGCTTGATCTACCCTTGGTGATGGAGGTTGGCACACGGTTTGAAGTAAAAAAGATGGGGGGGCGAATCGGATTCGGCGTTGTGACTGGCGTGGGTGATCTCTAATACTCTATCTACCCAAGTTATGTTTCTCTAACGCGCGGTAGCAATCGCATCCGACAGCGCGAGGTCACCGGTATATAGCGCGCGCCCGATAATCGCGCCGCTGGCACCGATCTGCTTCAAAGCCTTAATGTCAGCCAGCGACGTGACCCCACCCGAAGCAATTACATCCGCAGATACGGCATCAATCATATCAGCGGTTGCGTCAACATTGGGTCCCTTGAGCATGCCATCGCTTTTGATGTCGGTGTAGATAAGCGTTTGGACGTCTGATAACTCTACGGCAAATTCGACAGCAGATTTTTGGGAGACCTCTAACCACCCGTCCGTGGCGACCCTTCCATCTCTGGCGTCAATGCCGACGGTGACACGCGCGCCGTATTCGGTACACGCCTGTTTTACTAAACTCGGTTGTTTGAGTGCAACCGTGCCTAAAATGGCGCGATCCACGCCCAACGCCAGAACCGCTTTTAATTGCTCCATGCTGCGGATACCACCGCCCAGCTGGACAGGAATCTCAAGCGCAGCTACGATTTCGCTGACGATGTGGAGGTTCGCCGATTCACCCTGAAACGCGCCATCCAGATCCACGAGGTGCAAGTATTCCGCCCCCTCGGCTTGCCATCGCAACGCCATTTCCACAGGTGCGTCCGAGAAGATCGTCTCCTGCGACGCGATACCCTGCACTAAATTTACACACTTGCCACCGCGTAGATCGATGGCGGGTAGTATTTTCAAAGTTTTTCCTTCCAGAGTTGACGGCACAACGGCGTGTGCCTACTCCTATCCTGACGGCACAACGGCGTGTGCTTACTCCTATTCATCTCGGAAAATACCGAGCAATTTCAGTTGGACAATTGAGATAACCGCAATAATGAAAAACAGCACCCATCCGATTGTCGCCGCATAGCCGAGACGCATGAACTGAAACCCGTTTTTGTAGAGATACATGACGATCGTCGAGCCGGCATCCGCGGGTTCACCGCCGTTCGTTAAAATGAACGGAAGGTCGAAGAGTTGGAGCGAGCCTATCATGGAAACGACGAAAACGAAGGCTATCACGGGTCGCAAAGATGGGAGTGTGACATGGAGGAACGCCTGCCACCAGTTCGCACCGTCGACCGCTGCCGCTTCATATAACTCCTGTCGGATACCTTGTAACCCCGCCAAAAAATAGATCATATTGAACCCCGCCCATTGCCAAACGCCGGTGAGGATAACTGCTGGCATCACATACTTCTCCTCATTCAGCCAACCGATCTCTTTGCCAAAGAGAACGAATTCCTGGTTAACTAAGCCCGCCCGTTGATCATAGACGAGGTTGAAAATAATCGCAACGAAGACACCGGCGACGAGGACGGGTGCGAAAAAGGCGAGACGCAGGACATTCTTCCCCTTGACAAACTTGGAGTTAAGCAGAATCGCTAACAATAAGGCAATCGGCAATTGGAGGGTGAGGGTGCCTGCGGCGAAATAGGCAGTGTTCTTTAGCGATTTCCAGAAGATTGGGTCTCGGAACAGATCCGTGAAGTTACCGATGCCAACAAATATCCGACTTTGGAACCCACGCATTTCATAAAGGCTCATCACGAGCGACGAAATGAGCGGATAGCCCATAAAAATGACGAACAGCAGGTAAAATGGAGCGATAAAAAGATAGGGAGCGATTTTCTGTTGTTGGTTCCAAAACAGGTTCGTTGTGCGTTTTCTTCTCATAATTTTTAATTTTACCTTGCGGTTCGGTCAGGTAGGTTAGGGTTTTCAGGTTCCTCTCCGGAGAACCGCTTTCCACTTCGTTTCAAACTCCCTTCTCTGGACGACCTTTTAAATACTTCGCCGTCTCAATGCTAAGGACTTTAGGTTAAAGTTCTATCAAGAAATGCCGCTTGAGAAACTACATGTCTCCCCATCTACCCCTGTCTTTGGCAATCAGTGCTCGGACCTTCTCTGCCAAATCGGTTAATGCCTCTCTGGGTGTCTGTTTCTCGGTGACAGCCGCGAAAATTGCATCGTTGAGCAGATCCGCCCCCTCTGACCAGTACGGATTCTGATAACGCGGCGGCATATCAGGTGCCAGTTCGATAAGCAGCTCGCCAAGCGGTTGTCCCCCCAAGTAGACATCAGGCTCCTTAAAGATAGGTGCATCCCATGCCGATTTAAGCGGCGGAATAATTCGGGTCGTCTCGTATCGGTTGACAAGACCGGGTCTGTCAAAATAGGTAAACTTGAGGACTTCCCATGCGAGATCTGGGTTTTTGGACTGCTTCGTAATCCCAATCATCGTGCCACCGCGCGTCGTGGTCCGCCTACCACCGGGATACCACGCCGGCATGCTGATCGCCTTCCATTTACCAGACATCTGCGGCACCTGGCTTTTGAGAATACCGACGTACCAATCGGGTGAGAGAATAGAGAGAATCTTGCCATCCTGCATCGCGGCAAAATTACTCGGATCGCCGTGCCATGTGCCGTACACCGGGGTCGCAATTTTATGTTCATTGAACAACGCCGTGAAAAATTCCAACGTCTCAATCGCAAGTTCACTGTCGATAATGACGTTGCCCGCTTCGTCGAAAAATCCCCCGCCCTGTTGGAGGAGTAGACTGAAATAGTCGCTCTCCGTGCGTCGGTCTAACACGATTGCGTACTGGTCAATTCTACCATCACCATCGAGATCGCGTGTCGCTTTCTTTCCGGCAGCGATGAAGTCATCCCATGTCTCAACCTCTGTCATCTCAACACCAGCGGCTTTAAAGAGGTCATCTCGGTAGAGGAGTACGACGGGATGTAAATCGTGTGGAATGCCGTAAATCCGACCCCGGTAGGACCAGGGGGTGAACCGACTCACAACCAACTTCTCCATCCACCCTTCACGCTCCAAACGTGGACGGAGATCAACAAAGCCGACTTCGTCAATTGCCCCTTTGAGAAACCGACCGATGGATGTAATCTCAACCTCAACGAGATCGGGGGCACCGAAGTTGGACAACATTGCAGCGAGGAGTTTATCATGCATCGTGCCGCCGAAATTGATGAGTTGGACGTTAACCCCTGGATTCTGCGCCTCAAAGATAGGCACGCGTGCTTGGTATTCCTCGTAGTGCGTGTTGGCGAAAATCCAGAATTCGAGCTTCTCACCCGCCTCCTCGGAACGCCCGAAGATGAAAAGCGTAGAGACAAGAAACAGAATGAGCATGACCATCGGTCCCTTGCCGAGCGGGAAACTCTCAGAATCAATAGGAAGGCGAAACATAAAAAACTCCAATGCGAAAAAATTTGCTTGACTTTCGTACGTGGAACGATTAAAATTTATCAGAATACGATCTTTTTATCAACAACCTTTTTATTCCGACAGTCAGAGGTCGCGAGCGTGGGGAAATACCCAAGCAAAAACACTCGCTCCTACATGGAAAAAGAAGTTTTGTCCGCAAAATACATCCAAAAGGGGGATAACTCTATATGCCCACATACGAGTATAAGTGTCTCGCATGCGACAACCGATTCGAGCGGTTTCAGGGCATTACCGCTCCCGCAATCGAGGAATGTCCAGAGTGCAGTGGTCAGGTGAAGCGGCTCATCGGAGCAGGTGCAGGATTGATTTTCAAAGGCTCCGGATTCTATATTACAGACTACCGAAGTGACGGCTATAAAGAATCAGCGAAGAAGGATAAAAGCGAGTCATCAGGCAAAAGCACGTCATCGGATAAAGGCGAGAAAAAAGAAACGAAAACCGATACAAGTAGCGAATCCAAGAGCACGTCCACCGATTAGAAGCAAACGAACCATAGTAGCGTTTCGGCACAACGGCGTGTGCCTACTACTTTTAAAGGGAGACGCTGTGCACAATCACAGTCACGCCCATCACGACCCTGGCGATGGACATACACATAGCCATCAAACACATCTCCAGAAGAAATTCAAGTTCGCTGTGCTTATCACGTTTTGCGTCTTCCTCGGCGAACTCATCGGCGGCATCTGGTCGGGGAGTCTGGCACTGTTAAGCGATGCGGTGCATGTCATGTCGGATGTCTTCTCGCTACTGATTAGTTGGCTGGCGATTTATCTCTCGACACGTCCGGCGACCCCCTCTCGAACTTACGGGTATCATCGCGCAGAAGTCTTTGCGGCTTTTGTCAATGGCGTGTCGCTTATCGGGATCTCCGGCTGGATTTTCTACGAAGCCTACCAACGGTACCTGTCGCCGACAGAGATAAAAGTGACAGGGATGTTTATTGTGGCGTGTCTCGGATGCGTAGGCAACCTTATCATCTTATGGCAGCTGCACGGTGGTAGTAACAAGGAGTGGCACGGCAATCTCAACGTGCGGAGTGCGATGCTCCATGTGATAGGGGATACCCTCTCCTCAGTCGCGGTCGTTGTCGGAGGCGCGATTATCTTCTGGACAGGATGGCACCCGATTGACGCGCTGCTGAGTTTCCTTATCGGTGGGATTATTCTTTTCGGCGCGGTGAACGTGACAAGAGAAGCCGTGCATATCTTGCTTGAAAACTCGCCGCGGAATGCAGACGCGCACACCGTTGCGACACATCTCCGCAATTTAGAACCCGTCAAAGAGGTCCACGATATGCACACCTGGTCGCTCTGTTCTAACTATTCAGCACTGAGCGCACACGTTGTGGTCGACGAAAATACAACCTTAGCCCCTGACCAGATCATCGAACAGATTAACGCGGAACTGAAGACCCACTTTGGTATCAACCACACCACTTTACAGTTAGAACAGGTCGCGTGTGCGCAAGCAGGGAACCTCTTGTGCAACGCGCAGCACTCGTAGTGCCTATCCATTGCACCGAGGTTACAACCTTTCCCAGAGTTTAACCGTGTTCTGCTTTTAGACGATGTGCCTTCCGAATCAGGTCGTTATCCTTCGCAAATCTCTGTGTCGCCTTGACCAACCCATCTACGTGTGACACCATGTCCTTCTCCACCTGCACAATCCGGTCGATCAGATAGGGTTGATCGCTCTGCTCGATTGCCTTTCTCATGATAGAGAGGAGATACATATAGATAGTATCCGCCTCACTTCCCTCAATTGCGATCGCAATCTCAAAGGCTTCATCGAGCGAAATCTCCCCACTACCGATCTTCTGTTCGTGTGCATCCAGGGCGTCCGTAATTTGATGAACCGGGACATCGGATACCTCCGTCACAGGCGAATCAATTCCAAATGTATCAATGCACAAAGAACGTCCGAAATCCACGAGAATGTAGTGCTGCCACTCTTCCGTGCTCATCTGTTCCCAAAATCGTGCGATCCGTTCGTCAACACTTCCCAAATGTAATGAGAGAGAAGCATAGAGTTTCGCTTGCCGCAGTTCAATATCCTGACAAAGATTAAAAAGCTCTCCGAGTGTCAAACGTCGCTCCTTCCAAGGTAGTAGGTATACTCCGCTGTGCCGCAATCTTTTTTAAATATGTAGCGGTAAAGTAATTGCTTTCCCCGATTGCATACTTAGCGTGACTGCCTCCGTAAACTCCATATATTTCACACCCGTCTCAAAATCGGTGTGCGTGATGATCTCCCCGCCGCGAATCGCATTGACAAATTCTTCCTCGACTCGCCACCCACCAGCCTCTGAATCAGGAATATCGATCTCGGTGAGTTCAGTATCGCCTTTCTGTCCACCGTAAAGTCGGTTCCCAGAAAAACGAAAAGTTCCATTGCTGCCGAAGACATAAACCTCCGGTGCGCCTGCTAACCCCGCGACATTAGAAACCTGTATGTGAAGTTGCGCGCCACATTCAAGATCCCCAACGACATCGATATGTTCAGGAATCCGCACAGCGCGCATCACGCCGTCGGCATCCGGACGCATCTTGACAAAGGTTTTGCCCATCGCCATGATCCGCGTCGCTTCTCCGACCCACCGTATCAACGCCTCATACCAGATTCCCATGCTCATGATGTTAAGCCCGCTGAGGTCAAAATCCTGTCGCCACTGGAGCGGTGCCTCGCTGTCGAGAAACGCGCCGCCTGCGCGTGCTTCTATAGCCAGCACATCCCCGATATACCCTTCGGCGATAAGGCGCTTTATCGTTTTATCGACTCGCAGCGTCATCGGCGACGGGACGATCTGCGCGATGAGATGTGTTTTCTGACGTGATACCTCTCGCATCTTATGCGCTTCTCTGGCGTTCATCGCCATTCGCGCCTCACACATCACGTGCTTATCCGCTTCAAGTGCCGCGATTGTCGCACGGCAGTGCATATAGGGCCATGTTCCAATAACAATCGCAGTGGTATCCGCATCGGCGATCGCGTCCTGCCAATTGCCGTAGGTCTTCGGGATACCGAACTGGTCTGCCACCCGTTGTGAGGATTCCTGACTCCGATTGCAGACGCCGACGATCTCAACGCCATCAATGGCTTGGAGTCCGGGAATATGCCGTGAGGTTGTGTTGCCACCCGCACCGATAACACCGACTCGAATTGTGTCTTGTGCCATTTATTTTTTGCTCCTTCCATTTTTTAAATCACACTCTCTACTCTATCAGAAATTGGGAAGGATGTCAAGCGGTAATTTTCGGTTAATTGTCTGAATCGGGATTTTCAGGATTCAAGGATTCTCAGGATAGATCGCGTGTTTCATTGGATTTCGCTGCGTTTGTCTCAACTTCTTGCGCAATGCGACCGAAATCCTTCAACGTTTTCAGGGTCTCGACCGTGATCCTGGATTGCCACTCTTTTTTCGCTGTTTGCCACGCCTCTGGATATTGATCGTCCCAAGAGAAATTTGGGGACCAAGAACCATCCTCACCCTGCTGTTCGATCTCAAAGTCCAAGTTCATCTCTACTTCCTCCTTAAGACCAAGAGCTAACGGTGATTCTGGAGAGGGTACTAACCACAGCGGTTTGAGAACATAGCCGGTCAACTGCTCCACATTCCGGGCAACACCCTGCGTCGCCGCTCGGGCGAGTTTCGTCCAGACCTTGTCCGTATTCGGCAGCGCCTCTGTCTCCGCAAGCCGGACGCAACAGAGGACATCGTGCATCTCCATTTCATCGGGTAGGGACTCCAGATGCTCCAGGACGGAGGCGGTTAATGTGTTCAACAATTTCGTCGGCACGCCATCGCTAAATTCGTGCAAATATCCGACAATCTCAGCGCGGGGGTTGACCAGAAACTGACCGAAAGATTCGGTAGTACTCTCGTAATTCCACCAAGGGGCGTGCGGTGCCTCGTCCACTTCAGGTGGAACGATGTGCCATACCTGCTGGAATTCGTCATAGGTGTCGATAAGATATTGGATTCCCTTCCGTACCACTATGTGACTTGCAGGTGCCTGAATTTCCCTGAGAATCTGGAAACCTATCGTGGTCACAATCGCAGACGAAGCAGGTGTTCTGATGTCAGGCTCCAGACTGTGCCCAAAGCCACCGTCGTCGTTTTGATAGGGTGATAGCGCGGCAAGGACGGCATCAGCGGATTCATTTTCAAAATGGAATTCAAAACGCCTTTGGTCCAACGCTCTCCCCTGATCCATTATAAAGTTCTTTGCTCTCTGAAATGCAGCTTGCGTGAGTTGTTTCATTTATTAAACCTTCCTCACTCAATTTCTACGATCTGAATATTGTTTCCGCAAGTATCATTGAAAATAGCAAAAATTGTTGTTTCTATCTTAGTAGGCTCTACACTGAATTCGACGCCAAGGTTGATTAATCGCTCATATTCTGCCTGAACGTTTTCCACACTGAATTGGGTATATGGAAGCCCTGCATCAAATACAGCTTTTTGATACGTTTTGGCGGGTCCAACATGGTTATCAGATAATGGTTCTAACAAAAGTTCAGGCCCGTCTTGTTCTTCTTTTGCGACTACCGTAAGCCATCTGTCACCATTTTCTAAGGGAATGTCCCGCTTCTTAACGAATCCCAATTTTTCAGTATAAAATTTTAACGCACTTTCCTGATTTTGAACAAAAATGGCGGTTACTCTAATTTTCATAATGTAATTTACCTCCTGACAACTACCACATCACCGTGCCACCGGTGTTGATGTCTTGACCTGTCATGTTCGCCGAATCCTCCGACGCGAGGAAGACTGCTAATGCCGCAGCATCCTCAGACCCTGAGCCTTTATCGCTGTAGCCTTCATCCGAACACCATCTCCCGGCGATAACGCTTTTGGGGTTTGTCTGTTGGTAACGCTCCCGTAATGCGTCTTCATCAAAGGGTCTGTCCATGTATTCAGCCCTGCCCCTTGCAAGTTCAAGGCTTCGCTCCACATGCCAGCCCGGGCAGATGGCGTTGACGGTGATATTGTAACGCCCGACATCGGCAGCGAGTGTGCGCGTGAAACCGATGACTCCCATCTTCGAGGTCGCATACGGTGCTCTGTGCGAAAGTGGCTGTTTGCCGGTTCCAGAACTGAAGTTTATGATTTTCCCGTATTCCTTGCGGATCATCTCCGGTAGGACGGCTTTGGAACAGATAAACAGCGAGTCGAGGTTGACCTCAAGCGTGTGTCTCCATTCTTTTAAAGTCATGTCCCAGACATCCTTCGTGGGTCCCGCAATGCCGACGACGTTGGCGAGTATATCGACGGTGCCGAATTTTTCGATGGTTGCGGCGACCATCTCATTGACGGGCTCCTCTTTTGAAACATCGGTCTCAAAACAGATGACGTCCGCACCGGCGGCTCTAATTTCTGAACCGACTTTTGCTTCTAATTCTTGGACTGGCATCACATCACAGATAGAGACCGCGGCTCCTTCTTCGGCGAAGCGTCTTGCGACTGCCTCGGCATGCCCTCTACCGGCACCCGTTACGATTGCGACTTTACCCTCTAATCTTCCCATGAAATCTTCCCTCTCCGAATGAAATAGATGTAGTGGTTAACATCGTAGCAGGAAAGGTTATGGGTGTCAATTGAAATTGGAGGCGTCGGGATTCGGAGATCCCGCCTACAGGGGAGGCATTGACAAATTTTACCGCGTGGTATAGACTCAAGATTATGGAAACAGCAACAACACACCGCGCACGCGGCATCATCGTTGGGATTACAGGCGGGATTGCTTGCGGAAAAACGACCGTCTCGGACCTTCTTGCGGAGAAGGGTGCGATCCCGATCAATGCGGATGAAATCGGACATCAACTCCTCAAGGCGGATAGTCCTGTTATTGGTAAACTGACGGAGGCGTTTGGGCAGGATATTCTCGAAGCATCCGGGGATGTGAGTCGGAAGAAACTGGGAGCCATCGTTTTTAAGAATAAAGCCGCCCGGGAACGTTTGAACAGTATCTTGCATCCGTTGATTATTGAACGCTCACGGGGACAGGCACGCCACCTCGTCAGGGAAGACCCGACGTGCGTCGTGCTACTGGATGCCCCGCTCCTCATTGAAGCGGGGGCTTATGATACCGTCGATCTGATTGTTGTTGTGACGGCATCAGCGGAAACGCAGCTGAGACGCACGTTAGAACGTAGTGTTGCGCAGGGAAGACCGCTTACGGAATCCGAAGTTCAAGCGCGGATTGATTCGCAGATGCCGGTCACGGAGAAAGTTAAGTATGCGGATGTTGTTATAGAGAACGAAGGGACGCTTGAAGCACTTCACAGGCAGGTGGATGCACTTTGGGAGCAGCTTCAGAAGTAAAGAATCGCGAGCACGGGAAACCCCTGTCAAAAACACTCGCTCTTACAGAAACCACCGATAGGCACAGGCTAACGGTCTCCTACGCTACAGCATCGCGCACACAACTCGCTCCTACAGAAATTAATCCCAGAGGAGATTGATGGCACTTGCCTTAATCACACAGTAGACCTCTGAGCCTTCTCTCAATTGCAGCTGATCTCGCGCTTCGTGTGTGATTTTCACGGCGAGGTGATGCCGTTCAACGAGGATGGATACCCATGTGCGTTCGCTTTTGACATCGAGATCCTGGATTTTTCCGGGTAATATGTTGCGCGCACTCACGGAGATATTGGGTTCAAGCGAGATAATAATATCCTCAGCACGGATGGCGACCGGAACAACCTCCCCCACTTCAACATCGACATAAGGTATCATAAGAGATTGACTTCCGATGTCCAATGCAGTCAAACCGCGTGCCTTGTCCGTAGCCGTTACAGAAAGGAATAGAATGTTTTCGACCCCCGTCAATTGTGCGATGGGCATGGCGGAAGGGGCAGTTAGCAATCGGTGGGGTTCACCACTCGCCACGATGACGCCATCGGCGAGCAGGAAGGCTTCGTCAGCAAGTGCCATCGCCTCGGAAAAGGCGTGGGTAACATACAGGATCGGTATCTCAAAGGCGTCTTTAATGTGGCGCAGATAGGGTATAATTCGATCTTTTAGGGCGTCATCAAGCGCAGCGAGTGGCTCATCCATCAGCAGCATCCGAGGTTCCATGGCGAGTGCGCGTGCGACAGCAACCCGTTGACGTTCGCCGCCAGAGAGTTCCTTGGGATACCGCTGAAGCAGTTCGGTGATTTCGAGAACATCTATCGCGGCTGAGGATTTTCGTGAATTCGGTTGTCCATATCGGATGTTCTGGGCAACGGTGAGATGCGGAAATAGATAGCCCTCTTGAAAAACATAGCCGAAGCGTCGTTTTTCAGGCGGTAGATTAATTTTTGAGGCGGATGCGTAAAGGACTTCTTCGCCAAAAACGATTTCGCCTTCATCTGGGGTCAGCGTGCCGCTAACGCAATTGAGGAGCGTGCTTTTACCGCTTCCAGACACGCCTAAAAATGCCGAAACCTTTGCCTCCAGCGTGCAATTGACCTCCAAGATGAAACGACCGAGGCGTTTGCGAAAATCGAGTTTGATTCTGGGACTCTCTGTCATAGCAACCCCTATTACTCTAATCCCCCACCGTCATCATAACCCCCGTCGAATCCATTATCATAGCCGTCAGCATCCTGATCGTCAGATGCATTCTGATCGTCCTCATAGATTTCTTCGAGCATTAGACCTGTTAAAAGCAAATCTTCATAGCCGTCGTCAGCATTGTCTGTCGGTTCCTCTGTATTCTCAGTGGTTTCATTTTTGGAACGTCGATATAGATACCAAACCAGTAGCACACCTGCCACGGCGATAATAACAACGAAACCTATTCCCCAATCCATATCATTCTCCCTTTATATCATGTGAGTTGCCACTTTGTAGCATCATCTTTAATTTCATAACCATATCCGGTGAGGTTACAAGCCGCACCATAGCCAGTCAATTTAGCACGCGTTTTTTCTAAAATTGACACTTAGGATCTTCTATAAAAAGCGCGTCTATCGGAGGGTAAAACGTTCCGTTAACCAGAGTGCTATGAAAGCAACAACGGTTGAAATAAACACTAACCGATAGACAGAGGCATCCTCCCCGAGATGTACAGCACTGAAAATCGCTAACGCCATGGTTTGGGTTTTGCCGGGAATATTTCCTGCCACCATGATCGTGGCACCAAATTCACCCAGACTTTTGGAGAAACCGAGGATCGTTCCACCGATAATTCCGCGATGTGCGAGTGGAAATGTTATCGTCCAAAACACCTTGAATGGCGAGGCGCCAAGCGTCCGTGCTGCACTTTCAAGCTCCAATGGAACAGACTCCATTCCTGTCACAATACCACGGACCAACAGTGGAAATGAGATAATCGAGACGGCAATAATAACAGCTAACTGAGAAAAAACGATCTCTATGCCGAAAGTTTGATAGATAAATCCACCAATGAATCCGTATTTTCCGAATAGAATCAGGAGTAAATATCCACTGACGATAGGCGGTAGCACCAACGGACACATCACCAGCGTATTTAGGAACGTCTTCCCTGGAAATGTCCGTTTTGCCAGTAGCCAACCGACCCATAACCCCGGTGGCAACATTATAACAAGACTGAACAAGGCAACTTTTATAGATAAAGAGAGGGCAGCAACTTCGGCGGGGGTAATCCTCATTTTGGTCCCAGAAAGGTGAATCCGTGCTTTTCAAAAATTTCACCGCTCTCCATTGAATGTAGGTATGTCATAAATCTACGCGCCAATTGTTTTCGGAGACTCTTCTTCATGACGACAGCAGGATAGATGATCGGCGTATATGCTTCAGGTGGTAACTGATAAAGCACTTTTATGTGTCGGGTTAGCGTTGTGTCGGTTTTATACACAATCGCTACATCCGCATTTCCGGCGGTTACATACGCAAGCGTGGCGCGGACATCCATACCGAAAATCAACTTCGGGCGTAACGTCTCCCATACTCCAAAATGCGTCAAGGCTTCTTTCGCGTAAGCGCCAGCAGGCACTATATTTGGATGCCCAATCGCGATTCTCGAAATCTCAGGTGCTGCAAGGTTAGCAAGCGTTTCTACAGAAATCTTCTCGGTATCATCAGAGACAAGCACTAACCGATTGGTTAACACATCACGGCGACTCTCGGCTTCAATCAGTCCTTTCGTTTCTAAGACAACGACTTGGCGCGGACTTGCAGAGATAAAGATATCGGCTGTCGCCCCCTTTTCGAGTTGGCGTTGTAAGGTCGTAGATGCGGCGAAATTGTAAAAAATTTTAATTCCACTTTCCGCTGTGAACGCTGCCCCAATTTCACCAAGTGCGTCCGTCAAGCTGATAGCAGCGAAGATACTTAACTCGATCGGTTTCTGCTTATCTGTTGCACACCCCGAAAACAGAGTGAACACTAAACTAATTGCGGTGAGAAATTTAACGCCTCGCTGCATTATCTCTGACGACCTGTAGCACAATTTAAGAGTCTCTCCAATCCGAAAAAACACTTGACAAGTATAACTGATTTGCTAAACTGTGTCAAGGGGGGTGTCAATATTTTGTCAAAGGTTGTAGATGCCACCCCTATAGGGTTAAAACCGAATGTCTCTGGAACTATCGAAAACTTTTCTTGCAATCCGTTTATACCTGTGGTATCCTAATTTATACAGCAATAGGATATAGGGGAAAAACGATGAAATTAGGTTTATGCACCATCGCCTTTCAGGAAAAACCGTTGGAAGAGGTTATCGACATAGCGGCGGATTATGGCTTTGATGGCATCGAAATTTGGGGAAAACCACCTCACCTCCCAGCGGATTACGACGAAAATTACGTCAAGAATGTCAAGGATATGGCGCACCGGAAAGGATTGTCGATTTCAGCGTTCGGTTCATACGTAGAACCGTTAATGGATCTACACCAGCAACATTTTGAAGAAGCCTTCAAAATCGCGCATGAATTAGGCACCGATCTCGTCAGAATTTGGTCTGGTGGCGGTCCTTCGAAATCCATCACGCCTTCTGATAAACGCCTGATTCTCTTCCGATTGGTAAGCCTCGCACAATGGGCAAATTTCCGAGATATTCGACTTGGACTGGAAATGCACAATAACCATCTCACCGACAGTGTCGCCAGCATCTTGGAGGCGATTGAAGGGGTTCGCGTGCCTTCACTGCAAACTTATTATCAACCCCTTGCCCGTTCGGATGCCGACGAACCACATACCGCCGCTGAAAAACTTGCTGAACATATCGTAAACGTCCACGCCCAAAATTTTGACGAAACCGGGAAAGGATGTCCCATCGCAGACGGTGTGGTAGATTACACCCGAATCGTGGAAACGCTGAGCGCAGCGGGATACAATGGATACTTAGAAGTAGAGTTCGTCCACGGTGATAACAAATTGGAAGCCCTCCAACGCGATCGCGACTACCTTGCGAGTTTAATTAGCGCAACAAATGGGGAGACACTGAAGGATCTCGACATCGCGCCTGTCTAAAATTGATATAAATTACGGAGCTGCCACAAGGCGTAGGGCTGCTACAAGGCGTAGGACAGCCACAAGGGCTGCTACAAGGCGTAGGGCAGCCACAAGGGCTGCCCCTACAGAAGGGAACCGAGGGGATCTGCATGCGGTTAGAGGTTGGTATCATCGCACTGGTAGAAGAGGTCTTGGGAATAACCGCAGAACGCCGCACCCACTTTGATTGGCTCTGTAATAAACCACGGTCCAAAGATTTCGGTGAGCATTACGATGCCGTGATGGTGCTCTATACTGAGTTAAAAGGGGACTGGGAAAATACAACAGCAAAAGCTGACGGTTATTTGATCCCCGATGCCTATTTCCCAGAACCGTATCACTTTATCTTTGAATTTGATGAACTTCAACATTTTACACACTATCGAGAGCAAACCTTCCGGTTTTATCCAGCGAACATCCCACTCGCTTACGAGTCGCAGAAATACCGCCAGTTTTGCCAACAACATCACGTGGCAGCACTCGCAAAAGGACCGGATCGGTTTCGGCGGCGTACAGCGGATTTTCCGTATGCCAACGGTCGTGCTGCGCAACGCGCTTTCTTCGATACGTTCCGAGACTGGCTACCACCGTTGAACGGTCTCAATCCAACTGTGAGGTTAGCCGAATTTGAAGTATCATCTATCCTCAATGGACAATTAACAGGAGATGCCGCACGGACCTATATGGAACGCTTATTGGACGAACGCCTAAAAATAGCTTCAACCGCTACAAAAAACACCAAAGGTAGGATAAACAACACTCCATGAGCAAGCGAAAGCCTGGAAAGGTGAATCTTTCAGACTATCCACTACTTCAGATAATCGGACAGACACCGCTCGCCAAAATAGATCTCTTTTCAAACGAGTTGCCGAATGTTGACATCTACGCGAAGGTGGAAACCTACAACCCCGGTGGTTCAATCAAAGACCGACCTGTCCTAAGAATGCTCACCGAGGCGATTGCATCGGGGGAACTCACACGAGAAAAGGTTATCCTCGATTCCAGCTCCGGCAACGCCGGGATCGCCTACGCCATGATAGGTGCCACACTCGGCTATAAAGTTGAACTCGTGATCCCAGACAATGCCAGCGAGGAACGAAAAAAACGTATTCACTCACACGGTGCAGACGTTATCTATACAGATGCTATTCTCGGTTACGACGAGGCGTTACGGGAAGTTGATCGGCGTTACGAATCGGATCCTGAGCGGTATTTCTTCAAATCGCAATACGAAAATGACAACAACTGGCGCGCCCATTATGAAACAACAGGTGTCGAAATTTGGAACCAAACAGGTGGGAAAGTCACGCACTTTGTCGCAGGTGTAGGGACGGGTGGCACTATCACGGGTGTCGGCAGGCGGCTTAAAAACTATAACCCAGACATTCAAGTCTGTTCCATTTCACCAGAGGCGTTTCCCGGTATTGAAGGCCTTAAACCGCTCGGACATCCAGACGACATCGTTCCAGAAATCTTGGACGAATCGGTGATTGATTGTCGGATTCCTGCGACGATTGAAAATGCCCACGAAATGTGCAGTCGACTCGCACGACGGGGGTGGTTCGTCGGACAATCTTCGGGTGGCTATCTCTACGGTGCCTACAAAGTCGCCCAACAAATGCAGGAAGGTGTTATCGTCACAGTCTTTAATGATCTCGGCGAGCGCTATTTCAGCACAAGATTATGGGATTAACCCAGGGAGTTCCATGGAAACAACAGTTATTCCGTTTCGAGGCTTACGCTACAACGCGACCCAAGTGAAAAGCATTGAGAACGTCATCGCCCCCCCTTACGATGTCATCACATCCGATGAACGGATCGCTTTAGAGGCACGCCATCCCGCCAATATCATTCGCTTAATCTTAAGCCAACCGCAAGAGAATGACACTGACGATGAGAACCAGTACACACGCGCCGCCGTACGCATGCAGCAGTGGATTTCAGACGGCACCCTCGTCCGAGACGCAACACCCCGGTATTACATCTACGATCAGTCTTTTAATGCCCCTGATGGGAAAAACTATACACGCCGTGCCTTAATAGCCCTCGTGAAACTGGAACCCTTTGAAAATCGGGTGGTCCTACCCCACGAAAAAACACACGCCGGACCGAAGGCGGATCGCCTCAATCTCATGCGGGAATGTCACGCCAATCTCAGCCCGATCTTCCTTCTCTACGCCGATCCTGCCGGGGATATTGAACGGATCATGAATAGTTTCACCGATGAAAATCAACCCCAGATCGACTGTCCGGAAACTTTTGGCAGTACGCACCACCTCTGGTGTTTAGACGACGCAGAACGCAATAGCGAAATTCAGGCACGCTTCTCAGAAAAACCGCTCCTGATCGCCGATGGACATCATCGTTATGAAACCGCTCTCGCCTTTCGAGACGAAATGGTTCAGAAGACCTCAGACGGCGCCTCCAGTGGTTACAATTACATGATGGTGAACCTTGTCAGAATGGAAGCACCGGGTTTGGCAGTCTTAGCAATTCATCGACTCCTGTCTAACCTCAAGGCAGATCAGATCAGACACGCTATCGCTAAACTGATAGAGGTGTTTGCGGTGCATGAAATTGACACACAGTCGAATCTCATGGCAAAATTAGATACGATGAGAGGGAAAGCCCCTGCCGTTGGCATGTACACAGCAGACGATACTTACCGGTTGTTGATTCCACATTCAATGACGGCTAACCAATTGGATGTAACGCTTGTTCAAGAAACCCTCATCAAAAATCTATTCCAAATTGAGACAGTGGCGGAACACATCAGTTACACCGCCTATGCAGATGATGCCATTGCACACGTGAAAGAAGGTACAGATCGGGTCGCACTTCTGATGAACCCGACCCCCGTTGAACAGGTTTTAGATGTGGCTATGGCAGGCTCGACAATGCCACAGAAATCCACCTACTTCTATCCGAAGATGGCAACAGGGTTGGTCTTAAATTTGTTGAATGAATAATCCGATAAATCTTTGTAGGGATGCTGTCAATAAGGGGTTGAGATTTTCAAACTTAGCTTACCGAACCGCAAGGAAAATTAAAAGAATGTATTATGAACAGGAACGAGATACATTAGCATTTTCGCATCAGTTATATGCGGAAACCCCGCGCCAGCTGGCGTTTCAGGCGACGAGTATCGCAGAAGCGGAAGCCTGGCAGCGCGACCTACGGGCAAAACTTATCGAATTAGTTGGTGGTTTTCCACAGGAAACATGCGACCTACAAGCAGAAATTCTGGATACTTGCGAATTCCCAACCTACTCCCGCGAGACGGTGCAGTTTCAGAGTCGTCCACACGCCAATATTTTCGGATATTTCCTTTCTCCGAAACCGCTCGAGAATTCAACCCCGAAACCCACGATTCTCTGTTTAGCGGGTCACGGGCGCGGCGTAGATGACATCGTCGGAATTGAGGAAGACGGTGCCATGCGAGCAGAATATGGCGGCTATCAGAACGACTTCGCGCTCCAGTGTGTGGCAAACGGGTACACTGTGCTTGCGATTGAGCAATTCGGGTTTGGGCACCGACGGGATCCTATCGCTCATGAGAAGGGTGGCGGGAGTTCCTCGTGTCAACCGAGCGCGGGTGCCGCCTTACTTTTAGGGCATACAATGGTCGGTTGGCGGGTTTACGATGCTATGCGCGCCCTTGACTATTTGGCAACGCGCCGGGAGGTCGATATGAACCGCATCGGTGTGATGGGAATTTCCGGCGGTGGCACAACCACTTTTTTCACTGCTGCAATTGATGAACGCGTTCAGGCGGCTGTTGTGAGCGGTTACTTCAACACGTTTCGGGACAGTATCCTGAGCCTTAGCCATTGTATAGACAATTATATACCAAATGTGTTACAATATGCAGAAATGTACGACATCGCCGGGTTGATCGCACCGCGCGCGATGTTCGTTGAATCCGGCACGGAAGACACGATCTTTCCGATTGAAGCCACCCGCTTTGCGGTTAACGAGGCAAAAGCAATTTATAAATGCTTCGGGGCTGAAGACAAATTGGACCTTGAAGTCTTCGAGGCAGGCCATAGCTTCCACGGTGTCGGCGCATTTGAGTTTCTTAAACAGGTGCTATAAACAAGGAGAATAGCGTGGCAATTGAACTGTTTTCGATCGGCACGGAGTTAGTACTTGGGCAGATTCAGGACACCAATGCCCACTGGATTGCACAGCAAATCCTTCAGATTGGTGGCGAACTCCGGCGCGTCACAATGTTACGCGATAACCGCGAGGAGATGTCCGAGGCATTGGATTCGGCAATAGAACGGGAAACATCGCTGATTCTCACGACAGGCGGACTCGGTCCGACACCCGACGATATGACTGTTGAAGTGGTCGCTTCACTCATCGGCATGAAACCTGTGGTGAACGCAGAAACTATCGCTGAATATCGGAAACGCCGTGAGATGTCTAAAAACGATGTGATCAGCGAAGCACTGACAAAAATGGCGACTGTGCCGGAAACGGCTGTCGTTTTGCAGAACCCCGCAGGATGGGCCCCTTGCATCAGTGTGGTACACAAGTCTTCTACAATCATGATGATGCCGGGGCCACCCCGCGAAATGAAGGCAATTTTTGAAACGCATATTCAACCCTTAATCGCAGCACGTTACCGCGCCGAAATTACAACGACGCGGGTTCACGTCAATATGTTCGAAGCCGAAGTTTCACCGCTGATGCAGAAGGTGATGGAACGCTACCCAGATGTTTATCTAAAGGCATACGTTGCCCTCCGTAAAGCGGATGGAGAGACGATGCCGGTCGACCTTGTTTCAACGAGTACGGACAAAGCGGATGCTGAAACGCAATTGGAACTCGCTACGTCTTACTTCCAAGAACTGGTTGTTGAAGCAAACAAACGTTTTAGTTTTGAAGACGAATAATAGCGGACCCTGGTGTCCGTAACAAGGAGATTTATACAGTGAATCGCAGACCTTCAGGAAATACAAGAAGACGGCAGGGGCGGCCGGCTAACCCCAAACGGAAGTCGAAATCTAAAAAACGACGAGATGCCGATGTCAACGTGGATACGGAACCTCAAGCTGAAAACGCGGAACAAACGCCCTCTAAAAACGATAAAATAGAGGTCGAAGGCACTGTTGTGGAACCGTTACCCAACGCGATGTTCCGTGTGGAATTAGAAAACAAGCACCAGATTCTCGCACATATCTCTGGCAGAATGCGCAAATTCTTTATCAAAATTTTGCCGGGCGATAAGGTAACTGTAGAACTCTCCCCTTATGATCTTACAAGGGGACGTATTACCTACCGGAAAAAGTAGTTTGCAGATAGACGCGTAGGCGCGGTTTCCCGCCGCGCATCGGTCATAGATTTTCGTAAACTCGGACACCTTCATGCCATGTCCCGTTTGCACAACCGATCTTTGTCAGCTCTATAGGACATTCCTATGAAACCTGCTGCCTTAATTCACGTCAATACCACCGATGAAAAGGAAACAGCCCGACTCTTGGAGGCTATTGAAGCGAGACAGAGGCAGGTAGAAGAACTTACCATAGCAATCGAGACGCTCAAGTCAGAAGTTGACGTATTTGAGCGACGCTACAACGCACATATTAGCCGACACTACCTCGAACTTGACAAAGTTGAACTTGAAATGAAGGAGTACCGCCTCCGCCTGCAACTGCGTCGAGAAAACGTGAGTGAAGAAGAGATAGAAGCGCGGGTGGAATCCTGTTTCAGGGCAAGTCGTGCGCGTGTTGACGCCTACGAAGCGGTAAATGAATCAGAACCAACGCCTCCAGAGAACAAACTCCCTGATACCAAAGCGAAACACCTACAAGACCTCTACCGTAAACTCGCCAAACGGTATCATCCAGACAAGGCTATGGATGTCAAGGAAGAGGAACGACAAGAACAACTGATGCCGCTCATCAACCGAGCCTATAACGAACAAGATATTGAGACCTTAGAGCGGTTAAGCCTCGGTGAAACAGAACTCCATGTCCCTGAAGAAACAGCCACTGAGAAACGAAAAGCATTACATACAGAGCTGGGAAGGCTGAACCGAGCCGCGAGCCAATTGCGGTTTGAGATAAACCGCCTCAAGGCAGGACGCACCTATCAACTGAAACAACAGGTAGAAACCGCGAAAAAAACGGGGACAGATCTGCTGACGACGCTCGCCAAAGATTTAGAGCGGAAAATTAAGGCAAGTCGCGGGCAACTCGCACGCCTCATGAATATGTGGCACCGCTCAAACTAAATTCTACAGAGATGACCGTCCTACGGGGTTGAAGAATCGACAGAAGGAATCAATCATGCAACTGAAAGATAAAGTCGCTATTATCACAGGTGGCGGGCGCGGCATTGGCAGAGCCATTGCTATCGCCTATGCCGCTGAAGGCGCACGGCTTGTCATCGCCGCGCGAAGTACCGAACAACTCGCCGCAGTCGCCGCAGAAATAACCGAGCTGGGTGGGGAAGTGCTTACCGTACCAACCGACCTGCGTATCCAGACGGAAGTGGAAAACCTCGTTCAGCAAACCGTAGATCGGTTCGGAGGGATAGATATCCTTGTCAACAATGCCGGTATCAATCCGCGAGGTCTGTTTTTGGATAGCACAGACGCGGAATGGGAACAGGGGTGGCAGATTAATGTGATGGGTGTTGTGCGTTGCTGTCGTGCAGCGTTGCCGATCATGAAACAGCAGGGCAGCGGAAATATCATCAATGTCGGTTCCGGTATGGGACAGGTTGGACATGCGAACCTCAGTGTCTATTGCGCTTCAAAGGCGGCGTTGCATGGGTTGACCCAAGCGATCGCTGAAGAGGTTTGGCAGGACGGCATCATCGCGAATGTTCTTATTCCGGGTCCTGTGAAAACCGAACTTTCAAGAGCTTCATGGGAAAATGCGGGGACCTTCAGGGCAGAAAGCGATCCGTGGAAAGAGCCGGAGCAGGTTGTGGCATCGGCACTGTTTCTCGCCGCGCAACCCTCTGATAGCGGCATGACGGGTCAGATTTTGAGCATCATGCGGCGCAACAGCCCATAAGGTTCAGGTATTATACAATGCCATTTTTTATAATGGAAACGTGACGCGCCGTCCCTCCTGTGCCGAGCGGTATGCCCCCAAAATCATCTCTACTGCAACGCGTCCATCTTCCACCGTCACATCGGACTCCGTCCCGTTCTTCAGACAGTCAATAAACGGTCGAGGCACCCCACCAATCCGTTCGCCGTGACCCGCCGGGATTGGGATACCCAGATCCTTCCATAAGGGTTCATCACGCGTATACAACTTAAGTGCGACAGCATCTGCGGGACGGGGGATATTGCATGAGGGTGCATCGCCATAGTTCTGAATGACCACGCCTTCATCGCCGTAGATTTCGGTTGTATTTTCACCGGCGAGTGTAACGGATGTATTCAGCAGAATCGCCATCTCTCCACCCGCAAACCGATAGACAGCCAACCCCGTATCATCAGGCGCAACATCCGTCAAAATGTTATCAATTTCAGCGATAACGCTTGTCGGTTTACCGAGCATCCAGTGGATAAAATCGGTTGCGTGAGAGGCATCGTCCATGAACATCCCCATGTTCTTCTCTGGATCGATGTGCCAGCGGCTGGGTCCGGTTACGAAGGCTTCGCTAAACAGGGCGTTAATGCAGTGTCGGCGGCGTAGGACCCCAATTTTACCGAGAACACCGTTGTCAATGAGTTCTTTCATCGCAATGTTTGCTGGATCGCGCCGCATCTGATGACCCATCATAAATTTCACACCCGTTTTCTCGACGACCTCGGCAATGCGATCACAATCTTCCAAGGTGAGCGCCATCGGTTTTTGGCAGAGGATATCCTTCCCCTCCGATGCTGCTGCGACCACCATCTCGGCGTGTCGATTTGTCTCAGACGTCACGATAACGGCGTGAATCTCCGGATGACTGGTAATATCTTCAAGGTGCGGCGAGTAACGCATGCCGTATTGCGTTGCCGCGGCTTCTCCGCGTTCAACGTTATCGTCCCAGCACGCGATGAGTTCAACATCGTCAAACGTCTGCATCTGGCTGCAGTATGCGTTGGCGTGTCCATGTGCGAAACTGATGATGCCGATACCAATCTTTGTTTCCATATATTAACTTATCCAATCTGTGAGTATCTGTTGTGAATCCACTTCTGGGTTACGGTTACTTCTCCCGTTCTTCGATAATTGCACGACTAAACTCGTTATCCTCAGCACGAATACCGTTTTGCCTCATACTTTCGCGGAGGTCTTCAATAGAACCCGGATCGAAATCAGGTGGAATCCCCATTTCTTCAAATATCCTGTCTAAGGCTTCCTTGGCAAGATGTGCATCTTGCTTATTATTTCTTAGTGCCTCAGCTCCCCTCATCTTTGCTCTTGCCTCGGGACCCATTGGAACATCCGGCGCTGGTTTTTCAACAAGCGAAGAGAGTTTCTGATTCATCTCTGCGACGGTTTTCTCCAACCGATCTAAACGTTGGGCAATGGTTTCGAGTGTGTCTTTTTCCATTGTAAAAACCTCCTGTATCTTTTCCGAAATGGCACAAACTCACAGTTTATGCTACAGCGAATTACTTCTCTAAAACGATCCGAACCTCCGTATCCATGCCGTGCTCGCCAATACGCATTTCAGCAGTAATCGGACCGAGAGACGCCAGTGGAAAGAGGTTTTCTGTGATATGCTGCGTCACTGTCGGGTCCAACTTCTGTCCTGAAAGAGAAAGGAGCACCGTTATGATCGGAAGGAAACGTTTCAATTCCGGCACAAACAACTCCGGCTGAATGAACGCCTGAACACCACTTGCATCTGCGGAGAACGCTATATCCTGCAAGACAGAGGCGTTGCCTGTGGTCGTATCAATCACAGACTTCAAACCCGCCAGTGTTGTCCCCAAAACGAAAGAGTCGTTAACGATTGCATATCCACCTGTAACCGCTAACAGAAAATTGAGACGAAGTCGCACGGGTTGCAGCGTTATCCCTTTGTAATCCTGCGGTTCCAAGAATTCGAGGGGTTTACCCGCAATCGTGGGCTTTCCGTGCTTCACGATTCGCAAAACCTCGTTTAGGACCTCGGGCGCCTTCGCCTGCGCCAGCAAAACCAACGAAGGCACAACCGATACTTCACCCGGATCGGGAGCAACTAACAGAACAGTTAAGTCCGTGCCCAAAACTTGAGAGAGATCGATATCGCCAAAGAGTCCTTGCATCTGTTTCAGAATGGGAAGCGTAGCGACAAAGGCAGTGCGTTCGGGGAAAGCAAGGAAGGGTTTCGCGTCATTCGCAGTTGTAAGATCAGAACGACCGGGGTCAACACTGCTTCGGAACCGATGGCGTGACACAATCACACCTTCTTCATATCGGTTGCTAAACGCCCAAGAGCCTGAATCCCCAAACACCCCCAAAATCTGTTTAGCAAGCGCATCGGAACGCATAGTATCGAACAGCGGTATAAACTGCTGCACATCTACATATCCAGTGCTTTTGTCCTGGTGATAATCCTCCTGTATATCCACCGCCATGGGATGCTCAGCGAGAAATCCTTGCTTTTTTGTCCCAGAAAGTCCGCTATAGAGGTCAACCGTCTCAGCCAATAACACGGGATCGAGGGTTAAGATGCCAATTTTTCCGATGAAGGTATAACTAAAATTGCGTGGGTACCCTATGATCGTGTTGATCGTGAATCCGTTGTAATCGGTTTGAATCCGTTCGTATCTTGGGTTGATTGCATCCG
Source organism: Candidatus Poribacteria bacterium (assembly GCA_965205015.1). GTDB lineage: Bacteria > Poribacteria > WGA-4E > WGA-4E > WGA-3G > WGA-3G. The sequence continues at coordinate 5,340,751 of OZ242029.1, read as the reverse complement.
TTGCCGTAATCGCTTCAATACTCAGTTTCTCCTGTGCCCCCAGTGCGGTGATAAGTAGAAACGAGAGTTTTCCTTCACGTCGATACAGTGCGAGAACGGCTTCCTCGCCAAAATAGCCGGTGATCGTCTTCAGGTCGAGTTTACCGCCCATCTCGTATTCCCAGAGCTGCTTCTGATAGACGAGTTGTTTCCACCATCGCTGCTTTTGAATCTCAGTGAGAATCGGCATCTTAGCAGTCTGCTTCCCCAACTCACTGCGATTAAAGGTCTCTACCAAGCCTCTCAATTCCTTGAGTGTCAAATAGCAAATCGGGGATTTCGGAAGGAGCGCGATAAGATATTGTTCCGGTTCCCACAGCGCGGTCCGGTGATAGAGAATGGATAGCAAAATGATAACCCCAATAAGAATGATTAGGCTGATGAAAATGATTTTTTTATTTTTTCCTTGCGGGTCGGTCAGGGAAATTAGAACTTTCATGTGCCTTTGTGTATATCTGAAAAAATGCCCAAGCAAAAACTCCTCCGCTACGCTTACGGGCTACGGGTTTAATTTTTTTAATGCTTCCTTGCGGGATTGTTATTTGATTATAGCACACCCCGCTTCAGTAAACAATCAAATTGACGAGAGATTCGGTATGTTTCTGAAGCACGATCGCAGGCTGTCCAGCCCCAGTTGTAAAAAATGTTGCCTGAAGTCAAAAAATGATGTAAAATATTAAAGTTATTTCTTGAAAGAGGGTGAACACCGTTCCGACCAAAGATCTCAGAATTCGGCCATTCACTATTTTCCTTATCTGCGTGTTAGTGCCTGCCAACTGTTGGTGGGTGTCCGCCTCCATTATCCGGGGCGGTGGCAGTCCGACGCAGGTCTCGCTTTTCTACAACGCCGTTATCACCATTTTAATCCTCCTGGGCATCGGACTCCTTTTGCGCCGTTTGCATCACGCGCTTGCGCTGAACCGCGCTGAATTGCTCGTCATCTACACTTGCATTTCAGTAGGGGCAGGACTTGCAGGTGTAGATCGTTTTCTCGTCCTTATGCCGATTATCGGGCATGCCCACTGGTTCGCAACACCGGAGAACGACTGGGCAAACCTCTTCCATCTGCACGTCCCACACTGGTTAGCTGTCAGCGATAAACGTGTGCTTGAGGGATATTACCACGGGTTCGCGAGTATCTATGAATCGCGTTACCTGACGGCATGGCTCCCGGCGATCTTGTGGTGGACGCTTTTCTTGGTCGCTATCCACCTCGTCATGCTCTGCCTGAGTCTGATCTTTCGGAAGCAGTGGGTCGAATCGGAACGGCTCAGTTACCCTATCATTCAACTGCCTTTTGAGATGACAACGCGGACCCGTAATTTCTTCCGTTCCCCGTGGATGTGGCTCGGACTTTCGATCGGTGTCTCAATCGACATCATCAATGGGTTAAACTTCCTATTTCCTGCGGTTCCGAGTCTCGGCGGGAAACTATACGATCTGCGAAAGATCTTCACAGAGCGTCCGTGGAGCGGTATCGGTTGGAGTCCGCTCGGTGTCTTCCCATTCGGTGTAGGGCTTTCGTTCTTTATACCGCTGGATCTCTCCTTTTCCTGTTGGGCATTCTGGTTAATCTGGCGAGCGGAACGGTTGTTAGGGGTTATCGCCGGATGGCGCGGATTGCCGCGTTTCCCTTACGAAGCTGAACAATCCCACGGGGCATATCTCGGACTGTGTGTCGTGGCGATCTGGATGAGCCGACGCTATTTGAAAGGGGTTCTACAGCAACTCGTGTCCCCAAAGCCAGACGAACCTATTTCATACCGCCTGATCGTCCTCGGATTTCTCGGTGCCTCGGCGTTCATCATCGGATTCTGCCTCAAGATGGGCATGAGCTTTTGGATTATCATCGTCTACTTCGCCATCTGGTTCGCGATTGCAATGGCGATTACCCGTTTACGTGCGGAGCTCGGTTCACCCGTGCACGACTTGCATTTTATTGGACCCGATGAAATGTTGCCGCGTTTGTTAGGTATTCGCCGATTGGGAGCCGTGAATTTGACCGGTTTCGCCTATCTCTATTGTTTGAACCGCGCCCACCGTTCACACGCCATGCCGCATCAACTTGAAGGCTTTAAATTGGCGGAGGGTGCCAACATTCCGCTACGACGGTTTTCACTTCTCATGATGCTGGCGTCTGTCTTAGGCGCGCTCGGTTCATTTTGGGCATATCTCTCCATGTATTATTCGGAGGGCGGTTTCTCAGGATTCGGACGAGAATCTTTTAATCGGTTAGAGACTTGGCTCACCTACGCTGCGCCGCCAGACATCCCTGCGATTGGTTTCGCATCGTTTGGATTCGTCCTGACGTTACTCCTCGCTGCGATGCGGATGCGATTCATCTGGTGGAATTTACACCCAGTCGGTTACGCTATCTCTGGCAGTTGGGCGATTAACCCGATGGTAGGTTCAATCTTCGTCGGATGGCTGCTGAAGTGGCTTGTGCTGAAATACGGTGGACTCCACTTGCATCGGAAAGCGGTTCCGTTTTTCCTCGGCATTGTGCTCGGTGAGTTCGTGATCGGTGCGTTTTGGAGTCTCCTCGCTGTTACACTCGATACACCGATGTATCGTTTTCTATTTTAGTGGCGATCGCCAATATTGTCGGGAATCGGAGTTCCCTCCCACCGGAGAACTGGATCGCTCTGCCATTTGTAAAATGGCGTTGCTATTTTTTTTGTTTGTGGTATAATGTTAAAAACAGAATATCTTGGAAGAGAACGAGTGGAATTACAGCAGAAAGCGGAAATTATATCAGAAGCCCTGGAAGATTTATTCGGCGTACCGACCCGTGAAGGCGCAGGAGACGTGTTAGAATGTCTTATCCTAACGATTCTATCGCAAAATACGACAGACGTTAGCCGCGATAAGGGGTATGCCGTGCTGAAAGATCGCTTTCCAACATGGGAGGATGTGCTGCACGCCGATGTTAAAGCGATAGAGGCAGCGATACGGATTGTCGGACTCGGAGAACAGAAAAGCCGGACTATCAAAAACTTCCTCACTTGGCTCAAAGCCGAACACTGTGAACTCTCATTGGAGTTTATGCACGATATGGAAACGGAGGAAGCCTTAGAATTCCTGTGTCAACACAAAGGTATCGGTATCAAAACCGCCTCCGTTACGCTCTCCTTCGCGTGCGGTCGGGAGGTCTTCCCAGTTGACACACACATCCTGCGAATCTCCAAACGCCTCGGTCTGATTCCACCGAATTGCAGCGCGGAGAAGGCACATCAACTGTTACCACCGATTGTGCCGGAGAATAAGGCGTATCCGTTCCATATAAACCTGATCTATTTCGGCAGAAAAATTTGTGATGCCCGAAAGCCGTTATGTGACCGGTGTTCGTTGACGGAGCACTGCCTCTACTTTAGAGAGAACGTACAAACTTAGACTGTGCTCCCCTGTATCGGAGGGAAAATATGTTTAATTGGAGAAATTTGTCGTGGAAACATCTATTTGTGGTGCTGTTGTTACTCCACATTCTCCCGCTCTGGATCTTTGCATACTTCCCCTCGCAAGACGGTGCAAGCCACGTCTACAACGGTTTGGTGCTAAAGGAATATGGGAAACACGAAAACTATAAGATGCGGGATGCGTGGGAACTGAATATAACGATCTTCCCGAATTGGCTGTCTCACATTATGTTGGCAGCATTTCTGTATGTGTTCCCCCCTGTCATCGCCGAGAAGGTCTTCCTGACAATCGCGATAGGCATGGTCCCGTTCGCTTTCTTCTATTTTCTCAATGCTGTCCACAGAGGTGAAAAAGGGCAGTATGTGTATGCCTGGCTCGGTTTCCCTTTCGCTTACAACTACCTGCTCTACATGGGGTTTTACAACTTCCAACTGAGCATTTCGTTCTTCTTCTTCAGCTTCGGATTCTGGTGGAAGCATAAGGACAACATCCAAGTAAAGCATCTCATTGGACTTTATGTGTTGTTGCTGCTTACCTATCTGTCGCATATCGCTTCTTATGGTCTCATCGTCTTAGCAATCTCCGTAGCAATCAGTTGTTTGTGGGGTGCTCCTGCCGTAGCAGCCGCGTGGCAGGCACGCAATGGAGGTGCCCCCGCAGTGTTTCAAAAGTTTGCCGTTAGCCTTAAGCCGCTTTTTCGCTCCTTCCTCTACATGGTGCCGATGTATTTTGTGCTGACAGAGTACTATCTGCAGAGCATGAAACAGCATCAAGAAGGAAACCATCGCGGCATGGAATGGGTTTGGGAGTACTTCTTAGGCATTAAATCCATAGTCTATTTCACTGACTGGCACGTTCCGGTCAACTATTTCCTACTCGCTGTGTTAGGCGTGGCAATCGTTGTCTCTATCGGCTACCGAATTCATCGAAAGGAATGGCTGAAACAGACGGATGCCTTCTTAGTGATCGCGTTTCTATTTACCTACATGTTCATTCGGGCTCCGTGGAGCTACGGACCCGGCGGTTGGATTAATGATCGGATTCATCTCTATATCCTGTTGATGTTGGCGGCATGGTTAATTCCGAACATGGACAAACTCCCTCGCTACGTGCTTACAGCTTCCCTCATCGTTTTCAGTTTCATCCACTGTGGCATAACTGCCTACGACCACGGACGCATTTCTTCAGAAATTACTGAACTCGTATCAGGAACACACCTGATAGAACCGCATACAAATTTTAGGCATCGCAGTTCAGGTTGGCACAAATCGGAAGCCTCGTTTGCACACTACGACAAGGACGCGGGTAAATGGATCTCGAAGAACGAAGTTAAATACGTCACACCGTTTGTACACTCCACCGCCTTTTACGGCGTATATGCGAATGACGTGGGACATCTCGAAAACTACGAAGCCGCCTTCAATTATTTTCCGGTAAACCGCAAAAATGAGAACGCACCTATAGACTATTTCATCGCATGGTATCCACCCGATACGGAGGCATTCCGCAGGGAAACCGCCAATTATGAAATTATTCACGAAACGGAACACCTCCAGATCTACAGAAAAAAGCGGACCTCGGGACCGATGCTCGATGTGTGGGACAAAACGGATGAAGGCAACTTGATAATCCATTTCGACATGCAACCCAACGGCAGTCCAACCGCCTTAGACCATCATGCTATTGGACCGAATACAGAATATCAGAGCGGTAAATTCGGATGGGACACGCGATCCCCACACGAAGGCTACCGAGGCAACAGAAATAAAACAGAGCTTGCACGGGATGCCGTCTGGAGTGAAGAAGATGCCGCCTTTAAAATCGATCTGCCCAATGGAAACTACCGCGTAACCAACACCTTCGCTGGAAGAGGAAATGCCACGCATACTCTCAATCTATTAGCAAACGGGACGCGAGTCCTTAAGAACTTGACAATATCAGAAGACGATGACGTGCTTCAACACACCTATACAGTAGAAATCACAGAGGGTTCCCTCACTCAAGTCATCTTTACCCCCAAAGATCGGGTGCGTCCCGAAGATGACTGGAACAACAAAAACCATTTTTGGATTTGGAACGGCTGTACAGTCGAACAAATTTTTTAAACTATTAAGTAAGGAGATGTTAGAAACAGATGATTAAACCCCATGGAGCCGAGACCTTAAAACCGCTTTACGTTTCGGATGATGCACAACGTGCCGAACTCACTCAAGAGGCGGAGCAACTCCCGTCTGTCCTGTTATCTTCAGGTGCCGCTGCATCAGCCGTTATGCTGGCGTCAGGGTACTTTACGCCGCTTACGGGCTATATGAATATCGCTGAAGCGACGAGCGTCGCAACAGATATGAAACTGTCGAACGGACTCTTCTGGCCCGTCCCCGTGATGAACATCGTCCCATCGGAGCAGCTTACGGATACCGTAAAGAACGCCGATAGAATTGCGCTACGCGATCCGAACGTCGAAGGCAACCCGCCGATTGCTATTATGAAGGTTTCGGCAATCGAGACACTCTCAACAGAACAGAAACAACTCCTCATTGAAAAGACCTTTGGAACGACTGACCCTGCGCACCCAGGTGTCCCGGCTTTTGCAAATGTCGGAGACAATGTCCTTTCAGGTCCGATCGAGGTACTGAACTACTCCTATTTCCGAGAAGATTTCCCGGACACCTTCCGCACAGCCGTCGAGATTCGTGAAGACATCGCTGCGCGCGGATGGGACACCGTCGTCGCTTTCCAGACACGGAATCCGATGCACCGTGCCCATGAGGGACTCTGCAAAATCGCACAAGAGGCAGTCAATGCCGATGGTATTCTCATTCATATGCTTCTCGGTAAGCTAAAGCCTGGGGACATTCCCGCTGCTGTTCGTGATGCTTGCATCCGTACGATGGTGGAACACTATTTCCCTGAAAATACCGTCTCTATCACCGGTTACGGGTTCGATATGCTCTATGCTGGACCGAGAGAGGCACTCCTCCATGCCGTCTTCCGTCAGAATTGCGGTGCCTCGCACTTCATCGTCGGACGCGACCACGCAGGCGCAGGCGACTACTACGGCGCATTCGATGCACAGGAGATTTTCGACACAATCCCTGAAGACGCACTCGAAATCGGTATCTTCCGTGGTGATTTCACCGTATGGAGCAAAAAGCGCAATAAAATCATCATGATGCGCGACTACCCGCACGATGCAGACGATTATTTCGAGATCTCTGGGACAAAATTGCGTGAGATGCTCGCCGCTGGCGAACCCCTCCCCCCAGAAATTTCACGACCCGAAGTCGCGGAGATTTTGACGGCGTATTATCAGTCAGAAGCGAACTAATATAGCACTGTGGAAGCGATTCAATACACCAAAAGCATCCCGCGTTATCTGGCAATGCGCTACCTTGGAAAACGGTGGCGAAGCCTTTATACGTCTCCGTTCTCCTGCACGCGTCTCGTTGATATTCCGGAGCCACAACTGCCAACGCCTGAATGGGTCAAAGTCAGAACCCGACTCAGCGGTATCTGTGGCTCCGATTTAGCGACAATCACTGCGAAAGGGAGTCCCTACTTTTCGCCGTTCACGTCGACGCCTTTTGTATTAGGACATGAAATCGTTGGTGAAGTCGCGGAGACGGGTGCTGCGGTGGAGGGGTTCCCCGTCGGCACACGGGTGGTAATCGAACCGGCACTGTCGTGTCCAGTGCGAGGGATTTCGCCACCGTGTCATCAATGCCGAAATCAACGTTTCGCCAACTGTGAAAACATCACAAAAGGAGACATCTCTGCGGGGGTTCAAACAGGCTATTGCCGCGATACAGGTGGCGGATGGAGTCAATACGTTCTCGCACACCCATCGCAACTTCATCCCGTTCCTGACGCTATTTCGGATGAAACCGCGGTGCTCCTCGAACCCTTTGCGTGTGCGCTACACGGCGTTCTGAAAATTCCATCCGATAGGACAGCGACTATCTGTATCATCGGGGGTGGCACGATTGGATTGCTCACCGTCGCGGCACTCCGGATCCTCGGACACCGCAACCGAATCATTATCTTCGCCAAATATCCGCATCAACAGCAATTGGCACACGAACTCGGCGCGGATGACATCCTATCACCGAACAGCGATCGATATGCCGCGTTCTGTGAACGCACAGGCGCGACTTCGCATCAACCGGAGTTGGGACAACAGGTATTGATTGGGGGTGTGGACGTTACCTTCGACTGCATCGGCTCCAGCGTCACCATAGACGACGCGCTCCGTTTCACCCGTGCAGGTGGTGAAGTCATCTTGGTCGGTATGCCGGGAATCCCGAAAAACGTTGACTGGACTTCGATCTGGTATAAACAACTGCGCGTAACGGGTGCCTATACATATGGACTCGAAACCCACAACAACGAACAGATTCATACCTTCACACTCGGTATGCGTCTCCTTCAAAAGATGGAATCGCATTTGCGTCCACTGGTCAGCACGCTCTTTCCATTGCGAGATTACAAACATGCTATCCAAACTGCCCTGAACACGGGAAAAACTGCTACAGTGAAAACAGTATTTGATTTACGGCACTGATCTTAATCGACTGATACACGCCTTCTATGACATCTCCAGCCACATCTCATCCCCAAAATTTTCCGCAAACCCCCTATCCTGCTCACACTGGACTCACCCTACGGAGTGTGCTCATCGGTATGGGTGGGGTGATATGCCAATGCTTCGCCACTCCGTATAACGATTTCCACGTCGGCAGCACCTACCTTGCCGGAAACCACTTGCCGATCGCCGTTGTCTTCGTAATGCTGGTCTTCGTCCTGAGTGTCAATGTGCTCCTGAAAAGATTGAAACCCGGCATCGAATTGCAAGGTAGCGAACTCCTCATTATCTGGGGGATGATGGTGGTCGCATCGGGTATCCCATCCTCGGGGCTGATGCGATACCTCGTCCCACTCGCTGTCAGTCCAGTCTACTTCGCAACCGCCGAAAACGAGTGGATCACCCTCTTTCATCAGCACCTTCCGGACTGGATGATCGTAAAAGATCCGAAAGCAGTTTTCTATTTTTATGAACAATTACCGGAAGGCGATTCGATCCCGTGGCGGGCATGGTTGAAGCCGATTGTCGGGTGGAGTGCGTTTGTCCTGATTTTTTATTTCGTTACCATCTGCTGGACAGTGCTCCTCCGCAAGCAGTGGGTAGAACACGAACGCTTCACATTTCCGATCGTTCAATTGCCACAGGAGATGTTGCAATCCCCTTCAGGGGGTGCCTTATTGAATCGGTTCTTCAAATCGCGGCTGATGTGGTTCGGTTTCATGCTGCCGGTTATATTGCACGGCTTGAGAGGCCTACATTCGTACTTCCCAGCCTTTCCGAGGCCGCCTCTCGATTTCCCGATTGCCCAATTCTTCACCGAAAAACCGCTCTCCGCGCTGGGGTGGTGGCCCACGGTGCATCTGTTTATCTATCCCTCGATCGTCGCTATCGTCTATCTGCTGACCCTCGAAATCTCGTTTAGTTTCTGGTTCTTTTTCCTGCTCGGAAAGATGGAGACGGTGCTTATCTACGCGACAGGCTCGAAAGTGAATCAGTGGAACTTCCACCAGAATCAACAGATGGGTGGGCTGCTCGTCTTTATCGGATTCATCCTCTTCATCGGCAAACGTCACTTCGGTCGGGCATTCGCTACCATTTTTGGGAAACGGGTGAGTGATGATTCCAACGAACCGCTACCTTACGTTTGGGCGGTAGGTGGCTTAATCGTTGGCATCCTGCTACTGACCCTGATATGTAGGCTGGCAGGGATGAGTGTGTGGGTGGCACTCGTGATGCTCGGGATTTTCCTCGCCATAACGACGGTCGGAACGTGGATGGTTGCGAACGGTGGCTTGCTGTTTATCATCTACTCCTTCCTACCGGGTGAATTCCTGATTACGTTGTTCGGCAGTTCTCGTGTGAACGCGCCGAGTTGGACCCTGGTCGCATACGAACGCGTCTTGATGTTCGATATGCGGGAAATCCTGATGCCGGGCGTGATGAACAACTTCAAACTCGCGGAACCGCTCCGTCTCAAGCAGCGACCGTTTCTGCTTGCGATGGGGATCGCAATCGTTTTGGCGATGGGAGTCTCTTACTATACGTCCTTAGACCTTGCCTATACGCACGGTGCAGTGAACTTGCAACACTGGACCTATATGATCTCTACAACCGTCCCGTTCACCCGCCTCACGAGCATCCTCCAAAATCCAACCGGCATTGAATTGGAACGGCTCGGTTCGTTCATCTTCGGCGGTGCCACGATGTTCGGAATGCTCTGGATGCGACATCATTATCTCTGGTGGAAACTGCATCCGATCGGATACCTCCTGATAACGAGTTATGCGTCCTTCTGTTTTTGGGGTTCATTCTTCATCGGTTGGCTATTCAAATACACTGTTCTGAAGTTCGGGGGCGTTACCCTCTACCGCAAACTCCGTCCTTTTGTGTTAGGGATTGTATTAGGCGAGTGCTTCATCGGCGGTATCTGGATCGTTGTTGGACTCATGACCGGCATCGGGTATCGTTTGTTGCCCGGTTGATATAATTTTTTCGTTGACAATCCACGCGAGGGTATGTTACTATGTCCTTAACAAAGAGTATTGTCAGTGACCTCGTCCTAAAGGACGAGGCTTGTGCAAAGCGTATACCAATCGTCCACTTCACAAGTTATAGTAAAGTCGAAAAATATGTAGACAGTTGCTTAGCGAAACAATCCTCTCCGCCGCTGGCGAGGATTGTATCCTCGCCTCTTTAAAGTGTCTAATTAATTCTAAACTTTACTATAAACCATCGACTACAGTAAAATATCATGGTATCTTGGCGTGGTAGCCAACACGATGTATCGGATGCTCCCCAAGTCTGATTCCTCTTGGATACCGTGATCTGGATGGGGCAACATATACCCCTAATGCCTACCATTCCCCCCGTAGCAAGGCATTTGATTAAAAGTGGAGAAGCCACGCCTTATTGGAATAATGGTATTTTCTGTATCAGGCTTAACAAAGAAGTGCGGGAACGCTATTACAAGCAAGAGATTGCTGTAGGCGTAGACCCTGGCAGTAAGAAAGAGGGTTTTACGGTTAAAAGTGAGTCCCATACATATCTGAATGTGCAAGCGGATGCACACAACAAAGTCGGTAAGAAGATAGAAAAGCGTCGTGAGTTGCGGAGAGGTCGTCGGTCGCGTAAGTGTCCGAATAGAAAGAATCGGACGAATCGGCTTGCCAACAAAGACCGTATCCCCGCAGGCACACGCGCAAGATGGGCGTGGAAGTTGCGTATACTACAGTGGTTATCCAAACTGTATCCAATCACACATGTATGTGTTGAGGGTATTCAAGCACGGACGATAGAACATGCGAAAAAGTGGAATAAATCCTTTAGTCCCTTGGAAGTGGGTAAGCAGGGGTTCTACGCTGAAGTTCAGAAGCGTTGGCACCTACGAACCTTTCAAGGGTGGGAAACAAAGGAGATACGAGATAGATTAGGTCTCAAGAAGTCGTCGCATAAACTATCAGAGACGTTTGAGGCACATTGTGTCGATAGTTGGTGCCTATCATATCAGATAGTCGGAGGCAACCCGATTGTGGACAATATTTCAATCTTCTGTATATCGCCAATACCGATACGCAGGCGTGAACTCCACAGACAGAATCCACAGAAAGGTGGCAAACGCCCTCGTTATGGAGGCACGACCTGTCTTGGTGTTGCGAAGAATACATTAGTGAGGCATGTTAAAAAAGGACTTCTACGCGTCACAGGACATCAAAAAGGATGCTTGACCCTGAGTGAAATTCACAGCAGCAAACAGATTATTCTCACGGCTAAACCGAATACCTATCAGGTTTTGAGAAAACTCAACTTTAGATACTCCTAAAGCAGCGTCTACATCTCCGACCTAAAGGACGGAGTTTTGACGCTGAAGAATTGATAAACAGATTAGAAAAATGCTTGCAGTGGACTGTAACAATAGCTGTAACTGTTACCGGCATCGTTGCTGCCATAATTGTTAAGCTTCTATAGTAGGTATAACAAATGAACGAACAACAATTCCATAAAAATGTAAAGATAACATATCCAAACGACAGGAATGAACCCATCGTTGTGGAATGTTATGTCAACGAGTATATGCAGGTTAACGTCAATGACCCCAACATCCTCCGTTATGCCGATGAAAATGGTCAGATTCAGATTGAGTTTCGCGTCGTTAACCGAGAAACAGATTCTGTCATTCGGAGCGAAGTGAAGAATATAGCCATGGAGATCTAATGCATAATGGAGTGGTTGAATGACAACAGTGGCGCGCTTACTGTAATTTCGACTTTTGTGCTGGTGATCATCACAGGTTGGTACGCCTATCTGACGAGGAAACTCGTAGATACTGCCAACAAACCTGAAATTATAGTCTATCTACTTCGCGAGAAGGTAATCAGTGGTCTTGTAAGTGAGAGAGAGTTAAATCAAGGCATTTTTGAAATCACTGTGGCCACACTTTGTGTAGAAAACGTAGGTACAGGAGTTGCCCGTAAAATCAAGTTTGAAGTCCCCATTGATTTCACGCCTCACGGAGGCATACCCCTTAATCAGATTGGATTTCTTAATAAGGGAATTGCACTCCTTGCCCCTGGACAGAAAATAGAGCGTAATCAAGTCAGTCGGTTAACTGAATCCGTCGATTTGAGCCAAGTGCCAATTGATATTGATGTCACTTACGAGGACTTACAAGGCAAAGAATATTCCAGGACTTTCACGCTTGATTTTAGTGAATCGGACTTACCACCACTTCAAAGTGATTCACCATGAACAAACTCTATTTCGGCGATAATCTTGAAATCCTGCGAGAGATGCCCGACGAACGCGTTCACCTACCATCCATCTCCCAAGCGATATTCAATTCATTTCATCCGTAAATTCTTATCTCCCGAACCTGCCCTATTTCGTGCAATTTGAAATGAGATTTGCCCTATTCGGGGCAATTTTTGCCAAGAATATCAGTGGAATACCTATCCAGCCTGGCACGAAATTTGCGCATAATAGACAGTATGAAATGCCTAATTCTGATAAATAAATTTGCACATTCCCATAAATTATGCTAAAATAAATTGGTGATTACAAGCCATACAGAACATCAATTAAAACTGTCGCAAGAAGCGAGTTATCCCGTTTAAATGAAATACTTTACTTATTTCGGAAATCATCTCATCAACGCGAAACTGCCGGATAACTCAGAGGTCTACTACGCGAAACCACCCCTGCCGGGAATCAAGCGCGATGCCCTGAGTGAACACACACAGCGTGCCTTTGAAAATCCACTTGCGATGCCGCCGTTACGCGAACTCGTCAACGGCAATTCTAAAGTGCTTATCCTGTTTGACGATAACTGCCAACCCTTTCCCGCCACCAAAAAGCCGGATATGCGGCAAATCATGATCGAGACGCTTCTGAAGATGCTCTATAACTACGGCGTGGAGAAAAAGAACATCCAGCTGATGTGTGCCGTCGCATTGCATCGAAAGATGAAGGAACATGAACTCGCCTACATGCTCGGAAAAGACATTATGGACGAGTTCTATCCGCATCAACTCCGAAATTTCGATGCAGAGGATGCCGACCAGATTGCCTACGTAGGACACACGGAGAAAAACGAAATCGTTGAGACGGATAAGGCAGTCCTCGAATCCGATCTGGTGATTTATGTTGACATGATACAGATTCCACTCAACGGTGGACATAAATCCGTCGCGGTGGGTCTCGGTACCTATAACTCTATAGCACCGCACCACTCGCCGCACATGACAGCAGAAAGTCCACACGTCATGCAACCCGACGGTTCGCACATGCACGCCTGTATCGAACGGATGAGCCGTCTCATTCAGAAAGAGACACCGATCTTGGTACTTGAAGCGGCAATGAACGGTGCGATTTACCCATTTCATCTGCGCTACGTCGGGAAACCGAACCGCGACTGCAACATCGTAGAGAAAGTGCTGAAAACCTTCACACCAGCGACCCTATCGCTGCTGCCCGAATCGCTGCGTTACCAGATTCTTAAGAGCGTGCAGACGGACTACGAACCGATACAAGTTAACACAGGCGACATCGATGCCGTTCACGCGAAAACGTTAGCGTCAATGAAAGATCAGTTGGCAATAGACATCCCGCGGCAGTTCAGTACGTTAGTCTTTGGGCTTCCCGATATGAGTCCCTACGCCGTCGATGCGCGTATCAACCCTGTTTTAGTGGTGAGCGATATTTTAGGCTACGTCTTCAACTGGTTCTATAATAAACCCATCATCAAAAAGAACGGTGTGGTTATCATCATGAACCCGACATACGAAATCTTTCATGAAGAGTATCACGTCGCCTATAAGCAATTTTACGATGAGGTGCTCGCTGAAACGACGGAACCGTTTGAGATGCAACAGAAGTTTCAGGAAAAATACGCAAAGGACGAATACTTAATCGATTGCTATCGGAACAAGTTCGCGCACCACGGTTTCCATCCGTTCACTGTCTGGTATTGGGCGACGTATCCACTGAAATACCTCGCGAAGGTAATCCTCGTGGGTCCCAAGGAACCGAGGGTGGCGCAACGGCTCGGTGTTGACTGGGCGCGCAACTTAGATGATGCCCTTGCGATGGCGCGTGAAATCTCTGGGGAAGACGATGTCGTTGCCTTGACGATGCCACCGTTCTTCTACGCAAACGTTGGGGAATAAAGATACATTGGACTACCAAAGGCATTTTATGCAAAAAACAGAGGAATGTTAATGACAGACACGGACATTTTGATACCCACCAGTACTATCGGAAGTTACGCACCACCGAGTTGGCTGTGTGTTACGTTAGAAGCAATCGGACGTGGAGAACTCGGGGAAACCGACATTAACGAAACCTTCGACGACGCAGTGCGCGCCGCTATCGCAGACCAAGAACGCGCCGGCATTGATATCGTCACAGAGGGTGAGATGCGCCGACAAGACTTCGTTCTCGGTTTCTATGAACGGCTCACTGGCTTAGAACAACTCCCGGCTCCCAGAACGCACGGACCCGACGGACACGATCAACGCGGCAAATGGTTGCCCTCCGTTCCGCTCTCGGCTCCCGACGGGCTCGGTATCCTCTCGGAATTTGAATTCGCGAAGAACGAGGCGACGAAACCGCTCAAGGTGACATGTCCCGGTCCATTCACGCTCTCTGGACGGATTCAGACGGGTGGCATTTATAAAGAACGCCTTGAAGTCGCCTACGCCTGTGCGGAGATTATCAACACAGAACTCCGTCAACTCGTCGCTGCTGGTGCAGAATTCATACAGTTAGACGAACCCTCTTACGCCGTCTATCCGGATCGTCCTGAAGCGTTCGTCAAACTTTTCAATCACACCGTTGAAGGTGTCTCTGCAAAGATTGGACTGCACATCTGTTTCGGCAACTACCGTGGCAGAGCCGTCGGTAAACGTTCGTATCGTCCGCTCTTTCCGTATATTTTGGACGCAGCTTTCGATCAACTCGCACTGGAATTCGCAAACCGAGAGATGGCAGAAATCGGGTTGTGGAGCGAGTTTCCGAACGATAAAGAACTTGCTGCAGGACTCATCGATGTCAAAAACTATTATGTAGAAACACCGGAGGATGTCGCAGCATTGCTCCGGGAAGCACTCAAGCACGTGCGTCCCGAAAAATTGTCTATCACACCGGATTGTGGATTCAGTCAAACTGCGCGGTGGGCGGCTGCCGCGAAACTGGAAGCGATGGTAGCTGGGACTGAAATTGTCCGTCGTGAACTTACAAGTAGTCCCCCTTAACTTTAGGTTCGGTTTCCCATCCATGCGCAAACTAACAGTTCACGCTACGAAGACACGGGTTCCGTGCGCAAACTAACAGTTTATGCTACAAAGATACAGGTTTCATTGCTAAAATCTTGCAAGTAGAAAGTTGGATTATATTAATAGAGGTAATACACAACCGTGAACACAAATAAGAAGATACCTACACCCGAAGAGATTGAAAAAGAATTCCAAGAATTCGTACAACAGAAATACGGCGGGAGCGTCCGTTTAATTAACGCATCTGCCGGCGAACCCGCGTCTGAAGCAGAAGAAGAAGCCCTTGAGCCGAAAAAAACCTTCGATCTGAAGTTCGACCTCAAACCGAGGGAGATTAAGCAATATCTTGACCGATACGTCATCAAACAGGACGAGGCAAAGAAGGCACTCGCTATCGCCGTCTGCGACCACTACAACCACGTCCGGGAATGCCATGAGGACCCAACTGCTGCGGATGCCGATTACTCTAAGCAGAACATCGTCATGCTCGGGCCGACCGGCGTCGGTAAGACCTATCTCATCCGACACATCGCTAAACTCATCGGTGTGCCGTTTGTCAAAGCAGACGCGACCCGATTCAGTGAAACCGGTTACGTCGGTGCGAACGTTGACGACTTAATCCGTGAACTGGTAACCCAAGCCGAAGACAATCTCGAATTGGCACAATACGGCATCATCTATCTCGACGAAGCGGACAAAATCGCGACACCGCCAAATATTATTGGACGTGATGTGAGTGGACGCGGTGTGCAGATTGGACTCCTTAAATTGATGGAGGAAACCGAAGTCGACCTGCGTAGCGGAAACGATGTCGCCTCACAGATGCGTGCCGCCATGGAATTTCAGAAAAGCGGCAAAGTCGAGAAAGAGGTTATCAACACACGGCACATTCTTTTCATCATCAGCGGTGCGTTCACCGGTATCGCAGATATTATCAAGAAACGCATGCATCAAAGCAAAATTGGCTTCAACGCTGAGATTACGAGTCAAACCGATGACACAGCACAGTACTTCGAGAACGTTACACCGAAAGACTTTATCGACTTCGGCTTTGAACCTGAATTTATTGGACGGCTCCCTGTACACGTTATTTGCACGGAACTCGGTGTCGATGACCTCTTCTATATCCTAAAACACTCCGAAGGTTCCATTATCCGGCAATACGAAAACGCCTTTCGAGCGTATGGCATCACGGCACTGTTTTCAGATTGCGGTTTACGACGGATTGCTGAAAAAGCCATTGAACAAAAAACAGGGGCGCGTGCCTTAATGACGGTTTGTGAAAAGGTTTTGCGCGACTATAAATTTGAACTCCCCTCCACGGGTGTTGAAGAATTCGTCGTCACTGCTGAAGTTGTCGATGCCCCGGATGCCGAATTAAAACGAATTACCGAAGAACCCGACTACAACCGCAGAACTGTGATGTACGAACAGGTTCGCCGGTATGAAGCACAGTTCTACACAGAACATCAATTGCAAATTCAGTTTGACGATGAAGCGACTGCGCTTATTTGCGAACGTGCGATTGCAGACGCACAAACAGTTCAGCAGGTCTGCGATCAACTTCTGGGAAGTTATCAGCACGGGTTGAACTTAATTAAGCAGAACACCGGACAATCCACATTCACCTTTCCAAAGGCTGTTTTGGAAAATCCGGATCAGGTCCTCGAAGCGTGGATTCGTGAATCGTACACCACAAAAGGTTGAAGAGTTGTCAGTTGTCAGTTACCAGTTGTCAGTCACAAGAGACGTTTGTTAAACGAAAATCTCTTTACTGACCCATCTCACCGCGATGCCGACTGCCGGCTGACATCTCTCAAAACTAATGACTAAGATTATGAACACCGAACAGAAGAGACCGCAACGTCCTGAACCCCCGGACATCCAAGAGGTCGGCGCGCCCATCAATGGAAAACCACAAGTTAGCGACCGGCGTTTGTTCTTTCAACTACATGTTTTTAAAGAGTGCTTCGACCACAGACTTATCACTAAGATACTTGAGAAGGGAAGTCTAAACGCAGTCCTATACGACGATCTAAACCAGCCGACAGGGATCGGAGTGCTTCTCATCGCAGAAGATCCAGCGATGCTAATGGCGGAATCACGAAGTCTACTCGTAAAGGCACAGGACGCGCCTCAACTGTCATATCGTCCAGAAATGACCATGACAGGTCGAACCTATGCGAGTGGTAGAGAACCCAATTTGGAGGAGTGGCTCCTCAACAGGCCTCTTCAAAACGCCCTCAGCCCTGATTTTCCATGGGCGATTTGGTATCCGTTGCGCCGAAACCCCGAATTTTATCGCCTTGAACACCGTGAACGTGGCAGGATTTTAGGTGAACATGCTATGCTCGGTCGCAGTTATGCCGCGGGTGGATACGCAAGCGACATCCGACTCTCATGCTTCGGATTAGATACGAATGACAATGAATTCGTTATCGGATTGGTCGGTCCCGATTTACATCCGTTATCGCGTTTGATACAGGATATGCGTCAGACAGAGCAGACCACGAAATACATTGAATCGCTCGGTCCCTTCTTTGTGGGGAAGGTACGGAAGCAATTTGCGAGAGGTGCATAGAAAGACTACTAATGCCCCAATTGCTTATTTTTACGCTTGGTGCCTGAATAAAAAAATGAGAAATATTCTTGCCGTTTGCACAAAAGAGCTCTATACCTATTTCGTCTCACCGATCGCCTATTTCGTCTGTTTTGTTTTTATAGCGATTTCGGGCTTTCTGTTCTCCATCCTGCTTATCGGTGCGAGTAACGTCGGCGGGACGGGCGGATACGTGATGGAAACACTCTTCGGGAACATGGCGACCGTCTTACTCTTTTTTACGCCGGTGTTGACGATGAAACTCTTTGCGGAAGAACGGAAATCGGGAACGATTGAACTACTCCTGACGTCTCCGATCACAGATGGTCAAGTGGTACTCGGCAAATTTTTGGCGAGCTGCACTTTGATGCTTATTATGCTTGGCTTGACGCTGCTGTTTCCACTCCTCACCCAACGTTTCGGTTATTTGGACAGTGGACTCCTGATCAGCGGTTATCTCGGTATCATCTTAATCAGTTTCTCGTTCTTGGCATTAGGCGTGCTGATGTCGTCAATGTGTAAAAACCAACTCGTCGCCGCGCTGACGAGTTTCGGGATCCTCATCACACTATGGGTGATCGGTGCGCTCTCAGCCCGTGGTGGACCGATAGCGAAGTTCCTGAGTTACCTGTCACTCCCTGAACACTACCGAGATTTCTCACGCGGTATCATCCTTTTGAAAGATGTTATTTACTACGTCAGTTTCACATGCGTCTGCTTATTTGCGACGTTCAAGTCCATTGAATCCTCAAAATGGAGATAGAACATGAAAGCCAACAAAAGGGTTACAGGTCCACTCCTCGGTTTTCTAACGCTCATCTTCAGTTTTATTGCGATTGCCAGTTGGGTGTTCCAAGCGAGACTCTTTTTTTGGGTCTGCCTCTTGCTCGCGCTTGTCTCACTCGCTATTTTCGCACGCTTGCGATTTACGGACTTCATGAATTTCTTCATCAGTCGCCAAGCGCGTTACGGAGCGAACGTCGCCTTGAGTATCGTTGGCGTTATCGGCATTTTGGTTTTTGTCAATGCCATTGTTATCCGGCAATTTGATAAACAAATTGACTTAACGCAGCTGCAACTTTATACGCTTTCGGAACAAACGAAGACGGTTCTCAGAGACCTTAAAAAGGAAGTCCGGGTCATAGCGTTTTTCAGCGACGACACCTCACAGTCAGCGACTCGTGCCAAAGATATCTTAGAATTGTACCAGCGTGAAACCGACTTTTTGACCTTTTCATTTAAAAATCCGTATATAGACCTTCAACTGAGCAACAAGTATCAACTGCGATACGATGGAACCATCATTTTCGACAGCGAAGACCGATACGAAAAAGTCACCACTGTTGAAGAGCAAAAATTCACGAGCGCGATTCTTAAACTCATCCGAGACGAAACGAAAAAAGTCTACTTCCTTGTGGGCCACAAAGAACATGAAATCACTGACCTCAATAATGAGGGATACAGTGAAGTGCGAACAGAGTTAGAGAATCAGAACTATGCTGCGTTTTCCCTCTCGCTCTTGACGGAACCGGACATTCCAGCAGATTGTGAGTTGCTCGTCATTGCTGGTCCCAAAAACCCTTTAACGCGCACTGAAATTGACATCGTGGCAAAATACTTAAAGCGTAACGGAAAATTGTTTTTGATGCTCGATCCGTCGGTAGCCTCTGCGGAAGATGTAAATAGAGGGCTCGTTAGACTCATGAGAAAATGGGGAATCGCGATAGGAAACGATCTCGTCATTGACGAAACCCATTTTGTGCCGCTGTTCGGACCCAGGGCACCGGTACCAGGCGTTGAATTACACGAGATCACGCGGGTCATGAGGGATCTTGTCGCATTCCCCGTGACCCGTTCTGTCACACCCATAGCAGATAGAGCCTCGAACCTAAGCGTCAAATCGCTTGCCAAAACCGTTGGGGGAACAGGGAAGAGCTGGGGCGAAAAGCAGCGCGACACGGACGGCACTTTCAGCGGATCGTTTACCTACACGCCCGGTACAGACACGCCTCCACCGGTATCTGTCGCCGTTGCTGCTGAACAAAAAATGGAGCAAAATGGCGATGGGAACGCCTCACGCAGTCCGACTCGAATCGTCGTTTTTGGGGACTCAGATTTCGCAGTGAACGCAGCCTTTCGAGAGGCAAACCGCGACCTCTTTCTCTCTACAATCAATTGGCTGACCTTAGAGGAGGATCTCATCGCGATCCGTCCTATCGACTTACAGGGGCAAACGCTGCGCCAAATGCGCGTTCACGACATTCGTTTAGTGCAAATAACATCTGTCTTCCTGATACCTTCAATCGTCTTTATTGCTGGGCTTATCGTTTGGTGGCAACGTCGTAAAGGAGAGGACGCGTGAATTTCAGGACGACCCTTATCATCATAGTTCTCCTCGCAGGCATTGCAGGCGCGTATTTCCTATTCTTCCAGCAATCGCCAGAGGATACATCAACAAATGAAAAACCGCCGATCCATCAGGTTTACGGTATCACGCGAGAAAAGGTCCAACAGATGGAAGTCACGTTCGCCGATCCAGCGTATCAAGATCTGAAATTGGTAAAAGACGCAACGGGGAACTGGCAACTCAAAAGCCCATTTCAGGCAGATGCAAACGGTGAAAAAGTGAACCAAATGTTAGATGACATCCTCAATAAACGCGTCAAGCAGACGCTTGAGGTAACGGCGTTGACGCAGTATGGACTGGATACACCGACCATCACACTTTCGCTTTGGACAGAACAGGCATCCGCAGCGGCAACGACCTTTTCTATCGGTAAAAAAGCGATTAATTTTTCTGTCTATGCCAAAGAAAAATCCCAAGCACATATCTTTTTGATCGAATCCAGTGCGCTTGACGATCTGACGAAATCTCCGACAGACCTTCGCGACCGGTCGGTTATTAAGTTCAACCCGGAAACGGTGTCCAACATTCAGCTCACATTCGGAGATAGAAGTGGGAATAGCAATCAGCGGTCAGCGGTCAGCGGTCAGCAAGAGAATAGCATGGAAGATAGCAAGGATGGAAGCGGGAATACTCAGCCTTCCAGCCTTCCAGCCTTCCAGCCAAATGCTGATGGTTTCCGAAAGCCGACGGCTGATGCCCATAAAACCCTTCATTGCGAAAAGCGAGACGGTACATGGCGCATCACACACCCAATCGAAGCAAAAGCAGATCCCCAAGAAATTGAGAATATTCTTTCGGAGTTGCATCTATTGCAAGTGTCAACATTTGAAGCCGACCAAGCCGTCGCGAAGACCCCAGCGCAATTAGAAAAGACCGGGTTGAAGACCCCGCGCATCCAGATAGAATTGACAGATGGAAATAACACCTACGCACTTGACATCGGTTCAGAAGTCCCGCCAGGAAACGGAACTCCGGGACACGTCTACGTTAAATCCGTTCACCAACACGCTATCTATACGGTCAGCGATGCCATCTATAGACTTCTCAATACATCTGTTTTCGATCTGCGAGATAAAAGGATTATAGACTTTCAACGGACAGATACGATTCGCATCGCCATTTTTATAAGAACGAAACAGGGTCAGGAGACAACTGTCTGCACAAAAACCTATGATAACACATGGGAATTACAAACACCGACGGGGAAAATGAAAGCAGATGCGAAAGCGGTGGACGATCTGATTTTTGGCGTAGATTCCCTCGAAGCGGCTGCTTTCGTCGATGATCCTGCGGCGAACCTGGCGTCCTACGGCTTAGCGTCGCCGTCAATTGAGGTCGCCTTTACGCAACGGGGTCAGGAAAAACCAGCGGTACTACACATTGGAAACGACACCACAGACGGAACCGTCTATGTTAAAGCCGAGCAATCCGATCAAGTCGTCCGCGTCGGACGTACCTTAATCGACAAGATTGCGCTCGGTGCGGCATGGTTAAGAGATAAACAGGTTCTTAACTTCCACATCGACGATGCGATTCGACTCACTTTGCACGGAGAAGAATCGCTGACCTGCCAACGCCTCGGCACGAACTGGCGACTCACCTCGCCGGTGAAAGAAAATGCAAACAACACAGAAGTTAACGCTATCATCTACGAACTCGACGATCTGAGGACAGACACATTTGTACGGACGGATGGGGAAACCCCGTCCCTACAGACTGATGCGGTTACAGGCTTCAGTGCCCCGCAGCTCCAAATTACCGTCGAATTGCGAAACCAGAAGGTGTATACCTTACAAGTTGGAAACCAGACAGAGGCATCCGGACGTTTTTACGCACGGCTTCAACACGAACCGAATTTAATCTTTCTGCTCAATGCGGAACTCATTCCGAAACTGAAAACAACACTGACACGGCTTCGGATGCCGAAATAGGCAGGGCAGCCACAAGGGCTGCCCCTACAAATTGAACGCTATGCAGACGTATATTATCGTAACCGCCTACTTTTTTGTTATCATCGAACTGCTGATTATTAGCCGGTCCTTTCGGTACGCTCGCCGTGAACGTAAGGCAGATCGACCGACCTATACCCCAAAGGTGGCAATCATCGCACCGCACTATGGATGGGATGCCGACACAGCAGCACACGCCAAAGGACTCTTGCATCAAACTTATGCGGGTGAGTATGAAGTCTTCTTCGTCACACATCAGAAAGCGGACGTAGGACACGATGTCTCCTACCCCCATCTGTGCGAAATTGCTGACGCGCATCCGCATTCGCACGTCTTATTAGCACCGAATATCGTTGAAAACAACCTGCCCCGCTCACAAAAGGTGCAGAACCTCATGACAGCCATAGAAAAACTCCCAGACGATATCGAAGTTATTGCGTTTGTAGATGCCGATGTTGATATCCGAGAGGATTGGTTAACCCTGCTTGTAAATCCACTCCAAGAACCAGACATAGGGACAACCGTGGGCGGACGGTTCTATTTCCCACAAACATGGAATCTCCCATCTCTTGTGGAAGCCATTTGGGTAAACTTCCAGATGAGTTTCCAAGGCGATCATCCGCTGTCAATGGTATGGGGCGGTTCTAATGCCTTCCGACGTGAGATGCTCGAGAAGGCACGTATCCTTCAACGTTGGGAAGAGGCAACTATCGAAGATCATAATACGACCTTGGCAATGAAAGATGTTAAACACAAGGTCCACTTCGTCCCAGATTGCGTAGCCGTCACGCGCACGTCCAACCGCACATGGCACCAGATCGTCGAATTTACGAATCGACAGCTGATTATGACACTGCACATGGGACTTTGGAAGCAGTGGCTCGCGAGTCTCATTGTGCTTCTACCGAAAGGTCTTTGTGTATTTGGAGTGATTCCATTCCTATTCTATCGTGAAGGGGTACTACCGATTATTTTTATCCCGTTTCTGGAAGCATTTGGGTATAGGATCTACGCCAGAAACTTGCCACAATGGCTCCGCGAAATGCCAAAAATGCGGGAGACAATCGGCGTAACCTCTTATGTCGCTTCAGTTTCACTATTTCTCGGCGGTATCAACGCCCTGTATGCGGTATTCCAACGCAAAATTACGTGGGGCGGGGTACGATATGAAATTTTGTCGGCGACGAAATGTCGGGTTTTAGGGACTGTAAAACCAAAACGGAATTTTTAGTCTGGTTTTCCAGCGATTCAGAAGTGGAAGTTTCCTTATGAACAAACATGTTTTTTCTACATCAGCACTCCTCTTATGCGTGTTGTTGACAACACCTATCCAAGTCTACTCAGAGACTACCATTATCCACGAAGCCTTTCCCGTGTTTGAGGCACATACGGATGGGGTTGTTTCAATGGCGTTTATAGATCACGCGAGGCTCATCAGTGGCGGTTATGATGGCATGCTTCGTGTGAGCGCCATTAGGTCGGTTCACAGGGATTTACTCTGGGAAGAGAATCTCGGCTTTCCCATCCACGCCATTGCTATTCCCGCGTCCGATCCTTCTACCTTTGCCCATAATGCGGGACTATGGGAGGATCCATGGAGCCCTCACGGAATTAGCATTCGCCGTTCGGACGATGGCGTTTGGTTGGGGGATATCAGAACCGCCGATCACGGTTATCCAGGGAATCCCTCTGATCTCGCCTACGAGTCATTGGGGTATCTCCTTGCGAGTGCTGGGAGTTACCTATGTATATGGCGCGGAGGACTGGGGAGAGCCAGGAGAGGGGATGAGTTGCTCTATCCGCACGAGTACCCGGAACTGGTGGGCACTCCACAATACGACTCGTTAGCATTGGGGGATGAGCAGTCTTTGGGGCCCACTGCGGTGGCGTGGAGTCCAGATGGCATTCACCTCGCCCTTGGTGTGCGCCATAGGTATGTAGATGGGACGCTGGTCCGCAGTTTAAATATAGGACAACGACCCGCGGGCGTATATCAAAGTAAATCTCGTGCGGTGTATTGGGATGGCAGGAATACCTTCGGTGAACCTGTGGCGAGTGGCCTCTATTTCTATACATTGTCCGCAGGCGAATTCACGGTTACACGGAAGATGCTGATAAGAAAATAGTATCAAATGAGTTCAAGAGTTGGGAATCAGAGTTCCCTCCTACAAGAAACACACGGTAAAAGCACTCTCCGAATCGTGACCGTCAACGAAATATTTACACACCCGCCACTTTAAAACGCGTTTGCTTTTTTTTTTATGATATGATACAGTATTCATACAAGAAACCCACTACGGTCATGAGGGGAATAAAAATGGCAGACACCGAAAAAGTTATAAAATCGGAAAAGGAATGGCAAGCACAACTCTCCCCGGAAGAATTTAAGGTCACCCGGAAGAAAGGGACCGAACGCGCCTTTACAGGGCAATACCACGATTGCAAAGAGAAAGGCACCTATCACTGTATTTGCTGTGGAAGTCCGCTCTTTAGTTCCGAAACCAAGTATGATTCGGGAACAGGATGGCCCAGTTTTTGGGATGCTGTCTCCCCAGAATCCATTGAGACGAAATCGGATTTTAGTATCTTTTTCATGCCGCGTACCGAAGTCGTCTGTAGCCGGTGTGACGCACACCTCGGACACGTTTTTAACGATGGACCGTCGCCAACGGGGAAGCGTTACTGTATGAATTCCGCGGCACTTAGACTCGTAAAACCAGAAGACGAATCGTAAATACTGATAACTCATAACGCATAAAGGAGCATTGATGGCACTACGTAGTCGAATCTCACCACGATTTTTTGTCAATGAACTCGCCAGTGCTATGTCGGAAGATTGGGATACTTCCAGCAAGTTCGTTCGCTATCAACTCGCCAAGGAAAGTTTTAACTGGCGACACCCACTCGGTGCCAAACACGGTAGAGGCGACGCGATCCAACTGGTGAGTCTCCGTATTACCGATATGTGCAACCTCCGGTGCCATTCCTGTGGACAATGGGGGGATAACGGATACCTGCTCGGGAAGTCCATGAAAGAGCTGAAGCAGCGCGAGGTTCCGGTTGAAGTGTATAAAAACCTTGTGGATCAGATTGTGGATGCAGGCTGGTCCCCAGTGTGGTACATCTGGGGCGGTGAACCGATGCTTTATCCGGGCATCATCGAATTGATGCACTACATCAAAGAACGAGGCATGCCGATATCCCTCGTCAGTAACGCGACCAACGTTGCGAGGCGCGCCGACGATATTCTGGAAACCTGTAAAATTGTTTATTTGAGTGTTGATGGACCGAATGAGGAAATTCACAATACACAACGTCCAGGGCTAACGCCAAACTACGACAACTTTACAGATGTCAAGGCTGCATTAGAAACGCTGAGTGAAGCAAAAGAGAAACGGAACATAAAGTTTCCTTATATTATTCCCCTCAGCTGCGTCACGATGTATAACATCGACGTTGTCGTAGACCTCTATAAATTCACGAGTCAATACGCAGACGCGCAAATCTTCTATCTGACGTGGTGGATTGATTCTCAATCGGCGCAGGAACACACAGAAGATTTCGAGAAACGCTTCGGGTTCAAACCGCAAACGCACTACGGCTGGATAGGCACGTGGAAAGACTTCGATCACGGTGCCATCTTGGATCGCTTTGAAGAGATGGAAAGTATCTCCGACGAACAGAAACGTTGTCCCCCTATTATGATGCCGAGGCTCAACACACGCGGTGAAATCCAACGCTATTACACCGATCACAACCAAACCTTCGGGTACAACCAGTGTATCAGCATCTACATGACGATGGAGATCGATAGCAACGGTGATGTCAGTCTCTGCCGCGATTACCACGACTACATTATCGGTAATATCAAGACGGACAAGGTTGTCGATATGTGGAACAACCAGAAGGCGATGAAATTCCGGAAGTCCGTGAGTAATGATGGTCCCATGCCCGTTTGCCGCCGATGTTGTGGCCTCATGGGCTTTTAATTTTACCTTGTTGCAGGCGTGGGATTGTGGACGAACGCACAGACTAACAGTCTATGCTACGCATAATATATTCCAGGAGAGTTTATGAAGATAGGATTACGAATTCCCGGGACCGCACGCCAACTGCCCTTCGCAGATTTTTGTAACTGGTGTGCGGATAACGGGTTTGAAGCCGTTGACATTGGAGAAACGACCCCTGAAATTGTCCAAACGGCGAGAGATGCCGGCCTTGTGATCGGAAGCGCGGATCTCCCCGGTGTCAGCGACCTACTTAGCACGAAAAAATCTAAACAGAGAGCCGGTGCTTCGGCAGCAAAAGCTGCCATTGAAGCCGCGGCTGACAACGACGTTCACATCATGTTCTGCGTCTTTGTGCCAGAAGATGCCAGTCTCGGCAGAGCAGAAAACTTTGAGATTTGGAAACGAACTATCCCCCCTATCGCCGAATTCGCCGCCGCTAAAGGGGTAACCATCGCGGTAGAGGGATGGCCCGGTTCGGGTCCCGCCTATCCTGCTCTCGGTTGCACACCGGAGATGTGGCGTGCGATGTTCGCGGAATGTGATTCCCCGGGATTAGGCCTCAACTACGATCCATCACACCTCGTCAGAATCGGTATCGACTATCTACGGGCACTGAACGAATTCGCACCCTACGTCAAACACGTCCACGGGAAGGACACTGCCTTCGACGAAGAGGCACTCTACCTACACGGCAATTTGGGACCGAGCCTTCAATCTGCAAAAGGTTTCGGTGAAGATTGGTGGCGGTATACCATCCCTGGCGATGGGATAGTGGATTGGCTGAGAGTGGTTCAACGCTTGGAAGACGAGGGTTTTGATGGCATTGTCAGCGTAGAACTTGAAGATTACCGGTATTGGCGAACGTGGGAAGCAGAATCGGACGGTCTGCGCCGCTCACGCGAATTCCTCGCGGAGTTTGTTCGGTAATCGCTCCCATGTTTGCAGAGTCGCGCCCAATTCGTTAGAAATGTAACGGCGCAGCCAAGGAGAATTTACCATGAAAGAAATTCTTAAGATGGGCATGCAAGCTTCGCCTGAGAAGTATCTGCCGCACCTCATTACAGAAGAGGAGCGCACCCACTTCGAAAAGAATGGTTATCTATACGTGCCAAACGCACTCTCTCCTGAAATGCGGGAACACCTCGTCCACGCCGTGGACACGTTGCACAACAAAGCACTCGCTTCGGGTAGAGCAAAACCCGACTCACACTGGGGGTGGTCGGATTTTTTAGGGGCCGACGACGCGCTCCTGAACCTCGTTGATCTGCCCACGACGTTACCGAAAGTCTGGGGAATTTTGGGATGGAATATCTATCTATACCATGCCCACATGCACGTTAAACCGCCAGCCGCACCGGATGCAGAAGCGGGGGAAGGATGGCTGGAATGGCACCAAGACAGTGGACGCGTTAACATCGAACTGGAAACCGAGCCACGACCGCGTTTGTCCCTGAAAGTGGCATATTTCCTCACAGATGTCTCTGAACCGGGACGCGGCAACTTCTATATCCGTCCGGGCAGCCATCTGAAGTCGGATATGGATGTTCCAATGTCCGAGATCAGTCGCGACCCGCGCGAAGCCACGGCAGACGATGTGCCTGACGATGCAATGCCGGTCTGCGTGGAACCCGGAACCGCCGTTCTGTTCGATAGACGGCTCTGGCACTCGCGGAGTCCAAACAACTCGCAAATGACCCGGAAGGCACTCTTCTACGGCTACGGCTACCGTTGGATCCGTCCCAAAGATGAAATGACGGTCGAACCTCTCTATGAAAAGTGCGATCCAATCCGACGACAACTGCTCGGTGCCGCTACCCGAAATAACGGGCGCTACGTCCCTTCCGAAGACGATGTGCCGCTCCGTGGATGGCTCCTCGAAAATCTTGGTGACGATCCTACCCTTGCGATGGGACCTCGACACGCTTAATTTGTAATTCTGTAGGGCGCGGTGGCATGCCTCGCCCTACCCTCCCTCTCAATCCAAGACTAATATACCTAAGTTATTAGCTATTTAGCCGTGCGCCTCAAGCGAGATGCTACAACAGCCACTCGTCAGCGATTAACTCAGCAGCTTTGGTATGAACATGCACGCGGAACTTACTGAGGTAAATTTATGAAACCCGATCCTATTCTCAAAGAATGCTATCATATCAAGGAAGAGTATAGTTCCCAATTCAAAGACGTGCACGCCTTTTTTGAACATGTAAAAAAGATCGAATCAGAAGAAAAGTGGAAAGGCAGAAAGTATGTTCCACCTTCCAATACCTTGAATTCGATGTTAGGGACGAACATCTTGAATTTGTAATAGACCGCATAAAAAAAGCAAACATGGCCCCAAAAATCGTTGGGTTGCTCAAACAAATCAAAACCGGATTGATAACCTACGATGCAGCAAAAGACAGCACGAAGGGCGATTTTGGGCAACGCTACAAGCCGAAACCGCTCACGCACTACAGGATGGACGATTGCAGCACTCCGGTTCGTCCTCAATGGAGATACTGACTTACAATCTGAGATATCTCCTATTGCACAAAAGGTTCGCCAGATTTTAACGGCATGGCTGCCCGACTTCGTCGCGTTGAATTTTACATTAGAGCTCTCAGAAGATATGCAAATCGTAGCGAAACCCATCGCGGGTGTTGACAAGCGGGAAGGGCGATCGTATCTCGCAAGTGTGCACTTCCAAATTAGAATGAAGCGTGGTGAGCTCCCAGAGGAATTAACACAAATTTGGAACCGTTTTAAGATTCAGTAATTTCATGGTATCTTATGAAGAATAAGATTTAGCCTCTGCGGATTATAGGGTTTGGTGCAGGCTTATGCACTTATAAGATTTACAGACTTGTCAATCACTGGTCTGTTTTCCTTTAAGGACTGTCTTGGCTGTAGAAATATTGATCTTAGTTGATACGATATCCAAGTTACCACCCCGGAAGCCTGCTCGACAGGTGTATGCGGAATATCAGGGGCGCAAATTAAAAAAGAAAAAACTGAAAACACTTAACCGCCAGCAGAGGAAAACATACAGATGAGTCTGAAAAACACAGAAAATGCCGCCTATTCCGAGTAAAAATCCCAGCGTTTTTTCTGAACCTTTTTACGAAATTCCACGCTCTTTACAAAACAATACTTTCGTCAAATTATGAAGTATCGTTTTGAAAAGGTAGTTAATGGACTGCCCCAATCGTTGCCAAGTGTTCAGCGATTTATGGAAGAAAAATATCATCAAAAAGTGTTAGAATCTCCGATATGGGCAAGTCTCCTTTCAAAGTTATAGTTTTTCCCCATCCATAACTTTAAGATACTTGTCCTATTTATTCAACTATTTTTTCGCGAAAGTATTGGCAAAGAGGAACCAATTCACTATTTGAGCTCACACTGAAAGGAGAGATTTAGATGCAATTTGCGAAAAAAGGATCGATATTGGTGAAATGCCTTTCACTTTGCTTTTTTCTTTGCTGTGCTTTGAGTACCAAGCAGGAAACCGAACAAATTCCAAAACCAACCATACACGCAAATCTTGAGCAGCAAGCTGCTCAAATCGGAAAAACCTCCACGATTCGGTTGACTCGTCACGGGGCCGACGGTACGAGTACCCACGGTAGTGGGTTTCTTATCAGGCATGATTTGATGGTAACTAGCATCCATGGTATCGCTGGCATTTATGGAAAGTCTTACAGTTGGACCGCAAACTTGGTTAATCAACCGACGCAATATACTATCAAAGGAGTTATGGCAAGCAATCCAAAGCGCGATATAGTTGTTTTAAAGGTTGCAGGTAAAGGAGGACGAGTCCTCCCACTTGGGGATAGTAGCGCAGT
Source organism: Candidatus Poribacteria bacterium (assembly GCA_965205015.1). Classification (GTDB taxonomy): domain Bacteria; phylum Poribacteria; class WGA-4E; order WGA-4E; family WGA-3G; genus WGA-3G. The sequence goes on along the minus strand of OZ242029.1, from coordinate 5,310,659 downwards.
AGAACTTGGCGATGTGGTTATCGCTATCGGTAACGCTAGGAACTCACAAGGGATAACCTCAACAGGCAGGGTAAATCGAATCACTCCTAATTTTTTCCGCTTGAAAATTTCCCTTAGTCCGGGGTATAGTGGCGGGCCTATTCTGAACGATAAGGGAGAAATAGTAGGTATTTCCACACAAGGTCACCGTACAAATCGTACAGGGTACGCTATTCCATCAAACCATATCCGGTCCCTGCTTAATGACCTACCTACCCAAGAGAAACCTCTCGAAAAATGGAAAGAGGAACTGCCAATACGTGCCTATGCCTATGCCAATCAAGGCGATACTAAGAAAAAAATGAAGGATTTTGAGGGAGCAATTGAAGCATATAATAAAGCCATTCACTTAAGCCCAGACTTTGTAGACATCTATGCTGATAGGGCAATTGCGAAGCATAATTTAGGCAACTATAAAGGGGCGGTTGCAGACTATGATACTGCCATTCGCTCAGGATTAGACTATGCAGCTGTCTATCTCAATCGAGGTGCCACAAAAAAGAAATTAGGCGATTATAAAGGTGCCATCACAGACTATAATATATCCATTAATCTTGACGCGGAAAATGTTGAAGCCTACTTTAACCGCGGGAATGCAAGGTTGGATATAGCAAACTATGGAACGGCGATTGCAGACTATGATGAAGCCATCCGTCTAAAACCAAACCAGACTATTCTTGCCATTATATATTTCAAAAGAGCGGATGTAAAGTTGGCTTTAGGTGATCGTAAAGGTGCCATCAAAGATTATAGTGAAACCATCCATCTAAAACCAAACCAGACTATTCTTGCCACTGCCTATCTCAATCGGGGACTTGCAAAGTCCAACTTAGGGAGCATTAAAAGTGCCATTGAAGATTACAATGAAGCTATCCGCCTAAAACCAAACCAGACTATTCTTGCCATTGCCTATCTCAATCGGGGACTTGCAAAGTCTAATTTAAGTGATGTTATAGATGCCATCAAAGATTATGATGAAGCAATCCATCTTAATTCAAAGAATGTTCCTTTCACGGCCTACGTCTATAGTAAGCGAGCCTTCGCGAAGTTAGATATAAACGATGCTCAAGGCGCCATTGAAGACTGTAATACAGCACTTAGTCTTGATCCAGACCTTGCAGAAGCCTATGAAATCAGAGGGGATGCGAAATCAAATGTAGGAAACAACAAGGGAGCTATTGAAGACTATGATACAGTTGTCGATCTAAAACCCAACTACGCCACGCCTTACTATAAACGCGGACGTGCAAAGGTTGAGATAGGCAATGTTTTGGAAGCAAAAACAGATCTTCAAACTGCCTTAAAACTCGCGAAACAGGAAAACGATAACGCCCTAAAAACCAAGGTGGAGGAAACTCTTCGTCTTTTAAAATAAAACCATCCGAAATCCCGACAGTTACTCCGTTTGTCCGTTCTGGTGCTTACGACTGCAATAATATTAAGACTTACGCAAAATCACGGAATTACACCTATTACTCCGCGGTAGGCGCGGTTTCAAACCGCGCCTACAAGGGAATTGCGTAAGTCCTAAACATAACATAGAATAAGTGCCGAGGACATCACTGCAGCCAAGGAATGTTTTCATTTTTCACGTAAGGCGTGAGATGTTCTTGGAGTTGTAGGCGTGCGTTGCGGAGGTGTGTTTTTACGGTGCCTTCGCTGCGTCCGATGCGTATAGCGATGGCCTTGATAGAGAGCTCTTCGATGTAGTATAAGAGAAACACGCGTTTGCGGGGTGGTGTGAGTGTTGCGATTGCCTCATGAAGGTATTGCCGGAGTTCTTGCTGTTGGAGCAAATCGCACGGATCGGGGTGTGCACAAAGAAGCCGACGTTCGTCTATAGCGTGGAGGGAATCAATGGTGGTGGTTGTTTTCTGTTTTCGGAGGAAATCGATACAGACGTTTTCGGCGATGCGATAGATCCAGGAAGAGAAGGCGGAGTCGCCGCGGAAGGTGTTAATAGCGCGAAACGCCTTCAGCCATGTTTCTTGGCATAAGTCCTTTGTGGTGTCATGGTTTTTGATGTATCTTGCGATATAGGTGTAGATACGGGGTTGGTATTCTCGCACTAGTGGATTAAAAGCATCGGTGTCGCCGTGTTGTGCGCGTGTGATAAGGTGTTTTTCGTCAAAATCCTGCAATGAAGTGGTCTCCGTTCATTTTATCCAAGGAACAGCGTTAAGATGAAGGATTTTCTGCTGTCCGGAGGCTTCTAGTGTTACTTGCTTCAGTTGGATGTCGGTGACAGTGGTCTCCGAGTCAAGTGTATCACCAAATGTAACAATGTGTATTTTGTCACCCGTAGTGGATTGGAGGATCGCTTGCGCCTCTGTTCTTTTCTCTGTGGGGAGGATCGTTCCAAGCAAACGATAAGCAGTTCGTGTGCGTGGAGGTCTCCAGCCGAGGGGTCGGAAGAGGTTATTGTCAACGATCGTGCGATAAAAATCCGAGTCTTGAAAACCGATGGGAATTTGTAAGGCCGCGGGTGTCTGTATACGTTTATCAGGAGATTTGTCCAGTTCGCTTAGCGGTGTGTTGTCCATGTCTGTCCTACCATGTCGTGCTGCAGTAAGCGTATGTATCAACAATAACGAGAGGAGCAGTATGACACTGAGGCCGCAGGTGATCGCGAGTTTTTTTTCACATTTTCGGGCCATGATGTTTCCTTGTAAAAGGGTTCGGATGTTCTTACAAAACTTTGAAGGCGTATTGCCAACTGGCAGTGAGCTGCCATGTTGTTTTGAGTTGAATTCCAGTGAAACTCTGATAAAGGGGTATCTGAAACTCAATGGCGAGTCTTTGCCCTATGAAGGTACCTGTTGGAACGATGACGTTGCCAGAAACAGCGAAATTAAGCAAGGTAGCACCACTATAGTCAGGACGGTGACTCGGACTCATATATGGATTCAAATCGGGGTGGCTGCCGGTGATGTTTCCTCGTGCTGACAAGAGCAACCTACTACCAAGGCTGATCCAATTGTTGATACGGCGCGCCCCCCATGCGGTAACATCAAAGGTTTTTCCGTACCGCCACCCTCCCGCATTGGTATTCAATGGAAATGTGCCTCGAAGTTGTCCACCATAGGACCAAAAGTTGTGAAACCCAAAGAGTGTAATGCCAGGGCGAGCTTCAAAAGAACCATTGCCAAGTTGCATAGAATAAGGTAGAAGTTCCTCATTATCTCCTTTTTGCGTAATGGAATCGGTTGGGAATGAAACACCGACGTTTGCAAGGAGTGTCAGGTGAGGCATTTCCCAAAGTGTGAGGACGCCCTCTAATTTTACATCACCAATGCCTGCACTTGACATTTCATGAGGAACTACGGGGTGTTCATGTCCACCGTGTGCATGCTGGTGCGCACCTTCCATTTGCATAGCATTATGTTGGTAGTTTGCCATTGCCATGAGAGTGATACGGTTGTGCGGTGCGAACATTGTCTCGAGCATGTGCATCTGCATGCTCATCTGTACAGGTGCTATCATAAAATCTTTGAGAACATCCTCCTTCTCAAGCGGAGTTGTGTCAGATTGTAAACCCTGCATGTTTATTGCCATGAACCGGTATAAGAGCATTATCTCACTTTTTTTGTGTCCATGGTCACCCATTATACCAATAGGTACGAGGTTGTCGGGCCGCGACTGCTTGGATGTGTCTCCATAAGTGAGGGACGGGAAAGGGAATACAAGCAGAATACTTATTAAGAGTGCTATGCAACTTTTCAATAAATTTCTCCTTTTTTAACATTTTTTATCGTGGATTCTACGTTAATTCAGGTTAACAGTGAAAGTTTTGCAAGCTTCTATGAATAGTGGCACCCCCCGAATGAGACAAAAACCGATAGTAGCAGTAGGAAGTATTACACTTATTAGTTCTATAGTGGAATTTTCAGGTTTGAAAACGCAGACACTTGCAAGCAAAAGAAAGGTACTCATTTTGGCTATACCATAAAGTGCACGGCTTGTGCGGGAGCGAGTAAGGGCATGTGCCCAGTCGCTTTTTGATAGCTTAGTATAGTGCTGCAAACTGTCTATCAAAAATCCACGAGTTAGGACAGTGATCGGCATCCATAAAGGGATTAGTCCGTTCACTGCAAAGTAAATCCAGAAAGTATTCTCAATGATTCTATCTGCTACAGTATCAAAGATTGCTCCGAACTTTGTTGCTTGGTTGCATTTACGGGCAATGATACCGTCAACACCATCAAGTGTGAAAATACCACCGATCATTGCCATTAGTCCTATACTGATATAGTAGTTTAAATGGAGTAATATAATTACAACAAAGGTTAAAAGAAGCCTTAAGAGCGTTATTGCGTTTGCTATCATGTGCTTGTATTAAGTTACATGGGTAAATATAGAAATCTATCCTTACGAATTCGGTATCACCGTTCAGGATCAGTTGCGAGGTATTTAGGATCTGGATTTATATCAGGTGGATAGTAAATTCTCCACACTTTAAGTTTTGCAAGGCTATCTTTATTAACAGGATAAACAGGTATAAAGGCTGTACTATGCTCGCCACGTATGAACAGTTTAACAGCGAAACTGTTCCACCCAATTGATGGGATATAGTACCCGATGTAAGGTTTGCCTTCAAAATCAAAGTAGAGAACCACACCACTTGTTCCGAGTTTTATTGCTGAGGGTTTATTAGCGTTCCAGACGACCTCTTTGGACACCGTGTCTTGTGTTTTGAACTGGACAGTCACGAATCGCTTTTCAGGCGCGATATTAACAACCTCAACGGATTCCAAAGGGGTACCGCGTCGCGGCATTAGTCTTGTAAGCGTTTCAGTTGAAGTTTTTCTGTCGCGATGCAGTTTGGTGAATCCGAAGCGGCGATCTGCGTTTTTGTCACTACCTATAAAGGAAAGGCTCCGAGGTAACTTAATAACCTCTTCCTGTGTTAACATAAGGTGTGTTGCACCATGAGTTTTCAAAAAAGAGAGCGCCTCGCGCTCGGACTGAGCACAGAAGACGTGTCGGTAATAGAGGTGTATCCAGTGTGGTATATAATGATCCTGGTCAATGACAGTTTTAACATCGCCGAAAATATTGAGTTGACTGCCGTAACTCCAGTGGGCAGCCATAATGGTGTTTGGTGGAAGTGTAGCTTTCATCCACTGAAACGTCTCTAGCATCTCCCCTCGTCCTGGAATAGGTCTTCGAACGTCCTTTGCTCCTTTCAGGGCGCGCGCGGCGTGGCCTCCGAGTGGTGTCCAAAAGAGCATAGGAATGAATATAGCGATTGTTACGCACGCGACAATCCAAGGTTGCCTGAAATACTCTGGCAATCTTTTGGCTGCCTTAAGTTTTTGTATAAACTGTATGGGACAGTACCATAAGAGAAAGGCTGTGCCGCAAGCAAGAGGGATACCGATAAAGAAGTCAAACCGTTTTCCACTGCGGGCAAGGCCGATCCACAAAAGTGCCCACAGGATAGCGAGGAGCGTTATGAATTCTGCGGCGGAATTTCCTTTTCGGAGACTTGCAATACCAAGTCCGGTAGGAACGAGTGCAAGCGAAGCAAAAAAGAGTGTATTGCACATATCAGTACCAATCCACTGGCTGATGGGCCATCGAAAGAAGGTCGTTCCAAAAAAGAGAATAAGGGATACCCCCAAAGGGATGGCTTTCCATTTCCATACCCGGAGGCTTTCAACAATAAGTCCAAGGCTGCCTAAAATAAAGAAACTCCCATAACGTTCTGTCCAATAACCAAAAAGCGGGCTAGCCAGTTCGCTGATGCTTCGCATCAAGCGGTTTTCTTGAAACTGATAGGCAGTGTGGGCGAAGTTGTCAAGATTTATAACAATGTAACAGATGCCTATTGCGATGCTGCTAAGCGTTAAGAACCATGCAAGATGGCGTGCATACGGCCGGAACTGTTCTGAGAAATCAAGAAGCAGAAATCTAACACTGCGGAGCACGAAGATAACAAGCGGTGGGAAGAGCATCAAGGCAGTAATGTGTGTGGCGAACCCATAGCCGTTTCGGTACGCGGGACTGGCAAGATAGAGCCCTGGCACAAACATAAACACCCACAAGGCGTATTCTTTTATATGCTGTTCCCTCACAGTGGTGCAGAACTTCCAGAGTTCCATAGCAACTATCATTCCAACAAAAAATCCGAAAGCCTCCCAGCTGATGCCCCCGAGAAAAACGATGCCGCCACTGACAAGCGTCCATAACATTCGTTTGCGTGGGTTGCGCGCTTGTAAAGAAACAAGATAGGTTGTGATGGCAAGAACAGCAAGTAGAAAACACCAAGAGTCCCTGTCTCCAAAACCAGCAGAACTGCGCCCGATAGTGCCAGGAAAAGTTGCGAGCAACACGCCAACACAACTTGAAAAGAGACATCCATAAGTGTGGTACAGGAAGAGGCAAAGGGCACCGAGCCCGGTAATAAAACAGATAGGTGGTGCATAAACAGAAATCTGATATAGTGAGACGTTTGGATAGCACAGAGAAATTGCTTTATGGGTGTAAGCAAGGACATAAGAATAGAGATTTAGGGTTTGTCTTAAATCTCTACCGAGGGGTAGCCAGCGGTGCATATCGCGTTCGGGTAGATACCCGTATTCGGAGATGATCTGTGCCTGCCAATAATAGAGATAGGGATCGTATCCGGTAAACTGTCCATCGGGAATACGGCTCGTACCCTGAGTACGCAGCCAGAAGGCGAGGAACAAGATACTGATAATGAGAAGGCTACTTGTAAGCCTTTTAACCATAGACTAGCACCATTTACGAATTTAACAAAAACAACTACCGCTGTCGGTACACCCACAGTCGCATTCACTGTTACCGGAACTGTTGTTATTGGAGTTATCGTCTGTAATTCTATCCATTACCCAAAGAATCACGCCTCGATAACTAAAACATCTCTCAAGTCTATCTCGGCAGAGGGGAGCGAATAAAGAGATTATCGTTATTGCCATTGGCTGCTGCTTCTGATATTGAGTCTGTCCAGATTGTATATAAGCTTAATAGGAAAATTGCTATAAGAAGAATTACCATAGGTATCGCAATCTTTCTTTTTCTGAGCGAATATAAAAACATTGATTTTCGCTCTTTTATAATGAAGCACATAATTATCTATACACTCGGGGTAGTGAAGTTTCCTCACCTCGCCAGTGGGGAGGAAGGTTTTTTCAGAGTTCTTATGCTCATATATTTTCGAGCTTTACTATAACCCCTGGAGGAATGTTTTTGATTTTACAAAAAATTACCACCACGAAAAAAGTTTTTGGACCCCACTGTGTAGAAGTATCCTGCCTCGTTGAGATAGGATTTTGGCATAACCTATCACGATTTTTGGCATTTTCCATAAAGTCGACCATGACCCCCTGGCGCCTACGGTAGGTCTGCCATTTGTGGATCTTTCGCGAAAGATAGTAATATAAGGGGCACAGTCGGCACAGTTCGCCAATCTAATAGGAATTTTGGCTTCGGCATAATGCCAATCTTGGAACCCCTGGCTGTGTGTAAGTTCCTCAAACCCTTGGAAGCCCATATCCAAAAATACTTTAACATCTGATTCACTCATTTTTTGAGGGAGTGTTGTTGCGACGAGTGGCAAGTTGATGCTAAAAAGCACTAAACAGATTCTTGTGAGTTTTAGTACCTGAAGGATTCTCATAAGTAAATCCTCATCTCAAAAAGTCTCGTATTCAGGAATCTCAGAGACGTTTGGTTTAATTACATCGGGTGTTGCAGATTCTTCCCTTCTTTGTGTCTGGTCAGGTCCTGCCCCTGTAATGTTTAGACCCGATAGGCGTTCTAAGAATGATTCGGCTTCTTCAGAGGATATATCTCCTGCGTCTAGTGCTTTGTCAACTTTCAAATGAAGGGTAACCCCAGTTCGTAGTGAGGCGATTCATCGCCTCATCCATAGCGCAATGAATTGCGCTACTACGAACTGCCTCTCAGTTTAGACGTGACAGACTACTAGTATTCAGGAATCTCTTTTACCGCAGGTTCGGATGTTTCCAGGGGCCTTATGGTGTCGTCTACCGGGGTTCCCGAGCGAGGCAAGGCGTGCACGGTAACGTTTATACCAGACACGGATTCTAGAAACACTTTCCCTTCTTCGGGGGTAATATCTCCTGTGGAAATAGCATCCTTAATCAAGGGAGTAGTCTCGCGAAGAAGCGTAAGATTATCCACATATGATGTGATTTGTTTAACCTGTTTACGCAGGGCAGCCGACTCTTCTTCGCTTGGACTAAGCAAGCCAATAGAGAGTTCTACTAAATCACTTGCGACAACAGCCGGTAACTGATTGAGAAAAACGTCAATTTCCGCTTGATTGTCTTTCCCTGCTGCATTCATCCTTTTTACTTGTTTATCAAGTGCGTGGAGAGCTTTAAAATTGCTAATCACGCGCGGGATTCTCGGGTCGGGCCCTATTTTTGCGAGGAGTGCCTCTCCTAATAAGTCAAACTTCTCATCTGCATTCGTGATATCATAAGATGTCTGAAGTTCAGCAATGAGTTCTCGTACTTCTTCATTCGTCATTCCTGCGTAAACTTCTGGTTCATCGTCTTCTTCATGTTTAGAGTCCATCATATCCCCAGACATGCTACACCCGGGTTCTGCTCCCGCGACAGATTCCTCATTTTGGGAAACTACTATCAATTCACCGCTTGTCACAGGGACAGCTTGCACAGGTTTTTCAGCGAAAACTACCTCATCTAGTTTAGGAATAACATTCTCTGTCAATGGCCCGTGGCCAAGCCTATTAACAGATTGTGTTGTTGGTAAAATCTTTGGCAAACTCGCTTCAAATTTTTGTACATCATGTCGCACGTAGAAATAGAGGCCAATCATAAGAAGGACCACTAAAATACCAATAATTGATACAGTGCGTGGCGATAACCATTCACGTGACTTCATGCTATAATCTCCTTTAGAGCCGATGCCCCATTTCACCACCACAGGATATGTGGAAGCGAAACGGGGAAATAGGTTTGTAACTTAGTGCTTTATCCATTTTTCAAATTGAGGTCTGTTCATAGTAGCACAATGCATTGTACCTTGTGACGTGCAATGAATCACAAGACTACGAACGGATTTATTTACAATTTCAAGATGGACAGAGCACTAGGAAAAGGGTTAGCAACTACAGCTACTATTGCTGCTACCACAGCCACAACTACAACTACTGTTGTTATTGCTACTGCTGTCACCGAATATCCGATCGTAGAGTTTTAACAAGTCAACTTTGATACCGACTTTCCAGCCATCCTGATTCGCCTCTGCGTAAACTTCTTGTGCCTCCGCCTCTGGTGTTGAGCCTGTATAGAAAACAAGCGAAAACATTACTACAAGAACCATTGCAACAGATTTTGTAACCATTTTGTTTCTAAGACAAGACACTAACATAAACTTCTCCTCTTTGTCCCTTGAAGGGATTCAGTGTGAAATATATATTGTTGAAAATGGACTGTCACTTTTTCTTACTTTAAAGCAAGGTCTTTCAGAAAAAGCAGCTCATAAACAACAATTACGCTACTTGGCCGAAAGCACCAAGTATAACTAAAACACAACCCAACCAAGTTATCGTCCTTTCACTCAGACTCCACGCAGAACTCCTTACGGAGAAATCCGCGTGCCTCATGAAGTTTGCGCTTGACTGTGCCGAGTGGCAACTCAAGTTCTTCCGCAATCTCCTTCAGCGGCATGTCGTGAAGATAAAACAATATAGCAACTTCTCGGGTATGTCCAGGCTTGCTCGGTAGATGTAGCACTGCTTCAATAGCATCTGCTTTCAATTCTTCTTCACGAAGGAGAATCTCAGTACTGCTATTGACATGCCACGCCAACGCCTCATCTTCGTAAGGACGTTCGCCTTGTGAATGGTATGCGTTGTTGTAATATCGCCTACATTGGTTATAAGCGATTTTCCGCAGCCATCCGCTGAAATTGCCTACATCCCGCAAGCCGTTGATATTCTCCCAAACCGAAACCCAGGTTCTACTGAGTATATCCTCAGCATCTTGATAGTTCCGAGATTCCGACAGAATTAACGGCCATATATGCGGATTGTAGTGTTTCATCAACTCACTGAGAGGTTTATCATCCCCCGATTGAAGCTGCCAAATTAAACCTGTTGTTACTATATCGTTCTCCATTAAGCAATAACCGATTTGGATTCGGGCATAGAGGACACATTATTGCCAAAAGGTTCAAAAAACAGGAAAAATTGCCAATTTTTTCAAAAATTATGGGAAAAACAGTCAGAACGGAGGGAAGGTTAGAAGAAGGAAAGAATAGAGGCGGGAAAAATATCCTCTAAGAGAACCGAATATCTAGGATCGTTCCTATGGGTGTTCAAAATTTTTTGGCATTAAGCATATTTAACTATTTCTTAAAGACTTCTGTTTTCGGCAGAAAACGTGCATAATCTGAAAAAAGTGAATACGGCAACTATAGTCATATGTGCAATTTTCCCGTTTAACCACAAAACGCCCGGGGTGCTAAACCTCGGGCGTTTCATGTCTGGAGCTTCGGTATCAGTTATTAGTCTTGATCCTGTGTCAGATACAGCACATTTTAAATTTCTGCGGTTGCCAATAGAGTCATGGTATTAACTGTTCTCACTGCAAAGCATGATAACTGGGACTGAAAACTCAGGGCATTCACTTTTAAGAATTTATCAGGTTTTGGACGTTTCTATCAACCATCCGGTACGGTTGGGAAACCTCACCATAAGTGTCAATTTAGAGATTTTCCATTGCCTCTTGGAATCGTCTAAGGGTTGTATTTTTTCCAGGGCTTCTCTGGAAACCCCCGCCGTTTTCAAAGGATCGTTTTATGTCCTTCAAGGTTTCAAGGCGTTGGGTTTTTGAGTGATGAAAACTCACCGTTAGCAATCTCGCGTAGCCGGTAATGTATTTTGCGGTCTTGATGAAACTGTGGTGTATGTGTCGGTATCCTGCGGCTAACATGACGATGTGTTGAATCAGGATCGCAATGAGTTTGGCATAGATTTCGCAGAGGATCCGATAGGGTTTCTGACTCCGGGAGACAGTCAGTTTTCCGCTATTTTTGAATCCCTTAAACATCAACTCAATCTGCCATCGGATGCCGACGCTGACGGACCAGCTGTTTCGAGGTAAGTCAATGTGCTTTGATATTGGTATGTATCCCGCGAGGCGCAAGAGCGTTTTTGAGGGGGTTTGGGCTTTGTGTTTGGCACGGTATCGGATGGAGCGTCGGCGTTGACTCGCTTCTGCTTGTGAAAGTCTTTGGGCGATGAGATACACCGGAAGTTGCTTTGTTCTGCCGATACGGATGCGTTTGCGAATGAAGGTGTTTTCTGCTTCGGTCTCCTTGAGCATCTTCTCTAAAGGGAGGTATTCGCCGTTTTCATCAGCGAGATACGAGTTGGCTTTCAAGCGAGAAACCCAGTAGATGCCGTTCTCAGTGAGTTTCTCAAACGTATCGAGGGAAAAATATGCCAAGTCTGCGAGGTATAAACTTCCCTGTGGAAGGGGATCGGCTGCCTTTTCGGTTGTGCTATCAGCAGCCATGCCATTGGTGAGTTGGAAGTCTTGGAACCTCCCGTCAACACATCAAAGCGCAAATGAAGTTTCAAAGCGGCTTTCTGCGGATGATTCTTTTTCGGGGGACCTTTGGAAATCTCATGGAGGTCATCGGGGAGCGATATCCAGGTGCTGTCTTGAACATAAACACCGTTGAACTGATGAAGTAAAGAAAGGCTTTGCGGGTCAGCAGCCACCTCAAGCGTATGACTGAAAACTATAGGAGACTTGATTATTTTCAGATTTCCGAGTATAATTAGTATAGGGACTTACGTATTTCAATCTCTATCGGCGTGAGTCCTACTAAATATTCTCAGAATAACAGATCAAAATGGAGGCAGTAGTGGCAAGAAAAAAAATCAGTGTTATCGGTGCGGGGAATGTCGGCGCAACAGCGGCGTTCCTGATCGCACAAAAACAACTCGGGGATGTCGTCATGATAGACATCGTAGACGGGGTCCCGCAAGGTAAGGCATTGGACATGGCACAAATGGGTCCCGTAGAGATGTTTGATGCCGCAATTGACGGAGACCTGGATTACACAGCAACCGCAGGCTCCGATCTCGTCATCATCACATCGGGGTCCCCACGCAAACCGGGGATGACGCGTGAAGATCTGTTGCAAACGAACGCCAATATCGTCGGCAGCGTCACAGAAAACGTCGTGAAACAGTCGCCAGACTGCATCATCATGATGCTCACGAATCCGCTCGACATCATGACCTACCACGCCTGGAAGGTTTCAGGATTCCCATCACATCGCGTCGTCGGGCAAGCAGGTGTGCTGGATTCGGCACGGTTCCGCTATTTCATCTCGCTCGAACTCGGTGTCTCTATGGAAGACATCCATGCGCTCGTCCTCGGTGGACACGGCGATACGATGGTCCCGCTTCCACGCTATACGACCGTCAACGGGATTCCGATTCCGCAGCTCATCCCGGAAGATCGTATCGAATCCATGGCACAACGGACTCGCGACGGGGGTGCTGAAATCGTCAATCTTCTCAAAACGAGCGGCTATTATGCCGCGGGTGCCTCATTAGCACAGATGGCGGAAGCGATCATCCTCGATAAGAAACGGCTGCTGCCCTGCTCCGCACACCTCACTGGACAGTACGGTATCGACGACCTTTATATCGGTGTTCCGATTAAACTTGGTGGGAACGGTGTAGAAGAGATTCTCGAAATTGAACTGACGGATGACGAACTCGGGTCCCTACAGCATTCTGCAACGACTTACCGAGAAGGCATTGAATTGTTAGGGTACTAATAATCCCTCCCTAACGCAATATCCCGACTGAGGACTTCGTTCTGCGCGTTAGTGCTTTGTCAGGTTTCAAGGGTTGACAAAGCATGAGATTGTCTGAACACCAGTAAGAGGCGGGCTGAGTGCCCGCCCCATCTTCATCATTTCAAGGCGTATCAATGCTAAACGACCTCACACTCACAAAGTATTTGAACGGTATCCACTGTCTCAAACGGCTCTGGTACGAAGAAAAACGCCCTGAAAAAGCATCACCTACCTCCTTATTCCAACAGCAACTCCTTAATCAACACAAAGCGGTAAAAACCCTTGCCTACTCCCACTTTCCAGAGGGTGTGCACATTGACGCTGAAGACCCGGATGTTGCCGTCCGACACACCAAAATTGCGATGCGTCGTGGCGATTCATGCCTTTTCGACGCTGCCTTCCGTTCAAATGGTGCTTTTGTTCGATGCGATATCCTCCAAAAATACGGAAAAGGGTGGCGAATCATTGAAATTAGAGCCTCGAAGAATTTTAAAGAGGAATATCTCCTTAACTTGGCTTTACAAAAACACGTATTGGATACATCCGATATACCGATCTCTGCTACGCACTTGATACTCCTCAACGAAGCGTGCGTTTATCCAGACTTGTCCAACCTGTTTATGTGTGAAGATGTGTCGGATAGGGTTAATTTGTTAAAACAGGCAGTCCCCGACTCTCTACGGACGTTCAAAACTATACGCAATAGCGATGCCGAACCAAACGTCACGATTGGGAAGCATCTGTGTAACCGTCCCCATAGATGCCCCTTCAAAACTTCCTGTTGGGCGTTTGTGCCTAAAAATTCGGTTTTCACGCTTCCGGACCTCCAAGACCCTGAAGCAACTGCCTTGGCAGAAAATGGCATTTTCCGGCTCGCCGACCTCCCCGCCGATTTTCCGCTGACCCCCTCGCAAAGCACTTATGTCGATAGTATTCTCCGAAATAAGCCAACAATCGACGCAAGCGGCATCCGACACGAATTAGCAAACTTGCGATACCCTATCCACTTTCTCGATTTTGAAGCCGATAGACCTGCTATCCCAAGGTTCGACGGTTTCAAAGTACACGAAGAATTCCCGTTCCAGTACAGTTGTCACGTCCTTCAATCCGATGGTACGGTTACACATCATGAATACCTGCACACCGATACGACCGATCCACGTCCGTCGCTCTTGCAATCTCTGCTCGCGCACACTTCTGACCACGGTTCCATTGTCGTCTACAATATATCTTTTGAGCGCCGGATCCTGAAAGGTCTGGCTAAATCTTTCCCCGAGTCTGCTTCGGCACTTAGATCCATCATTAAAAGACTCTGGGATCAGTTCGCGGTAATCGGAAAACACTACGCACACCCCGATTTCTGTGGGTCTAAATCTCTCAAGTCGGTCCTTCCTGTGTTAGTACCTTCGCTTTCTTATAAGGATTTAGACATTCAAGACGGTGGAGATGCGCCAGCAGCTTGGAATTTGATGCTCAGTGCAAACAGTGAAACCGAAAGACAAGAATGGAATCGACGTTTGAAAGCCTACTGCAGACTCGATACGCTTGCTATGCTCGAAATCCATAAGGTGTTGCAAGAAAGCACCTAAGCAGAAACAGGTAGAAATTGTCCAAATTTTAGCATAGATATAACACTCCTACGGAGTGCGGTTGCTTGCATACACCATTTTCTATAGATATATCACCCCTACGGGATGGAAAATTACCGGAAAATCGCAGTTCTTACGCCTTCTGTGCGACCATACTGGAGAGGATACCAAGGATTCTGTCGCACCGTTCAATCGCGTAGGTTACCATATCAATGTGCAGGCATTTTCCCTCCAACTTGAGGAACAGCCAATCGACTCCTGTCGTAGAAGCCCCATAAACGCAAGGGATATCATTCCCTCTTTCAGCATTAAAACGTTGGGCGGCGAGCATCTCGGCGACACACTGTCCCATACCCAGTTTCAGGTCATCCTTCTTCGCCTCAACAAGGACGATGACAGGTGCCTGTAACAAATGCTGAATCGGTGAAAGACTCACCAAAAAATCGCATACGCCTGTCAATCCGTTTTCCTCATCAACACTGAACTCTATCCCCGAAAAAAAACTGATCCGCTGATTGAATTGCTCACGGAGTTCAAACAGAATATCAGCAACAATCAGTTCCGATTTTGCCTTCTCTGTCCCTATTGCAGTAGCTAACTGAACCTTTTTCGTTAGGACTTCTGTGAGATAGGAGCTTGGAACTATCGCTTCTATTTCAGCAAAGAGTGCCGCGGATTCAACAATTTCCAGTTGAAACGTTGTTACGACTGCTTCCAACGTAAAATCGCTATAAGCCATATCTGTTCCCTCCTGTCCCCTATTTTGCCCTTCATGCTTTCTGCGCGACCATACTGGAAAGGATGCCAAGGACTTTGTCGCACTGCGCGAGTTGATAGGTGATCATATCAATGTGCAGACATTTTCCCTCCAACTTGAGAAACAGCCAATCTATTCCTGTGGTAGAAGCCCCATAAATACACCGGATGTCGTTACCCCTGTCGGCATTAAAGCGTTGGGCAGCGAGCATCTCAGCGACACACTGCCCAAGTCCCAATTTCACATCAGTATTTTTCGCCTCCACAAGAATAATGGCAGGTGCCTCTAAATAAAATTGGTTTGGCGATAGACTCACTAAAAAATCGCACACCCCGGTCAAGCCGTTTTCAACATCAACGCTGAAATCAATCCCAGAAAACAAACTGATGCTGCGATCCAAGTGTTCAAGGAGTTCAACGAGCACATCGGCGACAATCATCTCTGAGCGTGCTTTCTCCGTGCCGATAGCGGTGGCTAACGGTGCCTTCCTCTTCAATCCCGTTGTGAGGTACGCACTCGGTGTCACTGGCTCTATTTCAGAAAAGAGCCCCACGGCGTCAACCTTCTCCAGTTGAAACGTTGGCACTACCGATTCTAAGGTGAAGTCGCTATACGCCATCGATGGAACCTCCCGTATGGCAGCGCGCCGGTGCCCCTTACTTTTTCTTCTCGTCCTCGTCAACGACCTCATATTCAGCGTCAACGACTTCACCTTCCGCGGGGTCAGGCGGTGCTTCAGTAACTCCTGGATCTCCTACAGCAGCGCCTAGGTCTACCCCGATATCGGCTGCATCGGCTGTCTGCTGATACATCTGGGCAGAGACCTCATGCCAGACCTGCGTTAGTGCCTCTGTCGTGGATTGGATCTCAGCGTGGTTGTCGGCTTCTAATGCTTGCTTGACACGGGCGACAGCAGCGTTGACTTTCTCCTTGGAAGCATCATCGACCTTGTCCCCGAACTCGTTGAGGTTCTTCTCAGTCTCATAGACCATAGAATCCGCACGGTTGCGAGCCTCAACTTCCTCCCGTTTCTGCTTATCCTCTTCAGCGTGCGTTTCGGCATCTTTCACCATCTGATCGATCTCGGCATCGCTAAGCCCGGAAGAGGCGGTAATGGTAATCTTCTGCTCTTTACCGGTTGCGGTATCCTTCGCAGACACGTTGAGGATGCCGTTTGCGTCAATATCAAATGTCACTTCAATCTGTGGAATCCCTCTCGGCGCTGGCGGCAATTCGCTCAGGCGGAAGCGTCCGATGGTCTTGTTGTAAACCGCCTGCTCCCGTTCGCCTTGGAGGACATGCACATCAACCGAGGTCTGATTGTTCTCAGGCGTTGTGAATATATTCGATTTCTTCGTAGGGATTGTGGTATTCCTGTCAATCAACCGTGTGAACATTCCGCCGAGTGTCTCAACCCCGAGTGAGAGTGGCGTGACATCCAACAAAAGAATATCTTTGACCTCTTCGTCCCCAGCAAGCACACCCCCTTGAATAGCCGCCCCGATTGCGACGACTTCATCCGGGTTGACTCCCTTGTGTGGTTCTTTACCGAAGAGTTGTTGGACGGCTTCCTGAACCTTAGGCATGCGTGTCTGTCCACCGACGAGGATAACCTCATCGATATCAGAGGGTTTCATTTCAGCGTCCGCAAGCGCCTGTCGACAGGGGTTGAGCGATCGTTGAACGAGACTATCCGTAATCTGCTCCAGTTTTGGGCGAGTGAGCGTCAAGTTAAGGTGCTTCGGTCCGCTGGCATCGCTGGTAATAAAAGGCAGATTAATATCAGCTTGTTGCGTGCTGGAAAGTTCGCACTTCGCGGTTTCCGCCGCCTCCTTCAGCCGTTGCAATGCCATCGGATCGCTACGGAGATCGATCCCTTGGCTACTGAGGAATTCTTGTGCCATCCAGTCAATAACCGCCTGATCAAAATCGTCACCCCCGAGGTGTGTATCCCCGTTGGTACTTTTCACCTCGAACACGCCATCCCCGATTTCCAGGATAGAGATATCAAACGTGCCGCCGCCGAGGTCATAGACGGCGATTTTTTTATCGCCTTCACTTTGTAACCCGTAAGCGAGAGATGCAGCGGTCGGTTCATTGATAATCCGATCGACCTCTAACCCTGCGATTTTACCAGCATCGGCTGTCGCCTGACGTTGGGAATCGTTGAAGTAGGCGGGAACGGTAATAACCGCTTTCGTGACCTGCTCTCCGAGGTATGCCTCGGCAGTCTCTTTCATCTTCCGCAAAACCATAGCGGAGATTTCAGGCGGCGAATAATCCTTGCCCTCAATATTTACAGCGACATCGCCACCTTTATCTGCTTTTAATTCATAAGACACACGGGTGGCATCGTCACCAATCTCGTTATATTTCCGTCCCATGAACCTTTTAATCGAAAAGATTGTATTTTGTGGGTTCGTGATGGCTTGTCTTTTTGCGACCTGTCCGACGGGACGCTCCCCATCACTGGTGAAACCAACAATCGAGGGGGTGGTTCGATTTCCTTCGGTGTTTTCAATCACCTTGGCATCACCGCTCTCTAAAACAGCCACACATGAATTTGTCGTACCTAAATCAATTCCAATGACTTTGCTCATTTTTAGTGCTCCTTCATATAAAATAGGGTAAAATATACAATCACCGATACACCAGAAGATTGGCGAGGTTCGAAACCTCGCCAGCGGAGGTGCGGTTTTTTCACAGAATAACTGCCCACATATTTTCAGATTTTACCGAATCGTATGCAATATCTATGCCAATCGTAATCGCTTGAAATAGCGAAAATTCCCACCGATTGTCTGCCAAATTGGCACAGTCTTAAAAGGGGTGTGATTCTATATGTCAATTTGACTTACTACCGCCCGTATATCTCCCTTTAAGCCTCCCCCATGTTGTCGGCAATTTCTCATCGGGTTCAACAGCCAAAATCTCTTGGATACTACTCCCTTGAATTTCTTTAACCTCATCCTGTGAAAGCCCGCGGTTAAAGAGTGCGAACTCATCAATAACACCGTTATAGTAGCGATTGAGAGCCGGTGGTTCCTCCATACCGATCATAAGTGGTGCATCAATCGGCACCAGTTTGTTGCCATTCTTCGGGTAATCGATGAGGATTTCGCCATCAAGATAGACCGTCCACCACTCTCCACTCTGAAATGAAACAGCGACGTGCTGCCATTTGTCTTTAACGACATCGCGAGGGCTTTGTGCGGGAACAACGCGCCCGCCTGTCAACTTCCAGCCCATCCATATAAAACCGTCCGGATGGAGCAGCACCTCGAAAAACTCTTGAACGTCAGGTCCCTTCGCCGCTATCAGTTGCCATGTGCCGGGTCCCGCCTTCAAAGTGGGCAGAATCCACGCCGCAATTGTAATTCCATCGGTAAACTCAAATGCATCGGAATGTTCCACCCGAACGATCCCATCTTTCCCACCGAAATCCACCGCTTTCCCAAATTTACCATCCGTCCACGACGTATCTCCCTCCAATTTCCCATCTTGCCCGTTACCAGAGAGATCCGCAACGGCTTTACCTGCACCTTCCTCAAAAGCAAAATAGACGACTAACCCCTCAAGTTCCGCGGCTGTACTGATATTATAAAAACCCCCTACCAGATACATAACACATAAGCACACCATTTTTTTATACGAGACTTTGATTTGCAAGTTACGCATGAGTATCCTCCAGTTTTATAGAGTTAGTTCGTTAAACGACACGGGCGGATGTCAAGAACACCCGCCCGTTAAACACTCACATATATCTCTAAGCGAACGGAAATGTACCTTGATACCCGCGCGGACGCGAGACATGCCAAACGCCTTCATACATCGGTGTTACCTGATAATGACACACAACATTGCTCCGCTCCATATCGTCCCGCTCTTTTGCGCCTTGATGCGGGATGTGATTGATAAATACGACACAATCTCCCGCTTTCGGATGCAGGATAACATGTTCTTGTGCATCACACCACGCCTCGAATTTAGGACGATCCAACGGATAGAGGTGTGGCGGCTCTGACAGATGACCGCCTTTGATAAACTTGAGGTGTCCCTCACCCGGATCGTTGTCTTGGAAGTAGAAGGTGGTGTTAATCCCGACGGGTGCCATCGCAAACGGATGTTCCGCAACATACCGCTGTTCCTGCCAATAGCCGTAAAAATCCATGTGCCATTCTTGGAGATAGGGACCTGGATTTATGTGTGCGCGTAGGCTTCGCAGTTGGCACTGTTTGCCCATCAAGCCCTCAAGATAGGGACGGACACTCGAATGCCCGACAAGCGGCTGGTATGTATCGGGTTCCCGATCCAGGAGGGTATCGAACCACATATTGCCGACGGCGTTTAAGCCTTCCTCCCACCCCTGTTCCCGCGCATAATTGATTCGCTGACGGATACGCTCTGTCTCCTCTGGTGACAACGCACCCTCTATCAAAACGAAGCCATTCTGTTGCAGTTTCTGGAGCTCATTTTTGAGGTCTGCCATGATTTTATCTCCTTCTGAAGATTCAAAGTTAGTAATGGTATTTTATACCTTTACGTGAAAGGGGTCAACCTTAATCAAAACCATTACGCAAGAAGTTTAGCGATTTTGACGTACAACCCCCAGCCACTAATCCCCGCAAACGTAACAAGTACAACTGCGGAAATCAAGGCACCGATGAACATAAAGGGACGCGTCCGATAAGCAGTGGGTAGTTTCGCGTTGAGATACAGTGCTGCGAGCATCATCAACGCGATTGAGAAATTCGCCAAAATAAAGCCTGCGATCTGTGTCAAGATGTCGAACGGGATGTTCAACCAGATGAGTACCATCGTCGTGAGAAAAATATAGAGACATATCCATCTCCGAAGTGTATCGTAGTTCCATTCACGGCGGGGCCAGATCGCTTGGAAGAACTCTTGTATCACGCGTGCGTAAATCTCGGGGAGTGCCTGTAGCGTTCCCCACAGCGCGACGATGATACAGATGTAGTATACCCATACCAACGAAGCATGAATATTTTTCCAGACACTCGCTTGATCGGTCAGTAGACTCCATCCTTCAAACGTGCTTTGCATTCCATACAGGACGGCAGCCCCTGAGATCATGAACGCGCCCGTCACGATAAATAACACAATCGCGCCCATGCCGATATCCCATCGAAGTGGAGCAAGGATTTTTCGGAGTTGGCTGACCCGCTCAGGGTGCTCAGGGAGATAATCAATTCTATCACGATTGGAGGCACGCTGACGGATAGCGTCAATGTTCCGATGTGATGTCATACCCCAACGGTGGATGCTCACCCAATTCGCGTAAACAACGTATCCCATGACAGAACCACCGACGTAACCAAACGCAGTTGCCATTGTCAACAAGGGATTCTCAACCGCGTCCTTCGGTGCCCATTCAGGGAATTCAGGCAGATACCCAAAACGGAGACTCCCAACGAGTGCTTTGCCAAAGTCGGGACGCACCATCAGTGTGCCAATAATTGTCCCAACAACAAGAATGAGACAGATAATGAGTTGCTGTTTTTCAAGTCTTTCAAAGGAGATACGTAAACCGAAAAGGAGTGCGAGGGTAATAAAGCAGGATGTGATTAGGTTTTCCCAAACGAGTTGCGAGACACCTGAAGACAGCGTATCTCTGAACAGAAAATGGAGCAGCGCACCACACGGTTTGGCGATCGGTACCCATGCCAAAGGCGCGCCGATCATCTCAAAAAGGACAATCACAAGGAGGAGCCATCCCCGCGGTCCAGGCAGCTTGACGAGCCGGTGTCCGATATGTTCACCGCTCACCGCGGTATAGCGACCGAGCAGATAGGTGACAAAAATACCTTTCACGACGCAGCTGAGCAGCACAAGCCAGAGCAAGTTATAACCTGCCCACGCCCCTGCCCGAACGACAACAATCGTCTCGCCTGCCCCGATACTCACTGAAGCCACGATCGCCGCGGGTCCAAACACCGATGCAAGTGCGATAATCTTTTTCAGCGACCACGGCTCGGTATACGGACCGGTGACCGGTGGAATGTCAACAGGTTCAGTTGTTTGTGTCTCTTCTGTTTGCATAAACAGTTCCGAATAGCAACAAGCGGACTTCGAGAGAAGCCCGCTCAGTGTTAACTTATACGCTTATTCTTCTTCTTCTAAGGGTTCTAAGGGTTGTGCGTTGCCAAAGACAGGCGTCGGTGCGTTGCCGGGTGCTGCCCATCGAGAGGCATTCGCAATAACGTGTCGAACGTTCTCATCGTAATAGATGGGATACGTCTCATGACCGGGACGGAAATAGAAGATTTTCCCTCTGCCCCGATAATAGCAACATCCACTTCGGAACACTTCACCACCGGGGAACCAACTCACGAAGATAAGGGTATCGGGTTCAGGAATATCAAACGGCTCGCCATACATCTCGGCGTGTTCAATTTCAAAGTATTCGCCTAAGCCTTCAACGATCGGGTGTCCGTGCTCAATGACCCAAAGACGTTCCTTCTCACCCGCCTCACGCCATTTGAGGCTACATGATGTGCCCATCAACCCCGTAAAAGGTTTAGAATAGTGGGCGGAGTGCAGGACAATCAGTCCCATACCGTCTAACACACGGGCGCGGACCTTGGCAGCGACATCATCTTCAACCGCACCGTGCGCCGCGTGTCCCCACCAGATGAGAACATCGGTGTTTGAAAGCACATCGTCAGTCAAACCGTGCTCGGGTTCATCGAGTGTTGCACTCCGAACCTTAAAGCCGCCAGCTTTGTCGAGCCCATCGGCAATTGCGGCATGGATGCCATTCGGATAGATACCGCGAATGAACTCGTTCGTTTTTTCGTGTCTAAATTCATTCCAGACTGTAACCTGAATTGGTTGCGTCATAAGTGTCTCCTTTGTGATAGTTATTAGTCTTCAGTTGTCGGTTATCGGGTAAAAGGTCTCTACGTAATAATTCATACAATTCATCTTTTTTCTACTGAAACCTCAGAACTGGGGTTTGGTACCTCTGACGGCACAATTGAAGTTTCCGCTGCGGCGCGTTCAGCCCTACATTCTGTCGTCTCTAACGGTTGAATCGAGAGCTGGCATCCGAGGGCAGTCAGAATCGCACTGAACATGTCAAGGCGTGGTGCTTCTTCACCTGAAAGCATGTCCGAAAGGGCTTGTGGTGTCATACCGATTTTCTTAGCAACTTCTGCGATCCCACCTCGCGCTTCTACAACATTCTGGAGACCAAGCAGAAAGAAGGGCGTGTCACCATCCTCTTGGTATTCCTCAAGTGCTACATCCAGATAACCGATTGCCTCTTCCCAGTCGGAAGTAAACCGTTCCATTAGAATTTCTTCCCATGTTCGATATTCCCTCACGGTCATGTCTCCTTATAGTCCAGCCAATACCTCTTTGCGCGTTCAATATCCCGCTCCTGCGATGACTTGTCGCCACCACAGAGTAGGAAAACGATAGTATCATCCACTTCACCGAAATAGACACGATAGCCAGGTCCAAAATGAAGTCTTACTTCAAATACACCACTACCAACAGAACCGCAATCCCCAAAATTGCCAGATCTGATCCGGTCAAGTCGTCTTTCAATTCTGTTTCGCATATTTCTATCGTGAATAGATATAAGCCATTCGGTGAAAGGTTCTCTGCCGTTTGAAGTCCGGTAGGCTTGCAGTTTTCTGGGTCGTATGTTCCGCATTCAGGTTTTGCTTGACCTCTATTGCCTTCTATTCCTAAAACACCAACTCCGTCTCCACCGCTGCATCGTAGTCTACGCCTTCAACCTCAAACCCGAACAGATTTCGGAAGCGTCGCCTGAAGCCTGCGTAATCGGAGAGTTCATGGAAATTGTCGGTATCAATTTGTCCCCACCGCTCCGTCACTGCGTTTGTCACCTCAGGGTGTAACTCACGGTCATCAAGACGAATGTAGCGTTCGCTGTCGAGCTGCGGTTGTCGTCCAGGTCCGAGATGCTCCGAGAAGAGCCGTCGCATCTGCCCAATCGGTGCCTCATTGATGCCCCTGGCATCCATAATGTCATAGAGGATACTGATATAGAGCGGCACGACAGGAATTGCTGCAGACGCTTGTGTAACGACGGCTTTGTTCACCGAGATATAGGCATTGCCACTAAGTTGATTTGCGAGCCGTTCGTCAAGAGCGTCAACACGCGCCTTGAGATCATCCTTCGCTCTACCGATAGTCCCGTCCCGGTAAATGGGCCAGGTTAAGGAACTCCCGATATAGGTATAGGCAACAACCGTAACCTCTGACGCGAGCAACTCCGCTTCTGCCAAGGCGTCAATCCACATCTCTAAATCTTCACCACCCATCACGGCAGCTGTATCAGCGATCTCTTGATCATTCGCAGGCTCAATTGTCACGGGTGTAATAACTTCACGATTGAGATCAATCGTTTTCCCTGTATAAGGGGCGTCAATGGGTTTGAGGACAGATTGATGTGAGGCACCGGTTTTCGGGTGTATGCGTCGCGGTGCAGCAATACTGTAAACAAGGATATCTATTTTCCCGAAGTCCGCTTTGAGTCGGTTAATTGCTTCGACCTTCATCTCATCTGAAAACGCATCTCCGTTAAGGCTATCAGCGAAAAACCCATCCGCTGTCGCCTGTCGATGGAAAGCAGCAGTGTTATAGTAACCCGCCGTTGCAGTGCGTCTGCTATCAGCGGGACGTTCATAAAGAAGCCCAAGCGTCTTCGCACCGTAAGCCCACGTCAGAGCGATCCGAGAGGCGAGCCCGTAACCTGTTGATGCCCCGATGACGAGTGCGTTCGTCTCTGTCGCTTTGTAGGGAATGCCCTGTTTAATCTCATCTATCTGATTAAGGACATTCGCATGACAACCCGCCGGATGGGCATTGGTGCAAATAAACCCGCGTATCCGAGGCTTAATAATTTGAATCGCCATTGTATCCTTCTTTTCTCAAGCCATTAGTTTTCAATTTCAACAACCATCTCAACTTCAACGGGAATCCCGCCGGGCAATTGCACCATGCCGACTGCGGAGCGGGCATGTCTGCCTTTATCACCGAACACCTCGACCAAAAAGTCCGATGCGCCGTTGACAACCGCGGGTTGGTCGGTGAAGTCGGGCGCCGAATTGACGAACCCAATCACTTTGACGACACGCTTGATTCTGTCGAGATCACCGAGTGCGTGTTTGAGGGTGCTCAACAAACAGATTGCCACCTGGCGTGCCGAAGCGTAGCCTTCCTCGATCGTCGCATCGGTACCGAGTTGGCTCTGATAGATTGCACCTTCGCCTGTCCCGGGTCCATGTCCGGAGGTAAAGACGAGATTGCCGGTTTGCACCGTTGTGACGTAATTCGCTACCGGAACCGCGGGTTCTGGCAGTTCCACACCTAATTCCTCAAGTCGTTGTTCTATTTTCATTTGATTTCCCTTTTATTAAAGATTAAATCCTGATATGCCGTAAACACGGCACCTCTGGTATGACTTGCAAGTCGATGCTTGCTGTGCGTGTTTGTATTCGCCTCTATTATTAAACAGGTTTTCGCCAATTTTGTCAAGCAAAGTTTTGAATAGTTGTCAGTCGTCGGTTGTCAGTTATCAGTTAAGAGCGCGCTTCACAACAACTCCGAAGACTCAGACGATTGTAGGAGCGGTTCTTACCCTGGACCGCTGGGATTTCAACCTACACGTCTGACAAGAGAGTTACACCCTCGCAATAATTTGCTTTGCAGACCGACTTATGCTAAAATGGACGAAGATTCAATCGAAATATCCCTATATCTTTGGCGAAAAACAGAAGGAGCAACAATGAAAGTAGCAGCAGTCTTAGGTGAACATCAAGCAGGACTCGTCGAAGTACCAGATCCGATACCGAAAGAGGATTGGGTCGTCGTAAAAATCCATGCCTCGCCGATGTGTACCGAATACCACGCTTTCGAGTATGGACACAAAACCGACGGGCTTGGACACGAAGCCGCAGGCGAAGTCGTCGACATCGCCCAACCCGGAAAAGTGGAGATCGGCGACCGCGTTGTGGTCATGCCGCAATACCCCTGTGGGAAGTGCGTCCTTTGTACCGATGGTGACTACATCCACTGCGAAAACAACTACAATTTTGAGGAATTCGTCGGCACCCGTCACGGGAGTGCGACGATGGCACAGTACATCCTCAAACCCTCTTGGTTGCTCCCGAAGATTCCAGACGATGTCTCCTACGAACACGCCTCCCTTGCGTGTTGTGCCTTGGGTCCGTCGTACCGAGCGTTCGACGAAATGGGTGTTAACGCGACCCACACTGTGCTGATTACCGGTATCGGTCCCGTCGGTTTCGGAGCGATTACCAACGCACAGTTTCGTGGGGCTAAAGTCATTGCAGCGGAACTGATTCCGTGGCGCGCCGAACGCGCAAGACAGATGGGCGTCGAAGCGGTCATCAATCCAACCGATGAAGATGCCGTAGACCAGATTCGCGATCTCACGACGGACGGCCGCGGTGTGGACTTCGCACTCGACTGCTCAGGAAACGTTCAAGCACACCGACTCTGCATCGATGCGACGCGCCGGCGTGGCACGATTGCCTTCGTCGGACAGAGCGGCAGAAACGACACCGTCCTCCACGTGAGCCCAGATCTCATCGGTAAAGGGTTGCGTCTCATGGGGGCATGGCATTATAACCTCAATCAATTTCCCGGCTTGATGAAGGTCATCGAAGGTTCACCACTCCTCGACTTGCTCATCAGCAATATCTACCCGATGAGTGAGATCCAGCAGGCATTTGAAACCTCCGCATCTCAAGAAAGTTCAAAGATTATCCTCAAACCCTGGGAATAAGCCATGCCGACTCCACATAGACCGAATATACTCCTTATCGTATCCGATGACCATGCGGCACCCGCGATCAGCTGCTATGGCAGTGAAATGAATCACACTCCAAATATCGACCGAATCGGCAACGGTGGGATGCGATTCAACAACTGTTTCTGCACGAACGCAATCTGCACACCAGCACGCGGTTCTATCCTCACCGGAAAATACAGCCATAAGACCGGCATTAAAACCCTCTCGGATACAATCGATCACACGCGGGAACAAACGGTTGCACAGATGCTGCATGAAGATGGGTATCAGACAGCGATTGTCGGGAAGTGGCATCTCGGACACGGGGGTGTCAACGACCCGCACGGATTCGATTACTGGAACGTGTTTCCTGTCCAAGGTGCACACATCAATCCTGAAATGATTGAGATGGGGGAACGGAAGAAATTTGATGGATACTCCGCTGACATTGTGACGGACAGTTCGTTGAATTGGCTACACAATAGGGAAGCGGATCAGCCGTTCTTTCTGATGACGACCTATAAGGCGACACACGATCCGTTCTTTCCGAATCCCAAGCATCAACATCTCTACACAGAGGAGATCCCTGAGCCACCGACTTTCAACGACGCTTATGAAAATCGAGCGGCAGCTGCCGCAATGAATACAGCCAAAGTAGACATCATGCAACGGAAAAATCATCTCCCGGAACCGACACCTGAAGGTCTGGAGGGTGATGATTTGAAACGGTGGAACTACCAGTGCTATATGCAGAACTACCTACGCTGTGCGCACGCCATCGACGAAAACGTCGGACGACTGCTCGATTATCTGGATGCCGAAGGCCTTGCGGAGGACACAATCGTCATCTATTCGGCAGATCACGGGTTCTTTTTAGGCGACCATGGATGGTACGATAAACGGTTCATGTATGAGGAATCGATGCGGATTCCGTTGCTCGTCCGGTATCCACGCGAGATCCAAGCGGCGGGTGTGAGCGAGCAAATTACACTGAACGTTGACTTCGCGCCGACGTTACTCGACTACGCAGGCGTATCAATTCCAAACGACATGCAAGGATGTAGCCTCCGAACGTCATTGGAAGGTGAAACGCCAGCGGATTGGCGCACGTCCATGTATTATCGGTATTGGATGCACCTGGCGCACTTTAACATCCCAGCGCACTACGGCGTGCGGACGGAACGGTATAAACTTATCTACTATTACGGTGAAGCATTGGGATCAGGCGGGGCAATTGACCGCTCGACACCGCCCGAATGGGAACTGTTCGACTTGGAGAAGGATCCGCATGAAATGCACAATGTTTACGCAGATCCGGCATATAACGGGGTTGTGGTGGAATTGAAAGCGGAATTGGAACAGTTGCGGGATGAATTGGAGGATTATGAGTAGGGTTAAGGGGAAGAAGTTTGTAGTAGAGCAATTCACTGTCCATTAGCGCACAGTCAGAACGTGTGATGAATCGCCCTACTATAAACGCTCTCATTCGTTAACATCGTGTTTTTATAATGAATTACTCGCTTTTGAGCCGTCCCCAGGTGACAGCGATTTTGCCTTCGGGCTTCACATCAGAAACGAGCATCTCCATTTCCCTCTGGATGTCCTTTTGCGACAAGACTTCGCTGTAAATGGCAAATTCGTCAATAACACCGTGAGCCCCTGCCGTGGTGGCTCTGTACTTAAACTTGTTATTTCCTCCGATTCTGGGGGATTCATGAAATGCAGGAAATCCTGCGAACCCTTTCGCTGTAGCGACTTCCTCACCATCAAGATAGAAGAAAGCAGATCCACCGAAATCCCAAGTTGCTGCGACGTGCATCCACGTATCTTTCTTAACAACGTCAGCCGCCTGAGCGGCGAGATAATAGTCTGTATCGGGTGCATCCTCTACTGCGAAGTGGAACTCATTTTCCCGCTCTCCGATGACGGCACCTTTCCCAATCGAGAAGAAGACGACTGCATTGTTGGCATCGAATATCCTAAAGGTCCCAGCGTCGCCACCATTCCAGTGCGGCTTAAACCAGAATAAAACGGTGCCGGGATCGGTCATTTCGTAATCGAATTCAATGAACTGGTCCAAAGCTTTGCTGAGTTCGATGCCCATCCCATAAGGACCGTCTTTACTTTTGACACGCTTTGCATTGCCCTCAATCCTACCGTCATTTCCGTTTCCGCTGGCATCTTCAACGACCCCTGCCTTTTTTCCTTTGAAAGAAAACCAAACTTCGGGTTTGGGTGCGGCATCTCCGATATGAGGTAGCATCATCAAACCAACTGTGCATATAACAACAAATGTTAAAGGTTTATAGATAGACCGAATTGTCCAGTTAAACATAGCATCCTCCCTTTTAATGCAGATATACCTACTATCCAGATTGATTAAACATTCTAATACATTATGGAAAATTGTCAAGTATACGCTCTGTCCGATTTCGGGAGACGGTATCATCCGCTTCTCTCTTTGAGAATCAGCTGAATTTGTGTTTTCAGCATTGGAAGTTCAAATTGCACTACATCCCAGATAATATTGATATCCACATCAAAATATACATGGGTTACTCTGTTTCTTAACCCTGCAATTTCCTGCCATGGAATACTTGGATACTCTTTCTGAGTTGAATCGGGGATCTTCTTGACCGCTTCACCGATGATCTGAAGGTTTCGGATAACGGCATCAATCCGCATCTGATCTGCCTCAAACTCACTACCAGTAATGCCTTCAACGTAGGATGCAATGCGGTCAGCTGCCGTCACTATGTCTTGGAGGTATAGATCATAGTTCCGTGACATACTCTATCTCTTTTTCAATATAAGGTTTGAAACCCGGTTTAATAGAGGTAGGGGTAACCAGGTCAACATCTTTCTGAAACAGGTCTTCAAGAAACAGAGCCAACCCCATGTAGTCGCGAAAAGTCAGTCTCTCCAGTTCAACAAGGAAATCAATGTCGCTTGCGGCAGTTGCTGTGCCGCGGACGTAAGACCCAAACAAGCCGATCCGCTTGACCCCATATTCCCGCAGTGTTTTTCGATTGTCCACAAGTGTCTGCTTGATAAACGCCTTGCTAAGGACTGTTTGATTTTCCACCTTGAATCCCTCCACTAAAGCGTTGGAGTAACGCATCTAACCCATGCCATTATTGTAAATTACCTTGAAATTTAAAGCAATCCTTTATACTATATTCCGCAAGAAACGATACCCGTACCCCGCTTGAGGAAAGGATATGACTCCGAAACAGAAATATCTCTTTGACCTACGTGGTTACCTACATTTAGAGAACGTCCTGACGTCAGAAGAACTGAGCAATGCACAGGCAACAATCGAACGGCTTGTGCAGGCGGCACCAGATGAATTGCCGTCCGGAATTAGCAGGGGTGGTGAAGGTTTTTCAAACGGATTTTCGGCAGACAAATCGCTTGAGGCACTCACACTACATCCTGTTACGTGGCCGATCATCAAAGAACTGACGTGGAACAAACCGCGTTTCAATCGTGGATCACTTGTTGTGAATACGCACGAGCGACAGGAAATGACACCGCTCCATTGTGCCGGTGAAGGTTTTCGGTGGACCCGACGGTATGGCGTTAGAGACGATCAGATCTTCACAAACGATGTCGTGGCTTTCTTCTATTTCACGGATGTCTATCCGGGGGACGGCGGTTTGGTAGTTTTGCCGGGTTCCCATAAGCGTGAGTTTGCGCGTCCTGAGAATCTATTTTTCCCCGAACCCGACACGCCAGATGCCCCGCTCCATCCGGCACTCGTCAACGTAACCCCAAAAGCAGGGGACGTTGTAATCATCACTGAAATGTTGACACACGGTGTGCTGGTGTGGAAACCGACAGATCGCGATCGGAGATTCCTAATTCTGCGATACAAGACGCAGTTCTTTCAAGACGAGCGCGGGGTCCGAGAAGCCTTTCCACCAGAAGTGATGGAGAGACTCTCTCCCGAGACGAAGGCGTTGGCGGCTTACGGTTCAGAATGGGAAATAAAGGACCTCGTAAAACAGAATACCGTGACACTGACGTAATCAGGCAATCCCAATGGAAATCGTCAAGGCTGAACTCGCGGATGTCGAAACGCTCGCTAAACTGAACAAGCATCTCATTGAGGACGAGCGGCATCCGGATCCAATGAACATTGCTCAACTCACGCAACGGATGAAATCATGGTTGGCAACCGATTACATCTGCTATGTCGCGAAGCAGATGGGACACATTGTCGGCTATTGCCTATACAGAGACGATGGTGGATATTACTACATGCGGCAATTGTACGTAGACAGAGCACACCGACGCAAAGGCATTGCGACGCGGTTGCTGGATTGGTTATACGAAAACGTATGGACAGATAAAAAAGTCAGGTTGGACGTGCTGGTACATAACGAAGATGCCGTCGCCTTTTACAAGAACTACGGCTTCAGAATTGGTGTTTTTAGAATGGAAAAATAAGAAGTGTGAGGGAATTAAAAATGAAACACGACACAGTAAACCGAACCTTTGATTGTGAACCGACGCTCACCGATACACAGGTGCTACAATACTGTCGGGATGGCTACCTGCAACTTCAAGGGGTGGTTCCTGACGAAATTAATCAGCGGACGTGTGATTATCTCAACGGTGATTTGCCGATAAATCCGTGTTTTATGCCCGATGGACTGACACACGCCGATTTAGAACGGATGCGGGATACGCATGAACCCAGCTCGATTCTGCTTGAGGATTGGTATATTGAGCATGTCCTGCTGAATCGTGAACTCGCTGGCGCACTACGCGCATTGCTCGGCAAGAATGTCGGGTTGCCGGTGTTGGTCAGCAACCATCGTGTTGAGTGTCCGATGCCTGCACAGGGATGGCACCACGATGCCGATCATGTCTTTGGCCCCGAAACCAATTTCGTGGAGGTCTTTTATTTCCCGCAGGATACACCGTCGGAATTGGGTCCGACAGAGATTCTGCCCGGTTCACACATCCGATCCACAAGTCGAGATATCGCCGAGAAAGGTGTTTCGAGCGAAGGTCCGGCGGGTTCTTTCGTTATTCACTCGCAAAGCATCCTCCATCGGCGCGGTGAGTCCACAGCAGAAGGGTTGCGCCACATGCTAAAATACAGCTACTGGCGGACGGTTCCACCGACACGGGATTGGAAGGTAGAATCGGAATTTGATCCCCAGACTGCCGAATACGGTGGACACGGCGTGGCGAGATACGTGGCACACATGTTTTATTGGCTCTGCGGCAAAAGTGATGAATTTCGTCTCATCGGTGGGCAAGCGTGGCCCTGGTCGAGCATCAATCAGATCGGACCCTCCTACGGCTTTGGACACAAAGAAGGCTATCTCCCGAACTGGCGAAAGGACAACCCAGATGATTACGCGGTACCGCTTTCCTAATTTACCTTGCGGATAAGTAACGGGGTCCCACAAGGTTAGCGACCCAATGCATCGAGTTCAACACGATACCGTTTTTCAGTGGTGTCAAGCAGTGCTTCGATGACTTTCTCTGTGCTTCCAGACTCCGCAATAAGGGTCTCCATTTGCTCCACCGCAAAAGATGAAACATGGCTAAAACAATTCTGAGAAGACTTGTCGAGGTGATTCCCAACGCTTAAACTCAACGCCAATAAAAGCGCGCGTTCCAATCTTTCAATGCGCTCGTCACGTGCTTTAAGTTCTTCCAACACATCTATTTGCATTTATCAGTCTCCAGTCCATTTATCCACCTACGAAGGTGAAAGGGTGGCAGATGGCCCACGCCGTCCGCTTTGGAGTACCCTCAAATCGCTCCTATAGAAGAGATAGACACTAATTTTCTAAGATAACAAGTACCTGATTCGTTTCAACGTTCTGTAGCGTTTGGACGCGACCACAGAGCCATCGCACTGTTAGCGTATCAACCCGCGTCGCGTTCGCTAACCCAAAATGTAAACGGAGGTCGTTTTGACTGAGGTAACCCGAACCGCTTTTGACCTCACGCATCTGCGTCAACTCCCCGGAAACAATTGTCACCCGTGTTCCGATCGCATCTCGATTGCAACGGGTCCCGATGAGCTTGACGGTTAACCACCGCGACGCGTTGCCACTGTCGTTCCGCAAAACGGTCGGCGCGTCTTTGAGGTTGGAGACGACAATGTCAATATCACCATCGTTATCCATATCGCCGAAAGCAGCACCTCGACTCACTTTTCGCTGTGCTATCGCCGCATCAGGATTCTCCGAAAAACGGATACTTTGATCATTCAGGAAAAGTTGATTCGGCTGTGCATACGTACCAATCGGATCAATCTCGGCGATATTGTCATCCAAGTGCCCGTTGGCAATAAACAGGTCCAACCAGCCGTCATTGTTAACATCGATGAAATCGACACCCCACGCCAAATAGGGGAGACTCCTCTCACCGATCCCTTTGGCGAAACTCATCTCGGTAAAGAATCCGCCCTGGGCATTGTGATAGAGACTATTCGTCTGATCCTGAAAATTCGTAATCACGATATCGAGATAGCCGTCGTTATCAAAATCGCCGAGGTTTGCGCCCATCCCGCTATAGGCGCGTCCTTCCTCGCTGAGCGCAACGCCTGCGAAAAGCGCGTCCTCCGTCATCTCATCACCCTTTCGTTCGTTGCGATAGAGAAGATTCGGCGTCGTATCGTTCGCAACGAAAATATCGACATCTCCGTCGTTATCCATATCGCCGCAGACGACACCCAATCCCTTTCCATTTGCTGTGCCGATCCCTATGCTCCCTGAGACATCCCTGAAGGTGCCATCACCGTTGTTACGGTAGAATACATCAGCAACGCCGGGGAGTGCTTCCGGTGTGCAATACGTTGGAATCCCCAGTCGAGCGCATTCAGGGTTCGTATCTGGGTCGAACTGAACGTAGTTGACGACATAGAGATCCAGATACCCATCGGCATCAACGTCTACAAAAGCACACCCACTGCTGAACTGATCACCATCAACGCCAGCGGTGTCAGCGACATCCGCAAAAGTGCCGTCCCCATTGTTGCGATACAGCACATTCGGACCGTAGTTCGTCACATAGAGATCCGTGAAACCGTCGTTGTTGTAATCGCCGACGCAGCACCCTAACCCGTAGCCTGTATCACCAACAGAAGCAACGTCCGTTATATCGGTGAAAGTGCCGCCATCATTGCGGTAGAAACGATTTGTCGGTAGAATTGATGAGGTCCCGCCCGGCAAATCGCTACCATTGACGAAATAGAGATCCAAATCCCCGTCATTGTCAAAATCGAAGAGGGCAACGCCGCTGCCGATCGGCTCAATAAAGTACTTCCTACCGCTCTCACCGTTTACATGCTGAAATTCGATGCCGAGTTCCGTTGTTATATCGGTGAAACGCACATCTTGGTTTCGTGAAGAAACGGTTTGCGCGAATGCGGCTTTCAGCACGATGTGCGAGATAAAGAGAAGCACAATAAAACCGATTGTGGGTATCGTCAATTTTTTGTAACGCATCGTCTGTGTATATGGTATAATGGCTATCAGTCAACCAATAGAAAAGGAGAATTTCTAATGGCTAATACTCTACGTTTTGGCGTTGTCGGTTTAGGTATGGGCATGAACCGCTCCCGTATGATTCACAGCACAGACGGTGCAGAACTCGTCGCTGTGGCGGATCTCGTCGAAGAGCGGCGCAAGTCGGCTGAAGAAAACTTCGGTTGTGAAAGCCACGACGATGCGCTTGAGATGTTCGATCGCGACGATATCGACGTGGCAATGATTATGACACCGAGCGGGCTCCACGGAAAATTCGGAGAGGAAGCCGCACGCCGCGGTAAACACGTCATCACCACAAAACCGATGGACGTCAGCGTTGAAAATTGCAACTCCCTTATTAAAACATGTGAAGACAACGATGTCAAATTACTCGTTGATTTTGGAGAGCGATACGGCACACATAACCGTCAGATCCAGCACGTGCTCACAACCGGGGGTCTCGGTAGACCCTTGCTCTGCGAACTCCGCATGAAGTGGAAACGTCCGGATAGTTACTACGTCGGTTGGCACGGCACCTGGGAACTCGACGGCGGCGGTTCTATCATGAACCAAGGCGTGCATTACATCGACTTGATGCTCTGGTTCATGGGTCCCGTCAAACGCGTCATCGGGGCACACTTCGACGTCTACGATCACGAAAATTGTGAAACCGAGGACATGACCTCGGCGATTCTCGAATTTGAGAACGGGGCGCTCGGACACGTCCTGACAACGACGACTTTCCCCGGCAGCAGCGTCTCAATGATCCACGTTCACGGCGAAAAAGGCATCGTCGGTCTTGGACCCGAGATGTGGGAGTTCGTCGATGACAATGAACCCGAAATCGAACTGCCGCCCTATCCGGATAACGTCATCGAGGACGCGCTCCAAGTCATCAACGACGGTGGCTCACCGGCAGTTGACGGCTATGAAGGTAGACGTTCCGTTGCTCTCAATATGGCTATCTACGAATGCGCACGTACCGGCAAAGCGGTCGAGTTATCATAGTCCCTTCCGAGGCGGGTCTCGGTGCCCGCCTATTTTCTCTACTGTTTCATTGTCTGAATCAGGATTAAAGGATGGACAGGATTATAGACGCGTCTTGATCCATGACTCCCTTCGCGACATTACCAGATGTCATAAAACCGCACTTACCTTTTTGTAGAACTATCTCATTTGCAATTCGGGCAAAAATTCGGTATAATATTTACTTGGAAAACAGAAACTTCGCCAGCGAGCGTGTATGGAACGAAGTTGGGATCTCTCTAACAAAATCTATAAAAAGACTCATGCGAACCGCAAAACTGATTACGATGGGCTGTAAGGTCAACCAATACGATACGCAATCTATGCGCGAGACGCTTCGACGCAACGGATATACGATTGTTGATGATGAAACATCTCAACAACAGGAGACCGACCTCTATCTCATCAACACATGCACCGTAACGAACACTGCCGACCAGAAAGCACGGCAAGTCATTCGGAGAGCAATTCGACGGCATCCGGACGCAAAAGTGCTCGTCACAGGTTGCTATGCGGAAAGCGATCGTGAGGCGATTGAAGAGATCCCCGGTGTAACATTTGTTTTCGGCAACCGAGAAAAGGCGGATTTTCAGCAGTACCTCGATGTCTTGCACACCGAAACATCATCTGGAGAGAGGTTAGGAACCTCGCCAGCAGAGGTGTCTCACACGCCGAACCCACTCCTCACTATAGAACCCGTTCAACACGATGCTATTCGCGAACACGCACGCTTTAGCAAAGGCGTCAGCAATGCCGGCAAACGCACGCGTGCGCTCATCAAAGTGCAAGACGGATGCAGTGCTTTCTGTACTTACTGCATTATCCCGTATGTGCGCGGTAGAATGACAAGCCGTCCGCTCGCTGATATCGCCGGCGAAGCCCGTCGCATCGCTGACAGCGGTATCAAAGAGGTCGTCATCACCGGCGTGCATCTCGGTGCTTACGGCGTGGACACCGGTCGGGAAAAAGACATTGCCGATATTTTAGAGCATATCCACGACATCGAAGGCATTGAACGTATCCGTTTCAGCTCGATCGAACCGATGTATTTCCCAGATTCCCTTGGTGAGCGGATGGCAGCACTCCCAAAATGCATGCCGCACTTCCACCTTCCACTCCAAGCCGGTTCAGATGCGGTGTTGCGGCAGATGCGTCGGCGTTACACGACGGCAGAATTCGCACATCTCGTTGGGAACTTACGACGCGTCTTTGGCGATGATGTCGGGATTACCACGGATATTATGGTCGGATTTCCCGGCGAAACGGATGCCCACTTTGAGGCATCATGCCAATTCGTCGAGAACATCGGATTCAGCCAGTTACATGTGTTTCGTTATTCCCCTCGAAAAGGCACACCCGCGGCGACCTACCCGGATCAAGTCTCTCCACACATTTCCGCAGCACGGAGTCAAACGATGATTGCGCTTGGCGAACGCCTGAACACGGCATTCCGACGACGGATGCTTGGCAAGCAGAAAGCGGTGCTCATCGAAGCGAGCAGAGAAGGGGAAAACAACCACCTCGCAGGTTTTACCGACAACTATCTTCGTGTCCTCGTGGATGCCCCAGAGAGTGCGATCAATCAGATTCAGCGCGTCACGCTCGGTGCGTTAGAAGGGGATTGCATCGCTGCCGCCTAACCCCTAAGATTCCTCCGCCTTCGCCTTCAAATCATAGAGAATATTCACCGCATCCAAGGGGGTTACCTGCGTGAGTTCCAACCGCCGGATCTCTTCAACAAGCGGATGCGTCTTCGGTGTAAAGAGTGCCATCTGTAGGGAATCGCTCTGTAGTGTCTTTCGGGAGACACGGCGGCGCGGTTTCGGTAGTGTTGGATGTGTTTTCGGTGACTGACCCGTTGCCCCATCCGCCTCAACACTCAGATTGTGCTGTTCAAGCACTTCAAGTATCTGCTGGGCGCGTGTAATCACGACTTGGGGGAGTCCTGCGAGTCGTGCGACGTGGATACCGTAACTTTGGTCTGCGCCCCCTTGGACAACTTTTCGGAGGAAGGTCACCTTCTGTCCATCTTCATGAACGGCGACATTGTAGTTCTTGGCGCGTTTATATTTGCTGGCGAGTTCCACCAACTCATGATAGTGTGTCGCGAAGAGCGTTTTCGCGCCCATCCGTTTTTCATCTAAGAGATACTCCGAAACCGCCCATGCGATGCTGAGTCCATCAAACGTGCTGGTGCCGCGTCCGACTTCGTCAAAGATCACGAGGCTGTTGCGGGTGGCGTTGTTGAGAATATTCGCCGTCTCGTTCATCTCAACGAGGAAGGTACTCTGTCCCATCACGAGGTTATCCGACGCACCCACCCGTGTGAAAATCCGGTCTACCAAACCGATTTTCGCAGCGGAGGCAGGCACAAAACATCCGATCTGTGCCATCAGAACGATGAGTGCCGTCTGACGCAGATACGTGCTCTTGCCGCTCATGTTCGGTCCCGTGATAATATGTAATTGCTCATCATCGCAGTTGAGGAGCGTATCGTTAGGCACAAACCCCTCTTGCGTGAACAGCTGCTCGACAACCGGGTGCCTGCCATCCCGGATAACGATTTCGTCCACTGCCGCGACGGTAGGCTTCACATAGTTGTATTTCGAGGCGACATACGCGAAATTGGCGAGGACATCAATCATCGCGAGTGCCGCTGCGATTTTTTGAATAACTTCCGTATATTTCGAGACATCCTCACGAATCTGACAGAAGAGTTCATATTCCAAGTCTTGTATCCGATCCTCGGCGTTCAGGACCTTCGCCTCCTGCTCTTTGAGTTCAGGTGTGATGAACCGCTCGGAATTCCGTAGGGTCTGTTTACGGATGTAATGCTCAGGCACCATGTGCAGATTCGGCTTCGTCACGTCGATATAATAACCGAAGACTTGGTTGAATCCGATCTTTAAGGATTGGATACCGCTGCGTTTGCGTTCCTCCTCCTGCATAGCGGCTATCCAGTCTTTTCCCTGTCCTACAATCTGTCGAAGTTCATCGAGTTCCTCGCTATAACCGTCATTTATGATGCCGCCTTCACGGATCGTCGCGGGTGGGTTCGGATGGATGCCGTGTTCGATCAATTCGACTAAGTCTGGCAGCGGGTCCAAAGTATCATTGAGGGATACCAACAAGTTACTCCTGCAGTTTTGGAGCTGCACCTTAACCTCGGGGATCAGACGAAGCGAATCCTTGAGCGAATGTAGGTCGCGTCCATTCACGGAACCGAGACTGATACGTGAAATGAGACGTTCAACATCATACATCTGTCCGAGTGCATCCCGCAACTCCTCCTGCAAGCTAATCTGGGTTTTGAGCTCATCGACTGCACTGAGGCGTTCTGCAATCCCCTTTTCATCGAGCAGGGGCTGTAAGAGGCATTGACGCATCCTTCTGCCCCCCATCGCCGTCACCGTCTCATCAAGAACTTCAAGGAGCGTGCCTTTCGTGGATCCGTCGCGAATGGAGGCTGTCAGTTCGAGGTTACGCTGTGTATCGGCATCCAGTACCATGAAATCGGAGAGCGTATAGGTGTGCAGGGAGACAATGTGTTCGACTTCCTGCTTCTGCGTTTCATTCAGGTAATAGATGAGTGCACCCGCGGCACAGATAGCAGTCGGCAGATGTTCGCACCCGAACCCATCAAGCGAAATGGTTTGGAAATGTTCGAGGAGTTCCGTCCGAGCCGTGTCCAATTCAAACCGCCAGTCGGGTAGGTCATTGAGTGTCACCTTGAGTTCGGTTTTGAGGCGATCAAACATCTCCTCGTCCTCGAAGGTATCGGCAAAGAGACACTCTTTTGGGGAAAATCGGTGGATCTCCGCCCAGAGGCGTGAAGGGTCTGTGAGTTCAGTTACCAGAAATTCGCCGGTGGAGAGATCCGCAACAGCAACACCGTAAGTGTCTTTGTTGAGATAGATCGAGACGATGTAATTGTTGACTTTATGCTCCAGCACCTTTGGGTCGGTCACCGTGCCGGGTGTAACGATCCGGACGACATCGCGTTTGACGAGTCGGTTCTCGTCCCGTGCGAGTTTTGCGTCCTCGGTCTGCTCCAAAATGGCGACTTTATGTCCGGCCTTGACGAGTTTGTAGAGATAGGAATCGAGCGCGTGATGCGGGATACCTGCCATCGGTGGCGGTGGGGATTTTTGGTTTTTATGGCTTCTCGATGTCAAGGCGATCTCAAGCAGGCGGGCAATAAGTTCGGCGTCTTCAAAGAAGGCTTCATAGAAATCGCCGACCCGACAGAGGAGTATCGCATCGCCGTGCTGTTTTTTTACGTGTTTATAGAGTTCCATTAATGACAGATCGGACTGTTTTGAACGTGCCATAGCGTTTCCTTGTTTATAATGTTACGTGGCTGTTTTTTGGACGAAGGGTCAATTTTTAGTAGCATAGCACATTCGGAAGTTTATGTCAAATGTTTTATGGCAGTCAGCCATCAGCGGTCAGCAATCAGTAGTGGAAAGGGATTGTATACAATAGGGGTGGTGTGTTATAGCAGCGTCAAGAGACATGAGGTGCGTTTCAAAGTATTCAGAGTAAATCTTAAATGTGATAGTTTTGGAAAAGGCTGTAAACCTCTGCCATGACTGGGGTTTGGAGGATTTGCCTCTAATGTCACTCGGAAGGTTACTCTGAAAATTTCGTGAGCAGGGAAGGATGTCTCTTTAAATACAATGTCTGGACTGCACAAAACAAGTTACTCAATAGGTTGGATGGAGATTCAAATCGGTTTTCATTCACAAAGAACCTTCGTTTTCTGTTTGAACAACTGGCACCGATGCCTTCAATTTTTGTGTCACAAACGTGTAAAGGCTTAGGTCTGTCTTCGCGGCTTCGTCTGCCAGAGCGTGATAAAGTTGGGCTTCAATAGGAACATTGAACGGTCCGTCATATCCACTCCGAGAAGGTGCTTTTGGAACGGGTTCACCGTCGGCTCGGTAACATTCTTCCATCAGTTCCCACGCTGTTTTTAATTCACGTAACGCCTCGGCAGGTGTTGGTCCGAAAGCTGAGACGTTAGGGAGTTCCACGAGGTGAGCGAGATAATCACCATCCTCATCAAGAAATAAATTGACCATGAAACCATCAAAATCGTCGTGATTCTTCTTCTTCATCTGTCCTCTCCTGATTATTCGGTAATTTCTGAACGTGCGATGAATCGCACTACTACAAGCGGCCCGTTCGTAGTAGGGAAACCATTTATTGCCCGTCAATTACCGAGTTAATAATTAAATTCGGTCATGTGAAATGTTAGCGGAGGCTTTTTGTGTTTTCCAGTCCTTTACAAAGTCAGGAT
Organism: Candidatus Poribacteria bacterium; assembly: GCA_965205015.1. GTDB lineage: Bacteria > Poribacteria > WGA-4E > WGA-4E > WGA-3G > WGA-3G. The sequence continues at coordinate 5,270,797 of OZ242029.1, read as the reverse complement.
CGTGTTTTTGTAGCAACGCTAAACATCTATCTTCTACTTCTGGCACCCTACCTGTTGCAGGATGGATCAGGATTTCCTTTATCCCCTCAGGTCCGTTCAATTTGTCAAAATACTCAACCAATTCGCTGAGATCGCGGTCTGGATCCGGAAGATGGGATATAGCCGATTTGAGTATGGAAACCGAATCTTCCCTACCCAATCCAACACTAACTTCGGCAAGTGAAAATACAGTTTCTGCTAAGAAAACATCCTTTAGATTCAGGTTGTACGTTAATAAACGGTTGAGAAATTTTGTAAGTCCTTGATAAGCCTCCTCTGTGTGCACACGACCGGCAAAACTTACAAGCCCTAACAGATAGTGCCTCATGATACCATCTTCTTCCACATCAAAGTGTCCGTCAACGATTTCATTTAAGAATCCTAATATGGGAGAAAGCATCCGGGCAGATTTATTATTAATTACAACTTTAGCATTTTCATCTGTGGTTGCTAACGGACCTGTGTCAGCAGTAAAACCGAATATCTCTAAAACATCCTCGTGATCGAGATCGTCAATTGTATGAAAATAAGAGCGGCGAATAGCATCCTCTAAGACGGCTCTTTCTTCTTTGGGTAAACCACTACGTTGATTTTTCATTTTCCTCTCTGTTCTTGAATAATAGGGAGCGTTGATTTCAATTTCCGCGTTACGAGGACATCCAACCGAAGGAGGCGAGGTGTTTTTGATAGGGTATTTCCGCAAGGAAACCTCGCCAATGGGGTGGAGGGGTCTATGTTGAGAAAAACACACTACTGCATGGGTGAGAAAGGGGCTGGTAGCAGCAGCTTGCTCTCCTGTGTGATGGGTCTAACGGAGCCTTTGGGGGGCCAGACACCTGTCTCTCGCGTCTCCGCTCGGATGCGTTGGCGTTCCTCGAAACTCCTATATGCCCAGAGATGGATGAAATTGTTGACCCCACCGTATTCCGAATACCAACAGCCTGCTAATGCGGAATACTTCACGCGTTCAGGGATCGCCGCACCCCACGCCTCTAAAACTTGTGGCATGCCTTCTGCAGGATAGGTGTACAAACGCATTTCATATATCGGTCCGAGGTCTTTTTCACCTAAGGGTTCCATAAAGGGAGCTGGCAGAAAAATCTCGGATACCATGGATACGATGAGATCGCTGGTATCGGGGGGCCATATCGGGTTCGGTCCTGCTTCTGCGGCGCGTCGGATCTCTGCCCGTTGTTCAAGACTCTCGTAGGGCCAAATAGCGACCATCTGATTCAAGGGTCCGACTTCGGTGTACCAGTGTCCACCGAGTTTGGAGAGTTCTTGGCGTGCGGGTAGCTTTTCGCCGAAGCGTTCCCAGTATTCGTTGAGTTGGCCGAGCTTCAGGTTATAGGTTCTTATTTCATGGATCATGCTGTCCCTCCTGTGTTTTAAGAATTACGAGTCTATCATCGAACGCATGTCGTCTTCACAGATAAAATCAATCGTGACACCGTTTTGACGAAGTGCGTCTCGGGCATTCCACCATCCACTATCTACCGCTTGTAAGATAGGCGGTTTTTCGGAGTGTGTGAGTGCGACGGCGATAAATTTTCTATCATCTGGATCAAAATCCTGTAGTGCTGGGTCTGCGGGAAACTCCTGAAAATCAGTTTCTAAATCATCAATAGGTGTAATGGAAACCAAATCACATTGTTGCGGGTTTGCCCAATTTATCTCTACTCATTTGAGAAACGCGTCGCCGACACCGGGAAAACCGCCCGGATTCAACTTATTCCGGTATTCTTCGATAATCCGTCGCTGGTCATCCAACACTAATTTTACGTCGCCTTCGGTAATCTTCAGCAGTTCGTCAATACAGGCTTCCACGCAATCTTCAGATGCTTGGTCTGCACTCCCATTGGCAACTAACGGAACATTTGTATCTACAATAACTTTCATAATTTGGCAGCTTTCCGACGCTTCATCTCCGCTTTTGTCTTTGCTGCCAAGTCGCCCATCTCATCACCAAAGAAGTTTTGTGGCCAATTCGTGATGTTTCCGTAATCATCCACATTGAGTCTCTCAATTTCGGATACCCCTTCATTCATTTCGCAAAAATAGAAGGCGGTGTCGTCTGCGGAAATTTGTTCCTCAGCGATACGCCGCATGAGCCGTATCAGTAGATGCTCGCTGTGGCTCTCAAGAATAATTTGGAGTCGTCGATTTTTCACGACCTCAATGAGCAGGTCCGCCAATTCCGCTTGGACTTTCGGATGGAGGTGTGCTTCAGGTTGTTCAAGGATGAGAATACTTCCCTCTGGCGCGTAATAACAGAGAATCAATACCGGCAGCACCTGCGAAACCCCAAAGCCGACATCAGTGAGTCGGACTTCAGGTCCATTTTTGTGTTTTTTGACCAGAAATTCGTAATCTTTCTCCAAATTTGGGATAGGATTGAGGCGATAGGAGTTGATCAAATCCAGTCTCTGTAACCATTCCATTACCTGTCTATCAATACCGTGAAGCTGTACCCGCTTTGAAAGCATGCAGGGAACTATATCTTCGCCATGCTGCCCTACATCTTCCGGGTGGTTTCCCTGCCATTTGTAATGAGAGCGCGGGTATTCACGAAGTGGACCGAGGTAGCGAATTCGATCGAACAAATCCTCAAAAGCCGCTTTAAGAGGAGCGAAAGACTCCAGAGGTCCGAATGGGTTAACAACACCGTAACATCGAAACAATTCTGTACTTGCCCAATCATATCCTAATTTGTATTTATATCCTGACGATTCCCACTCTATCTTAAATTCACGCTCACCACTTGCATAACAAAAATTATCCAGTTCCACCGAATGCTCATATTTTTTAACAATGGACATTGAGAAGGAGAGGAAATCGATTTGAACCGGACCTAAATTTTGTCTTTCAGGCAGCTGCCATGATACAGCAACATCAAGACTTAAATCTAAGTTGTGTTGGTGAACGGTCTCATCAAAGCCTCCCAAATTAACGAGGGAGTTGTCCTCACCGAAATCGATCACCCCATTCCAATCCGGTGGACGCTCCACGGTCTGCTTTAGCACGAGGAGTGTTTGGAGAAGACTGGTTTTGCCGGAACTGTTCGCGCCGAAGAAGCCAGTTAAGGGTGCGATTTGCAGCTTACCGGTATCTTTCCAAGATTTGAAATTTTGCGCGCGGAGTTCGGTGATCATGATGTAGACCTCGTTCTCTGGCACAGAAGAGGAATATTTCTGTCATTAGAGCTGCCAAATGCCGCCCTTACAGGGCTTGATGGCTCTTCTGAATGCGTTTCTATAAACATGCCGTCCCGCTGGGACTCAAGAACGGAATGCCCTTAAGAGTTTAGGAAGGATAATTTGCAGGACAGGTGCAGTTGAAAACGGTATCAATTACCGCTCGCCTTGCTGGCGGATTGCAACCAACTCTTTTAGAATGCGCCTGTGAAGCCGATGCAATTCAAGACCTATTCCGATGCCGATAGCAGCGAATACACCGCCCGTCAGAATAAGTTTCGTTTTTAAGGACATGTGCTGCTCCTCTGTGATGTGCAGTGGAAAGTGCTTCTATTGGAAGTTTTCGACAATCGATGCGCCGAACTCGGAGGTGCGGACCTTCGTCGCGCCTTCCATGAGACGCTCCAGATCGTAGGTCACCTTTTTCTGGAGGATGGTCTTCTCAAGTCCTGAAATAATCAGGTCGGCGGCTTCTTGCCAACCGAGATGCTCCAGCATCATGACCGCAGAGAGGATCAGTGAACCCGGATTGACGACATCCTGATCGGTATATTTCGGTGCGGTGCCGTGCGTCGCTTCGAAAAGCGCGACTTCATCGCTGAGGTTACCACCGGGTGCCATACCGATACCACCAACTTGTGCGGCGGCGGCATCTGAGAGATAGTCCCCGTTCAAATTTGGGGTGACAATCACATCATATTCATCGGTTCGCGTCAGAATCTGCTGCAACATGCTGTCGGCGATCCGGTCATTGACGATAATTTTGCCTTCCGGACACTCACCGTTGTAATCGTCATAGAGTTCATCCTCTGTAATCGTCTGCTCGGCGAATTCCTCTTTGGCGAGCTCATATCCCCACGCACAGAACGCACCTTCGGTAAACTTCATGATGTTGCCTTTGTGAACAAAGGTCACGCTGCGTCTACCGTGGTCAATTGCGTACTGGATCGCCATCCGCGCCAAGCGTTTCGTGCCGAAAATACTGATCGGTTTCACACCGATTCCGGAATCTTCGCGGATGTCGACTCCCATTTCAGTGCGGAGGAGTTCGATAACCTTTTTCACCTCTGGCGTACCTTGCTCCCATTCAATACCGGCATAAACATCCTCAGTGTTTTCACGGAAGATAACGACGTTCATCTTTTCAGGGTGTGTTACAGGGGCGGGGACCCCTTGGAAGTAACGGACAGGACGGACACATGCGTAGAGTTCAAGCACTTGACGGAGCGTCACGTTTAAACTCCGGAATCCACCACCGACAGGTGTTGTGAGAGGTCCCTTCAGGGCAACACGGAAGTATTCAATCGCGTCGAAGGTATCCTGCGGGAGCCATTCATTGTATTTCGCCATGGCGTTTTCACCGGCGTAGACATCAAACCAAACGATTTGGTTTCCACCGTTGTACGCTGTCTGGACAGCCGCGTCGACAACTCGGCGTGTCACCTTCATGATGTCTCGTCCGATACCATCGCCCTCAATGACAGGGATAATTGGCTGATTCGGCACGACGAGCCGCCCATCGACGAACCCAATTCTTTCACCTTCTGTCGGGACTGTTAATTGCGCAAATTCAATCACTGGTGTTCCTCTCTAATGTGTTAATAGCCATCAGCAGTCAGCGGTCGGCTTTCAGTGCTTCGCCAAAAGGCAGATATATTGACCAACATCGGATGCCTGAAAGGGTTGTGTAGGCACCCGAGCTGATCCGTGACAGCCCGGTAGTGACTATCCGTCAAAGACGTTCGTGTCTGCCATCCGGTTGTGTAATGCGACCACTTCGTTTGCAATCGTCATATCGTCAGTTGGTGCTGGAATGACATCTGGGTGGGGTGGGATAACGGGGCGGATAATCTTCAACTGGAGTTGTTCGCGGGCATCCATTATCCAACCGAAACCACGGAAGATGTAGGTCAATAGTGTTCTGTCACTTTCATAGATGTCCAATCCTTCTTGGACTGCCCATCCACCGAAGTCGGTATTCGGCGTTAAACGGAGGGGCGGTTCGTTCTCACGTCCCGGGCGGACAAAACCTTCAATAAAAGCGAGTTGGTAAATGCGCTGTGTAATCCCCAACCGTTTTTTCTGCTGATCATTGAGTTGAATGTCGCCGTTGTCAACGGCTTCTAAGAAAGGATTGAAGTAGATTGCAGGTCTGGGGTCCTGTTGGATTTCATCGGAGCGTCCCGCGGCAGCGATTTCGGGATGTCCAAAAGTCGGTAGCGCGGACAGCATCCGTTGACGGATTGCGTCCTCGCGGGTTTCGGTATCAAGCGGTTCAATTTGATTGATGAACGCCGTCATGTCGTGAATTGCGCCGAAGTGTCGGTCGCCATCTAAGGTCATCTGCGATGCGACGAAAAAGTCAGAGACCGCACCGGCGTGCAAAGTAGCAAGATAGCGTGCGACGACGTTGGAACCCGCGGAACCGTGGTGTGCCTGTATGATCCCCATCCGTTCTAAGATATTCGCTTCAACGGTGCTGGCTTCTCGCCCTAAAAGGAGACTGTAGCAGGTTTGGAAGGCAGTTTTCTCACGCTTCTGATGATCGGCAATGAGATCGGATGCGCGCATTGCGAGGACCTGGGGATGCAGCGCATTGTTCCCGCGGAGCTGATGGCGCATATACACAGAAACCGTCCCGACTGCGACATTCTCCATGTGCGTCCCGATCAATTCAAGCAGAAGCGCACCGGGATGCCGTGTGCCGTTAATCCCTTTCTGATTCGGATGACTGAGTTTACGGAGTGTTGAGAAATGTTGAATGGCAGCTTCGGGACCTGCCGCTGGGAAGGCTTTAACAAATTCTGCGACCTGATTGATGAGACGTTGTTTACCTGATAGACTCTCTCTACGAGTCGTGGTAAAGTTATAAAATTTCTTATCTATTAATTCCGACAGCAGTGCCTCTTCGTCAAGCCCAGTTGCATCCGTTTCAGGTTTTCTACCGAAGAGTCCAGCGAAGATGACCCCGGCGGGACTGATCTGACCCGCGACGATCTCACTTTCAGAGACAATACCCCGAATAGCAAAACTGCGAATGTTCAATGTTATCTCGGTGCCAGCACAGTCAACCGCAACTTTGTGCAGCACCGGATTCGCGAAAACGGTTGTCGATTGTGGCATGGAACTGAAACTGGTAAGCACGGCTGTAATGTTATCTTCCCCCAACTCTGCCGCTCTGTTTAAGGAATCCGTTACTGGAGCATAAGTTGAGGCTTCTGGTACACCAGACAGGATCTTTCGGACCGCGGCTACCTGCTTCGCCCCCAAAATCTTGTTCAAAATGAATTCTCCTTCGTTGACTATTTAGTAGAAATTTTCGTCTTCAGTTTCTCCGAAATTTAATTCGTCCGAATCCACGCAACCACCCTTCACGGGATAGGACACTGCAGTGCTTCAGATTCCGTTTAGAAAAATTCTGATCGACTCTCGTTAATACTTTAATATATTTTAGCAGATTTCCGATTAAAAGTCAAGTAAAAGTCAATATAAAATTGAAAAATACAGAGGATTAAACCGAGCCATCTATTCTGATTCCATGAAAAATTTGACTTGCAGAAATGCGGATTTTGTAGTATCATTATTAAGGAGCATATTTGATTAAGGGGACACCGGGTGTACCGAGATTATAGCACCCTGGCAAACAGAGATGGGCACATTGACATCGGGGGTGCGCTGCACGGTGTCTTGCATTCTACTTTTTCACAGATAAGGAGCTTAGTTACATGAGCAATGAAGCATTAGGAATGGTTGAAACACGCGGACTCGTTGGTGCGGTCGAAGCTGCTGACACCATGGTGAAAGCTGCAAACGTCAAGCTGGTTGGCAAAGAACAGGTAGGTGGCGGTTTCGTCACTGTTTTGGTCCGTGGGGACGTCGGTGCGGTGCAAGCCGCGACAGATGCTGGCGCGGAAGCGGCGAAAGCAGTCGGCGAATTAGTGTCGGTGCACGTCATCCCTCGCCCACATTCAGATGTGGAAGGCATACTCGGCGGGGATTCTTCCGCCAAGAGTAGTAGCAAATAAATCGGCGACCTTGTAGGGTGAGGGATGACTTTACGTACCTCAGCCCTACACCGTTTTAGCAGAGAACACATTGCACTGCCACAGGATCTATATCTGTGGTTTTCGTACGTGTTCCCGTAGCGTGCCTGCGCAATGAGGTATTGGAGGGCTGAATGGCACAAATTGACGAAAAACAGATTGAAGAGATTGTATCCCAAGTATTAAAGACACTCCAACAAGACGGAACAGTCGCGACGCAGCCTGTTACGTCCGCGGCGCCGGGTTCCTCCTCGCGAGCCGGCGTTTTTGGAACAGTAGCAGAGGCCATCGCAGCGGCAAAAACAGCACAAGCGGCACTCGTCAAACTTGGGTTCGCGAAAAGACGCGAGATCATCGAAGCGATCAAAGCGGTATCGCTCGCCAACGCTGAACGTCTCGCGGATTTGGCAGTACAAGACACAAATATGGGGAACGCCGCCCATAAGGTGATGAAGAATGAGGGAGCCGTAACACTCTCACCGGGGGTGGAGGATCTGCACTCCGAGGCGGTATCGGGGGATGCTGGAACGCTTCTCATCGAATATGTCCCTTTTGGCGTTATTAACTCGATTACCCCTACCACGAATCCAACATCAACGGTGATTAACCACGCGATTATAATGTTGTCAGCAGGGAACGCCGTTGTGTTCAGCCCGCATCCAAACGCACGCGATTGTACTGAAGAAACGATGCACGTTATCAACGAAGCAATCGTCAAGGCAGGGGGTCCCGCCAACCTGCTCACCTCGGTTGCAAACGCCAGCCTACGAACAGCGAAGGAGATCATGGAGCATCCTGAGATCGCTATGCTCGTTGCGACGGGTGGTGCGTCCGTCGTCCGGACTGCCCTCTCAAGTGGGAAAAAGACGATCGCCGCTGGACCTGGCAATCCGCCTGCGATTATTGACGAAACCGCGGATATTCAGCAGGCAGCGAAACATGTCATCGCAGGCACGAGTTTTGACAACAATTTGCTCTGTATCGGCGAAAAAGCACTCTTCGTTATCGATTCGGTAGCAAACGAAACGGTTCGGGAGTTAACACAAAATGGCGGGCATCTCCTCGGTGCAAGCCAACTTCAGGCATTAGAGGCGGTTGTCACGGAAAAAGAGGAATCGAATAAGGAATACATCGGTAAAGATGCGCTGACCATTTTAAACGCCGCCGGTATCACAGCCCCTGCACAGACAGTCGCGATCGTTGTTGAAGTGCCAGCGGATCATGGGTTCGTCCTTAACGAATACCTGATGCCGATTCTGCCCGTCGTTCGTTGCCGCGACTTCGACGAGGCATTGGCAGGCGCCGTCAGAGCAGAAGGTGGACGTGGACACACCGGCGTGCTCCACACAAACAACACCAAACGCATCACACAGTTCACAAAGGCAATAGACTGCAGCGTTACGGTCATTAACGCCCCCTCTTACGCGTCTTGTGGATTAGAAGGTGAAGGCTACCTCGCGATGACGATCGCGGGACCGACAGGTGAAGGATTCACGCGGCCACGCACCTTCACACGTCAGAGACGCTTAACGATCGCAAGCGATTTATCAGCACATACACAGTGACGCAAATAGATGTATTTGCGACCGGTCCAGGTTGCTAAAAATTTTCAGAGGCTCCCTCTAAAACTGGATAAGGTGTTATGCGAACAGAGATCGATGAACTGAGAGCGTTGATACGTTATCATGAGCGCAAATACTATATCGAAAACCTGCCAAAAATTTCTGATGCGGATTTCGACGCGCTCATGAGGAAACTTGAGGCACTCGAAGCAGCGACTGAAGCACCTATTCCGCCAGATTCGCCGACGCAACGGGTTGGGGGTGGTGCTGTATTAGGCACCCGTCTACAACACCGTAGCCCTATGCTGAGTCTGAATAACAGTTACGACGAGAACGAGCTGCGGGAATTCGCCGAACGCATTGACAGGTTGTTAGAAGGGGCACCCGTCGAATACGTCACAGAACTCAAAATCGACGGGTTGGGGGTTTCGTTAATTTACGAAAGCGGTGTCTTCACACAAGGTCTCACGCGCGGAGACGGCGAGTACGGCGAAGATGTAACCGACAACCTACGAACCATCCGTTCGGTTCCATTGCGGCTTGTTGAAACGGAAACACCCGTGCCGCCGCTGTTAGAAGTCCGCGGTGAAGTTTTCCTTCCCAAGGATTGTCTCGACGACATTAACACCCAACGGGAAACAGAAGGCGAATTGCCGTTTGCCAACCCTCGTAACGCCGCCGCTGGCTCCCTGCGACTCTTAGACGCTTCCATAACGGCATCCCGTCCGTTAGATATTTTCGTGTACACCCTCAACTACGCCGAGGGAACCGAATTCACGACCCATACAGAGTCCCTCGAAAATATGAAGGCTTGGGGACTCAAATGTAATCCATACACTGGTTACCATCAATCGATTGAAGCCGTTCAAGCCTACTACGAACGCTGGGTAGAAGAACGCCATGAACTCCGTTACGAGACCGATGGAATCGTCGTAAAGGTTAACAATTTTTCCCAACAGCATGAACTTGGGACAACCTCCAAATACCCGCGGTGGGCAGTCGCCTATAAGTTCAACGCGCAGCAAGCCATCACAACCATCGAAAAGATAGATGTGCAGGTTGGACGCACGGGTGTCCTAACACCGGTTGCAATCTTGAAACCCGTAATCCTCGCTGGCGCGACAATTACAAACGCCACCTTACACAACGCGCAAGAGATCCAAACGAAAGACATCCGTATCGGCGATCGGATTGTGCTTGAGCGTGCAGGAGATGTTATTCCTAAAGTTGTTGAGGTGCTCACAGCCGACCAAACTGATCGCGAAGATCCTTTTGAATTTCCGGAGCGGTGTCCGGCATGCGGTACCCCCGTCCAACGCACGGAGGAAGAAGTTGCGGTTCGGTGCGTGAATGTGGCATGCGTCGCACAACTGAAACGCCGTATTGCCCATTACGCCTCGCGCGATGCCCTCCAAATCGAAGGTCTCGGTCCTGCGACTATTGACCAACTGGTGGATACAGAACTGGTCGGCGACGTTGCCGATCTTTATGCACTGGAGGTAAAACCGTTAAGCAAACTGGAGCGGATGGGTGTCCCGTCCGCAGGCAACCTTGTCTACCAGATTGAACAGAGCAAGGCGGTCCCGGCAGAAAAACTCCTTTTCGGACTCGGTATTCTTCATGTCGGCGAGACTGTTGCGGAGCTGCTCATTGAACAATTCCCATCCTTAGATGCGCTCAGCACGGCATCCCAAGAGGAGATTGAATCGGTAAGAGGCATCGGTCCACAGATAGCGAAAAGCGTTTTCAAATTCTTCTCACAGAATAAACCGTTGCTTGATAAACTACGAGCGGCAGGCTTGCACTGTTTCACCGTAGCAGCAGCCTCTCACCGCACGGAAGCGCGCCTCGTGGCAAATGGCTTCTTTCGCGGAAAGACATTCGTTGTCACGGGGAGTCTTGCGGGTATGACGCGTGGCGAAGCATCGAACGAGATTAAGCGTCGCGGTGGCAGGGTTACATCGAGCGTAACGCGTAAGACGGATTACCTTATCGCTGGGGAAGGTGCCGGTAGCAAATACACCAAAGCCGTAGAACTGGATATCCCAATTTTGAAAGAAGCAGATTTCTTTGAAAAACTTCAGCAACCTACCGAGTAACGTCTACACAGAAAATTTCTATTCAGATGATTGATAATATGCACACGATGCCTGCAAACGACACTCCTGACAGTTCGGTGTCTTCTTGTGGCAGACCCTTGCGCCGTGACCAACAATCAGCGCATGGTATTCGTTGAACAGATCAACATCGTGAGGAAGGTTGTCCATAAACAGCGCACGGAGTTTGTCATAGTTATATCTCCCTGCAACCCATCCCAACCGCGAAAAGAGTCTATAGGTATAGGAATCAACCACAAAACTCGGTTTACCAGCAGCGTAGAGTATTATTGTATCCGCCGTTTCGGGACCGACACCGTAGATGGAGAGCAGTTCTTCACGCAACTTAGGGACATCTTGCGTAAACATCACGTGCATGGGACGATCTGCGATATAATCTACAAATGCCCGCACTTTTTGCGCCTTCATCCGAAAGTAGCGTGAGGGTCGGATGAGTCGCTCCAACGCGGATTGGCTGATAGATGCTATCTCCTCAGGGGTAAAAACCCCGGCATCTTTGAGATTGTCCATCGCTTTTTCGACGTTGCGCCATGAAGTCGCTTGTGTTAGAATCGCACCGAGTGCCACTTCAAACGGAGTGTCTGCGGGCCACCATTTACGGTTCCCGTGTTGTGCGAGCAATTGATTATAGAGTGTAAACAGTTTTTCAGTAATATTGCCTTCACATAGAATTTGCATTATGTAGAAAGCCTCCGAATAAAAAAGGAAAAGACTATGGATTTAAGTTTCAGCACGAGCGCAGGCAACGGCGGGTGGAGCCTTGCCGAATGCGCCGAGTGGGCAAAAACCAACGGATTTGACGCCATCCGTCCGAACGCCACCGGCGTTGTCGAACCGAGTGCCATTATACAATCTGGTGGCGAAGCCGTCAAGGAAATTTTGGATGCCCACGGCATCTATCTCGCCGCCTTAACGGCACATTGCAACCTACTCGACGATGATCCAGAAACACGAGAAAATGCGCGCGATACATTGATGCAAGCCATTGAAGCGACACATATCCTCGGAGGCCCTGTAGTGGTCACCTACGCTGGCAGTCCCGTGGGTTGGCATTTTTATGGGCAGTTCTCTTCAGAACCGGGCAATCCAGGAGACAGGTCGGTTGAACTCGTCGGGCGCTTTAAAGAGATGTGGACCCCTGTCGTCCGTTTCGCCGAAGAGAAAGGCGTGCAGCTTGCGCTGGATTGCGCCGTCCGCATGGGCAACATCGCCTGTAATCCTGAAATGTGGGAACGGATCCTTGACGCGATTCCGTCGGATTCGCTCGGACTCTCCTGCGATCCGTCGCACTGGCTCTGGATGGGTATCCTACCCGCTGAGGACGCAATTCGCATGTTCAACGGCAAGTGGTATTACGCCGATGTAAAGGATTGCGAAATTAGTCCTCAGATGAAGTTTCGGCAGGGCATCATCGGGAACTGGTGGTGGCAATATCGGGTACCCGGGCGCGGACAATTGAATTGGGGAACGATCACTGGGGCGCTGCAGGAATCTGGTTATGACTATGTTTTGTGTGTTGAAAATGAGGACCGCGGTGCCCCTGGGTTAGACGGCTTCGCCCTCGGTGGTAGGTATCTCCGGCAATTTCTTTAGGAGTTGTCAGTTGTCAAGGGTAATTGTCTGAACTGTGATCTACCGATTTGCTGTGATTGGATGTCCCCTTTGCGTGAGAATTACCCCTCTATGATTACCGAAATATTTCATTAAACTTTATTTGAAATTGATTTCGATTTGTGCTAATTTTTAATTATTCCTTGCGGGCTATGCGCTTTGATGACCAAGAAGAAAGCCAACTTATCACTAAGGACAATCGCAACGCATCAAGTCTACAAGTGTATCTTATCCTGAGCGAAACAATGGCTAAAAAATGGTAAAGCAATTACAACCGAAATCACACAGAATCGCGATTCTTGCTGAAGGTTCGTTCGGTATCCTCGAATCGAAAACCGCTACGGTCTTAGTTCGCTATCTCCCTGAAAACGTTGTCGCAGTTATCGACAGTGAAAACGCGGGACGAGATACCAGCGAAATTATCGAGATCGGGGAAGGTATACCGATTGTCCGGGATCTCGCCGAGGCGATGCAATTCGAGCCGACGATGCTTGCTATCGGCATTGCACCCCCCGGCGGCGAGTTGCCGCATGCTTGGCGTGCAATCCTCCACGAAGCGATACACAATCGACTCCATATTATGAGTGGCTTGCACCAATTCCTGAGTGAGGACCCAGAACTCGTAGAACTCGCCGCGGCACACGATGTCCTGTTATGGGATGCCCGGAAACCGCCTGCCAACTTACCCGTCGCGACGTGTAAAGCCGATGATGTCAATGCTACAGTGATCCTCACCGTGGGTTCAGATTGCCGCGTCGGTAAAATGCTATCCGGTATAGAGGTCACACGTGCGGCACGCGAGCGCGGTTTGGATGCCGAATTCTGTCCAACGGGACAAAATGGGATTATGGTTTGGGGCTGGGGTATCGCGATCGATGCAGTCGTCTCTGATTTCACCGCCGGTGCCGCCGAGCAGATTGTGCTTGCGGGTGCGGAAGATCACTCACTGCTTATCGTTGAAGGACAGGGTTCACTCGTTCATCCAGGGTATTCCGGTGTAACGTTAAGCCTGCTCCACGGCAGCCTCCCCGATGCGATGATATTCTGTCATCAACCCTCGCGGGATACGGTTGCTCGGTATACAGTGCCGTTGCCCTCGGTTCCTGAGATGATAGCACAGTATGAAGCGATGGCGGCACCGATAAAACCTGCTAAAGTGATTGGACTCGCTTTGAATTGCTTTGATTTGTCTGAAGATGAAGCACGCGAGGCGGTTCGTCAAGCGGAGGCAGAGACGGGGTTACCTGCAACGGATGTCGTGCGGTTCGGTGCAGATAAACTCGTTGACGCTGTTCAGGCATTTCACAGAGAAAATAGGGAGAAATTCCAATGACCCAAACAAAAACGCCTGAAACGCTTAAACACCCAAATGTTGAAATCGCTGTTAAGAATTTCGGTCCGATTGCAGAAGCCAAAATTGATCTGTGTCCGTTGACAGTGTTTGTAGGCCCGAGCAACACAGGAAAGACCTATTTCTCCACGCTTATCTATGCGTTAGACGGCGTTTTTACAGGACACTCAAAATTCCCAGGGCGATTCAAACGCTTAGGTATACACGGTTTCAATGACTTGTTAAATCAGAATTGGAATGCGATTCGCTCAATTCTCAAAAAACTAAACACATCTAATGAATCTATTAAGTTTTCAGATTTGCCACCAGAAATTCGTGCCAGCTTAGAGTCAGACCTCAAGGATCCAGAAATCACAGCGAACGAGCTCAAGCGCTGCTTTGACTTAAATTCAATTACAGAATTGATTCGCTTAAAAAACGGTCAACGTCGTGAGATGAATATCTCTCTGGAAGTCAAGAGGGAAAACCTGTGCCTATGGGATTTCAAGCTGGAGGGCTGCGAATCAAATCTTGTGGCACGCGGTTCAATCAACGAAGATTTAATGATTTACGACAAAGATTCGTTGATCTCACACTCACATAAGGAACTTGACATTGATGATTTATTTTTCTGGGCCGCTATTGAATTAGACAAACATCGAGAAAAAAGATTCTATCTACCAGCTGCCCGAAGTGGTATTATGCAGAGTCACCGGGTGATTGCGAGCTCACTGGTCGAGCGTGCGACGCGTGGAGGTCTCACGCCATTGGAAATTCCAACGTTCTCAGGAATCGTTGCAGACTTTATGCAACAACTTATCCTCTATGAAGAATCCCAAGCACCTGAGAAAGAAATAACACGCCTTGCCGGAGCCATAGAATCTGACGTGCTCGCGGGACAGATACTTATAAAACCTACACCAAGTGGATATCCAGAATTTCTCTATCGGCCACAAGAAACAAAAGAGGATATGCGTCTTACACGCACAGCATCCATGGTGTCTGAACTTGCTCCTGTTGTGCTTTTTCTCCGTGGTGGGATTCGTCCTGGCGATACGCTTATCATTGAGGAACCGGAAGCACACTTGCACCCGGGGGCACAAACTGAGATAGCACTAACCCTCGCGGGCTTAGTCCGCGCCGGTGTGCGTGTGGTTGTGACAACCCACAGCGATTGGCTGCTCAAAGAAATCGCGAATCTGATTCGGATAGGAGACCTTAAGAGAAAAGGGGTTCCAAAAGTGGAAGTGATGTCACCAACACATTGGCTATTGCCTGAAGAAGTCGGAACATGGTGGTTTCAAAAGGATGAGAGAGTAAAATCTATTCCGTTTGATCCCACTGAAGGCATAGAACCGAAAGATTACGAAGATGTGGCTTATAAACTCTACGACCGTTCTGTGAACCTCCAAGATCTACTTGAGGAAGTTGGTAGGAGGTAGCAGCGAGTGGGATTAAGAGAGCTTCTTGCAGCAATTGGGAAGCAGGTAAATGAAGAATGCATTAGCAAATCCTGTAGTGGAGATGGATGTCGAGTCTATTTGACGGATATTCCATCTGACCGGGTTATCGTAAATCTTGAATGTGAGTTTGAACAACGTAAGATAGACACGAAACGATGTGATTATATCGTCTTCTGTGGGGATGCTTCTCAAAGGAATTTGGCTGTTGTCCTCATAGAACTCAAAAGTGGGACTTTTAAAACATCAACAGTAGCCGGCCAGCTGCAAAGCGGCGCTGACTTCGTCACAGAACTATTTGGAAAATTACCCAAAGAGGTGGAGGCGGCACTCAGCACGCTCGAAGTCACATGCGTTCCTACTCTGTTCCACGGTAAACGCATCGACAGATTTGAACTCCGCGAACTCGAACGTGCTAAAGTTCGTTTCCTTAATAGAAACGCTGCCATTAAGAGACGTAAATGTGGCGAACCAAGGAATCTTGCCTTAGTTTTGAAAGGGTAGAGAGATTCTAAAATTCTGTGACTTCCAAAGATGTTTGTAGTGAAATGGAAATACGATATAATCCCTTACTCCAAAAGAATTAAGGAGGGAAATACAAACCAATGACTGACGAAGAAAAATTTCGATTCGACTTGAGCGGATTTCTCGTCCGTCCCGCGATCCTTGAACGCGACGAAGTCGATGCAATCGTTGAGCAGATTGAACGGATACATCACAATCCAGAGTCTTTACCACCAGAACAGCGCGCCGTGCCGGGCGGTCCGGCGAGTGTCCTCATCGATCACCCGAAGGTGCTCGATGTCTTGCACGAAATCATCGGACCTGACGTTCGATTAGAGAACTGTTCCTCCGTCTGGCGTGAAAAAGGACAGGAACACGGTGGGCTCCACGGGGGTGGACCGCAACAAGGGGATCCTATTTTCGGGTACCGCTTCAATAATGGACGGATTCACGCAGGCATGGTGCGCGTCGTCTTTGAACTCACAGATGTCACCAAAAAGGACGGGGCGACACACTTCATCGCGGGCAGCCATAAGTCTAACTTCCCGATGCATGCAGATCACATGTCATTAGAGGCAGGGAAACGGAGTCCGTTCCTGATGTCGTATGACTGTCCAGCAGGCAGTGCGATCTTCTTTACCGAGAACCTATGTCATGCGGGTCCCGTGTGGCAAAGAGACGCGCCGCGCGTCGCAGTGCTAAACGCCTACGCACACCTCGCGACGCACTGGCATCGGTTGAAGACGCCTCCCGAAGTAATCTCCGCGCTCCCGCGTGACAAGCAGGCATATTTCCGTGAACCGTGGGTTGCCGATTTCCGCACAAGCCCAGCAACGATAAACACGATTGAACGGTTCTTGAACAACGACGAACCGCCCGTCAATACCGATACCAAGCCGTAAAATAAAATAGCGAGGTGTGGAAACCTCGCTAACGATCACAGTTACGTTGTATAGGGCGGAGTTCAATCCGCCCATCGTTGAAATATTTTTACAACCAAAAATAAAACGCAGTCCAGGGTTACGGCATCGTCGGCACCATAATCTCACCAGCGATGATGCCTGCTTTCAGTGCCTCAACTTTTTCGAGGAGTTCTTCAGAAAGCAGATCGCTGTTGCCTTCACCCAGCATATAACCGACCTTGTCCTCAGCGAGACCGAGCGAGTGAACGCCCGGCATTAAGTCGCCAGCGGCGAACGCTTGGATAACGCTATAGACAGAGTCGTCGATTCCGACGCGCAGTCCCGTTAGGACGACGCCAGGTGCGACATCCGTAATATCAATGTAATTCCATATCACATATCTGCCTTCTGCGAGTTTCGCGGCTTCAATCGCGCCGAACCCCGACTGGTCTGCCATTGTGTAGATGACATCAACACCGAGCCCATATTGGGTTAAAGCGATTGTTCCTCCGACCTCTGGTTGGTAAAATCCTCGTTCATCATCGGCAACGTAACCTTTGATGATCTCTGCGTCTGGATTCACGGCTTTGACACCCGCAACGTAGCCAGCTTCAAATTCGTGTATCAGCGGGACATCCGCCCCACCGAGGTAGCCGACTTTCCCAGTTTCCGTTTTTAACCCAGCGATCGCTCCCAGTAGAAACGTGCCTTCGTTCACTCTGTGCGTGAAAGATACTACATTCGGAAGCTCCACCGCGGTATCAAAAATGACAAATATCACGTCTGGGAACTCCGGTGCCACGCGTGAGACCGGATCCGCCATCTGGTAACCCGAAGTGATAACCAAGCCCGAGGTCTGAGCGGCTTCCTGTAAACGCATGTCCCACGTCTCTGCGTTGCTTTCCATTTCGGTTATAGCGACCCCGAGTTCCGTTTTTGCTTTCTGGGCACCGTTATAAAGCACATCACAGTAGGAGGAATCCCCAAGGCACTCGCCAGGATACACAACGCTCACCTGAATCGACGCAGAATCCATCGTCTCTGACTGATCGGGAGGTGTCATCTTCTGAACCTTCTCACAGCCGCAGGTAGAAATTAAAAGAATTACGATCCCTAAAAAGGTTACGTTTTTCAATACGTTCAAATATTCCATTCTATTCCTTTCAAAGCAGTAGACACACGTTGTGTGTTATTATATCTCAAAGTTAGGACCCACACAATTTGTCTGAGCCCCTTCTCAATAGGCGTGCTTACTGCGTAAGTCGCGTTAAAATATTAGGCACTCCTTTGACCGTTATACGCAAAATATTAACGACAGAGGTTGTGTGCTGTTACATAGAATTAATTAAGCGTTTTGGGCAGGTACAAGACCTGCCCCTACAAGTGTTCACGTATTTTTTAACAATATATAGTCTCAGACGACATCAGAGAGAAGACAATTCGTATGAATGTCCCAAAACCGGATTTTGTGGTCAAATCCTCCATGTATGAGGGTCTTACCATCCAGCGAGACTACGAATCCGCGCTGAAAATACCTTGCTTTTCAGCGTTAAATCAGGTATAATAATCATAGGTTTATCCACAGTGGTAACTACTGATTCACTATAAATATTATATCACACCGCCTGTAAAAAACACACAAATTTCGGACAGAATGTACGGAGGGAAACCCGATGAACATTCTCCATGAATTAAATGAAAAACAGAGAGCAGCCGTAACACACGAAAAGGGTCCACTCCTTGTTATCGCAGGTCCCGGCACGGGGAAAACACGAGTCATCACACACCGTATCGCATATCTGATTCGCGAACACGGCATCAAGGCGGAGAACATCCTTGCGATCACTTTTACCAACAAAGCCGCGCAAGAGATGCAGGAACGCGTCAACACCGAGATCGGCGAACCGCACGGTTCCAACATTAAGGTCAGCACCTTCCATGCATTTTGTGTTAAAGTGCTCCGAAAGCACGCCCTGCGGATCGGATTAAGCGAAAACTTCACCATCTTCGATCAGGAACTCCAAGATGAGATATTAACAGAAAGCGTCCGTGCGTTGAACCTCAACACCGATGACTATCCGCCGTGGTTGCTGCGGAACATTATCAGCGATGCGAAATGTAAATCACAGAATCCCGTTGACGCAGTAGATACCTCGAACATTCACGATCCAGAAACCGTCGAGAACCTCCGAAGTGTCCTGCGTAGCTACCAAGACAAACTCACGGAATACGATGCGCTCGATTTCGACGATCTCCTTGTGAAAACCGTCGAATTGTTTGAACAGGTGGAAGACGTCCAACAAGACTATCACCAAACAATCACCCATATCCTCGTAGACGAATTCCACGATGTGAACAGTGTGCAGTATCGCCTCCTCCAACTGCTCTGCGCGCCGCCCGAACACAACCTCATGGTCGTTGCTGATGAAGATCAAGCGATCTATAGTTGGCGCGGCTCGAATCCAGCGTATATTGATGACTTCAGAACCGATTACACGCCGATAGAATTTGCTTTGGACGACCATTATCGGTGTAGCGAGAAGATTTTACGCGCTGCGGAGGAGGTCATCTCCCGGAACACGGAACGACAGAAACAGCACACCCTCAGAACCCATAAAGACGCGGGACGCGACATCTTTCACTATACCTTTGACACACCGGTATCCGAAGCACGCAACATCATCAGTGTTATCCAGAACTTGGTAACGCAACGCAACTATTCCTACCGCGATATTGCCATCTTTTACCGGACGCACAGGCTCGCCGACGTTCTGGAAGAACAGTTGCTACGGAAACCTATCCCATTCCAGCGGATTCAACCGATTCACTCCTTTGCCGAAGGGAATAGCAAAGGTATCCTGGCGTATCTCCGTTTCATCCAGTGGCAACTCCCTCAAGACCTGGAAAGCGCCATCAACTTTCCTGAAACCTGTATCGACGACCTCACATGGGTGCGCTTGAAGTGGCTCGCACACCGTAAAGATGTCGCTTTTGTCGAGCTTTTGAAAAATATCGAAGCGTATCCACAGGATGTCGGTCCCCTAACGCGCCGAAATGTTCGTCAGTTCTGGACCCAACTGGAGAGGTTATCCATTGACATTAAAGACGAGCAGGTGGATAAAATTATCCCGAAACTTTTTGATACTTTGGAACGCTCTCGCACCCCCTATCGCGCGGAAGAGCTGGAAGTTATCGAAAAACAACCTGAGATGCCGAATCTGGTAACCGCCCAAGATGTTTTCTACAGCGCGCTAACGCTCGGTGAACCGGTCCAGATTACCGCCAGCCACGGGATTGACGAGTATTGCGCAGCACACATTATCTACCAGACGCTTGAAACCTACCTCAATCACACCCCGCAACTCCAATTGTTGCCACCTGAGGGAAACAGACCGAAATCGAACGAAAACGGGGTCCATCTGCTCATCGGCAATTTCGAGGACATCGGAGACAGTGCGCGGGACGCACGGACACTCCTCATCGGCACAGCGGACACAGTGAATACGGACGTGCTTCACCTGAAAACGGAAGGGATTCACAGCATAACGGCACTCAAACTCTGCCAACGTCTGGTGAATCGTTTTGAAACGCCAAACATGGCGGATATGGTCGTTTACGATTTGGAGACGACAGGGCTCAATCCGAAAACGGCAGAAATCGTTGAGATCGCGGCGCACCGTCTCAGCGCAATCGGAGATGAAGTTGAGCGGTATTATCGTTTAGTCAGACCGCCAGGAGGACACATCCCGCAGTCAGCGACACGCGTCCATGGCATTGATACAGAAACAGTCAAGACCTCACCGGGCATCGAAATGGTGTTGCCTGAATTCCTTGGATTTATCCAGGACCGGATCCTGATTGGACACAATGTAGCGGAATATGACAACCCCATCCTTGCGCGAGACCTTAGAAGATATTTGAAAATGGGTTTATCGGCACCCCATTACGATACACTCGCGACAGCGCGCAGGCTTTTCCCACGACAACGGTGTAGCATGAGTGCGCTTGCTGAAAAATTTGAGATTGAGCACGGGCGTTTGCACAGCGCCTTGGAGGATGTCAGAGTCAATCGAGAGATATTTAAAGAACTTATCAGAATTGACGCTCACAAACGCGAGGCGAAATCCCTCACGGAATTGCTACCCTTCGTTGGACTCGGTATCCTTGCGAAAACCGAGGCAGGCACCCGTCCAGAGGAAGCCTTAACGGAGACGGATACGTTTTTAAATGTTGCGAAACGCTTCGTCCAGACACACAACATCGTATCTCTGGAGAATCTACCCCTTGACCCAACAGAAGCGGCGCAAGCGAGAGAATACATAGAAACGTTACAGCATGGTACCGTCCGTGAGTTCCCAGAAGATGCTGACTGGCGACAACGCCGAATTCAGTTCATGAACGCAGTTCTTCACTTCGAACTGATTAGCGATGAACACAGGCTTATCGACTTCCTGGATTACCAGAAACTCCTCACCAATATTGATGAACTTGACGATAAGACGGAGCAGTTGACGTTAATGACCTTGCATGCCGCGAAAGGGACAGAATTTCCGGTCGTTATCATTATCGGTATGGAGGAGGGGAGTTTTCCGATGTGGCGGCAGGACATCACGGAAGCAGACCTTGAGGAAGAACGCCGTCTTTTCTATGTCGGTATGACCCGGGCACAAGCACAACTTTATCTGAGTTCTGTCACCTACCGTTTTGGGGACAGGGATCGTGCGTCGTCCATGTTCATCCGAGAGATTCCGTCCAACTATGTGATGAAATGGAGTCCAGGGGATAGGAGGTAGTACGTGTCAACTTGAAACTTAGGCATCAGACTTTTCGGATTTCTTTATCCGGACGATTGGTAAGTCTATGTATTTCTTTTTGCCTTCCTTCATCTCCTTTTCCTGTTTTTTCGTCATAAATTCCATATAGGTCTCTAAGTCTCCAAAAAGTGCGACAAGACGTGCTTTGGCATCAAGGCATCCTTTCAAAATTTCATCATTCATGAGAGTTCCTCCATTATTGCCTCTGGTGTATCAATACGGGGCGGCGAACAACCCGCATTGTGACAAATGGTTAACTTCATGCTACTTATATTTATTCGGTATCTGGACAAGTTGAGGAATCGGATTTTCCCTGCTTCTTTTTGCGATAGGGTGAGAAGTCTGCGTATTTCACGCCCTGTTTTATTCGTTGTTCCCGACGTTTCATTATAAAATCCATAAGGGCATCCACGTCCCCGAATAGCACTGCAATCCGTTCTTTCGCCTGTCGACATTCTTCCAAAATTTTGTCATTCATGAGAATTCCTCCAAGATCGCTTTCGGGGATTGAATGCGAGGCGGCGAATATCCAGCCTCGCTGCAAACCTCTTCAATCTTTGGTTTAGTACGCGGGTTCGCAAGATGTGCAAAGTTCCATGTCGCCAAATAGGGAATACCATGGATTGCCGCAACCGCTACATGGACAGCATCAGGAAGTGCTATTTCTGGAATCGCTTTTTCAGCAACGAGTTTTCGGGCAAGTGATCGTTCTAAATTTAAAGCATCCACAACAGTCAAACCTTCAATGATTTTCAATCTATCTGCTGCTTGACTTCTATTACCAATTGATATTTCAGCAATAACAAGGTCTGACAATATAAATTCAAAACGCTCATCATACCAAAACTCGTGAGTAATCTTTTACCATTCTGCTGTCCGTGGAATGGAACTTGGTTTAGAAACCAGATAACTCGGAATTGTCGCGTCAATGTAAATTCGGTGCTTCTCTGCTTGAGAGTGAGTTGCCCTATTTTATATGATAACACAAACTGTCTTGAAACGCAAGAATCTTCAAGATAGGCTTACACATCTGGACCCTACACCCGCATAGCAATCAACGAGATAGCGAAACCCAACGTCATACTGACACGTTTGTAGAAAGATGTTGGGTTTCACTACGGTTGTAGAGGTAGATGTGAGTGGGTCAGATTCGATGTATTTTGGCACACTGGCGTTTGATGCCAATACCGTTCAACCCAACCTACGGGCCTTAGGGGCGGTTATGGGACGGTGTGTGTCTCACCGAATCGGAATCAAACCGATATTCTAACATTACTTGATAGAGCACACCATTTGATACTATTTCCGGATTAGCAGTTTCCGCGTTGCGGTGAAATCGCCTGCGGTGAGGGTGTAGAAATAGAGACCGCTCGCCACAGGTTCACCGACATCATTTTTGCCATCCCAATACGCCGCACGGCTGCGGCTCTGATAGATACCGACAGGTGTATGTCCCAACGCCAACGTCCGAACTAAGATACCATTTACAGTATAAATACGCAACGTGACCTCCGCAGGTTCAGAGAGTTGATAGGGTATCCATGTCTCTGGGTTGAACGGGTTGGGATAGTTCGGCAGCAGTGCTGTCTCTTCTGGAATTAGCGAGGCTAAAAGACTTTGAAGGTAAGCAATGCCTTGTTGGAAGACAATGGAACCGTCATTTTCAATTTGTGCTTGTTCTATCCATGCCTGGATCATCATGGGATTCAATCCTTCTATGTCCTCCATAGCAAACATGGAAGGCACAGCTGCGGCAGTTGACTCACCGAGATGCTGCGCTACGAGGATGAGGTCCAAGATACTGATGGTTCCATCACCATTCACATCAACTGCAGAATGGGGAGGCACCTTTTTTCCTAACTGTTGGGCAATTAAGATCATATCCAAGATACTTACCTGTCCATCTTGATTCACATCACCAACTGCGCGTTGCCCCTTTACATTGATAGCAATTTCCAACAGTTGAATAGGGATAATCTCTCCGGTACTGGAACCGAACTGGAAGTTATTTAGCGTCAACCGACTTTCACCAATCGCCTTGGCTGAGAAGGCCACCGAAAGCAGCGTCCCTGTGCCACTGACTCCCTCTCCATTGAGCCTTATTGAACTAATACCTCTGATTTTACCAACTTCATTGTCAATAGTTCCTTTCTGGAAGAAGGTTGTTTCACCTTCTTGCTTTAGGAAATCACCTTCGTTCACCGAAATCACTTCAAGCACAGTTGGATCGAAGACAATATCGGATTGCCATCCCGCTAAATCGGTGACATCTTGGGGGTTGATATGAAGGATGAAAGTATCGTCAATGTGGACGCGCGTAGTATCTGTAGAAAGAAAAAGTCTGTTATTAAAAGGTAACACCGTATACGCCGTGCCCTCTTCAAAACCGAAAAATCCGCTCCACTCATTACCGCTGCGGTTGTCAATCGCGACTAACAGAACATTTGCACCTTTCTTTAGGCTCACAGGTAAAAAATCCTGATAATCGTGAATACCGTCAAACCAAACAAGTTCCTTGTGAACCAAATCGCTATTAAGCCAGATTTTGACAGCATCATCACTCCCGACAAACATATTCGTGTCCTGTTTGCGCGGTGAATTCAACATAATAGAACCATAGACAACCCGATTGTTCTCATTTGGCTCGATACCACTGGATTCCAACATTTGATTGATATTATTACGTCCATCGGGAGGTATCCTGTGCTGTGTCCATACATTGTTTCCGACAAATATTCCTTCCGATGCCCCGAAAGTGGCAAGACGATCTTCTGTTACAATACCGCCACTGGCTTCTGCCAACAAATCCGGACTGTCTGTAAGGCGTTCCCCTGGCACCGTCACCCATAACCAAGGTCCTTCTATTTTAGGTCCACCTTTTGGGGATCCTGGGTTAAATACCCGAGAGATAGCGGCAGTCTCGGCTAACCCTGACAAAGGTGAAAAGTCGGATATCTGGTTTTCCCTAAGATCTATCGATTTCAGATGGGTTAATGTTGCTAAAGGTGATACATCTGAGATGTTGTTGCGTGTCAGATGTAATTGTTCCAAGCCGGTTAGTTTCTCTAAAAATGAGAGGTCCGAGATTCCGCATTCGTGTAGCCATAGTTCTTTCACAGCTGTCAATCCTGCTAAAGGTGATACGTCCACTTTACCACCACCCCGAATATCTATCTTTATTAGTTTTGGTAAGTTCGTTAGAGGGGATAAATCAGGAACAGGATCGCCCGAACCCCAGTAGTAAATATTCTCCAAGTTGATTAATTCTGCGAGAGGTGATAGGTTGCCTCCCTCTTTAACACTCACCCTTATCCCACGGAGACCTTTTAAACTTGCCAGTGGTGAGATGTCTGAGACTGGGTTCTTATACATAGATAACCAATGTAAGTTTGTCAATCCTGCCAGTGGTGAGATGTCCGATATTTCATTCTCATATATTTCGAGTGCCCCTAAATTTTTTAGTTCTGTAAGTGGTGAAATATCCGAAATCTTATTCTCTGCCATCCGTAACTGACGCAGTTGGGTTAATCCGGCAAGCGGAGAGAGGTCGGGCATCAAATTATGATTAATAAGTAAAACTCTCAGACTTGTTGCAAATTCAAGTCCCGTCAAATCCCTAATGCCCATCTCGCTTGCGTAAAGACGTTCTAATGTTGCCATCTCCGCAACTGTAATGGGGGACCTCGGTGCTTTACCGAGTGCCTCTGCAATTGCATCGCGAAGATTCGGGTCCGGGATATGAACAGAAGCACCAGGGATACGTTCTGTCCGAGGCACAACAGGTTTCACTACATTATTGTCAGGAGAGTTCAGCATTGTAACTATTTCACCGAAATTCGATGTCCAAGTATCCCGTTTCACACTCCCACTCGCCCCCGTCAGCACCGCTAACCCTAAGTTCTTTAGACTCACATTCTCGCGAACCTTTTCGAGAAAGTCTTCTGTTTCTAAACCTACTGCTGCTGCTGCATGTGTTGCATCTACCGGACCTTGGAATGCTTCGTGGAATCGCTGAATGGGTTCAATCCCACCAAATATATCGCCTGCTGCTTCAAGTGCCTGACGATAACGTTGCGTATCCTCCGCCACAAGTGCCTTCATTGTCCCTTGTTCCGTGTAAAGACGCAATGCCCGCGCTTTGTCATAAGGCGGGTTCGGATTCTGTTCAACAACACCCCGCACCTCATCTTCAAATACCTTCATACCCTCTGTATGACATCCGATGCAAGAAAGTCCATTGCGGACAGTCGGATCGCTTGCAGCGGGGTTGGAAACAATGTTTATCGGTGCTGCATTCAGACGATTACCACCAGCATCTACTAAATAGTATGCCTGTAACCCGTTGGGAAGGTTGAAGATGATCTCACCACCATCGTGTTCAAAAGAGAGCGGATGCGTAAAGATATGCTGCGTTCCTACACTTCCAGCAAAGTCGTAACTTTTCCAATATGCTCCATACCGAGACCTATGCCGTTCAACAACACGGTTGTTTGCCGACACGCCAGAATCATTGAAACCGGCTCGCCAGACGCGCTTCCCTGGAGCGTTGCGAATATTTTCGACCACATTCACTTCAAGTCTTGCCTCTAACTCCCGATCCGTCTGTGGAAGGTCCAAGATGTCGTGATAGAGGGGTGGCAAGGAGGCAGTGGCGATAAACCAATCCACATGAACGAACGGCACCTCACAATTCATCGCTTCGCGCAGGTTTGTTAATTTTTCACGGAGAGTCGTTTGTGTCGGTGCATCAAACTCAATACTATACAGATACACCTGTTCAATCTGCGTCCATCGATTGGTTCCGATCTCCCATTCATAATCTCGGAGGTCAATATAGAAGATCGTTTCTTCTGGATCAATAGGCTGAGGTCTGATAACCTCGCGTCCCCACGAAAGACTATTGACGAGTTTCGAGAGTGCCCGTTGATAGGCGTGGAGTGCTTCCCCACTCTCACCTGCGTTATAGAGATGTGTCATTGTAAAATAGCGGGCGAAGGTGCGGTCAAACGGTGCCAACGAGGTGATATGCGTCTCAATCGTCTCAAGCATTTCGGTGGGTGTGATGAAGGCGGTGTCTCGTTCTGGGGTCTGCCAATCCGGCGCACCGGCTTGAATCCAGTTGCCAATCGTCAGAATCGCAGCGGTGGGAAGTTTCGGTTGACCCAACGGCATCCGTTTCGCTGGATCGTTTGTGCGGAGTCGCTTATAGAGTTCAGATTCAATCGGTCTTCCCGGAACAACTGCGCCTGTTTCGATGAGTGCTGTGTGCTCAATAATGATTTCTTCAGTAAACGCGCCGTGTTCTCCATGGCAGTTGAGGCAGTTTCGCTCAAAGATTGCATACACCTGTTGGGCGAGATTTTCCTGTGCATCGGCACTTTGATAACTTCCGAAAATAGGTATCAATAGACAGGTAAAGATAATAAAGATTTTCCAGTCTTTCATGGACTTTCCGCTCCTCGCTTCCTCACATCATAGGTTTGATTGGCAAGTGGTTTTTATATCTTAGATGATAGCACAAGAGGTCTCGAATCGCAATAATTTAAAAAAGATTGCTTGATAAAAAAGCGTCAGACATGGCATACTATGCTAAAGAGGCGAGGTTCGGAAACCTCGCCAGCAAGGAAACCGCGTAAGTCCTGAGAAAAATAAAACATCTTTAACTGAAAAAATGCGAATCGATTGTCAGAGCCACATATTTCCAAACGCTTATACCGAAATCCTCGCGCAGAACCCACACCCACCGCAAGTGATTCGCCGTGGGAACGAGGCTGTCGTTACGTACGGCGATGTCCAAACATTCCGGCTACAAGATGAAGCCTACGATCCGAAGCGAAAACTTAAAGATATGGATGAGGCGGGGGTCGACATGGCACTGCTCAGTACCAATATACCGCCGCCCTGCATGCTCGCACCTGAATTAGGGGACAAGGGCGCGCAAGCGATCAACAATGCCATCGCTGAACTTGTGGACGCGCATCCACAGCGATTCGCAGGATTGGCATGCTTGCCGTGGCAAAACATAGATGAAGCGATCACAGAAATGGATCGGGTGAAGGGACTCGGTTTTCGGGGGATCATGCTCTATTCCCATATCGGCGGGAAACCTGTTGATGCCCCGCAATTTGAACCCGTCTATACACACGCCGAAACACTGCAGATGCCGATTGTGATGCATCCGACGGTCCCGACGTGGGGTGAAGCGATCAAAGACCACTGGATGATCGGTATGATGGGATTACAGGTGGACAACAGTTTCGCGTTGTTGCGATTGATTCTGAGCGGGATTCTCGAACGTCACCCTGATCTGCAAATCGTGATGCCGCACATTGGCGGTATCCTTCCCTATATGAGCGGTAGAATTGACCATCAGACGGAAGTTTTAGGGAGAGCCAGAGAAAATATAACACAACCGCCGAGCGCGTATCTGCGACGTATCTATCTGGACACTGTGTCACCATCGGTGCAATCACTGCAATATGCTTATGCGTATTCCGGCGCAGACCGCTTGCTGTTCGGAACAGACCATCCGTGGGTGGATATGCCGCGATTTGTCGGTTTAATTGAGGAGATGCCGATCCCTGAAACAGATAAAGCGCGAATTTTCAGTGAAAACGCCATAAAATTGTTCAATTTATAGTAAAATAACGCAAGTTGCCACCTGTTTGACATAGCACTCCTACGGAGTGCGCGAAAGAGAAGAGGGTTTACGACATGTCATACGAATTGACTGATGCTGAAAAGTTCTTCTTTGAAAACAACGGCTATCTCGTTTTGGAAAACTTTCTTGTGCCTTCACACGTTGAAACACTCAGGAGTGCGCTCGCTGAAGTCATTGAGA
This sequence comes from Candidatus Poribacteria bacterium, assembly GCA_965205015.1. Taxonomy (GTDB): domain Bacteria; phylum Poribacteria; class WGA-4E; order WGA-4E; family WGA-3G; genus WGA-3G. The sequence continues at coordinate 5,242,380 of OZ242029.1, read as the reverse complement.
AGCGGCGGGAACATGAGGAGAAAGGGGTAACCGAAACCGGAATGACACACATTCACGGCGAGAAAAGTACCCGTATCTTCTATATCCTCGGAGATCATCCAGCGTTTTTGGAACTCTTGGATTGGCAACCCATCTTGCCGTATGTCACGGGATTGTTGAATAAAATGCCGCACCATCACGCTTCGGATGCCATTATCGAGCACGCTTCGGATCTCATGGAACGTTCGATGGGGTGGCACATCGATGGACATGATGAAGGCTATCGTAACCTACGTCCGATCCCGTTTTTGCAACTCAAAATCGGTTATTATCTGACGGATATGACAGAAGGGGGACAGGGAAACCTATGGCTCCTACCGGGCAGCCACACAGCACTGTATGATCCAAACCATGAAGACCTGCGGCATCCTTACGAATATCCGGGTGCCCTTGAGGTATGCGCTCCACCCGGGAGCGCGATTCTCTTTCATAACGCGGTTTGGCATTCCGCTGGTATCTTCACAAAGCCGGAGGGGTCTCGCGAAATGCTCTATTACGCCTATGAGCATCCGTGGATGATCGCCTCACAGGAACATTGGGGATATCCGAAAGACTTCTACAATAAGCAACTCTCATTGGAACAGCGGAAATTCTTCCACGGATTTGTCTTCAATCCACCTGAACAGCGATGGGGATAGCAGAAGGGGTTTGTAAGCCACGCTCTACAACATAACGCAAGGAGGACGCAATTATGCGTTTAACTGAATCTCAAGTTTCCTTCTTTCACGACAACGGATATCTACTGCTTGAAGATGCGCTTGATGAAAACGACCTGGGTCCTGTGATTGATGAATATAAGGGAATTATCGCCGAACGTGCCGAGAAATTGCACGCCGAAGGGAAGGTTACAGATACGCACGCCGATAAATCTTTCACAGAACGGTTGCTCCACCTCTCAAAGGAGGCACCAGAGATAACGGCGAATTTGGACATCATGCAGGCGCGCGGGGAAGCGACTTTCAACTTCCTCAAGAACCCGAAAATCCTTGACATCGCCGAGTCTTTTGTTGGCTCTGAAATCATCTGCAATCCGATCCAACATATCCGTGCCGTTCTGCCGAAACGGAGTTCACAACGGGAACCGACCCCTTGGCATCAGGACGCAGGCGTGTGCTGGCCCGACACCGATCCCTACTTTATGCTAACGGTTTGGGTTCCGATTGTGGATGCGACGTTGGAAAACGGGTGCCTACAGGTGCTACCGGGTAGCCATAAGATGGGGCTCTTCACGCACGATTGGAGCTCGGCTGGATTGGCGGTTCCATCGGAACATCAACCCGATAACCTCACACCGAAACCGTTGCCGATCCGGGCTGGCGGTGTTATTCTGTTCCACAACTACACACTCCACAGCGCGAAACCGAATGAATCGCAGAGCATCCGATGGAGTTTCGATCTGCGGTATCACGATGTCTATCAACCGACAGGAAGACCTTTCTATCCAGCGTTCCTCATGCGGAGCCGTCTGCGACCGGAAGCCGGTAACACGAAGTATGAAACGTGGTGTCACCGGTGGGAATTTGCGTTAGAGAATTCCAAGGGTGCGCAAGCCTACCGGTGGCCCCGGTAGAAAATAGTGGGTACACCCCGTTGTGCCCAAGCAAGGACATAGGAGGGAAATGTGCTTGAGATCTCAGACTTGCCAACGGTGAATGCGACGCTGAATACAATCAGCGGTATCCTGTTAGCGATCGGATATGTACAAATCCGACAACAGAAAATTACGGCACATAAAAACTGCATGCTTGCGGCTTTCAGTGTGTCCGTGCTTTTTCTGGTTTGCTATGTTATCTATCACTACCACGCCGGGTCGAAGCCGTTTACAAAGCAAGGGTGGATTCGTCCAGTCTACTTCACTATCCTAATTTCACACATTATTCTGGCATTTGTGATAGTGCCGTTGGCGTTGCGGACGCTCTATTTGGCGTGGCGAGAGCGGTTTGAGAAACACCGACGCATCGCAAAGATTACTTTTCCGATATGGTTATACGTTTCGGTAACAGGTGTGATTATCTATCTGATGTTGTATCAAATGTAGAGGTGAACGAATTGTCCGACAAGAATCACTCAGGTTCGCAGCCCGGTGATTCATCATCCGTCCCGACGTGCAATAAATTGCGCTACGACAAACGGACATATTGTCCCTATGCCTTAAATGGACGGAACCCGCGCAACATCAAACCCCGATCGCTATTAGATTTTTTCGCTTCCTCAGCGGCTGCTGCACGTTTCTCTGCTTCTGCCCGGTTCGTCGTGGTTGTCCCACCAATGATCACGAAATCGTCTGTTCGACGATAGCGGTTGATGAAAATCGGACGCGGTTTATCCGACATATTCTGTTTGGAACCGTGTACCGTCTTGACGTTAAAGAAGATCGAATCCCCCGCTTTGCCAGAAATGGGAAGTGCGCTCTCCCAGGGCCACTCATCCTCGGCGAGACCCAGGTGTGAGAAGGTATCAATATGCTTGAGTTGTCCGAGTCGGTGTGAACCGGGTACGACGTGTAACGCCCCATTTATCAAATCGGTATCCACAACATAGTTCAGAATGCCGACGGGTCCCTGATAGCGGTGTTCAAAATAGGCAGAATCCTGATGGAGGTGCTTCGGATGTCCACCAACGGGTTCCTTATAGAGACACTGCCCGTTACCAAAGATCTCCACATTCGGTCCTAAGATCGCCTCCACGATATTGACTGTCGTTTCATCTAAAGCGGATTGAAAAAATGCAGCACTCGTCTGATAGCCTATCGCCAAGACCATAATCTGTTTGTCGCGTTCGTAGCCTTCTGGTGCTGGAAGGAATAGCGTGCCGTTGGGGGTGCGCCATCCTTCGACAATCCGTTCTGCCTTGTCAAGCAAGGATATGGATTCCGCCGCGGCAGCTTCGATGTCCTGATGGATCGCCTGAATATAAGGTCCCATCAGACCGCGCACGACAAGACACCCATGCGCCTCAAAGATGTCTGCCGCTTTTTGGACATCTAACGCATCCACGGATACCTCAATATCTTCAACTGTTACCTTCGGTTCCTGGTTCATAAAACACCCTTCCTAAATTTATTTCTTACTCAGCTTATCTGTAATTCCAACATATTCCACATTTGCTGGAAAAATATTGCTAAATCGTTGTTGGATCAATAGCTACAATCCCCTCAGGAACATAGCGGGTAAAATCTTGCGTGTTGAAAGTCAAGATATGTTTTACGTCATGGACAAGTATCGTGGTAACTAACCGGGCATCGTGAACCTGAACGCCTGACACATCATACTTCATAACAAGTTGTCTCCATTCGGGATAAACATCTGGTGAATCGGGCAGCAAAGGGAAAGACTGTTCTAGGCCTTGCAAGAGTTCATATGCCTCGTAAGGTGTGAGTCCAAAACCGTTTCGGTCAGCGGGCCGAGTTGATACGTTCCAGAATTCCGCGAAATTTTGTGATGTTGTCTGTAGGTCATGACCATTTGCCCACAGTTTATGAACAGCCGCTTGAACAATTGGATAACGTGCGTCAGCACGATGCGCAACTCCCAACAAAATATTGGTATCGGCCAAATAAATCATAACTATGGATGATCTTCGTATATTCCCTCGCGGCTCATGGCATAATCTGATAACATTTGGAAATCAGGACCGACAAATTCCATAAATTTATCTGTGAATTCGTCTAATAGAGCCATACGTTCTTCAACAGATAGCTGCGAATTATTATCTGCTAAGGTCTCATCCACATCGTCAGGAATTTCCAGAATCAAACGCTCATTTGGGTAGATATGAACTGGAACTATCACTTATTTTATCTCCTTCTCATGATAAATCTGCGTCCGTGTCCGTTTTCTCATCTCGCTCTTTTTTCTGAATCTCTTGCTCCCGTTTGCTGAGGAAACCGTTCACTTCTTGTAAAATTTCTTGTTGAACTTCCATTGGGAATTGCTCTATTCGACTCTCCAGAGAACCAGCATGCCGCCCCAGGCGATGCTTAGACAGCGGTTCTGTAAGAATTATAGGTTTATGAACGCCAGTGATAATACGGTTTAAATCTTTTTGAATTTCTTTTGTAGCTTTAGCTATCTCGTAAAGTGGGGGCCTGCCAATTTGTGAAAACCCTACACCTTCGCTAAAATCAAGGTGAAAAATCCGTTCACGTTTGTAGTTCGTTGAATCTTTATATGTAACAGTGATCTTAAGTCGCGTTTGTTTTAGTTCATCAAACTTGCCTATTACACTTACGAGAAACTGTTCGATCTTCCGTCCAGATTCAAAATAGCGAATTCCACTTTTAAGAAAACCAATCTTTTCAAACGGTATGTCAAGATTAGGAATAGAAGGCGGGTCTGTTATAAACGTCACATCACGTGCTGCTCCTGTCCCCACATTCTCTATGCATAACATTACAAGATTAACCGATATGTCATGAGGACGGAGGGAGATAGCAATTTCTGGCGTATCAGAGGCTTTTAGCAGTTGCCGGGTCAGATAGGCATAATAACCTGTGATGCCCACAAGCACAACAGTAGCCATGCCAATTATAGCACCATCATTTGCATTTAGCCAATTTATAACTTCCATTTCACTCTCTGTCGCCCCATGATGGTTTCTTACCGGTCAATTCTTCAAGATAACGAGCGGTTCGGTTTATCTCCGCCTTGAGTTTGTTATCCGACTTCTGTTTCACAACCTCCTCCTCTGCATAAGTTACTCGGTAAGTGTCTTTTTCGGTCTGGAGCAGGATAAATTCACCCGAGACATTCCTGTTCACATACTGGAGCATGTCAAACAGGAGCCAATAGACATCGGTGGACGAATATCGCTGTGGGTCCCGAGTAGACTTTGCGCTCACGCGGTCTAACGTCTGTTTTACAAGGTCAACCACTTCGGGCAGCGTATAGACTGTGTCCTCTTTTATCTGAATCTTCTTCATTGTTTTCACCCCGCTATTTTAACGGTAGGCATTCGCGCCGGTTGTGCGTCAAAGGTGCCAATAGTGTCAGCAGCGTTGCGAATCTGGATGAGCTGCGAGACGATACTCACTGCGATCTCCGGTACTGTTTTCGAGTTAATATCGAGTCCGATGGGTGCGTAAACCCGCTGAAGTCTCTCCTTGGAAATCCCTGCCTCCAGCAAATCGTCAAATATCAGTTTAATCTTACGACGACTGCCGATTAAGCCGATGTAACCGGCATCCGATTCAACAACACTGTGGAGTGCAGATTCATCGTGTTGATGTCCACGCGTGACAATCACGACATACGTCAGTCGGGTAATCGGGTATCTTCGGAGTTCCGTTGCGATATCACCGATGATAATTTCGTTCGCCTCCGGCAACCGTTCAGCAGAGGCAAAGTCGGCGCGGTCGTCGACAATAGCAATGTCGAAATCCAACCAACTCCCAAGATGACAGAGGGCTTGACCGACATGTCCTGCTCCCGCAATGAGCAACGTCGGTCTTGGCTGTAGGGGTTCTAAGAAGACCGAAGCCGTTTGGTTCTCCTGAAACAAACCCGCACTGTTGCGCGCAAGCACTGTCGCCGTCTCCGCTTCCACTGCCGCTTCCAAGGTCGGATCGCCTAACGTGCCGATATGCTCACCCGTGTTAGCGAAGATCATCTTCATACCAACATCAACGCCCTGCTTTTCACTCGCTACAACCGTCGCACAGACGAGTGGAATTTTTTCGGCATTCAAGGTTTGAAGCCTCTCAAACATCTCGGCTTCGGCGGGTGTCTTCGGAAGATCGATAAAAATTTTCATATTCCCGCCGCAAATGAGACCATCGTCCCAACCGTAATCGCTATCCAATTGAAACTCAAGCAGCCGCGGTACACCGTCTTGCATGAGCCCGATCGCCTGTCGTCGCGCTTCGGCTTCAACACAACCACCCCCGAGCGTCCCAATGTTCCGCAAATCTGGGAGAATCAAAAGCTTCGAGCCGGGTTTTTGCGGGGTTGAGCCTTTCGTTTCTACAACAGTGCAGTATGCCCCAACCTGCGAGGATTCAATGAGTTCTGGAATTTTTTGGTATATTTCTCTCATCTTTTAATCGCTATCGGTTTTCAGTCGTCAGTAAAGTGGTTTCGTGATAAACCAGAGTCTACTTTCCGACCGCTGACGGCTAATAGCCGTTTCATGAATAAAACTTCTATAGAATTTGGTCTTCAGCACTCTGCCCTACTAATTTTCTAAATCGTTCGCGTTGTTGATCGGTCAACTCAAGCGGGACAATAGCAGCGACACCATCGTATCCGACCTGTGCGGGAACATTCAGATAAACGGATGTTGTCCCCGCTGAGATATGTGTGCCGACACTCATAACTCGTCTTTTATCAAGGGCAATCGCCGAAACAACCTGCAAAATATGACTTACCAACGTCCATTCGCCACTCACGGCATACGGGCAACGCTGCACAACGGCTTCACAGAGCTCTTCAATGTCAGCTTCGGAAATGAGTTGTGCAAGCGGAATACCGTTCACGCGGCAGTATTGCGGGAGTGGATACGTCTCTTGATCACTCCCGATCGCCAGAGCCGTTACGTCTTTCACAGACACATCAACACGTTTCGCAATTTCAGAGGCTAAGTGTGCTGTAGCAGTCCCGTTTCCGAGCCCGATAATTTGCCCGCCGCCGAGTGCCTGATGTATCCAGGCAGCGATGTAATTCGAGGGTGATATTGCTACCAGAACCTTTGCTTCCGCGGCATAGTGTTGGATGCCGGTTACAAATCTCCGAGCAAGCGCGATCCCTGTTGTCTTTGAGGCTTGAGAAGACCGAAAAGCGGATTGCCCCACCGGTGGCAACAGGACAACGACGTCTGCGTTCGCCAACCCCTCTAATGAATCGAAAGTCGAAACCGCGGTGTCACTTAGACTTAAAGCGTTTGCTTCTACGAGATCTCGGAGATTTCCCGGTGTGCCCTCTTTTGGATGAACAAACCTATTCTTATTTGATGCAGCGTCCGACACAAAGACCACTTCACGCGCCACCTCTGCTTGACACAAGCCCCAGGCAGTTGAGACGGCTAACTGACTGTTGCCCAACAAAACTACTTTCATCTATCACCCTTACAAAAAATCCATTTATGTATAAGCACGATCTACAACCGCGCTTGTTGTGAAGGAAGCGCGATGACAAAACACCCCTGCGACACCCATATGCGTTGGAAACCTGAAAATTACACCAAAAGGGTTTCAACGATTGCCTGAAATTGGTCCTCAATATATTGACGGTGGTTGTCCATTTCTGAATCTGCTGATAGTTTTGTAGCTACCAGTTCATCGTAACGCTCAACGTATTCGAGCAAGGTATCAACCTCTTTTTCATAGCAGATCGCCGATGCCAGGACCTTCTCCTTTAACAAGAGCGGCAGTTCAGATTCCGTAATTTGTGTCAACTCCCATCGCCACACCTTTTCGGAGATATAGGTGACAAACTGATTGAGTAGGTCCCCCTTAAAATCGTTGCTTTGGAGTGCTTTAACTTCTTGGATGAGTCCCAACACGTGATTGAAAAGTTCATCCGGAAATTGCTGCCGCAATTCCATAAGCAATCTGCCGGTCGTCGATATTGGCAGCTGATTTTGCAGGAGGAACACCCGCAAATTTGGATAATCCTCAACACTCTTACTATCACCGAGCCATGTTTCATCTATGGCAGGTAAATCACCTACATCGAAACTGAGTACCTGCTGTTTCCGAATCTCTTCAAGGTTAATGGCACGCGGATCCATACCGGCTGTCGCCAAAGTGGTGATAACTTCTTCTTGGCGGTAGGGTCTAAGGAACGCCATAAGTTCCTCAACTTTTTGCTGTTCCGCCTCAATCGCCTCAGCGTTCGCGGCACCGTTATTTCGTGATTGCCCCCGCTTCCGCTTTTTCCCTTTCTGAGGGGTATTCGCGAGCCGACCTGCCCGTTTTGCCAAAGTATCATGATACCCCAGCAATTCCTCGTAAAGTATAGCAAGTAGGGTATCTCCATGGATAGCAAGCATCGCCGCTGTTGTGACATTTGCCAATTCGTGTCCAGTCTTTGAGATAATCGCTCGGTTGAGGTTACGCTCTATTGACTTACGGTCTTTCTCAGCCTGAATAATGAGCGCGCTTTCCAGCATGAGGTTGATTAACCTTTTGGTCTGGTCCGGCACACTCAGATTAATATCACAGGTCGGTTGAATATCGGCAAGAAGTTGCTCACGGAGCCTACCATCAAGCACCAACGCCCACAAAGTTGCGTAATGCTGTTGCTTCTCCACTGCTGAAGGCATATTCTGCAACCACTGTTTTACTGTTGGTAAATGCAGCTTTACATGATCCAGTAACTGCTCGACAGTTTTATCAGGAATCTCAAAACCAACAAAATTGGGAGCCCCACCTCGATGCTGTGCCTGCTGACTTCGGCGCTGTGTTGGCTTCCCTGTCTTAGGAGCTAATAGGAGATTAACTAACGGTTGAATAACAGTTTCAAAATCCTGCTTGTGCTGACTCGCGAAGTTCGCGAGTTCCAACAATTCCAACCAGATAGTCGTCAACCGTTCAACTTGCGTCGGATGTAAAGTTGAGCGAAGGGTAAAACCTGCCATCTTCTCACGCACCGTTCCGCGCGTCCATTGTGGCAAATAAATTTCGTCTAAGCGTTCGTTATTCTCAAAAATTGAGAGATCCATCTGTTTGACAAGCCCAGTCTCAATAAAATCCTGTTCAAACACCAGATCATGAAACAACCCAGCAGCTCGATCGAGCACCTGATTCGCCAGTTTGTAGGAGGATTGAATGAGGTGATTCAGCGTTAACTGCTGATTGTCCTGTAATTGCCAAAATTCTATCATGGGTTCAATATTCTCTTCGAGCACCTCGGTTTTTGCTGCTGCAATTGATGCCTCAAAATGCTCGGCGAGATATTCCGCATAGAATTCGACGAAAGCAAGCATACTGCTCCGCAATTCACGAATCACCAAATCGTCCCATACCTTATTATGGACGCGTTGCCCAGGTCCAAGGACAAGGGCTCTCAAACGGGTTTCAACGCCCTGTTGAAATTGCGCCATGAGTTGATAGGCGTTCTGATTGGCTTTCACCGTGTACGTTTCGATTTTCTTTGAACTCTCGCTAATTGCGGTCTCAATTTCCTCGGCGGGTGCGTTGAACGCAATAGGCACGAACTGCAGCGTCTCCGGTTCAAGAGGATCGTAAACCACTGCTGTGGCAAGCACCTGAATCGGATCAGACGTCTCCGCACCCTGATCATCAAATACATTAGACAGTCGAGTATAAAGTGTTAAACCGTACCCCAAATCGATCAGGTCGGGGTACTGCTTAATATGGGTCCTGATGGCGACAAGGAGCACATTAAAGTCCCGCGCGAGTATTTGATCAAAAAGCGCATCTTCGTTGAGATGAACGCGATGAATGTGGGTTTGCTCCGGAATGATAACAGTAGCCGGGTGCATCACCTCCGTATCAGTACCCTCAATATTCGCGAGTACGTATCCACCCGTTTTGACGGTACTGGGTATTGTCAAACGTGTTTTTAAAACATCCTGAGCGAGTTCGGAAAGCGTTAGGGATTTCCCCAAGTTTTGAACAGTGATGTCCGAGACAATACCATCGGCGAAATCCGTGATTTGGCGCGCATTGCGCTCCAATTCTTGTATGCTTTTGTGGACTCGGTCATAGTCGTCCTGTGTCTCAGCTGTGATCTTCGCCTCGTCAATCCAGGAAACCCATGCCCCTGGGCGCGGTCGCATCTTTACTGTAAGCTTGCCATCTTCTGAGTCAAAACCGGGTAGAATAGCCCCCTCTGAGCTCTCTTTTGGTGTCCAAACGATCAGATGTTTATCTGACTTCACACCAAGCCCTAAGCCAAAGGTATCTCCCCAACTCATCCGTCCCTCAATACTGGATTTGATTTTATCAGTTATCGCTAAAAGCGTTTCTGAACGAAAATTAAGTGATAATCCTTGCATTGGGTCGATTCGATTGTATGCCTTTCAAATAAATTTAGGCGAATAAATGTGTGAATGACCGGTGGAAACACAACGGTTGAATGTTAACCACGACCGTCATACCCGGTCTGTTAATAACTAAAAATTAATATTTCCGCTCCCGCCTTATTGGCTAAACTCATGTGCCAACGGCACAACAGACGTTTACGAAGTTAGTGAATTTCGAGGCCCCATGCATCCCAACCTTGGTACCGCTTTCGTGCAAACAGTTCAATCTTACACTGCTGTGGAAACATTTTCTCAATCCGTTCACGCACGACATCCGGTTTTTCAGAGTGACGTGTCCGTTTAACCTGAACGAGTTGCCTCATATTCCTTACGCCTCGTGGTTGTGGAATGTTCCCACGTCTGAAAACAAGGCATAACTCACATTGACTCATTGTGTAGAAACCGGGGTTCAGGCGTTGCTTATCCCAGACAAAAGCGACTGTTGCCCACCGAAATCCCCACGCCTTGCCAAGCTGAATCGCCTGATCCAGGTGTGGAGAAGAACTCCACATAAAAAGCAGACAATTCTCTTCGCTAATTGCGGCAACATCCCAAGTCTTCATTTCTGATACCGGAACAGTGGGATAGTGTCGAATCGCGCCGCCACTATCCTTGCCGCCACTTCCTGTGTGCTGGAGTTGTCCCTTGTAATCCCATGGCGGATCGGCGTATATGATGCTGTACTTCTTATTCGGGAAGGGAGCGTATGATGCCATCAATCGTCTCGATCGGTCCACCTACTTCGCTTCAACGCTAAGCCCTTCTTGCGGGATGTTATTGTTTGCAACGAGCATGTCTCGATCAAAGATGAAGTCACTGCGGGCACTTCCGAGACTTTCTCCCTCTTTTTGACGCTCACGAAAGTACTGAGGGAGCGTTAACCCTGTCATCCGGATCGCATCTTCAGGGCAAGCCTCGATGCAATACCCACAAAATATGCAACGGAGCATATTGATTTCAAAGACATCCGGGTATTTCTCGCGCTGATAGCCTTCCTTGGTTTGCCAACCTTCCGGGGCAGGTGCTGCTTGAATTGTAATGCAATCCGCAGGACAGGCAGTTGCGCACAAGAAACAGGCGACGCATTTAATTTCGTCTTTTTCTGTCACCGTCAGTTTGTGAATGCCGCGGTATCTATCATTGCGTTCATCCACACTCCGAGGATCTTCAGGGTACTGATAGGTCAACTTTTTCTTCGGGATATGTTTCAGGGTAGTAAACATTCCCTTAATCAACGCAGGGATATAGAGTCTATCCCAAAAAGACATTTCTTCGTTAACTTTCATTTTTATAATTAGTGCCTCCTGTGGTTTACTGACAACCCTATAATCGTTATGGAGAAAGATTCGCTACCGTATAATTCGGTGCCTCCTCCGTTATATCAATATCGTGGGGATGGCTTTCCCGGTAACCGCTACTTGACATCCGTACAAATTGGCTATCCCTACGTAACGCCTCAATGTCGGAAGCACCGCAATAGCCCATCGCCGAGCGGATGCCACCGACCAATTGATAGACAAAACTGCTGAGTTTTCCTTTATGCGGGACACGTCCCTCAATCCCACGCGGGACAAGTTTGGAAATATCTTCGTCACCCTCCTCTGAACGTTGTGCCCTTCGTTTTCGTAATGCCCCTAACGATCCCATTCCGCGGTGAATTTTATACGTTCTCCCTTGATAGATGACTGTATCCCCGGGACTCTCGTCCGTCCCCGCCAATAAACTCCCGATCATTACAGAACTCGCCCCTGCCCCAATAGCTTTCGCGATGTCCCCCGAATAACGAATCCCCCCATCGGCAATAATCGGCACACCCGATGTATCGGCTTCCTTGGCACAATCGTAAATTGCTGTAATTTGCGGAATACTCACACCTGCGACGACACGGGTTGTACAGATTGAACCGGGTCCCACACCGACCTTTACAGCGTCCGCACCTGCATCAATGAGACTTCGCGCCCCTTCAGGCGTAACAACATTCCCAGCCACAAGTTCAATATCTGGGAAATGCGACTTAATGTACTCTGTTGATCGGATTACGTTTTTGGAATGCCCATGTGCTGTATCCAATACAAGCACATCTACACCAGCCTCCACTAACCGGTCAACATCCTCCAAGGGGGTTGAAGGCAGCACCGCGGCACCCACACGTAAGCGCCCAGCACCATCTTTACACGCCTGCGGAAACATCTGGACTTTGTCAATATCTTTGATAGTAATCAGTCCACAGAGTCGAAAATCGTCATCCACAATCGGCAGTTTTTCTTTTCGAGACTTATGGAGTATCGCTTTCGCTTTATCCAGTGTAATTCCGGGAGCCGCCGTAATTAATTTCTCACCGGGGGTCATTCTGGCGGTTACAGGCAGGTCGAGATCGTCTTCATACTTGAGATCCCGGTTCGTGATGAGACCGACGAGCTGGTCATCGTCTGTTACGATAGGGATACCACCGATGCGATAACGTGCTGTTACGTCTAAAGCGTCGCGAATGGTTTTATCTGGGGTTAACGTAATGGGTGCGGTAATCATCCCGCTTTCGGATCGTTTCACTCGATCGACTTCAGATACCTGTTCGTCAATAGGGCAGTTATAGTGGATTACTCCGATGCCTCCCTCCCGCGCAATTGCAATGGCAAGTGCAGATTCTGTGACGGTATCCATAGGGGCGCTACAGATAGGAATGTTCAACCGGAGATTACGCGTCAGTTGTGTACCCGTATCTACGTGATCCGGTAGCACATCCGATTCAGCCGGAATCAGCAAAACATCATCGAAAGTTAACCCTTCTTTTGCAAATTTCGGGGGGAAGACCTCGGAAATTTTGGTCTCCATCAGAATCGTCTCCTTCATTGCGGATTGAGGCGGATAGGATAGATGTCAGAAACGGTGCCGAGCAGCAGTGTTCGCGGGGCTCCCACAGCACACGCTTACCTGAAAAAAAGCACTATTCTCCAATTCCTACATATTATAGTATACTTTCTCTCTCACGTCAAAACATTTATCGTGCCGATACGAAGTGGGTTCCGATTCGCTCCCAGACCAGCACTTACCAAACGCACTTAGACATCTAATAACGAATTTGTGAAATGAAGCCAATATTCCTTCGTCATTAATTATATAGGAAAATGAAAATTATAGCAACCTATTTTTTCAGATCCATTTAACTCCCAGATTTCCATCGGTTGCATGAGATAGATTGACGGATTTGTGGGCACCCACAAGGGATGCCTCTATAGAAGAACTAAAGGGACCCGCAATTTTTCACTCCAAAAATCCATATCCATGCTATAATAGTCGTCAGTTATCAGTTATGAGTCATCAAAGGAGCTGTAAAATGGATAATTTAAACGTTGGAATTGTCGGGCTTGGCTGGGTAGCCGGTGCTCACATCGAAGCCTTCAAAGCCGTTACAGGTTCGGATGTTACTGCGATCTGTTCGCGTCGAGAACACGATGAATCTGTATTGGCAGAAACATACGGCACCCCTCTTAAAGCGTATACCGATTTTGAAAAAATGCTTGCGGATCCGGATGTCCACATCATCGATATTTGCACGCCACATCCGTTTCACGCCGAACAAGCCATCGCTGCTGCGCAAGCCGGGAAACATCTCATCATAGAGAAACCGATCTGCCTTACCTACGAAGACGCAAAAGCTATCCGTGATGCTGTTAAAAGCACAAGGGTCAACGTCTGTGTCTGCTTTGAGTGTCGATACAGCGCACATTTTACGATGATTCGCTCCGTCATTGACAACGGATTGCTCGGGGACCTCCACTATGCCGAAGTCGATTATTACCACGGCATCGGACCCTGGTACGGACAATACGAATGGAACATCAAAAAGGACTTTGGCGGTAGCACCCTACTCACCGCTGGGTGTCATGCACTCGATGCCCTCCTCTTTTTCATGGATGGAAACGTTGAGGAAGTAACGAGTTACCACACGCAATCTACAGGGGCGTATTTTCAACCCTACGAATATAAAACGACGAGCGTCAGCCTCCTTAAGTTTGAAGGTGGCGGAAAAATCGGGAAAGTCACTTCCTGTGTCGATTGCTTACAGCCTTATTATTTCCATATCCACCTCGTTGGAAGTGAGGGAAGCCTGCTTGACAATCGCATCTATTCCGCGAAATTACAAGGTATGGATAAGAGTAGATGGAGTACGCTTGAGACCTCGCTCATTGATTCTGGCGACGTCAGCGACCATCCATATGAACCGCAATTCCAAGCGTTCATAGACAGCATCAGACGAAATGAACCGATGCCTCTGACCGACTTTGACACGGCATTTGAAACACATCGCGTTGTCTTTGCCTCTGACATGTCAGCAGAAGCGGGTGGCAGCACTGTTAAACTGTCTGATCTCGATTAATTACCACCGCATTGCTGCCTCGCGATAGAGTTGAATCTGTTCCATATTGCGAGGCACAGCTATCTGTATAGACTTGCGCTTCCGATTCACATCTCGGAGTACAATAGGGGCGCGAAGCATATTGGTCATCGTAACAATGCCGGAGTGATAAAAAGCCCACATCCGTTGCTCGGTGTAAGGGTTCAGCACGTACTCTGAAGTATGTTCTGAAGGATGTGCGCCTACGTCAACAAAGAGGTCGTGCTTCGGATACGTCAACTCAACACTCGTATCATGTCCCTGTAAGAACAACTTTTCAGGCGGTGGTCTGGGTGAATATCCACTCAGTTTACATTTCTGAATCCGGATAGGTGCGCTTGATTTGTTAATCAGGTGTAACGAGACAACGATGGCGAGACGATGATTGTCGTCCCGGTTGATAAACCATGTATCCTCTGGGATAACCTCTACCGTCAACCCCGGAATCTGCTTTTTCCTGTTATAGACGATTCCTAATGCTACAAAACTGACGCAGCCGAGAAGCACCCACTGTCCTGTGGGGGTGGCTAAGAATTGGAGCAGTTGTTTTAATGCTTGTTGTAGCACGCGAACTCCTTGGCGAGTGTTTCTTCTGAAATTACGCCGTGTCGTCGAACAAGTGGCGGCGAAACGGAAATGTCGTAAACGGTAGAGGGGATGGGACCTGGGGTCTTCCCTCCATCGACGATCATATCAATTCGTGAGGTGAGTTCCCTACCAATTTCTTCAATAGAGGTGGCTGGCGGTTCTCCAGAGAGATTCGCGCTTGTTATTGCCATCGGTCCACCAAACGCTTGGAGGATTTTCAAAAGCAGTGGATTGTCTGGAATCCGAACCCCGACAGTATTCCCTCCAGCAGTTAACACTGGCAGCAAACCTTTGCTTTCAATAACGATGGTCAAACCACCGGGCCAAAATCGATCTGTGAGATAGAAGAAGAAATCCGGTAGGTTTCGAGAGAAGCGGTGGATATCCGAAACAGAACTGAGAACGAGCGGAATCGGATTTCCATCCGGTCGTCCCTTCACCGTGTAGAGTTTTTGCACGGCAGCTGGATTAAATGGATCGGCACCTAACCCATAGACCGTATCGGTGGGGATAGCGACAATACCGCCTGACTTTAGACATCGGACGGCTTTTTTAATGTTTCCTTGCGGTTCGGTCAGGTGATTTGTAGGTTGATGTCTCTTCACGTAGAACCGCCCTCCAAATGTAAAGCAAAGATAAAGTATGCCATTTAAGGAGAACCTAATTTCATTACGGGCTTACGTCTTGTGGCGGATCAGACAAGGGCTCCGTTCGGCGTCGCATTCAGAGAGAGTTCATCTCGGAGTCCCTGCCGATATTTCTGGTAAGCGATTCCGGCGATCATTGCACCGTTATCTGTACAGAGGCGCATCGGCGGATAGTAGACTTCTGCACCGATCTCTGCAGCGGCAGCCTTTAGTGAAGCACGCAGCTGGCTATTTGCGGCAACGCCACCCGTCAAAGTTATCGCCTTGGCGCCAGTGGTTTTCGCAGCGCGAAGCGACTTGTAAACAAGCACATCCACGACAGCGGCTTGAAAACTGGCAGCAATATCCTCAACAGTTATCCTATCAGGGTTTGTGGGCTCCACTTCTTTTTGTCCATTCTCCGCAATTAGACCTGCCCGTCGCGCCTTCTCCACAAAATAACGCACCGAGGTCTTGATACCGCTAAAACTGAATTGATAATCATCCGTATTTCGCATCGGTCTCGGAAATTTTATCGCCGACGGGTCACCTTTCTGGGCGAGGTCATCGATTATTTTTCCGCCAGGGAAACCAAGTCCGAGATACTTCGCAACTTTGTCGTATACTTCACCCGCGGCATCATCTTGTGTACCACCTAATACCTTGTATTGCCATCCTTCGTGAACTTCAACGAGCAGCGTATGCCCGCCAGAAACCGTAAGACAGATATGGGGAAATGGCAAGGCATCATGCACCATGCCTTTTGACAGCAAGTTTTGGCTTGCAAGCTGCGCCAAAAAGGGCGCGTAAATGTGTCCCTCAATGTGATTAATACCGAGCAGTGGCAAATTGTGGCAATAGGCGAGACTTTTCGCCGCGGCGACCCCAACAAGCAATGCCCCAATTAAGCCGGGACGGTTCGTCACTGCTATCGCTTCTAAGTCCTTGAATGTGACATCTGCTTCTGCCAACGACCGACTCACGATGTAGTTGATCGCTTCAATATGTTTGCGCGATGCGAGTTCCGGGACAACGCCACCGTATTTTTGGTGCACTTCAATCTGTGAAGCAACAACGTTAGAAAGAACTTCTCTCCCATCAGCAACAACCGCAGCAGCGGTTTCATCACATGAAGTATCAATACCAAGTATTTTCATATCTCTTTGGTGTGTCAAATCAGATAGTTTTAGCGAATTGTTTTCCCGGTAATTGCTGAACAATCCCCTTGAGTTCCAACATTAGAAGCACACTGGACACCTGACTGATCGGGAGTTGTGTCGCCCGAACAATGGTATCAATATGCGATGACGGCACTTCAATCGCATCAAAAATTGTCTTCTCATCTGGCGTTAAATCGGGTGGAGGTGGTATAGAGACAGGTGACAGTGTTTCAGGAATAGGTTCCGGGAGGACTGGTCCCGTATCATTCTGCTCAGCAGGGGATGCTTGGACAGGCGCTGCCTCCGTATCCGGCACCGGCGATGGTGATGCTTGGGGCTGAATTTGGTTTAGTACGTGCGGCGGCAGTTCGTTGAGCAGATCGTCTACAGTGTTAATGAGTTTCGCACCGTCATTAATTAACCTATGGGTACCCGCTGAAAGTTCAGAAAAAATCTCACCGGGTACAGCGAATACCTCTCTGTTCTGTTCAGCCGCGAGACGGGCGGTAATCAATGCCCCACTACGGTTTGATGCCTCTACGATAACAGTTCCAAGTGTCAAACCGCTAATGATACGGTTACGACGCGGGAAGTTTCTCGGCTTTGGTCGGGCTGCCATTGGGAATTCGGAAATTAACGCACCGGAGGCTTCAATTTTCTCAGCGAGGTCCTTGTTCGCAGCGGGATAGATAAGGCTTAATCCATTTCCCATCACCGCAATTGTCCGCCCTCCTGCTTCAACGGCACCGCGATGGGCTGCGGTATCAATCCCTTTGGCGAACCCACTCACGACTGTTAAGCCGCGCTGTGCGATCTGGTAACTCAAGCGGTAACTGACCTTTCGCCCGTAATCCTTCGCGTTTCGAGAACCTACGACGGAAACGCTCAAGGCGTCCTCCGGAATAAGTTCTCCTTTCACATACAGCACAAATGGGGGAGTCTCAATCTCCTTCAAGTGGGATGGATATACGGGGTCATAGAGTGTTATAACTTTACAACCGTATTTGTGTATCAATTCAAGCTCACGTTCGATTGGATACAAAACGGGCTTGTAAATTAAGAGATCACAGACCGCCGGTGAAAGTTGATCTGTTTTTCTGAGTGCGTCGGGTGTTGCTTGAAGTGCCCGCTCTATACTCCCAAAAACATCCCGCAAGATTTGGACAGTTTTGAGTCCGATGCCTTGGATTAGATTTAAATGAATTAGACTGATTGTCTCGTTAGACAGCATATCTTGCCTTTTAATAGCCGTCAGCCGTCAGCCATCGGCAGTCAGCAAGAGAATTTTGTGGCAGTCAAAAACGATAGGAACTGTCACGCACACTACGACCGCTGATGGCTGATAGCCGAAAGCCAATAACTACTGTTCCGCTGTGCCTGCTTCCACTGGATCGGGTGGGAGGGCGTAATAGATTTCTATTTCCTGAATCTTTTTATATTCTTGGGCAGTGGGTGCCCCGGTTTCACCACGGGTTGAACGTTTCGCCCCACCGACGCGACGCGAGTCCCAACGGCGCGGCACTTTGAGACGAAACCTCGTCGTCACAATCGGATTCTTCAAGGTGAATTTGTACACCGGACGCATGTTGTCCCGGACCTCTTTTATCGTAACCCACTCTTCCGCATCATTCATGTACTGAACGGCGAAGAACTCCAGTTGACCCGGTTCGGCTTTCACCACGACCTGCTGAATCGTCTGGGGTTGCCGCCATTTGAGAACAGCCTCCGTGTATTTATCCGACTCCATTTGGGATGCCTCATCCTTCCCATCTTCGAGAATAGGACCTGTCTCTCCTACTGAATAGATATTGTCGTCATGGTACTTTGTATCCTCGCTTGATGCGTCAAGTGCGATGTTCTTGCTCAAGTTCAGGGATGGATTGGACGCGAGAATACAACCCGACATCCCAACCACCACGCAGAGGGTTAGTATCAATAATCCAAAACGCATGTCTTGCCTCCTTGTTGCATAGAACGGCACAGATGCCGTTTCCTGTAGATAAAATTGAGGCGGTATTGTAGAAACAACCACCTTGTTGTCCAGTGCTATGTTACTCTAAGTCGAGCAATTCATCAAGTTCTTTTTCACGCTTATCAGTCGCCTGTTCCTCTTCAACCTGTTCAGCGGTTTTATAGCCGTAAAGTTCAATTTCTCGAATTTTTCCAACGGCGCGCCGACTCCCGATATTCCACCCTCTGCCGCCCGAACGGGCTCGTTCCTGTCGGCTCAAGAGGGCATCATCTTTCGTGCCTAAAACGCGCAACCGAATCCGATCTGTCGGAAACGGAATCAGCAGTGAAATTCTAATCGGATTCTCTTTGACAGCCCTTACGTCCTTAATTAACTGCCAGTCCGCATCAACGGCGATGCTCCCTTTATCGGCGTAAATATCAAATTCCGATAAATTATCCGAATGTACGATAATCCGACGGATCGTCTTTTTCTCCGGCAACGTAATCACCACCTGTGAAGCCGGGTTTGCCCCAATGAATCCCTGCGAACCAGCAGGGAAAGTGGTTTCACCAATAGTGTTCAATTTCCCATCAATCATCTGTGGGCTTGTCGCCGATACCCCTTCCATGAGGGCATAATTTTCGCTCCACTCCTGTTCCGAGAAGAGTGCGGCGCACCCTATGAAAATAACGGAAACCAAGCAGAACAGTGAAAATAACGCGGTGAATCGATAAATCATCTTCTTACTCCTTATGATATAATTTTCCAAGTAGCCCCCTCGCGGGTGTCCTGGATTTCAATGTTGAGTTCTTTAAGCCTGTCCCGAATTTTATCGGATGTATCCCAGTCTTTGCGGCTTCGCGCCTCCTGTCGAACGTCCAATAGTAGGGCAATGAGCTGGTCGCGTTGTTCCACGTTGTTGCCATCCTCGGCATCCATATCGTAAATTCCGAGCACCTCACAGGTTTCAGTCAACGCCTGATAGGCGTGCGCGAAAACAGGGGCAGCTGCGCCATCAGAAGCGGCAAGCGATCTGTTGACTTCACCTACAAGCGTGAAAATAGCCCCAAGTGCTTGTGCGGTGTTGAAGTCTGTATCCATCGCCTCGACAAACCGCGATTTCATCGTTTGGATGGCATCCTGTAGGGGCAGGGTTTCCCTGTCCCGATCGGACGCGGGTCCCTCGTCCCTATACCCCTCATATTTTTTCAACGCGTCCAAACAGTTGTTCAAACGCCTGAGTGCCCCTTCGGATTTCGCCAAACTCTCCGGATTGTAGTCAAGTGGGTGCCGGTAATGTGCCGAAATCAGGAAATGACGAATCACTTCGGTCGGATAATGGTCGAGAGCGTCTCGTAGCAGGATAAAATTATGTTCCGATTTGCCCATTCGTTTGCCGTCAATTTTCAAAAAAGCGATGTGTATCCAGTAACGTGCGAAGGTGCACCCCGTCGCCATTTCGCTCTGTGCTATCTCATTTTCGTGGTGCGGGAACAGTAAATCTTCGCCACCTGCGTGAATATCAATCGTCTCACCGAGATGTTTCATCGCCATGGCAGAACATTCTATATGCCATCCGGGTCTGCCTTTACCCCACGGGCTGTCCCAAGCAGGTTCCCCCGGTTTCGCGGCTTTCCACATATCAAAATCCCGCGGGTCCTCCTTCCGTTCATCAACTTCAACCCGGGCACCCGCGAGGAGATCCTCGGGCTTTCGACCAGAAAGTTTCCCATATTCAGCAAATTGATTCACGCGGTAATAAACACTCCCATCAATAACATAAGCCGCCCCTTTATCAATCAGGGTCTGAATTAGACTTATCATCTCCGGAATGTGTTCGGTTGCTTTCGGATGAACATCCGCACAATGGATACCGAGGCGTTGGGAATCTTCAAAGAAGGCTTCGCCTTTCTCATGCGCGAGATGCTTTGCACTGACTCCTAATTCTGCCGCACGATTAATAATCTTATCATCAATATCCGTCAAATTTTGAACCAGTTTGACTTTGTACCCTTTATATACTAAATAACGCCGAACAATATCCGTCACTAAAGCAGTGCGTGCGTTACCCATGTGAATGTAATCGTAAACAGTTGGACCACAACTGTAGATAGATACCTGTTCGGGATTTAGCGGGACAAAATCCTCCAATTGTCGACTCAGCGAGTTATAGATCTTCATATTTTTAATTATGGGCTCCTGTAGGAAAAACATCTATATCCGAGAAAGACAGGCGGTAGCGTGTGCGACAATTGCTTTCCCTTCGCCGACAACGCCCAATTCTTCCGCTGTGGTAGCCTTCACGTTCACCTGTGCGACAGTAATATCAAGCGTTTTGGCAAGTCGTGCGCGCATTTCCGAAATGTAGGGTGCCAATTTCGGACGCTGTGCGATAACTGTGCTATCCACATTTTCAATCTGGTAGCCACATTGTCTCACCTTTGCTGCCGCCGATGCCAGAAAAATAAGGCTGTCCATCCCTTGATAACGATCATCCGTATCGGGAAAATGTGTGCCAATATCACCGAGTGCGGCTGCTCCTAAAATTGCATCTACGATCGCGTGGGTCAGAACATCCGCATCCGAATGCCCTAACAATCCCAAATGATGTGAGATCTCAACGCCACCGAGAATTAATTTTCTATCAGAGACCAATCGATGGACGTCGTAACCAATACCTACTCGCATTTTTTCTCATACATAGTTGCCAGTTATCAGTTGTCGGTTAAGAGATGAAAACTCTTTACTGAAAACCGAAAACTGAAAGGATCTTCGCAGAAAATCCGAACCGAAAACCATTTACCAAAGGGTAGCATCTGAGATCAACACTTCAGCGACTCGTAAATCAATAGGTGTCGTTATCTTTAGATTCGCGTAACTTCCCTTCACGAGCTTAACAGGAAAACCGAGTTGTTCAACAAGAGAGGCATCATCAGTCACTGTAAGTTGGCGTGCTTGTGCGGCTTGATGTGCCTCCTCTAAAAGAGATTTCCGAAAAACTTGCGGGGTTTGCACCGCCCACAGCTGATCACGCCCTGGTGTTTCAACGATGAAACCGTCTTCGTTGACGATTTTAATTGTATCCTTGACTGGCACGGCTGCAACAGCCGCGCCACACTCGTCTGCGGCGGTGAGGCACTCGAAAATGATCTCATCCTTCACAAAAGGCCGCACGCCATCATGGACGATCACGAAATCAACATCTGCCGACAAGGCACGTACCCCGTTATAGACGGACATCTGGCGGGTTTCTCCTCCCGCAACCAGTTCCTGTACCTTTGTAAATCGGTAAGGATGTAGCACAGCAGTGTGACAGTCCCTAAAATCATCTCGGTCAACAATGACGAAAATGGCGTCTACAGCACTATTTTGCTCAAACCGCTGAATCGTATGTGCCAAAATCGGCTTTTGTGCCAATTTTAAGTAAGGCTTTTTCACCGAATGCGCCATCCGACTTCCCTTACCAGCTGCGGGGATAAGCGCGCAGACTTTGCTGTTCATCAGTGTCCACTTCATGTTCTTTTATTCGCGTGAAAATCATCTGACCTGCACTCGTCCGTAACATCTGTGTAACTTCAACGTTAAGCGTACTTCCGATATAGGGCTTGCCATCTTCAACAATCACCATCGTTCCATCATCAAGATAGCCAACTCCCTGATTCGGTTCCTTGCCTTCCTTGAGGAGCAGTACTTGAATGACCTCCCCGGCAATGACGACAGGCCGGACAGCGTTTGACAATTCATTGATATTCAGGACCTTCACACTCTGCAATTCAGCAACCTTGTTGAGATTTAAATCATTTGTGATAATCGTTGCGCCTTGCTTTTGCGCGAGATGAACTAACTTTGCATCCACCTCCGGCAAATGCGGCACTTCCTCCTCTGAGATCTCAACATCAATCGCTGGGTTGTTCTGAAGCGCTCGGAGAATATCGAAACCGCGCCGTCCTTTATTTCGCCGCAATGGTTCCGTTGAATCCGCAATATGTTGCAACTCATTGAGAACAAACCGTGGAATGACAAGCGTGCCTTCAATAAATCTCGTTTGACAGATCTCAAGGATTCTACCATCAATAATAACACTTGTGTCTAAAATTTTGAAGTTACTTGCAGCTTGAATCGAACGTGACTCGCCAGGGCGGGCGGACGTATTTGCTCGGGGAAGCTGGATGAAATCCAAGTTTGTAGAAAGATGATACCCCCCCATCATGCCCACGTAACCCAGACTGAGAACCATTACTATCTTTAGATGACCATCAAGTTGCGAAAGCAGAGGTAGTATGGTAAGAGCAACTAACAGACCTACAGCAAGCCCTATCAGACTCGCAATGATACTACGTACACTGGGGGTACGCAGACAAATTTCTGCCCCAATAAGGAGAAGGGCAATCACAAGGCCGACACCCGCTGCAGTCAGGTCCCTGTAAATGACATAGCAGCCTGTCGCACTTGCAAGAATAAAAAAGAGACGGATACCCCAAACTTTCATTTTTTTGCTCCATCAATCCAACTTAGATTTTATAACTATCAACAAATTACGAATTGTATTACAGCAAAGTTCCGAGACTGTCATATACGTCACTAACACCTATAAGTTCAATGTCCTCATCAATTTCCAAGCCTTTGCGGTTATATTCCGGGAAGATCACTCGTCTGAAGCCTAACTTTGCGGCTTCCCGGATTCGTCTTTCAACATGCGTCACCGGACGAATTTCACCACCAAGCCCCACCTCACCGATCACAACAGTCTTCCGATCTACAGGGAGATCGCGATGACTTGAGGATATTGCCATCATTACGCCGAGGTCTATCCCAGGTTCATCAATGCGCAATCCTCCCGTAACGTTAACAAAAACATCAGAATCTCCGACGTTAATCCCTACCCTTTTATTTAGTACCGCAATGAGTAAAGCGATCCGGTGTCGGTCCACCCCAGCTGCCGTATTGCGAGGGTTTCCGTAATGCGTTGGTACGACGAGTGCCTGCACTTCCATGAGCAAGGGTCGGGTCCCCTCTATACTTGAAACGACAACGGACCCTGAAACCGCTGCCTCTCTGTTGCTTAAAAAGAGTTCTGACGGGTTCATCACATCCACGAGACCCGTGCTTTGCATTTCAAAGATTCCGATCTCATTCGTGGAACCGAACCGATTTTTGATCGCTCGAAGAATGCGGTAAATGTGGTGTTGTTCACCTTCAAAATAGAGGACAGTATCCACCATGTGCTCTAATACGCGCGGTCCCGCGAGTGCCCCTTCCTTTGTCACATGCCCAACGAGAAATACTGGAATATTCCGATTCTTTGCACAAATTAGGAGATGCCCTGCACATTCACGAATCTGAGTGACACTCCCAGGCGCAGATGGGATGCTCGACAAATAAACCGTCTGTATCGAATCGACGATGACGACCTTCGGTGCTCGCGCCTCAATATACTTCTCAATCTGCTCCAAATTGTTTTCACACAGCACATAGAGCGTATCAGACGCAACACCGAGTCGAGTTGCACGGAGTTTCGTCTGGCTCACAGATTCTTCGCCGGAAACGTACAACACATCCCCATAACTCCGACTCAATGCATCACCGGCTTGTAGTAACAACGTAGACTTGCCTATCCCGGGATCGCCACCGATAAGGACAACAGACCCCGGCACAATCCCACCGCCCAGGACTCTGTCAAACTCCAACATTCCCGTTAGATGTCGCTCGACTTCGTTTGCTGTAACCTGCGAAATGGGTTCGGGTTCACGAGACACTTGTCCGATATCACGATGTTTTGATTGGGTCGTGAGGGTTTCTACCTCCTCGGCGAAACTCTGCCAACTCCTACAACTCGGACACCGCCCGAGCGTCTTTGGCGTTGTATATCCACATTCTTGACAGACAAATTTGCGTCTCTCTCGTGCCATTCTTTAATTTTACCTTGCGGTGCCGAAAAATTAAAAATCAAAAAAGCGAAATCCTGTCGTCCAACGTCTCTCACGGGTCAAATTCTCTGCTCCAAGTAGAAATTGTCCATATCGGAAGAACCGAAACGCGACTTCAGCGTTCAACTCCGGTTCCGCACTTGTCAACCCTACACCTTCAACGCTGACGCCGAAACGCCGGGACCACACCCACACATCGAGGCCTGCGCCGATCTTGGAACGCATGAATCCGGCACGTGCGCGGAGAAAGTCTGTTACATCATGTGCATACTGAAACTCAAACCGAATCTTTTCATCTTGAACACCGACTCCGAATCTATAGCGGGCATTGGGTCTTTGAGACAGTGAAAATGCTAATTCGTTGTAGAGTCGCTCTTCGAGACTGAGATAACGGAGTTCATAATCCCAGCCAAACTGCGGTAAATCAAATCGTTGCAGCTGCGCCTCAGTGCGTTGAGAAAGTTCCGTCACGGCATTCATCGTTTCGTCAACGTTTTGCAAGGTTCGGCGGACATCTTCAAGGGGTTCCGGTGTATTCAACAACTGGGCAACGGTCCCCTCCCCTTCGCTAAGCGTCGTCAGGAAACGATTGACGCTCGCTTCCAGCACAGCGACCGAAGCAGTCGTCGCCTTTAGATTTTCTAATATTGGTTCGATATTCGCTTCCCCCGATTCGATAGCACGACTACTTTGGGAAACGAGGGCAGACACCTGTGTCGCTAATGCCTCGAAATCTGAGCGAAAATCCTGTGTTATCTGTCGAAATTCTGATGTTGTTGCGCGAATATCGGTAAAAATAGTGTTGAGTTTCGGTGAATTCTGATTCAGCAGTCTCAAAAGTTCACGCGTAATGTCACTTATTTGACTGCTCACCATCAGGGAATCGCCTTCCAACTGTGCGATAAGGTTATTTACCTTTACGAGGGTTCCCTGAAACCGTCTATCGTTTTCTAAGGCGAGTTGCGTTAAAGTTTGTACCGTTTCTTCAGAGTCAACGCTTAACTTCTCAATGGTTTTGCCAGTGAGTGCGACAACCTCTCGAATCTCTTTGATGGCGAGCTGAATCGCCTCTTGGTTGGCTTGTAGCACTTCATTGGCAGCCGTTGTCAGTTCAATAGCCTGTGTCATACCAGCACTTGTCTGTTCAAGGAGCTCCAAGGCATTGACAGGATCTTTTCCAACAATCGGCAAGTTCACTGGCTTTAATATCGGGTTCTCCACCGGTCCATTGTCAAGTGCGATATAAATTTCTCCAACAAACCCATTCATAGAAATTCTGGCACTACACCCCTCCCTCAACCACTCAAATGCGTTTTTGACTTTCGCTTTGATGTGCACATTATCCGTATCAGGACGGAGGTCGATCGCCGTTACTTTGCCAATTGGGACCCCATATAGGTAAACACCTGCTCCGACATAAAGCCCGTTGACAGAACGAAACTGAAACGTCAGTTCATCACCAGCAGTTGCCCAGGGCCAATTCTCAGCATTCGTCAGCAGAATTGTCAGAAATACGATTGCGATAAGAACCATAACACCGACTTTTACGGAAGCCGTCCAAAAGTTCATACTACCTCCCCAAATACCTTTTCAAAATGGGATTTTCCATGTTGAGAATCTGATCTGGTGCTCCAAATAGAATGAACTGTTGCAAAATGGGATCGTCGATGTTGATAATTTCATCTGGCCTGCCGTATGCGACCTGCCGACCTTCGTGAATCATCGCCATTCGGGTCGCGACACTGAAGGCACTGTGCATATCATGTGTAACCACAACGGAGGTGACTTGCAACCTCTCATGGAGATCTCGAATAAGTTGATTGATTTCGGTACAGGTAACCGGGTCAAGCCCGGTCGTGGGTTCATCGTAGAGAATAACCTCTGGATCAAACGCCAAGGCGCGTGCGAGTCCCACCCGTTTTCGCATCCCGCCACTCAATTCAGCAGGACGCAAGTCTTGGACCCCTTCTAAATCCACAAGACCGAGCTTCTCGTCAACAACCTTACGCACCTCTCGCTTGTTGAGATCTGTATGCTGATCGAGCATAAAAGCGACGTTCTCCGCGACGGTCATCGAATCAAAAAGCGCAGCAGATTGAAATAACATTCCAATCCTTCGGCGGAGGTTATTTATTTTTTTGCCTTTTAGGCTTGATATTTCCGTTCCATCAAACCAAATTTCACCGGAATCCGCAGACATTAATCCAGTAATAATCTTGAGGAGTACACTCTTACCACACCCACTCTGTCCCATAATCACAAGCGTCTCACCGCTCGGAATTTCGAGGCTTAACCCATTTAAAACGCTTTTGCCCCCAAAATTTTTTGTGATATTCCTAATTGAAATCATCTTTTAATTTTACCTTGCGGAGACACAGCGTGCGTTTGGACTTTGACGGGCGTTGCTCATATCCGCCTGCGTGTTTTTGCTTGGGGTGTTTTTGCTTGGGCATTTCTGCGTATTGCTTGGGTATTTCTGCGTATTGTTGCAGGCTACGGTTCTTATTATTCTTATTATACATTGAGGAAACCTTTATACCTTTATAAGGCGAAAACCTCTTTACCGACGGCTGATGCCTGACGGCTAATTATACCAACCCCAAAATGTTAAAGAGTATATGATTCAAGACAAAATCTAAAACGAGAATTGCAATAAGAGAGATTACAGCAGAGCCAGTTGTAGCAATTCCAACCCCCTCTGCTCCACCCGCCGTCGAGATACTAAAGCCCTTGTAGCAACCGACCGCAGCAATCGCCATTCCGAAGGAAGTCGCTTTAATCAAACTAATCAGAACACTTCCGACAAAAAGATTCTTCTGTACTTCCAAGAGAAAGAAGGAACCATTTACATCAAATAGCGTAACAACAGCGACGAAACCGCCAGCAATGCCCGCAAACGTCGAATAGATCGTAAGCGTCGGCAACATCATAGAACAGGCGAGAAACCGCGGCACAACCAGATATTTGACAGGATTTGTGCCCATCACTTCAAGTGCGTCAATTTGCTCCGTAACCTTCATCGTTGAAAGTTCAGCAGTAATTGAGGCACCGATACGTCCGGCAAGCACAAACGCAGTAATCATTGGCCCGAGTTCCTTCACGACTGAGACACAGACAAATCTCGCCACCGAGCCTTCCACCGCATAAGGTTTGAGTTGAATATATCCCTGAACGCCCAACACCATTCCCGTGAAAAACCCAGAGACAATAACAACCGCTAAAGAATTGAAGCCGATCAACAACAACTGCTTAACTAACAGATCAAACTGAAAGGGAGGACGAAAAATTTGGATAAGGGTTTGAAAAAAGAGCGTAAAGGCGTGTCCTATCTCGGAAAGCACGTTGTGCAACCGGATCTTAACCAAATCACGGAAACCACCCGGGGCTTCGTATATAGTGGGCTGCTGCTCCATATTTTTAGTGTAATCGTTACCAGTTGTCAGTTGTCAGTTATCGGTTAAAAGAGGGTTCTGATTTCGGCAAAATACCTCTTAACTGAAAACCGAACTGAAAGCGTCGCGTGCTGACAGCCATCTAACTGGGGTTCTCAAACCGCATCTGATTTTTTGTAAAAAAGAGAGGGACGACGCCAGTCGGTCCATTCCGTTGTTTCTTAATCATGATGAAGGCTTCAACCCTCTCTGCGATATCTTCATCTTCGTAATAATCATCCCGGTGTAAAAAGGCGACGAGATCGGCATCCTGTTCGATTGCCCCGGACTCCCGTAAATCTGAAAGTTGCGGACGTTTATCAGGACGCCGCTCAATCTCACGACTCAATTGCGAACACGCGATAATCGGAACATTCAGTTCCCAAGCAAGGATTTTCAAAGCGCGTGAAATTTCAGAAATCTCCTGTTCACGCGAATGATATCTACCCGTCCCTCTCAAGAGTTGCAGGTAATCAACGATAATGAGTGCCAGATTGCTGTGTTCGCCTTTTAAGCGTCGGCCCTCGGCG
Source organism: Candidatus Poribacteria bacterium (assembly GCA_965205015.1). Taxonomy (GTDB): domain Bacteria; phylum Poribacteria; class WGA-4E; order WGA-4E; family WGA-3G; genus WGA-3G. The sequence goes on along the minus strand of OZ242029.1, from coordinate 5,213,745 downwards.
CGTAAACTTTGAACGGTAAGACCCCGATTATCGTTAATGAGGACCGGGGCTTCTGCCAATCGACTTGCGCTTTCGGTCAAAGGTCTCCAATGCTCTTCACCGAAGTTACCGGTTCGGAGCCGTTTAAAATCAATTCGGGATTCGGTGGCTAACATTCGCATAGCGATATCCTGGGACGGCATCTCAAGACTAAAAATGGCGACGGGACGCTTTTGTTCAAGGGAGATGTTTTGTGCGATGTTCAGCACCAAGGTCGTTTTTCCCATGCTCGGTCGAGCAGCAATGATAATAAGATTACCGGGTTGCAGCCCGGATGTCAGATGGTCAAAATCCATAAAACCGGTTGGCACGCCTAAATATCTACTCTTTTTGTGATACAAACGTTCAACCGCACTCAGACTCTCTGTGAGTAAGGAGTGGATAGCGACAAACCCGCGTTGGGTATCTGACTGACTCAGATCAAAAACCGCTTCCTGTGATTGATTCAGCACTTCAACGATTTCTACACTTTCGTCGTACGCCATCTCGCGAATCTCAGCGGTCGCTCGAATTAATCGACGGCGCGTCGCCTTTTCATATAGGATATCTGCGTAAAACTCCGTACTCTCGGTCTCTACAATTGGCGCCTGTAGTTCGTATAAGTACTCCGTTCCCCCTGCGCGATTCAACTGGTCCCTCCGTTTCAATTCATCAGCAACAAGAAGGGGATCCGCACTGCTAACCCGGTCATATACAGCAAGGATCACTGAATAGATCAACTGATGGTCTACAGTGAAAAACACATCAGCGGTCTGGCCGAGCTTGGTGATTACTGGCGGAATAACTGATTTCTCGGTCATCATCGCGCCCAAGACGGCTTGTTCAGCTTCCTTGTCAGAGAGGGAGTCAACCAGTTGTGCCTGCATAATTACGCTTCACGCTCAACGACAACGCGGAGTTCGACGACAACGTCTGTATACAATTTGATAGGTACCATGAAGACACCGAGTTCACGAATCGGCTCTGCGAGTTCAAAAAACCGTCGTTCCAAATCGAACCCCTGCGTTCGTAAATTTTCTGCGATATCCATAGAGGTAACTGACCCGAAGAGACGATCATTTTCACCAGCACGTCTGCTCAGTGTACATGTGACCCCCGCCATCTGTCCGGCGATTTCACGTGCCCGTTCTTTATTCTTCGTCTCTTGATGATCAATGACCCGTTTCTGGTGCTCTAAGTGTCGACGGTTTCGTTCCGTGGCATGCACGGCTAACTGCATGGGAAGCAGATAGTTACGTGCGTAGCCATCTGCAACCTTCAGTACATCGCCCGGTAGCCCGAGACCTTCAACACTTTCTTTTAGAATGACTTCCATTTTTTAATTATACCTTGCGGAGAAACGACGTGAATTTGGATATTTTACGTGCGTTCCTGAGATCCGCCCTCCATTTCATTACGGGCTACGGTAGAAAAGTTTTCAGTTTGGATTTTTCGAAAAAAAATCCATCCTTCATAGGGACACCCATTGTCCGTGTCTGAATCCCTACCGCTATCGCGTAAACGGCAATAGTGCCATACTACGGGCACGCTTGACTGCCCGTGTTACCATACGTTGTTGCTTCGCCGATAGTCCAGTGACTCGGCGACTCACAATCTTGCCACGTTCATTAATAAACTTTCGCAGCATATCAACATCTTTGTAATCGAAAGATTCTATTTTATGATAGCGCTGCCTGCGACGGAATGCCATATCAATTCTGTTCCTTTTTTTTGCGGCATTCGGCTGTCAGCCTTCGGCTATCAGAAGGGAGATTTTCATCTAACAAACCTCTCTTACTGACTGCCGACTGCTGATCACCGACCGCTATTGCTTACTTAAAACGGAATATCGTCCTCTGTTGTGGAAGACGCGTCACTCACAGTGGGAGCAGGTGCCTCCTGATAAGATGCCGCCTGTCCTGATGCAGCTGCGGGTTGGGCATCGGTGTAGCCGCCGCCCGCCTCGTTGTCCTCACGTCTCCCAACAAATTGAAACCGCTGCAGGCGGACTTTCAGACGGTTCCGCTTCGTGCCATCTTCAGCTTCCCAGGAATCATATCTGAGGGAACCTTCAATCAGAATCGGTCTGCCCTTACTGAAATATTCACCCACTATTTCCGCCTGCCTACCCCATGCTTCTATATCAACAAAACAGGGAATGTCTTTTCGTTCACCCGTCTGCTGATCGGTGTAACTTTCATTCATAGCCAATCCAAAATTCGCGATGGCTGTTCCACTCGGCAGGAATTTCACTTCAGGATCCCGAGTGAGATTTCCCATCAGGATAACCTTGTTGTAACTTGCCATGGTTGCTCCTTTTTATGCGTAGGCTCAGACCTTTTGAGGGAGCCTACACGCCAAAAGTTGGTTTAAAATTTGGATGACGCTTCTTTCAGGCAGACGCTGTTGTATCTTCAGCCGCTGCGTCATCATCTATTGTATTTTCAGCCGCTGCCTTATCACCCGACGCTGATTCCGTATCCGGCGTTGATTCTTCGACCTTGGCCGCCTCAGGGGTGAGTTCAGCTTTCAACTTCTCAATATCATCCTCGCATTGAACGATCATATACCGCAAAATCGCTTCAATAACATGCAAGGATTGATTTAACTCGGCAACGAAACTCGGGACGCACTCAAAAATGTAGAGCACATAATAGCCTTCATTCCGTTTCCGGATGGGATAAGCGAGTCGTTTTTTTCCCCAAGGATCAACCTTCAGGAGAGTCCCGCCACCTTCAATAATGCCCCTTACTTGATTCGTAAGAGCCTCTGCTTCGTTTTCATCGTGGTCGGGCGTAATGATCAGCAACAATTCGTAAGGATTCAAATTTTTATGCCTCTCTTCGGACTAATGGCTCCACCGCTTTTGAAACAAAAACAGGGAGCAGAGATTAATTACGTAAACCCCACCTGATACCTGTGAATCGCCATTGAATCAAAAGGATGATTACAGATTAGATGGAATTCCATTCTTTAATTTTAGTTAATACAATTATATCACATTCCAATATGTATATCAACCCAAAATCACAATTTTTTGAGGCTTTAACCCGCAACCTGTTCCTTAATTTCAGGTTGGAAGTATCGCATGTGCGGTTATATGCAACGGCAAGAAAAACGGCCGTTTCGATACGAGAACCTCTTCTCGGATCCGCGCGGCTAATGTCTCCACATCGACCTGCTCTGCAGTCGCAAGCCCGTATTTCTCTAAGAGCGGCAGAAGACTCTGAAAGATAGTTGCCATATAACGGTAACCTGCCCAAGTTTCGGCGGCACCGATAGGCGATTCAAGATGCATCATTGGTGGCGGCAAACCTGCATCAACAAAAGCACGATACAGCCCAAAGCCCATGTCAAGATGTGCACCTGAATGTTCAAACACCTCCAAAATCCATTGAATCAGTTGGTTCATGAGCGGCGTATCGGGATGTAAAACCGCAGGATAGAGCGTGTATTCTGGCTCTTGAAACGCGGCAATACCGCCCGGCTTTAAATGGGTTATGAGCGTCGCGAATGCCTCCCTCGGATCCGCCATATACATCAACACAAACCGTCCAACAATCGCATCAAATTGGTCGGCGAAAGTCAGCATCCGCGCATCGCCGGCAATAAATTCCACGTTCCGCATGCCTGCATCGGTTGCTCGTTGGCGTGCGGTGTCCAGAATTGTGGCATTGACATCTACACCAATGACATGTCCCGTGGGTCCGACAAGTTCAGCAAGCATAAAGGCGACATCACCAGCCCCACTACCGATCTCAAGGATTCGCATCCCTTCCGTTATACCGGCTCGCCTACAGAGACGTTGCGTCGACGCCCCATAGATTCTTGATTGTTCCATGAGACGCGTTGTTTCGTGTGAGGTGCGTCCTAATGTATAGGTGGCATCGCGATGTGGTGTGTGTGAAGTCTCTGAATTATTTTTCGCCATGCGTGGAACCATCTATGCCGGTAGAGATGCATACGCCGTGATGTGGGGTGGCAACAAAAGCGGGCGTTTTGATGTAGTGACCTCCGCCTGTATTCGTTCTGCGAGTGTGTCAATATCTACATCTTCAGCTGTGGCGATGCCATACGCCTCCATGAGCGGAATGAGGCTTCGGAAACTATTGGCGAGATATTCAAATCCGGGCCAGCCCTCAGGACCGCCCATGGGGGCTTCAAAGTGTAAAGTCGGTTCAGGCAAACCTGCATCAACGAAGACCCGGTAAAGTTCCATCCCCATGTTGAGATGCGCCCCTGAACGTTCAAACACCGTGAGCCCCCATTCAACCAACTGGTTTATCAAAGGTGTATCCGGATGTATCACTGTCTGGTAGAGCGCGAGTTCAGTATCCTGAAAGGCGATAATCCCGCCACGGCGAAGATGGGTAACCAACTTTTTAAGTGCCTCCGCCGGGTCTGCCATATACAGCAGGACGAGTCTACCGACGACTGCATCAAAATCGTTTGGAAGCTCAAGGGTTCGGGCATCACCCGCGATGAATTCAACGTTTGAAAAACCTGCGGCATCCGCTCGGTCTTGTGCTGTTTTGAGAACATCAGGATTGACATCTACGCCAACAACTGCGCCTTCAGGTCCGACAAATTCGGCGAGTGTGAGTGCCACATCGCCAGCGCCACTCCCAACATCAAGGACTTTCATTCCGTTGGCGATACCGCTTCTGAGGAAAAAACGTCGTGTCACATCGTCATAGAGTTGTGATTGCTCGATTAAGCGTTCCGTTTCCTCTTGGCTGCGGCCCATTGTATATTCTGCGTCTCGGTTCTGATTACTCATGTCAATTTACCCCTCTATAGATATACCGCTCCGCTGGAGCGGGAGTCGTATACGTACAATAGACCTATAATTGCAAGTATTACGGAAAAATAAATTGATGGAACTGTGTCTTTCCATCTTTGACAGTGCTGATAACAGGGCTTTTAATTGCATGCCGATTTTCATCAAAATGCGATAGGTGCCTGTCATGCCAAGGTGGCAACTGTAGGTTATATAATAGTGAAAAGGCGCGGTAGGAAACCGCGCCTATTGTGAAAAGCATATTCAGTACTTTTCAGGAGATAGGTTTAGAAACTGTATCCGACTTTGGCATACCAGTATGCCCCATCAAACCCAAACGGACTGAACTGCCCGTATTTGTTGCCAACAGAATCAGCACCATTCGGATTTTCATCGGGATAGGTATTCAGGATATTTCTTCCACCGAGCGTGAGCGCCAATCCGCCGCCCACGGTGTAAGTAGTTTCCAAGTCGAAAATAACCCTTCCAGTGTATTCTCCAGTGCCTGGCACATCTGGATTCTGTAAGTAATCTTCAGAATCGAACCAACCGCTGAAATAACTGGCGCGCCCGAGGACTCCCCAGGCATCCGTTATGGATTGAACGGCAGTCAAACTGGCGCGGTGTGCGGGTAAATTCTCTTGCAGTTCCCTGATTCGATGATCGTCCAGCGTGTCCGGATTGTGATCGGTAACTGTGGTGTTCGTGAAGTTATACACGGCGATGAGGTTTCCGTTGGGTATTGGTGCTGTAATGACAAAGTCAATACCATTGGTTGTCGTAGCGAAGTCATTGATAAAGAACTGGAATGTTTCCAGATTCGCCGCACTGGTTACACCTGCGGCGATGAGCTGCGCCTTCTGCGAATCGGTCAATGTAAAGTGTTGGGACACCGATAACCGGTTTTTCAGCCGAATATCAAAAAAGTCCATCGTGAAATTTACACCCAAAATATCAACGGTAAATCCACCTGTGAAGTTATTTGATGTTTCCGGGTCAAGCGAGTTATCTTCCTTACCTGTCACAACACCGACAGCAGGGTTGGTGGAAGGAATTGTTCCCTTATTCACGAGATCACCCTTCGCAAAATCGTATTCAGTGGTAATGTTGAACGTATTTTGCTGCCCGGGCGTCGGTGCGCGGAACCCGGTACTATAACTTCCCCGTAACCGCATCGTTTCTGTAACCTTGTAGTTTACAGCGGCTTTGTAGTTCAGGGTGCCACCGAAAATCTCAAATTGTTCACCGCGCACAGCCAGCGCGATCAGGAGCGGATCAATCGGTCTGATTTCAGTTTCCAGATACGCCGCAACGTTGTAACGGTGCCACGTGCCTGCCGCAACTGGGCTGAACCCCGAAAATCCGTTGGAGGCAGCCGTGAAGCCTTGCGCTGCGAGGGGCCCGATCTGATGCGACTCGCGTTCGCCCTCTATAATTTCAAAGCCTTCGTCCCGATATTCCAAACCCGAAGCGAGGAACACCATATCGTGCAACGGATACGCTACATCGAAGTTGAGGTTATAATCCGTCTGGATATAGTCACCCGGATCAAAATATGTCGGTGTATCGGGTCCGAGTGAAGCATTAACAGTGTTGAAGATAAAGAAATCAGCATGATTCCGTCCAAAAGAACCACTCACATCCCACGTTAAGGGTTTGCCTAATGCCTCTTCCAGAGCAGTGCCTTTAACGCCAACGACGACGGAACTATCCCACATGAATGCACCAAATCTGGGTGTGAATCCGCCTGGGAACATCTCTTGGAATGTGAATAGATTCGGGTCATTCTTGACGGCTTGCAACCGTGTGGAATCAGGAACGTGATTGGTTATCGGGATATCGTCAGCATCGTGAGGCGACAGTTCGGTAAACTCCTGCCCGGCAGCCTCCGCTGCCTGCTTTCGGGCTTCCCACGCCGTCATCTCAGCTGTCAAACCCCGCATATCCCCAACGAGCAACGTCTTGCCACCCGTCGTACTAAACACACCGCCGCGGGTATTCGGGTTACGGAAATAGAACCCACCTTCAACCCGCTTACGTGCGTAGTTGGCATGTCCATAGAAGTCGATGCTATCCGTGATGGAGGCACCGTAGTTGGCGAAGAGTTTGATGTCATTCTCTATAATCGGCTGTCCCCAAATTTGCGCCGGGTCTTTCACACTGAAATTGCCTGCGTTAATCAAGGATATGGCATCATTACGTTGGATAGACCGGATGGTCGGATCTGCGCCACCGTATTCAAAACTGAGGTTACTCCAGGCGTCTGGATTCCCTAAACCGATATTCCCTGCGACAGCAAACTGTCGACCGTCGCCGTATTGGTAGATACCGGGTTTAAATTCAATCGAACCGCCTTCGTAGTTGTCTTTCAATCGAAAATTCATCACACCCGCAATAGCGTCCGACCCATATTGTGCGGAGGCGCCATCACGGAGGACCTCTACCTGTTGCAGAGCAATTGCGGGAATAGGTGCCAGGTCAGGTCCCTGTGAACCATCAGACAAACCGTTTCCGAGCCAGTGAATCACTGCGGCACGGTGTCGCCGTTTACCGTTAACCAGTACCAGCGTATGGTCTGGGGCAAGTCCCCGTAAATTCGCCGGACGTACGACTGTTGACGCATCGCTAATCGGTTGCGTATTGACGTTATAAGATGGCACCAAAGTTCTCAGTAGATCCGGTAGATCCGCGCCGCCCTGCTTCTCAAAAGCTTCATTTGACACAATATCAATCGGGACTGCCGAATCCAAGACAGAACGTGGCTGCGCACGGCTACCCACAACAACAAGACTCTCAAGCCTCACAGGAGCCGCACTTTCAGACGCCGCCTCAGATGCTTCCTCAGACGCTTCAGCCTCGTCCGTGGCCTCCGCTGCCGCTGCTTCTTCAGCATGTTCGTCCGCTATAACCGCCGTAAACGCACACATCAAAACGCCTACAAAAATGCTGAGGGCTAAGACGATAGGTTTAATGTATTTACGACAATACATAGAATTCCTCCTCTTGGTTTTACTATAAACCTACTCTTAATATAATAAACACAAAAACGTAGAATGGGACACCCCACACTTCACGTTAAAAAAATATAACCTTAATTAACAACCGAAACTGCCATCTTCCCTAAAATTTGGTAAGTGGCAATCTGGAATTAATTAACAATATATAATATAATACCACAAAACTTCTATTGAGTCAAGTTTTAAGCGAGAGGCGTTAAAAATTTAAAACTTGACAATAAATTGGTAATGGTATATACTTGTTTAATGACGCATAGCACGCTAAACTTGGTGTTAACCTACGTTCGGAATCTAAAAAGCCCGAAAAAGTTCACTCAGTAGCTACCTTAAAATAACGAAAAAGATTATCATGGCAAAGAAAAAGGGACGCCGCTCCATAAATGTGGCACGGAAGCGCGAAAAACGAAACCGCGACCGGAAATTTAGGCAAAAACAACTTGCTCTCGAAAAACAACGTAGACTCCCCTACGCAAAGTCAGAAGAAGCGCATTTGCACGCCTGTATCTCACAGAGTCGAAAACTTCTCAATGAACCTGAACTTGAAGGCATTCTTTTCGACTTTGAACTGATGTATACACGCGTGACGGAAGTCCTCGATAATTACCAAGCAGATGAAACAGACGTAGATGAAACAGACGTAGATGAATTTGAAGAAGACCTCACGCATCTAACGATTGTAATGGATGAAGACGTCGCGAGTGAAGAGGCACCGAATCCTTTACCGGAAGCGGAACGTGCATGTGAGCATTTTCGGGTTGAAGTGCTCCCACACCTCGTTACACCCGATTTCATGCAACAATTAGTACAAGCACTCACGGCATGTGAAAAACGCCTAAAACTAATAGGGAACCGCGACCTCGCCGAGGTCGCTTATGTTACCCGTTCGCTCTTTGAGGCAGCGCCGCCGGACATACTAACGTTCCACCCGCTGATCCAAAGTATCGGTATTGAAACCCTACGGATACTCGTGGAAGAACCGGATCTGATTATTGATAGGCATGAAGAGGTTAAAGAGATTCTTTCTAACGTCCTGGAATACGAAGACTCAGAAGCGTATGAGTCTCAAGCGATTCCTGTCTTTTCAGATACTGGACAAACCCCGGAACCCCACAACGGAGAGGACGCCGAAGTCGGCTTAACAGAATCGGTTGCGTCCGATTTCGACCCAGCACATATCAAAATACCCGACCCGGAAAATGCTGTACCGCTTCCTGAGGAGACTTCTGCATTACCTTTAGATCCAGCCACGCGTCCCGGCACACTTGCCTCAGCAATAGTGGAATCGGTCGTGTCACCTGACGAACTCCCCGCTCGGGCACTTTATAAAAACTTCAACGGCTTGGCAATACAGAAGCGTTTTGAGGAGGGGACAGGCGACGCATCCCTACAAGGCGGACTTACCAATTACGCTTTGGTGAATGAAAGTGAAGAAAAGGTTGAATTTGTTGATGTGGAAAACGAACGCTATATTACGGTTACCGAAGAGCGGTTGCAGTTACACGCACGTTCAGGCGCAGAATTGACGCTTGCAATGGCAGAGGTAGAAGCACAGTGCCGATCGGCAGTCATGTATCTCGCCAAAACAATCGAAGAAAGGGGGTAATGTCATGCCACGAAGTAAAAGCGGACAGGTCCGACGTAGGACACAAATCCGCCAACGCCAACAACGACGACTGAAAAAAAAGAAAGCAGCATTGAAAGAACTTTTACAGAACAGCGGTACATAATATACCACATTTCAATAGCGGCGGGTCGCTGTTGCCCGCCTACTCTCGCTTTTCAAGGTGAACAAACGCTGATGGCTGCAACCGGACGGAGCTCCCACGACTCTTTTCAATATATCCCATCCTGAGCAGCGTAATTACTTCATGAGAAGTCGGAATATTGAAAAGTTGACGAACCCGTTCACGATCCGCAGTGCGTTCCAGAGGCGCACTGACAAATTGCACACCGATGTCTAAAGCAGTTGCAGCCAGAAGCACATTCTGAATTAACATTCCCATACTCAACCACATCCATCGCGTTCCCCCGTCACCAGGCGGATATCTCTTGCAATTCATTGTAACCAACATGAGGAGGGGCGCCTCACGGACCTGCGCGGCGATCTCCTTCGCGGGTATCTTCCCTGCCCCCAGATGCCCCAAAAGTGTGAACGCCTTCGCGTTTTTCAACATCCCTTCCAATACCCCATTCGGCGCGTCCTGAAGCACTTTCGGCAGCGTCACGTGGTCCGTCAGGAGTACACCATCACCGAACGTCTTCAAGTCCGCCTCTGTAAGACGCATCCACCGGCTGTTGTCATCAAGAAACTTGGCATCTTTGAATTGTTCAACGATAGCGTGCTCCGTTACCTCGGCGAGGGCAACCTTGCCCGCTGCTTCCTGGATGAGCACAAGTTCCCACGGTTGAACATTGAACGGTGACGGCGTCCACCGCGCAGCCTCAATAAGTTTTTCAAGGTCTGCCGCATCAATTGCGCGGTTCTGAAACGTCCCACGATGGCTGCGTCGCTGTGTTATCGCGTCGAAAATATTCATAGATTCTCATAGTTCCGATGACGTTGTAGGATTTCTGCGGGTGACGCGGTACCCGTCGTACCGATTTTAGTGACGGTAATTGAAGCCACCAGATTCCCAACATAAGCCGCCTCAACAGATGCCTCTACTTGTGAAGCGCGTAGACTACAGAGCGTTGCAACAAGTCCCGCCGAAACACTATCCCCCGCGCCAACTGGATCAATCTCATCGTTAAGGGAGACACCGGGGATGTGCGTAAACTCACCGCTATTGTAGACGAGAATACCGTTTTCGCCGAGGGTGACGTATACCGTTCTTTGGGTCTGTTCTCCGAGGGCAACGGCACATTGTCTCGCGTCCTCGATGTCAACTTCCCGTCCATGCCACTCTGGTTGAAGCGCACGTTTCGCTTCAAACCGATTCGGTTTAATAATGACGTTTCGATACTGACCAATCCGCGTGCGAGCGTCGGCGAAAAAGACTTTATCAGGAAACGCCACGCCCAACTCACATAACGCTTCTCTCACTCGGTTAGTAACAACACCCAAGTTCTCAATCGGCATCTGATCCCCGACAATTACACCATCAACCAGTGGTATACAATTCCGAAGGGCATTAATAACCGCAGTTTCAACCGCTCCATCCATCGCCGATCGGTTCTCAATATCGAACCGCGGTCCCTCCGTCTCCACGCCTTCATAGCCACGATGCATAGGTTTAAGATAGGTAGGCGTTACCCGTCCCGGCACCTGTATCATAAAATCCGTCAGGCATCCGCTCGTCTGTAAACACTCCAGCAGCGTCCCCCCGAATCCGTCTTCACCAATAACACCCAATGTATAGACCGTGCCTACGCCTAACGCCTTCAGGTTATTTGTAACCGTTCCAGCAGCCCCGGGACTATAACGTTGCGCAACAACGGGATTGGTATGCCACGGCGTTTCCAAGGAGAGCGTTGAACGGGTCTTGTCTATGTACCAATAGGCGTCAAGATAAAAATCACCAACGACAAGGATACGTTGGTCGCGAAATTGATTGAGAATTGTCTTCAGGCGCGCTTCGCTAATCAATGTGTTCCTCCAGTGTCTCAAATACACTGCAATGTAGGTAACTATTATACCACATCCCTACTTTTTGCGGAAACATCAAATCCGCTCATCGCAGCCGCATTCAGTCATGACTTGAAGTACCAGTTTTTTCTTGACTATTTTCTTACATTTGTTATACTTTTGAAGATTGAATAATGATAGGACAGCAGCATTCAGATGGATTGCAAGCCCATCATTATCTAACCGAAAACCCTCAAACAGAATATTAGACTATCCTGCCCTGGGTACCTTGGTCTAAAAACATAGGAGCAGTTCATGAATCCGAAAATTTTTAGGTTAACAGTATGCGTATTAATCGGACTCTCAGTCGCTTACCTGTCTGCGGGGGAGAGAACGGAAGATGTCGAAATAATTGGAGAGTCAACGCCTACCCTTAAAGTGGGTTTGATTCATCCGTTGCTAAATTACGCCACTTTTGGCGACGGGGCAAGACTCGCCTTAGCCGAAATCAACAAGGCAGGCGGTGTTCTTGGGAGGCAGGTAGAGCTTATCTATAAAGTGGAAGCGGAATCCATTGCTGATTCTGCAATAGAATTAGCTAAAATGGAAAACGTTGTCGCTATATTAGGTCCGATGTTTTCAAGTAGTGCCGTTAAAGTTGGACCGATCATCAATATCCCCGTCATTGTCGGGGCAACTGGTGCCGACGTGACGAATACTGGGAATGATCCCAGAGATTTTCTCTTTCTCGTGGCGAATTCAAACGCCTTGCAAGCGAAAGTCATGGCAGGTTTTGTAGTGAACGACCTCGGCAAGAAAACTGCAGCGATGCTTTGGCAGAACGGGGATGTTTACTCTAAAGGTTTCGTTAACGCATTTGATGCGAATTTCCAAGAACTTGGCGGTCGCATTGTTGCCAGTCAAACGTATGAACAAGGCGATACAACGTTTCATGCACAACTGGCGATCATCAAAGAGTCAAGCCCTGATGTTCTGCTGCTCGCGAGTTTTCCGCCAGAGAACCCGCGCATCGTGAAACAAGCGCGGGAGATGCGCCTTAAGTCCATCTTTATCGGCAGCGATGGTTGGGATGATCCGTTAATGTTAGACATTTTAGAGGATAACACCCCTCTCGAAAATTCCTACTATTGTAGTATCTCGGATGAACTTGCTGCAGATTTTACGGGTGCTTATGAAACAATGTTTAAAGCTCAGCCTATCGGTATTGCGCCATTAGGTTACGATGCCATGAAGTTATTGGTAATAGCGATTGAAAACGCGCAATCCACAGACCCTGTTATGATTCGGGATGCAGTTGCCGCTATCACTGACTACCAAGGGGCGACAACTATTTCCAGCTTTGATAAGAACCGTCATCCTATCAAACCTGCTGCCGGTATCCGTGTGTTGAAAATTGTTGAGGGTCAACCGCAGCAATACACTATTTTGAAAGCGAGATGAGTACGTCCTACCCAATTTGCAATATCGTCCCGAATGTAGTAAAATATAAGGAGTCTACTTTTCTAAAGCAAGTCTTGACTTGCAAACTATAACATCTTGGAGAATATCTATGTACAAAATCGGGCTTATCCCTGGCGATGGAATCGGCCCCGAAGTAACGCGCGAAGCGATGAAGGTCTTCGGGGCAGCAGCGAAACAAGCAGGAATTCAATACGAGACAGTCGAATACGATGTCGGCGGCGACCGGTACCTGGCAACGGGAGAAGTCTTACCGGATTCAGTTTTAGAGGAGCTCCGGGGATTAGACGCTATCTACCTTGGTGCCATCGGGCATCCCGATGTCAAACCCGGTATTTTAGAGAAAGGCATCCTGCTCAAGGTCCGGTTTGAACTCGATCTCTACATCAACCTCCGTCCCGTCAAACTCTATCCCGGTGTCCCAACCCCCGTGAAAGACAAGGGACCGGAAGAAATCGACTTCATCATTGTTCGCGAGAACACCGAAGGTTTATACGCCGGTATCGGAGGTTTCCTGAAACGCGGCACACGCGATGAAGTGGCAATTCAGGAAATGATTAACACCTACAAAGGTGTAGAACGCTGCGTGCGCTATGCCTACGAACTCACCAAAAAGCGCAACAGGGAAAATACGCTGACGCTCTGCGACAAAGCCAACGTCCTCACTTACGCACACGATTTGTGGCGGCGGGTCTTTGACGAGGTAGGCGAAGATTATCCCGACATCAAGAAGGAATATGCCTTTGTCGATGCGACAACAATGTGGATGGTGAAAAACCCAGAGTGGTTCGATGTCATTGTGACATGCAACATGTTTGGAGACATTATCACCGATCTTGGTGCGATGATTCAAGGGGGCATGGGGGTGGCAGCGTCTGGCAACCTGAACCCAGAAAGCGTCGCCATGTTTGAACCGATTCACGGCTCCGCGCCGCGTTACACCGGCAAAAATCAGATTAATCCGATCGCAGCGATAGGGGCTGCCGGAATGATGCTCGACCATCTCGGACACGCAGAAGCGGCAACAAAAGTGGAGAAATCTATCAGTGACCTGTTGGCAAGTGGGAAAATTAAAGACCTCGGTGCCGGACGAATGGGCTACACGACTGAAGAGGTTGGCGATCTTGTTGTAGAGGGATTGTAATACGTGGGATCGTTTTTTTCAACGGCAAGCCCGGCGAACCTTCAGAGTAAACGCGCTGTAAAATTAATCCGATCTGAATAGCGGTTCCAACGATTGAAGGTGTACATGTCGTAAGCACTCAGCGGCTTGTAACCGGCGGCTTTGAGCAAGTCATTGACGGTGCTAACTTCAAAGATTCGCTGTTGGTGAATCTCTTCATAACGGCGAAACAGGTCGCCCTCTCGAATAAAAAAGGTTAGGACGGTGCGGCACATCTTGGAGTGATGGAGGTAGTTGTTTTTCCAGATGTAGGTATAATCCTCATGGTTTGACGCGAACGTTCTGTTGTGAAAATGCTCAACGATGTTCCGTTCCGTCGTCACATCAAAGATAAATAAGCCATCCGGTTCGAGATGCTCGGCGACACACTGAAAGACGTTGCTTAATTCGGTTTCATCGTAAGCATAGTTAATGCTATCGTAAGTGCAGAGGACGGCGTCAAACCGTTGGTTCAGTTGAAATTCGCGCATGTCACCGGAATGGAGTTCGATATTTACATCGTGCGCCGCGGCTTTTTCCTTCGCGATGTCCAGCATACCCACTGCCCGGTCCACGCCAGTCATCTCATAGTCTCTCAATGCGAGTTCTATCGTCAAGGCACAGGTACCACAGGCTACATCAAGAACCGTGCGCGGTTTGGCATCATATTTGTCGAAAAGCGACTCAATATAATGGGTCCAACGCGTATAGTTGACGTTCGTCATCATCCTATCATAGGCATAGGCGAACTTCTCATAAGGGGGAGTTAGTTGTGTTCGCATTGTTTAAGCGTCGCTTGCAAACCGATACTGTCAGTTACTCGGTTCCTCCTTTAACCCCGACAGAGGCGTTCATCATTCGCAGGAGTGTATTAACCTCCTCGGCGTCCCAAGATTCATCAGCATTCGCTTCTATCGCATATCTACCAACGGCTCTGATTTTGCGAAGACTGATTTTTCCCGTAAGGAAACTGAACGGCAGCTGCATACCCGCTGTTTTGACCCGATCAAATGTCGCCTCAATGTTATATCGATCCACCCCTTCAGGGGCTTGCCGCACCAGGGCATCCTTCACCATATCGGCACCGAAACCAAATAATTCTTTGATGATAAACCATTGCAAAACGGCAAGACATATCGTGAGGATTAAGAGCACTGTTAAACCTTTGACGATGTGCCGTCTCCATGTTCCTTTTTCTGCTGCCATTTTTTAGTTATTCCTTGTGGTTAAACAACGTCCGTTAGAACTATCAAATGCGTCCCTTAAATCTGAAGAAATTCGCAGAAATACCCAAGCAAAAACCCTGTGCCGTTGTTGAAGGCTACCATTCACCCCTTATCTTAATACTTTAGACGGATGTTGTCAATAGATTTTTAGAAAAAAAATGAAAATAGGAATTGTCGGCAGACCCCAAGTCGGAAAAACGACAGTGTTCAATACCTTAGCCCAATCCAACGCAGAAATTGGGGGCTATACCAGTCGCGGGCAGATAAACCTGAGTACCGCCAACGTCCCAGACGAACGCTTGGACCCGATAGCAAAGATATCCGAATCTAACAAAACAACACCGGCGACAATCGACTACGTGGACGTTGCTGGGGTAACAAAATCGGACATGGAACAAGCAGAATTAGATTCTGGAATGCTCGCAGAACTCCGCACAGTCGATGCCCTTGCACATGTCGTCAGACTCTTTGAAGACGACGCGGTTCCACACGTTGACGGCAGCGTTGACGGCGCACGCGATATTGAAAGCGTCGCCCTTGAGTTCGCATTGGCAGATTTGCAGATCGTTGAAGGCAGACTGACGCGGCTCCGTAAGCAATTTCAGAATCAGAAACTTGCGGAACAGCAAAGTGAAATTAGACTTTTAGAGGCGTGTCAGAAAACGCTTGAAGCCGGCAAACCGCTCCGGAGGCTCGACCTCTCTGCCAATGAAGAGAAAGTGATACGCGGCTATGGGTTCTTGACCCAGAAACCGTTGTTGTTAGTCTGCAACATCGGTGAAACCCAACTCGACGCCGCTGATGAAATTCTCGAACGCTTTACGCAATATAAGACAGAACCCCAAACGGAAGTCATTGTCCTCGCCGCACAACTGGAAATGGAGTTGTCGCAACTCGATGAAACGGATACCGAAATTTTCATGGAGGAAATGGGACTGCGCGAATCCGCTTTAGAGCGGTTCATCCAGACATCGTATCAGTTATTAGGACTGCTAACGTTCTTTACGACGGGTCCCGTCGAGACACGCGCCTGGACGCTGCAGAAGGGACAGACTGCTGTCGATGCAGCGGGACGTGTCCATACC
This sequence comes from Candidatus Poribacteria bacterium, assembly GCA_965205015.1. Classification (GTDB taxonomy): domain Bacteria; phylum Poribacteria; class WGA-4E; order WGA-4E; family WGA-3G; genus WGA-3G. The sequence continues at coordinate 5,197,413 of OZ242029.1, read as the reverse complement.
GATTTCGCAAAAGGGTTCATCCGTTCTGAAACAATTAACTGGGCTGACTTAGTCGCGTGCGGCAGTTACCCACAAGCCCGAAGTAAAGGTCTATTGCGAGCCGAGGGCAAGACCTATCAGGTTCAAGAGGGGGATGTTTTACTCATTCTGGCGAATCCGACTTCCTAACAGACTCTCCCGCAAATTAGCGATTGCTTCCATCATCTGATTGCCCATCTGTTGATACATCTCGCGCTTCGTCTCAAACTTTTCGACAGTGAGTTCAAGCGGCGGACCGAAGACGACAGTCAACTTTGACCGACGCAGCCGTTTACTGTGGCGCGGTAACATCCGTTCCGCACCACTATGGAAAACAGGAATCGTCGGCACGCCTGCCCGGTGTGCAATAAAGCAGGCACCGTCCCGCGCCTTCCCTAACGTGCCATCAACACTACGAGTGCCTTCGGGAAATATAAGCACAGCGTTGCCATTTTTCAAGAGAGAGATCGTGTTTCGTAACGCCCCTAAGTCCGGTGCCCCTCTATTCACCGGATAAGCATTATAGGCGGAGATGAGTTTCCCTAAGCCGGGAATGTCGAAGGCATTACTTCGCGCCATATAATGGACCTCACGGTTGGCGGCGGAACCGACGATAACGGGGTCCAGAAAACTGACGTGATTCGAAACGAGGAGCACCCCACCTTCTCTCGGAATATGGTGAACGCCTTGTGCTTCAAGCCGCCCGAAAGTTTTACAGAAAAGGTTTGTGAGCCGATGCCCCCACCGATAGACCGCACGAGATGTCCAGAACTGATTATTGGTATACCACATAAAAAATATCGGGGTTACAAACCCCTCCTATTCTCATCGTTCGTTTGCACACACACGTGTAATAATAAAATCAACCACTTCTTCAATCGTTTTATCAGTCGTATCCACGACAATCGCGTCATGAGCCGCACGCAAAGGACTGTGTTCCCGCGTCGTATCTTTTTCATCCCGCTCGCGAATCTCTGCTTCAACCACTGCTAATGTTGCCTCTTCATCTTGCGCTTGGAGTTCAGCGAGTCTCCGTTTTGCCCGCTCCGTCACAGAAGCATCAAGATAGAATTTAAAATCGGCGTTCGGGAAAACGATCGTCGTTAAATCCCTACCCTCAGCGATGATGCTCCCTTCAGCACCGATCCGCTGTTGGTGTTTCACAATTTCACGGCGAATCTCTGGGATCTTCGCGACATCTGCGACCACTCTGTTGACGGCTGGCGTTCGGATCTGGACAGAAACATCCTCCGTATTCAGCAGAATGGTTCTACCGTTATCCGTGAATTCAATATGACACGCTTTCACACGGTCAATCAATTTCGGGCTATCCGCTGCAAGTCCTTCCTGTAATGCCAACAGGGTCACCGCTCGGTACATCGCCCCGGAATCGAGATACAGCAGTCTGAGTTTTTCCGCGACACGCCGAGCCACTGTGCTTTTCCCAGACCCGGCGGGTCCATCTATCGCAATCGTCACCTGAGATTCCGTTTTTTTCATACGCCTCCTAAGGCTTTCCTACGCTTCTCGACGATACCTTGCGCCTCCAGAAGTACACGTTCCATCTCAGCAAGGTCATCCGTCTGAAGCAAGGTTTTGAATTCAGTTAAGTTGTTAACGATGTCATCTATGAGGGATAAAAGGACATCTCTGTTTTGGGAGAAAATGCCGGTCCACAAGTCGGGCGAACCCGCTGCAATACGCGTGGAATCCCGAAAGCCGGTCGCTGTAAAGTCCAACGCTTTCTGCTGTTCCGTTTCTACATTCGCAACGGTATTGGTGAGCAAACTGGCAATGAGATGTGGGAGGTGGCTTGCGGCACCGATGAGGAGATCGTGGGTTTCAGGCGTGAGGAAACACGGGACACCACCGACAAATTCCCATAGATTTCTGACCAACTGTAGGGAATCCGACTGCGTACTTTCTGTGGGTGTCACAATACACGTGGCGTTTTCAAAAAGCGTTGCCCGCGCCGCGTCGACGCCGGTTTCGTGTGAACCTGCCATTGGATGTCCACCGACAAAGGAAAGGGTCTCCGACCCCTGTTCCCTCAGCTGCGCCTCGACCCGCTGCACTAACACCGATTTCGTACTACCGACATCCGTCAGCACCATAGACTGTTGCGAACCAACAACTTCAACAATATGCTGGACCAACACTGGCACCAACTCAACAGGAGGGCATAGAACGACAAGATCGCTTTCGTGCAGGCCTTCCACCATATCTGTCGTAACCACATCAACCGCATCGTGTTGGAGTGCCTTTTCAAGCCTGCCGATGTTGCGTCCCAACCCGACGCGTTGCCCTTGAAATCCGTTCTTTTTCAGTGCGAGTCCAAGCGATCCCCCGATTAAACCGACACCCCATATTGTAATTCGACGAAGTTGTTGTATGTGTCCCATCGTTAAGTCTCGGAACCCCTCAATTTGCGAACATATTACGGTATACCGAATAGGCAGAAATCTTATTATATTCTATGGGAATCCACGACGCTTTGTCAAGCGAAAAACGGTAGAGGCGGTCCCTCACCATATAAATCGATACATCGGCTTTTCGAGGAAGATGCCCAGCAGTCCCCAGACACTGCCTACCAAGAATTCGCCCACAATCAGTCCCAGAAAGAATGGGGCGACCCGCCGAAACGTCCGCACACCGCCGAAACGCAGAATCGCCAATTTGATGAAATAACTGATAAAAACTGAAAACCAAAAAAAGTTCACTGCCCACGTCCCAGAGATGGCGTAGCCAATCGGGTACAGGGGCCACCAGAAAAAGCGGAGTCGAACCAACGTCAGACCGAACGCGAACAGCAGTCCACAAACCATGGCGATCAAAGACGGAACGTCCACAGGCATCGGGTTCGTCAACCAACTCTGGGTGCGGTTGAACACAGACCCCGACCAGACTTCAATCGCGCCACTCTCATAACCGAGATGGAGCGCGCCCCAAAACGCTGCGAAGGGACTTAGTACCATCGCGAGGAGCATCGCAACGGCAATTCGTCGCGAAGAACTACGCGACCGTTCCGCCAATTTAAACCCTTCTAACTGATGCGGCATTGTATTGCCTCGGTAGGCACGATTAAAGCAGAATATCAGCGAAAAGAGTGCCAGATTTTGTCCGCCGAGCCGTCGCATCCCAAACATTTTGGGGAGTAAGACATCGGGTCCCATGGAGCGTAAGTCGTGGATCGGTGGACCCAGTTCAGCACGGACGCGCGTAATCACCGTCACCGTCGTCAGATGGATAGCAAAGACGAGGACTGCTACCCAGAACGACATGCCCGCCACCCACCAAAAACCGGCGAGCAGTAGAAATCCACAGATAAGCCCTAACACAGCGATACGATAAGACATCGGTTCGTTTGCCCCTGTTCTTCTGATTCCGTACCACGCCTGTCTAAGGACATCTCGCAAATGGTCCCTCGCACTCCACAACGCCATACACAGGACACCGACGCAAACCCCGAACGACTGATCGAAGATGAACGGGAACCCGGGAATCCGTTGCAAACCAGCGATACTCCCGAAGATCATCTCAAACTTCCAGAAGATATAGAAGAACCAGAACGTAAATGAAAGGTCAAGTGGAATAAAATACGCCATTCCGATAACGAAGGGAAAGAAAACGATCGGCGTCCAGCCAATCGCGTTCCACGGTTTCGTCGTAAACAGGGGACGTAAATCATAGAACTCACCCCCGAGTCCCGGAAAATTTGGATATAGAAAATGCAGCCCGTTAACGACATCTATCCCACCTGCGAGGATGATGCCGATCCACAACGGTTTTGAGCGGAAGAAACGCACGGTTGTCATCTGATACGGTAATTCAATGATCGGGTAACTGAGCCGTTCTATTTCAATCCACTGTCTGCGTAGCATCACGTTGATGCAAAACGTTGTGAACAGCAGGACGATGATAAACCCACTCCACGCCAGCACAGGCCGCCACCACATCTCAAGGTGGGGACGCAGATAAAGACTGGATTCTCCTGTAAAATAGACGGTCAAACGGTTCTTATCCGTCAAGGCGAGCCAATCTGGGAGATAACGGTGGAAAAGCGTCGCCCATTCATTCTCCTCCGTCGCCAACCAACCGACCGTGGCGATATTCGTGATGATTACCTCAAACAGGTCGTGTCCACAGATAGCCGAGGCTATAGAGAGCATGGCGTAGAGCGTCAGCAATTCGCCTTGGGTGAGCGTAGCGCGCGGTGCGAACCGGTGAAGAATTGCATTGATAGCAACCAGGATAGCGAGTGCGAAGATGGTATTGAAAAAGAGGGACATCGTCGTCGGGAACCCCTGATCCCAACGCAGCGATGCGAAGACCCAATAATTATTGAAGGGAATCAGCGCGAGCCCAAGCCAGATAATCCGCCAACGGATCTTCTGGCGTGGAGACGTAGAGAGGGCAGGCGAGTGTTGCTGCATAGAGAGCCCCAGTCAAGGTGCGTGTCGTTTACCCGTAGAACCACAACGCCATTATACCGCAAAATTGAACTGCGCTCAAGATTTTTGTTTGCAACATTAAAGCATATCTGATAAAATACGACTAAAATTAACCTGAAAACAACCTTCTTCTTTCTCAAGCAAATGGACGCTATAAAAGAGGCACACTATAATCTCGGTATCGCTTATCTGGAGGCGGGGCAATACGACAGAGCCGTTCCTGAGTTTGAAGCAGCCATAAAGTTGGATGCGGATTTCATTGGTGCACACTGCGCGCTCTGCCGCGCGTATCTCGAACAGAACGAATTAGAGAAAGCCAGCACCTCAGTCAGAGCGGCGTTAAAACTGGATGCCACTTACCAACCCGCGCTGCTGTTGTGTGACACTTTAATACAAGCACACTACGACAGAGGCAAAGAATATCTCAACACCGAACGCTACGTTGAAGCCGCCTCTATATTCCAGAAAGGGTTAACCCTTAATGCAGACTTGGCGCGCGGTTCACAAGTCTCCGATGTTGAAAATAAGCATATCTATGTACACCTCGGTGCCGCTTACATTAGACTAAAGGCGTATCAGGAGGCGATCAACGCCCTACAAAACGCGATCGCTTTAGATGCCGATCTCGTTGATGCACACTATAACCTCGGCTATGCTTACGTCGAACAGGGATCCTACGACCAAGCACTACCACATCTTGAGCGTGCCATAGCGAGTGCCCCGAATCTCAAACGCGCCCACTATCACCTCGCCCACGCCCACCGAGAATTAGGCAATTTGGAAGCCGCAACACATGCCCTCACAGAGACCTTAAGGCTCGACCCCAATTATCAACGCGCGCAGGAACTCGCAAACGCGATAAAACAAGCGCACTACAACAGAGGCATCACCTACCTCAACGATGAACGCTATAGCGAAGCCGTTACAGCTTTTCAGAACGCTACCACCCTCGACCCCGATTTCACCACTGCACACTACAACTTGGGGTTAACCTATCTCAAAATGGAAACCTACTCCCGCGCCGTAGATGCGCTCGAGAGGACGATCGCCTTAGATGGTAGCTACAAAGTTGCGTACCACTCGCTTGCGCTTGCCTACCTCGGACAGCAGGAACTCGGAAAAGCGCGGGATGCCGCAAGAGAAGCGTTGAAACTGGACCCAAACTATCAACCCGCACGTTCGCTTCTGGAAGCCATCGATCCGAGTTTCACACCTTCTGAGACACAGGTTGTTACGCCTCCAGAACCGGAACAACCTATACAGCAACAACCCGCTGCAAAACCGAGACAGGAAACGCACTATGAACTCGGTATCGCTTACCGAGACTCGAAAATGTATACGGAGGCACTCGCGGAGTTCCAAAAAGTGGTAGACCTGGATCCAGATTTCGTAGCGGCGCACACAAGTTCAGGCGAAGTCTATCTCGAAATGGGACAACTCGATGACGCAGAAAATGCAGTGAACGCAGCGTTAAGGATTGATGCGAACTCCCAACCTGCGCGCCAACTTCTGGACGATATTAAACAGGCGAGGCCATCTCAAACTACGCAGTCAACTGTTCCTTCCGCAAACGCATCCGATGTAAAAAAATACTACGAACGGGGAGAGGCGTTCCTCAATAATAAGCAGTATAACGAAGCCGCTGCTGCATTCAAAAGAGTGATAAAGACAGATCCGAACTTTGCAGATGCCCACTACGGTTTAGGGGTCGCTTATCTGGAAATGGGTGCACTTGATGACGCAAAAACGTCAGCGGAAGAAGCGTCCAGACTCAAAGCCGATCGCCAACTGATACACGAACTGCTCACAGCAATAAAGGTTGCTGAAAGAAGTCTGCGCCGCCGGAGATTTTGGAAAAAAGGACTATCCTATGCCATTGTCTTAGGCATCGTTGCTATAGTTGTCTTTTTTATTTTTGAAATTATCAATACAGACGGAGGCAGAGATGATTCAACAGCAAAATCAAAGAGGGAATCAAGGACTACGGATCACCCTCTTACGCCTCCAAATCTCTCAATAGATGCATCTTTAAGTAGCGCCCATCTCTTGGCAGGTAAAACAATAAAACTCACATTGACAATCAAAAACAGCGGTGGCACGGCACATAATGTCAAAATCCAACTTCAACCACAGTCTGGAGACAGAATAAACTATGAACTCCCCGCACCTATTCCGCAAGTAAGCGAAAACGGCGAAGAAAAGATTACAATTCCTATTGCAGCAGATAGGAATGCAGGAACCCAAGAAGTATCCTTAACAATCAAATTACTCGCGCAGAATGGAACGAGACCAGTAACCCAAAATTTGCTCCTCAGGATTTTTGACACAGAACGGTAGAACAAGGAGATAGTAATGAATACCAGAATTTGGGGTATCATCGGTGGAGTCGCCTTGGTCCTTGCCCTCTTATCACCGCTTGTATTAGGAAGTGCCCAAAAGGTAGAACGACTTTTTGAAGCCGCCGAAGCATTATATGAACGCTCAGATCATAAAGGCGCGATCGTAAAATATAAGGAGGCACTAAAGGAATCAAAAAAGTTCGGTGCGAAAACAGAACAAATCGACAAGGACTTCACCACCCTCGTTAATCTTAGAATCGCGCGATGTTACTATGAACTCGCTGAGAATAGCAGTGACGTGAGACATTATCAAAGCGCGCTCATGTATATCGAAGAGGTCGTGTTAGATGCACAAGTTGTCAAACACCAAGAAGAACTCACGTATCTTTGGGCAGAAACCCTCTACGAAATCGGGAAACTCGATCAGGCGAACTCCAAATTCTCTTGGCTAATAGAACAATTTCCAAACAGCCAGTGGGCACCGAATGCCCTTTATGTTATTGGGGCAATTAACTATGAACAACAAAATTATGACACAGCATGTAAGACTTTTCAAAAACTTATTGCTGAATTTCCACACTCTGAACTTAAAGCAGAAGCAGAACGACGCATTGCCGAACTAACTCTGTTGTGTAATGAATCCCGCCTACCTGTGCCGGATTCGTGCCAATCGATGTATGAAGCCGCTTCTAATTTACAACGACAAGGCAAAGTCCACGATGCAGACCAAGGTTATACAGATCTTATCGCACGGTGCCCTGAAAGCGAATATATCACTGATGCCTATATTGGAAAAGCAGAAATTTACCTCGAGGCAGAGGATTACGTGAAGGCACGTGAGTACTACGAAGCAGCCATGTATAGCACGACCAACGCAGAACGAACAATAGAACTTCATGAGGCATACCATCGCACTTACCTCGTCCCTGAATATGCAGACCCAAAAAGACAACACGGTTCCAGTGATGAACTTTTTGTAAAGGCCCGACTTCTTCGGAAGGAAAAGCGATTCTTGGAGGCAGCCGAGATATATGAAAAGCTTACCAATAACAATCTCTCTGCCGAAGATATAGTTTACGCGCTCTATTGGGCGGGTCGCTGCTATCATGAAGCAGCTCTCACGAACTCAAGCCTATTCAACAAATCGGTGAGTGCTTTCAAAAGACTTATTGGAAATTATAGCAGCGGAGAGTACACAATTGAAGCCTATTATCACTTGAGTTCAGTATATGTGGATTGGGCAAAAACACCTGGTAACACATCCAAATGTCAGTTAGCCATCAACACAGTAGAGGAAGCCAATGAGAAATATACCGACAGTGATGAGGTCAAGAACCGTGGATGGCTGAGTCGTATGCAGGAAATTAAAAAGATAGTTATGCCAAAGTTAGAACTCCCTCCGCTCCCTCCGCCACCACCTGTTTCAGATCCCGGTCCCTTAGTCGACCAAGGTTACGTCCATCTTGGAAGTGGAGAACTTGAAGAAGCAACGGAAATGGCAAGACATGCCCTAAATCTCGATCCAAATTATGAATCCGCTCACACACTTCTGTTAAAAATAAAACAGAGATACTACGGCCTCGGTTGGACTTTTTTTGACGAAGAACAATACAACAGAGCAATTATTGAATTCAGAAGTGCCATAAATATTGACCCAGAGTTTAAAAAAGCACACAACCACTTAGGAGTAGTTTATATTAAACAGGAAAAATACACTGAAGCGATACACGCACTTAAAAAAGCAATAAATATTGATGAACGGTTTAAGGAGGCATACTTCAACCTCGCTCTCGCGTGTTTAGAACTTGGCGAATTTGAATGTGCGAGAAAAGCCACCAATGAGGCTTTAAGAATATATCCGAATTATGAACCTGCACGCATACTTTTAGAGTTTATAACTGACTAACTCCGATCAAGGATCAGGAGTATCCATACCTGCAGACCCGCCGCTTCCTTGATTCAGTATCCCAGGTTGTGTTATAATCTTTATACTCGAAAATATCTGTTCGTCTCCTTTTTTTATACGAGGATTTCATGCTTGATGTTATTTTTTTTCGCACCCCTCGAGGCAATGAACCTGTGCGAGTATGGCTAAGCAACTTGGGCGAAGAAGGAAGGAGTCGAGAAGGACACCGCGAAAGGATTTACGTTTGGCTCGAAGACGAAGAGACCTATCAAGAAGTGGGAGTGTGTCATAATGAATAAATATCATGGCAGCAAGTTTGAGGAATACCTCAAAGAGAAAGGCACGTTTGAGGAAATTTCAAGGCTCGCGCATAAACGTTGGGGGGAATTACAAACTGAGACACCGGAGGGATCCTCTGAAATTACTGAGGGTTTTCCGAGAGGCATCAATAGATTTTTCCAATGGCTCCGTCATGCCATTAATAATCTCGTTTCATAACCCAACGCGAGCCTCTATCCCATACACCATAACCGTCAATTTTAGGAAAAGCTGCATCGTAGGTTGGGTTGAGCGAAGTATGAAAACAAAGTACCTATACTCGAAAAAAAAATCGAAGTTCCCAAGACGCGTCAGCATCCTAATACCACAGCGAAACCCAACACCTCAAGACACACCCTATATTTATATGAAGTTGGGTTTCACGCAGCTTTTGGGTGTCTATGAGACACCTTGGATTTGACCTGTATTTGTGTCGCCTGCATCAGACCTCACAGAAGCGTTCAACCCAACCTACAAGGAATCCTAAATTGACACCTATGGAGCCTCTATCCCATGCACCAATCATCTTAAAAGGAGTGAGCTATATGAAAAAAATTTATTTATCAATCGTCGTATACCTATTAATCACGAATCTATTCCTATCCGATACTTTCGCACAAAATTCTACGCAATGGGAATTACCGCCAGGTGCGAAAGCCCGCTTTGGCAAAGGTTGGGTTCGTGATATAGAGTTTTCTCCTTTCAGCGATCAGTTAGCCGTAGCAACTACTATTGGCGTTTGGATTTATAACGTCCGGACAGGAGAAGAACAAGTTCTATTATCGGGAATTATGGGGGGTGCTAACGCCGTATCATATTCCCCAAGGGGATCCATACTCGCAGCAGCACACTGGGATCAGACAGTTAGGTTATGGGACGTTAACACTGGTAACCGTCGACCACGATCCACTTTCACAGGACATAGAGGCGAAATCCACGCTGTCACATTCTCACCGGACAGCAGCATGCTTGCCAGCGGCAGTACTGACAACACGATTCGAGTGTGGAATGTTCAGACTGAAGAACTTACCTCAATCTTGCCATATAGAGACACTATTAACACAGTCGCCTTCTCGTCAGATAGTCAGATGATAGCTGGTGGAAGTGAGGACGGTTCAATTCAGGTTTGGGATGCTGGAACCGGAGATCGAATCTACGAGTTTGACGGACATACAGACGCAGTCTGGGAAGTTGACTTCTCACCGGACAGTAGAATTCTTATCAGCGCGAGTTTGGACGGCACAATTCAACTATGGGACCTCGTTGCCCCTGGAGGTCGGCTTACCGAACCGACACAACATAACACACCCTTCTATGCAGTTAACTTCTCACCGGATGGACACAACTTCGCCACCAGTGGAGCAGATGAGAAAGTTCGAGTATGGAACGCCCACACCCGCGAACTTACATCTACCCTTGAAGGGCATAACGACATAGTTCCAACTATCGAATTATCGCCAGATGGTACTATTCTCGCCAGTGGCAGTTTAGATGGAACAGTCCGCTTATGGGACATGCGCCTCTTTCGAGAGCGGTTAGCACTCACGGGACATACCGGTGGAATTAAAGCATTGACATACACAGAAGATAACCGCATTCTCGCATGCGGTACTGGATTTGATAACAAACTTCGGTTGTGGGATGCCAGCACAGGTAAGCAGCTCTCTAAACTCCAAGACCATAGAGGATTAGCACAAGCAGTCGCTTTCTCAAAGAATGGCAAAATCCTTGCGAGCGGCGGAAGCCAAGACGGCACCATTTTCGTATCGAATATTTCCGAATCCGACGAAGACAACCTAATAGCAACACTGACAGGGAATACACTCGGTATCACCGCACTCGCACTCTCACCAGCAGACACCACACTTGCCAGTGGCGGGGCAGATGGCAGGATCCATTTATTTGATGTTCGGCACAGCACGGAGCTAAACAGATTTAGAGGTCCCCAAGGGACGGTTACGGCATTGACATTCTTCGCCGATGGCAACCACCTTTTCAGCGGCGAAGAAAATGGAACTATCCGACGTTGGGATTCTACTGGCAGAGAGATATCGGATTACAGAGGTTCGTTCAGTGCCATTACGGCATTAGCATTTTCTCAGACTGGACGTTTTCTCGCAATTGGGGATAAGATAGGAAAAATTAGGTTATTCGATTTTGACGCAGCAGAGGAAAACCGGGAGATCCGCATATATACACGGCATACCCGCAAGATAACCGCCCTTATCTTCTCCGAGGATAGTGGAACCCTTGTTAGCGGTAGTGAAGATGGCACCGTTCTTCTTTGGGATATAGACCAAATAACATCACAAACAACTAACAACAATTAACTTCGTGAAATAACATCTTACCACGCGAAACAGCGGCACTACGCGAAACTGATTATATCCGCGCGGTGCCGCTGTTTCACCATTGAATATCATCAAGTGTTTCTGCTTGCATCACCTTTTCAAAGAACGCTTCCAACTGTGAGATATGACGGAGTTCGATCATGTGGTTCGTGATGGATTCGGGGACTTCGCCAAATCGGTGCTGCAAGAGTTTGAGAACAGCTTCGCGCGTGGCGCGTGTAGCCCCTTGTTCAATCCCTTGTTCAATTCCTTGTTCAATTCCTTGTTCAATCCAATGTTGCTTCGCTTGTTGGTAAAAAGGAGATTCTTGCATGATTGCCTCCCATATAGGGCGAGGAAACTCGAATACGCCAACATCCGTAACGGCATCGGTCTATGTGTAGAGTCGTCGGTTTGCGCTTCTATATGGAGGATCGCCTCTTCATCTGGCAAGCGGATATGAAACGTCATATCGCTATGATGACTCTGAACCGTGGTGTGTTCGGTACCGAGGCGCTCCCCGACTTCAACCTCCGACGTATTCAACGCTAACGCTGCCAACTCATACGGAAACTTACCCGTAACATGCTTGAAAACCTCATCATAATACGGCATGTGGCAATTATACCCCAAAGCACACACGAAATCAAACAAAATCTTCCGAAACTATCCAACTCTCGGTAAGAGGTTGATTTTAGCAGGACTTACGCAGTTTGACTGTAGCGCAATCTGTTAGATTACGAGCCGCTTCACGTGGCACCTACTCTTCTTTAATCACGAAGAATTTTTCCTCTTTAATCCGTTCTTCAGGGAACCGCGCACGCGCCCAGATCGCCTTCGCATTCTCGATCATCTGTGGGTGTCCACACGCATAGACGACCGCATTCGTGTGATCGTAACCGAGTTGATCGCCATACTTCCGAACCACATCTTCGGCACGTCCGCTCTCACCTTGCCATTCCGGATCCTCCCACGGACGACTCACCGTCGGAACGAATGTGAACCACTCTTCCTGCGCGGCGAGTTCGTTGAGTTCCTCCATGTAATACCCAAGCTCCCACGAACGGCTCGCACCGACGATCGCTAAAATCTGATGCGGACTCGCTTTACCCTGTTCCTGCTCAATCTTTTGCGTCCGCGCAATACTAATATACGGCGCAGCTCCCGTGACAGTTCCCGCCATCACGTGGCGTGTCATCCCGCTTTCCGTGTCCAAGACGAACCTGCCAACGAGACGGTCCCGAATAAACACGCTGTCCCCCAATTTCAGTTCCCAAAACAGGGGAGTCGTCGCACCCTCCGGCACCAACTCCACGAAAACCTCCATAAACGGCTCGTGCGGTGAGGAGACGATCGAATACGGACGTTGGACGATCTTTTCGCCAACCTGAAAACCGATCGTAGCGTATTGCCCGGGTATGAACGGCAACTGTTTATCAACACGGAATCTGAACGCGGCTAAATCTTCAGAAAAGTCTTCACGTTCAATCAATTCACCCTTTAAATATTGCGCTCTGGAGCGTCTTCTTCTTCCCATAATTGTTCCCTTCAAATTTTCTATGATAGGTTTCGACTCGTAAACCACGCCGAAAAGTAATAGATTATTGATTCTTTTTCAGCATATTACAATCCAAGTTGCCACTGGACGAGTTCATGTGAAATTTTCTGTAAATGCTTTGTACTATTTTAGAAAGATGTCGCCCCGCTGGGGCTTATTCTTTGGTTTAAACACCGTTTCTACATAGATGTCGCCCCACTGGGGATGAATACATGGAGAAAACAGGACTGTTTCCTAAGGTAGCAACTTCGGTTATTATACTTAAAATGAAAATTGAAATCAAGTTTTTTTATGCGAGTCACTTACCCCCATTTTTTTCTGAAGGTTTGTGGTGAAAGGTTTTAGTTGTAAAAAGTGTGAGAAACTCAGTGGGTTTATGATAAAATACCTCCTTACAGCAACTGTTTGTAAACGCATTTTACAAAACATGTAAGGAGGTATTTTATGAAAAAGAGATACCCAAAACGGGTAAATCCAGAAACGATGATAACACGTTTTGGAGAAATCTTCAAGTCTGTTGGTATGAAAAAACCGGTTTTTCGGAATCTGGTATTGGTCTTGATAGCGATCAGTGTTGCCCCGACGTTTCGGATCAATGAAGTTGCGTCGCGTTTGTCGCTCGTCGTCAAGCGGGAGAAGTCGAAACAGAAAAGGTTTCTGCGTTTCCTTGACACCCCACTGCCGATTGATGCGCTCAAAGAAGCGTGGTTCGTGTCGGTTGTGGGTTGGTTTTTCAAGGATGCGGGTGCTCATCTGTATTTGCTCGTTGATGAGACGTCTCTGATTGCCGGGTGGAAAGCCCTTGTTGTTTCGATCCCGTTTCGGCATCGTGCGATCCCTGTCTTTTGGTTCATCTATAGCGATCACCAGCTTCACGAGGGTATCTATAAGAGTCATAATGAGATTATCCAATACTTCTGTGTCCATGTTTATCAAGAGGCTTTAGGGGTGGTGTCGCGGCATCAACAACGACCTGTTCTGGTGTTTGACCGTGGTTTTGGGCGTGCGCGATACGTCATCAAGTTTCTCAAGGCACGGGATATCCCGTTCGTGATGCGTGTTGCGAGAAATGTCGGTATCCGGCATGATGGGAGTCTGAAGAAACTTGATGACCTCGAAGCGGGCTGGTATCGGCATATCCTTTATCAGGCGCAGGAGCAGATACCGCTTCAACTCTATATCCTCAGAGATGAGACCTTCAAAGACCCGATGTATCTTATCTCCAATCGCCTCAGTGGACATCAGATACATCACTGCTACAAACGCCGCATGCAGATTGAACACGGGTTTCGAGATATAAAGTCGTGCTTCGGATTTGGTAAACTCGTCTTGAAAAAACCGACACAAGCGCGTCTGGAGGTCCTTTGGTTATGTGCCTGCCTCGCTTATGGATTGCTGTTTATCAGTTACGAGAAGGTCGCCTCTACGCATTGGCAGAGGGCATATAATAGTAATAACAGAAAAACTTTTTCTGTTATTACTATTATCAAACGCGTGCTCACCGACTTATGGAACCAACACTTTCTTATCTCCTTTTTCACCGAGATAGGTGCCAGAGGGGATCCACTTTTCGGACCCACTCACTGACTGACTTTCTCACAGAAAAACCTGACTACATCAACTACAATCTACTCTCGAAAAAAAATGGGGGTAAGTGACTTTTTATGCGACAGAACCATTCAGTTTTCAGTTTTCTATCCGTTTTAGATGGAGAGGGACGTCGGGAATCGGAGTTCCCTCCTACAGAAGCAGCAATCAGCGGTCAGTAAACCCCAAAGATGAACCGAATCTGCCCTATTTCGTGCAATTGCGCACAAAGGATGCCCAATCTTGTGCAGTTTTCTTTCACTCCGCTGCGAAAAGTCCGAGTATGGTCTCATTCAAACTGGCACGGAATTTGCTCCCTATTATGATATAGAGTCTCATTTGAAAAAGGAGCTTCGGTTCATGCAAAAGATCCATCTTCTCTGTATCGTATGTTTTTTGTTTTCCAGTCTACTGCCCCTCAACGGTCTCGCACAAGACTTTGCGACACAGTGGCATCTGCCCGAAGGTGCGAAAGCCCGTTTGGGAAGAGGCAGATTAATAAACATCAAACTCTCACCCGACAACACACGGGTTGTCGCGTCAACGGCCATCGGTATCTGGATTTATGACGCACAGACCGGCGAAGTCGTTTCACTGTTCACAGAGTCCCAAATCGGCGAAAAAGATGAATATTGGTCCCAAATACCACCAGAGGCATTGGCGTTCTCCCCTGACGCTTCAATTGTAGCAACTGCACACGGAAATAGCATTTACGTCTGGGACACCTTCACAGGTAACGCCTTCGCGATGCTCGAGGAACACCCGGATTCAATTAACGCAATCGCACTCTCACCGGACGGCACAAAACTCGCCACTGCAGGTGGAGACTGGGTGGTACGTTTATGGGAGGTCGGTATAGGTAAATACATCACCAGTCTGACAGGGCATTCGAGTGCAGTAAACTCGGTCGCATTTTCGCCAGACGGTAAAATCCTTGCGAGTGCCGGAAGTACGCTCCACCTATGGGATGCAGATACCGGTGAATCGCTACACACCGATAGCAGAGACTTGGGATCCATCGACCTGCTCGTCTTTTCACCCGATGGCAAAATACTCGCAACCGGCGGTGGATGGGATCACACAGTGCATCTGTGGAATATCAACACGGGGAGGCTCCAGACAGGTCTCAAGGGGCACACCGATAAAATTCGGGACATGGCGTTTTCGCCAGATAGCACAAGACTCATCACCGCGAGTCGTGATCGGACAATGCGGTTATGGGATGTCAACACCGGCACTGAACAGAAGAATCTTCCCACCCCCGATGACGCAATCAACCCGCACGTGGCAGCAGCCCAAATACTCAAGTATCTTGAGCAGGGGATCCTCCCAAAAGAGCGGGATAACGTTCATAGTGTGAAATTCTCTAAAGACGGCTCCCAACTTATCAGTATGAGTAACGATGGCAGTCTCCATCTATGGGACGTTGATACTGGACGCTATCTATTATCCTCCGCTCTCGGGGAACACACCGATTGGGTAAGCACGCTTGCCTTTTCGGCAGACAGTAAATATCTTGTCAGTAATAATGCGCTTGAAGCGAGGGCACGCGTTTGGAATGTAGAAACCTTCACACAACACAGTATTCTTACACCCCCCCAAGATGTTATCGGACTCTCATTCTCTTCTGACGCCAAGAAACTTGTCGGACGTGTTTTTCTCAGTGGTGTACATGTGTGGGATGCTGGGACGAAAGAACACCTGTTTGCCCTGGAAGGCGTAGACCGTATGGATCATTACTGGCCCCTGGTATTTTCACCAGACGGTAAAATCCTCGCCAGCAGAGGCGGAGCCACACGCCTCAGTAATATAGTCAAGTTTTGGCAGACCGATACCGGTGCCCAACTGTTCACACTTGAAGGACACACAGAGGCTGTGAGTGAATACACATTCTCACCAAACAGCAAGGTCTTCGCAAGTGGTGGTGAAGATGGAACCATCGTTTCATGGAATACCAAGACGGGTGAAAGCCTATCGAACCTCACGGGACACACGCAGCAGATCAGCGCGCTAACCTTCTCTGCAAACAGCAAGACACTCGCCAGTGGCAGTGAAAACGAGATTCGTCTATGGAAGAGCAATACTGGTAATCCGATCGGCACCTTTGATGCTGTTGAAAATATTACTGCGTTAGCCTTTTCCCCTGATGGAAAAATGCTCGCAGGCGGAAGTGAAACAGGGTTAATTCAGATATGGAAATCAGATCCGAAGTACCAGATACACGCGACCCGCAAAGGACATCAAGACGCTGTCGGTGTGTTGATGTTCTCTCCAGACGGGAAAACACTCGCAAGCGGAAGCTACGACGGCACAATCCTCCTCTGGGATTGGGAAACACTCAAATAGTGATCAGCCATCGGAAACCAGCCGACCGCTGACCGCCATTTCTCTACATATCCGCTAACTTCTTCTGAAGCCATTGCGTCATCGGTGCCTGCCCCGGATCGCAAACCTCAATGAAATGTCCGGGTAAAGGTTGTCCGATCAACGCCTCGACATCCCGTCGTCGTTCAGAAACGATCGCTGGATGGTCACTCGCAACGTTGACCCTTTCTTCAGGATCGTTTCGGATGTCAAAAAGCTCATCACCATTCTCATCTTGATAGCCGACTGAAGTGCAGAAGTTCCAGTGGTCATCGCGCACACTGACGCGACCGCGCGCATTGCCCGTGATGAATCCTGCCCAACCCGTGATAATCCGTTGACGGAGGGACGCCTTCTCCTGCGTAACGAGCTGCCACATATCCTCGCCATCCGTCCAACCGCACGGGATGTCAAGCTGATTTAGGAGTGTCGGCATTAGATCGTGGTTCTGCACGAACGCGAAAATCTCCTTGTCATGGGGTCCCTCCGGATGCCGAATCATTAGGTTCAGTTGTGTATTAAAGGGGTGTAACTTGTTCGGTCCCTTTCCGAAACTCCCGTGATCTCGGAGTTGTGTGCCGTGGTCGGACATGAGCACAATCAGGGTCTCGTCTCGGATGCCCAGCTGCTCTATCTTATCAAGTAACACGCCGATCCATTTATCGACAAACGTCACTTCACCGAGGTAGAGTGCCTCAATACGGCGGCGTTCCTCTTCCGTGGGACCGTCGCCTTCGTTCGCACTGCCCGGTATGATGAAATCCTTGCCCGAATAGTCGGGGAAATAGAGGTCCGCATAGGACTTCGGTGGATCCCACGGCTCGTGCGGATCGAAACTGTCCACCCATAAGAAGAACGGACCGACGGTGTGATTGTCCTGCAACCAATCCGCCGCGGCCCGGAAGACCCGCGCACAACTATAGTCATCTTCCGACCGCCGATGCCGTTGCGACAACAGATAGTTGACGAGTCCAGCGTGCCGTTGCCAATTGAGGGGTTCACGGACATGTTTTCGGAGTTGTGCCTCAATCAACCTCGGATCACCACTGTGCCAGTTATCCGATTCCTGTCCACGGATGAAATCGAAATGGGCGAACCCGCGCGAGAAATTCATCGTCGGCTTGAACATGTGATACGTATCTGCGACCAGCGCAGTGAGATAACCGCGTTCCAGTAAGACTTCAGCGATCGTATCCTGTTCGGGTGGGATCTTATGCCAACCGGGGGCATGGTGCCAATGTCCACGCCGATCAAAATTATACCGCCACGGAAAACTCCGCATCCCCGTAAAGTTGCCCCGACGGATCTGAAGCGTCGGTTGTCCCTCACCAAACGCCCGTGTGAAACGGACGCTCTCGGATGCCAAAGCATCAAGGTTCGGGGTTTGCACGTGGCTATATTTCTTGCCTTCACCAATGATGTCTGCACGAAACGTGTCCAAGCAGATACAGACAATGTTCATAGTCTTATGCCCCTTTCATCTCCTCAAGGATCATTTCGGCGGCTGCCAACGGATCCTCTGCCTCAATAATCGGTCTCCCGACAACAATATAATCCGCGCCGCGTTGAATCGCCGCCCCCGGCGTGGTAATACGACGCTGATCCCCACTCTTCGACCACTTGGGACGGATACCCGGCGTGACGATCACAAAATCGTCGCCACACGCTTTCCGTATCGGTTCGATTTCCAGTGGTGATGCCACGACCCCACTCAATCCTGCTTCCTGCGCTAACTGTGCGAGATAGACGACCTGTTTCGTCAGTCCCCGTTCTGAGCCGAAACTTCGCTGAAATCCTGTTTCGTCAATACTCGTCAGAACCGTTACACCGAGCAGAATTGGCAGTGGGATACCGTTCTCAGCAGTTGCATCCTCCGCGCTTTTCCGTGCTGCCTGCATCATTTCAAATCCACCGGAGGCGTGCATGTTAATCATGTGCGCACCGTGCTTTGCCATCATACCGACATCGCGTGCCACTGTGTTCGGAATGTCGTGGAATTTCAGGTCAACAAAGACTTTATGCCCGTTTTGTTCAAACCGTGGAAAAGCTTCCATTCCGAGCGCACTAAACGCCTGAAAGCCCATCTTAAACCAACCGACTGTATCTCTAAGCCTGCTGGATAACCGACCCATCTTCTCATCATCGTCCGTATCCAATGCGACGATCAATCTGTTTTTCAATTTTCTCATCTCCTATGTAAGGGTGACGCGCGCTGTGTTACGCATTAATTCCTTGTATTTCTTCTCTTACAATATTATCTCAATCGGCACCGCAAACTTCATCAACGATTCGCAGCGTCTCTCGGTGGGCGTCCTCAATTTGTGTCTGACAGGTATGAATATGCGACGCAATATCATCCAGTTGTGCTTCAAAGCTGTCGATCATCCGATGCACCTCGGCAGGCGATGTGCCACCGAGACTCTGGTTATTCTGAATCGCTGATTCCGCATCCAGTATCTGCTTGAGTTGCTCAATAGGGATGTCAACCTTGTGCTGTTTCAAAAGTTTTTGCGTGAGCTCCCAATCGGCAAACGTCTTTTCCTGCTGCACGAGTTCCCCGACGAGCCATCCGACAATCTCATGGCACTCCCGAAAACTGATCTGATGCTCTTTAACGAGGTAATTTGCCAACTCCGTCGCCGTCGCGAAGTTCGCATTCGCCAACGCCGCCATCCGTTCCGTTTTGAAATCCGTGGTTCTGAGGAGTTCGGGTAACAGACCGAGGCACGCCTTCACAACATCAAACACCTCCCACAGTGGCGGTTTATCCTCCTGAAAATCCCGATTATAGCCCATCGGCAATCCCTTGAGATTCGTCAACAGGTCGAGCAATGCCCCGTAGACGCGCCCGGTACGCCCTCGCGTGAGTTCCGCAATGTCGGGATTCTTCTTCTGGGGCATGATGGAGCTCCCGAAACTATAGGCATCGTCAAGCACCGCCATCCCAAACTCATAAGTCGTCCAATAGATAATTTCCTCGCTAATCCGTGAGAGGTTCGCCATCACAAGCGACAACGCAAAAAGCACCTCAGCGATAAAATCTCGGCTGCTGATGACATCAAGGGCGTGTTCGTGTGGTGCGTCGAAACCGAGCAGTTCCGTGGTCAGGTGTCGATCAATTGGGAATGTCGTGCCGGCTAATGCACACGCACCGAGAGGGTTCGTATTGGCAAGTGCATAAGCAGATTGTAGTCGTTTCTGATCCCGTAGGAACATACTCACATAAGCCGTCGCCCAGAAACCGAGACTGATCGGCTGTGCGTGTTGGGTATGTGTATAGCCGGGCATGACGGTCCCTGCATGTGTTTTCGCAACATGTAGGAAGGCTTCGCAGAGTTCGGAGAGACTGCGCTGGACGTTGAGAATCTCATCCCGAATGTAGAGATGGGCGTCCACGAGTACCTGATCGTTGCGAGAACGAGCGGTGTGGAGTTTGCCCCCGAACTCGCGTCCGGCGTTCTCAATCAGATACGATTCGACGTTCATGTGCACGTCCTCTTTATTCGGATCGAGCGTAAAATCGCCGTTCTGAAAATCCGCCGCTGCCTTCTGGAGCCAGCGCAAAATCTCGCGTAGATCGGCATCGGAGATAATCCCCTGACGAGCGAGCATAATCGCATGCGCTTGACTCCCCCAAATATCGTATCCGATGAGGCGGGTGTCTGCTTCAATGGAGTGCGTGAAGGCTATTGTCTCTGTAGTGAGGCTCGTGCTGAAACGTCCACTCCAGAGGGTCTTTCTCGGTTTTCCCATAGTCTATCAGTTTTCCGATGGCTTTCCAGAAGTAGTCTGAAACCCCAACCATTCCTTTACTGTATCTTCAATCAATCTCATCTGGGTAGATCGCAATGTTCCCAACCGGCGAATGAACTTGGATGGCGGAATTGCCGTAAGTCCCTGAACATTGAAAGCACCAGGTCTTAAACCCGATGTAGAAATCTCAACTTGGAAGGCGGAGGGTCTCCGGTTTGTCGTCCGCGGTACAACCGTTATTAAAGCATAATCCGAATCCGAAAAAGGCACACTCAAAACCAAAACTGGGCGCGTCTTTGCCGCTAATCCAAGGTCAGCTAACCAGATTTCACCACGTTTAGGTATCGCCATCGTTTTCTAAATCTTCCTCTCTCTCCAACAATTGAAAAACCTCCGCTGCGACCGAAACCTGATCTTGTTCCGTCCAAATTCCGTAGCCATCATCATAAATAATAGTTTCATGACGATCCCGATATAAATCGCGAATAATTCGCTCAATGTGTTGCAGCTCGTCGGTACTTAGGTTCGACAAAGCTGCTGTTATTTCTTGGATTGTACTCATGTGCCAATACCTCATAAAGTAGATCGGATAGACTCTATGACAGAATTACATATTCGGTTTAATTAGATAGTAACAGAAACCGTCCAAAGCCTACATCAAGAAAAACACCACGCTCATACCGTTTGCGGCGGGCGACGGACTGATGTCGGTTGGATAATTTTGCGTTGATCGGGTGTCAAACGTGCCAACAACGCTTTGGAATGCGGATAGTCAAAACGCTCACGGACATATCTCGGAGAATAACGATAGACGATCGATCGGCGATATCCCGCATTCGTCCGCTCTGCCGACCCGTGTGTAATCGCATCTGTGAACATGACGACATCGCCTGCCTTGAGATAAATCTCCTGCGTCCCAAAGGCTGTCCCTGCGGGTTTACCGCTCACACCGTCATAGACCAAACCTTTCCCATCGACCTTCAGACGCGGATGAATCTCTGTGCATTTATGGCTCCCCGGCACGAGTACTGGCGCGCCATCTCCAGGTCCAATATCGTTGAGTGCCATCAGGACGTTAATCTGTCCGACCATCCATTCGCCGGTATTCTCCTGTCGGAACGTCAGGTAACTCAGCGGGACATGTCCACCACAGTGGATATGAATGAAACCGCCGGGTCCCCGGACGTTGAGAAAATTCTCGTGGATAGAAAGCCCGTTGACCTCGTGGACGTATTTCCGCACCAGACCGATCCAGGACGGATGGTCAATAAGCTTTTGAAAAACGTCTCCCCCCTCAATAATATTCTGGAAATTCACACCGTTCTCAATGTTGTAGGTATGCGTTTCGATGTTCTCGATCCAGCGTGGAATCCGTCTGTCTTCGGTTTCGTCCTCCCACGGATTTTCAACGTAAGTCCAATGGTCATCGATCCACGCGTTCATTTCATCCAGATCGGGTTTCGAGATTGCGTTCTCTAAAACCAGATAGCCTTGTAGGTCGAACAGATAATCTTGTATCTCTTGATCCATGTTCCGTCTCCTTATAAAACTACAAATATGACAGATATGCCTCCAATTCCGCTTCAGTCGGGGTCGGTGTGGAGATACCTCCCTCAGGGACTTCCATCTTTGCTGTCCAGAGAATCCCGTTGAGAATTAACTTACGGAATTGATCATTCCCCCAATTCTGATGGTAATGCCCACCGGTACATCCGAACCCACGCCCGCCATCTGGACGTTCAACGCACCATCCCAAGTGCTGAGGCTCACCGTTGGCTACCGAGACACGGACATGTGGATTGCCGCTGTAGGGTCCATCGGGTCTTTTGAGCGTTGAGGCAGGCGCAATCGCACTCAACACAGGTGTCACGCCCCGCATATTTTCACGAAACCGCATGTGGTAATACCACTCGTCTTTCAATGAAAATGGCTTCATCCCTCGTGTTATCGGATGTTCAGGAAATTCAGTAAACGTTGCAATCCAATAAGGATTCACCGAAAGGCCCGGTTCAAAGTAACCCCCGATCCAGTCTAAGAAGCAATTACCCGGCTTGCCCTTTGGCACCTCGACTGCAAAGTGTAACATCGCGAGTCCTATGCCCTGTGCCATCAATTCACCGATCTGATCAAGATGCGGGATGCTCAGGTGTTCTTCACCACCGCCTGAATAAACAATAATCGCATCTGTATCGGCGAAAATCGCTGGATCTTCGGGCCACCCCTGAGAAACCACTGCCGCTACACCGTCCACATTTTTGTTTAACTGATCGGCGAGAAAGTCACACCCAGCAGGATGCTCATGCGCCCCACTCCCACGACCTCCACTTCCTGCCACCATAACAATTCGAGATTTCTTTGCCATATTTTTTCGATCCTCCAGTAGAATTACCCAAATCATTATAAAACTACAGATACGCATCCAATGCCGCTTCGGTGGGTGTCGGTGTAGAAATACCGCCTTCAGGGATCTCTATCTTCGCTGTCCAAGCAATGGCATTGAGAATGAATTTACGGAGCTGATCATCCGCCCAATTCCGATGGAGATGTCCACCGGTAAACCCGAATCCACGACCTCCATCCGGCCGCTCTACACACCACCCTAAATGTTGGGGCTCACCGTTGGCTACCGATGCGCGCACATGCGGATTTCCGCTATGCGGGCCGTCGGGTCTTTCGAGTGTTGATGCAGGTGCGATAGCACTCAACAACGGTGTCACACCTTGCATATTTTCACGAAACCGCATGTGATAATACCATTCATCCTCCAGTGAAAACGGTGCTATCCCGCGTGTTATCGGGTGTTCAGGAAATCCGGTAAACGTTGCTGTCCAATACGGATTCACCGAAAGGTGCGTCTCAAAGTAGCCGCCGATCCAATCCAAGAAACGATCCCCCGGTTCACCCTTCGGTACTTCAACAGCATAGTGCAACATCGCAAGTCCAATACCCTGTTCCATCAGTCCTGAGATCTGTTCAAGGTGTGGAATGCTAAGGTGCCCGGTGCCACCGTCCGAATAAACAATAATGGCATCTGTATCGGCGAAAGCTGTCGGATCTTCGGGCCATCCTTGAGAGACCACGACTTCCACACCGTCCACAGACTTGTTTAACTGATCCGCGAGATAGGCACATCCAGCAGGATGTTCATGTGAACCCCCACCATGACTTGCACTTCCTGCCACCATAACAATTCGAGATTTCTTTGCCATATTTTTCGTTCCCCCATTCGGAGTATCTACTATGCTACAATTATACACGTTCTCGTTGTGGATGTCAATTTTTCAACTTGACAATCTTGCATAGCAGCCTTAAAATACCCCAAACGCAAGATAATAAAGGAGCACCGCAATGGAGAAATTCCCGATCGTTGACACGCATGTTCACCTCTGGCACCCGGAACGGTTGAGATACCCATGGCTTACGGAAGTCCCCGCTCTCAATAGACCTTATCTCCTAAAAGATTACAACGACGCCTCCGGCGCATTGGACATCGAATCCATCGTCTTTGTCCAATGCGATACACACCCCGATGACGGCTTGAAAGAGACGGCGTGGGTCACTGATCTCGCAACAACAGTCGATCCTCGGATTCAGGGCATTGTCGCCTGGGCACCCCTTGAAGAGGGAGAACAGGTGGCACCCTTTGTCGAAAAACTGGCAGAGAACCCACTCGTCAAAGGTATCCGCCGTCTCATCCAATCCGAGAGCGTGGACTTCTGCGTCCAACCCGACTTTGTAAGTGGTGTTAAAACGCTTTCTCGCTACGGACTCAACTTCGATATCTGTATCTTTCACCCGCAACTCGCCAATGCGATTCGGCTTGTGGAACAGTGTCCGCATGTTCAATTCATCTTAGACCACATCGGCAAACCCGACATCAAGAACCAACTTTTTGATCCATGGAAACAGGAGATCCAAACGCTTGCGACGTTCCCGAATGTCCATTGCAAAATATCGGGCTTGGTAACCGAAGCCGACTTCGAGGCATGGACACCCGCCGACCTACAACCGTATATCGAACATGTCATTACCTGTTTCGGTTTTGATCGCGTCATATACGGTAGCGATTGGCCCGTCTCCACACAAGCGACCGATTATCAGCGGTGGGTGCACACATTAACAGAGGCTGTCTCAGGGTGCTCATCTGAGGCGTTAGGCAATCTCTTCCGCGACAACGCCATCAAATTTTACCGACTCGACGCATAGAAGAAATTCCGAAAAAGAAAAGGGAAGGGTGCTTGTTCACCCTTCCCTTCTTTTATCTTTCAATTCTCTGCGCTTACGACTATTAACCGCCCGCTTTGACTTCTCGCCGCCGTGGATGCAGTACAAATTCGGTATACCCGTTTGGTAACTCACACCCCTTGAACACAAGGTCCAAAGCTGCTTGGAATGCGATACTCTGATCGTAGTTTGGTGCCATATCCCGATAATTCGGGTCACCGGCGTTCTGCTCGTCAACGATCTTCGCCATCCGTTGGAACGTTTCGGTTACCTGTTCCTTCGTAACGATCCCGTGGTGCAGCCAATTCGCAATGTGTTGACTCGAAATCCGCAGCGTTGCCCTATCTTCCATCAAGCCGACGTTGTTAATATCGGGTATTTTTGAGCAGCCGATCCCTTGATCCACCCATCGGACGACGTATCCCAAGATACCTTGCGCGTTGTTATCCAACTCACGCTGAATTTCATCGGGGTGCAGCTGGCGATCTTTCAACAGTGGCGGTGTGAGTAAGTCCGCCAAACTCGCACGTTGCCTCGCCGACAACTCCTTTATCCAGTTTGCAACGTCAACCCGGTGATAGTGCATCGCATGAAGTGTTGCGGCTGTCGGTGATGGCACCCACGCCGTCGTCGCTCCCGCCAACGGGTGATTCATCTTCGTTTCGACCATTTCTGCCATCTGATCCGGTTTCGTCCACATCCCCTTCCCAATCTGTGCAGTGCCGAGCAACGCCGTTTCAATCCCGATATCGACGTTCCAATCCTCATAAGCGATCATCCAGGGTTCGTCGCGGATGTCCATTTTGGGAATCATCGGTCCCGCTTCCATACTCGTATGGATCTCATCGCCGGTTCTATCCAAAAATCCGGTGTTAATAAAGACGAGGCGTTCCTGTGCAATTCGGATCGCTTCCTTGAGATTCACAGTCGTCCGGCGTTCCTCATCCATGATCCCAATTTTAATAGTATTCGTCGGAAGTCCAAGTGCCGATTCAATCCACTCAAACAACCGAATCGTCATATCTACCTCTTCGGGTCCGTGAAACTTCGGCTTGACGATGTAGATACTCCCCGTTTTGCTATTGGTGCGGAGACTGTTGCCCTGCAGGTCATGCATTGCGGCGAAACTCGTTACCATGGCATCAAGGATGCCCTCCGGAATTTCGTCCCCTTCTGCCGTCGTGACAGCATCCGTATACATGTGGAGCCCAACGTTCCGGATCAGAAGCAGACTTCTGCCCGGTAGCGTTACCGTACTTCCATCGGGCGCGGTAAACGTCTTATCCGGTTCAAGGCGACGGGTCAGCATTTCGCCGTTTTTCTCGAACGTTGTCTCCAGCGTCCCCTTCATGATACCGTTCCAGTTGCTATAGACGCGCACCTTGTCCGCCGCATCCACCGCCGCAACGGAATCCTCACAATCCTGAATTGTCGTAATTGCGGATTCAAGGATAACATCAACCACACCAGCGGAATGTGCCTTTCCAACGGGATGCTCTCGGTCTATCTGTATTTCAATGTGCAATCCGTGGTTTCGCAGCAGAATCGCATTGAGTTCGCCATCGGTCTGCGTAAACCCTACAAACTTGGTCGGATCCGCTAAGCCGACCTCGCTGCCATCACCGAGAGTTGCCCGTAACTGTTGCTCATCATGAACGGTTTTTAGGGAAAATTCCGTAACGTCAGAGAAACTCCCAATTTCAAGTTCCGTCATTTCATCTAAAAAATTTTCGGTATAGTCGATGACTTTCTTACCTCGGATCGGGTTATAGGTCGTTCCGCGTGTCGCCCCATCCGATTCATCAATGACATCGGTGCCGTAGAGTGCATCGTAAAGGCTTCCCCAGCGCGCGTTCGCGGCGTTTAAGGCATAGCGCGCATTATCAGTCGGGACAACCAATTGCGGACCCGAGATGAGCGAAATCTCTGTGTCAACGTCTTCGGTAATCACAGTAAAATCCCGTCCTTCCGGGAGCAGATACCCTATGTCCGTAAGAAACGCCGAATACGCCTCACCATCCAAGGGCGCATCTTTGCGCGCCAAATGCCACTCGTCGATCTGCTGCTGGAGCGTATCTCGTTTCTCCAAGAGTGCCTTGTTTTCTGATGCGAACGCCGCAACGATGTCGCCCAACGCTTTCCAGAAGGCATCCGCCGCTACGCCGGTGCCGGGTGCGATCTCGTCTCTTACCAATGCATACAAATCTTCATCTATCCTGAGATTACCGATTTCAATCCGGTTTCCCATGCTTTTCTCCATTCCGAGGTGCTATAAGGTGTTAGATCTCCGTTCGCCGATGCTTCGTTGCACCGGCAACAACTTTTACCGCAGTTGTCAATTATCATAGCAACAACGCTGTCATCTGTCAATTGCTTTTTTGACAAATTACGGTTTTATAGGGGCTGTATACCTAAAATTCTGTGAGTCGCAATTTGGGTTAAGTTTCACTAAACGCTCGGATAATTCGGCTGGTTTCTTTTCTTGATGGCGGATTTTCGCCGATCCTTACGCCGCGATTTAAACACATCACTCGTCTGTTCAATGTGTTTCACACGATCCAGGAAGTACAGGCGCATCGGCGCTGCAGATTTATAATGCGGGTTATCCAGAAAAACATCGGGTTCGCCTAACAATTCGTTGATGAGACCTTTTGTCCAGCCACGTTCAGAGATGAGCCGTGTCTGGGTGATTTTTTCTTTCTCACGCGCTGCTTTGCGTGCTGCAATTCTCTGCTGCTTTTCGGTTTGCCATAATATTTTGTAATCGTCTGAACGTTCGACTTTGCGGACATCGGATTTTAGATAAACTGGATAGGTTAAACGTCCCCCTAAAAAAGTCATAGAGAAAGACTCACACGACAAGAACCTCTCTACGCGTTCGGGGGTCCAATGTCCACGCCTCAACAATTCTTCATGCGAAAAGTGGGTGTCGGGATGCACTTCCATTTCTATATTCCAAATCTCACAGAATTTCTTTCGCATTGAGACATTGTGGAAATTCTCAAGCATCAATTCTTTTTCTGCCTTCTCGATATCGTTGTAACGAAAGAGCCGAACCGCGTTTAAATCCTCGACTGTAATCACAGTAACGCCATCCACCGTTCTCCCTAATTTTCTTTCGACTTCAAAATCATGGAGTTGGGATTCAGAGAGAATCGTGCCACGTTTTCCGAGTTGGGATTTGGTGATGTAGCCACCTTTTCTGATCGTAAAATTACGCGCCGGTCTCCGAGGCTTTTGCTGTTTCATGCTGAATATCTCCAGGCAGTTTGTGTCGCGCCCAAGACGGTTTCAATATCAGTTTATACCAAGAATATCCCCAATACGGATGCATTCCCACCCACGACGGTAATATTAATTATACTCTATTTTCAGACAATTGCCAACGCCTTTTTGACGTCACTTACCCCCATTTTTTTTCGAGAGTAGATTGTAGTTGATGCCATCAGGTTTGTATGCGAGAAAGTCAGTTTCCAAGGGTTTCCCAAGGCGGATCGCCCCTGGAATGTATCTGCGTGAAAAAGGAGATGAGAAAATGTTGGTTCCATAAGTCGGTGAGCACGCGTTTGATAATAGTAATAACAGAAAAAGTTTTTCTGTTATTACTATTATGTGCCTTCTGCCAGTGTGTAGAGGCGACCTTCTCATAACTGATAAACACCAATCCATAAGCCAAGCAGGCACACAGCCAGAGAACATCCAGACGCGTTTGTGTCGGTTTTTTCAAGACGAGTTTGCCAAAGCCGAAGCACGACTTTATATCTCGGAACCCGTGTTCAATCTGCATGCGTCTTTTGTAGCAGTGATGTATCTGATGTCCACTGAGGCGATTTGAGATAAGATACATCGGGTCTTTAAAGGCACCGTCTCTGAGGATATAAAGTTGAAGCGGTATCTGCTCCTGCGACTGATAAAGGATATACGGATACCAGCCCGCTTCAAGGTCATCAAGTTTCTTCAGACTCCCATCATGCCTGATACCGACATGCCTCGCAACACGCATCACGAACGCAATATCCCGTGCCTTGAGAAACTTGATGACGTATCGCGCACGCCCAAAACCACGGTCAAACACCAGAACAGGTCGTTGTTGATGCCGCGACACGACCCCTAAAGCCTCTTGATAAACATGAACACAGAAGTATTGGATGATTTCATTATGACTCTTATAGATACCCTCGTGAAGCTGTTGATCGCTATAGATGAACCAAAAGACAGGGATCGCACGATGCCGAAACGGGATCGAAACAACAAGTGCTTTCCACCCGGCAATCAGAGACGTCTCATCAACGAGCAAATACAGATGAGCGTTGGCATCCTTGGAAAACCAACCTACAACCGACACAAACCAAGCACGTTTCAGCGCATCCACAGGCAACGGGGTGTCAAGGAAACGCAGAAACCTTTTCTGTTTCGACTTTTCCCGCTTGACGACGAGCGACAAACGCGACGCAATTTCATTGATCCGAAACGTCGGGGCAACACTGATCGCTATCAAGACCAACACCAGATTCCGAAAAACCGGTTTTTTCATACCAACAGACTTGAAGATTTCTCCAAAACGTGCTATCATTGTTTCTGGATTTACCCGTTTTGGGTATCTCTTTTTCATAAAATACCTCCTTACATGTTTTGTAAACTCGATTACAAACGGTTGCCGTAAGGAGGTATTTTATCATAAACCCACTGACTTTCTCACACTTTTTACAACAAAAACCTTTCACCACAAACCTTCAGAAAAAAATGGGGGTAAGTGACCTTTTTGACCGATCTCATACGACTTGCGAAAATGTAGAACTTATGTTAGTATGTTAAATGGAACAGAGATTCATCTTTTTTTCAAGTGAATATATTACGTGCGGTGTGGAAAGCGACACCGCAAAATGACTTGCAACAGATGCCCAGACAATTAACATAAATGCAAACTGAATGACGATGAGGCTATTGGAGGTCAAGGTCATGAGCACTAAAACTGAAGGTTTCTTTCCGAGTAGTAGAAAAGTATACGTCTCCGGTAATTCGGATTCCGATATCCGCGTCCCTTTCCGTGAAATCACGCTCACGCCGACACACGTCGCCGATGGAACGGTTCAAGAGAACGAACCGTTGCGTGTTTACGATACCAGCGGGGCGTGGGGCGACGATTCACACGCCTGTGATGTGGAATCAGGCATCCCGCCCGTGCGGCAAGATTGGATTCTCGGACGTGGCGATGTTGAAACTTATGACGGCAGAGAAATCCAGCCACAGGATAACGGTTATCTCACCAAAGGGCATGAACAGTACGCCCGTATGCGATCCGAATCCAAAGGTGGATTGAAGAACTTTCCGGGTTTGAAACGGAAACCGCTACGCGCAAAGGACGGTGGAGCCGTCACACAAATGGCGTATGCGAAACGCGGGATCGTGACACCTGAGATGGAATACATCGCCATCCGCGAGAATCTCGGGAGAGCACAAGCCTATGAGGCAATCGACGGAGATTATCGAACACGCAACCGATTGAACCATCAACATCCGGGTGAGACGTTCGGGGCGTATATCCCTGAATACATTACGCCTGAATTCGTCCGGGACGAGGTCGCACGCGGGCGAGCGATTATTCCTGCGAACATCAATCACCCCGAAAGCGAACCGATGATCATCGGGAGAAACTTCCTCGTAAAAATCAATGCGAACATCGGTAACTCCGCTGTCGCCTCCTCGATCGAGGAAGAGGTCGAAAAGATGCGATGGGCGACGAAATGGGGAACCGATACGGTGATGGATCTCTCAACCGGCAAAAACATCCACGAAACGCGAGAGTGGATCCTTCGCAACTCGCCGGTTCCTATCGGCACAGTTCCGATCTATCAGGCGTTGGAGAAGGTCAGTGGTAAAGCGGAGGAACTCAGCTGGGAGGTGTATCGAGACACGCTTATCGAACAAGCGGAACAGGGCGTTGACTACTTTACGATCCATGCCGGTGTGCGTCTCGCCTACATACCGTTGACAGCGAATCGATCCTGCGGCATCGTCTCGCGGGGTGGCAGCATCATGGCGAAATGGTGTCTCGCTCACCATCAGGAGAGTTTCCTTTACACCCATTTCCCCGAAATTTGTGAGATTATGCGTGCCTATGATGTCTCCTTCTCCCTTGGAGACGGTTTACGTCCCGGCGCGATCGCCGATGCGAACGATGAGGCACAATTCGCAGAACTGGAAACACTCGGTGAACTCACGAAAATCGCTTGGGATCACGATTGTCAGGTCATGATTGAGGGACCCGGACATATCCCGATGCACCTGATTAAAGAGAACATGGACCTGCAGCTGAAACATTGCGATGAAGCACCATTTTACACACTCGGACCGTTGACGACCGACATCGCTCCCGGCTACGATCACATCACAAGCGGTATCGGCGCCGCGATGATTGGGTGGTTTGGGTGCGCCATGCTCTGCTACGTGACCCCGAAGGAACATCTCGGATTGCCGAATAGAGACGATGTGAAGGAAGGCGTCATCGCTTACAAGATCGCCGCACACGCCGCTGACCTCGCGAAGGGGCATCCCGGTGCCCAGGAACGGGACAATGTGCTGTCGAAAGCGCGTTTCGAGTTCCGCTGGGAAGATCAGTTCAATCTCAGTCTCGACCCAGAAACCGCCCGTGAATACCACGACGAGACCCTCCCGAGTGAATCGGCAAAAACCGTTCATTTCTGCTCAATGTGTGGTCCGCATTTCTGCTCAATGAAAATCACGGAGGATATCCGTAAATACGCCGAGGAGAAAGGCATCACCGCTGAGGAAGCACTCACAGAGGGAATGGCGGAGAAGAGCGAAGAATTCAAGGAACAGGGGCATCAACTCCATATCGCATCCGATGCAAGTGACGAAGATACCGACGCGACGGATGAAAAGACTGAAGCGGCTGATTAGGAGTTCATAGGAAAAAAATGAAAATTGGAATTATTGGGTGCGGCACGATTAGCAGTGCCTATTTTGAAGGCGCCCGAAAAACCGAACTCTTAGCGATCAAAGCCTGCGCTGACCTCCGAATGGAAGCGGCGCAGGCACAAGCCGAGAAATACAACTCCCACGCATGCACCGCGCAAACGGCGCGTTGGCATACCACGTGCTTGAGGTGATGTGCGCCTTCGATAAATCCTCGGAAACCGGCGAACACGTCGTCATCGAAAGCACAACGGAACGACCTGATCCTATCCCTACGGGTTTGAATGAATGGGAAATCGATTATAGCAAAGTCGAAAAATAAGTTAACACCTCAAGGAGTAGCAGCACCATCCTGCATCCCGCTGGCGAGGTTTCTAACCTCGCCCCAGTGTCCACGTAATTGTGGGACTTACTATAAATGGGAAATTTACCAATCTTTTCTATCTTTGAATTTTAGATACCTACCCCCGAAGTTACTACGCTATGAAAGATAGCTTAAAAAACGTCGTTGACATTATTATAAACCCCACGGCAGCGTTTACACGCCTGAAATCCGAGCCAAAGTGGGTAACTGTATTCACGATCTATTGTATCCTTTCTTTTATATTAGCGTGGACACTTCTGCCATATACGCAGAAACTTCTCGCTGTGCGCGCCGTTGATACCCCGTCATATAGCAAAACACTCTCTGTTGTATCTATTACGGTATTTTCGATGGCTTACACGATCTTAATGGCAATTTTATTGAGTGTCGTTCTCACGCTCACAGCCAAAATAGTAAAGATAAAGAGTGCCATAAAATTCAAACATATCTGCGCAGCCTTTTTCCATATCATGCTGATTCGGACAATGACATTTCTTGTGAATGCAGGACTACTCCCAGTTTTTAGAGATATTGAAGAAATCCATACAACAATAGACGCAAGAGTTATTCCAGGGTTGCACCTGTTGGCGGGATCCCTCCAAAATAAACACCTTTTAATGTTTCTTGCCTACGTAAACCCGGTAGCTGTATGGTATGTTTTTGTCCTAACAATCGGTATCCATATCTTCGCAGAAGTCAGTAAAACCAAAGCTCTTTTCGTAGCACTCAGCATTTGGCTATTCAGAATTAGTCTTGATACAACGTTTGTTGCTGTATTTTTGCCAAGTTAGATCGCAGTTAGGAGATGAATATGTTGCGGCACACAGCGTGTGCCTACTACTTTTATAGTAAAGTCGAAAAATATGTAGACAGTTGCTTAGCGAAACAATCCTCTCCGCCGCTGGCGAGGATTGTATCCTCGCCTCTTTAAAGTGTCTAATTAATTCTAAACTTTACTATAATTCTTAGGACTTACGCAGTTTCCCTGTTTTTGTGCCGTCTTTGGTTCATAGTAGCGCAATTTATTGCGCTTTCTTCGGGAATATCACCTCAATTTTGGCATAGAAGCCAATTGTGCGTAAGTCCTGAATTCTAAGGAATGGGAGATTGATTGAACTATATCAATCCGATTTCCCAAGCCCAGTAGGGGCGGTTTCTAACCGCACTGGAGAATCATACCTGTACTAAAGCCCCTGAAAGGTAATACTAAAAAATGAAAATCGGAATTATTGGGTGTGGCGTCATCAGTGGTGCCTATTTTGAGGGCGCCCGAAAAACTGACATCTTAGAAATCAAAGCCTGTGCCGACCTCCGAATGGAAGCCGCACACGCACAAGCCGAGAAATACAACTGCGAGGCACGCACCGTTGACGAATTGCTCGCTGATGATGAGATCGAACTCGTCGTGAATCTCACGATTCCGAGAGCGCACGTAGATGTCGGCTTGCAAGTCTTAGAATCAGGTAAACACGTCTACAGCGAAAAACCGCTCGGCGTGGACACCGAGAGCGGAAAACAACTGATTGATACCGCCGCAGAAAAAGGACGCCGCGTCGGTTCAGCCCCCGACACCTTCCTCGGTGCAGGTATCCAAACATCAAGGCAAACATTGGATTCTGGGAAAATTGGGAGACCTATTGCCGGGAGTGCGTTCATGTGTGGACACGGGCCCGAAGGCTGGCACCCGAATCCTGCGTTTTTTTACGACATCGGTGGGGGTCCGATGCTGGATATGGGACCCTACTATATGACAGCCCTCGTCAACCTCCTCGGTCCCGTCAAGCGTGTCGCCGCGATTACGGGCAAGGGGTTTGCGGAACGGATCGCAACGAGTGAAGCGTTAAATGGCATGAAAATCCCTGTCAAAATTACAACGCATCTCACAGGTACGCTGGAATTTGAAAACGGGACGATCGTCACGACAATCATGAGTTTCGATATGTGGCGACAGAGTTTACCCTGCATCGAAATCTACGGCGAAACCGGCTCAATGACCGTCCCCGATCCGAACGGATTTGGGGGTCCCGTAAATGTCTGTCCCGCAGGCGGCGATTGGGAACAGGTGGAAATCCCTTATCCGAACAATGCTCGGATGATCGGAGTGATTGACATGGTATCC
Organism: Candidatus Poribacteria bacterium; assembly: GCA_965205015.1. GTDB lineage: Bacteria > Poribacteria > WGA-4E > WGA-4E > WGA-3G > WGA-3G. Next base: position 5,163,146 of record OZ242029.1, on the reverse strand, counting down.
GCTATCCGTTCAGGACGCACACACCGCGCAAACGGAACATTGGCATACCATGTGCTTGAGGTGATGCTCGCATTTGATAAATCCTCGGAAACCGGTGAACACGTCCTTATTGAAAGCACGACGGAACGGCCTGATCCTGTGCCACTCGGTTTGAACGAATGGGAAATAGATTAAATCGCTCGTGGGCAGTGCGCCACACCCTTCGCTGGCGAGGTTTCCTAACCTCGCCTACCGTTCTACCTTCCCTCAAAACCCGTGCCGCCTATCAGGAAGAAGGAAAATAAAGATGGTCATTAAGAAAAGGGATTAATGCTAAAGTGACGCCTTGGACCTGATTTTGGAACCTATCAATCTTACCATCTGTCAGAAATCCAACAGTGCCGCGCTCGCGTGCAGTGAAGCTATCATTGGCAAGAACAGCAATCGCATGTCCTAAGTCTTTTTTCATCAAAAGTTCCTTCGATAGCGCACTGGGCAATTCATAAAGTCCCGTTGTGGCAAAGCTGTCTCGATTCTGTTGATCTAAAATATAAACGACATTCACACTAAACCACCTATCCTGCAGTTGAAGAACGCCGCCTTCAATTCCGACAAAAAACGTCGCGTCGAGGTTCTGCTGATCATTGATGCGCTTGATGTTCTCGGCGCGATTTTTGGCACCCTCAAATGTCTCATCATTCATAGGTTGATGCGGAACACCCGTATCAACGGATATACCTTCGACCTCTACGTGTTCGAAAAATGTTAAAAAACCGTCCCGCACGCTCTGAATTTTCACTGGATTTTCAGAACCGACCAAAACTTTCATGACCACGTCCAAGTTCCTATATTGACATCCTCTTCAGCCGGAAGGAGGCAAGAAACAAGAATCACTATCAAAGGTGGTAGAGGCAATGATCGCGGGGGAGACATCGGTATCCGCTATTGTTGCGGAGGAACCTGCCCGGTGATTGTGTTCTCTATGTCATCTTTCTCAACTTCAGCAGTAGATGATTTCTTTTCGCTTAAATCTACTATTACCTTTGAGAGTGTCTCTAAGGGTGAGTCTTTTTTCATTTGATTCGCAATTAGGGCACCAAAGGCAACAACCGCAGCTACAATTGAAGTAATGGCAATAATCCAACTTATCTTTGTCTCTGTGCCAGATTCGTGCCCTGTTTGATAACCCTTGATTTCCGAAACATCCGCTTCTACGGTTCGCAGACGTTCATCTAATCCATCAATTTTTTCGTTAGTTGTAGCAATCTCGTTTTTAAACTCCGTTTTTAATGAAGTGGTCTCCTTCTTGATTTCTTCTTGGACAATCAAGCGAATTTTATCCAGATCGGCATCGGTTAATTCACCGAGAGCCGGTAGAGCGAGTGCACAGAATAGTATGAAAAGCAAAACAGTTTTCATGATGACTCCCTTTTTTCTACTTATAGTAAAGCATGTTGATTTTCGGATGTCAAGGAAAATGTCAGTGGCACGCTGCCGTCAGTGGTATCACAAATTAATCGTAATGTAGGTCTCCACCCGAAACAGAATCGCCACCGTGCCCCAGAAGGTCGTCACGACGAACTCACCCAACACGAGACCGAGGAAAAAGGGTGCCGCCCTCCGAAAACCACCGATGCCACCGTGTTTGGTAATAATCCATTTCAGAATGAAACTCACAAGGAGCGAGAACCAGAAGAAATTCATCGTGAAGGTGCTGGTGACGGCATAACCCGCCGGATGGAACGGCATCCACATCCACCGTCCCCGTAGAAAAGCCAAGAGAATCGCCATTACTGTCCCAACACTCACTGCACTCAGCACTGCAGTATCGGGACCCGCAGGTTGGACGAGCCGCCTACCGAGCCGACTGAACGTCTCTCTGCCAGCCCACGCCGTATAGACCCCGTCCTGATACGAGACATGCAGATATGCCCAGATCGTCGCGACGATGCTGACACCGATCGCAACAATCACCGCCTTCGCGAAGGTCTTGTTTTCGATGTCAGCGCGCTCGGCTATCTTCAAACCCTCCAGATGATGCGGCATCAACAGGCAATCGTAGGCACGATTGAAAAAGTAGAGATACGCCAACCCCGTCAGATTACTCGCACCGAGCCGTTTCGCACCGAAGACTGAATACATCATCCTATCGGGACCCGCATAATGCTGGTCGTGAACCGGTGAACCGAGTTCGGCGCGCATCCGTGTAATCCCCGTCGCCAACCCGAAGAAGAGTCCAAAGAAAGTCGCGATGACCCACAACGACATCCCGAGTTTGTAACAGAACCCAACCAGGAACACCATGCTCAACAGCATCCATACCACCGCCGCACGGTAAGAGATCGGTTCGTCCTGATCTTTAAACGAAGACTGCATACCAAATAATCTTCGAAGCACTTGGGTTAAGTAGCGGCGCGCGCTCCACACCGCCACCAAACCGATACCGAGATATGCCCCAAAAGATTGCTCCGCCGCATACGGGAAGGGTGCCGACAGACCGACGGCACTTCCTAACACACGGAACGCCTGCCAATACAGATAAAAGAACCAACAGGAAAAGGACAGCTCCAACGGCATGAAGAACGCCAATCCAACGGCAAATGGATAAATGCCAATCGGGAACCACGTAATGGCGTTCCATGGACGGACGGTGAAGAAATCGGCGATGTCATACGCACGGATCCCACTGAGTCGCGGCACTTGCGGGAACAGGTAATTGATCCCGTTGAGGAGATCGATACCCGCCGCAACAGCGAACCCGATCCACATCGCCTTGCTACGGAAGAACCCGCTCCTCGGATTCGCCATCGCCAGTGGCAATTGGATTAGCGGATAACTCAACTTCTCATTTTCCGTCCACTGCCTTCGGAAGATGAAGTTGATACTGAGCATCACCGAAAAGAGTGCTGCGAGAAAGAGTCCCCACCACAACAAAGGGGTGCGCCACGCCTCGAAGTGCGGATAGAACGTGGAACCCCCATCGAAAAAATTGGCGAGTCCGCGTTTATCGGTGACCGAGGTCCATGAGGGGACATAGTGCCAAAACAGGGACTGCCAATCGTTCTCCGGTGTGGCATAAGCGAAGGCGTAACTAATAATCGGGAGGAGAATCTGCACGCACATGTGCCCCCCGATAGCGGTCGAAAGGCACAACATGACATAGATCGTCAGGAGTTCGGCAGTGGAAAGCGAGAGATGCGGCGAATATTTTCTCGTGAAGCGGTTCACAATCGTCAGCACGAACAGCAATGTAATCGTGTTATAGAGCAGCGAGATCATCGACATGTGCGCGATGTCCCACCGCAGCCCCATCATCTGCCACATCGCATTCGCTGGAATTAGCAGGAGCCCGATGCAAACCGCTTTCAAACTGAGAGGCGAGAGTTGACGGTTCACGAGGCTTAACGTCGAAGCGATTCGCTGCTTTTGAGATACCGATAGAGGTCGCTATCCGTCGTCAAGATGAGTTTCGTGCTCTCGTTGGTCGTCTGACGATAGGTTTCAAGCGTTTGGATAAAAGCGAAAAACTCCGGATCCTGACCGTGTGCTTCGGCATAAATCTGGATGGCTTGCGCGTCTGCGTCGCCTTTTATCTGCTCGGCTTCCTTATACGCCTCAGATTGGATCCGTTCTAACTCTTTCTGCTTCTGCCCCATGATGTCAGCGGCTTCGCCTTCACCCTCGGATTTGTATTTCTCAGAGATCCGTTGACGTTCCGAAATCATTTGGTCAAAGACTTTCTTGCGGACCTCGTCTACATAGTTAATTCGTTTTATCTGAACATCGACGAGTTCAATGCCGAATTGCGGAACGGTCTCTTGCACCTTCTCCAGGATCATGCGCGTAATCTGTTCCCTACCAATCTGAATCTCTTCCAACGGTTCACCCGTCTGTCCCTCCTCTCCTTCAAGGACTTCCAAATCGAGCGCTAACACCCGATTTGAATCCCGCACGACTTCAATCAGGAGTTGCGCTGTCACTAAATCACGCGCCGCAGAATCGATAATGTCATCCAAACGCGATTGCGCAAACTGTTCCGTTCCGAGTGCTTGATAGAACTTAAGCGCGTCTTTAATACGCCACCGCGCCGTGGTGTCCAACCAGATGAATCGCTTGTCCTTTGTCGGAATCTGGTTAGGGGATCCGTCCCATTCAAGCACACGCTTTTCAAAGCGGTGCACCTGCTGAATAAACGGTGTTTTTACTTTTAACCCAGCAGTGATGATCGGTTGCCCCACAGGACGACCGAACTCGGTAATTACGACCTGTTCACCCTCATAGACAGTATAGAATACACCCGACACAACCAGCAACACCAGAACTGCAATAACAATCAAGGGAATGAGAACTATTTTTGACTTCATTTTTTTAATTTTACCTTGCGGATAAGTAACGGGATTTATGAATTGACGCTTTCCGTGTTCGAGCCGCCTGCTCCGTTGTTGCAGGCTGCGTTTTAGCGTCTAATTCGGTGCGGTTAGGAAACCGCCCCTACGGCGGGATTGCGTAAGTGCTACGCCTTATTCTTTGAGTTGCAGAAGTGGGATAGGTGCATTGGCGTTACCGTCAATGACATAAATCTCTTTCACCTGCGGCAACACCTCTCGCATCGCCTCGAGATAGAGTCGGCGACGCGTAACCGTCTTCGCCTTCTCATACTCCGAGCGAATCGCCTTGAACCGATCCGCATCACCCTGTGCTTCGTTCACCCGTTTCAGTGCGTAACCCTGTGCCTCCGAAATTTTTTGCGCCGCCACACCGTTGGCTTTCGGAACGGATTGGTTGTAATCGCGCCACGCCTCGTTGATCAAGCGCTCTTTCTCCTGCTTCGCCTCGTTAACGGCGTTAAAGGCAGACTTCACCGCTTCTGGCGGATTCACGTCCTGCAAAGTTACCGTTGCCACATCTAATCCCGTCTGGTAGAGATCCAGCAGTTGCTGCAGATGTTGTTCAACTTCCGCGGCGATTTCAATACGACCGACCGTCAACACCTCGGTGACAGTCCGATCACCGACGATCCGGCTCATGACGGCTTCAGAAAGGTCGCGCAAAGCCCGCTGCGGATTCCGGACAGAGAACAGGAACATCTTCGGGTCTTTGATTTTATACTGAACGACCCATTCCACATCGGCGATACTCAAGTCCCCCGTCAGCAGCAACGACTCATCGGCGTAATCACGGGTATCATACTGCGTCCGAACGCCGGCTCTCAGCGTCCGAAACCCGAATTCCTCTTTGAAAACCTTTCGGACAGGCACGTTAATGGCTCTCTCAATACCGAGGGGTAACTTGAAATGGAGTCCCGGCTCGGCTTGTCGGACGGATTTACCGAACATCAGCACAACCGCGATCTCGTCCGCTTCCACCGTATAGAAACTCGTCGCTAAGCACCCTAAGACGATCACACCGAGAACTGCCCATACAATCCGCTTGGGTGTGATGAGACGTGTGTACGGTTGCTGTGTAATTAATTCTTGGATATCTTGCACGAAGATCTCTCCTTTTCTTATTTCTGACATTTAAGTACAGATATATCCCATAACAAACGCTTACAATCATAGTGCATTTGGGAAAAACAGTCAAGGGAAAGTTAATTGGGGAGGAGAGCACTGAGTTCTCCTGTAGGAGGGAACTCCTACAGATATTTAGGATTGATCCAGATACGCCCGATAGAGGTGACGCTTGAGATCTGCCTTGATCTCGGGTTGTGATAATTTCTTATAGAGATCCAACTTACTATTGACGAAATCCAGTAAAATCGCATCAAACACCTCATCAAACTTATACCGTTTGTTGCTCTCTGAATTATCGCCTTCAATCTGCTTGAGGGTGTCCTGCAGCTGCCTATCAAGCACACGCCGATCGGGCACAATAATGATAGAGTCAAAATCTGTCTCTGTATACCTCAGCATTGATCTATACCTCGTTGAAGAAAGCGTTACAATTTTCAGCAAAGTGGGTTAAGTCCCTCATGAAGGGAAACTTAACCAAAAAAGCACGGAAACGCAAGTTCCGTGCTCCTAATTGGCGGCTATGTGAGAAATAACAGACACGCTGGTTCATGGTTTTAAACAAAAAAAGAAAAACGATGTTTAAAAACGCTCGTTGCCATCAAACGTATTCCTGCATCTTCGTAGCCAAGCCGTAAATGCTAAGACTTTTTTACGGACTTCGCTTCAGAGCCGCCCAGGTACCGACTCGCTTCGCTCTGATGGCACTCGGTGCTTTCGGGACAAGCGGTTCATAAAAGCCAGGAGATCCTATGTCTCTATTATATCCATAGTAATACGCTTCTGTCGGTGCTTCACTCGGATAAGTATGATAAGAGACACGCGCTGCTTCTTGGTGCGGCGGTGCCACCGGATTCCGTAACGCATTGAAGACATCTTTACCGATACGGTGAACCTCTCTGCCCTCGGCATCCGTCAGCACCCACCCACGCTTCAGCACATTTTCTATGTCCAAATCGTAAACCTGTGAGGCTTTAATGCCGGAGAACTTCCGCGACGGGACATGGTGTGTTACCAGAATCGCGACACCCCCGCCTGCGATTACAAATCCGTCCGTGTCGTCTTCTGCTGAGGCGAGTGTAAGTGTGTGGATTGTATAGTCGGAGTTGGCGAACCGGCGCGTCGCATATTGGAACGTGTAGCCTTTCAGATTCACTGCCGCGGCGTTGGGATTCTGGAGTTCTATCCATTGTGGAAGATTACCTCCCCACACACCTCGGCTCCAATCTCTGACCATATACTCCGTCACGCGTATCGGTAGCATCAGCGGAGACTCCGGTTGCGTTTCTTGGGGCGCGCTGCCTGTCGCAACAGGTGCGCCCGGTTGCGGACTGGATGTCCCTTCAAGGGTGCCACGCTCCTCTACCGCAGGGGGACCGCCGCCCACCACCACTATTGGAGTTGTTGTGGGCGGCGGGGGTTGGTCTGTATTCGTTGGGGATGTTGTTGTGGAATCCCGTGTCCCGCCTGTGTTATCATCTGGGAGTTTCTCTGTGTTCCTGCATATCTGGTCATCGACTTCATATCCAGTCTTACTATGATCATTATGGTGATTATCGTGATTATCAGCAAATCCTTCCTCATTTGCTACACCTCTATGATAATGCCAGCCCCCACTATGGCAGTGATAAAGATCCACCTTAGAATCACGAATCTGAGGGTTATTGTCTGTCGGCGGAGGGTCGCCAGTATTCGTGTCTGTCGGCAGAGGGTCGACAGGAGTGTTGTCTGTCGGCGGAGGGTCGTCAGTTTCAGTGTCGGATGCGTTTACTACTCTACTGTTCGTAATCTCTATCGTATTCCCATCCAGCACAATTGTGTACGTGTACGTATGACGGTGCCAACCTGCACCGTCAGGATTTTCGTGTCCCGTGAGCTTCGCGTTGTCCCCGACTCTGACCTCGATGGTGTTGCCGTCGTTGACGATAGTGCGTAAGAGGTAACCGTCAGGATACGTGTGCGCAAACGCGACTGATGCGGTAACGTATACACAGAAAATTGATAAGAGACTGAATCTAAATATTTTTGATTTCATCTTCTATAATTGATACCTTTTTTTGAAAGTTATTAAGAATCTGTGGAATTCTGTAGTGTAGCCCTATATGCTATAAGGGACACTTTAACAAAAATAGCCCGCAGCGCGGCAAGCGTGTGGAAACGCAGCGCAGGCGGGCGCGAAAAAAAACCGCGACAGCAGCAGCGCTGCGGACGCAGTTCATGAGATAAATACGCAAAACAACTTTACATAAATTGAGTGGGGGGGGGTAATCGTGTCTTGCTTAACGGCATCCTGACGGGATGCCCGGATCAGCACGGATGTGCGTTTTCTGTGGGTGTGTGCAGGCAGATTGGTGGGTGTGTGCAGACAGATTGGTTCTCTATAAGTCTTCATGCGCATCGTTGGTGACCTTCTGATAGATACCGAGACCTCCATGGAAAAATGTTGAGTTTCACCCCATCTCTCTCAGGACGGACGCAAATTGAACAGAGAGACGGTATATTCCGCAGTCCTACTCTAACTATATAGAGACGAATCTTTTACGGAAGAGGTTACATTTTTTCAGGCAGTATTTTTTCGTTCTGAAGAGTATACATTTTTTAACATTTTCTGTCAAATTGAAATTTTCTCAAATCTAAAACGTGAAACTTAATTTTTGCTGTGTCAACGCAGATAGTATCCGATCCTTGAAGTGCCAACATTTATTTAGACCACAATTTAGAAAAGTTAGGTCCAAGTTTTGTTGCTCGAATTCCATAGGTGTCAAATGCCCTAACGCCGAATGCGGGCGTTTCTGATGATACACCTGTGTGATAAAATGCCCAATGCGGACTCTCACTTCGTGAATGTCCTCATAGTCATTTAGGTAAACTTCTTCCTCCTTGAGCGTGCGGATGAGTCTCTCAGCATATCCGTTCTCCCAAGGGCGTCCTCGGTGTGCGACCGAAATCTCAACGCCATGTGCTTCGAGCGTTGTGATATAAGCTTTTGAAAGATACTGCAGTCTTATCTTTTCCAGCACAGACGTAGACGACTCACACATCGGGGTCATACAGCGTTTCAATCTCGTAATCGAGAGTCTTATCTTTTCAAGCCACAAGTAGCGATCCGTATGGCGTGACAGATGCTCGGTTTCAATCTCGTAATCGAGAGTCTTATCTTTTCAAGAATATAGCGACGGCAGTCCACGCCCGGAATGGAGCAGTTTCAATCTCGTAATCGAGAGTCTTATCTTTTCAAGTGTCGAGGATACGGGGAAACGAGAATTGGAGCTTCAGGTTTCAATCTCGTAATCGAGAGTCTTATCTTTTCAAGCACGCTGTTTGGAGGTGTGCAAGCAAACATCCCCTTGTTTCAATCTCGTAATCGAGAGTCTTATCTTTTCAAGTTGTTGCACGGATTTTGAATGAACGGAAGAAGGCATGTTTCAATCTCGTAATCGAGAGTCTTATCTTTTCAAGCCTGCGATATTCGTCAGATGCGGAACACGACCCACATCGTTTCAATCTCGTAATCGAGAGTCTTATCTTTTCAAGTTTTGGCTGTGCTATAACTGCGAGTATTCTATTATCGGCAGTTTCAATCTCGTAATCGAGAGTCTTATCTTTTCAAGTGAGTAGACAGCGCTCCCCGCTTGCTGTCCAAATTCAGTTTCAATCTCGTAATCGAGAGTCTTATCTTTTCAAGCATCCGAGAACTCAACGATAGGATAATAGAAACAGAAGTTTCAATCTCGTAATCGAGAGTCTTATCTTTTCAAGCGTTAACGTCCCGACCCCTGAATTTCCGATCAGAAGTTTCAATCTCGTAATCGAGAGTCTTATCTTTTCAAGAAACACGCCTTTCACGGTGTCCTTCCACGTCTACACAGTTTCAATCTCGTAATCGAGAGTCTTATCTTTTCAAGTTACAACCTACGCCGGTGTGGTTCAAGATTACGGTCAAGTTTCAATCTCGTAATCGAGAGTCTTATCTTTTCAAGTGGAAGGTGCGCTCGGCAGGCGACTTATGTTTCTCTGCGATTCCGAGTTTCAATCTCGTAATCGAGAGTCTTATCTTTTCAAGGTGTCTATGCCATTGATACGAATATCAGTCTTTACATAGTTTCAATCTCGTAATCGAGAGTCTTATCTTTTCAAGAAGAAACCTATCAGCGTGACGAATGCGATGACAGCGAAAGTTTCAATCTCGTAATCGAGAGTCTTATCTTTTCAAGTCAGGACTGGGCGCACGAGCACGGGCACGGTCACTCGCCTGTTTCAATCTCGTAATCGAGAGTCTTATCTTTTCAAGTGAAGTTCGATCCGAAGCATATGCATCCGTTTTCAGGCAGTTTCAATCTCGTAATCGAGAGTCTTATCTTTTCAAGGAAACTTTTATCTGCTTCGGTTCGGCTTCAATATCGTTTCAATCTCGTAATCGAGAGTCTTATCTTTTCAAGCGTTGACGAGCGTGGTAGCCCTTGACATCGTGTGCGGAGTTTCAATCTCGTAATCGAGAGTCTTATCTTTTCAAGCGCCGATCTCTTTGATAGAAACAACTGCATTATGGTTGTTTCAATCTCGTAATCGAGAGTCTTATCTTTTCAAGCGGCTCGGTACGGCGGTGTTCGGTGCGTTGCCACACGGTTTCAATCTCGTAATCGAGAGTCTTATCTTTTCAAGCTTGCTAACTCGTTGCAAATCTCGTGATACTTTTCATCAGTTTCAATCTCGTAATCGAGAGTCTTATCTTTTCAAGTTGAATGCTATGGGTATACACCACCGGCGAAAAGGGGACGAGTTTCAATCTCGTAATCGAGAGTCTTATCTTTTCAAGGCCCACGCAAGCGGTAACGCCCACACTCACAGAAATAGAGTTTCAATCTCGTAATCGAGAGTCTTATCTTTTCAAGGGTAAGCGGCGAATACATGGGGATTCTCGTAACAGCGGTTTCAATCTCGTAATCGAGAGTCTTATCTTTTCAAGTTTTTTATGCTTTTTGCCAAGAAAAAATAGTAGTTGTAGTTTCAATCTCGTAATCGAGAGTCTTATCTTTTCAAGCATCCCCTCTTTGTCTTTGAAGTGAGACGTGGTACCGTTTCAATCTCGTAATCGAGAGTCTTATCTTTTCAAGCAGACACTAACCACACCTTCCTGAAGATGATAAAGGACGGGGTTTCAATCTCGTAATCGAGAGTCTTATCTTTTCAAGGTAGCCGGTTTCGTTGTCGTGATAGACCGACCCCAGCGGGTTTCAATCTCGTAATCGAGAGTCTTATCTTTTCAAGCAAGCGATTGGGAGGAGATTGACATGGCAAGGCAACCAGTTTCAATCTCGTAATCGAGAGTCTTATCTTTTCAAGAAAATGAGAGCACAGGTTACCAGCACAATAGACCAGAGTTTCAATCTCGTAATCGAGAGTCTTATCTTTTCAAGCATTACGTAAGAGAAACCGCGACCCGCGTGGATATAGCGTTGTTTCAATCTCGTAATCGAGAGTCTTATCTTTTCAAGGATGATGTCGAGGGAATATATACGCCTCGCTTTGATGCAAGTTTCAATCTCGTAATCGAGAGTCTTATCTTTTCAAGTCTATGTCGGACTTCAAAGACACGGTTGGGGATACTGAGTTTCAATCTCGTAATCGAGAGTCTTATCTTTTCAAGCCTGCACGTCACAACTCCCGTCGAGGACTCACTGGGCGGTTTCAATCTCGTAATCGAGAGTCTTATCTTTTCAAGCAGCAGTGCCACGAAACTATACATCGTTTGCCTCCTTGTTTCAATCTCGTAATCGAGAGTCTTATCTTTTCAAGGGACGCGCATCACCGTCGGGTATCGACAAAATTACCGGTTTCAATCTCGTAATCGAGAGTCTTATCTTTTCAAGTGAACAGAAACCATCGCTCCGTCTGCCTGATTTCTAGTTTCAATCTCGTAATCGAGAGTCTTATCTTTTCAAGTGATTGAACCTCGACCGCTTGGAGCCATCTTCGCCGAGTTTCAATCTCGTAATCGAGAGTCTTATCTTTTCAAGAAAACTCTCACCTAACTGGTGGAGTGCGGATGCGGTGTTTCAATCTCGTAATCGAGAGTCTTATCTTTTCAAGACGTTATTGTATTTATGAGCAACCAGCATCACTGTCTCGTTTCAATCTCGTAATCGAGAGTCTTATCTTTTCAAGTGTGTTTCGTTTGTAAGATTCTCTGGGCCCACACTCAAAGTTTCAATCTCGTAATCGAGAGTCTTATCTTTTCAAGCTTCTGTATTTCGTCTATTTTCAACTGTTGACACTCATGGTTTCAATCTCGTAATCGAGAGTCTTATCTTTTCAAGTTCAGCCCCTTGCGAAGTCGGTGCAGTTCGATTTCTGTCCAGTTTCAATCTCGTAATCGAGAGTCTTATCTTTTCAAGCCGCGGATAGAGAAGCACGTGGTGTTGAAGGCACAACCGGTTTCAATCTCGTAATCGAGAGTCTTATCTTTTCAAGTATTCCACCAGATGCCCGATCCAGCCGTTATTGCGCATGTTTCAATCTCGTAATCGAGAGTCTTATCTTTTCAAGCGAAGCTCGCACCTCGTTCCACTCCTCAGCTGATACGTTTCAATCTCGTAATCGAGAGTCTTATCTTTTCAAGCCGTGTCGGGACGGGCCCGCTCTGGCGGCACATCTTCATAGTTTCAATCTCGTAATCGAGAGTCTTATCTTTTCAAGGACGAATACAGGAATCTCCGTGTCGTCTGTATCTATGTTTCAATCTCGTAATCGAGAGTCTTATCTTTTCAAGTTGTTTTCTCCATCTCCCTAAGAGTTTGGGATAAGAAATGTTTCAATCTCGTAATCGAGAGTCTTATCTTTTCAAGTGACCTCCGAAAGTGCAGGGGTTCACCCGGTTTAACAGTTGTTTCAATCTCGTAATCGAGAGTCTTATCTTTTCAAGGAGAGGCTTTGGAATGGCTTGGGAGAACAGGTGGGTTTCAATCTCGTAATCGAGAGTCTTATCTTTTCAAGCCGCATGGTCGGTATTGACCATTACAACAACCCGATGGTTTCAATCTCGTAATCGAGAGTCTTATCTTTTCAAGCGTGCTCCGAACATAGAGTCGAATGTCGACTTAGAGTGTTTCAATCTCGTAATCGAGAGTCTTATCTTTTCAAGAGTGTCCCTTCGATGCTCTGTCCAGCGCTACGCGAGGTTTCAATCTCGTAATCGAGAGTCTTATCTTTTCAAGCTTCCATATCCTTCCGTAGCCGTTTGAACCCCTCCCAAGTTTCAATCTCGTAATCGAGAGTCTTATCTTTTCAAGGATTTCTCTGAGGGGTTACTTGTTCGTGGTATGACAGTTTCAATCTCGTAATCGAGAGTCTTATCTTTTCAAGCGTAGGTGATTGATCCCCGCCACACGATTTAAATAGTGTGTTTCAATCTCGTAATCGAGAGTCTTATCTTTTCAAGTTTTAACAGAACAACACGGCGACTCACAAGATCAAGTTCTGTTTCAATCTCGTAATCGAGAGTCTTATCTTTTCAAGCGTTTGCAGAGGTGCGCTCTGGTGATACGATTCGATAGTTTCAATCTCGTAATCGAGAGTCTTATCTTTTCAAGTCAAACTCAAATTGACTCATTTCGGGGTCGTCTAACTTGTTTCAATCTCGTAATCGAGAGTCTTATCTTTTCAAGTATATCGCTATAATGCCACGACAAACGCCTTGACACAGGTTTCAATCTCGTAATCGAGAGTCTTATCTTTTCAAGCTGTAAGCGCATCAGGTGACTTGACATTTACAAATGTTTCAATCTCGTAATCGAGAGTCTTATCTTTTCAAGCGCGCACACCTCAAACGAGGAATACGATGAACTATCATGTTTCAATCTCGTAATCGAGAGTCTTATCTTTTCAAGTCCGATGATTCGTGCGCGGACTGGGTTGATGCGTTTAGTTTCAATCTCGTAATCGAGAGTCTTATCTTTTCAAGTGTTAAGTTTTCGAGCTTCCGCGAAGGTCGTGTAATCCTGTTTCAATCTCGTAATCGAGAGTCTTATCTTTTCAAGAATTCCAGTCCCGTCACGTTCTCATTCGCGACAATGTAGTTTCAATCTCGTAATCGAGAGTCTTATCTTTTCAAGAGGAAGTCATACTGGAACGCCAACGCTGCGAGGCGACCCTCAACGTTTCAATCTCGTAATCGAGAGTCTTATCTTTTCAAGAGCGATACCACACCCCTGAGCGAACAACTGGACGCACTGTTTCAATCTCGTAATCGAGAGTCTTATCTTTTCAAGGATATACTTTCCACCTGTCTGGTTGGACCAGTCGAGCAGTTTCAATCTCGTAATCGAGAGTCTTATCTTTTCAAGTGATCTCGCTCTTGCCGCCGTGCCGCTGGATGTAGCGTTGTGTTTCAATCTCGTAATCGAGAGTCTTATCTTTTCAAGGACATCCTCGCCCGCAATGTTCGTATACGCAATATCGTTTCAATCTCGTAATCGAGAGTCTTATCTTTTCAAGGGGTTGGACACGTCGCTACATGTGTCTGTCGATGTCCAGTTTCAATCTCGTAATCGAGAGTCTTATCTTTTCAAGTGTGGAGGTCGCGTCTGTGCCGAGTTCGACGACGGGAGTTTCAATCTCGTAATCGAGAGTCTTATCTTTTCAAGACACGCAACTGAGAATCGCTCCCAATGCGGTAACCGAGTTTCAATCTCGTAATCGAGAGTCTTATCTTTTCAAGCGGGCGTCGCGATGGGGCACTGGCAGATCGTTCTCACGGGTTTCAATCTCGTAATCGAGAGTCTTATCTTTTCAAGAATTCGATAGCACTCGTATTGAAAAGCAACAACGTCGTTTCAATCTCGTAATCGAGAGTCTTATCTTTTCAAGTCAGCGTGCAAAAACTCTTTTTCGATGAGCCAATCAAAGTTTCAATCTCGTAATCGAGAGTCTTATCTTTTCAAGCGTTTGCGAAGGCGTTGGACATTCCGATTCGGTTTTAGTTTCAATCTCGTAATCGAGAGTCTTATCTTTTCAAGTCAGGGCCTGAACGTTCGGATCGAACACGCGCATCGTGTTTCAATCTCGTAATCGAGAGTCTTATCTTTTCAAGAATGGGATTATTCCAGGGTCTGGTATCTCATTCTCGTTTCAATCTCGTAATCGAGAGTCTTATCTTTTCAAGGCAAAATGTCATTAGTGATCCAGCAGGTCCATAACAGTTTCAATCTCGTAATCGAGAGTCTTATCTTTTCAAGCGAAGATGACGATATTATCATTGACTTTTAGAATATGGTTTCAATCTCGTAATCGAGAGTCTTATCTTTTCAAGGTGTCAATCCCCTTTTTCTCGAGTATATCACGAAATGTTTCAATCTCGTAATCGAGAGTCTTATCTTTTCAAGCAATGACACCCAAGCAGGCTTGACGAATCTGATCATAGTTTCAATCTCGTAATCGAGAGTCTTATCTTTTCAAGTTTGTCAAAGACGGCAAAGTGATCCGTCAAGCCGGCTGGTTTCAATCTCGTAATCGAGAGTCTTATCTTTTCAAGGTTGGTTTCCGCAGGGGGCGGCTCAACAGTTACGAAGGTTTCAATCTCGTAATCGAGAGTCTTATCTTTTCAAGAGTTCGTAAGTTCAAAAGCAACAGGTACGGTTACCTCTTTGTTTCAATCTCGTAATCGAGAGTCTTATCTTTTCAAGCACCTATACCCCTTACGATTCAGCAATTGTTGACTATCTGGTTTCAATCTCGTAATCGAGAGTCTTATCTTTTCAAGGGCGTTGGCAAATGATGTAGGATCCGGATTATCCAACCGAGTTTCAATCTCGTAATCGAGAGTCTTATCTTTTCAAGCTGTTGCTGTTGAATTGGCTGCAATATCAGCAGAAACGTTTCAATCTCGTAATCGAGAGTCTTATCTTTTCAAGTATCGTTATCAGTGTGGGGCACATCCCGCACCTAACAGTTTCAATCTCGTAATCGAGAGTCTTATCTTTTCAAGTTTCGGTGATCTTGGACTTGCGTCCAGTAGGTCGCTTGGAGTTTCAATCTCGTAATCGAGAGTCTTATCTTTTCAAGTGATTCTGATGCCACATAAAAGCCGTTTTTCCCTATGTTTCAATCTCGTAATCGAGAGTCTTATCTTTTCAAGTTAATATTTTGTATCTTAACACTCAAATTAGGGTTAGTTTCAATCTCGTAATCGAGAGTCTTATCTTTTCAAGTAGGATTAATGGGTTTTTAAGTTGTATTCGTACTGCCTTTGTTTCAATCTCGTAATCGAGAGTCTTATCTTTTCAAGCTCCCGGGAGCCGGTCGACCACTTCTTGCATATCCTAAGGTTTCAATCTCGTAATCGAGAGTCTTATCTTTTCAAGCAACACCACCCAGTCCAAAGTGGTGAATAAAATCATCATTAAGTTTCAATCTCGTAATCGAGAGTCTTATCTTTTCAAGCCGTACGAGAGGCTTCAGAAACGTGCATATCATCATCGTTTCAATCTCGTAATCGAGAGTCTTATCTTTTCAAGTGCTTGGTAAGAGCATTTACCAGTTCGGTTCTTATAGTTTCAATCTCGTAATCGAGAGTCTTATCTTTTCAAGCGATGTTCTTGCAACTGGAATAACTGGTAGGGGACCAGTTTCAATCTCGTAATCGAGAGTCTTATCTTTTCAAGAGGCGGAGAAAAGGATAATAATCGGACGTTCCATTCGTTTCAATCTCGTAATCGAGAGTCTTATCTTTTCAAGGTTGAAGTCTCGGTGGTGCCGATGGGCGCGTTTCCCGGGTTTCAATCTCGTAATCGAGAGTCTTATCTTTTCAAGTCGGCTTTTCAATCTCACCCTCAAGACGGGTTGTGAAGTTTCAATCTCGTAATCGAGAGTCTTATCTTTTCAAGTCCGCCCTGCGGGAAGCCTTACTGGACGTGCCTCTATCATAGATGTTTCTATGAGCGAGGTATTTCGTCGTAACCATAATGGGTAGAAATATTCTAATGAAAGTATGAAAGCACGCCTCATAAGCGTTTCCACCTTTCTGTGAGGGTCAAGGGTTTTCTGATCCGCTTTCGCTCACAGAAGCAATTTTACACAATATACGACTGTTTGTCAAGTCCTTTTTTCAGACCTATCCGATCGATTTGCTTCTCACATGCGCCACACAGATGATAAAAAGTGATCGTATCCTCACTGAAATTAACTACCTTCTCCAATCGACTTTGCAAGCGCAGTAATGCACGCCGATCCGTATCACATTCAAAAACGCTATATTGGATGCGGGTCCCAAAATCCTTCAGTATTTTAGCGACCTTGTTCCGACGTTTGTCATCTGTAATATCATAAGCGACTGTGTAATACATTGGTGCCTCCTCATAAAACTTCCGCCTGAATCCCACATAGAGCGAAAGATGGGAAGGGCGGAAGTCCTATCTATTCTATCTCTCTTCCATTCTCTTTCCTTACATGCTCATGGGATTTCGGTACTACCGAACTGTTAAGGGTGTATACTGATCAATTTCTCCCGTTAGATATTTCGCCAGCAAGCGGACCTGCAATTCCATAGCACGCCGAAATGAGAGTTTATACTTAAAAACCGGATGTGTAATGGTCTCATTTTTCCGTGTCTCATACGCGGCGTAAAACACTTTCCGACACTTCTCCTTCAGATACCACCCCCCGTGGACCTGCGTGAAATCTGTGGGCTTGATGCGGCGGTTGTTGATAAGCGTAATCACAACCGAATCCGCGACAATAGGACGGAATTCCTCCATCAAATCAAGGGCAAGACACGGCTTGCCATACTTAATCTGATGAAAGAAACCGACATAAGGGTCTAACCCTACAGTCTGGATTGCCGACATGAGATCAGCTGTCAGCAATGAATACGCGAAACTCAGGAGTGCGTTGGTTGGATCCGCGGGTGGACGGCGACTCCGCCGTTGGAAATCAAAACCCACCGTCTCCTTTAGCATAAAGTTGAATGCCCCGAAATACGCAGCGGACGCGTTCCCTTCTACGCCCAATAATTCTGAAAGTTCTGTCGCTTTATGGATGCGTTTCTCCATCGCCTGCATCGCCTTAATATTAGCAAGCAAGGGTTCCAATGCCGAATCTGTGCTATCCGGCGTCTGCCATTTCCTGCGTTGGAGCATCGTCCGCATGTTCACCACTTTTCCGTGCACAAAAGCCTTCGACAATTCAAGACAGGCATCCGGACGACTCGCTGTGCGATGTTGTGCACTCCGTAAAAGAGAATTCCGAGACACCTGTGGGGTCAATGCGCCATGGTAGCGTCCGTATGCGGAGAGAAACACCACAGGGATCCCCTCATGTAAGAGTGTTTGCATCGCAGGCGTTGTCAGGTTAACGTTCCCAGAGATAACGACCTGTCCGAGATGGATCAGCGGAATATCTCGAAGGATTTCGTTTTCTTTAGCAACGAGAATACGTTCCCCTGTCTTTTTGATCGCACATCCTTGCTCGTCAACGTAAAGCACGCTATCAATACCGAGTGCGGGTTTAATGCGCTTGGGTCGTTCATCTAACGCATGGAGATAAGCGACCTCGTCAGGTAGACAGATCGGACGGACGCTGCAGCCGTTGCATCGGTTATCGTGAACGGGTTCAGGAATTTTTCGGGACTCAAGGAGTGCGCGTGCTTCTGCCACATATCGGCGTGTGGCTTCACGGAGTTCTTTGTCAAACGGAACTTTCCGTCGTCGCTTGGAACCGATATAGAAGACGTAACCGTGAGGGATTGAAATCCCCGTTTTCTCCTCCAACAACAGTCCTTGCAAGCAGAGTTGAACCTGATCGTTCAGCCAATTTCCCATACCTGCCTTCTTGAATTCAACGGGATACGGGACCCCGTTTTTCTCCTCAACAAGGTCGGTGTAGCCGGAGACCCCCAAGGCATCGGAAGCGAGGTATTGCCGACGCGAGATCGTTTTGTCTCCTTTTTTCCGATCAGTCACCGCTGTGTGGACGTTTTCATGTTTGATTTTGCCTTCTTCAACATGATCATTAACGACCTGATGCCCCTCAACAGATTCATAGTAGAACCGTCGAGGACAGAAAACATAAGTGTTTATTTGTGAAAGTGGAATGTAATTCTCAGACATGCTAATTGCTCCTTTAGTGGAAGGAAGAGTGGAAGGATGGAAGCGGATATGCTTCTCTACACCCATATACCATATTTAATCAAAGGTGGAGGCGTGGAAGGATGGAAAGTTTCAATCCGCCAATCTTCCTATTTTCCTCTTATCCTTCTTTGTCTTCTCCTATTCTATTCGTCAATTTGATTTAGAAGGTAGATGACTTCGTCTTCACGGAGAAACAGATTGTCCTCCCATTCCCCGGTCCGCTGTTTTGCCTGAAGCGATTTAATTTGCCGAAGCAACGCGTTTTCCATCGCATAGTGCTGTTCATCAATGGCATCAAATGTTGTCCCTGAAAACTGTCCGGCCCGGTAGCATGCGTAACACCGAGAGTATACTTCTCCAGCAGATGCCAATGCGACATTGAGAAAGTAGAGATACTCCTTCAAAGAACGCCTGCAGTATCCCTCGGCAATATTAGCAGAGATTGACGATCCCGCATCTAAAATCTGTGCGATCAAACGATACGGGGAGCCTGGAATTTCCTCGACTTTCTTACACAAGAAAGCGTACAATTCGATTGCCATCTGCCAAGTCTTCAATTTGCGATACCCTCGATTGATATTCTTTCGACGCTCCAATCGTTCATCCATATCCATCCTCCCATATTATAGTGGATCCCGTAATTACCTGGACACTCGTATCATAGGGTAAATTGTGAGGTTACATCTCACGCTGGCACAGGCTAACAGCCTATGCTACAAGTGTAAACTTATTTTTAGGATCTACTATAAAATCCAGTTTTCCAACCTTCCAACCTTCCAGTCCCTTCTTCCGTTCTTCCAATCCCCCATCCTTCCCTATCCCATCCAACTTGCCCCTTCCAACCCTCCCTTCTTCCATCCTTCCCTTCTTCCATCCCATCCTATTCCATTCAATCTATCCGTCTCGTCTGCCCCATCCCCATCGTTGTCTTATAACCGGTGCCGCAGTAAAAGGCGAAATCCGCTAAGCAGTTAACTGCGCGGAGTAGATGCTCATCAAATGAACGCTCAGGATAAAAAATAAAAGCACATGTCCCTACCCATCCGAATTCGGTATGTTTTCCGAAGTTAAGGTTCTTCGTCTCCGTCGCGACGCTCGTCAACTGAATATATTCTCGGACGAACGTGAGAATTTCGGCTCTGTCGAGTTTTATGGGCGAGAAGGCGTTCCACTTGTTCACCCAACTCTGATAGCATCGGATGAGATCGAGGTTTGCTTCTTTACGGGTCTTTTGTCCGCGCGGTGTCATCCCGCGGAAGGCGGTTGGTGAGTAGAAGCGGAACGACATCTGGGTATCCGTCTTTGCAGCTTGGACGAGGTCGGCGTAGGTTTCACTCTTACTCCAACTCCGTTCCTCTGTAGCGTGCGAGACCATTTGTCTCACTTGAAAGACCGCCTCCCCTAACCGAATGGGCGGCATCGTGAGCGTCAAGAAGGCTTTCCCGAAGTGTGTAAAGAGTTCATCATCAAGGAACGTAAACCGGAGCCTGCACTCGGTTCCTGCCTTGATATGGAGTCGATGATTCCGATTTTTCGCCGCCGCGATGAGCGGCGAGACGGTGAACGGTTTCTGTGCCGCGGGCGCGTGAACAGCTGCGGCAACCTCTGGATTGCTTTGTTTGAGAATCGAAAGGAACGCGGCGTGTGCGTGGTGTCCCATCGTGGGACGGAGTATCACATCGGTTTCAGGGATGAGTGAGATAAGTGTGCTGATAGGCATAACGGACTCCTTATGTTGCGCCAGCAAAGTAAGCCATAGATGCTGGCAAACAGACATCACCGAATTCAACATATTCACCGTTAAATCGTGCATTTTGCAGCAAACTCACCGGTGGCATCGAAATGAGATCATATAACTCCGGCAAAAAAGGAAGGTCTATCGGGTTCAGGAGATGTGAACATGTGAAGATCCCACTTTTCGGTGTTAATGACGATTTCACATCCTTAACCTCAACCCGTGCTTTGCTCATCCACAACCCTAACCGGATCCATTTTGGGAGCCGATCGGGCAATTCACCGATAATGAAAAACTCAAATTTACTTTCAGGTGCAAGTTCCTTTGCTTTTCCATAGGAAGGTTTATTGGTACGATTCGGGGTTGAAAACGCGCGGTGCCGGTTATCCGCGAATTTAAAAGTGTTAATCACGTAGTCACAATGAATAGGTTTGGCAGGCGTAACATAAACGCCTACCTCGTTAATCGGTTGAAGGTCGTCCTGATAGGTCGGAACACTATTAGGGCAATAATACGGTTTCTGGATGAATCCCAATGCGTATGTCAGTGCCCAATTATGGATAACCTTTTCCGTTTCATAGAGCCGGCCCATCTCACGGGTCGCATAATAGAGGGAATCGTGTAAAACGAGGCGACATTTTGCGACGTGCATTTGGTGGCTCCTTACTTTTTCTTTTTTTCACTTTGGATGACGCGTTCTGAATATTCCGTAGTTTCAGCGTTGGTTTCCTCAAGAAACGTGCGGAGTTTGTCTGCGTCGGTGGTTACGGTAGTTACACAACTAATTAGCTCGTCAAGTGCGTTATCGTGGACATGATTAAAAATGACACCGTCGTTGCTGAGAAGTTGAGGTATTACGACTTTAGCATTTTCAAGAACCTCCGCTTGATTCAGCGGCATATTCTCTAATTGTCCAGCATCTGAGAGTTCGTCGTAGATTGCTTGCGTTAATTTGAGATTGGAGAAAATTTCACCATCAGCGAACACAACTCCAATGATATGGTTGGCAAGACGACCTGTCCGCGTTGTCTGTGCGCCATAGCGTTTTGTCCGCAACAGGTTATTTAGTATGTATGCGAAACTATTGAGTGTCACGTCTTTGATAGTAATGACTGAGGGAAAGTAGACCTGTGGAACAATATGGTCTTGCTCACCAAAACTGGAGCGGACTTGACCTTTTTGGCTCATATTTCCTTTTTCAAATAAAGCATTAAATGAAAACTGCTGGTGCGATTCATCATAACCACTGATGGAATAAGCAGTATCCACATAAACCTTTGACTTTTCAGCACCAGCGTCACCGATTGCAAATCCGTAATAGACACAGTCCGGACAACTCTGGCAGAAATGCTCATTATAGTCGCAGTACTTCGGCTCTGCTTTGTTGTCCTGATTCTGTGTAATGCCCCCCCGTCGTAGGAGTTCCCGACCAGTTAAGCGTTCTGGAGAAGTCTGCTTCCGCTTAAACATGGCAAGTCGAATTAACGGGGTTGTTTCCTGCAATCCCCTTTTGACGTTGGCTATGTTCAACGTTCCGTCTGTTTGGAATACAGAATAAGATTCTGTCTCTCGAATCAGAATAATGTGGGCATATCGACCTTCAGGGGCCTTGGGAATTGTATCTAAAAAACAGTCCTCAGGGACAATGGTTTGGGGAATTTTAATTATTGACATCCGTTTCCTCCTCATCTTTTGGCTTTCTGAATTGTTGCCAGTTTGCTTGATACCAAGCGTTGATACCAGAGTTCAAATTGTTTCGCCGAGAGCGTAAGATCGCCCGTTGCTCTCCACAGTAGTCCTTAAAGACTTCCTCATAGAAGTAGTCCACTAATGCCTCAATAGCTTCAAGTTCCTCTTGTTCCTCGGATAAGCGGTAATAACCTTGGGCACTGCGATTCCTGATCCGTCGCATCAGGTCGTGAACCACACCGCGAGCCTGCCATTTGAGATCGACCTGTTTAATCGTCGATTCGCTGTTGATAATGGTATCCTCTATCAAGGAAATCACCCTCAACACACTGTACGGGATACGACGATCAGCAGGACCATAGAAATTGAAGCACCGTTCTGCAACGCCTGCAATTAGACTCATTTTGTCACCTCCAAGGGTTTCATAGAATTGCAAATACCGTTGGGGAATAAATATATCCCCATCTTTAGGTTTCGGAAAACTATCCCACTTATTCTTACGGCGAAGAATATCAAGATAATGAAATACATACAGTGGATCACTCTCTATATTTCCTGCGACACTATTGAGATGCTGCCACTGCGGTTTAGCACCGTCGCGAAAAGCATCAATGTTGATGTCGTAGACAGCGGCGAGTTTTTCCAAACTCTCCTCTACTTCATCAATACGGAGACTCTCCTTCTGTAAAATGTGTGTGACAAAAGGATGTGGGGCATTGAGAATCACGGTTTCCTTGAATTCCTCTGCACTATGATAAAGTGGTACTTGTGACTCCGTCACAACGACTTTCGCATTGAAAGCAAGCGTTGAGAGCACACCAAGGAACGTTGGTATTGCCCAAGACTCTGTATCGGTGGGTCTTGTGCCCAGCGTTGGAATACCACAGAAATAGAACGTTGCTAAGTCATTTGTGCCAAAATCCATCTTGAGCAGATTTTCTTTTTCTCTATCAGGAATTTCGGTGTCAATAACGAATTCATCCAATTCTATAAGATTCGTTGCGCTCCCACCTTTGTGCAGCTTTCTCCGAATATCAAAGAAATTCAAGGATTTCAGATTCTGATAGGCTTTACCGATAACTGCTGCTGTTTCCGGTGTAAAGAAGTAACTCGGGTAGAGATAGATCCACTTAATTTTGACGCTTTCATAACCTCCGCCAACAAGATTCCATCGGGATCGAATCAAGATTTGACGGAGCATCATTTCCAATTGACATAGGCGGCAAATACCACGCTTAACTCGACCAGAATTAATCGGATTCTTGTGACTATAGACCTGCGGTGCGAAGATCACATCTGTTTCGCTAGATTCCTGTGTTTGGAAAGCTGAAGAGCAAAGAGAGCATCCTTTGTCTGAACCACGGCCAATCCTTTTTGTATTGGTATACCGATCCAGTTCAGTCTGAAAATCTTGACGAATGTCCTGATGCCCATCAATGTCAACTGTCTGCCTAACATAATCTTGTAGAGTGACAAAAATATCAGATTGCTGCCGGTTTTGCCCGGTTTCTGTAAACATCTCAGTGACATGCCTCGCTATATCCTCAAACAGATCCCGCAGGTCATTTTCATCTTTTCCGCGATTTTGTGAGAGGTACTTACCCGCAATAAAATACCACGGTAACGGAACACCACCTTGGCTCGGAATTGACATAAAAGCCTCTTGCCATTCACTCATTCCGATATAAGAAAGCACTTCGCTTGCCACAGTTTCCCGCGACGCGAATTTGCCAATCAGTTTTTCAACCTCAACAAGATATTCTGCTAATTGATCGACGCGGAGATCGTCCTCAAAGTTAAGTGAAATACCCTCGGGAATTTTACCTTCCGCTTGAAGTTGCTGGAGCTTTATCAGCCGCTTCCCTGCTGAAGGTGCTTTATCGTGCCGGAGAATCTTAAAACAACCTTTTTGGATTAATTCCAACATTTCGTGAGGTTGGAAAAAGGCATCATAATAATCTGCATATTTGAAACCTTTCCCGCCGCGCGTAAAACCGTTAAGATTCTGCCGAAGCCTCGAGACACAGTACGTCTTAAGCTTCTCCACAACAACCGCAGCAATCTTATCGCCAGTTGGAAGCACTGTGTCTGCCGACTCTCGATTTCGGAGGTACGTCACACCAGTAGGAAAAAACAGGAACGGTTTCCACTCGAAGTTGTCTCGCATCTCCGCAAGTATGGCATTGTTAATAACATTGGTCAACATCCCTCGGTTCTCAGAAACCTTGTGATATGCAAATACAAGTTTTCCTCTACTTAAGAGAGTGAGGGAGTCGCGAATTTCCTGTCTTTCCAAAAAACTCGCCGGATTTTTCATGAAATAGGCGATGAGATCCGAACACCGGCACATATTTTTTAGCAATTCGTGACGGGCGGGCGGAAGTTGTCGATCAAAATTTCGCGGATTGAGATCCGCCCCATATTTCACTTGTGTATTCAGGATTAAATAGCCGATATCCTCGCGGTACTCATCGTATTCCGAGCAGAACCTATCAAAGTGTAAGCGTTCCACCCATTCATCAAGATAGTTGTAGAACTCTCTTTTCTTCTCAGCATCAGCGACACTCAACTCTCGAATATCTACCAACTTATCCAAGTCATGAAGTGTATAAGCAATAAGATAGAGTTGTTTCTCAATATCGCTCAAAAGTTTCCGAGCTTCTCTAACAATTTGCAACGTTGGGAAAACCCCGTTTAAGACGTGCGTCAGCATACTTTGATCGTCATTGTGTGCGTACTTCTCAACAGAACCCCCTTTTGCAGAACGCAGCGTATATTCTTTTTGCATCCGTGGTCCTACAATTTCAATGTAATCCCGCAAAACCTGATCATTAGCGGGAATTATCCCTTTCAGCAGTGCGACATACGCGGATACCTCTTCAAGCTCAGCCTCGTCGTCCGTTAAATCAATCAATTGGTCGAGTTGCGTGGGAATAGAGGTTACTTCGTGCTTATCTTCGCTGTTGTCTAATTGACCAAACATTTCAAGTTGTTTAGCCATTGTTACGCCTCCTTTGCCCAAATATAGGGTAGCGATTGTAACGAGAGCGCGTCTTTAGAAAAAATAACGCTCAGTGGGTTCCTTTCGGAGTCAACTAAAGGAAAGATACCAAAAAGTGGCGGTAGTCTCAAACGCGCTCTCAGTTCACCTACCGGCTCCTTGCGGATGAGACATAAGAGTCGCTTGTGCTTGAGTGAACGGTTAATTCTGTTAATGTCTTGGAAATTGCCATCAATCTGAAAACCTCGACGCACCTTTACTGTGCAATACGCATCTTCATCAAATCCGCTCAAAACTGTCTTATCGTAACGAAGTCCCAGGTGCTCAGGTTCAGGACGATATTTTAGCAACCGTAGATAGACATCAACATACTTATACCTATGTGGTTGAATGCCTCTGATTTCAATGGTTTCCATGAAATCGCGCTTGCTTATCCATTCGGTATCAGCGTTCCTGAGAACCCACAGCAAATCATAAGTTTTAATTTCTCCATCGTCTTCGTCAAGGATACCACACGTGAAAGGCGTTTCACCACGAAACTGAGTCACAACATTTTCAATAATTTCAGGTCGATCTTGCGTGATTTTATAATACCACTTTACTCGCTCACGGATGTCCATCTTAAAGACCTTACTATAGGTTTCTGTCAGCTCCTCACGGAGCGGTGCATAGTTATCACGCAACCGAGGGTGGCCCAATGTATTAATGACATGGGCAGGATGTAGCCAACCCCATGAGCGTTGATAGTTCCGAAAATCGTTGGTTGGTGAGAAGATGCGTTTACCTTTCGTCTCGTTTTGCACAGACTCTATCAATGAAGCTTTATTGATCACCTCAGGAATATCAGATGCTTCTGTCCGCTCGGCTACATACTTTGGAAGCAAGGAATGCGCCACAAAGTTGGTAAAGGCAACTTCCTTTCCATCATCTTGTTTGTATCCTTTGTGCCTTCCAAGTCGTCCAAGGCGTTGAATCCATGAACCAGAATCCAATGCCTCAAAAATAAGGTAGTTAATTTCAAAGTCAATACCAACATCAACCGTTGACGTTCCCACAATCAATTTTGCCTTACGGGCGGATTCTCTTTCTGGCTTGCCAGCGATCCCAGTAATTTCACCGAAACTCAACGGAAAATCATCGGTTTCCTTACGCTCTTTAAAAAACTCTATGATACGCTTTGCTGTTGCCACTGAATTGACAATAATAGCCCCACGTGAATCTGGGTTGTCGCGAAACCAATTTACCATCTCCTGATAATGGTTTTGAATCCATGCCTCAGTTTGCCGACCAACACCATGGAAGTGAAGTGTAAAAGGTTGGCAAATCTGATTCCAATCCTGTTCATTGGCATTTTCAAAGTAATAGTCCCCTTCAATGATGTTGTACCGAAGGCCAGATTGCTCCAAACATTCTAACAACAGAGGGTTTGGTGTAGCCGAGAGAAAAACAAATTTCTTTCGCTGGCGTGTGTCCCGAGTCTGCTCAATGATGTAGAGCATCGCGGTCAATACAGATACCACCTGTGAAACGTCGTAGATATGAAACTCGTCAAACAGGAATACGTCGTAACAATTCAAGATGGTCTGCAATAGTCGATCAGGATTCTGGTGCCCACTCATATACTTGAAGTTGGCAATAAGGTTGAAAATATCTGGATTCGTGAGTAAAATCTCATGTCCCGCCGCTAAAAACTCTATCGCTCTTGCTTGACTACCCAACTCCAATTCCGATCGTAACTCATATAAATGTTCACTGAACATACACTCCGGTGTTATATCGCGATTGAACATCTCACAATAGGACTTCATCTGTTTGCGTTGATCAAGGATTAATTCATTTGTTGGGTACATTGCCAAAACACGATGATTGCTAAGCAGCGACGGTAGATACGCGGCAAGACTTTTTCCGTCACCGGTCATCGCTGTGTTGAAGACAACATCAACATCAGGATCACGAATTGCATCAAATGTTTTAACTTGATGCTCTCGTAAAGAGAGTTCCGAGGGCACACCTGTAATTGGATCAGATTGAGAAAGTCGAGAATAAACTGGCAAAACTTTAATAGGGTTCATTCTGTTCTCCTGAAAACATGGAATTTTATCGTTGTATTAATTATATCATATAGAATTGGCGTTTTACGCAAATTACAAAAAATTCGACTTAAAAATGCAGAAAATTCAGTCTTTTTTTGAAAAAAATAACATTTCGCCAAATTTCTTGAATTTGCAAGCGAAATAGTATAGATTAACTATTGCAGAAGTAAAGTCGCAGCCGAAGACTGTTGCGTATGCCGAGCTGCCTGCCGACCGGTCGGTAGGATAGGTTGCCCATCTTCTCACGGGGGTGGTTTTCTGCTCAATATCAGAAGTAAAATTACAACCGAAGACTATTACGTAGGTTGAGCTGTCTCCTGGCCGGCTGGGGGAATAGGTTGTCCACCCTCTCACGGGGGTGGTTTTCTGTTGAATAACTAACTGGCTAAAAACATAAGTAGAGAATCAGAAGTAAAATCGCAGCCGAAAACTGTTGCGTATGCCGAGCTGCCTGCTATCCGGTTAGCAGGATAGACTGCCCATCTCTCACCAAGATGGTTTTCTGTAGTTTACCCAATAGGGCAGGACCGCTGTGTGCTGCCCTAATTTCCGGAATAGATCCCGTGCATCCGGTGCACTATTTTTTGAAATTCTGCCCGGAATTCTGACGGTTCCAAGACCTCCACCGCATCGCCAAGACTCAATACCCAAAATGTAAATTCCTCTTTGGGGACTTCATAACGGACAATCACAGCACCGTCCGGACATCGCTCTACAATCTCCTGCGAGGGATGGCGTTGCTTTTCCTCAACCAGATACGCTTTGTGTGCGGCGATTTTGAGTTTCATGGTGATCGGTTCACCGCTGAAGAGTTCCCATCGAGATGCTAAATTCTCGGAGAGTGAAAAATCCTCAGACGGTTCAAACGGCTCATCACTCAACGTAACGCGGCGGAAACGGACAATTTTGAAAGTGAGTGACGGGCTATCTGATCGGTTAGAGCGTGCTTCAAGATACCAATCCTCCTTCCGAAAGAAGATAGCATACGGATGGAGTAGATGGACAATAGGCCTCGGTTTTCCACCGGATTGATAACTCGCACGCACCGTCTTTTGCTCGTAAAGTGCCTCTTCCAGAACGCGAAAGTGCTGCTCAACATCATTACGATTGGCACTATACGGTGGGGCTTCCTCTGAAAGATAGAGATGTTCCTCCATTTCGTCATCTGTATCAACTTTGTGGAGTTGAACCGGTGTATTTTGCTCCAATTTCGATTGGATGTGCTCCGCAAGCGAGGTATCCAGTTTTTCCAGAACGCGTTTGAGCACTTTCTCAAAACGCGGCTCTTTTGCAAGCGGTGAAGCAGTAATCACTAACTCCAGGACGCGACTCTCTTCGGCTATGATCCTGGGCCAGCGCAGCAAACGTTCTGACTCAATCCAATAATCCCCTCCATCCTTTTTCAGATCGTAGAACTCCTTGATAATCTTCAGGTCGTCATAGATACGGGTGATGTCAACGTCATAGAAATCTACCAGATCGCGGACTCTGATACCTCTACTTCTTGCCTTCTGGAGACGGTCTATTATGCTCAAGATACGCCGCACCTGTTTTCTGCCATCGCTATAGCCCATGTTTTT
Organism: Candidatus Poribacteria bacterium; assembly: GCA_965205015.1. Lineage (GTDB taxonomy): Bacteria > Poribacteria > WGA-4E > WGA-4E > WGA-3G > WGA-3G. Next base: position 5,134,438 of record OZ242029.1, on the reverse strand, counting down.
CTCCTTGTGAATCAGTGAGATATCCCATCCAAATGGAAACAAACAATTAGACACAACGCTGTTAAAACACTACACACATTTCGTTCAGCAAACGCTAAAAATCAAAAAAATCCGCGAAATCCGTCTAATCCGCGTAAATCCGCGATTTTGACAATCAACATATATCTTACACATCGAACAGCACCCTTCCAATTGCGACATTTGAAAAAGGATTTGACGTATCTTGGATTACAATGTTATAATATTACGGTGCAGGACTGAACCCGCCCCCGGCGGTGGATGTAGGTTCTGCTTTTTATCCGCTTCACTCCGACTGAAGGGGGAGAGGGGGATCTACTGAATTAACAAGGGTTGCTCACGATAAGCGCAATAAAGACGTTGCTTGAGATCTGCCTTGATCTCGGGTTGTGATAATTTCTTATACAGATCCAACTTACTATTGACGAAATCCAGTAAAATCGCATCAAACACCTCATCAAACTTATACCGTTTGTTGCTCTCCGAATTGTCCCCTTCAATCACCTGCCGAAGCTCCGCGTTTTTGTGCACTTTTTGGTGAATGGTCGCAATGTCAACCTTATCTTCGGATGTGAAATCCGTCTGATGGGCATCGTTCAACGCCTGAACGATATTGGAGAGGAAATCCTGCTCAGGGTCCCTAATGATACCGACATCGCTGCCAATCCCGTCAACTTCGCTATCCTCTGCATACTCCGAACCTCGTTAGGACTTATGCACTTTCTCTTGAAGTTCCCCTGATAAGGAGGATTTAGGAAGTTAGATATTGGAGACCTCCCCCTATATCCCCTGCCAGCAGAGGAAGCACACCACGCCATCGTAGCATAGCCTGTCAGGCTGTGCATTCCCCCTCAGAACGTCCCATAATACGCACAAACTAACAGTTTATGCTACAAATCCGCGAAATCCGTCTCATCCGCGAAAATCCGCGATTCAGACGAAAAATTCTGATCCCTATCCGCCCGATTTGGATACGCTGCTGCTATACACCTATTGAAAAAACATCCAAGCAAAAACCCTCCGCTGGGGCTGAAGGGTTTGGAGGGTGTGTTCTTTTATCCTGAAAATCCTGATTCGGAGGACAAACGCTGACGGTCCCAAAAAATCCGTGAAATCCGTCTCATCCGCGATAATCCGCGATTCAGACAAATGCCCATGAACGCACTTTCAATGACGAATAGCAGCAGTGCGTTGTGATAGAATCAGTCTCTTATATCTTAAACTCTCTTCACCGAAATTGATTAATAAGGCGACTTCTAAGCGATACGCCTTCAAATAATTTAATACCTGTACTTCATGGACATTTTCCAAGACAGCGATGGCTTTCAGTTCTACCAACACGTTCCGCGCTACCACAAAATCGGCTCTACGTCTTCCAATGGGCTTTGGAAAATCCTTGTAGTAAATATCCTGCTCAATTTCTCTATCAAACTCCAACCCCGCTTTCCGCATCTCAACCGCCAATGCCCGTTGATAAATCACCTCTTGAAAACCGTTCCCCAAAAACTTATGTACTTCAAATGCTGACCCGATGATCTTTTGCGTTATATCTTTATGTTTCAGGTTCGTATTCATTTGTATTTTCCTTTCTCGATGTCCCTATCTGCATCAATCGCGCCTTATATAATCACCGATCAAGCGTTAAACACGCAACTTCTAACGCCTTCGCGCGTAATAGAACAAACCCAACCATCCGCGTAATCCGCATCATCCGCGAAAATCCGCGATTCAGACAACAAACAACGGAGGTACAGACTAACAGTTTCCTATTAAGATAAAAAAACTGTAACCTTAAAGAAATTATACCACATTTTCTACGATCCAGACGCAAACGTGGAAGGGTCAGGAACTGACAATCTGCCGTTGCTTCAGCGTTTCGACTTCTCGTGTAAGTGCTTCCACCTGCCTTTCGAGAGAGCGATCTTTTACGCTCCGCCATGCCATGATGGCGGTAGGTACACCAATAGCAGCGACAATCAGTGGCATGAAAACATAAAGCACCCAGTTGTAGGTTGACAACCGTTTTTCGACGCTGTCTATTTTGAGGTCAATATACTCCTTTATGTTTTTCTCGGTGCTGTCAATCTCTGCTTTGACGTCTTGTTTAATCCGCTTCTCGGACTCATTGACAATCAAGCGGATTTTGTCGAGGTCTGCATCCGTCAACTCGGCGAGTGCCGGCAACGCGAACAGAGAAAAAGATATTGAAAAGAAAATAAGCACTTTCATCGGGTGTCTCCTTTTAGAAATAGTAAAGCATATTTGGGCTCGGGTGTCAACCTCAAAAATTGTAATCAATATGCCTTCAAATAATATAAAGCGGGCTCGGAATTTTTAGGTGAGATGCGGGCATGCGGGTGAGCAACAGATATGAAAAACGGAAACCCAAACCAAGTTATTACTGGATTCAGGTTTCCGATTTAGAAAATGTCTGATATTTGCACTTATCGGGCGTTTTTGATGTGTCCCCATGTGGTTGTGAGCTTGGCTTTAGGGTCTACGGCAGTGAGATTCGCATCGCCGAAGTACTCAATTTCGCCAATTTGAAAGTACGCACCAGCCGGGTTCGATGCGGTGTCAAAAGTAACATGCCGAAAAAAGCGATACCCAGTGGTTTGAACCTCGAAATCTTCCCCTGCCTCGAAAAGGACGACTTGCAGTCGCTGATTCCAAAAGCTATCCCCGTCGTGAGCATAGATGGTCGTAAAATCATCGCCGTCGTTCGAGCCCTGAACCTCCCACACTGTAGGGTCCCTCGCCGGAACATCGTTCGCTGAAGATACAGTGAAGTGTGTTAATGCGTACGCCTCCTCAAACTCAGCTGTCACGTGTAGACCCTCACTCGGAATGCCGCCCCCACGTCCGCAGCACCATTTGTCATTGCTGGGACCAAGGCGGTTATCGAAGACGTTAAACGCAAATTCACCGCCCCCGAATCCGGGTTCATCGTTGGCTGAGAAAATGGCGTTGTAACCGTCATCTGATTCAGGTTCACCATCGTCTTCTGGATCGGTTAGGTCGCCTCCCAGCAGCGAATCCGTTCCTGTTCCCAAGACTTCCTCCGCCTGTGCCATGTCGCTTGTGCTGATAAGACAATAGGCTATCATCAACACAAATCCTACCAATACCGACATAATTTTCATATTGTTTAATCTCCTAAAGAAATGAATCTCACTTTTACGTGAGTTTCGCGTTAAATAGATAAACTGCACCCATTTTACCATACCAATCTTTAATACGCGTTCCATAAAAAATGTTGGGTTTCACTGGTATTTTGGTGATTTCAAATGTGTGGCTGACTCGAAAGTTATCTTCTCTGCGGAATTTTCCGTAGATTTCCCTGCAACCCAACCGACGCGTTTCATATCAAACTCACGTTAAAATAATAACAGATTCTAACAAAAAAATCAAATCCATCCAATCCACACCAACCCCCATAATTCCATAACGCATTGAATCCCATAAATCACAGTCCTGACGAAAGCAAGTCTAAGTCAATCGGAATTGGCATCCTCAATCCCAGCATCCGCCGGAACGTCCTCAACTTCACTCGCGAGCGCCTTCTGGTCCGAAGATTTCAGGGCAAGCGTCAACCGTTCCAGCCCCCCAATAAGTGCGTCGGTATCACCGGAGAGCGCGATCCGCTGCTCAGGGGTTTCCAACGCAACCGTCAACCGCTCCAGGACCGCCATAAACTGCGGTGTAGACAAATCCATCGACACCTGCTCTTCAACCCCTGACAACTTCTCTAAACTCTCCAAGGTCTTCGTGAGCGAATGCGTCAACGATTGGAAATCCTGCACGGAGTACTTTTTCTTATCCAAGGCAGAGTTAATACGCTCAGCATGCTTGGCTAACAACGCCATCCGCTCCACTGGAGAAGTCAACGGTATACCACGTATCTCCTGTTTATACGCTTCCCGAGCCTCGCGCCATAAATCCCCATATTTCTTTTCAGGCCACCGAGCCGTTCCCGGTTTGAGATAAGCCAATCGTGAAATCAATAGTTCGCGGAGTTCCTTCTCACCAATCGCATCCTCCTGTGCCAACCGATGCATGGTCCTATCCTCCCGAATCAATGCAGAAACCGCCTCAGCAGTAGAGAGCCCTCGCGCATGATGGTAGATGATAGACACACGGTGTTCATCCGTGATAAAACCCGCAATCCGTTCCATCAATACCTCGCGGATCCGATCCCCAGCGAATCTGAGCTCGCCGCAGTCTGCCTCCTCAAAATCCATCTCAATTGACCATCCCATTTCCTCACATGCAAAGCGATGAACCCGTTCCATAACTGACAACACGAGCTCATCACCCGTCAAGGTACCGAACAATTCCGCCAATTCCGCTTGGCATTCCCAGTACGCTTCCGCTTCTGGAAACTCGTCAAGGAGCGCCTCTTGGAACGCGGTTTTCCGAGTCTTTGTAGTATCCACTGTTTCCCTCCATTTCTATGAAATCGACTATAGACCCACCCGACGGAACCGAACGCTCGACTGTTCCATAGATCACAACACAGGTAAGTATAGCACATCCAACAAACATCAAACTTATGACAGAAAAACTTAATAAAAATAATGTATATCTATAAATGTATATCTATAAATGTATATCTATATAAGTATACCATAAAAAAACATCAAAGACAACTTTTTTTACACACTCCTATCGAACCCACCTTAGCATACACATAAATACTAATATGTTATATTTAATAAAACAAAACAATAGTTTCACAGTAACCCTAAAAAACACTAATTTTCCAGACAGGCGATAAACCCATACTGTGACTGGGTTTTCAAAGGTTAATCCAAACCCCCAATTTTAAAATTTCACAGTAAACACCCAAAAATGAAATGTTCTCCAAGAGGCGCTAACCCCACACCACAACTACGTTTATCGAGGGTTACAAAGACCCTTTTCAAAATGCTTACTGTGAAATTCCCATATCGGCACGCTACCGACGGATAACCGCTGACACCCCCTTTGTAGCAGGGAACTCTGATTCCCGATTGCCCGTGACAAGGAAGTTGGGGTATTTACCGAAGGACGCTACCCCTTTTTTCTATATCTTTTCTTTCTTAAAAATGTCCCCTCAAACCCCGCTGGCGAGGTTTCCTAACCTCGCCATATTGGAAAAAAAGGTGAAAACTCTCAAATAAATTCTTAAAACTAAATGACCCTAACGCTACCCCTTTTTTCTATATCTTTTCTTTCTTAAAAATGTTAGGATATTAATAAACCTAACACAGGAGTTTCTGATGGCTACACAAACGAAACTGAAACTGATTTCTAAAGAATTTCTCAAGGAAGGTAAAGTAACGCAGCTCCTTAAACTTGATCCGAATTCTGCACAGGAACTGTTGGACGAAATCAAGGAAATGGAAGGTTTACTGGACACTCCCAAAAAAGGGACGATAGCACAGCGAAGACTCTCTCGGATCGTCTATCAATATATGAACGCTTTTTTTCAAAACTGCCGCCAAGATCCAGAAGCCTTTGTCGATTTTATGTTGAGTATCGACCTACAATCAGAGTAACATCCAAACGAGGACGATGGCACAAGGCATCTTTATTACAGGCACAGGGACAGAAATCGGGAAGACTGTGGTCGCGGGTGGGTTGGCAGCTGCGCTGAAACAATCCGGGACAAACGTCGGGGTGATGAAACCGATCAGCTCAGGCGATACCGCTGACGCGCAATTCCTCAAACATGCAGCGCAAGTCGACGATGAACTCGTCTCGATTAATCCAATTTACCTTCGACACCCGTTGGCACCCTCCGTGGCGGCGAGGATCGAAAATAGAGAGATCGACCTGCGATGCGTTGAAGCCGCCTTCACAGCACTCCAACAGAAATATGACTTCGTGATCGTCGAAGGGGTCGGCGGCATCGCCGTCCCACTCCGGGACGACTTTCTCGTGGTGCATCTCATCCACCAATTGCGATTACCGGTCCTCATCGTCGCACAGGCAGGTTTGGGAACATTGAACCACACGCTGTTAACAGTAGCGTTCGCGCAGCAGTTCGGACTTCGGATCGCAGGTATCGTTCTGAACAAGCACGCGCCAGCAGTCGCAGGACTCGCCGAAGCAACAAACCCCGTTGAAATTGAGAAATTGACAGATATTCCCGTGATTGGCGTTGTCCCTTATGAGAAGCGACTGGATACCGCTCAGCCCGATCCAGCGTTTTTAGCGGACTTTATGAATCAACATATCGCATGGCGAAAGTTAGGAATACTTTAAAGATGAAAATAAAAACGGCGATTGTACTCGCCGCAGGACTCGGACGTAAGGTGTGGCCCTACGGGGAATTTCGACAGAAATGCACACTCCCGGTCGCCAATACCCCAATCGTTCGACGAGTCGTAGAGAATTTGATTGAAGTCGGATGCGAACGGATCGTCGTTGTCGTGGGACACTACGCGCAACAGGTGCGTGGTGTCCTTGCCGATATACCCAACGTCGTTTTCGTCACACAACACCCAATCGACGGCACTGCGAGTGCTGTGTTGAGCGCACTAACGCATGTCGAAGATGAACCCTTCCTCGTGGTTTACGGGGACATTGTAACCACACCCGACACCTTCCGCAACGTCATTAGCGAATTTTGTACCCACACTGTGGAAGCGGCGGCACTGGTCCAACCGCTCGGTAACGAAGACGCCAGCGACTGGCTCTGTGGCAGTATCGCCACAAAGGAGACAGAAGGCAAAAGCGTCACAAAACTTACCGGTATTGAGGGACACCCACGCGGGGGGTCATACCGGCTCTGTGGTGTCTACGCCCTGGCACCTACAGCCGTCCCTTACCTCTTAAGGAACCCTGGAATCGTTACAAGGGTGCCTGTCGGTGGCATGCCACCCCCGGAATCCGAAATTGCGCAATCCATGCAACTCATGGTTGACGAGGATAGAGAGGTGTTGGCGGTTCAGACAGAAGGATTTCTTGTGGATGTCGATAAGCCGTGGCATGTACTCGAAGCAAACAACCGGTTGGTGGATTACCTCGCCACACACGTCACAGAAGACCGCATCGCGGCGGGTGCGAAAATCTCAGATGCCGCTGAAATTAATGGACACGTCGTGCTGGGGAAAAACTCTGTCATTGGACCGCGCGTCGTTATCAACGGGACGCTCATCGCAGGTGCGAACAATAACATCACAAACGGTGCGATCTTACACGGAAATATCTTCGTTGGCGATCAGTGCAGGATTAGCGATTACTGCGATGTCGGCAGCACTGCCATTGGAAATCGGTGTATCATCGGTCACGGTGCTGAGATGGCGGGGGTGCTGTTCGATAAGGTCTATCTCTACCACTACTGTGAAATGTCGGGTGTTTTCGGATGCGCCACCGATATCGGTGCAGCGACGGTATGTGGGACCCTCCGATTCGATGATGGGGACACACCGATGCGGGTGGAAGGACGTTACGAAGTGCCGCCTTACGGCGCAAACGCGACCTATATGGGAGACTACTGTCGGACCGGGGTGAATGCAATTCTCATGCCCGGGAGACGTATCGGATCCTATAGCGTCGTAGGACCGGGCGTCATCCTATACGAGGATGTACCGAGTAAAACGCTGATCATGGCGAAACAGGAATTGGTATCGAAACCGTGGGGACCCGAGCGGTACGGATGGTAATTTTTAATTTTACCTTGCGGAGAAAGGACGTGCGTTAGAACTATCAGATGCGTTCCTTTAGAAAGTTTAAAGTGTTCTAAAATCTCGCAAACTTCAAAACTATTGATATGCTTAGAGGATCTCCTTCAGCAATTCGGTGAGTTCATCATTGCCGGCGGCGAGTTCAAAAATGCGCTTAATTTTTTCTTCACGGGCTGCACCGGACTGGGCGGTGCCCTCTGGATCCCAAAGCACTTCAAGTTCCTTGGGATTGAGGCGGTCGTAGTTAACTTTGACGAGCGTGAACGGATAGTTCTCAGGAATAATAACGATCCAATCAATCGTTTCACCGCGGGGGGAGTATTGCCTATCAACGGTTAACTTTGATTCCTGATGCGGCACGTTCTTTTTAATCCACTGTTTGCGATCCAGTGCATCTGTTTCAAAATGTCCAACTTCCAACCAATTCCGTCCCGCGCCGTTGGGTTTGGTGGTAACTTCAATGCGATGCATATCAGTCTCACTCCGTTCTATTTATAGATTTTTGCCCGCAATCCGTTTTGAGAATTTCCCGGTGAGATGGGTAAAGCCTTATTTATAGATTCTAACATATCGCCCCAAAAAAGTCAAGAATTTTATAGCCGTCAGCGGTCAGCAATCAGCCGGTAGAAGGCAGGATTGGGAAAGTTCACCCGCAGGAAAGTCAGGTTTGCTCCCTTAAAATTGCCTCACAGCGAGAGATATTTCTAAAATTCTTCTTACAAAAATAGAAACATAAAAAAAAATTTGCATTTTTTATGAAAAAACGTTATAATACGTAGAGGGATTAGTTTACCTACTGCACAAGTGGCGTGCCAGTTTCAGCACCCTATTTCGCCAATCTGAAGGGAAATTTCAATATGCGACTCGAAATGAGATACGGGACCGGAACACTACCGATTGAGATTCCCGACAAGAATGTAGCCGGGGTTCTTGAAATTTCGGAAAGCGTTCCGCTGCCCGATGGGGATAGCGCCGTACAAGAGGCACTCGCTCAGCCTATCGCCTCACCTCCCTTGGCTGAGCTTGCAAAAGGGCGCGAGTCGGCATGCATTGTGATCTCTGACATAACCCGCCCTGTGCCGAACAAAGTGATTCTCCCTCCACTACTGGAAACCCTCGAACAGACTGGTATTCCACACGAGAAAATAACGATCCTCATTGCGACGGGTATCCATCGCCCGAATAACGCCGAAGAACTCGAAATAATGGTCGGACGCCACATCATGGAGCGGTATCGCATCGTCAACCATTTTTCGCAGAAAATAGAGACCCACACATATTTAGGCACAACCCAGAACGGCACCCCTGTCCACATCGATAAAACGTATCTCGAAGCGGATTTGAAAATCATCACCGGTCTCATTGAGCCACACCTAATGGCAGGCTACTCCGGCGGTAGAAAGGCTATCTGTCCAGGAATCGCCTCCATCGAGACAATGAAGGTGATGCACGGTCCCGAACTCATGGAACACCCAAAATCTGCCGTGGGTATCTTGGAAGGCAATCCGTTTCATATAGAAGCCACAGAAATCGCAGTGATGGCGGGGGCTGATTTCAATCTGAACGTCGCCATTGACAAGGAGCGTCAGATCACTGGTATTTTCGCAGGCGACATGGTTGAATCTCACCGTGTCGGCGCGAAGTTTGTCGAGAAACACGCCAAGGTTACGTTACCCACAGCAGCGGATGCCGTCGTTGTTTCCAGCGCAGGTTACCCTTTAGATGCAACGTTCTATCAAGCCATCAAAGGTTTACTGACCGCCGTTGAGATTGTCAAGCAGGGCGGCAGTATCCTGCTCGTCGCCGCATGTAGTGAAGGGATCGGTAGTAAACCCTTTACAGACCTAATATTCAAAACCGATGACTTAACCGCATTTGTGCAAGGACTTTACAACCCAGCGAACTTTGTCATCGATCAGTGGCAATTAGAAGAATTAGCGAAGGTCGCAAGGAAGGCAGATATCTATTTTTACACCGATGGCATTCCGTATCATCAACGTGTAAAGTTATTCGTGCATCCATTGAAACAGGCACAGGAAGGTATCGAAGAAATTCTAACCCGATACGGGGCAGATGCCCAAATCGCAGTGATCCCTGAGGGACCTTACGTTTTGGCACAGTTGGTAGAATAGCACTCAGCAACCAACAGTCAGCAGGAACTGAACCCCGTAGGGGTGAAATCTCTGTAGAGAAAAAATGGCAAACTCTATTGTAGTTCTCAGAGCGTATAGGGATGGCTTACACCTGATTATCAGGCCCCATCTGTCCATCGCGGACGTCGAAGCAGGGATTGAACAGGAAATCTCCCGGATGAATCAATCCCTAACTGGGGCATCTGTGCAGATTGATCTGAAGTGTCCAATTCTCAAAGAAGAGGAGATGGCGCATTTAAAGTCTAAACTTCAACAGACTTACAAACTGAAGGTACGGAACATTGAAACTGTTGATGAACAGGCCCCGCCGCCTATCGCCGCCGCGCCAACGACGCACGCCCTTCCGCAAAGAACGGACACCCAGAACAGCCGCGATAGTGAACCTTCAAGGATTATACCGCATACAATTCGCTCAGGACAGACAGAAGATTTCCCACAAGGCAGTCTCGTCATCTACGGCGATGTTAATTCAGGGGGCGAAGTCAGAGCAGGGGGAGATATAGTTGTCCTCGGCGCGTTGCGCGGGAATGCCCACGCTGGCATCAATGGCAGGCTTTCGTCTGTAATTATCGCCATGGATTTAGTGCCTGTCCAACTTCAAATTGGTGACTTCAACAGTCACCGACTCACGAATCAAAAATCCCGAGGGTATCCAGAAATCGCGCGCATCGGGGCAGAAGATGTCGTTATCATTGAAAAATTTGTTAAGTTTTAAGATAGGAGGTTTCCGGTTATGGGAAAAGTAATTGTAGTAACGTCAGGAAAAGGCGGCGTTGGCAAAACAACCTCTACCGCCAATTTAGGTACAGCACTCGCCCTTCTTGGCAAAACGGTTGTAGTTGTTGACGCAGATGTCGGGCTTCGGAACCTCGATATCGTGATGGGACTTGAGAGTCGGGTCGTCTACACCTCAATGGACGTCATTGACAAACAGTGCGAACTCAGCAAAGCACTCGTGAAAGATCGACGTGTTGACGGGCTGACACTGCTGGCAGCATCCCAGAAAAACAATAAGGACGATATGCAACCCGAGCAGATGAAAGCAATTTGTGACAATTTAAAGACAGCACACGATTTTGTGTTGATTGACTCGCCAGCAGGCATTGAGCGTGGCTTCAGAAATGCTTCCGCTGGGGCGGATGAAGCCGTCGTTGTTACGACACCAGACGTCTCCGCAATCCGGGATGCCGACCGGATTATCGGGTTACTGCAACACGCAGGTATTGAACCGATCAGCCTCATCCTAAACCGCTTCTCGCCGCAACTCGTCGGAAATGGGAGCATGATGGACCAAGAGGATGTATTGGATATCCTCAACATTGACTTGATCGGTATTGTTCCTGAAGACACCGGTGTGATTACTTCTACCAACCGAGGGATCCCTTTAGTGTACGAAGACACTTCCCCCGGCTCGCAGGCTTATATGCGCATCGCACGCCGACTCACCGGACAGCGAATCCCGATACCGGACTTAGAGCAGAAAGGCTTTCTATCAAATATCGTTAATTGGTTCACCCGAAATAGATAAGGAGTTCCCCGATGAACATCAGTATAAAACGGTTATTTGGGCGCAAGCCGAAGTCGAGTAGCATCGCCAAGCAACGCCTGAAACTCGTCATTACACAAGACCGACTTGATGTAGATGACCGCTTTATGACAAGGTTACATCATGAGTTAGCAGAAGTGCTGGCAAAGTATTTTGAATTTTCCGTTAACTCCGTTCGGATGTCTTTGAAACAGGAAGGAAACTCGTACGTACTCGTTGCGGATATTCCCTACAAAAAGTTTCATGATGTCAATGCAAGACAATAATCGCCAACAAAGTCGTTACCCAACTCGAGCGTCGGGAATCGGAGTTCCCGCCTACCGGGAACCCTGTGCAATGCTTCAGAGAATTAATTCCCAAATCGCTTTGGCGACACCATTCTCGTCATTCGTCGTCGTAATATGATCGGCACACTCACGGATCGGTGGCACTGCGTTTGCCATTGCGATGCCGAACCCCGCTGTCTTGAGTAAACTTTCATCATTGTAACTGTCACCGAAAGCAACGACTGTCTCCATCGGAATGTCAAATTGATGAGCGAGCGCTGTTAGCGCGCGTCCCTTAGCAACCGCCGGATTCATAAATTCAATATATTCTGCTTGGGTCTGCGTGACGTAAAGCTGCTCCGCATAATTGGTTTGAAAATCGTCTAAGAGCGGTTTTAATTTTTCGGGCGTATGGATGATGAGCAACTTTGTGGGTGTTTCTCCAGCTAACTCGCGTAGGTCGCCTACAGGTGTAGCAGGAACGCCTGTTCGCGCCTCGTAGAGATCGCTCCATGCGTTGCGTTCAGCGACGTAAAGTTCGTCATTCAAACAGAAGTTGAGATGCAAATTCTGTGCAACGCAGTCCCCGACGACCGCCATCGCAAAGTCGGTTGGAACGGGTGTATGATGATACACCTCACCCGTCGTCGCGTGTTGTACCATCCCGCCATTGTAAGAGATAATCGGGTTTTCAAGACCGATCTGATCGCTGATCGGCTTGATAGACCGGTGCATCCTCCCAGAGACCAACACCACAAGAATATCTTTTGCGGCGAGCTCCCGCAACGCATCCCGGTTTTTTCGTGAGAGCGTGTGTTCACTATTGAGGAGTGTTCCATCCAAGTCAAAAGCCGCTAAACGACACGGTATTTTCATCGTATTATCTTTCCTTCATCTTTAGTCTCTTAACCTAAGTTGCTACTAACGAATTCTACGCGTTTGAGGAACCTTTTCTGACGCCTGATACCTACTTTCCCCAGACGGCTTGCTCGGTTTCTCGGTCAAAGAGATGCATCTCTCCTTCGTCGAATTTTAACCAGACGGTGCCCCCAGCCGTAACCTGAAAAGTTGGATGCGTCCTAACCCGAAGCAGAATAGATTCTTGTGTCTCTGAATGTGTGCCGAGACGGATGTCAAGGATATTGACCGGACCGAGCGGTTCAACGAGATGCACATCAGCAGGAATCGTTCCTTCCCCCGACTGACCCATCGCTGTAATATGTTCCGGACGAATGCCGAATACCAAACCGTTTTCCATCGCACCCGAAGTGATATTTGCTTGTCGTTCCGGAGAGAGGCGAAAATAGACATCGGTGTGACACAACCGTAGAACGGATTCGCCTCCCCGCACGGTGACCTCTGCATCCAGGAGATTCATCGTCGGCATGCCCATAAATCCCGCCACAAAGAGGCTCTGGGGCTTGTTGTAGATTTCATGCGGTGTACCAATTTGCTGCAGCACCCCTTCGTGGATAACAGCGATCCTATCGGCGAGGGACATGGCTTCCACCTGATCGTGCGTTACAAAGAGGGTCGTTGCCCCGATTTCGCGTTGGAGCCGCTTAATTTCGGCGCGGGTGTCAACGCGAATCTTCGCGTCTAAATTCGCCATAGGTTCATCAAGGAGATAAACCTTTGGCTGGCGCACCATGGCGCGCCCGAGCGCAACACGTTGCATCTCGCCACCGCTGAGGACACTCGGCTTCCGATTGAGTATATCGGAGATCTGTAAGATTCCCGACACCCGTTTAACTTGGGCGTCAATCTCCGATTTCAAGAGCTTCACGGCTTTGAGTGGAAAAGCGATGTTATCGTAGACGTTCAGATGGGGGTAGAGGGCATAGAATTGAAAGACAAAGGCAATGTCACGATCGGCGGGGGAGAGATCGTTGACCCGCTGTCCATCGATGAAGATATCACCCTCTTCAGGATCCTCTAAACCTGCGATGAGACGGAGCGTTGTGGTTTTGCCACATCCAGAGGGTCCCAGAAAAACCACGAACTCTTTGTCCGCAACCTCCAGATTGAAATCCCTAACCGCCACGACATCACCGTAGCGTTTTACAATATTCTCAAGTTTGATGTAGGCCATAATATGGGTTGTCAGTTTTCAGTTATCGACTATCAGTTAAGAGGGTGTTTGCCGAGGCATTTCCGCGTATTGCTTGGGTAGTGCTGCGGATTTTTGCAGACTTCTTCGGATTCTCCCTGTTTAACGAACACCTCTTGTTACCGACAACCGATGACGATTCCGCTATTTTACATTAAAAAGTGCATCACAGCACCGGAAACGAGTGGCACCGTGAGGTTGTCGTCGATCGGGGAGGGAATGAGTTCCACAATTGTAGCGACGAAGGCGCCAATGAGGGCGATAACAGGATTCAACGTCACTAAGGCAATCAATACACACACAACGAAGCAGGCGACACTGCCTTCTAAACTCTTTTTCCCCAAGAGTTTCGTCCTACCCCACATTTTTCCCACCAATGCGGCTGCCAGATCTCCCAATATCATGAAGAAAATGCAAACGATCGCAAGCGTCTTGGCGAAAAAGAAAATGCACAAGAAAGCACTGATGAGATAGTAGGTGGCACCTGTCACGGCGCCTTTGCGTTCATGTGTGCGGAGCAGGAAAGCAAACATCCGGAAAAAGAACGCACCGAAAGGAGGAAAGAGCCACTTCATCAATTCCACAATAAGTGCCAACCCGGTCAGTATTCCGATGAAGATCAACATCGTCTGTTGATCCAAAAACAGATAGATAACCGGTAGGATAAGCCCTGACAAATGAATGCTTTTCCGAAGCAACTCGGCTAACATCAATTTACCTTTCGTCCAACGATAACAGCCTATTCTTAATAATTATTATATCTTTTCTATGAGAAAATATCAAATGAAAACAGAAAGCGTTTTTTCTACTTTTTAACAAAAAAATTACACACTTTTGTTGCATTTGAAGATTATAATTCTTCTAACCATTGGAATAGCATTGAGAACAGACATGTTGGCGGAACACCAGTCATAAAGGACAACCGCACAAAAGGAGAGGATTTCTTAATATGGGCTTGCAAGTTCCACCCTTCCGGGAACGGTTCCGCATCGGAACCTTGTTGCTTTTGGTGCTTAGCATCGGACTTGTATTCGGAGAAGTCAGTGCTGATAACCACGAAACGCAACAGGCAGTCAAGATAACAGGGACCGTTATAGATAGCGACACCGAAACGCCGATAGCAGAAGTATCAATTCGGGTCACAGACACACAGATTCGGGTCAAAACGGATGAAACAGGGGCATTTTCGCTGGCGTTGCCGAGTGGCACTTATAAAATTCATGCAAGCGCACCGTTTTATAACACTTTTGTCATTACCGATTTTCAGGTAATCACAGGAGCGGCACCCGCCCCCCTTCAAATCAAACTGACCCCACAAGTGGTAAAACTCGATGCCATCAAGTTACCCGTGCGGCTGAGCCAATCCAGTGAACGAGGTCTCCTCGAAAAACGGATGCGTAGCTCACGAATTGAAGATAGTATTAGTACAGAAGAGATTAGCAGACTGCCTGCCTCATCTGCCGGTGAGGCTATCAAACGGGTGACAGGGGTCAGCATTGTCGGCGGACGTTACGTGTTTGTCCGCGGGTTGGGAGAACGCTACAGTAATACCCTCCTTAACAACGTTGAGATCCCCAGTCCTGAGCCGAACCGCCGAGTTGTGCCCATGGACATCTTTCCAGCAAGTCTCCTCGCAAGTCTCCAGACAGTCAAAACCTTCTCGCCCGACCAACCCGGAGGTTTCGCTGGGGGTTCTGTCCAAGTGTTCACCAAAGATTTTCCAGAAGAATTGACCATGTCGCTCTCGATGTCAAGCGGTTTTAACACACAGGCGACAGGTGAAGAGGGCTTGACGTACCCGGGGGGTGGTTTAGACTTTTTAGGATTCGATGATGGTTCGCGTGCGCTACCGAACATCGTCCGAGATGAGGCAGCCGATTTACCGATTCGAGAACGTGGGCGTTTTACACCTTTAGGATTCAGCCCCAAAGAAATCCAGGAGTTCGGACAATCGTTCTCTAACGTCTGGTCCCCAGAACGACGACAGGTACCCGTCAATCAAGGCTATAAATTCAGCCTTGGGAATAGTAACAAACTCTTCGGTAAAGAATTCGGCTACTTAGGTGTCATCTCTTATGGCAATAGCCATAGTTACGGCACACAGGTCCGCAATGCTTTCCGTATCGGTTTGAACCAGACGCTTTCCCCTGTAACCTCTTATAACGTCGAACGAAGTGGCAACGAAGTGGACTGGGGGAGTGTGCTAAATGCCAGTCTGCGTTTCTCCCCGGAACATCTGCTGAGTATAAAAACACTTTTCACACATACCGCTGAAGATGAGACCCGTACCTGGGCAGGGTTCAACGCCGACAGAAATACGGATATGCAAAGCACGCGGCTCCGTTACGTTGAACGTCAACTCTTCTCTGGACAACTCGCCGGAATGCACGATTTTAACTTTGGAGAACCCGTATTAGAAGGTCCAGAACAGCCCGATGTCTCTATGGAGTGGCGACTCACCTACTCGCGTGCCTCGCGCGATGAACCCGACACACGTGAGAATATCTATGAAGATCGAGGCGATGGAACCTTCACATTCCGAGATGTCACACATAGCGGGAGCAGGTTCTTCTTTGATCTTGAGGACGATGAATACAACGCACGCCTTGACTGGAAAATCCCACTCGGTGCTGAAGGTCTCTTCAAATTCGGAGGACTCTTACGAGACAGGGCCCGGACGTTTGATGTCCGCAGATTTAGATTCCTACCTGCTGACCAAGTAGACGCAACCGTCAATCTATCCGATCCGCCCGAAATACTTTTCCAAGCGCAAAACATAGCACCGCGCGTTTTTGAATTGCGAGAATCCACGCGTTCGACGGACAACTACCTCGCAGGGCACAATATCTACGCAAGCTACCTGATGCTGGATCTACCGATTACGGCGAAATGGCAGGTCATGACGGGCGTCCGATTGGAGTCTTCGGATCAAACGGTTACCACCTACGACCCGTTCACCGCTTCTCGAAAGGAGATCCAAGCGAATTTGGAAACACGTGATTGGTTGCCGGGGCTGAATGTAACGTATCGCCTCACAGAACGGATGAATCTACGTCTCGCAGCATCCCGAACAATTACGCGTCCCGATTTCCGAGAACTGGCACCCTTTGAGTTCACAGACTTCGTCGGTGGGAGAACAATCCTTGGCAATCCGGAATTGGAGCGGACCCAGATCGACAACTTCGATTTCCGGTGGGAAACTTTTCCGCAGATCGGTGGCATTTTGGCGGTGAGTGCGTTCTATAAGCGGTTCCAAAAACCGATTGAGCAGATCGTTCAACCACAGGCGGAAGTCCGGATTACCTACGAAAATGCTGAAGGCGCCAACAACTACGGTTTGGAGTTAGAAGCGCGCCAGAATTTAGGCATTCTCACAGAGGCACTGCGTAAATTTTCGATTAACACAAACGCCGCTCTGATCTCCTCGCAAGTCGTCTTGCCGGAGGATGTCGGCATTCAGACCTCTTCTGAACGCCCGCTACAGGGACAGTGTCCTTACATCATCAACGCCTCCATCGGTTTTGAAGACCCCAACTGGGGCATTTCCAGTGCAATCGCATATAACATCTTCGGACGCAGGCTCTCTGAGGTGGGGAACCACGGTGTGCCAGATGTCTATGAGCAACCCCGCGGGCAATTGGATGTGAGTTTTAGTCGGACGGTTGCGAACTATTTCAAATTCAGCGTTTCAGCGAAAAATCTACTCAACCCCTACGTCCATTACAAGATAGGAGACGCAACCTATCTTGAGTATAAACTCGGTAGAGCGTTCTCGTTTGGGATCAGCTACAACTTATAGGAGAACCGTTGTCAGTGATCAGCTGTCGGTAACAAGAGACCTTCGTTAGACGAAAATCCTTTAACCGATAGCCATTTCAGAATGCAAAAAACGCATAGGATTGTCATTTTTTTGTAACAATCTGTCGGTATTCTTTAAGGGTAAGGAAATTTACAATAGCGACTAAAAAAATTAACGGCGATGTGTACCGCCGAGTCGCGACCCTCGATGCCTGTCCGTAGGATCGGTTAGGCACAGAAAAAAATAAAAAAAGGAGCTTAGTTAGCTAATGTTAAATATTGGGTCCGCCCCTGCATCCACAGGAAGAAGGGGTTTATATCAAAATTGGCTGTTTCTGCTAACGGTCATTTTCACGGTTGGATTAGCCATCGCTTATGTTGGTTGTGGTAGCGACGAGGAAGACGCACACGACCACGAGGAAGACGCAGCAGTTGCGGAAGAAACCATTATCGATGTTGATGGGCGTCAAGTCGTCGTTCTTGAAGGCAGATTGAACGCCGATAAAACGCTCACTTCGGCTTACGATTATCTCCTCCGCGGTGCAGTCTTTGTCGAAGGCGGTGCAACGCTAACGATTGAGGCGGGTGTCCAAATTTACGGCGAACAGGCAACCAATGGTACGCTCATCATTACCCAAGGTTCTAAGATCATGGCACAAGGCACAGCCTCCGCACCGATTGTTATGTCCAGCGATGCAGCGATAGGAGCCCGGGGACGCGGACAGTGGGGTGGTTTGATTGTCAACGGTAGCGCGCCTACGAACCAAGGCATAACTTTCGGTGAAGGTGACACAGGTGCCTTCGGTGGCAACAATCCTGCCGACAGCAGCGGGGTCCTTCAATACGTCCGTGTCGAATACGCAGGTATCGAATTCAGTCCTGACAACGAATTGAACGGGATCGCCTTCCAAGGGGTCGGATCTGGTACCGTCGTGGATCATGTCCAAGTCCACATGAACCAAGACGATGGCGTTGAGATGTTCGGTGGTACCGTTAACCTCAAGTATGTCATGGTTACTGGGGCACGCGACGACTCCTTCGACTGGACAGACGGCTGGACAGGTAAAGCACAGTTCCTCGTCGTGCAGCAGTACGGCGACGACGCGGATAACGGCTTTGAAGTCGACAACAGCAGTAAAGACAATGAGGCACAACCCCGTTCCGCCGCGACGATCTACAACGCAACGCTCGTCGGGGATCCGTCTGGTCCGGAAAGCGACAACGGTATGCTGATTCGTGAAGGGGCTGCTGGCACATTCGCAAACTTCATCGTTACCGGCTTTAATAAAGTTGGACTCGATATCAACAACGAAGCGACCCACGCGCAAGCAGATAGCGGTAAACTGGTTGTCAAAAACAGTATTTTCTTTGAAAATGGAAAAGGCAACTTCGGCGATGAGAAGGACGACGATGGATTCGATGAAGCCGGTTTCGCCGCTGCCAACGGAAATAAAGAAGTTGATCCCGGTTTGGCAGCACCTTTTAACAAGTCCGCCCCGAACTTCACACCCGGCGCGGGTGCAAACGCGGTAACGCCCGTAAGCCCTCCTGCCGATGGGTTCTTTGAACAGGTTGACTTCGTCGGTGGCGTGAGTCCAAGCAACAATTGGACCATAGGATGGACAACGAGTGCGCAGAATTAGCGAACGCACCGTTCACGCCTCTCACCTTCTCCTAACCGTCGTGGTTGTCTATAGCGGGTTCGTAGGATGTGAGAGACGGGTTTGGAAAAATAGTCTCGACTCGCCAGGCCACCTCGGTCTGGCAGTCGTTGACGCCCTGAACCGGAAAGATATTGAGCAGTTAGACCGCCTGCGTGTGCAACGTGAGGAATACCTTGATTGGATTTGGCCCGCATTTCCGGCAAGCCGTCCACCGAACAATTTCCCAAGAGATTTCGCTTGGTCGAATCTTAACAAAAAATGTAATATCGGTATGAAAAAGTGGATCGCGCACTTCGGAGGAGTAAATCTGAAGTTTGTTGACATCCGCTTCGATCGACCCACAGAGACTTATGAAGGGTTCCAACTTTTGCGTGGAACCGTTTTGACGTTACAGAACGCCGCTGGCGAAAAACGGGAATTGAAGATTCTCGGCTCGGTCGTTGTTAAAAACGATAGATATAAGTTACTGAGCTACGAAGACTAAGTACGGGCTGGGTAACCCAGCCCCTACCAAAGCACGCCTATAGGGTGTTGAAAGGAACGGGAGGAGAAACATATGAGGACAATTACCGATGTTCAGCGGCAGAACCGAGAAGCCGCCCAACAACGGAAGAGGAAAGCGATCCGGATCGCATGGAGTTTCGCCATCGGACTGCACGTCATCGGGATTATCGCTGGGGGTATCTACTTTATTCAGAAAACCGTCTTGGAGATGCACAATGATAAAGTAGAGAGTGTCGTTTTGGAAGCCGAGAAACCACAACCGAAACGCCGGACCCCACCCCGCGCAGCACGAAAACCCCAAAAACCGAAGTTTTCTAAGGTCCGGGCACCCAAAGGGCAGGCTGTTACAACGAGTGCTAAAATCCCGGTGGGCAACGCGCGTTTTACACTGCCGACGAGCGATGTTTCTACGCGCCCCATTATGGCACCCAGCACGACAGGGATCGGCAAAAATCTGTTCAGAGCCACTCGACAACAGACAAATATCGTTACAACACTGCCGAAGTTTGAAGTGCCGAAGTTTCAGAACACAAGCTTGGTCACAAGAATGGATATGGGAACAAGTCTCGCACAAACCGAATTCAACGATCCAGGCAATCTGGAACTCGCCTCTGTCAACTTAGGAGATGCGAAACAGTCCTTTAACGAGTTCTTAAAAGCGGTTCGGGACCGAATCAAACAGGTGCAACGCTTCCCACCCCGTGTCCGAAATTTAGACGAGGGTGCCAGCACAACCGTTCGGTTCACGCTTTTCAAAGACGGCACGATTCAAAATCCGACGGTCACAGATTCTTCCGGTTTAACGGCATTGGATAACGCAGCGATCGCCGCCGTCCAAAATGCCGTGCCGTATCCGCCTTTCCCCGAAGGACAGGAGGGGAACAGCTTGCGACTCGAACTCCCGATTATTTTCGAGCTGACGAATTAACCAAACGTAGGGGACGGTCTGGTGCCGTCCCTTTTTTTCCTGTTCGTAGTAGGGCAATTCATTGCCCGTTCCCTCGCCGCAAGGCAGTGCGATAAATCGCACGCCTACAAACCTACCCTAAATCCAAAACAGAGGAACCCCTAAAACGCGAGTTTATTCGCTTTCGCCTTTTCCTCATCTACAAATCCCAACAGAACCAACCCCACAATAAAGAAAATCATCAATGAAATGATGGCGAGGCGTGCGCTGCCGGTGATCTGTTCGATAACACTGAACGTTACGGGTCCCCAAATCGACGAAAATTTACTAAAGACAGAATAGAATCCGTAAAACTCCGCACTCGCCTGCTCTGGAATCATCGCGCCATAGAAGGAACGGCTCAACGCTTGTGTCCCACCGAGCACAAGCCCCACAACCATCCCCAGAACAAAGAACTCTGTTGCGGTGTGAATGAAATATCCGTATGTAACAACGCCACTCCATAAGACCAAGGCGAACATCACGGAGCGTCTCGCACCGATACGACTTGCGAGCCGACTGAAGATCAAGGCACCCCCTATCGCAACGACTTGCACCAACAGAAGCGTGACCATGAGCGCCGTCGTCGAAAGCCCTAATTCTTCTGTGCCGTAGATTGTCGCCATGCTGGTAACGGTATGGATCCCGTCGTTGTATATCATATAGGCGATGAGGAAGAGTGTGAGGTGTTTAAAGCGTCCGACCCGTTTCGCGGTTGAAAGTGTCCGACGGATGCCGAGGGTGAGATAGGCGATAGGTTTCGGTGTGTTGCGGTGTGCCTCCGGAAGTTGATACGACGTTTTTTCCTCTTTTAGGTATTTTAGCGTCAACAGCGTCCAACCTGCCCACCAGATACCCGTCATCGCCATCCCGATGCGTGCCGCCATTGCTTGGCTTTCCGGTGTCTTTTGCGTGGCGACGAGGGCGAGGGCAATGGTAAATTGTAGCGAGCCGCCGACATACCCGAACGCATATCCTCGGGCAGAAACGGAATCCAGTGTGTCCTCGGAGGCGATCTGTGGTAAGAACGCATCGTAGAACACATTACCGCCGACAAAGCAAATTTGAGAACCGAGAAATAGCACAATCGTCAATCCGACATCGCCAGACTTGCAAAAATAGAGCAGCGTTGCGAAGATACTGCCCATATACGCAAATCCCATAAGAAACCGTTTTTTTGCGGCAGAGAAATCGGCAATCGCCCCAAGCACAGGTGCGAAGAGGAATACGCAGAACGCCGCGGTTCCCAACATATAGCCCCACAAGGCTGTCGCGCTTACGTTCATACCGAGAATGTCCACACCTGCCTCGCCTACAATGGCTTTCGCAAAATAATTCGGCAATATGGCAGCGATCACAGTCGTAATATAGGCTGAATTCGCGCAGTCATACATGCACCACCCGAAGATTGTTTTCTTATCGTTTTTCATAAGGAAATGATAACATATCTGACAGAAAAGTCAAGGGAGCATCGCGATTCGGAGATCGCTCCTGCAAGGGCAGTCTTATGTCAGTTGGTGAATTGACACGGGTGATTAGGAAAGACGGGTGCGGTTAGAGGATTTGGTCGGGGAATAGACTGGATTTAGTTTTGGAGGGGTAGCAGTGGGAGCATGAAAGTTCCACGCTCCCACTGTCATGCACTACCTTACCGAGATTAGGCAAGGTCGAAACGATCAAGGTTCATGACCTTGCTCCACGCAGCCACGAAATCACGGACAAACGCTTGCTGCGCATCATCACACCCGTAGACCTCCGCAACGGCTCGGAGCTGGGAGCTTGAGCCGAATACGAGATCGACGCGGGTACCGGCCCACTTGAGTTCACCTGTCGAACGATCACGCCCCTCGAACACCCCCTCGGATGTGGCGGACGGCAACCATTCGGTGTTCATGTCAAGCAGATTTACAAAGAAATCAGGCGTCAACGTCTCGGACTGCTTGGTGAAAACACCGAGTTCAGACTGACCGACGTTCGCATTCAGGACGCGCAAGCCGCCGACGAGAACCGTCATTTCAGGAGCCGTTAGCGTCAGCATGTGTGCCCGATCCACCAGCAGCTCCTCGGCTGTCCTCTCGTGTCCGTCCGCGAGGTAGTTGCGAAATCCATCGGCAGTCGGTTCAAGCACAGCAAACGACTCCACATCGGTGTGTTCCTGCGACGCGTCTGTGCGTCCCGGAGCGAAGGGAACCTGTACATCAACACCCGCATTCTTTGCAGCTGCTTCGACGGCTGCACACCCCGCCAGAACGATCAGATCGGCGAGTGAGACCTGCTTCCCGTCGGACTGCGATCCGTTAAATTCCGCTTGAATCTCCGCCAGCGTCTGCAGTACTTTTTCCAATTCGGACGGATTGTTGACCCCCCAATCCTTCTGCGGGGCGAGGCGAATGCGTGCCCCGTTCGCGCCACCGCGCTTGTCGGTGCCGCGGAACGTTGCCGCAGATGCCCAGGCAGTCGAGACCAGTTGGGAAATGGACAACCCTGAGTCGAGAATCTTACCCTTGAGGGCAGCGATGTCTTGCTCGTCAATCAACGCATGGTCAACCTGAGGGACAGGGTCTTGCCACAACTGCGGTTCCTCCGGAACCAACGGACCGAGATACCGTGTCAGCGGTCCCATGTCGCGGTGGGTCAACTTGTACCACGCCTTCGCAAAAGCCTCTGCGAATTCCGCTGGATTCTCGTAGAAGCGTTTGGAAATCTGCGCATAGACTGGATCCGCTTTCAGAGACAGGTCGGTCGTGAGCATCATTGGCGCGTGCGTCTTTGAGGGATCGTGGGCATCCGGCACCGTGCCTTGCGCGGATTCATCTTTCGGAGTCCACTGCCATGCACCCCCAGGACCTTTCACCAGTTCCCAGTCGTAGTTGAACAGGTTCTCAAAGAAGTTGTTGTCCCACTGCGTGGGTGCGACGGTCCAGGCACCTTCCAATCCACTGGTGATCGTGTGAACACCTTTGCCGCTGCCAAAACTGTTCTTCCAACCGAGCCCTTGCTCCTCAATAGAGGCGCCTTCGGGTTCGGGACCGACGTATTCGTCGGCATCCGCAGCACCATGCGTTTTGCCGAACGTGTGTCCGCCAGCAATGAGCGCGACCGTCTCCTCGTCATTCATTGCCATGCGCCGGAACGTCTCTCGAATGTCTCGCGCGGCAGCGACGGGATCCGGGTTACCGTTCGGTCCTTGCGGGTTCACATAGATTAAACCCATCTGAACGGCACCAAGGGGATTCTCCAGTTCCCTATCACCGGTGTAGCGCTCGTCCCCGAGCCACGTGGTCTCCGATCCCCAATAGATGTCTTCTTCAGGCTCCCAGACGTCCTCTCGTCCACCGGCGAACCCGAAGGGCTTGAGTCCCATCGACTCCAAGGCGCAGTTCCCTGCGAAGATGATCAGATCCCCCCACGAGAGGTTCTTGCCGTACTTCTGCTTGACGGGCCAGAGGAGCCGAACAGACTTGTCGAGGCTGGCGTTGTCGGGCCAACTGTTGAGCGGTGCAAAACGGAGCGTGCCAGAAGCACCGCCGCCGCGCCCGTCGGCAATGCGGTACGTGCCTGCACTGTGCCACGCCATCCGGATGAAGAGCGGTCCATAGTGCCCGTAGTCGGCGGGCCACCACTCCTGCGAGGTCGTCATCACCTTATAAATGTCCTGCTTCACTGCTTCCAGGTCGAGCGTCTGGAACGCCTCGGCGTAGTTGAAATCCTCACCTATAGGATTGGATGCCGACGGGTTCTGGTGAAGCATTTTCAGGTTCAACTGATTCGGCCACCACTGTTGGTTCGCTATCGTGCCCCGTGCGTGAGAGCTGTGCATCACTGGGCACTTACTTTCGTTGCTCATATTTCCTCCAATTGTGTGCTATGACGTAATCTCCCCAAGCACTTGTTTGAACAATCCAAATGGATCTCTGAAAGTTGTTATTTTACGGATAAATGCCCTAAAAAATGGGTGGATTTTGCCTTTGAAATGACAAAACAGGAACATCTCACCTACTTTTAAGACGGACTCTAAGTGTTACAAAAGGGAAGTTTACATCCTATTCTTCTAATATATTATACACCAATAGCACTAAGTATGACAAGTTTAAGTCGGCAATCAATCAGGGTCACTTCGTTTTATATAGGACTTACGCAATGCACATTTTAACCAGCAACTCGGGTTTCCTTTGAATATTGTATTGGAGGCGAGTTGATGGTTAACCGCAAGTCCACACTCGACTTGCGCCAGTGCGCTACTACAAACCATACTGCTTTTGAGAAACAGATATCCCTCCAAGGTATATCTGTTTGTCGTCATGCGATTTATCGCATGTCTGCGTAAGTCGATACCTTTCAGATTCTACGATACCCGTTGGTGTTGTATCAGCAATTCGCGTGCCAATCTTCCAAATGCCAATACAGATGAATTTTTAGGGGTCCGCTACAGTAAACTGCACGAAATAGTGCAAACCGATCCAAGCACTGCACAAAATAGGACAGTACCGAGAGGGCGAAATGGTTCCTAAACACGCCCATTTTTCTAAAATTAACGGCTATGGGAAGTCGTATAGATTAGACATGCAGATTTGCAAAAAATGTGGTATAATAGAATAAAGTCTAAGATAATCAGGGAGGGTACGTCTCTATTTTGGATACCATGGACTATCTATGTAGATGGCTATCAATTCTACTGCTCCTTTGCATCAGCACCGGTGCACACGCCGACACTGACGAACTTCGAGCAGAGGCATTTCGCACCTACGAGAGCATCGAAATCGACGGGGAACTTTCAGAGCCCGATTGGCAGAACGCCACGCCTATCCGTCAATTTATTCAGTTTGAACCCGATGCAGGCGAACCCCTGACGGAATCCACAGAGGTTCGCATCCTTTATGATGAAAGACACATCTATTTCGGTTTCGTCTGCAGCGAACCCGATCGCTCTAAAATTATTGCCAATAAGATGCGGCGCGATACGATGTTATGGGACCAAGACAATGTCTTTGTACTGTTGGATACCTATAACGACCGACGGAGTGGGTTCTTCTTTCGAGTCAATCCGCTCGGCGCGCGCGAGGATATCGCGCTCATGGACAGCGGCGACAGCCGAAACGAGAACTGGAATGCGGTTTGGGACAGCCAGGCAAAAATTAATGGTGATAACTGGACGACAGAAATTGCGATTCCGTTCAGTCAGCTGAGATTCAAGGATGAAGAAACGTCAACATGGGGGTTGAACCTTGGACGCACCATCCGGAAAAACCAGGAGGAAGGCACATGGTCACCCGTGCCGGCAGCCTACACGTATCTCGCACGCTATCGGACAACGGACTTAGGTACCCTCACCGGCTTATCCGGGATTTCACAACGTCGGAACATAGAGTTTCTGCCGTATCTTCTCCCTGGGGTCGCTCGGACAGAGGAGGAAGGCACAGTGGGGGTGCTCGATTTCGGGGGCGACATGAAGGTAAGTGTCACCTCTAATCTCACTGCGGATCTCACGGTCAATACAGACTTCGCACAGGTTGAGGCAGATCGAGAAGAAACGAATTTGACACGGTTCAACCTCTTTTTCCCTGAGAAACGTCAATTCTTCTTGGAGGGTGCAGGCTTATTCGATTTCGGTATCCCACGGACGAGTTTCAACGCGCCGCCACCGCTCCTGCTTTTCTATAGCCGGCGCATCGGTATTGAAGAGGGACACGCGATCCCGATCATGGCGGGCGGGAAACTTACCGGTAAAGTGGGCGGTTTCGGCGTGGGGCTGCTGAACGTTCACACGGATAAGTATGCAGCAGATGCCACGGAAAATTTGGACGCCGTTGATGTTAACAGGACGAACTACTCGGTGTTGCGTATCAAGCGCGATCTTTTCACAGGATCGAGCCTCGGCGTCATTGGGATTAATAAACAGGGTCTCGATGCCTATAACCGCGCGACTGGTGTTGACTTCATCTATCGTCCGACCGGCGAAATGAATTTCCGAGGCCTCTGGGCACGCACCTTTGAAACGCGCGAAATCAGCAAGCAAGCCCGCCCGGGAAACAGTGCTTTGCCAACCGAGAACCCAAACGCCCTTTACCTCGGTGGAAATTGGCAGAGCGAAGTCGCACGCGTGAACGCCTCCTATACGGATATCGGCGACGATTTCAACCCCGAAGTCGGTTACGTCTATCGGACAGGCAGTCGATGGTTGCGGGGCGAAATGCGAGCGACGCCTTATCTCCATTGGAACGGGTTCCGTCGGTTGTGGACCGGACCGGAGATTGACATCATCCTCAATTCAGACAATCAACTCGAAACGCGAACCTTTATCTGGAGCACATGGCTTGAACTGGAAACGAACGGATTTGGCGGTCTGCGAATCTACCGAAATTTTGAGAACCTTACCGAGGACTTTGAGATTCGAGAAGGCATTGTCATTCCGAGAGGCAAATACAGTTACAATAACTACAACCTCATGCTCAACACTCAAGGCCAGGTCTTCAACGGACGCTTTGGGTTCAATATTGGAGATTTCTATAACGGTACCCGACGCGGATTTGACCTCCGTTTCGACCTTCGGTTCACCGGACGTTTCAGCTTTGAACCGAGATACGAGTTCAACCGCGTCACACTGCCAGAAGGTTCATTTGACACGAACGTCTTCGGAGGCCGTATCGGTTATTCCTTTTCCACCGACCTTTTTACGAAACTTTTTGTGCAATGGAACAGCGACCGGAATCTGGTTACCACGAACTTCTTAATCAATTACATCTACCAACCCGGTAGTGATTTTTATTTCGTTTTCAATCAGACGTATGGGACAGACAGTATCACATCGGGATTGCTGGATACCACTTTGGTCGGCAAAGTGACCTATTGGTGGAACCCGTAAACTCACCCTCAACGAACCGCAAGGAAAGTTAAAAAAATGAAGATTGTTGATGTGAAAACGTATCTCGTTGATGTGCCGCCGCCGCATTGGGGTGGAAGGCGTTGGATTTTCGTCAAATTGGTGACCGACGAAGGGATTGAAGGCGTAGGTGAATGCACCTATCACACGCAATTGAACCACGTCGTTATCGAACTCATCAAAGACTGGGGTGAACGCTATCTGATTGGCGTGGATCCGTTTCGGATTGAACGGATCTGGTCAACCCTTTATGAGGGACCGTGCGTACGGCACTCTGGTCCACTGACAAGTCCAGCGATGAGCGCGATTGAGATGGCATGCTGGGACATTGTTGGAAAGGCACTGAATCAACCGATTTACAATCTGTTAGGCGGTATGTTCCACGAGAAATTGCGCGCCTATTCGTATCTCTTGCAATGGCGACGCGGCGATTCTCCAGAAAAGACAGGGGACCTCGCCCTCTCTTACGTCGAAAAAGGTTTTACCGCTGTCAAGTTTGACCCAGTCGATCCAAGCACAGCGGATCGGTTGGAAACGCTCAACTACGCAGAAAGCGTCATCCGAGGCATCCGAGATGCCGTAGGCGATAGGTGTGATATTCTGATTGGCACCCATGGACAGTTCAATACAAACAGTGCGATCCGTTTCGCGAAACGCGTCGAGCCATACGATCCACTCTGGTTCGAGGAACCGTTACCCCCGGAAAACATCAAAGAGATGGCACGCGTCGCACAATCCACGAGCATCCCAATTGCCACCGGAGAACGATTGCTAACGAAATATGAGTTTGTGGATCTATTGGAACAGCAGGCGGCATCTATTCTGCAGATGGATTTGACAATCACAGGCGGTATCCTGGAGGCGAAGAAGATTGCCTCAATGGGTGAGGCACATTACGCCCAGATCGCACCCCATCTGTATGGCGGTCCCATTGGGGGTGCTGCGAATATCCAGTTGGATGTCTGCAGCCCGAATTTCCTGATTCAAGAAGGCATCCATACATGGGACGGTTTCCACGCCGATATCCTTAAGGAACCGTTGCAGTGGGAAGATGGATACATCATTCCCTCAACGAAACCGGGACTCGGTATTGAATTGAACGATGCAGTTTTAGAGAAGCATTCCATTTCCGTTTAAATATGGTGAATTCTCAAAATATGTGGACCTCTGGTAGGGGTACCCCTTGTGGGTACCCCCCTTGTGGGTACCCCCAAACTTATCGTTCATATACGGGTACCCCCCTTGTGGGTACCCCCAAACTTATCGTTCATATACGGGTACCCCCTTGTGGGTACCCCCAAACTTATCGTTCATAATGTCTAAGTCATTCTAAAATCTACCATAGTTTTATAGTAGAGTCAATAATTACTTGGGCACCCCGATTGTAGCGCAAACTGTTAGTTTGCGTGCCTCCCCTGCACAAACTGGACAGTTTGTGCTACGAATGTTCACTTATTTTTGGGTTTTACTATAAAATTTGAATTATATCTGTCGAAATGGGTTAAAAGGATCAAGTAGAGTGGATCGAGGTATTTGTGATGTACTTAGTCTGTTATTCATGCAGACGCGGCTATCGCGTCCACCAAGAAAGCGTCAACTTTGTTGAGGAAAAGACCTGTTCAAATGGGCATGTTCACGACATACGCTGTCGATGTGGTCAGAAAATATATGTTGTCCGACGCGTCGATTCAACACGTTGGAAATCTATTGATCGCAAAGTTCCTTGGAAATATCCAGACGAACGGACACCTGGGAAGTAAAGACGGAGGCATAAACAAGGAATGGAAATTTCAGAAACACCAACGGGTACGCTTGACCCGATACCCAATTTAGTTGAAGAAACACTCAAAAAATTAGATATACGTTCAGAACAGATACGATTTGCCGTCCAAAGCGATGTGAGTTCAACAGGCGACTACGGTGAAGAATGGTTTGTACTAACGGAGGCTGCGATCTTCACCGTGACAGGTGACGGTGAGGTACCTCACTACATTCCATATAAGAATGTGCTCGGCATCCGGGCTGAAGTTGTTGTAGATGCTGGAATTCTGGTTCTGGAAACACAAGAAGGAACGGTTGATCTCATTCGGTACTCCAACGGCTGTGCACCGAAGTTCGGATTTGTCGCTCGATTTATCGGGGACGAAATTGAGTTTCGCGACGGCAAACGGGACGAGGCACCGATTTGGGACTACAAACCGGAGGAACAATTCTGTCAGTCCTGCAGTTTACCGTTGCCAGACGAGTTTTCGCCGTGTCCGGCATGTACGAAAAAACACAAGGTGATGTTACGGATTCTGTCCTACATACGACCGTATCGCGGTAGGGCAATCCTCTTCATGCTCTTCGTGATTCTCGGAACACTCATCTCCTTAGCACCGCCATATTTCTCGCGCATCATGATTGATGATATCCTGATGCCGGGTAATGTCGATACTGCCGCCTCGGAAGCATCAAGAACATGGTTAAGCAATATTTTTCGCGATATTGAGTCGGCGGCGTTAGCTTTGTCCATTGCTGTAGGCACCTTATTAGCCATACAAATCATCCGTGAAATTTTCACAATTTTTCGGTTACGTTTGGGAGCTTGGCTGACGTTCCGCGTCGCGGCGAACATCCGAGCGCACGTCTATCAGCACTTGCACAACCTGTCTATCCGATTTTTTGACAAACGAAAAACCGGAACAGTCATCTCTCACATCACGGAGGATAGTGAACGACTCCAAGATTTCATGTTAGAGGGACTCTCGTTTCTCGCAGTAGAACTGTTGCTCTTCTTCGGGATTGGAGGGGTGCTTTTCTTGATGAACTGGAAACTGGCATGCTTCATCTTAATCCCGATTCCGATAATCGTCTTTGGAGCCGGTTGGTTCTGGAAAAAAGTGCGAAGCCTTTGGCACCGCGCCTGGCGCCGTCGCTCAAAATTGTTCGATGTCGTCAACGATTCGGTATCCGGTATTCGGGTTGTTCGTGCCTTCGGACAACAACGGAGTGAAGTCAATCGGTTCGGGGACGCGAATGTAGACGCACGAGACTACGAAACGCATGCTGAAATGATCTGGGCAACCTACTATCCACCGCTGATGTTCGCCGTCCAGTTGGGAACGCTCATCGTATGGTACATTGGGGGTCTCAACATTATCGGTGGGACAATGTCGTTCGGGACCTTGGTGGCTTTCCACGCATATCTCGGAATGTTCTATGAACCGTTGCGCTATATCAGCCCGTTGATCAACTGGGCTTCACGCTCAATGACGGCGGCGGAACGGCTTTTTGAAGTTATCGACTCACAACCCGAACAACTGGATGATGGCAACCTCAAAGCAATGCCGAACATCACCGGAGAAGTCAAATTCCATAACATGACGTTCGGCTACGATTCGCATAAACCGGTGCTTCGGGATATCAATCTCCACGTGAAACCGGGTGAGATGATTGGACTCGTTGGGCATTCGGGTGCGGGGAAATCCACACTTATCAATTTGATCTGTCGGTTCTATACGCCGGACGCTGGACGTTTAGAGATCGATGGTGAGGACATCAAACAGATCGATCTTAAGGATTTACGCCGACAGATTGGTGTCGTGTTACAAGAACCGTATCTGTTCAGTGGGACCATCGCCGAGAATATCGCCTACGCGCATCCCGATGCGACGATGGAGGATATTATCACAGCAGCAAAGGCGGCAAACGCCCACGAATTCGTCGTCAAGTTCCCCGACGGCTACGATACGGAAGTCGGTGAACGCGGCGGACGGCTATCGGGCGGCGAACGACAACGCATCTCCATCGCACGGGCAATCTTGCACAACCCACGGATTCTGATTCTCGATGAAGCCACCTCATCCGTGGATGTGGAGACGGAGAAGAAAATCCAACAGGCAATCGACAGGCTTGTGCAGAACCGAACGACATTTGCGATTGCGCACCGGCTGTCTACGCTCCGAAATGCCGACCGATTGTTCGTGATTGAAAAAGGGAAAGGTGTTGAGTGCGGTTCCCACGAGGAACTCATGGAGCAAAAGGGTATCTATTATAAACTCGTAGAAACCCAACGCGAAGCCGCGAATGTTCGCGCAGCAGCGCAAGCCGTGGAGAGATAGATATGCCAAACCAAAACATAGAAAAACAAGCCACCCTCGCTGCGGCACCCACAGTGAAGCCGGTGCCCCCTGAATCGGATGACTTCACGCCGCGCTACTTGGATGCCGCTGACCTGACATTCACGCGCGCCGAAGTGGGAACGGCGCGACTTGAAATACGGAATGAAGCCTGCCATCTGCGGGTAGTGGTACGGCGGCTGATGCCACTCAGCAATCCCCAGAGTTATATCTCGCTCGCCGCGGATGAGGACACCGAAATTGGGATCCTCGTGAACCCATCGGAACTCGCGCCGGAGAGTCAGAAAATCCTGCAGGAAGAGTTGGATAAACGGTATTTCACGCCAACAATTCAGAAGGTTTATCAAGTGAAGGAACAATTCGGCATCCATGAATGGGAGGTTGAAACCGAGCGCGGGCGTGTGACGTTCTCGGTGCGTGGGTTGAATCAGAACATCAAACAGGTCCCGCCTGCGCGACTTTTTGTGACGGATGTCCGTGGGAACCGATACGATATTCCAGATTACCGGGAGTTAGATGCACAGAGTTATCAGCAGATCCAACGGCATCTCTAAGGATACCATGGACAAAACAGTCTAAAAAACTGAGAAACTTCTATCTTCTTAGCGAAAGATTGTAAGCCGTAATGAAATGGAGGCGACTCTACGGAGAAGCATGTTAATGCTCAAACTCATTTTAACGAACCGCAAGGTAAATTAAAAAAATGAAACAGAGACGTCTCCACGCAGCTATCACATCCATCGGGTTGCATCTACTCTTTGTCCTTATTGCGGCGTTCCTGTTTTCAGGACAAAGGGAACTGAACAAAGACGCCTTTGAGGCGACCGTTGTTACACTGAATCCTGCAAGAACGGCAGTGGAAATCCGTCCGACCCGACGGACTGTCTCAGCACACACCCCGCTTTTAAGTGAAACCTCTACGGAAACCCGCATACCGACACAGACATCGCGTAGGGGCGAGGTTACCTCGCCCCTACAGAGAAACGAAACGGATGTTGTGCAACCTGTGTCACCGTTGGATGTCGAAACCGATATACTGAATCCGACGGAACTTTCGGTAGCACCGGTACTGCCGAACAGTCGTCAGTTAGGAGGCGGTTTGGTTAAACCAGCGTCCTCTTTAACGGATAACCGACTCTTGAAAACTGATAACTATTCAACACGGCGTAGCGGCACAAACACAACTAAAACCGGACTCTCAGAATTTTTGGACGGCTCCCTACCGACAAGTACCTTGGGAGATGGGTTTGATACGGCGTTTCGGAACCTTGTGAAGATACCAAAAGAGAAATTGGGGGGTATCCTTGAAGGAACAGGCAGCGAGATGCGCGGACATATTCGGTTGATCCGACTCAAACACTCGCTTTCAGATTGGTGGCAGGATCCGACGGCGATTCCTGCGCTCATCAAGTGGCTGGAGGAGCAGACCCCGATTCGGGCGGATATGGATTTCGCCGGTGGCGCGCTACGGATCACCGATCCCCAAATCATGGACGCGCCCCTCATCATCATGACAGGACACGATAAAGACATTACCGTCGGGCGCGGACTTGCGAAAGAGGGTCCGCTACAGACAGGTTTCACACCCGCAGAACGCGCAGCACTTCGGAAATATATCGTTGAAAAAGGCGGAATGCTGTTTTTCGATGACTGCGGTTTCAATGGACTTTTCGCACACATCGTCGCTGATGAACTCAAACAAATTTTCCCTGAATATCCGCTTGAGATTCTTCCGCACGAGCACGAGTTGTACAGTATCCATTACACCCTGTCGAAACCGCCCACAGGCGGCGATGTGTTCTGGGGAAACGAGAACAACGCGCAACCCACGCAGTTCCGGTATCAGAAAGCGATCGTCATTGACGACCGATTGGCAGTGGTTTACAACCGTAAGGATTACCTGTGTGCAATGGAAACCGCAGAGATTGAGAGCCGCACGATGTTACGACTCCGTCGTTCCACGGATGTCTATCGGTTTATGTCAAATCTACTGATTTATGCGCTGAAATATGGGGGGAATACGGATAGAACAGGATATACGAAGTAGGTTTTCTAATCTTCTCTGCGGTTCGGTTAGGTGGGTTAGGCGCTTAGAAACTACTGGCTATTGCTTCTGCGAGGTTCTTGGGAAAATCGAAGAGCGATGTCAGATTTGTCCGGATCATCATCCGTTTGATACCTCTGTTGACGTTAAGGAGCAGCGTCCGTCCGCCGTTCTGACGGATCTGGGTGCTGGTGGTGATTAGCACGCCTAAGCCCGCACTATCCATCGACTGGACATCCGCCATATCAAAAATTAGGGTAGGCGTTCCCTCTTGCGTTTCAAGCCCTTGGATATGTTCTTCAAGCATCGTTTTTAGCACAATCGCATCTTGCCCGACGACTTTTCCCTGAATCTCTAAAAATGTGAAGTTCTTGGTTTGGATGTTAATTTGCATAAGCTTCTCTCTGCTTTTTGTATACTAAAGCTTAGAGGATTGTGTGTATCTTCGTGCCCCCAAAAAACAGAAAAGCACGTCTTTCTTTCAGCGTTTATAGTAGAGTCAATAATTACTTGGGCACCCCGATTGTAGCGCAAACTGTATGAAGTTTAAATAAATATTGCGGTAATCCTATCCCAAAAAAGACCTTGTAGGGGGTTTTTGCTTGGGTGTTTCCCTAGGTCTTGTGCCTGCCCACATATTACCGAATTAAATTCTTAATCTTCATTTAGTTTGCATGCCTCCCCTGCACAAACTGGACAGTTTGTGCTACGAATGTTCACTTATTTTTGGGTTTTACTATAAATCATAACAGATTCCCATTTTTATTTCAAGCGACAAGATTTTGTGGATATATGTATAATGTGAGTTTGATAAAAGAAACGGTTTCTTGTGAGGGGTTTTGCTTTGGTGTGTCCCCAAGGTTGAACGAGAACACACGCAAAGCAGCTGAATCACGCTTGTGCGGGGTGTCGGGCTTCTTACCACACCCCCAGAAGTTGATGATAATGAAACCTTATTTTTTCAAGGCTGCCCAAGTGCCGATCTGTTTCCGTCTGACCGCGCTTGGTGCCGCCGGTGCCGGTTGCTCGTAGAACCCGGGAGACCCCATGTCTTCCCGATGTCCATAGTAATAAACCTCCGGGGGCGACTCGCTCGGGACGACCTGATGAGAGACACGCGCCTGGTTCTGATGGAGTGGTGCCACCGGATCCCCTAACGCACCAAAAGCTGCCCTACCGAGACGGTAAATCTCTGCGCCATCGGCATCCGTCAACACCCACCCGCGTTTGAGGACGTTGTCTATGTTCAAGTTGTAGACCTGTGTTGCTTCTATCCCGGAAAATCGCCATGCCGAAACTGTTCCGGTTGATAGGATCGCGACACCACCCCCCGCGATGCTGAACCCGTCCTGTGTTCCAGCGAGCGTCAGTGTGTGGACTTTATGGGGGGCGGTGGCAGACCGCCGGGTGGCATATTGGAACGTCCAACCTTTGAGGTTGACTGCCTCGGTGTTGGGGTTATACACCTCAATCCACTGTGGTAATCCACCAATCCCAGCCGTCCAATCTCTGACCATATACTCTGTTATGCGTATGGGTAATAAAGGTTGAGGCTTGGGTTGTGTTTCTGGTGTCCCCTCAAGTGGTGTTCCGTATTTTTGTTGGGCTCTGAGGAAATTTTGTTCTGTGCTTGTGTCAACAGCGGTTTGGCTATCACCTGCTTCGGATGTCCCTTCAGATGTGCCACCCGTTGCTACCGTTGTGGGTTGAGTAACCGTAGGTTGGGTAACCGTTGGTTGATTATTAGTGGGCAGGTTATTAGTGGGCAGGTTATTAGTGGGCTGATTATTCGGTTGCTGATTGTCAGGAAAGGGGTGGCTATCCCAGATATGAGGGGTCGGATGCGGGTGTGGAGAAGTGTGTCTGTGCCACCCTGTATGCGTGTGCGACTCGCCGCCATGTGTGTGCGTAGCACTATGCTGATGCCTTACATTGGTGTCCTCCTGTGGGCGATCAGGATCCGGTGTCGTAATCGAATCGTGAGCAGGATCAGCGTCATGATTCCAGTCAGGGTCTATATGCGGGTGAGTAATAGTATTACCT
Organism: Candidatus Poribacteria bacterium; assembly: GCA_965205015.1. Classification (GTDB taxonomy): domain Bacteria; phylum Poribacteria; class WGA-4E; order WGA-4E; family WGA-3G; genus WGA-3G. The sequence goes on along the minus strand of OZ242029.1, from coordinate 5,098,672 downwards.
GACTCCTCCGCTTCTTTTTCCGGTACATTAAAGGCGTCTCCGCCACCAGGTTGACGATTATACGCATCATAACCGGGGTCTATCTGCTCCCCTTTTTCCCAATCGACTACATTTTCATGAGTATGCAGACCTGAACCGTGATCATGAGTAAGATCACCATCGTAACTAGGATTAGCAAGCGTGTGCGCATAGACAGATGAAAGAGCCGTCAATACGCAAAAAACGGATAAGACGCTAAAAGTCAGTATTCTTGAAAACATTTTTCTAAATCTCCTTTTTAACACGACTTACACAGCCATATTGACAAGGTGTCGTGCCTGTGGTTGTATTGGAGTGTCCAACACATCGGGAGAGACCCGATGCAACAAAAATAGCCCGCAATGGGAGGTGCTGTGCAAAACAGAACCACCTGCGGGCGCGAAGACAGTCCGATACAGGACCGTCAGGATCGTCTTGTGAAATAAAATACTTATCGTTTGTGGAGAATTCGGGGGGGGTTTTTAGCTATTTGAGGATTGACAGAACGTCTCAGAACGCAGCAGTCACTCCCTCCCATCGGGGCGCGCATATCCGCACGCATCTTCAGGGATCTTTTTAATTCAAAGGGTAAACTGCACTTCGTCATGAGCGTTCCTCAGGTAAAATGTTCAAATCTATCAAGGTTTTTGTCGGTTGGTGAAGGTGTTGTTTTTCAAACGCCACCATCGCTTTTAAGTCAGTAGTTGTAAATCCATGAAATATCTCAAGGTTTTCTCTTTTGTCGTTGTGTCGGTTGCGAAAATCGCAACTCAAACGTATCCTCTTTCTAATGCTCTGAAGTTACTTAGGTCACTTTTTACTTATTCATCATATAAAATATGAATGGCATAGGTAACTAAAGATTATACAAAATTTTCAGGTAAAAAGCAAATTATATTTACAAAAATTGCTAATTTTTCTTAAAAAGTGAATAATATTTTAGATTTTTAGCTAATTTTTTCTGAGAAACACCTTTTCCAAATACCGTGGAGATCTTCAGGTTAGCAGCGTAGGTTGGGTTGAGCGGAACTGAGAAAGACACTATGGGCACCCAAGCACATTTCAGCACCCCACACCCTCATAGCAATCAAGGAGATAGCGAAACCCAACGTCATACCGACACGTTTATAGCATCTCAGAAAAATGTTGGGTTTCACTACGGTTGTGGATGTATATGTGAGTGGGTCAGATTTGATGTATTTTGGCACATCGGCGTCTTGAGTCCAATACCGTTCAACCCAACCTACGGTCCTTATTGTCGGTTATGGTGCGGTTGGGAACGATTTTTATCGCTCTGACACGCAATCTATACACTTATAGTAGAGTCAATAATTACTTGGACACCCCGATTGTAGCGCAAACTGTTAGTTTGCGTGCCTCCCCTGCACAAACTGGACAGTTTGTGCTACGAATGTTCACTTATTTTTGGGTTTTACTATAATTGACACCTATGATGGTGCGGTTAGAAACGAACGCAGAACCTGATATGGTGCGTCATAGCAAAATATACAATTGCTCGGGGATTGCGGGTAGGCGAGGTTCGGAAACCCCGCCAGCGGGGAAGTGGAGGAAGTATTGTCTATATGTCCATAGGTGTCAATTTAGGGACTTTCCGCGGCATCTTTGAGTCGTCTAAGGGTTGTATTTTTCCCAGTGGGTCTCTGAAAAGCACCGCCGTTTTCAAATGCCCGTTTTATGTGTTTCAAGGTCTCGAGGCGTGGTGAAGTTTACCAGACTTCCTTTCCCACTGGTCGTCCCGTGTCCACTTCATCGGAAGAATCCGACTTTGGTGTTTTAGAGCTGGGTTCTGATATATTTGCGAGGAGTTCCCCCAGTGTATAATCCGGCGGAGGCACGGGACCCCTCCCTTTTTTCGGAGGTGGAACATCGCTTGCTGCGACTGCCACCTTCCTATCAGACACATCGGGTTTTTGGAATTTTGATAATTTCTTTTTCATTATGGCAATTTCCTTTTCTCAGCAGGAAAGTTGAATCACGTTCAGCCTTAAACAGATACATAAAGACTTGACAAGTCAATGGAATCGTAGTAAAATGGTTATGCTTGGTCCAAGATAGTTAGGTTAACTCTTTAGCGTATTATCAGCGAGTATTGATGGTTAAACCACCAACTTGAGGTAAACCAGTGATATTAACACGGGAAAAGATTACAAACATCCTTTCTGAAAAATCAGGATACCTTGCCGAGACGTATGGCGTTAAGAGGATCGGCTTATTCGGCTCTTATGCTAAAGGGACATACACCGAAACCAGCGATATTGACATTATCGTCGAATTTGAAACGCCATTAGGTTTTAAGTTCATGGACTTTGCCGACTATCTCGAAGAGATCCTCGGGAAACCGGTGGATGTCCTTACCTTGGGTGGGCTTCAAGGGATTCGGATTCCACATATTGCGCAATCCATCCGGGAAAGTATCGTCTATGTCCAATAGAACAGACTCCATGGGTTTCCCTAACCCCATGCATCGTGTAGGAATCGAAGCCAGTTGCCGTGCATGATGGCGGCGATGTCATCCGCACTATAGCCACGCGCCTCTAACAAACCCGTTAAGTTTTGCAAGTCAGCGATGGTGTCCAAATCGCTCGGAGATTGCTCACGTCCATAGCCACCATCCAAGTCAGTGCCGATCGCGGCGTGCCGAGTGTTACCCGCCAATTGGCAGATATAGTCGATATGGTCAACGACGGTGTTCAACGTAACCGCCTCGTGGGGAGTTTCACCCGTAACCCAGCCTGGATGGAGCATCCACGCGTCAAAAGCAGCACCGATGACCCCATCCCGCTCAAAAATCGCACGCAACTGTTCATCGCTGAACTGGCGTTGATGCGGAACCAATGCCCGACAGTTGTTATGACTGGCGAGAACCAAGCCGTTGTAGCGTTCGAGTGCCTGCCAGAACGACTGATCCGAACAGTGGGTAAGATCGAGGATAACGCCTAAGCGTTCCATCTCAGCAAGTAACGGACGCCCCAGTTCGGTTAACCCCATTTCTGTGCCTGTTCCACCGGCGTAGCGTCCGGGACCGTAGTGTGTCAGTCCGATCAGTCGTAACCCAGCATCAACCCAAGCCTCTAACTGCGCTGGCGTCAGAATCGGGTCAGCCCCTTCCATGCTAATTACAAATCCTAAAGGGGGTGCATTATCGTAGTCGCTTGCATGACCTGTCATGCTGCTTTCCCAAGTTCGCCAAGCGTTGATGTGCCCGTCCAAGTTTTCGTTGTTCTCGATGATACGAACGTATCCCATTCTTTCTAAAGCGCGATAGTAAGCCAATTGCCCTTGAGCGATGCCGTAGGATTGGGCAGGCGACGCAAAATCGGAATGCGGGGACGGTCTACCGGTGGACCGGGCAAATAGGGTAACAAAACTCAGCGCAATTCGTCCCTGACGCATGTCTGGGAACGCTACGGTTCCTTGACCCTTACCGGGTAGTCCGGTCTCTTGGGTCCGAATCGTGTAGGCGGAACGCAGTAGGTCTCGGTTGCCCTGTAATGCATTCATGGATAAATCAAGGTGGGCATCAACAATAAGCATAAAGCATCCTTTTTTGATATGTTGAAATCAGGAGAATCAAGTTAATTTCTATCAGGACACGCAGCGAAATGCGCTTGGGGCGTGCCATTTTGATAATCACCGTCACAAGCATTCAGAAGCCATCCACTCAGTCGGGCAATGATGTCAGGGCAATCCGCGGAAACGTCGTTCTCCTCGCGATAGTCGTGCGGGAGATGATACAATTGGAAACTGTCCGTGCTATTGATATACCGTAATTTCCAGCCATCCGCTGTTACAAGCGCCGGACCGAGCCGAGAGGCATATATGATGCATTCATGATGCTGCTGGTCTTCATGCCTTTCAAGCAGAGTCGGTAAGAACGAGATACCGTCTTTACCTTGCGGCATCTCCGCGCCGATGAGGTCGACAAGGGTTGGCATTAGATCGTAGTTCGTAAGCATATAGTCCGACACACGATTGGGTGTAATCCTTCCGGGGTAGCGGACGATATATGGGATTCGAGTACCACCTTCCCAACTTGAAAACTTTAGACCGCCCATACCGTCGTTTCCATTGAATACATCGCCACCGGTCTCCGAATAGAATTTCGTTGTGATTTCATCGAAGGGTTCACCGTTCAAATCCTGTGTCCGACCCGAGGTCCGTCCCGCCTCCTTGGCATACACTTCGTGACCATTATCGGAACAGAAGATAATCATCGTGCGGTCATCAATGCCGAGGCGTTCGAGTGCGTCCAAGATGATTCCGACGGTCTCATCCAATTTCAGGATCATGGAAGCGTATTCTTTTTCAAACGTCGTCAACTCGGTAGACTGCTTCACTGCTGGATGGATGTCAGGAATGGCGATCGGTCCATGTGGCAATTGGGAAGGATGATAGAGAAAGAAAGGTTCGTCCTGGTGGCTGCGCAGGAACGCAACAATCTTTTCGTTGAAAATGTCCTGAGAATATACGGCTTTCCCCTGCCGATTCGCGCGACGCGCAGCATTCTCCTCGGACTCCCAATCCAGATTCACCCCACAGTCGGCATGCGTATTGCCTTGAATGTTCGTCACTTGCCCGTCCTCAAAGAGGAACGGCGGATAAAAGCCGTGGCACCGCGCATGGTCATAGTAACCGTAGTGGTACTGCCAACCGTGGCGACGGATGCGTGTGCCAGTCGTGGCAAAGCCCCATTCGAGTTTTCCGATCTGTCCCGTGACGTAACCTGCCTCCTCAGCGATTTGCGCCAAGAAGACGTCATCGGAACCCGCTTGGAGTCCGGTTGTATGCAGTAATTCCGTAATTTGACTTAGTGTGAGCTCACCCGCACTCAGTCTGTCATACACCCCGCCTTGTGTATAGGTCCATGTGCCGTCGTGGCAATCGTGGAGACCTGTCAGCATACTCGCACGGGAAGGCGCGCAGAATGCACAACCGTAGGCGTGGTTGAATCGCATTCCTTCGTTTGCGAGGCGGTCGATATTCGGCGTCTCGAAGTGCCGTTGTCCATAGCAACTCAGCATCCCGCGTCCGAGGTCGTCTGCGAAAATAAGAATAACATTCGGGTTATCGGTCATCACTACGATACCAAATTATTTGTAAAGTCAAGATTTTTCGGAATGCTATCCAAACTGAAAAGCCCGCTGCCTATACAGATGCTCGAACAGGTTCCCCTCATGTGGACTGTCCCAAGAGATCTGATTCGTCGGAATCGCGCCTAAATTGAGCCGGTCGATGCGCGGTGTCGCTATGAGATATCGTGTAAGCACTGTATCTTCTGTAATCGCCGTGGCAACGAGTGTCGCGCCGATCGCCTCGACTAACTGTGTCGACGGCACTTCCACAATACTCACAAATGGGAACGGGAACTCTATGTTCGCTAACGGATGTTCCGCATCGTCGCACCAGATGACCGTGGGTCTCAGGAAAGTGCAGCCATCCAATTCCACAACGCGGTCCCCCGTTGTCAATTCCGTCGCCCCAGGCTCTTTGAGGTGCTGGTCAATCAGAGATGAGATCCCATGTGCAGCCTTCGGATTCGCCCACGCGGCGATTCCCGCCTCTGGATGATCCAGAGGTTTCGGTTCGATGCATGCCAAACGTTCTGCTAACGCCTCGGCAATTTTCCGTCCATGTGCCGTTACCCACACGCCAGAGGCATTAATGCAAGACCGCCCGCCGTTCTTAGCAACCGATTCCACGATGAGATCGAGATACTGTTCCCAATCGTTCTGTCCGTCTTCATGGATGATCACTTTGCTACGTCCGGGTCCGTGAATTTCGACCCGCGGTGTGTTCACCCAGGGTGCGACGGTTGAACCGCCACCGAAAAGCATGGAACGTCCACATCGGACGAGGATTTCGTTGGCACCGGCGTAATCGGTTGGGTAGAAACTGAATGCCTCTACCGGAGCACCTGCGGCGATAAACGCTTGTGCGATACGATAGGGGGTCCACGGTTCCTCACGTCCCGGTTTCAGCACGAGCGGTACTTTCAACGGGATAGCAGGCACCCACAACGAATGCACACCCGGTGAGTTGCTGGGCAATACGGCACCCAGCGAATCCGTTTCACAGACGTAACTCAACGTGTGCCCATTTTGGACACCCCATCCTTTATCAAGGACTTGTAAATCCAAGCCACGGGTGAGTCCATCTAAAACGGTATCTATGTTCTCCAAAACCCCTTGAATCTTGAGCAGATTCTGCGCGCAGAGTGCTTCAGGCATACCGGTTGTCCCGGAGACCTGTTGGATGTAGTCCGCCGGTGATTGAACCGTCCCGTCAAGTGGCAGCGTCGCCGTTGCGAAGAGACGCGCTGCTTCCTTGCAGATGGAGATTAATTCGGCGGCAGAACGTTGTCCAAGCGTCTCCTTTTGGAGGGCGATGTCAAGGAGGTCCTTCGCTATCAATCCACGATTGGCTTGGCTTACCTCGACCAAGGGTTCACCGGTTTTGATATGTGGCACGCGGACGGTGTTCAGACTTCTGTAGGAACGTCCGGCGCGCAGAATTGGAATGTGTATCATCTTAATAGTTGTCGGTTGTCGGTTGTCGGTTGTCAGTCGTCGGTTAAAGAGCCTGGAATGGAAGAGCAGGGGAAAAGACTGGAAGGAGGGAAGCAGGAAAGAATGGAGCTCCTAACCTTCCAGTATTCCAATTTTCCATTCCAACGCCTTCCATTTTTCCACTCAAATACTGAAAGCCGATGGCTGATAGCCAATTACCATGTAATCTTCGCTACCCATCCAGATGAGGCATCACAGTAGAGGAAATCGTCCTCATAAATGGAGAGCCCGTGCGGTTCTGGACAATCTTCAGGCACTTCAATCACATCAAGCGGTGTGCCATCCTCAAGATCAAGCTTGACAATGACCCTATCAGAGGTATGGGTTGACCAAAGCCCATCTTCAACGCGAACCATACCGTGTCCACGTCCATGCGGCAACGGAAGCGTCTTTTGGATAGACCAGTCCGAAATTCTGACCTTATGTGTGACCTGATCCTTAAGGGTCTGGACCCACAGATGTCCTTCATCGTAGTGGTCATATTCGATGCCGTGTGTGCCGCCCCCATCGGGTATCGGATAGCGGCCGAGGGTTTCGCCGGTAGCGGGGTCTACTTTGAAGACCTCACCCGTCCCGGCGTCTGTATCCCGGACGGGACGCCAGCGTTCTCCAGATCCGTTCGCAGCTAACCAGAGTGCGCCGTCTCCATACGTCATACCGCTTGTGTTGGAGGATTCGCTCGGAATGTCGCGGATGAGTTTCGGCACGATATAGTCGGGATCCGATGTAACTTCGACCAATGCAACTCTATCGGTAATCTGGTCAACGATCCACAAACCGTCGTCCGTGACCTGTAAACCGTTCGGTACCGAGTAAGGTGACCGGAAAAGTTTTTCAATTTTCGTTATCATGTTCAAACTCCTTTTTAGTGGGTATGCACCTGTGTTAAAGCTAACTAATAAACACCTACAACGACGCTTTCTTGGAGTTCTGTGAGCAGATAACAGGCTACTTGTCTAATAATTTCTGGAGATCTTCTATCTCGTAATACCTACCTGCTCTGAAATTCTCAAGTGCTTTCTCAACAAAACGATCTAGTTTCCCTGCCTTAGCATCTTCCTCAATCTGCTTATCCCATGCCTCCTCTTCAGCTTCTAAGATTTTATGGAGTGTTTTCTCAAGGGTCTTTAGTAATTCCTCTTGCGTATTTCCTTCACATTTCACCTTGGGGACTTCCGGTATCCACCCCATCCATGCAGCTCCATTTTTTTGAATGTGGGCGGTATAGGTTTCCTCGTATATTGGGTCCTGTATTTTAACAACTTGAACCTTTTCCATGTTTATCTCCTTTGATTAAAAAACTAATAAACACCTACAACAACGCTCTCTTGGAGTTCCGTGAGAAGACGGAGATTTTCAACGCCATCCCACGGGTATTCCGGGATCGGTTCGGCGCGTTCGGCTTCGTCACGTTCCAAGAAACGGGGCATGAAAAATTCTTTCGTTAGGGTCGTGAGCATAACACGCCCGGTTTCGCCATAATCAACAAGTTCCTCCGGATTTTCTGGATTAACGAGTTCAATAACAGCGCGCGGGTGCGGTGGATAATAGATAATCGCATAGTTATCCGCCGGATCGAAGGGTTTACAGGCGGCTAATCCCATGAGCGTATTGCCGTAAGTCGGGATAAAATCAATGCCGGGAACGAGTTCCTCGCGTGCAAAGCGGTGGAACTGCGCGTCCATCTCGGTACCGCCACAGAAGATACCTTTAATACCCACCTTCGGCAAGGAAATCCATTCACAGAGTGCCTCCAATAACTTCGGGGTGGTGAAGAGGCATTGAACGTTTTCATGGGCGCGTAGGACATTAAGTGCTTGCGAGATAACATGATTTTTATAGGCGTCCAACTCCTCATTTTTTCCGTAACGGACGAGTTGATTCACCCAACGCGGGTCGAGGTCTACATGGAAACAGATACCGCCACGATGCTGGGCGAGATGTTCGACAGCCAGTCGTAAGCGTCGTGGTCCCGTCGGACCCAACATAAGCCAATCGCTACCGGGTGGAAACCCCTCATCGGAAAGCGATTCACTGAATATTTCATAATCGATGTGAAAATCACGAACACTGATTCTCGATTTGGGGATACCTGTTGAGCCACCGGTTTCAAAGACGTAAATCGGTTCATCGGCGTAAGCCTTCGGGACCCAACGCCGCACTGGACCCCCGCGGAGCCATTCGTCCTCGAAATGCCCGAGGCACTTGAGATCGGCATACCCTCTAATTTCTTTGCGCGGGTCAAAATCGAGGTTTTCTGCGAACTCCAGCCAGAACGGGCAGCCGGTCTTTGGACTGAAGTGCCATTTGATAATTTCTCGGACGTGTGCGTCGAGTGATTTTCGGGCTTCAGTAATTTTTCGGGTAAGGTTCATCTGTTTTTTTACCTTTTTTATTTACAGCACTAAACACGCCCAACTCACGCCTTTTGTTTCACCATGCTTGCGAGGATGCCGAGGACTTTGTCACACCGCTCAATTTGGTAGACTGCCATATCAATATGGAGTTCTTTCCCCTCCAATTTAAGGAACCGCCAATCTGCCCCCGAGGTGGTGGCACCGTAGATGCGAGGAATGTCATTACCCGCTTCAGCATTAAAACGTTGGGCAGCTACCATTTCCGCGACGCACTGTCCGAGCCCCACTTCCAGATTATCGTTCTTTGCTTCCACAAGAACGATAACAGGTGCCTCCAGACCAAATTGGACCGGTGAGAGACTTATCACAAAATCACAGACCCCAGTCAAACCGCTCTCCTCATCTACGTTGAAATCAATCCCGGAAAAAAGGCTGATGCGATGCTGCAACTGCTCCCGCAGGTCAACAAGCACATCGGCAACAATCATTTCCGACTTGGCTTTCTCCGTCCCAATAGCGGTGGCTAAGGGTATGTTCCGAGTCAACACTGCAGTGAGGAGTTCACTCGGAGGCATTGGTTCGCTACCTGCAAAAAGATGCGCGGTGTCGGTCTCTTCCAAGTCAAATGCTTCTCGTACTGTTTGTAGCGTAAAATTGCTATACGCCATGTGAAGTACCTCTGAACAATCTATTCTGAAATTGCGATCAGCGTATTACGGGTGACAATGTAAAGCACACCGTTCTTCGCCACGGGGGTCGTATAAACAGCACTGCCCATGTTGGTTTCAAATAGCACCTGCTTCGTTTTTCCCGTCTTTAGCACCACTACATCGCCATCCTCATCGCCGAGGTAAACTTTACCATCCACCACATAAGGCGATCCCCAAATTGCGGCGAACGTGTCATGCGTCCAGTAGGGGTCTCCTGTGTTCACATCCAAGCAGTAAAGGAATCCACTCAGGTCCGAGATGTAGAGGAGTCCATCAGCGATGGCTACAGTGGACATTGTGCGGTTGAACTGTTCATCGCCGAAGTGCCAGATGCCAGCAGTCTCGGTAACATCACCGGTTTGTGAGGCATCAATGCACCAGAGATGCCCTACGCCTTCGCCGTGCTCCGGGTCCTGCCCAACAGCGATAAAGACTTTGTCGTCATAGACGACAGGCGTTGAAATGATATTGTTGCGGGTGCCGCGTCCACCGAGTTCCCAAACGGAATCTTTCGGATTACAGTCAAACTTCCAGATAATGTCACCCGTTTCTGGAGCAAACGCATAGACCCAGCCATCGCCGCCGGGGATGATCACCTGTGGGACCCCTTTGATAACACCGTAAGCGGGATTCGACCACTGCCCGTGGAGTATATTTTCGCCGGGCGAGGCATCTTCCCATACGAGTTCACCGGTGTGTTTATTGAGCGCAATGAAGGACGGCGCATCGGGTGAAGGAATATGGATATGTCCCTCATCAACACCGTTGCTCGTTTCCAAGAAGAGGAGATCCCCGACAGCCAGCGGTGAACAGGTGGCAAGGTTATGCGGAAACACATCCAACTCATCCATCATATCGTAGATCCAGATGACGTCGGCATCGATCTCGCTCGTTTCTGTTTCCTCGGTAAAGGGACCGTCGTTTTCGCCATCAAGGAAGGCGTCAGTGTCAACACAGACGACTTCACAGCGGTTAGAGATGTAGTAGAGTCGGTCGCCTTCAATAAACGGCGTGGAACAGATGCCCTGTAGGGGCCAGTCGTTAACCCGTCCTGAAGTGAGTTTGGTATGGGTGGCTTGCCAAAGGAACTTGCCATCGGATTCGTTAAACGCCATGAGATTCCCGCGGTCGCCGGTTAATTTGGGATTGTAAAGTGCTTTGTTATTCGTTCCGACGAAAACTTTTTCGCCGATGATGAGCGGACCTGCATAACTTTGGGAACCGAGTTCTGCGGTCCACTTAATATTTTCACCGCTTTCCAGATCCCAACTCCCGGGGATATTCGTTTCATCAGAGACCATGTTACGGCTTAACGTGCCGCCCCACAAGGCAATCTCTTTCTCCGCCGAAACACCGGATACCGCGAAAGTGAGCAGCACGGCAAGATTTGCGATGTAGATAAATTGGGGTTTCAATTGAATGACTCCTTTACTACCATACTTTTAGGTTGTCGTAATAAATTTCAGTTGCGGAATAGCCATAGATACCGGGGCTTCCCTCACGATTGGGTAGCGGGTCTTCAGCAGTGATCGTCCATTCTGCTGGTTCCGGTTCGCCCCTTCGCCAGACCTTCCCTCGAATCACAGCCTTATCCTCCATAACCTCCACCATCATCTTCATTGTATACCAGACATCGACGTCCCACGAGAAATCGATTGTCTTTGCCATGCGTAAATCGGATGCCCACGAACGAATTTGTAAGCGTTGGTGTCTGCCCTGCATATCTAATGTGTAACGATTCGCAATTAAGCCCAAGTCTGGCAGTCTACGTTTATTTTTGGTTCCCATCAAGTCAATTTGAATCTGATAGTTCTTCATTGTTGAGGGACCGAGATAAACGTTGGACCGGTTTAAGCCGCGTTGAACAGGTGTCTTGACTAAGACTTTACCGCCATCTTTTTCACGCACAAAAAATTTGCCGGTCGCACCGATCCAGTGCGTGGGTATTTTTTCGAGCTCAATCGCTTCAAAATCCTCTGTCCACGGGAGCGACGGAATCACACGAACGCGAGCCATCGCCTTCATATCCCCCGATTGAGCAGTAATCGTGCCTGCATGCGCCCCAGCATCTGTATCAGGTGTGAATTTACCCGCATGGAGTGTACCAACCAAGCCGCTGGATGCCCATTCTATAGCATCAGCTGCACCCGTCTGCTTTCCATCCGCATCGAAAGCTACAGCGCTGAGTTCGACAGGTTCACCCGATGTGAGTGTTTCAGCGGGCGTAAGCAGCAGCGAAACAGCAGGCGCAGTTGACACCTTCACAGGCTCCGGTGCGATTTCCTTACTGGCACAACCAGCAGCGAGAATACATACCATGAGAATGCCGTAAAATGGGATAAAATTTTTCATTATCTTGCCCCTCCGATACAGTAGAGGTGTTCTTCTGTCGTGAAATAGATGCGTCCATCCGCAATAGCGGGTGAACCGTAGATTTCGACGTAGTGATCTTCCTCAGCCCGACTTATCTCTTGGGCACTCAGCGTCTCACACCCGTTTTCGTCCGGTTGAAGGATAATAAATCCACCGTTGACTTCCGTGACATAGAGTTTACCGTCTGCCCAGACAGGAGACCCTTTCCCGACTTTGCCGATGTTGTGTTCCCAGTAGACCTCACCGGTCTCAGCATTCACAGCATGGATATTCGCGGAGTTATCTATAACATAGAGGTGTCCGGCGTGAATTGTAGGCGACGCGTACCCGACGTTGACGGCGTCATATCGCCAGACTTCATGGGTTTGCGTGACATCGCCAGTCCCTGTCGCGTCAATACAGACGACGCGTCCCATTGCGGTGGTATCTATATTCTCTTCACTATGTGATGCATAGACTTTCGTGCCTGAAACAATGACGGACGTATTGATACCCCTCTGACTCAGTTTAAATCCCCAGACCATCTCCCCGGTGCTCTGTTTCATGGCATAGATACCGCCATCCGCATTGCCGCCAATGATGAGTGGCTGCCCGTTGATATTGACAACGACGGGTGTGGAATAGGTCGTGTCTAAGGGTCTACCCCCGGGAGTTGAAACCCAAATCAGTTCACCAGTGTGTTTGTTGAACGCGAAGTAACGGTGGCGTGTCGCGGCTTGGTCGCCCCATCCCGAATTGAGATAACTAATCACGACAAGGTCGCCTGCGATAATAGGGGTGTGAACCCGTCCGCCATACCCGGATATCCGCCCATACTCCTCTGTAAGCGAACGCGACCAGAGGATAGTACCCTCTTTGTCGAAACAGAAAAAGAGGCCCTGGACACCGTGCGCATAGATATTCCCTGTTTCTGGATCACCCGCGAGGCTCGTCCAGCCGACTCGGTTGAAGGAGATCGTGGTATGGAAGACGTTGAATTGATAATTCCAGATCAGTTCGCCGGTCTCGGCATCGAAGCAGGCGATGCGTTCCTGTTCGGTGATGTCTTTGCCGACACGTCCGATGACGTAGACGCTGTCGTTGAGAACGATCGGTGTAGAACGCCCTATAAATTCTGCCTTCCAGAGAAGGTTTTCACCTTCAGTCGACCAAGATGTGATGAGTCCGGTTTCGACAGAAGTGCCGTCCTGATTTGGTCCCCGCCATGTTGGCCAATCGCCAGCAATAGCATGCATAGGAATGGCAACCAAAAAAAGGCAGACAAATAGCCGACAAAAGATCGGTTTTCGGTGGTGCAAATTTCTGCTCCTCCTCATGTATTTTATGTGTATCTACAATTTTAAGACGATGAAGAAAGTCTGAATGTTTAACTGGGTGTGCCTGTTAGAACACTTCGTCGCACTGCACTTGTGATAGCACACCAGACGATTTTGTGTCTGCATATCTTTCGATATATTATTATATCACTTCTGGTATTTTTGAGAAAGGTTTTAAATTGAGGAATGGTTGTTAGCAAAATAGCCGTCAGCAGCCAGTCTAAAAGCAGATAGATTCAGGGGCTTGCGGGTGGGATTCAGAGACCTAAAGGAAAAGATGTGTGGTGTGATAGAGGGTATTTGGATAGAACTGTTTTTCAAACGCACCAAGTTTCTTGGGCACTCTGTGTTCATTTTTTTGGCAATACCGCTTCAATTTTGGTTTCAATCTTTCGGGCAACCTCCCGGACGAACTGTAGTTGATTTGACGAGTCTCCTTCCATTATGATGTGGACCAAGACATTGTGTTTCACGAAATAGATGTAGCCACTTTTGACGCGTCACGTCGCATCCCCTATAACTTCCTTGGGATTTGGCTCGGGACGATGGATCGCCTTGGCAGGAAAGAGTGGCCAGGCTGCTTTCTGGGCAGCGGACGTAGAGTTAAATAAATAATAGCGAACAGTCAGTTGGCCTTCACCCCACCGCTGCTTGCATTTTGTGATAAGAGATAATTCTGTGGGTCCACTGGTGCGCTCCGTCTCACTTTTCATTAGTCGTATTTATTGTCGGGAGGTCATCCTGTGTGAGGAGAACGGGAGACAGGGACATGATGGGATAGGCATTAGAGAGAATCGCACACCCGATCAGTGCTGTTGTCATGAACAGAAGAAACCCGATGAGGCTTATCAGCGCATTCCCCATTGAGAAAATCTGTGGTTTCATTTTTTCTCCAATACTATCTCTATTTTCGATTCAATATGTCGGGCAACGTCCCGGGCGTACTTTAAGTGTCCATGTCCGCTTACCCTGACACTGACAAGGAGATTGTATTTCACGAAATAGATGTCAGTCATATTGTCTTCCCACATATTGTGTTCCCATTCCCTCTGGGTCCTGTGGATGTTGCGCCATGTCGCATCCCCAATGACGTCATCGGGATTCAGCTCGGGCTGGAAATCTGCTGGGGCGGCAAAGGTCCATGTCCACTGGTCCGCCGCCGCTTTTTGGGCAGTGGACGAGGTATCAAATAACCAATATTGAATTGTTAGAGCATCACTCCCGCCTTCCTGGAATCCTGCAATAACAGATGATCCCTTTATACGGGAACTCGATCTGCCTCGCGCATCAATGCGGTTATTCTTCGTTAATCCCATCTTGTGGAGATCCCCCTGCGTGAGGCTAACGGGATCGAGTCCTAAGACGCGATAGACAAAAACCCCACATCCCATTGACGTTGCTGTCACGAGCAGAAGAAACCCGATGAGGCTTACCGGCGCATTCCCTCTGAAAAAAATCTGTGGCTTCATGGCTGCTCCAATCGACGATAGGTGTAATATGTCGTGTCGAATTTATGGCACTACAATATTAAAGACACAATTTTTAGGCAAAACGTTACATTATGTGAAAAAAGGGATACCGCTAATAGAGAATGTTGAACCCAAGGCATTTACTAATTTGATCTGGGTTGGGTATCTTTCTTAACGCGGATCAAGAGACTCTGATGTGGTGAGGCATCTTCATAACGTTCGGTTGACTTTCCATCGAAATGGTATAACCCCAACGTGTCGTCATCTGGGGTAAATGCTTTCGGAGGCGCGGTATATCTGCCTTGCCCGTAACGAACAATAGAACTAATTCGCAGCTCGTCAATATACATCCCAGAAGCAGGAACAACTTTCAGTCCACTCCCCTTTAGAACTGGAACGCCTCCGATAAGGAGCGGTTCGCTCGCAGATGCAAGATGACTCCCCGGTACCAGTCCAGAGATCGAACCGCCGCACCCAACGGTAGAGCCGCTGTCAATTATTGCCACATAGTAGACCCACCGCCCGGTAGGTAGCATTCCTCATATCTTTGCGGATCCACCCACGACTCCCCTTGTGGCGATAGCAGGACTGGCTTTGTACCCATCACCGACAATGGCACAGGTAAAGCGGTCTGTTTGACCCACAATAGAGAAAGCAGTACGGGATCCAGCCTCCAGCGATATGACACCCTGAACGCGGGGAGGTTTGTCTATGTATACCCACGCTTCAATCGTTAGCGGACCTGGATATTCGGGAAACCACGGTGCTTCGGTTTGCACGAGTGGCAGTTCTGGATTCAGTTCAAGCCAACCGCCTCCAGCGGGGGAGGGTGCGTGGGGCGCCGCAAAAAGCGTAAAAGGCATCATCATAACAATGCCTATAACTGCCAAACGTATATTTCCGATGAATTGCATGAGATACCTCCTGAAAATTAATTTCTACAATTCATTCAGGTGTAAACGGAGGACACCGCTGTGCCGCGTGCCGATGTAGAGCATGCCACGATCCACAGCGAAAGCAGTTGCCTCGTCCGGAACTTCGGGTGAAATTTGAATCCACGTATCCGTCTTAGGATTTATCCGATACACACCTTGGTTGCACACACCGTAAATCCTACTATCATCCACTGCTATCCGAAAGATAGGAATTCGATTTCCTTCGGTATCCGTGAGAGCGTTCCAGTTGATGCCATCGCGCGAATTCATAACCCCTTGATCGGTTATCAGATAAACGGTTGTCCCAGCGAAGACTATGTCTTGGAAATAGGCAAAAGAGAAGGGTAAGTCCGCAGTAACCTCTTTCCAACTATCACCCCTGTTAAGAGACTGAAATAGCGAACCATCCCGTTTACCCGCATAGACCACGTTGTCGGATGCCGCGAGCGTGAACCCCTTTGATGTATCAGCACCGTGGGCGCGTTCGGTGGGATCCACAAGCCCTGTATCAAACCACCGTCTTTCACTTCGGTGCCACTTGAAGAGTTTCCGTCGGTACTCCATGAAGACAGTATTGTCAGCGATCGTAAATCCACCATTCGTGAGACGCTCTTCCATAATACGTGGCATATCTGCTCGCCGTTGGCGACTCAACTCACTCACATCGCGAGGCGCGTTTTTAAACCTTTTCTGCCATTTAACTTCCAGTGTGTCCTCGGTGAAAACTGGCATCCGTCGGACAGGTTTTAGAACATCTCTATCAGATGAAATATGAAAAAGTTCGACCTTATCGGTTGTACTGTTGCTGACATAGAGCGAACCGTTGGCTTTTACGATTTTGGCATGACTCAGTAAATCTGGAGCCGTCTGTTTTTTTTCAAGTATTCCTTTTTTCACAACACCGTCACCGGCATCTACTCGAACGGATGTCCAAGATTCCCCGAGATCCATTGATTTGAGGATCCCTTCAGGCGTGAGTGCATAGAGAACGTTTTCAAACATGAGTAACTTCTGAACATGAGAGCTGATCATCCCGGCAGAAAAGGGGTGCCACGAGATACCAGCATCCTTTGATCGTGCTATCCCAGAAATATCGGATGTGTAAAAATTATTTTCGTCCAAAGCGACAACGGGAAAGATACTCTGACTCAACGCATTTCTGCCCACTTTTACATGCGTCCATGTGTCTCCACTATCATTTGAACGCAGCAGGACACCGGTCCCCATCACCGTAAGTCTTTCATCGATTGCAACCAACTGGATACCACTGAACATCTGGAGCCGAAAATTGTCATCAGTTGGCGGTAATTCCACCCATAATCTGCCCCCTGTTCCTTTTCCCTCTATCGGTGAAAGGTCGTCCCAAGTATCGCCGAAGTCGACTGAACGAAAAATTCTCGGTGGAAACTTTAATATCTCAACCGAGTGATCAAGTTTATGGGATTCCTCAAACAAGTTTGCAGACCGTGTAAAATCGAAACCTGCTATAACATAGAGTCTATTTTCGATGGCTACTAACGAATTAATAAATTGGGGACCGTAGACGAGCAACTTTGCCCAAGACCCCGCGGTAAGACGGTAAAGTCCTTGGTTTGTCCCGTGTATCCGCATTTCCGAATTGATTTCTCACACTCGGTTTCTGCTTTGACACACGGACAAGAGATGTATCAACGAGCTCCACAGTCATTTCTGACCTGGCATCCAAACTGTAAGGCTGCTGGAATCGGGCTAAGTACTGCGTGCCACTTCCCATCAGCAGCATAACGCAAAGGGTAGTCGAGACGGCTACTGTCCACGGCAGCCACGGCTTACTCTCCGTTGGCGCTGCGGGTTTGATATGCGCAATTTCTCGTAGAACATTTTCGGCTAACGTCGTAGCCAATTGGAAACCGCCTAACACTTCACGAACGATATGTTCCGCCTTCTTCAACCGTTTACGGGCGCGATGGAGTCGACTCTTGACGGTGTTCGGTGATACCCCCAAAAACTTACTAATGTCTTCGCATGTCATGTCACCGAGATAGTGAAGCGTTACAACAGTGCGTTCACTCTCCGGCAGCTTTTGCAGGAGACGTTTGACAACCTCGCGGTGTTTCTCATTCACGACCTCCTCCTGCTGTTCAGCGTGATATTGGGCATACGCCAATTCCTCCAATTCATCTGGCGGCATTGCATCCAAAGACGCCATCGGAATCCGTTTCTTCTTCAACCAAGCGATGCATCGGCGAGTGGCAATTACATAAAGCCATCCGGCAAACCGATTCGGATGCTTCAGCGTCTGAAGTTTTTTGTAGACGTTAAGGAATATATCTTGTGCGATTTCTTCAGCGATGTGGAAGTCGCCGATTTTTCGCCATACAAGGGCATGGAGCGACTTTTGATATCTCCGCACAAGGGTGCTGAAAGCCCGTTGATCGCCCGCCAAGGTCCGTTGAATCAATTCAACGTCACTGTTTTTCATGCGTCACCTCCAAAAACATGTTGTCTCTCATAATATTAAGAGATGTGCTGCAGGGAGGAAGGTTGCATAAAACACAAGATTTATGGAAAATTTTACAATCAAAATGAGGAAAAAGTGAGGTCAGACGTGTTTATCAGGCATAGTAATAGTGTCCCATGCGACTGCTGTGCGTCCTGCCATGTCAACGGTTGCGACTCGGAGCCGATAATTCCCAGGGCGTTTAAGGGGAAAACGAATCTCCACCTCGGCTACCGCTTCCGTTTGAGCGATGCGAATTTCGGAGTGATCTCTGTTCAGGAAACGGTAATCCTCTTCCTCTGGACCGAACAATTCCCAAAGCACCATCTCGTTATTGTAGATACCGTTTTTGTCTGCGCCCCGCGTGTAGTAAACAGCGGCGGATCCTTTGGTTACAGTGGCACAGGCATGGACTTCAAATGAGGCATCGGTTTGCAGTATAGAAGCATCAACAGCTAAGGTCGGCGACGTGCCGGTTGGACGGGTGGGTATCCTCGCACTGTCGTGTAAAACCATATCATTGTCCTCATGGACCTCAACCTTACCGTCCTCCCGAATTCGGACGACTTCGCGATAATCGGATAACTCAAGTCCTTCTAAATTCCAGACAAGGTCAAACGCAACACCGAGTCGAATCGCTCTCTCAATTTCGGTGAAGAAGTTGTGCATTACGGTGCGGTATTTGACATCCTCTCTATTGCGCCGTTCCAAATTGAGTTCGCCTAACCCCCAGAGATTTCCCCTGCCCATCTCAACATGTCCCAAGTTGTAGCCGGGCGGTAGGAGGATAACCGTTTCTGCCGCTCTGCGTAACGCATCAAGATTTCTATGCGGATGGCTTTCGGCGTGAGCACTTAAATTTCGTGAAAGTGCGAGGATTTCACCGTAAGGCACACAGGCGAGTTGGTAGTTGTCCCAGTAATGGAAATGCCGCGCACCCAAATCGTAAGCGTATGTCTGTAGCCAGAACGCGTCGGCGCGGTGGACCTGTCCGTAGATACTCATACCCCAACTTTTATCGGTTTGTCGGGCAGCACCGCGCAGGAACCCGTAGAGGATACTCGCCAGATGCTTCGGGGTGTCTATCGGGATCTGGCAACCGTACGTCATATTCATTTCGGGTAGCGTTCGCATCGTCCCGACTCTACCGGGTGGTTCAAAGACTATTGCGGCAGGAGATTCCGTGTCTCCCTCTGAGAGTTGATATGCCGCCGAACTGATGATGGTCTCCCACGTATATAGATTCTCCTGAAGAAACTGCATATCTCCCACCTCTACATCCGGATGCGCTTCTAAGCCTTTGCATAGCCGTGTCGGTGCGCCATCGTATTTGGCGGTATGGAAGTAATCTTGAAACGCCTCAAACGCGAGTTGCGGTGTCACTGCTTTCCGAAAGTCAGGATCCGCTTCCAGCTGAGGACGAAGCACATGGTCCCGCGTGCAGACAGCGGGTTCGTCCATGAAAAGGGCAGGACCGAGGTAGTTGCTTCGGTATAAACACTCAGGATAACCGAGTGTCACCGCGTCGATTCCCC
This sequence comes from Candidatus Poribacteria bacterium, assembly GCA_965205015.1. Classification (GTDB taxonomy): domain Bacteria; phylum Poribacteria; class WGA-4E; order WGA-4E; family WGA-3G; genus WGA-3G. The sequence continues at coordinate 5,078,893 of OZ242029.1, read as the reverse complement.
AGTAAAAAACGTCTCGATTTTTAACCCATTCGACCTGTTCGGTATCCACACGAACACAGTTGATCCCCGCCCCAATCATTTCAACGTAATCGGTTTCAGTGAGTTGAATGAGTTCATAATCAGACATATCGTAACGACGCGTTTCGTCTTTCTGTCTCGTGTTGCTGGGCGGTCCGATGAGGACATCCGGACGGAGGGAAAGGCGTTGTGTGTCCGGTGGTACGACAGATTCGTCTGAGTCGGATATGTGTGTCAGTCGATAGGTATGTCCGAGATATTTTACCGTTTGTGGAAAGAGAGCACTTGGTGCTTCTTTGTCCGCAGGTTTCGGGAAAAGATATCGCCACGCACCGAGACCGGGAAGAACAGGTTTCTCAGTAAACTTATCTCGAAATTCCAAGGGAATGTCGTCCCCAATCTGTAGGATATAGCGAGATGTGGTTGCGCGGTCTCCCTTCAGATCCTCGGACGGTACGTTTTCGCCGAGCAACCAGACTGCGAATTTTTCACCGGATGCTTTCGTTGCACGGAGACAGATCCATTGGGACAGCACACCCGCATTTTCCGCAATCGCACCGATCGCTACAGTCAGCGTCTTTACAACGGTGTTCGGTAGCGAGTGCTCACTTTCATGGCGATACATCGCCATTTGTCCGGGTTCACCGATTGGATATGGTTCATGTTCAGTAGGCAGGTGTGTTTGCATCGCAACACCTCAGCGTGCGTCCAATTCACTCAAGATGCGTTCTACAACCCGTTTTCGTTGTCCCTGAACCGCGGGTTGTTCTAATTCATAGACCTCATCGGGAATCAGGTGTTTATGGCTTTCAATGGGAAGGGAATTGTGTGATGCGTTATCAATATAGCGGTTAAAAATAGTGAAGCGCGGATAGGATTCTGTCCAGCGTCTTCCACCGTGATAGAGTGCTTCTGTAAAGACGACACAATCGCCAGCATTGACGGGGACATTGACAACCGTAGGCGGTCCGTCGTAGATGGAGAGGTTATCGGGTGGCTCAAAGTTGCGCTTATGGCTTCCCGGTAGACAGACAAATCCCGTCCCCGGTGGCACATCCACCAGTGAGATAGCCGTGTTGAGAAAGCCTGCTCGGGGTCCTGATTTCTCTACACTGTAATCTTGACCGGCGGCGTGGAAATGGATGTCATCGGAGGTTTTGTAATTCTTGGTCAAGGCGCAATCAACAAGGCACGGAGCCCCTCGCGTGAGGGCAACAATCACGCGCAGAATCTCTCGATTCAGCACAAGCCGTTGGAAAACAGGGTCGCCGTATTGGATATGATTAATCCAATGGGCAATCGTCGGTGAACGTTTGCCCGTCCGAGATGTAGAGGTGAGCGGTGGCGGTAGCTCATCAAGCGTCATGTCATGCCACTGGTTGCCAAGTTCAATCATTCGCTCGATATCCTCAGACGGAACGACTTTGCGGAGGATAATGAATCCGTGGTGATCAAAGAACCATTTTTCGTGAGATGTTAGCATAGTGTTACCTTGCTGTTTTGAGCGTCGCCCAGACAAGGGGCAGTTTCTCAGCTGCTTGAACGGATAACCCGATTTTCGACTCAAAATTCCGAGTCACTTCGGCTGCGGTAAGGGGTCGATCGTAAATGCGGACTTCATCGATGATCCCGGAGAAATGCCTCTCAACCTTGCCGCGATTGTTTGCTGCGCCGATATAGACCGGTTCCACAAACGGAATAAAGGTGTCGAGATCTTTCACAGCCCCTTCGATAACTTCCTGCGGCTCACCGTCCATATAGATACCGACCTCGGACTTGCCGGCGTCCACAATTGCGAAAACGATGTGGTGCCATTTGCCATCCGACAAGGCGAACTCAATTTCAACGGCGATGGCGTTGCACCCCGCAGGTGATTTCTGGCGAACGTAGTAGTGGACAATGTCCTCAGCAAGCGGGAAACCCGCTTTCGCACTCCGATTGACATCGATTGCCCACGCCATATTGCATCCCTGATCAAGCACTTTGAAGAGGGTTGTCCAATCTTTTTTGAAATCGGTTTTAACCCAGGCTTCAAAGGTAGATGCCCCGACCTGCTCGCCAAAATTGCCGAGGTTTGTTAAGTTGACATAATCATCGTTTCCATCAAATTCAAGTGCCTCTCCGACCTGTCCGCCGACGATTTTCGGGGCACCGACGATCGTGCCGTCATTCTCGCCCCAGACATCTTTGACTGTGCCACCGGCGATGTCCTGCCGATCAAACGTCCAATAACTCACGAGTCCATCTGTCACTACGGTTCCTGTATACCCATTGTGGGAAAGTATAGCGATCGTTAGCGTGAATAAGAGAAAACAGATTGGCCTTTTCATAGTGCTTTCCCCCTCGCGGAAGCGGGTTTATTTCCGCATCCATGGAAAATTTCTGGTGTGGTTCATGATGTCTAAAGTTTGCATTTAAAATTGATGAGACAATTATAGCACCTCTGGCGATTTCTTACCAAATTTATTCCGATGCTAAGTTCACGCTTGCACGTTACACCGAAAACTGGTAAAATGGATTTCACATAGCGTTGTAAACCACGCCGACTTCTAATAGCAAGTTGCGAAAAGGGAGACAAAAGAACTATGCCGAAAATGACAGGTGCTAAATTTATTGCTGATACCGTCCACGGATATGGAATTACGCACGTTTTTTTTATGCCGTATATCGGACCGCGGACTTTAATGGAGATGGAAAGTCTTGGGATTAAGCGGGTTCAGACGCACGGCGAGAAAGCCGCAGCATACATGGCTGACGCTTATGCCCGTGTGAACCGCGCGCCGAGCCTCTGCATGGCACAATCGGTCGGTGCCGTGAACCTCGCTGCGGGGTTACAAGATGCCTATCTCGCTTGCGCGCCGGTGATTGCGATTACCGGTAAGGAAAATCAAATCAATCAACAACGGCACGCTTATCAAGAGGTGGATCACGTCAACCCGTTCTCTGCTGTCACGAAATACAGTGCTTACGTCGCGACACCGGAGCAGCTGCCCTTCTATCTCCGTCAAGCCTTCCGTGCGGCGACAACAGGAACACCGGGACCCGCACACCTCGATTTTGAAGGCATCGCTGGGACATCAGTTATTGATCGAGAAGGCGAACTTGAGGTGATCATTGAAGAGGCGTTTACCCAATTACCGCCGTTCCGACCGGAAGCAGAAGCAGAAAAGGTAACGGAAGCCCTTAGACTTCTCTCCGATGCGGAACGCCCCATCATTGTGGCAGGGGGTGGCGTAACGGCTTCGGACGCACGCGCAGAACTCGTCGCAGTGGCAGAGAAACTCTCGATTCCAGTGGCGACCTCCCTGAATGCAAAGGCGATGTTCCCGAGCGACCATCCACTGGCAGTCGGGACACCGGGTTCATACTCGCGGGCGTGCGCCAACCAAGCCGTATGCGAAGCAGACCTTGTCTTCTTCATCGGAAGTCATACCGGTGGACAGGTAACCAACGGATACAAGATCCCGCCACAAGGCACACCGATTATACAACTCGACATTAACCCTGATGAACTCGGACGAAATTATCCTATCCAGTTAGGGATGCAGGGAGACGTGCGGAACACACTCCGCCGGATGCTCGAAGCGTCAGAAACCGCCGAACCGCGGACGGGATGGGTGAGTCGCGTCCAAGAATTGGTGCAAAACTGGAAAGACGAGGTCAGTGAAAAAGTGAATTCGGAACGGTTGCCGATGCTACCCGAACGGCTCTGTCGTGAACTGACGGACTATCTGCCGTCAGACGCGATCCTCGTCTCCGACACAGGGCATTCAGGTATCTGGACAGGCACGATGATCGACTTCAAACACCCCGATCAGAGTTTCATCCGCTGCTCAGGCTCGTTGGGGTGGGGACTCCCCGCGGCGATGGGTGCGAAGTGCGCGCAACCCGATAGACCGGTGATCTGTTTCACAGGCGACGGCGGCATCTGGTATCATATCGCGGAACTCGATACGGCAATGAAGTCCGGGATTAACGCTGTTATCGTTGTGAACAACAATCACTCACTGAATCAGGAGCAGGGCGGTGTTGAGTCCGTCTACGGTGGGCGCACGGCGGGTTCCGATGAACTCTGGTTGTTCCCAGATGCGGACTTTGCGAAGATGGCGGAATCAATGGGATGTCTCGGAATTACTGTCAATAAACCGAGTGAACTCGCAGGTGCGTTGGATCAGGCACTCGATTCGGGGAGACCGGCGGTTGTGGATGTGAAAACGCATGTGGAAGGGATTGCACCCCGGACGTGGATGCCTTCTTAAAGACAGGTTGTGTGGTAGTGCGAGGTTTTAGCAGCCCGCACTACTTCATTTCAAGGACAGGTATCCTTCTTCAACAAATGTGCATGTTGCTTTCTTGTATACACTTTGCCTCCAACCAACTCACGATTCTTAAAATCCGTGAATAAATCCCTATCGTCCTCAGGGTAGGATACCATCACCTTTACCCCGGCTATTAGAGCCAATGCAATAATATGTTCGTCGTTTGATGCTATTTCGCCTTTCAGTTCATCTGCTTTTTCTTCTACACCTTCAGATACCAATTTGAGTTGACCAGCCCGCATCATTTGGTCTCTTAAGTGGCTCATTCCACCTCTCTCCCATTCATGTTCAAATTTTTCAGTGTTAGAATAAACAATTGTGCCGTTTCTGTTATCTAACCATTTCCATACAGGGGCCATATCTTCATCGTTTGCATTTCTGAATTTACCAAAAGTGTTCGCATCCAAAATCACGCACATTATTTAATCCTCAAATCCCATGAGACGTTTAGACTCTTTTAGGAAAAAGTCTCTATAATGTGTTGGGACATTGGTTAGATTCGCTATCTTATCAAAACCAATATTATGTACGTTAACAATTCGTCCCTTCGGTTCAAAATAGATTAGGGATACATCTTCGGGACAGATATTGCCCTTTCTGATTTCAATACGGGCGCGGTCAATCATGTAGTCACTGTGTGTTTCAACGACGAACGACCGGTTGCTGGGGAAAGCAATGTTTCCTAATTTTCTTTCAAGCGTGTTCCCAAGTATCGCTGTAAAACAGGAAATATATCGGTTTCTTTTCGACTTCGCTGTCGACGGAAACAGTCGGCTAAATCTCTACAGAACGCGAGTAGGGTTTCTGGATCAGCGGTGTGCATCTGGTCAAATAGGAGTTTGTATCTGGCGATTGTCGTGTGTGGCGGGTCTGCGTTGTCTATAATCTGCTGACAGTTTATTCTTCCCCGAATGCGTAAATCCTCGCTGCACCATCCCAAATGGACGAGTACCCAATCCGTCATATACTGAGTAACCGCTTCAACGATCAATCCATAGCCGTTTGATACCGATCCACCAATCCAGCAATGAAAAAGTTCATGCACAAAGAAATGGTATGCGAGATCCTGCTCCTGCGGTGCATGCCCATAGTTCGGCGGAAATTCACAGATAAATTTGACCTCTATCGTGTACTCTTGATCGGAATGAACCTGTTTGTTTATCTCGGCTCGCGCACCCAAGTTATTAGGTTCACAGATTCTGTCTTCAACCTCAATAACAGTATCCAAGCCCGGTCCCATGTGTTTTTCAAAATTCCGATGTGTCTGTTCCAACAATTCAAGCACCATTTCAGGGTCCCACGGACGCTTTGCTTCTGTTCTATAGGTAAAATGTTCTGAGGATGCGCTTGCAATCCATTTTGTAATTTCCATCGGTAAACTCCTATCAATTTTAGCCGCGTCTGAGATCAATTCGGCGCAAGGCGATGTCTATAAGCAACAGAAACAGAGCAGTGATGAGGAAGGGTCGCCATAGATGGACGCGGAGCACAACGGGTTCTTCAGGCGGACGGAAGGCATCTTCGGGCGACGCGTTGAATTTCCCACCCGATACCGCGGCGAGTTGGGTTAGAAGGGCATCGTTGGCGTTGTGAACGAGGTACTCCTGTGGGTAAGAGACGACGGTGCCAGTCACTTGGGTGTTAACGACGTCGCCTGCCTGTTTCTGTCTGATATTCAGGAAATAGGGACCCACCTCTTGTGTCGGGAAATCAAGTTCATATCGACCGGGTGCTGTCTGCGTGACAGCGAGTTCTTCCCTCTTGAGGTCCGGAGAGATGAGGGAGATCTCGCTTTCAAGTGCGTTTAGAAAATCTCCGGTATCATCAAGGGCATCAATTGCAAGGTGGGCAACCCCTTTTTCTTGGCTGATTTCCGCTTGAAAGTTGCTGAGCGTTGCCTTCCGCATTGTATCGCGGACCAACTGTGTCCAGAATTTGCCGTAGCCGGGCCACTCCAACCAATCGGATGCCCAACGGGCTTTGGCATCAGAAGTAAATGCGACGGATTTCCCCAAACCGTATTGCCAACTCGCGAGCAGCGGGTCCCCGCGGTCGGAGACAAGAAATATTTCAGCGGTCGGTCGCGGCTGTGTTGCGACGTAGCCGAGTAGAAACGGGGCAAGTTCAAGGTCTATACCACTCAAAACTTGGGTCGGTTTAATATACTGTGGGATGAAGGGTGCGTCAATAATTGCGGATTTCGAGGCGGTGACAGTCTCCTTCGCAAAAATCTGCGGGATGTTATACGGGTCCTGTGTAAAGTACTCGCGTCCGCCCCCCCAATTCGCGAGGTTACCGAGCAGATTCATATCAGCCCCGCTGCCGATGCCAACCGTTGAAACCGTGATGCGATCCGCCCGCATAGCACTCGCAATCCCGTACCAGTCGCCATCCTGGGACTGTCCATCGCTGAGAACAATGACGTGCTTGAGTTTCGCGGTTGTTTCTGTGAGGGCGAAATATGCCTGTTCAAGCGCCGGATAGAGATTTGTACCGCCCCCTGCAGTGAGTGAACCGATCTGATCTGAAAGGTACTGTTTGTCGGAGGCATCATGCATTTCTGAAATCCAGAAGGGTGAACCGTCGAATGCGACGATTCCGATTTTATCACGCCGCCCGAGGAGTTCAACCGCTGCGCGCGAGGCCTCTTTGGCGAGTTCGATCTTAATCCCGCCCATACTCCCCGATTTATCAATAACCAAAACCATTCCGAGCGATGGTGTTTCCTTCTTCTTTTCGGTGTCGGTGCGGACGGGCAAGATCCCTTCGATAGGCGTTTTGTAGTAGCCACCAAGCCCGAAACTGTTTTCACTGCCGAGCATCATGAAACCGCCACCGAGGTCTTGGACGTAAGTGCGAATCAGCTCCATCTGATTTTGGGTGAGTCGGTTCGCTGGCACATCACTGAAAATGACGAGTTCATAGTTTTGCAGATCGGCGAGTTCATTCGGCACGCCTAATCCGTTACGGACATCCACACGAATTTTGGCATCTTCCAGGGCACGTGCTAAGTAACGGGCTTGCGATTCGTTCTCGTCGATGAGAAGGACTTTCGGTTTCCCTGTGACGGCGACGATACCGAGTGCCCGGTTGTTATCATAGCGCGTGTCCCTCGTTGTGCGGCAGATAGCATCGTAGGTAAGGGTGCCGCTCTCCATAACCGTCTCGGTAAATACGACCCGATTTTCACCCGCCTCAAGCCGAACCTCCTGTTTCGCGACCTCAAATTTGTTCTTGAAGAGGCGGATCTCTGCCACATCTTCATGGTTACTGTGGATGCACACCTCTACATTGAACGGAGCGCCCTGCTTGACGTGTGCGGGCATCTCAAGCCTCTGAACCATGACCTCCGGTTCATCGCTCGGATATATCGGCACCGTGTCGATTTGTATGCCAAAACTTTTCCCGCGGAGTGCCGTGTGAACAGCATCCCCTTGTGTCTCAACACCATCGGTGATGAGGACGATGCGTTTATTCGCATTTGCGGGGAAAATCCCCCATGCAGTCTCAATTGCTTGCGCGATGTTTGTCGTGTCACCTACGTCCTCGTCCAGCTCCAACCACTCTTTCTTGATTTCAGTGAGTTGCGACTCCCCATGAAGTTCTCTGCCATCTTTCAATGAATCCTGGACGATCTCCGTTCTATCGGTAAAGGTGATGAGACCCACCTCTTGATTAGGATCGCGTGATTTCAGTGCTGTATTGATATGATCCATTGTCTCTACCAAACCGTCGGTTGATATGCTATCTGAGATATCCGCCAAAAACAGAACCGCTAATTTGCTATCGGTTTTCAGATATTGGACGCCTGCACTGCTCAAGATAAGCAACACGACAATAATGACCCGCGTGATGAGGCTAAGGACTCGCTGCGTTTGCGACAAATCCACGAGGCTGCGCCGGTAGCCGTAGTAAAGGAACGGTAGTAGCAAGAGCAATAGAAGTAGGATCGGACGTGTAATTTCCATAGAGGTTACGGCACACGGAGTGTGCCTACTACTTTAATCGATTCTTCTGCGTTGGTATAAAAACCATTCAACGCTGCTCAATATGACAGCCACGAATACGAAGTAAACCCAAGGGGGATAGTGCAAAAGCGCAGCACCGCTCGGTAGCCCTGATATTTCAAGCAGACTCTCAATCCGCGGATCCGTCCCGATGTGTGACTCGGTTTCATCGGCGAGGTTGACAGCCCACAAGGTTCCATTGTTATCTTCCGCGGGAGCGGTTGCTTCCAGTGCGGAATCCGCCTCCCCGGTAGGTGCGGCTACCTTTCGTAGCGAACTCCCCTCAAATTTCACTTCATAAAAACCGGCACGCTGTGTTTGACTGAATAGTACCTCGTTTCGCTCAACGGGAACTTCCCACGTTTCATTTCCTGGTCCCGTGATTGTGACACTTCTCGGCACATCTTGTGGTAAATCTGCTTCCGTTAGCGAGGCAATCCGCTGCTGTAGGACTTCGCCGGTATGGAGATAGTATTCTTGGATCCCTGAACCCTGCTGAAACCACTGAATTGTGTTGGCGATAATCACGGGAAAAGCGATACGAAGCGGCAGATCGGATTGCAGAATATCGATAGCAGCAAAGACGATTTTCCGGTTCGGAGCAACATCAACAAACAACACAGGCGACTCGAAAGAGCGGGCAATCACCTGTGCTGTCGGCGGTGGCGTAATCTGATACGCCTCGCCAATTTGAACATTTTCCAAGTGGACGTGCCGCAGAATTGGGTGTGTCCGCTCCCAATCCGTGATAATCGGTGTTTCAAGGGAGGCGCCGATATCCCATTTCAGCTCAGTACCGGAAGTTTCCAAAACCGAAGCCGTAGCGGGTGGATAGATGAACATGTAATTCCCATCACCAAGGGTCGGTGGACTGTATCGGTCAAAGATGACGACCCGATAGGTACTCTCGTTTCGCTGGAATGCGTTGGACGCATACACTGTTGGTGTGACAACGCTGAGATTTAACTGTTCATCAACAGCGAGTGCTTTCTCAAGAAACGGGTTCTCCTCTGTCACGAGTAAAACAGAGACACGTTCACGTTTCGGGAGTGCGGCATAGGCAACATTGTCGGTGGACAGGGCGTCTTCAATATCCAAGACGGCTCTGAGTTTACCGCCTTCAAACGTAAAGTTGCTAAAAATCTCGGATCTGCTTTCGCCAGGTGCAAGCGTGTAAGGACGGACATCAAAGAGATCTTCCTTAAAATAGAGCTCAACATTGAACTGTTTCTCTTCCGCTGAGGTGTTGATGATCCGTAAAAGCGTTTCATAATCAAAAGGATTAACGAGACTCTTTCTGACTCGAAATTGCGTGATGCCGATATTGTTGTTCGCTTCTCCTACACGTATCAGATGGTGTTTTATCTTTTGGTTTGGCTCTTCAGTACTCTCGCTCTGTTCTATTTTGCTATTGAGTTTGGCAAGCAGTGCTTCAGAAACAGACTGAAAATCGCTGAGGATAACAACTTCGGGGTTAGGCTTTGTTTGAGCAACCGCATACGCCAAATCTATTGCAGCCTCAAGGTTCGTGCCAATGTCGGTCGGCTGGATTGCGTTGATCGCTTCTCGCAGCGATTTCTGATGATTGGTAAAGGGACTGTGAATTATAGGACGTTTATGGGAACTTATCACCGTCATTTCGTCCATGAAGCGGAGCCTATCGACTGTTTGCAAAGCGCTCCGCTTAGCAGATTCCAGCCGTGTGAGTCCGTCGGACCCCTCAACGGCGTTCATGCTCGCTGACCGGTCGATCATCAACACGAGCTGTCGAGCGGACTTCGTTAGAAATGCGAACTGCGGTCGCGCCACGGCAAGCACTAAAAGTGCCAGAAATAGAAGTTGCAGCAGGAGCGATAGGAGATGCTTCAGTCTCTGAAACAGGGAGGTGGTCTGTCGCTCTCTGAAGAGTTCCTCCCAGAACATGAGCGTAGAGACAGGTTCGCGCCGGCGGCGCAGTTTGAGGATGTACAGTGCGACAATCGGAATAGCCAACCCAAATAGAAAAAGTGAGGTCGGGGATAGGAAATTCATTTAAGAAACAAAGCCTCCCATCCTGAAAATGCGCAGGATGAGTTCTTCAAAGGGGGACTCCGTTGTCGTCCTTACGAGCCCAATTTCACGTTGTGTGCAGTATACATCCATATCATCGCAATATTTTTGGAAAAGTGCTTGATACCGCTTGAGATGATTCTCGTTTATCGTGACCTGACGCAGTTGATTCGTCTCAACATCGACGAGATGATAGTCGCCGAGCAGATCGGGAGCGGCTTCTTTCTGGTCGACGATGTGGATCACAAAGAGTTCGTGCTTTTGAAACTTCAGGACATTCAACGCGTTGGTAAATCCACTCGGATCAAAGAGGTCAGAAATGAGGACGACGAGCCCCCGGCGTTTCGTCGTATGAACAAAGTTATGGAAGGCATTTTCTAAATCCGTTTCGCCGGTGCCGTTAATCTGATCCAGGAAGTCAAGCACGGTGAAGATTTTACCTTTGCCACGCTCTGTCGGAAGCCGGTCCACTCCGGCGTTGTTGAAGGCTGTAATGCCAATCCGATCAAGGTTGGACAAACCGATATAGGCAAGTGCAGCAGCAACGCGTTTGGCATAAATCAATTTCGGCAGTGTGCCGTAGGTCATTGATTGACTGGCATCAACGAGGAAGTAGATATGTAGGTCTTCCCGTTCCTCATAAAGTTTCAGCAGGAGTTCATCCAAGCGTGCGAAAGCGTTCCAATCAATGTAGCGAAAATCGTCGCCAGCGGTATAGTTCCGGTAATCGGCAAACTCGACGCTGACCCCCCGTCGTGTACTGCGCCGCTCGGCTTTGATGCGTCCGGCAAAAATCTTTTTGGAAACGATGTAGAGGTATTCAAGTTTTTTGAGGAATTCGCTGTCAAAGGCAGATTGTGTATCGTTCATCGGTCAATCTCTGTCAGCAGATGTTGGATGATGTCATCCGGGTCAATTCCCTCTGCTTCGCCTTCAAAACTTAAGATGAGGCGATGCCGCAGACTGGGGAGTGCGACGGCTTGAATGTCTTCGCGCGCCACATTGTATCTTCCATCAAGGATTGCCCGGACCTTCCCGCCGAGAATTAATGCCTGTGCGCCGCGTGGACTGGAACCGTAGCGAACATATTTTTTCGTGAGTCCCGGTGCGTCCTCTGACTCGGGGTGGGTACCGAGGACGATTCGCAGGGCGTACCTGCGTACGTCTTCAGCGATGAGAATATCTCGGACGCTCTGTTCCAAGGCGTTAATCTGCTCACCATCGCAAACTTTGTCAACAGTCGGCATATCCCGTTTCGTCGTCCGTTCCATAACGAGGTCAAGTTCATCAAGGCTCGGGTATTTAACCTTAAGTTTGAAAAAGAATCGGTCGAGTTGCGCCTCTGGCAACGGATAAGTGCCTTCCATTTCTAAAGGGTTCTGTGTCGCCATCACAAAGAACGGCAGCTTTAATTCCCGCTGTCGTCCGGCAACGGTCACAGATTTCTCTTGCATCGCCTCCAACAAGGCGGACTGGGTCTTAGGGGTTGCGCGGTTGATTTCGTCGGCAAGAATAAGATTGGCGAATACAGGACCGGGTTGAAACTCAAAGAATTTGCGTCCGTCTTCATCTTCAGCGACAACGGTGGTACCGATAATGTCGGCTGGCATCAGATCCGGCGTAAACTGAATTCGGGAAAACTTGAGGTCCAGTACCTCATGGAGCGTTCGGATAAGCAGGGTTTTCCCTAATCCAGGGACACCTTCTAACAGCGCGTGTCCTCCCGTCATAAGGCAGATGAGCACCCCTTCAATGGTCTCCTTTTGTCCGACGATCCGCTTGGAGACCTCCTGCTGTATTCTCAGGAAAGCCTCACGGAATTCTTCATATTTTTCTTCGGCGTGTTCGGACATGTTGCCCCCTATGAAAATGGTCGTCAGTCGTCGGAAGAACAGTTGTCGGTTAAGGGACTTTCGTTTAACAAACCCCCTTTGTAACCGATAACCGAAAGCATTGCGTAGCAATGCACACCGATAACTATTCAGGTTTAATCGATTCAAAGTAGCGTTTCACGTAAAACTTATACCCTAAGGGGATTTGTTCTTGGGTGAGAGCATCCTCGGAGAGTTTCTGGTACTTTGTGTAGGCTTCTTTATAACTCACAGCGGATTGCTGTCCTTCTGCGGAGGTCTTAGAGGTTTGAACAGTAGCAGTGCCTTCTCCCTGGACACCGGTGATCTGTTCAAGATTTAAGATGGCGTCGAGTGAGGTCAATTGACCGAGTTGACTCGCGGACGTTTTGTTGCCAATACCGGCCCCCGGCGTAGTACTCAAGGCATAGGTTAACCCCGTAGCCTTATTAATTCCTTTGCCGTTACAAGCGGCAGCAACACCTGCTTTGCAAGCCTCACACTCGGACAGTAACTGCGCCAACCGCGAGTTTCGATTCCTGAGCAGATCGAGATTGCGAATCTTTTTGATCGATGCACGGAGCCGCGTTTGCGCACCCTCAACGTCATCAACTGCCAAACCTTCTCCCGCTCCTGACAGCTCCGCTCCAAGTCCATCAAGTTCTGTGCTTTGTAGACTGTTGCCCCCACGCGTGAGTTCGTCGGCAAGGTTTCGGCGTTTCTCCTTGTCGAATTCTGGAAGTTTTTTTGTTAGATCGTCAAGTTCTGTCGCCGCCTGTTGATAATCGCCGCGTTTCAGTTGGTGCCCGAATTCACCCAGATACGGATTGCCGATGAATTGCTGCCCCAACCCTTTCATAAGCTCCTGCTGTTGTGCCATCTTAAGCGGATCGACCTTCGTTTTTAAGAGCGCACTCAGCTCCGTCATTCTGGCAAGTGCTTCCTTAGGGGTAATCTGTGGTTTCTTTAATTCAAGTGCCCTTTTTTCAAGTTCTTTCAAGAGTTCCTCAAGTTCAGCGTCTTCATTCTGTTCCGCATCCTTTTTTGCCGCTTCAATCCGTTTTAACAGTGTATCTGCTTCGGCTGCGATTTGTGGTGAAAAGTCAATCTCCGTTGAGGTCGCTGGGGGTGCGAAAAATTCAACGAACGAAAAAGCGACGAGAAATACGGCGACGAGTGCGATGAACTTCGTTTCACGCGGCACGGCGTAGCGGGCGACCTGATTCACGGGGACCGCTCGCAATTTGTTAGAGGTATCCTGAATTTGAAGTGCCGTCAGAGGCGCATCGATTCTCTGTTGAATCTGCTCCAAGCCGCTGACGACGCGATCTTTAAGAGACGCGCCCGTGTCAATTGTCCGCGCCGCCTCGTAGAGACTCACGGGTCGAATGAGACGAACCGCCACAGCACCTACGGCGATCCCGAGTGCCACCCAGAGAAAAACGAAGGGTGGGACGTTAAAGGATGCGACAACACTATCAACAATGACCACAGGGATACACGCCAGAAATCCGTAGAAGAGGAACGTCGCGAAGGTCTGAAAATAGCGTTGGACGTTCAAACGGTGTCGGACACGCTGAATTTTTTCGAGAATTAATTTTTCTGGCATGAGGTGCCTCCATTTTAGAATATAAACATCTTCACGGGGTTACTCGTTTGTGGAATCCCTTATCAATACCCCATCCACAAAAGGCCTTCCGTCCCTATCCGTCAGGCGCAGGTAGAATCCTAAACCGTACATCTCACCACAGACCTTGACGAGGATACTGTTTTTACCCGCCTTGAGGGTTATTGGAATCGTGTCCTGATCCACCACTGGCGTATGAACGTCACTGTGCGTAAACACCTCTTCGCCGTTTAACCAGAGTTTCGCCTGCGTTCCACTACCGAAGCGGAGTTGCGCTTCCCGTTCATCGGGTGAATTGACGGTTGTCCATGCATAAGCGGTGTTCCAATTGACATTTTCGTCAAAGATTTTTCGGAAATCGATAAAACCATCAAAAGTATCATCTGCCTGCTTCTTCCAGTGCACCTGTCCCTCTATCCCATCGTATGTCGCAGTTGTGTCAAGCTGCGTCTCGGTCTCTGGAATGTAAACTTTATTATATCCGATTCCATCGGCATTGTCAAATGGACCGATAATCCACCATGCATTTTCAGCGATGAAGGCGGTTTTATCCATATACGCTTTTGCTTTCTCAGGGAGATCGCGTTCATGATAAAATTGTGCCAGTGCCACATTGGCATACAACTGGGTCGTTGGCTGACCAGAAGGCAGGGCTACCAGTCGGTTTACTATGTCAACGTAACGCCCTTCGTCCTTGGCGTTTTTGCCGGTTTGTGCAATGCGTGTCCAAAACTGCCTCGCCATATCCGTGGGTATGATGTGTCTCTGCTGTCCTATGCTGTTCATACCGCGTGTGAATTGTTCAAGCGCCGCCTCATAGCGGTCGTTCGCGAGATAAGCGTGTCCCAAGGTTAAGGCGAAATTCCAATCGCTCCTCATTTGTGAGGCGCGCTCGGCGAGTTCCAACGCCTTCTCCGGCATAATCCCTTTTCCGAGAAGTTGACCGGCAAGCTGACGATAGTCCCACTCGCGTTGCGTCCGGTTCACCTCTTTCTGTCGAATCGCCAGCCATTCAGCGTAGACAGCATCTGATTTTTCGGTATTATCCGCCTCCTTGTAGGCATCCCCCAACAGTTCAAGAAGCACGGCATTTTTCTTCATTTTCGGTTTCAGTTCTTCAAGGGCAGTGATGCCTTTGTCGTTTTGCTCGGTGTCAGCGTAAAGTTCCCAAATGCCCCGGAGTGCCCTATTATAGTCGCGTTCCTCAAGAGAAGCATCCAGCGCGCGACGATACACCCCTTCAGCATCTGAGAATCGCTCACTTTTCACGTAAGTCTGTGCCAGCAGGCTATAAAATTCATACGAGGTCGGTTCAAGTTCAATTGCTTTTTCATAGGCAGCACTCGCCTTTGCCAGTCGAGTCGCTTCGTCTGCCTGCCGCGATTTTCGAGTGAGATCCCCAATCTTTTTGTGCCATTCGGCGGTGTCGGGCTGGAGTTCGACGATTTTTTCGTATTGCGCGATTGCCTCGTCAACTCTATCACTCCACTCGTAAGTTTGGGCGAGGTCGAAGCGGATATCGGGATCCTCAGGATTTTCCTCAACGCGCTGCAACCGCTCGGGAATCTGTTTTTCATAAAGGTTGCCTTCTATATGTGCTCGACGTAAACCGGCTTCTGCCTTCTCCCGCTCATAATTGTGTCTGGAGCGGTTCACCATCTGCTGATACGCATTGGCGGCTTGCTCGTACTGTTTTGTGCCTAAGTAACTTTTCCCAAGAATCCCGTATAAATCCCCGATCCCCGACGAGAATCCCCCGTATCTTGAACTTGCCGCGATCGCATCTTCGACGAATTTGATAGCGGGGTCATACATCTCACCTTCAACACAGATAGAGGCGAGTGCTGCGAGAAACCACATATCCTGACTGCGAGTATTTGCTGCAAGCGCGACCTCGCCTTGCTTCATCAATTCTTTCGCCAGATCCGGTTGGTTACTTTTATGGAGGGCGGCGGCAGCATAGTAAAAACTACGGACATTGCTGGGTTGTGCTTTGCAGAGTGTCTGATAGGCTTCCGCTGCCTTTTCATGATTGTTGGCATTCCGGTGAATTTCAGCGAGCATCTCGAGCAGCGCTGGATTATCCGCATCTTTTTCGAGCCTACCTTCAAAAATAACCCGCAACGCTTCAAGTTTCCCTTGATTCTTATAGGCGTTAATCAAGGTTTCACGTGCCTCATCACCACCGAACATCACTTTGATGCCCAATGGTCCGTGGTGGATTGACATTCCCATTGAACGAGACTGAGACTGTGTTTCATAGAGTTCTATCGCCGAATCGTTCTCACCGAGTTGGGCGTATACTTGCAGTAACTCATTAGAAAGTTCCCCCCGATCCCAGCTTTGGGATGTCATCTCCAACGCTTTCTTGTAAGCAGTGACGGCTTTTTCCAATTCCCCAGCGTTCCGGTATTCTCTGGCACGTTCCTGCTGCATCTCAAGCGTCAACGTGCCTGCGTCTTCTGCTTGCTTTAGCATACCTTCCAACTTGCCCTGCCGGCGGTAAAGACTCATCAGCTGCTGCTCGATATTCCGCCGTTCCCACTCCTGTCCGGTGTGTTGAATGGCTTCTTCAAACGCTTTTTCGGCGGCATCGAGGTTATTTTTCCGAAGATGAAGCTGCGCCAACTTGAGATACGCCGCTCCATCGCCGATCCCGAGTTCAATCGCTTTCTCATAGGTGGCAATAGCCGCATCTACCTGATCGTCGGCAGCGTAGAGTCCAGCAAGCCGGATATGGTGGACACTACTTTCCGGATCCGATGCGATGTATTGTTGGGCGAGTTCAACGGCTTCATCGGTTTTATCAGCGTCTTGGTAGGTATCAACGAGTCCGTCCTGGTACTTGGTATTCTCCGGATCGGCTTCGAGTAAGGCTTTCCAGATATCGACCGCCTTATCGTGCTTATTCTGACGTGAATAGAGCGTTGCGAGCTGTGCCCGTGATTCAAGGTCTTCAGGCATCACTTTTTCAATCTGCTCATAAATATCAATAGCTTTCTTGACCTGACCGCGCTGGGCATGTTGTTGTGCCAATGTTCGCTGCATCCCGACGTTGAATTTCGGTGGTTCTTCAGGCGTTCGGGTTGCCATTGTTGATGCGTCGCGGCGGCGTTGAATCTCCATCAACTGTCGCTGTACCTGTTGGCGAGTCCACTGTTGGGCTGAGAAATCATTGATGATTTCATTGAAAAGTGCTTCGGCATCGTCCCACATCTCATGTTGCATGTAAGTATTGGCTATCTGCTCTTTCTCGTAGAAACCGCCGCCTCGTAGCAGCCGGAGGGTCCCCATCTTACGGAAGGCATCCTGTGCTTTCGCTTTCTCGTCTTGTCGGGCGTAGACTGTGCCGAGTTTTTGGTAGTTTTCCGAGAGTCCCCACGTATCCTGCGGACCGATCTTTGCGAGTGCGGATTCAAGCAGACGCCGTTCACGGTCTCGGTCATTCGCGGACCGATAGGCATCCGCAAGCCCGCTTATCCATCGTGAGTTCACTGGCGTCGGGTCATCAAGGAGTTGGTTAACGAGTGTATCTGCCCCGTCGAGGTCGTCCGCTGCGATTTTCATTGTGGCAACGAGGTAGATCAATGCGGGGTCTTCCGGTTTCTCAGCGAGTTTCGCCGCATACTCCGTTACCCATGTTTCTAACCCACCTGACGTTTTATAGAGTTCGGTGAGTTTGGATACAATTTGGACGTGTGCATAAGCGTCTTGTATCAGTCTTGCATTTTCGGTTTCCAGTTTCTCACGCAGGAACTGGATCGCTTTCTCTGGTTCACCGGCGGCAGCATAGGCGGACGCTAAATCGCCATACGTATGCGTCTGGTCAGGCTGCGCCTCAACAATCTTTTCATAGAGTTCAATGGCGGCTTTGGGTCTGTTACTCTCAATACACTGGCGTGCTGCGCTTCGAGCGAAATCGTTGCCGAAATTCCTGCCAACAGATGGCGCGATCATTTCTTTGGCGATGGAAACGAGCGCATCAACTTCGCCTGCTTGGAAGAAGGTCTCCATGACCTCCCAATAGTTGTAACCGAGTGTATTCGGGTTGTCTTTGAGAAGTGCCCTGTATTGCGTGACAGCGGCTTTCGCCTGTCCACTTCGCTGCAGCATCTGGGCGTACCGTTTTCGAGTCATGCTGTCTTTAGGGCGCAGTGTGAGTGCTGCCTCAAACGCGTCTGCTGCCTGTTTGAGTTGATTGGTACTTTCATAGAACGTCGCCAATCTAACCCGTGCCTGAAATGAATCTGGGGCTTTCTGGACGGCTTCAACCAATTGGGGTTCGCGTTCTCGTACGACTTTGGAACGTCCCACCATCCGAGAGGCTTGCTGAAAATGCCAGGCATACAGCGTCCGCCCGTACCGGTCGCGCTGATTGGCGAAACGCAAGGCGAGTTCAGCGATACGCGATGCATCTTTCCCGCGCCCTAAATCCTCTAAATGTTGACTTAAATCTATCAAGAAGTTTGGATCGCGCTGTGCCATTGCCAAGGTGGCTGCTTTGTTAGCGATCGGAATCGCGTATTGCGTGAGTCCACTCTGTTGGAGTTTTTGTGAAAATTGATACAGTTCCCGAACACCGATCGGGGAATTCAGTACTTTTGTTACCAACTCTCGGACAGCAACGGTGTCCCCCGTATGTGCGGCAAGTTGGAGCGTGAGGTTATAATACCGATGACGGTTTTTTGCATCTACATCGGCGAGTTCTTCAAGCAACGCTAATGCTTTGGCATGCTGTCCTATCTGGATAGCAGCAAAAACGGTGTTGAGTTTGAGCGTCAGATCATCGGAAAATTCCTTTTGCAACGCTGACAGAACCTCTTGTGCTTTGTCGCGCTGTCCTTCCCACCAATAGCAGTAACTCAATGCCAAGCCGGGATAAATACGGTCTCTGCCTTTCGCGATGTCCAACTCCGTCTGTAATTTGGCGTACAACGCGTCCTGCCGATTCGCCGTCCACAATTGACTGAAAACCCGCTGGAGATACTCCAAACGGTTCTGATCGTAGTGAGTCGTGGCAGATGGGTAGCTTGACTGAAGGGGTGTATATCCCCCGTAGGCGCGAGAGGTGCGTGCGATGCTCAAGACGCGCCGTGCATTTGTCGCGTAGGGTTTCGTCCGCTCAAAGAATGTCCAAATCAGACCGACTGCTTTGTCAATATGCTCCGCCCGAACGTAAGCATCGACGAGACTTTCATAGATACTTGTATATTGGCGCCATTGTTGCTGAAGGGGTGACAACGGTCCCATCGCCGAATTCTGGGGACGTGTGGAGAGTGCTGGTACCGGCAATTGTGCGAGGATTCTCTCTGCTGCGTCGGTCCTGTTCATCTGCGCGAGTGTTCCCACGAGCATAGAACCAGTGCCGAGATTGGTTACCTGTGCTGCCTCAAGCGCCGTCACGAGTTTTTCGGCATCCGCCTTCCATCCACGCCGATAGAAATCACCGGCATACAGAGCGGTATACCAGAGTCGCGCCTCGACTGTTAGCCCGGTTATCTCATCCAAGTATTGCTTCAAAGTCTCATAATCAACGTCTTGCCGTAGTAAACGACTCAATCGTAGGCTTTGATAGACAGGATCGTTCGGGGATACAGCGAGCAATCGATTGATTGTTTCCTTCGCTTTGTCGGTGTTTTGCGTCAAGGTATAGATTTGTACCAATATTTCAAGATTCTGGATATTCTTCGGATTCGCGTCGGCGTCTGCTTCAAATTGTTGGATCAGTTGCGTCAATTTCCGCTGCTGTTGTGCGATTGTTGTCAATTGCACGAGCGCGCCGGCTCGCGCCTCTTCAAAGCTTTTGGGTGTCCACTGTTGTCCACTCCTGGAGGCAAAGGATTGTCCTTGAATGTCCCAGACGAGTTGTTGTGGGAGCTCAAATCTGCGTATATTGATTCCAGGGGGACCCCATGATGAACCGGATGCGCTCGCGGTGACGTTCTGGGTTGCAGGCTCAGAGGGTTTGGGCATGTCCAGAATCCGTTGGAAGTAGGGTTGCGCTTGGTCGAATTCATTCATCCGAACCAACGCTGCCCCGAGTTGATAGAGTGCAATATGGGTGTCTGCCCCTGTTATCTTTTCCGATGCGCGGTTGAGCACAGACACGGCTTCATCAAGCAGCCCGTGGCGGATGAGTAAGGCTGCAAGTTTAATCTCCGCCTCAAGCTGTTGGTTCTTGGCATGTAGCAATTTCGTCCAGGCTTGGATTGCCTCCTGTTCGCGTCCGGTATCAAATAACAGTTCACCGAGTCGTTGCCGGTGGATGGGATCAGGTTGTGATTTGACGAGCCGCTGTTGATAGGTGAGTGCCTCTTGGGTATCGCCGAGGTCAAGACTGACTTTGACGAGCTGCGCTAACAGATCCGGGTTTTCGCGGTCCCTGTCTAACGCTCGCGCGAGTTGGAAACGTGCGTTGGGTAGGTCGCCCTCCATCTGATAGAGTTCCGCCAAGGCAACGACCGGACCTACAATAGAAGTGCTTGTTCTTGACATCTGCTTCAACTTTTCTTCTAATTCGCTACGTCGTCCCAAGTCGTAATATGCTTCAGAGAGCGGTCTGACGAATGCCAGTTTATCATTGACACTCGCGCTCAATTCCCAGCACCGCCAGTACTGCTCAATCGCCTGCCGGGTCTCCCCCGAAAGTTTGTAAACCTCTGCGAGTTCCGAACGAATGTTGGTTGCCTCCGGTCGCAGGCGACTGGCTTGTTTGAGGCTGTCAATGGCTGTCTGATACTTTCCAACCTGTTTGGCGATCTGCGCGAGCATCTGATGTCCTTCAGGATTGCGTGGGCTGTGCGCCACGGCCTGCTTCGCCGCGTCCGTCGAGGCATCAAAATCCATGACGATCATAGCAGCGCGGGCAATGTTTGCATAGTATTCCCGTGCATTCGCGCTATCGATTTCAATTAGGTGCGTATAAACGGCATTGGCTTCATCGCGCAAACCCTGCTGGTCATAGACCTCTGCGAGCCAACGATTGACGAGGACATCATCGGGGTGGAGTGCCTTTGTTTTCAAAAGGACTTCGATCGCATAAGTGATATTGCCCAACTTGAGGTACATCTTGGCAAGCTGCTTCTGTTGCGTGAAGGCGTCAGCATCGGCAATCCCAGGCTTTTCGAGGTCCGCCTCCAATGCCTCGATTTTCTCAATAAGCGTCCCTTGCCGCCGATAGATTTCGATCTGCTGGTCAGCCATCTGCTCGGCGAAAAATTCGTTTGGTGCGAGTTTGGCTGCTTCAGCATATTCTGCCAACGCCTCGTCGTAGTTTTTATTCTCTGTGAGCTGCCGCGCCAATGCCTCACGATAGGGATAGGAATCGGGTGCCAATTCAACCGCTTTTCGACGTGCGACAATGGCTTCGGCAGGAAAATTCTTGGCATCCAATAGCTGCGCCAACCGGTCATAATTCTCAGCGCTGGTCCTGTCCCCAGCAATCATCTGATTCCATGTCTCTATAGTTTTCTCACGGTTTCCCTGACGGAAATAGAATTCACCGAAATATTCAATATAATCGAGAGTGTTAGGTTCAAGTGAGATTGTTTTTTGATAGGCTGCGACGGCAGCGTCTATCCAGTCATTTCCAGCGTAGATTTCAGCAAGGATGAGATGCGTACTGGCATTTTCGGGGTCACGGTCAAGCATTCGCTGATATGTTGCCCTTGCTTTGCCTTCGTCCTCTAATTGTAAATACAACTCACCGAGTTCGCGGTAGATGCCGAAGTCGTCAGGTTGTTGCTCGCTGAGAGATTCGTAAGCGGTTGCTGCGTCTTCGAGTTTCTCAGCACTGCGAAGGGCAGTGATTAAGTTTAACCGAATTCCCGTGTCTGTCGGCGCGAGCGCCACCGCTTTTTGATAGGTGGCGATACCTTCGTCGAGCTGCTGGTTTTCAATATACGCGGAAGCCAACAAGCCGATCAATTCTGGGTCGTTCGGTGTGTCTTCAAGTTTCCTTTGATAGTGCGCAATCAAACCTTCCCAATTGCCATCAGCGGCGTAGATACCGATAACGCGGTGTTGAAGGTCTTTCCGTAGCCAATTGCCGGGTGCCGTCAACGCCATTGCAGCATCGTAACTCTGTATTGCCCCCTCATAATCGCCCTTCTCATCGTGGATGTTTCCGATGTCCCGAAGGCTCAGACAGACCCGGTACGGATCGTCTGTCTTAAGTCCAATAATCGCTTCATGCTGCGCGATGGCTTGTTCATAGAGTTCCTGTTCTCGGAAGAGGTCTGCGAGTTCGATGCGGGAGAAGATATTTTCTGGGTCGAGTTCGGGAATTTTCCCCCATGCCGAAATCGCCTCGTCCACGCGGTCCCGGCTGAAATAGGCGCGCCCGAGTGCTTTGTAAATTTCCATTAATTCTTCGGGGGATGCTGCGTGTGTCTGTTCCGAGAGTTCCGCGGCCTTCGTTAACTCGCGAATTGCATCCTCATGCTGACGCAACGTCGCGAACATCTGTCCCAAAGCGAAATGCGGATAATACTCGTTTGGTGCAAGTTTAACAGCGCCCTGGTATGCGTTAACGGTTTCAATATCCTTGCCAAGTCGTTTGTGGATGTGCCCCAAGATGAGTTGAATGTTCGAATCGCTGGGTTTGGCTTCTGCCTCCGCCTGATAATCGGCAATCATGGCATCTAAGCCCGCCCCTTCGAGATAAAACTGATAGAGCCGGTCAAAGGTGCTTCCCTCTTTTGGGTTACGACTGAGCATTAACTTATAGCGTTCAATGATTTTTTCATCTTGGGCAAAGGTCATTGAGGAAAGATAAAAGGTGCAGGCGACAAGATACAATACACATACGACGATTGCGCGCTTTTCTCGTCCGAACATGAGGGGATCTCCTTACTGTCAGAATCAGGATTGGCAGGATTCAAGGATTTATAGGATTACAGATACTTCTTGATTGAAATCGTTCGTTCTTAACAACTGACGAGTCGCAATTTGGGATATTATAATAACGCAATTGCCTTTAATCGGTTTACTTCATACCAGAGATTTTAAGGCGTTTCGCTAAAGACTTCCATTCCTGCGGAACCGTCCGCAATCTTACGGATTTGTTTCTCGAAACCCGGGGGTGAGAGTGTCCATGTAATCCAGAGCGGTTCATCGCCTGTGTTGACAAAACGGTGTTCAACATTCGGTGGGAGATAGATGACTGTACCGGGTTTCAGATCAGCAACTTCATCACCGACAAATGCTTTCCCTTGTCCACCGTAGACAAAAATAATTTCCTCGGATTCGCTGTGCGAGTGGAGCGGAATTTCACTATGCGGATCAATTTCTTCCAACCCCATAGAGAAGTGTTTCGTGCCAACGGTATTCGGCTCAATGAGGGTGTACAATGTGCGGGGCGCCTCGTCTTCAATTCGGACGACTTCGGCATCCTCTTTGTGATAGATATGCTTCATTTTTTCCTCCAAAATTAAATTTTATGTTCCTGATTACCACAAATTACATCCTTCTCTAAGCGAACCAATAGGAATATAGACTTGCGTTCCTGATTTGAAACTGGAGTCGGACCTCTCTCCCTTTGAGCACCTCCAACGAATGGCTGAATTTAACCTCCGCATCTAATTGGTTTCCAGCAATTTGGTGAGCGGTGTAATTCTCTAAAGGGGTGCCCATATCATCCGTAATTGCAACAACGACGTAACCTCGACTCGCATCGACGTTGAGGTGTAATTCTCCACTATTGAGTGTCAACGGTTTTGTTAGCATGGATCCCTCGGTTTCACCTGCATCCAGTGAGACGAACCCGTCACGTCGCAACGTCGCCAAGCCGAGCATGGATGTGTGCTGCCGTTCGACCTGCTTGAATTTCCTGCCGGTGTGCGGTCCGTTCACGCCTCCGTAATAGAAATAGATCTGATCGCCGCGTGTGACGAAATTCTGGCTGATTCTCACCATCCCGTCTTCCCAACTGCCCGCTTGTCCGAGCGATAGGAACGTTTGCCGATCCAAGACGCGTTGCCAGTTGATACCGTCACGGCTCATCGCGAGGGATGTGTCAATCGTGCCGTCAACGCCTTCACGATAGACCCAGATCATACCGAGATAGATACCCTCGTAGAGATTGATGGGCATGCCGTAGATTTGTGTACCTTCCTCATCAATCGCGTCGCATTCAAACACGCGTTTCGGCGCGCTGAAGTGGATCGCGTCGGGACTCTCGGCGCGAGCGGTTTTGCGTCCGCCTGCACCGAACCGTCCAAAGACGACGTATTTCTGTATTCTGGGATCCCACACCAAGGATTGGGTTGTGTCGCTACCGAGCGGAATCACGGGATTCGTCTCGCAGTTCGTCCAGTGAACGCCATCCGGTGAAAACGACATCCACATGCCGTCTCCGTCCCCCTGTCCCCAGATCGTGCGTCCTTCGTGCTGGATGAAGGTGTCGATCCCGCCGTGTTCCCAATAAAAGCCTTTGTAACGACGGGCAGGATCCGTTTCGCCTTCGTCGTAGATGACAGCCATGCCTTCGCAGTTTGTGCGTCCGACATCCACAAGATTATTGGCAGTGCTTCCTTCAAAATCGACTTGGTTTAGGATCGGTTTCTCCCACTGCACGCCGTCGATTGAGGTGGCATACGCGAGGAGTGTCACATTACCGAGTGCGTTCCGTTGGCGGATTTTCACCATCCCATCCACATAAGGTCCTGTGAGATACCACATTTTGAAGCGCGAGTCCTGCGGGTCGTAGAGGACTGTGCCGTAGAGGGATGCGACGCTCTCCCACGGATTTTCACCGCGCAAGACTGGGTTATCGGGATGCCGTTGCGGTTGGTGCATCCGCCGGTAAAGTCTTTCGATTCGGGTGACGTGCTGTAGGTCGAGGAAAAGATAGCGATGTTCCATGTGGAGACTCCTTAGAAATTTCGTATCTTCCGTGCGGATATGTTATCACAGACGTAAAGGTGAGTCAATCATAAGGAGCATATTCCGACGAAGCATTGCGTTTTCGATTTTTTTAATGCGTCCGTCGTTGGGTTACAGCATGCGCAACTCTTCAAATAGCGCCAACTGTTGAGGGTAATCTGTTGGGAGCGATCGGATTTCTTGATAACCCTCAAAGAAAATTGCCCCTTCATCTTCATTGAGATGGCGTGAAAGCGTGAGAATATCGGAGAGATAGTAACCGAACCCAAACTCGCGCACGTCAATTGGGCAGAGTTGTCCGTCGGAGATAATGATATTATGGGGTTCCAGATCCGAATGGATGAGTCCAAAAACATCCCGTCCTTCCCCCTGTTCTGCGGCAAATCGTGAGAAGCGCGAGCGGAGCGTGGAAAGTTTTGTAAGTTCCTCCACCGAAGCGTCCATGGCATCACTTCCAAGTGCCCCTTCAATTTTTGAGGCAATCCAATCTATATCGTATCGAGGACGGGTGAACCAGTGGGGTAGTGCTAAGGTCTCCGACACAGCGTGCATGCGACCCACCATGATACCGAGCCGCCGAATCAGTCCTGACGTTCTTTCTGATGCGGGAAGTGTATTAAGCGTTTCACCGGGAATCCAATCGTATACAGTCGCATAGCGCGGCGGTAGATCGTTTGGGGAGATACACTGAACCCTCTCCCCGTCCCGTCCAGACACAGGTGAGAGGGTCTTGACGCGTCCCTTGTTCCAAAGTACTTGTAACCAATAGATTTCAGATCGAATTTTATGGATAGGCGTTCCAGCCTGATAGAGTCTCAGTGTGAATCGTGCGTCCGCAGTATCTACGAAAAACAACATATTCGCAACATCAAATCCAGCACCACTGATTCGGAATGAAACGTTATTGAATTCATACAACATAACCGCCGCTTTTGCATAGTGCCAATCGGTGGTAAGGTATTGTAAAATCTTGCTGCTATAAACTATCAAAATGCCGTTGTCACAGGCGTGTCGTGTTGATTCAGAGATAAACGTTCGTTGTTCATCATTGATGGAATCTAAGAAGGCAAGGATCGTTGGATCGATGTGTGGGTGGGGGTCAGAGATCGCTTCAAGCCAATACTGTCTACATTTATCACGGCAATCGATTCGGTAGACGGGGAGCGACGGATCGCGATACCACTCAGGCGAATTTTCGATAGCGTATTCAACCTGTGTCCCACAAAATGGGCACGACATTTTCGCCGTCATGGGGGTGCTCCTTCTGTGCCAACTTATTTGACTGTGTATAAACTTCTACAGCGAAGAGTCGGGAATCGGAGTTCCCTCCTACAGAAGAACTATAGAATACCGATTCTTAAGTCCTTTGGTTAAACCGCGGTTCAGCCAATTTGAAGGTCAGCAAGAATCCAAGTGAAACAAGTACCGAACACGTGATAAAAACCGGTTCAAAGGCGAATTCCTCGATTAACGCGCCAATCAACGGCGAAACAAACAGAGGGATCGCTTGAAAAAGACTCATCACGCCGAGATATTGCGGGTGTTTTTCCTGTGGTGCGATTTCAAGGGTGTAGTTTGTGACGATCCGGGCAGACACGGGTGTGAATCCGATTAGCGCAAAGATAATCCAGTACAACTGCGCCCCGGAAGGCATTCGACTGATGACGACCGCCAGTAACGGCGTAAAAGCACTGATTAATATCAGAAGCCGCAGGACGAATCGGTTCCCTGAGCGGTCGGCGATGTTGCCCATGATACCGGCACCGACGGCGTTAGAGGCATTTTGCGCAACTATTAACGTAACAAAACCGGAGGAGGCGAGCCCTAATGTCCGCTTTCCGAAGACCGCATAGTGTGGAAAAAGGGGCCAGATGGAGTAGAACAGTAGAATAACGAGCGCAAATCGACGAAAATTCCTATCATACCTCAGCAAGAGGAGTGCATCCCCGAGAAATTTGAAAAAAGGGGCCGTGCCTTCTGGCTGTGATGGGAGTTCCTTAAACCCAAAACTGATGAAAGCGGCGATACCGAAGGCACCCGACGTTACACCGAAGATCACGGCGTAATGCGGGTTGCTCTCAGAAAGCCAGCGCGGCATGAGGTACACAGCAAGTCCGATCGAAAGTGAACAACCGATGACGTTGGAATAGGCGAGAAGTCTGCCCCGTTTTTCGGGGCTGATGAGCTTGCCTTGCAAGGTCCCGTTCGCCAGATGATTGCAACCGACCATGAGCCAGTGCACAGTACATAGCAGAAGAAAAATAGCAACTATGACGTTTGCTGACCAACTCGTTAAGCCCAATATCAGCGACAACACACACCACGGAATGGCAAAACCGAATCCTGTGAGAATGAAAAACCCCTGTTTTTTTGGCATCTGTGCGACGCGTTGTGCGACGAGAAACTGGGGGAGGCTCTGTCCGATCCGCAGAATGAGGGGTAGCAATCCGCGGATGGTTCCAGACGAGGTATAGATATCGATAAACGCTGGAATGACGACAGACTCGGCTTTGAACATCCAACCGAGCCGCATCAGAATCTGGTTTAGCGCAAAGACAACTAAATTGCGCTTTTCGGACGGATAAGATTCTTCCGAACCGGGGTTTGTCTGATCTGATGCGCTTTTATTCATTAAAAATCCTATCCGTTGTTACCAAGTTGTCTCGTTGACGCATGTCAGTGTTGGTGTTAAGTGAGCGCGCCTTCTTCGAGCCGTTGTGCGCCGTATTTTTCCATATCTATTCGCGCCTCCGATGCTAAGGTCTCTTGTTCGGAGAGTGCCTTTGCAACCCGATGGAAGCGTTCAATGTCTCTCAATCCCATAATCGTGAGGTTTACACTCTTATGACTGAGCACATAGCGGTAGAATTGCTCTGGAGCTGGTGCGTCTGCGTCCCCAAAAAGTCTGTCATTCCGCGAAGCATTCATAATGACCACGCCGGTATTATGTCTGTCGGCAGCGGGGAAAACCGTATCCTCTGGGGTCTTCATTGCACAGTTATACCAACAAAGGACGGTATCGAAAAATCCCGTGTCAACGGCGTGCTGTATCTCGACCCAATCGTGTCCAGTGACACCGATGAAGCGGATGAGGCCTTCATCTCGTGCCTTTTGCGCCATCTCCAATGCGCCGCCGGGTGCCAAGGCTTGGTCGCGCTCATTTTTTGTATTCAGATGATGGAGTTGATAGACATCAATATAATCAACGCCAAGCAGCCGTAACGATGTTTCGAGATCTGTCCGTGCGCTTTTTGCGTCGCGCTTATCAGTTTTCGTCGCAAGAATCAGCCGATCGCGCTGCCCTTTTATGGCGGCTCCAATGACTTTTTCATCCTCGCCATCTCTGTAGGCGCGCGCCGTATCCATATAATTGACACCGGCATCAAGTGCTTTGCGGTAGCCGTCAGCGGATTCGCAATACGCGCCACCGGTACCGAGTCGAGTCACTGTCAAACCTGTACGACCTAAGACTGTTTTCGGAATTTCATAAGCCATGATGTTTACCTCTATGGCTATCCGCAAGAATAGCCATCAGCAGTCGGGGCGAATTTTTTGAAAAAACCCTTTCGGTCTCCGTCAGTAGAAGAGTGTCTCGCTTAAGAACACCTCTTTGCTGATCGCTAATTTATCCTTGAACGTTAGGAAGAGTATATGCTATTTTGATACAAAAGTCAACTTTCTCTCAAAATGCGGGTGCCATCTCCCATGCTTGAACGGATCGAAAGTGTGCCAGTCCGTCACTGCTTACCAATCGAACCCCCGTACTCTCGGCTCGCGTCGGATAGACCCGCTGTGTAATACACTGCCTACCATTCGCGAACACTTCAACCACGGACTTATCAACATAGATGCGGAGTTGGAGCGTTTCTCTGTCCTTCAGCGTGAACGGTGCGCGCTGTGCATCGACAAACTGCTCTGATTCCGGCAATCTCGCAGTGCCACCCGGGTCTCGGTAGTGTGGATACACGATGGCTTCGTTTAGAGTGGAACGACTGATGTCAATTTTTAACGTTCTTTCCGTTGGAACATATAAAACACCGGTGTGTTCAGCCTGATCGGGTGAGCAGAGCACCTGGACGCCGACTTCGGTTGCATCGCCGGGATCAATTTCGACAACCAATTCAAGGCAGTTCCCCTGGATTTCTTCTAAGTTCAACGCATCCGCGTTCAGCGTGATATTTTTACGTGCTTTCGGGTTCATCCGTAGACACTCCAATTCCGGCACGGGTCCAATCTGTAAACTACCATCGGTTGCGAGAGAAAGAATTCGTGGGAGTGTCATAACCCCTGACCAACCCGCGGCACGTTCCTGTTCAACGCCGCGAATTTCGCGAATCCAATCGAAAAAGATACGGCGTCCTTGCGCGTCTGACAGCGAGCGGGGTCCACCGAGCAGTCCGCCCGCCCAACTCATCCGTCCGTAACTTTCAGCATAATACCGTTCATTTTCAAATCTGCCGAGGTAATACTGTGTGCCTTGCCAGTGGCTACAGAACAGCAACATGTGCTTATCGCCTAACGGATAAAAATCGGGGACCGCACAGTCCTCCTCTGGATCTGTCCATTCGCGCCGCGATTGATAAAAGGAGCGGACAAACTCCCATGCCACGAGGTCAGACGACTTAAACAGGGCAGTTCCGTCCCCAATCTGTCCGGGGATCGTGTTTCCGATGAGGGCGTAATACGTATCACCTTCCAACCAAGCACATGGATCATATACAATATATTCACCGTGTCCTTTCTCGCCGGGTGCGGGGACTGGAATTACCGGGTTGGCTGGATGTTTGTCCCACGTGATGAGTAAATCATCATCACTCGTTGCGATACACGTTCCGTCGGGGACCCCATGATAGATGAACGCCGGGACTCCCTCTCGGCTCACGAGGGCACCACCGCTAAAGCATCCGTTTCGATCAGGTCCATCGAGGTCGGGCGTTAAAGCGATGGGATGATGCACCCAATGCACCAGATCCACGCTCGATGCGTGTCCCCATTGCATCCATTTCCAATAGCCACCTTCAGGGTTGTGTTGATAGAAGATATGGTAGCGTCCCTTCCAAAAGATCGAACCGTTGATATCGTTCATCCAACCGAACGGCGGTGTGAAATGGTAACGGGGTCGGTAAGGATCACTCTCATACATCGCATCGAGTACGCGTGTGGAATGGATGAGTGCTTCTGTTTTTTGGATGGTTGTGTTCATGATTTTCGCTCCGTATGTAATAGCAGTATACACCCTTATTTTAGGATTAACATCTTTCTCAAGGATGAAACCCCCGCTGCTTGGAGTTGGTAGAAATAGATGTCACTGGCGACACGCTCACCTAAAGTATTGCGACCATCCCAATACGCCGCACGGCTCCGACTCGTGTAAACGCCTGAGGTTTGATGCCCCAACACCAACTGCCGAACGACTATCCCGCGCCCATCGTAAATCGTAATCTGCACATCGCTCGCCTTCGCTAACTGATACGGTATCCAGGTTTCTGGATTGAATGGGTTCGGATAGTTGGTAAACAGTTGCGTCTCAGTGGGACGGATGGATGCTAAAAGACTTTGGAAGAAGGCGATGGCGTGTTCGTATTTCATTGAGCCGTCGCTTTCGGCACGTAATTGGTACGTGGGGGAAGAACCCGTTAAGTGTCGCTTTCTTGTGAGTTAGCGAGTTGGGCACGGAGACGTTCTAACTCGGCTTCTACTTCCTGTCGCCGTTGTGCTTCTACAGCGGCGTGTGTCTCAGCTTCCTGTCGCCGTTGTGCTTCTACAGCGGCGTGTATCTCGGCTTCCTGTCGCCGTTGTGCTTCTGCAGTTTCGCGCATTTCTGCTGCCTCTCTCCGTTGGGTCTCTTCCAACCGAAGGTGATGCTCCTCCATAGAAGTCGTAATCGGCGTGCTATCTGGAAGATACGGACGCAAAAGTCTGACATGGGTCTCAAGTTGATCCTCCCACCGAAAATAGAGATTTAACGCTTCGCTGAACAAGCCCCCCTGTGCATCAGATTCAATCTCAAGGATGTCGCTTGTGGCAGTTCGCCGCCACCCGCGGAATTCTATAGGACGCTCCATATCGGGTTGATGAATAAAATACTCTTGAACCCCCATATCCCTCAGATAGAGGCGGACTTTTTCGTGGCGATCCTGATCTGCTGGCGCATCGGACAGAAATTCAAAGACCGCCGTAGGAACGGCACCTTCTGCCCAGGTATAAAAACTTCGCCGCTGTGGATATTTAGCAACGCCAAAAACAACGTAAACATCGGGAGCAACGAATTTTGTGATGTCGCTTTCCCGGTAATAGATAAAGTTGTCAACACCAATGTAGATGTGTGGATTGATCGCAAAATATCGCAAGAGTTGTTCAGAAAAGATTCCAATCTGTTCACCGTGAAATCCTGTTGCCGCCATAGGCTCATCGTCCTCACAAGGGTAGCCTTCGATGTAAATGGTCGGTTTTCCGGGTGCTTTTGGAAAGATAGGCATGTATTTTCTTTGCTTGCGTTGAAAATCGTTTAGGGTACCCATGGTTTCCTCCGTATCCGTGCGCGGCTGTTCCTGACGTGCGTAAGCGCGTGAAAACCGCCCTCACCAGTTTTTGAAAGTTGCTGAAAGGTTTCCTCTAATTTTAGCGAAGTCCTTGTTTATTGTCAAGTAGAATGTAGAAAAGGTTCAGGGCCATTCAATTGTAGGTTTTTGGTGTCATATTTTTCACAGGTGTTAATATTTTCAGATAAGCAGAAGTCGCGTGACTTTTCACGCGACTTCTGCTATACTTCACCCTAAAAATTACCACGTTTTTGAGGTGAATCATGACAAGACGTTCCTCTTGCCACTTACTTGATATGTTAGCAAAAGTGCCAGATCCACGCAAGAAAAAAGGACGCCGCCACCCCTTAGCCGCGATGCTCGCCCTCACGGTTGTCGGACTCTTGTGTGGACAACGCAGCTATACACAGATTGCCAAATGGGCACGCCTCCACCCAGACCTGCCAAACGCCTTGGGGTTCAGAGCCAAACAAACCCCGGCAGCATCGACGTTTCATTATCTTTATCAACGTCTGGACATCACGGCTGTAGAAAAGACGCTCACGCAGTGGACAACACAGACTTTAGCCAGTTTGCCCATTTCCACGTCTGGCTTGAAGGGACTTGCCATAGATGGCAAAACCTTAGGCAACAGTCATAGCGAAGATGCCCGCAGGACACATCTCCTCGCAGCCGTCTTTCATGAGGTAGGCATCCCTGTGGCAGAAACTGCGGTGGGTGAAAAGACCAATGAAATCCCACTTTCCATCGAACTCCTGAAAGCCTTTGATGTCGCAGGTCTGGTTATTACCACCGATGCCCTTCTCAGCCAACGTAAGTTCTGTCAACAGATTCTTGAAAATCACGCAGATTATTGCCTCCCCGTCAAAGCGAATCAGAAGCAGTTATATGAAGATATTCGAGACCTCTTTGAACCCTTTGATGAAACTGACCCCCCTGAAGTCGAGCATCGCCGGTTTGAAAACCTTCACGTAGAAAACGAGGCAACACTTCAGACGTATACAGACATAGAAGACGCAAAAGGTAGGATTACCACTCGCACCCTCACCGCAAGCACCCTCTTGAGAGAGGATTCCGACTGGCCAGGGCTACAGCAAGTTTATCAATACATCACACACCAGGAACAGAAAAACACCAAAAAGGTCAAGTGCCACGTGCAGTATGGCATCACGAGTCTGACCCCTCAACGTGCCTCGGCAGCGGATTTGCTCAAACTCCGACGTGAGCATTGGACGATTGAGAATAAACTTCATTGGGTCCGAGATACCGTCTTTCGAGAGGATGCCTCATGCGTCCGAACCGGCGTGATCCCTCAAGTCATGGCAGCCATGCGAAACACGGCACTTTCTGTTTTACGATTCACCGGACATACAAAAATCACTGATGCTCTCCAATATCTCGCAGCAAAACCTATACTCGCAGTTAACCTCATAAAATGAGGAATCTTAAAATTGAATGACCCTGAGAAAAGGTTTATTAATGAATTCTGTTTGAAAATATATCCGAAATTTGGTATGATACCTGTACTCTTTATCTTTAACAGACGTTTTAGCACGGCTCACGAACCTCTATGAAAATCATACACACCGCCGATTGGCACATCGGACAACGGCTCCACGAACGCTCCCGACTTGATGAACACGCACAATTCTTGGATTGGCTCCTTGAAACAATTCAGGAACGTAAGGTCGATCTCCTCCTCGTTTCCGGCGATATTTTTGATACGTCCCTCCCCTCAGCAGAAGCAACGAACCTCTATTATCGGTTTCTCTACCGCCTCTTCAATGAAACCGATGTCTACACGGTAATTACTGCTGGCAATCACGATTCAGCGCGACACTTAGAAGCGCCGCGAGAATTTCTTAAGATGGGGAGGATCCACGTCGTTGGACTCGCAGCTGAAGCACATGCGTGTGTGTTCTCCTTTCCGCCCGACGATCCACAGGTTACAGTTGCAGCTGTCCCCTACCTTTCCGAGACAGAGCTCCCATATCTCTCTTATGAGACAGAGATAGAAAAGAGCGAACGGTATCGAGAGCGCCTCAAATCATTCTATGCCGATTGTGTCGGCACCATGCCGGCGGAACTCCCTAAAATTTTGATGGGACATCTCTTCGTTCACGGTGGACAAGAGACCCATTCTGAGCGAAATATTCAGATTGGCGGAGCAACCGCTATACGCGCCACTGATTTTCCAGACGGTGTGAATTATGTTGCGCTTGGGCATCTCCACAGGCCGCAAACTATTAAAGGCACCGATTACCCCATCCGGTATTCAGGTTCACCAATCCCCCTGCGGTTCAACGAGGCAAACTATTCCAAGCAAATTTATCTGTTGGAATTGCTTGATGATGGATCGCTGGTGCGAGATGAAGGGATTGAGATTCCTGTTTTCAAGGCACTGTGTACTGTTGAAGGTGATGCGAATTCCATCCTTTGGGAAGCAGGAACAGGGACATGGGATGGCAAATACATCCAAGTGAAACTGAAATTAAATCAACCAACCGTTGGTATCGGTGATAAAATTCGTCAAGCCTTCAGCGAACGTGGCGGCGAGGTGCTGAGCGTTGAGATTGAAGTGCCGGAAGTAAAGCAGGGACCTCCGATCCCTCTTGAGGAAATGGAACGTCCCGAAAAAATCTTTGAACAATTTTACAAGGCAAAATTCGAGGGTGAATCACCGGATGCAACCTTGACGCAAACATTCAGCGAATTGCTCCAGATGGTTGAGGAGACGCAATGAAAATATGTAAATTAAAACTTAAGAATCTGAATAGTTTTCGGGAGCAGGTTGAAGTTGATTTTGAAAACCCACCGTTAGATGATGCTTCGCTCGTGGCGATTACCGGTCCGACAGGCGCGGGGAAGACGACACTGTTGGACGCTATTTGTGTCGCTCTCTACGGGAAAACACCGCGTTTGACCGGACAAGGCAGCCAAAATCCGAAGCACCTTATCAGTCATGGCGAAAAAGAAGGGTTCGCTGAAGTCCATTTTATTGCAAATAATACCCGTTATATCGCCACTTGGTCTGTTAAACAAGGAGGTTCTCCAAAAGGGCAGTTACTTTATGCGGAGGATGGAAAATTAATCAGTGATAAACTGTCAAGCCGCGGTAAATCTCTCGGTATGAGCCAAAACACGGTAAGCGAAGAAGTTATGGCAATTTTGGGGCTTGATTTTGATGCCTTCAAACGTTCTGTTATGCTGGCGCAAGGGGAATTTGCGGCGTTTTTGAAAGCGAGTAAGGAAGATAGACGCACAATATTGGAAGCGACCGCGGGTATCCATATCTACGATTTACTCAGACAAACATTAAATGATAAAATTAACGAGGTGGAGGCAGCGAATGCCGATGTCCTGGACAAATTGAACAAAATCCCAGAAGCCTCTCACGAGCAACTCACGGAAGCCGAGACAGAATTTGACAATTTACAGGTGGAAGCCGAGGCGTTAGGGGGGCAAAGTCAGCAAATTCAGCAGGAGAAAGATCGGGAAACGAAACGCAAAGAGGACTCCGAAAAACTCCAATCTTCAGAAAAGCGTCAAGTAGAACTCCTGAATCTGCAACCGGAGGTTGATGCCCTCCAAGTAGAATTGGAGCATGCACAACGTGCTAAGGATTTACGCTCTGAAAAACGGGAGTATGATACCGCAAAATCGGAGCGCGAAGAGGCAGAGGAGGCACTTGATACAGCAACAACCGGGAAAACGGATGCGGAAAAACAGGTGAAAGCCGACAAAGCCGATTTTGACGAAAAAGAAGAGGTGTATCAGGCAGCATCAACGGAACACACAGAAAAAACGGCGATTTACAATGCTGCTAAATTGGATGTAAGACGTGCCTTGGATCAATTGGAAGAGGCGGCTAACCGAACTCCAAAATTGACAGACTTGGATAATCAGATTAAGATACTTTCAGACGGGTTAGCCAGCAAAAAGACTGAACAAACCGATTTGCAGAAACAGATTAACGAGGCACACACCTTTTTAGATGAAAACCCGCTTCCATTAGACCGACAACAACGTCTTACGCGGGCAACCGGTTTTCTGGCACAACTCGATTCGCAAACAGATCAGTTGGAAACCGCCTCGATGAACAAAGCACAGCATGAAAAGAAAGTATCGTCGTTAAGATGTGACATCGAAGAACTGTCTAAGGCTCACGAAAAAGGACTCGCGGAAAAGGCAGAGGCAGAGGTTACGTTAAAAGAAGCCTCGGCTGAATTGAACGAACTGCTGGCAACCAGTACTCGAGAGGAATGGACATCCCGAAAACAGCAGGCTGCCAAAGCACAGCCTATTGTGCAGAAATATGACACGACGATAGATGACTTGGCAGATTCCGAAAATCGTTTGCGCGAACTAAACACAGCAAAAGCAGCGGTGGACACAGAACTTGAACAGCTTAAAACCGAATTAGACCGACGCACAGAGGTATGTCAGTTGGCAGTCGAAGTTGTCCAACGCTGTGAAGGTGAACTAAAATCGGTGATGTGGGCAAATCCGATCAATGAATTTCGACAGCATCTGCACACGGGAGAACCTTGCTTGGTGTGTGGCGCGACGGAACATCCATTCGCTGATATTATGGAACCTGAAGGTGAGGAACTGATACAAGCCGCTGAAAGTGCCTTAAAAAACGCGAAAACTGAGGCACAAGCCGCACAAGAGCAGCTGCAGGCTCTGCAAACGAAGCATATTCAAACCGAACAGAATGAACGCAACACTGTCGATCAAATTGAAACATGCGCAGCAGAAATAGAGACGCTGCGAGCGGAGGCAGCGAAACTTCTCACTGAATGGCAGGAGTTCTATCCGGATACTGATATTTCAGCCGAGTGGATAGCCGAGCAGATCGCGGAGGCGGACATTGCTATTGCGGATATTGTGGAAGCTGACCAAGCACATACACAGGCACAGCACGCTTGCCAAATGGCGACACAACGACTCGAAAACTGTGAAAGCAACATTAAAAGCGAGAATCAATCTTTGGATGAAGCGGAGGCGCAATTGCGAAATGTGAGTAGTGATGTTGAGACTTTGAGAGTGGACATTGCGTCTACTGAGAATCGTTTTTGGGAGTTACTACCGAGGATTTTTCATGGCGTTGTGCCGAAGGAGGCTGTGCAGCAGTTTAGCGAGAAGATTGAGAAAGTTGAGACGCACAAGGACAAACTGGATACGACACAAACCGATCTTAAACTGCTTGACGCTAAAATTGAGGCAGACCAGAATAGTCTTGAGAATTTACGGCAAGACCGTGATAATTTGCAAGCCGAGATAGACGAATACCGCCGCGAAGGCGCGGCGTTTTTGAATGTCGTTCGTGCCAAAACCGGTGGCTTGGAAACGGAGGATGCGATTAACGCTGCTATTGATGAATTGGAAAAGCGGCTCCAGTTGAAAAACACTGAGCGCGATGAGGCTACTCAACAATTGCAAGAGAGTCAAACGCTGCTTACCCAAAAGCAGACGACGCATGTGCATTGTGAGAATCAGTATAAAGAAGCCTCCGAAAAACTTAAAACCGCGCGCGATGCTTACTTTCAAAAATTAAGTGAGGCAGGATTTGATTCACCAGAAGCACACGACAACGCTTTTCGAGATGATTCGCAGCTGCAGGAACTCACTGATCAAATTGATGCTTACGAAGATGAAAAGCAACAACTTGAGATCGAAATTGCCACGTTGCGAACCCGATTTGAGGAAACGCCGTTCGATCCAGAAGCATTAGGACGAATTGAAGTTCAAGCCGCAGAAATTGGAGAGCAACTTCAAGCAGCACAGCAGGAAGTTGGCGCGCAACAGCAGAGAATTGACAACTTAAAAGATGCACTTGAAAAACGGGAGGCTCTCGGTAGTGAAATCGCTGCAGCCGAAGTGGAATTGACGCGTTGGAAAAGGCTACGGGAGATAATCCCTGCTAATGACTTACGCGATTTTGCTTTGGAGATTATGTTTAGGCAGATGGGCAATTTAGCAAACGATCAGTTAAAATACCTCACCTCTGAGCGGTACCAGCTTAAAGTTGAGGGAATCGGTGATTTGACTGTTATCGACCGATGGAATGCCAATGAAGAACGTCCTGTTGAAACCCTCTCCGGTGGGGAATCGTTCCTGACGAGTCTCGCGTTGGCACTCGCACTTGCGGATCTGAGTCGCGGACGAGCGCAACTCAATTCGCTGTTTCTTGACGAAGGATTCGGCACCCTCGATACCGAGACACTTGACGTTGCTATCGCCGCACTGGAAGGACTCCGTATGCAGGGACGCAGCATCTTTCTCATCAGCCACATTCAGGAGTTAACGAGGCGTTTGCCCGTCAAAATCAATGTTAGAAAACGGGGAAACGGCAGTTCATCTATTGACATTCGAGGTTAATCTAACAAAATTGGAGGCTTTATATGAAATTTGGTTTTATGTCGTCTGTGTGTCCGCCGTTAACACTGGCGGAACTCATTGACAAAGCGAAACACTACAATTACGAACACTTAGAACTCCGTGTGGAGTGGGATCACGGGCACGGCGTGGAGTTAGATTCGACCCCCCAGCAGCTTCAGGAGGCGCGCCACCGATTTGCCGATAGTGGTGTTGAACTCTCCTGTATCGCGACTGGGGTACGATTCATAGACCCGGACGCCCAAAAACGCGCCGAACAGGTGGAGTTGCTCAAACGGTATATAGACTTGTCCGAAACGATGGGTGCCAAGAATATTCGGATTTTCGGGGATCGGGTACCAGAAACCCCTGTTGAGGTGTCCCAAACTTTGGATTGGGAAGCGGAGGGCATTCGGGCTTGCGACGGCTTGGCTGGCGACGCGGGAGTGGCTCTGTGTTTGGAGACACACGGCAATCTCATCGCGAGTTACGTAACGGAGACGCTATATCGAGCGGAAGCACAGAACACCTTCGCGAATTGGCACGCGGCGCATCATGTTCGACACGGGGAACCCGTCAATGTCGCTTACGTGCATCTACGCGGCAAGGTGCGGCATGCGCATGTCAACTTCGGCGACAGTGGACCCTTACCGGACACGGAGAAAGATTCGCTTACACTTCTGGCAGAAGATGGATACGACGGGTTCGTCTCTATTGAGGTCATCAATCCACCGGATTCCGAGGCGGTCCTACAAAGACATATAGAACTCTATAACGCGTTGTAGGAATCTTACAGAGGTATCGTTAGGAATAGAGTGTTGCCGTTAGATTCCGGCTGCCGCCACGATTTCGGAATTCGCACAGGTATATGCCTTGCCAGACGCCTAAATTGAGCTGATGGTTCGTAATCGGGACGGAGACGGTAAAACCGACGAGCGACGCTTTGATATGCGCAGGCATGTCGTCATCGCCTTCTATGGTGTGTTTGTAGAAGGGTTCGCGTTCCTTGACGAGACGATCAAAGCTGTTGGCGAAATCTTCACGGACCGTCGGGTCGTCGTTTTCGTTAATAGTCAATCCCGCAGAAGTGTGCTTGATGAACAGGTGCAGGATACCTGCTTTCGGCAATTCACCGAGCGATTTCATAATTTCATCTGTGACGAGATGGAAACCGCGCGGATATTCGGGTAAGGTTATTTCAATGTGCTGAATCACTTTTCAGTGTACTCCTTGATTTGCTGATTAATTTTGTTTATTATACCCTATCTATTCAATTTTTCAAGAGGATAGCTTGACAATTAGGCCTTTTAGAGGATACAATAAGGTATACTAACTTTTACACGAAGGGAGCATGCCATGGCACAGGTTCATACTGTCAATCTCCAAGAACAGAGATGTAGCGAAACCTATACAGCCCATATTGAAAGAAACGGAGATGGATGGATTGGGTGGATACAGGAACTACCGGAGGTGAATTGCAAAAAAAAGACAAAAAAAGAATTATTGAAAACCCTGGAAGTTGAGCTCCGTGATCTTTTAGAAGTATATGAAGCGGAGGCGAAAGTATGGGATAAACAGTTTGAGGAAGACGTGAAGGCTGGAAAACTTGATCGATTCGCCGAGGAGGCACTTGCCGATTTTCAGGCAGGCAAATGCGAAGATATATAAAGCACGTAAAAACTCAGCATTTTCGGAAGCACTACCAAGATCTCCCTCGCCATGTTCAGCAGCTTGCCGACAAGAGTTTTGAACTGCTAAAACAAAATCCGATGCATCCGTCTGTAACCTTAAAGAGGGTCCGTACCTATTGGTCGGCAAGAGTCGGTCCTAAATATCGCACGCTCGCTTATGAAAAAGAGGGAGTTTTCTTCTGGTTTTGGATCGGGGTACACGACGAATACATGCGGTTGATACAATAGTTTGGAAGATTGCATATATGGTCTTATAGTTTTCTGAGATAACTTGAAATAAAGGACATTTTTATGGACATTATCTGTGCTTCTATCTGTTACCGCGGCTACGCCGAAGATGAAGTCGCCGCGACTTTGGAATACGCACCGCAAATCGGCTACCGATTGATGGAGATTCATGGACCGCTTATTTGGAGTGTTGACGCTGCGCATACCCTTGACATAAACGATATGAAGGCGAAGGTCGATGCCTCCGGCATGAAGTGTGCAGGACTCTATCCGCCCGGATGGGGTGGACAAGACACTGCCGATGTTGACACACGCGCAGGTGCCATCGCAAGATGTGTTGAAATCGCTGAAGGACTCGGGGCAACACATCTGACGACAAGTGGTGCACAACCGAGAACGGAACCCGGTGCCTTGGACAGGGTTGCCTCCTGCGTGAGCGAAGTGTTGCAGCGTATGCCCGCGGAGAGTCAAATCAAGTTGACGCTTGAACCACACCACGGAAATGTGCTTGAACAACCCGAGGATTTCCAAACGCTTTTAGACGCTATTCCTGACGAACGGGTCGGGGTCTGCATAGATACAGGACATTTCCACTCGTCGGGTGTTGATACGCTCGCGGCGATCCGTCAATTCGGTTCTCGTATCTATGCGGTACATCTCAAGGACCATCTCGGGACTGTATCTGTCGGTATCGGACGCGGTGAACTCAAACTCAAGCAGATTATCGAAACGCTCCAAGAGGTCGGCTACCAAGGCGATCTGACGTTGGAGTTGGAAGTTGAAGATCCAGAGAATCTGCCGCGTTATACCGAGGAAGCGTATTTCTATCTCAGCGGGATGCTCGGTTTACCGCTATAGGTCCCACGTTTTAATGAAATCTGCGACACCGAAATTGGCGGGCATTTCATTGAAATAGTAATGCATCGGACCGGATTGGAAACCCGGTAGATACAACTCTTCGTCAGTTTTAAGTAATGCGTCGAGTGGCTTAAAGCGCTCCCAGAGCGTAGCGGCTTCCGCTTTCGTGAATCGTTCGGCGAAGGGCGGTCCCCAATTGAGGGTAATGGCATGGAAACCCTTACCTCGATTCCGAAGGTCATCCGGGATTTCTGGGAGTTCATAGCCGTGTTCGAGTGCCACGAAACAGGCGGCTTTGCACAAAAAGACGGTTGATAACATCTTCCCCTTTTCGCCTCTACTTGGGTGGAGGTTTTCCAGTGCTGCGTGGTAGGCAGTGGCATCCTTTTCTATAGCCGCTCGGAGCGCGCTTTCGGTCCAGTCCCGCATTTGATGACTACGTTCATTCCACCGATCAAACATCTCTCGGATTTCCGGTGAGAGGTAATCTATGTAGTCGAACGCTTGATAGTGCGTATGATTTGCAAATCCACCGTGAATCGTGCGGCGCATCTTCCGACTGTAGTTGCTTCCCCAGTGTAAGATCGGCAAAATGTAAACGACACCATCCCCCGCATTGAGATGTGTTTGAACGGCACCCGGTAATGGTACTTTTGGATCTGCCAGCAGCAGCTCGTTTTCCGCTTCGGTG
The DNA here is from genome assembly GCA_965205015.1 of Candidatus Poribacteria bacterium. GTDB lineage: Bacteria > Poribacteria > WGA-4E > WGA-4E > WGA-3G > WGA-3G. The sequence continues at coordinate 5,037,748 of OZ242029.1, read as the reverse complement.
TTCACCCGCAGATGACTCCCCGGTAGCACCCACAGCACGTTATCGTCGTAGAGTGAGAGATTCCACTGAACGTAGCGCGGTCCCGTCTCTACGATATCGTCGATATAGCCTTGCAATGGGGCGGTATCAATCGGGTGATGGTCGCGATGCCACGCGGCGGGTCCACAGTCTTTGACGGGACTGCACATGAGCATCATCTCAGTAACCCCGGCATCCGCCTCACCGAGCAGTTCACTGCTGACACCTTGCGTGTTTTCGTGTGCCCAAATTTCGACAGCACTCGCCGTTTTTTCATCGACAAGCCCTGCGAGTGGACCCCGTCCAAGGTGTAAGCGAGGTTGTGGTGAAGACTCCCAAACACCGCCCGGTGGTTCGTTCGGTCCGCGTTCTCGCGCCCAGATATCTCGCTGACGCGATACCATTAATTCATAACTTTCCCGAAGCGCGTCCAGTTCTTCCGGTGGGATCACCTCTCGGAGAACGAGATACCCTTGTTCCATGAATTGGGTCCGATTCACTTGCATAATTGTCTCCATCGGTGAAGATTTTCCTGTAAGAGCGAGTTGTGCTCGCGATTCTTAACCAAAAACGCAGCCTGCAACAACGGCGCAGGGTGTTTTGCTTGGGTGTTTCTTCAAATTCGAGATATACACGACAAATAGTAAACCAGAGGAATAAATAGGCATCTTGTAGGGGCAGGTCTTGTACCTGCCCGCCAATGCGCCGCAAGGTAAAATTAAAAAGTTATCCACGCCCGACATAGAGTTGACCGATCGGTAGGACGGTTGCTTCCAGCATATTGATATTCGGCGGAAGCGTCGCCATGAGAACGGCGGCTTGCGCGAGATCGTCAACGTCCATCATCGGTTCCATAGGGGCTTGTGGGCGGTTTTGGTGCCGTTCTACGTAAGTGTTCCCCGGTTGCAAACAACTCGCTGTGATACCGAACGGTCTACCTTCAAGAGCTGTTACCTGGGTCAAGCCCCAGATACCGAATTTGCTCGCACTGTAAGGGGCTGTTCGGGGACGGACGCGATGCGCAGAGATACTCCCGACGTTGATGATACGTCCCCCTTCACCTTGTGCTTTCATAATTGCGAATGCCTCGCGTGAACAGATAAACGGCGCACGGAGATTCACATTAATAACCCAATCCCAATCTTCCGTTGCGAGTTCACCGATGGGACCCCCATTGAATGCCCCTGCGTTATTGACGAGGATATCCAAACGCCCGTACGCGTCCATCGACTTTTCAAAGAGTGCTTTGATCTGTGCCTCGTCCGTTACATCGGTCGGGACAGTCAACACTTTTGTGCCGTTTGCGCGGAATTCGTTGGCGGTTTCTTCAAGGAGGTCGGCATCCCTTGCGGCGATTGTGAGCGTCGCGCCCTCAGCAGCAAGCCCTCTCGCAATCCCTCTTCCGATGCCTCGGTTTCCACCCGTTACAATCGCAAATTTTCCATCTAATTGTCCCATAATTAAGTCTCCTTTCCTTACTGTTTACGAAAATAGTTCTGTCAATAGTGATTCTGTTCTGACGGCTGCTACTGTTTCGCCCGCGAGTCGCATCGCCGAGATGTGAGCGTGCAAGAACGCCAAATCTGCAGCCGTATCTATATCATACCACGGTGGTAAGAGTCCTAAGGTTCCCTTTAGCGAGCGGATACGTGCCACTGTTTGCTGAAAGACATCTGCCGTGCTCCATGCGATTTCCTGAAAAATAAACGGGACGGTCGTCGCTATGTTCGTTGCCGAAAAGCCGATGAGATAATAGCCACCGTCTGTACTCGGTCCGATGGTGACGTCACGCGAGTCGAGCAGTGTGAATGCTTTTGTGACATAAGCAATCGGTAGTGTCGGACTGTCGGACCCGACGAGTAAAATTTTTGTATATCCCTGTTCAATTGCCCACTGTGTTGCCGAGGCGAGCCGTTCCCCGAGGTCAGCCCCCATTTGTGGGATGTAAATGGCATCGTCTCTGATAAGCCCTTGTAAATCGGATTGTGCTCCTGCCGGTGTATAGGCGATGATGCGGTCCACCTCGGGAAGTTTGGCGAGTGTGTCACACCCATCTGTGAGAAACGCCGTATACACTGTCGCCGCTTGTTCCGGTGAGAGGGGTGGGACGAGCCGCGTCTTGACTTGGTTCGGCACCGGATTCTTAGCAAAAACAATGATACATGTCTTCACCGGTAAAATTCCTTATTCTCATGGTTTTGTTCGTGTACTGAGCCGAGTAACCTTCTGCTTTTACAAGTGGAAGGCTTGCCGTAGACGCGATAGAAACCGCCACGCAAAGTGTTTTTGTGGCGGGTTCTCTGGTTCCTCCAGTGCCTCCAGATAGAGATCTACCACGCCTTCAAAAGCAACGCGTAATTCTTCATCGGTATCACCGTGGAAACAAATGATATCATCAATATTGATAACATCCCCGACAAAGCATTCATCTTCTTCACTGTAGATAATTTCCACTGTATACCCTCGGTATGTCATTGTCTTCATGGTATTACTTTTATCTTTTCCAGAAAATTACGGGCACGCTTAATTTGATACCACTTTGCCTTAACCCTATCATATACCGGTTGGAGTGTCAACTTAAAAAATCTGGTCCACCCGCAGTCCTTAATACCAAACCCGATAGACGGGTATCCCAAAAATCCCACCCACTAAACTCCAAAACGTTCCGATCAGAAAGTCACCCAGAACCACGCCGACAAAGAATGGAGCCGCCTTCCGGTAGATGCGTAACCCCCCGAATTTGAGGAGAACCGCCTTGATGATCCAACCCACACAGATCGCGCTCCAGACCCAAACCATCCCCGCAGATAAACCGAGTGCATAACCCGTTGGGTGGAAAGGGAACCAGATAAACTGTCTTCTCAGAAACATTAATCCCAACGTAAACAGCGAGGCGAACGCAGTGAAACTCAATCCCGTGCTATCTGTCGCGTGTGACTGTTGTAACCATGGGAGTAGCATACGTTCAAAGGTTTCAATACCGATGCCAATAATATACCCCTCAGTTCGCACTGCGCCGTGTTGATAGATGAGGTGCAAATACGCCCAGAAAGAGACAGGGATGGCAACCAATAGGGCGACTATCATAGCGATCGCCATCTTTCTCTGGGAAACCGGGGCGCGTTCGGCGATTTTGAACCCTTCTAACTGACTCGGCATTGGGTGCGAGACGTTGTCGCGAACATACGGATATAAGAAAGAGAAAAGCGTCAAATTCGCCGCACCCGTCCGTCGTGTGCCTAAAACCGAGACGATCATCAGCGGCGGATGCGTCCAAATGACTTCATGATACGGCACACCGACCGCCGCCCGCGCGTATGTTATCGCGATAGACATGAGGAAATAGAGGCATAGGAAGGCGAGGAGAATTCCAACGGACATACCAGCCTGTTGAAAAATGATAACGAGGATCGCAGTACCTACCAAGATGCCGAGCAGTGCCGTGCGATAGTGAAACGGTTCATTACTGGCGGGGGTCGCCCTGTTTCCAAGAGGCTTCAAAGCCGTCGTAAATACTGCCTTGAGATGCTTGCGGCTCGTCCATAAGATGAGAATTCCAAGGGTCAACCATGCCCCGATTCCCTGTTGATTGTAATACGGAAACCCTTGCAGCGATTTCCAGCCGCCGATGCTCCCGACAATCAACTGAAATTTTGTAAATAGAAAGAAAAACCACACTGAAAATGAGAGTTCGAGCGGCACAAAGAACGTCAATGCGATGACCCAAGGATAAAAGAAGAGCGGTAACCATCCAATCGCGTTCCAAGGTTTCGCCGTAAAGATTTTCGCCCCAAAATCGGGTATTTTAAGCGGCACACCCGGCACAAACGGATAGAGAAAGTGGAGTCCGTTGAGGAGTTCTATCACGGCACAGATACTAAACCCAAGCCACAATAATCTTCTCGAAAAAAAGCGGGGGGTCGTCATCTCTATCGGGAGTTGTGCGATCGGATAACTGAGTCGTTCCCGTTCGCTCCATTGCAAACGCTGGATGCTGTTGAAGCACATCAAGATGAAAAAGAGAACGAATGTGACAAACGACCAAAGCAGCACAGGACCGATCCATGCGAGTAGGTGTCTCGGTGTGTATAAGGTCGAGTTCCCTTCAAAAAAACCGGTGAGCGCGCCTTTATCTTGAACCGTGAACCAAGTCGGGATATACCGATGGAAAAGTGTTGCGTATTCGTTTTCAAAGGTAGCGAACCAGAACGGATGCGCGAGGATTCCAAGAATGAAGTCCATCGGGTTGTGTCCGGAGACGACACATAGCATGACCAACATCTGATAGACCAAGAGGAGTTGGGCGCGGCTCAAAGCGAGTTGTGGACGGATCCGTTTCAGCAGTGTATTGATTAACAGGAGAAAAAAGAGGTTGACGATTGGGGCGATAAACAGGGAGGCATAAGCAGGATTCAGGGAGTGATGGATACCACTGACGAAGGCGATCCAATACGCGTTGAGAAGGATCAGAGCCACGCCGATGGTGAGCGGCGGAAGGAGCGAGGTCGTTTCAGTTCCGATGTGGGAGTGATGTCGTCTTTTTTTCACATGGTCGCCTTCCATGTATAGGTAGAATTCCCTTGCGTGAACCAGAACTAACCCGCTCAAGTGTAAATAGCGAAGGTGGTATTTCTACAGATGGAAAACTTCACGTAGGCGTGCCCAAAAACCACCAGCATCATGCTTTTGCGGCGCGTTTTCTGGTGCCTCAAGGGTTTCGATGTAAAGTTCTACCATGTTTTCAAAAGCGTCGCGCAATTCTTCGTCAGTATCGCCATGAAAACCAACAATGGCATCAATATTGATGATATGACCAACAAAGCAATCATCCTCGTCACTATAGATAATTTCCGCAGTGTATCCTTTATATGTTATTGTCTTCATAATGTTATTCCTACTCGTTTCAAAAAATCTCGGGCATCACGAATGTGATATCGATGTGCCTCTTTGCGAGGGTGAGGGAGGTGAAAACCGACAGTTTCTCCATTCAACCTAAATGTCACACCCGAGCCTCGTCTCTCCTTTTTTGTAGCACCCAGTGCTTTGAAAAGGGCTTCAATCCGCCGCCATTGCAACGTTGCTGGCGTTTGTGTGCTAAAAATAGCCTCTAATGTCCTTTGGTGCTTTTTGTTTAAGCGTGTATTCATGCTCTAACCGTGGCGGCACTTTGACCCTTAACCCTACCATATATCCCATGAAGTGTCAACTTCTGTTTTTTCGGTATCAAACGTAAGCTACCGATCCTCAATCGTCTCACGAGTGGCGGGTCTCTCTGGTGCTACCGGCTCCGGACGCTGGCTCAGCCACCACGCAAAAACGACAACAAGACACGCAAGCACAATCGCACTCAGCGCCATGGGAACACCTGTGGATGCCCCGTCGCTAACATCGATCTGGTATTTCGCGACGACTGCTGATGCCACAGCGACGACCGCCAACACAAGGTTGATCTGCCACGGAATCTGAAAAAGCACGGCAATGAGCGAAATCACGGCGACAGTGAGACTCAATTGGGCAAGCGGATGGTAAGGCGTCGCATCGAGCTCGTCAGCGTCAGTTGCGGCACTGGCTCGATGCGGGAGCGGCGGCGCGCCTTCTTGGTACGTCATCTCGATGAGACGGATGAATTCTGCGAGGAGTTTCCCGTCTTGAATCCACTCGAAGAGATCGGGGTATTCGTGGCGGAGGAGGATCACGAACTCTTGGCGTTGCGCACTAAAGTCTGTGAACTCCTCCCAATCGCGCTCTGGAACGATGACGTAGGGTTCTGGACCGACACGGAGTTCGTATCCCTGTCCTGCCATATAGACGACACTGCCGATACCTTCACGTTCGGCGAAGACGAGTTCTGCTGAATCACCGGGATCCGCGTGTTGATGCGTATCTTTCTGAGGGACAGTCATATCGCGTTGTTTGAGTGCTTCCGCTGTTTCTTCGGCTTGCGTCGCCATTTCGTTATCCGTAACGATTGCGTCAATACGGCTTATGAGTTCCATGGCTTCCACTTCGTGTTCCGGGGCTACGAGGAGAGCGGTTTGGCGTTCCTCTCTTAATTCGATGGGACGGCACCGGATCTGTTGCGCGCTCAAAGTGGCTTGGATGAGCTTCACTTCCCATTCATCGTTGGTGCGGTGGATTTCAACCCATTCCGGGGTGCCACCGATGCCCTCACCGAACAGTTGAGATACTTGTCTCACCTGACCTTGACTCGCTTGGGCACCTTGCCCCGGACTAATCGTTTTTCCTCTCATGATGGATAACTCCTATGTCGGTATAGTAGAAACATGCAATTCTGTTGATCTGTGTGTTATACAGGAGATGTCGCTATTCGGAGATTGCTCCTACTGGGAATGCGAAGACCTCTTATCGTACGGCTAACAATTCAGTGTAGACAGCCTCCGTCAATGCTGTGTTCTTTTCGCTGCTGAATAACTGCTCAGCACGGTTGCGGGAGGCTTCACCCATTGCTTTCAATCGTTCTCGATGGGTTGCGAGTGTTGCGATAGCATCCGCAATCGCCGAGGCGTCTTCAGGTGGCACTAAGACCCCTGTTTCGGGGGTGACGAGTTCCTTGCTTCCACCGAGTGGTGTGGCAATGACCGGTTTGCCGACCGCCATTGCTTCAATAATGGTGCGCGGGCATGCCTCTGGAATAATAGAGGGCACCAATACGATATCAAGGAGGCTTGTAACCACCCGTGTATCCGACACAAATCCAGTGAAGATGACAGAGTCTTCAACGCCTAAATCTGTAACCTCTTGTTTAAGTTCCTCCATATAGTCAATATCTTTTTGGAAGTAAGGACCGCCAACGATCAGCAGTTTGCTGTCTATTTTTCCTTTGAGGTCTGCTATTGCTCTCACTAAAAAATGGATACCTTTCTCTGGTGTAATCCGAGTCACGACTCCCGTGACGATTGAGGCATCAGATGCATCGGGAAGGAGTTCTGATCGGAGGGTTTCCACCTCTTCTGCGGACGCTTGAAAAGCGTCTAAATCGACGCCATTATAGATTAACGTCTGTTTTGCTGTAGGCGCAAAATTCCAGCGGGTTGCCTCCGAAACGAGAATCACGCGGTGCAAAAATCTTTCGCAAATCCGATCCAGAATGCCGTAGGAAGTCGCGTAGCGTTTGTGCATCAGGATGGGGATACGGTTTAGCCTGGCAACGATACCGCCGAGCAGTGCCACCGAAAGCGAGTTCGCATGAATGAGGTCGATCGCATACCGTTTTACCATCCGATGAAGTTGGAGGATAACCCCAAGCTGCCGGAAATCTTCAAGCAGATCGCGGAACGTAAATCGTCGGACCTTATCGGTTTTGTTGTGCGCGGCGGGTAGAGCCAAGGGGACGACGTTTGCCTCTGTCTTTCCTACCGCCGCGGCGAAAGGACTATCACCGAGGCATCCCACGAAAGGTGTAAAACGATCCTTGTCTAATAGGTGTAGCAGGAGTAGGAGACTCCGTTGCCCACCGCCGATGCCCGAACCGCTATCGAGATATAGGATATTGAATTTCGATGTGTCGGATGTTTTCATCTTCAGGACTTTGGAACATTGACATGTGAGTTTCGTCATTGCTGTGTGAGGTGCTTGCTGCTAATGTTATGTGTATCTTGATACAGGTATCGGGCAATGCGTCTGTCATCCGTTCTGCCCACTCAATAATGCAAATTCCATCGCCTTCCATATATTCACTGAGTCCGAGTTCGGCGATCTCCTCACTATTTTCGAGGCGGTACAGATCGATATGGTAGATCGGTATTGCCCCATTGTACTCGTTAATCAGGATATAGGAAGGACTGTTGACGACTGCATCCGACGCGATACCGACACCGCGCGCAATGCCTTGTGTCAAACAGGTTTTACCCGTGCCGAGGTCGCCGACGAGGGCAATGACATCTCCCTGCTTGAGCGTTTTGCCCAATTTTTCTCCGAATGCCTGGGTTTCCTCTGGGCTTTCTGTTTTAAACGTTTCGTTTCTGTTTTCCACTTTTTTAATTTACCTTGCGGTTCGGTGAGGCGGGTGTTTTTGCTTGGAGCTCATAATTACCAGCGGCACATCGCAAAATGTCCGCTTGTGTCAGGTTATCGTTGATAAATTCACCCGTGATTTTGCCTTCATGTAGCACTATGACCCGATCGCTCATGCCAAGGATTTCTGGGAGTTCAGAGGAGACAAACACAATTGCGACACCCGCTTGCGCAAGTTCTGCCATCAGCGTGTGAATTTCTGCCTTCGCACCGACATCAATCCCGCGTGTCGGTTCATCAAGAAATAACACCTTCGGATGTGTCATCAACCATTTCGCGAGAACGACTTTCTGTTGGTTGCCGCCGCTGAGGTGGTTCACAGGAGCTTCAAGTGAAGTCGTCTTAATCTGGAGGGAATCCACGTAATGCTCGCTTTTTTCGAGTGCCGTGTTTTCGTTAATGATTCCGTGTGATGTGATGCCTGACGACACATTGAGACTCGCAAGCGTCATGTTGCGAACGACATCCACGTCTAAAAGAAGACCGTAGCGTTTCCGATCTTCGCTAACGAGTGCCATTCCGTGCTGTATTGCCTCGAGTGGCGCGTGAATCTGAACGGTGGTACCGTCTATAACGATTTCGCCACTCTGCCTACCCTCATACGCACCGAAAATGGTACTGATCAATTCTGTCCTTCCCGCGCCCATCAAACCTGCGATTCCGAGGATTTCCCCGCGTCGTACCTCGAAACTGATATCTTTCAGCTGAGGAGGTTCCAATGGATAGGTGTTTAAGTTTTCTACTCGGAGTGCTACATCTTCTTGACGTGCCCCATTTTCATCAGTAGAGGGCGTTCGCCGTTTTGGAAACAGGGCGGTTAGTTCGCGTCCGACCATCTGTGAAATGAGTACTTCTTCGGTACATTCAGATGATTTAATGGAGTGCGTTGCAACTGCTTTACCGTCTCGTAGTACCGTTACTCGGTCAGCAATCTGAAAAATCTCCTTGAGTTTATGGGTGATGTAGATACAGGCGACCCCCTTTTCCCGGAGTTGGGTCAGAATCTGCCGAAGGATGTCTACTTCGCTTTCGGTCAGAGCGGCTGTCGGTTCGTCCAGCACGAGTAACAAGGCACTCCTTGACGCTTCGCTGTTGGCTTGCAAGCTACGTCCTAAAGCCTTCGCGATTTCTACGAGTTGTTGTTGTCCGATCCCGAGTTCATGGACGGATTTATGCAGTGGAATCGTCAATCCAAACTGCGAAAGGAGTTCGCCTGCTTCGTGGTAGAGACGATGCCTGTTAATAGTGCCGAAGTGGCACGGTTCTTTGCCGAGGTAGATGTTCTCAGCGACCGTCATTTCTGGAATAAGTGCCAGTTCCTGATGGATGACGGCGATTCCAGCACGTTCTGCATCCCGCACGCTATAGAATTGCTGCGCGTTTCCATTGATGTTCAGGTGTCCTTCGTAAGTTCCGTACGGATAGACACCGCCGAGTATCTTAATCAACGTTGATTTGCCCGCCCCGTTTTCTCCACACAGGGCATGGATTTCACCCGGATGTACTTCAAAAGAGACGTCATCTAAGGCGCGCACGCCGGGAAAATCTTTGGTAATGGCTTGCATGTGGAGAAGAGGGGTTGTCACTGTTCGTCAATCTCCGATGCTCGGTTTACGATTATTATAGCAGAATTCGGATTGGTGGTCAAGTTTATCGAGTGGCGTTTTTCAGCGAATTGGATGGGTTTCCCATATAATTTGACATGTTAAATGGAAGGTCACTTACCCCCATTTTTTTCTGAAGGTTTGTGGTGAAAGGTTTTAGTTGTAAAAAGTGTGAGAAACTCAGTGGGTTTATGATAAAATACCTCCTTACAGCAACTGTTTGTAAACGCATTTTACAAAACATGTAAGGAGGTATTTTATGAAAAAGAGATACCCAAAACGGGTAAATCCAGAAACGATGATAACACGTTTTGGAGAAATCTTCAAGTCTGTTGGTATGAAAAAACCGGTTTTTCGGAATCTGGTATTGGTCTTGATAGCGATCAGTGTTGCCCCGACGTTTCGGATCAATGAAGTTGCGTCGCGTTTGTCGCTCGTCGTCAAGCGGGAGAAGTCGAAACAGAAAAGGTTTCTGCGTTTCCTTGACACCCCACTGCCGATTGATGCGCTCAAAGAAGCGTGGTTCGTGTCGGTTGTGGGTTGGTTTTTCAAGGATGCGGGTGCTCATCTGTATTTGCTCGTTGATGAGACGTCTCTGATTGCCGGGTGGAAAGCCCTTGTTGTTTCGATCCCGTTTCGGCATCGTGCGATCCCTGTCTTTTGGTTCATCTATAGCGATCACCAGCTTCACGAGGGTATCTATAAGAGTCATAATGAGATTATCCAATACTTCTGTGTCCATGTTTATCAAGAGGCTTTAGGGGTGGTGTCGCGGCATCAACAACGACCTGTTCTGGTGTTTGACCGTGGTTTTGGGCGTGCGCGATACGTCATCAAGTTTCTCAAGGCACGGGATATCCCGTTCGTGATGCGTGTTGCGAGAAATGTCGGTATCCGGCATGATGGGAGTCTGAAGAAACTTGATGACCTCGAAGCGGGCTGGTATCGGCATATCCTTTATCAGGCGCAGGAGCAGATACCGCTTCAACTCTATATCCTCAGAGATGAGACCTTCAAAGACCCGATGTATCTTATCTCCAATCGCCTCAGTGGACATCAGATACATCACTGCTACAAACGCCGCATGCAGATTGAACACGGGTTTCGAGATATAAAGTCGTGCTTCGGATTTGGTAAACTCGTCTTGAAAAAACCGACACAAGCGCGTCTGGAGGTCCTTTGGTTATGTGCCTGCCTCGCTTATGGATTGCTGTTTATCAGTTACGAGAAGGTCGCCTCTACGCATTGGCAGAGGGCATATAATAGTAATAACAGAAAAACTTTTTCTGTTATTACTATTATCAAACGCGTGCTCACCGACTTATGGAACCAACACTTTCTTATCTCCTTTTTCACCGAGATAGGTGCCAGAGGGGATCCACTTTTCGGACCCACTCACTGACTGACTTTCTCACAGAAAAACCTGACTACATCAACTACAATCTACTCTCGAAAAAAAATGGGGGTAAGTGACAAATGGAAGTCGTTATAATTCTTAAACCAAAATACTTTACTGACTTTCTTGCCCAACTTCACAGATTTTGGAACACTTTACAACTTTCTACCAGACACGTAGCCTGCAACAATACGCAGAAATACTTTCTTCGCATTGGATTTTAGCGTTTGCAAAAACACGCAGGCGGATATAAAGAAGGTGCGTCAAACATTCAAACTCACGTTATTCTCCCGCAAGGTATAATTAACAGGACTTACGCAGCCCGTCCCGCTGGCGAGGTGTTTTTGCTTGGGTGTTTCCCTCCTAACCTCGCCACTGGCGCAATATGGAGCATTTCATGGAAAATTGCGTAAGTCCCAATTAAAAAAACATGAAACTTTTTACATCTTTATGTGCATGTTTTGCCATTACTATCTTTGGAGGATGTGCAAAATTTCATCGGATATCCCCCAGCGTCAAACTTGGCACCCTCACCGATATTATCAACGATGTTGAAGTAAATGGCATCAACTCAAAGTACAAGGGACGGAAGGTTACGATTACCGCTGCTGGCAGAATTTATCCGAGTGCTGATGGGGACCCACCAAGGTTAGAATTGTTTACGCATCACAAGACAGTCCGTTTTTTCATCACCGACTCTGACCCGCAGTTTGTGCGCCACTATTATTTAAATTACATGGAGAGTGGTCTACGACATATTCGGGGGCATACCACTTACACTTTTACACTTCTAATAAAAGACATTTCCGGAGACACAGCCGCAGATGGCGAGCGTTTCTTCACTATCTGGGCTGATGTCCCTGAACACACCGCGAAAGCGGATATTGAGGTGCTCGACACGACGCTTGAGCAGATTGTCGCTGGGGGTCAGAGGTATGTCGGAAAAACAGTGCGTCTTCAAAATGAGACGGTTTCACTTAAAAGACTAAATGAACTGCTGGGCATTGGAGATGATGTAGACCCGGAATGGGTAAAAAATTATTCAGGCGCGATGACACTTGACACAAACAATAGAAATGTGACATTTTGGATTATAGATGATGTTGCAGGGGAAGGTCTCTTTCCTTCCAAACTTCAAAAATACGAGAACCATCAGATGTATACATTCACGCTCTACGTTGAAAGCATTGTAACAGATGGAGTACAGATCGAAATTACGACGGGCATTGCCGACGATGAATGAAATAGCATTTTTTTTTGATATATATCTAAAGATATGTTATACTAATTATATATTTAGAAATCGGAGGATATCATGGCTGAAGAAAAAAAGAACGAAATGGTACCAGTTACCGCAGAATATGAAGTTGTCGATCAGGTGGATGACCAGGCCATCATTGAGTTGATGACTGGACAGACGATTCAGGATTATGTCTACTCCTTCAAACAGGGCGGACGTACTGTTGAAGGGTTGACTTTAGCCGGTATTAACGAAGCCGCAAATCGCCGGGGCGGTATCCAGATCGAAGAAATTGATTATGAGGAGCGCGAGCATTCTTGGATTGCGACTGCGAAAGCCGTCGATACAATCACCGGTTCCTCTCGTTACGGTGCTTATGAGCAACTGAAGATGGCTGGCGGACGCGCCGATCCGTTCGCCTTCACCAAAGCGATTCATAAAGCGCAGCGTAACGCAATTAAACAGTTGATCCCCGTGCCGGTCATCCGCGAGGTCCTGAATTTCTACCTGAACCGAAAAGCGGGGAGTGGTAATACGGCGCAACAACCGCGGTTACAGCAGGGCGCTGGAAATATCGCTAACGCCCAAAAAGCGGCTTTTGCTATCGCGAACAATCTGGCGGGACCTCTTGAAGGAAAAGGTGTCGATAAGGCGGATCTCTGGAATTACATCAAACGTAAATATGGTGTGGAATCTCGGAACGATATGACCGAGATGCAGTGGACGCAGCTTTCTGCGGAACTGAAAGCGGCGGAAACCTCACCACAGTTGTTAGATGAACTCTGCGAGCGTGTAAAGCAATTAACAACGGCTGCACAGGAGAGCGAAGTCCCTGAATCTGAGGAATCCGCGAATCAAGAGACTGCAGCTTCGAGTGACGCGCAAGCAGAAAATACACAAGCCCAAGACTCACCTTTTTAGTGCTTTATCCACATAGAGCATTTAGCTTTTCTGTAGGAGGGAACTCCGATTCCCGATGCTTACATTCCCCGTTGGCGCGGTTGAATGAAATTTAAATAAATATTTCGGTAATCCTATCCCAAAAAAGACATTGTAGGGGGTTTTTGCTTGGGTGTTTCCCCAGGGCTTGTGCCTGCCCGCATATTACCGAATTAAAAAATTAATCTTCATCTAACCTCGCCTTATCCACAGTTTTTGTTGACCTTGCGGCAAAGTTCTTGTAGAATAGCAACATCCGATTCTATTCGTGCGAAAGACGGTTGTTCAAGAGCGAGGCAACTATGAAAGTGCGTCGATTCTCTATCCAGCACAGTATCGTGATTGTACTTTTGGTGATACATGTTTTGCCGACTTGGCTGTTCAAGTATACCGGGACCCAAGACGGACCCGCGCATGTCCACAACGCACACATTTTAAAGGTATATCACAATCACGAAAACTATATACTCCGGGAAGTTCACGAACGCAACCCGACGCTTTTTCCGAATTGGACGTCCCATGCCTTCATGGCAGCGCTCATGTATATCTTTCCCCCGCTTGTCTGCGAAAAGATATTCTTTAGTCTCTGCATAGGACTTCTCCCCCTTTCTCTCCTCTATCTCCTCAACGGTATTCAAAAAAGCAAGACACTTTTCTGCCTCGTCGGTTTCATTTTTGCCTATAACTATTTGCTGCACATGGGATTCTATAACTTCGCCTTAAGTGTCTCACTCTTTTTTTTCGCGATCGGTTGTTGGTGGCGATGTGAGAATAAACTCAGTCCAAGGGCGTTTGTCACGGTTTACGTGTGGCTCACGGTCGTCTATCTCACGCACTTTCAATCCTACGCGCTGCTGACAGTATCTCTAACGGTTCTCGGTGTTTTCCGTTATGTTTATGAGGTGTTAGAATCTCCGCGTGTGCGGTTAGTCGCACAATTAAAATCTATCTTACTCTTTTTGGGTTCCATGCTCCCCGCCTATGTAATCCTACTGTCCTACTATCTGGTGAAACGAGAGGGAGGGGGTTTCCATAGAAGTTTTGAAGGATTAATAAAGTACTTTCTCTCCATCGGTTCCATTGTCTCCTTTCGGGATGACCATGTTCTGATAGGCAACCTTCTCCTTGCTGTGCTTGGAATCGCTTTTCTGCTGACTGTCATCGACAGGATCGGTAAAATTTATGCCCACCGTGCCGCGTCGACATCGGAAAACGGAAGTTCCAGAGGTGCTGCCGCAATTCTCGCTCGAACAGACGTTTTTTTGCTGATTGCGCTGATATTAACGTTCCTCTATTTCAAATCCCCGTGGAGTTTGCGTTCTGGGGGTATGTGGATCAGTGATCGGATACATATCTACATTCTACTCGCCCTACTGCCATTCTTCAGTTTCAGTCTTCATCGATTCGTTGACTATGCCTTCAGCGGTATCCTGATTGTTTTAGCGTTATGGCATCTCGGTTATCACGTTCAAACTTACTATCTGCTGGACAGAGATGCCCAAGAGGCACTTTCATCGGCAGAGATGATAGAACCGCACACGGTCCTTGCGAGTCGTCCGAGTTCGTGGGGGGGTACGCCCGATTCGGCGAAATGGGATTTCAAATACATTCTCCCGTTTGAGCATATAGAGGGGTATCTGGCGTTGGAGAACGATGTTGCCTATCTTCAGAACTATGAACCGAACACAGATCACTTCCCGCTCCGCTACAAAAACAAGAAAGTGCCACCGGACTATGTGCTCGTCTGGCGCACAGAGTATGATAACGTTGAAGATCTTACCCAAGATTATGAGGTGATCCATGCAACCAACTTTAATCGGCTGTATCGGCGCAAGCGCGTCGCACCGGACTCGCAATTATGGGAGGATACGACTGAGATGACCTTCGACATGCAACCGCGCGATGGAGAGACTGCCCTGGGGCGGATTCCTATATACACGGACACGGATTACACAGATGGGCGGTACGGTTGGATATCGAAATCTGTTCAGGATGAATTTAAAACCGGCGGCGGTGGTTTTGAACTCAAATATTGGCACACCGAAGCCCCGAAGGCTGCGCGGGACCTACGCGATGTTTTAGCAGTCGGTGAACCGAATCTTCTTCTGTATCAAGATAGCCTCTGGGGTGAAGAGGATGGTGTTTTCAGGCTCACGCTCCCGAATGGGACTTACGAAATTACGTGCTATTTCTACGCAGGGGTTATTGCACCGGTGGATATTAACCTCATTGCGAACGGCGAAAAGAAATTCCAGAAACTACGTCTCACTTCAGCAGATGAATTTGCGGAAAGGCGATACACTGTTACGATCACGAATGAGCGTCTAACCCAAGTGATTTATACTCGAAAGAAACGTTGGGTGTGGAACGGGTTTACGATTACACGGCTTTCAAAAGGAGAGGAAAAATGAAAGTTAATGTGAATTGGCTATACGTGATTCTTGTAGGGATGCTACTTGCCTCAGGGACGATGGGTTATGCTGAAATAGATTTAGGCACTTTGGCAGGCGCGTGGCTTTTTGATGAAGGGAAAGGCAACACGGTAAAAGATCACTCGGGGAACGGCAATGATGGAACAATCGAAGGGGACCCAGAATGGGTAGATAGTGATCTCGGTCCAGCCCTCAAATTTGATGGTAAGGACGACTATCTTGAGATTCCGCACAGTGATACCGTCAACGTTGGAGAGAACGATTTTACCTTAGTGGCATGGTTGAATCCGGCTTTACCTGGCGATGGAAAAGGTATCATCTCCAAAGGCGCGTGGTGCTGGAATGGCGGCTGGATTCTCGATATCGGTGACACGGGTCCTGGCGCGATCCGCTTGGAGACCTCAGCAAACGGCTCAGATAACGGAAGTATTATCAGTCCCGCAGGAACGATGGAGGTTAACACGTGGCAGTTTGTCGCTGCAGTCGTCACACGCGATGCCGACTCCTTTATCTACAGGGACGGCGAGGAAGTTGCTGTGAAGGTTATCAAGGGAAATGACTTGACACAAGAGGCGTATCCGCTGCTCATGGGGTGTCTGTTAGAGTGTAATAAACTCCCCGGTGGCTTTTTTGCGGTTTCGATTACGCACGCCGCCCTTTTTAACGGTATTGCCCTTACCTTTGAAGAGACAGAGATGATTCGGGAACAGGGACTGGCTACAATATTGCCAGTTTCTCCGAAAGCCAAGCTTGCTACCACGTGGGGTAAACTTAAGGGGATGTAGGCAAAATACCTGTCTTACTTAGCAATTGAGCAGATACTCTCGGCTCCGTAGGGCATCTTGCAGAGAATGCGCAGTCGGCGTGTTTTCAAGGAGCAGATCGCCGGTATAGTCTTGCGTTTTCAAGCGTTCAGCAATTGCCCGGAAGTCGACGAAGCCGTCACATACTTCTGAGAGCACACCGTCTTCCGTTTTCTGTTTGAAATGGACCGAGGTGAGATCCGTCATTTTAACAGCACTCCAGAATTCGTCAGGAGGGTTCACCGTTGTTCCGTCTGCTCGGTATGTGTTTGTTTCGTCGTAAGTCAGTTTGGCACCGCCCGCGACGGCTAACTTCAAGGTCAATGTAGCGGTTTGTCGGGCGTTCTCCACGGCAAAAATCATCGGAAAATCGGGTAAAAGCGCATTATAATGCTTTAAATTGGCGATCGCTGCGGATGCGTCAATGTCCCCTTCCGTGTCGAGATCGACGAGTCGGAGCCGCGGGCGCGCTGGACAGAGTAAGTATGCCAACTTCTTCGCCCTAATAATCTCTTGTGTGTCAGCTTCACTGTCTTTTGGCGATGAAAGCCAAGGATGGGACATGGCATAACTCAAGGTGAGTCCAGACGCTTTTTGAACGAACGCTGCAATCTCCGCAAAGAGTGTGGGATGCTTCGCTTCGTGAGAGTGTTTTGTCCATACGGCGTCACAGATAGTTTTGTATGCTGTGTCGGTGTACTCAGGCATCGCGGCTTCGAGATGTTCAATAAGTTCCCCGAATTCGGAGGTGCGCAGGTAATCGCCTTCGCGGACCTCCATATCCTTAAATCCGTTCGCGCCAAATTCTACCATAAGTTCATCGAAGCGCGCTCCGTTTTCTATTTCTTCAGACCAGATATTGGTTACGATTCCGAGTTTTTCAAACATTTTGATATCCTTTGCTCGTCAGGGGATGATACACAGTAAAGATTATGGCATATTTTAAGGAGTTTCAACAACATTATGACACAAAATGGACGATTTACCGACGAACTTAGACGCGTTGCTGCACCGATTTGGGAAGCCGACCTCAAGCATCCATTCGTTCGGGGGCTTGCTGATGGAAGTCTCCCCACAGAAAAATTTAAGTTTTACCTCATTCAGGATTACCTCTTCCTGTTGGACTACAGCCGTGTATTTGCGCACGGTGTTATCAAGGCACATGATGAAACCACAATGGCGATGTTTGCGACACTGCTCAACGAGACACTGAACACCGAGATGGATTTGCATCGAGGGTATTGTGCGAAATTTGGTATCTCCGCCGCTGAGATGGAGACCGCACCCATGGCACCTACGACACATGCGTATACCCGGCATCTGCTTGATGTCGCTCAAGTCGGGACTTTAGCAAATATCGTTGCCAGTGTTCTACCGTGTCAGTGGGGTTACGCCGAGATCGGCACGACACTTGCTGAACAAGGGGGATCACCGGAACCGCTCTACCAGGAGTGGATTGAGATGTACGCGTCTCCTGAATTCCTATCGTTGGGTGTGTCACTGCGGCGTCTGCTCAACGATCTCACCGCGGCGTATAACACCTCTGCCAAAGAACGGATGAAAAACGACTTCTTGCTGAGTAGTCGTTATGAGTACCTTTTTTGGGAGATGGCTTACACGCAGGAGACATGGAAAATTTAGCCGTATTGGTTAACAGAACCTCTTTATAGAGGCAGGGCGACATGAAAGATGCTACCTTGTCCAAGGGTGCTTTCCAACCATATTTTTCCGTTGTGACTGAGGACAATATGTTTGGCAATCGCCAGACCTAATCCGGTGCCGCCCATCTCTCTGGCACGTCCTTCATCGACACGATAGAACCGCTCAAACACGCGAAGTTGAGATTCCATCGGGATGCCGATCCCCGTATCTTTTACATGCACAATAACTTCTTTCGCTGTCGTATCGGCATCTTCAATGATTTCACTCGAGCAGATCTCTGCCGAAACCGTAATTGTACCGCCATCCGGCGTGTATTTGATGGCGTTGTCAATCAAATTCACAAAAACCTGCATGAAAAGTTGTTGATCTATGTTAACCGCCGGGAACTTTTCAGAAATCTCCCATTTTAAGACCAATCCTGATTCCTCTAATAAGGGTTCAAACACGTCTAAAATTGGTTCGTAGAAAGTATTGAGATGACAGAGCGAGCATTTTAATTCTACCTCACCCAACTCGAGCCGCGAGAGTTCTAACAGGTCCGAGACTAATCTTGTCAGTCGGGCGGAGTGATTGAGAATTTTCACGATAAACTGTTCGCCTGTCTTTGTCCGAACGGAATTCTCACTGAGTAAGGTTTCAGCGTAACCGCGGATCGTTGTGAGCGGCGTTCGGAGTTCGTGTGAGACATTCGCCACGAAGTCAGCGCGAATCCGCTCTAATTGCCGTTCCTTTGTGACATCATGGATAACGATGACGTATTCTTGACCTGCGGAAACCGGAACAACCGTGACCTCTGCCTCCGGCTCTCTCAGGTTCCCCAGCTGGATTTCTGCGAAGGCGATGGTTTCTGTTTGTTCTGCCTTTTTCAGGAGTGCTTGTAGTTCTGGAATCCGATTGATTTCGATGAGGGCTTTGCCGATATAAACATCGGGGAGCGCCAGCATAGAGATAGCTGTTGGGTTGGCGTAGGTAATTTCAGACGCACCGTTCACGAGTAGGACCCCTTCGCCCATGTTTGTCAAAATGGTTGCCGAACGCCGGTGTTCTTCGGATATCTCGTCAATCTGTTCCTGTATCCTGTCTGCCATGAGGTTAAAGTTCTGCGAAAGTTGGCCGAGTTCGTTGCCGGAATCGACAGGGACGCGCGAGGTTATGTTGCCTGCAGCGAGCGATTGTGTCACCTGAGTTAATTTCTCAATCGGTTTTGTGATGACACCGGTGCTAAAGATACTAAATACGATTGCGAGAATTAATCCCGCCACACTCGCAATGAGAACCATCCCCCGGAGATTATCAATCGCTGTATTGACGGCCGCCATCGGAAGCGCGACGCGGCAGATACCAATCAAAGTGCCTTCTCCATCTGGTGAGATTTCTGTGCCTACAGGGCGGTGTATTGGCAAAGCAAAATAACGAAATCCTGTCTGGGTTGTATTGCTATAGCGGTCTCGAATCCCGTTCCCCTTCTTGATGGCATCCTGGATCTCTGGACGCGTGAGGTGGTTGTCCATTGCACGGAGTGCCTGTCCATCCCGTTCTGTGTCACCCCAAACGACACCATCTAAGTCGATGAAGGTCACACGGGCGTTATTCGCCTTTCCGAGTCTATCGACGAGCGGGTCTATGAGGTCGTAAGTAAAGTTATCCTGGGGAGGGAGTTCTTCGATGAGGAATTCCCGGGTTAATGCTGCCTGAACTTCCAATTCGCTGGTGATGTGATTGCTCATGGAGTCTTTCAGCATCGTAGCAAGATAGAAATACATGGCGAGCAATACTAAAAGCACAATGCCGATGTACCTGAATGTCAGTTGGGCGCGGATGTTCATTGTGATTCCTTTTAGGACGCTGCCGGGTCTACCTTCTACTTATTTAACATTTGCGATATGCCGTTGCTGCGGGGTATGTCACCTGATTGGGTTTGACAGTATCATAGCACGTTTTCGGCATAATTTGCAAACAGAAACTATTCTTGTCGTCGCGATTTTCCAACCGAACTCCCTAAAAATCCGAGGACTAAATAGCCCGAGTCGTTTTTCGGATCATCTTGACAACTAAATCGGAATCTGCTACACTGAAATTCATAATTCGATACTATATTCTTGGCAAGCCATATGCGTGAGAAAGACGGCAATTACGCTCTATAGGAGGCATTCATGAATATCCGATTTGAAGGCATTTTTTCACCCACGATAACGCCACTTGATGAAAAAGAGCGCGTTGATGAACTCGGGTTTATTAATCAACTCAATCGTTTGATTGACAACGGTATCCACGGCATCTATCTATTGGGGACTTCTGGTGAATTTACCACGTTGACGAATACGGAGCGCGAACGGGCGATGGACATCGCTGTCAAAGCGATCGGCGGTCGGGTGCCGATGATCTGTGGTGTGATGGACACAAGCACCCAGCGCGTTATCCAAAACATCAAAATTGCTGAACAGTTCGGCGTTGATGCGGTCGCTGCAACACCCGGTTACTACTACCCCTCTACCGACGATGCAGATCTGATTGAATTCTATTATGATGTTGCTGCAAGCACGGAACTCCCTGTTTTCATTTACAACATCCCTTCAACCGTCAAGACAGCGATTAAACCCTATATCGTTGCCCAGCTCGCGGAGACGTGTGAGAATATTGTTGGCATTAAGGACAGTTCGGGCGATTGGACGAACTGCCTCAATCTCTTGGCTTTACTCGGGGATCGGACGGATTTCTCTGTCATGCTCGGTTCGCATACTGCGCTCGGGGCTGCGGTACTGTTTGGTGCCGATGGGGGTGTCGTCTCGATTTCAAACGTCGCTCCGAAAGAATCTGTCGCGCTCTATAATGCCGCAAAGGCACGCGACATCGATGAAGTCCACCGGTTACAGAAATTGTTACTTCGGCTCGGCAAAATGTATACCTATGGACAGGGTGTGAGCGGCATGAAGGCGTGTCTGGAGATTTTGGGAGTCTGTAATGCCCATACAACGGGACCCTTGCTGCCCGTTAGCGAAGCTGCGAAGGACGAACTCCGACAATTATTATCGGACGCAGGGATTGCTAAATGATGGAAATACAGCCGATTCGCAAACCCGTTGATGCCACCATAACGGTTCCCGGTTCTAAAAGTTATACCAATCGGGCATTATTAGTTGCCGCGTTGGCACGCGGGGCTTCAACCATAACCGGTGCCCTCTTCAGCGATGATACGCGCTATATGTGCACGGCGCTGCGGAAGCTCGGGGTCGAGATTGACGCTGATGAGAAGCGAACGACGTTTAATGTGCATGGAAACGGTGGCGATATTCCGGTTTCGAGTGCTGAACTTTATATCGGGAACTCAGGAACCACTTCACGTTCGCTGACCGCCTACGTGTCATTAGGGCGTGGAAAGTTCGTCATTGATGGCGATGCACCGATGCGACACGGCCGCCCTATCTCCGATTTACTGGATGCCCTAACACAAATTGGCGTTTCCGCACGCTCGCAATTTGACAATGGACATCTTCCTGTCATTGTTGAAGCAGACGGGTTAGCGGGTGGGAAGACCCAACTTGATGTCAGTAAGAGCAGTCAGTTCTTGACGGCGTTACTACTCATCGCACCCTATGCTAAAAATGACGTAGAGATTGAGGTTATCGGCGATCGCGAAATGCCCTATATTGACATCACACTTGCAGTGATGGAGGCGTTTGGTGTGCAGGTCGTCAGTGCTGGCTATAAGTATTTTCGGATTGAAGGTGGGCAACGGTATCAGCCGCGTATCTATAATATTGAACCCGACGCTTCCAACGCCTCCTACTTCTTTGCTGCTGCCGCGATCACAGGAGGACGTGTCACTGTCCAATATCTGTCTTTGGATTCCAGGCAAGGCGATGTTCAGTTCGTACGTATTTTAGAACAGATGGGGTGTCAGGTCACTGTTTCTGACGGTGGCATTACCGTTACGGGTCCGCGTCAATTGAAAGGGATCGATGTGGATATGCGGGCGGTTTCGGATACTGCTCTAACCCTCGCGGCGATTGCTCCCTTTGCCGATAGCAGAGTAACCATCCGAAACATTGAACACACGCGCTGGCAAGAAACCGACCGAATCCATGCAATGGTGACGGAACTCCGAAAATTAGGCGTGCCTGTCGTTGAAAACCGAGACGGACTCGAAATTTCGCCTTCATCTGTTACCCCTGCAGCGATTGATACCTACGAAGACCACCGCATGGCAATGGCGTTTGCGCTCGTCGGCTTAAAGGCAAACGGGATTCGGATTAACGATCCAGACTGTGTCAGCAAAACGTTCCCTAATTATTTTGAGGTGCTGCAGGAGTTGTATCCTTAATGGGTATCTCTTCATGGTGCCCTTTCAGGAAAAAGGTTGGTCTGGTATAGAAAATGGAGACTTGCTCCGCATATCAGAACACGCGAGCAAGCCGTCTATTGGGATGGGCGGAATGAAGCAGGCGAACCCGTTTCGAGTGGCATCTACTTTTTACAATTCGTCGCGGGAGATTTCACCGCAACACAACGGGTGATGATAGTGAAATAGGGACTGCTAATCAAATCTAAGTCTCTCTCGGAATTCGCCCAGAAGAGCCATCCCGCCACCATAAAACAGCACTGCCACCGGAATCAGCACCCAAATGGAGAAAGAACCCTTCAACACCACTAAACCGATACCCATCACACCGGAAAGGAAAGTTGCTTTCAAAAGCGTGCGGAATATAAAAGGGGTTGCTCGGAGTTTGACAATGTTTCTTGAAATGTAACCGATTCCAAAGATAAGTAGGTATCCCTCACTGATAACCATCGCTATTGCCGCACCAGTATGACTGAAACGCGGGATTAAGTATAGATTCAGACAGATGTTCAGGAGTGCCGTTGTTCCCATGAGAACGGAGAAAGCGCTGCGTTTGTCTGTTGCCCGGAGCACCGCCTGCACCGCTGTCGTTATGAAGATGAGTCCACCCGCCCAACTCAGCCATTGGAGCGCGTTTGACACCTTTTCTACTTCATTCGGTGCGTAGGTCGGAAACAACACCGTCGTAATTTCGGGAGATAGGGTCGAAAGTCCAACCGCCAACGGAAATCCGCTCAGCACCATCCACCGCATACCGAACGCGTATGCCCCGGGAAATCTCCCTTTTTCGCGTTCCCACGCACGGGAGAGGACAGGAAACATCGCCCCCATCATAAACGCGCCCGGCAGAATCGTAAAAGCGTTAACGATCGTATACGCCAAACCGTACCATGTGTTTGCATCCACCCCTTCTGCGCTTAATTTCGACAGCATAATTGCATCAACGCGAAAATAGAGCAGATTGAAAAGATTCCCAATCGCAAACGGAAGTGCCTGCTGCATCAACACTTTCACGATCTCCTGACTCGGTCGGAAACGGAGTTCGGTGAAGCGGAATCGGGTGAGTCCAACGCTCAAAATCAGGTTAATACAGCTTGCCGCGAGCATCACTTGACAGACGGGAATGAGTCCATAGCCGCGTAAAATCGCGCCACCGCCGATGACAAGAAACGCCCCACGCTCCGCTATTACCGTTAGTGCCTCGTATTTCATCTCCTCGTGTGCGCGAAAGACGCAGCGATACAATTGCGCTAAGGAATTTGCGATCTCTGCCAATCCAAGGAACACTATCATCTTTACGATTATCGGGGGGTAGAGATAGATACCGCTGATAATCATGATGCCGTATGCGATAATTGAGAGGATGCAGCGAACGATGAGGGCGTTACCGAGATAGTGACGGGTCTGTTGCAGATGCAACGTCATCTCTCGGATAAGTGGATTTTGGAGTCCTAATTCCGTGAGAATCGCGATAAGGTTCGTGAGGGCGATCGCAACAAAATAGCCGCCGAGTTCACTTTCAGTAAAATAACGCGGCATGAGCCAGATCGTTATTACGAGTGAGCCGAGGCGGCCGATAAGGTGTGCACTAAAAAGGGAGGACGTGTTTTTAAAGATGCGATTCATCTAACTGCGGCACTTCCCCCTTCCGGTTGTCAGGAATTTTATATAGATGGCAACTTGCGTTAATATAATCCAACTCTAACGTAGTTCGGCACTAAGGTCCAATAACTATCGCGCTCTCCGTGCTGCAGCCGTTGTGCCCCAAGGTGTGCAATCGTTGCTCCCCGTGGAACGTTGAAAATGGGATCGGCGAAGTGTGCGCGCTCACCGAGTCTTTCTCGGACAGCCTTCCCGTATGTCAGGAGTCCATCTCCAACAAAATTAAAAGTAGTAGGCACACGCCGTTGTGCCGTCACTTCACCAAGTCGATCCAGGAACGCATCAATAGGTAAACAGAGGTCTTCGCTGAGGCGTTGCCATTCGGTACCACCGTGGAAGGCAGTGCCATAAATTTCACTCCGTCGGGCATCGAGAAGTGGGCAGATGACACCGTTTGTCGATCGGAGATTATACGCAATCGCCTCCAGGGTCGAGACGGCAACAATCGGTTTATCAAGGGCATAACAGACGGATTTGATCGTCGCGACACCGATGCGGATACCGGTGAACGATCCGGGTCCGATGCCGACAGCGCATCCGCCCAGAGCATCTACTGTGATGTTGCCCCATTTCAAGACACTATCAATTGCAGGCATGAGTCTGGAGGAGTGCGCTTGGACAATATTGAGCGTATGCTCCGCGACTAAATTATCGCCATCTATTAAGGCGATGCTTCCGATAGGGGTTGAGGTGTCAATACCTAAAATTTTCATGCTTTGCGTTTCGATTTTTCTTTACAGGTATAAAAACAATATTAGTTTTCTCTTGTGGAAGTCCCGAAGGGTTTCAAAACCCTCCGGGACATCTCATACAACTCATGTTCAAATGTTACTCTGTTTTCAGTCTTGCCCAGGTCGTCGCGATTTTACCGTGCGCTTCCACATCAAGCGTATCAGGCAGCAAGTTTTTGATCTCTGCCTCACTGAGAGCGGAAGCGTAGATGCGTGAATCCTCAATATGCGCGTCGAGATCTCCCGGACCTCCACCCAAACCTCCGTGGCGCTTCCCCCAGATTGCCTCGGCATCGTTGTTCTCAAAGGTCACGAATTGACCGAATGTATAGTCGCCAATTTTGTCTCCGTTCCGGTATATCTGTACCCGCGCCGTGCCACCGTCATCTTCGTACGAGATCGCCATCATAATCAGCTCTCCCGTTTTCTTTTCCTCGAACCCAGGTTTCGGGTCTTGGGTGCGGTGAAACCAACCGCTACCTGCCATCCAACGATGAGGCTGACGTTCCCCAAAGACGATCGCGTCGAATGTCGGATCGGAGAGACGGTCGATGGTGAGTATTGAGCCTTTCTGGACATCAAGATTATCCATGATTGCCCACGACACCAACGTCTTTTCTCCGATATCCGGTCCATTATATCCACTGGCGATTGCCCACTTGCCAATATCCACATTCAATTGACCGTCCTCGATTGTAGCACCCATGAGCTTAATATCAGCAAAGTTACCCGTAAGATCTTCCTGTTCGACCCCTTTCTCAAATGTCCAGTGTCCAACAAGAGTTTCCGCCTTTTCTGCCTGTCCCAACGCTGTCAATGATAGATTGAGCAGGATCAGGACAGTACATACCCAAGTGCAATAGCGTTCCAGATAATTCATGTTTATCTCCTCCATTGTTAATTTGGGCTGAGATTTTTCCAGAAACCGCTGAAATTCAGATGTAATATTTGCCATTAACCCTTATGCGGACCGGCACGAACGTGAAAACGGAAATCCGCTGCACGTGTGCATCCGCTAACAGGACGTTCAAACTCAGTATATCACGTCCGCGAGAAAATGTCATGTCTTTTGCTTGGGTAAGCGTGGGGATGTTGCGTTAATCTTAATTCAGACGCGAGAGTAGCTTTTGGAGGTGCTGTATGTTTCGCTCGACTGCCGTGGCATCGGGCGGAGCGTCTGCGAGGCGGAGATATGTCTCGAAGGCGGCGATACCTTTGCTGTACGCATGATTTTTGTAGTGTAGGTAACCGAGCAGGCGGTAGTCCGGGGCGGTGTTTGGTAACAACCACGTAATGCGTTCAGCGGCTGTAAGGGCTTTATCGTAGTTTTCAAGGAGCGTGTAGGCGCGCGTCAGATTCCGCAAAATGCGGGCAAGGATCTCTTTATCTGTGGCTTCAGTCAACATACTCGATTCCAGCGGTACCGAGTCACCGTGGGTTTCTTGGAGTTTTGCCCGAAGTGCGTCTTCGCACATAAAGGATCCGTTTTCAAATACATCAAGCAGGATGTCTAAATGTTCGCGTTGGTATCTGACAAGGAAATGCCCTGGAAAATTTACACCGACGAGTGGTAACCCAGCGCGTCTACCAACTTCGATGTAGACAACACCTAACGTGATTGGAATCCCTGTCTTTTTATCAAGGACAAAGTTGAGGAAGTTGTTACCGAGCGCGTAATAATTATCGATATTTCCTGTGAAGCCTTTTTCCTCAAAGAGATATCGATTCAATTCGGTGATGTGCTGCTCAGGTAGCGTTGCCGCTTGGATCCGTTCCCGGACCGCAGCCGCCATCTCGTCAAGTTGGTAGAGGTAATTCTCAATATTGAGTTCGCGATACTCGCTTTGCGCGATGAGCAGGGCACCTGTTGCGAGTTCAACTTCGTTACTATCAAGATTCGCGAAGGAAAAAAATGGATCTGTTTGCGGTTTTTGAGTCATTTTTCCGAAGAAGGTAAATTTTTCTTGCATTCCCTGAGAATATGTGATATAATTAAAACAATCTTTGTGTGGGGGATTAGCTCAGCTGGGAGAGCGCTTGCATGGCATGCAAGAGGTCACCAGTTCAAGTCTGGTATCCTCCACTTTTTTATTGCACCTACTGTTCTGACGGTGGTTTAGGTGCTGCGTTTGGGGTCTTGTTGGTTTGTGGCTTCTTCGTTCGGCGCGGGATACCGTTATCCAACACACCCATCAGTGTTAAATGGAGTTGCGCTTGAGTCGGTAATGTCTGAACCAATTCTTCCTCAATCTCTTCAATCTGTCCTTGCATCTGCTGCCGTTTCGCTCGGAATTCGTCTAAGGTTTTCTGAATTTCTATATCTTCTACAAGCGAATCCTTGGCGAGTCGATTTAAGGTTTTCAAGTCATTGATTGACTGAATGTCTTTTTGACGTTTCAGGTCCCACAATTCTTCAAGTTGGGCTTTCTGTGCCGCTGTTACGCCGAGATCTACTAAGGTGATGCCCTTCTTATTTTCATCATTACGCTTTTGTGCCCATGCGATAACACCACAAAGCGCGACACTTATCAGAATCGCCAAGATCTGCTTGCCATAGATAGACGACCCTTGGTTTCGTCTCCCTTTAGCGTTTTGCATAAGTTTTCACCTCTAACGTTGATATGGAACCCAGTTTAAACGCTCTTAATACCTATAGTAACATGAAAAGTGGAGGATGTCAAGGAGAAACGACAGAAACGCAGGGTCATTTATGGTAAACCCGAAAAATAAATAGACCTCTTGTAGGGGTTTTTGCTTCGGTGTTTCCTTAGGTCTTGTACCTGCCCCTAATGCTCCGATTCCCGGCTTTTCCGATAAATTGCACAAGAACCTTAAAACTAAATAGCCTTGGGTTTGAGAAAATTTCGCTTGACAAAAAATAACGTATCTATTACAATTGTTCTTAACATTACACCTCACACTGCTTGTCCATTGTGCGGAGGTGGTTTGAAATGCAAGGGAGGGTTGGATGCTTTACAAAGGGTTACAACTGGATCGGTTTCAAGAGGAAGCGATCGCGGCGATTAATCGGGATACTTCAGTGATTGTCACTGCCCCAACAGGGGCGGGTAAAACTGTTATTGCTGAGTACGCCGTTGAAAAATGTCTTAAGGAGAACCGTCGCGTTATCTACACCGCACCGATCAAAGCCCTCAGTAATCAAAAATATCGGGATTTTTACGCCGAATATGGGGAAAAAATCGGCATTGTTACAGGCGATGTGGTCCTAAATCCGTATGCGCAAGTGCTGTTGATGACGACCGAGATTTTTCGGAATACCATCTTTGACGATATTGAACGGTTACAAGACGTTTCTTACGTCATCTTTGACGAAATCCATTATATTAATGATATTGAGCGCGGAACAGTCTGGGAAGAGAGTATCATTTTCGCCCCGCAACATATTAAATTCGTCTGTCTGAGTGCCACAATCCCGAACATTAATCCTTTCACAGAGTGGATGCAAAGCGTGCGGGATATCGACATTGAGATAGTCGAGGAATTAAAGCGTCCGGTTCCTTTAAAACATTACCTCTATTTTAAAGATTACGGCATTGGGGATACCTCACACATCTCCCGCCTGCGAAAAATATCTCAGCACGATATCGGGGTACGAAATTCTGGGGTATTGGAAAATAGAAACCTTCCGGCATTTCCCGCAGGCTTCGTGGAGACACGTCTGATTCCGCATCTCCGTCAAGAGAAGCAATTTCCGTGCCTCTATTTCTGTTTTAGTCGGAGGAGGTGTGAAGAAAACGCAAAATCATTGGCGTTCGGATCGCAGTTACAGCTGCTGAATGAAGAACAGACGGCACAGATTTTAAAGCAATTTGATGAACTCTGCCTCCAATTCGACATCGCCGAGGAAAACAAGATTGCAGAGTTCCGTAAATTAGTGAGTTGTGGCATCGCCTATCATCACGCCGGTATGCTACCGACGCTGAAAGAGATCGTTGAAAGGTTATTTACCTCCGGATTGATCCAATTCCTTTTTACCACAGAAACGTTCGCCGTTGGCATTAATATGCCAGCCTGCTCAGTGGTTTTTGACAGCCTCGAAAAATTTGATGGGTTCGGATTTCGACACCTCAAGGCGCGGGAATATCATCAGATGTCAGGGCGCGCAGGCAGACGCGGTATAGATACCATCGGTTATGTCTATGCGCAAATTATACCTACATACGCCGATGTCGATGAAATTCAAGGGGTTGTTTCTAATAAGATTGAACCCATAGAGAGTCAATTCAATCTTTCCTATTCCAGCATTCTTAACCTTTACGAGAAATATGGGGATGACATTTACGATGTTTACACAATGAGTCTGAGTAATCATCAAAACCGCGTGTGGGTCGCTGAGCGCAGCAGGCAGATTAATAGTAAAACGAAAAAACTTCAGACGCTCCCTGAACCCGAGTGTATTCACGAGGGTATTGATGGAAGTCAGCAAATTCGGAAACATCTTCGCCAGAAGCGAAGTCGTGGACACCAGATTCAGCGTTTGTATGGAGAGATGGCGCAAATCAGATCGCAGAAGCGAGGAAAAAGGCGGAAAAAGGAGCGCTTGAAGCGGCTGGACACCATTCGCAAAGAAATTAAACGTATTCAAACGAATTCCGAGAAGAGTCTTTGTACCGGATGTCCGCACTTGAACACGTGTGGTGGAAGATATACGGCAATTCGCCAGGCAGATGCGCAGCTTCAGAAAATCAAAAAGAAGACGAAATCTATGAAGAACCAGCCACAGCGGCAGATAGCCGCCCGTCTGAAGGTGCTTGAAGAACTCGGATACATTGAAGACCAATCCGTTCTGCCACGTGGAAGCACCGCTGCTTCTATCTACGGATATGAACTCCAATTAACCCAATTGCTATTTAGCGGACTTTTTGAGCAGTTGACGGAAGACGAAATTAACTGTCTCATGGTAGCGATTATCACGGAGCCTCGTAAAGATGGATACTTTAAGCCCCTCAAAGACGAACGTGTGTTAGAGGCACTTTATACAGTCAGTTCTGAAATTTCGTTCATACAGCGTTTAGAGGCTAAGCATAAGGTAACTGAAATCACACCCCTGTTAGAACTCCGGCTCTGCACTGCTATGCTCGCTTGGAGTCAAGGCTGTGCCTTTGACCAACTTGAAAAATATGCCGATTTAGATGCTGGCGACTTCGTCAGAACCTTTCGACTCGTCATCGACCAGCTCCGCCAAATCCGCCGTGCGATGCATGGCCACACTGTCCTCGTTGAGAAACTCAACCGGTGTATTGGCAAAATTAACAGAGATGTTGTGGACGCGGAACGACAATTGCGAATTGGGCAGGAGACCCTTGAGGAAACAAAAGTTGAAGTTGTCGACCAGCCCCTGCTTATTGATCTTGACGATTTTGATGAGTTTGAAGAAGAAGATGAAACACCAATTTCTTCTTAGGATGTTTCGCTTTCAACGGGTACTCCTTTGTCCCCTCGCCCGAATTAAATACAGCCTTTCTCTGTTCACTGTGCGTGAGTCCTGAGAAAAGTAATTGTAATCTGCAACAAATTGTATTACAATGAGACAAAATAATAGGTATAGATGCTGGCTATTGAAAGGTACTGCCGTGCTGTGCGCGAAAATACCGGCATCTTGATAAAGATTAAAGGAGAATAACATGGCAAATCAAGATTTTGACGTGGCTGGGGCAATCAAAGTACGCCCAGCGGAAGAAGGTGATGCGGCACATTTACACACATTTTGTTTTCCTGAAAAAACCAAAACACAGGTGACGCAGGAGCTGCAAGCCGATTTAGAATCAGAGGGTCGAACCCATCGACTCGTTGCGGAGTCGAGTGGATACCCGATCGGACAGATTACCGTCAGCAAGAATTCCAGCGATGCTGAGGTCGCTCACGTCGGGAATCTCGCTGTTTCTGGACCCTTTCGGCAGTTGGGGATAGCCGACCATCTCATGAAAGCTGCCGAGGCTGCCGCCGCAGAAAATGGCGCGAAAACCCTTGAAATTGAGCTGACGCCCACGGAAACGAATGTCATCCAGAGATATAAGGATTGGGGTTTCGTTGAAAAGCCGCTTGTTATCCTGCAGAAGGCACTTGATGCAGAAGAACAAGAGGAAGTCGAAGAACAAGAAGAGACAAGCGAAGCCGAGGACCAAGTTGCTGAAACCGGCGGCGAACAACAGGAACTTCTTGATGCCTAATCGACCGACAGTGGCATAGGAGAAATGAATTATGAAGAAAATCTGGCTTGCCCTTGTGCTGACACTCTTTGTAATTGGGTGCGGTACTCAGAACGAGAACCTCGCGAAGGGTAAAGAACTGATTAAATCGGATAAACGACGCAAAGAGGAACGCGCCGTCCGAGAATTTAAACTTGCGCTCCAGCAACAGATTGATAGCGCTGAGGCACACTATCTGCTTGGATACTACAACTCGCAAGAATTTTACGAGCCGAATACCACTGATTGGCAGGAAGCGTCGATCCCTGCGCGAGGTGAGCAGATGTTCCTCGCATATAAAGCCGAACAGCGGAAGTACCTCGAAAGACTCGTTTTTGAGACACTCCGTGATGATGACTTGGATGTCCAAAATGCTGCGCTTGATGCGCTGAAGCGGGTCTATAAGCAAGGCGACCGGAATCGACTCCTCAGCCAACTCCAAAAGGCGATTAAGTCGAGCGACAATCGCGATAGACATAATGCGCATTGGATACTTGGACATCTCGGGAAGGAGGATCCAGGGACGATTGTGCCTATTTTGGTAAAACTTTTGGATCATCGAAGAATGGAAACTCGCTTGAATGCCGTCAAGGCGCTCGGAGAGGTTGGAAGTGAACAAGCAATTCCAGCACTCGCCGCCTTAATTGAGTCCGGGTCTGCCAAATGGAAACGCGATCGGGAGGAACCTGAAGTGCGCCAACTTGCTGTGGAAGCACTCGGCAGAATTGGGGGGGGCGCTGTGCCGGAATTAGTCAAAATTGTGCAGAATAAGGGGTCCTCGCTGCGTGTTGATGCGATTCGGGCATTGGCAGTCCTCGGTGACGAAAAAGTTGTCGAACCGCTCTTAGACGCTCTAAAAGAACAGAGCAGCCGGGATGTCGTCATCCCTCTTAACTGAATTGTGAGCCCTTACCCGCGTCATTTAACCGCTAAGGAAGAATTAAAAAATGCGAATAAAAATAACACGGTTTAACAAACCTCACCCCTCGGTGTTTATCGTGCCACTCCTCTTTGTACTGATGCTCGGACTCGGGTGTGATAATCAGCATTACGATGAACACCTGAAAATGCAGGTGCAGCAGTTAGACAGCGACCTGAAGGACCGCTGGTCAACCAGTGGTGTCGTTGTTTTGAATACGACCCCCAACGGGCCCGCTGATAGAGCGCAACTGGAGACGGGTGAACTCATCTCGTATGTCATCGCAGAATATCCTGTTCGAGAGGTCGGCGACTTTAACGGGGCAATGAAGGAGGCACTCGATGAGGATAATAACTTCATTCTTTATCTAAAAGATAAACCCCCCCTGCGGATCGCGCTCCGCAGACAGGGGGATAAGGTCGGACTCAGCGTTGAAGGCAGTGGAACTGTGCGGGTCAAGGAAGTTTTACCCGGTACCCCGGCGGCAAATACCGATATTCAGGTAGGGGACATCGTTGAGAAAATTGTCGATGAACGCAAAATTTATAGCCTTGATGATTACAAGAAGACACTCGACAAATTTGCTAAAAGGCAATTTACTTTCCGAACAACTGAGCTCATAGGTGTGAAGATTGCCGCTGTGGACGCACTCGGCGATTTAGGCGATGTCCGGGCGATTGAACCACTCGTGGACCTCTTCAAAAATAGCACCGAGTTCTCGCTCCGGAAAGAGGCAATTAATAGTCTTCAACACCTCGTTGAATTGAGCGTCCTTAACGACCTTTTTCAGGAGTTTCAAAGCGCGGACGTCAACCAACTGCCAGCCGATAGTCTTCAGGCACAACAATTAGAATCTGCTGCGATCCTGGGGTTACTCACTGTGGATAGAACCGAGAATACTGCCACCCTTAAGGCACCCTTCGGGACGCAATTCAGACACAGGTCCGAAGCACTTTATCAAAAAATTAACGAAGGGCAACTCGCTGAACTCGCGCAAGAATACATCCAAATTGAAGTGGAACCCGAGCAAGAAATTCGACGCGCTTGTCTTTCTATACTCGGAATTCTCAAACCGGTTTCTGCCATTGATGCCCTCATCGCGGTTCTTGAAAATGCTGTGGAAATTCCGGGCATCCGCTTCCAAGCTGGATTAGCACTCAGTCAGATTGGTGAACCCGCTGTTGATACGCTTATTACTGCGTTTGAAAACGGAGACACCAGCACGAAGGATATCGCTGCTTCCGCACTCGGGAGCATTGGTGGATCTAAGGCGAGAGATCGATTGATTAATGCCTTGGAAAATAGCACTGAATCCGCGATTCAACTCACCCTCGTCGACGCAGTTGCCAAAATCGGTGACGCCCCTTCTATCCGAGCGTTGGAACGCCAACTTCAACAGTACCAACAGGACGATGAGAGTGGGGTGCGTATCTTTCTGGATGAGATATTCAGAAGTCTGGAAGAGGAATCGATGTAATTTTATAGTAAAGCCGAAAAATAAGTTGGCATTTTAGGAAATCGCAGCACCCTCCCAGGTCCCGCTGGCGAGGTTTCTAACCTCGCCCTTGTGTTCACGTAATTGTGGACTTTACTATAAAAACTGCTAATGAAGATTGGTCTCATTTCAGACTTACACACGGACGTTACGCCTTGGAACAAAGCACTGGTTCCACATCTTATTGCGGCTGTTCGGGCAGCAGAACTTGATGTTTTAGTGCTTGCCGGAGATCTCGCACGGCATTTGGTTCAACTCTCCGAAACGCTGAATGCCTTTCACCTTGCGGATCTGAGGTGTGAGAAATTGTTCGTCCCCGGTAACCACGACATTTGGGCTATTGAGACGACTGACGTTACGAGTGAACAGAAGTGCGGAATTATTTCGGAACTCTGTCATGCCTGCGGATTTCATCCCTTGATGGACGAACCCTTTATCAGGGAGAAAGTCGGTTTCTGTGGGACTATCGGCTGGTACGATTATAGTTTCGCTCCAGAGGGTTACGATTTTTCCGACGATCAATACGCCGAAAAAGAGTTGATGGGAGCCGTCTGGAACGATAAGCGGTATGCCAAATGGAATGATACCGATCCAGCGGTCGCCCGACGCTTTGAAGCATCTCTTGGGGCGCAGATTGCCTCTATTCGGAAGGATGTATCACGTATTATTGTCGTCACGCACCATGTCCCGTTTCGGGAGTGTATCCGATACCGGGGTGAGTTACCGTGGGATTTTTTCCGGGCTTTCATGGGCAGCAAACACCTTGGGGCGCAGTGCTTGCAGGAGCCGCTTGTCACACATGCGCTCTTCGGACATACCCATCAGGCACTTGATATGCAAATCGACACTGTGCGGGCTATATGTGCCCCCGTCGGTTACCTGCATGAAAAACCGATAATAGCGTTGAAGGCTTATGCAGCGCAATGTTTAGCGTGTTTCAATGTATAATTGAAACCCTCGCTGGCGAGGTTTCCTAACCTCGCCACATTAGAGAGTGTAAACTTAATTGTGAGCTTTACTCAAAAGATAGGAAGGAAACCGCTATGGAGATAACTTTAACCAACAGTAACGATGCTGGAGCACTTGAATTTCCGTGGGGCGCCATTAAGTGGCTCTGTAACGATCAAATTGATCCTGAAGCTGAGATGACATTCGGGGTCGTCTATATTAATGCGGGGGAAGGCAATCCGACCCACTACCATCCAAATTGTGAGGAACTTATCTATGTGCTCTCCGGTGAATGCGATCACAAATTGGGAGATGAGATTATTCCGCTCAGGCCGGGGATGATGCTGCGTATTCCGCGCAATGTCAAACACAATGCCGTCAACACCGGTTGGCAACCCGTAACGATGATTATCTGTTATTCAGATGCCGATCGCCAAACCGTTTTTGAAGAGTAAAAGCGACGCTTCCGTAGGCGGGATTTGTAATCCCGACTCTATCTCACTAAAAGGTATAATTAAAAGATGTCCAAAGAATCCCGCTGCAGTGTTAAAATCTGCGGCATCACTTCTATCCATGATGCTCGACTTGCCGCCGATGCTGGTGCGGATTACATCGGCGTGTTGGTGGATGTTGCCGTCTCTGAACGGACCCGCTCCGCGACGCAAGCCGCCGAAATTGCCAGCGGAAGTCCGATTCCTACCGTAATTCTACTCTATAACCGCTCAACATCCGACATCCAAGAAATCATTTCACAAGTTCAGCCGTTTGCCGTTCAACTCCTCGGACAGGAGGCACCACAGCAGGTTGAGGAACTCAAGCGCACAGGCACCTGTGAATTCTGGAAGTCTGTCTATTTGCCAGCCGGAAGTCCTGAAAATGTAGATATACCGGCTGTACGCACAGAGATGCAGGCATACCGGGATGCCGGTGCGGATTTTCTACTCTTTGATAGCGTTGATGTGAGTCTTGAGAAACCGAGATACGGTGGCACGGGAAAAACCTGTGATTGGAATGTCGCTGCTGAACTCATTACAGAAAGTCCGCTGCCAGTCTTCTTTGCAGGTGGGATTCGTCCAGAGAACGTCAAAGCCGCTATTGAAACAATCCGACCTCACGGCATCGACCTCTGTTCCGGCGTCGAAGCATCAAAAGGGGTCAAAGATCCGAGTAAGCTGGAACGGCTTATGGAACAGGTCGGGCAAGCTGAATAAAAAATAGGCGTCGGTTAAAGCGAACTTTCGTTTAACAGTTTACCTCTTAACTAACAACCGACACCCCTTAAAAAGGAGATTTTCATGAACAATCATTTCATCTGCCTTGCACGGGCTATCAATAATGGCTTTCGGTTAATTGCTATCGGGGTACTAATTTGTATAATATCTATTACCAACTTCTCTACTGCCTTCGCCGATGGTCATGAAATGGAAGGTGAAAAAGCAGAAGAAAAACCGAAGATAACAGGCTGGTTCCAAATTGATGTTGATAGTTTAGGCACCTATTTTTTGGTTGGTGCAAGTCATCCGCTCAGCGGTGGTATTTCATTTGATTCTAATATCTATGTGAACGATCATTTGGGCGAGTTTGATATGGGCGTTTCATTCCCTGTTATCGCGAATGACAGCATGGCACTGCTGCTAACACCGATGCTCGGTGTCGGGTTCAATTATGTCAGTCCAGATGGCCCCTATGCCTTATACCCACAAATCTTTGTGATCCTACCCGCCGGTAAAATCTTCGGCTTCCATTGGACAATCAGCACAATCAAAACCATATTTGATAGCGAAACCCTTGATGAAGTCTACAACCGGACGTACCTTACATACGCTTTAAACGAAACTGTCGCGGTGGGTCCACAGTTTGAATCCGTGCTCGGTCTCGGTGAGGGGGGTGGATTGTGGGCTCTCAATTTCGGCGGACGTGTGAACATCGGTTATGGCGAGAATAATACACTCGGCATATATGTTGGGTATGAAACCAAAAAGGACGAAGGTCAAACAGGACTTACCGGTAGAATGAATTTTACCCGTAGATGGTAGCACCCTTTTTCCTTCAGATGCTAAAGCATCGCGGTCGAGAGATCGTTCTCCCTATGTATAGGGGCGCGTTTCAAGCAGATAGGAAACGCGCCTTTTAAAATTCGTGTCATCTGTGTAATCCGCGATTCAGACTTCGGTTATGCTATTCCAACAGATACACATGAATTGTCCTGTCTTTCGCCCGTGAAAAGGCAGGCAGTGTTTTTACGATATGTCCGCGTTGACGAATCCAATTGCGGACGTTTTCATTTCCATCGAAGACATTAAAACTCGCCACATCTACAAGAAACCATAACCGTTCTCTTCCCGAAGTTTCCCACTCCCTTTCAAACGCTTCCGAATCCTCTAATAACCCCCCGATGTAGATCGGGGTCAATTCTGGCAGATAATACCTACCCATCTCAGGTTCTGAGAGTACCACTTTATCGGTAGGTTTCTTCTCTACTTGTACGACTTCAAACGCCTCCCGCCATTTCGGTCTCCCACCATTTTCGATTTTGAAATAGAGATAGTCCTGCGACAGGAGCGTCACCAGCAGTACGCACGGCACGAGCATACCGAGTATTCTTCCAGACCTACCTTCTATTACTTGCCAAACCCGTTCACACGCAACGCCTGCCAGAATAAAGTAGGCAGGTATCGTCCAAAATAGGTAATAACCGGCGACGTTTTGGAGCTGCGATGCGATCAGAAAAAGGATCAGCGGTACCCCCGCATAACAGAGTAAGAAGAGCGTGGCTTTGTTGAATCGCGTCGCGATGGGAGCGAAAAAAGCGGTAACAGCGACTGGAATACTCACGCCTTGGACGAGTGTTAGCACGATATAGAGTGGACTCCGCTGCCATACGTTGCGGCCCCATCCGGAGAACAGGTAACCTCGAGCTTGTGGAAGTGCTAATGCAAGCACCGGCAGCGCGAAGGGGATAAAGAAGATGAGAAGATTCAGCCACCGCTTTCTGTCAGATTTTTCTAATAGACACATCACGGCATACGCAGCGAATGCCGGAACGATCACAACGGCGAGGGTGTGCGAAAGGATTAAACAGAAACAGGAAACGAGCGCACCTATGGTTAAAAGTGTTGAATCGCGTTCAAGGGATGTGTAAAAAAACCACGCTGTCAGGACACCAAAGAAAAAGGTAAAGACTGGATAACGCGCATTTTGTGCCCAAAACAGATGCCAACTGGAGCATGCCACAAATGCGCTACTCAGGAGTCCGATCCGCCAATTGAAGAGGGTTCGGCCTAACCCAAAAGCCATCGGAATGGAGGCGATGCCGACCAGGCACGAAATTAAACGCGCCCCCCACTCACGACTGCCAGCAATTGAGGTTGATAACTTCACCGCAAGATACGGAAGCGGGTTTGGGATCACTCGCCAACTTTCGACTGAAAGGTGTTGGGCGTCTCGAACGGTGAAAACCTCATCAATCCAGAAACTCCACTGCCCTAAGTTCCAAAATCGGAGTGCTGTTCCGAACAGTACAACACCGCTCAAAAGCACGATTTGCATCTTTTTTGGGCAATGTTTTGTTGAAAATTTCAGCATTTTTTTAAGAGTTGTCAGTTATCAGTTGTCGGTTATCAGTTTTAAAAGTTTACCTAACAGCAAGAGTTATTCATTATCTATTATCGGTTAAATGCTTGTGGTGTTTAGATTACTGACAACTGAAAATGAGCGAAGCGAATGCACTGACGACCGATAACTATTAATTGGCACGCCTTTTGCTTTAAACGGAAATAGGTGCAACCGTAGGGGCGCGGTTACCTCGTCTTTACGATAAACGCCTGTCCCCTTTTATCGAAAAAGACAGGCAAAATCACTATATCACAAATTTATGCTGAAGTCAAGCGGGCTCTTTCTCTATGAAAACCGCAGACTGACATGATCGCACCGTGAGAGTGCGTTGCTCAAATTTAAAGTGTAATCTTGTAGGCGCGTTTCAAAACGCGTATAAAGGAGTTTTTGATGAAAACGCATGCGTTTTGGTTGGTTCGTTTGTTAGTAATGGTTTGTATTTTTGCAGTTGGTAGTATTTCAATGGTTTATGCAGATGCGCATGAAGCGGGTGAAGAGATGGCAGCAGAAGAAGAGACTTCTGGTGTTTCCGGATGGTTTCGGACAGATACAGATAGTTTAGGAACACAGATCTGGGTGGGTGCCAGTCATTCCCCAAGCTTCCTCGGCGATCTCTCTCTGGACACCGATATTTACGTCGTTGACACATTCGGTGAGTTAGACGTCGGAATCGGCATTCCGGTCGTTGACAGCGATTCCCTGTCCCTCAGTTTCCTTCCAATGGTCGGTATTGGGTTCGATTACGCTGCCCCGAATGGTCCTTCTTCCTTAATTGCACCGCAGTTGTTTACCTATCTCACCGCGGGTTCCATCTACTTTGAGTCATGGATACAGGGGTTCTTCAATTCTATGTTTGATGAAGAAGCAGGCGATTCGTTCTACCTCCGCAATTTTGTGCTGCTGTCGCTAAATGACACGCTCTCTGTTGGTCCCCAAGTAGAGGTGACGCTTGATTTAACCGAAGGCGGACTCAGTAGTTTAGCCCCCGGTCTCCGTGCCAATGTCGGCTATGGCGAAAATAACACCCTCGGCGTCTTTGTGGGATTTGAAACCCAGAAAGGCGATGATGAAACAGGGATCACCGGCAGAATGACTTTCGTCCGTTCTTGGTAAAGATGGAAACTATCAGTTGTTGGTTATGAGTTATGCGTAACAAGAGGCGTTTGATATATCAGTCTCTCTTCACTGACTGCTGACAACTGATAACTGACTGCCGTTCTACAAGGAGATATTTCGCATGAAAAGTAAGATTATCATAACAGTTTTGGTACTCACATGTTTGCTGAGCCTGAACGTTTTCGCCTTAAACGGATCCATTGAAGGTGAGAAGGTTTCTGACGCAAAGTATATGGCAGACACATTGTGGGTGCTCGTCGCTGCATTTCTGGTTTTCTTTATGCAGGCAGGGTTCGCTATGGTGGAGTCTGGCTTCACCCGTGCCAAGAACGCTGTTAACATTCTAATGAAAAACTTGCTGGACTTCTCAATGGGTTCAATTGCTTATTGGGCAATCGGTTTCGCCATTATGTTCGGTGTTGGTAACGCCTTCATGGGAACAAGCGGATGGTTCGTTCCCGCTGATTCGAGTGCCTTTACCTCGTTAGAGTGGAGTTCTGTCCCGACACACGCCGCATGGCTCTTCCAATTGGTGTTCGCCGCAACCGCCGCAACTATCGTTTCCGGTGCAATGGCGGAACGGACACAGTTCAAAAGCTACCTGATTTACAGCGTCTTCATCACCGGTATCATCTACCCTGTTGTTGGACACTGGATTTGGGGTGGGGGTTGGCTATCAGACTTTGGTATGTCAGATTTCGCAGGATCTACAGTCGTTCACTCAACCGGTGGTTGGCTCGCACTGACGGGTGCTGTTGTCTTAGGTCCCCGTGCCGGTAAATACGATAGCGATGGAAATCCACGACCGATTGCTGGGCACAATCTCCCGCTCGCTGCACTCGGGGTCTTTATCTTATGGCTCGGTTGGTTCGGATTTAATCCCGGGAGTCAAATGGGTGCCGATGCCGCTGAAATTTCCGGTATTGCCGTAACCACGAACCTCGCTGCTGCCGCAGGTGCAATTACTGCTATGATTACCGCGTGGATTTTTCTTGGCAAACCCGATGCTGGTATGTCGCTCAACGGTGCACTCGCTGGATTGGTAGCAATTACTGCCGGTTGTGCGTCTGTGAATCCAGTATCCGCCGCGATTATTGGCGCGCTCGGTGGTATTGTTGTTGTTCTGAGTGTTCTGTTGTTTGAGAAACTCCGCATTGATGACCCGGTCGGTGCCATCTCCGTACATGGAACGTGTGGTGCCTTAGGTACAATTCTCCTCGGATTTTTCGACAGCTCAAGTGGCCTTTTCTTCGGTGGAGGATTTACACTCCTCTGGGCACAAATCGTCGGTGTCGTTGCCGTTCTCGCATGGTGCCTCGTTACTGGCTTTATTCTGTTCTACGGAATTAAGGCTGTTACAGGTTTACGGGTGAGTGAAGAGGAAGAACAAACAGGACTGGACTACGAAGAACACGGCGCAAGTGCTTATCCTGACTTTAATGTTTCCTCGATGCGTTAAATATATTGCGATATAGTCTTCGCTCCAAATAAGACGGAGACTGAAAACCGAATAGGAACGTCCACACGAAGTTTCACTTATATCCCTGAGTTACTTCACGTTCTGTGGACGTTCCACTTTTTTTATCTACCATTTAACCGCAAGGTAAAATTAAAAATTTGATACTATTATGATATTCTGATAAAATGCTAAATCAACAACTTCTGCGAATGAGGTTCTCTTTCAAGAAACGGTTAGTGGGACACAACTACCTGTCCCTACAAAAATGGAAACGGTAGACAAAGTTGTCTACCTTAGAGCAACAAAAAAACAAGCGACATCTGCTTGTACTGAAAGCAAGCCTTGGCTTGCGAGACTCATCGAATGGAGGATACAGATGCAACAACGATGTGCATCACCATCTACAAAGGAGCGATCTGGTTATACACGAATTAGAACGCTAATTGTTATTTTATTGCTGTGTGGTCTGCCAAGTTTAGCGATGGCACAAGAGGCAACTGCCCCTGATTCAGGGGATACTGCTTGGATGTTAACGTCAACTGCCCTTGTGCTCTTTATGACGATTCCGGGGCTTGCGCTCTTCTACGGCGGGCTCGTGCGCGTCCAAAATGTCCTCTCTGTGCTTATGCAATGTTTTGCATTGACAGGGTTGATTACTATTATCTGGGTTATCTGTGGCTACAGCCTTGCCTTTAACACCGCCGGTATGGAGGCAGGGAAAGTCACGCTTACCTCTTTTGTCGGTGGACTCGGAACCATGTTTTTACGGGGTATCGGCGTGGACACCCTTTCTGGGACTATCCCCGAGACCGTTTTTATTACCTTCCAGTTGACATTTGCGATTATTACACCCGCACTCATCGCTGGCGCATTCGCGGAGCGGATGAAGTTCTCGGCGATGTTAATCTTCTCTGTTCTGTGGTCGATAATTGTCTACGCACCGCTCTGTCACATGGCATGGTCGGGGGATGGTTCGTTATTTGGCGATATTATCGGCGCGCTTGATTTCGCGGGTGGAACCGTTGTGCATATTAACGCAGGTATCGCAGCGTTAGTCGCTGCGATATTAGTCGGCAAACGGATCGGCTACCAGACAACACCGATGCCACCACACAGTTTGACACTCACCGTCGTTGGGGCTTCGATGCTCTGGGTGGGTTGGTTTGGCTTCAATGCGGGTAGTGCTGTGGCTGCTGATGGTGCCGCTGGCATGGCAATGCTCGTTACCCAGATTTCAACTGCTACCGCCGCTATTGCGTGGATGTTTGTGGAATGGGCGAAACACGGCAAACCGAGTGCTTTGGGGATTGTAACAGGAGCAGTGGCTGGATTGGTCGCGATTACCCCTGCCTCAGGCTCTGTAGGACCGATGGGCGCGCTTGTTATCGGCATCGTCTCCGGTGTTGTCTGTTTCTGGGGTGCCACCAGCCTGAAGACACAACTCGGTTATGACGATTCCCTGGATGCATTCGGTGTTCACGGTATCGGTGGAATTGTCGGTGCCTTGTTGACTGGCGTTTTTGTCGCCGATGGCTTAGGGGGTGTTGGATTAGCGGACGGTATGACAATAGGAACGCAGGTGTGGGCGCAACTGCTCAGTATCATTGTTACCATTGTTTGGAGTGGTGTGCTTTCGTTTATTATTCTCAAAATTGTGGATGCCACGGTCGGCTTACGCGTTGAAGAGGATGAGGAACGTCAAGGGCTCGATCTGTCGCAACACAACGAACGTGGATACAACCTCTCATAGAGGCGTCCACTTTCCGATGTCGCGTGGTTTCGGTAATTCACTGCCTTAGACTCGGTAGGGTCTTTCACCCCAACCGCATCGAGCGTCAAACAACCTTACCGAGCTCTTTTTTTTATGTCGGTGAACCGCACGCACAAATGTAAGGGCGGACCTTGTGTCCGCCCAATTTTTCTCTACCCAATCACCTGTGTAATGATCTCTTCATCGGAAAACTTGTCTTTTTCAACAAGTAAGTACTGGCTTGCCTCAATGTTTCCGTAGACCTCAGCAATCCATCCTGTATCAAACACATCACCGGTATTGTGGATAGTCAGCGGTCGGGGTGCGACAAGTGTTCCGGCTGTCCGAAGATCACCTACGCGACGGATACTCGGGATCGGTAAGGTTTCCAAGAACGCCGCGTCACTGTCAAGCGCATATTGTGCTGCATCCACAACGATGTTTTTGACGTCCGTAAATGCCGCTGCCAGTAAACTCCACAATCCTGCTTCACCTATCCCGATCAGGTTCACCTCTGAAACATAGCCCCTGTCTGTGAAGCAGTGCAGTGCCGTTACAATATCTTGCACGCGTAGGGCTGCCGTTGTTCGGTTATATGTGGTGAAGTAGTTGGTATCTTCCGATCTCTCATAGTCGCTATGCTCACCCGTCCCAAAAACATCAATACTCAATACTTTCTGGTTAGCACCGAGTAAATCCGTGATCAGCGAAGAAGGTTCGCCTGTCTCTGGATTGATTAACTTCGCCTTACCCTCTGGATGAACAATGAGCGTTACCGGAGCGTGTCCGACTTGCGGTTCTGAGCTAAATAGGACGGAAGGGATGGCGTCCCCCATACCCTTTCTACCGATGACAAGGTGTCTCGCGGATAAATTCGCATGGTAAGTTGTCGGAAACGCGTCCTCTGGTTCAACAAGCGTTACATCCGTGCTTTTTGGGATGTTTAATCCGAGAGCGTGTTCTAACGCATTCCCCATTTCTTCCCGAAATGTTTGGAGTTCTGTTTCGTTCGTCGGCTTCACTTTTTCGATCGCCTGTTGGGATCTGTTCATCCAAGCCGGTAGAAACTTGTCCTGTTTCAGGGCGTACGGGGGTAGATCGCGTTCCGAGAAAACCAGCAGGGCCTCATCTGGCTCAACCTGAAATGCAACCTCTTTAAACGCCGAAGTGTCCTCTACTCCCAAAAACCATTTAGCAAACCAGGCATAGACCGCTTCGCGGCTTTCCTTATTATAGTTATGTTCTGCGTCTACCTGAACTTGGTGTACCCTCTCTTCTGCGTCGAAGTGTGCATAGATGCTTCGGATGGCTGGGTATTCAACCGTCGGTGTATTCACTGTCCAATCGCCTGTCGCGGACACAAGTAGGAGGGGACGTGGGGCCATCAGTGCGCCGATCTCAATATTGCTTACATCTAAGCGCAGGTTCGGGGCGTTTTCACAGATGCAGCCGCCTTGCATCGTGGCTGAGATCATATTGACGGGTGCCGAGACCTTAATGCGTTCATCAATTGCCGTCAATATAAAGGTCTGTGTGCCGCCGCCTGATGCGCCTGTACACCCAATACGTTCATTATCCACATCTGGCAGGCTCTCTAAAAAGTCGATGGAACGGATGCTGTTCTGGAGCTGAAGTCCCATCGCACTGAGTCCCCACAGCTCTTCATACGCGCCGCCGTAACCGTGTTCTATCTGTTTACCACTGTCGTTATAGCCGAGCATATCGTAGGCAAAAATGACGTAACCCTGCTTAGCGAAATTGATACAACGACCGGGGATTGAACCCCGCTCGATATTCTCCAGTCTCCCGCGTCCCCAGTGCCCGTGTGGACTCACAATCCCAGGAAAAGGTCCCTGTTTCCCTAATGGACGGTACAAATTTCCGGTCGTGAAGAAGCCGGGGAACGGTTCAAAGTGGACTTTTTCGATGGTGTAATCGTCTCGTTCAATTTTCCCAAAGATCTCGGCATTGAGCGGTGTCGGTGCGTGTATTGGAATTAAACCGTTAGCCACGCGAATCTGCTGACGTAAGGCTTCGGCTTTTTCGGTCCATTCCGCTTTGGTATAGCCGGGGAAAGTGTAGGGGGTGTTGAGGTCGCGTGACGTGCCGCCGCGTGCGTCGTTGACACGCTGTGAAGTCTTAGCAAAAACATGGGCGAGTTCGTAATGTTGTTCAGCCATTTTTTATCTCCTCCAAATGCTTCGCAACGATAAACTTCAGGAGTTGAATGATCTGTTCTGCATCCCATATTCCGTTGTATACCGGCGAAAAATCAAGTGTGAACGTTGGTTTGTCGGTCTCAATCTCGCTGACGACACCGCGCACGAATGCCCAGCTGTCATTGACGGTATAACACCCGAAAACTTCTTGTTCAGGATTAGCGTCTTTTTCCCAATTGAGCCATGCGGCGGCAAGCATTTCGCCGTAGAGTTGAAATTGTGGATCAGGAGCATGAATACCGCGTTTTGCTTCATTCACGATGAGATAAGGGGGGCGGACACGTCCACCGAGGGAAGGCGCAAGGG
This sequence comes from Candidatus Poribacteria bacterium, assembly GCA_965205015.1. Taxonomy (GTDB): domain Bacteria; phylum Poribacteria; class WGA-4E; order WGA-4E; family WGA-3G; genus WGA-3G. Next base: position 4,992,852 of record OZ242029.1, on the reverse strand, counting down.
CACCATCCGCTTCGCCTTCCAATTCAAACGTTAAGTATGAGGCTTTCAGCGGTACGCTACTCCACGCTTGAATATGTCCTTGTTCTGCAAGTACCAACATCGGATAAATCGCACGCGCCCAGAGCGTCGTCTCGTTCATAACGACCAGATGCCGATGGTACAGCGTTGATTTGATATCGTCAAGCCGCCTGTGCTCCTCTGCGGTGAGGGGAATTTGCATTTTCTCCCATTTCTCTGGAGCAATGTACGTTTCGTTCAACGTTACGAGTGTTTTGAGCGTTTCTTCCGAGAGTTGTGAAAATACATACGTGCACATCGTTCAAAACCTCCATCTAACGAGGGCTATTGATTATGAATCTGAAGTAGGTTCCTCAGACACCAACTTCGCCTCTATGTTATTGAGGCTCTCTGCTATATTGGCATTGACATCGATCTTTTCTGCTGCGAAGTAAGCGACAATCAATAAGGCTGGGCTGCAGAGAACAGCCAGCAAAAACAGCACTATACCTACAGTAAAGTCAAAATTTACGTCCAAGTCGTCTATGAGCATATACACGAAATTCGGGGCACCTGATCCGAAAATAGAAGCAACCAATGTTTGAACACCTACCCCGATGAGTACGAGAAAACTGACTTCACCAAACAGTTGGACCATGATAACCGCAATAGATATTAAAATGAAATTCGGGTCCTTATCAAGGGGCTTGAGTTTATTCGCTCTGTTCCAAAACAGCATCGCGAGGATTGTGGCGATAATAAAGGTGATACCAACCTCCAAAATTGATCCAATGATGATAAGAGCCTGTGGGGTTATTTCCAAATCTTTGCTCGCGACTATTGTGTCCACGCACGTTACAATACCCCATACGTTGATACCTACGAAAACAACCACCGCAAGGATTTTGACGAGAATTGCAGCCCAACTCCGAAATTGTCTGCCGGATTCCAATGAATCAATCCATGTAATGATACCTCGCAAATAGCGCATAGACTGTTTCCTCTTACCCAATCTAAGTGAGCCATGCAGCAGCAAGCATTTTACCGTAGATCTCGCTCAAAACTTGGGCTGTCCTTATGTGGCATTAAAACTGATCTTATACCATTTCTGATTGAAAATGCTTCAATAAACGAGATCTTTGTAGCATAGGCTGTTAGCCTGTGCAGTCTTTGAGGTGATCTGTCAATGCGATATAATCTCTTAGAAATGGTATTATTTGTTATCTCTAGCGAATACTATATCGGGTTTTATACCCTCTGATGTTGCTAACACAGCATCCACATCTTCCTTTTCTCCACGAAAATCCTCGGATCCCAGCGGTTTAATTGAAAGTTTGCCCCCAAGGGCAGATAGAATAGTTACGAACATGTCAAGTCGCGGAGGTTCCTCAGATGAAAGCACTTTCGAGAAAATTTCTCTATTCACGCCGGTTTTTTTGCTAAGCTCAGTAATACCCCCTTGAGATTCTACAAACGTTCGGAGGGCAAGCAGAAACACTGCGGTATCCCCATCAACTTGGTATTCTTCCATTGCGAATTGAATATAGTCAAATGCCGCATCCCAGTCGGCTGCAAGTTGCTCTATTACGATTTCTCGCCATTTCCGGTACTTTCTCATCGCTGTTTCTCCAAAGTTCCCTTTTTCCAGGCGATCAAGTCGTCCTCGAATTCTGGTTTGTGTTTTTGTATCTTGAATGGATGCAAACCATTCAGTGAACGGTACTTGACCATTTAAGGTCTCGTAAACTTCTATGTCTCGGAGCTGTGTATTGCGCATTATTGATTTTTTCTCTGTCAGTGAATGTTACACCTGAATTTGTAAGATACACCGAAATTACTATAACAGATACGACATCCTTTGTCAAATTAGAAGCGTTGGCTTTCAGACGAAATTGCTTGATTTTCCGAACATATTCTGCTATAATACAGTCAAAAAGGATATGTAAGCATGAAAATTCTGGTTGTGGGGCAAGGCGGACGCGAACATACGCTCGTATGGAAACTTGCCCAGAGTCCACTCGTCGAAAAAATCTATTGCACGCCCGGTAATGCTGGCATCGCGCAAATCTCAGAATCTATCCCCATGCCCGATCGGTTTACCGACTTGGCAGATTGGACAGCGTCCCAAGGCATTGCGCTAACCGTTGTCGGACCCGAAGCCCCATTGGCTGACGGGATTATAGATGTCTTCAGTGAACGCGGGTTGAAGGCATTTGGACCCGATAAACGCGCAGCACGCTTGGAAGCGAGTAAAGATTTCGCCAAGCAGCTGATGGTAAAAAACGGAATCCCGACAGCGGAACACCAGACATTTACGGATGCCGAAGCAGCGATGGCATACATTGAAGATCGCAATGCCCCAGTTTTCGTTAAGGCAAATGGACTCGCGGCAGGCAAAGGCGTCATCCCCGGACGCACCTTCAAGGAGGCGTGGCAAGCCGTCAAAACGATTTTGGTGGATAGGGCATTCGGTGAGGCAGGCGATAGTGTCGTCATTGAAGAGGAACTCATCGGTGAAGAAGCCTCTTTCACAGTGCTTACCGATGGCACCTACTGTCTCCCTTTTGTCAGCTCCCAAGACCATAAGATGTCACATGATGGGGACATAGGCAAAAACACTGGCGGAATGGGGGCTTATTCTCCAGCACCTGTTATCACACCAGTATTACATGACGATGTAATGCAACGCATCGTTTACCCGACTGTCAACGGCATGGCAGATATTGGAAGACCCTTCAAAGGTGTGCTATACGTCGGATTGATGATTACCGAGGCCGGTCCGAAAGTCGTGGAATTCAACTGTCGTTTTGGAGACCCTGAAATACAAGTTCTCTTACCTCGCCTCAAAAGTGATTTAGTCCCTTTGCTAATCGCATGCATTGACGGAACGCTTGAACAGTACGCTGATGTGCAATGGCATGACGAGGCAGCAGCGTGTGTCGTTATGGCTTCAGGTGGATATCCAGATCCCTACCAGACAGGTAAAGTGATCACAGGGCTTGAAGATGCCGATGCGATTGAGGGCGTTACCGTCTTTCATGCAGGCACAAAGCAGAAGGGTGAAAACATTGTCACCGATGGCGGTCGAGTGTTAGGGGTCACGGCTGTGGCTGGCAGGTTGCGCGATGCGATTCAACAGGCGTATAAAGGCGTTTCCGTCATTCATTTTGAGAATGCACACGCGCGGCGGGACATCGGATATCGCGCATTGGAACGGGAATGAGGACGCCTATAACCCTAAAGGACACCTTGTAGGGGTAGGTCTTGTGCCTACCCTGTGGCAGGTCTCGTGCCTACCCTGTGGTAGGTCTTGTGCCTACCCTGTGGCAGGTCTCGTGCCTACCCTGTAGGGGTAGGTCTCGTGCCTACCCTGTAACGGGTTATATCCATAAAAAAATGGAACTTGGGTTAATAGACGGTGTTGCAATGGTGCAAAGATATGGCAGCGGAACTCACCTATAAAATCGCGAAGTGCTGTGCCCCTCAAGAAGGGGACGCAATCACTGGATACTTCAAGGAAGACAGCACGATAACTGTCCATCACGTCGACTGTCGTGCGGTGCAAGGCTTCCGACCAGAGCGACTCTTGACAGTCGCGTGGGATGAAGTTCGAACAACCGAGACGCCGACGGATTCAATTGCACTTCCCTCTGAGTTTGCCGAACTTGATGAGACCGATTACTTTATACTCAAACACCATCAAGAATTGGGGATGGACTATTCTATCGTTGTCGCTGAAACTTTGAGAATTCCGCTTGAAGAGACGCACCAGCGACATCGTAAATTGAGGGATCTGGGTGGTTTAAAACGGGTTGAAGGCCGGATCATCCACTATCGAAAAAATATCGTCAAGGGGAAATGGATCAAGCACCGAAATCACACCTATTATGAACTGACACCTGAAGGCAGAACATGGATCCAGGCTTTTGAAAATCAACAAGCTGCGTCAGGAACGTAGGCGTCCGAAAACCCCAAAACATGTTGCTTGATAACCTATAATTTTAAAGCATGCAATGAAAAAAGAAACGAAACGCGGAGGAATTTATCATGTTAAATCATTTGCTAACTTGGGGCATTGATGCAAGACGACGTAAAAACCGCACACGCTCTGTCATCTTATTATCGCTTATTCTACACATGATTTTCGCGATTACCTACCTGTTTCTGCCAATAAATCAACTCAGTCAAGAACAGGCGGATGCCCTCGCTGTTGACTTAATTAATGATGCCGATGCCCCCAGAAAACGGAAACCCAAACCGAAACCACCGCTCACTAAGAAGATGTATGATCCCAACGAGGAGCTCGCCCGAAATGCAGAGCAGAAAAAGATTGAAGCCGCTCGGAATAAAATAGATGAGGTCATGAAACTCAGTCCGCGTGTTGTTCTCGAAGACGTAGAGGTCAACAAAGCACCCTTGAGTGAGATGATTCCAGATGTTATGACGGACGCACAATTACGGGAGGCGGAGGCGTCAAATCTCAGCAGACTGATCGCCCAGCCTGGACGGACGGATGGACGCGGTATTGTTACCGGTAGGGTCCGAGCGCGCGGCGACGGTATGGGTAGATTCCGTGGTGATGGGCAGGGCGGTTCCGACGGTGGACTTCTCGGTGGCGGTGGAAAGGATGGCGCCGCAGATCGACTCGGCCTCATTGATTTCCTTGATGAATTCGGGGGACCTAAAGATGTCGTCTACTGTCTTGATATAACCGCAAGTATGCAGGCTGCTGGGATGAAAAAATTGCCACTGGCAATAAACGCTCTCAAAGATTCCGTGATGATGTTAGGAAACAACGATAAGCTGAACATTGTAGCGTTTTCCGATACAGCGAAACCTATGAGCAAGGAAATGCTCCCGGCGAACTCCGCAAACATAGAGCGCGTCTTGAAGTATCTTGACAGGTTCACTCCCCAAAGTATTCAGGGCAATCTGGACACTAACATCCTCTCTGCTATTAAAGCCGCCTTAACGTTTGAACCGACTGTTGTTGTTTTGATAACAGATGGCTTGCCGCAGGTAGATGACGGGGCTTATGTACAAATTGAGACCAATACACAGAAGATTCTTGATATTGTGCGTGAACATAACCGCAACAACGCCGTTATCTATGTTGTCGCACTTGAAATTGATTTAAAACTTTCCCTTGGTGCGGAGCTGCTTGTCTCTCTTGCCGAGGAATATGGCGGCAAAATAAAGGCTATTGATGGTGGGCAACTGTTTGAATTCGCAGAACAAGATGGATTGACCGATTAATTACAGGTTGGAATTGGAGTAAAACATGAATCAAAAATCTGCTACGGGGATCGTTGAACAATTTCGGTTAGAGGGTAAAGTAAGTCTCGTCACTGGAGCGAGTCGCGGCATTGGACTTGCAATGGCAGAAGGGCTTGCAGGGGCAGGTTCAGATATCGTCGTTGTGGGTAGAGAGATAGATACACTAACCCCCGTCGCTGAACGGATTGCCAATGAAACCGGCAGAAACGTTCTCCCTATTCAGGCGGATGTCAGCAATCTTACAGAAATTGACGCGCTCGTCGCGCAAACTGTGGAGACTCTGGGACGACTTGATGTCCTCGTCAATAATGCTGGGGTCAATATACGCAACCCTGCCTTGGAATTTACCGAGGCGGATTGGGACTTCGTTACGGATATTAATCTGAAGGGCGCGTTTTTCCTCGCAAAAGCCTGTGGCAACGTCATGCAGCGACAGAAAGCAGGTAAGGTCATCAACACATTATCCCTCACCTCAGCGATTGGACTCCCTACGAGTGTCGCCTATACCGCGGCGAAAGGGGGACTCCTCCAATTAACGAAGCTGCTCGCCGTAGAATGGGCGGAGCACAACATTCAGGTCAACGGCATTGCCCCCGGCTTCATCCGAACCGAGATGACCGCCCCCGCACGCGAGGACAACCGAAACCGGTGGATTCTCAATCGCACCCCTGCAGAGCGATGGGGGGAACCTGAGGACCTTGCGGGCTTAACAATTTTCTTCGCCTCGAATGCCTCTGACTTTGTTACGGGACAAATGGTCTTCGTTGATGGGGGATTTATGGCGGGTAGCGACTGGAGGCGACAGTCCTAAAATGTCAAAAGATTCCAACACGGTGCAAGCCGAAAGTCGCGCAGCATTGGTAGAGGTCAAGCAGATCCTGAGCGAATTTGCGCTTGAAAACGTCTCGCTTTTCGACAATACCCCAGTTCTGCGGATACAGGTCTCGGAGTCACAATTTACGCGTGCCCTCCAATTGCGAGAAACTCTGGTTGATCGGATAAAACCCTTGGGATACCGGTTCATCGCACTCGATTTGGATGAATTGTAGCGCGTGATAGGTGGTGGCGGATTTCAACTTCTGTTGAAATATTCTACATTTCCTGTCCAACAAAAATTTGATTTTCACGCCTCAATGTGTTATAATTTTAAAGCAAAACTTGCGAACCAACGCTTGATAAATGTTGATGTTCGTGCTCAGGGACCCGACGAAATCATGGGAGGGCTGAGTGAAATAAAAAGACGGCGAAAAACATAAGGAAACCGATGCAGAAAACTGGACAGGAATCCTCACCCACAAAGCATCTTGTCACAACATACCTCAGCGATGTCAAAAGTAAGGTTGATGCCTGTATTTTTGATTTTCTCCCGACTACCCACAAGCACCCGGATGTCCATCAGTTGTACCAGATGATGTTAGACTACCCGCGCCGCGCCGCCAAGGGGTTACGTCCGGCACTCTGCATGCTCATGTGTGAGGCGTTCGGCGGAGATACACAGCGCGCCGTTAACACGGCTGCTTCTCTTGAACTCCTCCAGAATTGGCTCCTGATTCACGATGATATTGAAGATGGCTCCGAACTCCGCAGAGGCGAGCCGTGTCTCCATCAAAAACACGGGATCCCAATGGCTATCAACGTTGGGGACGCTCTCCACTGCAAGATGTGGGAGATGCTCCACCGAAACACGGAGATTCTCGGACATCAACTCGCCTTCCGAATTTTATCTGAATTCATACAACTCAGCAACCAAGTCGTTGAGGGACAGCACATCGAATTGAGTTGGGTGAACGATAACCGCTGGGACCTCGATGAAGATGACTACTTAACGATGTGCATACAGAAAACCGCATGGTATACCTGTATCACACCCTGTCGGGTGGGGGCAATCATCGGGGGCGCAAGCGAAACAGAAATAGATGGACTCGTAGAACTCGGCAAAGAACTCGGAATCGCCTTTCAAATTCAGGACGATGTCCTTAACCTGATCGGGGACGTCGGCAGGTATGGAAAAGAGATTGCCGGAGATATTAGTGAAGGCAAACGGACCCTCGTGCTTATTCATCTGATCAATGCTTGCAGTTCGGCTGAAGCTCGGCATGTAATTGACATCATGGCACGTCCCCGTGATGAGAAAACCGAGGCAGAGGTCGAGAGCGTCCTCCGATTAATGCAAAAATATAAGTCGATTACCTATGCCCAACAGCGATCTCAGGCGCTCTTACAGGAAGCCGCTGGACGGTTTCAGAACAATTTTACCCATCTCCCTGATAGACGGGCAAAGCAGTTGTTTCTCTCTTTAATCCGTTTTTTCGTTGAACGTGAATACTAAATAGCCTTCAGTGGTCGGCAGTCAGCAGTCAGCAACGGGAGGAAACCTTTGTTAAACGAAAACCTCTTAAAACTGACCCCTGAAGGCTGATAACCGATAACCAGCAAAAAAGGAGAACTAAATGAACGATATTTCCTCTGGTAAATTGCGGGGGATCATGAAACTCGCCGATGCAAAGGGTCGCTTTAAAATGATGGCGATTGACCAGCGCGGTTCCATGGTACAGGCACTTGCAGATACGCTCAACAAGGACAATGCTGATGTCCAATACGATGATGTCGCAGCCCTGAAGACTTTGATTACTCGAATCCTTTCCCCAAATGCAACCGCCGTTCTGACCGACCCAATTTACGGGCATCCCTACTCTATCACCGAGATTCCACGGGATGTCGCATTGCTCTTAGCCTATGAAGAATCGGGGTATGTCAGTGAAGGTGTGGCTGAAAACGAACGGCTCTCCAATCCGATTGCAAACTGGAGCATCGCCAAGGCACAGCGTGCCGGGGCAGATGCCATTAAACTCCTCGCCTATTACCACCCTGATGCCTCCGCTGAAACCCTTGAACACCAACAAGCCTTTGTGCGTCATGTCGGGGACGAATGCGAAAAGCAGGATTTACCATTTTTGTTGGAATTAGTCAGTTATGCACTTGAGGGGACGACGAAGAGTGTCGCCTTCGCGAAACAGAAACCCGACCTTGTGATTCGGAGTGTTGAGGAGTTCACGGATCCCAGTTACAAAGTTGACATTCTGAAGTTAGAATTTCCTGCTGATCTGAAATACACAACGGATTATAAAGATACCAGTTTTTATGCAGGCGACGCTGCGTATGAACTCGCTGAAGTGAAGGACATCTGCCAGAAGTTAGATGAAACCTCGACACTCCCGTGGGTAATTTTGAGTGCCGGTGTGGATATTGAGGAATTCATTGAAAACGTTGACCTGGCGACCGGTGCCGGGGCAAGTGGTTTCCTTTGCGGCAGAGCTATCTGGAAAGATGCTGTCCAATACTATCCTGATACGGGAGCAGTTCAGCAGTTTTTGGAGAACGAGGCAACAACGAACTTCAAGAACGCAAACGCTGCAGCGGAGAACGCCTTACCGTGGTTTGAGCATCGCCAATTTGGGGGTGTGAAAAACGTTCAGATTGCCAAGCAATCCGCAACGTGGTATCAAGAGTATTAATTTTACCTTGCGGATAGGGAACGGGAACCTGTATCTTAATGTTTTTCGTGTTCGAGTTGAAGAAATACGCAGAAACACCCTATCAATACGCAGAAATACCCAAGCAAAAACACCCCAAGCAAAAACACCTCCACTACGTTTCGGGCTTGGTTTTTGGTGTTTTGGGCTTGACACGCTTTTAACACGTTACTGTTTTGACGGCAGCGCGTCCTGAATTTTCTTGGAAATTTTTTTCGCGATATGGAGGGTTGTTTCCTCGGGAACCTGCCCTCCTATTTCAGCAACCAGCACGACGATCGTCCGTTGGACGAACAGAAAATTCGCGCCAGCCTGCCACACCACATCCCCCAGTCCATGTTTGTCGTTTGGGGGCGGTTGATAGATGGAATCGCGTCCACCTAATTTCGGTACGGTTTGTGCTGAAAGCCGAAATCTGCCTTCATCAGCGGCTGCGCGGGCTTCATCGGGGGACTCGAAAAACCAGTAATTGATGACAACTTGCTGTGCTGCCGTCTGGTTTAACCACCATCTGTCCCGCCAACCGAATTGGGCAGTCGGACGCCTCGGGGCTGTTGGAGAGTAGATTTCTTGGGCAGAAGTATGACGTGCGGCTACGTCCGCCAAGTCATCAGTTGTGAGTTGAATGGATTCAAGCGTAAGTTCCATGTGGGTATGATAACATCTTTCATACCAAAATTTCAAATTAAATTATGAAGGTTTTTCCGGCACAAATCAACAAACAGAGGAGAACTGTATCAGTGCTCCACTTCGCTTACGGGAAGCTACGGTTACGAAAATTATCTTAAGACGGCAGCCTGCAACAATACGCAGAAATACCCAAGCAAAGACTTTCTTCGCATTGGATTTCAGCGTTGGCAAAAACACGCGGGCGGATATAAAGGAAAACGACTCATAAACAGACCCCCTTATTTTAACGTCTTGCGAATAATTAAAAAATGAGAATATTAGCGCGGTATATACTTAAAGAATTTCTTCCACCCTTCATAATAGCACTTATCTGTTTTACCTTTATCCTCATCTTCGATGACCTGTTTCGGTTGACGAAACTTTTTGTGCAGAAGGGGATAAGTCCGATTTATCTGGTTGAGTTGCTTATCTATGTGATGCCCGCTTCGGTTGTGTTATCTCTTCCGATGGCGGCTTTGGTCGCAATTTTACTTTCTCTTGGAAGACTCTCTACCGATAATGAAATCATCGCCATGAAGGCACACGGGCTCGCTTTCCATCACCTGATGCTCCCGCTTTTAGGCATGGCAGTGGTCCTAAGCATCGTTAATCTCGGATTAATGGACTACGCGCTACCAAGGGCAAATCTCGCTTACGCGACACTCAAACGCGACATCCAAAGACACAATCCGACGTTCGTTTTGGAAGAAGCCACCGTTATGAAGGAGTTGGAGAGAGAAGGCAAACTCTGGATGTACGAATCCACGGATGCCAAGAGTGGACGCATGCAGGATGTCAAAATATGGGATGGGATCTGGACAGGACGGCCTCGTTTCAGTCACGCGCAAGAAGGGACCCTCGGTTTTGAAAATGGCAGAGCCGTGCTCACGCTTTACGATGGACTTACATACGAACCGACAACCGATAATTCGGATGGATATCGTATAACAAAGTTCCGGCAGCAACAACTCGCACTGCAGTTGACCGAGGATCTGGAGCGTGGGGCTTTACGGAACCAAACACCCCGGTCCATGACTATCGTCCAACTCAAGGCATTCATCAATACTTTGGAAGCCGCCGTCCAAACCAGTCAGAATCCTGACTATACCCGGAATAAACTCCGTGTCGCGGAGGTTGAGTACCACAAAAAGTTTTCTATCCCTTTCGCATGTCTGGCGTTCGGATTGATGGGCGTGCCCCTTGGATTGATGGTAAAACAGGGCGGTAAGATGATTGGGTTTGGTATTGGATTAACTGTCATCTTGGTTTACTACTTACTGCTTCAGATCGGTCAAAGTGCAGGTTTGAACGGCATGATATCTCCTGCCCTTGCCATGTGGCTTCCCAATATAGCAATTGGCGTGTTGGGCGTTTTTCTCAGTATTCGTATGATCGGCGAGGGGATCTTGCTGACGTGGCGCGCCCGCGACACGCTGACGCTTGTCGTCAATAGGAAAGTCGAATCATAACCGAAGGGAGGCTGTCAGCAGCCAGTACCTGTAATTCTTCTCAAAATCCTAAGTCTGTAGTCCGTAACGTAGTGGAGAACGGATTTAAGAAAGGCACTTGATTGCCAGTTCCATGTCCTTATTCCGCAAGGTATAATTAAAAATTGAATATTTTAGATCGATACCTGCTTCGCGAATACCTGAAAGCCTTTTTTGTCGGGCTTTTGTTCTTTATCGCACTGATTATTATCGTGCGTTTGCTGGATAAGGACATCAAGAAGTTTGATGATGATGTCGCTTATATGACGGCTGTTAAAATTGTTCTCTTCCAAGCGCCGCGTCGGATTATGGAGGTAGTGCCCGTTGCTGCATTTGTCGCCATCTTTTTTGTGCTGGGTCGGATGGTCCAGAGCAACGAGTTCACCGCGATGAAGGCGGGCGGTCTGAGTGTTTACCGGCTCCTCGCGCCTGTTTTGATGGTAACGCTCGTTATTTGTGGACTCTTCGCTATTTTTTATAACCGGGTTGCGTCGCCTGCTTTTCATGAAGCGCATCTCTTACAAAATAACGTTAGACCGCGTCGGGGCAGGAACATCGTCTTCAAAGGCAAAGGCGACCGTATCTTTTACTCACAGCGGATTGCTTTGGACGCGCGTAGAATCCAACAACTCACTATCTATGAATATGATACAGATGGGAAACTCGCTCGCGTAACGTTCGCGAAGACAGCGGTGTGGACACCTACCCACTGGCAATTAACGGATGGATACATTCGCCACTTTGAAAGGGGCGTCGAGGTCGGTTATGAAGCTTTTGATACGCATGCGATAGAGCGGCACGAGGATCCCGCCCGTTTTATCGGGAGTGAAAAGGATCCGAGGGCCATGACAATCGAAGAACTCCGCCAACAGATCACCTATAAACAGGAAGCAGGACAGATTTCGCGCAAAGAACAGGTAAAATTGTATCACAAAACGGCGTACCCATTCGCAGCTGTCGTTGTTATTATGCTTGGCGCACCTATCGCTATCCGGTTCGGTAGGGCTGGTTTCTTTGCGGGTTTGGTACTCGCTTTCTTCCTCTCTTTTATCTATTGGGCACTCTCCTTTGCAGTACTTGAGGGATTGAGTGAAAATGGCAAACTTCATCCTTTTCTCGCCTGTTGGGGCGCGAACTTCATGTACGCTGCCGTTGGGGGTATCATGATCTGGCGTACACCGAAGTAAGATGTAGGAACGTGGAGGGCGGATATACGGAGAGGCATACAAAAGTTCACACCGACTTCACCGAACCGCAAGAAAAATTAAAAAAATCGGCAACCTCTTCTTCAAAATCCGGAGTTTCACACCTATCCCATTCATCCTTGTGCTCCTTTATTTTGCTGAACCTGTGTGGTACACCGTAAGCATTGGTGCAGTGTTCATTGCGACGGGCGAGGTTCTCAGGATATGGGCGGTTGGATATGCCGGCGCATCTACCCGTGCCAGAACCCTTGGTGCCGCCCGCGACCTTGTCACAACCGGTCCCTATGGATATGTCCGTAACCCCCTTTATCTCGGTAATTTCCTACTCAGCCTCGGTGTCTGCCTGGTCGCGAACGTCTATTGGCTTGTCGCCGTTCTTATTATCGGTTATCTCCTCCAATACCTCCCGATTATCGCAATAGAGGAAGCGTATTTGCTGGAATCCTGCGGTCCCGTCTATCAGGCATACCGGACGCGTGTGCCACGCTTTGTTCCCCAGTTCCATTCTTATCCCGAACCCTCTCCCCACGATTTTTCTTGGACACGCGCCCTCAAAAGCGAAAAGCGGACATTGACAGCGATTATCTGCGTCATCGGCTTGATGTTCGCAAGACAAATTGTTGACCTGTTATAGTCATTCCCTGCCGGAATTCACAATTTTTCTTAACATTATTTCCATAATAGTGTATAATGAAAAGTGATGATGTTGTTCAACTTTCAGACGTGTGTTCACAAGTTCCTGTCTAAATGACCTGAAGCATACAACTTTTCACAAACAGAAGGAGACGCATCTCATGAAAAAAATGGTATTCCCGCTCATGATTCCCTCCGTCCTCCTAATACTCTTGGTTCTGCCTCTTAACATCGCCTCGGCACGGGCGTTTAACAATGACTTCGAGACGGGCGACCTCACGGATTGGGAGAAAGACGACGTTGCCTTCGATTTCCAACCTACCTGGGGAGATAACCCAACGGCCCGAAACCGCGGTCAGCCCTCTGAACATCAAGGCGATTGGTGGTTAGGTTTATACGAAAAGTACCAAGGTCCAGATAAAGGGAAAAAACTCGGACAGAATCCAGGTGCCACGCAGGGCGATGGACCGCAAGGCACCCTCACCTCAATCGAGTTCACGATTATCGGAAAAACGATGAACTTCCTCATCGGGGGCGGCAATCACCCCTGGAAGGATGACCCCGCGCCGTGTAGTGTTAACCTTGAGATTAAAGGGAAAGTCGTGCGGACATCGACGGGGAACAACACCGAAACGATGGCGCGGGCAGAGTGGGATGTCTCCGAATTTCAAGGCAAGACCGCCCAAATTGTTGTTGTGGATAACAATAGCGGTGGATGGGGACATCCAAACTTTGATGATATACATCAAGCCGATTCCAGAGGAAAGAATATCCCGTGGGAACGGGTGCTATCTGTTGATGCCCGCGGGAAGTTAGCCGTCACTTGGGCACAGATGAAAAAGTACTATTAGGCTAAGGATTGAACAACATCATCATTCTTTCATTTTTTACGACCTACACAGACAGACGATAAAGCGGTGTCCCTTTCCAGGAACGGGTGGGACCCCGGTTCGTAGAAGCGTAATTCATTGCGCCTTACATAATCTTTTCTATAATAGAATGAACGTTTTTGACCCTGTAGCAGTTATATCAGCGCCAACCCCGCACGCTCCCGGAAACGATTAAACGTTTTCAAAATCCCTTCTTCCATCGTGTAGTCAGGCGTAAATCCCATCTCCTCAGCGATAGGTGTCGCGTCGTAATCCCACGAGATTCCAAATACCCCTGGCTCCAACGTAATCTGTGCATCTGGCACCAACGTCTTGAGGTACGCCACGCCGTCTTTGACCGGTCGGATACCGCCCTTCACATTGAAGACGCGGGTCTGCGTTGTTGGGCAGGTGCAAGCGACCACGATCGAACGGGAGACATCCTCTACATACTGCCAATCCACAGCATCATCACCGAACGGACAGACGTGTGGTTTGCCTAACGCCACTGCTTCGATCATTTGCGTTGTGAATGAACTCATGCCACGGGTTCTACCGACCCCATAGACAGCAGTAAACCGGAGCCCAATCGAATCGACACCGTAGGCATCGAAATAGTGCATCGCATATCTTTCGTTGAGGGATTTGCACGCTCCGTAGATGAATTTCGGGTAATGGGGGGCATCATTGAGAATCTGTTCGTGGTTGTAATCCTCGGGTGCGCCGAAGACTGCGACACTGCTTGCCCATACAACCCGTTTGAGCTTGAAAATGCGCGCTGCTTCCAATATGTTGATCGTGCCTTCGCAAACCACCTTTAACGCTTCTGGTGGATTCGCGTTGCACGCCGGTACCTGCCACGAGGCGAGATGGATGACCCGATCAATCTCATGTTCTTGAATAGTGCGCAAAACGTGTGGCAAGTCGGTGATGTCGCCCTGCACAAAGGTGAACCCTTCAAGTTGTTCATCCGTGAGGACCATTTTGGGGATCGTCAGGTCGTAAGCAAAATCGTAAACGACTACCTTTTCACCGGCGGTCAATAGGTCGCGGATGACGTAAGTACCGATGCACCCCATGCCACCGGTGAGCAGATATGCCATAATTTTTCTCCTTCTTTTCGACAGGCGCGATCGAACGACCGCGCCGTTCTACCAAGTAGAGGCGAGGTAACCTCGCCCCTACAAGAGTGGTGTTTCCACATTCACAAGGATATCTTCACCCTCCACTTTAACAGGGTAGGTGGGTAGTTTTTCCTCACCGGGCCACACACATTCGCCTGTCGTCACATCAAATTCCCACATGTGAAGTGGACACGTAACACAGTTGTTATCTAAAAAGCCGTAACTCAAAACCCCGCCGAGATGTGGACAGATGTTGTTCATGGCGTAATACTCACCCTTCACATTGTAGATGCCGATGAAAACGCCTTCGACTTTCACGCCAATACATTTACCCGGCTGAATCTGATCGGTTGTTGCGGCTTTTACAAATTGTGACATAATTCCTCCATCTTTGCGTGCATTTTACGAAGCACGCGAAAATTTATTGTATCTATCCTTGGCGGATTATGCATCATCCATTGGATACAGGCTACATCCGCCATCTACGAGTAGCACTGTTCCCGTCATATAATCTGCAGCGGTGCTGCACAAAAACAGAAAGGCGTCTGCCACCGAATCCAGCGGTTGCATAACGCCAAGAGGAATGGCTTTCTGTGCTCGAGCGCGATAAGTTGGATCCGTATCCCACTGCTGCTTTGCAAGCCCGACGCTGACGATCCCGGGTGCGACTGCGTTGGCGCGGATCCCTTTGTCGGCGAGCTCCCGTGCGAAGGAACGCATGAGCTGCTTCATCGCCGCCTTGCTTGCGTTATACGGTCCAATCTCGGGCCACGGCACATCAGCGACCCAAGATGTCGTAAAAATGAGGTGTCCTTTAATGCCATCTTCCAGCATTGAACGGGATGCGGCACTGCCCAATAAGAACGCTGTCCGCACATTGACTGCCATGGTCTCATCCCACTCTTCTGCTGTGTAGTCCAACAACGGTTTCGGAATCACCATACCGATATGGCATAGCGCGACGTGGATGGGTCCGAACCGTTCACGGGCAGTATCTACCAGTATATCGGTTTCATTGGTATCCGTCAGATCTGCCTTAACATAGTTCGTTTTCGATATGTCAATGCCGTTCTGACTGAGTCGGTCTGTTGCTTGTTGATCCGACAGGATGTCGTTCACCGTTACATTTGCGCCGTGCGCCATTAATTTTTTGATGATTCCGAGTCCGATCGCTCCGCACCCACCGGAGATAACGATATGTCGTCCAGCGAGTGCATCGTTACAGAAAGCCATTGCCAGATTCTCCTGTTATTTCGTCATTACTTTACCTTCACCGCGCGGATCCGTCCCACCGTCATGATGCGTTCCATCGTTCCAGACGCGAACCCCGTGTCCTGGACCTCCAATACCCGCACTTGGTGTGACCTCGTGTCCGAGGTCTCTTAACGCTGCGAGCACATCTTCACCGGCGCGAGATTCGACTTGAATCGGTTCGGCACCATCGGAGTGGAACCGTGGGGCATCGAGTGCTTGCTGCATTGAGATTTGTAAATCTATAAGACTAACGCTGATGTTAAACTGATTGTTCGGGATAGTTCTGCCGCCGGGGATACCGTAAGTAGCGAAGGGTTTACCGTCCCGCGTAGCGAGAAACGGAGCCATGTTGTGAAGTGGACGTTTGCCGGGGCCCACGGAGTTCGCAATTCCCGGTCGGGGATCGAAACGTCCGACACCGTGTCCGAAAAGGAGTCCTGTGCCTGGTACTGTTACCATTGAGCCGAATCCACCCCCGTGCGTTTGTGTAAGGGAGACCATATTCCCGTGCGCATCCGCAGTCGAGATGTGACTCGTACAGTTCATCGGTTCGTGGTAGACGACCTCCCCTGGTTGCGGCGATTCAAGTCCCGCCTTCAGTTTTTCGCTGAGTGCAGCGGTGAAGTTATCGGAGAGTTCCGTTTCGATATCTATGTCCACGAAAGTGGGGTCCCCGAATCGGCGGAGTCTTTCGGGCCAACAGATTTTCATGGCTTCAGCGAAAAGGTGAAACCGTTCAGAGACGGACATCGCCGCTATGTCAAATGCCTCTACCAACCGGAGCATCTGTAAGGTGGTCAGTCCGCCTGCGCCGAGGGGTGCCGTATAGACCGAGTAGCCTCGATACTGAATTTTGTAGGGTTCTGTGATGAAAGGACGGTAGTTCTTGAGGTCGTCCACGGTGAGGCATCCGCCTAATGCCTGAATGTGGTTTGCAATTGTTTCAGCGATTGCACCTTCATAGAATGCGGCATGTCCGCCTTCAGCGACCGCCTCCAAGGTTCGCGCGAGTTCGGGGTTAGTGAGTTTTTCCCCTTTCTTCGGTGCTCTACCATTTTTCAGAAAAACACGTGCCGTTTCGGGGAAGTCCTGTTTCCATCGTTCGGCATTTCCTGCCATCCCGCCGCGATTCGCACTGTTCGGCGCATAGCCGTAGCGGGCAGAATTGATGGCGGGTCGGAGTACTTCCGGGAGTGGTAGGCTTCCGAACGCCTCTAAAGCCAAGCACAAACCAGCGACGACCCCCGGTATTCCAATAGACAACGGTCCATGAACGTTTACGCGTCCCGGGACTCGGTACCCCGCAACTGTATCTGGAGCATCTTCAATCGTAAACATATCCTCAGAGGTGGCAGCCGGAGCGGCAGTGTTATAGTCTATCGCGATGACATCTTCCGTTTTCTTGCGATAGATAAGCACGCAACCCCCGTAACCCGCGATACCGTTGTGAGAGGGTTCCACAACACCCTCTGCAAAGGCAGCGGCAACAGCGGCATCAACGGCGTTTCCACCCGCAAGGAGCATTTCAAACCCCGCTTGCGCAGTGCGGGGGTGGGGTCCAGCGACGGTCCCATAGTCCCGTTTATGTAAATTCACAAGTTTGTTCCTTTCGCTGAAGGTTAATACGCGGAATTCTAAAAGTTTTTCACGGAATTGTCAAGTATTTCAAGCAGTGTAAACGCTTTTTTTATAACCCAAATTGCGACTTACAACGTTTTAGACAGGGATATGGCATTTTCGTTTAAAAATACAAGGAATTTCCTCTAATTCTGGTTCTCTATGGGGTCCTATCCCTACAATTCTTGCTTATTTTCCATAAGGGGGCAACTTAGGTTACTATAGTAAAATTTGAAATTTAAGGAACATTTTTGCGGGTAGGTGTGATTATGCGTTTAACGTGAATCCCTGAACGCCTGCATCTTGAATCCAATACCGAACATCAGAGCAAGATAGAACTAAGATGTGATCGCTGAACGGCGTCCGTCCTGTTAAGAATTTCTGTTCAATTTTTCAAGGGATCGTGATACAATCTGAATGCCGGTATTCTCAAGCACCAACCATCAAAAGAGGAGATATGATGAACAATCAAGTGACTCCCCCCGAAGCATTCTTTGGATTCCAACTTGGCTCTGACCGTAAGATCGCCGCTTGGGACAAAATCGTTGCGTACTTGCGGCTGTTAGAGCAGGAGAGCGACTGCCTGCAAGTCATTGATATGGGACCCTCCACTGAAGGGAACCCGTTTCTGTTGGCGTTCATCTCATCGCCACAAAATCTGGCGAATTTAGCGCGTCTGCAAGCCGTCAACGCCCAAATAAGCGACGCCCGAGGACTCTCGGAGGACGCAGCGAGGGCTTTGATCGGCGAGGGAAAGGTCGTGATCTGTCAGTCAATGGGAATTCACGCCACGGAGATCGGAAGCACGCAGATGGCATCGGAACTCACCTACGATTTGATAACCGGAACGGATGCCGAAACCCAACGCATTCTCGATAATGTCATTTTCCTGATGTTTCCCTGCCTGAACCCGGACGGTCTGATCATGACAACGGATTGGTACAACAAATACCTCGATACCGAGTACGAGGGCTGTGAGCTGCCGTGGCTTTACCATAAATATGCCGGGCACGACAACAACCGGGACGCCTTTATGTTGAATCTGGTTGAATCGCAATACGTCGCACGGATACTGTTTCAGGAGTGGCACCCACAAGTGTTCCAAGACCACCACGAGATGGGGAGTTACGGGGCACGCCTCTACCTCGCGCCTTATTGTGAACCGATTCACCCGCACGCCGACCCACTCGTCTGGCGGGAAATCAGTTGGTACGGAGCCCACATGGCATATAGACTCGAGGAAGCCGGGAAGACAGGTGTCCTGAATGCCGCACAATTTCCAGCGTGGAGTCACCTCGGCTTCCACTGGATTGGGAATTATCACAACATCGCCAGCATCTTGACTGAATCTGCACACACCAAGTTGGCGACCCCTCTGTATATCCACAAGGGACAATTACAATCCCAAGCCGGACGCCTCAGAGCGTTTCCGCATTATAAACCGCAGACCAATTTTCCGCATCCATGGCTGGGCGGTTGGTGGCGATTACGCGACATCGTCGAGCAACAGAAGATTGCAGCGTGGGGGTTGCTGGATTTAGCCGCACGGCACAGGGATACCATCCTGTCGAACGCCTATCTGAAAGCGAAGCGGCAGACGGCGCGTGGTGCAACGGGGACGCCGAACGCATATCTCATCCGTCCGATACAGCATGATACCTTAACCGTCGTGGATCTGATTAATAAACTGCTTGCCCAGGGCATTGACATCCAGAAAGCAACGCAAGCCTTCACCGTCAATGATTTAACCTATCCGGCGGGTACATACGCCATTTTCCTCAATCAACCGAAAATGGCGATCATTAAAACCTTGCTCGGACAGACCTTTTTCCCGGATGACGCTTGGACACGCACGCCAGACGGTACACCAAATCGACCCTATGACACAGCGACAGACACAATCGCAGAGTTTATGGGGGTGAATGTCGAACCTGTCAATGCTTTGGCGTGCGATGACGCTATTTTCGATCTGCTCACAACCCCCGAGCAGCCCACGGGGAGACGGGTTGGCGAATCAGAATTTGGCTATATCTTCGACGGACGACTCAACGAAAGCTTCAGACTTGCCAACGCGTTGCTGGCGCGAGACATCCAAGTCATACGGGTTGATGAAGCAATTGAAGTCGGCGATACGCAATTTCCACCCGGAGCGTTTGTGGTCCCCGCTGAATCAAAAGAGGCACTTGAGGAGTTCACGCTCGATTCCGGCGTCACGTTCTATGCCTTAGAACAGGAACTTTCGGTCCCCCGGCATGATGTCCAGCAATTGCGCATCGGTATGTACCAGCGATACCACGGGGGCAATATGGATGAAGGTTGGACGCGATTGGTCCTCGAGCAGTTCGGATTCTCCTATCAGACGTTGAAAGACGATGACATCACGAGTGGCGACCTGCGTCAGCGGCTTGACGTTTTCATACTCCCCAGCGACGCGACCCACAGCATCGTCGGCAAAGCGGAAAAGGACGAAGCCGACGAAGATGAATCGAAGGAGTTCGACGTGCCGCCAGCCTACCGGAGCGGCATCGGTGAGGAAGGGGTCAAAGCGATTAAGCAGTTCGTCGAGGAAGGCGGAACGCTACTTGCCCTTAACGAGGCGTGTGAGTTTGCGATTGAGAAATTGGATTTGAAGGTCAGCAATACCCTTAAAGGGACGTCGTCGAAGTCGTTCTTCTGTCCCGGCTCGACATTGAAAGCGACTGTTGACACAAATCACCCGCTCGGGTACGGTATGCCTGATGAAACGCTCATACTGTTCTGGGATAGCCCGGCATTCGAGATTCAACACTCACGCTTCAGCGAAAGATACGAGCGCGTTGTTCAATATCCAGAAAGGGCTCTCTTGAAAAGCGGTTGGCTTGTCGGTGAAGACCACCTCGCGGAACAGGCGGCTCTGGTCTCGGCGCAATATGGGGCGGGACGCGTCATTCTTTTCGGATTTCGACCGCAGTTCCGGGCACAAACCCGTGGGACGTTTAAGTTGTTTTTTAATACGCTTCTGGGTTAGGTCCTAACACGTGTACGAGGGTTAAGCAAGGCGTTTCGGAGATTGCACCCGCAAGAAAACCGAACGTCTCTGGAGTTTTATTTGACATGCCCTCCGAAACTGTGTATAATACAAAGTAGCGTATACGCAGAAAGTCTGCACGCGTTAACACTTTGAAATTGGAAAGCCAGGACGCATCATGCCTTCACGTAGACAATCTCGCATCGTTGCGATGCAAATACTGTATCAGATTCAACTCACCGCCGCGCCAGCACCAAGCGTTATGGAACGGTTTTGGCAAAGTCAAGACACATCGGTAGAACTCCGACCTTTCGCTCTGGAACTTGTTGAAGGCACGACTGCGCATCTGGCGGCAATTGATACAATCCTTCAAGACACATCCAAAAATTGGAAACTCCACCGAATGCCTGTCGTCGATCTCTCTATCCTGCGATGTGCAGCTTATGAGATCCTCTATCTCGACGATATTGATCCGGCAACCTCGATCAACGAGGCTGTTGAGATTGCTAAATCCTACAGCACCCCGGACTCCCCTAAATTTATCAATGGGGTCTTGGACAATATCCGAAAAAAATGTCCTGATACCTCTGAATAAAAAACATCTAATTACAGAATAGATACTATGTCATAAAGCATAAGAAAGATTTAGGGATCGTATAAAAGTAGCAAATGTTTAATTTCAAAAATATAATGCTTTGTCTGCTACTCTTGCTTCCAATACACATAAACGCCGCGCAGGAATTCAAATTTGTTAATGCGTTTGGGGGAAAAGGAGCCGGTGAAGCACAATTCGCAAAAACCTTGTTCATGGCGTTTGGACCTGACGGTGCCATGTATGTAACCGATACAGATAACTTCCGGATCCAGAAGTTCAATGAAATGGGGGTTTTTGTCTTTGACATCCAGATGACGGCGGAGCGTGAGTTTCGGTTTATTAACCCTACCGCTATCGCTATCGGCGCGGATAGTAGTATCTATGTAATGGACTGGATGTTCGTGGAGATTTCGGCGGAGGCGCTTGATCCGAAACTCGACGCCGATACAAGACAGCAAAGCACAAGTTTCGGGGCAAATCACGATGAGCGGGATCGCGGGACCTCCGAAGACGCAAGCCTACCAGAAGCGCAGGCCCCCAAAATCTTCAACTACGGTCCGTGTATCCATAAGTTTGATGCCCTCGGGGCATACGTCGCAAGTTATCCGATTCAAGATCTGAGCCAGCGGATAAAGCCTCTTGAAGCCGCTGCCCCCGGTTTGGATGCAGATGGTAATTATGCCCTGATTATTCCACAGGGAAACACGAAACGAGAATTTTTACTAACGATCGACGTTCACAATAATCTCTATGTGTGCGACAGCGATGTCCCGAATAAACTTATCGTCAAACTGGATGCGAATGGCAAGACAGTTGCCCGTTATCTCCTTGACCAACCCGGCGCAGGACACATCGCACATCCCGCCGATATGACGGTGGATGAAGCTGGGAATCTCTATGTTGTTGATGAAAAGGGGCATCGGATACTCAAGTATAATGCTGATGGGAAGTTCGAGCGTGCCTTTGGCACGTATGGCGACGCCGCTGGGGAATTTATCGCACCTTTTCGGATAGCCGCATTAACAGATGGAACACTTCTTATCGCCGATACAGCGAAGTATTTAAAGGACTTCGCCTCGACGCTCCCGAAACGACTTGACGATCCGACGCGACGCTACGATGGCGATACAAGGCTGTTCCGCTATCGGCTACGGCGTATCCAACGGTTTACCACAGATGGGGCTTATACACAGAAGTTGCTTATCCCGTTTCGGCGAGAGATTGAAACCGATGTTGCGCTCCAACTCAAAGGCATTGACAGACGTGGGAATCTTTACTATCTGAATCCAGCAGAATTACGGTTTCGGAAATACGCACCGACTACGTCATTGATCTCTTCACTGTTCCAGACGGAACTCAAACTCCGTTATACACGCGACCTACACGATGTTGAAATTGACAATCAGGATGATTTGGACGCCGATCTCTATACCAAATCCGATTTTGATGAACAGATTATTCGGGATGCCGCACACGCAAATTTGATTTTCTCTTACGATCTCAATGAAGCCTACCGCATCGCCGTGTCGAATCGGCTCACTTACGTTCGAATGACGGATACAAGTTATTACCGGGCAAGAGATTTTGAGGACTTCCGCGGACGCTTCAATCAAGATGATCGGGCGACTGAAAACTCGTGGGACGATCGCATCCAGTTGGACTTTACGTGGATCCGCGATCAGAGTCTCTATAATTATCGGGAAGCGCGGGCTTTTGCATATTTTAGCCTCATTCGCGTGGATTTCATCAACGATGCCCTCGACAGTTTCAATTACCGCTTCTTCGACTTCAGTGCGAATCTCTCTGACTGGGGGGCGGGAATACATTACGACTTAAGTCGGACGTTCCGCTTGAATTTTGAAATCACAGGTTTCTTCGGCAAGAATCAGTATACCTATATTGACGAAACGAGTATTCTCTACGCCACCGGTTTTCAGGAAGGCGACCTGACACGCGCAGTTCTGTTTATAAATGGGATTTTTTAAAACCGTTGCAATATATCCCAAAATTAGGTATTATCAGACTTGAAATCCTTATGAGGTGCGCTCAAAATGCTTGTAAAATAAATGAAGTATCTTGTGAAACATGCCCAAAGGAGGTTTTCAGCGATGCAAACGTATCCATTATCACAACTCACCGAAGAAACGCTCAACGCCCTTGTGATACTGCACGAATGCCCTGGTGTGTCTGACAAATGGGATGAAATGACATATGTTCTGGCGCCTGAAGAAATCACGTTACTTAACCATCTCAAATCTCTCTTGCATGGACGCCACCTAGTACTCATGAACGAAGCCACCCTATGGGCGCGTGCTATCTATCCGTTGTTGGTCCTTGCAGAGCAAGGGCATATTCAAGCATGGGCAGGGGTCCCACTGCGAGCACATTACCCAACATTTGAATTGGAGGGCGAAGCTGATGGGGCCCTTGCCCCTTCTATTGGGGGTAAAATTCGAACACCGTATCTTATTGTACATGAAGCCAAACGGGGTGTGAATGCCCCAGATCCACAATATCAGCTCTACGGCGAGATGCTCGCTGCTGCATGGCTCAATTGGAAAGGAAACTCCAATCCCGAGCAAGAAATTTTCGGATGCTATACCGTTAATGACGCTTGGGCATTTGTGCACGGGGTCGTCAGCGAGATTGAGACCGAAAAACCGACACTCAACATTGACTTTGGTCCTGTCTACAACGGTGTTCTCGAAGCGGAACGTATCGTACAGATTCTGAAATCTATTGTCGCTAAGCACTCAAAGGTCAATTACGCATAGGAGGCATCATTATGGCATCTTTTGGAACAGGTGATTATCAGTATGAAGTCGTGGAAGGGTGGGGGATGATTCCGCAACTCGGGCTCGTTTCCGGCGTCGCGTGTGACTCGAATGACAGGGTCTATGTCTATAATCGGAGTCCGCAACCCGCTATGCTCGTTTTTGAGGCGGATGGCACCTTCGTAACGGAATGGGGCAAGGATATCTTTCAGAAACCCCACGGGATCTGGATCAGCCCCGACGATGAAATCTATACCACAGACACCGTCGATCATACGGTGCGAAAATTTTCGCTGGATGGGGAGTTGTTAGAGACGTTCGGCACTGTCAACCAACCCGGCGCACCGGGGGGACCTTTTAATGAACCGACACGTGCTGTCCTTTCAACATCTGGGGAGATGTACGTCTCTGATGGCTACGGACAGTCGCGAGTGCACCGAATGACTGCCGATGGCGAGGTTATCGTCTCATGGGGCGCACCCGGCACGGGACCTGGTGAATTTAACCTCCCGCATGATGTTACGGTCGACCACAACGACCGCGTCTATATTCTCGATCGTGGAAACCTTCGTTGTCAGATTTTTAACAACAACGGCGAATACTTGACGGAGTGGACAGACCTGCGTTCCCCGAACGATCTCTTCATTGATAGTGATAATATCATTCACATCGCTGAAGGTGGGCAGCGCATCAGCATCATGACGCTTGAGGGTGAAGTCATCGGACGGTGGGGCGAGAAGGGAGATGCCCCCGGACAGTTCAGTGATTCCCCACACGGTATCTGGATCGATTCAAACGGGAATATCTATGTCAGTGAAGTTGTCGCTGATAGACGTTTCCAGAAATTCGCAAGGATTTAATAAGTGTTGAAGAAACTTTATCTCTGTTTTAGCAGTGTAACTTGCAAGCGCGTCTTGCAAGTTAGCATTATTTTTATCGGTGTTATGGCGTGCGCATTCGTTTTTGCTGATGAGGGGCATGAGCATTCAGGCGACCGGATAAAAGAGTTGATAAACCAACCGCTCACGCTTCAATTGGCAATTGTTGCTCTTGTTGTTTCGTTTGTGTTAGGAGGATTGCATGCTTTAACACCCGGACACGGAAAAGCCATAGTGGCTGCCTACCTCGTCGGTTCTAAAGGCAGGGTCATTGACGCGGTTTTCCTTGGGCTTGTCGTTACCTTTACGCATACCTTCAGTGTTATAGCACTCGGCGTCGTCATGTTGGTAGCACAAGAGTTTGCACCGGAGGATATCGTTCCGTGGTTGAGCCTGTTCTCTGGCGTCTTAATTGTTGGTATCGGGGCGTGGCTGCTTGCCAGAAACATGAAGCAGTATTACAGCGGTGGCGTGCACAGCCGCGGTCATAGTCATACACCCCATCCGCATGACCATGATCACGGGCACTCACACGATCACGATCACGATCATTCACATGACCACGACCCTTCGCATGCAGACGACCACGATCACGGACACGACAACCACTCACATGACCATTCACATGATGATGACCCTGGACATTCAGATGACCACGCGCATACACACAGTCATGGTGGGCGGACGCATAGTCATGCACCTCCAGAGCGGACAGGTTTTTGGGGTTTACTATCGCTCGGTATCTCTGGGGGTATCGTGCCCTGCGTCGATGCACTCATTGGACTCCTATTCGCCATTAGTCTCAACAAACTCGTGTGGGGCTTAATTATCCTCTGTGCTTTCTCGTTCGGGCTTGCTGCCGTGTTGGTTGCGATCGGTATTCTGATGGTGATGGCAAAACCGTTGATTCAGCGGTTTACGGGCGAAGGCATTTGGCTACAACGCCTACCGATTATGAGTGCTGCCGTCGTTATTCTGCTCGGTGCAGTATTAGTATTCA
This sequence comes from Candidatus Poribacteria bacterium, assembly GCA_965205015.1. Classification (GTDB taxonomy): domain Bacteria; phylum Poribacteria; class WGA-4E; order WGA-4E; family WGA-3G; genus WGA-3G. The sequence goes on along the minus strand of OZ242029.1, from coordinate 4,966,933 downwards.
AGGCAATTAACACCGTCGGCATTCACATTTAAGATATAGGACTGACGCACTTCCGCGGTAGGTGCGGTTTCATGGAGTTTAAATAAATATTTCGGTAATCCTATCCCAAAAAAGACATTGTAGGGGGTTTTTGCTTGGGTGTTTCCCCAGGTCTTGTGCCTGTCCGCATATTACCGACCTATCCCAAAAAAGACCTTGTAGGGGCAGGTCTTGTGCCTGCCCGCATATTACCGAATTAAAAAATTAATCTTCATCTAACCGCACCGATTGCGTCATATAAACCGAATCCGCTGATTTTGCGTAAGTCCTGAAGATAGATATTGTGTAAGTTATGTTGAAAAAGAGAGGAGAGGTCATCTATGCTCAGCACTGTTGGAATTTTAAGCCCCGGTGATATGGGGCACACCGTCGGAGATGTGCTTCGTCAAAATGGTTTACGTGTCATCACCTGTCTGGAGGGAAGGAGTCAACGCACCCGGCAGCTTGCTGAGAAGGCAGGCATTGTGGACGTGCTGACCTATCCACAGTTCGTCACCGAAGCCGATCTTATCCTCTCAATCATGGTGCCTGCACAGGCGATATCCGCTGCGTCTATCGTCGCAGAAACACTGCAGCAGGTGGACACGACATTAACATACACCGATTGCAACGCCATCGCGCCACAAACAGTGCGTAAATTGGGAGAGGTCATCACCTCAGCAGGTGGAACGTTCGTTGATGCGTCCATTATCGGTCCACCCCCTCGGACGCCAGGCGCGACCCGTTTCTACGCATCCGGACCCGACCTTGACCTGTTTTCAGAACTCAACAATCATGGGTTAGATGTGCGGGCTCTCGGTGCGGAGGTAGGACTCGCCTCTGCGATTAAAATGTGCTATGCCTCTTTGACAAAGGGGATAACCGCGCTCTGCACCGAATTGCTCACAGCGGCGTCCGTGTTAGGGGTTTCGGAGGCACTCACTGCGGAGTTTCAGTTGAGTCAATCGGCACTTTTTGAGCGGATGGAAAAAGGGCTGCCGAGCATGCCACCGAAAGCGAGACGCTGGATCGGTGAGATGGAAGAGATTTCGGCAACCTTTGCGCATGTCGGATTGACACCGAACATCTTAACAGGCGCGGCGGACATGTATCGTTTCATCGGAGACACACACCTCGCGGATCTTCCACCTGAAGCACGTGACGAATTTCCAACCTTAGCGGAACTGATTGAAATCTTAGCGGAGAACCTTAAATCGGAGTAGTGTTTCTTCGACTCGAACACGAAAAACGTTAAAATCCTAACTCACTTTCCTGATCCGCAAGGTAAAATTAAAGATACCATTGCGCTTGTGCTCTGAAAAACTGGGCATAAAGTCCGCCCCTTGCCAACAGCGTCTCATGGTCCCCATCCTCAACAATTGTCCCGTTATCGATGACAAGAATCCGATCGCAGGTGCGTACAGAGGAGAGACGGTGCGAAATTAACACCGATGTGCGTTCTGCACTCCGTTCGATAAATCGTTCATAGATCGCCTGTTCAGCGAGTGGATCGAGCGCAGCAGTCGGTTCATCGAGGACAACAAGCCATGGGGTTTCCCGCATGAAACTCCGGGCTGTTGCGAGACGCTGCCATTCACCGCCGGAGAGGTCGCGCCCGCCAAAAGTGGGACCGAGCATTGTCTCATAACTTTCTGTGAGTCCTTCAACAACCGAAGCTGCGCCACCCGCAATTGATGCCTCTTCCATACGTTCGGGATGTTCTAAATCTCCAAAGATAATGTTTTCCCGGGCGGTGAGGTGGTAGCTGGTGAAGTCCTGAAAAACAGCACTGCAATGCGTCAACCACGCTTGACGATTCTCTTCGTCTAATGGGACATCCCCTACGTGAATTGTGCCTGTCTGTGGACGATAGAGTCCCAACAGCACGCGTGCCAGGGTCGTTTTCCCTGCCCCGTTGGGTCCTACCAATGCGACTCGCTCCCCTTTTTTCAAAGTCACGTTTATGTGATTTAACACAGGGACTTGCGTATGTGGATAAAGGAACGAAACATTTTCTATCCGAAGATATGGGGGTTCTTCAGGGGTCTGGAATGGATTCGTGTGAGATTCTGAAGGGTGTTCGCCGCCTATCTTTGCTTTGATTGTGTCTAAGCCGCGATCTAAAAATGGGTACAGGTCTCCCGACAAACGACGCATCTCATTTCCTATCCACTGAAAATAACCGGTAATCTCGTTCCAAATACCATCCAATTGAACGAGGGCGGCAGCAGCGGCAATATAGGTGCCGACAGTCAATCCACCACGAAAGACTTCCAGCAGTAAGAGGATGAGCGAACACGCGTATAACAACCCGCGTGCGATGTCGATCGCAAGGTGTGCGAAGAATTTGCGGCGTTCAATTACCTGTTGTTCATCTATTAACGCCGTCCATAAATTTCGCCAGCGCGTTATCCATAGGTCCTGTGCTTGGTATAACCGAATTTCTTTGCCGGCACCGCGATCCGTCAGAATTCCTTCTAATGCATCTCGTTCCCGTCGTTGCGGTGTCTGTTCTACATCAAGATTGTAAGCACTGGCAGCAAAACGTGAACCGCTCCACCAAGAAGCGAAGCCTGTGATCATAGGGAGCAGTGCCAGCAACGGATGATAACGCCAGAGGACGATACCGAGGGTAACGGCACTGACTAATTGTTGGAGGCTGTCAAAAATCCACCAGACAATCTCATCGAGTTCTATACCCGACATTGCACGTGCTCGCGCCAGCGCGTTTTGAAATTCTGGGGTCTGGAATTCAGTCAGCTCTATTGTATTGGATGTCCGTACGATATTTTCATTCATCCATGTCTCAATGTTGGCGCCGACGTGAAGACGCAGCGGTTCCCGTAAATGATCGACAAAAATGCTAAGAATTTGCAAACCGATCAAACCTATCAACCACGGAACGACCTGTTTCCACCAGTCGGCATCACCTATAGCGGCAGTGATTGCGTTGACTAAACGTTCCGTCACAAAAAACTGAGCAGCAGGCACAATACCGAGCAACAGCGTGAGGAGCAACACACCCAAGAGTGCGAATGAACCGTTCTGCCAAGTGATCGAAAAGGTTCGGATATAGGCGACGACGCTTTCCTTAACGACGGATCCCCATGTCTTCAATGTTTCTTTAACGTTTCGCATTTTTTAATTCTTCCTTACGGTTTGATCAGAACAGACGGGTCCCATTCTTGTGAGCAATTTCTACTGATACCAGTGCGCCTGTGCTCTAAAGAATTGGGCGTAGCGTCCATCCTTGGCAAGCAACGTCTCATGTGTGCCGTCTTCAACAATACGACCTGCATCCAATACCAAGATACGATCGGCAAGACGGGCGGATCCGATTCGGTGTGAAATCAGGAACGTCATTCTACCTGCTGCGAGTTCGACAAAACGTTGGTAGAGTTCAACTTCGGCTTGCGGATCCAAGGCAGCGGTCGGTTCATCGAGGACGAGGACTTGCGGGTTTCGTGCCAAAGCCCGCGCAAGCGCAACTTTTTGCCATTCTCCGCCGGATAACTCGGCACCCTCTCCCTCTTCGCCGAGGGAAGGGTCAAGATATGTATCTAAGCCGTGTGGAAGCGTTTGAAAACGGTCCTCAATGCCAACGGCGTTGATGACGCGCCAGAGCGTATCGTCGTCAATCTGGAGACCCGGCGGTCCCGGCACGAGTTCCTCCCGCACGGGTCGACGGAACCGCGTGAAATCTTGGAAAACAGCGGCACAGTTAAGGGAAATCTGTTCTGGCGCAATTGATGCCGCATCTACGCCATCATAGCGGATTGTTCCGTCATCGGGTTGGTAGAGACCGAGCAGCAATTTGATGAGTGTCGATTTTCCCGCACCATTGACACCCACGATGCTCACGACTTCCCCGGGACGCACGTGAAAGTTTATGTCCTGTAGTACATCGTCGGTTGCCTGTGGGTATCGGAAGCGTAAATTACGAACCTCCACGCCTTGTTGTAAGGGCTTCGGAAATGTTTCAGTGCCTGCCTGTGTGCGCGTCTTTTCCGCGCGCGCCAAGAAGAAATGCAAGTCGCGAAGCAGGGGTAGGTCTACAAATATGCTTTGTATGCTTCCCAGCAAGCCCTCCATATTTCCTTGAAAGGTTGCCGCTGCACCGGTAAGCACAACGTAATCTCCGAGTGTGAGATCACCGTCTACAATGCGCGCCGCAAGTATACCGATTGCTATCGCATAAGCAACGATTTCGGCGATCGTTATGCCGATAGAGGCTCTTATTTCCGTCCAAATCATTGAAACGGATTCTTTCCGCCATTGACGATGGTTTGTACGCCAGCGTCCAAAAAAGCGATCAAAGAGTCCATAGAGTCGGACCTCCTGTGCAGATGATGAACCGAGGAGTAGACCGATCATGTAATCCATCATACGACGGACGGGGGTTGTATGGTAATCGTAGATGTATCGCTTCTCGGCTGTTTTAACTTTGAACCAAGCCGAAGGGATTGCGGGCAACACCACCACAAGCACGAGCAGCGGATCCGCGATCCAGAGGAGAACACCGTATCCCACGAGTGTTACGCAGAGTTGTCCGATCTCCGTGAGAAACCGCAGAAAATTGGTGAGTCGATGGTCCAGTGCCTGTCGCGCCCGTTGTATCAGATCGTAGGTTTGCGGCTGATCGAACAGGGCGAAGTCGATATGTGTCGCAGCTTCAATCAAGGCGTGCTGTTGATGGACTTTAATACGGTTCTGCATCTTCCATCGCAGGTAGCCGTCATAAGTGCCACTGATATTTCTGAGCGTCGCCAAAAGGACGAGTGCAATCACCCAAGGTGCTGCGGTCTCTAAGCTGGGTTCTGCCTCCTGCGCAAGGATGGCTGTGATGAGGTTCACCAGCCCCCGGCTTGCCCAGAGGATACCAATAGGGATAAGTCCGTGGATGAGTGTCAAAAGTGCCTGCGCGATGGCTCCGAATGGACTCACTCGCCACGACACAAAGAAAAAACGGCGCAACGTCTTTAGCGCGGACGGACGAGTTTCTGATGCTGTGTTAGGGGAATGTGTGTTGTTGCTATCCATTTTTTCGCTCCAATAAAAATAAAACCTACGGGGTTTAATCCGCAGGTTTTAAAAAAAATCACTTAAAATTGGAAAAATGAATTGTACGATAGAGTAAGAGGACTGCGAGTGCCCACTGCTATTTTTGCGTTCGGGATGTCAAAGTAATTCCTCCGTTTCTTGAGGCAATCCCCGAAGATTGGGGATCTCTTGTGAAAAACCCAAGATCAGGCCGAGAGCAGGAAATATCCATAAGCCACCTATCCGTCCAATTCGAGTGACAACAATCACTCTTTCTGCCATAACACCGTACCTCCACTCACTTTCAAGTTCTCCGTTTTCAAGTTCCCATCCGATGTCATAAAATTCACGCTGGTCGCCGTCTATACGTTCCCTGCAATTATCTATGGACTCCCAATCACCAGAAGTATCCTGCTACAATACCTAATAAAAACCTAACACACAAAATTTCAGCGATATACAATCTGCTATCGTCCCTGAATTTGTGGAGATGATGTGTCTGGGTTGGAGATTTTAGCAGGGCTATCCGTCATTCTGTTTCTCTAAAACCGCTTCAACTGTCCCCACGTCGTAGCGAGTTTCGCCTGAGGTGCTACTGATAATTTACCCTTGTTTGGGATACCGTTGCCAGTAATTACCATATTATCAAAGCGCGCTGTATAATTAGCCAGACCTAAACCTACTCCCCCTGTGAGTAAGTCAGCTTCCTCATTTACGGTTTCCAGAATTTGCTCATTATTTAGCCAGAAGGTAAAGGTATTTCCATCAACCCTCAACTTCAGAGTAGACCACTGCTCTAATTCTAATAATGGACTGGCTCCAAAGCCGAGGATATTAAATTTCTTACGCTCAAAATCTCCGACAAAACAAGTCGCGATTGGTACAGGTACAGGGAAAGGTAGATCGCCAATTGCACCGCCTACCGCCCAAGTTCCCTTAACCCGCGCGGCAATCGCGATATTTCCAAGCCCGTGTTTTTCGAGCGGCTTAACATCAACTTCAATGACGTAATCTTGCCACCTTTCATCCCCGGTCACAAGGAAACGAGTGAAACCCTCAGGACTTGTTGCATGAAGTTCGCCATCAATAATCTTCCAAGAACCCGGCTCTGCACCAGGAATAATCAATTCTTGCCACTTTTCAATATCTCCGTTGTCATCGAAGGTCTCCACAAATGTTCCTGTCCAACCAGAGAAAGTAAAGAGAAAAATGCCCAATCCAATCAGCAAAGATTTCATCATGTTACTCCTTTAGCCGTATTATAGTAAAGCCGATGATTAGTTATACACTTTTATGATTTGCTCAATAGATGTTCCGGGGTTGTATTGATACTGTCGATGAATGTTAGCGAAGTCTTTCTCAATCGGGTTCAACTCCGGAAAATACGGTGCTAAAAATAACAAACTCGCACCTGCTTCCGCAACCAACCGCGCCGTCTTTGATCCCTTGTGGAAGGACGCATTATCCATAATCACGACTTGTTTCTTATCAAGCAAAGGACATAACTGATTCTAAATATACTTGTGAAAAGCTATTGTTCCTTCGGAACACTACTATTCTTCGTCAAGTGAGATGTGCAATATCCCCCGATCTTCGGTAGCACTATAGAGCTTATTGTTAGCAATAGCGAGCGCATTGATTTCATCTGGCACATCTGAAGCAACCCGTTTCCATTGACGACGAGCGTCCAAATGATAGATGCCTGCATCGCCGATACCATAAACTTTCGTGCCTTCTACTGCAAATCTATCTATAATAGTGTGTGCTCTCACGCTATTGGTGAGCACGCGCCAGTGTTCGCCGGTTTGTGAACTCAAGACGCCAGCATCTGTTGACACATAGACGGTCGTTGCTGCAAAGGCTATCTCATTGAAGCAGGTAAAGCCAAGCGGCAGGTTTGGTGTGATTTCTCTCCAACTGTTCCCGCCATCAAGGGACTGAAACAACTTACCATCTCGCTTACCTACATAGACAGTTTCTCCCGAAACCGCTATCTGAAGTCCCTTTCTGGAATCACCATCGGACATGTGATCCGTATCTATCAATCCCGTATTTATCCACTCTGGATCTCCAAGTCTCCATTTGAAAAGACTGCCTTTGTATTCCACGTAGAACACATCATTACTGACTGCAACCGTTTTGACTGCCACACCTCCAGGAACAAAACGTGTGGTGAGTGACGCATTGTCTTTTTTGGAGCTATCGGGTGCGTTCGTTGGCTTTATCATCTTGCCACTTATCCACAATTCGGGGGCTAATTCTTTATCATTGAAGTCAGGTATGCCTTGAACCGGACTGAGTGTATTGCCATCTGTAGATAAGCGGAAAATTTTCAATTTGCTATCTTCACGTGTAAGAAAATAAAGACGGTTGCCATCCACTATCAGTTTTGAATAAAAAAAGATATGGACGCGCGCCTTGTTCTTATCTTTTTCTGACCATTCAAACGCAGTAGACTCCGCCGAAAAGCTCCCGTCAATCACAAGTTTTTTCCAAGACACTCCTTCGTCGGTTGATTGATAAACCTCATAACCTGTATGCGCGTAGAATCTGTCGTTGAGGACAACCATATCCTTTAGGCGTGTACCTGCCATCCCATCTACAAATAGACCCCATGACTTACCGCCATCCGTGGTCCGAAAAATGCCGTATGGACCCGTTTTGTAAAATGTCCTCTCGTTCGCCGCCACAGCTGGAAGACTATTGATCATGACCATATTCGTGTCTCCTGACAGTTCTGTCCAGGTGTGTCCACCATCTGTTGAACGGTATTCGTGCTTGACACTTGACGCGAAAAGCGTTTCACCGGCAGCCAAAACTGTTATGCCAGAGGGTATCCCGTGATTATCAGATTTATAACTCGGTGTTATGTCAGTCCACGACGCTCCCAGGTCAGCCGAATGGAAAAGCTTAAGTACATGCGACTCGGCTTTTGGCACCACTTGTCCTGTTTTTATTGGCGTGAATCCCAACAGATCGGGACCGGTTCCAACATAGAGATTATTCTCGGATACTGTCAAGGAATAGACGGCTCTTGATGTTTCCACGGGCAACTTTTTCCACATACCTGAATCGAGACGATAGAGACCGCGCCCTGTCCCGATAAATATCGTCTCTCCAACAGCAGCCATTGTGGATATTATTTCGCCCGTCAATCCATCGTTAAACGGATGCCATTGTATTCCCCCATTTGTGGATCGGAAAACCCCTTCATCTCTAAGTGCCAGATACATCGTGATATCTACTTGTGAATCGGCATCTTGGGGGGCGTCTGTAATGATGAGTCCAACTGTGGGTCCCTTTGGTCGGGGACCCAGCGTATGCCATGTCTCACCACGATCAACTGAAGTAAGTATTTCATCCACAGAGGCGATATAAAGGTTTCCATTATGCGCTGCCATCGGCATTCGAGCGTTGCCAATAGGAACGCTTGCGTTGACCCGCGTCCATGCAGTTGCGTCTGTCTCTGATCTGTATATTCCTGTGGGTGCAACAGCATAGACAGTTCCGTCAGAGGTCGCGAACATATCCTGTATACGCCCCCCTGACGGGGCATTTCCCTGTGTCCATTGCGAGGAAGTCCCAAACACAAGAGAATCCTCCAACGCACTGGATCTCAAAACTGCTTCAGAAACCTGGATACCAGCACTGCTGCGTTTACCCGGAGTGGTAGCCTGTCCAAACTGGTTGCGTATAGATGGCTTTGATACGATATCAAGGACAATAGGAGCATCGACAATTTCAATCGTGGGTTCGGATTCCGCCTCAAAACTGTACGGTTTCTGAAATCTGGCAAGATACTGATTACTCATGCCGAGCATGAAAATAACGAAAGCCACAGCCGTCCCGAAAGCCATCCACGGGACCAATGGCTTTCCAACCGGAGCCGGTGTCGGCTGCATGTTAGCCACCTGTTCCATGATACGCTCGGTCACGTGGGCAGGGAATGGGATGCTCCCGAGTGTTTCGCTCACCAGGAGTTCCTCTCGTTGTTCCTGTAAACGTTTCCGTCCCCGGCGAAGGCGACTCTTAATCGTATTCACCGACACACCTAAGAGTTTTCCAATTTCCTTTGCCGTCATCTCTCCGAGGAAGTGAAGTGTTACGACTGTGCGCTCACTCTCGGGTAGCTGTGCCAGAAGTTTTTTGACGAGTTCCTGACGACGCTCGGTGCTCTCTGTTAGCCGTTGTTCCGATACATAATGTGTGTAAGAGGATTCTTCGATTTCTTCCACAGGTGTGTCCTCCAACGATTGCATCGCAGATTTTTTCTTCTGCTTTTGAAGCCATTTCAGGCAAAGTCGACTGGCGATGACATACATCCATCCGGAAAACTGATTCGGATTCTTGAGTTGCGCGAGGTGCTTGTATACCTGGAGGAACGTGTCTTGTACAATCTCTTCGGCGATGTGAAAATCGCCAACTTTTCGCCATGCAAGCGCGTGAATACCCTTTTGGTGCTTTCGGACTAAGGTATTAAATGCCGCGTCGTCACCGGACAAGATTCTACGAATCAATTGAACATCGTTTTCTCTTTCCATCAGAATCCTCCATTCAATGTATTTCCACTGCTCTAAAGCTGCTTCAAGTGTCCCCAGGTGGTCGCAAGTTTTGCGCTCGGTGTTACGGATAACCCACGCTGATGTGGAATATCGGCACCAGTAATGGTAATATTATCAAAGAGTACCGAATAATTCGAGACCCCGAAACCGACTTTACCATTAGGGTAGTCAGGAAAATTGCCTATAGCTTTCAAAACTATCGGTCCGAGAACTTGCTTTTCATTAATCCAGAAAGTCAAGAGATTTCCCTTAACGCTCAACTTCAGATGATGCCATCTCGACGGTTTCAACGAGCGATGACGTTCCTGTGCAAAGTTTAGAAAAGCATGCCCTTGCAAATTGCCGCCATAACAGGTCGCCATTGATTCAGGTTCGGGGAAGGGTAGGTCGCCAATCGTGCATACGACTCCCCATGTCTGATTAATTCGCGCGGCAATCGCAATGTTTCCCTCCCCGTGTTTTCTAAGGGGTTTAACATCAAATTCGATGCTGTAATCTTGCCACATTTCATCCCCAGTCGTAAGTAAACGAGTCAAGCCGCCATCATCAAAGTCCAGGATATACTGAAGTTCGCCATCAACAATATGCCAAGGACCGGGCGCATCTAAACCGAATCTGATCAGCTCCTGCCACTTTTCGAGATTTCCGTTGTCATTGAAGGTCTCCACAAATGTTCCTGCCCAAGCAGAACAAGTTAGGATAAATACGCCCAATCCAATGCTTAAAATTTTCATGATGTCGTTCCTTTTTTCGTGTTATTGATAACACGCCGATTTGAAATACCGTTCTACGTTGCTCAAGCTATTTTATAATTAAAGATACTTTTTTCAAACGGAAAGGGTGCATAACCTTAAAAAATAATAGAAAATTGATCGACGCCACATCTATGCTACCAGAAATCTAAGGCGTTTTTAAGCAAAGCTTACGCGAATACCGTGCCTCTGTTGTTTGCTTAGACGGCATCCAGAGAAACGGACAGTGCGTAAGCCTCGCAATATCCACAGAACAGAAATTTTAGTTTGACCCCTGCGGAGGAATCGATTCCTGCGCAGGTGCCGGTTTTTTGGGTGGGACTAAAGTCCGTTGTATATGCTCAATCTGCTTCTGGATGTGTCCGAGTTGTTGTGAACTCAACTCTTTTTTTGCACGTTCAAGTTGAGTTATGCTATGTTCGAGTTGAGTCATAGCGCGTTCAATTTGCGCTTTGCTATGTTGAATCTGTGTCTTGGCATCTTCAACTACCGCCTTACTGCATTCGATGGCGAGTTTAGCATGCGCTTGACTCTGTTCAATCTGTGGTTTCGCATGTTCAAGGTGTGCTGTGCTACGCTCGAGTTGAGTCATGGCACGTTCAAGGTGTGCTGTGCCACATCCAATGGCGAGTTTAGTGTGCGCTTGAATCTGTTGAATCTGCGTTTTCGCACCCTCAATTACCTTCTTACTGCGTTCAACCTGTTCTACGGCTTCTTGGATCTTGGTGTGATCGTTTACCAACTTATCGATGTAAGCGACTTTATAGGTTTCCCAATCATCCGTTGCTGGAATACCGAGGAATCCTGACTGCCGCAAATCTGGATTGTCTTCCAAGAGTGCCAGAGTGTAACGCTTTGACAACAAGGACGCATACTCGAGGGAATCATCTATAGTGATGCCCTTCTCCAAAAGGAGCTGAAGCCATTCCGCCCGTGGATACCTTGCATCTATCTCACGTATTGTGAGATCACTACTATAAGTCACAGTTTTTGCCCCTGTGAACTTACCGGATACACTCACACTGGTCTTTGCCAGGCTCTTATCGTAATCTGCATCTAACGCTTTCATCAATTCCTGCGCGTTTTGGGGACCGGTATACTTTTTATTCGCGAACGGTGCGTTGGAGTCGAGTTCAATGTGTTCACGTAACTGCATATTCGACGCTCCAATTTCATGACCGTGTGCAGATAAATAGAGAGAGACACCCCAAAGAATGGCGAGTCCTAAAGTTGCGAAGAGTGAAAGCCTTGCGAGAGTTTTTCTACCGTGAAAAATGCTTTTCATTTTTTTTTCCCCCAGAGACGTTATGTCGCCTCGTGTTTAAAGTTTAACCTTTGATAATCTGCGTCTATATCCTAATGACGCGTTTTAAACGTTGCCGACAATTCGGCTATCATTGACATCAAATATCGGGGCGGAAAAATTTCAGAAACGCTACCGTTCATTTTTCCGTGAGGTGATATATGCCCCTTTTATAATTAATGATACAGGTTCGCGCCGAAAAGGGTGCATAAAGCGAAAAAAATCTGGATTTTTATCGAAAAGATGGCAAAATTGTTTGAAATTGGAAAGAACCCTCACATCTCGGGTGCCGGTGTTGTGGTGGATACTATTGTTCTGATTCTTCGGATTCAGGTTCTGGACGTGTGAGTATCCATTCGTGGAAGGTTGCGAAGTCTGGAAAAAACGAGCACATGAGCGCGAATTCACCTGGAGCCGCAATCGCGCATCGGAGGAGTCCTTCTTGTTCGCCATATCTTTCTAAGCGTTCACGCCACGCCTCTTTGAACACGTTATTTTCCTCTGTCATGAATATAGAGGACATACCGATTTGGACGATTTGGGTATGCAGGTCGGATATGTCTGAACCGCTGTTCATTAGCGGCTCTATGAGGTATGTTTGATGGAGTTCATTGAGTTCTTTCAGATTGTCCCGCGGATCTTCAACGGTGATTCCCCACGCTCGGACGATGAAATAGTAATCCGTCCATACGTCTAATTCTTCATCGCTTTTATCCGTTCCGAGTGTGGCTTTGATTCGGGAGAGCGCAATGGTTTTCATGTTTTCTGTCGGCATTGCCTCGACGTATGCTCGAAAATCTGCGTAGTCTTCCCCTTCCCGCGCCTTTAGATATGTTAGATAGGGTTCGCTTGACAGGATACCGTCAAAATCGTTTTTTTGCCCCGCATCTGGTGCCTGTGTGATTTTGAGAAGTTGGGACAAAAGGTTTTCCTGTTCATCCGTCAACGGTTCGCGTGCAGACATTCTTAAAGCCTGCCTGTGTTGCACGTGCTTATCGGCTAACTGTTCCATTTCGTCCATCATTTTACCGAACCACGGAACGACAAAGACGATCCCGACAACGAGAAGTGCAACGCCGATACCGATAAGAATCAGAACGACCGGTTTTTTCATCTGGGGTCTCCCCTTTATTCTTGAATATTATAACGGCATCATAGCATCTTTGGGGATGGATTGCCACCTTTTAAGTAAGCATATCAAAATTCATAGATGAGTCCGGCAGAAAAGGTAAAGCGAAGTTGAGGGATTTCAAAATACTCACTGATTTCAAAACCCAGTTCATCCGTGTCCGCCTCAAGTTCCAAGGTTTCAAGTTCCTCCAGAAGACTATCAGCCAAACGGAATCTTATTTTATTTTTTTTATTGTAGACATTCAAAATCTCGGTATATGCTGTCAAAGGGAGTCCCCACCACTTTCTTTTCTCGCTAAAACGGAGATCCAAGCGGTGATAAGACGGGAATTCTGTCGGAAAAATCGCGCCGGCAACATCAGAGATGAGTGGATGCATTCCCGCCGTCACAGGGTCTTGAACCGTGATGAGATTGCTTAAGGGAACTGCGGTGGTGCCGCTGGAATATTGCCACTTCGCGCCGATCTCTGTTTTCGTCGTTGGACTGTAGTTGGCAACGATGCTGACAATGTGTGTATTATTGAAGAGAAACGGTTTGTAAGCGGCGTCCGGGGTCTCACGTCGCTCGACATGGGTATAGGCATAAGATACCCATCCAAAGAATTTTTCGCTGACACGATGCCGCAGGAATATCTCCGCCCCACTCACAAACCCGACACCCTGATTGAAATAACCTGTTGTAACCGCGGCATCCGAATCCTCAAAGAGTGTTTCAATATTGACAGACCGCGTAACTAATTTTTCCATGTCTTTGTAATAAAGCGCGAACTTGAGTTCCGTTTGTGGGGATAGTTGGTGTTCTAACGCCATGATATAATGTTCGGTCAGGCTCGATTTTAGGGATCGGTTTCCATCTGCCTTTAGCACCTGATATGCTAACGGACTCTGTTCATATCTGCCGTAAGCGAACCGAAGCGTGGAAGTTGATGGCAGTGTGAGGCTAAGACTCCCGCGCGGCTGGATTGAGAGCTCTTCCGTCAGATTGAGGTAATCGAATCGCGTTCCAAGGGCGACTGACAAAAACGATAACGGATCGTAGCGCGCTTGTAAGTAGCCCTCAGCACGTCGAAACGTGTAATTAAATTCGTCAGATTTCTGTGTCCATGAAGGTTCCTCGTCAGCCTCAAAATCTATGTTTCCTGCAGACGAGGTCCATGTGAGACTCTTGGCTGGACTAAAGGCAAGGAGAAATCCAGGCTCTAATTGAAGCGTTGGCGTTAATGTGTAGGACACGTCTTCGCGAAGGGTATAGGTCGGGACGTTAACCTTCACACTGTAGATGAAACTTTCACTTTCAGGCTTGTCCTCTTGACGTGAGGTGTCGCCGAAGTGGATATTGAGAAAGTTGTGGGAACGCGTCAGAGAGAGATGAGACGTGAGTTTGTCAGTGAAATCAGAACGGAGGTGAATGCCTTCCGCTTCAAATCCGTTTTTAAAATAGGCGGAAACATCATCTATTTCTTCTGATTCTTCCGATCCAAAGTTAGAGAAGTCAAAATGATCTGTCGCGCCTAAACCGTTGAGCGTGAGGTGATGCTTTTCCGTGAGTTGATAAGCAAATTTAAGTTGATAGTCTGACCAGGTCGGAAATGTCCAGTCAAAGAAAAGTCCCAGTATGAGATTATAGATGGTGAATCGTCCAGCGACAGACGCGTAGCCTTTGTCCCCAATTTTGGCTTCAAGAAACCCAGAGGGCGATATAATGTCCAGATTAAGCACACCCGCCCATCTCTTTTCTAACGCTTCGCGCGAACGGATGTCTATAACCGATTGTGAATCCAACCCAAATTCAGCACCGTACCCACCGGCATAGATACGGATGTCCTCAATACTATCGGAGTTAATTGTTGAGAAAAGTCCGGCATAGTGAAACGGATAACCGAGTGGCGTTCTGTCGAAATAGAGAAGCGTCTCCCCAGGTGCACTCCCGCGGATATAGAGAATACCAAAAAGATCGTTGGGGATACCGATGCTCGGCAGCGTCGTGAGTCCTTTGAGCGCATCACGGCCGGTGCCGGGAATCCGGATCAGTTCGCTGCCGCGGATCTCTTTGCGGCTTATCGTTGGGGGGAGACGTTGCCCCTCTACAACAACCGTTTCAAGTCTTATCCCTGTGCCGAGGTATATCTTTACCTGCGTGGTATCCCCTGCTGTTACCGCTACTGTGGTAGTCGTCGGTATCTTGTGTGTCGCGTGTGTAATCGACAAAGTATAAGTCCCAGGAACGATAGCGATAAACCGAAAGTTTCCAGCGGCATCCGTTCTGCCAGAGACGTCAATTTCGATGAAACGGACCTCTGCCTCAGCAAGCGGTTTTCCTGTTATTTGGCTGTAAACATACCCGTCTATATCTCCGCTATCGGTAGTGTTGATAAATGGAACCGCTGCGCCAAGGTAAAATCTCCCGCGGAGCGTCTCACCTGCGCGAATCTTAATCGGAATTTCTGTGGAGGTATTGTGAGTTGGATGGGATATGGACAGCGTATATGTTCCGACGGGGATTTCGGTAAAGTGGAACGTTCCGTCTTTACCTGTTTTTCGCTGCTGATCGGTTTCAACGATATACACCTCTGCTTCAACCAATCGGGCATCGGTATCGCGTTGGTAGACAGTGCCTTCTATATCACCTGTGCGGGGAAAGACGCGCTGCCAGATGCTTCTTTTCCTTTTCGGCGTCAAGTTTTCTTCAGAATTGTCCGTTTCCGCGGAAACAGAGAACGGCATCATGAGCGTAACACACAGCGTAAAATATAAGCAAAATTTCATGAAAAATTTTTTCCCTCTACTTGGAACTTGAATTGCAGACTGTAACGCTCAATTAGATGTTCCAGTTGACCCAGAAATCCAGTTTATCAGCAAAACAAGAACAGCCAAACCTGTGAGGAATCTTTAATTCCAACAACGGCTCGGCTGCAATAGTGAAACGGAATATGTTTTTCCTATGGATTTTGTTGAAAAAAAATGCCTTCAGTCCATCTCAGAAACACATTAGTATTCGTGAAATTATTGAGAATTTCTGCGGTTAGCGCAGGGTTGTGCACGGCGAGCCATAAAAGCCCATCATCTTTGCCGTGTTGCTCAAACTGTTCCTGTATGAAAAGCGCGTCCTTCCTTTCGGTTTCAGTTACGAAATGTTCAAGGGCAGTGAAGAATTCTTTTGCTTGGTCTGGATTTGGTAGATGTATTTCTATCCAAGCCTTTACAGGTGCTTCATCAAGGATTGATAATTTTTTTTCCAGCACAGCAAATATCGCATTGAGGCCATCTTTGATATTGTCTTCACCGCCGTGTATCATCTGATACAGTATTACGTTTGCACAGCGGTAATCTAAAGTTAGCTGATGAATAATGGCTATGTCTTCTTCCTTGGATTTCCCGATAGATTCCTTCAAAAAGGGTTTATATCTTTCCGGGTCAGGTTTGGCTACCTCGAGGTACTCTGCCAACGTTTTAAATGGTTTCTTTGTTCTATATTCTTGGGTAACAAAGTCCAAATAGGTTTTAGAAGTTGTCACCTCATCGAGTCTTGTGAAATCTCCATCAAAAATGGGTTTTGGAAACAACATCTTTAGTTTCGTGAACGTGTCTTCGGGTGTAGGTTTAGGGGGTATAGGTTCGGCAACAAGTTTTTCGACAGGCGTCGTGTCAGTGTCGGGGTCTTCTGAGCAGCCCAACAATTGAACAGCAATCGCGAAAAGTATAAAAACTGTGAAACGTAGAGAATGCTGCATTGTTTGTCCTTTTCGTGTTATCGGTGATAGACGTTTGATGCCGTATGGACAGGCACGGATACCTGTCCATACAATAGGATTCTGAAATTACTGTTGTGCGCCTTCTAAACCTTCTATTGGCAGTACACCGTCTCCTATATCTCCCACTTTAATCGTGATCTGTGCTTCTTTAGACCCGGTCACGATAAAGTCTTCAATGATGAGTTCAGTTTCCACTACGTTTTCCTCCTCAGAATCATCTGGAACTGGGAGGGCTTCTGGCAATGGGAAACCGTCTGGGAATGGGAAACCCTCTGGAATTTCATCTGCCTCACCATCTTCGGGGATGTTCAACGGGAAACCTTCCGGTAGGGGTAATCCACCAAAGCCCGAGGGTTCAAGGGTTATTGTGATTAACCCCGCATCCACCTGATCCTCTTCTTTCTGCTGGATGAGTTCGTCCAGATTTCTGGGCAACGGTTTTTCCTCATCTTCTTCCCGATCCAAGATGTCATCCAGAATGTCCCTGAAGAGCCGTTCAAATTCTGTGTTGGCAGTCGATGCATCGGCGGAAACCGTGAGGGTCGCTTCACCTGTGGGGAAGTCGGCAGGGATGTCGAGTATAACGTCTCTTTGAATCGTCCGCTCTGCACCGGCAGTACTCCAGTGCGGGAGTAGTACAATCGAAACCGTGAGGCTCTCCCCGGGCATCACTTCAGTGGGTACACTAATTTCATCAATCTCGGCTTTGGCAATTTGAGGTTTATCCACGATGTCAATCAACACTGCTTTCAAAGTCGCTTTGCCGGCACTGTTTTTAAGCGTATCCGTAAACGAACTAATAATTGAACCCGTTCCTATGAACACATCTAAAAACGGATTTGAAGAGGCAGCCCGGAACTTTTCTGTATAGACGGTTTCGGTTTCTTGAAAGTGAAGCGTCGCAGTTCCTTCGACTGTTGCAGCAGTCCGCTCCATCCGAATGGCATCCATCGTTACTGCCGCAACAGCCGGAATCGCCCACTCTTGCCCATGCGCCACAACGTGATGTTTCTCTATTGCGGTGTTATTAGCAGGACGATAAGAAAACTTTACCGGAATCATTGACGGTCCCCGACCGAGTTCCCCTACAATCGCGGGGTGTAGGTCTTTGCTTATCGTCCCGATCGGGTTTCCATACGCCGAGACAGATTTCGCTGATAGTACCAAACGGGGCACGATTCCGTGTGTTACGGCTCGGTATATCGGTAAGGCAGACTTCCCATCAGCCAACAAAGGATGACCGAACGCCACAAATGTATTGTCGTAAACCTGTGTCACTGTCCCAAAGCCAATGAGATTTATGATATCCCCTGTGACGACGGCGGCACCGATCATATCTCCCGCAGAGAGTTGTGTTGTGGCACCCGCCGGCGGTGCTGCAGGGGCACCCCCAATATCGCCAAGCAATTCAACGAAATTGAATCTTGAGCCGGAGAAATGTGGAGAAAGTTCTTGAATCCTGTGGGGTTGAATCCCAGTAATTATCATAGGTGTTTTAACGGGACTATACAAGGAATTAATCGCCAGTGCGGGTGCCGCGGGCGCCGCTTCTTCTTCCAGAAACTCACCCAACGTTGGGTGGTTTATTGCGGCTTCCATATAATCAATAGGGGTGACCAAGAACCGATACGGCGGCTTACTATACGAATACGCGAAGGCGAGAGCACCCATAACACGTCCCGGGGGACCGACAGGACTGCCCGACATTCCTGCCGCAACACCCCCTAACGCCTCTGCGGATTCATCTGTCAGCTCGCACTCATAGACAGGGGTTCCAAGGGGACCGTCCCGAACGGATCGAAATCGCGCCTGAAGGATGACTTTACTGGTGCCTTCAAGCACGGTAATGATTTCCAAGGGGGTTTTACTCCTCAGGGTCCGAGCTTCCGCCTCGTACATATTTTCCAGAACAACGTCGCCGACAAAGCGTGGGGCGTTAAGAACTCCTGTTGCGTCGTTCGTTATGGGGTTTTCAGATTGTATTTGCTGTT
Organism: Candidatus Poribacteria bacterium; assembly: GCA_965205015.1. GTDB lineage: Bacteria > Poribacteria > WGA-4E > WGA-4E > WGA-3G > WGA-3G. The sequence continues at coordinate 4,948,384 of OZ242029.1, read as the reverse complement.
CATCAGGCGAACAGCTGAATTGACATAGCATTGCGATGGTGATACCTACAAAGACAAGAACACGTTTCACTTTGATTCCTCCAAAAATATGATGAATTACAAAAATAAGTTTACATCCCGTAGGGGCACCCCTTGTGGGTGCCCGTATCCTAAACCGACACCAACCGTAGGGGCACCCCTTGTGGGTGCCCGTAGCCTTGTAGGTGCCCATATCCTGAACCGACACCAGCCGTAGGGGCACCCCTTGTGGGTGCCCGTAGCCTTGTAGGTGCCCGTATCCTAAACCGACACCAGCCGTAGGGGCACCCCTTGTGGGTGCCCGTAGCCTTGTAGGTGCCCATATCCTGAACCGACACCAGCCGTAGGGGCACCCCTTGTGGGTGCCCGTAGCCTTAAATCTATAACATCAATAGTTTTCTTCTTCAAGCGAGACCTGAAACATCCCGCGTTTTTCCGTCACAGCGTAAAGTGTATCGTCGTTAATAACGAGAGAAATAACCCGACCTGGCACTTCTGGCGAGATTTTTTTCCATTCACCGCGACGGTTCAATTGATAGGCACCTTCATTCCCAGCACCGTAAACCGAGGTACCGGACACAGCAATTCGATCTATAACGGTATGGCTCCCGGTTTTATCGGTGATCGCTCGCCAGTGTTCACCTGTTTCTGAAGTCAAGACACCCGTGTCTGTAGCGACATACACTGTTGGACCCGCAAAGACGATCTCTTTAAAGTACGTGAAGCGCAGCGGCAGATTTGAAGTCAGGTCCTTCCATGTGTTGCCACTATCAAACGATTGAAAGAGATGTCCATCACGTTTTCCGACATAGACGGTTTCCGTTGAAACAGCAAGTGCGATACTTTTCTGACGCTCTTTCACAGCATCGTTATAATTATCAGAGAGCGGGGTTTTATCTATCAATCCGGTGTTGAACCATTCTGGTTCACCGCGTTTCCAGCGGAAAAGCCGTCTCTTATATTCTGTATAAAATGTCTCGCCGCTCACTGCGAACTCTGCAGAGAACCTTTCGAGTTGCCGAGTGGCATCTGCCAGACCCATCATGGCTATTATGGAGAGATTTCCACCGAAGGTAGCAGGTCCCTGGATAGGTACTAACACGTCGCCGCTCGCGGAGAGACGAAAAAGGCGAACTTCGTTTTGTGTGTCGAAGGCTGCTGAGATGCCGTAAAGCACACCGTCAGAGATCGCTAATTTTGCGGAAATCAGGATATCCGTAGGTATAGTTAGGTCTGACGGTTCTAACACAAGTTCTGCGGAATTCACAGCAAGAGTTTTCCAGGACTTCCCGTTATCAGCGGATTTGGCGATACCTGAGCCGGTATTTGCGTAGAGCGCATTTTTGAATGCTACCAGGTCAAACACTTTGGTACCTACCATCCCTTTCGTGAATGGGTACCACGACTGACCCCCATCGGTTGAACGGATGAGTCCGTCGTGCATTCCAACTTTGAGAAATGTATTTTTGCCCACTGTCGCTGCTGGAAACATACTGAGTGTCACTGAATTCAGTGCCGTATTCATATCGGATGTGTCAAATCCAAAGTCCGTCCATGTTTTTCCACCATCCGTTGAGCGGAACGTCGTGACGCCTAAGACTAACACTGTCTCTCCACTCACCAGGACTTTAGCACCCGGTGATATTTTCATTGTGAACGAAGTGATTTTCGGTGTTAGTTCCGTCCACGTATCGCCCAAGTCGACCGAGTGGAAGAGCTCCCATGAACTTCGGGTGTCACTGCTCATAACTTGACCGATGAACGCCCCAGCACCTTCGGGAGTGTTTAATTGAGAAATATCGGGACCTGTCCCGACATAGAGGTCGTTTTCATAAACCGCCAAGGAATGGATGGCTTTGGTGGTATCCACCGGCAATTTTTCCCACATCCCTGATCGCGAACGGTAGAGTCCATGGTTCATGCCTACAAACACGGTGTTTTCGATAGCAGTCAGTGTGAGAATGTGAGTGTTTTCGTTGATTATCCCATCGTCCATCGGAATCCACTGTTTACCTGCGTTTTCGGATCGGAAAATCTGATTTTCAAGGGCGAGATATAAGCCTTGAGCCGTGATGGCGAGTCCGATAGGGTTTCCTTTTGGACGCGGACCCAGCGACTCCCATGTTTCGCCGCTATCGGTTGAGACCCACACTTTATCAGTCGATACAAGGTAGAGGGTGCCGTTTCGTTCTGCCATCGGTTTCCAGCTGTAGTCTTCGGAAGCCTCTGGCGGCAATGGACTCACAAGTGCCCATACAGACGCATTTGGTGTGAATCTATAGATACCGCTCGCGGAAACGGTGTAGATATCACCTGTCGAGCTGAGAAGTAATCCTGATACTGTTCCGCCTTCGGGACCGTTTGCTTGTGTCCACTGCTGTTTTGTTGACGGGTGCGTCTCCTTTTCTACTTGAGCAGCGGCAAGCACAACAGGTTCTGAAATTTGTGGACCGGCACCTTTACTTTTACCGGTGGTATCGAGGTGACCGGCTTGGTTCCGCAAGTCCGGTTTTTCTTCTCTGTCAAGGACAATGGGGGTGTCGATGATTTCAACGATGGTTTCCGATCGAGCGTTCAGGTTATACGGTTTCTGGAAACGGGAGAGATATTGCGACCCTACACCCATTATTAAAAAAATAAAGATGGCTGTTGCGGTAGAGATCGCCCAAGGTATTAAGGGTTTACTGTTCGTAGGGGCTACAGGTTTTATGTCAGCGATTTGTTTTACAATATTTTCGGTGAAAGTTATGGGCAGATCTACACTACTAAGGGTGTCGCGCACCCTATCATCTTCCTGTCTTAAACGGTTCCGTGCGCGTTGGAGGCGGCTTTTAACCGTGTTTGGGGATACGCCTAAAAATTCACTGATCGCTTTATAGGTCATTTCTCCAAGATAGTGAAGTGTCACAACTGTGCGTTCGCTCTCCGGCAGTTTCTCTAAAAGACTTTTGACGTGTTCTTGAAGATGTTCGACGGAGGCTGCCTCACGTTGTTCGTCTTCGTAGTGACGGTAGGAAGATTCTTCAATCTCCTCTCCGCTGGTGGTTTCCAAGGATCCCATGGGTGGTTTCTGCTTTCGATGCCAGTCGATACAGAGCCGATCGGCGATCACATAGAGCCATCCCGCGAACTGATTCGGATTCTTTAACGTCGCGAGTTTCTGATATGCTTTCAGGAAGGTGTCCTGTGTGAGTTCCTCAGCGGTATGAAAATCGCCAACCTTCCGCCATGTGAGGGCGTGGACGCTTTTCTGATATTTTTTTACGAGTGCGGTGAAGGCGTTCTCGTCGCCTGTCAGAAATTGGTTGACCAATTGTGCATCTTCGTTTTTCATCAAGTCTCTCCAGTAACTTAAGAGTGCGCGTTTTTAACGCGCGACTATCCGACTGCTGTCACTAATTAATGACGAGATTTAAAGAACAGAATGGTGCATAACGAGAAAAAAATTGGAGAAATTATATCACGGCTACGCTGAAGTATTTTTTTATAGTAAAATCCAAAAATATGTTTACAGTTCGTCAGGGAACAAACACCCCGCCACCGCTGGCGAGGATTGCATCCTCGCCCTTGTGTTAGTGTATAAGTAATTACGGGTTTTACTATAATATACTAAAGTTTGGACAATTTTAAAGAATTAAGATGTTTGAAAGCAGAAAAGCAGGTATCCTTTCATAAACATACCACTGTTTTGAAAGGAAGGCAAAAATGCCCCTGCTTCTCCACTTAGAAAGTATTGTATCGGATTTTCGTCATTTGTTCAACTCCCAAAACTTTGCGCTTTTTCAAGCATTTATTTTTGGGTTTATGACTCAACCGCCTGGAGGCAGCCTGACGCACCTGTATCAGTCGAGTGGATCCGCGACACGCTATTGGTCGTTTCCGAAGTTTCTTTCCCGGGGCAAATGGGATACCGATGCGGTTGCTGCGTGCCTGATGAAAAGGCTCCAGGGCGTGTTTGCCGACTGGGTTTACGTCTATGATGCCACCAAAGCCTTGAAGACGGGTAAAACCCAATGGGGTTTACATTTTTTCCGCAACTTCAGTTATCACGGTAAACATCGCGTGAATCAATCAAAGTTTCACTTCGGACACGAGTTTGGGGCATTAGGTTTACTCTGCGAGACAGCGGCAGATTGGTTGCTGTTTCCGGTCTGGGTGAAACTCATTGCACCTCAGACGCTCCGGGACAAAGGTGATGCGGTGTTGAAACGTATCTGTTCAAAGCTCCCCCGGGGGTTGATCCTCTTTGATAGAGGGTTCTGCCGCCGAAAAGTCTTTGAAATGCTCTTGGAACTCGGACATCATCTGTTGTGTCGTGCGAAGTCAAATGCGGTGTTTTATCGTTTACCGAAACGTCCGAAGCGCCCCCAGCGCGGGCGTCCGAAGAAATATGGAGACCGTTTGAACATCCAACGCTTACGGTATCAAGACGTTTGCATCCTGGAAAAAACGTATCAGGTCGCCTCAGAGGTCGTTCGGACGAAAATGTGTCCGACAGACGTCCGACTCGTCGTGATACGCACCCGAGTCAAACCCTCAAAACCGTATCGGTATTTCTGTGTCTTTACAACAGATATGACCTTGGAGCTCCCGAAGATCGTTGAATACTACCGGCAGAGGTGGCAGATAGAAACAGCGTTTCGAGATGTCAAGCAGCATTTCGGATTTGATGCCTATCGGGTCAAGTCTCGCAAAAGCATCAATCGCTTCGTGCAGCTGAGTTTCGTCGCAGCGTCTCTGACGAAGTTGGTCTTCTTGAAGTTTGGGTCTCGGTATCCCTCGGATCGCGTGAGCGTCAAAGAGGTCTGCGAGCATCTCGGGATTCATTGGTATCATCCGAAGCACTTGACCCAAGGGTTACGGGTCGCTTATTTACAGTCGCACCTCAGAGCGTTGGAATATTCTGCGAGTTCCCAAGAAGAGACCAACTCACAGAATATTCATCCCATATCTGAACACGATACCACGCTACCTTTCGACAAAGCAGCTTGAAACTTACAATATTGTCCAAACTTTAGTATAATATAACACAAGTTGCCATTTTTGTAGTATAGTTTGTGAGTCTGTTCAAAAGATTGTGCGCACCCTAACAAGATACGCTACAGAATCGTGCGGGTTATCAACTCCCTTTTTAGGTTGGGTTTAGCGATAAGTTCCTTTAGAATAAAAATAGAGTGGTGATGCTATGGGTAAAATCACCACTCTATTGGAGACACGTAGAGAGAATCGTTGCGCAAATGTCTATTATTCTTTTTCGAGAGAGACGTGGAACATCCCGCGATGTTCGGTTACGATATAGAATTGATCATTATTGATCACGAAAGCGGTGACGCTATCGGGCACTTCTGGAGAGATCTTTTCCCATTCATCGCGATTGTTCAGTCGATAGATACCTTCATCCCCAACACCGTAAACTGTTGTGATATCCACTGCCATTCGATCAATGAGGGGATGCGTTCCTGCCGTATCGGTGAGTGCGCGCCAATGTTCACCGTCTTCTGAGGTCAAGACACCTGCGTCAGTCGCAACATAGACCGTTGAACCCGCGAAGGTTATCCCATTGAAACGCTCAAAACGGAGTGGGAGGTTTGGGGTTAAATCTTTCCATGTGTTGCCACTATCAAGCGATTGAAAGAGATGTCCATCGCGTTTTCCAACATAGACGGTCTCTTCTGAAACAGCAAGTTTGAAACCCCTCATAGAATCATCGCTTTTATCTGCGCTGTCTGTATCTACCAATCCGGTATTAAACCATTTTGATTCACCACGTTTCCACCGGAGCAGCTGCCGCGTGTATTCCGCATAGAAGGTCTCACCGCTGACTGCGAACGCTCCGGGAAATATATCGAATCGGAACAATTTATCTGCCCAATCTTTTATATCCTTGGTGGAAGGAGCACCTTCAAGGGCAGGTATTCCTTGGATAGGGACTAACACGTTTCCGTTCGCAGAGAGACGGAAAATACGCATTTGATGCTCGGGGACTAAAGAGAATGAGACTACATAAAGCACACCGTCAGCAATTGTGAATTTTGGGGAAATCAGAGAGGTGTCTTTCTCTACTGGTTTTAGTGTGAGATCACCAGAACTCACGGTGAGTTTGTTCCACGACTCGCCGCCATCGCTGGATTTGGCAACACCTTTGGAGGCAGGCGTATAAAGTTCATTTTTGAATCCAACTAAGTTGAATACGTTGGTGCCTACGATTCCATCTGTAAACAGATGCCACGATTCGCCGCCATCGGTTGAGCGTTTAAGTTCAGAGGGTCCGGTTTTGAAGATGGTATTTTCGTCCACTGCGACAGCAGGAAATATATCCAACATCATTTCGTCGCTATTGAAGCCAAATTCTGTCCATGTTTTTCCCCTATCGGTTGAGTGGAAGTTTATCATACCTAATGCCAGAACAGCATTTCCGGTTGACACGACTTTAGTACTCGATGCAGCTCTCATCATGTGAGATGTGCTGGTCGGTGTTATATCTGTCCACGACTCGCCCAAATCGGTTGAGCGGAAAATCTCCCATTGCCGGGCATTGGCGTTACTCGTAAATTCCTCTATAAGTTTCTCAAAGTGTGCCTTCCTTCCTTCCTCGGTTTCCAATTGCGTTAGATCGAGTCCTGTCCCGACATAGAGATTATTTCCGGAGACTGACAAAGAGCGGATGGCTTTCGTGGTATCTATTGTCAGTTTCTCCGACATCTCTGGACGCAAGCGGTAGAGCCCCTGATTTGTCCCAACAAACACTGTGTTTTCAACGGCAGCTATTGCATTAACACCGCTGTCTGCTATTTCATTGTCGAGTGAGGTCCACTGCTTCCCTTCATCTGTAGATCGGAAGATACCTTCATCGTCTCGAAGCGTGAGATACCAGGCTTCATCCGTTATCACCAATCCAATGGCGCGTCCCTCTGGGCGCCCACCCAGTTTTGTCCATGTTTCACCTCTGTCTTTTGAAGCGAACACACCGTTAGGAAAGACGAGATAGAGGGTGTCCTTTCGTTCTGCCATCCGTATACCGTGATTGTCTACAGAAGTCTCTGGTGGCAGTGGACTGACGAGCGTCCATGTGGGGGCATCTGATGCTAATCTGTAGATACCAATTTTTGAAACCGCATAGACATCTCCCCAAGAACTGACCAATAAGTCGGATACGGAGGCTTCTTCTTTTGGACCGCTTACCTGTATCCATTGCTGTTTTGTTGACGGGCGCGGCTCCTTTTCTACCTGTGCAGCGGCAAGCATAACAGGTTCCGAGACTTGTGGACCGGCACTGCTGCTCTTACCGGTGGTATCGAAACGTCCAGATTGGTTCCGTAAATCCGGTTTTGCTTGTGTATCCAAGACAATAGGGGCATCAATAATTTCAACGGTGGTTTCCGATGGGGCGTTCAGGTTATACGGCTTCTGGAAGTGAGAAAGGTATTGAGATCCCGCACCCATTATTAGAAAGATAAAGACGGTTGTTGCGGCAGAGATTGCCCACGGCAGAAACGGTTTGCTGTGCGTCGGAGATGCCGGTTTTATGTTACCGACTTGCTTCATAATGTGATCGGTGAAGGAGGTAGGTAAATGTACACCCCCAAGCGTTTCCTGAATCATGGTTTCTTGCTCCTTTAAACGGTTTCGTGCACGCTGGAGACGACTCTTAACTGTGTTCGGAGAGACACCTAAAAACTCACCAATCGCTTTACACGTCATTTCTCCGAGGTAGTGGAGTGTCACAACTGTCCGTTCGCTCTCGGGGAGTTTTTCTAAGAGGTCTCTAATGCGTCCATAACGATGTTCAACAGAAGCTGCTTCACGTTGTTCATCTTCGTAGTGCCGGTAAGACGATGCCTCGACCTCCTCTCCACTCGTTGTTTCCAAAGATTCCATTGGTGGTTTCTGCCTTCGGTGCCACGCGATACAGAGCCGATCAGCGATGACATAGAGCCATCCAGCGAACTGACTCGGATTCTTCAGCGTCCCAAGTTTCTGGTATGCCTTGAGGAAGGTGTCTTGTGTGAGTTCCTCGGCAGTATGGAAATCGCCGACCTTCCGCCATGTGAGTGCATGGACGCGCTTCTGGTATTTTTTTACCAGCGTGGTAAAGGCACTTTCGTCACCTGTCAAGAAGCGGTTAACCAGTTGTGCATCTTCGTTTTTCATCAAGTCTCTCCAAAGTGAGTTAAGCATGCGCGTTTTTAACGCGCGACTCTCAGACTGCTGTTACTATTAATGACGCGATTTAAAGAAGCAAAGGTTGCATAAGGGGAAAAAATGTAAAAAATGTTTCGCTTGACATAACTTAGAAGAATCAGTATATTAAAGCATATTATGAAACTCTTATCTATAAACGTCTCAAAACCGAAGCCTATTCAATACGGCGGCAAGACCATCCGCACCGGAATTTTCAAGGAACCGGTGTCCGGCACCGTCATGCTCAGAGAAAAGAACATTGACGGTGATGGGCAGGGCGATCTACGGGTACACGGCGGCACCTATAAAGCCATCTACGGCTATCCGTTTGAACATTACGCGCACTGGCAACTGGAATTGCAAAGAGACGACTTCACCTATGGGCAATTCGGCGAAAATCTCACGGTGGAGGCGCTCCTGGAAGAGGCGGTTCATATTGGGGATGTCTTTCAGGTAGGTTCAACGGTAAAATTACAGATTACACAGCCGCGCGTGCCGTGTTTCAAGCTTGCATACAAGATGGGACTCCCGGAGTTCCCTAAACAGTTTTTAGAGAGTCGGCGCGTCGGCTTCTATTTTCGGGTGCTTGAAGAAGGCGAAATCACGGCTGGCGATACGATTACGCGTATTGAAGTTGCATCGGAACCGATGAGTGTTACGGAGATACTCAACCTACGCTATTTCGATACGGACAATCACGAGAAAATCGCACGCGCCAGAAAACTGCCTGCTCTCTCGCCGAGTTGGAAACGGGATTTCACAAGAATTTTAACAAAATGAATATCTTTAAAGCAACAACCAAACGGGAAACGAGTGAAGCAGCGGCACACCTCGCAAGTAAAAAACTTCGCGAGGCATTGGAGGCAAATGGACACGCCAGTTTCATCGTTGCAACAGGCGCGTCTCAATTTGATTTCCTTGCCGCGCTCACTGCAGATAAAACGATTGATTGGGACAACACAACGATGTTCCATCTGGACGAGTACATCGGCATTCCTGAGACGCATCCCGCCAGTTTTCGCAAGTATCTACGAGAACGCCTCGTGGACATCGTTCGTCCCGGAACGGTCCATTTCTTGGACGGCGAAGCGGACGAATCGCAAGCCGAGTGTGATCGACTGAATCGGATTATTTCGCAACATCAGATTGATGTGGCGTTCGTAGGGATCGGTGAGAACGGACACCTCGCCTTCAACGATCCACCGGCGGACTTTGAGACAGAAGATCCGTATATCTTGGTCGAATTGGATGAGGCGTGCCGCCTTCAACAGGTCGGAGAGGGCTGGTTTGCGGGAATTGATGACGTGCCGACCCAGGCGATTTCAATGTCTATTCGCCAGATCATGAAGGCGAAAGCCGTTGTGTGCACCGTGCCGGATGAACGAAAAGCGGAGGCAGTCCGGAATTGCTTACACGGCGAGATAACGCCGATGCACCCGGCTTCGATTTTACAGACGCACCCAGATTGCGCGGTATTTCTGGATGCTGGATCGGCATCTTTATTATAGAAAGTGGTAAGACCGGTCGTTGGCAGCTAGCGCACCGCTTTAATCTGTCCCCAGGTGATAGCGAGTTTGTCTTGTGGCGCGACATCGAATGGAATTTGACCGAGGGCATAGAGGATTGAGCGATGTATGAGTTCCCATCCATCGTCCGTTACCTGTTCCCATCCGGTCGAGTGGGGCCAGATGTTAACGTGGCGTGCTTTCGTTGTGCCTTTCAGTAGTTTTGCCCCTTCTTCGTAGACAGAGATGGCGACGAAATCATCGTTGTCGGCTCGCACGGCTAATATTTCGATATCGCCTTCAAAACCATTACAGGTCATTAAGGGCGCAGCGGGTTTGCTAACGGTGATGTCGCCCTTAAAACCTTCCATTATTGGATGCTCGGTATCAACGACAGTGAGTTCATCACCTGGATCGGAGTTGAATGTGCCGTCTGCCGCAAATCCCATATCATCGTACGTCCACGTCTCTGCATTGACGACTGGGACGGTTGAGTCTTTGTAAGCATCCAGAATGTTGGCACTGGAGGTTGATTCTGAAATGAAGACAAAATCTATACCTGCCAGATCAACAGGGTGTTTTGCCAAATGCTGATGCGGTTCAACAACGTAGCCCCACTCTTCGAGATGTTCTATCAGAGGAATGTCCTTCGGGTCGGGTTCACCAGAGCCAACGAGGACAAGTTTTTCACCCTCAGCGATAACGGGACTTACAGCAAAAAGTAGTACGAGAATCGGTAGGAAAAAGTGGCGATACATGAGAAGAATTTTCCTCCTTTTGAATCGGTTTTAGGGTATGGAGGCACCTGCAGACAATTGCTGACAACTCCTCAGTGTGTGGCAGGTCCTTCCAAGGAATTTGATTGGATGCCAGATCGGATTCGGATATATTCTATGGGAACATACAAGAAATGTCAAGCGTTTTGATTGCGGGGTGTCTCGTGATTCGGAGATCGCACCTGTAGTGTTTCAAACTGAGTTGATAGAAATGGAGGGTGTGGATGAAAGATACAATCAGGGTTGGGATCATTGGTGTGGGTGGGACGATGAGTAGTACAACCGTTATTCTCGCCGGAGAGCCGAATGTAGAACTCGTCGCTTTGGCGGACCCAGATGCCACCCGTAGAAAAAGGGTCTTGGATGGGATTAAGGGCGTCCGCGTTTTCGACGATTATCGGCAGATGTTCGACGCCTGCGATTTAGACGCGGTCTGCATTGGGCTTCCCACGTGGATGCACGCCCCTGTTTCACAGGAAGCGGTGCAGCTGGGATTACATGTGCTCTGCGAAAAACCACCTTCAAACAATGCAGCGGAGTTAATACCGGTCACACAACTCGCGGCGACCAAAGGGCTTGTGTATATGTTTGTCCGCCAATCGAGATTCACGTCCCAGTTGATGGAGGGGCGCAGGCTCGTGCAGGCTGGAGAACTCGGGGACGTGTACTACGCGGAAACCCGGTGGATACGCACGCGGTGGTGTTCTGCGAGGGGCTGGCGGCACGATAAAGCGAAGGGGGGCGGGGTCCTCTTGGATCTCGGTATTCACGCCATTGATAACGTCTGGTTTATGATGGGCAATCCGCGCCCTACAGAGGTGATGGCTGGGATGTATTGTACATTTTCCGATCTCGCGCCTCCTGAACAAATCTACACCGCCGATGACGCTGCGTGCGGGTTTGTGCGGTTTGAGAACGGCTGTACCTTACATTTTGCCGTCGCGTTTTCGATGAATACGACAAATCGACAGACGCCAGCAGCCGGAAGCGATCTGGTCAAAAGCGAGACGCAGGAGTTTCAACTGTACGGCACGAAGGCAGGGCTCGAAAGTGGAAAGCTGCTGGTTGGGACACCGGACGGCGTTAAAGTCAAACCTATAAAAGCACCACCACAAAAGGCGGACGATATAACGCTTCAGGCGCGGGAATTCATTCGGGCAATTCGAGAGGGCGATGAATCCCTGAATCCCGGTTCGCAGGCGGTGATGCTAATGCAAATGCTCGATGCAGCGATGGAATCCAGTGAAATTGGCAGGGCTGTTGCAATTTTTTAATTTTTCCTTGCGTTTCGGTGAGGTGGGTTGGGACATGCGTGTTCCTTTCCGTACATCTGAAAAAATGCCCAAGCAAAAACCCCTCCGCTACGCTTACGGGCTGCGCGCTTTTTGTTATGCTTGTCGCAGGCTCAGGAGTACATAATTAAAAAAATGACTACACAATACAATTCGGAATTACCTCAGCAGAACGGACTCACACCTCAGCAGAAGCAGCAATTTCACGACGACGGTTTTCTGTTCGTCCGAAACGTGCTGCCGAACCAGGCACTTCAGCCGTTGATTGATGAGTTAGCGCAGTTGGTTGATGAAGGCACGCAAGCGGCAATCAAACATGGAATCCTTGATCCGTCGGATACGTATGACGACGCGCCGTTTGAAATGAGATTGGCACGCGTCTCAAATGCCTGCTCCGATCCAAACTGGATTTGGAGTAACTATTTCCGAGATCAGAAAATCCGAACCGCGGGGATGTTCACGCTCAGAACGGCACCCGCGCTCCTTGATGTCGTTGGGGCTCTCATCGGTGACGAGATCTTTGCACATCCGCAATTTAATTACCGTGCCAAATTGCCGGAGCAAGCAATTACCGTCATTCCGTGGCATCAAGATTTGGCGTATCTCATCCCTGAAGAGGCGGGTGAAACGTTGGTTGTGAATGTCTGGCTTCCGCTCATTCGGGCGACCGAGGAAAACGGGTGCATGCAAGTCATCCGAGGTTCACACCGTTACGATCTGATTGCGCATAACTACCAAGATCAGACCCCTGGGCATACGGGAGGTAGAGGCATCAGCGATGAAGAATTGCCACCCGGTGATGTCGTTACGGCTGAACTTGCGGCGGGGGATGTTTTGCTGACGAGTGAGCGGGTTGTTCACCGTGGACTTCCGAACCGTTCCGATACAGTCCGTTGGAGTGTCGATACGCGCTATAGCCAAATCGGATTGCCAACGGGGCGCGAAAATGTTCCCGGTTTCATCGCTCGGAGTCGTTTAAATCCCGAAAGTATCGCCAAGTCCCATCACGACTGGAATCAGCAATTCGAGTCGATTTAAACATCTCCGAACTTTTTTCGGAACAGAGAAACCGTATCGTGGTCGGGATGATTCGGCAGTTCAGCGGGTGCCTCCCATCCTTCGGCGACATCCGTTAATTTCACGGGTTTGCCATCATTCTCCAGAACCGATTTCCAACCCGCGAGGAAGACGTTCGTCTTGTGTAAAATCTCGTCAAACGTCTGTGGCATCTCATTGTGGAGTGCCATGTTCTGGAACGCCCAAATCGTCGGTACCCAGATCTCTGTTTTGTCGAACGGATAGCCGGTGCCGGTGTATATTTTGAAATTCTCGCCGCCGTAGGCTTCCTGCGTGTGAATCTGAACTGTTCCCCACGAACCGCCCACTTGATGGAGCGTCCCATAGAATTGGCGACCGTCGCTGTCGACATGCTCGAAGGTGAGGACACCGGGCGGGCTGTGCCAACTCTCCGCCTGATATGCGACGGACACAACCGGGTTTCCCGCCTCCGCAACCGCTCTGCAGACCATGTAAAGCCCATGAATTCCGTGCGTGGGATAGTCATCGAACGAGTTGGTCGCCGTGTAGCAGATGATCTGTTTATCGCTTGCCCACGCCTTGGCGCGTGAGATGGCATCGTTGTGCTCATGGCTCGATGGCGCAAGGATAGTCGCGCCGTGCTTCTGCGCCAGTTCAATCATCTGTCGCGCCTTCGCCAGGGAGTTTGCGAACGGCCGGTTGATCAGGTTCGGCAAACCCGCTTCGAGATACGGTTCATGGAGAATGTGGTTCCATGGGTGGTTATAGTAGCCACCGGAGATCACGCCGTCTACCTTCCCCAACATATCGTCAAAATTCTTGACGACTTCGCAACCGTAAGGTTCAGCAACCGCTTTCGCCTTTTCGTATTCAATATCCCAACAGTGGGTGATCCGCATTCCGGTAAACGGTGTATCCTTCTCACCGGGGCGCGGGTTGATATGAGGTGCCCACAACGGCATGTGTGAATAGGAGTCTACGTTCAGAAATCCGACACGGAAAGGTTCTGCGTTAGAGGTTTTCATGACTATCTCCTTTTAATGGCTGTCGGTAGTCGGCTATCGGCATTTGGTTGGAAGGTTGGAAGATTGGAGGGCATCCATCCTTCCAGTCTTTTCTTCCCGTCTACCCGTCTACCCTGCTTGCTGACTGCTGATGGCTGATGGCTATTTACGCTGACTGCTGATGGCTGATAACTATTTACATTGAAACCCACGTTGAACCGTTTTCACAAGATTCAACCGCTTTGTAAATGAACTGCATACCGCGCAATCCGTCATAGACTGTCGGAAAATCATACGCCTCGGTTTCCATGGGATCGCCGTCAATGTGTTGGCGAATGGCTTCGACAACGCCAACGTAAATCGTTGCAAAGGCTTCCAGATACCCTTCAGGATGTCCAGTGGGGATACGTGCGCCTGCTGCTGCTGCTTCAGAGAGGTAGCCTTGACCACGCGTAAGCGTCTGTCTCGGTTCACCGTAACGATAGAGTTCGAGATAGTTCGGATTCTCTTGCGCCCATTTCACTGCGCCCTGTTCGGCGTAGACGCGGAGCGTAAGTCCATTTTCTTCGCCGGTGGCGACCTGACTGATGCTTAAGACGCCTTTACCACCACCTTTGAAACGGAGCAAGGCGTTGACATCCTCATCCAGAACTCTATCAGGAAGGAAAGTACTCTTATCAGCACAGAGTTCAACGATCGGATCGCCAGTGACGTATTCAAGTAGGTTCACGCAGTGTGTGCCGACATCACCCATCGTGCCGCCGATACCAGATTGCGCTGGATCAACACGCCACGCGGCTTGTTTCTGACCGAGTTTCTCGTGCGGGACCATCAGGAAATCTTGGAGGTATTCGACGATGACCTTACGGATTTGTCCCATGGAACCGTCAGCGAACAACGCTCGCGCATGCCGCACGAGTGGATGCCCCGTGTAATTGTGCGTCAATGCGAAGACAAGCCCCGAATCCTCGACGAGTTTTACAAGGGCTTCGGCTTCCTCGAGACTGTAAGTCATCGGTTTATCACAGACAACGTGGAAACCGGCATCCAAAAATGTCTTTGCGATCTCAAAGTGGGAGATGTTCGGTGTGACGATGCTGACAAAGTCGATGCGTTCATTTTCGGGACGCGCGGCTTCGGCTGCCGCCATCTCTGTGTAACTGTTGTAGCAGCGATTTGGATCGAGATACAGCTCGGCACCGGTAGTTCGTGTATTGTCTGGGTCGCGTGAGAAACACCCAGCGACGACTTCAATTTGCTGATCGAGCGTGGCAGCGATGCGGTGGACACCGCCAATAAACGCGCCCTGTCCGCCACCGACCATACCCATTCGTAATTTCCGATTCCAAGATTCCATAGTGTCTTACTCCAATTTATAGTGCATTATCAAGATATGTAGACAGTTTGTAGGGGCACTCCTTGTGGGTGCCCGCTTCAATTCAAGCCGAGGATATCCCGATTCCGTGCCGTGTCGGTTTCTCCACCTGCGAAGTCATCAAAGGCGACATCCGTCGTTTCGATGATATGTTTAGCGATAAACGGCGCACCTTCAGCCGCGCCTTGCTCTGGACTTTTGACGCAGCATTCCCATTCCAGCACTGCCCAACTGTCGTACCCCGCTTCTGTCAGCAGTGTGAACACCTGTGTGAAATCCACTTGCCCATCGCCGAGTGAACGGAATCTACCTGCACGTCCAGCCCAGGATTGATAACCCCCATAAACGCCAACCCGACCTGTCGGACGGAATTCGGCATCCTTAACGTGAAATCCCTTGATGCGTTCGCTGTAAAGTCGGATGAAGTCGATATAGTCGAGCTGTTGCAGGAGAAAATGACTTGGGTCGTAGTTGAGGCAGGCAGCGGGATGGTTGTCCGTATAATCTAAGAACATTTCATAGGTCGCCCCGTCGTAGATGTCCGAACCCGGATGAAGTTCGTAGGCAAAGACTTGACCGTTATCGTGTGCCAGGTCCAGCAGTGGAAGCCATCGAGCAGCGAGTTCTTTGAATGCCTCCTCAATAATTCCGTCGGGACGTTGGGGCCATGGGTAGATGGTGTGCCACGCGAAGCCGCCTGAAAGCACGGGGATAACATCCAGTCCCATGTTCACCGAGGCGTGGATACATTTCGTTAGCTCGCCTGTTGCCCACGCAGTCCTTTCGTCTCCTCGCAGGTCCGGCGGATGGAACGCCTCAAACATAACTTCATACGCCGGATGCACAGCCAGGACCTGTCCAGCAAGATAACCGGCGACCTCTGTCGCTGCAAGCCCCATCTCGTCAAGCGTTCCTTTAAATTCATCGCAATAGGTTTTGGATTCAGCGGCTTTTCCAATGTCAATGACGCGATCGTCCCAACCGGGGATTTGGACACCTTTGTAGCCCAAGCCTGCAACCCATTTTCCGATATTTTCCATTGTGTCGTATGGTGCCTCGTCCCGCATAAATTGGGCGAGGAAGATAGCTGGACCCTTGATTTTCGGCATATTTCCTGTGCTCCTATATTTTGTGTATAAATCCTAACGATATAAGAGGTGTGAGTGTTGTTATTAAGCACGCCACTCGGTTTCAAATCGACGAAAAATAATTACCAAAAGTTCGTGAACTTTGGGTATAATATATAAAACTCGACGTGTAATGTCAAGGATTTTGAACGACAGAATGATTCGGCTTACGTTCTGAAAATCAAAGTTAATTTACCTTATCTCAACATTTCCATTTTAATCACTAATCGAAAAATAAAGGGTTGACTTCTCCCCTAGAATATGGTATCACATTATATAACATAACCCAAGTTGCTACTTACAAGATTTTGAGTATACAGACACCATTTTTAATTCAAGATGCTTCATGATCCGCGTGATTTTGTAGCGTAAACTGTTAGTTTGCGCACGCGTGGTTGTCACTTGATGAGAGGAATATTAAATGCCTCTAAGAAAAGAGAATAGAAAAGCAGAAGAAACATTTTTGGATCAAAATTACGATCTATCACTGATAAACAGAGAAGTGTTTGATAGTCTGATATTTCACCTTATTCAAGCATTTCAGCCAGAGAATCACCGAAATACCAAAGGCAGGTTTGGTGATAAAACAATAGAACTTCCATCTCAATGGGAACAGTATAAGGAAATTGAACCGGGACGACTAATTTTTTGTGTGGAGACAAGCATTTTCATATGGATTCAAGCACTATTGTTAAAATATGCGGTTGATATAGGGTTGATTGAAACTTCCTTGTTTGAACAACAATATATTCCGGGACGAGAAGTTAGCGCGGAATTCGCTCGCTTGGCTGATATTTTTCCCGAAGGCTCGTTTGATGGAGGTTTGTATTCTTGGTGGTGGAAAGAGGATAGTTGTGTTACGTCTGATGTTTGGAATTTAGTTAAAACACCACTTCTATTTTCTCAGGTTGAGAACCTCAATGGAAATTTAGTGTCTAACCTTTATATGACCTATTTCCCGCCGGAACTAAGGAAAGCATTAGGAGAATTTTACACAGATCAGAGAATCGTGGAATATATTCTAGATTGGGTTGGGTATACCCCCCAACGAAACGACAATGTGGAAAATCCCTTCTTTCTTCAGAGACTCATTGATCCCGCGTGCGGAGCAGGGACATTCCTCATATCTGCCTTAGAACGTTATTTTCAGGACTTTCTGGTTCACAATAAGTGGGTCAATGATGGAATTTTAGACTTAGTGGAACATAATAGAATCGTTGGTATAGATGTCAACCCTTTTGCTTGTGTGCTATCTCGATTAGGATACCTTACTTTCTTGATTCCATATATAGCGCGGGCGAGATTGGAGCAAGGACGGTTACCATTAATCAAATGTCTCCCAATCGTTCAAGCTGATTCGCTTATTGATGTCCACGCGGCAACCAAAGATAGATCCTATGACTGCGTTGTTGGTAATCCTCCCTATGTCAGAATTCAGAGGTTGAATACGAATGGAGCCAAACAATCTTATCTAAAATCGTTCGACTCGGCAGTAGGAAGGTTTGACCTTTATTCTCTTTTTATTGAACGGGGGCTTCAACTGCTAAAGCCAAATGGAAAACTAGGCTATATTACTTCTAACAAATTTATGACGACGAATGCAGGGAGTGGTATTAGGAAAGTAATTGCTGAAAGGGCTACCATAAACCATCTTTTCGATCTTTCTGATACAAAAGTTTTTGGAGCCGCTGTGCTCCCTTGTGTTATTGTTCTTGAAAATTGCAAAAGCGAAAACGCAACATTTCCGTTCGGGCTACTCCGCGAAATTAACTATGATAAAAACTATCAAGATATCGAAAATATTTTTACCCATTTCCATTCTTATGCTTCCAAAGATTTTTGTCAGGAGCGGATAAATCTGCCGTCAAAACCAGCGCGTAAGACAAGTTTTGCGATGCGCGTAATTCAATCTGTTCAACCGACAAAAAATGATGACTTTTGGCACTTCTTATCCCCCGCAGAACGGAGTGTAATTGCTAGAATAGAAGCGAATCGACCTGTTCTACTGGGGAAAATCACAGATATAACATCGGGCTTGAAAACAACGGCTGATAGCGTATTCATTCACCCAATGACAGAGGCCTTCATTGAAAATTACAAACTTGAAAAGAACTTAATTTATCCTTTCATTCAGGCAAGCAACATTGAGAGGTGGAGGGTACGGTGGACTGGCACCAAGGATAAATCCGATACCTATGTGCTCTATCCTCACTTGATGAAGAAGGACAGGGTTGTCGCAGCTAATCTTGATGATTATCCTTATGTTGGTAGTTACTTAAAATCCCATTATGAGAAACTTTCCAAAAGACAATATCTTATAGAGGCTGGTAGAAAGTGGTATGAGATATGGGTTCATCAGAAACCTGAGATTTTTCAAAGGCCGTTTAAAATTGTGACACCTGATATTAAAGCTCGAAATACATTTGCTTTAGACACACAAAGTTATATGTCAGGTGCTTCTTGCTTTGCGATTTTCCCAAAAAATCAGACGAGACAAGAAAGTTATTACTTGCTTGGACTTCTAAATTCTGAATTATTGGATTTTTATCATAAGGTGAAAGCGAGTACCTTTATTTATGCCGGGCGATATCGTTATTGGAAAAGTTATCTCGAAAATTATCCAATCATTAATTGCCATTTGGGTGAGTCAGAACTTGAAGTGGTTTGGCGGGAAGTGAGACCTCAAATTTCTGATGTATGTGATTTAAGAATTCAAAATGACATTTTGGCTTGTGGTATTATTCCTGTACCAATTCCTAATGGAACTTGTGCAATGTCGATTTTTCGCTTTGCGTTGCAGAAGGAGATTGTCTCTCAGGTTAAAAGAATTTTATCTTCGGATGTAGAGGGATTGCCGAAATTAGAAGCCCGGCTCAATGATCTGGTATATCATCTCTATAGGTTTAATGATTCTCTCCGGTTTGTTGTTGAGGAAAGTTTAAGGCATAATTGACAATGGAATAGGGATTTGAATTTTGAAGTTAGTTCCCTCGGAAATTGAGAAATACTCATTGAACTTTTCCCCAGAAGTGATAACGATAGAATCAACAATAAAGTTACCGTGGACATCTTGCTCCATCAGGGCAACAATGTACCGGATTTCTCGGGGAGTAATCTCCCATTTATTCCAGGGAGCTTCTATTCGCAAGGGATCGGTTGGTAGATGTTTACCGAGATCTATTGTGCCTCGGAACTGGAATTTAACTTCAATCAATTGGTGAAGTAAGTCAGGATAATCGCCTGTGTCAGTCTGTTGGTAAGACTGATAACCAAGGGCTTTGATAACTTCTTTCTCAAGAGTTTGACCCATGCCTCTTTCTTGCCCGGTTCCCAGATTGTCAAATTCTTTTCCTATCAAAGTTCTAAGGGCTTGTGCGATTTCATCATGCGTTAAAAAGGATGTCGGAGTTGGTGGTTGCTTAATCAAAGGGGACTCCGGGTTTTGGGACTCTTGAATGATAAATCTTGACTTCTCCTCTAAGGGGTGTTGCATATATGTACTGATTTTGTTGTGAAGGGTTTCGATAGGATTAACGATGATTTGGGAAGATATTTCATTTCGATAACTACGTCTAGCACTAGCTTGCCATTTAATGGTCTGAGTTCCAGTAGTATCCCATTCGGCAAGTTTATTTCCATCCACAAGAGTGGTTTTCAGGATAACGCCTTCAGGGTTGTGGAACACGAGAAGATAACGGCAATCTTTGTAGCGGTAGGGAGATTCGCTCTCTGCGTTCCATTCGCCCGGTATAATGGTATCTGCGTACGGTACATAATTCCAAACTTGTAAATTACGGCTTGATTGAACGAAAATATCGAGTAACTGATGTATAAACTTGGGTTTAGACTGTTTTGCTTGTTTTGTTCTGAGCCCCGAAGGTCTTTGATATCCTAAAAGTTCAATAATTTCTAACTTAACCCACTGCGATTTTTTTACATTTGAAAGATCGTGAGGAATTACTTGGTTTAAAATTGGGGTAGTGAGTTCAATTATCTCGTCCTTTGTGAATAGGTTCTCTTGGTCTGGAGGGCAAAAGATTAAGAAGTTTTGGGGCTGCAATTGAACTTCTGCCCTTTGGATTAACGAAATTTTGGTTTCTGAATTCATTGTGTGCTCCCATTATATTTGTTTTTCTACTCTCTATCAAACAAGGCTTATATTTTTCATCTAGGATTTGTTAGTGACAACTTGGGTTATAAATATATAAAAGAGTGCACAGGATGTCAATAGTTTTAGACGACATTCAGTTTTGTGGAAGGAAAAAGAGTGGAACAACCTATCTATGGATTAACGGTTCGCGGGGTAACGAAACATTTTCATTGGCCCAAGCGAACGAACGGTAAGCTGCGTTTTCATCAGAAGTTCCAGCATATATTCAGACGAGAGAAAGAAGTCATCCGCGCCGTTGATGACATCTCCTTAGAGGTGAACATCGGGGAAATCTACGGTATTCTCGGCGCGAATGGTTCGGGAAAATCGACGCTGATTCGTCTCATTTCGACGCTACTCCTGCCCGATGCTGGGAGTATTCATGTCTTCGGGGACGATGTCGTGACAAATAGCCTGAAGGTGAGACGGGTGATGAACCGTGTTTCTGTTGAAGCCTCCTTCTTTAAACGTCTCTCTTCACAAGAGAACCTGATTTATGCCGCCCGTCTCTACGGGATCCCGGCTCCCGAAGCCGAGCGAAAATCGAAGCAGATTTTGGAAAGACTCGGTTTTGATGCAGATCGGATGAACGAGGAGATGGAGCATCTCTCGCGCGGAATGCAACAGAAAGTCGCTATCGCGCGTGCCTTACTCACCACTCCTATGCTACTCCTGCTCGATGAACCCACGACAGGCCTCGATCCGAAATCTAAGCGTGATGTGCAAGCCTTTATTGAGGAGATCCGTCAAGAACGGAATGCTGTTATTGTGCTAACGACGCACGATATGGCGGAGGCAGAGCGGTTATGCGACAAGATCGCCATTATTGATAAAGGACGGTTTATCGCAGAAGGAACGGTAGAAGAACTCATCGCGAATGCGCCATCGCAGAACGGGGTGCCAGCGACATTGGAGGACGCGTTTATCGCGCTAACGGGTAAAGGGATTGAGGAGGAAGAGTAGCATCATGCTGAATCTTGTCCGGGAAACGATTGTCTCTTATGCGTTCATTGAACGGAACTTCAATCTGCTGAAGCGGTATCTGAGCTGGGAAATCCTCTTTTTCAGTTATTCCATCGTCAATGCGCTAACAATCGGCTTGATTATGGTCGGGCGTGGCAGTAGTGAAGATGTGCTTTATCTGGTCATTGGTGCCCTCATCTGGGGGTTTCTTTCGGTTATGATGCGCGAGGTGAGCGATGCAATTACATGGGAGCGATGGGAAGGGACGATTGAATATACCTTTATGGCACCGATTTATCGCATCACACACCTTGTCGGTTCGTGTCTGTTTGCGGTTCTGTACGGGTTGCTGCGGACGGCTTTGGTTTTGGCGATAATACCGTTCTTTTTTGGGGAACACATCGACTTAGGCAATGCGAATTGGTTAACGTTAGTGGTCACTGTTCTTATCTCCAGTCTTTCTTTCATCGGGATCGGTCTGATGGCGGCGATCTTTCCGTTGCTCTCACCGGAGAAGGGACAAGCCGCAACGGGTATTATTCAGTCGATGCTGCTTTTAGTCTCCGGTATCTACTATGAAATTGAGGTGTTACCGACGTGGCTTCAACCGATTTCTAAAATTTCGCCTGCGACGTATACACTCAAATCGATTCGTGCGGCGATGCTGGAGAACGCATCCGTTGAGAGTCAACTGGGCAATCTGTTTTTGCTGCTCATTATTGGTGTTCTCCTCATTCCGCTTGGATTTTGGGTTTTCCATTTGGGTGAAAAATACGCCAAACGCGTCGGTAGACTTAAAAGAAGTGGTTAGTGCTGAGTCGAGTTCATTCACTTCATAGTATCAAATCCGGTAGCCCGTAATGTAATGGAGGGGTTTTTGCATGGGTGTTTCTTCAGGTTTAAGGAACACACGAGATAGGTGGGACGCACGCCGTTTCACCGCAAGGAATAATTAAAAAATGTCAGGATATTATAGATTTCCAACAATTTGTCAGGATACCATTGTTTTTGTATGTGAAGATGATTTATGGACAGTTCCGATCGGAGGCGGGTTTGCGAGACGGCTTACGTCGAATCTCGGCGCAGCGAGTGCGCCACGTTTGTCGCCGGATGGTGAACTGCTTGCATTCGCCGGACGTGAAGAGGGACCGTCAGAGGTTTATGTGATGCCTGCGCTCGGCGGCGAAGCGAAGCGGCTCACCTATCAAGGGAGCAACGCGACGATTGTCGATTGGGATGCCGATAGCAAGACGATCCTCTATTCCAGTAATGCGGGGTTGGCATTCGATCCATGGATATGGAAGATCTGTGCGGAGGGAGGCGAACCGCAACGTCTATCTTACGGGCCTGCGAACCATATTGATTTCAGCCGTGATGGCGGTGTTGTTCTCGGTAGATTGACCCGTGAACCCGCACGCTGGAAACGCTACCGCGGCGGCACTGCAGGACAAATCTGGGTGGACCCGGAAGGAAATGGGCAATTTCAACCGCTGGCACCGGTAGATAGTAACTTCACGACACCCATGTGGATCGGTGAACGTATCTATTTTATCTCTGACCATGAAGGTGTTGGCAATATCTATTCCTGCCTTCCTACGGGTGAAGACATTCAACGCCACACCCATCAGGAAACCTACTACTGCCGTTCCGCTCAGACAGATGGCACGCATATTGTCTACCACGCCGGTGCTGACCTATTTGTTTATGAAATCGAGAACGGTACTGAAACCCGTGTTGATGTCGAATTCCGCAGCCCATGTACCCAGCGACAGCGAAAGTTCGTCAGTCCATCGCGCTATCTACAGGAGTATGCCCCGACGCCAGACGGTCACGCATTGGCAGTGACGGTCCGTGGGAAACCTTTTACAATGGCGAATTGGGAAGGCGCAGTTCTCCAGCACGGTGCGCGCAACGGAACACGCTATCGCTTTACAGAGTGGCTCAACGATGGTAAGCGACTCGTCACGCTCTCCGATGCTGAGGGTGAAGAGGCACTGGAAATCCATACACGTGATGGTAATGCTGAGGTTGTTCGACTTGACACGCTTGACATTGGACATGTTCGGCAACTTGCGGTTGCTCCACAAACCGAAGGCGACGAGAAAGATCGGTTACTTCTTATCAATAATCGTCTTGAACTTTTGCACGTCGATTTAGAGACACAAGAGACGCGGGTCCTTGACAAAGGGCATTATCAGAATATCCGAGATGTCGCCTGGTCGCCTGATGGTAAATGGTGTGCCTATAGTTTTGCGTCTACGGAAACCACCCGCTCCATAAAACTCTGTGAGATTGAGACGGGTAAGACGTGGTTCGTCACAGATCCAGAATTCAACGATTTCGGTCCGGCGTGGGATCCGGAGGGGAAGTATCTCTATTTTCTCTCTTACCGCGAGTTCAATCCCGTCTACGATGCACTCCACTTTGATCTTGGGTTTCCTACGGCGATGCGTCCGTTGTTGGTGACCTTGCAAAAGACCTTGGGCAATCCGTTCATTCCTGAACCCCGTCCGCTTGAGGAGGAGAAGGAAGATAAGGATGAAGGAGAGAAGGAACAGAATGGCGAGGATAAGGCATTTGATGAAAAATCTGAGCAGAAGACGGAGAAACCGATCACGATAGATCTGGAAGGTATTACACAGCGTGTCGTCGCATTCCCGTATCCGCACGGACATTACGGGCAGATCGCCGGTATTGAAGGCAAAGCGATGTTTACGGCGTTTCCGGTACAGGATACACCCTCAGACGATGAGGATAGCAGACCGAGGGGTGTACTCCATGCCTACGATTTCAAGGATCAGAAGAAGGAGACGCTTGTTTCCGGTATTAGTGATTTTCAGCTTTCGCGTGATGCGAAAACGCTTGTATATTCTACTGGAAATCGGTTGCGCGTTATCAAGGCGGGTAAAAAGGTTGAAAGCGATTCCAAATCCGGGAGCAGAGGGGGACCGAGCCGACAGACCGGTTGGATTGACCTGGGGCGTGTCAAAGCCTCTGTCGTTCCTACGGCTGAGTGGCATCAGATGTATCGGGAGGCGTGGCGGCTGCAACGGGATTACTTCTGGACGGCGGATATGTCTGGTGTGGATTGGGAGCATGTCTATCAACGGTATCTGCCACTCCTTGAACGGATCGCGACGCGCGGTGAGTTTTCGGACTTGATGTGGGAGATGCAGGGAGAACTCGGTACCTCACATGCGTATGAAATGGGTGGAGATTATCGGAGTTCACCGAATTACGCACAAGGGTTTCTCGGGGCGGATTTTGCTTACGATGCGGAGAATAATGGGTATCGTCTCACACACGTCCCACACGGCGATGGGTGGGAGGCGACAAAAGATTCACCGCTCAATGCCCCTGGAATTAATATCCGTGAAGGCGATATTTTACTTGCGATCGCTGGACAGCAGGTCAGCGAAACTGTTTCACCGGGTGAACTTCTTGTGAGTCTCGCAAATCAAGAGGTTCAAGCGACATTCCGAGGCGCGGATGATAATAAGGAACGCGTCGTCACGCTCAAGGTGCTGGAGAGCGAAAGAGAACTTCGATATCGAGAATGGGTCTCCAAAAATCGGCGGTATGTCCATGAAAAAACCGATGGTAAGGTCGGGTATGTGCATATTCCTGACATGGGGCGGCGCGGATACGCAGAGTTTCACCGCGGTTTCCTCGCTGAGGTGAGTTATCCGGGGTTGTTGGTCGATGTGCGCTACAACGGAGGTGGACACGTCTCGCAACTGCTCTTAGAGAAGTTATCCCGTCGGCGCATTGGGTATGACGTTCCACGGTGGGGGACACCGCATCCGTATCCAGATGCTTCCGTTTTGGGACCCATGGTGGCTGTCACGAACGAGAATGCGGGTTCCGATGGCGATATTTTCTCGCACTGTTTCAAGTTGATGGAGCTGGGGTTGCTCATCGGCAAGCGGACGTGGGGCGGCGTTATCGGTATCTCACCGCATCAGGCGTTTGTGGATAGAGGCGGCACGACGCAGCCGGAGTATTCGTTCTGGTTCGTTGATGTTGGCTGGCGTGTTGAGAACTACGGCACCGATCCGGATATAGAAGTGGATTATCGTCCACAGGATTATGCCACAGACGGCGACCCGCAGCTGGATCGCGCAATAGAAGAACTCCTCCGACAGATGGAGGAGAATCCCCCCGAAGTCCCCGATTTCGGTGAGCGTCCGCGTTTGACATTGCCTACACTACCGAAAGCGTGATATGATATGTGTAAACGATAATCAACAATGCGACAGATACATCCAAGAGAACTACAATTCTACCAAACACCAAACGGGCGGGAACCTTTTACCGAATGGTTTGAATCAATTCAGAATCAGGAGACGCACGACAGAATTCAAAAGCGGCTTGACCGACTGTCCCTTGGCAATTTTGGCGATTGTAGAACTGTTGGTGGTGGAGTTTTTGAACTCCGTATTCATTTTGGAGCAGGTTACCGTGTTTATTTTGGAGAAGTGGATAACACAATTGTACTTTTGCTTTGTGGCGGTGATAAATCATCGCAGACACGGGATATTGAACGCGCAAAAAACTATTGGCGAGAATACAGGGAGACACAACAATGAGAAAATTGAGAACATGGCGTGCATATCTAACTGAACGGTTTACTGCTAATCCAGAAGAGGCAATTCGGTATCTCAAATTCTCGCTTGAAGAATACCAAGTTGACGGTGATACACCTTTACTGCTGTTGGCATTGCGGACCGTCGTAGAATCGCAGGGGGGGATTTCCGTACTCGCCAAGAAAACTGGAATCGCTCCAGAATCCCTCTCCGATATTCTGTCCAGCGACGAAGCACTGCGGATTGATACGTTCAGTGCCATCCTCAACGCGCTGGGATGTCGACTCTTGATTGAACCAATAGCAGACACAGATCACGGTTTTAAACCCGATCGCGAAGAAGGAACAAACGTAAACACGACCGTGGAGAAAGGTGTAGAACAAGTCGTTGAACCGCACCTATCTTGATATAAGCCGATAGTTCAGATAAATTCTTCCTTCTTAGATGCGAATGCAGTTGTTTGTAAAAGCAAACAGGTAAGTGAGGTAATCTTATGGCAAAAGCGGAAGTTGAAGTCCAATTCACGTTTACACTTCCTATTGACGAGAGTTTTTTACAACACAAAACCGATGCGGAACGTAAGGCGAAAGAGGCTTTTGTACTTGAACTTCTTCGGCACGGGGATATTAGTGCCGGTAGAGCTGCGAAACTCCTTAACATTTCCCGGTGGGATCTGTCAGACTTGATGTCTGCGGCTGGAATTTCCCCCTTTGCTGAACTCAGTGCTGAAGATCTTGATGCTGAAGTAGAAACTGCCCTGAAGGTTTTGAATGGCAAGGACACCAACTGAATAAATAATAAAGAGATCAAAAGCCACTATGCGTATACTTTGTGCGAACGTAGGGAGTACCTCGTTCAAATACCAAATCATTGATATGGAAACCACGACCTCTCTCGTCAAGGGAGGGGTGGAGCGTATCGGCAATTCACCATCTGCTTTCACACATGCGGTGCCGGGGAAGCCGTCCCATGAAGGCGAAATTGATGCACCCACACATACTGCAGCGATTGCGCACGCCATGGATCTAATCACCGATGCCGAAGTTGGATGCTTGGAGGACTTGGGGCAATTGGACGGTGTCGGGTTCAAAACGATTCTTGCCCGAGGGTACTGGCGTTCCGCCCGGATTACCGAAGATGTGATAACGGCGTTGGAGACCTCGACACCGCTCGCACCGATGCATAACCCCGCCTATATCGCTTCTATCCGTGCCTTTCAGGAGTTGCTCCCTACGACACCACTCGTTGCAGTCTTTGAAACGTGGTTCCATCAGACGATTCCGGATTACGCCGCCGAATTCGGGGTGCCTCGCTTTTGGGTGGAACAACACGATATCCGTCGTTACGGCTACCACGGGGCTTCGCACCGGTACATTTCTGAACGCGTGCCGCAGCTCCTCGAACGGGAAACAGGGGACGGATTGCGCATTATCTCTTGCCATCTCGGGGGCAGTTCCTCTCTCTGCGCCATCAAAGACGGCGAATCTATGGATACGTCCATGGGCACATCTACGCAATACGGGATGATTCAGTCTACCCGTTGCGGTGAGTTGGACGCGTTTGCGGTGCTGTATATGATCGACAAAGAGGGATTCTCTACAGATGAGATTCGTCGTCAGTTGGTTGAGGATTCCGGCTTGAAAGGGATCTCGGGCACGAGCGGTGATATGCGTGATATAGAGGCGGCGATCGATGCAGGCGATGATGATGCCCGATTGGCTCTGGAGACTTACGTTTACGGTGTGAAAAAATATATTGGTGCGTATATCGCCGCGCTTGGCGGGGTGGATGTGATCGCTTTTGCGGGGGGGATCGGCGAGAAAAGTCCCATCACGCGAGCGAAGATCTGTGAGGGGCTTGAATGGTGCGGTATTCACTTAGATGCCGTGAAGAATGAGCAACTGACGGGCGAAGTAGACCTCTCGGCGGCTAACAGCCGTGCCAAAATTCTGGTTGTTGCGACGAATGAGGAGTTGATCGTCTCACGTGAAACGGCGCGGGTTCTCAAGGAATGCGATTGAAGCGTGCCTAAATCAAGTATTCTCGTTCCCGGAAAATTCGGATGGCGAGCCATAGCAGCACGGCTGTCAATATGAAGATTATCAGAAGGGCTACCCACGCTGGTGGTGGTGATGTCCCTAACACCGCATTAAAATCGCTTCGAGGCAGTTTATAACGCGGAAATAGTGTGAAAAGATAGTGTGATATAGAGAGCCGCTTGATTCCCGTTGCCATAATTGGAGCTGTGGTGATACTTTCCCACCCCATCAAATAGAGCAGCCCCCACAGGACTGGATTTTTGAATTTGACTGCCAGCGTCGCAGCGAGTGCCCCGTAAACTAACAGTGCTAATGCCATTGAGGCGGTGTAGCGTAGGCTCATACCCAACTGGAAAAACACACCGTTCTGTAGTTTTGGGTGTGTTAGCATAATCCCGGTCAGAATCAGATGCGATGTTGCGATAAGCGTAACCGTCCCGACGAGGTATGCAGCGAATTTGCTAAGGAGAATCGTCGATTTGTGGAGCGGGCGCATCTGAAGATACGTCAAACCTTTTCCGTCGATTTCATCGGAGATGATCGCGGTGCCGTAGAAAATTGCAGATAGGTTCACCAAGAGTCCATAAAGTGCCAACGTGATCTGTGGGATGAACCGGTTGATGCTTCCACTTCCTCGTGCCATGAACCGAAATCCGAGTGCTATGACAAGGGATAGCAGACATCCGAGCAGAATGAGGACGGTTCGTTTACTCCAAAACATTTGACGGAGTGTCACTTTAAAGAGTGAGAAATAGGCAGGGAACGATTTTGTGTTAAGAGCCATTTAGAACCTTTCAGTGGATAAGAATCTTAAATAATATTAACATTAATTCATAGGTTTCGCAAGTTTTCTTTGGAGGTATAGCAGGGCTATTTATGGTGAATTATCAAAATACATGGACATCTTGTAGGGGCAGGTCTTGTGCCTGCCCACTTGTAGCGTGTGCCTGTCCCCTTGTAGCGTGTGCCTGCCCACTTGTAGCGTGTGCCTGTCCCCTTGTAGTCTTGTGTCTGCCCCCTAAAATCTACCAGAAATGTGCCTGTGTTGTTTGCAATCGGATTGCAAAATTATGGAAAAACATGCTATCATAACGTAGTAATATTGTCCCGCAGGTCTCCTATAGAGGCTTGCGCCAAGTTTTCTGGCGTTAAGGGAATCCAATATACGTTTCCGAGGTTTCCTATCCTCTTCTGAGTCTAAGATCGCAAGCCTGTAATGAAATGAAAGGCGTTTCTACGGAGAGGTACGTCAATTCCACACCCACTTTAACGAACCGCAAGGAAAATTAAAAAAATGAATCAGCACGATTTCAACATCACCGAGACGGAGATTAATTTTTTTAAGACGTTCGGTTATCTCAGTTTCCCACAATTGATGGCGGATCGGATTACCGCAATTCAGGACGCTTTTGAAGCGGTCTGGGAAGAGAGAGGCGGTGGACATAACGGCAGACCGCATGAAGGCACTGCACGTTCCTGTATTGTGCCGTTCATCGACCAGAGTGAGGAGTTGTCATCACTGTTGGATGACCCCCGGATTTTAGGGATCGCGAACGCGTTGCTCGGTGATGATTTCAACTACATGGGCAGCGACGGGAATTTCTACGTCGGCGATACAGGATGGCACTCAGATGGGGGGCATAAGCTGGAAGATCCGATGCACATCAAGATCGCGTTCTATCTTGATCCGCTGACTCGCGATACCGGCGCACTTCGCGTTATTCCGGGAAGTCATCTCTTCGGTGATAAGTATGCAGATACACTTTCTAAACAGGCTGGAAAGAGCCAGGACTTCTGGGAAATACACGGTAAGGATGTCCCGGCAACGGTCTTTGAGACGACCCCCGGCGATCTGGTACTGTTTAACCATAATACCAAGCACGCAGCATTCGGCGGTGGCACGCGGCGCCGTATGTTTACGATGAACCTCTGTCAACGCTATCCTGATGAGAAGTTGGATGCGCTACAAGCCTATATCGCTGGATCTTCGCGCTTCTGGATCGATCGGAAGTATGGCGAGAAGATGATGCGGACAGCGACACCTAAACGGTGGGTACATCTCGAACAGGTGCGAGCAAACGATGGGCATCTCGCTGAACTCTCGCGTCAAGCGCAAGAGCGGATGAGTGAGCCTTCACGCGGATAATGCGTGTTCCCACGTTTCTCGAACATACGCGATGGAGCGCGTGAAGCCTTCATGCCCTGAACGACTGGCTTCCTCGATGCTAAACCAACCGTCATAATCTGTTTGCCTGAGACGCGAAAAAATTTGCGGGATTGGTGAGGCACCAGTACCGACACGGACAGGTTCAAACACCCGAACTGCCCGCAGGTCGAAGATATGCAGCACGACGATCCGTTGCATAACTTTCTCCAGAAGTGCGAGGACATCTTCGCCGAGTACGAGCGGGTTTGCGGTGTCGAAGCAGACACCGAGGGGCGTATCCGAAAGCGCGTCTAAAATTTCCAAGAAAATCTCTGTGGGTTGTGAGAAGTCCCAGTAATCCCAAGGCGCGCCTTTGGTGTGATTCTCATAAGCGAGCGTGATACCGTGCTTTTCCGCTTCGTCAAGGGCGCGTCGGAATCCGTCTGTTACCCAACGTACGCCTGCTTCGCGTTCAGTGCCGGGGTGGTTTTGTCCGGCTGTTACCCGAATGAACTTTGCCCCCAACGCTTTTGCCAGTCCGATATCTGCCTTCAGGTCGGTTAATTCTTGGGAGCGTTGTGCTGCATCGGGATGTGTGAAGTCGCAGTAACAGGCGAGCATACACGGCTCTATATGGAACCTTTCGAGGGCGGTACGTGTGTTGTTTATCGTTTCCGCGTCGCGCTTTGGGAAAAATTTGATACTGAAATCGACTGCGTCCAGCCCTAATTCTGCACCGAGCTGAATCCAATCAGTGACGGTGCTTTTTTCTGTGAAGATGTTATCGTAAAGAGAGACGGGAAGGCAACTAAGTTTCATTGTGTATCCTCTAATAGTGATCGGCTTATTGGAAATCACAGAAAACATCGGTCTATTCCAGCCTTTTCCATCCTACCATTCTTCCTGCCGACGGTTTCCGACTGCTGACTGCTATTCAGAACATGAACCGGTACATGGGGCGTTCTAAGGCGATACCGATTAAGGTCCAGATGGCTCCGAGGAGAAACTCGCCAATGACTAAACCTATAAAAAACGGCATTGCACGACGATAGGTGCGGAGTCCTCCCGTTTGAAAGAGAATCGCTTTTATCCCCCACGACAGAAAGATCGAGAACCAATACCAACTTGTATTCCAAAAGCTGAGTGACAAGGCATATCCCGCAGGATGGAAGGGCCACCAGATAAAACGGCGGCGTAGTATCATTAAGAGCGTTGTCAAGGTAATCGCGCCGCCGGAAGCGGAAACCGCACCGACATCTATGGATTGTGGGTTGATGAGCCACTGCTTCAACTGCTCATAGGTCCAGCGACATTGTGCCTGCTCACCATAGACTGCTGCCCCGTAGTGATACCCTTGTGCATAGTATGCCCACGCCGATGAAATCGTTCCGACGATAGTTACCAAGATGATGGCGATAATAAAGCGATTGTGCGACAATCCACGGACCTGTGCGACTTTGAATCCTTCCAACATAATCGGCATCGGATGGGAGCGATAGGATCGGTTAAAGCCGTGAAACATACTAAACGTGGTTAATCCCTCTGCCCCAATCCGACGCGTCCCGAGAAAGGAGACGAGAACTTTATCCGGTCTCCACGGCACATCGTGTGCGGGGGGACCCACTTCAGCACGAATACGGGTAATGGCAATGGCTAACGCGAAGAAGAGTGTAAAGTAGCCGAGAATGCTGAAAATCGGTGTACCTGTACTTTTGAAGAACACAAGGATAAAGATACCGCCGAGTATCAACCCAATGATTGCGTATCGGATGTGTGCTGAAGGTGTATCCATTGTGTCTGGTTCTCCATTACCGACTCGGAAGGCGTTTGTCACCTGTCGCACGATAAACTTTCGGGTGAGCCATATCGCGGAGATTCCTAAGCAGAACCATGCCCCAAACGATTGTGCATCGAGAAATGGGAATCCCGGTAGATGTCCGATACCTGCCATTGTACCCCAGACACGCGTCATTTTGTGGAACAGATAGAAAAACCAGATAGAGAACGAGAGCTCCAACGGAATGAAGAAGCTCATCCCGATAGCGAATGGATAGACGGCAATCGGCAGTCTACCGATGGCGTTCAGGGGTTTCGTCTGGAAATACTGTCCTAAATTGTAGAGACTGCCTCCTAATCCCGGCACGACGGGGAATAGAAAGTGGAGACCGTTAAGGAGGTTTATCCCACCAGCGAGGACAGCCCCTAACAGAAATAGCCGATTGCTCAGGAGAACACGTCCCCCGTTTTCTGTCAGGTGAAGCGGTATCTGAATGACGGGATAGCTGAGTTTTTCGTGATTCACCCATTGGTGTCGGACGAGGATTGTGATGCAGAGCATCATACACGTCAGCACAATGATAAGGGCAGACCACCAGAGCACGAGGGGCATCCAGAGTTCTAAGTGTTGGACGGTGTGGAGTGAGTCGTCCCCTTGATAGAAGGTTGCCAGCACATTCCGTTCTTTGATGGTCAGCCAATCGGGCATGTGCCGATGGAACAGTTCACCCCATTCATTCTCAGGACTGGCGAACCAGATCGGATAGGTGAGCAGGGGCCACAATATCTGGAGTGTATCGTGTCCTGCGATGGAGGAGGCGATGGATACGAGGAGATAGACCACCATCAGCTCGGCATCGGTGAGGCTTGCATTTTTCCCGATGGCTCGGAGCAAAGGGTTTACCGCCATCAAGATGAGCACAACAAAAATGACGTTGAAGTAAACGGTGGAGACGGTGGGGAAACTCTGACCTGTGCCATAACCGCTGGGACCCCAGTTTATCATGAGCCAGTAGGAGTTCGGGATAGTGATGAGGAGTGCGAGTAGGACAGCTCGAAAACTGACGTTTCTGTTTGGCATATTTTTACTTCCCGGTTGCCATTATATAGGGAAGTTGGGAAAATGTCAACGAGAGATAGCCGTTTTTTTGCGTGGATTTACCGGTGCGGCGCGTATTCCCAATCGAAGCGTTGTCGTCCATAACGCGTGCCGTCAATTTCAGTCTGGTGGCAGACGAGACACCTATGGGCTTCGGTAACGCCGTGCAGCTCATGCACTAACTGAATTTCTTCTGTGTTATGCACGTGGCATTTGAGACAGGTGTAACTCCCGTAATCGGTATCGGCATAAATGGCGATCTGATCTGCTGCCTTCAACGCGTAATAGGTACGATTGTTTTTACTATCTGTGATTGTCCATGCGTTTCCTGTTTCTTTGATAGCAACAGGAGAGGTTTCGGGGACCCTGCGGTCATTTTGTAGGAACCAAAAGTGCAAGTCTTCAGGAACAGTCTCCGACGTGTCCAAATCTTGGGGAAAAGTTGTACTGACATGGAACAAAAGCCGTTCGGGAGTATGGCATCTTGCGCAAGGCACATCATGGACATCCGTAAGTGGGAAGAATTCGTCGTGCTCCAGTTTCTTTTGCCCGTGGAACACGATACTGACGAGTAGGATGGGTGCAAGGATGAGATGGCATCGGAGCAAAATTCGGCGCGCCCCGCGAGATGTCAGACTCACAGCGATACCCGTGCCTAAGTTCGACAACGCCAGTAGGAACGTCAGCCATGAGTGCCATACGAGCGGTTGGAACGCAGAATGCAGCAGAACCAGGGACAAACCTAAGGCGGCGAGCCGTTGATGGTATTTGAGCCACGTTTGTCGGCTGCCCCATCGAATCCAGCGACTTCGCAGGAGGTAGAGACTGGCAATCACGATGGCGATCGCACCGATGATGCTGATGGTGTGTCTCGCTTCACCGAAACTGCCTGCTTGCCAGATACATAAACCTGAAATAACAGCAGCACCGACGATGCCGTGTCCGATTTGAATGAAAACCCTCATAGTGTTAGTTTAGCATGAGGGACGAACGGAGGCAAGGAAAAATCGCTGGTATGTAAGAGACGTTTCTAAAAATTAGATAATTAGATAACCCGGGTTTGACATACGCTATGGATAGAAGTATAATTGAAGCAGGAGGGTGTTTAGTGGTTTCAAGACAATTACGGAAAGCCTCACATTCAGCACTTTCTTAAAATCTGTGAGTGGCGTTTCATGCGGCGACAGTAGATGTAAACTTTCCATCAGGATTCCTCGTTAATACACGACAGAAGTCGAAATTTGGGCATAAATCTAAAGGAGAAAGAGACATGAAGTTGCAGGTAACTTTCTTATTGTCGTTGCTTTTGGCACTGGTGGCATTTGCCGGGTGTTATACGCAACTCGGTTATTATGCGTCTTCGGATTTTGATCGGAAACACCATAGGGGTTTGGAAAAAGAGGAACCGGGAGAGCACGCTGAAACAGAATCAGAAGCATTGGAACCAGAACATACCGATGCTGAAGAGTTGGCGTCAGAGCATACCGATACTGAAGAGTCGGAAGGCTATTACGGACGACGGAAGTATACCCGTCGTGAAACGTACGTTTATCCACACAGGTCCTATAATACCTATTGGGGACCTTACGCACCGTATCCATATCGCTTTTACTTGCCCGTTAGGTTTCCGTATTATTCACATCCTTGGTTTTACGGGTATGGGTATTCTTATGGCTACTCTCCCTACTCTCGCTACTATAGGGGATACTATCCATATACGAATGTCTATCGGCGGTATTATGGTCGGAGCCGGTATGTGCCACTTTCACGGCGGGCGTACAATAAAAGGGATTTGCGGCTTGAAAATCGGCGTTCTCGGAGTTCACGCAGTGTGACATCGCCAAAGTCGAGATCGGAACGACCGCAGCGACGCATAAGGAACAGAAATGAGAATTAGAAATGGGGTCAGTCGGGGTTAGAAACCCCTTCCCATAAGAACGGTAAAGCCGGGGTTACAACCCTTCCTACAAATAGAACGGAGGAAATGGAACGATGAAACCAGCAATGTATATAACATTTATCGGTTTATTGAGTATGACTGTTTTTGCGACTGTCAGCACAGCGCAAGTAGAAGAGATGGCGATCGGAAATACGTTCGGTATTGGGGCTCGGACGATGGGAATGGGCGGTGCCTCGCTTGCACTTGCGGATGATTTCACCGCGCTCTATTGGAATCCGGCAGGAATGGCGCAGATCCAAAAGTTTGAACTGTTTAGTAGTTTTTCCCATAACACGGCGAGTACGGAGGCGTATTTCTCCGGTGATGAGATTACGGGGACGACCCGCTCACAGATGCGTCCGAATTCGCTCGGGTTTGTTTATCCATTCCATGCGCGGCGAGGCGGTTGGGCAATCGCTTTCGGCTACAACCGTCCACAGAATTTCGACTATCAGACTGCGATTCAGGGGGTTGATCCGAGTTCAGGCACTGAATTCAGTGGATTGGCTGTTGATGAGACGGATGTCAACAGTGGTGGCATTGGAATTTGGAGTTTCGGTACGAGCGTGTACATTTCAAAACGCGTGCTTCTTGGGGGGGCGTTGGACTTCTGGCAAGGGAACAGTCTCAATGAGTTGGATACCACAGCGACAGATCTGTTGAAGGTGGATAGTGAGTTGTCGCGCTTCAGATACGATGACGAAATTGACAGGGAGTACTCAGGTTTGGGTGCTCGGATAGGGCTTCTGGCGCATCTGACGGATGCTGTCAGCGTCGGATTAACCCTGGTCACACCCGTTGAATTGGGGGTTGATGAACGCTGGTATCAATCGACTCAGGCGGTTTATGATGACGGAGAAGAACTGTCGGATTCTGAAAGCGGGATGCAAGCGTTTGATATTGACAGACCCTTTGAAATTGGAACGGGAATTGCTGTCAAATTATTTAACGATGATTTGGTCTTGGCAGGTGATGTCCAACTCACGGATTGGAGGCAAACTCGCTATGATCCGGCGCCAGCGGAGGACATTTCACAGGATAATTTTGAGGAGTTCTACGCCATAACGCTTCAGGCACGGCTTGGTCTGGAATATAGGCTATCCACTATCGATACCTATGTCCGTTTCGGTTATTTTCGGGATACAATTCCGTTCACCGATGCTGAGGTTAACAACGCACGCGATTTCTTAACGGGCGGTATAGGGAAAATCTTTGGAGATTCGCTGAAATTTGATGTGGGATATATGTTGGGAACGTGGCAGCGGAGCAGGAATGAATTGACCACAGAGAGGCATACACATCGAGTGTTTGTATCAGCTGCATATCGGTTCTAAGAGTTGTCAGCGATCAGTCGGATTTTGGACTTCGTCCAAAATCCTTTCAGTTTTCGGTTAAAGCGGTTGCTTGTAGCAGCAAAGCGAACTATAATAACCACAAGGTCTTAACTGACAACTGACAACTGACAACTGACAACCATTAAACCAGTTGAATGTACCCCATCTGTGCGCCGTCACCTTTTCGGCGTTCACCTCGTATGACGCGTGTATATCCACCGCTTCGATCTTGATACCGGGGTCCGATGTCATCGAACAGTTTGCGTAGAATAGCGTGTTTGTCGAGGTCTCCCATCTCTTCTCCTCTTCTGGGTGTGTAATGCAGATTCGTCCCATAGAGCATTTTTGCGGCTTGTCGGCGTGCGGGTAAGCCGCCGCGTTTGGCGAGCGTAATCAACTTTTCAGCGACACGCCGAAGTTCTTTACACTTTGGGAGTGTCGTCCGAATTTGTTCGTGTTCAAATAGCGCCGTGGCTTGGTTGCGGAAAAGGGCTTTTCGATGGCTTGTCGTTCGTCCCAATTTCCGTCCGCGTTTTCTGTGACGCATCGTCTTCCTCCATTTACGCGTTGTCGTGAAGAATTACACAGGGGGTTGCAAAGGTACTTGCGCCATATCTTCTTCGCTGATATCCGCGTCGTCTAAATCGTCCAATTTCATTCCCAGAGAAAGTCCCATGTTGGCGAGTTGCTCCTTAATTTCATTGAGCGATGTCCGCCCAAAGTTCTTATATTCCAACATGTCCTTTTCCTCTTTTGTGACGAGTTCTCGTATGGTTTTGATGTTTGCCGTTTCGAGACAGTTACTGGCTCGGACCGAGAGCTCAAGTTCAGAGACAGGCTTGGCGAGGTATCGCTTACGCCGGAGTTTTGCCTCATCAATCTCAGGTTCCGGTTCAACGTAAGTTTCATCGAATTCTGTGAAGATTTCAAGCTGTTCCAGCAGAATGTTGGCAGCGCGTGTGACAGCTTCCTTTGCCGTGATGGTCGCATCCGTCCAGACTTCGAGGTTAAGTTTATCAAAATTAGTCATATCCTCGACGCGTGTTTCTTCTATCCAGAAGTTCACTTTCTCAACGGGTGAGAATTTCGCGTCAACTGGAATCAATCCGATGTCGTGTCCTACCTCTCTGTGGTCTTCGGCGAGGGAATAGCCTCTGCCTGTTTGTGCACGAATTTCTATGTCTAATCCTTCGCATTCATAAAGCGTCGCGATATGCCGGTCAGGGTTTATAATCTCAACGAGCGAGTTGGAACGAATGTCGGCGGCTGTAACTTCGCCGGATCCTTCCGCTTTCAATGTGAGTCGGATCTCTTTGTCGGTTGCGATATTTAGCCGGATCTCTTTGAGGTTGAGAATAATCTGTACGACATCTTCCACGACTCCCGGAATCGTAGCGTATTCATGCTTTACTTGCTCAATTTGAACGGCTGTAATCGCCGCACCTTTAATTGAGGAAAGGAGGACTCGGCGGAGCGAAATGCCGAGGGTTGTTCCGAATCCGGGCTCAAGGGGTTCAGCGGTATACTTTGCGTAATTGGGCCGTAAGGTGGCTGTGTCAGTTTTCAACCGATCAGGTCTTTCCAGCTCGGACCTTATCATCGATTTCCTCCTATTGGGATAGCGGTCAGCCGTCAGCGATCAGTCATTAGTAGGGTGTGGAGTGCTTAAATCGTTTCCACCGCCACAATGCTTGACTAACAGCCGAAAGTCGAAGACCGATAGCCGATAGTTATTATGTAGGTCTGCTATAGCATCGTGTGTATGTTAATAAGACACTCGGTATGCGATACCCCACAGGTATATGGATGTGTCTATCGGGAGTAAAGTTCAATGATGAGTTGTGTTTCAAGATCGATGGCGATTTGCTCTACTATAGGAGCTCCTTGAACACGCCCTTCTACTCTGTCCGTATCAATTTCCAGCCATTCAGGTGCGCCGCGATGCTGTGAGTACTCTAATGCCTCTTGGATGGTCGCAAGGTTCCGGCTCCGCTCGCGAGGCGTGATGACATCGCCAACTTTCACGATATATGAGGGGATATTAACCCGTTTGCCATTGACTGTGAAGTGGTTGTGCTTCACGAGTTGACGCGCCTGATTTCGGGAAGTTGCGAACCCGAGTCGATAAACGACATTGTCTAACCTGCGTTCAAGGAAACTAATTAGATTCTCACCAGCGATCCCTGTTTGACGCGCTGCTTTGAAGTAATAGTTCCGGAATTGTTTCTCAAAAACACCGTACGTGCGTTTGACTTTCTGTTTTGCGCGCAACTGTCGTCGGAAATTGTCCGCGCGACTTCTGCGTGGCGGGGTCTGACCGTGTTCGCCAGGTGGGTAACTGCGGCGCTCAAAAGAACATTTCGGTCCGTTGCATCGACGCCCTTTCAGAAAGAGTTTTTCACCTTCCCGTCGGCATAATTTACAGACTGAATCTAAGTATCTACTCATTCCCTCTCCTTGTGTGTGAATTGGGTCCTCAACTCGCGCTTTTAAGGCTTGTATCGGAGTCGAGTGGCGGGTCAACTTAAACCCGTCGCCTCTTCGGCGGACGACATCCATTGTGGGGGATAGGCGTCACATCCTTCATTAAGGTAATTTCGAGTCCGGCTGCAGCGAGTGCTCGTATAGAAGACTCTCTTCCGGATCCAGGTCCCTTGACTCTCACCTCCACGCGTTTCATGCCGTGATCCATTGCTCTGCGGGCGCAGGCTTCCGCTGTTTGTTGTGCAGCAAAAGGGGTTGACTTCCGGGAACCTGTGAAGGTCATTCCAGCGTTCGCCCACGCAACAGTGTTTCCGTTTAAGTCTGTGATCGTAATGATTGTGTTGTTGAAGGTCGCTTGTATATGTGCGATACCTTCAGGAACGTTCTTGCGTTCTCGTCTTCTTCCACGCAAAATGGTTCTCCTTTCTTTATTGGCTCTTAACCCTAACCGCCCTTACGTGCTGCCTCTTTGGCTTTTCTACCGACGGAGATGGTGCGTGCCTTGCCTTTACGGGTGCGCGCGTTCGTATTCGTGCGCTGACCACGGACAGGCAACTGCCGACGGTGTCGCAGACCACGATAACTGTTAATGTCCATCAGCCGTTTAATATTCTGATCGACTTCACGGCGCAAATCCCCTTCAATTTTATATTCTTGAACCTTGTCTCGGAGTTGACCGACCTCATTTTCGGCGAGGTTGTCAACTTTTGTTCCGGGATCAATATCCAGATCGGTGACAATTTGCACTGCGGTGTAACGACCGATGCCATAGATTGCCGTTAAGGCAATATCCACCCGTTTGTTCCGGGGTAAGTCAACCCCTGCGATCCTTGCCATGGGTTTTCTCCTCTTTTAGCCTTGGCGTTGTTTGTGCTTCGGGTTTGAAGGACAAATGACGCGGATTATCCCTTTTCGTTTAATAATTTTACACTGGTTACACATCTTTTTAACAGAAGGTCTGACTTTCATAATGTCCTCTTTCAGGTAAAAGTGCTTAACGCCGTCTGCCTTTGAGTTTTCGATCTTTCAAGAATCCTTCGTAATGGCGGACCGTTAAATAGGATTCGATTTGTGACATTGTGTCTAATACGACACCAACAACGATCAAGATAGAAGCACCTTCGACCATGTTTCCAACCTGAAGTTGGCTTGTAATAATAATCGGAATCACAGCAATAGCAGCGAGGAATACTGCCCCTGGCAGTGTGATGCGTGTAAGCGTAGTGTTGATATAATCTGCGGTCTGTTTACCTGCGCGTATACCCGGAATAAAACCGCCATATTTCTGTAAGTCCTCTGCCATCTGGATTGGATTGATTTGCACAGCTGTGTAGAAATAGGTGAAACCAATAATTAATAAGCCGTAAACGGTGAGATACAACGGTGTTCCCGGAGCGATCAGTGTTTCTACACCCATTACCCATCCCCAGTCGCGTGGGAGAAAGCCGAGCACAGTCGGTGGGAACTGGATCAGCGTCACGGCGAAGATGATCGGAATCATGCCAGCGGCATTAACACGGAGCGGCAGATGTGTGGATTGCCCACCAATGACTCTTCGTCCGCGAATCTGCCTACCGTATTGCACCGGGATCTTCCGAACAGAAAGCGTGATAAACACAGTCCCCATAACCGCTACAACCACAAGAGCGACTAAAAGCGCAAGTTGCAAAATTCCGAATTCTGGTCTCGTCACAAGGTTGTTGAAAACGGTTGTGACACCACCGGGCAATCCCGCAATGATACCGACTGTAATAATTAATGAGATACCTTGTCCAATACCGCGCTCCGTGATTTGTTCACCCAACCACATCACAAAAGAGGTACCGGCGGTGAGTGTGATAACGACAAGGAAATGCCACCAGAGGTTCGGGTTTCTCACGATTTCGCCTGCTTGTCCGGTTATGTTTTCTGGGTTCCGCAGGACGATGCTAATTGTTATCCCCTGAATGATACTCAGGACAACCGTTCCGTATCGGGTATACTGTGTAATTTTCTTCCGCCCGTCAGGTTCTTTGGAGAGTTTCTCCAATGAAGGCACAATGACGGCGAGGAGCTGCATAATGATTGAGGCACTAATATACGGTTGTATGCCGAGCGCGAAAATAGTCATCTGACTAAACGCGCCACCGGAGAACAGGTCAATGAATCCAATGACATTCCCACCACGCTCCATGAGTTGCTGGAAAAAAGCTTCGAGTGCTTGGTCGTCAATACCCGGAAGTGTGATGTGCGCGCCAAGGCGGTAAACAATCAAGAGCAACGCTGTAAAAATGATGCGCTTCCGCAATTCGGGTATTTTAAAAGCGTTTTGAACTGCCTTAATCACTTATTTTTTTTCCTCCTGTACGGGCTGGGTACCCCAGCCCCTACGATGCTTAAGCAGGATCGTTTGTGTTCGCATGCATCCCGAGGACCTCGGTTGTGCCGCCTTTGGATTCAATCTTCTGGATCGCAGATTTTGAGAAGCGATGTGCTTGGACTTTCAACTGTTTTTCGAGTTCACCGTCGCCGAGTATCTTTATCAGAGCGTTTTTCCGTTTGATGATGCCTGCTTCGCGAAGGACTTCAGGATTGACAACTGCGGCATCTTCAAAAGCGTTGAGGGTTTCGACGTTGATGACGTTGTATTCCAATCGTTTGTGTCCGGTGCGCCGCGGTCCTCGCTTGGGGAGCCGTCGAACGAGTGGCATCTGTCCACCTTCAAACCATGCGGGGATTGAAGCACCAGATCGGGATTTTTGACCTTTGTGTCCACGTCCACAAGTGCCGCCCCAGCCGGAAGCGTTGCCTCTGCCTACCCGTTTTCTTGAGCGGTTCGCGCCCGGTGCCGGTTTAAGTTCGTTCAATTTCATCAGGATTTACTCCATTTTTTATGGAATCGTTTTCAGCTTTCAGTTATCGGTTATGCATTAAAGAGGGTGCTAATTTAACCAACGTCCC
The DNA here is from genome assembly GCA_965205015.1 of Candidatus Poribacteria bacterium. Taxonomy (GTDB): domain Bacteria; phylum Poribacteria; class WGA-4E; order WGA-4E; family WGA-3G; genus WGA-3G. The sequence goes on along the minus strand of OZ242029.1, from coordinate 4,906,612 downwards.
TCTTAACTGATAACTGACAACCAATTTAGCGTTCCTTGAGCAGTTTTTCGACAGGTAGATCTCGTAACCGAGCGACTTCATTAACGTCTTTGAGGTTCTTTAATCCAAGCATGGTAGCTTCAGCGATATTTTTCACATTCCGAGAGGAAAGGCATTTTGTGAGGGCGTCTCGAACGCCGGCGAATTCAAGGATGGCGCGCGTTGCGTGTCCTGCGATAATACCTGTCCCGGGGCTTGCTGGTTTTAGCAAGACTTTGGCAGATTTAAATTCGCTGATGATCTCATGTGGAAGCGTACCGTTGGTGATTGGAACCCGAATCAGATTTTTTCGAGCATCTGCGAAGCTTTTTCGCAGCGCGCCAGCAACTTCGCTCGCGCTACCAAATCCGATACCAACAATACCATCACGATTTCCAACAACGGTGAGTGAGTTAAAACTGGGCGTGCGTCGTCCCTTACCAACTCGCATCACACGGTTAATGGTAATCATGCGTTCCTCAAATTCATGTTCATCAGGGTTGATTTTATCTTTCAGCATATTTTGAGGTGTGGCCTCCTGGGCCTCCCTCCGCTTCGTGAGGATTTCTGGTGAAATTCCTGTTCATTTCTAAAAAGAAATGCAGGAAGCCCTGAAAACCTACCCGAAATGTAATGGAGGGGTGTTTTTGCTTGGGCGTTTCTGCGTATTGCTTGGGTGTTTCCCTGAGCAGAAACTTAATCGTTAAAAAGATTAGAACTTTAATCCTTCCGCTTTCGCAGCTTCGGCAAGGGCTTTTATACGCCCATGGTAGAGATGCCCGCCCCGGTCAAAGACAACTGCCTCAATCTCCTGCTGCTTGGCTTTTTGCGCGATAAGCGCGCCAACGCTCTCCGCTGCCTTAACGTTTCCACTATTTGAGAGACTTTCTCTCAGTTCGGGAGATAAAGTAGAGGCTTCAGCAACCGTCACGCCAAGTTCATCATTAATGAGCTGCGCATAGATATGTTTTGAACTTCGAAAAACGGAGAGTCTCGGTCTAGCCTCGGTGCCGCTAATTTTTTGGCGGACTCGCTTGCGGCGCCGTAAATGGATCATCCGTTTCTTTTTTGTAAGTACCAAGGGGTCTCCTTATCACTATAAGCACGCTTGCTATCTGCCAACGCGCAAAATCTAACGACGTTAGCCAACAGCCGCTTTTCCTTCTTTATCTCGGACCCGCTCGCCCTCATACCGGATACCTTTACAAGGCTTATAAATCTCCGGTTTCTTAATTTGACGAATAGAAGCGGCCACTTGTCCGACCAGTTGTTTGTCAATGCCACTGACAATAACAGGTGTATGTGCCTGTCCGTCTATTGTTTCAGGCGCTTCAACGCTCAGTGTTATTCCGTCAGGTGGGGCGTAGGTAACGGAATGCGAATAGCCAACATCAAGAACCAAATTGTTCTCACGATTGACCTCAGCACGATAACCCGTACCGACGACGCGTAGTTTTTTCTCAAAGCCCTCTGAAACACCGGTAACCATATTAGCGATAAGGCTACGCGCCAAGCCGTGCAGCGCTTTGTAATGTTTGAGTTCACTCTTTCTTTTGACGGTTAGGACGTTTGCCTCAAGCGTTACATTGATGCCTTCTGGAAGTTTCCAATTGAGACTTCCTTTCGGTCCGTCTACCTGCACGTCACTGTTGTTTAAAGCGATTTGCACCTTGTCGGGCACTGGAATCGGTTTTAGTCCAATACGTGACATTCTGTTTCTCCCGTCAGGAGACAAAAATGAAAATGTAAACATTTCATCTTTTCTTCCTGCGTTGAGGGTCATCAACAAGGTGTTACCAGACGTAACAAAGAACTTCGCCACCGATTTTCTCCTGGCGGCATTCTGGCGTCGTTTTAAGTCCATTGGATGTTGACAAAATAGCGACGCCAAGTCCTCCGTAAACCTGTGGCAAACTATCGGCTTTGGCGTAAACCCGCCTGCCGGGTTTGCTGATACGTCTTAGGTTTGTGATGACCTTCTCTTTTTTCGTGTTTCCGTATTTCAAGTAAATTCTTAAAATCCCTTGTTTTCCATCTTCGATTAGACGATAATTTCTGACGAAACCTTCTTCTACCAGGATGCGTGCGATCTCAGATTTAACTTTTGAAGAGGGGATTTCGACGCGTTCATGTCCTGCCATATTGGCATTGCGGATACGTGTTAGCATATCAGCAATCGGATCGGTCATCGACATGAAAGATTCTCCTTATTTTGTTCTCGATTTTGAATAGCCGTTGTATCTACCCTGTTTCTATAGCGTCTGACAACGCCTCGAGTCCTTTACCAACTCGCCTTTCGGACACCCGGTATTTTACCGGCGCGCGCATAGAGTCGGAAACAGATACGACACAACTCAAACTTGCGAAGATACCCACGCGACCTCCCGCAACTTTTACAACGACTGTATTCTCGGGTTCGGAACCGCGCGGTTCTTTTCTGTTTGGCAATCCATGATTTACTTGCCAACTTGGATACTCCTTTTCTTGCTGACCCGTGATACCTACGGGTGTTGCCTACGGATGTTAAAGATGAGTTGCTGGTAAAGGGTGCCGCTGAGATCTGTTTCCGCAAGTTTCGCGCAAGACCTCACCTATTTTTGGAAGGGCATACCTAAAAGTCTGAGCAACTCGCGGCCCTCTTCGTCAGTTGGGGCGGTCGTAACAATGGATACATTCAGTCCGCGAATATCGTTAACCTTGTCGTAATCAATCTCGGGGAAAATTAACTGTTCCGTGAGACCCAGGGAATAGTTGCCGCGACCGTCAAAAGCGTCGGGGGATATACCGCGGAAGTCCCGAATTTGCGGGAGCACGATGTTGATTAAGCGATTGAGAAATTCATACATTCTTTCCTGCCGCAATGTAACCTTACATCCGATCGCCATGCCGAGACTGCGCCCTGAAACGCCATACTTTGATGGACCCCTGATTTTGAACGCAGAGATAGATTTTTTTGCACGGGTAATCACCGCACGTTGCCCCGCAATAAGGGTCAGTTCTTCCACGGCATCTTCCAATGCACTTGGATTCTCAACTGCTATACCCACACCGATGTTCAGTGTAATTTTGTCCACTTTTGGAATCTGCATCACATTTTGATAATTAAAATGTTGTTGCAGTGCGGGCATCACTTCCGTTTGGTAAAATTCTTTAAATGGACTCATAAGCCTTGTATCCTATAGAGATTGCATATTCCGTAGAATGGCTGTGGCTATTGACGCTTAGCCATCAATCTTTTTAAGGTTAGAAATGTGAATGGTGCCCTCGCGTTCAACGACACCGCCTTGTCCGGCTTGGTTGGGGCGGAGATGACGGACAACGATATGAATACCTTCAACGATTGCTCGCTGTTTCTTTGGGAACACCTCTAAAACGACGCCTTCTTTACCGCGATCTTGCCCACTCAGGACGACGACGGTGTCGTTCTTTTTGATATGTAGTTTTTGCTGTGCCACAATTGTCCTCCTAAATAACCTCGGGTGCGAGCGAGACAATTCGGGTGAACGCCTTTTCTCTAAGTTCACGTGCAACGGGACCAAAGATTCGAGTGCCACGCGGTTGGTTCTGCGGATCAATGAGAACTGCAGCGTTCTGATCGAACTTAATATAAGAACCGTCTGCGCGTCGATATTCTTTCGTCGTGCGGACGACGACTGCCCGAACGACTTCACCGGCTTTTACCTGCGTATTGGGTACAGCTTCCTTGATGCTTGCTACAATTACGTCGCCTACGCGCGCGTAACGTCGACGGGTGCCGCCAAGCACACTAATGCACATTAACTTCCTTGCGCCGGTATTATCAGCACAGGTTAATCGAGTATATGATTGAACCATTTTTGTATTCTCCTCTACCGTCTTCAAAACGGCGTGTTTTGGAAACGTCAGAGTGAAGATGAAACCCTTTCTTCTCAAGTGCCCTGCGAACCATAGTGCGCTGTCTCGCGCCCTATAAATCGGGCAGTACAAACCACTCGCACTGTCGGTGGCACTTCTTAATCGTTGGTGACCTGCCTTGTGCTTACGATCGCTTGGACCTGCCACCGTTTATGACGACTCAGCGGTCGGGTTTCGACAACCTGCACCACGTCACCGACGTTACAATTGTTCTGTTCATCGTGAGCCAGAATCTTTTTCGTTTTCCGGACTACCTTTTTGTAAAGCGGATGTTGAAAGCGCCGTACAAGCGACACTGTGACAGTTTTATCCATACTGTTACTGGTAACAAGTCCTGTCCGAAATTTGCGATGTCTTCGTCTTTCCTCGCTCAACTTTATCCTCCAAACCAGTCAAAACTTATGATGAATAGCAATCAGCAGTCGGTTTTCAGCAGTCAGTTAAGAGCGGATCGTTTCACAAAGGTTTCCTCTTTACTGATTGCTGACAGCTGAGGGGTGATGACTATTCTGAACGAAGTCGTAGGACGGTTTTCACGCGGGCGATGTCCTTCCGAATCTTACCGATAGTCGTCGTGTCCTCTTGTTGCCCTAAAATACTGCGGAATTTCTGGTTAAACAGATTCTCTTTCAGAGTTTCCAGTTCACCTTCCAATTCTTCGGTCGTTTTTCCTCGTAGTTCATCCGCTTTCATTTTTCCGAACCTCCATGTGCGTTGTCAAAACCGGATACTATAGACAGGACGCTCCGCTGGAGAGTTTCAAAGGAATTCCTTTTAAGCACCCCAGCGAGGTGCAATGTCTGTAGAAGCAGACAAAATTACGCATTCCGTGCAACGAACTTAGTTTTGATTGGCAATTTGTGGGCGGCTCGTTCCATCGCCCCTTTTGCATCTTCAAGTGAAACGCCGCTGAGTTCATAGAGAATTCTGCCGGGTTTAACAACGGCGACCCAGTGTTCAGGGGGTCCCTTCTTACCCTTACCCATGCGCGTTTCAGCAGGTTGTTTACTGAGCGGTTTATGTGGAAAGATTTTAATCCACAGTTTTCCACCACGGCGTACATATCGCGTGATAGCGATACGTGCCGATTCAATCTGATTGCTGGTAATCCAACCAGCTTCCATTGCCTGCAAGCCGTATTCACCGAAGTTAATCTGTGAACCTCGAAGCGGCTTTCCCCGGCGTTTTCCGCGATGCACGTAGCGGCGCATCACACGTTTGGGCATTAACATCTTAAATGCCTCCTTAAAAATCTGACCTCTGTCCTGTGGTTATGAATCCCTTCTGGAACCGCCGTCGCTTCGCCGCTGTCGGCGCCGACCTCTTCCTCTGCCCTGTTCCCCGGATTGCCGGGAGCCAGAACGTCTATCGCCGCGGCGGCGTTCAGGACGTTGGGAACCTGTATCCTCACGGCGTCCGGATTGACGGCGGACGGAGGGGGCTCCCTTCAAATTATCAGGGACCCCGATAATTTCGCCTTTGAAGATCCATGTCTTGACCCCGATTTTACCATAAGTTGTATTTGCTTCCGTAAAACCGTAGTCAACGTTTGCTCTGAGGGTGTGAAGAGGGACTCGTCCCTCAATACTGGATTCAGCGCGGGCGATTTCCTTGCCGTCCAGTCTACCACTCACCATGATCTTGACCCCCAGTGCCCCAGCTTGTATCGAACCAGAGATTTTCCGGCGCATCGCTTGTTTAAAACCGGCGCGACGCTCTATTTGTGTCGCGACGTCTTCTGATACGAGTTGGGCATCGAGTTCTGGTTCTCTAATCTCTGAAACATTAATCCGTACAGGACAGCCGACCTCTTTTTCGAGCTTCGCTTGTAGCTTTTCAGCTTCTGCCCCGCGACGCCCGATCACAATACCTGGGCGTGCTGTATGGATGTTAATGCTGCAACGATCTGCTACGCGTTCCACTTCAACACGCGAAATACCGGCACGCGCAAGTTCCTCTTTGACGAACTTCTGAATTTTAAAATCTTCATGGAGCCATTTGGCATAATTCCGCTCGCTGTACCACTTTGAATCCCACGTCTCAATGATTCCTAAGCGTAACCCACGCGGGTGAGTTTTTTGTCCCACGCAAACCTCCTATCGCGCTCTTCCCCGTTCGCGACGTAGCGTGCAAGCAGTGCTGTTGGTGTTTTGTAAGTGCGCAGCGTTACTCACCATTCTCACCACTCTCCTCATCAACGACGACAGTGATATGGCTGCTCCGTTTTAGGATTCTGTTCGCCATACCTCGTGCCCGGGGACGTATCCATTTCCGCGTAATCCCTTCATCAACCCGAATCTCTTTAACATATAAGTTTGTGACATCGATGTTCGGGTCTTGATATTGCGCGTTCGCAGTTGCTGACTGAATGAGTTTGTAAATTATAGGGGACGCGGCTTTATGCGTAAAGCGCAGCTGACTTAACGCATCCTCAACGTACTGATTACGGACGAGATCGGCTACTAAACGTGCTTTCCGCGGCGCAACCGACGCGTTCCTAATCTTAGATCTGGCTTCCATCAGTGTCTCCTAATAAAAGCAATTTTCGGGTTTCATTGTGATTCACGACCAAGCATCCAAGCGCATCATCTGATAAAAAGATGAAGTTGCGGAGAGCCTCGGTGGACGATGAAAGCTATCACAAAGTTATCTTCTACCGCCACCACCTGAGTGTGCACGGAAGGTACGAGTCGGCGAAAATTCTCCGAGTTTGTGTCCTACCATATTCTCGGTTATATACACGGGGAAAAATTTTTTCCCGTTGTATATTGCCAAAGTGTGCCCGACCAACTCAGGGGTAATCATTGAACGGCGGGACCAGGTCCGCACCACCCGTTTACTGCCAGAACGTTCCATAGCGGCTATCTTCTTAGCAAGTTTCGGGTCTATGTAAGGTCCCTTTTTGAGAGAACGCGCCATTGTGTTGCTCCTTAAGGTATAATTAAAAAGACTATTTCCGTTTCCCAACGATGTACCGATTTGATTTCTTCTTCGGGTTTCGGGTCTTATACCCTTTGGTTGGGACCCCCCAAGGTGTAACGGGGTGCCGACCCCCGGAACTTTTACCTTCACCACCGCCATGCGGATGATCGATCGGATTCATAGCGACGCCTCTAACTTTCGGGCGTTTTCCGAGCCATCTCGAGCGTCCGGCTTTACCGATAACAATCTGGCTGACGTTCCCGATCTGTCCGAGCGTTGCCATGGCTTGCACAGGGACGAGACGAATCTCACCTGAGGGGAGTCGAATACGCGCGTACTTTCCTTCTCTGTCGACCAACTGTGCCGCACCGCCAGCACTCCGCACGAGTTGGCCACCTTTCCCAGGACGCATCTCTATATTATGGATTGACGAGCCGAGGGGAATTTTCTCAAGAGGTAAGGCGTTGCCAGCACGGATTTCTGCACCTTCGCCTGACTGTAGCATATCACCAACCTGAACACCGACGGGGGCGAGAATGTAACGTTTTTCGCCGTCAACGTAGTGTAATAAGGCGATATGCGCCGACCGGTTCGGATCATATTCAATTGCGGCAACTTTGGCAGGAATGCCAAACTTGTCGCGTTTGAAGTCGATGACCCGGTATCTGCGCTTATGTCCCCCACCGCGGCGTCTCACGGTTAAACGACCATGGGCGTTTCGACCGGCTTTCTGTTTCGCGCCTTTGACAAGAGATTTTTCTGGTTTACTCCGCGTAATCTCTTCAAAGGTATACCCAGTCATGAACCGGCGACTTGGAGTTATGGGTGAGTAAGTTTTAGGCACTCTGATTTCCTCTTTTTAGTGACTATCAGCCGTCAGGACGGGGTTTCTACCTTCAGTTACAAGAAGTTCAGCGGTATACGGGAAACCTTCTTGCTGATAGCTGATTGCGACGCAAGCCGCGTGTGGGCTTGCGGGACAATGCGATTCCTATATGGTTTCAAACGCTTGGATCGTCGCACCTTCTCTCAGGGTAATAATCGCTTTCTTCCAGTGTGGTTTTCTGCCCCGTTGATACCGCAACATTTTACCTTTGGGCTTACCACGAACGCGCATTGTGCGAACTTTAAGGATATCCCCTTCAATGTCAAATAATTCTTCCGCGGCTCGACGAATCTGGGGTTTCGTTGCGTTACGATCGACAACGAATGCGTACTTATTAGATTCACGGAGTATCGTGCTCTTCTCCGTTATCAGCGGTTGTAATATGACCTGATATACATCTTTCATCAGTTTTATCCTTCAGCATCTGAACTGAATTTGGATTCTAACTTCTCGGCGGCGTTCTCGGTAATTATCAGCGTATCATGCCACATCACCTGATAGATGTTGAGGTGATTCCATGTGCAGCTGTTAACTTGTGGAATATTCCGGACAGAGAGGTTGATATTCGGGCTGTGTTCATCGAGAACAAGCAGCACTTTCCCTTCCACCTTTACCGCCTTTAGCATGTTAACTATGTCTTTGGTACGGGGTCTTTCAAGTGTGAAATCTTCAACGAGAATGCACTGTTGGTTCTGAAACCTGTCTGCGAGTGCACTGTGAAGTCCAAGGTGGCGAACCCGTTTCGGGGTAGCCTGCCGGTAACTCCGCGGTTTCGGCCCGAACGCTACACCGCCGTGTACTCGATTTGGCGCCTTGGCGTGTCCGACGCGCGCTCTACCTGTTCCTTTTTGGCGGTAGAGTTTTCTCCCGCTACCTTTCACTTCACTCCGGGTTTTCGTTGAGGCAGTGCCTTGCCTCTGATTCGCGAGGTAGGCAACAACGCATTGGTGAATGACATGACCATTCACTTCAGCCTCTATGAATGTATCGGCTAATTCCTTTTCTCGGAGAACTGCCCCGGATATGTTGTGTACGTCTAAAGTTGACATATTTTCCTCTTTTAATAGTTTTCAGTTAAGACGCCAGCGTTACAGGAAACCTCTTTTCTTACTGACAACTGAAAGGTTTTTTCGTTAGAAAAAACCGAACCGACAACCGACAACTACTCAGCTTTAGATGCTTTTCTTATCAGCAACAACCCGTTGGGGGGTCCGGGAACGGCTCCTTTGACCACCAACAAATTGCGCTCAGGATCGGCTTGAATCACGGGTAAGTTCTGGACGGTATGCCGTTTAGCACCGTGGCGTCCCGCCATCCGTTTTCCTTTAAAGACTCGGGAAGGCGTCGCGCTTGCGCCAATGGAACCCGGACGACGCAAATCTTGCTCGCCGCCGTGGGTTTTCTTACCACCAGCGAAGTTCCAACGTCTCACGACACCGGAGAAACCACGTCCCTTTGAGGTACCTGTCACGTCAACGCGTTCACCCGCTGAAAAGACGCTTGCATCGACGATACTTCCTACAGACACGTCCTCAAGGCTCTGGACTCGAAATTCCCGAAGCACAAATGCCGGGTCAACGCCTGCTTTGGCAAAGTGCCCGCGTTTAGGACTATTTATGCGACTCTCTTTCTGCTCTCCGAAACCCAATTGAACTGCCTGATATCCATCTTTTTCTTGTGTTTTGAGTTGGACAATGGGGCAGGGACCTGCTTGGATGACGGTAACAGGCACCGCTTTACCTGAGTCCTCAAAGACTTGTGTCATGCCGACTTTGCGACCGATAATTCCATTAACCATTTTCTTTCGCCTTTTTTAATACCCATCAGCCGTCAGGGCAGGTTTTCTACGAAAACCCTTACAGCCAGTAGGGGCAATCCCTTGTGGTTGCCCGTCGTGTGGGGGCAATCCCTTGTGGTTGCCCGTCCCTTGTGGTTGCCCGTCCCTTGTGGTTGCCCGTCGCGTAGGGGCAATCCTTGTGGTTGCCCGTCTCTTGTGGTTGCCCGTCCCTTGTGGTGGTTGCCCCTTTGGGCAGGTACAAGACCTGCCCCTACAGGCTGATTGCTGACCGCTTCTATAGAAGCGTAATTTTGACATCGACACCTGCAGGCAGGTCCAAGCGCATCAAGGCATCAACAGTTTTAGGTGTCGTCTCTAAGATATCCAGCAGACGTTTATGAATCCGCATCTCAAATTGTTCACGCGACTTCTTATCTTTAAACGTAGAACGTTGAACGGTATAGATATGCTTTTTCGTCGGCAATGGAATTGGACCGGAAACAGCTGCCCCTGTACGTTTCGCAGTGTCTGCTATCTGCTTTGACGACAAGTCTAACAACCGATAGTCAAATGCCTTGAGCCGGATGCGAATTTTTTGATTATCCATCTTTTGGTATCGCCTTCATCAACCAGAGCGACCGTATTAGATTACATCTTGCTGCTGTAAAGAATCCTCTGTGTTGATTACTTAAAAAGGGCGGTGCATCAGCACCGCCCAATCGTTTTATTCAAGAATTTTGGAAACAACACCGGCACCGACTGTCTGTCCACCTTCACGGATTGCGAATCGAAGTTGTTCTTCCATTGCGATCGGTTTAGAAAGTTTTACGGTGATCTGTGCGTTGTCGCCAGGCATAATCATTTCGATGCCTTCTGGGAGATTCATCTCTCCGGTTACGTCGGTTGTACGGAAATAGAACTGCGGTCTGTATCCACTAAAGAATGGATTCCAGCGTCCGCCTTCATCTTTTGTGAGGATGTAGGCTTCAGCTTCAAATTCGGTATGTGGGGTAACTGTCCCAGGGACCGCCAAAACTTGTCCGCGTTCGACTTCATCGCGTTCAACACCCCGTAAGAGCGCACCGAGGTTGTCGCCAGCTTGACCTTCATTGAGGCTCTTGTTAAACATCTCAACACCTGTAACAACAGTGTCTTGTGTTTCACGTAATCCGACGATTTCAACGGTGTTCCCGATTTCAACGGTGCCACGTTCAACCCTACCGGTAACAACGGTGCCACGTCCACTGATGGTGAAGATATCTTCAATCGGCATCAAGAAGGGTCTATCTGTATCGCGCACCGGTTCTGGGATATAGGCATCCACCTCTGCCATGAGTTCAAGAATGGGTTGGCATGCTTCATGCTCGGGATCACCCCCAGATTCCATGGCTTCAAGAGCAGAACCCGCGATGATAGGAATATCGTCGCCAGGGAAGTCATAATCGCTGAGTAATTCGCGAACTTCCAATTCGACAAGTTCAAGCAGCTCTTCGTCATCAACCATGTCTGCTTTATTCAGGAAGACGACGAGAGAGGGGACGTTCACCTGTCGCGCCAGTAGCACGTGCTCACGTGTCTGAGGCATAGGACCGTCAGCGGCGGATACGACGAGGATTGCACCGTCCATTTGTGCCGCACCGGTAATCATATTCTTGATATAGTCGGCGTGTCCGGGACAATCTACGTGTGCGTAATGCCGGTTTTCGGTTTCATACTCAACGTGTGCTGTATTAATAGTAATACCACGCTCTTTTTCTTCAGGTGCCTTATCAATTTCGTCGTACTCCATGACGTAGTCTGCGTCAGCGAGTTTCGAAAGCACCATCGTAATTGCTGCTGTTAACGTTGTCTTACCGTGGTCAACGTGGCCAATTGTTCCAACATTGACGTGTGGTTTAGTCCTTTCAAACGTTTCTTTAGCCATTTTTGTCCGAGCTCCACTAAAAGTTTATTGTTATATGGGTTATCAATTCGACTGCTGCGCAAGTTTTCAGTGATCGGTTTTCAGTCAACTGAAAGGTTTACGTAGCAACCTGCCCTGATAACTATTAAAATCCTGTGTCCGCTTGTGGGAAATGTGAACATTCCAACAGTTCGGACACCTTAAAAACTACTTAACGATTCGCTGATGAAATTAAATCTTCCATCACGCTTGTTGGGACTTCGTTATAATGTGCAAACTCCATAGAGTAGTTGGCTCTACCCTGTGTGAGTGACCTAAGGGTTTTGACGTACCCAAACATTTCTGAAAGCGGGACATCAACACGAATAACTTGAATACGAGATTTCGCTTGCGTTTCAGTTTCACGTATCTGTGAACGCCGCGAATTCAGATCGCCTATGACTTTGCCGAGGTATTCGTCAGGGACAATAACTTCAACGTCCATAATCGGTTCGAGAAGCGTCGGCGTACCACGCTTCATTGCGTCTTTAAACGCCATCGAACCTGCTATAGAGAACGCCATTTCTGATGAATCCACGGCGTGGTGTGAACCGTCTACGAGTCTTACTAACACATCAACAACTGGATAGCCGGCTAAGATCCCCGTATTCATTGCGTTCTCAACGCCTTTCCGCACTGCGGGGATATATTCTTGCGGAATAACGCCACCTTTGGTTTCGTCAATGAATTCAAAACCGGTCCCTTTCTCAAGGGGTTCGACCTCAAGCACAACGTGTCCAAATTGGCCTCTACCACCAGATTGACGTACGAAACGCCCGACAGATTTAACGGCTTTAAGGATCGTTTCCCGATAGGCGACTTGTGGGTTGCCAACATTCGCTGAGACGTTAAACTCGCGGACGAGTCTATCAACGATGATTTCAAGATGAAGTTCACCCATACCGGACAATAAGGTTTGTCCTGTTTCGCTGTCTTGATGCACTTTAAAGGTCGGATCTTCTTCAGCAAGTTTCAAGAGAGCGAGATTCAGTTTATCAATATCAGATTGCGTTCGAGGCTCAATGGCGATAGACATCACCGGCAGCGGGAACACCATCGTTTCTAATGTGATATGTGCCTTCGGGTCGCAGAGGGTATCACCCGTTGAGAGGTCTTTTAACCCAATGACGGCGGCGATGTCGCCTGAGTGAACGGCTTGGTGTTCTTCCCGTTTGTTGGCGTGCATCTGCATTAACCGCCCAATCCGCTCGTGTTTTCCAGTTTTACTGTTATAGACGGTATCGCCTTTCTTGAGGATACCGGAATACACACGTAAGTAGGTGAGTTTGCCAACGTGCGGATCCGTCATGATTTTGAACGCCAATGCACAGAAGGGTTCATTGTCATGTGGCGGACGTGTTTCCGCTTCTTCAGTTTTCGGATTAAACCCTACCACAGGCGGTACGTCGGTCGGGGCTGGTAGATAGGAGACAATCGCATCTAAGAGGGGTTGTACACCTTTATTTTTTAGCGCCGTTCCGCAAAGAACAGGGACGACATTCCCGGTAAGGACAGCGTTTCGCATTCCTACTTTAATCTCTTCAGGTGAAACTTCAACACCATCCAAGTATTTAAGCATAAGTTCTTCGTTGTGATCGGCGATAGCCTCTAACATCCGTTCGCGGTATTCGGCTGCCATTTCCTCCATTTCCCTGGGGATGTCTGTCTCTTGGATGACGGTGCCATCGCTGCCTGCGTCTGTGCCTACGTTCCAGATCTGCCCCTTCATGGAAATGAGGTCTACGATCCCTGTGAATTGTTCTGCCGAACCGATTGGAAGTTGCAGGGGTATCGCTGTAGCACCGAGGCGTTCTTCCATCATTTCAACGGTGCGGAAGAAATCGGCACCGGTTCGATCCATTTTATTGACAAATGCGATGCGGGGTGTGTTGTATTTATCTGCTTGTCTCCAAACAGTTTCAGATTGGGGTTCAACGCCGCCAACTGCGCAAAAAACTGCGACTGCGCCGTCGAGGACACGAAGAGAGCGTTCGACTTCAACGGTAAAGTCAATATGCCCCGGTGTATCGATGATATTGATTTGGTGTTTCTTCCACTGACAGGTTGTCGCAGCGGCAGTAATCGTAATGCCGCGTTCCTGTTCTTGCACCATCCAATCCATGGCAGTGGTGCCATCGTCGACATCCCCGATCCGATAGACTTTACCGGTATAATAGAGGATGCGTTCAGTGACAGTCGTCTTTCCGGCATCAATGTGTGCCATAATGCCGATATTTCGCATATGGGGCAGTTCTAAGCGTTGGGGGTTGCTATTTTTTTTCTCCGCCACGGTTGGAGACTCCTTTTGTGTGTTAACGACTCGGCGTAAGCCAGGACGCATTTTTTACCATCGATAATGTGCAAAAGCTCGGTTCGCTTCTGCCATTCGGTGCTGATCCATTTTCCGACGAATGGCACCACCCTCGTTCTGCGACGCTTCAAGTATTTCGCCGGCAAGGCGTTCTGACATCCGTCTTTCGCCACGGGCGCGAGCGGATTGAATAATCCAACTAAAAGCCAACCGCTGTTTCCGTTCCGCTTTTACATCAACAGGCACTTGATACGTCTGGCTGCCGACACGCCGGGGCCTAATTTCTAATACCGGTTTGACATTGTTGATGGCTTGACGGAACACGGCAAAGCCGTCTTCGTTTGACCGGGATTCAATAATCTCAAAACTCTCATATAGGATTGATTGCGCCGTGCTTTTCTTGCCATCCAACATGAGGCTATTGATGAATTTTGATACCAACTTGCTGTTAAATTTCGCGTCAGGACTGACATCCCGTTTGCTGATGTTTCCACGCCTCGGCATTTACGCTTCCTCCGCTGTTTAAGCCGGTTTCCGTGCGCCGTACTTTGAACGACCTTGGCGACGGTTATCGACACCTGCTGTATCCAATTTGCCGCGGACGATGTGGTAGCGTACATTAGAAAGGTCTTTCACTCTCCCGCCCCGGACTAAAACGACTGAGTGTTCTTGAAGATTATGATCGATCCCCGGAATGTAACACGTCGCTTCGTAGCCACTGGTGAACCGCACCCGGGCGACTTTACGCAGTGCCGAATTCGGTTTGTTCGGTGTTACTGTTTTTACCTGTAAACAGATACCGCGCCGCTGGGGACACTGCTCCAGTACCGGAGATTTCGTTTTTTTCCGGGACTTTTTGCGCGGTTTTTTGATTAATTGATTAATGGTTGGCATGTCGGACCTCCGTAATGATGCGTCTTCCGTCGTAGCGCAGCTGGGGGGGGTTCTCATGAAAATAAAAAAGCCCCGCGCGGGGCATTATAACTTCAACATATTAACGTGGATTTTAGATACGACGTTAGAATGTTTCCGTAATTGCCCCCTCGTTTCCAAAAAAGATTGATTAGGGTTCCCAAAACTAATATTATACACAATTTTTTAGGCGGTGTCAAATTTTTTTTCAAAAAAAAGCAAAAAAGATTGACATTCTACGAATTTTCTACTTTTTTACCACTTTTCCGCCTAAAATAACGGTTTGAACGCTCAAATTTTCGTCAACAATAACGATATCTGCTGTTTTCCCGGTTGCAATTGAACCCACTGCATCTGCAACGCCTAAATTTTGTGCGGGCGTTAAAGTCGCCATCGTTAGGGTGTCTTCCAAGGAATGCCCCCAGTTGATAACGTTACGGACACCCTCCATAAGTGTAATTGTCGCACCCGCGAGGCGTTCAGTCGGCTTTCCTACATCCAACCACATCGCTCCGTTGCGGACGTATTTCTCGGTACTGTTGATTTCAAAAGCCGTGTCGTGTTCGGGAATGGCATCTGCGTTGAGGCGATAGGCATCCAGCTCGGGGATGTATGTTGCCGAGGTTTGCCAGTCTCCCTCAGGGACACCGGCGAGTTCTGTGCAGTCCGTAATTAACCCAACGGCGTGAATCCCTTTTTGTCGGATGAGGGTATTTCCCCAAAACGGGTGGACGTGGTGTTCATCAACGATGAGTTCTGCGTGGATGTCTGGATGGGAGAGGACGGCTTCAATCGCGCCGAGTGTGCGGTGGTGCATCCCACTCATACCGTTGTAAGTATGGGTCGCGCGTGTCACGCCTGCGTCAATTGCCTCCATTGCTTGTTGGTATGTCGCGTTTGTGTGTCCCATCGCTATGACGATGTTATTATACGCATCTGTTTTAAAGGTCGCGAGATGCTGGATAAACTGCAGATTTTCATCATTTTCTGGCGCGACAGAGATTACCTTTAAAGTTCCATCCGAAGCTGCCCACATCGCATGGAATTCTTCAAAGTTTGGCGGTGTAATGTATTTCGCATTCTGTGCCCCGTTTTTGGCGAGACTCCCGAATTTTCCTTCCACGTATGATCCTAAAATTCGGGAACCGTCTGCTATCGGTGCGTCAACGACGTGCGCAATAGCGGTTAAGGCGTTGTTGATTTGTGGCATACTCCCCGAGGAGATTCCTAACACCACCGAAGTGACACCGCTACACGCATGTGCTCGCACGATTGTCTCAATGTCTTCAACGTGACCCGTCATGCTATCACAACCGCCCCCACCGTGCACCAGTCCGTCAATTAATCCAGGAATGACGAGACATCCAGAGGCATCAATGATCTTTCCTGAGGGGTGTAGTGCCTCTGACGTTATCGTTGAAATTTTGTCGTTTTGAATGACGATGCTCCCCTGTCCATGATGCATAGGGGTGTAGATGTCGCCATTCAGAATTGTAAGGGTTTCCATATCTCCAAAATGCCTTGAATTTTTTCCTATATCTGTTCCGCTACCCACAAGATGCTTTGCGCGAGGAGCCGTAAAAAGGGTTCGACTTCAAAATCTTTCTGGTGCCCTAATGAAGTATAACAGATACGTCCGCCGTTATGCAAACGCGTCCATGCGACAGGTTCTGAATGTTCATCCGTATGTCCCATTAGCAGTAGAGAGGTATCGTCGCGAAGGGATGGGTTTTTGTAAAGGCTGCCATAACAGTCAAACGCTGGAATGCCGTTCAGAATAGGGTGTTCTGTAGCAATCAATTCCACCTGAGTGCGGGGACCGTCGCCATAATGACCTTGATAGTCGCCGCCGAGCACAGTTTTATCAAATTCCAACCAGTTTTGATAAGCGTGACTGGCTGTCCTAACACCAACAAGGGGTTTGCCTTGTTCGCAGTAGGCTTGAAATTGCCTGAGTGATGCTCCCTCTGTATTGAGACGGCGTGTGAAGACCAACAGCGCATCTGCATCCGCTAACGCCGCTAAAGATGGATCGTGATCTTCTGAATTGTAGATAAGTAAATTTGCTTGGATCGGATAGTGTTTTTCAACGAACGTTTTGAAGGTCGTCAAAGATTCCTCGGAGTCGTACTCAAAAGAACCGGAAAGCATACACAAATTAAGCAAGGGTCTTCTCCTATTTTCTTTCTAAAAACACAAAGCTATAAGGATAAGGGTTTTTCTCATCAGGTTCACCATCAATGCGTTTTACTTCTTGCCATGCCTCGATATCGAACGCTGGAAAATAGACGTCGCCTTTGAATGTGGCGTGGATCTGCGTGAGGTAGAGTCGATCGGCGTGGGGTAGAAAGGCTTCGTAGATAGGCGCACCGCCGCATATCATGAGTTCCTCTGTCCCCGCACAAAGCTTAAGGATCTCTTCTACCGAATGTGCGACGCTACACCCTTTCGGTGCCGCGTAAGTCCTGTTTCGTGTGAGAATAATGTTGCGCCGCTTGCCGAGGGGACGTTTCAGGGTTTCAAAGGTCTTGCGTCCCATAACGACGGGTTTGCCAATTGTCATATCACGGAAGTGCCGTCGATCGACCGGCATCTGCCACGGGATATCCGGTCCGTTCCCGATGAGTCTATTTTTATCCATTGCGGCGATCATTGAAACTACCATTTTAAGGCTCGACTCCTTCCTCCTGTTGTCCTGCCCGTATCCCACTCAAGACGCGCTCGGCAAAATGGATGACTGTCTCTTTTGCCATACGCGGTACGAGTTTGATCTGTTTTTCCTGTTCCCATTCAATCTTAAATTCTTCGGCAGTTACAAGCTCGTTAATCCCGGTCTCAATGGTCTCCACATCGACGTCAAACTGTTCGACGAATTCTGTGAGATCCAGGGGTTCTTCGGTTTGAAAGGCAAGCACTTCTATCCAGAGCCACATGCCCAACCGTCGTGTGAAGTGTGAGAGGTTCTCGGTTGTATCCGCCAGACGCGTGATTGATGCGAAGCAGTAGGCGGCGTGATGCGGGTAATTGATGATAATCTCTTCAAATTCCTCAAAAGCGATTTGAATGAGGAACCCGGCTTCCTCTGCCAGCGTCAGTTCGTCTGAGATTGCGGAATTACCGTTCTGTTGAGAGGGATCGGAATTGCCTTGGTTTTGCTTTTTCTGTTTCATTCTCTCCCTAAATACTGTGAGAATTCTACACAATCATAGGTGCGTAAATAGTCTCGTGGTGTTGGTAGTCTACCAATTGAATGTGCTGCATCTTGAAAGCGTCGATTGACTTGATCTTCGGATTCAGTTCGAGTTTCGGGAGTGGATACGGTTTCCGTTTTAATTGGGTTTGGACGGCTTCAAGATGTTCGTGATAGATGTGCGCGTCGCCTAAGGTATGGATGAATTCATAAGGCGTAAAGCCTGTTACCTGTGCCACCATGTGTAGGAGAAGCGCATACGAGGCGATATTGAACGGGACCCCTAAGAACATATCACAACTGGGTTGATACATCTGCAGCGACAACTTGCCGTTTGCGACAACGAATTGGAAACACATGTGGCAGGGTGTCAATGCCATTTCATCTAACTCCGCAGGGTTCCATGCCGTGACAATATGTTTGCGGCTATGCGGGTGGGTCTGAAGTTGTTCGATGATTTTGGCTAACTGATCAATCGTCCCATTTTCTGTTTTCCATCTCCGCCATTGGACGCCGTATATGCGTCCGAGATAACCCTCGCGTCCCCATGCCTCAGCGTTGGCATCCCAAATTTGTGTCCCAAGTTTTTGAAACTGATCAACGTGATCGTAGCCGCGCAGGAAACCGAGAAGTTCTGCTTTTACTGACCGGAACGCGAGTTTTTTAGTGGTTACGGCAGGAAACCCGTCTTCCATGTTGTAGCGCATTTGCATGCCGAAGAGTGCGCGGGTTACCCCGTTTCTACCCTCGCGGTCAATGCCGGTATCGAATACGTGTCGAAGTCCGTCTATATATTGTTCCATGGCTGCGTGCTGTCCTAAATAACTGGTCCTTCCTTAAGCACGTTTGAATATTAAATTTAGGTTTTGATCGGCAAATCCGTTAGAAAGTTGGAAGTATGGAAGGTTGGAAGATAGCGGATACGGTGTCCCTTGTCGTCTTCCTGTGCTTCCATCCTTCCTCAAAAAATGATTTTACTTTCGTATCAACAGCTTCCGGGTTGCCGTGAAATCGCCGGCAGTCAACGTGTAGAAATAGACGCCACTCGCCACAGACTCCCCTTGCGTGTTCCTGCCGTCCCAATACGCCGCACGGCTCCGAGACGCATAGATATCCGCAGACTGATGCCCTAACGTCAGCATCCGAACCAAACGTCCATCTGCAGCATAGATGAAAATAGACACATCCGCAGGCTCTGATAACTGATACGGTATCCACGTCTCCGGATTGAACGGATTCGGATAGTTCGCTAAGAGCAACGTCTCTTTCGGGGTGAGTCTCATAAGAAGGTGTTCCAGAAGCAGCACCCCTCGCTGATACCGCCCACCTGTGAGACCTTCTGCCCGCGCAAGCGATAACCACTGACGCACCTCTGTTGCAGTGAACATCTCAGCAATACGCTCCGGATGCAGCGACGGGGCAGCCGCCGCGGCTTCTATCGCTGCTGCAACTAACAGGAGATCCGCCACATCCACTACGCCATCCTTGTTCATATCCGCTGTGTTCTCACCTGTCTGACCCAGACGCCCCGAAGCCACAGTCATATCCTCAAGACTCACCACACCATCACCGTTCACGTCTCCCGCAAGAGAGGTAAGACCGACTTCTCCCGTCTTGGTCTCAATCCGCACGGCTAAGAAGTTGGCATCACTGTCGGCCAGTTTCACATCGGAGAGTGTCGGCAGCGCAGGCGAGGCAGTCAATGCTTCAAACGTGAAGGCCGCAAGCGTCCCATCCCCTTCGCTACTCGCTTGTAGAGATGTCGCCCCAAACGTGACCCGATTGCCATTCACCACGGGCGGCACAACGAAAGCACCCGCCGGCAGATACCCGCCATCCACACTTGACACAAAACGCAGTGCTGCACGCTCGAAAATGAGTTCTATTTGATACCCCCTCACGTCTACACCCTCTGTGATGTTAGCGTTCACCGTCAGTTGGTCACCTATAGTGCCAGACCAGACCGACGCAGCGGAGAGACTCACATGCGCAACATCACTGTTGACAGACACCTCAGGTACTTCTGTGAGACTATCTGTTTCAACCGAATAAGTTTGTGAGTTGTAGGGTGTGACATCCCACAGCAGCACGGTGCCGTTCGCACCCGCCGTTGCGAGTGTGTTCCCATCGGGACTATACGCAACACTTTTGATTACGTTCGTGTTTCCAGTGAGCGTGTGTTTGAGCGTGCCTGTGGTTGCATTCCATAAACGCACGGTGGTGTCCCCCCCACTTGCGAGTGTGTTCCCATCGGGACTATACGCAACACTAAAGACTCCATCCGTGTTTCCAGTAAGTGTGTTTTTGAGCGTGCCTGTGGTTGCATCCCATAGACGCACGGTGCCGTCCCTACTCCCCGTTGCGAGTGTGTTCCCATCGGGACTATACGCAACACTATAGACCCCCTCCTTGTGTCCAGTAAGTGTGTTTTTGAGTATGCCTGTGGTTGCATCCCATAAACGCACAGTGCTGTCAAAACCTCCACTTACGAGTGTATTCCCATCGGGACTATACGCAACACTAAGGGCATTCCCCTTGTGTCCAGTGAGCGTGTTTTTGAGCGTGCCTGTGGTTGCATCCCACAGCAGCACGGTGCCGTCCCCACTCCCCGTTGCGAGTGTGTTCCCATCGGGACTATACGCAACACTCTCGCTCGTGTGTCCAGTGAATGTGTTTTTGAGCGTGCCTGTGGTTGCATCCCATAAACGCACGGTGCCGTCCCTACTCCCCGTTGCGAGTGTGTTCCCATCGGGACTATACGCAACACTTCTGACCTGATACGTGTGTCCAGTGAGCGTGTTTTTGAGCGTGCCTGTGGTTGCATCCCATAAACGCACATCGCGCGAACCTCCCGTTGCGAGTGTGTTTCCATCGAGACTATACGCAACACTAAAGACATAACTCGTGTGTCCAGTGAGTGTGTTTTTGAGTATGCCTGTGGTTGCATCCCATAAATGCACGGTGCCGTTCGTACTCCCCGTTGCGAGTGTGTTTCCATCGAGACTATACGCAACACTACTGACCCAATCCGTGTGTCCAGTAAGCGTGTTTTTGAGCGTGCCTGTGGTTGCATCCCATAAACGCACGGTGCCGTCCCCACTCCCCGTTGCGAGTGTGTTCCCATCGGGACTATACGCAACACTATTGACCATGCCACGATACCAGCCACTCACTATGCCTATGCGTCCAGTGAGCGTCTGTCGAAGCGTGCCTGTGGTTGCATCCCATAAACGCACGGTGCCGTCCTCATTCCCCGTTGCGAGTGTATTCCCATCGGGACTATACGCAACACTATTGACCGCCTCCTTGTGTTCAGTGAGCGTGTTTTTGAGCGTGTTTTTGAGCGTACCTGTCGCTGCATCCCATAGACGCAGGGTGCCGTCACTACGCCCCGTTGCGAGTGTGTTCCCATCGGGACTATACGCAACATGTGAGGCGATACAGCCCACGGTTCCAGGGAGTTTATGTTTGAGTGTGCCTGTCTTCACATCCCATAGATGCCCTTCGTTCCAGACACCCCCCGTTGCGAGTGTATTTCCATCGGGACTATACGTAATATCTGTGACCTCGACCCCTTGTTCGGTGAGCGTCTGTCGGAGCGTGCCTGTCTTCGCATCCCATAAACGCACATCGCCCGAACCCCCCGTTGCGAGTGTGTTTCCATCGGGACTATACGCAACACTATTGACCGCTTCCTTGTGTTCAGTGAGGAGTGCCAATTCTTCACCGCTCCCCGCATCGTATATCCAAATACCTACACTACTCACTATCGCAAGCCGATCGCCATCCGGGGAATACGCTATCTCCTTTACAACGCCTTTGCCGAGACGGGCAATCGCTCCCTCCGGTAAATTCGACGTGGTGTAATCTTGGGCGAAACTCGTTAGGGCACAGATAAGCACCAGCCAAAAAGCAACGAAAACAGGTGTCGGTTTCATGAGACATTCTCCTTGTTTTTTTATCTCTTACCGCAATTGAAAATGCTTCCACAAACGAGTGCTTTGTAGCATAGGAGACCGTTGGTCTCCTGTGCAGTCTTTGAGACGGTCCGCCAATGCGATATAATCTTCTGGAAATAGTGCTACTTTCGTATGATCATCTTCCGAGTCGCAGTGAAATCGCCAGCGGTCAACGTATAGAAATAGACGCCACTCGCCACAGACTCCCCTTGCGTGTTCCTGCCGTCCCAATACACCGCCCGGCTGCGGTGCTGATACATCCCCGCCGCTTGATGCCCGACCGCCAAAACGCGGACCCGCGTGCCATCCGCCGTATAGATACTCACCGTAACCGCCGCAGGTTTCGAGAGTTGATAGGGGATCCACGTCTCCGGATTGAACGGATTCGGATAGTTCGGCAGGAGTGCCGTCTCTGTAGGCGTCAAGGCAGCGAGGAGTTGCTCCAGCACAGCAATGCCACGGAGCGAAACAGGATCGGTGAGGGCAGATTGCCGTGCCTGTGTGAGCCAGTGCTGGACCTGTTCTCTATTGGCACTGCTTGCGGAGTCTGGGTGCGATGCCTTGGGGGCACCGTTTCTGTTTCCGAATGCGGCGGCGACGAGCGTGAGGTCTTGGATATCAACTTTCCCATCGGCGTTGACATCCGCCGTATTTTCCCCCGTCTGCCCGAATGCGGTGGCGACGAGCGCGAGGTCTTGGATATTGACCTGTCCATCGGCGTTGATGTCGGCGGCAAGTTGCTTGGGTGCGTCGGTGGGTTCAGTGGGTGTGAGTTGCCACAGCAGCACGGTGCCGTCCGAACTCCCACTTGCGAGGGTGTTTCCATCGGGACTATACGCTACACTTGAAACGTACGTCTGTCCGGTGAGTGTGTTTTTGAGGGCACCTGTCGTGACATCCCATAGACGCACGGTATGGTCCGAACTCCCTGTTGCGAGTGTGTTCCCATCCGGACTATACGCTACACTCCGGACATTGTCCGTGTGTCCAGTGGCGTATTTGGAGATTCCTGTCGTGACATCCCATAGACGCACGGTGCGGTCCGAACCCCCAGTTACGAGTGCGTTCCCATCCGGACTATACGCAACGCTATAGACTTCGGTCGTGTATCTAGTGAGTGCGTGTTTGAGCGTACCTGTTCTCGCATCCCATAGACGCACAGTGTGGTCCGAACTCCCCGTTGCGAGTGTTTTCCCATCTGGACTATACGCGACACTCCGGACATCGTCCGTGTGTCCAGTGAGTGTGTTTTTGAGGGTGCCTGTCGTCGCATCCCATAGACGCACAGTGTGGTCCGAACTCCCCGTTGCGAGTGTTTTCCCATCTGGACTATACGCGACACTAAAGACCCTGTCCGTGTGTCCAGTGAGTGTGTTTTTGAGGGTGCCTGTCGTCGCATCCCATAGAAGCACGGTGCTGTTCAAACTCCCCGTTGCGAGTGTTTTCCCATCTGGACTATACGCGACGCTCTTGATCCCCCAAGTGTGTCCAGTGAGCGTCTGTCGGAGGGTGCCTGTCGTGGTGTTCCAGAGACGTACGGTGCTGTCCGAACTCCCCGTTGCGAGTGTTTTCCCATCTGGACTATACGCGACACTCTGGACAGAGGGCGTATGTCCGGTGAGTATGTTTTTGAGAGTGCCAGTGTTTGGGTCCCAGAGACGCACAGTGTCGACCGTACTCCCACTTACGAGGGTGGTGCCATCGGGACTATACGCTACACTAAAGTCATCACAGTACGCGCCCATGCGTCCAGTGAGTGTGTTTTTGAGAGTGCCAGTGTTTGGGTCCCAGAGACGCACGGTGCCGTCCGAACTCCCCGTTGCGAGTGTTTTCCCATCTGGACTATACGCGACACTATGGACCCAGATCCAGCCCGTGCGTCCAGTGAGTGTATGTTTGAGAGTGCCTGTCCTTGCATCCCAGAGACGCACGGTGCTGTCCGTACTCCCACTTGCGAGGGTAGTGCCATCGGGACTATACGCTACGCTCAGGGCAGAGTACTTGTGTTCAGTGAGTGTGTTTTTGAGAGTGCCAGTGTTTGGGTCCCAGAGACGCACGGTGCCGTCCGAACTCCCCGTTGCGAGTGTTTTCCCATCTGGACTATACGCTACATTCGAGACTCCTTTTGTGTGTTCAGTGAGTGTGTTTTTGAGAGTGCCAGTGTTTGGGTCCCAGAGACGCACCGGGCTGTCCGAACTCCCCGTTGCGAGTGTTTTCCCATCTGGACTATACGCGACACTCCAGACATAGCCTATGCGTTCAGTGAGTGTGTTTTTGAGAGTGCCAGTGTTTGGGTCCCAGAGACGCACGGTGCCGTCCGAACTCCCCGTTGCGAGTGTTTTCCCATCTGGACTATACGCAATGCTCAGGCTCAGGCCCAGCCCTTTCGAGTCCCCTGTGAGGATTGCTAATTCTTCACCGCTATCCGCATCGTATATCCAAATACCAGCACCACCGGCTGTCGCGAACCGATCGCCATCCGGGGAATACGCTATCTCATTTATACTGCCTTTGCCGAGACGGGCAACCGCTCCCTCCGGTAAATTCCACTTGGTGTAATCTTGGGCGAAACTTGTTAGGGCACAAATAAGCACCAGCCAAAAAGCAACGAAAACAGATGTCGATTTCATAAAGAGTCTCCTTGTTTTTTTATTTCTTACCGCAGATATAGGTTTTTGTCCGGGTGCTGTACGGTCGGGCATACGGACATAGAGGCAAGGTTTCTGTTGGTTCGGTGACAGGTACTACCAGAGAGTCGCGTAGGTCCTACCGATCTGTGCTACCGAATCCACCTCTGGAGGCAGCAGACATCTGTTCGACCTCATTCCACGCTGCTGTGTCTACACGCACGAAAATGGCTTGTGCGATGCGACTCCCTCTTTCAACCTTAACAACGCTATCTGTGAAATTATAAACCTGAATTTGCAATTCATCCGCTTCACCACAATAGTCGTTATCGACGATACCTACGCCTTGGGGCACCATCAAGCCGAATTTGCGCGGTGTGCTACTTCGCGAACATACCATCAGCATATAACCCGGCGGTGTTTCGACAATAACGTTCGCGGGGATCAGGACGATGGTGTGTGGGGCGATCTCTGCCGATTCTCGACAAATTAGATCGAAACCGACGGAACCCGGGGTTTCATATTTCGGCAACGGAAGTGTCTTGTCGATGCGTTTGATATTAACTTTCATGGGGACTATGGGACTGCGACCCCTACTGCTTTGCATGCTATGCGATAAACGGAGGTACTCGCCGTGATGAAAAGGGTTTTCCAGTCATCTCCACCCCACGCTAAGTTCGCGGCGCGCTCAGGCACGAGAATAATTCCGAGATGTGTTCCGTCCGGTGCGAAGACCCAAATACCATCGGGACCTGTTAAATAAACGTTTCCCTGTATATCGGCTTTCATCCCGTCCGGTTTTCCAGTATCCCCTTCCTCTTCACCGAAGATGCGGTCGTTTGTGAGGGTGCCGTCGGAGTGCACATCAAAAGCGCGCACATGCATCCGTTCGGTGTCGTTAATGTAGAGGATCGACTCGTCCGGTGCAAAGCAGATACCGTTGGGTCTGTCAAAGTCATCGACGAGAAGGGTCAAGGTCTCACCATTTGGAGAGAGACGATAGACACCTTGGAAGTCGAGTTCTTTCTCCGATTCAACGCCGTAGGCTGCGCTGAGCCCGTAGGGTGGATCGGTGAAATAGATGCTTCCATCGGATTTCACGACGACATCGTTCGGACTGTTCAAACGTTTGCCTTGATAGTGTGATGCGATTGTGATGACGTGCCCATCTGCTGTTGTTCTTGAGACCCGTCGGTTTGCGTGTTCACAGGCGATGAGGTGTCCACCTTTGTCGTAAGTCAAGCCGTTTGACTTACCGGAGGGTTCACGAAAAACAGTCATTCCAGAGTCGGCATCCCATCTCCGCATCTTGTTTGCCGGAATATCGCTAAAAAGCAGAAACTGCTCTGTGGCGTGCCAGAGGGGTCCCTCGGTGAATTGGCAGCCTGTTGCTATTTGCTCAACGGCTGCCTCCGGATCGATCAGATCCGTTAATCGTGCATCTCGGACATCAAGTGCCATGTTTTTCCTTTCGTTCAAAAGTCCTTGACAATTCTCTGAATTAATGTTAGCATAATCTTTAAAATGGTGGAATAAGGTTTCTCGCAGTGAGAATGTGACGTGCGCGTCCATTAAAAAAAAGAACGTGCCTGGAGCGACTCGAACGCTCGACCTTCAGCTCCGGAGGCTGACGCTCTATCCAACTGAGCTACAGGCACATAAATCTTCAAAGTCAGGGAGGTTAACGAATAAAACCGCCCCTGATTTACATGTATTCTTAATTTTAACAAATTCGGCATCTTTTGTCAAGTTTTTCCATCGAAAAAAATCTAAGGAGGAAGATCAGGGTGAAACGTAAATTTCAGAAGTTTTCAATCCTTGCGGTTCTGGTTGTCTTTTTATTCAGTTTTGCACCCGATATTGTAGAGAGCCGTCGCGGCGGTGGTTTTCGGGGAGGACGGAGTTTCAGTCGTAGCCGGAGTTATAGTCGTAGCACGAGTCGACGGAGTACCACTCCCAGGCGTTCCTATAGTAGCACGCGCAGTCGGAGTAGCACGAGTCGTTCTTATAGCACGCCACGGAGTTCGACGCGAACGACCCGCAGT
Source organism: Candidatus Poribacteria bacterium (assembly GCA_965205015.1). Lineage (GTDB taxonomy): Bacteria > Poribacteria > WGA-4E > WGA-4E > WGA-3G > WGA-3G. The sequence goes on along the minus strand of OZ242029.1, from coordinate 4,880,129 downwards.
ACAGGCAGCAGTTATAGCAGAAGTAGCGCGTCGAGAAGCACCGGTACACGTGCCAGCACCGTAGCGCGTCAGCGGCAGACGGCAACGAGCCGTGCAAAAGCGACGACTGCAACAAATCGAAGCACGACCGCGACTCGGAGCGCAACGCGCAGTCAGCAACGGCAGGTGAAAGCGCAAAATCGGAAACAGGTTCGACAACTCAAGGCAGAAAACCGGACGCTAAAACGCCAAAACAGAAGAGCGAATCGCGAGACGGCACGCGCTCGCCGAGACGCACGCCAAACGATTAACGTCAATAACTTCGGGGGTTACTATCCAATGATGGGGTATTCAATGTACCCGTTGGCGGCATCTATGGCGTTTAACAACCTCATGTTCGGTATCTATTTCCATGATTATTACAACCATTCGATTCGCCATAGTTACCTGTGGCACTATCACCATCGCGATTATGACCGCTCGCATTGGAGTGCAGAAAAACAGGCGGAGTATGAGTACTACAAAGACTATTACGAGAGCCAAGGTGTTGAACCGAACGCGAATTACGTAGACCCCGGCACAAACCGAGATGAGGATTATGTCGCGAGTTACGTTGAGGAGAACCCTGATGCGTTTTATGGGGAGGGTGCCGAGGCTGTTACAGTTGATGAGCTGCCAGATGAAGAGGCATTGAAGTCGGAACTCCTTGCCGCTGCCGAGGCGACACCGACGGTAACAACCCCCGCAACGCGCGCCCCGCCTGCTACACGAACCGTTGTTATCGAGAAGGAGACATCGGGGGCAACTTGGTTCCTGCTTATCTTCGGAAGCGTCCTCGTTGTTGGCGTGGTTGTGGTTGTGATGTATAACAAGGGTTATTTTTAGGGGGGAACATGGCACTGTTTGGTAGAAAAGATGGCACACCCCTGTTTGGTAGACGAAAGGACGCTGAACCCAAGAAACCGGAGCGACATGAGTTAGTCGACATTCCGCTTGATAGCATGATTGAACTCTCCGATATCATTACGTATGAGGAGACGGGAGATACTTCGCACGCCTTCAAACTGGTCACACGGAAGAAGTATGAAGGTAACAGCCTCCGCCGCTATATGTATCACGTCCAAGACGCGGAGGAAGAGGTCGTTATCGGGGTCGATCATGTCGCTGGGACGAAGGACGAATACGAGATTTCCCGATGGATTGTTGACGACGAATGTGAACTCGGCGATCCGTTGCCGGACACAATGACCCTCTATTTTCCTAACTCAGATAGTCAGGGTGAGGACATCGCTGTTGAATATAACCGACAAGACGTTGTGCCTGCCACCCTTACCCTCGCCAATGCCGAAGGGGAAGATAAGTTTGATGTTGAACTTCACGAGTACGCCAGTGATAACGACGAGTACATGTCTATTGAGCTCTGCGGCGACTGGTTGACCTTCTACGTCGGCGTTCTCATCACGCGAGCGGATATAGAAATCTATCCAGCGATGGAAGCACCCTCTAAACGCAAATGACTGCTCCCGCAAGCTAAAGCATGGGGTTTCTTTGCTTGGCGATCCTATTTCAGTCGCTGGGTACACTCTTACGGTCTAAATGCCGTTCCCAGTATTTCTACTGGTGACACGATACAACAATCGCGGTGCCAGCCAATGCACAACTACGGACTATTCCGATTACCCCATAGAATAGACCGATACTTTGATAAGACGTTGCTATACAGTGTGGCGGTTGTGAAATTAAAGGTGATTTCACAATCTCTACCAAAGCAACTCATCACAAACGATCGCAAGGGTCATAACCTTGCTAATAACTCATAAATCGAAAAGTGGTATTTGTTGAAAGTATCAACGTCAACGCTACCCTAACAATTGGGTTGGATAGGACACCCGATAGGTTTCGGGTGATTGTTATCCTATCCCGTTGATATAAGAATCATACCACATTTTCTGTATAATTTCAAGTTTAATTGAGACTTTCACACCCTTGGTTTCCGCTTACATCCCCTACCTAAAGGTAGGGGAAACTTTAGCGGGGGAGTGGTAAATTTTATCCCTGATTACCCGTAAGGCGAGGTTTCCTGACCTCGCCTTCTCTTAAAGGGAGTGCTTAATTATCCGATTTCGGGTACGCGTTGGAAATCTACATAATGGTTACAGGAGATAAGTACCAATGAACATACGAGAGATGTCAGACACTGAAGTTTACGAGTTGGGACTTGAGATCCTTTTGGATAAATTGGGGCGTGCTGGAACAATTCGATTCCTTAGGCAGTGTGAGCCTCCCACGGGCGATTATACCGCTGAACGTCACAAGTGGTTAGACGGTCTGGATATGGAGACAATTATGCAAGGGATTCAAGATCTCCGTGAAAAAAAACAAGAGGGACCCGAAAATAAATCTCCGAAAGACATAAGTGAAATGGCAGATATTGAGGTTTATCGGTTTGGACTTAGCGTAATTTCAGGAAAACTGGGTCCATCTGGACAGATGCGGTTCCTGCGTGAGATTTAAGCCTTATGATGCTCTGCATATCGCGTGTGCCGAAAGGGGTGATGCGGATATCCTTCTGACAACTGATGACCGAATGTTAAGACTCGCCAAACGCTATCAGTCGCACCTTCACGTCCGCGTAGAGAATCCATATACATGGTTACAAAAGATAACATAACCTATCAAAACAGCAGGAAAATACAATACTGCTTCCCTTTTCACTAATCCCTACCCTGACAAAAAGAATCGTAAATTGCCCTCTGATAAATTCTTTTTTCCACCTGATGTAACGTTTCACGAAAAAATTGTGTCTTTAATATTGTCATAACATAATTGTGTAAACTGTGTTGCATGGCATAAAGTCCGAGACTTAGTACCGAATTGGATGTTTCAGTGGAAGTCGACACGGTTGAATCTGTTTATGAGGAGGGAGCTCCGTGGAGAGAAAAGACGATGTTCAGTTGATTCATGCCGTTTTGTCAGGCGACGACACGGCATTTGACATTTTAGTAGAAAAATACCAAAAAAGTGTTCACGCCCTCGTGTGGCGGAAGATCGGTGATTTCCACTATGCAGAGGAAATTACGCAAGATACTTTCCTCCGTGCCTATCAAAACCTTTCAACGCTGAGAAATCCGAGCCAGTTTCTCGGGTGGCTGTATGTCATTGCGAATCGGCTGTGTCTGAATTGGCTGCGCAAACAGAAACCTGAAAGACACTTGCAATCCTTGGAGGACACACCTGTGGAAGAAGTGGTGAAATCCGCTTATGCGCGTTACATCTTAGAACGGCGCGAGACAGAGGCAACCGAACATCGTTTTGAAATCGTCAAAAAACTTTTGGAGAAATTGCCGGAGAGTGAACGGACAGCGATGACGCTCTATTATCTCGGTGAAATGACGACGAAGGACATTGGCAAATTCTTGGGGGTGTCAGTGGAGACGATAAGGACTCGGCTGCATCGTGCCCGGAAACGGTTACAAGAAGATGAAGAACTGTTGATCCAAGAAGTGCTCGGGGGTGTGCAGATATCGGCGAGTATAAAACAGAACATCATGCGAGAGGTTGCTAACATGCAACCGACCCCTTCTCCGAAAATGGAACCGTTCTTGCCGTGGGCGGCTTTTGGGAGTGCTGTGGTTTTAGCAACCCTGTTGATGCTCAGCGTCAGCAACCAATACCTCGCACATTTTCAGAAACCTTACAGCTTCGAGGCTGAATCCGCCCCGACCGTTGAAATTATGGATGCCCCTATTGTCCTTGAGACTGACGCAAAACCCTCCGTGCGAAATCAAATTGGACAAACGACCACCATCAGTAAAAACAATAGTACCGGCTTACACGATCCCGAGAGGCATTTAACACCCAATGCCTCAAAAGATTCACTCAAACTTTCTGAGGGACAGTGGATGCCGGACTCCGCGCTCCGACAGGCTGTCCGAGAAACGCTTCAGCTTCCAGCACACCACCTATTGGCACCGGGGGATCTTCAACACCTAACAACCCTTGATGTGCGATATAAAGGGATCGTCGATCTTATAGGTTTAGAGCACGCGACTGATTTGCAAGCACTTGTTCTGATAGGGAACAAGATTCACGATATATCTCCTTTGTCAAGTCTAACGGGACTTGCTTTTCTGGATTTGGGAGAGAACCAGATTTCGGACCTACGTCCGCTCACAGCACTCACGCGTTTAGAGACTTTACATGTTTGGCAGAACCACATCGAAGATATTTCACCCCTTGCAGGGTTAGTCAATCTCAAAAAGTTATTAGTAGAAAATAATGATATTCGGGATTTTTCACCCCTCGATGGGCTGACGCACTTAGAGGAGTTACACACGCATGGCAATTTCCGGATCTGTGATGATATATCGCGGGTCGCGGTAGCATCTCGTATCAAAGATAGGGAGTATCCTTCGGTCTTTTCAGCGTGGTATTACGATATGCTCAACGTACCAAACTTATCTGCAGATGAGGAACTCGTCTATCACGATCTATTTTGGGGTGGACCGGGGTTTCATCTGCAATGGCAGCCTACACCTGAAGGACTCCGGCTCTTTGGTAGAATAGACGATGCACACGGGAAAAGGGAGTATCTGCTTTCAAAAAATCCTAACTTTCTAAGACTTGTGAGTCTCGACTACATTGATGCTGATCCAAGCGACTACCCTGAAGAGTGGCCCCATTGGATAAGAGATGCGAACGGCGATCGAGTTCAAGCTTACGCTGGGGGTTCCACCTTCCTGATAGATTTCACACACCCTGTCGTCCAGGACATCCTCGTTCAGAAAGTTCTCGCCGTCGCGAAATGTAGTCTCCATGACGGGGTCTTCTTGGGACGGTGGCAGGAAGGCGAGGTTACGCTTGAGGACGACAACGGGGTTTACTATCGAGGTGTTGAAGCCGAGTGGTCGGCGAGAATATCTATGATGCGTCGGATTCGTGAGGCTGTTGGTGACAATTTTCTGATGATTGTCAATACGGGACGGCATAAAGCTCGACTGTCTGCACCCTACCTTAATGGGGCGTTCATAGAAACGATTCTGGACGAAGGTGATACGGCTTACACGCATGAGCGTCTCCGAGAGATTGAAAGCACGTTGTTATGGTCGGAGCAGAACTTTCGTGGACCGCGAATAAATGCGCTTGAAGGTCAAGGAATTCCGTTTGAGCGTCCAGATTCTCCCCGTAACCAGCAAATGATGCGTGTTATTACGACGTTGAGCCTCACACATTCTGATGGTTACGTTTGTTATGTCATGGGAGTTACCGGCATCATCCATCAGCATGAATACGCGCTCTCGCCCGAACATGAGAGAGAACATATAGTAGGTGAGCGGCATAATCACAACCACCAACACTATTGGTATCCATTCTGGGATGCGGACCTCGGTCGTCCTGTAGGCGAGAAGGCGCGCCTTTATCGTGATGGTAAGGGACATGGGGTTGAGGGTTTGTTTATCCGGGAGTTCACCAATGGTTGGGCAGTCTACAATCGCAGCGGAAAAGCGCAAGAGATTTATTTACCGGCGCAAGCATCCGCTGTCGCGAGGGGCATCACCAATATTCAGCACACCCTTGCTGATTTGGACGGTGAAATCTACCTGAAATAGATAGACCCATCTGCCGATCTCAACGGCGATAGTGTTATCAATTCGTAATACTTTTAAGCCGGAGAATACACTATGAAAACAGCAAAAAATCTTTTACTTATCACTTTAACTTTCATGGCGTTAGGGTTCGGAAGTGCTAATGCACAACAGAACCTCGCCCAGCAGGCGTATGCGATTTTTGAGCAAAGTTGCCTCAACTGCCATGGAGAACACGGCGCGTTTACTGAAGAAATCATCATTGATCACACAGCACTCATAGAGACTGGCGCAGTTGTTCCGGGGAAACCGATTGACTCCGAACTCTATAAGCGGTTGCTTGTAAACGATCCGGCGAAACGGATGCCGCTGGGACAACCCCAACTCCCTCCCGCTGCGATTCTGACGATTGGTAATTGGATTCAAGCAGGCGCACCGGATTGGCAGACACCGGAACGAGACACCGACTTTATTACACCGAAAAAAATGCTTGAGACGATTGAAAAGCACGTCAACTCACTGTCCTCCTTTGACCGTGCCTTCGCACGTTATTTTACGATGACGCATCTCTATAACGGTGGTGAGACGACGGAAGCACTCCACGCCTATCAACGCGCACTCTCAAAACTCGTGAACAGTCTCTCTTGGGGGCGTACTATTAAAATTCCACAACCCATTGATTCAGAAGAAACGATCTTCTATATTGATCTGCGCGACTACGAATGGGAGATCGGAACCAATCGATGGACGTTGATTGAGGCGGAGTATCCTTATGAGATCGAATTCAACGCGCCAACACAGACAGCACTTCGCGAAAAACTGACAGACCTGCGGGAAACAATGGAGTGCGAAGTGCCGTTCGTTCATGTCGATTGGTTCATCGCAACAGCCTCTTTACCCCCGCTCTACCATGATATTCTGGGACTCCCCGAGACGGATCGTGAACTCGAAACTCGATTAGAAGTAAATGTCGTTGAAAATATTCGGAATGCCCCAGGAAAGCGCGTCTGGCGTGCGGGTTTCAATGATTCCGGTGTGTCCAATCATAACCGTGTTGTTGAACGGCACGACTCTCGATACGGAGCGTATTGGAAAAGTTACGACTTTGCGGGGAGTGTCGGGACACAGAATATCTTTACGCATCCGCTCTCCTTCACGCAGGATGGGGGTGAAATTATCTTCAATTTACCGAATGGATTGCAGGCATACTACCTCGTGGATGCCGGCGGTAGGCGACTTGATGAGGCACCGATAGACATCGTTTCCAATCCGGCTGCGAGCGATCCAACCGTCCGTAACGGACTCTCCTGTATCGGATGCCACACCGAGGGGATGAAAGATTTTCAAGATACAGTTCGGGCTGTTATTCAACGGAACGCGAATCCGCCTTTTAACAAGGAAAGAGCATTACAGCTCTATACTGATAAAGCCACTATGGATCGTTTGGTGGGCGAAGATACCGCTCGGTATCGACAGGCACTTGAAGCGACAGGCGGTGTATTTGGTGGGATTGAACCCGTTCAACGGTTCCACGAAGCATTTCAGAGACCGCTTGATGCGGCGCATGCTGCTGCAGCGGTCGGTTTGGAAACCGAGGTGTTTCTCCAAAAGATACGTGAGAATGCGGGGTTGCAGAACTTAGGCTTATTGGTGTTAGAGAACGACACGATGAAACGGGACACATGGACAAGTCAGTTTAGTGAAGTCGTTTTCGCTCTGGATTTCCCAGCAAAAAGTGCTGTGACACCAGTTGATCCGCAAACGGAACGTATTCCGGGCGAATCTGTTCATATGCCCGATCCGAATCTGCGTACGGCAATTGCGGAGGCACTCGGAAAGGCACCAAACGCCCAAATTACAATCGAGGAGATGGAAGGATTGGGCAGACTTGTGGCGCGTGACAAGGGCATCCAAGATTTGACTGGACTTCAGTCAGCAATCAATCTGAGCCGCTTATCTCTCAACGGTAATCAGATCTCCGACCTCTCACCGATAGCGGGTTTAACCGGATTACACACACTCTGGCTCACGGGCAACCCTGTATCTGATTTATCGCCCCTGAAGCAGCTAATAAATCTCACGCTATTGGTAATTGATAACACGCATGTATCGAATCTATCACCGCTTGCAGGATTAATCAATCTCAACGAGTTAGGGGCTTCTACGCCTCTCATATCCGATTTATCGCCCTTGAAAGGACTGAAAAATCTCAAGGTGTTCTGGTTTCATCGTACACAAGTCTCCGACCTGTCGCCACTCAGCGGATTAAACAGCCTGGAGGATGTAGCTGCGAACCAAGGCGGTATATTTGAGGCAATCAGCAAAATCGAAACGGAAACCGGGATCGTGATAGACACTAAGCATGGGAATATATCCGACCTTTCACCCCTGGCAGGATTAACCAATCTGAGACGGATTTGGTTTTGGGGCAACCCCATATCCGATTTGTCCCCTTTGGCAGGATTAACAAAACTGGAGAAGTTAGACATTTGTGGTGGAACTATATCCGATCTTAAGCCTTTGGTGGGTTTGACAAATTTGAGGAATCTGCTCCTTGCTGCTAACGGGATATCCGATATATCGCCACTCGCTGAGCTAACCAACGTAAATACGCTTGATCTCAGAAGCAACAATGTATCCGACATATCGCCACTCGCCGGGTTGACACACTTGGACTACCTGAGGCTTAACAACAATAATATATCCGACTTTTCGCCTTTGGATGGGATACGCCAGAACATAACGCTCATTTGGCACGACAATCCAGGGTTCCCGAAAGGCGGACCGAAGATAGCAGGACCCTGGTTATGGGTCCTATTGCCAGATGCTGATCTGGAGAGTGGGTCGGATTTACTGTCGGAGGCGAGTGATGGAAGCGTAACAGAGGCAGAGATTGCCGTCCGTGGGGCAATAGCGGGACAGTCTATCGGCAGTAGCGTCTGGACATCCCACGAACTCCCAAATACGGGGCGTATTGAAGATATGCTAAAACGCTCCACTCCAGATGGAACCATCTATGGTGTTGTGTCTCTATATTCGCCACGCGAACAACAAACAATGCTGGGTGTCGGCAGTCGCCAGGAACTAAAAGTCTGGTTCAACGGTACCCTGATTCATCAGCACGGTCATTACGACAGGATAGGCAATGATTACACGGATTTTTACCCAGTCACGCTTCAATCGGGGAAAAATGTCTTGTTGGTCGCTTTCCATTCCCATGCTAACGGTTTTTTTGGATTTGAAACCGGTACGGAATATATAGTGTCGGACTCCGGTATTGGATATGGTTTTCCCGATACGCCAATTCATATCGGTGATACCTTCACCGTCAACTTAAACGCGGAGAATGTAAGTGATTTAGCAGGGTGGCAATTTGATATTTTGTTTGATGCCGCAGTGCTTGAGACCGTTGAAGTCAACGAAGGTCCTTTCCTGAAGTCGGCGGGCGACAGCACCCTCTTTCAGAAAGGGACGATTGATAATGCCGCGGGCAAAATCAAAGGTATTAACGCATTGGACCTTAGTGGAAAGGGTGTCTCAGGAACAGGGACCCTCGTGTCGGTGACGTTCTCAGCGAAAACGAGTGGGGAAGCTAAATTGAGACTGCATAACCTCCAAATGGGATCTATTACAGGTGAGCACATCGCCGCAGAATCTTATGAGATTGTCATCACGATAGAAGGTCAACTCACTATTGGAGATGTGAATCGCGATGGTCAGGTCAGCATTCTTGATATGATCCTTATTGCCCGACACTTGGGCGAAACTGCACCTGCGAACGCTGAAGTAGACGTGAATGGCGATGGAATTGTGAATATCTTAGATCTCATTCTTGTTTCTCAGAATATGGGTGGATCAAACGGGTTAGCCGCCCCTTCGATGTTATCTGTGGATGACATAGACGGATTGGATCCTGCGATAATACGGACATGGATAGAACGTGCACAAATGGAAGATGACGGCTCTATCGCCTTCCGACAGGGGATCGCAAAACTTCAAGAACTGCTGCTATCACTGATTCCAAAAGAGACAATGCTGCTTGCGAACTATCCCAACCCATTCAATCCGGAGACGTGGATACCGTATCACTTGGCGAACCCAAGTGAGGTGACACTGACAATATATTCTGCGGCGGGTGAAGTCGTGCGAACCATAACGTTAGGGTATCAACCTGCCGGAATGTATCAGACGCGAGGTCGTGCGGCGTATTGGGACGGTTGTAACGCTGTCGGTGAAAAAGTTTCGAGTGGTGTTTATTTCTATACACTCACAGCTGGGGATTTCTCTGCCACGCGGAAGATGCTGATTTTGAAATAGTATCAAATGACCATAGGCTTGACCATAAGCTAACTAAAGGGTTGATGTGGACCCTCTTAGACATAGCACTTTCTTCGGCTTGCGGAGGATCACATCTACCGTTTTCTATAAGCAGAAAAACATAGACGAAGTGCCCTGTGAGGCGGACGTAGGTCATCCCACCGCCCCAGACGTGATCACATCGGGAGACCTCAAGGTTTTCAAGTCGATTCCCCCATGGACGCACACCGTCAATGGATGTCATGGTTTGGTAGCAAACCCGTTAATCAAAAATGGAGAGATCCGTATGAAAATAAAAAACTATCTTTTAGCTTTTGTTTTGCTCGGTGTTCCACTTGTAACCCGTCCTCTTTTGGCAGAAGACTGGCTCCCCGATCCGAATTTACGACTGGCAATCAGGGAAACACTCCGATCAGAGATAGGTTTACCAGATAATACACCACTGAAAAAAGAACATTTGAGATTATTAACACGTCTTAGCGTCCCGGGTGATAGCAAAGTTAATAATCTAACGGGATTAGAGCACGCAGTTTTTTTAGAAAAGTTTAATGCGGATCGCAACCAAATCCAAGACTTACAGCCTTTAGCAAATTTGGTAAATCTGACGAGTTTATCTCTCCACAACAATCGAATCTCAGATATAACGCCACTTGCGAACCTGACAAACTTGGAAAATCTCTACCTGAGTGCGAATCGTATTTCCGATATATCCCCCCTTGAAAGACTTATCAACTTAAAAGTATTGCATTTACAATCTGGCGAAAACCAGATCAGTAATCTACTTTCATTAGCAAATTTGGTTGAACTTGAGCAACTCGCCTTGAGTGTAAATCGTATCTCCGATATATCACCGCTTGAAAGACTTACCAACTTAAAAGTATTGCATTTAGGTAGGAATCACATTAGTGATATAACGCCACTGGGAAATTTTACTGAATTAGTGGAGCTCAGTCTTAACGATAATAAGATCATAGATATATCCGCCTTAGAAAATCTGTCGAATCTTGTGGAAGTCAGGCTTCAAGACAACCCTATTCGAGACTTTAGTCCATTACTGAGCTTACCTGCCTTGAAGTATCTCAATATCGAAAACATTTTGGTAGAAGATATTACACCATTCCTTAATTTGAATCTAATAGAATTCAGATACGATGCCTTGTGTGAGTCTGTTGAATTCTCTATAATCCCTGTTGAGGAACGAATATCAACACGATCTTTTCCTTCAGTTTATCAAAACCAAAATCCGATCTGGATTGAAGGGATACCACTATGGGACCGTTATACAGATCCCGAATTGGTGCCGTCCCACGATCTCCTTCTTGGAGGAGCTATCCAGTACGGAAATACGAGCAGACTACATTTTGAACGGAGTACTCTCGGAGCATATATAATATTGGGTGAAGGCGTGCCGCAGGAGCGTCACAAGTATTATCATGGGCGTAACTCCAATTTTGTGTCTTTATATCGGTGGGGTTTCTTTGCCTCGAAGCCAAGCGATCTCTTTCCAGATGAACCCAAGTATTGGATGACAGACAGTGACGGGAATCGGATCCCATATGGTAGCGGCAGCAATCTTTATATTAACTTCCTGGATCTTGAAGTTCAAGAAATTCTGATAAGACAAGGGCTTGCTATAGTATCCTGTGGTCTTTTTGATGGTATCATGATTGATAACTTCGGTGGCGGTCCGGGTCATGTTGTCTCAATAGATAATCGTGAGGAGCGGCTCAAAGCGTCTTCTGAAGAAATTGAGGCAGCCATTATACGCATTTTCAGTGAAATCCGTGCCCAAGCACCGGACGATTTCATAATTATCGTCAACGCGGGTGTTTCAAAAATGGAAAGCCTTTCGGAACTTATAAACGGGTCTCAAATAGAGTTTGTCAGAGAGCCTGGTAGATACTATAATTACGCGGACCTTTTGAGGCTGGAAAATGCCCTGTTATGGAACGAAGCAAACTTACGACCTCCGCATGTCAATGGTGTGGAGGGCTTCGGACTCGGAACAGAGCATCCAAATAGCCCAAAGAATCAAAAATGGATGCGCGTATTTACGACACTCACGCTCACGCATTCGGACGGTTATGTGCTTTACAATACAGGTGCGGTCTATCTTGGCGGGTCACATAGTGAACACTATTGGTATGATTTCTATGATGCCCCGCTTGGTCGTCCCGTCGGCGGCACGGAAGCAAAAGCGCAGCTTTACGACAACCGAGAAGGTTTATTTATTCGTGAGTTCACCAACGGCTGGGCGGTCTATAACCGTAGCGGAAAAGCACAACAAATTCAATTATCAGAAAACACAATAGGCGTTTCAAGTGGGATCGAAGGGCATTCTCACACAATCCCAGATTTAGACGGTGAGATATACTTGAAAAGCCTTGGCAATGTTGCTGACCTCAACAGGGATGGTATCGTCAATATCTTGGATTTAGTCATTATCGCAAACGCTTTCGGCAAAGACGCTCCGGATGTTAACGGCGATGGGACGGTTAATGTGTTGGACTTAGTCGTTGTCGCAAATGCATTTTGAGCACAACTCCTTTGACTTAAAGCACCAGGCTTCGTTGAAAATAACCCAAGTTGCTACTCATAAGATTTTAGGGATACAGTCCCCGTTTTCATTGAAATGGTTTCATGATTCGGAGGTATTTCGTAGCGTAGACTGTGAGTCTGCGTGCTTAAGATGCACACCCTAACAGGTTATGCTACAACTGGCAACTTGGGTGAAAATAGAGAAATCGTAAACGGAACATACCCGATTTTTTTTCGGTATGAAGGAGAACCTATGAACCTCATTTTCAAATGCATCACAATAATGATAATCCTTATACTGATCAGCGTCCATATGCTCATACCCCCAGTAGAAGCGATGACAGAGCCACACGATCCGATCGCCCAACTCATCCAACACGCGCAAGAAGATGCCAGACGCGATGCGTGGCACGACGCAGGCTTGCGTTGGTTCGCTTATGGTGCAGGGTGCTGGATGTTTGCTATCGTCTAGGCAAGCGTAAATAATCCGACAGTTCCAAGTCATCAACTGTTAGGCAAGTCCGCTACATACGTTCACACCTATACTGATGAATACAAACGCTCCATCAAGAACCAACGGATAGAGAGGTCAGCAATAGGCTGGGGCGTATCGCTCGGAGCAGCACTCTGGCTTTGGAAGGTCTTGACGGATTAAGGCGTCCGTAGGGTTCGTGTAAGTGGTTTAGCGCTTCCACCCAGGTGCGTGAATTGCACCACTACGAACAACCCGAATTTTAAACTGGACAGTCCAACGACAGCCAAAAGGCATCGCGAGTCCAGCTCACTCTTTCAAGAAGGGAAAAAGAGATACATGAAGAATTTCATCAAAATTAGTCTTATATTCACGGTTATCTTCGGATATCAAACCGCGGATGCACAGCAGAATCTCGCCCAGCAGGCGTATGCGATTTTTGAGCAAAGTTGTCTCAACTGTCATGGGGAACACGGCGCATTTACAGAGGAAATCATTATCGAGTACACAGCACTCATAGAAACTGGCGCAGTGGTTCCGGGGAAACCGATTGACTCCGAACTCTATAAGCGGTTGCTTGTAAACGATCCAACGAAACGGATGCCGTTGGGGCAACCCCAACTCCCTCCCGTCGCGATTCTGACAATTGGTAATTGGATTCAAGCAGGCGCACCGGATTGGCAGACACCAGAACGAGATACTGACTTTATTACACCCAAAGAAATGCTGGAGACGATTGAGAAGCATATCAACTCGCTGGCACCGTTTAATCGCACCTTCGCACGCTATTTCACGCTGACGCATCTCTATAATGCAGATGAGAGCGCGGAGGCACTTCACGCCTATCAACGGGCCCTCTCGAAACTCGTGAATAGCCTCTCTTGGGGACGCGAGGTCATCAAACCACAACCCATTGATCCGGAAGAAACAATTTTCTATATTGACCTCCGAGACTACGAATGGGAGATCGGGACCAATAGATGGACACAGATTGAACAGGTGTATCCGTATAGCATTGCGTTCAATGCCCCGACCCAGACAAATCTACATGAAAAACTAACGAGTTTGCGCGAAGAGATGGATTGTGAAGTGCCGTTCATCCATGCCGATTGGTTTCTTGCCAATGCTTCACTGCCGCCCCTCTACCACGACATTTTGGGGCTCCCTGAAACCGATCGAGAATTAGAGGAACGACTTGAGGTAAATGTTGTTGAAAATCTTCGGAATGCAGCGGGAAAGCGCGTCTGGCGTGCGGGTTTCAGCGATTCAGGTGTATCGAATCACAACCGCGTTGTGGAACGCCACATCTCTCGGTATGGTGCGTATTGGAAGAGTTACGACTTTGCGGGGAGTGTCGGCACCCAGAACATCTTTACGCATCCACTCTCTTTCGCCCATGATGGTGGCGAGATTATCTTCAACCTGCCCAATGGTTTGCAGGCATACTATCTTGCAGATGCCGGTGGTAGACGACTTGATGCGGCACCCATAAAGATTGTTCGCAACCTTGCTGCGAGCGATCCGACTGTGCGCAATGGCCTCTCGTGCATCGGTTGCCATACCGAAGGAATGAAGCTGTTTGAAGATGAGGTGCGTACTGTTGTTGAGAAGAACCCAAACCCCCCATTTAACAAAGACCGAGCGTTGCAACTCTATACAGACAAAGCCACGATGGCGGGACTCGTGGCGGAGGATACTGATCGCTATAAACAAGCACTTAAAGCGACCGGCGATGTGTTTGGTGGGATTGAACCCGTTCATCGATTCCACGAGGCGTTTCAAAGACCGGTCGATGCGGCGTATGCCGCTGCCGCCGTTGGGTTGGAGACCGAGGCGTTTCTCCAAAAGATTCGTGCCTCCGCGAATTTGAAAAGCTTAGGGGTGTTAGTCTTAGAAAATGGTACGATGAAAAGAGATACATGGACATCGAAGTTTAGTGAAATCGTGTTTGCGTTGGATTTCCCGGATGTGGCGATTTCCGTCGACCCGCAGACGGAACGCATCCCTGGGGCATCTGTCTACCTCCCCGACCCGAATTTACGTGCGTTCATTGAAGAAAAACTCGGAAAAACACCAAACACCCCAATTACAGTGGAAGATATGACGAGGTTACATCGGATTTTTCCTGAAGAAATGGGCATCCGCGATTTGACGGGGCTTGAGTTTGCAACAAATTTGGAATGGTTAAAAATTCAGGGAAACCAAATATCCGACATATCCCCTATAGCGGGATTACCGAAACTGGATCTTTTGGATATCAGTGGCAATGAGATAAGTGACTTATCCGCGCTGGCGGGACTAAAAAATCTTAGACACGTAAAGGTAAGTCATAACAACATATCGGATCTCTCACCTCTGGCGGGATTGCCCAATCTGAACAGGTTTGATTCTTGGGGAAATCCCGTGTCCGACCTATCGCCACTCATAGAACTTGAGGTCATAGATATTTGTGGGGGGGAGCCGGATGTATCCACCTTGGCGGGCGCGAAAAATTTGAAAGAACTCTATCTTCTCGGAGGCGGGGTGTCGGATGTCTCCCCTGTGGCGAAATTGACGGGATTAACACGCTTACGCGTTGCAGGCAACCCCGTATCGGATATATCACCCTTAGCAAAGTTAACGAATCTGAAATGGTTAGAACTCTCAGAGAACAAAATAGTGGATGTATCACCCGTGGCAAAGTTAAAGAACTTGACATGGCTACACGTTGGTGGAAATATGATATCCGACTTTTCGCCTTTAGAGGGATTCAGTGAGGATGTAACGATCATTAATCACACCAATCCCGCTTTCCCTCAAGGTGGACCTAAAATAGAGGGACCCTGGTTATGGGTGCTGGTGCCAGAGACAGATGTTAAAGGCGGTACAGATGATCAGCTCGCAAGGGATCTTCTTGCGGAGGTGAGTGGTGGCGCGGTGACAGAAGTAAAGGTTTCAACCAACGGCGCAATCGAAGGTAACCCTGTTGGGGATAACATCTGGTATTCCGACAAAATACCGACTACGGGGCGGAATAATATTGCGGAGGTGTTAACAGAGGAGGTGTTAGCAGGTCCTTTTGTGCCCGGCGTTATCTATGGATGTGTCGTCCTGTATTCACCGCGAGAACAAGAGGTAACGCTGTTTGCTGGGAATGATGGTGGCGGTAAAGCGTGGCTCAACGGTGTTTTGGTCCATGAAAAACTTAAAGGCGCACGCGGTGAAGATTACCAACATTTCGTTCCTGTTACGCTCAAAGAGGGTGTAAATGTCTTGTTAGTAGCAACAAGAACGGGGGGGAACGGTTTTTGGGGGTTTAACCCTGAGGCAGAGTATACCGTGCTAAACCCGCGTGTCGGATACGTGTTTTCCCAATCTATCATCGATGCCGGCGATACCTTCACGCTTGAAATTCGGGCAGAGGATATCTACAATTTGGCGGGCTGGCAATTTGATATCGCTTATGACGCTGCTGTGCTTGAAGCCGTTGAAGTCAATGAAGGCGATTTCCTGAAAACAGACGGCGGAGCGACCTTCTTCCAGAGAGGGACGATTGAGAATCGGTTGGGTAAGATTAAAGGTCTGAGTGCAGCGCGACTCGGTGAAGATGGCGTTAGCGGCACTGGCACGCTATTGTCGGTAACATTTACAGCGAAAGCCCCTGGACACACGCGGTTGAAACTCGATAATTTTCAACTCGCTGCTATCACCGGTAAGTCCATCGATGCAGGACCGCAGGAGGTCGTCATTGCTGTAAAGGGGGAACAGAGGACCGGGGATGTGAATCGGGACGGTCAGGTGAGCATCCTGGACTTGGTGCTGGTGGCTCGACACTTCGGGAAAACTGTGCCCGCCAACTCGGAAGTTGACCTAAATGGTGATGGGGTTATCAATGTCCTGGATCTCATCCTTGTCTCCCAGAACATGGGTGGGGCAACTGCCGCAGCTGCGCCTTCGATGCTTACCGTGGATGGTATAAGCGAGTTGGAGCCTGCGGTGATACAGGCGTGGATAGAACGTGCCCAAGTTGAAGATGATGGTTCTATTGCTTTCCAAGAGGGCATTGTGAACCTTCGACGCCTCTTAGCATCGCTGATTCCAGAAAAAACAGTGTTGCTTGCGAACTATCCCAACCCGTTCAATCCAGAGACGTGGATACCGTATCAACTCTCGGAACCCGCAGATGTCACGTTGCGTATCT
Source organism: Candidatus Poribacteria bacterium (assembly GCA_965205015.1). Lineage (GTDB taxonomy): Bacteria > Poribacteria > WGA-4E > WGA-4E > WGA-3G > WGA-3G. Next base: position 4,863,058 of record OZ242029.1, on the reverse strand, counting down.
ATTCTGTAAATGGAGTATTGGTTCGGACATTGACGTTGGGACAAACGTCTGCTGGAATTTACCAAAACCGCAGCCGTGCGGCGTATTGGGATGGCAGAAATGACGTAGGTGAACCCGTAGCGAGCGGTATCTATTTCTACACCTTCACCGCTGGTGATTTCACTGCTACCCGAAAAATGCTGGTAAAGAAGTAGAAGGGCATTGATGGCGTTATAAAAAAGGAGGGTGGACGTTAGAGGGTTTCCACCCTTTCTCTCTTTAACGGCGCGTTTGAGAGGTATGAATGCTATTTCTTATTTTTTAAAAATAGCAACTTGCGCTAAATTAGTGCAGACTTTTAATAAAAAATTGTGTCTTTAACAACAGGGAAGGTAGGGTCCCACATTAAATGGTGCAGTCTTTGAATTCAAGGCTGCGAAACCTGTTCATGAATCATGGAGAATCCTGATGGCAAGAGAAGACGATGTTCAATTGATACAGAGAATTTTATCAGGTGATGATGTCGCGTTTAGCATCTTGGTCGAAAAGTACCAAAAAAGCGTTCATGCGCTTGTATGGCGGAAGATCGGCGATTTTCATTATGCTGAAGAGATTACGCAAGACACCTTCCTCCAAGTCTATAAAAAACTCCCGACGCTCAGAGATCCCCATCAATTTGCCGGGTGGCTCTATGTCATCGCGAATCGACGGTGCCTGAATTGGCTGCGAAAGCAAAAATCTGCGATGCAATCGCTGGAGGACACACGCGTGGATGAAGTAGAAAAACTCTCCTATACTCACTATTTGTCGGCGCACCGCGAGGCGGAAGCCGAGGAACGCCGGCGTGAACTCGTGAAAAAACTTCTGGAAAAACTCCCGGAGAGTGAACGCACCGTCATGACGCTTTTCTATCTCGGCGAAATGACAATGAAGGAGATTAGTAAGTTCTTGGGCGTTTCCGTAAAAACGATCAGTAGTCGGCTCAGTCGGGCACGAAAACGTTTACGGGAGAAAGAGGAAGGCTTGGTTCAAGAAGTTCTCGGCGGTGTGGAGATATCGGCGAATTTAACCCAGAACATCATGCAGCAAGTCGCTGACTTGAAACTGACCCCACCCTCGGCTACGAAACCGTTGCTCCCATGGGCGGCGTTTGGCGCGGCTGTGGTTTTGATTCTATTTTTGATCGGACTCAGCAACCAACACCTCGCTCGTTTTCAGAGACCCTATAGTTTCGAGGCAGAATCTGAACCGACCATTGAGATCGTGGATGTACCTATTGTCTTAGAGACCGACGCGAAACCCGCACTACGCAATCAAAGTGGACGTGCCGTCGTTCCCATTGATAATACCATCGGTAACGGATTACAGGTTTCTAAAAGCGTTTCAACGTCCATCGCGCCTGTGCCGCCAGAAGATACTCAGACCCACTGGATGCCCGATCCCGCATTGCGTGCGGCGATTCGGGAGGAACTCGGACTGCCCGCAACCGCACCCTTGACGCAGGATACTATGCAAGGACTGGAGCGTCTAAACGCCGGGGGAAGAGGGATTGCTGATATAAAGGGTTTAGAATTCGCGCAAAATTTAGTGGATTTACATTTAGGAGACGAGGGTAATTATGTTATCGACTTAAGTCCTCTCGCTACGCTCACATCTTTGATGAATCTCGATGTAGGAGGCAACCAAGTCGCAAATCTGAGACCGCTTGTGAACCTAACGAATCTAACCGAGTTAAGTCTCTGGAATAATCACGTAATTGATATATCTCCACTGAGGGCGTTGACTTCCCTTATCTACCTGAATTTGGCTAACAATCGTGTAAAGGATCTAAGTCCGCTTGCGAATCTGAGAAGTTTAGAGGTATTAGACCTTTTTGACAACGAAGTTGAAAACGTTGTTCCACTCGCAGGTTTGGAAAACCTAAAGGAACTTGTCCTTACAGACAATCGCGTTGGAGACTTAAGTCCACTAACGGGTCTGACGGAACTGCGGACCTTGGCACTCAAAGAGAATCCGATAAAAGATTTTACACTGCTGTCGACATTGAATCTCACAGACCTGAAATACGATGCTGTATCGGATCCAGTAGGACAAACACAACCTTCCGAAGCGTGGATGCCCGACCCAGCGTTGCGAGCGGCGGTTCGCGGTGAAATCGGACTGCTACCAGGCATCCCCTTGACCCAGAAAAAGATGCTGAGATTGACCTATCTCAAGGCACATGACAAAGGCATCTTGGACATCACAGGATTGGAGTTCGCAACGAATCTTAGGGTGCTACATTTGCGTCAGAATCCGATAACAGATTTACGTCCACTGTCGAATCTGACCCAACTCGTGGAGTTTCATTTCTGGCATGTCCCTGTCCGTCCGACAAATCTGGATCTGCGTCCCTTGGCGAATCTCATTAATTTAGAGATGCTGTCCTTGGAGGGGAACTGGATTTCGGATATCCGTCCGCTTATGGGGTTGAAGAAACTGCGTCGCTTGCATCTCTCAAATAATCAAATTGAGGATGTGAGTCCACTTGTGGGACTGACGGAACTGTGGCAATTGTGGCTTGAGAGAAATCCGATAAGGGATTTGGCACCCCTCTCTGGATTGAATCTGGCAGATCTCAACATTTCTAACAATCCGATAAAGGTTTCGGATATAAGTCCGTTGGCGGCGTTGAAAGAACTTCGAACCTTGGATCTTTTAAATAGTGGCATTTCCGACATCCGACCGCTATCAGGGCTGACGGAACTACGGACGTTGTTGCTCAAAGGGAATCCGATAAGAGATTTAACGCCACTCTCTGGATTGAACCTTAAAAACCTGAAATACGATGTTATCGGACAGACAACGGGACAAACGGATCTTGCTGAAGCATGGATGCCCGACCCAGCATTACGTACCGCCGTTCGGGGTGAAATCGGGTTGCTACCCGATGTCCCTTTGACAAAAGAGCGGATGCAAACGGTCGGCGACATTGATGTTGCGGGTAAGGGAATTTCTGACATCACAGGTTTAGAATTTGCGACGAATCTTAGGGAACTTGACCTTAGAGACAATCCGATAACAGACCTCCGCCCACTTGCCAACTTGACGACGCTTAAACGTTTGTATCTCTCGGATATCTTTCCAAACGCGCCAACCCTTGACCTGCGTCCGTTAGCGGAGCTCATCAATTTAGAGGAACTCACGCTGGAGAATAGCAAAGTCTCGGATATAGGTCCCTTGGCGAGGTTGAAAAAACTTCGGATCTTGCATCTGTCACATAACGACATTTCCGACCTGCGTCCCTTAGTGGGTTTGCGAGAACTGCGGGAATTGCGGATCAGGGGAAATCCGATAGAGGATTTGACGCCACTTTCTGGGTTAAACCTGGAACACCGAAAATAGGGCAAGCACCCTGTCCTAAGGGCGACATTTGTCAAAGGAGAAAGGAGCGGGCTTCCTCCGCTATCTGGAGACGGGGTTTCCAGCCCGAAGATATTGATGAAACGCAAAGAAAAATATATCCTTCTAATTGTTTTAGCACTTATCATTTTAGGACTCAAAAATACTGACGCCCAAGAGAATCTCGCCCAACAGGCATATGCTATCTTTGCGCAAAATTGTCTCAACTGCCATGGAGAACATGGTGCCTACACCGAGAATCTTATTATTGCGCACACGGCACTCATCGAAACGGGTGCTGTTGTTCCGGGAAAACCAATTGCGTCCGAACTCTATAAGCGACTCCTCACAAAAGATCCAGTCAAACGGATGCCGCTGGGTCAACCCCAACTTCCCGCCGCTGCGATTCTGACGATTGGCAACTGGATTCAAGCAGGCGCGCCGGATTGGCAGATGCCAGAACGAGATACTGACTTTATTACTCCCACGGAAATGCTTGAAACGATTGAGACGCACGTCAACTCACTATCATCGTTTGACCGTGCCTTCACACGCTATTTTACGATGACGCATCTCTACAATGCCGGTGAGAGTGTGGAGGCACTCCACGCCTATCAACGGGCACTCTCGAAACTTGTGAATAGTCTCTCTTGGGGACGCGAGGTTATCAGACCACAACCCATTGATCGGGAAGAAACAATCTTCTATATTGACCTCCGAGACTACGAATGGGAGATTGGAGTCAACCGCTGGACGCTGGTTGAACAGGTGTATCCATACCGTATTGAGTTCGATGCACCGACACAGACGCGGCTGCGTGAAAAATTAACCGATCTTCGCGAACAGATGGATTGCGAGGTGCCGTTCGTTCATGTGGATTGGTTTATCGCAACTGCCTCCGTACCGCCACTCTATCATGACATCTTGGACCTTCCACAGACGGTTGCGGAGTTAGAGACACGGCTTGAAGTGAACGTTGTCGAAAATATTCGGAACGCAGCAGGCAGACGCGTCTGGCGTGCGGGTTTCAATAATTCGGGTGTATCGAGTAACAACCGTGTTGTCGAACGGCACACCTCACGGTATGGGGCGTATTGGAAAAGTTACGACTTCGCTGGAAGCGTGGGGACGCAGAATGTTTTTACCCATCCGCTCTCCTTCAGACACGATGGGGGTGAGATTATCTTCAACCTGCCCAACGGTTTGCAGGCGTACTATCTGGTGGATGCTGGTGGCAACCGGCTTGATGCAGCACCGATAAAGATTGTCCGAAACCCCGCGGCGAGCGATCCAACCGTCCGGAATGGTCTCTCCTGCATCGGATGTCATACAGAGGGAATGAAGGTGTTTGAAGATGAGGTGCGGGATGTTGTTGAACAGAATGCGAATCCACCCTTTAACAAGGAGCGGGCGTTACGCCTCTATGCAGAGAAGGCGGAGATGGACGAGTTCTTAGAAGAGGATACCGCTCGTTACCGGCAAGCACTCGAAAAAACAGGTGATGTCTTCGGTGGTATTGAACCCGTTCAGCGGTTCCACGAGGCGTTTCAAAGACCGGTTGCTGCGGCACATGCGGCTGCCGCAGTAGGGTTAGAAACGGCGGATCTCCTCCAAAAGGTTCGCGAGAATGCGAATCTAAAAAACTTAGGCTTGGGAGTGCTGACAGGTGCGAGTGGAAGTGTGAAAAGGGATACCTGGACATCGAATTTCAATGAAATCGTTGTGACGCTGAATTCTCCTGACAGCACTATCGTTAAGCCGGTTGTTCCGAGGACGGAACGCATCCCTGGAGAGTCCGTTCACATCCCTGACGTAAACCTTCGCGCTGCAATCGCAGAAACACTCGGCAAAATACCCGGCGTTGCGATTACAGCGGAGGACATGGCGACTTTGATACACCTTGATGCAGATGGAATGGATATTCAGGATTTGGAGGGGCTTCAGTTTGCAGTAGATCTGATAGAACTTAATCTTCGCGGGAATCCGCTCTCTGATTTATCCGCTCTATCCGGGTTAACAACACTCAAAGAAGTAAGACTTTCTGGTGAATCTCTGTCGGATCTATCTCCGTTGGCAGATTTGGTTAACTTAGAGGGGGTAGGGTTTTGGAAGACATCCATCTCAGACCTCTCCCCACTATCAGGATTAACGAAACTCAAATGGTTAGAATTTAAGAACAGCCCGGTATCTGATTTATCGCCCTTGGCAGGACTCATAAATTTGAAAAGACTGGAAACTTACGCCTCTAAAGAGCTTGATCTCTCACCTTTAAAAGGATTAAAAAGCTTGGTAAGATTAGGTGTTAATTCCAGTGGTGTGTCGGATGTTTCACCCCTGGGAGGATTGATTAATTTAGAATGGCTTGCAATACAGGGCAACCGTATATCGGACATCTCATCTTTGGCATCTTTGAAAAATCTTAAAGCGTTAAATCTGGCGCGGAATAAGATATCGGATGTATCGCCTCTCGCAAATTTACACGACTTGGAACAGTTGCAACTTCAGCAGAACAACATCTCGGATCTCTCGCCCTTGGATGGGTTACGCGAGAATACAGAAATCCATTCGTTCAGCAATCCAGGTTTCCCGCAGGGCGGTCCGAAAATAGAGGGCCCCTGGTTATGGATGTTGGTGCCGGGAGCCGGTTTTTGGGATGACGTGGATTTGCTTTCACAAGCGAGTAACGGTGTTGTGACAGAACTGGAAATCGCAACAAGCGGGGCGACAGAAGGAAGTCCTGTCGGGGGAAATGTATGGACATCGCACAAAATTGCACCCTCGGAAGGAGATAATATCCGCGTAATGCTAAATGCTATTGGTATGGAGGGAGACAGGGATGTAAGGAATGTCGTTTATGGTTCCCTCACCGTATATTCGCCGCGTGAACAGCAAACACGGATATTTGCCGGAAGCGATATTGTCCATAAGGTCTGGCTCAATGGGGAGTTCGTTCACGAGAACCTTAGCTGGGTGTGGGCTCGTGATTATCAAAGTTATGCGCCCGTCACGCTGAAACAAGGAATAAATATATTATTGGTTGCTGTCTATGATGCCGGTGGGGAATTTAGTGGCTATTTCGGATTTGAACCCGGCACGCAATATGCGGTGATATCCCCCGGAACCGGTTTCACGTTTTCGACGGATACCCCAAGTGTTCGCGTCGGGGATACTTTTACCGTCCACGTCAACGCCGAAAAGGTTGCGGATTTAGCAGGATGGCAGTTTAATCTTACGTTTGACCCTACTGTACTTGAAGTCGTTGAAGTGAAGGAAGGTGATTTTCTGAAGAAGGGTGGTGGAACGACTTTCTTTCAGAAAGGTACGATTGATAACACTGTGGGTAAAATTACAGGCTTAAGTTCGGCACTGATTTCCAAAGGTGGTGTCGCAGGGACTGGGAGACTGTTGTCAGTGGTATTCTCTGCGAAGGCAGAAGGGAACAGCCAAATAGCACTGCAGGACTTCCGACTCGGATCGACCGCGGGTGAAGTGATTCCTGCTGGCATGCGTGATCTTATCATCACAGTGGGGTCTCAACCGCTTTGGGATGTGAATGCGGATGGACAGGTCAGTATTTTGGATCTAATTCTTGTTGCGCAGCACATGGGATCCGCTGCGTCTGCCACCTCTAAAGTTGACGTAAACCGCGACGGAGTCGTCAGTATCTTGGACTTAATTCTCGTAGCACAGCACATGGGTGAATCAACCGCCTCAGCTGCCCCCTCGATGCTATCTGTAGATGACATAGAGGGATTGGATCCTGCGATGATACAGGCGTGGATAGAACGTGCGAAAGTTGAAGATGACGGCTCTGTCGCCTTCCGAGAGGGTATCGCTTACCTTCGAAGTCTTTTAGCCTGGCTGATGCCAGAAGAAACGGCGTTGCTGCCTAACTATCCCAATCCATTCAATCCAGAGACGTGGATACCGTATCGGTTGTCAGAACCTGCAGCGGTCACGTTGCGTATCTATTCTGTAGCTGGGGTATTGGTTCGGACATTGGCGTTGGGACAAACACCTGCTGGTATCTATCAGAGCCGGGGTCGAGCGGTGTATTGGGATGGCAGAAATGACGTAGGTGAGTCCGTGGCGAGTGGCGTCTATCTCTACACGCTCACAGCGGGTGATTTCACAGCAACACGAAAAATGCTAATTCGGAAGTAGATAAGAAAGAAACTACAACATGGAACCACGATTTACACGCGGTGAGTATTGGCTACTGGAAACTGTTGTTGAGCGTGAATTTGAAGTATGTGCACTCATTGACAGCAACTTTGAAGCATTCTGGAATAAAAAAGGGCATGGGTTAACACGCGCATCACTGGTTGAAACCTTCTATCAATTGCTCTCTTCGGGGCTAATTTATGCCAGCAGCGAGATGGCAGGGTCTATCTCAACGAAGGAACAAATCGAACTCGCTTTGGAGCAACGGGTACCCTGGGACACCCACCACGTCTTTATTTCACCTGACGGAGACATCGAAACTGTCCCGGATGAATCCAAACCCCCGCGCACGGAACCTGTAGATGTGAGAAAAATCACGTCCTATGGACTGACGCAAGAAGGCGGCGCGCAATGGGAAGCCTTCGCCGCACCTGACTGGCAAAAATACATAGCCGGAAGTTCTCGGCCAGAAGATGAGGAAGGTGAATATGAAATGTGGGAACTGATTTGTGGAGATAAAAATTGGCTTGAAGCCTACATGGAATCTATGTGTTTCTATCAACAAATGGAGGTGATTTTAGAGTCAGTTGAATGGGATTATGTTACGCCGTGGCAGGCGACCTATTGGAAACAACTCGATGGAGGACATAGAGTTCGCTGTCGGCGCCGAGACAAGAGCGAACGGGAGAATGTTGAACCCGCTCCGTATGCGTTTCCGGATGTGGGCTACTTTGATAGGGCTTGGTGTGCGTGGCGATAAAAAATAGACCACCAAAATAAATCAGGCTGCTTCTTGGTTTCCGTTGCCTGAAGTCCAGATGCATTTTTATATCTATTGGCATGAGACAACACAAAAGGAAAATTTTCATGAAAAACAGGCTGTTTTTGATTGCTTGTCCACTATTTTGTGCTTCCTTCATTTTTTCAGCAATCACGTTCGCACAAGACCACACACAATGGGGTTTACCTGAAGGTGCCAAGGCTCGCCTCGGTAAAGGATTTATAACGGAGATTGCGTATTCTCCGGACGGAACGCGTTTGGCGGTTGCGGGTTCTATCGGTATTTGGATCTACGATACCGTGACCAACGAAGCACTTAATCTGTTCACGGGTCATACGAGTTGGGTTGTGAGTCTCGCATTTAGTCCCGATGGCACGATCCTCGCCAGCGGGGGCGCGGATGGCACCGTCCACCTATGGGATGTAGCAACAGGGAAGCAGCTCCGAACACTTGAAGGACATACGAGTTGGGTTGGGAGTATGTCGTTTAGTTCCGATGGCACAACACTCGCCAGTGCAAGTTGGGATATCCGTCTATGGGATGTAGCGACGGGGGAGCAGCTCCAGATACTTGAAGAGCATATATGGTATATCCAGAGCGTGTCGTTGAGTCCTGATGGGAGCAGGGTCGTCAGCGCAGATTTTGAGGATGCCATCCATCTATGGAATGTAGAGACAGGACAGGAAATCCAAATGTTTGAAGGACATACGGGTTGGATTACGAGTGCGTCGTTTAGTCCCGATAGCACGACACTCGCCAGCGGGAGCGGAGATGGCACCGTCCGTCTATGGGATATAGCGACGGGGAAGCAACTCCAGATACTCGAAGGACATACGAGTGAAGTCTATAGCGTGTCGTTGAGTCCTGATGGTAGCACCCTCGCCAGCGGGAGTCAGGATAATACTGTCCGTCTATGGGATGTGGCAACGGGGAAGCAGCTCCAGATACTTGAAGGACATACGAGTGAGGTTTATAGCGTGTTGTTTAGTCCTGATGGCGGCACCCTCGCCAGCGGTGGTGATGACGGCACCATCCGTCTCTGGGATGTAGCGACGGGAAAGCAATCCCAGACGCTTAAAGGATATACATTGTCTATCAATGGCGTGTCGTTGAGTCCTGATGGTAGCACCCTCGCCAGTGTGGAGTTGGGGGATGCCATCCGTCTCTGGGATGTAGCAACAGGGAAGCAGTTCCAGACGTTTGGAGGGCATGAATGGTACATCTATAGCGTATCGTTTAGTCCCGATGGCACGACCCTCGCAGGTGGAGATCCGAATGCTACTGTCCATCTCTGGGATGTAGCAACAGGGAGGCAGTTTCGGACGTTTGAAGGGCATGAATGGCACGTCTATAGCGTATCATTTAGTCCCGATGGCACGACCCTCGCCAGTGGGAGTGGAGACGGCACTATCCGTTTATGGAATGTCGAGACAGGAAATCACATACGCACCCTCATAGGGCATGCAGATAGTGTCCTGGACGTGTCATTTAGTCACAATGGCACGACGCTCGCCAGTGGGAGTGGAGACGGCACCGCCCGTCTCTGGGATGTAGAAACAGGGAAGCAGCTCCGAACACTTGGCGGGCACACGAGTGCTGTCGAGAGTGTGTCATTTAGTCCCGATGGCACGACGCTCGCCAGTGGGGGTGAGGACGGCACTGCCCGTTTATGGGATATAGAGACAGGAAATCACATACGCACTCTCACAGGGCATATAGCTGCTGTCGAGAGTGTATCGTTTAGTCCTGATGGCACGACCCTCGTCAGTGGCGGTCAAGACGGCACTATCCGTCTATGGGATGTAGAGACAGGAAATCACATACGCACCCTCACAGGGCATAAGGGGAGTGTTGCGAGCATATCGTTGAGTCCTGATGGCAATATACTCGCCAGTGGCAGTGGGGATGGCACGGTGCTCCTGTGGGAACTGACGCCACCTAAACCTCAGCGACGCACGGCGGATGTCAACGGCGATGGGGTCGTCAACATCCAAGACCTTGTGTTCGTCGCAGCACACCTCGGCAAGGCAGCACAAAACACCGCGGATGTCAATGGCGATGGGGTCGTCAACATTCAAGACTTAGTTCAGATCGCTGGAGCCCTCGGCAAACCCCAGTGAGGTACGGATTACCATCTGCAATACACATGGCAGCAGATAATTTTAAACCTACGCACGGTTTCATAAAAAGGAGAATCTATAATGCTTAGATTACGTGAAAAGTTGAAATATATGGCTTTGGGTGCGTTAATAGCCTTAGCCGGATTTGTATTGGGAAACATGAACGAGAATACCGAAGCACAATCTGGGTCTGAAACGATTGATGAATTGATTGTCCGGAGGTTAACTGTGCTTGAAGACATAACCGTGATTGCAGACAATGGGGAGCCGCGAGTTATTATCTCTGTGGATGAAAATGGTGGAAGGGTATCGTGTTACGGCCTGGGAGGGATACGTGCTCCTGCCGGTGCGGGTCTTCAGATTGGCAAGTTGGGTGGAATTGTAGGCGTTACCGGTAAACAGGGGAATGCTGGAGCGAGTCTCACAATTGGCACAGAGGGTGGAGGCGTAACCATTTTTTCTGCGGCTGGGAAAGGCGGTGCTGCCTTAAGTATAGTTGAAGGGAACGGTGTTGTCTTCACAAGAGATAGATTTGGAAATGTGGCTGGACTGGATTGAAAACCGTGTCGGACTTCGCTAATGTTAGATCGGACTCACGTTATTTTATCGGAGGGTCAAGTAACGGAGCGGGACATAGATGGAATCTGTTGAGTTTGTTCTTCTTTATCTTTGCCTTGCGGGGCTTCTGTTTTGCGGTATTACGGCTGCCGTTAATGTTCTTTATATGGTGATAGGAACTTTATACTACCTTTTCTCGCGCCCGAAATGCCCTACCTGTACAAAAAGGGTAGGAAAAGAGACTATCAGGTGTCCACACTGTCGGAGTGCGCTCGGAGAGAAACGACCTCAAGAAGAAATAGATCCCGCACTTTACGCGCGCGTCAAAGCTTTGATAGCAGAACAAACGTGGGTATCAGAAGAAGAACTCACGCCAGACACACACTTAGCCGAGGATTTAGGGATAGCGGGTGACGATGGCTATGAACTGCTTGAGGCGTTTTGTGAAACATTTGAGATCCAAAATATGAGTGAGATTGAGCCATACGACTATTTCGGTCCAGAGGCGGCGGACCCATTTTACGTATATGTTTTGCTCTATTACTGGGTGTTTAACAGGGAAAAACTAAATGAGCCTTATTATTCTCTGAGACCGCTTTATTTGCGAGATTTAGTCAAATCGGCTGAAGGAAAAAAATGGATCTCACCAGAGTCAACGTAATGAAAGATAAAATCGGTATTGCTATTATTGCCCGCGTTAGCATTTTCACCACACAAGGCTGAGGTGGAACGTTTGCTTGAAAACTGGAGGTAGGGAAAATGAAACGCTGCTTTTTAATACTTTTGCTCACGCTGATTGCGCCACTTCTTGCCTTCGCGCAAGAGCCTTTCAGGGGAGAGGACGTAAATGCGCTGCGTCTTAAAGCGGAATCTGATGCAAAAAAGGACGCAGATAAGGATATGAGAAAGCCAGCACCTTTTATCACGGGGATGGGATCAGTTTTCGCTAGCGGAATGTGTCTGCTGATGACGTTTCGCGCATTGCCTTCTATCGAATCAGATGTTGGGGGCACTGTACTTACTATTGCGGGGTGTTTACCTATGGCACTCGCGCTTGAACGCTATGACACCCCTCCACACCCGCCGATTGAAAAATTGATTGGGAAACACCCTGAATATGTCAGGGCTTACGTTGAGGCATACAGGGAAAAAATGCGATTCAGACAGCTGATCGCAGGCTCGGCGGGTGCTGCTGCAGGATGCGGTCTCATAACGGTTTGGGCGTATACTTTTGCAGATGTATTATTCATTGCATTACACTGATTATATTACACAATAGAATTTAACAAAAAAAGATTACAACTGATGACAAAAATCAAGGGACACATCAACAAAGGCTGCTTTTTAATACTTTCGCTAACGCTTGTTGTTCCACTTCTTGCCTTCGCGCAAGAGCCTTTAGGGGGAGAAGACGTAAATGCGCTGCGTCTTAAGGCGGGATCTGATGCGAAAAAGGATGCGGATAAGGTTATGACAGTGCTTATACCTTTTGGCATGGGGATAGGATCATTTTTCGCTGGCGGAATGTCTGGGCTGATGACGGGGTGCATCGCTAATGAAATGTACCCTAACATGCCAGAAGCAGTGGGCTGCGCGCTTATTGCTGTGGGGTCCTCCCCTTTTTTTCTCGCGCTTCTTAAGCACTACAACACCCCGCCATACCCGCCGATTGAAAGATTGATCGGGAAGCACCCTGAATATATCAAGGCTTACGTCAATGCCTACAGCAAGAAAATGCGCTCCAGACAGCTGATAGCAGCCTCTGCGGGTGCTGTCGCAGGGTGCAGTCTCATGGTGGGTTGGCTCTATATTTTTTGAGAATGTACTATAATGGAATCCGTTAAGTCTTTTTTTATCCTTGTTTGTGGCGCGATGGTTCTGTTTCTCTTCATTTCTCTGATTGTCACTGTTTTTTCAACGATAATTATATCTATCTACGAATTTTTCTCGAAACTTTTCTCAGCACCGAAATGTCCCAACTGTGCAAAAGCAATAGAAAAAAAGGCTATTAGGTGTCCATACTGTGAGAGTTCCTTGACGGAGGAGAAACCACAGGAGGAAACGGAGAAAAAACCGCGAGAAGAAATGGATCCCGAACTTTACGCTCGCGTCAAAACTTTCGTGGCGGAGCAGTGGCTGACATCAGAGGAAAAACTCAATCCAGACACGTTATTATTAGACTTAGGGATAGCCGGTGACGATGGTTATGAACTGCTTGAGGCATTTTGTGAAAAATTCGAGATCCAAAATACAAGTGAGATTAATCCCTATGAATATTTCGGTGGAGAGGGGTGCAATCTGTTTCAAGGATATGTGGATCTCTATTATTTATTATTTGACAGAGAAAAACTAAAAGAGGGTGAAGAGGCTGATTGTTTCACACCGCTTTATTTGCGAGATTTAGTCAAATCGGCTGAAGCGAAAAGGTGGATCCCGCCGGAGACAACCTAATGAAAAATAGAATCGGTATTGCCATTATTGCCCTCGTTGGCATTCTCATCAGCTGCTTGGTCTCCATTGGCTGCACGCCTCTCCCTGGGTATATCGCCATCGATTCGGGGTCAAAATTGATGAACCCGACGTTTTGTCTATATGGAGATCAATATTTTCAAAAACGATTGCAGATTGGCGGTATTAAAGTTGAGAAAGTGCTATGTTCCTCTGAACACAAGAAGCGATCGGAGTTGGATTTGCCACTACAGGAGGATCGCCAAACGGTTTGGGAACTGAGATCAACCTTTCCTGATACGGATAGGATCATTGTTGCACTTTGGGGATGGCTAACGACACCCACCGTATCTTCTCTGACGTACGGGAAAGTGCCACGGGGTTATGCAGAGAAGGTGAAAGCCTTACCGCTCGAACCGGAACAACTGTATATTGTTGAGATGGACGCGTATGTGCACAGAGGAATATCACCCCTGAAATTTATCATCCGTTTGAGTGAGACAGACATCCCCGACCGGCTGGAATATCGCTGGGGGATCCCCTTCTATATGTGGGACGATATTTTCGATCAGACGCGCGCTCATCTGAATCTCGATTAAAGTGCTTTCTCGGACGTGATAGGCAACCTAACTGGAATCTGAAAGTTCAATGATATAGTACTGAGGAGGGTTCACGGAGGGGGTTGGTTGCCAAGGAGATCCCTATGAATGTTTTGATAAAGGTATTAGGCAGATGCGTTGTTGGCGTTTTCGCGGTGGGGCTGCTCGGGTGTGGGTGCCTTTTTCCGTATAAGCCCAATACGCTGACGAATCAGTACATCGACCTGTATGCTGAAGCGCAGTCCCTGCGATATGATGATGAATACAGGGCGGCGGTTGAGAAATATGAGCAAGCTTTTAAAATTCGCCCGCGCCCCAGAAAAGTTGTTGATGTCAGTTACATTCCGCAGTTCAAATACTGTATCGCTTTTTGCTATGCCAAATTGGCGGAAACGGAAGCGGATGTTTCTTTTTACATCAAAGCTGAAGCGGCGGTCAAGGAGAGTTACCAAACCGCGACACTCCAGTCGGATCAGGCAGATATCCTCTATCTTTGGGGATACATCCTTTTCAAGCAGGCAAAATATGCGGAAGCTCGTGCCAAATACGAGGCGTTACTTGAGATATCCCTGCAGCGTGGGTTTCATGATCGCTTCCTCTTTGAAAGTACCGTGTCCAATCTTGAGAAAACGTATTTGGAACTGGGAGATGAAGTCGCCGTACCACGAGCATTTAGGCAGCTCGCTGAACGACTTGAGAGAGCCTTGCAGAATAGGGTCAGTGATCCCTTACTTGAGGATGCCTTGTCCAGTCTTGGGAACGTGTATTTGGAACGCGGTGATGAAGCCGCTGCACGACGGACATTTGGGCAGCTTGAGGAGTTGCTTGAGATATCCTTGCAAAGTGGGATCCGTGCTCGCTTCCTTAGCCATGCCTTGTATGTACTTGGGGGAGGATATTTAGAACTGGGAGATGAAGCCGCCGCACGACGGATATTTGAGCGGGTCAAGCTGCTCCTTGAGATATCCCTGCAAAGTGGGACCCGTGATATAGAGCTTGCTCATGACTTGTATATGCTTGGGGAGGGATATTTGGAACTGGATGATGAAGTCGCTGCCCGATGGGTATATAGGCAGCTTCTGAAGAACTTCCCCGACTGGTATTTTCATTCATCGTTCAAGGATGAGATAGAAAAACGTTTTCTTAGAACGCAGTAAATAGAGCCAACACAAACTATCTCGGACAACAGAAGAGAGACATAGATGGAATCTGTTAAGTCTTTTTTTCTTGTGGGCGTTCTGGTTGACGGCATTTCTTTTATTCTTGCTGTTTTTTATATGGTGATTGGGGCTGTCTACGCGAGATTTAGTAAAATCGGTTGAAGGGAAAAGGTGGATCCTGCCGGAGGCAACCTAATGAAAGTCAGAATCGGTCTCACTCCTGCACTCGTGAGCCTTCTCATCCCCTGCATCTTGGTTTCCATTCACTATGGGAGACCACATTTCCTCTTACCAGCAGTGCCTCTAAGCACATCAACGCCGCATATTCACCAGATAAATCCCAGCGGCCACGAGGGCGGCACCTACCAATAAGCTAAGCGTCAACTCGTCGCCTAAAAACACGTAGCTAAACACAACCCCCGACAGTGGGGTTGCGAAAAAAAGCACAACGAGTTTACTCGCACTATACCTTTCAAGCACTGAAGTCCACGCCAAAAAACAGAAGCCCGCGATAACGCCGCCTTGATACAGTAAAGCCGCACTACTCCTGAGTGTCAGTTGCATCGGCAGTCCACGCTCAAAAAGGAGACTCATGACCACATAGCACGGGAGACTCAAGGTGAGCAGCCACGCCAAGAGGCGATACGGATGGATCGACTGGATGAGCAGTTTCGTCACGACGACGCGTAAGCCTAAGAAACATCCGCTCACAAGCACGACAATGTCGCCGAGGACACTCGTTTCGCCTTCTCCGAGGTTCGGGGCAACGGTTACGAAGACACCACTGAAAGCGACAACGATTCCCAAGGTCTTTGGAACGGAGAGACGTTCGCCGGGTATCCAGAAATGCGCAAAAAGTGCGGTGAAAAACGGATAGACGTTAATAAAAATCGTGGATCGGGATGCCGTCGTGTATAGGGTACCGGTGTTCAAGCAGATAATTTGGAGGATGAAGATCGTTGTGAGCAACAGCAGTCGAGGGAGTTCACCCTTACGCAAACGAAGTGAGACACCGCGATAGAGTGCCCAGCCTCCGATAACGACAAGCCCAATCACGAAACGGAGGAACGCCAATGCCATTGGAGGGAAGTCTGCCAATCCGATTTTTATGGAGGGCGAATTCCCGCCCCAAAGAAACGCGAGGAGCAAACTGAGGGCAATAATTTTTCCGTGCGGCTCCTCGCTGATGACGCTGGGTGTTGGCGGTGTCCCGATGGTCTCTTTTCTATTCAAACGAAACTGTTATCCTCGGTGGAGGTCATTGTGCGCTGAAAAATTTGGAATCAATCGTAGGCACCGGGGCGATGATTGCCCATTAATCGTTGTTGACGTTCCGTTGCCTGTTCCAAGATTTCATCGTTGAACTGAAACCGGTTCAGATAGGGTGGATATTTCTGAGTGATCATCCGATTCGCGTAATGTACCTGTAAGAGGTAACGCGTTTGGTCGCTACGGTTTGCTGTACCGCGATGCCAGACTTCGCTCCGGAAAATCACGACATCCCCACTATTGCAGAGGATACTCTTTTCTGTCGCCCCTTTCCACTCTGTCTCGCCGTCAGGTCTCCGTCCGGAAAGATGGCTACCGGGAATGAATTTTGTTGGACCGAGGTCTTCGTAAAGGTCATCTAAGTAGTAGTGTGCCGTTGAAATGAAAATAGGCACCTTGACGCGCGGGTCTTCCAGAATATCCGCTGGCAGGGGGATCGGCAGCCAATCTGCATGTAACCCTTGATCGGGACGCCCAGGTCCCGTTACCCATGCTGTCATACCGATGACGTGACAATCGTCGCCGTGCACTGCCTCTGCCAATTCGATCACTGGAGACAGGTCGAGATATTGTAGGAAAACCGGGTCACGGTTGAAGGCGTTGTTGATGTGTTTGTTAAGGAAACCGTTGCCATTCTCTGGCGTGCCGTGCCGATCGAAACTCTCAGATATTGCGGTTAACCGATCCATGGCGGCACGAAGTTCCGCAAGTTGTTCGCCTTCGATAACTTTCGGTAAGTAGGCGTATCCGTCATCCTCCATCGCCTTGACTTGGCCTTCGAGGTCAGGATAGGCTACAAGCGGTAAGGCTTGGCTCATTATTTTTCTCCTTTTCTAAAAAACTCGAAATGGAATCTCCTACTTGTGTATTTTACAACTTTTCAGGCTGGATGTCAACTTTTTTCCGAACAATTCGTTAATAAAGTGCATCCAATATAATGTTAAAGGTAACAAAGAGTCATTAAAAAAAGAGGAGAATAGAAAATGAAAAATGAAAACGCGACAACCAAGACCCGTGAAGCCTCTAAAGACGCGGCGATCCGCGTCCTCGGAACTGTTATGGAATCTCTACCGGGGAACCTATTTCAGGTGAAATTGGACGAGAATGACCACAAAGTTGTGGCATATCTCGCTGGAAAACTAATGCAGCACAGAATTTGGGTGCTTCCTGGCGATCAGGTGACCCTTGAACTTTCCCCGTATGACCTGACGCGCGGGCGCATTGTCTGGCGGAATCCTGGCGCTTAGCTGCTGTTGCATGAGGAGTTCTTTGATGCCGCCCCTGAATCAAACTATGGAAGGCATTGTCATAAAAGCGCGAAGTGGTGCTTATGAGGTACAAGTTGGCAAGCGAAGCTACACGTGTGCCTTGCGGCACCACCTCATTGAAGATGAAAAACGGCGACTCGCTGAGACAAAGGAGATGCCGTACGTGGATCTCGTCGCCGTTGGCGACCGAGTACACATTTCTACCGCTATGTCCACAGCGGACAGTGGATACATTGAGGAATGTCTTCCTCGGGATACCCAGTTTGGGCGGATTCGCATGGACGGCTGGCGGCAGGTGATTGTCGCTAACTTAGATATGCTTCTCATTATCTTTGCGGCACGGCATCCGACACTCAAACTGCGGATGCTTGACAGATTTCTCGTCACCGCCGAGGCATCTGACGTTGAACCCGTTATCTGTATTAACAAACTTGATTTGGCGAAATTCGAGAATGTACAGCGTGAACTCAAATTATATGAAGAATTAGGTTATAAAGTGGTTTATACAAGTATCGTGACAGGTGTGGGTGTTGAAGAATTGCGGGAGGTGATGCGGGATAGGATTTCTGCAATTGTAGGTTCATCAGGGGTTGGGAAATCGTCTCTGCTCAATGCGGTACAACCGGGACTCCAATTACGCACGGGTGAGGTGGATACACGCGTCCACAAAGGACGGCATACGACAACAGAGGTCATGCTGTTGCCCCTCGAATTCGGCGGGTTCGTCGCCGACACACCCGGGATCCGAACGCTCGGCTTGCTTGAAATTGATGAAGAACAGGGATTAGATATTCATTTTCCGGAGATGCGGACTTATATTCCGGAGTGCAAATTCGCCGCATGTACACACCAACACGAACCGGCGTGTGCTGTCAAGCAAGCGGTTGAAACTGGGGATATTAGTCCGATCCGATATGAAAGTTACCTCCGGATCTCTGGATTCAAGGAGGGGAGATATGAACGAAACTCAGATAAGAGAAGAACGGACCGAAACACGCGACGACGCAAACGCTGATCTACAAAAATGGGAAGATGCCATTCAGAACTTGATGCGTATTATTGAAAGGAGTGAACAGAAACTCGGATACTTCCAGAACCGCGTAAAGCAAGCCCAATTCATGGATCGCCCGAATCAGCGTATGATTCGAGCCGCGGGAGCGCAAGTCGGGGCGCACTCGGCGCAATTGGAAGGCTTGAGAAGTCAGTTGCGTCAGTTAGAACGGCTGCACGGTGGCGGCATTCGTCTCCGACAGGTCGCTGAAAATGAACTCCGTCGAATTTGGGGATGGATAAACCGACCGGGCATCAGGAATCTTCTCTACGCAACGCAGGTCTCGTTTGAAACGTTTCTCGAAGATTGGCACCGTTGGATGGAAAACGAACGGATGCACGCGCTCGCTATTGAGATCCGGACGACACGTCTTCTCATCGGATTTACTTTTCTTCACTCTGATACAGACACGGTTGCCCTCGAATTCGTCATCATTCGACCCGATTATCGCGCCCGTGGATACGGCACGGATGCCCTCATTGAAGTGGTCCGCTTCGTATTTGAACAACTGGGGGCTGAACAGATCACACTCCAGGTATCACCTGACAACGGACCGGCACTGATATGTTTTGAGAATGCCGGGTTCCAATACCTCAGTTACACCGACACCGCAGAACAGGTTTACACGATGGGCATTGAGCACAGCGAATGGAGCGGTGAGAAGGTGGTAGATGAAGAGGACGTTACGCCACAGTTGAGTGCCCCACTCAAAATATTTTTTGATCCCGAAGAATAATTTTTTCGCAGAAACCTCCAAAAGTGCATCCGAAAATGTGTTTAGGTGAACCATTGTCATTTTTATGATGATGGTATCCTAATACCGCTGTATTGCGGAAAAGGAGGTATTTGTTATGTTAGCAAACCAGAGGAGGTGTGGCACTTATTAGTGTTACGCCCTTATGGGTGTGGCACCGAGTGTCACACGCTTTGGAAAGGGACGGGGGGTTGAAACCCCTCTGTCCCTTATTTTTTTAATTTTTTCAGAGGAACAGGCAAAAGTGCATCCGAAAATGGGTATAGGTGAACCATTGCCGTTTTTTTATGGCATATTTTTGTGTTTTTTTGGTATACTATCATGTACGGTTTGCAAAAGGCAGTCTTTACGAAACGACATCGACCCGCTTGCACCGTTCCCAATCATAAACAATAAGGAGGATAAGGAGGTACCCGTTATGCTAAGTTTGAACCACGTCACACTTCACCTGAAAGTATTCAATTGTGGCGATGGTGCCTCTGTCCATTATCAATAGTGTGATGAAGGCATAGGCGCGATCGCCTCGCATTCGAGGGAGTTGCTCTATCTATGCCCAAATTCAATCCCGACTTTTGGGAAATTCCGGTGCCACCGGAGTATTTTGATCAGCTTACTACCGAAGACTATTTCTGGTATCGGGCACCTGATGACGAATATACCGAGGCACGTCGCGCGAAGCGACGGGCTGTCCTTGAGCAAATTCGTCTGATTATCGCGAAAGAACTCACGAAACGCCAAGCCGAGTGTATTCAACTCTACTTCTATAAAGGTAAAACACAAGAGGAGATTGGGAACATTCTCGGTATTTCCCGCCGTGTTGTCAGTCAACATCTTTTTGGTGTTACGCGGAACGGGAAACAGATAGGCGGTGCGGTTAACAAAATCCGAAAGGTGTGCCGAAAACAGGGAATACAGTTTCCATAGGTACAGGAGCAGAATCTATATATTTTAACCCTACACGTTACAAGTGCGCTTCAATGCGGGAGGAACCTTAAGAGTCCCTCTCGCTTGAAAGCACTTTATGAACGGTCAGTCCTCGGCAGTCGGCAATCCGTCGAGGATTGAATGCCTCTGGTGTAGAAATCCTTAACCGACTTCCTTGAACCGATACCCAACCCCGTGTACTGTCTCAATATGCTTACCGAATTCCCCCAGCTTACGGCGAAGGCGACTGACGTGTGTATCCACTGTCCTATCAATGCCGTAATATTCTTGTCCCCAGATGACCTCCATTAAAATATCGCGAGTAAAGACGCGTCCTGGCGAACGTGCGAATAACGTAATGAGTTTGAATTCGGTTGCTGTGAGATCAATGGAACCGTTTTCAGTCAAGATTTGATGTTTGTCGAGATCGATGGTGAGTCCGTGCGTTTCGATCTGTTTGGTACCCTCTGTTTGTTTACCGGATTGGATGCGGCGCAACACAGCGGATACACGGAGTACGACTTCTCTCGGACTGAAGGGTTTTGTGATGTAATCGTCTGCCCCGAGTTCTAATCCTGCCACTCGGTCGCGCGCTTCGGTCTTCGCCGTTACCATCACGATCGGAATATTTTTCGTCCTCGGATCGTTCTTGAGTAACCGACAGACGATGAGTCCGTCTACCTCGGGGAGCATCAAGTCTAACAAAATGAGATCCGGCGGATTTTCGACAGCCTGATGGAGAGCATCTGCACCGTTCCGGACGTAATCTGTTTCAAAACCTGCTTCTTGTAGATTGTACCGTAGTAAATCTACAATATCGCGTTCATCTTCAACAATTAGAATGTTTGCGTCCATTTAAGTCATCCTTGCGGTCAGGGCTATTTAGTTTTAAAAGTAGTAGGCACACGCCGTGTGCCGTAACAGGTGGAACGCTTACGTTTTATATATTTTTTTTCACAGAAGTGAACGAAAACTAAACGTGAAATCGAAAACGAAATCACCTTGTCCTTGCGGCCAATTAATGATTACACTCCTATTTTAACAAATTATGCGGTATCGTGTCAATTTTATAGCACTATTTTTGGGGACGATCAATTTTCGGTCGGATGGTGCAGGATTGGGGCGTAAGAAAAAATATAGTGAAAATGCGCGGGAAATGTGTTATGATTCTCATAAAACAATAACACGATAGGGGGTAATGACGCATCACAAAGCGAATAGATATATCTCATCTGCTATGGCGGACGTGGAGACCACATTTTTGCTTTATCTGTGTTTTTATTGCGTTGGCATTTCCTTCTCATGATGTTTTTGGGATGCGGGGGTTCACCGCGGAGAGTACCGTTACACAGAAGCAATATGAAACCCGTTTTAAAGATCTGGTTTCAGCGGAAAGATGCCAACATAAATTGCGATATTTGACGGAGGAGCCGCACCTGGCTGGTACGGAGAATAGTCGCAAGATCGCAGAATATCTTCGGACTGAATATGAAAGTTACGGTTTACAAGTTCAGGTATACGAATATCATGTGTATCTTCCGCATCCGCTTGAAGTGCATGTAGAACTGCTCTTACCTGTTCAGCATCTCGCTGTCAACAAAGAAGCGAGTTGGGAGTGGGACAAGGATTCTTATGAAACAGAAATTGTGCCGGGATATAACGCCTATTCGCCCGATGGGGATGTAACGGCTGAGCTGATCTACGTCAATAGAGGGTTACCTGCGGACTACGAAATTCTCGCCGGACAGGGCATCTCGGTGGAAGGTAAAATTTGTATCGCGCGGTATGGCGGCAGTTATCGTGGCGTGAAGGCGAAGGTTGCTGGTGATAACGGGGCAGTCGGTTTGATTCTCTACTCCGATCCGGCGGACGATGGATATATGCGGGGAGATGTTTATCCGCGAGGTCCGTGGCGTTCGGAGGATGCGATCCAACGTGGAACCGTGAAGTATATTTTCCAGCACGCCAGCGATCCGCTGACACCCGGTTGGGCGGCGACGAAAGATGCCGAGAGACTCTCATTTGACGAGGCGACGGATCTTCCCAAAATTCCTGTTGTGCCGCTGGCGTATCGAGATGCCAAACGGTTTCTGAAGGCACTCGCAGGACGGAATGTTCCATCCGAATGGCAAGGCGGTCTACCTTTTGCCTATCACATTGGACCAGGACCTGCGAAGGTGCGGATCAAGGTGCGCTGTGAACACAGCATCCGCCCCATCTATAATGTTATTGCGACTTTAGAAGGCACGGAATATCCAGATCAGTGGGTAATTTTGGGAAACCACCATGATGCGTGGGTTTATGGGGCGGCAGATCCTGGCAGCGGTACGACTTCACTTTTGGAGGTCGCCGAGTGTTTGGGGCAACTTGCCAAAGCAGGGACACGTCCGAAGCGAACGATTGTTTTTGCCTCATGGGACGCTGAAGAATTCGGCATCCTCGGTTCAACAGAGTGGGTTGAGGATTTGAAAGCAACGCTCCAACAGAAAACGATCGCATACCTCAATGTAGACATCGCCGCAACGGGCGGACGATTCTATGTGAGTGCAACACCGTCGTTACGGGAGTTAATGCGCGAAGTAACCCAGAATGTCATTGATCCAGGGACACTGAAACCGGTTTACAAGAGTTGGAAAACAGCGCAAGGCAAGGAAATTCCGCAGGTCGGTAACCTCGGCAGTGGCTCCGATCATTCGCCATTTGTTGGGCATGCAGGGATCCCCGCCATTAGCATGGGGTTCGGGGGTCCTTATGGGGTGTACCACGCCATGCAGGATAACTTTTACTGGATGGAACACTTCGGTGATCCGACGTTTCAGTATCAGGCGGCGATGGCACAGGTCTGGGGCACGCTCGCACTGCAGCTCGCCAATGCCGATATTTTACCCTTCGACTATGAGACGTATGCCACAGACCTGATGACCCCTTTGAAACTGTTGCAAAATTCTGGCGCAAAAAACAAAATTGCCAAAGATATTGAAAAGTTAGACAGTCTGCTCACAGAGTGGCAGCAATCGGCAGGGAGACTCAATCGAGAGTTGTCGCGTTACCTTGCTTCTGACGATCTCTCTCAGATTGCGGAGATAAATCAACGGTTGTATCAATTAGAGCGAAGTTTGACGAGTGAGACGGGCTTACCGTTACGGCCTTGGTTTAAGCATCTTATCTATGCACCGGGGCTCAACACAGGCTATGCAGCAGTCGTTTTTCCGGGGGTACTTGATGCGCTGGAGAATGGTGATGATGCGGCGGTACATGCGGAAATCGATCGGCTGGTTGAAGCATTCACGCGAATGATTCAGGGGATTGATGAGATCCGGGGGATGTTGTAATTTGTAGTTATGGCGTGACTGCTATTGCTGATTCTGCTTTCAACAGAACTGGGTCTCCTATCTGAAACGGGCAACGGTGGTCGGTCTGGACGAAGTACTGCTGTCCGTCCATCTCGACCTGATATGTGAAATCGTGTCCTTTGAACGCCTGCCCGACAACACGTCCATTTTGAGTGTCGCGCTGCGTCTCAGGAGGCATCATCGTCAAACACTCCGGTCGGATAGAGAGAAGTGCGTTTTCACTTCCAGTCCCTTCTACTTTCACACGTCCGAACGGGGTTTCTGCGATCCCATCTTTGATGTCTGCGCGAATAAAATTTGTCTGTCCCAAAAAATCTGCGACATACGCCGTTTTCGGATGGCGATACACCGTCTCGGGGGTGCCGATCTGTTCGAGGGTACCCGCTTTCATCACACCCAACCGCTCAGCAAAACTCAACGCCTCCTCCTGAGCGTGTGTTACGAGCACTGCGCTGATCCCTTCGGCTTTCAGGAGCGTACGGACTTCCTCACGGGTAGACTGCCGTAACCCCGGATCGAGACTTGAAAAGGGTTCGTCTAAGAGGAGCAGTTTCGGACGTGCAATGATGGCGCGCGCCAATGCGACCCGCTGCTGCTCGCCACCAGAGAGATGGTGCGGTAAACGCGACTGTAAGTCCGTCATGCCGACCATATCCAACACCGCTAACGCTCTTTCCTGCCGTATTTTTTTCGGCACCTTTCGCAGTCCAAAGGCAACGTTATCAAGCACATTTTTGTGTGGAAAGAGGGCGTAGTCCTGAAACACAAAGCCAATTCCGCGTGATTCGGGCGGGACGTGGGTATCGCTATCAGCAAGTGTGCGTTCTGCCATGGAGATTCTGCCGGTGTCTGTAGTTTCAAATCCAGCGACTATCCGTAAGGTTGTCGTTTTCCCGCAACCGCTGGGTCCCAAAAGCGCGAAGATTTCCCCTGGATAAACCGTGAAACTGACATCTTTCACAACAGGAGTAGTGGCAAATTGCTTTGTGATGGATTCGACAGTGAGTAATGGTGTCATTTTTATCGCTTCCTGATGGTTACACCTTGCCCCCGCTGGCGAGGTTCCCTAACCTCGCCAACGCAGAGTGTCTAAAGTGTGTGCCCCGCACCGGATGATGGCATGTAGAGGTGCAAGGCAAAACTGATGAGACTCAGGATACTCCGCGGTATGTAATCCCCCAAAACCAATCCGAGAAAGAAGGGGATCGCTTTACGGTATGTTTGCCAGCCTGAGAAACGGAGAATCAAAAACTTGATGAGCCAGCTTACCATGACGGGAAACCAGAAATAGATGAGTCCACCCCATGACGCGCCTGACAACACATAACCCGATGGATGTAGCGTCCACCATAACAGACGTGTCCGTAAGAAGTTAAGGACGAATACAAAGGCGAACCCACCGCACATAAAGGTTATCGCGCTCACATCTGGTTCTTTGGGGTGCTGTAACCAGCTCTGAAGCGGGTTGAAACTCTCCCAGCCGAAGCGTCCGACGACGCCTTGGCATTGTGCCAACACGCCGTACTGGTAAGCGACTTGCAGATACGTCCAGAACGTCGCCAGCGCACCGACTGCGATTGCAAGTGCCATTCCTAAGAGCAAGGTTTTGCCGGGCATTCCTGAACGTTCGCCAATCCGCAGCGATTCAATCTGGTTCGGCATCGGATGTGAACGGTTGCAACGATTGAAAGCATAGAGGAACGTCATTACCGTCAGGTTTGCAGCCCCTAATTGTCGTGTGCCGAACATACTCACCATCATCTGACGTGGGTTGATGCCGATGACTTCGTGATAAGGCGGACCGAGTTCAGCTCGGACGCGTCCGATCGCTATCGCAAACGCGATAAATAGGGCGTAAAATACGCTGATTGCCCACAATGACATACCCGCAGCATAGCAGAATCCGAAGACGAGTCCTATACTCAGCACGGTCAGGACCCCTGTTGTCCGATAGGAGAAAGGCTCGTTGCTATCGTCCCCGCGGTCGCTTCCGATCACGTGTCGGAAAAAGCGAGCGAAATGCCGACGGCTCATCCAGAGCGTCAACACGGCGATACCCACCCAAGCCCCCGATGCGCGGTCATTGAGATGCAGGACGCTGATGTTTGTGACCCCGACTGCGCTTGCGATGACGCGTTCGGCACGGGTGAGCCAGAAAAAGAACCACGTCGAGAACGCAAGGTCGAGGGGCATGAAATAGGTTAATCCGACGATTGCGAGGTTAAAGGACATTGAGGCGTAGCCGATCGCATTCCAGGGACGTTCCGTAAAGTGCTTATCGAGACGATAGTTGGGTGGCAATGCCGGGATGACTGGGAAAATGTCGTGCAACCCAGCCATTATACGGAGGAGCGCGGCGATTCCGAATCCGAACCAGAGGGCGCGGGAACGGAAAAAACTGCGATGGATTGTCATTTGCAACGGCAATTGTGTGAGTGGAAAACTCAGTTTTTCGCGTTCCATCCACTGCTTACGGAGCAGGAGTCCTAAACAGAGCAATGAACCGTAGAGGAGAAAGATGAAGCCTGACCAGAGAAGCGCGGGTCTAATCCAAATGCGGAGATGTTCTGCCCAATAGATGCTCGATTCGCCTTCATAGTAGCCGGCTAACCACTCGAATTCATGGACTGTGAGCCATGGCGGGATGTGATGTAGAAAGAGTTGTGCCCATTCGTTCTCAGGACTCGCGAACCAGAACGGATGTGCGAGCGTCCCCATAAGGATCGCCATCATTGCGTGTCCTGAGATGGTGGACACCATCGTCACCATAATATAGATGAGCAGCAGTTCTGCGGGGGTGAAGGCGAGGCGGGGCGCGCCTTTACGGAGGAGGACGTTGAGGGCGAGCAGCACAAAGAGCGTGAAAACTGCATTCGAGAACGGGGAAACGAGTGTGTAGACGGCATACCAGAGTTCACTCGCTATCCCTACCCAATAGGCGTTAACGACAACCAGAATGAGTCCGACAATGAGTGCTTTTTTCGTGATGACATCGGGTGGGTTCGCGGGTCTGGAATTCATGTTTTTGGAATGGCTATCGGTTGTCGGTTACAAGGCGGGTTTGTGAAACGAAAACCTCTTAACCGACAACTAACAACTATTCTTCCGTGATAACCTCATCTTCCAATGGGACGTTCGCTTGGGTCGTCGAAGGCGGTTCTGTTTCTTCGGGTGAAGGGATGAGATACTTTCCAACTTCATCGGCATTAATGATGCGAATCGCCTCCCGCAATTGTCGGTCGTACGCTAAATTCACTACCTGATCGATACCGACATATAGATTAAAGAGTCGCTCTGCACGCTGTGTGAGCCACCGTAAACTGATAGTGATGTTTTCTTCTTCGAGCGTTTGCTGTAATTTTGGCAGCTCAGTTTCGAGCAGCGAGAAATCTTTTGGCATTTCACCGGGGGTTTGATGGGCGTCATCAATCCATTTTGAGACGAAATTTTCGACAGAATCGGTTGAATCCGCTTGTCTGAGCATTATCTCTTCTACCTCATTGGGTTCTTCGAGGTTGATAGAGACTTGTGGCGTGATCCCTACCTCGTTAATTGAGGTGCCATTAGGCGTATAATACGTGGAGATCGTCAGCGACATTGAAGTGCCGTCAGGGAGTAGTTCGTAGCGTTTTTGGACGACCCCTTTACCATAGGTTTTCTTTCCAACGAGGATACCACGGCGCGTATCCTTAATCGCACCTGCTACGATTTCGGAGGCACTCGCGCTGTATTCGTTGACAAGGACGACGAGGGGAATATCGGGTGGACACAAGAGGTTGGATGTTGCCGGATATTCTTCATTGAATTGGCTGTTTGTTTCGCTTCTTGTCGACACGATGAGTCCTTCTTCAATAAAAGCATCGGCGATGTGATATGCGGCATTCAGGAGTCCACCTTGGTTGTCCCGCAAATCTAAGATGAGGGCTTTCATACCGGCGGCTTTGTGTGCCGCAAGGGCGTTTTTAAACTCTACTTCTGTGCCTTCCTTGTTTCCGATAAATCCTGATATCTGAATGTATCCGATATCGCTGTCAAGCATCGTTGACTTTACGCTCCTGATAGGAACAATGGCGCGGGTCAGGGTTACCTCGAAAGGTTCAAGGAATTTGCGTTGTACTGTGATTGTCACATCGGTACCCGCTTTTCCTCTGAGCAGATCGATGACATCGTCGCGCGTCATGCCGGTTTTTTCGCTGAGGTGAATCCGTTTGCCGTTGACTTTGGTGATGTAATCTCCTGCTTGGAGATTGGCAAGTGCAGCGGGAGTGTTTGGAATCGGTTTAGAGATCTTAATAAATCCGCGATGATCAGGATAGATATGAATACCAAGGCCTCCAAATTCGGCATTGTAAAGATTTTCGACAGCCCGTTGGTGGTCGCGCGGTTTGATATAATAGGTGTAGGGGTCATCGAGGGAGGCGAGAGCCCCTTTGATGGAGCCGCGGAAGAGGTCATGAGTGTCTTCGATCGGTTTGTAGTAATTTTTTTTCGTGATACGGATAGCGGTTGACAAAGCGTCGGTTAACATCACACCGGTGACGCGTTCGTCTCCGCTGATGGCATCTTTTTCATTCGGATGAATAAGCAGAAACGGGATACCGATAGCAAACACTAAGACGATGAAGGACAAGGTGTATCTTTTCATGAGATTTTCCCTCTACGGTTCAAAAGGTGGCGCAACGTTTTCACTCTTTTTGGGAATCTTCTCTATTTTACCACGAATTCAGTATGGATGCAACACAATTTTTATGGGGGCGGTTGCGTTTTCCAGCGGTTATGGAGCCAAAGCCACTGTTCGGGGTATTTATGGATATATGCTTCTAACTGTTTCAGCATCTGTGTTGTGTAAGTTTCAACGTCTCTCTCAGGGTCGTCGGACGGGGTGGAGTGAATTGGGGGTAAGATGTAGACGCGATGTCGATCGTCGGGTTGGCGGATGCTGATTGAGAAGAGGAGGGCTGCCCCGGTCTTGAGGGCTAATGTAACGGGACCCCGGACGGCTGAGGCGGGTTTTCCCAAAAAATTGACGAATACCCCTTCTCGACCGGCGTTCTGATCTGCGAAAAAACCGACTGCATCGTTGTTTTTCAGGGCGCGCAGTGTTTCTCGGATCGCACGCTTCCGAGGGATCAATTTTAGACGCATCTGCTCGCGATGTCGCCAAATGTAGGTGTTGAGTCGCGCGTTTTTCAGCGGGAAAGCGATGGCTTTCGCACGATCGGGAATCAGCGCACCGTAGACGAGTGAAAGGAGTTCCCAATTCCCGAAATGGGGTAGGAACACAATCGCACCTTTGCCACCTGCCAAGGCTGTGTGGAGATTTTCTGCGCCTTCTACTGTAACGTCGTGCCAGATGTTTTCAGCGTTGAGTTTGGGGAACCGGAGGAACTCAATACAGGTTTTGCCAACATTGATGAAACTCGCCTTGCAAATCTCTATCCGTTGTGAGTTTGTGAACTGGTTGCCGAACGCAATCTGTAGGTTTTTGAGCGCAATCTCCCTGCGTTTTTTGATGAAATGATAGCACAACATTCCTATACCGCTTCCGAGTTGCAGTGCCCACCCCTTCGGAAGACGACGACACCCCCACCCGAACATAGACACTATCCGATAGACACATCTATCTTTCCATCTCACGCGCCCGCTATGCATTCCGATTTCTCCTGTGTAGTTGATTTCTATTGTAGGTAGAGTATACCATACTTCTCTGCCTGAAGCAATGCATTCGCTCTTGACATGAAGGCGTGGAACCTATAAAATGATTTCAGAACAATAGAGATCACTTTGGATTAGGAATGTATGTTAGAGCCAACCGACGCCTCAAAATCAAATAATCCCAAGATACCAATACTCCGGGCTATGGGATTTACGGACATTCTGGATGCGATGTTCAGTCTCTATCGGCGTCACTTCCGACTGTTTTTAGGGATCGCTGCCGTTTCTCTGTTTGCTGAACTCATCGGACAGTTATTGATTGATTTTCCGCGGCTTATTGTGCCAGATTTTCTACGGCTGGCATTAGCACTCGTCATTTCGATATTTTGTTTGATTGTAAGTATAGGTGGAATCGTCGTTGCAAGTGCTGCACTCTATGTAGGGGGACGAATTACCGCTCGTGCTGCTTTAGGGCGAGTACGGCAACGGCTTTTTCCGTTACTCGGGGCTGCCTTGCTCTGGTCACTTGTGGTTGTCGTTTTGGCTGTTACAATTGTGGGTATCCCGTTTGCGCTCTATTTTGCGGCGCGCTGGGGCTTCTTCGTTGAAACGTTGCTGCTTGAGGGCGTCTCTGCGCGCGATGCCTTAAGCCGTAGCAGTGAGTTGGTTAGGGGGATGTGGTGGCGGGTGTGTGGAATGTTACTCGCTGTTTACCTACTCAGTGCTGCGATCCATGCCGTGTTTGAAATTTCTGTTGGATTTATTCTTGTTTTAAGCGGGGGCGCTGGTGAAGTCGATTTCATAGACATCATTGAATGGGCGACGATTGGCAATTCTATTTTCACGCCAGACGATCTCATCCTGTATATAATGATAACGGGCGTCCATTTTTCACTTTCCTTTTTCACCTTTCCGATTTGGGTTATCGGTGTCACCCTCTTATACTTCAATCAACGGATCCAGAAGGAAGGTTTTGATATTGAGATGCGAGCAAATCAGGAGATGTGATATAATAACCGTATTCCGATAAATCTTTTCAAAGGCGAGAGAATATGCAAGAACACAACGATTTAGCACATGTGAACAGCAGTGAGACCGGGACTACACCTCTACAACCGATGGATTTCACGGATATTCTGGACGGGATGTTCAGTTTCTATCGAAACCACTTCCGATTGTTTTTAGGGATTGTCGCCTTTTATCTCCTCCTATCATTTGGTATGGACCAGATTTCGGTGTTTCTGCTTGAGATAGATGGCACGTTGAGTACAAGTGGAGGGGTATTGATCGTCACGGTTCTATTTGGGATTGTGGTATCTACCTGGGTCGTCGCTGGGCTGGCATACGCAAGCGCACACATCTACTTAGGCAGAGAGATAACGCCGGGGGCGGCTTTGCACCGAGCGTGGCAACGGCTGTGGACGTACCTTGGGGGTCTTATCCTCTGGTCGTTCGTTGTTGGCGGTTTGACGGTTACGATAGTTGGTATTCCGTTTGCAATCTATTTTTCAGTTCGGTGGGGACTCTATCCGCTCCCTGTGCTGTTTGAAGGGGCTACGGCGAGAAACGCGTTGCGCCGCAGTACCGAATTGGTGAAAGATACTTGGTGGCGAATTTTTGGAATTATGTTGGCGGTTTCTCTTATCGCTTTCATGATAAATTTTATACTTGAGGTATCTTCAGGATTCCTTCTCTCGTGGATGGGGGTTGCTGAAATCGAACCACCTACGGGGGTTTTAGACACACTTCGTCAACTCTTTCTTCCAACCCCAGGCGAAATTGGATGGGTCTCTTATACGATTCGGCGTTTGGTGACCCTCAGCATTACGGCACTCACGATGCCGATCGGCATCATCGGTTCTACGTTGCTCTACTTTGACTTACGGATTCGGAAAGAGGCGTTTGATATTGAGATGCAGGTGACGGATTAAGCACGCATTTCCGTCCCTTTCACACACAACCTCAAGGAAATCGGAATGCCTAACGCTCAGCACATCAAGGACCTTGCCGGCACAATTGTCACGCTGTATCGCAGTCACTGGGGACTGTTCTGGCGGATTATGATGCCGGTTGCGATTATCGCGGTCATATTAGAGATTCCCTTGTTGTTCTATACCCTCTCACGATTTGAGAAGGATGTTAGCGATTGGGATCCCAATGTCTACGCAGTTACCAGTAATGTCAACACTGTCCGCGGAATTCACCTAACGATAACGGATACCACGGAAAACCTGATCACAGACACGAGGCCCTCACGGGGTGCGGATTGGCAACTCTACCCGATTCCGTATTTCAGTAAAACCGACACTAAAGGCATTACGTGGAAATGGGAGCTCAATTTCCGAAGCCTCGAGTCCGGGCCTTTCATCCTCTTGCTACTAACATTCTGTCCGTTATCCCTCGCTGTTGCCCGTATATCGGGCGGCTCAGGGGTTTCAGTGCCGCCAACAGCCCGTGAAATGTGGCAGTGGACTGGACGTAAGGGTTTTAAAATTTTCATCGCTTTTTTATTTTTCGTCACAATTGTGGATCTGATGAGCTATATTCTCTATGGTTTGGTTCCATGGTTGGTGCCTTCACTGTATCAGGCTTTACCCATGGAATTGCCATTCATTCTGGTTATGGCTTTCCAGGCCTATTTTCTGGTGACATTGAGCCTTTACAATCCATGTCTCATTCTTGAGAACAACTCCATCATAGGCATTTTTCGCCGGAGTCATGCGTTGGTGCGTGGCGCGAGAGTGCGTTTCTTCGGAATCTATCTTCTGACGGGTTGGATCGCCTCAGTTGTTACTTCTGTGCTGCTTGGTGCTGTGTTGTTGGTGTTTTCTGTATTCGTCCCAGATCTCGCACAGGTTCGCGATGCGTTACCGCCTCTCAAATTCTTGAGCCTCTTCATAGGTGGTGATATTGAGGTCGTATTGCCGGAGTTATTGAGTGTTCCTGCTACGATGGCAATTCGTATCGTCAGCGGTTTGATCGCTACCTTTTGGGTGTCAATATGGGCAATTTTAACGACGCTACTATATTTGGAACGGGTGTGTGTGGAATCGAACGCTCTAAAAGAGGCGGTATAACTGTGAAAAAGTGGGTTTGCGTTGGCGTTATCGTCTGTTTCATCACAGTTTCCCAACTGTTCGGGATGACGGTTGAAGAACAGACATTTCGCGAAGAATTAGAGACGCGAGCACAGATGGATGTCTCTTACGAAGAATACCGGAAGGCTTTGGCGAAGATCCTGGAACCCAGGGAGGGATGGGATGCGGATCTCAGGTATGTGTTGTTCCCGCTTGGGGCTGTCGCCCTGACAATTGTAGTCGTCTTTTTTATCCGACAAATCCGAAGGCACCTGATTGTTGAAGCGCGCGACGATGGGTCAAATACCGCACAGGCGCGCGTAGAGACGGAGCGGGCTGCCCTTGCGTCTGCGGAGACAGCGGAAGCAGCGAGCGACTTTCGCGGTGCGCTCCGTTTCCTATATCTCTCGGCGATTTTGCATCTTCAGGAACGCGGCGTACTCCCTTACGATAAGAGTCTCACCAATCGCGAATATCTCCATCAAGCACAAGCGGAGGTTGACCTGCAGACGACGCTCGGACCCGTGGTTACCCTTTTTGATGAGGTGTGGTACGGACATAAACCGTGCGATGCAAAAACCCTCGCGGATTACCGAGACCTATTACAGAAAGTCTATGCTCGGCACTAAATTTGCCCCTATCTTAATTGCGCTTATCTGCTTTCAGATGTCGTGTGATTCATTTATCGACGGCACCGTCCTGCATCGGACCTTACATCAGCTGAAGTTCCGCGTCACGGAAATATCCGAGATATATCCTGCGCGTTTGGAGCGATACGATGCCTTGTTCCTGCAGGATCTCAACAAGGCGCCGACGGAAACGGAAGTTAAGGAGATACAGGATTTCGTCAATACCGGCGGCACCTTAATTGTGGCTGGGAACGACCGAGTCTTGGACAGATTTTTCAGTGTGTATGGTTTGAAACTGCGCGAGTTACCAGAAAGTCGGGAATTTTCACACCGAATTGCGGACGAGCCGTTCTTTCCGCAGCATCCAGTCGACGAGATTCGCGTCCGTACAAATTTTGTGCTTGAGCCTCTGGGGCGCGAAGTCGCTGCGCTCTATGGAACAGAGGACGGCGCAGTGGTTGTGACGCTACGCCAGGGTGCAGGACGCGTCTTCCTCATCGCATCTGCTTATCTATTCCACAAAAATGGACTACGGTATGATGAGGGGAACGCTACGCTCCTCTATAATCTCCTATCAATGCTGCCACGCAACGCACGAATTGGACTTGCTGAAAAGAGATATTACACGACTGAGACAAAACCCCCGGATCCGTTTGCGGCACTCGTGTTTGGGACACGGGGTGGTTTGGGGGCTGTCTATATCTGCATCATCCTGTTCGTTTTTCTCATGCTAAGGGGGCGTCGGTTTGGAAAGCCGTTAGATGTGCAGGAGAAAAGTAGACGTTTGAGTGCCGAGTACGTCCACGCCATGACCGACCTGTATCAGAAAGGCAACACGCGCCCTGAAATTTTAAGGCATATTCGCGACACGTTCAGGACGGATCTTGGAAACCGTTGGCGGGTCAATCCGAATTTGGACACACCGACTTTTTTGGAGGAATTGGCGCATCGCGGTGCTATTGATGCAGACGAGGAACTGACACATCTGGTGACGGACTTGGAGCCGTCGGGGGATATATCAGAGGCGCAATTGCTTGACATCGCAAAGCGAGTTGATGCCTACTGTGAGGTTGCGAACATTGGTAGGACAAGGGTGGCTGTCCATCGGAATTTGTAGATTGCGGGAAGAGGTTTTGGATATCTGGATTGATCGC
The DNA here is from genome assembly GCA_965205015.1 of Candidatus Poribacteria bacterium. GTDB lineage: Bacteria > Poribacteria > WGA-4E > WGA-4E > WGA-3G > WGA-3G. The sequence goes on along the minus strand of OZ242029.1, from coordinate 4,828,734 downwards.
AAGTCTTGATTGAGAGGCAGCACATGGAATATAACTTCAATAACAGCACTTACGCAGCCGCCTTTGCTGTCGAGGTTTGAAACCTCGCCAGCGGCGTGTGGACCGTAGGTCTTCCATAGAAATTGCGTAAGTCCTAAATAGGGAGAATGGTATGAAAAAAATAGAATGTGTCATCTGTCCTTTTAAGTTGGAAAAGGTGCAGGAGGCACTCAGCAGCGTAGGCGTTCGGCGTATGACGGTTAGCGAGGTTCGCGGGTTCTGGCGTGGTCGGAGGGATATCGACCTATACCTTATCGAGGAACCAACAATCGAAGTTGCCCCGAAATTGAAAGTCGAAATCGTTGTCCCGAGTGAAGATGTTGATAAAGTCGTTGAAGCCGTGAAACAGGCGGCCGCTACGAACAATGTCTTACAGGATTAAAGAGTTTGTCTAAATTAACCTGAAAAGGTTACCAGCCGTTCGGCGTTTTTTCCCTAAGGTGCCAGGGGATTCGTGTCTAAAGAAACAACAAAACGCGCAGCCTGCAACAACGGCGCAGGGTGTTTTTGATAGGGTATTTCTGCGTATTGCTTGGGTGTTTCCCGTAGATATACGCAAAGGAACGTCAATGTCCGAACCGAACTGACCGAACCGTAAGGAAAAATTAAAATATGACAAATCTGGTGCAAACGGTTTTTGAAAAGATGAAGCAAGAGGCAGAAAAAGTTATTGTTGGACAGACAGCGCTTTTTGAACTGATTGTCGTCAGCCTGTTTTCAGGGGGGCATGTACTGTTAGAAGGGGTACCCGGGACGGCGAAAACACTCGTTGCGAAAACCTTGGCAATGATAGTCTCTGGGCAATTCAGTCGTGTGCAGTTTACCCCTGACCTGATGCCGTCGGACATTGTCGGTACTAGTGTCTACGATTTGACGACGAACCAATTTAACCTCAAGCGCGGTCCCGTTTTCACGAATGTCCTCCTCGCTGATGAGATCAACCGCGCACCGGCGAAAACACAATCGGCGCTCTTAGAGTGTATGGAGGAACGGCAGGTCAGCATTGACGGTGTCCGCCATGAACTCCCACCGCCATTCATGGTATTAGCAACGCAAAATCCTATCGAGTACGAAGGCACCTACCCACTTCCCGAAGCGCAGCTTGATCGGTTTCTGTTCAAATTGCGCGTGGATTATCCGCTGCCAGAGGTGGAAACAGAGATTTTGATGAACTATCATCGCGGTTTTAATGCCACACGCTTGGAAACAATAGGGATCGAGAGTGTCGTTGACAGTGCAGCACTTCAGGCATGTCAGGAGGCGATCCAAGCCGTCACGGTGGAGGATTCGATCTTCAATTATATTGTCGGTTTGGCGGAAGCATCGCGAGCGTCCAATGAATTAGTATTGGGCGGAAGTCCACGCGCCTCAATTGCGCTGTTGTTGGCGAGCAAAACCTACGCCGCACTTCAAGGACGGGATTATATTCTGCCCGACGACGTCAAATTCTTGGCACCGCCTGTCTATCGGCATCGGATACTCCTGAAGCCGGATGCCGAGATTGAGGGTCTAACGCCCGACGATGTGATTGATCGATTGCTCGCAGAGACAGAAATTCCGCGATAGAATGGTTTTCAGCAAATGAAAAACGCGAAAACCAAGCCTGCAACAATACGCAGAAATACGCAGAAATACCCAAGCAAAGACCCCAAGCAAAAACACGCAGGCGACTCGAACACAAAAACCGTTAAAATCACAAATGCTATCATTTATCCGCAAGGTATAATTAAAGAATGCATTTAAGCAACCGTCTCCTCCTCTTCTTACTGATAGGCGCCGTTCCGGTTGTGCTGAGCGGCGTTTCACCGAACCTGTTATTTGTCGGTGGCGCATATTTGGTGGTGCTTTTTGTCGTCAGTGCCGTGGATTACCTTACCAATCCACTCTTTAAAGGCGTTGAGGTTCATCGCGAGATGAATTCCAAGTTTTCGTTGGGCGTGGAGAACGTCGTGACACTGAAGGTCATCAATCGTTCGCGCTACCCACTCAAGGCACATCTCAAAGACGATTTCCCCGACGAGTTTCTGTTCGATGCGATCGTCCACGACTGTTCTGTTGAGCCGATGGACCAAACAGATATATCGTATCGACTCACGCCGTTGCGACGCGGAATTTATCGGTTCGTAGATATACATCTGCGGGGTCAGGGGATCTTAGGGCTTGTCATCCGGCAACGACGGGTGCCAGCGTCGATGGAAATAAAAGTGTATCCGAACCTACAAGCCGTCCGACAATATGAGCTCCTGGTGAAACGTGGGATGCTCCATCAGATCGGGCTTAAGAATTCACGACGGTTCGGGGAAGGCACGGAGATGGAGCGACTCCGTGAATATCTTCCCGATGACGATTTCCGCCGTATCGATTGGAACGCCACTGCGCGGCAACGGAAACCGATTGTTCGGGAATTTGAGACAGAGCGGAGCCAGGATGTCGTCATTATGTTGGACACGGGGAGGCTCATGGCGTCGCCGATCCTTTTGGAAGCGACTGCCCTCCCCGCGACAGCGGTTCTGTCGCAAAAGGCGATGCTTAAATTGGATTATGCCATTAATGCGACTTTGATGACGGCGTATGTCTCGACATTCAAGGGGGATAAAGTCGGGTTGATCGCTTTTGCGGATACCGTTCATCAATACCTTGCGCCGAAACCCGGCAAAAAGCAGTTTCTCACGATGCTGGAAACGATCTATGCGCTCCCTGTTCACTCGGTTGAACCCGATTTTGAGGCGGCATTCAAGTATCTCGCCGCAAAGCAGCGCAAACGTGCGCTCATCCTCCTATTTACGGACATCTTGGATAACGATTCCGCTGAGGGGATCGCCGCCTATGTGTCGCAACTCTCTAAACATCACCTCGTTGCTTGTGTGACCTTGACGGACTCCGGGATCGTTGAATTGGCGGAACAGAAGTCTACGGATTCCAAGTCGGTTTACCAGAAAGCAATCGCTGAGCGGTTGTTGCAGGAGAAACATGCGACATTAGAGATCCTGCGGCGTCGAGGCGTCATCACGATTGATGTTCCCGCGCATCAGTTGACAATGGCGGTCGTAAATAAGTATTTAGAACTTAAGGCGAGGTCTCAGATTTGAGGGTTTTCGTTGCAAAGAGGTAGGTGAACAGTAGGATTCCTGTCAAAGCACCGAAACCGATTTTGACGGAGGGGAGGAGACCGGAAGGCGACACAAAACCTTCAATAATCCCGGCAACGACGAGCAAGGCAACGCTCCCACCGAGCAGTTGAATCGCGGTTCTCGCGGCATCTGTCAACGTCCGTTTCCGCGTAAAAAAGGATGGGGCGATGAGTGCGTATCCTAATTTCAATCCAGCACCGCCATCAATGAAAATCGTTGTGAGTTCAATATAGCCGTGTGGCGATACAAACGACCAGAGAGCAAGGGCAACTCCATTGGCATGACACAGACCGGCGACTGCACCGATGATAATGCCGTTGATAACTAAAACGTAGGCGGTGCCGACCATGAATAGGATGCCCCCAGCGAAGGCGAAAAATGCGACCCGAATGTTGTTCGTCATCACGAAAGAGGCAAATAGGTTTCGGTTTTCTGCTGAAGTATCGTTCCAGGTGCCGTCTTCTAACTCTTTGATGTGAGACACGAAGCGTTCGGGGACGAGTTGTTCCGCACGTTCAGGTGTGCTTAAAGCGATCCAGTACGCCGCCGCAAATGAGAGGGTGAACATCAGGAACGCGGCGCCGATGAAGATAAGATTCTCTCGAAAGACTTTCGGGAAACCGGAGAGAAGGAACTGACGCAATGAACCCCGCTTAAAAGGGGATGTCTGGTAGACTGCGGCGTGCGCGCGTGAGGCGAGGGCGTTGAGATATGGGACGCACGAATCTTGTGGGAAATCGCGTCGGGCGACCGCTAAATCGGACGTAACGCGACGGTATAGATACCCGAGCCGATTGAGGTGACTCGCACTCGCACCGCGTGAACGGTTGAGGAGTGCCTCAAGTTCGTCCCAGGTTTTCTGTTTTTTTGCAATGAATTCTGTTGGGGTCATGTTTTTAAGGGGTATCCTTTTAACCGTTAACTGGTACCCCTAATTAAACACCCATCCGTATTAAAAATCAACCTATTTTATCGGGAAAGGTTCCTGACTTCTACACATGAACGAACAGGTATCCGTGGAAACACCGGAACAGATTGATATAAAGTTCCAGCAGGCAGGCATCGGCTCTCGTTTCTATGCGGCGCTCATTGATACCGCCTTGCTTACGCTGATTTCACTCGTCGGATATTACGTCAATAGGCGGTTTATCTCCGAACTCGGAGATATCGTCGGCAACTGGCTCGGCGCGGTGGGAGGGGTTATCGTCTTCGCGCTGTTCTGGGGTTATTATATCGTGTCCGAGGTTACCACGAACGGTCAAACCCTTGGCAAACGCGCCCTCGGTCTACGTGTTATCAAGGAGGGTGGCTATCCGCTCGGTTTTGCAGATGCTGCGATCCGGAATCTGGTGCGGATTATCGATTTTCTGCCTTTCTTTTATGCTACAGGTTTGCTTTGTATGGTGGTGAACAGAAAATGGCAGCGGTTGGGGGACCTCGCGGCAGGGACAATTGTCATTAAAACGGAGCGCTCGGCGTTAAGACTTACCGGTGCCGGTTCACACGCAGATGACGCACCCATCAGCATTCCACCTCGAGAATTTGTCTATACTGCCTGGATACAACCCGCATTGGTGACAGAGACGGAGATGGGGGTGATACGTGAATATCTTGCGCGTCGGGCAACGCTTCCCGGACCCCGTCGATTGGAACTCGCACGCGTCATCGCCAGTCCTATCGTTGACAAGATGGGGGGTACTGGCTTTATTGGCTACGATAGGTTTTTGGAGGAGGTCTACAGGCTAAAGACCTCAGAGACGACTGAGGAAGATACAGAGGGCAGGACAGATGGATCCGTCGCAAGTGAATAGGGTTGCCTATTCACAAAATTTGCCTAAATATGGAAACTGTGCTAAAATGAGGGCGTTACCCGAAAAATGCTGTAATATGCAGAAACCGTCTGAATTTTCATCGGGCGGGGGAGCCCCGCCCCTACAGGAGGTAAACTTCATGAAGGTTTTAGCTATATTTCTGTTGACACTGGGATGCGTTGTCGCATTCAGCACGATGAGTGAGGCTGTCCGAGAAGACGATATGGCACTCTACCTTTCCTTCGACGAAGTAAAAGGGGATACCGCCATAGATAAGTCGAAACACGGGAATGATGCAACGATTCACAAAGGAAAGATCGCCAAGGGCAAACACGGCGACGCCGTCGAATTGAGCGGCGACGCCGGGGGGTGGATTGAAGTGCCAGATTCCGATTCTTTGGATATCACGGACGAAATCACCTTGATGTGTTGGATGTATCCGACCGAGTTCACAAATGAGTGGTTGCGTATTATTGTGAAGACGTGGGCAGGCGATACCGCGCCATGGATGGTCTATGGGTTCTATGAGTTTGGCGGTAATAATGGAAAGACGGGGTTTATTATCTCTGTGGATAAGGGGACAGAAAAGCGGATCGGCGATGCTACGACTTCAAACTTGCCCCCGAAAAAGTGGACGCATGTAACTGCCACTTACGATGGGAGCCAGATGAAACTTTACTATAATGGTGAAGTCGAAGTGGAGGGGAATGCCAAGGGTAAAATTGATACCAACGATGTTCCTGTGTCGATCGGACGCAACAGTGAAGGGAATCGCGAGCATTACATTGGACGCGTCGATGAGGTCGCTATCTGGAGCGTCGCGCTGGATCAAGGTGAAATCCAAGAGGCAATGGATCGGGTTTATGCCGTTGAGGCAGCGGACAAGTTATCCACAAAATGGGGTGCACTAAAGGTCGGGTATCTTAGGGTGCATGAATAATTTATCCTACGGGACGGAAATTGGCAGTAGACGCTGTTTCCGCAACCAAAAGAACCGAAGATGGGCATCGCAAATGTGATGCCCATCTTTGTAGGGCTTACTGTTACCCACAAGTTTTTTTGTGGTGTATGTCGCTGGGGGTTCTAAGTTCTAAGAGGTTTGCTTCTCTCCAAGTTCGTCAAAAAGCGCGAAAGTGTTGGAAATATCTGTTAACCGTTGCCACCCTCGCCATAAGACGGTCACTCCGGGGGGACCATCAGACGGACGTCCCAAGAACCCACCGAGTTTGGCGATCCAAAGCACGACTTGGGCAACGGTGGGGGGGCTTGGGGAAAGTGCGGGTCTTGTGGGTCAGGGCGTAAAGCGCTCTCCACTCAGTTTCCGTCACCACTTGTGTGCAATCTGCCTCTGGGAGGTGCCGGTTGAAGAGCGTCATCCAGTAGAGTCGCTACGCAATGACACTCAGTAAAGCGATATAGCGCAGGAGTCGGTCTTTGGTTTGCAATCGCGCGTGCTCCACCTTGGTGCCGGATTTCAGGACTTTGAAATAGACCTCAATGTGCCAAGGCGTGTGGATATGCGTTTGTATGTTTTTGAAATTGTGCCTCAAACGCGGTTTCAAATTCAGGAGAGTTCATTCATCAGTTACCTTTTTTCTGTCGGACTTGAAGCTTGTTGATATTACGTTCACAATAATTTATCGACAAGGTAGAGAAAGACTCTGTTTCCGATAGGTCCTACTCCTGTTTGAGTTCTCCCCATGTTGTCGTGAGCAGCTGGGGTTGTGGTGAAACGGGCAACGCATACGCAGGATCAAACCAATCTCCCCCAGTATTCCATGAAATATGCGTCAACTGCGTCCGAACCCCGCTGTTTAGATTAAGTTTGAAGATTTGGAAATCTCCATTCTTTTGCTGTGTGTAAAGAACTTCTTCCCCATGCGGAGATAGCGCAGGATACTGTGCCTTAGGTCGGCCTTCACCAACAAGTTGTTTGAGACCGGAGCCGTCTCGATTGACGATGTAGATCGTCTGTTTCTTCTTCCATGCGTTATGAAGATCCCTATCCAAGATGGCGGGTAGCGGATGCTTGTTCCCAGTAAAGGCAAGTCTATCTCCCACAGCCGACCAAGAAGGATCGTATTGCCAAATCAGTGCTTTTATGGGTAGCGGTTGTGCCTGCGCTCGTGTCTGGACGTTGATAAATGTCAGTTGAGACGCGAATGGCTGGTCTACAGAGTAGGCAATTTCAGTGCCATCTGGCGACCATGCGGGATACCAGCCTTTCGCAATATGTTCATCCTCTTGTTCCCCAAGGCGCGCAATGCGGATATCAGAATTAAGACTATTCCACTGCATGTTCACATAAGCGATGTGTTTGCCATCTGGCGACCATGTTGGATGGGTTCTAAAAATTTTCGTTTTTCTCTTGAAGACGCGTCGAACGTTGGTTCCATCTGGGTCCATCAGGTAAAGGTCTCGCTCCCCCCCGCGATCGGAGATGAAAAGAATCTTTTCGCCTGTAGGTGACCAGACGGCTTGCAGATCAGTTCCAGGATGTTGTGTGAGTCTCACCTGTTCGCTGCCATCTGGGTTCATGGTGTATATTTCTCTGTTTCCGTCGCGTGTAGAGGTAAACAAGATTTTAGAGGTCGTCGGTGCTTTTGCGAAAAGCGGAGTGCCGTTCGCACATAGTAGTATCACACTAAGCATGTAAGAGATGAATATGCGTTTCATCTGTATCCCTCCGAAATTTCTCAGAAGACCTAATAAACTCAGCATATGGGAGTGTGTGGCAGTAGAAACTACCACACACTGAAAAGTTAATAAGGTTGTGACGGTCTACGCCACAGCCTATATTGACGGTATTAACGACATGTCCCCCATCCATTAACGAAAGGACCATGACATTCCTCCCCATCCATGCAGTCATCGTCATCTTTGCATCTATTGTAAGAAATAGATACTTTCGACGACCAAACTCAGAAGACCTTTTAAACATAACACAAGGGGCAACCCTACACAAGAAAAACTCAACGAATCCTACCCCACCCCGTATACTTATGGGTAACAGTAAGTTTGTAGGGGCAGGTCTTGTACCTGCCCACTCACAGGTCTTGTACCTGCCCACTCACAGGTCTTGTACCTGCCCACTCACTCGCCAATCTTCTGGTATGTAGGTAATTGTATATTTTACCATAATTAGTATCCGAGGCGTTCGAGCATTTTGCGAGCATTTTGATTCTGCGGGTCCAAACGTAGCACCTCTTGGAATTCACGAATAGCGAGATCTGCCTCCCCGAGTTTGTAGTAAGCCGTTCCTAAAGCTCCATGTGTTAGCGCATTGTCCGGGTTGCGTTGCAGCACTTTTTGGAAGCAGGAAACCGCTTCATCGTACTCCTGTTTCGACAGCAAAATGATGCCGAGGTGATGCAGGGCGTTTTCATCTGAAGGATTCAGTTCGAGGATAATCCGGTATCCGATTGCGGCTCTATCGTACATCCCCTGCTGCCAATACATCTGCGTCAAATTTTGATGAAACTCGATGTTTTCAGGCGCAATCTTAATCGCTTTTTGGCAGTGGCGCATCGCTGCATTGAGGTCTCCAGTTCGCCAATATATCACCCCAAGCCCACCGTAAGCGTCGGCAAAATTCGGTTCAAGTTGAATCGCTGTTTGATAGGCGGTAATCGCTTTCTCGATTTTGCCCTCGTGAGAGTAGGCGACTCCTAAATTGTAGTGGCATTGGACTTTTAAATCAGCGATATCCGTTGGATTCCGGGGTGTGTTCTCGGTGTCGCGGATAACAGTCAATGTGTTCTCTAAAACAGCAGCGGCTTCACTATATTGCTTGTTGAGCAGGCGCGCGATTCCATAATTCAGCCAGAGATGTGGGTCCTTATTAAGCCCTGATACTGCGATCTCTAACGCACTGACCGCACGTGTGAAGTCCCCTTGTTGTAGGTATCGGTTTCCCCGTTCGGCATAGCGTTGTGCGGTTACACCGAGTTTCAGGACATCCCACCACAGTGGATCGTGCAGCGGTGTGTATTTTGTTCGTTTCCGTGAGGCGTGCGCATGCTGGGTAGCGGTGTCCGTTTCTCCGAGGATCTTCGCAACTTGTGCCAGTGCGGCGTGTGCTTCGCTCTGTTCCGGATTCAGTTTTAAGGCACGTTGCAGGTGGCTTTGTGCGATTTCAAACTGTTGGGCGCCAAGCGCGAGTTCACCGAGCCATAAAGACGCATACGGATTTCGAGGATCCAATTCGTTAGCAGTTTCAAGATGCGTTTTCGCTTGCGCTAAGCGTCCGAGACTTCGGAGGGCGGCGGCGCGGTAGATATGGGCAGGCGCGTATCGCGGATCAAGTTTGATGGCTTCGGCAAGCGTTTGGGTGGCGGCTTGGGGATCGACTTTATAGGTAATCAATCCGAGGTAGTATAACCAGCGGAATTCGGTGGGCGCGATCTCGATGGCACGTCGGTAACACTCGGCGGCTTCTGCCTCCCATCCGTGGACAAAGTAGACATTGCCTAACTGCCCCCACGCCGTTGCATCTTTAGGGGCGTCAATCAATGCTGTCTGTGCGGTTTTAACGACAGCCAAAAGTCGCTGTTCTTCGACGCGTGCCATGTCGCTCGGCTGTGGCACCCAATTCGGCGTAAGCACATTGTGCCTATTTCCATCTGCATCCACCTTCTGATTGGAATCGTCTGCAAGGGCAGACTCCCCTATTTCGCTATAGAGGTGCAGCACGCAGCACACCAAAAGCAGCACCCCGTAGATTCCTTTCATCCGACTCTCCTTCATACGACATACGGTTCAGGATTGCGCGCTACCTCTGCCAAAAGGGAGTCCACATACGTTTCGATGTGGAACAACCGGCATACGGAATCTCCCACCTTCCCTTGTTTCAACTGACCGAGACGCTCCCAGTATTCACCGAGTTCTGGACGTTTCAGACGGATATATTCCGCCTGTGGATCGTCGGCGAGACGTTTGTTCCAATGGATAACCTCAACGAGGTGGATATAGGTCGAGGTCTGGTAATCGACACCGAGCATGAGGAGTTTGGCGTTCATCGTGTAGGCACGGAACATCGGTGAATGCGTGCCGTAAGTCTTGCCCCACGGGTAATGATCCCACGGAGATTGATAGCCTTCACGTCGCCGGTGATCGGACACGAACGCCTTGGCGTCTCTCCCGCGAGCAGCAATGGCGTGCGAATAGTGGTCGGAACGATAGGTGTCGGGCATCTGCCGAAAAAACTCTGTCAACCAGCCCACTGTAGAGGGTGTCTTGTTGACATCCCACGCCGCGACGCGCGCTTCCCGACTCGGTAACAGACTAAAAGTCGGCATCAGAATCAAGCCTTCCGCCCCGACTGCTGCCTCTAACGCGGAGATCACCGTGCCAGCACCATCTTCAACGGGTCCCAGACTTTTGAAAGATGAATGGATAAAGAGTGTATCCGCTTGGGCAATACCAAGATTGGTGAAGTCTTGCGTGAGTTTTTCGCGTGTGTGAGGTGTTTTCATTTTTAGGAATTTTAAGTTTTAATCAAAGAGGCGAGGTTTTACCATAAACAGTGCTATATTTCTGCAGCAATTCGACGGTTTTTCCTGCCTCTGCCCTTCGCATCCGCTTCGCGACTTGCAGCGGTGTCTGCCCTTTCCGATTCTTGATGTTTGGATTTGCCCCTTTGATGAGCAACGCTTCCAACGCCGCTCGCTGTTTCTCGCCGCTCTTGATTGTCGATCGGATCGCCTCAAACAGTGGGGTTTCGCCAGTGTCGTCGGCGGCATCAACGGTCGCACCGTTTTCGATGAGCAGATTGATAACTTTGAGAAACCCCGCCTTCGCTGCACAATGTAACCCCGTTTTCCCTTTATAATTCTGAATATCGATATCGGCACCGAGTGCTAAGAGTCGCTGAACTTCCTCTGGGTGTTCACCGTTATCGCCGCGGCAGACATAGACGAGTGGGGGCCACCCCATGTGGCTCTGCGCGTTTATGTCCTTAGGCGGGACACCGTAAGCCTTGAGGAGCACGCTCATTTCGGAGTTGTCGTCCAAGATGCGTGGGGCTTTGCCCGGATCCGCACCGTTTTCAAGCAGCAACTCGGCGATCTCCACCCGATCATAAGCGATAGCATAATCGAGGAAACGTTCGCTGTGCGGTTCGATTGTCGCCCCTCGCGAGATAAGCAGTTCGACGATCGCGGGATTTCCGCCCACGATGGCGTAACAGAGCGGGGTTGCCCACGCTGCGTGGCGATGTTCAAAGGTATGGGGTTGTCCTGCCGGTAGCATCACCGCCTGAAGGTATCCGCTATTGACGAGGTTTGGATCGTTATCAAGGTGCGAACGGACGGCATCGTAATCTTTCAGATAGGCGGCGGTATGGATGTCGAGGGTCGCGCCGTGTTGAAGTAGGGAATCTGCCACAAGGTCGCGTCCCTCGTACCGTGCCACACAGTAGGGCGATATCTCAATCCTGTGCTGTATATGGTAGCACCCCGGCACGTTTATATCGGCACCGCGTTCAAGGAGGAATTGAACCATCTCCAGTTTACCCCGGTATGCCGCTTCCCACAGCATCGTCCGACCGTGCGAACCGACGGTGTGAATCCAGGCGGGGTTGTCATCGAGCAGTTGTCGGACGGTTTCGATATCCCCGCGTCCTGTCGCGGCGACAACGATTTTCAGGAAATCGCTCTGGTTTCCAGTGAGTTGGACGTTTGGCATTAATTTTAACCTTCCTCTATGACGTACGGACGCCTGCCGACGGATGGTGGTAGGAGCATCCGTTTCTGTTGTTCGGTGAGTTCGCCATATTTGCTGAGATCGTGATATTCCCCCGACCATGCCGAGTGTCCAGGACTGTATTTATAGAGCAGCGAGCGGCGTTGATGTTTTGCCCGCCACGTCATCGTCCCATGAACAAGGGCTTCCGTGAAGAACAACACATCTCCTGCTTCGACAGGCGGTTGCACAACGTAGTGTGCGGGACGCTCGAAATGCCGCACATCTGACGGCAATTCCCGCAAAAAATTGCTCTTGTGGCTGCCGGGGATACAGGCGAATCCCCCTGCGCCTTCTGGTGCATCCGCCAGGTTGTATGTCATCACAGACAACCCATTGCGCATAACACCATCGCGGTATTTGTACCAGTGATCCGCCTCAGGACCCCCGGGACCCCCACCATCTTCACCCCCGTGCAATCTACCGCCTTCTTGCCCTTCATCCATAAAGATGGCATAATCGTGGTCTAAACGGACGTGCGGACCTAATAACTCGAGGAGATACGGGAGAATTTTCGGATGGTCAATCAGGCTCTTAAAGGGTTCACCCCAAAGACTTGACACTCTATCGTCGTGTCCTCTCAAGTTCTCGCTGGATGCTCTATCGATACTCGCATTCATCTCAGCGACTTCATCCTCAGTCAAGACGTCCTTTATGACGAGGTAACCTTGAAGGTCTACCTGAAATTTTTCTTCGCTGGTCATTTGTAGAAACTCCTTCGTTAGCAATCAGTAATCGACAGTCGGCTGTCAGTTTGTAGGTTGGGTTGAACACAGTGAAACCCAACTTCTTTTTCAGCAAAGATTGGTAGCGGCGGTTTTATTCAACCGCACCGAATTTCTTCAATTCTCTTCAATAACGCGGGGGCGTCTGCCGACTGATGGCGGCAGGAGCATCCGTTTTTGTTGCTCCGTCAACCCTTCGTATTTGCTGATGTCGTAATAGTGCTCCGACCATGCCGAGTGTCCGGGACTGTATTTATAGAGCAGCGAGCGGCGTTGATGTCCCACTGTCCACGGCATCGTCCCGTGGATGAGTGCCTCAGTGAAAAACAGTACGTCCCCGGCTTCAAGTGGCGGTTGGACGACATAGTGTGCCGAACGCTCGAAACGTCGCACGTCCGTTGGGAGTTCTGTCGGGAAATTACACTTATGGCTCGCTGGGATACAGGCGAACCCGCCCGCGCCTGCTGGTGCATCCGCAAGGTTATATGTCATCACGGATAACCCGTTGCGCATGTGTCCATCTCGGTATTTATACCAGTGATCGCCGACGCTGCCACCGGCGCGTCCGCCGTCCTCACCGCCGTGTAATCCACCCCGTCCTTGCCCTTTTTCCATGAAGAGGGCGTAGTCGTGGTCGAGTCGGACATGTGGACCCAGCATTTCGATGAGGTACGGTAGGATTTTCGGGTGATCGATGAGTTTTCTGAACGGTGCACCCCAGAGACTCGGCGGTCCTTGGAGGTCGCCTTTGTCGATAATGGCGTTCATCTCAGCGACTTCATCGTCGGTGAGCACATTCTTTATCACGAGGTAACCCTCAAGATCCACTGCAAATTTTTCTTCGCCAGTCATGTGTGGAGGTTCCTTTCGTTTGGCTGTCAATCGCTCTGCAACTGACCCAGATTGTATGGATTAGCGATTAGCGAGTTGGGCACGCAGACGCGCTAACTCGGCTTCCGCTGCTTGTCGGCGTTCTTGCTCTTCTCTGGCGCGTCTCTCAGCGATTTGTCGTTGTTCTTCAGCGGCTTGTCGTTGTTCTTCAGCGGCTTGTCGTTGTTCCTGTGCTTCTTCTTTCAATGCCTTATCTTCCCGAGAAGTCGTTATCGGGGTACCATCTGGTAGATATGGACGTAAAAGCCTCACTTCAGTAACCGTGTCCTCTTTCCAACGAAAATAGAGATTCAACGTCTCGCTGAACAAACCGCCTTCTGCATCAGGCGCGATCTCAACGATGTCCCCCGAAGGACCCCGCCGCCAGCCACGAAACTCCGCAGTTCTCTCCATATCGGGTTGATGGATAAAGTATTCCTGAACACCGATATCCACCAAATATAACGGGACTTTTTCCTGACGGTCCTGACGCGCAGTGGCATCCGAAAGAAACTCAAAAACCACAGACGGGGCAGCACCCTCTGACCACGTATAAAAACTCCGCCGCTGCGGAAACTTACTGGCTCCCAAGACAATGTAAATATCGGGGGCAACCACTTTCCGTCGGTCGCCTTCTCGGTAGTAGATGAACGTGTCGATCCCAACGAAGATATGTTCATTGATTTCAAAATACCGAAAAAATTGGTCGGCAAGGGTAACAATCTGTTCAGCATGAAATCCGGTCGCTGCCATAGGTTCATCGTCCTCGTAGGGATAGCCTTCAATATAGGGAGTCGGTTTCCCGCTCGCTTTTGGGAAGACAGGCATATATTTTCTTTGTTTGATTTCAAAGTCGCTTAGGGTATTCACAGTTTTTCTCCTTAAGCATCAAGAATAGGAATAGTGTATGCCTTTACATGTGAATCACGGGTGACAAGTGTTAGATTTTCGATGTTTGCTTGGGCGATTAACAGTCTGTCAAATGGATCCTCATGATGAAATGGGAGATCTTTGATTTTCCAAACGTGTTCATAGGTAATGGGCAGCCATTGAAACCCGGCGTCTGCTATCATTTCCTTGAGATTTTCGGGGGCTTCGAGTTTCCCAAGTGCCTTTTTAATAGCGATTTCCCATGCGGATACGACGCTGACAATGATATTATTCTCGAGTCGTTCTATGGCTGCCACAGCTTGTTGGGATAACAGATTTGGGTTGTCAAGCCACCATAGCACCACATGTGTATCCAATAGTAGATTCATCAATCTTTTTCCGCGCGGAAGGCTGCCATAAACGCGTCAGGAAGTTCATCGAAATCAGGTGCTATCTTGACTTTACCTTTCCACTGTCCGCCTTGGCGTGGTTTCCTGGGGTTTTCTGACTTTAAGGATACCAGTTTAGCAACCGGTTCGCCGTTATGCTCGAAAATAATTTCTTCTCCTGCGACGGCACGCTCGACTAACTGCGCCAAGTGGTTTTCTTCGGGCTGATGTATATTAACATGCATGTTATCATTCCTATAACTGCGCGTTGCTTTGAATCTCTGCAGCGCTGGACTGATTTTGAGGGGGTTTACTTCACGAATGATTTTACAAAAATGGGTGAGCCTCTCTTAATCGTATCTGTTACGCAACGTATTGTGATTAGAGTATACAGCAGGTGATTGAGAAAGTCAACAAAAAGAGACCTTATTCAGAAGCGTTCAGTTTCACATTATCTAAATCGCAGCTTACACGAATTTTGGGTTCTCTGTGTCCTGATGGGTTTTGAACGGGAGTTACCTGAGAATTCTTCTTAAAATGTTACACTTGTGTAACATTTGGTGGACATCGGATATCGGTGTGAAATCCAGTACCTGTAAGGGTTCATGGACGTTTTTTCGTTTGCATTCGTTTTGAAAAAAAGAATAAATTAGCATAAAGTGTAACATTTTGAGTCGCTACGATTATTGGTTTCTTCTTCATCTAAACATAACATATTTTAGTATAGCATATATAAAGCAGGAAGTCAAGGGGAATATTTAATTTTTGTCCGAATCGCGGATTATCACGGATTGTGCAGATTACTCTGAATCCACATGGACACAGACTTGGGCAATATCTGCCATTAGGATAGAACTCCTTATAAATTGATGATTGTGGAACGCAGCCGGTAGGTGAACGAGAGGAAAGTGGGGAGCTCTTGACTGGGAGCCTTATACTGTGTATAAGGCTCTCATATCTTTGGTTCGCAGCCTTATCATAGTATACACGATTGATCATGAATTTACAAGGAAAATTTTTAGGCGATCAGAACCTCTCAGCGATGAATACCAGGTCAAGAATATTCACAACGCCATCGCCAGGGACAACAGATTCGATTCAATCGAAATCCGCTGCAAGAATATTTTCAATATTCCGTTCTGCTAAAGCCGCAATCGTTAGGGACGGATTCGCAGTTGCACAAGACCCCGGCAACAATGAACCATCCATGACATACAACCTTGTGTAACCATGGACGCGCCCATACACATCACACGCCTCACCCAGGACCATTCCGCCTAAGGGGTGATATGTAAACTCTTTGAGAATGTCAGGCGGACTAAAAGGTAACCCCGCAGGTGAACTGAGATGTCCCCCATTGGCAGCGTTCAGACGCTCGGCGAAGTCTACCACCGCCCGCACCGCTTGATCGTTGCCTCCTGCTGGCCACATCAATTCCACAGTGTCGGTCGATGCGTTGTATGAAAAATGTCCGCGCTCGGTCTCTAAAGCAAGCATCAAATACAGGAGACAGTTGCATTCGAGTCCGATAGGAAAGTATGCTGCTTTGATAATCGCAGGGGTTTCCCGATTCTCATAATCTAAAATCGCTTTGATGGCGGGACCGCCTTGCATCTTTCCAGTTAACGCGTCCACAGTGCGTGTAAACAAAACATTGCCATTCGTTCCCCATCCGTGCCCAACTGCCGCGTCGAGATGTGGCAAGCTCCCCAATTCACGCGCCTTTACCAATAACTCCGTCGTCCCAATAGAACCTGCTGCGAGGAATAGAAAGTCCGTAGTGATTTTTTTCGTCTGTATCACCTCACCCCGTTCATCTATCTGTTCAGTTGTCACGGCGTATTTACCACGTTTTTCCTGAGTGATCTCAATGACGCGGTGCAACGGATGGATGGTGACATAACCTGTGGATTCTGCCATCGGCAGATAGTTTTGATCGAGACTGTTTTTACAGCCGCTATTGTTGCCATACACCGCTTCTCCGATAATAGCAGAAGGCGGCAGCGTCCCTGCGATCTCGGAACGGATGGTGTCCCAATCGTGTGCCTGTCCTATAGAGACTGTCTCTAATCCGGCAGTCGCTGCGTGATCGACAAAGACACGCGTGTAGTCGTAGTATGGCTGTTCTTCAATGTCTGCAGGCACAGTCGTGATACGGAGCATCGTGCGGACGCGTTCGTAATAGGGAAGCAGTTCCGCATAGGAGATGCCACTCGGAAAAACCTCATAAAATAGGTCTTCGGGCGGTTGTGTGCTGATGCCGCCGTATACGATGGAGCCACCACCGACCGCTGTGCCTCGGTACACCTTTATGTTCGGATAATCCACACGGTCTAAGACACCCGTATATTTCTGGATCGGCATTGATGGACCGAACGGCAGAACGGTTCTGTTTCGTAACCACGTTGAACGCCCATCGGGCGGTAATAAACGAGAAAACGGAGCCGCTGCGGAATCCCAACGCCTGCCTTGCTCCAAGACCATCGTTCGGATGCCAGCCTCGCCGAGTCGCAAAGCCGTAACCGCACCGCCAAACCCAGAACCGATAATCAGTGCCGGGGTGTCATCTTCGATCTCTATGGGCATTGAAGGCGGGGATAGGATGTCCAAAGAACCACATCCTGTGAGTGCGAAACTGGTGCTGAGGGCGAGTCCTGCGGCAGAGACCCGTTCTATAAATTGCCTACGTGTGATAAACAAGAAAACCTCCAGAATCCTTTTTTTCTCCGCTTTGATCGGCTGCGCTTCGGGGTAGTAAAGGCAGAACACACGGCGGCGTATCGGGGTGAGTTTGGCAATCGCACTTTGAAGTTGCTGGCGAAGGGCGTCGCGCGCAAGTCCGGGCGATGGACACGCTTCTGTGGCGGCGATACGTCCTTCGTCAATGAGGGGCAGGGGTTCGAGGGCATCGGAGACGTTCTGCCTGCGGAAATAATCAATACAGCTATAGACCTATAATTATGCGGAAAATATGACAACAAAAATAGCCCGCATTGAGTGCCATCAGACGAGATGGCGCGCGGGCGCAAATAGGAAATATTAACGGATATTGTAAGTGTTTTGTGAAAATTACTTAGTTTTTGTAAAGTGGGGGGGGGTAATCGGCTTGTTAAATCTTAATGCCTGCATGAACGCTAAGCACATTAAGCATCGCCGTAGATAGCGATTGTTATTGAATGGGTATCGTGTTGTGGGTGTGGTGTTCATATCCTGGTTCTTCATATCCTGCTTGTAATGCAGCACCTGTCGCATAATTTTTTAGCAGCAAATTAGCTGATTTCCGTTAGTTGAACATTATGATTAAATTATAGTATAAACCTGTATGAGATGTCAAATTTTTCTCAATAGAACCCAGGGCTATTTAGTTTTAAAAGTAGTAGGCACACGCCGTGTGCCGTAACAGGTGTAACGCTTACGTTTTATATATTTTTTCTTCACAGAAGGGAACTAAAACTAAACGTGAAATCGAAAACGAAATCACCCTGCGATAGAACCACAGCGGTATTCAATTTTCCAGTTGTCTGAATCGCGGATTATCGCGGATGACGCGGATTTTTTGAGAGTGAAACGGGGTATTGAGGCAACCTCACCAGCGGAGGGACTTAAGTCGAATTCACGTTATATCTGTTCAAGCGTGCCATATCCTATTAGGTGGACTGGATTTTGGTGAGTGATAGCATTTTTGCGTGAGCGGATTCTAAAATCGAATCCCGAATGAAGATGCTGGCATTCAGAATTTCAATCCCGATAAGTTCACCGTCACTGTTCAATTCGGCGGTGATATTGGGACTGAGTTCCAAACTATCACTTTCTGGCTCCTCAGAAATCGCCAGATGCAGTATATCCTCTTTCTCAAAATAGGTCATCTTTGTTTTATTCAAGGGGGTACCTTATAATTTGCCCGTACAAGTATCATCAGACTATGAATTCTGCGCTATCCTGTTCTGAAGCTGACCGTATTATACAGTATAGCACGACACCCCTTGACTGTCAAATTTTATTTGTCCGGTGGACTTTCGCATACTGCTTTTTTGTAGCATAACCTGTTAGGTTGTGCCCTTGGACCGACTGCGTTTTTTACAGGTGTCCCATCTCACAGCGCGGACAATGATCAAAATTGGGTGCTGCCAACTTCTCACCGAGTTCCGGCACCGTCTCTCTGAATTCGGAGACTGCCGCATGCCATGCGTCGATGTTCTCCTCTTGTCACACGAGGGATTTTTAAAAATTGTCCAAAGTTTAGTATTCTTAAAAGGAGATATTTTGGGTTAAGTTTTTCACCAAGACCCCTTTCCATATTCCGGGTTCTAAGAGATGGTCTAACTTCACCAATAAGAAATCTCCAGCGATTATCTGCCGTTTACCTTCCTTAGATCGGGCGAGTGCAGCTTCTTCAAGGATAATCTTAATAGAGATAGAATCCTTTAGCACCAAATTCAAAGTGTAATAATAGACGACGAATTTATCGTTGAAATTTATTCTCTTACGCTCAGAACCTTCATCATTGAGTGTACCACTGACAAACTCGCCCTGAAATTCAGGCGGACATTCAACGGCGTTCTCAACAACATTTGTGAGTGGCGTTTGTTCTGGAAGAGCATCTGCCGTCTGAGGTTCTGTGACGCTTGGCGGTGTTGGAAATATTGTGCTCCCATTGCTGTTATCTATGCTATCCGTCGTACACCCCATGAGACAGATGCAGCAAAAAAAAGGATATAAGTATTTCATAATCATTCCTTGACCTCAGTGATGAAGGTAATAACGTGAATAACTCCGAAATTTTCAGGTTCCCAATTATTTGCTTCATCCCGCCATCGCATTTGTATTGTATAGAGTTCGCCCATCATCATCCGACGCCCCTCCCCTGGCACTCTCAAAAGGATGACGCGTTTGCCATCTAAAAGCGTTGTCCATTCCATATCAATCTTGAGCGTGTTATTGATGAGTTTTATATCGGCGCGCCCGATCTCCTCATCGAATGTAAAAATGAAACGCTCTGTGTCTGGATCGATGCCTACATCACCATGTGAGATGCTGCTATCAATGAGGCGGGGTGCTGTCCTGTCTTTAGGCTCAGGCTCGGCTTCTTCAACAGGTTCAGGCTCGACTTCATCCTCAACGATTGGGTCGACGGGCGGTACATCAATCTTTTCCTCAATGGGTTCTACTATAATAGGCACCTCAACGACCGGTGGGGGCGTTTGGGGTGTCGGTTCGGGTTCGGGCACGAGGGGTGTTGGAAATATCGAATTATCATCTGAGCTGTCTGAAGTGCACCCCAGTAGACAACATATCAACATGCACGCGTAGAGAAATTTTTGTAACATACGACCCCCTATCTGATTGTATCTTGAATTCTAAAAATATAGCGTATCGTGACCCGCATCGGGATTGGCTCTCCACGGTATATCGCAGGATGGAATCTTGTCCGCTTCAACGCCGCAAGTGCCGCTGCTTCGAGTCCGTATCCGAGATTTGTCCGTTTAACGATGTCTATCGGGATACCCTCTTCATTGATGATTGTTTCTAAGATGACCACACCGATCTGCCCCGCAGCGATTGCGAGTTCTGGATACTTCGGATCAACTTTGGATTTGTACTGGGGACCGGCGACCTCAAGATTCGGCTCGTAATGGATCTGCCCCGATTCAGCAACAACTTCCGGCGTGTCTGTCTCAACGCTGCCGTTTTGTGATGTCGTTTCACGGGGTATATTCAGAGAGGGTGCTTGATGGAAGTTCACGCCGAAACGATACAGTAATTCTGAAGAATCAAAAGGGAATTCAATGCTCCCGATGGCACTCATCGTCGGCGACAACTCTATTTCTACACCTGCTTCACCGGTGAAAAAGTTTCTTGACGTATTGACGTACAATCTTTTAGCACTTGAGACGTTGTCCCAGACCTGTGTTGCGAATAGTGCGAAAAATGGCTTGAGTTTCCATCCGTGATCTGTCTCAAGGAGATGCAGGAATCCCGCACCGCCTCGGAGTGCCATGTTCACAGAATGCAGGGGTAAATTCCCAGTACGGACGATATTCATGTATTGGGTCCTGAACCCGCCTGATATGAAAAACTTCAATCCCGTCATGTTCAGCTCGTTAATGTTGAGTAACCTTATATCAATAGAAGGACTGGGTGCGATCTCAGTAGGATTCTGCGTATTGACATCAAAAAAAGAAACACCCGGTAGGAGTGAGACCTTTAGATCACGGCTGAAAGCGTAGTCGAGACTCCCTAATATCGTTTGTGCATGAAAGCGAAAAGAGGCATCTGTCCGTTTCGGCGGTCTGTAGCGTTGGTAGCCTATACCGACCGCCTTTTTGCTGATGGGTAATTCGTAAAATCCGGATTGCGCATACACGGGAGTACCGAGTAGAACCAATAGACAAACAATAAAAATTAATCTATTTTTCATTCGCTTTCTCCTTTATGGACCTATAATTGTGCGGAAAATATGACAACAAAAATAGCCCGCATTGGGTGCCATCAGACGAGATGGCGTGCGGGCATGAGGACAGAACATTCGCGGATGCCGTGAATGTTTTGTGAAGTAAATTACTTGTTTTTTGTAAAGTGGGGGGGGGTAGTCGGCTTGTTAAATCCTAATGCACGCATGAACGCTAAGCACATTAAGGATCGCCATGGATAGCGATTGCTATCGAGTAGGTGTCGTGTTTTGGGTGTGGCGTTCGTATCTTGGTTCTTCATATCCTGCTGGTATTATCCCTTCAACTGCAGCACCTGTCGCATAATTTTTTAGCAGCAAATTAGGCGATTTCCGTTAGTTGAGCATTGTGATTAAATTATAGCATAAACGTGTGTGAGATGTCAAGTTTTTCGCGATAACCCTCGAGGATATTCAGTTTTCAGCAATCAGCGGGTAGTTTCGGGATTTGGAGGGTAAAATTGTCTGAATCAGGATTTTCAGGATGAGAGAACCGTCTTGATTGAGGATTGGCTTTTATAGACAGGACTTACGCACATCGGATAAAAAAGGAATAGATTTCACCGAAAAAGGCGTTCTTTCAGTGATTTAATCCCCTAAATCCTTCACCCCCCATATCCCCCTTATCAGGGGGTAGGGGGACTTTAGGAGGAACTGCGTAAGTCCTGAGGTTTTTTTATGGCGTTTGCTTCAGACTCGCCCAGGTGCCGACTCGCTTGCGTTTGACCGCACTCGGGGCCGCCGGCGCCGGTTGCTTGTAGAACCCAGGAGACCCGATGTCTTCCCGATGTCCATAGTAATAAACCTCCGGGGGCGACTCGCTCGGGACGACCTGATAAGAGACCCGCGCCTTGTTCTGATGGAGTGGTGCCACCGGATCCCCTAACGCACTAAAGGCAGCCCTACCGAGACGGTGAATCTCCTTGCCATTGGCATCCGTCAACACCCACCCGCGTTTGAGGACGTTGTCTATGCTCAAGTTGTAGACCTGGGAGGCTCCAATACCGGAAAATCGCCATGCCGGAACTTTTCGGGTTGATAGGATCGCTACGCCGCCTCCCGCTATGCTGAACCCGTCCTGTGTTCCAGCGAGTGTCAGCGTATGGACTTTATGGGGGGCATTGGCCGACCGTCGGGTGGCATATTGGAACGTGTAACCTTTGAGGTTGACTGCCTCGGTGTTGGGGTTATACACCTCAATCCACTGTGGTAATCCACCAATCCCAGCCGTCCAATCTCTGACCATATACTCTGTGATGCGTATGGGTAATAAAGGTTGACGCTCGGGTGGAGCCCCGGGTTGCGTTGCTTGGGGACCACTTGACACGACCTGTTGAGGACTGGATGTCCCTTCAGGGGTGCCCCCGCCCTCCCCTACGACTGGAGTCGCTACTGTGGTAGTCGTGGCTCCATTGGATGTCCCTTCAGGAGTTCCACCCTCCCCTCCCGCTGGGGGTGGACTATTACCTTGGTTATCACCTGGAGGTAGGTTATTCGTCAGTTGTCTGGTGCCTACGCCCACATGGTTGTCACCCGAGAGACTGTGAATTTCAGACTCGGTGTAAGTGTGCGTGTGCTGCGAGGCATCCCCAGTGTGTGTCACTGTATGCGTGTGGGACACATAGGTGCCATGTTGGTGTGTAACCTCATGAGAATGCGACCTCTGCTGGGGTTGGCTATTACCTTGGTTATTACCTGGAGGTGGGTTCTGCACCGGTTGTCTGGTGCCTACGCCCGTGTGGCTGCCACCCGAGAGGCTGTGAATTTCAGACTCGGTGTAAGAGTGCGTGTGCTGCGATGCATCTCCAGTGTGTGTCACTGTATGCGTGTGGGACACATAGGTGCCATGTTGGTGTGTAACCTCATGAGAATGCAACTGCTGCTGGGGTGGATTATCACCTGGGGGTGGTCCACTACGCCCTTCTTCCTCTTCACGTCCGCTTGACCCTGGGGGTGGGTTATTCTGTTGCCTGGTGCCTACGCCCGTGTGGCTGCCATCCGAGAGGCTGTGAGTTTCAGACTCGGTGTAAGTGTGCGTGTGCTGCGAGGCATCCCCAGCGTGTGTGTGCCACACTGTATGCGTGTGGGACACATAGGTGCCATGTTCGTGTGTAACGCCATGAGAATGCGCCGGTGGGTGGACTATGTGCTCCGGACCTAGGTCATCAGTAACTTCCTTTCTAGGTCCAAACCTAGGGAAATAGCCGTCTGGCAGCGTATCGGGGGGAGGAGGATCTTCGCCAGTTTTAAATGTTTTCTCCCATATTAGCCCTACCGAACCCCCATCCACAGTAATTGTATAGCTGTACCTATGAATGTGGTAACCTTCAGCATCAGGCTCTCTCTGTCCGATGAACCTCTCGTTGTTCTCCCCGCCCACTATTAATTTGATGCCACGTGTAGTCCCGAAGTGGTAACCATCGCCAGGATCAGGATGCGCAAACGCGGCTGATGCGGTAACGTATACACAGAGAATTGATAAGATGCAGAATCTAAACATTGTGAGTCTTTCCTTCTTTAAGTTTGGTAGGACTTACGCATATTAAAAGGAAATGCGTAAGTCCTATTTGGTTAACCCTCAAGGGTAGATGTATCGGGACCGCCCAACACTTGCAAAAAGCATCCGGTGGAATCCCAATGCAACAAAAATAGCCCGCAACGCGGCAGACGTGTGGAAACGCAGCGCGTGCGGGCGCGAAAAAACCGCGACAGCAGCGAAGCTGCGGACGCAGTTTATGAGATAGATATGTAAAATTACTTCACGTGAATTAAGAGGGGGGGGGTAATCGCGCCTTGGCTAATGGTGCCCCAGTCGGATACCGGGACCCAGCACGAAGGCATGTTTGCTGTGGATATGTTCAGAAGAAGGGGGTCTCTATAAGTCTTCATACGCGTGATTCAGGGATGCACAGGAGACTAACGGTCGCCTATGCTACAAGTGTGAACATATTTTCGGATTTTACTATAACAGACTTCTACGGAAAAGGGTACATTTTTTAGACGCGAATCTTGAAGGTTAATTATAACACAAATTTGCCTGAAGGTCAAATAAAATTGTACATCGTACATCGCATCAGGGCTATTCAATTTTCCGAAATTTTGGATTTTCGGTTCCCAAGGAGCCCTGTAGGCGCGAGTGTTTTTGCTTGGGTGTTTCCCCAGGCTCGCGATGTCTTGGCGAAAACGCCGAAAAAAACCTACAATTGAATGACCCTGCGATAACCCCTTCAGTTGGCAATAGGCGTATCATTTCATCTGCCATAACTTTCCCAGCTGCTTCTCCTGTTCTTCCTTCGTATTCACCATCCTTGCGCCAATCTATTCCTGATGCAGCTTTTACTAAACGTCCGACGTTGTCCCAATTCATATCTATCTCTTCGCTGTAACTAGGATTGGTGGCAGTAAGGTTGCAGAAGATTTTGAAATGCTGCACGGACAGTGCCTTCGTTTTCCTCACCGAGTTGGGCATATTTTTCCAGTTCGGCGTAATAGATTTTGATAGGTTTATGCGTAGGTTTGATGTTGGGATCGGACATCTATGTTCTCCGTGTTTTATTGGCATCAGAACGATACCCCATTATACACGGAGTCGGCGGAAATTGGGAAAAGAATTTTGCTGTTGTTTGAATCAGGATTTATGGGATTAGATACACTTTTTTGGGTGTTGATGCTTTGTGAAGTTATTATTCCAGCAATTGCATAATATCATCAAAACCGAAGTTCAGAAGGAATTCTGCGTAATAATTGTCGAACAAATCTTTGAGGTAAGTGCCTAATTCAACATCAGAATCTCTGCCATTTTCCTCTTGCACAATCTCGTATTTATGTGCCTTTGTAATTGAATACAAAAGCAATGTGTGTGAATATACAGAGGCGATATATCTTTGATTGGCTATTTCTAACTGTTCCTGACTGGCATTTCTGGTTTTCGCTCTGAAATTTTTCAAAACAGTACTATCCAGATTGATGTAGATGATTTCTAATTTCTCACCTTCAACATAAGGGTACATCACAGTAGAATAATCCATTGTTTCGCCTGCTTCTCCAAATTGCTCCCAATCTTTTTCATAAACTAATTTCATCTCAGGCAAACCTAAATTCGGAATTTCTTTATTTTCAGTTTTAGGCGAAGGTTGCGGAGGTGCTTGGGGTTCGCTTATCTTTACCCAGAATGTTTCCTCAAAAAAGTTACCGCTAGGGTCGCTAAGACTCACTTTAATCCTTGCTTCATCTCCGACATCTACTTCTTTTTTCGGATTGAGATGAATCTTTATTGTTCCGTCTTGAGGACTACTTTTCCGGGCATTGAATACATCTTCGATCCGATCAACTTTACCTGGGGCATCTCCACCTTCGGTTTCATTTGTTTTGAAATCAAGAATGGCAATTTTTAATTCCCCTGGTTCTTCGATGCGATCAAAATAATTGTTTTCGACATCTGTGTCAAAGAGGATTGTTTTCTCACCACCAATTGGGATTGCCACCACCCCATTTCCGGAGCTTCCGCGCACACGTCGTTTGAAAAATGCTGGAAATCTTTGCGAATTAAAAGGTTGCATGTCATTTTGCTTTGGTTTTTTCTTGGTTGAGCTGTTAGAATTTCTTTTCTGATTTCCTTTAGTTTGTAGGTCTAAGTTTAGAGTTTGCCCTAACAACTGCAACAAATCTTGGTTTCGTGAGAGATTTTGTGCGAAAGATCTAATCAAGTCTTTCGCGTCCTCACTTTCTATTGCTATAGAGTTTTTCCTCCGTTTCTGAATTTCCGCTAAACGTCCATCTTTTGCTCCGAGCTTATCTGCCAAAAATTTCCGTAACACACGAGTTTCTTCACCATCTTTTAACCGGTCTCGAGATGCCATAAATAATTCTCTGCGGAAATTGGGAGCCATTTTCGTACAATCAACATGAATAAGGAGGTGTTCCTTAAGTAAATTTAATTTTAGGGAGCGAGTTATGAATTCGGATGTATAGTGTCCATGTGCTTGTCCGTTGACTGAAAATAGCACGGACATTCTGTTTTTGAAAAACTCTCGCTGAATTGTTTCCTTAGTTTCTTTGACGGATCTGTCGTCTATTTTTGTTTTGAATACGTAACACGTCACTTTCATTTGTCCAAAAAGTTCGTCGTCAAAATCTAAAGAAAACGATTCTTCAACGTATTTATTATCTTCCTGCTCCAATCTGCGTTTTAGTCCGTATAAACCCCTTCGCAAAGAACTCTTAGGATAGCGTTCCTCTTTTTCAATTGTATACACGGGCAAGACAGGTTCAAATAGATATTCGTTAATGCTCCGATTCAAATCCCTTGAAATATCTGAGATTCCGGCGGGAAGATCGTAGGAGTAGAGTTTGATAATTGTTCCTGTTGTGAAAGTTCTTTTATGCAGTCCTAAATCCTGCCTATCTGCTTGAAAAGCAGGGATTTTTCCATCAATCTTTAGGTATTCGTACCATGTATTCTTTTTGGTGTTTTCTTCTGCTTTGCTCAGTGGATGTTCTCTAATCAGTGTGAAACCGAATTCCCCGGTGTTATCGTGACGCTTTGAACCGATTAATTGGTATCGCTTTTTACCACAGAACACAATGGCACCGCTCCCACCCATATTGTATTTGCCCTGAACAAAATGGATTTCGTTCTTATTTCCTCGCAACAATGAAAGGAAGGTGTTCTCGAATTCTTCAGGATGTTGTCCCTCGCCATCATCATAAATAATCAGGGAGGTATTGCCGCGTGGTCCGTCGGCAAGAACTTGAATGCTCTCGGCTTGCTGATTTCGGAGTCCTGCCAGATCCCAGTCTCTGTGTTTTGGAAAGAAATTCGTTCTAGCTTCATCCATGGATTGGGGAGCTTGATTGGATGTGGGATTGATGCCTGCTTGCAAGCATTTCTTCATCAAAACAGCATCAATTGAGTTCGTAATTTTCTCAATTAGTGCTGCAATCGGGGTAGATTGTTGATTTTCGATGACACCGAAATTATTTTCATGACCACCGAGAGGATACCAATTTTCAGGTTTGAAAATATCCGGATGATTGCTGATGATTTTATCAATGTTGTCCTCAGTTTGGACAAAGTATAATTTTTTGAAAAGTTGCTTCATTTTTTAGTCTATAGACGGTCAATTAGGTAAATTCATAAATCAAGTTTCAAGTATGAGTATTGAAAATGAGATTATGTAACACCTCTACTAGTGTTACATGGTATACAAAGTGCTCGTCCGTTTTCAAGGGTTGTTCTTCCACCTTCGTTATGACAAATGATATGATCGGCATGCATTTGATTCAAATTAATCTCTGCATCGCATATTTGACACTTACCATTGGCTCGGCGCCAAATGAAAATCCGTTGGTCGTTAGTGAATCTACGTTGAGGGTCTTTCGACACTAAGTCTGGAAAATCTCTAAGAAATCGTCTTTTATATACTTTATGTCTCGTGTTGATATTCTTTTTTGTACCCCCTGAACGAATGAATGCCTCAATATAATTATATAAGTCTCTATTCCAAAGATCTTGACCAGCACGTAGTGAACCATAATCACTCATATTTTCTCGTCTCTCGCCTTCAAAAGTAATGTAAAAATTTTTAAAGTCTTGTTCTCGCTGACTGATAGCATAGGAGGCATCCATTTTTGAAATCAGTAGGTACAAGTCTACGAAGCCCCACTTAATATCTGTTTCGGGAATCGGGGTTTCAGGGGCTTCAAAAACTCTTGCCATATAATTCAAGTATCGTTTTACTTTTTGGGAAATGGTTCCATTGTTATTAAACTCCTGCTCATCCTCGTACATCTTTTTCAGACTAGGAGCTTTAACATCTGTTGGTCCTCCAGCTATTTCTAAGCATGTTACTATTGCCACTAAATCATGCCACTGAAATCTTGTATCAGGAAGACGAATTAATTCTGTGCGAAAAATTCGGTGGTTTTCCCCCAAGTCTGCTACAAAATCACGCATATTACCAGACATAGCGTTCCGTTTTTCTGGAGGATTCAGGCTAACTCCTTCCTGCAATCTTAAGAAAAGCTGCCGTATTTCTAAGTCTGATGCTTCCTCTATCACAACCAAATTAAGTTTAAATTCTCCAAATTGATCTTGTGCTTCGCTGGGTAATTCTGAGAATTTTCTGCCTGATAAATCTCCAAAATTAGGTATATCTTTTGATGTATTTCCTAACGCATACTGATCGTCCCGAAAATCCCAAATTGCGAGAAGTCTTTGCTGACCATCGACAACCTCGTGTTCATATCCGTTAGTAGATGAGCGCAGATAGAATTTAGGTAAGTCATATCCCCGAAGTATTGAGTCAATAAGTAATTGTTTTTTTGTGTCGTTCCAAACTGGTGTTCGTTGATATTGGGGTTGTGGATTTATCCGTGGTCTCCTTCTGATGACCCTATCAATGGGCCAACCGTTGTCTAAACCGTTGTCTAGTGAAATTGTTCTCATAGGTTAGACACCTCTTATTGTATAAATAGTTTTGATATTATAGAATTATCACTTGTGACAAATCAGACACGGTTCTTCGTCATCTTCGTCGTCATGAACATCGGTGAGAATCTCTATCAAACGACGATTCGGTTTTGCCGTTTTCTTGGATGCCATCGCCTTTTCAGTATTTGCCTTGATTTGCGCGATCCGTTCGGGTTGCGACAGTTCCTCTAAGCTTTCACCTTGACACCACGTGAACCGTTCGCCTGTCTCTGGGTTGAATTTCTCGTATGCCTTGGCGAGTTCAAAGAGGTCTGGATGCTGCTCTAAGAGTCCCACCCACTCGGATTTGCGCTGGAAAAAACAGAAATAACACCCCGAACGCGTCCGCCAGTTGTAATAATCAGGTAGACCGAGACCGCTTTCCTCCAGAATTCGGTAGACATCCTCTTTGGTGATGCCATCCTCTTTGAACGGGTACTTCGGCTCGATGTTGCGGAGGGCGGCGGTTTTCAGCGGTTTATAACCGACACGGTCTTCATCGGCACGGATGGCGACGTAATTATACGCCTTGTCTTCGCCGACGTATTCCTCAAAAGGTCTTATCTTAAGGTTAACAGTGCACCATCGCACTTGAGACGACGGCAACAAGCCTCCGTAGAGCGTCAGCCAGTGATCGAAATCGCGGTTCTCGCTGGCATCCCGCTCCATGTTGAGACGTGCAATCGGTTTGCCGAGGAATACCTCTAATCGATCCAGAAACGCGTAAGTCTCTGGCAATTCCTTACCCGTGTCAGAGAAGAAGTATTCCATCTCTGGCACCCTGTCCCGCATGTAAACGGCAAGCGCGGAACTGTCTTTACCACCGGAGAGACCGAGCAGGTGACGTGTTTTTTGTTCCATGTTTTTCTCCCTCTATTCGTCAAGGTGTTGTATCCATTTTTGTGAAATTCGTGCTAAAATTGCGATATGGAGTTCCGGGTTGTTGTCTACGTTGAATTTGTCGAAAACTTTTTTGATCTCGTGTTCTATGGCAGCGGTTTGTTCGTCGACTATGTGCTTCCCTTTTTCATAGGATACCGCTTCAAAGTGCCGAAACTTTCTTGCGATTTGAGAGAGATTAATCTCAAATTGGGCTTTATCTGCCTCTATCCACGCTGGAGGCGGTTTTTTGGCGAGATAGGTCGCGATGGCTTCAAGCCAACTGCTGAAAGCGTGTCCGCCGCTACAAACTTGGATTAAAAATCCTTTAAGATCCATTTCAATTGTTACCGCTAACAAAGGTTCGGCTCTTTTGACCAGTTCTACGCGGAGTTTTTCTGCCGTCGGTGTTAAACTGAACGCCTCTGCAAGCAGTTGTTCAACCGAATTCAGTAGGATGTCATACGCCTGTTCTAACTCGGACAATGCATCTTGGAGTGTCCTGAAAAATTCCGAAATAGTCCTTGAATCTGTTGCCGCCTCCTCGCTAAAGGCAGAAAAGCCAAAAGCCTCCGGCAATTGTTTGAAGAGGAGTTCGTCAGGTTCACGCGCATTCAGCACAACTTTACGGAGATTTTTCGCGTTATCACGCAATTCTTGTGTCCCCAAAGTGTACTTCGGGAGTTGTGCGATGGCGCGCATGAGCGGTGTGATGACTGTCAACAGATCGGGTTTTTGGGTGTCTGTCGATTGATTGAATACCTCTGAAAACTGTGAAAACAGATCCGAGCGGATACCCGTCATCCGAAACCGTTTCAGCTCAAATTGTTGCGGTGCTTTAAGGAGCCTTTCAAAGACCGGCATTGACCAATTTGCGATAAAGGAGCCGTTTTCATAAAGTGCTATTTCTGTTTTGTAATGGTGCATCGCGGCACACAAGAGGATAGGTAGAGGACCGTTTCGCACGCCCAGGGGTGGTGCCATCAGGTTTTCATAGAGTTTCTCGACAGGTTGTCTCTCACCTTCGCATTTGCCAAGAAACGTCTCGATCGCTTGCCATGTGCGCGATATTTCGTTTTTATCCTCTGGATGTGGTGGGTGGAATCCCCATACACCTTCAACTTCGCGGTGTATCCCTGTGTTCCATAAGAGGGAACGATAGATACTCATTTCAGGAGGATAGCCAGTAATGCTGAGGTGTTCTTGATCGCCGTTTTCGAGCATCGCTTGAATTAATCTCTTGCGTGCGGTTGTTACAGTGCCGGAGATTTTACGCCGATTGATCAGTTCATTCAGAATAATGGGGGTTTCGTGGTAAACCACATCGCAGATTTTTGATAGATGTTCATTTCTTTCGCGTTGAGAATTGATATTTACTTTTTGTCCTTTGTGAAACCATTTGCAAGTATTCTCGCTGTCGTTACCAAAGATGGCTGCGAACTGCTCGGTTACATTTTGTTCCGCTTCTAACCGTCGGCGTGAAAGGACTCGCCTTGCGACTGGATCGCCGTCGAGTTCCGGTGTGTTTTCCGAGATCCACTGTAAACAGGCGAGTTCGGTAACAGCGTCGTGCAGAAAGCTGGTGGAATGCGGGATTGCAATCAGGATCTCTTTACGGTTTACAACGGCTTTGGCCTTCGCTTTTTCAATGAGGTGCCTACCTTCATGTTCGTCTGCGGGGAGGGCATAGAGAACGAGTCCGTCTGCATCGCCGAGTGGTTCACTGAGCGACGCGTCGAAATTTTCAGCGTCGGTGTAACGAAGGGCGAAATAGCGGAGTGTCCCCTTCTCGAACAGGTGTCGGCGGGCGATGAGAGGTCGAGGGGGCGCGAGCGTTGAAAGATAAGTTGTGAGACTTTGGTTTGGATCAAGATGTTGTTCCGCCTCATGGCGTTTGGCTTCAATGTCAATGTAACTGCCTTCCCAAAGGGCATAGGTGTCGTTTCGGGGACGGTGGATAACGATCTTGCGTCTTGTTAGCGTATCCAGTGCGGTTTCAAATTTCTCTGTGAATCCTTCAGTGCAGTCATCTAAGGCATAACGGAGAACGTGCTTTGAGGCTTTCAGATTAATGCTTACTTCTCCGGTAATACCGAGTAACCCTATCGTCTTAATGAGTTTAATGGTTGTCGGTGATGGATCAGTGATTCCGTTAATAGCCATTTCAATCTCCACCCACCTATTACCTACGCTTGAGTCGGCTAATCTATTCCCTATGGTGGTATTGAGATAGTCATATAGGTCGGCGATCGAGAATATCGGTAGCACGCTGCCATTATAATGCTGGTTTGACAGAAAGTCTTGGAGTCCATAAGGTTCACTTGCGTTAAGGAAGGCGAAAAGGGAACGCTCATTCTGGGCGAATCGTCTGAAGATCGGACCGATAATAAGTGCTATGGTCGGGTGGAGTGGTAAGCAGTTTTGGAGGAGTTGATCGAATTCAGTGTCCTCAAATTGGTGGGGTGTGAGATTTAATTCAGTTGGATAAAGTTTGGGTACTATAGATAGGTTTTCTGTTTTGTCAGTTAATGTATTCTGGATAGCGGCAGCGATCAACCGAATGGTCTGTTCTGCAGGTTCTACAAAGGCGATGTCTTCAAACCGTCCTTGGACCTTTGTCCACTCTTCACGTTGCGATTTTGCTATCTTGTTTGCGTATTGTTCAAAAGCCTGATGCAGAATCGTCAGCAAAAATAGCGGGGTCTGATCGCTACGTGTTGCAAATTCGGCGAGAGTTTGTAGGACAAACACATCGCCTTTTGCTGGAGATTGCGCGGTGTACTCAAGGAACTTGCCGAGTTCATCAATTACTAACAATAGACCAGTGCCGCCGTTTTTCCGAACGGTGCGCGCCGCCGACTCGAAAAGCGAAGTGATTTCAGATGCATGTGGCGGTGTGCCGTTTGCGGCGATTTTCAACAGATTTCTGATCTTCCGTTGAAGCGCACTAGAGGACGAAATTCCGAAAGTCTTGAGTCCGTGTTCTAAACCGCGTAGAAGGGCAAGTATGATTGGTGCGCGTTCGCCAGAGATAAGCACCGGACAGAATCCAGATGGGGTCCCATTTCCATTGCCGTTTATGCTGATAAATCGTTCATATAGCGAGGGATCTTCATGTTCCAGCAGATCGAGTGCCTGACGGGTTGTCGGTGCTTCAGAATTTCCGAGTAGTTTTGCAGCGAACAGCGCAAATGCGGATTTCCCTGAACCGTAGGGTCCGGTAAGAGACCAGGCTCTTGATGTCGCGCCGTTTTCTTGTGCTGTGATGAGCCGAGTGAGGGTTTCCCGTGCTTTGGCAGTCACGACGTAGCCATCTAAAGCGTTTTCTGTATAAAAATCGCGCGCCAGATGGACCGAACGCTGAAAACGTTCTGTAATGTGAAAAAGTTCTGACAAACGGACGTTACCCATAATATTCCTTTAAAAGTTCCATCTGGTTTAAATCTCTATGTCGATAGACCTGCTTTAGACCTGCTGTTTCATCATATTGCAACGCACCTTCCGTGAGTTGTGCGAGGTTCTCAAGATATACTGTCATTGTGTCTTCGTCTAACCTGAAAACCCGTCCCGGACTTGATGGCGCATACATCAATTCTGAGAACGAGAGTGCTTCTTGCCGTGGGAAGTAAAGCTGCCAAAACGTATCCAGTGCCCACGCAACGGTTTCGATTGGTAGTGTTTTTTTATCACCTCGCTGGAATTCATATCCATTACCGTCTGGCAATTCGGCAATTAAATTGAGTTCAACGAGAGGGCAATCAAGGGTCTCCTCGACAACGACATCGGTGTGACGGGACTGACAGTAGGTTCGAATAAAGCAGTTGACATCTCGTCGGAGTGTATTATCAGAAACCGACCGCATGGATCGTTTCTTTTCCTGTGCCCATTTGGACAGTTCTCGTGCGAATATTTGGGGTGTGAATTGGTTGCCCCTTGAAACATTAAATGCCCAATACCACGCGGTTGCCGGATCGGTATTTGTTGCAATTTGCCAATGAATTAGCCACAGCGTGGCTGGATCATCAAGATATGGGTCAAATCCTTCTTTATCGTCAAAAATGGCTTTTCCGAGTGCAGTGGGGGCAAATTGCCCGCGCTGATACGGTACTGGCTTTATTGTCTCAATGAGTCTTGATACTCGACACCAATGCCGAATAGAACTGACCATGTTTTTTCCAACACCTAAACTGACAGAGGCGTTCTCCGATGAAAAGACGGTCGGATTTTCTGTCACGGCATCAACGCCTTTTTTGAGCCAGGTATACCGGAAGGGAAACGTTTGGTGTCCCGAAAAAGATGGATGAATCGTCTGAGGTGCGGTTGTGTAGGCGTTACTCAAATTTCGTTCCTCCAAAATGTAGCAACCTCTGGAGCAAGCAGCAACATGAGAGAGAAATTGAGAGTAACGGTAGAAGATAGGACAACAAAAACAGCCCGCATAGAGGATCATCGCGAGAGAGGACACGCGGGCGCGGAAACAGAACATTGGCAGATGCTGTCAATGTCTTATGAAGTATATTGCTTATCGTTTGTAAAGTGGGGGGGGGGGGCGAGTCGACTTGTTAAAATCTTGTATACAAGCAGACTTTAAGGGCATCAAGAATCGCCATGAGCAGCGATTGCGGTTAAGCAGGTGTAGTGTTTTAGCTGTGGTATTTGTATCCCGATTTTCCATATTTAGATTTTAGCACAAATTTGTGTTAAATGTCAAGTTTTTTCGCGATAAGGGTCTTTGAATACTTCTCTGAAATGCCAGTCTATAAAGCTGATGCGAGGGTAATACATTCGACTCTGCGGAAGATTGATTTTCTTTCCATGAAAACGCATCAACCATTTATCAAAGCCCGTTGACCCATTTGCGTACTTAGACACGAGTACTTTTAATTGCTCCGACAACGTGAAAACTCCACGATCAAATAGTTCATGGTGTAGTGAACAAAGAGCCAAGCCATTTTCTGCTATATCAGGTCCACCTTTTTTAAGGGGCTGAATATGTGCGGCTTCTAGCGCAACATGTCGGTGGTGCAATTTTACATCAAAACCACAAACTGCACATTTATATTCATAGGCTTTCCGTACGTTTTTGGGAAAGTTCCACTCTCGTCTTTGTCGTTTGGGCACATGAGACAGGTCCTCAATCCCAACAGCCTGTGAAATATCCTTGTGTTTTGAATAACGAAAATGATCAAGCATGCTTTCGCTTATTTCTAAAGTAAGGCTGAAATCGTTCTGTAGGTGATGAGCAATTGCTTTGTGAAATCCTCCAGAGACACCGTGGAGCTTCAGGTCAGTGACGTGGGCATCTCCGCTGTCGGTTTCCTTAATAAGATGATCGTCGGTTACTTTCCAAACATTATCTTGGCGTAGGCGCCAAAACGGATAGTGAGGACGGGGTTCCGACTTGCTTGTTCCAAATTTGATCAGTAATTCTGAAAGTTTCTCCTTTACTTCTGTGTATGGTATAAGTTGGTTTTCTCCACGTCGCAATTTATCAATTGCGTACAAGACTAAAAGAGGCTTGTGGGGTGCTACTTTATGTCCTCTTTTCCATACATTCAAGTTCTGAAATCTATGGATGATCTCTTCCCTTTCCATATTCACGTTCCCTTAGTTTTGAGGCTGGAGAAGGCAATTTGGATGAAGGTTATTGCTTCTCATGATTGTTTTGTCCGTTAAGCATCATGGTCGGTGTGAGGTAATACTGTGCCGTTTTCATTGGAGTCTTGGATCAAACATCGCAGTGCCTTGTTCACGGACGCAGCGTCTGGAAATGCCTTGACAACATCAGGTTCTAACTTGACAATAGAATTATCAATATCCTTAGGGACGGTGTCTAAAATCTTCATTGGTAAGCGGCGAGAGTACGTATTTCTGTTTTCTTCGGCTTCTTGGATCAGACATCGCAGTGCCTCGTTAACAGCAACATCGTCAGGGAACACCGCAGCGACATCAGGTTCTAACTTGATAAAGTTACCGAACTGCTTACGCGCAGGACCAAACTTCCGCACTCGCAACTTTCTCAAATCATACTCTGGACGGAGTTCATCGTGTGTGATTGTTTTATCCTTCTTCATGTTTAGGGCGAAGCTCATCCGGGAACGAGCAATCGGATGTAAGCTATGGGTATTACAGTTCGCTTTCAGCGAATTCCAAGCGAATCTGAAATCCGAGTCCAGAAAGAATGTTTTGCAAATTATCTAAGCGCGGCGCCTGTTTAGAGGCGAGTATATCGTTAAGATGCTTAGGATTCACCTTTGCTCTTTCAGCAAGTTTTCCAATTCCGCCCTGTGCCGCTACAACATCATACAGGGCTGTCCAGAGTGCTTCTGTATTACCATCTTCTTTATAATCTGATAAGGCGGCTTCCAAATAGTACATCGCGAACTCTATGTCTGCGAGGTCTTTCAGAAGGTCATCTCTAAAACGGGTCGTTTGCTTAAGGAGGGTTTCTGTGTTCATTGTGTCTGCTCCTTATTTCGTTCCAATAGTTTTGAGCTCTCGTAATATCTCGCTGCTGCGTTCTTTTTTGTCCTTCCCAGAGGAGAATAATGATATGAGAGGCAAACATACGAAAATAAACTCGATATCCTGGTCCGTAGTTGATCCTTAGTTCACATAAACCGCTATTTAACCTTCTAAAATCACCAAAATTTCCCTCCTGCAGGCGCGCAATGCGTCTTTGGATGTTCGCTCGTGCTTTTTTATCTCGCAGTTGTGTCGACCATTCTCGGAACGGATTACGTCCGTTTGGTGTGATATAGTTTCGGACTTCTCTGGCGGTGATTTGCATATCTTAAGTATAATATATTCATGATGCGTTGTCAAATTATGTGTCATTGCGGAAGTGATGTAATAATATTGGAGGATTGCGAAAGATGTAAGGGTATGTTATACTGGAATGAAGCGTTTCCGATACTTTTTGTTTCAGAGGATCTACCCACCTATCATGCACATCGAAAGACTCAAGTACCCTTTAATCCATATCCCCGCTGGGGCATTCATAATGGGGACGATTCCGACTGAATGGCGGAAGACGGATCCAGAGGAACCGCAACGGAATGTTCTGCTGGATGCTTACGCCATCGGCACGTATCAGGTCACGAATGCACAATACGCGCAGTTCGTCGAGGAGACAGGATACCCGCAACCATTGTTCCATAACGATGCGCATCTCAACGCACCTGAGTTTCCTGTCGTCGGGGTGAGTTGGCACGATGTGACGAATTTTTTGACGTGGCTGAGTGAACGTGAAGGTATGGAATATCGTTTGCCGTCGGAGGCGGAATGGGAGAAGGCGGCGCGTGGCACGGATGCTCGGGAGTATCCGTGGGGCGATATGTGGGATGCGCGTCGAGCGAATACATCGGAATCGGGGAATAAGCGACTGATGCCGGTTGGGAGTTATCCATCGGGCGTGAGTCCTTACGGGTGCTACGATATGGCGGGCAACGCCTACGATTGGTGTTTCGATTGGTTTCACATGGAGACGTATAAGTACTCACCAGCGGAGAATCCGTTGGGCGCGAGTGAAGGACGCCGGAAGGTGATTCGCGGGGGGGCGTGGATTGCACGTGGAGAGTTCGCTGCAAGGTGTGCGAACCGTGCGGCGTATGAACCCATCCGAGGGATTCATAGCGTCGGTTTTCGGATCGCCACTGACCTTTAGGCTGAACAGTCTTGTGCTTCATAACGTGCGATGAATCGCACGACTACGAACCGAAACAACTTGCAATAAGGTTACAGTGGTCTTTACAAGAAATATAAGGGACACAGGATGTCAAAAAATCCGCGAAATCCGTAAAATCCGCGACAATCCGCGATTCAGACAAACATGCACAAAAAACCTTTACACAAACACTACCAAGATTTTCGGGATACACTGTTAGCATGGTTCAAGGTTTATCAACGCGATATGCCGTGGCGACACACGGAGGATCCCTACCGGATTTGGGTCTCTGAGGTGATGCTCCAGCAGACACAGGTCAAGAAGGTCGTAGCATACTATGAACGATTCATCGGACGGTTCCCAGATGTGCAGCATTTGGCAGCCGCACCGCTACAGGATGTTCTGAAGGTT
This sequence comes from Candidatus Poribacteria bacterium, assembly GCA_965205015.1. Taxonomy (GTDB): domain Bacteria; phylum Poribacteria; class WGA-4E; order WGA-4E; family WGA-3G; genus WGA-3G. Next base: position 4,791,283 of record OZ242029.1, on the reverse strand, counting down.
TGGGAAGGTTTGGGGTATTATGCGAGGGCACGGAATCTCCACAAAGCGGCGCAGGTCATTGTAGATAAACTCGACGGGAAGATACCGAAAGATTATGCGAGCTTTCGGAAGTTGCCGGGCGTCGGGGATTATAGCGCGGCGGCGGTGCAGAGCATCGCCTTCAATGCCCCGTATGCCGCTGTAGATGGGAACATCAAACGCGTGCTGGCACGCCTGTTTCTGATGGAGGCACCGATTAACGACGCCAAGTCGGCGAAACTATTTCAGCAGCAAGCGGATGCGCTTTTAGATGTGAATGCCCCCGGATTCTTCAATCAGGCGATGATGGAGTTGGGGGCAACGGTGTGTCGTCCGCAATCGCCGACCTGTCTTGTGTGTCCCGTGAATTCGTTTTGTGAGGCGTTCCACACGGCGCGACAGGACGAGTTTCCGTATCGGCGCGAGACAAAGCCTGTCCCGGAGCACCATCTCGCTGTCGGGGTTATCTATAGGGACAACCAAGTTCTGCTCACACAACGACAACTGGACGGTTTGCTCGGCGGACTTTGGGAGTTTCCGGGTGGACAACTTGCCAAAGGTGAGACCGCCGAGGCGGCGTGCGTCCGACACATCGCGGATGTCGTCAATCTCTCTGTCACCGATATGCGGTATCTCACGCGTGTCAGGCATGCCTACACGCATTTCAAGGTCGTTGTGGATGTATTTCAGTGTGAGTATCAAGCGGGTGAGGTGGTGCTGAAGGGTCCGCGGGATGCGAAATGGGTTGAGGTCACGGCACTAAAGGAGTATCCGCTCCCGCGTGTGACGCATAAATTTTTGGAAAAATTAATTGAGAGTAAAACGTAAGTATTGTTCGTAGTAGCGCAATGGCGCAAGTCGCGTGTGGACTTGCGGGACAATGCGCTCTGAAACGTGCGATGAATCGCACGACTACGAACTTAAGAATTAGGGTGAAGAATGGTGCGGTTGGAAACCGCACCTGCCGTTTTTGATTAAAAATTGCTTCTAATTGTCTGATCCGAAACGTGCTTCGTATTTCTCCCAGACGTCATCGGGGAGCGGTGTACTGGCGGCTCTGACGTTCGCTTCGAGCTGCTCGACGTTCAGACTTCCGATGTTGTTGCCCTGAATCCGTTCTTCTTTCAGGCAGAACTGGAGGGCAAGTTGAAGCAAACTTATGCCTTCTTCAACGCACCATTCCCAAATTGGGTACGCTGCTGCAACATCACCCTCTTTTTTCCAACGGCCCCTTGCGATCTCAGCGTCGATATCGACACCTGTGAGGATACCGCGCAGGATCGACCAACCGTTCATGACCCCGATGTCGCGTTCAGCGGCGTAAGGGAGGATGTCGTCAGCGGCGTTCTGCCGGACGAGGTTGTAGTCGTTGAAGCAGAGGATGAGGTCCACATCGCCTGTTGCCATCGCTTTGAGATGGAAATCGTGCGGACGCATCCCGTAGCCGAGGAAGTGGACGAGTCCACGCGCTTTACATTGGAGTAAACCATCAAGGGTGCCGCCCTTTTCCAGCGTGGGATCGATCTCGCCTGGGTCGTGGATAAGCATCCCGTCGAAGTAGTCTACGCCGAGGAGTTCGAGTTGGTCTTCGAGGTCGGCGATTGCGCGTTCGGCGGAGTAATCGGGTCTCCCTTCTCCGTAGCCACCCCACTTCGCGGCGGAATGGCAGCAGAGCCGTCCGGTAATGATGACATCCTCACGTGGGATCTCCTTCAACGCCAGACCGAGTTTGCGCATTGAATCCCCATAACAACGTGCACAGTCGAAGTGGTTCACACCGATGGACACGGAGTGTTTAACGAGATCCACAGCCTCTTCATCTGAGACGAAACCGAAGTTGTTTCCAAACCCCTGCGTGCCGAACGGAACAACGGGGATGCTGAGTTCCGTTCTTCCGAGGCGTCGCCTCGGGATTGTCGGAAGATCTTGATTGGTTGCCATAAAATTCCTCTCTGTTAGGTGGTAGTCAGCAGTCAGCAGTCGGCGGTCAGCAAAGAGGTGATCGGTTTCCATCAGGTCGGGTTTTCCACGAAAACCGTTTCGGAAACCGTCAGTAGAGAGGTGTTCGTCTAACGCTACCGTCTTATCGATCGCCGAAAGCCGACAGCCATTCCGCTAATATTTGTCCGAACCCTCAAGTGGGAGGGGGACTGCCCAGATATTCCGGTAGCGAACGTCGTTGCCGTGGTCCTGTAAACGCAGTGGACCCGGTGTAGCGGCTTCTGAATCGATACTTCCGACAGTTCCGCCAGCGAGTTGGGCGTTGTTGATAATCACCAAGCCGTTCTGGATGACGGTGATGCGTGGACCCTCAGTCATTTCGCCGGCGTCGTTGAAACGGGGTGCCCGGAAGGTGATGTCGTAGGTCTGCCACTCAAGCGGTGGTTTGCAAGCGTTGACGAGGGGTGCGAACTGGTTGTAAATTGCGCCGCAATCGCCCATGCCGGGGACTTCAATGCCGTAAGAATCCAAGACTTGGACTTCATATCTGCCTTGGAGGAAGACACCGCTGTTGCCTTTTGCCTGTCCTGTTGCTTCGGGCATATCGGGACATCTAAATTCGACATGAACGAAATGATCCGTGAAGGTTTCTTTGCTGATGACGTCGCCGGTGCGTGGGACGACGAGCATTGCGTCGCCTTCGACCTGCCAACCCGGTTCGCTGCCGTCTAAGCTCGTCCAATTGCCGAGGTCTGTGCCGTCAAACAGGATGACTGCGGATTCTGGAGGTGTTTGTGCCATGAGTTTTCCTTTCGTATGCTGTGCATGCGCAAATGGTGAAGTAAAATAACAATTTTCTGGGACTTACGCAAACTGCTCTTTTGTAGCACAAACTGTTAGTTTGTGCCACCAGAACGCTGTGTTTTCCGAAGAATCTCATCTTACAGAACGGACTACAGTCAAAATTGCGTCTGTCCTGTTTTCCTTATTTTAACGAAATTCGCTTTTTTGTCAAGGGGATGTTGGTTATTGGTTTCAACGCTGCATCTTTAGGGTTGGGATGGGAGGGCTTGAAGGACTGGAATAACGTAACTGTGGATTGTATGACCGTCAACTGTATCCGTCTCCACCCGGGGTTCCGGATTTTCACGATAATCAAACACCACATAATACCCTTCTGTGCCACCTTCCGATGTGAGGATTGACGGGACCCTGGGTTCCAAATCGTCTCATGTTTTCTCCTGTTGTCTTAAGTGCAAAACATTGTATCAGATTCCTGTCTGGAAGTCAATTCGCAATCGGTCGTCAGCAGTCGTTAGCGGAACACGCATAAAAAACTTTTCAAAAAAGAGAGGGTGTGGTATAATAGATTTGTATTCGGGCGTGTTCGATGGACACGCTTGCACGCATAGAGATAAGAGAATTGAGAAGCGAAACGTTATGTTAAAACCGAAACCCAGCATTGACACGATTCAGCCGTATCAGGGTGGTAAACCGATTGATGAGGTCCGGCGCGAACTCGGCATTACTGATATTATCAAACTGGCATCCAACGAAAATCCGTTGGGTCCCTCGCCGTTGGCGATGCAGGCGATTTCAGAGAGCGCAACACAGGTGCATCTCTATCCTGACGGGAACGCCTACTACCTTAAAGCGGATCTCGCAGCGGATCTTGGGGTTTCTGCTGAACATCTGATTTTAGGAAACGGCTCGAACGACGTGCTACAACTCGTCGCCGAGGCGTATGTTGCACCGGGCGATGAGGTCATCTATGCAGCGGGTGCATTCGTCGTCTATAGTCTTGTGACCAAATTGTGCAGTGCGACAGCCGTCGTCGTGCCGATGGTGGCGCATACACACGACCTCTCTGCCATGGCAGCAGTGATTACCGATAGGACGAAGGTCATCTTCGTCGCGAATCCGAACAACCCGACTGGCACGATGGTCACAGCGGACGAGACAGCGGCGTTTATGGAACAGGTACCAGACGATGTACTGGTCGTTTTTGACGAAGCCTATTATGAGTACGTTGAGCGTTCAGACTATCCACAGACGCTCCCGTATGTGCTGGAGGGACGGAACTTCATCATCACCCGAACGTTTTCTAAAATTTACGGACTTGCTGGACTGCGCATCGGATATGGCATCGCGTCACCTCCCTTGGTTGAGACCTTAAATCGGGTGCGCCAACCCTTCAATTGCAGCTTGGTCGGACAAGCGGCGGCGCGAGCGGCACTCAAGGATACCGCCCACGTTACAAAGAGCCGAGAACAGAACGCCGTCGGTAAAGCCTTTCTTTCTGACGCTTTTGACGGCATGGGGTTCCGTTATGTCGAAAGCGAGGGGAATTTCATCATGTTGCACCTCGAACAATCAGGGACGGATATCGCCGACGCGCTTCTGAAGGAAGGTGTCATCGTGCGCCCGATTGGCGGTTATGGCTATCCGAATGCGGTGCGCGTAACGATCGGTACACAACAGGAAAACGAAAAATTCATCAAGGCGTTAGGAATTGTCAGCCATTAAAAAATATGAAAGAGTTAATACAAATCAGCAACAAGCGTCCTACGCGAAAAATTATGGTCGGGAACGTCCCGATTGGCGGTGGCAGCCCTGTCTCGATCCAGACGATGACGACGACCTTAACGCGCGATGTCGATGCCACATTGGCACAGGTGGAACGGTGTGCGGAGGCGGGAGCACAGATTGTCCGCGTCGCTGTGCCCGAAGCGCCGGACGCAAAAGCACTCGGTGCACTTGTGAAGCGTGCCTCAGTCCCGATCGTCTCGGATATCCATTTCAACTACCGATACGCACTCGCCGCCGTAGACGCGGGGGTGGCGAAGGTGCGGATCAATCCGGGAAATATCGGTAATGAGGAACGGATTGCGGAGGTATTATCTGCGGCGAAAGCGGCGGATATCCCCATCCGTATCGGGGTCAATGAGGGGTCGCTGGAACGGGATCTCTTAGAGAAATATCCCTCACCGACGGCGGAAGCGTTAGTAGAGAGTGCGATGCGGCACGTCAATATTTGTGAGGAACACGATTTCAGGGACATTGCGATCTCCGTGAAGTCGAGCGATCCACTTCGGATGATAGAAGCAAACCGCCAGTTTGCGGCAAAAGTCCCATACCCGTTACATCTCGGTGTGACGGAGGCTGGCACCCCTCGACGTTCGCATGTTAAATCGACACTCGGCATCGGCACGTTGCTATTAGAGGGGATTGGGGACACCATCCGTATCTCGATTACCGGTGATCCGGTTGAGGAGGTCTTGACGGCGAAAGAACTCCTTCGGGCATTGGGTATGGCGGAAGACATGTTAGACGTTGTTTCCTGCCCGTTCTGCGGGCGCGGCGATCCTGCGGCGGATTATGAGAACATTGTGGCTGTCGCTGAGGAACTTTTAGAGAAACACGGTATCAACATCCCAGTCGCTGTGATGGGGTGTGAAGTCAACGGACCGGGTGAGACACGCAACGCTGAGGTCGGTATCCACTTGGGGGGCAAGGAACTTGCGGTTCTAAAGGTTCGCGGTGAACGGGTACGCACCTTCCGAGGGAAAGACGAGGTGAACCCGGAATTTTTGGCAAATGCGTTGTTAGAAGCGGCACAACAGTTAGAGGCATCACAAACCGATAAATCTATGTAGAGAAAAATGAAGGATTTTTGGCAACATATCCGAAAAGCGATTCGATTCATTCCTGTCCAGATTGGGGTGCTCGCACTCTTTTTTTTGGTTTACCATATATTCCTGTATTACGTCATGCGGGAGCTGTCTATCAATCTCGGTGCGGTGCGGTTTGAAAGGCACATTTTACCGCTTTATGCGGAACCGAGTTTTGACGTGAGTTGGTGGATAGTGCCTGCCCTTGTGGTGTGTATCGGTTTTCTGTATCTGTGTCACAGATACCTGCTCTCGGGGGCAGACGGACGTCGATTAATGGGCATAGCGGTTATCTGCTTCCTGGCGATTCATATCAGCGTTGCCCAAATCGATGGCTACCGAGAGTTGGAACGGGAGGGCAAAACGGAACGCGTCCTAACCTTATTGGAGCCATATACGCGGACCTCCTTGGAGTATTATGGCGATGTACCGCGTATTAACGAACTCGGACTCCGCAGGTTTCTGCGGGATTATAGCACACCGGAATTGTTTGATACCCTTTCAGGACACACGCGCACCCATCCCCCGGGGGGTGTGATTTTTTTATGGTTTTTTAGCAAAATCTTCGGTTACAATCTGGTATCGGCATCGTTGATCTCGATTCTCTTCACGGCGATCACAGTCGTCCCGATCTATCGTCTCGGCGAACATCTCTACGGCGAAAAGGTCGGTCGGTATGCCCTCCTCCTTTTTCTCATTACCCCCAACTTTGTGATGTTCACTGGCACGTCAATGGACGGTCCCTTCAGTGTTTTTCCGATCTTGAGCGTTTATCTGTTTTACAAGGCACGAGCGCAAGAGATGATACCCGACCAGGTGTGGCATGAACCCCGTCCTTATAGCATGTTAACCGGGATTTCGCTTGCGCTTGGGATGTTCATGACGTATTCAACGGTCGTTGTGGGTGTATTCTTGTGTGTTGTCGCTTTACTGGAGCGGAAGCAGTTCAGACAGTATCTGAAGGTCTTACTGTCCGCGGCTTCGGGATTCGTCGGATTTTATCTGTTCCTTTTTATTCTGACTGGGTTCGATCCAATCGAGGCACTCTGGGCGGCTATCAAGAAAGATGAAAAGGGCATGGGAACGGGTTATGAAACCGTTGGGCGTTATTTCCACCTGAGTTTCGCGAACCTATTTGCGTTCCTCATTGGCGTGGGGCTACCGATAACGCTCGTTTGGCTACGGCAGATCGTTGTCGCGTTGAAGGAGTGGCGGCAGAAGACTCGTTCGTCTGAACAGGAGAGCAGTGGGACGCGGGTGCCTTGGATATTCCGCCATGATGAAGGGTTGGACACGTTCCTCATCGGTTTCCTCATCACGCTTCTCTACTTCACATTCTCGACCCTATTTACGATGGAGGTCGAGCGGATATGGATTTTCATGGTGCCGTTTTTCGTGATTCCGGTCGCTAAACACCTCACAACGCGTCCGATGTCGGACCTCTATTGGGTCGCGGGTCTTCTCGTTGGGCAACTGATCGTCGGAGAGGTCCTTCTCTATACGTATTGGTAATAGTTAGCAGTATGGCATTGATTCCATATCGGTAGCCCGTAAGCGTAGCGGAGGGCGGATCTACGTGAAGTCAGGTTCATGTGCCGAACCGCCTCACCGACCCGCAAGGTAAAATTAAAATTCTCTATGTCATTGATTCTATGACAAAGGATGGTGCCGAATCACAACTGCTCAAGACGTTGGATCGGTTGCCACCGGAGCAGTATGAAGCGTCCGTTGTGTTGAGTCGTGCTGAAGGCGAACACGTCCGGGAACTCGCAGCACTGCCCTGTGTACGGGAGGTCGCAACGCTCGCAGGTGAAGGCGGACGCATGAGGGTACTCGAAAAGGCGTTCGCACTCGGTGGCATTGTCAACGCTGTCGAACCCGATATCGTGCATAGTTGGTTGTGGTATTCCAATTTCCTCTGTGGACTCTCGCGTAAATTCGGACTGTGGCGGCGGGTTCCGTTCATCGCTTCCCAACGCGGCGACTACCATGCGAGATACGGCAAATTTCGGCTCTATCTTACAGAAAAACTCATCTACAATGCCGCAGATGTCCTACTGACGAACTCAGCGCAGATCGAACGACATCTCCACCGGCGGTACCCAGACAAAAACATTTTTAGTATCCCGAATCTATTGGAATTGCCTGACGAGACGTGGGCACCGTCCCGCACATGTAGTCCCGAGGAGAAATTAATTCTAAGCGTTGGACGGTTCGCCCCTGAGAAAGGACATCGGTATCTGATTGAGGCGTTAAACTTGTTGGACCGAGCAGATGTTGCATGGCGATGCACGTTTCTCGGTGAAGGTGAACTGGAGGCGGGACTCCGAGGACTCACAGTGGAATGCGGACTCTCGGAGTGGGTGGCGTTTCCGGGTTTTTGTGAAGATGTGTTCTCTGTGCTGTTGACGGCGGATGTCTTTGTGCTGCCGTCGCTACACGAGAGTTCACCGAATGCGCTCATCGAGGCGATGGGGATCGGGATGCCGTGCATTGCATCGGAGGTGGGGGGTATCGTGGACTTGATAGAAGATGGGAGGAACGGTATTCGGGTTCCGCCACAGGATCCGACGGCATTAGCGGCAGCACTACATCGGGTGCTGACAGTGCCTGATTTTGCGAGCGAATTGGGTAGGAATGCCCGCGCGACAATTCAGGAGAAGTTTGATAGCGCAGCGTCTATTCGGAAATTAGAAGGAATTTATAGGGGCGTTATCGGTTAACGGTTAACAATTGTTGACGGAAACCGATGGCTGTCACGAGGGGAAGTCGTTTGACAGAATGGCACCGTGCATACATTCAGAACGCTTACCGCGAGTTAGAAGATGGTACAACGCGAGGGCAGCTCGATACTTTGAGCATTGATGCTACCGGCAAAAGGGTGTTAGATGTCGGATGTGGCGCGGGGAATCTTCTTGTCGCACTTTCTACCGATACACCAGAACTCCTTGTCGGTGTGGATATGGATGCGATTTTTCTGACGGCTGGACGTTCTCAAATCGGGAGGTTAATAGAACCGCCTTCTGCAGATCCTGTTTTGCTGCGTGCCTCGCTTCCTACCCTGCCCTTCGCAGACGAAACTTTTGATCTCGTAACCTGTTTCCTCGTCATGCCGCATGTCCCTGACGATAAAACCGCCTTAATTGAACTGGCGCGCGTCTTGAAACCCGGTGGCACGCTCGCCATCTCTGGACACGGTATGGGGTTTCCACTCAGGTATCTCAAGCGTTTCAGACTGAAGCCGTTGAAGATGTACCTCGCGAGTCTGATGTATGGATGCACTGGAAAGAAGTGGATTCGGAACACACTTCAAAACGATAGGAAAATCTGCGACCTCTTAAAGCGTATCGGCGTGATACCAGAAATGCGACACTACAACAAGAAGATACTCGGAGGCGTTGCGACCTACTGGATTAAGGCGATGAAGAGTGAGGTGAGTCCTAAGGCGACGCAGTAGTAAGAGAACACTGAAAATTTGCCTCGATTTAGCATAACCAATAGAAACCGCAAGGCGATATAACCGACGATAAACGAGGCGAGCATGCCGGTTCCGACGATGTGAAACGGGATCGTGGTGTCTCCGATGTCTCGGATTTTGAGCGCAACCGCGCCGAGTATGGCGGGAATTGAGAGGAGAAAGGAGTATTCGGCGGCGGTTTTAGCAGGAATCCCTAAAAAGAGTGCCACCGAGATGGTCGTACCGGAACGCGAGATGCCGGGTGTAATTGCGCATCCTTGTGCGATGCCGATGAGGGGTGCGTGCCACGTTTTCAATTCGCCTGCTGGGTTCTCAGGGGTATCCGTCTGCCCGCTACGGAGTCGGGGGAGTTGGAGAATGATGCCGGTGAGGATTAACATGACGCTCACGAGACCGACCTCATCGAAAAAGGACTCTAATTGCGTCTTGAACACCACTGCAATAATTCCCGTCGGGATGGAGCCGATGAGTATCAGCCATATAAACTTGAGTTCCGCCGATGTGTTGAGCGTTGACTTCGGTTTCCGCCAGAAGCGAGAACTCCCGACGGTAGAAAGTCCACCTGTTACCAACCTTCCTATTGCGTCACGATACGCCACAAGCACGGCGGCTAATGTGCCGACGTGAAGCATCACATCGAAAAAGACGAGGGGTTCCTTGAGTCCGAGGAATTGCTGTGCCAAGACGAGGTGGCCTGAACTACTGACGGGCAGGAATTCTGTGAGTCCTTGTAAAATCCCGAGGAGAATCGCTTCAAGAAATGTCATACCGTTATTGTAGCACTAAAGGCGTTGGTTTTCAAGGACAATTTGCTGACGGTTTCCGATTGCCATTACGCATTGCTATAATTCGGGGAATGTTGTATAATACATTGACGGTGTTCAACGTTTGTGTTAAAATTCTGAAAACGCTTAGGGGGAATGAAAATGCGTAAAAATCTATTCCTGTTGGGACTTACGGCGATCTGTGTATGTGCGGTGAGTCTCTCTCACGCTATCGAGGAAGAGGACATCCTCGTCTATTACTCTTTTGATAAACTCAATGGTAATAAGGTCATCGACGATTCTGGCAACGGCAATGATGCAGAATTGAATGGAAAGGGTGCGCTTAAAAAGGGAGCATTCAATGATGGCATTCATCTCAACGGTGGTGTCGTCCAAATGGCACAGAATGACTTCATCGTTCCGATCGGGGAGAAGACAGAGATCACGATGGAAGCGTGGTTTTTCCTGAATCAGCACGCCTCATACGATGGAATCATCTCGATTGAAGCCGCTGCCGGTGGCTGTTGCGAGTTCCGTACGATGGTGAACCCAAATTTCAACCCGTTTTGGGATGCCGGGCATCATGCCGACAAAAGCCTCGCGAACTTCAAATTTGAATTGAAAGAGTGGTACCACTACGTTATGGTTGCCGATGGGAAAGATGGCAAGATCTATGTCAACGGTGAATTCATCGGATCACAACCAGAGAATTTTAAGTGGCCCAAGTTCAAAGAGGCGGCGATTTACATCGGGGCAGGCGAAAATCCGACCCTCCACAAAGTCGAAGATGCGATCATCGATGAGGTCGTCATATACGCCAAGGCGTTGACTGAAGAAGAGATTAAGGAATCGATGGAACTGAGTGTACCGGTGGTGCTTGCCGTTGAAGCGCGCGACAAGTTGGCGGTGACATGGGGAGAATTGAAAACCGATTTCTAAATCTAAAGTAATTTGTAGGGCGAGGTACTTCCACCTCCGCCCTACATCCATTCGGAGATGCTATGAAATTAGGATTCTTATCAAAAATTTTTGAAGGTGCGTTGAGTATTGAAAAAACATATAACCAATGCGATAAGGCATTGGGTGACCTAAAAGCCTACAACGAAAAACGCAAAGAGGCGGATTTTCAGATCTCAACTGAGGAAAAAGCGGAATTGGACGAGGTTGTCAATACGGCTATCGCAAACGCGACCCGTATCATTGACAAAGAAGGCGAACGGAATTGGCCCGGTGTGTTTCGGGAAATGCACACGAATTTAGCGAATCTCTATTTGGAACTTGACGAACACGATAAGGTCCGAGCCGCATGTGAACGCCTCCAGGACTATGGCGAAACCGGTAGGCTGGAGGCGGATGAGGTCCTGCAGAGCCTCAAGGAGAAAGAGGATTCTTAATATTCCTTAATGCAGGGAGCCGAACATGCAATTCCTAAACCCTGCCGCGTTTTATCTACTGGGTGTTATTCCAATCGTGGTGGCACTTCATTTTCTGAAATTACGCCGCCACACCCACCTCGTCCCCAGCATTCTATTTTGGCGCTCCACTGACGAAGATCGGAGAGCAAATGTCCCTTTCCAACGACTCCGGAACCTACTCCTCCCCCTGCTCCAGGTGCTGTTTTTGTTGCTTCTTACACTCAGCGTTGCGCGCCCTGCGCTGCATAGACCCGGATTCATGCCCGGCAAAGCGATTCTCATCGTTGATAATTCCGCGAGGATGTCGTCAACAGAGATGGGATCCCCTCGACTCGCACTCGCAAAACAGGAAGCACAGAAATATATTAAAGAGGTTGCCGCGAGCGGTGGGATGATGCTCATGGTGACGAATTCCGCTGATACGCATATCCAACAAGCTTTTACAACGGATACCTCGAAACTGCATCAAGCGATAGAGGATATTGCGCAGACGCATGCCCCGCGACATCTCCGTCCTGTGTTTGATGCCGCTACCCGCTATGCGGATTCACCCCAAGATAAGATCGTCTTTATCAGTGGGACGTTTGAAAACCTACCGGATATATCGCTGCCGGTGCAGAAAATCGGAGTGGGTGGGAATGCGGAGAATGTCGGTATCGTTCGGTTCAGCGTTGAGATATTAGCGGATCGCTACGAAGTCCTCATGGGTATTCAGAATTTTACGGAGAGCCCCAAAGAATTCGACGTTCAATTGGCGGTGGAAGCGGTTCCGCTGGATGATAGAACGGTGTCTATCCCTCCGAATGCGACCAAATCAGTCCTGTTTTCAGGGGATCCGAACGGTTTAGAGGGGAAGGTTCTCAGCGTCCACCTGGGTGTAGATGACGATTTTCCGCTTGATGACAGGGCTTCGGCGCTCCTATCCGCTGTCCCCTCACTACGGATTTTGCTGGTGAGTGACAATCGAAAATCGTTACTACCCGACCTTTTGAAATCCTATGGAGATCACGTGAAACTCTATGTGGTTGATCCAGCGGATTATCACGGCATTGGTGATGCGGATGTCGCAATTTTCGATGGGGGTACGCTCGCCGGACGCGAGGCGTTTGGACCCTCCATACTATATGAAGCGTCTGAGGTACCCTCTGCAACGGGTCTGATCTTCATCTCGCCCGGTGACAATCTGCCCTTCATTGGAGAAGGGGCTCCGATTGTTGAAACCGAGAGGACACCTGTGCGGGTTCTCAAAGAGGATGGGAATCACCCGCTCATGGAGAGTGTGTCGCTGCAGGGATTACAGGTAAGCGAGTCTATGCACCGAGTATTGCCACTCTGGGGACAGTCGCTTGTTGAAACGGAGAAGGGGGTATTGATATGGATCGGTAGCAGATCCGACACCCGGCTCCTTGTTTTTGAGTTCGATGCGTTTAACCCGGAAATTTCTGCCTTTGCGCTGACTGTCCCCGATGGACCGCAATTCATCTATCAGTGTTTAGCGTGGTTTGAGGGAGGAACTGCCCCGCTGCAGCCGATTGCGTCTCAAGGAAGTGGAACCCGACACGCCTTCCGAACCGGAGAACAGGTGCGCGTCGGGTTGACACGTGAGGGACGCTCACTTCACGTGCAGAAGCCTGATGGAACAACGGTCGGATTGGCGAATTCAATGTTTACCGAGACGGATCAGATTGGGGTCTACACCCTTTTTGCGGATGATGTGCAGCTTGAGCGATTCACGGTCAATCTGCTGAACGCTACGGAATCGGCACTGTCGCATTCTCCAACGGCGACGGTTGCAGCGCCTTCAACGGATGTAGAAGGCGGATTGCAACCGATGGTGCAGGAGATATGGCGTTGGTTTGCGCTCGCGGCACTCCTGCTGCTCCTGTTGGAGTGGTGGTTTTATCATCGGAGTCGTTTGTGAGTGGAATCTATAACAGGAGGCAAAGATTGGAAGATTAGAAGGTGATTGGGGGCTCTGTCCTTCCTTTCTTCCATCCTTCTATCCCCTAATTCTATTCAACGTCTATGACGCTAAGAATCTTCTGAAGTAGCTGGGCTTTTGGTATGACACCTGCGAAACTTCCGACCCGTTTTCCGTCTTGGAACACTATATAGGTCGGCGTTTGTCGAATCGGATATTTTCGGAGCGTCTGTCGGGCATTCTTAATATTCAGTTTTGCGACGGCAAATGTGTTCCGGTTCTCTGAAGCAATTTGGGCGACAACTGGCGCCATCCGTTGACAGGACGGTCAGCCGTCCTTTACATACTCAAGCAAGACGGGGACTTCTGAGTTAAGCACAAGGCTATTAAACGTCGCATCGGTGACTTCAAATGGGATCCCGGAGGTTTTACTGGAAGTGGTAAACCGAATGTTGAGGTCGGTTGAATTGCCCGCAGCATCACTAACTTTTCCGGCAATAACATAGGTTATCTCGTTGCCGAGTTCTTTGCCTCTGACGAGTTCAAGCGTCCCTTTCTTTCCTGCGATTTTTCCGAGCCACCCCGCATCAGCACCCGCTGCGGTTTGCAGTGCGATGTTGCCGGTTACTGTTTCGTTGAAGGTAACTTCGATCCGCCCAGGGAGGTTAAGGGCTTCGGGGTCAACGTCCTTATCCCCGTTATTGACGCTGCTACTGGTAATTTTGGGTGCCTCGGTATCCGGGACATGGGCGGTATAGTTGAGGGTTTGGATACCATCCGCCCAAACGATCGTCAAGACGAGAGGACCCGGTTTGAAGGGACCCGTGATTTTCACTGTTTTCCCAGTGGTTGTGGCATCCCCTGTGCTCGTCCTAACGTCTTCTGGAGGGTTGTCAAAAGTCACGGTAATGGTATCGTCGACAGCGATTTGGGATGGGGATGCTGGGTGTGCGCTAACGAATGCCGCGGGTGGACGGAGCGTAAAGGTAATGCGAATATCGGTTGAATTGCCTACAGCGTCGCTGACCTGTCCCGCTATAACATAGGTCGTTTCGTTGCCTATCTCTCTGCCTTTGACCAATTCAAGCGTCCCTTTTTTGCCTTCAACTTTGCCGATCCAACCCGCATCCTCACCTGCTGCGGTTTGCAGTGCGATGTTGCCACTCACCGCTTCGCTGAATTCAACTTCGATCCGTCCGTTGGTGTTAACCGTTTCGGCGTCAAGGTCCTTATCGCCATCGCTGATGGTGCCACCGGTAACTTCGGGAGCCACGATATCTGGGATATCGACAGTGTAGGTGAGCGTTTGGCTTCCGCCCGTCCAAGCGATTGTCAAATCAAAGGGACCCGGAGGGAAGGGACCTGTGATTGTTACCGTTTTATCAACAGTTGTCGCGACACCCGCATTGACTGTAACGTTATCTGGCGACATGTCGAAAATTACAATGATGGTAGCATTCGCAGGGATCTGTCTGCCGATTGCTGGATTCGCATCAACGAACGCGACAGGCGGCGGAACAGTTTTACCCAAGTGACTCGCGACGCGTGTCAAGTCGAGGATATTGACGGTACCGTCCCCGTTGACATCTGGGTTCAGGGGCTGATCTGCGGCGGGTGTCGTGCCGATGCTTGCGGCGACGAGCGTCAAATCGAGGATGTTTATCACGCCGTCAGCGTTGACATCGGAGGCTCTTAAAGTATCGAGATCCGCGTCTTGTGTATAGCCTACGGTTAAATTCGTGAGGATTAAACAGGTCGTTAGAAATAAAAAGGTGATTTTTCTCATTTTTTCTCCTCAGTTACTTCAATCTCTAAACTTCCAAGGATACGTTGCACCAGTGCAGCTTTAGGCATGGCGCCGGCGAAGCCTTGGGCAATCTCTCCATCCTTAAATACGATATAAGTCGGCGTTCCACGAATGCGATATTCAGATGTTTTCTCGGGTTGGGTAGGTACATCCAACTTGACGAAACTGAACGTCTCGCGATATTCTAAGGCGACTGCTGCGACCACCGGTCGCATCATTATGCAGAAGCGTCAGTTATCGTCTTTAAATTCTACCACAATCGGCAGTTCAGAACCCAAGACAATATCGTCAAAAGTTGTATCCGTGACTTCAAACGGGATACCGGATCTCTTACCAAAATAACGCACGACGAGCGTCAAATCGAGGGGATTGACCGTTCCATCCGCATTGACATCCGGGTTCAGGGATTGATCTGCGGTGGGTGTCGTACCGATGTTTTTGGCGACAAGCGTCAGATCGAGGATGTTTACGACGCCATCGGCATTGACATCGGAGGCTTGTAGGTGTTCAAGGTTCGGTGCTTGTGTGTAGCCTATCGTTAAAAAATTGGTCAGGATTAAACAGGTCGTTAGCAGTAAAACCGTATTTTTTTTCATCTGTTTTTCCGTCGATGGTTTATAGGTGTGCGTGGTGCCATTCTTGGACGGCTTCTGGAATCGCTTGGAGGTTTTCGATGGTTGTCTGAAGGGGGATGGCGCACTCGGGTCCAATGAGTGGGACTCCCGCGTCAAGGTTTTTTATGACCTCCGCTTTAACGTCTTCCGGTCCTTTCGCAAACAGTGTTTCGGGATTGTTAATGTTGCCAACAAGGGCGATACGTTCTTTCACGATATCCATCGATTCCTGCGGTTCGTTTTTGGAATCGAAGTGAAAGGCGGACATACCGGTTTGTGAGATGTATTCCATCCTGTCAACAGTGCGACCACAGATATGCAGGATTAAGGGGATAGGGATACGTTCAACGAATTCGATGTGGAGGTCCCGAAGGTAGCGTTGGTAGTATTCACCGCTGACCAGATCACCTGTCGCGTGGTCGGGGAGCGTCAGTGCGTCGGCACCCGCCTCGATTTGCGCGACCCCGAATTGCACAGTGGCTTCCTTCATCCGATCAAGGGCGAGTTTCGTTTTGCCGGGATCATCAAGTGAGAGCAACAGGAAGGGTTCAACCCCAAAACAGTGGTAGCCGAGCGACCAGGGTCCCATCGTTTTCCCGATGATAGCGACGTCATCACCGTATTCTTTCTTCAGGATTTTAATCGCTTCAAGGACGCATTGGGTGTCTGGATGCGTTAAGAAGTCGTCCGGGACAACGATATCATCAACGTCTTCCCAGATCGGTTCTCGCATTCTGACGGTGGGCCAGTTGTCCTTCTGTTCCCACTGAATTTTGCAACCGAGTGCGCTGGATTCTTGGATAATTGTGAAAACGGGCATGATCGTATCGAACCCGAGTTCGGTATATCCTGTGGCAGCGAGTCGTGCCATGAGGTCGGGTTCTCGATTTGCCTGTGGGAAGGGGGCGTCGACGAGATCCATCAGTTCGACCGTAGCAACGGAAGTCGGATTACAGACAGGCGTGCGGTCAGTGAGTTCGTTGCGGAGCGCAGCGAGCACCCGTTCACGACCCGTCATCGATTTGACAGTTTGGTTAGGCATCCTTGAGTTCCTTAATTTCCCTGAGCGTTTAGCACTTGACGAATGTGCTGGAGAAGCGGGGCTTTCGGCATTCCCCCTACGAACCGTCCGATCTTCTTTCCATCTTTGAATACGATGAAAGTCGGAATCGCTTCAATCCGATATTTTTCTGTGGTCCGCTGATTTCTATCAACGTCTAACTTCGCGATCAGGAAGGTGTCCCGGTTTTCGGCGGCGACCTCCTTGATAATGGGTGCCATCCATTTGCAGGGCGGACACCAGTCTGCCCAGAAATAGACCACGACGGGCAATTCAGACGCCATGACCTGTGTTGTGAAGTTTTTGTCAGAGACGTTAAAAGGCGACTTCGTCAGTTGCGGCTTCGGCTCTGGTGGTTTAATGGGGTCTTCGGTGTCTGTAGAGATGCTCGGATCGGGAGCGGTGACGGTATAATTGAGCGTTTGCGCACCATCTGCCCAAGTGATGGTAAAAGCGAGTTCACCCTGTGTGAAGGGTCCGTTGATCGTAACGGTTTTGCCGGAGATAATGGTTTTCCCCACTTTTCCGATACTGGCTTGGACTGTTATATCTTCAAGCGCGTTGTCAAAGTTAAGCGTGATGGTTCCATTTGCTGGAACCTCACTCTCTGGTGGCGTCGCGCTGAGGAATGCTACGACGGGGAGTTCTTCCGCTTCGTTGAAACTCTCACAGCCAATCATATAGGCCGTGAGTAAGGCGACTATCACTGTAGAGAAGATTCTAAAAAATAGGTTCATCCGAGTTGACCTCTTCGCGAAGCATAAACTATGCTGGAATTATATCACGGATTTCTTTTACGTGTCAAAAAAAAACAAAAACAGGAGGCGCACACATTCACACTTCATGGCGTGGAAAAATATGGGCGTGATAGAGAGGGTCGATTTGTGATCTTTAGGTTTGCTGGCTTGGAGCGGAAAGTACCCCGCGCGCGGCACCCATTTCCTCTTCTCGTAGAGCGACTCTGACGTTCGGGGCGCGGATCAACAGGAGTCCGATAAGTGCGTCATGGGAATGCCCACAGGCAAAACGGACAGTATCGTTGGTAGCGGTTTTGACGCTTTCCATTTCGCCGAGTTTCATCAAGCCGCCAGCAATCGCTGAAATGCGTCGTGCTGCGCCTCTGCCTTCGCCGTTTGCCCTCACCTGATAGGTACCGTTTCCAATTGAATCGACGGTGATGGTGAGTTGGGATTTCTTATCCAGTATGGTTAAAGGGCGTGGTTCGGCGTGGGTGTTTGATGCGAGTTTGCATGCCTCCAAAAAGACGCGGCGACATGCGAATTCGTGGGGATCTTTGCAAGGGAAATAGAGCAGGCCTTCGGGGGTTTTGCGCATGCCACCGAGTGTTTGCATGGCTCGCGCAACTTCCTGAATTCTCTTGGTTACCCCTGTCATTTGGCTATAGGTGTGAACAAGAAAAGCAGGGAACGCCGTTCCAGTCGTTGGATCGGCAATTTGCTGGCGATAGAGACCAATAGTAATATCGTGGAAGTGCGGGTCAATGGGTATGAGTTCAATGCGTCTACCGATGTCAACAATGCGGCGCATGGGATTCCCCTTCCAGCAATTAGCGGCGGGCGAGGCTACCGCCGTAGTGATTTTCATAGATATACTTGTAGGCGCGTTCGGAGAGCCTCCGCAGGATATAGGTGCGTTGATTTCTCCACTTAGGAAAGGGTTGCCACCGATTTTTCATGTTCGTCTTGGTCCTGTCTTCCATCAATCCAACAAAAACATAGGCTCTTTGTTTACCTTGGGGGTCTCGGAAAACTAATATGCCACCATCTCCTACCAATCCGTAGACAGTACCGGTTTTGTTATAAACGGTCACGGATGAGGGAATGTAGGTATGTTTAAAGATGTAATCCCCATTTTTGAGTTTGAAGTACCACTTCATTTTTTGCGAATGCGGGAGCCTGTCTTGCCACAACCGTAGGAAGAAGGTGCCGAGATCACGAGAGGAGGTCATATTCTTGTAGGTCCGCCCGCCCCGGGGTATGTATTCGACGATCCGAGTCTGCTTAAAATGGGGATAATTCCTTTTCAGTATCCGATCGACGCGTGCGGGTCCGCCAAGTAACCGAATAAAATAGTTCGTTGATAGGTTTGAGCTCCACTGGATCATTGCTTTCAGGTGCCCCTTATTTATATTCGTATGTGCTTGCCGTCCGTATTTAACTTCATGAAAATAGGCGAGCATAACGAAGTTCTTAATCAGCGAGGCTGCCATCATCTGTCGATCTGCGTTGATGGACACCAGTGTTTTATTTTTTGAAATGTCGTAGACGACGAAACTCGTCCGATCCGTCGTGGACAAGATTCGGCGGCTCCGTCGATTTTTGATATATAGTTCGAAAGTTGCCTCTAAAGGCGAATCAATCGTCGATCGGAGTTTGCGCGGGACACCCGGATATTTCCCTGCTGGCACGCTGTCTATAGGAAATAATAACGCGATACTACAACAGATGAGAAGGGGGTATACCTGTCGGATATATCTCAACATTCTGTCGCCTATTTCTTTTCTCATTCTTCTTTTCCTAACCGGTGAACCGAATGTTATTTATGGGGGCAAGCATACATCTGATGTATGACTTACTTGTTATTGGAATGAATGTCCGTATGAGTCGTTGGTAACTGATAGCATGCCGCCTCGCGATCGTTTCGGACGAGGAGGTAATCACCCGCCACTGCGGGTGTGTTCCAAGTTCTACCCTTTAGGGGTGCGAAACGCGCGTATTCTATATGGCTGTTCGGGTTTGGGTCTACGAGTACAACTTCGCCGGATTCAGTCAAGACGAGGAGGACATCGGAGATCAGGAGCGTCTGTCCGTGTCCATATCTCCCTCGTTTCCATTGACGGGTGCCATCGGCTGGGTTTATACAGGCAAAAATCCCATCGTCTAACCCGTACAGATAGCCTTCGTAGTAAATGATATTCGTGAATTTGGCTTTTAGATATATAGTCTCCCATATAGTAGAAACGTTGAATTCACCGGTTAGGTTACGAGAAATTTGGAATAATTTAGCACCGATGCCGTAACCGCTTGAAACGAGAAGTTTATCATCAGGGAGGGGTACCGGTTGTGAAACACATTCCACTGAGGGGGGCCAGGATTGCTTCCATAAGAGTTCACCCGTCAACGGGGCATGCGCGGTGACGAGGCCTTGGTTAAAAATCACGATCTGTTCGACACCTGCGAGGGTCGTGAGGAAGGGGGAGCTGTAACCGCTCTGGGTCCTGTAGCCTTTCCAAGCAACTTCGCCAGTCTCTTTGTGATAAGCAACCGCACCGCCAGCACTGACGACAACGAGGTCGTCGAAAACAAGCGGCGAAATGCTGACGCCCCAAGGGGGTGTTTCTGCTTGGTGTTCTTCAAAGATATTCGTTGTCCAGAGTTGCGCTCCGGTCTGAAAGTCGAGGCAGTTGAGAATCCCTGTTGAACCGACGGTGTAAACCCTATTTCCAGAAATCGTGGGTGTGGCTCGCGGTCCAAGGCCAGCGGGCGGTGTGTCGTATCTCGCGTAATCGTGATGGCTCCATTTCACACTACCGGTGTGGAGTTCATAGCAAACCACTTTTTCTTGGTCGTCTTCTTGTTCTTGTGTGATTGCGGCGTTACCGGCGATTGCAAAGCCTGACCAACCGGCACCGACAGGTCGCCGCCACACTAACTTCGGTGGATGCATGTCCCAATTGAGATTCAATTGCGTTGTTGATATAACCCCGTTTCGATTCTGTCCGAGGAATTGTGGAAATTCCTTTGTGGCGGTTTGAGAAACCGACGGGTTTTCGGAGCCAGATAGAAAGGTCGGGTGATTCTCGTGCCAACGCCATTCAAATATCGGGACGAGGTCACCGCTAAATCCTTTGAATGTGAAAAGGTTGGTCCCGAGAAAAACGACCAAAATGATCGAAGCAAGGGCAAGGAATTTAGCTCGCCATCTCATTTCAGAGAGGAATAATAGCCATAAAATACCCAACGCGATTGTGCCGATGACAATCATGGTGGTTAAGAGAATCCTGTCTTGGCGATGACCGGCGTCCGAAAGCCATGTCACCAGCGTACCTAAAACGGCTAAACTGATGACCACCCAAAGGGGCCACCAACGGATCGATTTTGAGGTGTTGTCCACTGTGAGAGTTCCTTTTTCCTTCATGAAGCGTGAAATTGCGCCTAAATTTCAAGGTTTTACGCGACTCTACTAACTATAATAGTGTTTTTTATTCTTATTTGTCAAGAGGAAATTTGTAGGTACGGCGTGGATGCATTTTTTTTCTCCTGTTAATCGTGTGAAACTTTGCATAACAATCGGACGTTATGATAAAATATTAAAGTACAGAGAAAGCATGGGAATTGTGTGAAAGAGGTGAACTGAATGCGTTTTGAGAACAAAGTTGCATTTGTAACGGGGGGCGGTGGACCCTTAGGTATTGGGAGGGCGGCGTGTCTGGCATTTGCCCGTGAAGGCGCGTCTGTCGTTGTTGCGGGGGGTAGGAGCGCAGATGCCGTCGCCGCTGAAGTCCGTGCCAACGGTGGAGAGGCTATTGCTGTTCCATTGGATGTCACTGTGCCTGAGGACGTTCAGGAAGCCGTGGAGATTGCAGTCAGGACATTTAAACGGATCGATATTCTCTTCAATAACGCCGGGATCCTCGGGAGGCAGCCGTTGTTTGAAGTGACGCCAGAGCAGTTTGATCGGGTAATGGCGGTGAATGTGAAGGGATGCCTTCTCTGTGCGCAGGCGGTTGCTCAGGTGATGATAGATCAGGGGATACGCGGGCGAATTATTAACAACTCCTCTATTTTTGCTGAGGAGTCTCACGTCGGTGTTTTGAGTTATTGCGTGAGTAAAGCTGCACTGAATCGGCTCACGCGGAGTCTCGCCCTCGAGCTGCGTCCACACGGTATCACCGTGAATGCCGTCGCACCGGGAGGGGGCGCGCCGACCGGTATGAATGCGTCGCAGAATCTTCCTGAAGATGACATGCTCCCGGATTTACCGCCTGTTTCGCCGGACGCGCCTCCGCTTGAACGGGGCGCATCGGTGTGGGATTATATTGGTGGGGTGTTGTTTCTTGCCTCTGATGACGCCGCCTATATTAGCGGCGATATTATGACTGTTGACGGCGGCGCTGTTTCGCGTCGATGATTTGTGAGGAGGAGAAGACTTTTTGGGGTTTATTGAATCGTTAAAAACTTTTTGTCTGGTTCTTTTTGAATGGCTAAAAGCGCATGGGGTGATGTTCATCTCCGTCTCTGTCACGAGCTTTATCGTGAGCATCCTCTTTTGCACCCTGGTGATCGCTTACTTACCTTCTGACTATTTCTTACCTACTGGACAGTCGAGCCGCATCAAACACCCGGTTTTGCGGATAGGTTTCAAGTGCCTAAAAAATCTATTCGCAATGCTTCTTGTTATCGTTGGGATTATCCAGATACCCTTACCCGGACAAGGTGTTTTGACGATACTCATCGGGATTATCATCAGCGATCTTCCCGGAAAGCGGCGGGTGGAACGGCGGATTATACGGTTGCCAGCCATCTTAGCGACAGCAAACGGCATTCGTTCGCGCTTTAAGCGTCCGTCGTTTGTAGTGGATGAGTCGGTGGAATAGCCATTGGCAGTCAGTAGCGATTTCTGTGGCAGTTTACTGACGGTTTCTATTGCTAAAAGCCGAAAGGAAAAAAAGGAGTGCGGGTCATCGAGGCACTAATTTTTTATGGGTTTCTAAGAGCCGTTGGAGTTCTTCGATCGGCTTCTCGGCGTCATCCACCCGTAGATCGATGTATCGGTCATTGAACCTACCGTAGCCGCTGCCCTCCTGAACGACGAGCAGCGCCGCTGACTGTTGCCCACGGATATCGCCGCCTGCTTCTTGCCCTGCGAAGAGTGCCGCCATTAATTTATCCGCCAGTTCCCCTTCTGTCTCCTCGAATGCTTTCCCCATCGCTGTGACAACGTCTTCACCGGCGAGGATGTTGCCTTGCGCCGTGTAATGTTTCCCTGAGACGGCACCCGCCCACGCGTTGCATTCATCTCCCGTGTAGTGAGCAACATTGCCCTTTGCATCCACGATACCGACCTGCCGGGTGGCACGTCCCGAATCGTCAGCGATGAGCCGTTCCAGAGTCTGTTCCGCGGAGAGTCCACTTTTGAGAAGTTTTAAACCGTTCGGTCCGTATGTGGTGTTGGCATGAGATTGGGTTGCAATCGCACCAACACCTGCCGCTGCCCACGGGACAACCGCGCCAACGGCGAAAAATTTGGATTGCACGGCGATCCCAAGCGCACCGATTTCTGCGTCATATCCGACAATTGAGAATGTTGCAACGGGAGGTAGAACGGGTTTCTGATGAGATATGTCAGGTTCGGAAAGGTGGAACAGCAGACTCAGGGGAATGAGAAACATTTGGTGGATCTCCTATGACAATGTATTGGTGAAGAATATAGTGTGGGCGAGGTTAGGAAACCTCGCCAGCGATGATGATGGATTTAGTCTTCTTCAAATCGGATCTTCATAGCGGCGGCATGCCCTTCGAGTCCTTCAACCTCAGCGAGTTTAACAACTGATGGTGTGACTTCCGCTAAAGCCGCTTTGGTGTATGAGATGAGACTTGACTTTTTTAGGAAATCGTCAACACCGAGTGGTGAGGCGTAACGGGCGGCTGTCCCTGTGGGCAAGGTATGGTTGGGTCCTGCAATGTAATCTCCGACGGCTTCTGGCGAATAGGGACCGATGAGGATAGCACCGGCATTATGGACATCTCCGAGCCGATCATAGGGATTTTCGATGTGAAGTTCAAGGTGTTCCGGGGCAATTTCGTTGGCGAGGATGAATGCCTCGGATAGATCTGCGGTGATAAACGCGGCACCGAAGTTTGCAAATGCCTCTGTCAGTTCATCTCGGCGAGGTAAGGATTCACCCTGAACCTCGATCGCGGATTTGACCTGTTCGGCGAATCCAAGTGAAGGGGTGATGAGGATTGCGGCGGAGTCCCCTTTGTGTTCTGCTTGTGAAATGAGATCTGCAGCGACGTAATCTGGGTCGGCTGTGCTGTCAGCGATGACAAGGATTTCACTGGGACCCGCTAATTTGTCTATATCAACGTGTCCATAAACCTCTTTCTTAGCAAATTGGACATAGAGGTTTCCCGGTCCAACAATTTTATCGACAGATGGGATGGTCTTGGTACCGTACGCCATCGCGGCGACGGCTTGTGCGCCGCCACACTTGTAGACTTCTTGGATCCCGCATTCTGCGGCGGCAACCAGCATATACGGGTTTATCTCCCGATTCCGCATCGGAGGGATACAGACGGCGATTTCTTCAACACCCGCAACAGTCGCTGGGATGACGTTCATCAGCAATGAAGAGACGAGGAGTTGGCTGATGGCTGGGACGTGAACACCGACACGCTTTAGCGGACGAATCAGATGTCCGAGCAGGACACCGTTGGGTTCTGTTGACATCCATGACGTCCGTAACTGTTTCTGGTGGAATTTTTCGATGTTTGTTCTGGCGTGCGTAATCGCGTCTATAAAATCAGAGGGGACCTCTAAATAGGCTTCCCCAAATTCCTCTCGTGATACCTTTAGTTCTTTTGCCGAGATACGGGGTGCGTCGAGTTTGCGCGTATAGCGGACAACTGCCTTATCCCCTTCGGCTTGCACATCATTCAAAGTGCGCCGGACTGTCTTTAAGATACTTTCATCTGTGAGTTTGCCGCGCGCCTTCAATTTTGAGAGAAAATCTTCAGCTTCTCGGGTACCTGTCTCGACAATTTGTAACATGCTGCAGTGATCCTTCCTACACAGATGTCGCCCCGCTGGACTTTAGCGCATTAGACATCTAAACTTCTGCGTCGGTGTCGTTGACTCTTTTAATGTTTGCGCCGATGTTGTTCAGTTTTTCCTCGATGGATTCATACCCACGATCGATGTGATAGACCCGTGATACGACGGTTTCACCGATGGCTGCCATTCCGACTGCCACAAGGACAGCACCTGCGCGTAGATCGGAAGCCATCACGGGGGCACCGCTGAGTTCTCGGACGCCGTTAATCACTGCCTTGCCACCATCGAGCATGATGTCCGCCCCCATCCGGTTGAGTTCCGCGGCATGGATATAGCGATCTGTGTGTACATTTTCCGTGATAATGCTGGTCCCGGAGGCGAGGCAGAGCAATCCCATAATTTGTGCTTGCATATCTGTCGGGAAGCCGGGGAAAGGTTCTGTTGTGACATCAATCCCTTGAATCTCACGCGGTGTTGTAACGCGGACACCCTCGTCATCCCAATTTAATTCGACGCCTGCTTCAGTGAGTTTTTCTGAGATGGCGGGAATTTGTTGGGGGGTGATGCCTTTGACATAAACATCGCCTCTGGTGATAGCGCCTGCGACCATGAAGGTGCCAGCCTCAATATCGTCGGATATAACGGTGTGTTCGGTGCCGCGCAGTTGTTTAACGCCGTGAATCGTCAGCACAGAGGTGCCGATGCCTTCTATATCTGCTCCCATTGCATTCAGGAAACGGGCGAGATCAGAGACGTGGGGTTCACGTGCTGCGCCTCGGATCACCGTTGTACCTTCAGCCAGGGTAGCAGCCATCATAACATTCGCAGTCGCACCGACGCTGGGACCGTGCTGTCCCATGAGATACATCTCTGTACCAACGAGGCGTTCGGCTTGCGCGTAGATGTATCCGCGTTCCACTGTGACGTCCGCCCCCAGATGTTCTAAGCCTCGGATATGCAAGTCGATCGGGCGGGGTCCAATCGCACATCCGCCGGGGAACGACACTTTTGCCTTCCCTAATTTCGCTACGAGTGGACCGAGGACATAGATAGATGCACGCATTTTTCGTACAAGTTCGTAAGGTGCTTCGTACTCTAAGTGGTTTATTGGCTCAATATAGAGCGAGGTGTCTTTTATTTTTGTTGTCGCACCCAGTCCTTCCAACACAGCATTGAGGGTTTTGACGTCTGTTAGGTTCGGTACGTTGTGAAGGACGCTTGTCCCATCGCCGAGGATTGCAGCGGCAACGGCGATAGGCAGAACTGCGTTTTTGCAACCGCTGACAGGGATCGTTCCTTGCAGTCGAGTGCCACCTTTGACGATTAATTTTTCCATTTCCTTCTCCTTACAAATTTTCGTCGCCGAATGTAGTGGGTTGTGCTAACCCTACCTGCATAAACGATGCCAATCGGTTACTTGTTACAAACTCTGATAATATAAGACTTTTTGACTTCAAGGGTTGTGTCAAAAAAGACACATGTTAGTAATTTCGCATGCTTCTTGCTACCCTAAGGTCCTTTTATTGCCGCTCCCTATTCCCGTTTCACATCCGCCCACTTCCAAAGCGTCTTTCCCGCAGCGAAGAGATGTCCCCG
This sequence comes from Candidatus Poribacteria bacterium, assembly GCA_965205015.1. Lineage (GTDB taxonomy): Bacteria > Poribacteria > WGA-4E > WGA-4E > WGA-3G > WGA-3G. The sequence goes on along the minus strand of OZ242029.1, from coordinate 4,765,201 downwards.
TAGCCGCACAGTCGCCATTACCCGACGTTCCCCCGATAACGAGACCTCTTCGAGCCGATAATAATACGGCACATTCGGTTGCACCGTGGTATCTCGGTAGGTATACGTGCTTCGTTCGGCAGTCGTGCCTGCTCCAGGAATCAGCGTCGGGCTCACTTTCACGAATCCCGTTTTGCTGTTCTGACTTCGCAGCACATAGAACCCGGCGTTCTCCATCTCCGATTGCGTCGTCCAGTTCACTACGACCCCGCCCTCGGCACGATCCGCACGCACACTCGACAGCGTTACAGGCAGTGGACTCCCCCGCCGATACCCCGGGGTCCCATTATCGGTCGGAAGTCCCCAATACGAATAGCCCTTGAGCAACGCTGTATCCGCCGCCCGTACGAAACTGCCCGACAGCGTCCCTAACCGTGGCACACGCGCATCATACCCCCGGATCAACGAGGTACGCGTCCCGGTTTTCGTCCAGCCATCGGGCAACTCCCACTTCGGTTTATCGTGCGTTTGCCGTCCATCAAGGTTCCCCGCGACATCCACCAAAGTGCCGTCGGGGGAGAACAACCGCAGCGCAAACCCCTCCCATCCGAGGAATCGGTTCGCACCCTCGCCGAGTCGCCGAAACGCCGCAATGTTGCGACGGTAGAGATCGTAAATCCGATCGGAAGGGATGTTCCCTGAGGTTCGGGCGTTCCGCCCCACCAGTAGCACGGTTGCGTTCGGTCTGATGTGTAGCGATTTGAACCGAAGCGATGTCCAGCGTCGGACGGTTTTGCTGTCGCGTGCCTCAATCATGAGCTCCCAATCCGTGAGGTCCACGATCTCGGAGGTGTTGTTGTAGAGTTCTATCCACTGCGAGAGTCCTCCGTTATCGTTCGTCGCATACATCACCTCAGAAAAACTGATGTTTCCCCATCCCTTTTCAGTCGGTTGTCCCGGCAGCGGATACCCCGGCGTGCCGAGACTCGTTTCAGGGGGTGCCTCGGGGTCATAGCCTAATCCACTGTGATAGACACTTAACATCCAGGCGCCCTCAAGGTAGCCGCGTTTCTCGGGCTGTGGCGTGGTGTTCAGGGTCCTCGACGAAACCTTTGGCACCATGACCCGCTGATAGATGTCGCCTACGGTGAACCGTGCCTCCGTGCCGGTATAGACAGGGGTACAGAGCAGGGGCCAGATGTTGGTAGCGTAGTTGACATCGTCTTTGTGGTAATCGCCTGCGAGGTCTTCAAAGCCTTCGTGTTGACCGTTCTTATCGCGCACACTCCGGAGGATGAGCAAAAATGAACTCGGCAACTTCATCTCCGGTGCGATGAGATAGTGGGGGAGGAGATCGGGATTATAGTTGGGATTTTCGATGTCCTGCCCGCGTATCAGATCCGTCTCACTGGGGTGGGTATTGGCGATCAGCAGGATGCCTCCTGCGGGGAGTGTGTAGTCTCCAAAGGCGACGATATCCCGATCCATTGCGAAGATTTCCTGTTGCGGTGCCGCCGGACTGATGGCGTGCGGGACGACAAGACTGATCTCCCATTCGGCGAGAGACACGTCTTCATCGGAGATGTTCTTGAGTTCGATCCAGTCGTGTGTATCGTTTTCAGCGTTGCGGAACTCATTGAAGATGACTGTCTCCATAGGCACGACAGATGGTGGACAGACGATCACACGTCTGCGTCCGAACTCGATGGGGTCGGAGGCGGTATTTGAAGCGGGACCCCTCTTCTCCACAGGGGCAGTTGCCGGGGTGATTGCGGCATTTTCTCGGACGATGAGTGTCACGGTGCCTCTTGCGCGGTCGGGGAGTGCCACGGTTGCAGTGTAGGTCTGTATGGGGTCAGGCTCGGGTCTATCGGGGTGTATTGGTGTTTCGGGGGTCAGGTCCGTCAAGGTGGCATCCCCTTTCCCACTGGTGAGTTCTGTTTCTACGGTAATGTCCTCCGTCTCGAAACCGATGGCGGGTTCGGAAAACCTGATCGTGAGCGTCAATTCATCAACTGGCTTCTCTTCGGGGTAGTCCTCGAACGTCACCGTCAGTCGGGGGAGTCGGGGCGGCTGTGGTGGGGTAGGTCTCGGCGGCGGTTCGACTGTCTGATCTGCTATGGCGGTGAAGGTCACTTTGAGTTCAGGGTGTGAAGGCCCCTCCGTGGCTGCGCGTTCGTTCGCAGGGACAACGGCTTCCACGGTATGCGTTTCCCCATCATCTCCGAGGGTAATGGTGACGCTTGCCAATCCATCGTCACCTGTAACGACATTCGTCTCCGTTAGGGTGTCATCGGGCGCGGTAACCTTCCACGTAACAGGCACCCCGTTGAATGTAGGGTTCCGAGTTATCTCAATTGGATAGCTTCCAAAAGGGGTGTCATTAATGGCACGCACGACAAACGTGTGGCGTATTCTGGGATGGCCTCTGTAAGGTTCATCTGTCGGAGATTCCCTCTCAAGCCCGGGCGTAGACGAAAGATAGCTGACACCACGAACACTGGCTAAGAGGGCGGGTATGTCTTCGTAAAGGGACGGATAGTCCAGTCTGAAGTTCCACCGCAATTGAATATTGGTGTCTGAACCGATGACCTTTCCCTTGTTCATGAGATCCACCAAGGGGGTGAGATCCTTCAGTAGAAAAAAGCGAGTCTCACTGGCGCTGGTGCCCATGTATTGCAGGTACAGGTTGTGCAGGACCACGCCGTCGGGTATCCTGTCTAACACAGAGAGATCCGAGATGTCAGTGTTCGTAATGTCTAAACCCGCCCAATACGTTGGTCCGGATCCTTGCCGCTTCGCACCTTCTAACGCCGGGAGCACGGCGGATAGACCTTCAGGGGTGATGGCGGTACTATTAAGCTTCAAAACTCTCAAATCCCTTAAATTCGTCAAGGGTGAGATATCCCGGAGGTTCCAATTTCGCCCAAGCTCAAGCACTCGCAAGTTTGTTAGCGTTCCGATCGCTGTTATGTCCGTGATGTTACAGGCGTTAAGGAAAAGATTTTTCACGCTTGTTAACCCCCGCAGGTGCGAAATATCTGTGAGCTCGGAATTGTATGAAAGCGTTAAGTCTGTCAACGCTGTTAAAGTCGCAAGGGGCGAGATGTCTGTAATCCGATGTGTGGTAAAGTCCAGATCGATCAACGTTGTTAGGTTCGTAAGGGGGCTCAAATCCGAAATGGTGTTTTGTGGCGTTCTTCCGCTGGGCGGAAATCGTATGCGATTGCGCCCGATGCGCACCTTTTGTAAAGCGGTTGCATGCTCCAAACCCGTTAGATCATGAATGTTTTGGTCGGCTTTGACGACTTCATCCAAGGTTGCCATCTCGGTGGCGGTGATGTCTGCTCCAGAAGACTTGTTGAGTCGGGCTTCGATAACACCACGGAGAACTGTATCCGGAATGTCCACGTTGTGATTCGCGTTACCATTTACGGTGTGCGGGCGCGCCGGGTGCAGCGGTGCTAGAAAAAGGAGCCCAATGAAAAAAGTGAGGAGAAATTGTGTCGTTTTCATGCGATAAAAAAATAGCCTGCACACCCCTAAAATGCGTTTAGGCATGAAAAAACTCGGGCAGCAGCAACCGCTGTCCGAGTTGGATGAAGTCTTATGTGAAATGTGCTTAACGGGTGTAAAGTGGGGGGGGGCAGACAGAGTGGGGTGCTAAAGCTTCGTTCTCAACCTGTGTCATGGATAAAATGTTAGAGGACCGATAGAAGTACTGGACACTTTCAATATTGGCGTGCTCGTTTCGTATGTCGGACATTTTGACTCCTTTCTCATCAAAAAAGATGTATCATGGATATCTCTTCGGAACCGGAACCCGTCTCAGGAAACATTCTATACCAACAGCACAATTTTGTCAATCGTCTTTCTGAATCTTTTCTTACAATTTGCTTGCCTTGATACGCGGCTTTTGCTAAAATGTGTTTCTACAACTCTTGCTTTTACTGGCGAGGGAGTTACTGTAAATTTAAAAGCGAGGACAAGGTGAGACAGATGGCAGACAAAACATATCGTGTTGGCATTATTGGATGCGGTGGCATGGGACGTTCCCATGCGAATAATTGGGCAAGTACCGGGCGTGTCGAAGTTGTCACGGCTTCAGACATTAGCGCAGAATCCGCGGCGAAATTCGCAGACGAGTTCGCACTCCCAACCCACTATACCGATTTCGGTGAAATGTGCGAGAAAGAGGACTTGGACATCGTCAGTATTACAACGTGGCAGAGCGTCCGTGCCGAACCGACGATCGCTGCTGCGGAGAGCGGTGTCCTCGGCGTTATTACCGAAAAACCGATGGCGGCTTCGGTTGGCGACGCACAGGACATGATGGATGCCTGTGACAAGCACAATGTGAAATTGGTCGTTGGGCACCAACGGCGTTTCAGTCCCCAAAATTGCGAGGCACGCCGCCTGATTCAAGAGGGCGCGATCGGTCAACCCCAGGCGATGCTCCGTCGCGACGGACACGGGTTGTTGAACCGTGGCACCCATGAAATCGACGAGATGCGCTACATCCTCGGGGATCCGGATCCGTTATGGCTCATCGGTCAGGTCGCACGCAAAACCGATCGCTGGGAACGCCGTGTCAGAACGGAAGACCTGTGTATGGCGGAAATCTGCTTTGAAAACGGGATCCGCGGCATCTACGAAAGCGATTTACCGGAACCCGTCCTCCGAGGCGATGTCGTCTATGGCGACGATGGGCAGCTCCGTCGGGGTGACAACGGAGCAATTGAATTGCTCAACAGCAAAGCCGCAGGCTGGCAGGTGATTGAACCGCGTCAAGGGGAACCGAATCAATTTGATGAGATGTTAGACTGGATTGAAGGGAGTGTTGATGAACACCGCAATGCCGGCAGACATGGACTTTGCACGATAGAAATCCTGATGGCGATTTATGAATCGTTGCGCCTCCAGGATGTTGTTACATTCCCCTTAAAAACGCGCCCGAACCCGCTTGACCTGTTGGTTGAAGGTGGAAAGTTACCCGTATTTGTTGAGGGACGTTACGATATCCGTGCGCCGTTCCCTGAAGAGAAGCAGTAGATGAACGCGAGTCTGACATGCGGAGCGGTCGGGGCGTATTAGGTTCATATCTGTATAGCGAGAAAGGGAGAGATGTTCAATGAAAACGAAAAAGTTTTTTATCTACGCTATGCTCGTTCTGATTGCAACATTCTATCTGCTACCTGCCTTTGCCCAAGATTTATTTTTACCCGAGGGTGCCAGGGCGCGGCTGGGGCTGACGTTTCGTTGCCCTCACCTCCAAGGACGGGTAGATGAGGGGGAGTCAGATGGACATATCGTTAATTACCTCTGGGATTTCGACTATTTTCCAGATAGCAGACGTTTAATATTGATAACTTCTTCAGGTGTTGGGATCTACAATGCCGACACCGCCCAAAAGTTGCCCCATATTCCTTGGTGGGATTTTTGGGATGCCCGTCGGGTTGTGATCACTTCTGATGGAGAGACCATAGCATTAGGCAACTTATCTGGTGCTATCTATCATATAAAGTATGATATGGCAACGGATCAGAAGACACTGGTTCATACGTCTGGTGGGTGGGGGACACCTCCAACTTATGTCCCTATCGCATGGATTCAGCCGGCCGCTGAGTACGTGGCGACGGTGGTAGAGAAGTGGAACGAGTCGGGATCGCTTTCTTCCGTCATCTACGGGTCTAATCGAAAAGGGATTTTCAGACAGATGGCTCAGGTTCATGAGCATGAACAGAAGAACAGACGCACCGTTCCACGCGTCATGAACCTAGGGTTCCATGGTTCTCGTATGGCGAGTGCAAGTACGGACGGTATCATCTACAGATATAATCTACTGGGGCCCTATGATCTACCGGGCCGCCCCTCCTACAGGCAGAGATTCGTGGAGTATCAAGAGGTAAGTGGAGATGAGAGGGTTGAGGCAACTGGACACTATTATAGGACGCACAATTCTAATCCTAATTTCCCTGATCCTGTTCCTCGCATAGAGGTGGTGGTGACTTTGAGAGACAACTTCAAATATCCCCACGGTCTCCCGGACGATTATGCCTTGCGGCTGGACCATTGGGAACATCCTGCCAATACTATGAGCCTGTATGAGGATATAAGTTACGATGGCATAACTGCTGATGAACTCAAGTATACGTTCATAGGGCATACAGGATGTATCTGGAATGTCGCGTACAGTGAGGATGGAGACTGGGTGGGAAGTGCCAGTGTTGACGGTACCATCCGTGTATGGAATCCGCGAGAGGGGCATGAAGTGGATCAGTTCAATAGCCATATACTTCGTCTCTCAAACCTGGCATTCAGTCCGGATGGGAAGCGGATGGCGGTTGGACAATGGGACGGGACTATCATTATCTCCCCATCCGACAGCCGGATTGGGCAATTGAAGCTCAAAGGGCATACAGGACCTGTCACAAGTGTGGCGTTCCATCCGAATTTACCGATACTGGCGACTGCAAGTACGGACGGTACCCTTCAAGTGTGGAGTTTACAGACGGATACCCCTGCCGAGATAAAGCATGGCTTTTCCTCTGATGACTTGCCTCGCACGAGTGTAGCGTTCAGTCCAGATGGACGGAAACTGGCGGTTGGAAGATGGGCGAATTCAGTGTCGCTGAACTCGATTGATGTGTTGGAATGGGATGGGGGGCATCGGGTCGGAGAGCCGCTGGGGGTTGTCTACGAGGACGAAACTTGGCTCCAGTTAGACAGGCATTGGGAAGCTGTCACGAGCGTGGCATTCAGTCCAGATGGGGAGCTGTTGGCAGCGGGCGGTGTGGACGGTGCCGTTCAATTGTGGGCGATAAACTCGGGGGGAGATATTCAGAGTATACCTCGTGTACTCCCCAGACATCAGGATAGTGTCTTTAAGGTCGTGTTCAGTTCGGATAGCAAGACGTTGGCAAGTGGGAGCGACGATGGAACAGTGCTGCTATGGGATCTCGAACGCGTGGCACCGTTTGACTCAACCGATCCCCCTAAACCTGAAGATATGAACGGGAACGGGGACGAACCCTCACCACAGCCTGAAGATGCCAATGCGGATGGCGAGGTTAACATATTAGATTTAGTGTTGGTGTCAGCGAATTTTGGGCAGACTGGCAAAAACATTGCGGATGTTAATCAGAATGGTGTCGTGGACATCCAGGATCTGGTGTTGGTAGCAATAGTAATTGGCGACGCTGCCGCAGCACCCTCAACGTGGAATCGCGATCTGGAGTTCCCGCTGATAAGGATGGAGGTCGCACAGTGGCTCGCACAAGCGCAACAACTTAACCGCACAGAAAGTACATCGCAAAGGGGCATCCGCTTTTTGGAGGCGCTCCTCGCCTCGCTAACACCACAAGAAACAGCACTGCTTGCCAACTATCCGAACCCGTTCAATCCGGAGACCTGGATACCGTATCAGTTGGCAGTCCCTGCGGATGTGACAATACGTATCTACGCGATGGACGGAAACTTGATTCGGACGTTGGTATTGGGGTATCAGGCGGCAGGCATTTATCAGAGTCGTAGCCTTGCGGCGTATTGGGATGGAAAAAATGAAGTGGGTGAACCTGTTGCGAGCGGCACCTATTTCTACACGCTCACGGCTGGGGAGTTCAGTTCTACGCGGAAGCTGCTGATACGAAAATAGTATCAAATGACCATAGGATAGCTGGGATACTGATGTTTATTCGCTTCCCAGCTATCGTTGATGCGTGGATTGCGTTCGGTTCGCTGGTATCTTTTTCTCTCCGTTGACGTTAGCAATCTACGTCTTTCCCTTCGCTCCCGTAAACATCCATCCGTTCCTGTGTCGTAATCTCTCCAGCACTCGCCGGTGTGTAATGGAACTGTAGCGCACGCCGCCGTTGTCCCGATTGGTTGACAGGACTTCCGTGATGCGTCAATCCGTGCCAGAAGAGACAACCACCCGGTTTGAGCGGTACCATCGTATCGCGCCCTACGGGTACATCCGTATCGCAAATCTGCCAATCTCGACGTTTGAAATGGATCATCGGTCCCTCATTGTTTGAACCGGGAATGATGTGTAGGCATCCATTTTCAGGGGTGGCTTCATCCAAAGCGATCCATACACCGACAACCGTTGTTCCCTCCGGTAGGTTAAAGTAGGCGCAATCCTGATGCCACGGCTTTTCTGATCCGTAACGCGGCGGTTTGACGAGTGCCATATCTTGGAACAGTTCAGGCGTGTCCCCTATCATTTGTTCAAGCACACCGAGAAGTCCCGAATGGGCTGCCATGGCGTTCAGACGCGGCTCATAGTCTACGAAATTGAAGATTTTCCTGATGGCGTCGCGGCGTTCCTGCCCTTCCAGCTCATCCTTCCGCTTGACGAGTTTCGGTTCAAATTGGATCGCTCGGAAATCAGGGCACTTCCCGTCCATCAGATGGATCATACCTGCCAATGCGTCCTCGACTTCGGTAGCACTGAAGGCATCGTTGATGACGAGATAGCCGTTTTGATGGAAGTATTCGATGTCTGCATCGGTTACGGCTGGAAACCCACCAGAAATCCCCTCGGCAGCCGTGTCGAATCGATACAGGTCGAGTGGGTATGGGATTTGGGGAATGTCTACCTGTTCGCTTGTCGTTGGGGTGTTCATGTAAAACTCCTTTTATCGCGTCTTAAATTTCGCCGTTACTTTCGCGGGTCATAAGCGTCAGAAAATCGTCGACCCGATCGATTGCGGCTTGGGCACGGTCGCGTGCCGATGCGTCCTGCGCCTCTTCAGCGAGCCATTGTCGGCGGTGTGGGAGCCACTCATTTGTCAGATGATCAAGTTGGTTCAGGAAGTGAGGATCCTCGGTTTCACTGACGAAATACTCAATCACACCCAGCAATCCGTATTTACGATTTACCTCCATATCGTCTAATTCATCTACCATTTGCAAGAAAAGATGCTGGTTTCTGTCTTGTCGGGCTTGGGCGACTTCGCGAGATGACTCTGTGAGGAGTTTGTCGACGAATTCCTGCTTGGAGTTAATCCAACGCGGTAGGTTCCGGACGTAATCTTCAAGGTCAAAATTCCCGCGTTGGAGCGCGAAATGGGAGTGGATGTGAATGTTTCGGAAGAAAGCGGTATAGCCGACGTTTGGGTCCATTGTATCAGCATCGTAGAGAATCTGGTTTTCGATCCTGTTGTAGAGCAGTTTAAAGTTCTCGGCTGTGAGGTTCATCGGTTTCAGGTGCGCGAGGACAACGGCTGTCGCGGCTTGAACGAAATCTTGATCAAAATCATACATCGCCAAGATGTTCTCGGTAATGACTGCCCCGGATTCGTGATGGACCTTGCCCTGGAGGTTGTGCTTGTCGTAGAGGTCGGTAATGATATTCTGGCCAGCGGGGGTGAGCGTCTCATTTAACCAGAAGCCGTTGTGGTCGAGGATCCGTTGTCCGTTGTCGTCCGTTAAGATAACACCGTCATATCGTTTGGTGATGTCGTGCAGGGTGCCAGCGACTTCGAGCAGCTTCACATCCCCACCTTCCCGCTTACCGAGTTCCATGCTTAGTGCACGGACACGCATGGTGTGGTTCCATGTATAGTGTCGCCACTGGAAGCCTACGCGGTTGTGTTCCCAGAGTGCGAAGGTTTCGTTAACTAAAGTTTCCAATTCATTCAAGACTTGGGCATAGTTCATAGAAAACTCCTTTTGAGTCGTTTTAACCATCAACTCGCGCCTTTGGAAGATGTAGAAGACGAGTTGATGGTTAAGGTCTTCAGTTATCGATTGTCAGCGAAGAGGGTTTTTTTGTAAACCATAGTGCTTTCTGGGGTATGCACAGCCTAACAGGCTATGCTACGAGAACAGTTTTAGCGTTATATTTGACTTCAATGAGCGATAATCCGTGTGCAGGGACTGACATTCCTGCTACGGCTCGGTCTTTGGCCTCTAAAATACGGCGAAATTCCATCTCGGCATCGCGGCATTTCATATTTTTGGCGCAGCTTGTAAGTTTCCGAAGCTTGCTATTAAAAGCTAAGACGGTGCCGGTGATGGCGCGCACCATACCTCGCAGGAACGCATCCGCTTCAATCTCGAAATAAACGTAAGGTTCTTTTTTCCACCAGTATGCCTCGTAAATCTCACAGACAGGGTTTATCCGATCACTCCCTACTTTTTGGAAGGAGGTGAAATCGTGTGTGCCGACCAGCATTTGGCAAAGATCGTTCATTCGTGAGACATCGATTTCTATCCAGAAGCAGTAACTTGTTTGCCGCAGAAGTGCGCTCGGATATTCCCGATTCAGAATCGTGTACCGGTACCGCCGACGTGTCGCACTGAAACGGGCGTGAAACTCAGGGGACACCTCTGTTGCGGAGCAGACGACGATATCCCGAGGCAGCATAGCGTTGAGTCCTTTCTGAAATGCGACGACGGGTATCTGTGCGTCCGTATGGAAGTTAGCGACCTGTCCCTCCGCGTGGACGCCGGTATCGGTTCGCCCTGCCCCGATAATCTGTACCGGGGTTTTGGTGAGTTTTACCAGTGCCTCCTCGATGGCGTCTTGAACTGTTGGCACGTTCGGTTGTGTCTGCCAACCGTGATAATTCGTGCCGTCGTATTCAAGCACGAGTTTAATGTTTCGCATTGTATCGCCCTGTTATAGGGTATAGATATCTCATAGATAAAGGGTATCATATTCCTGTATTAAGTGTCAAATCAATTGTGAAGTGCGGTTTGGCAGATTAAATCCTTCATGGTTAAGAACTTGCCTTTTGATTGCTTATATGGTATCCTATACAAAACATGAGTTATCTCGCTCTCAATATTATCTTTAATAGAACCGAGGAAGTAATTGTCAAATGGAACGGATAGAAAAATATCGGGGTATTGTACTGCAGGTGTTGAATGAGTGGACAGAAGTACCACCTACTTGCGGGGAAATGATAGACGAAATCATTGTTGACCGGGAAGCCGACCGCTATCTGTGGATGACCCGAGGCTATCAGAAACATAAACGCATCCATGCTTGTATTGTCCGAATTGATATTATTGATGGCAAGTTGTGGATCCAACAGGATAATACCGAAGGCGTTGCGCCCGAATTAGAGCGATATGGGGTCCCCAAAGAGCATATTGTCTTGGGGTTCTATTCTTCGGATATTCGCCCGCACACAGGATACGCGGTTGAATAAAGTTTGCTTGAGGTGCCTAATGTGTTTTGCGAAATCCGACATTCGGCATTATTTGAAATCCGCGGAGTCAGATGAAAAACGAAACGCAGGTCTATGACATCCAAGAAAATCAGTGCGGGACACGCCTGGATCGCTTTCTTATCAACGCAACGGAAGGGGTATCTCGTACCTATCTCCAACGGTTGATTCGCGATGGGGAGGTCATCGTCAATGGCGAGGTCGGTAAACAGCCGAGTTATACGCTGCGGGACGGAGACCGGGTGTGCTTGACGCTTCCGCCGCCGCGTCCTTTGGACACCGTCCAACCTGAGCGAATTTCGCTCGACATTCTTTACGAGGATAGCCACTTAATCGTTCTGAATAAACCCGCCGGTATGCTCGTTCATCCTGCGAATGGGATGAATGTTGGCACACTTGTGAATGCATTGTTGGCGCATTGCACAGACCTTTCGGGTATCGGAGGTGTGGAGCGACCGGGGATCGTTCACAGATTGGACAAGGGGACATCAGGGGTGCTCGTTGTTGCGAAAACGGATGTGGTGCATCGCGGACTCTCGGTTCAGTTTGAACGGCATAGTATCACGCGCCGATACGTCGCTGTGGTATGCGGTGTGCCGACAGAAACCGCGGGTACGATTGATACCCGTATTGCGCGGAGCAGACGGGACCGACGACGGATGACGACGGTTGAAACGAGCGGACGACACGCTGCCACCCACTATGCGGTTTTAGAGGGGTATTCGCAATTCGCGCTTGTTCAACTGACGTTGGAAACCGGACGACTCCATCAGATTCGCGTGCATCTGCAACATATTGGGCATCCGGTGGTCGGTGACGCGGTTTATGGAGGTGAGCAACGCGCTTTGAACGATGCCGATACGCCAGAGTTAAAACAGAGGCTCGCGCAACTGAAACGTCAAGCGTTGCATGCCTGCGTGCTCGGATTTGAGCATCCGGCAACGGGGGAACACTTGACGTTTTCAGCGGAGATGCCCACGGATATGCAGAGGCTCCTTGAGACATTAAGGGAAAAAGCGGTACATGAGTTTCCACTTGATAGTAGTGCAGTCTGGTAATTTGTGAATGAAGAACGCCATATCCGAAGGAAAATCCAATCGTAAAAATGGACAGGACTTGCCTTATTCTTGCTATATGTGTTATATTAACAGATAGAAAAGGAGGTCTTTCATGTCAGATCAAGATTTTCGAGAACGTGTATTATCTGCCCTTGAACGGTTAGAGCAGAAATATGAGCGGTTGGATCAGAAGTTTGAGAAAAAGTTTGACGCTCTGGATCAGAAGTTTGAACAGAAGTTTGACGCTCTGGATCAGAAGTTTGAGAAAAAGTTTGACGCTGTGGAAACCCGTTTGGGAAGTTTAGAGCAAGGTGTCAGCTGGATTCGAGGGAAGATAGAGGGAAAGGTAGAGGCGGGCGCGACTTTGTGGAGCCGTGTAGCAGTCGGCACAGCGATTGTCTCCGCTATAATCGCTTTGTTCGCTTTGTTAAAGTAGTTGTAGAAAAGGAAATTCGTTTATGGAGTATGTCAATTTTGGAAAAGCAGGCGTTAAGGTGAGTCCACTCGCGTTGGGGTTAGGACTCAGGGGACAAGGCGACGCGAAGGATGCCCAAAGGCTCATTGAACACGCCATCGATTCTGGCATCAATCTTATCGATTGTGCCAACATCTATGGACTGATGGACGATCGCGCCAACATCGGTCGTTCTGAGGAGGTGCTCGGTAAAGCGATTCAGGGAAAACGTGACGATGTGGTGATTACGTCGAAGGTTTTCAGCCAGATCGGGCCAGGTCCGAACGATCAGGGGTTGTCGAGATACCATATCATGCGGGAGATCGAGCGTTCCTTGAAGCGGCTCAATACCGATCATATTGATGTCTACCTCATCCACGCGCCTGATGAAACGACCCCGCAGGAGGAGACGGTCCGCGCAATGGACGATCTCGTGCGTTCAGGCAAAGTCCGCTATATCGGCTGTTGTAATCATCAAGCATGGCAAGCGTGTAAGGCACTCTGGATCGCCGATCGGATTAACGCAACGCCCTATATGTGTATTCAGAATATGTATAACCTGCTGAACCGGGATATGGAAACCGAGCTGTTCGGTTTGGTCCGTGAGGAAGGGTTAGGCGTTATGTGTTATAGTCCGTTGGCAGTCGGTCTGTTGAGTGGTGTCTATTCACCCGATGAGCCACCGCCGGCTGGCACGTTGTGGGGGACCCGCTTACGAGAAGAATTCGCGCAACGGATGAGTGGTGAGACCGGACGGGTGATCGTAACCCTCAAGCGACTGGCGGCGGAGTTAGGGAAAACGCCGGCACAACTCGCTGTGGCGTGGGTGTTATCGCATCCAGAGGTCACCGTCGCAATTAGTGGGAGCGACACGATTGAGCAGCTTGATGATACGCTCGGCGGTGTTGGTTGGGAGTTGGATCCAGCGGTTCGGGAGGAATTGGACGAGGTGTCGAGTTCGTTTGTGCGTCTCATCGCACCACCAGCATAGTCTCCAACCAAGGTAGATGGGGTTTTTAACGTTCGATAGGTGCCAAGTTATGGTAAAATCTCAAAATGCATGGACAATTGTAGGGGCACCCGTTGTGGGTGCCCTTCGCTTTGGTGAGCAAAAGACCCCTTATTTGATGATGCTAGTCCTGTTAATCCGTTAGGAAAATGCATAGGTGTAGGCGTAGATTGGAGAATTTGCAATTCCGCTTTTCTTATGATATACTGTTATTAACCGGTTTTAGGTGGCACTGCTAAGATTGGGACTTTCTTCGTTTCTATCACTGTTCCAGCTTAGTAGAGGTATAAATGGATTGGGTAGTAAATTCACTTTAGATAAAAAATAATCATAAATTTACATAATCCGGCCCTTGTTGGTGTGTCATTTGGAGGAGGATGAACAATGTTATCTTGGATAAGAGATAGTCGACTGGTTTCACGAATTCTCATCAAAGTTTACGGATTTTCCTCCCCATCCTTTAGGGTGGGGAGGAAAATCCGCCCTCGTGTATTAGGCCATGGCGTTTTTTTTTGAAAAAACACTTGACATTCTCATTAAATTGTGGTTTAATAGATATATCACAGTGGCAGACATTATCAGCGTCACCACTTGGTGGCGTGTCTGCCTACCCACTGATAAGGGGTTAATGCTGTGAGACTGTGAACCGCTATGAAAAAGCGAAAGCGCAAACAAAAGCGTGTGCGTCGCACCTACAAGTACCAAATACGCGAACACTCGCAAAACATGCGCGTCGGCAACATGCTTGATGAACTTGGCGATGTCCATAACCACTTCCTTGCTCTGGAGAAGCGATATTACCGCATCTATGGGAAATACGCCGGTCGGTATCGCCTGCAACCGCATCTGACGAAGTTGCTCGAACGCACCCATAAGCATTGGGCATGGATACCCCGTGATACCCTTGACGCCGTGATTATCCGTATCCATATCGGGTATGAACGGTTCTTTGATTGGATTGAAAACGGTAGACGTGGCAGGCGCGTCGGTCCCCCGAAGTTCAAAAAACGTAGCAAATACCGCTCTGCGAAGTTCCAAACAGGGTATGCGATTTTTCAAGAATGCGAAGACGGAAAACCTTCCAAAGTTCCCAAAGGCACTGTCCGTATCTCCTTCAAGCAATGGAGTGAAGCCAAACAGAAGTTTGTGTTTGTCCGTAGAAATATCTTGTATCACCCCCATCGCGATTGGGAGGGGAACGTCCGTTATATTCAGATCGGTCGGGATGCCGTTGGAACATTGTGGCTCTACGTCGTGACAGATGATATATCCAAAGAAGTGATGTCCGCTACAGGTAAGAGCGTAGGGATAGACTTCGGTATGGACACCTATCTGACACTCAGCACGGGTGAGAAGATTCAGCATCCACAACCTCTGAAACAGTCCTTGAACCAACTCCGAAAACTCAACAAAACTGTCTCCC
This sequence comes from Candidatus Poribacteria bacterium, assembly GCA_965205015.1. GTDB lineage: Bacteria > Poribacteria > WGA-4E > WGA-4E > WGA-3G > WGA-3G. Next base: position 4,750,098 of record OZ242029.1, on the reverse strand, counting down.
GTAAGCAGAAAGGATCTGGCAATTGGTGGCGTGCTGTTCGTCAACTTGCACGACTTTATCGCAAGATCGCCAACCAGCGCAGAGATTGGCACTACAAACGCGCCACTGACCTGTGTCGGCGGTTTGACCACGTTGTCACCGAGACGCTGAACCTTGATGGGATGAAACGCCTCTGGGGACGCAAAGTCTCTGACCTCGCCTTTTACCAGTTTGTTGAGATATTGAAGTTCAAATGTTTCAAACATAATCGTGAGTTTTCTCAAGTCGGGCAATGGACTCCCACAACGAAACCGTGCTCAGATTGCGGGCATCACAACGAAACCCTTTCTCTTTCAGATCGGCAGTGGACATGCCCCGACTGTGGGTCACACCGCGACAGGGACGTAAACGCTGCGATAAACATCTTGAGGGCTGCCTTGGGTCCCTCTGTGGAGCAGATGTAAGTCCTTCCTCGGAAGGCGAACTGCTACGAAGCACAAGCCCAATCCTTTAGGTTTGGGTGCCTTGACTAGGATACGGTTTGGTAGCGTTCCCACGCTTCGCCTGCGGCAGCGGCTTGACGTTCCAGTTCGGTTCGCCACCCAACCACTTCACCCGCTTTGATGCGTTCGATGTCAAAGCCTGCGTAGCGGTCTTCGAGCCGATCACCGAGTTTATGATTTGCCGCCCAGCGGTCCCATGCCGTTTTCATCCATTCGTGCGGGAGTGCCTCACGCACAGCAGGGTCGAGTTGCCATGCGAATCGTGCATCGATAACCTTTGGTTCCTCGTCGGAGGGACCGCTCCATTTCGACCAACCGATTGACAGCGTGTTGCGCTCACGTTCAGGCACGGTTTGTCCGGTATGGATCGTCGTGCCGTTACGGATAAGTGCCTCTCCCGGTTTGAGCCGAATCGCAACCTGCCCCGGAAGTGGGTCTGTGCCGTTCCAACTCGGTGTATACGGGACACCCTGGTCCTTCATGGATTTTGGGAGTAGCACATCGTGTTCAAGCGGGGTGCGCCATCGACTGTGGCTACCTTGGACGAGTTCATGACATTCGTCGTCTGCGAGTGCCAAGAACATACCGACACTGTTCCGTTCGGTAAGTCGCTTCTCATTTTCTTCCTGAATTTCTTTCCAGCGGATCCGCTCGACCTCCTCGGAATAGGCTGCGGGACCTTCTTGCTGATCTTCTTGTGAGAAGTAACTCTCTCCAGTGCCCCACCATGTCGTGTCTCTGTGCCATCCGAGTCTGTTCTCTTTTCTACGGGGATTGCACCAGAGGAGTATGTTCGTCATGACGAGGTCTTCGGGATCAACGTCACACCACGCCTTGACGAAGCCTGTGAAATCTGGGGATCCATAAAATTCAGCGAAAACGGGTTCTTTAAATGCCGGATGGAGTATGCCTCGGATTGCCCAGGGTTCATTTTCACCTGCGCGGTGCACGTATCCCTTTGAGCAGTCGATAACATCGTAGCCGTTCTCTGGGGCGCACGCTTGTGTAACCCGTCTGCCTGCCTCTCGGAGGATTGGGATCCACGGATTGTCAACGAAGTCGTTGATAATCACGAAACCGTGTTCCCTTAAATGCGCCAATCTTTCCGGTGTGGCTCCGGGTGCCGAGAGTTCCGGTTTGAAATCAGCAAAAGCCTGGGCACGGTAGACCTCTTGCTTCGGTGATTGATCGTTGCTCATTGTAATGCCTCCTTTGAGCGTTGCGGAAAAGTGGTCTAAATTTGGCGTTGATTGTGACACGCTTTCACAAATTTGTCAAGAAGTACGATATTTCATTTTGGTTTTCAGTTATCGGTTATCGGTTTTCAGTTAAAGAGGTTATCATCTAACAAAAACCTCTTTTAACCGACGGTTGACAACTGACAACCGACAACTATTAATGCATTTCAATTGAGAGGACATAACTCAGAATTGTCACCAAGAGCCATGTGGCGACCAGCACGACCCCAAACGGACGTTTCAACTGATCGCCCGATACGAAGATCCCACACCTAAACACAATCAGGATAAACAGCATCGCTGGGAACAGGAACTGGAAGAACTGACCATCTGCCTGTAGACCTCCTTGCGTTGCCGAAGCGGAGACACCGGCGACAAAGAGGACGTTGAGAATATCGGCGCCGATGATGTTACCGACTGCCAATTCGCCGTGTCCGCGTCTGACTGCCGTTATTGCCGTTACCAATTCTGGGAGCGATGTCCCAAACGCAACGAGGGTCGCCGAGATGATGTGTTCCGGGACTTGTATTCTGTCTGCTATCTCGATCACAGTCGGAATTAGAATCTGTGCAGAAAGGACCACGATAGCGATTGCCCCGATGAGTTTAAGGAGTGTTCCGAAAGCACCTGTTCCCTCTGCCTCCACTTCTTCATCATTATCAGCATTCGCGCCTAAGGCACTTGCCCACCGGATGGACTGATAGATGTATAACCCCAGGAGTGCCACGAAGACCCAACCTATAGGTTGTAGTAAAGTGCCGCCTTGTGTGAAGACTTTCGCTGGGGAGGTCCACGGAAAACAGCCGAGCACGAGCAGGATACCGGCACCTACCTGAACGTTTGACAGCCGTGAAGCCAATTGGCGGTTGAGGGGGAGTGGCGCGATGAGGGATGCCAATCCGAGAATGAGTCCCGTGTCGCAAATGATTGAACCGACTGCGTTGCCGAGTGCAAGCCCCGGTTCTCCTTGGAGTGCCGACAAAACAGAGACCGCCGCCTCTGGGGTTGTGGTGCCGATGCTCACGATCGTTGCGCCGATGACGGCTTTTCCTAAACCCCATCGGGTCGAGAGGATGACGGCTTCATCGACGAGCCAATCTGCACCTTTGCCGAGGGTGTAAAGGGTTACCGCAATTATCAGAAAGAGAGCCAGGCTGGGTAACCCGCTAATAAGTTCTGTGATCCATTGTTCCATTAACTTTACCTTTCGCGGAGATATAGGATGTTGATTTCCAAAGAATAGATTAGCATATCCGTTTTGTGAAGTCAATTAGTTTTCAGTTAAGAGGTAATCGTCTAAGAAAATTAAGTAGGTTCTACTTATTTTTCGGTCTTGCCATATCTGAAACCCTACCCAGATCTTCTTCCGCAATGGGGATATTAAATACGGCGCGATGGACCTGCATAACTGTTTTTCTCAGTGTCGGTGGCGGATGTTGGTTCTCATCGGTCGTGCTAAATGATACTTCTCTCGTAACGGTTTTTGGGAACCAGATGTCTGGCGCAAACTTCTCGATTTGATATATATAGCGGGTAAGGGTGTACTCTGTTTCAAGCGGTATGGGTTTGGGACGTTCGCCAGGGACTTCCACCGGTGCTGTTCCCAGTATACTTCTGCTGTGCGTTAGCACACGCGTGGGACGATAGGCTTTTTGTGGATCCAACCAAATTTCAATATCACTGTCGACAGGTCCGCTTCTGCGGCCAGTGAGGAGATAGTGAGCGGAATTGTCCATGTTGACCTGTTGGACATCGACGGGTTTAAAGAAACGAAACAGGTCTATGAGTCTGAGATTCCAAAGGGGCCAGCTCCACCAATGTGGGTTGAAGTGTGGTTTCAAGAAGCGCGGGGACGCCTTCTGTGGTGGGTGCTTTTTCCACTCGGTCCCGACCTTTTCCCAGACATGCAATATGCTGCGCAGTAACCGATATTGACGATGCGTCTCTTGCCAGCCGTCGAGCGATTGTCCGTGGAATGTCATCTTATGACGTGCCTTGAGGTCGTAGAAGCGACGTTCTCCGTCAAATTTGTAGGTGATGTGCCAGTATCCCGTCTCTTCGTATTGGTGTCCGTTTTCTGTGTACGTCACCGCATCTGCGGGTATGGGTTTATCCGTTGCTTGGCTCAGCGTGATGGAGAATTCAATCACACCGCTTTTGAGTTTCGCTTTGTAGGCTTCTGTCCCGGTCATTATATCTGCGAGCAGTTGTCTCGCTTCCGTAGGAAGTACGTACAATGGCTTTAGGATCTGTCCGTTCCAAAGTTCCAGAAAACGGTCGCGCGGAATGACAGTTGCTGCTCCGTATGTAGCGTTTTGGGGAGTTCCGAAGATACGCACCCATTTCTCGGTAGCCTCTTCAACGACAATGAAATACCCTAATATAATACCGTTGGCACTTGGGTTTTCCTCGTCAAACGCTTGTTTCAAGGGAACGATAGCCGGTGTTTCCAGTAATTGTAGGTGTGTGTAGTTGAGGTTCTGTTCCAGCAATTCAAGTCCGAACTCCCTGGCGGTGTTAATAAGTATTATGGAATTGGGGGTTCGATGTCCGTTGGATTTCTGTTTGAGAACATTTCTGACGTGATCCCGTGAGACCTCAATGCCTAAAATGTTGGCAAGATGGTGCAGACTGGTGACAGCAGACGTCTGATTGCTACCCAAAAACTGGTGCCTTGGCTCTGCGAGGGCAGAAGAGGATATAAATAAGGGGATAAGGAGGGAACAAGCGAATCGTTTCATGGTTTTTTCTGATAGTGGACGTGTGAAGGTAGACCCGAAATCTTTTTTAGCTGTGTGTTTCCGCAATTGGTGAGATCATAGCATGTTCTGAGAAAAAAGGGAAGAGTTGATTGACATTTCGTCAGAACTGTTTAAATGGTCCCGTACACTTTAAAAAACGTTTGATTTTGGTCAGAAATTCTGGTATGATAGGCGTATCTGTAATTGGTGGCATGATACGGTAGCATAACAAAACTGTCAGGAGGCTTATTATGAGGGTGTTAAAGCGAAGTTTGGCATTCAGTTTCGGACTCCTATTTTTCGGAGTCAATGCGTTTTGTAACGTGTGGTACAGTGAGAATTTTGACAACTTCAAAGATGGGGACATCGCTGGGCAAGATGACTGGAAAACCGCCATGAACCAAAAAACTTGCCAAATTAGCAGCGAGGTGAAACGCGGGGACACAGGCAAAAGCATTCTAATCACAGAAAACACAATGGTCCTCAGAAGTTTCGAAGGCACACATGATGGAACTCAGTATGTTTCGTTATTCACGCAACGGGATAAGGGCGCAGGCATAATGCTGTTTTATATCGGTGGAGATGCCATCAAGTGGGGAGGAGCTGCCGTGTTTAATACCCGGGGGGATACCTCTATCCATGCGCTCGACGGCAATGCAGGACAACAGGTGGGGGAGCTAAAACTGGGGGAATGGCACCATTTCCGCATCGTGCTTGACTTTAAAAAGAAAACGTATGACTTTTACGTCGATGACGAACAGATCGTCGATGATTTCGGTTTTAGAGGCGAAGGGGGCAAAGGCGGCGTGAATCCGAGTCTCAGTTGGATCTTCTTCGGTTGGGACCATCCTGATGCTCTGAATGCTTATATTGATGACATTGAAATGGGAGACGGTGAGGGTGAAACGGCTGGCAAACCGCAAGCGGTTTCCGCTTCAGACAAACTCGCGACCACTTGGGGGAAAATCAAGCAGCGATTGTAACATTTGTTCAGGCGATGCTCAAAGTCTGTCGGTTCCAGTTTAATAATAAAATGTGTACGTCGGTCTGTCAAGGAGAATGCTTAAGATATTCCAGAAACTCCCCATGACAAAATCTCCGAGTGCTAATCCGAGGAAGAGGGGCACTGTTTTTCGATAGAGCCCGAGTCCGCCATATTTTAAGACACTCCATTTGACGAGCGCACTGATGGCAAACGCCGCCCAGAAAAGGTGTAGGTGGAAGGATACCCCGTAACCGAGCGGATGGATGGGCCACCAGAACAGTCGACTCCGCACCGCTGAAAGCAAGGTTGTGAGAGAGAAACCGAATATTATCGCAGCGATATGACCCCTGTTTGGGTCTTGTGGCGACGTGAGCCATCCCTCAAGGAAACGATACGCACGTCCACCGAAACTGTTAATCTGTCCCCCCACTTTGCCGGTATTAACCCCAAGTTCAAAGAATGTATCTACGAGCATGAAAATGCATAGCGGCATCGCGAGGAGTGTCAGGAGAATCATCAGACGGGACAGGCCTTTTACATCGATGTTGCCGCGTTCGGCAAGTTTAAACGCTTCAAGTTGATGCGGCATTGGGTGGCTTCGATTGTCTCGATTGAACCAGAAAAAGAGGGCAAACCATGTTAGGTTTCGGGCACCGATGCGCCGCGTGCCAAGTATACTGATAAGGCTATGGTGCGGACCGATAAAGGTTGTTGAGTGAATCGGGAACCCTATTTGCGCTCGAATGCGTGTCAGTGGAATCGCGATCGTTGCAAAATGTGCGGCAAAGAATAGAATCGCGATCCACATCGCCATTCCGCCGCGCATCGCGAATCCAATGATGAATATTCCACCGAAAATAATCCCCAAAAGCGCGGTTCGATAGCGCATCGGTTCTGCTTCGTCCGTTGCTTGGCTGCGTCCAAATGCTGTACGGAACGCCCGCCAAATCTGCCGTCGTGTACTCCAAAGCGCGACTATGCAGATACCGATGTATGCCCCGGTATTCTGTTCGTACGGATACGGAAAGCCAGGGACGTTTTCGAGTCCGGTGAGGATAGCGATAAAATATTGCACTTTGTAAAGAAAGAAAAAGAGCAGGCATGATATAAGCAAGTCAAGCGGCATCAGAAAACCAAGTCCGACTGCGAAGGGATAGACAATAATCGCATTCCCACCGCGAAGAAAGGCCGTCCACGGCTTTTCAGTGAATAATGCGTTGAGAGGTATGTGCTTGTTTGGGAAAGCAGGAATTGAAGGAAAAAAGATGTTAAGCCCGTTGGCAAGACTGATGAGTGACGCAATGCCGAATCCCCACCACATCGCCCGGTTTCGAAGGAATTGGTTTGTATTGTACGCGAGTTGATACGGAAGTTCAACAATCGGATACACGAGACGTTCCTGCTCTGTCCACTGTTTTCGGATGATGACATTGATACACTGCATCACGAAGATCAGCGCAAAAGTGAAGGTGCACCACCAGAACGTCGGTATCACCCATTTCTTCACAGAGTGCGTTTCAAAAAACGGGGCATCGCCGAGATAGAATGCGCGGAGCACACGCGGATCATTGATTGTTAACCACTCCGGTAGATAACGCCAAAACAACTCGCGCCATTCGTTTTCAGGAGTGCCGAAATAGAAAGCGTGAACGATAATTGAGACGAGGGGTAGGAACATATCATAAGACATGAACAGCAGTGTTATGGACATCAGAACATAAAGGCTAATCAGTTCGCCGCCTGTTAGGGCATGTTTTGCGGCGTATTTCTTTACAACGATGTTGAACACTGAGATGACTAAGAGCGTAAACACGACGCTATAAAACGGTGCCATCAATGTTGGAAAGGTGTATCGGAGGGCTTCACACGCAATATGCCATTTGTAGATGAAGGGCAGGAGTAGCAGGGATATGAGGATGGTGCGGAGAGTGATTTTTTCATGATTTGGTGTATCTATAGGTGAACGTGGTGAAGGCATCATGAGGATTTGAATAGCTGGGCGATCGGTGAAAAGTCGTGGTGTGTCGTCATAGAAAAGTGAACCGTCTCCTCATATTTTACGTTTATTCGGGTAAAAGTTCAAGAAAATCTGTCACGAGGTATTGATGTCAAAGAGGGTATTTAACCATGAAAATTACACAGATTGAAGCGTTCGCGCTCCGATACCAAACCGAGAAATCATCGGAAGAACACACGGACAGCTATTACTTACCCGCTGAAGGATGGCGCCCCATCTACTCGCGCCACCATGAGACGATGGTTGTACGGATTACGACGTCAGAGGGTATCGTCGGGTATGGCGAAGGACAAAGTCCCGTTTCACCGCGCACCTCCAAAACAATCGTTGAGGATCTGTGTCGTCCGATACTGATGGGAAAGGACCCGTTTGACGTAGAATATCTTTGGCAACGGATGTTTACGGCGATGCGGGAGCGTGGACACTATACCGGCTTCTTTATTGATGCACTCGCGGGGTGTGACATCGCACTGTGGGACATCATCGGGAAAGCGACGGCGAAACCCGTTCACAAGGTGCTGGGTGGACGCTATCGGGATCGGATTCCCTTATACGCCGGTGTTGGCGGCAGCACGCCGGAAGCGGCGGCGGTACAGGCGGCTAAGCATGTCTCACAGGGGTACGGCGGGTTAAAAATTCACTCGACGCACGGGCGCGCCGAGATTTTGGAAATCGTCGCGGCGGTGCGTGAACAGGTCGGTCCAGAGATCAAATTGATGGTGGACCTCCATACCCAATACAGCGTCCCAGAAGCAACACGGCTCGGACGCGGGCTTGAGGAATTGGACGTGATGTGGTTAGAGTCGCCGACGGCACCGGAGGACATTCCCGGACAGGCGGCATTGGCACAGGCACTGGATATGTCGGTCGCTATCGGTGAGTGGACACGGACCCGTTATGAGTTACGGGAGGTATTTGAACGTCGCGCCTGCGACATCACTATGCCCGATATTGCCCGCACGGGGCTCACAGAGGGAAAACGCATCGCAAGCCTCGCCGATACCTATAACATTCCGGTAACGCCGCACATCGGTGGCGGGGGGATCCTCTCGATCGCCGCAACGGTGCAATTCTCAGCGACAATCCCCAACTTCCTGATTATGGAGCATTCGCCTGAAGCGTATGCGTCGAAAGGGCAAATCACCACGCGAAAACCGATCGTCGAAGATGGGGCTTTCGTCATTGATGATATGCCCGGACTCGGTATTGTGATAGATACAGAGGCGTTGGAAGCCTTTGTAATAGAGGGTTAATACCCTTTTTCCTTATCTACGACATTGGTGAGCGGTTCACCGTTCACGTATTTGTGCATGTTGTCGATGAAAAGTTCCATTGCGCGTTTGGCGATATTTTGCGACGCGCCCGCGGTATGGGACGTTAGGATCACGTTCGGAAGTGTCCATAAAGGGTTGTCTTCTGGACACGGTTCCGTATAGGTCACATCCAACCCCGCACCCGCCAGTTTCCCGCTTTTCAACGCAGCAATCAGGGCATCCTCGTCCACAACTTTACCGCGACTGACGTTGATGAAGAAGCAACCCTCTGGCAAGGCATCGAATTCTGCATGGGATAGCAGTTTATGGGTTTGCGGTGTGATTGGGCAGCAGACCGTCAAAACATCGGACCGAGACAGGAACTCCGGTAGCCAGTCGAGTTGCCCCAATTCGTCGACGGTGTCTGGCTTTTCCATCGGTTCGGGATCGACAGCAATCACGTGGAAGTCGAAGGCTTTGGCACGTTGCGCGACCGCTCTGCCGATACCTCCAAGTCCGAGAACACCCATCGTCATTCCCGATACCTCGACGCACTGTGTCCACTTCCATTCCTTATCACGCATCAAATCGAGCTGTGTGTTGATCCCCCGTGTCAGGGACAGCAGCAACGCGAAGGCGTGTTCGGCGAGTTGGGGTCCATATAAACGTTTACTGTTTATCAGGGTGATGGGGCTCTCTTTGAAGGCCGGGTACATGGACCTTTCCACGCCTACGAAGGGCTGCATCACCCACTGTAGCGATGTCGCTTGGGGGAGGGCCTCCTCTGACACGACGCCGTAAAGGATTTCAGCGTCTGAGATGTGGTCTTTCAGTGCTTCACCCTCCGGTAGGAAGCTGATGTCCATTTCCGGGGGGGCATCCTTCAGCATATCCGCAACTTCTTGGCTAATTCCACTGGCAATCAAAACTTTGATGTTCGCCATTGAGCTTCTCCTTGGTTATAAAATTTTCTGTGATAGTGGTTCACATGAACCGAAGTTTATCATAGGTTGAGATGTTTGTCAACAGGAAGATTTCGATGTGACTATTTTTTCTTGACAGATTTCCCCAAAACGGGTATTCTCAAGAAAAACTCTCCGTTACCCCGTGAAAGCGAGCAACGATTATGCTACAAGTCCGATACGCACGCTATACCCCCCACGATGCATACCTCCGTTTGACGAATGAACAGTATATCCTCGATGTGGATAGACGCAGCGGTGTTATCAAGGGTTTATACCTGACAGAGGACGCACAAGGCACGAACTTCTTCGGGAATGAGCAGAACATGCGTCTCAACATCTGGTGGAAGCAACGGCATGTCCCTGAAAAGGCGCAACGCATTCCGATGCACTGCTGGACTGGCGACGTTGTGCTGAAAGCGCGTCTTTCGGGTGAAACGGGGTGGCACGCGATGCACACCTTCCTCAGCGACGATGTCCGGACAGTGACGTACGACGATGATTCCATAACCACCCGTTATGAGGGCAATTCTGTCAATCAGGGTGGACTCCAGCATCTCAATATTGAGCAACGTTATGCGTTTCGAGGAAACCCGCAGAGCGGCGATGCGATTCTATGGACGATCACGCTTCATAACACTTCGCAGGAGCCTGTCGAAATCGGGGAACTCGGACTCCCGATCACACTGAATACGAACTACAACATCGGTGATGAAAAACAGGGCTTCAATCATCGGTCGATTGAGTCTACGAAATATGTCTTTGAGCAACGTGTGATTGAGAGTTCGTTTGTCTCGGGACATTCGTCCTATATCCTGGCGACGCGTGCGAGTGGGAAAGGGGACCAGTTACTGATTGTTCCACAAAGCGATACGGCACTGGAGGCGATTTCGGGGTATGGACTTTTTCCCAATACCGAGATGATGACGGGTGCCGGTTCCATGTTTTATCTGTTTTCCGAAGCTGCTGCGGAGGAACCCTGGTACAATGGGCACCGTTCGCTCACTTTGGCACCCGATGAAAAACGGACTTTCAGTTTCACACTCTGTCGGGTCAAGGACTCTGCCGAAATCGGTGAGAAATTGTATGAGAACGGGAACGTCGCCGTGAAGATTGTGCCGGGGATGGTGCTACCCGTCGGCACGACGGCACATCTGCTGCTCCGATGCAAGAAGCCGATCACAGCGATTGAGACTGCCAATGGCATTGAAGTTGAACCCATGGCAGCGATGGGGGACCGTCACACCTATACCGTCCGTCTGACTTCTATGGGTGAACAGAAGGTGACAATCCGCTACGGTGACGATGAGTGGACACATCTATTGTTCAAGGGTATCGCGGGGATCGAGAGCTTGATGAAAGCGCGCGCCAAATTCATCGTAGAGAATCAGCGTGTCGAAGATCCTGACGATCTCTGTCACTACAGTTTTCGTATCTGGAATAACGAGGAGGAGAGACTTATCGTGGAGGAGGAGGCACCGTGCGGCTCGATTGATATGGGGGGCAGTGATGACCGATGCTTTGCACCTCCCGTCTTTCTCGCTGGAAAAAATGCCTATTACCCCGACGAAAAGGAGATCCACGCCCTCGACGAATTCATTGAGAAGTTTCTCTACGGGAAGCTACAGAACAGAGACAACTATCAGGTGCTAAACTCACTCATCGGGCTCCGACCGGGTTCGTGGCGCCGATGGGATTATGTCTGGCGGATCTATAACTATCCGCACGTCTACAACATCTACTATCAGATGTATCGGATTACCACGTTGCACGGGATAAAAACGAGTCGCCAGCCTTTATGGTATCTCGATCTCGCCTATAACACTGCCCTCGCTTCTTATCTTGATTCCACCTATGAAAGCGTCTATGAGACGAAGAATTACATCGATTACCATCGCGGTAACATGTCTAAGACGCATGCTCCGATGGGCTCACCGATTCTGGTGCATCTGTTGGGATCGCTGAAGATGGAAGGTATGGTTGCTGAATATCGGACGCTCCGAGAGGCTATTGAGAGCTGTCTCCCATTTTTCCTTGAGGAGGAGTACCCGTTCGCATCGGAGTATTGTTTCGATCACGCTTCGAAAGCGGCGTTATATTACTTGGCACAGGTCGCCGACGACGAGTCGTTGAAGCAGCGCACTGTGCAGACGATCCTTGCAAGCCGCGATGCCACGCCGATGTGGTTCTCCTACTGCACGAATATGCGATACATCGGATGCTACCCAACGCCGCTGCTGGCGCGTCCGCTCTTTGATAGATATGAGCAGACGGGGGATCAGCACTTTCTGCAGAAGGCTTACGGGGCGACATTGGCAGTCTGGAGTTGTGTCGATCCATCTGGGAAGGGCTACAACGGTAGGGAGTGGCGGTTCAACCCACCCGAGAAGGGGTCTCCAGAATACAACTATTATCGGAACGGCTGCTTTTCTGGCGAGGTCGGCATGGGGCTTTACGGCAACTTGAGTATGCTAAAATCTTACCTCGTTCAGGATCCGGATTTCGGGCTTGTCGGTTACGGGTGCGCTGTCTCTGAAACCTCGGACGATTACACGCTCATTCCGCAGGATGGATTGGGGGTCAGGGCGTTCTTTGTGCCCCTGGGTGTGACGGTGGAGACGGTAAAGGCTCGCATTGAGAAGGCGACACTCACGAAAGATTTACGGCGGTTGGAACTCGTTTTGTCGAAGCCGTCTACGCATGCGGAATGTGCGCATATCTCGGTTCGTGGATTGTCGTCGGGTTCGTATCGGGGTAGCACAGGACGCGTTGAGATCTCTGAGCAGCAGGTTGAATGGGAGGTCCCTTACGCAGAGGGGCAGGATTCCGTTAAGGTGACGTTAGTCCACTAAATGGTTTGCATCTCAGGTCCAGGGGGTGCGGTTTTCCAGAAGAAAAAGAAAAGACGAGTTTAGAAACCGCGTCCAGTGGAGCATTTTCATTGGAAAATGGACTCCGAACCTGTTATACTTATCTCAGAGGTGCAAACGGAAAATCACACAATGCGTCATACCATATTTGAACCCCGTACAAAAATCCTAATAATGCTCATCAGCGGATGTCTTGTTATTTTGCTGGACAGTCCAACGGCACTGCTCGTCTGTTTTGCTGGGAGCCTCGCGTTGGTGGCACTGTCCGTCCCGACGTGGCGGCAGATCGGGTTGCTCTGCGCGTTCTTGTTCTTTACGACGTGGGGTTTGGTTTACAGTCAAGCGATCTTCTATAACGAGTTTCCACGCACTGTGCTATTCACGCTTGTGCCTGCCGACCTGCCCCTCATTGGAAGGATGACAGGCGGCATCCGTGTCTATCGAGAAGGACTGTTCCACGGAATTGTCCAATCCCTCCGTTTCAACACGACACTCATCATCGGATGCTTTATCGTCTGGACGACGCAACCCCGTGATCTGCTCCTCGCACTGGCGCAATTGCGGGTGCCCGCGCCCCTCGCTTTTATGGTGACGACGGCGTTGCATTTCATTCCTGTGATTGCGAATGAGGCATCGACTGTGTTCCGATCGCAAAGACTAAGGGGGTTCCGATATCTCCGTCTCAATCTATTGGCGACCTGCCGTGGCGTTATCAACAGTTTTCGTCCGATTTTGGCGGGTAACATTCGGCATGCGACGCACCTCGGCGAATCCGTTGAAAGTCGCGGGTTCTCGCCGGAGATGGCGACCCAGCGGACGTCGCTGCGATCTTTGAAGATGGGCGCATGGGATTATAGTTTGCTCGCCGTGTTGTTTGTCTGTTTGCTCGGTGTTGTTGGGTTGAAGCTGCTCTATTTCTTTTATGCGAACGGTATCTATTACGCCTCATGGTTGCGGCATGCGTATACGTTCACTCGCGAGGTCCTTTAATTTTACCTTGCAGTTTCCAAGTTTTGAAGTATGCTAAAGTTGGCAAGTTTAAAGAAACGCACGTGCGACTTTACAGATTTTAGAACACTGTACAACTTGCTACCAGAAATGGAGCCTGCAACAATACGCAGAAATACCCTATCAAAAACACGCAGGCGGATAAATGGAAGGTTCACTAAACATGAAACCTACGCTATTACGCCGCAAGGTAAAATTAAAAATCAGCGTCCGACTTCCCATGCCAGATGTTGTAATTCCGGTCCAATCAGTTTTTCCCACGCCAATTGCACAGCAGCCGTCGAACCCGGCGTGGAGATGACGACTTTTCCGCGGTAGACACCCGCTGTTGCTCGTGAGAGCATCGCCGCGGCGCCGACCTGATCGTAGCTAAACATCCGAAAGAGTTCTCCGAATCCGGGCAGAGTCTTTTCCAGTTTGCGATCGAGAATGTCAAAAGTGGTATCTCGCGGAGCGATACCCGTGCCTCCGTTAAAAAGAATAACTTGGGCCTCGCTCTCCGCCATTTCATCTAATACTGCGGCAACTTGATCGGGTTCGTCTTTTATGATTTGGTATGCGACGACGCTATTTCCTTCCGCTGCGAGTTGTTCGCGTAGAAATACGGCGTTTTTGTCTGTTTCAGGGGTGCGCGTGTCGCTCACGGTGACGATCGCGACGGCGACGGGTCCCTCTTCGGTTGCCATTTCTCGATGTTGTTGTGTACTTGTAGAGGTTGTTGACATTATAGTGTTCTCTCCTTTTAATTATTGGTTCGGGTAGGTTCTGTTGAGATGTTTCGGCATTGTAAAGAAGCGTCCACCCGTCTGTTCTGCGAGTTGTTTCTGGAAATCTGTGGGACCCGGATGCCCGATAATGTATGCACGAATGCCTAACGACTGACAGAGACGGAGTGCGCGTTCGGGCGGATATTTTCCGGTTGTCGGTTCGTCTGTCAGAATGAGCAGGAATCGACTTGCATACGGACTGAATTTGACTTTCGGCACGCCTTCCACAATGGCATCAATGAGGTGTTCGTCTCCGCCAAACGGTGCCTCCATGGAGCTTTCGAGCATGGATTCGTTAAGCGGCATCTGCGTCACGACCGCGCCGTTGATAACTTTAATGGCATCTTTCGCCTCGGCGAAACGGATCAGCCCAATCCGATATTTAATGGGCAGGATGTCTAACCTACCGATAAGTGTGCTTAAACCGAGCATAATCGCTTCGGATTTGCCGCCCATACTCCGACTGTAATCGAGCATCACCACAATGTCCACAACGGGTTCAAATCCCCTCACTGCACTGTCAGGGGATGCGTTGAGCGCTGCCCCGTCGTAGATGTTCAGTCGGTTCCTCTCACTTCGGATGGTGTACATGCGACGCCGGGTTGGATCGTTTATGAGCCATCTGTTGCCGCGCTTTTGTGTCATCGCAGTGAGGCTGTTGGAGAGGTTCCAACTTTCAGGATAGATACCTGCGAAAACGTTTAATTTATCGCCCTGTTTGCGGATGGTGTAGATACGACCGTTTGTATAATCGGTAATTACCCACAAATCCCCCTTCTGTTTCTCCCAGACCATGGAACTCCCAAACAGGTTGTCAGCACCCGCTATAGAGACACCGTTCTTCTTAAATTCGCGTTGCAACTTTTTCATCGGGACATCGCCATCTTCAAGTAGCACCTCGAATTGGGCCTCCATGCTGAAGAGCAGTCGACCCCCATTTTGGCGAATGTCTTTAACAATGTCCCGAAATACCTTGAGGAACGCTTCATTCGCAACACGATCACTTGGGAGTGTGGTTGCCTTACCGAAACCTCCGGGAATGGGCTGCCAGAGTCCACCTGTTGTTTCTGCTAACGTTTGTTGAAACGGTTCTGGAACCCCGAGGACGTTGACCCGGATACCTTGAAGTTGATATTCTTTGATAACCTTTTCCCGCATCGTTTCGTAGGCACCGTCCTTTTTAAAAGTGGTCGTTGCGGGTTCGTCGGTTACAAGGATGATGTATTGGTCCGCATCCGCATGGAAGTCGATACGGTAGGGGGTATCCATGAGTGCATCAAGGGCGTGTTCGTCGCCACTGAGTGTAGCTTTTTGCATCCGTCTACGGAGCATACCGACATCGGGCAACAGTGTGCGAATCTCCAGTTTTTGACCTTCGTACCTGACGCTGAATTCTGACATGCCGAGGTGGTACTCCAGATTGACGAGATCGAATTCATCGGTCATGGCAAACAGGTTTGCGGCGACTTCTTGGATGTTATCGCGCATGCTTGCGCTCGTGTCGAGGACGAAAACGACGTTCACCTTATCCAACTCTCGTGTTCCGATGATGTGGTCGGCGATACGTTTGAGGGCTTCCGCGAACGGGTTGCTATTTCCTTTGCCGGTGCCTTCACCTTCGTTATCTCCATCACCGTCTCCAATAGTTCCAATTTCGGAGGCACCCGTGGATTGGAGTCTGTGGAATCCGCCGCCGCCGTCCCCTTTGACGCGTTGTCGAAGACTGTCTACACCTGCCCCTGCGGTGGTCTGAAAGGGACTTGCGACCTCTTCTGAGATCGGTGTTTCTCGGCTATTGATCCTTTTTGCGTCCGTGGTCACATCGGGAAGTTTCGTTTCCATGTCAGACACGGATCGCGTTGCACTGTGTAGGAGTGCCTCTTCCGATTGTCGCACGGTTTCGTCGATTAAATTCGCGGAAGCCATGAGGTCGAGATGCCGTTGGTTTGTATCGGTAGACGGATCTGTGTGCTGTGGCGTTCGTAATTTTTTGGGAGGCGGTGGTTTGAGGGTACGCCGTTGTTCCCGAAAGGCTTCCGGCTTGATGAGTTCGACCGCCAGCGCGTCTTCACCCCGGTTCTGCCTCGGTGTGTAGAAGGAGAACATAAAAGTGATGGCGAGACAAAGATGTAAGATGCCTGCAAAGAGCAGGGCACGCATAGAACGGTGTCGCCTGTAGGAACGGTTCATGATATTTTCCTCAATCCGATCAGTACTATTGGGTATTCTGTTTAATTTTCAATTTTCCCCACGTTGTGGTTAGCAAGTGCGGTTGTGGTGAAACGGACAGTGCATACGCTGGGTCAAACCAATCCCCGCCAGAACTCCCATATTTCCAGGGTGCCATGCCTACAATATGCGTCAACTGCGTCCGAATACCGCTATTCACGTCAATTTTGAAGACTTGAAACCTTCCATTGATTTCCTTTGTATAAAGTACCTCTGCGCCATTTGGTGATACCGCTGGGTACTCTGCATAGGAACCGGCTTCCTCAACGAGCTGCTGAAGTCCAGTGCCATCACGGTTCACAATGAAGATCGTCTGTTTATCCCGCCATGCGTTGTGCAGTGCCTTATCTAAGATGACCGGCAACGGATTATTGTTCCCAGAAAAAGCGAGTTTATCCCCAGTTGCCGACCAAGACGGATCTCGTTGCCAAGGGAGTGCCTTCTTGGGGAGGAGTCGTTCGTGCTTTTGTGTCCGGACGTTGAATAGTATAATCCAAGTTAATCCTGGACTTGCTTCCCCACAGGCAATTTCTGTTCCATCCGGCGACCATGCTGGAGAAGAGAATGTTTCGATGTATTCCGCGGCCTGTTCACCTAATGTTACAATATACATACCGCTTGTGCCGCCGCCGCTCCTGTCCCATTGATAGTAAGCGATCTGTTTGCCATCAGGGGACCACGTCGGGGCTGTTCTCCACGCTTCTATTTTTCTTTTAAAGACGCGTCGGACGTTGGATCCATCCGGATTCATCAGATACAGGTCTCGCTCCCCGCCGCGATCGGAGACGAAAAGAATCTTTTCACCCGTCGGGGACCAGACGGCTTGCAGATCACCTGCAGGATGTTTTGTTAGATTTACCTGTTCGCTGCCATCCGGATTCATGATGTAGATTTCGCTGTTGCCATCGCGCAACGATGTAAACAGGATTTTCGGAGATGTCGGTGCCTGTGCGAAAAGTGAGCAGATGCTGGCATTCAACGCCCACAGAATCGATATGGCAAGGACTAACAATCGCATCGTTTTCATATTAGATTCCTGATAAACAACCGCGTCCGTTTCAAACGACTACTCCTTTTTGACCGCTCCCCAAGTCGTAGTTAGCAGTTGGGGGTGTGGAGAAACCGGTAACGTATACGCTGGGTCAAACCAATCTCCTCCAATATTTGCTTGAAGAATGTTGCCAATATGCGTCAATTGGGTCCGAATGCCACTATTCACGTTGACTTTGAAGACTTGAAACCGACCTCTGCGTCCATTAATTTGCTGTGTATAAAGGACTTCCTCTCCATTTGGCGATACCGCCGGAGACCGTGCCGCCTGACCGGCTTCAGGCACCAGTTGTTTGAGCCCTGTGCCGTCGCGATTGACGATGAAGATGGTGTCTTTAGCCGCCCATGCGTTGTGTAGGTCCCTATCCAAGAGGACGGGTATCGGATCCTTGTTCCCAACAAAGGCGATTTTATCGCCGGTCGCCGACCAAGACGGATCTCCTTGCCAAGGGAGTGCCTTCTTGGGTAAGAGACGTTCATGCTTTCGTGTCCGGGCGTTCATTAATAGAATCCAACGGATTGCCGGGTTCGCTGCACTGCAGGCAATTTCTGTTCCATCCGGCGACCATGCCGGCGAAGAAAACTTCCCGATGAATTCAGGGTCTTGTTCGCTTAAGGTCAACATGTACATACCGCTTGTGCCGCCGCCACTCCTGTCCCATTGGTCGTAAGCGATCTGTTTACCATCGGGGGACCACGTCGGGGCTGTTCTCCATGCTTCTATTTTTCTTTTAAAGACGCGTCGGACGTTGGATCCATCCGGGTTCATCAGATACAGATCTCGCTCCCCGCCGCGATCGGAGACGAAAAGAATCTTTTCACCCGTCGGGGACCAGACGGCTTGCAGATCACCTGCGGGATGTTTTGTTAGATTTACCTGTTCGCTGCCATCCGGATTCATGATGTAGACTTCACGATTGCCATCGCGTGCGGAAGTGAACAAGATTTTAGGTGTTGTCGGTGCTTCCGCGAAAAGCGGTGGAATGCTTGCATTCAGCAGGAAAAGAACAGACATGGCAAAAACTAACAATCCTGTCGTTTTCATAAGACGTAACTCAAAGAATCAAAATGCGTTTTCATAAGTATATGTAAGGAGAGGGATAATCGGTGCCTTCCGGAATTCAGGTTATTATATCATGTAAAACGGAGTCAATCAAATTAAAGTTGACAAAATTGATGCATTTTGCTAAAATTATAGAAATTTGATTGTTTTGCACTTTTTTTCTTGCAATTCATATTTGAAAAGTGCTATAATTAACTTTGTGTATTCTTTCAACTTCTCGGGGTGACGTATACTACCTCGCGGGAGATCAAAAGAAGAATCGCACTGCTGGCAAAAACCGACATCGGTTTACCGGTGGAACGTCAGCCTTAAAAAGCATGATTTGCACGCAGTACTGCTATCACCAATAGTAAAATCTGAATGAGGTGATGAGGTTTTGGGAAGCGCGCTTCTTGCCCAAGAGCTCTGAACCTTGTGTATATTGAAGAAGGAGATTTCATAGCTATGAAAAAAATCACAATCTTTATCACACTTGTTTGCGTTGTCATGATTTCGCCGATGGCATTCGCGCAGAATTGGCAACCAGCGGCAAAACAAGTTAGAATAGGGGACGCCGTCGTTTGGGAAGGAGCTTGGATTGCAAAATGGTGGGGACTGGATCTCGTCACCAATACGGGCGGTTTTGGTAATTCCGCAACAATTGACTATCTCGCTGAAGGCAGTGGCGGTTTCATTTCAAACGCATCCGTTTCCACACGCGACGGTGCTGGAAACACCGCGAAGACCATCGTGAATCTTCCAGATAATGGCGGTGCGTTGGCTTGGTCGATTGTTGACATCGGTACCGAGGATCAGTTTAACATGACCACAAGCCATGGTGTTCCTGCTGGCGGAGAAGCTGGAAATGGGCCTGATAACATTACATGGCACGGTCTGATCGTGGTTATTTCACCGGATACCCGAACGACGACAATGCACCCCGCACACGATGATTACGCCCAAATTTGGCTTAACGGCGAACAAGTCTATGACAATTCCAGGTGGACGGGCGGTGTTCGCGAAGTCCATACGCCAACCGAGATTCAATTCCAGAAAGGCGAGAACTTCTTGCACTTCAAATGTGGTGAATCGGGTGGCGCAGATTACGTCAACCTCCGATTTACAGGGAACGATAGAGACCTGCTGATCGCACCCACGACGGATAACCTCTTCTTGGATGTGCTGACGTCAGTCGAACCGCAGGGCAAGTTGGCGACGCAGTGGGCAGCTCTCAAGCGTCAGTAATTTTTTATTCTTAACGAAAAACCCGTATCCGAATATGGATGCGGGTTTTTTGTTGTCTAATGTGGGTTTGAAATTGTTCTATCTTTCCGATTCTACGATTGTTAGAATCTGGTTGATGGAGACATCTCGCAATTCTTGTGGGGTCCCGCTTTGCCAGACGATGCTTACTTTCTCAACATCTTGATTTTCTCCCAAACCGAACAGCAGGCGTGTATCGCTGCCTGAGGCGTAGCTTGAACCGCTCTTCACTTCCCGTATCTGCGTCAGGTCTCCTGCCGCGACCGTGACCTTCGCACCGATCCCGTCGCGATTGCTGTGCGTCCCGACCAGTTTAAGGCTCAGCCAATTTTTCAAGTTCCCACCATCGTTCCGAAGCAGCACTGCGCGCTGATTGGAATTCATGATGACAATATCGGGATCCCCGTCGTTGTCGTAGTCGGCGGTCGCGGCGGCTCTACCAACAAGTGGTTCGGAAAAGTAAGCGCCGGCGGATGCAGAGACATCGGTATAAGTGCCGTCGCCGTTGTTTTGAAAGAGCTGGTCGCGTTGGGCATAGGTTTCATTGTCCGCTAATATCTCAATTATGTCTTGTGGGTGTCCGTTTGCACAGAACATGTCGAGGTGTCCGTCGTGATCGTAATCCAGAAAGAGCGGACTGAAGCCAACAAACGGGAGTGTCGGTTGTTCCAATCCACTGTCTGCGGTGGTATCTGTGAAGAAGAGTCCCTCCTCGTTCTTATAGAGGGTCGCCTTCTCGGAATTCGCGACGATCAGATCGAACCATCCATCACCGTTGTAGTCTGCACAATCTATCCCCATAGACCCTTCAGCGACACCTCTGTCATCGTAACCGACACCGATGAAGATGCTTTCATCCGTGAAGGTGCCGTCGCCGTTGTTATGGTATAGAAAATTTCTGTTGGTGTCGTTGGCGACGTAGATATCCGGAAATCCGTCTTGGTCGTAGTCCCAAGCAACCGCTGCCATACCTCGTCCTTCGACCGGATTTGTCACGCCTGCCTTCTCGGCAATGTTTGTGAAGGTGCCGTCCCCATTGTTTCGGTAGAGCACATCGGGTGTGCCTTTGTAGCTACGCGGGTGCCCGTAACCGACAATGCCTTTGTAGGTGGATATCGGCATTGACAATTCGTACACCAGATAGTTGACGACGAAGATGTCCAGGTCGCCATCCACGTCGAAATCGAAGTAAACAGCGGCGATACTCCAGAGCGTATTATCAATACCGGCGACTTCGGTGATGTCGGTAAAGGTGCCGTCGCCGTTGTTTCGGTAGAGTTTATCTTGCCCGAAGTTGGCGACATAGAGGTCGGGATCGCCGTCATTGTCGATATCCCCCGCAGATGCCGCCATTCCGTATCCTGTGTCCCCTATTCCTGAGATTTCGGTGACATCCGTGAAACGTCCATCGCCTTCGTTTCGATATAGGACATTCCCAAGCGTTTGTGGGGTCTCTTGAGGAACGCTCCCACTGTTAACGAAATACAGATCGGGATCACCATCGGTGTCGTAATCGAAGAAGACTGTCCCGGAACCCATTGTCTCAATGATATGCTTGTGTTCGGTTGTCCCCTTGTTATGTTTGAAGTGGATGCCTGCTTCTTCGGTGACATCCGTGAAAATAGGGGATTGTGAAGCAGTGTTGCCTGCGGTTAGCAGAAGGAATAGGAGGACGTGTAATAACGATTTTAAATGGCGATGGGGCTGTGAGAGGGACATTATAGTAGATTTTGGCATTGCATTCGTCAGTAATCAGCAGTCAGCAGCCTGCAACAATACGCAGAAACACCCAAGCAAAAACACGCAGGCGACGCCAGAGAAAAGCCCGTCAAAGTTCCAAACCGCGTCGTTCCGCCGCAAGGTAAAATTAAAAAGCGGTTTTTGCCAATCGGAAACCGACAAAAGAGGTTTTTAGATTCGGATAGAGATAAAACCGAAAGGTCGTGCTGCATCGGGCGATGGTATCCATCCATGAACCCCCACGGATGACCCGCCAACTACCCACCGCCGGTCCCGTTGGATTTTGCTTCGGACGTTTTGTAGCGGCTTGTGAAGTGTACCAATAGTAGACATCGCTGTACCAATCCGCTGTCCATTCCCAGACGTTGCCCGCCATATCCATTGCGCCGTAGTAGCTTTTGCCTTTCGGGAAACTGCCGACAGGCGCGAGGCGGTTCTCATAACCATCATCGTTCGCAGCGGTGTTCGCGTAGGGTTCGAGTGCATTGCCCCAGGGCCATGTTCTGTTGGTGTAGCCACGCGCCGCTTTCTCCCATTCCGCCTCTGTCGGAAGTCGCATGCCTTTCCACGCTGCGTAAGCAGTGGCATCGTGCCACGACACACCGACGACCGGATGATTCGGGAACTGTTTCGCCCGTGCAGGCCAATCGCCGATCTGCGGGAGATGTGTGAAGTTTTCTGGGGTGTGTCGGGGTGTTTTGCCTGGAGACGCCGTCTCTAATTGCTGTTTCCAAAATTCATAGTACTCGGCATTCGTTACCTCATATTTGCTGATGTAATAGGCATCGAGATAGACTTTGTGCATCGGTTTTTCATCGGCGGCGCGAGTGTCGCTTCCCATTGTAAAGGTGCCTGCAGAGATCAATATGAGATGCTCGGTGTCTTGTGCGGATGCCCCGAAATTCAGACCAACGCTGAGGAGCACGAGAAACAGACCTTCTGCAACGATGCGGAAATGGTTATTTCTGTTTGGACAAAAGATATTCATAGACGCGATAATGCTCCTGCGCGAGTTTTTGGTTGCCGATGCCCTGATAGAGTCTTGAAAGATTGAGGTGGTAGTAGGGTTCGTCGCCGTCGAGTTCGATCGCTTTTCGGAACGCACGCAGTGCCTTTTGCGATTCGCCTTGCATCGCGTAGGTGCTACCGAGGGTGTTGTAGAGTATCGCTTGGTTCGGCATGAGTTGCACGGCTTTTCTGGCGGCTTCCGCGGCGTGCTTCGGATAGTTGAGACTCATGAAGGCACGGCTCAGTCCATGGTAAAAGTTGGCGTTATTGGGGGCAAGTTCAATGCATTTCTGAAAGACGGAGATTGCCTTGGCAAAGTTTTTTTGATTCATGAGGAGTGTGGCTAATTCCGTCCATGCCTCAAGGTTATTCGGCTCCGCTCGCGTGAGACGGGTGAGACGTTCGTATTCAGCGAATTCCTTTTGTAGGTGCTGATAGATTTGCATTTCTGCTCTGCTTTTCTCCCGATCGCCTGATCGAAAATACGCCGTGCCGAGCCCGTGGTGTGGCTCAGCATAACCCGTTGGACCGTGCGTTATCGCCAGTTTGAAATTCTCTATCGCTTCAGGGTATGCTTTTAGATTGAGGTGTGCTGTGCCGAGTTCATAATAGAGACCTGCGGCGTGTGGTGTCAGTGTAAGTGCCTTCCTCAAGATCGGAACGGCTTCGGCGTACCGACGGAGTTTTACGAGTGATTTACCAAGCATTTCATACCCGCGCGCGTGTTGCGGTGAAAGTTCTATAACCCGTTGGAGTGTTGACCCTGCGTCTTCCCATCGATCAAGTCTGAAGTAGGCAACACCGAGTGAGTAGAGGGCTTCGATGTTGTCGGGCATCAGTGCTAAGGAGCCTTGACAACTTTCGGCGGCTTTGTTCCAGAATTCCTCTTGGGCATGTGCCATGCCAAGGTAGTGCAGCACTTCAGGATGATTGGGTTCAATGGCGAGCGCCGCTTCAAACTCGGAGATAGCTCGGAGATTATCGCCTTGAAACATGAGGATGAAGGCTTGTTCTACGTGTTGGACGTAGGTGCTGTGGTCCCCAGGGGTCTCGTCAGCGATTCCAGACAATGACGAACAGAGATAGAGAATAATTACAATTGTCAAATAGTTTCGCATTGGACATCCCTAATCCATCTGGGCGTTTGTTGGGGGTTCTGGGGGAGACGGGAACGGTTCAGTGAAGGGTTCATTCCGTGCCTCTGCGGCAAGGCGGCGATTGTTCCATTCGGCTATTTCTTGGTAAATCTCGGCTTTGCCTTCAGCTTTGCCTTCGGCTTTCGCCGCATCGAACCGTCTTTTCCGCCTATCTCTATAATCTTGAAGACGTGAAAACATAATAACACCTCCCTCCAAGGATATCGTTAAACCTGTTGCCCATGCCAACACATGCGGTTTACTCCTTAACATCTTATACACTGCATCGTTCCACGCTTGACTCTCTATCAGAATCTCGTGCAGAAAAATTCCAACCAGTATTGCGAACAAGGTAAGGGTGAACCGAACCAAAGCATCTTCAGCATCTCGGACAGTGAATAGGGCAGACCGAGCTTCCTGATTTTCCATAGATTTCCCTCTCAACTGCCGCTCGCTGTTTTAAAATTCCCAGTTTGTCACTCGGGAAATATTTTAGCAGAAGTGCGGAAAAAAGTCAAATTTTCCATACAGAAAAAGACGTATCGGTGCTATACTTGTCTATGAATTCTTTGACAGATATTTTTCAAATCTATATTAGGAAGATGGGGGAATTGAGGCACGATGCGACAGGTTACAATCTATCGAGAGCCGGGGCGATACGCAGGTTGGCCGGCGAATTACGGTATTTGGGCATGGGACAACGAGATCGTTGTCGGATTTACGGTTGGGTATCACAAATCGGATGCGGGATTCCATCGCCGCGACCGGGATAAGCCGTTTCTGGGAATGCAGGCACGAAGTTTTGATGGGGGTGAGACATGGAACGTCTCGGAAACGCCGTGCCGTTTACCCGCAAGAGGCACACTCTCTGCGGATGAACACGTGGAAGAACGGCATCGGCTGACAGTTGAGGCTGCTTTTGAGACGCCGCCGCGTGTGGATTTTACACATCCTGATTTTGCGATGATGTGCAGCAGGTCTGGGTTGAGAGCGGGAGCCTACTCGTGGTTTTACACCTCTTGCGACCGATGCCAGCGTTGGAAGGGACCGTTTCGGCTTCCGATGTTTGACTACACCGGTATCGCGGCTCGGACAGATTATCTGGTCTCAAGTCCAGACGAGTGCCTGCTGTTCCTTACCGCATCGAAGTCAGATGGTGAGGAGGGCTTAATATTCTGTGCACAGACAACCGATGGGGGTGAATCCTTTTCATTGCTGTCTCAGATCGGACCGGAGCCAGAAGGGTTCGCAATTATGCCGGCGAGTGTTCGGCTATCGGATTCAAAGATTTTGGTGGCGGTTCGGTGCCGCGGCGGCAGTGGTAATACGAATTCTGACTGGGAAGAACGGCAGAACTGGATTGACCTCTACGCCTCAGATGATAACGGACACACTTGGAATTACATGAACCGACCTGTAGAGAATACAGGACGCGGTGGAAACCCACCAACGCTAACCCATCTTCACGACGGACGACTCTGCCTCATTTACGGGTACCGGGATGCTCCGCATCGGATATGTGCGAAGCTGAGCAGTGATGCGGGTGAGACGTGGGGTGAAGAGATCGTTTTGCGCGATAACGGTGGGGATCACGATATCGGGTATCCCCGCACGATTCAACGTCCTGATGGAACTATAGTGACCGCCTACTATTTTGATGAGGAACCCGACGGTGAGCGGTTCATTGAGGCAACATTGTGGAAACCTTAGTAAAAGGACAAGGTTCTTAATCTTTTGGGACGGTGAGTGCAAAACAGACTAACCTGTCTTTGCCTCGAACGTATAACAGTCCATTTGACAAGGCAGGTGCCGACCATGCCGGATATTCTATAAATTGTCTTCCGTTTTCGTCTCTCGGAGCTGCTTCAGAAATGATCTCCATCTTTTCAGGAGTGCATTTGAGGAGCATCAACCGTCCGTATTCACCGAGAAAGATGAAATAGTCATTCACCCAAAGTAAAGATGCACGTTCATCAACGCGTTGTCCCCACACGACTTTACCTGTTTTGAGTTCTACACACCGAAGTTCCGCACCGCTGGCGTGCCTGTTGCTACAGGCGTAGAGATACCCCTCGTGGTGGATGGCGGTATTCCAGTGCAGCCGCAGGGATTGGTCTCGGCGGCGTGGTGAATCTTTCCAAACAACCTTGTAGCCGCCGGGATACACTCGGAGGACGGAACTGCCGACCTCGTAGGATTCACTGATGAAGACGAGATCGTCTGCAACAACTGGACTTGAGGCATTAACGGATTCAATCTTCGGGCAACGCCACGGGTAGTAGAAGTCGAGCGTGCCGGTTGTCGGTTCAAAACCGACGAGTCCACCGCGAGCGAACATGAATCCCCAACGGCGTCCATCAATTGTTGCCGTGATGGGGCTGGCGTAACTCGCTAATTCGTCACTGATTTCGTAAACCACTTCTCCTGTGTGTTTGTTGAATCCGACGATACCAGTGCCGTTTGATGGCGGGTTACCGTTTGATGCCCAGATATTTTTCGGGGTGCCCGGTGGGGAACCGCCAATTTGCGCGATGAGTAGATCCCCTTCAACAATCGGTGTTGAAGCCGTTCCGAAGAAGTTTTGAACGACATTGTAACGGGCTGCCGTATCCACCTTCCATAACAGGGTTCCGTCCGAAACGTTCAGACAGTGCAACTTTCCCTGAACCCCGAAGATATAGACCCGTTCTCCATCAGCGACAGGGGAGGACCGCGGTCCATTGTTGTATCCGTACATATCTTCGTAGTCTGTCGGATATTCAAATCGCCAAAGCTCCGTACCGGTATCGCTTTCCATACAGGTGAGACGCGCCATATCGCCGTGACGCGCGAAGATAAACAAACGTCCGGCTGCAATGGTGGGTGCCCCGTAGCTGGTACCGATCTTCTTGTGCCAGACGACCGGCGGACCTGTGTTTCTCCATGGCGCGATCTCTATCTTCTCTTGCGATTTGCCGTTTCGTGCTGGACCGAGAAAATCGCTCCAATCCGCCAACACGGTTAGCGGCAGGCTTAGGAATAATAATAAGACTCGCGCCGATGTCCTCACGCGGCGACCTCCTCATTCGCTCGTTTCACGAGTGCATTCATGTAGGCGATCGTATATGCTGTGCCGACGCGACCGTCATCGCCCATTTGTGGAATATGATCGGGGATCAGCACACCGTTGAAGTTGACCTCTCGGAGAACTTTTGCGACCTGGTACATATCCTGATAGCCGTTGTCAACGAAGGTCTCAACGAAATGCGGAAGCGGTTGATCGACATTGCGGAAATGGACTTTGAAGATTTTGTTCCGTTCGCCGAAGTAGCGGATGGATTCAATGACATCTTTGCCCATTAATTCGCCGCCCTCCAGCCAGCATCCCACGCAGAAACACATACCGACATTCGGGCTATCGGCGATTTCAAGGGCACGTTTATAGCCTTCAAAACTGCTGAAGATACATCTCGGGATTCCAGCAAGATGCACCGCGGGTGGGTCGTCGGGGTGGATACCGATCATCACGCCTGCTTCCTCCGCTACGGGTGCGGCTTGTTTAATGAAATAGGTATAATTGTCCCAGAGTTCATCTTCACTGAATTCGCGTCCATGAGAGAGCGGCATTGGGTACAGTTTGCCGCCCCAATGTCCTTCCTGTGCGGCATCGAGGTTAAATGCCCGTGCGCTTGAACCACCACGGGTCGTCTCACGTTCGGTGCTCCAGATACCGTTGCCCATGTGCGCATAGGTTGTATACGGAATCCCTGCTCTACCGAGATCGCGGATGTACCTTTTATACTGTTCGATCTTCGCGTCGCGGTTCTCTAAGTTCAGCACAATCCCGTCCTGATTGTGGACATCGCTGTTGCCGAACCCGTAGATTTTGAGTCCTGCGTTCTCGAAGATCTCGCGACGGCTCATAAAATAGTCGTAATTTGCATTTTCCCCGTTTGTCCAGAGGACGACATATTCGACGTCCATCTGCTTGGCAAGCTGCAAATCTGCTGCGCTCGGTTCCGGCGACATCTGTGCCGTAACTTTCATGCCGGGTTCAATTTTGCTTAAGGGGGTTTGAGTTGCCATTTTCTGCCTCCATTTTTTGTGGCAATCAGCCATCGGCAGTCAGCGGTCAGTCAATATCTCTTTGTAGCAGACAGAACTTTCGCAACCGCCACAACGTGTAACCGACAGTAGACTGCTATTCTTCGTCTCCTGCTTCTGCTTTGAGTCGATGCAATTCGGCAGTCAATTCAGTGACGATGTTGGCATACGCCGGATCGTCGTAGACGCTGCACATCTCATCTGGATCTTTCTCAAGATCGAAGAGTTCCCATTCGGGTTCTTTCGGTTCATCAATCGAACCCGTCGTGCCGAGTGCTTCACCGTAGTAATAGATGAGTTTATAACGATGCGTTCGGATGCCGTAGTGTGCCGGGACATAGTGGTGTGTGAGGTGCATCCAGTAACGATAGTACATTGAAGTCCGCCAATCGTCGGGTGTTTCGCCATTGAGAAGGGGTCGCATACTCGTTCCCTGCATATCCTCTGGAATTGGCAATCCTGCATAGTCGAGCCAGGTCTCTGCGAAATCTATATTCAGTGCCATAGCGTCGCAGGAACTGCCGGGTTGGATCTCGCGCGGGTAGCGGACGAGAAACGGCATCCGCAAGGATTCTTCGTACATGAACCGCTTGTCATACCAGCCGTGGTCGCCGAGGAAGAAACCTTGATCGGAGGTATAGATGACGAGCGTGTCCTCTGCAATGCCTTCTTCATCGAGATAGTCGAGCATCCGTCCGACATTATCGTCGATTGAGGCGACGCAGCGGAGATATTCCTTAATATAGCGTTGGTACTGCCAGTTTGCCAACTCCTTCTCCGACAATCCCTCTGGTGGCGGACCGAGTGTGTCAATCTTGAGGTCTCTTTCGCTCATGTGACCGAAGACACGCATTTTCGCTTCCTTTGCGGCGTTTGAACGGTTCGCATAATCGTCGAAAAAATTGTCCGGCATCGGGACATCTTCATCCTCGAACATGTGTGCATGTTTTTCATCGGAGTCCCACGGACGGTGGGGTGCCTTATGGTGACACATCATAAAGAACGGTCTCTCCGTGTCCCGATTCTGTAGCCATTCCAATGAGAAATCGGTGATGATGTCGGTGGTATAGCCTTTATGGGTTTTCTCACCATCGGGTTCGAGCATTACAGGATCGTGATAGAGTCCTTGTCCGGGTAAGACGTTCCAGTAGTCGAAACCTGTCGGATCTGCGTTACCGCCGTGACCGAGATGCCATTTGCCGACCATTGCCGTCTGATAGCCGTCCGCTTGGAGCATCTTTGCGACGTTCGGCATCCTACCGTCAAGGGGGTCTGATAGCGTCTTGACACCGTTGAGATGGCTGTGTTTGCCGGTCAAAATGTTCGCACGACTCGGTGTGCATATAGAGTTGACACAGAAACAGTTCTGGAGAATCATGCCGCCGTCTGCGATACGATCAAGGTTCGGGGTTTGGTTGATCCGACTCCCGTAACTGCTGATAGCGTGCGAAGCGTGGTCGTCGGACATGATGAATAGGATATTAGGTCTGCTCAATTAATTTTTCCTCCTTTTCGGATTTATATAATGGGTTCTTGATGTCCTCAGCCAGACACGCGATGAATCGCACGACTACAAATCTTTGAAAAATATAACGTTAAGGTCGCGATACATCTTGTGCTTTAAGTTCACCCCAACGCACCGGCAATTTGTCGGTTGCTCTGACGCCAACAACTTTAAATACCTCAACATCCAGAGAAAATTCTCCGCCTTCTCTTTCACTACCAAGGATATAAATTTTCTGGTTGACTGTCGCTACCCCAAACGGGGTATTTCCGATTGGCATTGGCTTCCTTATCCTCCATATCCCAGCTTTGGCATGGTAGGATTCTACCGTCTTCACATGTTGATCGAAAGCCGCACCTTCGAGCCCGCCGATGAGATAGATTTCGTCCGCAACGACAACTGACGAAAAGCCGTATCTAAGGCTTGGCAGATCGGTTTTCTTCCGCCACCTATTTCCGGGTTCATAGACATCAATGGTCGCAAGATACGGGCCGTTTTGGGCGATTGATGGCCATCCGCGCCCGCCAATAACATAAATACTATCTTCAACGACTGCTGTCTCAAAACCATCGCGCCGCGTGAGTAAACTTGGACGGTTGTGCCAGACATCAGCATCGGGATCATAGACTTCCACATGATCAAGTCGCCACTGATTCTCAAAGAAATTCGCTCCACCCATGACATATATTTTCCTTCCAACCACACCTATACCAAACGAAAGACGCGGCTGGGACATATCCTGTTTTCTTTCCCATGTGTCGGTTTGGGGGTCGTAGACTTCAACGACTTTCAGAATCTTAGTGCTTTCCATGCGTCTGTCTGTTGCAGCGAGTCCACCGACGACATAGATTTTTCCGTCCACGACTGCTGCTTCTGCATTGGATCGAGGCGTTGGCATATCGGCAACTTTTTTCCAACTCTTGTTGTGCGGGTTGTAGACTTCTACTGTTGAAAGCCCAAAAGGACCACTGCTCTCGTTTTCAAGGAGGGTACCGCCGATGAGATAGATTTTACCGTCAACAACTGCGGTCGAGAATGCCGATCTCCCTGTTGGAAGTTGAGAGACGACCTCCCATTTTTTTGCAACACTGTTTTCTATAGTTACATGGAATAGAACAACAGCAGTTAAACCAACAATAATCCATCGTAGGTGTTGAAGCGTTTTGAACATCGTTATTTCCTCCTGGTCAACACAAATAGGGTGTGAGTCGTGTGCGGGAAGAGAAAGAGATGCGACTTTATTTTGCCTTAATTTCTTCCCATGCGCGGTTGTAGTGCCTCGTGAAATCCCCCGGATCTTTCAGCCACTCAAGGGATTCCAAAATCTCTGCCGGCGGATAGATAAATTTGTGTTCTCGCAGATGTTCCGGTAAGTATTCTTTCGCTGTCGGCACACAGGTGCCGTATTTTGTGAAAGCCGTAATCTTGGCATTGACTTCAGGACGAAGCAGGTAATTGATAAATTGTGCAGCGAGTGCCTTATGTGGTGCCGATTTCGGAATGCAGACGGCATCTATAAACTGGCTGGATCCTTCTTTGGGTATAACGTACCGAATTGTTGGACGGGTCTCAGTTGCTCGGAACGCATCGCCACTCCAGCAGTGCGCCATGACGACATCCCCAGCGATAAGGAGTTCTTCCGCCTCGCTTTTATATTGCTTCACGAGCGGTTTTTGCGCAATTAACTTCTCTTTCGCCGCTTTAATTTCATTTGGATCGGTGGTGTTGAGGCTGTATCCGAGCAGTTTAAGTGCCGCACCGATGGTCTCGCGTTGGTCGTCTAACATGCTGAATTGGTTCTTATATTGCGCGTCCCAAAGCACTGTCCAACTGTCGGGAGCTGGCGTAACGACGGACGAATCGTAGGCGATACCTGCAGTGCCGAATGTGTAGGGGATAGAGTATCGGTTTTCGGCATCGAAGTATTTGCCGAGGAACAGTGGACTGATATTCTGGAAGTTGGGGATGTTGTCGCGATTCAGTTCAGCTAACAGGTTCTGTTTGATTAAGATTGACACCATATAGTCGGACGGCATGATGATGTCGTAGCCTGTCGCGCCTGCTAACAACTTCGCAAGGAGATCCTCGTTGCTGGCGTATGTATCAATGAGGACATTCACCCCATATTCCTTTTCAAATCCCTCGCGGATGTCATCACTGACGTAACCCGCCCATGTAAAGACGTTGAGTTGTTTCTTCTGTCCATCGCTATCGCCGATGAAGAGCGCGAGGAGTATCAGTACTAAGAGGATGTATCTGTTACGCATATTTTTCTCCATTGGGATCTATACAGTGTAACATCAAAAACCAAGCCTGGAACGAAGTGGAAAGCGACTCTTAAAAAAACACGCCAAACTCTGAACCAATGTTGTTCCCTCGCAAGGTATAATTAAAAATTTGCTCCATACCGAGATGTTGACAAGGTCTGTTATCTATGTTAATCTATGTGCATAGATGGGCTTATTCATCGGATTCTTCGGTTGGGAGTCCTTCGGTTTTCCAACCGCGGAAACCGCCCGTTAGCACAGAGACATTTTCATAGCCCATGTTTTTTAGGGTATGTGCGGAGAGCGTTGCACGGGTGCCGCCGCCGCAATACGTGACGATGTGTGTGTCTGCGTCAGGGGCGATCTCATCAATATCGAGTTCAAGATAGCCGCGTGGTAGAGAAACCGCTTCCGGTAGATGTTCTTTATCGTAGTCGGGTTCGTCTCGGACATCTAAGAGGATGATTGACTCCGTAGTTTCTGTAAGTTCGGTGGGTGAAATGTGTCCAACGTTTGCTTTCGCTTCGGCAACGAGTTGTTCAAGGGTTTTCAGGGGCATTGTTTTCCTCCATTTATAGGTGTCGCTTCGGGTTTTCTACGAAGACCCTGTCGGTTTGCCTCGCATTGTCCCGCAAACCTCTATAGGCTTGTGTAGAGTTAAGAGGTTTGCGTCTAACAGAATCCTCTTGTAACTGATAACCGATAATCATACACACTATAGCATAATGTCCGCGGATTCGTCAATAATTTTTAGCTTACCTTATTTAGAAAGGAGAAGATATGGAATTGTTAAAACAATCGGTTCAGTCTGTGCTTGAGAAGGAACGGATTGGGCGTCCAGTGTTCCTGCGGTGCGTCTTGCATGTGGCGGGTGATGCCTCGAATTTGCTATCACCGGTGTCAGAGATGGCAGCACTCGCGAACGGATGGATGCCCGCATCGCCAGCGTGCGTCTATGCGCAAGGAGATGCAGGCGCAACACAGGTTACGGTAATGGTTCACTATGTGGGAGGACAGATGGCACTGTTGAGTGTCAATCGGGTCGAAGTTGAGACGGCGATTGACATCATGTTGGTTGGCAACAAAGGTGTTATCTATCATGAAACGCCGGTCGGCAGGCACTACCTGAACGCGACATCGCCGCAATTAGGTGCCACAGGTGAATTGACAGAGGCTATCGCGCAATCGCTTGAGAGCGGTCAACCTATTACGTTGGAGGCTTAAACATGCAGCAGAATGGAAAATATGGGGTTCTCCTACTCGGTGGGAATCGCACACATCAAGAGAATTACGCATCGAGTTTTGCGCAGGATGCACGCTGTCGGTTGGTAGCGTTCGCTGATGAACCGGACGCACCCCCAGAGCGGATTACGTTGGGACGTTCGCTTGCTGAGTCTTTGGATTTGCCGTTCATTCCTGACCTTGACACGGCACTGGCACGCGAGGATGTGCATATCGTGAGTCTCTGTACAGACGTGGAACGGCGCGGGCGTATCGGCGCGAAATGTGCGGAAGCCGGAAAACACGTCTATCTTGATAAGCCGATGGCATTCACTCCGGAAGATGCGGAACAGATCGTTGCAGCAGTTGCCAAAAGTGGGGTGCGGAGCCAGATGTTCAGCAACATTCACAGCGCATGGGCACGCACTGTCCAGCAAGCGTTGACAAGTGGGAGCATCGGCGAACTTCGGGCAGTCCATTGTGATGTCCTGTTCTCCAAGGGACATCCGGGTAGCGCCCCTGTTGGGCAAAAAAGGATCGAAAAATCCGATCGCGAACGCTACAGTTTTGTGGAAGCGAAACCTGAAATGTTCGATGTCGGCGTTTATGCGGTATCCATGGTGAATTGGTTGACCCAGAAACGGGTGCAGCGTGTGTTCGGTGGAACGGCGAACTATTTCTTTAAGGAACATCTCGGCTGCGATGTTGAGGACTTCGGTGCTTTGGTCCTGACGTTGGAGGATGGAATTACAGCGACGATTGCTGGGGGACGCTATGGGTGGCAGAGTCATGCCCAAGGGGGTGTCCGAAAGGTGCAGCTCGTCGGTACCGAAGGGAGTCTGACCTTTGATGCGTCAGCGAACCGTTTGGAGGTTTTCGCGGCTGAACCGGCGTTTGAACCACCTTCACCGCATCCGCTCGATCCGATGGGGATGTGGAGTAGCACGCAAGCAGAGATTAAGATGCCCCCGAAGCAGCAGTGGATAGATGTCGGGAGTGATGACGATAGTGCCCGTGAATTCGGTGCGTTTGTCGATTGTATTGAAAACGGTGTAGAGAGCGAAATGAACGCCGAATTTGCAGCACACTCCGTGGAAATTATCTGTGCAGGGTATCGTTCGGCGGCGACCGGAGAGGTTATCGATCTCTAACACCTATCGCTTCAAGTTGAGCAATTTGTTTGACCCATGACTCTCGGATTTCTGGAGAATATTTCCCCGGCAGCAGCGATTTACGCGTGCAATTGACGAGTGCTTGTAAGGTTTGATAGCGTCGAATCGGACCGATGTTCGGTAGGATGCGGTCTTCCGCAACAGCGATGATTTCATCAAGCGTCAGTTTATCTTTCTTGATGAGACTGGCGGCTTCCAAATCGGAACGTAGCGATGCGAAACTCGCCGCAGAATAATCTTCGGTCAGTTTCACAAGTCGTTCGACTGCATCTTCAGGCAGAGGACCGGGAATGACTTTGGCAAGCGTCCATCGAAGAAACGCCTCGCGGTCTTCACCTGTCGGATCGAGCACCGGGATGACCATATCCCCGACTCTGCCCTCTCGCCGTAGGTCGGGAGAAAGGTGATAAATCCGAGCGGTCATCAGAAGCCACGTGATGTTGCCGCGGAGTTGCGGATCCGACATCATCGCCTGTATCTTTCCTGTCAAACGCCGTTCTGTACTGTGTGCGTCTCTTCCAACATCGCCGAATTGGGTGTCCGCTTCATCAACGAAGATCAGCACCTTCACAAGAGCCATCAGCAATCGCCGGAGGCGTTCAAAGATGATGTCTGTCTGTCCGAACCACATGCTCCGGATGTTCTTCAGGACGAGTACAGGGATGTCGAGTTCACCGGCGAGCCCCTCGAAAATGAACGTTTTTCCGCTACCGATAGGACCGCAGACGCTCATTCCAGGGATCGCATCGGGACCGGTTGAGGTGATGCGCGGAATTAATTGCGTCTTCAGAAAATCCACCAATTTTTGGTTGCCAACGATGTCCTTGAGACTGTGCGCAGGCTTTTTGAACTCTACGACATCTTCACCTAACTGACCTTGGATGAATTCAGACACTTTATTGATAACAGCCGCAGGTTGTAATCTCTCACCGGAGTAACGCGCGGAAAGGAGCATCTGTCGCAGGGCTTGGAGGGATAAACCTGCCGTGAGCATCGCGAGTTGGGTTTGTGTACCCCAAAGGTTCAACGGTTTTTCCACCAGTTTCGGTGTGTTGTTAAACCATGAAATGAAATGTTGACGCGCCTCCATTCCCGGTGCTGGTATTTCGACGCTGAGGACCTGGGGCAGTCTTGTGATCCGAGAGTTCACGAGACTCGCTGATTCTGTGATAAAGATGACGGTGTCGTTACCCTCCATGAAACTGGAGTCCGAGATCCAATCTTGAACGATGCTGACGCGGTGTCTGTCCGGTAACGACAAACTCCGAATCTCACCTTCCGGTAGCAACATGTCCGTTGCTTCAATCAGGATTATCAATTTTTCCTGTAGTCGTTTTTCACCTTGCGCGTTCGTGGTGCGGGAGAGCAGACAGAACTGCCGTAGAAGTTCCAGTGCCAACGTCGGACTGCCGATTGCGTCGTTCATGTACTGTGTAAAAGAGGCGTCTGCGAATGCGTCGGCTTCGGTAGGTGTCGCGCGTTCAACAACTGCCTGTATTGGATCAGCGGCACCAGTACTGGCATTTATGTCAAGATTTGACTCAGTTGCACCTCGCCATAGATTGAACGCATGCTTAACTTTTTCGCGTTCAGCTTCCTTAGCAAACCGAATAGGTCCATTGAGTTCATAAACGATTAGGATGAACCCTGGAATGTCCCAGCTGCGCGTCAAAAAGGGGACGAGTGGAATATAATCCGGGTCATCTCCGTCGCGAACGAAGAAGAGATCGTGGATATTTCCAGATAGGACGAGGCTACGAGAAGTTCCCGAATTGATGAGCAGTCCGGCTTCTTTCAGGAATGTATAGGTTGGACTCTTAACAGCTATGGCTCGTTGCCCCCTTCTGTTTGAGGTGACGTATCTATTGGGCTGTCCACCCTTAAATTGTAGGAAAAATCGTTCGTAGTGAGGCGATTCATCGCCGCTCTCCAGGCGCAATGAATTGCGCCACTACAAACAAACCTCTCAGTTTAAACTGGCAGTTCAGAATCGGAATCTGTTGTCTTTTTAGGAGTTTCCGTCTCTATCTTTGCGTCAGTCTGCTGTGCGCCGAAGATTAAGGCATCAAATTCGTCACTGGTGGCAGAGGAACGCGCTGCAGTGAGGAATTCTTCCTCTTCGCTTTTTGAGTCGGTTCCAGCCAACTCCTGTGCAACCGTTGAACGCGCTTTGGCTTTCTCACGTATTTCGCGCATGCGGGTCAATTCAGCGGAAGTGCCGTCCATGCTGATACCGGAGAGCATATCGGCGATTTCCTCTTGCTCCCGTGCAGTAATCAGATCCGCCACTGCCTCAGACTGTTCGGACTTAATCTTATCTAAATCGCGATGGAGACTGGTAATCTGAAGTTTGTGCGACTCAATATCAGCTTGCGCACTTTCAATCTCGTTTTCGAGTTCCGTGATCCGACCGGTTTTCTCCACCAAGTTGGAATTGAAGTCTTGATAAGCAGTGACGCATCGCGTATATTCACCGTGCACCTTGATTTCTTCCTGTGAGAGTCCTTCACCTTGTAATTGGGCAGCAGTCTGCTGTGCCTTGGCGATGGCTCCTGATTTTAGTTCTTCCAACCGCTCGACTTCGTCGGTAAGGCTTTTAACCGTAGATCTCTTCTGTTCAACGAGTGCGATAAGTTGCCCGATCGCTTGCTTGTAGCGTTGGATATTCCCCTTTTTGTCGTTGATGATGTCCTCGTAAGCCCCTCTGACGGCTTCGGGGTTTTCCATCATTCTATCCGCGGATTCGTGTGCCTTTCCTGTCAGTGTGTACCAAATAGCCTTAAAAAATCGTGTGAATCCATTTGCCATGTTATTTCTCCTGTTGAGCGTGCGCATGAGAAGCGCGGTCTTCCTATAGTGGATTTGCGAGTTATGCAGGGGTCCCTTGGCGGCTTTACACCGCGTCCAGATACCCATATTACCGTATTTTAACACATTTTATCAAAAACTGCAAGAAAATTTTGTAATCGCAGTCAGCGATCCGTGATCAGCCGTCGATGGAATTCTGCTTGACATAGTGGAGATATCTCAGTAAAATAGATAGGACTTACGCAATTTCTATGGAAGACCGACGACCCACACGCCGCTGGCGAGGTTTATAAAAAAGACATTGTAGGGGGTTTTTGCTTGGGTGTTTCCCCAGGTCTTGTGCCTGCCCGCATATTACTAAACACGATCGTCAATTTTTAAAAGATGCCCATAATACTTACGGTTCACAGGACATTTTCATATTGGTTGTGGTTCATTGCATTCGGCGTATTCGCATTGGTGCTTGCCAGTATTCCGTTGTTTAACCTCCTTGCCTTTGAGTTTTGCGCCGTCATGGCACTGAGTATCTCTTTCGTCGGTGCACACGTAACACTGACAGTGTTGCGGCAAATGAAACGGCATCCGAGTGCCATTACCGGTACGCCCGGGCAGGTCGTCATGCGGTGTTTTTGTGAAGCACTGATATTTAACGCAGGTTTATTGGGGGTATCGCTCGGTATTATTCTGTTGAATGCGTTTCGCGTCGAAAACTGTAACTTCGGTGAGGGATTCCTCTTTTTTTTACTTTTGTCCGTAATAAGTTGCGTGTATGCAACCGCAGCAGGCGTGTTTTTTGGGTTCTGGATTGAAAAACGATGGTTGGCATATCTCGCCTATCTTGGTCATCTTTTGGTTTCTTGTATTCCGGTGGTTATCAATCTAATATTTCATCCACCGGTGTTTGCGTATCACGCGACATTCGGGTATTTCCCAGGACCGATTTACGATTTCGTCATTCCGATAACAAATACACTGCTGATCGCACGGGCGGAGACCCTATTGTGGGCACTGCTATTTTTGGGTGTTACCGTCAGTTTATGTGAAGTGAGCAGAGGGACAGGATTGATGCCGCGGTTGAGGTGGCGTAAGCTTTTCAGTCCGCTGGCGGCCAGATGTGTGTGGTTATATCTGTTAGTCATTGGTTTACTCGGTCTCCAGTTCTATGCAGGGGCGTTGGGAATACGACCTACGCGCGACGATATCGCCCGCGAACTCGGAGGCTTACGTGAAACGGCACACTTTGAAATTTTCTATGCACGTGAACTGGAGTCGGAAATTGAACGGATCGCTGAAGATTGCGAATTTCAGTACGCCCAATTGTCTGATTATCTCAATCCTGGAAGCACGATGCACTCTCGAAAGGTCCGCGCGTATATCTATGCCTCTCCTGAACAGAAAAAGCGGTTGATTGGGGCACGCGGCACATCCGTCGAAGACCCGTTCGGACACGGGTTTCACATTCATGACCAGGGGTTTCCACATTCCGTCCTGAAGCATGAGTTGGCGCATGTCTTTACTGTGCCGTGGTCACCGTTGAAGGTGAGCCTGAAAATAGGGCTCCACGAAGGGATCGCAGTCGCCGCGGATTGGGATGAAGGCAGACTCACAGGACATCAATGGGCGAAAGCAATGCGGGAGATGGAGGTCGCACCTCCCTTGTCAGGGATCATGGGGATTGGGTTTTGGGGACATGCCGGTTCCCGGAGTTATCTGTTGGCAGGCTCCTTCGTTCGGTTTCTTGTTGATACCTACGGCATAGAAAAATTTAAGGGCGTTTTTCCGACCGGTAATTTTGTAAAGTCCTACGCGAAAGACTTACCTGCCTTGGAAGCGGAGTGGATTGAATTTTTGGGAACGGTTCCATTGCGAGATGATGATGTCGCCTACGCAGCATACCGTTTAAAACGCAGAAGTGTTTTTGAACAGGGCTGTGCCCATGAAATGGCAGCATTGCGAGATACCGCTTGGCAGGCATATTACCGCAAGGACTTTGCCACTGCTGTGCAAACTTTTGAGACAATGCTGTCCGAGGAACCCGACAATTTGAGCACACTGCGGGGCTTAATGTACACCGCATATCGAAGGCAGGATTATGATAAAGCGATATCCTTAGCGACCCATATTGCCGGCAAGGAAGACACGCGGTTCAGCCCAGAGGCGATGCTATTGAAGGGCGACATTTATTGGCTGAGAGGTGACTATGAACAGGCGATAAATACTTATGCGGCGATTGAAACAGAGTATGGGACAATTGAGCGGAGGCGTATCAAACGGATTGCAGCATTGTCTTATCCCGATGGCGTTCCAGTGGGATGGGATACCGAGTTGAACGGAACAACGCAAGAAAATAGGTCTCTGCGCGAGTTACTCCGTGGGGTGTTAGTTGAGTCTAAAGATTCTGGGGAGAAAATGGCGTATCTAACGATGTGTATGCAAACGGAACCTGATATGTGGTTGGCGTATCTCTTAGCGGGTGAATTGCTGCATAGAGAAGGCGCGTGGCAAAGTAGTAATCAGTACTTACGCCGGGCGGTCGCACGCTTGCAAGAGGAAGCACGGATCTCGGATAAGGGGTTCCACGAAGCATCATCGTTAGCGCAATTGACACCCCAACAACACCAAAGTCTTGTGTTAGATGCATGGCGGACGATGGGCATCAATGGGTATCATCAGAGAGATTATGTGAATGCGACAGCGGCGTTCTCTGTGATAGCAGAAGATGGAACACTGCCCCTCGGGACCACCCTAAAGGCGAAAGAGTGGAAACAGAGATGTCAGTGGGCACGAAACCGCATGCCGTGAACTTTATGGGTGTCTCTATCTCCGTTCTTGCGACGTGTATTGATGAGAAGCTTTGTTGACTTATTGGTGAACTTCAGAATATAATACAACTAATGATAATGACAATTCAAAGCGCGAGTTGAGGGTTAATAGGAGGCCACAGTTAAAAAGATGAAACTTTTTGTGCCGGGAAGGATTTGCCTATTCGGCGAACACAGCGATTGGGCAGGCGGGCACCGGCGAAGTAACGCGGAGCTCGAAAGGGGCTATACGTTAATAACCAGCACAAACCAAGGTGTATACGCCGAGGTTAAACCGCATCCGAACCGTCTGATTTTAAAAACGACCCTCAGCGATGGTACCCGCCACGGTCCCTATAGCCTACCCATGGAGCGAAGTGCGCTTCTCGCTGAGGCTGAAAAAGGTGAGTTTTTTAGTTATGCGGCTGGGGTCGCCTATGAGATTCTAACGAACTACCGCGTGCAAGGATTGGAAATCGACAACTATCTCACTGATTTACCGGTGAGAAAAGGGTTGTCTTCGAGTGCGGCTATCAGTGTTCTGGTGGCGCGCGCCTTCAATCGTACCTATGATCTGAAATTAACAACGCGCGGGGAAATGGAGTATGCGTACCGAGGAGAGACCACAACGCCTTCACGTTGTGGACGGATGGACCAAGGGTGTGCATACCAACGCCCTATTCTCATGACGTTTGATGGGGATCATATTGATGTAAAAGACTTCAGTGTGCCTCACGACATGTACCTGGTAATCGTCGATCTCGGTGCCAGTAAAGATACACGTCTGATATTGAGCCAATTAAATCACTGTTATCCATTTGCAGAAAATGAATTAGAAAAGAATGTGCAACACTATCTCGGTCCGTTGAGCGCAGAAATTACGCAGCAGGCGTACCAAGCCCTTCGCGATGGCGATGCAGAGGCAGTCGGTAAACTCATGACGCGCGCACAAACGGAATTCGATAAACACTTGATACCCGCATGTCCATCACAATTGACGGCGCCTGTTCTCCATAAAGTCCTCAATTATGAACCGATTCAACCGTATATCTGGGGTGGTAAAGGTGTCGGTTCGCAGGGCGACGGTTCGGCACAATTCATTGTAAAAGATGAGGAGAGTCAACAGCGGGTCATTGAGATTATCGAACGGGATTTGCAGATGTCGTGCCTGAAACTGGTTATTGAGGCGGGGAGACATGTCCGAAAAGCCGTTATTCCTGCCGCTGGCTTCGGAACGCGACTCTTTCCAGCCTCAAAGGCGATGAAGAAGGAACTCTTTCCTGTGATTGATAAGTCTGGACGTGCCAAACCAGCAATCATGGCAATCGTTGAGGAAGCGATCAACGCTGGCATTGAGGAGATCTGTCTTGTCGTCCAACCCGGAGATACCGAGCTTTTTGAATCATTTTTCAAGACACCCCCGCGGATTGAACACTATAATAAGCTCAGCAAGGAGAACCAGGCGTATTGCGACGCACTGCTGGAATTAGGGAGTCGAGTGACGTTCGTCACACAGGACGTTCAAGAGGGGTTCGGGCATGCCGTCTATTGTGCAAAAGAATGGGTCGCGAACGAGCCGTTTCTGCTCATGCTCGGAGACCATCTCTACGGTTCGGATGAGGAGAGATGTTGTGCACGACAGGTCGTAGAGGCTTATGAGCAGGTAGGGCATAGCGTCGTCGGGCTGAAAGTGACACCGATCGAGCAGTTGTCGAACTTCGGTTGTGTCACTGGCACATGGAGAGAGGAAAATTCCCTACTTTCGCTAACGGAGATTTATGAGAAACCCGATCCTGAGTATGCCATGGAACATTTGCACGTAGATGGGATGGATATGGACCAGTTCTTGACGGTGTTCGGTATTTATGTGCTACAACCTCAGATTTTCGAGTTTCTGGAACGAAATATCACCCATAATCTCCGGGAGCGCGGCGAATTTCAACTGACATCCTGTTTAGACGAATTACGAAAGGCGGACGGATTTTCTGGATATATCGTCAAAGGACGACGGTTTGACATTGGGCTCCCTGAAGAGTATCGGCAAACAGTTATTGAGTTCATGGGGGCTTAGGAATGCTTGTCAGTTTGCATGCTACGCAGACTTTCAGTTCCCTCTTTAACTGAAGACTGATAACCGATAACTGACAACTATTAAGGGATTTTGATAACAACGATCGTCATATCGTCGTATTGCTCCGCTTCGCCGACGAAGTTGCGAACATCTTCAACGAGACTTTCAATGACTTCTGTTGCTGTGAAACTATCCGGAATTTTTGAAACTGATTCCTTTAAACGTTCCGTTCCATACATTTCCTCGTCTGTATTGAGTGCCTCAATAAGTCCATCGCTATGAAAAATTAGGATGTCCCCCTCATTTAAATCGAAGGTAACCGACTCATATTCTACCTTTTTCATACTGCCAAGTGGAAGATCGCTATTCTCAATTTCAATGATCTCTGCCCCCCGCTTAAGAACAGGATAGGGTTGTCCACCATTCGCATAGTTAACCCGTTTCTCATTTTCATCAAGGACAGCGAGATTGAGAGCGATGAAACTCGGTCCGTACATGCGGGGTGCTAACCCTGAATTGAGGTCGGTAAGGATGATGTCCGCTTCGGACTTAAAACGCGAGACTTCATATAGCATTCCATTCGTTAGCACGGCGTTCATTGCGCCTCTTAACCCCTTTCCGGCGGCGTCTGCGACCGCGATGGCGGTCTGTCCGTTCGCTACGGTAAGGTAATCGTAGAAGTCGCCACCGACTTGTGTAGCAGGGACCGACATTCCTGCGACATCAAACCCCTTCGTGTCAGGGGCTTCCGTAGGCAGGAGTCCCATCTGAATATTTTGCGCTTCACTCAGTTCGGCACGGATACGCTGCATCTCCGCTTCTTCCCTTTGACGCACTTCATTCCGCAGTTGTAAGGTGTGGCGGCGATTTACGACCAGCCGACCAATGAGGGTTAGAACGACGGTCATAAAGATGAGTGTCGGAAGATATGTTCGCCAACGCGTCCAGAGCGGTGGTGATATGCTAAAATCCACCACTGCCGGTGTGTGTGTATAGGGCCAGTCTTTACGGAATGCCGTGACGAGGAAGCTGTAATTGCCCGCTTTAAGCCCTGTATATTGGATACGCAGAATCCCGTTTCGATTTTGGAGCTCTTGGACAACGCCACTGTCGCGCATGGGATGTTGCGTTGTCGATACGGAGGCAGTATGAGGGGTCCATTCGTCGGAGGGTCCCGCGGAACCTGTTGCCAGAAGCGAGAACTCTTCTGCCGAAACATTCATCCATGTGGGGGTGTCCAGCCCAATTAATTTAAAGCGATAGGAAAGCCCTTCTCGGAGTGGACTGATACCTTGGATATTTAATATCTTCGTTCCACGCGACGGTAGCGTTAAACTGGAGGAAAGATCGGTGTAAATTTTATCAGATTCAAGGGAGGTCAGTCGACATTCTGGCAACCCACCGCGTGTGGGTGTATATTGTGTGACGCCGCCTTCGGTTGTAAACCAAATATCTTTATTAGCAGATTCATGAATTCTCGAGATATTGTTATGGGTGAGACCATCTTTTGTGGTGAGGTTATAAAAGGTTTCACCGTCATATCGGACAGTACCGCCGCCCCAGGTCGCGAACCATATATTTCCACGGCTATCTTCCATGACATCTTTCACATTGTCAACGAGAAATCCCTCCTCTTTTGTTGTGTAGATTCTGGCTCTTTTTCCGTCATAGTGGACTGCCCCGCGAGATGTTGCTAACCAGAGGACGCCTTCTTGGGTGGTCAAAGAGTCTTGTACTTCAGCGATTTCAATGTCCTCAAGAGAAATGAGTGATGTGCCGTGATATGTCTTAAGAGCATCTGAGAAGAGGAAAGTTACTCGGTTATTTTGCTGGCTCGCATCTTTCCAAACAGCGATCGGGGCAGAACTGGACTCCCCGTCAAGCGAAAGCGGGCTACCGAGTTCAGTGTCACTCCAAAGTGTCAATTTTCCAGTTACCGCGTTAAAGAACCATTTGCTGCCTGATGCGGTTTTTAATAACTGTGTCGCTTTAAGAGGCAAGATTTCAGGTTGACTCAGGCGAGTTATTGTGGTGTTAATTTCTTTCGGATAGCGCAGGACCTTTCCATTATCGAAATGCACCCATAATCTGTCGTTTGGATCTCTGTACAAGTCAGTAACGGGGGCTGTCCCGAACTCTATTGGAGCTATTGGAGTCGGGATAGTACTCGGACCGATTTCTTGAAAAAGTATCCTCTGAAAGCCGGTGTTTGTAAGCCGTAATAACCCTGCTGCGTCCGCTTTGAAGATGTGTCCGCCAAAAGCCATCCATGTATATTCTCCTTCGCGAATGAGAACGTTCGTGTCGCTATCTGACCGTTCCCCGCCAGGACCAATTATGGTTTGGATGGGAATAGAGACTTGACTGAACTTTCCATTTGCGTACCGAAAGAATGTATATCGTAATCGCGTGGAATTGCTGGTTATCCCTGGTTCGTCAATAAACCAGACGTGCCCCCCAACTTCAAATATTTTTTCGATTTCAGTTCGAGAGGGCCGGACGCGTTCTATAGTTCTGGCGTCAATTTGGGAACCGGACGATGGATCATTGCGAACTGAACTGACTCTGAAAATATGTGTCGTCAGCTCTTCGGATT
The DNA here is from genome assembly GCA_965205015.1 of Candidatus Poribacteria bacterium. Classification (GTDB taxonomy): domain Bacteria; phylum Poribacteria; class WGA-4E; order WGA-4E; family WGA-3G; genus WGA-3G. The sequence goes on along the minus strand of OZ242029.1, from coordinate 4,705,784 downwards.
CTGCATCATAACGGGCAACACCTCCTGGCACACTCAGCCAGAGGTAACCTCGACTGTCCTCAAATATCATCCGTACCCTATTGGTGCCGAGTCCCGCGTGTGTGCTGATGGCAGGTGTTGGATCGAAGGCTGTGACCCCATTATCGTGGCCAAACCACAGTTTACCGTCTATGGCTTCATAAATCGTATGAATTCCCTCAATGCCGAGTCCACTATTGATACGATCAGGCATTTGCGTGAGGTCGGTATCATACTCATGCGCGCCGATCGCGTCGGTAAACCATAGATGTCCCCAGGCATCCTCAAGTTCAAGAAACCCGGGGAGGTTTCCGTGCTGGGAGCCGTCCCACCATCTTGTAGTGCGTCCATCGCTGAACCAGACTCGATTTTGCGTATCATTCCGGATTGATGCCAGCCTCTGTATTGATGCGGGCCTGCTACCTATGGATCCACTGTGTCCCCGGGTTAAAGGCAGTATTGGCTCAAACACTTTTCCATCAAAACGTAAGAGAAGATTGTAGCCACCGAACCAGAGGTTTCCAGAGATATCTTCACCGATGGCTTCGATGCCATTCACAGCGTTAAGAGTTGATAAGTCATAACGTGTAAATCCAATATTTGGATGAATCCGCTGTGTTCCATCGTCCGTTTTCTCGCGTGGGGCATCACTCTCCTCGACTCTTAAGGGATCCTGGACCCAGCGATTCTCTCGGAAACTGAGTATGACACCCTGCTGTTCTTCACCTTCGCTCCCACCGATCCAAATCGTTCCGTCTTCGCTTTCGAAGATAACGTTTATTGTGAAATCCGTTGAGCGGAGCAGACCTTCACCTATAATTTCGTTTGGATGTGCTTGGGGCAGCCGTTGGACGCCGGGAGTGGTGTACTTCGTGAGTTGCTGATTCTCACCGACCCATATATCACCATGCTTGTCAGCGAGTAGCGAATTACCTGTGCCGATAAGATCAATCGAAGACCCATCAAACCGACTGACCTTCCCTGAATTTTCGGAAGGGAACTGAGTGAGGAACCAAATATGTCCCCATTTATCTTCAACGATTTGTCGCGTCTGTCCGAGGAGAGCACCGGGCCCCACATTGGATGTGGGCGCGTGCTCAGAAGTGTCCGGAGATCCAATGTAGGATTCAAACCGGGTCCCATCAAATTGACTCACCCCACCCCGATCGGAACCGAACCACAGATTCCCCCGACTGTCCTGAAAAATAACGGGGACAACGGGACCTATCAAGCCATCGGCAACAGTGTAGGTAAGGATTTGTTCAGACTCCGTCTCAATACAGACAAGGAGCGAAAAAAAGATAATGCTAAAGATTAAAATGGCGTTTTTCATAATAACCATTTAAAAACCACGAATCCGAGAAATTGCTTCCGCAATCACTGCGTCTGGATACGTAAGCGAGATTCTGAAGTAGCCTTCGCTCCACTGTCCATATCCGAGACCGGGTGTTACCACAACACCTGCCTCCTCAAGCAGCGCCGTTGCAAAGGCACGACTCGAACCGTTGAAACGCTCAGGAACCGGTGCCCAAACGTACATTGTTGCTTTCGGTTTCTCGATCGACCATCCGCTATCTGTGAGAGCATCCACTACCATATCTCTGCGTTTTTGATAAACTGCGTTTATTGCGGGTGTAACCTCGTCTGCTATTGAGAGGGCTTTTGCTCCAGCGAATTGAAGCGATCGGAGTGAACCGTTATCGATATTGTCTTTCACTGCTTTGACTGCGCCAACAGCGGTTGGATTGCCAACGACAAATCCCAATCGCCATCCTGTCATATTGAAGGCTTTGCTTAATGAGAAAAACTCAACGGCGACTTCAGCAGCACCTTCCACCTGTAATATGCTGGGGGAGCGGTAACCGTCGTAGGTGTTCTCACTATAGGCGTTGTCGTGGGCGATGAGGATGTTATTTTGTCTACCAAACTCCACGGCACGCTCGAAAAAATCGAGGTCGGCAGTGGCTGTTGTTGGATTGTTTGGATAGTTAATCCAGAGGACTTTGGCAAGGCGTTTCACTTCATCAGGGATGGCGTCAAAGTCGACATAGAAATCGTTTTCTCGCAGAAGCGGCGCATAGTAGGTCGTTGCACTGGCAAACACATGTCCGATGTTGTAGGTAGGGTAGCCTGGACTCGCCGCTATGCCAATATCGCCGGGATTGAGTATACCGAGTGCCATTTTGACAATTGCGTCTTTACTACCCAGCGTTGTCACTACCTCATCATCGGATAGGGTGACCCCGTAACGATGCTGGTAAAAGTCGAGGACTGCCTGTGGAAAGTCGTCCACAGGGTTATCACACCCGTAACGGTGCCTGTCTGAGTCTTCAGGGTTTTGAATAGTACTGCACAAGGTCTCAACGACTGGATCGGGTGTTGGGATATCTGGATCACCGATGCCGAGGCTAATCACATCGACACCTCGTGCTTGTGCTGCCTGCATTTTTTGACGTAAGTCTACAAAAAGATAGGGTGGAAGTTTCTGTAACCGTTCTGCGATCGTAATCATATTTTTAATTATAGGCTCCTGTTTTAAGGGGTTATCAGTTATCGGAGAAAGTCTGAACTATGATTGCTGGGTCAGCGATATAAGAAGACAAATTTACCTTAATTATCGGAGGTCTCATCATAGTGAATCACATAGATCACAAAAATCCGGGGTCTGACTTCTATCGGCTGTCGATAACTGTGAACTATTTCAACTGAAGGATTGACTGCTGGGCTGCGTTGAGGCTTTCCATAACGTTCGGGCTGAAATGCAAACCCTGACCGCCCCAATCTGGCATATAGCCGATGCTGTAGCAGTAATAGAGCGTCCGACGCGGGTTACCAGAAACGTTGATAACAGACCCGTGTGTGAGTGCCTCCGTAAAGATGATAGCGTCTCCTGCTTTTGCTGGGATCGGGCTCAACACGGGATTTTCATCGGGATGGCCTCCCCAAGGTTTTGGGAAATTGCTCTTATGTGCACCCGGTATAACGGCGAAACAACCGTCCTCTACATCACAGTCCAGCATCGGAAAGACCGCTTTTGTTAAAGTTGATACCATCTCTCCGTTTTTGCAATGATACTGGCATTTCGGGATAATCGGTGTTCCGTGCATGTGCAACCCGGTATAACCGCCACCCCACCGGTAAATTGTGTAGGTATGATTGAGCCGATACGGACCGCCAGTTACGCCTTGGATTACATCCAGCACTTCTGGGATGTCGATCAGGACGTTGAATACACTGTCAGCCTCCAAGATGTTGGAGATGTAGAGTTCTTTCTCCGTTCGCTGGGTGCCGAGGCACAGTGGTGGTGGATAGTCGTCCGGTGGCATATTCTCGTATTCATCTAACACAGCGTTACACGCGTCAACCACTGTTTGTGGGATAACGCCCTTCAGGACAATGAAACCTTGCAAATCGAATAGATATTTTTGTTCGTCTGTCATGATGCTTTTCCTTTTTTTCCCTCGTCGGTTAACTATTCACGGAACGGCTTCATATCTGAGGATTGTTCCGTTTTGCCCAACCGCCCATCCGCTATCTGCATTGCTGACATAGATAGCCTTCAGATCCGTTTTCGTATCTGTGTGCTGAGGTCTCCAATTTTGTCCACCATCGATTGTGTGGAGGACGAGCCCCTCTTTTCCAACAATCCAGCCTTCTGTTTCTGAAATAAAAAATACATCGTCAAGAAAATTGCGGGTATGACTCTCTTGACGATGCCATGTTTTCCCGGCATCCTCGGTATGTAGGATCAACCCATCCATACCCAAACTGCGTAAATCTAATCCTACGACCCATCCTATCTCTGGGGTGACGAACATAACGGCATCTAAGAAAAAAGATGGGTATCGCTCGCTAAGGGGTGACAATTTCCAATGGGTGCCGCCGTCAACTGTCGCAAGCATTGTTCCGTTCAGACCGACTGCCCAACCACGCCGTTTGGAGGTGAAATGAACGTCAAAGAGATTCCAATTCGTTCCACTCTTTTGACGGTGCCATGTTTTCCCGCCATCATTTGTATGAATGATTTCACCGCCGCTTCCGACACACCATCCATTTTTTTCGTCTGCAAAGAAAACACCGAGTAGGTCCTGCTGCGTTCCTGAGACTTGACGTTGCCATACGCTTCCACCGTTTCTGGTATGCAGAACGACCCCGGCTTCTGCAACCGCCCATCCGATTTCTGCGGACGCGAAATGGGTTGCCCCAAAACACTCAGTTGTACGACTGTCTTGTGCTCTCCAGACACTCCCTCCGTTTTCGGTTCGTAGAATCGTGCCCCGGTCACCGACAACGTATCCTTCATCGGGTGAGATAGCAGATATACCTACGAGAAGATGACTCGGACTTGATTGTGATTCCCAGGTTACACCCCCGTTGCGGGTGTGCAGAATCGTGCCGTTTTCACCGACTGCCCAACCGATTTGCTTCGAGACGAAGTCAACACCCAACAGGACGGCATCTGCGCTGTTATGAAAGCGCGGACCGCCGCGTTGATGTTTCCATTTTTCTTTTCCACCCGACGAAGTGTGGAGAATCACGCCTAAGTCGCCGACAATCCATCCGTTTTGGGTATCTACAAAGTCAATATCGTAAAGTGTAAAGGTATGTAATGGCTCATTCCCGAGATAGTCGGGTTGACCGTAACTACTTTTATGGCGTTCGTTGGTTCCGCGAGTGACGAAATTCCATGTATTGCCACCATCGGTTGTTGCGAAGATGCTCCGCTTGTCACCGACAACCCAACCTGTCTGTTTGTTTATGAAGTGAAGGTTGAACAGGGCAGCTTCCGTCTCAAATTGGACTTCCCAAGTTTCTCCGCCATCGGTTGTCTGATAGATATAGCCAGCCTTTTCCGAATGTGTTGATGTCGGGGGACTATAGGTAACAATCCATCCCCGGTTTTCGTCTATAAAATGGACACCTTTCAATGACTGGTTTCCGCCGAACACCTGTCCATCCATCTGTACGAACGTCTGTCCATTGTCGGTTGTTTTCAGCACGGTGCCCCAGTCACCCACAATCCAGCCTGTTCCATTGCCGATAAAGAGGTCATGCAGATTATTTTCCGTGCCGGTTTCAATGTGCTGCCATGTCTGTCCGCCATCTGTTGTATGGATCAGAGTGCCGCTTTCGCCTATGCACCAGCCTTCTGATGCTGAGCGAAAATACACATTTCGTAGGGGGTTGTTGAAAACGCTGCTGTGCTGTCTGTGCCATGTTTGTCCACCGTCGTTTGTATGGATGATGAGACTTTCCGCACCTTCTCCAAAATCGGCACCAGGCGTTACGTCCACAGCGTTACCAACTGCCCAACCCCGCTTTTCAGAAACGAAATGGACATCATAGAGATGTGAACTCCAATCGCCCTCCATGACGGTTTTCCATTCGTACCGGACCTGTCTCTGAGGCGCACTGTTTTCACAGCCGACGATAAATAGAATACCGATGAAGAGTGCGATAAAATAGTTGTGAGTTATCAGGGGTCGATTTTGACCATCAACTCGCCTCCGTTTATAAATGTTAAAGCACGAGTTCAGGGTCGAAGTTAATTTCTGTAGCAGTTGCGTATTGTGTGCATGCCACAAACATCTCTTTAACTGATAACCCTTAAAACAGGACTTCGCTGACATCGTGTAACCCTTTAGGTGCGTCGATAATCCATTTCGCTGCGCGAATCGCGCCTTTGGCGAACGCCTCTGGACTGTGGGCGCGGTGGACAATGCTTAATTGCTCACCCTCTGTTGCGAACAATACTGTGTGATCACCAGCAATATCGCCACCTCGGACTGCATGAATGCCGATCTGTTTCTTCGGTCTCGCGCCCATAATGCCGTGGCGACCGTGGACACCCACCTCATCTAAATTTTGTTCAAGTGCTGTGGTGAGCGTTTCCGCTACACGTAAGGCTGTACCGCTCGGTGAATCTGCTTTGTGATTGTGGTGCGCTTCTATCACTTCAATATTATAATCATTTCCGAGGGCTTTGGCAATTAATTCTAATGCTTGGAGCATCACATTGACACCGAGACTCATGTTCGGTGCCATGACACAGCGGATCCTTGATGCGTGAACTTTGAGGGTCGCGAATTCGTCGGCGGTAAAACCAGTTGTTCCGAGAACCATGGCTTTATCTGTATCGACGACTTGTTGGAGGTGGTCCAGGGTTGCTTCAGGTTTTGAAAATTCGATGACAACATCTGAACGATGAAGCACGTCGTCAAGTTGGCCTGTAATGGCGACGCCAATCTCACCAATGCCAGCCACAACACCCGCATCGTTCCCGATTTGTGGGTGTGAAGGATATTGGACAGCCCCCACGAGTCGCATATCGGGTTGCTGGGCAATGCCGCGCGTGATGCAACGCCCCATACGACCGCAAACGCCGGTGATAACTGCACGAATCATCTTTTTAATTTTCCTTGCGGTTAAATGACATGGGGTTGCGATGTGACGGTTTTGATATAGCGTCGTGTCTACTATTTCTGAAACAGGACTTCGCTGACATCGTGTAACCCTTTAGGCGCGTTGATGACCCATCTCGCTGCGCGAATCGCACCTTTGGCGAACGCCTCTGGACTGTGGGCGCGGTGAACGACGCTTAATTGCTCACCTTCGGTTGCGAACAGTACTGTATGATCGCCGGCGATATCACCACCTCGAACGGCGTGGATGCCGATCTGCTTCTTCGGTCGCGCCCCAACGATGCCGTGCCTGCCGTAAACACCCACCTCATCTAAGTCGCGACCCAATGCCGTAGCGACTGTCTCCGCTAAGCGGAGTGCTGTGCCGCTCGGTGAATCTGCTTTGTGGTTGTGGTGTGCCTCTATCACCTCAATATCGTAATCGTCCCCGAGGGCTTTAGCGATTAATTCCAATGCTTGGATCATCACATTGACACCGAGACTCATGTTCGGTGCCATGACGCAGCGAATCTGTGAGGCGAGTTCCCTGAGAGTCGCAAGTTCATCGGGGTCATAGCCGGTCGTTGCGATTATCATCGCTTTGTCGGCGTTGACGACTTGGCGGAGGTGTTGTAAGGTCGCCTCAGGTTTCGAGAATTCGATGACAACATCTGCGTTTTCAAGGACATCCTCAAGGCTCCCTGTAATCGCTACCCCTATTTCTCCAATACCGGCAACAACACCGGCATCACTCCCGATCTGTGGGTGTTCTGGGAATTCAATCGCGCCAACGATTTCCATATCGGCTTGTTCGGAAACGCCTCGGATGATGAGCCGTCCCATACGGCCACATGCCCCATTAATAATTACACGGATCATTTTTTTAATTTTCCTTGCGGTTAAATGACAGAATAGCAGCCAGTCCTCGGAAACCATCGGTTTCCCTCAGTTCATCGAAAACCTCTTAGCTGAAAGCCGAGAGCGAAGCGGCCTGACTGCTAACGGCTATTTTAGTGTGAACAGATACGCCAGAAGGTCGTGCATCTGCTTGACAGAAAGAATATCTGCGAAGTTTTCAGGCATAACGCCTGCTTGTGGGACACTCGTACTCCTTATATCCTTTGTGAAGTAGGTTGTCCATAACTTCCCAGAATCGTCGAGTATCTGGATGGTTTCAGGGTCCAATCTGCCTCTGTGATCATACTGATGACGCTTCCTACCGGTGATTTCCTTTCCATCCTTAGTGAAAATGGTAATCATTTCATATTCAGGCGCGATATAGGCGCGCGGATTGAGGATGGACTCGACAATGAATTGCGGTGAGCGGGTGCGAGCGACATACGTCATGTCAGGACCTATTTCACTGCCAGTGCCGGTCGCGCCTCTCCCATGAACCGTGTGGCACTTACCGCAGGCGTACCCTTCTGAGAAGAAGATGGCTTCTCCCGCTTTGACATCGCCCCCCATATAGGGACTCCAATCCTGAGTAGGTTTCGCTTCCTCCAAAGAGACCCCTGCCGCTTTCGCTTGTTGTGAGCGGACGTAACCGACAATCATGTTAATCGCTTCATCAGAAAGTTTACCACCAAACTTTTGCATCTCGGTCCCTGGAAGTCCGTTGAATACGGTTTGGAAGATGCCGTCATCCGTCCATCCGTAGAGCCACTGCGGTTTAAAAAGATCAGGTGCTTTGCCACCACGTGTTTGTTGGGCGTGACAATTCCAACACATCAAACGGAAGTAGAACGCGCCATCAATAACATCTTCGTCATAATTAATAACTTCTCTCGGTGCTGCGGGGGCAATATCCACCTCTAAGTCCTGAGCGTTTACGAGCGGAAAAAAGAAGAGACTTATCCCCAGAGAGAGGAGGAAGAGGCACCACGTTATTCGAACGGTAGAAGTTGTAACGCGGGTAGAATAATACATCATTTCTGTTCATCCTCCTGAAACGGAGCGAAGTAAGGCAAATAATACTTTTCACAGAGGTCTTTGAGTTTTTCTTCGCTCCATTTCTGTTCGATAATTGTGTTAACAACGTCTCGAAGTTCACGTGTTTCTCGTGTGGGCTTATCTTTGCTAAAAGCAATAGCGATATTCCAACGAAGACGAACTTCAGGAATGTATTCTTTGACAATCTCTAATTCAGGGTAAACGGTGTCCGTCTGTTCTGGCTGCTGAATTCGGGAACCCTTTTCAATCAGCCACCCAATGTTTGACCAGACATATCCGTAAGCAATTTGCCCTTTCTTGAGAGCGTCTAAGACGGCAATTTGTGAGCGATAAACGCGACGATTATACCCCATCTGTCGAAGGACATCACTTGCGATAGAACCCGCTTCTGTTCCAATGGTTTCTAACTTGATGTCCTCCAGCGTTTTCGGGGACGCTTGGTTATCTTTCTGTTTTACCAATACGTATCCCGTCCCGTAGAAGGGCGTAGAGAAATCAACGTTTTTCCCCAATTGAATTGCTTCACTCATGGCGCGCTCCTCAATGGGCACTCCGATTACACAGTCGCAATGTCCGCGTATCATGTCAGCCAGTAGACTATCACGGAGGGTGTTAAGCCAGTGGAGTTCCAACTTAACACCGAGCTCCGCTGCCAGTAAGTGTGCTATCTCAACATATAATCCAGGAAGTTCCGGATCCGCATTGGAGTAAGGCAGATTTCGGATGTCCATACAGACCGTTAAGACACCCTTTGCCCGAATTTCTTCCAAGACACTATCGGCACTTGCGTTGTGTAGGATCAGAATAGGCAATATGAGAAGCGCGATCCACAAAGGGATTTGGTGTTTCACGGGTCCCTCCTATTTATTCATTTTCGGTTAAAGAGGTTTATCATAATCTTCAGCGTCAAAACTCCATGCTTTCGCGTGGAGATGTAGACGCTGTTTCTCCTTGAAATAAGGTTTTGAATCTGCTATAATACTTTCAGAGTGTAAGGTTGCTACAGAGGCTTTGGTTGCTAAGCTCGTGATAGCGTTCCTGTAGTGTAAAGCTCTAAAACGATTACCTATCCTAAATAGCAGCTCGACATGAGTATTACACGGATAGCGGACTCAAGGCCCAACGTGTTTGCCAGAAGGCATGACTCATTACAAACTTTTCGCAAGGACACTTCGGTGTCGCAGTCGGGGTAGCGACTGTTGCAGTAGGCTGTATAAGTCTTTCGTAAGAGAGCAACAGTCGTTGATCGCACGAGAGCTTCTGCATAACGATTGTAGAAGCCACATGCTTTAGCATGTGGTCTATCACGATTAACAAAAGCCTCTCTTAACTGACAACCGAAAACCGAAAACTAACAACTATTCATCAAAAAGCGCGAACACAAAGAGGGTTCCGCCTTGGCGCGCATTAACTTCGGCATATTTCACAGCACCCGATGCTATCACAACGTATTGAACGCCGTCGAGTTGATAGGTAATTGGGGGGGCGAGAACCCCGGATCCAGTCTGGAAATCCCAAAGCACTTCGCCGGTTTCTGCCGAGAGTGCCATGAATCTGCCCTCTAAATCACCCGCAAAAACGAGACCGCCTGCCGTTGTGAGACATCCACCCCATTGTGGGAAGTTCGTTTTGTGTCGCCATTTAATCTCACCCGTGGAAACATCAATCGCGCTGATATGTCCCCACATCATCATGTCACCGTCTTCGTCTTTTTCGGCTGTCATACCGCTGCCGAGGTAGGGGAGACCTTTCACGTAGAAAACGCGCCCTTGATGAAAGGAACCGCAGAGTTCCAACGAAGGAACATAGAGGTAATTTGTGAGCGGGTTATAGGCTGACGGGGGCCAGTTCTTGCCGCCTTCAACGCCGGGACACACACGAATCGTGCCTTCTTCTGAGGTGGACACGCCGGGTAGGACGGTAGGACGTCCGTTTTCATCGAGGCCCGCCGACCAGTTCTGTTCGCAATAAGTGCTTGCGTATAGAAATTTTCCGTTGGTTCTATCAAGCACATAGAAATAGCCGTTGCGATTCGCTTGCATCAGTGCTTTGACTGGCGCGCCATCTATCTCCATATCGATCAGTACCGGTTCACTCACGCCGTCCCAATCCCATAGATCGTGGGGTGTGGCTTGAAAGTACCATTTGAGTTTTCCGGTATCGGCATCCAACGCAACGATACAGTCGGTATAGAGGTTGTCGCCTCTCCGGACGGCACCGTTCCAATCGGGTGCCGGGTTACCCGTTCCCCAGTAGACGAGATTCAATTCGGGGTCGTAGGAACCTGTGACCCAGGCGGAGCCGCCACCTGTCATCCATGAATCGCCTTCCCATGTGTCGCCGCCGGGTTCGTCTTTTGAAGGGACGGTGTAAAATCGCCATGCCTGTTCACCGGTGTCGGCGTAATACGCGTCGATGTAGCCTCGGATGCCGTATTCTGCGCCTGATATGCCGACAATCACTTTGTCTTTGACGACTAACGGGGCGACTGTGAGGGATTCAGCGTTCGTCAGATCCCCGACCACTCTGTCCCAGAGGACCCTGCCGGTTTTCGCATCGAGGGCAAGGAGATGTGCGTCAAGCGTTACCCAAAAGATTTTATCGCCCAAGATAGCAGCCCCGCGGTTCACCATACCACAGCAGATCGCCAAATCGTCGGGAAGTTCATAATCGTACCGCCATATTTCCTTACCGGTTCTTGCGTCCACGGCATAGATGGTGCTATAAGGGGTGGTGATGAACATCACACCGTCGACAACCAGTGGGGTACATTCAAACTTATCGAAGGGTGTTCCAATTTGAAACGCCCATTTCGGGACGAGTTTTTTAACGTTTTCAGTGTTAACCTGTGTGAGTTGACTATATCGCCAACTTCTGTAATCCCGTCCGTACATCAGCCAGCTCTCGGAGTCATCTTGTGATGAGAGTAACATCTCGTTCGTAACAGGTTGAATATCCGGTGTGGTTCCGGCTGTGATGGGACTCGGTGTCGCAGCAAGTGCTAAACTTACGACGAAAATAACAAAACTGACGCGCTTTATCTGTAAACAAAAGTTTGTTGCTTTGAAGAAAGTGAGTCCTTTCATTGTCCGCCTCCTCGTTCTGATAGTGAGACAATCCCAATTTCTTACTTCTTTAGAAACCGTGTCATGAAGGAAACGCGAGGTATTTTGCAGTGATGCAAAAATGTGTGCTTCAGGCGTTAGTTTATCAAAAATCGGATTTAATGTAAAGTCTGAAAATTTCTCGGAGATATGTGGATGGCGCGATTTGAAGTGGAACCAGCCTTAAATGCTGTAAGGTTCGTTAATTTTGTTCTAACCTTGCTTGTTCACCGGCATGATAGGAGCTCCGCACTAATGGGCCCGACTCTACATGTCGAAATCCCATTTCGATCCCTGCTTCTTTGAGTTCCTCAAATTCTTCAGGGGTATAATAGCGTTGAATGGGCAAATGGCGTGGGGAAGGAGAGAGGTATTGACCCACAGTGAGAATATCACATTCGGTGTTGCGGAGGTCTTCCATTGTCTCTAAGAGTTCCGTCACGGTTTCACCTAAACCGACCATCAGTCCGGATTTTGTGAGCATCTGTGGGTCCAGCTGTTTGCTGGTGCGGAGCAGGTTCAGGGTTTGTTGGTAATTCGCATACGGACGGACGCGGCGATAGAGACGTGGAACTGTTTCGGTGTTATGATTGAGCACTTCAGGGCGCGCTTGCACGATGACTGCGAGTGCGTCCCAATTTCCTTCGAGGTCGGGGATGAGGACTTCCACGGTGCATCCGGGACGATGTTTCCGTGCTTCGGCGATGCATGCGGCGAAAATACTCGCGCCTCCGTCGGCAAGGTCGTCTCGATTGACTGAGGTGATAACCACATGCTTGAGTTTTAAATGACCGACGGCGGCACCGAGCCTGCGCGGTTCATCGGCATCGACGATCCCACCGGGCGCGCCTTTTTTCACCGCACAGAACATGCAGCGGCGTGTGCAGACATCACCGAGTATCATAAAGGTAGCAGTCCGACTGTTCCAGCACTCACCGATGTTCGGACAGCGTGCCTCTTCGCAGACCGTGTGAAGTTGCAGATCCCGCATCAATTTTTTGAGTTCAGCATAGTTACCACCACTCGGCATCCGAGCTTTGATCCAGGACGGATGCCGTCTTTGGGGTGTGTCTTGATTGAGTAACGGGAGTGTTTTTAGCATTTTTTAGTTTACTGAGTCGTTTCGAGCTTGGCAAACCTCAAAAAAGCCACTGACTTAATTAGCCAATGGCTTTCTTATAGATTAACTGTATTATGCTGTTTTAGAGCCGGAATGCTGATGGGTCTTGCCATTCTTTTCAGCATTGCGTGCTTCCAGTACTTCTTCCAGCGTTTTGCCTTCTTTTTGAGCTTGCTCTAATTTCTTATACAATTTCTCTTCGGCTTCAGCAAGGATTCTGTTTTTAAAGAGTTTTGCATACCCTAACATAATAGCCTCCAATATGTGTGATAGTATGAAAAACCAACCAACTATTAACGTCATTAAAACTGCCATTCGTGCTAATGTCGTTTCTCCTAAATCTTTCCAAGCCCAACCGAAGCAGAATTCTGCTACAGTATTAGCAATGATGAGTCCTGAAAAAACGACAACAAACACGAAAAACCACTTACGAGGAATTCTTACCAGTGATACATATTCATTTCCGTTTTCATTCATAGCAAAAAGCCCTGTTCCAGCAAAGCACCCCAGCAAGAATGTATTTACCCCTTTTAAGGAGTATAGCCTTTTTACACTTATTTGTCAAGTTAACAAGTTTTTTGTTGTCTAAAGCCTATAACCACTTATGGTGTTGGTTAAGACACGACAGCGCGTGCCTACTACGTCTGAGCCGATGGCGGGAGAGGGTGGGAGTCGAACCCACCTATCCACTTGCATGGACAAGCCGGTTTTGAAGACCGGTAGGGCCACCGGACCCTATCCTCCCCCATTTTTTTTACTACTGAATCTGGTTACCCTTCACGACGTTCCCTTCACGACGTTCACGGTGGTTTTGGGTGAATTCCAGTAGAAAGTAAGTGATGTAATTATGGTGCTCTGTGCCGCGGATGCAACTTACGGATATTCCCGTCTCGGATTGTGAGGTTCCGGCTATCGCAATATTCCAAGAACGGGACCGCGTATTTTCGAGAAGTTTGTGCCGTTTCTCGAAATTCGGCAACGGTTATTGTATCATTTTCACGAAGATAAGTGGTTAATAATGCCTGTATCTCCTCAAAAACGGTTTTGTGGATAAAGAAATTATCGGCTATTTTGACAAACTGTCCTAAGTTCAGGAGCGCGTAAAACGTGGATTCAAGCAGTTGTGGTGTATATTCTGGCAGGTGCGTGCTGAGTTCTTTGAAAGTGGGTGTATTCATACGGGCTTCCAAGAATAATTTTTCGAGTCTCTCCTTCGCAGTTTCCTCCTCTTCGGAAAACTGGATTTCGTGAGATGCCAATCGGAGAAGATTGCCCTCTTTGGCGAGTTGACCCTCGGTAATGAGTCGATTTTCGAGTTTCTCAAAACCGATGTCGTCCAATGTGAGTTCTCGACGCAGTTGTGAAGCGTTTTGACCGGCAAGGAGGGGTTCTGCCGAATGGAACGCTGCCAACGTTTCTATAATTTTCTCTTGGGTATTTGCCGTCCGCACTGCATCAGAAACGAGCGGTGATCTCCCCGATTTATCCCAACGTACGATTTTTTCATCTGCTTCCAAGCGACTCAAAATAGCATTCACGTTGGTCTGTGAATGCGGTAAATAGTAGTGAAGGAAGGACTCTGGCACGCAAAGGGTTTCGCTATTTTCTAAGACAGTGTTCACGATCTGCACATCATCGGCTTCTTCCCATTGTGCTAAAGTGGCGATGGTTTCTGGCGTGAACCGCTTATGCTTCGGAGCAAATGGGTTAATAACTTCACCACCCCCGACTGTATATTGTGCTGAAAAATCGCGTAAAATAATTCTGTCGCCTCTGAACGTTAGGATAGGGTGTTCTAAGCGAAGTTGAACCTGGATGGTATCCCCCGGCAAAATGGCATCGTCCACGAGTAGAATGAGTCTGCAAAATATTTCGCGAGTGCCGAGATACGCCCGGAGACGCGTCCAATGTTCAAGCATCCGTGGAAATGAGGACAGCACTTGCATCGACACGTCAATATTATCCGTCACTTGTGAGAATTCAATTGGGCAGAGGACATCGCCGCGTTGAAGGTCCTGGGCAGAGATACCGGAGAGGTTCAATGCTGTTCTCTGCCCGGCTTGTGCGACGGAGGCTGTTTCATTGTGCACCTGTATGCCTCGGACCCGCACCGCATGACCCTGCGGAAGAAGCACCATCCGCTGGTCTTGATGGATGGTGCCCCCGATGAGCGTGCCTGTCACAACAACCCCAAACCCTTGAACAGTAAAAACTCTGTCAACGTATAACCGCGGAATACCATCATTTTCTTCGGTTTCCGTCGCCACTGCTACCTGCGTGACGATGGTCTCTTTTAATGTTTCAATACCGGCACCGGTTATGGCGGAAACACTCACAGTTGGGATGCCTTCAAGGCTTGTGTCGACGAGCATCTCCTGCGTCATTTCGGTTGCTTCCGCCAATTCATCAGCGGTTGCCAAGTCCGATTTCGTCATAACGAGGATACCGTTTGAGATGCCGAGCAGATCTAAGATCGCCAGATGTTCGAGGGTCTGTTCCTGAACGCCTTCCTTCGCATCGACGACAAAGAGGACGATATCCATACCGTAAGCCCCAGAGAGCATGTTTCGGATGAATTTTTCGTGCCCTGGAACGTCAACGATACCCGCACGCGAGTTGTCCGGGAGGTCGAAGTAGGCGAACCCTAACTCAATAGACAAACCACGTTCTTTCTCTTCCTTAAGCCGATCCGTCTCCATGCCGGTAAGTGCCCCGACGAGCGCGGTTTTCCCGTGGTCAACGTGACCTGCTGTTCCAATGATGAGGTGTCGTCTGTCTTGATGCATCGGTTTTCTTCCGGTTGTCCGTCGTCCGTCGTCCGTTATCAGCTAAAAGGACTTCGGGTATAATCCACCGCTTCTTGGAGTACTCCAAACTTTTTTCCAATGGTTACAGAATGTCTCTTAACTGACAACTGATAACCGATAACTGAAAACTATTAAGGCTGAGTATGGATGAGTTTGCCGATTCGCTTGAAGCGGACGTTACCGACGATCTTCCACACTTCCCACAACTTCGCTGGACGAGAATCAGATGACCAGTACACCATAAATGCTTGTCCTTTGATATCGCTTACATCTACGGGACCCCACCGACGGCTATCACTGCTCTGATCGCGATTATCACCCATGGCAAACACCCTGCCTTTGGGCACCGTGAATGGATTTCCTTCGGGATACTTGTGCCTAAACTGGCTTTCAGTCAAGGTGTAGTCGTCATAACTTTCACCTGTGGGGAGATATTCTGGTTCCCGGAACGGTGGAAAATCTTTTCTAAAATGGCTGAAGTTCATGTATTTCGTGTAATGCTGATCGTCGACCGCTTCACCGTTTACATAGAGTGTGTCGCCGTTCGTTTCGATGGTATCCCCTTCAATGGCTACGATGCGTTTGATGAAATTTCGTTTCCGATCGTGGGGTGGGATGAAAACGAAAACATCGCCTCGGGCAGGCTTATGGAAATCAAGAACCTTGATGTCTGTGCCGGGGATTTTGATGCCGTAGATAAATTTGCATACCAAAATCCGGTCTCCGATAAGAAGCGTATCTTCCATTGAGCCGGAGGGGATTTTGAATGCCTCAACAACAAAAGGACGTATGAATCCGAAAACGAGAATGAGGGCGACGACGATGACTTGGGTATATTCCCATACAATCGTCTTCCGAAATTTTTGCCATTTAGATAACTGTGTATCGTTGTTATTCATAATATTATAAAGCCGGTGTTAGTAAGAAAGCATTCTCCCTTTCTCAATTTATGGTGAATTATCAAAATATGCGGACATCTTGTAGGGGCAGGTCTTGTGCCTGCCCACAAATACACCAATTACTGCCCACAAATACACCAACTGATATTTCTCAAAAGTTGTCCTAAAGCAATAGTTATCAAGGTTCTTTAGGATTAAGTTTATGAAAATGCGTCATGAAATCCATGAGCGTCTGTCTTTCTCCGGTGAGTTGAAGCTGTATTTGATGAAATGTGCGTCGCTCTGAGATGCTAACTTGAAGCAACATCAGGTAGCTCATGGCTTTTATGCCAAGACTCACATACGCACCTTCTCTGCTTTCCAAACTCATCGCGGAGATGTGCAAACTCGATTTCAAATACCGCCAATACTGTTCAATACCATGGTGTTGCGACCAAATCCTCAGTGCCTCGCAGGTGCGTAGCGGTTTACCAAAGATTAAGAGGGTGCGTATCTTTTTCCGATCCACAAAGAAGATGACGACACACTCGCCAAAAGTTGGGCTTTCCGCTTTGAGACGACAGACGGGTTTATCACACCCCCATTGATCTTCACGCAACTCTATGTGCTTTTTATGAGCCGAAAGTTTCGCAGTTGTATCGCCTATGGTCATGACATAGTTGTTTTTTCCGTGAACGAGTATGCAAGCAAACCCTAACTCCGATAAGGCCTCAACGAGTTTACGACTGCCATACCACGAATCGAAGGTAATCGGATACTTTCTTAGATCAACGCCTTGGGTATCAAAGAAATCTAAGACATCTTTGAGCATCGCTATCGCAAGACTCGGTTTATCTGTATTGCCACGTCCTTGTTTACTGACAAGACGCGTCTGTAATGGAATCACGCGATCGCCAACTTTTAGTGTGATCCCTAAGACGTTCTGACACCAGATAGAGGTCTTGTGTTTTTTCGACCACCACTTTGAACAATAAGAGAGCGTCTCTCCGTAGCGAGGTAGATTCGTATCATCAACACTGACGGTAATCCGCCGCCGCGATTGCGTTGAAGCACTCTTGCTTTCGGCGTCTTTGATGAAATCGACTGCCATCGCACACCCGAGTCGTAGATTCAAAGACTTCGAGTGATAGAAACTCAGAGAACCGAGGTGCCGATAAAGACCGGCTTTCGGAAGTTCCAAGGCATCGGCAACTTGATTCGGGTTGTAAAGTCCAAAGAGATGACAAACGCAGAGCAGCAGCAGTGTCTCAACGACTTGACGCTTCATACACTGAAAGGAAGAACAAAGAAGGTCTTGAAAAAAGAGGGTGGATTTGATAAGATGATCACGCATGCGATGGCCTCCTAATGACTCAAAGGTGGTTCTCTGAATCCTTAGGATGCCATTTCATGTGCTAAAAATCAAGCACCCTTTTCAAAACCATCGCATTTTCACCTTGCTATACCTGCTTTCTCTTTGTTATTACTGCCTTCATGATAACTGTGATAAATATCAGACCAATTACTGCCCACAAATACACCAATTACTGCCCACAAATACACCAATTACAATGTCCAAGTAATTCTAAAATCTACCTAAAATCTACCATAGTTTGCCTTGAACGAATCAGATTCCGAAGGGATAAGTTTACCAATACGATTAAACCGAATGTTGCCTATCAGCTTCCATACTTCCCACAACTTCGCCGGACGCTTGGCAACCGAAAACACAATCATGAACGCTTGTCCTTTGATATCATCTACAGCAACGGGTCCCCAGAAACGGCTATCACTACTCTGGTCGCGGTTATCGCCCATGACGAACACCATCCCTTTTGGCACAATGAATGGATTTCCTTGAGGGTACTTGCGTCTAAATTGACTTTCGGTCAGGGTATAGTCGTCATAACTTTCGCCAGTCGGAAGATGTTCGGGTATCCGGAAGGGTGGGAAATCTTTTCTAAAATGGCTGAACCGCAGATGCTTCGTGTAGTGCTTGTCTTCAACTGCTTTACCGTTCACATAAAGTGTATCGTCCCGTGTTTCAACGGTATCCCCTTCAACGGCTACAATGCGCTTAATAAAATGTCGTTCATCGTGGGACGGAATAAAAACGGCGATATCACCGCGTGCGGGTTCGTGAAAATCAAAAATTTTTATATCCGTGCCAGGGACCTTGACCCCATAGATAAACTTGCATACCAGAATCTGATCTCCGATGAGAAGTGTATCTTCCATGGATCCGGATGGAATCCTATACGCTTCAACAATAAATGGACGTATGAGACCGAACATAAGAATCAGTAAAACAATGATGAATTTTGCATGTTCACAAATCGCTGCTTTCCGAATTCTTTTTTCTTCGGTTACCTGAGAGTGTTTCTGTGTATTATTGTTCATGGTGAATATTATGGCATACGGCGTGTGCCTACTCCTGTTAATCGTCAGTTGCAAGCATTGCCGTGAACGCTTCTTGTGGCACATCAACGTTGCCAATCTGTTTGAGACGTTTTTTACCTTCTTTCTGTCTTTCAAGCAATTTCCGTTTTCGCGTCACATCACCGCCGTAACATTTCGCCGTAACATTTTTTCGAAGTGCCCGAACTGTTTCACGGGCAACAATCTTGTTGCCGATTGCGGCTTGAACGGGGACTTCAAACATTTGGCGCGGAATTAATTCTTTCAATTTGGTCACTAATGCCTTACCACGCGTTTCGGCATTGTCTTGTGGCAGAATCGTTGAGAGCGCGTCTACGGGGTTCCCGTTCAGCAACACATCTAATTTGACGAGTTTTTCAGTTTTATATTCTCCGATATCATATTCTAACGAACCGTACCCGCGTGTCAACGATTTAAGTTTCGGATAGAAATCTATTAACATTTCGCTGAGCGGGAGTTCATAAAGCAGTTGCACGCGATGTGCATCCAATTGGTTCATCCGCTTATATATACCCCGACGCTTCTGACAAAGTTCCATCGCATTTCCAATATAGTCGCGAGGAACGATAATGTCAATATTGACATACGGTTCTTCAATTCGTTCGATATTATTTGGTTCTGGGAGATGTGCTGGATTGTCGACCGGCACGTACCCACCCGTTTTCAAGTGGACTCGATACATCACACTCGGTGCAGTTCGTACGAGCGCGAGTCCGAATTCCCGCTCGAGGCGTTCATGAATAATTTCCATGTGAAGCAAGCCGAGAAAACCGCACCGAAACCCGAAACCGAGGGCAACGGAGGTCTCAGGTTCAAAATTGAAGGAGGAATCGTTGAGGCGTAGTTTATCGAGTGCCTCGCGCAGGGCATGAAACTGGTTTGTGTCTGCCGGATAGAGACCGCTGAATACAAGCGGTTTCATCTCTCGATAACCGGGAAGCGGTGTTGCTGTCGGTTTCGTATGATGCGTGATTGTATCCCCGATTTTCGCTTTGTCGATCTCTCGGATGCCTGCGATGAGGTAGCCGACGGCACCCGTGCGGAGTTCAGCGGTCGGTTGCATTTCTGGTGTGAAGATGCCGACCTCCTCAACCTCATAGGAACGTTTCGTCTCCATGAGTTGAACCTTTTCCCCTATCTTCACACTCCCCTCAAAGATACGCGTGTACATAATGACCCCCCGATAGTTATTATAGACGGAGTCGAGCACGAGTGCCTTTAAAGGGGCTTCCGGTTCGCCGATAGGTGCAGGGATTCGGTTGATAATCGCTTCTAATATTGAGGGGATACCGGTCCCCATTTTCGCGCTCACGAGGAGTGCATCGTCAGCAGGGATACCGATGACCTCTTCGATCTGTCGTCTGGCTTCATCGGGTTGTGCGGTAGGTAAATCAATTTTATTGACGACGGGGATAATCTCAAGGTCATTGTCAATCGCGAGATATGCGTTCGCTAAGGTTTGTGCTTCGACCCCTTGGGCGGCATCAACGATGAGAATGGCACCTTCGCACGCAGCGAGGCTCCGGGAGACCTCGTACGTGAAATCGACGTGTCCGGGTGTATCGATCAAATTAAGTTCGTAGCGGTTTCCATCAGCGGCGGGGTAATGGAGTTTGACAGCGGTTGCTTTAATAGTGATACCGCGTTCACGCTCTAAATCCATCAAATCCAGCACCTGTTCGCGCATCTCGCGCGCAGCGAGCGTGTTTGTGTGCTCGAGGAGTCTATCGCTCAGTGTGCTTTTTCCGTGGTCGATGTGCCCTAAAATGCAGAAATTCCGTATGTTTTCAAGATTCGTTGGCATAATATAGATAGTATATCACAACTTCTGTCGGATTGTCCAAAGGATTTCGTTTTTTCGTCAGTAGAATTTACGCAATTTCTATGGAAGACCTACGGCCCACACACCGCTGGCGAGGTTTGAAACCTCGCCAGCAAAGGATGCTGCGTAAGTTCTGTTTCAGTTGCAAAGCTTAAGAACCACGGATAAAAGAGCGAGCTGTGGACCTTCTATAGCGGTTTGACTTTAATGTTTCTGCACCAGATTTTTCCGCCGTGGTCCTGAATCCCGATATGTCCGCTCCGGGGGAAATCTTTGAGGGCAATGCCGAATTTGTTCCGACTTCCATCTGGGTTTTGGTGTGGCGTGTCCCACTCGTCCAAATCTGCGCGGACGATTTCTTCACCGTTGAGTGTCACTGCGATAATACTGCCATCGCACGTGATCGTCATCTGATTCCATTCCCCAGCGGGTTTACACGTATTTCGGGTGGGTCCCAAAGCATCGTAGAGCGCACCACAGTCGTGGCTATCGGTGGGTTCCTTGCCGTGTGTATCTAAAATCTGGATTTCGAGTCCGCTCTGAACGGCGTCCTCCAGATCTGCCCATCGGACAAAAATTCCGCTATTGACTTTCGGCTCCGTTTTGAAGTCGAGTGCGAGTATGAAGTTACCGTAGTGTTGTTCGGTATAGAGGTATTTTCCGCCCTGAACGGTGCAGAGAATACTGCCATCATCAATAACCCACCCTTCGGCACTTCCAGTGGCTCCCCAACCCGTGAGTGTCTCACCATCGAACAGGGATATCCATCCTTCAGTTTTCTCTTTTTCTGTTAACATATTTGCTCCTTTTGTGATGCAGACTAACAGTCTACGCTACAATTGCCTAACGTAAACTTTCTAAAAATAGTCTTCCGACATCGACATTATATTCAAAATCTGTTGCCGACCACGGGCTATTGTAGCCAATGATTGGCACGTAACTCTCGTGCCGCGACCCGTGTGAACGCACCGCAGTCGGTTCTACAGCCGTTTCCAACTCACCGAAAACAGTCGTTTCGTCTGCTAATACGAAAAGGTCTCCGATCCGTTCACGATGGAGCCTGAATGTGCGTGCCGCATCTTCCGAGGAATGGACCTCTTCAATACCGGGCGTATTCAGAAGGGTTTGAATCGCTTGCGATATATCGGTGCGATCCTTGAGGAACACATAAGCGGCACCCCCCAAATTGCCGTGATGCGCGACGTAACGATCCTTAATAATGGGGATAGCACTTGCAGGGATACCGTGTTCTGTTAGGACGCGCCCTGGATCAATGGCAGTCGTTTTTGCCAACATCCCGTGATCGGCTGTAATATAGATTTCACGTTCCGGGTCATCATCAATGATATTCCCGATAATCCTATCCAATTCCGCAAGGTGCTGTTGGGAGAGATCATCATCCGGGGCGTATTTGTGTTGAACCCAATCCGTTGTTGAGCAGTAGACGAGTTCTGGGGAGTCTGTGCGTAGCACCGCATGCACGGCACGAAGCAACCACCAATTGATTTCGGCTGAATAGATCGGTTCAACCGGTCCGACTGTGTGAATGTATCCAGAAGGTGGTGATTCAGCGGCGATCGCTATATCTGTGCCTGCTTCGAGCATCCGTAGTAATTTTTTCTTCGTTACGAAGAGTGCCGTTTTGTCTGCGAATTTGCAGGCTTTTGCGATTTCAAAAAGTGTCGGCGCGAGGAGGAAGCGGTTGTCCTCGATAAATTCCCCTTTGCCGGTTGTCCTGTCTACATGGTAATTCGTCGTGATACCGTGCGTTTCGGGAAAGGATCCGGTTGCAATGCTGACGTTGTTGACGTTCGTGACCGAGGGGATAACGGCATTGGCATGGACATAAAATCCGTTTTTTGCCAACTGGCAGATGGTGGGAAGATCGCTCGCTGCGAGGTACTCATGGCTACCCGCATCGATACAGAGGATGAGAATTTTTCGTCTTTTCACGCTTTGTGTCTTGCTCCGTTGTTTGGTATGGGGTCAAGTTATTCCGCCCGTCTGTAAAAAATTGTAGCAGCTCTCCTCGCAAATTGCAAGTCTCTTTCGCACATTACTTTCGCACATTAAACGTAAATACCCTTCGGTGCCTGCAAACTCTTCTTGCAATACGAACGACGATATGCTATAATTGGATAACAGAACGGGTTGGCGCGTCACATTCAAGGAGATAAATATGTCGTCCCTTGCAGCAGAAACCTTCTTTACACCAGAGGAATACCTCGCTTCGGAACGTAAGGCGACAGTTAAAAGCGAATACCTGAGCGGTCAGATAATTGCAATGTCCGGAGCGAGTCTTACCCTTACTCGCATCATTGCCGATATCGTTACTGAACTTAACATCCAACTAAGAGGACGGGATTGTGAGGTCATCAGCAACGATATGCGCGTGAAGACGGGTGCGAAAGGTGCCTATTTTTATCCGGATGTTATCGTTTTTTGCGGCGACCCCGAATTTGAGGATAATGTCTTTGACACACTTCTCAACCCTACCCTTGTTGTAGAGGTGCTTTCACCATCAACGGAAGTATTTGACAGAGGCGAGAAATTTGCACAGTATCAAGAACTCATATCCTTGCGAGAATACATCCTCGTTTCACAGGACAGGCTTTGTGTTGAACAGTATCGTCTTATGAAGATGCAGTGGGTCGCGACCGAGTTTCGGAGGTATGAAGATGTGTTGCCCCTGATTTCCATCGGTTGCGAACTTCCGTTGCGGGATATCTACAGACGCGTGCCTGCAGTCATTTCATAGTTCCGTGTGGGTGGCATAGAGAGAGCTGACCATGCTGATGAACAACGGATCTACCGAATTAGCGAAACTGATATTCAAGAATTCAGGGGACGCTGAAAGACTCAAACGACTTCTGAGTGATACCTATTCAGAGACCGATCTGATCGGCTATCTTCACAGCAAAGAACCATTAGTCGGACGTGCTGCGGGATTCGCACTTCGGTTAATCGGCAGTTCAAATGCGATTCCTGCGTTGGTAGACGCTCTGAAAAATAATGACCGTATGACCCGCTTCAATGCGGAATACGCGTTGTGGGAAATCTGGTCTCATTCTGGTGATGACGCTGTTGACGCGATGCTTGCGGATGGTAAAAACTTACTCAAAAATGAGGCGTATCAGCAAGCCGTTGAATGTTTCACTGCTGTAATTGAGACGGCTCCGAATTTTGCCGAGGGATATAACCAACGCGCAATCGCTTATTTCATGCTTGAAGAATGGAGTCAGGCGATTCGTGATTGCAAACGGACGATCTCGCTGAACCCGAATCACTTTGGGGCGTTTGCTGGAATGGGACACGTTTATGTCAGGCTCGGTAAGATTGACGAGGCACTGGAGGCATATAAGCAAGCGTTAGTTATTAATCCGAACCTCATCTCTATCGCCGAAGCAGTCTTACGGCTTCGGAACCAGGCACAAAGTGAATGAATCAGTGTATGGATACGACGCTGAGCGATCGAAACCACTTCCTGCGAACACTTATCACTTGGTTTGTCATCTCGAGTTTTTTGCTCTGGATTATCTATAAGGTGTTGATGCAGGCAAAACTCGGTCTACCGATAGAGTGTTTTTTTATGGCGCAGGTGTTCGTAGTGCTTTTCGTTGCGCCCTATCTTGCCGCCCGGACTGTTCATAATACAAGCTTTGACGCACAGTATGCCCTGAGTCCTATATCTTCTGGACAAAGATTGTTAAGGCTTCTTCTGGTAAGTCAGATACCGATGTTGTGTTGGGTGTTTTTATTGACAGGGGCGGCTCTGTTCGTTACTCGCATACCCTTCACGCAGGCGTTCCAGATGTTCGTTATACTGGCGATTTATAGTTTTTCGGCAGCGGCGGTCGGGGTATGGGGGACTCAGGTCTTTCGAGATGTCCTCTTCAGCGCAGAGTTTGCCACCCTGTTATGGTGTGTTTTGATTGGGGGCGCGTTTCTAATCAAGCCTTTGGAGCGTTATGTGAACAATCTTCAACCTTTTATTCCACCAGTCTTACACCTGAACCCACTTATCGTTGTGTGCTGTATCTTTGAGGGGTTGGACATCTTTAGAAAACCTGTGCTTTACGAACTAACACCCGTTACTTCATACGATTATAGGTATCCAAACCCGTGGTATCTCGTCGGTATATGGCAGATGGTGATCGGGGGTTGCTGTTTTTTGGGCGCATGGCGGATAAGCATATCTCGGAGAGATGTTGCATAACGACTACAGAGAGGACGGCATGGACAGAGCAGAAAAACCAATTGTGAGTGTTTCAGGGGTTCGTGGTGAGGTCGGCGTTTCGCTCGATGTTCGCGTCATTACGCAATTTGCCATGGCGTTCGGAACTTTTGTCGGTGGTAGAACGGTGGTTATTGGCAGAGATTCCCGAACTTCCAGCCCAACAGTGCGACATGCCGTCCTTGCTGGGCTGTTCGCCACAGGATGTCACGTCATTGATGTAGGGCTTTGTCCGACACCGACGATACTCCTAATGGCGAAAGCGCTGGGTGCACAAGGGAGTATCACCGTTACAGCCAGCCATAATCCTGTTGCATGGAACGGTATCGAATTTGCCGCTGCTGCGGGACGCCTCTTGACACAGGCGGAACGGGACGAATTGATGCGGATTAACGAAACAGAGGATTTCGCACTTGCCCCTTGGAACGAGCAAGGAACACTTGAAACCTATGGAGATGCTGTTAGCTATCACCTCGATCAGATACTGTGTGCCCCTTGGCTGGCACCCGATTTAATCCGGGAAGCTGCGTTGAAGGTCGTCATTGATTGTGGCAACGGTGCCGGCAGCGTGATAAGTCCGTCCCTCTTGCGGAAACTTGGGTGTCGGGTTGTTGAACTGAATTGTGTCGCCGATGGACATTTCCGGCGTCCTGCCGAACCTACACCTGAGGCATTGGACGCGCTTTGTGAGACAGTTCTTGCGTCTGGTGCTGATATTGGCTTTGCCCACGATGGGGATGCTGATCGGCTTGTCGTTGTTACAGAGCAAGGCGTTCCCTTGAGTGGTGAATGGACGCTCGCCTTTATCGCTGATTTTATGCTTCGTAAGACGAAGGGCGATGTGGTTGCTACGGTATCAACGAGTCGGATGTTGGATGATATTGCGGCAAATCATGGTGTCACGCTCCACCGAACGAAAGTCGGTGTCGGTTGGGTTGTTGAGAAGATGCACGCCGTGAATGCAGCTATCGGCGGTGAAGGCACCGGTGGCGTTATCTATCCCGATATCCACTACACGACGGATGGCATCGCTTCTCTTGCGGCGATTGCGCAATATCTCGCTGAATCTGGCGCGACGGTAACGCAGCTTGTGGAGAACATGCCCCGCTATCAGATGTGCCGAAAGAAATTGGAGATTCCGTCACAGGAACTTGCGACGCGTCTTGTGAATCTAACTTTGGCGTTTTATAAAGAAGCAACGGATGCCGGAGGGGAACCGCAGCTCGAACTCACAGACGGTGTTAAACGGGTCTGGAAGGACCGGTGGGTGAACATCCGTCCATCCGGTACGGAGCCTGTAATTCGGGTTTTTAGTGAGGCACCGACGCTGACTGCAGCGGAAGATTTGTGTGACGAAACGATTGAAACCCTAAGGATGTTAATGAAACAAAATTCGTATTAACTGCGTTATTTACTAGGGTTTATCATAAAGTTTTGTCGGGAGAATATTTATTTCGCGGCGGTTTTCAGTTGCTGTCAACTGTCGTTAACGGATCGTCTAAAATTAACCAGAAGCCATCGTGAAACGAAGTGGAACGATGACCAGAGGCAATAGTTTAAAAAATTTGGAGAAATTATGGCTTTGAAACTTGCCTGCATCGGAGGCGGAAGTGGTTTATCCGCTTTGCTTAGCGGCATTAAGCACTACGCTGATTTGGAGAAAGGTCAAAATCACCTTATTGATTTGGATAGTCTGGCGGCAATTGTTACCGTTTCTGATGATGGTGGAAGTTCAGGGCGCCTCGTTGAAGAATTTGACATGCTCCCACCGGGTGATATCCGTAGGCTCCTGTTCACGTTATCCGATGCTGATGAACTCGCAGGGCTTTTTGAGTATCGTTTTTCAAGCAATGGTGAACTCGGTGGGCATACAGTCGGCAATCTCTTATTAACCGCACTGACGGAAAAATTTGAGGGCAACTTCCCGAAAGCGATTCAGGCGGCATCAAGATTACTCTCAGTACGTGGTCAGATTATTCCTGTTACATTGGATTATACCGTTTTGTGTGCAGAACTCACGGATGGCGAGATTGTTCGAGGCGAATCTACGATACCCGTGCGTGAAAATCGTGAACCGATCAAGCGCGTCTTTTTTGAACCTCGCGAGAATGGAAAAACGCATCATGCCCCCGATGAAATCTATGAATGTCAAGCGCATGAAGGGGCTGTGGATGCCCTGATTAACGCCGATATAATTATCATCGGTCCGGGAAGCCTTTACACCAGTATTATGCCAAATTTGGTTATCAAAGGTGTCGTCGAAACGATCCAACGTTCAGACGCGATTAAAATCTACGTCTGTAACGTTATGACACAACCGGGTGAAACCGATGGGTATGCCGTTACGGATCACGTTAACGCTATTTTAGACCATGCCAAAATTCCGCTCAATTACGTCGTGGTGAATAACCAGCCCGCTCCGACGGAGATCATGCAGGAGTACGTTCGGAAGGAATTGGTTTCGCAGTTGACTCGGATTCGCTCACTTTCCGAGGAAGGACTTTCGATGCTCTATGAAGATACGCAGCATCTCATGGACGTGCTGAACTTGGCGAAGGATATTTCGTCTTTGTCTGTTGAAACAATGCAAGTCGCAGACGCCTCAAAAGTGCAGGTCTCTTATGATCGTGAGCAGGAAAACCTTGAGGCGGAGGGGATCCGGGTGGTTGAGGCGGACCTCATTCGAGATATGGTTGTCACTGAATTTGGCACATGGTTAGGCGGCGTTCAGATGAACGTGATTCGCCACGATCCCGAAAAGTTAGTCCGCTCTCTTGTGAAGATCTTTCGGAACCATCCGAAACTCCAAGAGTCGGTTTAATTAAAAAGGTTCCGATTGCTATACGGAAACTGCAGGACTCACGCAGCATCCTTTGCTGGCGAGGTTTGAAACCTCGCCAGCGACGTGTGGGCCGTAGGTCTTCCATAGAAATTGCGTAAGTTCTAAACTGATGAGTGCCGTGATGGGTTGGATTGCTTAGAAGGGGCAGTGCCTTTCGCAGCAATCTGGCAGGCGAATGTGTCACAAATCTGGGACAAATTATCAATGAAACGTTCCCAGCGTAATTCATCTTGACGCGCTTTCGCTATCGCGAGACACAGCGCAGTTTCGTATAAGGATGGATGATTCTTGTGTACATCAGTGGATTTCATAGCTTTACCCCTTTCTAAAAGTAGTTAGTATGAATTTCTCTAAAAAAAAATTGAATAATATTCTAACGCATCGTTAAACGGATGTTCTGCCGAAAAGGTTACACTTTATTTAAAAAGGAATAATTTTGTTGCCTATTCCGGTGAACGATGCAGCCTTAGAACCTTACTGTAAGGTTCTTTTTTTTTTAACTTGTGTTGCAAGAACGATGCCATATTCACATATTCGCTGGTTATGTGCATTATGTGAATAGAAGGCTTTGAATCGTGCGTGCATCTGCCCGTTTTTTACGCGATCGTAGTGTGTTTTTCAAGCAGCAAAAATAAATGGGCTGGGTGAAACATCTGAAAATTTTGACTTTATTGTATTTTGAGAGTATAATTATTTGATTGTATTTTGAGAGTATAATTATTTGAGAAGACGTTCCATCCTCTATAGACTGCTGCTTTTTGAGAGCGGGAGTCGCTGTAACACGCCCAACAGTATATATGACATGAGTATAAGATATGAAGCATTCAGATCCCCATTTAAAAGAAAACGCGAACAATTCCCCCGATACGAACTTTATTCGCCAAGCGATTGAAGAAGATCTCAAGACAAACAGGTATGACGGTAGAGTGCATACCCGATTCCCACCAGAGCCGAGTGGCTACCTCCATATCGGGCATGCCAAAGCCATCTGTATCAGTTTCGGCATTGCCGAAGATTTCGGCGGACTTTACAACTTACGCTTTGACGACAGCAATCCCATCACAGAAGAGAGCGAATACGTAGACGGAATCAAGCGAGATGTCCGTTGGCTCGGATTCGATTGGAAAGAACGGGAATATCACGCTTCCGACTATTTTGAGACGCTCTACGGATACGCTGTTAAACTGATAGAGAAAGGCAAGGCGTATGTCTGCGATTTGACACCCGACGAGACACGCACCTATCGCGGCACGTTGATCCAACCCGGGAAGGACAGTCCCTATCGCAACCGATCCGTTGAGGAGAACCTGACGCTGTTCCGCGGGATGCGGGATGGCGAATTCCCGGACGGTGCCCGAACGCTCCGCGCAAAAATTGATATGTCAAGCCCGAATCTGAATATGCGCGATCCCGTGATGTATCGGATCCTTCGCGCCCATCACCATCGTCAGGGCGATGACTGGTGCATCTATCCCACCTACGATTTCACACACGGACAATCCGACTCCATAGAAGGCGTGACGCACTCACTCTGTGATGTCCAGTTTGAAGACCACCGTCCGCTCTACGACTGGTTTCTGGAGGCGTTGGAGATTTATCAGCCTCGACAGATTGAATTCGCACGGTTGAATCTCACTTATACCGTCTTGGGCAAACGGAAACTCAAAGTCCTCATTGAGGAGGGACACGTCAGCGGATGGGACGACCCGAGACTCCCGACGCTCTCTGGGATGCGCCGCCGCGGGTATACGCCTGAAGCGATCCGAGATTTTTGCAACCGCATCGGGGTTTCGAAGGCGGATAATCTCATTGAGATGGGACAACTCGAATACTCTATCCGCGACGATCTGAACCGTCGCGCCCCACGGGTCATGGCAGTTCTCAATCCGGTTAAGGTTATTATTGACAATTACCCAGAGGGACAGGTCGAGATGTTCGACGCGGAAAATAATCCTGAAGACGAGAACGCCGGAACCCGGCAGATCCCATTTTCGCGGGAAATCTATATCGAACGTGAAGATTTTATGGAGGATCCCCCCCGCAAATTCTTCAGGTTGGCTCCCGGACGAGAGGTGCGGCTTAAACATGCCTATTATATCCAGTGTGAACGGGTCGTTAAAGACGAAAACGGTGAAATCGTTGAGATTCACTGCACCTATGATCCCGAAACACGTGGGGGTTGGTCGGAAGACGGACGCCGGGTCAGAGGCACATTGCATTGGGTCTCTGCTGAACACGCCGTTGATGCTGAGGTTCGCCTCTACGATTCGCTGTTTACGGAACGGGAACCGGAGGGCGCAGCGGATGACGCAGACTGGATGCAGTTCCTAAACCCGAATTCCTTAGAAATTCTAAATAACTGCAAGGTTGAACCGAGTCTTGTTGCGGCGACACCGGAAGACCGGTATCAGTTCCTCCGGATGGGCTATTTTTGCCTCGATTCAGAGACAACACCAGAGAAATTAGTATTCAATCGCACAGTGCCCCTAAGGGATAGTTGGGCAAAAATACAAAGGGGACAGAAATGAAAAAAGTAGCAGCCGTAGCCCCAGAAACCGTCCGCGTCCGAATGGCACCCTCACCCACCGGCTATTTACACATCGGCGGTGCACGAACGGCGCTATTCAATTGGCTGTTCGCCAAGCATCACAACGGCAAATTCATCCTCCGAATCGACGATACAGACACGGCGCGTTCCACGGATGCGTCCATGCACGAGATCTATACCGCCATGAAGTGGTTGGGACTCGAATGGGACGAGGGTGGCGATAAGGGTGGACCCTGTGGGTCTTATGTGCAATCCGAACGGAAATCTATCTACGACGGTTATGTCGCGCAGTTGCTTGAGAGTGGCAACGCATACCACTGTTATTGCACACCAGAAGAATTAGAGGAGATTCGCAAGCAGGCGCGCGCCAACAACCAGACGCGTTCCTACGATGGCAGATACCGAGAGTTAACCCCAGAAGCCGTCCAGCGTTTCGTGGCAGAAGGTAGAAAGCCGACCGTGCGGATTAAGATACCTGACACCCCGATCCGCGTTGACGACCTCATCCTCGGCTCCCGGAACATTGATCCCGCGACTTTAGAGGACGAGGTAATTGTGCGTTCAAACGGGATGCCGAACTACAATCTCACCTCCATCATCGACGATGCAGAAATGCAGATAACGCACGTCATTCGGGGAACAGAGCATCTCAACAATACCCCGAAGCAGATTGTAATTGCGAATGCCCTCGGTTTGAACGTTCCACAGTTTGCGCATATTCCGTTGGTGTTGGATAGTGAGGGTCGGAAGATGAGCAAACGTCACCACGGCGATCTCGTCGCTGTGAACCGCTACCGTGAGCAGGGGTATCTGCCTGAAGCAATGCTAAACTTCGTTGTCCGACTCGGCTGGTCCTACGACGATAAACAGGAAATTTTTTCTGTCGATGAACTCATTGAGAAATTCGATCTCGCACGGGTTGGAAAGAGTGGCAGTGTGTTTGATATTAAGAAACTCGAGTGGCTCAATTCCCACTATATTAATCAATTGGATGTTGCGGCACGGACGGATGCGGTCATCCCGTTCTGGCAAGAAGAAGGTTTATTGAATAATTCAATTGGAGATCGCGACTGGCTGGAAGGCATTGTAGAAGCCGTGGGTGAACGCCTAACGACGCTTCAGGATATCGTCCCGCAGACCTCCTATTTCTTTACGGATGCATTCGAGTATGAATCGAAAGCCGTCAAGAAATGGTGGGGAAATTCAGAGGAAAAGAGAGAAAAGACGAGAGCGATTCTGACGAATATTTCACAGATTTTGGAAGAGATCCCTACGTTTGATATAGAAACAATTGAAGCGGCAATTTGGAAATACACAGATGAGAAGGACATCAAACGCGTCGCAGCGATGCAAGCGTTGCGGATCGCACTGACGGGGGCATCGTTCGGTCCGAGTCTCTTTGATATTGTCGTGCTGCTCGGTAAGGACGAGGTTTTAAAGCGGATCCCAAAAGCGATAGAACACCTCACTTAGGAAGCACTGCGGTGTAAAAGGGGTTAGTTGTAAGAATCTTCAATGGAAATTGTTCGGCAAGATCGCCTCATTGAATTTGCACAGAGACATCCAAATGCGCGATCATCACGGCAAAAGCAAATTGCAACCGTCTGTCAAGGCGTTATGCGACTTAATTGACGTTCTAAGCCAAAGCGAAATTCATATTCCTGTTTTATTGACAGAAATCGAATACCAACAACTTGCGGCGCGGTTAGACGATTTACTTGATATAGTAGGGGAGGAAAATCACCCTTTGGCTCCCTTACTGCATTTCGTTGGCACGCTTATTAAGAACTATGAGGATAAACATGTTCCAGGACTAACAGAGCTCTAACTATTGGATAACATAGGCAGTTACAAAGAGGCGAATCCGATCTCTACTTTCTTGTTCTGGGAAGCGGTGGTATTTGCTACCACGGTTTCGTGAAATAAAAAAGAGTAAAGCGTTACAGCTTTTGGATGCCCAGCGAGTATTACGCGCACAATTCCCTTCCACAAGAAGATACTGTCTTCAAAACCTTAGAAGGAGGTCGCTCATGGCAGCAAAACTCGCTATATATGGTGGTAAAGGGACTGTCCCTGATGGATTGATTCAACCCTGGCCAGAGGTTACCCAATCCGACAGAGACGCAATTGCCGAGGTTATCGCCTCCGAAAAAATTACGGAGCAGCAACGGATCCAATCCGAAGGCCTCGCAAACGAATGGGCGGAATACATGGGTGTCGAGTATTGCATCCCTGTCAACAGTGGGACGGCTGCGTTGCATCTGTGTGTCGCAGGTGTCGGCATCGAACCAGGCGACGAGGTCATTGTTCCCGCCTTCACTTTCTGGGCAACGGCAGCCGCTGTTCTCCATCACAACGCTATTCCCGTCTTTGTTGATATTGACCCCATCACTTACTGTATCGACCCCAACGCAATCGAAGCGAAAATCACCGAGCGAACGCGTGCGATTCTGCCAGTGCATATCCACGGCATGCCCGCCGATATGGATCCGATTTTAGCGATTGCGAAGCAGCATAACCTGAAAGTCATTGAGGACGTCGCGCAGGCACACGGGGCATATTATAATGGCAAGCTTTGTGGTGCCTTTGGCGACGCCGCGGGGTACAGCACGCAAGCCTCGAAAACGTTGAGTAGCGGGTGTCAAGGCGGTTTGTTCACAACCAACGATGCGCAAATCTACGAACGCGCAGCGTTATTACAGTATTTCGGGGAGATCGTCGTGCCCGGTAGGGAACGCGAGGAACAGGAATACAATGCCTACGGACTTGGATGGATGTATCGCGGGGATATGTTCAGTCAAGCGTTCATCCGTAGCCAACTCAAACGGCTTGACCTGAACAACGCCATGCGCATCCGAAATTGTCACTATCTTACGGAGCGTCTCGATGAAATTGACGGCATTGAAACCCCGGTGACGCCAGAAGCGTGTGAACCCGTGTATTACAACTATGTCATCGGTTTCGATCCGGCGGCGTTGGGATTAGATATTCCTGCCAAAACCCTACGTGAGAAGGTACAAGCGGCACTCCGTGCTGAAGGTGTGCCAACCGGACAGTGGCAACGCTTGCCAGTGCCGTCTCAAGAGATTTTCCAGAACCAGATCGGTTACGGGACAGGCTGTCCGTGGCGATGTAATCAATCGACGGTTGAATATAAGACAGAGGACTATCCGCGAGCCGTTGAATTCATAGATTCGCACTGTTATATATTTGATGTCAACCCCCCCAACGATATCGAGCTGATGTCCTGTTACGTCGAAGCATTCCACAAGGTAATGGATCAGTTAGATGCCGTGCTTGATGCACCATAAGCGTCAATTTAAGGGAAAAAAACCGCCGCGGTCCCCAGGCCGGTAGGTTCGGTTTCCTAACCGAACCGGATTTTAAGCAGAAATTTTGGATATTTCAGCCCTCTCTTGAATCCGGTGTAAACGTAATTACGGGCTTTACTATAATAACCCAAGTTGCTACTAAGAGATTTTGGACGCTTCAATTAGGTTTTCACTCACTTTCCTCACCCCGGAGGGTGATATGTTTATAATATAAATTAAATGAGGGTGGTGCATAAATTCTTTTTACTGAAAAACGGTTTTGATGTGCGTGACATTTCGTGTGGGAAGTCCACACCTAATATTGATCAACATTGCGATATTGATCAACATTGCGAGTTGTAAAATTACGGTGCCAAGCCCTAAGAATGTAGCCACACATGCCAAGCCGCTGACGGGCAAAGGTTTATGCGCTCCGGTGGTTGCTAAGAGTTTACTGAGTAAGTCAAATGCGGGTTCAATTGCGGTTTTTCGACAGGCTTTCGCCTCTTCGAAAACTGCGATTGCCATAGCATCCATACCTCCAAACATCAAGGCTACTTGTTCGAGACAGATATCAGGTGTTACCAGCAGAACTTGCCTTTTAGCAAAGTCAGTGGTGCGGTTTTTATCTCTATAGCCAGCATCGGCGATAAGACACCGCACGCCTTTAGCCACCAGACGAGATTGCTTCTTATCAAGCACTTTACGTTCATTGACGTTGGCAGGCATGACATCACACATCACGGGAAATCCGTGTCGCGTCGTCGTCAGATGAAGTCCGTATCCATAGACCCATCCGTGATAAGCACTTTTCGACCCGTTTGCGGCCTTATCGACATTGCAAAGTCCTTTGGGAATATGATTTTTCACACGATCCTTCTTGTGCCAGACGCGCCCGTGTGCCTTGAACAAACTCTTATCTTCATAGACGCGGGTATGTGAAAAACCATATCCGTGTGAAACTGCCCAATCGGCGATAAACTCACAAAACTCACTGAGAAGTGGAAACAGTTGCTTATATCGGCGTGAGAGCGTCGAACGCGATGGACACACCCACAATCGTAGCGTCTCAAGCATGAGTGGATGCGTGTATAACCAGCGGTGCTGCCCGCGAGCCGTGTTTATCTGCTTCAGTGTCATCATGGCATAAAAGACGATCAAGGCAGCATCTGAATACGTTTTGGGTCTCCCTCTGCTGAGAAGCGTTTGTTTCTTCTCAGCAAACTCATCAAGTAAAGAAAACAAAAATGTGATATACTCTTTTCTGTCAGGATAATACATCGGGTATGCCTTATATGGGTGGTTTCATTAAAGCATACCCATTATCCTGATACTCCACAACTTTATTTATGCACCACCCTCAATTAAATGGCTCTGTTAACACGGTAAAAGACTTGACAAACGAGAAAAAATATCGTATAATTTGCCTTGATAATTAAGTGATTTAATCTTGCCCTATCTCAGTGTTTTATCCTCTTTAGAGGTATTGATTTGCGTAAGACAACACTCCAGAAACAAATTTCAGTTTGGACATCCTCGCCCGGAGAATACTTGATTCCATAAGGTCTTCTAACAAAGGAGAAGAAACCATGCCAACAATCCCACAAGCCCGGTTTACTGAATTTTTGAGTGACATTGAACCGAGTCCCACAACCAAAAGTAACGCCTCTTCCGCTCACACTGAATTACGTGATTTTCTTAAAGATGATGAAGACTTCAAAGAATATCACGTGAATACTTTTCTGTCAGGGTCCTATAAACGAGATACAGCAATTCGTCCTCGTACAAAAAACGGGCAGACTAATCGCCCTGATGTCGATATTATCGTGGTGACAAACCATACTTCCTATGATGATCCAAAAGAAGTTGTCGACTTGCTCTACAAAACCCTGAAAAAAAAGTATTCCAATATCCGCAAACAGGCGCGGTCTGTCGGTATTGAATCTTCTAAAGCTGACATGGACGTTGTCCCAATTATACCAGATGGAGAAATGTACCTCATTCCTGATAGAAAACAGGAGTGTTGGCTCTCAACCAATCCACCAGGGCATACAACTTGGACGATCGAAACCAATGAAACAGCCGGCGGACGCTTCAAACCATTAGTTAAGTTAGGGAAGTGGTGGCGACGTGAAAATCCAACAGTTTCTAAAAAGCCCAAAGGGTTTGTTATTGAGTGTATTACCGCTGAGTGCATGGACTATGAGGAAACCTATTATGGCGAATTATTTGTCAAAACCTTGGAGGAAATTGTTGAAAAATACAAGATTAATTTCCTCTTAGAGAACGTTCCTAATATTCCAGATCCTGCAGTCCCTGGTAATTTCGTCACTGATGGCATAACTGTTAATGCGTTCATCGGCTTTTATAATAAAGCAGAGTCTCATGCCGAGCTTGGTCGAAAAGCTCTGAACGAGACTGACCCAGAGGAAGCGACAAAGCTATGGAGAAAAATTTTTGGTAATCGGTTCCGTGAAACAGCAGGAACAAAGTCGGAAAGTCTGTTGGCCGCGCCAGGAACACTATCATCGCCTACTTTTCCAAACGAACCAATCGTTCCGAAAGAACCTAAAGGATTTGCCTGATGTGGTTCCTGAAAAATTTGGCGAGATTGGATAAAGAACGAGAAGCAATCACCACATTGCATTCTGAGGTGGACTGGCTGCTCTCAGCAGACTGGAAATTGGATAGTGACCCTACATTAGGTCTCGTTGCCGATATTGAAGTACTTGGACGCTGCTATTCGGTAATCATGCTTTACCCGACTAATTATCCTGCCAGTCCGCCAACTGTACGTCCGCGCGAATCAAATCAGTCTTGGTCAACACATCAGTACCGTTCCGGTGAACTTTGTCTTGAGTGGGGACCTGACACCTGGCATGAGGAAATTACTGGTGCTGATATGCTTATCAGTGCCCATAAACTTCTAGAGATTGAGAGCCAGACAGAAGAGAATTCAAGACTAATAGAAGCACCTTCCAGACACTTGCTGACACCTGGGCAGGAATTGAGAACTAACTATTTGCGATTTATTGTTGATGCGTCTCTTATATCTTATACACAATCGCTCCCAAGGAAAAAATCGGGAACTGTCCAGTTTAACGTGATGCTCTCTCGAAAAAGTGTAGTTGCCTTCATAGCGAGTTTTTCTCCTCTCAATGGCGAAAAATGGTGTCATCCTGCACTGCTTCCAGAATTAGAAAAAACCACTAGTCAAATTGAAGGCCACTTCTTCAAAACTACTTTGGAAGCCGAGGTTTTGAAATCTCAACCATTGGAATCACCCTTTGACGTTCTTGAAGCACAAAATCATGACGTCTCACAACTTAAATCTTCATCAACTTGTCTTGCACTAATCATTGATGTCAGTGAGGGACTCCACTTGTTTTTGACTTCAAATGAAAAAGAATGGAGTCGGTTTGCTCAAGTGGATATCAATAGCACAGAAGAAACCCCTCGCCTTCTACCAGAGTTTATCAATCTTAGTACAAAAACGGTTGGAATTGTTGGACTTGGATCGGCTGGCAGTAAAATTGCCGTTTCTCTTGCACGAACTGGGGTACGCAATTTCCTTCTCGTTGATGATGACGTGTTTCTTGAAGAAAATATCTGTCGCCATGAACTCAATTGGGCAGACGTAGGGCAACACAAAATTGATGGAATTGCCCATCAATTAAAACTTATTGCTCAAGATATTAGTGTGAAATGTTCCCCTGTCAAACTGTCGGGACAAGAAGCCACTGCGACTGTTGATAGTATGCTTTCTCAACTTGGTGCCTGTGATCTCATCATTGATGCGACGGCTGACCCCTGTACTCTTAATCAATTGTCAACTGTCGCAAGCCAGCAGGTAAAACCCATAATTTGGCTTAAAATCTACGCTGGAGGCATTGGCGGAATGATAGCCCGATTCCGTCCTAACGAGGATCCAGATCCGCAAATAACCCGTGCTGCTTTTCACAAATATCTTGAAAAACTAGAACTACCAGAAATACAAGAAACTGTCGATTATACGACAATTAACAGTGATGGAGAAACTATTGTGGCGAGTGATGCGGATGTTACTCTCATCGCGGCAAATGCCACTCGAATGGCACTGGATATCTTAATTGAACGTGAACCATCAGATTTTCCTTATTCTCTATATTTGATTGGACTCAGTCGAGGCTGGATTTTTGATCAGCCGTTCCACACCATTCCCATAAATCTTCCAGAAGTCCAATCTGCCTTCACTGAATCAGAATTTTCAGAGGATAAAATCAATGAAAACCGCGACTTCATAGCACAACTGATTCTGAAGCAGAAAAATGAAAATTCATCTACCGACTGACATCCAAAAGAAACTTATCCCTGCTCTCGAAAGAGCTGGTAATCAGGAAATCGGTGGTGTCCTTATGGGAGAACATATTGCCGAATCGGAATTCTGTATTGTTGATTTGACTATTCAGGAACAGTTTGGCAGCGTTGCGTTTTTTGTCCGCTTAGTGGTAGATATTGTTAAACCATTGAAGGGATTCTTTAAACGGACGGGATATAACTATGGAAAATTTAACTATCTTGGAGAGTGGCATTCACATCCTTCATTTCCGCTAGTGCCGAGTCAGAAGGATATTCAGTCAATGCAGGAAATTGTAACTGATCCTGATACTGGTGCGAATTTTGTTATCTTGCTTATTGTGCAACTTAAAGGTGAACAGAAAATTGAAGGAACAGTAACAATTTTTCTCAAAGATGGTAAATTTTTCAAATGCCAACTAATTACGGAGAAAATAATTTGAGCCAGAAACACAGTAGCGGGTCTTTGTTAGCATCTCAAGCCACTGGTGGTGATATCGCAGAAGGTGGTTTCAGGTACCAAGCCAACTTAATTACCGCTCAAATACCAAGTTGGCTCGCGGAAGATGGATTCACCGAGATGATTCGTGAATCTCTCGGTGATGTTGAAGCAAAGTTTTTCATTCCTAATGTCGGCTTGACTTGCGAGTTCGTTGAGTATAAGAACCATCTTCTACAGCCCACAGAATTTTGGGAAGAAGTAGAAAATTTTTGGGAAAAGGACAAGCACGCTCCAGATTCCTATCAACGGTTTGTGTTGGCTTGTACATCAATTTCCGGCGGGTTAAAACCGATTACAAACGCTTTGGACCGAATTCGAGATGCCTTTCCTTTTTATAATGGGTCAAAACAGATACAAGACACATCATATAATGATTTTGTCGATAGAGTGAAAAGACATGGTAAATCAAAAGAGATGGCTGACTTTCTGTTTTCAAAAGTACACTTTAAAATTGATTTGACCGATGCCGAAGATTTTCCTCGAGAACTTTTCAGGGAAGTTCTGTTAAATCATTTTCCAAATTTTGAGAATTTTCCTGTGAAAATAAGTAGTGACGCGTACTCATGCTTAGTGGAATTGATTTCATCCCGAAAGAACCAGCCTATCTATAGACCTGAGCTGGAAAAAGCAATTTGGCAGGAAGTGCCAGAAGAAGATAGACCTGAATCTACTATCAGAATCCACACCTTGTACGATGAAAGTCTCAATAAAGTACCCGACGGTTGTCTCCAGTTTAACTGGACGCGTTTTTTTGGTGGTTCTGAACGTCACTTTCCTCCACCAGAAGAATGGAGCGAGAAGGTCATTGGCGAACTCTGCCGGACGAAGGACTGGATAGTTTCAACAAATCGAGAGCGACGTATTTACTTGAGTGGACATCGTAGATTATCCGCGTCTATTGCCATTGGCTCAATCTTTTCCGCAGTCTCTGGTTTTGCGATTGGTATGGAAGTTAGAGATGAAGTTTGGTGGACTAACAGCCATGCAAACGAAGATACACCAGATTATCATTGGCAGCAGTCTACGGAAGGAGAATTAACAGATGAAATAGCAGTGGGAATTTCTATCTTGAAAAACACTGCCAATGAAGAAGTAAAACAGTACTTGCAAATGGAGCATTTCCATGGCAGACAACTTTACTTGTATAGTGATATGGTTCTCCAATCCGATGCTCAAACAAATCGAGCGGTGCAAAAAGCAAAATCAATGATTCAAGAATTTGTTAGCAAATCACAAGCAAAAAAAATCCATCTTTTCTTCGCAGGACCTGCACAGTTTGCCCTTTTCCTAGGACATCGCCTGAATACCATAGGGAAAATTCAATGTTATGAGTGGACTTCACCAAATGCTTATGTTCCAACAGTCCTCATAAAAACTTAGCAATCCCAATTTCAGGCTATGAAACATTACATTTTGTGTACTGCCAGCTGGCCAAACGCAGAAGATTCACCACCGAGTTTAAAGCGTCAGTTGTTCTTGAGACGCTCAGTGGTGAAAGTTCACAAACGGAAGTGTGTCGCCGACATAACCTCAGCAAAGATCAACTCTCAAAGTGGAAGCACTAACTCGTTTTGTCATGACATAATCCAAAAAGGAATCTTGGAGATAGGGCATACATGCCAACACTAAACTGGATCGGAAAAGAAGCCGTCATCAACCACCACGATGAGGTGCCGATACACACGCTCACGCACAACCCTGATCACTCCTTAGGTGCCGAGAACGAGCCGCTCGGCACCGGTAATCTGCTTATTGAAGGCGATAACCTCTTCGCTCTCAAAGCACTCCTACCTTATTATGCTGGTAGAGTCAAATGCATCTACATTGATCCGCCTTATAATACAGGCAACGAAAATTGGATTTACAACGATAATGTCAACAACCCAACCATCCGGAAATGGCTCGGAAAAACTGTTGGCAAACTCTCTGAAGATCTCTCTCGACATGATAAATGGCTCTGTATGATGTACCCCCGCCTCTGCCTCCTTCATCAACTCCTTCGAGAGGACGGGGTGATCTTTATCTCAATTGATGATAATGAAGTGCATCATTTACGAATGCTAATGGATGAGATTTTCGGAGAAAAGAACTTTTTTGCAATTCTCACAAGAAGAGCAATGCACACCGTGCGTAACTCCAGTAAAGATTTTAATCACAATGCTGACTACACCTTGGTTTATGCCAAAGAGAAATCTTGGTTTGGTGAAGACAAAAGTCGGTATATTCGTTACATTACTGATAAATCAACGAAATATCCTCATGACGACAATGATGGTAGAGGTAAGTATAAACTTGATCCACTCAGTGCCCGAAACTATTACACACCATACACGTTCACCTTTGAAAATGGAGTTGTATGGTCTCCCCCTTCGGGACGTTATCCAAGTTATTCGCAAGATACACTACGTAGCATGGAACGCGAAGGTCGCATTGATTTTTCTGGGAACGAACCGCGGACAAAACGCTATCTCTCTGAGGTACAAGAAGGACAACCACCAGATGTATTCCTCTCACCAGAAATCGTAGGGTTCAATAAAGAAGGAACAAGTGAACTTCGTGATATATTCGGTGAAGGGGGTGTTTTTCCCCAACCTAAGCCCATAAAATTTATTAAGTTTTTGCTGGAATTGCTACGCAGTAAAGATGCCATTATCCTTGACTCTTTCGCTGGCAGTGGTACAACGGCACACGCGGTTATGGAACAAAACCGTGAGGATGGCGGTAGTCGGCGTTTCATTTTGGTTGAGGTAGAGCCGAAAATAGCCCGTGAAATTACGGCTGTCCGTCTTGAACGTGTCAGTGAAGGCTACACCTATGAGCAGAAGGGTAGACTACAGAATGTATTTGGGACCGGAGGCACCTTCTCCTATTATCACGTCGGCGAAACCTTCTCAGAAAAACAGGAAATTCCGTTTAGTGAGATGGCACAGTTACTCTTTTTCAAGGAAACGGGAACCCCGATGGCGGTGGACATCGCGCTATCCCTTGTAGAAGGAGATCGGCCAGCGTATAGTTCTTGCACTACCAATGAAAAACGCCAACGCGCCTTTTTAGGCAGCGCGGACGGTATCGGTGTTTATCTGCTCAACAGCGACGATATCCTCACTGAGGAACTCATAAGCCGTTTACCACGGCATGATGGGATGAAGATTATTCATTGCGGCGGGACCCAGCTCACCGAAGCCACCTTAAAGCACCACGGTATCACCTTCCGCCAAATGCCCTACAATCTCGTATAGGATCAGAAATGGCAAGGTCATTCAATTGTAGGTTTTTTCGGCGTTTTCGCCAAGACCTCGCGAACACAACTCGCTCCTACAGAGATCCTCGGGAACCGAAAATCTAAAATTTCGGAAAATTGAATAACCCTGTCGGAAATGGTTAATGGTATTGACAAATCCATTTAAATCTCGTATACTACTTTTGAATATATCCCTCAGACTGGTTTGGTGGTGCCTTAAACAAACGACTACTAAAGTACCAAGAAAACTGAGGATAGGACTTACGCATTCTATCTTAAAGTCCCCCTGATAAAGCGGGTTTAGGGGGTTTATAGTGGCCTCTAAAAATAATGAGACACACTTTGACAGACGGACGAGGGGACCTCGCCCCTACGAACAGTCTTCTGTTAAAGGAAAAGTGTCTGATTAATTGTTGGTTTTACTATAAAAGACAGAAATTACTGTTTTTCGCTCCTCAATGTCCAATATTTGAGCAATTTGCGTAGGTCTTGGAGGAATGAAAGTCAATTAGGAGAAGTCTGATGCTTCATTCACTGGAATTAGAAAATTTCAAAGCGTTCGGAGAACGAGCACATATTCCATTTGCCCCGATAACACTTATTTTTGGTGAAAACAGCGCGGGAAAGAGTTCAATTCTGCAAGCTCTCTATTTGCTTAAGCAGACGCTGGAAAGACGGGATACTGAGGATTTACTGCTCGCCCGAACACCAAATCACATTGTAGATCTCGGCAGTTTCCCAGAGATGCTTTTCGACCATGATTTGGAACGGACACTTTCGATTCGTGTTGAAACTTCGATAGATAGGAGATATCCGTCTCTACTATCATTGAGCGGAGACAAAATAGCGATTGAATTTAGTTTCAAACGCCCCCCCCCTGACCAAGAAGTCCTTTTAGATGGAATTGGGATTTACGATGGGAAATCTGCTAAACATATCGCTCAATTTAAGCCATTGGATCGAACTGAAATATCAAGGGAATTTCAAAAG
Source organism: Candidatus Poribacteria bacterium (assembly GCA_965205015.1). Lineage (GTDB taxonomy): Bacteria > Poribacteria > WGA-4E > WGA-4E > WGA-3G > WGA-3G. Next base: position 4,663,239 of record OZ242029.1, on the reverse strand, counting down.
CGGCCACGCTTTTTCCGTGATTCGCGTGGGGTTCCAGTTTCAATTTCAAAATTAGGAGCCGTAAAGTGCGTCTGGTTAACAAAAGAATCAGAGCATTGGAAACAAGAGTTTAAGTGGTGTTTGAAGAATAAGGAGGAGATCCTTAACCAACTCAAGGACAGATTAAATGCTCTGAAACATTCTAGTGAAGAACTTCGGGAAGATAATGATAGTCTTCCGGAAGAGATTAATTCCTTAGAAGACGGTATTAAATTCTTCTCACCGGGATTTGATCTGGAAACCTACATTTCCAGGCGGCACGGTGAAGAAATGGGTACGGTTTTAGGGATACAAGGTTTCTTTCCAGTTGGAATTATGTCGCGCAAAAGAAATCCGATAACAGACTTGTACTTCCAATTACGTCGACAATATGATAGGATGCTATTCGATGTCGCTCAACTTACTATAGTAGCGGGCCAGGCATTGGAACAAACATTGGAAACTCTTTTTCCAATAAGCCCTTTTCGGACCCCTCCAGAAAGGTTGTATACTTTTAGGGGGACTACTCCTCAGAATGTCGGATATCGAGGAGATTTGCTTCCAGATCTGCTCTTCCGTCGTCCTGACTTAGTGCAGGACGCGAACCAATGGTTAAACCGACTCAATATGGACTACAAACTCGAGGTGGAAACGGTTGGAACTGCTTCAGGGGATCTTTTTGTAGTGAGACTCATAGATACGCGTCGAAAAAAAAACGTAAGTGTAGCACTACCGGATGTCGGTTTTGGGATTAGTCAACTCCTCCCTTTTATCGTTCAGAGTTTGGTTCCTGGGGGACAGATTATCTCTATTGAACAGCCTGAAGTTCACGTGCATCCGAAATTACAAGCGGATCTCGGTGATCTCTTAGCGGAAGTCATCAGGGAATCAAGTCGGAAGCGATTCATTATTGAAACCCACAGCGAGCATCTGATTTTGCGTCTGCAGCGTTTAGTCCGTAAAAGGGAAATCAAGCCAGAGGACGTATCGGTTATCTATGTCAGTCGTAGACCTGAAGGGGCAAAAGTAGAACGTTTACGTCTTGATGAAGATGGCGATTTTATTGATGGCTGGCCCAACGGTTTTTTTCCAGAACGTCTTCGTGAACTTAGATAGTAAAAGGAGTTGTGTAAATGCGAATCAGTGCAGTTCTTGATTCTTCCATATTCAATGCAGCTTATTTTAATCCGGCTTATGTGAGGCATACAGCAGAATTCTTAGATGATATTCAAGGAAATGGTTTATTAATTGTTGATTCAGAAAACAAATTGCAGAATGCTATCTTTGAACAAATTGAGTCTCTCCCAACCAAGTACCGGCAGCAATTGCAAATTCGGTTTGAAGAGTTGTTTAAAAATAAAAGAGAGCAGGTTGTTGAGTGCTATATCTTGTCAGATAATATACCATCAGAGAACCTTTTAGACTTGGCATATCACTTGAGAACGGTTAGCGAAGCTGACACCTTGATTGTTGGAGGTGAAAGCCTTGAAATGTTGAAGGTTCACCGAAGATATAGTGAAGGTATTTTTTCCTTATCAGAATACAACGATAGTTCTTTTGAAAAAGAGCGTCAAAGGTATTATGGGAGATTAGAGTCAACAAATACCCCCTCAGAATCAGAAACGGAGGAGACTTTCATCCATTCAGAGCAATTCAACGATTGGCTTATTTCTGTTATTAATGGTGGAATATTTAAATCGCGTGAACGACTCATCGCGCTGCTTGCAAAGGATGCTCCTCACGCCGAACTTGAAGAAGAGTTCCGTGAGTTCTTCAATGGGTACTATGTACTTGCCTTGGATCTCGAAGAGTATGAAAACCCCATTCTGGAGATTATAGAGGCGACCGATACTTTGGACCATTTGAAATATCGGGTTTCGGCAGTTGAAGCACAAAGGAAAAGCTCGCCTCTCGGACGTGAGGCTCGTCGGATGGGGCTATCCGTACACGGCGATCCTGCCCCAGAGATAAAGGTAACGGAATTACCATCTGATGAATTCCGAACGTTGATGCATACACTAGGAAATTGGCGACTTTTTGTCTCGCAAGGACGTCTCCTTCAGTTGATGAAAATGAAACAGACTATAGAGATAAAGGAGCGTCTGCGTGGTGGGTTCTGTGAGTTTTTCGTGTGCTATTTGGAATTGGAACTGTTCCTTGAAAATTACGATTACGATCCAGACGATGGATTGGAATTGCGTCCAGAATTCATTGAAGAACTCAAACGCGAGGACGAGTATATCAAGTCTGGAGGTAAGATGTTTACACTTGAAGAGGTTGCCAAACGGTTAGGAACCTAAATGTATGAATTGATACTGACTCCTGCTGCTGAAGGGGATTTAGAGCGTTTGGATGGCAAAATCCGAAGGCAAATTCGCCGTAAACTTAAATTACTGCGAGAGAATTGCGATCAATGGCCCCATAGAGCACTGAAAGGCAACTACAAAGGAAAATTCAAATTACCTTCTGGTGACTACCGAATTATCTATACTTATGATAAGTGTTATCAAACAGTTGAAGTCTCCCGGATTGGGCATCGTTCATCTGTCTATGAATAAATCTAATATTTCTCTAACATCAAAACAAAAAGATGCACCTACCCCTCAAAGAATACCAAGAACGCACCCTTGAAACACTGACCGAATATTACCAAAGATGCCTACAGTACGAAAACGCTAACACTGCATTCTATGACCTTACCCAACGACCTTACGCCTTCGTCGACGGCTTACCGGGTATGCCCTATGTTTGTCTCAGACTGCCTACAGGTGGTGGTAAGACCTTCGTTGCATGCCATGCGGTTAGTATCACCTCATCTGAACTCTTAAAGACGGAGAGTCCAATTGTCCTCTGGCTTGTCCCTTCAAACGCTATCCGCGATCAGACGCTCAATGCCCTTAAAAATCCGAATCATCCCTACAGAGACGCTTTTAGGTCTGCAAGACACAACGTTGAAATCCTCACCATCGGTGATGCGCTCTATCTGTCACCCCATATTCTCAATACGAAAACTACAATTATCGTCTCCACGATGCAAGCGTTCCGCGTTGAGGATACCGATGGACGCAAAGTGTATGAACCTTCAGGTGCGTTGATGGGACATTTCACGCATCTTCCCGAGGAGACCCTCTCGGAGGTTGAGCGCGAGGATGGTAAGCCTGTCTATTCGCTTGCGAATCTTTTATGCGTCAAGCGTCCGCTTGTCATCGTTGACGAGGCACACAATGCCCGAACCGAACTCTCTTTTGAAACACTCGCCCGCTTCAATCCATCTGCAATCATTGAATTCACTGCCACCCCTGATATGGAGCAGAACCCTTCCAATGTCCTCTATACTGTTTCTGCCGCTGAACTTCAAGCCGAAGACATGATCAAGATGCCAATTCAGTTGGAGACCGATCCGGATTGGAAAAGATTGCTTGATGCTGCCATTGCGCAGCGTAACACCCTTGAGGTGGATGCCGAGAGGGAACGGCAAGAAACAGGCGAATATATCCGTCCTGTTATGCTGATTCAGGCGCAGCCAAGAAGTAAAACCAGAGAAACTTTGACGGTTGAAGTCGTTGAGAAATGTCTAATTGAAGAACACGGAATTCCTGAATGCCAGATTGCGCGTGCTACAGGCGAAGACAGAGGACTTGACAATGTTGACATCAACGATCCAGAGTGTCAAATTCGCTACGTTATCACCGTGCAGGCGTTGCGAGAGGGTTGGGATTGTCCGTTTGCCTACGTTCTCTGCTCTGTTGCCGAAATGAGATCCTCTACTGCTGTTGAACAGATATTAGGGAGGATTATGCGTCTCCCGAAGGCACAGCGCAAAAAGCAAGAATCGTTGAATAGTGCTTACGCCTTCGTTGCTTCCCAAAACTTCTATGATGCCGCATCTGCCTTAACCGATGGGCTTGTCCAAAATGGATTTGAGAAACAGGCAGCCTCTGAACTTATCCGTCCTGCCGCTGAACAACAAGGTGAGTTACCGTTTGTTGAGGACACAACACAGCCTGATACTGAGCCTACCGCTGCTGCGCGCGGTGAAGTCTTTAAAGTTCCAAAGTTGATGGTCAAGCGGAACCAGACGTATATTGACTTTGAGGCATCACGATTTTTAGAAACCGTGTGGCAATTGTCCGAATGCGATGCTGAACTTTCTGAAGAAGAGTTTCCATCTGAATTTACAACAGGAACCAGTGGTGAAGTTGGTCTTTCTCAAGAAGGAAGAGTAGAAATACGTTTTTTAGGTCAACTTCATCAGCAGATGTCTTTTCTCGCACCGGATGACAACTGGGATGCCGCACAACTCGCAAACTGGCTTGATAGAACCATTAAACATCTTGATATTCTACAGCGGGAGTCTTTGCCTTTTCTACAGCAATTGGTCAAGTATCTGATTGAAGATCGCGGTATTCCAATAGGGATCCTCATACGCAATAAGTATGCTCTGAAAGATGCTGCTGAGGCGAAGATTGATAACCATCGCCAAAACGTACACCAAGCTGCATATCAAAACTTTCTCTTGCCTGAGTGTGCAACGCCGATTGTGGTTTCACCCGACCACTGCTTCTCCTTTGAGCCACACCGTTATCCCTATAACACCCGTTATACAGGTCCTTATCAATTCCAGAAGCATTACTACCCCGATGTCGGGGATCTGAAGTCAGATGGTCAAGAAGTCCAATGCGCGCAGTTCATTGATATGTTGCCTGAAGTTAAATTTTGGGTGAGGAATCTTGAACGCAAACCTCAACACTCCTTCTGGCTCCAGACTTCAACCGATAGGTTTTATCCTGATTTTGTCTGTCTTTTAAACGATGGACGTTATCTGGTTGTTGAATACAAAGGACTACAACTTTGGTCGGCTGACGATGCCCGTGAAAAGCGTGAAATTGGTGAGTTGTGGGAGGCTCGTAGCGGCGGACAGTGCCTGTTCATCATGCCAAAGGGACCTGATTTAAATGCTATCCGAGCGAAACTCTCCTAAAACCGCAATTATAGTAAAGCCTGAAAATACGTGCACACTTTTATCGGAGACCCCTAACCCGGAACCGATTCCCTTGTAGGGGCTTTCACCTAACTGCACTGAAAAGTATGAAAATATTACATATTATGTTATTCGTGTTTTAACATATAGATATTTTCACAGTAAACTCAAAATGGATTGACACGCTGCATAGGCGACAAACCCACACTGTGACTGGGTTTCCAAATGTTAATCCAAACTTCACAATTTAGAAATTTCACAGTAAACCCCAAAAAGTGCAAGGTCTCCCAAACGACGCTAAACCCATACCACGACTGGGTTCTACGCGGGTAACAAAGCCTCTTTCCGAAATGCTTACTGTGAAATTTGCATAGACCCAAGCATCCATTCAGTATTCCGTCGTTTTGCTTGTCAATCCCAAATTCTCTTTGATGTCTGCGTCTATTGTGTTTCACTGAATGTCTTCGCGCTTATGTTGAATTCACGTTACATGTTTTTATAATCTGCCAAAAAAATGGGCATCACATTCGCGATGCCCACCCTTCGTTCTTTTCGTTGTGAAGCAGTACCGGCTACCAACGCTCTCGCGGGGTAAACGATTTCGGTGCCCTCAGATACTCGCCTTTTAGCGCACCCCAGCTCATAGGCAACTTGCCTTCTGCCTCGACAGCAGTCGTAACGCCAGCCATTGCCTCATTGATTTCATCTTGATCAAGCGCAACACTCCAGATAGCGACCTCGTCAATGCGTCCAATGTAATGCTCCCGCTCTCCCTCACTGTTGCGTCCAACCGACACAGGGACATCGTTTGTATCAATCGTACCTGTGGCATCGCCTTCCACTTCGACTTCACCATTATAGTAAAGTTTCATCTGGCTCCCATCGTAGGTGGCAGTTATATGTGTCCACTCCTCCAGAGGCAAGTTGGAAGTATCACCATCGCCGATCCGTTTTTCTGTGCCCCCATCAACAGAGATAATGAAACCTGTCTTTCCATTATTACCGCCAAATTCATAGAATCCATAAGCCATCCACGGGGCGGTATCCCCTGCCCACGTCTTCACAATAATACGGAACCACTCATTCGTGAACTCGGTCGGATACACCCAACACATCAAGGTGATTTCATCGGTGATATCTAACGAGGGTGAATCTGGCACTTCCACCCAACCACCGGCTTCGCCGGTGAGTTCGACTGCCTGGCCAATTTTGCCTTCTACCCGCGTTCCTTTGTGAATGGTCCCATCATTTCCGTGTTGAGACCTATCCTTGGCGATCTCACTGTCCCCTTCATCAAAGGAGAGATAGAGTGCCAATTCATCCTCTCGGACGGCTTCTCCGAGGGTCCCTAAAACTACGATTAAACAGATTGATAAGAGACTTACAGTCAAAATCTTCATTCAAATCTACCTCCCGATGTTGTATTCAATTTTTATACGAACGTTATAAGACACAGTCCCCATTACTATGGTGAATTATAAAAGTATGTTGACATTTTGTAGGGGCAGCCCTTGTGGCTGCCCGCAAACTACCATAGATAGCCGTATTTTATACTAACATCACATTAAATGCAATACGATTAAAACGATTTTCGTCGTAGAAAAAGAGACTTTAGGCAAAGGTACCCTAAAGCCTCTTTTGAATTCTATCTTCTAAATTTCTTACGCATCTGAATCATCGGGATAGTCGATCGACCATTTGCCGCGTCCGTCGCCAGAGGGCTCTTCCTTCCAGAGATCAAGGAAGTTCTCAGGGGCGTTATGCGCCGTGAGGTGCGCCATAAACATGTCATGCAACTCTTGGACAAGTTCCATATTATCCGCAGCGATGTTGTTCTCCGCTATCGGATCCGCGGGGAGGTCGAACAGTTCCGGTCTACCGTATTCACCGACAGGTGCATATCCCCAACGATTAGTTACGAGGAACGGCACTGTAGCTCGACGGGGAACCGTTCCGTCCGGTGCCCCAATATGGCAACCCGTTACGGCATATTCCCTGTGCTGGGTATCGCCGTTACGGAGTGCCCGTGCAAAAGAGCGTCCCTCAAACGGCTTTGGTGGATCCAAAGTAACCCCAGCCAATTCACAGAGTGTCGGCATAATATCCATCGGTTGTGCGATGAGATCGAGACGTTGTCCCATCGGAACATCGCCACCGGCAATCAGGAACATCTCATGATTGATTTCAGGGTACGTGGGCCAATAACGTTCATCCGTTGGATCGATATTGGATTTACCCGTTCTACTGTGTTCGCCAATAGACATGCCGTGATCGGACAATACAACAACGAGGGTATCGTCCCATAACTCCAAGTCTTCCACTTTCTGCAGCACCCGTCCGATGTGTCGATCAATGAGTTCTGCCTCACCGGCATAGTGTGCCCAGAGGTTGTGCAATTCGGCCTCCGTAAAGAGCGATGACAGACCGTAGTTCGGGTGTAGCATCGGCGGACCCGTGTAATCGGGATCGTATCGTTTGACGAGGTATTCGGGTGGATCCCACGGTTCGTGCGGATCGAAGAAGTCGACCCAGAGGAAGAACGGACCCGAGCGGTGGTTCTCTTCCAGCCATCGAATCGTGGTCTCGGAAGTCCTGCCGGAGAACGTCTCCGATTCGTACTGATAGTAGCGGTTCGTCCAACGATGGGTGTTCGGGAGCGTGTGTCCTCTGAATGACGGATGCGGGCGCGTCTTCTCGTTCGGCATAACGATTTTTATCTCATCGTTGTGGTGGAGAAGCGGTTTGTCCCCTTCCTGTCCACGATGCTGGAAAGCCGCATCGAAACAGTGCTGGAACCGGACGTTAAACAGGTGTGGCGTATCACAGATAAGCTGCGTTGCGTATCCCTGCTCGCTCAGGAGTTGCGAGATGACGCTCCGTCCGCTCAGATCGATCGGTTGCCACGGGTAGTGGGGCCACCCGACCGTTGCCGTCAGAATATCTGTGCGGTGTGGCACCGTTGGGAAACTGCTCATATAGAATTTGTCGATAGCAGTTGCGCGCTCTGCCTCAAATTTATCGAGCATTGGCGTGCGGATCGGACGGCGCGCCCGTTCGCCAAGATTGTCATACCGAAAGGTATCGGTAATCAGTAAAACAATATTTTTCATATTTTTAACTCTTAACCTCGCTATGATCGTCCCGTTGGGGCGACCATCGGTTTCTTATTAGGTTCTTACCTCTCAGAGATAAGGGGACCTAAGTTTTCTTCACATACAGTCGCGCCTTAAACCTCTTGGCGCGTTGTTCTTAATAAAAACAGTGTCACCAACAGCAACGGCACGATAACTGCCGCAGAAACAGCGATCGGGACTAAGGCACCAATGAGACACGGAAAAAAGAGAATTGAGCCGATCATCGAGCCTTTCAACGCCAGATAGCCATTTTTCTCGTTCGGTTGGAGATACAGTGAAATACGCGTGCCAACCGTGGCGATGATGCCTAAGGTTACCCAAACAATATAGGATTTGTGGATATCTGGTTCCAACCAATACGGCAAAAAAGCGATGGCGAAAGCGAGAACCGTGGCAACCCCCGAGAGCAGGAGTGCCGGACGGATGCCAATCTGGAGCGGCGTCGTTACGATGCCGAGTTCTTTATCGCGCGAGAGGTCTTTGAAGGTGGTCGTAATATGCGTGCCTAAATCGTAAAGCGTTGTCGCGGCGAAGGCATACCATACCAACCGTGGTACGCTGCCACTCACGACGAATGCGCCGAAGACGCTCAGGAGTCCAATGCCCAAGGGCAGCGTAAGACTTCCTAAGATCCCTTTTGCTTTGAAAATGGCGTTGTAGAGATGCGAGATAGCGACTAAGCCCATTACCAGCAGACCAGCCTTGATATTGAGCCAGAAGCCGCCAATCACACATAACCCGTAGATGATACTCGCGGGAACAATTGCCTGATGCGGGGTCAGCCGCTGTGATGGAAGTGGACGTTCTGGATTGGTGTGTTTATCTGTTTCGTGATGAAAGTAGTCGTTTTTAATCATTCCGGCGAAGTAGCCGCAGAGTGCAATCAACAGGGCTGCCGCGACACGCCGTGTAAAGTGACCTTCACTGGCGATGAGCGCACCCGGCAGTGTCGCGACAATTGGAATCGCAAAAAGCGGATAGCGGATGAGTTCGAGATAGGCTTTGAATCGGCGCATGTATCGACTTCCGATTAAAAATTCTCGCGTGGCACACCGGCTTCTGTTACCGGAGAACTTCTGGGTTCGTAGGCTTCGTCTACACCGTAAAACTGATCGCTTTGTGTGCCGGTGCCGAGTTCGGTGATATTAGGTCCAATCTGTTTATTCCCTTGAATGAAGTTGTCCCGGAGCCTACCGCCGTCGTAGACTGCCCAGCCGACGTTCAACGTTATGTTGTTGGAGACGATCTCTGGTGAGGCAGTGGAATAGCAGACGATAGCGTTCTCATAGTTGGCGCGGAGGATGTTATACTGAATACGGGGGCGAGCGTCATCTTCGCATATAATTCCGTAATTGTTAGCCGTGAACTCGTTGTATTCTACATCCGGTGATGCACTGCCTCGGAATTGTGTGCCTGTGCCGTTCCGATTAAATTCGTTGCTGGTAATCGTTGGACTGGTATTTTCGGAAAGTACCCCAGTTTTGTTCTCACTGAGGAGACATCTCTCGATTTGGACGGCATCTGTTCGACAGGTGATGCCGACAGTCGCATGTTGGATGCGGCAATACGTCAGCCGGCTGTTCGGGCTTTCGGCTTCAATCTGAATACCCGCCCAATCTCCTGCTTTTGGCGGATCGGCGGTTAAAGTTATCTGAGTTTCGGTGCTGGTGTTTTCTGTCATGCCCGTCGTACCGAATGCTGAGGTCATCGGCGTGAAGGGGGTCTCTGTTTCAGGTGTTTGTTGTTGGTCATCGCGGAGTCTTCCCAAGGAACCGAAGACAATCATCCTATCCGGTGATCCTTCTGCATAGAGTTCACCCTGCACAATGAGTTGGCTTGGGGTATCCATCGGTTCAAAACCGACAATGGTTCCGGATCGGATCGTCAGCGTGATGCCTGCTGGGACAACAAGGGTGTCGGTAATATAGATGCGTCCGTCCCAAACCTCATTTTCTGTCAGTTCACCGGATTTCTCTATGATTTCTGAAGTGCCACCTACATCGAGATTGAAGGTTTCGCCTTGGCATCCGCAATAGAGAGCAGTTAAAGCACAGATAAGGGAGATGAAGAGGTTACAGAACGGGAATTTCTGATGTTGCTGTGTACGGATTGCTATTTTCATAACTATAGTTTTAGCATAGGTATGCGTTTATGTCAAGCATGAAAAAAAGTTTGACATCAGGCGTAAAATTTGCTATAATTGTATAGTTGGGTATTATTTTCTCGTTGCGCGGATTTACACAGCAGGACTTATGTAACTGTGATAGAACATTTTGGGTGTTTTAGACAACGGAATTCATAATTACACATTTTAGTACCGAGCGCAGGGCGCAGGCACATCTCATTCCTACAGAAAAGGACGCATGGACGATGTTTGAAAGCTTGAGTGATAGGTTACAAAGCACTTTCAAAAGGCTCAAGGGACAGGGGAAGTTAACGGAGAACAATATCTCTGATACGCTGCGTGAGGTGCGTCGTGCATTTCTTGAAGCGGATGTTAACTATAAAGTCACACGTGAGTTTATAGAGCGGATTAAAGTGCGCGCACTCGGACAAGAAGTACTCGGGAGTCTTACACCAGAACTGCAAATTGCTCGAATCATTGGTGAAGAACTCACCCAATTGATGGGTGAAAAGGCGGAAAAGATCCAGATCGCACCGGGGGGCCCAACAATCGTTATGCTTGCGGGATTGCAAGGTGCGGGTAAAACGACTGTCGCGGCGAAGTTAGCACTTAGATTCCGCAAAGAGGGACGTAAACCGTTGCTTGTTGCCGCTGATGTGTATCGACCTGCCGCTATTAAGCAGTTGCAGGTTCTCGGCGAACAGACTGAAACGCCGGTCTTCTCAATGGGGACAGAGGTCTCTCCTGTTGACATTGCTGCGTCAGCTGTCAAGGAAGCCTTAGCACACGGGCATAACTGTGTTATTATTGATACTGCTGGACGGCTGCACGTTGATGAGACGTTAATGGATGAACTTCGGCAGATTAAAGAACGCGTTGAACCGACAGAGATCCTGCTGATCGTTGATGCGATGACGGGTCAGGATGCCGTGAATGTCGCCGAGAATTTCAATAAGGATTTGGAGATTGATGGCGTTATCCTCACGAAAATGGATGGCGATGCTCGGGGCGGGGCTGCACTCTCTATTCGGCATGTCACTCAGAAACCGATTAAGTTCATCAGTGTCGGTGAAAAAGTTGAAGCAGCGGCGTTGGAAGAATTCCATCCTGAACGGATGTCTTCGCGCATCCTCGGACAAGGCGATTTCCAAACGTTGCTTGAAAGAGCAGAAGACGTTTTCAGCGAAGATCAGGCGAAGGAACTTGAACGTAAACTCACAGAAAATAAGGGTTTAGATTTTGACGATTTTCTCACGCAACTGGAACAGCTTAAAAATATGGGACCCTTGGATCAATTGATGGATCTCATGCCCTTTAAGAATCAGTTGCCTGTTGAAAACCTTACACCCGATGAAAGCCATTTGCGAACGGCGAAAGCGATTATCCATTCAATGACGCTTGAGGAGCGCAAGAATCCTCGGCTATTGGATAGAAGTCGAAAACTCCGCATTTCCAAAGGGAGTGGAACAACAGTCAATCAAATAAACATGCTGGTTTCACAGTTGCAGATGATGAATCGTATGCTAAACCAGCAGGCGGCGATGGCGATGCCAAAGATGGGTCGAAAAATGGGGGCGATGCCGGGTTTGAAACGACAGACCTCGCGGAAACCCCGAAGACGGAAACGCCGCAAATCACGATAGAGCAGGAAAAAAGCGGTCAACGGTCAGCCGTCGGCAAGAGAGCGTTGTGGCAGTTGCAAACAATTGTAAATACCACACGACTTACTGAAGGTTTCCGATGGTTTCCGACTGCTATAAAAGGAGATATTTTTTGGCAGTTAGAATTAGATTACAACGACACGGTAGAAAAAAACGCCCTTTTTATCGACTTGTGGCGGCGGATGCCCGCGCACAAAGGGATGGTGTGTTTTTAGAACGCCTCGGTCATTACAATCCTATGACGGATCCGGCAGATGTTTTCATTGATGAGGAGAAAGCCTTAAAGTGGTTACGACGGGGGGCACAACCTTCCGATACCGCAAAGCGGCTGCTCACCCAGAACGGGATTTTGATGAAATTCGAGTACGAAAAATTAGGGAAACCGATGCCGGGAAGTGAAGCCGTCGAAGAAGTCGCAAAAACGGAAGAAGTCGAACCTACCGAGACACAGGACGCAACGCCTGAAACGGATACCTCGTCTGACGAAGCAACACCCGACGCAGAAACACCCGAGGCCGCCGAAGAATAGTTATCAGTTAACTGAAGACTGAAAACTCCTCTGAAATCCGAAAGTCAACTATGTTCAAAGATTTGATTGAATACATCGTAAAATCTCTCGTCGATTATCCCGACCAGGTGGTGGTTCGTGAAGTAACTGGCGAAACGGTCGTTATCGTTGAGTTGACTGTCACAGAGGAAGATCTGGGGAAGATCATCGGTAGATATGGGCGAACGCTTAAAGCGATAAGAAGTGTTCTCTATACAGCGGGGTTGCAAGCCAATAAAAAGGTTATTCTTGAACTGATTGAGCATCCGAGACCAGACACGCAGCCGGAAGAATAGCAGTCAACAGAATAAAAATGCGAATTGATGTTCTTGCCCTGTTTCCAGAGATAATCGCACCGGCGTTGAAGACTGGTATCCTCAAGCGTGTTCAGGACGCTGATAAACTCGCCGTCAATCTCTACAACTTAAGAGATTGGGCGACCGATAGACATAAGTCGGTTGACGATTATGCTTACGGCGGTGGCGCGGGAATGATCCTTAAACCGGAACCTATTTTCGCAGCGCTCGCGGCATTGAATCCGGAAACGGATGCGAACGTGGTCTATTTGACACCCCAAGGGACACCCTTGACCCAAGGCGTTGTAGAAGCACTTTCCTTGGAAACGCATCTCATTCTTTTGTGTGGGCGTTACAAGGGCGTTGATGAGCGGGTGCGCCACCGATTGGTGACAACTGAGGTTTCTATTGGCGATTATGTGTTGAGCGGTGGAGAAATTGCTGCGCTCGTTTTGATTGATGCGATTGGACGTGTTCTTCCGGGAGCCCTTGGCGATTATGAGTCAGCACATGTCGATTCGTTCAGTCAAGAGTTACTCGACCATCCACACTATACACGCCCTGCTGAATTCGCTGGTATTACTGTCCCTGAGGTGCTTTTGAGTGGACATCATGAGAATATTGAGAAATGGCGGTACGCGGAGGCACTCAAACGTACTGCGGAGTGCCGTCCGGATCTACTTCAGAGATTGGAGCTGAACGAAGAGGATATCGCGATTCTCAGAGCGGCAGGATTGATGGAGTAAACCAAAGAATTGGTTTTCGGTCTTTCAGCGACCTGTAAATCTGCAGAAAAATATATCAGCACTTATATTACGTAAGGAGGCATTAGAGATGAATTTAATTGAGTCTGTTGAGAATCAATACATGAAGAGCAATATCCCTGAATTTGGTCCTGGGGATGTTGTCAAGGTGAACACACGTATCCGTGAAGGACAGAAGGAACGCATTCAGGCATACGAAGGCACTGTCATCCGTCGCAACCATGGGGGATTGAAAGAGACGTTTACGGTTCGGCGTGTCGCATTTGGTGCTGGAAGTGAAAGGACGTTCCCGCTCCATTCTCCCAATATTGAAAGCATCCAGGTGATTCGATACGGTGCTGTTCGCCGTGCGAAGTTGTATTACTTACGCGATCGGACTGGAAGAGCTGCCCGAGTCAAAGAACGCAGAAGATAACTTGATGGAGATGAACGTTTTTGAGCTTGCATGCCAACAAAATGGCTACAAACGGATTGCTGGCATTGACGAGGCGGGTCGAGGTGCCTTGGCAGGTCCCGTTATTGCCGCTGCAGTCGTTTTACCGATCGATTGCAGTATTAAGGGATTGCGAGATTCAAAACTGTTGACTCCGAAACAACGTACCCACCTGTTTGACGAAATCCACGACGTTGCTGTGTCCATAGGTATCGGTTCTGTTAATCATCGAGGTATTGATCGTTTCAATATTCTTGAGGCGACGCTATTAGCGATGCGGGAAGCGGTTGAAAAATTGACGCCACCCCCCGATTACTTGCTCGTTGACGGCTTGGATTTACCTGAAGTCGATATTGCAGGTGAAGCCATTCCGAAAGGCGATAGCAAAAGTTATTCTATTGCGGCAGCCTCTGTTATCGCTAAAATCACTCGAGACCAACTCATGGTCGAGTTGGATCGCGCTTACCCCAACTACGGATTCTCGCGGCATAAAGGGTATCCTACATCCCAACATCGACAAGCAATTGCCCAGTTCGGCACATCCGAAATTCATCGTCGTACTTTTAAACTCCTTCCAGATGCTTGAACCGTTTACCGAACGAACAATATAGAACCCTCGGTTTTCAATCAGAGATATAAGACCCTCTTCGTCTATCACACCACGTTTTCCTTATTAATTCTACTAAAAATTAAAAAAATCAGGTTTCTATGATTTTTTTCTAATTTTATGCACCCTTTTCGCCTTAAAATTGTATCATTAATAAGTAAATAGTGCGGAAATGTATTAAATTTAACGATTTCATTAAGGCACAATTGTCTGGTTCGCTATCTGCTAACGCTAATCATGGAGAAATCTGATGGAAGAAAAAGATGTTCAGCTGATTCGTAGAATTTTATCGGGCGATGATGAGGCGTTCAACACCTTAGTCCGAAAGTACCAGAAGAGTGTTCACGCCTTGGCATGGCGGAAGGTTGGCGATTTTCATTTCGCTGAGGAAATTGCCCAAGATACCTTCCTTCAGGCATATAAAAACCTTACGACGCTGAGGGATCCAAATCAGTTTGCCGGATGGCTTTATGTGATCGCAAATCGGCTGTGCCTTAAGTGGATTCAAAGGAACAAATCCGCAATGCAATCGCTGGAGGACACATCTATGGGAGAGATAGAGAAATCCTCTTATACCCGTTATATATCGGGGCAACGTGAGACGGAAGCGACTGAACGTCGCTATGCGATCGTTAAAAGACTTCTACAAAGGCTGCCGGAGAGTGAACGCACGGTCGTGACGCTTTACTATCTCGGTGAAATGACAGCGAAGGAGATTAGCAAGTTTTTAGGTGTTTCGGTGAATACGATTAAGAGTCGGCTACGACGGGCGCGAGAACGTTTAAAGGATAACGAGTCGATGATTCGTGAAATGCTTGGAGGTGTTCAACTCTCTGCCGACTTCACTGAGAACATCATGCGGCAGGTCGCTGACATAAAGCCGACGCAGCCACCAGTCGGGAAACCCTTGCTCCCATGGGCGGCTGTGGGAACAGTTACCGTATTGGTTATGTTGCTGATGGGGGTAAGCAATCAATACGTTACTCGTTTTCAGCGTCCATATAGTTTTGAGGCACGATCTGAACCCACAATTGAAATCGTTGACGCGCCTATTGTCCTTGATGTTGCGTTGAAACCGGCGATACGAAATCGGGTTGGGCGTGCGGCTACCCCCGGTAAGAACAATAGTAGGGGTTCGCAGATTTCCAAGACCGTTTTTGCTTCCGATGCACGAGAAAATGTTGCCAAGTTTTCAGCATCGGGGTGGACGCATACAAATGGACTCCAAGGCGGTGCTACTATCAATCTTTTTGCTACATCTGCAGGAGATATCTACGCCGTGGCACTCACAGGAATCTACAGATTGGCAAAGGACAGAACCACATGGACACTCATCGACAGAAGTGTCCCGACTTTCGGAGACTTTGTGATTACAGAGCATGGAGACACCCTCTATATTGCTACTGACAGGTTATATGCTTCAACTGATGGGGGTGAATCATGGCATGTGCTGCGTGGTATCCTACCGAGGGGATATACGACTGGATTTGCTATCACAGATGAGACAGAAAAGCAGGATTCACAAGCAGGACCTGTAATGTATCTCGTCCATTTGGATAAAGGTGTTTTCCGATCTACGGATATGGGTAAGCAGTGGCGTCCCTTTAACAATGGATTGACAGGTAAAAAAATATATGCCGCGGCAGCGGTGAAAAACACAGTATTCGCTGGCACGAACTGCGGGCTCTACCGTCTCAACACATCAGATGTTTGGGAGCAACTCCCTATGGGTGTGTCTGAAGCTATCCACGCTATGGAGGTTTATGAAAACGATCTCTATGTTAAGACGGGACCCGATCTTTTTGCAGAGACGGAGACGATGAAGGAGATAATGCACGGCGATAGTGCCAGTTCAGGTCGTATTTTCCATTCAGCTGACTTGGGGACATCGTGGACTGATATAACGCCTAAAGATGAATCGGCATTTGTACGGACAGCCACTGGTATAAAACTTTTGGCTGATGGTAAAACGTCCTTAACAAAAAATAAACCTATGTTTTATCCAGGATATGGAGAGGACGCTCCGATAAATCTCCGATCTGTTATGGATTTGTTTATGTTGAATAGGTGCCCACTTGTGGCGGTGGACGAAAATACATATTACAGAGCCGGAATATACGGGGCTTACCGCACAACTGATGCTGGAAACTCATGGCATCCGTCTGTGAAAGGGATGGTCGGAAGCGGAACACTTGGTTTGATTGTGTTCAACGATCACCTCTATCTACATACCTACGAGGGGATTTACAAATCAACCGATAACGGCGCGTCATGGGAAGTTGTTTATGTCGGTTACTTTGGGTATTCAAAGGTAGTTATTGTTAATGATATTTTCTATGTGATTGTGAATGAATGGGACACCCATCGTGTCTTTCGTTTATCTACGGATGGAAATCCCGAGCTGATGCCCGTTCAAGGCATGCCTGATTTTGATGGCGAAACACTCGTTCTTGAGTTTTGGACAGAGGAACATTTTGAAGCGTTGAAACAGGCAGACGTGGCAGCGGGGCGTCCAGTGATTAAGAATGTACCGGCTACGTATTATCTCCTTGATGTGTATGGACAAAAAGTTGGCGGATTTGCAGTCAGTGGAGAGACGTTCTACATAGAGTATCTACGGCGACTTTTCAAATGGAAACCCGGCGATTCGGAATGGACAAACACTGGACTGGTAGATACCGGTGAACAGCCGAATAGCGACTTGGATAGAGAGTTCAAGTTAGCGGTTTCAGGGGAGACTGTCTATGTAGGGAAGCGGGAGGGTAGGCTGTTTCAATCGTTTGATGGTGGTGACACTTGGAAAGACCTTACCTCAAGCCTTCCACTCCACTTTGACCATTTCAAAGAGATAGTCTTTGCGGGTTCAACGGTTTATGTTGCAACAGATAAAGGGGTCCTGCGCTCGCAAACCGGCACACACTGGCATGTAATCACGAATAAAATCGGGATGCCTGTTGTCATAGATAAATTCACTGTAAATGATATCGGAATTTTTGGCATTGGTGATACAGGTGTCTATCGTTTGGATGATCGTGGTAGATGGCATGAAATTTCTCCAGGTGTTTCAGATAAAACTGCGTCTCTCATCACGAGTAATAACAGTGCTACACACGTGGCTTGGCAGTTCGATCCATCAGATACCGATAGAGTTGTTTCTCTTGTCACCAGTAAGGACAGGTTGTATGTGGCTACCTACCAACTCGGAATCTTTCAGGTCTCACTTGAAGAGGAATAGATGAATACCGCATTTGTGGGAAGGAGCAAAACGATGAAGTCAATATTACCGAAACGAACCATGCGGTGGGTTTTCATGGTGCTTACGGGGTTCCTCGTAACGTTGGCAAGTTACTTACCTGTCGATGCCGTGAAAATTGCGTTTCAATCGAGTCGGGATTTTGGTGAATTCGCATTTAGATATAATATCTATGTGGTAGATGCTAATGGGAGGAACCTCGTCAGGCTCACACAAGGACCGGCATCGGACGTGAATCCGGCGTGGTCTCCGGACGGAACGAAAATTGCCTTTGCATCGAACCGCAATGGTAGATTTGGCATCTATGTGATGGATGCCGACGGTAGCAATCCCATGAATCTCACGCAAAATCAGAACGGAGACGACCGGTCTCCTGACTGGTCTCCAGATGGAAGTCAAATCGCTTTTTGGTCAAGGCGAGATAAGAACGATGAAATCTATGTAATGAATGCGAATGGTGCGAATTCTATTAATCTTACACAACATTTGAAGTCCGATCGGTCCCCGAGTTGGTCTCCTGACGGAAGTCAGATCGCCTTTTCTTCGGACCGTGATGGCGACTATGAAATCTATGTGATGAATGCCGACGGTACCAATCCCATTCAACTGACTGAAGATCCATGGGCGTCGGAGTTTGGACCTACTTGGTCTCCTGATGGGCGTCAAATCGCTTTTTCTTCGGACCGTGATGGCGATGATGAGATCTATGTGATGAATGCTGATGGCACCAATCCTATTCAACTCACGCATAACTTGTGGGAGATAGACTTTGGTCCGGCTTGGTCTTTGGGTGGGACGAAAATTACCTTTAGTTCATACAATCATGTCCGTCACGCCGATGTTTATGTGATGAATGCTGATGGTTCTAACCTCGTCAACCTCACGCAAGATCAAAGCGCAGACGATTTCGCGGGGTCTTGGCATCCAACACCATTGGCAGTTTCCTCGGAGAAAAAGTTAGTAACCTTGTGGAGTCGAATCAAACAGAATAAGGTAAAATGACCTTTCCATTATGAATAGGACTTACGCAGACAGACGATAAATCACCTTACTCCGAGTAACTACATCTTGGAAATACGTGTATTTCTCAAAAGCGGTGTGGTTCGTAGGAGCGCAATTCATTGCGCATCGCGTAAGCCTTCATTAAAAAAAGTTGCTTCTGAACTTATCCAATGGAGGGTACAATGAGAACCCTATTGAAGTTATTGACGTTGCTGGACAATCTGAAAAAAAGTTTCATTGTTCTTGTGCTTTTGAGTGCCTCAGTGTTGGTGGGTATGACATTGTGTGTTGAAGCGCGAATTGCATTTACGTCCGGCGATTGGATACCGGGAACAAATATTTATGTAGTGGATTCTGAAGGTAAACAGGTCCGACAACTCACCGACCATGAACGAAGTGACTGGGCACCGACTTGGTCCCCGGACGGTAGACGGATCGCTTTTGAATCCGAGCGGGTTGGACATCCAGAAATCTATGTCATGGGCGCAAATGGACGTAACCCCATTAACCTAACCCAGCATCCCGCGCCTGATGTTAACCCCGCATGGTCTCCAGACGGTCAGCGGATTGCCTTTACATCATTGCGAGATGGCAGTTTCGATATTTATGTGATGAATGCCGATGGCACGAACCCGACACAGGTTACCGACCATCCGCGTCCGGAGGTTTTTCCTACATGGTCTCCAGATAGTACACAGATCGCCTTTGAATCCTCTCGTATTTTTGGTTCAGATATCTTTGTCATAAACGCTGACGGAACCAATATCCAACGTGTTACTGATGCCCGAGAATGGGACTCAGAACCGGCGTGGTCGCCGGATGGTCAACGAATAGCCTTTGCCTCTTGGCGCAATAAAAACTGGGACATCTATATTATAGATGTGGATGGTGGAAATGAGAGGAATCTGACGAACAGCAAATCCAATGACAAACATCCCGCATGGTCTCCTGATGGCACGCAGATTGCTTATGAATCACAACGCGGTGGTCTGTATGGTATCTCTGTGATGAACGCAGATGGGGGCGACAGTGTTGCGCTTGTTGAGAACTTAAAAGTGGCGATAGAACCCGCATGGGGTCCCAAATCGTTGGCTGTTTCTCCCAGAGGAAGATTATCAACGGTGTGGGCAACTCTCAAGAGCGAGCAGTAGTTATGTACTTAGAGGACGGAAGGCATAAATGGATCGTTCACGCTTAGACATTGCCAAAATAGGTGAATCGTTGGCGGTGAAGCATCTCAAAGCACGTGGATGTCGAATCCTTGCGCGGAATTATCGGGCAAGACGCGGCGAGATAGATATCATCGTACGGGATGACGAATTCACCGTTTTTGTGGAGGTAAAAACGCGACGGAGCCTCAAATTTGGATTGCCCCAAGCGGCTGTAACGCTACAGAAACAGCGACAAATCTCAAAAGTCGCTTTGGCGTATCTTCAATCCCAGAACCTCTTGGACGCGCCTTGCCGTTTTGATGTTATTGCAATTCACTTGTCCCCGCAGCTCGAATTGCTACGGCTTGAACACATTGAGAGCGCGTTCGATTTTCAAGCCGGAGGTAGATTCTGAACCGCCTCTTGTTTATAGGTCAGGAAACCTTAAAATCCGTTTCGCATTCCCGCCCATAATGTCCGCCAACTCCGCTTCGGATATATCTGGTAATAATTCTTCTATAACCGTGGTCAGTTTCCCATACCCCGGTTCTTCCAGGATCCATGGAAAATCGGTTGCCCACATCAATCGTTTTGACCCAAAGCCGGTCAAGAGACCCCGGTGCCAGCCTGCCAAATCTTTATACGGGAATTCTTCTCTGCTAAAGGCGTATTGACCGGAGAGATGCACATTGACATTTTCAAAGCGGGCGAGTCGATAGGTGGTGTGCATGGTGAGGTTGTAACCCGTCACCTGTATCTGGGGTCTCCCGAATGCGTCCCAACTGAATTTGCCTTTTCCTGGGCACACGGCGAGATGATTGAGTACAACACGAACCTGTGGGAACGCTTGTACCAGGTATGGCAGGAGATGGGCGTTGATAGCGTTCGGATAGAGCCACAAGACATAATCGCGTTCAGCGGCACACTCCCAGATGGGATAGGCATCGAACTCCCGAACATCCATTTTCGCAAAAATATCACGCGGTCCGCCGAATGTAGAGAGTCGAAACCCAATAATCCCAGTTCCATCTGTTAATTCCTGCATGTGTTCAGCAGGGTTCGGGTGTCCCTCTGGGATCAATCCAATCCCTAAAAACCGATTCGGATACGTTTTGAGACAACGCAGTAAGTAACGATGGTTCGCTATACTCGCGCCAGCCATCTGGACAAGGACTGCTTGATCGATCTGGTGTTTTTCCATTTCGCCTAACAGTTTTTCGACAGGCTCTTCCCGTTCGGCGGGCCAGATGTCTGATATCTCCCGCGGAAACTCGGAGGAGGCTTTTGTAAATACGTGCAGATGCGCGTCAATTCGTGGCATAGCGTAACTCTCCTTTGCTTAACCGTCCAAACTAAACAATTTGCGCCGTTCCGGGGTTTGACAGTATTCCGAGATAGAGGTATACTGTTCCGGTCCAATACGGCCCGGGGTTCGTTTTTCGTAAATCAAGATAATGGATTTACGCGGCACATCGGAGTGATTGTCCATTGAAACGTGCCATCCACACGAATTGAACATAATCGCCGTGCCGGCTTTACCGGGAAAAGTTTTGTGTCCCGGCATACTTTCTTGCCGCGTTGGACGCGTGTATGGACCCGCATCCGGTTTATGACTGCCCGGCACAAAGCCGAATTCCCCGCCTCCCAGGTCGACATCGTTGACGTAAATTTGGACCTTGATGTGGAGCGGATTGCTATGCGCCACATCGGGATGCCACCCCGTATAACTCACGGGCCACGGGGCTACTGTCCGAACCTGTGGACCCAATAGGATCAGGTCGTGGTCGGTGAACTCCATCAACGCACCGTAGTAGCTGGGATAGTCGATAATGTCAATGAAAATCGGGTCCTTTTCAAGCGGATTTGGGATGTCATAGAAGGTTGCGACGGATTCCCCTGCTTCGACGCTATCCAGCCACTCTTCCTTGCACGCGTCTGCCCAGTAATCGAAAGCGGTTTGGAGTCGTTTGAGGTCTTCCCCCTGAATTGCGTTTTCAAAGACGAGATACCCTTCCTCTTCCCATTGTGTTTTCTGTGCGGGTGTCGGTAGCATCATAATTTCACACTCCTGATTAAAAAACTTTGCCTCTACCTGCGATTTGCCAGATTGTTTCGACGCTATTGTCTCTTATACCTATCAGTTCATCATGCAGATTGCTCGTCATTCCTTGATGCAGCGGGATAACGGAGAGTTGCTCACCGACCTTAAATCGGTGTGAGCATTCACTGACATCGACATGCCCGTGCTCGACAGACATTCCGTAAATCTTCGCCTCAGGGTGTTCAACGATATGCCCATAAGGCGTTGGCGGATAACTCGTAAAAGTCTTCATCCCGCCATCAATAATAATCCGCTCGGGTGTTGGCGTGCTGACGACGGTTGTGATAACACGCAATACACACCTGTCAGGCGCGAGCATCTCGGAACTCCCGACTCGGGTCATCCCTTCGTAGACATAAGAGCCGCTTCGGGTTTCCGTGCAACCGAGTTCTTTCGATGCCGCTTCCGATCCTGTGCCACCGCCGCTAATGATGTTCACAGGAATACCGTCGTTTGAGAGCAGATCAAGCGTTTCTTCAATAAACGGTTTCGCTCGGAGATTGCTCGGATACGTCATTACGCCTTGGAAGTTGATGCCGGGCATTTTCACGACCTGTTGCGCGAGGTGTTGTGCGTCTTGGGGCGACTGCACACCGCAGCGTCCACTTCCGGTATCCAGTTCCACGACAACCGGAACAGTACAGTCATCGGTGTGTGCCTGTTCGGAGATCCCTTTTGCTGTCTCTTCCGAATCCAGGGCAACGATGATCTTAGCACGTTTCACGAGTGCTGTCAATCGCTTCAGTTTCGGTGTTCCGACGATGTTATAGGGGATAAGGATATTGTCGATGCCGGCATCCACCATGACCTCTGCTTCGCCCAACTTCTGGCAAGTAATGCCTTGGGAACCGGCAGCGATCTGCAATTGCGCGATTTCTGGCACCTTATGCGTTTTGGTATGAACACGCAATGGGATACCGAGTTGATCGCAGTGTGTTGCCATGCCGTTGATGTTCTGTTCAAGTACGTCCAGATCTGCGGCAAGTACGGGAGTGTCTAAAGCAGCGATGTTCATAGTTTTCCTCGTTGAACGGGTTGACAAGCAACGCCTTACGTCAAATAGGTTTCTGCGCTTAGTTTACCCATTATGCACTTTTCTGTCAAGCGATTGGACTACGATGTGTGAAAAGCCTCTTGATTTTTTGTCAGATGGGTGCTATACTGTTTCTAAAGTTTCCCCTCTGATAGCTTGGTCTAAAACTGTAGGAGTAACTTACCCCAACGCTTCGCAAGGAGAAAAAAATCGTGAGAACCTTCGGAACACAGGGACCTGTCAACCCTCACGATAACTATATTGTCACACGCTCTAAAGAAACTGCTGATTTCATCGAACGCATCAAAAATGGAAAATACATCGTCATCTTCGCGCCTCGACAGACCGGAAAAACAACGTTCTTTCAACGCGCCTTGGACACGCTCACAACCCAGGAACAACACTATTTTCCGATCCAACTCAATTTTGAAGAGGCTGCGGACGAAACTGCCGCTGATTTTTACAGAGGACTCTATGAAGATATCCTCGAACAGATAGAGAACGTTTTTGAGCAACGCCGCGAGATGCCTTCTGTGCCATTAGCAGACTTTTTGGAGAGTCGCAACCCGATTACCGATCACCGCGCTATGCGCAGATTCTTTCGGCAGTTCGCAAAATTTCTGTCGCGTGATGGACGGCACGCAGCACAAACGCCTGCCCACACGCAGCGAGTCGTCCTTTTCATTGACGAGTTTGATGGCATTCCGCGTGATGTGCTGCAAGGGTTTCTCCACTCGCTTCGCCACATTTACGTCGCCGGGAAGCCGCGCAGCCCGCACAGCGTTGGCATCGTCGGTGTGAAGAATATCAGGCAACTCAACTATGACGATTCTATTTCACCCTTCAATATCCAAGATGAGTTCGTCGTGCCAAATTTTACCCTCGAACAGGTCCGTGAACTCCTGGGGCAGTATACGGCGGAAGTTGGACAATCCTTCGCACCAGAAGTCATTGAGATGTTACATAAACAGACGAACGGACAACCTTTCCTCGTCAACCGCGCAGCACAAATCCTTACCGAAGAACTGAACGTTCCCAAAACCGAGAGGATTACGCTGGATCACTTCACAGCAGCACATCGGCAGCTGCTTGAGAAGGGCAACACCAACATCGATCATCTCATCATCAATGTCCGCAAAAATCAGAAGTTTGAAAGCCTCCTGATGCGAATCATGACGTATGAAGAAGGCGTTCGCTTCAATCCACACGACGATATTATCAGTGAACTCACAACTTATGGGGTCATTCAAAATGGAACTGATGGAAGATGTGAGATTGTTAACCCTATCTATCTCCATCACATTATGCAGGCGTTCACACCAACAGTGAATGGATTGGAGCGCGACTACTTTGCAGAGAACACGACCGGCGAATTTCAAAATTATCTCACACCCGAAGGGCATCTTGAGATCGCGCGGCTTCTGGATAACTTCCGGGATTTCATCACACGCGTAGGTTTCAAAATACTCCAGGTACCAGAAACGCCACAAGAGTATGTCGGCAGGCATCTTCTCCTCACCTATCTGGATTCATTCGTCAAGGCAGTCGGCGGGGTCATGTCCTTTGAAGTGCCAACAGGGGCGGGCAAAATGGATCTCTGTATCACTCACAATCGACGGAAATATATCGTTGAGACAAAGATTTGGCGCGGGGATGTCCGCTACCAGATGGGAAAGCAGCAACTATCGGCGTATCTCAAGTCGGAAGGCGTGACGGAAGGATACTATGTCGTGTTTGATCACCGACAAAAACCGGAACCTCGCGTGGAAATGGAAACCGTAGGAGATGTGGACATTCGGAGTTACGTTATTCCAGTCATACAAGCAATCCCTTCAAACACTCCTTGACACACCACACGTGGCAGGGACGGTTTTAGGGCAGCACATAGGGCTTTCTTCGGCTTGCAGGCACGCACGATTTGAAGGGTGCGCATGATTTTCTCACGGGAGATTTTAATACAGTGAAGCGATTAATTGTAGGCATCACCGGCGCCAGCGCAGGTATATATGGGGTCCGTCTGCTGCAAGTGCTCACGGCGCATGAGGATATAGAGGTCCACCTAACAATTTCTTCATCTGGAGCGCGTGCCTTGTCAGAGGAACTTCAGATTGACGTTGACCTTGACAACTTCAAATTGGAGTCCCTGATTGGTGTTTCTTCACACCGAGTTATTTACCATCATCAATCCGACATTGCCGCACCGATTGCCAGTGGTTCTTTCCGGACGGAAGGGATGGTCGTTGTGCCGTGTAGTATGGGGAGCATTGCGTCTATCGCTGGCGGAATATCGCGCAATCTTATCCAACGCGCCGCGGATGTATGTATCAAGGAAAATCGCAAACTCGTGGTTGTCCCGCGTGAAACGCCCTTAAGTCCCATCCATCTGGAAAACATGCTGAAATTGTCGCGCCTGGGCGTTTGCGTGTTACCAGCGATGCCGGGATTTTATCACTATCCCAAAAACGTGGACGATCTACTCAACTTCGTTGTTACAAAAATCTTGGATCAGTTTGGGATAGATACGGAATTGATTCAGAGATGGAAAGAATTTTAACTTTACCTTTTCTCTCCGGTCCGGCTCTGATGTTTATACCATAGCCACCATAGCAGGGCTGGGATGAGGTTGAGTGCTGCCATGCCGTTTAGGATAGCCTGTAGTTGAAACCGGTCTAATAGCGCGCCAGTGATGAGTGAGCTGGCGCCACCCATGAGTGTGAAAAGGGCGAACTCAGTGCCAAAGATACGGCCTCGAATCTCGTTTGGGGCACGTTGCAGCAGCAGTTGTGTTGAAAATACCCATGCGATGCCACCACCAATGCTCCGAACGAGCCCACCGAAAAGCACCATTCCAAAATTATAAAGAGAAGCGGTAATCGCTATTCCAATTGACGCAATCAAGTAACCCCAACTAATGCTTGTTCTCAGGGGGCTGTCTCGGTCGCCGGTCCAACGCCGTGCGAGAATTGGCCCAACGCCGCTGCCAATGCCGTTCATACAGTACATTATTCCTAAACTCAGGGCGCCACCGACACCAATAACGAAATAATTTTTTGCGATCTCAACCAACACAATCTGAACGCCAGAGGACATTAAAAGGGATATCGCTGCTTTATGCATGGCGATGATGAGAATGTCGGGATGCTGAAGCATATAACGGAGTGCCGTTAACTTCGCACGCGTCGGAACCCCGCCAGCCGTGGATGACGAACCCGGGAGTCTAATCTTAAGCAAGAGTCCTGCTGAAATAGCAAAGGTGAATCCGTCAATAACGAAGGCTGTCTGACTGCCAAAGAGACCTGTTGTTAGACCACCGATGGCGGCACCAACGGCAAGCATCACCGACCAGGTCGCTGCCCCAAGCGTATTCGCAGTGCCGAGTTCTTGCGCGGAGGTAATATCAGGTAGGATAGCACTCCGTGCCGGACTGAAGAAACCGCTGACACCGAACAGAAGTGTCGTGAGCGTATAAAGCAACCAGATATCGTTTGCGTCTCGGACAAAGAGAAATCCGAGAACGAGGACGGCGCGCAGGAGATCAGTGATGATGAGCAGATGCTTCCGGTTGTATCTATCAGCGAATATCCCCGCAATCGGGGCAACAGCGAAGGGAGCCAGCATTCGGATTGTAAACAGAACGCCTAATGCGAGACCAGAGTCAGTGAGTTCAGCAATGAGTATGGCAGAGGCGATGAGGTTAAACCAATCCCCGAGTAGACTGACGACTTGCCCGCCCCAGAGCCAGCGGAAGTTAGCGTTCTGTAGAATCAGTTCAAAATAGCCGACCGGTTTTCCAATGTCCCGTTGTTCATCCGCGGGCTGTGTTGAGGAACGTTCCTGTTTAGACAATTAGAGATTCCACCGTTCGTTAATCGGTTTCTGGTAGACTTCAATATTGCCTGCGACGACCTCTTCATAGTCAACTGCCTGTCCACAGGCATTAGACTCGTAGATCGCTTCGCAGATAGATTTCGCCCGAAGCCCTACCTCTGCATCCAGTTCGGGAGGACGGTTGTTTTCTATTGCATCCGCGAAATCGTAGCATTCAAGGACGACTCCATCGGTGAAGTTGTGGGGAAAGAGCCGCGCTTCTTCTTCATCCGAAAGACTTGACCTATATTCGCTGATAAGGTTTTCCATGCTATGGCGAGTGCCATCTTTAAGAATCACTTCCGCGCCATCAAACGGACCGTGAAAGATGTCGCCATCATCGAGCAGGCATCCTTCGCTACCGTAGTAGACAACATGATGGTAGTCGTGTCCGACGGCTGCCCATGTACACGTCCAGAGTCCGAGGACTCCATTTTTGAAGTTGATGGTTGCGACCCAAGTGTCCTCTTGCTCGTTCTTAACGAGTTGCCCGGCTTTGGTAACTTGCAAATCCTCAAATTGACAAACGCGTCCGTACACGGTGTCTGGGTCGCCGAAGAGATAGCGGATGGTATCACAATAGTGCGCCCCAGAATCCATCACCATACCACCGCCGCCGAGGGTTAGGTCGAGTCGCCAGTGCCAATCACTTTGCGGCTCCGGTTCCCGATAGGAGGCGTGTTGGGCGGAAAACATCCGTAAATCTCCGAGCATCTGTTTCTCGTTCATTAACCATTCCGCAGTGCGCCGACTCGGCATTCGACGGATGTTCTCAGCAGTTGCAGCGATTTTGTTGTTCGCTTTTGCTGCCGCAATGATCGCATGGCTGGCTTTGACGGTGACACCCATCGGTTTCTCCACCATGACGTTGACGCCACTGTTGAGGCACTTTATGGCGTTGATATGGTGGTGTGCATGCGATGTGCAAATATCTGCGCCGTCTAAATCCGTTGTTGCAAGCATTGTGTCGGTGTCGTCAAATACCGCAGGTTTTTTACCCGTTACCTCTTTAACCCGGTTAGCGAACTGATCTGCTCGGTCTTTAACTTCATCGCACATCGCGACGAGTTCTACTTTACCCGGTGCCGTTTGGTGTATTGTGAGATAAGCGTTGAGATGACCGTTTGCCATCCCACCACAGCCGATGATTGCAATTTGAACCGCCATAATGTTCCCCTTCTTTGGCTAAAATATCTAATGCGTTATCGTATCATGGATACGTTTTTTGGGCAAATTGAAAACGATGTTGCTTCTCAGTTTCGTTTGACAAATACGCTGTTAGTGGATATGATTACTATATGACTACCCACCGGGGGTTGGTATTTTCATCTATCGGACGGCGAAGGCTCAATACGGCGTTAAAATTCGCACCAGAGGTGGGTTTCAAGAACTTCACATTTTCAGCAGAGCCTGCTATCACATTGCGTCTATCTACTCGATTAAGGTTGCGCTTAAGTGGCGCTATGACTTATAATAGTGAACCGTTAACAGAGACATGGCACTACACATGTTTATCAGTGCTGCGCGTTACAGTGTAGTAATGTCGTGCCTTGAATGAAAGGAAAATTGACGATGTTTTCAAACCCTGGACAACAATCCGAATCTCAACTGGGCAGTGATGCTTCGGGTTCCCAACACGGGCACGGTTTTGGGACCGCTCCTGTATTCCTGGCTTCGGTGAGTACTATCCTCGGGGCTATTCTCTTCTTGCGATTCGGTTACGCCGTTGCACATGTGGGGCTCTGGGGGAGCCTCATGGTCATAGCCCTTGGGCATCTTGTGACGGTTCCGACGGTTCTGGCGGTGTCTGAAATTGCGACGAACCGTCGCGTGGCGGGGGGGGGCGCATACTATATTGTGAGTCGATCCTTTGGTGAGAGTATCGGAGGTTCTATTGGAATTGCGTTGTATATCTCCCAAGCGATCTCGGTCGCTTTTTATATTGTGGCGTTCGCGCAATCTTTTCAACCTGTTTATGACTGGGTCGCGACGACGTATGGGTTGATTCCTGACCCTCGCTGGATAAGTCTTCCTTTCACTGTTATGATGCTTGTGCTGATGCTAACGAAGGGAGCTGATATCGGGGTTCGACTGCTGTGGGTCGTGTGTGCGATCCTCGCAGTCTCAATATTTTCGTTCCTGTTTGGGCAAGGGGCTGAATCCATTCGACCCGACGGATTGAATCTTACAGCACGTATCGAGAATCCTGATGGTTTTGGTGTGGTTTTTGCGACATGCTTCCCTGCTTTCACCGGTATGATTGCAGGACTCGGATTATCCGGTGATCTGAAAAACCCTCAAAGAAGTATACCACTTGGCACAATCGCTGCGACATTTGCGGGTATGGTCATCTATGTACTGGTCGCTATTAAGCTCGGACAGAGTGCGACGCCTGAGGTGCTTGATGGGGATGAGTTTATCATGGCAAAAATTTCTCTCTGGGGGCCTGCTATCTACGTCGGATTGGGGGCTGCCGCGTTCTCCTCTGCTCTTGGATCAATTATGGTGGCTCCGAGAACATTGCAAATGCTTGCCCGAGACAATGTGCTACCTATTCCGCAGCTGAACCGCCTTATGGAGAAAGGGGCAGGCGAGTCGCAGGAACCTGTATATGCGACATTTGTATCCGGCATAATTGCCATCGTGTTTGTGGCAATCGGTGAATTGGACTTTATCGCACGGATCCTAACGATGTTCTTTATGGTAACATACGGTGCACTCTGTGCGGTGTCATTCCTTGAGCATTTTGCAAGCAATCCGTCCTATCGGCCTACCTTCCATTCTCGCTGGTACTTATCTCTGTTAGGGACTGTCATGTGCGGTTTGATGATGTTCCAAATAAGCGCGCTCTATGCGTTTATCTCAATTGGACTCATGGCGGTGACCTACCTCGGGCTCCGTAGAGTCCACAAGGGACATCGCGACTTGACGGCAATCTTCCAAGGAACGATGTTTCAATTAACCCGGTGGCTGCAGATTACTTTGCAGAAAAGTCGGGTCATTTCGTCTGAAGGGGGATGGCGCCCCTCGATTGTCGCTGTGACCCGATTCGGTGAACGACGACTTGGACATTTCGATTTGCTCCGTTGGATTTGCCACAGGCACGGGTTTGGGCACTTCATCCGTCTGTTCCATGGGGACTACTCGTTTTCCAGCGAACTCCAGGCACGGGTCCATGTGGATGAATTGATTAAAAGAACAGAAGTCAGTAGAGCCGGTATCTTCGTCGATTCCGTCATTTGTCCGACGTTTAAACTCGCGCTGGCACAAATATTGCAAATGCCCGGAATTTCAGGATTGCCAAATAATTGTGTGCTCCTTGAGTTCGATCGGGACACTCCTGACGAGATTGAAGAGGTTAAGGAAGGAATACGTCTGGTCGCGAGTTCCTTGTTCAATGTCTTGGTCCTGCGAACAACCGGATATCGCTTTGGATATCGCTCTTTGATTGACGTGTGGGTGACGGAGGACAACTTGAAAAATGCCCCGATGATGCTGTTGCTTGCATATATCATTGTTGGACACCCAGATTGGAGGCGTGCTGAAATCCGACTTTTTGCTTGTTCCGAGGCAACGGACGCTGTGCGTGAAGCAAACAGGTTGTCGATGCTAATGGAGGAAGGACGACTGCCGATTTCAAGGCATAACGTGACTTCTGTGTCTTACAGCAGTCAGGAGGCTTTGGAACAGGAGGTAGAGCATCGGTCGTCTCAGAGCGATTTGGTTATTGCGGGATTAACAGGCGCAGAACTTGACTCTGAAAAATTGGCGGAAACGCTGCGAGCCTATGGGGCTGCCAACGACGTGTTGTTTGTTCACGCAATTGAACAGATTTCAATTGATTAATAGAGGTAGGGCTTGATGAATGAGTTGATTCCACAAGTTCTTGATTTACTTCAAACACGGGTCATCACTTTAGGTGAGGAACCTGTAAAAATCATCCAAATTGTTGGGTTAATTGTCACTTTGGCAGCCACATTGACAATCGCAGGCTTTTTGCGCCGATGGTTCCGGCGTCTTTTCGATAGGCTCGGAATACCACAAAGTCTCAGAAATCGATTACTTGCCCTCCTATTTCTGGTCGTACTGATTTTTGGGATCGGTTTGGCATTCCGGTTCGCAGGGATTAGCACTGGGGTCTTTGGTAAACTTTTTGATTATCCGCTTACCGACCTTTTTCAACCGCCTCAGAAACTTGGGGAGACCGATGCCACTACAGATGTAGCGAAATTAACGTTGGCGAGACTTTTTTATGGGTTTGTAATTGTCTTCGGGATGTTTATTCTCTCAAAATATGTCCAATGGGTGATGCGGCGACAGGTGTTACAGGCGTTTCAAATTGAGGCGCATACCCAATTTATCCTACTCCGTTCCCTTCACTTTAGTCTTATCATCATCGGCGTCATTATCAGTCTCAGCACCATCGGGGTGAGTTTCACGAGTGTGGCATTGATTTTCGGGGGGTTGAGTATCGGTATCGGTTTCGGCTTACAGAATATCGCCTCAAATCTCGTTTCTGGGTTCATTCTGATTTTTGAACGTCCTATCAAAATCGGGGATCTCGTGGAGATTATGGACGTTAACATATTTGGGAGGGTCGGCAGCATCAATCTCCGTTCAACGATTATCGTCGCACTTGATGAAAAGGAAATTATCGTCCCGAATTCTCAATTGATTACGGAACCGGTTCATAATCTTACCCACTATAACAACCGGTATCGTCTTCAGATTTCGGTGGGTGTATCATACAATTCGGATGTGGAACTTGTGAAAAAGGTCCTTCTTGAAGTCGCCCACGCGCATCCGGAGATAATTAAAGAACCCAATCCTGATATGGAAAACGTCTCCGCCCCGTTTGTCCGCTTCACTGCCTTTGGGGAATCGTCCTTGGATTTTGAATTGTTGGCGTGGATTCCCGATTGTTTTCAACGTTTTGATATTGCAAGCGATCTCCATTTTATGATTTGGGACAAATTTAAGGAGCATGGCGTTAGGATCCCTTTCCCACAACGGGATGTCCATTTGTATCCAACCGACACCGAGCAGCCGTTTGAACAGCAGTAGGACTGTAGGCAGGGCGCTCACCACAAGGGATCCCCTGTAGGAGGGAACTCCGATTCCCGACAGACTGCTGCTGACCGCTATTCTTAGGTGTGCCGAATGACATCGCCTTTGACGAGATAGTAGACCTCCTCAGCAATATTTGCCGCCAGGTCGCCTATCCGTTCCAAATGCCGAAAAAGGAGGAGGAGGCTGATACCCGGTTGGATAAGTCTCGGATGTTCGCTTAAAATCGTCAAGAGTTCGTGGAGCATTCTTTCATAAATCTCGTCTACCTCATTGTCCCGCTCTCGGATTTCTAAGGCATGTTCAGCATTCCGATTGACGAAGGCATCTATAGTGTCTTTCACCATTGCTTGAATCACTTGTGCGACGTATGGTAGGTCTACGAACGGTTTGACCGGCGGGTGTTCCGACAACTCGATGCTCCGTTTGGCGATCGCAACGCTTTTATCCGCTATCCTTTCAATGTTCTGGTTAACCTTCATCGCTGTTGTGAGAAAGCGGAGTTCTATGGCTACCGGTTGATGGAGGGCGATCAGTTGAATACACAAGGATTCGATCTCGTTTTCAAACAAATCAATTTTATCGTCTGTAGCAACAACGACGTGAGCCAACGCGCGATCTCGTGTTAAGACGGATTCAATGGCTTGCCGCAGCATCTGTTCTGCAAGTCCTGCCATTTCCAAGATTTTATGCTGAAGTCCCTTGATTTCGTGTTCTAACATAATTTTAATTTAAAAATCAGCCTAATCTTCCTGTCACATATTGCTCTGCCCACACGCCGCTGGCGAGGTTTCAAACCTCGCCAGCAAAGGATGCTGCTTAAGTTCTGTTTAATTTAAAAATCAGCCTAATCTTCCTGTCACATATTGCTCTGTTCTGGTATCTTGTGGATTTGTAAAGAGTTTCTCTGTCGTTCCGAATTCGATTAATTCGCCGCGGTAGAGGAGTCCCGCGACATCTGAGATGCGAGCCGCCTGCCTTCTTTTATTGGTAACGAAAATAAGCGTGCAATCGTTTATGAGATTCCGCACGAGGGTCTCGATTTTAACGGTTTCGATCGGGTCTAATTCGCCACACGGCTCATCAAGTATTAAGATTTCTGGTTCAACCGCTAAAGCACGTGCGATACAGAGAAGTTGTTGCTGTCCTATAGAGAGTTGTTCTGGATTCCCGTGCAAAATAGGCTCAACTTCATTCCAGAGCCCTGATTTTTGGAGGCTTTTCTGAACAATGGTCTCCAACTGTGAAG
Organism: Candidatus Poribacteria bacterium; assembly: GCA_965205015.1. GTDB lineage: Bacteria > Poribacteria > WGA-4E > WGA-4E > WGA-3G > WGA-3G. The sequence continues at coordinate 4,629,950 of OZ242029.1, read as the reverse complement.
TTTGATTGATGCCCGAGATCCGAGCCCCGTATGCCACATTTTCGTAGATGGAACACCGGAAGGGTTCAGGTTTTCGGAACACCATGCCAATCTTTTTTCGAAGCGCGGTGACATCTGTCTTGTCCGCATACATGTCACTGCCCTTAAAAAGTATTTCGCCAGTGAACCTGAAATTCGGCGTAAAGTCATTTAAACGATTGAAGCACCGTACGAGTGTGCTTTTACCACAATTAGCAGGACCAATGAGAGCGGTTACCTGTCTCGGTTGTACCTCAAATGAGACGGAGTTCAGAATCTGATTCTCGCCATACCATACATTTAGATTATGGATGCTCAAGATGGGGTCTCTTTGTTCGGTTTGCATCGCTGGTATCGCGAGAAATTTTGGATTCGCGCCTCCATTTATCTCGTAGCAGTTAATCGTGTCGGGTTGTGGCGGGATCGTATACCTCTATTAGGAAGCTGGAAATAGTACTCAATAGCAGTGCGCCTACTAAAAATAACATGAATCTGTCCGGTATGCCTCTGGTACCTGGTGTATGGTTGGGGATGTGGATACCGATAAGTAGTGCAGCTACGGCGAGTGCTCGCGACAGTGCTCGACATCCGCCAGCAAGCATCCTCGGAAAGGCAAGCGGCACGATCTGTTTTCCTAATACTTGCCATTGATTGGCACCTAACACGTAAGCGGATTCACGGATTGGCGTCGCAACCGATCGAAGTGCCTCTTGGGTCGTTTTGATTGCTATTGGCATTACCAGTAAAATAAAAATTAACACCTCTGCGGCAAACATTGTCGTATTCCGCTGAAAGACAACGACTTCTAATCCAGATTCGGTCCCATTCTGGACAGGAAGAGGCGTTCCAATCTCTTTGAAAACGCCGGTGTAGTGAAAAAGAACCGCGACCGCTAAAAGCCCGTACAAAAGTGAAGGAATTTCAATCAAAAAGGCGACTTGGCTTTCGATGAAACGCCGAACCCAACTTGTCGCTGAAAGCCATTCCTCTAAGTAAAAAGCGCAGGCTACCCCGAATAAAACTGCCAAAAGGCTAATGAGCAGAATTAAATTGAGATCGCTAAGCAGACTCGGCACGATGCTGTATATCCGAGATGCTGACGACGTTTGACTGTGAGCCATCACTGTTTTTTTTAAGTCATTCCAAAAGAAAATCAGCGCGGCTCCTACTATAATGACAGCGACACCCTGCAAAGCGATTTTTTTTCTGAGTTCTGAACGAATCATCGAAGAATTCATAATATCGTTATCGACTGACGGCTGTCGGCAATTGTCGACGAAGACAACTACAAGGGATATCCTACTGGCGGCGGATGGCTATTCTTATCCGTACCGCATTTGTACGTAATCCGCTGTCTTAGGATGTTGGGGTGTTTCAAAGAGTGCTTGTGTTTCTCTGTGTTCAATCAGTTCTCCGAGAAACATGTAGATACACTCCTTACTCACTCGGCGTGCTTGTGCCATGTTGTGAGTTACAATAAGGAATGTATATGTTCCTGCAAGGGCTTCCATTAATTCCTCAACAGCAAATGTGCCTTCCGTGTCTAAGGCGGAGCAGGGTTCATCCATCAGAATGATTTTGGGTTTCAGGGGCAGCAAACGCGCGATACAGAGTTTTTGCTGCTGTTCAAGTTGAAGTGAGGTCGCTCGCACCTTCAATTTGTCCTTCAGATCCTCCCAAAGGAAGACGGATGTAAGGGCTTCTTCAACAATCTGATCTGATTCTGTCCGTGTTATACGCCGCGTTGGAGAGTGAATCCGCAGACCGAACAATATATTTTCGTAAACTGAAATCGGTAATGGATTCGGTCTTTGGAATACCATACCGACGGCTTTTCGGAGTTCTGGCAAGGAGACATCTTCATCATAGATGTTTTTTCCGAGAACCTCAATTTTTCCGTTTGTCGTAACATTGCCGTAGCGTTCATTGACGCGGTTGAAGCAGCGCAGCAGCGTTGATTTCCCGCATCCAGAAGGACCGATAAGCGAAGTTATTTGACCGTCCCGTATCTTCACGTTCACATCAATGAGTGCCTGGAAATCACCATACCAGAGACTGAGATTTTCAGTTTCAATGCTATAATTCATATTTTTATGAGTTGTCAGTTTGGAGCATAGGAGACCGTTAGCCTGTGCATCTGCCTGCCGAAAATGTTACGGAACACACCAAGTTTTTCGCAAAAATGATCGCTTTGCGTTGAAAAACAACTTCATACGGATTGACGACTGCTGACTTTTAGCCAAAAGTCCCGTTCACATAGTCATACGTCGCTTGCTCTGACGGGTTTTCAGAGAAAATTATATCTGTTGTATCAATCTCAATGAGGTCCCCGTTGAGAAAAAAGGCGGTGCGATTCGCCAACCGTTTCGCCTGTTGCACCAAATTCGTGACGAGCAAAATCGTCATTTCCGTTTGTAAAGTTTTAAGCACTTCTTCGATACGCATCGTTGTAACAGGGTCGACGGCGATTGAAAATTCGTCAAGACAGAGAATGTCTGGTTGATGCGAAAGCGCACGAGCGATCGTCAAGCGTTGTTGTTGTCCCCCTGATAATTGAGTACCGAGCGTGTTCAACCGGTCCTTGACCTCTTCCCACAGTGCCGCTTGCTGTAAACACCGTTCAACGATTTCGTCTAATTCCGATTTTGAGCGAACCCCTGCTGTGCGAGGGGCAAAAGCGACGTTATCATATATGGAAAGCGGCAGCCCTACCGGTAAAGGCTGAACCATACCGATACGTCGGCGTAAGCCGTATACATCGCCAATTGTGCTAATATCTTCACCATCGAGTTTTACAGATCCTTCTACGGTTGTGTCCGGTGTAAATTCCAGGGTCCTATTGATAACTTTCAGGAGTGTCGTCTTACCGGATTGCGCAGGACCGATGATACCGAGAATCTCGTGCTGGTATACATCAAATGAGACGCCGTTCAGGGCGGATTTATTTCCATAGTGCACCTTCAGGTCGGTAACCTCAATTATAGGTGTCGTTTGCGATCCATTCTGACTATTTGAGTTCATGTCTATTTGTCGATGCCTTCCGTGGATCTATTTTCCACGTTTTCTTCGCTTTCTTCTTTTTTACGTTCCACCCGTGCTTCCGTTAAAACTGAAGCTAAGAGTCCGGACGGAATCGCGATTAATCCCACCCCAACAAGAGTGACGAGAGCCGTGAAAATTTTTCCCCCCGGTGTTATCGGATAGACATCTCCATAACCGACTGTTGTTAACGTCACGATAGCCCACCACATGGAATCAAGAATGGTTCCGAATTCCGCGGGTTGTACATTTCTTTCAAAATAGTGGATACCACACGCCGCGAGATAGACTAACATCAATGACAGAATAACCAATGCTAAGAGTTCTCGCCGGATTTCATTCAATGCTTCGGTGAGCCGATCTACTGCAAGGATAAATCGGGTCGCTTTGAAGATTCTGAAAATTCGTAGGAATCGCAGTATTCTCAGTACACGGAACCCCGGTAAAAGGAACAGAGACGGTAAAATAGCGAGTAAGTCTATGATGCCATAGAAACTGAAAATGAAATCCCGCTTTCTGGGTTCCATATAAACTCGTAGGATATATTCGATCGAAAATAAACCAAAAAATACCGAGTCCAGCACAATGAAATGAGGGGCATGCGGATCCTCACTATCAGATTCCAGCACAAAGACGACAGCGGAAGCGAGAATCAGGAACTGGATTATTCCGCTAACGATGTTTCCTTCTATGATCGCCTGTAACTTCTGTTTATTCATCATACATTTTCGAGGAATAGTTTTCGGTTCTCGGCTAAAAAGTCTTTCAATTGAACTTGCTTGGAGTTTTCTAAGAAGCGCGCATCTTCACGAAAGTCCTCTTGTCCGATAACCGACAACCATTTTACCACTTTTTCCGGGTTCGGAGGTATACCCTTAGCACAATCGCTGCTGCATTGACGAGTAAGACACTGCCGACAAGGACAACTGCCGTCCCGTATGGAATACCTTCCGTAACGTCCGGGACCTGTGTTGAAATCGTAAAGAGGTGTAGCGAGAGTGCCATACACTGTTCCGTTATATTATAGGCAAAAAGGTTTCCTTCCGCAATAGCTTTATAAAAAACCGCACCCGTGAACATAATCGGTGCCGTTTCACCTGCTGCCCGCGATACCTGTAAGATAACCCCCGTCAAAATGCCACTGATGGAGTTCGGGATAACGATACGACGAATTGTTTGCCAGCGCGTCGCCCCAAGGTTCCAGCACGCCTCCCGAAAGGACATCGGGACGGCTTTCAGAGCTTCCGTTGTGCTGGCGATGATGACTGGGAGCGTCATGATGGCTAATGTGAGGGACGCTGCTAAAATGGATTCTCCTAAACCCGCGAAAAGCACAAATGCGCCAACACCGAACAAAGCGTGAACGATACTCGGTACACCCGCGAGATTCACAACCGCTAAATTCGTGATACGCGTGAACCAACTCTCACGGGCATACTCGTTGAGGTATACTGCGGCAAATACGCCAATCGGTGCCGACACTAATAAAGATACGACTACCAAATAAATTGTGCCCAAGAAGGGTGCCCAGAGTCCCCCCGCACGCATGTTGTCCTTTGGATTCGTGAAGAGGAACTCCAGTGAGAGAACCGGCAGTGCTTTGTAAATAAGATAACCGATGATGAGAAGTAATGGAAGAATCATCAGGCTTGTCATTACAAGGAAGAAGATGCGCATCACATTTTCTGTCCACCGCTTCTGTTTGCTGATTGCTGTTTCTGTAAACATTTTTTAATTTTACCTTGCGGTTAAATAACGTGCGTCTGAACTATCAAGTATGTTTCTTAAATCCGCTCTCCAAATGTAAAGCTAAGACAAATTATGCCATTTAAGGCATAATTTCATTACGAGCTACGTGCTTTAGATGTCCTCAAAGAAATGGTTATCCGGTGTTATGACTGCTGACGGATACCTTAACGAAACCCTGTTCGTAGTAGCACAATTTATTGCGCCTCTTTCCTGCGGTTTCCTATGTTATGACTCTTGACGGATACCTTTAATCACCAAGTCTGCGATGAGATTCACCACAAATGTAATCGTAAACAGCAGGATACCGATGATAAAGAGGGCTTGATAGTGTTCATCGCCTCTTGCGACTTCGCCCAACTCAGCGGCGATTGTTGCTGTGAGCGTGCGAATCCAAGAGAGGGGACCTGAAGGAATGTTAACGGAGTGCCCGGTCGCCATAAGCACAGCCATCGTTTCACCGATAGAGCGTGCCGCACCGAGGAGCACAGCTGCGAGGAGTCCGTTTTTGGCGGCGGGTAGCAACACACGATAAACCACCTGCCACCGAGTCGCACCGAGCGCCTCTGCCGCTTCACGATAGGAATCCGGTACGGCTTTTAGCGCGTCTTCCGCGATAGAAACGATAATCGGCACACTCATCAATGCCAGCATGATGCTACCGTTGAGCATTGTTAACCCAATGGGGGCTTTGAACACTGTAATAATCAATTGATTCATCAAAGTCAATCCGATGAACCCCCACACAACAGACGGGATGGCCGCGAGCAGTTCAATGATGATCTTAAATGCTTCTCTCAGTTTCGGGCTACAAAACTCAGATACAAAGATTGCCGCCCCAAGTCCAAACGGAACAGCGATACACATGGCTAAAAGGGTGACGCTGAAAGTGCCAACGATCAACGCAAATGCCCCATACCTTTTATTGTTCAATGAGGTCGGTTGCCACTCTACACTCGTCAGAAATTGCCCTAAATCTAAACCCCCGAAAAGGAAACCCGCTCCCTCCCGAAATACAAAAAAGAAGATACCGAATACAAAGAGAATGGAACTGATACCACACAGACGGATAAACAATTCAATCGCTGTTTCGGAAAATGGCAGATTCGCCGCGCTTTTTTTGCGTAGGATGTTCATATATATTTTTAATTGTTTTCTAAGGGTACGAAGCCGAGCTTCTCAACGATCTCTTGCCCGGCTGTTGACAAGATCCAATCGAGATATATTTTTACTTCCCCCGTAGGTTCGCCGAGGGAATACATGTATAAAGGACGCGCGATAGGGTAGGTTTTGGCAAGGACATTTTCAAGATTCGGGGGATAGTAAGGCGAATTGGAATCAGCAGCGACCTCTAACATTTTCACATGTGAGGTGGCATATCCCATGCCGCTGTAGCCGATAGCACACGGGGTTCTACCGACAACTTCTACGACATCTTTGGATCCATGTAGATCCAACGAACCGATGCGGAAATCACGGCTTTTGCCGAGAAGGGCTTCGCGAAAATAGAAATAAGTACCGGAATTGGATTGACGGCTGATGCGGATAATTTTGTCACTCGGACAGTCGCTATGCGATATACCGAGATCGCTCCATTTGCTTATGGTGCCGTTCTCACCATAAATTTCTGCAAGTTGAATAATGGTAATTCTATCAATGGGCGTGTCTTGGTGCACATAGACGGCGAGGGCATCGTAGCCGACGATAAATTCCTGCGGGACTTTACCCGTATTTTGCGTCGAAAGTTCCAGTTCTTTTGGCGTGATCTGACGACTGCAATTCGCAATGTCTACAGTGCCATTAATAAGCGCAGCGACACCCGTTCCAGAACCGCCACCTGACACCTCCACCGAGGCAGTCATGCTGACATTCGTATACTTTTCAGCCCATGCCTGTGCCAGATTCACCATCGTGTCTGAACCTTTATTTTTGATAGTGAATTGTGTGTCCTCTGTCTTTGCAACGCTTGTATCGTCTTTCGGTGAACACCCATTCATGACGAAGCAACATACCAAAGCGATGAGCAGATATGGAGTCGTGAAGCGGATCCGAGCGTTTATTCCCATCAGGCTACCTCTCTCACAAAATTCTAACCTAAATTGTAACACACAATTGTTACGAAAATAAGACAAAATTCGCAATTGTTATTAATTGACTACAAAGGAGTATCGCTCTTTTGTCCAAAGTTTTCCATTTTTTTACACGTTTTTGATCCCCAAGAGCGTGTAAACTTAATTGTGAGCTTTACTATAATCTTCATCCAACCGCACCGGATCGTCCAAAAATGGCGTGAAGTCTGATAATTTCTTAAAACTAAATGGCCCCGCCCTATAAAAAAATTGACATTTTTCGCGTGTTTGTGTATAATAATTCAAGTTGCTTAATCTGCGTCCGCATCGGACATTTTACCTGGGAACGATAATGACGAAGTGCAGTATGCTATCGCAATTGAAAAAGTCTCTGCGTATGTGTGAAGATATACGCATTCTGAGGCGTTCTGTCGACCTGTTAGCAGGTTACCCCCCCTTCTACACCACAAACGATAAGTAATTTGCTTCATAACGACTTCACAAGACCTGTCTCGGCAGTTCGCTGTCGGGTCGGTGTATTTTCGCGCCCGCAGGCATTCTGTTTCGGACGGAGTGTCCCGTTGCGGGCTATTTTTATTGCATCGGGAGTGTCCCGATACAGCGTTGATTATGAACTTTCAAAGGAGATATACGATGAAAACAATGATTGGACTGTTGCTGATAAGCCTGTGTCTATTTGCAGTGGATAGCGGAAGTGCATGCGAGGACGGAGAATGGGTAGATCATATACATGACAACCATCCTTCTGGTCTCTTTCCAGGTCATAGCGATGACGGGGCGGTTGGAACAGGGCAGCATAGGCATGCTCGCTTGTATAAGCGGTGTCCCGATGGTTCGACGAAAGTTAACCCCAACTACGGTCCACTCCATAGGGCTGATCGAGACGACGGAAATACGATTGATGACATACTCCGTGATTTTGTTGACGACACCCCAGATTTAGATTTCGAGGACCCAGATGATCCACCACCCCCGAAGACTCCACCACCGGAATCCATCAATACCCCACAACCACCAATTATCGAAGTCGAAGAAATCCTCCCCTTCCGTATTGATGAGGAACCTCGCACCGATGTGCAGATAGATGAAACAGGTGGAATAAACAGAGTACCAGGCGACACGAAAACACCGGAACTCCTCGCTCAACCCGATGGCACACCCCAAAACCCCACGCAGAACCCCACGCAAAATCCCGTCCAAGCGACAGGTCCACCACAGACAGGTGTCACCCCACAACCGATACAAACACAAGCCCGACAGCAAACGCAAGTCACACAGCAACCCCTTCGCCTCACAGAGTATATGGTGCGCGACTGGAGTCGGACCAGCGGCGGTAACCTACCGCAGTGGATTGAACTCTACAATCCGAATTCCACCCCTATCCTGCTACATAATTGTTTTTTCAGTTATGTGGCACACCAGAATTTCAACAATAAAACGTTTAAGCATGTGCGAGTTGACAACTTCACCGTGCCTGGGGAAAAAGCCGTTATCTTTGTGACGCATACCGTTCATCCAAATCGTTTTGACGGTGTGACGGAGGATCAGGTCTACGATCTGAAGATTGGCAATGTGCTGAAAAGAGGTTGGGCTTTGAGAACCGCGAATGGCGGTGTTATCTCCAAAGCAGGCGAAGATTTTGGAGGATCCCGACCGGTTGCCCCAAAGCATGTCAATGGGGAGCGACAGAGTTATACCCGCTATGCCGAAGCTGATACCGATACAGACTATTACTACGGGGCAGCAGGGGATATTGGCACACCCGGCTACCATAAGCCGTTTGTGCCACAAGCCCCACATCTCCTCCGAAAACAGATAGGACTCTGGGGATCCCTCAAGCAGTCAGAGAAATAACGGTTGGCTAATCCGCTACAGATCGAAGAGCCCTCCTGTATCCCCTTATCAGAGGGGCAGGAGGGCTTTAAATTTTCTACGTTAGGTCTTGACTGAACGGTGTTTGGGGTGCGATGCCTTGAAAGATTCTGTTCATTTCCTTGAAAATGGGGGTGTGTATGTGTTATTCTATCAGTATATTTTAAAATTAACATGAGAAGTGCGAAACTCACGTAAAAGTGAGATTCATTTCTCTGGGAGATTGAACAGCATGAAAATTATGTTGGTATTAGTAGGTTTTGTGTTGATGATAACCTGTTTTGTTATCAGCACGAGCGATATGGCACAGGCGGAGGAAGTCTTGGGAACAGGAACGGATTCACTGCTGGGAGGCGACCTAACCGACCCAGAAGACGATGGTGAACCTGAAGCAGATAAAGGTTACAACGCCACTTTCTCAGCCAACGATGAACCCGGATTCGCGGGCGGTGAATTTGCGTTTAACGTCTTCGATAACCGCCTTGGCCCCAGCAATGACAAATGGTGCTGCGGACGTGGGGGCGGCATTCCGAAAGAAGGTCTACACGTGACAGCGGAGTTTGAGGAGCAGTACGCATTGACCCACTTCACCGTATCTTCAGCGAACGATGTTCCTCCGAGGGACCCTACAGTGTGGGAGGTTCAGGGATCGAACGACGGCAAGAAGTTTACGACTATCTATGCTCACGACGGGAAGAGCTTTTGGGATCAGCGACTGCAAGTCGTCCTTTTCGAGGCAGGGGAAGATTACGACGTTCAAAAAACCGGGTATCGGTTTTTTCGGCATGTTACTTTTGACACCGCATCGAACCCGGCTGGTGCATACTTTCAAATTGGCGAAATTGAGTTCTTCGGCGATGACAGTTTTCCCGTAGACCCTAAAGCCAAGCTCACAACCACATGGGGACGCATCAAAAACGCCCGATAAGCGTAAACATCAGACATTTTCTAAATCGGTTTGAATCCAGTAATAATACCATTTCTGATTGAAATTGTAGCATAGGGAACCATGGGTCTCCTGTGCCTGAGTGCATAAACTGTGAGATTGTGCCACTCGTAGCACAATCTTTCCAGTTTGTGTCCGTGGATGCGCAAACGAAAAGTTTACGCGACAAGACCTTCGCGGCGCATGAACGCTTTTCACTGAAAAACGGGGTTCGCACACCCGAAATCTTGTCCGTAGCAACTTGGGTTACAATAGGAGCATAGTATGCAGTCCAAATTCCAACAACTCAAAGCCCGGCTGCTTGAGGTGGATGATATATCGTCCGCCGCCGGACTCCTCTACTGGGATCAAACCACGTATATGCCACCCGGGGGTGCCCCGGCTCGGGGACGGCAAAGTGCGACACTTCGCCGATTGGCACACGAAAAGTTTACCGATCCCGAAGTAGGAAGGTTACTCGACACCCTCGAACCGTATGAAAAAAGTCTCGCTTACGATTCCGATGCAGCAAGTCTGCTCCGTGTTACGCGTAGAGACTACGAATGGGCTACCAAAATCCCTGCTGAATTCATGGCAGAGGTGACCAACCACACATCGGAGTCTTATCAAGTGTGGACGGAAGCACGTCCCGCGAACGACTTTGAGCGGGTACGTCCCTATCTCGAAAAAACACTGGATTATAGCCGACAGGCGGCAGAATTCTTTCCGGGGTATGAGCACATCGCCGATCCACTCATTGAATTCAGCGATTACGGAATGAAGGCTACCGATGTGAGTCGCGTCTTTGCGGAATTGCGGCAGGAACTTGTGCCGATTGCTGCTGCCATTACATCGCAAGCACTCGCCGACGATTCCTGTTTGCACCAACACTTTCCTGAGGACAAGCAGCTCGCGTTTGGTTTAGAGGTTGCTCAAAAGTTCGGTTACGACTTGAATCGAGGTCGCCAAGATAAGACACACCACCCATTTATGACAAAATTCTCGCTTGGCGACGTGCGGATCACAACCCGTACAAAAGAGAATTTCCTTGGCGATGCGCTCTTCAGCACGCTACACGAAACCGGGCATGCTCTCTATGAACAGGGGATTCGCATGGACTTGGAAGGCACACCGCTCGCGAGTGGTACTTCATCGGGCGTGCATGAGAGTCAGTCGAGGCTTTGGGAAAATATTGTCGGACGGAGCCGAGGGTTTTGGCAGCATTTCTATCCGCAACTCCAAAGCGTTTTTCCTGAGCAGCTGGGTTCCGTCCCCTTACGGACGTTTCACCGCGCCATTAATAAGGTGGAACGCTCTCTCATTCGGACAAATGCGGACGAAGTTACATACAATCTACACGTCATGTTGCGTTTCGATTTCGAACTGGCACTCTTGGAAGGCAATTTGGAGATTCGAGATTTGCCGGGTGCATGGCGTGAACGGTTTGAAGCCGATTTCGGCATCGTCCCTCCTGATGATAAAGATGGCGTTTTGCAAGATGTCCATTGGTATTATGGGTTGATTGGGGGTTCATTTCAGGGCTATACGTTGGGCAATATTTTGGGGGCACAATTCTTCTCAGCCGCATGCGAGGCACACACTGAAATTCCATCTGAAATTGAAAATGGCGAGTTTACTACGCTCCACGATTGGTTGAAAGAAAATCTTTACCAGCACGGATCGAAGTATACGGCACCGGAAATTATTCAACGCGCAACTGGAGGCCCTCTCTCCATTGAACCGTATATAGCCTACCTCCGAGCGAAATATGGTGACTTGTATGACTTGTAGGACTGACACAGGATTTCTTCGTTTGCTCCTGAGATTGGAAGGCATTCACTGGAAGGTTGGAAGGTTGGAAGAGGGGGGAACCTTCCAGTCTTCCATGCTTCCAGTCTTCCATGCTTCTATCCCCTTCTTCATTTTACTGCTCTGCGGTTTTTTGCAAGCGTGTGGCGGACTCAAACTGATCGATATATCCAAGAGTTCAGCGGCATTGCAACTCACAACGGCACAGCAGCAGACAATTCACCCGAAACTGAAACTTATCCGTGATATTGTTGATGATTACGATTTTGAGAAGAAACAGTTAGAGGTGGATTATCAGGTATTTCGAGCGGGTATGACGCAACGATACTATGATCGCTACGAAAGTGGGTTCATGGATACGCGTTCTCGGCGGGAACTAAACCAATTCAGAGACGAGGCACGGAAGTTTCTAAAGCAACGCGAGATTTATCTCGACGAGATTAAGGACATCATTGAGGAAATCGCGGCAGAACTGACCCCCCAGCAACGCGTTAAATTCGCTGAACTGAAACTTCCGAAGTTAGAGGTGCCAATGATGCTCCAGCGCGATCCATACAACGACCTCCGCTATATTCCGAGCCATCCACTGGGTGGCGTGAACGTATTTTAAGCGGTTTGCGATGAATTACTACGTGAGTTTGTTCGGTGACGATTCAAACCTCGGCACATCCGAAACATGCCCGTGGCAAAGTATTGCACGCGTAAATGCCGCTCAGGTGTTACCGGGTGATGCTGTCCTATTTCAAGCCAAACAAACCTTCCCCGGAAGTCTCCGTCTGCAAAGTAGTAGGCACACGCCGTGTGCCGTAACAAAAAGCAGTAGACACACGCCGTGCGCCGTAACAATAAGCTCCTACGGATCCGGTAGAGCCACCATCGACGCAGGAGAGGGTACCGGTTTTATAGCCAAGAATATGGGAGGCGTTCACCTAAGCAAACTCAACTTTGTCGGTGCTGGCGCGTTTGAGAATACCAATTCCGGCATCCTGTTCATGAATACACTTCCCGGTGGGATTAAGCTGCGAGATATTCGGATACATCGCGTCGATGTCAGCGATTTCAAGCATTCTGGGATCCGCTTCGTGGCAGAACCCCCAGATGGGAGTTGGAGCGGTTTCCGTGATGTCAACATTACATACACCACCAGCCATGACAACGGTGACGCAGGTATCAGTTGTATCGGTGTGTGGAATCCGGAGCGCGAGGGATATGCACATGCCGACTTTTATCTCGGCAATTGCAGCGTCTATAAGAACGCGGGCATCCCTGGCAAGGGGAGTCACTCAGGGAACGGCATTGTCCTCGCACAGGTAGATGGAGCGGTAATTGAGCGGTGCCGTGCTTACGAAAATGGTGGTTTAAACGATTACGAAGGCGGTGGTCCCGTTGGAATCTGGGCATGGGACGCCAACCGCGTTGTCATTCAGTTCAATGAATCTCATCACAACCGGACAGGTAGCAGTAAAGATGGGGGCGGGTTCGATCTGGACGGTGGTGTGCGGAATTCGACGGTTCAGCATAACTATTCCCACGATAACGATGGACCCGGATATTTGCTGGCGCAATTCAGCGATGCCCGTGCGTTTTATGGGAACGTCCTTCGCCACAATGTGAGTGTAAACGATGGTCGGAAGAATCGTTATGGCGGTATTCACCTCTGGTCTACCGGCGCAAGCGGCGGTATCACGGACACAACTTTTTACGCTAACACAATCTCCACAACGCGCGCTGCTAATGGAAACCCTGCCGCGGTTGATTGTGTGAGCGAAGGCATTCGCAACATCCGTTTCTATAACAACCGTTTTCAAACCGATGGGAAAGCCGTATTCGTCCGGGGCAAAACCAATCCAAATGTTCTATTTGAAAGCAATACTTTTTTGTAGCATAGACTTTGCCAGCCGATAGAATCAGCCTTGTAGGGGCATCCCTTGTGGGTGCCCGCCCTTGGAACTAAAGCCGCTCAAAAAAATGATCCAGAAACGCCTCCGCTGCTACCTTAATGCAGACTTGGGCATTTGGATGCGGAGATCGACGTTCAGGACGTAGATCGGACACTGTCATGCCGTTTGTTAAAGCACCTTCCGTTTCCACTTGCACATAAGCCGCAACACTTTCAAAATAGTCTGGGTGTGTAAGCATACCGATCGGGAGTGCGTCGTGGATATGAAACCCCCAGAACCCAACGTATTGACGATAAAATTCCATACAGACGTGTGTCGCATCCTTGAGGAATTGGGAAATTCTGTCAGATCGATTGTCAAGTTCAGCGTGCAAGCGTTCACCGGTTAAAACAACTTGATGGGTTACGTCGAGCGGTGCAATGTCGATTGGGATATTGGCGTGAAAGACTTCCTGGGCTGCATGTGGATCGACGAATATGTTAAATTCAGCGGTCGTTGTGACATTACCGTAGTCTTCAAACGCACCGCCCATCACAACAATCTTCTGCAGTCGTTGCATGTTTGCTGGGTCTTTGCGAATTGCCTTAGCGACGTTTGTCAGCGGACCGAGGGCGACGAGTGTGAGTTCCGCTGGATAACGTGTTACCATCTCAAGAATGAGATCAACCCCTGAAGTAGGTGAGATATGTGTGTCAGCGGGTGGATACAGCGGACTCCCATCGGCATTTCGTAGTTGACTAATATTCCCTAAACCGTCATCACCGTGGACATGCGCCGCTGTCACGAGGGATTTGACGAGCGGTTGTGATTCGCCTTGAGCAATCAGTGGGAATTCCACCAAATCGAGCACCTCAAGAATTCTTAACAGATTCTCTGTCCCCTGTGTGACAGGAACGTTTCCACAGACAGTTGTTATTGCCTCTATCTGTAATTCGGGCGAAAGCAGTGCGAGGAGAATCGCAAGGGCATCGTCTACCCCCGGATCCGTATCTATAAGGATGCGTTGCATGTGTGTCTTCCTATTTTGATATATTTTTAGAAGGTGAATTTTACCATTTTCTTTACTGATTTTACTACCACAGAGCGATTTTGTCCATTGTATTTTCCTTCGAATCATTCCAGTCAGAATAAGAGCAATCGACTTGTCGGTGTCTGTTTCATATTATTTCTCGCTTGCTGTCCTCCACTCATAGCACAGGTGAACATCTTTACGGGTGAAACCATGAAGCAAATGCAGTTGGAATCCGGTGTGTATAACAGTATCGCTCTGGATTTAGCCTATCGTTCCGGTAACACAGATCTCCTGACAACTCGAACTCGATTTCGATCGGATTATCTTACAGACGTGTATCACGCCTTTATTTTTGGGAGTCTCCAGCAGGGTAGAAAGGATAATGTGTTTTTTATCAACAAAGGCATGGCACACGCTCGAATTATCCGAAATTTGACGCAACACCTCCTTTTGGAATCCTTTGTTCAGAAGCAATTCAACGAATCTATTTTATTGAGCGACCGGAATTTGGGAGGCGGTGGTGTTCGGTTCGCCTCGCATCCGCGTGATTCCAGATTTAATCTCTATCTCGGCATCGGTGCGATGTGGGAACACGAACGCATTAATGACAAGGCGCGTGGCGCGATCACGACCCGTGTCGTTCGGTCAACGAATTATATCAATTGGACGGGGCAACTCGATGAACGCATCACGACGAGTGCGACAGGATACTATCAGGTCTATGTCCGACGTTTTCAAGACTATCGCGTCCTTTTTGAAGGCAGCATTACATTCCGGCTGACGACAAAATTATCCTTTCCGCTCCGAGTAAATTTCCGATACGATAGCGAACCCCCGACCGGTATCCAAAAACATGATGTGGAAATATTTAACGGTTTACGGTATACTTTTTAATAGTTATCGGTTCGGTTTTTCTGCGAAAAACCTTTAACCCTTAAAAAAGGAGTCATCTGATGAAGGAAGTGAAAACCTATGCTTGGCAGGTGGGAGTAATCGTCTATATCGGTGCGTGTCTTGTCGGACTGTCGAATATTGCGTGGGCAGATGGACATCTTCAAATCAAGGAGAAAGAGAAGAAGCTCGTTTTAAAGGGTAAAATTTCTGAAGCACTTGGTGAATACGATTCACATTTAAAGGGAGCGGTTGAATACCTCGTTTGTGGTCGCAATGGCAAGGAGTATGAGAGCATTGTCGTTGTCGATGCGACAGCGAAGGAAGTTCATGACGCGCTTGGTAAACTTGGTGTTGCGGTAGGAATGCCTCCCGGCTATGACGAAGAAAAAGATGAACCGACATCCCCAAAGGGAACCGAGTTTCTCATCTATGTTGAATGGGGGGATGGCGGTGAAGCGAAGAAGGTGCGTGCCGAAGAACTCATTTTCAATGTGAAGACGCAAAAGCCGATGCCACATGTCGCTTGGGTCTATTCCGGATCACGTATCGTGCCAGATTTGGATAGCGACGATGAGGATGCGATGATCCCGCAGGCGTTTATGAGCAATGACCTTGTTGCCTTGAGACGCTTTGATGCGAGTGCGCTCTTTCAGAATCCGCTTCCTGAATCCTCTGAGGAGAATATCTATAAAAAGAACGATGCGTTACTGCCAAAACTTGGGACACCTGTCATGCTCACGATTGAGGTCAACCGGAAAGTACAACTGTTTGTGATAATTACTGGAAAGGTGCAAGGCGTCGGATTCCGCAATTTCACACAACTGAACGCGAAGCAGATCGGTATCAATGGCTATGCCAAGAATCTACCCAACGGCACTGTCGAAGTCGTCGCCGAGGGGGATAAGTCGCAGTTGGAGGCGTTAGTCGCTTTGCTAAAGAAGGGTCCGCGTTATGCGAGGGTGGATTCGATTGAAGTTAACGAACGTCCGTTCACTGGGGAATATAAGACTTTCGGCATTCGGTATTAGATTATGACGTATCCGACTCCCACCTTCATTTCCGGAATTCTCCTCGCCGCAGGACTCTCCACTCGGATGGGTGAACCGAAGCAACTCCTCCCTTTCGGGAAGAGCACTATTGTTGAAACCGTGGTGGACAGTATGCTTGAATCCAAGTTTGATGAGGTTATCGTTATTGTCGGACATTGCGCAGAACAGATTCAAGAGCAACTGTCGGAACGTCCCGTCAAAATCGTTTTTAACTCTGGCTATCACGAGGGGATGCTGACCTCCGCACAGGCGGGGATTCGGGCATTGCAAGGGAGCGACGCGTTCGCACTGATGCTGGTCGACCAGCCGTTTATTACCTCTGTGTTAATCGATGAGGTCATTGATGCTTACGTCCGAACGGACGCGGGGATTGCCCTACCGAGTTATAATTATAAACGGGGGCATCCAGTCATCTTCCATCGGCGATATGCCGACGATATTCTTGCCTTGGGAGCGGAGAGCGGCGGCGTGCGGACGCTGTTCAAAAGGTATGGCGATGATATTCATTACGTTACAGTCGATACCGATCGAGTCCTCCGCGATATAGATTATCGCGAAGATTATGAACGCGCCCTACAGGAAGATAATTTGTAGCATAAACTGTTAGTTTGTGCCTATCCGAAGGACGCTGATGAATATGAGGGAGCCTTTGAGAATGTTCAATTAATTCTGAAATCTGCCAGAAACATACGGGGGAAAAAACATGAAAGAATCTCGTAAAGACACACCAGAAATCCCTGAATCCATCCCTACCACGATGACATTAGAGGATTTTCTCGAGAACGATGTCCCGGGATACGAATACGTTAAAGGCACATTAGTCCTGAAATCACCGCCAAGCGTTCCGAAGTCCATCCCTACCACGATGACATTGGAGGAGTTTCTTGAAAACGATGTTCCAGGATATGAATACGCCAAAGGAGAATTAATACCGATGCCTCCAGCGACGAGAAGACACGGTAAGATTAGTATCAGCATCATTCGATATTTGGATCGGTATGTCTACGAAAATGGACTCGGAGAATTGTACACAGCGGAAACGGCATTTCAGGTCGGAGAACGTGTGATGAAGCCGGATGTTGCGTTCGTTTCAACCGCCCATCTGGATGTCGACGAAGACGAAAAATTCCCGATACCGCCTGACTTGGCGATTGAAGTCGTCTCTCCGACGGATGTTCACTACCGGATCGTCCGCAAGGCGTTAGACTATCTGGAGGCAGGGACCCGCCTCGTCTGGGTCCTTGATCCCATCGCCAAAGCGGTGACGGTGTATCGTTCTAAAAGCGATATTGAGACCCTGACGCACGAAGCCACGTTGACAGGTGAGGATGTCGTGCCGGGGTTTGCCTGTCCCGTAGGGCAATTGTTTGAATAGTCTGAGTTCCATACCGCACCGCAAGGAATCATTAAAAATATGTTCACGTCTATCGAAAACGTTCAAGTTGCCTGTGAAAAACATGCATATATCGCCGATCGAGGTTTAGCGACAACCCTCTATCTCGCGCATCATCTCAAAAAACCCATCTTTCTCGAAGGCGAACCGGGGGTCGGCAAGACGGAAGTCGCGAAGGTGCTCGCAGATTCAACAGGGGCGAAACTCATCCGATTGCAGTGCTATGAGGGTTTGGATGCAAATAGCGCATTGTATGAATGGAACTACACACGGCAAATTTTGCAACTTCGTATTGATGAAGCGCGCGGACGAGAGAAGGAAGACATCGGGACGGATCTGTTTAGCGAAGCGTTTCTCCTGAAACGTCCGTTGCTCGAGGCTATCCAAAGCGATGGTGATGTGCCGCCCGTTTTACTCATTGACGAGGTAGATCGGAGCGACAGTGAATTTGAGGCGTTTCTCCTCGAGATCTTGTCCGACTTCCAGATTACCATCCCGGAAATCGGTACGATTCAAGCGAAACATATTCCTTATGTGGTGCTGACTTCAAACCGGACGCGAGAGGTTCATGAAGCACTTAAACGCCGGTGTCTCTACCAGTGGATCGATTATCCGACTGTGGAGAAGGAGTTAGCGATCGTGCAAACGAAATTACCACAGATTGATGAGCATCTCGCCCAGCAGTTATGTCGGATGATGCAGCTGTGGCGGCAAGGGGATTACTATAAGAAACCGGGTGTTGCGGAGACCTTGGATTGGGCATTGGCACTTGTGGCACTTGGTAAAGCGCAACTGAACGCGGATGTCGTTGCTGAGACGCTTGGCTGTGTCTTCAAATACCAGGACGATATCCAGCGCGCACGTACAGTCGAATTATCCGAATTCGGGTTATAATTAAGGAGGGAATAATGTCATCTCAAGAATGTTTGGTCCTTGTCGCGTATCTTAATTTCCTTATCGCGCCCAAAACTAAATACGAAAATCGGGTACCTGCTAAGGCTGATGCCCTGCGCAAGCCACATCGGGTTGAAAAGGTCGGACGCTCTACGATACATCCACGCTTGAAACTGAACGACTTACTGGCTCAAGAATCAGGTTGTGCTGAGCAGTATGAAACTGTTAAATCTGGAAAACCTAAGCCACATCGGGTTGAAAAGGTCGGACGCTCTACGACACATCCACGCTTAAAATTAAAGGAGCTCCTGATTGACACAACGGAAAATAATGGATCCGACGAGTCTAATGAGTGGGATACCGGTCCGGCTGTTGGCAATGAAATATGATAAGTTCAACCTTATATAATAGCGACTACATTCCAGTGCGAGGTGACGTAGTTGAGATTAACTTAGATCCACAAAAAGGCAGCGAAATCAGGAAGCGTCGTCCTGCCGTTGTTGTATCCTCATGGAATTTTAACCTCAGACAGAATATTGCTGTCGTTTGCCCAATTACCCGTACCGTCAGAGGGATTGCTTTTGAAGTTCCTATTCCGGATGGACTTCCTGTAGATGGTGTTATCCGAGTAGATCAGGTTAAGAGCCTTGATTGGCATGCAAGAGAGGTTAAATATGTATGTTATTTACCTGATGAAGTGGTGGATACAGTCTCCGACAAAATTGAAGCAATAATATGGGGTGAGTGATTAGCTTCCATGGATAATCTCAATCAGATTAGTAGAAAAAACTTATGAATCACAGCAAAAGAAACCAACGCGTTAAAATAAAAATTTTCAGAGGGATCGGTTATCTCCTTTTAGTAGGGGCAGCGTTTTGTACCATGATACCGATGCTGTGGCTATTGACCTCCTCATTTAAAACTGCCAACGAAATTTTCGCTGTCCCTATTCAGTGGTTCCCGAATCTGCCTCCGCGTGTCGCAGCATCGCCATATATTGTCAAAGATGCCTATCCTGAGATTGAAAAACCGAGGGCTGTGGATGAAACGGAGTGGAAAACCCTGCAGCCCCAACTCACACAAATCATTGGGGCTGAGGCACAAGCGCATATCGCGGCAAGTGCGAAGCTTTCTAACCATGTCCCATCCGAAGAATTACAAACTGAAATAATACAGGGTTTATGGCAGCAACTGGTCGCAGGGCTACCAGACGAAGTCTGGAACGGCACAATGGATTCGGTTACCGCGGCGGTGCGAGACGCTGTTATTCCTGAGGCAGTTGATACGATCTGGGGATCAGTGTATCGTGAAGTTGCGGTTGGAACGCTCCAGATAGAAGACCTCGACTTCAATCGCACACCAATTGAAGGTGTGAACTGGGAAGTAGAAACGGGCACGCGTATACGCACATCAGATGATCTCCAGACGGATGTGAGTCTATCCTACAATTTCCAAGGCAGTAACACTGCGCGTATAACGTCAAGGGTTTCTTCCGCTATTCCAATTGAGCGGATTCGGCGCATCATTCTCCCCGTGCGTGGAGATGCCTCGTATCACCGTCTCTCTTTAACCGTGTCTGTACCGCAGTCTGGAATGAATGCCAGCAGTCCGAACGAGGGCGTTACATATCAACCGACGCGTTCTTTCGTTTTAGACAGTGCATTGTGGACAGATTCCGTCTGGCGCCTGCACGGCATCCCGGGTGAGTTAGAATCATCACACATCACCATGCAGAAAGTAGGGGCAGGTCTTGTGCCTGCCCAATCTACAGGTCTTGTACCTGGCGAACCTGTGGGTCCCGTGCCTGCCCAATCAGCAGGTCCCGTGCCTGCCCAATCCACAGCGGAAACAGGAAATGGGAGTCAATTGTTCCTGCAATTAACGATTCATCAACCGGCGTATCTCTCAATTGTGTGGGATAAGTTCACGTCAAACTATCGGAATTTATGGAAGACGGTGCCGTATAATCGGTATTTTGTCAACAGTGTTTTCATTGCGACCGCGTCAACGCTACTCACGCTGTTTTTCTGCTCACTCGGAGGATATGCGTTTGCCAAGTATCAATTCCGCGGTCAAAAGATTCTGTTCGGTATCCTCCTCGCTTCCATGATGGTGCCTTTCCAGGTCCTGCTCGTTCCGTTGTTTGGGTTGATGTATGATATCGGCTGGCTCAATAGTTACAAAGCGATTATCATCCCATTTTCGGTCGGTGCGTTCGGCGTATTTCTGATGCGTCAATTCATTGTCACGATTCCGTCTGAACTCCTCGATGCAGCACGGATTGATGGCTGTTCCGAGTTCGGTATCTATTACCGGATTGTGTTACCTATTATCAAACCTGCGCTTGGGGCGTTGACGATCTATTCGTTCTTGGGTTCATGGAACGGGTATCTCTGGCCCCTCATCATTTTACGGGATGAGGTGAAATATACACTACCGATCGGCTTAGCGAATCTTGTGGGTACCTATCGGCAAGATTACGGCATGTTGATGGCAGGAACGTTGCTATCGCTCATGCCAATCGTTATTCTATTTTTAGCGATGCAGCGTGAATTTGTGCAGGGGATTACTTTAGGAAGTGTCAAGGAATAGGGAAGTGCCGTGCTTATAACGCTAATAGTCGCACGGGATGGCTCCTAAAAAAGATTCAAAACCGGTAGCCCGTAATGAAATGGAGGGCGGCTCGAACACCGAAACCGCTAAATTCCTAAATACGGCCACTTATCCGCAAGGTATAATTAAAACATGTCAGATTATACAACGGTTACGAAAACATCAGCCATCCGAGAAGGACGCGGAAAAGCGTTTACTGTTAACGGAAGGCGGGTCGCCATTTTCAATGAGGGTGGCGAATTCTGTGCTGTGGACAATACCTGCCCGCATGCAATGGGTTCCCTCGGTAGGGGCAGAATCCGCAATGGTATCGCTGTATGTCCAGTCCACGGTTATGCCTACGATACAAAAACGGGTGAATGCCAAACCGACCCACGTCTCCGCATCAGGACGTATCCGGTAGTTGTCGAAGATGAGGAGATCAAAATTGAGGTGAAACAGTGAAGCAAGTAGGTGTACGTTTTGTTTTTTTACTTATCGTGTTCTGTTTAACGGCAATTGGTCTGAACCCAGGATTTTCTGATGTGGACAAGGACTTTGGTAAATCCTTGAAACAGGACACTGTAGATGTTTGGGATACCTTTCTCAGGACGCTTGACCACCGCGGGCTTACGGACCCACATTGGGAAATCGAACCGAAGACTCAGGAAAAATTAATTACTTACTTCAAGGCAAAAATTGATCCTGGCGTTTCTGACGGGCTGACATCACTTCCACCCCGCTTACCAAGTTACGTCCACCGCTTTCCGAAGGAGATGCGGCGAGAACTCAAATCACACGCTGAAAATGTTCTGAAGGCAGACCCGAACAACGGTGCAGCTGCAAAGTTTCTGGCAATTGAGGCATTTGGCGACATAGATGCTCAAAAGCCGATTGAAAAGTATCCCCTTGTAGAAAAAGCGATGGTGTTGGTGCATAATGATATTGAGATTTGTTTCTTCGCGTATGCAACATGCACACGGATTGGTAATCCGATGAACGAAAAGGCACTTGTTTCGCTTGAAAGGCTCTTTGAGCGACTTCGTGGAACCATCTATCCGATTCCATATAAGTGGGTAATGAGACTGTATAGTAGTGACGAAAATTTGATGACACCCAGCTTAGTTTATAAACAAATTGACAGTAACGATCCACTGATTGAGCGATGGAGAGCAGTGTTAAGTGAGATTCCCGCTGTGTTTGAGAGGGAGTGGAAGCAGAAGCCTGATTCCTATGTTTTTTATATTGTTGCCTATGTTCACGAAACGTTGGGGAATGACGAAGCAGCTGAGGCGGTTTTCAAGAAGGTCCAACCAGTTTTTGAAAAACGATTGGAGAGAAACCCGAACGACGATTCTGCTTTGGGAGTATTAGCCGGTATCCATGAAAAGTTTGGAAATCCTGAGTTAGCCCGCGAATATCGGGTAAGAGCAGATCCTACTTTGGCATTTAAGGGGGAGATGTTGCCTGATCTCTTACCTGCTGTTGACTTAGCGGGTAAACCGATTTCACTCACAGACTATCGCGGCAAGGTTATTTTGCTTGATTTTTGGGCGACGTGGTGTCGTCCATGTATCGCGGGGCTACCGACTATCAAAGCCGTATATGAGAAGTATCATAACAAAGACTTTGACGTTATTGGAATAAGCCTTGACACAGATGAGACGGCGTTGCGCGAATTTATTGAGGAGAATCCGTTGCCGTGGCGGCAGATTTTTGACGGTAAGCGGCTCAAAGGTCCCTTAGCACAGCGGTATGGTATCCGTAGCGTACCGAGAATGTTTCTGCTGGATCGAGAGGGCAAAGTTATCTCGGTTAAGGTCCGAAGTAGCACTTTGGATAAGCTTGTTGCTGAGCACTTGGCAGGTGAAGTGGACTAAATTTTTATCTACTCACTGACGCCTGCTATCGGTTTTGGGCGAAGAGCACGCGGGGACAAACAGATGCAGAAGGAATGTGTATGTTTAACACTTTTGGTTATTGGGTTTTATTTCGGAGTGCCGATCTTTCCGAATCAGGCATTTTCTGAACAGGATGAGGATGCTGTAGATATATGGGAGGTATTCTCGAATCTGCACCACAACGACAATGGCAAGTTGGAGACTTATTGGGCAAGTGTGCCCGAGTTTCAAGCGGCACTGGCTGTTTACCTCAAGGCAAAAATTGATGCGGGCGTTGTTAATGGAAAGACGTCGCTCCCGTCCAATCTCGTTTGGTACGAGTTCGTTTGGAGCTTTCCTGAGGCGTTGCGTAAAGACTTATATAAGCATGCCCAAAGGGTCTTGGAAAGTAATCCCGACAATGGCGCTGCAGCAAAATTCTCGGCTATAGTACTCGCAGGAACCCCGTACGACATACCACATGATGGTTTCTGGGATGTTGTCCAGAAAGCAATGGTACTGTTGCCAAACGATGTTGAAGTCTGCTATTTGGCTTTTGAAAAGGCTGGTTTTGATTATCTCCACGAAGAAGCCGTTACCGCACTCGAAGGACTCTTTGAGCGGCATCAAAAACATCAAACACTTACTGTGACATCTCCTTTCCAAGGTGACTTGCAGGAAAGTGGAAAACCTGCTTTGTCACAATGGATATACCGATTTTGTTATGATTACGAGTATGTAACAGCAAGGCCTAACGATTTTTATCAGCGGCTTGAAGGCGACCATCCGCTAAGAGAACGATGGACTACAGTGCTCGGCAAGATTCAACACGTTTTTGAAGAACAGTTAAAACTGACACCTGACGATTGGATTCACACAAGAATGTTGTCTGAAATTCACGAAGCCTTAGGGAATACCAAAGAAGCTCAAGCAGTTTTTCAGAAGTTACAGTTGGTATTTGAAGGTCGATTAAAGCAGAACCCAGATGACCGAGCTGCTTGGAGCGGCTTGGCTAACCTCCACGAAAAGTTAGGCAACTCCGAACTTGCCCACGCATATCGGGTGACGGCAGATCCCACTTTGGCGTGGGTGGGGCAAGTCCTATCCGATTTCTCATCAACAGTTGATTTGGAGGGCGAACCAATTTCACTTGCAGACTACCGTGGCAAAGTCGTTCTGCTTGATTTCTGGGCAGTGTGGTGTGGACCGTGTATTGGAGAAATGTCGAACGTCAAAGGGGTATACGAGAAATACCACGCCAAAGGCTTTGATGTTATCGGGATAAGTCTCGATAAGGATGAGGCGGTGTTGCGTGAGTTTATCAAGGAGAACCGGTTGCCGTGGCGACAAATCTTTGACGGTGGAGGATGGAGCGGTCCCCTCGTTGAAAAGTATGGGGTCCGCGGTATCCCGGCACCGTTTTTATTGGATCGAGAGGGTAAAGTTATCTCGGTTAACGCAAGAGGCAATCTCTTGGGTGAACTTGTTGCAGCGGAAATAGAACGTGGAACAGATTGATGTGTTTTCTATTTGCTGGAGATTCTTCCTATAGGAGCGATCTCCCGATCGCGACCGTTTTTTCTAAAAATCTGTACTCACCCCTACCATAAACGACGTTTTATGAATCGGCTCAAATTCGGAAACCCCTTCTGCTGTTTCAACGCGACGAAACGTGTATTCACGGGTAACAATCGTCACAACCGGTGGAAAGACTTCATAACGCACCTCTACACTGAATGCCGATTTTTCATCTAAATCGAACAGATCTCCGAAGAAATTCGTCTCTCCACCCTCACCGATATCGCGTTTTGTGTAGAATGCCCGCAGCGAAAAACGTGGGACTAATCCCGACTCTGTCACCGCCATATAGAGTTTCGGTTCCGTGTTCGTATAATCCTCGAATGTCCCCATGAAATGAATTTGTGGCATCGGATGCCAGATAAGTTGTGAGAAAAAGCCGCGTCTCGGTTCAGTGTTTGCCGCTAAGCCCAAGAATTGGGGCATATCTGGCGCCGGGGATAACGATTTCGCAGATTCGTATGTGTAATCGAACACGGAAGGGATATAGCCCTCTCCAAACGTGCGATACTCTATTTTGAAGAGCGTTTGGGTGAAAGAGAATCCAACGCCAACAGCGTTCCCCCAGGCGAGATTCGTTGTTACTTGATTTTCTTCTGTAAGCGTGATTTCTATTTCTGTGTTGTCTTCGGATAATGTATTGAGGAAAGCGATGTCGTCATAGAGATCGAGTCGAAACGCGCTTGTCTCAAAAATTGGGAATCCCACATCAAGCCCGACGGCATTCAAGGGTTCTTCCCCCTCTTCTTGTAGATTCGGATTGATGTCTGTGAGATAGGTTGCACCGAGTTCAAACCGCGTCAGTAAGTTATTATTTTCTTCTCGTTGAAACGGGCGATAAAATCCGCGGCCTCCGAAAATTGTAGGATTACCGATGTCGTTCATCATTGTTTCAATGCCGTAACGGTTTTCGGAATTTCTGAGATTCAGACGTAACCCGCGCCGATCGTAATTAGAATAACCCGACATAATTGAACCGTGCCCAATGGTTAGGTAATCTAACTCCCCGAATCGGGCATAAAAAGGATCGTAAGGTCGACCGTAGCGAACATAACGGACGAGTCTTAACCAGGTACTGGGACTGTCCCATGCTTCGCCGTCCTCAGCGAGGATTGGGGGATCATCTCCCTCTGCGTAAGGGTTATAAAGCAGAATTAAATCTAACCCAATGCCGACTTTTCCGAGCGGTATATCCGGTTGAAGTTGAAGTCGGACGTAAGCATCGCCGTTGATGAAGGTGAGACCGCCACCGTACAGTCCACTTGTTAGGAAGTCGGGGTGTTCCAGTTTGGTTAAGGTTTGATCTTCTTCGGCAGGGGTAAGCGTCGGTAGAATGAAGAAAAAAATTAGGGTTCCGATGATCGAGGCAAAGATACATCTTCCACAATATACGATCCCGTTATTTCTGTTCATGTGGTGAGGATCCTTCCATCTTTCATCTGGATAACACGATCAGCATTCTCTTTTAATCCTTCGTGGTGTGTTACAATCGCGATAGTCGTTTGGTGTTCTTGACGCAGTTCTTGGATAAGGTTCATGAGGTTGTCGCCTTGGCGACTGTCGAGATTGGCGGTAGGTTCATCGGCGAAGATGATTTTCGGACGGTTGGCGAGGGCGCGGGCAAAAGAGACACGTTGTTTTTCACCACCGGAGAGTTGGGCGGGACGATGATGAAGTCGTTCGTTCAAACCGACCTGTGTGAGGAGTTCTATGGCGCGGCTTTCCGCTTCGGTTGTCTTTGTTCGAGCGAGATCCATAGCAACCATGACATTTTCCAGGGCAGTGAGATAGGGCAGTAGGTGAAACAGTTGGAAGACGAATCCGATCTTTTCACGACGAATGACGCTCAAATCTTGCACTTCAGGGTTAATCGGTTCGCCATCAATGTGGAGTTCCCCATCATCCGGCGTTAAAATACAGCCGAGGAGACTGATGAGCGTTGTTTTTCCACAACCACTGTCGCCCATTAGCATCACCAGTTCACCCGCTTCAATTCGGATATCGACCGCGTCAACTGCAACAACGGTGGCATCGCCGCTGCCAAAACGTTTCGTTAAGCCTGTTCCTTCTACTACTATCGCCATCTTGAATATACCTCTTGGATCGGAGATATCATCCTTCGATCATGGAAAAGTCTGAACTACGATTTTTATGATTCACCAGGATTATCGGAGATTTTAACATCATGGTAAATCACAAAAGTCCTGGTTAAATCTCTCCTCGGAAGGCGATCATCGGATCGACTGCGATCACTTTGCGTGCTGCCAAATACCCACTACCGCAACACACAATGAAACTGATGCACGCAACGATGATGGATTCGACGAAGTGAATCGCAACGAAAATTGGTGCTGCCGCCGCGAACACATACGATAGAAGAAGACCAAGTAGCACGCCGACAGTGGAGATGAGGACGACCTGCTTGAGGAGAAGTCCCATCACATAACCGTTTGAGCCACCGATAGCCTTTAGCACTCCGATTTCTTGTGTCTTTTCAAGCATCGTCACATAAGTAATCATCCCGACAAGAATGCCCGCCGCTAACCATAACATCACCCGTAGGAATTGCACAGCCTTCATCGGTTCATCAACGTAGTACGCAATGATGTCCCTGAGCGTCTGTTTTAAGGTACGGACTTCAATGGTTTCTAAGGCATCTAAATCGGCGGCGATCTGAGCGGGTTGTTCGCTTTTGTTTGTTTTAGCGATCATCATGTTGACGTGTGGTGTGTTGCCGAGTAGAAGTTTCTGGGCAATGCGGACATCCATGAAGAGCAGCGGCGTATCTAAAACAAACATGAGGCTTTTCGCCTTGCCGACAACACGAACTTTTTCGTTGCTGAGGGTAATCTGTTCTCCGATTTCCAGTCCCATTTTCTCGTCAACGACGACCTCGTAAGGGATTGGATCCTCAGGTCTATAATCTTCAAAATTACTCCGAGTGAACATTCTACCTTCAACTGTACTCTTGGGTCCGCCGAGTTGTCCCAACTTATAGCCGACAACGATTGCCTTGGTGGATTTGCCACGGACGGTCGGACGCGCTTGCGCAAAAACCAAGGGCGATGCAGAATCTGGCACTAACCCGGGGCCTGCGTTCAGAAACGCCATATATTCCTCAACGACCATGGAAAACCCAATAAACGCGCCACCGGAGCCTTCAGCGGAGATCCAGACATCCGCACCGGTGGATTCGACGTATTGTCGCGCTTGAATGCGCATGCCGTTCATGATGCCACCTAACAGCAGTATCAATGAGATCAGGACAGTGATGCCGAGTGTTGTGAGCACAACTCTCGCTTGGCGATACCGCATGTCTTTGAGGAATAGTGTCTTCATTTTTCAGTTCCCAATAGGTGAGGTACGTCCCTGGTCAGATGATCTGTATCATTCGGATTCGGTTTCGCGTGAATATTTGATGACCGAGGACATGAAATTTCGCACCGCGATCATTAACACCAACGTGAAAATGTTTTCCCAAAACGTTTCATGAAACGTCTGATTCAAACGTTCTATAGTGGGGAGTGTCGGATCTGTTGTCCGCCAGACCGTGAGGTTGAAATAGATGAAAAACCCGATCGGAATCAAGCAGATGCAGACCCCACATATAAACTCTACTATGATGAGTATGATACTTGATGCGTGTGACATGAGCCGCAGCAGTTTATTGAATTTGTTCACGTCAATCCCTAAATAACAGGTTGTCCTTAATTATTTTCCGCCGAAAGGGTAAGCCGCTCGGGCATTGTCTGTCGTTTGCGGCGGTGCAAGTGGACGTGCGCCTGATACGTACCGACATCCGCTTCAATACCTGTGTCGCGTTCGAGGAAAAGTGGAAATTCAGACGCAGGCGGTTTGGCGTTGTGATACGCATGGCTATAACTCCGCATGATGATGCGTTGTTCGCGGTTGAGTGTCTCCAACCATTCCGGTGTAGAATGAAATCGGTCGGCAGGTGTGAGCCATGATGGACAATAAGCGGCGAAGATGTTATAGCGCACGACATCGCTTTCGTTCGGTTCAACGCGATGCCAGATGCTGGAATGCATCACCGTCATTGTGCCTTTACGCGGGCAGACAACCTTTTCCCCGGGGATACTTTTGTGTGTATCGTAGCCCTCCATATACTGCTGACGATGGCTTCCGGGTAACACGACGAGGTTCCCCATCTTTTCTCTCGGGAGATCGGTCAACCAATACCCGATTTTGATTTGCAACGGCAATTGCGGTGAAAATACACCGTAAGGGAGAGCACGTGCGCCGTCCGGATGCCACTGGTTGTATTGAGTCCCACCGGGAGGTCTCAGGAAAAATTGGCTCTGATGGAGTTTAAGAAGTTCCCCGAACAGGTCGTAGGCATAACCGACATGCCGCGCGTTATCAATAAGGTTTGTAAACACGGGGTCACGTTCGACGATGTTTTCCATGTGGAGAAAGCCGCCTGGCGTATATTTCGGGCTGGTGGCAGCGACGCGATCTATCGCGTCAATATAGGTCTGGATATCCGCATCGGAGATTGCGTCCTCAATGAAAATGATGCCGTCTTCGTTAAAGGTTTTCCACTGTTCTGCTGTAAATCCGGGGGGCGCAACACGATATTTTTGTTCGGTTTCCATTGGCAACTCCTTTCGTTTGATTTTATTTATAGCAAATCCCGTGCCAGTTCGGACAATACCGCACAGATTGGACGCTTTGTGCTATGTTCAGAAGGAACTGCACAGAATCGGGCAGATTTTATCTCAGATAGCACGAAACGGGTCAGGCGCGATCAACCTTTGTGAGCGCTGGCTGAATGCGTTAAGGTCAATACATGCTCACATTAAGAATATCATATTTTTCCAGAGCCGTCAACGGTAATAACAAAAAGCCCCAAATCCAAAGTGTAACCATTAGATTTGGGGCAACAGACCTTTGCGTTTATTCACGAAACCGCGAGCGGAGTGCCCATAAGCCTTGTCCGGGTTCACTGATGTAGAAAAAACCACCATCGTTAAATCCATCGGTAAGTGTTGCGGGATTGTATTCGGCGATCACTTCGTCCACGGGTGCCCATTGGTAGCCGACGGATTCGATCTCGGCTTGGGTAAGGTGTTCCGTCGCGTATGTGACTTTGAAACGGCCTTCGGTACTGCCGTGAATGAGGTGGGCAGCGGCGGAGAGGTTCTCTTGCAACTCTAGGTTTTCTGAAACGGCGTTGAGTGTCGCGGGTGTGCCGCAATAGCCGTACTTTCGGATGAGCCTGTCAATTTCAGCGTCCTCACCGAATTCACGTAATCCGGGTGCGATGATAATCAACTCGCCATCGTCCGCCATCGCCATCCGTGTGCGGTAGATCGCTTTGTTGCCGAGCCACGTGCTTTTGAACTCCCTCGGATCCAAGTAGACGACTACTTTTGCCAAAGGTTCGTCCAAAAAGGTCATATTGACGGCTCTGCTCAATTCGGCAGCCGTCTCAAACGTGTGCGCGTCATCACCGACGTAAAGACCGCGCATCACCCGTTCTCCAGAGGCATCGGCATCCATGACGCTCATGACATATACAATACCGAGCTGCTTCAGATAGTGTGCATGGGCGTAATTCAGCACTCTCCTGACAGAGGTATCCGTGCGTCCCATCAGACGTTCCATGCCGTCTACGGCACCGAGGAAATGGGATTTGTTAATCATCTCAACACCCCCCGCACCGACGAGGATGTTTTTAAATCCGTTGGCGATACCGATCACCTCGTGCGGGATCACCTGTCCGACGGAGATGATAAGTTCGTAGGGGCTGGGTAACCCAGCCCCTACAAGACGGCGGTTCACGGCGACAGGAATACTATAGTCGAGTTGTCCACCCGAAACCTCCTGCACGAACTCGGATGGCACTTCACCGAAATGGTGTAACCCGGTCCGCCAATGATGAACATGGTAGGTTGCCTTGGGCAGATCGCCATACATCTCGGCAATCTGCGGTTCGGTCATTGGTGCATGCGTACCGATAGCGGGCAGGATATCGAATGTAGTGCCGTTGCCAGCGTCCCACAATTCATAAAGAAGTCGGGTGAGTTCGCCAGCGTTTGAGTGGAGGCGTGTTATATCCGGCGGGATAACCAATATCTTCTTCGGGATACCGCCCAATTTGAGGAGTGCCTCGTGTAGGAGTGCGCGTTTCTCTTCGGTTGTGATGACGGTGTCTTGTCCACCATGTGCAATATAGGTCGCCATTTTCTAATTTCCCTTACGATTCGGTTAGCTTCATTATTTGAATCTATGCTTTACCTTTGGTTACAAAGGTGACTTTAAAGTCAGCCTCGTTGCCTTCGGCAGTGGAAACTTTACCAACAATGACGTAGACGGTTTCGTTGACGAGCTCTCTACCTTTGACAAGTTCAAGCGTTCCTTTGCTACCTTCAAATTTGCCAAGCCAACCGACAGTATCCCCGCCTTCGGTTTGGAGGGCAATGTTTCCGGTTACGTCTTCGCTGAACTGAATCACTATCTGCCCGTCGCTGTTGATAAGTTCGGGATCAACAGCAGTGTCCCCGTCTTTGACAGTGCCACCTGTGATTGTCGGTGCGGAACAGCACGGCGCGAGAACGGTATAGTTGAGTACTTGGGTTCCATCAGTCCATGCGAGCGTCAACGCGAGGGAACCAGGGGTAAAGGGACCGTGGATGGTTGCAGTTCTGCCTGAGACCGTGATAGTTCCATCACCACGACTTATCGTGAGATTGAGATCAGTGAGTGTGTTGTCAAAGGTAACCGTGATGGTTCCATTCGCGGCGATCTCGCCGTCCGGCGGGATTGCACTGACGAAGTTAACTGGAATAGGTTCATCTGTGTCATCATCACCACCGCAGCCGGCGAGCATTGAAACAGCGAGCAAACCTGTGAGTAATAACACGAAGCAGCTAAACAATTTTGTCATTAGCGTTGATTCCTTAAACTTCGTCTAACCCCGCCAGTGGAGAGATTGGAAGGCGTGTCTCCGATCAAATTACTATGCTACGACAGGGTTTTTCAGAACGCCGATGCCCTCAATCTCAATCTCAACGACATCACCGGCTTTCAAAGCGGTCGTTGTGCCGGGGGTACCCGTAAAGATCGCATCCCCCGGTTCAAGGGTAATCGCTTGCGAAATGAAACTGACGACCGTTGTCACTGGAAAAATGAGATCGGCAGTCGTCTGCTTCTGAACGACTTCGCCGTTGATGCGGGTCTCCAATTGTGCATCGGTATAATCAAGGTCAGTAACGATGACGGGACCTATGGGACCAAAGGTATCTGATGCTTTGGCACGCCACCATTGCAAGTCGTTGCTCTGCCATGTGCGTGCACTGACATCGTTGCCGCAGGTTACGCCCAAAATATTGGCGGCTGCTTCTTCCGGCGTGGCTTTCCGGGTCCGTTCCTTTATGATGACAACGAGTTCACCTTCGGCGTGGATTTCATCATCGCCATCGGGCAATTCGATGTTGCCTTCTGGGTCGTTGATACAGGAAGGCGTTTT
Organism: Candidatus Poribacteria bacterium; assembly: GCA_965205015.1. Lineage (GTDB taxonomy): Bacteria > Poribacteria > WGA-4E > WGA-4E > WGA-3G > WGA-3G. The sequence continues at coordinate 4,597,766 of OZ242029.1, read as the reverse complement.
GATAAATATCTCGGGGTTTTGCGGTTCCGGAGCCCCACCTAAATGGCTTCGATAGTTCAAGCCGACAGCCAACACCTTTGTGGGTGTCGTCGGTGCAAGGAGTTTGACGTCCGCTAATGCGACAGTCTCTCCTGTCTCGCTATATTCACTGAGCGGGCATCCCGATAGGACGCTCAGAGTGTCTCCCGAGACAATGCCGTAACCGATTGTTCCATTTAATTCATATCGTGCTAACTTCATAGCAGTCTCCTTTTGGGTTTTTCGACGTAATTTATGAGTCGAAGTCTGTCATATTTTACCGCGTATAGGTCGGACTGTCAATTTATTTCTTTGGAATGGCTGTCAGCCGTCGGCGGTCAGCTGTCAGTAAAATCGGGAGCGCAGCTCGCTCCTATAGAAGAGTTGAACGGCTCTGGGTGTGCCTTACAATAATTTGACATTTCGCTCGAAATGTGCTAAAATTCCTATACAAAATTAACACCTTCATAAAAAACATACAGTGAGACTTAAATGATGAAACTTGGAATTGTTGGTGCATCAGGGTATAGCGGCAGCGAATTGTTACGCTTCCTCGTTAACCATCCTGGTGACCTTCAAGTCGCACTCTGCACGTCTGAGACCTACGCGGGGCAGTGTATCGATAGCGTCCTCCCGAATCTCCGTGGATTTCTATCGTCGAAATTTGAAGCCTTAGACCTTGACGCCCTCAAAGAGAGAGTAGATGTCGTCGTTCTTGCCGTTCCGCATAAGGTGGCGATGTCTTTCGTGCCGCAAATTTTGGCACAAGGCTTACGCATCGTGGATTTCAGTGCGGATTACAGGCTCGCAGATGCTGAAACTTACGAAGCTTGGTATCACGTGGAACATACAAGTACATCACTCATGTCCAGGTCTGTATACGGGTTGCCAGAACGCTATCGCGATTGTATCCGTTCCGCCCAACTCGTCGCGAATCCAGGGTGTTATCCAACGAGTGCCATACTTGCAGCGATACCCTTTGTGAAACACAGGGTCGTGGAATTAGATTCCATCATCGTCGATTCAAAGTCGGGTATTTCGGGGGCTGGTCCGAAACCGAGTGAAAACACGCACTACGCGAATCGAGAGTCCAACTTTACCGCTTACAATATCGGTGTCCATCGACATACGCCAGAGATTGAACAGGAGTTAAGTGCTGTCGCATCTGAACCGGTTCGCGTAACGTTCACACCACACCTTGTACCGATGACACGCGGTATCCTTAGCACCGTCTATATGCGTCTCACAGAAAATATCTCTACAGAGGAAGCCCTTGATATGTACGCAAAGTTCTATGAGAATGAGCCGTTTGTTCGAGTGCTTCCAACCGGCACCTATCCGCAAACGAAGGCTGTTCTCGGTAGCAACTATTGCGATGTTGGGCTTGAAGTGGATGCCCGGACACGTCGTATCGTCGCGATGGCAGCGATTGACAACCTCGGTAAGGGCGCAGCGGGTGCCGTTGTGCAGAACCTCAATCTGATGTTCGGCTTCAAAGAGACTGACGGGCTGAAAGTACCGGGGATGATGCCGTAGAGTGGCTGTCGGTTTCCCTCAGCCGTCGGCAGTCAGTGGATTCTTGTGGGAGTTACAATATTTGCTGATGCCACAAACATCTTTTTACCGAAATCCGAAATCCGAAATCCGAAATCCAAAAATTATGATTGTTGCTGGAGAACCCTCTGGCGACTTACACGCTTCTCACGTCGCACGCCGACTCACGGCACTTTGTCCCGATATAACACTCTTCGGAATGGGCGGCGACTGGATGGAGAAGGCGTCCGTGTCCCTCGATTTTCATATCCGAGATTCGGCTGTGATGGGTTTTGCGGATGTTATCGCGGTCCTACCGATGTTCATTCGGAAACAAGCGTATCTGAAACGCCGCATCCGTGAGGAACGCCCCGATGTTCTTCTCCTCGTGGACTTCGCGGAGTTTAATATGCCGTTAGCAAAGTTTGCCCAGAAGCACGATGTCCGGGTCGTGTATTACATTCCACCGAAAGCGTGGGCGTGGCGCGCAAGTCGGGCACGGAAGTTGGCAAAGTGGGCAAACGTTATTGCCGCAATCTTCCCATTTGAGGCAGAATTTTACCGAAACGCGGGTGCGAATGCCGAATTTGTCGGGCACCCGCTTGTTGATTTTGCACAGACATCCCTCAGCACGCAAGCCGCACGCGAACATCTCAATTTATATGAAACGGAAGACGCTGAGAATACAGCGGAGGCATTTGATCCGAAACTCGACGCCGATACAAGGCAGCAAAGCACGAGTTTCGGGGCAAATCACGATGAGCGTGATGATGTGACCTCTGAGCCTGTCATTGGATTGATGCCGGGGAGTCGCCGTTCCGAAATCCGACACATTTTGCCGGTCCTGCTAAATGCAGCAGCAAACATCGCTCAGATCTATCCAAAGGCGCAGTGGGTCCTCCCGTTAGCACCTGGAATTTCACATGAACTCATTGAAAAGTGCCAGCAGGAGCAAAGCCTGTCAGGTCAGCAGATTCCAGCCATCAAAATTGTGGAAGATACAACGTATCCGGCAATGCGCGCATCAACCCTGTTGCTGGTTACCTCTGGCACGGCGACGCTTGAGGCAGCATGCATTGGCACACCGATGATTATCGTTTTTCGGACTGCACCACTTAACTGGCATATCGTCAAGGCGTTGACCCCTTTGGAACGGAGCGGGCTTCCTAACCTTATCGCAGGACGAGACATTGTGCCAGAACTGCTGCAGACGGAACTGACACCGACGGCTTTGACGGAAATGGCTCTTGATTTCCTACAGGATCCACAGAAACGGGAAATGCAACGCGAAGCACTCCAAGCAGTGCACGCCCAACTCGGTACTGCTGGCGCGGCTGAGCGCACAGCGGACTTGGTTCTTTTAACGATTCGCCAAGCGTGAAAGAAAGTTGTAAAGTCCGTAAAGTTGTGGTCAGAACTTTCTAACTTTAGAACACTTCCCAACGCTACAGACTTGAGGCAATTATGGGTTAACAATTCTGATGAGATTGACACACACCCACGACCTTGGTTCGCTACAGCAGAGAATCCTCGCTACCCCCCTACGTTTTTTATTAATTCCATTGAGTTGGCTCTACAGGGCAAGCGTCCAACTCCGAAATATCTTATATAATCGTGGGGTGCTTAAAGCACGTAGGTTGCCGTGCCGAGTCATCAGTGTCGGGAACATTGTTGTTGGCGGGACGGGTAAAACACCTGCTGTTATCGCTATTGCGAAACATCTTCAAAGAGAGGGGAGGCGCGTCGCTATTCTGTCGCGCGGGTATAAACGTCGCGTTCGTGAAAAAGTGACAATTGTCTCAGACGGCGAAAAAGTGTATGCTTCCGCTATGGAAAGCGGGGATGAAGCATATATGATGGCGAAACACCTCAGCGGCGTTCCGATTGTTGTCGGGAAATGCCGTTATCTGGCAGGTCAGATAGCACTTGAACGTTTCAAGGTGGATGTCTTGCTCTTAGATGATGGATTCCAGCATCGGCAGCTTGCCCGCGACGTCGATATTCTCACTATTCCGGCGACACACCCCTTCGGGAGTCCTCAGCACTTGCTACCGGCGGGAACTTTACGTGAGCCCCCCTCCGCGCTACGACGCGCAGACCTCATCTTACTAACGCATACAGATACACCCAACATATCCGCGCATATCAAAAAATTGGTGAAATCGTCAGCACCGAACGCGCTAATCTTGGAAAGCATTCACCAACCAACACACCTCTATCCATTGGCGGTCAGTTGTCAGTCGTCAGTCGTCAGTTACAAGAGGGATTTGTTAAGCGAAAACCTTTTAACTGAAAACCGACTACCGAGAACCGATAACTCTAATATAAAAGAACTCAAAGGAAAACGGGTGCTCGCAGTTTGTGGAATTGGAGATCCGGACGCGTTTGTGGCGACCCTCATAAGATGCTCCGTTGTAAGCGCAGAACTCCTGGCATTTCCCGACCACCATATCTATACGGAAATCGACAAACAGCAGATATACACGACTTTCCAAAAAACAGGAGCAGATCTGATTGTCACAACGGAAAAAGACGAACAGAAATTAGAGGGCTTTGTAGAAGACAGGAACCTGCCGATAGTCGTATTAGCGGTTGCGTTGGTTATTACAGAAGGCGATGAGAAGTTGAATGATGTGTTGATGGGCTAAACAGTCGGACGTTGCCGATCAAGCCATTTAACGGAAAAATGGAGCAGGTTTTCCATAATTTTATCGTTGATTTGGACATCTGCTTCCGTCTCATTCCTTAAACTGGTGACGATGTATAACCCTTGCTGAAACGGCAGGAGTAAAAGCGCGGAGGCATTTTCAGATCCATTCTTCGGAAGTCCCGTAGCGGCTGTGTTAATTTTGGCGAGAGATGTCCATTTTCCCAGCGGATCCAACCACATATCATCCAGTCGAATAAAGGGCTGATCCTGCGTCTCTGGATCGGCATGATGCCCATTCAGTGGATTCGGATATTGGAAGATACGGGAGCGTTTCCCTTGTGATGTGGGAGAGAGTTCATAAGTCTCTTCACATTCAACGCCGGTGAGAGGTTCCGGAATCCACCCTGTACCGCGGCGCTGTTTGGCGCTGGCTTTGATATCTTGTCCAGAAACTATAACGACCCCGCCTTGACTGACGAAATTTTTGATTCGATGTTCAGTATCTATGTTTAATCGATAGCCGGATTTGTAAATCTCGCCGTTCCCAATCCATAAAATATCAGTCTTTGCTAACCGATCGGTTCGCAAATTTTGAACCGCGTTGTAAATCATGTGGTGATCCTGAATGTATTCAAAACGTTCGAGGACCGGAAATTCGACGGAGGATGTATTTCCAGTCAGTGCCATGAGTTTAAACGGCATCGCGATTGGTACTTCCGAACGTTTTACATCAGGCGTTCTGGAAATCCCGTTTCCTGATTTCCAAATTGCAGCATTTATCCGCCTCACAATTCGATTCCACATCCGTTTTCGTCTACGTGTGCGCTGTTCCGTCGTGTTGAGGTTACGGGGTTGTGGATAAATAAGCGGTGCTAACGCGGCGTGCCGAATGGGGGTACTGTGTATCTGCTCAATGAGCGAAGCATGCGCTGTAATCCGGACGCGATTTATGGGGAGAAGCCGCTTGTAGATAGGAAATCCATGGCGAAGTTTATTATCAAAACGGCGAAACGCGCTTTCAACATCCCATCTGCGGCTATAACTCGCGTCGATTGCCTTTAAATCAATACGCTCCTCATTGATATTTGTCACATACCCATGAACAACGTTGATACCGTGGATAGTATTGCCATCTTTGTTGGTAATAGCGATGTTCTCTGTATCACGCATGTCTAAAATAGTATCTGTCAAGCCGGCAAGACTGAAAAGTTCAGGCTGGTATTTTTCCGCGCTTTCAACAATTGTGCAGTAGCGACGCGGGAATACGATATCCGCATCTCGGAAAGAGCGAAACTTGAACCAAATTTTTTTGTAATTGTTTATGGCACGCGTGTCTCGAATGGCGACGCGCTCGAACGGCTCGACATTATGCTTAACGACAGGAGTGACCTCAAGTCTTTGAACACTGAAGGCACCGATATGGTATTTGTATTCATAATCCTTTTCCCATTTCGGTGAGTCTTCTGTCAATCGAATGCGGCCGAGCTGGATGGTATAGGGTGTATTGTTTTCAAAGATGATCTCGTTGCCCTCTGCTCGACACCGCAATCCGCGGTCATCTCGGCGGTTGAGTTTTGCGAGATCCTTCTCAAATTCATGTTCGTATTCCCACTCGTCCGCGTAGCCGTTGTTGTCCTTGTCCTTCACATCCATGAGCGCAATATGTTTGTTATTGTAGTCTTTGAGGATAGCCGTGTACTCAGCGGTATGTTCACCGAAACGCACTCGGACTTTGACCCGTGTTCCAATCAACCGTTCGATCAAACGTTCATAACTCTCCTGCTCCAAGTAGCCTGTAGATTCTTCTTCCAATCTGCCGAGCCTTTGCTCCAGATTACCGCCACCCTCTTCATATACTTCCGCGTACCGTTCTAAACGCTTGTTCGCGCTTCTTGTGAAACTGCTCCAAGCCATGCTAATGGCTTCTTTCAATGCCTCGTTGAGAGCGATGAACATATTCCGAATTTTCCGCCCGATTTTGTAGATGACAGGCGGATGGTAGACGCGCTCAAGTTCCCACGCGCGTTCTCTGAGTTCACGCTCATTCATTGAATCATGGTAACGGATGTAGGCGACAATTCCCTCATCACGTTCTTCGTTGGTGAAAATATAACTTGGGGCGTGTCCGCGTTGCCGGGATTCCTCAGAGATAATCTCCATGCCTGTGATTTCCAGACGCATGGTGCCTCGGTAACGCCTGCCGTCTTTCATCTGAAAAACAACGTACTTATTCAGGAGTTTCTTAAGAAGTTTGTCCTTTTTGAAAAGCCTGATTATATAGCCAACGCTACTAATTATGAAGACGAGAAGGATGACGCCAACGTAAACCTGAGAGTTCGACCACCAACTCCGTGCCTGTTTTTGGGCCTCCTCAACCAGATTGGATTCTTGCCCGAACGCTGGGTGCAGAAGTATGAAAAAGATCGAAACAAGAATGAAGCATGCTATTCTCCCTATAGAGATTTCACCCCTACGGGGTGAAGAGGGGAATATGAATGTATTTAGAAAGCCTTTCATCATCAAGCCTCCATTTTTTTTCTACAGAGATTTCACCCCTTGATCCCCCTTGATCAGGAGATAGGGTTGAGGAAAGCCTTTTAACCGACGACTGACGACTGACAACCATTAAAAAATATCGACGCCGTTTTCGGCGGCAATTCGCCGAACATTTGCGTTCGCGAGCGGAATTTTCTCCGCAGGGAGATGTTCTATCAATCCGTAGCCATCTGGATAGAGGGCATCAAAACGCTTTAATGCGACACCGAGTGCCAATTCACCTTCACCGGGTACTTCCTCATTGAGATGGAGTACTAAACCGTTCTGGACGCTAATGTCTTTGATATGTGCCATCGGTGCGATCGGTCCCATGACGTCAAAAATGTGGTTAAGCCGTGATTCGCTTTCATAGACCTGCCGAAGTGTTTGAAAGTGATTGACGAAATCCATGACGATACGAAGCCTCTCGGAACCGACACGCTCTACCACCTCCCGACACGTTTCGGGTGAATCCATAATTGAAACGGCATGTGTCTCCATAACAAGGGTCAGTTCGTGCCGTTCGGCATGTTCTGCGATCGGTTTCAAAGTGTCAATCAGACGCTCCATCGATGCTGGAAGGTGGTTATCTCGATGGGAGGTCCAAGCCCCATCGGGATTGAGACTCCCTGCGCGAAATAGATAATGGTGCGCGTTGAGAGAGGCAGCCGTCGGTATGCCGCGTTGGACACTGGCGATCCCAGCTTTTCGGATATCGGCATCGGGATGAAAAAGGCATTCCTCATAAGTTATGCCGAATTGAACAAGGTCAAGTTCCGCAGCTTTTAACATTTGCACACAACGGGTGGCAGCATCTGGTGGTACAGATGGAATCTCCGCGCTGGGGAAATGGAAACTTAAACCGGTAAATTCCAACGCTTTGATTTTTGTGATCTCATCCGATGTGAGGGTACGAAAGTCCCCACAGAGTCCAACAACACCAAGTCTCATTTTTTAATTATTCCTTGCGGGAGAACCGCGTGCGTTAAGACGCTTACGTGCGTTTCACATACCCGCCTGCGTGTTTTTGCAAACGCTAAAATCCAATGCGAAGAAAGTATTTCTGCGTATTGTTGCAGGCTACGATTTTGGTTCATCGTTCCAAACACAGTTACTTTGAGGTAGCCTGCAGCTTCTCCAACAGGTGTTTTGCCTGTTGAAGGTCTCTTGTATCAAAACCTTCCGAAAACCATAGATATATCGGTCTCAGCAGATTGTGCGCCTCCCGAGAACGGTTTTGCGTGCACCATAATTCGCTCAGACTGAGAGCGGCTCGGAGTTCCCAAGATTTTGCGCCTTGGCGGCGCGCGATCGCTAATGCCTCCTGAAAATAGGCTTCAGCCTTTTCAACAGCGTTGTAGGAAGGGTTTATAACCCCGAATTCCCCTCCGCTAACTGCTTCAGTTGTTTTACCAAGTGCGAGACAGAGTTCGCCTTTCCGCCGGGTGAGCTCCGCATCATAGGCACGCTCGCCGGTTCGTGTGACGACGCTCAATGCCGAATCAAGTGTTTGTAAGGCTAATGTATACTGTCCTGCGCGTTGATAGGCTTGTGCGAGGAGTGCAAGAAAAAGTGGCAGTTGCAATTCAGCCCTTGTCTTTTCCCATGCGGCAATACCCTTACGTATCATCGGAATCCCTTTTTCCGGGTGATTCAATTCTGTAAGTGCCCAGCCCTGCATGACCGTTGCGGCGGCTTCCCATAGGGAAAATCCATGTTCTTGACATATCTGTAGCATCTCGGTTGCAGCGCGCTCCACCTTTTCAACGTCATCGCGATGTTGATTAAGAACAGTTGTAAAATAGAGCAACACAGCATCACTGAACGGATGACTTCTGTCCTTTCCAATTCTTGCAGCTTCTGCAAGCCGAGCCTCGGCTTGCACGGGATAGCCAAGGGACCATAAAAGTGGAGCAGAATAGGCGAGTAAGGTCATCCCAGGATCGGCTACGAAGTGAAGAAACGTTGGAACCGGATGCAGCTGCGGTTGATAGATTTCAATGCCAGCCTCAAGATGGGCGAGGGCACTTTTGAATTCACTTAAATAGTAAAGCGTTGAGCCGAGGGCTCGATGCGCCTCGACCTCAAAAGCTGGATCTTCGACTTGCTTGGCAATTACAAAGCACTGTTCACCGAATTCACGGGCGGAGAGGAATCGGCCGCGCACGAGATGCGAGAGCCATAATCCAAACAGAATCGGAAAGCGGAGATCCTTTATGCGATCAAGCGAAGTATCCCCCGCCTCGCCTAAGGTCGGTTCCTGTACGGGCGCGGTAACCTCGCCTCTCGCTTCAAGGGTTTCTAAGAGTACTCTCGCTCGCGTATAGGCGACCTCGACTTCCGGGGCGGCATACCCTTTTGTTGCAATCAGCGCACTCCCAAGAATCGTCTGCAGTTCCAATTCTTGTTGGGCGGTAGACGCCACGCCGCGTGTGCCGGTGTTTACCGAGAGTTCCTCAAGTGCCGCGAGACCTTGCGTGATATGGCGAATACCTTCCACATTTGCAGAACGCTCCAGTGCGCGTTGTCCAGCACGGTGCCAATAGTCAACCGCTTCTTCTGGAAGACCGGCTTCGGTATAATGATGTGCTACCAACTCCGGTTGGAAACCGCCATCGTTTTGCAACACCTTTGCAATCTGTTGATGGTACTGCTGGCGCTTACTCCTGAGCAGAGATTGATACGCTGTTTCACGCAGGAGCGGATGGCGGAACGTATACCGGAGTTGATTGTCAGCGACTGGATTTTGATTGAGGATGTAGGCGTTTACGAGTTTGCTCAATTCACTCTTCAACGAAACAAAATCAGTGAAAAGACGATTTCCCAACTCAAGTCCAGAAGCAATCTCGTGTAATAACTCCGCTGTCCATTCCCTTCCAAGCGTTGCCCCGAGTTGGACGATCTCCTTCGCAGCACCGAGTTCGTCTAATCTCGTTGTCAGCAAATCCTGTAGCGTTACAGGCACCTCCATTGTTTGAGAATGTGGGTCTGTTTCATTGGACACGTCAGATGTGGGAGGGGTTTGTAACCCCGATACATTTTCAAGCATCATCTGGGTGAGTTCCTCAACAAATAGAGGGACCCCCTCAGTCATTTCGATAATCCGGGTCAACGCCTTTGATGGGAGTGCTGTGTCTCCTGCGACGTGTTGAATCATCTCCTCGACCTGCGGAGGTGTGAGTGCCACCAATGTCACCGCATTTGCCCATTCTGGGTGTAGAAGTTGATCCAGCATTTCTCTGTCAAGAACAGAACTCTCAATATCGCTATCGGAGATTTCATCCTGTAGAAACTGACCGTTTTCCTCAGAAGACCGCGCACTGTGCTGAAAATGTTGCGTATCGGTCCGACAAGACAAAACTGCGAAAATCCGAGCATTTTCGATCCGTGTAATCAAGAGCGTAAGAAATTCTATACTGGAGGGGTCAATCCAGTGAAGATCTTCAACGATAAAAAGTATCGGCTTTTGTTCAGCCATCTTCAACAGGACTTGGACGAGGACTTCCAAAGTCTGCTGTCGGCGTTGTCTGCGTCCCCAGCCTGATGGATATGTGTCCTGTTCAATGGGTCTACCGTACGGGCGAGTCGCTACACCGGTTACTGTTTGTTGTTGTATTTCAAAAGGTATCTCCAATAATTCGGCGAGAAGTGGGAGTGTCTCTGGCGTCTGTTCTGGCACCTCACGATCAGAATCTGGTAGGGATGCTGTATCACCTCCGACAGTCGGGATGCTGTAGTCGCGGAGTAAACTCTCAAGCTTGTTAAGGCGTGTCTGCGCGGTATCGGTGTTTGAAAACTGCACAACGTGCTCTTGGAACAGTGAAAGAATAGGATAAAGCGGACTGTTCTGGTAATACGGTGAGCACCTACATTCCATGGTCACCGCTTCTGGGTGATCTTTGATGTACTCCTGAATGACTTGCAAACATCTTGACTTTCCGATGCCGGCTTCACCCTCAATCAGCAATGCTTGCCCTTTAGAGGCGAGCACCTGTGTCCACCCTTGCTTGAGCGATTCAACCTCGCGTTCCCGCCCGATCAGAGGGGTCAATCCACTTTCACTGGCAATATCCAAGCGACTCTGTGCTGGAATTTCACCTGATACTTCGTACACATTCACAGGTTGTGAGATACCGCGGAGCGGAAAAGCACCGAGTGCAGCGGTTTTAAAAAAGCCTTCAACCAATTGATGGGTTGTATCCCCAATGACAATGCTGTTCGGTGTTGCTAACTCTTGCATCCTTGCGGCGATATTCGGCGTTTTACCGACGATGTCAATCGCCTCGGGAGACGCTTCTGCTGATATATGCCAGACGACAACAAGTCCTGTATCAATACTCAGTCGAACGCTGATTTCCACACCGAAGGTCGCCTGTAGATACGGGTTCAGGGTCTCAATAGCGGCAACGATACCTAACCCGGCTCGGATGGCGCGATGTGCTGCATCCTCGTGGGCAATGGGGTAACCGAAATAAACGAGGATACCATCCCCAAAGTAACGCGCGATATGTCCGTTTTGTGCTAAAACCACCTCCATGATACAGGTCCGGTAGACTTCTAAAAGATTGCGGAGTTCTTCAGGATCCAGTTTTTCGGTGAATGCAGTGGAGCCGACAATATCGCAGAAAAGGACGGTTAACTGGCGGCGTTCTGCCCCATGCGGTAAGGCTTGTTCATCGACTGCTGAAATTTGACGGGACCGTCTGGGACTTTCAAGGGACGTTCCACATTCACCGCAGAATTTGAACGGCGGGTTCAAGAATCCACAATTTGGACAGCGTTTGTGATGCATATTTCTAAATGGTTATCGGTTATCGGTTAAAGAGGGGTATGGTCTAACAAAATCCTTTTGTTACCGAGAACTGAAAGGGTTGCGTAGCAACCCGCACCGAAAACTATAAACTATTTTCTGAACTGGTTTAGGTATTCTTCCAACTCGGCATCCCTTGGATCTAATTTGTAGGCTTCTTGATAATAATCAAGTGCCTTATCGGTTCTGCCTACCTTCATATAAAATGAACCGAGGTTGCGATAAGCGACACTATGCGTGGGTTTCAGATCCAAAGCACGGATGTAATGGTCGCGAGCGCGCAGCAGATAGATTTTTGTCTGTCCAATGAGAACATTAAGCGTTGTTTCATTTTCCCAACGCTGTCTATATACCTCTCCGTCGAGGTGTCCTGCCTCTTGTTCGAGCGCATCAGCGACGGCTTCGTCTCGTGTTTTGAACGTAATGACACCAGAACCCGTTTTGCTAACAGCGACTTTGAGTTCCGCGACTGCCTCGTCAACGGAGTCTTCTCTCAACTCCTTCTCCCACGAGGGCCAGCTCGGTCCGGCGTATTTGAGACCTTGCTCGTAGTAGACCGTCCCAAGGTCATTATAGATTTCAGCGTTCTCAGGACGCATCTTTAACGCTGTGCTGTAAAGTTCAATGGCTTGTTGATATTTCCCAGCGTTGAACGCATCAGTGGCATGCGTTCGGAGTTGCTTGAATTCCTCACTTTCCAAATTAACGGCAATTCCCAATTCTGCCTTGTCTCTGCCGAAGAAGTAAATACCCCCAATGAGCAGGATCGCAAGACAAACGGCGATGAGTGTCGGTAGTTGCAATTTCATTTTTTTCCTATTGCCTCTTGCTACGATCCATCCGTTGGACGGATCATCTGTTTCCATTAGATTTGTGCATTATCGTGGATAATTACCAGACGTTTGCTCCTGATTTAAAAACACTTATCTCCGCCGATTGTTTCTATTAAAAAAACTGACGGGAACGGCTCGATAGATGCCGTCTCGCTCAAAATAGACTTGCGCCCTATTTTGGGTGCGGATATGGTCATCAACAATTTTGAAAATTTCAAGCGAATGGATGGGAGTATCGTCGATTTGGTAGATAAAATCCCCACGTTCCAGCGCGCTCGCCAATCCACTGTCTTTTTCAACGTGCGTGACAATAACACCGCGCTGCTTATATTTTTTGGACATCGCCTTATCAGGTTGGGCAAGCGCTATACCCCATCCGCGGGGTGTATAATTCCATTGTAGCGTTTTCAATGTGAATTCAGTCTGCCGCCTTTTCCCCCGGCGAATGAACTCGCACTGGACAGGTTGATTCAGTGGAAGCAGACGCGTGCGTGCGTTAAAGTCCTGTTCGTCTTTGAGCCGTTGTCCTGAAATGCTAACAATGACATCTCCCCGTTTAATGCCCGCATTAGCAATAGGGCTGCGTTTCCCTATTTCCGATACCAAAACCCCGGTGTTGCGCGGCATCGACAACTTTTCTGCCAATTCTTCCGTTACGGGTTGTACCTCCAAGGCAAAGTAGGGGGGAATAACACTGCCATACTCAGTAATCTGTTGGACGACCCGCCTCGCTTTATTGACTGGAATCGCAAAACCGACGCCTTGTGAGCCACCACTCGTTGAACGGATGACGGTGTTTATACCGATAAGTTCACCGTGGGTGTTTACCAATGCCCCGCCACTGTTGCCCGGATTAATGGAAGCATCCGTTTGAATCAGGTCTTCATGATACAGGTCTTCGACTGTGAGCGTCCGTTGTGTCGCACTCACGATACCAGCGGTGACCGTGGGTTGTGCGTCGCCTAATGACAAACCGAACGGATTTCCAATGGCGACGACCCATTCACCGATCAAAAGCGAATCTGAGTCTCCCCACTGAATTTCCGGTAACGATACCCCGTCCGTCTCGATCTCTAAGAGGGCAAGGTCTGAGAAAAGGTCATATCCGACAATCTGTGCCTCAAATTCTCGTCCATCAGAGATGGCGACGGTAATTTTATCGGCATCTCTGATGACGTGATAGTTGGTCAGGATGTGTCCCTTCTTATCAACGATAACGCCAGAACCGACCTCTCGTAAGGCGCGTCTACGAGGATACGGAATTTCGCCCCAGAACCATTCGTCAAAGGAGGTACGCGTTTCAACGCTCCGGACAGCACTGATATTGACGACTGCGGGACTCGCGTTCGCGACTGCTGTAACAATTGCAGTGCGCCGCGATACCGAGACTGCGTCGCTGGCGAGGTTGCCCACCCCCGCTTCTTTATCGGATCCAGCACTGTAAACTGTGGTACAAAATGCGCCGATAAGTATTGAAATGAGGATTAAGAGTTTAATTGGATAATGTGTAGTGCCCATGAATCTGAACCGGCTGCTGAAAGCCGACTGCGGCGCAAGCCGCGTATGGGCTTGCGGGACAATGCTATTCTTTAACTTAGCGAGTCAGTTTAAGTGAGATTCGATACCCCTCTAACCCTGGGTCAGTGTCAACGATTTCTTGAACCGCTTCGGATGTCCGGCGTTTGGCAGGAAAATCATCGGCATTCGCACAGCGGAGGGCGACTCGTGCGCCGACCGCACTGGCAGCCCGTAGATTCTCCAATTCCACCTTGTCCAGTGTATCATAAGCCGTATGACCGAAACCTCTACCACCAGGAGGTGCCTCTGGATCCCCCATGTGGCTTGAAGGTACACCCTTAAGAAAAAATGGAAAATGGTCGGAGTAGGAATGCACCTTTTGTCCAACCGGCATTTCAGCGTGCATCTGCTCACATGCAGTGCTAAAGAAGGATTCCAACGCGTCCCAGTGGTGGAGGACAATGCCCTTACGACTTGCACCGCCTGCCGCATCCATATTGAGCATAAACCGAATGTTATCCAACTCCGCCGCGTGCGCGTCAACATAACGAAATGCACCCGTCAGTCCGATTTCTTCCGTTCCGAAAGCGATGAAACGGATGGTGCACTTGAGCGAATCAGCGGCATACGCAGATAGCACACGAGCGGCTTCTATGACGGATACCATGCCTGAAGCGGGGTCGTGCGCGCCCTGTGAAATATCGTGTCCATCGTAATGACACCCCACAACCACCATCTCATCGGCGTTTTCATTACCGGGCAAATCTGCGACAACGTTCCACGAGGTCCTCGGTTCATTGATGTCCGTTGTCTGGAGTTTTAATGTTACTTTCCCGTTTCCTCGTGCTATCAACCGTGCCAAGAATTCGCCATCCTCTTTGCAAACGGATATACCGGGGATTGGGGCGCGTCTGTCATTTTGAAGGCTTCCCGTTTCGGGACCTACACCAGGATGTTCACTGACAAAAATAAATCCACTCGCACCCGCAAGCACGGCGCGTTCAAACTTCTCCTTGCGATGTACCCATCTTCCGAGATCCGGCGGCGAGGCACTTTTTGCCATGACCAGTTTATCGGTAGCCGTACCACCGAGTGCAGTGTATTCGTCAGGGCTTCCACATCCAACAGAGACCAGTTCCGTGGTGATGTCGGCAGCGGGGCAGTAGGGTAACGAGATGCAGTGCAGGGTTCGACGAATCGGTTCGAGAACCTCAAGTGTCGCCGTGCCACGCGTCCAGCCAGCGTAGGGATATGTCTCAAGTTTGACATTCTGGAGTCCGTAACGTTTGAAACACGCAGCGATGAAGTTTGCGGCGTCATATTCCTCAGGTGTTCCGGCGAACCGAGCACCGTATTCATCGCATAAGACTGTCAGATTTTCCATCACTTCTTGTGAAGTGTAGATGTCACCGACCATCTGCTGGTCGAGCTGCAAATAAGGGTTCTTCTTGCTCATAATTTTGGGTGTTCTCTTGACTTTTGATCGTTTCAGGGGGTAGCGTTTTCATTCTTGCGTTGGCAATCTTTTTTAGTTGCCACGGGTCAAGTATCTGAATCCGCCGAAACCGTTTCTTGATGATCTGATGCTGTTTAAACTGATTGAGAAGTGCTTCCATCTGCTCAACGGAACTGCCGATGAGTTGTGCCAACCGCTTCGTTGAGAGTTTACGTAAGACACACTGTGCACTACGTCCCATCGCTGTGCGCCTGTGTTCCGGTGCGTCGGCACAGTTTTGTAACAGAAGCGCGAGTCGCGACGCCGGACTTCGGAACGCAATGTTTAGAAAAGGGTTCGTCAATCCCCTGCGCGGTTTCTGACATGAAGTTACGAGATTGTAATTCCCTGATTCCGCCGCACGCCACCGTAGATGCCTCTTTAGAAGACTTCCTAAAGTTCTCTGCGCTGGCATCGCCAAGTGCGGTTTTCGTTTCAAGAAATATTGGAAGTTCTGGACACTAACAACTCCGACAACGGAAACCTCTGTAAATATCTCAGCGGTGACGTTGGGACCTGCAACGTTATCCTCCCAGCGCACTGCCCCAAAGAATTCGCCAGCTTCCAACACATCTAAGGTGATCGCTTCACCTTCAGGGGGTGTTTGATGAATTTTGATGCGACCTTCCTTCAACAGATAAACACCTTCGGCGGAGAGTGTGTCTCCGTGTTTTAACTCGACGAAAGTCGTTATCCGTGCGAGCGCGTCAGCATCTGTTTCCGTCAGGTCTCGGAAGATGTCTATCCCTTTAACGCACCAGAATCTCTCTGGGATTTTTTTTTGTGTCACCATACTACGATCACCCTATCGGTTTCTGGTTAAGCGTGGACTCTTTTGAGACCGTTCACTGGAAATTGCAGTGTTCTTTTTCCTTAATTATATCAGTACGTTGCCAATAAAGCAAGGAAAATATGGTTGGGGCTTATCTTCGGTAGGAGGGATCTCCGAATCCCGACTCCCTCTTCTGAATCAAGATTTGCAGGATTATGGCGGTCAATTGTGGGAATTGGTGGTTATTGCCTGAATCGCGAGTTTATCGGATTTGGTGGATTTGGTGTGTTTGGAAGTGGATTTTTGTTTCTGCTTTGATTCTGATATCGGTTCTTGGTAAAGTACCTTAAGTTGAGATGCGGGGAAACTCAGCCCCTTATGCATCTGCCCATTGTCATTGCTGAATTCAACCTCAACTGCTTCGCCGTTTTCAAGGATTTCAACGATTGTGCCGACTTCTCCACATTTAAGATTATGCTCTGGGACATCCTGTGTGAGCGCGACAATATCTATAAGTTTGATTCTGCCTTTTTCTGTTGGTTTTTGGTTATGTTTAGGCAAGTTATCCATGTTCATTGATACCTATAGATTGTAGTTGAAAAAACTCTAATTTAGATTTCTGAGAGAGCTCCATGTTGAGGGTTCAATTTTTGTCATAGAAGGGGCTTGTGGTGCAAATGGAGAGGCATCAGCCGCCTCGACATCCGGTATCTCAAAGATAGCCCACACAGGGTAGTGATCGGAGATGTCTTTATCATAACCTTCACCTAATTCGTCATCAAAACGATACACCCCTTTTTCTTTTAATTCAAATTGGCCAGAATTAAACAGGATATTATCAAGAGTCGTTGCATCATTTTCGCCAGCGACCGTTGTATCATAAGTTGCCTCTAAAACCGCCTTCATTTCAGGGTAATTTTTCTCATCTAAAAGACCCTCATCTTGGAATGCTATATCCTCTGGACCCTCTTCTAAATTGAAATCCCCTAATACCAAGATATTTGGATTGCCTGTTTTGCGTTTCACGGCTTCATAAACATCATCCAAACGCTCTGTTTCATAAGCAGCGTGTGTGTCAGGATCTAAATGGCACGTAATGATGATAAACTCAAAATCCCGATATGAAAAACTCGCGTATCCAGGGTCTCTTGAGAAATGATCCCAACCATCTTCCATATCATCATGGAGATGTATAGTGCCTTTTGGTGTTAACTTTACAGGGTTAAAAAATATAGCATATTGTTCTTTTTTCTCTCTACCGGTTCTTTCACTTTCAATATACTTCCAATTTGCGCCTAAAGTGTCTAATAGTTTTGGTAAGGTTTTAAAACCTATATCTTGAACCTCTTGGATAGCAACGACATCAAATTTGCCCTTTTTTATGATTTCTGCTATCTTGCCTATGGTGTCATTAGCCTTATGATATTCAGTCCGGGCTTTGGTCTTCTCATTCTTACTCGTATTAATCCCCGCCTTAGTTTGACCGAGTTGTTGTATATTCCAGCTAGCGATCTTTATCTCATCAGCGACCACCGGTGAAGTAAGAACGATTACTGCTGTAATTATAATCCAAAATTTTGCTAACATATCATTCCGTAAAGCGGTAGTAGATGAGGGTTGTGAGGATCTTATAGCCGGCTTTGAGGGTGCCGGTGAAGGTGCCAGTGATTTTAGAGACCCCAATCCGCTTCCGATAACGAACAGGAACTTCACACACAGAGATGTCCTGCTTTGCGGCTTTGAGTTGCATCTCGACCGTCCATCCGAAAGTTTTATCCTGCATGTTCAAAGCGAGGAGCTGCGGATACCGGATCGCTCGAAAGGGACCCAAATCTGTATAGCGCACGCCATAGAAGTGCTTTATCAAGAAACAGGCGAGCCAATTGCCGAAGCGTGCTTGCGGTAACAACGCGTCCCTTGCGTTGTCCGCGGTTCTCGCACCAATGACAAAGTCGGTTTTGCCTTCAAGTATCGGATGGAGGAGGTACGACATATCTGTCGGATAGTCGCTATAGTCGCCATCCAGAAAAACGACGATGTCCGGTTCAGTCGTCGTGAGTGCCGCAATTCCGGCGAGACACGCGGATCCATACCCCCGTCGTGGTTCAGTTATCACCTTTGCCCCGCTCCGGTGTGCAATTGTGGCGGTGTTGTCCGTGCAGCCGTTGTCAACAACGATGATTTCCTCGACTGTGGCCTCAATTTTTTCGTCAAAGGTCCGCACGGTCTTCGGAATATCGGTGATGACGTTGGCAATGGCGTTTTCCTCATTGAGGACTGGAATGATAACCGAGATTTTTTCTGCTGACATCTACAACCTTGCAGCGGGTTCCTGCACTGTGTCGAGTAGGCGTTGGATGACGGTGTCAGAGTCGACACCCTCGGCTTCGGCATGGAAATTGGTTAAGACGCGATGACGTAGAACCGAAGGCGCGACAGATTTCACGTCTTCACAAGAGGCGTTGTAGCGACCTCGTAGAATCGCGCGGGCTTTTGCCCCTAAGATGAGATACTGCCCCGCACGGGGTCCCGCGCCCCATCGCACCCATTGCTGGATGAAATCGGGTGCGTCCTCCTCTTTCGGACGGGTTGCGCGCGCAATTTTCACAGCGTATTGCACGACGTTGTCGGCGGCAGGCACCCGTCTCACAATATCATGGAGTGCTACGATAACGTGTCCAGACAGTAGGGTGTCAAGTTCGGGTATATCTGCACCGGTCGTTGTGGAAACGATGTCCGTTTCCTCTGTCTCTGTCGGATAATCAATGACGATTTTGAACATGAACCGATCTAACTGCGCCTCTGGAAGTGGATATGTTCCTTCTTGCTCGATCGGATTCTGTGTAGCGAGCACAAAGAAAGGTTGTTCCAATGCGAATTCCGTTCCCCCGGCAGTAACGTGATACTCCTGCATCGCCTCTAAGAGTGCGGCTTGTGTTTTCGGCGGTGTCCGATTGATTTCATCGGCGAGGAGGATGTTAGCGAAAATGGGTCCCTGAATAAATCGGATCGTGCGATGCCCGGTCGTGCGATCTTCCTCGAGGACATCGGTTCCGGTGATGTCGGCTGGCATGAGATCAGGCGTGAACTGGATCCGCTTAAATTTAAGGTTCAGAATTTGTGCCAATGTCCTAATTATGAGAGTTTTGGCAAGCCCAGGGACACCCTCTAATAAGCAGTGTCCGCCAGCAAAAAGTGCCATCAACATCTGATTGATAACTTCCTCTTGCCCAACGATTACCTTTTTGAGTTGCCCTAAAATCAACTCTTGGCTTTTCATCAACTCTTCTATTGCTTGAACTTCTTCTGTTGCTGGCATTTTTTAATTATGGCCTCCTGGACTGCGCTCCATTACATTACGCGCAGGTTCTCGATCAATTCCAACTGGGTTTGAGAATCTGTGCGGTAAATTTCAATCGGTTCCATAGCGGAAAATCTGATAACTGTTGCTGGGCATCTTTTATTACTATTCAGTTAACAGTCTGCAGTCTTCAGGTAAGAGGTTTCGTTTAGCAAAGCCCTCTTATAACTGATAACTGACAACTGACAACTGACAACTAATCCTGCGTCAATATGAATCGTTTCGGTCCTCGATTTGAGGCGATTCTGACGACATCTTTGAGATGGTAAATGTTATCCGGTGTGACCCTCGGGGTCAGGAAACGGATCGTTTGATGCATCTCGGCTTTGCGTTTAGAGTGCGCATAGCGGATCTGTATTTCTGCGACATCGGTCTTCAACGTTTGCTCCTCAGGAACGGTATCAATCCGAAAGGGGGCATCCGTGCTGACACTGATCTTGTCCTCAAGCGTTAATGCCTTACCAATAATAGCAGGGTACATCCGGCGTTCTTCACTCAATAACTCCGCATAGGGGTGTTTGACGATCGGTAATTCAAGGACAAATTGACTGCCGATAGCGTACAAATACTCCTGACATGTCCACGTGACGTCGACCTTCAATTCGCCATCTAACTTTGAAAGCCCAGAGACTTCAACCTCCGTGACCTTGGCACGTTCGTCCAATTCCAACGCTTTATGGAAGAACTCTGCTTTTTCCTCTGAAGTCTGAAGGTGCGCGAGTTGACTTCTGAGTTTCATGTTAAAAACCCCTGTCACTGTCAACTCTTGGTGAACAGAGACACTCATATCTTTTTTCACTGCTACGCGGGTCCGAACGCGTTTCACATTCGATGTTGCCTCTTTGGAAGGACTCTTCCGAAAGAGATAGAGCCTGTTTTCCATTGATGGGCTATCGGCTGTCAATTGTCGGGAACCGTCGATTTCCGAAGACTGACGGCTATCTGTTAGAAACCGCGGGTTGATGATCAGTGCCCACCTGTCTTGGTCACCGGCAGGGAAATCCCCAAAAGCGCACGTCTCTGCTGTCGGATCGAGCCAGATGAATTCATTTTTGCTTCCTTCAACAGCAAGAATCATGTGATTGAAATAAGCGAGTGAAGGGACCGCCTCGACCTCCGAACCACCATCAGGAAGATGGGCGTTAACGCCGCGTGTATCGCCAGCTGAGATGAGAACAGGATAGGAATTAATACCCACGGATGAAAGCATCGTAGAGAGGAGCGTCGTTTTGTCCTTACAATCCCCTTTCCCGACTTTCAAAACGAAGTCCGCTGGATACGGTTTGATTGCCCAAATTCCGAGTTCATAGCCGAGATACTGGATGTTCGTCGCGACGTATTCATAAAGGCGTTTCACTTTTTCCGTCCGGGACCAAGCACCGCGGAGGATCTGATCGGTCTTTTTCGTAATTTCGGGTGTGATGGTATCTTGCTCCCGAATGAGCGTCGCATACCACGTCACTAATTTATCCCAAGAATCAATGGAGGAGATGCTAATGCTATAAGCGAGATCTTGCGGAGCAGGCATCAGATATTCTTCTTTCAAGGGCGGGACATCTTGCACTTCAAAGGTATAGGTGCGGATGTAGTTATTCTCAGTAATTGTGGGTTCAATATTGAGAAAAGAAGCACTTGATTGTAAACCTGCTGTAACCTCCGGCGCGCCTGAAATCTGATAGTAAAGTTGCTTTTTCTTCGGGATATGTACGGTGAAACGATAGTACTGCACGGGTTGTGAGCCTTGAAAATAGACCTTACGCCAAAACTCACCCCGCATGACGTGTCCAAGATTGTTCGTGGAATAGGCGTAGTCTATGATGCAGCCATCGGAGATTTCTGGAAGTGTGAAGTACATCAAGCGTGCATCGACGTATAAACCGGCATCCACAGCACTCGGTGGCGGGATATTCGTAACCACATTGTTCAAATCCAGTTCAACGACGCTACCATCAGGGGTAAATGTCCGGGCGTGATGGATCGTGACATCATCTTTGCCACGCATATAAGGGATGCTAATTTCGCCGAGACCTGCACCATCTTCATTCAGGATTTTGACGACGCGCCGTGTAGAATAGATATAACGACTCTTTTCATCGATGTCTACATCAACGCTCTCCCAAAGGACGACCGCACCATCTTCTGGATAGTCCTTTTGAGAGGGTGCCGCGTCAATGGCTCCTTGGATGATTTTCTCATCTGCCTTGCTGATATAGTCGTAAGGCAGTGCCGAGGAACGATTCTCAGGCGTGCGCGGGGCGATGGGGTTATCCGGCTCTACCAGTTCATGCTCGAGTTCATCGGTTTCCGAGGGGACAGTGGGCAACACATCGGTAAAAAGGGGAGGTTTGCGAGGCAGCGGATTTTGCGTGTCAGTTAAAGCCTCAGATTCCGGTGGAGGTGAGGTGCTTGGCAAGGCGGAACGACGTTTCCCTAAAAAGGTCTTTTCGGCGAGTGCGCCATCATCTGCCCCGTCTACACGTGGAACTTCAGGATCAATCGTTAGGTTCCGAGTCGCATTTCCATCACCGTTATCATCGAGATGTGGATGTTCGGACTGAATCGTTCCGTCGTTCTCATACCACGCCTTCGTCCGTGTCTGTAGCGATAGGAACGCTTCTAACACAGAGATGTCTCTATCACCGTTTATATCGTTATCTGCGGTGGAGAAGGCATCAACAAAGATATCGCCGAAGCCTGCCTGTAGCGAATAGCCTTCATTGGGTGAACTTGAGGTGAGGATGAGGCGTCCCGGGGCACTGAGTTGCGGCACAAGTCGTCCACTATAGGGGAAACCGAAGATGAGAACCTGATTCTCAGCAGGAATGCTATTAATGAGCGTCACATATTCTACTTCAGTAATGTCCCGTCCTCGTAGATTAAATTTTGCACTGCCTCTACCGGTACGGGAAGCGTGTCCCAGCATAAACAGTAGGAACCGGTCTGAGGGTTGCACGGTCTTGGCGAGTTGGTCGAATGCAGCTAAGACCTGTTCGCGATTTGATTCTGCGTCAACCAGTTCTAACGCGTCTTCCTCACCTCGGTCTATATCACCCGTATCCTCAAAGAGAAAAGTAATCTGGTCGGGTGTGTAGCCGTATTCATCAGTGAGCAAATGGTGGAACCGAGAGGTAGCACCCCAGAACGCGTCGTAAAAGGATTTTTCACCAACAACACCACCAATGATTAGGACATGATCCGCGGCAAAGGGGGTTGTAGCCGTTAGACAAAGTGCAAGGATTATGATGCATATCTGAAGCATTTTTTTCTTCATGATTATATACCTTGTTGACGGAACTACGTGTTAGAACCTGCGACTGTCTCCTTTGTAAAATCGCCGCTCTTGCCGCCTGTTTTTTTCATAAGCTGGACTTCACCGATAACCATCTCTCTATCTACTGCCTTACACATGTCATAAACAGTCAAGGCTGCAACTGACACAGCAGTGAGTGCCTCCATTTCCACGCCTGTACGTCCTACCGTCTGAACTTCTGCTTCAATTTCGACCTGTGGTGCATCATCTGCGATAGCGAGTTCAACGCGAATTGAGGTCAATGCGAGGGGGTGGCACAATGGGATGAGTTCACCGGTGCGTTTCGCCGCCATGATCCCCGCAAGCCGCGCGACCTCTAAAACATCCCCCTTCTTCATGCCTTGTTCAGCGATGAGACGGAGGGTTTCAGGGTGCGCAGTAATATGCCCATGAGCGATGGCGATGCGGAGTGTCTCGTCTTTACCACCGACATCCACCATTCGTGTGTTGCCTTTTTCGTCGAAATGTGTTAGTTGTTCTTTCATTGATGCTATTGGTATAGGGTAGGCACGAGACCTATCCCTACAATTGATGCTATTGGTATAGGGTAGGCACGAGACCTATCCCTACAATTGATGCTATTGGTATAGGATAGGCACGAGACCTATCCCTACAATCGTATCCTTCTTGTAACTGACTGCTGACTGCTAATATTCTGCCATGATTTTTTCGTATTTTTCCTGAAACTGTTGGAGGTATTTCCCATCACCATGATAGGCGGCAACGTCTGTGGGGTTCGGTTGGATTGATTCACCACGCTTTAAGACCGCAGCACTGAACGTCTCAACATCAAAAGGTTCTGCCTCCCTATCAGTATCCGCATCAAAAAGTGCCTTGACCCCTGCGACAGCCGCCCCGAGTGCGGCACCGCCTTTCTCTACCGGAAGCGTCGGTCTGTTCCAGATTCCTGCGACACGCCGCATGATTTCAGGACTATCTGTTGCGCCGCCCGTTACAAACAACGGTTCCTGTGTCTGCTTTGTGAAAACGGCGGAGTAAATGTAAACCGCGGCGAGGCTCGTTTCGATAATACCGGTATAGTCCTCTGCTAATGTGGATTCTGCGGTGGCGCGGATTAACGCAAACGCACCAGAGACGGGGAAGGATTCTGTCTTCGGTTGCCAAAACGTCATAAACTGTCCGGGGGCAACGGTCTGCAATGCCGCTTCTGCAGGGGCATATTCCTCTTTTGCCAAGCCGTAATGACTCCGCACGGCATCCCATACCATCGCACCGTTTGTGCGGCATCCAAACATAAAGGGACGGTTAATGCCGTCATACATGGCGTTGGCAAACCCTTCTGGATCGAGCGTATCTCCGTCGGTTGACACCATGTTGACGAAACTGGTTCCGAGGCTCAGCAAATCTCCAGCAACAGGCACCTTCGATTGTGGATTGTCGCCAGAACCCGCGATTACCGCGCAGCGACCATCGAAGCCATACTTCTCTATGTAATACGCAGCGAGACTGCCCACAATGGAATCTGGGCGTGCAAGCGCAGGCAATTTCGATTGGAGTGCCCCCACAGCCCCCGGTAAGCCGTCCGCGGTTGCTGCCAACAGGGCGGAATCCCACGCCTTGCTCCGGTAATTCATGAGCGACATCCCACATCCGTTTCCGTAGTCGATAGGCACATCGGCGTTACCGGTCAACACTGCAGGGATAAAACTGCTAATCAATTGGACTTTTGCTGTCGCGGCGTAACATTCAGGGAATTGTTCCCCGACACGGCGCACGACGGCACCTGTGAAGCGGAGCGGCGCGTCCGAACCGGAAAGGTCAATCATCTCCGATTTTCCGCCGACCCCGTTTCGGACAGCATCGGTCTGTGCAGTCGTATTCGCGGTCATCCAGATGGGCGCATTGGGATACGCAAACACATCTTTTAGCAGGATTTGCAGGTCGCGTGTATCTTCGTTGAAGTTCTGGAAACTGGCAAGTTGCGCCAAAAGTGCATCTGCATCTCGGTTCAAATAGACATGCCCGTGTTGCTGTCCGGATGTGTTGATGAGGAGGATGTTCTCAAGCGGCACACCCACCTCGCGCATGTCAGCAAACAGGGCGTCGAGTGAGGCGAGGTACATGAGTGGTGGCTGTTCGGCTTCACCTTCCTCTCTCGGCGGCAAGATATAGTCCTCTCCGATACCGAATTGGTTGAGACGTTCGTCGGTGCGATAGTCAAGCGAATGCTCAAAGCATTTTTCTGCTGTGTCTATATCAATGACGACAGCGGATAGGCTCTGCGTGCTGGAATCTAAACCGAGCGCGAGTCGTGGGTGTATGTGATCAGTCACTAAAACGGTTTCCTTATAGTTGAATTCCGTGAAAAATGTTCAAATACGTGGATCATATCAACAACATTCTACCCTAATCTGCCGACAAATATCAACCTTCTTTACGGTTCATCTATGCAGCGATCAATTCCCCGGATAGGCGCGGTTCTCTAATTCTGCGACGAACTTTTCAGCGGCGATCGCAGCGGCAGCACCCGCACCGGCGGCGGTAATTGCCTGACGAAAGACATGATCGTGTACATCACCCGCGGCATAAACCCCGTTTACGTTCGTGCGCTGCATCTCGTCTACAATAATATAACCTTGATCGTTCATATCTATGACATCTGTGAAGAGTTCTGTGTTCGGGATATGTCCAATAAAGATAAACACACCGTCAATCGGGAAGAGTTGCGTCTCACCGGTTTTAACGTTTTTGAGGGTAGCACCTGTCACTTTTTCTGCATCGCCGTTAATTTCCTCTACGACGGTGTCCCAGATGAACTTAATTTTATCGTTTTTGAAGGCGCGTTCCTGCATGATCTGGCTCGCACGGAGCTGATCGCGGCGGTGAACGATATATACTTCAGAAGCATATTTGGTTAGGAAGATGCCTTCCTCCAACGCAGCGTCTCCTCCGCCAACGACAATCAATCGCTGATCTTGAAAAAAGAACCCGTCGCACGTTGCACAGTAGGAGACACCCCGTCCGCCGTATTCCTCTTCACCGGAAATATCGAGCGTGCGTGGCGACGCGCCCGTGCATATAATCACAGATTTCGCACGGTATTCTTTCTCATAGGTCGTGACAGCAAACGGGTGTTGCGAAAAGTCAATCGCCGTTACGGTGTCGAATTTGACCTCGGTGCCGAATCGCTCCGCCTGTTCTTGTATGCCTTGTATGAAGACCCCCGCTTCGTTACCGAAGAAACCGGGATAGTTTTCCAAGTCAAGGGTTAAAGAGAGTTGTCCACCGAGTGCGTCTCCTGTAATGAGAACAGGTTCAAGCATTGCGCGAGATGTGTAGACCCCCGCGGCAAACCCTGCAGTGCCACCGCCAATA
This sequence comes from Candidatus Poribacteria bacterium, assembly GCA_965205015.1. Classification (GTDB taxonomy): domain Bacteria; phylum Poribacteria; class WGA-4E; order WGA-4E; family WGA-3G; genus WGA-3G. Next base: position 4,571,595 of record OZ242029.1, on the reverse strand, counting down.
ATTACAATATTTCGATCTTCTACGTTGTTTGTATTAGTTTCCATTCTGTTTTTTATTCCTTTTTATTTTTAAAGTCGTCATTTAAAATGGAAGCGAAATGCCAACCCGTTCAGCAGCTATTTTCAACTGTTCCTGATGTGCTTCGCCAACGGGGATGCCGATGTCAGCCCATTCCTGTTCGCGTTCCCATTCTAAACCACCGGGCAGATCCGATCGGTCATAACCGGGTGCGGGGTGCATCTGTCGTGCATCGTGGATATGTTGATCGATCTCGGCTTTATACGTGTCAACCGGTCGGAATCGCGAAATGTCGATCGCTGCGATGAAAGCCCCTTGATTGGCACCTTCCCAGATTGTTGGGGGATCCGGCGGTTTATCGAATAGCCAGATGCCCGCCATAAACCCACCGAGCGCATGACTCACATGACTCAATCCCAACATCTTGAAGAACGCAGCGGGACTCTGTTCAAACGCTTGTTCTAAGGGTAATTTGGCATCAATACCGGTTGCCATATCAACGACGATAGGCGGCTGGTTGCCCGCGGGAATCGCGAAACTCATCGGCGAGGCTCCTGTTGCGGTAGCAATCGGACTGTCGGGACCGTGTCGAAAACGGTGGCAAGAGACCGCAAACCCGGCGCAATCCGCTTCAAGCGCGAGCCGTGTATACTTGCCAGCACTCCCAAAGTGGAAGTGGTTCCGACTCGTCGCGGCCCCGAGCCCCATCTCTTTGGCTTTTTTGACGGCTGCCTTCGCAGCATGATACGAGGCAAAATGCCCCATACCGCCATCGCCGTCGTAGACCGCCGTCGTTGGGGATTCATCGATGCAGCGGACGTTTGGACGTGGGTTTACTTTCCCGTCAAGCATCATCCCGACATATCCCGGTGTTTGCCATGTGCCATGACTGAATACACCGCGTAGATCGGTAAGAACCAGCAGGTGCGCCATGTGTGCAGCGTCCTCTTCCGAAGTGCCTGCCTTCTGGAAAGCGGCACTGATGAAGTTCCGCATCGCATCTGGCATCACACGGATAAATTCTTTCGGTACTACATTCATGTTTTAAATTTTCCTTGCGGAGAAACGACGTAACTTTGAATCATTGCTGTGTTTTCCTTAAATCCGCTCTCCACTTCGTTACGAGTTACGGTTTTTAGTTTTATCTACAATTCCTGTAACCAAAGATAGTAGCCTGCAACAATACGCAGAAATACCTAAGCAAAAACACGCAGGCGGATTTGAGAAAAAACCGTCAACAAACCAATTGCCTCATCTAACGCCTTGCGAATAATTAAAATCTCGGAATTCCATCAACAATCCGATAGGACTGTTCGCACATTTTGCAGTGGAGACGCTGCTCTTCCCATGTGATCTCACCTTTACACCGTGGGCAAACAAGAATTTCTCGTAATGTTTTCCGCTGCCGACTATTACCTTTGGTCAAAAGCGATTTTGCACGGGAGACGATACCTCGCGGCACCGCGCTTTTAAGAAGCAGCAACCACTCGTTTTGAACATTACCATCTGGTGCAACAAGCCTGTCAAGTGTATCAGGGCATTCTAAATCCAGTGCTGACTCATGTTCAAGGAGTATTTTATAGTTTATTTCATCTTCCCATTCGTATTGGACCAAAAAAAGGTTATGATGCGTAATATGAAACCGCTTCCAATGCTTATCTGTTACCGCCAATCTGTGGAAAAGTTGCCCAAATTGGGATTTTTTTTCGTTCTTCCGTAGCATCAAACAGCCATCGACCAAGTTGACGACCCAATTGTGATAGTGCCATCCGTAGATTCGCTCCCCTATTTCAGAGGGCGTTTCAATATACCCACGGCAGGCGACACGCTCTAATTCGGCGATGAATTGGGCAGGGTCCTTGACGTGTTCCAGCACATGTGAGCAGATCACATAATCAAACGCCCGATCTGCGAACGGCAGGAACTGACCATCCGCTTCCACCATCGGACGGTCGGTAACGATGGCACCGCCGCGCTGTTCGTCATCCCCTATGAATTTATCACACAAAACATCCGAACGTGCCTTCGGGTTGTGACCGCTCCCTATCTCTAAAACAAAATCGTCCGCGCGAATGTTCATTAGGATAAAGTGTAGCATAGGCTGTTAGCCTGTGCGTTGTCTCTTGTGCCGTTGGTTTCCTGTGGGTTTTTAGGTACCATTCTATGATTTCGCCTAAATCTTTTTCATTTCTCCACAACCATGGTGATATAAGGACTCAGGTACGGAAACGCACTCGCGATAATTCTGCCTTTTACCCCGAAGCCAACGGCTTTCTTGACGATCCTGCACCCGTGCGACCGGAAAAATTGAGCGAGATCAATCGGGCTGGCATAATAAGCGCTGTCTGCATCACCACCAATGGCATCCACCTGTAAATCGGGTTCACGGTAAATGAAGTTCGGTGCCACTGTCGGAGGTGTCAAGAACCGCTTCCGGACATAGAGTCTACAGTTACGTGTAAATTGCTCCAACGCTTGTCGTTTCGTCTCACCCCAAACGGGTCTGCCGGGTCTGCCAGACATCAGGTTCAGCCAATCAAGCAATGGGATTAAGGGTGAACAGAGATTGGGTCCGGAAAGCACAATTTTCCCACCCTTGCACACAACCCGCATCATTTCGGTTAACGCCGTTTCCACATCGGGCAGATGTTCAACCAATTCGTTTGAGCAGATAACATCAAAGGACTCGCTTTCAAAGGGGAGTTCCATCACATCGCACACCCGATAGCGGAGTTTCGGATTTTCCCATGCGCGTGCTTCTTTGAGAAAGAGCGGGGAAATATCGGTTCCGACGACATCAAAGTCCGCCTGATTGAGCAGTCTCGCTGAGATACCGTTCCCGCATCCAAGGTCAAGGATTTTGGAACGCGGGGAAGCGTAGCGGGTTACCAATTCTACGTAGTGTCGGAGATAGGCTTCATCGTGCGCAGATAGAAGGCCTTTATAGGTCTCCGATGTTTCGTAGAACTCACGCATCCGCTGGCGAATTGACATTGATGTTTCAGGGACTGGCGTTCCAATCATTTTTTTTACTATTACGAGCGGAGTGTATTCCACGGTGCTTGATCGTAAACGTCGATGAGTTGATACCCCTCTGCACCTTTGCTTGGACTGAGGGTAACAAATAATTTCGCGGACGCAGAGGAGACGTTAAAAGAGGCGTGGACCATGTCCGCTGGGATAAAAACAGAATCTCCGGCGTTGAGTGTCTGTTTTTTATCCTCAAGCCACTGCTCTACACTGCCTTCTATAACGTAGATAACCTCTTCTTGATCGGGATGTTTATGGAAATCGTGTCCATATCCGGGGGAGAGACTAACTTCCATGGCAACGATGTCTTTCGCGCCTGTACTTTCTGGGCGACTGAGCCAACCGATTGTTCCCCAGTCAAGTTCGTCTCGTTCTACGTTCGCGGACGCAATGAATTTTCCGTTCATAATACTATATGTGCTCCTTAGGGTTAGGATAACCTGCATCGCTGCTGGTTTTCTCGATTAAATTACGATTGTTTGTCCACAACATCTTGAATCCAAGATAATGCCGCCATACTCGAAGACCAGCCAATAGAGGTCACAGCGAGCAGTGCTACCTGTTGTAACTCCTCTGGCGTGATGCCTTCTCGAAGGGCGCGCCGTGTATGGGAGTGTACCGCGCCTTCAGACTTGGCACCTATCGCCAATGCGAGTTTAACGAGCCTCACGGTTTTCTGTTCAAGGGGACCGGCGGTCCCACACGCTTCACCCAATGCCTGATATGCCTTCCAAACATCGGGGTATTCATCAATCACATTCTGAAGAAAATCGGGTAATTTATCTTTCATTGTTAGTTGTTAGTTGTCAGTTAAGAGTATACAAGTCGCGAATGGCGCTTGCGCCTACAAGCAGATGAGAACGGAGTGGAGAAGCGGGGCTTCTCTATCCAGTTTTCTCTTTTGGTGGCACTCCATTCTCTTGTTGTACTTGTGTTGTCGTTTCGGTTTCCTCTGTCTGTTCTTCATTGAGTCCAGCTTTAAAGTTTGTAACGCTCTTACCGAGTCCCCGCGCCAATTCGGGAAGACGTTTTCCGCCAAATATGAGTAACACGACAGCCAACACAATCAATAATTCCCACGGACCCAGGCCTAACATATTCATGCCTCCATGTTTTTTTGGGTAGTTCGTGCCTTGTGCGGATGCACGATGGATATTAGGGTATATATTACCACAGAAGAAAAAATATGTCCAATGGTATTCCGTTAATTTTTTGAAACTGAATGTCCTTTACTGTTGACACGGAGCTTAGGATGTGCTATAATTTAAAGATAACTTGCAAACAAAGAGGGGAAGGTGTCGTCTCGATACGATAACGGTGGAGGAGTCCGAATTATGAACAAGGTGCTGGTCAGCGACCTGCTGTCGCGGCGAGGTTTGGATGTTTTGGAAGAGAGTGGTGATTTTCAGGTGGACGTTAATCTCAATCTCTCTCATGAAGAACTGTTGGACCGGATTGCTGACTATCATGCCCTACTTATCAGAAGCGCGACGAAAGTGACTGCGGACGTCATTGACAACGCCAAGCAGCTAAAGGTCATCGGGCGCGCCGGGGTCGGTGTGGATAATATTGATGTACAAGCCGCAACGCGAAACGGCATCCTGGTTGTCAACACACCGACGGGGAACACAATCGCGGCGGCGGAGCATACGATTGCGATGCTGTTGGCATTGGCGCGCAACATCGTGCCTGCTGGGATTTCACTCCGGAACAAAACGTGGAAACGCAACGACTTCATCGGGGTTGAGTTATATGGGAAGGTTTTTGGCACGATCGGACTGGGACGGATCGGACGAGAGGTCGCCCGACGCGCACAGGCTTTCGGGATGCAAGTCATCGCCTACGATCCGTATATTTCAGCGAGTGCGGCAGAAAAGATCGGCATTCGACCCGTCGAGCGGGATGCGCTTTTTCAGGAATCCGATTACATTTCCGTCCACACGCATCTCAACGCCGAAACGTATCATAGTGTCGGTGAAGCGGAATTTGCGTTGATGAAGCCAAGTTGCCGCCTGATTAACTGTGCGCGTGGCGGTATTATTGATGAAAATGCCCTCTATCACGCCTTAAAAACTGGACAACTCGCCGGTGCTGCACTGGACGTTTTTGAAAGCGAACCGGCAACCGAAACCCCACTGCTGGACTTAGAGAGTGTGCTGGCACTCCCACACCTCGGTGCGTCTACATCAGAAGCACAGGAACATGTCGCCGTCGAGGTGGCACAGCAAGTCATCAACGCGCTCCGCGAACAGCCCGTCGCGAATGCCGTAAATCAACCGAAAATCGATCCGAGGACACTCGATATTTTGGGTCCCTATCTGGAACTTGCCGAAAAGATCGGCAGTTTTCACGCCCAAATTGTTGAGGGACAAATCTCCGCGATTAAAATCCATTACAACGGCACGCTCTTCCAGAAAGAAGACGTTACGCCGATAACGGTCGCTTTACAGAAAGGGCTTTTGGCACCTGTGCTGACGGACGTGAACTATGTAAACGCCCCATTTCTGATTAAGCAACGCGGGATCGCCGTTACAGAGACGAAAAGCGAATCAGAAGCAGATTTTGCCAACTCCATCGCCATTACAATCACAACCGATAAAGGCGAAGCGGTCATTGAAGGCACTGCCTTCGGCAAAAAGGACATCCGTATCGTCCGAATAGATCAACTTCATATAAACGTGAGACCGACCGGCTATATTCTCCTCATCTACAATAGTGACCAGCCTGGAATGATAGGGTTAATGGGAACAATTCTCGGGGAGCACGGTATTAACATCGCAGATATGACTGTCGGACGTTCACGCTTATGGGAACTCGCCGTGACGCTTATCAACGTAGATAGTCCTGTGCCTCGGCGCGTTTTACAAACCATTGCTGAACAGAAGAAGATCGACTTCGTTAAGCAGGTCTTCTTGGCATAAAGGAATCATTAAAAATTGGACGCCAAACAGAAATGTCTATTTATTAACGACGAAATCCCGAAGGCGAAGCTCTTTGAATCAGAGAAACGGGATGTCCATCCAGATTGCAACACCTCTTGGCGTATCTCCCCGGAACCGTTCTGGATTACCAAATCGGATTTGAGGTGGTTTGAGGAACTCGGAACCCATCTTTTAAACTTCTATCGCGCCTGTAATTTACTCTATTCCCAAAGTGCACGAGGTATTCAACCCGGGTGGGTGGCGGAGTACTTAGAGTTCGGCAAACCGGAACCCGTTATCCAATATGGGCGGATGAACCGTTTTAAGAGCCAATTGCCCGGTGTGCTACGTCCCGACATACTCCCGACTGCTGACGGTATGGCGATTACCGAACTCGACTCGATTCCGGGATTTATCGGGGCGACAGGATGCTTAGGACGGCTCTACGCACAACTCGGCTATAGCATCATCGGGGGCAGCGATGGAATGGTGAACGGATATGCCGAAATGATCCGTGCGCTGGCGAAGAAGGATAACCCGACACTCGCAATCGTCGTTTCAGACGAATCGGAAGATTACTGGGCGGAGATGGTCTGGCTTGCCGCGGCACTTTGTGAGGCGGGGGTGGAGACTCGCACCGTCAAACCGCACGAGGTAATTTTTACCGAGGATGCACTACTTGTTGAAACGATAGACGGTAAGATAGAAGTTGACGTACTCTATCGTTTCTATGAACTGTTCGATCTGCCGAATATCCCGAAAGCGGAGTTAATGTTTTATAGTGCGAAGAAACGCACCGTTGTAATGACACCACCACCGAAATCCTATCTGGAAGAAAAATTATGCCTCGCGCTTTTTCATCATCCGACGCTCCAACCCTTTTGGAAACGCCATCTCGGCAAAAAAACCTATCCCTTCTTACAACGAACAATTCCAGAGACATGGGTTATCGATGCCCGTCCCCTACCCCCGCATGCTGTAATTCCCAATTTGGAGGTGGACGGAAATGCGGTGACAGATTGGCGACAACTCGGTTCAGTGACGCAAAAACAACGGGAATTGGTTATCAAACCCTCAGGGTTTTCTGAACTCGCATGGGGGAGCCGCGGTGTCGCGATCGGACATGATCTTCCTACGGAGGAATGGGAAGCCGTTATTGAGAACAGTCTTGAGAATTTCGAGAAAAATCCGTACGTCTTACAGAAATTCCATACTGCTGAACGGGTACGGATGCAGTATTACGATTTCGATGCTGGCGATGTCCAAGAGATGGCGTGCCGTCCACTCCTCCGTCCCTACTATTTTGTCGTCGGCGACACTGTCAAACTCGGGGGCATGCAAGCGGCGGTCTGTCCAGCGGACAAGAAAATTCTACACGGCATGGTGGATTCTATTATCGTGCCGTGTGCAGAGAGACAATAAGATAAGATGCACACGTCGTGCCATCATGCATAGAAAGGTGGTTTTAACCATGCAACTCAGTGAGAAGCAGCTCGCGGAATTCCGAAACAGTGGGTATCTTGCCATTGAAGGATTTTTCAATCCCGTTGAAGCGAAGGCGCTCCGACTCGAATTAGAACGGATCTACGATACTGAACTCAAAAACGGAACGGGCATCAATTGCGCGGTGCAAGCGGATGGGACCAAGCGGGACAATGTGGGTGAACGCCAAAATCTTCAAGTAATTCCGCTTAACAACCGTAGCGACTTACACAAAGCTCTACCCTTTCACCCGAAAGTCCTTTCCGCCGTTCAACAACTTATCGGCGATGAATTTATGTTGGAACTGGATCAAGCGTTCTGGAAACCGCCTAAAGTCGGTATCGGCACGAGTTGGCATCAAGATAACGCCTATTTCAAAATCGCAGACCCGTTGCGCGGCACTGCGATGTGGATCGCGATCCATGATGCAAATGTTGAGAACGGTTGCATGCACGTCATACCGGGTAGTCATCGGGAGAGTTACGAACACTATCGCGACCCACTGAGCGATCACCACATCCGGTGTGATCCGCCCGAAGAACGCGCCGTCCCCATCGAACTCAAGGCGGGGGGTGTACTCTTCTTCTGCTACGGCGTGGCACACTGCACGAAATCGAACCTCTCCGATAAAGAACGCGCTGGCGTGGCACTCCATTTCCTCCACAACGACTTCGGCGGGAAGGCGCTTTGGGAAAATAATAACGCCGCTAAACCAATGCTCCGTGGACCCCTGGCTACCGGTGGCGAAACCGAGTTCGGTGAGAAATTTGAAGGCAGATGGGAAGAACTCATGAACGCCGTGCTTGCCTCTAATGAGTCAGCCCGGTAATCTGGGATGTTGGTTGTCAGAATCGGGCTTTACGGAATTAATTGGGAGTCAGTAGGGAATCGCGAGCACAGTTCGCTCCTACAATAAAAGAAATGCACAAGTCCTAAAGGTGAAAAATGAGAAGTTTATTTTACTACCCTTTATGCGTTGTTCTGGTGCTTGTGTCAGTAGGAGATGCGACAGCGGATCTCACTGACGATCTTGTCCTTCACTTTACGTTCGATACTGTTAAAGGGAAGATGATTGTTGATGAATCTGGGAACGGCTTGGATGCCGAGGTTATCGAAAATACGCAATTTGTTGATGGCAAATACGGGAAGGCAATCCACATCACTCATGAGACCGAAGATTGCGTGAATATCCCCTCAGCGAAGGCATTGGAAATCAGTGAGGAGATCACGATGATGGCATGGGTGTATCACGAGAATTGGAAGGGACATTCTTCGCAGTGGCTTGATAAAGGGAGTCATGGCAGAGACCGCCATAGTGTATACGGTATGGCAGTCTTTCATGAGAAGGATCTTGGTGGGGCTGGATGGTTCAAGGATGGTTCCGGTATTGGAATTGTATTAGGGACCGGTGCAACCCAACAAATTCAGGTAGTTGATAGGACAATGAAAGATAAAAAATGGCATCACATTGTCGGGGTCTGTGAGCGTAGCGGTGTAAAAATGTATCTTGACGGAGAAATTATACTCCGACCTGTAGACAAATTTGATAACATTAACTTTAAAGGCACAAATGAAGAGGATTTGCGGATTGGTTGTGTGAAGAATAAACCACACTACGCGTTTGAAGGCGGTTCCATTGATGAAGTCTCGATATGGAGTCGTGCGCTTAGCGAGGATGAGGTCAGAGCTGCGATGCGAGGTCCATTACTCGCGGTTTCGCCGAAGGATAAGGTCACTACGACGTGGGGCAATATTAAGCGGGAGGCATTTTAATCGTAGTGGGAACACAGAATCGATCCGCATTGCCAAACAAAAACACATTGCCTTCTTCACGGGACTCGTGATATACTCTAATTACTTCCGAACAAGCAAATTCACATTTTTGATGTAATCAGACTCCACAGGAGGAGACATAGAATGAAAAAGCTATTTGGTTACGCCGTGTTGCTCAGTGCTGTGATGTTTATAGGGATAGGATACGCTACGGCAGATCTCGCGGAAGGACTCGTCGTTTATTTCACATTTGACAATGTCAACGGTAAGACGATTGTTGACGATTCCGGCAATGGACTGGACGCCGATATCATCGCTAATACTGAAATTGTGAAAGGTAAATATGGGGATGCGATTCGCATTACAAACGTAGGCGCGGATTGTGTCAATGTGCCAGCCGCTGATGAACTGAAAATCACGGGTGAAATCACGATGGCGGCTTGGATCAATCAGGACTCTTGGGGAAATGATGCGCAGTGGTTCGACAAAAACTGCCATAACGGCGGTGAGCATTCTTCCTACGGCATCGGGGCTTTCCAAGGCGGGGCGAATTTTAATATGTTCTTGGGGACGGGCAATAGTAGACCGACCCTGAACCAGCCACATGCCCTGGATACGAAGAAATGGCAACACGTCGTTGGAACTTATGACGGGTCAACCATGAAAGTCTACGTTGACGGCGAAGTCGCCGCCGAGAAAGACGAAAAGTTTGATTTCAAAGGGACCAACGATCAGGATTTGCGGATCGGCTGCTCTAAAGACCGTCCGAATTATACCTTTGAAAACGGTTCTATCGACGAAGCCGCAGTGTGGCGGCGTGCGCTCAGCGAGGCAGAAATCCAAGAAATAATGAACGAAGGCTTCCTCGCAGTTTCACCTCGCGATAAAGCAACAACGACCTGGGGCAGCATTAAGTCAAGAACTATCACACACTAAACGCGGTCTCACGTAAAATCTCAACGGCATAGGCATCCCCCTGAAAACGGATCGATACCTGTGCCTTCTTCATAAATAGGGGTTGAGCGATGACAAAAATCGGAATCGTCGGTATCGGATTTATGGGTATGATTCACTACTACGCCATTCAGCGAATTACGGGTGCCGAAGTGGTTGCCATCTGCACACGGGATCCAAAGAAACTCGCTGGCGATTGGACGGACATTCAAGGGAATTTCGGACCCCGAGGTGGCATGGAGGATCTCTCAGATGTCCGAAAATATAGTGAGATTGACGAACTTCTCGCTGATGACGAAGTAGAATTGGTCGATATTTGTCTGCCGACACATTTGCACAAACCGGTGAGTATGGCATCCCTTGAAGCGGGAAAACATACCCTCGTCGAAAAACCGATTTCTATCTCTATTGACGATGCCAATGAACTCGTTGAACTCGCAGAAAAGACGGGTGCCGCGCGGAAAGCCGCCAATGAAGGTCCGTGTTTCCTGATGGTCGCACATGTGCTACCCTTCTTCGCTGAATACGCTTATGCGAAACGGGTAGTGGAAGAGGGAAAATACGGTAAACTCCTCGGTGCACATTTCAAGCGGATTATCTCCAAACCGAGCTGGTCACGAGATGTTGCCGACATCGAAAAGAGTGGCGGTCCCGGCATCGACTTGCACATCCACGATACCCATTTCATTCAGCTACTCTGTGGTGTCCCAGACGCAGTATTTTCACAAGGCAAACTCGCCAGCGGCACTTATGTCGATTACTTGACGACCCAATACATCTATAACGATAAGGAACTCTCTGTGAGTTGTTCGTCTGGAGCCGTCTCACAACGCGGACGCGCTTTCTCGCACGGGTTTGAAATCTATCTCGAAAAAGCAACACTCCTTTATGACTTTTCAACAGTAGCCGGTGAAGCCGCTACTGCAGTGCCACTGACACTTCTCAACGATGAAGGTGAAGTGGAACAGGTCGATTTAGGAGAGGTTGACCCGATTGATGCCTTCACGGGTGAACTTCAATACGCCGTTGACGCGATTGACTGGGAAGAGGAACCGTCCGCACTGTCGGGTGTCGGTGCGAGAGATGCGTTGCTGCTCTGCTATAAGGAAGCGGAATCGGTCAAAACGGGCGAGATTGTCCCAATCTCTTAGGTGTATGAACGGGCGCGTGCCTACTATTTTTAAATGAAATCCTTCTATTCCATTGGTAACATCGGTGAACTCTATGTCCCTGCTGAGTGCCGGGGCGCGGTTTTCGCGCGCGCACGCGCCAAACTGTTCTCGCATCAAGAATTAGGACACCTCAATCGCATCTTCACCCACATCCGACACGGGGGTGTTGCTGTTGTGGAGGGAAAATGGGAACAGATCACGACACTGATGGAGTACATCCAACGCCACAAACAGGATTTGATTCAACAACCGCAGCGTGATACCAGAAAACGAGGTCGGAGAGATTCGCGCGGGAAGTCCGCAAGTCATGCGTCGAGGGAAGCCTTAGCGAGACTGATGTGTTGGGCAGATGCCGATGGAATTTTACAGGCTGAAAGTGCTCCCGTTCTACCGTATCTCTTAGAACTTGCTGGGGAACCCGCGGAAGCGAACCGAGGGAAACCGTTCCTTCTATCCCTGACAAAGATCCAACAAATTCAACACGCGTTAGCGGATACCTATCCTATCCGTGCCCTCAACGCCTCTCTTGTCGCTTCTGAAAACGTCCTTGCCCCACGCTCGCAAGAGACAATCGAGTGCTTTCAAGAGGCACTCCAGCATGTTCGTGCGTCCAGTCCCTCTACGGTTGCTGACATCGGATGTGGAAGTGGGTGTTTAACCTTGTTGGCACGACAGGAATTGGGAGAACAGATTGAACTATACGCATCGGATCTACTCCCTGAAGCGGTAGCAACAACGAAACTCAATCTTCAACGCCTTCTCCCTGATTCAGGCACTGTCCACGTCATGACCGCTGGCGACCTGTTTGATCCGTTTCCTTCGCATCGATTCGATGTAATTATTTTCAATGCCCCGTGGGTTGTTGCCCGTGTGCGTAACCGAGCAGAACTCGCTATTCACGATGAGAAACAGGAGACGGTAAAACGTTTTTTTGCGCAGGTCTCCACTTTCTTAAAACCTGATGGTGTTATTTTGTTGGGATATGCGGACGCCTCAGGACCGAAGGCGATTGCGAATTTGGAAACGATCAGCGCTGACGCTGGCTTTAAAGAAGATACGCTCTTTAAAAGGCGGGTTGCGACGCATCGGTCCAAAAGGAAATGGGAACAGATTCGGGTGTATGTGTTAGGAAGAACATAATCCCTCGGTGTGACATTTTCATAGCAGCTTTCATAGCAACTCCTGATAAAAACGTCTAAAATCCAATCCCCATCAGGGTTTATCGCCTCTTCCAACACTTATTGATTTTTCGGTTTGCTATGAAAACTATGAAAATATCCTCAAATTTGCGAAACCTGTTAACGTGTGTCGCCTCCTTCCGAAATCCTAAAAAATCCTATCTCTGACAACCTACTATCGAAATATTTGCACACCCACTGATAATTTCGCCTTTGCCCCTTTGCATTCTGATTGACAAACAATCCTCAAAATGGTATGCTAAGGAAAATATCCATGTGGAGGTTGTAGACTTGAGCATGCCGAAATACCCAAACCGAGATGCCCTTCGTCAAGCAAATGATATATACTTAGATGCCATGTACCAATTTGTTAGCAAATGTTTAGGTAAAGTTCAGGGCACAACAGCAAAAAAATTAATCACGGATGCCTTGAGATGGTCATCACAGGATGACATCGAAGAAAAAATAGAAATTAGGGACATTGCGCATCTTGTTAGAACATACTGGTACGATTCATTTGAGGAACAATTTGAAGCTATTGATCGCCACTACGAAGTTCGGAGTGCAATAGGCCTGATAGTGGAGGGGCGAAACCGAGCTTCACATCGACCGTGGGATTTGGATCCTGAGTTCACCCGGACACAACTATTCCTCATCGCCGAACTACTCGGTAAAATTAATAAACCGAACGAACACCGTGAAGTTAAGGCTATTCGAGACAAACTCTTTCCTAATGACACAAAGGAACACCTCCTGAAAGTGGAAGCAGAAAATGCTAAATATCAGAAGTCCCTTAAGGAAGCAGAAAAACACTTAGAGACTGTAGAAGTAGAAAAACAGGAATATGAAAACAACAAGAAGGAGTTGTCACAACAGATGCTTGATAACGCACTAAAAATTGAAACTACATCAAAACGATTGAAGGAAGCAAGATCAGAAACCGACAAATATAAAAAGAACCTTACAGGCACAAAGCGACGTTTGGAAAAGTCCGAAGCGGCACAAGCTAACTATAAAGAACGCCTCCAAACTACGTCAAAGGAATTAAAAGATACGAAAAATAAACTGGCAGCAGCAGAAGCAGAGCGAACTGATCATAAGAAACATCTCGAAACCATATCGGAAGAATTAGAATCAGTGAAAGTCGAACGGAGTACCTTTGAAGAACGCCTCACTGCCACATCAAATGAACTTGCATCGGTGCAAGTCGAGCAAAATGCTTCTGAGAAATACCTGACAGTCGCACGGAATCTACTAACCACAGTAGCAATCGATGATCAAACGGTGTTTCCATCTCTCGGCACTGACGCTACTGTCCGAATATTCGACCGTCGAGGCACAAATAAATCCACCTATCTTTTAGAGCTGCTGGAACAGAAAAAACCGACTATCATTTATGTTCAAAGTGAAGAGAAAATTGATCAGTTATTGAAACTCGTTGGTTCAGAGAAAGCAGAGATTATTGGAAAGCATGATGAACAAACCTCTGAGGCAGAAGAAACAGAGATTTTGGAAAAACTTGAAAGGGGAGAATTAATTGCTGTTATTTCAAATACTACATTTTCCATGTTGACATCGGCCCACTATCTTGAACACTTTGTTTTTTGTCACATTGTTCCTGGTTTAGATGAATTTTTCAAACGATGCCAACCTGCTTTTACATCAGAAAAGAATGCTTACTTACATCTCATTTACAATAATGAAAAAGACATTGAAGGATTGGACCAATTGTTAGCCCAAAAGTATCCAGATGAGGAAGAGTTGAGAGGGGGTTACAGAGAATTGAAAAAACTCGCAACAGCAAACGGTGGTTTTGTTAAGCGTGAAGAAGTTTATAATGCGTTGGATATGGTAGAAATGGGCATTGAGACAGGTCTTGCTATCTTTGAGGAGTTAGGTTTCCTTGAACGAGATGGAAAAGGTATTATAACGCCCTTCTTATCACCTGTGCCAAGGGAATTGGAGGAATCGGAAATTTATCGTAATGGAGAGGAATTGAAAAAAGAAACGGCGGAGTTTCGAACGTTCCAACTTGAGTATTCCATTGATCAAATTTGGGAAAGAATATTGGAGAAACTGAATATAGGCAGTGAACAAATATTACGCGAAGGCAACATCCGCAAAAAGTATTTCAAAACCCCTGAAAAAGACAGCGACATGCAACCTATAACAGAAACAGAACGGAGTGAAATTACACCACCCACTCCTGATGTGTGGCCTCAAAGGGGCATGAGTGCATTCAATGCTTTACGACAGCGCGCCGCCAACAACTTCGCTACCGCAAACACGACTTTGCAAACGGTTAACGAACCGAGCACTGCAGACTTAGATTGGGAATCTCCAGTATTCGAGGCGGAAGAACTGGAATCTCCAGTATTTGAAGACCAAGAGGATTACCAGAACAAATACAATCTTGCTCTGCAGTTCGCGGAGGAATATGGAATTACGGCACTTGAAGAGGGTATTGCCCAACTTATTAGAGATCAAAATAATCCAACTTATGATTTCATGGAAGATGAAAGAAATATGCTGCGTGCTTTCCAAGATGCTTTCTGGAATTTCCGAATCCAATCAAAGCAATTCGCAGAAGCGACTGAAAATGACAGCACAATCGCTAAAGAAGATGGCGAGGTAGATTCCGCCGCTAAACCCACACGCGCTAACGCTAAGGTGAGGTCTCTTACGGAGATAATTCGAGACCTCTTGAAGGAATTATTCACAGGTCAGACTGTCCATAGAGACGAAATCTACGAACAGGTCCTTGATGTGTATAGAGAGCGTGGTGGAAAGGAATCTGACGAAATTATAAAAAGGCGTTGCCGCGATGCTCTGGGAGACTTGAGCCCATCGGGGACACTCTCTGATAAGCATGGGCGCACAAAGTATGAAGGAGAAGGCTATTGGACGATCTCGGCATCTCTCTAAACGGACCCAAAAGCCTATAATACTGGACTGCAACCCGTTGAGAATTGACAACCTATCGTAAGCGAATAAGACTAATCCCGAACGATAGACACCGGTGTTCCATCCTGTAACTGATGTTGGTTATCAACAATTACCAATGTCCCTGCCGCAAGTTTCGAGGTAATTTCTATCTCACCCCCGTAAACAGCGCCAACGCTGACCTGTTCCCGGCGTGCCGTGTTCCCTTCAACGGTGAAGATGGTTCCGCTCCCATTCTGAATATGCAGGACTGCATGCAACGGAAGGAGTTGCACATTTTTCCGTTCACCGGTTTTGACGGAAACTGTGATTGTGCCACCCGGTCTTAGACCGCCAGTGTGAGAGAGGGTCCCCACAGAATTCGGGACGTTGGCATGAACAAGCACAGTATTGTCTTCACGGTTGATCGTGGGACTGATAAAATCAATCGTGCCGACGATATTCCGAATGTCAGCATTCGTAGAAATCAGGACGAGCCCGCCGCTGTGAATACGACGTGCATCGGTGACAGGCATATTCCAAATGGCATTGAGGGCTTTAACGCCGATGACCGTAAATATGGGTTCCCCCGTAGGTGAGGAGGCGGATCCTGCATAATCTCCCATGTTCAAGTGGCGTGTGGCAATAACGCCATCAATTGGAGATTTAAGAGTTGTAGCACTCACCTGTTCTTGCGCGATTTTGAGTTGTTCTTCAGCTTGACTCACTGCCGCTCTCGCAATTTCAATTTCTCGCTCCCAAGACTTGGCTTTCACCAGTTTCTGCGCAGCGTTAAGGTCGGCTTGTGCTTGGGTAACCTTTGATTCTGACAAAGCGATCTCGCGTTCCCAGCTGCGGATCTCCATGAGCTTCCGAGCAACGGCTAATTCTGCCTTTGCCTTCTCAACGGACGGATGTGTTGAGCCCTCCTCAAATTGTCTTGCTGTAACCTGTGTTTCCTCTAAACGGGTTTCTGCCAATCTTAAACGCTTTTCCACGGATTCAAAATTGCTATCACTGATGTGCTGCTTCTCGTGGAGCGATTTGTTTCGATCATAATCTGCTTTAGCGTCATCACGCTCTACCCTTGCGCGTTCCAAGGCTTGTTCTGCGTTTGTTTTCGATTTTTCAATTGTCTCCACGGCTGCTTGGTACGTCGCTTCTGCCTGCACGAGTTGGTTACGGACACGCATTTCAGCGAGCGATTGTGTCTCCACAAGGTTCGATTGTGCTGTCATCAATGTTTCCTGTGCAACCGCTAACTGAGACTCTACATCCGCTTGGGCATTTGCTTCCGTCGACGTAAATCGGGATTTTGCACTGCTTAATGCCGATTCTGCACGTATCACGGCAAGTACGGCTTCTCTTGAATCCGTTTCTGCCAGCACATCATCCTTCATCACACTTTGCCCAACAGTCGCGCTCAGGGCAACAATCTTCCCGGGGACATTGGCAAACGCCTTCACCTCAGCATTCGGTTCTAAATGCCCGGTGTACTGCTTTGTGGAAACAATCGTCCCACGTCTCGCTGTTGTAACTGGCACAGCAATCGGCGATGTCGCCTGTTGGGCACTCACGCTCCCTGCACTAAAAGAGAAGATAATCGCGAGAACGCTCAATAGAAGTGGGTGTCGCCGGGTATTTGTCCGCTTTAACATTCGGACTTTGGCATAAATTGCAGTATACGCTTTTAAAATGTGTTTATTAACCATCTTTAAGTTTATCCTTAAAATCCTTTGTGAACTTTTGCATCTTTGGGTGAATCACAAATTGGCAGTACAGCTGGTTTGGATTCACTTGGAAATAGTTTTGGTGGTAATCTTCGGCAGGATAAAAGACATCAATCGGAGTGATCTCTGTCACAATCGGGGCATCCCACATATTGGATGCGTCCATCTCAGTTTTAGATTTTTCGGCGATCCGTTGTTGCACCTCCGTGTGATAGAAAATTGCTGAACGGTATTGGGTCCCGACATCAGCCCCTTGCCGATTTAAGGTCGTAGGATCGTGTGTGTGCCAAAAAACTTCCAATAACGTTTCGTAGGAGATAATGTCCGGATCGAACTGAATCTGAGCCACTTCGGCGTGGCCCGTCATTCCCATACACACCGCTTCATACGTTGGATTGACGGTGGTGCCGCCGGTGTACCCGGAGACGACCGTGTGAACACCCTGTAATTGCAGAAAGACTGCCTCCACACACCAAAAACACCCTGCTCCAAACGTCGCTGTTTCTAATTTCATCTCTCTATTGACGGTTTTCGCACTATGGCGAACCCCGTGCTTCTCCTTTGACAGTTGTTAGTTGCAAAAAGCCAAAAATAATGCTATACTCATACCCTATGAAACGTTTTTTTTTACTTCCCATTTTCCTGTGTCTGATAGCATGCCAGTCCCAAGAACAACACATTAAAACGCTTGTCAATCAACTTGGTGACAGAGCGGCTGTACGTCGCACCGAAGCCTCCGAAGCATTAGTCAAAATGGGACCCGAGGCGGTTGGGGCACTCATTGACGGGTTATCCAATGAAAATCCGCAGATTCGTGAGATGTCGGCGTGGACGCTCAGCGAAATCAAAACCCCTGCTGCCCGCATTGTACCTGCCCTTATCTCTGTGCTGGCGGATCCCGATGAAAACATCCGTGTAGTCGGTTCTGTTGCCCTACAAAATGTCGGTGAACCTGCCGTGCCGTATCTCATTGATGCTTTAACAGCAGACGCAGCAGAAATCCGACTGAATGCCGCGTATGCGTTAGGTGAAATCGGGACACCGCTTGACACAATTTTACCTGCACTCATCAACACACTGACAGATCCGGAATGGAACGTCCGGCGTCTTGTTGTACGCGCCTTGGCTACAATCGGGACGCCTGCGGTTGACCCGCTCACCGTGGCACTGAATTCGCCTAACTCTGACCTCCGCCGTATGGCAGAACGCGCCCTGAATGACATCGGTACGCCCCAAGCCCGCAAGGCAATTTCGGACGCCAAGAAAGGATTGGCAGATCGCTGAGATTAGTCAGCGGCAACTTTCGTTCCCTCCATTCGGAGACACTCATCCCAATAAGAGACAGCATACGTTTTCACAGGTTCAGGTTGGTGCGTTTGCTCAAGGTACTGCGCTATCCAGTCAAGTAACTGCTGCCGGAGGGAGTGCCGAATCTCGCCATCCACATAAGCCAACTTGTAGAAATCCTGCCGTGTGTCGTTATCTAATTGAAAATCAACTTGGCGATACAGGACAAGATTGACTATCAATCCGAGAGTGAGGTGTTCAATAGGATTGGGGAAGATGCTGAGGGGTGGATCCAGAGCGAATAGATTCTCCAGTGGTAAGGCTTTTACATAGTGGCAGCGATTTTCGATGCACGCCAACTGCTGATCGATCATATTGACTTCAGCCAAATGGGTAAGCACTCGGGGAACATCCGTATCTCTGATCGTTATTTGAAGCGACCGAATCGTGGTTCTATAAGTCAATAACGCCTTTAAGAATTCGTGTTCCGCTTGGGTATAAATCTGGATACCTTCTGTTTCAAGGTCAGTATAGGTGGCGCCGAGAACATGTTCCTCATCCATATCAGGAGGTAGAATTACCCCGTCTTGCAGGAGCTGGCGCACTCTGTCCAACAATTTTTCGGTCAGTGTGTTCCCGATTTGGAAAAATTTGACGGCTCGGTTTTTGCGGAGGAGTCGAACCGCCTTGTCAAAATCGCCCTTGCTGCCATACTCCAATCCAAGACTGATGAGCGTGAAAGCAGTCTGAATCTGCGTCCGTAGTCCCGATTGATCGGAGAGGTCTGCCGTCTTCATTGTAATGAGTTTGTGGGCAATGGCGGCTATACTCTGATAGAGTGCCTCTGCCTGTTCATGCGGAATACCACCAAAGGTGTCTCCATGCGCTAAGGCTTGTGCGAGGAAAAGTCGTCCGTCAAGTTGTGCCTCAGCGACGAGAGCGAATCTATTCGTCTTCGTCATAGTCATCCTCATCGTCATCAAGTGTAAGCGACTCTAAATCGACCTTCTCTGTGAGATCAGCTTCCGTAACATCAATACCGGCTTCTTTATCACGCGCTGCGACGCGTTGTGCTCTGTCGGCCTGTACAGCGTCGAAAGCGGCGGCGAGTTCGGCATCAACATCACCCTCTGTATCAATTGCGAAGAGTTCCTTGATAAGGATCAGAAAAACTTCATCATCTGCTTCCCAGATAGCATTACAAATCGCCCGAGCGCGTTCATCTACATAATCAATCGCTGGGGAACTCGGATCGAGATACCCAGCTTCAAGCAGCATCCCACTGTGGAGATCCTGAAGTGTGACCCGACTGTGGAGGAGTGCTGCCAACAAACGGATATCAAGCTCTCTGAGAAGCCGTCCCAGATCGTCTCGTTCACATTCAGAAAGTTCAAAAAGCCAGAGATCCAACGACTCTTCATCGAGTTTGCCATCGCGCCAGACAGCAATATCCAGCAGCTCCTCAAATTGCTCATTTGAGAGGCATGGCAATAGCACTGAAGCGAGTCCTGTGCCGAGCATGGTATCCAAAACTTGGAGTACATCTTCAGTCGGACTTGCCTGGATGAGTTCAGTACAATCGGGCACGAGATAGTAGAGTTTCTCTCGAGACCTCGGGTTGCGAGTTGCGCTGAGAATATCCAATTGCTGTTGCTTCTCGTAACTTTGAAAGAGTTGCTCCGCTTGCCGTGTCGGTAGAGACAGTAACTTCTTACTTTCGGAACGTGGGGTTATCGCTTTTGGGCTGTTCATGCCACCTCCTTCATCATGAAACGGGGGCCAATATTGAAGTGCATAAATTTCTGATAACGAATGTCACCTCTATCACTGCCTCAAAAACTATGTCTCACAAAATCGAGGTTTTTTGCGGCGGACGCAACCGGATCATCTTTACTGGGGGTTTCTAAGACAAACCAACTATCGTATCCAACGGCGTGGACAGCCTCAAAGACGGCAGGGAAGTCAACATCGCCTTCACCGGCGTGATTGCCATTGGTGTCCTTGATGTGCATCTGTACGATTGCCCCGCCCAAGTTCCGAATTTCAGACGGCGAGTCGTAACCGAATCCTGTGGCGTTCCCCATATCGTAATAAACCCCTACGGCTGACGAACCGACGTTATCAATGATCTGTTGATGTTGTTCGGCACTTAAAGTGGATTCAATAGCGAGGAAAACACCGTGTTTCTCAGCGGTTTCAGCAGCCATTTTCAGACCATCAATAAACCGTGATGCGCTGATGTGTTCATCTTTGATCTGACCATTCCCGAAAAACGGAACCAAAATCACTTTCGCGCCGAGTTGCGGACATGTTTCTGCCAGATATTGCAATTTTGCGATCCCCTCGGTCCGCGTGCTATCGGTCGGATGCATAAACGAATATGCAGTGAAGCCACCCGGGGACAGTGAAGATACCTCAATGTCCGCGGCTTCTGCCAAACTGTTCACTTTATCAATTCCGCCATCTTGCCAGAGCAAATGTTCACGGTAGTTGACTCCCATGCAAATCTCGACACCATCGAACCCGATCTCTTTCGCTTTCTGAAACGATTCTTCAAAAGGAACGGGCAACATCCCGTCCCGAATACCTATCTTCATACACGACCTCCTAAAGGACACAACTTGTAATTCAAAATGCTTTTCGCATCAATTCTGCGATTTTTGCAATTTTAACATAGTCTGAGCATGAATTGCAAGGATATCTGCTTTTTCACATTATGTTAATTACGAAACTGCCCGAAAAAAGTTGATTTTTTCCAATCAGTGTGTTAATATATTTCAGATGAATCATCTGTACGGACGAACCAAGAGTCATCTGACAGGTAAAAGAATCCTATTGGATACCAAAAAAGGTCGTCCTGTACGTAAAAAATAGAAAGGAGATGTTAATGAAACAGATTACTTGTATAGTTACAATTTTATTTTTGTCCGTATGTCTCATTCCCAGCGTTTTCGCGCAAACCTTGATGAGCGACGAATTCATTGGAACCGGTCAAGACCTCCAATCCTTCTGGCAGGTCAAGGATGGTGATAAGAGCCCATGGGAACTAAAAGACGGACTCCTCGTTGCCGAGGCAGGTTTCGATCAGAACTTGTGGGGTTCTGATACCTCCACGCGTTTCTATCAAGTCACAGACATGGATCAGTTTGACATTGAAACGTCAATGGTTGTCGATTACGCTGATGCTTGCACTGTAGCCGGTATCGTCGTGTATTCCGCGACAACGAAGGATCACCAGAACCGCGATGGGCAATGGGTGACCTTGAAGTTGTGGGGACGCGGTGCTGCCCAAGGTAATAATGCCGTGCTCCAGTATCAACGGCGTGAAAATGATTCTGCCGATTTGGGATATGTCGGCACGCAAGCCGATTACAATCCAGATCAAGGCGTTATTCCGCTTGAACTGCGCGTCAAGCGCGATGGCGACGAATACGAATCATGGTTCAAGCCGAATGCAGAAGGCGACTGGGTCTCGGTCGGTAAAGCGACCAACGAACTCGAAGAACCGCTTGAGGTCGGCATCTACGTCGGTATCTGCGAAGGCCAAGGTGCCGGTAAGATGACTGTTACCTTTGACTACTTCCGAGAAGCGTCGAGTCCAGCGACTCCGGTTGATCCACGCGGGCGCCTCGCCGTTACGTGGGGTGAATTGAAAGGACAACAGTAGTCGCAGGTTCTGATCGCAGCTACTTTGAATCACTGGCGGCTATAATGCCGCCAGTTCTTTTATGGAGACAGAATTTGAAACAAGCGGTTATTTTATTGTGTATCGGCTTCGCGATGCTCTACGGCATAACTTCCGTACAAGCCGCGGACTCCCTCGGGGACCCTTTTGATGGAAACGCCTTGAAGAACCCGAATTGGAAGTGGAAGACTTCCGACGAAGAGGGCGTTGAACCGAAAGAGTGGGATATGGGCAAAACGAAGGCTGGATGGCTTCATATTAAAGGGGAACTGAACCGGAATCTCTGGCCCGCAGACACGACAAATCGCCTCTATCAGGAACACGAAGGGGACTTCGATATAGAAACGCATCTCTTTATGGACTACGAAGATGCTTGTGTTGTCGCGGGTGTTGTTGCGTACTCACCGACTACAAAGGATCATCAAGGACGCGAGGGCGAATGGGTGACGATTAAGCTCTGGGGTCGGGGTCCCGCGCAAAACAACAACGCTGTCATCCAATATCAGAAACGGCAATTCGATGCCGGTGAAGGGCTTATTGGGGTCGTTCCCGGTTTCCAGGACCCAGTAGGTGAAATGGCGCTTTACATGAGACTCCGCCGTGAGAAGGATACCTTTACGGCGTGGTGGAAACGGAAAGCTAAGGACGCATGGATAGACATCGGCGAAACCGAGCAAGAGTTCGAGGAACCGCTTGAAGTCGGTGTCTACGCCGGGATCTGTGATGGAAAAGGTAAGCAGATCGCGCAGTTTGAGTACTTTGAAGATCTTCTCGTCCCCTTTGATGTCTCACCTCGCGCAAAGTTGCCGATTGCCTGGGGGGACTTGAAACGCCGGCATAGCATACCGGAGCTTCGTTAGTTATGAATGTAACCCTAAATTGGCTTAAAAACTACATCAATTTTGAGTTTTCCCCAAGCGAACTCGCTGATCGGTTGACGATGTTAGGTGTTGAAGTTGAATCTATCAAACAACTCGGTGCCGAGCTCGAAGGTGTAATTGTGGGGAGTGTTACCTCAATCCGGCCGCACCCAAACGCCGATAAACTTGTTCTGTGTCAGGTAGATACCGGTGAGACAGAAACACTTCAGATTGTCTGCGGTGCCCCGAATGTCCGAGAGGGGATGCTCGCGCCTGTTGCGACGATCGGAACGACACTACCCGTCGGTTTGACAATTAAACGCGCAAAACTGCGCGGCGAGACTTCGGAAGGGATGCTCTGCTCTGAAAAGGAATTAGCACTTTCTGAAGATGCCGCCGGTTTGATGGAATTACCGACGGATATACCGATTGGAACACCCCTTTCAGAGGCTCTCGGATTGGACGATGTCGTGTTTGAACTGGAGATTACACCCAACCGTCCGGATTGTCTCAGCCTGATCGGTGTCGCTCGCGAAATCCGAGCGGAAACCGGCAATCCTTTAAAACTACCTACTGTTGCGCTGAAGGAAAATAACATCAACGTCCGAGACCTGACCTCTGTTACGATCGATGCCCCGGATCTTTGCCCGCGGTACGCAGCACGCGTCATTCACGGTGTTAAAGTGACGGAATCCCCAGTATGGTTGCAACAACGGCTTGAATCTGTCGGTATAGGTGCTATTAACAATATTGTCGATGTCACCAACTTCGTCTTAATGGAATATGGACAGCCGCTCCACGCCTTTGATTATCACAAGCTCACGGAGAACCGTATTGTTGTGCGCCGCGCGACGGCGGGTGAACACATTACAACGCTCGACGCAGTTGAACGCGAACTCGCACCCGATATGCTCGTTATCGCTGATGCCGAAAAACCTGTCGCACTTGCTGGAATTATGGGGGGTTACGATTCGGAAATCACGGGCGCGACCTGTGATGTTCTGCTGGAGAGTGCCTATTTCAATCCATCGAGTGTTCGTGCGACCGCAAAGGCGCTCGGAATCAGCACAGAAGCCTCCTACAGATTTGAGCGCGGGGCTGACCCGGGTGCAGTCCTCACTGCGCTTGACCGTGCGGCACAGCTCATTACCGAATTAGCGGGTGGCAGAATCTCTGAAGGCATCGTTGATGTCTATCCGAGGCAGCAGCCTTTGGCCCAGATTCAACTCCGTCCTGAACGCGTCAATTTCGTATTAGGGACGACACTCGAAGCGGCGGAAATGGCGCAGATTCTGAACCGTCTCGGTTTCGACGTCGACACTACCGGTGAGGTCTATCAAGTCACTGTACCGACTTTCAGGGCTGATGTCACCCGAGAAATCGACCTCATTGAGGAAATCGCGCGGGTCTACGGCTACGATAATATTCCGACAACATTGCCCAAAGGCGACATCCCTGTCCCGGCATCGAACCCAAAAACCGAAGTCCGCAGGTGTATCAAACATTTTCTCCTCGGGACTGGAATGATGGAGGCGGTGAATTACAGTTTTTGTGACCCCAATTGTTTTGATAAGATCCGGTTGAATACCGATGATCCGCTGCGTAACACCCTGCAACTCCGTAACCCGTTGAGCCCAGAGATGTCGGTGCTACGCACAACACTGATGCCAGGACTGCTCGAAAACGCACAGCATAACCGGAATCACCAGATAGATACGATCGCGCTCTTTGAAATCGGCGGTGTATTTCTCCACGATGGCGAAAGCGGTAGGCGCGATCTCCGAATCGCGACGCTTGAGCCGGAACGCGCTGCAGGCGTTCTCGCTGGGCAAGTCGGGGAAGGCGTCTATAGCGATCCGTACCGATCTCCAGATTTCTTTGACATCAAAGGATTGGTGGAGGGGATGCTTGAGGTATGTGGCGTTGTTGATTGGACGCTACAGAACACAGACACTCCCACCTTCCATCCGGGCAGGAACGCCGAAGTGTTGTTGGGTGATAAACGGATCGGTGTCTTTGGAGAGGTTCATCCGGAGGTTCTCGAAAATTACGATTTACCGTATAAGGCATACCTCTTTGAGTTCGACCTTGAAGGCTTAGCGGATGTTGCTACATTTGCCAAACGTTTTGAACCGATTTCCATCTACCCAAAGGTCGCCCGCGACCTCGCGATCGTCGTGGATAAGGAGGTCCTGTCGGATATGCCGACAGAACTTATCTATATGACAGGTGGGGATGCTGTGGACTCGGTGCGTCTGTTTGATGTCTATGAAGGTGAACAGGTTCCGGAAGGTAAGAAGAGTCTTGCCTATACCATTACCTATCATTCTGCGACCGAAACATTGACAGATAAAGCGGTCAATGCCCTTCACGATGAGGTTGTGAAACGCCTCAATCGGGAGTTAGGTGCAGAATTGCGAATGTAGCTATGCATGCCCATCGAATCAAGAACCTGTTTTCAGTCATTGCACGCCACTACGACTTTCTTAATGCCCTTTTAAGCCTCAGACGCGACAGAAGTTGGCGGCGCGAAACAGTCAAAGTAAGCGGTGTTGACTTAAGAAGTAAGGTGCTGGATGTCTGTACTGGCACGGGTGAACTCGCCCTTGCGTATGCCGATAAAATTGGGGCGGAAGGTTTTGTGATCGCTTCAGACTTCTGCTTTGAGATGCTGGTTATCGGCGATGAGAAGGTGGGACAGAAGGACCGAGGGACAGACACCAGTTTTCTGGCAGCCGATACCCTCATCCTTCCGTTTTTAGATAATACCTTCGACGTTGTTTCTGTCGGTTTCGGTATCCGGAACGTTTCAGATTTGGAGATGGGAATACGCGAGATGGCGCGCGTTGCGGCACCGGGAGGTAGAGTCGTTATCTTGGAGTTTACGCAGCCTGTGAATCCGCTATTTCGGAGCCTCTACTATTTCTACTTCACCAAGATCCTACCCTTTGTCGGAAACTTTATTTCTCGGAGTAAGGACGACGCTTATGGATATCTCCCCCGTTCCGTCATGAAATTCCCGAATTGCGATGCCTTGAAAGTCGTTATGGAGCAGTGTGGACTGACGGATGTCCAGTTCTATCGGAAAACGTTCGGTATCGTTTCGATTCACGTCGGAAAGAAACCTGATAACTGCCTGACATAACCACGGGTATTTTGCCGGTTCGATTTTATGAAAATCAAGATTTTAATTCGGTAACGTACGATGTTATACCATTTCTAAGAGATTCTATTGCATTTACAACTCATATCAAAGTGTAACAAAACTGTACAAACTAACGGTTTATGCTACAAATCGATGTTTTCGTTAAAATTCTATTGAAAATTTTCAATCGGAAACGGTAGAAGGAGATTAACAATGAAAAAGTTTTGTGTTGTACTGATTGTGTTTTTTGCTTTGCTATTCTCAGCGAATGCTGACGAAATTGTCTATACAAAGGAAGGTAAGAAAGTTCTACTGAGAGATGATGGAACTTGGATCTATGTCAAGGAAAATTCAAAAGACGCGGCTACATATCACTTTAGACAAACGAAATGGAGAATGAGTCGAAAGTTGGTAAAAACATCTGAAACCGCTAAACTTGTCTAGGAATAAATCTCTTGAGGAAGCATATATTAAGTCGAAAGAAAAAGGAATTTCCTCAGACTTTTGATAGAAAAAGTGGAGACAGTAGAGGTGGATCTTTGTGTTCGCCTCTACCTATAGACATTTAGCAGTAGTCAAACAGCAAATAAGAGGGGTTTTTCAGTTATGATCGTTCTAACATCTCTGGACTGATTGTCGATTACTATCTTTTCGTTGTTTTTCAAAATGTCAACATATTTTCACACTTTACTATAAACTTCATTCAATCGCCCTTCTTAACCAACCGTTCTACATGCGCTACGATGGATTCAGATACGCCCTCCAGACTATAGCCACCCTCTAGCGCAGACACGACGCGTCCCGATGCCGTTTCCTCGGCAAATTCAAGAATTAGATCTGTCAGCGTGGAAAATCCGTCTGCCGTGAGTTCAGTCCCGGCGAGTGGGTCGAGGTAGTGCGCATCAAAGCCTGCTGAAATTAATACGACCTCAGGCGAGAAATCTCTTAAAGCGGGGATCAGTACATCCTTAAAGACCGAGACGTATTCGCTATCACCGCTCCCCGCGGGCATCGGTATGTTCAGGGTTGTGCCGCGCGCTTTTCCGCTACCCTGTTCGTAACTCGAACCCGTGCCGGGATAGAGCGGTGACTGATGGATAGAGAAAAAGAAGACCGTCTCATCTTCGTAGAAAATGTCTTGTGTGCCGTTCCCGTGGTGGACATCCCAGTCCACAATTGCGACCTTCCCAATGCTATGCTCGCGTTGAAGATAACGCGCAGCAATCGCGATATTATTGAACAAACAAAACCCCATACTCCGGTTCTGTGAGGCATGGTGTCCAGGGGGACGGACCATCGCGAAGCCGTTTTTCACGGCTCCCGTTACGACGGCATCCGCGACACGTAGCACCCCGCCCGCGGAAAGTTTTGCTATATCGAACGAAGCTTTTACGACGGGTGTATCGTAGGTGAGAGGCAATTCTCGCTCACAGAATTGCTGAATGTGTTCAGGATAGCTCGGTTCGTGTGCGTAGCAGAGCTGCGCGACACTTGCGGGTGTCGGTTCAATGCGGTGCAACTGTTCCCAGACATCGCTTTGCTGAAGTGCGGCTAAGCTGGCGCGTAACCGATCGGGGCGTTCGGGGTGGTTCGGACCGGTATCGTGATTGAGGTAGTCTGGATGATAGGCGAACCCTGTCTTTTGTATCATGTATACACCTGATCCTTTCGCGTGTCATGTGATTCTCTAAATGAAAGAATCTTTTTAATTTTCCCCGGTTGTGCCCAATTGCGTTTACCCGCACCATTGAGCTGCCGTAATAGCGTCGGAATTTGGGGGTTCTCAAGGGTTTCTTTAATCCGCTGTGCGGCATCTTCAGACCAGCACGGGATGAACGCATGCATCGACTGGTTGCCTTGCCACGCCTGTCCATCTATATCATTCAGCACAATTGGGTTAAACCGACTTCTCCCATATGCCTCCCACATCACTTTGAACGGTGCAAACGAATAGGGACCGACACCGAGCAGTGCCCACCAATAGCCTCTATCAATCGCCGCTCGGAGAAGCGTTCCCTTCCGCGATCGTAACACCTCTTCAGCACTCTGGAGGTATTCCTTTAAAGAAACATGCTGGTCAATCTGATGCTGCGTGAGCGGTTTTCCGGTTTCCCGATGATACGGTAGCAGTATCCATTTATGGGCGGAGGATGCCGATTGTCGCCAAGTTTCCTTTGTTGCAAGTGGATACAAAAATGCTTCAGGGAGGTGTGAAGGCTTATCTTCAAAAATAAAAATGCTGTTGGTACCGCATGTGTTCACACCCTGTCGCGGTGTTTGTGCCGGGGACAAGTTAAGGTCAACGGTTGTACCTGTATTCAGTTCGTTGAGGTTCCTCACAACCCGCCATAGGTCTGCAGAATCGTTAAGTGGGACAGCCTTATGTTCAGTCCATTTTCCACTCAATTCCCTGAAATATGGAACTGGGAAAGTCTGACGCGTATCGCACCGAAATTTAGCGCAACAGTATGATGTGTTGACCCCTTTAAATACTTGGGTTGATGCGAATTCATAGACCGTATCTACGGCGAAATCGCGTTGATGTGCGCGATAATTTCTAAAACCACTATGTGCACCATCACCGAAAAAGAGGGACAATGGGAGATAGAAATACCCAACCCCGTTCTCTTTTAGCAATTGACCGAGAGCGATCTTTAGAACGAGTGCGGCGATGTCGATACGAGAGGAACCTAAGAGCAATTGCTGCCTGTCTGGCATCAGCCCTTCTGCGAGAAAAAAAGGCTTTACACGCGCTTTGTAATCCGATGGCAGATCCGCGAAATTCACCCACGGCGGGTTCCCAATAAGAATGTCATATTTTCCCGCGTGCGGTTCCATGATTACATCTTGGCAGAAGAGTTGGGAGGCTGGGAAGTCAACACCGAATTCTTGTTTGACGTTGTTTCTAAAGCATGCCAGATGGGCAGCGTTCCTCTCAATGAGCGTTAGGCGTGATAGACGGTCAGAGGTGATAGGGACCCCTCTATAACGTGCGATCTCCAGAAGCGCGAGGATGAATGCCCCTTTTCCTGCTGTTGGGTCGCAGATGTGTGCCCCATCAATCCAGGCGTTGAGAATATCCCACTTGTCGATGAGCCATTTTGCCCATTTCAGCGGGGTAAAAACCTCTCCAATTATAGTTGATTTATCCGCCATAGTCTACAAATTCGGAGTTATAAGAGCATCCATAGTTGGGCCCCCACAAGGGATGCCCCTACAACATCGCGACCTTCCGCTTATCGGGCAATTTTTACTCTCGCCCATGTCGTCGCCAACTTGCCCTCCGGTTCAACGGCGAAAGCCTCGTCCCAACCGTTCAGCAGCTGCTTAATTTCATCCGCCTCAAGGGCGCGACTGAGAATGACAACCTCGTCGATGCCACCGGTAAACGGCTCTGGTCCGAATTTGAGTTGTAGTGTTTCTCCAGGGTTAACCTTACCGTTCCACTCCGGTTTCCAATCTGCCTTGTTGGATGACAACGCGCCTTTTTTACTTTCAGGTTCGCCGTCAACATACATCTCGACGATTTTTCCGTCGTACGTTCCAGCGAGATGGTACCATTTTCCCTGTTCCAACTCTGTTTGCCCGTAAAATCCGGGCGTAATTCCGGCACCTGTCCAGATTCTGAACGAGAAGCCATCAGGCACGGGTTCACTTGCAGATTGGTCTTCCAACAGATAGGCACCATTTTTTCTGACCCCGGTATCTGAATCGGCATCTACTCGGAACCACGCAGCAACTGTCAGTTCTGCTTCAACGCTCAGGATACTGTCCGAATCGTCGACATCAATACTACCGCCGCCCTTCGCCACGACCGCCTTACCAAATTTACCGTCTTCAAACTTAAATGCCCCGTTGATCTTTCCGTCATTGCCGTTGTCTGTGGCATCATCGGCATTGCCCTCAAAGAGCCATACACCAACAATCGCTGGATCGTCTTCTTCTAATGCCCACGAGGTGGCACCAAGGCATAAAAGCAGTGCAATTCCAATACATAGCAATTTCATTTTAACGCCTCCATCAAATACGAAATGCCCAAAATCTTATCGGACACAAAATCTTAATTTGAAATGTCAGGTGAATAGGTTTTTCTGTATCCCTCTGTACAAAATATTATATCACATTTTTCCTTTTTTAGCAGATGCTTTTCTACGGGAAAGAAGAGCGCAGCCCACCTAAATTTGAGCGCGACAAATTTTCTTGTAGATTCACGTGGAATATGCTAAACTTTAAGACATCTTTGGAAGCTCTATGTTACAAGGTTAAGGTGAAAAGAGGACAATCAGATGGTTCAACATAACACACCGCGCGCATTTCATGTGATGACAAAGCCGATCGGTCCAATATGCAATTTGGATTGCGAGTACTGCTTCTATCTCGATAAAGAGAAACTCTATCCCGAAACGCGTTCCTTCCGCATGACTGACGAAATTTTGGAGAACTACATCAAGCAATACATTGACGCCCAGGAGACCAACGAAGTCACGTTCGCATGGCAAGGTGGAGAACCGACGTTGATGGGGGTGGACTTCTTCCGACAAGCAGTCAGATATCAGCAGAAGTATAGACGCCCGGGTATGCAGATCCAAAATACGTTTCAGACAAATGCCACCCTCCTCAATGATGAATGGGCGGAGTTGTTCAAGCGGAACAGATTTTTAATCGGGGTCAGCATCGACGGACCGCCAGAAATTCACGATAAATATCGGTATGACAAACGCGGCAGGCCATCGTCTGAACAAGTCATTCGTGGGTTGCGGGTCTTGCAGGAGCATCGGGTCGATTACAATATACTTTGCGTTGTCAATAAACACAACGCTGAATATCCGCTGGAGGTCTATAACTACTTCAAAGAACTCGGTGCAGAGTTTATGCAGTTTATTCCAGCGGTCGAGCATTTCGATGGAAAGAATGTGTCCCCGCGTTCCGTCACGGCGCGGCAATACGGCAAATTCCTTTGCGCTATTTTTGATGAATGGGTGGTGAACGACATCGGACGGGTTTTCGTCCAGATTTTCGATATCGCACTGGAGGCATGGCTGGGTTATAATCCGAGCCTCTGTGTTTTCAATGAAACGTGCGGGGATGCCCTCGCAATTGAGCACAACGGCGACCTCTACTCTTGTGACCATTACGTCACGCCTGATTATCACGTCGGAAATATCGCGGACAACACGATTGCCGAGATGGTAGATTCAACATTTCAACGCAAATTCGGGACCGATAAACGCGATACGCTGCCCGAATACTGTCGAAGTTGCGAAGTGAAGTTCGTTTGCAACGGTGGCTGCCCAAAGAACCGATTCATCAAAACACCTACGGGTGAAGATGGCTTGAACTATCTCTGTGCTGGCTATAAGCAGTTTTTCAATCACATTGACGAACCGATGAAAATGATGGCTTCCGCACTACAAGCGGGACGACCTGCGAATAGTATTATGCCGATCTTGCGCCAGCGTCAGCAAGAAAAAATAAGCACTAATACACCAATAGGTTCACGGAAAATCGGACGAAACTCGCCGTGTCCCTGCGGGAGTGGACGGAAATATAAGCAGTGCTGTCTGAACAAGAAGTAACCCAGCCCGCGGTAGGTGCGGTTTCCTAACTGCACCGAAATTAGGAAGGTAAACTTTGTCGAAAAATGTGATAGTCGTAGCGGGTCCAAACGGTTCTGGCAAAACGACGTTTGCTCGTGAATATCTTCGCGACTCAGTGATTTCCGAATACATCAGTGCCGATGCAATCGCGGAAAGACTGGTATCCAGACCAGAGGACATGGGCAGCGTCAAAATTCAAGCCGGACGTCTCTTTATAAAAGAGATCCATGAGCTGATTGAAGCAGAGAAAGACTTTGCCGTTGAGGTAACACTCTCAGGAAAAGGATTTACGAGAATCATCTCCCAATTGAAACGTGCTGGATATACAATCACGATTGTCTTTATTTTTCTCAAATCCGCTGACACATGCGTTGCCCGGGTACGAAATCGAGTGAGCGCGGGTGGACACCATGTGCCAACAGAAGATGTCGTGCGTCGTTTTTATCGGAGCAAGCACAATTTTTGGTATATCTATAAAGATATGGTAGATAGGTGGCATTTGTTTTACAACTCTGCGGAACACTTTCAGGAAACCGTCGTTGGTAAGGGCAATGAGATTAAGGTAATAAACGAACATTTCTTTGAATTGTTCATGCAAAATATTCGCAATGGAGGTGCATAATGCGCAACGACAAATTAGATTCTGTTGATATTTATGAAGAAACACTTGAGTTCCTGAGGATTGGTAATCGCGCCGTCAAAAGAGCCCAAGAGGAAAACCGTAAAAAAGGGATTCCGAACGTCTATGATTTCAATGGGCACCTCTACTATGAACTCCCCAATGGTGAACTGACAAAAGAAGATCCATATCCCTTATCAAAAGAAACCGATGGAAGAAGCGATTCTGAATAATTTGACAATCAATTCAAGCCCCGTAGGGGGCGGTATCTGTGTAGGAAAAAATGCTAACTATCTGTTATGACCCGTATTCTGGCACATTGGGTAGATTCACACGTGCCAAGATTTTTGACCTTGTCGCCGATGCAGGCTACGAGGGTATCAACATTCCTGTGAATTCCGGTTTTCTCGGTGAACTCTCGGCTGCGGAGATAGATGACGCGGTTAACCTCGCCGAGAAACACAATCTCGTTGCCCCAACGATTGGATTCGGCAATCATATCTTAACAACACCCGCCCGAAAAACTGAAGCGTTGCAGCACTTTGAGATCGTCCTTGAGGTTGCACGCCGATTCGATGCTGAAGTCATTGGGGTATGGGTGAATCCGTCCGAAGGTGTGTCGAGACAGGAATCTCTGGACGCACTTGCCGATAGCCTGTCTCAGATGATACCCGCTTGCAATGAAAACGGGATGAAGATTGCACTTGAGTTTGAGAAGGGGTGTCCGCTTGATAACTATCGCGAGGGTGTGGCATTCATTGAGGATACGGGCCTGCAGGTCTATCTGACGTGTGATACGTATCATCTTTTCAACGATGGGGCTGAACCGCACACGGCGGCGCACGCCATGAAGGCGTGCCTCGGTGATGTCCATGTATCGGGAAGTAACCGCGGGGAACCGGGTGGCGGCGTTTTCGATTTTGAGACGTTTGCGCAAGGCTTGAAGGAGATCGGTTTTTCAGGTCCGCTCGTTGTCCAGTACAAGATGGAAGATGTCGCGAGTATTGCGCGCAGTTGCGAGTTTACCAAAAAGTTTCGAGCGATGATACAAGCATAGAGAGGAGATTTAGATGAAACGGGTTGTCGTTTTAATTTTTGCCGTTACCTTTATAATAATTGGAGGTGTTTCTGCGCATGTAACAGAACACCCTCCAACAGGAACAGGAAATTTCCAGTTTGTAGCGCATCATGAAGCACCTGACATGAAGCTAACCAGTGGGCAAGGCGCGCTGAAGTTCAAGGTCCTCTATACGCGCGACCATTTTCCGCCAGAAGTCGTCCCCGCAATTGATGAAGCACACGGTGGGTTTGACGTAGACCGACGGGAAGGGAAAGGTGAAACCTATTTTGCGCTCCCTGGTGTCGGCATCATCCAGATCAGTGCAGATCTGAAGACGACGCGACGCATTGAGACCCCTCCTGCGCTGAAAAAAGCCAATGCCCACTACACAACCGTCTGGACCACCTCTACCGGGGCATCTTACCTCTCCTTCCCGGCAGACGATGTCGGCAAAATTTTCACGACGACGATGGAGGGGAAGCTCGTTCATACACTGGAAGCTCCGGACGCAATGACCGATTTCAAGAATCAGGCAGTTAACACCTATTTCAGTGAGGGTGGGAAGTTCGTACCCACCGGTATCACGCATATTGATGGAATGCTTTACGTTACGACTGGGTACTCCGATTTGGATTATATTCTGGGAGTGAAACTCACAAGCCTTGAACCGCTTGAGGCGAGTTGGTATCCGTTGGCATTCGGCGGTAAAGGTGATGAACCGGGGCAATTCGGTACAGGACACCACATTACAGTGCCTTACGGCACACAGCGATTGGATGCTTCCGATCGGGCAAACGCAGAAATTGAACGTTATTCCCCAGATGGTACCTACTTGGAAACACTCTTCCTTATCAAAGGATCATTCCCCTGTAGCATTGACTACGAAGCAGGATATGCTGTCGTCGCATGTCTCTTCGGACCGAATAAAGAGAAAGGCGCGCCGCTCTACATCTTGGAGGGCAACAACCTTGTCTCAACGGTTATGCTAAAAGAGGAGTTGGGTGTGGAGACTTTCCAGCATCTACACGGCGCTGTGATCCGTAAGATTGACGGTAAACTTTACATCATTGCGCAATCGTGGAACCCTGGGGATATTGTCATTTTGGAACAGGTAATGTAGGTTCTTGCTCTATAGCGATAGGCGAAGGTCTTACGCTTATTTTAAATGTGTAAGGCTGTTTTCACGAGGCACGTACAGATAGGCGTTCCGACCCGTGAAATATTGGGCATAGACATTCTGCCAGTCACTATTTGTGAGTTTCCACCGGGGTGCGGGACCGAGTTTGAAGTAGACAATGTCCGCCTCTTGGAGAGCCTTAAACGGATAATCGCCAATCGGCGCGCCTCGGTGTTGCGCCACGAAAATAACGGCATTGTGAATATCCCGCTCCGCTACCATCGGTGGCAGTTTCTGATAGACAGGACTCCAATTCTGGTACACCTTCCCAATGCGGACATAACTCCACACCACGTTAACGCTCAGCAACAGAAAACATATCCCGACACCAATCGCAAGCCCGCGTCTTTGGAACGGTTTGAACCGTTCATTGAGGATACATATTCCGCGCGCCGCTAATGGGATGAACGCAAGAAAAGTTGACTCAGTGTAATAGCGAGCATTCACAGGCGTGAATCCCCACGTCGAACCCTCAAAGTAGAAGAAGGCGTAAAGCAGCAAGTTGGCGACGAGTAGGGACAAACAGAACACATCGTATCTGTTGCGCGAGCGGTGGAAGAAAGGTATAAAGACCAGAACCCACGGCAGAATTAACGGCACAAAGGCGACGAACCACGTCACTGATAATTTTATGTCCTTCAACAAATCGTGGTGATAGCTCCCCCAACCGAGCGCGTTAAAGCTGATGCTCGGGAGGATGTGTCGCCAGGTCCTTTCGATCGCCCATGCCGGTGTAAAAATAAACGCCCGTTCAAGATTAGGTTCGTAACCTTCTGTGCGAACACCGAAACCGATTTTGTCATAAGGCTGCGCGACCGTATGTGTAAACATGAGCGGCTCTTCCGTGAAATGTGCGTTCCATGACATGCACACGCCAAGCATCACAACGAATGGAATAAAGAAGAACCCTAAGCGTTTTATGGTAGAGGGCACCGCTTGCACCGCTTCGTGTCGATGGTGCCATTGGGTAAACAGGTGGTAAAGTGTTAACCCTGCGCCGACAACACCAAAGACGACTGCCGAGAGTGGGCGTGTATTGAACGCGTATCCCAACGAAAACCCTGAGAGCAGTGGGTAACCGACCCGTGCGAGGAGAGAGGCATCCTTTTGGCAATTCAGCGTCCTGAGGAGTGTAAGGAGATAAAGCGAAAGATAGAAACGACTCACGGGCTCGCTGAACCAGGTCGAACCCATCCCAAGTGTCGCTGGCGAAATGAGAGCGAGCACCGCGGCAGTGAGTGCCATTCCGGGATGGATGTTCCCGTATATCTCTTTCACAAAAAGATAGAGCAGCAGCAGCGCGCCCCCCGTTGCGAGTGCCGGAATCAGCCACGGGGCATTGATAAATACACCGAACATCAGCATCAAGGCGTTTCCGAATGGATATTTTGAATACCATTTCCCGTTTAGAACGTTGATATGTGGGGAAGAGGAGAACCCGTGTTCCGGAGGCGCTGGCACCGAGAGTTTACCCTCGGTGAACAACTTTGCTTGGAATAGATACGAGACGGTGTCCGGTTCAAAGTAGGAAAATTGAAAGTAGATACCGCAGAGGAGTACCGATAGCAGGAAACCGAGGATAGAGATGATGTAAATAGGTTTAATTTGCATTGTGTTGTTCGGTGGTCTCTAAAAAAATTTGACATTCATCTTTCAATGAGGTATAATATCATTAAATTAAATTAAAATCACTGACTTTTTAATATTGAGTTTGACCCCTTCCGAGTAACGGGTGGGGACCCGACATTGCGAGCGAAAATGAAAAATGTGTAACGCGAATACATTGAATATCCATCACCATCATTCGGTCGATTTCTGAGTAGAGCGGATGATGGGAAATGAATAAATACCTTTAGATACGAAGCAAGTTTAACTTGTTTGGACCCTGGTAAACGAGCCGCTCTCCTCCGTGCCGCGTTGTCGATGCGCGCGAGAAAAAGAGTAAGCTGTTTACTGGGTTTTTTTTTTGACATTTTACCGTAAGGAAAAATTAAAATATGGAAAAGTTTGAGAAACCTGCTGGAACGAACGATTTTCTACCCGATCAGATGGTTCAGCGAAATTTCGTTGAAAACATCGTTCGCGAAACCTTTGAAACTTATGGATACGCACAGGTCCAGACCCCACTGTTTGAAGCCTTTGCCCTATTATCTGCGCAATCTGGCGAAGAGATCCGGCACAAGATGTTCACGTTCGTCGGTTCGGATCGGGTGGATTATGCGCTGAGACCTGAGTTGACCGCACCTGTCTGTAGACTCATCGCTAATGGTGAACTGAAACATCTCCCTTATCCGTATAAACTCTACTATATCGGACAATGTGTCCGACAGGAACCGATTACCGATGGTGCCGAAGTAAAGCGGGAATTCCGGCAGGCAGGTGTTGAACTTATTGGACCGGCTTCCGTCCATGCAGATGCTGAAATTATTACGATTCCGATCCGAGTCCTTGAGAGACTCAACGTCTCACATACGAAGTTAAGAATTGGCAATACAGGCGTTTTTCGCGAGATTTTCAAACAGGGTGCCTTGGATCCGAAAGACCAAGCAGAAATGATTTGGGATATTGACCATCTTGTAAGTCTCCGTAACGAAAGTAAACTGTGGGATCTGGAAACGCTGCAAGATGCGCTTACGATGCTGCGTCGTCTGCAAGGAGCTGACTACCAAGGCAATTACAAAATTGAAACCGCCTCGATTCGGGGATTAACCGAAAGCACTGCCCCCGCCGTTGCGGAGCAACTGCCAACGATTGCTGAGGAGACTTATAAGGCGAGATGGCACCGTTATTTCAATGTTTCCGAAGATATGGCGCAGTGTTGTATAGATGTCTCAAGGATTTGTGGCGATAAGGACACTGTGATGACAGCGTGGGAGACGCGTCTCGGCGATACAGCGCAAGCAGCACGTCAAGAACTACTTGTCCTCTGTGCCTGTCTGGAAAACTACGGTATTACAGATTTTGAAATCAATTTAGGTATCACACGCGGGTTCGATTTCTATACCGGTACGGTTTTTCAAATCGAATTGCCTGAAAAACGTTTACCACTCTGTGGTGGTGGAAGATACGACAACCTGATCGCTTCCTTCGGAGGTCCGTCGATACCTGGTGCTGGATTTGCGTTTCAATTTGACGCACTTGTGGAAGCCTTTACTGACACAAACGAGGCAACCCCTGTTAACGGGAAAAGAGACTACTTCATCGCAGCAGAAACGCCCGAAGGCATTGCTGAAGCACAACGACTCGCAGAAACGCTGCGGAAATCGGGTAAAAACGTTGAGGTAGACTTGATGGAGCGTGATCTACAGGCACAGCAGGAGTACGCCAGCCAAGCGAATTATAAGTATCTGCTCCGTTTGGTCTCCGATGAACCGATGTGTAGAATTCAAATCAAAACGGGCGATAAACAAGTGGTCACTGTTGAAGATCTTCTATGAATACTTCCCAGTACTTTATAGGAGAAGGAGAATTTATAATGCAAACGGAATCACAAAGGACGCTGAAACTACTTTTACCGAAAGGGAGTCTACAGACGGATACGCTTGAGATGTTTCAGCGCGCCGGTTACGAACTCAACGGTTATACCGAAACGGATAGGTCTTATCGCGCGACCTTCCGCAACGACAACGAATTTCAAATCAAAATTTCGCGTCCCCAAGAGATACCCGTCTATGTCGGTATGGATGACTTCTACGATGTCGGAATTACGGGTCAAGATTGGGTCGAAGAAACTGACGCGGATGTTGAGGAAATCTTGCCTTTGGAATACGGACGTATGGATATTCTCCTCGCTGTTCGTGAAGAACGCGATGACATTAACACGTTTGACGATTTGATGAATTTCTCGGGTAGAAACATTCGAATTTCCACTGAATATTTAAATATCTCCGAGAAATATATCCTTCAAAAAACGGGAAATAAGGTCGCACCTACGATTTTGACACCGTGGAAGCGGCTTAACACTCCTGGTACTTATCAGTCCCCCATTACACTCATGTTGTCTTTCGGTGCCACTGAAGGGAAACCTCCTGAGGAAGCGGATGCTATCATTGACAATTCGACTTCATCTCGGCGTACAATCAAGGCAAATAATCTCAAGGTGGTTGAACTGCTGCGCGAGACTGAATCTTCTCTCATTGCGAATCCAAAGGCACTCAGGGATTCATGGAAACGGGAGAAGATTGAAGAACTGAAGCAGACCCTCCAAAAAGGTTTGCGAAGACGGCGGAGTCAGGCACTCCCCGGGCACATTTAAGGAGCCGAACTTATGGCAACCCCTTTTATTAAACCGCGCGTCCCGCGCGGGATGCGAGACATTTTGCCTGAGCAGATGATTCGTAGACAGTATGTGATTGATGTGATTCGAGACGTGTTCGAGGAATTCGGGTTTGAACCCTTGCAAACACCCGCGCTTGAGTTGTCTGAAGTCCTCACAGGCAAATACGGACCGGATGCTGAGAAACTCATCTATCAGGCAGGGCACGTAGGTGGAAAAGAGGACATCTCTCTCCGTTACGACCTTTCGGTGCCGCTCTGTCGAGTTATTGCTATGCATCCACAACTCCCGAAACCGTTTAAGCGATACCAGATCGATCCTGTCTGGCGAGCGGAACGTCCACAAAAAGGACGCTATCGCCAATTCTTCCAATGCGATGCGGATACGGTAGGAACCGAGAGTATGCTCGCTGATGCTGAAAATGTTAATCTCATC
The DNA here is from genome assembly GCA_965205015.1 of Candidatus Poribacteria bacterium. GTDB lineage: Bacteria > Poribacteria > WGA-4E > WGA-4E > WGA-3G > WGA-3G. Next base: position 4,532,274 of record OZ242029.1, on the reverse strand, counting down.
TATCAGGTGCTCACTCGGCTCGGTTTTGAGCAATTCGAGGTTAATATCAACGACCGAAAATTAATCACTGGGATCGGGCAATTCGCCGGGGTGCCAGACGAGCAACTCGGTGGACTCTATCGGTCTATTGATAAATTAGATAAAATTGGACTTTCGGCGGTCAGGGACGAATTAGCAGAAAATCAGATTCCGGAACCCGTCATTGAAAAACTGCTCGCACTGCTGCAGATTGAAGGTGATACAGCGACGGTGCTGAACGCACTCAATGAACAACTCGGAGACTCCGAAGTGGCGAGAGAGGGTATTGTGGAATTAGAAGAACTCAATGGCTATCTCGAAACGCTTGGGGTGCCGGACGAGTTCTATCGGATTAACGTTTCAATGGTGCGTGGCTTGGAATACTATACCGGTCCGATCTACGAAACCGTTGTTGAGGAACCGAAGATTGGGAGTATCACCGGCGGCGGGAGATATGATGAACTCATTGGAAGTTTCAGCAAGCAGGGATATCCAGCGACTGGTACCAGTTTCGGTATTGAACGGATTATAGACGTGATGGAAGAATTTGATATGTTTCCCGCGACCGTAGGTAAAACGGTGACACAGGTATTAGTTACTGTTTTCGATGCTGAACTCGCCCAAGAATCCCTGAAATTGGCGACGCTTCTACGCCAAGACAGTATCCGTACAGAGGTCTACAGTCGTCCGACGCGTATCAGCACACAGATAAAATACGCCGATACGAAAGGTATCCCGTACGCCGTTATTCTCGGCTCTGACGAATTAGAGGCAGGCACAGTGGCAATACGGAATCTCGAAAGCAGAGAGCAACAGATCGTTCCGCGAGAAGAACTTGTTGAACACATTCAGCGATGGATAGACACCTAAAGCGATTCTCTGCGTGAATGTCTCAATAGCAACGGGAGCATGAGAGTATTAGAAGATGAAACAATTTTATCAACGCCCCAACTTCACCCGTTACATTGTTCTGCTCTGTTGCATTGTTCAAGCAGTGCAACTGACAATTGTCGGGTGTAGTCATACAAAGCCGTATTACCATCCCGATATACCCGATAGTGCGAAACATGAGAGTCAAACGGAAGGCATACTCCGATACCGCCTTTTATTACTGGGGGATGGCGGAGAGCCGGAACCGGATGAACCTGTCCTGAAAACGCTCGACGAATGGGCAAAAAAGGATCCAGCACGCACAAGTGTTGTCTTTTTAGGCGATAACATGTATCCCGAAGGGATGACGGAGCGGAAGAAGCATGAAGCATCGGCTCGGCTTATGCCACAACTCGCCGTGGTCAAATCTACGGGTGCCCACGGACTCTTTATACCCGGAAACCATGATTGGGCGAGTGGACGAGCAGAGGGACTTCGTGCAGTCCTTGCCCAAGAAAAGTTTATCAACGATGCGCTTGCGGGTGAATCGAATTTTCTGCCACCGGGTGGCTCACCCGGTCCTGTTTCCCTTGAACTCCCGAAAACCGACCCCGCAGTACGGCTTGTTGTGCTGGACACGCAGTGGTGGCTCCATCAACATGAGAAACCGAAAAAAGTACCTCAACAGGTGATAGAAGAACTCGTTGCCCTCTTAGATACGGAATTACCCGTCATCGTCGTCGGACACCATCCACTGGAAAGTTACGGACCCCATGGCGGTTTCCATGACTGGAAGGCACACCTCTTTCCTGTCAGATTTATGAAAAAATGGCTCTGGATCCCGATACCGATAGTGGGTTCCATCTATCCATACGCACGGTGGCACCTCTACAGATCTGATCAAGACCTGAGCGGCACACACAACAAAAATATGGTCGCGCAGTTAAACGGGGCGTTTGCCAAACGAAAATTGCCACCGCAAGGTCCGCCACTCTTAATCTACGCTGCTGGGCATGAACATTCCCTGCAGGTTTTGAAGGGCGAAGTTACCGATTATCTTCTCGTGAGTGGTGCCGCGGCGAGCCGAAAAGTGACCGAAGTGATGTCCGGCGACAATACGCTATTCGCACATCAACATACCGGTTTCATGGCGATAGATTTTCTCAATGATGGGAAAGTTTTATTACGAGTGGTGGAACCTGAAGGGAAAGGCGTCCTCTTTCACCGATGGTTGGCTTTTTAGGGCAGCTAAAAAAAATCCTTTCGAGAATGCCCTACAAGCCCCCTGAAAAAGATACCCCGCTATGGTAACCCTACCCGAAAAATATAAGGGCATTGTAGCGGCTTAGATTATTTCAAGAAATATTTTCGTACATGCAATAGGCAGGACAAAGACATGTCCTGCCTACTTTTCACCTTTTTTCGCTTTACGACGCTAATTCTCTTTTTTCCGATTCTCGCGGGCGTACCTCAAAAATTCCATATCGCGCAAGTACGGTGCAGCATCATCTAATTGCAAGCGAATCTCGGTTAAATCTCCTGCGATCTGTTTCAAATCTGATTCAACTTGTTGGTAGGCTTGCTTTGCATTGCGGGGATGGTAGCCTGACTGTTGTAGGGAATACGAGGTTCCCATCCAAACACATGCAAGTGTAATAACTGTTATCCCGCTGATAATAATTGCCGTCACAGTGGCAATCACAGTTATATATTTGACGATCAAGAAGAGTCCGACCCCTATTAAAAGCAGTAGCAGTAACGGCATGTTTTTCCCTCCTTTACTCATCAACACCTTTAGCAATCTTGATGAGCCGTTTTACTTCCTTCTTCAGGGCAACCATTTCTTCTTGAATATGGTTTACGTGCTGCTGCAGTGCCTCTATATCACTTTGCGATGCTCCCTTCTCCAAACCGTTTACTTTTTTAGAGTAGGATATGCCCATCGCCACACATCCAAGCGTTGTAACCGTAATACCCAGCACAATGATGAGTACTGATTCCATTTCAAATTCCTCCCATTTTTATGTTGTGTTACAGGATAGAGTCTGCAAAACTGGAAAGGATAGTAAAAAAAAACGGTTAATCAATTTATTTAAACGAATTTTGCTGCTGTCTCTTCATCTGGAAGTGAAAAAGGTTGCTCTGTTTCACTCTTTTCAAGTAGTCGAGCGACATCAAATCCTCTGCGGAGCAATTCGATTAAAAGCACGTCATCCGAGGCTTCATTTACCGAACCTAACGTTTGCACACTTCTGTTAGATTCGGAATGAATGGACATTGCTTCCGATGCATCCCGAACGCTTGCATAGTTTACACCTAAATATCGCTGTGTTGTTACGACGCTTTTATGCCCTAACATTTCTTGTACGGCATAAATATCGTTCGTCTGTTCATAAAGACGTTGCGCGTAAGACTTCCGTAGAGAATGCGTGCCAAGTTTTCCATTTAAGCCCGCCGTTTCAAACGCGCCCTTTAGCGCATCGTGCGCCGCTATTCTCGTCATCGCTTTCAAACCTTGTCCTTTCCGGGAAGGGAAGAGTGGACGGATTGGATCAGCATTCCCATAGAGTTTAAGATGCCAAGCGACAAGGTCTTCAATTGCCTGCCTGCCGTCTATGTTCACAGGCACTGCTCTCGATACCTCACCGCCCTTTACAATGTTCCGATCAAACAGCAAATCAGAAACCGGTTTGTCGTTCTGCCATACGTCGTTCACTTTCAGTGCAATCAATTCGCTAATCCGTCCACCGACGGAGACACCCAGCATGAATAGACTTCTATTCCGAATGGTGAATGCTCCGTCAAAAGCCGCTGATACCTTACGGATTTCAACGTTGTCTAAAGGTCTTGTGCCTTTCACAATAAAAAAACTCCTTGCTTCTATGCGTACATAATATTTAAAACGGCATCAAATTCTATCGGTTTCTAAGTTTTGTTCTGTAGAAAACAAGCTGCGCTATCTCGGGGTTGTACAAAGTTCACACACCAATTGCTCCAAAATGCTCGTTTCATTTTGTTGGCTTGTTTTTAATTGGGTATCCACGATAAGCGTTTTCTCAATCGCGGCGACTAATTCCTCAGCAGTAAAAGCGTGGAGCGTCTGAAATACTTTGTAGGCGACATAAGGATTCTGTTTCAGCAGGTTATGCGTAGCTGCCTTCGGTAAAAAACTCCCCATTTCTTCAACAAGAGATTTAAAAATATTCTGTGTAAACTCCGAGAACGGCATCCGACTCCGGAATGATCGCAGTCCCTTCCTGTCTGTGATAAGCTTGGCTTGGAGGGCAAATCGAAATTGACGTGTGATCGTCGAATTAATCACGATGGGTTCTTGACCACTTGCTAACACCTCGTAGAGACTTTTCAGTGCCTGTCGAGTTGAACGCCTTCCAATCGCATCGGTGAGGTCAAAAATGTTGTCAAATGTGTTCTGTGTCACAATATTCTGGATATCATGCTCGTCAATTTGACGCTTGTCTCCTACGAAATCGATAATCTTGTTGATCGCTTCGGCAATTGTGTGCATATCGCCACCGGTGCGAGTCCTGAGTTGCGTGAAAGCACGGGGTGTTATCTGTTTATTGAATTCATTGAACTTTTCTGAGACTTTTTTATACAACGGGTCTTCCTTCAGTGATGGATTGGCTTTCGCTGGGTCAAACGAGATATAGCGTCCCACACTTTCAATCGCTTTAACGACCCTGTTACGCGCGTTCACGGGTCCGCGCACTATAAATATCAGAACGCTGTTTTTGGGGAGATCAGCTTGGAGCCATTCAAGAAGTAAGTCAATGTCATCAGCGGCACCGGCTTCAGTCGTATGGATATCCAGTTGTTGGGCGATTTCCGGCAAACGTTCCAAGAAACTGCGCTCTTCGTCGGTTAATTTTGTCCCTAACTCATTGATGAGCGCTTCAACGGCATTTGTGAAGTCAAAATGCTGTTCGGCGATTTGTTGGGAATCCACCTCTAAGAGTTTTGCCATTGTAGAGATAGATTTTTGCGGGTCCGTAATTTCAATTTTGAACGCATTTCGGAGGAGCGTTATCGGTGTTGTACGTTGTTGGGGTTTGAAAAAGGGGGCATCGCGGACAACAACAACTCGCCATTTGGACATGACTGGGTAGAGGTCAACTTGACTGAGAATTTCTCGAATTGTTATATCGCTGCCATCGAGAAAGGTGAGGTTAAAATCGCGTATTTCAGGGAGAAGTAGGTGATCGAGCATCTGTTTGAGGGTCCCTTCAATGAGGAAACTTTCCTCGCCACAGAGTAGGTATACCGGTAAGACTTTGTTCGCTTGAATCTCGCGAAGGATGTTTGGTGCGGGCTTTGTAGGTTTCTGCCTCATAGAATCTTTTAGCATCCATCCCATCGCTTTGGGAGGACCGCCATGCTCCTTATATTTTATAAATGGCTTGATTTCTACACAAACGGAGGTTTGTGGTATACGTAGAATTGCATTGTATATAGAGCGTGTCCCCCGCTTATGGAGAGCGCTATCACTTCCGAGTCTATTGGACTGTAATGCTAAGGAAAATACAATGCTGACCTATGCTATCGGACCTTGCAGCGATATTCAAAAATTGGCATCGTTTTTCCTTTAAGCTGTGGTAGGACGGATGATAAGTTTTATCTTTGTGCCTTTAGGTGGGATGACATCGGTATTCACACGATACGTCCGATCATCTGTGCCAGTAGGTAAGGGGTGGTTGAAAAGTGAATCTGGGTCGCGGTAAACGGCGATAATGTTGTGAAAGAGCTGGACAGTGAATTGATTATTTTTAAGCCGTCCACCTGTAAAGACCCATGGTGTTTCCCGCATTGGCTGCTCCGTAAAAGCATTCCATACTAACTCTCTCGCGCGGCGCGAGACAATTTCCTCACCTTGATTCCATTCCACCCAGATGTCAACAGGTGCTCCTGTAGGCGTTCGAGGATCCCCTTCGACAGTGAGATCCATACCGGGCTTAAAATCCAAGGCACCGAGTACCGTAAGTAGATAAATCGGCTCTGCATCAACAATTAAAATGCTCTCGTGTGTTTTGCCAAGTTTGCCGCAGGCAAAGAATTCAATATACGCATCTCCACTGACAATGTTAATTTCACCCGGCACCGTTACTTCACGTTTGCTGGTATCGAAAACAACATTGCCGAGTTGATAAATATTTTCGCTAATTCGCTTCGGTTTTGCCAATTGAACATCTGCAGCTGCAGTGGATTGTGGAAACACAGTGAGTTTTTCCGAAGCACTATTATCATTGTTGTCTGCATCCGAGAAGGCGATACGTGCCACAAACTCTATCTGCCCTTCTGTTGCCGGCACCCAATCGGTAGAAATGACGGTCTCAGTGAGTTTAGAAGTCCAAAGGACTTCGGTGTTAGTAACCTTTTCACCATCAACATAAAACTCAACGTTAAGAATATCGTCAAGAGGGGTCCCGGTATTCTGAAGGGTAGCACTCAGTCGGACGGCTTCGCCGACGCGTGGCGTAGGCGGTGAAAATCGGAGGCTTCGTGGAACAATCCCGATGTTCGGTTCTGTTGGACCTACCAGGGCATGACTCAAGGTCATCACCGTGAAGCAGGTCGACAAAAAATCGCTCTCAGATCCGCGCCATCTCCCATCAGATTCCTGTTGGGCAACCATCATCCGTGAGATTTCATCGTACCAGTTGTAACCCGCGAGTGTGTCTAAAGTTGGGGGAATATCGCAGAACCGTTGCAGTGAAAGTAAATAGTAATAAAGCCATGAGTTAGAACCGGGGTTACGGGTTAAGGACCAATGCTTTTTAAGCCACGCAATACCTTTCTGAATCTGCGGATCATCAACAGGAACACCACACGCCCGCAGTGCCCACAGTCCCGTTGCAGTCATACTTCCATAGACACCTATTGCCCACGGGGAACCGTCATCAACCAAATTGTAGAGCCATCCACCCGTTTCAGTTTGGTTCCGCCGAATCCATTGTTGGGCACGTACCCAAGTGTCAGGAGGAATATCAATCCCCCACTGCTTTGCAGCATAGAGGGCATAGATAACCATATTCATGTGCGCGCCATCGGCACTATAACCGTATCCCCAACCGCCATCGTCGCGATCGTCTGTGAACTCACTGCCGCTGACGGGCAGCTGCTTTTTGACTAACTGATTCACAGCAAACTGAACACGCTCTCTGTAAGCGACATCTTGTGTCGCAACTAAAGCCGGAATAACCACCGCGGACTGGTAAACAGCGAATTCGTTCCAGTTCTGCTCTAAGAGGAATTCTAAGCCTTTTTGGACGGGTGGATGCGAAGTTGTATGTCCTGTTGCGAATAACGTTTGTAGTGCTAACGCTGTTTCTTGTGTCTGATCCTCGCCAAAATTCCAAGATTTGCCGGGGATAAAGTTTTCAGCGAGACCTTTTAGGCTCGCTCCGCAGTTGATACAGATTAAGATAAGTTGGTTTTCAGTTCCACACTGCAAACAGGTTCGGCTATGCCTGCCTTGTTGTGCTTCTATCCAAGCAATACCTTTCGTTATCGCGTTCTGGATCTGTTCAGGGGTGACGGGTGGGAACGTGCGCGACGCAGCAATGATTGCCGCATGCGTGAGGTTATTTCCTGTGTCTGTTTCTTCAATGTGTTTTGCACCGGTCGGGTTGATGACGGCATAGATTTCGGTCTTACCGGGCGGCGGTTGCCACTGTGTTTTTACGCGCTTGCTCTGCCCCGGCTTTAACTCCAAGATGACATCCTTACAGAGTATTTGAAGCGGTTGCGTTGCCGGATCCGCCTCGTAAAGGTCAACAACCAGATCCTGGTTCATCGTTTGTGTTCCGTCCCCTACATTCTTCACCTCAACTGAGATAGTAATCTCTTCTCCTTCAACGGGGGTTGGATTGGAAAAGGAGATACTATCAGCATCAACACGGAAGTCTGGTAGTTGCGCGAATCCACTCGTGCTAAGGGAGGCAATAACACATATTCCGATTGCCAATCTTAACAGTAGATTTCGGAAACTGACGTGCTGCGTCAAACGAAGATACCTAATCATGATGTACCTCACATCTATCAAGGAAATTGTTATGATTCCGACGAGTGCCACAACCAGATTTTGATTTATCGCTCAACCAGCCGAACGTGGCAACGCAATTCCTACCGATCCTATATTAGTTTCCTGCCCAGTGCCCGACGGAGACCGAGGAGGGTTGCGGAATCGGATTTTTGAACAACGCCTGTCCGCTGGATGTCCATTTGCTAATTTCGCCTTGGAATGTTTCTCCGAGTAGGTCCGCTATCCAAATACCACCATCTGTAGGTGAAACACTGATCGCCACGATTGCCATTCCCGCAAGAAATTCAGCTCTTTTGCCGCCATCTGGTCCCAAGTTCATTAACATTGACTGTTGTGAAACGACCCAGACACTTCCATCAGCCACATTGACGCGCGGGGACGTAGGGTTCGGAATATCGGTAATTTCCACCAGTTTCTGTCCGCTCGCTGAAACCCGCATCAGAACACTATGTTGACTATCAGCGATCCAAGCGTTTCCCTCGTAGTCAACGGTTACACCTTTAGGCTCACCCATCGGTGGTGCGTCTGCAACTTTGTTTCCTGCGGCATCATAGCGTGCGATAGGTCCTCGTGCGTTTGTTATCCATGCCGAACCGTCCGTAGGATTAACTGCCACTGCGGGTTCATGGGCGGCTATTGTCGCGACAACTTGGGCACCATCACCGGATACTTTTTTAACAGCATCCAGCCCTGCGATCCATGCTGAACCATCGGCGGGGTTAATGGCGATCTGGTTCGGACGGTTAATATCGGGAATCTCTTTAAAATCGCCAGTATTTGGATTATAACGATAGACGGTGTTTGCCGCTGAAACCGCAATCCAAACAACGCCATCTGCTGGATTCACCTCGGCGGCAGTTGCTTGTGGTAAATTCGGAATAACCTGTGGATCAGCGTTTCCATCGGCATATAATTTATAAACTGTATCTCCTTTGCTGACGACCCAACATTCTCCATTATATTGCCCGTAACTGATGGTAACACATAAAACCGATAGTGCTATTGCCCAAAACATCTTCTTCATCATTATGTATCTCCTCATTTTACTGTGCGCTGCGTAAGCGCGCAATCTATGGTTCTTAAGAGCGCGCGAAAAGCGACGCCTCCATTTTAAAATCCTAACATAGGTGCCGTTAATTTTTCAAGGAATTTCGTGTATCTGTGTGGTGGGATTATCGTGCTAAGGATATTTGTGGCGTCGAGTGACTCCGATTTTCTCTATTTTTTTACTTTTTTGAGAAATCGGTTTTAAAATGTGTGTTTCTATAAGCGTGTAAACTTTTTTCTAACATTAACCGTTTAAACCCGCAAATCAAGGGGTTCGTTCCATCGACTCGACCCTACAGAAATCATCCGTAACTTTTTTTGAAACTTTTTGCGTTGAATGGTGTCTAATAGGTATAAGAAAGAAAAACGTACGAATAAGGAGAAACGGAATGAAACGCTCACATTTCTATTGGCTGACCTTTGTGGTGGTCCTTCTGTTTGTTGGAATCAGTATGGTAAGCATGGCTGAAGTGGCTGTTTTAAAGTTGGAGATTTCCGATGTCGTCAGCAGCGCCGATGCAAGGCAAATTCGACGGTTACTGGAACCTTGGGCGGATCCAGAGGACATCACATTCCGCACACCTGTTGACAAGCACGGTAGAAAACGGCTTTTTACGACGCTGGTGGAAGTCAAACCGAGACAGGGTCCCTCTAAATACAGTGAAACGCATACGTTTGACGTCTATGACATCATGCGTCAACTTAACGATTCGCGTTTCCGGGGGCGCCACGGCATTGGGCACTCCCGCGTTCTTAAGACCGAGGCTACCATCCGCGGCGATCTATTTGCACATCCCGGCTTCGCCCGAAGCTACCTCCGAAACGTTCCGGCATGGCGACGTTGGCGACCGGATACCTCCAACATCCATCATGCGATGACTGCGGGGCATGAAGAGCAGAAGTTTGTCTTCAGTGCGAATCCTGAGTTTGATCAGCTGCGGATAGATACGGCAAACAACAATAAACCGGTCGAGGTAAAAGGTATAATCGCAGGATTTGACGGTCCCTATCCAATTATATCCGTCCGCGAGTACGAGGTAGGGTATCATCTCAAGACGAAAGCATCTGAAGCGAAAACGGCGGGACAACCGACCTACGACTACCTTGAGAAGTAGAAGAATGATCCCTAATTGCGGCTTTCTACCTATGACTGGTAGCCGCCTGTATTAAAAAGTACAACGCGCTCGGTGTCTTGAATCATCCCATTCGAGACGAGTTGTTTGAGTGCAGCGACAGTTGCAGCGCCTTCGGGGCATGTCAAAATCCCTTCGGTTGTGGGGAGCAGTTGCATTGCTTCACGGATGGCATCGTCCGTGACGGCAATCGCGGCACCGTTGCTTTTACGAATCGCCTCTAAAATGAGGAAATCCCCGATGGCTTGTGGGACTCGCAAACCACTCGCAACGGTATGTGCATCACGCCAGGGAGTTGCTTCGGTAGCACCTTCTTCCCATGCCCTAACAATCGGAGCACATCCTGCTGACTGTACAGAGATGAACCGTGGTCTTTTCTTGCCTATCCAACCGATGGCTTCTAATTCCGCGAAGCCTTTCCACATCCCGACGATACCGGTACCGCCGCCGGTCGGATAGATGATAACGTCCGGCAATTCCCATCCACACTGCTCGGCGAGCTCAAACCCCATCGTTTTTTTCCCTTCCACGCGGTAGGGTTCTTTCAGCGTTGACACATCAAACCATCCTTCCTGCTCCTTCCGTTCTGTGACAATTCGACCTGCATCCGTAATGAGACCCTCAATCAGTGTGACGTTTGCACCGGCGAGTTGACACGTCTCTTTATTGAAGGGAGGCGTATCTTGTGGCATAAAGATATGTGCCGATACACCTGCAGCAGCGGCGTAAACTGAGAGGGCAGTCGCGGCATTGCCAGCAGAAGGAATCGCTAATTGCGTTAATCCGAGCGACTTTGCCTTGGAAACTGCCATTGCTAAACCGCGCGCTTTGAAACTTCCAGTGGGTAATCGGGATTCGTCCTTCACCCACACGTCTGTAAGTCCAAACGTTGCTCCCAACCGCTTTGTATGGACGAGGGGGGTCATCGTTTCCCCAAGCGTTACGATGTCGGCTGGGTTAGATATGGGTAGGAGTTCCGAATAACGCCAGAGTGAGGGGGGTCTCAACTGGAGCGTGTCCCGCGTCCATGTTTCTGCGATCTGTTCAAGCGCGTAGCGGGCAAGTAGCGGTTTTCCGCAAGTGGTACAGACATTCTGCGGGGTGAGATGGTCATAAGTTTCGTTACACCTACTACATTCCAGATTTTTCAACTTTTTTGCCTCAGCAATAGGGGCAGCCCCTACAAGCGTCACGACTTCGTTTTAGGTTGGATGTTTATACTGTTTATGACTGCTTCGCGTTCGGTCGAGAGCCCTTCCATCATCTTGTATTATCTGTGGCTTGGCCCAATATTGAGGCAACGAGTTCAGAAATGCTCATGCCTTCTGCCGCCGCCCGTTGGGACAGTTGTATATGAATATGGTTAGGAACTTGTTGAATCCACGTTGGCGATGAACCCGGCTCAGGTATTTCCTGTCCATCTGCTGCTGCTGCTTCAAGCCAGCACTGCAGGGCATCCTTTCCATTTTCAATGGCTTCTTCAAGCGTCTCGCCATCGGACATACAACCCGGAAGGTCCGGAAACTCGATTAAATAACCGCCCCCTTCTTCTGGTAATAAGACGCGTGTCATGAATGGATACATCAGTTTTTCCATCGGTTCTTCTCCTTTTTGCTAATCATCGACATAAAAGGATTGCGACCACAGCACAGAAATGAACCGTGATGTTTACGGGCTGGCATCTCCAAGCAGTTTGAGAAGGATCGCTTTCATGCTATAGAGACGGTTTTCGGATTGCTCAAAGATAATTGAGCGTTCATCGTTAATGAGTTCACCCGAAATTTCATATCCGTGGTGTGCGGGAAGGCAGTGCATAACCCGACACTCGTGTGCTTTCAGCAGTTCAGCATTCAATTGATACGGCATCATCTTTTCTAACCGACGTTTCCGTTCTTTTGCAAAAGCTGGATCCGTGAAGAACTCCATATCCACCCATGTATCTGTGTAGACGACATCGCTTTTGGCAATTATTTTCTCCAATGAACTCTCCATCGCCGCGGTGTCGGTATTAAGCGTTTTATAGAGACCTTTGCGAGAGGCGTCTTCCCATAGTTCTTTGTCGACAGCAGCAGGATTCACCTCTGGTGCGACGACTGTGACTTCCATACCTACTTTCATACCGGCGGCGATCAACGAATTACAGACGTTGTTATGCACACCGATAAAGCACAATTTGACCCCTTCCAGTCTACCGAGGTGCTCCCGGATCGTCATCAGATCGCCAAGGGCTTGCGTTGGATGGTATTTGTCACAACAGCCGTTAATGACTGGAACGGTTGCAGCGGCTGCCGCCTCAACGAGTTCCGAGTGTTGCAAGAACCGTGCTAAGATAATATCAACATACCCCGAAAGGACACGCATTTCGTCGCCAAGGTCGGCTAATGCAAAGTTTGTCGTGCGCCAGTCGAGGTAATGGGCATGTCCACCGAGTTGCGTTATACCGATTTCACCGGCGCAGCGCGTGCGCGTGGAGGTCTTTTGGAAAAGCAGGCAGAGACTCTTTCCACCGACAGCGTGTCTATATTTTTCAGGATGGTTTTTGATGTTCAGACTGTTTTCAACTGTTTCAAGAATGTCTTTTTCTGACCATGGGTTTAGCGTAATTAGATGCATAATTACCTCCACAGTAGAGTGCTTAGAAATCGATGGAAGGTTTCCATCCTTTACAACCCATAGAAAGGTTGTGCAGTGTCTTCAAGACTCTCGGTGATAAATAAGAAAGCATAATTATACCTGATTTTCTAACGAATGTCAAATTTTTCTATACTAATTACAACCGCTCCATGGAATTTCAACATCCAATTCGTCGGCAAGCTGCTCGAGTTCCCGCAATGGCTCCTTGTGCAGCGGAATCCCATTTGCGAGGCGTTCTTGCGTCAATTCCCACTCAATCTCGCCGGGGAGAGTGACACGCGTAAATCCGCTGCGTGGGGTGGCTTGACGTGTCATCCGAATCTGCCGATCAATTTCAGCCTTAAATTCTGTGATGGAGGTGAAACTGGCGATGTTGATTGCGAGGAAAAAGTGTGCTGATACGCGTTTCTCTCGTGGGGCATCTCCAGGCTGATAATGCTTGTTGATACCCATCAGTCCACCGCTTAAGGGACCACATAAGATATCCATCACGATCGCAAGTGCGGAACCTTTGGGACCTGCGGCAGGTAAGATCGCGGCAACCTTACTGGGATCATCGGTTTCGTTGCCGTCAGCGTCCAATGCCCATCCCAATGGGATTTTTTCTTCGTATAACCTTGCGGTTCCGATACGTCCAGCGGCGGCAGCACCGCACGCCATATCCAATACGATCGGAGGCTCTTCACCAGCAGGGATAGCAAAGGAGAGCGCATTATTTCCGATCGAAGTGCTTTTCGCACCGAAGACGGCGACGTTCACACCCAAGCCGTTGGTGGTCGCGAAACCGATCATATCGTGTTCTGTGGCTCGTATCGCATGGCTGGAGGCAGCCCCGAAGTGATTGCTATTCCGAACAACAGCCACACCGATCGAAGTGGACTTCGCTTTTTCAACGGCGATGTTCATTGCACGGACACCGACGAGATGTCCCAATCCCCGGTCACCGTCTAATAAAACGGAGGCGGCGTTGTCTTCAAGCGTTTGAAGTGCCGGTGTCGGATTTATATCACCGTTGATGATACCTCGGACATAACGTGGCACGGCGCGTGTCGCGTGCGAATGAACGCCGCGCAAATCCATCAGTACCTGCATTTCTGCGACGGTATCTGCATCCGATTGCGCAACACCTACTTTTTGGTACAGTTGACTACAGACGGTTTGCAATGCTCCTGCGTTCACGATTGCTTCTTGCTCGTGTCGATTCATAGCGGGAGGTGCTCCTTTGGCGTTTTCAACACATTTATATGCGTTGGGTGAGAAGGACACGTGGACAGTAGGACATCCACAGGGGATACCCCTACAAAATGTCTGTTTCTAACGCCGCTATTTTAGCAGAATTGACGATAAAGCGCAAATTCTGTTCATAAAACTAAATAATCCAGTATTTGGTGGGTTTTTATTTGCCTTTATGCATTATACTGAGATATAATTACTGCATATTGGCGTAAACTTATAACCGAACGCAAACGTTGTCATAAGGGATTTCGTCTGGGAATGGACTAAATCCATTCCTTGTATTACATTGCAACCCCACCTCCACAGTTGGAAAGATACTCATGACTTCGATCAATTATGTTTCATACTGTTTTTGTTTGATCTTGGTGCTACTGCTCGTTGTCCCTATAGTTAACCCGGGTGAAAAGGACACTGCCGACTTTTCGCAGAATGGTGCTTTGTTCTTGGAAGAGTATTGCTTTAGTTGTCACGCCGGTGACGAGCCTGCCGCTGAACTCTCCTTGGATTCATTCACGGACAATCGTTCGTTAATTGAGGAGCGAGACATCTGGGAACGGATTCTGGACATGCTAACGACAGGTCAGATGCCACCGTCGGACAGCGATCGGTTTCCGTCAATAGAAGCGTCGGAATCGTTTGTTGCGCATATTGAAGCGATTTTTGAAAATGCGGATCGCACGGCGAAGCCAGATCCTGGACGCGTAACCGTCCGCCGACTCAATAAAGTCGAATACAAGAATACTGTCCGAGACCTGCTCGGGGCTGATTTCAATCCGACCGAAAATTTTCCTGCGGATGATGTCGGACACGGGTTTGATAATATTGGCGATGTGCTCACGATGTCACCGCTTCTAATGGAGCGGTATCTTGAAGCCGCGGAGGCAATCGCCACGCGTGTTATCTTGTTGGATCCGCCACCACCCTCCAAACGTTACCAAAGTGGTAGTCGTCTGGAGCCTCGCCACGATGATGTCCCTGATGAACGTTACCGTCTGCTCGATCCAACCGCCACAGAAGCGTGGAAATCTGGTCCCTTTACAACGGGAGCGGCAGATTTCAGAATAACTCCCGATACAGAAATCGTCTACCATGCAACGCTTTACGCCGAAACAGACAGTGAAACACCCGTAGAGGTCGTTCTATTCATTCAGGGTGAAAATTTGGAGGTGACAACCCCACCGGAGAAACTCGCGCGCTTGGTTGGCGTAGATCCTACGGTAGACAACAATATCAAAGTTTTGAAGGCTTTTGAGATTACCGCCCGCGATGAAGAAAAAAGACAGACAATTGAATTCCTTATTACCCGTATTCCTAACATTGAAAAAGTCGGCATTGCGATGCTTAAGCCGATAGAAGGTGAGCCGCACGCGAAACTCCAGATTCGCACGCTCTGGGCAGAGGGACCCTTAGAGACCAGACCCGATTCTCATTTTGAAATTCTGGCGTGCACACCCGATATCTCCCAAGCAGACCAGACCCGTGAGGTGCTAACGCGTTTGCTGCGGCGCGGCTATCGTCGTCCACCCACCGAAAACGAAGTAGAACAACTTACCCAGTTTGTGGCATCCGTCCAAGCGGATGGGGCGTCGTGGGAAGCAGGCATTCAAGCGGCGATTAAAGTCATTCTTTGTTCACCCAAGTTCCTATTTCGGTTGGAGTTAGATGACCGTCCGCAGGGTCCAGAACCGCATCCGATGGATGCGGTTCAACTCGCGTCACGGCTCTCCTACTTCTTGTGGAGTAGCATGCCGGATGACGAACTCCTTGAACTCGCTGAGAAGAAACAACTCACTGCCAATCTGGAATCCCAAATTAAACGGATGTTAGCAGACCCGAAGGCATCCGAATTAGGCAGTAATTTCGGAACCCAATGGCTTCAAATCCAACGACTGACAACGGCTGCACCGGATCTCGAACAGTTTCCGACATTCACGGGAGCACTGCGCGCTGCCATGTTAAAGGAAACGGAACTCTTTCTTGAATCGATCTTTCGTGAAGACCGGAGTGTACTTGATCTCATTGATGCGGACTACACTTTCCTCAACCAACCTTTAGCAAACCACTACGGTATTATGGATACACAAGGGAACTGGAGGGGACAAAAGACCATCATTCCCGGCGGTGAAGCGATTAAAGGCAGAGCGTTTCGACGGGTCAAGTTGCAGAGTACCGCGCGGGGTGGAATCCTTAGCCACGCCAGCGTCTTGACGGTGACTTCTAACCCAACGCGCACCTCTCCCGTCAAAAGGGGACGCTGGGTTTTGGAACAGATACTCGGTACACCGCCACCACCACCGCCACCGGATGTTCCAGAGTTAGAGGAAGAGGGTGAAGCGGTTCACGGGAGGACACTACGTGAACGTCTCGAGCAACACCGAGCAGATCCCGCATGCGCTAACTGCCATGCGAAAATGGATCCGATCGGATTCGCACTCGAAAACTACAACGCGATTGGGGCTTTTCGGTGGAAAGATGGCGAACTGAATATTGATACAACCGCGGAATTGCCGGACGGAACGATAGTGCGCGGGGTCGCGGACCTGAAACAGGTTGTCAAAGACAGAAAACAGCAGTTCCTACACTGTTTGACAGAGAAAATGTTAACCTATGCGTTGGGCAGAGGATTGGAATACTATGACCGATCGACGGTTGATAGGATCGTGTCACAACTTGAAGCCGAGGGGTATAGAAGTTCTGTGATGATTACAGAGATCGTTAAGAGTGATCCCTTCCGGTTGCGACGCGGCACAAAGGACAATTGATGATGCGAATTTTTCTAATTTTCCTTTTATTCATCATAATTTTCCAGCCAAGTTGTTATACAGCCCCTTATTATGAAACACCAGATAACAATCCTATGTCCCAGTTGGAGCAAAAATATTCCGTTTACTTAGATTCTACGTGGACAAAAAAACATGCCCACACGCTCTTAAGGGTCTTTGAAGCCATATCCCCGAATCTGAATCTACAATTTTCCAGATGGAGTATAACTGAAGACGGCTTAGAAAACGATATTAAGATTGAATCTAAGGATAAGTTAAAGTTCGTTACGATTAGTAAAGATGTTTTTCCTGTTGAAGAATCTCAAGAGGTGCTGTCTCCGGGCAAGCACCTCTATTATGCAGTCGTTCAATACGTAACAGAGAATGGAACAAATAGAGCCATCATAGAATTAATTTTACAAAAAAGGTATGGTATATATGTCCCCTCCTATGATTCATCAACTGATGATTCATCAACCGAGCCAACCGAGGGAATCCAAAACACAGCATCAAAACGCTATTCGAACTTTGAAAATGACGATTTGATGCTCGTTATATCAGTGTTTGAAGAATTTCCTCACGCACTGCATAAAATACCGCGATTAAAGCATATAATTCGTAGAGTGGATAAGGATGAAGGTCCGGATGAAAGAGGAATCAGTTATGCCCGGACAGGTCGGGGGCACATAGAGTTCGCTGAATCCATTTTTCGCCACGGGAATTCTAATAGGGCTCGGCACGTCATTGCCCACGAAAAGGCACATTTTTTATGGACTTATGTTTTTAATAGGGAACTTAAATTGAATTGGGCGAAACTTGGTGGATGGTATCGAGAGGCAACAAGTGAGTCAGGTTGGTCAACAACGAAAGAACGATCAGCGTTTATATCAACTTACGCTTTTGAGGAAGATCCGAATGAGGATATGGCCGAAAGTATCGCCTCTTATCTTCTCTATCCCCATAGACTCCGTTCCTGTTGCCCTGAGAAATATGAATTTATCCATGAAATTATGCTTCTGTATGTCGAACGTTGGGGCACGTCTAATTTTATGTAAATCTGGGAGAGGTTTATGAACACATCAAAACAATTTTCACGTCGAACATTTTTACGCGGTTTAGGGGTCGGTGCTGCTTTACCTTGGTTGGAAGCGATACGTCCGCTAACCGCTTGGGCAGATATTCCTACAAAAGAGGGACCGATTACCCGTTATCCGGATCCAGCGGTTGAAGTCATTGATCCGCGTTTCGCCAAATACAAAATCGGGAATGCCGTTGTGGAACGGTTATGGACGGGGTCGCGCTGGGCAGAGGGACCTGTCTGGTTCGGTGATGGCGGCTACCTCCTTTGGAGTGATATTCCGAACAATCGTATTCTGAAATGGCAGGAAGCCACCGGCATGGTGAGCGTCTATCGCAAACCGTCTAACTATACCAATGGACACACGCGCGATCGACAAGGGAGGCTCATCAGTTGTGAACACGGCACCCGACGTGTCACACGAACTGAATATGACGGAACGATTACCGTCCTCATAGACACCTTTGAGGGCAAACGCTTCAACGCACCGAACGATGCAGCTGTCCATCCTGACGGACATATCTGGTTCACTGACCCCGGATACGGTATCCTTTCCCATTATGAAGGGCATAAAGCAGAATTTGAATTACCGACTTCCGTTTATCGCCTGAATCCTGATACCGGCGAAGCAGTCGTCGTAACGGAGGAAATCGAAAGACCGAACGGTATCTGTTTCTCGCCTGATTACACTAAACTTTACGTTGCGGATACCGGTCCACCGAAAAATATTGTCGTCCATGATGTCGTCAACGGTGAACGGTTGGCTAACAAACAGGTATTCGCGGATATGGCACCCGGTGCTGCGGACGGACTTCGATGCGATACCGATGGAAATCTGTGGGCAGGCACAGGCTGGGTCGGCGAAGGCTACGATGGTGTGCATATCTTCGCGCCAGATGGAACGCTTATCGGAAAGATTCATCTCCCAGAAATTTGTGCGAATATCTGTTTCGGCGGTGTGAAACGAAACAGGCTCTTTATGGCAGGTAGCCAATCTCTCTATTCCGTTTATGTCAATGCACAAGGGGTACCGTATTTTTAGCCATCAGCAGTCAGTGGGCACGTCTGAATCAGGGTTTTCAGAAGGATCCGATAAATACTTGACACGTCATATAAAATAAGGTATAATTGTGGTATAGGCGTTCTGAAACGAGAAATCATATAGGGACAGTAGCGGTTTTTTGCAAGTTTCCTACTGCCTTAACTATGGAGAGTTGACGAAGGAACAATTATGAACACCTCAAAGCAACTTTCACGTCGAACATTTTTACGCGGTTTGGGAGTGAGTATCGCACTACCGTGGCTGGAGGTCATGGGACCCCTTACCTCGTGGGCAAACGCTCCAGCGAGTGGGGTAGCACACCAGACGGTTCCGAATCGGATGGCATTCCTTTACGTACCTAACGGAAAGATTATGGAGGAGTGGACCCCGACGCAGATCGGAGCGAACTATGAACTCACGGATATCCTGACCCCCTTGGAAAATGTAAAAGACAAGATGTTGGTGCTCAGCGGTCTAACGGCTGATAAAGCCCGCGCGAACGGGGACGGCGGTGGCGATCACGCCCGTGCCATGGCGGCTTTCCTTACAGGCGCGCAGCCCCGTAAAACGGATGGTGCTGATATTCAGGCTGGCGTTTCTGTTGACCAAGTCGCCGCATCACATATCGGTAACCGGACGCGAATGCCTTCACTTGAACTCGGAATTGACCCTGGCAGAAGGGCAGGGAATTGCGATTCTGGCTATAGCTGCGTCTATTCATCGACACTCTCATGGCGTTCTGCGACGCAACCGCTTCCCAAAGAGGTAAATCCGAAACTCGCTTTTGAACGGCTGTTCTCCTCTCTGCCCGACACACAACGAGAAGCACGCGATCAACAGCGAAAAAGTATCCTCGATTTTGTAAAACAGGACTCGAAAGCGTTACGCCGTCAAGTCAGTGGGAACGATGTCCGGAAACTCGATGAGTACTTCTCCTCTATCCGGGATATTGAGGTGAGAATCGCATCGGCTGAGAGGTTCCCACCGATCGAAAGCCCGGACTATACCGTGCCGGAGGAAATTCCAGAAGATTATCAGGAGCATCTGCGCCTGATGATGGATCTCATGGTCCTCGCATTTCAGGCGGATGTAACTCGCGTTACGACCTTCGTCCTCGCAAATGAAGGCAGCAATAGACCCTATCCGTTTGTCGACGTTCCAGACGGACACCACTATCTGTCACATCACGGTGGTGATGAAGAGAAGATAGAAAAGATCAAACGCATTGATATCTTCCATTCTCAACAGTTGGCATACTTCTTGGAAAAACTCAGTGCCACTCCTGAAGGGGAGGGTTCACTCTTGGATCATTCAATGATTCTGTACGGGAGTGGAAACGCTGACGGCAACCGACACAGCCATCACGACCTCCCGATTATACTGGCTGGCGGCGGTTGTGGCACGATTAAGACGGGTCGTCATATCCGCTACCCGAAAGAGACACCCCTCAACAATCTCTGGCTATCCATGCTCAATCGGATGGATGTTGACCTTGCCCAATTGGGCGATAGCACTGGCAGTTTACAAGGACTCTCTTAGGTCGAAAATAGAGGCGCGCTTTGTACGCGCGCCTCTTTCCAACTTTCCTATCGCCTTCTTTTTCTTAGCGTCTCCGCATTCACAGAGAATACTGTTTTAGTGAACATCTTCAGCGGGAGACCCTGTCTCAGCAATCCGCATCAGTTCCTCATCATCCAAGTCAAGGTCTACGTCCTCAGAGAACGGCTGTGGGACCTTATATGGGGTCTTCGCGTATACCTCAACGACATTCTCATCGGGATCGTAAAAGTAAATCGCCAAAGAGATTCCGTGATTTACCACACTCCGAATCCTGACGCCTTCCGACTTCAGAAGTCCGTAGAACCGCTTTAAATCCGTGATATCCTCAACAATGAACGAAACCTGTTGCACCACCTTTGCGCCTCGGGGGGCATCTCTGCCCGGACACAAGGCGAGCTCATGGTGTTCCGATTCTGGCTGTGCGCTCAGGAAAATAATATGTCCTTCTGGATGCGCGTCGGTAACGGTGAGACCGAGAATACGGGTATAGAAGTCCTGAGACTTTTGGACATCGGTACAGTAAAGTCCGACGTGACCGAGTTCCTTAACGGCTAACATTTTTTACCCTCCTGCGGTATCTAAATCAGTACTCTCAGTTTATCACGAAACTGGAGAATAGATCAAACGATTTCGGTTTCTCACTTACCTCCATTTTTTGTAAATATCCTTTCCACTGTCTCACCAATATTACCTTCAGTAATATTATACGTTTGACCTGAATGCGTAACTGAGGTCGAACGATAGCCTCCCAATTGACCGCTTCACCAACATTTCTCGGTAACACATTCGGAGTATTAAGGAAAAATGCCGCCGAAATTATCTGGCATCCTGTTGTTAAATGACGGACACGTTTTGATTCAATATCCACGGCATAATTTCGCAGTACTAAGCCCATGAACCCAGTTGTTGTATGTGTTTACAGCAAAATATCATTACTTTGGAAAAATATATTTTGATAATGGGTTTCATTATCAAAATAGGAATGCGTTCGTAAACGCAGTTAAAATGCTATATGACGCAAATTGTATTTCAAAAAGGTAATTCGGGGATAGAATTGCTCAGCAGATAATTACCAATCTTTAAAAGGAAATATGCGCGTTTCTGTTGCCATCCCGTAGAAACTCCATAAACTTCCAGCGACGAACTCACCGAGAATTAAGCCGAGGAAGAACGGTGCCGCCTTTCGATGCAACTGCAAGCCCCCCTGTTTGATAATCAGCCATTTTGCGGTCGTGCTAATCACGAGTGAGATCCAGAGCCAGTTCATACACCAATCCGCCGCACCTGAAACAGCATAACCAACGGCATGGAAGGGCCACCAAAAGAAACGCATCCGTAAAAACATCAAAAGGAACGTGAATCCCATACCGATACCCATCGCAGTCACTTCAGGAACATTCGGTCCCATCGGGAAATTGAGTTGTTGTTGCAACCGATTGAAGGGATGGCGTGCAAAACCGCCACTCGCCCCAAAATGATATACATCATGGAGATATGCCCAGAAAGAACCGATCGAACCGACAAGGGCAGCAAGGAGCATTACCCACACCAGAGGTTTCGGATTAAACCGCGCACGCGAAGCAAGTTGGAACCCTTCTAACTGATGCGGCATTGGATGACTGCGGTGTGCACGATTAAAGAAAAATAGGAAAGAGAGTGCTGTCAGGTTCGGTCCCCCCATGCCCCGCGAACCCAGAATCGCCGGTAAAGCGTAATCAGGACCCATGAAATGGAGATCGTGGGCAGGGGCACCGGATTCTACCCGCATCCGTGTAATCCCGGTTGACAACGCGAAATACATCACAAAGAAAGCGATACCGAGCGAAATACTGATGCCGATCTTCACTGAAAACGCGATGAGATAGATACATCCCAACACAATACCCACAACGGCAGTTCGGTATCGCATCGGTTCAACGGATTCATCAAGGCTGGAGTGTCCCCTGACAACCTGCCTAAAGACTTCAGCGAGATATTTTCGGCTTGCCCATATCGCGAAAATCGCAAGCCCAAGATACGCACCCAGTGACTGTTGGCGATCGTAAGGAAACCCGGGTAATCCCCGAACCCCGATGATGGCACCAGCGACCCGTTGCATCTTGCGAAACAGGTAGAAAAACCAGCAAGAGAACGATAAATCCAGAGGCATAAAGAATCCGAGTCCGATGACAAACGGATAGATAGAAAACGGTGTCCAACCGATAGCATTCCACGGTTTTTCCGTGAAGAATTGGCTGATATTCCGAAACCGAACGCCAATGATCGGGATCGTCGGGAAGAGGTAACTGAACCCGTTAATAAGGTTCAGCAACGAAACGAGGATAAACGCCGTCCAAAAGGGTTTACTTCTGAAGAAGTTCGCACCACTGTTCCGCGTCATTTCTAACGGCAATTGGATGATGGGGTAGGCGAGTTTCTCACGTTCGGTCCACTGCTTCCGGAGTACAACGTTAATACACAGCATCACAAACACAAGCACGACGATGAAACTCGTCCACCACAGGGTCGGACCGAGCCATGCTTGTAGGACCTCTGCGCGATAAAACGTGGTTTGCCCTTCGTAAAACCCCTCTAAAATTCCTTTATCTTGGACTGTCCCCCATGTCGGCATGTATCGGTATAAAAGTTCTCGCCATTCGTTTTCAGGGGTATCGAACCAGAAGACATGCCCGATCATAGGAATAAGCACTTGTGTATGGTCGTGTGAAGCAATCGCGCTCGCCATGCAAAGCATCACATAGATAACGAGGAGTTCGCCGTGCGTCAATGCCCACTGCTGGTTTATCCGCCGGACAAGTAGATTGAGAAGCGTGATCGTAAATACGAAGAAGACTGCATTGAAAAATAGGGACATTGTTGTCGGAAAAAGCCCCCACCAGACCATCTCCGTGTACATAATCCAATAGCAGTTGATCGGGATAAGGATGAGAGATAATATAACCGATTTGAAGGTGACACCGCGGGTTAAAGCCGAAGGCATGTAGCGCTCCTGTAGTGTTTGCAATCTTTCATGGGTGTGCCTATTCTGTGATGGTTTGGAGCATCTGCACAATGTCGAGATGCCCTCTCGATTCTGCTAACGTCAGTGCTGTGTCGCCTTGTCTATTTTTCACGGAGGCATCGGCGCGGTTTTCAAGCAGAAGCTCGACAATCTCTGAATGCCCGCGCCACGCCGCATACATCAACGCCGTTTCACCGGTCCGATTTTGAGCATTGACGACCGCACCTTTTGCAATCAATCTTTTGGTAATCTCCAGATTTCCCGTTTTGTGGATAATAAAGATTAGGGGTGTATTACCCTTGGCATCTGTGAGGTTCACGTCTGCTTCGTTTTCAACGAGAAGCATCACTACGTCTTCGTACCCCTTTTCTGCGGCGATGTGCAATGGAGTCCTGCCGAGTGCATCTTTTATATTCATACTCGCACTCGTATTGTGAAGGTTCGTCATATCACCCGTCCATGCGGCTTTGAAGAGTTTGTCCTCGGGTGTGTCTGAAAACTCGGAGAGGACGTGTTCCCGATTGGTTGGGAGATGTTCAAAGACTTGTACAACACCACTCTGCCACCGCACTTCAAGCCTATCAATGACAGCATGCGCTCCCACGCCGAAGTGGAGTCGACTGTCGTGACTGGACAGGTAACTTGCGCCTCGACTGACCTCCTGGACTTGTGTGTGTCCGCCTGCTGTCAAGAGAACGCGCGTCCCTATTCCGTCCCGACTGCTGATAACACCGACGGTTTTAATCCGAACCCAGTTGTGTTGTGTTCCGGTCTCGTTTCGCAATAAGGTTACAGGACCATTAGACTGTGTGACGAGCATATCGACATCGCCGTCGTTATCATAATCACCGAAAAGTGCACCGCGGCTTACTGCAGCACTTTGAAAATAGTCCCCTGCGTTTGCTGATACCTCTTGAAATGTGCTATCTCCTCGATTACGGAAAATCTGATCCCGTTGACGATAGGTCAGGATGTCGTGTGTGTCTTCAATATTGTCAATGATGTGCCCATTCGCGATGAATATATCCCGCCAACCATCGTTGTCCGCATCGAGGAAGCCTGTGCCGAATCCGACGAACAGGTAACTCTCTTTACCGAGATGTGTTTCATAAACGACATCCGTGAACGTCCCGTCGCCGTTGTTCCGGTAAAGCGCGTTGGTTTCATAAGAGAGGTTCGTAACGAAAATATCAAACCAGCCATCGCCGTTGTAATCGTCAGTGGCAACCCCCATCCCCGCTTGTGCAACGCCGTTAAAACTGTAAGCACAGCCAGCCAGCAGCGAAATTTCACTGAACGTTCCATCACCGTTGTTATAGAAAAAATCGTTTCGGGTATCGTCGTTTGCGACATAAAGGTCTGGAACACCATCGTTGTTGAAGTCGGCTGAAACGACCCCTAACCCTTTCCCGTGAAACAAGCCGCCAATACCGCCAACACCGGCTTCCTGACTGACATCCGTAAAAGTTCCGTCGCCGTTATTACGGTAGAGCGTATCAGGCGCGCCTTCATACAGGGAGGGATGACAATAGGTTTGAACCCCATCTTCTCCGCAGGGACGGTAGGGAGCATCCGTTGAGTACACAAGGTAGTTAACAACGAACAGATCGAGGTATCCGTCCCGATTATAGTCCAGAAAACACGCGCTGCTACTCCAAGCTGGGTCGCCGACCCCTGCATGAGCCGTGACCTCTGTAAAGGTGCTATCACCATTATTGCGATAGAGCATATTGACACCGAAATTGGTCACGTAAAGATCTACATCGCCGTCGTTGTCGTAATCTGCGCACGCTGCGCCTTGTCCATAGTTGCCGCGGTTGCCAACGCCTGCAGTCACTGTGATGTCGGTAAAAGTTCCATCACCGTTGTTACGGTAGAGTGCACTAAGTGCTGCATCTGTTGCGGACGATTCCTTCCAATAGCCACTGTTAACAAGGTAGATGTCCAAGGCACCGTCACTGTCGGCATCGAAAAAGGCACCCCCAGCACCGAGGGTTTCGGGCAGATGATATGCCCCTTCAGCGCCATTGATGTGCCTAAAATCGATGCCTGCCTCCGCAGTCACATCAACGAATTGGATCGCTGTAGAGTGGCTATCAGCGAGCCCGTTGACGGTTCCTTTGCTGATTGCGACGCAAGCCGCGTATGGGAAACCTGCGGGACAATGCTGACTGTTGATCGTTGATAACCCTATAAGGAGTATTATGAGGAGGTGGATGCTTTTATTTTTCATGCACAAGTTCCGCGTCTTTCGCGAGTCGGAATCCGATAAAACTGGTCCCGATCGCCGGGTATTGCCCAATTCGCGTGGAACATCTCGCTAACTTTTCCTTGTTCAACCACGATCCGCCTCTTACAACGCGACGACTCCCAACCATTGGTCCTTTTGGGTTTCGATTGGGACTGTGATGATAGTAGGTTTCGGAATACCAGTCAGCCACCCACTCCCAGACGTTACCCGCCATGTCATGTGCGCCGTAAGGACTTGCCCCTGTAGGATAGGCACCAACGGGTTTCGGATGCCCCCTCGATTGCTTCCACGTGTTGGCATGGACGGTTGTTTCGTTGATACGTTGTGTGAAGGTATTACCCCAGGGCCACCGTCTGGCGTTTGTCCCGCGTGCCGCTTTTTCCCATTCCGCTTCAGTCGGTAGCCGCATGCCGCGCCACGTCGCGTAGGCGACGGCAGAATGCCACGATACGCCTATGACGGGATGATTGGGTTTCGTTTTTGCGATGCGGGGCCAGGTCCCAAATTCACCGTCATAACTGATCGGGGTGTGTTCATTACCGACGCCACCGTTTTCGAGCCAAAACTGATGGTATTCAGCGTTGGTTACCTCCGTTTTGCCGATATAATAGGCAGCCAGATAGATTTTGTGTGCCGGTGCTTCATTCGGCAGATCGTCATCGCTGCCCATAGTAAAATATCCCGCGGGGATGAGACACATTTCAAGTGCAGCCCACGCGCAGGGAGAAAACGCCAAGAGGGCATAAAGTAAGAGGGTTATCAGTCTTCGGTTCTCAGTTTTCGGTAAGAGGTTTTCGTTTAACCGATAACCGACAGCTTTTACCATCAACGCGCACCTTGATGAAAGTGTTAAGGCACAAATTGATGGTAAAAACCGACTACCATTTCTCCGACTGCCGACTGCCGACTGCCGACTGCTATTTTGTGGCTTTTGACGTGAGACGTTCATATTCTTGATAGGTCTTTTTGGCTTCTGTGTGTGCCCCAATGCGTTCGTAAGCTTTGGAAAGGTTGAGATAGAAACGCGGTTCGGCGGGCTTTAAATGAATGGCTGTTTGATATTGCTCTATCGCTTCGGAATACTGCTTTAACATCACATAAGCACCCGCAAGGCTGTTGCGGTACGTTGCAACATTCGGTTTCCGCTGAATTGCTTTTTGGTACATCGCTACCGATCGTTTGTAGTTCTGCCCTTGAAAGTGAACGTATCCGAGTGCTTCATAGCCTCGAGTCTCTTGAGGTGCAAGTGTGATGTAACGTTCCAAAGAGTGCGTTGCCTCAGCCCAGAGTTGCCGCTTGAGTTGGATTCTACCGAGTCGGTACCACGGCTCGGGATTGGTAGGGTTTTGCTTCACAAATCGCTTGAGATGTGTCAATTGTTCTTCCTCAATAGACAGAATCTCAAAACGTTGTAAATTCCGCTGTGCTGTTTCTGATTTTCCAATGCGGCGATACGCGGTGCCTAAGGAAAAATGTGCCTTCGCGTGGAACGGATCGATTTCAATGAGTGCTTTGAAAGTATCAATAGCAGACTGCCACGCTTCTTGTTGAAGAAAGGCGTTACCGAGCGTATAGCGTGCCGCCAGCGAAGTTGGGTCGCGTTTAAGTGCGTGCTGAAGTTCACGAATGGCAGCATCGGTGCGATTATCCCGAAAATAGGCGATGCCCAATAGTGTCCGTATGCGTGCGTGATCGGCATCCAGCGCGATTGCTTTCTGTAGGACCTGTGTTGCCTGTGCGGTGTCGCCTAAGTGAACGAGTAGCACATCACCCAGCTCATAATATGCCTCGATATAGTTTTCATCTGCGATCGTTGCCTGTTGAAACGCTTCAGCCGCGGCATGGGTCTCCTCAGCACCTTTATAAATCAATCCCAAGACGCAGTGTGCGTCCGCTAACGACGCATCCCGTGTGACGGCTCTCTCTAAGGCGATTCTCGCTTTTTCCTGCTCTCCGTGAGCGAGCGCGCGTAATCCAGCGTCATATAACCGTGCCGCTTCGGGATGGTATCTCGGTGCTGCAATGCTAAATGGTGTCAGGGACAGTATCAAGAGCGCGAGGACACATTTGAATGGGGTCATAGGTTCGAGGGAATAGGAGTGTATAGGGACGGAGTTTCAACCCCGTCCACTACCACTATATCTAACTTAATTATTGTGATTTAATGTCCGCCCACGTTGTTGTCAGCCGTCCTTGCGGCGTGACAGGCGTTAAACCGAGCACAGAGCCAAGACCATCGTTCATTATGTTCTGGATGTCGGCTTGTTCGAGTGGCACATTGAAAATGCCGATCTCGTCCATCAATCCTAATGCCTGTCGTTGCGTGGGTGTTCCGCCTAAATGGACATCAACACCTGCCACACCGAAGACCCCGGTTGTATCTTGATCGACGTCAACTTCGCCATTGATGTAGAGGATTTTCTTGGCACCATCATAGGTGAAAGCGAGGTGATGCCACTGATCATCGTTAACAGCGGTGGGTCCGAAGAGCCAACGCGGATTCAGTTCACGGCTACCGACTTCGACTTTCCCCTGATTTCCACTTCTGCCGGGACCGAAAACGTTCAGAATATTGTTCCAATCGGTCGTAAAGGCGATGACCATGTGATCGTCTGCGCAACACGCACTGTGCGGATCGCCTTTTCTTTCGAGCTTTACCCATGCGACACCGGTGTAGGCTTCAGCTGTGCTGTCTAAACTTTCTGAATTTGCGATATTGACGTAGTCATCGTCACCGTCGAGGCTGAGGGCTTTTCCCCACTTGCCGCCATCGGTAACCTCTGCGCCGTTCATAAGTTCGCCGTCGTTTCCGTAACTGCTGGAATCGCTAACATCGCCATCGTCAAAGAGCCAGACACCGACAGCGGTTTCACTGTCGACTGCCGCAAAACTCTGCAGTGGGATGAATGCCAACCCCACTACCGCCAGAATGCATAGTATTGCCCAATTTTTTGTCATTTTACAAATCTCCTGTGAAGAGGTTTTAGAATACATTTTTCCAATGAAGCCTGCATCTCGCAGGCAGACCTAATTTAGCATGAGCATCGGGCAATGTCAAACAAAATTTTTATTTTTATCTGAATCGCCGATGACGCGGATAGGGCAGATTTTGGTAATTGTGCGTATTCTGATGTCTTCAATCTTGTCAGGACGGTATGTGTGTAGAAAAGCGTTTCAGGGAAGACAGAGCCTCAGCGGGGCGGCGGGTGTATAGCAATTTATGAAATTTTTTGCTGGTGTTTGGCGATGATTTTTCCTAATCCTCTCAAGGGATTGTTGAAGATGCAGAACGGTATGATGATTTAACGCTCGTTGTCATCATACGTATCTCTGCATCTCCATAGCTAAGCCGTAAAATTTAAGGGCTATCACGGTGTTCGTTTAAGACTCGCCCAAGTGCCGACTCGCTTGCGTTTGACCGCGCTCGGGGCCGCCGGCGCCGGTTGCTTGTAGAAACCAGGAGACCCCATGTCTTCCCGATGTCCATAGTAATAAACCTCCGGGGGCGACTCGCTCGGGACGACCTGATGAGAGACACGCGCCTTATTCTGATGGAGCGGTGCCACCGGATCCCCTAACGCACTAAAGGCAGCCCTACCGAGACGGTGAATCTCCTTGCCATCGGCATCCGTCAACACCCACCCGCGTTTGAGGACGTTGTCTATGCTCAAGTTGTAGACCTGGGAGGCTCCAATACCGGAAAATCGCCATGCCGAAACTTTTCCGGTTGATAGGATAGCGACGCCGCCTCCCGCTATGCTGAAACCATCCTCTGCTCCAGCGAGCGTCAGTGTGTGGACTTTATGGGGGGCGTTGGCAGACCGTCGGGTGGCATATTGGAACGTGTAGCCTTTGAGGTTGACGGTTTCCTCGGTGTTGGGGTTATACACCTCAATCCACTGTGGTAATCCACCAATCCCGGCCGCCCAATCTCTGACCATATACTCCGTCACGCGTATCGGTTGCATCGGTGGAGGCTCTGGTGGCGTTTCTTGAGGTGGGCTTTCTGTTACAACAGGTACCACAGGTTGAGGACTGGATGTCCCTTCAGGGGTTCCACTTTCCTCTACGACTGGGGTGCCGTCCCCTATCCCTGTCGGACGAGTCGGTGTCGGAGGAATCAGTGATCGTTCGTGCACTGTCGTAGGAGCCTGTGATCGTTCGTGCACTTCAGACACAGTAAAGCGGTTGTGGTATCCGTGCACGGACGATGGATCCGGGTGAGAGTGTCTCGTTGTATGCGTGTGGACCGCATATTCGTCATGTTGGTGTGTAAGAGCATGCGAATGCCAGTCCTGTTGTGTGCCTACATGAGAGTGGTCGTTATCCACGTCGTGAGGATCATTGTGTGTGTCCGACGGATTCGCATGAACGTGCTCGCTTCCATGCACGTGCGACACGTAGTTGTCATGTTGGTGGGCAGGAAAGCTATGCCAATGCGGACGCACCTTACCACCGTACGACCTCCAAATAGACACGGTCCCATCAGACCCCGCTTCAGCTGCAGTATAAGTCACTGTGTACTTATGAACGTGGACATCATTTACATCCGTGTGTTCAGATATGGTAACCTGAGAATCTCCCCACGATCTTCTTGTCTCAGTACCTTCATACAGCAGTGTAAGTATGTATTCGCCGGCGGGGGGATCGTGTGCAAACACGGATACGACACAGACGAACACACAGAGAATTAATAAGATGCCGAATCTAAACATTGTAGATTTCTCCTTCTTTAAGTTTGGCAGGACTTACACAAATTGTGCAAAATATCGCACATTTAGACGCGAAAAGCAGTATTTTTGTTCTTTAAACCCCCTAAATCCCCCTTATCAGGGGGACTTTAAAGGAAAATGCGTAAGTCCTATTTGGTTAACCTAAGGGTAGATGTATCGGGACCGCCCAACACTTGCAAAAAGCATCCGGTGGAATTCCAATGCAACAAAATAGCCCGCAACGCGGCAGACGTGTGGAAACGCAGCGCGTGCGGGCGCGAAAAAAACAGCGACAGCAGCGATGCTACGGACGCAGTTTATGAGATAAATATGTAAAATTACTTCACGTGAATTAAGAGGGGGGGGGTACTCGCGCCTTGACTCACGACACCCCAGCCAGATACCGGGACCCAGCACGGCGGCACGTTTTCTCTGGATATGTTCAGCAGAAGGGAGTCTCTATAAGTCTTCATACGCGTTATTCGTGAGGTCCTGAATTTGTAGATTTAAGTTACAATAAGACATATTTTATTATTTTTCAAGTAAAAATATAATAAAACCTATATGCAACTATAAGTATACAACAGTTTCAGGAAAAAAACAAATGATTTTCATAAAAATTGCGAATCTCGCATAAATACATGGGGACTTGCGTGAGAGGGTTGAGACGTTAAGATGGAGGTCTGCTGAAGCGACTTGCGGACACCAATTCGTGGCTATGAAAAAGTTTCGCAAGAAAATTTGGGATAGAGATACACAGATATGTTATACTAAAATTAGGCACGTATAGTGAATCAGTCGGTTGAAACGACTTGTTCCGATTAACTCTTTTTGTTATCAGAAAGGAGAAAACGATGGACGGGAAACATCTACCTTGGCATCTCCCCCTGACGGATTGGTTTCTGGGAGCAACGGTTTTGTTCGCGACCACTGGTACTGTCATTTTGTGTCGGTTCTTGTTGCGGAAGTGGCAGGCATGGCGGATTCAAAAGTTTCTCGACGAACGATCAGCACTCGCATCTCCGGGCGTGCAGCAGCTGACAGCATACGATAAGCAGGTACTCACGAAGAGAATTCAGCAATCGGGAAACGAGCGTCTGGAGAAAAGTTTCGCCTTCCAAGGGAATACCGATCTTTACGTCGCTATCGGACTTTTCGGACTGGCGATGATCGCTTTGGTCTTGTTAGCCCTCGCGAATGGTTTCCATAAACATGGACTTCCATAAGCACGGAAGACCTTTAACCGATAACTATTCTGAGGAATCCATCATAATGGCATACAGCAATTTTACCCTGGAAACGGTACGGAAGACGTTTCATCTTGAAAAATTTGAATCTACAGCCATCTTCTCCGATATTGAGCCGCTGGATCCAAGCGAAGACCTCACAAGGGAATTGGCAAAAAAAGTGCCGTTAGCGATCGCTATCAGAACAGAAAAAGCACGCTCGGAATTGATTGTTGCCAGCATTCTTGTTGAACTCCGAGAGCATTTTGAGCATCGCATCAGTTTCTTTTCTGGAATTGACTTCAGTGTTGATCCCGAAAGCGGATTAACAGGTGTGTGCGATTTTTTAGTGAGCCTATCGCCAGAGCAATTTTACTTGGAGGCACCTGTTATTGTCCTCGTTGAAGCCAAAAACGCTGATCCGGCAACTGGATTAGGACAGTGTGTTGCGGAGATGCTCGCCGCCCAACGCTTTAATGCAGAAAGAGGAAATGAAATTCCATGCATTTATGGGGCTACAACTACAGGCACCGAGTGGCTCTTCCTGAAATTGAAAGGTCAGCAGCTCTATGTTGATATGGAAGTCTATCAAATTAGGCAATGCGGCGAGATCCTTGGCATCCTTTCAAGCATGATTGACCAAAAGGCGTAAAGTTTTGACACTGGTCTGGAGGTTTGGAAAATGAAGATCGTAATGGCGAATTTAATGCTGACGTGTGTTGGTTTAATTGTCCTGAGTCTGATGTTTACTGGTATAAGCAGTGCTGAATTTGATCTGAAAACCGTTGCCGGTATGTGGCTCTTTGATGAGGGGAAAGGGGATACAGCGGTGGATTCCTCTGAAAAGGGTAATGATGGGAAACTTGAGAACAGCCCGAAATGGACGAAGGACGGTAAGTTCGGATCCGCGCTGGAATTTGATGGAAACGAGAGTAAGGGGCATGTCGTTGTCGGGGATTTGGGCTTGTCTGGAGAGGTTACATTGGTTTTGTGGGCACATCCGAGTGATGCCGCCAATGATGATCGGTTGATATCGAATATCAGTGGACCGACAAATCCGGCTTTCACAACTCGGTACCAAGGTGAAACAGTTGAAATTTGGAGTAGTGCGTGGAAACCTGTTATCCCAAAATTTGATGACAATAAATGGGGACATTATGCGTTTGTATTCGATGGTGAGGGAAATGTGACCGGCTATTACAACGGCACAGAAGGTGAGACAGTTGCCGATTCCTATACGTTTACGGAGCTCGGTATTGGCGCAAATTTCTTGGATCAGTGGGGACAATATTTTTCCGGTCGCTTTGACGAGATCGCGTTTTTCAGTGTCGCGCTCACTGAAGATGACATCAAAATTGTGATGACAAAAGGGCTGAAATCTGCCCTGGCGGTTTACCCGGCGGGCAAATTAACCACGACATGGGGAAATATAAAAGCCAGCCCGTAAAGATGAAGTTAAGGTGCAAAGCACAATAATCTTCATCGTTATACGTCAAATATAGGGAGCGAACACATGGAATATCAAGTACTCATTGCCCTTTTTGTAATAGCAGCGTTGGTATTGGCAAGTGAATTTAGCAGTGTAACGGCGGGTGAAATCGGAGGACTGGTCGGTCATTGGGATTTTAACGACGGAACCGGTACCGATCTCTCTGGAAACGGTAACCACGCCGTGCTCGGTGGCGCAAAGATTTATTCACTCGGTGAGGGGCGGGCTTGTATCGAAACGATGCCCAAAACCGAACCGATGCGGATTCCTGTGCCTGAGAATTCTCCGCTGGCACTGTCGCGCGGCACAATCTGTTTTTGGCTGAATACGATATCGGATAGGGCCAACATTCTCAGGTATAACAACGATGCCATCGAACTTAACACCTATCGTGGTTGTTTTCAGGTGCGTTTCCGAGGTGAAAAGGATTTTGAATACTGGGAGGGGATCCTCGACTACGACTGGCCCAAGTACGACATGCGCGAGTGGGCGTTCTATCCGCATGTGAAAGCCTCCATTGGCGATTCCGAATGGCATCTGTTCGCGGTGGCATACGATGACGAAGCAAAACAGATTGTGGGATGGCGTGATGGTGAGCAAATTGCCACGATTGACTTGTCAACGGTGGATATAGAGCCACTACGTCGAGAGGGTTTAACGGATATCCACACCGGTGAACGCTTTGTCGGTTTCCTTGATGATTTGCGCATTTATGAGAAACCCCTCACCGATGCTGAAATACGTCAGATTTACGATGAGAGCAAAGCCATCTATGCGGGAAGACGGGATACGAACCCTACTGAAAGAAGGCAGAACACTTACAAGTACCAAGAAGTAGACAGGACACTCTACAAGGCGTGGTTACAGTTCAATCCGCTCGATACAGAACAACGCAGTCAGGATTTATTCAGAACCATTGTTGCTGAGGGAGCGAATTCGACTGTCCAGACGGCTGCTGCTGAGTTGGCACAAGCGGCGGAATCCATGTTCGCTTTCAAACCTTCCGTCTCGGAGACTGTCACTGCCACCGGACCGAAAGTTATCCTCGGCACAGTCGAAACCTCCAACTGGATCCGCGACCGTGCCGAAGACCTCCAACTGGATCGAATTGAAGGCGATGGGTTCGTCATCAAGGCGATGGAAGGGATGGTTGTTGTTGCAGGCGGAATACCCGCAGGGGTTGCTTTTGGTACCTTCGATCTGATTCGTCGCATCCAGATTGGACAGGATCCGCTCGCGCTCGACGTGCTGGAAAATCCACAGGTGCCTATCCGTATGGTGGCACACTGGTCGTATTTTCGGGGGCTTTTCGGCGACAGATGGCGCGGTGGCGGCAGAGACGATTCGATCTTCAGTTGGGAAGAGTTGCGTACCGGCGATACCAAACGCATCCGAGATTGGGTGCGTATGTTGGCATCGTGCGGTTGGAATGCGCTCTGTCCGAGTGAGATTAACTGGCACTACCGCAACAACTTTCTGGATCATCTCGATGAAGTTGAAAAACTTGCTGACATTTGTCGAGACTACGGCATCAAACTCTACTGGAGTCCGAGTTATCTCCTGGCACTCGACCCAAAAACCGCCGATACCCTCTATGCCCGCGTGCCTGACTTCGGTGGCTATATGATGAAACTCGGTTCAGAGAAACAGAACGGTGATCCGCGTCCACCGATGACGAACCGGATTGCAGATACGCTGAAGCCGTATGGGGGAAAGGTGCTTGTGCGGGCATTCGTCTATGGCAACTTGCGATACACACCCGAACCCTATCGGAATTTGATTCCTTACGATCTGTTCGCCCACGAGGACGGCAATTTCCGAGATAACGTCATTATCGTCCCGAAAGGCAGCCCTATGGATTGGGATCTGTGGGCACCAATCCCCGCACTCGATGGCGCGATTCAGAAAAATCTCTATGGAACTGAACTCGTCATTGACAAAAGTTGGCCCGTCTCTTGGGTCAAGAAGTGGAAGTGGTGGTTTGAACAGGATACGTATCGCAACGGACCGGGGAGTCTAAACAAATTCAGCGTGGATTGCATCATGGGCGTGTCTATGATCTCACCGTCGCCAGCATGGATGGAATCCCCGTTGAACGCCGTGAACTATTACGGATTGGGAAGACTCTCTTGGAATCCAGACTTGACGGTGGATGAGATTTACACGGAATGGATTCAGCAGACATTTGGCGATGATCCAGAGGTACTTGGGACAATCAAGACCCTGCTGATGATGCTTGAAGAGGTGACGCGTAAGTCCTACAACTATCGGGGTTACCGCGGTATATGGCTTGATTCCTCCGACCCCGGTATGACGGAAAACAAGACTCCCTATGTGGTCAATGCGGAAGGTGTAGGCGTTATGACACCTGCCTTGCATGAGCGAGTGTTAGCGCAGTATGCCCCAGGACTTCGCGAGATATATGGAGATCCGTTACGCGCGGAAGCACATCTCGCTGCGCTTCACTTCACAACACACGATCAGCGACTTTCTATCGGCAGGACCCTCATACAAGACATCTACGCTAACATGGAAGAGGGCGTTGACATGGCGATACAGGCAGCCGAACTCTGGAAAACGCTTGAAGGCAAAGTGGACCCGCATAGATATGAATACACGCTGAAAACACTGGTGGATTATGCCGCATCCGTACGCAGCCTGACCCTTAAGAAATGGGTAACGAACTTTGAGAAGTATACCGGTAGAAAACGCGAGGAAACCCTCGCAGAACTGACTGCCGAAGCACTTGCGGAAGTTGGCACATACAACGTGCGGCATTTCGGTGCTGTTGCGGATGGGAAGTCAAACAGTGCGGACGCAATCAACGAAGCCATCACCGTCTGCGATACCGCGGGCGGTGGCACGGTCTTTGTGCCGTCCGGTGTTTACGCAACGGGTTCCATCTACCTGAAAAGTAATGTTACCCTCGCGATTGACGCAGGGGCTGTCCTTAAATATTCCTTTGCTGAGGCAGATATCCCTCTACTTGTTGGAATAGACTTAGAGAATGTAAAAATCTACGGTCCTGGAACCCTTGTTGGGACAGGGAGGACGTGTATTGCACTAAAACACTGCGAAAACGTGGAAATCCGGAACTTGAACATCTACGAACGTGATGATTCTGCGATTCTATCTGTGAGCTGTGACGGGCTCCTCATCGACAACGTTGACATCCGAACAGATGGAAATGGAGTCGAGCTTTCTGAGTGTCGTAACGTGACGATTGCCTATTGTCGTATCGATGCCGTGCACCGTGAATATGGGAGGCGTGTGGGGGGTGGTGAAGCAATCAAAGTCACGGATGAAGAACGCTCGTCCGAAAACATCACCGTTCAAGATTGCTTTTTTGCAAACGAATAGGCGAGGATATTATAGCAAAGTCGAAAAATAAGTTAACACCTCAGGGAGTAGCAGCACCATCCTGCATCCCGCTGGCGAGGTTTCTAACCTCGCCCCAGTGTCCACGTAATTGTGGGACTTACTATAAAAGAAATACCCTCGCCATCAGGCGTGGACACCTGTTCATTGAACAAGTGTCCATATATTTTAGGGTTTTACATAACGCAAGAGGGACATCAATCGTCGTCGCGTTCACTCAGCAACTCACCGCGAGCGAGACGCTCTGCGTTTTCGGTAGACCACAAGATGTTTTTCATCAACTTCTGTGCTGTGATGTAACGGGTCGCTGCCAATAGATGCATTCGCTGCTCTTCCTGATCAACTGACAACTCATAATGCCGGAACGCTACTTCCAGGACTTGGAACATGTGCAGTTCTGCATCCTCGCGGAGCAGGATGTGCGAGAGTGCTTGCTTCAATGGCTCAATCTCATGCCCTTCTTCCAGATATTGGTTCACCAGAATTTCTGCCTCATAGACCTTCTGGAAGTCTGCAAACTCTTGTAGCCTCTCCAGCATCTTATCAACGGAGTCATAAGTTTCATCAAGTCGCTGTCCGTGCCTCGGTATGCGGGCGGCAGGCATGTTCAACCAACGCAAATATGCTAAGAAAACGACACCGTGAAAAATACCGCGCAGTAAGTGGGCACTTGGGGCATAATCAAAGGCGTGGTACAGCGCGTGCGCATACGAGTAAATGTTCGCTACATCGTGCCAATCCCCCTCGTTCTTCAGATGAAAGCGAGCCGTCCGAATCGCAGAAGCGTAGGTCATCGCACGGCAGATATCTCTCGGATCCACACCTGCACGCAGTTTTTCTTCGACCGCGACGACAATCGGCTCGAAGTCGTCGCCGAGAAGCGTCTGTGTAAACGCTGAGATGTCGAGTTTCGCTTCGTTGGTTTGGTTGGCACTCCAGATATTCTCAAGCCTCTCAAAGACGGGTTCTAACACAGGCACCGCATCTGCCCAGCGCGAGGTTTCCTCATGACGGGTTCGACTCACAAGATCGACAACAATCGGGCGTAAAATTTCGTGTGCTCCCTCCCAATCAACATAATCCAACGCCTCGAACATCTTGTTGGCGAAATCGAGAGCGTGTCCGTCGCCTGTAAAGTAGAAGTCGGTCGCGGCGGTGAAAACGAAATCTGCGATCACCGATTTATCGTAGCCGCGGTCATTAAGCGTTAACAGGATACGCTCGGCGGCACCTGAGTGCCGTTTATCCACAAAGTAGCGGAACCACCGCTTGAGCGTTTCAAGGTCGTGTTCCTCACTCATTACAGGAAACGGTGCACGATAGGGGCGCGAACTCCCCGTCGTTCGACGGCTGATTTGACTCAAGCCGTGTACGAGAAACAGGTTGTGGTCATTTGGATCCACATCATTCCACAAGTTTGCCGCCAACGTGAGAATCGCGACACCAGACGACCATCCTTCGCTACTTTTATGGGCACCGTAGTGGAGGCCCTGATGAATAATTTCGTTGGGGGCGGCACCTGCGTCCCGAAGTGCAGTAACAGCTTTCGCGATAAAGAAGGTACTACGGTCTTTGAGACCTCGCTCAAGTGCCCGTTTACCACGGTCAATGACGCGTCGTTTTGCTGCCTCTCGTTCACCTTTTGCTAATCCGACATACAGGTAGCCGTCATCACGAAGTTCGACGGGAAAGGCTTTCAGATCATCGCCGAAAGCCTGAAAGCAGCCGCCAGATTTGAGGTCGAATTCCCAGTGATGCCAGTGACAGATCAGGACTCCATCTCGGATGCTGCCTTTGGACATAGGATACCCCATGTGTGGGCATCGGTTATCAACGGCGTAAAATTTATCTTGGTATTTGAAAACAGCCAGGTGTGTGCCGTTGACATGGAACGGTTTGCCTTCCAAATCCTGAAACTCATCCGCGCTGCAGAGTTGATGATACTCAAGATCGGTGTGCTCCACCGTCTCTACTGGCACAGGTTCAAAGTGAATAGAACCCGCACCGGCTTCTTCGGGTGTAAAGGTTGAAGTACGCACGGTTCACCTCCTGAAACTTAGTGTTCAATTCAAGCAGATTCAAGGTGTAAAACTTTCCATTTTTTATTTCGTTCTAACTATAATTATAGCATCTATTAATTTTTAAAGCAAGTTTGGCGGAGGTATTCAATATGAAAATTACAGAGATTGAAATTCACGAGATTACGCTTGAATATCAAGACTTCCTCGCCTATCAACTCAATCACTATTACGGTCCAATCCAGCGAACTATATATGTTGCTCGGACTGATACAGGCTTGGAGGGGTTGGGTGAGAGCGGGAGACGCGAACCTCAAGATGTTATTGATCAGTACATCGGGACAAATCCGTTTGATTGGGTAGGAGATGAGACCTCGCTTGGACTTGGCACGGCGATGTATGACTTGATGGGGAAAGCAGTAGACGTGCCGGTGTATAAGTTATTCGGACAGAAGTATCGTTCATGGGTGCCTGTGGGCTGTTGGACGGTTTCGACCGACCCCGCGCGCATGGCAGAGACCGTTGCTGCGTATGCGGCACAGGGGTATACATGGATGAAATATCACCTCTCACCTTTCGAGAATGTCCTCGACCAGACCGAAGCGATGGAAGCCGTTGCGCCGGATGGATTCAAGATCCACTACGACTTCACGATGGGAGGGACAGATGACCACATCCCTGAATTGATTGATGCGTTGTCTCAATATCGGATCTCGGGTTGTTTTGAAGATCCGTTGCCCGGTGAAGACTTACAGGGGTACATCGAACTCCGTCAACGCTCACGACTGCCGATTGTACTCCACCATTTTCCGATGGGCGCAACATACGAGGTGTTCATGAGTCCCGCAGACATTTATATGCTCGGACACGCGAAGATCGGTGATGCAATCCGGCGCTCAGGACTTTTTGCGGCGAATGGAAGTCCGTTTATGCTTCAGAATGTGGGTGGAAATATCACGCGTGCGATGACAACCCATATGATGGCAGCGTTTCCAACGGCGATCTTCCATTTTCATTCGGATACCGAGACCTGGAAAACAGATGTGGTCAACGAGCAATTGACCCCAATTAACGGATTTGTGCGTGTTCCTGAATCTCCTGGACTCGGCGTGACGCTGGATCGTGATGAATTAGAGCGTCTGAAGTCTTTAAAACTGCCGGAACAGGAGCGGTGGATTCTCAAATCTCAATTCAAAAACGGCACAAGGATGTATAACATCGCGGATCCGAAGAATTCGCTTTTCATGGTCCGTCCGGATCGGAGTCGTCTGATTCCGATGAACTACACTTCCCCTATTTCTACGACCTATTGGGACGACGATAGTAGTCTCGAATATCAAGAGACCTTCGCGCGTATTGAACGGGAAGGTGTGGTTTTGGAGATGAGGATGCCGGGCGATTGTGGAGCCTCCCCATAATCTGAAGAAGAATCGGTATTTATGCACCCATTCGCTGCAAAACGGAGTCTTTAACTTTAAAGGGTATCCTTACAACCCGTAACTTGAGTGATATTAACTTTTTTAAGGGACTATCGGAGGAATACAGATGAAATGTGTACTCGCCTTTTACATAATCAGTGGGATACTGCTATGTGCGAACGTTTCTTCGCTTTTCGCAAAAGCCCCAGAAACTGCCAAAATCGTATTTGGATCAAATCGTGATGGCAACTTTGAGATTTATATCATGAACCCGGATGGATCCGATCAGATAAATTTAAGCCAGCACCGTGCCCAAGATTTCGCGCCTGTCTGGTCCCCGACAGGTGAACAGATTCTTTTCCACTCGGATCGAGATGGGATACCAGATCTCTACCTTATGGATGCAGATGGAACGAATGTGCGTCAGGTCTTCAAAAAATTAATAAGGAGAGAGTTCCCAACGTGGTCACCTGATGGGAAAGCACTCGCTTATCACCGATTTCACACATTTTCTATCTACATCGCCTCAATTGACGGAAAAGATGAGGCAAAACTTGCGGAGGGTTTATGGTCTGCGTGGGCTCCCAACGGTTTTGAGATAGCCTTTATGGCAGGCAAGTTTGTTTGGGCTGACGACGGAAATCCCAGATTACTGGACACCAGAGTTCAGATTATCAATCTGCAAACCCATGTAGAAGAGCCGCTTCTTCCGGGGAAGATTTGGATGCTTGACCCTGCCTGGGCCCCCGATAGTGCTGAGATAGCCTTTTCTTGGAACGGTATGGAAGAGAAAGGTTTTTTAGGGGGTAATGGAGGAAGGCCTACCGTAGGTATCTATGTTGTGAACCGAGATGGTAGCGGACTCAGGAAAATTATTGATTCTGGAGATGACGCGTTAGTGTCTAACCCGACCTGGTCACCGCGCGGGAATGAACTTATTTACTACAAGCGGAGTCGTGGTGTCATACAACTCTTCAAAATCGCTGTGGATGGTGGTGTCCCAGAACAGCTCACACACCGGGGTAATAACTTCCGCGCCGATTGGTTCGATCCGGCGTTTGCTTTGCCGATCTCGCTCCAGCCGTCCCCTTTGACGGGCACGTGGGGCAAACTCAAAACACAGGACTAATATCATACAGAAACAGTTCTTTTTCTAAACGTGTGTGCTACAGCAAATCAAATGTTTGCCCGCCTTCTGTCTGCCAGTTGGTGAGATCGTCCAACCGAATTGTCCGTAATCCGACTTGGGCGTTTCCTGTGTAAAAGACGTATCCGATACCATCTTTGACGAACATACGGGGCCAGCCGACCCAATTGCAGTCGAATTGGTCGGCGTTGATACCGAGACCGGGCAGTGCTGGATTTCTCGGGTAGTATTCCCAGTTGACCAGGTCTTTTGAACGTGCGAGTCCTACTGTATCCCACCAACCGTGATGAGACACACCTTCCGGTTTCCATGTGTTGCAGCCCTCATACCATAGATACCACATATCATCGACTCGATTCAGGGATCTCGGTCGGACGTGGATCGCGTCCCAATTGTCCAGCGTTTCGGGACGGAAGACCGGGTTTCGTTCGTCAGGGTGCCAGTTCACCAAATCGTCGCTGTAGAGAAGATATCCGCGATCCCCTGCCGATCCGCGTTGGGGTGATGGGGTAAATCCAGCATAGAAAAGAAGATAGCGATGCGGGAATCCTTCCGCGCGGATAAGATCGAACTCGTGTGCATGCGTGGGGTGTTTATAAACCGGGTTCTTCACATATTGGGTGAATGGACCCATCGGATGGTCGGCCATGGCTAACATGAATCCCTGCCACTCTGGAAACTTCTGCGCAGAGAACATAATGGCAATGCGTCCTTCATCTGTGACGACAGCACCGCTGACATACAGATTATCATACGGCGTATCGAGATAGGAGATAAGGGGTTCAAGATGCCCCTCCCACCGCTTCAGATCCGGACTCACGGCTACACCAATTGCCCGTCTTGAAGATCCCTCCTCATCGCCTGCCATGCCTACCATGACGTACATGTAATATAAGCCGTCGTACGCTATAATCGCACCCGGTATGACCTGTTTCTCATAAAAAGAGCCTTTAGGACCCCGGGATATGACGGGGGTGGTAATCTCTTGAAGCCACGGGAGGGTTGCTACGGTGCAGGATTGAGATTGGATACCTGACGGCGTTTCAACGCCAAGGCAGTTATCGGTCGGTTCGTAAATGCCTTCCCATTCACCCAAGGGACCGCGAATCCAGCTTGTCGTTTCGTTGACCCAGAATCTGAAAAAATTGCCTTTCTTCAGAATCCTGACGTTCCACGGGGGTTCTCCGATGTTATTGGATGTCTTCAAGGTTTGCGTGTGGGTGTTGACTTCACGGACAATCTTGAATCCATCGGCAGAGAT
This sequence comes from Candidatus Poribacteria bacterium, assembly GCA_965205015.1. Lineage (GTDB taxonomy): Bacteria > Poribacteria > WGA-4E > WGA-4E > WGA-3G > WGA-3G. Next base: position 4,489,933 of record OZ242029.1, on the reverse strand, counting down.
AGCGAGGTACGCCCTTTTGCCTAACGCTGTGTCTCCAGAGAAGAAGACTTTGACGGGTTCAGTGGTTGGTTCCCCAGTCAATACCAGATTCATTTCGTAGTTTCCGGTGATTCGTTTTTCTGTCACTTGTTTTTTATCCTTTGATAGGGAACAGTTGGATCGAGGGGGTAAATGGGTCGCCTTAACTTCTGATAGTCATAATTGAACAGGTTCGGACTGTGAACGCCAGGGGTATCCACGTCTAAAATCTGGTGCGCAATGGGTGTGTAGTCTGCCCGGAAATGGACAGCAGATTTGAGAGCGATGAGTTTACGCGCCTTCGGCTCAATTCCAACGCTTCGAAGAACCTGTGCATCGTAAGGTTGGATCCGTCTCTCCGTCAGGATAATCTCAATTCCACCGACTTGGACGACAGCTGTTCTGCCCATGTTTCCAGCGGTACCGCGTCCCATAGGACCTTTGTGGATGAATCTGCCGTCAGAGAGCGATTTGATGGACCCTGTCAATGCGACGGGTGCGCCGTGTTGCGTGTCTGTTTTGCCACCGACGTTCAACTGAACGCGGTTGCCGACACCCACCTCAACCGCTTGGGCAACCGATTCGGGATCTGCAATCACCGCGATGACGGCATCTTGAACGTCTGCTTCTATGAATTTCTGTAAGATCGTTGTGCCGTCACAGGGACCGCCACCCCCAGGGTTATCCGCGCCGTCAGCGAGTACGATGGGATTACCATCTGTCTGGTTGGCGATTTCGATCGCGGCTTCAACGGTGTGTAGGTTAAAAGTGAACGCCTCATGCATCTCCCAGATATTGGATGCGAACTGGTCGGCGTGCGCCTCTGCAAGTGCCATATCCCCATTGGTGGTAACGAGGACTGAAACGCCTGCGTCCGTTATATCCGCAAATGGGAAACCCATAGAGAGTGTTGCCGTTACAATGCCGCGCTCGGTCTCAAGATCATGCAGGGCATTGATCACATCCGTCATCGGGGGTTTCATTGTGCATTGCGCAGGGGGAGCGGTCAATAAAGGGAGTTGACGGTATGCCATCGTCGGCTGAATCTTCCCTTGGTTCATACTAAAGAGCAGTTGCCCGGCTTCGAACCCGCGTTCGTAGCAGTCTACGTGCGGATAGGTATCGAACCCGATGATAACGTCGGAGTAATGCGCCATTTTGGCGGTGATATTGGCGTGTAAGTCGAGCGTGGTGGCGATCCACGTTTCACCGACGATCTCACGGACTGCCTGAATCAGGTCGCCTTCGGCATCTTCGAGTTCCTCTGTTACCATCGCGCCGTGTAGATCAAGGAGCACGCCATCAAGTTTTCCTGCGTTCCGTAAAAGCGTTAGGAACTCTGCTTTAAGCGTCTGATACGCGGCGTGTTCTACCATACCCGACGGTGTCGCAAACGCCCATAGGAGCGGAATGGGTTGTAAATTGAGCTGTTCAGCGACATCAAGGAAACCCCCGGTAATGGTCCGGGTGCCTTGGAACGCCGCGATAATTTCGTCCCCCCGGTGGTAACTCCCCTTGTTGAAGTTATCAAGGGTTGTTAGGACGGGTGAAAATGTATTCGTTTCGTGTCCGATGCAACCGATTGCGATTCGCATGGTTTACTCCCTTTTCTTCTCAATGCTCCGTCAATTCTGAGACAAATATATCATACCTTTGCCGGCGTGACAAGCAAAAGTTGTGTTAGTTATGAGTTGTCAGTAAGAAATACGATTTCCGACTGACTGCTGACTGTTGATCGCTGACCGCTAATTGCCAGATTTTTGTTAATCAAAAAGCCGAGATTTGATAGAATAGAAATAGATGTAGGTTGGGTTGAGCGGTAAAAGACAACAAGTTTCCATCTCGTTTATACGGTATCATCTGATTTCAAGACGCCAGCCGTGTCGGGGGCATAGCGAAACCCAACATTTCAAACGGTGTCGGTGTATTGTAAAAAAGTACCTCTTTAACCGATTACCGAAAACCGGTAACCACTTTAAGAGTTACCAACATTCAGACAGGAGCAATCGCTATGGAATATACCTATCTCGGTCGGACTGGACTACGGGTGAGTCGTCTTTGTCTCGGCACCGTCAATTTTGGGAGACATACCTCCGAAGAAGACGCGCTTCCGGCATTAAGTCGGGCACTGCAAGCCGGAATTAACTTTTTCGATACCGCTAACATCTATAACGAGGGAGTAACGGAGACGATTGTTGGAAACTGGTTGGCAGCCGATAAAAGCCGGCGCGATCAGATTGTTCTGGCGACCAAATTGTACGGTTCGACGGGTGAAGGACCTAATGATGGGCGTCTATCGGCGTACCATATCCGTCGGGCATGCGAAGACAGCCTCCGGCGTCTGCAAACCGATCACATAGACCTGTACCAGATGCACCATATTGATCGCCGGACACCGTGGGATGAAATTTGGCAAGGGATGGAGCAATTGGTGCGTGAAGGTAAAATTTCCTACGTCGGCAGTAGCAATTTCGCGGCGTGGCACATTGCCCATGCACAGGGTATTGCGAAGCAACGCAATTTCCTCGGACTCGTCTCAGAACAGAGTGTGTATAACCTCCGCAGCCGGAAAATCGAACTTGAAGTATTACCGTGTTGCCGCGAACTCGGCTTGGCAATGATTCCGTATAGTCCGATGGGGGGTGGCCTGCTCTGCGGTGTGCTGGATAACCCGACCACGGGTCGACGGGGCAGGGAGTCACACAGAGAAACGATTGCGACGCATCGAGCACAGTTTGAAGCGTATGAAGCACTTTGTGCCTCGATAGGAGAACCTCCCGCGAACGTCGCCCTGGCATGGGTACTCAGCAATCCAGACGTTACAGCACCGATTATCGGACCGCGGACGATCGAACAACTTGAGGAGAACTTATCAGTCTTGGAACTGAAACTCGACGATGAAGTCCTCGCGAAACTCGATGAGATTTGGGCGGGTCCCGGTGGCGAGGCACCAGAGGCGTATGCGTGGTAGCGCGTTGGGGGCATCTGTCCGATACGGAAACAGATAAGGAGTGAAGATTTATGGCATACGAGAATGAACTTTTTCAGGAACGCGTCGTTCGTGTGGCACGTCCGTCAGCGCATTTCACATTGTTACGCGCCCCAAACGGTGAGTTTCTTGGCGCGTCTGACGATGGATGCGCCGTTTTTGCGTATGTAGATGATAAGGCGATATGGGAATCAATTGATGATGGGACTGCGTACCGCCATGTGGTCACCAATCTTGTCCTTGAAGTGGAGGCTGCGGATGCAGGGAAGGGGTGTTATCTTCAACATAAGGGAAATCGGCTTGCCAGTGACGGCACTATAGCAGGCGATGACGGGGCGATCTTTTCCGTTGGGCATGGACCTGCCCATCTTCCATCGGAGTATCTAAAAACGCTCAAGGAAAACGGTTGGGTATGTCTCCCGTCCATCATAGCACCTGATGCCGTTGAAGCGTTAGAGCGGATTAGTTGTACGGGACGGTGGGACCACGAAACCTATGACCGAAGCACAGGCGCGTTAGTTAAGGGGATTGCCGTAGCACAAGCTGCGACAGAGCCGGTGTCCTTGTGGGTGATGCGTCAATATATGCGAACGAGTGAAATTCGGTTGGGCCACCCGCCGGGTCTCGCGATACTTACGCCAGACGATGGCGAACGTGATGTGCAAGGGTGGCATTCCGATTTCCCTTACCATTGGGGAATTTTCGCTACAAGAGGCACGGGTCCAGAGATACCGCCCCACAATTTCCCTGAATTGGTTATGGGGGTTCAGCGCAACCTCTGTGTCTCCGAATTCCGCAAAGAGAATGGGGCAACCTGTTTCAAACTCGGATCGCACACACTCGGTGAAGGTCCACCGGACGAATGGGGACCTGGCCACATCTATAGACAGCCGGGTTATCGCGCAGCCCATGGGTTGCCCTACAATGGTCCGGATGCAGATGTTGTCGAGGCACCGGGCGGGAGTTATATCCTCTACGATTCGAGGGTCTGGCATCGCGCCGGCGTCAATCGGACAGCGCGTAAACGCGCCGCAATGTTACAAGCCATCATTCCGATGTACATCATGCCGAAAACGGACACCAGTCGTGCCTATCGGAACTTCATTGAGAGCCCTCTCGTTGAAGAACTGACACCGTTGGAGTTGAAAGAACTTAAAGCCTTGATGATAACCAGAATAGAGGGTTCAGGCGGAAAACATGTCGTCACGACTGACGCAGCACTGAGCGAAATAGTAGAATACTAAAAAAGGAGCAAAAATGGAAAAACGTCCAAATATTTTATGGTACTGCACAGACCAACAACGTTTTGATACCATCGGAGCGTTGGGAAATTCGCACATCAACACACCGAGACTCGACGAATTTATGCGTCAGTCAGTCACATTCACCCACGCCTATTGCCAATCTCCGATCTGCACACCGTCTCGTGCGAGTTTTATGACGGGTATGTATCCTTCAGCCGTGAGCGTCACTGGCAACGGCAACCCGGTTTTCCCCGAATATTATGAAGATAGATTGATTACCCATGCGTTGGCACAAGATGGCTACGACTGTGGATTAATCGGTAAACTCCATCTCGCGAGTGCTTTTGAGGCCCAAGAACATCGCGTGGATGACGGCTATCGCTACTTCCAATATAGCCACGACCACGGCAAGCCGAACGCCCTCGGACATGAATACGCGGATTGGCAACGCGCGCAAGGGGTTGATCCGGAGGCGTTGATAGCGGGAAAGGCACTCTCCCAAAAGTATCCGAACAGGCGGGGACGCGTGCCAGAACCGACGCCCGATCTCGACAATGTCCCGCCACACCTGCATCAGACCTATTGGTGCACCGAAAAAACAATCGAATTTATCGGGAAAAATCGTCGAGAGAATCAGCCGTGGATGCTGAGTATCAATCCGTTTGACCCACATCCGCCGTTTGATGCGCCTTGGGAATACTATCGACGGTACGATCCGGAAACACTCCCCGGTCCACACTTTCAGGAGAGCGATATTGCCTTTCAGTCAAAATTGACAGATGCCGGTATCGACTTTCAATCTCAGGCGAAACCGCCTTCGGAATGGGACGACAAGCGGATGCAGGCATCTTATTACGCCATGGTTGAACAACTCGACCATGAGTTCGGACGTATCCTCGACCATCTTGAGGCTGAGGGACTTCGTGAAGATACAATTGTTATCTTTACTTCCGACCACGGAGAGGCACTCGGCGACCACGGGCTGGCATTCAAAGGGTGTCGTTTTTACGAGGGATCGGTGCGAGTGCCGCTCATGATTTCGTGGCCATCGCAGTTCTTGCAAGACGTTCAGAGTGATGCCCTCGTTGAACTGACCGATATCGTTCCTATGTTATATGATGCGTTGGGTGTGGACATTCCCTACTACGTCCAAGGTAAATCCCTTGCCCCGCTGTTGCGCGGTGATGTTCCCGCCAACGAGCATCGAGAGGCGGTTCGTTGTGAATTTTTCGATGCTATCTCAATGCCCGACCGGACCCACGCCACGATGTATCGGGACCGACGCTGGAAACTCGTAACCTATCATAAGAAGGGGCTTTGCGAACTTTATGACCTCGACAATGACCCTTGGGAACACAACGATCTTTCAGATCACACCGATTATCAGGCTATCAAATGGGAACTGATGCAGAAAAGTTTTGACGCAGCCGTTTATGCGCACCCTCAGATGATACCGCGTGTCGCTTCGCATTAGCACAACCGCTACGGTGATTTACAAGATAGATGTACTTTGTAAACGCGATTGACGTGGATTCGTTTTAAGGATTCAGGGGAACTGCCCAAAGGAATCTGACGGGTTAAATCTGCCCTGTTTTGTGCAACTGGATGTAGCGTATGTTCTATTTTGGGCAGTTCTTACCAGCATTTCGCAAAGAGTACCGCCAATATGGTGGTACTCAGATTGGCACAGAATTTGCTCCTTGTTGCGGTAGGGTGGGGAAGAATAGGACTCGGTTAAAAATTACCGCCAGAACTACTGATTGCCTAAAGAAAGCTTCGGGTAGGGTATTGATATTCGGTTTTTTAGGTTAAATCTCAGGAGGCTGTGGTGATTTTTCTGAGATTCTGCAACCTTTCCACCCTAAAAGTGTGTCACTAATAATTAACGGGACTTCGGATTAAACAGATGCAAATTGCAATAAATAGAAAATTCCTTGTATCTTTGCGTTTGTATATAGGCAGTTTTTTGATTCTTTCTAAAATTATGCACCATTTCCGCTGCAAAGATGCGTCACTAACAATTGAATGGGATCACATATCACGTTTAAATCGAAGTTATCAGTTAACGAATAAAAAAGGAATATTATGACGACCGCAAATAACGACGGAATGCACGCCGACGACGTTGCCGCAATTGACGAACTCCGAAACGTTTACGAGCAATTAAAGACCTCGCTGGCGAGGATCATCATCGGTCAGGAGCAGGTCATCGAACACTTGGCGATATGTCTATTTTCGCAAGGGCACGCGCTGTTGATGGGGGTTCCCGGTTTGGCGAAAACGTTGTTGGTCAGTCGATTTGCTGAGACGATGGCGTTGGGATTCAGTCGAATCCAGTTTACGCCTGATCTCATGCCGATGGATATCACTGGGACCGACATCCTTCAGGAAATCCCAGGCGGTAGACGGGAGTTCGAGTTCGTAAAGGGTCCCCTCTTTGCGAACCTTATTTTGGCGGATGAGATTAATCGTGCACCTTCAAAGACCCAAGCGGCTATGCTTGAGGCGATGCAGGAATACAAAATCACTGTCATCGGCAGAACATACACTCTGGATCTCCCTTTCTTTGTCTTAGCGACGCAAAACCCAATTGAACAAGAAGGCACCTACCCGTTACCGGAAGCGCAATTAGACCGATTCATGTTCAGAATCGAGGTGGACTATCCGGCACGGCTTGAGGAGATTGAGATTGCCCGCACGACGACGGGTGCATCTCTCCCAACGCTGGAGCATGTGCTGACGGGTGAGCGGGTGCGAGCGTTTCAAGACCTCGTGCGTCGCGTTCCAGTCGCTGAACACATCTACGAATTCGCCGTAGATCTCGCCCGAAGCACGCGTCCAAGCGGCGATGCAGCACCTGACTGGTTGAAGCCTCTGGTTGCTTGGGGGGCTGGTCCGCGGGCGGTTCAATACCTAATTCTCGGCGCGAAAGCCCGTGCGGCACTCAGTGGCAGCTACATGGCAAGACTGGAAGATGTCGTTGCGGTGGCGAATCCGGTCTTGGCGCACCGTGTTATCACCTCCTTCGCTGCCGAGTCCGAGAATATCTCCAGTAAAGACATCGTCAATCGACTCGTTGAGGAGTTGTCTGAAGGGAATTAAGGTATGTTGCAACTCAAACGAGATTACCTGGATCAGAAGGTGCTCGAACGGCTTTCGACGCTGCAACTGCACGCTCGGTTGCCTATGATCGGAAGCGTATCAGGCAAACATCGGAGTCCGATTCGTGGTTCGAGCCTTGAGTTTGCGGAGTACCGCAAGTACGTGCCGGGCGATGACCCTCGGAGACTTGACTGGCGGGCTTACGCACGGAATGATCGATACTACATCAAAGAGTTTGAGGCTGATACCAATTTACGGATGTGTTTAGTCGTTGATACCAGCGGCTCCATGAATTTCGCGTATAACGGAACGAGTAAACTCGACTATGCCCGTCGTATCGCTGGAACTTTAGCCTATATCGCCGCGCAGCAAGGGGATGCTGTCGGTCTCTACTGTGCAGGCACAGGGTTCCACAAAGAGATCCCACCGAAACGTAGCGCCACCCATCTGAGTGCAGTTCTCGATGAATTGGGTGCGATGGAAGCATCTGGCGAGACGGGATTGGCAAACATTCTCCACGAAACCGCTGAACGCGTCCCCCAAAGAGCACTCATCGTCGTTCTTTCCGATCTGTTCATCGAACCGGAAATCGTTCGGACCTGTCTTGAGCATTTGCGATTCCGTAAGCACGATGTCGCGGTGTTTCATCTGTTGGAGCAGCGCGAGTTGGCGTTGGAATTTGATCGTCCAATGCGTTTCGTTGACATGGAGGGCGGCGAACCTATATTGGCGGATCCAACCGTCATCGGCGTGCAATACCAACGTGCCCTTGAAACGTATCTTGAAAGTATGAATACAGTCATTCAGGAGACTGAAGTTGATTATCACCGTATCTGCATCGATGAAAACTACGACGATGTATTGGCGCGATTCCTGTTGGGACGGACACCCAAGCGGCATAAATGAGGATTAGTTGTCAGTTAAGAAGTTTTGGTTTAGAAGAAATCTTTTTTACCCGCCCCCGACTGCTCTGGTATTTGAAAATTATTCAGGAATATAGATGCAGGATTTCAAGAAATTGCAGGTTTGGAAAAAATCTCATGATTTAACTTTACTGAAAACTGAAAACTGAAAACTATTCAAAAGGATTTGATGGATGGGTTTTCTACAACCGTTGGCATTAATTGCCCTCCCTTTAATCGCGTTACCGATCCTTATCCACCTCATCAATCAGCATCGGCACCGTACGATCCCTTGGGCAGCGATGATGTTTCTCATGCGTGCGAAGCGGATGAGCAGGGGCATGGCACGTCTTCGGCATTTCCTTATCCTATTAATGCGTGTGCTTGCAGTCGCAGCTCTGGTTTTTGTCGTCAGTCGTCCCTTATCTGGTGGATGGTTGGGTAGTATCGGAATGAGTAAACCGGATGCCACCTTGATACTTCTCGACCGCTCTGCGAGCATGGAAATTCAAGACTTACAAGCCGGACAGTCGAAAAGATCCGCGGCACTGCGAAAACTCGCGGAATTGTTGGAACAGGGGGATTACGGGACACATTTGGTCCTGATTGATAGTGCGAGCGGTCAACTACAGGAGGTCGATTCACCGAAAGCACTATTGGATCTACCTATAACCGAGTCGAGTGCCACCAGTGCGGATATTCCGGGGATGCTTGCGTCCGCCTTGGCATATCTCAAAGCGAATAAATCGGGACGAGTTGACGTGTGGATCTGTTCCGACCTGAGCGAGAACGATTGGGATGTTGAAAGCGGACGTTGGCAGGCGATACGCGAGGAGTTTACGCAGTTAGAGGGTGTACACCATTTCTTGCTTGCATACGCAGATTTACCTTCAAACAATTTGTCGGTAAGGGTAGAAAACGTCCAACGGTGGGAACGTGGGAACAATGCGGAGCTCGTCCTTGATGTGAGAGTCCGGTCAAAGGGGGGTAGGGGCGAGGTAACTCCGCCCGTACACACAACGCGTCAAGAGATTCCGATTGAGTTTGAGGTCAACAACGTTCGGTCTGTCGTTGAAGTGGCGCTTGACAGACAGGGTGCCTCCCTGAAAGGACACCGGATTCCGATTGATACCAAATTACGTTCAGGTTGGGGGTCGGTTGGGTTGCCGGGTGATGCGAATCCCTTAGACAATCGGTTTTTCTTTGTGTTCTCAGAACCGACGGAGCGAAGAGCTGTTGTTGTTAGTGATGATGTAAAGAATGGTGAAGCCTTCCGTCGGGCACTTGCTATTCCGATAGACCCTCGGCTCCAGCATCGAGTTGATGTGATGTCCGTGGATCGCGTCGCAGAAATTGATTGGGAAAACATAGGACTATTCATCTGGCAAGCGGCACTACCGCGCGGAGCAGTAGCAGAACAGATTGCACAATTCGTTGACACAGGGCGCGTGGTTATGTTCTTCCCACCGAGTCAGAACGCAGATGAGAAAGGACAGCCCCTACTATTTGGCTCACATTGGGGGAACTGGCAAACTCCCGGAAGTCAACAGGTTTTCAGCACCGGATGGTGGCGTGGCGATGCAGATCTGCTGGCGCACGTAGAGAGCGGAGACGCGTTGCCACTCAACGAACTACGCACTTATCGATATCGCTCTTTTGAAAGTCCTGGGACACCGTTGGCGAGGTATGATGACGATGCTCCTCTGTTGACACGTGTCGCGACTGATCGTGGCGCGGTATATTTCTGTAGCACGCTCCCTACGGCACAATTTTCCTCTCTCGAACGCGAAGGTGTCATCTTTTACGTGATTTTACAGCGGGCGTTGGATCAAGGCTGCCGGGCGTTAGCTGTAGCATCTCAACGCGACGCGGGTCCTGGCGTGTTGGCAGACCGGAACGACTGGGAGTTAGTGGCGCCTGCGGACAATTCCGACGCGCCGCTGTATTTATCCTCACAACGCGGGCTACACGCTGGCGTATACCGCGAAGAAGCGTATTGGACGGCTGTGAACCGTAGCCAAATTGAAGACACGGCTACGGCGGTTCCTGTCGAAACGGTGGATGCACTCTTTGATGGAATGTCGTATCGGCGGATTGATGTTGATGTTGGCGACACATCTGCCTTAGCGAGTGAATTGTGGCGCATCTTTCTCATCGCAATGATAGTCGCACTGCTTGCAGAGGCGGCACTGAGTTTACCCAGTAAGAGAGTCAGAACCACGCCTTCAATCGATTTTTAAACTATTAACTGAGGCCATAATTTAAAAAATGCAGGAACAGCAGGGAAGCCTTGAATTTTTCTCAAGCGGAACCTTCTTGGGTTTGAGTTTGGTTGTTATAATTGTAGCAGGTGTATTGTGCTGGCTGGCATGGCATCGGAGCGGCTATAGTATAAAGACAGCAGTGCTTGAGTTGCTGCGCTTTGTGTTGATTTGCTTGGTCGTTGTAACCTTGAACCAGCCTGAATGGTTGCAAACACAATTACCAGATCGACGTTCCACGCTCGCCGTGCTTTGGGACACATCTAACAGCATGAAAACGCGGGATGTAGTTGAGGGGCCAGACCTCTCGAACAGGCCGAAGAGCCGTGCCGAGACGATTCAACCGCTGATATCTGAGGAGATTTGGAAACCTCCGAATGCTAACGATCTTAGTGTCGTTTTTGAACCGTTCTCTTCACAGTTAGATCCAGCGGAGGAAGCTACGGATTTGAATGCTGGCTTATCACAGGTTTTGGACACGCATGCAAACCTTCGCGGTGTCGTGCTATTGTCGGACGGTGATTGGAATATCGGGAACTCCCCTGTTGAAGCGGCGACACGATTTCGGATGAGAGGAATTCCCGTTTTTGCTGTTGGAGTGGGCAGTAAAGTGCCATTACCTGATCTCGAGTTGGTGAGTATGGATGCTCCGACTTTTGCAGTTTTGAACAAGCAGCTGCGTATTCCCTTTGTTGTTCGCAGTACTTTGGGTCAGGACCGGGATGTAAATGTTACGCTCAGTATCAACGAAAAACCGGCGATTAGCAAACTTATCCGTGTTCCCGCGATGAGCCAAGCACAAGAGAACATGATCTGGACACCACCGACACCCGGTGATTACACACTGACAATGCGTATCCCGCTGGATACACAGGAGTTAATCCCGGAAAACAATGAGATTTCTGAGATTCCGATATCGGTGCGCAAGGAACAATTGAAAGTCCTTGTTGTCGAATCCTATCCACGGTGGGAGTACCGCTATCTCCGCAACGCGTTAGAACGGGATCCAGGGGTCGAATTAACATGCCTACTTTTTCATCCCAAATTGCCCAAAGTCGGCGGAGGGCGTAGTTACATTAAAAGCTTCCCTACGACGAACGAACTGAGTCGCTACGACGTGGTGTTCTTGGGTGATGTCGGTATCGGAGAGAAACAGTTAACACTCGAGCAGACACGAGACTTACGGCAACTTGTCAGTGCTCAGGCGTCCGGACTCGTCTTTATGCCGGGGCGGACGGGGATGCATGCGTCTTTGATGTCGGGGCCGCTTGCGGACCTCTATCCCGTAGTTTTGGACGCTGCAACCTCGTATGGTGTTGGATCGGGAACGCAGGGATATTTCGCGCTCACGCAGCTGGGACAACGTAGTTTATTAACTCGACTCGGGGAGACGGAGGAGATCAACCAGCAGGTGTGGCGCACGTTGCCGGGCTTCTACTGGTATACTGGGGTCAAACGTGCCAAGGCGGGGACAGAGACTTTAGCCGTGCACGACGAAGTGGCGACGGCTTCCGGACGGGTGCCGCTTATTGTGACCAAAACGTATGGGGCGGGTAAAGTGTTATTTATGGGAACGGATAGCGCATGGCGTTGGCGACAAGGTGTTGAGGATAAGTACCACTACCGCTTCTGGAGCCAAGTTGCTCGGTGGATGGCGTATCGTCGGCAGATGGCACAAGGCGAGTCGATGCGATTGTTTTATTCGCCAGATCGACCCCACGTCGATGATGCAGTAACGTTAAACGCCAACGTGAACGATCCGTTGGGGGCTCCGTTGGATAAAGGCTCGGTTGTTGTGCAGGCGATTTCGCCGTCAGGTAAAACACAAACCATTCAGTTGCAACCGGGTGAAGGAGATGCGATCGGGTTGTTCACGGGGGCGTTTGTGCCAAAAGAATCTGGCAATTATAAACTCGTTGCGAGTAGCACTGAAACTGGTGCTTCAGTACAGACCGATCTGTCAGTCCAAGGTTTAAATCGGGAACAACAAGGACGTTTGGCGCGTTTTGAGGTTTTAGACGAAATCGCCAAGATTACAAATGGCAAGTTAGTACCGATTTCTGAGGTGCGAAGTCTGTTGGATGAGCTCGCAGCCTTACCGGAGCCTGAGCCGACGGTGCATCGCACACGGATCTGGGCACACCCCCTTTGGGCGGGACTGCTCATCCTACTTCTTGGGGTGTTCTGGATTGCGAGAAAAATGACGGGGGCAATATAGTTATCAGGGATATGATTGATAGACAGTTGATCGTCAACAGCCATACCAAAGGAGAACTTCAATGAATCAAGCGCAACCCCAAAGAAATACAGTCAACTTGCCACCTCGCATGAAAACGGCACTCGAACAGTACCAAAAGCGGGTATGGACGATCAAGCTCGCTGAAGGTGCGTTGGCAGCAATCTTTGGTATCCTGGTTTCATATATCATCGTTTTTTGCTTAGACCGTGTCTTTGACACACCTACGCTTGTGCGGGTCCTCATTTTGGTAATTGGTCTGGTAGGGATGGTCTTTCTCTTACCCATGAAGTACTACAATTGGGTTTGGAAACACCGGCAATTGGAGGGTGTTGCTCGGTTGTTGCAGCACAAGTTTCCGCGTTTTGGGGATCACGTGCTCGGCATCGTAGAATTAGCGCGTAGTAGAGAGGACCAATTGTCAAGTCCTACGCTGGTTGAGGCAGCCATGCGTCAGGTGGATGCCGAGGTCGCACGGCATAATTTGGCAGATGCGGTTCCCAATCCGAGGCACCGTCGTTGGGCATGGACGGCAGTTCTCCCACTGGTGTTGGTGGTCGGGGTTTCCGTTGTAATACCCGCAACGAGTTGGAATACCTTCGCTCGGTGGTTGACCCCGTGGCGTGCCGTGGAACGTTACACTTTTGCACAATTGGAGGGTGAATCAGGACTGCGTGTGGTTCCGTACGCTGAACCCTTTGATGTAGAAGCACGCTTAAAAGACGATTCGCCGTGGAAGCCTGAGTCGGGAGAGGCCCGTTACGCAAAACAGGTCCCAGTGGTTGCGACGCGAGAGGAAGCAACATACCGATTCCAATTACCGCCGCAAACAAGGGATGGGCAACTCAAACTTCGCGTCGGAGATGCCCGACGGTCTATTCCAATTGAACCGAAATTGCGTCCTGCACTGACGCAGCTTATCGCTGAGGTTAAATTGCCGACCTATTTGCAACGCAGCGAACCACTGGTGGAGGATGTTCGTGGCGGGACCCTCAATTTGTTGAGAGGAAGCACCGCAGTCTTAGAAGCCACAGCAACCCGGGAACTCGCGGAAGCGACTTTGAACGATCGTCCACAACGGGTTGATGGCGCGCGTGTGACGACTGAGCCTATCAGCGTCGTCGGAGGGACTTCTGGGGAACCCTCCAAGCAAAAACAACCCGATTCCTTACTCCAGTTGGCGTGGCGTGATCGCTTTGGTCTCGTTGCACGTGAACCGCAAGTGATACGGTTAGAGATCCAAGAAGACGGATCCCCGACGGTTAACTTCAACAAACTCAAGAACAATCGTGTTGTACTTTCGAGTGAGGTGCTCACCTTTGAGATTCAAGCAGCGGATGATTTTGGCGTGAAACGAGTGGGTTTAGAATGGGAAGGCATTGGTAACCCGATTCACAATCCTGAACCGACACGTGGCGAGAAAACAGTATCCTCAGGTACACCGACCACGGAACTCATGACCGTCGCTGCCACATTCTCTGCCGTGCGTGAAAATGTGCGTCCGCAGAGTTTACGCCTACGCGCCTTCGCTGAGGATTATCTTCCCGGTCGCGAGCGTGTTCGTTCACCTGACCTCGTCATACATGTGCTGACCCCGGCGGAACATTTCAAGTGGTTGGTCGGACAGATGGAACTCTGGATGGGCGCGGCACAGGAGGTCCATGACAAAGAATTGCAGTTGCACGAAACGAATCGCGAACTGCGTGACCTACCGCCCGAAGCACTTGACGATCCCGCGCAGCGCAGGAAACTGCAAAATCAAGCCGCTGCGGAGCGTGCCAATGCAGCGCGACTTGAGAGCCTCATTCAACTCGGCACGGAGTTGGTACAAGAAGCAACAAAAAACGAGGAATTCGATCCGAATCAGCTTGAATCGTGGGCGGAGATACTCCAGAAGTTAGAGGAGATCGCGGGGCAGAGAATGCCCTCTGTCGCTGATTTACTGGCACGTGCGGCTGAGGCACCCGGACTGAGTAGCAGTCGGCAGTCAGCAGTCGGCAGTCAGCAAGAAACCTCTCCTCCGACAGCAGGGGGAGTTCCATTATCTTCCAAGAGTGAACCCAATAATTTGGAGAAGGTGGAAAAATACGGACCCGAGAGCAAGACTCCGCCCGAAGGGTTAGACGAGATCCCAGAAGATCCGAATACGCCTGGCGCGAGCGTCATCGTGAATCGAAGCAAACAGCCAGAAGGTAAGCCAGGGTATGTACCCGCCAACCCGACACCGCGTGTTGTTGATGTTGAATCCGGTTTCAATGAGGAAGAAGAGGCGGGACAGGCACCGCAAGTCGTTGGGGGTCTGGGAATCCCTGCGACAACCCTCAGAGGGAGCGGTCGGAACGATGAGGAGGAGGAACCACCAGCGCCTCAGACGGCGGAGCTCGTCTTGGAAGCCGTCAAAGAACAGCAAGAATTGTTGGATGCCTTTGCCGAGTTGGCGGAAGAAATGAACAAATTGCTCACCGGTTTTGAAAATAGCACGTTCGTGAAACGCCTGAAAGCGGCATCGCGACGGCAGATCGACATCGCAGTGGATCTGAACAATCTGGACGGTTTCGGTCAAGATGCAACTGATGCGGTAGAAGATGCGTCTGACCGCAGGCGTTTGGCTGAAAAAGAGATCGCTGAGGCTAAGGTCGCATCTACACTCCTACAGGACATGGTTGCTTATGCGGATCGGCGACCCTCTGAGGGGTTCTCGCGTGTGTTGTCGGAGATGCAAGATGCCATTGTATCGGACCAGATGCAGGGCATCGCGGAAGCGATTGTTAAAGACAATTTTATCGGTGAATCAACGATTGAAGCGGAATTCTGGGCAGATACGTTGGATCGGTGGGCAGAGCAGTTAGTGCCGCCCTTACCTGAGGGAGAACCCCCTGGAGAGATGGGACTGGTAGAACTACCGAACCTGCCACCAGAAATCGTCGTGGAAGTGATGCGTATCATCAATCGCGAGATACAATTGCGGGAAGAGACACGAGAACTTGAGCAGGCGAAGGCGGCACTGACTGCTGATGAATATAGCGAGCGTAGCATCGCACTGTACGATACACAAATCACGCTCACCGAGGATACCCGCGAGGTAGAAGCACAGATTAGCCTTCTGCCTAACGCGACTGAACGCTTCATCCAAGGGCAACTTGCGAAAGTGGCACGAGCCGCGGAGGTTATGGAGGAGGTCGAAGACATCCTCGCAGAACCGGATACGGGTCCCAGAGCGATTGCCGCTATAACGGAAGTGATTGAAATCCTACTCGAAACCGGACGGATTCCAAACGCTCCCATGATAATCACTGCCCCGCCAGCCACTGCTTCTGCTTTGAGTCTCCTCGGGGTCGGGGATGACAGCGGCAGAGCTTCTATCGAAAATCGTTCACCCAGACAGGCAACCGGGAAAACGGGGCGCGTGTTACCGGAAGAATTTCGCCAAGGATTGGATGCTTATTTTGACGCCTTGGAAGGGAGAACCCAATGACAAATCCACGGAAAGAGCCTATTCCATTTGAGGTGTTCGCCAGTTTCAAGAGAATCGAGACGGGCAATCCGATTATTTCTCTGCCACCACCACTTTGGGCGGCGGCGACTCATGCGATTATCGTTGATGAGACGGTACACTACATCTGGTGTAAGCGCGACCTTGGTGTGCGATGGTTGATAATGCACGCGACGGCTCCGATCAGTGATCTTACTGACATCACACAGGATACACGTAACCCTGTCCTTGAGCCTTCAGCGGACGGTTTTGATGGCGCAGCCGTTGAGTACCCCTTCCCATTCCTAAATCCTACTGACGGTAAGTTCTACATGTATTATCGGGGCAAGGGAGAAACGACCCCTGAGCAGACGGGACTCCTTGTGAGCGATGGCGACCTTGGCGAGTGGCAGCGTGTCTGCCGTACACCTGTCATTCCTGCGGATACCGAACACGAACGGCACGGCGCAAGTCA
This sequence comes from Candidatus Poribacteria bacterium, assembly GCA_965205015.1. GTDB lineage: Bacteria > Poribacteria > WGA-4E > WGA-4E > WGA-3G > WGA-3G. The sequence goes on along the minus strand of OZ242029.1, from coordinate 4,473,234 downwards.
CCCTTCGGTTGCGATAGAGGATGACACAATCCACATCGTTTATACAGGGAAGGCGACACGGTCCTTCGGAGAAGGATTGACGATGTGTCATGCGACTGCCCCGACGAACGATCCTGCGTCGGTCAGGAAAAATCCTGACAATCCCGTTTTTACGGGGAGCGGACAGGCGTGGGACAGTCGATCCGTTCGTGAAACCGAATTGTTCAAAGGTCCAGAATACTTCCACATTCTTTACGGTGGATTTGATGGTGAAGTGTGGCGGATCGGACATGTACGCACCCGAGATTTCCATACCTTCGAGCCGAATCCTTATAACCCGGTATTCACGCCGTCGGACGATCCCGATGCTTTCGATTGCGATGGCGTTTTGACGGGTCAGATATTTGAAGTTGGAGACACCTACGCTATGCTCTACGCAGGTAAAAAAGGCGAGGAATGGCAGACGGGCTTGGCGACAATCCGAGAAAATTAGAGGAGGACTGAGCAGATGCGTCATTTACGATATATGTTAATAGTGGTTGGTTGTGTCAGTATGTCGTTCGGTATCGTCTTTGCACAGGACGATGCTCTGAAGGGGGGGACCGTCCGTGGACTGATTACTGACTTAACGCCAGCTCAGAAACCGATTGAGGGTGTTGAGGTCAAAATTGTTGCCCAAAACAGCGGAAAGGAATGGACAACAAAAACGAATGCCGACGGCGAGTACGCACAGTCTGGGCTTCCCGCAGGACGCTACCTGATTAGTATATCTAAAGAAGGATACGATGAGCGGGGTGGAAAACCTGTTATGATCGTTGAGGGTGGCACCCATTTTGTCCCGCTCAAAATGAGACAAAAAGGCAATATCGAACCATTCTTTGAAGTGCAACGGGATGGAAGAATGAACCTCGTCATCAAACATCGAATTGTGTCCCTTCTCGAACGCATTGCTGAAGGTATCGGCAAGCGTTACGATCTGGACGAGGCGTCTGTTAAAACACTTCATCGGTCAATCCTCGATTCAATTGAGAGTGCCTTGGAGCAGGATGGCGATATGAGTATCTTCACGAAGTCGGTTGAGGAAGGGAACATGTCGTTAATTGAAACGGTATTCTTGCATCCAGGCTGCCAAGCGGCATTCGCTAAACACTTGAGCGAAGTACAGTTTAAGGATTATACGGAATTTACAGCAGCATGGCGACAGCGAGATCGACACGCAGTCGTTCATTGGATCACTGCTACTCTCGATAAGGAACTCAGTTTGAGAGCAGATCAGCGCGAAAAGGTTGTACAGTCGCTCCTTAAGGCAACAGAGAACAAACTTTTTCCGACCTCAATGAACGCATTGCGGTTGAGATCACAAGAGGCGGCACAGCTGGCACACTACAGGCTGAAAGTCTCGCTGGACGGAGTATTGAGTGAAGCACAGTCTAAAGTTTGGGAAGGGTTGGTTAACGCAAAGGTGAGAGCAAAGCATATTGTTATCGTTGATCTACCAAAGGTCGACGTCAAGATGGCCGCTGAGGATGAAAAGGAAAAAAAAGGGGCGGACGAAAATAAGAAGCGTCCATTTATCCGTAAAGATGCGCCTAAGTTTGTCAACATAGAGAAACGGGTTGACATAGTAATTGATGAGATTGACATGCGAAGGATGCAACTTTGGAATGATTGGAATGAAGGGCATCCGGCGGAATCTGAAGTGCAAATGAAGCAAACCGCCGAAGCCAAACTCGCAGCGCATACCGAGTTGTTAGGCACTCTCAATGAACGTGCTACTCGACGTTTGGCACTCGTTGCCAAAGGTGTGGTGCAACAGTACTTTGAAGCCCACGAAGAAGTTCGTGATGCACTATCCCCGGAAATCCAAGCGAATCTCAGACAGAAAGTCGAAGATGGTAAAATGACTCGTAAAGAGGCTGCTGCTATGCTTGAATTCACTGTGAAAAATGTGATGGCTGGATTGCCCGGAAGTGAAGGGATGCAGATCGACATTACAGAGTATCCGCTGTACCAACAGGCTATCAAAGATGTGCTTTCTGAAGAGGCGTTTGCGCGATATAGCGAGCACCAAGCCGAGAGAGCGATTTTGCATCAACAAGCTTTGCGGGATGTAGTGGTGGGGTGCCTGGATACACAGTTGCTTTTGGACGATATACAACGAGAGGCGTTAGAAACGTCAGCATCGCAGTTGATCCCAGGTCCGCTTGAGGAGAAGATATCGTCAGAATTTATGTTTTTCCAACTTTTCCCACAGACGGTAGATTTTGAAATTCTAACACCTTGGCAGCGGAGAGAGTTTGAACGTATATTCAGTCCGATGGTGTGGAGGAGATAACGATGATGAACATTCGCGAACTTTTTTGTTATTTCCTTGTAGGAGTGCTGGTCCTATTTTCCCTTGAGTCTGCGAATGCGCAGGATGTTGCGCTCCGCTATGGAACAGGTGTCCCCGCGGCGGTTCGTATCATCAATGACCGCGGTTTACGCTATCTCGCGAACTCGCAGATGGAGGACGGCAGTTGGTCGGGAGCAGGGAGCGGTCCCGGTGTGACGGGGATTTGTGTTATGGCATTGATGGCGAGTGGCGAAGACCCGGACTTCGGTCCTTATGCGACGAACATCCGTAAAGCTTTATGCAATATCATTTCCAATCAGGATGCAAGAACGGGATACATCGGTGGCACTTGGGGCGGACATGGATCCATGTACCAGCACGGTTTTGCCTTGTTGGCACTCTCAGAAGCGTATGGCGCAGTCAGCGAGCGATTGCTCTGGGAAGGGAGCAACATTCCGCCTGAACGGCGGAGCACTCTGAGCGAGGCGTTGGAACTCGCAGTGCGTTCCTCATTGACTTCACAGCGAAAGAATCCATGGGGTGCCTGGCGTTACTCACCGGAATCCCAAGATGCTGATACAACCGTGGCTGGAACCGTGTTGATGGGCATACTCGGTGCTCGAAACGCCGGTATTGAGATTCCCAATGAAGCCGTTGACAAGGCGGTAAGTTTTTTTCAGACACACACGATGCAAGACGGGAGTGTAACGTATCAGATGACAAGCAGTCATGGGGGCGGACTCACTCGGACGGCAATCGGCACCCTGATTTATGCGATTGCGAAAAGAAAAGATACGCCTGAATACAAAGCCGCTGCCGAGTTCATCAAGCGTCGGATTGACCAGCGCGGCAGTGGGCACCTGTTCTACAATCTTTACTATATGGCGCAGGCACTGTTTCAAAGTGACTTTGAGGCGTGGAAGGCTTGGAACCAAAGAACCATCGAGTGGCTCCAGAAAACCCAAGCAGAAGACGGGAGTTTCGCGAGTTCCCATGGGAGAGCCTACGGCACTGGTATGGCTATCCTCGCTTTGGCGTTGAACTATCGGCTCTTGCCTATCTATGAAAGATAAATAGTTGTCAGTTGTCAGTTGTTGGTTGTCGGTTAAGAGACGTTTTGCAACAATCTTCGCAAATTTGGTATATTCCAGGGAGAGGTGAATTGTTGCCAGAAACCTCTTGTTACCGATAACTGATAACCAATATAAGGAGAAATACGATGCAATCGAATCTAAAGAGACTGCTTGTTATGGTTACCACTACAGTGGGGATGTTATGGTTTCCAACAATACAAGCTCAGGTAGGAGCGAACTCCGATTCCCGGTACCAGACCTTGCGTTGGAAAAATGGCGATGCCCTTCCCGGTAAACTGCTGGAAAGTGCGTCTGGGCAGATTCGCTGGGCATCCCCCTATTTTTCGGACGATCTGGTTGTTGATATCGGTGTATTGGAGTCGGTTGTCTTTCCAAAGCAGTCTGTTCCAGCGATGGAGGCGTTTCGCGTCGGCACCGTAGCGGGGGATATCTGGATCGCCGACATAATTGATTCGGATGAGGATACCTTTCTCTTTTCCAGTGAGCGACACGGTCGGTTTCGAGTGAATCGTGAGGCGATTTATACCCTCGAACGTCGGGCGCACCCGAATCTGATCTTCGACGGTTCCCAAATGACGAATTGGCGGAAGTCACGCGATCCCGATCCTGGTGATTTGACCCGCAACTTGCCTCCGATACAAAACAATAAAGCACGAGTTGCGGGTCAAGTGCTTCGGCAGGAATTACCCAAACGGGATGCGAACCAGCCCATATTGCTGTTTGGTGGGAATGCGCTACCGGATTGGTATGCCAATCGCGGCGGTCATCCACGCACAGATAAAGTCAAGTCAAAAATGTTCTATGCCCTTGATTGGCCCCAACATTTTGAGATTGACTTGGAGTTAGCATCTGCGATGCGTCCTCCAGGTTTTGTTTTCGCACTCGGCAAAAATTTATACGAGGCATTACGGTTAGAGACTTGGGTTAACGAACTCGTCGTCGTTCAAGGCACACTCTTCGAGCCGGTATTGACGATCCAACCAGATCGACGAAACTTCCGTTTGCGTCTTGTCTATAATGGCGACGCCCGCGTACTGGAGGTCTTCGATTTTGCTGGCAATTTGCTTCTAAAATTGGACGAGGTCGGGCAGACGGTTGAAGAATCAGGTGTCTATATTTACAACCGAGGTCAAAATCTGACGGTGCGGCGGTTAAGGGTCTACCGGCAGCCTGTCGGTTCCACAAAGCAACAGATTGACGCTTCCAAACCGCGGGTCCACATGATGAATGGACAAGTTATTTATGGCAAGTTATTTGCCAAAAAGGAGAACACTTACGTTCTTGATGACAACGAAAATCGGCATAACATTGATATCCAGCAAATTGACCGTGTTGTTCAACCGGGGGCCGCCTTAGTTGAAAGGGAACACCCCGTTGCTTTGACATATCCCGACGGTGCGGTTTTACGCGGCAAGATTGCACAAGTGAACCCAGAGAGTGTCTTGTTGCAGACCGCGTTCGCAAATGAACCGATAAAATGTGTGTTTGCGGGTGCTTCACTGCTGCGTGTGGAAGCTTCCGGATCTTCACAGAATCATAGCAAGATTGAAGACGAGGATAGATTATTTCACTCGTCAGGGAATCTCCGTGGTCGTGTGCTGTTTGACGTGGAGGATGGATCATTCATTCGCTGGAAACCCGTCGGTGCCTCGAAAGCGGTACGACTGGCGAAGGTTCGGAGAGCGCACATAGAGCGCAACAACAGGCGGGCATCGAAAATGTATCCTTTTGACACATCACAGTTTCGCCATATATTGCATCTGAAGAGTGGAGAGATTATTCCGTGTCAAATCTTGTCATACGATGAAAAGACCGTCGGTTTCCAGTCTCCTTTTATCCGCGCGCACCTTATGGATTCAGCGGACGTGAAAGCCTTGGAATTCTCTGGTAGAACGCACGCGAACTATACCGATACGGCACATTCGACCAACAGCAAACGTTCCTATACTGTTCTTGGACGGGGCGGCGAAGCGAACATAAATATCAAAATCGAAGGGGCTGAATGGATAGATAAAGCCGAATGGGTGGAGGTAGATCCTGGTGATCTGGCGTTGAAAGATGACATTGTGATACACATGGCGGATGGCAAGAAAGTGGAACTCCGCCCGGGCCAGAATTTAGGCGAAGGGTTCGTCTTTGGAGGGGCGTTTGCTGGCGTCCCCTCTAAAAACCGCAAATTAGACGTGAAATTAGAGCGTGCGTTAACCGTCCCGCGTTTCAATCGCGACACCCCACCGAACCACATTCTCGTGGCGGAGAACGGTGATATGAAACGTGGGAAACTACTGGGTTTCAATGGAGAAACGATCCAGTTTGATTCTAAGCTACGCCAGTTTTCCGTTCCTATAGACCGTGTAGCACGGGTCGTTGATGTCAGCAAAGAAGCCGTCAGCATTGTCCCACAGGTTTCCCACACGCGGAGGCCTGCGTCGCAGTCGGCAGTCAGTCAAGAAACCATTAATCGACCGAAAGCCTCTTATAATGAGAGTCAAGAGTCGGGAACCGTCCAGTCTGATGTCTGTGTCAGATTAACCGATGGTTCCATTCTGATTTTTGAACCACTTGAAGTCAAAGAGGATGCCTTATTGGGACGTTCACCCGTCTACGGAGAGATAAGGGTTCCGACTGAAAGTATCCAGCATCTCTATCTCGGAGACACGACAGCATCATTTGAGGCTGCCTTTGCAGCGTGGGTGGTTCGACCGGCGAAAGAGCCGGTGTTCGGTGAGAGTCCATAAGGGGTTCTCGGTTATCAGGTACAAGCGTCTTCCGTTAAACGATAAACCTTTTGGTGCCTGCGAAGATTAACAACTTTTTCCACTGACAACTATTCTTGAGGTGCCGTGATGGTCTCCCATTCGGGCCAAATTTCAATTACGGATTCTGGCAAAAGCGTCAACGTCGTTCCTCCACTCGCGAGTTCAACCCGCAGGTGATTTTTCCCTACTTTTCTTTTCAGCGGTAATAACCAGTACGCGTGATACAGGTCCCCATCGATGTAGCCTCCGACACAAATATCTTCGATGCGTTGATAGATAATGTGTGCATCGCCCTGCAGTTTATGAAGGATCTGTTCGTTTTGATAGATATGAAGGGTCAGCGCGGCTGATGTTGAATTCAACCAGTCTGCGCGCAGAAAAAGAATGGGTTGACCGTCCACGTCCGTTAAGTCGAAGGTCGCTTCCACAACGTTCTGTTCGCGTGCTTTCAAAGAGATCGAAGTTTCGACCAAGGGGTGTTTGCTGAAAATCGGACGAGCCGCTCCTTGATGGAGGCGAGCGAACGGTGTTCCGTAAGCATGCCACTCCAGAAACGTCAGTAGATGGGCGTTTAGGTCGTATTTCTCAGACTGATGGAGGGTTCCCGTCTGTTCAAGTTCCAATAGTATTTCAGGGAGGTGTGTCACGCTGGCGTATTCGGTGCGCGCTGCAGCGAGCAGCTTCGCCATATACCAGTCTGGATGCGCTTCGTAAGCGTCCATAAAGTGCATCACCAACTGGTTGGTGTGCCGAGCAGGAATCATGCCCAAGACAGTCTCGGTACTACCGAGGTAGGCGCGACCGCCGTTGTTCAAAAATGTGTGTAACAGTTCTGAACCGGGCGGAGTCGTGGCACATCCATCAACAATCGCAATCGGATGACGCGGCAATGTTGGCATACTTTCTGCTGTTACAAAGTCTTCGCCGAATCGATTGCTCAGAGATTGGGGGCTGCCATGCCCGAAATGGATGATCAGATCTGACTGCGGGAACCTTTCCGCGCCACCCCTTCCGAGAACAGAGACTTCATGTCCTTGTTGTGCGAGTGCATCAAGAAACCGCTGCGTCTCCAAATGGATACGGGTGTCCTCCGAGCATAGAATCGTCGCTTCCGGTCCACCGATTTCGATTGTATCGCTCAGTTGTCGCTGCATCGCCTCGGGACTTCCAAGCACTCGCGTCGTGGCGACCTCCGGGAGCCCGTCGCCATCCAAATCTGAGTAGAAGGAATCGGTATGGATGTGCGTTCCATCTAAATTGATTTCCCACATCGGAATGACAGATTCATCTCCAACCAATATGAGAGTATCCAGTGAGCCGGAGAATTGTGAAATCACTTCCGCTTTGATTTCCCTCGCTATTGCTGTCAACGCGGCGTTAGGATACGTCGGCACTGAAAGATGGCGTCCTGTCTTTGCTTGATAAGCCTGATCGATATCATGCACTTCGGCGTTATGGGCCCGCGCAAATGTCTTGACCGCTTGTTGAATATCCAATGCTTCTTGGGGATAGATTTCCGTCAACGCGTTTATGTTGGTTAGTATCAACGTCTTCATCGGGACCTCCATATTTTAGCACGCCGTGCAATGAACGGTTACTCTGTCATTAAATGTTCCCAACCATGGGAATGGCACTCAGTGAGTATACCAGTCTGTTGTCGATTTTTCAAGCCAAGATTTTTCTTAATCAAAAAGAGAGGATTTGATAGAATGGTTGACAAAGATTCTTAGCTGCCAGAAGGAACACAAGGGGGGAACATAGATGAGCGTGAGAGCGATTCTGATCGGTTTGGCACTCGTCATTATACAGACAGCAATTACCCCCTATAACGACTACTATCTCCAAGGAACAGATATCGCCGGAAACCATTTTCCTTTGGGGACGGTGTTTACACTGATTTTTCTCACCCTGGTCGTCAATCCCATTCTGAAAAAAGCCTTTCCTCGAGCAGTGTTAAATCCGGGCGAATTGATGATCGTCTGGGTGATGATGGTCATCAGTTCGGCGATTCCATCGAAAGGAATGATCGGATACTTACTCCCCTATCTGGCGGCACCGGTCTATTTCGCTACACCTGAGAATGAGTGGGCAGAAACGCTGCATCCGCACTTCCCTGAATGGCTAATTGTGTGGGATGAACATGCCGTTATCGATTTCTATGAGGGGGAATCGGTTGTTCCGTGGGTACTCTGGGCAAAACCGCTCTTTGTTTGGACAGTTTTCATCTTACTGCTCTACGCACTGACGATCTGCGTATCGGTTGTGATAAGGAAACAGTGGGTTGAACGCGAAAGGTTCATCTTTCCACTCGTTACGGTGCCTGTGGAGATGGTTCAGCAGACCTCAATGCACGCCGGTCTGGATAGTTTGTTCAGGAATCGGCTCGTGTGGGTAGGTTTTGGAATCGCTGCCTTCTTTCATCTACTCAATGGACTACACGAGTATTTCCCCGCACTCCCACGCATTCCGAATCGGTATGACCTGTATACTCCCTTCACAGAGCGTCCCTGGATTGTGATGGGGTGGTGGCCCCAATTTCGGTTCTTTCTCTATTTCTCGGTTATCGGTATCACCTACTTTCTCGCCATGGACGTGTCTTTCAGTTGCTGGTTTTTCTTCCTATTCTTCAAGTTACAGTACATTATCATCAACGCCTTTGCGATCCCTATCAGTCCGTGGATCTCTGCCAGAGGACAAACAATGGCTGCCTATGTGGTTATGGTTCTCGCCTTCCTGCTTAACAGTCGGAGCCATATCAGGGATCTCCTGAGACGGACGTTTCTGGCGTCCGCTGCCTCCACAACGATCGACGATTCAGATGAGGTATTACCGTATAGATGGGCAGTGCTGGGAACGGTGTTTAGTTTTCTGCTGCTTGCGGGTCTCTGCGTCTACGCGGGGATGTCGCTTTGGGTCGCTTGTAGCATTATTGCACTGTTCCTTATCGCTTCTACGGCACTGTCGTGGATGGTCGTCAATGGCGGTATGCTACTGATTCAGGCACCGATGTATCCCGTAGAATACTTTGAGATTACTGCCGGCTCAAGGATTATCAATGCGAACAGTTTGGCACTCTTAGGGTTCCAACGGGTAATGATGCGCGACTGGGGTGGTATCTTAATGCCGAGCGTTCTACACGGATTTAAAGCGGCGGATCCTGTCGGATTAAATCGAAGAAGCGTCCTCGGTGCGATGGTGCTGGCTATTGCTGTTGCTATCGGCGTCTCCTATGCGGCATCGCTGCCCTTAATTTATGAAAAGGGCGGCTTGAATCTGCAAAGGGGTCCCTTTACCGGTGCACCGAGATACTTCAATCATATCGTTTCCCTGATTCAGTATCCGAAAGACCCGAAATTGGGAGAGGCATACAGCATGCTTTTGGGAGCCGGCATCACCGGATTCCTGTTGATTATGCAGCGTCAATTTATGTGGTGGCACCTTCATCCGATTGGATATGTGATGGGCGCGGTGTATTCCTCCTATTTCCTCTGGTCCTGTATATGTATCGGCTGGTTTTTGAAGTATCTGGCATTAAAATCCGGGGGCATTGGATCCTATCGAAGGCTTCGACCGCTGTTTATGGGATTGATCATCGGTGAGTTTGGCATCGTCGGATTTTGGATGGTGGTTGGGATGTTTACCGGTGTGAACTACCAAGGTGCCTTACCCGGATGATTTCAACAGCAGATAGTAAAGCCCGCCTCAAATTCGTGGGAGACATCATTCGAGGCGGACAATGACACGGTTAATACGGGAAAATTAAGACACACCGAAGTGATCGGATCCGGGCATGAGATGTTCTCTCGCAACGTCTGCGTTGATTTCGACACCCAGTCCTGGCTGCTCCGGCACCACAAAGACACTCTCTTGCATGAGCGGTTCGTCGGAAAGTGCGAGATCCCATCGCCATTCAACCTGATCGGCGTGATATGGGAGTTCCATAACGATGAAATTCCGCACGGCTGCACAAACATGCGCTGTCGCTGTCATCCCGATTGGCGATGTGATGTTGTGTGCCGCAAATGGGATGTAGTAAAGGTCCGCCAGATCTGCAATTTTCTTCGCCTCAAGCATTCCTCCCGTTCCAGATACATCGACGTGAAGCATATCGCAGGCTTGGGTCTGGATCAGCTCTCGGAAGCCGTCCCGTCGGAACAGGAATTCACCGGTACAGATGGGGATAGAAGTGGCGGCAGTAACCTTCGCCATCGCTTCGACGTTATCATTCGGGACAGGGTCTTCCAAGAACATCAGATCGAACGGTTCCAAGCGTTCGGCAAGTTTCATCGCTGAATGGGTACTGAATAGACTATGACAGTCGATGCTAATGTCGATGCCATCACCAGCGGCTTCGCGTGCGGCGGCGACTAACGCTGTCATTTTCTGTAACTCCGCTGTGCTGAGTTCCCGATTGACCGCATCCTGCTTGAGTTCGTTTGCGGAGTTATCGATGTCGAATTTAATCGCTTGGTAGCCATCGGCAACACCTTCTTTGGCGCGCTGTGCCCAACCTTCAGGCGTGTTCCCTTTTCCGTGTCCGACATCGGCATAGAGTCGGATACGGTCGCGATACTTTCCACCTAACAGTTGATAGACCGGCACACCGAGGCTTTTTCCGAGCAGATCCCACAGTGCCGTTTCTATCCCACCGATAGCCGATAAACCCATTGCGTGTCGGTTGCTCGCGGCACCGATCATTCGGTGGTAGAGGGGTTCTATATTTCTTGGATCTGCACCGACGAGTGTGTTCTTGAATTGCAGGATAATATCAGCGATTCCTGCGCCGGGATGCGCTTCGCCTATCCCCATCAATCCCTCATCGGTTTCGATTTGGACGTAATTCCACTGTTTGTATCCCTTGAGTGTCATCGCTTTTACATCGGTAATTTTCATATCTGGACCCCTTCATGTATGGAATTGGAAAAAAATCGATCAATTCGTATTGCGCCTGCTAAGCATTCATGATAGCATATCGTTTGAGATTGTGCAACAGCGACGGAAGGAGATTAGCTAATGACAGATCAGGAAATTAAGACGGCTTATGAGCAGGACGGTTATGTGGTCGTCAGAAACCTTATTGACAATCGGGATTTAGAGCCGATGCGCGACTTCATCAAGGCAAAGGTTGATGCGTATAGCCGTGAACTGTATAGTGAGGGGAAGCTGTCGTCGCGCTATGAAGACGAATCCTTTGAGCGGCGGTATGCTGTGATCTGCGAAGAGTTGGATATATTGCCTCGCAACTGGAGTTTTGGTATGTATGGACGTGAGTTTTACGATCTCTACAACCTCCCGGGTGTTCTGGACGTGCTGCGCCTTCTCTTAGGTCCTGAAGTCTCGAATATCGGCACACCGGCATTACGGACGAAGCTCCCCGGCAGCGTAATTACCTCGTTCCCGTGGCACCAAGACAGCCAGTATTTGGACCAGTCGACTATCGGGAAAAAGGAGCAGCATACAGGCGGTCTCCACATGGTTACGGTGTGGGTGCCGTTGGTCGAAGCGACGGTCGAGAATGGATGTTGCTGGGTGATTCCCGGGAGCCACCGTTGGGGGTTGCTGGACGGTGCGCGCGGTGCGGATTCAAACGTCCGGATGGAGGCGGATGTCGAGGCGCGTGGCACGCCCGTCCCGATTCCGTTGAAACCCGGTGGTGCGTTGTTCATGTCGAACCTTTGCGTACATACCAGCAAAGTGAACACAACACGGAGATCCCGTTGGAGCATCGACTTCCGCTATTTCCCAACACCTGACCGGGCTGACCTGACCGCCGAGGCGCGCGAAGCCGCCGAATTCGTGAGGGACAAAGCCTTGGCAGGCGGTAGAGTCCCGCTTGTCGTGCTGACTGAAGGTCGTAAACCGACGTGGCAGGAGTGGCACGCATTGGTTTCAGCGCAGCAGGCGCGTAGGTCAAGGTGAACAGTAGGTGACTGGCGATCACGTGAAAAAGAAGGGAAGGCAACGCGTAAAAGCATTTGACTGGCGGACTGGAAGATTAGAAGGATGGAGAAAAGCCCCAACCTTCCAATCTTCCATCCCGCAAATGCTCATATCGAGTTTACATTAGAAATAGGCATGTATACCCATGCCTACGTAAACCCCAGCGAGACCTTTGGATTCAGCGTCGGTTTTTTCTCTGCCGAATCCTTGACCGACAGCGACGTTCAAACCGAGCGGAATGCCGCCGAGTGAGAACACGAGTTCGCCTCCAAAAGCGAGTCCGCCTCCTAACGTGGTGGTAAGGAGTTCCCGTTCTTTGTTGTATCGCCAGCCCCCTTCTAAGGTGAAATAGAGGCGTGATGTATGCCACCTTCCGTGGTGCTCGAATATGGCGTAAGAAACGCCGCCTCCGAACATGTGATCGCTACTCTGGTCGTTGAGAATAAAACGTCCAACCGTTTGAAAGTATATCGGTGCCAGTCCGGTGTAACGCAAACTAATGCCGCCAAATTCAGAAGTGGCGCCCTGAAGTCCGATACCAAATTCCGAGTCATCCATGAGGAATTTATCTTGCTTTACACTATTTTTGTTAAGATCAGTTTCTTGTGCCTGAGCCGAGAAACTGAGGGTTATTCCTGCAAACATGCAGATGAGGCAAAAAATTGGGCGTGTCATTGTCTTTCTCCTTTTGGTTGATTGAGCGATCAAGCGTTTATGGGATGGGTTTGGCTTTTTCATTTCATCCTCCTTTAGATATTCCATATATTAACATAGATAATTAAGTTGACAGTGTTAACTTATTGACAAAAAAATATCATTGACGGATTTATCGGGCGATCAGCAGCTGCACCCGATGCGGTTCAGTTCCCAGAGGCAGTTTCCGTGCTCCGTGAAGGTCCCGTAAAGTGAATGGGTGATGCATGAGAATATCCTGCACGCCGTCCTTGTTGAGGTCCACCAGATAGGTGTATTCTTCGTCATTGGGAAGCGCAACTGCCACCCTCTGAGGCTGCTGGGCGAATATTTCTGGTCCCGGTACGCCGACGAAGACGACCATGATCCGAGGATGATCGGCGATAAGCAGATCTGAGAGACCATCACCAGTAACATCCCCAATGCGCAAGGTTGTGTTGAAGGCGCGCGGGTAACTCTTTTGCGTGTTCCGTCTCTCATGTGTCGCCCCTCGGAGCACAATACCCAGTGGCACCCACCCCGGTTCGCGATGGCTGGGGACTCCGTCCAACGCTATGCCACGGGTGGTATTGGGTGTGTCGGGATAGCGACCTTTATCCATTTGGTAGAACTCAAGTCCCAGCCCGATGTCATCCCCCATGAACCCCTTGAGGCGCTTCCAGAGGCTCCCCTTGAGGTGCTTGGTATGGAGGGTCGTGATCATCAGGTCAACTTGACCGTCACAATTGAAGTCGTGTCGGTTCATCTCAAGTTGGATTCTCTCGTCCGCCCGGAATGTGATGTCAGCATCCGGCGCGAAAGTAGTGCCACCATCGCGGGTTGGCGCGCCGAAATGCACCTCGTAACTGGAATGCTTACTGGAGATGTCTCTGCCCGAAAGTTTGAAAATGACCAAATCGGCGATACCGTCGCCGCTCAGGTCAGCCAACGCGTGCAGCACCTTCCCTGTCATGTCCCGGGCGGTGAGTGAAGAGAGCCGGTCGGTGTCGAATGCCACATCGGTGGTGAAGGTTATGGCTTTCGGTGTAAACAGCCCGCGCGCGTCCTGGAGATGAACCTCGAAGTGGTCCTCGTTCCAGAAGGTCAGGTCGACGCGTCCATCTCTGTCGTAGTCGATTTCATGGATACGGCTCTGAGACCAAGGATCGTATCGATATCCGTCGGCACCGAGGATCCTCTCCATCTCAGTGGGCGGACCGAGTTTCACTGGATCGGCGAACGTGCCGTCGCTCATCTGAATGAACACCCAAAAGCCATCGGAATCAGGCACTACCAAGTCATCGCGGCCGTCAGCATTCACGTCCCGAGTAAGGTCTACATGCGGAACTTCGTCTTTACGAGGCGGCTTGAAGTTGGAAGTAACCGCTACCAATGGGCGTTCCGTCGCTGCGTCCGGATCGAACCAGTTTAGGTGGTCGGGTCCATACACAATCAATCGATCGCGTCCGCCGATATTTGCGACATCAACGAATAACACGTCGGGACGCAGGGTTGCGTTGAATTTCAGGGTCCAAGTGCCGTCGCCGAATACGTAGATGCGTAAGTGCCGATTGTCGTTCTCGTCAACGTGCACCACGGCAATTTCCGCGATAGCACCGCCGAGGAGAAATCCCGTCAAAACGGTCTGGCGTTTCGCTGTGCCAATAACGATTTCATACGGATCGAAAGTGAATTCCACAGGGGCAGGTGGTGTCTGCTCAACCTCTTCGCCAAACAGGCTGAGGTATCCAGATAGAAGGACACCAAGGGTGAGTATTGAGAATAGGTTTCGCTTTTTCATTTTATCCTCCATATATTAACATAGGTAAATAAGTTTACAGTGTTAACTTATGAGCAAAAGCATAAACGACCGTCAACAAATATCGTAGACTTTAGAATTCCTTAAACAGCCGGAGATTGGCAGGGTTACAAACCCTGCCAGGAGAGTAGACTATGCCTTCAAACCCTCGATTGTCGTGTGAATTACTGTGTCTATCAATTTGTCTTTCTCGGTCCAAGGGAAATCTGGGAAATCAATCAGCAGCAGTGTGACACCATGAACGGCTGACCACAGCACTTGACCGGTGGTTTCGACATCCATCTGCCGGAATTTCTGTTGCTGGATGCATTCGGAAACCATTTCACGTAAGTAATTGAACACCGTTTCGCCAACGGATCCTTCCTCCAGACCTAAGCCTTTCTGGAACTGGGGACGGATGACAAATGTCAATTTGTAATCTTGTGGATATTTTAAGCCGAAGTCGACATAGGTGCGTCCACTTTTTCTCAAGGTCTCGAGGGGGTCGCTCTTATCTCTTTTTAGCTGCTCAAGTGTGTTCAACAGGTTCAAGAGTGTTTCCTGGCAAACCGAATCCAAAAGATCCGCCTTGTCTTTGAAGTAGAGATAGATCGTTGTCGGAGAGTATTCGATCTTGTTGGCGATCTTTCGCATGGAGACGTTTTCATACCCTTCATTGACAAACAGCTCTCGTGCTGCAACAAGAATTTGCCGCCGTAATTGTTCTTTTTCTCTTGCTCTTCGCTCTTTAGTGCCCATTGCTCTAACCTTTGTTTACAAAGTTATCTAACTTTACAGTGTTAATATTATATCATACGTTTTTCTCTTTGTCAAATTTTTTTTCAAAAATTTTTGCCTCGGTTATTTTCTCAAAGATATTCAGGGAATATTAGGCGTTTTGAAGTCCCAAGAAGTGATAGAGAAAGGTGAGTATGTTTGGTTACAATTTTCTCGTTTCTGTTTATCGGCACGATATTGCTGAACCCACGCCTCAGAAACGCTGTCGGCTTGTTTTTGGAGGCGTCTGGCACCCAAACACCAAGTTTTCAGGTCTTGGAAGTTTGTTCTAAATCATATTATATTATACCTGACTCTACTGCGTAGAATCAACTCAGGTCGCACGCTGCTCCTACTTTTTCGCTTGCCTATTTTGCGCAATTTTGCTAAAATCCCCTCTTTAGAAAACTCTTAGATCGATATGCGAAAGCAACTCTATATCCTACACTAAAATAGTGGGGTGTAGGTCTGAAATCTGAATCGTATTTTTGACATGGGAGGGAAAAATGAAACTTGAAGGTCGAGCCGGTTTGGCACTGATTTGGTTAATAGTTGTCACTTTCGGAGTATTGATTACGAGTCCCAGCCATACCGCTGTACTGGATCCCGAGACTGTTGAGGTTGCATACCTCTTTGACGAGGGAAAAGGGACCGTCGCCAAGGACATTTCTGGAAACGGTCGAGACGGGGAGATATCTGGTGGTGCGAAATACACCAAAGGTGTGTTCGGGCAGTGTCTGGACTACGATGGCAAAGATGACAATTTGATTGTTACGGGTTACGCAGGGATTGGTGGCACAGATCCGAGGACGACGGTCTTCTGGTTTAAAGCCGGGGATACAAGAGAGCATTCGTGGGTAAAATGGGGACCAAACCTGACGGGAGAAAAATACTACGTCCGTGCGCACCTACGGGGTGCGGAGTGCAACTTGAGGGTTGAGGTTGCTGGAGGGCAAAATTACGGAGCAGACGACGTGTGTGATAAAGAGTGGCATCACATGGCGGTCGTCTTTCCCAAAGGTTCGGACTCCGTGCAAGATCATGACCTCTATGTTGATGGTGAACTTCAGGGCAAGGAAGGCGGCGATCAGGCAATGGACACGAATGCTAAGGACCAGGAGGTTAACATGGGTGATTTTCTGGCACACCACCAGTTTATGTTCGGTCTTTTCGATGAGGTCGCTATTTTCAACGTGGATTTGACTGAAAAACAGATTAAGGCAATCATGGACAACGGATTACAAGCAGCACTCGGTGTGGACCCGCAAGGGAAATTAGCCACGAGTTGGGCAATGATAAAGAAGTATTAGTCCCATACATCAAGTCCCAGCAGTTTTCGTCCCAAGGATGTCAGTTCTGCCGGTCCATAGTTCTTCGCTTCCCAACCGCGTGGGTCGCCTGGATAGGGACCTCGTCCCAATGCTCTCCGCTCCCGCCATAGTGTAATGCGTTCTTGCCGTCGCTCCTCATCTATTGGGTCAGGGACAGGATAGAAGTTCATGTATTGCGCCAGCCGTGGTTTGTCGGAGGTGTTGCGACCATTGCCGTGCGGAAGTGCTTTATGCCATATAAGCAAGGCACCCGCCTTCGCAGGCACTTGAATGAAATGTTCCGGCGAAATTTCTGGTACCCATGGGTTTTCCTTGTCAATCAGCGACTTATGTGCGCCGGGCCAGCACACAAAAGACCCCTGATTATCGGTTGTGTCGGTCAGGAACAGGACACCTTGAGTGCCGAAACCGATTGGTAGTTTCGAGGTGTCCGCATCCCAGTGGTACATCCCCTTATGATCCCAGTCAGGATAGTCGGGATGTTTCGGGGGTTTCATGTTGACGCGGTCGGGGTGTACCCAAATCCGGTGGGTGCCGTAGACCTCGGTATAGATTTGATGGATCGGTGGATGTTGATAGACGTTCCACATGGCTTGGTGTTGGTACATCTCCACCATGCCCGCGCCGGGTTTGTGAGGGGCGCGGTACCAGCCATTTGGGTCTGAAGGGTCCATTTCTAAGAACGCAAAGATTGCATCGACGACTTCATCGCAAAGTTCAGTTGGAACGGCATTTTCAATGACCATGTAGCCGTATGCGTCGAAGTGTTCACGGTGTGCTTGTGTTAAAATTGCCATTTATTTTTCCTTATTAGTTTTTATTCGTTTCGTTTAAGGTTGCACGCGCCGCCTGATACAAACGAAATAAACGCTCGTATGTTTCTTGGGTGAGGATCTGTGGATCCCATACCAAATCTGCTACCAGGTCACTGATGACAAACCCTGATGCCATATCCACGCTCCGCAGCGTACTGATAGCGAATAAAGCGGCAGCCTCCATCTCAACCGTGACAACCCCTTCCTGTTGATAGTGTTGAATTTCTCCAATCGTTTCACGAAAAAAGGCATCGGTCGTCCATGTTGGTCCCTGCGTATAAGGGATCCCTTCACGTTCAAGCGTCTGTCTAAGTGTCTCCGTCAAATTTTCAGATGGCAATGCGGGTGCCGAAGGGTCTTCTAAGTAGTGGTATGAAACACCTTCATCGCGAATGGCACTGGTGCAAACAACGACATCACCAATGTGAGAACTTTTTTGTAATCCACCAGCGATGCCTACGTTGATAAATCGTTTAACCCCCAATTCTATCAGAAGTTCAAGAATCATTGAGACACCGGGCGCACCGATGCCGTTATTTCCGCTAACTGCCACGCGATTGTCGGTTTCAGTCAGCAGATAGAAGCCTCCACCTACGCCATGAACCTGTTCCACACTTTCAGTGCGGGTAATACGATCCAGAAGATTCCCTTCATAGCAGAAAATGACACTCTCAGGAATCGGGAAATCGGGGATAAAGCCTTGTTGACGGAAGTACGCGACGTGCTGTTGTGGCGTGACGATGGGACGCGATTTATATTTATCGGGGAAATTCGGTATTGGCATAGTTACTTTGAACGTTGAGAGCTTATCTTTACAGGATTAAACCTTTTTGTAGTTTTTGTCGAGCATCACGAAAAGTGCGTCGACCGTCAATGGATCGCCATTCTTATCGCAAATGGAAACCTCGTTATCATTTTTTGCTTTGCGCAGCTGCTTCTGAAGTGTCTCACGCGCGCTTGCGATTCCTGCAGCCATTCCTCCACCGAAACCTCCGCTAAAGCCCACACCGATACCTATGGCTAAACCTATACTGAAGCCGTCCATAATGGGTTATTTCCTTTCTCTGTTTGTCCTCAGTCGGTAGCAATTCCGAGACCGAGACGTTCGGACTCTCGGGCCGTAACCGGATACTCCTTATCCTCAACTTGATGGCTTGGCTCTACAGTCTCCAGCGGTTCGATTGACAGCCGACATCCCAATGCGTTAGCAAGAATGTTGAGTGTATCAAGTCGTGGCGGATCGTCGCTGGATAGGACTTCAAGGAGGCTTTCCGGTTCCGTACCCGTTTGTTTTGCAATTTCGGGGACACCACCGAGTGCCTCTATAATGTTGCGGAGCCCTTTGAGAAAGAAGGAGGTATCACCGTCAAGTTGGTATTCCTGCAGTGACAAATCAAAATAGTCGATTGCTTCAGCTCGATTAGCAGCGAGATCTGCTATTAAGACCTCGTGCCATGTTCTGAGTTCTGTCATCGTTGTGTCTCCTTATATTGTAACCAATAGCTCTTTGCACGCGCAATGTCTTGTTTCTGCGATGATTTGTCACCACCACAGAGTAAAAGAACGAGCGTGTTATCGCTTTGGGCAAAATAGATGCGATAGCCTGGACCAAAGTGGAGAAGTAGCTCAAAGACACCGTCCCCAACAGATTTGCAATTGCCAAAATTCCCATCTTCAAGCCGGTCCAATCGTTTGCGAATTCTCGTTCGCGTCTTTATATCTTGAATTGCGTAAAACCATTCCGTGAAAGGCTGTCGTTTGTTTTGGTCCCGGTAGACTTGTAGTTTTCTGGGTGCTGTGTTCCGCATTCCTAACCTTTTGTGTGTTGAAACACATTATACCGATATTACAGGACACACGGAAAACCTGTTGAACCGCGCGTCGCCACGGTCAATTTTAAGATAGTAGCACATTTAGCAAGAAAAGTCAAATCAAGGAATGAATGTTTGTAGTAGGTCGATCTCTTAACCTTCAGTGGTATGATAGCGTTTGAAAATCACCCAATCTCCATGCGGAGAAAAGAGAGGAAGGTGCCAATGAACAGCACCAGTAAGAACAGGATCAATAGCAGCAGATCGACAATTGAGGCATTAAGATCCGTCCCAAAGCGGTGTTGATCCTCAAATTTAGGGATGGCATCGAAGTTCACAGGTTTCTGTGATGTGCCTTCCAGGATACCAACGGCGTGCGGGCTTTCTGGATCTGACCGATCCGTATCGATGAGGAACTGTCGAAACTGTTTTGCGTATTGGCGTGTTTGAGAAATGAAGTCTAAATGGCGAGCAAAACCTGTGCCTGCAAACCCTTCAAAAGCGTACTGCACAACCGCTGCTGGTGAAATGCGGGTCAGGGACCGAGCAGTTTGGATTTGGCGGAGTTCGGCGGAAAGGTAGTCTGCACGCAAGCGATCGCGCAATTCTGCGTCTTTATTAACATATTCCGCACCTAACGCTGTTGCGATTGTCGTTGGAGTTTCTCGTCGGGGCGGTTCTTTCATCCTCGCAAAATAACGGGTCTGCAAATCTTGGCGCGAATCTTGAACCTGCGCCATGAATTCTTTGGGAGTGGGTCGGGGCTGCAACCGGTTACCGAGAGACCCCAGTGCGTTTGGCAGCAGCACCACCCAAACCGTCCAAATCAACAAGAGAATCGCGAGGCTCGTTGAAGACTCTTTAACACGACTGGAAACGAAGAGGCCCAAGAAAATAAATATTGAGGTATAGATCAGCGCGACACAAACAATGGCGCCCACCCTCATCCAATGACTGTTGTTGAACTGAACAGCTTCGGAAAGGTATATGATGGAGAGACTGACGATCGTTCCAATCAGGAAGGGAATAGTGATGGTGAAAAACGCGCCGAGAAACTTGCCGCAAAGCAGGGTGTTCCGTGAAATACTGTTTGCCAGCATCAACCGTAGCGTGCCACGTTCCTGCTCACCCGAGATCGAATCGAATGTAAACAGGATGCCCATGAAACTCAATAGCACTGCAGTCACGAATCCCCAATCGATTTTGATATAAGCCGGCATGATGCTTCTTTCCGTGGGTATCTGCTCCGAAATAAACAGAAGGTCGGTATTGGGCGGATATATTAACCCCCAGATTTCTGTGAACTTATACGTAGCGTCGCCACTCCGCCATCGACGTGTCCGACCCGCAGTATTGCCACGGACTTCGCCAAGTAAGACTTTTTCTCCGCCGTCCGCACAGAAAGCCAAAGGACTCGGTTTTTTGTAGAGGTGTCCCGGACCCTTTAGAACCAGACGATACAGACTCGATCCTCGAGATTTCAACTCGTTCCGTGACCAAGCAACTTGTCCTTGATATTTGCCCATTCGCTGTTTGTATTCTCCGAGATATGTGACAGCATTAACGATCATCAGTACGAGGATCAATAGCGTTGTCAGCGCGAAACGGAGGCTGCTCAGGTGATCATAAAGTTCGCGTTTGACGATGTGGAAAATCATCTGCTATCTCCAGTTGCCTCTTGTTTTTCTAGGAGCGATCTCCTGCTCGCGATCATTTTGAAAGTCCTAAGTGAGGTGGCCAATAAATGGTTTCTACATGACAAACACATCTATCTTTAAATTTCCTGTCTGACGAAAATCGTGAATGTCGCCAGGAACAACGCAACGTTGAGCAGTAGAAGCAGCTGCAAGTCAGGGAGTGCTCGTGAAGCATTTGTCCAGAGATCCGCACGCTGGTAGACAAATCTTGGGAGATCATCTAAATCAATTGCGCCCTTATCACTGGCAAACCATTGCCTGCTTGAAAAGGCGTCTTTGTCGTAAAAGTAATTGACCAGCGTCCGGCGATAGTGGCGTGCTGTCTGAAAAAAATCCTCGACCCCATAGAGGTCGGTACCTGCCCATGCTTGTGTTGCGAGGTTATACATCGCCGCCGGTGAGAGCCGAAGCAGGTTCCGAGCAATTCTGGCTCTCCGAAATCGGAGTTGCTTCAGTGTAGGCAGGCGTATCAATCCTATTTTCTCTGCTGCATCAATGCGTAAGGGTGTTAAGAATTGATGATAGCGAATGGCATGAGGAATGAATTTTTCAGATTCCGAGCTGATGTGTTGCCAATCATACCCTTTGAAATCTATACGCATCAGTGTCGGTTTGTTGCCAATACCGACATGTAATCCACGTGCAAGAGCCCCATCCAAGTTAAAGCGATCACTTTCGCCTTCGATTCGATCGTTGTTAAGATATTCCATCTCTTCTTTATTGACTGCCAGTCGTATTTGCCGCATCGCATCGTAACTGGAATCTATCCTACTCCCTTGAGGTTTTATCAGTTGATCAACCACAGACACGCTAAGAGAAGGATAAACCAACACCAGTACCACCCAGACAAACAGAGAAATCATGAGTGCTGTGGCGGTGCGGTGTACCCAAGCGGAAATCAACAATCCTATCAGGTAGATTGCAGAAAGATAGATAATCGAAGTTAGCAGGATGCCGGCGATACGTAGAAAATCATCGCTACTGAAAACAATCGAACCCGTTGACACGATCCAAACCAGAGCGATGATAAAACTGATGATCAGTGGCAGGATTAGACACGTCATTGCACCGAGGTACTTCGCTGCCAAGACGCTTCCCCGTCTTACGGGATGGCTCATCGTCAAACGCATTGTGCCGGTTTCACGTTCGCCTGCAATCGCATCATAGGCGAACAGGAGTGCCTGCAATGAAAGCACAAACTGAAAAATGAAGATGAGGTCAATTTGATAGAAGTGATCGATGAAAATATTGCCTGAACTGTGGGTTTGAGCGTCCCAGAGGACAGGGACATTCGTGTAATAGATCCGCAACGTATTACCAAGTCGGTTGTCCATACCCGCATTAAAGATGCTCAGTGGATTCGGGGGTCGATCGACCCTTGGCATTAAAAGGGAATACGTTCGGGTGGACAACAGTTCTGCATGATTGGCATTTCTGGCGGTATTGTAACCCGCCAATCGTTTCTCGTAATCGTCGATTCTGATAAGCGTGGTTATGACAACGAGCAGCAGACAGGCAATTACGGTCACCGCAAAACGGAATGTGATCAGATGCGCGAGAATCTCACGCCTCAGTAACACCAAAAACATTGAATGGTTCCCTTTGGATAGAAGGAGGGAAGGCTGGAGACAGACTGTCCCAGTCTTCCCTTTCAGTACTGGACTCGGATTAGTGGTCTTTTGGATCCAGATGGACTCTTGTCATACCTACGAAATTCAGAAAATAGAACACGGCATCGTTTTTGGGTTCAATGAGATTGTCTTCCGTGCGATCGGCTAACTGCGCGTCTATTAAGGTTTCCACAGCTTTCTCTATTTCACCTTCCGAGGTGTCGCATCCGTGTACCAAGTCTTCAACCGATTTCTTACCCTCCACCAACTGTCTTAAAACAGCGACGACAGTCGGATTTGTGAAGATATTAGCGAGGTTCGCAATCGCGTCATCCGGTGCTCGAGATATGAAATCGTCAATGCTATCTGTCCAGAGTGAGATACGTTTCCACATCTTTCCGGCGCGGGTGCGATAGCTGCCCCCGTAGCTCCAGGTGATGGGTCTTTCAGCATTATGGGGGAGTCGGCATAATGTTGACACTGCTTCTTTTTTTTCGGCGCTAAGAAAGGCATCCGATTCACCTGCGATAACCTGAATTTGCTCCTGCAAATCGGCAATCTGACGCTGTATGTCTTCAAGATCTGCCGTGAGTTTGTTTGCATCTGCCATGTTAATTTCTCCTTTCAACGGGTCTTGGGAACGATGTTCCCCATCAGTTGTAATGTCTAACATTTCTTGAATCACAGACTCGTAATTTTTTAACCGCTGTCGAGCGCGGTGAAGTCGACTCTTAATCGTATTTTCAGACACACCTAAATACATCCCTATCTCCGAAGATGTCATCTCTTCAAAGTAGTGGAGTGTGATAACCTCGCGATCGCTTTCTTTCAACTTGGTAAGCAGCTTTTTGACCAAGGCACGTTGTGCCTCAGCAGTCGTTTTTGCGTGTTCTACGGCGACGTATCGAGAATACGCATCTGTCTCTATTTCCGAGATATGGATATCTTGCAGCGACTCAGTTTGTAACCGGTTTTTTCGGTGCCATGCGATACACAGATGGTTCACAATCGCATAGAGCCACCCTGAAAATTTTGCTGGGTCGTTTAGCGTTGCAAGTTTCTGATAGACGCGCAGGAAAGTCTCCTGTGTAATATCCTCGGCGGTCTGAAAATCATCTACTTTCCGAAATGCGAACGCGTGAACCTGTTTCTGGTACTTTCTAATCAAATTTTCAAAAGCAGATTCATCACCTGCAAGGATACGCTGGATCAAGGCAACGTCATCATTTCTCATTGGACATCTCCAGAAAGACTATTTTACCACGGGTCCTGTGCAATTGCCCGTTTCGCTGATAGATGCACGCATGGAGCACAAAGAAACCTCCTATTGATTCGCTTCACTATATAATGACGCGAATTGAGAGAAAAGGGTGCATAATTTTGGAAAAATAGGTTTGGAAGGAAATATTTGTTAGAAGGTTTGCCTAAGATATGGCGTTGCAGTGGCGAAGGTCAGAAAAAACCGAGTTTTGGTTCTTCTAAGACCTTCGCCAGTGAGAACTAAGTTTAATTCTCAGGTCTGATGTGCCCGAGATGTACGATTGTCATACTCACAAAGTTCAGGAAGAAGGAAACGACATCGTTTTTCGGTTCAATGAGATCGTTTTCCGTGCGTACCACTAAGGTTGCTTCCATTAACGTCTCCACGGCTTTCCCTACTTCACTTTCAGAGAGGTCACACCTGTTTGCCAGATCCGCAATGGATTGCTTCCCTGCTACTAATTGTCTTAAAACGGCAACTATCGTGGGATTTGTGAAGAGACTTGCAAGATTCACGATTTCAGTGTCTGGTGCTTTCGTCAGGAAACTATTGAGGTTATCCCCCCAGAATGCAACGCGGGCAGTTGTTTTGCCGGGAGAGGTCCGATAGCCGCCGACATAACCCCACGAAATTGCCCTTTCATCACTATCGGAGAGGCGACATAACGTCCTAAGAGCTACACTTTTTTCCGGATCAAGGAATTCCATGTTATCAGGGTGAAAAGTGTCTGATTCAGCTGCGATAACCTTAATTTCTTCTTGCAGATCAGCAATCTGACGCTGTAGTTTCTTCAGCCTTGCTTCGATTTTGGCTTCATCTTTAGCTTCTTTTGTCACACTCATTTCCCCTTTCAACTGGTTTCGGGAACGGTGTTCCCCTTCAATCGTAATGTCTAACATCTCTTGAATCATAGATTCGTACTTCTTTAACCGCTGTCTCGCCCGGTGTAGCCGACTCTTAATGGTATTTTCGGATACACCTAAATACATTCCTATCTCTGAAGAGGTCATCTCTTCAAAGTAGTGGAGTGTAATAACCTCGCGATCGTTTTCCTTTAACTTTGTAAGAAGTTTTTCGACGAGAGTGCGCTGTGCTTCGGTAATCGTCTTCGCATGTTCCGTCGTAATATATCGGGAATACGCTTCTCTTTCTATTTCCGAAATGTGGGTTTCTTCCAGCGGTTGGGTCTGTAGCTGATTTTTCCGGTGCCATGCGATACAAAGGTGATTCACAATCGCATAAAGCCACCCTGTAAACTGGGTCGGATCGTTCAGGGTTTTCAAGTGCTGATAGACGCGCAGGAAGGTCTCCTGTGTAATATCTTCGGCGATGTGGAAATCTCCGATCCTTCGTAAGGCGTACGCATGGATTTGCCGTTCATATTTTCTGATTAAGTTTGCAAAGGCAGTCTCATCGCCAGCAAGGATACGTTGGATCAATTCAACATCATCACTTTTCATCAGACATCTCCAGAAAGGCTGTTTGTATTAGCAGCTTAATAACTTACACGTTTTGCGGGTGCGGACGCTTATAAAGCGCGAAGAACGCCTATCCATCCACACCACACTATATAATGACGCGAATTACGGGTGAATAGGTGCATAATTCTGGACAGTGAGTTGGGATCGAGGATGAAAAAGAAGGTAGGTGGCGAGGTTAAAAAGCACAGCGTGAGGGTTCTTGCCAACCTCGCCAGTGAAAGATACCTCTTACGGCGTTCTCGTAACAGAACTCAAATTTTTATTCTACAATGCTTATGCCACTGTTATGGCTTCTCAAAAATCGTCTCATCCAACGTAACATTAATTTCTGTCTCTGTAAAAGTGTAATTGGCATTTAATTCATTGTTCCCGATAGACACTTGCCGGAAATTGGGGAACATTACACCATTATATTTAGCGTAATTACCTAAATGAATAATCACAGTATCACTGTTAAAGGTAGAATCAGTGTTCGGGGCTTTAATTCCAATAAGTAGGTTGGATTTTTTGTCGATGTAATAGAAAATGTTCTCTACACCTTTTACCCCAATGATCTGAATCACGAAGCATTCCTTGTCTTGGAACGTCTCGTCTTCGCGTTGTTTAAACGCACTGCCGCCGTGTTGTTCGTAACTTCGCTGAAACGGTGTGATATAGGCTCTCTGTTTAGCAATCTCAAGTTCCATTGCTGACAATTCTCTTGTGTCATCGTATACAGTGGATTTCAAAATGGATTTCCAACCTTCTATGCCGTTCCAGAACAGTCGTCTCATTGAAGAACTTCCCGAAGTCGAGTTTGAGATAAGACTTTTTTCCAATCACTGTTGCTATTTCGACCATACCTAGGAACTTTGTAGGTCGCCCGCTCAATTGCGTTAGTTGTGCGGGACCGGAACGTTTTAAACTCCGAATCTTGGATAGCCGTGTTAGACCACCCATAGCATTGAAGTGTGATTCAAGAATATCTTCAAGTTTCTTACCAGTACTATCATGCTGACCAAGTATACCGGAATTTCCAAACTGATTTCGCACATCTGGTTTTGGTGAGAGATCAAGAATAAAGGGGCTATCAATAAGCTCCACCGTTATTTCGGATGTGGCATCAAAACTGTAGGGCTGTTGGAAACGCATTAGGTATTGGTTGCTGGCTCCGAGCATTATTACAATACAAATGGCGATCGAGGTGGCAATTGCCCACGGTACAACCGGTGGCTTTCCTCC
Organism: Candidatus Poribacteria bacterium; assembly: GCA_965205015.1. Lineage (GTDB taxonomy): Bacteria > Poribacteria > WGA-4E > WGA-4E > WGA-3G > WGA-3G. The sequence goes on along the minus strand of OZ242029.1, from coordinate 4,446,653 downwards.
AGTAGGAGGTAGGGGTTTGATACGCGGAATTTCACGCATGATATTCTCAGTTAAATTGGGAGACAGTTGGAAACTACCGAGTGCTTCTCGAATCAGCGGGGCATGCTTCTTTAAGCGTTGCAGCGCACGGCGGACCCGCATTCGAACGGTATCCGCTGACACACCTAAAAACTCACCTATCTCTGCATAAGTCATCCCGCTCAAATAGTAGAGAGTTATGACGGTCCGATCGCTTTCCTTCAACTTCGCCAATAAGTTTTTAACAAGTTCGCGTTGTGCTTCCGCTGCATTTTTCGCCTGCTCTGTAGCGATATGTCTGGAATAGGATGTCTTCTCTGACATTGCTGTATCTATCTCCTCCAAGCGTTGCGTTTGAATCCGTTTCTTGCGGAGCCACGCGAGGCAGCGACGATTGGTGATAACATAAAGCCACCCCGGAAACCGACACGGATCTTTCAAGGTCGGCAATTTCCGATAGATTTGTAGGAACGTTTCTTGTGTAATATCTTCAGCAATGTGGAAGTCTCCTATTTTCCGCCATGCGAGCGCGTGAACCCTCTTCTGGTACTTTCTAACCAAGCAGGCAAAAGCATCATTATCGCCTTCAAGGGTGCGTTGGATCAGTTCGGTATAATCTTTTTTCATCAAAAACCTCGAAAAGGAAAGTGCTTCGTGTAGTATTTGGTATATAGTGACGCGACTTCGGGATAAAAGCGAACACAATTTTGGAAAAAAGTGGAATTCTTATGCAAAAATATCTGTTGGATGGTTGGGCATAAAACAGAGAAATAGTAGTGGATGAGGTTGAGAATTTTACCTATGAAACAAAAAAAGACTAACCCAATTTAACTTAATGTATTTCCAGATTCTGCTCTGGTGTTATATCAACATGCAATATGGTAACAGAAAAATGAAAATGTGTGGGATACTTACACAGGGACAGGGATGTTTAGCTGTTAGGAGGTGTCGCGCGCACAACTCGCTCCTACAGAAGAGGGGTGGTTTGTCAATGCGTGGTGAGATTCGGGTCTACTTAACAACCCTACCATCAATGTGACGCACCGCAACGTTATGTCCACATAGACTCAGCACTGTTGGGAAGACATCAACGGACCGGATGTACTGTTCTGCGATTGGATAACTCGTCGCAAGCGGGATACACAGATGCTCCGCAATCAAGGCACCGTGGGTCGCGTGATGCTTTGGTATTTCATAGCGAGCGCGTAGGTCATAACCGCTCTCAGCGCTTAGGACGAGATCACCCGTCCGCTCACTGTTGAAAATCTGCCACAATTGAACGATGCCATCTGGATATGGACTGTTGTAGGTCTCACGGAGTGCTTCCCGTGAGGATAGATTCTCATAAGACACACCGTAACCGAGTGGATCTTTCCCAGTAAACCGGTAGGAGAAGCGCAATGCGTCTGCGCATTTGAAAGTCGTCGTTACGTTTTGTAGCTCTCCGTCGCCTGTGTACTCTGAGTGACAGGAGATTCTTCCTTGTCCACTTCGGTTCTGGACGATGATGTCTCCAGTTTCGCTTTGTCCTGCAACGAGCCCCAATCCTCGCAGTTCAATCAAGGAACCAATGACACCCATTTTGTGGAGTTCCTCGAAAGGTGTTCGTTCGCCCCATCCCTTTCCATCCGAGTTATTTTTAAAATAGAGATGTGTCATCCCATTACCTGATACCATGCTGGCAGATACAGCATCTTGCCGCCAGACTTTTGGATAATGCAAACATCGCCAGCCGCCATCGTCTAAATGCTGCGGGATATCAATATGCGTATGTGTGTCGGTCATTCCATGGTCGCTGGTAATCAGAATCAGCGTTTCTTGGAGAGTGTTCATCTTTTGCAAAGTATAGACCAGGTTTCCAACCGCGGTGTCTATCTCTCGGTACGTCTGAAGTACCTGTGGGGATTGTATCTCTGTGAGATGTGAAAAGGTATCGACTGCGGGGAAAAGACACATCACAAACTTGTTCCCTGCTTCAACGGCATTGTGTAAGTGACGGACTGCAATCTGATTAACGAATCGCCAGCGATGAGAAAAATGTGCGTACGTATATGCAAAGGGTTTGATCCAGCGCGTCAGGTTTTTGGAGGGCGGACACCCGCGGGCGAGCAGATTATAAATATTGCTGACGGGTGAAAAAAAATCAAAAAGTGTGGGAGAACTTAGGGGCAAATCGGCTTCAAAATGCAAACCATCAAACCCCATATAACTGCAGATGCCGGGACGTTTGAAACGGTGAGGGATATGGAGATTGGATTTGGAGAGCCATCGAATGCCCGGAACATTTGCTGTGCCGGGATACAACCCCATCAAAAATGGAATAAAGGCAGGTCCCGTCGTTGATGGAAAGGCAGAGATGGCTTTGTTCAAGCTGCCGCGATCCACCACATGTTTCTTGATGTTTGGAAGATCCCCATTCTCAATCAACGTTTTAAAGATTTCGTAGGGTGCCCCATCGATCAAGATAAAGATAAACCGTTTGAAATGCGCTCCGGTCGATTCCATCACTTTTCCCTAAATACGTAGACGTTTATGGATGGCAGTTTTTAAGTACGCTGGAACATCAGCTGTCCAAATTGGGTTAGAAGAACGTTCTATGAATTCTTTGAAAACTATTGTAAGCGAAATGACAATGGATGTCAATTTTTCTAATTGGGACTATTTGGTTCTCGGTTTCCTGCAGAACGCGGTGTTTATAATCTACACGAGAAATTTAATTTGATGATAACGGAGGAGAAGGTTAATGCAAAAGCCGATGATGCAAGATGAAGTGTTGCTGGGTCAACTCCTGTTATCTTTGCAATCGACAACTAACTTATTTGGGCGAAATCGAGGCGTTAACTTGACATTATATATCGAGTTCGGTATAATGAGATAATACAGTTTGGAAACCAACGTGGAAACGGTGGCGTGAGTCTGGGGGATCGCAGAGCAGGATCGTTTTTCAACAGAGTCATCAATGCGGTCGCCCTCTGCAACATCGCTCTATCCGATGCTGATATGAGAACCCTGATGCAGGGGCTGGCAGTTTTCATTACGGTTGTCAAACTGTATGGTAATCTTGCCATTACTATAAGGTAAGATTAAGCCGTAAGCGGACGGTTTTTCCATTTTCTATTCTATCTCAGAAAGTAAGGAGGAACTCTCAATGATACGGGTATTGGTGATAAATGTCATGGTTTACGTAGGTCTGGCTTCTGCGTTTCCGTTATTCAGCGCAGCTGAAGTGAGCATAGATGACGCAATCGGGGTGTGGCTCTTTGACGAAGGTAAAGGAAATGTCGCTAAAGATTCCTCACCCAATGGCAATGACGGCGAGCTCATAGCTGGACCGAAATGGGTTGAAGGTAAGTTCGGCAGTGCTCTGGAATTTGATGGCAGCGGGACCTCGGTCGAGACGGAAAGTGCTGACAAACTGAAGGCGTTTGAACTCGGCGATAAGACCGACTTTACTGTTACCGCTTGGTTTAAAACGGATACGGGCACGGGTTTCGTAATGAGTAAAACACGGCTGGCTGGAGACTGGACTGGGTTTGAAGTCAAGTTCAGCGGCGGCGGACAGATCAGGACCTGACTGCAGACTGAACCTGTCACAGTTTGTGACAACAGAGGCGCAGGTCTTGACGACGGGAAATGGCATCATCTTGCGGTGGTTTTTAGCAGAACAAAGGGTGAGCGATATGTCTACGTCGATGGAGAACAGCAGGGAAACCCGATTGACCATAGCTCCGTCAAAGGTAGCATTGATCACGAGAATGGCTTTGCAATCGGCGTCAGCATGGGTGATCACAGAGGCGGTTCATTTTTCAACGGCGTCATTGACGAGGTCGCCGTTTTCAAAGGCGAGCTGGATGAAGACGATATCGAGACGGTCATGAATAATATGGAGGAATTTCTCCCAGTGTCGCCATTGGGGCACCTCACGACCACATGGGGTCAGGTTAAGCAGGCTTCCCAATAGACGAAACTTATGGCGCGAACGGCAGATTGGATGCTCCGCGAAGCGCATAAGCCGAGTTTTGGAAGTGAGAAGGCGGAGGTTTCACCGCTTTCTTACTTTCCCGGTTAACTTCACATTCTCCCGCTTCGCCTCTGAGCTTGTAATCCCGCGCTGCATTTCCTTTTGGGGTTGACATCCCTTTCCCGGATCCATTCTTCTGATAGCCCACGAAAGGCATGGAGAGAACACTGCCCTAAAGATTTCTGACGCATTAAGGAGAAAATCTCATGGACACTAACGGGAGTTCGACCCTACTCTTTTTTGACGATTGGTACCTGCATCGCCGAGAAAACCTCGTCCGTCATGTCGGACGTCCTCAATTAGTAACTGAGGGGATATTTATCGACCCGCATCTCGATCCTTCCTGGGGCTATCCAACTGTCTTTGTAGACGCCTATACCGGTCGCTGGCGGTGTCTGTATCAGGGGCAACTCGATACGCAATACGCAAGGCCAGGCCGTCGGATGCAGCACGTCGCGGTAGCCATCGAAAGCGATGATGGCGTCAGATGGGAGATTGTAGACCTATCGGATAAAATACAAATCCCAGATCGTGCGTGTTCTCACCAGATTCTTCCGCTTGAAGGGTTCGGCGAATGGGGTCCGTGTTTCTTTGATGCCCATACAGATAACGCCGCTGAGCGGATTAAGGCTTTTGTCAGTGCCAGTAACGTAAAAAAAGGCTCCCAAAGCCACTCTCCTTTGTATGTTTCACCCGATGGTTTATCTTGGAAACGCATCGAAGATGCCAAGTGGCACCCCTTTGGAATAGACCCGGCGGTATCGGGTTTTTGGAACCCTATCCGGGGGAGCTACGTTATTGCAGCAAGGCCGAAAGGCGGAGATCGCCGGATCTCGGTTTATGAAACCAAGGATTGGCGTACCTTCTCCCAACCCGAAGTGGCTATCCGGACTGATGCCCAGGATACGCCAGCCGCTGAGGTCTATGGTATGCCCGTTTTCCCCTATGAGCGCATATTTGTCGGATTCCTGTGGATATATCAAGTGTCCCCGATTGTTGACAGCCCGAATAAGTACATACATGGGAAGGTGCGGTGTCAACTATCTTACAGTTATAATGGGTTGCACTTCCAGCGAGCCCTCAGAGAGCCGTTTTTACCGAACGCCGAGCCGGGTGAATTCGGGTATGGTTGTATCTACCCATCGAGTATGGTCATTACGGAAGACAAAAAGATCAGGATCTATTCCAGTGCCTCAAAGGGAGAACACGCCCAGATCCACGCACGTCCGGATTTAGGGGAGGGGGCAATATTAACCCACGAGTTAAGGCTCGATGGATTTTCCTATTTTGAACCGCAGGGCGGTCCAGGATCTTTTACGACGCGGCTGTTCTTCGTCCACGGTGAAGAACTCACCCTCAACGTCCAGGTCCCTCAGGGGGAAGTCCGGGTTCAGATAACAGATCCAGATGGGAAACCTCACCCAGGTTATACCTTTGAAGATTGCATACCGTTTACGGGTGATGATCTCTTTTGGAAACCAAAGTGGAAGAATCACCCATCCGTCTCAGAATTTATGGAGAAGGTGGTGCGGCTCGAGGTAAAACTCTTCAACGGCAGGATCTACGGCATCCGCGGTAATTTTATTCCCATTCGGAGCGGAGATTACCGGCGATTCAGAGATCAGGGCATACCCCCAAATCCAATGTATGAGCAATAAAAAAGTCCGAGGGAACGAAGAGGCAAGGAGGCTTTCAAATAATGGAAAATAATGAGAAAGAAATTCTATATAATGGAATTCGTCTGCCGGAAGAGTGGCCCCCACGAAATTTGTGTGACACAACCCTTTCACCTATCTCAGTACCATACTTAGAAAATCCCCCGACAGTTATTTATATAGATAAGGGAAGACAACTGTTTGTAGATGACTTTCTCATTGAAAATACCGATCTAAAAAGGGATTTTCACACCCCACGCTTATATGAAGGTAATCCGATTTTAAAGCCTGAAACGCAACTGGAGATCAATAATGGGAAATATCCGGTTGCCTCTCCGTTCAATGACGGCGTTTTTTATGATGCCGAAGAACAGTTATTTAAAATGTGGTATCATGCGGGATGGTTCGATGGTCTGGGGTATGCAACCAGTGAAGATGGCTTACATTGGCATAGACCCATGTTAGATGTAGCGCCAGCGACGAACAGGGTCCTTCCGGTAAGGAAAGGATATCGGCGAGATGGAGTCGCAGTCTGGTTAGACCCCGAAACAGACGACCCGGATCAAAGGTTTAAAATGTTTGCATACTTCCGTTCTCCTGACTGGTCAGGCGGGGAAGTTTATACCTCATTTGATGGTATCCACTGGGGGCAGCCCGTCAAAACGGGTCCTTGTGGGGATAATACGACGTTCTTCTATAATGCCTTCAGGAAAAAGTGGGTTTACAGTATTCGGACCTCGAATCGTACGCTGGGACGCACCCGAAGTTATCGCGAACACGAGGATTTTATCAAAGGCGGTTCATGGAAGAAGGAAGATGTGGTATTCTGGACGAGAGCTGATGAACTCGACCCAGCGGACCCTGACCTCGGATACGCACCTCAGCTCTATGACGTTAACGCAGTTGCCTATGAGAGCGTGCTTCTGGGCTTGTTTGCAATTTTTAAAGGTCCACCCAATGAACTCTGTGCCATAGGGGGATTCCCTAAGACGAATGAACTGGTGTTAGGGTATAGCCGCGATGGTTTCCACTGGCATAGACCTGTTCGCAGTCCTTTTATAGCCGGATCGCGACAGGAAGGCACCTGGAATAGGGGTTATATCCATGCGGCAGGGGGTGGATGTTTGGTCGTGAAGGATAAGATTTACTTTTATTTTGGCGCCTGGTCGGGAGAATCACCGACACTCGGTAGACATATGTATGCAGGCGGTACGACGGGACTCGCAATCCTTCGCCGAGACGGTTTTGCGTCCATGAATGCCGGTTTATCGACTGAATCTTTAACAACGAAGCCCATGATATTTAATAAGGGCAAGCATCTTTTTGTGAATACGAATACAAAAAAGGGTATGCTCCAAGTTGAAATTTTAGGCGATCAAGGCAATGTGATTGAACCATATTCCCATAGAAACTGCGTTCCCATCAGCAAGGATACGACCTGTCAATTCGTCAGGTGGAAAACAGGAGACGATGTATCTTCTCTAACGGGTAAGCCGGTGAAATTTAGGTTTTATTTAACAAACGGACAGTTATATTCCTTCTGGGTCAGTCCCGATTTAACAGGCGCCAGCGATGGCTACGTGGCGGCTGGAGGTCCAGGATTTAGCACTGCCATTGATACCGTTGGCTCTTCTGTATTGGCCAATCACTAACTGTCGAACTTCTATCAAAGGAGCATCGAATGGACACAGCATCTATACATCGGCGTCAAACCGACACCGTCGTCCCAGCAAGCCGCGTGCATGACCTGCTGCGGCCGGAAGTGCTTCAGGCATTTGACCGCACATTCTTTGAGCGCGAAGGCTATTGGGTGTGGGAGGGTATACTGACCGATGCTGGCCGCAAGCGGTGGACGGAGAGCTTGCAGAAGTTACAGCAGATGAACGATGAGATTGTCATGGACACCGACTGGGCTGCCATCGACTTCGCGGGCCGGGGGCTACAGCCACCGCTGCCGGAGCACATCACCCCGGAGTTTTTGGCGACGTGTTGCGGGGGCTCAGAGCAGATGCGCTTCATACCCCGAGGACTGCTTGGATACATGCGCGACCACGGGCTGTTCGGCCCAGGTCCTGCGTTGGTGACACGCGGGTACGCGTCGCAGGGCGTCATGCCGGAATTTTTCTCGATTGGATACGACGACTTCATCAGGGATGTCGCTACCGCCCACCCTCAGATGATGGAGCTTTTCACCAAACTTTTCGGTGACCGCTTCATCCTCGACCACTGCAACATGCTCAACCGGACGCCGGGCTCAATAGGACGGCGGTGGCATGCGCACCAGTATCGGCAGGGGCAGTACGAGGTCGAAGATCCGATCGGTACCGGACACGCCCTGACCACCGAGTTTCTGCAACGGCAGTGTATTCGGACGCTCTGCTATCCAGAAGGTGCAACCCTCGAGGAGGGTGGGGAGCTTGGGGTCATCCCGGGCGCCCATCTCTACCGCATTCCGTACAAATGGAGCACCGAGCGACCCGATGATGACGCCGCCATGAAAGCGGGCTGGCTGAAGGGAAAGATCCACGCCTTCACCGGCAAGCCGTTGGAAATGGTACGCTTCTCGCTACCGCCCGGGAGCATGGTCTCGTTTCCGCATCACATGCCGCATCATGTCGGCCATCGCAAGCCCGGAACCCCAACCCGATGGGGTTTGCTGATCGCGTATCGGACACCCGACCCCGACGCAAGCCCAGCCAAGTGGACAAATGGCATACCTACCCATTGGGTGGAACGGGCCGCGGCGGAAGGCAGGCTCTCCGCTGCGGCACGCCGCGTGCTTGAGGCGGACAATCCGCTCGACTGATTGGATATATGGACAAAATCTGGCTTCAGCCAAAGCGTCGAGACTGACTTTGGTAACAAAGCGCCACCCCCTACCCAGACGACCGACGGTTGGGAAATCAGGAAAGAGCATGGGTAGTTTTGCTGTACCCTGACAAATGGACACGTCAAAACGGTTCGATACCTCCTTAAATCCCGCGAGCAAATCTGTTAGCATCTCATCGCGGGCAGTTCTCATTGGGCTCGTCTGTGCCGCCGGGGAATGTCTGATTGCGCCTTACAATGATTACGTGATTCGCAATGTCTTTCTCGCTGGCGGTCATTTTCCTGTCGGTCCATTTTTTGTCCTGGCCCTCCTCGTGCTGATCGGCAACCGCATCTTGAGCGCAGTTTCTCCCAAACTCGCACTCTCGGCGGGTGAATTGGTGACGATCTGGTGCATCATGGCAGCCGCCTCCGGCATTCCTTCGACAGGCATGATGAGATATGCGTTTCGCCCGCTTGTCGCCTACCAGTATTTTGCGACACCCGAAAATGATTGGGAAGCCCTTTTCCATCACTATATTCCCGACTGGCGCGTTGTTCGGGATGAGAATGCTATCAAATTCTTTTATGAAGGCATCTCTTCGGGTGAATCCATCCCCTGGGGGGCATGGCTGATACCGCTATTCGCTTGGACACTTTATGTGTTTGTCCTCTACTTCGTTGTGATATGCCTCTCGGTGCTGCTGCGCCGACAATGGGTCGAGATTGAGCGGTGTAGCTTTCCGCTGGTTGTGTTGCCTGTAGAGATGGCAAATAATCCACCGGGCGCGAGAAATTCACTCTTCAGGAGCAGGGTATTATGGGTCGGATTTGCCATTCCCGTAGGCATTCACATGTTGAACGGCCTTCATGCGTTCTTCCCTAACGTACCGGAATTTCCCGTCCGATTCAATCCCCATCCCTACTTAGTTGAACAGCCTTGGAGTGCGCTGAGACCTTTGCAACTCAACTTGTATTGTTCGATCGTGGGGTTCAGCTATTTACTGCCGCTTGAGGTATCGTTTAGCCTGTGGTTTTTCTTTCTCTTCTTCAAACTCCAATGTCTGATCGGCTCGATACTCGGTTTCCAAATCACCAAAGGTCCAGGCGTGCAGTGGAACGCGTATTCGTTCAGCGCTTCTCAGGAAATCGGTGCGTGCCTCACCTTTGTCATCTACACCCTTTTCAAAGCACGGCATCACATCAGAAACATGCTTGTCAGTGCCTTTCGCAAAAGCGATGACGCAAACGAGGCGATGCCCGCTGGTTTGACAATTATCGGTCTCGTCGGCGGGATATTGCTGCTGGCGTTTGCCAATCATCTGATGGGAATGTCGTTGGGATTCGCACTGCTTTTTGTGCTGGTGCTTCTCGGCATTTATATTGTCTTGACATGGCAAGTCATTCACGGCGGAATTCCTTTCGTCAATCCTTCGTATTCAGCGCATTACGTTCTCTTTACGACGCTGGGTTCGGCGAGAATCAATCCTTCAACCATGACCTCGCTGTTTATGCATCCGGTCTCTCTAACGCGCGACTTGCGGGAGATTATGATGCCGTATGTGGCAAACGGTCTCAAGGCGGCCGATGAAGTCAAGGTCAGACGGAGGGGGTTGTTAGTAGCGATGGGCGCAGCGATGGTTATCGGAACCCTTGTCTCATATTATTCCGTCCTCCAGGTCAGCTATGCCCATCGTGCGCCGTACACAGGAGGGGCGGGCGACATGCGATGGCTGACGTCTGTACTCGTTAGCGCCGAGACCGGGACGGACTGGACGAACACAGGTTTTATGGTCGGCGGCAGCCTTTTCATGGGGCTGTTGATGTGGCTGAGAAGGATTTTCGTGTGGTGGCCCCTGCATCCAATCGGGTATACAATGCTGAGTTCTTGGGCCTCCTTAAAGCTGTGGCCCTCAATCTTTCTCGGCTGGATGATGAAGTATAGTCTCGTCAGGTACGGGGGATTGAGAATGTATCGAGGTGCGAGGCCGATATTCCTTGGGCTTGTACTTGGCGAGATGATCTGCGCTGGCATCTGGGCACTTATTGGAATGGCAACGGGCGTCAGCACGGGTTATCGAATCTTGCTTAGTTAAAATGAAACCCTCGATAACGGAGGAGAAAGTCAATGCGAAAGCTGATGATGCAGATCGTAGCCACACTTGTCTTGATACTATTTCTTGTAGCCGCGACTTTGGTGCTGACCCAACGTCGAGGTTCCGCCGAGGCGCCGAAAGTCCCCGAAGGTGTAACGGTGTATCGCGACGTGGCTTATGTTCCGGAGGGACACGAACGTCAGAAACTCGACCTGTATATCCCAGAAATGGGGGAAGACTTACCGCTTATTATCTGGGTGCATGGAGGCGCTTGGCGCGGTGGAGACAAGACACATACCATCCGGATGGAATATCTCAAAGCCGGTTATGCCGGAGCGAGTCTCAACTATCGCTTGAGCCAGCACGCCATCTTTCCCGCGCAAATCGAAGATGTGAAAGCCGCTGTCCGGTGGCTGCGCGCGAATGCGAAAACCTACCGCCTTGATCCGAACCGTTTCGCAGCGTGGGGTTCATCCGCTGGTGGACATCTCGTCGCCATGCTCGGCACGACAGGCGATGTAGCGGAATTTGAGGTCGGTGAAAACCTGAAGGTGTCCAGTCGGGTGCAAGCCGTTGTTGACTACTTCGGTCCCACAGACTTCCTTCAGATGGACGCGCAAAGCCTTCCAGAGGGCCTGGTGCATGACGCGCCTGACTCTCCAGAGTCTCAATTGGTAGGAGGACCTATCCAGGAACATCAGGACCGCGTCGCAAGAGCGAACCCAATCACTTATGTGTCCAAAGACGATTCGCCTTTTCTAATTATCCATGGGGATCGAGACAAACTTGTCCCGTATCAACAGAGCGTGTTATTGAAGGATGCCTTGGAAGCAGCGGGGGTACCGGTTACGTTTTACAAAGTGGAAGGCGGCGGGCATGGCTGGTTTAAAGATCCCAAGGTCCCGGAATTGACGAAAGTGTTCCTTAAAAAACATTTGAAACGAGCGGATTAATACGGGTCAACGCTAAATGCGCGTATTGCTTCAATCTCCAGCCTTCAGGCTGGAGTTACTGAATTCCATTGATTTGTTAAGGGCGGGGAATGTCCCCGCCCTGTTTCTGTATATGAAAATAATTAATTTTGGACTATTTATAGGTGCCCTTAATCTTACCCCATGTCACAGGCAATTTGCCCGTAGGATCGACAGACGTTGCACTGCCGATAACCTCGTTGGAGATAAGGAGGTCACCGAGTACACCCGGACTGTTATCGTTTTCAAAATCACTCGACCAAGCGACCGCGCCACCAAGGGGTGCGGCATACGTGCCGGGCGCGTCCCCGTCGATGTCTGTAATTGTGATGTCGAATCCGATGACTAAGCCGTCTGTTGGGGCGAGTGCTGCACCGAAAAACGGCTCAAAGATCGACCAAGGTAGACGCATCTCAGCAGCATAACCGCTTCCTGTCTTCTGACCTGCGACGTGTCCATTGCCGGGTTCGCCTAACTCTGGATCACGTCCCGCACTCAACGATTGTGACCATGCACCGCTTACATCTTCAGTCGTTACAGGCGCGAAGATCCAATAGTGGTCGTCGGCTTCATAGCTGCTGTTATTGGCGACATGTTTCGTCTCGAACTCATGGTGCGGAAACTCAAAGACAGGGGCATCATGCTTGGTGTCGAAGAGCAACCATATCCCGTCAATGTCGCCGTCCCGAGAAGCGAGATCATTGGCGTATGCGTGGTGGGTATCGTCGGTAATATCGAATGCGAAATAGAGGTAGTCGTCATCCCATAGGGTTGCCCAGCGTGCCAGAAAATCATCGTCGCCATCGAATTTGCCGCGACTGACACGCAGACCGCCATCGTTGGTATCGCTACCAGCACCACCGCCGGGAATAATTTGATACCACTCTTGGTTATGCTTCGGATCGCGTGGGTCTACGACGATGTCTTGTAAGGGTGAAGATTCTTGAAATGCTGCGTCCCATTCCGCCTCATCCATCATTCCATCGATCGTGATAGGTCCCTCGGTTTTTTTGCATGTTACCTCGCCGCCTGAATGTGCCATCACAGGCAGCGTAGACAGTGTGAACAAAAGACAGCAAACAATAGCGAGCAGATTGACTTTAACAGAAAACGATTTTTTTTCAAAAAACATTGTGACTCTCCTCTTGATATTCTTCGCCGTAAAAAGCAAAGATAGGTTTCTTTCAGGGATTAACGTTTCACCGCAACCGAGACGCCATCTCGGAGCGGAATAATCGTCGTGAATACATCGCGGGAACTATAGAGCAGGCGTGTCAATTCTCTGACACCAATTGTCGCTGCATGGAACCATCGCTCCCGTTCATCAAGTCCTTCTGGAGGGTTACCGGACGCCTGTGTGACGACGCGCCCACCCCATATCATGTTATCCGTGATAAACAATCCACCACTTCTGAGCCGTGGGATCGCCTTGTGGAAGGCTTCAGGATATCCGTCTTTGTCGATGTCATTGTAGATGATGTCAAATTCGCCTTCGGTTTCCTCGATGATTTCGAGTGCGTTGCCGACGCGATAGTCGATGCGATCTGCGATACCACCGCGAGTGAGGTAATCTGCTGCGCGATCAGCATTCTCCTGTGAACCGTCGGTACAGATGATAGAGGCTTCCGGTTTTTGCAACGCCTTCGCCATCCAATACACCGAATATCCGAAGCCCGATCCCATCTCGAAAATCCGTGTTGGATTCGTCAGCAATACCAATTGGTGCAAGACGCGCCCGACGAGTGGTCCCACAATTGGAAAGCGGTTTGCCCGTGCGTGTGCCTCCATTTCGGTTAGCACCGCATCGCGTTCAGGAATGATGTCGAGTAGGTAGTCGTCAATTGAGGGATGAAGAATATCCAAACGTTGCATAAAGATCTCCTATTTTCGTGCGTCTGCTTCTCTTTGCCACCGTTCGAGTGGGTGTTCGCGGGGCGTAAGTGGCATATATACCCGGGCCTTCTGTCTATGTGATTCCCATGTCGTGTGGATCATTTCAAGGCAATCGCGACCGTCTCTGCCACTCGCGAACGGATCCCGGTCTTCTTCAATCGCTTCAATGAGATCGCGGAGCATGAGACGTTGCAATAGCAACCGTATTGACGCTTTATCTCGTGGATTACCTTGTTCGTCCAAGTCTTCGGCGGATAGATGCACCGGTTCCCAGGCTTCTGCCGGTGTCTTATGTTGCCCTTTGTGGATAAACATCGTTGTGCCGACGCTCTCTCGAATCGCAATTCGTCCTTCAGTGCCGATAATGTCGATGCCGTAGGCGTTATCGTTTGTTTCTGGTTGCGCGAGGAACTGCACATCGGCATGGATACCGTTCTTGAAGCGGAAAGCGGCGTGTCCGCGTTCACCGAGCACAAGCCCCGCGTCGCGGTCGAATGCGTGGACTTCCTGGGTGTGTTTGATGTCGTCGACGGTTGACTCGCGTCCATCCATCTGCACGAGGTGCGCGTGTGTCCACTCAACATCGCCAGCGAAGAGACGTAACCAATCATAGAGATGGGTGCCCATCTCCATTAGCGAATTGCCTACCTTGCGTCCGCCTTTGTCTGTCGCCTTCAGCAACACCACCTCACCGATCTCGCCTTTTTCGATCAGTGAAAGGACGTGACGGTTATAAGGACTGGCACGCTTAATGTGGTTAATGGCAAACTTGACGTGATGCTGATCGCAGGTTTCAACCATCTCATCGGCTTCAATAAGGTTGAGAGCAGTCGGTTTTTCACAGAAGACGTGGATACCGCGCTGTGCCGCGGCGATCGTTGGTGGGTGGTGCATCGGTGCCTGCGTTGGGACGATGACGATGTCAGGTTGTTGTTCGTCAAGCATCTTTTCATAGTCGTCATAGATGGCTTTGACGCTAAATCGTTCGCTCCAGGCTTTTGCGCGTTCTGGATTGATCTCCGCCCCAGCGACGAGTTCACAGTTTCCTTCTAACTGCACCGCCTCGGCATGACTCCCGCCCATGCCACCTAAACCGATGATTGCAATACGATAGTTGTTCATGTGTGTCTCCGAAGTTTGCCAAAAAGAGTGTGCTTGTTTACACCTATCATAGCAACATCAGAGCTGGAGTGCAACAAAAAATTTGAAGAAAGTGTTGTTGATATAGTTGAATACAAGAAAGGATCGATTATCATGTGATCTAAGCAAAATCTGAAACACTGAAGATTAAAATCTAACCCTGAGATGGGCCTAATAAATTTGATGAATAGGGAATAAGACAATGGCAAAAGAACAAATTCGAATCTTAGTTGATACTTCACGTGATACCGGCTGGTCGGATGGATTGATACGGATTGAGCCGGATAGCATCTATCATACCACTAACAATCGGGATTATCTCAGTGAAGCAGTGGTAGAAAACTACGATGTACTGACGATTTGCAGCAACACGCCTTTAAAATACACCGAGGTGGAGCTCCGACTTATCCAAGAGTTTGTAGAAAACGGGGGCGGACTGCTCTTAACTTCCAGCACAAGTCGGTTCGAGCGAGATGTTCGTGAACCGATCTCGGAATTGGGGGTTAATCACGTCGCGGCTCTTTTCGGCGCACGATTTCTTCCGGTACCTGAAGGACAAGGAGAGATGGATATTGACGCGAATCCGTTACGCGGTTATACAAAGAAAAATCTGCGTCTCACTGACGATGAAATTGTCGATGGATTGGGGATTGATGACCTGGGGCTCACGCATTGCGGTATCCTTGATATTCCTAAGGATAGCAGCGTTTTTCTTGAACATAACGAGACGGGAGAACCCGTTGGCGCCTGTCTCCATTTTGGGGCAGGACGCGTCCTGCTGATCAACACGCAGCTCTTTCAAAAGGAGAATCATCCTGTATCTCGACACTTCATCGATTGCTTAGGAGTCAATCGCGTCTCTTCGGCAACGGGTAATCAAGCAATTCCTGATGAAATTCCGATTGCAGAACAGGGCAAACAGGACGGAAAGATCAAGATTTACTATACGCACTTCGTTGAGGACCGTGTGGATACCTGTATGGCATTTGCTGAGAAACTGGCGGCGGAGATGCTCTCGAAATTCCCTGAAGGTGAGAAAATTGAATGGGACATCGATCTGACACCGTCGTGTGTTCATGAATACGACCTCGGTTGGACGAAAGCTTCGGTAATGACAATTGGGGCGTGTGTCAGTCCTCCGAGGCTCGCTTATGCGCTCGGTGTCGAGGCGAGTGAATTGCTTGCTCATAAAACGCCATTTGGAAAGGTGACTGAGCTTATTTTTGATGGAGAGGGATTCCCGTTTTTCTTCGGTATCTGGGCAATGAAATTGCTCGGATTTGAAACAGAGGCGGCAGAGATGCTCGCGGAAGCCGAGCAACAATTTCGTAAAAACGCCCAAGCGGAGGAACCCATTGACATCGCGAGGGTTTACGAGCAACGATATCGCAAACCCATCTGGATACTGAAGGCACTACTTGAGAAATATGGGGACGACTTGTTCGTCCGGCTCGCTGAAGTGTTGTCGAAAAAATCAAGCGACACAGAAAAGAACATGCCGGACACAACCTTCTCATCGGTGGATAGACTCATCTATTACCTCAGCCGAGCGGTAAGTGAAGACCTGTTTCCATGGTTTGAGGAGATCGGCACGACTGTCCATCCGCTCCCACTGTTGCCGAATGACAGCGACGAATTTGTGACGGAAGTCCGTAAATACCTCAATGGAGTGATTCGCGACACAACCGCAGACACAAGCGACAGAATCGATGCACTTGACAGTCTTCTCGAAATCGCTGACGAATCTGAGCATACGATTTCGGGGTTAGTTGCTAAACTGGACGCGTTAGACAGATATGAACGACTGACTGCCGCGACAAAACTCATCAACAGTTGTGATGAGCGGGCAGTGGAAGTGCTTGAAGAGCTGACGGTCGAAACGGGAGATGATGGACTTGTGGCGATGGCGGTCTTGATGTTGGTTCGTAGCGGTCGCGTGGAGGGAACCTTGGATCGGCTCGTAGAGATCGCGCCACATCAAGATTACAGATACCAACTCGAAACCGGATACCTCCTTGCCAAAATCGACCATCCAGCTGCCGAAGTGTTCTCTTATGAAGAACTCGCGGACGAAAATGGGATACCTCTCCTAACGATGGATGTCAGACGCAATATGGAAACGATGGATGTCAAACGTACTACGGACTTACATCTACATCCGATGATCGCAGGCTATCGCGTTGCCGTCTGCAATTTACATCTCCATACACATCACTTCCCTCACAACACGCATGCTCCCGGCACTTACGTAGGATGGGTGCATACCCACCCGAAATATCGTCGGAGGGGATTGTCGCGGTGGATATTCGGCGCGTCAATGGCGCATGAACTGGTCCGCCGGCACTCTTGTATCTCGCTTCATACCGGCACGGAAAACACTGCCCACGGGATGTACAGAAGTTTTGGGTTCGTTGATGGGTTCGTAGCGCGGGAATTCACCAAAACCTTGCAGCACGAACAGGCGAAAGTGGTTGAGGGCTTAGCCATCCGTCCATACTCGCAGGGGGATGAAGCCGCAATGGCACGCGTATTCAAGGCATTTCACGCTGACCAGGTGGAACTTAGACCGAAGCGTGCCGAAAGACCTAGAACGTCAGAAACCTGGTTGATTTATCTCGCAGAAAAAGATGGAGAGGTGCTTGGGTATGTGCAAGCGCGATGCGACGGAAAAGAGAACGCATCAATCAGGGAATTCTGTCTTAGTCCTCAACCTTCCAAGGATTCCCCACACTCGGAGAGTTTTCTTGAGGAGGTTGGCACTTCTCTGCTTTGCGTGTTGCACAACGAACTGGTGAAACGTAAATATAAACAGATAAGCTGGGGACCCGAAGGAGAGGTGGAAAAGAATTATGTCAGAAAGTTGTTCCACAATTTTGGATACACATCGGCGGCGGCAGGGTGGGTATGGATGTTCAAGATCCTCAATCTACCTATGCTCCTTCGTGAGCTTTCCCCATTGCTTTCCAAACGACTGAGCGAGAGCGATGATTACAAGAGCTGGCAAGGGACAATCGGCATCAAAGGTTTGGAACATCAAGCAAGCCTTATCATCAGAGCCGGTGAAATTCGCATATCGGACGGAGTTTCAGAAGAGACTGCAATTCACCTCTCTATGGACGATGACACACTCACTCGGTTCGTTTTGGGAGTCGTTCCGCTCTACGAAGCCTATCTACAGAATCAGTTACACATTACACCGACAGTCAACGAGTCGGTAATAGGTCTATTGGGAACACTTTTCCCCGCACGCCAGCGATAGCCGTTAGCCGTCAGCAAAGAAGCCGACAACTGATTGCCATTTAGAAACCCATCATCGCTCGAACAAACGTTGTATTACTGGTCGTCCGTTCAAACAGATGCGTGGTTCTACGGTGACCGGCGAGAATGACGATATAGAAACCGAGCCATTCGCCTCTGTTGATGGCGTGGATTTCAAAAATACGGGTTCGCAGGTCAGGTCGATATAGGTTTGGAACTTTAACGTCATCTGAGAAAATTTGTAGGTAGTTCTTGAAGTTTTTATCCCGGTTGGAAAACTTCCGGTATTGGAATCCGCCAATGATATTCAATCGCGGTGTAAACTGATAATCAAGACGGACCCCAAGAATATCCTCTCGACTTTGACGATTGAATCGCAAATACTCAATCGGTTCAGCATCGGTTGGGAGAAACAGGTCCGGATTGAGTGTTTTGGGAATTTCCTCGGCACTCCGGTCAAAAGCGCGGTCCCAGACGTACTTCACCATAGGCGTTAGCGTTAAATCTTCAACAATTTTGTTGACGAATGGAAGATCCACAAGTGGAATTTCGTATTTTGCCTTCAGAATCGTGAGTTGATTCCGGATGTTCCGTTCGGGATAACGCCGTTTTTTCCAATTCGTGTCGTCATAGATTAAACCCGTGTCAGTCGGGTCGAGTGCGTTAATGCCGTGATCGGGATAGAACGGGTATGCCCGCCCTTCTTCGTAAGCTCTGACCTGCTCAATTGGCACCATAAAGTCGACGCGTTCATCGGCTTCAAATTCCTCTGATATCGAGTCGTATTCAATATCCCTGAAAAGTGCCTTTTCTTGATCCTGTTCAAACTGTTTTTGCATGAGAACAAAGAACTTGGCTTCAAGGGTCAAGTCTCGCACTGCGGTATAGAGACATTGGAACGTCGTTGTATTCACCCGTGCGTTGTAAAAATCGAGTTCATCATTAATGTGAATCGACTCCAATTCTCCAACAGGCAAGGCGATTGCGTAATCTGGAATATCATCATGGACTCGGACGAATCGATTTTGGAAGTGAAAGCTCCCAAAATCGGGAATGCTGCGTTTGTAAGTGACATGTATGTATTTCGCGTTATTTTTCCGTCGGCTGGAAATTTCGCTTTCGTTTAACCAACCCACTTGAATAACAAGGTTATCAAGCAGATCGTATTTTGCTTTAAGGTGATACCCCTGACGGTCTATCCCGTATTCGTATTCCGGTTCAAAATCATCCTCAATTGTATCAACAATACCGTTATTGTTCAGGTCGATAGGATTGCCAAACACAGGCGGGTCAGCATCAAAAATGAGAAAATCTTCTTGATAGTCTAATACCCCATTCTGGTCTCGGTCATCAGCGCGTGGAATGACGCCATCAAAGTCACTATCATCGGGCCAATCATCGTCATCATCGTCATCCTCAATCAGTGTATAATTGGTTACGTCCCACGGAATTTGTTCTTCTGGAAGTCGGTCTTCCAAGGGTCTATTAGGTTGGCCGCGTTCAAGTGTGTAAATTTGACCACGATTCGGATGCGCGCCAAAATTCAGATAGTTGGTTGTATAGCCTGGATCAATATGATACAAAACCCCTTCTAAGTGGAGTTTGTCAAAACGAGACTTAAGTTGGACGAACCAGGCGGTTTCTCTACCGAGTTTCCCGTTGCCATCTTCATCTGTGCCGTCACCCCCTAAAAAAGCCTCAAAACGCTCGCCCTCGGTTTCCGAGTATGTCGGGATCCCATTTGCATCGACTGGGAGTTGGCTGCCGAGATCAATAGTGACACCTGTTTCTTCCTCACCATCGGGCATCTGAAGAGTCGTTTTGGTTCGACTGAAACCTACTTTATCTTTCGGGATCGTCGGGTACTGTTTGTATTTTCCATTAATAGAGTAGTGTGCCCTGATGAAAACATTACTGATAGTGCCTTCAAGATCAAGTCCGTAGAGCGTTGCTGCACGTGCGGCGCCATAACGATATCGGATTTTTCGAGGTCTCCCTTCACCTTTCCATTGCGTGGGATCGTCTGCAAGTTTTTTTCTATTTTTGATGTAATCCGGAGATTGACCGTAATTCCCCGGTGCCTCAATTACGTCACGATACGGCATCTGAATGCGACCGTCTGTCGTTTTAATCCACTCTTGTAGGTCGGGGTCATCTTCGGCTCTATTTGCTTCACTAAAACCGATAACCGCTATATTGTAATCCCCCGCAACAACCATGTCAAAGACAACCGATTTGACTGTCCGCGGGTCAATGTTAATCTTCTCATCCGTCAGCATAAGATCGTATTTCATTTTATTGAAACCGGTGACAATTTTCCACTTCCCGTCAACGGAATTTCGGATTTCGGAGGGACCGCCGCTGTGATCAACCGGAACCAGTTCGTCCGCGAAGACCTCGAATTGGTGCGTCCTTTCTGGTAGCAGTTCGGGTTCAATGCCTTCCGCTATCGCGGCGGGGGGTAATTTGTGAAGTGATTGTGTGACGATCGTAATTTTCATGCTTTTGAAAGCCGCACCAACCCCCTCTTGGATATGATCGCTATGTAAGTCGGGATCATAAGAACGAAAATCTGTGAATGCACTCGTGTGATTATCCTCAGGCGAGTCATCACGGAAAACAACGGATATTGTTTCAGGGGGTGTATTGGCAACTGTCCCCATGAATGAATTTATCAAACGTTCGGGATGTTCTTTATACAAATTGACATACGTAAATCCGATACGGAACATTTCACCGAAAAGCCCTTGTCCACGAAAACCGATGAGGCGCGCGTTTTCGATATTCCTGACACCGCTTGATTGGTTCAATCCGTTCCGGCGTCCAAGATCTCCTGCGAGTCTTTGCACTAAGGTATCATCTGTGAGTTTAATAGGATTAGAAATACGTGAGTGGATGAGACTAAAGAGATGGTGTTCCTGCGCAAAAGAGATGTCCCACCGAAGTCCATCGAACTCCGTCTTGTAGAGAATATATCGGTTTGGAAACAGGGTAGCAGGTTTGAGGCGCAGGTGATCACCAATAGCAAAGTCAGTATATCTACCGAGAAAGGTTTCTTCAACCAAGATTGTCCGGTCAAGTTGCGTTGTGAAGCGAAGACTATCCAGCTGACCGCCCCACCCAACGATTAATTTGCCGTTCTGATCGAATTTTTTCTGATCGGTGTATGCATTGAGTTCGCTGCCTTCCACGATTTCTGCACCATAAAGATCATGGAAGAACTGCGGTTCTTCTTCCAATTGGAATCTGCTTGAGAATTTCGCTTCGCTTTCAATTGCAGGTAGGAGCGGTACATACGGTCCGAGAGGATCGGCACCACACCCATAGAACACAGCCGTACTCAGGACGCAAGGCATTACAAGCATAAAATGAATCGCTCGTTTTAACTTATCCATGCGTTGTGTTCCTCCTTACGGACGAATCAATTGAAGGTGTTCAAATTTGTGAATTCTCCGAATAGAACCGTGAATCTTCCGCCAATCAAACAGGCGTAGGTGTACCCCTTATCCATCGAGGAATTTACAACTCCACCAAACCGTCTCATTTCCGAATGAGCATTTTGCGGGTTGCGGAGAAGTTGCCTGCGTTGATGGTGTAGAGATAGACGCCACTACTCACGGGTTCGCCGGTCTGATTGCGTCCATCCCAATAGACGGCTTGTGCCTGTGAGAAATAGTCGCCTGCAGGCAGTGTCCCCGCGGATAAACGACGCACCAACTGACCCGTGGCGTTATAAATGTGGATCGTAACGTGGCTTTCATTTGCGAGTCGGAACGGGATCCAGGTTTCCGGGTTGAAAGGGTTCGGGAAGTTTTGGAGGAGTTGATTTCGTTTCACTTCTCCCAGTATAACAATCTGTTTATCCCCCGGCTCAACGGCAACCGGTTGCGAAGGTAGCAGCGCGCTTCCATCCCAGATGCGGATTTGACCGCTGACTGTCTCCGAAAGCAGAACGGATCCATCTCGACTGATGTCAAAATATATTGGAATAGACGGATGCTCAAGCGGTGTTTCTGTCTGCCAGTCCCAGACCTGGGTGGAACCGTCTCGTCGGGCAAAGAGATAGCGACCATCTGGACTAAAGTGCACTGGCTGATAGCCTCCCTCCAAGGTTGTTAGAAGCTGGGGACCGTCTGACAAGAGTTTCCAGATGTGGAGTTCCAATTCTTCGGATGCGGCTAACACCGTTGAACCATCTGTGTGAGAGGTAAAAGCGAGCGTTGGAATTGAGCTATAAAGCAGTTTTGGGACCTGCCATGTATATTGAAAGATGAAAGTGTCGCCCTCGCGTTTCCATAATTGAATCGAATCTTGATCGTCTTCCGTTCTGCCGGAAGCAGCGAAATACGCGTCATTTTCACTAAAGACGATCTGATGCGTATCGAGCGGTACAGGTCCATTTTTTGATGTAAGTTTCTGGAGTTTCTCCGGATTCTGGGTGTCCAAAATCGAGAGAGACTGCCAGATCCCCACTGTCGCAATCCACCTTCCAGAGGTACTGAAGACAATTTCTTCAGGCTCCCCAATATGCTGTGGGAATTGGAGTTCAATGTTACCCGTCTGAAGATTGCGGACCTCCATCCACCGGTCCCTGTGGACAGCGAGTTTCCGACCCTCTGGGGAGATTGCGAGCCCTTCAAACCTGGTGTTTTCTGCAGAAATGATGCCTTTCATTTGCTGGGACGCGACATCCCATGTCTTAATAAAATATCGGGAGGTGGCACCTATGGTCCGTCCATCAGGACTCAATTTCACCACATTGTAGAACCGATCTCTGAGGAAATCAGTCCACACGTTCAGGGGTCGCTTTTTCTCGATATCCCACATCACGACAGCATCCCAATAGTGCAAGAGCGCAATTTTCCCGTTCGGTGATAGCGTTATTTCTTCCAATTCGCGGAACTCACTGCCAAACGTGTCAATGTATTGCCCCGATTTGACGTTCCAGACGCGGACCCGGTCATCCCACCCTTGCCAGGGTCCGGGATCAATCCAAGTCAGTCCAGCCGTCTCGTTCGCAACATACAAGTGTTGACTATCCGGACTGAAGACCACATCTGAAATCCTGCCAATGCCGCTTTGTGCCTTCCAGCGTAACTGCCTTGATGCCACATCCCACAGGTGGACGGAAGTTGGTCCCCTCTCGAACGATGCGATATATCTTCCATCCGGACTGATAGCGACCTTTTCAACCCAGTTTCCTGTGTGTCCCTCAAAGTGTCCTTCTAACTGGCGCGTCTCAACATTCCAGAGTTCAATGTCAGGTCGCATGGAGGCGACGATCAAATAGTGACCATCGGGACTAAAAATCGCGGTGCGATCACGCGGATCTCCTACACAACTGCTGCCGCCGTCGAAAAAATAACACGATTTCAATGGACGCCGTGTGCCTACCATCTTTCCAAGGGACTCGCCTGTTTTCCAATTCCAGAGATGAATCCCATCCTCAGAAGGGATTGCGAACAGTGGCTCCGTTGGACTAAATGCCGCGACATCATAGATGCGGAATTCGACTTTCCATTCGCTGATTTGCTCGCGCGCATTGACATCCCAGATACTGACAATAGCACTCTTTCCATCATGCGCATGTGTAAAAATTGCTAAATGTGAGGCATCTGGACTCAGTACGACGTCGCTCCAATACTCGCGTTCGGCGAATTCATCTATAAGCGCGCCGGTATTCGTATCAATAATTTGAATGCGTGCTGGGGTCACACGTACAATCGCTTCATTGGAGAGAAACGCGTGCTTCTCTGGAAAGGGTTGCCCAACTGTGCCGATCGGTTCCATCGCAAAAGCACAGCAGGAGATGCAAATAACACTGATGACTGCAATATAAGCTCGCAAGCTTCGTTTTGAAAGGACGATGCGCGTTTTCATGAGAAACCTCCAGGGCGTGCAACGATAGGGATGAATCAGTGATTAGGAGCGATAAATTGCTGAACTTCAATACTCCTAAGCGTAATACTCAAAGTATGTGACTTTACTATGGCAAATTCCGTGCCAATCTGAAAATACAACACTGGGAGGGATTCTTAGCGATATTCCAGGAAGAACTGCACAAAATAGGGCATACCTTGGACCGAATAGCACAAAATGGTGCAGAGACGTGATGCTGAAGGGAACCTATTTGGAACTCCAATTTTTGCTTATGAGTCAAAAGGTTTGCGACGCCATCAAACCGTCTCACTTCCAAATGAGCATTTTACGGGTTGCGGAGAAGTTGCCTGCGTTGATGGTGTAGAGATAGACACCACTGCTCACGGGCTCTCCCACTTGATTGCGTCCATCCCAATAGACGGCTTGCGCCTGTGAAGAATAGTTACCCGCAGGCATTGTTCCAGGGGATAAGCGACGCACCAGCTGACCTGCGAAATTATGAATCTGGATCGTAACGTGACTCTCATTTGCAAGACGGAACGGAATCCATGTTTCTGGATTGAAGGGGTTAGGGAAGTTTTGTAGCAGCGCGTTCCTTTTGATAGCACCCCATTGTGCCAACTGTCGCGCCTGCGGCTCAACACGGGCCGATTCCGGAACGTTCACTATATCCCGGGTTCGGTAAATTTCCAATTGACTGCTACTTTCGTTGTGGAGGAGCAGAAATTCACCTTTCCCTGCAAACCGTAAATCTGCCCCTGGCATAACCGCTAAGCGCTGTCCTGTTTGGGTATCATAAAATCGTTGTTTATCAGGTGTTGTCCGCACAGGCCAACGAACGGCAACCATGCGCCCGGTAGGATGGAATTGGATGTCGGAAAAGCGGCGTATCAGTTGAAACGGTATCGGCTTCGGAATCTGGCTGAGTTCCCTGTCGCTCGCCATATCAAAAATCTCCAAAGCCTCTTGGCTATCACGCACTTGCAAGAAATTGTCTCGTCCGAACAGGAGTGGGCCGATCGCGTCGACGCTGCGAACCCGCTCTCCTGTTTGAATGTCCCATAACCCGATGAAATCGCCTGCCGGCTGGAGGTCTTCATCGTTAGGTGGAATCAATACAATCTGCCGTTCATCAGGTGTAAACAGCAAGAGTGAGAAATCTGACCAGTCAGTGTCAATCAAATTCACCTGTCTTCCGGTGTCCACTTCCCAGATAAACGTGCCGCGGTAGGTATTTGAGGCGAGGTACTTCCCAGAAGGCGAAAAATTCACAGCCTGTGTTCCTAAATAGCCTCGAATTTGAAAGACGTGACGCGGCTCCATTAACGCCGCGTCCCAGATCTGATTTGTTGCCTCAACATCAAGGGCAACCGACCGTCCGTCCGGACTCGGGACGACTTGATAAAGCCTTGAGTGAAACTCAACCGTTTTCAACAGATTACCGGTGCGGGTGTCCCAGAAATGGAGTATGTTGGTGTTGAAGCCCGTAACTAAGCGATTAATCTTCGGTAGATAAGCAGCCTGTGTATAAGTCTGCTCCCAGCCGGAAAGCGTTTTTAGGCGAGACAATTTCTTAACGTCCCAAACGCTAATACGGTAAGAATCGATTTGACTTGCAAACTCGGAGCCATTGGGGTGGAAAGTGAGGCGTTTAACCCGTCTCATTCCACGGAACTCCGTTGGCTTATCAACAACGGACTGGCTATCCCATCCCCCCGTCGGGATGTGGAGTCGCTGGAGCATCGCGCCGCTTGTGCCGAGGAAAAAGTAGGTGCCATCCGGTGAGAAACCGAAGTCAAGAGCAGAATGGAAATATTCTCGTAAGGCACCTGTGGCGGTTTCAAAGAGATAAACATCTGTGTGTTCCAATAGAACACCGAGAAATGCGCCATTAGGACTGAACCGGAGTTTTTTCGGATGTCGTAAAACCGTAGGGAATCGTCGTTGAATCTGCCCGGTGTCCACATTCCAGAATGTCACGGGATCTTCTGGATGACCACTGACAAGAATCGGGAGGTTTGGGTGAAATTCGATTGCCGTGATCGGCGCTCCATTGGTCAACTCCATAACCACTTGCTTTTCTCTGAGGTGCCATAGGTAGACAGTATCACGAACGGTGTAGGCGAGATACTTGCCGTCGGGTGAAAATGTGACGTGCACCGTTTTCACGGGAATCGTAGCCCGCAGTCGAGGAGGGTCGACGTCCCAGAGTTGAATATTTGCTCTATCTCCGAAAATTGCCAATTGCGCGCCATCGGGTGAAAACCGGAGATGTTCTCCCTCAACCGTGTCAATGTGATGCACCGGAACGAAGGTCTCTGCATCTAACAATTCAATCCAATATGAAATGGACAACGTTGCCAAAAAACGCCCATCGGGTGTGTATGCGATGTCATCGAGTGGCGGCTTGCCGATAGTGAGCAGCGGTTCCGCGGCATCGAGTTGACTCACCGAAATAGATAGAAGCGTTAGTAAGAGTATGCTGGAGTGCCGGATCATCAGAATGGCTCCATGAATCGTCACGATTCGATTTTCAGCGTAGCGGTTCGTAGTAGCGCAATTCATTATGCCTCAGAGGGGAACCCGTCTCAATAACGGACCGACTTTCCGATCCGACGGATTGCAATCTATGGCTGCGTCTGCTTCATTGCGCCCCATGTAGTTGCCAGTTTTCCTTGTGCTTCGACGGCGAGCGGGATGCCGGTTTTTGCGCCACCTTTCCCTATCAGATGATATGCGTTGCCCGACGCATCTGAGAATTTTCGTATGCCACCGGGTTCATCAAAGTGCCACAAGGCGACCGTTTTTGCGTCAGTCTTGAACCTTCTGTGCGGTGCGAAAGCCTTTTTAGCGACATCGTAGCGGGCGATGGTCGAGATGCGAACCTCATCAATATATCCTGTAAAGGATCCCAAAAAGGCATTCGCCACATTGCGTACGTCAACTTTCTTTCCAAACCCTCCGAGTGTAAAATCTCTTGGATGCCAGAGTGTTGAAAGATCATGTGCGATAATTGTTCCTTGCGGCAATGTCTGTGCAAGACTATTGACAATAGTCGTTGTCTGTTTTCTTTTCGCCTGATAAACGATGTGATACCATTGGTTCGGAGAAATCGTGATTGGGAAAAAAGGTACCTTGCCAGTTTTTCCTGCGAACGGAACGTAGCCATCGACTATCAGAAGTAGGTCTCCCCTCCGCCAATCAATAGCCTTTTTCAGCTTCTCGTATCCCTCGTACTCATAGCTTACGACGCGCATCTGTACCTGTTGACTGAGAATCATTGCTGTTGTATTCTTATTAGGTGGGGTCGTTGGGTATACCCACGCTTCAACAGTGAACTCATTCGTGCCTTTCGGTAAGAGTACATCAAAGGTTTTAAAGTCTAAAACGGCGTAATCGTCCACACCATCAAGGGCTAAATAGTTTCCACCCGCGGGTGAAGAGGGTGGAAATGCTGTGCCATTGCGCGCGATCAATGTTAGCAGAAGGAGGCATGTAAAGAGTTGCCGGTATATCATTTTTAATCTCCTTTATCGGCAATTGTGTAAAATTGCACCTTCTCAATGCGACCGGCTCCAGTCATTGAGTGTTTTATAATTTTGATAGCGTCTGTTTTAGCAATAAGTAGGATTTCATACGGAAACTGAATTCCGCCCGGTACTTTCTTGGCGGGTGTCCATCGGTTTCTCTTATCACGCACGTGAAGTTCAATGTTTCGGATTTTTCCAGAACCGAGAAGCACAATTTTCCGAATGTCCGCTCTCTCTGGCAGCGAATAAATTTCCCCATGGAAAGTCATCTTTTCTTCTATATCCTGATCGATGAGGATGTATTCCTGCTCCGTGAGAAGCGCAGCACACCCCATCTGTGATAAACAAGCAAGTATAAAGAGCAAGCATCTCCATCTGTTCATGATTGTTCTCCTTACACACAGTGTTTCCGATTGATAGGAGGAGCGATGCAGCAATTGAGATATAGGAAAGCCTATTGCATCGCTCCGTATATTTCCAAGGAGGCAGGCTCTCCCAAGTTTACGCAGCGTTTGATAATATAAGAGCAATTTTCATGCCAAAGGCAATTCGGGTGAAAAATTGGGTTTAAAGGTAGTTTTCTCGTGATTCTACCCGATAGAATGTTCTTTAGTGTTCAATTTATGGACAATTTTTCAAAGCTAAGGAAGGTACTAAGGTAGGAAACCCAGTCTACATTTTGGGTTCTGTAGGGTGTTTACAGTGAATTATTTTTTCTTTGTTGTTCGCTTGAGTATTCCCCAGAGCATTATCTGTGTGTTCGCGTTCGGTGAAACACTAAACGCAGATGGGACCCAAGCGGGAGAAAATTCCAGTCCCGCATCTTGGGTCAATTTTCGGAGACCACCCCGCGCCGCACGGATAAGATAGATGTCTTTGTTCCCGTCTTGAACGGATACATAGGCGATCCACTGACCGTCGGGGGATCCATCAGGTTCTTCACAAGCGTGTCCCGCGTCTGTCAATTTTTTCGGATTTTCTCCATCAACATCCACTGCGAACAGTGCCGGCATTTTTACACCGCCCAGCTTCTCGCTGGAAAAATAAATCTGTTTTCCGTTGGAAGCCCAAGTGGGACCTGTTGCGGAAACCTGTGTGAGTGCTCTCTGTTTTTCACCATCAGCGTTCATGACGTGGATACCGCCGATGCCATCTTGCGTGGAACGAAACGCGATCCACTCTCCGTCCGGGGACCATGCGGGCGTTGAATTGTGTCCACCTTTGTTTGTGAGTCTCTGAACCTTCTTGCCATTCACGTCCATTCTGTAGATGTCAGTGTCGGCGGCATGGTCGCGCGCTTGGTTGGATGCGAATGCGATCCACTTGCCATCCGGGGCCCATGCGGGATCCACATCAGTCGCTCGATGGTTTGTGATTCTTCGGGATTCTTTCGTATCCACATCCATTACGTAAATCTCTGGATTCCCGTCTCTGTTTGAGACATAGGCAAAAGCGCGACCGTCTGGAGACCAGGTCGGTGAGAAATCGTCTGATGGATGATTGGTTAAGTTGGTGAGATTCTTACCATTTATATTTATGATGTAAATGTCAAGGTTTCCTGCCCTATCGGAGGTGAAGGAAACCCTACCGCTGCCCCAAACGTTGATTATCAACAGACTACTGTTGAATAGTACCATCAATAGAAATAATATTCGTTTCATCAATAAAACTTCTCCTGATCGAATCTAAGATTGCGTCTCTATCTTTCGCTTGAGGATAGTGCCGTTCGCACCGAGCACAACGATACCAAGTCCTTTGACATGCTCAACGTGGTACAAATCTTCGCTGGTGCCGGATTCCTCGATTACCCATGTTTCTCCACGGTCCCTGGTATGCAGGATGAGTCCACCTTCTCCAACAATCCAGCCTTCCATTTTGTTGATGAAGGAGACATCATAGAGGTGTGTGCTTATCCCTGTGTTGACTGCAGACCACGCCAAACCACCGTCTGATGTTCGGAGAACGATGCCGTCTCTTCCAACAGTCCACCCTTCTACGCGATTCAGGAAAGATAGACCGTACAGGTCATATCCTGTGTTGGTTGTCTGTAGATGCCATGTATTGCCTTGGTTGTTCGTCCAAAGAACCTTTCCCCACGACCCAACAGCCCAACCGTAATGCTCCTCCACCATCTGGATGTCGCGGTAGGATGCTGAAGTCTCGTTTTCCTGATGTCTCCAGATTGTATTTCCGTCCTTGTTGTGTAGAATAACGCCTTCTTTACCAACAACCCACCCTTCACCGAAACCCTGAAAATGTGCCGTATAAAGTTCACACGGTTCTTCTATAGGACGCCTTTCTTCGTCGTAGGTACTTATCACGGGCTTAGTGGTTTCGTTCAGAATCTGCCATGTTTTGCCGCCGTCGGTTGTGGATAAGAAACTCGCGTCTTGGGTGAGTACCCAACCGATTTCTGAAGAGACAAAATGCACGGCAATTAGAGGCGTGTCCGCAGGCGATTCAACGCTTTTCCACGTGTTCCCGCCGTCTAAGGTGTGGAGCATCGTACCGGAATTACCGACTGCCCATCCTTCAATAGCGTTGATAAAGGAAATATCCGCTGGTTTTATGCCGGACTCTACTCCCATTATGCGGAAGGGTCCGTCGTTGCGTAAAATTTCCCATCCAACCTCTACCTTCGGCAGCTCGGTTTCAGTCTCCTCAAAGAATCGTTTGCGTGGTGTATATTTTGATATTGACGGAACCGTATAGGCGAGAGCGATACCGTCTTCGCCGACAGCAAATATTTTATCCTCCGTGACACTGATATCGCTAAGATTTTTGTCCGTTCCACTGTCCTCCCGTGTCCATGTCTTCCCGCCGTCCTGTGTGAGGAGGAGCGTTCCTTCGTCACCAACGGCTATTCCTACTGTGGGAGAAGCGAAAAAGACTTTATTGAGATTCGCCTGTGTGCGAGTATACTGGGAGTTCCACGTTTTACCCCCATCAGCAGTATGAAGGATGAGTCCGTATTGTCCAGAGATCCAACCGAGTTCGGTATCTATGAAATAGATCGAGTAGAGTTCGTTAAATGTCCCACTCTCTTGGGGTTCCCATGTTTTCCCACCATCGACAGTGTGGAGGATTTTGCCGGGCCAACCGATCGTCCATCCCTCATTCGGTGAAACAAAGCAGAGACCTTTTAAGAGCTCAAAAATATAACCCCGTTGCTCAATCCAATTTTCACCACCGTTGTTGGTATAAAAGATACCCCCCATATCCCCAACAGCCCAACCCCGCTGACTGTTTAGAAACTGGACATCGTGCAGACCGATCCAGTCATAGCCTTTTTGGACCTCCCATGTCTCTCCGTCTTTGGTGTGCAAAATGTAGCCGGAATCACCGATTGCCCACGCCTGTTCTTCGTCCACAGCGGTCACCTTATTCAAACCGACAGAGAGACCACTGTCCTGTTGCTCCCAAGAGCGTCCTTCATTTTCCGTGCGGAAGATTGCCCCGCGACGCCCAACAGCCCAGCCGCGTCCGCTATCCGCCATCTCCACACCTGCTAAAGGTTCGGCATTACTTTCGGAATCAATTATCCACATTTTCCCACCATCGGTAGAATGCAGCATTGTTCCGTAGCTGCCGACTGCCCAAACATGTTTCGCGTCAGGAGAATGCACAGCCATCAGATCACTACGTGTACCTGTCTCTTGAACCGTCCATGTCTGTCCACCGTCCTGTGTGTGTATCACGCCCCCAACTTGTGAGACTAACCATCCTTTTTTCGTATCTGTAAAGCAGAGATCATAGATGGCGTGGGAGCCTTCAATGCCGGGTTCCCCACGGGTCCACGTTTTTCCGCCGTCTGTCGTTGAGAGCACAGCAGACGCAATTCCGACAGCCCAGCCCGTTTTCTGGTCAGAATCGAACTGTATATTAAGCAGACCGTCCTGAGGTCCTACCGATTTATAATCCCATGTTTTCCCGCCGTCTGTCGTGTGCAATGTTGTGCCGAGTTGTGCGATCAACCAGCCTTCATTTTCGCTAACAAAGTGGATGTCGAGGAGTGCTTCACCCACACCGCTGGCACGGAAGTCCCACGATTCTCCGCCGTCTGCCGTATAATAGAGCGCACCCCCTTCCCCAGTTATCCAGCCGCGTTGTTCGTCCAAGAAGTGAAGGCTGATCAGACTCATGCTCCCGTCCCTGACAACCCGTTTCTGCCATTTTTTCCCGCCGTTTCCTGTTCGTAAGAAAGTTCCTTCGTTTCCGACAATCCAACCGCGCTTTTCATCTATGAACTGCATCTTGTTCAGACGTGCTTCAGTGTCGCTCTTCTGCGTTTTCCAATTTTTGCCACCGTCTTCTGTGTAGAGGATTGTCCCTTTCTCTCCAATGACCCAACCGTGCTTTGCATCGCGGAAGAAGACATCCCTGAATTCTACCTCCCAGTCGGCTTTTCTAACGATTTCTGCTGTGACAGGTGCCGGTGGTTGGACTGATTTTATGCCACACCCACTAAGTAATAGAAGAAAAAATATGACTATTGTAATAATACGCATGTGTTTCTCCCATCCTCGTGTTTAGGTTGTTGGGTTTCGCTATGTTCCTGTATAAATCGGACATTGAGGAACGGAATTTACTCTACAATCTTGATAATCGACCTTGAGCCAACCGTCTTGACGCGTTATCTCCGGTTTCTTCTTCCATAATAACATTTTAGCACCTCTCAGTGATTTTGCAAGTTCTAAAGACGATTTTTGGGTTGATAGAGGGAGCAATGCAACAGTCAAAATATGGGAAAGCCTATTGCACCGCTCCAAATTTTTCCAAGGAGGAGGCTATCCCAGTTGGTTCGCAGTTGTGTGAACATAATGGGCAATTTTCGTGCCAAAGTGAATTCAACCGAAAAATACCTTTAGGAGAGAGTTTTTGGTCAATATTGCGCGAAGAAGTGTTTTTCACTGTTCAGTTTCTGAACAGCAGCGTTTGTAATGTATCCACAAAAGTTCTGACACTATAATTTAAGTTAAGAGTGTATCTCTTGTTCTTTCTGAACGTTCAGGGGCAATCCTGTGAGGATAATCACTATCGCAATGACCAGACCTGTGACACCTACTGTCCAGAATCCATCAACAAGATCGACTGTCCAGCCGAGTAAAGGCGCGAGCACAATCGTTGCTACCGATTGAGACTGTGCTTCGATGGAGAGCACTGTCGCGCTCATATCTGGTGCAGAATTCGTGTTGAACCGAGCGATGAGCACCGGTCGCCAGAAATTCTGGAGGATCGCCAATCCAACAAAAAGGGCGATCATTGCCGGATACCAGTTGAACCACAATGTTGGGACTAAAAGGACGAATATCGCACCGTTGATCCACCACATAAAACGCGCTGCGCCATCATCACTTCCACGCCAATCAGCGATTTGGTGAGAATTGCGGGCGGCAAGGGAAGAGAGGAAGTACAACACAAAGTATACGAGGGCTACCAGCACCGCTGACCGCTTTTCTGTATCAAAGGCTAAAAACAACGGCAATGCTATTGCGGTCTGTTGAAGAATGGGTTGCAAGTAGTCTTTACAGGCTTTGTACATACCCTCAAATCCCATTGACTCAAAAACGAGCCGTCGCAGTGGCCGGAATTGGACAGACTGTTTCAAAGCGGCTCCGAGAAGGATGGCAACGGCTCTGAGTGAAAATTCGTTTTTTCGCTCACCGTCAAGGCGTTTGGGATAGCCAAGGAAGTTGACGATGTTGAGAGCGTAGGGGATGATTGAGAACCAGAAGATGTCCGTGAAGTTGCCGCGGTAGAAAACCAATCCACCGGCAATCAGCACGGAAATGGCGGACCCCATCTGTGACCATGAACGGGTGAATCCGTAAATTTTTGTTTTCTCATCCGATCGCCCCTCAAAGTCAACCCAGTCGAAAATCATCGCCTTATGTGTTCCGCTCCGAAAGGCATCACCTAAGCCGAAGAAGAACATCCCCAAAAACAGTAGAAAGAGTGAGTTGCTCAGCGCGAACGTCACGAAGGAGGCGATGTAGGCAGAGAAGGAGAAGATCATCGAACTGCGACGACCATACAGGTCTGCGACTGCACCAGAGGGGATTTCAAATAGGTTGGTACAGACCTCCCGAAATCCGATGAGGATCCCAATCTGAAAGAATGACAGTCCCTTTTCAAGAAATGCCAGAATCAGGAAAGGGTCGTAGTAGCGTTGATTTTTGAGGAAACCGTAGAGTGAGAAACGAAAAAGCATCGGTATTCGCATCGCAGAATCCTCCTTAGGTGATATATCGGCAGACAGAATTGAATTTTATGATGGATAAAATCAATTATTCTCGGCACCCTCATCAATCCAGTCTTTGACAAGGTCTATCAAGTCATCGTCAAGAGGTCCTGCGGGTGGCATGCCACCGCCGTCAATGCGGGTAATAAGGATACTCCTTTTAGCGTTTCCTGGGACGAACGTACCGCTTTTCTCGAAGGAGTCGTACCCCGTCAGGTCGAGTCCTGCTGCGCCGCCAGCGACGTGACATCCAGCAAGTGCGCAATTCTCTTCGAGAATCGGCAAAATGTCGTTCTGGAAAGAGATGCCGATCTCTTCTTCTGGTTCGGCTTCAGCGATTGCCACTGGTGGCGGCGTGGTCGACGTAGAAAGGGTCGATGCGGGTTGAACGATACTTGTTGGACTACTGGATTCTTCGTCGGTATCGCCGTCCGCCCCGCACCCGGGTATGTAAATAGTGATAAGTAAAAGACTCATAATCGGTATCAAGAAATAACAAGAATGTTTATTGAAAACAATCTGGGTTAAATATGAATTTCTCATAGAACTTTCTCCTTTCTGTATATACAATCATTTCTGGGTGATCACCCACTATCTGTTTTACGAGTTTTGCGGCACTCCAAACACAACGTCTGCCTCTTGCGCAAGAAAGTCACCAAGTTCCTTAACAAGTGGAAGAAGTTCCTCTACATTTCCTGTCGGATTTATGGCGTATTCCAATGCCTGCCACATCGCGGCATCCTGCTGTGGATAGAACTTAGCAAATTCTTCATAGCAATAATACAGATCGCGAGTGAAAGCCTTTGAACGTGATAACACGAGATCCATCCCAGCGCGTAGAAACCGCTTACAAATCCACCTGCAGCCTATCTTGACCCCTTCCATTTTAGATGGGTATCCACGAGCAAGTGCAAAAGAGTCAAGGTCGGAGATACCTTCAACAGCTAAGCCTCGCGCCACGGATCCCCGGATGTACACACTGTGGAGACTTTCTCCGAGGTGTCCAATATATGCGTTTTTAATAAAGTCGACGGCTTCATCCCACGGAGGAACGATATTATCCAAACTTACGTCGGGGATAAGATACCCGTCTGGATCCGTATGGAGGACTGCACCGTGCTTTTGAATTTCAATCATTATAATTGTTCGCTAACCTACAACTTGCAAGAATTAGTATTTTCTTAGGGAAGCCGGTAAGATCAATGAATTGGTCTTAGGTGCTGAAAAGATAATAAACGCCGAGCAAACCTTCGCTGTCCAGTAGGACACATTATATTATCCGACCTGTTTTATGATACAGTCAGTGCAGCAGGTAAGGTTTTTCATCTTTAAATTCTCCCTTCTAAAGAAAATACAATAGAATCAATTCACTTTACACAAATTTCCAAATCAATAAACGAGCCTTAAGGCTATTTAAGCAATTTTTGTGCCAAAGGTCATTCAAGCGCAAAACTGCCGCTACAATAGAATTTTGGGACGGTTTACCCATGAATTGTTTCCCATCGTTCAATTTCTGAACAGGTCTGTTCAAAAGACTCACGTTACAGAACTCCTTGACATATCTCACTTGTTAAAATATACTTGGCAGTAGAAGGCGTTTTTATCTTTACATCAGATCGGAGACATTCATGCGGGTTTTAATTATTGGTGGGACAGGATTGATTAGCACGGCGATTACACGCGCTCTCATTGCGCGTGGGGATGATGTGACGCTCTACAACCGTGGACAGACGGAGGCTGATATTCCAGAACGGTATAATACCATTATTGGTAATCGGAAGGACTCCGCCGCTTTTGAAGCACAGATGACAGAAGCAGGGAATTTCGACGCTGTCATTGACATGATCGGTTTTGTGCCAGCGGATATTGAGAGTGCGATCCGTGCGTTTCGTGGTAATATTGGACAATTCATTTTCTGTAGCACAGTCGATGTTTATACGAAACCGGCGCGGGGCTATCCTATTCGTGAGGATGCAGCGCGGGAACCTATGCCATCTTTCCCCTACGCCTACAATAAGGCAAAGTGTGAGCGTCTTTTGGAGGAAGCATACCAACGTGGCGATTTTCCGGTCACGATTATCCGTCCTGCCCACACTTATGGCGAGGGGCGCGGTCTGATTCATTCACTCGGTCTCGGCGGTGCGTACTACTTCCATCGTATCCGCAAAGGGAAGCCGATTATCACGCACGGTGATGGTTCTTCTCTCTGGGCAGCGTGTCATCGTGACGATGTAGGACAAGCGTTCGCCGAAGCGGTTGGCAATGAAAAGGCATTCGGCAAAGGGTACCACACGGCGAGCGAAGAAGCGATGACTTGGAACCAGTACCATCAGACAGTTGCACAAGCGATGAACGCCTCTGAACCCGAACTGGTGCACATTCCAACCGATCTGCTATTTGAGGTTGTTCCAAAGGCTGCCGAATGGTGTAGAGAGAATTTTCAACACAACAATATTTTTGATAACGCTGCCGCCAAAGCGGACCTGAATTTCCGCTATACGATTCCGTTCGTTGAAGGTGTGCGTCGGATTGTTAGTTGGCTTGATGCCCGCGGACGCATCCACGACAAAGATGAACCTGAAGTCTATAGCGAAATTATTGAGAGATGGCGGCATCTCAGCACGAAAGACACTTTTTTCGCGAGGACTGACGGTATAAGGGTATAAATACAGGATTCAGTTTTTGTTTTCTTGGGGAGAGACATTTGAAAGTTTCATATCTTGTGACAATATTGACGTTTTTTCCTATGATACTGACACCATCCAACTTGCTGGCAGAAGGGACCGAGGAAATGTTTCCAAAGAGAGTGATATTTGAGACGGATATGTGTACCGACGTAGATGATGTCGGTGCGCTTGCTGTGTTGCACGCGCTTGCGGATAACGGAGAGGTTGAAATCCTCGCTATTTCCTTCAACGAAGTACATCCGAGCGGTGCTGGTGCCATTTGTGCAATAAATACATGGTACAATCGAGGTGATATTCCGATCGGTACCTATAAGGGCGATCTCGCTGATCCTGATGAATCGAGTTATTTGGAGGGCATCGCCGCTAATTTCCCACATGATCTCCCGACTGCGCCAACACCCAGTTCCTTGGAAATCTATCGGCAAGTGTTAAGCGAACAACCGGACAACTCGGTGACAATTATCAGCGTCGGGTTTCTCAACAATCTCTACGACCTCTTGCAAGCGGATGCTAACCTCGTTTCCCAAAAGGTTACAGAACTTGTGGTGATGGCGTTACGTATCGACGATCCTTACAATACGGTTCGCCACGGTCTGATTGATAAATCGGAGTATGTTATCCGCAATTGGCCCACGCCCCTTGTTATCAGTGAGCACGGCGAGACTGTACATACCGGTGCGAGACTCGCAGAGACACTTGATGAAAATCCGGTACGGGAGGCGTATTATCGAAGGTTCAACGGACAATACAAGGGACGTTCCAGTTGGGACCAGATCGCGGTTTTATATGGCGTACGCGGGCTCGGTGACGATTTCACTGAAATTACAGAGGGTAAAGGCAGACTATCGAACGGATATGAGTGGGAGATGAAACCCGGTTCCCGGTCTTATCTAAAAGTTCGGTTGTCAGATAGCGAGTTTGTGCACATCATTGAAAATCTGATGATTAAACCACCGAAAAGATAAAGAAAGACCCGTCACAATGGCAGATTTTTACACAATTGAGAAACAGAAGAGGCGTTGGTGGTTCATCACTCCAACCCCTTAGGTGCCAATTCCCCAATGGAACTTTCCAGCATATCGGATTCTTCGGTAGGTATATGCTGAGCCGTTGGTGGAAGTGGCGTATCATAAAAGTAGTCGGGGTCGGTTTTCTGTCGTTGCCAAGTTTCTCGCATTTCTCGCCAAGCCCCTAAAAGCGTGCGCGGTTCAGGCATATCTTCGGCAATGAGATGATGCAATTTTTTCAAATTGTAGCAGGGGACTCCGGCAAACATGTGATGTTCAGTGTGCCAATTCATACGCCAATACAAAAATTCTGCCAAGGGATTGAGTGTAATTGACCGTGTGCATTTGCGGAAGTCAGGGTCATTTTCTTTTAGACCACAATGTTGAGGGAGGGAAACGGCGTAGGAGCCCCAGTTGGCAATAAATGCACTAACAGTGATGATGAGCGGGAAAACCCAATAGCCTGTGGCGAGCGAAACGATAAGCAGCGTGCCATGAAAAAGGAGTAGAACCCGAGACCACCCCATCGAATTTTTATGCTCTTCGGGTTGGTCCACATGTAATGATGCCAGCCACTCCTGACTCGGGATTTCTGGTGGTCCTTCTTTGCCAAAGGCGCTACGGATCGTGCAGACAACCGCAGCAATGAGTCCACCTTTGCTAAAGGTGCGCCCGGGTTGCGTGAGCAAATTGATGGTAAACAGTTGGAGAACGAATAAGGATCCCAACTTGGGTTCAAGTGGAAGAAGGTTTTCGCGATCCCCTTCGGGGTATAACGTGTAACGGTGATGGTAGGTATGGCTACTGGCATAGTCAAAATGATCCCACCAACTGATGAGACTAAAGAGGTAAAGGAAAAATTTGTTCAACCACTTGGTGCGAAACACGGTGCCGTGTCCCAATTCGTGATTGGCTGTCCCTTTGAAAAAACTGGCGACTGTGCCATGCAAAAATAGGGCAACGCAAAAGCCAAGCCACATCGCTTGCGACCAAAAGAGGTAGACGACACTCCCCGTCAATAACCAGAGGGCAAGATGTCCGCCTGCCTGAAACCAGCCTTGCACGTCGCTTCGTTTTGACAAGTTCCGTAGGGTTGTGCGATCTATTTTGCTGCGATACCATTTTACATAGAGTGTCTTCCGTACTTCAGCAAGGGGTTGATACGTCATTTGAATATCCTCTTCACCTTTAGCATATAGGAATATTATATAACTTTTCTGTGAAATTGACAATTTTTTTCTTGCGCTTATGGAGGCACTTAATGGTGAGGAACATTTTTCCTATCGTGATTTTTGCAGTTGTGTTCTCGCTCGCGAATGCCCACTTTTTAACAGAAAGTTTTGGAAACCAGCAAACTGTGCCAAAATCGGAGGCGAATATGGTTGAACGTTGGGGAGTATATGAAGTAATTTTGAATGGACCGAGTACAGGAAATTCGTTCACTGAGGTCGAATTAACAGCAAAATTTAAACGTCGTGATACAAATGCGGAACAGATGTTCGAGCCTCAGGGATTCTATGACGGCAACGGAATTTACAAAATCCGATTCATGCCCGATGCGGTCGGTGAGTGGACGTACACCACAAAAAGTAACATCCCAGAACTCAACGGTAAGACAGGGCAGTTTACGTGCGTCGCGCCATCCGAGGGAAATCACGGACCTGTCCGCGTCTATAAAGATTTCTATCTCCACTATGCCGATGGCACACCCTACCATCAATTCGGAACGACCTGTTATGCCTGGGCACATCAGGGAGAAGCGATGGAAAAACAGACGCTCGAAACCCTTGCCGAGGCACCGTTCAACAAGATGCGGATGTGCATTTTTCCAAAAGACTACGTTTACAACAAAAACGAACCCGTCTACTATCCTTATGAAGGGAAACCGCTAAAGGATTGGGATTTCACCAGATTCAATCCTGAATTTTGGCAGCATTTCGAAGGGCGGGTGCAAGACCTTTTGGATCTCGGTATCGAGGCGGACATCATCCTCTTTCATACCTATGACCGTTGGGGTTTTGAGTACATGGATGCCGAAAACGATGACCGATACATCCGTTACGCCGTTGCCCGCCTGGCGGCGTTCCGAAACGTCTGGTGGTCCCTTGCTAATGAATACGACTTTATGCCGGCGAAAGAGGAATCCGATTGGGATCGGTTCTTCCAGATTATCCGAGATCACGATCCGTATCAGCGGCTGCGCGGGATTCACAACGGCAGACGTTGGTATGACCACAATAAGCCATGGGTGACACATACCAGTATTCAAACCTCCAACATGGCACAAGGTATCCGCTATCGCACGCAATACGGAAAACCTGTTATCTACGATGAGTGTCGGTACGAAGGCGATATTCCGCAAGGATGGGGAAATATCACTGCTGAAGAGATGGTGCAACGCTTTTGGGCGGGGACAGTCTCCGGTTGCTATGTCGGACACGGAGAGACATACAAACACCGCGAAAACCTACTGTGGTGGGCGAAAGGGGGTGTGCTACGAGGTGAGAGTCCACCGCGAATCGCGTTTCTCAAAAACTTCATGGAAACCAACACACCAGCCTTTGAAACGCTCGAACCGATCGGTGATGATAAGGGACGATATATCCTCGCGAAACATGGAGAATACTACCTTACTTACACAACCGAACCGCAAACGATAACACTGGACTTGAAAGGCGAGCGACCTTATAAAGTCGATCGCGTGGATACGTGGAATATGAAGATTGTCCCTGTTGGCACAGCACACCCCGGAGAACATACGTTCGCTTCGCCACATAACGGGGTCGCGTATCGCTTTACGCCATACGCCCCGGGCGAGAAACTCCGTCCAGAGGCGAAAGCATCTGCCGATATTCTTCAAGGCAGTGCCCCACTCACAGTGAACTTCTCAGCGGCAGGCGACCTTGCACACCACTGGAGTTTTGGAGACGGTACGACAAGCACTGCGTCGAATCTGACGCACGTCTACGAAAACCTCGGACAGTACGTCGCAACGCTCACCGTGATGGACCCAGAGGGTGACACCTCAACGACATCCCTTGCGATCCATGTATCACCGGCGGCACCGGTTGACATCGGGACGCATACGGAATTCCCCGGTTCGCGCGATGGGCTTGTTTTTCTCTGGCACGGCGCGCTTGAGGACAGTGGAGAGGTTGAACCCCACGGCGATGCGAAAATCGACGCGGACGGACAGATGGATCTCACTGGTGGTGCATTTCTTACGAAAGATGTTAACGACGCGCTTTTGGAAGCATGTCAGGCAAGCAACCAATTGACGCTTGAGTGTCTCGTTACGACGGATAACTTGGATCAGAGCGGTCCCGCGCGGATTATCTCATTCTCGAACGATTCTACCCACCGTAACTTTACTTTTGGGCAAGACGGAAACCGTTTCGCTGTGAGGATCCGCACGCCTCGGACGGGCACGAATGCGTTGGGCGGTGAGTTTCATTTCGGTAAGATCGAATCGGAAAAACCGATACATGTCATCGTCAGTTATTTTCCGGGGAATGTCTACTGCTATATCGACGGTGAGCTCGCGCACCTTAGCAACGGAACACAAGGGGATTTCAGCAATTGGGAACGCTATCCATTGCTTTTCGGTGATGAAGCGAGTGGTGGCAGGAACTGGGAAGGTAAACTCAGCCGTGTTGCGATTTACAGCCGATTCGTCGGCATAGCAGAGGCGGCACACAAGTTCAAGCTGGTTCAAGGGGAATAAACATTTTTGTCAGAAATATGTTCTACAATCTTCTCCGCGCCATTAATCGCATCTAAACTATAACCGCCTAACGCAATTAGTGCTGCATTACCTTTTGGTGGATTGTCAAGGCAACTTGGGTTGAGAACAAAAAGCGGTAGATTCATGTCAAGTGCCGTTTTTGCGGTATAAAACGTTCCACTCATCTTACCGTGAACATCCTGCTCAGGTCCGGATTCAATAACGACAACAGCTGTGGAGAGTCCACATACCAGCTGATTTCGCGGCAGTGCATACCACAAGTGCCGCTTGGCGTCTGGGTCAAACTGTGAAACCGCGAGTACATCTTGATCCCAATTGAATTTCTTAAAGGCACTTTTTTTACGGAGCTGCTTGATGCCGTTAGAAAGCACGAGTGTCGTTGTTCCGTCTGCTTCTAACGCACCTAAATGTGCTTCTAAGTCAACACCTTCGGCATATCCAGAGACGATATTTATCCCCGCCCCTACAAGATCCCCTGCCAGTTTTCTTGTGATATGAATCCCTTCATCTGATACATTCCGCGCCCCAACAATCGTTACGCTATCGGACATAAGGCGTTTTTGCTGTCCTTTCGTAAACAGAACCGGTGAAATTTCAAGAAGCTGTGATGGAAAATCTGGGTGCCCGGGGTGAATAATATCAATTCCCTGCTCTTTGAGTTGCTCATACGCTGCGAATACCTTTCCGCTATCCTCTTCGCGAATTTTTCCCGTAAGGATTTTCGCGAATTTTGGAAACTGCTCCGAGAGGTCGTTTTGGTTGAGTGGCAATGTTTCTGGATTGTGGCCCTCTGCCTCTAATATCTTCGCAACGGAAGCCAGTGTCTTAGATCCTATGCCGTGTGCTTTAAAGAGCCAGAACCAGAAATAGTCTGTGTTAATTTTCATCTGTTTCGAAGGATTGGAACTTCGTCCAAAGTTTGCCGAGGAATTAGACCGGCGTATAGCAGATTATGAAGATGGAACAGCGGAAACGGTTACGCTTGAGCAGGTCGCCAAGGAGTTCGGGATGAAATGGTAGTCAGCAATCGGCGGTCGGTAGTTCGTGCGGTAGTTGTAAATGTTCTCATCTATCCAATTTGTAGGGGCAGGTCTTGTGCCTGCCCACTCTTGCCCATAACCTCAGACATCTATCCGATACACACGAGCGGCGGTATCGTGAAATAGCAGTGCGCGTTCGGTGTCCGAGTAGCCAGATGACAACCGTTTGAACGCATTGTACATCACGTGGTAGGAGAACGAGACCTTGTCGACGGGGAAGTTGCTTTCAAACATGCACCGCTCCGGACCGAACTGTTCTATGCAGTAATTCATGAAGGGTGCCATAGACTCGGCTAACTCTTCAGAACCGATCGGCTGTTCCCGTTCGTGCCAATCGAAGCCGGTGCGTGGCATTCCAATACCGCCGAGTTTCATGTGAACGTTCGGACAAGCGGCTATAGCAGCGATACCGCTCCGCCAGTTTGCCAGCACTTCGTCATCTCTGCCACCATAAGGACCGTCCCGCAGCAGACCGCCAATATGATTTGAGATAATTGTCAGATCGGGAACCGCTCTCGCGAAATCAGCGAGTTCCGAGAGTTGTGGCGCGTACATCCATGCCTCGAAAGACATCCCCATGCTTGCCAACACCCGCGCACCCGCACGAAAGTCCTCACGCGCCAGTTGCCCTTCTATTCTGTAAGCGGAAGCGCCTGCTATTTCAGGGTGCGGATCCCAAGTGACAGAATGACGGATACCCCGAAACCGATTTGGGCTCGCTGCCTGCAAGGCTTCCAAGACCGGCTCAACGCGTTCACCCAAATTTAGGTTGGCGTGTCCGACGATTGCAGCGGCGGCACGACTTTCGCCATATAAACCACTCGCGCTCGCAGCTGCGAGACCTTGCACAAATTCGACTTCACCGACAGGACGCATCTCCTCCGGTCCATCGGCTCGGTACATCGCTCTCGCCTCAACAAA
Source organism: Candidatus Poribacteria bacterium (assembly GCA_965205015.1). GTDB lineage: Bacteria > Poribacteria > WGA-4E > WGA-4E > WGA-3G > WGA-3G. The sequence goes on along the minus strand of OZ242029.1, from coordinate 4,403,742 downwards.
CACAGTAGAACGCACGTTGTGTCCACTATTAATATCTGCAATCAACTCGTGGAGCAGATACCGTTGGTAAGGGATACGCTCGGTTCGGAAATCCCAAAAATGATGGTGCGGGTCGCAGATAGGTAACTCTGGTTCCAGTGTCGGTTCTTCGGTTAAAGCGAGCCAGTCGTTGTCTCCATAAGGCATTATGAATATCTCCATCTCTATAATCAAGTCAGTGGATTGATCCCTTGATTTCTTATTTACACTGTAAAACATCAAAGGATTTTTGTCAAAGACTTTTTGAAGAATAGGTGTCAGTTTCAGTTGCTGGTCGTCAGTAACACGAGATATTCAGTTCATCAGAAACCTCTTGTTACTGAAAACCATTAAAACTTTTTTAAGGGATGCTCCGATGATATACGTCACACAGTTATAGGTACTCGTGATGATTTTTTGTGAGAGAATCGGTAATCGTTGAATCGCATGTTACCAGCTAAATGAACCCGCCTGCAATTACGCTTTTCTTGCTTATGTAGTATTTTAATGGCATAATAAATGCAAACTGGCGAAAACAATCTTGAAATTGTGAGACTCACACTTGGGTGAAAGGGAGACGGTGGAAATGATGAAACAAACAGATGTAGGAGGGAACTCCGATTCCCAACAGTGGATTACTGAACGCAAATGCCGACCTGTGTGCGCAGCTTCAATGGCATGTGTCTTATTATTGGTCTCCTTCTTTATGAGTGTTGGGTGCGGTCCATTGGTAACCACCGATCCGCAATCTGGACTTCCCTATGATGGTTCCAAAACAGATACGGTGTCTGAAAAGACATGGCCCGTGGAGCGGACACTCGTTAGCAACGAAGTTAATTGTATTGCTGCAGACTTAGATAATATATGGATTGCGACGGCGCGGGGGGTCTCTCGCTGGGACCGCCAGCAGGATAAGTGGTCCCACTATACAATGGAAGACGGGTTATCGAACGATATGGTAAATGCCGTTGCGGTGGATGGACAATGGGTCTGGTTCGCCACAGATGAAGGCGTAAGTCGCTACGATATGCAAACAGACACCTTTACGACCTTCCGAACCATTGACGGATTAGCCAGTGACCAAGTCTCCTCGATTGCGGTGGATGGGAACTACGTCTGGTTTGGGACATCCGAAGGATTGAATCGTTATGACAAAACGATTGACAGTTGGGCGGTGCGCACTCGGAAAGATGGTTTGGTTAGCAAAGTCATTACAACCATCGCAGTCGAGCCAGAGTACGTCTGGGTCGGCACCGACAGAGAAATAAATCCAGATCCGCATGGATGGGACGAGGATCCGAGGTTCAGTAGGGGCGGGGTAAGTCGCTACCATCGAGATACCGATTCTTGGAATAACTATACGAAATCCGATGGCTTAATAGATAGTGAGATCGCTACGATTGCGGTGGACGATGACAGCGTTTGGTTTGGTACTCAGAAAGAGGGTGTCAGTCAGTACAACCAAGTTGACCAGACGTTCATCAAAACATACACGAAAACAGATTTACTGAAAAGCAATATGATTACCTGTGTCCGCGCAGATGGATTCCAAGTCTGGTTTGGAACTGCCAATGCGGGTGTACATCGATTCATTAAGCCTGTCAATACGTGGGTGCATTACACCAAAGCAGATGGATTGGCGAGTAATCATGTGAGTTGGATTACGACACAAGGCAATGATGTCTGGTTTGCGAGCAAAGAGGATGGTGTGAGCCGATTTGATAAAATAAGTGGCGAGTGGACAATTTACAAACAAGCCGATTTTCTCGCGGATAACGATGTCCGTTATGTAACGCGTGATCCCGATGGAAACATTTGGACGGCAACGGTCGCAGGAATTTCGATTTACTCCCCTAAAACGCGCAACTGGGAAATCATTTCCAAGGAAGATGGTCTGCCGACTCCCTATGTCACGTCAATCCATATTAGCCATCAGCCGAATAGCAGTCAGCAGTCAGCGGTCAGCGATCAGCAAGAAGGGGTAGGGGTATCAGGAACCGCTTTACCGACAGCCGAGAGCCGACAGCCGAAAGCCATTTGGATTGGAAGCGATCGAGGGCTTGGCACGCGAGCATATTTAGATGAAGAGTGGACATTCCATGTCCCATCTCGAACACAGACGCAAGGCGAAGCTTTTGTGACATCTGTGGATACGGGGACTGTCTCGCAGGATCACCGGGTCTGGGTTGGTACAAGTTTCGGTCCCGCGGTGTACGATACAACATCTCAGGAATGGACACAACTGACATTCCCAGACACGCCGAAAAATCCGCTCATATTATCAGTGCTTGCTCACGATGAGAAAGTCTGGTTTGGTGGTGCGGAAGGTGTTTGGCAATACGCAATCGCCGATAAGCAGATGCACCGTGTTGCCGATGGGCTTCCGAATCCGTACGTTAATGTGCTGCTTGCCACAGAACAGACACTTTGGGCAGGCACACACCGAGGTGTCGCAAAATATGACAAGACCCGTCAGCGTTGGATCCCGCTATCCTTTAATGACCAATTGCCGTCGCCTAATGTTACTGCACTCGCCTTTCAAGATGGTGTACTCTGGATCGGCACACCACGAGGTCTGGGAAGTTACACGATCGCTTCCGATTCTTGGAATTCGCTCTCAAATGTGCCGTATAACATTCGCGACATCCTGTGTGACGCAGATGGTACACTTTGGTTGGCGACAGATACAGGACTGGTTGAATATGACACACAAAGTGGAAGAGAGGCCCTACATCAATCTCGTCCAGTGCGGGAGCCATTTCTTGAAACCAAAATCTCACACATCCAATTTGATGGCGACTACATTTGGTTCACTAACTGGAGATCTTCGCCGAACGGTAGTATTGTACGGTTTCATCGTCCAACAGCAACATGGCGGCGTTTCACACGTTTAGATATTCTGCAGTCCACTCAGAAAAGATCTATGACCTTTATCCGTTGGACCTATGTCGATACTGATGCCGTTTGGTTCACTACGGACTACGGTGTTCTCCGTTACGATAAAATAGCGGATACGTGGCAGCATTTTACGACGGAAGATGGACTCTCTACAAACGATGTGAATAGAATTGATATCAGTGAGCAGAGCGTCTGGGTCATTCCGATGATAGGTTTGGAATTAAACCATTATAGTAAAGCGACGGGAACATGGGAAATCGTTGAACAGAAAGATCACCGCGAGATTGAGCGTGTAAAGGCACTTGGAGTTGATGGACCGAATGTCTGGTTTTCATCTGGGCGTGGACTCACGCGTTACAATGAAATTACGGGTGAATGGAAGGATTTCGGACCAAGGGATGGTCTGGCAGGTAGAGGCGGTGAATGGATTACTGTGGATAACGATTTTATCTGGGTTGCGCGTTCGGAATGGGACCGAGGCAGCAACCGTCCGTTGTCCCGATACGATAAGAAGACAAAAAAGTGGACGACGTTTTCAACGAACGATGTCCTCGCTGCGAATACCATTAGACGCATTATCTCAACAGAGAACGATATCTGGATACTCTATAGACCCTGGGATGACGCCGGTGTCACCCGATACGATCGGCGTACAAAGGAGTGGACGACAATCAGATCGGGACGCGGAACGCTCGAACTGGCAGCCGATGACGATTATCTGTGGTTAGCTGCCCCCAACGATGGGCTTCGACGATTTCATTTTGCCTCCGGTACTTGGGCAAGGTTTAGAGATATCAAAGGATTGCTCCATAACCATGTCGGCGAGTATGGGCTTGCAGTGGACGAGGACTATGTATGGGTAGGCACCTTGCGCGGGCTTTCCCGTTACGACAAGCGGAAGGAATCTTGGACCCCTTTGACCGCACTTCCCACCCTCGTTGGACGCACCATTCGGACGGTAGACGCAGATGAACGTTTCGTCTGGGTCGGTACTGACGAAGGGATGTCCCGCTACGATAAGGTTTTAGGTATCTGGAAGAATTATCAACAGGAGGGCGGCTCCGAAAACATAGAAACCCACGGGGGCCATTGGCATCGGCATAGAAGAAAAAAGAAAGACTGCCTCTCCGATGACGTTGTGAGTTCTATTATGGTCGATGACCAATACGTCTGGGTCGGGACACGCGACGGGGCGAATCGCTTTGATAAGATAGCCCTGCGGTGGGATCAGTACAAAACTGAGCATGGATTGCCTGCCAATAATGTAACTTCTGTCAGCAGCGATGTCGATAGCATCTGGGTTGGGACGAACTCTGGGATCGGAAAGTATCCCCGCACAGCGGATGATCGCAATGCTTGGATTACTTACACGTCGGGAACCGAGATACAACCGTCCGCTGTATCCAAGGAGTTCGCAGAATCGTTGGTTACCGATCAAATTTGGTGTATCACGGCGAGCAAGAAACACGTCTGGGTCGGGACACGCAGAGGGGTCAGTCAATATGATATCGGTCGGGATATCTGGAAGACAATTACAGTAGAAGATGGACTCGCGAGTGATGAAGTGAGTTGTATCGTGATTGATGGCGACAACGTCTGGTTTGGCAGCGATCGCGGTGTGACACTCTATAACGAAAAGACAGAGGTTTGGGCTGACTATACGACAGAAGATGGACTTGCCAGCAACAAAGTTACCTCTATCGGTGTTGATGGCGCTGAAGTTTGGATTGGCACCTACAATGCAGGGGTCAGTCGATTTGACCAGTTCACGAATAGCTGGACGACTTACACGCGAGAGGATGGTTTGGCGCATAACGGTATCCTTTCCATGGCTGTAGATAGTCCCTATGTCTGGTTTGGGACCTATCGTGGATTGAGCCGTTTCGATAAACGCACAGAAATCTGGACAACCTTCACAGAGTCTTACGGACCCGAGGATATTTTGAGGTGAGGAATGGTTGTCAGTTGATCGATAACCGATAAAATATGGAAATAAATATAGACAACCGAAAGTCCTGGATCCGTGCCCGTCTTCCTGTTAAAAGTCTGCTTTTGCTGTTGAAGGTCTTGCTCTGCTGCTCTCTCGCATTTCGCGCTGAGGCTGAGGATGCGTACAGTCTATTCGGTAAGCTGTTCCTATCCGGACGTGTCGAATACGATTTCACAAACAGGCGAAACTTCCTCGCGGATACGGAGGAGGAACGTGTTAGGCAAGACAGTTTTGATTTTGATCGACTCTTTCGGCGCGGCTTCCATAGTGTCATGGTGATTGAGGAGACCGCTGGTAGCGTCAAAAACATCTTGAGTCTCGGAGAGGTTCCGACAACCTTCACAAAATTCACCTTCGACCAGATCGACTTAAGCGGTGTCCGTTGGGAGGTCCGTTCCAATCGCACCGATTGGACAATCCTAATGGTGCCCGGTTTGCTCAACCGCCTGAACGGACGTGAGGGAAGAGGACAAAAATCTGGTATCGGCTTACGTGAAGTCACAAAGTTCGGTAGATCCCAATTAGGGCTCTCTTGGTACTTCCGTGAGACACCCGTATGGGCAGTAGACCTGGAAACCAATTTCACCAACTACGGTGTAAAAGCAGAGTTGGCTGTTACACCGAAGAGTGCGCTGCAGAAAAACTTACGTTCACGTTTCGATGCGACGACAACAGTTCTCAAAGCATTCCAAACCGTTGGGGATACGATTTTTCAGGCGGAAGCGTATCGCGTCGGTCCGAGATTCGATGCCTCCCGTTCCGTCGGCGATAACGATGACCAGGACCGCTACTCCGATAACACACCGCTCGATCCTCCTTCCCTAATTATTCCCGGAGACCTCGATAAAAATAACAACGGCATCTTCGACTATGAAGATGACATTTTGCTTTTCGATGTCGATGAGGATTTCCTTGACGAAAGCGATCGGAACAATAACGGCATCCGAGATGAGGAAGAGAACGATAAGGATCCGAATTACGAGTTCGATGTTGGACTCCAAGGCGTCCGGCTTTTCATGAACCGTAAAATAAGTCAGCAGGCAAGCGTCGTCAACCTGGACCTTGGGTTACAGATCGAAGAAAACCTGAGACTCAGAAATACGCCATCCTCAACGAAAGCGTTTGGCAATCTCGTTTATCGCAAAGAACTTGCTCGGGCTTCTTCACTCGTTTTTGAAAATGAACTGAAACTGGTAAAAGACCGGATCCCTGACGAAACATGGTATTATGCCGGATTTCTGAGCGGAACGGAGGAAGGGTTGTATCGGGCGCAGCCGGAAGTCCGTAAAATGGAGAGAAATGGTAATGTTGAGTTCTTCTATACCGATGGGGGTGCCGAAGTCGAAAAACGGCGCCGAGATCCATTACTGATGCAGAATGACTTGATTAACACTGCCAAAATCACGTATGAATACCTGGGCATCGAACGGATGGTCACGACGGCCCGCGCGAAGATTCAATACGACTACGATTTTGAAAAGGACAACCAACATTACGAGGTCGGTATCTTCAAATCCCTGTACCGTTTGCGTCCTTCCAAGTCGCTGGAAATCAGTCCGATGTTCAAAACCACCGTTCGCAACGGCTTCCGAATGGCGGAGGATCGGCTTGAATATCTGTCCTTAGTTGGGGAAATCGACGGTAGGGATGTCTCCCGTCGATTCCGATTGCGCGAAATTGAACGTGCGAACGTCCGGGACATGGCTTCGGCACTTATCCTTAAGGTCGTTTATCAGTTCACGAAAACCATCAAACTCACCGGTGGCGGTCAAATCCTCCTGTTCAATGATATGCTGAAGAACGACAATGACTTTGTCCGCCAAGCATTGTTGGCTGAAATGGAAAAGAGTTTTGTCGCTTACGAGAAGCGTATGTTTCTGCATATTGGCGCGCGTTACATAGATCAGCGCGCAATCGGGGATGTTAATGACCAGAATTATATGGAAATTTTTGTGCGCGTTTTTGGGAGGTTTTAAAAAATAGTGATTTGGAGAAACCCGACAAGTTTCATGCTAAGTCCGTTTTTTACAATTTTACTTGCGCTCCTCTACGTAGTCTCTATTGTCCACGCACAGGAGGAAATTATGCCTAATCAAGGAACCGCCAAGGCGTTGATTGTAGACCTGGTGCGTGCAGCGGGCAGCGATTCAGAGATCAATGCCAATCCATTATCGGATAGTCAGGAAAAATCCCAATTTTCTGGAGCAGAGGAAGCAATTGAAAAGTGGATTGATGAGAACGGAGAATCGATCATTGATACTCGCGGCGGTCCATTTGAACCTACCGACCAATACGTCACAACCTACAAGGATGGCAGAATCTATGTTCATGTGCTTTCTTGGGATGGAAAGAACAATATCGCCCTTCCAGCCATCACTGATCGGGTGGTGAAGAACGCCTGGATTCTGGAACATCCTACAGCAGATGGTGCTTCGTGGGGTATTGTGAGACAGCATCCATGGGGACTTTTGATCGTGGTCCCGGAGGAATACCAAAACGGTGTTGATGACATCGTCGTTCTTGATATTGAAGCGGATCCCGCTACGCTTAAGAAACCACGATTGGTTGAAGCAGATCCTTCGTCGATTATCTATCTTTTCGGGGATAGCGCCAAGACAGATGGCGGTCTCGCGCACTTGCAGGCACAAGACTGGATTGAAGGTTGGAACAAACCATCCGCTTCACTTTCATGGAAGGTGAAACTCCCGGTGCCTTCTGATTATGAACTTGCGCTAACCTATACTGCCGATGTCAACGCAATAGGCTTGGTATTCGAGATTGTTGCAGGACAAAGCCAAATTACTTGGGCAGTCCGCCAAACAACCGGATGGGCAGGAGATTCGCAGAATTTTGAAAGGATACCGCTTCAGGAGACATTACGCATTCCCCAAGGTGAAAGTACAATTAAGCTGCGTCTCATCGGAGAGGCAAACTCCGCTGAGAATATAAAAGTTCATTCGCTTGAGCTGATTTCATCCACCGCGGCAAAGGTAATGATTGACTCAAGGAAGAAGGCTCGAAGGATGCGAGCGAGTACCGATTGGTTCGTCAAGGCAAAATACGGCATGATGTTCCACTGGACAACAACGACACAGCCACTACGTGGTCCACAAAAATCTTACCCAGACGCTGTGAACGCTTTTGACATCGATGCTTTCGCCGATATGGTGCGTGAAACTGGTGCGGGTTACGTCATTTTCACTTCTGTCCACGGAATTATGCACTTCCCAGCTCCGCTAAAATCGATCGAAGCGGTTATGCCGGAACGCACCTGTAGACGCGACCTAATCGGAGAGATGGCTGACAAACTGCAAGAATATGATATACCCCTTATTCTCTATTTCCATCATGGCGTTGGGGATATAGAGTGGATGAAAGCGGCAGGGTTTTTAAGTCCAGATAAGTCGAGATTTTTTAGAATTGAACGCGATATTCTTACCGAGATCGGACACCGATACGGCAAAAAGGTTGCGGGATACTGGTTCGACGATCGATATCCACTTCAACCGTTTGCAGAACTGTACGAGGCGACCAAAGTTGGGAACCCTGACCGTATTGTCGCTTGGAACAGTTGGATTCTCCCTAAAACGACTGAATTTCAAGAGTACTACGGTGGCGAGTTTGGCGGTGCTCTTGTAACGCCACCTGCAAGTTTCTTTTCCGAAAATGGCAGTGCCAGTGGACTACAACCGCACGGTATGATCTTTCTTGACGACCCTTGGCAACATGGATACCCAGACACCGATATTGCCGCCCCCCTATTTGCCACTCAGCGGCTTATTGATTATGTGCAGACCTGTATTGCCCAGAAGTTGGTAATTACGATGAATATGGGGATTACTCAGGATGGAAAGGTCTCACCTGCAACACTTGAACAGATGAGAACCTTACGACGAGCGATCCGAAGGAAATAATTATTGGAAGAACGGTTCTCGGTACAGATCTCTGTGAAATCCTCTCGGTTATCAGTTATTGGTTAAAGATACGAGCATAACGCAGTGGTTCCTGTTACCACACAAACCTTGTCCGACATCGACAACTGGCAACTTGAACCAAGATAGTCTCTCCGCTACGATTCCTCCGACGCTACCGCCGCGTTCTGTTGCGCACGCAAGGCTGCGAGTTGGGTACGAAAAGTCGGCATATCATTGATTCTCACCGCCCCGATGGAGCTGATGACAGGACTGTAAGCACTTGCTCCCCTCCCTCCAACAAACAGTGCAACATGCTCTTGGATTCCGCGCCGAAGCTTTCGCAATTCATTTGCCAAATGTGGGTCATCTGTGGGGTAAATAATACTCAACCCAATCGCCTTTGCCCCGTTTTGCACCGCACACCCTATAATTTCTTCAGCTGGCAGGTTGGGACCGAGGTAGGTAACTTGCCACCCTTGCGAGGCTGCGGTCGTTCCAGCAATTAATGCGCCGATTTCGTGGAGCTGCCCCCGCGGTGTCGCGATCACTAAGTTTGGCGTTGCGGCAGCTGTATCAAAGCCTTGGCAAATATTGCCCAACAGTGTCCGGACAACCGCCGTAGCGAGATGTTCGTGTGCAATCCGCAAAATTCCTGCCCTCCACTGTTCCCCAATTTCTCGCATCAGAGGTGAGATCAACTGTTCAAGGAAAACAGGTTGGCTAAAGGCAACGGATGCAGCGAAGAGGGTCGACTCAAGTGCGTGTGCCTTAAACTCCTTAACCGCTGCGATGCACGAAGCAATGTAAAAACGAAGGGATGCTTCTTGTGAGCCCGCTTCTGTCGCGCTTGCGGAGGGCTGCACAATCTCCCGTTCCGATCCAATGAGTTGAAGAATCTCTTCGGTCGGCAGGTTTGCTATGCGGCCAATACCATGCCCCGCCTCAGTCGCCAGCCGCAGCAACGTGAGCCGAGATATATCCGAATTGGAATAGAGACGGCGATTCGTTTCCGTTCTCAGCGGTGTAACCACATTATATCGTCTCTCCCATGCCCGAATGACTAATTGTGTTAACCCCGTCTGAATAGCAACGGTTTGAATACCATATTTATGCTCGTCCGTCATCAATCTTTCCTTGTTTATTTTTATCTTCGTTTACATTAATGGAATATCCGATTGCTTCGGTGCCTACGAGGTAACATCGAGAGATATAATTCCAGTTAAATTGAATCTTACCACACGGATGCGCTGAGTTATCATAAACCGAATCTTATCTGCTCACGCTTTCACATCCAAATCTCACGATTTAATATAACATTCTGTACACTATTTGTCAAGAAATTGTATCCGTCTAAGTTTCAGAATTAGATGGAGAAGGAACCTTAATTTCCTTTTGAATTGACGATTTACCCTGAATAACTATCGAGGCGTCTGATTTTATCAGATTCCATATTTTCTATACAAAATCGAAGTTAGGGTAAAATTGTATAAATTATTTATTGACAAAATATAGACAATATGTAATAATGTCTATAGAGATTCACATCCCAACTTCATCTAAAAAATCTATCAACTGCTGTTTGACAACAGATTGGTTTATGAAGCACAACCGATGCGAAGGGAATAAGTAGAAGCAATGCAAGAACATGTAATACTCGTCGACCCGAAGGGCAGAGAAATTGGCACTCAAGAAAAGATGCAAGCACATCGTGATGGTAAATTACACAGTGCGTTTTCGATTTTCATCTTTAACGCCGTAGGCGAATTGTTACTTCAAAAGCGAGCGCGAACGAAGTATCATTCTGGTGGACTGTGGACGAACACCTGCTGTAGTCATCCACGTCCGGGCGAAAGTTATCACAGCGCGGCAAGACGACGACTCAATGAGGAAATGGGTTTCGATTGTGAATTGACTGGACTCTTCAGTTTTATTTATCACGCCCAACTCGATAATAGTCTATTCGAGCACGAACTGGATCATGTCTTTATTGGACACTATAACGGCCAACCCATCCCGAACCTGGACGAAGTTGATGATTGGAAGTGGATGAACATAAGGGCGTTGAAGCAGGATATTCGGGAGAATCCAGAGAACTACACGTATTGGTTCAAATTGACGTTGGATCGCGTCGTTGAACAATCAGAAAAAACTATTTTTCCCAATGAAGTTTAACAAATTCATTCATCTAACGCTGGCATTCGGACTCCTTTTTTTCTTATCGGTTAAGGGACTCGCATCTAACGAACCGATAGGAGAAATGCTGAAACGTGCGCGAGCACAATTTTACGTCGCGGTTGAAGATGAAAAGCAAATTGCACCGACGATTAGACTTTTTGAACGAATTGAGCAAATAGAGCCAAAATATACTGGACGTACCCAAGTTTACATGGGGGCACTTATTGCTCTCAAGGGGAAGCACGCTTTCTTTCCCCACACGAAACTCAAATGGGTGAAGCGCGGTCTGGCGATTATGGATAACGGGTTACAGAAAACTCCGAATGACCTTGAAGCTTTGTTCATCCACGGTTCGACCTGCTACTATTTGCCGTTCTTCTTCAGGCGTGGTGATGATGCCCAGCGCGACTTCAGAAAAATTATAAAATTGATGCCGTATCAGATGGATACCTATGACCCGAAGTTAATCACAAATGTTGTTGCGTTCTTGCTCGAAAATGTGAAACTGACGGAGGGTGAGAAGGCGTATCTCCAAATACTCAAAGGCAGCTTGAAATCTCAGGACCCGGTCAACCATCAATGAAATTTGAGTATCTTCTGTTTAACCTCATTGTGCCTGCTGGACCCATAGTATTCCAACTTAACCACCAGATTAAGCATATATCAAAGTGGCGATTGAAATTGATCACGAATGGAATCGTCATGATTCCGTATATTATATGGGACGCGCTTGTCACTGGTTCACATTGGTGGTTCAACGAGACATATACGCTTGACTTCCGGTTGTTCGGTTTGCCGATTGAAGAGTGGCTTTTTTTTCTCACAGTTCCGTTTGGGTGCTTGTTGGTATGGGAAACATTGCCGGATGCAAAACTCTCAAGACAACTGAGATCGCTTCGGTATATCAGAAGGGTTTTATACGCTGCAGTGCCGGTGGGTATATGGGTTTTCAGCATAGGCAAGCAGTATACTGGACTGGTGCTATGCTGTTTTGGGATAGTTGGACTGGTGGATACATTTTTACGAACTGACCTGCTTCTACAATCAAAAACTTATGTCTACTTAGCAATCGTTTCAGGTCTGATTTTGGTATTCAACGGTTATCTCACGGCGCGACCTGTGGTTTTATATGGTGAGGCGTATCAGATGGGTTACCGAATTTTAACAATTCCCATTGAGGATTTCGGATACGGATTCACACTGATGCTCTTTAACGCGATGCTCTACGAGAAACTTAGAAATAATTAAAAACATGGAAAATAAAACAGTAGCGGTCATTGGTGGTGGACTTGGAGCATTGAGTGGTGCGATCCGCCTCGCACGACTCGGATTCTCTGTCCAGTTATTCGAGAAAAATCCGAAACTCGGTGGCAAGGTGAATGAAGTCGTCTTGACGGACTATCGGTTTGACACGGGGGCATCGCTATTGACAATGCCATCTATCATCGATGAACTCTTCGATTTCGCTGGATTCAAGCGGTCAACTTATCTCGATTTCGTACCAATTGACCCGATATGTCGATACTTTTTTCCAGATGGGTCGGTGATGGACGCAAGTGCGGATAAGGAGAAAATGAAAACCGCGATTGCGCAACTATCCCTGAGCGACGTTAAGGCATATGAACGGTTTTTGAAATACGCAGAACGCATTCATAATCTAACAGCCGAAATCTTTATGTTTACCCCGATCCATGAATTTCGGAAACTCATGCGACATCGGTATTTTGGGACCCTGTTTAGGTTTCATCAAATTGATCCATTTCGGACGGTTCACCAGAGTGTATCACGTTTTTTCTCAGATCCGCGCCTCATTCAACTCTTTGACCGTTACGCGACCTACAACGGTTCAGATCCGTTCCAAGCTCCCGCAACCCTTAACATAATTCCGTACATTGAATACAGATTGGGCGGGTTTTACATCAAAGGGGGCATATACCGCTTGGTTGACGCATTGAAGGCGGTCGCATGTGAGTTAGGTGTTCAGATTCACACATCAGCAAAAGCCGAAAAAATATGCCATGATGGCAAACGGGTGAATGGGGTACAAGTTAATGGAGAGAGGATTGATGCCGATTATGTGTTATGCGGCGCGGATGCCGTCGTAGCATATCGCGAATTGATTGATGGACTTCAGCATCAACGCGAAAGACTAAACCAATTGGAGCCGTCGCTATCCGGAATGGTATTCTTGTGGGGTGTTAGAGCGAAGCATCCAACCTTAGCACATCACAACATTATCTTTTCCACCGACTATAGCACCGAGTTCAAACAGATTTTCAGAGATCGGCAAGTGCCGAATGAACCGACTATTTACATTGCCATAACCAGCAAAGCGGATGCCGCGCACGCACCAGCTGAGGGCGAAAATTGGTTTGTGTTGTTGAACATGCCCTATTTGGTCCCCGAGCAGATGTGGGAGAAGGAAAAAATTCGGATGCGAAAGGGTGTGTTGGATAGATTAAAGACGCTCGGTTTCGACATCGCAGATCAGATTGAGGTAGAACAGATTTACACACCAGAAGATTTTTCTGAACTTTATGCCAGTAATCAGGGAAGTATCTACGGTGTATCGTCAAATAGCAAAACCACTGCGTTCAGGCGTTTACCGAATCGAAGTCGCTTTCTGAGTGGGCTTTACTTTGCAGGCGGCTCAGTCCATCCGGGGGGCGGAATCCCGTTGGTAATATTGTCCGGGAAAATAGCGGCAACGCTGATTGCAGAAAACAGTTTTTAATTTTACCTTGCGGTTCGGGCAGGTGGGTTTGATACATAGAGTGCCTCTCCGTATATCTAGGGGAAACGCCCAAGCAAAAACACCTCCACTTCGTTACGGACTACAATTGAGAAAATCATCAAAATCAGCAGCCTGCAACAACGACGCAGGCGACTCTACCGCGAGAAACCTCAAACTACAAATATCGTCGTTACTCCGTAAGGAATAATTAAAAATATGAAGCGCAAAATCGTCATCATCGGTTCAGGATTTGGCGGTCTCGCAGCAGCGATTCGGCTGCAAGCGAGAGGCATGCAAGTCACACTTCTGGAGAAGAATGCAAAAGTTGGAGGTCATGCCTATCAACTGATTAAAGGGGGATACACCTTCGACATGGGACCCTCGATTATCACCGCTCCTGACTTGATTCAACGCCTGTTTGAATGTGCTGGGGTACGGATGGAAGATTACCTCGATTTGGTGAAGCTCGATCCGTTTTATCGCATCTACTTTCATGACCGGACATCTCTCGATTACACGGACGATGGCGAACAGATGAAACGGCAAATGACACAGTTCAACACAGCAGATGCTAATAACTACGATCATTTTATGGCACATACCCGTCAACTCTACGATGCCGTCATCACGGATGGGTTAGGTGCAACCGCATTCGATCTGCCAACGATGCTCGGTTTTCTGCCGCGTGCACTGCGGCTTCAAGCGTTGAGACCTGCCTACGATTTCGTTAAGAAGTATTTTGACGATCCGCGTCACCGCTTTACTTTCTCATTTCACCCCCTGTTTATAGGTGGCAATCCATTTCGGGCGCCTGCCGTCTATCTGATGATCCCATATCTTGAAAAAACCGGAGGGGTCTGGTTCTGTAAGGGCGGTATGTATAGCCTCGTTTGTGCCTTAGAAGATCTGTTTAAGCAACTCGGTGGTGTCGTCGAAACCGAGGCAGAGGTTGAACAGATCGTTGTTGAAAATCGGTGTGCAAAGGGCGTTATTGCAAACGAACAATTTTACGAAGCAGATGGCGTGATTTCTAACGCGGACCTGTTCCATACCTACAGCGAACTTATTAAGTCCGAACATCGTAGGAAATGGTCCGACAAGAAACTCAGAAAGACCCAATATTCGATGAGCGCCTTCCTGCTCTATCTCGGCGTTCGTAAGAAATATCCGCAACTGAAGCATCACACGCTCATTCTGTCTGAAAGATACAAAGGGTTGATAACCGATATTTTTGACAATAAAGTGCTTCCGAACGATTTTTCAATGTACCTCCATATTCCGTCTCAAACCGATCCATCAATGGCACCAGAGGGTTATGAAAGCATGTACATCCTGATTCCAGTGCCGAATTTGGAGAGCGGTGTCAACTGGAAAAAGACGAAGGCAACATATACGGACAGAGTGCTGACGTTCTTGGAAAATGGATTTGGACTGACAGATCTAAAGCGATCAATTGAAGTGCTTGAAACGTTTACACCCTCAGATTTCAGACGGGAACGGAATAACCATTTGGGTAGCGCGTGGGGTGTTGAACCAACACTGACACAGACGGCGTATTTTCGACCGCAGAACCGAAGTGAAGATATACAGAAACTCTACTTTGTCGGCGCAAGTACGCATCCCGGGGCAGGCGTACCGGGTGTCCTGCTGACAGCAGAAACGACAGTAAAACTCGTCATCAATGACTTTTAACTATGGACCCCTGGGCTGCGTTCCGCTCCGCTTACGCGAGAGTTCTAACGAAGCCGTAGCCTGCAACAACGGCGCAGGCGGATATACGAAAATGAACGTTATTGATCCAACCCACCTCGCCGAACCGCAAGGGATAATTAAAAAATGAAATTGTGGAAAGCAGAAGAAAATCGGATCGCCTTTGAATATGCCCGCAGGATAACCGCCTACTATTCAAAAAGTTTTTACTTCTCAGCAAGAATGCTGCCCAAAGAAAAGCGTTGGGCAACTTATGCATTATACGGTTTCTGTCGACACTGCGACAATCTGATTGATACGCCCCGTCAACGCACCGAAACAGAAATCGTTAGAGAGATACAACTCTTGACAGAAGAATTACAAGTTGCTTACAATACAGGGGAGTCTCAACATCCAATTATTCGTGCTTTTATCCTCGTCGCCAAGGCGTATGGCATCCCTATTGAATACCCACTCGATTTGCTCAAAGGGGTTGCCATGGATGTCCAGAAGACGCGGTATAAAACCTTTGATGAACTCTCTCTTTTCTGTTATCGGGTCGCGGCTGTTGTTGGACTGATGATGACCTATGTCCTCGGTTATAAGGACAAACGTGCGTTTGGTTATGCCAAGCAACTCGGTATTGGCATGCAACTCACCAATATCCTGCGGGACATCAAAGAGGATAAGGACATGGGACGCATCTATCTACCACAGAAGGATTTAGCAAGATTCGGTGTATCGGAGCAAGACATCTTAGAAGAAAAACTAACACCGCAATTGAAAGAACTGATGAAATTTCAAGTTGAAAGTGCAGATCGCTATTACGCCGAAGCCATACCGGGTATTTCTTTGCTCGAAACGGAATCGCAGTATGCGATCTATTCGGCTGCTAAAATTTATCGCGGGATCTTAAGAAAGATTGAAGATCACAATTACGACCCATTTTTAACTCGAGTCTTTGTGCCAGCAACCCAGAAAATTGGGATCCTGTTACACGAGGGGATTCGGGCAAAATTCCTATCGGCACAGGAGAAACTATTCCCAATCCACTCAGGAATAATCAACAAATGATTCGTGCGCAGCACCGTCTTTGGGCGGACATTATCTTCCAACCGTATCTGACTTGGGTGTTCAAGCGGAATTTCCATGAGATTCAACTGTTAGGAACACCACCCAAAATACCTGACGATCTACCGGTGTTACTACTGCCAAACCACAGTACATGGTGGGATGGATTCTTCGTTTATCTGCTCAACAAAAAAATCTTCCGGCGGACGGCCTATCTGATGATGTTAGAAAAGCAGCTATCGAAATACAAATTCTTCGCGAAAATAGGGGCTTATTCAATCGAACCGGAGAATAGATGTAGTGTTCTTGAATCCCTTGAATACACTGTGGAATTACTGAATCCAGAGATGCCGCTCGTCACAGTTTTTCCGCAAGGGCAACTGTTGCCGTGGCATACGCGCCCTCTCGGTTACAGACGCGGGGTTGAATGGATTTTACAGAAATATGGGAAATCCATCGCAGTGCTCCCTTTGGCAATTCGGACCGAGTTTCTCGGTGAAAAGCGTCCGAGTGTATTTTTTCTGTTCGGCGATGTCCACTTGTTTGCCCCAGAAACATTTCAAGGGATGGATTGGCTTGAACAGACTGAAACTGCAGTGTTAGATGATCTCGCTTTGCGGATTCTTCGTCAAGAAGAGGGACAAAATCTACTGGATTGAAAGGCCGGTGTTGGCGTGTTTATCCTGATGCTTATTTCGATAGTGCTGTTGGCGGTTGTTTTGGTAGTCACGTTGTTTAATGCTGCGACTGCACCGATGTTGAAAAAATCCGTAGGGCTTCAGAATCGTCCACGCGTCTCGGTGTTGATTCCAGCGCGAAATGAAGACGCCAACATTGGCACCTGTATTGAAGGATTCCTGTCTCAAAACTACGATAACTTCAAGATTTATGTGCTTGATGACCAATCGACGGATCGTACGGGTACGATTATTGAAGAATTCGGCGAACAGTACTCTGAAGTTCAAGCAATCTGCGGCGAACCGTTGCCAGCAGGGTGGAGTGGAAAAAATTGGGCGTGTCATCAATTGAGCCAACATGCAGACGGGGAGATACTCATTTTCACGGATGCGGATAACCGTCCCGCCCCGAACGCGATTGCAAATACCGTTGCCTACATACAGGAACTGAAACTTGGCTTGCTCTCAGCATTTCCAGAGAAAGTGACAATAACTTTGGCAGAAAAACTCGTCGTGCCGGTAGTGGATATGTTCGTTTACGCCGGGCTTCCGTTATGGCTTACCTACTTCAGCCGTTTTCCATCGCTTGCCGCGGCGAGCGGTCTCTGGATTGCATTCACCCGTGAGGCGTATCAATTGGTTGGTGGGCATCAAGCGGTGTCTAATCAGATTGTTGAAGACGTTGAACTCAGCCGATTGGCGAAAAAGAGGGATATCAGAATCTTGACATCGGCGGGAACGCGTGTGGTATCTTGTAGGATGTATCAGTCGTTCAGCGAGGTCTGGGACGGATTTTCCAAAAACCTGTTTGGACTGGTCCGCTACAAGATGATACCCTTTTTTATTTTACTCCTGAGTCTATTTACAATGTGTATTCTGCCCTACATCACTGTCTGGTTTGCGCCGCTGAGAGGACCGGCAATCGTTGCTATCATTATGAACATCGTTATGCGGACGGTGCTGGCACTCAAATATAAGCACTCTTTCTTTTCCAGCGTAATTTTACATCCATTTGGTGTACTGTTGACATTGGTGATTGGCATCAATTCGTTTTGCCAAGTCAGACGGGGGCGTTTGCAGTGGAAAGGACGGCAGATTGATCTAAAAATAGCAGTCAGCAGTCAGCAATCAGCGGCTGCGAAAAGAACTTCAAATAGGAAACTTAGTTAAATGACGAAAACGAAGTCTGCAACAACGGTGCAGGCGACTCTTGAGAAAAAAACTTCAAATAAGAAACTCACTGGACTACTCCGCAAGGTAAAATTAAAATATAAAATAGGGGTACTCTATCTACTTTTAGGTGCCGGTGGATTGTGGCATGTACTCGGTGTGTTCCAAGAAATCATGCGCGTCCTCGCTTCACCAATCATGATCGGTTTGGGGGCATGGCTATTTTGGGAATGCTGGCGAGTATACCCACGGCATGAACGACCAAAATTTGCCATCGTAGGTATAGGAATTTTTGTCGTGAGTTTCGGTATTGAATGGTTCGGTGTTCGGACGGGACAGATTTTCGGTTCATACCAGTACGGACAGACATTGCAGCCGTCAATTGGGGATGTGCCAATCAGCATCGGGGCTGCTTGGTTCGTGATGCTCGTCGCCTCGACTGCTGTTGCTCAGAAAATTACATCGAAATCCTTAGCATATCAGCTATCGGCTTTCCGGACTCGGTTGGAAAGATGGAAGGGAGGACGGGTGGGTACCCATCCGTCCAATCTGCCTCCCTTCCATTCGAGTCTCTCACCGACTGCTATTCTGGTGGCTTTGCTAATGGTCTGCTTTGATTTGCTTATGGAACCGGCGGCAGTGAAACTGGATTATTGGACATGGATGAACGGAGATATCCCCTTGCAGAACTATCTGGTGTGGTTTGGATTAAGTTTTATCTTTGCAACAATCGGTTTACAAATCGGACTCTTTCGTCAACTGTTGCCTCGAATCGCAATTCACCTCTATTTTGCCCAACTGATCTATTTCGGACTCGTGGCTTTGAAAAGGTAAAACATGAAGAAAACGAACAAGGGTCTATTCATTGCGGCAACGATTATCGAATTGTGGGGACTGAGTCTCATACTTGTGCTCACGCAGGACGTTGGGCATATCAACATTGTGCTGATACCTATAGGGATACTGTGTCAGACGTTTCTCTATACGGGGCTGTTTATCACAGCACACGACGCGATGCATGGATCCGTTTGCCCGACCTATCCACGTGTCAATAATATAATTGGAGCAATTGCTGTCGGGTTATACGCACTATTTTCATATCGCAAATTGTTAGAGAAGCACTGGGCGCACCACCGAACACCCGCAAGGGGCACCGATCCGGATTTTCACGATGGAAAGCACACTGGATTCTTGGCGTGGTATCTTCATTTTATGAAGGAATACCTCAGTTGGCAACAGATAGTCGGCATGGCAATTGTTTTTCAGGTTATGGAATACGTTTTGCGGATCCCCACGCTCAACCTGATACTGTTCTGGGTTTCGCCAGCATTACTTAGCACGTTGCAACTGTTCTATTTCGGGACCTATCTACCCCATCGTCTACCGAAAGGTGGGTATGATAACCCCCACCGTGCGCAGAGCAACGCGTATTCAACATTCTGGTCGTTTATCACCTGTTATCACTTTGGGTATCATTGGGAACACCACGAGTATCCATACGTTCCGTGGTGGCATTTGCCAGTCACACGTAAAATGAGGACGCGCCCCCAATGAACCCCATCATCCCAGTGGTTGGAACATTTGTAATGGTGATGCTGCTGTGGTTGTTCTTTAGACCGCCGTTCGGAAAGAATATCGTTCGTCTGAACACAGACCAGCGGATTGTCGCGCTCACCTACGACGATGGACCGAATCCGCCTTACACCGAGCGGTTACTTAATGTCCTCGCCAAGCACAACGTCAAAGCCACCTTTTTCATGATAGGAAATCGGATCGAAACGCATCCGGAAACGGTAAATCGGGTTATTGCTGAGGGACACCAGATCGGCAATCACACCTATAACCATCCCTTGCTGGGTTTTCTGCCGCCATTCTATGTCCGAAGGGAGATTGAACGAACAGATGTGCTGCTTCGGCAACAGCGTATTATCGGAGAGATTGTATTTCGGGCACCGGTCTTAACAAGGTTCCTACCTGTCGCGTGGGTACTTGCGAAGGGTAACCGCGTGCACATCAGCTGCAACGTCTGGAGTTGGGATTGGACGACACAGAATCCTGACCGTATCACTAAAACGGTATTGAAAAAGACACGCCCCGGTTCGATTATCGTCCTGCACGATGGAAAAGCAGAGAATAAGCAGGCAAACCGTTTAGGGACAATCGAAGCGACAGATCGAATCATCACGGCACTTAAACGGGATGGATATCGGTTTGTGAGATTGTCGGATTGCCTCGCAGTGAGAGTAATCAATGATTAGTCTACCGTTTCCACGGAAATTTTTGCAGAGAAGGCGTTTATCCTCCCTTTCTCGCTGGACCAGTCTCCAGTAGCCCCAAGTCTAAAAATTTCACCTCGTTCAAAACGATGGCTAATTGTTCCCGATTTACCGGATTTAATGACCCACGCCGAGACGAGCGCTTCAGGTATCCCCTCTGTCGGGAGTTCGGTGTCACTATCAAAGAGATCAAACGAACCGGCCGCCTCTTCACTCCCTACCCGGATATCAATGTTGAGCGTGCCACCGTCTTCAAATGCTGTTGTATCGATATTGACAACAGTGTAATCTTGATAACCGTTTCCCGGTGCGCGAAAAATATCCAATATCTCCTGCGAGGGTTGTGTCCCGTCGAGGATAACGCTCAAAGGGGTTGAGGCAGTGAAGGATTCAACCTGAGACTTCGGGGAATGTTCGTCTACAGAAATTTTTGCATGAAAAGCGTTTACGCCCCCTTCCCCGCACCACCCATCCTCATCACCGATAGCACACAATTTAAAACGTTGACCGTGGTCAAAAGGGTGTCTGATTTGCTTCGTTTCACCGGCATATAAGCACAGCACTTTCGCAAGCGCGTCAGAGACCGCTACATCGCTTTTTCCCCTATCAAGCACCTTTTTTCTTTTTGGCGATTTGCTGTCATCGTGAAACAGATAGAACATACCGTCCGCCGTGTCTCTACCGATTTGGATATCAATATTGAGCGTGCCACCCTCTTCAAACGCTGTAGCATCAAGGGCAAAGACGGTGTACTCCCCAGGCGTGACCATACGAAAAGTGTCCACTACCTCCTGTGAAGGCTGTTGAGCAGTAAGGATAACGTCTCCCAATCCAGGGCGTTTTCCGTCCAAGGATCCCTTGAGAAAGAGTAAGTAAGCCTCTGTGTGGCGCAGACCTCCCAAGTTGCTGAGGAACACATTATAGTCGATACCCCCCAGCAATTCAAATTGATGTGTGATCACCATACAATCCACCGGTGAATATTTGCTCCACCCTCTTATAATCGCTTGTGCCAAAGTATGGTTCATATCAAAGGTCTTGCCCTCGCGTTCGCGTCTTTTGGCGATCGGAGCTCGTAAACTCGGAATGCGTCCTAATTCAGAATTGGAAACCCATGTATTGATGAAATTATCGTTCAGAAATTTGATGATTCGTTCGTCGGAGAGGACACCTGTCCTCAAAGCTTTGCCGGTCCCTCAGCAGGCTTCATCTACAAGGGGACCATCTACAGAAATCGCATGAATCGGTTTTTGCTGTGCGGGTGCTATTTCCAACGCTTCTGCCAAGGATACCCAGTTAATTTGCTGTGACTTATAGAAGCGCAAGATGAGCGCGCGTTTCGCTGCCTCTTCGGTAATAGATACTGTGAATTCGGTGTCCTGCACAGCACTTGAAATATCGGTACGGAGTTCTATTTTCGGACAAAAGCCGATTTCCGCGGCACCCCCCGGATGCGCCGGGGCCCTCCAGCCTGCATCAAAGTTCAGTGTGGCAGCCGGCACGTGCATCATGAAGGAGACAATCGTTCCGTGGACCCGGTCAATAACGAGACGTCCAGCAAATTGTGAAGGTGTAAAGCAACCATTTTCCATAACAAATTCGGCGTGGATGCGGAACAGAATTTCAGCACATTCACTATTGTAAGCGCGCAGACATGCCCACAAACCGTGAGAATCCCCAGAATCCAAGTGTAAGTCCAGTCGTGGGTTCGGGTGAAGTTGACGCAACAGCGTTAGCGCGCCTTCTTCTTGAATCTCCCAACATTCACCGACCGAAACCGGTTCCGAGGGAAGAAACGCTTGAAAAATGGATGTTGGGTACTGCTTCTCTGGTTCAGCGACGCGAAAGTTCGCCAGTTCATCCCATTTCACGTGGAAGTTGTACTGTGTATATTCAATCGGTGCGATGAAACCTTTGACGGACACTGCTGCATCCCTGCCGAGTGTGAGAGGGATTTTGTTCGGTGAAGTTTCCATTTTACTTTTCCTCTACAGAAATTCTTGCGTGAAAAGCGTTGATGCTTCCTTTCTCGTTAGATGCCCAGCCCAGAGCGACCAATTTGAAGATCTGTCCACACTCAAAACGATGTGTCATTTGTCCCGTTTCATTGGGACTCAACCAACCTGTGTCGTGCGATTCCTCAAGAAGGATTCCTTCGGGACGTTTGTAATAAGGATCAAAGGTAAGTTTGTGATCGGCATCCAGAAGATGAAATGATCCATACGCCTTTTCACCACCTACTTCAATATCGATGATGAGTGCACCGCCTCTTTCAAATGCAGTGGTGTCAATCACGACAACCGTGTAGTCTTGATGTCCATATTCTGGGGTGCGAACAACGTCCAATATTCGTTGGGAGGGTTGCTCGGGTGTGAGAACAGTGTTCCCGAATCCGGGGAGTTTTGCCTCTAAGGAATTCGTGAGAAATAGGAGGTAATTCTCACTCTCCAAAGTCCCATCCTTGCAGCGGTTGTTGTCAAGGTAATCATTGACCGCTACGTGTCCTATCGCTTCAAGTTCGGGAGATATAACCCACGTATCTACTGGACCTCTTCGCCATTTGTTAGTAATGATTGTGCGTGCCAAGGGAGGCATTTCCTCAAATCCTTGGGAATCACGCATGCGTCTAAGCTCGGCATTACGCACCCACGTATTGATAAAATTTTCGTTCAGAAATTCAATGATTCGTTCGTCGGAGAGGACAACTGCCCTCAAGTTTTTGCCGCTCCCTCAGCATGCCTCGTCCGCGAGCGGTCCATCGACTGAAATGGTATGGATCGGTTTCTGTTGTGCTTGTGATATTTCTGATGCCTCTTCAAATGGCACCCAGTTAATTTGCTGTGATTTATAGAAGCGTTGTATCAGTATGCGTTCAGCCTCTTCTCGCGCGATTGATGTTGTGAACTCGGTTTCCTGAGTAACATCTGGCATTTTCGTAAGAAGCTCAATGTGCGGACAAACGCCACCACCGGTAATAAAACCAGAGTGATCTTTGTGTTTCCTCCAGTTGACATCAAACGATGTATCTTCAGGAACACGCATCTGGAAAAACACGACACGCTTCTTCATACGGTCAATAACCAGATGTCCAGCAAACTGAGAAGGCGTGAACCAACCGTCCTCTAACGCAAATTCCGCATGGATGCGGAACACAATATCAGCGAATTCAGCGTTGTACGCGCGTAGGCATGCCCATAAACCACGGGAATCTCCGACGTTAATGTGCATATCCAGATTCGGATTGGGTTGAAATTGCCTCAGCAAGGCAAGCGCGCCTTGGTCGTCAATCTGCCAGTAATCCCCAACGGAGACAGGCTTATCTGGAAGGAACGCTTGGAAAACCGAAGTAAAGTACGCCTTTTCCGGTTCAGCAACGCGCAAATTTGCCAGCGCATCCCATTCTTCATGGAAATTGGGGTCCATGGACTCAATCGGCGCGATGAAACCTTTGACAGACACCTCTGCATCACCGTCAAGATTAAGCGCGATTTCGTTGTTGAGAGTTTTCATTTTTTATCCATCCTGCGTCGTTCTTGGGATAATATCGTGGACCCCGCCTTCACGAATACTTGCTGAAGAGACTAACACGAATCTCGCTTTTTGACGGAATTCCGGTAGGGATATCGCCCCACAATTGCACATGAGCGATCGGATTTTTGCGAGGGTCGTTTTCAAACTATCGTTCATCTTTCCTGCATAAGGGACATAGGCATCAGCACCCTCCTCGAACAACAATTCTGGACCGCCGCCCTCGTGGTAACGCTGCCAATTGGCGGCTCGTTTTGTGCCTTCTCCCCAATATTCTTTCACTGTATTCATACCCAGTTTTCTGATCTTACTTGGACTTTCATCAAATCTCGCAAAATATCTGCCCATCATCACAAAATCAGCACCCATGGCAAGCGCCAAACCGATATGATAATCTTGGAATATACCCCCATCTGAGCAAATGGGCACGTAAACCCCGGTTTCCTTCAAATACAGGTCCCTTTGCCGAGCGACTTCAATGACGGCAGTCGCTTGCCCACGACCAATACCTTTCTGTTCCCTTGTTATACAGATAGCACCGCCACCGATACCCACTTTTATAAAGTCAGCACCGGCTTCGACCAGATACATAAAGGCATCTCCGTGAACGACATTCCCGCCGCCCACTTTCACAGTCCCATCGTACGTATTTTTAATGAATTTTATGGTGTCTGATTGCCATTCTGTATACCCCTCAGACGAATCAACACAAATAATATCAACGCCTGACTCTACCAGTGCTGGAACTCTTTCCTTATAATCTCTTGTATTCACACCGGCACCGACGATAAGTCTTTTCTGGGAATCTATGGATTCAAGAGGATTCTTCTTATGGTCATCGTAATCCTTTCTAAAGACCAAGTGGACCAGTTTACGATTTTCATCAACAATCGGTAGACAATTTATCTTGTGTTCCCAAATGAGGTCGTTGGCACCTTCAATCGTAATTCCCTTTCGACCAACGATCAACTGAGAAAACGGTGTCATCAATTCGCTGACTTTCGTATTTAAATCCACGCGACTCAATCGATAGTCCTTATCCGTTATCAGTCCGAGCAGCTCACCTGACGGGGAGCCATCTTCGGTTACAGCGATCGTCGAGTGCCCTGTTTCTTGGGTGAGTTTCACGACATCTGATATTGTGTTATCACACTTTAAATTTGAGTCGCTGACGACAAAACCCGCTTTGTGGTTTTTAACGGCTCGGACCATTGCTACCTGCTCTTCAATACTTTGAGACCCATAAATAAAGGATATCCCGCCCTGTCTCGCCAGTGCAATCGCCAAATTGTGATCCGAAACGGCTTGCATGATGGCAGAAGCCAACGGAATATTCACCTCCAGGGAAGGGTGTTGCCCGACTTCAAACTTCACCAGAGGGGTTCTCAGGACAACATTTTCCGGGATACAATCCTTCGTTGTTAAGTTAGGTAAAAGCAAGTACTCACTGAAAGTCCGGCTTGCTTCAGAAAAAAAATGAGCCATTGTTCAGTCCTCCTGTCAAAAAGCAAAAAAGCGATCCTATAAAACCATAGACACACCAAATTTCGCCAAATAAATAAAAACAGGCACTGTTATGGTTAACCCACAAGTGCCTGATTTCTTCGAGTCTCTGTCATTGGCATCTAAAAACACTGATACCGTTTGAGGATAGACTCAGTGAAAATCTAAAACTCTCGATCCCATGAGTTCCTTTCTGACCGGATGTATGCATTAATTTCTTCAACATTACTTCCCCATGTGCCTTTCATTGAGCCGCGAGTTTTCTGAATCAATTCTCTCTTTTGGTCAAGAGAAAGTTCGGAAGTGATGGAGGGAAGAGCTTTTATTTCTACCTCAAGTGCTTGTCCTTCGGGAAGATTAATTTTATCTAACGGCGCAATCACTCCGTTTTTGTAGGTTGCTCTTATCTTTTTGGCATGTGCCATCCTTTATCTCCACCTTAATTTTACCGCAATTAGTGATCAAAACGGATACCATAGACCTCGAATATGGAAACTAATCTATTGATTTTCATAAGCAGCAATATCCGCCTCATACTGCAAGGTCCAGCCGATTTCGTCCAGCCCATTGAGCAGGCAGTACTTCTCAAAATCGCCGATTTCAAAATTATGGGCGGTGCCATCAGCGCAAATCACCGACTGTTGTTCCAAGTCTATCATTAGTTGATAGCCCTCGGTGTCCTGTGCTTCTTGACTGAGTGATGTGATAACATCCGCAGGCAAGGCTATCGGGAGAATACCGTTCTTGTAGCAATTATTGCGAAAAATATCAGCAAATGAGGGCGCGAGAATCGCTTTGAAACCGTACTGCTGGAGTGCCCACGGGGCGTGTTCGCGGGAGCTCCCACAACCGAAATTCGCACCAGCAATGAGAATACTGGCACCGGCATAGCGTGGGAGGTTTAGCACGAACTCTGGGTTCGGATCCCCATTCTCAAGGTAACGCCAGTCGTTAAAGAGAAATTCACCGAAACCGGTCCGTTCAATCCGTTTCAGGAATTGTTTCGGGATAATCTGGTCGGTATCAACGTTAATTCGGTCAAGCGGGACAACACGTCCAACGTGTTCTTTGAATGCTTCCATCTTTTCTGTTTCCTTCTTATGTTGGAGATAGCAGGAAAACAACACCTTCCAATCTTCCTACCCAAACGTTCGGATATCCACAAAGTGCCCTGTGACAGCAGTCGCAGCCGCCATCTGCGGGCTGACAAGGTGCGTGCGTCCGCCTTTGCCCTGTCTTCCCTCAAAATTCCGGTTCGATGTGCTGGCACAGCGTTGACCCGGCATTAAGGTATCAGGATTCATACCGAGACACATGCTACAACCGGCTTCTCGCCACTCAAAACCAGCGGTTCGAAAAACCTCGTCGAGCCCTTCCGCTTCCGCTTGGCGTTTAACCGCCTGTGAGCCAGGAACGACCATTGCACTAACGTTCTCCGCGACTTTCCTGCCCTTTGCGACTTCCGCGGCAGCGCGTAGATCACTGATACGGGAGTTGGTACAACTGCCGATGAACACTCTATCCACTGGAATATCTGTGAGGGGTGTGCCGGGTTTGAGATCCATATATGCTAAGGCGTGTTCGGTAGCCGTCTTTTCGTCGGCTGTTGCCATGTCTGCAGGGTCTGGCACATGTCCTGTCACATCGGTCACCATACCGGGGTTGGTGCCCCACGTCACCTGCGGTGCGATTTTTGCTGCATCGAGTTGCAAAGTGCGATCGTAGGTCGCACCTTCGTCAGTCGGGAGTTGCTTCCAGTGTTCGACTGCCGCATCAAACGCCTCACCTTTCGGTGCGAAACGTTTGCCAGCGATGTATTCATAGGTAGTATCATCAGGTGCAATCATACCGGCGCGAGCCCCTGCCTCGATCGACATATTGCAAACCGTCATCCGTTCCTCGATGCTGAGGGCACGGATAGCGGAGCCTGTGTATTCAACGACAGCACCGTTGCCACCGTCAATACCGATATGTCCGATGATAGAGAGAATGATGTCTTTTGCCGTCACACCGTAGGGGAGTGTGCCATCAATCCGAATCTCAAAGGTTTCCGACTTCTGTTGGAGGAGACATTGCGTGGCGAGGACATGCTCAATCTCGCTCGTGCCGATGCCGAAAGCGAGTGCGCCGAGTGCACCGTGCGTTGAGGTGTGGCTATCCCCGCAGACAATGGTCTTGCCGGGCTGTGTAATGCCAAGTTCAGGTCCGATGACATGCACGATGCCTTGTTCAGGACTATCGATATCGTAGAGCGGGATGTCAAACTCAGTGCAGTTTTCCGCCAGCGTTTTCATCTGCTTCGCCGCAATCAGATCAGTGACGGGCAGCGACCTATCCGTTGTCGGGACGTTGTGATCCATCGTGGCGAACGTCAGATCCGGACGTCGGACCTTCCGATTGTTGAGCCTTAACCCCTCAAACGCCTGTGGGGATGTGACTTCGTGAACGAGGTGCGTGTCAATATAGAGGATCGGCACTTCGTCTGCGGAGGCACGAACGAGATGCGCCTCCCATATTTTTTCATACATCGTTTGTGTTCTCATAGTTTTCTTTTTCCTGTGCTTTATGTGTCCTTATTAAGAATAAAAACGGAATTAATTAGACACAAGTGAAGCCAAGCGTTTTGAGCACATCTTTAAAATTGGCTTTCGTTATCATAGCGGTGTTTCAGTTGGTTAGAGATGTTTGCTATTGCTGTTCTATCAAACCTAAAATGATGGATATGGGGCAGCCACCAAGGACTGCCCCTCCAGGGATAAATTGTCGATTTTGCGTCTTTTTTGCCGATTCGGTGCAGTTAGGAAACCGCCCCTACCGGGCCCATGGCGTCTGAGGCGGTTACGAAACCCCACCTACCGAGGTCTGATGGGTTACTCAAAAGGTTGCAATGTCCCATCTTTTACTATCAGTGCCTTCGGGGCATAGACAGCGTCTCCGTCGGCATCAAAAGAAAACTTGCCTAAAACCGTGTCAAAATCCGTGATATTCGCCAACGCATCTCGAATCGAGATGGCATCAGTTGACTCAGCATTCTTAATCGCCTCGGCTAAAAGATAGACGGCGGTATACGATACTGTGGCGAAGGCGTTTGGTTCCATACCGTAAGTGGCACTATATTTCTGAACAAAGGCTTGGTTTCCGGGGGTGTCATCTGTAGGGAGCCACCCTATAAAAGTAATTGCCCCTTCCGCGGCAGCCCCTGCGACTTCGACCTCAAGATCGGTTAAGGAGCTAACGATAAAGGTGCCCGATATACCGAGTTGGCGTGCTTGAATCAGGATCCCCGGTTTTTCAGGGGGCAACGCTGAGACAAAGATAACTTCCGGGTTCAACGCTTTTATCCGAGTTAACTGCGCCGAGAAGTCGGTATCGCCACTCTGGAAAGTTTCTGAGGTGAGCACCTCAACACCTTTCATAGCGAAAACTTCCCGCAATGCTGTGTCTCGATCGGTGGAGAAAAGATCGGTGTCGTCATAGAGCGTAGCGACCCGTTGATACCCGAGTTTTGCATGTGTTATCTCGACACCTTTAAGAGCCGAAACATCTGTCGCGAGTGGCACACGAAAGACAAAATCACCGATTGCGCCGAGGCCACGGGCACCTGCTGTGGCACTCATAGCGACGACCTGATTCTCTTGTGCGACCGGAAAAGCTGCCCGAGTCGCACTTGAAGACGCGGGACCGAGAATAACAGACAGACCGTCTTGATGAATCAGTTTGTTGAAAGCGTCCACTGCCCCCTCAGGGGTACTGGTGTCATCCTCAACGATGAATGTGAATTTTGTACCACCGAGCTGGGCGTTGTTAATTTCATCGAAGGCAAGGTCAAAGCCTTGTTTCATGAGTTCACCTGTGGCAGCCAAGTGTCCCGTCAAAGGTAAAACGAGTCCGATGGTGAGGTCGCCAGTGGAACTCGCTCCTACTCCGTCGGATGTGGCAGGTTGGACAATCTGCGCCGCTCGCTCACAGGCGGATAATCCGACTATTAAGATAGCAATCGCCGCGATAAATGCAAATATTTTCATTTTAATTCCGTCCTTTTTATATAGGACTTACGCAAAGAGGCGATAAATCGCCTCACTACGAGCGTGGGGCTCTTGTAAATACAAGCATTTCTCCGAAGAGTAGTGGTTTGTAGTAGCGCAATTCATTGCGCATTGCGTAAGTCCTATTATAGTTATCAGTTTTCAGTTAAGAGGAGGACTGTTAAATCAGAGTTCTGTTTTACTCTCACTGCGCGTTTGGGAACCATTATCAAACCCGCATGACGACTGGGAAGACCAGCGGTGTCCGTTGCATCCGTTTCGAGAAGAATCGGCGGAGCGCACCTCGGATCTCGTCTTGGACTGTCTCCGTCTCCTGCTTCTGTTCATCGCTCAGGTTCTCAAGGACGCTCAGGGTAATTTCTTTCGCTTCCTCTATCAGTACTTCCGATTTATCCATCTGGATAAATCCCCGCGAGATGATTTCTATCTGTCCAGCGTTGAGTCCTGCTTTAGCATCGGCATCGGAACCCACCGGCAGTTGGCTATCAGCAGAAACATTCTCTTCCGCACTGCTGACCGCCGATTGCTGACCGCCCTCTTCCTGATCGCTGATGGCTGATGGCTGACTGCCATCACCCGTATCACTGTACAGGACAACAATAGGGATAACAATACCGTCTTCGGCGAGTTGGATACGATCCCGTAGGACGACATCCTCAAGCTCAAATTCTGGTTTGCCATCAACAAGGACGCGGCCGGAACGTCCTTCGCGTCCAAAAATCTCACACGTCTCCGAGGTAAGTCGAATGAGCTCGCCATCTTCAGCGACTTTAATATTGTCATTCGGTATACCCACAGACTCAGCAAGTTCGGCATGCCGGATCAGGTTTTGATACTCACCATGCACCGGTATGAAAAACTTAGGCTTCAAGAGATTGAGCATCAATTTCAGATCTTCGCTTGCCCCATGACCTGATACATGAACGTCTGCATTACGTTCATGATATATCTTTGCCCCGCGTCTGAGCAGATGGTTAACGACGTTTCCGATAGCCTTTTCGTTGCCCGGAATGATCCTGGCAGAGATGACGACAGTATCCCCTGGTTCTACCTTTAAAAACGGATGATTGTCAACCGCCATTAATGCCAATGCGGATCGGGGTTCACCTTGGCTGCCGGTGCTTAAAATCATGACCTCGTTCGGTTTGAACATGGAGGCATCGCGCGCATCGATGAGGTAAGCCGGATTCAGGTTGAGATAACCGAGCTCAGAAGCGATGCGGATATTATTGAGCAGAGAACGCCCAGTGACGGCAACGAGCCTCCGGTGTATATTTGCCAAATCAACGAATTGTTGGATACGGTGTAGACTCGAAGAAAAAGTGCTGAGGAACAACTTCTGCTCAGTCTTCTGAAATATATTATCTATCGTCCCATAAATACTTCGCTCAGAAGGGGTTTGTCCGGGCCGCTCAGCATTTGTACTGTCGGAGATGAGAAGAAGCACACCTTCTGCCCCCAAACGCGCGAGCGTCTGAATGTCACTCAACTTTCCATCGATAGGGGTCATGTCGAACTTGAAATCGCCTGTATGGACAATGACACCGACGGGTGTGCGGAGCGCAATTGCTACCGTATCTGGAATACTGTGCGTCACATGGATGAATTCGGCTGAAAAATCACCCAATTCCACTGTATCGCCGGGTGCAATCGTATTGAGCTGTGCCTTGCTGAGAACACCGTATTCGCGTAATCTCCCCCTGGCAATCGCCAGGGTCAGCTGCGTACCATAGACAGGCACATCTAACTGCCGTAGCACGTAGAATAAGGCACCGATATGATCTTCATGTCCGTGAGTTAGAAGGATCCCGCGAATCTTTTCCTGTCGTTCAACAAGATAATGGATATCTGGTAATATCAGATCGACCCCGGGCATGTCTGATTTCGGTAGCATGAAACCGGTATCAATGACGATAATGTCATCTTCGGTCTCATACACCATCATGTTAAGCCCAAATTCGCCTAAACCTCCTAATGGGATAATCGAAACGTTTCCTTTAATTTCTTCAAATTCCAATTTTTAATTATTCCTTTAAACAACGATGTTAATAAGATTACGGTTCGGGACGACGATGACCTTCCGAATCGGTTTCCCTTCGATGAACCGCTGAACCCGTTCATCTGCGAGTGCTGCTGCCTCGATCTCCTTGTCGGTTACATCGGCAGGAAGTTGGAGCCGGCTGCGGAGTTTTCCATTGACTTGGGCAACAATGGTTACGGTAGCACTGGTAAGTACGGATTCGTCGTGTGTAGGCCACTGTGAAAGCGCGATAAACCCTGTTTCACCCAAGCGGTGCCACAATTCCTGTGCGATATGCGGTGCATAAGGCGAGAGCAGATGTAAGAAGACCTTCAAGATCTCTTTCGGTAGCGTTTTCGCCTGTGTAGCGACGTTAACGAAAATCATCATCTGGCTAATCGCTGTATTCATCTTGTCGATGGACGCCGTGTCTTCGGTTACCTGCTTGATGGTCTTATGGAGTTCCCGCCAAAGTTCAGGTTCCGTTGTGCCAGCAATGTCGGTTAACTTCTCGCTGAGTTCACCGCTCTCTTCATCAATAACGAGCCTCCAGACGCGTTGGAGGAATCGGTAGACGCCTTCTACACCGGCATCTTGCCACGGGGTGCTGGCTGTGACGGGTCCGATAAACAGAAGATAGAGGCGAATTGCATCTGCGCCATATTGGTCAATAACATCATCCGAGTTGATAACGTTGAAGCGCGATTTGGACATCTTCTCCATTTGTACATGAAGCGACATACCAGAGGTTTTGGTTACGGCTTTCCCGTTGTTCCGTTCAACTTCGTGTGGGTAGTAATACTTCCCAGCATTATCCTGATACGATTCCGCGAGGATTGTCCCTTGGTTCACCAAACCCTGGAACGGTTCTTTCGTGGAGACCAATCCGCAATCGTAAAGCACCTTATGCCAAAACCGGGCGTAGAGCAGATGTAACACAGCGTGCTCGGCACCACCTAAATAAAGATCGACAGGCATCCAATAGCGTTCAAGTGCCGACTCAAAGGCGGTATCAGCATTCTGTGCGTCAAGGAAGCGGAGATAATACCAGCAGGAACCCGCCCATTGCGGCATAATGTTCGTCTCTCGCGTCGCTGTTTGACCATCGGGTAGCGTTACTCTTAACCAATCCGCATCGGCGCGGGCGAGCGGTGGTTTACCATCCTCTGTCGGCTTGTATGCATCAATAGGCGGAAGTTCTAAAGGCAACGCCTCGTCTGGCAGTTGAACGATCGTTCCATCGTCAAGATGCACCAGAGGGAAGGGTTCGCCCCAATAACGTTGCCGGGAGAAGAGCCAGTCTCGTAAACGATATTGAACTCGGCGCGTTCCCCTTTTCTCGACTTCAAGCCATCCGATCATTTTCTCTTTCGCCTCAGCAACGTGTAAATCGTTGAGGAAACCGGAGTTGACGCAAATACCGTCCCCTTCAAAAGCCGCCGCTTCGATCGGTTTTTCGCCGCCGGGGTCCACACCCGTTCCGGGGAAGGGGCGGATGACTTCGACGATCGGAATACCGAAAGTTGTGGCGAATTCATGGTCGCGTTCATCGTGTCCCGGAACCGCCATGATGGCACCCGTGCCGTATGTCATTAGAACGTAATCTGCAACCCAGATCGGGATAGGGGCGTTGTTGCACGGGTTGATCGCATAGGCACCCGTAAAAACACCCGTCTTCTCTGTGGCGAGATCTGTCCGTTGAAGGTCGGATTTGTTGACGGCTTCTTTGACGTAAGCGTTAACTGTGGAGACTGCATCGGAGTGCGTTATCTCGGAGACGAGCGGATGTTCGGGAGCAAGGACACAGTAGGTTGCACCGAAGAGTGTATCGGGACGCGTCGTGAAAACAGTGAACGTGTGATCACTGTCCTTAACATCGAAGGTGATGTCCGCCCCTTCCGACTTACCGATCCAATGCCTTTGCATCTCTTTGAGCCCCTCGGGCCAATCCAAGAGATCCAGGTCCTCCAGAAGTCGATCTGCATAAGCGGTAATTTTGAGCATCCATTGGCGCATGAGGCGGCGTTCAACCGGATCCCCCGTTTCGACATATTTTCCATCCTTCACCTCTTCGTTTGCAAGGACGGTACTTAACGCCGGACACCAGTTAACAGGGACCTCGGCGAGATATGCCAAGCCTTTTTCGTAAAGGCGGAGAAAAATCCATTGTGTCCATCTGTAATATTCAGGGAGGGAGGTATCAATTTCGCGCGACCAGTCGTAAGAGAAACCGAACCTTTGCATCTGCTGACGAAAGGTGGTCGTGTTCCGTTGTGTGATGTGCGCCGGGTGTTCATTTTCACGGACGGCTGTCCGTTCGGTCGGAAGTCCAAAGGCATCCCATCCCATTGGGTGCATCACGTGGTAGCCCTGCATTCGCCGGAAGTTCGCAAGCACATCGGTGGGTAAGTAGTTTTTTGAGTGTCCGACGTGCAGTCCGGCACCTGAAGTATAGGGGAACATTCCGAGCACGTAGAACTTCGGTTTCTTTGCCAAGGTTTCAATATCGTTTGGAATTTTGAATGCTTCTTTTTCTTCCCACGCCGCTTGCCAATAGGGCTCTATTTCTGTGGGAGTGTAAGGATGGTTCTCCATTTCGCGTTCGTCTCCTTTGTAATCCTGTTCATAGTGGCTTTACGAGTATCAATTTTAACATATCCTCGCCGTATTGTCAAGCGGGCTTTTCTCAGGCACAGAGCCACCTAACTTTTTGTTTTAAGTGCCCGCATCTCGGACATGAGGCACACCCTCGAAAAAATTGTTTGACAACAGAGAACGCCCTCTGTTAAAATATGCTCAATTCGAATTTTGTAGAGGTGAAGTGCAACATGGCGGAACAAAACAATAATCAGAGTGCTGTCGAAGCCCAAGAACGAACACAAGCAGCGAGCGGTGTGATCGTCAACGCTGCCCAGATGCAGTCCCTTGATATTAGTGATCGGTTCACTCGGACGAAAACGGCAACCGGTTGGCAGATTAAGTTGGAAGCAGCGGCGCGCGTCACCATTAACTTCATGACCAGCATGCGAAAATTTGAAATCACATTAATGCAGGACGATATTATTGAACGTGATGGGGACGATCTAATTCTGATCCGGAACCAGCCAGCGGATGCTTACCGTTCCCAAAGGGGGGTATCCTCTTCACCACTCGCGCGCGGTAATGAACGGACATTAGCTTCTGAACCCACCGAAGGTAGGACAGTATAGTTCTTTTCTATTCTGTTAGAAAGGTATAGGGGGTGGCAGCCCATTTTAGAACGCATCTATCAACTTCTCTCCAGCTTAAAGGGCGGAACGATGATTCCGACAGAAGTGGTCCTCAGTCCACAAAGTTACGCGAAACTCGTTTCTGAACTCGCCAAAAAACTCGGGTCTCAAGGCATATCGCATTTGCAACTCGCCCATCATCTCGCCTTATCAGTCTCCATCCAACAAGAAAATACCGACTTGATCGTCCTGAAGGAATTGACCCCCAATCCTTGTCCAATCTGCCACCGCCGATTGACATTCCTTCGCGAAACAATAGAACGTTTTGAGAATGATAGTTCCGATCTGATCCGCTGTCCGATGGGACACCGTTATCCGGGTGTGCTAAAGGTGTATTATCTGAACATTCTCCAACACGGTGAGACCGATGAAATCGAGAAGCCGATAAAAGTGTGCCCGGAGTGTAGTGGCAAAAACATCCAGTACTTAGGACCGAAGGTGATGTTTTGTCTCGATTGTGATTGGGATAGCGGGATGGAAGCAAGGTATTAAATACAAAGTAGGGGCAGGCCTTGTGCCTGCCCACATTATTCATCAGGCCTTGTGCCTGCCCACATTATTCATCAGGTCTTGTGCCTGCCTACATTACTAACGATGAATACGTCTAATGGAAGTGTCCAGCGTGTGGATCGGCGGCAGCAGCAGCGGCGGCAGCATCCGGTGGCTCTTCAATCTCTGTAATGAGTGTTTCCGTCGTCAACAGTAAACCTGCGATACTGGAAGCGTTTTGAAGCGCGGATCGGACAACTTTTGTCGGGTCAACAACCCCTTCTTCAAGCATATCGCCATATTCAGTCGTTGCGGCGTTGAAACCGTAATTCCCTTCACCTTCCTGGACTTTGGCAACAACCACCGAGCCTTCCATACCTGCATTCTCTGCGATAGCACGCACAGGTGAGAGCAAGCTACGGCGGATAATATTGAGCCCTGTGCTCTGGTCCCCTGCCAATTCTAAATCACTCAAGGACGCTGCGGCGCGTAAAAGTGCCGTACCCCCCCCAGGAACGATACCTTCTTCAACGGCAGCACGCGTTGCGGCGAGGGCATCTTCAAATCGAGCCTTTTTCTCTTTCATCTCGACTTCCGTCGCAGCACCCACATTGACGACAGCAACACCACCTGCGAGTTTCGCGAGCCGTTCCTCCAACTTCTCGCGGTCATACTCAGAAGTCGTTTCCTCTATTTGCGTCCGGATCTGTACGACTCTCCCATCAACAGCCTCTTTGGCACCACTCCCCCCAACGATTGTGGTGTTCTCCTTATCAACAACGACGCGACGGGCAGTTCCGAGCATGCCAACAACAATGTTCTCCAAACGGATACCCGTCTCTTCAGAGATGACTTGACCACCCGTCAGAATAGCAATGTCTTCCAACATCTCTTTACGTCTATCACCGAAACCGGGGGCTTTAACGGCAGCAATTTGAAGGTTACCGCGGAGTTTATTCACCACCAATGTAGAGAGTGCTTCCCCTTCAACATCCTCAGCAATAATGAACAAGGGTCTGCCGAGTTGCATCGTCTTTTCCATAATCGGCACCAGATCCGCCACTGTGGAAATTTTCTCGGTATTGATGAGAATAAAAGGATTCTCAAATTCGACCACCTGTGCCTCCAGGTCGGTCACAAAATTGGGTGAGAGGAAACCGCGATCGAACTGCATACCTTCAACAATATCGACAGTCGTCTCTGACGTTTTGCCTTCCTCAATCGTGATCGCACCGTCGTTTCCAACCCTTTCAAGTGCTTCAGCAACGGTAGCACCGATATTACTGTCGTTTGCAGGATCATTGGCTGCGATTGAGGCGACTTGTAAAATCTCACCATGTGTATTAACGGCACGGCTCTGTGCGGTGATGGCATCAACAGCAGCGACGACAGCTTTGTCTATACCGATCTTCAACTGCATCGGGTCAGCCCCTGCGGTGACATTCTTGAGCCCCTCATGAAGGATTTCCTGACCCAGCAAAGTCGCAGTCGTCGTTCCGTCACCTGCGACATCGTTTGTTTTCGTTGCAATAGATTCGAGTAACTGGGCACCCATATTTTCGTATGGGTCCGGGAGTTCAATTTCTTTTGCGACGGTGACACCATCGCATGTTACCAGCGGTGCCCCGAAAGATTTTTGAATGACAACATTTCTGCCACGGGGACCAAGGGTAACCTTCACAGCATCGGCGAGTGTATCCGCGCCCCGCTTGAGTGCCACCCTCGCTTCTTCGTCAAAGATAATTTGCTTTGCTGGCATTGAATTCCTCCTGTATCAATTTTAGTGTTGTAATATTACAGAATCAAAAGTGTTGCGATTACAAATCGCTGATATAATTATAGCATACACGACACACAAAGTCAATTTTATTATCGTAAGACGTGAAGAGAAAAAAAATAGGCGAGATTAAGAAACCTCGCCTATGCGTAAAGGGATTCTAACGTCCACTCGGATTTTTCAAACCTCCCCAAGTCACAGCTAATTTCTCCATTGGATCGACTGCAAGTGTCGCTTCACCTAAAGTTATCGCCGGAATGACAGGCACTGAACCCAATTCTAAAGAAATAGCATCTATCGTCTCAATCCAATCATCGGGTCTCGGGTTTTCCCACTTTGTGGTAACCAATCCTGCGTGCCCACAAGGACCGCCCTCCTTCTTCACCCATCCCCAGACAGAGTTATCGTCTTGGAGCGCGGCATCGTCGTGGCACCAGTCATCGGAGTTAAAACCTGAAATCATTTCAAGCTCTTCCTTCTTTCCGGTCCGATAATTCATCACGAACTTGTAGCTTGGCACGCCGTTCTGTTCCCAGCCGGTCGCGTGGAAGAAATAGACGAATTTTGCCTTACCGCCAACGACGATGTCTTCAACTGCTTTTGGCCATATCCCAGCATTGGTGCCGAAGAGCACAATCGCACCGTCTATGATTTGGAACTCTACCTTTCCGTCGGGTCCCTCAAATTCGCCAACTTCACCGATAGGCAAGCGGGAAAGCGTGCTATCTCCAGGCTGTTTCGTCCACCACTCGTGTTTAACGAGTTTTGAGTTAACGAAGGATTCCAAGTCAACATGGACCCATTCGTCTAATGCTGTTGCGATTCCTGTCGTAAAAAGACTGACAACACAAAGGAGTGCAATCAGTATGAACCACTTAACCAGTTTCATAAAAATTTCTCCTATGTTAATTTTGAGGGATAGTATAGCACAATTGAAAGTAGTGTCTACAAATTTCAGTGGATTGGCATGGAAGGTATTTAACGCGAACTCGACGTAAGCCCGTAGGTCGGGTTGAACGGACCTGACTCAAAGCGTCATCAAGGAAATAGACTTTCAAAGACATCGAACAGCATAAAATCACCACAACACGAGTGAAACCCGACATCTTCTGACACCGATAACATTTGTATTGTTGGTTTCGCTATGCTTCGCTCTTTGGAATCAACTTCCGCGATGCTTGTTATAGGCAAACTCAAACGCAGGAAGAAGGTCAGACATGTTTTTAGGAATATTGTAATAGACGAAATCTACTGTTTTATCCTTGCCGACACCACAAAACTTACATCCATCCAAATCGACGTTTTGACGTTCCAATTGTTCTGCTTCTTCCTTGGTTATTCGGACAAAGATCCTCGGTGGAATAGAAGCCTTAATTAATTTACCATCTCTACCTACAATCTCCATTACAGGAAAACGACCGTCAGGCAGAATCCCAAATATTCTTCTTATTCTTCCTATAACTCCCTTACCTGTTAGCCAAAAGCCACAAAGCATTTTTGAAAATTTTGGTGGATTTAGCCCCCACTTCTCTTTTTTTATCAAATTCTGTACGCCCGCAACTGCACCGTAAAACGACTCAAGTCTCTTTTCAGAGTATGTTTTTTCATAGTGTATTCTAAGCTCTTGGGATAATGAACTTCTAACCATATCAATTGTCCACTCAATATCCGATTCAGGAAGAATCGTAATTGGTCTTTTTTCCGATTTATCATTGACACCAGCATCAACAGGATTAGGATTTGGAATGATTGGACTAATTTCAGAGTTACTCGTTTTACTTTTTTCTTCCAACGCTATTTCGGCGTTCAGTTCTGCTTCACCTGAGATTACATTTGCCTTTAAGAGATATTTCTCCAAATCGGAGATAGCATTCCCTCGACTTTCAATATCGGCTTCGCAAAAAATCCTGTCACTCAAACTTGAAGCTTCCCACCGAGACAGGTAGAATCGCCAGAGTTTGCCATTCGTAATTATCGCCAGTGGGATATTTCCGCTATAGGCGTAAAAGCAGATTTGCTCTTCGTTCCTTCCGATCGCTTGATTCCACCGTTTGCACTCAATCAGCACTACAGGATTTTGTTCTCTTTGGATATGTAAGGCATAATCAGCCCTTCGACTTTCAACCTTATATTCTGGTAGAATTTCCATAGATGCCAAGTTGGTATCATCCCATCCTAAAGCCCGTAGAATCGGTAAAACGGCATATTGTTGAATGGTTGCCTCATTGGCATCTGCTAAGTGTTGTTCGTGTTCAAGAATATGCGAAATAGTATTTCTCAAATCGTTCATGCAAAATTTTCCTATTTCTTATGAAATCAATGTTATGTTGGATCTATCTGAGAAAGGCTTTTCTGGTGTTATCCCTTGCTCCGTGCAGAATTCAAGATAACCTTCAATTGACTTTTGCATCTCCTCGCGGAGTTCGGTTACAGATGCCCCGTAGAACGTGATTACGTCGTTCGTGTTAATCACCGTTCCGTGGAAAAGATCGATTTCTGGATCAAAATTGACAGCACCGATATAGCCTTTGTATTCAATCATAACCCAACTCTGACAGAAAACAAGATTTTCATTCTTTCGACTTAGGCACAGCAGGCTCAACAAATAACGTCTTCTCACGCGTGTAATGCACATACCCAGCGACGTTACCCTTACGCTTCACGACATATCGCGCCCATGTATAATCGACAGGCACGTTGCTGGCATGATGTGCCTTGCTATAGTACGCCGCGAGTTGCGCCGCTTGTAACAACGTCGGCATCGGAATATCCTGGCGATTCTCTGGGTTGCGGATGATAACGTGCGATCCGTGAATTTGCTTCGCATGCAGCCACATATCGCGGGGCTTGGCAATCTGACGCAAGAGCAAGTCATTCGACTGACTGTTCCGTCCAACATACATCTGGAAGCCGTTGACAGAGGTATACCTTCGGAAAGGACCTGCACCCACCTCCTGTTTCTGTTTACCGCGCCGCGGTGCCTTGAGATAGCCGTTCGCGACGAACTCCGCACGGAGTCGTTGCAGTGCCTCTAAAGTATCAGCCGCTTCTAATTTGGAGGCATAGAGTCGAAGTGTCTCCTGATCCGCCTCTATATCCGAAATGAGTTGTTGGATGCGTGAGTGCCCCCGTTTCGCTTTCGTGTATTTCTTGAAATAGGCCTGTGCGTTTTCCGATGGACTTTGTTCCGGGTTCAGCGGAATCGACAACATTTCGAGATCAGGACTGTAATAGTTTTGTAATTCTACCCGTTCCTGTCCGCGGGTGATAGTGTGTAGGTTCGCGAGAAGCAATTCACCCTGAATCCGATAATCCTCTGCTTTTTCTGCCCGTCCCAGATCGGCGTGCAGCCCATCTGCTTTTCGCTGGAGCAAATTCTCCTGTTTCGTCAGTGCTTGCGTGAGCGTCCGGCGTTCCGCAGCGAGGTTCTCCTTCAAAGTGACTGCTTCGTAATATGCAGTGAGCGCGTCGCTCATTGTGTCAAACGCTTGAGAGGCAGCATTCGGAAACTGATGAAGCACCATAGCCGAAGCCGCAATCGGTTCATCTCCATCCATGAGCAGTTGCGGTGAAGTGTGCGCTGCGTCGAAACAGTCGATGACCTGCTGATACGCTTCCCAAAGTCCCGTTTCCGCTGCCCGAGCGACAACCTCTTTTGCGAGTGCCGGACTAAAACCGTCAATGTTGTTAAAGAGGTACCGCCACCGCACCTCCTCCTGTCCACCAACGAGTTCTGTGAACGCTGCTTCATCCAATGTTAGTGGATCCAACTTCTCCTGTTGCGGTGGCAACGTATAAGTTTCACCGGGCAAGATCTCTCGATGTCGGCTCATTGTCTCGTCAATACGTTTGAGACTTTCCAAAATCCTGTCGTCGGTTGCGTCGATGAGAATAATGTTGCTATGTTTGCCCATAAATTCGGCGATAATGGCTTTAGGCGACGGCTGTATCGGTTCATCGGAAACGGGTTGAACGGTTATTTTGAGTATCCGATCCCAACCGAGTTGTTCAATCGCCGTAATCGTGCCGCGTCTGAGATGTGTTGTGAGAAAATCCGCCAGATAGGATTGTTTCTGTCCGGGGGACGGCTTCTGGATGAGATGCGCGCGGGCATGCAACGAGTGTGCCGACAGAGTCAGCCAACGCATCTGAGGACCGCGACCGATTTTAAATGAAAACGTGTGAGGGTTCGCCTGTTCAATGTGCCGAATTGTGCCGCTTAAAAGGGTTTCACGCAATTCCTGCACGACCAAGCGAAGTGCTAAACTATCATAAGACATGTTCAGTGCTTCTCGTTACAGTTGAGGGAACTATGGGTTCGGTTGATCCCCGTTTTGTGTCGGTGGGGGTTCATCGAAAGGGATACCTTTTGCTGCCGCCTCAAGGCGTCGAGCGTTCCATTCGGCTATCTGTTGGTAGGCCTCGGTCTTTCCTTGTTCTATGCCCTCGGTTCTTCCTTGTTCTATAAGCTTAGCGTCATATTTATTTAACTCGCGTTTCATCAAATTCCAGAATAACATGAGTGACGATCCTCCTACATCAATCGCAAATGTCACAAAAAATGCTGCCGGGATCACGGCACCTATATCAGCGACTATCAACCGAAGTCGCTCGGAGAAACTGCTGACCGAAACAGGTGGCGCGGTGAAAAGATAACTGACAACCACCCCGATAAAGATGATTGCGTTTGTCAATCCAATGTCCTGTGCGAAACTGAAGAGTGATGTATGTTTCGCTTGAGAAGACTTTGTATTCAGACGTCTATGACCTTTTCGATAGCAGT
The DNA here is from genome assembly GCA_965205015.1 of Candidatus Poribacteria bacterium. GTDB lineage: Bacteria > Poribacteria > WGA-4E > WGA-4E > WGA-3G > WGA-3G. The sequence goes on along the minus strand of OZ242029.1, from coordinate 4,361,715 downwards.
TTAAGTTATTTTAGCGTAAAATCATAGCTTTTGTCAAAGCATTTTAATGGTAACGCTTCAACGTGTGCATCACCGTGCGAAGGTGTTCCTGAATTTCTGAGGGAACACGTGGATTAAATGGACCCCCCGTTCCAGCGGCAATATCGTCGAAACCGCTTAAGATCATCGCTTCAACAACGGCAGAATAGTTGTAGACGCGCTCGTTCATGAAACGAATCTCCTCAAGCGGGGCAATGTCGGCTTCAATGCGGGCAGAGGTCTCGTAATCCTCCCGGCGTTGGGCATTGTTAATCTCGTCAGAGGCACGCGCGAAGGCTACCGCAATACCAGAGGTATGTCCTTTCGTACCGAGTTGGGCAGGACGGGTACATCTATCCCCGATACCCCACATCACAATCCCGCTATCCCCAACCCCCTCGACGAGCGGTACAACGTCCTCTTCACCTGTCCCGACCTTCACACCCACGAAATGAGGTGAATCGTTCAGGAGACGAATGACGGCTTCTAAATCGCGTTTCTGACGGAAATAGTAGAGAAAGCGCGCCCCACAATCGGTTCCATATTTCTCACCGAATGCCATGTACTGTTGGTAGATACCCTCTGGACTGGAGATTCCCGTTAATGGCATGAGCAGATACACATCTGGCGGTTTATGAAGTTCAGACTGCGCTTCAATGAGTTGACCGGCTTGACCGATAGGATTCGGGACGATACCCGACATAAGGATGCCAGTATCCCCTATTTGTCGTCCGGTTTGGTCGATGAGCCGAAGCTGCTCAGTTTCACTGATATGATGGATCAAACTCGTTCCAGCGATGGCAATGACACGCTGTCGTCCTTCGTCAAGATAGTTGTTGCGCATCAAATAGTCAATGTTTTTGGCGTGTCCGGTGTAATCAATTGTGTCTCCATCGAAAGGAACAATCGGAATCGCAGTAACCGAATTGAGTGCCTCCAAAAGATTTGATAGTTCTAATGGCATAGAGTTCTCCCTTATTCTGTTAAGATAATCTCAAAGTCCGTAATCCGTAATGTAGTAATGTAATGGAGGACGGATTTGAGAAACGCACGTTGTGCCTCCGCAAGGTAAAATTAAAACCTTTTCCGTAGGACAAGTACCCCTACGGGTGCACCTGCCGCTATGTCTGTTTGTAAATCTATTTCAAGACCGTTGACGCGTGCCTGTGTGAGTGTCCTTTGCAAACGGGTATTGAAACGCTTCGTCGAAATCCGCGCCTCCACCGCGCTGACAACGTGATTTAAAATCGCCACGCCTAACATTGTGCGAGCGAGTTGAAAAGTGTCGTTTGCTTTCTGCCGTAAGTCAAACGCTTCCAAGCGGTATTGCGAGTCGAAGTCGATGTTTAAGTCTGGTTCGTTTTTTAAATTTGGATCGAGATCTTCCCAGTACCATTTACCAGTACGCGCCCGTGTCTGGTCGGAATCGTAGACATGATTCCATGTTTCGTATTGTGTGGCGTGTTCAAAATCCTCTATAGGATCCCAATCTTCAAAGGACCCCGGACCGATAAAAGTAACGTGTTGCCTGACGACATCGCGATAGTCTTCCCGAGTGTTTGAAGCATTGTTTCGTAGAACAAAATAGGTTGTCAGCAAAACAACGTCTGCAGCGGCATAGAGATAACCGCGTTTTGCGCCTGTGTAGAGTTGTCCCATACCCGGAATAACCAGTGAATACAGGAACGCCTCGTTTGGAGATTTTTGGGGCTGGAACTCTTGGGTTGCCTCCATAACGACAGTGGATTGATTCTCAAGCGTCCGGCTTCCAAGTGCAGAATCCAAATAAAAAGTTGTGAATAGTGGCGCGCGGGAACCTTCGGATGCTACACAGAGACCGGACGCTAAACATAACATCAGCACGATTATTAAAATTTGGGTCTTAGATTTCACTTTTTGTTGTTTCCCTTCTAAAAGATGAACATCAAAGTGGTTTCATAGAGTCGCGAGCGGCTTGGACCAAAGCTCGGTCCAATTGTAAAGTCAATATTGAATAGATACCATCGGGCACCTACACCGGCAGTAATGTAATCTGCCAAGTCCGGTAAGTTAACGCCGGGTTCCGACTTGTAGCCAACACGAAATGCAAGCGTACCACCGAGCCAGTACTCCAAACCGAGATTCTTTTGAAGGTGTCGCCACTCAAGTGCTCGGATACCGACCCCTCGATCGGAAAGGAGTTGCTCTCGGGTCAGTTTTTCCTCTCTTTCGGCGTTAAGCCGGTCCAAATCAACAGCTAATTCGTTTTCATCCTCCGCCAATTTATCGATATAGGCTGTGACACCACTCACGAGGCGAATGTGGTGATACTTCGCACGGTAAAGGCTCATAGAGGTCCCAATTCGCAAGAACCGCGGTAACGGATCTGCTTGGTTTTCATCAATGAAAGAGATACCGGGTCCAACGTTCTGAATCGCAACACCGAGTGTCGTCGGGATAGGATCGAAGGGCAGGAGATATTGCATCCCCAAATCAACAGCATACGAGCTTCCACTCTCGCGTCCAAGGACCATCCGAATCATTTTACCGTTGATCCCTGCTGATAAGGACTCAGTAATGCGATCGGCGTATGAGAATGTCAACGCAAAGTTGGTGCCGAGACTTTCCTCGCGAAGGATATCGGGAGAATCGGTTGTTACGGCGATTGTGCCTTGTCCCTGCAGCTGGAGTGTCGCACCGATAGTTCCGACATCGCCGAGGGGCATCGCGCCAGAGATGAAAGTATAGTACAACCCTTCTCCTGCTTCTCCAAAAGGCGCGCTGTAGTCCGTATAAAACATTGAGGCTTGTGATGCTTTTCTACCCGAACGAAATTTACTGTCGGGCATGTCTGCCAATCCACTTGGATTCCAAAGCGACGTGGTTACATCACCCGACATCGCAGAAAACGCGTCGCCGAGTGCTCGCGCCCGCGCGCCGCCACCGAGGTTCAAGATTTGCGCGCCTGTCCGACCGGGTCCTGCAAAAGCCATCACTGGAAAAAGGATGACAAGACATAAAAGCAGTCTGAAGATTTTGCGGATAAGAAAGTACACTTAATTCCTCCATTCATTGATTCAAAAGCAGTGCTATCTAATATTATATAACAACATGAGCAATAACGCAAATCGCTTTAATTTGGTTTACATTTACAGCGGCAAAAAAATATTGCTTCTCCTTTTTGATGTTGACAGAAAAATAGATGCACGCTAAAATCGTAACATAGATTGACACCAAAAGGAGGCTCTGAAGACATAAACCAATGCGAACAATTAGGGCACGGCTTAGCCCGTATTTGATACTAACAGTCTACCTCATCCTTTGTTTGTGCGGCTTTAAAGTATTGCTTGCAGACACCAATGAGGCACCACCCGAAATTCTCAAGAATCGCGTCATTAAAGCAGTACGCACCGAAACACCTCCAAAAATTGACGGAACATTAGATGATATATGCTGGCAAAATAGCACCAAAACCGGTGAACTCATCCAATTTGAACCGCAGCGTGGTGAACCCGCAACGCAGCGAACCACTATCTACCTCGCCTACGATGCCAATAATCTCTATGTCGCATTTGAATGCTTTAAAACCAACATGGACAATCTCGCTGCGAATCTGACGCGGCGCGACTCCTTTTTCTTCTCCGACGATCACGTCGAAATTCTCATCGATACTTTCCTTGACGGCAGAAACTGTTATGCCTTCGCTCTAAACCCACTCGGTACACAAACCGACCGGCGCTTAATTAATGAAGGCTCGAACAGGCGGACGGGTCAATCCAGGATCGGCACCGCCATCTCGTGGGATTGCGACTGGCAGGGGCAAGCCGCAATAGGCACAGACAGCTGGACAGCAGAATTCGCCATTCCGTTTGCCGAACTCCGGTTTTCAAAGGGAATGGAAATAGCGACCTGGGGCATCAACTTTTGGCGAAACGACGAATCCCCCGCCGAAGAACAGACCTGGGCAGATTTGGGGGACCGTCAATACGCCGTCTCAGAATTTGGACATCTCACAGACCTCCCGATTTCTGGATTGGTCACCAAACGACCTACGAAGTTCAAACCCTATGCCACACTCAGACCACAACTCCTGCAACCGGCAGATGGTGAAACATCAACGGCTCTGGAACCGGACGCTGGGTTAGACCTCCGGTATCCAATTGGAGACTTTACTGTTGATCTAACACTAAATCCAGATTTCGCACAAATCGAGGCGGATCCTGACCTCGTGAATCTCACCGACATTCCGCTCCGTTTTCCTGAAAAACGCCCGTTTTTCCTTGAAGGCAACGAACTCTTTCAAATGCCGCTTGACCTGTTCTACAGCCGAAAAGCCGAAGCACTGCTCGGGGGTGGAAAAGTCATCGGAAAATTCAGTAAGTACAATCTCGCTTTCGTGGGAGCCGTCGCGGGACCGGAGAATCCTGATAGAGAAATAAAGACAGGTGAATTGCCGCTCGCGAACTATAACTACTCCGTTTTTCGGTTACAACGGGAAGTCGGTAAAACGTCATCCGTCGGATTTTTAGGCGTTAACAAACAGCGCGGTGCCACGTACGATCGGGCTGGCGGACTTGATGCCCGCATCCAATTGCCCGCCGCTACGAGTCTTAATTTGGAGTATGCAAGAGAATGGAAAGCCGGTGGTCTGGATATGGCAGAGAGTACCGAAGATGACCTGATTTTCGTGCAACTTGCCCGTCGGACAAATGTATTCTCAGTCGATGCGATCTACGCTGATATCGGAGAGTACTTTAACCCTGAAACAGGATTCGTCCCCCGCGTGGATAGACGTGGAGTGATGATCAGAAGTCGCTATAATAAACAGTATAAAGGGGCTATTGAACGACTTCGCGGTGAAGTCGAATATGAACGTCTCACGAACCACGCAGGTGAACTCACAAATCACAGGGCGGGTTTTAGTGGACTCTTCGGGGTTTACGACTTCTTTTTCCTCATCGGACCTGAATGGTACAATCACATTGACGATGACGACGATCAATTATATGAGGACAGAACCGCTCGTTTCTTCATCGGGTGGTTTCCACCGAAATATGTGCAAATCCGAAACACCGGGAACTTCGGTCTACGTAATGACAAAAATATTTTCTTTATCCGCCCCGAAATCACAATTCGTCCAACTGCCAAACTCAGTTTTGAGTTCATTTTGCAGCGACTCCACGAAAAACAACCCGATGCCACAGCATGGGAACTCTCCGAATGGACGCGTCGCTTTGTCGTGAACTATCAGTTTGCGCAGCGTATGTATGCCAGAGCCAGTGCAGAATTCACCATCGAGAGAGAACGGCGAGTCTTCGCTCTATTTGCCTATGAATATCGCCCTGAAAGCAATCTTTTTATCGTCTACAACGACAACCGTAACGTCGAAGGAGACACTGAGCGTATTGTGTTTATCAAAGTCTCATACCTGTTGAAAACAGACCTCTTTTAGTTTTCCTGCTATCTACAAACAAGGTAAAATTAAAAATTTGAAACGCTACCAACATTGGATACTTGCAGCACTTTCAGCACTGTTGCTATTCCTCAGCTTCCCAAATTTAAATCTTTTTCCGCTTGCTTGGATCGCGATGGTGCCATTTTTTATTGCCCTGACGCGCGCAACAGGCTGGAAATCTGCTTTTTGGATCGGCTACCTAACAGGTTTTCTGTTTTTCGCAGGACTGCTCCCTGCCATTCTTCTGCTCTATCCGTATGCGAATATCTTTGCAACACTGGTAGGGTACCTGCTATTAGTGGGATACACGGCACTCTATTTCGCTGTTTTCGCAGTGCTGATGCGTTTTGTACCGAGGCGTTCCAGCGTTTTATTTTCTCTGTCTGCCGCATGTATCTGGACAGCATTGGAGTGGGTCCGGAGTTGGCTGATAACAGGGTTTCCGTGGGGAAGTATCGGTTATTCACAATGGAACAACCTACCTGGAATACAGATAGCCTCGCTTGTCGGTGTCCACGGTATCAGTTTCGTCATCGTGTTTTTCAATGCCAGCATTGCCACCGTGCTGTGTAACCGCCACCACTGGCGACAGGAAATTCGCACCGTCGTTTTGCCGCTCATCCTAACGCTTTTCTGTTTCGGTTACGGTATTCTCCAACTCCAGAATGCCACCCCCTTAGACAAACGCACAAACGCAACGTCTCAAACAAACGCTGAGACCTTAAAAGTTGCGCTCATCCCCGGCAACATTCCACAACTTCAGAAGTGGGATCTCCGTCAGTTTCCAAAGATCTTGCAACGCTATATCGAATTGACGCATAAAGCCAGCGAAGCAGGTCCTGCATTGATTGTATGGCCCGAAACTGCAACACGAAGCAGGGCGTTGACAGGCGAGTGGCCCACCTATTACAGAAGATTCTCGCAGATGCTTCGGGATATAGGGATTCCAATACTCCTCGGCACAGCCAACACGGGAGAAACGGATACAGCGATCGGTCAATTTTCCAAAAGTGGGAAAAAAAGAGATACGAAAATATACAACCGCGTCCTGTCGATAGCACCAGATGGAAAGATACACGGGGACTATGCGAAGATGCATCTTGTTCCGTTTGGGGAATACGTACCTCTGGCGGACCTCTTGCCGGATTTTATTCCCAATTTTATCCAGTTTGAACCCTTCGCTCACGGAAAAACAGTAAACCTTTTACCGGTGTTTGACGTTAAAAATAAGACAAACACCCGGAAGATAGAGGTCGGTGCTTCGATTTGCTTTGAATCGGTGTTTCCAGATGAATTCCGCAGCCCCGTAAAAATGGGTGCCAGCGTGATGGGAATCTTCACGAACGATGCCTGGTTCAAAGGGACTGCTTTCCCTGAACTGCATCTATCGATGGCACCTTTCCGCGCGATTGAGAACCGCATTGCTGTGTTCCGATGCGCAAATGGTGGATTTACGTGCGTCGTAGACAAATTCGGTAGGATAACGACGCCACTGATTACACCGAATACCGCTCAGGAAATTCTCATCGCAACCGTTCCACTTCTTTCTTCTACGGAACATAAACAAACACTCTATACCCGCTACGGCGATTGGTTCCCTATCCTTTGCGCACTTATTTGCGTTGGGGGGTTCGGCAGTCACATCGTAATATCAAAGCGTCGTAGACATTCTTAAGGATTCACGAGGAATAATATGCTTGTAGATTTAAAAAACCAGGTTGAAGAGAGGCACGTCCGCCTCCAAGAACTCGGAGGTTATCTTTGACCTGGCTGAAAAGCGAAAAGAATTAACAACACTTGAAGAGGCGACAATTGCGCCTGATTTTTGGAGCAATACGCAACGCGTTCAAAAGGTTAACCAACGCATCGCCACTCTCCGAGATGAGGTTGAGGCGTACGAAGCCCTCGTCCTCAAAATTGAAGATATCCAAACCCTGATCGAACTCGCGACTGAAGAGAACGATGAGAGTCTACAAACCGAGATTGTCGACGGATTGAACACCGTTACACAACATCTTGAACAGATGGAACTCCGCTTAATGCTAACGGGCGAGTTCGATGAGAACAACGCAATCCTCAGCATTCATGCCGGTGCCGGTGGGATTGACGCGCAGGATTGGGCGGGGATGTTGATGCGGATGTACCTCCGTTGGTGCGATCAACGCCGCTATCAGACCGAAATTGTAGACCTCACTTCGGGAGACGAAGCCGGCATCAAAGGAACCACGATCCTTGTTACAGGCGCATCGGCTTATGGTTATTTGCAAGCTGAAGCGGGCGTGCATAGGCTCGTTCGGTTATCCCCCTACGATTTCAACAAGCGGCGGCATACCTCCTTCGCTGCTATTGACGTGACCCCAGAAATCGACGACACCGTGGAAGTGGATATTCAACCTGAAGACTTACGCATAGACTTCTATCGCGCCAGCGGTGCGGGTGGACAGCACGTCAACGTCACGGACTCAGCAGTTCGAATTACACACAAACCCACCGGAATCATCGTGCAATGCCAGAATGAACGTTCGCAGCATAAGAACCGAGAAATCGCTATGAAATTACTCCGTTCCCGTCTTCATGAGAAATATCGTGCGGAACAGGAGGCAGAACTTTCAAAACAGCGAAGCGAACGCTTAGATATTGACTTTGGGAGCCAGATCCGATCGTATGTTCTGCACCCCTATCAACGCGTCAAAGATGTCCGCACGAACGTCGAAACAGGTAATGTCAATGCCGTATTGGACGGCGCTTTAGACCCTTTCATCGAAAGCTACCTGAAAATGAAGGCGCAGCGGAAATAATACCGCTTTTTGGCAGGGGTATTCAGTTTTCGGTTTTTTCGTAATATTTTTCACATCTGTTAATATTATAAAATAAACAGATACAGCGTGACTTTTCCCGCTGTATCTGCTATACTTCACCGTAAAAAACCATCACATTTTTTGAGGTGAATCATGACAAGAAGTTCCTCTTGCCACTTACTTGACATATTAGCAGAAGTTCCGGATCCACGCCATAAAAAAGGGAAACGCTACAACTTGGGGTCTATCCTTGCGCTGCTCGTCATCGGTGTAATGTCGAATCATAAAGGGTATACGTCTATAGCGACTTGGGCACGGCATCAAGGGGCCCTGGCAAAAGCGTTAGGTTTCAAATCAGAGAAGACCCCGTGTGCTGGAACGCTTCATAATCTTTTGAAGCGTCTTGACGTCGTGAGTCTCGAAGCCTTACTCACGAAATGGGTGTTTTCAAAACTTGAAAGTCTTCAAGTTTTGAAAACACAGGATTTACAAGGGGTGGCGATAGATGGCAAAGAGTTATGTGGCTCCAAAGACCCAGAAACCCGATACCGCACACATTTACTCTCCGCTGTCTCTCATGAGTTAGGGATTACCCTTACACAGCGGGCTGTCAGTGGAAAAACAAATGAGATCCCCATCTCAACGCAACTTCTGAAAACCTTTGATGTCACCGGGAAAGTCATAACAACAGATGCACTTTTGACCCAAAGAACCTTTTGTAAAGAGGTTCTCAAATATCACGCAAACTATGCAATGCCCGTCAAAGAGAATCACAAACAGATGTATCACGACATTCGCGAACTCTTTGAACCGCTTTCGGAGACAGACACACCACACGTCCAAGCACGACGGTTTCAGAACCTACACACCGAGGCAGACGCACACCTTGATACCCACACAGACGTTGAAACATCACACGGGTTTATCACCACACGCACGCTAACAGCAAGCACACTCTTGACGGATTATATCAACTGGCCAGGACTCGCACAAGTGTATCAATACCAATCCAAGCGGGAGAATACCAAAACAGGCGAGACTACCTACCAGACGCAGTATGGCATCACGAGTCTTACACCACAAGACGCATCCGCAGAAACTTTGCTCAAACTCCGACGCCAACACTGGACGATAGAAAACAAAGTCCATTGGGTGCGAGATGTCGTCCTCGGGGAGGACGCTTCACAAGCAAGAACAGGGAGACTCCCACAAGTCATGGCTGCCCTACGCAACACTGCCCTGGCTCTCTTACGCTTTGACGGACACACAAAAATTGCGGAAACACTGCGATTTTTCGCTGCAAAACCTAAACTCGCAGTTAAACTCATACAGTGACAAAACTTAAAACTAAATACCCCTGGCTTTTTGGGTTGCTTTATGGACGAAACTAAGGTATAATTGTTAAAATATTCCTAAAGTATAGCAGTGGTCTATCATCAAAATAAAAGCAAAAGAAGGAGAAGCACTGTGGAAGAAACAAAGGACATAATTCAGCAACGTCGCGAGAAGTTGGATGAAATTCGTGAATTTGGCGTAGAACCCTATCCGCATAAATATGAACCGACACACACCTCCTCCGCCATCCATAGAGACTTTGCTGACATTCAAGAAACACCCGACGAAACTCAGAAAATCCGAATCGCGGGTCGGATCATGACGAAACGCGACCACGGAAAAAGCAGTTTCGCACATCTACAAGATAGTGAAGGCAGAATCCAGATTTATGTCCGCCGGGACAATGTAGGTGCGGGTCCGTACAAAACATATCGACGCTTTGATACCGGCGATATCGTCGGTGCCGAGGGATCCATCTTTCGGACGCGTACGGGTGAACTTACTGTCCTCGTTGATACCATACACCTTCTGTCAAAATCTATTCGACCCCTTCCTGAAAAATGGCACGGTTTACAAGATAAACAGACACGCTATAGACAACGTTACGCAGACCTCATCATGAATCCCGAGGTGAAGGACGTATTTCTTAAAAGGACACGAATCGTTCAAGCGATTCGCGACATGCTGAACGAGCAGGACTTTATTGAAGTAGAAACCCCCGTCCTGCAACCGATTTATGGGGGGGCAAACGCGCGTCCCTTCACAACGTATCACAATACATTGGAACAATCACTCTATCTGCGTATCGCAAATGAACTTTATCTCAAGCGCCTCATCGTAGGCGGGTTCGATCGCGTTTATGAGTTCTCGCGCGACTTCCGAAACGAGGGAATGGACAGGGACCATAACCCCGAATTTACAATGCTTGAACTCTACCAAGCCTACGCTGATTATATCCAGATAATGGAACTCACTGAAACCCTCATCGCCGACACAGCAAAAATCATTCATGGGACATCGAAGATTCACTATCAAGAGCATGAACTCGATCTCACGCCTCCTTGGCGCAGGTTGAGCATGGTGGATTCAATTCGGGAATACAGCAGTATAGACCCCGCTCCACTCTCAGCGGATGAACTCTACAAAGCAGCAATTGACGCAGGCGTTGACTTGGCAGGTGACGAGACAAAAGGGAAGATAATCGCCGAACTCTTTGACAAATTTGTGGAACCGAAACTGATCCAGCCGACATTTATAACGGATTATCCCATCGAGGTATCACCGTTTGCCAAAAAGAAGCCCGATACTCCAGAGTTCGTCGAACGCTTTGAGTTTTTTATCTGCGGCATGGAATTCGGAAACGCCTTTAGTGAACTCAACGATCCGATCGACCAACGCCAACGCTTTCTTGAGCAGGCGAACAATTTGGAGGCTGGTGACGACGAAGCCTTCATGGTAGACGAAGATTATTTACGCGCCTTGGAATACGGGATGCCCCCGACGGGAGGACTCGGCATCGGTATCGACCGATTGACGATGTTGCTGACGAACCAATACTCCATCCGAGACGTAATCCTGTTTCCACAGATGCGTCCGGAAAGTTAAGATGAAAACCGCACCGATACTTCATACAGAAAGGTTGATACTCCGTTCATTCATACGTAAAGATGCCGCCGATGTCCAACATCTTGCTAACGATCCCGATATGGCATCGACCACAGATGAAATAGAATATCCTTATGAAGATGGAACAGCAGAGGAATGGATTCAATGGTGCCATGAAGAGTTTGAAAAATCAGAAAGGGTGAACTTTGCGGTTACACTTAGAACAGATGGAACATTGATTGGCAAAATTGGTTTGACATTCCGGATTCACTTACCTTACAAAGATGCAGAACTTGGCTATTGGATCGGGAAATCTTACTGGAATTGTGGATATTGCACCGAAACCGTGAAAGCCGTCGTCGCTTATGGGTTTCGTGAGCACGACATCGAGTCTGTTTATGCCTACTATTTCAAACGAAATCCCGCCTCCGGACGGGTACTGGAAAAAATCGGGATGCACTACGCTGAATATATTCCGAAAGACCCGAAAAGATATTTTTTTGAAGATACCATCCGATACAGCATACTAAAGAGTCAATTTCAGAAAAATGAAGACCGCACCAATACTCCACACAGAGAGGTTGACACTCCGCTCATTCAAACTTGAGGACGCTCAGGATGTGCAACGCCTTGCTGGCGATCGCGATATAGCAGCAACGCTGACCCGTATGCCGCATCCTTATCAAGATGGTATGGCTGAAAAATGGATTCGTTCTTGTTACGAAAAGTTTGAAAAAGACGAAGCACTAAACTTCGCAATCACGCTCAGAGCAGACAAAAACTTAATTGGCGGAATAGGACTTAGACTCGACCGAGAGAACGAGAATGCCGAACTCGGTTATTGGATTGGGAAACCGTATTGGAACCGCGGTTATTGCACCGAGGCAGCAAAGGTTGTCGTTGTGCACAGTTTTGAAGTCCTGAAGTTGAACCGAATTCATGCGAAGTACTTCAAGCGAAACACCGCTTCCGGACGGGTACTGGAAAAAATCGGGATGCAGTATGAAGGATGCTTCCGACAACATATAAAAAAATGGGATACCTTTGAGGATTTAATGGGATACGGGATGCTAAAAACGGACTATGATGCATTAGCGCCTATCTCGTCTTAAGATATATGAGATTTGAATGGTTCGTAGCTTCCCGCTATCTACGCTCACGGCGCAAACAATCCTTCATTTCAATTATCAGTATTATTTCTATCGGGGGTGTCGCGCTTGGTGTGGCAACAGTGATTCTCGTAATCGCTGTATTAGATGGTGTTGAACAGGGACTCAAAGAGCGATTCCTCGCAAATGAAGCGCACGTTGTTCTCCGGCTGCACGATAACAGTTTCTTTGAAAGTTACGAGAAAAGAACTTCACAGATTGAGTCAATTGAGGAAGTCGTCGCCACATCACCTGTTGTTTGGGCGCAAAGCGCTATTTTTCGGGAACGCAGCCACAGCATTCAGGACGTGATTTACATCAAGGGCATTGATCCGGCTCAGGAAGACAAAGTCACTGGCTTCTCAAAATTTGTTGATGGATCCACTGAACTCCAAGACTCCGAGTATATCGAAGGCGCGCGACTCATCAGAGATGAAACGATCACAGGAGGGATTGTACTCGGAGGGCGTTTGGCGGCTCGCCTCGGGGTCATTAAAGGCGACGTGCTGCGACTCATCGTGAATCTTGTGAAACACCCCGTAAACGAGTCAATGCTCGTGCCGGACTTGGCGAACTTCGTCGTGATTGGGTTCTATGAGTCCGAGCTGGCGGTTTATGACAACAATTTCGGGTTTATTCATTTAAACGCCGCTCAAAAAATCTATAACAAAGAGAATCAGGTCAATACGATCTTTGTTCGATTAACCGACGCGGAATTAGCGTCCCGGATCGCCAGACGGATTGAGGATACAGTTCAGTTTTCCGTCTTAGAGGGAATGCCGGATGCCAGAACGTGGATGGAAATGCAGGCACCCCTCTTTTCAGCACTTCGATTGGAAAAGATCGCAACTGTCATTATTGAAGCGCTCATCATCCTGGTCGCGTCCTTTAACATCGCAAGCACACTGATTATGACCGTGATGGAAAAGACAAAAGATGTTGGGACACTGCGAACCCTTGGTGCTTCACGCGGAAACGTTATGAGACTTTTCATGATTCAAGGGAGTGTCATTGGGGTGCTTGGAACGATATTAGGCACAGTCTTGGGGCTCGTTCTCTGCTGGCTTCTGAGTTACAATGCAGAGCGTCCCTCTTATTGGTATGCCGGTGTACTCATTGTGCCAATTTGCCTACAAGTGCTAATTGCCCTCAGGCGAGCGATACCTCGCCGTAAGGGATGGATGTTCTCAATTAGTGTTTTATGGCTCGTCGCAATAGGATTCGCGCTCTACTGTGCCGTTACACCAATTTCGCTCGAAGAGCTCGGGCTGAGCCAAGTCTATCAGATGAATCAATTGCCGATACAGGTGAACTGGTTCTTTGTTGTTTTCATCAATATACTTTCACTTTTAATCTGTTGGCTCGCGACGTTATATCCGGCATGGCAAGCGGCAAACATGAAACCGGTTGAAGCCTTACAACACGAATAATTTTTAACTATGGGCATAGAGACACTTATCCGCGTCGTAGATCTACACAAATCCTACTATGATGGCGAGTCAGAACTGCCGGTTCTCCAAGGTATCAACCTGGAAATATACATGTCAGAATTGCTCGCAATTGTCGGCGCATCAGGTGTAGGGAAAAGCACATTGCTGCATATTATTGGAACGCTTGATAAACCAACAGCCGGAAACGTTTTATACGACGAACAAGACATATTCACACTATCCGATACAGAACTTGCTCGATTTCGGAACAAAGAAATCGGTTTTGTGTTTCAATTTCATCACCTATTACCGGAATTTACAGCACTTGAAAACGTCGCAATGGGGGCTTTAATCACATCATCAAATAATAAAACGGTTTATAAAGAGGCAGAATCATTACTCGATTATGTTGGGCTATCCGAAAGGCTTTCGCACTATCCGAGCCAATTGTCTGGCGGTGAACGGCAACGCGTCGCTATTGCACGCTCACTGATTAATCAACCGAAGGTTGTACTCGCTGACGAACCGACGGGGAACCTCGATCGGCGGAGCAGCGAAGCCGTCTTAGAACTGCTCTGGGATTTGAATTCCAAAGCTGGGCAGACTTTTGTTATCGTAACCCATAATCAAGAACTCGCCGAACAAGTAGATCGGGTTATCCAACTCGTTGACGGAAAGGTCTTTTAACTTTGGGACCCTGGACGAATGTAATGGAGCGGTGGCGAAAAAGCCCCATAGTTAAAAACTCAGGAGGCCATAATTAAAAAATGTTGATTTATATCGACGGAGAATTTTTACCAAAAGCAGAAGCAAAGGTTTCGGTGTTCGATCACGGTTTACTCTACGGCGACGGCGTTTTTGAAGGTATCCGTTCCTACAATGGTAGAGTCTTTAAACTCGACGATCACCTTGAGCGACTTTACGATTCTGCAAAATCAATCATGTTGCAGATCCCTATCTCTATTGAAACGATGAAGGAAACGGTTCTGGAAACACTCCGTCGGAACCATCTCAGTGAAGCCTATATTCGATTGGTTGTAACGCGCGGCGTAGGCGATCTCGGGCTCGACCCGGATAAATGTCCAAAGCCGAGCATCATTATTATTGCAGATAAAATCACCCTGTACCCACAAAAATTCTATGAAGAAGGTTTGGAAATCGTAACTGTCTCTGTCCGAAGGAATTATTCAGAAGCCATTAACCCGCGCATTAAGTCGCTGAATTATCTAAATAATATTTTAGCCAAAATTGAGGGCAAACAGTCCGGTGCAGAAGAGGTATTGATGCTTAATGCAGAGGGGTATGTTGTTGAATGTAGTGGCGATAATATCTTCTGGGTCAAGGATGAAGTCCTTGTCACACCACCGGTCCACATGGGAATTTTGGAAGGTGTAACCCGGAACAGTGTTATCGATCTGGCACGCCGTGCTGGCATGCGCGTCGAAGAACGCGTTTTCACACGGCACGATCTTTACATTGCAGATGAATGTTTTCTCACCGGCACAGCCGCCGAGGTTATACCTGTTGTGAAAATAGACCGGCGCGCCATCGGAGACGGGCAGCCCGGAAAAGTGACAGAAAAACTCATTGCAGCATTTCGGCAGTTTGCACATAGCTGCGGCACCCCAATCTATACCACCGACGTATAACAGTGGAACAGATCGTGCTTACGCGCCTGTGGAAAAGCCTACAACACATGGGAGAATATTGATTATGAATGCACCAAAAAACGTTTTTATGCTGATAAGTCTATGCATTGGACTTGCAGCAATCACCAGTTTTGCAGAAGAAACGGAAAAACCAGTATTTGGTCCTCAGGCAGCCACTATCACCGAACAGCAGGTGGAGACCGAACCCGATAAAGCGACAACAGATACCACCAAACCAACTGACGATTCGCTGCTCCGTGTCAAAAAAGTCTCCTTTGAAGGCGTGAAAACTACCTCCGAAGATATGCTGCGCACGCTTATTCAGACACAGATTGGACAGGAAATCTCTGAAGAACTCCTCACGCAAGACCTGAAAAGCCTCTTTAAAGACACAGGCTTCTTCTCTGAACTCACCGTAAATGTAGAACCTCTGGAAGAGGGCGGGTTAGAGGTCATTTACAAGGTCGTCGAAAGTCCTAAAATTTCCGGAATTAACATTATTGGAAATGAAAATTTGAGTACCGGCAAACTTAAAGATGAGATTATACTCCGCCCCTCAGAAATTTATAGTGATCGGCGACGGTGGGAAAGTGAGCGAGCACTACAGAAACTCTACCACGAAAAAGGATACTATCTCGTCGGCATCCAAACCCACCTTGGCGATAAAGACGAAGAGGCGAATACCGTTCAAGTCACGTTTGAGATAAACGAAGGACCGAGAGTGCGAATTGAGGAAATCAACTTCATCGGAAACACACAACTCTCGGCGAATACACTCCGGAAAAAACTCAAAACCCGCACCGGTAAACACTTCGATCAGATGCTGTTTGAAGAAGAAGACTTAGGACTGAATCTCCGAAACTACTATCAGGACCGAGGCTTTGCACAAGTGAAGGTCATCGGCTACGAAAAACGGTTCACGGAAGACAAAACCGGCTTAATGCTTGACATTAGTGTTGATGAAGGTCCCGAATTTATTATCGGGACATACACACTTGAGGTGGAAGCCGGAGCTAAGGAACTCTTTTCTGAAAAGAAAATACGCAGGATGGTTGACCCGGCGGAAGGCGAGGTTTTTAACCGCGCGACCTTTGACGAATCAATTGCAAAATTACAGCAGGCTTATCTCGACAAAGGCTACCTACTTTCAGAGGTCATACCGACCCCCGTCTTCAATGAGGTGGAGGGCGTCGTTGACATTACCCTAAAAATCAACGAAGGGGATGTCATCATTATTGACAAAGTCATCATTACTGGATTAGAAAAAACACAAGAACACGTTGTTAAACGCGAGTTAGATTTTCTGGACATCAAGTCCGATGAATTATTAGATGTCAAAGCACTCCGCAAAGCACGACAACGGTTATTCCAGATGGGTTCTTTCATTCGCGCCGTTGATTTTGTCCCAAGTGACACCTCTGAAGACAACCGAAAGGAGTTAAGAGTTAATATCGCCGAAACGCCACGAACAGGAATGTTAAGTGTCGGAGGCGGGTACGGCAGCGAAGGCGGTATCTTCGGTGTAGCTGAGGTCGGACAAAACAACTTTCGCGGACGAGCCTATCGGGTGCATCTCAAAGGCGAGTTAGGCACAAGAGATCACCATACCGCCGAACTCAGTTTTGGAACCCCTTGGATTTTGGGGACACCCACTCGGCTTAACGCCCGAATCTACGACAATCGACGCTTCCGTCGCTACTACGGAACGATCGGTGCCCTCTATAACCGTCGTCACTTGGGAAGCAGCTCCCCATACGGCCTCTACGACCGCTATATTTGGGCAAGGCGAGGGGCGTCCCTAACGCTCGGAAGACCCATCGCACACGACATTGATCTGTCGGTACGTTTTCGCAATGAACACGTGGAATCACACAACCCAGACCGAGAGTTATACAATCGTTCCACACGGAGCATTCTGTTTTCCGTTGGCAGAGATACCCGCGATTATCGCACCTCCCTGTTTGACCCAACAGCAGGTTCATTTAATACGCTCTCTTATGAATACTCCGGTGGTATTCTTGGCGCCGACAACAAATTCCAGAAATATTATGCGGACGCCAGTTGGTTCTACAGTGGATGGTGGAACCACGTTATCGCTGTGCATGGTCGCGCCGGACTCATGCGAAGTGAAAGCACCGATGCTTATTTCCTATTCTATGAAAGATTCTTCCTCGGCGGTGTAGATAGCATTCGTGGCTATGAAGATTGGGAAATCTATCCGGATCCAGATGAATCGGGATTTATTAATCCCTACGGTGGTGATAAGGTATTCTTCGCAAACTTTGAGTATCGTGTCCCAATTTCTCAGCAGCTCACAGCAGCACTGTTTTTTGACGTAGGACAGGTGTGGGATGAAAGCACTACAAACGTCTTCAGCCAAATCAACCTGAAGCGAGGTCTCGGGCTTGAGGCTCGGTTTACCATGCTCGGCATGTTAGTACGATTAGGTTGGGGATATGGCTTGGATCGCGTGAGCGGCGAACCCGCTGGCAAATTCCATTTCACGGTCGGTCCCGGGTTTTAAATGATTGCCGCCGCGCTATACTACATTGGATGTTGTTCGAGCGAACAAACGTCTTCAAGTTACTAAACTTAAGTCTAACATTTTGACACTTTTTGTCAAGCAAAATACAGGAGCGGGGTTCCCTCTACTGAATGAATTCAGAGGTTTTCACCCCGAAGAATTTGATGAAACCATTTCGGTTGGGTGCTTACCAAGCACGTCTCACACTCTTAATTATCGGTCTTACAGTTTTCTGTTTTAGTTCGGGAAGTATCGGACAAGAATCTTTCAAAATCGGTGTCGTCAACACACAAGAGGTTTTAGAAGGATCCAAAAAAGCGACGGATGCAACTGAGCTGCTCCAAGCCGCAAGCGAACGCCTGAAAACGAAATTGCAGCAGTTAGAAGACGACATCAGAACGCTACAAGAAAAGAAAGCGAAAACTGAACTCTTCGTGGAAAAAGCACAAACCGCGGATTTGGATAACGAAATTCGCCTCAAACAGCAGGAATATCAACGTGAGGTCCAAATCGGTCAGCAGGCACTGCTTGAAAAAGAGCAAGAGTTAATGGAACCGATTTACAACAACCTTCAAGAACTCATTGTCAAAGTCGGTGAGTCCGAAAATTATGACATCATCCTCGAAAAACGACTCATCACACTTTATGTGAAAAAGGAACACGATTTGACACAACAGTTAATCGGCTTGATGAACGAAGGCGAAAAGAATGACGGAAATCCTGAATAATGTTGCACCGCCTAAACTTCGTAAGGTGACACGGTTAAAATCTACGGAGAAAGGATTAGGGTTAGATGCGTATGAAACTCAAGGAAATTTGTGAACGCTTGGATGGCGATCTTTCTGGGGACGGTGATATCGAAATTACAGGAGTTTCTGGAATCAAAGAGGCACTCCCAAGCCAAATTACTTTTGTTGCTAATCCCAAGTACGTCGCCGCTATAGCGACAACACAAGCCGGCGCCATTATTATTGGCCGCGGTGTCAATGGTAACGGTAAGCCCACTATCTGTGTTGAGAATCCCTACTGGGCTTTCGTCAAAGTTATCGAAATGTTCGCGTGGGACAAAAACGATCGCGCACTGCCCGGGGTTCATGAGACCGCAATTTTAGGAAAGAACGTCACACTCGGTGAGCGCGTCTCAATCCAAGCGTTTGCCTATATCGCTGATAACGTTGAAATTGGAGATGATACCATCATTCAACCCTTTGCCTACATCGGCGAAGGAACCAAGATCGGCTCCGACGGTCTTATCTACCCACATGTCAGTATTCGAGAAGGAATCACCATCGGCAACCGCGTGATCATCCACTGCGGCGCAGTTATTGGCAGCGATGGGTTCGGATTCGCCCCCGTTAGTAACCGACACCACAAAATCCCCCAAATCGGAACCGTGGTCATTGAAGACGATGTTGAAATTGGAGCGAATACGACTATTGATAGAGCAACACTCTCTGAAACGTTGATCAAACGCGGTACTAAACTGGATAATCTCGTCCAAATCGCACACAACGTTGTTATCGGAGAAGATTGCTGCCTCGCCGCGCAAGTCGGTATCGCTGGCAGCACGACACTCGGGGACCGAGTAAATATCGCGGGGCATGGAGGTGCAGCAGGACATCTGACTCTCGGCGAAGACAGTGTCGTTTACGCCAAATCCGCAGTTACAAAGGATATGCCTGCCGGCAGTCATCTGTCCGGATTCCCCGCACGTCCCCACAAACAGGAATTACGGATTCACGCAGCGACTCGGAAATTGCCAGAACTGCTCCCCGAATTCACTAAACTCCAAAAACGAGTTGCAGAACTGGAAGCGAAAATTCAAGAACTGGAGGATGAATCGTAGGCATATTACCGGAAACGAGAGGTTTCAATTTTTTTACACGCTCCCTTGTGCCGAGTCTACTCGTTTTTCGCGGAAACCTCGCGCATCTGATCCTCATTTTACTATCAGTCACACTCGGATTTATCTGCTCCGTGTACCCCTTTTGTCTAAAGGGCAGCCCATTCTCGATTTGTGAGGGAAAGTTCTCGGTTTCTGCGCAAGCATTCTTTTTCTACTGTACCTCCTTTCGTTCAAGTCATACTACAGTCCGTGTGCTGACAGTATGGAACGCATTTCGGTATCCGTTATCCCTAATAGACTATCATTCAATGCTCACGATCACAAAACATGAAGACATTGATCGCGTACGTTGAGTTAGCGCGACCCCTGAACGGAATCATCGCCTTCATCTCTGCGTGGCTCGGTGGGATGTTTGCTAGCCAAGGGAACGTGGAAAATCTCGCCGATATCCGACTTCTGTTGGTTTCTCTCGCCGCGCTTATCGTGATTTCTGCCGGAAACGCCATCAACGATTACTGTGATTACGATATTGACCGCATTAATCGTCCGCGCCGACCGCTCCCTTCTGGACGCATTCGGCGTCCCAATGCACTAATTTTGGCAATAGTACTTACCGTCATCGGCATCTACTTGGGAACCCTTATCAACAGAAATACAACAGTCATTGCTATTCTCGTGTCGATTGCGCTTGTAAGTTACGCTTTCTGGTTGAAACGTACCCCTTTTGTCGGCAATTTAGTCGTTAGCGGATTAACGGGTTTAACCTTCATTGCTGGCGGTGTAGCAATAGATTCGGTGCAAGGTACGCTCATTCCAGCACTCTTCGCCTTTTTATTCACAACGGCGCGGGAAATCGTCAAAGACCTTGAGGATACAGAAGGCGACCTGAAAAATAACGCGAAAACGCTTGCTACGCTCAATCCAGGCATCGCAGTCTGGACAGCCATCGGCTTCATGGCATCTGTTATTCTTTTTAGTCCTATCCCATATCTATTTCGTTGGTATTCATGGCACTACTTGATTGTTGTTCTTATCGGTGTTGATGTGGTGCTCATCGGTTTGGCAATTCGTCTGGGTCAAGATGCTTCGAAAGAAAGTTGCGCGTCCATTCAACGTTGGATGAAATGGGATATATTCGTCGGACTCGGCGCAATCTATCTCGGAACGTTCTTTTAATTTACCTTACGGATAAATATCGGGGTCTGGTTTCTTACGCAACGTAGGTGTCGCCGCAGGTACCCTCCTTTATGAACGCACGCGACAACACAGAATTTGACAAATCGACATAAATATGATAAAATTTTTAAGGTAACTGGTGCTCCCTAAGTCCGTAACATCAGAAATGGCATAGCATTCAAACCTATATTTAGCATAGTCAGAAAAGGAAATCGCATTTGAGATCAAATTGGGTTCTTAACTACTTTCACGAGGTATTGAAAAATCGCCATGCTGGTTATTTCGTTCTAATTGATCCGGAGCAGTGTGACATTGAAAAATGCGTTAAACTTGCAAGCGAAATAGAAGAGGCAGGGGCAGACGCAATTTTGCTCGGTGGCAGTTTTTTAACGAACGATTTACACCGCGTCGCGAAAGCCCTTAAGCAGGAAACAGAACTCCCGCTGGTGTTATTTCCAGGCGATTCGATGCACCTCACTCCCCATGCGGATGCCATTCTGTATATCAGTCTCATAAGTGGACGCAACCCGAACTATCTTATTGGCGAACAGGTCAAAGCCGCACCGTGGATACAACGTTACGCGCTTAAACCCATTCCAACTGGCTATATGCTGATTGAAGGCGGCAACAAAACCGCCGTTGAATTTATGAGTGGCACAATTCCCATACCGCGTGATAAACCCGACATTGCGGGACCACACGCATTAGCTGCCCAGTATCTCGGTATGCAAATGGTATATCTGGAGGCAGGAAGTGGTGCTGTCCACTCTGTTCCAGAAGAGATGATCACAACAGTAAAAAATCAAATCAGCATCCCACTCATCGTCGGTGGAGGCATCCGGACACCAGAAATCGCCGCAAAAAAGGTAGAAGCAGGGGCGGACTTCATCGTCACAGGGAATATCCTCGAAGAAAACGGCTCTCTCGAACTGATGAGAGCCTTTGCTAACGCCGTTCATAGCTAAAATGGACGACTCAAACAAGCGTGCTTTCCAAGCACACCTCAAGAAAGACAGAAGGGCTTCATTATGGCTGAAGTTAGAGAAATACACATAGAAACAGAAGAAGAAACAGAAAAAGAAGCGTCTACCGATAACGATTCTACCGACAGTCAAGAAAAAACACTTGTCGAACGGATGCGAGAAATCGCGGAGACGGCACTTGATACAGTCAAATCAGAAGTAAAAAAGGAGATAGAAGAACGCATCGCGCCTGTCGAAGAAACCGCTGCCAACCTCACCTCCGACGTCAAAGAAGAAGTCGAAACGATTGTGCAAAGAGTGCGCGAGCAATACGAAGCAGAACGCGAAGACTTATTGCACACGGAAATCGAAAAAGAGGTAGAAACTGCTGTGCAGCAGGTCCATGAAGAATACAAAGCAGAACGCGATCGTCTCCTGCGTACAGCAGCAGAAGCTGAGAATACCAAAAAACGCTTGCAAACTGATTATCAACGGCAACTCAAATTCGCCAATGAGGGAATTTTAGAAGGGATGATCCCTGCCTTGGACAGTCTGGAAGCCGCGATCAGAAGCGCAGCAGAGCAGGACGAGACGAGCGATATTTCGTCAGCTTTCATGACCTTTAACGAAGGCGTGCAACTCGTCCATAAACAACTCTTAGATGCCCTCAAAATCCACGGGTTGACACCGATTGAAGCGGTTGGAGAAATGTTCGATCCAAACCAGCACGAGGCACTCTTGGTCACAGTATCGGACGATGTGCCGGAGGGAAAAGTTATTGAGGAATTTCGGCGTGGCTACATGTTGCACACCCGTGTCCTACGCGCCTCTCAAGTTGTCGTTTCGCAGGGACCCGCTGAAGCTGAAGAAGAAACATCAGGCGACGTATCGGATGATACGGATGCGACTGCGAACACGACTGAATAGCCACAGGAAGGACAGCATATGACGCAAAAACGCGACTATTATGAGATTCTGAACGTCAATCGTGATGCCGATGAAGACGAAATAAAGAAGGCTTACCGCAAACTCGCCATACAATTCCATCCGGATAAAAATCCGGGCGACACAGTTGCTGAAGACAAATTCAAAGAAGCCACTGAGGCTTATGAAGTACTGCGAGACCGTGAAAAACGGGACCGTTATGATAGGTTCGGACACGCAGGACTGGAAGGTATGGGGATCAATTTCGAAGATTTAACCATAAATTTTGACGAAGTTTTCGGTGATGTCTTTGGCAACCTCTTTCGTGGATTCAGGGGCGGGGCGCGGCGTCCCCCCAAACCCGGACGTAATTTACAATACCACCTTGACATAACATTGGAAGACGTTATTCACGGCAAACAGACCACAATCCAAGTGCCACGGATTGAATTGTGTCCTACATGTGAAGGCAGTGGTGCCAAAAAGGGAACGAGTCCTGTACCGTGTTCGCAATGTTACGGCAGGGGGCAAATCAGCCAATCACACGGTTTTTTCACAATGTCGCGAACCTGTCCAAAATGTCGTGGGGCAGGGGCGACTATTCAGGAACCCTGTCAATCCTGTCGCGGAAGGGGCGCTGTTCGAAACATACGCGACATTCCGATAAATATTGATAAAGGCGTTGATACAGGTTTCCAGTACCAACTACAAGGTAAAGGCGAAATAGGTGTAAACGGCGCGCCTTCGGGTGACCTGTTTGTCGTTATTAATGTCGAACCACACGAACATTTCCAACGGGATCGAAACGACCTTATTACATCAGCCAAAATCTCGTTCGTCCAAGCCACACTCGGTGGGAAGATCAAAGTTGATAGTATTCATGGACCGGAAGAACTCGATATTCCACCGGGCACCCAGTACGGGGCACAACTACGTATACCCAATAAAGGAGTCCCGCATTATGGGCAATCCTATTCAGGGGATCTGGTTGTAAGGATAGAGATCGAAACGCCCAAAAACCTCAATGCAGAAGAACGAAAAACGTTAGCAGAATTTGCGAAACTGCGAGGCGAAACCCATCAAAACGAACACGGCGGATTCTGGGATAAACTGCTCGGTAGACATGACGACGAAGAATCCGAATAGAAATACGTAGGGGCAGGTCTTGTACTTGCCCACCGGTAGGGGCAGGTCTTGTACTTGCCCACCGGTAGGGGCAAATCTTGTACCTGCCCTACAGAAAACGCAAATACATAAACGTGGCAAACATGGACTGGGCAAGAATCACGGTAACGACCTCTCAAGCGGCATCAGAAGCCGTGGCAAATCTTCTTCTTGAATTAAACGCAACCGGCGTTGAACTCAAGGATAACAAGGCATCCACAGTAGACCTCATTGCCCACTACCCTTTAGATGATAGGGTTGGCGCACGGATGCAGAAACTCCGCGACTTCCTTACCGAACTTCCAACATGGGGGATTCAACCACACCCCGCAACAATTGATCTAAAACATATCAAATCCGAGAAGTGGGAAGAAACCTGGAAATCCGCCTTCCCCCCACAACGCATTGGCAAAAAGATTGTTATCGCACCAACATGGCGCGATCCCCCCCACAACAAAGCGGAAATCTTGATTCAACTCGATCCGGGTATGGCGTTCGGGACGGGTTATCATCCCACCACACGACTTTCCCTCGAATTATTGGAACACACCGTCGAACCGCACCATCAAGTTGCTGACATCGGAACAGGTTCCGGGATCTTAACAATTGCCGCTATCAAATTAGGCGCGAAACACGTTGACGCGATTGAGATTGACTCGACAGCACTCCCCATTGCAGCCGCTAATTTTCAGTCAAACGGTGTAGCACCGCAGGTATGTTTATCTCAAGGCGATGGACTCAAAGGAATAGAAAACAAATACCATCTCATCGTTGGAAACATCTTAACGAAAGCAATTCTTCCAATGATTCCGTTCTGTACACAGCGGCTCTATCCCGATGGGATCGTCATTTTCTCTGGGATTTTGGAGACTGAACTTGCACAAGTTAAGTCGGTTTTAGAAGCAAATCAATTTCAATGTCTCGAGGTGATCAGCGAAATAGAAGATAAAGTTACGTGGATAGGAATGAAAGCCATCCTGAGTCTCGCCACTCTGTCGTAGAGGCGAGGTTACCTCACGCCTACTAATTATCCCGCGGTTCTTCCTTGGATAACCCGTGGCAGAGGTTGCACCGACCGAGATTCAGATGCGGCATCGTTGGTGATTTTTCATCGCCTCTTAAGTGACATTTCAGACACTCAATCGCTTCCTCTGAACCGCGATGTACCTCAATATTTGAACGCGCCGGTGCAGCATTAAAAAAAAGAATAACCATAACAATCGCAAAAATAAGACCAATAACGCTGACAATAACAAAAAGCGTTCTGGGACTGGCTTGTTCCGTTGGCATATCGTTAAAACAAGGCTCCTTACTTGAAAAATGGAAAGAGGGTGGGGATATTTTCTGCGGTGAGTGCGGAACCGTACTCGCATCCCTCAAATGCCTCAGCATACTTGGTTTGTGCACCGGCTTCTTCACCATAGAGGGCAATTAGCACATCTCGATGCTTTTCAGCAACATCTCGGAAACGATTTAACAACCGTTCAGCGAGCCAAGCACGCCGCGCCGATTCGCCTGTGGGCACAGCATCTAACGAGCCACTGTTGTAAGGAAGCCACTCGTAAAACTGTGATACGTGACAGTGAAGCATATCGATCTTCTGTTCAACGATAGCATCAATGCCAACAACGACATCCGGTGTGAACGGATAGGGCTTCATGAAACCATCGCTCAAATAAGCAATAACGGGATTTTTCTCCAAATGCGGTGTGAGGGCACAGATATTCGGCACCGTAACCATATACGCCGCGTCCTGAACCAAAATTGACGTATACCGGTGGTCAGGGTGATAATCGTTGGGTCGGTGCGTCATTATTAAATCTGGCTGGAATTCACGAATTGCACGAATAACCTGATACCGGTTTTCTAACGTCGGCATCAGTTCACCATCGTGATTGTCGAATAATTCATATTCAATGCCGATGATTTCGGCGGCGGCTTGTGCCTCTTTATATCGCCGCTGCGCCAAAGGACCGCCACCCATTTCGTGATGTCCGGCATCGCCGTTTGTAACAGAAACAAATTTAACGCGATGTCCCTGTTGGGCATACAAGGTAGCGACGCCTCCTGCTTTAATATCACAATCATCGGGATGTGCCCCAAAAACAAGAATATTTAACGTTGGCATTTTTCAGCGTCCCATAAAAAATATATAGAGGAATTTCCATTTACGGAAATAGAAACGACAAAACCATGAACAATTGGAAAGTTGAAGTCTACTATAAACCCGAAGTCCCCGATACCGTTGGACAAGGGATTCTCGAAGATATAACCGATCTTGGTATCAGTGGCATCAATTCTGTCCGCACAGCCACGGTTTATTGGATCGAAGGAACCCTTGACGCAGAAACTATTGACCGAATCGGCACTGAACTCCTCGCAGATCCCATTACACAAGCTTACGCCTTTGGAACCGAAAATAATACGGAGACAGATTGGACCCTTGAAGTCCAATTCAAGCCTGGTGTTACGGATGCCGTTGGTGATAGCACCGTCAAAGGCATTATCGATTTAGGCATCGCAGGCGTCACGACCGTTCGCACGGGACATAAATATTGGTTCACTGGGACCCTGAATACGGAAGTGCTTGAGACAATCGCGCAGCGGTTACTCATGAATGAGGTCATTCAAACATTCTCTTATAAAGCACCAAGATCGTGAACCGTCCCTCCTAACTCGCATATACTCGAATCACTGTCCCTAAATGGAATCGAACCAAGGCAGCAGTCGCCGCTTGACGAAGTGCGAAACCGATCCCTGCTGTCGGGCTAACGCGCCTCGGTTTCCCCAATGTAATGTCTTGAAAACCGTGTTTCCGAAGTAATTTGGGTAAGGAGCGCGCAGAAAAATAGTAGAGATGATCGTGCGGATGGACATAGGGCCACTCCGCTTTCTGGAGACGGCTCTGCAACCCCTCACCGTTCGGTACCTCAATGACAAGGGTCCCTGTCTGAGGCTTGAGAACGCGACGTAATTCGCTGAGGAATGGATTTAATTCCGGGATATGCTCCAATACATGGTAGAGGGTAATTGCCTCGAAATGCGCAGTCGGAAAATTCGCATCAAAGACCTCTCCACACTGCACATCCAATTGATGTATCTCCTGTGCGAAAGTACTGCCACTCTTGGAGGGGTCAACTCCGTGGGATTCCCACCCCTGTTCGCGAGCGAGATGCAGAAACGTTCCAATACCGCACCCAACATCTAAGAGTCTCCCTTTATGCTGATGCTGTTTCTCTAATTCCGTCAAACGCTCTGCCATCTGCAACCATTCCATGTTATCCGTATGGATGCGCTCTACTTTATCCGGCGGATAGTAGGTCTCAACATACCCATTTTCAAGCATCTGACGATTGATCCGCGGATTGACATACCGGAACAAACACCGCTTGCAAACGACTACCGATAAGGCGTCCTTACTGAAAAGTTCCTCCGTTTCATCCCGCTCACAAATTGGGCAGTTGATATGTTCGAGGGTGTCTACGTTCATTTTTTTGTAGCATAGGCTGTTAGCCTGTGCCTCGTAGTATAGGCGACCGTTAGCCTGTGTCCCGTCTTTGTAGCATAGGCTGTTAGCCTGTGCCCTGTAGCATAGGAAACCGTTGGCGATCCTGTGCCTCCGCAGCAGCGTAAAAGCGAGTTGTCATCCCTACTAAAAATACGGAACTCCCTGCGCTTCCACATAAACCGCGTAGAGAGACTGGCTACCCATCATAAACAGTCGATTCCTTTTCACACCACCGAAGCAGAGGTTTGCACAAATTTCTGGGAGATGAATCTGTCCGATACGTGTCCCGTCCGGTGCGAAGACATGCACGCCATCGTATCCATCGCCAACCCACCCCGCACTCGCCCACAGGTTTCCATCGACATCACACCGAATACCGTCAGCAATACCGGGCGATGTATCACAGAACACCTCTTGTGTGCCCAACCGTTCGCCATCTATAACATCGTACACGAAGAGATGCCGCGGTGTTCCCTCTTTATGCGTAACACCGGTATCCACAAGATAGAGTTTCTCATAATCGGGTGAAAAACAGATACCGTTCGGTTTCTCAAGTTCATCCGTTACAACGGTTGCTTCCCCCGTATCCGGATTGAGACGATACACACAGGTCGGCAATTCAAATTCGGCGACGTGTCCTTCATAGTTGAGCATAATCCCGTATCCGGGATCCGTAAACCAGACATGTCCATCGGGATGGACAGCAACATCATTCGGTGCGTTGAGCGGTTTGTCATCAAAACTGTCCATCAGCACCGTAATTGTTCCATCATATTCGGTTCGCGTGACGCGTCGTGCGCCGTGTTCACAACTGATGAGCCTTCCCTGACGATCGCGGGTGTGCCCGTTGCTATAGTTGGACGGTTTACGGTAGACGCTTACATCGCCGGTGGATTCCTCCCATTTCAGAATCCGATTGTTCGGAATATCGCTCCAGAGCAGATAACCACCATCACCGAACCAGGCGGGTCCCTCTGCCCAGCGCGAGCCTGTCCATAACCGTTCGACGACAGAATTACCGATTGTATATTCCCCGAAACGGGGGTCTAATGCCTCAATTGCCGGATCGGGGTAGCGGACAATTGAATCATCCCATTTTCTTTCTGTACTCATGCAAATCTCCTTAAACAGCAAACACTTTCGATTTCTGCAAACAGTATACCACAAATTGAGAAGTTGTATACAGAAAATCTCAGTGGTGATTTCCACTTCCCAGCTCCTACAGTCCTTATTATCGCGGGAATCCTGATTCTAACGATCCCACTCCCCTTCCAACCTAAATTTTAACAAAATATTCACACATCCACAAAAATCTTGAAAAAAACACCCAAATATGAGATAATGTATTTTGGAATCAAAATATCTTATTCTCAAAGGAGAAAACACGCAAGATGCCACTGAACAGGAAAATACGTTACGGCATGGTCGGGGGTGGACCGGATGCCTTTATCGGTGCTGTCCATCGGAAAGCCGCGGCACTCGATGGAGAAATCGATCTCGTTGCGGGTGCGTTCTCATCATCACCCGAAAAATCCCGTCAACAAGGGGCAGAGCTTTTCCTCGACGCGAATCGGGTCTACGGATCATACCACGAGATGGCAGAAAAAGAGAGCCAACTGCCTGAAGGCGAACGCATTGATTTCGTCTCAATCGTGACACCGAACCATGTCCATTTCGACGTCGCCAAAACCTTTATTGAAGCCGGGTTCCACGTCGTCTGCGATAAGCCGATGACAACAACGGTCGCCGACGCTGAAACGTTATGCGCCCTCGTCAAAGAACACGATGTCGTTTTCGCACTCACACACAATTACACCGGTTATCCAATGGTGAAGCAGGCACGTGAACTCGTGAAAGCAGGAAAACTCGGAACGCTCCGCAAAATCGTCGTCGAATACCCGCAAGGCTGGCTCGCCACATTTTTAGAGAACGAAGGCGCGAAACAAGCCGTCTGGCGCACCGATCCCAGTCAAGCGGGCGCCTCCTCATGTATCGGAGACATCGGCTCCCACGCAGAGAACTTAGCACACTACATCACAGGACTCGACATCGAAGAAATCTGTGCGGATATGACCACTTTCGTGGAAGGCCGCTTGTTAGAAGACGATGGAAATCTATTGGTCCATTATGAAAACGGAGTCCGCGGCGTGCTTTACGCCTCACAAATCTCGGTAGGTGAAGAGAACAACCTGCGTATCCGTGTTTACGGTACCGACGCATCGCTGGAATGGCATCAGGAGAACCCAAACTATCTCTACGTTCGCTTTCCCGATGGTCCTGAACAGGTTTACAAACGCGGCAACGACTACTTATCAGAGGTCGTCCAACACAACTCGCGGATACCCTTCGGACACCCTGAAGCTTTTATCGAGGCATTCGCAAATATTTATGTAAACGCCGCACGGACAATGGCAGCGAAAATCGCAGGTGAAGTCCCAACTGAATTCGACACAGATTTCCCAACCGTTCAAGACGGAGCGCGCGGGGTACATTTCATCAACGCCGCCGTAGACAGCGGAAAACAACGCGCCTGGATCGACGCGAGATATACGCCGCCAGCATAATAGTTATCGGTTATCAGTTAACAGGGATCAGTTAATCGTGTGGCGGGTGCAAACGCTTGCCCTCTTACAAGCGGGTAACTGACAACTCAAAAGGAGACATACTATGGCAAGACCTGTAACACTCTTTACAGGCCAATGGGCAGATTTGACATTAGAGGAATTAGCAGAAAAAGCGAGTGGATGGGGCTATGATGGCTTAGAACTCGCCTGTTGGGGCGACCACTTTGAAGTTGACAAGGCACTCGCAGACGATAACTACTGCCAAGGCAGACACGATCTTCTCGCGAAATACGGACTCAAAGTTTGGTCAATCAGCAATCACCTTGTCGGACAGGCAGTCTGCGATAATATTGACAGCCGACATCAAGGCATCGTATCAGAGGCGATCTGGGGCGACGGGGATCCCGCAGGCGTTCAGGAACGCGCCGCCGAAGAGATGAAAAACACAGCGCGTGCTGCCGCAAAACTTGGCGTCAGCGTCGTCAACGGTTTCACCGGTAGTTCGATATGGCATCTTCTCTACTCCTTCCCGCCGAATGACCCAGCGCAAATTGATGCGGGTTTTGAGGATTTCGCCAATCGCTGGAACCCGATCTTCGATGTTTTCGATGAAGTCGGGGTCAAATTCGGACTTGAAGTGCATCCCACGGAAATTGCATTTGACATCGTCACCGCAGAGCGTGCAATCGAGGCAGTCAACGGCAGAGAGGCATTCGGATTCAATTATGATCCCAGCCACCTCGGCTATCAAGGTGTTGACTATGTAGCGTTCCTTGAACGGTTGAGCAACCGGATTTATCACGTCCACATGAAGGATGTCTGGTGGGCTGATACACCCCGTTTATCCGGTGTATTCGGTGGACATCTGAACTTCGGAGATGCTCGAAGAAATTGGGACTTCCGTTCTATCGGTCGTGGTAACGTTAACTTTGAAGAAATTATCCGTGCGCTCAATGTCATGGAATACGACGGTCCGCTCTCCATTGAGTGGGAAGACAGCGGCATGGATCGTGAACACGGTGCCCGTGAATCTTGTGCTGCCGTCAAGGGCTATGATTTTGAACCCTCTGCAGTTGCCTTTGATGCGGCATTCGAGGAATAAATTGGTAGTCAGTTGTCGGTTATCAGTTACAAGAGGGGGTTTTTGATAGGGTATTTCTGCGGATTTCTGTGGATTTCCCCTGTTAGACGAAAACCTCTTAACCGATGACCGATAACTAACGAAGTGGAAGGCGGATCTACGGAAAGGAACGTGAGCCGCCTCAAGCACGCGAATCGAACCGCAAGGAAAATTAAAAAAATGGCGAAAGGAACAGTTCATCCTCCCGAATCCCGATCCTTTATCGATCAACGCACCGGAACCCAGATTCGACAGGTGACGACTGCGTCCGCGCTGCACCACCATCCATTCTTCATCATACCCGCGTATGACGACGCGATGCAAAGACTCATATTCGTCTCATACCGAACGGGGATCCCACAGATATTCGCAGAAGAACGGAGCACGGGTGAACTTCGCCAATTAACAGATAGACCCGACATCTCGGAATGGTCGGTGCATCCCTCGCGCGATGGAAAAGCAGTCTATTTCACAGCAGGCACAAGCGGATGGGAAATAGATTTAGAGACACTTGAAGAGCGCGAACTCGTCAATTTCGCCGCAACGACGATGCAAGATGCAGGCATGGTCGCCGCTGCTATGGGCACAACCGCTTTGAGTCACGATAATCGATGGTGGGCTGTGAGATTCCAGATCGGTAAAGAAGCTGCACTCGCTATTATCGATACAGACACCGGCGAGCACGAAATCATCTTACGGAGAGACAGCATCGGACATCTTCAATTCTGTCCGGATGATTCCAACCTGCTCTATTATGCGGGTCCCCTCACCGATCGAGTATGGGGCATCCATCGCGACGGAAGTGAGAACCGTCGCCTTTACGCGCAGAACCTCGAAAAAAATGAATGGATCACACATGAAACATGGATTCCAGGGACGCGTGAACTCGCCTTCGTCGACTGGCCCCGCGGCGTGAGATGTGTCAATGCTGATACCGGAAGAGTGCGACAAGTGGCAACATTCAACGCATGGCATGCCATCAGCAATCCTACCGGAACGCTTATGGTGGCAGACACTAATTTCCCCGATATCGGTATCCAAATTTTTGATCCACGTGACGGTATCGGCAAACCGCAGGCGTTATGCCATCCTAACGCCTCATCTATTGGTGAACATTGGAACGGACCGTTTCCGTATGCCGCCGGTCCTATCCAGGTTTACGCCCCACAACATACACATCCACACCCATCTTTCAGCCCAGATGGTAAGCACGTTGTATTCACATCAGATCGGAGTGGATACGCCCAAATCTATGAGGCAACTCTTGGTGCCGGATAAAGAGAAAGAGAAAATAAATACGCAAAATATATCAGTTCATCATCAGAAAGAAACCTAATTTGAAACAAAAACTCTCTTTTACTGAAAACTGAAAACCGATAACTGATAACCAGTAAAAAAGGAGAACATAATGCCAGTCGTCATACCGCGCCTCGTTGTTGAGGTGTTCCAACATACAAACTTCCGGGGCAGAATGGGATATGTTGTAGAGCCTGTTTCCTTTACGCGAGACATCGGATTCCAAGATAATATATCTTCTGTTCGCGTCTACAAGGGTCCGAACTTCTCGTCGAACCCAAACTATAAGGTTATCCTTTACCAGCATCGTAACTTCCGTGGTAAAAAGTTAGCACTCGGTCCCGGATTTTACCCGAACCTACACGACACCGCTTACAACTTTGCCGATAGAATCTCATCGATCAATTTCGGCTCCACACTGGAAGTCGTTGGGCCAGAATGGGGAACGATTCCGCTGATTGTGGACTGCTACGAGCACGTTGAATTTCGAGGCAGAAAGATTACGATCCTGCGCGATATCGCCAACCTACGGGACGCACAAGGCAGAACTTGGTTTGAGGATCGAATTTCATCAATTCGTATCTTCAAAGGACCAGACTTCCCACCACACGGTGCGGAGGTCGTCTTTTACGAACACCCTGACTTTGAAGGCATGCCCTTACCCATCCGTATGGAACCTTCGGAATATAAAAAGGAGCTGCCAAACCTCCATTTACTCCCCCAAAACTTCGGGGACTCTATCTCTGCTGTGAAAATTGAAGGATGGGCATCTTCCGGCGAGTTCACAGAAATGGTATTTGAAGATGAGTTCATCGGAAACCGTATGCGTCCGGAATGGCGATGGGACGATCCAAAAGGCGGCGGCTCCTGGGCAGAACGCCAAGGCTACTTAGAAATGCGGACTGAACCCGGACAAGACCTTTGGCACGGTCCAGATGGCAGAAGCGGCGACATGAGCGCACCCCGGCTCCTCATGGAAGTCCCTGGAGACTTCGCGATTGAAACCCGCATGCGCATCTCGCCACAACTCAAAGAACACGGCGGCTTATTGGTATGGAAAAATCCTAACCGATTCCTTCGGCTTGAGAAAACCTCGGGACCGCACGCCTTCAGAGGCGATGTTCGATTTGAACGCCACGTCGGACGCTCGTTTAACTTACGCGGACGTAGCAGTGGGCTCAGAAATGTCCGAGAACTCTTCTTACGGATGGAACGCAGAGGAAACCAATTCTCCGCTTTCGCCAGCAGCGACGGCATTCAATGGAAGAGCTGCGGACAAACGAATGTTGGCATGGGAAATTCGGTACACGTCGGGGTACACGCGCTGTGCCCTGGGAATATACCGCCAACCTTAACCCGTTTCGATTTCTTCCGCGTGTTCAAACGAAGGAGCGAGGTTGCCGAATATCGTCCCATCGTCGCTGAACAACACGGTCAGATGTCTGACG
The DNA here is from genome assembly GCA_965205015.1 of Candidatus Poribacteria bacterium. Lineage (GTDB taxonomy): Bacteria > Poribacteria > WGA-4E > WGA-4E > WGA-3G > WGA-3G. The sequence continues at coordinate 4,327,766 of OZ242029.1, read as the reverse complement.
AGGAACGTGAACGTCAAATCGCTGACCGGCGCGAACGTGCCATGCGTGACGTGTTCTAAATGGCCGTCAGCTGTCAGCAATCAACTTTCAGAGATACTTGTGGCAGATGAACAATAGCAACCACTACAATAATCTACCAGCTACCGATAACCAATATAGGGAGGGAATGAATCATGCGTCCAAAAAACAGTCCCTGTTTTCAGAACAGACATTTTGTGGAAAATTCACGGTTTTTTACAGTCTTTGCGAATGCCAAAAGCGCATTCACCCTTCTCCTTCTCGCGTTCCTCACATGGAACGCACAACCTACCGACGCAATCGTCGGTGCAGTTGAAGATGGTTTAATCGCTTATTGGTCCTTCGACAAAGACACAGTAAAAATTAAAAAAGAGGCGGTAGATATCTTGTCAGGACTCGCTGCCGCTGTTCATGGTGACCCCGAACTTGCCCCTGCCGCCGATTGCAAAATCGGCGAGTGCGTCCTTTTTGATGGCAGTGTTGACCGTTTCCTCGTTGAAGATTCAACCCCCCCGAAAATCGACCGGGATTGGGAGGAAATCACTCTGGAATGTTGGGTCTATATCAACGCCTTAGACGACAGTTGGAACCGGATCATCTCACTTGACGACATGCCAGCGAACACCGCAGTCGCGAGCCTCTATTACGACGATGACGATAACCAACACGGTTTTTTCGTCAGAGCCGGTGGCAAATCAACGGTGGCAGCACAGGACAATGTATTGGAGGACATTCCACTTGAGGAGTGGTTGCACCTCGTAGGCACCTATGATGGCGCAACGGTTCACTACTATGTGAACGGAAAACAGGAAAAAAAATACGCCATGAAGGGCGGTAAGATTTCAAAGGGAGGACTCCTCCTCGGCATTGGGGATAGATCAGATGGATGCGATTGCGATACAATTCAGGGATATATTGACGAATTCCGCATCTACGATCGTGTTTTGAGTGCAGCAGAAGTTGAGAACAACATGAATGCCACAGGACTGGATGTCAGCCCTTCTGCAAGCAAATTGAGCGTTACATGGGGGCATATCAAAGCAAGACGCAGATAGTTTTCTTAATTTACCTTGCGGTTAAACAACGTGGAGTTAGCAATGGAAATCATTGGAGTTGGGGTTATCGGATGCGGTGGCATGGGCAGAAGCCTTGCCACCAGCGCACACGTCGTTGAAGGAATAGAGGTCATTTCCGTTAGTGATGTTCAAGAAGCACTGGCTGAAAAACTTGCCACAGACCTCGGAACCTCCTATACACTGGATTATCACGAATTACTCGGCGATGATCGGATTCGTGCCGTGCTGATCGCGTCGCCGCCGTTCATGCACTCACAGATGGCAGTCGATGCCGCGAACGCAGGCAAACACGTCTTTTCCGAAAAACCGATGGCACCTACGCTGGAGGCTTGCGACGCGATGATTGCCGCCGCTGAGGAAAACGGGGTCAAACTGACGATCGGTTTGGTATGTCGCTATTATGGAACGCATTCCACCGTCCGAGAAATTGTACAGAGCGGCGAACTTGGAGCACCTGTCTGTATGATGGTACATCGTATCGGGGGCCCCTGGCGTAGCGGGTACAGCCACACACCCTGGCGACTGGAGCGCGCGAAGTCTGGTGGGACCCTTATGGAGATCAATGCCCATGAAATAGACTTTATGCGGTGGACCTGTGGGGATGTCTCCGCTGTCTATGCCGCTGGCGGACAATACGGACCAGACGAGAGCGACTATCCCGATGTAGTGCTTGCCTCCTTGCAGTTTGCGAACGGAGCAGTCGGATTGCTCCACTCCAGTCATGTCTCTGCTGTCGGTGGGTATGGCGGACGCGTCGATTGTGAAGGCGGTTCCATCTATTTTCCACAGATCTGGGGCGGCGATGCAGCCATTCAGATTAAGCCTTTTGAAGGTGAGGGACGAGAGATTAAAGTGGCAGATATCGAGGTACCACCACCGGTTCAGGAAGAGATTCGCGTCTTCGTAGACGCGATCCGTAACGGTACACCGCCACCCATTACAGGATTAGACGGTCGCGCCGCAGCTGAAATCGCATTAGCCGCATACCAATCTGTTGAGAGTGGACAACCCGTCCCGTTACCCCTTTAATCGCAAATGGAGATAACATCAATTTAAGGGGGGTAGTCGGACCTTGTCGTATTAGGAAAGGAAAATTAAAAAAATGAAAATTTCAGTCTGGGATGGTGGACTTTCTGATAACTATCTCAAACAGGTTACACAACTCGGGGCAGATTGCATCGACTTTGGAGGCGGTACCGCCTTTCCGGGAGTTGAAGAACAGGGCTACCCTGACTTGGACGAAGTCCTGAAAATTAAGAAGCGGATCCGTTCTTGGGGACTTGATATCAACCGTGTCACGCTCCCGAACATCACAGAAAAGTTTATGCAGGGTCAACCCGACGGTGAAAAGGAATTAGATAATACGTGCAACGCTCTCCGGGTCTTCGCGGAAGCAGGTGTGCCTATTGCCCGTCAACGGTTCTGGGGAGATACCTTCGACTATCTCATGACGCGTTATTCATCCGTCCATCGGGGCGGTTATACTTCTCGTGGGGAAAGCCGTGCCGCAACCCAAGATCCGCCCGCTATCCCAACGATGGAATCCCTCGACGAATGGTGGAAACGTTTTACCGAAGTCTACGGCGCACTCGTTCCTATCGCCGATGAATACGACATAAAACTCGCTATTCATCCCTCAGATGTTCCAAACCCGGACACACCGCTTGGCGGTCTCGGTTTCCATCGTGTCACCGATACCTTCCCGAGCAGAAACGTCGGCTATCTTTACTGTTGTGGCACGCGGGCGGAAGCCGGCGGTAGTGCAATTGTCCTCGACGAAATCAATAACTACGGACGTAAAGGACGTATCTTCATGGTTCATCTACGGAACGTCCGCGGTAGCCTCGCAACAGCCGGAGCGTTTGAGGAAGTCCTACTTGACGATGGTGATATGAACGCCTTCAAAATCGTCCGAGAACTTCAAAAGGTCGGATTTGACGGATGTATCAATGCCGATCACATCCCGAAATTAGAAGGCGATGTTGGGTTAGCTTATTCCGTCGGTTACATCAAGGCACTGTTCGCGGCATTGGCGGCATAACACTATAGGAATGGCTATCGGTTTCCGTCAGGTCGGGTTGCCAGGCAACCCTTTCAGTTTCCATCAGTAAAGACACAAGCGTTTCAGGAACGTTTTTTCTTTACTGACCGCTGATGGCTGACCGCTGACGGCTAATAGGCATGTGTACACCTTAGACCCCTTGACCCCTCAAAATCAGGATAAGTGGAATACCGTTCTTCGGCGATGTCCAGAGACGACTGCTTTCCAAAGTCTCGCGTGGCGAGAGACATTAGCGGATGCATTCAAACAACTTACGCCGGTCTATCTGCTCATCAAGCAACAGGATTCGGTCATCGGAGGACTGCCAGCATTCGTCTTTCAACCGATACCGGGCATCCGTCTTTGGCATTCAATGCCGTGGAATCTGTTTGGGGGGATACACCTTATTGAACGGGCGGAAATAAATCCCGAAACACTGATAAGATCCATCGAATCCGAAGCGGCGACAAAGGGATGGTGTGAAATCCGTTGGACCCTGACACCGCAGCGCACCGCGACGGACGGCGATCTCTTCGCCGAAATGGGTTACGCACGGACAGATCACTTCACACATCTTTTGAAAACGAACGGAGATGTTGAATCCCTCTGGCACGCCTATAACAAACGGGTGCGGGGCGCGGTCAGAAAGGCAGAGAAATCGGGTGTGACAGTTACGGACACAGATAGTGAAGAGGCTTTATCCACCTTTTACGATATGTATCTCATGACAGTCAAACGGTTAGGTGGCACTCCGAAGCCGCGCGCACTCATGCAGGCACTCTTGAAACGGAAAATCGCCAACCTTGCTATCGCTACATATCACGACACGATTATCGCAGGACTGCTCTACCTACGCTTCAATAAGACCGTAACGTTGTGGTGTGAAGCCTCTGTGCCAGCGTTCCTGAAATACCGTCCGAACAACGCGATTTTCCACCACATTATCACAGGGGCGTGTCATGACCAATACGAATGGGTGGATTTCGGGGCATCCCCACCAGAAAACACAGGGTTAATTGCGCATAAGGAACAGTATCGCGCCGTCCGGACAGACTTCGCCAGTTACACTAAGGTCGTTTCACCACTGAAAAGGACGTTGTGGACAAAGAGTGAAGGTGCCCTTCGCCAAATTTATACATGGATGCAGTAGATTGTCCGATTAAAAAAGTCCTTGTCGCGCATCAAGCGGATCTGCTACCGAACTGGGGAGCAACTTCAATTACTGAACACCTTGAATATCTATACAAAAAGATGGGGGAAAGTTGATGAAAACACTCATAACGTCTATCTTTCTATTGCTGTTTGTTTTGCTAAGCATTGCTTATCCCGCATCGCTTACGGTGAGCGAACAAGGCGACATTTTCGCTGAGACCGATACCTATCAGATACATCTAAAAAACGGTATCATCACACGCTGCCACAACAAACTCACCGAGGAAACCTATACACGCCCAGGAACAACACTCACAGAAGAGAGACCTTATGCCGGACTCAATCATGACTTAAGGATAGCAGATGCTGATTTCCTTGAAGTTAAAAAGAGTGCCCCCTTAACAGTGAAACTTACAGCACAGTGGGATGAACGTCGTCCAAAGACATTCACCCTGTGGGTGTCTATTGACGAGTTCACGAAAGATCTCATCATCAAGCAGGAGGGTTTTGATCCAAAGGGGATTGAGATTATCGGCTGGGGCTTTGGGAATTTAGATCATAGTCAAGCCTCTGTAATTGTGCCAGCGAACGGGGGGCTACGGATCAATGCTGAATCGCGTCAACATTGGAGTTTCGATAGCCCAGGTCTGGGGTGGCAAGCGCGACTCGCGATCCTTGAAGGGCATACTGGCGGTTGTTCTATCATGAGTCTGGACGAGGAGTATCGGTTAAGCAGATTCAATTACACACGTCACCCGGATGCCTTTGAACTTGAGTTTATAACAGAAAACTTTTTTCCCTTTGACCAAGACGTCACTTCCACAACGTGGCGAGTGAATACATACCAGGGCGATTGGCGGGTGCCTGCAGAGATATATCGCCAAGACCTGATAAAGCGAAACCAAACGCGCGCACCTCGCAGGCCCGCATGGCTGAAAGATATTCAACTCGTTGTGATGTATTGTTCGTTCCATAGGGACTACATTGCCATGTTAGACTTTGTGGCGAAACATATTGACCCAAAACATGTCCTGTTTTACTGCCGGGGCGGTTGGATGCCTAATTTTAGTCAGACGCTCGACGGCGGGTGGCCCGACCATCCTGTGAGAGAAGATTTGCCGACGTTTATAGCTGCTGCGCATCAACGCGGGTTTAGGGTGATGCTCTACACAGGTTTTCTGTTTGTTTCCCAAACCCATCCGCGTTACGCCGAATGGAACGCCTGTCTCTACCGTGGTCAAAGAGGCGGAATATCAGGATATGGAGTGGATATCGGAGGCCCCGCCTATATCAATCCAGCCTGTTCGAGTTATAGAGAACACTACGTGCGCGTCTTGAAAAACCTGCAATCGACATATAACATTGATGCCTTTCATCTTGATGTCAACTACTACATCGCGAATGCTGAGCCGATTGAGGGATTAACCCCAATTCAGGGGAACAGGCTCTTACATGAAGAACTTATCGCAGCGATGCCGGGCACTGTATTTGCTGGCGAAAAGATTAACGAAATCACAGCGTCTTACGTTGCTTTTTACGCGCGTGGTGATGATTCGGGATATACACACCCGATCACGGATTTCTTATTCTCTCACGGGTCGCGTGCTTATGGCTCTCCCTTGACGTATTTGACGGAAGCGCGATATGTAGAACTCGAAAATGAGATAATGAATGTACATATTGATCTGTATAAGCACGTGGACGTGATTCCGACCATCCGGTATCATTATGAGAATCATTTTGAAGTTCAACAAGCGATTTCTATACTGCATCGCACCAATTCAAATGCTGAATTCTGGGAAGAATTACAAAAAATGGTGAATAGCCCTTATCGTGGGGATCTCAATTTTGATGGTGTTGTGAACATCTTGGACCTTGTGATGGTTGCGAACGCTTTTAGTGATTCCACCGGACCCGATCTCAATTCTGATGGCGTTGTGAACATCTTGGACCTTGTGATGGTTGCGAACGCTTTTAGTAATCAATGACATGGGGAGATTATCAAGTCAAGTGGAAATAATGGAAACGAAAAGGCACATTGTTCAAGTGGGGCTGAACAAAACCACGGAGTATGTGTTCCTTGCTACGAAATATCGTGGGAAATATCGAACGGTTACGTATCCGTTGCCGTATGCGTTGATGTCGGCGGCGATTAGTTGTATCACCGTGTCGAGTATCACCCCGAATTTTTCCAAGAGTTTCGGGGGACACCGTACCTCGATACGCCTTCTGAGTGAAACCCAACCCCTCAACTGTAAAGAAATGCCTCCACATCATACAAACAGGACAAAAAATGGAACGTAAACCCAATTTAATCTTCGTCTTCGGCGACCAACATCGCCAATGTGATGTCGGATGCGCAGGCAACCCGCAAGTCCAAACGCCTGTGATGGATCAACTCGCACAGGAGGGAATGTTTTTTCCCAATACCTTCACGAACGTCCCGATATGCGTGCCAGCACGCGGATGCCTCATGACGGGAAAATACCCTTTGAACCACAAAGCCGTTTCTAACGATCTGCCACTTCCTTTGACGGAAACCGGCATTGCGGAAGTCTTCAAAGAAGCGGATTATGCCACGGGTTATATCGGGAAATGGCACCTCGGTGGTATGCCGAGGGACAAGTTCATCACACCTGAGATGCGCTTCGGTTTCGATTATTGGATCGGATGGAATTGCCACCACGACTATTTCAATGCCCCTTACCATGATTCTGACGGCAATCGGTTTCAGATTGAGGGTTACGAACCGGAGTTCCAAACCGATAAAGCGATTGAATACTGTCGAGAACATGCCGATGAACCCTTCTGCCTCTATATGAGTTGGGGACCGCCACACAACCCATACCCACACGTGCCAGAACGTTACAAGGAGATGTATCCACCGGATCAGATTCAGTTACGTCCGAACGCCGTGGACACACCAGAGACACGGGAGGATCTTTCCGGCTACTACGCGCATATCACGGCTCTTGATGAAAATCTCGGACGTTTGATGGCTGCGCTCGACGACATCGGTATCGCTGACGATACCATCCTTGTCTATACGTCTGATCATGGCGATATGCTCGGTAGCCACGGACACGTTAGGAAAGAACGTCCATGGGAAGAATCCGCCCGGATCCCCTTTATGATCCGTTGGCCCCGTAGAATTCCAGCCGGTGTTACTCGCGATACGCTGCTAAGCCTCGTGGATTTTATGCCCTCGATGTTGTCGCTGTGCGATTTGCCGATTCCAGAGGGTGTGGAGGGTATCGACCTCTCAGAAGCGATGCTCGGTAATACAATTGACGAACCACAATCCGTGCTGCTTGAAGTCCCTTTGCACGGCAGCGAAGGTTTCAACTTCGGCATTCGCGAGTGGCGTGGCATCCGCACACATCGCTACACCTATGCCCGTCATTACGACGGAACGGGGTGGCTCCTCTACAACAATGACAACGATCCGTATCAGTTGAACAACCTCATTGACGATGAAGATTCGCAAGATCTCCGCGCAGAACTCGAAGCGGAACTTCAACGATGGTTAACCCGCGTAAACGATCCGTGTCTGTCCGGGCTGGAACACATCCGGCAACTTGGCTTATCGGAATTGTGGAATATCAGCGAACAGCGGTTCGGCGGTAGAAATCCACGCTGGGCATAATTTTCCAATTACGCTTTACCATAAAGACAACATAGGAGATACCAGCCCATGACTGATGAAGAAAAATTTCGATTTGACTTAACTGGATTCCTCGTTCGTCCTGCGATCCTTGAACGCGACGAAGTAGAGGCAATTGTTGATCAGATTGACCAGATACATCACAACAAAGAATCTTTACCCCCGGAACACCGTGCCGTACCGGGCGGTCCTGCGAGCGTTCTGATTGATCACCCCAAAGTTCTGGAGGTCCTACATGAAATTATCGGACCCGAAATCCGGTTAGAGCACTCCTACTCTGTCTGGCGTGAAAAAGGGCAGAGGCACGGTGAACTCCACGGGGGTGGACCGCGACAAGGTGATCCGATCTTCGGGTATCGCGTCAACAACGAACGGATCCACGCTGGAATGGTGCGTGTTGTCTTTGAACTCACAGATATTTCCAAAAAGGATGGTGGGACGCACTTTATAGTCGGTAGTCACAAATCCAACTTCCCAATGCATCCTGACCATATGTCGTTAGAAGAAGGGAAGCGGAGCCCGTTTCTGATGACCTACGAATGTCCTGCTGGCAGTGCAATCTTCTTCACGGAAAACTTATGTCACGCCGGTCCCGTATGGCAACGAGAGACACCGCGTGTCGCAGTGCTAAACGCCTACGCGCATCTCGCAACACATTGGCACCGTCTACCGATTCCGCCTGAAGTTCTGTCCGCTTTACCGCGTGAAAAGCAAGCTTACTTCCGTGAACCGTGGATTGCCGATTTCCGGACGCGCCCGGCAACGCGAAACACAATTGAGCGGTTCCTTAGCAACGACGAACCGCCTGTTAATACCGATCACAAGCCGTGATTTAAAATGAAAATATGAGAAAACGTGTACTCATTATCGGTTGGGATTGTGCCGCGCCTGAACTGGTCTTTGACGCTTTTAAAGCCGACATGCCCAATACGCGCCGTTTGATGGAAGAAGGCATCTATGGTGAACTGGAAAGCACGATTCCCCCGATCACCGTGCCGGCGTGGATGTGCATGATGACCAGCCGCGATCCGGGTGAACTCGGCATCTACGGGTTTCGCAACCGCAAGAACTATTCTTACGATGCGATGACCATCGCCAACGCACACGCAGTCAAAGTGCCAACGCTCTGGGATCTGTTAGGGCAAGCAGGAAAGAAATCGGTCGTTTTGGGAGTGCCACTCACCTATCCTGCGAAACCCTTTCCCGGATGGATGGTCACCAGTTTTCTCACCCCCAATCTTAATTCACAATGGACCTTCCCACGGCGCCTGACACGGGAAATCGCACAAGTCGCAAGCGATTACATGATTGATATACCTAATTTCCGGACGGATCGGCGCGCCGAACTGGAGCAACAACTCCTCAAAATGACCGCCGAACGTTTCAAACTTGCCCGCTATCTGCTTGAGACAAAGGATTGGGACCTCTTTACGATGGTTGAAATGGGGTCGGATCGGCTCCATCACGCTTTCTGGCGGTTTTGGGATAAAACGCATCCGAAGTATGAACCGAACTCGCCTTTCTCGGAGACGATGCGGAACTATTATCGCGCCCTCGATGCCGAACTCGGGGAGACGTTAGCGTGTGTAGACGAGGACACTACGATCATGGTCGTCTCCGATCACGGGGCAAAACGGATGGATGGCGGTATCTGTGTCAATGAATGGCTCCGACAACACGGGTACCTGACGCTTAAAATCGAACCGCGGGGAATTACGCGATGGACAGCGGACTTAGTGGACTGGGAAAAAACAAAGGTGTGGGGTGAAGGTGGATATTACGGGCGGATTTTCATAAACGTTGAAGACAGGGAACCGCACGGAACTGTTAGGGCAGGAGACTATGAAAACGTCCGTGATGAATTGAAGGCACACCTTGAAGCAATTGTAGACGAGGCGGGGGTTAACATCGGCACACGCGTTTTCAAACCCGAAGAGGTTTACCGGGCATGCCGAAACATTCCGCCGGATCTCATCGTCTATTTCGGTAATCTCTTCTGGCGTTCGGTCGGCAGCGTGGGATATAACAGCATCTATACCTACGAGAACGACACGGGTCCTGATGATTGTAACCATGCCGAGATGGGCATGTTCATTCTAAAAAATGGAGAACAAGCACAGGGAGCTGTCTCCTCCAAGAGTTTATACGACATTGCTCCAACGGTTCTCAATGAGTTTGATATCGACATTCCAGTAGCAATGCAGGGACACCCCATTTAAACGGTCACGGCGTTAACAATTGCTTCAGCAACAACTTCCGCTGCGAGAATACCGACAGTATTTACACCACTTCCAGTGTGCGATCCTGTGGCAAGCGCAAAAAGCGTATCCCCATCGAACATCGTATGCGCGGGACGAATCGCTCGCGCCATCCCATCGTGTGCCATCTCTGCGACCCGGTGGACCTCTGCTGGAGAAAGCATCCCATTTGTAGCCACAACACCGATAGTCGTGTTGGTTCCTGGCACTAAATCTGCGTCCAAGAGTCGTTCCGTGATGTTTACGAAAGCACCGTCTTCCTTTCCACCGGCGAGAATCTCACCCGTCTTCGGATGCACGACATTCCCAAGTGCATTCACAACCACAATTGCCGCAACAATTAAACCAGAGTCAAGACGCATACACGCTGAACCGACACCCCCCGGAGAAGATATAACACCCGGTGCTTTACCCACTGTTGCCCCTATGCCGGCACCAACAGTTCCCATCGCTACAGGTCCATTCGTGGCGTTCAGGCATGCTTGATACCCCATCTCTCTATCAGGACGGACGTTCGCGTCGCCAACTCCAAGATCGAAAATAACAGCCGCTGGAACGATCGGCACGCGAACGGGACCAGCAGGAAAACCGACGTTTTGTTCCTCAAGATACTGGACGACACCCCCCGCAGCATCTAATCCGAAGGCGCTTCCACCCGTCAGGAGCACAGCGTGTGCTTTTTGGACCAAACGTCCCGGACGGAGCGCTTCCGTCTCCCGTGTGCCGGGTGCAGCCCCGCGTACATCAACGCCCGCGGTCGCTCCCGCTGGACAGAGGATAACCGTACACCCTGTTCGAGCAGTTAAATTGGTAGCATGCCCTACCGTGATTCCATCTATTGCCGTGGGAGTCCGATTTACTGATTCCATAGTTCACACACTGCTTCGGGGTTCTGAAGATTACTATAGCGAATTCTGGCGAAATCTGCAAGAAGAATACTACAAACACTATGATACAAAGGAAACTAAAGAAGTTGACGAAAAAAGAATGCCCTGCTAAAATCGAACTATCTATATCAGGGGAAGTCGGGGTTACAAACCCCTCCTACAGCAGATCGCAAGGGGGACAGAGATATGGCAAAGTTAGCACTCAATGGCGGCGAACCGATCGTTAAAAGCAGTTTAGGGAAAAGCTGGCCCATCTATGATGAAACCGAAGAAAACGCACTTTTAGAGACTTTACGGAGCGGCGCGTGGAACCGACGCGAGAAAGTCGATGAAGTCGGTGAAAAATTCGCAGCATTTCAGGACGCGAAATACGGCATCCCACTCGCAAATGGCACAGTAGCGTTACAATGCGCGTTGAAGGCTGCCGGCATCACTGCGGGTGATGAGGTCATCGTTCCAGCATTGACATTCGTGGCGACAGGGACATCGGTTGTCTGTGTCAATGCCGTGCCAGTCATTGTTGACATCGACCCACTCACCTATAACATCGCACCCGATGCGATTGAAAAAGCCATTACACCCCGAACGCGAGCGATTATCCCCGTGCATAACGGGGGTTATCCTGCGGATATGGACACAATCATGGAGATCGCTGAAAGACACAATCTGAAAGTGATTGAGGACTGTGCACATGCCCACGGTTCGCAGTGGCGTGGAAAAGGGTTAGGTTCAATCGGACATCTCGGCGCATTTAGCTTCCAGATGGGAAAAACACTCACCTGCGGCGAAGGTGGAATGGTACTGACAAACGATGAAACATTGGCAGAAAAGGCAGGTCAATTCGCACAACTGAACATGCGGATGACCAACTTCCAAGCGACACTCTTACTGAATCAACTGGAACGGTTTGAAGAGCAGGTAGAGACGCGCGAACGAAATATCGCATACCTTTCCAAGGGCATGGAAGCGATTGATGGACTCCACCCTATTCCGCGTGATACGCGCGTCACACGTTGGTGCTTCTACTATTGGGATTTCCGGTTTGTGTCTGAGGAGTTCGGTGGTGTTTCACGCGACCGATTCTTAGAAGCACTCCGCGCAGAAGGTGTTTCGTGTGGTGTCGGTGCGCACGGTGAACCTATCTACAACGAAGGTCCTTTCGGGAATCCCGAACTGTTTGATCAGCTCGGATTACCGCGCAAATACCTCGGAGATCAGGCGATCGATTACAGCACACTCAACTGCCCGAACGCAGAAAGAGTCTATAGAGAAGAGGTCTGTAGTTTCACACATTCCATGTTTCTGGGAGATACAGACGATATGCAACAGATTTTAGACGCGTTCCAGAAGATTCGAGCACACACCGATGCGTTGTAGGAACGGAAGGCACCGTCGATAAACAGGAATTACCTACGCTCCATCAGAAACTGGAAAGCATAGAGTTTTGCGTTATGCAACTGGAATCTTAACCGAATTTCTTTGTTTCTCAAATCCGCTAAATCTTGATTTAGCTCCCATTGGACACGGAAATTTGTAACAGTCGAATGAATCGGTTGACTACTGACAATTTGGTTACCTACCTTATCCAGAATCGCTACGCGTACAGAACCACCATCGGATACATCTGCCGTTATGCCTACCGATGTCCCATGAAAGGTTAAGGGTTGGGTCGTTATAACAGCGGGTCTGTCAGTTGCGGTTGGTTCGTAGCCTGCCCAACCGTCCGGACGAAGCGTTGCGAGTGCGAGGTAGCCGTTACGCCAGTTGAAAAAGTAGCCATCTCCAGCACCGTAGTAGATGCGAATCTCATCGTCAAAGAAAATCGGGGCAGAGGGGAAGATCGTCCCCCAATCGTAAGGTGTCTCCCCATAACGTTCTGTTTCCGATGGGGTATGCCCCATAAATGGAATCCCTTCCTGTATGCGGTGCCACTGGACGGTGTCCGGACTCCAAGCCAATTCCACATGCTGTTTGACATCAATGTCGGAGTCCTCTGGATACACCATCATACCGAGCAGTCCAATATAGATTCCACACGTTGGAAACACGATCATATCATGCATTTGTAGACGCGGACTGGGACCTTCAAGGATAGATTCGTCTGGTGTCCAGTGTACAAAGTCAGAAGACTCGGCTCGTGTGACGAGGCGAATATTACGAGCATGCTGACGGGTGATACCGACGTATCTGCCCAATGTCTCCGCCCAAAACGCGTTCGGATGCGTGCCGTGTGCCTCAATTTGTGGAATTGGAAGAGGTTCACCCCAGCGCAATCCATCTGAAGAGAACGCGACCGTCATTTGGGGCTCTCCACAGAAGAACATCTTATAGCGTTTCGCTGGATCGATTTCACGTCCATCCTTGAAAACGCCGGCTCCATTCACGCGGCGCATCAGAATGTTGTTACGCCTGTTGCCATCGAACGCAACGAGCCCAAGATCAGGTTTCTCCCAATGGATACCATCTGACGAGGAAGCATAACAGAGCCCCATCTCCCGCCCACTTGGTTTCACATCCATATAACTGCACCAATCAGGGTGCCGTTTCTCGGGTGGTGTGTGCGTCACCCGTTCATCTATGATAAATGGATTGTACCAACATTTGTAGAGTTTGTCCTCTACATCATAGATGACGTTGGCATAGACGTTGTCGAAACGCGGTTCCCACGGTTTATCCTCACCAAAAAGGGGATTTTGGGGATGCTTCGTAATCTCGCCAAGGGTAAGTTTTGCCCCGACAACCCCTTCAATGATGCGATCATCCAAGACAAGGTATTGGGACGGAGGAATAGGATGCGGTCCAGACATTTCTGTTTCCATAAGCGTCAATACTGTGGTGAATTATCAAAATATGTGGACATCTTGTAGGGGTGCCCCTTGTGGGTACCTTGGTCAGGGGTTTGGGGACGCGTCGGCACGATTGGATGTGGACATCTTGTAGGGGTGCCCCTTGTGGGTACCCCCAAACTCACCGTCATAAAAGAAGAAAGGGTCGCGACCCAGCGGTAACTTCCACAAAAGCTTTGCGGAGAGAAAGGAATCGCGACCCAGAGGTATATGTGTGCTATTATTCATAGCCGCGTTTTACTTTAGCCCAAACCGTTGGGAGTTTGTCCGCCGGATCGACAGCGAATGCGCCAGAAATGTTTTGGTTAATCTCCGCTTCAGTCAGTGCTTTATCATAAGCGCGGACGATTGCGAACGATCCGTTGAAAGTTCGACGGCGTTCATCAAAGGAATTTGCACCGATTGAAATGTCGTTTATGGGTAATTTCTTATCGAATTCAAAACCGGCTTGTTTGCTGACCTCTTTTCCATCTTGATACGCAACAATTGACTTATCATTCGTACCGACGACTGCTATCCAGGTCCAAACGCCTTCTTCAAGTTTGATGTTAAGCGTTTGAACACCCTGTTTAGCACCGCCGGCATGAATGGAGGCGTCCAAGTTCTGACCACCGACTATCCAAAGCCGAATCCCCTGCTTGCCTTCTCTTGGACTGTTCTGGAAACCAGCGAAGTGATGCTCCTCGACAAAAAAATCGCCATTGCGCCGACAGAGGAACTCCAAGGTCCAGTCCTGAAGAAATATCGGGGTATTTTTTCCAGGTGGACCGCCAAAGGTTGAATGGGATTCTTTGGTTGTGTAATACTTTGCGTTTGGTTCATTGATACCGAGGGCGGGAATTTTAATTTCGCCTTCTTCGAGTTCCATGGGTTTATCTGCGACGAGCAATTCCCCGCCTTCAGTACCGAGATTTTCCCATGCCTTCGGATGCGCAGGGTTGTCAGCAGCATTGAGATAGAGTACAGGATCCTCAACAACATTGGCGAATGCGACAACAGATGTCATCGCTAAGAAAAATATTGTGGTATAGATCGAAATAACTGTTTTCACTTAAGGGATCTCCTAAGGTTAGGTTGCATTAGCGATTCGGATAGGTTTATAAAAAAGGTATTAACTTAATTGTATCAGACAAACGTCCGATTGTCAAAGAAATCGCAAAGTGAGCGTCAGAAAGCACGCCCATTGAGCGGAATCTGCACAATCATAAGCGTACAAACTAAGGTAAGTCTAATGGAATATCCAATGTCTGTGGTAACAAACACTCCGTCTCACTACAAGGCTGGTAGCTGAGTTTCAGAGTGACTCGGGCGTTCTTCTTACGGTTCGATTTCTGCTTTAGCTTTAGCGGGATCGTCAGTTTTCCTTCATAAACATTCACAGATTCATCACTAAATTCAAAGTGCGCTGATTTTCCTTTCGGATACGCTACATCAAGAATTTCAAACGAGGCATCAGCATTCACCGTAACAGTTGTTGGAATTAAATTATCTTGACCCGCGGGGTTCGCGTTCACGTGCCATCCTGCAGCAATATCAAGTTGAAGCATCACATTAAGTACCCCGTCCCTTTGGGATTTAATTTCAGCAGTTGCACTGACGAGCGAGGTGCCAGAACTGAGCCTTTCTCCTGCGTCCAAATAGCCGTTAAGGGCAAAATGCATATACATGAAAGACGAGGGACTTTGTGCCATAGACTTCGCGAAACTCTGCAACGTCTTTTCAGCATAACGCCGATAATCCGTCCCAAATGCCAGCAGGTTTCCTACAGCAACAGCATTACCAGATGGAATGGCAGAGTCATAAGGTTTCTTGGTTCGCACAATAAGATGTTTTGCATCTGCTTTCGTGTAGTAGAACCCTCCGTTTTTGTCGTCCCAAAAAAGCTGAATCATCGCGTCGGTAAGTGTTTTCGCTGAATTTAACCACCGTTCCTCTCCTGTAGCCTGATACAACCCAAGCAAACCCCGGACAAAAAAGGCGTAGTCGTCAAGATAGACATCCTGTTTCACCACACCCGCCGTATAAGTATGGCACAATTCACCATTCGGTTTCTTCAGGGTATCAAGAATAAACTGCGCAGCTTTTGACGCAGCCCTCAGATACCGTTCCTCGCCAAGTATCCGATATCCATAAGCGAGAGCGTCTATCATCAGACCGTTCCAATTGACAATGATCTTTGTGTCCAGCAACGGATATTCCCGCGCAAAGCGCGCTTCTAAAAGTTTTGCTCGCGCAGATCCAACTTCCTTGAGAGCATCCTCTGACGCTGCGCCTTCAGGAACATAGAGTACATTTTTCCCTTCAAAATTAGGTCCTTTATCAACACCGTAAACACCCGCGAAACGCGCCGCTGCCTTTTTACCAAGAATTTTCTGAATCTCATCGGCAGTCCAGACGTAATATTTCCCCTCTTCAGCATCTGTTTCAGCGTCCAACGCTGAATAGAATCCACCTTCAGGTGCCGTCATCTCTCGGAAAATGAAACTGAAGATCTCCTCAGCAATGCGCCGATAGCGAGGTTCTTGTGTTATTTGATGTGCCTGGAGATACACTTTCGCCAATTGGGCATTGTCATAAAGCATCTTCTCAAAGTGCGGCACCAGCCACTTTTCATCAACAGAATACCGGTGAAATCCACCGCCGATCTGGTCATACATTCCACCGTAAGCCATCATATCGAGCGTATAGGTCACCATCTTCAATAGTGATTCATTTTCTGTGGGAGGGGTTTGTAACCCCGATTTCCGCTCGTATTCACTTAGCAAAAATTCAAGATTCGCAGGACTTGGAAATTTCGGTCCGCTCCCAAATCCACCGTAGGCGTGACTATAAGTCGTCCGCAGATAGTCCAACGCAGCGGTCGTAAGAGACCTATCCAGGGGTGTGGCGGTGAGTGCCGTGAACCCTCTACTGGTTGCCAATTCAATCGTGTCTGCAATCTGATTTGCCGATTCAATGACTTCCACCTCTCGCGTTACCCATGCTTCCTGCACAGCATCCAGGATC
The DNA here is from genome assembly GCA_965205015.1 of Candidatus Poribacteria bacterium. Classification (GTDB taxonomy): domain Bacteria; phylum Poribacteria; class WGA-4E; order WGA-4E; family WGA-3G; genus WGA-3G. Next base: position 4,310,818 of record OZ242029.1, on the reverse strand, counting down.
GTTGGAAACCCGGGTCTGCCGGGCACATCCGTAGGAGGGAAATAGGTGCCAGCATAAAACGGCTTTAAATCAGGCGTGAGGAAAACAGAGTTGGGCCACCCACCGCGCTGAATCAGGAGCTGCGTTGCCGTCATATAAATTTCATCGAGATCCGGACGTTCTTCTCTATCAATTTTGATATTGATGAAATCTTTATTCATCATGGCAGCGATCTCTGGGTTTGAGAAGACCTCCCGCTCCATGACGTGGCACCAATAACACGTGGAGTATCCTACAGAGAGAAAAATTAACCTGTTTTCTTTCTTTGCGCGCTCCAATGCTTCATCGTTCCACGGATACCAGTCCACAGGGTTATGGGCATGGAGACGTAAATAGGGGCTGGTTTCGTGGATGAGTCGATTCGTCCATTTCCAAGAGCCATCTGGGTTCTTGAGTGCGGTTTCATCGGCACCTGCACCCCACACCATATTGAGAAGGAGCAAACAGATGAGAAACTTCTGTATTGTATTTTTCATACTGTAAACCTTTGTTGCAAAATGCAACGTGCGATGAATCGCACGACTACAAACCTATACTTTTTTAAGTCCAATTCGTGCAGCATGATTATTGCACAAGTGCTTGCTGTGCTACTGCACGTCCGCGTTCTGTCAGTGTCAACTGTGTCTCCTCTTGAGAAACACAACGGTTGTTCAGGGCATATTTTACGACTTGGGTTGCGAATGTGGGATCCCAGCGAAGATGCTCATGGAGGTGTGCTATCTCTGACTCCGCCTCAGCTTCCGGGAGTCCCTCGTGATTAAAAAGGTGAATGACTAACATCGTTTGGGCAAACTCCCATTTTTGGCGTGTCCGCCTCCGTGCGATAGCAATAACGCCGCGATTCGGAACAACCAGGAAAATCAATCCGAACACAAGGAGCGTCATTGTCGCAATTGCCCCCGCAATAGATACATCGAAAAGATACGCGAGCCAATAGCCACCGACAGCGTTCACACTCCCAATAATCGCGCTCAAGGTGAGCATCAGCGAAAGTTTGTTTGTGATAAGATAAGCAGTAGCAGGCGGGCCAGCGATGAGTGCAACGACTAATATCGAACCAACAGCGTCAAATGCACCGACCGTTGTAACGGAGACCAGCGTCATCAGTCCATAGTGAATCAGGGTAGGCGCGAACCCTAACGTGGCAGCTAAACTCGCGTCAAAGGTTGCCAACTTCAACTCTTTGTAAAATAACAGAATAAAGGCGAGGTTCAACAGCAGAATTGTTCCCATTACATAGACAGATACAGGACCAAAGTCGTGTCCGAAAATATTTAATCGGTTAAGCGGCGCGTAAGCGAGCTCACCGAGGAGAACGGCATCCATATCCAAGTGAACATCGCCTGCAAATCTGGAAATCAGGATCACCCCGATGCTGAAAAGGGCGGGGAACGTCAAGCCAATCGCGGCATCCTCCTTCACCAGTTTCGTCCGTTGCAGCAATTCAACGAAAACGACAGTGAGTACACCGGTTCCCGCAGCGGCAAGAATTAGGAGGGGCGAGGACAAACTCTCCGTGAGAAAAAAGGCGAGGACAATACCGGGGAGAATGGCGTGGCTAATTGCATCGCTCATCAAAGTCATCCGTCGTAGTACCAGATACACGCCCGGTAAAGCACAAGCCACCGCTGTGATAACCGCAATGAGCTGGATATCAAGATGCTCTTGTATCACGTCTACTCGCTCCCACGTTGCGGATGCTTCAATAACCGATCCGCTGCTATCTTTAGACTCCGTTTGTTTCGTTGGTGCCGAAGCCAGTCCCATAAAAGTCCGCGATTCGCGGCAAAAGCGATCGAGAACCCGACCCCAACTGTCGCACACAGTACAATCGTTGGCCCCGTCGGGATGCGTGAAGCACTACTACTGATAATGGTTCCACTCACGCCTGCGAGTGCTCCAAAGCACGCAGCGAGAAACATCATCACGCTCAGTTTATTCGTCCACTGCCGTGCAGCGACCGCCGGTGCAACCAACATCGCACTCATCAGGACAGCACCCACCGCTTGTAAACCGAGAACGATTGCTATCACAAGGAGACTCGTCAACAGAATGTCAAGTGCACGGATCGGGAACCCAAGCGATGCAGCGAAACCTTCATCGAAAACCAGCAACTTCAACTCTTTCCAAAAGACAAGCATGATGACGATTGCAATGCCCCCGAGGATACCTATGGTTAAGACATCGCTCTTCAGAATCGTAGCGGCTTGTCCGAAGAGAAACGTATCTAATCCTGCTTGATTTGCATTACCGGTCCGCTGAATCAGTGTATGTAGCACTAAACCGAATCCGAAAAAGGTAGAGAGTATGATCCCAAGGGCACTATCGTATTTGATACGCGTCAACCTCACGATACTCAAAATGAGCAGCGTGCCGAGCCAGCCCGCGATTGCTGCACCGAGGACCAAAATCAGAGGTGTTTTGCTTCCCGTCAGCAGAAATGCGATGGCAATACCGGGCAACGCGGCATGTGAGATGGCATCGCCGAGGAGACTTTGCCGGCGCAAAACAGCATAGGTCCCAAGTGCACCACTCACAGCACCCAGTAAGGCAGCACCGAGGGCAACAATCATGAGGGTATAATCAAGATGGGTTAGGATACTCAAATTTTTGACCAAAATTATTGTGATTTATGCGATTTACCATGATGAAATCTTCGATAATCATGGTAAATCATAAAAATCAGAGTTTAGACTTTAACTAAAAACCGACTGCTGAAGGTTTCCTGTGCAGCAGGCAAACCGATAACTATTTCGTCACAAATGCAACGCGACCGCCGTAAGTTGTACGCAAATTTTCAGGTGTGAACGTTTCGTCAACGGGACCGCTCGCGATCCGGCGAATGTTCAAGAGCATTACCCAATCGAAATAGTCGGTTACCGTCTGTAAATCGTGATGTACCACGACAACCGTTTTCCCCTTTTCTCGGAGCTCCTGAAGTAGGGTTACAATTGCGCGTTCTGTGGTAGCATCAACGCCTTGAAAAGGTTCATCCATCAAGTATACCGTAGCGTCTTGAACGAGGGCACGTGCTAAGAAAACACGCTGTTGTTGTCCACCGGAGAGCTGACTGATTTGCCGAGTGGTATACGCCTCCATGCCAACCTTCTCCAAAGCATACATGGCGAGTTCCCGCTCCTGTTTCCCTGGACGTCGCACCCATCCGAGGGCACCGTAACGACCCATCATGACGACATCCAGCACATTTGTCGGAAAATCCCAGTCAACCGTCCCCCGTTGTGGGACGTAACCGACGATCCGGCGTTGTGCTTCATAAGGTTTGTCGTAAATCAAGACATTGCCTGCAGCGGGGCGTACCAATCCTAAAATGGCTTTGATCAACGTCGTTTTGCCCGCGCCATTGGGACCGACAATCGACAGAAGCACCCCAGGGGGCACATCAAGGTCAACATCCCACAAGACAGGTTGATCTTGATAGGCAACCGTTAGATCCGTTACTTCAATGGCTTTCGTTGCGGACGCTTGCATACTTAATTTCCGACCATAGAATTGGCAGATGTTCCTCCAATGAGTGCTGTCACAATCGTATCAATGTTATGACGAACCATTCCAATATAAGTCCCTTCAGGCGTCCCTTCATTTCCCATGGCATCAGAGAAAAGCTCTCCACCAATTTTTACATCAAATCCTCTTGACTTCACGGCGGCTTTCACTGCTTCAAGACTCCTCGTAGAGACGGAGGATTCCACAAAAATTGCAGGAATGCGCCGCTCTGCGATAAAGGTCGCCAACTTCTGAACATCGGCAATCCCCGCTTCTGTTGCGGTGCTAATGCCCTGTAGTCCGCGCACCTCAAACCCATAAGCCTTTCCGAAGTAGTTAAAAGCGTCGTGTGCCGTTACGAGTACCCGTTGCTCAGACGGCACGCGTTCCACTTGTGACTTCACATATCCGTGCAGTTCCGCGAGTTTCGCGAGGTAGCGTTCAGCGTTGGTCCAGTACATGAGTGTATTGTCTGAATCGAATTCACTCAGTGTATCACGAACCGTTCCCACCGCTTTCATCCAAAGTGTTACGTCAAACCATAAGTGCGGATCGTATTGCCCTTCAAATTCCGGGGGTGTTAGTAGCAAACTCCGGTCAACGGCATCTGTCACGGCAACAGTCCTCGTATTGCCCGACATTTTGGCAAGAATGTCCCCCATTTTCGATTCAAGGTGTAACCCATTATAGAAAATAAGTTGCGCCGAAGTTAACCGCTGCACATCACCCGCACTCGCTTTATAAAGGTGTGGATCTACCCCGGGTCCCATTAATCCTGTAACCTCGACGCGTTCACCACCAACATTTTTAACAATATCGGTAACCATACCGATCGTCGTGACAACGCGAATTTTCCCGACTGTGGAAGCATCAGGTTGCTCTTTCGGATCGCACCCAGTCCACACAAGTATGGAAACCATCAAACATAATGAAATGTATACGCTTTGCATAATCTTAATTCCCAAAAAAGAAGTGTTCTAAGATCTCACCGACGAGATAACCCACGCCTGCGACACCGAGCCCTACAACGAACATGTCAATACCACTGCGAAATAAACTGCGCCCGGTGAAGAGACTTCGGGTAGCACCAACAGCAAAGTGAGACATCATGGCAAGTGCGAACGAGATCCAAATGGCAAGCATACCTTCTATAAAAAGAAATGGAGCAACAGGAATAAAAGCCCCGATAGCAGTTGCGAGTCCTGTAATCCACCCCTCTTTGAACGGGGTGGCATAAATTTCCCCGATTTTAAGTTCGGTTTGGATTTTCTCTCCCAATGCTCTTTCGGGGTCGCTCATCACTTCCTTGGCAAGTTCGCGAGCCTGTTCTTCGGGGACGCCTCGCGCTGCATAAATAAGGGCGAGTTCCTCCTCTTCAAGGTCAGGCATGAGGCGGATTTCCTCCCTTTCGACCTCGATTTCGTGTTCATAAACCTCTTGTTCACTTTTCGCGGCGAGGTATCCCGAAGCCCCCATAGAAAGGGCATCCGCGACCGTCCCAACGATGCCTGTCACAAGAATCGTAGAGACATCGGACGTTGCCGCTATAACGCCGGCGACTAAACCGAAGTTCGCCGTTAAGCCGTCGTTAAATCCATAAACAATGTTGCCAACCATGCCTCCAGATTCAGTCTTGTGCCACGGTTCCTCACTCGTGCCAGTGAGCTCCTGCAAACTTTCTGTATGCATCGCAGATTCTCTGGCTAAAATCAGTGCCGTCTCCTTCGCATCTGCCAATGTACTGTTTCTATGAAGCGTTAGATAATCCTTAACCTCACTCGCCTCTTCACCAAGCATCTGCGAGAGTGGAAACTCACTCCCAAATCGGCGCGCATACCATGCCATCAATTTCGCTTTCAATGTTGGTCGCTGCTTTCTCACCTTTATATCGTAGGTGGCAAGCATCTCCCGCCAACGTATGACATGCCGATTTTCCACCCCAGCGAGTCCACTTAAGATATCCTTTCGCTTCGAATCGGACTCAAGACCAGCGAAAACGCTATAAAGGAAACCCGCGTCAACTTCATCTTGTAAATGGCGCTTCCATATCTTGATTGTTTTACCATCCGGTCGCATCTGTTTTTGCTGTTCCATTTTTTTATCGTTGTCAGCAGTCAGTAATCAGTTGTCGGTCAAGAGGTTTCACGTAACAATTCACCATTTCCCAGAGTATTCCAAATTGGCAAAGATTGTTACAGACATCTCTTAACCGATAGCCGACAACCGATAACCGATAACTATTCCTCCACATCCTCGACAAAAATATGTTTCGCTACCTCCCGCCCAATAACGACCTGCTGTCCTGCAACGTCGATAGTAAAGGGACCTTCAAAGGGAGCGACCTCAATCACTCGGAATGCTGTGCCCGGGTAGAGATTGAAACTTCCTAAATGCCGAAGCAACGCTGAATCGGTGTCACTGACTTCAGCAACAACACAGGATTGTCCCTCACACACTTCTGTCATCGGGATATGCGCCGTCTTCTTCACAACACCGTTTTTATCGGGTATCGGGGCGCCATGCGGGTCGGCAGTTGGGTAGCCGAGAAACTCGTCCATCCGCGCCTCGACATCTTCCGAAATGACATGCTCCAATTTCTCGGCTTCTTCGTGAACACCATCCCACGGTACACCAAGCGCCTTGAATAGATAAAGTTCCAATAAACGATGGTGCCGAATAATTTCAAGTGCGATTGCTTTCCCAGCATCCGTCAGCGTGACACCATGATACCGCTCGTGTCTCACCAGTTTCATCGTTTTTAACTTCTTAATCATCCCGGTGGCAGACGCAGGCTTCACATTGAGGTAGTCCGCCAAAATGCCGGTCGAAACTTTACCGACTTTCTCTTGCAATTTATAGATTGACTTGAGGTAATCCTCAGCTGCATGTGTAAGCATTGTTCTTTCCAATCCGCAGGGGGAACAGACAATGCCCTTCGTTTTCCCACTGCGGTCAGTAAATGTATGGGCGTTACACCCATTCAGTTTTAGGCATTATGTGCCAAAATTGTTAGAAACATTGAGAAATTAATTTAGGTATACCTAAATTATATATTATGCAAAACAAAATGTCAAATTTTAATTATTCCTTGCGGGTCGGTAAGGTGGGTGTTTTTGCTTGAGTGTTTCCTCTGCGGATATTGATGTGCCTCTCCGTATATCCGCACTCCATTTCATTATGTGCTACGGTTTCATTAAAAATCCGCAGCACACGTTTTAATTATTCCCTGCAAGCCGGTGGAGTGGATTAGACGGAAAGGTGTTGCTAAAAGTCGTTGAATACCTTCACGGGTTGTCCTGTCTCAATAGACTCCCACGCCGCTACACCGACAGCAATAGACTTCGCACCGTCAATTACATTCGGTGCGGGTTCTAAATCTTCCTCAAGGCACTGCTGAAAATGGCGCATATATCGGATAACCGTCTGTCCATGTCCGTAAACGCTTGTGTCTATTTCAGGAGGACAGATCACTTCAAAGGGTTCTCTGGTGGCCATTTTATCGAGCATCAACTTGACGTGTCCCTCTCTGTTATCCGTAAAGTCCCCAATTACCGTCCCTTTACTTCCGAAAACGGAGATCTGCTGCATCGGCATCGGGGGATGAACGACATCGTAAAGCCCCATCGCTCTCGCAATCTGTCCGCTCTTAAACTTCAGATTGAGAAAAAAATTGTTCTTTATGGGGTATTCGGGTGTGAGCAAGCCTTTCGTCCCATAGGCGTGCACCTCATCTACATCACCGAGGAGACAGCGCAATAGGTCAACAGGATGCACAATACCACCGAACATCAAATCTTGCGGCTCATGGAGCCGCCACGGTGTGAAATCATAAACCTCGCGCATGTCGTGGACATAATAGGCATCCGCCAGCATAATGTCGCCTAAATCACCGTCGTCGAGAAACCCTTTCATTGTCAAAAACTGGAGGTCAAACCGCATCGACTGTCCCACAAGGAATTTGACTTTATGCTCGCGCACCAGATCCACCAACTGTTGCGCGTCGTCTAACTTGGTCACCATCGGCTTTGTACAGATGACATGTTTTCCAGCTTCTATCGCCGCGACGCAATGTTCAGCGTGCAGGTGGTCTGGGGAATAGATAGCGATGACAGAAATATCTTCGCGCTGCACCAATTCTCGATAATCTGTCGTCCAAAAGTCCACGCCAATTTGGTTGGCGTAGTTCTCAAGCACATCTGCCCGCTTCGCGCAAATACCCCGGAGTTCATACTTCAGGTCCGGCACATCCTTTAACAGGGTCGCAGTTGACCCCATATTCGTGGGGTTCATCCCAATAACGCCCAATCCTATTGCCATTTTGTGTCTCCTTTCTGAATCAGTTGACGTACCGCTATTCTATCATAATTCACTTTTGCTGGCAAATAGGAGATTATTTTCTTATATCCGAGTCAAGTTCCTTCGCCTTTTTGAAATCTGCTTTCGCGGACCTCTTTTGTCCAAGTATTTTCTTCGCAACTGCCCGATTGTAGTAGGCTCTGGCAAAGTCAGGCTTGAGGCTAACAGTCTTATCGAAATCATCAATCGCGCCCTTGTAATCATCAAGTTTTGCCTTCGCTACTCCGCGCGTGTGGTAGCAGTAAGAATTCTCCGAGTCTAACCGGATTGCTGAATCACTATCGGTTCTCCCTGCTTCATATAGGCTTCGAGCTTCCTCGATATTCCCTTTATCAGATTCAAAATCACCCAAGCAAATTTTTGTATACCCACGAATGATGTAAGCATAAGTATCATGCCGATCATAACTGGTAGCCTTATCAAAGTCTTCAATCGCAGCATAATAGTACTGCTGTGCTTCCGTGGTACGCCCTTGGGTGGTTTCAGAGATGCCTAAGGAGAGCTTCACCGTCCCACGCTCGGCGTATGAGGGAAACTTTGGATAGATACCGATGGCTTTATCATAGTCTTCAATCGCAGCACGATAAGACTGTTGTGCTACCTCCGCGTGATCCGTAATAAATTCAGCGTGACCAAGGAGGGTTTTGGCATATCCACGCTTGGCATACGCCGGAGTATTCGTTTCATCGTTGAATCCCCCTCTCCGTAAACCACACGGACTGTAGATGCTTTTACTTTTTCCGTATCTAAACCTTCAGCCACACCAAGGGGTAAGCCCGGACCTTCCGGAGTGCCGCGCGGTATAACATATACTGGATGTAATTCAATACGCTGGGGTGTTCGAGCGCATGAAAAAATTACGCCCAAAACGAGAAAACTAAGTAAAAATTGACTGATGCGTTTCACAAGTGTGTTCCTCTCCTCATTTATAGTGAAGTCCAAAAATATCTGGGCACTTCTTGGCAGAGCGTGCGATGAATCGCACGACTACGAACCGGTGTTTGCTAAGGCATAAGGGTCCATTTAATTGTTTTCAATGTCATGTTAGTTGCAAATCGCCTCAATTTTCTTGACAAAATGCGAAAAGTGCCATTTGGAAGGTTACTTATCCGAAAACCGTTGCCTTCTGTGCCAATTTGATGTAGAATTATTAAAGGGATTATCCCTGGTGGAGGAAAAATGACACAAACTGAATCAAAAGAAGTCTCTGGTCTTGAGAACCAACGCACCGAGTTAAAAAAAATATACAAATGGATTTTTGAACTCGGTGCGGCTGCGCTCGTCCTCTTTTATATCTATAGCGCAGGGTTTGGGAGTGCCAGTGAGCAATTCCATCTCGGTTTCTATCTCCTGCTGACCTTCGCGTTGATCGGCATCTTTTACCGATGTCGGAAGAACTCTCCAGTATCCCGTCCATCCCTCATAGACCTCGGCATGATTGCCCTCAGCATCTTCACCATCGGCTACTGGATTGTAGAATACCCGAATCTTGTCAATCGGGCAGGCAATTACAGCCAACTCGATATTTTCGTAGGCGCGGTCGCGATCGTAATTAGTTTTGAGGTGAGCCGTCGGACAGTCGGTTGGGCACTGCCTATCATCGCTATAATCGGTATTCTCTATGCGCTTTTCGGTCGCTCTCTGCCGGATGCTATCGCGCATCGCGGGTTTCCACTTCGTCGGATTATCGAATACTGCTTTTTCAGCCAAGCGGGGGTCTTCGGCATCATGGCAAACGTGATGGCGACTTACGTGATTCTCTTTATTTTTTTCGGGGCATTTCTGGAGAAATCGGGGGTCGGGCAATTCTTTATCAACCTACCGATGTCAATAGCGGGACGCTCAATAGGCGGGGCTGCGAAAGTTTCGGTCATGACCTCCGGTTTTTTTGGGTCCGTTGCGGGAAGTGCGATTGCGAATACAGTCGCTACCGGCACGTTTACGATACCCTTAATGAAACGGACCGGCTTCCGTCCGCATATCGCTGGGGCAGTCGAGGCTTCCGCCTCTGTCGGTGGGCAATTCCTACCCCCCGTGATGGGAGCAGGGGCGTTTCTCATGGCAGAACGGACGGGGCTTCCCTATAGTAAAATTGCCCTTCTATCCATCGTGCCAGCCGTTCTCTATTTCCTCTCCGTTTGGGTGATGGTACATTTTGAGGCGAAAAAGCAGGGACTCGAACGGATACCAGACGCAGAAATCCCGAAATTTTTATCCCTTCTTAAAAGTGGTTGGTATTATTTACTCCCGTTGCTGACGCTTGTGGGTATCTTAATTGCTGGCTATACCGCTTACAAAGCGGCATTCTTCGCAATCCTTGTCACAATTGCGGTGAGTTATTTCCGTCCAGAGACACGATTAACACCGAAACGTATCTGGGAAGCGATGGTGATGGGGGCAAAGAATTCGCTCGCTATTGGCGGTGCGGTTGGCACTATTGGTATTATCGTTGCCGTCATAGATTTGACGGGTTTAGGAAGGATATTCCCGGATTTAGTGCTGTCGGTTGCGGGGACTAACAAGACCATCGCAATTCTGCTTCTCGCTGCAGCTTCTCTTGTACTCGGAATGGGAATTCCTGTGACCGCCGCCTATCTTATTACCTCTGAACTCGCTGTGCCGATCCTGACGACGCCTGAGATGGGCATACCGATTATTGCTGCGCATCTCATCATCTTCTGGCTGAGTCAAGATTCGAACATCACACCACCGGTCGCCTTGGGAGCCTATGCGGGTGCCGCTATCGCCCGTGCTGATCCCTGGCAGACGGGATGGGCATGTTTTAAGTTCTCCAAACTGCTCTATATCATGCCGCTGCTATTTGCGTATACCCACATCCTGTTTACAGGGGGTACACCGGTTGAATATGTGCTATCTGTGGTATCGGCTGTGGTCGGCACAGTTATCTTCTCTATTGTAACGATGGGCTTCTTCGTCCGTAAGACGCATTGGTATGAGTGGATATTGCTTGCGCTTGCGACATTCTTGGCATACATTTATAACGTCTGGACCTTCGCCATCGCGATAGTACTCGTTGCGGTCGTGTACACGCTTCAAAAACGCCAAGGATCATAGGTGCCACGTTCAAGGTGTGCCAACAATTTCTTGGAGTCGTTGTAAGATGGCATCGGTGGCTTTGTGAGATTCCTCCTGGTTGAATCGCTCAGCTGCTTGTCCCGCACGAAAGGTGTTACCCCGGTAGTAACGCCAGAAAATGAACACTCCCCACAACCCCGCATCTACATAATATCCGTCTAACACCAAGTCAACAGCGAGAACACCGAGTACACCGTTCAGCAGAAGCGCGTTTAACCCACCTCTCCAATCGCCTGCATACACCTGTCCCGCACCAGGCAGGATTGTTGACAATACCCGCGCAACCTTCTCAGATTTCAGCGGTATATCAGTAGCTGCCTCAAAGAGAATATCCAATCTTTCATCGGTTGTATAGTTTTGTAGTGATTCCCGGGCGTCCTCCCATCGAAACTGATAGAGATACGCAACGGCTTGCAAGAAAAGTGCGCGTCGGTACAACTGCGTGGGAAGGGGTCGCATTGTCACCTTAACCAATTCCAACCGAGCCAGATCGTAGTCCTGCGCCGCGATCAGCGTTACGGCGAGTTCCAGCTGGTATTCCGATTTTGCTTCGGCATCTGTAGCGAGATGTGTCGCCGTTCGCAAGGCAGTGACTGCCTCTGTCCACAGACCTTGTGCTCTATAGGCAAGTCCAACGTTGTAATACACCTCGCCAATACGTTTATCTGATGGATGGAAGTAGAGAAAACGTTTATACTCGGTAATAGCGGCATCGTAGTTGCCCTGCGCGAAGAGATGTTCGCCGAGGGATAAGGGAAGTTCTTCTGCAATTGCCGTGAAACTGCTGAAAAGTAAAGAAGTACTGATTAAAAAAAGAGATATAGATTTGATTAAAACTTTGGACACTTGGAACGAAACCTCATGAAAGCGGGATTAGAAACCCCATCATCACCCTCTATCGCTTTTCGGACGTAAACATCATCAGGCGTCATAACGTTCATCTTATTGAGATGTCGTTTTGTCCATAGTATACGTCATCACGATTGGTATGTCAAATGCATATTCACGAACTTTTTTTTAGCCTTATGTGTCTAAAAAATTGAACAACAACCCCAAATATCGCATGTTACGTTCGCGTGAACGTGCTTCTTCCAGAAATAAAGAGAACTTTGACCATGAAAACAGACACAGTTACACAACAGGGGACCTTCGTTAATACCCGCATGAAGGCACTCTTTGTCGCGCAAGACCATAAACCTGAAACCTTAAAAAGAATCAACCTCGCGCAACTGACTGCGTTCCAACGTGGGTTGCTCGTCGCCGATGGGACGGTTACGCGATTTATTGAAGCCTACACACTCATGCCGGTAGAGGTAACCTTACTCCAACAAACCAAACAGACGCTATCCACCGAACATACATGGCTCCAACTATCTACGGGATCAGAGATCATTTCACGGCAAGCAGTCCTCCAAACCCATTCACAGGAAAAATCATTACCCAGAATACATACCTATGCCGACTCACTTATTGTGCCGAAACGTCTGCCGGAATCCATTTTGAATGGATTAGAATCCGACAAACAGGGACTCGGTGGCCTTCTGCAGCATAGTGATTTAGAGACTCGACGGGAGCTGCTCTGGTGTGGTATTGAGGTCTTAACCAATCTTCCATCCGCTGTGGCACATCTTGAAGGTGAAAAGTTTATCAGTCGCGCCTATCGGGTGTTGGCAAATCAGGAACCCCTTATGATGATCAACGAAAAATTTCCACTTTAACTTGTGGGAACAACGGCTTTCAGAGACGAGTGTATTCTCTGGGGCAGTATAACAACTATTTGAGAGGATTCCATGTTACGCAAAATTTTAATTATATTCACCGTAATGCTCGCATCAAGTATAATTGCGCTCACACTCAAAACTTTCGATACCCCAACTGTTGAAGCAGAAAACACAGAAGGGATCGCTGAAATCTCTACAAAACCGTCAATCATAGCCTTAGCGACCGTTATGAAAAGTTTCCGCGCATCGCTAAGTAGTAAACTGCTTACCGAAGCCTCTTTTCCACTTGGACATAAGGAATCTTACCGTTGGTCGAACTTCCCCCCAAATGATGATGACCGAGGCGGTATTCGTTTTGGTCAGTTATCCACTGAACAACTGACGCGCTTCCATGAAGTTTTGAGCGCGTTTTTGAGTGACGATGGCTATACCAAAGTTTCTCTCATTACGAAAGACGTTGAAACATATCTCAACAAAATCAGACCCAACTTTTGGGATCCAAATCATTATCACATAGCCTTATTTGGAAACCCAGAGACAGATGGTTCGTGGGGTTTCCAGTTAGACGGACATCATTTGGCACTTAACTTTTTAGTGCATGGTGATGAAGTCTCTATCGTCCCAGCTTTCATCGGATCCGAGCCTGCCACCATCAACGGCACCGAAGTCCTTAAAGACGAAAGAGGCAATGCCTTCGCACTCATGAACAGCCTTGACGAGAATCAGAGAGAGAAAGCAATTCAAACGGGCCGGCGTGAACTCCAAGTCGGTCCAGGCAGATCAGAAGATCCGTTCCTGAATTACGACTACTCCGACTTTGTAGGTGTAGGTCTGAAAGCATCAGAGATGAACGAAACCCAGAAAGAAAACCTTCGGAATCTGATTAAGACGTATGTCTATAATCTGGAAACCGAGTTTGCCGACATCTGGATGGCAGATGTTGATGCAGGACTTGATAACACCTATTTCGTCTGGATCGGTGGCACGACCACGGATGATCCAATTTACTACCGCGTTTTCAATCCCGCCGTTTGGATCGAATTCAACAACGAAGGGGGTGTCGGTGGCGGGCGCGGCGACAGAGGCGGACGCGATCGAGGGGGTCGTCGCGGTCGAGATGACGATGGACCCCGCGAGGACTTGAATCACATCCATTCCATTACCCGATCACCGAACGGAAAAGACTACGGCATTTTCGCCTTGAATCACGGTCCTAAAACACTTTTGGAACACTACGCAGCGACAGATCATCATACAATCAACGATGTGCTTTTTGATTACCACATCACCAGTCAGCAAGATGGCAAAGATATGGAGGCACCTTAATGTTAGATCAGGTTTTAGCAGAAGTCGAGGAACAGTGTCGGGAAGAACGCGTCCCTATGTTGGGACCTGACAAAGCGACATTGCTCGCCAGTTGCGTCGAAAAGGCAAAACCCTCTCTGATTGTAGAATGCGGAACTGCCATCGGTTATTCCGGGTTATGGATGCTACGTGTGCTAAAAACCTTAGGCACAGGACGTTTGATAACAGTGGAAATAGAGGATGCCAACGCACAACGCGCACGCACACATTTTGAAAGGGCAGGTGTGGCAGCTCTTGTCGATTCACGGATTGGTGATGCCGCAGAAGTCCTCAAAACCATCCAAGAACCGGTGGATTTTCTGTTCCTTGATAACAATAAAGATGGCTATTTCGCCTGTTTCCAAGCCATCGAATCTCGGTTAACCAATCCAGCGACTATTGTTGCTGACAACGTCGGCAGAGCAGACCAAATGGCTGATTACTTAGCGCATGTCCGTTCACACTACGACTCCGAAACACATTGGTTTGAGAGTCGACGGCGCCCCGGTAGACGCGACGGCATGGAGGTCAGCATCTATCGTCGTTGATATTCGCAGAAGGACTTGACAGTAGGATTTATATGTAGTAAGATAACAATCCTGAGAATCCCGCCTTTTATATAGCAGCGAAAAAGGAGGCACCAACCTGTAATGAGACATTTTACTACTATTTTTCAGTTGCGTCGATATATGCAAAACATCAAACTTTCCCTTCTGCTGTGGATGTGCGTTCTATGCGTTTCACCCGGTGTCAATGCACAAGATGCCCAAACAGAACGGGAGTTGCCACGTATGTCAGCACACCGGACTTCTGAGGAAATCAAAGTCGATGGGGTGTTTGACGAATCCGTTTGGCAAAGCGTAGAACCGATCCGCCAACTCTATCAAATCCAACCCGATCAAGGCGAACCGGCGACAGAAGCATCCGAAGTCCGCATCCTTTACGATGATAAGAAGCTGTACTTCGGTTTCATTTTTTACGATGAGATGGACAAGATTGTCGCC
The DNA here is from genome assembly GCA_965205015.1 of Candidatus Poribacteria bacterium. GTDB lineage: Bacteria > Poribacteria > WGA-4E > WGA-4E > WGA-3G > WGA-3G. The sequence continues at coordinate 4,295,754 of OZ242029.1, read as the reverse complement.
AACGACATGCGTCGGGATTCTCCAGGCTTGCGTTCCAACGATTACGGCTTTTTGCTGTTAGACACCTACAACGACCGGCGAAACGCTGTTTTCTTCCGATTCACTCCAGTGGGTGGGATGGAAGACACGGCAGTCTCCAACAGTGGTGGGAGCCTCAACACAAGTTGGGATATTGTTTGGGAGTGCCGCTGTAGAATCAATGAAGACCATTGGACAGCGGAAATCGCAATCCCGTTCAGCCAACTCCGCTTTGAACAGAGCGACGTGATGAATTGGGGGTTAAACTTCGGTCGCGAAATCGCACGAAAGCGGGAAATTGATGCATGGAATGAAGCACCCAAAACGTATGGCGGGTTGGCGAAGTACCGAACAGCGTATTTCGGCACACTCGAAGGTTTAGAGGGTATTACGCCGTCAAGGCATCTGGAATTGCTACCGTATGTCCTACCCGGTGCGAGTTATGGATCGTCAGTAGAAGAAACTGAAGGTGTATTTGAAGCCGGTGTGGATTTCAAATACGGCGTAACCCCGAACCTGACCGCTGATTTGACCGTTAACACCGATTTTGCCCAAGTAGAGGCAGATCAGGAACAGGTGAACCTGACGCGCTTTAGCCTCTTTTTTCCCGAACAGCGTCCGTTTTTCTTAGAAGGTGCCAGTATTTTCGATGTCGGGATTCCACGCCCGAGTTTCCGTAGACCGCCCCCTTTACTGCTTTTCTATAGCCGTCGCATCGGGCTTGCGGGAGGACGTGCAATTCCGATCCTTGGTGGTGGCAAAATGACCGGAAAAATTGGACCTTACGGTATAGGGATTCTGAACGTATTCACGGACAAATATGAAAAGGACGTGCCCGGCCCCCATCCTGAGAATGTATTCAGGAAACCGCGCACAAATTATTCAGTCGTGCGGGTGAATCGAGACATTTTAAAGGGGTCAACTGTCGGGGGAATCCTTATTAATAAGCAAGATGCTGATGCATACAATCGCACAGCAGGACTTGATTTTTCCTACCGTCCGACGCGAGAAACCAACATACAAGGATTATGGTCTCAGACCTTTGAATCGGCTATTACTGTGAACAGTTACGCCTTCTTTATTGGCGGCGATTGGCGCACGAATCTGTTTCGACTCGACGCTTCATACACAGACATCGGCGAGGACTTTAATCCTGAAGTCGGTTACATTCAACGTCGGGATGTCCGTCGTTTTCGCGGTGATGCCAGCTACACCCCATGGCCAGACAAATTTGGTATCCGCGAGATTCAGATTGGACCGGAAGTCGATATCGTTCTGACCCAAGCGAACGAATTGGAAACCCAAGAGATAACCTTTGACACGCAATTTGAGTTTGACACAGGGGACGACCTCGGATTTGAAGTCAAGAATACAGTTGAAAATTTAGATGTAGGGTTTAACCTTCAAGGACAGGAAATTCCAGAAGGCGATTACAATTTTACATCATTTCAGGTATCCGGTCGGACCAGCAGCAGTCGTATGATTGCCGCACGGTTGCAGGTGGAATTCGGTGAATTTTATAGTGGAACACGGCGCGGTTTTTTAATAGATGCAATCGCCAGACCGACAGCTCGGTTGAGTATAGAACCGTTTATCGAATTTAACCGCATTACACTGCTGGGTGAAGAATTCGATGCCAACGCTTTCGGTGGACGTGTTGGGTATTCCTTCTCGACCCTACTCTTCGCGAAGTTGTTCTCACAATGGAGTACCGATAGGGATATCCTCTCGGCTAACGTTTTGGTGAACTACATCTACCGTCCCGGCAGCGATATCTACTTCGTCTTCGACCAGAGTTACGACACCCGTGATGGCGGTGTTAAACTCCTCGGTTGGACAGTTTTGGGGAAAATGACGTATTGGTGGAACCGGTAAACGAGGACTCTTAGGATGGCACATTTTTAACAATTGCGATATCCACCATGCACATACAAAATGCCCTTAGCAGGCATCACACCGACCGAGCTTTAATAAAGAAATTCCGTTCAGGAATTCGTAAGTTTTGAGGTTTTAATGAGAAAAAAAATTACAATACGATCAAACGCATTTTCATTTTTTAATTGTTGTGGGCTGTTCACCCTTCTATTCACCTTCATCTTGATGTACAGTGCCACCGCCGAAAACTGGGCACAAAAATCAGACATGCCGATTCCGAGGCTCTTTTTTTCCGTAACTACCGTTGATAATCAGCTTTACACTATCGGTGGAATGCTTGCTGAACCGGTTGATTTTGTTGAGGCTTACGACTCGGATAAGGACGAGTGGACCCAGAAAGCGAGTCTACCAGCAGGACGCGCGGGGGTCGTAACATGCGTAGTTGATGGAAAGATTTATGCGATCGGGGGATGGAACGGACAATCGCCGGCACTTGGAACAGTCGAAGAATATGATCCGGCAACTGACACATGGACGCAGAAAACAGATATGCCGACGCCACGCTCGTTTTTTGCAGCGACTGTCATATCAAATAAAATTTACGCAATTGGAGGCATCGCCCAAAATGTCGGACCCGTGTTAGGTACTGTTGAGGAATATGATCCGGCAACTGACACATGGACGCAGAAAACAGATATGCCGACGCCACGTTCAGGAATGGCAGCCGCAAGTATTGACAAAAAAATATATCTCATTGGTGGCACACCTGCCGTGCAAGGACCCGTTCTTAAAACGGTTGAAGAATACGATCCGAGTTCAGGTACATGGACACAGAAAACAGATATGCCGACCGCCCGAACGGCTCTGGCTGTTAGTGCAGTAGGTTCAAAGATCTACGCTATGGGCGGTACATCTACAGTGCAAGGACCCGGATTGGCAACTGTCGAAGTATACGAACCAGCAACTGACACATGGATGGAAAGTCCAGAAATGCCAACAGCGAGAGTTTTCTTGGGAGCTGGGAACCTGAAGAATAAAATCTATGCCGTTGGCGGGGTCGCTGAAGGCTTGGGACCTGCGATTCTTCCAACCGTTGAAGAATTCGCACCGAGTCTAAGCGTAACACCACGAGATAGGTTTATCACAACCTGGGGTGAATTTAAAAAAGCGAATTAGATGGCAAGAGTTTCTTGGGAATAGGTGCGGTTGGGAAACCGCACCTACAGTAGTTGCGGAAAGTAAAATCACTGCGCCCACGGTCTCGCCTGCTTGACCGCGAGTTTGCCTTCGCTCGTAATCTTGAACTCAATTTCCATAGCGAAATCGTTCGTTCGTGAAGCAGAGGTGTAGAGACGGCTGAATTTATTATGTATCGTTCCAAGATAGAAACTGAGTTGACGTAAATACGCATCCTTTAGAATTCGTGCGCCATCTGCCGTTCGATTGGATGTCGTTATGATCCTATAATTATTACTATCCCACCAATCCAACAAAATTTCCTCTGGAATGGACTGTGCCTCGGGATTTGTTACGAGATCTTCGCCGACTTGGGTGTTGAGGTAATAATTCCCCTGCGTCTGATAAACAACATCATCACTTACAGCGACCCCGTTCGCCAATTCGCCTTCAAAATTCGGGTGGACGAGCACCCCCATAGCAGTAACGAAAGGGTCAATACGATAGAAATCACGCGCCTCAAACGCCCGGAAATTCCAGAGACTCGCAAACACTTGTTTGATTGACTGAGAGAGATGTCCCTCATGCGGATGGTGTGTATAGGAATCATACAAACCGGCACCGCTGAAACCGGGGAGATCCTCGTTGTTAGTGCTGGAACGGCACCGGAGAGATGTCCCTTCTGGAAATGCACTATGCAATTCTGAAAGCGCGTCCATCATCCACGCCGGCATCTCACCCTTTTTAATTTCCGTCCGAAACTTTTTGAGTTCAGCTGCCTTTGTGTCGTGATCACTTAAAAACGCCGTATCCTTGAGTAGCCCTCCAAGGTCATCATAGAAGCCGTTGTGTTTCATGAATTCGTCGTAGAAATAGAATGGTATCCCGAACCCATTCGGAACAGTCCCGTCAGGAAATCCGAACGTCCGCAGTGTTGCGAGGTTCGCGGTTTTCACACCGAAGCGCGCTGCGTCCGTAAACCCGATGTCGTCCAGCGGTAGAATCCGCCTTACAGAAAGGTCGCGTTCAGGTTTTTGCACCTTTGAAGGACGTAAATCAGAGAAGTGGGTTTCCACCTCTTTAAGCGTCGCCTCCCTAATTTCAAAGCCGTCTGCGTTCACCGCATAGTAGACATACTTACCGATGAGCGGTGCAATCGAACTGTTCTCCCACGCCTTAGTGATGAAGGCATTGGGGACTTTGTCTTGCATAGCCCGGAGGTTGACGTGCGAAAGCGGTGTTTGCCGAACACCTGTAATTACCCCAGCAACCCGTGGCATCTCGTTTGGTAATGTCTTACAGATAACAATGTCCCGAACCGCAGGACGTTCACCTACCGCCAACAGACGTAGCCGCCCAAATGACGACGTCTGATTCAAGGGAAGATAACCGATGTTCGCGTAAAGATCATCCTCAAAGTAAACAGGGAATTCCGCTGCGTCATAGAATGCTTTCTCCCGTTCATAAATCCCGACTGCCCCCCACAATGGGCAATAACCGAGTCTGTTTTTCAGTATCGGCATCTTCGCCACGAGCAGGTCATGGGCAAGCTTGATCTCCTCAAACGGGAATGCGTCGTTTGGATTAAACTCAAAGGTATAGACCCCGGGTTCACCATTTGGAGACGTGAAAAGTGGACGATAACTCAACACCCCGCGCATCTGTCCTTGCCCTCGTCTCAAACCCGCAACGCGCATGAAGGCACCATGTGAACGATGCGTCTCTGTATTCATAAAATAAAGTTGAGGGGTTTGTGTATGTGTATTTTCAATCTGAAATTTTACAAATTCAATTCCGATAAGTTGGGTATCAATGCGGACTTCTGTGCCTTGATACGACAACTTTTCAAAGGTCTCTCTGTCAGGAATAGTAGCTGTGCCGTCCCTGAATGCGACCTGCTCTGGATTCAGGCGCGGTCCTGTAGGCTCTCTTGAACCGCGTCCCCGCCCGCCTCCGCCTCTACGGCGAGATCTATCTCGCTGTCCGGTGCGCATTTCGCGAATCTGGCTCTCACTGAATTGGGTGCCCCTGGCATCTTCCAGCCGCATCACCCTCACCATGAACTCCTTTTCGGAGGCATTGAGCTCACCGTCTCGGTCAAAATCAAACCGTTTCTCTTCCTGTGAGAGCTTATCTTGCGTCCAAGTGTTTAGAACAAGCACCAATGGAAACACCAAGACACACAAGCAAAGGGGTATAATAACATGTTTCCGTTTCATCTGTTTCCTCTCTACGCGTTCGGAATTTGTGTGGTAAGCATACGTTCTTTATCAAGATTAGGCAAATAAGGGCTGAATTTGTTCAGAAAAATACCTACCTTTTTTATTTACCGTCTTTGCTAAACGTGTTATGATTTAGATAAGGATCATTTGCCGTCGGAGGTCAATTATGCCTTTCAACATGCTAATGTTTACGTATGCGATCGCCGCGCCACCAGAGCCAACGGTGGAGGCATCGGTCGCGGATCCAATCTTGCTTGCTCACCGCGGTTTGGTGGAGCACGCGCCTGAGAACACTTTACCTGCTTTTGCTGCCGCCATTGAGCTGGGCTTATCAATAGAATTGGACGTCTACCAGACCCGCGACGAACGCCTGGTGGTCATTCACGACAAGACTGTGGACCGCACGACCAACGGCACCGGTGAAGTGCCCAAAATGACCTTGGCGGAAATCCGCAGATTGGATGCCGGACGTTGGTTCGATCAGCGTTTCAATGGAGAGACAGTACCGACATTAGAAGAGGTATTCAAACTTATTCGCGAGCGTCAAAGAACCCCAGTGACTATCGCACTGAACATGAAAGTCATCTCGCCGGGGATTGAGAAGAACATCGTGCAACTCGTCGAAAAATACGGATTGTTTAATCAACTCTGCGCCTTCGGTCAGCCCAGTGATTCGAGTCGTCGCTTCAAACAAGCCAATCCGAAGTTACAGACTACGGTATACCTAAATAACAGTGAAGCCGACCAGTTTGTCGCAGCACTGCAGGACCCACTCGCAGACTGCTTATGGTTACATTTCATGCCAAATGCGGAAGCAGTTGAACAGGCGCATAAACTCGGTAAACAAGTCTGGCTCGCTTTGCACATCAGTGAGAAGCAACCTGACGTCTGGGACAAAGCCCGCGCTATCAAAATAGACGCTATCTGTACCGATTGGCCGCTGGAGTGCAGTCAACATTGGCGTCGCGTTGCAAAACCCTCCGATTTTTGACGTTTGGTTCACCCCTAACGACTCCACCCGAGCCGACATATAATAACGAAGTTGATACCCTTAACGAGTTAATGTTCCGTCTTCAATTTCGCCCAAGCCGTCGCCAGTTTCGCTTGAGGAGAAATCGCGGCAAAACCGAGTGCGATAGATAATCCACTGTCTGCAATCGCTTTCACATCCGCATCCGAGAGTGCGACATTGAAAAATGCGATCTCATCAATGAGCCCTGTGAAAGCCTCCTGCTTATCGTCTCTGGAGCCGATATACTTCGGTCCCGTTTTAAATGGACCTGCGGCGGCATTAGAGGCTTCTTCCTCACCATCGACATAGACCTTCACTGTCTTACCGTCATAAGTACCTGCAATCTGATGCCACTTATCATCGTTCAACAAGGATTTGGACCACGTATTATGGGGAATCGGTTGGGCACATTGTCCAGCGAAATTTAATTTGTGGTCCCTTAGGGTCAAAATAACATCGCCGCAGGGACCTACGATGATATCCGACCATGCAGGGGCAGCAGGGGTTTTAATAAAAGCAACGATCGACACTTCATCTTCATAGTCAGAAAAATCACCGACAGCAACATGCGCACCCCCTTCAAACTTTAAGGCGCCTTCAAACTTACCATCGACCCATTGAGCATCAACAATCTTTCCATCATTACCGTTCTCGGAAGAATCTTTTGCCTCACCCCCTTTACCTTCATCAAAGAACCATATTCCCAACAGGGTGTCCGCATCAAGCTTGGCAGAACTTAAATTCGGCATCATGAAGCTGATACAGATCAGCGTTCCGTATACCAATATTGATTTCGCTAATTGGATCCCTTTCATTTTGACCTCCATTTGTGAATGCAGGGGTTAATTACCCCAATATTATCACGAATTACACTATTTTCCGCCACGAACTCTTGCGTTTAAGCAGGTTCGATAACGAGATAGTTAACACTCTTGGCTTCCATCTTAATTGGAATCTGAACGTTGTAATTCCGGTCGATTTTATACTGTTGGAACGCCCCTTCCGCTTCACGAATCTTCGCAATTTCAGACACTCCAGTATAATAGAGTGGCAATTTCAAAGTGGTCCGCTGCACCGTCCGCGTCGGATTATAGAGCATCGCCAATCCACAGGGAGTGATTTGCGCATTGACGTGAAGCATACAATCAATAGAGCGACCATCCGGACGACGCACGTGAATCAGGTCAGACTCCAGTATTGGACGATACTTTTTGTAGAAGTCAACCCATTTCTTAACCACCGCTTTCGTCTGCTCAGTATCAAAAAGTCGGGGACCGCGATAGCATGCAATCACGCCACTACCGAAATTCTGTGATAGATGGGATTCATAGTCATCGAGATGCTCACAAAGCGGTTCAAATGTTGCGGCTGCTCCACCGCCGTGATACTCTACCAATGGAACGAACATCCACCCCATACTGGGTGTCTTTTCATAAGTCCCATCGTAGATATTCTGCCGAGCAATAAGAATTTGCTGCTCACGGGGTAAACTGAAGTTCGTTTCACGATACCCCATACCGCACTTGTTTGAACCGTTGAGGTAATACTGATCCGGCGAATTGATATAGATACCGCGTGCTCGGCATTCGTGGTAAAAACGCACGCACGCTTCCCACTGACGCAACTGCGAGTCTGCCAAGCCGTTATGGTGTTCGTGCGTCGTTGCTGCACAGACATCACCATGATAAGGACCATCCGTCTCTATGACATCCATTCCAGTGGCATCCATGAAATTCAGCACTCGCTGGAAATAGCCATCTGCCCATCTGCTCGCCAGACAAGCACTCTGTCCAAATCGACTTCCGGGTTTCCCAGTGTCTGGATCAATACAGTTGAAGTCTGCACCCACATCCCGCGAAGCGCACATCAGCGTATAACCCCCGATTTGAATCCGTTTGCCGTGTGCATAATCGGTCAATTCCTTCATTGCGGCGATGTATTCCGGGTCTTCACTCTCAATATTGAACCCACTCCCAAAGGTCATAATTACCATTTCAAATCCGACTTCGGCGCACTGATCGATCGCCAAACGGACCGCTTCGGGCTCAGCACTCCGAACGTGCATGAGGATTGGATTCTCCGTGACCTGTGGCGCTACCGTGCGATACATCTTACGGCGTGCGAGTCCCTTTCGCTCACGATCATCACTGTCATGCAGAATCTCGAAGGTGCGAAAACTCTTGAATGTCTCCCCCGGTTGAAGAAGTATTCCCGGACCGAGTGGATAGCAACTTGTCATTAACAGCGGCATCTGGTAGTGATAATCGACCTGCGTCTTGTAATCCGCATCCGGTCCCCACTGTGTCGTTTCCATTCCACTGAAGGCATAATCACTCTCGACATACAGCCGATGTTTCTCCTGCTCGTTGACCGCAAGGATTTCACAGCTTAACGCATCAAGTTGAATCGGTTTTTGACTCTCATTGCGAATAGTAATCCACTTGGACAGCACTGGAATGCCAGAGTATAGTTCATAATGCACACAAACCCGAAGAGAACTAAGGGACGGTGGCGGTGAGAACACAACCGTCAGTGTCACACCCTCTGGAGGATACACTGATGATGTAGCAGAACGTCTGCGTACCCACGGGTAGCGGATATCAGGTTCACCGACTTGATATTCACGAAACTGAAATGCCTCCTCGTCATTGCTCAAATCCGCAATCCAATCCGAATCAAGATAAGCGTAATCAGGCTGTCCTTTCAGCCCACCCACCTCAAACGGGTGTCCGTTAATCGTAAGCATCCCCTCTGGTTTGATGCCACGGAGGAGACTGCTACCCGTAATTTGATTGGTATAATCGACTGTTGCGAAATTAGGTGAAGTGACGAATGTCCGCTTAATGAGACCATTACCGAGAATAAGTCGATTGTCCGTTTCTTCTACCGAAGCAGGCTGAGGAAACGGGTGAATCAACCAATCATTTTGCTGTGATGTGTACTGCATGTTAAGTCCTTATTTCGTTGTTTTGCGTTTTTTTCAGTATAACGTCGGAAAAAAATAACGCAAGCACAATTCTGTTAATGTGGTATAATGCGTCACTTACCCCCATTTTTTTCTGAAGGTTTGTGGTGAAAGGTTTTAGTTGTAAAAAGTGTGAGAAACTCAGTGGGTTTATGATAAAATACCTCCTTACAGCAACTGTTTGTAAACGCATTTTACAAAACATGTAAGGAGGTATTTTATGAAAAAGAGATACCCAAAACGGGTAAATCCAGAAACGATGATAACACGTTTTGGAGAAATCTTCAAGTCTGTTGGTATGAAAAAACCGGTTTTTCGGAATCTGGTATTGGTCTTGATAGCGATCAGTGTTGCCCCGACGTTTCGGATCAATGAAGTTGCGTCGCGTTTGTCGCTCGTCGTCAAGCGGGAGAAGTCGAAACAGAAAAGGTTTCTGCGTTTCCTTGACACCCCACTGCCGATTGATGCGCTCAAAGAAGCGTGGTTCGTGTCGGTTGTGGGTTGGTTTTTCAAGGATGCGGGTGCTCATCTGTATTTGCTCGTTGATGAGACGTCTCTGATTGCCGGGTGGAAAGCCCTTGTTGTTTCGATCCCGTTTCGGCATCGTGCGATCCCTGTCTTTTGGTTCATCTATAGCGATCACCAGCTTCACGAGGGTATCTATAAGAGTCATAATGAGATTATCCAATACTTCTGTGTCCATGTTTATCAAGAGGCTTTAGGGGTGGTGTCGCGGCATCAACAACGACCTGTTCTGGTGTTTGACCGTGGTTTTGGGCGTGCGCGATACGTCATCAAGTTTCTCAAGGCACGGGATATCCCGTTCGTGATGCGTGTTGCGAGAAATGTCGGTATCCGGCATGATGGGAGTCTGAAGAAACTTGATGACCTCGAAGCGGGCTGGTATCGGCATATCCTTTATCAGGCGCAGGAGCAGATACCGCTTCAACTCTATATCCTCAGAGATGAGACCTTCAAAGACCCGATGTATCTTATCTCCAATCGCCTCAGTGGACATCAGATACATCACTGCTACAAACGCCGCATGCAGATTGAACACGGGTTTCGAGATATAAAGTCGTGCTTCGGATTTGGTAAACTCGTCTTGAAAAAACCGACACAAGCGCGTCTGGAGGTCCTTTGGTTATGTGCCTGCCTCGCTTATGGATTGCTGTTTATCAGTTACGAGAAGGTCGCCTCTACGCATTGGCAGAGGGCATATAATAGTAATAACAGAAAAACTTTTTCTGTTATTACTATTATCAAACGCGTGCTCACCGACTTATGGAACCAACACTTTCTTATCTCCTTTTTCACCGAGATAGGTGCCAGAGGGGATCCACTTTTCGGACCCACTCACTGACTGACTTTCTCACAGAAAAACCTGACTACATCAACTACAATCTACTCTCGAAAAAAAATGGGGGTAAGTGACGGTATAATGCCCCAAAAAAAGAAAGGATCAATAATGCTAAAAGCGATTTTACATACGCGTCCAGTGCGACAACTCGACACAATTTTCACACAAGAAGATTTACAAAGGCTCGGGAATACCGTTGAAGTGATATGGGGTAAAGACGAACAGATGCCCGAAGAGGCATGGACCGAAGCCAAGAAAGAGGCATCCATTCTCATCGGTATCCCCAGCCACGGGGTCGGAGATGTTGACGAAAGTGCTGCACCACATCTAAAGGCAATTATGGAGGTCGGCGGTGCACACCCGAGGAAAGAACAAATTGATTACCAAACCTGCTTCAAACGGAGTATTCGGGTGCTGAGTTGCGCCCCTGCCTTCGCCAAAATGGTGGCTGAGATGGCGTTGGGACATGCCTTGGCTGCCCTACGGAATATCGTTGATGCGGATCGGAGAATGCGTCGTGGTGAAGAGAACTGGGGATGGCGCGGGCAAGCCGAGATTTGCACACTCTACAATGCAACGGTGGGTATCATCGGCTATGGAAACCTCGCGCGAGAACTGCGACTGTTGCTGGCACCCTTCAAATGTGAACTCCACGCCTACGATCCATGGCTTCCTGACACACACCTACAACAACAGGGCATAAATCCGATGGGACTGGCGGAACTGCTGCAAACGTGCGATGTCACCTTCGTTTTAGCGATTCCAACACAGGAAAATAGGGAGCTGCTTACCCACGAGAAATTGGAACAGATTAAACCAGGAGCCGTACTGGTCTTAGCAAGCCGTTCACATCTTGTCGATTTCGACGCGCTCCTTGAACTGACAAACGCAGGCAGATTTCGAGCGACGATTGATGTCTATCCTGAAGAACCACCTCCGCCCGATCATCCCGTCCGAGAGACCGAAAATACGATACTCACCTGTCACATGGCGGGTGCCATTGATCACGCCCTTTTCGACATTGGGAGAATGGTTACAGATGACGTTGAAGCTATTGTGGCGGGGTTACCGCCACTCCGTATGCAAGGCGCACACCCTGAACTCGTCGCAAGGCGTTAATCGATTAAGATTGGAAAATTCGCTACCAACTTCCGCTGGGTTTCGGGGTTACAAACCCCTCCTACACCGCCACATATTCTGCCGACTGTCGACTGCTGACAGCCAATAGCCATTTTAATACGGCAATTCGATAGATAATGTTGCCAAAAATTCGTCTGCTATCCGGCGATTGTAAACGCGAGCTGAAATGACTGAGCCGTAGATATTGCCGACATAGAAGATACCGCTGATCGTGCCGAGCGTCCACCCCTTCACTGATGATATACCATCCCTTCGGAAACCATCGTAAGCCTGCCAACCCGTGATGCTAACAACCATCAAAGCATTAAGCGCGTCGCTGAGCCTGCCCGTATAGAGTCGTCCAGCTCCAGGAATGATTGTAGAGAGCACCCCAGCTAAAAACGGACTACGGGTGGGCAAACGCGCACCCGCCTTTGCAAAATTGTGATACACTACCGCCTTTTGCCCGACTGAAGCCACTTTCGACCCCTGCAATGTCTTGAAGATCTCACCTGCTTCCGACCACTGTTTCTGCATCAGATAAGAGAGCCCGATCAGCTGCTCGGCTTCGGCGTGCTGCCGTGTATCCGTTATGCGCGGCAGCGTTTGATGTAGAAATCGTGCGGATTGTGCAAACTGATCCTGCAAGAAATAGGTCGCACCGATCTGATAGTAAGCACGACTCACGAACCCTCCTTCAGGATGCATCCGTAAAAGTGTCTGAAAATTTTGAACGGCTTGTTCTATATCCCCCGCAAAACGATAGCAGAGGGCAATTCTATAGCGTATCTGCTCGCTTTCTTGTGGCTGATAAAAGAGATAACGTTGATATTCACCCGCTGCGCGGAGATAGTCGCCTTGTTCATACAGAAAATCGGCAAATTTACGGACGTTTTCAGGAGTATAGTATTCAATGGGCTCTTCAGCAGCTGTAAAGGATAGAAATGTAAGCGTGAGGAAGATTATGAGCAGGAACTTGGGAATTTGCGTAGTGTTCATAGAACTCGTAGGTGTTTTTGTTTGGAGTTTTTGCAATGTAATACAAGAAACGGATTTAGTCTATCCGCAGACTAAATCCAGTCTATTCCCAGACAAAATTCGATATTTCTGCGGATTTCCGCCAAGTTGAATGGAGTGAACCAGCTTCTCGACTATTTCAGTGTTGCATAGTCTGAAACAGGGTCAATGTATTTTCCCGTTACGCTGTCTTTATGGTAATGTTGCGACTGCGATCCGTTACATCGGAGGAGTCTATCCGCTGTCAGCAATATCCCGCGTAAGACACCATATTCCTGTATACATGCCATGCCGAAGCGAGAACATGTCAGTTGGAAGTTGCATGTCGGACCGTCTTGACTGGAGACAAACTTCTGATAAAGCCGAATCAATCCCGTCGCGACGAGTTTCAGTTCGGAAGGTTCCTGCGGATTAAAACGGACAACTTTCTGTGCGCTCGGCATTGTAATTGGGTTGGCTTCACGGATGAATGCCAAGTCGGAGGCTTCCCCCGAAAACGCCGGTGAAACAAAAATAATGGCGGATAAACAGCACAGACAAAAAAGAACGAGACGATTTACCATTTAACGTCTTTAACCTCCACAGATTCAGGGATTGTGAAATTGAGTATTGGATTCGGTGGATCTGCGTTCACCTGTGCGTTGCTATAGACAATGTGTTCGTGTTGAAGGACTTCAGATTTCTCGCCGTAAGTGCTGGAAGTAACCATCATCGGAACATAGCTCATGCCGACTCTGCTGTGGTTCTGATAGTGCGATCTGCCGATGATATGACCTTTCGGATTCTTGACTTCGGCAGAGATAAGCTTGTCGTCCTGCATACCCAGGATAATAGTGCCGAGTTGGTCTTTCGCTTTCTTAGGGGGACGCCAGTAGCTATAGAGAACCTCGCCTACGATATCGTGCTTTTCCAAAGAATACCCGATCGCGGTTAATCCATGCTCCGCTTGTGTAGACTGAACAATGGATTCAACAAACGGGAGCGGGATTTGCCCTTCAGAAATAAACCGGAACGCCTGCTTCTCTACGGGATAATAAATCTCTAACGCCTTGTCCTTTACAACCATTATCTGCTTGAGCGGTTCGGTGACCTCAACGACAACGCGTGTAGCTTTTACGTCGTAATGCAGCGTGCCTGCGATGTGCTCCGTTTTATCATTTTCAGTCAATTCGCGCGTGAAATCTAAGGAGAGCGTTTTTAACGGAGCACCGTAGAGCACGTTGGTGAAGAGGAGGACGGATAGAAGCGTTATGGAGAATTGAAGGTTTTTAAGCATTTGTCTTTTAGGCATCCATTTCAACGTCAATTCACAGATATTGAGAGTTTCAATTGTGCGCGAACGGCTTGGCGCACCTCGTCACAGATACGTATAGCGTGCTGGGTATCCTTGGCGGTTCTTGAATCTCCTTTTTCGGTGATCTCGCGGAGAAACCAGTCGTTATATGAGACGCGATACGCAATTTCTTCTGGAGAGCGTACCCAGAGGTCCAGACCGAAACGGTAGGGAATTCGTTGTCGTATCTCAATAGCTTTACGAGTAAACTCTGACTTCGGAATGTCCATCACGACAAGCAAATCTACATCCGAGTCCTCTGTAGGCGTGCCATAGGCATAGGAACCGAAGAGGATCACTTGGAGCGGTGCAAATTCACGGACTATATCATCACATGTCGCTTGAATATCTTCCCGGGTAACCATGTGAAACCTCCTTTTATAGCAAAGTCAAAAAATAAGTTAACACCTCAGGGAGTAGCAGCACCATCCTGCATCCCGCTGGCGAGGTTTCTAACCTCGCCCCAGTGTCCACGTAATTGTGGGACTTACTATAATCAGAGTATAACATACTTGATAAGGGTTTGTCAAGACTCTCGGTAGAGAAAAATTATGATAGCGATGCCTGCTGTAGAAGTTCAGGATTTGCAAAAGCAGTATCTGGTGCGCCGTCAAAAATTACTGCCCCCTCGTGCAATAAGAGGACACGATCCGCGTATCTCAAGGTGAGTTCCGTGTCGTGTGTTGCAAAAATGAGGGTTTTATTTTCGCGGCGGATCTCGTCGCAGAGTGCGTCCATCAACTGGTGGAGATGTTGCGCATCTTGACCCGTGGTGGGTTCATCAAGGAGAAAAAGGTCGGGGTGTAGTGAAAAGGTTGCTGCGACAGCAACCCGTTGGCGTTGCCCTCGAGACAGCGAATAAGGTGCCTCCGAGCCAAGATCTCGTAAGTCAAATCGCGCAAGTGTTCCATCAATCCTATTTTCGAGGGTCCGTGCGGGGAATTTGAGGTTTTTGGGTCCGAATGCCACCTCATCTCGAACCGTCTCCGCTTGCAGCAATAGGTCTGGATCCTGAAAAACGATACCGACTTTACCCGCTAATTGATGAAGTTTCGGACGACTGGACGACTTCCCAGCAATGACAACGTCGCCTGTCGCCGGACGCAACAACCCCGCGATGAGATGAATCAAGGTCGTCTTACCAGAACCGTTCGCGCCCATAACAGCGAGCACTTCCCCACGCGGCACTTCGCAGGAAATTGAGCGCACTGCATCCGCATCGGTGTTCGGATAGCTGAATTGGAGTTCGCGGATACTGAGGAGAGGAGCTTGCGATGTCGTTTCGTAAGTACCTTTTCGGGATGCAGTTGCGGAATTCGATAGGGGTGCATCTACTGAGGATTCCTCGGTTTTCGGAACCTGCACACCTAAATGCTGGTATGGCGTGAGATCTTGAAATGCTTCCACTTGGGGCAGATCCAGATAGAGGCGTCCTTCGTTCATCAGCCATACATGGTCACACAACGGAGCAATTTCTTTCGTTCGATGGGTGGCCAAAATCACTGTTATCCCTAACCCCGTATTCAATTGTGTGACGATAGTAAGGATGTCGCGCGCCCCCTGCGGATCCAGATGACTTGTCGGTTCATCCAACAGCAGGACTCGTGGTTGCATCGCACAGACAGCAGCAAGAGCAACGCGCTGTCTTTGCCCCCCAGAAAGTGATGAGATCTCCCGCGATGCAAAGTCGGGGAGTCCTACCTGTTTCAAGGCAACAACAATCCGTTCCTTAATTTCTTCGGGAGGGAAACTGAGATTTTCGAGTCCAAAGGCGATTTCGTCTTCAACTCGCGTGCAAAAGAGTTGATCGTCGGGATTCTGGAAGAGGAGAGCGACCTGTTGACACGTGGCCGCCAGAGATTGGGCGGCGATGTCTTGACCGTTAACACGGACCGTCCCGGTGAACATTCCCGCCGAAGCATGCGGAATCAAACCGTTGAGTGTCCGCAGTAAAGTGGACTTACCACATCCTGTTGGACCCGTCAGTAACACAAACGCCCCAGAAGGCACACGCGTTGTAATATTGCGCAGTGTCGGGGCTTCACGACTCGGATAGGTAAAACCGAGATTCTCTATCTCAATAGACGCCATGGTCTGACTAACTTAATCCTTCAATCTTCACAGGAACAGAACCGAAGAGCTGCTCTAAATGCCGCTGGACAGAGTCTCGGAAAGCGTCAAAAGATTCTTGGACGTTCTGCTTGAAATCGTCGTGGAGTTGCTCATGTTGCGCGCGAACACGGGTAAAGAGATTGTGGACATACATCTGGAGCTCACCAAGTCTTTCAGTCTGTGCCTTAGCGAAAGTGCCGACAGCTGCTTTAAAAGCATTGAACTCCGCGTCCAAGTACTCCTTGAACACCGACTTCTGAAACCCGGCAAGTGCACTGTGCGCTGCGTATCGGAAATCCTCGTGAATTGAATCGTATTCCTTCTTAACACGATCAAAGAGTTGCCGCGAATAGTTCTGAATCTCACTCATCCGGTTGTCTGGTGCGTGTGAAAACTGTGAGATCTCCTCCTTAAACGTATCCATTTCGTGATCTAAGAAGTTCCTGAAATCTTCAACAGCGATCGTATGACGCGTCGTTTTCTCCAAGTGGTAACCCATGACTGCCAATCGCACGGCTTCTGGAAACATCTTCCGGTGGTTTTTGAGAGCCTTCAGCAAAAACCGGGTGTACTCCCATCCTTGTCTGGAGAAAAGTTGTTGCCGGATGGATCGCATAAAGGCACGCAATTCTTCCATTCGAATCGATCTCACGTTGTGTGACGTTCGAGGCATGTGCTCAAGCAATGTCAAACATCGCGCAAAATAGTTCTTTAAGGTTGGATCATAGAGCGTTGAAACGACACGTCGATATTCCGCAATAAGTTCATCGCGCGGCATTTCCGGTACGAAATTGAGACTCATATCGGTATTATTTCCGCTGGATTCTACAAGCAACCGATCTTCTTGTTTCAGTCGGTGCCAAAGGTCCGTCTCCTTCAAAGCAGTCAGCAAGCCAGCCATCGCCATGGGAATGCCTGCTTCTTGAATAAAATTGATGTGCGAATCAAATTCCGTATCGCCATCAAGCCCGATAATAAATCCACCTGTGACCTCCATGCCCCTGCTCTGTATCTTCCTAATTGCGCGCAAGAGGTAACTCCCTGCCTCCTCCTCTTTACTGGTGTTTTGTCCTTTGGAGGTGCTGAGGAGTGCTTCATCATTGGGACTCTCAATACCGAGAAATACCATGTTAAAACCGGCGTCGCTCATTGCGTCAAGCATCTCAGGGATTTCGACAAGGTTTACACTCGCTTCGGTGTAGAGAGAAAATGGAAATTGACGTTCCTTTTGCCACTGCTGCACAGCAGGAAGTAAACGCATTGCATCGCGCTTGTTACCGATAAAGTTGTCATCAACAACGAACATCGCACCTTCCCAACCGAGTTTATAGAGCAGTTCAAACTCAGCAAGCATCTGTTCATTGCTTTTCGTGCGTGGCACGCGCCCGAACAACTTCGTAATGTCGCAAAACTCACAATTGAAAGGGCATCCCCGTGAAAACTGGAGTGCCATTGAGCCGTAAGCATTAATATCAATAAGATCGTAGCGCGGCGGCGGGGTCTTCGTGATATCCGGTTTCCGCTTTTCGCGATAAATTTCCTCCGCACAACCGCTCTCAAAATCGGTTAAGAACTCTTCAAAGATCTCCTCAACTTCACCGAAGAGAAAATGGTCAATCACAGCATCTGTTTCTTCTTTAATATTATCATAGTAGGAAGTCGGGTGCGGGCCGCCAGCAATGATAGGGACGGATGCTCGATTACATCGTTCGGCAACTTCATAAAGCGAGTCTTTTTGAACAATCATCGTCGATGTCAGCGCGACATCCGCCCACTCAAGATGCGCATCCGTCAGCGGTTCAATGTTCATATCAACGACTTTTAAGTTATAATTCTTGGGGAACATGCCAGCGATCG
This sequence comes from Candidatus Poribacteria bacterium, assembly GCA_965205015.1. Classification (GTDB taxonomy): domain Bacteria; phylum Poribacteria; class WGA-4E; order WGA-4E; family WGA-3G; genus WGA-3G. The sequence goes on along the minus strand of OZ242029.1, from coordinate 4,277,688 downwards.
TCAACAATCCAAGCGGGGGCATTGATGATTCTTTACCAAGAAATTCTAAAGCGTACTTAAAACCCCAATAGGACGGCGGAAATTTAGGATAAACAAATAAGGCATTTGGCATAATATATATCTATCTCCTTGTGGGCGTAACTTTCATGCCCATATTGCCAAAATTTCTTTGAATAATTTATAAATGTAACATCCCTTAACCAATTATGATACCACAATTTCGAATTATTATCAAATTTTTTCTCGTCCATCAAAGTATCGCGCTAATTGAAGATTGATTTCTCACAAGATCGCAATCAGGAAATTGTCTCTATTGAAGCACCGGTTTGCTTGTAGCACAGCGTGCATGTTAAAATTATTTTCGATGTCACAGACTCTAACTTAATGGAGAGAATGGATGCACAGACCTCAACCTCCACAACTCATACTACTTTTCAGCAGTATCCTCTTTTGTCTCGCAAGTCACCCGCAAACACTGTTGTATGGCTCAGATAATCCTGGACAGAACACCCCCTCGGAAAATGTCCTAATACGAGACGACGACTCAGAAGAGACGACACAATCACGCTACCGTATTCGCCAGCTCCGTTTTAATGGGAATGCACATTTAAATGAGAAAAAACTGATAACCCTGTTCGGGTGGAAAAAAGAAAAACTCTATTCCCGTGAAGAAATTATAGCAGGATTTGAACGCATCATAACAGGCTATCGGGACGAAGGCTTTATATTCGCGGAGACATCTCCCACCCTCACAATAATTTCTGAAACTGGACAAGGCAGCGGCGAGACACTTGTGTCTATCACGGTAGAAATTGTTGAAGGTAAAGCACTCCGTACTGGGACGTTAACATTTTCGGGAAATCAACGCCTTTCAGAATCCGAAATTCGAGATCAATTCGGTATAAAAGAGGGAAGATTATTTACACAGGTGGCATTGGAACAGGGTATTGAACGCATCCAAACTCTGTACAGTGAACACGGATATCCGAAAGTTGAGATTGAGCCCAAGAATATTCAGCTTTTGCCAGAAACAGGCACCATCAATTTCGAGTTGAATATTCGCGAAGGCGCACAGGTCCGGATAGGTGAAGTTAAAGTCAGCGGACTCAAGAAAACGAAAACTCAGGTAGTCCTTCGGGAAATTCACGTGAAACCAAACCAAAACTTCAAGCAGCGTGACATCGACACAAGCTACCGCCGCTTACGAAATTTGGGGTATTTCTATCAAGTTGATCCAAATGTGTTGGAAGCGGGCGAGACAGAAGATAAAATCAACTTCCACGCGCGAGTCACCGAAGCACGAACAGGGCAACTGAGCGGCGTTGTCGGATATGCACCACCGGATTCAGATGCCGACGCTGCGCCGCAACTCACTGGCGTGTTTGAGGCGCGCGAAACCAACCTCTTAGGAACGGGCAGACAGGTTAACCTCTATTGGAAATCCGGTCTGCTGAAGATCTTACGATTCGGCTACGCGGAACCGTGGATATTCGGTAAACCGCTAACTATCGGCATAGAATACGGGCAACTCGAACAACGCACTCCCAATAGAGGACAACTCCAAAGTTTCACTGATAACGCTTCAGAAACCGTTTCTGAAGAACAGTCTGGTAGCCTCAGTACGACAACGAACTTCGGACGCGTCTTTGAAGGGATTATGACGTTGGGATATAAACGGATTAACGTACCAAATGTTGGTCCCCCTTCAGGGATAACCCCTACGCTCGATTTTCAAACGCCGGTACTCCCCGATCCAGGTGCGATTCTACCTACCGAGCCTACACCCTACATCGGTACGAAATACAGTGTCACATTCCGATTGACACGAGATACCCGGGACTATTTTCTGAATCCGACCCGCGGGCGGCGTGATAGCATCGCCTTCGAAGTGTCACGAAGCGATTTCCGTCTCCGAAAAGCATGGCTTTCCCTACAACAATACTTTCCAACATGGCGGAAGCAGACTATCGCCGTTGAACTCCACGGTGCCGCTGCCTGGGGTGTTAACATCCCTCCGACTGAACTCTTCTATCTCGGTGGTGCGACCACTTTGCGCGGGTACGATGAAGACTGGTTCTCTGGACCGCGCCGGGTGTATGCCAACCTCGAATACCGATTCCTCGTCGGACCCGATTCGCAAATTTTTGTCTTCACCGATTTAGGGGCTGTAACCTTGATTGAAACCCCATCCGTTTTTGACACACTCCGAGTCGGCTACGGATTCGGGGCGCGCCTTGAATCAAGGGGCGGTATCTTACGCATCAATTATGGACTCGCGGCAGGAGATTCTCTATTGCGAGGAAAAATCCACGTTAACCTCGGCGCGGCGTTTTAGATGCTTCCTGATAACATCCCATGAATAATTGTAAAATCTACTATAAACAACCTTATCCTTTTAATTTGCCAAGTGCGAAAATATGTTATAAAATTATAGATGGAAGTAATAACCAGAATATTCAATACTTGGAGGTTTAGATGACCAAAAACAAGAAATTACAGAGTTGGGTCGAAGAAGCCGCTGCGCTTTGCCAACCCGATTCTATCTACTGGTGCGACGGTTCTCAAGAAGAAAACGATCGACTTTGCGAAGAATTAGTTCAAAAAGGGACCTTTATTCGCTTAGACCCCGAAAAACGTCCAGGGAGTTACCTGGCGCGTTCTGACCCTGGCGATGTCGCCCGCGTTGAAGACCGAACGTTTATCTGCGCGAAAACGCCACTGGAAGCAGGACCGACAAACAACTGGCACGATCCCGATGAGATGAAAGAAACCCTCAAAGGGCTTTTCAAGGGGTGCATGAAAGGCAGGACGATGTATGTTGTGCCGTTCAGCATGGGACCCCTCGGTTCACCCATCTCACACATCGGTGTTGAAATTAGCGATTCCCCCTACGTTGTTGTGAATATGCGGATTATGACACGCATGGGCAGTGCCGTGTTAGATGTCTTAGGCGAAGACGGTGACTTTGTGCCGTGTCTACACTCCGTCGGAATGCCCCTTGAACCCGGACAAGCCGATGTCGTCTGGCCCTGCGATTCGGATAACAAATACATCGTCCATTTTCCCGAGGAACGCTCTATCTGGTCCTACGGTAGCGGCTACGGTGGCAACGCCCTGCTCGGCAAAAAATGCTATGCCCTCCGTATCGCCTCTATTATGGCGAAAAACGATGGATGGATGGCAGAACACATGCTCATTTTGGGATTAACGAGTCCGGAAGGCGAGAAGACCTATATCGCCGCAGCGTTCCCAAGTGCCTGTGGTAAGACGAACCTCGCGATGCTCACACCAACCATTCCCGGTTGGAAAGCGGAGACCATCGGTGACGACATCGCCTGGATGAAATTCGGTGAAGATGGAAGACTCTACGCAATTAATCCCGAAGCAGGTTTCTTCGGCGTTGCACCCGGCACATCAATGGACACCAATCCGAACGCGATGCATACGCTCGCATCAAACTCAATCTTCACGAATGCCGCCCTCACAGAAGATGGTGATGTCTGGTGGGAAGAGATGAGCGAAGAGCTCCCCGAAACCCTCACGAGTTGGCTCGGTGAAGCGTGGCACCCCGGTGATGCAAAAACAGCAGCACACCCAAATTCACGCTATACCACCCCCGCTGCGCAATGCCCGATCATCGATCCGAATTGGGAGAACCCGAACGGTGTCCCGATCTCGGCGATCCTTTTCGGTGGACGCCGTGCCACGACCGTCCCCCTCGTATTTGAAGCGTTTGATTGGCAGCACGGTACCTTTATCGGTTCCATTGCTTCCTCTGAACGCACTGCAGCCGCCGCAGGCACCGTCGGTGAACTCCGACGCGACCCGATGGCGATGCTTCCGTTCTGCGGATACAATATGGGCGATTACTTCGCACACTGGTTGGAGATGGGTAAAAACACCGACACCAGCAAATTGCCGAAGATTTTCTATGTCAATTGGTTCCGCAAAGACGCTGACGGTGGATGGCTCTGGCCCGGCTTCGGAGAAAACAGTCGTGTGTTGAAATGGATCGTGGAACGTGTCTCTGGTAAAGGTGAGGCAGTTGAAACACCGATCGGTTACTTACCCGAATCCGGTGCCATTGATACCAATGGATTAGACGTAACAGACGAGCAAATGGCAGAACTCCTGGATGTCAATGTCGAAGAATGGCTCAACGAAATTGAATCCATTCGGGAACATTACGCACGCTTCGAGGAAACACTGCCCGAAGCGTTGTCCGATGAATTGGCAGCGTTAGAAGCGCGTTTGCGTGAAAAGCAATAAAACCGATCAATTCCCATGATAGGGCGAGGCACCCACGCCTCGCCTTATCGTTAATCTCCAACCTACGTGCCTACAGACCCCAATCATCCCTCACAATCAAAATTACCCATTTTTAATTCAAGAAGCGAGAAAAGATTGACTTTTCTAATGAAATGTGATATCTCTTAATTCTAACATCTCGCTCAAGACCGATGGTTATTTGGATATTTTTATAGAAGGGACCAGAAAGAGCAATGAAAACTATCAAGTTTGCCCTAATTTCAGTTATCCTTCTTGTAGGAGGGATTTGTAATCCCGACACTCAAGGTGCCTCTTTTACCTATCATTGGGAAATAGACGAAACCCCCGAAGGCAGCGAAAGTGCGACCATCGTTGAACCTGTAGAAGTGACACTGCTTGATGAACCCATACAGGTAGTATCCCATAGTGCATCCTTAGCGTTGATGCGGAAGTATTCCGTTTATTTAGGAACTGAATGGAGTCCAGGGCATGCGTATAGGTTATTCCAGACTTTTGAATCCATACCGCAAGAAACGAACAACCCTTATGCTGAGAGTCCTGCGGTGGAACCCTCTGTGTGGCGATTAGACAACCGTCACATTCAAGATGACATTTCGGTGGAATACCGAGATGGACAGCAGGTTGTTACTATCGCCGAGGAGGCGTTTGTGTATGCGACACCGCTATTAGCGGAAATTGAAGGCGTGCGAGGCAGATATTTCTCCAAACGTCTTCACCATGCCGTGGTTCGGTTTGTCACCGACAACGGTGCCGATAGATACGCGCTTGAACGGATATTGCAGGAACGATACGCAGTCAGCATAAATATCCCGGATTACAGTGAGTTGACAAAACATACAACCGGTGAACACGCGGGACGTTTTTCCGAATTCAAAAACGAAGAATTAATGGCATTGGTGTCTATGCTTGAAGAATTTCCACAAGGTATGCTCAAAACACCTGGACTGCAGTATTTCGTTCGGCGGTTGGATGGAACACCGCATCCGCTTTATCCAACTGCACCCGCGGTCGCGTGGCCCGGTGCAGGCTATATTGAATTTATGGAATCTGCCTTTAAAGCACAAGGTCCCGACTACATTCACCGCTTGATTCTCCATGAAAAAGCACATTTCTTATGGGAATATCTCTTTGATGAGCAGCTCAAGCAGGATTGGATTGAACTTGGGGGTTGGTTTGAAAACCCTGATGATCCCGATGGCTGGTCAACGACGAAACAGGTTGAATTTGTTTCCGCGTATGCCCATGGTATAAATCCGAATGAGGACATGGCGGAGAGCATCAGTTTTTATATTGTGAGACCTGACAAACTGCGTTCGCGTTCGCCTGCCAAATATGAGTTTATCCAGAACCGAGTGATGCACGGCACACGGTATATTTCAAAGATACGCGAGGACTTAACCTTTGAAGTTTACAACCTCTACCCTGACTACGTATATCCGGGACGGGTTATACGCGTAGATATACAGGTTGAAGGTGAACCTGAAGAAGATAAGCGGATAACAATAGAGATCGAAATTCACGGCGAGAGTGATCTTGACACTGCGCAATCTGCTAGTGCCCAAATTCGGGGTCCAAAAGGCAACTCTGAATGGATACACTTTTCGCCTGTAGATACTAACGGTCAACGTATCCAGTCAGGTCATATTCTTCGAGGACATTTCACGTTATCACGATATGCGGCAAACGGCTATTGGCTACTTGATGCAATGCGCCTCCAGGATGCCAATGGCAATGAGCGGCACAACGGACAAACTGATTTTGGAGGGAAACTCTATATAAACAATCCTCTTGAAAGCCTAAAACCCCCAGAATATATCAAAAATTCAGTCCAACTCTCCTTATCAGAAGCAATAACTGAAAAGGGTAAACCCTATCAGATCGTGACCGTACGTTGGAGGATCGCCCCTTCACATGTTCCTTTAACGGGTTGTAGTATAGCTATGAACGATGAGAACCCTGAAACTTATTCTGTAAGTGGGGGTGCTGCGTACCCGCGCGAAAAGGGAAAAGACCTCGCGCAGAAAGGTGAAGTGACTGGTGATATAATTATTGCAGACTATCGACAAAGTGGGACATATACACTATCGAGCATTGGAGTCGGTAATATTGCTGGACAGGGCTTTAAGATATATTTCACACCAAGAGATATATTACGAGAAAACCAACGCGTCATTCTCGATGAAGGCCCCTACACAATTGAGGTTCAGACGAAAAATCCTGATAGCACACCATCTGTTTTAGATTTAAATCAAATTACAATTCAGGCAGAGCCAACACATCCAGAAGCACCAAATGGTGAAACACAAGTAGACATTACTTTCAGGATTAAGGACAATATCAGCGGATATAGTTCTGCACACATCTATTTACGCGATCCACAAGGTGTAACACATCCTTTTTGGCATGCTCGCCCAGATCGGGGTGAAGTCTATTTTGATGGAGATCCAACCGTCTACCAAAACTATCATAAAACAATTGTCTTGCCAGTCGGAAGCGTTCCCGGCACCTGGGGGCTTGCCGCAATGAATATAACAGACAAGGCGGAAAATACACTTAACGCAGATTTTACTGAGATCGTCCGCTTTGAAGTGGAACAAGGGGCCCCTGCAGCACCTACGATTGCCTCACTCCCTGACGATACACAACTGCTCGCAAACTATCCGAATCCATTCAACCCAGAGACGTGGATACCTTACCAACTCGCAAACAGCGGCGATGTCCAGATTCGCATTTACGATACGAGAGGCATGTTAGTTCGCGCCTTAGCACTTGGGCATCAGTCAGCGGGCTATTATACAGGTAGAAACCGTGCGGTCTACTGGGACGGCAGAAATAGTTTAGGGGAGCCTGTTGCGAGTGGTGTTTATTTCTACACGCTGACGGCAGGGGATTTCAGAGCCACACGGAAGTTATTGATACGCAAGTAAAACGCAACACTCCACAATCACAGGGGGTCAAAAAGAAAGGCGTTCCAATGGATAATAAGATGAGAAATAGAATCATACAGATGATGCTGTGTCTGATATTTTCACTTACAACGTTGCTTCTGTCTGCGGAAGAACAAGAAACCAAGTCTCCAAATCTATGGACGTATCACTGGGAACTTGACGAAACGCCAGAGGGACAGGAAAGTGCGACGCCTGTTGCGCCAGTAGAGGTGACATTCCTCGACGAGCCGGTAGAAGTTGCGTCTCATAGTGCGTCGTTGGCGTTACTACGGAAGTATTCGGTGCATCTGGGTACTGAATGGAGTCCAGGGCTTGCGTATCGGTTGCTCCAGACGTTTGAATCTATCCCACAGGTGATAAACAACCCGCTTTCGGATGCTCCGTCAGTGGAATCGTCTTTGTGGCGGTTAAGTGATCGGCACATACAAGATGATATTTCAGTAGAATATCGAGGCGGGAATCGGATCGTCACGATTGCCACGGCAGCCTTTGTGCATGCCACACCACTGTTAGCTGAAATTGAAGGCGTTCGGGGTCGGTATTTCTCCAAACGGCTTCATCGGGGGGTGGTTCGTTTTGTCACCGACAACGGTGCCGATAGATACGCCCTTGAACGGATCTTACAAGAGCGTTATGCCGTTAGTGTGAATATCCCGGACTATACCGAATTGACAGGTGAACCTGCAGGACGTTTCTCCGAATTCAAGAACGAAGAACTTATCGCGCTCGTCTCGATGTTAGAGGAGTATCCTTCGGGAATGCTAAAAATACCAGGGCTGAAATATCTTGTTCGGCGTTTAGATGGCACCCCCCATCCCACACATCCCAGGGCACCCGCGGTCGCGTGGCCGGGCGCGGGCTATATTGAGTTTATGGAATCTGCTTTTAAGGGGCAGGGAGCCGACGCTATTCACCGTTTGATCCTTCATGAAAAAGCACACTTCTTATGGGAATACCTCTTTGATGAACAACTGAAACAGGATTGGATCGAACTTGGCGGTTGGTTTGAAAATCCGGACGATAAAGATGGCTGGTCAACTACCAAACAGGTTGAGTTCGCCTCTGCTTATGCCCACGGTGTGAATCCGAATGAGGATATGGCAGAGAGCATCAGCTACTACATCGTCCGCCCCGACAAACTCCGATCGCGATCGCCTGCGAAATATGAGTTCATTCAAAACCGAGTCATGCACGGCACCCGCTATATCTCAAAGATCCGCGAAGACTTAACCTTTGAGGTCTACAACCTCTGGCCCGATTATGTCTATCCGGGACGGATTATACGCATTGACATACGCGTTGAGGGGGCACCTGAAGCAGATAAGCAGATAACGGTGGAAATTGAGATTCATGGTGAGAACGACCTCGACGCTGCAACAGGCGCATATATCCGAGTCTTTTCGGATAAAGACACGTTTTTTGATGTTGCGTGGATGACCCCGGTTGATGCCAATGGTACACCTGTCGCTGCTGGACACATATTGCGTGGAGAAGCAACGCTCTCAAAATATGCCGCGGAAGGATATTGGCGTCCTGACGCAATTAGGATATGGGATGTCCATGGCGATGAACGCCATGGATCTCAAATTGACTATGGTTGGAAACTCTATGTCAATAATCCGCTTTCCGATTGTGAGGCACCGAAATATGTTCCGAACTCAATGATACTTTCATTGTCCAGAGCGATTACATCTGACGGGAAACCTTATCAGATCGTTACAGCCAGTTGGCAGGTGATAGAAAAAACAGGTATAGAATGGGTTTCTGCGTTTTTAAATGATGATTTGAGGGAGACGCCTTCAATAATACATAACAGACAGTTTGAATATGGTGGCTATGATAGTGAATCAGAGAGAGTCGTCGTGAGATTTCCGTTAGCTGAATATATGCCAAGTGGTATTTACAGCCTTGATTTTATTACCATGTCAGATATTGCTTTGAATAAATCCCGTGTTTATTTTACAGAGGACAACAGAGACGAGGCACCCAAAACGATTGAGGTAAAAACAAAGACACCCGACCTTGAGCCACCCGTATTGGATGTTAACCGTATCGCGATTAAAGCCGAACCGACGATACCAGAGGCACCCAATGGTGAAACAATCGTTGATATTTCCTTTAGGATTAAAGATAACATCAGCGGTTATGACATAAGCCGCCTGAATTTAAGAGATCCACAGGGGCTTATGCACGGTTTTTTTCACTATCCAGACGGAGACGGTGGGCTGTATTTTGCCGGTAACCCTGCTCTTTTTAAGGAATATCACCAGCGAATCGTTTTACCTGTCGGTAGTGCTCCAGGTATATGGGGACTCGCTGAGATGACTGTATTTGATAAAGCAGGAAATACACAGCGACATGATTTCACAGAGATTGTCCGTTTTGAGGTCGGAGATGTTCCTGCTGCGCCGACACTGGCAGAAGTCCGTCCCGATGAGACGGTTTTACTCGCGAACTATCCAAACCCGTTCAATCCCGAAACGTGGATCCCTTACCAACTTGCTGAACCGAGCGCAGTCACCTTGCATATCTATGAGGTCCGCGGCAGAACGGTTCGGCATCTACACCTTGGACACCAGCCTGCGGGCATCTATGAAAGCCGCAGTCGCGCCGCCTACTGGGACGGCAGAAATAGTTTAGGAGAGCCAGTAGCAAGTGGTGTCTATTTCTACACGCTGACGGCAGGGGATTTCAGAGCCACACGGAAGTTATTGATACGCAAGTAAAACGCAACACTCCACAATCACAAGGGGTCAAAAAGAAAGGCGTTCCAATGGATAATAAAATGAGAGCAAGGAACTACTATGCCGCGGCTGTGAGTTTATTTCAGAACCCCTCAATGGGGGACTGTAAGCGCGCTATAGAACTGCTCAACGAAGCAGTTGCTCTTTACCCGAAGTTTTCAGAGGCTTCTATCTTTCGTGCGGAGGTCTGGCACTGCTTACTCAAGGTACTGGACCCGGATAATAACTGCGGAACTTATAAAGAATATCTCGACTCGCCTGCATGGGAGACGAAGCGAGACGCAGTCAAACAACGCGATGGGGGGCAATGTGTCTGTGGTGCTAAGGCGACTGAGGCGCATCATAAAACCTATAAAAATATTGGGAAAGAACCCCTTTCTGACTTGGTCGCGTTATGCCAGGAATGTCACAAAAGGGAGCATAAACCCTATCGACAACCTTCTACACAACCGGCTGCTAATGATCCCTTGGGGAAAACGTATTGGGATCAATTCAAAACTTACGTGGAAAATGAGAAAGAACTACAGTTGTTTCCTGAACCCGATTTACCTTCCATTTATGGTATCCAGATTGATGGAAAAACCCTTAAATCTGAGGACAGACATAAAGAGGGTGCTGTTTGGCTCGTAGCGTATAGAGATAATGAGAAACTACAAGCGAACCTCTGCATGAAGACCTCAACACATTACGATCAATTGGAAGAACAGAAGAGTAGTATTGAAAGAGACGTTGGGAACAATCTTGGCGAATTAATATGGGAGGATGAAAGAAGAGACCGAATTGGATTCGCCAATAACACCGTGGGACATGTAGACAGGGCTAACACCGATCAAGAGTTTTCATGGTTGCACGAGAGACTCATGAAATTACACGAAGTGTTCCGACCGCATGTCTTGAAATTGCTGAGATGAAAAGCAAGGAGATTCTTATGAAAACGCAACCCTCCTTCAGAGTGCCTCAAATTCTTGCCATGCGTCAGTGGTTTCACAAGAAAGAAATAGAAAACTTAGGATCACATCTGGACCTAAGTGCAGCTGAGGTGCGTGCCGCGATAGAGGACCCTGAATATATGGAGACGATTGCAAATCTGATGCGCACGACCCGATCTCGGGCGCAACTCAAAAGGTGGATAGAGACGTACCCGTGTCGCGAGATGCCTATAGCACTCGCAAAGAAATTCGGCGTATTGGAAGCAGACATGGCAAAACTCATAGCGGAAGTAGAGGACTGGCTTACATCTCGCACATAACCCCCCGCGCGGATCCAGCAGACAGCGGGGGTTTCTCGCAAACGGATAGCATTGAGAATGCTATAGCATTGTTTGATTTTTATTTCATTTTCAAAAAAGGAAGACTTTAGCATGAAAATAACCATAAATCTACTGACCCTTCTACTGCTGTTTTCGATGAACACGTTTGCCGCAGATTCGCCACCACGACAGAAAGCCCCCCTTAAACTGGGGCGTTGGGGTGGTAATATCCATAGCTTAGCTTTTAGCCCCGATTCGCAAAGTCTCGCCAGTGGTGGGTGGCGCGGTAGAGATACTGCTATTTTATGGGACCTGACATCGGAGGGACGTAAAACAACGCTCACAGAGGATACGGATGCGATCAATAGTGTCGCATTTTCGCCCGATGGTCGGACGCTTGCCATGGGAGGTGAAGATAAAAAGATACGTTTATGGGATGTGGCATCAGGTCAGATTAAATCTATCCTCACAGGGCATTCGGATAGCCTCAGCAGCGTCGTATTTTCTCCGGATGGTCGGACGCTGGCAAGTGGGAGTCATGATAAAACGGTGCGTTTATGGGATGCGGCATCAGGTCAGATTAAATCTATCCTCATAGGGCATTCGGAGGGGGTTCATAGTGTAGCGTTTTCGCCTGATGATCGGACACTGGCAAGTGGTGCAGGTGCTGGGACGGTACATTTATGGGATGTGGCATCGGGAGAACTCAAAACGACCCTTTCAGAAAGTATATCGTGGGGTCGATGGAGTGGGGGCGTGGCATTTTCTCCCAATGGTAGCACGCTCGCAAGTAGTAGTGGTGAAACGGTGCATTTATGGGATGTCACATCCGAGGAACGTAAAACAACGCTCACAGGGCATTCAGAGGGTGTTACGAGTGTAGCGTTTTCGCCCGATGGTCGGACGTTGGCAAGTGGGAGTTATGATAAAACGGTGCGTTTATGGGATGTCGCATCAGGAGAGATTAAAGCCATCCTCACAGGGCATACGGATAAGGTCTTGAGTATAGCCTTTTCGCCCGATGGTCGGACGTTGGCAAGTGGTATAGACCGGCGCGGGGATAACACGATCACCCTATGGGACCTGACAGTCTCTGCCACTACGCCTGCGACTTTGAGTCTCTCTCCTATCTCAACGGAAGCACTTGGTATTGGGGAACAACTTACCGTCTCTCTGAACATTTCAGGTGGAGAAAATGTAGCTGGCTATGAAGCAATTGTCGTCTTTGACCCGAATACGCTCATCTATTTTTCAAGTGCTAACGGTGAGTATCTACCTGATGGAGTGTTCTTTGCAGCACCCGTTGTTGAAAAAAGTTATGTAACCTTGGCAGCAGCAGGGGCAAAGGACACCACCGGTGACGGCACGCTTGCGAGAATCACATTTCAGGTCGTTGATAGCAGAGCATCGGGTTTTTTCCTATCCCAAGCCTCTCTTGTTGATTTGGAGGGTCAGCGTCTCTATCCTCGCGTTGAAAATAGTAGCGTCGGAGAAGACCCGATAGAAAAAGGCAGAACGATTCAACCGGCATCCATCGCTGAAGATGTCAATGAGGACGGTTCACTAAACGTCTTGGATCTGGTACTCATCGCTTCAAACTTCGGAAAGACGGGTGAAAACCCCGCAGATGTCAACGGCGATGGGGTTGTCGATATTGTAGACTTAGTTAAAGTCGCTGGCGCGATCGGGAATCTGCCAAGCGCACCTCAGATAGCAAACGACGATAGAGCGTTAGTGCCAAGACGCACAATGGTAGAACAATGGCTCTATGAAGCACAGCACGTCAACCTTACCAATCATACCTTTCAACGCGGAATTCTAATGCTTCAGCAGCTCCTTGTATCATTAACACCCAGAGAGACGTCTCTTTTGCCCAACTACCCAAATCCGTTCAACCCAGAAACGTGGATCCCATATCAGTTGACAACGGCTGCGGAGGTCTTGATAACGATTTACGACATCCGCGGCAGCGTTGTCCGTCGGTTGGATCTCGGACACCAGACCGCAGGATATTATACCGATCAGAGTCGTGCGGCGTATTGGGATGGCAGAAACGGTGTCGGTGAACCTGTTGCGAGTGGTGTGTATTTCTATACGCTGACGGCAGGGGATTTCACGGCGACTCGCAAACTGTTAATCGTAAAGTAAAGGATCAAGACCCCGTGCTGGCGAGCGTATGGGTGGGGCCCTCTAACAGATTTTGACCCCACCCGCCAACGTCAGAATCTTCTTATGGGGGCGATCCTTCTAACCCCCTCGCCCCCGCCGCCGTTATAGAGATTAGGTTTTGACGTCTCGTTGCATCGACCTGAGTATGTCGGAAAACTGCTTTTACATTGTAATGCTTCTGACTGGATGGCAGGTTCCATGCGCTGGATCGCGAAAACCTGTCTGCTATCTACCGATCTGAGAGTTGACGCTATTTTTCGCAAACAAGGAGGATTGATGATGATTTTGAGATTCGCAAAACTGTCAGTGATACTTCTCATTGGCTTTTTTCTACTCGTAGGCTGTGAGAGAACCCAAAAGCAGGTGCTTGACGTTATGCCTGTGGACACGACCGCAGATGAACCGATGCCAGGGATTCCCGTGAAGTTAGTCTGGTTCATTGACTACCCCGAAAGCGGTAAGGACGTGTATCTTCAATGGATTGCGTCCATAGCATCAACACTGCAAGTTCCCAAAGAGGTCATTCGGATCCGGTCTTACGACAATATTGAAGCGGGTATAAGTCCACACCGCCTCGTTGAGTTTGAGTTTGGGAGCTTTCTGGAGATGGCAACGTATCTCAACCGTCCAGAGATCGCTGAGATTCTCGAAGAACTTCCAAATCGGTCCAGCGACACAACTGTTCATACGTTTATCCAACGCTCCGACTATGCGGCGGGTGAGGTAGGCGATTGGCAGATGAAGATTATCAATGTTGTTGACTATCCGCTTGGCGGAAAACAGGCGTATGTGGAATGGGTGGATTCCATTTCTGCGGTATTAGTTGCCCCGCATCAAGTCAAAAGGATCACGTCTTACGACAACTATTATGGAGAATCCCCGCATCGCTTGGTTGCGTTTGAGTTTGCCACGAAGGCAGATGCCGATACGTATGAAGCATTGCCGGAGATAGACGCTGTAAAGGCTGAACTCGACGACAGAACGGGGGGATGGCGGTTGTTGAGACTTGAGTTGCGTTCAGATTATATTCGGTAGGCTTGCGATTTCGCAACCCACACAAAAGGAGTCGGAAAATGTCGAGGAAACGTATTGGCGCGCCGATTTTGCTGACGTTGATAGGTGTCCTGATCTGCGGCTCAATTTGGGGATACTACATCACACATCAAGAACCGACACCTGAATATATTGATCTGGATAAAGAAGTTGATCTGGATAAGAAATATAATTCAGCTTACCAGTCATATAAAAAGACGCACTTACAGAAATACCCCGATTGCACACAGGAACAGATGCTGGAAGCAGATGCAAAACGCCACGCCCAATATGAAGTGGATCACTATACCTACAAGGGGAAAAAAAGTGTGCTTATGAATGAGATTATTCATTTAGGGAGGAAAACGATCAAGATTTTCAATCGGCGTTTGCCAGGATTTAGACCTTACCACAAAAAAATGAGTTTTTACATGTCTGACGCTTCTATTGAAATGGACTTCGACAAGAAGGTGGAGGAAATGAACAAGTTGGCATCCGATATAAGAAAATTGAGAGGTCAGATGCGTCACAGAAAAAAGCGGAGACTTCAGATTTTTGCGAATCCTATTGAAAAACGGATTTATGACCTCCAAGTAAGATTAATTGATTTAATCAACCAGGAGCCAGTAGAGCCGGACCCGCAACACACTCACAAACATTGACAGGATGACCTTTATGAACGAACCCCGACTGAACCTCGAACACTTTACTACCACTATTAGGCAAGGTAATTCAATCGGTCGCGATTTTCGCAATCTCATCTGATCTACAAAGAGTAGCGACAAGGAGTTTGAAAATGTTAGCCAAAAAAGTTTGGATATTGGTCGTTTGTGTCCCAATTATCGCCAGCGGTGGAATATTTTGTGGGCAGCACATCACCAGCCAAGAACAGCAAAAAGTTTACATTTCCTTCTCCGCAGAACCTATCGACCCTTCTAAACTCAATGAGTGGCGTTGGCACTTATGCCGCCCGCTCGAAGATACAAGTGTCGATGCGCGGGGGGTAATGCCCGCCGATGTGTCCGTCTCGCTTTCGACCCTAAAGGCTGTTGAGGGATACCTGAGAACCACTCCAAAGGAAGATGTCTATGCGCGCGTCCGAGATAACTATGTCGCAAAGCATTATAAGGAGTATCCTGACTGCAAAGAGCATCAGGCTGTATTGGCAGATGCCCATCGGACCGCCACTTGGTTCATGGCAGACATAGAATACATGAAAAAGTATTGGAAACTGACGACTGAATTTGATGGTGTGGAGAACGAATTAATATCGCTCCTTGAAAAATACAATTACCGTCCTGCTTATGAAGCGACACACATACCTGAATCTGAACGCCTCAAAGATATTGAGAGGGGAAAGTTTCTCATGGCAGAGTTCGAGAAAACCGATGAGCGCAAGGATGCCCTGGAGCGTGAAGAGCCGATTGAGCCGAAACCTATGCACACACATTAGCTGTGAACTTCACAACCTATAACTTACAAAGGAGAAAAACACTGAGATATTTCATAGCAACTTTTATTTTTGCTTGTATTACAGGTATAGCGACTGTCGGTCTTGATCAGGCAGGAAAGTATAACGAAGTCCTCGCGCTTGGTAACTATCAGCTGATTCCCTTTCAACCGCGTGGTATGCTCACCGGTGATAAACGCCTTCCAGCGATCGACATCCGCACGCGGTGTCAACAGGCAGTTGAAAGAGTGCTCCGGCTGTCTGCGACGCGGTTCGTCGGGGATATTCCTCCAAAGGAATCTCGCTTTGCAGGTTGTGCGGGATTTTGAAAACAACCTGTTGTCTGGAGGCAATCGTATGCAAAAGGCAACACTCGTCTGTGTCATCGTCGCTGCGGTTCTGATGGGCATCTGTCTCAGAGGCACTTGGGCATCCGAGCAACGCCCCACCCCAAAGGAAGATAGAAAAGCCACCAAAGTCGCCGCCAAATCCGCAAGAAAAGCCGAAAAGACGGCACAGCGAGAACACAGAACAATCGAACGGGAGCGTCAGAAACAGCAAATGGCAAGAGAGAAGCAGGCACTACAACGGCTTCGTGAAGACATCAGAGATAAGAAGGGCACCGAACTCTATGAGAACGTCGCTCTTTTTGCTGTCGGCATGATGTTCGGCATCGTCATTGGGAGGCTCCGGCCCTCGATCCGCAAGTGGTGGTGATCCATGATCTTAAAAGGGCTGAAACGTTTTCTGTTATGGAACATCAAGGTTGTGTTGATGACCGTCGGGTTTTTTATCTGTCAGGACATCTTTGGTTTGTTTGTCAATGACACACTCTCAATGCTCCTGAGTGCAACGGTTATCGGTATTGTCGCTGAGATGACACAACGAAACGTCAATACGGACGATACCGAAAGCAAACCCGAAACACCCCCTGAAAAATAAAGGAGAAACACACTGAATAGTCCCACCCAAAAATAGAAGAGCTTGACTCCTCTGACAAAACGTGGTATTCTTAATTCTGTTCTAATAACACACTAACAACCATTGTACCCTGATAAATTCCTGTGTACGAAACAATTTGAATAGACATAACTTAACTGCTATACGTAGCAAGGAGAATTATATTGTCAACCGAACCATGCCCTACACGTCCTTCCCATGCGGAGGACATTATTCACCCACGCGTCCTGCCTTTCATAATGGTTCACCTTGCCTGTCTTGCAATTTTCTGGGTGGACGTTCAACCTATCGACTGGATGATATGCGGTGCATTGTATGTTATCCGTATGTTCGGTATCACGGCTGGATATCATCGTTATTTTTCGCACCGTTCCTTCAAAACAAGTCGCGGATTCCAATTTTTTCTGGCATTCCTGGGGCAGACTTCAGCGCAACGCGGCGCGCTCTGGTGGGCAGCGAAACATCGCGAACACCATAAACACTCCGATACAGAGCAAGATATACATTCCCCAGTACAACACGGATTTTGGCATTCTCACGTGCTGTGGATTTTCTCGAAACGCGGGCGGACCGTAGATTACGGTATAATTAAGGATTTTCAGAAATACCCAGAACTCGTTTGGCTCAATAAATGGGACAGATTGCCCCCCTTCCTATTAGGTGTTCTCGTTTGGGCGATTGCGGGTTGGTCGGGACTCATCGTAGGATTCTTCGTGAGCACGGTGATCCTTTTTCACGGGACATTTACGATCAATTCTCTCTCTCACGTATTCGGGAAACAGCGGTACGCCACAGGTGACCATTCTCGCAATAACCTGCTTCTGGCTATTATCACGTTGGGGGAAGGATGGCATAACAATCACCACCACTTCCCGAGTGCTACTCCCCAAGGCTTCCATTGGTGGCAAATTGATATCACATACTATATCCTAAGAACTTTGTCCTTCTTTAGAATCGTTTGGGATCTACGTTTACCGCCAGCACATGTGGTTGAAGGAAAACGTAGATTATCTCTAACAACCATCGAAAATGCCGCGCAACAACTCGCTGCGAGTTTTTCGATTGAACACATCGGTAAAACGGTTTTAAAAACCTGGGCGCACACACCGAAGTTGGAAGAACTGCGTAACCGTGCTCGCATCAGTCAATCAGAGGTTGAAGCATTCCTCAAAGAGATGAAAATCCTTGAGTTGCCATCCATTGCAAACTTGAAACACCGAGCACATAAGATGTTTGCCAATATTCCATCTTTAAACCCAATTGTTGAACGGGCGAATCAGATTCTCGTTCAGGCAGTTTCGGTATGGTTAGTCCAGAACGATGTTTACGAAACAGGAGTTGGGCTGTCGTGATATCCTTAAATCCAACACCTCATTCAAGAACAACCACTGATGCAATCTGTTATTTCTATCAACTGCGGGCAGATGAAATTTCACCTATGCGCAAAAGGGTCATTTTGAAATAGGAGGAGCACGGTGCTAAATCCAAATCCTCAGACGGTTTCCGAAGAAACAGGCATAGATACGGATGTCAGCACTTGGGCACTCCCAGAAGGCGCAATTGCTCGGTTAGGACGCGGAACGGTCGGGCCGCTTGAATTTTCGCCAGATGAAAAGTATCTCGTTGTTGGAACATCGATTGGGGTTTGGTGGTATGAACTTGCCACGATGAAGCCTATCGCATTGTGGGAAACAGAACGAGGGATGATTTCCGCCCTTAAATTTTCATCGGATGGTACGCTACTTGCCACCGGCAACCAAGACGGTGAGATTAAAGTTTGGGATGTGCAGAATCACCGTTGCCTTGTGAACATGCAACGGATGGGACAATTTGATCGGGCTTCTGAGCTTGTTTTTTCACCGGATGGGCAATGCTTAGCCTCCTCTGGTGGAAGATACGATGCGATTTACATTTGGCACCTCGAAACTGGTGAACAGATCGCGAAATTTGCCGTTGATGAAGAACTCCAACCTCGTCATTATCCCACTCGCATTCCACTTACTTTTTCACCTGACGGAAAGCTCCTCATAGGAGCAACCCCCGAAAATACCTTTTCCGTCTGGAACATCAAAACCGGTGAACGTGTTGCTCACCTCACTGGACACTCAGCCATAGTAATTGCCCTGCTTTTTTCACCGTGTGGTGAGTTCCTGACCTCGGTGGATTGGGATGGCAGTCTTCAAAAATGGGAAACTGACAAACTCACCGCTAATGAACCACATCCCATTATCACATCAATGCCAGAGGCGACGAGATTGGTGCAATACGCCTATTCAACTGACGGCGTTTTGCTTGCTGCAATGGCTTCTGGAACGACGCTTACCGTTTGGGATGTGGAACGGACCCGAAAGGTAGCGACCTTAACGTATAAAGAAATTGTCCAGCGATTCCGTTTTTCACAGACGGGTTCGCAGTTAGTTATCGGTGGTACAGATACCATTCGGACGTGGAGCATCGGAGACCTCGCACCCCAGTCTCCTGCTATCCGTGACCACGATTCTGTGTGTGGGGCTGTTGCATTTTCACCTGATGGAAACAAGTTGGCTGCCGGCTGTTGGTTAGGTGAAATTCGTTTACGGGATGTTCAGGCATTAAAACTGCAGACAACATTCAAATGCGAAGGTCTTCAGACGATCCGTTCTATTGATTTTTCACCCTGTGGCAACAAATTAGCTGCCACCTCCTACGATAAGATTGTGAGAGTATGGGACTTTGGGAAACCAGACACTCCACCTGTTGAACTTACTGGACATCAGGCAGTCCTCTATGCCCTCGCTTTCTCTCCCAAAGGAAATCTACTGGTGAGCGCGGATGCTAACGGTGTTTTAGGCGTATGGGATGTGGAACACGGCTATGAACTTCAAATCTTCACGGAAGATACGGATTGGATCTGGTCGATCGCCTTTTCACCGGATGGACAGTATCTTGCGAGTGCACACCATGAGGAAAAAGCCCGATTGTGGGATATTGAAAGCGGGAAACTGATCACTGAACTCTCCTCAAACCGACCCCGAGATACGTCTAAATATAAAGGCGACGATCGCCAAATTCAGAAAATACTCGAATGGTTGGAAAAAGGCTCGGCGTATAGGAGTACCCCAAAAACGATTGCCTTTGCTCCCGACGGAACCCTGATTGCTGGCGGTGTTTTCCGAGAGATCCATTTGTGGGATGCAACGACCTATGAAACCCGGATGGTGATATGTTTGCCACATGGATGTCAGAGACCTGATGCCTTAACCTTCTCCCCGTGTGGACGATATCTCGTTTCTGGTGCATCGTGGCAAGGCACCGATAAGATGTCCATTCGTTTATGGGATGCCACCACGGGAGAAAATGTTGCTACTTTCTGGAGTCATCCCACCGACATTCAGTCGCTCGCTTTCTCGCCGGACGGAACACTCTTAGCGAGCGGTAGTTTAGACGGCACCATCCTGTTATGGGATATGAAACCTTACCTTTACTGAACCGAGAACTAAACGAGTCGTTTCGGTAATTCGGTGAGGCTCTGGATTGTCTCTTTCCATCTGCCGGCTTGTGTGCCGTCTCTGTCAAGCAATATCGGACGAATCCCTACACCTTCTGCTCCGACAATGTCCGCCTCATAAGTATCCCCGATGTGAATGGCTTCTTCTGCTGAAACACCGACCGCGGCAAGCGCGTAGTTGAAGATATGTGGATCCGGTTTTTCGGACTTGACGCGCGCATCGTGCGAGGCGACAATGGCATCGAAATAATCGGCAATACCGAGTCGCTCGGTGAGTGGATCCAACGGCGTATCCCAATTGGAAACAATCGCTAACTTGAAGCCTTCATCTCGGAAGTGCTGAAGTGTCGGGATAGCGTCATCGTAGAGCGTAGCACTGTTCGCCGCAAAGACGTAGTGCCCAGATTGCAACAACTCCCATGCTATCTGTTCTACGTGTTTCTCAATGCCGACTTCCCTGATAAATTCGGATTCTCGCTTCATCACAGTTATCAACGATTCCAACAAAGAAAAATCGGTCGTAGGGTCGGGGAACGATGTCCCGGCAAAAAGACGTTCCATTGCTGTTTCACAGCGTTCCCAATTGACCTCAACGCCATACCTTTCAGCAATTCTTTCAAGGTTTTCTTCAAGGGAATGCTTGTGAAAACATAATGTTTCGTAAAAATCAAAGAAAACAGCCTTTACCATAATTTCCTTGTTTTATACCCTGGAAAGTAGTTCCGGTAATTGGGACAGGTTCTGGATCGTCTCGTGCCATCTGTCGGTTTGTGTGTTGTCTCTGTCAATCAATATCGGACGGATCCCCGCATTTTGTGCTCCAACGATGTCTGCCTCGTAGGTATCCCCGACATGGACAACCTCTTCTGCCGAAACACCGACCGCTGCGAGCGTATAGTTGAAGATATGCGGATCTGGTTTTGCTGACCGGACACGGGCATCGTGCGAGGCGACAATTATATCGAAATAGTGCGCAATACCGAGTCTCTCGGTAAGTGGGTCCAACGGCGTATCCCAATTGGAAACGATTGCTAACTTGAAACCCGCATCTCGCAAATGCTGAAGTGTCGGAACGGTATCGTCATAGAGTGTCGCGGCATTGGCAGCGAAAAGTGAGTGTTCGGATTGTAAGAGTTCCCATGTCATCTGTTCTACATGTTCTTGAACACCGAGTGCTTTTACAAAGTCGTGGTAACTCTCAATGATCTCTTGCATCGTTTCAAGGAGTGCGTGCGCGGTAGGATCGGACCCTGATGCCTCCGCATAGAGATTCTCGCGTGCTGCTGCATAGCGTGCTGGGTTAATTTCAAAACCGTACCGGTCTGCGATTTTCTGGAGACGCCCGATAAGGGGCTGCCCCCACGTGCAGAGTGTATTATAAAAATCAAAAAAAATTGCTTTTGTCATCGTTTTTTTGAGTGCTTCACCTTTAGACGTAGTGCGTTGGATCGGGGATACCTGCTTCTTTAAAGCCTCGCTTTCGGAGCAGGCAGCTATCACATCCACCGCATGCGTTGCCTTCGGTATCTGGATCGTAGCAACTTAAGGTGAGACTGTAATCGACACCGAGTGCTGTGCCGATTTGGATAATCTCTGCCTTCGTTTTGTCGATAAGTGGGGCGCGAATTCTCAGTTTCGTTTTACCTTCAACGCCGGCTTGTGTCGCGAGGTTTGCCATCGTTTGATAGGCATCTATATATTCCGGACGGCAGTCTGGATAGCCGCTGTAATCGATAGCGTTAGCTCCGATAAAAATGGTGTCAGCGGCGAGAACCTCCGCATACGCGAGGGCATAGGAGAGAAAAATTGTGTTTCGGGCGGGAACGTAGGTTATCGGGATGCCACTTCCCATTTCTGTATCCGATCTATCCTTTGGAACTTCTATATCTGCTGTCAATGCTGACGCGCCAAAGGTCCGAGAGTCAATGTCAATGACGGCGTGTTCCCTAATACCTAACGCCTTCGTAATGTTTTTGGCACACTGTAGTTCCACTGCGTGTCGCTGACCATACCGAAAACTTATGCAGTATGTATCGTAACCTTCATCGCGCGCGATAGCAAGCGTTGTTGCTGAATCCAAGCCGCCACTGAGTAAGACGACTGCTTTTTTACGCAAATTTTTTCCTTTTTTAATTTTACCTTGCCGAGAAACAATATTCGTTTAGTCCATTAAGTGCGTTCCTTAAGTCCACCCTCCATTACATTACGGGCTAATGTTTCTGATTAAA
This sequence comes from Candidatus Poribacteria bacterium, assembly GCA_965205015.1. Taxonomy (GTDB): domain Bacteria; phylum Poribacteria; class WGA-4E; order WGA-4E; family WGA-3G; genus WGA-3G. The sequence goes on along the minus strand of OZ242029.1, from coordinate 4,255,131 downwards.
CCAAATACGTTCATCAGAAACCTGATCGTAATGTAATGGAGAGTAGTCCAGAGGCTATAATTAAGAGGATTCAAATTCTAACTTGGCGAAACGCATAAAGATACCACCCCCTGGTCTGGCAAGGGGACCGTTGATCGCTAAGCATGCAATGACATGTTTCGCACCCGGTTCCGCGCTTTCTGTAACGACAACGCGTTGCGGCGTATTGAAACCCGAGGCAGCACCACGTCCTGACTCTCCAAAAGCCAAGTCAATTTCGCCATCGATCCAGACTTCACCGTAGTCGTCAATACACGTGTGGAACCACACCTGTGATCCAGCGATTGAGACGCCGTCAACTTCCTCTGGAAGTGTCACAGTGATGCGGTACCAACCGAAACAGAGTCCTTCCGAAACCCACTCTTGAATATCCTCACAGACCGGCCATCCTGAATCGTCATAATCCGCCAGCCGAGCGGGTGTTTCTTTTAACTGATTGACTAAGCCACCGTTGGGTTCACCGGGAACGAGTCCATCGCCATAACGCCATTCGGAATTTGTGAGTTCACGATGTTCCCCATTTTCTAAATCGAGTTCTGCAATTACCATTATGCATTCCTTCCTTCGTTTGAAAGTAACACAAACTGTATGAAGTTTAAATAAATATTCCGGTAATTCCATCCCGAAAAATCACTGTAGGGGTAGGTCTTGTGCCTACCCATACATTCGGGTAAGTCTTGTGCCTATCCATACATTCGGGTAAGTCTTGTGCCTACCCACACATTACCGAATTACATTCTTAATCTTCATTTAGTTTGTGATCTTAGTATTTGTATCTTGAAGTTTGTAAGCAATACCTGTTGAAAAAATCAGGGAAATTCCTGCCACAATAAATGGAACCTGAACAGAGAAGTTAATCAAAAAACCGCTTGCGACGTAGCCAAGAAGAAATCCTGTGCTCCATGCCAAATGGGTGAGACCTACCCCGTGTCCTTTCTCATGAGCCTCGGTGAATTCGTTGATAAACCGAGGAATCGTCGTCGAGAGTCCCCACGCCGCGCCTGCACCGAGTATCCCGAAAACCTCCAGCGCGATTAAAGAATCATGGAAGAACGCTACGCCAAAAGCGAGGAGCGTAACAAGCACATTCGCCACGAGGGCAGGTGTGCGATGCCCAATCGCATCGCATATTCTACCAACAACTAATTGACACCCAAAAGCAAATAACAGACTCACCGCCCCGTAATAACCTGTCGCTTTAACGCCAGCGATACGGGCAATCAAGATCGGCATCAGCAGGTTCACAGAGCCCCAATAATAGGTCGGGAAAACCCGTAAACCGATCAGCATTTGCATGTTTCGCCGCCGACTCAGATCTATATATGCTCCGATATTAAGGGTCGATTTCCATATCCCACCTTGCTTCCGCTGGTTATTAGAAGACGGCTGTCGTGCCAATCGAGGTAGAAAGAAACACGCACCTATGAACAGAACACCTGCTAAAACCACGGCACCGATCCCGAAAACACCATAATCAATACGATCTATGACTTCTCCAGCAATAGCACTCCCGACAGCACTCCCGACAGTCATATTGATAAAGTACAGTCCTGTCGCCAATCCCAATCGGTTTGATGGCACAACGCTAATGAGATAGGTTTGACCACCCGCAGTTTTGAACCCCGATGCGATGCCTTCATAACAGAGGATGCCCCAGATAAACAACGGCGTTTCTGTGGTGAAAAGCGCGCCTACGACGACTGCACCTGTCATCCCGATGAGTATAGCCGGTTTCCGTCCGAACCGATCACTGAGCGTTCCACCTATCAGTGCCGAGAGTCCACCTAACCCGATAGGGAGTGCACGCAACAACGCCGCAAACAGTGCGGTCTCTTCTAAAATCGTCTCCGCGTAGACCGGAAATAGCATCTGGACCGGTCCTGTTACCAAACCGACAACGAACACAATGGCGCAAAGAAGAATAAAACCGCGACTCCACATCTTTAAATGGCTGTCAGTCAACTATTAGAAATACCGCATTAGACTATCTGTAATATTTGGTGCAGCGGTGCCGAGTCCACATGCGCTCGTTGCCCTCATGACTGCTCCAATCTCCGAAATCAGTGCCTCTGAATCTGGTTGCAACGGCTCAGACAAAAGTTCCGTCAATCGCTGTGTCCCGATACGGCATGGGAAACATTTCCCACAAGATTCCTCGGCAAAAAATTCCATAGCATTGCGTGCGACACCGAGCATATCTCGCGTGTCATCAAACACCATGATTCCCGCTGCGCCAAGCATTGCACCTACCTTTTGAAAACTCGGTTCATCAATTGTAATATCGAAATCGGCTGCAGCGATAAACCCACCAGAAAGTCCAGCAGTCGTAATCGCCTGAATTTCGCGCTCCTCTGGCGCGCCGCCTGCCCATTCATAGAGAAGCGTCTTTAACGGAAGTCCGAAGGGCACCTCGTAGTTCCCCGGTCTCTGGATGTCACCGGAAAGGCTAATAATCTTTGTGCCTGCCAAGTTTTCATCGCAGCTGAGATTTTTATACCACACTGCGCCGTGTCGCAAAATTTGGACAGCGGCGGTGAGTGTCTCCACGTTATTGACAGCAGTGGGCAAGTTTTCAAACCCGTGTGTTACAGGATAAGGCGGACGATTCCTTGGAAATGGATGCTTCCCTTCCAGACTGTTCAATAGCGATCCTTCCTCCCCGCAGACATAAGCACCGGCACCCCGTCGAATGTAGATGTGGAAGTTGAAGTCTTCACCCCCATGTTTTTCTCTGAAGATAGCATCGCCAAGCAGTCCTGCCGCTTCTGCTTCCAAGAGGGCATGTTCGAGTATTTTCAAGGTTTCTGGGTATTCATAGCGGAGGTAGATAAAGCCGCGCGTCGCACCTGTCGCATAGGCAGCGAGCGTCATCCCTTCAATCACGGCGTGTGGGTCGTAATCAAGGATAACCCGGTCCTTGAAGCAGCCCGGTTCGCCTTCATCGGCGTTACAGACGATCGTTTTCGGTTCGCCGGGTGCATTCAACACCGATTCCCATTTCATACCTGTCGGGAACCCCGCGCCCCCTCTACCCGCGAGTTGGCTCTCTTTAAGCGTTTCAATTACATCTGTTTGTGTCAGTGTTGTCAATGCCCGAGTTAACGCTTCATAGCCACCAGTACGTCGATAGCCTTCCAATGTCTTGCGTTCGGGTTCGCGGATCTCGGCGAAGATGCATTCTTCACCATCGCCTGGATAGGGTGGCGGTAAAGGGGTGGGTTCCACAGAGAGCGTTTCTACCTGTTTCCCGACGAGCACCTGATGTCCTTTCAGCACTGGCACGCAATCGTCGCATCTTCCTGCACACGGCATTGGGGTCGCGCCTTCGTCTTTGAGTGCCTCAAGAATTTCCAATCCACCTTGCAATCGACAGACGGGTCCCGTACAGACGCGCGGCGCCCTCTGTCCTGGGGAAACCTCACGCGCAAAATGGTGATAGAACGTTAAAGTGCCGAAGAGTTCAGCGAGCGGGATCCGAAGTCCGACTGCGATGTCGCGAAGGACTGCCTCCGATATAAACCCGTCCCGGTCGTGGAAAGCGTGTAGCAATACAAGCAACGGAGCGGGTTCATCGCGCCACTGGGCAATCACTTCTCGATTCGTCGGGGCTGCCATCTATTTCTCCAGTTCTGTAATATAAAAATCGTTTCTTTGTATATCTTACCAATCTTCTGGCTTCGCGTCAACGTTTTATTCGGGGACATCCACTTTAAATGGATCTATGAGTTCATTCAACGCCTTCCGTTGTCCGTGATCTCGGCTTTCGAGCTCATGCAGCGCGGTCGGGATTTCGTCCCTATGTGCATCAAATGGGAGCCACCAAGACGAATCGGCGTGGTGAAATTGTTTCGCGTAGACCCAGCGTAAGAACACCGTCATCCGAGGATACACCTTGTGGTTCCACCGTCGTCCAGCGTGTCGCGTGTTCGGCAGAAACACAATGAAATCACCAGCGTTCACTGGAACGTTGTGAACTATCGGCGGTGCGTCGTCCATTGTGATGTATTCTGGATACTGGAAGTTGGATTTGTGGCTTCCTGGAATGCAAGCAAATCCGTTACCGGGTGGAACATCCACGAGCGAAACGGAGAGGTTAAAGAAACTCGCGAAGATCTCATCGTTCGCGACTTGGTATTGGTGATGTGGACCTCTAAACCACCCTTTATGTCCACCATGTAGTTCCAAACCATCAGCGTCAGGATAACAAATATTTGCTACGACATCAAAGACTCTCGGATGGTTCCACGTCAAGGCAGTCGCCACGCGCAGGATTTCTGGATTTAAAATCAGCCGTTGGAACGCTTCATGTCCGTAGTGCATGTTATAGACCCACCACGGTTTCCCCACTGGGGCATTGATTCGCATGGGTGGCTTGAAGTCTGATGCATCCCATTCGGACCACTCAAACATCTGTGCTTTCATCAGTTCGACATCCGCTTTTGGCACGGCGTTACGCACCACAAAATAGCCGAGCAGATCGAGGTGCCATTTTTCTTCCGGTGTTAGCATAATTCTTCTCCGGTCTCTAATTTCTTGAGGATCCGTTTGGCAAATCTTTTTTCATTTCGTTGGATCGATTCCAATTCGTATTCGTCATCAGAGATGCGGTGTCGGTGTGTTTCTATTGGGAGACTGTAGTTCTCATTGAAATAGAAGCTGAATTGATACCGATTGAAGACAACCCGACGCGGAGAATCGACTTTCCAAAATTTCGCTCCGTGCATCAAACGCGGTGAAAAGATGAGACAATCTCCTGCCTTCAGCTCAAACGTAATTGCGGGTGCCCATTCGTTGTCAATGTCAAGTGTTGTCGGAAACGTAATTCGTGATTTATGTGTACCGGGGATGCACATGAAACCGTTGTCCTTCGGTACATCGACGAGTGTTATAGCGGTGTTGACGAAATTGCTATAAATCTGTCCGTTACCGGCTTGATAATCGTTATGCGGATTATGGAATCCATCGGGAAATTCAAAACCGCTGGTATCGCGATGCAGTCTCTCCTTTTCACCTTCGGAGATGGGACGTTGCTTTTGTAAGACGAGAGCACAATTGAAGAGCCTCGGACGGTTCCACATCAAGCCCATCACAATTCGCATCACCTTCTCATTGAGGGATAACCGCTCGAAAATCCGGTCGCCGTATTGAACGTTGTTCAGCACACCGCTATGTTCGTCTTGCGTGACATTCACCGGTTCGGGGGCAGTTTCGGGATCAGCGAACCACTTGTTTGCTATCTCAAGCATCCGTTCAACCTCTGCTGGCGATACCACCTGCCGAAGCACTAAATAGCCAAACAGATCGTAGTGCCACTTCTCCTCTTCCGTTAGTGTAGACGGAAGATTGATCGCACTGTCGTCACCACGAATTAGCATAACGTCTCCTCAGAATTTCGGTGGACTTGCAGCCCAGTTAATATCGAAAAGGCACAACTTGCCCAACATAAATCGGCAGCATTTTTTGAATTAAAAAAGTTTCCATTGGCTGACAACCTCACCTGTACTCGCATCAACCAATTTGTTGTCGTCCTTCAACAAATAGGTGCCACCTGCTTTTACATCAGCAGAGAATTTGGACACGATTTGGGTGGTGGTCCCCGTGTCGTTATCAAAAAAATGACGGTGTATCGTCGTTACCGACATATCACGCTTTCCTGGTAGGACCAAAATTTCGTCAATAGCGGGCTCCTCGTGTACATCAATCTGCTTGCGTGCGGCTAATTTGCCATCAATTCGGAACGCGATTAACTTATACCGTTGGAGCCACCCGCCCTCCGTGTCAATTTGGATAGTGGCGAGTTCGGACTTTGGGAACTGAGGGGCTTCGTACGCACTCTCTGATATAAATTTATTGATAACCGTTCCGCAACCGACAAACGGCAGAGATAAGAGTATACCCAGAGGTAGAATAAGAAGACTTGATTTGAATTTCACAGGCCATTGTGTTCCGATTTTATTAAGTTTCATTTTTTTCTCCTAAATCTTGATTGCTCATACTGTCTCGTTAATTATAAAATCTACTACAAACCGCCTGAGTGATGCCTTCACTTCATCGGGCTTCTCTACCCAAGGATAATGTCCTGATTCGGGAATGGCTGTCCAAAGCCGAACACCATTAATCAGAAGTATTTACTCTTGGGACACTTTCATCCCCTGTATTTAATGATATGAATGAGTTGTTTTTATGAGGATACAGGTTTTAGACAGACAAGTCAACAAAAAAATGAGTTTGATTTTTTTATTGACAATCCTCGTCAAATTTGCCATCATAGCCACAATCGAAATGTGATAGACGCGATTTAGAGGGTATCCGTTAGTTTTTCACATCGTATCACTAAACTGGAAAAATGGAGGCAGCCATGAAACCGAAACATTTAAATTGGTGGGCATTTCAAACCGGTTTTGCCCTCCTCTGTACTTTCATCTTAATTATTGGAGTGAAAGCTCAGGTAGTTACGGACGGCTTAGTGAGTTATTACACGCTTGACAAAAACGACATCGCTGGCGATACTGTTAAAGATCTCGTTGGCGGCAAAGATGGAACAATCGTCGGTGAGCCGGAGTCCATCGAAGGGCATCTCGGTGAGGCACTCAATTTTGGCGGAAAACCGGATTGTGTGGAGCTGCCGATCCTTTTCAATATCGGGGAGAAACCAGCGTCGTATGAAGCATGGTTTCTGAAAACCCCGAACAGTCGCGTCGGTTGGCAATATATTCTCACAAACAAAACGAATTTCTTCGATCATTTCTTTCGGTTGGGCTTTAATCAAAACACCGGACAACTTCGATACTATACCGAGGAAGCAAACAACATCAGAAAAGCGTGGGTAACCGATGAGGATTACGCCGATGGCAAATGGCACCATGTAGTGGCGACACGCGAAGCCGATAAGGCACAGGTGTATGTCGATAGCGTCCTCGTCAAAGAGGATGAGGCAATGTCCGGCAATTTAGGCGGCGGTGAAACGAACTGGAACATCGCGCAAGATGGCAATACCGATGGATACTTGATAGGCGCGGTGGACGAAGTGCGCATCTACAAGAAAGTACTAACACCGGAAGAAATCAAGCAGAACTTTGAGTCACAGGGGTTAGCGGTCCAGCCCACCGGGAAGTTGAGTCTCACTTGGGGGCGGATTAAAACCGCGCAACCTTATCGTTAATGATTGTCAGATTCAGACAACATAACAGGTTCTTTTTTTATTTCTTGACGAAAGTCCGGGGGACGCAGAAACTTCCGAAGGTACCGAACCTTCGGGATTCCACTAAACGCTATCTGTTAGAAACGAGGACTGACGATGAAAGTAGATCCGCAACAACTCATTGATGATGGCTATGTTGTACTGCGACAGGTTGTTCCACCTGATCAGCTGGAAGCGTTGAGAACGAGTTTTGAAACCCTCGTTGAGAAGCAAAAAGTGGTCTGGGAACAGGAACGGAAACCGAACGAAAAACCGGGAGGCGTTTGGACGACGAGCGCGCAACCGAGAGTGTTTTTCGATGAGGTCGTTGATCCATCAACCGCGAATACCGTCGAATTTTGTCTGCATGCGAACACTCTCGGTGTGAGTCAGCAACTCATGAGAGCACCCGACGCAGCGATCACACTCATGGCACTGATGTGTAATCCTGTGCGAGATCACGGTCCGGCGAGTTGGCATCGTGATATTGATCCAACGGGGCAGGCACCCCTCAAGGGCATGCAGAGGGATTATGTTAAAAACGGACCAGGATATGTTCAGTGGAACATCCCGCTTTACGACGATAGCGTCTTCTGGCTCGTGCCGAGAAGCTACTGCCGTCCAAACACACCAGAGGAACACCAACACCTCGTGACACGCCCACAGGAGCCGATGCCGGACGGGATTCCAATCGAACTCTCAGCAGGCGATGGGGTCGTCTATAGTCACATGGGTTTGCATTGGGGCAGCAACTATAGCACGAAATTGCGGCGGACGGTTCACCTTGGCTATCGCGCCTTCGGTGGGGATTCGTATCCTATCGTTGACCACTTCTATTGGAATATGGAATTTACACAGCACCTTCCGGCTAAGGCTCGCACCCAATTTGAACATTTCTTCCAACTTCAGCAACAGCAGAGCGATGTGATTGAGGCAACCTTTCACGCCATCTTTAACAAGGACGCTGATGGTTTTCGAGATGGAGTGGCGAAGCTGCACCCGGGTGAAGAAGAACGCATGGTCGCGGTCGTATTTCTCTCAAAATTAGCGGATAAAGTCCGTAAACTCAAAGATCCCGAGATCAATAAACTTTCGATTGAAGAACGCATCGGCGCAATCTCTGCACACCGACTCAATTTCCATCTCTACGAGGATTTCGCGGATCGTTTTTCCACCGAAGATGCCGAAAGTATCTGGAAACGGTTCTCAACGCTCTACGAGAAAATCGAGGCAGAAATCGCCCGGTCTGTGCCCGACAGAACATCGCGTGTGATGCGCTATCAATTGACGGATATGCCAGCGAATTTTGAGGTGGAGGATTTCATTCAGAGTTGGTAGAAATGTGGAACAACTTTCAAACGACTTGCGTCAATCAGATGTACCCGTTATGCAAGAGGTATGCGATTTGCGCTGGAAGATTGAACGATTTCGCTGTGAAGCGAACAGGAGTTAACTAGTCAATGTACCCAAGCCTAAAGACTTGGGCTTGTTAAGAGGCCATTAAACAACAAGAGTTGTTCAGCAGTCTCTAAGCCCGTGTCTCGTGCTTCGTTGGTGTTTCTCGCTTCAGTGAGGTCGGTAACCCAACGCTCTCCACGAAGGGCGCAAGCCGCCCGTAAAAGTATGTTTATCGCAGCGTTGTGGTCTCGGTCTAAAACCGTGCCACAAAAACTACAATCAAAGGTGCGTATCGCCAACGAAAGTTTCTTTGGCGACTTCTTACCACAAGCAGAGCAAGTTTGCGAAGTGTTCTTGGGATCAACTTGGTGGAAGTACAGACCGTCTCTTTCGGCTATGTCCGCACACCACTTAAAGAATTTAGCCCAAGATGCATCGCTGATGCTCTTGCTGAGGTGTTTATTCTGAACCATGTTTGATACGCCTAAATCCTCTGCCACTAAAACATTGTTTTTTTTATGGTGGTAGAGTTTATAGACGAGTTTACCGATAAAGTCTTTGCGTTTGTTCGCGGTTCGCTCATGGTGTAAACCGAGTTTGTGTTGGTGTTTCTGCCAACGCTGGCTCCCTTTTTTCTTTCGAGAAAGGTCTTTAGAGTGTTTTCGTAGCAAACCTTCTGCTTGGCGATACCAACGCGGGTTATCTTCTTTTTCGCCTTTGGAAGTCGTCAGGTAGTGTATTGTTCCCACATCAACGGCAATTGCGTCTGTCGGTTCAACTTTCGGGGTATCGGGGAGTTCACAGGTAATATGAGCATACCAGCCACTTGCTTTTTTGACGAGCGTAACTTCTTTTGGATCCCCTTGCAAGGGGCGGTGCATGCGTATCTTGACTTCACCCAGTTTTGGCACTTTCAAACGATTATACCTAAAATTGGTTTCTACAATCGGATTCTCACGCACGCGTATTGTTTGTCTTTCAGTGTTCTTGGTCTTTCGCTGAACCACTTTGGTGTATTTTCGGAGACTCCACGTCAGAGAGCGAACACGCTTTTTATAGCGAGGGTATCCCTTTTTCTTCGCACCGTCTTTACAACGTTTGCGGAAGGCAGTAAAGGCTTTGTCGTTTCTCCGTAGCGCGTGATTCTGAAAATCTTGTGGCACTTCTCGGAAGTCGTCATATTTCTCACGAACTTGCGTAAGAAGTGTCTGCTGGTCGGAGAGCGACACAAAAGCACCTTCTGTCTCATACGCGACGAGTCGATCGTGGCGAGCAGAATTCTGAAGTTCACACAAGTGGTCAAGCCACGCTAACAATATTTGTTCCTGTGTCCGTGTCGGATATACAGGATATTCAAAGGTTAATTTCATGGTATCTCTCGTATCTCGCCTTTATCCCCTGTTTAGTGGAAGGCAGACACATTACCAAGCGGTAATGCTAAACATGTCTGCCTACGAGATACTACAATTATACCACAATTTCGGACCAAGGGTCAAGAAAAAACAACGCTTTGGTCCTTTCCAAGAAGGCGGTTTTTCCTCCCAAACCTAAAGGATTGGGATTCCAAACCGACTATTCCCTTGACACAAAATCGAAGTGTAATCATCAAAATTGAGGCGGGTTCCGTCAAGCGGGACAATGACCTCGTTCGGATGCGTTTCAAGCCGAAACGTTACTTTCCCGATTGGCAAGAAGGGGTTTCAGGGCTTGCGATATCCATGACTGATGCAGACGGTCATGTCTCCGATGAAAATGTCCCTTGTCAATTCGAGCCGACGCTACGTGAACTTGCCTGGCAGACAAGCGAACTTCCGGCAGGGACATCGGCATATTACGCGATCCGACAGATCGATGGACCACCCCCAAAACCCCGTTATCAAATCGCACAGAAACCCGCGCATTTGCTCATTTCTGCCAATGACGCGTTATTTGCACGCTACAACTTTCTCGGTGTCTGGAAGCCTTACTTTTGGCCCCTCAACGGGAATCATGGGACTGTGGTCCGCGGGGCTGGTGGCGAAGACCATCCGCATCACACCGGGCTTTACCTCGCCTACGGAGGGCATGGTGAAGGTGGATCTGCGAACATTTGGTCTGATTGGGATGAACCACCTTATGGACCCTGCGGAAAGATGTTGCACCAACGCTTTGTCCGAATCACTGAAGGGAACGTCTACGCTGAATTTGTGGAAGACCTGATCCATGTCAAGGGAGATGGTGAAGTTATCATGACAGAAACTCGGACGGCTCGGGTATGGTATGGGAGCAATACGCGGCGGTTTCTGGAAATTATTCACGAAACGACACCGCCGTTGGACATCGGTGATCGGCAATTCCTCTGTGTCGCGCGTTTGAATCCGTCAATGGGTATCCCGGAGGAAGGGCACGTTGAAAATTCTGAAGGACAGATTGGCAGAACAGAGGTCCATCATCAACGGGCGCGATGGTGCGATTTAGGGGGCACAGTGGGAGATGGAATGTCGGGTATCGCGCTGTTTGATCACCCAGAAAACGCTGAACATCCGGGCTTTTTCGGGGAAATCGCTGTGCCAGAACAGATGAGCATCCTCCACCATCCACCCGATGAACTGGAAAATGACCGTTTCCGTCTGCAATTTGGGGTCTACGTCCACGCAGGTATTACGCCGGAGGCAGATGTCGAACGGCATTATCAGTGTTATGTAAATCCAGTGCAGGCGGAGGTCTTACGAGACTCAGAGTTTTAGGCGATAATAGTCCTCAACCGCAACTAAAGCGATCTGTCATTCCTATCGCTTGCGGTGCTTGACATCCAGTTCGCGAAGGAGTGCCAAAGTGTCCTCAAACGGCAGTTCACCCGTTGAAGCCGTGTGTTCGAGGTAGTCGCGCGTCTTGTCGTTGAGCACACCATAAAAGGCACGCACTTCAGGGTCGGGATGGTCTCGCCACAATTCAACAGGTATGATCGAATCCTCGCTCAAGTACCGACGGTTCGGATGCCCGTAATAGACTTGCACCGTCTTGCGTTCTTCCTGCGTGGGACGGGTCGTAGCGGTATGTAAAACACCGATGTTGAAGAGTATGGCTGTCCCAGCGGGACCGTACAGATCGACAACTCCACCGCGCTCCAACTGGGCATCCGTTTCGAGAATTTCAGCTTCCACTGATTCCGGTGATAAGGAGAAACAGTGTGTTGTTTCATCAACATCGGTCAGATACAACATCAACTGTATGAACCCGATGCGCAATGGATGTTCAAGCCAGTGCCTGGGACCATCTCGATGCCAGCCGCGATTCAGTTCACCCTCGTAGGGTGCCATGTGCCGGATGCAGACTTCTGAAAAGCACGGGGCATTGCCCATCAGTGTATGTAAGCAATCCATGACGATCGGATGCCGAATCACAGTGTCGAATTCAGGTGAAGTCAAAAGGGCATCGCAATTCACAGTCTGGTAATGTCCGATACGATACCAGTGATCTTCAACCTCAGTGCGGTCCCGGTCAAAAGTATGAACGAAACGCGCAACCTCTGCATCGCTCAGAATCTTACCGAGCGAGACATAGCCATTTTCTTTAAAAAACGCATAATCTGCTGACTTCATATTTTTAATTATACCTTGCGGGAGAACGACGCGAGTTTAGATTTCAATGTGCCTTCCTCAGGACCCGCCTGCGTGTTTTTGCAAACGCTAAAATCCAATGCGAAGAAAGTATTTCTGCGTATTGTTGCAGGCTACGGATCTGATTTTTTATGTATACCTAACAAACAAATCGACACCTGCCATCAACGCGCTTGTAATCTCCGAATTCGGGCGGGCGTATCGTCGTTCTGAATCTCCGAGGAAAGAATCCGGAGGCTCCGGTCTTCAACCGGTAGCTCCACTTTTACACCACCACGGCGATGCGACTCCCGAAGTGCGACCGCTACCTCTAACGCAGCACGTCCATCTTCTCCCGAACACTTCGGGGAAGTCCCATTCTCAATGGCGCTAATGAGATCCTCAACGATTGTGAGTCCCATCCCTTGCATCCGCACGGGAATCGGGAATGGACATTGTGCAGGCACCCCGCGTCCGCGCCGTCCACCGGGAATCACACGAATCAACTCGAAAGTTTCGGCATTGTTAACAGAACGGATACGTCCGGTTGTGCCGATGACATCGACCTCCCATGGTGCCGCACCACACGACGTGCTTCTCAGATACGCACGCACCCCATTATCAAAAACGAGGTAGCCGTTTCCCTGCGGGTCACTTTCACCGGCGGCGACTTCATCGGACTCCATCTCTCCGAAAACCCATTCCACATTTCCGCCTGCCATGTAACGCAAGATGTCAATAGCATGGCTGCCGTTGTGTGATAGCCCGCACTGTGCATAGACTGTTACCTGAAGCACATCACCGATTTCACCTTCGTCAATAAGTTTGCGGGCTTCACTAAAGAACGGATTCCAGCGTCGCGCACAATTGATCGCCAGTGCGACGCCTTCATCTCGACAAGTGTCCACCATCGCATCCGCCTCGGCGAGGCTGAGCGCAATCGGTTTTTCCGCCCAGATTGCCCTAACACTGGAGCGTGCCACATCTTGCACAATAGTCGACCGTATCCGTGCCGTCGTGCAGACACTGACGATGTCGAGATTTTCCTTCTCCAGCATTTCGCGATAATCACTGTAGATATGGTCAGAACCGAGTCCCCACCGTTCACCGAAGATCGCTGCCTGTTCGGCGTGCAGATCGGCACCCGCCGCCAGTTCTACATTCGGGGCAGCGTGGTAGGTTGGACCGTGGCAATAGGGCAGAAAGATCGATCCACCCTGTGTGATTTCGTCATCAAAGGTGCTCCCCATACGTCCTAAACCAATTACACCTGCTCGATACGTTGTCATCTTTTTCTCCTTTTTCGGTAGCGGTATGTTCACAAAACAGCATCCGCGTTCAACACGGAATCTGGTCCACGGATCCCATTTTGCGCCAATATCTGAAGGTATTTACCTCTTTTTATGCTTGATAGAGTTCTTCCAGTGGAAATCCAATGGTAAGTACTCTGCCCCTCCCAATCTTCAAAGCGTTGTGCTGACCTTTCACGCCACTGCTTTAACCACCTTAATTTCGCAGTGACTTCCCTTACCTTACGCGTATTGTCCGCAGGATGAACTTCAACATAATAAATCCGGTCTTTATAGCCAAACACGTAATCCCAGCGAGGGGCATTCGGATAATGCCTTTCAAGACATTTGTCTATATAAACGCTACCTTTTAGATCACGAGATACATTCACGTTGATTTTATTTCTATCTCGCCGCTCCAATGCTTGTAACCCATTTTCCAGACATCTGGCAAGCTCTGGAACATTCTGAATGGCCTCGGTAAAATTCAAAGATCACTCTCCCACATAGCTTCCGTGACAACATCAGCCGTTTTAGTGCTAAATAGTGTAAGCCCTCCCCAATCCGATACTGCTTCATCGGGGTCCTCAGCATCTAACGTTGAAATGTCTTTGACGTTCACAATATTCTTTTGTCGAGAGAAATAATAAGTTTTAAATGTTTTTTCATCCAAAATTGTCTCCGTGAGGTCCCTGGAATAGGCACTCGCTTTCAAATCCAACAATTGTTTTAACCGTGCTGGCGCGGTTTTCGATTTAGCAATAAGTTGAATTGCCCAAATAAGTTCTAAAATTTGGGATGAATGCGTAGAAACGATAACTTTGTAGCCTCGCCTTAGAAGCTCCAAAAAAACAAGAAGTAATGCTGAGATCGCTTGGGGGTGTAAGCCCATTTCTGGTTCTTCAATAATAACCCAGTTGATGTTATCTTTTTTTTGTACTTTCCCAGAAGGCATTAACCAATACAGTCCCAATAGGAGAGGCGCGAATTCTCTCTGTCCAGTTGACCAAGTCATGAATGGGAGTTGAGTGCCTGCAATATCTAAGACGATGCGTTTACGTAATCCGGACCTATCCAATCTAATTTCAGCGTCTCCAAAGATGCTTTTTCCGATCGCGTCTCGGAGCGTTTTATTCATGCGACCTTCCTGTGGAAATATAGCCCTTCCCCCTGAACCTAAACCTTTTTCCATCAATAAGCGCAATTCCTCGCTGAATTCCTTAACTACATACGGATCGCTTATAGCATAGTCTGTAAACGCACGTGGCCATCCATCTTTCAGCGTTATAACTCGATGCGCTGGTATCAAAAAGAGGTTCTCATCTTTCTTTCGCTTTGCCAACGCCTTTCGGGGTGTAAAATCCACTTTATCAACGATGACCTTCGTCTCATCCTTGTTCCAAATCGTCTGCATCCCCTCACCAAAATAAAGGGACAAAAAATTATCAATTGTTTTCTGCCAGTCAAAACCGTGTTTTTTGAGAGTTCGCGTAATATCGCCCGCGTCTAAAATTAACTTCACAAGTTGGAGCAGAATGCTCTTTCCACTCGCTTGTTCCCCCACAAACACTGTTAGATCCCCAAAGGAGATATCGGCTTCCGTGATTTGTCCTAATGAAGTTAGTCTGATACGTTCCACAATTATCCTACCTCCTTCGGGTTGAAAACTTTCAATCAGAAGAGTAAAGTTACAAAATGAGTATAGCAGCTTATTTTAATTCCTATTTTACCACAGTTCAGATTTTCTCGTAGACGAAATCAAGCCACTTATTTTGTGGTGGTATAATTTGAGGTTTCGGTGAAAGCGGTGTCCAATACGGGTTGAAAATGTGTCCTTGATCACTCTTCAATTCCCACACATCTGCTGTTTCCTCTTGCGTAGACAGAAGGAAAAAATGTCTTTTCTTCTGCGCCCTTAAGTTTTCATTCGGCACCCACCCTGTAATGTTAGCGTCAATACGTATGGGCTTGTGGAATTGGTCATATTCATATTCAATGTACGAAATGCGTGTGAAATCCGCGTGTGTGGAGAGGTAATCAACGGTAAGCCCCTTGGGCAGTCTTCGCTTGTAGGGAATTGCAGTTAAGTTGGGTTCGATATAGACTCGGGTTGTTTCCGCTATGATTCTTTGGTTCTTTTCCAATTCATTCTCAAAACAACCCAGATAGTTTTCAATTTCTACAAACTGTAAGCCTGTTTCCTCATAAGTTTCCCTCTTTACAGCGGTTTCAATATCTTCATCTTTTTCGACAGTGCCTGCCGGAATTTGAACCCCCGCAGTCGGATGTTTAAACACGAGTAACTCCTTGACACCACCCCGTTCACGGACGATAAATGCCGTAACCTTTTGGACAACTTCATTCATCTATATTTCTCCTGAGATCGTATTCAATCAATTCAGGGGACCATTCAAACTTTGGAGACTTTTCAGGATTGAACCCTTGGAGATGTGAGAAATGGGTGCGGGTTACCGCCTGTGTGTATCGCCAGTCCGTATCCCCAAAAACCTCGGTGAGTAGTGTGGCAAGTGCGGGGTCGTATTTCTTCAGCTTATCGCGGGTATCAACATGGTTGTGTTGGTCGTCATTTGCCCGATTGGTATCGAACCAAGATTGTGTGCCTTCAGCCCAGTACTCCGCTTTGTTTGTAATGGCGTAAGTGTCCTTCCAAAGTTCCTTCTCGACTGCCGCTTCAAATGCCACCTTAAGGCGATCGTCAAAACTGGGATCCACTGTATTCAATCCCATCTGGTGGATGGCATGCGCGAATTCGTGAACCAGAATATTTTCAGTCGAATACGGATCGCCTTGGTAATTAAGCAGATTTTCCTCGCCACAACTGACAGCAGGTCTCGCTGGCGTGGAACCCAAACCGCGTGCTCGCCGGTCCCAATAGATAGTTGGCTCCAAGTCGCTGTGTTCCGGAATCTGGGTGGTCAGTTCGTTATATGCCATTACGGCAAAACGTACGTTGTTTTCTGCGAGTGCCTGTAATACATCTTGGCGATGTCCGATCATCTGACGGATCAGCCATGCCGCTTCCTTCACGGCATATGGGTTCACCTTCGCTGATGCGACAACAGGCAATCCCTCTACATCAATCCACTGTGTGTAAAACGAGTCTAAGTTAAAAGTCTTGCGAACAGGAACTGTTGGAGATATAGGTTCAGGAATTTTCACGCTTTGCCCTGTTGCAGTCAATTGGGTTGACAGAAATAAGATATAGACGATGAAAATAACAGTAAAATAAAATGCCATAAGTTGTTTCCTTGCAAAACCTGGCTGAAATTTTAACCAACATCCATTGTGATCCTTTGGCTACACCTATTCCGCGTCCCCTGTCTAATTGAAGTAAATTCTCAAAGGGTCCATATCTGCCCAGATCAATTTGTCCAATCTTCCAGTTGTAATCCGAATTCAGCAATCCTCTGAAAATCTGAGTCAGCAGTGACCAAAATCGCATCAAGTGCCATAGCAAAAGATAGTTCATCGGCTATTCACCTTTTGACTCGACGAAAACAGAATCAAAACGCATTGGGATTTCTCCATCTTTAATGGATTGAAGCAAGGCTTCGGCATCTTCTATTGACACTTGATCTGATCTGTTAATGGCTGCTAAGACTTGTGAAGGTTGACCTGTTGGTTCAGGTTTTGGCGAATCTTGAGGATTCCCGGAACTTTTTGTTGGAATTTCTGATTTCCAGACGAGGTATTCCAAGTAACGCTTCAATTCCTCAATTTCCGAAGCGGATAATTTCTCGACGGTATTCATTATCCATTTTTTTGTTGTAACTGACACAGTTTTTCCTCCTTCTTTGCAATATACTGAGACCGTCAACGAAGCGGGCGCGCAGTGATTCCCGCAGCTTTACTGTAAAGTTTATCAGAATTTACCAAGCAGCGTCAAACGTTTCTGCGTTTTTACCGGGCTATTCCTGGCCAACACGCACTACTCCCCTTCCCGATACTTCAACTCCTGCCAGATGGAACGCATCTGCCACACGTCCATCGAAACGACCTTCGCTTCCCCACCGATGGCAAAAAGCGAGAGTCCGTTGCTCTCTTCTTGCGATGGATAGACGCGGGCAACGACGCACTGCCGCGAGAACAGTGGAAAGAGTTTGTCGATGCCTTTTCGAGGAAACGCCCATTCTGGGAGACATTCCCCGTTGTCAGCAAAGACTTCAATGAGACTCCGATCAAGGAAGATGCGGAGTCGGACTTTCCCGTCGCTGCTCAGACGGAACGGCGCGATTTCAGGTGGTTTACCGACAAGGTCTGTCCGTAGGGAGGAATAAGAGGTGTCGATCTGTAGACTATCGTTGGTCTTGCCGTGTCTGTGGTTGTAGATAGAGATTTTTGTCCGTTCACTACCGTCTGGGGATCGGAACACATACAAACCAAATTCCCTTGCCGTTCCGATGTCAACGGTCATGTCTATCTCAATCGCTTTGCCGGCTACAGTGTCCAGGATACGTTCCGCATTTGCCGACAGTGCAATATCGGTGAGGCGAGTGTGTGTCGCGCGTAAACTTTTCACCTCTTCCACCGGCTCCATCGCCAACGCGTTGTCCGCTTTCAGCGTGAGATGCCACGGGAGCGTCATACACAATCCCGACGCCGCTTCTTCGCTCTGTCTTCCGTCGGAGCAATTTAAAATGGCGATGAGGCGACCGCGGGTGTCTATTGTCGCAGAGGGGCAGGAGACCATCCCGCCACCGAAGGTGCCGTGGTTGATCCTACCGTGGTATTCAGGCGTAAATTTATGTGTTCCGTAGTCGTATTCACCGATGTAGTAGCGCGCCGAACGTTTATGACTGAAAAGAAGTAGGATGTGTTTACCGTTGCCGATGGGCAGGAAATTCGGCACCGCCCCGTCTTCACCCAAGTCACAGAAGACATCATCAATCAACAACGGATGGAGATATTCCCAATGCGTTAAATCCTTTGAATAAAAGAGGTGGGACGCGGATCTGCGCCGTTCACGAATCCAACCGTTCGTCGATGTTCCTGAGATCGAATAATATCCGTCCTCCTCTTTCCAGATGCATGGATCGAAGACGTTGTAGGGTTGCTCGTATGCGTTCGTTTCAACATTTGGAATGACTGGGTTATTCGGATGCTTTTCCCAGTTAAGTAGGAGTGGATCGCTGGCAGTGGCGATGCTATTCCCCGACATCTTGCCGTGATAGATGGCAACAACCCGTTCATCTTCCACGAGGCACTGACCACTAAAGCAGTGGAGTTCGGTATCTGGATACAACGCGGGTGGGAGATCCTGCCAGTGCACCAGATCTTCGCTATAACAGTGTCCCCAGTGTACCCGATTAGCATCTGGGGGACCGAATTGATAAAACAGATGATACCTACCCTGCCACTCGCAAAGCCCGTTCGCATCCCCCATGCCGTAGAGAGAGGACATGTGATAAATGGGACGGTAGGGATCTGATGCCCACGCTTCTCTCCGTTTCTTGTAGTCGCGCACCGTCTCGTCCGTTTCAAGGGCAGCGAGTTGTTCCGCCTCTGTATCCGGATAGGTGTTACCTTTCAACCGTTCCCATCTATCTGCCATGTCAAATCACCCTCATTCATAGATGTTCTGCATCTGCCAAGCATCTAAGGATTTGAGTTCACAGGACTGTCCCTGTGAGCGAAGTGATACACCGACACTCTCTTCCTTATCGGGATAAACGCGCATCGCTACACACTGCTTCCCATTCGCGAAGACCTCCACAACACTCTTGTCAACGAACACCCGTAATTTCAGAGTCTCGTCTTGTGCGATGGAGACGGCACCCGTTTCCGGTGCGCGTGAAAGCACATCCGAGGCAAGCGATGAATACGATGAATCAATCGTGAGCAAACTATCGCGAACGCGATCGGGAATATCCGGGTTACGCATACCGCGTTCTCTGAAGAAGGCGATACGGGTGAACTCCTCTTTCTGCGGTGATCGGAGGACGTTCAATTCAACCATCGGTGCCGATTTCGGATCGATTTCGAGTTCAAGCTCCATGGCGTTGCCGTTTATGCCCTCCAGCACGACCTCCTCGTTTGCGGGGAGTGTCATCGCATTGAAATGCTGGTGTGCATACCGCAACGATTCAATGTCGCCAGCGGGCTCAACTCCGACTTCATCTCTGGAAAGGAGCGTCAGGCGGCGCGGCAGCGTCATAATCTGATTCCAACCTTTGGTAGGCTTCGCCGGGTTCATGTTATAGATAACGATAAGCCCCCCGTTACCATCAGGCGTCGCAGACGGGGCATGAACACCCGCAGGCGATGCCGCACCGAAATTGTTTTTCGCGCCTGCTGTGACGATGAACTTGTCGCGTTCGGTATCATAATCACCCAGCAGATACTGACCGCCGCTCATGTGGCTGAAGAAAAGGAGCATGTGCCGGTCGCCGATGGGCCAAAAATAAGGACACGCGCCGTCATCGCCGACTAAGGTGTACATATCATCTTCAAGGAAGGGGTGTAGGTAGACCCAGTTTGCGAGGTCTGCTGAGCGGAGCAGGAAATTCGCGCGCACCCGTTTACCGCCCGGTCCGTGTGGAAGCGTACCGCCCGAGAGTGAGTAATACATGCTATCTTTTTTCCAAATGCACGGATCGAAAACGCGATAGACCGGGGTTGTGCCGTCGGCGTGTTGCGATGGGATCACCGCTTTACCAGAGACCTTCTCCCAATTGAGCAGCAACGGGTCGCTTGACACCGCTACCATATTGCCGACAACCGTTCCGTGATACATCGCAATCACGCGGTCTTCCTCCACAAGCGTCGCACCTGAGAAACAGCATCTTTCAGGATTCGGATAAATCGCATAGGGTAAGTCGCGCCAGTGGATGAGGTCATCGCTGATGGCATGTCCCCAGTGCTGCCGTGTATCCTCAGGTGGATATGCCTGATAGAAGAGATGCCAGCGTCCCTGCCAGAAACAGAGACCGTTCGGATCGTTGAGCATCGCTTCGGGGTTGATATAGTGATAGATCGGACGGTGCGGATCGCCTTCATACGTCTTCCGATAAGCGTTGAGCCGTTGCATCAGTGGATTCGTCTCTAATGCTGCTTCCTGCTCTTCGAGTGTGTCTGGAAACGTATAATGCGGTACACGCGAGGTGTAGTCTTCGTTGGTGGTTTCCATCATTTCTCCTCTATTGTGTAATATCTATGAAATTCTGTGGTTTTTAGCATAGCATAGCATTGGTGGAATGTCCAGAAATTTTAACTGCGCGATACCCCTGAAGCTTTTGGCAAAGCCACATAAATGCTATAATATTGTCCAAAATTTGACGTAAAATTGAGGTATAATAAATTTGTCGTCGCACATATTAGGAAACAATCGAGTTTCAATGGATTCGGTACATAAGTTATTTCCAACACTGGACGACTGGAATAACCGAAACGAGAAGGTATCAATTCAACAGATGTTGCCATTTTAGAGGAGGACACTCATAGCGGAGTTTCATGAATACGAAAAGCTTAATTGTCGAATTTGTTGGTACCTTCGCGCTGATCTTTATCGGTGCAGGCGCAGTCGCGATAGGTGCAGGCGGTTTAATTGGGGCAGCATGCGCTCACGGTTTCGTCGTTATCGCGTTTATTTATGCGTATGGACATATCTCCGGCACACACATCAATCCGGCTGTGACACTGGCGTTCTGGATAGCAGGCGAAATCGAATTCACCGCAGCGATCGGCTATTGGATTGTGCAGTTTCTTGGCGGAATTTTGGGGGCAGCTTTGCTTAATATCGTGCTACCCGATCCTGGCGATCTGGGTGTGACGATTCTAACCACAGCGGCGAATGGCGGCGCCTTCACGGTTACTGCAACACAAGGACTTATCGTCGAAATCGTACTCACCTTCTTCCTCGTCAATACCATTTTCAATACTGCTGTAAGCGGGAAAGCAGGGAACTTCGCAGGACTCGCTATCGGGTTGGGGCTGATGTTTTGTATCGTCATGGGGGGACCCTTGACCCGGGCTTCACTGAACCCCGCACGGACCTTGGGACCCGCCATTGTCAGCGGGAACTATGCGGACATCTGGCTCTATTTTGTGGGACCGCTCGTCGGTGCCATCCTCGCCGCGCGCCTCTATATCGGTGTCTTAAAAGACAAAGCGGAGGCGTAGCCCGCGTATCACAGACAAAAAAGAAGGCTGGCACATCCACGCGCCAGCCTTTCTTATTTTCTGCTATGGTAAATGTATTACGATACAGTTGTGATAGGGATCTCGGTCGGTTTTACGGCTTCCGGCTTCGGGATAGCGAGCGTCAACACACCATCGCTAAATTCGGCTTTGATGTCGCCTGTTTCTACTTCCGATGGAAGTGTAAATCTCCGTTGGAAACTGCCGTACCGCCTTTCAACGCTGCGATAATTTTGGGGGTCATCCACCTTCTCCTGCCGTTTCTCCCCGCGGAGCGTCAAGAGGTTATCTTTGACAGAGACATGAATATCGTCCTTTGCGACCCCAGGGAGTTCAGCGCGGACTTCAAAACTCTCGTCTGTTTCCGAAATATCAACTGAGGGTGTCCAACTGTATCCGTCCGCATCGTTCCTTGTGCGTTGAGGTGTGAAAAACGGGCTGTAGAAGCTGAAGAGATTTCTTGTTGGTCTGCGTAACGTCAAATAAGTCATTTTCATTCTCCTTTCGTGTACTTCGTAATTCGTGTGTTTCATGTACGCTAAGGGTAGCCTCGTGAACCGTCCAAGTTACGAGGCATACCCAAGCTGTTGGTTTAAGCGTTTACTTTGATCGGGACTTCAGTCGGTTTCGCCGCTTCCGCTTTCGGAATTCCGAGTGTCAAGACACCGTCCTTGAATTCTGCCTTGATGGCATCGGTTTCAATGTGCCTCGGTAGTGTGAAACTCCGTTGGAAGCTGCCGTATCGTCTTTCCACACGATGGTAATTCTTGCCTTCCGTTTCCGCTTCCTGCCGTTTCTCACCTTTGACGGTGAGGACGTTGTCGGTTAGGGAGACATTGACATCGTCTTCGGAGACACCGGGAAGTTCGGCTCGGATTTCGTACCCGTTTCCGGTTTCAGAGATGTCTACCGTGGGCATCCAAGAGGTTTCTTCCGTATCCGTTCCGTTTTCGTGGGGAGCGAAGAGGTCTCCAAAAATGCGTCCCATCTCGTTGTGGAGGCTGAACAGGTTTCTCATCGGTCTGCGCGTTGTTAAGTAAGTCATTTTTTTCTCCTTTTGAATTTTGTTTCTGTAGATGTTAGAAGCAATTTCTATGCCAATCTTTTTTGAGGCGATCCGAAGGTATCTGCCTCACTGTTTGCATACTGAGCAATTTCCGTGCCAAAGCTAATCCAATCTCGGTAAGCACCAACCCTGTAGGGATAGGTCTTGTGCATATGTAGATATGGAGGCTATAGGGATAGGTTTTGTGCCTACCCTATGCGACCACCTCTATACATCAAAATTTCCAGAAATGCAGGCAGGAAACGGGCTCGCCAAATTGGCACACCCCTTGCCACTGTGGCATTACCTATATGTCAAAATGACTTTAAGGGTTAGAGGAATGGGGGAGGCGCGTATTTTACGCGAGTGTCGGCATTAAGATGTTCCGCTGTGTTCTGCGATCCGGGCACGGATACCAGCGACCAGCGTGTGCAATGCGACTGGATTGTCATCTTGGAACGGGATAATCAGGTCAGCATACTGCTTACAGGGTTCGGTATAGACTGGAAAGTTAGGGAGGACATCGCGCCGATACCAATTAATACACCACTCCAAATCACCCCCGCGTTGTGCAACATCACGGAGCATCCGGCGCAGGACGCGTTCATGTGCATCTACATCAAGGAACAGTTTCATGTCCATCAAGTCTCGTAAATCTTCACTCCAGAAGATGAGATGTCCCTCCACAATAACGACTTTGCTCGGTTGCACGCTCGCTTTTGCGTCGCCGCGTTGCGCGGCACGCGTGCCGGGGGTGGGTGTGTTGATCGTATCGCCATTGCGGAGTTTCTTAATGTCCGCGATGAGGGCATCCCATAGGACGGCATCCGGGTGATTCGCCGTGATGACGCGTTCCCGTTCCGATTCCGAGTATTCCGACCAATCGCGAAAATAGGAGTCCTGATTCAGCACAACAGGCAATAAATCCGTGAGTTGTTCCGCTAAGGCACTCGCGAACGTCGTCTTTCCAGAGGCGGAGCCGCCCATAATCCCAACGGTAATCGGTGTAAAGTGTTCTGGTTTCGGCATAGTTTTCTCCATACTGTCCTCTTTTCCTATATTAACACACCTTAATTTAGGAGTCAACGCTATTTGATCGGCTGAGAAATTGACACTTTACCTAGGGTTGGAGAAAAAAGAAATTTGACTTGCGAAAAAAAATGTGTTATTATATAATAAAATTGGTCAGGTATTATAATAGGGCATGGGATTTTGGATGACAAAACGCGTGCCTATATCAAAAAGCATAAACACTTTTCCAGAAATAACGTCTTAGGTTACAAAGAGGTCCGCTTTGATAGCGGCATTTGCTTTCAGCGCATTAGGGTCGATTTTTTGAGTGCCCTAATTTTTAGGAAATTGATGATGCGAACACTTCTACGTAATACTACCACAATACAGATACCTCACGTCCGTGCTGTTTCAATCTCTTTAGGGAACGCTTCCTCCTACGCAGGGTCCCTTTTTACGCGACTTACAAGCACAGGCCTTTTTGGATTGTATCTGTACCTGTACTTATATTTGTACAGCAACGACAGGTGGTGAAAGTTCGCAGGTAATGCCCATATTACAAAGATTAACCGATTCCAGTATCACCACCCGGCGTTGAAAAAGATTTCAATGTTGGGTATTTTTTTTAACCGAGTTTCATTTGCGACAGACAGAATTATCTTTCGGTGTATTGGTTGTCATTCATCGGAAGAGTGGTTATCGCTCATCGGTTGTCAGTTATCAGTTAAAGAGGGAACTTTTAAACGAAAACCTCTTAACTGAAAACTGAAGACTGAAGACTGAAAACTATTAAAAAGGCGGAGGTAGTTGAAAAGGATGGTAATTGTTACCAAGACCGATGCGACACAAGCAGATGTCAACGCTGTTGTAAAACGGATCGAAGATGCAGGCTTGAAAGCACAAGTCTCAGTCGGTGAGAGACACACTGTCATCGGTGTCATAGGAGATAAAACATTGCTTGGTGATATTCCGATAGAGTCAATGTCGGGGGTCGATCGGACGATGCCAATTACGGCACCGTTCAAATTGGCAAGCCGTGAGTTTCGGGATGAACCGACGGTTATTGCAGTCAACGACACGAAAATTGGTGGACGGCAGGTACCCGTCATTGCCGGTCCGTGCGCAGTAGAAAGCACGGAACAGATCGTAACCATTGCGCAACAGGTCCGAAAAGCCGGTGCGAGTTTCATCAGAGGCGGCGCTTTTAAACCGAGAACCGGACCTTATAGTTTCCAAGGCTACGGTAAAGAGGCTCTTAAGATGCTGGAAGCAGCGAAAGCCGAAACAGGACTCGGCATCGTCACTGAGGTCATGACACCACACGAAGTTGAACTCGTTGGTGAATATACAGATATGTTTCAACTCGGCACGCGGAACATGACGAATTTCTATCTGTTGCGCGAAGTGGGACGAGCAAATAAGCCTGTCATCCTCAAACGCGGAATGTCGGCAACAATTGAAGAATGGCTCCTCGCCGCTGAATATATTCTCGCAGAAGGAAACCCCGATGTCATTCTCTGCGAGCGGGGCATTCGGACTTTTGAAACGCATACCCGTAATACCCTTGATTTGAACGCAGTACCTGTTATTCACGAATTGAGCCATCTGCCTATTATTGTGGATCCGAGCCACGGCACGGGTATCCGGAGTCTCGTCTGTGATATGACAAAGGCATCTGTGGCGGCAGGCGCAGATGGACTGTTACTTGAAGTCCATCACGATCCAGATCATTCAATGACAGGAGATGGTGCACAGTCGCTGTTCCCTGATCAATTCGAGACCCTCATGCAGGAACTGAAATCAATAGCGATTGCCGTTGGTCGTGAAATGTAGGGAATAGTTTTCGGTTTTCAGTTAAGAGGTTTTTGCAACACATTCCCCCTTCTTGGCGTGCTTCCAATCCTAAGGAACCGCTTGTTACACGGGTACTCTTAACCGACGACTGGCAACTGATAACTGACGACTCTAAATTGGAGGAATAGAGCTTTGGACGATTTTCAAAACAACCCGCAGAAAGTCTATATTTTCGATACAACGCTTCGCGATGCTGAACAGACCCCCGGTGCTGCACTCGGTATTGAGGAAAAACTGGAGATTGCCAAGCACCTCGCGAAATTAAATGTTGATATCATTGAAGCCGGATTCCCAATTTCGTCGCCGGGGGATTTCGATGCGGTCAAACGGATAGCCAACGAAGTTGAAGGACCGGAAATCTGTGCCCTCTCTCGCGTTGTGGAGAAAGATATTACTGCCGCATGGGCAGCTATTAAGGATGCACCACGCGCCCGTATCCACACTTTTGTCGGAACTTCACCAATTCACATGGGACGCATTACACGGACAACCCCTGAAGATACATTGCAAATGGCAACCGACGCGGTCGCCTATGCCAAACGTTTGTGCGAAGGACACCCGGATGCGAATGTCGAATTTTCACCAATGGACGCGGGACGGACGGAATTAGCCTTCCTTTATGAAGTCGTCGAAGCGACGATCGCTGCGGGGGCGACCGTCATCAATATCCCGGAAACCGTCGGATGGACAGTGCCAACGGAGTTTGGCGATTTAATTAAGGGCATCATGGAGAATGTCCCAAATGTTAACGATGCCATTATTAGTGTACACTGCCATAACGACCTCGGTTTAGCAGTAGCGAACAGTCTTATAGCAGTTGAGCAGGGCGCACGGCAGGTCGAGTGCACAATCAATGGACTCGGAGAACGGGCTGGTAATACTTCGTTGGAAGAGGTCGTTATGGCGATCCGAACCCGCCGAGATTACTTTAAAGCATATTATACCGATATTAACGCCAAAGAAATCGTTCCGATCAGCAGGCGTGTGAGTCGGACGATGGGTATTGCCGTTCAACCGAACAAAGCGATTGTCGGTGCGAACGCATTCGCACACAGTTCGGGCATCCATCAAGACGGTATCATCAAATCGCGTGTGACTTTTGAAATCATTGATCCGAAAGAGATCGGATGGAAAGAGAGTCAACTGATTCTCAGCCCACGTTCCGGACGTAATGCTCTCAGACACCGACTCAGCGAACTCGGCTATGAAGTGGACGCGGATCAGCTGGAAAAAGTCTATGAAAGGTTTTTGCGGGTTGCTGATAAGAAGAAAGCCGTGCAGGATGCCGATCTTGAGGCGATCATGAGCGATGAGATTCGCGCCATTCCTGCTGTTTTTGAGTTGGATTATATCCAAATTGTCAGTGGAACGAGAATCTCACCGACAACGACCGTTGGTGTTCGGACGGAAGAGGGTGTCGTTGAGAGAGCCTCAACCGGCGACGGACCTGTAGATGCGGCGTTTAAAGCGATCAGTCAAATTGTCGACATTCAACTAAACCTCATCGACTATCAGATTCGTTCCGTAACCGAAGGGGAAGACGCTATCGGTGAGGTCTCATTGAAGGTCCAAGACAACGGACACATCATCACCGGACACGGTGCGAGCACCGACATCATCGAAGCGAGCGCACGGGCTTACATCCACGCCGTAAATAAGTTAATCCAAATCCGTTCGGAAGGATAATTAACAGTTATCAGTTGTCAGGACGAAAATCTGCCATACAGATTTCCTTTCGGTCGTCGGTTAAAGAGGCAGTTTAGTTCAGTCAAGAACCTCTTTAACCGATAACTGACGACTCTTAAACTACCAATCCTCAACGAGTTGCACCAACAACCGCACCCCGTAACCGGACGCGCCTTCAGGGATATAGGAGCCACCCTTCATTCCCCACGCCATGCCAGCGATATCAAGGTGAACCCACGGATAGCCTTCAGCGAATTTCTTCAGGAACGCGCCGCCCGCAATCGTCCCAGCACCGCCGTCACCGATGTTCTGTACGTCGGCGACCTTGCTTTTCACGCCTTCATCGTAATCGTCCCAGAGTGGCAATTCCCAGACCCGTTCGTGTGTCTTTACGGCGGCAGATTTCACCTTCACCATGAGCTCGGGATCCGTTCCCATCGCACCCGCCGCGATATGCCCTAAACAGGTTATCACAGCCCCCGTGAGCGTGGCTAAATCGACAACCCCCTTCGGATTATACTGTGCCACCCATCCAAGCGCATCTGCCAACACCAACCGTCCTTCAGCATCAGTGTTGAGGATCTCAATCGTTTTGCCACCGTAGGAGGTGACGACATCCCCCGGCTTCACAGCCGTCCCACTCGGCATATTCTCAGTCGCCGCAATCACACCGATGACGCGTACGTTTGGCTTCAGATGACCGATCGCCTGCATGGCACCGATCACGGCAGCAGCACCCGACATATCGTGCTTCATCTCGTGCATGCCACTTCCAGCTTTGAGCGAGATCCCACCTGTGTCAAAGGTGATCCCTTTTCCAGCAAGCACGACGGTGTCTTGTCCTTCACCGTCTGGTGTATATTCGAGAATAATAAACCGAGGTTCTTCAACGCTGCCTTGCGCGACAGCGAGAAGGGTCCGGAATCCTTTTTCTTCGAGGGTCGCTTTATCAAATATCTCACAATTGAGTCCCGCTGCTTCTGCGACCGCTTGTGCCTTTTCGGCGAGTTGTATCGGTGTGAGATAGTTCGCGGGCTGGTTACTGAGGTCGCGGGCGAGAAGTGTACCGTTGGCTATCGTTTGCCCGCGTACCACGGCATCTTCTATCGTTGCCTTGATTTGCTCGTTGTCAACCAAAAATGTAATAGATTCAAGTTTCTTTTTCTTATC
Organism: Candidatus Poribacteria bacterium; assembly: GCA_965205015.1. GTDB lineage: Bacteria > Poribacteria > WGA-4E > WGA-4E > WGA-3G > WGA-3G. Next base: position 4,226,724 of record OZ242029.1, on the reverse strand, counting down.
GTCATCGTCGGTGTCCGTTTTGTGTTCGTTGAACTGATAGAGCGAGAGAAGGCTTGCCTCCGCAGCGGCTTGAATCATTTCGGGAGTCGCTTCAATAGGAATCGGAATTGCGGCGGTACTTAACCCCATGTCGCGGATGGCTTTCGCAGCAGTCCCAGCTGCCTCACGCACCTTCTCAACAGTGAGATCGTGATATTCACCCAAACCCACCAGAAGCAGGCGCGGTGCTGCGATGGTTCCGTTTGTATAGAGCCAACTCGTCGTGTTATGCTTGCCTGTGAAATCGCCAAGATTCATCACTTCCCGAATGCGTCCACCGAGTGCCTGTTCTATGTTTTGGAGAGGCGCGCTATAGAAATCTGGGTTTTCCAAGATACCGAGGGCAATAACATCGGTCTGCTCCTGAGCAAACCCGCCCGTTTTGACAGTAATATTCATGAATGCTCCTTTATATTTTGATGTAAGTTGGGTATAAAATAAGAAAAAGTACCCCGTAATGGTACTGTAGGGGTAGGTCTTGTACCTACCCTGTTCCTTGAATACGAGGCTTGTACCTACCCTGTTCCTTGAATACGAGGCTTGTACCTACCCTGTTCCTTGAATACGAGGCTTGTACCTACCCTGTTCCTTGAATACGAGGCTTGTACCTACCCTGTTCCCTAATTGTTAGAAGACCGCATTCCCGTCAGGACCACCAATGGCTCCCCGCCTGTGACAGTGATTGAATGATAGGTGTTCGCGGGAACATCCATCCTGTCGCCGGGTTCGACGGTTCCCTGTTCATCGGCAACTTTCACATCAGCCGTGCCGGACAACACACAGACGACTTCATCTTGCGTGTGAATATAATCGAGATAGGCACCCCCGGGACGGCCTGTCCATTGATATGCATCGAAGCCTTCAGATGTTAACTGTTGCTTTAAAGCCTCAGCATCGGGATGCTCTTCTAACCAGCGTGATTTCCAACTCATAGACATCTCCTTTAATCCCTAAGCATTTTAAGAATGCGTTTTGCTAACACATCTTTAATTTCCCTGTGGCGCGGCACTGGTTGAGAAACACGAGTGTTCGGATTCTGATACCAATCATGCTTGGCACCATGACGAATGAGTGCACATCCTATCTTTTTTAACTCACGAATCAAGTCTCGTCTTTTCATGCAATCTGTAACTCCGCAACCTTTCTAATACAGGGAATAGTTCCGCTCGTGAGCTCCTTGTAAATGTCAAGAAGGTTTTCCTCTAAGGCTTCTATGGTTTCACCTTGCGTCCAATAATCGGGGTACGCCTCCAAATATCCGATAAATACTGTTTCATCTTGCCAGTAAACGTACTTTTGCGTTTCCATAGATAGTCTCCTATGCGTTTTGTGTGCCCAAAATATTAAAGCGGCTCTAACCGGACCGGGCACACTTTCAATTCAGCGGTGTGCGTAATTGGGTCGTAACCAGAACCCGTCAATAGGTTGACAGGGACATCCGCGAAACTGAAACTCGCGAAGACTGTGCCACGCGGAGAACGGTTCGTCGCTTTCACTTTGATAGTGATGCTTCCACGGGCACTGCTCATTTTACACCATTCCCCATCCGTCAGGTTCCATTTCTCGATGTCAGTCGGATTCACTTCCAACGATTCCTCCGACAACAGGTAATCAATTCCCTCAGCTCTACCGGTCTGTGTGCGCGTGTGATAGGATTGCAAGCGTCTCCCCGTTGTGAGCCACACTGGGAAATCCGCAGTGACCGTCTCAGCGGGGTCTCGGTAGTGCACATTGGAAAAGATACCGCGTCCGTTGGTGAACGTTTCCTCGTGTAATCTCGGTGTACCCGGATGTTCTTTATGTGGCACGGGCCACTGGTTGTTGAAGATGTCCGTGGCACCTTTGTCAATGCGTTCCCAATCCAATCCTGCATAAATCGGTGAAAGTTCGCAGAGTTCGTTGAAAATCGGTTTCGGCGCGTCGTAATCAAAGCCTTTAAAACCGAGACGTTGCGCAATTTGAGATATAATCCACCAATCGGGTTTCGCGTCGCCGAATGGCGGGACGGCCGCTCGCAGTCGCTGGACCCGACGTTCCGTGTTCGTGCAGATCCCGTCCGTTTCACCCCATGCCGTCGCTGGTAGCACGACATCGGCAAGTTCCGCGGTTTCGGTGAGGAAGATGTCAATAACAACGAGATGCTCCAATGCCCGGAGCGCGTGCTCACAGTGTTCCCGATCTGGATCCGATAGCAGTGTATTTTCGCCGTCTATCAGCATCGCGTGGATACTGTCGCCGCAAAGTTCTAAGGCGGTGACTTTAGTAATGCCTTTCTCCAAGTCAACCGCTCTGCCATAAGCTGCTTTGAATTTCGCCTGGTGTTCTGGGTCCGTGACGGCTTGGAAACCGGGGTAGTTGTTCGGCAACGCGCCACTGTCTCCTGCGCCTTGAATGTTGTTCTGACCCCGCATCGGGTTGATCCCTGTCCCCTCGCGTCCGACGTTACCCGTCATCAGGGCAAGATTGCAGAGGCTCTGCACGTTCTCAACACCGCAGATATGCTCTGTGATCCCTAACGTGTAGTAGATAGCCCCCCTGTGGGCAGCGCCATACCACATCGCGGCTTTTTCAATATCCTTTGCTGGTACCCCTGTAATTTCTTCCGCCCATTCCGGCGTCCATTGGCTGATATGTTCAAAGAAGTCATCAAATCCGGTGGTGCGGTCTTTGATGAACGTTTCGTCAACTAAACCTTCACGGGCAATCACGTGTGCCATACCGAGGAGTAGTGCGGTATCTGAACCGACACGGAGCGGTAGATAGAGATCCGACATTTCGGCTAACTCGATGCGCCTCGGATCCGCGACGATGAGTTTGGCACCGCGGGCGACTGCTTTCTTAAGCCCTGTCGCCGCCACAGGATGACACTCCGTCATATTCGTGCCGATGCAGAAGATTACATCCGGTTTCTGCATATCCACGAGCGGATTCGACATCGCGCCACGTCCGATTGTCGCTGCCAGACCGGCAACGGTCGGGGCGTGTCAGGCACGGCTACAGTTGTCGATGTAGTTCGTCCCGAACCCAGCCCGGATAAACTTCTGCATCAGATACGCCGCTTCACTCGGTGCACGCCCAGAAGCGATACCGTAGATACTATGTCTACCGTGTTCAGCATGGACTTTCCGGTATCCCTCAGCGGCTTTGTTAAGAGCCGCTTCCCATGTGGCTTCATGGAGTTCTCCATCGTCACCGCGGATGAGTGGCGTTGTCAGTCGGTCGGGATGCTGGACAAAGTCGTAAGCAAACTGACCTTTAACACAGAGGGCACCCTGATTGGCGGGACCGTCCATTGCGGGGTGGATACCAACGATTTTTTCGTCTTTCGTTAGCACATCAACGGAACACCCGACCCCGCAGTAGGGACAAATTGTGCGCGTTTTTTCAATATCATGCAAAGTCGTAGGCACACGCCGTTGTGCCGTAACATCAGCATGCCGTAGTGCCTTCTTGTCGCCGAGTGCTCCAGTCGGACAGGTCTGGATACACTGTCCACAGAAGGTGCAAGCGGAGTCCTTGAGAAGCCCGTCAAATTCGGTCGTAATCTGCGTATGGAAACCACGATTCATGACATTGATGGCGTGGTCGCCTTCCTGTTCGGCACAGACGCGGACACACCGATAACAGGAGATGCAGAGTTCGTAATCTCTGAGAATGAACGGATTTTCATCGGTTTTACTCGTGCCAGATGTTGCCCCTGTGATACGTGGGTTTCCGTGAATCTCGTACCTGTCCCGGAGGTCTGTGAGTTCGGCAGATGCATAACCGCGCAGAGGGGACACATCGACTTCACGATTTTCACCGATGACCATCTCGAGCAGCGTCTTGCGATACGCTTCTATTGTATCCGTCGCTGTGCGAACCACCATTCCGGGGGTCGCTTTCGTTGTACAAGATGCCACCGGAGTTCGCGCACCTTCTAATTCGACGATACACAGGCGACACCCACCGAAAGGCTCAAGCCTTGGATCATAGCAGAGCGTTGGAATCTCTTTCTGATGGCGTTCTGCAATTTCAAGGACGGTTTCACCTTCAGTAAAGGTGACTTCGACACCATCAATTTCTATTTTATGTGCCATGATGCATACTCCAAACACAAAATTACATATTTTGCAGTGTCTATTCTTCGTCTGCTGCAGTCAAATAGGTTTGTGGCACCTTCAATTCACCAGCAATGATTTTGGCTTTCGCTGCTTTCACTGCTTTTTGCGTTGCCTCTGGCACCATGTCCTTCAACGCGGGGTTGTATCCAAAAGTAATCGCTTCATCTGTTGCCATTGTGAAAATATACAGTCGAGGTTCAAAGGTTTTCTCCATCACAACCTTGGCGATGTGGACAAAGACCTTGGGTGTAACAATGGCACTCGCGACTATAGTTGTAGGGGACACCTCGCTCTGGTCTCGATATGAACCGAAAGCGTAAACGACTTTTCCATCGGCTTGCGCTGCCTCTACGGCTTGAAAAACGCCGAGTCCTGCGACATCCGCAACCGGAAAGAGAAAATCGCTGCCTTCATTAATGTGTGCCAGGGCGAGTTCCTTGCCTTTACCGATGTCCGACCAATTGCCGACATACGCTCGACGGACCACGACATCAGGGTTAACGCTCTTTGCGCCCTCTTCAAACGCACTAAACATACTATTGATAGCCGAGATGTTTTGTCCACCGACAATACCGATTTTGTTTGTTTGGGTCATCGTTCCGGCTATAATCCCCAATAAGTAAACAGGTTCCTCAATAGCCCAAACCATAGGGGATATGTTATCAGTGACGGTGCTACCGGTCGATGTGATAAAAACCGTTTCAGGAAAATCTGGGGCAACTTGTTTCGCAGAATCCTGATAATCAAAGCCGTGCCCAAAAATCAGTTGATACCCATCCATGGCATAATCACGAAAGTGTGCTTCCTGATCGGTAGGCGTTCGACTCTCAACGTGGCTAATTTTGGCATCTAACTCCTTTTCTATCGCTTTAAGTCCATCATAAGCAAAAGCGTTCCAGCCGCCATCGGTAATAGAGGCAGGTAAAAGCAATGCCACTTTGAATTTTTCATGTCCTTTCGCAGAGAGTTCTGTATTCCCAATAAGTATAAATCCAATTGCAATCAAACACAGCTGCAACGTATAAATTATGAGGCTGGGTCCTGATTTATAAGGCATCGGTTTCATTAACTGGTCTCCGTATTGTGCTGTCCACCTTAAAATGATGGACGTTCGTAGGGGCGGGCCTCCCCGCCCATCGCTCTAATCTTCCTTTTCAGAGAAATCAATTTGTGGCACCTTCAACTCGCCTGCGAGGATTTTGGCTTTCGCCTCTTCAACAGCTTTTCGCACGTCTGCCGGCACTTTATCCTTCAATGCGGGGTTATAGGTGAGCGTGATCGCCTCATCCGTGAGCATATTGAAGGTATAGATCTGGGGCTTAAACGTGCCTTCCTTAATGATCTTAGCAATCTGCACAAATGCATTGGGCGTAATCACAGCATTTGCAATGACGACTTCCGGGGCAATATCGCTCTTGTCACGATTCGCACCGAACGCGTAAACAGTTTTTCCCTCTTTTTGGGCAGTTTCAGCAGCTTCATAAGCCCCGAGTCCTGCTGCGTCTGCATTCGGGAAAAGGAAGTCAACACCCTCATTAATCTGTGCAAGTGCGAGTTCCTTGCCTTTACCGATGTCCTCCCAGTTTCCGACGTATACCCAAGATACCTCTACTTCAGGATTCACACTTTTCGCCCCACCTTCAAACGCCATAAACGTGCTATTGACAGATGGGATGTTCTGTCCACCCATGACGCCGAGCTTATTGGTTTGTGTCATCTTTCCTGCGATCATCCCTAACAGATAGGCGGCCTGTTCAACACGAAAGTTAACAGCTGAGATATTATTGGTGATCGTGCCACCGGAAGACGTAATGAAAATCGTCTCAGGAAAATCCGGAGCGACCGCCTTTGCGGGATCTTGGAACTCGTATCCGTGTCCGAACACCATGTTATAACCGTCGAGTGCATACGCGCGGAATTGTTCTTCCTGATCCGTCGGGGTTCGGGTCTCAGCATGACTGATCTCCGCGCCGAGCTGTTTTTCAATCGCTTTCAGTCCTTCATACGCTAAGGCGTTCCACCCCGCATCGCTGATTGAACCCGGAAGTAGCATGGCAACCTTAAATTTTTCATGTCCTTTCGCTTCAAGATTCGTGCTCCCAATTAGCATGAGTCCAATGATGAAAAGGCACAGGTATAATGCCTGGATTGCAATGTTATCGCGTAACTTGTAAAATATCTGTATCACTTCAAAATTTCTCCTTACTTCACAAGAATGTTTGATAAAGTATAGCATGTTTACGGGAAAAATGTAAAGGGGGGTGTAAAAATTCTGTCGAATAGGAAGTATTGAATCTGAAAGCACTCACACCGCTATTGCTTTGCGGAGGCATGCCTGCACCTTTTGCCAATCTGCAGGTGATAAGTGCCCAATGACTGCTAAAACTTTGCTTTGTGGGAGTGTTACAAGGAAACTCCTAAATGCACTTGGTCTACGGAGACCTGCTCCTGTCCAATTAGCAATCAAGTGATCTGTAGGTGTCGTTGCAATGGTTAAATTCGTTGTTACTGCTCCAAGAATCACGTCTCCAGCGATGGTATGGTAATCCACAGTTGAGATAACCACTGCCGGTCGCCTTTTAATGCCTGTAACTCCTGGGAAATCGGCAATAATCACATCTGCGGACTTTAGGGTGTCCATGTGTCCCACTCCTTATCGCCTTCAACATCCCACCAATCTGTTGATTCTATACTTGGGGCAATAGTTGCCAGTTTCTCTGCCTCAGTCAAAGGATCCTTGACAGCAGCCCAATACGCACGTAACACATCAACGAGGACATTTTCTAATTTAACCCCTTGCGTTTTTGCAATTTGGCGAGCGCGTTGGTACATGGCATCAGGAATATTGAGGGTAACTTGATGTTCCATTATTTGACCTTCCTGTTTGTGGTGATAGCATTACGTTACCAGACTGAGAACATTATACCACTTTCTGTGAAAATATGCCAATCTTTTCAGGCGCATCGGCAATACCCATCTGTGTTAGCATGCGGAGATACAGTCCCTGCTACTAACAATCTCATTTTGATGAGTTTATAGCCCTCTAATTAGTAGATGTAAAGACGAGGGTAAGTGAATAAAGCAGCAACCGCCGATCCAGCTATACATCCAGTAGATGTGTAGATGAGTCGTTTGTTCCTGACCTCTCGCTTATACGCGGTTATGTAAGCATTGACGTAGGTAGCGGATTTTCCCATCAATCGGTGCGTAGGTGCGGTCACTGGCATAAATTGGGCATTTACTGCAACGGCAGTTCCACCTAAACACCCAAAGGTTACTGATGTTAGGAAAGATCCCGCGAACCAACAGTCTACTATAAACCAAGTTTACCTTCAATTTGAAACTGGAGGGAACATTCGTGGTCGGTCCAGGACAGTTATGTAGGTTGTCAATTCGCAACCCTCTATTTCAGAATGAGCATCCGCCGTGTCGCGGTAAAGTCGCCTGCGGTAAGCGTATAAAAGTAGACTCCACTTGCCACGGGTTCACCCAACGCATTTCTGCCATCCCAATACGCTGCACGACTCCGGGATTTATAGACCCCTACAGGCTGCTGTCCCAAATCAAGCGTCCGAATCAAGCGTCCATTCGCTGAATAGATAGATACGCTAACGTCTGCGGGTACTGCCAACTGATAGGGCATCCACGTCTCAGGGTTGAACGGATTCGGGTAATTCGGCAAAAGTGCCGTTTCCTTGGGTGTCAATACCGTAAGCAGTTGTTCTAAGATGAGAATCCCACGTTGAAATGTCAAATCTGTCAGGTTCATCTGCTGGGCTTGAGTTAGCCACTGTTGAACTTGCTCTCTTGTGAGGGTGATCTCCAGATGGCGACTCCATACTTCAGGTGCGGCAGCTGCGTTCCCAAATGCGCCAGCAACCCGTGTGAGATCAACGATATCGACGGTGCCATCTCCGTTGATATCCGCTGCGTTTTGTCCTATTTTCCCGAAGTTTGATGCAACCAAAGTCAGGTCGATAATGTCGACGACACCGTCGCCGTTGACATCCTCGGCGATGCTTTCGGGTTCCGGTGAAGTCGGCACGAGTTCCCAAAGAAGCACGGTGCCATCCCTACTTCCACTTGCCAGCGTGGTGCCATCTGGACTGAAGGATACGCTTTTGACAGGCTCCGTATGTCCCGTGAGCGTGCGAAGGGCACTACCCGTGTTGACATCCCACAAACGGACGGTGCCATCCGTACTTCCACCTGCTAGCGTGGTGCCATCTGGACTAAAAGAGACGCTCCAGACATTACCCGTATGCCCTATGAACGTGCGAAGGTGTTCCCCACTCCTGACATCCCACAAACGGATAGTCGCGTCCCAACTCCCACTTACCAGCGTGCTGCCATCAGGACTAAAAGAGACGTTTTCGACATTACTCGTATGCCCTGTGAGCGTGTGAAGGGGTCTACCCGTTTTGGCATTCCACAAACGGACAGTGCCATCCCTACTTCCACCTGCCAGCGTGGTGCCATCTGGACTAAAGGATAGGTTATAGGCATCCGGCATATCCTTTTCTGTGAACGTGCGAAGGTGTTCCCCACTCCTGACATCCCACAAACGGATAGTCGCGTCCCAACTCCAACTTATCAGCGTGCTGCCATCAGGACTAAAAGAAACCCGTACAACTCTATTCGTATGCCCTGTGAGCGTGCGAAGGTGTCTGCCGGTATTGACATCCGACAAACTGATGTTTCTGATATTGCCATCCTGACCTCTATTTGCCAGCGTGGTGCCATCTGGACTCACGGAGACGCCAAGGAAACATCTCCCCTCATTCTCTGTGAGCCTGCGAAGGTGTCTGCCCGTGTTGGCATCCCACAAGTAAACGTTGTTGTCCCAAGTCCGACTTACCAGCGTGCTGCCATCAGAACTAAAAGAGACGTTTTTGACCGAACCCGCAAGCCAACCCGTACCATGGCCTGTGAGCGTGCTCAGATGTCTGCCTGTGCTGACATCCCACAAACGGAAGGTGCCGTCATGATCCCAACCCTGACTTACCAGCATAGTGCCATCAGGACTAAAAGTGAGGCTTGCAACACCTGCCGTATGCCCTGTGAGCGTGCGAAGGTGTGCCCCACTCCTGACATCCCACAAACGGACAGTGCGGTCCATACTTCCAGTTGCCAGCATGCTGCCATCAGGACTAAAAGAGGCACTTAAGACCAACTGCCCAGTATGTCCTGTGAGCGTGTTCAGATGTCTGCCCGTGCTGACATCCGACAAACGGATGGTGTCCAGCGTCAGACTTGCCAGCGTCTGACCATCAGGACTAAACCGGACGCTCCGGACATCATCCGTATGCCCTGTGAGCGTGCGAAGAAGTCTGCCCGTGTTGACATCCCACAAACGGACAGTGAGGTCCCAACACTGACTTGCCAGCGTCTGACCATCAGGACTAAAAGAGACGCTAAAGACAGCACGCGTATGCCCCGTGAGCGTGTGCAGGGGTCTGCCCGTTTTGGCATTCCACAAACGGACAGTGCCATCCCTACTTCCACCTGCCAGCGTCTGACCATCAGGACTAAAAGAGACGCTATGGGCCCCACCCGTATGTCCTATGAGCGTGTGCAGGGGTCTGCCCGTGTTGACATCCCACAAACGGATGGTGCTGTCCACACTCCCGCTTGCCAACGTCTGACCATCAGGACTAAAAGAGACGCTAAAGACAGCACGCGTATGCCCCGTGAGCGTGTGCAGGGGTCTGCCCGTGTTGACATCCCACAAACGGATGGTGCTGTCCCTACTCCCACTTGCGAGCGTAGTGCCATCCGGACTAAAAGAGACCCTATAGACAACACCCGTCTGCCCCGTGAGCAGGTCAAGTGCTTCGCCCGTCTCCGCATCGTAAATCCAAATACCGAGGCTACTCCCCAATGCCAAAAGCGTTCCATCAGGTGAATATACGATTTGGCTGATATTACCTTTACCAAATCGCACTTTGGCACCTTCGGGGAGATGCCACTGCGATGAATCTTGGGCAAAGGTAGTCAGTACCGATGTAAGCGTTACAAAGAAAACCGTCAGAACCCATAGATGTTTCGGTTTCATAAAATATATCTCCTTTTTTTCACAACTTCTTCTGGAACCTACCAAACACGCTGGTGGCATTTCTTGTCAGCATATTGCGTGATTAGCAAAAATAATACCACAAGGTTGAAATTCTTGTCAAATATTTTTTTACACAGAACATCGAGAGCCGCAGTCTACTCCCTTGTATTCCCCGGTAAGCGGGGAGTGAAAACGGTCAAAATTCGGAGAGCCCTCCTACAAACGAATTGACGAACTCTGCACAATTCTGTTGACATGCCTGCCCAAATAACGTATACTTTTTAGGATATTTGGCGCGAAGCCAAGATAGCAGTGAAACTTAGCACCCTGAAGAGAAATACTGTTAGGAGAAAGGAAGCATGAGACGTTTTGGGACCGAAGGGCGTTTGTATCTTGAGGATAACTACGTTGTCCCGCGCACAGAAGGAACAGCCGATTTCATCGAACGCATCAAACAGGGCAAATACATCGTTTTATTCGCACCGCGTCAAACTGGCAAAACGACCTTTTTCCGACTGGCACTTGAGAAACTCACAGCCGAAGATTTAACCTACTTCCCAATTCAACTGAACTTTGAGGAACACGAAGACGATACTCCTGCTGATTTTTACCGAGGGCTCTCCGAGGATATTCGGGAAGAAATAGAAACCATTTTTCAGCGGCGTGGGCAAGCACCTTCTGAAGCACTCATAGAATTTTTGGAGACGACCGAGATAACGGATCATAGAGCGATGCGAAGGTTCTTTGCCCAACTGGATCGCTTGCTTGACTCACACTATGGAATTCAGCAGAAAGTTGTGCTTATTATTGACGAGTTTGACGCTATTCCACAGTCGGCTGTCAAGGGTTTCCTGCGCTCGCTGCGCCATATTTACCTCTCCGGTAAGACGCGATGTCCCCACAGTGTCGGCATCGTGGGAGTTAAAAACATCATTCAACTCGGCTACGACAGATCCATCTCTCCGTTCAATATTCAACAGGAATTTCATTTACCAAACTTTACACATGAACAGGTCGCGGAACTGCTTGCGCAGTATACGGAGGAAGTGGATCAAGCGTTCGAGCCTGAAGTTGTGGCATCCATTCATAAACAGACTGCGGGGCAACCTGTACTTGTTAATCGGTTCGCACAAATTCTTACGGAAGAGATGGACATCCCGAAAACTGAGACGATTACAATGGAGCACTGGAGGTCGGCACATACACAGCTCCTTCACAGCAGGAACACGAACATTGCGCATCTGACGACGAATATCCGCAAGGATCCGCGTTTTGAAAAAATCCTCATGAGAATCACTGCATCCGATGAGGGGGTCCCGTTCAATCTACACGATGAAACCATCGATGAACTTGCGACGTATGGGGTTATCTCCGAAGGGGCGGACGGTCTCTGTGATATTGCCAACCCGATCTATCTGTATGCTATCCTGCGAGCATTCAAGCCGACAGTCAACGGATTAGAGGCGGAATACTTCCCCGAAGACAACCTTACCGGGTTCCGGACGTATCTCACAGATACAGGACACATTGCCATGGAACCGTTGCTTGACAACTTCCGAGACTTCATCGCACGGGCAGGCTTCCAGATCCTGCAAGTCCCCCAGACCCCACCGGAGTCGGTCGGTCGGCATCTCCTGCTTACCTATCTTGACCAGTTTGTCCAAGCAGTGGGCGGCAGTATGTATCTTGAAGTCCAAACAGGGCGCGGTAGGATCGATATCCTCATCACACACAACAGCGCAAAATATATCATTGAAACAAAGATTTGGAGAAGGCAGGCACGCTATCAAGCCGGTAAACAGCAGCTCGCCGCGTATCTCACATTAGAAGGCGCGGCTGAAGGATACTACGTGGTCTTTGATCATCGTGAACGCGCGGAATCACGCGTAGAAACAGAAACGTTAGACAGAAACCTAACGATTCGGAGTTACGTCATTCCTGTGGTTCAAGAGGTTCCTTCATCAATGACAGCGAGTTTTAACGTCAAGGAAAAAACATGAAAAACACTTTTGAAGTCAAAGTTAACGCAAAAACACATTTAGTCGTCCAAAGTGATACGGGTCGCTGTTTGGGCGGTGTCGGTGCAAATTTTTATCGTCCCTTTGTTTTTCCGTTCTACACACCAGCAGGACACACCGTTGTTCAGGAATTCGCCTTCGACCATCCGTTCCACAACGGTATTTTTGTTGGACAAGGACCCGTGCAGGTCGGCGACAGAGAGGCGGGTTTCTGGGCATCGCCACCCCGTCGCTCCTTTACAGATAAAGTCTTTGAGAAACTGGGACGGATGGATACACAGAAAGCGATTGACATTACTCCCCATACTGATGGCGTGCAGTTCGTTCAAAATGTTATCTGGCGAGATGAGAACGAAGAACCGATGATTGACGAAATCCGCACTGTCAATCTTTATGCACTCGATGATGCCACCGTTTGCGATATGACGAGCGAAAAAATTGCGGCTTACGGTGCTGTGACATATCCGCAGACGAAGTTCGGAAGCATCGGTATCCGCGTTGAACCGAGACTCCTCCCTGTCATGGGCGGTATTGTGTTGGGGGACAACGGACGTAAGGGGGGTGTTGAAGTCGTTCACGAAGGCGAATCCGACTTCGTTGCCTATCAGAACGTATTGGCAGGCCATGGAGCCTTTGGGGTCTGTATGAGGATTCTCAATGAAGGTGTCCGCGGTCCATGGTTTATTCGCGATTATGGGATGGCACTCTATAACCCGACATGGACGGGTGCCGTATCAACACCAGCAGGTGAGCGTTGGAAAGTCTCACTTCGGGTTATCGCTTACGACGGCGAGTTAACAACATCAAGAACCGAAAGATGGTATCTACCATAAATGGCAACAGAGAATATCCTTGAACTTCGGAATGTTACGAAATCCTTCGGCGATCTTGTCGCTGTTGACGATGTCGATTTTGAATTGCAAGCCGGTGAAATCCACGCGATTTTGGGAGAGAATGGCGCAGGAAAGTCCACGCTGATGAATCTCATCTATGGGCTTTACCAACCGTCCTTGGGACGCATCTATGTTACCGATCGCGAAAACTGGCGGCGCAGGTTACGGGCAAAGTCACCACGGGATGCGATTGCGAACGGTATCGGCATGGTGCATCAGCACTTTATGCTGATTGAGAACCTGACGGTCGCTGAGAATATCGCCTTGGCTCTTGGACAATTGCGAACAGGTAGGAAGGAGGAAAGGGGGGAAAAGTGGAAGGATGGCTGGAAATCTTTCCTCCAATCTTCCTGTCTTCCACTCCTCCACTCTTTTTGGTTTAAGAAGGAGGAGGCTATCCGTATCACTGAAGAGCTCTCGGAGCGGTTCGGTCTCGCTGTTGATCCAACGGCGCTGGTCCGGACGCTCTCAGTCGGTTTAAAACAACGCGTGGAGATCCTCAAAGCTCTCGCCGTTGATGCCCGTATCCTGATCCTCGATGAACCCACCGCCGTTCTAAGCCCACAGGAGGTAGAAGGGTTCTTCACGATTCTGCGCAAACTTCAAGCCGATGGTCGCGCCATCATCTTCATTAGCCACAAAATGAAAGAGGTCCTGAGTATCAGTGATCGAATTACCGTTTTAAGACGCGGCAAGAAAGTTTATCTCGGGCCGACGGGTGAATTAACCGCACGGGAACTCGCAAGGGAGATGATTGGAGAAGACATCACCGACGTTGAACGTTCAACCGGCACACACCTCGAAAACGTCCCTCCAGAGAATGTCCTACACATCTCAAACTTAACAGTCCTCGGCAGTCGAAACGAGATCGCAGTGTCAGATGTCTCTATGGAGACCTGTCGCGGTGAAATTGTGGGTATCGCTGGTGTCGATGGCAATGGACAGCGTGAACTCGCCGAGGCAATCATGGGGTTACGACCCAGTGACTCTGGTACAGTAAGCATCTTAGGCACCGATCCGAAGTTGACTTCGCTGTTCAATCGAAGATTGAAAGGCTCCGTCAACAAAGGGATAAAGGCGGTCCGTCAACACGGTGTCGGCTATATCCCTGAAGATAGGCAGACAACCGGGGTTATCGCCGCGTTTTCGGTTACGGAAAACCTCCTTTTGAACGTGACCCACCTACAAAATCTCGCTCACTGGAATGTCCTTAACCAGAAGCGGAAACGTGAAACAGCAGAAAGTTTAATCACGGATTATGATATCCGACCCCCGAATCCTGATATTCCCGCGTCCGCGCTTTCTGGCGGCAATCAACAGAAAATCGTCCTCGCCCGAGAAATCTCGCTGCACCCCGACCTCCTTATCGCTGTGAATCCGACACGCGGTTTAGATGTCAACGCAGCTCGCTATGTCCATGAGAACCTGTTGGCACAGCGCGACGCACAAAAATCTGTCCTGTTAATTTCAACAGAGTTAGACGAGGTTTTATTGTTGAGCGATCGACTCTATGTCATGTCGAGAGGCAAACTGATCGAAGCAACGGCGCAACGCAACGATATCGAGGTACTCGGATTGCTAATGACCGGGGAATGGCAATCAGAGGAGGAAATGGAAGGATAGAAGATACTGGAATGGAAGAGTGGAAGGTTGGAAGAGGGGCACCCATTCTTCCATCCTTCCATCCTTCCAACCAAATACTAAAGACCATTTTTATGATATTAAAGAAAATCAATATTCAGTGGCTCGCAACGCCTGTTCTAATTCTCGTGAGTGCGTTTGTTGTAAATGCCATCATCATGCTGCTCTGTCACTATAACCCATTAGAGGCTTACCAAGCCGCGGTGAGTGGCGCGTTCGGGACAGGCAGAAAGTTCGGAGAAACCTTAGTCAAAAGCACACCATTTCTGATGGCAGGGCTTTCGGTGGCAATGGCGTTTCGGTGTGGGATTTGGAACATCGGTGCCGAGGGACAATTTTTAATAGGCGCGCTAACGGCGACATGGTTTGGGACGAAACTTGCGCCAATTTTTCCGCAAACCCCGTGGATTGCAGTGCCGTTGTGTCTCGGACTTGCCACAGTCGCGGGTGGCGTATGGGGACTCATCCCTGCGATCCTCAAAGTGGTGCGCGGGGTCAACGAAGTTATCAGCACGATTATGTTGAACTACGTCGCCCTCCATCTGGTGAGTCTGATGATAGATGGCGGTCCATTGCAGGAGGCAGCGCAACGCGGTCCGCAGAGCGATCGCATCGTTCAGTGGGTATTTCTGCCTCGACTTTTTCCACCGCATCGGGTCCACCTCGGCATTGTGATCGCTGTCGTGTTGGCAATTATTCTCACGTTTATTCTCTTCAGAACACAATTCGGGTTTCAACTCCGCGCAGTCGGAGAAGGCGCGGCGGCAGCGGAAGCCGCTGGCATCTCAATTGTGCAAAACACGCTCCGCGTCTTTTTCATCAGTGGCGCGCTCGCAGGGCTTGGTGGGGCGATTGAACTCACAGCCCTGACCCGTCGACTTTTCCTCAACTTTTCGCCCGGATACGGCTACACAGCGATCGCCGTCGCTTTGTTGGCAAAGTTGAATCCGTTAGTGACGGTTGCTGCTGCGTTGTTATTTGGCGCGCTGACGACAGGTTCCTATAGCATGCAGCGGGAGGTTGGTATCTCTGACAAGGTGACGTTGGTCATGCAAGCGACGATTCTGTTGTTCGTCATCGGTTATAGTTCTATCCAACTTTTCCGTAAGCGAGCATCTGCACACGCTGAGGTGAAAAAAGAAGAAGCATCGGTAAAGGATGTGTAATCCGAGGTATTGCCTCAATTTTGGGAAAATCTTGACAAAATGCTTGCTGCAAGTTACAATAAAATTACATAAACTCAACTCATGAAAAAAGCAGCTTGGATGCACCAAAGAGCAGTCCCAGCGGGGTGAAATGTGTGTCCCCCTAACAATTGTCTAAAACTTAGTAAAATCTACCATAATAAGGAGAACAAGGATGGCGATGTTTGAAAAGGAAGGACATCTCGGCTATGTCCCGACCGAAGAACACAGCCTCTATCCGGAAACCGACGGCAAACCGATGGCAGCAAGTGACGATCATAGACGTGTGTTGATAAAGATCCTTCGGGAACTTGAGTCGTTTTTTGGTGACACCCCAGATGTGTATGTCTCTGGGGATATCCTGATGTATTATGTTCAAGGGGACCCACGTCGCGTCGTATCTCCGGATGTGCTTGTCTCTTTCGGAATAGGCCGGAAAGCGCGTCGGACGTATCAGGTCTGGGTAGAGGGGAAACCCCCAGATTTCGTGATGGAGTTGTCGAGCAAAAGCACATATCAAAGAGACTTGACGGAGAAGTTGGAGCTTTACGCCGGGTTAGGGGTTTCAGAGTATTTCTTGGCGGATATAGAGGGTCTGTATCTACCTTCACCTTTGATGGGTTTTCGGTTAGTAGCCGGTCAGTATCGGACAGTCTCGCCGGGTGCGTCTGGTAGCATTCATGCGTCGAGTTTGGGGTTAGATGTGCAGTGTGCGCAGGGGGATTTACAGTTTTATGATCCTATCAAGGATGAATGGCTTCAGCTGCCTGAAGTGGTAGCAGAAACCCGTGCTGAGGCGGCGACTGCCCGTGCTGAAGCTGCAGAGTCGCTTGCCCGTCAGGAAGCGACTGCTCGCGCTGAGACAGAGTCGGAAAACGCACGTCTCCGCGCCGAACTCGAACGCTTGCGCGGAAACGCCTGATAGGTTCTCCCATAGGCTTCAGAAACCTTGGCTATCGTAGGTTGGGTTGAGCGGAACATGAGCCACCAAACGCTTGCAGCACAGAAAACTCTACATTCCCAATACATTTGAATACACCAAAATTTTAGCGAAACCCAACACTCAATAACCCTATAGAATAGACTTCCTTACATGCAAATCAAACACTTATTCGTCACAATAACTGTTCTGTCCAATCTTTTACTTCCAAGTCTTTCACAAGCACAACAAGAACGACCCATTGTGCGCCTCATCTATTTCCTGCCACGCGACCATCAACCCCAACCAGACATAGACGCAAAAATGGATACGTTGATAAAGGATGCACAACGGTTCTACGCAAAACAGATGGAGGCACACGGGTTCGGTAGGAAACTTTCCTGTTTGAAACTGATAAGCGTGGAAATGCTGAGGAACAGTTTGACCTGTCAAAAAATATCTATTTCACTGCGTTGGATGTAAGTAGCGAAAAGATTGGCACAGGCGATGGCGATTCCGCATGACGCAGCTATTGCTAAAATCACCGAATACTCCTATTTCATAACACCACTAATGAAATATAATCTCTTAGAAATGGTATAAGGAATGAAAAAAAATTTTCAGATACAATGCAAACATGTATTTTTAACACTCATCGTCCTATTGAACTTTTGGGCACCCTGTTTCGCACAGGAGCCGACCATCCTTGATCATGGGGGTTCTGTGAGCTCGGTTGCTTTTTCACCTGTGAATCCTAATCTCATTGCGAGTGCGGGTGGACAGAACACCGTGAAGGTGTGGAATCTGCAGAACACTACCGTGAAAATCCTCGAGGACCATACTGATGTCGTCAATTCGGTAACATTCTCACCCGACGGCAAATGGCTTGTGAGTGGCAGCGATGATGCTACCATCAAAGTATGGGACATTTCACACTGGCAAAATATTGAAACCCGCGAACCCATTACATTCCGAATGCCTTCCCCAGTCCCCCATGTAACTTTTTCACCTGACAGCAAGATGCTTGCCGTCTCCGGTAGACATGTTCAACTATTGGATATCATCAATCAGCAGGAGATTGCGACACTGCCACATGATGAGTGGGTTTGGTTGGCAGCCTTTTCAAGCGATGGCAGGTATCTTGCCACCGATGATCACATAGAAACTACCGTGAAAATCTGGGATGTTCAGGAAAAACAAATTAGCATTATATTAGATGGAGATACTGAAGATGTCAATTATGCTAAATTTTCTCCCGATAATCGGACCTTCGCGAGTTCCTCGTGGGGAGAAATCAAGTTATGGGAAACCGTCTCCAAGTGGGAACTTCTCGGCACACTTCAGACGAATGTAGCCTCCCTTGATTTCTCTCCTGATGGGAAGATACTCGCCAGTGGGGGCTGGGAAGAGGTAATCCTCTGGTCTGCTAAAAATGGTGAAAAGATAGGCACGCTGACAGGACACACAGGGGGAAAATGGATTCACGGAATTGCCTTCTCTCCCGACGGCACAACCCTTGCCAGCGGCGGTGAAGATGGCACCGTCCATATCTGGGATATTGAGTCCTATCTGGAGTCCTATCAACAACGCGGGATAGTTCGGTTGATCTATTTTCTCCCGAGCGACCGCACCGCTCAACCCGATATTGACGCAAAGATGGACGCGTTCATCAAAGAGGCACAACTCGCTTACGCCGAGATCATGGAGCGACACGGGTTTGGCAGAAAAACTTTTAAGTATGAAACTGATGTGAACGGGAAGGCGGTCGTGCATCATGTTGTCGGACAGTTCACAGATCAACATTATAATAATTTATCTGACACATGGGACATGTGGGAAGAAATTCGTCAACAGTTTGACACATCAACGAATATCTATATCACTGCGATAGATATCAGTAACGAAATCCTCGATGGTAGCGACGTGTGCGGTCGCGGCGGTCCCCGTGGAGCATCTGGTGGAATGGTACTCGTCCCTGCCTCTGGCGATTGCTTTAACGTGGATGTGATCGCGCATGAACTCGGGCACGCCTTTGGATTGCAACACGATTACCGCACGAATCCTAAACGCGTGCTGTCTTCACATACCGCGGACGAGATGATCCGGTCTTTCTGTGCCGCGGAATGGTTGGATGCCCATAGTTACTTCAACACCCACGAGACAGGATTTAATGAAGTCACAACGATTGAGATGAGCCCACCACAATCAGTACCATCGGACGATATTCGCCTCCGCTTTGAGGTTACGGATCCCGATGGACTCCATCAGGCACAGTTGCTGACACCCGAAGAAGAATCTGAAGAATTATACTTTCAATTAATAGTTTGTAAGCACTTGAATGGAACCAGCAGCACGGTTGAATTCGTCGTCTCCAAAACGATATTTAGACAGGGTGGCGAAGTCGCGCTTCAAGTGATGGATCAGGAGGGGGTCTTCTCAGTGGAGAACTTCTATCCGCAAGCGGGTCCGAAAATAGAGGGTCCCTGGGTATGGGTGATTGTTCCGACAGGGGTAGACGGAAGTGCAGCGGCAACTTCAGAAATAGATTACCTCGCAAAAGCGAGTGGGGATGCCGTTACAGAAAAGCAGGTTGCCACTAACGGAGCAAGGATTGGTGGTGCTATAGGAGATAAGGTGTGGACCCCCGGCAACATCGCCCCGACTGGGAACGATAACATCACCGAACTGGTGAACGCGATCGGGTTAGCGGAAGGTGATATAGATAACCATGTTGCTTATGGTTCCATCGCCTTAGATGCGTCCCGGACACAGAAGACACGGATGTATATCGGGAGCGATGATGCCGTCAAAGTCTGGCTCAACGGGGAACTGGTTCATAACAATCCTGTGGACCGGCCAGCTTATAACTATCAAGACCAATTCCCTGTCACTCTTAAAAAAGGAAAAAATATCTTATTGGTGGCTGTCTATGAGGGATGGGGTGAATGGAGTGGCTTTTTTGGGTTTGCGGCTGATGCGGAATATACGCTTACGCTTCCAACAGCCGAAGCTGCTCGACCGGCGTGGGATGTCAATGAAGACGGTATCACCGATGCAACGGACGCAACACTCGTAACGGCGGCATTGGGGCAACAGCAGCCGAAGAACCCGCGTCTCGACGTCAACGGCGATGGCGTTGTGGACGGCAAAGACCTTGCCCTTGTCGCTGAACACCTCGGCGAAGGCGACGCACCCGCTGCCCCTTCGTCCCCCGCACTGCCCCTCGGGTTTACACTTGACACTGTTGAACACGCGCTGAACATCCTGCGCGCAGCGGACGATGGAACACTGACGTTCAAACGCGGGATCGATACTCTCGAACGACTTTTGGCACGCTTCGTGCCAGAAAACACGGCTCTACTTCACAACTACCCGAACCCGTTTAACCCGGAAACCTGGATACCCTATCAATTGTCACAACCTACAGAAGTAACATTGCACATTTATGCTGTAAATGGTGCCTTGGTGCGGACGTTGGCACTCGGACATCAGCCTGCGGGGATATATCATGGCAAAAGCCGTGCAGCGTATTGGGACGGTCGGAATGTCCAAGGCGAGCGCGTGGCAAGTGGTGTCTATTTCTATACCTTAACAACTGGCGATTTTACAGCAACACGGAAACTCTTGATACGGAAATAACCCAAGTTGCTACGCATAAGATTTTAGGTAGGCAGCCCCGTTTTGATTCGTACGGTTTGATTATTGTGAGGCATTCTGTAGCGTAGACTGTTCGTCTGCGTGCTGAAGATGCACAATCTAACAGATTATGCTACGAAAGAAACGTGCGATAAATCGCACGACTACGATCAAATCCGTTTGAAGTGTGGATAACAGAAAACCTGCATTCTCACTGCGAAGTAATCGGACGCAGCAGTCCAGGAGCAATAAATTAAAAAATGTTTGAGGAAATTCTTTCAGCAACAATACGCGGGGCAACCCCACTTTTACTCGCCGCACTCGGCGAAGTCATCTCCCAGCGCGCCGGTGTGCTGAACATCGGTATCGAAGGGATGATGCTTATCGGGGCGTTCTTTGGGATGGTCGGTTCCTTCTACACGGCAGACTTAGTGGCGATCGCACCGTGGTTCGGACTGTTAATGGCGGGTCTTAGTGGACTGATCGCCGCCGCACTGTTTGCACTCTGTGCGATAAGACTCCGGGGTGACCAAGTTATCATCGGCACGGCGATGACGCTCTTGGCGTTGGGTTTGACAGAGGTCGTCTATCAACGACTCTTCGGCATAACAGGGATCGCACAGGGCGTGCCAGCGTTCGGGCAGATCGACATTCCACTGCTCTCCGAAATTCCTTTCTTTGGACGCGCCCTGTTTTCGCACAACATCCTCGTTTTCATTTCGTTTCTCCTCGTGCCGTGCGTCTATTTCTTCCTCTACCACACACAACAGGGACTCAGGACCCGTGCCTGTGGCGAACATCCGAGGGCGATTGCTGCTGCTGGCGCGAACGTTCTCCGCTTGCGGACAGTGTGTCTACTCTTCGCGGGCGCGTTGGCAGGGATGGCTGGCGGCTATCTCTCCCTCGCCGATGTCCCCTATTTTACACCCGGCATGACAGTCGGACGTGGGTTCATTGCTTTGGCGATCGTTATCTTTGGGAAATGGCATCCTGTGAAGGCATGTGGAGCTGCCCTGCTTTTTGGACTCGGTTCAGCACTCGATGCGCGATTCCAAGCGTTGGGGTGGGAGGTGCCGTATCAGGTATTTTTGATGTTGCCATATCTGCTCTGTTTGGCAGTACTGGCAGGCTTTGTCGGGCGCGCCGAAGCCCCTCTTGCGTTGGGCAGACCCTACGGCGAGTCAGCAGATTAGCCATCAAAGGAAAGTTGTAAAGTGTATCTAAAGTCTGTAAGGTTGAAAAGAGCAGTGAGCACTGCACAACTTTAAGCACTTCAAAACTTTAGCACACTTCAAGACTCTTAAAATGTACTCCCCACACGAACGTGAACGGCTCTGTTCGGATCTAAAGCACCTGGCACGGACACGAGTGGGATCGCATAATCGATGCCAGCCGTGAGGGCACCCAGGTCCAAGTAAAGCCCGGCACCAACAGAGGAGGGTAGCGGTTGCGTCGTCTCGATATCCGCTAAGGCATCCCAAACATTGCCGGTATCAAAAAAGAGGGCACCGCGAACGATCCGATAGATTGGGAAGCGGAGTTCCGTGTTAAAGATGAATTGCACATCGCCGCGATGGATGCCCGTGCTATCCTTGGGACCGAGAGAGCGTTCCGCATAACCGCGAACGGTTGTCCCGCCACCTGCCCAAAACCGCTCAAAAGAGATCAGTTCCGCGCGCCGGTTTGAGCGCAATCCTGTCGTGATTCCGAATCGGACGGCGGTCGCTACTACAAGCCCACCGATAAGTTTTTGGTAATACCGGGTATCCGTTGTTGTCTTAATAAAACTGGTTTCACCCCGCAAGAGGTTGCCGCCCGCGTATTCAAGCGTGAGATCGTTCAACATACCACCGGTAGGATTCAAATAACGCTCGCGGTTGTCGTAGGTCCAAGAAAATCGAACACTGCTCACGGTTGTGCTGAAAGGATTCTGCTCTATATGGGAGCCGATACCTGTGGGAGAATCCTGCACCGGTGGAACGGGTTGGTTCAAGTCCCGGTAACTATATCTTAGATCGAGATGGTGCGATTCCGACAAGTCTCTGCTGAGGATAAAACTCCCCTGAAGGGCGCGGACGTTATCGTCTACTTCTAACTTCTTGGCTAATACCTGTAGACTCCCCCGCGTCCGTCCAATCAACCACGGTTCGGTGAGTGTTGCGTCAAAAAGATAGCCTAATTCGTCTCGCCATCCCAATCTGCTGCGCACCCGTCCTCGGATGTTCCGATCAAAGAGGAAATTGCTGTCCGTCAACACCACTGTTCCGCGGACCCCCTCTGCGAAGCTGTAACCGCTGCTCACACTGTAGGTTCTTGGTTTCTGTTTTTCGACTGTTATTAAAACATCGTTGGTTTTCCTGAGACGGAGGTGAGGGGAATCTGTAACCTTCGATGATTGCGGGGTCCCTATGCTACGGGTCGGTTGTGAGAAACGCTCATATTGGACGCTGCGAAAAAGCCCCAAATTGTAGAGGTTTTGCAAGACTCTGCTTAACTTCTCCGAGGTCCACAGTGTTCCTTCAAGGTGCGTAACTTCCCGTTCAAACACGTCCCGTTTCACAACATCCGTGTCCCCTACAAAATAGAATTTACCGAACACGACCTGTTCACCCTCCTGATCCACAGTGAGGTGTAGCACGCCGTGTTCATAAACCTCAAGATGTGCCGCTTCCTGTATAAGTGTATACCGTGGATTCCCTTCAATGTCCTGGAGACTCCAACGATTGCCGATCTGGGTAGTTATGTCAGCCCCTGTAAGTGTAAGGTTATGTCTGTCGAATTCTGATCGGATTTCTGGCGGGAGTTTACGATCTGCAAGAGGTTCAGAGAAATTACCCGATACCCGAAAAACTGGATCCTCCGTTTCTGATACATACGCGTTACTAATCGCTGCATCAATGTATCCGAGTTCGTAATAGGCTTTTAAGATTGCGTCGCTGTAGGCTTTCCGCGTAAGCGAGGCATTCGGCTGCGGAAGCGGGAGTTCACTCACCAAACGTGTCAGAAGCGTCGCGGTATCTAACGCGTTGTTCCCGCTGACGGCGCATCGGTGAATCATCTCCTTGTGTTCTTCAATTATTGCGACATGTATCACAACTTCGCCAATACGCCGGTTGTTTGAGTTTTGTTTATCAAGCGTTGTCGTAATCGTTGCCTTCGGATACCCCACCTTTCCATATAAAATGTCGAGCCGACGCCTATCGGTTTCAAGTTCTACTTCATAAAAAAAGGGTCTCTGTTCGTGCTGAAATAACACTCTTGCGATGTCTGCTTGTAAGTTTCGTAGAAAGCCGCCTATCGGTTTCATCGTCATCTCTCGCTTCAGTTGTGCATCCGAAAATGCCCTATTCCCAGAGAAAATGACATCCTTAACGACATAACGCATCCCCGGATTAATCGTCAATCGCACAGTCGAGGTGTCCGGTGTCTCCACCGCTACGGTGGTATCGTGGTAACCTTTGGCTTTGAAATAGGATCTTATCCGGCGTTCCCATACAGACGAGGACGCTGTGTTTATCAGCGAAACTATGTCTTCTCTGAATGCGTCTTGGAGCGATAGCGGGACCTCTCCGACATCCATAACAAAGTTAAACCGAACCTCTCTCCCTTCAGTGACCTTAAATTGCAGCACCCCCGTTTCATGATTAAAGTTTGGGACGATCGTCGCAGTGGGATAATTGTTTTTACGGTAAAGTGCCACCATGGATGCCACATCGGTCTCTACACCGGATTCGTTGTAAATCGGAAAGAGCCGGCTAAAGTTACACACGGCTTTAAGGCTGTTGATTGAGAGGGCAACATTATCCTGAATTTGCAATATTTTGATACGTGAGGCATCACCCACGGCTATCTGGTAGGTTAACGTCCCCGCTTCGGTGAGCGTATCGGAGACTGTGACTTTAGCGTCAAAATATCCATACGCTTGACAGACGTCTTTAATGCGCTGCACATCGGTTTTGACGATCGTAGGGACATACCTTCCTCCCGGTTTTGAGCGCATCGCATTCTCAATGGCATCCTTGACCTCGTTTTCAGGGATGCCGGCGAGCACAATTTGTTCGATACGCGCGAAAGGAGTTAACTGGTAGGTTAAAACAATACCATCGGAAGTGTCCTGCAAGTATACCTGAATTTGGGAATACTGCTGTGTCGCATAGAGTGCTTTTATACTCTGTTGAATCGTATGACGAGACAGTGTGTTGTCAACTGATACGACTGTCTGGTTTCTAAGTATACTCGGGTATTCTGGGGTTTCTTCTGCAGGGGTTGTGCCAATGTAGTACTCTATCTTCGCAATCCGTTTCTGAGAGGAATCGTTGGGTTGGAAGATTGGAAGTCTGGAAGATTCCGTCGTTTTTTCCTGCGCTTCTATAGATTGCAGGAAAAAGCAGAAAGGAAGCCACAGAATAAGACAAACTGCATAGCGTGTGCTAAAGTTCATAAAGTGTGCTAAGGTCGGTAAAGTTGTCAACAACCTTAGGCACTTCACAACTTTAGATACACTCGCAAACTTTTTTCCCTTAGAACCGCCCTTTGAATTCAAGGTCAATCCCGTGTTCCCTTTTTTCGTTGGTTTCAATTTTAATGGACACATTTTTCCCAAGTGGGTACTCTGCACTGATATACCGTGCATCTTCATCAAGCGGACGGTGGAAACTAAACGTAAACGCACCGAGCGCGCCTGAGAGTGCAGCGTTCTGTAAGATGAAATCTATAATATCGTCGTGTGAGAGGACTTCCGTTGTCGTTTCAGGGGGCGCGCTCAGGACGAAATTCGGATTGCTGAGAGTGCCAGTAAAGGCGGCATACACTTGAAGATCTATTGTGCTTCCATCTCTCGGTAGCACACCGCGAATCCGGTTCGGGGTCCGGAGAAAGATATTGAGTTCTGGATCGAAGTCAACAGTGCTCTGATTGCTGATTCGAGAACCTTCGAGGAATTCAAAAGTCTGCGCAATGAACCCAATTTTTCCGCTCAGTACCGATACGTTCCCACTGTATACCGGCTGACGGATTGTCCCGAAGAGTTTGCCTAAACAGGCGATTTCAATATCTGTAGGTCCTGTGATTGATGAAAGCACACGAAAATTATCAGAGATGTTAATATCTACCCCATCCAGATGTAAATCGCGTAGAATCGGGGAATCCAATACAAGTTCTGTCTCCTTGACCGAACCCCCTGTAAGCCAATCCCGAACGCTTTCCCAATTCTGTTGGTAGTAGCCGCCGTTGATATCGAGTTCCCCCGTGAGACGCGGGCGTAGCAGTTCACCGTGCAGACCAACTGACATGGAAGCGAGGTCCACTCGATACTGTCCCATCTGTTCAAAAACCGTTGATGTGAGACCCGTGGACACATTCAACGTCGGAGGTTTCTCCCAGATGGGTCTATCTGGCGGCGCGATAATGTTGCCCGTAGTAACAAATCTCCCGTTGTTCAAGATGCCTTCAAATTGCCTAATAGTTGCCTCTGTTTCTGATAACCGAATGTCGCCTTCAACCTCTTTAACCCGAATATTCGCTTCAGAAAACGTAAGTCCTATATTCTCGAAACGGACACTCCCATCGACTTGCGGGGTTTCAATCGTCCCTGTCAATTTGGTATGGATTTCACTCGTCCCCGTTGCAGTGCTAAGCCCTGGGACCACAGACGGTAGCATGGTCAGGTCGTTTATTTTTATATCCAAAGTTCCATGCATCTCAGTCTCTTGGAGTTCCGTCCAGACCTTTTCTGGTGTCTGTTGCAGTGCCGTCAGGAACGGAATTACCTCAAATTTGTAAGGCATTGTCCATGAGAAAGTCAACTGGTTTTCACCGAATGTAACTTCCACGTATCGTTTCTCTGTTATTTCCCACTTCCCGTTCTGATAGCGGATCCTCCAGCGCAGGTCAATCGGGATATCGTGTAGGTAGAGTTCGGCAGGTTCGCGCTCGTGCCGCCGCACGGTTATCTTCGGATTCTCGCTGGTCCCGCTCATCTGTAGACTTCCAGACAGGGCACCGGTAACCCGATACGGCGCAGGCCACCTGTCGGTTATCACGGAGA
Organism: Candidatus Poribacteria bacterium; assembly: GCA_965205015.1. Lineage (GTDB taxonomy): Bacteria > Poribacteria > WGA-4E > WGA-4E > WGA-3G > WGA-3G. The sequence continues at coordinate 4,200,190 of OZ242029.1, read as the reverse complement.
CATCAAAATTCTTGATCCGAAGTGCGCCATCAAAAACCCCGTCCACTGACCATTTACTTTCAGCATCTATACTGAGCGTCGTCTTGGCTGACAGTGTTTGTTCGTTCCCAAGTAAACCATCAGGTTTTGTATCCTCGTCGGTAAAGGTCTGCTTGACTGAGAATTCGTCTCGGTTTTCAAGCGTGAAAATCTCCGTTAAAGCCAAAGTTCCACCACTCAGAACGATCGGGGTCTTTCGCGGGTTTCGGAAGTCATAAGTCCGATCCACTGCCTTGAAAGCGAAGCGGACACTATCAATTGATAAATCCGCATTTGAAACAGTCACAAGGTCCGTGAGTGAAGGGATCTCTCGGACTTGTGGAAATGGCGTACTTTCTCCAAGCCCTAAGAAATTATCGAATGGCACTGTTAATGAACGTAAGGTCGTTGTTATATGTCCCTCTACCTCTTTTGACAGGTCTGGCGGCAAGACCTGACGGAGAGTCGAACCGAGTGGAAATCGTTCTAATCTCAACCCTCGTAATATCAAGTATTTTGGCATTAAGCCGTCTAATACGACCTGCCCTTGTTCAAGTCTACAGGTACCGTCCGCTATGTCGAATCGAAATGCTGTGAAATCAATCAAGTCTTCCCGCGCACTGAGGTGCAGCTGCATATTCTGAAGCGGCGGAAGAAGGGATGGAAAACTTCGTTTTCCATTTTCTTCTCCTTCTCCGTGAAAGTCCTTGAGATGTAGTTGCGGTGCTTCAAGAAACACGGTGCCCACGAGTTCCGGCGATCGACTTGTGCCTTGCAGTCCCAAATCTATGTCAACGGTGCCATCCGCCTCTGAAAAGGGCATCCCCTCAATCCTTGGAAAAAAATTGAGAGGCAGTTCGCTACCTCGAAGACGTACATCAATAGGTAGCGCCATAAACCGTTCAGATATATCCATCGCTTCAAACGTCAGATTAAACGGAATAACACCTACGAAAGTTAACGTCCCTTCAGAGTTTTTGAGTTCTATTCCGGTGACGTTTATCCGTTCATCTCGATACTGGATTTTGCCTGTCCACGCCTTGTCATTGAGTATGCCGTGCCAGTCTGCTGTGATTTCAGGGGAGGTAATGGTGCCTGCAATGTTGACCTCCATCGCCGCTGTCATAGCCGGTGATTCGAGTTGTAGCGGAATGTGCACAGCAAGCGGCTCCGCTTCCTCAGTCGTTCCTGCTGGATCCGATATGAATTGGAGCGGCGCGCTGTTCGTCAGACGGAAATTGTAGCCGTCAAGTTCCAGTTCCTTTATTTCACCAATTACCGTAAGCTGCTGTGGGTCTAAGCCCGTCCCGCTGAGCTTAACACGTCCTGAAGCGAAACCATAGTCCCCAATCCCTATTTGTGACGCTGACACATCAACCTCGAAATAGCTATCGGCTGACTGCTGATGGTTGACGGCTGATGGCTGACGGCTATTCCCGCGTGAGAACACGGCTTTTCCTTGGACACGGTAGGGACCCTCTCCCACCTGCCCGTTCGCTTCCACCCTTTGAACACGCACGAAGTCTGAATCGAAATGAACATCTACACGAAGGCGCTCCAGCGTGATAGACGGAATATAAGAGACAACACGAATCGGCCGCTGTCCGACTGTTTCGGCGTATAGGAGCGCAAGCGGCTCAGCGAGCGTGCCGCCGATCTCTATTGATGCCTCTAAAATCCCGGTTACTCCGTTACCGGATCCAAGAGTATCGAGAGCCACCATCGGCAGAGTGGCAAGATCTAAGGTAATCGTATCGACGCGGAGGTGTAACTCCGAGGTGTTAACCGTTTCGGGATGAACATCAATATACCCTTCCAAGTTCACATCGTTCCCGAAGAGTTTGAAAGCGCAGCTCTCAAAACGCAGCGTCTCCCTTTGATATGTTATGACCCCACCCGCATCGGCAATGTCAATATCACCCGCATCTGTTTCTAATATGAGCGTCGGGATTTCCCATTCTAACTGAACAGTGGGTTCGAGGGATGTCCCCGTCACTTTCAAATCATAACGAACAGCACCGGCTTGCAGCATGCCAGGTGGAAGTCCGAATGTCTCTTCAAAAGGTAGCAGCGCGAACCCGTCAGATGCAGCGTGCAGATTCATCATCTCAGTTTTAGCATCCAAGGTCCCTGTCAATTCAAGAAACGGGACTTTATCTTCGGATGTCCTTAGGGAAAGGGTATCGATTGTCCATGTGTCGTCTTTGAGATGCAGGCGAATCGGTTCAGTATTTGTGAAAGAATAGTTTTCAGTTATCAGTTGTTGATGGTTAGTTAAAGAAGACTCTGGTTCAACAGACCCACCTCTTAACTGACGACTGTTAACCGACAACTGACAACGACTCACAAGAATATCAACATCATAGGGATAGACCTGTTGTTTCTGGGATTCAGTAACTTCGTCCTCAGTCGATGGTGCGAGGTCTGCCAATGTCCCCCTTATTGATGCGGTCCCATCAGCGGTCCCCGTAACCGCCTCAAGCATTGGGTGTAATATGGGTAGGATCCGTGTCATGTCAAAAGTCTCACCCTCCGCCGTGAACTGGTAAGGGTTCCCTGCAGCCATGCTGATGTACCCCTGAATCTGACTCGTCCCCTCAAAACCGTGTCCCTGGAAGTCGTAGATATCGGGTTCACCGGTAGTCTCTTCCCGTTCTACGAGTTTTCCGAGCAGATAGACATCGCCGAGCGGATATTTTGTGCCGCGTTCATTGTGCAAGAAGGTGAAGTCTGAAAAATCGAGTTTAACCTGAATATCAGGACGCGCCGGTTTTTTGAGCGTTCCAACAACCCGAACGTCGAATTGTCCTTCAAAGGGGAAATCGGGGAGATTTGCCGCCTTCGCAATTTCTTCTAAACGGACAGGGGCATCACTTTCAAGGAGAAGGTCATAGTCCCCGTTAGGGGCGGCTGTAACATTAAAGGTAATCTGCTGACCGCGCGTGGTTATCTTGAAATCTGGCAGTCTGAAGGTGTAATCCTCAATCTCCAAAGGGAGCGTCAGCGGATCCAAATGGATACCCCATGCCACGCTTTCGGTAACACTGAAGTCGGCACTGCCATCCAGATGGATGAGCGTTCCACTCAATGTGAGTTCGCCTCTGATCTCACCCTCTACAGGATATTCAGCACCTAACAAGAGTTTCGGGTAATGTTGGACGTAAACCGGGTCGGCGATGACGCGGAAATCTGCGGGGAATTCGCCTTTAACCTCTACAATACCGGTTATTTTGGTGCGACTCTCATATTGAGTTTTAGTAGTTATCAGCTGTTCTATTGTATTTTTCGTCATCAATCCGTTTTCGATGAATACCCGTCCGTCTTGGTAGCGGAAATCACCCGACAAAGCACCGATCGGGATGTCGTTGAAAGTCGCATTCGGAATTTTCATAAACCCGGTCAGTGTGCCGTCCGACAACTGCGCGGACACCTCTGCTGTCCCGCCGATATCCGCACTGTCGACAATTTTCATCAAATCATCGAAATTGAGGTCTGTTGCGTGGATATCCAAAACGTCTTGGCGTTCAACGGGAAAGGGACCTGTGATATTAATCTCAGTTTCATCTAAGTTCCCGTCGATTTTCAATTCACCCGATGCTATTGTGCAATTGAGCGTCGAATCGTCAAGTTTAACTTCGTCGAGTGTTGTCCCTGTCAGCACTATTTTGCTGTCAAGTTCGAGACTTGAAATGTTCGTGCTATTGCCACTGAGTTCTCCACGACTTGAGAGAAGTCCCGTGCTGCCAGTAAGGTTTTCTGGGGGGTGCGTGAACATTGACAGCAGGGAGACCAGTTGTACGTTTGTCGCGTCCCATTTTCCGCGGTAAGTCATCGGATGGGTTGACAATTGTTGAAGGCTCTTTAGCAGAGGACCTTCCAACGCATTCTGTGACGTGACGCTCCCATCGCCGACCACGGTACCATCGGCGACTTGGAAACTGAGTTTTTTTACTGTGAATATTGGGGTGGGTTCGGAGTTGAAATCCGCGTCAACATGTCCTGCTGTCAACGCTATGTTGCGACTGTGGGCAGGCACAAGACCTGACGGGGCAGGGACAGCGGAGAACGTTGGTATTTCCACAGAGAGCGTTCCTGCTAAGGCGGAATCTGTACCATTCACGACCAGCGTCGCGCCAACATTCCCTTTAAGTTCAATATTTTCGCCCAAAAACGACGCTATATCTGCAAAGTTCAGGTTTAATTCGACTTTGCTGTTCCAAGCAGGCGCGGTTTCTTTGTGGATCAATTCGCCAGTAACCTCCAAATTGGAGTTGCCAAATTCCAATCGAAGTTTATCCAATGTACTGCCGCTGACGGAGATCTGAAAATCGGCATCAAACGTGTCAATTGCCGTTTCAGCACCGTTGAACCTGAAACTGCCACTTTCAATTTCAAACCTTCCGTTATGCTTCCATGTGTTGAGAGGTCCTTTCACCGCAATGGTAATTCCATCAATCCGGAGATCAAGATTGCGTTGCGTGTCGGTGTAACCGAGGGTTCCGTCAGTCAACTGGAGCAATTCAATGGCAAAATCGAACTGTGCGGCGTCTTGTCCGTCCTGTTTCGTAAAGATATGTGTCAGATTAAGGTCACCATCGGCGTTCCTACGGGCGTGAATCTCCGCTTTATCTACCTGTAGCGCCTTCACCTCAAATCTCCGAGTGAGCAGCCCTAACAGATTGTATTTGAGTAAGACTTTTCCAGTGGAGATTACCGGTCTGTTTTCCTTGGAAATCTCAACGCTTCTAACGCTGACGCTCCCTAAGATATTTCCCTCTATGTTGCCGACGGTTGCGGTGTAGCTACTGTCTATCCTATTTTTGAGTTCAGTCTCAAGCCGTCCCTCTATCCAATCCAGAAAGGTCCTCGAACGGATAAAGAAAAGCGTTCCACATAGCCCGACAATGAGGAATATCCCGACGAAAATTTTTAATTTTACCTTGCGGAGGAATAACGCAGATTTCATCTTTAAAGTTCCTTTCTTAAATCTGAAGAAACACCCAAGCAAAAACCCCTCCATTACATTACGGGCTACGGTTACGAAAATTAACTTAAGACAGTAGCCTGCAACAATACGCAGAAATACTTTCTTCGCATTGGATTTTAGCGTTTGCAAAAACACGCAGGCGGATATGAGAGAAAACCTTCAATGAAGTTATGACTTCAATTAACACCTTGCGAACAATTAAAAAATTCGTGAGCCGCTTCTACAACCTCAGCAGCTGTCTGTTGATGTTGACGAAAATCCCGACGCTTACCATCGACCGTAAGCCAAAGCAAGTACTCAATATTTCCGATGTCCTTGTGGATCGGTGAATAGGTCAATCCTCTCATTGTGGCTCCGAGTTTCTCCGTGACGAAAGCACTGAGGGTATCTATCGTCTGGATATGGACCTGTTTATCAGACACGATCCCACCTTTTTTTACGTATGCCTTGCCAGCTTCAAATTGCGGTTTCAGCAGTGCGATGATGTCAATCGATAATTGACTGTTATCTTGCTGCGTGATAAGCTTGATGACACTCGGCAGCACCGTTCTCAAAGAGATAAAGGAGACATCAATCACGGCAATGGAGGCACAATCTTGCCGGTCATTCAACGCTGATGCTTTTAGGTGTGCTGGCGTTAGGTGTCGGATGTTCGTTTTCTCAATCGGTTGCACCTGCGGATGCGTGCGAAGTTTCCACGCCAGTTGTCCGTAACCGACATCGATGGCGTAGACGAATTTCGCACCGTGCTGGAGGAGACAATCTGTGAACCCACCTGTTGACGCACCGACATCAAGCGCAACCCGATTTTGAACGTTTATGTCAAAGGTGTGTAACGCCTTTTCTAACTTGAACCCGCCTCGGCTCACATATTTTTGTTGCTGCTGGACGACCACTTTGGCATCAGCGGGAATCCGTTGTCCTGGCTTTATTCTGGCGTTTCCGTTGACGGTCACTGCACCCGCAAGAATGAGCCGTTTCGCCTGTTCCCGACTCTCTGCCAAGCCGCGCGCTACCAGAAAGGTGTCTATCCGCATTTTTGACCAAGATTTATGTGATTTATGTGATTCACCATGATGGAAGAATGAAAACTCCGACAATCAAGGTAATCCTTCAATCATTTAAATCACAGTTCAGACTTTTTCTATTGTAGCATCGCTTGTGCGGTTCGGACAACGGCATCGGCATCACATTGACACAGGGCATAAAGGTGCTGGACATCACCGTGTTCAATAAATTCATCGGGGATACCGAGATTTCTGATCTGCACATCTTTGAGACCCGCTCCAGCGAGTGCTTCCAAAACAGCACTCCCGAAACCGCCCATTATCACACCATCTTCAATCGTAATTACCTTACCGATCCGTTCTGCAAGTGGTAGAATTGTCGCAGTGTCCAGAGGCTTGACAAACCGTGCGTTAATAACCGCCGCTGAGACGCCAGCATCGGCTAACGTTTGCGCTGCTTCAAGCGCAGGATAGACGCGGTTGCCAATGGCAATCACGAGTACATCCTCACCCTCTCTAACGATCTCACTTTTTCCAATCGGGAGTGCCTGCGGTTCCGCTGCCATTTTCACACCGACCCCAGTGCCGCGCGGGTAACGGAACGCAATGGGACCCTCTTGATACACGACAGCTGTCTTCACCATAGCCTGGAGTTCGTTCTCATCTTTGGGTGCCATGACGACCATGTTTGGAATGGAGCGGAGGAATGCGAAATCGAAAACGCCGTGATGTGTTGGACCATCTGCGCCCACAAGTCCGCCTCTATCCAATGCGAAAACAACCGGCAGGTTTTGGATGCACACGTCGTGTAAGACCTGATCGTAACTCCGCTGGAGGAAGGTGGAATAGATAGCGGCAACGGGACGCATGCCTTGTGTCGCAAGCCCACCCGCGAACGTAACCGCACACTGTTCCGCCAAGCCGATGTCAAAGCATCGACTCGGGAATGCGTTCGCAAACTTATCCAACCCCGTCCCGCCAAGCATCGCTGCCGTCACTCCCACGATCCTTGCATCGCGTTTCGCTAATTCAATCAACGTTTTGCTGAACACTTCCGTATACGTCGGGGTTTTAGGTTTCGGTTTGGTTGTCTTTCCTGTTTTCAGGTTGAAGGGACCACTGACACTATAGAATCCAACTGGATCTTCCTCTGCTGGCGTATAGCCGCGCCCTTTCTCGGTTACGATATGCAATAGAATAGGACCTGTGAGACTGCGGATGCCTGTCAAGACAGGTATCAACGCCTCTAAATCGTTACCATCAAGCGGACCGAAGTAGCGGAACCCGAATTCTTCAAACAGTGTGCCCGGTTTCAATGACGCCTCAATCTTCCGTGCTATCTGCTTGGCATCTTCTGAAATCATGTTCATCAACCCCTTCGCTCCAGAGCGGAGGAGGTTGTACTGGGGTGAACTCGTGAGTTTGTGAAAATGTTTAGAGAACGCCCCGACAGTCGCTGAAATAGACATGTTATTGTCGTTGAGAATGACGGTCATATCGTTTCTAAAGTCACCCGCAGCGTTCAACGCCTCAAATGCCATTCCGCCTGTTAACCCACCATCTCCGATGACGGCAACGACTTTGTAATGCTCATTGATGAGGTCTCTGGCGGTGGCAACACCCAATGCCGCAGCGATAGAAGTGCTGGAGTGCCCCGCGCCAAAGACATCATATTCACTTTCGGCTCTACTGAGGAACCCGCTGATACCCCCACTTTGTCGGAGCGTTGGGAACGATTCCCGTCTTCCGGTGAGCAGTTTATGCGGATACGCCTGATGCCCGATGTCCCAGATAACCTTGTCGCGCGGTGTATCGTACACTTTGTGCAACGCTATTGCGAGTTCAATCGTCCCGAAGTTCGGTGCAAAATGGCCGGGATGTTCAGAGAGCACCGATAATAGATAAGCGCGCATCTCTTCAGCGAGCACTTTGAGCTCGTCGAGTTCAAGGTTTTTCAAATCCGCGGGACTGTTAATCTTCTCTAAGAACATGTTATGAATCCTGTCTGTTTAAGTATCATCTGTTTCGAGAACGTTTTCTACCCGCTGTTCAGCATTTTCGAGAATCTGCCTGCACGATGCGATTAAGCCGATGCCTTCTTCAAAGAGTTTCAGGGAATCCTCAAGCGGTAGTTCGTTACCTTCTTCAAGTTGTTCAACAATCTGTGTGAGTTTTTTCAAATTTTCTTCAAATGTCATTTTTCCCCTATAACATTACATTATTGCAGTGGTAGGAGGGAACTCCGATTCCCGATGGACTGCTATTATTCCTCTGACAAGAGTTCCTCAACGCGACACACAAGATGTCCATCTGCGAGTTGAATCTCAACTTTATCACCTATCGATACCTGTTCAGCCGAGGTGAGTACCGCCCCATCTACTTTCCGACTGATACTATACCCCCGTTCCAACGTGGCTAACGGACTCAGCGCGTTTAAGCGTTGCGCAAGTGTGTGAAGATCGCGTTCGCTATCAGCGAGTTTCCGTCCTACAGCACTCCGACATGCAACGTCCAAAGTATCTACCGTTTGGTGAAGTTGATAGATGGCATCTTTACGCCGTGTCGGCGAGAGCCGTGTCTGCAGGTCTTGGAGGCGTGTTTTGTGCGTATCAAATCGGTCATTGATGATTCTCTGCAGCCACGCGTTGTATCCGTCTAATTGGGCGAGAAGCTCATCCTGATCTGGGACGATATGTTCAATTGCCGCCGAAGGGGTCGGTGCGCGGTGATCCGCCACCATGTCGGCGATGGTAAAATCTGTTTCATGCCCGACAGCGGAAACCACTGGAATTGTAGATGCAAAGATCGCACGCGCCACGCGTTCTTCGTTAAATGCCCAGAGATCTTCGATTGAGCCGCCGCCGCGACCGACGATTAGCACATCTATGTCGTCCCGCTGGTTCATCACTTGTAACGCATGGGCGATCCCTTCTGGGGCACCATCACCTTGAACAAGCGTTGGATGCAGCACCACTCGAGCTAATGGGTACCGCTTACGGAGTTGTTGGCAGATGTCCTGAAACGCTGCACCCGTCGCGGAAGTTACCACGCCGATTTTTATCGGGAATTCCGGCAACGGTTTTTTGTGGTGTGCCGCAAATAAACCCTCCTCGGTGAGTTGCTGTTTCAACGCTTCAAAGGCTCGTTGCAACGCACCGATCCCAAGCGGTTCTACTTTTTTGACTGTTATCTGATATTCACCCCGGGCAGCGTAGATACCTATCTGCCCTCCGACCAGGACCTCTTCACCATCACGCGGTAAAAATCGGAGAAGGGCGGCATCTCGCCGAAAAAGGGCACACCTGATTTGGCTTTTCTCATCCTTGAGTGTAAAATAGATATGTCCAGCGGCGGATCTACTGTAATTAGAGACCTGCCCCTGCACCCATACATCTTGGAGGTATGGCTGTTCTGCAATCAGACGCTTCAATAAATCTGTTATTTCACTGACACTGCGGACAGTCCGTGTTGCCATAGGTATTTCTAATTGCATATCATTAATACTGATGTTGCAGCGGCACGATGCTCACTGCCAGTCCGGTTTCTTCGTCGAGTTCTACCTCGGCACCACAAAGTTTACCCTTCCCTTTAGCGACACCGAATCGGGTAGGCATCATCGTTAAAAAACGTTCAAGTGCCTGATCCGTTCGTGTGCCGATCACTGAATCGTAGGGTCCCGTCATACCCACATCTGTAATGTAAGCCGTGCCTTGTGGCAGAACACGCGCATCCGCTGTCTGAACGTGCGTGTGCGTGCCAAGCACTGCCCCTATTCTGCCATCTGCGTGCCAGCCCATCGCAATTTTTTCAGAGGTCGCTTCCGCATGAAAGTCAAGGAGGATATAAGGTGTTACCGCTTTTACCTCAGGTAAAATCGAATCGAGCGCATGAAACGGATTGGTATAAGGATTCATGAAAAGCTGCCCGGCGAGATTGATGACCCCGAGTTGCGTTTGTCCGTCCTCGGAAGAAACAATGGTTATACCGCGTCCAGGGACATCGGTCGGATAATTCGCAGGGCGTATCAGTTGAGGTGTTGTATCTATAAAACCGAAGATCTCTCCGTTATCCCACACGTGGTTCCCAGTTGTAATCGCGGAGACACCGGAGGCAAGAAGCTGGTCAACGATATCAAACGTTATCCCTTTGCCCCCTGCTGCGTTCTCCCCATTCACAACGATGAAGTCGTATTTGTGCCGGTGTTCTTCCAAAAACTGGATTGTTACCACTCTGCCGGGTTTGCCAACTATATCCCCGATAAACAGTATCTTCATATTTTTAATGTTCCTTGCGGTTCGGTCAGGCTAACTCCGCAAGTGTAAAAACGGATGCGAACGAACAGCCGATCGCGTTAATTTTTGCCGCACCGCCTGCCTGTCGATCAATGGCAGCGACAACGTGTTCCACCGTATATCCCTCGTCGCGGATCTGATTAATCGATGTGCAGACCTGTCCTGCGGTCGTAATCACATCCTCTATGACGACAAGTGTGCTTCCTTCCGCAACACCGCCTTCAATGAGGTTGCGGGTGCCGTATGTTTTCGCTTCCTTCCGAACGTAGAAACAGGGTAGTCCTGTTTGCAACGAGAGGGCAGTTGCCAGCGGTATGCCCCCTAATTCTAAGCCTGCCAGACCGTCGCATTCGGAGGGCAGTAATTTCGCCATCTCTTCAGCAATAGCAGTGAGCAGGGCAGGGTTACTCTCGAACCGGTATTTGTCCCAATAGAAGTTGCTAATATTTCCTGAGCGGAGTACGAATTCTCCCGTAAGATATGAAACAGCACGTATCTGTTTTGCAAGTTCTGTTTTGGTCATATGCCCCTTAAAAAACTTCAATATGTGCGGAATCGCCTGCTACCACTTCTCCAATGACAGCCGCCTCTGGACAATCAGCGGCATGGAGGTCCGCTATCGCCGCGTCGGCACTCTCTGCGGGCAGCGAGAACAGCAGACCGCCAGACGTTTCCGCCTCCATCAAAATGTGCCGCATCGCCTCGCTATCGGTGTGGAAGGTAACCTTGTCGGCGAGGAACGTCATATTCGCAAGATAGGCTTGCGTGTAGGTGTCCTGTGCAACAAGTGCGGGGGCATCAGCAAAGTATGGTACAGTGCTGCTATTGATCTTGAGGCGAACATTGTTACCCGCCGCCATCTCCGACGCATGCCCTAACAAGCCGTACCCTGTAACATCTGTACACGCACTGGCACCGTACTTCAGCATGACGGATGCTGCCGAGGCGTTGAGTCGGGTCATAGATTCGACGAGTTGCGGTAAGACTGCATCGCTAATTTTGTCGAATTTCAGTCCTGTGGTGAGAATACCGATGCCGAGATTTTTGGTAAGAATAAGCACTTCACCCGGACGCGCCCCGTAGTTCTTGACGAATTTCTCCGGATGCACGATACCCGTTACAGCGAGTCCATACATGAGTTCCGGCGCATCCACGGTATGCCCACCGACAAGTGCTGCCCCCGCCTCAATCGCCTTTTCAGTGCCACCTTGGACGATGTCGCCGAGGATGGATAGATCCAAGTCAGCCTTGGGCCAACAGGTGATGTTCAACGCCGTTTTCGGGACACCCCCCATGCTGTAGACATCACTCAGTGAGTTCGTCGCAGCGATCGCACCGAAGGTATACGGATCGTCCACGATAGGTGTGAAGTAGTCCACCGTGTTAACGAGCGCGAGTTCGTCAGAGATACGATAGATCCCAGCGTCATCGGAGGTTTCAGTGCCGACAAGCAGGTTCGGATCGGTGGATTTCGGGATTTTACCTAAAATGTGCGCAAGCTCACCCGGAGCCAGTTTTGACGCTCACCCTGCACATTTAACGGTCGCCGTGAGTCGAACTTTTTCTTGTGTCATAGCGATTTGGTTGGAAGGGCGGAAGATTGGAAGGGGGTTACCCAACCTTCCCTTCTTCCATCCTTCCATCCTTCCTTTCTTTTCTTTCTTCCGTTCCGTCTCTTGTGCTCAATTGTTACTGCAAATCCGACAAAACCGATTTCACGTACGCCACGCTCCGACCATCTTGGTGGAACTGGTCGCCATCGCGTATCCCTTCGATTGCCAGATAGCCTTCGTAGTTGGCTTCGAGTAACGCCGCGATTGCGAAGCGGTAGTCGATTTCACCGTCAGGCAACGGGGCTTGGACATAGATAGCCGTTTCCAGCTCCGGAATATGCACACGATAGAGACTCTTGCAGTGCCAGTAGTTGACGTGCGGCGCAAGCGCAGCGATCGCATCTTCGCACGATTCCTCCGGAATATCGTAAGTCCAATAGATGTTACCTAAGTCGGGATTCACACCGACATTTGGGGCATCGATTAATTCTAAAAGATGTAGTGCCGACCAACTGTTATCCGCAATCGAGTTTTGATGGATTTCTATGGAGATTTCCACGCCCAGATTGGCAGCGACACCCGCGACTTCGCTCACGGCTTTTGCGGTGCGTTCATAATCCACTGCGCTCGCGAGACGGCTTGACCCTTGCGAGACGGATTCACCGCGATACGTGCCTTTACCGTTCGGGTCGCGAGGTGGGGTGGTAACCGTGGAATTCACAACGCCCGCCCCGATATTCGCCGCGAAATGAACAGCGTTTATCATACTTTGCTTGTTTGCAGCAGCGACACGCGGATGCGCGGCACCGCCACCCCCACGAATCGCAACGCATGGCATACCAGCGTCTTCAAGTTCCAAACGGAGCGTCTTGGCTTCGGTCTCAGGGAGGTTCATCGCGGGAAGCTCAATTCCGTCGAATCCAATCGCCTTGGCATGATCCAAAAACCGCCGTCTATCTGTTGCATCGGTGGGTAATTCGCCGCCGTTGTAAGGATACGATGCACATCGTCTAAAAGCGTACGCAATCTTCATTAGGTCTCTCCTTATATTCCGCTGGCGAGGTTTCTAACCCCGCCTTAAATCTCTCCTTATATTCCGCTGGCGAGTTTCATGAAGATTAAGAATTTAATTCGGTAATATGTGGGCAGGCACAAGACCTGGGGAAACACCCAAGCAAAAACCCCCTACAATGTCTTTTTTGGGATAGGATTACCGAAATATTTATTTAAACTTCATCTAACCTCGCCTTTCTGCAGGTATGGCTTCGTCATTTACGAATCACCATCAAATAGATATGCCACAGCCTGCTGAAACTGTCGAAAGAGTTGAGGATTTATAGCATCTATTGCTGTGGGAGTCTTCCGAGCGTCGTTGCTATCGGAGGGCTCTTGTTGAGGTACGGTGTCATTGCCATCGGAGTGGGTGTTTACACCGCTGTCATGTTCAGACAGTTTAGCACGAACTCCGCTTTTTTGTAAAGTCGTGTCTCGATCAGCGATTGCACCGAGAATACTGCGGTAATACCACGCTTGATCCTCGACACCACCGTGGAACCGATCCCACACGGCATCACCGATGACATCGTACTCTGAAATAATAGTGCGTAGGTTATGAAGTTTGTCGGCGCATGTTACGATGCAGACTTCGGGGCTTGCTGTGCGTAAAGCCTCAATCCGTTCAGTCTTGCGCGCTCGCCACCGCAACGCTTTATTCTCTGAACATCCTTCGACGATGTCTGCGATAACGTCGCCAAAACGGTCTCGAATAAACTCCAGGGTCAGATCGGTGTCCTCGACGGTATCGTGCAGGATCCCTGCAATAATCACGGCTTCAGGACATCCTGCTTCCATTAAAATGAGCCCAACGGCATAAGGGTGTGTGATATAGGGCGTGTCAGTGCCTTTCCGATATTGCCCTTGATGGGCTTCGGCGGCGACTTCTATTGCTTCTTCGATCTGATTCTTCCGAGTGCCGTTCTGCGTCATGCTTTCCAATCGTGAGTAATCGTCTTATCCTGCTGTTAGAAAATAGGAGACTTAAAGATTGTTAAATGATACACTATTTCCACTGTATCCGTCAAGGCATTTTTTAGTTTTCAGTTATCAGGAGAAAAGCCCGTAGGTTGGGTTGAGCAGAACTAAGAAAGGCGATGCTGGCCCCCAAGCATATTCAACATTCTATGTGATGATATCAGTCAGCGATATAGCGAAACCCAACGTCATACTGCCATATTTCCGAATACCTCACAGGAAGAGCGTTGGGTTTCACTTGCTCCCTATTTGATGTGGCGTATTAGGAGAAAGTTTCGTTCCTCCATTGTTTCTACGATTTTGGTGGTATCCGTTCAACCCCGCTGAATGCCATACGCGCATTCAGCGTTGATTCCCTACGATAACTTTCCCACTAAGAGGTTAAACGAACTATCATGACAACACTTGCTATCGCCGGAATCATGCATGAATCGAACACATTTAGCGGCACCCCCACCGATGCCGCTGCGTTCTCTCAAACCCATGCCAGTAATATAATAAAGACGTGGGGAGAAGCACACCACGAAATAAGCGGATTCATTCAAGGCGCGACACAATACGATTATACGATTTATCCAACGTTTATGGCGACTGCCATGCCTGCAGGACGTGTGACGGACGATGTATTCGACCGGATGACCGAGATATTAATCCAGCACCTCAAAGCCGCACCGAAACACGAAGGACTCCTCCTCGCACTACACGGCGCGATGGCCGTTGAGAGCTACCCTGATGGCGATGGCGAAGTCTTACGACGGCTCCGGGATGCATTCGGGCGGGACTTTCCGATTGTTGTCACGCTTGACCAGCACGCCAACGTCTCCGAGCAGATGGTCACCGAATCGACCGCCCTCGTGATTTACAAGACAACACCCCACATCGATCAACGTCAACGTGGACTACAGGCAGCGGAATTGATGATGCGGATACTCCGAGGTGAGGTTACACCGACGCAAGCACTCGCCAAGCCGCCGATGCTCCTCAACATCCTGTATCATGTCACCAGCGTGCCACCGATGGAACCTATCCTCAACGCCGCGACGCAGTTAGAAGAAAATCCGAATATCCTCGTCGGGAGCGTCGCCGTGGGTTATCCGTACGCCGATGTCCATGAGGCGGGACCCGCTTTCGTCGTCGTCACTGATAACGACCCAGAACTCGCTCAGACAGAAGCCGATCGCCTCTCCGACATGCTCTGGAATGTCCGTGGACACCTTACGCTCGATCTTCCCAATGCTGAGCAGGCAGTCGAGCAAGCCATCCACTCTGAAAACCATCCCGTTATTCTTGTTGAAATGGGGGATAACATCGGTGGTGGCTCACCCGGAGATAGCACTTTCATTTTAGGGGAGTTGGTCCGACAGGAAGCATCCGGATTCGTCGTGGTCGTCTACGATCCAGAGGCTGTTCAAACGTGCATTCAAACCGGAGTCGGTGGGACGGTTTCCCTCGAAGTCGGTGGAAAAGCGGACGACCGACACGGCGATCCCGTCCCGATTCGCGGCACTGTCCGGCTCATCCACGATGGACAGTACATAGAAACGCAGCCTCGGCACGGTGGCGTGAGATACCACGATCAGGGGTTGACGACTGTCGTCGCCGTTGGGGATTCTCTGGTTGTCCTGACGAGTCGGCGACAGACACCCTTTAGTCTCCAGCAGCTCTACAGTCTCGGTATCGACCCGACCGAGATGCAGATGATTGTCGTCAAAGCCGCGGTCGCCTACCGCGCCGCCTACGAACCCATCGCAGGACAGATTATCGAGGTAGATACACCCGGATTGACTGCCGTGAACCCGCTACATTTTGAATACCACGACATCCGCCGCCCGTTGTTCCCGTTGGATTGAAACAATTCACGGAATTTCGTTGATTTTGCAATAGATTTCCTATTATAATATTCACAGTGAATTTGAGTTAATATATTAGGAATGCTATCAGATTCGTGGAGGAAACTATGGTATCTGCTGCTGCGCGAACTCGCTTAACCCCCAAAGAGTACATCACCCTTGAGCGCAAAGCACCCTTCAAAAATGAGTTCATCAAAGGAGAAATAGTCGCAATGTCTGGTGCCAGTCGAGCGCACAATCGCATCACGGGGGATGTGTTTAATGGGATTTCCAATCAATTAGTCGATAGTGAGTGTGAAGCCTTCATTGGTGACATGCGTGTCAAGGCTGGCACGACAACTTCCTATTTCTATCCAGATGTGGTCGTTGCCTGCAAGGAGCTCCGTTTTGAAGACGACGTTTTTGACACGCTCCTCAATCCGCGTATTGTTGTGGAGGTACTCTCACCTTCAACCGAAGCCGAGGATCGAGGTGAAAAATTCGCACGTTATCGGCAGATTCCCGCCTTGCAAGAATACAGCCTGATTTCACAAGATAAAGTGCGCGTAGAGCACTACCTTCGTCAAGAAACGGAGTGGATTTCAACGGAATTCCGTAAACTTACAGATGTGTTACCGCTTTTTTCTATCAATTGTGCACTTCCGCTCCGCGACATTTATAGACGCGTCACATTTTAATGTGGAGGGAGAACCGTGGCATTTAGCGATTTCAAGACAATCTCTGAAGTGCAGGAGAAATTCGGAATCATATACGCTGAAGATGACTTTGTTAAAGCCGAACCGTCAAGCCCTTCAGCGGAATTCCTGCGAGACTTTGAATTTACCCGGGAACGTATTCATGTCTTCGCCTCTGAAGCGGCACGGTGTGAAGCAATTATCTTTCCTGTTTTGAAGGAGAGTTATAAAGCTTATGCCGATCAATACGCACTCTGGATAAAACAATCCATCGCTTACGATGACATCTTGAACGGAACACCCGATTATTTTATCTCTACCCGATCCGAATTGGGCAAGACCGTTGTTGGAAGTCCGTTGATACTGCTCGTTGAGGCGAAAAAAAACGACTTTGAGCAAGGGTGGGGGCAATGTCTGGCGGAGTTAGTCGCCGCCCAGAAGATAAATGATGATCTTGGTTTCCCTATCTACGGCATTGTCACCGATGGAACATTGTGGCAATTTGGACGGCTTATCGGCGACACCTTTACCCAAAACAGAACGGACTTTGCATTGGCGAATTTACCCACACTTTTTGGAGCGGTTGATTCTGTCTTCAAAGCCACCACTCATCCGTAAATCGTCTCATTCTCCGGATCACAGGCTTACGTCCGCTGTTGTTTGAGCATTTCTATTTCCTGTCTAAGTTCTTGAATCTCCTCTTCTTGGGCCCGATCCTTTTTGCTACGCCATGCCATGATAATCTGTGGAATACCGACGACAACTCCGATCAAAACCATTAGCCACGTCATCATCTTTTCAAGTCCATCAAGTCTGCCACGCACCTCTGACACCTCATTTTTTGTGGATCCGATCTCTTTTGCAAGCGCGTCTTTCACAGAGGCGATATCTTTTGAGAGTTCCTCTTTCACGGACACAATATCTTTTGAGAGTTCCTCTTTTACAGAAGCTATCTCGGCTTTTATCGGGGCGTTTGCCTCGTGGATAATCAAACGGATCTTATCGAGGTCTTGGGATGTTAACTCTGCCTGAGCTGACACCGCCATCACGCACAAACACGCAGAGAGACACAGAATTGTTTTCAACATAACCTTTTTCTGTTGTAAGTTCCTTCGCGTAGAAAACCCAGAATCTTTACATATTTTGCCACAATTTTCTGCACAAAGCAAGGGAAAATCGTCAATTAGCGGAATCTCCAGAGGCATTCAATTGCTGTCTGAATCGCGGATTCTCGCGGATGACATGGATGACGTGGATTTTAGTTGTGCCGTTTCCTTCATGCCAATTTTCCAAAATGCTTGTGCCTTCGAGAGGATCTCTGATTTTCGATTCATCGTCTCTTTGAGGGTCTTTGTGTAGGATTTAGTTTTTCCGTTGGGCATGTGCTTATTCCTTGAAGTTCCGATAATTCATTACCTCTAATCGTCCACTCTTTAAGAGGAAATGTGTAAGTCCTATTAAGATTAGAGATAACCCGCGTTGGACAGTAAATTGGCGAGGTTCTTCGGTCTACCACAACGCCCTGTCAGAACTCTCAAAGTTTTACCTTTGAATGTCAGTTTAAGTTCTTGGTTTTGACGTCTTGGATTCGTCCATCTAATGCCGTTCTTGGTTAGCACAATTGGAACGTAGACGGTTTTTTTCACATCCTGCACGAGGGTAGCGGCAAATTCTAAACTGTTTTTCAACTGCTCAAGAACTTGTGATTCTTCGCCTTTACCACGACCTTTGAGTTCAATTGGAACGACGACGAAGGTGTTTTTGTGCCCGTAAAACATCAGACGGTCGGACCTTTTTCGGTTGTCTCGGCGTGCGTCAAATTCTTTCTCTACATTTATCACGATCCGCTTCCTGGGTATGTCGGTAAGGTATACTCGACATCCTTCTCCGCTGCATGACTTGGTGAGACTGTTTGGAGATACCTGCTTTTGAATGTGGGTAAACCCTTTATTCAGATTCAACGGCGTCTCTCCCTTTGGTTTCTTCAATTCTATTTTGGAGTCCTGCGGAACGGTTATAGAGATCCTCTGCTATATCTAAGTGATCTTCGGGTTCTATACCTCCAACAAGGTCGAATAAGAGTTCTGTGACGGGCTTATTCTTATGAAATGACCACGCCCCGACCTCTTCCTCCTTGAGCCAGTCTTTTGATTCATCTGTGGATTCTCCCTGTTTCCGCAATTCACCTTCGCGAATGAGGTTCCCGATTTGTTGGAGGAGATAGTTGCTGTGTGTTGTCATAAGAATGTTAACACCGGCTCGGACCAAACGGGCAAAGGTTTGGGCGATTTTGGTTTGGGCACCTGGGTGCAGGTGGGACTCAGGTTCTTCAATAATGAGTAGGTCACCCTGTTTAACGATACCTCGCAGAAAGAGGACTAAAGGTGCAAGCTCGGACACCATGGCGGAGGAATGGCTCATCCGTAAACCTTCTTTCGCTTGATCTGGACGGTAAAGGAATTCTGGATACGCTTCTGGCGAGTGGCGTTTAACCTCTATTTTACCCTCAAGCAGTTCCGTCTCCAGTTGTTCAGCGACGCGACTTATTTTGCTTGAGGATCTCTTGCGTTCCTTGTATTGGAAAATTTGCTCCAGAAAATCTGCTATCATTCCGGAAAATGTGGAGACTTCAAGGCGATCTAAACCGATGCGCGTCGCTCGCTTGATGAGGGCAGTGGCAAGTACGTCTCGGCTTTCCATGATACCGCTTCGAGCGGCAGGCAAGTAGTATGAATCCACTGTTCGCCAGCGTCGCCCGCTTAAAGTCTGAAATAGACGTTCAACATCGGATGTTTCATTGAATTCAGTCTTACGCATTGGATCCTTTGCGTTGAGGAGAATCATATCTGGATTGATGTGCCCGATTATAGTCGGATCGGCGGATTCAGTGATTCGCGCTTCAAAATCCCAATATGTTTGATCGCCCTCGCCAACTGAAAGTGAAACTTTCATTTCGTTGTCTTGGCTCCGGGTGAATTGAATTAACTTGGAAGCAGATTCAAGATCGAAACACCGTTGGAGTTCATATGTGAAGTTTTCCTGATCAGTGAGTATAGACTGCGACCGAGAAGACATCTGCTGCGGTAAATCGGCAAATTTGAACGGACGTCCAGGCGTGTTTAACTTTTCAAGTGCCTTTAACAACTCTTTTTCTATCTCTTCCTGCCGATTTGGTGAGTGGAAACGATAAACAAAACTGAGATGAGAGGAAACAGAGTCTGCCCAAGGAAATTGTGAGATGCCCCTAAAATGTTGGTATAATGCGTAAATGAGCGCGGCGAGATAGGTCTTGCCGGTGTTGCTCTCGCCGACGAATACAGTGAGTGGACGCAGGTCTATCTCTGCCTTTTCTATCGGCCCAAAGTTTTCTACGTTAATGTAGGCATTCATTGTTTTTTCTCCTATCGGTGTTGGCTTTGAATCAATTATAGGCATATCTATGATCAATCGCAAGGGAAAATGAGATTGCTTCGCGTTTCACCCTTGTGGTTGATAAGGAGAAATTATAGTCAGGACTTACGCAATTTTGACTGTGATTTCCCATTCTGTGAGATGAGATTTCTCGGAAAACACAGCGTTCTGGTAGCACAAACTAACAGTTTATGCTACAAAAGCGCATCATGCGTAAGCCTTATTGCTGATTGTCTGTCTGAATCGCGGATTCTCGCGGATGAGGCAGATTTCGCGGATTAGAAGTGTTTTTTATTTTCGGGTTATCTTAGCCCCAGCGGGGCGACAGGTGTATAGAAAAAGTGTTTTCCGATGGCTGGTGATTCAACGTAATGAGACAAGCACTCAGCATATTTTCAACCTCTTCCCGCGTATCTTCACACAACGGACCTGACAGTGCCGCACGATACAGGTTCACGGCTCGACTCAGATCCCCCGCCTTCTCATAACACGATGCCGCGCTAATCCGATGCATCGCCCCTTCTAACTCTCGCCCCAAGGCATCAAGCATCGGTGCGATATGTTCCTCGTATGTAGCAGCGGACAACCAAAGCGGTTGTGCTGTCTCTTTCATACCGATTTCCCAAAATGCCTGCGTGAAGTGCCAACGCTTATTAGGGCCGAAATTCCGTAAAGTTAAGACAAGTTTTGTTTCTGAAATTCCATAGGCATCAAATACTCTAACGCCGAGTGAGGGCGTTTGTGATGATACACGTGTTCAATAAACTGCCCAATACGGGTTCTCGCTTCATGGATGTCCTCATAGTCATTGAGGTGAACTTCTTCCTCCTTGAGGGTACGGATAAGTCTTTCCGCATATCCGTTCTCCCAAGGGCGCCCTCTCTGTGCTAATGAAATCTCAATCCCAATCTTGGTTTAGGGGGTGGCCCTAATTTCCGATGGCAGTACAGGTACATTACTCGTATCAAATTTTTCTCGCAGTTTGAAAAGATTATTTTGCTGGTTCAAAATTTCAGTAAACTGCTGGTAATCCATATTAAATAAAAATTGTCCTTCTGCCATAAAACCCCCATAACAGTGTAGTTTAGAAAATTCGACCCTGTTTCTGTTAATTCGATAGTAACATATTAAACCACAAGATTTCAACGGAATCTGAAAGGGGCCAGAACTGAATGCTATTGAATGTTTCTGTTCAGATTAAGAAAACTCATTATACACAGAAAAGAACGGGCGATAAATCGCCCTACTACGAACCGGCTTCTTATCAGCGAAATCTGCATAATCCGCGATAATCCGCGATTCAGACAATCCCCCACAAAACCCCATCAATCTCCGCCATAACCCGAAGCGTCTCCGCCACAGCCACCAAAATTGCACGATACTGTCGCACATCTTCATAGCGCAACGCTTCACCACGCCGATCCTTTAACCACTTCTCACATACCTGATACGCACCCACCTCATACTCCCAAACCTCAGGCGGCACATCCGTGAAATACTGATTCGGATTGATCCAAACCCGTCCATCCAAATACCGCACCTGTGCAACGACACCGTCCCCTTCACCCTCAAACCGATGCATCGGCGGAATCTGCACGTTTTTTAATAAATGCCAATCCATCAAACGCTGTCCCAACGCCGCGAGCGTACGGAACTGATCAAGGTCTTGTGGCAACGAGATACGCGGGAAATCGTATTTCAGGAACTCATAATATCGTTCGCGATAGGTCGGACTATACAGCACCGCATAGACATAGGCGAGAATCTCCTCCGCTGAAACGCCTTCAGGGAGGTTAAACGGCGCAACCTGTGAGAGTCCCACTGCTTCCGAAAGTGCGGTCAGAAAGGCAGGTTTGAAATTGAGAGACCGTTCTGTCGATATCCCCAATTCCTCAGGATTCGGATACAAGTAAAGCGGGAAAACATGGGTGGGGCCATCGGTATTTGAGACACAATTGCCATCAGTAATTCTGTTGGTAATAAATGCATGCTGCCATGTGGTAGCACTCCGAATGATGCGGTGCGTGCAGAGGGCAAGATTCTCGCTCGTGAGGAGATGCGACATAATAGCGGGTCTTGGCATACAGTGAAACCCACGTGACTGTCCTGTATAGTAGGTATACCGCGTGTCAAAAGGACGATAATTAATCGGTACTATGTGTTGTTCTGTATCAGGGTGCTCGCGGAGATCTTCTTGGGCAAGACGAATTTGCCAATCACGTCTATCCCTTGGCAATCTATATTGTTGTCGTGCCTCGGATTCAGAGAGCGACACAAAATCAGTGGCGGTGGTGTACACCGCTTCTGGGGTGCTATGAATAGTCAGTCTGTCTCGTGCTGTTATAATTCCAATTGAACTTGCTTGAAAGATGTCAGTTAATTCCCAACCAACTTCGTATTCTTCTATATGTTGATCGTGACGGGGCACAAAATGATAGAACGGTGGGTCAGGGATTAGCTCTGTCCATGACGTGGTCTGAACATCAGTCTCCGAAAGTATCTCGTATTTCTCCTCTCGATTTCCCCACAGGTCAGCATAATAGATTTTTGCTGGATCAACATTACCACGTTCCTTAACGCACAATAGAATTGCAGTACCTTGCTGAATATCAAAAACATTTTCATCAGTTTCACCATCAGGTACAATTTCCCCGATTCTGCTGCTGCCGTGCAAATTGAAACAATAGATGGTATTAAAACTGTTCATCAAGCTCTGCCGCATACCGCGAAAGATGATACCGTACAAAAATCCGTTATTTACAATATAGCCAGTAATACCCTCACCGTTTTTGTCAATGCGCCATTGTGCCCACCGAACAAACTTCACATAGTCACCCTGAAGTGCTTGGAGATTTCGCTCTGCCATTCGTGTTCCATCAACACTTCTGTAATCTTCCATTAGTCGCCCAATAAAATTTAAGGTTCCATCGGTGTCACGGCTCGGGTTAGCAGAACTTCGCTGATAAGGCGGATTGCCAAGAATAACGAGAAGAGGTTCGTCCCGTTTCACCGACAACGCCGCGTTCGCCTCATCCGAGATAAACCCCGCAAAGGGTAATGATGGTTGCATTTCCCCAGGGTTCTCCAACGTATTGGTGAGATAGATACGGAGGCGTTCATCGGCGCGCCACCCGTGCGCTTGCAGGAACAGACTCAACTTCAGATGCGCAATGGTATACGGCGCGACGAGCAACTCAAACCCGAAAATCCGTTTCACCAACTGCGCGTTGATATATTGGTTCCACTCTCCCGTGCCGTATATTTCGGTAACCGACTCGCGGATGTGATCCAACACCGTCAACAGGAATCCACCGGTGCCTGTCGCAGGGTCTAAGATGAGCGTATTATCATCGGCGAGACCGTCAGATCTGTTCAATTCCGTTTTGAGGAGGCTATCCACCGATCGAACGATATAAGAAATAACCTGTGGCGGTGTGTAGTAGACACCCCGATCGACGCGGCGTTGTGGATCATATTCGGCGAGGAAAGTCTCGTAGAAGTGGATGACAGGGTCTTCAAGGTGATTCCTTGCGGCAAACGCCGTGCGGAGCATCTCTGTCGGGACATTTCGGAGCAGCGAGGCGATGTCGTCCAGAATGTAGGTCACGTTCGTCTCCAGTGTCGGAGAGGCGACGTGATAAAAGAGTTGGACGAGGAATGGGTTTGATCTCGGAAGTGCCTCAACGGCGGTGTGCCGTGAGAAGTTCGTCGCGTTCGGGAGTGTGCAGCGTGCCGCGAACAATCCGTAGGCGAGCGTTTGGGCGTACATATCCGCAAAGTCGTCAGGGGTCAGCGTAGAGATGAGTGTCTCCTTGAACGCCGAGAACATTCTGTGGATTTCACTATTTTCATCGGTAAGCGTCGTTGCGATCTGTATCTGGAGTTCCCGCGTCCGTCTCGCGAGGTATCTCGCCAATACCTCGGGTGACGCGATTTGGACACCTCCAGCGTTCAGAAACCGTTCCAAGAGCATTTCTAAATTCTCAGGGTCGTTCTGGATGTTTGCGGTTGCGCGCAGCTGCCCCTCCGTATACAACCGGAATTCAACGAAATTTGTGAGGATGAAATTATCGAGGTTTTCAATAAACCGAGCGTTCTGTTCCCTGGCGTGTCCGGTGAGTGCCTCGAGGTCTCTGCCATAAACTTCTGCCTCAATATAACCGATAGGCAGTAAGCCGTCCATCGCGATGAAGTCGGGTCTACCGATCTGATCCAATCTTCTCGGTTCTTGCGTAAATGTGATGGTATCTCTGTCGAAAGGGTCAACAGCAATCCCTTCAAGAAACGCCTGGAGATGTGGGTATAGAGAGAGTTCTGGGGTCGCTGCTGAAGTGCTGTGTGTTTGTTGGATATTCTGTAGATAACGGTTGCAACGTGTTTGGAAATTCATACTTCCATTATATCCCTTCTACCTCTCAAGTGCAAGACTTTTTATCATAGATCGGACTTACGCATTGATGCGATAAATCGCATCACTACAAACAGATGCACACTTGAAAGATGTCCATTTTTCAAAAGGAGCCTGGTTCGTAGTAGCGCAATTCATTGCACCTCAGTCAATCACAGCCAATCAGGGTGAATCACAGAAATCATAGTCAATCACAATTCTGACGAATTTTCCTATAGATAAAAAAATAAATTTGCATCCTTATATTATATATGATATTATATAAATATCCTAAAAACAAATAAAGTGGAAAGATGAGGTTAAACATCATACAACTCAACTTACAAATTGCCTTACCAACGGAGGAGCAGTGCCTGATAATCCACTGCCCCCGGCTATCTCAATAAAATGTTACACTTTTCGCTATTTTATCTATTTTTTTCACAGTAGATAGTTACAAAAAATGCCTATGAACCCTTACAACAACTGGGTTCTCTACCGATCACCACCGCGCACCAAATGTTACACAAGTGTAACATTTTTAAGGAGGATTCTCATGAAACTCGAAGAAAAACACAAAGAATTCGTCGTCAAATGTTTCGCACGTTTTATGACACTAACCCAGATCGTTGACGCATTCATGGAAGAATTTGAAGACGATCTGCCACCACCCGATATACCCGATCTGCTGCCCTTTGAGGAATGGATGGGGGATCCGATCCCTGACGAAGATGACCTGGAAAAACAGGGTTTCATCGAAGATTTCACTCGAAATCATCAGAAGGCGTACAAAGAAAAATACGGGGACGAAGCCGATGAAAGATTCAATCAAGACCTCCTTGAGGCTTATCAAGTTGAATGCGAACGCGACTACGCTCAGTATTGTGAAATACTTCGAAGAAATGAACTTCCACAGCACCACGCCCAACTCCGCAACATCCTATTCAATCGCTTCCGCCGTCTTGATATCGACCATGTGCAGTTCCCGGATAAATACAAGGCACTCTTTAACGAAACCCGAGACGAGTTCTGCAAGAATTACCGTATCCCCGACCTCAACGTCCCGGAAAACGTCGTCCGAGAATTAGAAACCCTCTACGGATATGAGAGACAACGCATCTTTCAACATAGCAATTCAAAAAATGTTACGAAACATGTGACCTTGGCACATCAAATTCTCAAAACCATTATCGCATGCAATGCCATCAACACGGGACAAGCAGCCATCGATGTTACGCCTCAAGACGTGAAAAAAGCATTGAAAAAGGCACAAAAGCTCACAACCGATTAAGCGATGATAACCTCTTTGTAGGAGGACGAAACACCCAAGCAAAAACACTCCGATTCCTGATGCTTGACTACATCCGCACATAACTTTCGCAGGCTTCAGCCAAATCGGCAAGGACGTCCCCATCTACCTCCAGAAACCGACCGTTCAACATCACGAATTGAACGGCTGAACCGGAGGTATCTCTCCGTAAAAAGAGAGATTCACCGACAAACCGAATCTCTCCAGACGACATCTCCGCTAAGCCGTCGTCAGAGATGAGAAACGTGTCCGTTACATTGGGCAGCTGAAGGGTGAAACCTGTGCCCAAAACATCAGGATCCGTACGAACTTCGATAGCGGAAAACATCGGAGGCACCTTAACTTTAGGTTTCATAGGAAATAACAATGTGTTCATTGCGATTGGCGACTCTTGAGGACTTCGATATATAACGCTGTCCGCCTCCAACGTTACCGAGGGATGAGTCGGCCCCACCGCACCGATGAACAGATTGCTACGGCGTGGATCCTGTGTCCAAGCAGATCCGGTATCAGTGGCGATATCCGAAGCTGTCCCCCGATCAAGACGAAAAACCTGTTCCAATGTGTGTGCACCACCACCGAGGACGAGGTCATGTAAGATAAAGTATTCGCCTTTGAGGTAAAAGATGGCGCGTTTATGGTGAACCGTTGGCGTTTGATGCCACTTTTCGACACAATCGAAGGCGGGTGTTGTTATCCACTGCGTATCAATCCTATCGGATGCGGACAGTGGCGTATCAAGCAGACGAACAGCACCTTTTGTCAGGTGTCGTCCGTGTGCATATAACACGAAAGTTGAGGTGTCCGTGTTGCTCTGTTTTCCCGACGGATGCGCATCGAAAAATAGGTACTGTGCGTCGGGTTCCCAGCTATCCCGCATGACGTAACAGCCCGTCTCAGGAAGTGCGTGCGAAGTGATATCAGAATGCGGAAGATCCTCACGCCGGAAGTCGCTATCGACGATCGTACAGAGCTCAACGGCATCGAAATTCGGAGCAGGGAGCGGACCAAGCGGTGGAAACGAGTAATCGGGTTGGCTTAAATGGATGCATGTCGCCACTAACTTTTCGAGCAACTCTCGGAGGGCATTCGTTTGTGAATCGGATTGAAAACGGAGGAATCTGACAAAGTCAGCGATCGCTTCAACGTGGGAGCGCAACGTCCGGTCCTTGTGAAAGCCATCGGAACGGAAGAACATCTCCGCGATCCACTGATAACGACGCAGCGCGAGCGTCCGAAGTTGTTCACTCCCACGGAATTCCGGAAACAGGTGTGCGGCAATCCCCATCTCTGTCGTTGCTGTGATAGCAGGGGTCGGATGGATGGATAACCGAAGTAGGCATTCAAGGTAGGTTTTCGCAGTCGTATAGGTATCGGATCTTTCCGTTAGCGGGATTGATTTATGTTCAACCTGTGAATCTAAAAATTCTCTCCGAAAAGCGATGTATGCGGATTTGGCTGTGGGCATATCCTCCGCTAAGAGGGCGGATTTCACGGCTTCCATTCCCGGAAAATCCAGATCGAGGACGTCAAAAAAGTCATTATCGCTGAAGGGCAGATTGTATTGATACTGAGGCGTGAAATTGCGTTTGAGAACGGTGTTATAGGCAGTAACGGCGGACGCCAAAATTGGGAGGTTCCGTTCATTCGCAAGCGAGAAAGCGGCATCTATCGGTCTGGTGAGATGAGAATCTGTCGGTGCCGGCGCAACCTCCGCTAATACCGCCGAAATCCTTCCGAAGCCTGCAAGCCGCCAGAGTTCCGATTGTGGCAGCGACGCACAGACACTCCCTGCCAATGCCAATGCACTGCCCGCTTCGAGCCTTGGACGCGGTTCACCGTCTGGATAGGTGTAGAGATACGCAGTATGCTCCAACAGGATACGAGCAAGTTCGCGGTATCCCAACGCAGTGAGCGGTTCATGTGCCGCGATCGCGACCGCCTCAATGAGACGTGCAGCCACCGATTCCAACCGCCAAGCGGGATATTCCGGTGTGAATTCGATCGGTGTCGGCTGTGCTTCGTCAAACGTGAAGAGTTCCTCAAAATCCGCGATCGGTTCCAGTTGCCCAATTGCAAGGAATTCCCGTCTCGCAAGGGTTTCTGCGAGGCATTGAATATGCTCAGTTTGGAGAGTTGTCCATTTTTCCAGCGACATGTTATGATACCTTCTCAGTGAGTCGTTCACGATATCATAACAACATAGTGGGATTTGTCAAGACTTTGCCGGGGGCAACAAAAAAGGGACCGGTAAAACCAGTCCCTTTTGTCGTGCATTGACCTGTGCGTTCTATGCGGATAGTCCTAAAACTGCCGCATCCTCGTCGTCGTAATGTTCAAACATACTCACGAGACGACTCAGAACGACCAAGTTTTTGATGTGTTTACCAACATGAATGACCCCGATGCGTCCTTGTTTTCGGGTCGCAAGGGCACGTGCCTCCATGAGAGCACCCAGTCCTGAACTGTCGATCATATTGACGTTCTCAAAGTTGATGAGGATACGTGGGGCGTTGGAAGTCTCTATTTGCGGCGCGATTGCCTCTCGTAATTCCAATACGGAGGGTCCCACTATTTTTCCGTTGGGTTCCAAAATCGCTACGTCGCCTTGTTTACGAATTTGCGTTGACACTGTTTTTCTCCTTTTCATTTACGAAAATATTGAAAGTGTATATTACTTTTTACACAAAATTTGAATGTTCAATTGATGCTTTCGTTACTTTAGACGCACTTCCTCGAAAAAAGTTAGATTTTTTTTCATTTTTTTTTATTAATAACCCATTTCGTAGACAATTCTTCAACTTTTTGAGGGTTACGGCGCTGAAAAATAATTTGACACAATCAACCGATTGTGTGATAATTGTATATTCCATACCATATTTCAACCCGCGCGTGAAAAGCGCGATTCTTCTAAGGAAAGGAAATTCTAACAATGGCAGTTACATTTCACCACGTTCATCTTCGTTGTGAAGATTTAGAAGGTGCAATTCGTTATTATGAAGAGATGTTCGATGGAAAGGTCACAGAAAAGGTAGAGGTCCGCGGGTTACCCATTGTCCGGATGGAGATCGGTGGCGAACGGATCTTCCTCTCACCGAAGTTCGGAGATATGGAAGTCGAGGACACCAGCGGGAACCCACGTTGGGGTGTCTATCAACTCGCCTTTACTGTAGAAGACTTAGACGCCGAGGTCGCGAAGCTCCAAGCGAAGGGCGCGGAACTCGAAGATTTGAAACCCAATGGACTCATGATGGCGTTTTTCAAGGGACCCGACAACGTTCAAATTGAACTCATTGAGGCTTAATCATTCGCGGAAATCGTTACCTCGCACCGTTTGTGAATAGCACTCGCGTCTAATTTCCTTAAAATCCGAGACCGACCTCACAAGATGCTGTCAGCTAACACATCACCTTGACTGAACGCTTCGCGAGGGACGACAGTATGAAATTTAGCGAACTCTTCCACACGATTCAGGGAGAAGGACAACTTATCGGTGTTCCCTCTGTTTTCTTCCGAACGAGTTATTGCAATCTGAGATGTGTTTGGTGTGATACACCTTACACATCTTGGAAGCCTGAAAACCGGAACATCTCTGTCGCTGAAAGCGTTGATGCCATCTCGCAATACCGCTGTAAGCACGTGGTTATTACCGGTGGAGAGCCATTTATTCAGGCGCGGGAGTTGATGGAGCTCTGTTGTGAACTGGATAAACGTGGGCATCACATCACAATTGAAACGAACGCCACGCTTTTTGCAGCGGTTTCCGCACACCTCATTTCCATGAGTCCTAAGTTGCGTAACTCTAATCCGCCAGCAGACAACCGGTTTTTCAAACGTCACGAACGTGGCCGCATCCGTCCCGACGTTATCCGAAAGTTTTTGGATCAGTATCCATGCCAAGTGAAATTCGTCGTGGACACTCCTGAAGATTTAGCGGAAATCCAAGCGTTAGAGACGGAGATCGATATTCCTGCCGAGACTATCCTCTTGATGCCGCAAGGGACAACACCTGTCGTGCTACGACAGAAACAGGAATGGTTGGTGGATCTCTGCAAAGAGAACGGTTATCGCTATTCCCCTCGTGTGCACGTAGATATATGGGGAGACAAACGTGGCGTCTAAGCAGTAATGGGGACGGACATGAATTACGACATTCTACTAAAAGGTGGCACTGTCATTGACACCGCACAGAATTTGAATGCAAGGCGAGATGTCGCAATTACGGGCGGTGTCATCGCTGCGATTGAACGGGACATTCCCGAAGACGCAGCGACGCAAACCATCAATGTTAAGGATAAATTCGTGACACCGGGACTCGTTGATATCCACACGCATGTCTACTACGGTGTCACGACTTGGGGTATCAGAGCCGACGGCGTTTGCCCAACAGCCGGAACCACCACCGTTGTCGATGCGGGTAGCCCCAGTTGGGTGACGTTCCCCGGTTTCCGTGAATTCATTGCTGAACCCGCGCAGACGAATATTCTCACCTATATCCACATCTCTGGAATTGGGCTTGTCTACGGACCTGTCGGTGAAATGCACGATATCGCTTATGCCAACCCGGGTCGCGTTGCCGAGACGTTACAAGCACATCGCGATATGACCGTCGGCGTCAAGGTGCGTCAGGGGAAAATGCAGGTTGGCGATAACGGCGTTGAACCGCTGAAACTTGCCATTGAAGCCGCTGAACGCGCAGAGACACCCGTCATGTGTCATATCGGTGCCGGCGTGCCGCTGCCCGATATCTTGCGGTTACTCCGTCCGGGCGATGTGATTACCCACTGTTTCCAAGGCAACGGTGATAATATTGTTGACGAAAAGGGGCGCGTGATACCTGAGGCGTGGAAGGCGCGCGAGGATGGCATTATCTTCGATGTCGGGCACGGGGCAGGCAGTTTCCGTTATGAGGTCGCACAACGCGCCATGGAACAAGGTTTCATCTCCGACGTTATCAGTACCGACCTCCACACAGGCAACATCAACGGACCCGTCTATGATTTACCGACGGTCTTGTCAAAGATGATGCATTTGGGACTCTCACTTGAAGACGTGATTGAGAAAGCGACTTTCAGTGCCGCAAAGGCTATCCAACGTGAGGAACAACTCGGTCATTTGAAAGTTGGAACCGTCGCCGATGTCGCAGTCTTTGAAGTCCTGGACGGTGAATTTGAATTCTTTGACACACACGGCACAAAATTTATCGGGAACAAAAAATTGAAAGCGGCGTTAACGATACGCGAAGGAAAAATCTAAACCGACATGGCGAATACGAATAGAAAACTAAGCGGCTGCTATAGACGAGTTCTGACTTTCGTGTTGGCGGTTATCGCAGTCAGTTTAATCGCAGGTGGTGTGATTTACCGCCGAGTCGGTGGTCCTGAAGGTGCCCGCTATTGGATGGCAGAACGTGCCTTGAACGGTGTAGAAAAACATCTTAAGTCAAAAAATCGTCCCGATGGTATCTCAGAAGATCAGGTGATTGCGGTCTTCGCAAACGTGCGCGAGGCACTCCAGAATCGGAAAATAAGTCTTACATCACTTTACAGGGTACTGAAATCGTATCAGACCGAGTTTCATAACACAAAACCATCAACCCCCGAAGTCCACGTGTTTTTTCAGGAACTCGGGAAAACAATTCTTAAGGATGCAGGTAAAGAGTGATGGTTAAACCCCTCATCCTGCCTGTGGATTACCACCCTCACTGCCCGCTGACGAGGTTTCCTAACCTTGCCCCAATCGCCGACCTCTAATTGCTGATTGCTGACGGCTTAGGAACCTCGATTGGCAACCATCTCTCGAATTTGAGTTGTGTAAACGTCGTCGCTCAGCCCCGTATGAATCACCTGCATCAGCGCGCTTTGGTATCTTGCCTTGGGAGCACCCCACGCCTCGAGGAGTGTTTGGCTCTCGGAGGCTTCCGGCTGCGCAACAGCACGCAAAATTTGATGTATAACCAAAAGATAAAAGAGGAGGTGATGGCTGTCAACACGTGCCGCGATCTCTGCAGGTGAACAAGTTTCACGATGCGAGATAACCCACGCTGCATAAGCATCAACCAAATCGCGATTTAGCAACGAGACGAAGTTCGCCCCCTCTTGATTTGCCCCAATACTATTGAAAAGCTGGACCAACCGCCGTTCCTGCCAATCCCAACCAACACTCGAAAAGTCGATTAAGAAAGGCGTTTCATCGGAAATCACGATGTTGCGACTCTGGTAGTCCAGACTATCGAAAGTCGGTGGTGCCGTCTGGAGTCGATTGGAAAAGGTTGCCCATGCCGTGTCAAGCTGCGTCGTTTGTGATGCGCGCATGGAACCACAAAGATAGCCAAGGGTTCTTCTGCCTTGTTCCAGTAAACGTTGTAGGGTAATGTGCAAATCATGACGGAAGGCGTAAGCCGTAAGAAGTTCCGTGTTTTTTGCAAAAACGGTTTCAACCCGACAGAGTTCCATAAGCGTAGTCTGCAAAATCGGTTTGAGAATAGACGCCGGTCTGCGTTGTGCCATGGCATCGAGCGTCCATTCACCGCACCATTCCAACAGTAGGGCATGAGCGTCTTCCGATTCCCAAATAATTTGTGGTACACGACAGCCGTTGCGGTGTAATATCGACAGGACGGTGGCTTCAATTTGACAAGGCGTATAGCCTGCTTTAACGACGGGTGTGGTGATGTCGTGCTGTTTGAGTAAGTAACTCACGGAACCGCATTTTAAACGACAGACATTGTGTTTTGGCTGGCTGCCGTGCTGAATCGGTTGGAGTTTCAGAGCATCTGCCTCTGTTTTGAAGTGTGCTGCGATCTGTTCAATTAGGTGTTTCACCTGTGTCCCTCCACCTGTTTTATATCACAGAACCTATCCCGAATCTACAATTTTCTTGACCTCAGTTCAGACGTGTGTTATAAATACTTGAAATTCAATCGTTTCTGTGGTAAAATATTTACATCAATTCTGATGAAAGACGTTCATCGGGAGTTACACAATCAATACTGGATAAAACACACCTCTCGATTTGCACAGCGGGTTCTCTCGTGTTGGGAGTCTGATGCAGATATGAAAGAGGTGGACGCGAAAACCCAGTGGGGGCGAGGTTGCCCTCGCGAACTTAGGAGGTTTTTTTGGCAGTTACAATGAAAGAGCTCCTTGAATGTGGAGTTCACTTCGGACATCAAACCCGTCGTTGGAATCCGAAGATGGCAGAGTACATCTTCGCCGAACGAAACGGGATTTATATTATTGATTTGCAAAAGACGCTACGTATGCTCGAAACCGCCGCGCAGTTCGTTGAAGAGATCGCCGCAAAGGGCGGGGGTGTGCTATTTGTCGGAACGAAACGACAATCCCAAGAAGCCGTGCGAGGCGAGGCTGTCCGATGTGGTATGTATCATGTAAATCATCGGTGGCTTGGCGGTATGCTGACGAATTTCCAAACCATCCGTCGGAGCGTCAACCGGTTGGATAAACTGGATGCAGATGAAACCAATGGACTTTTTGATCAGATGCCGAAAAAAGAAGTCATGCGTCTGCGACGTGAGAAAGGCAAACTCGACAGCAACCTGAGTGGGGTCAGAGAGATGAAAAGGCTCCCCGAAGCCGTCGTTGTTACCGATACACGGAAAGAGCATACAGCGATCGCAGAGGCAAACAAACTCGGCATTCCAATCATCGCTATCGTTGATACCAACTGCGACCCTGATCCGATTGATTTGCCGGTTCCAGGGAACGATGACGCGATCCGTTCGATTCGTCTCATCTGCACTGTCTTATCCGATGCAGTCATTAATGGCAGGGGAGATGCGTTAGAAGGCGAAGAGGTCGCAACGGAAGCAGAGCAGCCCGCAGCGACTGTAGCACAAGTAGACGCTATGCTTGAAGTGGAAAGGCATGAGGAAGAAAGTGCCGCAATTCTGGAAGAAGCACAACTGTCCGCAGAGCCAGAGGCGATTGGCGATGGAGAACAGCGTCAGGCACGGGCGCCACGTCAACGACAGAGAAGAAGACCGCCTCGGCGACAATCTCAATAAATTGGCAATCAGCCATCGGTTATCGGTTTCCGTCAGTAAAGCGGTTTTTGATGTGTCATCCGTTTCCTGTTGGGTTCGAAAGTTTCCAAAAACTGACGGTTTCCGAAGGCTGACGGCTGATGGCTAAATAAAAGGAGGATAAATGGCAATTACAGCAAAGCTTGTTAGCGACCTCCGTTCGCGCACGGGGGCAGGGATTATGGACTGCAAAAAGGCGCTAACTGAAACGAACGGAAATATTGACGAAGCAATTCAGAAATTACGGGAGCAGGGATTGAAAGCTTCCGAAATCAAAGGCGGTCGAGCGACAGAAGAAGGATTGATTGTTTCTTATATCCATCCCGGTAGCCGTGTCGGCACCTTGGTCGAACTCAATTGCGAAACCGATTTCGTTGCGCGAACAGAGCAATTCCAAAAATTGGCAAAAGAGATCGCGATGCAGGTCGCAGCCGCAAAACCGAAATATATTAAAGCGGAAGATGTACCTGCCGAAGATCTGGAATCCGAGAAAGCCATTCTGAAAGCACAAGCCGAGCAAGAGGGTAAACCCGCGCACATCGCTGAAAGGATTGTTGAAGGGCGAATCTCTAAATACTATACGGAGACCTGTCTCTTACAGCAGCCTTATATCCGAGATTCAGACAAGACTATTGAGAGTCTCGTAAAGGACGCAATCGCCCAATTGGGTGAGAATATTGTCGTCAAACGTTTTGTGCTCTACGTACTTGGACAATAAAGATACAGAACCATTTATAGTGAATAGCGATCAGCAGAATGGCGGGCAGCCGTCAGTTACAAGCGGGTTCTGTTAATCGAAAACCTCTTAACTGAAGGTTTCTGAAAGCCAATATGCTGACAACCTTTCTATGGTGTGATGGTTTGTGTATAGATGACACGCGTAGTTTCACGTTCGAGGCTACGGGTGGACTGAATCATACGAACTGAAAAGAGAAAAGCACTTCTTCCATCGCGACCCTTTGCAGCCAACTGTCATGGGACCCTCGGCGGTTCCTCTTATTGCTGTATAGGCGTTCGCGATGTCTTATAGGGAAATATCAGATGCAACAGCAGATTCTTCAACAGACTGAGTCCCGGATGAAGAAGACAGTCGAAGCGACAGCGGCGAAATTGTCGCATGTACAAACAGGGCGTGCGACACCGGCACTCTTGGATCAGGTCAGTGTTACTTATTACGGTAGCAAAAGTCCGTTGAGTCAAGTCGGCACGATTACCACCCCTGAACCGCGGCTGCTTGTCATTCAACCTTGGGACAAAACCCTAATTACAGAAATTGAAAAAGCAATCGCCCACTCGGATTTGGGACTCTCGACGAACAATGACGGGAACGTTATCCGAATCCAAGTCCCCGAACTCACATTGGAGCGCAGGACCGAACTAACGAAGGTCGTGCGTAAACTCGCTGAAGAAGGGAAAGTGGCAATTCGGAATATCCGACGCGATGCCAACGAAGCCGTTAAAAAAGCCGATGGTGATACGGGTAGCGGCGGCGGTAAAAGCAGAGGACGTGGCGGCGATAAGAAGCGTGGGAAAGCAAGCGCGGATCCCGTTCAGCAGCTCACGGATAAGTACATCGACCAGATTAGCGAGCTGACGGAGGCGAAAGAATCTGAATTATTAGAAACTTGAGGAATAGTTGTCAGTTGTCAGTTATCAGTTGTCAGTTAAAAGGGTTTCGTTGAACTTTACCCTCTTTTAACTGTTAACTGTTAACCGAAGACTGTTAACTACGAAAAAATATGTTTTGGCGGCGAGCCTTGAGTGTGGTTGTGCTGGCGCCGTTAGTCCTCCTCATTGTTTATAGGGGGGATTGGCTCTATCTGATACTTGTATCTGTCGCCGTGGTGATGATGCAAGTTGAGTACTGTCGTTTAGCACAGCACTTCACGGAAAAATTGAATCCAGTGATGCCGGCACTCTTGTCAGGTGTGTTCTGTTTGTTCGCGTATTTTTTGCCTGTACTCACACGGACAACGTCTGCCTCAACGGTAATATTCAGCTACTTTACCTTCGTATTCATTTATATTTTCGCAGAAAGTATTTTTCGGGCGAAGGTCGCTGGCGAATTGCTCGCTGTCACACTCAAACTCACCGGTATTTTAACTATCGGTTGGGCATTAGGCTATCATCTCATCTTACTCCGAAATGTGGAACCGATCGGTAGGCAACTGATTTTTCTATTGGCGGGCATCATTTGGTGTAGCGATACCGGGGCGTATCTCGTTGGCAGAGCGTTCGGTAAACACAAACTCGGCACGCCGGTCAGTCCACGAAAAACAATTGAAGGAACGATTGGTGGATTGGTTGTCGGCACTTTGACGAGTTTCCTGCTGAGTGCAATCCTTCTGAAAGGAACACTCTCTTGGGGGCACGCCGTCTTTATTGGATTGCTCCTGAGCGTCTTAGGTCAACTTGGGGATCTCAGTGCCTCTCTGATGAAGCGAACCGCCGGTGTTAAGGATTCCGGACACGTTATCCCTGGACACGGCGGATTCATTGATAGGTGCGACAGCCTAATTTTTAGCACACCTGTGCTCTATTACTACTTGGCACTAACGGGACACTTTTGAGGGTTCTCGGTGCGGGTTGCTACGCAACCCTTTCGGGAGTCGGTTAAGGGGGTATCGTTTAGCAAAACGCTCTTGGAACCGACGGCTGAAAGCCTGCGCAGCAGGCGAACCGATAACCGACAACCACAAAAAATGAAGCATATCGCCATACTCGGTAGCACGGGCTCTATTGGAAAGAACACTCTCAGTGTTGTTGAAACGCATGCTGACGAATTTAAGGTCGTCGGCCTCGCGGCAAACCGAGACGTCGATACCCTTGAACAACAGATTCGACAGTATCGTCCTACATTGGTGGCTTTAAATGAACCCACAGCGGCGTCAGAACTCCGAGACCGGATCCGAGATATCAACTGCACACAAGTACTCGCAGGTACCGAGGGGCTTCAAGCCGTAGCGACAATGCCGCAAGCGTCCCAAGTCTTGGATGGAATGGGCGGAACTGCGGGTTTGCTGCCGACCTTGGCAGCAATTAACGCCGGCAAGGACATCGCTTTTGTTAATAAAGAGGTTATGGTGATGGCAGGCCCTCTTGTTAACGCAGCGGTCGAAAAAAACGGTGTTAACTTAATACCCATAGATGGTGAAATGAGTGCCATTTTCCAATGCTTGGAGGGCGCGCGCGATCAACAGGCAGATATCCATCGACTCCTGATTACCGCGTCAGGTGGACCCTTTCGAGAGGTGCCCAAAGAAGTACTGTATGCCGTCACGCCGCAGCAAGCCCTTCAACACCCGAATTGGAAGATGGGACAGAAAATTACAATCGACTCCGCGACGATGATGAACAAGGGACTGGAGGTCATTGAGGCGAAATGGTTGTTCGATATCGAACTTTCAAAAATCGAGGTCGTCGTCCATCCAGAGAGTATTGTCCATTCCATGGTGGAATGGGCAGATGGCTCCACACTCGCCCAACTCGGTCCCACAGATATGCGTATTATGATCCAATACGCTTTAACCTATCCGCGTAGACTTTCGGCACCAGTGCCACGCTTGGATTTAATGGAAGCACGCACACTACACTTTGAACCGGCGGACTTTGAGAAATTTCCATGCCTCTCGCTTGCTTACACGGCTGCAGATGTCGGCGGCACACTCCCTGTCGTGCTCAGTAGCGCAGATGAAGTGGTCGTGGAGGCTTTTCTTGATACACGCATCGGATTTATGGATATTCCTGCGATCCTTGCGCGTGTGATGGATACGCATCAGGTAATCGCGGATCCAACACTTTCGGATATCCTTGAGGTTGACCGGTGGGCAAAATCAACAACACGTTCAATAATAAAAAAATATCACACGATTTAATAAACTTCGTAGGAACGGGTCTTGTACCTGTCTCCCTAAAAAAAAGAGGGAACAAACATCATGGAATTTTTTGTCGGTCTGATTAGCTCCATACTTCCGTACATAAAAACCGCATTTCTGGCGATTATTCCTCTCGGGTTTCTCATTTTCATTCATGAACTCGGTCATTTTTATGCCGCGAAACGGTGTGGTATTAAGGTGAACACCTTCTCCCTCGGTTTCGGCCCGAAACTCATCGGATTTCAGCGAGACGAAACAGATTATAGAATCTCACTATTGCCGTTTGGCGGTTATGTTCAAATGGAGGGGGAAAGTCCAACCGAGCAAACCGGGGCTCCCGGTGAATTCGCGAGTGCCCCCCTCGGCAGTCGCGCCTTGGTCGTCGCCGCGGGACCCGCGGTTAATCTCTTATTTGGCGTGTTGATATATTGGCTTGTTTTTGCTACCGGGATTAATACAGATTCTGCTCGGTTAATCGGTGGATTAACAGACTTACCGCTCAGTGAAAAAGAGACAATTCAGATCGGTTGGATCAATGATGATGGACCCGGCGCAAGGGGTGGGCTGATGCCTGGGGATACAGTCATTTCTGTCAATGGAGACCCGGTTAGCCATTGGATGATGTTCCAAACATGGGTTGTCACCAGTGCAAATAAACCGCTTGAACTCCTGGTAGAACGGAACGATGAACGCAAGATCCTCTCTGTTAAGCCCAATGCTGAGCCGAGTGTGAGGGGCGATATAGGTGTGATTCAAGTGAGTAGTAGAACCGAAACAATCGTCAGTCACGTCGAAGCAGGGAGTCCCGCTGCACAAGCTGGAATCCAAGTCGGCGACCAAATTGAGAGTATCAACGGCGAGAAACTCCACAACGTCCCGTATTTTGGATACGGTGTCTGGCACGCTTCCGAAGACTGGCGAAATGAGAAGTATCAGGGACTGTATCAACGTATTAACGGAAATCAGGAAGCCTTGACCCTCGGTATTCGCCGTGGTGATGAGACACGCACACTTGAACTACCGGTACGTTGGCACGTCAAAGCAAGTGTCCAAGAGGACAGCATTGCCCAAAATGCTGGCATCCACGATGGAGATGTGCTTGTTGCTCTTAACGGAACGCCAATAGACAATGCAACGCTCTATTCGGAACTCAAGAAAATGGCAGGCGGATCGATTGAAATCGACGTGGTGCACAATGGAAGCCTAAAAAAAGTAATCCTCGCAGCGGAAACACAAAGTTCAGAAACAGATACCGAGAGCGCACCTTTCGGATTGGCGTGGCAAACCTCTTTGAGTGGAATGGAATTCGATGCAAAAACGGCACCCTTGCCGGACTATAACTTTTTTACAAGTTTCGAAAAAGGGGTTGAAGCGACATGGTTGACATTTACAGCCGTCGGCAAGATATTGGAACGCTTGGTAGGTGGAGATGTCTCACCGAAGCAGCTTACCGGTCCAGTCGGTATCGCGAACATCACGAGTCGTATGTTTGACCGGGTCGGATTGGGTAGTTTTCTCTTTTTTATTGGATTTATTAGTATCAATCTTTGCATCGTCAATCTGTTGCCGATCCCAATCGCGGACGGCGGTCAATTACTGTTTTTTGCTGTCGAGAAGATCCGCGGCAGACCTATGCCTCGGAAAGCACAAGAACTTGTTCAACAGGTTTGTATCGTTCTCCTGATTGCGCTCTTCCTGTACATCACTTGGTTCGATAGTATATCCCTGATTCACGATCTGCGCAATTAGTAGAAGAATCATCAGTTGTAGGAGCGAGCTGTGCTCGCGATTGTAGAGATTTTGGTTTAGAAGCAACCGCTTGTGACTGACAACTCTCACTGCGAGGCAAACCGAGAACTATGGTGGACCCTAAAAATAAGTAGACATCTTGTAGGGGCTGCCCTTGTGGCTGCCCGCAACGCTACCATAATAACTAAAAAATGGACAGAGATCGTCTCAAAAAAGAGTATGTAGAACTCGTAGCAAATGTGAGGGAATACGTGGAAGAACAACTCCAACTCGGTTTCATGGAATCAGAACTCAACGAGCCAGAACAAGAATCGCCCTATGCGAACTTCGACCTCCCTACGCTGGCTACCGATGCCGCAGATTGCACCAAATGTTCATTGCACGAGACACGGCACAGTGTCGTTTTTGGTGTTGGCAACCCGGAAGCCGACCTTATGTTCATCGGTGAAGCCCCCGGTGCTGATGAAGATCAACAGGGAGAACCCTTTGTCGGTAGAGCCGGTCAGTTGTTGACGCGCATTATTGAGGACGGGATGCAACTTAAGCGCGAGGATGTCTATATCGCGAATGTGCTTAAGTGTCGTCCCCCCGGTAACAGGAATCCTGCCCCCGATGAGGTCGAAACCTGTAGTCCCTATTTAGTGCGTCAGATAGAGCTCGTTCAACCGAAGGTGATTATGGCACTCGGAAGTTTTGCGGCACAGATGTTGCTGGATACCAAAACCGGTATTACAAGACTTCGCGGGGAATTCCATCCGTGTAATGTGTCAGGACTCCGCGTCCTTCCACATAGGCAACCGCCAGTCATCATGCCGACGTATCACCCGGCATATCTCCTCAGAAACCCGAAGGGTAAAGCTGAGGTATGGGAAGATGTCAAAAAGGTGCTTGCTTTTTTAGCAGACGGATAAGAAAAGAGTGTCCGTAGTCAACTGATGGCTATAAAAAACTATGCGTTACGCGAATATTGCTTTTCCGCTATCGGTCGATCAAGTCTTCACCTACGGTGTGCCGCCGCAGATGGATGCCGCTTTACAACTCGGAACCCGAGTGTTAGCGCCTTTCCGGGGGACACGTCAGGAAGGCGTTGTCGTTGAACGCCTCGATGAAACCGATCTCGCCCCCGGCATCATCAAGAATATTTCCACCTGTCTTGAGAAAATCCCGACGTTCTCCACTGAACTGCTTGCCCTTACCAAATGGATGGCGGAATATTATGTCTGCTCGTGGGGTCTCTCGCTCTTTTGTGCCGTGCCCGCTGCTGTGCGAACACAGAAAGAACAGAAGGTCCAACTCTTATCGGGAGCACCTGCCCCACGGGGAAAGGTGCAAAAGCAACTCGTCGCACTTTTAGAAGCAGAAGGTGAGCTGTCTCTGAATCAACTTGCCCGACGTATGGGGGTCAGTTACCAAAACCTCCGTCCGAAGATTACCGCGCTCCAAGAAAAAGGTATCGTTAGCCTTGATATCACCCACAAACCGAAAGCCAACACGCAGTTAACCTCTGTAGCAACTTTAGCTTTAACGCCTGCTGATATTGAAGCGGAAATAGATCGACTCAAGGGCGAGGCGGACGGTTCTGAAAATTCCTCTGGTAAGCACCCAGGCAACCGTCGGCACGTTGCCGCCGCCAAGCATGCCGAAATACTGCGCCTCCTGCTTGACGAAGGTGTTCCATTGGCGACAGCCGATTTAACCAAACGCGTCAATGCCAGTATCTCTCTGCTCCGCACGCTTGAAAGACGGGGTTTTCTTCATATCACACGTGCACAAGCCGTTCGGAATCCTTTGGGTTCTGAGCCGATTACTGCTACACAACCCCATCACCTGAATTCTGCACAATCGATGGCATTCGCGGAGATCCAAAATAGACTTGTCGGCCAGACGATGGCGGCGTCCTCCACTGCGGAACGTGCGCCCACTTTCCTGCTACACGGCGTAACGGGAAGCGGAAAAACCGAGGTCTACATGCAAGCAATGACAGAAGTCCTTGGAAGCGGGAAATCTGTCATCGTATTAGTCCCAGAAATATCGCTTACACCGCAGGCGGCTTCTCGATTTGTTGGGCGATTCGGGGAACGGGTGGCATTACTGCACAGTCGGTTGAGCGATGGGGAACGCTATGATCAGTGGCATCGTATCCGAAACGGGGAAGCAGACATTGTGATTGGTCCCCGTTCTGCCGTCTTTGCCCCAGTGAAAGAACTGGGTATGCTGATTATAGACGAAGAACATTCGGATTCCTATAAGTCGGATACCGTCCCGCGCTACCACGCACGGGATGTCGCGCAGAAGCGGGGTGAGCTCGCCAACTGTCCTGTCGTCCTTGGGAGTGCGACACCATCCCTTGAGAGTTTTCATCGTGCGAAAAGTGGGCGTTATCGGCTTCTCAGTCTGCCAGACCGCGTTCTTAATAGAAAAATGCCCGATGTCCACATCGTTGATATGCGGACTGAATTGAAAAAGGGCAACAGGACGATCTTTTCAGATGTCCTCCGAAATTCGATTGAAGAACGATTGGAAAGGCAAGAGCAAATTATCCTGTTTCTTAACAGACGTGGGCATTCCACTTATGTCTTCTGCCGAACTTGCGGTTATGTTGAACGCTGCGAAAATTGCTCTATCTCATTGACTTTTCACTTTGAGACGAAACGCCTCGTTTGTCACCACTGTGGTGATAAACGTCCGACGCATCCGACCTGTCCACAGTGCAGCAGCCCCGCCATTCGCTATTTTGGGTTGGGGACGGAGGCTGTCGAACAAGAGGTACGGAAAGCGTTCCCACAGGCACGCGTGAAGCGGTTTGATGCCGATTCAACAGCACGGAAAAACGCACATCAGCAGATTTTAGAGACATTTGAGCAGCAGCAGATTGATATCCTGATAGGCACACAGATGGTGTCAAAGGGTTTAGACTTCCCGAATGTCACACTTGTCGGGGTTATCACCGCGGATACCAGCTTGAATTTACCTGACTTTCGGGCGAGTGAGCAGACGTTTAGCCTGTTGACACAGGTCGCTGGACGTTCTGGACGTGCTGAACTTGAAGGGAAGGTCATCATTCAGACCTATATGCCTGAACACTACTGTATCTCCGCCGCACAAAAGCACGACTACCTCAATTTCTATGCGCAGGAGGTCGAAGCCCGCGGGGTTTTACAGTATCCACCGTTCTCACATGTCGGGACGCTTCTGCTTCGCGGCAAGGACGAAAAACAGGTTGAAGAGGCCGCATACGCTGTCCGAGATCAACTTCAGGTTTGGATAGCAGATCAACCCCCTACCGCTCCGTTAGATGAGGCAGCAAACGACGTCGGCGAGACCGAGGTGGAGATTCTCGGTCCCGCCCCAGCACCCCTCTCGAAAATCGAAGGGAAATTTCGGTGGCACTTTTTACTTCGAAGCAACTCCGTTGTAAGAATCAGTCAACTCCTTAAGCACCTAACTGACGAGCCACCCGTCGCTATTAAATCGAATGCTATTGAGTTTGTGATAGACATCGATCCAACGAGTATCCTATAGACATATCACCCCTACGGGGTTTTAATCTGAATA
Source organism: Candidatus Poribacteria bacterium (assembly GCA_965205015.1). GTDB lineage: Bacteria > Poribacteria > WGA-4E > WGA-4E > WGA-3G > WGA-3G. The sequence continues at coordinate 4,157,448 of OZ242029.1, read as the reverse complement.
GAAAGAAATGTTTAAACATCATTCCTTCTAAGCACTCTAACGCAATGCCGTATTTATAGTATCTAAAAGATCCGTATAGGATGATCGGGGACCTGCGCGAAACATTGTCCTGCAAGTCTCTATAAGAGACCCGTGTCAGACGCGCAGCCCAGGAGGCAATATATTAAAAATGGGTAACCGGATATTTGACAAACTTGCTGATAAGGATTTACTTGCCCATAGCCCGATTCTGGTTTTTGCGGCGGATCCGCTCGCATCTGCCGGGATTAAAGGGCTTGGACAAGTACAACACCCGAAACCGCACTACCGAACACACGCAGAGTTTTTGCAACTCCAGCGCGACCTCGTTGCAGATGGCAAATTAGACGGGCTCCTAATGACCCCCGCCGATGCAGAAATCCTCGCGCTTGAAGAAAATCTGTTTGAAGACACACCGATCACGCCAATCGTCCGGATGAACTCAGAGACGGCTATCTGGAATCCGAGGTTTGGCGTCTATACCTCGCGGCTGTCAATGCCGTTTCAGACAGTGTTTCCAGAGGACATGCAACGCTATTGTGAGGCACTCATCGGTCCTGCGCTGGAATGTCGAGTGAGCCTTGGGTTGTACTCCATTACGCTCAACAACGATCCGATCGCTGATGAACGCATGCTACAAGCGTATGTGCAGTTCGCACATGTCGTGGGTGAAATTGAGGGCTTTGATCATCTTTTAGAGGTGTTTTTACCGAATGTAAAAATGCCGGGGATGGATGAGGAGAAGCGGGGTATGTACGTCGCCGATTCCATCGTCCGCACGATGAGTTATCTCCGAAAACACCAACGCCCGCGCTTTATCAAAACCGCCTATACGACCGCCGACGTCTGGACCGAGTTGTGTCAGTTCGATACGACGTTGGTGATTGGCGCATTGGGTGGTCCCCGTCAAAATGCGCGTAGCACATTTGCACTTGCGCACAACGTTGTTAGCAACGGCGGACGTGCCATTCTATTCGGACGCACTATCTTCGGTGAAGATGAACCGATAGGCTTTGTACAGTGCCTGCGACGTGTGCTTGATGGTGAGGACGATCCGCAGAATGCCCATGCGGAGTATCAGAAGTTGTTACGCGGTTCCCGAAACGGTTAGCGCAATCAGTTTTATAGGAATCGGAAAGTTAAGAAGTGTGCTAAAGTTAGGAAGTTAGGAAGGCACCACTTCGCAACTTTCAACTTCTGATAACTGGTGCCTGAAAGTTAATTACGCTGATAACCAATAACTGATGACTCATAAACAGCGCGTCCTCCTACTTCTACCAACACGGACCTACCGAGCGACGGATTTCCTCGAAGCCGCTCTGAAGTTGAATGTGGAGGTCGTTGTCGCATCAGAGGAAGCGGCGACGACAGCAGATGTATCACCGCGACAGACGCTTGTGCTCGACTTCAGCGCGCCGTCTGCTGCAACACAGACAATTGTTGAATTCGCCGAGACCTATCCAATCGCGGCAATAGTCGGGGTTGATGACGATACGACGCTCCTGGCAACGACAGCGTCAGAAGCGTTGGAGCTCCCGCACAATCCCGTTGATTCCGCAAAAGCGACCCGCAATAAGTATCTCTTGCGGCACACATTGGCGACAAACGGCGTGTCGGTGCCTGCCTATCAACGCTTTTCCATTGAGGACAATCCTGCTGAGATCGTGGGGATTGGGTTACCCAACCCCTACAGTCCAGATACACACGTACGGTTTCCGTGTATTATTAAGCCGTTGTCCCTGTCCGCCAGCCGCGGTGTCATCAGGGCAGATACACCCGCTGAATTTATTGAAGCCTTCCAACGGACAGCGAAACTGCTCCGAACCTTACAAAAATCCGAAGCCCCTCCTGCACAATACCTACTCGTTGAGGACTATATCCCGGGTATAGAGGTGGCGCTCGAAGGCATCCTGTTAGACGGTGAGTTGAAGACACTCGCGCTTTTTGATAAACCCGATCCACTGGAAGGTCCCTTTTTTGAAGAGACCCTCTATGTTACACCCTCCCGTCTGTCAATGGAGGTCCAAGAGGCATTGCATCGAGCGACTGCAGAAGCCGCCCACGCGCTGGGGTTAAAACACGGACCGATCCACGCCGAACTCCGCTACAACGATAAAGGGGCACACCTGATCGAGATCGCTGCGCGGACGATTGGTGGACTCTGTGCCAGGACCCTAAGGTTCGGAACAGGGATGTCGCTGGAGGAACTCGTTATCCGACATGCGATTGGACAGCAGGTGGAGGAATTACAGCGGGAGCAGCAGGCAGCAGGCGTGATGATGATCCCTGTACCGAAAGCGGGTATCTTAGGCGAAGTGCGCGGCAAAACAGCGGCGCACTGCGTGGAGGGTATCGTAGAGGTCAACATCACAATCCCCATTGGTGGAGAGGTCGTCCCCCTGCCAGAGGGTGCGCGATACCTCGGTTTCATTTTCGCTCGCGCGGAAACACCGGAGGCGGTGGAAGCGGCATTACGTGAAGCACATCGGCGGTTAGCGTTTGTAATTTTAGCTTAAGAGACTGTTATTGTATTTGAACCCAAAAGGTTATAAGTTAAGAGTTACAGGTTATAGGTTGTTTGTAGCGTATCCTGTTAGGTTGCGCCTGCTTATGCGCAGACGAACAGTCTATGCTACGAGGTGACAACCTGCATCATTTGAGATAATGATATGTTCACGAAGTCATACGTCATAACACTCATCCTCATTACGCTGCTGGCGAGGTTTCCCAACCTCACCACCGTCTCCAGCGCGGAGACGGATAAACCCTTTTTTACGGAAGTGACCGCTGCGCTCGGTTTCACACAGACAGAAACACCTTGGCAGGCGGGGACGTACGCCCTACCGGAGGTAATCGGAAGTGGAGTTGCCCTGTTTGATTACAACAACGATGATGCCCTCGATATCCTGCACATCCGATTTCCAGCACCCGATGTAGGGGCATCCATTGGGGGTGCCCCTGCCTCGAATCGACTTTTTCGACAACAGACCGATGGAACGTTTGTTGACGTTACAGAAACCGCTGGCATCGGACATGAAGGTTATGGACAAGGCGTCGCAATCGGGGATGTGGACAATGATGGGGACGCGGATGTCTATATGACGAACTACGGTGCGGATGTCTTCTACCGTAACAACGGTGATGGAACGTTTACACTACAGGAAACGGGACTCTCAAACGAAGCGTGGGGAACATCTGCGACCTTTGGCGATTATGACAGAGACGGGTACCTCGATCTCTACGTCGCCAACTACGTTAAATTCGATTCAGAGGCGGTCTGTCGCGGAAAACATGGTGCCCCGGATTACTGCAATCCACAGGTCTTTGAACCCGCCGCGGATCGCTTATTCCGAAACAACGGTGATGGCACATTTACAGACGTATCACAACAGGCAGGAATCGCTACAATGCCCGGCAGAGGCCTCGGTGTTGTGTGTCTCGATTTAACGGGTGATGGTTGGGCGGATTTTTATGTCGCCAACGACGGGGAAGCGAACCAACTCTATGTGAACCAGAAGGATGGCACTTTTGCTGAGGAAGCCATACTGTACGGTCTGGCGTTTAACACCTATGGACAACCCGAAGGGAGCATGGGGATCGCCGTTGGCGATGTCAACGGTGATATGCGTCCCGATCTGTTTATAACGCACCTGTCTGGTGAAACAAATACATTTTATACGACTTCCACCTTCTCTGTATTCGTTGATATGACAGAGAGGGCGGGATTCGCCGGGCGCGATCTACCCTTTACAGGATTTGGATGCGGTTTCGTGGATTTCGACAACGATACCGATCTGGACATCGCGCTCGTCAACGGTCGGGTGAAGCGCGGTCCTGTCCTTGAGGGTGCGAACACTGGTGAATTCTGGAATTTCTACGCCGAACCGAATCTTCTCTTTCAAAATTCTCAGACAGATCCTGTAGGAGGGAACTCAGATTCCGGACAACGTATTGCTTTCACCGATGCGAGTTCGCGTGCCCCCAATTTCACGGAACGGATCGAAGTCAGCCGTGGAATGGCTTTCGGCGATATTGATAGAGACGGTGATATCGATATGGTGGTGAGCGGTCTCGACAATCGGCTCCGTCTTTTCCGAAACGATGCACCACCGCCACAACATCACTATCTTTCCGTGCGGGCGATCACTCAAAATCGCGATGCACTTGGCGCGCAAGTGACACTCCGGACAGCATCACACGCATTCACGGGGTATGTGCTATCGGGTACGAGTTATCTCAGTAGCAGTGAACCGAGCGTACATTTCGGGTTGGGGACAATCGATGCAATTCAAGCGATTGAAGTGCACTGGCAAGATGGGAGTCGTGAAAGATTTCCGGGAGCAAGCATCAATCAACGTGTGATGGTTTATCAAGGAAGGGGGGTGTCTTTTTGAAGAAATTGTCCGCTTATATCATTGCTCTTTTTCTTTTTATCCTGATCAATATCCCGACATTTGCTGGTGGAAACCTTGATATTCCTGAACCTGCGGATCTCGATTTGGTTGAGGAAAAACCGCTTATAGAGGCGATTGAAAACGCTCAAAAAGCGGTCCGGAAGTCTCCCAATACTGCGGAGGTCTGGGGCCAGTTGGGGCATATCTACCTCAGCCACGGGTGGGAGGTACCAGCAATACCGTGTTATCATCAAGCAAGCAAACTCGCACCTGATGAATTCAAGTGGCTCTACTTTCTTGGACGTTTGACGAAGCAGCGTCAACCCGAGGACGCAGTGAAACATCTCACCCGTGCGCTGACCTTGGATTCAACATCCGCACCTGCGCATCTCTATCTCGCTTCCGCGCTCCGTATCTTGGGGAAATTCGATGAAGCAGAACAACATTTAGAACACGCTAAACGTCTCCAACCGAACAATCCATTCTCCGAACTCTGGCTCGGCGAAATTGCACTGGCAAAACGGCAGATGAAACTTGCTCGGACACATCTGGAGAAGGCACTCCGCTTGAATCCGAGACAAAGTGAAGCGCATGCCCTCATGGCACAGGTCGCTATCGCGCTGGGGGATACACAAGCAGCGAAACAGCACGCGCAGGCAGCTCGGAACCCCAGCGAATACGGTGAATTGATAGATCCCTTGTGGTGGGACGTGCTTAAAGCGGGGGTCACTGCTCCGTTGTATGCCGAACGCGGTCGGCGTTATATGTCGGAAGGGGATTACGCGAGGGCTGTCGCTGAGTTTGAGCCGCTTATTTCAGACGAACAGAAAGATATAAAGGTCTGGTTCGATTATGGCGTTTCGCTCCTCTATACGGCACGGCACCAAGAAGCCTTAGCCGTCTTAGAACGCCTCCTGTCGCTACTCGACAAGGATATAGAGGTTCAGAAGGAGAGAAGTACAGACGAGATAGCCTACTTGAAAGCGCAGGCGTATAATTATATAGGACAGATCTATTATGAAAACCGACAGACTGCTGCAGCGATCCGTGCCTGTCAAATGGCACTTCAGTTTAAAAAAAATAAAACAGATAGCAAATCTCACGGACAGTCGACCCCTTCGGATTACGACACTTTTTTCGCAAATGTCCACGCGAATCTTGCGATCGTCTATGAGAACACGGGGCAACTGGAAGCGGCAATTCAGAACTATCAGGCGGCACTTAAACTCGTTCCGTCTCAACTCTCCGTGCATCGTGAGCTTGCCGGGGCCTACTGGAAACAACGGCGTTATACAGCAGCCGCGCCACACTACAAACAGGTCATTACGCATGACACAACGGATGTCCAAGCCATTTATAGACTCGGCTTAATTTCGCTGATGAAGGAGGACTATCTCGAAGCCGTCTCACTGTTTAAAAGGGTTATCGCAATTGAGGCGACGCATGTTCGTGCTTATGGTGCACTGGGTGTTGTTTATCAGGAACTTGGAAATATTCCAGAGGCGATTGGCATCTTTGAACGGATTTTAGAATTGGAACCGGGGAATCAGGTCGCGTTAGACAAACTCAGAGAACTGCACGAATTAAAGTAGAGGCGCGGGTATGAGTGAGGCGAGGGGGTCAACGGGTAGGTTACTCATAGACGCCCTGCGGAATTTACGATACCCCAGTACGTCTATGAGCGTTGAAAAAAGGGGAGGCTATTACCTAAAATGGTTCGTTGCCTTAAGATGCCCCCACGTTGTACCGAGCTTGTCTTTGGGGTCAACAGCCAAATAATTTACGTAACCTTTTTCCATTAGCTCCTGAATATCTGCTTGTTCCAAAGCTGAATGGAAAATCATGACTTCGTCCATGAGACCTGGGAAAAAGTTTCCGCCTGGATCCCAGACACCGCATCCACCGATGTTAACGTCAAACGGAGCTGCGCCGTGATTCGCCCACTTCCCCTTCTTCTCAGCATATTCACCATCAATATAGGTATGGACGTATTCCTGCGTCGCGACACACCCGACGTGATGCCATTCACCATTACCGTGTTTGTGTTTCCAAGGATTATTCGTCAGGCCAGCTGAGGGGGTCCAGAGGCTCAGCTCATTCGTCGTAATAAAGCCGAACTCCGGTGCGTTGTTCTGTCCGACGAGTCCCGTCCGAGCGGGTGGAGCGTCCGTGCTTTGTATCCATGCAAGAATAGTGAACTCTTCGAGAGCTTCAAGAAGTTTCGCTCCCGTCTTGACACAGCCGGATTTTCCATCAAATTCGAGGGCTTTGCCGAATTTTCCATCCACCCATGGGGCTTTGACGACTTCGCCATGGTTGTCTTCACCGGATATGTCTTTAGCTTCACCGCCTTTGCCTTCATCAAAGAGCCAGATGCCGACTGCTGTCTCAAAGTCAATCTCAGCGGTGCTGATGTGAACAGTGATGAGACTGAAACACACCACACCGAGAATTAATAATGCTTTTTTCATTTTTTCCTCCTACCGAGAGTGTGCTTGAAAAGCACTCCTACGGGGTTAAGATTCATATTTTACTTCTAATTATAATAACGTATATAACACGAAATTGCAAGGAAAAACCTGATTCAGCAAAGCCCGCTGTGTTGCTACACATTATAGCTTCTCTAAATCAGGCTTAAGAACGTTGTTTGAGAATTTTCTTCTATTACAAGATAAGAGATTCTCAACGTCTAATAACGATCTTTCAAATGCCCCCAAATTGTGGGGAGTTTGTTAGCGGGTTCAACGGCGAGTGCTTGGGCGTTGAGGAGTTTTGCATCACCGATTGCAGAGTGATCGCAACCGATTCCATCGCCACCGTCACCCATGACGATTTCAAGTTCTTTGGCATTGGCAGGAATGTCAAATTCGACTTTGACGGCTTCCACCTGTTTTCCACCATCTGTGCCCTGAAGCGTATCGGATTTGAAGACCTCTTTTCCGTCGACACTGAAAATGAAATCGCTGCTGCCGCCGTGGTTACATTCTGCTGGATCTTTCTCGTCTGACATACCGACATAGCCCTCAAATTTGAGGTACTTATCTCCACTGAGATCGTACACCATCGTTGCAATCGCGTGCGAGCCGATGCCGCGCTCAAAGTAGATACCACCAATGACGATATGGTTGCGGGTGCCTCCGCCTTCTCCGATAGTGGCGTTGTCCACATCAAGGGGACCACCCCAACCCGTCCATTCAGCTTCAGGGTTCTTTGGATTCAGTCCACACTTATTGGGTTTCGGTGTGCTACCGCCAATGAAAGCGAGGTAGGTGACACCCTTGCGGTCATCTTCTTCGACGACCTCATCGTAATCGTTCTGCTTGCCGGCATCTTCCTTACCAACCTCTTTGATAGGTTTCGCGCCATCACCATCTATATTTTCACAGTCGGCTTTACCGGCATGGACACTGAAAGCGAATCCAAGGGTAAGCATGAGGATAAGCGCGCATACATTAAGAGTTCTCAATTGTTTTGACCTCCATCTATTTTTGATGTTTTTTGCACAAAAGTTCTCGAATAAAATTTGGGAACTGTGCGTGTTAAATAAAAAAACGCAGTTTAATGCCTATCCGTTACACCGCCGAAGGATGCAGGATCTCTTCATCTATTCGGTGATATTTGTAGCGTTCATCGGGTGCAAACACGATCTCCAATTCACGCTCAGCACTCCTTGGAGAGTCGGATGCGTGCACGACGTTATGCGTGATATTGATTGAGAAATCGCCTCGGATACTTCCGGGTTGTGATTTTTTCGGGTCAGTCTCTCCATTGAGAATGCGGACTAATTCTATTGCCCCGCGTCCCTCAATCGCTAAAGCAACAATAGGGGCTGAAGTCATGAATTCGATAAGTACATCGTAAAAAGATTTACCGTGATGGACGGCGTAGAGTTTTTCTGCCGTGTCGCGCGGGAGTCGCAGCAATTTCATCCCAACGATTTTGAGTCCTTTGTGCTCATAGCGGGCAATGACTTCACCGATAAGCCCACGCTGAACACCGTCCGGTTTGATGAGAACCAGTGTCTGTTCTGTCTCCATAGTCCCTCCATTTTGATCTTTGCGCGCCTATACAGCGCTCCTGTATAATGCTTTACGATACCAGCATTCAGGCTTGACATCAAGCGATTTTAAGTATATCATATTTTCGCGGTGTTTGCTAATTTTATTTTTCTCAGGACTTATGCACAATTGGCTTCTATGCCAAAATTGCGGTGATATTCCCGAAGAAAGCGCATTGTCCCGCAAGTCCATACGCGACTTGCGCCATTGCGCGACTACGAACCAAAAACGGCACAAAAACAGGGAAACTGCGTAAGTCCTATTCCTATAATTGATACAATAGAGGTAGAGATGTACGATAAACTCGGAGACGCATTACTGAAAACAGGGGAACGGATGGAGGTCGGTGTCATTACCGCCCCAGACACGCCTCACGCCGAAGAGGTGAAACAATTCCTTGGGCATAAACCGGGGAACTATAAGTGGCATATTGAGCGGTGCGTCACGGAAATCCTTGATGTATTAGAAACCCGTTTCTATGTCGGTAAACTCGACGGCACTGTGATTACCAACATCATGACGGTTGAGTATGAAGGCGTCGGTATTTTAGGACACGTTTTTACCATGCCAGAACAGCGCAGGAAGGGGGCAGCAAAAGGCGTGATGGCGTATCAGATGGAGGATTTCCGACAACGGTTAGGCAAGGCACTCTACCTCGGCACGGGTTACAAGAGTCATCCCTATTATATCTATCACAGTTTCGGATTTGAAAGCGTATTTCCAGAGTCCGGTTTCATGAAGTATCATGTCAATGAGGACTTTGAGGAACGTTACTTCGCGCCTGCACCTGCGGCACCGAAATCCGTGGAATGGCACGATTGGCCGAAAGTCACGGCGTTATCGGGTATTGTCGGATGGGACACACTCCGAAGTCTGAAGTGGGGGGTTTACGGTCCCACGAACCTTGAGGGCGGATTTCTGAGTTTCAAACACGATTTGGAAACCGAGGACGCCTACGACGATGCGAAATTGTTAATTTCTTCAGGTGGAGCAATCGTGGGATGGGCAACTGTCGGTCGGGATTCACGTTGGCGACCCGCGACTGCTGTGTTGGACCTCTTCTTTCATCCGAATTTTGCAGACGCTGTTCCGGCGTTGCTTTCTGCAGTGACGTTTCCTGAGTCAAAGGTTCAGTGTTATATTGACAGCGGTGCTGCAAAGAAGGCGGAGATTTTGGAAGCCGCAGGCTTTACCTGTGAAGGTCGGTTCAAAGATCAATTCACGTATAGCGGACAGAGTTACGATGTTTTGGTGTTTGCGCGGGGATAGTTGTCTGAATCGCGGATTTTCACGGATTATACGGATTACGCGGATTTTGGCAAGGGTGAGGCGGAGCTGTCAGAATCAGGATTTACGGGATTTTAGGATTTTCAGGAGAAGAGCGGGTTAGTCAAGTGGAGCCAGTCCCCAAATGTCATACCTAAGCCCCAAGGGGGCGATAGGTGTGCAGAAAACCGTTAATCTGTCTCACCTGCCCTTTGCAGGGCGTTATGGATGAGTGATTCGCTCAGGTGCATTCCGTTATCCTGCAACCGAATTAAAAGCGGCTTGATAACATCAATCAAGCCTTTTTCCTTTGCTTCCAACAAAATGCCGACTGTCCCCTTAACCGTTAATCCAACTTCTTCGGCAGTCTGTCTTCCCACCTTTTCATCAAGAAGAACGAGACGTGCATCATGTTCATTCGCAAGAGCCAAGGTTTCGGCTTCACCGTCATCAAGTGCCACATAAACCGCAGCGGTTTGCGGATCCGTTAAATCGACGGTTTTAATCCAAGGCGCATTTTCGAGGGCTTCCCGACGAACTATCGGATCTTTTTTGAGAAACTCCTTTTCAACTTTTCGTGGAATCCACACCTCTGTATAAAGATCACGCAATAGAGAAAGAAGGTTGAGCCCGAAGAGTCCAACAAGCGGACTGTTATTGCTAATAACTGGCTGTATTGGCATCCTTAAAATCCGCTATTGACAAGCTCCTCCTCATCAACATACAAAGGAGAGAGCCCATAATCCCCCATCAGACGCCAGAATTCTTCGCGCGGGACCCCTGCGAGTTTCGAGGCAAGACCACTGCTAAGTTCACCGCTCCCGTAGTACTTCATTCCTAACGCGATCCGCGCGTCTCTCCCAATTTCAAACGGGGACCCGCTCGGTGGGGTCAGCAACTCAACAATCTCTTTCGGTAAACGAACCCCTATTTTTTGTTCAAAGGCAGCAGTGCTTTCATAGGTATTGTGAAACACAGCGGCAACATCTACGTCTTGTAAGAGCGCAGCTGTCAGGTCGGTCTTTGCTTCTTCCCACCTTTTCGCAAGCAACCACGCTTCACCCCGTGTATAATAGGATTCGGCAACTTTTGGTCTGAGTTTTAGTGCCTTCGTATAATCCGTAATTGCACTGTCTAACTCGGCTTTGTCGCGATATGCGTTGCCCCGATGCGTGTATGCCTCCACAAGTTTTGGATCAAGCTCTATGGCTTTGTCATAATCCGCAATCGCCTTGTCCAATTCGTTCTTGGCGTAGTAAGCCTGTCCCCGATTGAGGTATGCTTCAGCAAATTCTGGATTCAATTCTATGGCTTTCCTGTGATCTTCAATCGCCTTGTCTATCTCGCCTCGTTCCTTGTAGATGGAGCCGCGGCAGGTATAAGGCTCAGCAAACTCTGGATTAAGTTCTATGGCTCTGTCGTAATCCGCAATCGCCTTGTCTACCTCGCCTTTATCGCGGTAAGTCTTTCCACGTTCCGTATAAGCCTTTGGGAACTTTGGATCCAACGCTATTGCAGTGTTATAGTCTTCAATTGCCTTATCCACGTCCCCCTTAAGGTGGTAGGTTACACCGCGTTCCGTATAGGCATTGGCAGCCGCATCGGGTTTGAGACGTATTGCCGCTGTGCTAAAGTCTTGGATGGCTTTCTCAAAAACCAACAGGTTACGGTAAGCCATCCCGCGAACATAATAGGCAAATGGGTCTTCAGGTGTAAGGCTTATTGTTCTATTAAAGTCAGTGACCGCTTGGTGAAACTTGCCTTCGTTGTAGTAAGCTACGCCGCGATGCCCATAGGCAATAAGCGTCTCTGGTTCTAGTTCTATTGCCTTGCTAAAATCAGCAACGGCAAGATCATACTCGCCATTTTTAGCGTAAGCAATGCCACGGATGATATAGGTTTCAGCATTATTAGGTTCAAGTACTTGGTGCGTTAACAGTAAAGCAATATCTGTGGGCAATGGAGTACCGACTATTCGCTCAAGGGCTTCAATACTTTTGATGTCTTTATGAAACGCATCGGTGATATCCAACTCTTTGTCCCGGGCAACAATCAGATCGGCTTTGGCATCTTGCCAATTTCGCAAGCACATCCGAGCCACGCCGCGGTATAAGTAGACTTCAGCCTTGTCTAGGTTGAGTTCTATTGCTTTATTATAATCTGTGATAGCGAGATCAAACTCACCTTTATTGAGGTACGTATTGCCTCTACTATAATAGGTTTCGGCATTTTTCGAGTCTAGGGCAATCGCCCTGTTATAATCCGCAATTGCCTTGTCTACCTCGCCTTTGTCATTATAGACATTGCCTCGATTGCAATAGGCCACGGCATAATTAGGATCCAATTTTAGTGCCTTGTTATAGTTGGCAATAGCCTGGTCAAACTCATCTCTAACGCTATGAACTTCAGCGAGACCATTATAGGCATCTCTATACTTGGGATTAAGTTCTATTGCCTTGTTAAAGTCTTTAAGCGCAAGAACAACTTGTCTGCTTTTGAGGTAAACGTTGCCGCGGTTATTATAGGCATCAACATAATCTGGCTCTAATTCTATTGCTTTGCTAAAGTCTTTAATTGCATTCGCGGAATTGCCTTTACTGTAGTTGGAAACACCGCGCATGTTATATGCTCCCGCACGACTCGGTTCTAATTCTATTACCATGTCACAATCTGCAATAGCAAGATCATGATTGGCATTTTTGCTATGCGTCCAACCTCGATTATAATAGGCCTCAACATAATCTGGATCCAATTCTATCACTTTACTATAGTGTGTGATGGCTGCGATAAATTTGTCTTTATCAACATAGGCATTGCCGAGACAGTAGTAGGCATCCACATAATTAGAATCCAGTTCTACTGTCTTGGTATAATCAACGATACTTTTATCAATTTCATTTTTCTGTCCATAAGCAACACCGCGATTATAATAGGTTCCGGCAAACTTTGGATTGAGTTCTATTGCTTTAGTATAGTCTTGAATAGCAAGATCCAACTCACCCGTACTAACGTAAGCGAGTCCGCGGTTGTTGTAGGCAGCTGCATAGTGTTGATTGAGTTCTATTGCCTGAGTATAGTCCGCAATTGCTAAGTCAAAATCATTTTTTTCGCTGTAGACAAGACCTCGGCCGGTGTAGGCTTGAATATAATCGTGTTTACGTTCTATTGCTTTAGTATAGTCTTGAATAGCAAGATCCAATTCGCCTATATCACTATAAGCGACACCCCGGTTGTAATAGGCATGGGCAAAACCGGAATTGAGTTCTATGGCTTTGTTATAATCTTTTATAGCAAGATCATGTTCCTCTTTTTTCCCATAAGCGACCCCGCGATTGGTATGGACTAAAGCATGCTTGAAACCCAATTTTATCGCTATGTTATAGTCCTTAATAGCGCGATCAAGTTCGCCTTTTTCCATGTAAGCAACACCGCGATTGCAATAGGCACTCGCGTTACGCGGATTGAGATTGATAGCATCAGAGTACGCCTCTATTGCCATATCCAGTTGTCCGAGTATCATGATAGTATTCCCACGTTGGAACGCTAATTCAGCGCGTAACTCTTTCTCGGGTGTCTCGGATCCCCCCCCCATCTTGTTAAGTGCTTTTCGAACGCCATCCACCACATTTTGCCAGCCTTCGCTCTGATCGTCCCAACCGCTAAGCGGCTTCCCTTTGTGTGGAAGAACTTCAAAACCGCTAAGTTGATGATGCAGCCAATCGCAATGCTCAAGGATAATCGGGATAACTCTAATCTCTCGCTTCAACGCCTCTGCTAATTCCCTGTTACAGTTTTTAGAGTCAAGACTCGCGGCAGAAACAAGGTAGAGTAGTAGGTCCGAATCAGCAATCTTTTCGAGAATGTCTTCCTGAAGTGCTCCATCTCCAGGTGTAAGTTGACCGTCATCCCATGTTATTAGCTCATTATTCTGCTTCATTACGGCAAAACGTTTGCGTAATTCGTCTTTTTGTATAGTATTCTCGTGTGAGTATGTAATGAATCCTTTTAGTGGCCTGTTGCTTGCCTTTTCATGAGATCCCTTTTCGCTCACACCTTTTTGACCTAAAGATGTTTTAGAATCTTCAGCGTTTACATTTTGATCGCGTTCATGATTAAAGGATTTTTCTTTCTCCCTCTCAGGATGAGGAGCATTGTTGTTATCGGATGGTGTTTTTCGTGATGCAGTACTTGATAACTTTTTTACTAAGGCTTCATAGACTTCTGCAATAGTCATTGAACGTAAATCAAGATATCCAACCGTCGGGAGAATACCCGGTATTTCTGTATCATCAATACGAACTGGGAGAATATACTCGCGATTTTCCTGAAATGCCCTCGCCTGAGCACTCTCGCGCTCATGGTTGGTCCACAAGTTCCGGGCATAGTGTTCAGACAAAAACATAATACAATAGCGCGCCTGATTTTTGTAAATCGACGATAGGTGAACATAGAGATCTTTGCCCCAAAGGTGCGCGCGCTCATTCTCATCATAAAAGAATGTATATCCGCCCGTTTTAAGAAGATCTGCTAAGGCTTTGGCGTGCTGTCGATCTTGTCCAGCGAACGACAACGCAACATCATATTTTGGCATTCATTACATCCCTATTCAAGGCTAATATGGATCGGAAAACTCCGTATAATCAGCGATTCAGACGGTTTGTGCGCTGCTTTCTCAACAATGCAGATTACCATACTTAAGAATAGCACATATAGCCGACAGATATCAACCAAATTTGGAATCTGACACTCACCTAATTTTCCTAATTTTCATACCTCACATACCGCTCCGCTGGAGCGGAAGACTGGACCCATCATGTGTACTATAGACATATCGCTCCGCTGGAGCGTAATCCGCGAAATCTGCCTAATCCGCGAAAATCCGCGATTCAGACACCCTATTTACCCTTCAAACTCCTCGCCTTCCGCAGGCGCGATTCTACCAGATTCACAACCGCTTCATACACACCATCCCGTTCACCTTGTGTGAGGTCAAGGGCATCGAAAATGATTGTGTCAAGGGCGCGACGATCAGGTTGATGGATTTCATCAAAGATAGGAAGGATCTCGCGCGTTTTTATGTTTTCATAGCATTGGTGAATCTCTTTCGTTATACGGTTTTCTGTCAATATCGGAAGTGTTTTTAACCAGTAAACGTTGGTATAAATAACGCCTTCACCCAAATTAGAGATACCTTCGGTTTCAATTAACAACGGAATGATAGTGCTGTTTAAGTAGGCGCGCGTTGCCAAATTGTTCTCCTTGAATTCTATAACGAAAAACCGTTTATCTGCAAAATAATCACCAGCGTTTTCAAAACATCCAAATCGAACATTGTAGGCATCCGACCATAACATATCAGGGTATTCCCATTGCCCCAAATCCCACCAGCGTGTGCGACCTCGACAACTCGGTCTCCGATGATACCCCTGCGACTCACCCCATTCAATGTATTCCAACGCCGCAGTCCCTGCTAATTCGGATTTATCTGCATGGCACATAAATAACTTGAACTGCAACTGGTTGGGATCTACACGGATGCTTTTGCATTCCCGTGGACTCTTGATGACAGGCTTCAGAAATTCATCCGCAAGGTCCCATGCCTGAATCCTTTCATCGTCAAGATAAAAGAACTCATTGGCACCCGTTGTGAAGCCTCGTCTCACCTCCGCGATGTCCCCCAGACGCACCAGTTTATCTTTTCCTTTCTCTAAAATCGTCCAATAGATGTCAGGGGCGCGTAGATACTTCCCGCCCCATTTGTCTCCTGCATATCTGTTATCGCGGGTGCCGGCTTGTGCTAACTCGGTATAGGTGCGTGTTCCTTCACGGCGATTCTCTACATCTGGATCGCCGATGAAAGTCTTGAAGGTGAGAAAACGAGCACGAGAATCCGCATTGGGAGTCCCATTTTGGAGAATACTCACGATGGTGTTGATGTCGGCACTCTCAAACTCACGTTCTGCTTCACTGTGACAGACAACCGCCCCCGCGGTGTTGTCTAATACATACTTCTGTAGCGGCGCGCCGTAGTTGACATCCAGCCAACTGTTGGAACAGATAAACGTATGGATACCGTTTGGACTCAGCAGTTGGAGTCCGCGCTCATAGAAATAGACGTAGAGGTCTGCAGCACCCGTGTAACAGGTGTAGTGTTTTTTGAAAGCAGGTTTGAGTGCTTTAATCTTCTCTTGACGGACGTAAGGTGGATTGCCAATCACCACATCAAAACCCTCCGTGATACCGAACATCCACTCGGCATCAAAGAAATCGGCGACTGCATTTTGGTCATAAGGATCCCAGTTAGCAATTTTTTCAGTCGTTTCGCTGGGGAAACCGTCGCTCCTGAGCAATTGACTGATGTCGGCACGGATTTGCTTATCAAGGTTGCGGTATTTCTCTTTGGTTCTTGGGGTGCGGGCGGTGAAATGTTTCCTTCGGACCCCGCCCAATTCTCTTTCCTTGCGATCAATTTCTGGATTGCGCATTAACAGTTGTGTCGGTTTCTCTACACCGATGAGTGTGTTTCCCGCGACAAACTTGGTTTCTAAATTGGGCAGAGGACGCACGCCTCTATTCTCTTGGGCATCGTCAATTCTTTGGTCTACGACGAGCGAAATGAAGAATCGGAGTTTGGCGATCTGGACCGCAATCGGTTGGATATCCACACCGTAGATGCAGTTCTCTATGAGGTAGAGTTTTCTGCCGTAGTCGAGTTCGTTCCGCTCAAATGTCTCATTGATATTGTCTTTTTCCTGTTCGAGGTCGCGGATGGTGTTTCGCCGAACCGTGCTGTCGTCAATTTCTTCTGCCATATCAATGAGGTGTTCGACTTTGGCAATTTGTCGTTGTCTCCACTGGTCGTTACGTGGGTCAAGCTTTCCGAGGATGAAAACGAGTTTATGTAAAATGCCCATCGGGAAAGCACCCGATCCGCAGGCAGGGTCCAGTATTTTGAGGGTATCAATGGCGTTGATGAGCTGCTCGATTTCGGTATCGGTGAATTGATGGGGTTCGTCGTTGTAAGCGAGAAGGTGGCGGAGTTTGGTTTCTGTTGCCGCATCAGTATCAATGCTACGGCACAACGGAGTGTGCCTGCTACTTTCTTTCAAGTAAGCGATGAGTGATTCGTCAACCATATAGTTGACGATTTCGCGAGGGGTGTAGAAGGAGCCGGTCTGCTTCCGTGCGGTTGCACCGGTTTCGGGGTTGTATGCCGCAAGCAGGTTTTCAAAAACCTTCCCGAGCAGTTCCGGGTCAAGCGCGACTTCTTCTTCAATAGGAGTGTTTTCTGTAATCGTAAATTTGTAGCGGCGGAGGATGTCAATGAGTCCACGGACCTTATACCGCTTGCCTTTTGTGTCGTAGACGCTGTTGAGGTCAACATTCCTTTCCTCGGAAAAGAACAGGAAATTGGGAACGGATAACTGGTTATCTGCCCGATCGGAAAAGCCATCAATCCGTAGAATTTTCTTGGGATTGTCCTTGTTCTCTTTATCCAAGCATTCAAAGAGACCACCATTCAAGAACGGGATTTTTTCAAAGTGTCGCAGTGCCTCATCTGAATTCGTGAAATACGTTTCATAGCGATAGAGTGACGTGATATTGTAGTGCTGTCGTCCCTTACCGCGAAATTTACGGTTATCGGGTTTTTTAGGGGTGTTCATCTCCTGATTGAGGGTCGCGAAGAAAAGGTTTTGGAGGATAGCTTTGTAATAAGTACTTTCCTGTGGGTCGGTGCTGACAAGGATTTTCTCTATCTCTCTCGGATTAAAGAAGATGTCGGGGACTAATTTTTTCTCCTTGATGAACCAGACAAAGATTAACCGTGTAACCAAGCGAATCACACTGGTGGCGTTGCGGATATCTACATTTTCGCCTGCGTCCTCTGGGAAAGTTACATTATCCATTGCCCAGAAGTACCAATTGGAGAGTTCGCGATAGAATCGTTTGTTCAACTCCTGGATATCAAGTGTTTTTGCCCAGGCACGATGCAGTTCAACAAAGTTGCTGAAGCCGTGGACCCTAAACAGCTCATCTCGTGACAGGTCAAAGAGAATTTGAATGTGAGCGGGATGGGGATCGTGGGAATCGATATCTTTAATCAGGGTTACCTTTTCAAGCACGTCCTTCGCTGCATCTCGCTTGTGCAGGCGGCGATTGATGACAGCGAGACTCACAGTCTGACCGTGCTGGAAAACAATCATTGCAGGCATCGGTGTCAGTCTATTGATTTCGCGGGTAATGTTGGCCAACTGTGTGCGAGTGTAATTGTTTTCCCGTAACTTTAGCGCGAAGAAAACATATGATTCAATAACCGTGTTGTCAAGCTGCCTGTTTTTAAAAACGATTCGCGTCTGACCTGTTCCGGAGATTTCTTCTTCTGTGAGTTGAAACAGAAAATCAATAGACTCCCATTCATCTACCATTGCCCGTTCCGGGTTTAGTTTTCCAAACTGGTCGAAATACGAGATGAACTCCTCAGCGAGATTAGATTCAAGCTCTACTGTTATTTCACTTTCGTAACCGAGTGCGTTAAGCAGGTTGTTGGCGTTCATTGCCAGCGCTCCGCGTTGAAAATCTTTCAGTGCCTGCTCAATGTTTTTTCTTGTTTGCAGTTCGTTCATTGAATCACCAACCATGTAATGAGTTCAAAGTCAGTCACATTGCTAATCTGCTTTTGTCGTTTAGGTAGCGTGCCGCCACGACCCACTAAGAGATTACTGACGGCTCGTCTCTGATAGGTGCGACTGAGTGAATGAACTGCTTTCTGCAGCAGGTCATTGTAGAGGGTCATGTCCGTGCCGTTGCCGGTTTGCTGGTCAAACAAGGTACACAGGTCTTCATACGGTTTTTTCACATCTGCACACAACAAGCGGTACATCTCCAAGATCTGTTTAGGTTGTGCAAAAGTAAACCGCACCTCGCCATCCTCGCGAATGTAGACCAAGAAATAGGGCTGTAACGGATTTATCTTCTCATTTCCTGTGGAATCGCCTTTTTGTCGCAGACAGAAGATAACCCCTTTGGTCATCATCTGGTACTTGGGATCCGGTGGCACAACGGTATAGAGTCCGAAAGGTGCGTCTTCAAGCGTTTTCCGGTTACTCTCAATATAGTTCATCAAGTCAATACGGAAGTCATCAAGCGTGAATTCGTTGAGGGCGACACTCTCATTGAAATCCTCAAGGTCTAAGACTTCGTCCTTCAGTTTTAGCAGCTGCTGATCACGGTATTTGAGGTCATCCTCAAGGAGTTCCTGAATTCCTTCCGGTTCTAACAGATTATCCCCCTGCGTTGCGGCAATGTCTACGAGTGCCATCCGTGCTTCGACCCGATTTTTTAGTTTGATGTAACGGTTGAGGTCGGGTGTGGGCCAGAAGTTGACGAGCTGGACGCTGTCATTGTTGTTACCGATGCGGTCAATACGTCCAAACCGTTGAATGATACGCACTGGATTCCAATGAATGTCGTAGTTAATGAGATAATCACAGTCCTGCAGGTTTTGTCCTTCCGAGATACAATCCGTGCCGATGAGCAGGTCTATCTCCTCGTCCTGTGGCATGGTTTTCATCAGGTGACGTTTTTTGGAATTCGGTGAAAAATTCGTTAAGATATTGCTGAATTCAGTCCTGCCGAAGGTTGTCTTATTACCGCTTGTACCTCCCGATACCATTCCGATATGGACACCGAGTTCTTCAGGTGCCCATTGTTCCAATGCATCGTAGAGATATTTGGCTGTATCTGCGAAGGCAGTAAATACCAGAACCTTGCGATTCGGTCTTCCTTTTTTATTTCTTGTGGGTTGTTTAACCTTTTCGGCGATGAGTTGCTTGAGTTTGGCGAGTTTGGCATCGCGATCATCGGTAACATCCTTTGCATAGAGATAAGGCAACTCAAGTTGTTCGCGGTCGTGTTCCAAATCTGTCAACCACCTTTCAGTATTAAGGTGTACCATTTTGAAGACTAATTTTTTGCCTACCTGCATTGCCTCTTGTAGATCTTCATCCTCAAATGCCTCGATATCAACATCTTCCAAATCCATATCAGGATTTTCCTCGCGAAACTCTTGGAATCGTTTAATCCGTTTTTCCAGTTGCTCGATTTTTTCGATCGTCCGTCCCATCGTAATTCCAAAGGCGTGAACGGAACTTTCCAAGCGTTTGAGAAAATTGACCTTCATCATACCGATCAAGTAGTGTTCACGGTCACTTTGCGTAAATTGTCCAATCTGTCCGTCCTCGTATTGGGAAATGTACTCGGGCAGCACATACTTTGAGGGATTGAATAGGGAGAGTTGATATTCGGAAATTTCCTCGTTAAGTTCGTCGTAAGACATGAACTGACCTTGCAAATCAATATCGGTGTAGACAGAAATTGGCTTGTTGCGCTCCGGGAACCCACCAAGCTCTTTCAGTGAGTCTGGATAGTATTTCTCAATGTGTTTTCGAGAACGGGCGATCGTCAACTCGTCAAGCAGTTTGAAAAAGGTGGAACTGAGCCGTTCCAGTAGGTCACGTGTCTGGCGGTCGTCCTGTTGCTTTGACCAGTCGGTAAAAGTGCGCTGGGCATCTGCCAGGGTTCTTTGCAGGCTATCAATGCCAAGCGACTTTTGGAAAGCGTCGTCTCGACCTTCGGTGAGAAAATAGATCTGGTTGCGGAGATCCTTCAGATTGTTATTCACTGGTGTAGCAGAGAGCAATAGGACTTTGGTTTTGATGCCGCTCTGGATAATATCCTCCATTAGCCGTTGGTACCGGCTTTTGCGGATCAAATTGCCGTCCTCATCTCTCTTACCGGGTGTATTGTTACGGAAATTGTGCGATTCATCAATAACAACCAAATCGTAGTTGCCCCAATTGATGGTTTCAAGGTTAATATCGCCTGACTTTCCACCATCACGACTCAGATCGGTATGGGAGAGGACTGTGTATCGAAAGCGGTCCTTGCAGAACAGATTCAGCTCGCTGTTATTGTCTGCACGGTAATCTGTCCAGTTGTCCCGCAACTTCTTGGGGCATAGCACGAGGACTCTGTTGTTCAGGAGTTCAAAGTATTTGATGATAGCAAGTGCCTCGAAGGTTTTGCCTAAACCGACACTATCCGCAATGATACACCCGTTGTGTTGCCGAATTTTGTTTATCGCGCCTTTCACGGCATCCTTCTGGAATTCAAATAGAGTGTTCCAGACAATCGTATCGACGAGTTGCACATCCTCAGCGAGGAGTCCACTTTTTTCTTGTTCGCCTAAAAACCGTTCAAAGATGTGATATAACGTTTTATAATAGATAAACTCTGGGGTGTTGTTCTGATAGAGTTGCTCAAGGTATAGCAGCACCTCGTCTTTGACATCCTTGACGAGTTCTTTGTCCTCCCAGATATCATCAAACCACACCTTCACGTCACTGCGATCTCGGTTGCTGTCTACTTCAAGATTCAGTTCAATGTTATTGTCTGTTGCACTCATTCCAAGGCCGCGCACGGTAAAATTGGAACTTCCGACAATGGCATCTTCTACACCATCCTTAGCGATGTGATACATTTTCGCATGCATCAGATTAGATTTTTGAATGGATTGAATCTGTACTTTTTCTCGAATCCATGCGGCACACTCTTTGGCAATCCAATTCTGTTTTAAGCGATCCTCGAATTTCAAGCCTTCGGTTTCGCCCTCAATTTTGAAGGCTTTCTTGTCGGTATTTTCGGAGTTGAGGCTTTTTATAAAGCGAGGTTCACCATACAGAAACCGGAGCTCTTTGATTTTTGTGAGCGATTCTTTGAGTGTTTGAAAGGCGTGGATCGTGAAGTACGCGGAAACAATTGAGAGGGAGGATCCATCTTCAATTTTGGATTTAAGGAAGTCGCCAACGCTTCCCCTCTTATGATTGTCTCGGATGCTGGATTTAAGATTTGACATAGTTAACCTGATTCTGAACGTTTTGCTGCTATGATTCAAAAGTTGAGGGTTTCGTTTAACTGAGGGGGTTCATAAATCATTGCGACTGCAAGAGGGAAAGATGCGATTGTGCGTAAGGCATTCGTTGGATATGTGTTGCTGAAACTACGACAACAAAAACAACCCGCGCTGGATGCCATCGGGTGAAATGGCGCGCGGGCACGGGGACGGAATATTGGTAGAATCGGTGAATATTGTGGGGCTAAACGCTTATCGTTTGTAAAGCGGGGGGGGGGGGCGATCAGGCTTGTTAAATCGGGGATCCAGATGGTTTCTGAAAGGACCAACGAGCCCCGCAGGCAAGGATTACTATCAAGTATTCGCGCTGTTCTAACTATGGTGTTCATATCTCGATTCTTCATTCGTTTTACTGATAAAGGGCAAAATTTCAAGAATATGATGTTAATTATACGTCATCCATAAACTATTATCAAGAATTAACGTAAGGACTCGCGCAAGATATGTAAAGCTTTGGTATTCACCTTCCCGTTTTCTTCTGAAGTGGGTCAGCCCCAATGGATCCGTAGATTTGACCGGAAGGTGTCCCAAAAATCCGCGAAATCTGCATAATCCGCGTCAATCCGCGATTCAGACAATTTGAGAATTGACCCTATAGGGACTCTTTTCTCTATTTTAAGTTGACAAACCTTTAACGCTTGTGGTATCCTATATACTGTTAACTTCACAAGGAAGCCTCCAGTCCGCGGGAAGGGTCCAACCTGCCTTGTTTCTTCCGAATACCTATAATCTTCTTTCTGTGCCTGTAAATGCGGACAGCGGGTGTAACGAGAGGAGATTCTCATGCAATATAAACAACTGCCCTCCAATCCGAACCTTGAACATCTGAAGTCGCAAGCGAAACAGCTGCTGAAGGCGCGTAAGGAAAGTTCTCTTGACGCGTTTCAACGGATTCGCACGTTCTTTCCAAAACTCTCCGATGCCACAGATACAGAAATCCAGCAGACAACATTCGGTTTGCAAGACGCGCAATTTGTGATTGCCCGTGAATACGGATTCGCAAGTTGGACGCGGTTGAAGGAAGCGGTGCTGCATCAAGAACAAGTCGCGGAGGGAATACTCACCAAAGACCTCCTGTTCCAAATACTCCGGGCTCCTGATCTGACACAAACCGATATGCAGCGCGTAGAGGAACTGCTGACTACCGACCCGTCGCTCGTTTCTGTGAGAGATGAGGAAGGACGAACCCCTCTCGAAGCACTCGCCTCAAGAGGACTGATCAATTTCGGTAAAGCGCGATGGTTCAGACCGATACGGCAACTCTATGACCTCTTCAGGGAACACAGGGCGGCAACGAATCTCGTTGCGGCGGTTCTTATGGACGACCGTGAATACGTTGAGACAGCTATCCGTAACAACCCAGAGGTGCTTAAACAACGTTTTGACAGATCAAGGACGTGGAACGGCATAAGCCTGCTCGGAATTGCCGCAGGGTGCGATCGGATAGAGATCGCCACACTCCTGATTGAAGCGGATCCATCGTTGGCCACGGCAGGACAGGCTGAAGGCAACGCCCCAATGGACTTACTGGTGAAACCGTGGCATCACTCCGCTTTTGAAGCCGAGCCGCGAATGCCTTTCTATAACTTACTGATTGAAAACGGGGCAGTGCCGGATTTAGGGGCTGCGATTATTATGGGCGATCTGGAGAGGGTCAGACGGTATGTCGGTTCCAATCCGCAACTGATTGAACAGGAGTTTGTCTGTGGCAATCGGATCATATTTCGTCCTGTTGAATACGAGATGTCTCCGCTCCTCGTGGCGATAGGCACGTGGTATGGGATAAGAGAAGCCGTAGAAGCCCTTGACGAGTGCTTGGAAATCGTCAAAGCACTTCTCAAAGCGGGGGCAGATGTGCATCGGCGTTACAGGGTGGATATAGATGGCGAGATTTTAGAACTCACACCGCTGACGTATACACAGAAACTTGCGTCCCTGTTTCCGGATAAGCCGTTTGGAAGGATAATCGAAGTTCTTTCCGTGGGTGAGGCAACTTAATGGAGGGAGTGGCATAAGGGTTTACTAAACTTTGGACAATCCCTATCACATTGCGGATAACGGAAACACAGGCTAACAGCCTATGCTACAAACAGACACAGGCTAACAGCCTATGCTACAAAGATGGCAACTTGCGTTAGGAATTAGCTAAACCTGCGAGTCTTTGATTCCAGCAATCACTCACAGGTTTAACTATTTTAGGCATGAGAGATTGTTATGGATTCAGGTTTGGATAGTCATACCATTCAAGAATACGCCATTCTCCGCTTTCTCGAAGTTCCAAGACGAAAATCATGCGTCCTGATGGATTAGATACACCGTGTGCTGGAGAAGCGAGTTTGAGGTCGTAATCATAGTCAACGATAGCAAGCGTCTCACTCAAGAATTCGGTATCTCCGTTCTTAGAAAGACTCAGGTCGATGGCATGGTTGGCATCGAACATTCTCAATGCTCCCTCGCGTTCCTCTGAACCGCCCCGAAATATTATGTCATCACCGAGATTATCGGGCGTGTCCATATCACTGACATAGAAGAAGTCGTCTTCCCATATCGCCGACATATATCCTTCAATATCGTGCGTTTCGAAACTATTTCTCCATTGCTCCTCAATCACGGAGCTTATCACGGATTTCTCTAAAGTGTAGTCGATTTCATCCGCTGCCACGTTGGAATCATCCTGTTCTATTTCCTCAATAGCGTCTTCCTCTTCGAGGCTCGAAAAAAGCCATGCTTGAAATTCCCTGATTTCAGCATCCGTGCTCTGCGCCGTAGGCACGCTTTCAGGAACAGATGTCGTCTCTATGTCAGGAGACTCACTGTTTGTATCTTCTTGCGGTATATCCATTACCGTTTCATTGAGGATTGTTTCTGGTGTCTTCTTGACGAAAGGAGACGTAGTGATGCGCCGACTCACTGTCTTAATGATCTTTTGTGGTTCTTCTACTTCAGGTGCCTGGACTTTGAGCATCTGAAACCCAATGAGACCGACAATAAGAATACCAAGGATACCGATGATTTTACCGATGGTTTTAGTGTTCATTTCTCTATAAACCTGCCGCCCCTGCGGGATTCAGTTTCCGATAGGTTGTGGGGAACCATGACGTTGAACTCAGAAGAGTGCGTTAATCCCCACAAAAGCTGCGGATTTTGTCCTGTACCTACTTCCGTACTGCGATTTTCCCGACCTTTTGTTTACGGACATCCCCTTTGCGAGCGGTAAATTTGTAGAGATAGACCCCGTTCGCAAGCGGTTCGCCGTCCCTGTCGTAGCCGTCGTAGTGGAATTCGTTGAAGGAGACGGACGCATCCAAGGTATCAATGGCAATAACGCGGCGCCCTGTAATCGTGTAGATTTTCAGGCTTACCTCGTCCGCACTTTCCGTGAGGTAATAAGCGAAATAGGTCCCGCTTCCCGGCATAAATGGATTTGGGAAGTTGGCAATATTTTTGATTTCAAATTCCCCAGCAACAGTTCCAGTGCGCTCCGTGTCTGAGATATTGCCGTTTGCGTCCTGTGCCTGTAACCGGATGCGGTATTCGCCCGGTTCTAAGACAGGCGTATAGGTTATCAGGAGCAAGCTATTGTTGGTAGGCGATGCTGCAATTACATATTCATCTTGAGGCACGTTTTCACCGTTTTTGGTGAGGATTATATTCTCCGGTCGTGAATCAACCCCGTTTGCGTCCTCAATCCGCGCTGAGATGGTGGGTGTATCAGAGATATAGTCGCCATCGACAAAACCTTGATGGTCAAAGGTTAAGTCAAGCACGGGGGGACGTGTGTCACTGTGTGAGAGCAGCGCAAATGTTCCGGGCAGTTTTACCGCCGCAGAGATAGTGTTTCCACTCGTCGTTTGCTCGCCGACCCGAATCCAATTTCCGTTGTCATTATCGCGCCGATAGATATAGGCATCACCATCTCCTTCTTTTTTGAAAGTGGCGGTTACCGGCAGTGTAGGAGGGGTGTGCGCCCCCGATCCCTCCACGTCAAATTGATAGGCGAGGGTTCCCGATGTTGAGAGGGTTTCCGCTGTAATATCAGGTTGATTTGTAATGGTAAGCGCTTCTTCGGCATAAGTCAGGACGGTACTTGTTTGTACACCGCCGGGCGGAACAGCAATACGAAAGATACCGTCTGGACTCTGAATCGGTTGATCGAGTGTTTCGGGTGTTAGAATAATACGATTGCCCGAAAACTGCCGCGAGGTCCAGTTGTTCCGTTCGCGTTCTTCAATGATGCTTCCCTGCGGAAGGTCGGCAGATGGTGGGTCTACATAGACGGTGACGAGATATTCACCCGGGGGCGGTTGCCAAGGTACACTCACAGCGACCTGGCTACCGGGTAGCACTTCCGGAAGTATTTGGAGGTCGCCGATTGGCGTAGCATTTTGGAGCTCTGCAAGGATCGTCGCAACGCTAACGTTTGGATTGGGGATATCGGTGTTCCCACTCACTGCTTTCACAAAGAACCGAACGGGTACGTTTCGGGCTGTTTGGTTCTTTCGGTTCCGGACCTGTACCGAGAGTGTAAACGGAGATGTAGTGTCCCATGCCAAGGTCTGGTCCAAAACGACAAGGTCGATATCAATTTCATCATATCCGATATGGTAGGTGACCAACTCTGTTTGAAATGTTCGCCCACTTTTGACCCTGATTTCCGCGTAATAATCGATAATTTCTCCATCCGGATATGCGGGAATCGGTCGCTGGCTTCTATAGGTTGTGCCAGCATGTGGCACAACGGGAATCGTGAAAAATTCATGACCATCCAGACTCCAAAACAGCGTTATGTCGTCAATAGCATTTTCGTCCACAACTTCTACATAGAGATGCGCGGGTTGGTTCGCTGCGACCGGAAAAGGGACAAGACGGACGTTGTTGGCGTATCGATCTAAGATATTGTAGGTAGCATGCCCTAAAGCCTCTTCATTTGCATTCCATGCGTAAATCTGGACAGCCCCGACATCAAAGTTGGGATCAGCGGGGACACGCATTTCTGTGTTGACCTGTCCATTGACGATAGAAACAATTTCGGGGTTCAGTTTTATGTTCTCGGAGCTTACGGCTTCAGTTGTCGGCACAACGGTAATTTCGGCATCCCCACTAAAATTCCGATCAGGTAGCGTTGCAGAAACGGAGAGAAAGGTATCTCCTTGAGAGGTATTTCGCCCTTGCTCAGCACTGATGTCTACTGTGACCTGTATTGTGTTAGGCGGTATCTTCAAGTCTGTCGCAGGATCGCCGAAAAGCGTGAAAACCTCGGCGAGATCAAGGAATCTGGGTGTATTGGTGAGGAACTGGGTTTTTGCTTGCGCAAGAATGGCACCGAAATTATGTATCTGTTGATTGAAGATAACGTCAAAGATTTCTGCGTTCAGATAGTAGTCGCCATCGAGCAGTCCGATACTGGTTGCCCCAATGACAGCAACAGCACCCCCATTTTCAGAACGGAGGAGTTCTTCAGCAAGACTGTTTATATCTTCATCAAAGGAACCGGTATAGCAGGTCATGCTAATAACTAAGGGGAGTTGTGAAATATTGGTTAAGTTCTGTTGGGGGTCTGCAAAGTCGAGCATCCGGCTGGAAGCCCATCTCCCTCCCCCGCCATGCCCGATATAGTTGACAATACTCGCACCGTCGTTAAAGCCGTCGATCACCCGTCTACCGACGGGCGTGAGGGCAGTGTCGTCGCCTGTCAAAACCGGGTCATCCGTATGGGGTGCATAGATACGTTGGGTTTCATATCTGTCGCTCAGTTGATTATGGGAAATGAGTTGCGTGGTTTGCCAATGGAATCTGATATCCGACCCTGCGAGCATGAGGAGCCGCTTATGCCAAGAACCGACTGGCGAAGATGTTTCATAGTTAATCGTGCGTTCGATAAATATGCGGAGATCCACGCGATTGTTCGCCGGCATTCTACCGATGAGCATGTCTGGAAAACTATCTTCCCCTCGAAATGTAACGAATTGATGGTCGGACGCCCCGGATCCGTAACCAGGGATTTGCACCTGAACCGTTGGCACAAAATTAAGTTTATTTTTGATGTCAATATTTGTGTCGCCCACGAGAAACACATAAGTTGGCGCAGGCGGCTGCCAATGATGATACGCGTAATTGAGAAAATCACGGATAGCCTTGGGATCGAGAATACCGTCGTTAAATTCATCGTAGATGTTTTGAACATCTACGATTTTGGTGCGCAGCCCTTGTTGAGATCGATAATCGGCAAGCGGTTGAACGTCCTGAATGAAGTGGTTATGTGTAATAATAATATAGTCTGCCGCGTTGTGAGTGCTACGCAGATCGGATGGCGCATCTACTGCGATTTTCGGTTTTCGGAATTGACGCCGGGTAAGCGCAATGTATTGGATCGTAGGATCGCTCGCCTCCTTAGGACGAATTTGGGTCGAACGGAACAGAATTTTATAGGTACCAGGCGCTTTCGGGTCAGTGCGAGCGGATAAGCCTACGTAGCGAGTGCCGTCAATGCCGTAAATTTCGACGTCTGGTGTGGTAAAGTTCTTTAATTCGACCTCGAAGCCTGGGTTCACAGCCCCTGTTTCGTCCCAGAACGGTGTAATTGCAAAGGGGAGCACATCTGCTTCCGCTTTAAAATCTCGCCAGTAGTCGATTTGGAGCCAATTGAACAGGATGATATCAATAGGCGATTCAGGGGTAACAGGATTTGTAATCCGAATTGCGTTCTTTCCTGGATTAAAAAAGGATTGGGGGATCTCCTGATTAAGAATTTGGTATTCGGTTTCGCCATTCCAGCGGGCTTCTCCAAATTCGATTTTATCATTTAGCCAAATAGTACATAGGTGCGGTGTGTTGGATCTACCGTGAAGGCCGACTCGGACGGTTGTCGGTAGCGCCGTCTCAGAAACGCCGGGAAGATTGAAGTTAAACGTTTTCAGCGCAGGTGCGGTGAGTTGTGCCCAAAACCAGCTGTCATCTGGAAGCGGTGGTAGCTCCGTCAAGCGGAAGTGCCGTTGTAGTAACCCTTGACTAAATTCTACATATGTCTGGCTTTCTGTAAGGTTTACATGACGGAAGCGTCTAAACTGTCGGTCTTTCTCGATATGTGCGCGTGTGAGAAAAATCTTGTAAGACTGCGCGTTATTTGTATGTGGAAGTGGCGTTTTCGCTCCCATCCGAATCCCGGGTCCCGCACCCCAGGAGAGCCAATAGATGTTCTCATCGGAATAAGGGTGGATATAACTCTTTTCTCCGTGCTGGCGTTCGCCATAGAAGATGATTTCATCTGTTGGGTCAAATCTTTTGTCGCCTTCACCACGCACAAAAATCGGTATCTGTTTCCCTTTATTTGTTAGCCGCAATGTCGCTGGCACTATCGCCTCCAAACTGGCACCGGCAGCTGCGAGATCCTGTGCTGTAATGCTGTACATTCCAGAGTCAGTGATACGGATTCTATAGCGGGGTCCTGTGAACGGCACACTCGGTGCCCCAGGTGCTCGTTTTGCAAACGAAATGGGAGACGCACGCCATTTCATGGCACTCTGTGGGTTAACAAGCATATCAGCGAAGATTGCGGTATAAACATCAGATTCAGTCTGTGAACCGCTTGGTAGCGTCGATAACACAGTAGACGGCGTGGACCTTGGTAGGGATGCGGTTACCTCGCCGCTACGAAAGCGGACCTCTACCACGAGACGGTGGTAGAGCCTCACTTCACGGCGGACAGGATTGTACTGGACAGGATTCAGTTGAATCGGGAGGACGCGGTTCTCTCGGATCCAACCCGCTTCTCTGATCTCTGCGAGACGCGTCGGGAAGAAACTATCTCTTTGTTGGCTCAAAGTGGGTGCATTTGTCTCTATCTTACGCGTGCTAAAATCTTTATCAATCACCCGCAATTGGAAACCTACGTCTGATGGAACACCAATGAGCGTAGATTGCGTCGGAAGGCGCGGCATCCCGAATTCGGAAGTGAAGTTACAGCCGGGGAAAGATATGAATTGGCTGTCGGTAAAAGGTTGGGGGAGGGGTTTGTAACCCGGATTTCTCTCAATTCCCTCTTGCTGATTGCTGACTGCCGATTGCTGACCGCCGTCTGCTATAAAGAAATCAGATTTAGGGATGACGAGTTGGATCGTTACACCTTGTGAGGTACTACGCACCAATTCAATCTCTCTTTGGGTTTTTGCGCTGTTCCTTGTCGCAGCAGCGGTACTTTGGTTTCTCAACGGAATCGGTGCTGCAGCTGCAATTCCAAAAGAACGGGTTTCCGAGGTCGAGATAGGCAGGGAAGAGGTATTCAAGCAAAGGAAAAGTGCTATTAATAATTGTAGGAACCGTTTATACGTAGGCGCGCGCAGTGCTATGAGACAAATTTGCATTATCATATCCGTGATTAGATAAACTCTTTACAGTGTTCGTTGCGAGTGGTTTCATTTTTCTTTAAAATAGTTTTTAGTTCTCGGTTAACGGTTCTCGGTTACAAGGAACCTTTGCTAAACGAAGACCTCTTAACCGAAAACCGAGTACCGAAAGGGTTGCGTAGTACCCCGCACCGAAAACCATAAAGAGGTCGTGCCTACTTGTTCTCAGCGAGGTGATAGACCTCAATTTCACGGATTTGAGCGGCTGCGGGTTGCATGACGCGATAATGTGGGTAGTATTGACCGACAAGGGTCGTCCGCCGGTCAACGACTTTGTCCCCCGGTTCTGCCACTATCTTATTGACAATGACATCATCGACAGTTCGGGTAACGGCGACGCGAATCATCTTTGTCTGGAAGTTCAATCGATCAAAGACGAATTCGGGTTGCGCGCGTTCGTCGCCGATATTACGTCGTTGAATGACTGTATGAAAAGTCTCCCATTCACCGGTTTCAGGGTTCAGATAGTCCATCTCGAACCGGAAGAGGTTGATGTTGTGAATAATAATTTTTCGTACTGGATGGACCTCAGCGAATCTGATGATGAAATTCCGTTCATTACGCGCCGGGAGTGTCGCCAAAGTTTCCAGATTTCCATCGTTTATGCCGGGGTGGTTCGCTTCGGTGCCGTAGGCGGCACTCGCTATATTTTCGCTGTACTGTGTGGATAACACCTGCGCAACTCTACACGCATTGAGGTGTAAGCAGATCATCGTAAGGCAGCAGAGCGTTAGAATCATGCGTCTCATGTTGGTTCCTCCTGAAGTGTTATATCAACCCGATCGACAATCCCCATGACGAGTTCTCGGATCGGTGCGTCTTCAATGCCGAATACCTCTTGTGCTACCCCCGGACCTGCACCGACTATCACTGTATCTCCTTCGCCAGCACCGACATAGTCGACAGCAATCGTGGGGGTACGAACGAGTTTAGATTTGACGCTCAACGGTTGGATGAGCAGCAGGGTGCGATTTTCGTATGCAGGATGTTTAACGATAGAAACGACTTTTCCGATTACTTTGGCAATGTACATTTTTTATCAGGATTACCGTGATTTATGTGATTTACCATGATGACAAGTATACCCAATCATGACAAAT
Source organism: Candidatus Poribacteria bacterium (assembly GCA_965205015.1). Lineage (GTDB taxonomy): Bacteria > Poribacteria > WGA-4E > WGA-4E > WGA-3G > WGA-3G. The sequence goes on along the minus strand of OZ242029.1, from coordinate 4,126,239 downwards.
CTGATGATCATAATTCAGATTTTTAACTGCTATTCTTTGTGTCGACCAGCGAAATAGAATCGACGAGGCCAACGATGGCAACATCGACCGGCATCCGCTTACCGGGTATGACGCTTACGGCGTCCCCACCCGTAACATAGTAGACGGTTTCACCAACGCCTGCGTCGTGTAGTGTATCCACAGCGACGATCGGTTCAGAAATGGGGTCGCGTTTCTCGTCTAAGGGTTGCACGATAAGGAGACGTGAACCTTCTAAACTCGCGTCTTTTCGAGTTGCGACGACGGTTCCAATTACTTTTCCTAAATCCATTTTTTAAGCTTACCTTGCGGTTAAACAACGTGGGTTTGAACTTTAACGTGCCCCTCAGAGAATCCGCCTGCGTGTTTTTGCGAATCAACGCTGAATGCGCGTGTGGCATTCAGCGGGGTGTTTCTGCGTATTGTTGCAGGCTCCATCTTTCTAATTAAGAGAACACACCTATATCTTCTAAGAAACGAGATTGTACTCAACAAGTTTTGTATGGAGCGTATTTCGGTTAATGCCGAGGATGTCTGACGCTTTACTCCGATTTCCTTTGGTATGCTCAAGCACGATTTTAAAGAGCGGTTTCTCAAAGATCGCTCGAATTTCAGCATAAAGTTCCTCGGGAGATGCTTCAGATTCCATAGAGTGCTGAATGTGGGTTTGAAGCAGATGATAAATTTGTGTGTCAAGATTTCCCAGCTCACTGGTCGGGATCGATTTTTCGAGCATCGGATCGAAATGCTCGGGCAATAACATTTGTCCTGAACACATCACGAGTGCCCGTTTGATAGCATTTTCTAATTCGCGGACGTTCCCGGGCCACTCATGCGCCGTAAGAAGTTTCGCAACGTCCGCGGAGATACCGATTTTGGGGAGTTGATATTCTTCGACGAATCGGCGGATGAACAGGTCTATGAGTTCCGGGATATCCTCTTTTCGTTCCCGCAGCGGGGGCAGAGAAATGGGAATGACGTTCAGACGATAGTAGAGGTCCTCCCTGAAGGTTTTCTGCTCAATCGCTGTTTCAAGGCGCCGGTTGGTTGCAGCGATGATTCTGACATCAACGGCGTGGGTCTCGGTACCGCCCATCGGTTCGACTTCTCGTTCTTGGAGGACCCGCAGCAATTTCATCTGAACTTCAATCGGCAATTCACCGATTTCATCGAGGAAGATCGTCCCACTGTCTGCCTGTTGGAATTTCCCTTTCCTTGCGGTGTGTGCATCGGTATACGCACCTTTGACGTGCCCAAAGAGTGCGCTTTCGATAAGACTCGAAGGCATGGCACCACAATCAACAACGACGAATGGATTGTCGACTCGATCACTGTTTTGATGAATAAGTTGGGCGACCAGTTCTTTACCCGTTCCGCTTTCACCTAAAACGAGGACGGTTTCGTCACTGACAGCGGCACGTCCAATCTTATGATAGACCTCCTGCATTGCTGGACTCTGACCGACCATCCGCCCCTGTCCGTCAACGTCAACGGGAGTTGTAGAGGTCTTGACGTTTTTCGTTTGGTTGCTGGCATCTGCAGCGCGCGACACGAGATCGAGCAATTGCCGTTGATCGATCGGTTTTGTGAGGTATCCATAGGCGCGTTGCTTTGCCGCGTCAATAGCAGTTTGAGTCGTTCCGTGGGCAGTGATTATAATAATAGACGCAGTGCTATTGTACCCCTGAATGTCCTCGATGAGTTCAATTCCGTTGGCATCCCCTAACCAAATGTCAAGCAGAATGACATCGACATTCGTTTCCTTGATACAGGCGAGCGTTTCGGCGCCATTTCGGGCTTTGAGGGTCCGATAGCCGGCTCTCTGTAACGTCGCAGCGAGTATTTGTCGGAGGCTGTCGTCATCGTCAGCAATAAGCACAAGATTTGACATTTTTTAATAGTTGTCAGTTATCGGTTATCAGTCTTCAGTTAAGAGGTTTCCTGTAACAATGCACAGCGTCTTGAAATATTCTAGGTGCGGTAGATTGTTACAAAGTGCATCTTAGCCGATAACTGATACCCCGAAATCGAAAACCACTCCTGGGTGCGATGGCTATATTTTCAACGGACAGGGAGCGACATAACAAACGCTGTACCGACTTCAAGGTTCGCATCGACTTCAATGCGCCCTCGGTGTTCAGCGAGAATTTTTTGGCTGATGTAAAGTCCCAACCCTGTTCCTTTCTGTTTAGTGGTATAAAAAGGATCAAACAGCATCGGTATATCCTCAGGTGGAATCCCGGGTCCATCATCTTGGACGCGGACACGCACGATTTCCGTTTCTAGGACGTATTCTGTCTGAATTGTCAAAGTTCCGTCTGTGTCCATTGCTTCTATAGCGTTATAGAATAGATTCAGAAGTACTTGTGTGATTCCATCCTCATTGACATTGACCTCTGGACAGTCGCCGTATTGTGTGATCACTGTCGTAGCACGAAGTTCCAACTCTGGTCGACAGATAGCCAAACTGCTATCAAGGAGTTGATGGATATCGCTCTGTTTTGCGACTTCCATTGTGGGTTTGCTGAAGGCGAGTAATTGTTCAATGAATCGGTTCAGCCTGTCCACCTCTTTTATAATGATCCCTGTGTATTCCTTAATCTCATTTTGAGAGAGCTGGATGTCTTCAGAATAGGTTTCGATTGATGAACCGAACTCTACATCGTTGTGTTGAAGCAGTTGTGTACCGAGTCGGATGCTCCCTAAAGGATTTCGGACCTCGTGTGCGATAGTTCGGACCAACCGCCCCAAGGTCGCCATCCGTTCGGATTCAACGAGTGCGTCGATTGTCTGTTGGATTTTGACGCGCTGTGCGATAATGGAAGCGATAATCGTCAAGAGTCGCCGGTCATCCTCTGCGGAAAATTCATCTGAGGCTTTGTCGATCGTCAGCGTACCGATAACGTTTTCTTCCACGATAATTGGGATGCACCAGAAGGCGATCACGTCTTTGGATTTGACACGTTCCGGCTCAAAAAGTTTGATGGAACTCCGTGGACTTCGGGTTTGTGGAACGCCTATCGCTTTCCCTGATGCGAGCACCTGTTTCTGGATGTCTTCTATCTGATTGTCAGTACCGCGTTTCATCTCTGCGGGTGTAAGTCCTAAAACGACTTCTGTGGACGTAACAACCTTCCCGTCTTCATAGAGATGCAAAGCACCGCGGTAGATACCGAGCCGCTTGGATAAAATTTCAATGATACGCTGGAAGAGTCCCTCCAGATCAAGGTTGGTGTTCGCCGATTGGCTCACCTCAAAAAGTGTAGAGATGTCCCGGACCTGTTTTTCTAAATTCGCGTTGACACTGTTTATCTCCTCTATTTGTTCAACCCTGCTACGCCTTTGGGTTTGCAGTTGACGAATAATGCGGATCACCGCATAGGCGGCAAACGGATAGAGGAGTGCTATGATAATAGTTTCAGCATGCTTCGGATAACGGAAGACGTAAATCCAATTGGCTACCGTCGTAATCCCGAACAAAATGTTCTGCCCACGAGGTGTCGTGTAAAGAACCGACAGAACGACCACGCCATAGTAGAAATGGCTTATCGCCGGATAGTACTCCGATATCTGGAACAGATGCGCACTGATGTTGATGAGAAGCACAAAGGCCGCGAGAAAGAACGTTAGCATCTTTTTATAGTTTTCAGTTTTCAGTCCTCGGTTTTCAGTAACTGAAAACTGTTAACTGATAACCTAAAACTCCAGAAAGTTATTAAGCATCTTTAGCCCGACGCGTCCACTCTTCTCGAGGTGGAACTGTGTTGCAATGAGATTATCGTGGGCAATCGCGCTACAGAATTCAAGCCCATACTTCGTCTTTCCAATGACGATATCCTCTGATGCTGGCTCAGGATAGTAGGAATTGACGAAATAGAAGTGTGCGGGATTCGGAACACCTTCAAAGATTGCGTGCGGTTTTGTCTGATACACTTCGTTCCAACCGATCTGTGGGACCTTGAGTATTCCGGTTTGCGTTTCTGTATCTGTCATTGGATATTTCTTTACACACCCCGGTAGGAGGTTTAAGCAATCGGCATCCTCCTCTTCGCTATGTTCAAAGAGGATCTGGATACCGATGCAGATACCGAGCATAGGTTTGCCGGTGTGAAAAAAGTCTGTGAGTACTTGACTCAATCCGCGTTTCTGTAACGTTTGCATCGTGGCTTTTGCGGCACCGACACCGGGGAAAATCACGCGTTCAGCAGTGAGTATCTTTTCTGCGGCAGATGTAATTTCGTTTTTATATCCGAGGTGTGTCAAGGCTCTCGCAACACTCGTAAGGTTCCCGGCTTCGTAATCTATAATTGCAATCATTTTTTATAGTTATCGGTTATCAGTTAAGAGATCCTTGTGACAGTTGATAGCGGATGTCAATACTCCATGAGCGTTCTCACTGCACAGCGAACTGATACCTTATGTAATGACTTTTTCAATAGTCTTGTAAAGATTGGCTGTCTCAATTCCTGCGATAGCGGCTTCGGACCCCTTGTTGCCTGCCTTGATACCGGCGCGCTCCAGGGCTTGTTCTATCGTATCTGTGGTGATGACACCGTAGATAACAGGAATGTTGGTACTGGAGGATATGTTAGCGATTCCCTTCGCGCTTTCGGCGGCAACATAATCAAAATGAGGGGTCGCACCTCGGATAACCGCGCCGAGGCAGAGGACAGCGTCATAGCGTTCACTCTGTGCGAGACGTTTGGCGATTCCCGGAATTTCAAAGGCACCAGGGGTCCAGAAAACATCGACGGTGTCCAAATCGACACCGTGCCGTTTTAGGGCATCCAACGCACCAGCGAGGAGTTTTTCGGTGACGAAACTATTAAATCGGCTGACGACGATACCGAACGTAAGCCCTTCACCGAGGAGATGTCCTTCATAAACGTTTGGCATTTTTTTATTAGTTTTCGGTTTTCAGTTTTTGGTTACCAGTTAAGAGAAAGTTTGGTCCGACAAGGTACCTCTTTCACTGACCCCTGTTAACCGACAACCGACAACCCTCCATTCTTTACTCCTCATGTAGGAGGAGGTGGCCGAGTTTGGAACGCTTTGTTTCTAAATACCGGCGGTTAAATGCATTCGGTGTGGTTTGCAACGGGAGACGCTCGACGATTTCCAGTCCGTGTCCAGACAATCCTGTGACTTTTTGTGGGTTGTTGGTCATGAGTCGCATCTTTTGAACGCCTAAATCGGCTAAGATCTGTGCCCCGATGCCGTAATCTCGCAAATCTGCGGGGAATCCAAGATGTTCGTTCGCTTCAACGGTGTCCAATCCATCGTTGTCTTGTAACTGATATGCCCTGAGTTTCCCTTTGAGTCCCATGCCTCTGCCCTCTTGTCGCATATAGACGAGGACCCCTCTGCCCTCCTTCTCAATGGTTTTAAGTGCGATTTCGAGTTGTTCGCCGCAATCGCATCTCAGGGAGCCGAAGACATCCCCCGTGAGACATTGTGAATGCACACGGACTAAGATTGGCGCTGGATCGGTCACATCTCCTTTTGTGAGTGCAATGTGCGTTTTATCTCCCTCAACGATTTCACCCGCTGTATCCGTGCTTTCGTAGGCGTAGAGTTTGAATTCACCGTGTTCGGTGGGTATATCCGCAGTGGCGACGCGTCGAATGAGCGTTTCCGTTTCCCGACGGTATGCGATGAGGTCAGCGATCGTGATAATTTTGAGTTGATGTTGTGCGGCGAACTTCATCAGTTCAGGCACGCGTGCCATGCTGCCGTCTTCGTTGAGTATCTCACAGAGGACTCCCGCCGGATAGAGTCCTGCCATTCGCGCTAAATCGACAGTGGCTTCGGTATGCCCGGCGCGCCGGAGGACGCCCCCCGGTTTCGCTTCTAAGGGAAAGATGTGTCCGGGACGGACGAAATCTGACGGAACAGCGTTAGCATCAACGAATTTCTGGATGGTATAGGCGCGTTCATGGGCAGAAATGCCAGTCGTTACTTCTTTCGCGTCAATCGTGACCGTGAAGGCGGTTTGCATCTGCGCCGTATTGGATGCCACCATCGGGTAAAGTTCAAGTTCAGCAAGGCGTTCTGAGCAGGTCGGTAAGCATATCAAGCCCCTACCGTATTTCGCCATGAAATTGATCCGCTCTGCTGTCACCTTTTCCGCCGCCATGATGAGATCGCCTTCGTTTTCACGGTCGGGTTCATCAACGACAATAATCATTTCCCCGTTCTGGATTGCAGAGAGTGCTTCAGGAATGGTATTAAATATGTCTGGCATTCTTGCCTACTTTAATAGTTATCGGTTATCAGTTATTAGTTAGGAGCGGCAACTTGTGGACGAAACCCCCTTCACTGACGACTGGCGGCTAACGGCTGACAACTATTCGATATAGCCGTGTCTCGCTAAAAAGTTCAAATCAAGGGTTTCAGAAGAAGACTGTTTGCTCCATTCCGTTTTATCTTCGGTATTTTTAAGTAGTGTTTCAAGATAACGCGCGACGATGTCGACTTCGAGGTTCACCTTAGCCCCATCCCGTTTCGTCCCGAAGGTCGTAACGTCCTTTGTATGCGGGATCAGCGTGACTTCAAAGGCATCTGCGAGCACATTTGATACGGTTAAACTCACCCCGTCAATCGTGATGGAGCCCTTATATGCGATGTATGGCTTGCTGGTGCGACTCATTGTAACCTGCATCACAGAAGCATCCCCCTCATCTTTCCACGAGCGAATTGTCGCCACCTCATCGACGTGCCCCAAAACGAGATGCCCCCCTAACCTATCACTGAGCCGGAGGGAACGCTCTAAATTGACACGCTCTCCTACCTTCCGCTCCCCCAAGGTTGTGAGGCGCAAGGTCTCCGCGGAAACATCCACAGTGAATGTCTCCGATGTGAGGAAACGGATCGTAAGACACGCGCCGTCAACGGAGATACTGTCGCCGACTTTCGCATCACTGAGGACGTCGGTCGCTTGGATCTCAAGGATAGCATCTTGAGATTTGATCTGAATGCCTCTAATCGTTCCGAGTTCTTCGACGATTCCGGTGAACATGCTATAGATACCCTTCCATTAGAAAGTCGTGTTCAGCAATCGGTGTGACGCTCACTCGCTGTAGGTTCACTGCCTCGGTTAAACTGTGGATTCCTACACCGCCGATCGGTCCAGGGGCATCCTGTCCGCCGATGAGTTTGGGTGCAATGAAGCACATCACCTTGTCTACAACACCAGCAGCGAGGGCTGAGGCATTGATTTCGCTACCCCCTTCTATCAGGACACTTGTTATCTCACGTTTCCCTAATATTTCCATCAAACACCTGAAACAGACTTGGTTTCCGTGCGCTGCTGGAACGGTCAGTACTTCTGCCCCAACCTTTTCGAGGGCATCGATGTTTTCAGAAGGTGCCTCTGATGTTACTGCCACGATAATTCCAGCCTCACTATCGGGGTTGAAAATGTGTGCGTCCGCACGCGTTCTCCCGTGTGAATCTAACACAATCCGGGTTGCGTCTTGTCCCTCTCTATTCTGAAGTCGTGTCGTCAGGGCAGGATTATCGCGGGCGACTGTACCTCTACCGACGAGGATTGCATCGACCGCGTCCCGAACTTCATGCCCCCGCTGTCGCGAGGCCTCGGACGTAATCCATTGCGATTCTCCGGAAGCGGTGGCGATCTTCCCGTCAAGACTCATAGCGGTTTTGAGAATTACAAACGGCTTGCCGGTTTGAATGTATTTCCGATGCACCTCGTTTAAGTCAGACGCTTCCTGCCGGTAAACACCTACATGGACGTCTATACCGGCATTTTGGAGTTGTTGGACCCCCTTGCCGGCGACACTCGGATTCGGATCGACTTCCGCGATATAGACCTGCGCGATACCCGCTTGAATCAGTGCCTCTGTGCAGGGAGGTGTCCGTCCCCAATGGCAACACGGCTCAAGGTTTGTGTAAAGCGTCGCACCTTTGGCGGCTTCGCCCGCAGCCTTGAGCGCATGGACTTCGGCGTGTGGTGTCCCTGCTTTCTGGTGATACCCTTCACCGATAATCTTTCCGTCTTTTACAATGACCGCGCCGACAAGTGGGTTGGGACTCGTGCGTCCTTTTGCCCGCTGTGCTAAATCCAGTGCGCGTTGCATAAAGGCTTTGTGTATTTCGTCCATGGCGATGCGTTATCTACACCCGAAAGTCCGTTTTTTAAATTATATCACATTTTGATGAGAAGTCAAAATCATTTTTATAGTGACGTGATCTCTTTCAGGGATTCGAGGATTTCTATCTGTTTCGGGAGGTCAAATTGATGCGAACCGATGTACATATATCTAACAATCCCTGTTTTGTCAATAATAAATGTCGCCGGACGTGCGATGTTGTAAGCCTCTAAGCTGAGCCAGTGGTAGACACCGTAACTTTTGATAATGCTCCGGGTTTTGTCTACCAGTAGCGGGAACGTGATGCCGTTTTTCTCGGCATAGCCTCGGAGTTCACGGGGCCACTGCCCAGCAATGGCGAGTGGGGTGGCTGCATACGCTGTGTAGCCTTCAACGTTTTCTTGCACTGCCGCCAACTGGCGACGGCTGTTCGGTCACCACGTCCCTCGGAAAAAGGTGAGGATGACGTGGTGTGTTTCTTGATACGTTGCAAGCGATACCTCTCCACGTTGATGCGATGGGAGTGTGAATAATGGTGCAGTATCACCGATGTTGAGAATCTTGTTTTCGCGTGGCATAAATACACTGTATCAGAAATTGTGGCGCATGTCAAACCTTTACTCTTCTTGTAGGAGCGGCTGTGCTCGTGATTCCGATACGGGCAGGTACAAGACCTGCCCCTACTGCGGTTTCGCGTGTGAGATTGAGGATCAGGGGATTGTGCCGCTGGTGTTCTCTGAAATGTCAGAAATCTATAACAAGCACGGGATTAACCGTGAGGCTTTGACGTGCCTTGAGGCGGCTGGACTTGTTCAATTTCAGGGGTCCCATGGCTTCAGATTACCCGTTTTATCCAAGTACGTCGTCGCGAGTTATTACGGTAGGCTGTTTCGTTTGGTGATGTCGAAGGATACTGACAACGCACTTGATGTTGGGGTTACGGTTCTCACGGAAACTGGGCAAGCACTCGCGCCGATATGTGAAGGTGAGACTGTTGAGGGTTCCTATGAATATCTGAAAGATCGGTGGCGGTAATATATAACATCCCTTGTCTGAATCGCGGATTTTCGCAGATTCAACGGATTCCGCGGATTATGGTGATTGTGTATATTCCGGCATCTTCAGCCCCGTAGGGGAGGCATCTGTGTAGAAACGTGTTTGTTGAGAAATCCAAGCCCCAGTAAAGGTATTTGCTGGGGTATTCTTGGGGATTTCTTCAACAGGTGTATCGCAGCTTATGAAGCTTTTTGCTGGTGTTTGGCGATGATTTTTCCTAACGCTCTCAAGGCATCGTTGACCGACTTCGCATCTGGAAACATTTCGGCTACGTCGTCGTCAAGCCGAACCAAATTTGTTCCTGCGTGGTAGTGCTTTGCATATTTGCCTCGAACCCCTTCACTGAAATCATATTCATCGAGCATATCTGGATCATGTTGATTGGATGTTGCTTGACTCATAGGTTCTCCTTTAGAGAAAAGTCAAAGTTATTCATAGCAAATTATAGCAGTTTCATTTATGAAAATCAAGTTAGGAAGTTCGGGCCGACAGAGGCATTTGATTCTCACATAAAAGCCTCTGAGCCCCGTAGGGGCGTTATGTTTATAGAAAACGTTGCAATCACAAATAAGCCCTGTAAGGGCGGCATGTGTACACGACCTGTGGAATTTAACAGATAGCGGTTCTTCCTCGAATGTTCTCATCAAATATGCTATAATTTTAAGAAGTAAGAACAACGATATTCTGGAACATACTGAAGCTTATTTTGAGGGTAAAGAATGAACAGGAAATCATATAAAAGATACCGAAATCAAGACGATGGCAAACTAAACGCCGGATGATTATGAAGCGTGCGGGTTACAAATGTCGGAAATGTGGAAACAGACGCGCAACACAAGTGCATCATGAGACTTATAGACGCGTCGGCAGAGAACGGCTCAGTGACCTGACAGGAGTTTGTACGAAGAACACCTGCAAATTCCTAATAGTGAATTTCTGTGAAATTTCTTCTGCGCGTCCTCTGATAGCAATTAACCACTCTGACATACTCCCAAGCCTAAAGGAAACCAGGGGTTCTTTTGTTCCTTGTAGGAACATTCCTCGCGTCTAAGACGAGGCAACAGGGACTTTCAATCGAAAGCCCAAGGGCGGTGTCATCTTCATGGTTCCCAGGTCCATGTCCGCCACTACGGGGACACCAAAGTGTCCCAGATACTTTGCTCTGATATTGATAGCACCTACACCGTCGCGATGGTATTTGAACCCGCAGGGGCAGGTATAGGTCCGATTTGTAGGTTTCTTCCGATTGCCACAGCTTGGGCAAGTTTGTGAGGTGTAGGCTTCGTCAATCTGCACAACCTTGATACCAAACACCTTCGCTTTGTAGGTTAGCAATGCTGTGATTTTACCAAAAGCCCACTGGTGAAGTTTCTGGTTGGCACGTTTTCCGTAGTGAATGCGATGACGGATACCGGTGAGGTCGCCAAGCACAATCGTGCCGATGCCTTTGAGGTTGCAATACTTTAGAAACTTACAGGTATGTTGATGCAACGCATCTTTAAGCTGATTGTCAATCTTTTTGATACATTTCCACTTCCGACGCGTGAGTTTCCACCAGCGTTTCGAATGGCGTTTACACCGACTGATGGCTTGACTGAACTCGGCAATCACTTTGTTTCTATGGCGATAGAGCGAGCGGATATACCGTCCATTGAAAATCCGTGTGTCTGTTCCGTCATGACTCACAATCGGGTGTATTTCACCAATATCAACGCCGACAACCCCTTTACCTGTTTCGGTCTTTTCCAACTCGTATCTATAGGAGAAATGGAGTTCCCATTGACCGAAGGTGTAGACCAAATCAATCGTCGCAATCTGCTCTGTTTTGGACATATTGAAGTTGGAAGGCAAAGGGATACAGAGGCGATCTCTACCCAGTCCCATTGACAGAGAGACGCAGCCGTCTTGAAAGCGAATCGCTGATTTTTTCCAACGGGTCGTCAAAAAGCGTTTCGGCTTCCGTGGAGGTCTCGCAGTTGGGTTACCCTTTTTCAGAATACGATAGGACTCCCAAGATTTAAAGTAACGTTCACGAACAGCTTGAATACTTTGTGAATGCAAAGGTTGGGATTTGGTAAGCCTTTTATCAATCCAGCCTTCACACTCCGGACCAAAGTAGAAAAAGTCCCACGCGTGAGGATACCCACGGCGCCACTGATACATTGACATTTGAGAGAGACACTCGTTCCATACAGACCCCGACGCCTCATTGATCTCAGCATATATCGGTTGAGGTTCTATTTTCAGGATATCGGTGCGGTGAAACTTCGGCATTGCTGGATTCTCGCATATCGCATCTTTTACCCCTTCTCAGTGGGTGGAACCGACACGCTCCCAAGTCCGTAACGCTGATAATGCCGGTCCTCATACGATACTTTCATTATACCACGATTTGCCTGCAAAAGCACATTAATTTTCACAGATAACCCCGTGGCCCTGTCCACAAAAGCGAGTCTGTATCCCCCAGCTGAAGCAGAGGGTTTTAGACTCGGAGGTTTTGATAAACATGGCACCCCACTGGGGCTTTATTTTTTGGGCAAAACGTGTTTCTACACAGATACCGCCCCTCCGGGGCTCGATACCTAACGATATAAAAAATTATGAAAATCCGCATAATCTGCGTAATCCGATAAATCCGAGATTCAGACAGGGGTAGGAAACCGAACATACCGGGTCTGGAGTTACGGCACACGGAGTGTGCCTACTACTATGCAAAACCACCCTGACCGGCATGGGGTTACAAAGATGGCAAATTGTTGACAATCTCTACCGTCTTCAAACTGACGGTGATGACGCTGCCAATCAGATCTACAATATACCGCGGCTCATCGGTTCGATTCGGGTCGTTGACGATACCGCTCCGTTTGTCCGTCTTGACGCGATATTGATCGATGATCCACTCCAACGCGGAACGATTGCCGAGTTTATAGTCGTAGACCGCTGGCGGGATAGCGTCCAGCGTCAGGAAGTCGTTGTATTTCAGCTGCGTCTTATCTTTCGACAATCGCATTTTTTCGACGCGCCAATCTATCGGTAGCCCCGGCGTTTCGACATTTCTCAGTTGATCATATTTTGGTACGGATTCGTAGTTAATGTGGAGATCTGCTAACTGTGCCCCTGCGTTGGCGAACCCCCAAAAATCTTCGGTGAAGGGGATGTGCGGTAGATCGCGTTTGAGGTTCCTTCCGTATTTCTCGCGATAGGTGGGATGGTGTAAGAGTCCGTAGGTGTAGTGGAAGATGTCCCACTTGGTGATGGTGTCGTCGCCGTAATGCGTTCGGAATTCCGATAACGCCCAATCGGTGATGTTCTCTCGTCGGTTTGAGCCATCTTCGTCGTAGGTGTAGAAGGGAAAACATTGACCATTGTTTGTAACATGGAGATACGGAATTACATCAACCATCAACAAATGAAAAGGATTATTACTTCCAATACCACTGGCGCAGATTACTCGATTTTCGACTTCTGTCTCCAAAGTTGGGAAGATGGATGGAAACACATATACAACATCATTCATCGTCCGGTCAAAGTAGAGATTTGATTTCGTAAACGGACGGTAGAATGATGTCCTTACCTTGTGCTCTGTATATTCGGTAATTGTCCCTCGTTTCAATTTTGCCTTTAAGTCCCGACTCCAACTGATTCTCGTGTCGTCATACGATACGAAGTTATCAATTTTCACAATCGACTTCTCTGGTGTGACAAGCCACTTCAGAACCTGTGCATTGTAGAAATTCATCATCTTCTGAACGTTCTGAGCAAGGGTATTTGCGTTGAAATTGTAAGTCCACGCATCACGATTGGTCTTAACTCCGTTACTATATGTTTTGAAAATTACATCCACCGCGGCACTTTTTTGTGCCTTCGCTTCCTTCGTTCCCATAGGAAGAAAGGTATCAAATTCGGGGTCAAGACCTTCAGTGAGCCAGGCATGTCGATTATCAGGTGTTATCTGCTGCCATTCAATATTTTGGTAATGTCCCTTTGAATCGAGATAGTTATATTTCTCCTCTTTCTGCCAAAATTCGTCGACACTTGCATAGAAGATTTCAGTGGGTTTCTGATCTGTTATTACCGTATTTCTTTTGATGAAAAGATTGATACTCACCCCGACCCGAATTCCGAAGACGTTATGCGTTGTCCCTGACAACTTCGGGTTCTTACGGACGTTCCCACCAAGATCCAGAATGTAAATCGCGTCGAAATCCTGTGCGAGATGTTTCCGCATCCCGTCAAACGCGATACCATCGAGGAAGCCGTTGTTTGTCACAAACGCAACGATGCCTTCCTCTCCAATCCGTTTTGACGCCCACAAGATTGCCTTCACATACGGATCCGAGAGGGGTCTTTTATTCGTTGCCTTTGAAGCTTGGGAATACGTTTCTTGCAGAAGTGTATCCATCGTCTCATACGTTCGATTCCTATTATTATCATTTTCATCAATTTGCTTTGTATTGTAAGGTGGGTTGCCGATTACAACGAACATATCCGCTGCCTTCTGTTTTTTCACCCGTTCTGTGTTTTCCTGCGTGAAGAATTCTGTCTGTTGCTGCTCAAGCAACTCAAACGTATCCGCAAGGGCGATCCCTTCAAACGGTAGATATGTGCCTGTGCGTCGGTAGTACTCCTGCTCAATGTTCAGGCTGGCGATGTAGTAAGGCAGGAGCATCACCTCGTTGCAGTAGAGTTCCTGACGGTATTTCTCTTCCAACGCCGTGCCTTGGATGTCCCGCATGAGTCGGACGATAAAGTTCCCCGTCCCGACGAACGGATCGATGATATGTACTCCCCTATCCGACAACGACCGACCAAACTCGGTTTTCAAGATATGTTCCACACTGTTCACCATGAAATCAACGATCGGTTGTGGTGTGTAGACGATGCCGTGCGTGTCTGCTACGTCCTCAGAGAATCCTTGAAAGAATTTCTCGTAGAACGTGTTGAGAAAGTGCTGTTTTTGGGAGAAGTCTTTGCAGAGTGTCGCTGCCTGCTCAATTGCGATATAGAACGGGTTCAGTCGTCCCAAGAATGCGTCGCGGCTTATGTACTCCCGCATCAGCACGTCGCTGACGTTTTCAATCTCGCGTGCGATGACGTTTCGACGGGTGAAATCCGATCGCTCGAAGACGGTGCGGAAGATCCGCTCAGTGAGAATATGTTGGATGAGCATCTCTTCGACGGCATCCTGTGAAAGTTCAGGGTTTATGGAAGTGCGGCAGGTTTCGTAGAAATCGAAGAACGATTTTTTGAAGGCTGGATCGGTTTCGTAGCGTTGCTCGATACGTTCTTTGAGTTCGACCGAGAGGTCTGAAACATGTTCTCTAAAATCAGCGACGGCTGTCTGCCAGTTGTCGAGTGCGGGTGGCACGTAAGAGAATAGATGTTGGAGTGCGGCAATCAAGTCTGCTGGTTCGGTGATATCGAAATCAAGCACCTCTACTCCGTTCTGATACAGGATAGCGCGTTGTGGAGTTTGGAAAAGGATATTATCAAGCGGGTAGCCTGCCTCGCGTTTCTCCTGTACGGACCTTGAGAGATTGTCATCTATATCTTTCGCTTCCCAATAGGCGAGAGGGAGTCCGTATTCGTCGAGTATTGCGCCGTCGATAACGATGCGGTTTCCTTGTGGGACACGCAGGGTGTATTGTGGAACAAGCGTAGCGTTCACTTGTTTTGCACAGGCGTGCAGGAGGGTTTCAAAAGGTGAGCTGACCGCGCCTTCGTGTCTGATGTCGTGTTTATCGTATTCCTGCAGTGTGGCGTAGTAATCACGGACTGCTTTGTGATTGGGTTTGAGATTGAGGTTCGGCATGGAGGTATGATAGTAGATTTAGGGAATAAGGCAATCGGAAATCCAAATCGCGGATATTAGGTTAGCAAGGCAATAAGAGCTATAATCGCGGCACCTACAGCGGTACATACAGTAAGGACAGTCAACACTTTACTCGTGCCCTCTTGCTTTCCTTCCAGTTTTCCTTTAATCCACCCAACATCACGCTCCAAAGAGCCTACGCGGGTATCCAAAGAATCAAGACGTTTTTCCAAACGTGCATTATTTTCTCTAGATTGTGCCTCAATCCGTGCCAAGGATTTAAGGACTCTTTCCCGAAAATCTTGATCAGCCATTTGCACACCGCCTCCACTTCGTGGGCTATTCCTTGAGGAAAAGACAATACAAATCGGGTTAATTTGGTATAAACCCTGCTATGTGAAGCCTATATAGGATAGCATGTCCAGGATATAAAGCCAATTAAAAAAGCAAAAAGGAGAATCGCAGTACGATCTGTCAGATTGTGATCCGCCTGTCGTGTCGAAAAACCTCACATCAATTCGACGAAGACTTCGTTTGCGAGGAAGAGACCGCGAGGTGTGAGGCGGAGATGTGTGGCTGTGCGTTCCAGCAATTCCATGTCTAACCATTTTTTGAGGATGCTTCCAAAGGCGACTTCGATATCTTCACCGAACCGGTCTTTATAAACGTCAAGAGAAATGCCTTCGCGCTTCCGAAGTGCGAGCATGAGCGTTTCCGACTTTTCAGCGTGTCCCGTCATGCGTTCGGTATCGGCGATCGGTTTATGACGTTGGGAGAGTTCGCGAATATAGGGCGCGATACCCCGAATGTTGGTGTAACGAACGCCGTTGATATACCCACACGCGCCTGCGCCGAGCCCGATACACGGCTGGTTGTTCCAGTAGACGAGATTGTGTCTCGCAAAGTGGTTCGGCTTGGTAAAGTTACAGATTTCATAATGTGTATACCCGTGCGTGGTGAGTGTATCAATGGTGTATTGGAACATATCGGCTTCCGTGTCCTCGGTCGGGAGGTGGAGTTCACCGGCTTGCCACCCTTCATAGAAGGGGGTCGCCTCCTCCATAACGAGATTATAGGCTGAAATGTGGTCGGGTTCAAGGGAGATCACTTTGTTGAGGGTGTGCTGCCACGCTGCCAGCGTTTGGTCGGGAAGTGCGAAAATCAGGTCGATGTTGATGTTCTCAAAACCGCCTTCGCGCGCGAGGCGATAACTCTGCAAGAATTCAGCGACGGTGTGGATCCTGCCTAACTGTTTCAAGGTCTCGTCTTGCATGGCTTGCAAACCGAAGCTGAGCCGATTCACACCGTTATCTCGCATTACACGTAACTTCTCACTATCAACGGTCCCCGGATTACATTCTACGGTGATCTCCGCGTTTGGCGTTAGTTGGAAATGCTGATGTATATCCGTAAATAACCGTGCCAAAGCGTCCGCAGAGAGGATGGAAGGCGTGCCACCGCCAATGAAAACCGTTTGTAGAGGCTCGGTTTCAGCGGCATAGAGTTCCATTTCTGTGCGGAGTGCGGTTAGGTATGCTTTCGCCTCCTCTTTGTGAAAGGTATAGGTATTGAAAGCACAGTAGTAGCATTTCGTCGCGCAAAATGGGATGTGAATATAGACAGAAGAAGCGGTTTTAGGAGGATAGTTCATACTGCGTATGGTCGATTCTCTCGTGCTTCTATCGAAAATTTAAACCCTAACTCGTGCAGTATTTTGCGTATCGTGTTGAGTTGCGGATTTCCATTTTCGGATAGAACTTTGTTGAGTCCATCATCGGTAAGGCTGAGACGTTCGGCTAACTTAGATATACCGCCTTGTGCCTCTGCTACATCTCTGACTGCAAGTAAAAACGCATCTATATCCTCATTTTTTTCGTAATCCTCAAGAGCGACGGAAAGGTATATTTTTGCGTCCTCTGGATCGCGCAGCTGCTGGATATGATAGTCTTTGAATTTTCTGTAGTTACGCATCTTTTAACTCCGCGTCAAAATTCCAATCCGACTCGGATTGCCTCGCCGCTATCGGCGTAAGAGAACGCTTCGTTGATGTCGCTGAACGAGAAGGTATCGGAGATGATTTTGTGGAACGGATACCTGTCTCGTGTTCGGCTGAGGAAATCGAGGGCACGCGGGATGACCCACGGTTCGTAGACGATCACGCCGCGAATCGCTTTACTGCAGCGGACGATGTTGCCGGGATCGATCTCTGTGGGGAATCCGAGATTGATGTTGCCGATCCAGAGGTAACGTCCACCCCACCGGAGCATCTCCACGCCTTCGGCGAGGACGCGCGGGGATCCGACAAACTCGGCGACAAGGTCTGCACCGATGCCGCGTGTCTGGTCGAGGACGTATTCGACACGTGATTTCATGTCAATTTCGTCGACGTTGAGCGTCTCATCGGCGCCAAACTCCTGCGCGAGTGCAAGGCGTGCAGGGAGCCGATCAAAAACGATGATTTTTCCCGCACCCATCTCCTTTGCGACTGCGGTGGCGTAGAGTCCGAGTCCACCCGCACCTTGGATGACCACGGTATCACCGAGTGTGATGCCGATCTGGTTGAGCCCGTAAATGACTTCAGACAAGGCGCAGTTGATGGGGGATACGAGTGCGTCCGAGAGTGCATCAGGGACCTTGAACACCCAATGTCCGGGTTTCATGTAGTAGTACTCGCCGTAAGCACCGTGAAAGTGAGGCGATTGCTCACTGGAGACACCGAGCCAATCTCGATAGCGGTTCGGACATCCGGGTTTTCCGTTGAGACACATCCAACAGCGTTGACACGGTTTGAAGTAGGAATAGGCGATGCGATCGCCTTCGGTTAGGGGTTGTCCCATGCTATCCGTTGTGATATTGCGTCCCATGGCTTCGATCGTGCCGATCATTTCGTGTCCGAGCACTTGGGGGATACCGCTCTCGATTTTCGGTCCATGTCCGCGCCAAAAATGTAGGTCGGAGCCGCAGATGTTCGCCATACGGATTCGGACGAGCAGATCATCGGGTGTAACGGATGGGATCGGGTATTCCCGGAATTCCATGGGTGTTTGCGCTTCTGTGAAAACAGCAACTTTTCCAGTTTTCATTTTTTTAATTTTCCTTGCGGTTCGATGCGGCGAGTCTGAGGATTGATGTCCATTTCTGTAACTAAACGGCGACAACTCGTTGTTGTCCCTTTCTATCCTCTGAGGGAATAATGCGGATTTCAATATCGCGATTCAATTGGTTCAGAAACGCTAACAGTCGTTCTACACTATAATGATTAAACCTTCCTTGCTTTAGTCTGGAGATCTCGGGCTGCTTCACACCTAAAATCTTTGCCGCTTCAACTTGAGTTAACTTGCGATCTTCTATAATTTGAAACACTTCAAACCCAAGCTTCGCTTTAAGAAATAGTTCCTCCGCGTCTGGCAGGTCTAAATCCTTAAAGACATTGCCTGAACTCTTTTCAAATTTAATCTGCTTGCTCATAATTTTCCTCCAGTTCTTGCGCCATTCTGAGGCGTCTCTTGATAAGGTCTACTTCTTTTTTGGGGGTTTTAATTCCGCGCTTCGATTTCTTTTGAAAACAATGCAGCACGTAAACTCGCTCTCCAATCTTCACCGCATATACGGCGCGATAAGTATCAGTCCGATAATCCGATCGTATCTCAAAAACCCCTGAGCCAACGCCTTTAAATGGTTTCGCCATTGGAGACATACTTCCAGCCTGGGCAACAAATAAAGCGTCGCCAATATCTTTTTGGATGGGCTGCGGAAATTCCTTCAGTCTCGTCTTAGAATCCCCTATCCATATAGCTTCTCTTAAGTTCATCCTATCATGATCCATAATATATTATAACCAAATGGATATAATTTTTCAAGGATAACGATCTCGACAAAGCCCAATGATCGCATGTCTACGCACAACTTCCTTAATATTCGTCGAAGTTGACGACTTTCCAGCGTCCATCAATCTGTTCGGTATTGATAATGACGTTCCGGGTGTAGGTTATTGTGCCTCGTGTTGTGATAGTGAGCTTATAGTTGAATAGGACGTGTGTTGGTTCCTCTTCTTTTCCAATTGCTTCGTATTCAATCTTCGGCATCTCCTCCATCTGTTGCCCCGGAGACCGGACTTCACGCACACGAGCGATTTCGTCTTCCAATTTTTCTGCGGCGAGCCCATGGCTGAGTTGTAACGCTGCCGCTTGGTCGGCACGCTGATAGTAGTTATAGATAAAATCTTCGCTGACGGCTTGCGGTGTGTTCCTGTTTGAACACGCGAGTATGAACAGGATAGGAAGTAGGAAATATTTAGATTGCATTGTGCTTATTTTTTCGCGCGGATCATCGCAACGTTGAAAATACGGCGTTCGTAGCCGTGCGCCGGACTGTTTGCGACCCTCCCGAGTGCCCATAAGGTCGAGGAGCTTCCACCGTCGAAGTTGATGGCGTGTTTGATGCCGAGTTCGCTGAAAAACGTTCCCATCTGATAGAGCGTCATCCCCATACTGTACCCCGGCTGCCTGCCGTCAATAGCGATGAGGAACAACTTTTCATCGTTAAATCCGAGGGCACTGCGCGGGTGACGGGACGCGGCATTCCGATGCCGGTAGGCACTCCCCCCACGCGACTCGCCAAACGCGATGAGTTCAGGTTCGACCTTACCCTCCCGGACAAGCCGCAAATTCCCACCAATCCCCTGCTGAACACGTTGCCATTTTTTAGGCGTGAGCGCAATTTCCAATGTGCCCGCTGTGGATTTGACGATTTTATCTGTCCAGTCCCGTGCCAAACGCGGTTCGACCGCAAGAACGATACCATCAAACGGGATGATACTGTTGCCGCGCGGGTTCACATCCGTAACGACGAATCTACTTGTGTATTTTCCGGTCAGCGGCAGTTGAATTTGTCTGAGTGTAAACTCGTAGCATCGGCGTGTTAAAGTTCTACGTCCAAAACGTGATGTATAGAGTACAGCAGGACACGCTGAATCGCAAATTTGGTTGACCGCATCAATCGGAAGTGTATCACCGGCAATCTTGAGTTTACCGTTGAGTTTCACCCTATCCAAGAGGAACTCGCCATCGGGTGTTACGCCGAAACTCGTCTCACCCCACGGGGATGGCGGCGAATATCCCCATCTATCCAGGGGTGTGGAGATACTGATCAGTTCACCGTTTTGGATATGCAGATTGAACATCATCCCACCGCGTCCGCGATTGTCCTCTCGGATGCCAAAGCTGCCGTTGACACCTGCGAGCGGCAGCACGTCTTTTGCCATGAGGCGCTTGGTCGCATCCGTGATGGTTTCGCGTCCTAAAATCTGATCGTTGGCGAGTTCAACAGCGAATTGGAGATTTTTCGCCGTGCGGTCCATCTCGGCAATATAGACCGCTGCGCCACCCGTCCACCAATACCGAAGCAGTCGAAAACCTTTGGGCCATCGATCGCTGTGGAGTTCATCGCGCCGTTTGACAGTGTCGGGAAATGCCTCTTGGTTTCTACTCTTGCTGGCACCGATGCGGAAAAACGAACGCTCTCGGGCGCGCAACGCGCCAATCACGAAAATAAAAAGTAGGATCAGCGCGCAGACGGTAATGAGTCGCGTGAAGTCAAGTCTGTTTTCTCTCATGAGTTTTACTTACTCGCCTTTAAACCGATACCGGTGAGGATCGAGACTGTCATATCACCTTCTTGGATGATACCTGACGCTTTGAACTTCTGATACGCTTTAACGATCACAGCAGACGTAGGTTCCACATACATCCCTTTGGCGGCAAGCAGTTTCATGCCTTCCTTAATGTCTGTGTCGTTGACTGTGGTAAATGCACCGTTCGAGAAATGGAGTGCCTCCAAAATATTGTCGCCTCGGATGGGGAGCTCAGCGGTAATACCCTCAGCAAGTGTGTCTCCAGTTTGCTGCATTCTTGAGATTGACGTTAGGGTTTCAACATACGCGTTGTGGATTGGGCAACAAACATCGGATTGAACCCCGAGAAGTCGAGGGATGCCTTCAATAATCCCTTGGGTCTGCAATTCACGAAATCCGATAGCGAGTCCGAGATAAATGCTCCCGAACCCGACTGGACACAAGACATGTGTCGGTGCACGCCACCCGAGTTGTTCGGTAATCTCATACGCGAGCGTCTTTGTGCCTTCCAAGAAAAACGGGTGCCAGTTATGAGAAGCATAACAGGTGGTCTCCGCGGCGAGTTTTACGGCTTCCGTCGTTGCCATACGGTTGCCTGCCACCAGTTTTAACTCGGCACCGTAAGCGGAAATCTGTCTCAATTTACCTTTTGAAGTGGCCGCAGGACAGTAGATAGTGCAGTGAATGCCTGCCCTCGCGCTGTAGGCGGCTATCGCGGCACCCGCGTTGCCCGATGAATCTTCAACAATCGTATCCACACCAAGTGATTTGAGGTGCGTCAGTAGGACAGATGCCCCTCGATCCTTATAGGAACCGGTCGGACAGAGATAATCCAATTTTGCGAAGTGTTCAGGAGCATTAACGTCAAGTGGAACAAGCGGGGTCATGCCTTCACCGAGCGTGACAATCTCTGTCTCCTCACCGATCGGTAGTGCTTCGCGATACCGCCAGAGCGACATCGCCCCTGGGACCTGTGGATTCGGGATTACGCGTGAATCTCTGACGAGGTTCAGTGGGTTTCCACAGTCGCACTTATAGCGCAACGGTGAGATCTGATAGGTGTTGCTGCATTTGCCGCATTGATATTGCATTGTTCACGTGTGTTTGACAGACTTAAGCGGCGAGGTTAGGGAACCTCGCCAGCAGTATGCCAACCAAGGTCTGGATGTTACTATTTGAAAATAAGCATCCGCCGGGTTTGCTGGAAAGATGCCGTTGTCAGTTGGTAAAAATAGACCCCACTTGCAACCGGTTCCCCTAAGTCGTTGCGCCCATCCCAATAGGCGGCACGTCCTTGATCCTGATAGAAACCCGCGGACTGATAGCCGAGCGAAAGCGTTCGGATGCGCGCGCCTTTTGTGTCATAGATGGACAAGAACACGTCACCGCCCTCTGAAAGCCGATAGGGTATCCACGTCTCAGGATTGAAAGGGTTCGGATAGTTCTGCAACAGAAGATTCTGTTTCGGTGTCCCGATGCCATCCAGCGTCACATTCAGAGCGGCGTTTGCCAGATTCATCGGATTCACCGTGAAATTGAATCTTTCTGAAGCGATGTTTCCGTGTGTGTCCGTTACGGTTAATTCTAACCTATCCCCGACTTCCACAACGCTGCGGTAGTTGAGATCGGCAGTCGCAGCGGCAAAGTAATTACCGCGCACCCGCGCTGTCATGGTAGTGTTCGTCCGTGTGTTTCGGATTGTGACGAGATACCCGTTGAAGCGTTGTGTGCCTCCTAAATACCCGTTGACGACGAAGGCCCACGTCTGATTGAGAGGCGTTGCAATCGGTGCTGCAGCGACCTCCATCTGATTTGTCCACTTTGTCCCAGTGAAAACGACATCACGAGCTTCTGGTAGATTGGCGATATATCCTCTTGCGCCTTCAATGGGGAATCCGTCGTCGGGTGCGTTTGGCGTCCATCCGACGAACCGTTGGTTCGCGGCATCAAACATAACAACGGCTGTCGCGCCTGTCTTGACTGCGAGCGAGCGTGCTGTCATGTAGACAGTTGGTTTCAACGGCACAGACAACAGGTTCAAGCCTTTAGAGAGGTGCATGGAGAAGATATTACCCAAATTTTTCCCATCTGATTGTGGTGTCGGTCTACCGACGAAGCCGTATCTACGCCTGTCTGTTAAGTCGTAATAACCGATAATACTCCCATCCTGATTCACATTTCGGACGACGGTGTTCACACTGCCTGGGAGCCGCACTTCATAGAGGATACCATCTGGCAGGAGGATATAGGACCGCAGAATATCATTTACAGCTTTCGCTCTGAAAGCGACAACACCGAAATCGGTGATGGTGTTTACAAATAGGAATTCAAGATTTGGCATTTCTGGAACGTCAATAGTGGTGAAACTGCCGTCGGGGTTACGTATGAACCCATGAGGCCTTCCATCGGCATCCACGTAGCTCCCAACGACAGCACCTGCGGCGTTGACGAAGTCCCCATAAGTTGTGACCGCACCAGGGACCGTAATTATCAGATCGCCTGAAAAGGCGCGAGTGGCACCTGTTTCATCAACAATATTACCGCTCAGTGCCCCTGTTTCATCGCTAAGACCGTAGATGTGGGTTTCGGCTGCACCGGGAAAATCGTATTGCGTGAGTTCCCCATCTTCCATGATGACACCGTGGTAAAGTCCATCCATATCTTTGTAGTGTCCGGCTGCTTTTCCAGCGTTGTCGAGTGCATAGAAATAGGTATTCAGGGAATCCGGGAAATCGTAGGTTGTAAACACACCATCTATCAACGTGAAACCGATGGTTTTCTCACCGTCAGGGGTTCGGGTGTTCCCGGCGTAGTCTCCGAAGTCGTTACTTGCGGCCACCTCCAGAAAATCGATGCCCGGCACTTCGATGGTTTCGAAGGTGTAATCCGCAATCGGTATTTCGGTTTCAACCTGTGCAAGGGCATATCCCGTGAAACAGATAATTAGACTTATGAACAAGGGAAGTTTCGTTTTGATTTTGTGATTCATAGCTATCCTTTTTTAACTTGAGTTTGATGTAAATGTAGCTGTGATTCCAAGGAGGAACGCCTATAGTATAATGAGGCACTTAAACCGGTATGGAAACGCGCGCGCTATGGATATTATAGCACTTTTCTGTGATATTGAGCAATTTTTATTGATCCCTAAGAATCGGAAAAACAAATGGGTGAAGGAGGCAATTCGGCAGGTTAGAACTTACACATCTTTTTTTGGGCAGGACTTACGCAAATTTGGATTCCACGACGAAATTGATTATTTAGAACACAAGAATGCGCATTTTAACCATCAACTCGGGTTTCCTTTGAATATTGTATCGGAGGCGAGTTGATGGTTAACCGCAAGTCCACACGCGACTTGCGCCATTGCGCGACTACGAACCAAAGGTCGCACGAAAATGAGCAAGCTGCATAAGTCCTATTAGGTTTAAAGAAGTGTCACAGTTACGCCGATAGCATCCCTGTGACACCTGTTAGTTTTATACGGGTGGCCCCTACTTTAGAATGACGAGTCGCCGTGTCTGCTGGAAGGAGGGGGTCGTCAACTGGTAGAAATAGATACCACTCGCAACGCGTTCCCCAAGGGCATTGCGTCCATCCCAATACGCCGCACGTCCCTGACTATTGTAAAAACCTGCGGATTGGAAACCGAGTGAAAGCGTGCGAACCAACTTACCCGTTGTATCGTATATGGATATCGATACGGGACTGTCTTCCGAGAGTTGGTATGGAATCCATGTCTCCGGGTTAAACGGATTCGGGTAGTTCTGCAACAAGAGATTCTGCTGCGGTTGACCGATGCCATCAAGCCTGACAGACAAGACCGCATTCGCAAGATGCTCAGGGGTCACTTTGAAAGTGAGAGGTTGCGATTCAGCGTTTCCACCCGGACCGATGACGCGTAATTCAATCACGTCTCCAACTTGGACGACGCTTCGCCGCGTTAAGTCGGCAGTTGCAGCAGCGAAGTAATCACCTTGCAAGGATGCGGTTATGATGCGGTTGGTTCTCAGGTTACGGACGCTGACTTGGTATCCATTGAACGCGGGTTTGCCTGCCAAATGCCCACTCACAACGAATGCCCACGCTGCTTGCGGCATCTCCGTGGATATGGCAGAGGGTGCGGCAGCGGAAACCTCCGTTGTTTTTGGCATTGGATCCGTCCACGGTGCACCGACGAAAGCGAAGTTTCGGGTTTCTGGGACATTGACGATATAACCTTTTCCGCCTTCAATTGAGAAACCATCATTGGGTGCATCTGGTGTCCACGCCACGAATTTCTGATTTGGCGCATCAAACCTGATGATAGTTGTCGCCCCTGCCATCGCGACAAGTGCCTTGGCAGTCATCGGCGTTGCAGGTGCTAACGGCACAGAAAGCATGTTCAACCCTTTAGACAGCGTAACGGTGTAGAAGTTGCCAAACTGAGTGCTCTCTGCCGCATCAACAGGTCTGGCGATGAACCCGTGCCTCCGTCCATCGGGTGAGTCATAGTGTCCGACGACGGAGCCGTCCTGATTGATATTCCACCCCTCCGTGCTAACGCTGCCCGGAAAACGCAACTCATGGAATCCTTGGAGTGTGCCGACGTATGTCCGCGGAATATCATCCACGACTTTTGCACGATTGACGGAAACCCCCGCATCATTGATACCGTGCGAAAAGAGGTACTCCATATTTTCTGCTGCTGGGATGTTAATAGATCTCATCTTGCCATCGGTATCACGTATGTAGGGACGATATACACCTTCAGCATCTACATAGCTGCCGACGAGCCGACCCGCGGCGATAAAATCGGCATAAGTTGCTGTGGCACCGGGAAACTCAACGATGGTCTCTCCAGAGAAGCCGCGACGTATACCCGAAGCATCTATAAAATTTCCCGTCAAGGCACCGGTCGCATCAGAGATACCGTATATCTCCGTCTCAACGGCACCCGGGAAATCATATTGCCTTAACTCGCCGTTTTCTAAGATGACCCCGTGGAACAGGCCGTTGCTATCTTCGTAGTGTCCGGCGGCTTGACCGTTGTTACCCAGTGCATAGAAAAAAGTGTTCTGTGAGCCGGGGAAATCGTAGGTTGTAAAAACGCCATCAATGAGCGTAAAGCCGACGATTTTTTCACCGTCAGCACTCCGCGTGTTGCCGGCGTAATCCTCAAAGTCGCTACTTGCTGTCAACTGTAAATAGGCGACTCCCGGAACAGCAATACTCTCAAAAGTATAGTTGAAACTGGTAGGGACAACCGGTTGCGCAGCCATCCCTCCAGCAGGTCTGGCGATGAACCCGTGTCTGCGTCCATCAGAAGTGTCATAGTTTCCGACGATAGAGCCGTCTTGATTGATATTATAACCCTGTGTACTGACACTGCCCGGAAAACGCAACTCCTCCCGCCCGGTGAATGTGCCGACGTATGTCCGCGGAATATCATCCACGACTTTCGCGCGGGCAACGTAAGTCCCTGCATCATTGATACCGTGCAGAAAATAGTACGCCAGCTTCGGTCCGTCTGGCAGCTCAATAGATGTATACTTGCCTTGTGGAGAACGTATGTAGGCATGATATATACCCGAAGCATCTATGTAGCTGCCGACGAGCCGACCCGCGCTCACGAAATCGGCATACGTTTCCAAGGCACCAGGGACCTCAATAATTTCGTCCCCTGTGAAACCTCGACGCACCCCCGAAGCATCTATAAAATTACCCGTCAGGGCACCCGTCGCATCAGAGATACCGTAGAGGAACGTTTCGACGGCACTCGGAAAATCATATTGCCTCAACTCGCCGTTTTCTAAGATGACACCATGATGAAGACCGTCGCTATCCTCATAGTGTCCTGCGGCTTGTCCATTGTTACCGAGGGCATAGAAATAAGTGTTCTGCGAACCGGGAAAATCGTAAGTCGTAAAAACGCCATCAATGAGTGTAAAGCCGACGATTTTTTGACCATCAGCACTCCGGGTGTTCCCCGCGTAATCCCCAAAGTCGCTACTCGCCGTCAACTCTAAAAAGTCTACGTCCGGAACATCAATACTCTCAAATGTGTAGTTGGAGTCGCCGGCTTCAACTACAGGTTCAGTCGGTGTAACAACGGGCTGAGGGTCGGCATGTGCAGCAGTGTCCGTTGCGGGTCTGGCAATGAACCCGTGTCTGCGTCCATCGACTGAATCATAGTGCCCGACAACAGAGCCGTCCTGATTGATGTTCCACCCCTCCGTGCTAACGCTGCCCGGAAACTCCAATTCATGTAGCCCATGCTGGAATGAGCCGACGTAGGTGCGCGGGACACCACCGACTCGTTTGGATCTGCCAACGAGAACCCCTACGTCGTTGATACCGTGCACAAAAAAGTATTCAAATTGTGCTGCTTGTGGGAGTTTGAGAGATATAAACCTGCCCTCCGAGCTACGCGTGTATGGATGATATATGCCGTCAGCATCTATGTAGCTGCCCACCATACGACCACTCGCGTTTATAAAATCGGCATACGTTTCCGGTGCCCCGGGAGCTTCAACTATTGTCTCCCCTGAGAATCCACGCCGAACACCAGACGCATCTGTGAAATTACCCGTCAATGCCCCTGTTGCATCACTGATGCCATATATCTCTGTTTCGACGGCACCCGGAAAATCGTATTGCCGTAACTCGCCATCTTCTAAAACGACACCATGGTAGAGACCCTCGCTATCTTGGTAATGTCCTGCAGCTCGTCCATCATTACCGAGCGCAAAGAAATAAGTACTCTGTGAGCCGGGGAAATCGTAGGTTGTAAAAACCCCATCTATCAACGTAAAGGCGACCTCTTTTTCACCATCAGCACTTTTCGTGTAGCCAGCGTAATCCTCAAAGTCGCTACTCGCCGCCAACGCTAAAAAGTCTACACCCGGAACATCAATACTCTCAAAGGTATAGTTGAGATCAGCAGGTGTGGCAACAGGTTGATCCTCAACGGGTGCAGCGGTGTCCGTTATGGGTCTAGCGATGAACCCGTGTCTGCGTCCATCTGCTGTATCATAGTGCCCGACGATTGAACCGTCCTGATTGATATTATAGCCTTCCGTGCTCACACTGCCCGGAACTTTAAATTCCTTTAGCCCCTCTTGGAATGAGCCGACATAAGTGAGCGGGACACCATCCACCGGTTTGGCTCGTGAAACGACCACATTTGCATCGTTGATACCGTGCACAAAATAGTATTCCAGACTTGCTGCTCTTGGAAGCTTGAGAGGGACAAACCTGCCAGTCGGCGTACGTATGTATGGATGATATAGACCGTCAGCGTCTACGTAGCTGCCGACCATCCCTCCGCTCGAGTTCACAAAATCGGCATACGTTTCCGATGCCCCAGGGAACTCAATAATTTCGTCTCCTGTGAATCCGCGACGGATGCCAGACGCATCTATAAAATTACCCGTTAGTGCGCCGGTTGAATCACTAATACCCCAGAGTTCCGTCTCAACAGCACCCGGGAAATCGAATTGCTGCAATTCACCATCTCTCAAGACAACCCCATGGAATAGACCGTCGCTATCCTCGTAGTGTCCGGCAGCGTCGCCATTATTACCGAGCGCAAAGAAATAAGTATTTTTTGAACCCGGGAAATCGTAGGTTTTAAAAACACCATCAATGAGCGTAAAGGCGACTATTTTTTCGCCATCCGCACTCCGCGTGCTGCCGGCGTAATCCTCAAAGTCGCTACTGGCACTCAACTGTAAGAACGCTACGCCCGGAACGTCGATCGTCTCAAAAGTGTAGTTGTCACTGGCGGGTGCCTCAGTGGATTCAGCGTTGTCTTGTGCGGCGGTTCTTCCTACGAAAACGCAATTGAGGCACATGAACAACGTAAGCGTGTAAAATAAAAAATTGGTTTTAATCTGAGTATGCATAATGAAAACCTCTCTATAGACATGCCGCCCCGCTGGGGCTTGCTTGTTTTGTATTTAAAATTACGTGAGCTCGCCTTAAAAAAGTAGGTACGGATGGACCTTACTTTAGAATGACGAGTCGCCGTGTCTGCTGGAAGGAGCGGGTCGTCAACTGGTAGAAATAGATACCACTCGCAACGCGTTCACCGAGGGCATTGCGCCCATCCCAATACGCCGCACGTCCCTGACTATTGTAGAAGCCCGCGGATTGAAAACCCAGCGAAAGCGTGCGAACTAACTTACCTGTTGTATCGTATATGGATATTGATACTGGACTGCCTTCCGAGAGTTGATACGGAATCCATGTCTCAGGGTTGAACGGATTCGGATAGTTCTGTAGCAACAAGTTCTGCGCCGGTCTACCAATGCCATCAAGCCTGACAGATAGAACAGCATTCGCCAAATGTTCAGGGGTCACTTCAAAACTCACAGTTTGTGATTCAAAGTTTCCACTGGGATCGATGACGCGCAGCTCAACCACGTCTCCAACTTGGACGACGCTCCGTTTTTGTAAATCGGCAGTTGCGGCGGCGAAGTAATCGCCTTGCACTGCGGCGGTTATGGTGGTGTTTGTTCTCAGATTGCGGACGATGACTTTGTATCCGTCAAGTGTGGGTTTGCCTGCCAAATGCCCACTCACAACGAATGCCCACGCTGTTTGAGGATTCCCTGCAGAGAGCGCAGAGGGTGCGGCAGCGACTTCCGTTGTTTTTGGCATTGGATCCGTCCACGGTGCGCCGACGAATGCGAAGTTTCGGGCTTGTGGGACATTAACGATATAGCCGTGTCCACCTTCAATTGAGAAACCATCATTGGGTGCATCCGGTGTCCATGCCACGAATTTCTGGTTTGGCGCATCAAACCTGATGATGGTTGTCGCCCCTGTTATCGCGACAAGGTTCTTGGCAGTCATCGGTGTTGGCGGTGCCAGTGGCACAGAAAGCATGTTCAAGCCTTTGGACAGCGAGACGGTGTAAGCATTGCTGAAAGCATCGCTTTCTTCCTCGGTACCGAGTCTGGCAATAAATCCGTGTCTACGTCCATCAGGGGAGTCATAGTGCCCAACCACAGAAGCGTCCTGATTGATATTGTAGCCTTCCGTTCTAACGCTGCCAGGAACTTTCAATTCATGAAGCCCCCCAAGGAATGTACCGACATAAGTGCGGGTGACCTCGCCGACCACTTTGCCTCGGGAAACGGAAATCTTTGTATCGGTGAAACCGTGCACAAAAAAGAATTCATAAGTTTCTTGGGTTGGAGGGGTGAAAGATACATACCTGCCATCCGGTGCGCGTAGGTATGGCGTATATGTCCCTTCGTCATCTACGTAGCTACCAAACATACCCCCTAACGCGTTGATAAAATCGGCATAAGTTTCCACTGCCCCCGGATACTCAACGATGATGTCCCCGGTGAATCCGCGACGCACGCCCGAAGCATCTGTCCAATTACCCGTCAGATTCCCCGTCGCATCACTGATACCCCATAGCTCCGTTTCAACGGATCCCGGAAAATCGTATGGGTGTAACTCGCCATCTTGTAGGATGATACCGCGGTGGCGCCCCTCGCTATCCTCGTAGTGTCCGGCAGCACGTCCATCATTACCGAGGGCATAGAAATAGGTGTTCTGTGAACCCGGAAAATCATACGTCTTAAAAACACCATCAATGAGGGTAAAGGCGACCATTTTTTCGCCATCGGCACTTTTCGTGTAACCCGCATAATCTTCAAAGTCAGAACTCGCCGTCAATGCTAAAAAATCTACGCCCGGCACATCAATACTCTCGTAAGTATAGTTGAAACCACTGATTTGGAAAACGGGTTGATTAACGACTTCAATGGGTTTGGCGATAAACCCGTGTCTCCGTCCATCAGGGGAGTCATAGAACCCGACAACAGAGCCATCCTGATTGATATTATAACCTTGTGTGCTAACACTGTCCGGAACCTTCAATTCTCGTAGACCGTCAGTAAATGTACCCAGATACGTGCGAATGACATCACCGAACACTTTACCTCGGGCGATCCTTACTAATGCATCGTTAACACCATGGACATAAAAGAATTCAAGGTTTTCTGCATTTGTGAGTTCAAAAGCTACATACCTGCCATCCGAGGAATATGCGTATTCTTGAAATACCCCGTTAGCATCTATGTAGCTGGCAAACAAATTACCATCCGAGTTGACAAAATCGGCGAATGTTGCTATTGCCCCGGGAAACTCAAGGATGGTGTCTCCTGTAAATCCACGCCGAACACCCGCAGCATCTATCCAATTACCCGTCAATACGCCCGTCGCATCAGAAATACCGTATATCTCTGTTTGCACAGCATCAGGGAAATCGTATTGACGTAACTCGCCATTTTCCAAGATAACACCGTGGTGCAAACCCTCGCTATCTTCGTAGTAGCCCGCAGCGCGCCCATCATTACCGAGCGCGTAGAAATAAGTATTCTGTGCGTCCGGGAACTCATAGGTCGTAAAAACGTCATCAATGAGGGTAAAGGCGACGTCTTTTTCACCATCGGCACTTTTCGTGTAGCCAGCGTAGTCCTCAAAGTCGCTACTCGCCGTCAGTGCTAAGAAGTCTACACCCGGAACCTCAATCGTCTCAAAAGTATAGGTGTCACTGGCAGGTGCGTCAGCGGGTTCAGCGTTGTCTTGTGCGGCGGTGTTCCTTAGGAAAAAGAAATTGAGGCACATGAACAACGTAAACATGTAAAATAAAATGCTGGTTTTTTTAATATGAATATGCATAACGAAACCTTTCTATAGACATGCCGTCCCGCTGGGACTTGCTTGTTTTGTATTTAAAATTACGTGAGCTCGCCTTAAAAAAGTAGGTACGGATGACCCTTACTTTAGAATGACGAGCCGCCGTGTTTGCTGGAAGGAGGGGGTTGTCAGCTGGTAGAAATAGATACCACTCGCAACACGTTCCCCGAGGGCATTGCGCCCATCCCAATACGCCGCACGTCCCTGACTATTGTAGAAGCCCGCGGATTGAAAACCCAGCGAAAGCGTGCGAACTAACTTACCTGTTGTATCGTATATGGATATTGATACGGGACTGCCTTCCGAGAGTTGATAGGGAATCCAAGTCTCAGGGTTGAACGGATTCGGGTAGTTCTGTAGCAACAGGTTCTGTTCCGGTTGACCTATGCCATCAAGTCTGACAGATAGAACAGCGTTCGCCAAATGTTCAGGGGTCACTTCAAAACTCACAGTTTGTGATTCAAAGTTTCCACTCGGACCGATAACGCGCAGCTCAACCACGTCTCCAACTTGGACGACGCTCCGTTTTTGTAAATCGGCAGTTGCGGCGGCGAAGTAATCGCCTTGCACTGCGGCGGTTATGGTGGTGTTTGTTCTCAGATTGCGGACGATGACTTTGTATCCGTCAAGAAGTGCGGGTTTGCCTGCCAAATTCCCACTCACAACGAATGCCCACGCTGCTTGGGGATTCCCTGTAGAGAGCGCAGAGGGTGCGGCAGCGGAAACCTCCGTTGTTTCTGGAACTGGATCCGTCCACGGTGCGCCGACGAAGGCGAAGTTACGAGTTTCTGGAACATTAACGATATAGCCGTGTCCACCCTCAATTGAGAAACCATCATTGGGTGCATCTGGGGTCCACGCAACGAATTTTTGGTTTGGCGCATCAAACCTGATGATGGTTGTCGCCCCTGCCATAGCGACGAGTGATTTCGCATTCATCGGTGTTGGAGATGCCAGTGGTACAGAGAGCATGTTCAACCCTTTTGAGAGCGTAACAGTGTAGAAGTTGCCAAAATGATGGCTCTCTGTCTCATCAGCGGGTTTTGCGATGAACCCGTGTCTGCGCCCATCCGGTGAGTCGTAGTACCCAACGACAGAGTCGTCCTGATTGATATTCCAGCCCTCCGTGCTAACGCTGCCCGGAAACCGCAACTCACGTAGATTAAGGGGATTGCCGACATAAGTGCGCGGGACATCCCCCACCTCTTTCGCGCGGCCAACGACACTTCTTGATTCGTTGTTACCGTGGAGAAAAAAGTATTCCAGATTGAGTACTGTTGGAAGGTCGATATATACAAACCTACCCGTCCGACCCCGTACGTATGCGTGATATATGCCTGCAGCATCAGCATAGCTACCCACGATATTGCCTGTCCAATTCACAAAATTGGCATAAGTTGTTGATGCTCCGGAGACTTCAATTATTGAATCTCCTGAGAAACCACGGCGAACACCCGAAGCATCTATGAAATTACCCGTCAGTGCACCCGTCGCATCACTATAACCGAAGATTTGGGTTTCAACAGCACCTGGGAAATCGTATTGGCGCAACTCGCCATCTTGTAGGATGACACCGTGGTAGAGACCTTCGCTATCCTCGTAGTGTCCGGCGGCGACCCCATTATTACCGAGCGCATAGAAATAGGTGTTCTGCGAACCCGGGAAATCATAAGTGGTAAAAACCCCATCAATGAGCGTAAAACCGACCATTTTTTCACCATCGGCACTTTTCGTGTAGCCAGCGTAATCCTCAAAGTCGCTACTCGCCGTCAACGCTAAAAACGCTACACCCGGAACATCAATACTCTCAAAAGTAAAGCCGGGCGGTGCGCCAGATCGTCTATTGCTAACTGGTGGGGCAGTGTCCTGGACGGGTCTTGCAATAAATCCGTGTCTGCGCCCATCGGCGGAGTCATAGTGTCCGACGACGGAACCGTCCTGATTGACATTCCACCCCTCTGTGCCAACGCTATCCGGAACCCGTAATTCTTGTAGGTTGAGGAAGTTGCCGACATAAGTGCGCGGGACACCCTCTACCGGTTTGGCGCGGCCAACAGCAATCACTCTATCGTTGAGACCGTGGAGAAAAAAGTAGTCCAACTCTCCTTCGAGTGGAAGGTCGAATGTTGCAAAACTACCGCTCGGACCCCGTAGGTATGCATGATATGTACCTTCAGCATCTACGTAGCTACCCACGACATTTCCTAAGCTGCTCACAAAATCGGCATAAGTTTCCGTTGCCCCCGGGAACTCAATTATTGTCTCTCCTGAGAATCCACGACGAACGCCGGACGTATCTGTAAAATTACCCGTCAGTCTCCCGGTGGCGTCACTATAACCGAAGATTTGGGTTTCGACGGCACCTGGAAAATCGTATTGCCGCAACTCACCATCTTCTCCTAAGATGACACCGTGGTACAGTCCGTTGCTATCCTGGTAGTGTCCAGCGGCGACCCCATTATTACCGAGCGCATAGAAATACGTGCCTTGTGCCCCAGGGAAATCGTGGGTGGTAAAAACGCCATCAATGAGTGTAAAACCGACCATTTTTTCACCATCCGCACTCGGGGTGTTGCCGGCGTAGTCCTCAAAGTCGCTACTTGCCGTCACTGCTAAGAAGTCTACACCGGGAACGTCGATCGTCTCAAAGGTATAGTTGGCATTGGCGGGTGCGACAACGGGTTCATCGCTGACTTGTGCAGCGGTGTTCCTTATGAAAAAGGAATTGAGGCATATAAGCAATGTGAATGTGTAAAATAAAAATCTGGTTTTAATAGGAGTGTGCATAACGAAACCTTTCTTAAAATGTAAAACTCAAAGATAAAAAATAGTATATTAGGTACCCTCTTCCAGAGCCATTCAGTTTTCGGTTTTCTACCGATTTTCTGTTGAGTGTCGCGATTCGGAGATCACTGCTACTGGAACACGTGTTTTGGCAATGTCATATAGACAGGCTATCTTGGGGTATCCAAAAATCCTGTAAGAAAGTATGCAACATTTTCCAAAAAAAGACAATGAAAATCTCATCTGTTTTTTGATTTTCTTTCTTCTACAACAGTATAAAACAGGATGGACGCAATTTTGATCAACGCCGGTGCCATGAGCGCGCGTATAAAAAACGCAGACGTTCTCGTAGCAGAGGAAACTAAAGGTCTCCTATGCTACAAAAGAGCGGCCTGCGTAAGTCCGATAAAAGTTATTCGTCCCAAGGGAGTGGCACGCCTAAACGTTTACTGACCGCACGTGCGGATTCCTGTTCCGCTTCCCCGTAACGGATGCCTTCACGCCGATGCAGTTCTGTGCGTTGCGTTTCAATTGCTCCGGGTAGGAGTGCCTTGTCGGTTCCCGGCATCGGTTCGTATGTTTCACGAACGTCGTGCACCATCCGATCGACTTCGGCACGGAAAACATCAAGTGGTACAACGGATTCGATATCTATGGCGAGGACCATTCCACCTTGTGGAGGTTTCCATTTTGCGGTGTCCTCCGGTGGGGGTTCCGTGAAGCCGGTGAGTCCACCACCAAGGAGGTGTGCCACGGCGGTATAGCCAATACTCTTGAAGAAAGCAGCGGGTATCATCGAAAGCAGGGCATCGAAATCGGGACCGCGTTGGTAATCCGCCATGATACAGGTTGCAGCATCCAGCACAACCGGGGGTTCCTCATCGGAGGGAATGGCGAAACAGATGGGTGGGTTGCCGTAGTAGCCGAGTTGCGGTTTCGGGTCTTGGTTTCCGGCATTGCCGTGGTTCCGGGATCCTTGGACCGAAAAACCGATGCATCCGGCTTCGTTACACATACGTGCATAATGCCCTGCAGACCCGTAGTGTCCAATGTAACGAACGAGTCCCATTCCGATGCCGACCGCTTTCGCTTTGGCGATGGCGTGTTCGGTGGCACGCACCATCGGGAGATAGCCGAGCGTGCCGTTGCCATCAAGCACAACAGCAGTCGGTGTCTCATGGATGATGCGGATATCCGGGTTCGGGTTGAGGTTTCCGTTTTCAAAGCCTGCACAATACCGATTCACAGTCTGCGTGCCGTGACTGCGGACACCCCGTAAGTCGGAATTGACGAGCAAGCGGCTGATGAGTGCGGCGTGTTCATGGGGAACGCCGGCTTTCTCAAAGCAAGCGGTAGAGAAGTTGAGAAGTCGTTCCTCATCTACGACGACGAAAGCTTCTGGTGGTCTATTCATGTTTTCCTCCTGAGCAAGGTTATTCGTCCCAAGGGAGTGGCACCCCTAACCGTTCACTGACTCCGCGGGCGGATTCCTGTTCCATCTCACCGTAACGGATGCCGTCACGACGATGCTGTTCCGTGCGCTCCGTTTCGATCGCACCCGGTAGGAGCGCTCTGTCTGTCCCCGGCATCGGTTCGTAAGTTTCACGAACATCATGCACCATGCGGTCGACTTCGGCGTGGAAAACAGCAGATGGCACAACGGATTCGATGTCTATAGCGAGCACCATTCCGCCCATGCCTGCCCCACCCCATTTTGCGGTATCTTCGGGTGGGGGTTCAGTGAAACCGGTTAAAGCACCCCCGAGCAGACTCGCGACGGCGGTGTAGCCGACGCTCTTGAAGAAAGCCGCTGGTATCATCGAAAGCAGGGTATCGAAATCGGGACCGCGTTGGTAATCCGCCATGATACAGGTTGCGGCATCCAGCACGACCGGGGGTTCCTCGTTAGCGGGGATCGCGAAACAGATGGGTGGATTGCCGTAGTAGCCGAGTTGCGGTTTCGGGTCTTGGTTTTCAGCGTTGCCTTGGTTCTGATACCCCTGCACTGAAAAACCGATACACCCGGCTTCGTTACAGATACGCGCATAGTGTCCTGCAGATCCGTAGTGTCCAATGTAGCGGACGAGCCCCATCCCGATGCCGACCTCTTTCGCTTTGGCGATGGCGTGTTCGGTGGCGCGCACCATCGGGAGATAGCCGAGGGTACCGTTGCCATCCAACACGACAGCGGTTGGCGTTTCACGGATGACACGGATATCGGGGTTGGGATTGAAACTCCCGTTTTCAAAACCGCCACAATATCCGTTGACGGTTCGGGTACCGTGACTCCGGACACCCCGTAAGTCGGAATTGACGAGCAAGCGGCTGATGAGTGCGGCGTGTTCGTGTGTAATACCAGCTTTTTCAAAACAAGCGGTAGAAAAGTTAAGCAAACGCTCTTCGTCTACGTGAACGAAGGCTTCTGGTGGTCTGTTCATATCAATCTCCTGTTTTTTTAATGGCTATCAGTTATCGGTTTGATTTTCCAGAGGAGTACTGTGCCGTCGGTACTTCTGGTAACGATCGTCTTTCCGTCAGGTGAATACACGACAGAAACGATGTCCGTATGTGCGGTGAAAGTGGCTTTGTGTTCCCTTGTTATCGCATCCCAGAGACGAAGCGTGCCATCTGTACTCCCAGAAGCGATCGTCTTACCATCGGGTGAATACACGACAGCACTGACAGTCTGCGTATGTCCCCTGAGTATGGTTTTATGTTCCCCCGTTGTTGCGTCCCACAATTGCACAAGATCGTCGCGATAGCCTCCACCAGAAACGAGGGTCTTTCCATCGGGTGAATAGGCTAATGACTCGACCCCGCCTTTGTGTTTTGTAGGGATTGCTTTAAGTTCCTCACCCGTTACAGTATGCCACACCTGTATCTTGCCGTTCCAGCTTCCGGTAGCGATCGTTCTGCCGTCTGGCGAATACGCTACCGAAGATATATAATCGGGTCCTTCATATATGATCTTGCGTCTCCGTGTCTGCACGTGCCAGAGGTACACCGTCCCTTTATGCTGTTTATAATATCCGCCGACGACAGCAAGGGTATGTCCATCGGGTGAGTATACCACCGAGGATATGTCGTACTCACGCCTTGCGTTGGTATGTTTGAATGTGGCTTTGTGTTTGCCCGTTCCGCTACTCCACAACCGAACCGTATCATTTTCCAGGTCCACCGCAGCGAGCGTCTTGCCATCAGGCGAATACACGATAGAAGAGAGCATGCCGTCCGTGTGTTCGGTATATGTCGTTTTGCGTTTCCTTGTCGGAACATCCCACAACTGCAGTGAGTTGCTACGAGATCCCCCACCCGTGGCGAGCGTCTTGCCATCAGACGAATATGCGACAGAACTGATATGGGTATATCCTGTGAGAACGGCTGTGGTTTCACCCGTGCGAGCATCCCATAATCGCACAGTATGGTCTTCCCAACCTCCAGCAGTGGCAATTGTCTTTCCATCGGGTGAATATACGACAGCGTCTACTGGACCCGTATGTCCAATAAGTGTTGCTTTAAGTTTTGTTGTTCGTGTATCGCATAAGCGTAATTTGCGATCCCAACTTGCAGCAGCCACGGTCTTCCCATCGGGTGAATATGCCACAGAATTAACAGGGGGATTCAGCCACGGAAACAGAAAATTAATCCAACTCGTCCGTCCCAGAACGACTTTCTGTGCTCCGGTGGTTACCTCCCACAGCCGCACTGTGCCATCTGTGCTCCCAGAAACGAGCGTCTTGCCATCAAGTGAATATGCAACGGCATTGACTTGCTTCGTATGTCCAGTAAATGTTTTTTTGTGGGCACCCGTTTGTGCGTCCCACACCTGCACAAAGGTGCCTGTCCAACCACCAGCCGTCGCGATCGTCTTCCCATCGGGTGCATATACGAAAGACTGAACGCTTCCTCTCCCCACCCTTTGGAGTGTTCCCTTGGATTTTCCTGTCGCAGTGTCCCACAAATAGACCGTGTGGTCCTGCTTTCTTGCCGTCGCGATCGTGTTTCCATCGGGCGCGTATACGATGTTAGCAACTCGCTGGGTCTGGACGCTGACTGTCGTTCTTTTCTCTCCGGTTGTAACATCGCGCATCTGTACTACATGCCCAGAAATTGACGGAAGCCTCGCCTCGCGTGTTCCTGTTATCACTGTCATCTCGTTGGTGCCCGCACTGGCGATGGTGTTTCCATCGGGTGAATACGCAAACGCGAAAGGAGAGACCCCGTCTGTGTACCGCAGCAGCTCTAATTCTTTACCGGTTTTTGGATCATAGAACCAGATACCGATAGAACTCGAAACCGCAAATCGACTGCCATCCGGAGAGAAATGGATTTTGCCTAACGTTCCTTTACCGAGCCGTGCGATTGCCCCCTCGGGTAGACTGAATTGGGTGGAATCTTGAGCGATAGCCGAGAAACAGCAGATAAAGAGTGTCAGTAGTGTCAATCTCAGGAAAATAGAAATTCTCATATCAGAATGTGTTGGAGAAACTTGGGTCCATTGCTGTTCGGGTTAGAAGGGATCGCTCTGCTTGTGAAACTGCTTTTTGCCGTTTCTTGGACACTGTCACATTTGACGAGTGCGACTAATAGGACAATGAGACGCGTTAATGATAGGAATTTGCACATGGTATGAAACCCTTTGTAAAAAATGATTTGTTTTGTTTTAGATATTTGCTACAATATCTTTCAAACAATTGGAGACAAAAATTGGGTAAGTCTCTGAGAGCAATGCGTGCCCTTTTCTATACTTATTATCCTTTAATTTCCTGAAATAAACAAGTGATTTCTATGTTACACTCTCTACTATGAAAAGTTTGATTACAGTGATTGGACGCGGTCATTCTGGGACGCGCGCCATTTCTCATACGTTATACGCCAGTGGGGTTTTCATGGGAAGCCAGCTGAACCCCTCCGGTGATAAGATTCCACCGTTCGCGATGTATGATGCGTGCCGAGTGATGGCACAATATGTCAAGTGGGAAGGCGGACTCTCATGGGATTTTGAACCCCTGTTTACGATGCCGATTGATCCGGAATTTGAGCGGCTCATCACTACCTATCTTGAAGACGTGCTACAGAATCCGGCACCCCATAAAGGCTGGAAGATACCAGAGACGACGTTAGTCTATCCATGGATAATTCGGATGTTTCCTGAGATAAAGTTCATCCACTGGATTCGGGATCCACGGGATTGTATCCGGGGCAGTCATAAAACCGATGACCTTCGGGATTTTGGGGTCTTCTATCCTGAAACGGACGATATCTATGAAAGACGGGCGATTTCGTGGATCTATCAGTATAAGCTTATGCAAGCCACACCGATGCCCAAGAATGTCATCCAGATCCGTTTTGAGGACTTCGTCCTGAATCAGGAGGCAACCCTCAAAAAGCTTGAGGTGTTCTTGGGAATCCCATTGGGTAGGATAATCGTCCGGGCAGACGCAATCGCGCGTTGGAAAAAAGATGTCGCAGCATTGGAGCCGGGCGCAGCGTTACCACAATACGAGTTTGAGTTTCTGAAAAAAGCAATCGTTGAAAACGGTTATCCCTTAACAGCAACGTAACAGAGAAAGGAACTATTATGTCAACTACTTACCGTGTCGGACTTGTCGGCGCAGGTGGCATCGCCAACGCACACGGCAACGCGTGCCAACAAGCCCCCAGTGCTGAATTGGCTGCGATCTGTGACGTGTCGGAAAACGCATTAGCAAATTTCGGTGAACGATTCGATGTGGCTCCTGAAAACCGCTACCTCTCTTTAGAAGAGATGTTAGACGCTGAAGACTTGGATATAGCGGTTATTTGTACCTGGGGTGCTTTCCACGCTGAGGTCGGTATCCAGCTTTCTGAGTCCCGTCAAGTCAAAGCGATTTTATGTGAGAAGCCGTTCACGTCAACAGCTGCGGAGGCGGAAGCGTTCGTGGGTGCGGCGCAAGAGAACGGTGTGCTGGTGGCGGAAGCATTTAAATTCCGGCATCATCCGATGCACCTGAAGGCGAAAGAACTTATTGATTCGGGGGCAATTGGGGACTTTAAGGCGATCCGCAGTACCTTCTGTACAGGCGGCGGTGGCGGCGGACCCGAAACGCGACGCCCTGAGATGAATTGGCGGTTTAATAAAGCGAAAGGTGGCGGCAGTATTTACGATCTGGCGTGTTACAATATCCACCACGCCCGCTTTATGTTTGGCGCCGAACCGATTCGGGTGTCGGGGATGTCTCAAGCCGGGTTAGAAGTGGACGATGGTTCCTATCTATTGTTAGTATTCCCGGGTGAACGGGTTGCACAAATTTCTACCGGTTTTAATTGCGCCGGTGGACAGTATGCCGAAATGTCAGGTACCGGCGGTATGTGCCGACTCGATCGGGTTTGGAACAATGAGAACTCAGCAGTCAACATTGAGCTGACCACGCGAGAAGGCACAGAAGTCATTGATTTTGAACCCTGTTTCCAGTTTGCCCTGCAATTGGAGCATATGTGCGAGGTTGTAGCGACCGGAAAACCGCACCGTATCTCACCAGAGAGTTGCGTGAATCAGATGCGTGTCATTGATGCGGCATTTGAAGCAATGGCAACTGGACGAACAGTCGAATTGGGATAACAGAATGTCGAATTTTGTAGAGACGAAGGCTCTTACCTTTGACCTGTTCGGTACGATTTTGGATTTGGGAGGGAGTCTTACCCCCTTCATTGACGAATCGTTGAAAGCACGTGCTGCCGATGTATCAGCGGATGAATTCTGGGCGCAGTGGCGGTACCGTCAGCGGATCGAGCAGTATCAAGATACGATTGTCATGCTCGGGCATAGCGGTTACTTAGAGACGGTTCAGCGTGCGGTGCACTATGTTCTGAGGGCAAACGGTATTGACGCAACGCCTGGAACAGTGGAAGAGTTTATGCGCGGCTGGCAGCACCTCTCTCCCTTTCCAGAAGTGTTGGATGCCCTTGCGGAGATGCAATCTTGGTATCAGTTAGTGGTATTGTCCAACGGGGATCCGTCGTTTTTAGAATATCTCGTCACGGAACGGGTTGCGTGGGAGTTTGACGATGTGATCTCGGTGACATCGGTGGGTGCGTTTAAGCCGCATCCGGCGGTCTACCGT
Source organism: Candidatus Poribacteria bacterium (assembly GCA_965205015.1). Taxonomy (GTDB): domain Bacteria; phylum Poribacteria; class WGA-4E; order WGA-4E; family WGA-3G; genus WGA-3G. Next base: position 4,085,025 of record OZ242029.1, on the reverse strand, counting down.
GCTGCGGCAGGGAAGTTAAAGCTTGAAGTTGGCGAGTGCTTGATGGTGTCCGCGAACTCGTTTGACATCATGGGGGCGCGGGCGTGCGGCTTTAGAGGCGCGTTTGTGAATCGCTATCGACTTCCGTATGAGAATACACCCTATCAACCCGACGTAACGGTGAGCGATTTTACGGAATTAGCGGCGGCATTGTTATAGGAGATACAACCTCCATGGGTTTTGGTTTGAAGGTGGCGGGTGTTCATTCGCTACCTCGTCGGGTTTTTTACATCACCCCACGCCGTGCTTAAGAACGATGTCGATGGCGCAACGGGCAGCTGCCTCGGGGCAAACCAGTTCCCGGGATAATTGCTTCCGTCTTTTGTAAGTCGTGTAACCTTCCGGCTTACCAGATTGATTTTGAGGATCTGCGAATTACTTCCGATGACACCTTCGGCGTAGATGAGTTCGTTCCCAAAGGGTGCCCAAGCAGGCGTATTCGCCACGAAAGACTCAATATGTCTGAGGTAGCTTCCGTCCCGGTTAACAGTGAACAAGGCCTGCTGCTTTTCTGCCGGTCTAAACCAAACGAATGCGATTCTGGTGCCGACGGGTGCCCATGAAGGATTAAACATTCGCGGGAAGTCGTCAGGGAAAAGGGTTTCCTGTTTGCGGGTTTCTAAATTCATAAACCGGATTTGGCGGCTTGCCCAATGAATCTCATCCGCCACAACAAACGCCATTTCCCTGGCATCCGACGACCACGTTGGATATCCACTGAGGGCGTTCTCTAAGTGCACAATCAGTTTCACTGCTGTTCCATCAGCGTTCGCGGTGTGAATGTTTGTGCCACCTAAAGCACGCTGAGAATAGGCGATCCTCTTCCCATCGGGCGACCACGTTGGATGGGTTCTGTAGGCTTCACTGAACCCAAACAGCGGACGTACATTTCTGCCATCTATGTCCATCAGATACAGGTCGCGTGTTCCGTTGCGGTTGGAGTTGAAGAGAATCTGGTCACCTTTTGGTGAGATGACTGGATCGCAATCGACGGCGCGGTCGTATGTTAACCTTTCTTGCCGAGTGCCATCGGGGTTCATCATGTAAATTTCCCAATTGCCGTCGCGATTTGACGAAAACACAATCTTTTCGCTGTCAAGTTGTTCTGCCAAAACAGGGCATAGCACCCCAAAGACGAGACAACAGAGGGTAAATATATGTTGCAGTTTCATGAGAGCCCTCTCTATATTGCTAAAGCACTATTGTGTTCTTGGCAAGGCTTACTGAAAACTGTATCCATCTATTGTTTTATGGATTCGTTTTGAGTTGCGCCCATGCCACAGCAAGTTTGTGGTGCGGTTCAACCGCAAGAATTTTATCCTGAAGGGTAGCGGAATAGAACAACAGGTTTTCAATAAACGGAAGATTCAGATCGACCTGTGCTTGATCTTCATTTTGCATCGATGTGATGATATATGCGCCTTTATCATGATATAGGAGCGCAACAATGAGATGCTTACCGAGTGTCGCGAGTGGAATATACGCGCGATCGGGGTTGTGCCATTTATCGTTCGTCACAATCACTTTTATCTTGTTTGGCTCGGTGAAAAGCGTTCCTACCTCCGGTGCTTTTGTCGGTTCAAAATTCTGTGTGCCATCGGTTTCATCACCGTTTAATGGTTTCGGGAGCCAAGGGGTTGGGCATCCCACAGCATCATCGTGGTCCTGCTCAACGACAATGCAAACCCCACCCTCCTCAACAAACGCTAAAACGGCATCTGACCCCTGGTCAGTGAAACGCCATCCACCTTCGCAAATCTCACCTTGCCCAAGCCAGAGGATATCAAAGTCCTTGGCATCTGCTTTCGCGAGTTTCGAATCTTGCGTAATCTCGTAATCGAAGGTATAATTCTTAACTTTTTTCACACCTTTACTAATCGTTGGTGCTTCAACCTTGGTTATGTTGTTCCCCAACATCAGTACTTTTTTTGTCGCAGCCATTGCTGTAACGGAGAACGTCACTAAAGTCAGGAGAAAACAGAAAAAATACACCGAAACAGTATTAAATCTCGTTATTGTAACCCTTTCCATTTCTTGAATACCTCCTTTTGATGCCATGGAAAACTGTATGTTCCAAGACATAAGAGCTCACTGACCATTTTATCATGGAACTGATACTACGTTATAAAATGAGTGCTACCGCCCTCATTTGACAAAATGTTAACATATTTGTAAAAAAAATGTCAAGAAAAAGTCATATAATTCTTTTTCTTGACAGACATTTCCGAAAAATGTGTTTTCGGTTATAAAATAATGCGATTTGCCTCGTTATCAACCTCTTCCTACCTCACAATCACCATTTTCTTTGTGGCGGTGAACTCGCCTGCCGTCAGGGTATAGAAATAGACCCCACTTGAGACGGGATCACCCTTCTCATTTTTACCATCCCAATAGATAGCTTCACCCCGCTGGTGGTAGGTGCCAGCAGACCGGTGTCCGAGTGCCAGCGTGCGAATCAAGGTGCCATTTGTGGCATAGATACACACAGTGACTTCCGCGGGCTTTGCCAACTGATAAGGTATCCACGTCTCCGGATTGAACGGGTTCGGATAATTTTGTAACACAGATGTTTCTGCACGAGTTAGCAGCTGCCCGGGTACTCCTGCGATTTGCTGTCGCAGCGGATATTCCCAGAGTAATATAGTAGCATCACGACTCGCGCTTGCGAGTGTGCGTCCATCGGGACTAAACGCAAGACTGGTGATCGCATCGATATGACCCCGGAGTGTGGTATCTTGCGTGCCATTCGGAACATCCCACAAACACACCGTGCCGTCGGAACTGCCACTTGCGAGGATGGTGCCATCCGGGCTAAACGCAAGACTTAATGCCCCATCGGTAGGTCCTGTGAGTGTCGCCTTCTCCATTGCGCTGGCAACGTCCCACAATAATATGTCTGTCCACCCAGTGGCGAGGGTTTTCCCATCGGGGCTGAACGCGAGGCTCCGTGTGCGTGCGCGGAGGGTAGCCACGTGTTGTCTATTGATAACATTCCACAGTCGTACTGTCTGGTCCTGCTGTCCGCCCGCGCTTGCGAGGATTTGCCCGTCGGGACTGAACCTGACACTTGCAACACTATCTATATGCCCAAGAAATGTGGCGTAGTGATAGCCGGTAACAGCCTCCCACAGACGCACCTTTTCGCCGCTGCCGGTACTCGCGAGCAGACGGCTATCAGGACTAAACGCAATACTCCTGACCCCTTGTCTATGTCCAGTGAGTATCATTTTGAGTTTCCCACTGACGGCATCCCACAATCGTACCGTCTCATCATCCCAGCTGCCACCACTTGCGATCGTTTGTCCATCCGGACTGAAAGCGACTGATGTAACGAAATTGGTATGACCGACAAGAGGGGCTTTGGGTTTTCTACTGGCGATATCCCACAGGTATACCTTTTTGTCCCACCCTCCGGCACTGGCGAGGGTGGTGCCATCCGGACTAAAGGAGATACCCTCAATTTCTACTATATGCTCTGTGAGCACCCCCTTCTGATCGTAGCTGAGGGCATCCCATAATCGCACTGTACCATCTGAACTTGCACTCGCAAGCAGGCGCCCATCGGGGCTGAACGCAACGCTGAGGATCTCATGTGTATGTGCGGTGAGAGTGGTTTTGTAGGCACCGGTAGCCACATCCCACAGACACACTGTACTATCTTTCCACCCGCCCCCACTGGCGAGGGTGGTGCCATCCGGACTGAACGCAACACTACTGATGCTCCCGACATGTCCAGTCAGTGTAGTTTTGCGTTCACCTGTTGAAACACTCCATAGAGACACGGTGGTGTCCCAATTCCCGGTTGCGAGAATATTGCCATCCGGACTGAAGGCGACTGAATTAACATCACCCGTACGTTCATCATTTATATCTGTGGCGAAGGTTGTCTCGATTTCAAGAGTGGTCGTATCCCACAGATGCACGATTCCGTCACTTGCACTTGCGAGTAGATGTCCATCAGGACTGAACGCAATAGCATCAACGGCACTTGTAAACTTGATAGGATCGACTTTGGGTTCGCCCGTAGCAACATCCCAGAGCTGCAGCCGATTATCCCAATATCCTGCACCACTTGCGAGCGTTTGTCCATCTGGACTGAAAACGACACTGCCAACCCAGGAAGTATGTCCCATAAGGGTCATTTTGTGTGTGCCAGTGGCAACGTCCCACACCTGTACTGTATGGTCGTCACTCGCACTCGCAAGCGTGCTCCCATCTGGACTGAACGCAATACTCTCAACATGGCTTGTATGCCCCGTGAGCAGATTCACCTCTTCCCTTGTATGAATGTCGTAAATCCAGATCCCGATGGAGCTTGAAACGGCGAGCAGCTTACTATCGGGCGAAAAGGCGATATTGCCCGATATTCTACCCTTTCCGAGCCGTGCTTTCGCGCTTTCAGGCAGATGCCATTGCGTGTACTCCTCGGGAGACGTATTTTGTAAAAATAGGGCTAAAACCGTAAGTAGCGTTAAGATCGAAAGTCGCATCATTTTCATCGGTTGGGTCTCCTATGGTCATTTGATACTATTTCCGTATGACCATTCTTCGTGTCATTGCGGATTGTCCTACAGAGAGTGTGCAGAAATAGATACCACTTGCCACCTGTTCACCGACCTCATTTTTCCCGTCCCAATAGACTGCGCGGCTCCGATGATGATAGATGCCGGCAGGTTTATATCCCAATGCGAGTGTTCGCACCCGTATTCCGTTTGACGTATAGATATCTACAGTAACTTCCGCAGGCTTTGCCAACTGATACGGTATCCATGTCTCCGGATTGAACGGGTTCGGATAGTTTGGCAGGAGCACGGTTTCTTTTGGAGTCAGTGCTACCAACAGACCTTCAAGAATAGCGACCCCTCTCTGAAAAGCGGGCGTTGGATTGTAGACGTGCCGTGCATTTGTTAGCCACGCTTGGACATCTGCTGCGGTGAACATCTCTATCGTTTTAGAATGTGCATCCGGCGCGCCCCCTCCCACCTCGAATGCCCCAGCGACCAGAACGAGATCCACGATGTTCACAACGCCATCGGCGTTGACATCCGCATCATTTGTTTCGTGCTGCCCGAACTGCGATGCGACGATTCTCAAATCTTGTAGGTTTACCACGCCGTCGCGGTTTACGTCCTCAGCAAGTCGCTGCATTTCTACTTCAGATGTAAAATCCCATAGTATCACCGTGCCATCCCAACTGCCGCTTGCGAGTGTGCGACCGTCTGGGCTGAATACGACACTTGAGACAGCGTCCGTATGTCCGGCGAGCGTCTTTTTGTGAATACCTGTGTCAATATCCCAGAGCCGTACTGTTTTGCCATCTCGCCCACCGCCGCCGCTCGCGAGGGTCTTCCCATCCGGACTGAACGCAACACTTTCAACACTGTCTATGTGTCCTATCAGTGTGATTTCGTGTGCACCCGTAGCAGCATCCCAGAGCCGTACTGTTTTGTCATCTCGTCCACCGCCACTCGCGAGGCGTTTTCCATCCGGACTGAACGCAATGCTCTTGACCCAGTCGGTATGTCCGGTGAGCGTCATTTTATGCGTGCCACTGACAACATCCCACAGACGCACTGTGTGATCCTGACTTCCACTTGCGAGCGTGCGGCTGTCCCGATTGAAGGCGATAGCAGTAATCCCTTCTCGATGCCCGGTGAGCGTCACTTTATGTGTCCGACCGCCGTACCAGACCTGTACCTTTCTATCCCCATGTCCACTGCCACTTGCCAAGAAGCGTCCATCGGGACTGAACACAACAGCGGTAATTCCTCCACCGGAGGCACCACTTCCTGTGAACCCTTTGATGACTGTTTTGAGGTATCTCTTTTCAATATCCCAGAGCCATATCCGCCATCCGCTTCCGCCTGCGAGCGTTTGACCGTCCGGACTGAAGGCAATACTCGAGATCCAGTCATCAACTCTCGCGCCAATGAGTGCTGCCTTGTGGTGTCCGTTGGTGATATCCCACAGATGCACGATATGTCGGTTTCCCGTGCTGGCGAGCGTGATGCCATCAGGGGCAAATGCGATACGCCGTCCATTTGGCAGATGTCCGGTAATTGCCCCCTTTTGTGCACCACTCATCGCATCCCATAAAAACACTTGCTCCCCGTCTTCACTTGCGAGCGTTTGACCATCGGGACTGAAGGCAACGGAACCAACATACCGGGTGTGCCCGGAGAGTGCCACTTTGTGTTCACCACTCGCAATATCCCATAGATTCAATTCGTATCGCCCTGTGATTGCGAGTGTTTTCCCGTCCGGACTGAAGGCAAGGCTTGTAATTTTATCCATCTCAAGGATTCTTTCGAGTTCTCCCGTGTCAGCATCCCAGAGACGAACCCCATCTTCGTTGAAAGCCGCACTCGCCAATGTCTGTCCATCAGCACTGAAAGCTACACGAGAAATGCCAGAGGTGTGCTGACCGAAGAAGGGATGCCCCATGAAGGTAGATTTCTGTTTTCCAGTCGCGATGTCCCACAGTCGCACTGTGTTGTCCCAAGCCCCACTCGCGAGGGTTTCTCCGTCCGGACTAAACGCGATTGTACTGATAGGGCGGGTATGCCCAGAGAGTGCCGTTATGTGTTCACCCTTCACAGGATCCCAGAGGTGCACGCTATCATCTGACCCCCCACCCGCAAGGATACTGCCATCCGGACTGAACACTATGCTCATAATCCGGTGCGTATGCCCAGTGAGGATAGATTTAAGGGCACCGGTAGCAGGATCCCACAGTCGGACTGTCTTGTCATAACTGCTACTTGCAAGGGTGCTACCATCCGGACTGAACGCAATGCTTGTGATTGAATCTGTGTGTCCAGTGAACAAGTCAAGTTCTACAAGACTGTGTGCATCGTAAATCCAAATTCCGATGCTACTGGCGACTGCCAAGCGGTTTCCATCTGGGGAATACGCTATCTCCCCTATGTGTCCCTTACCCAAGCGCGTTCTGGCACCTTCAGGTAGATCCCATTGTGCGTAATCTTGCGCGGAAGTATTTGGTAAAAATAGCGTTGAAATTAGAAGCGGCATCAAAATCGAAAGTCGCATCGTTTTCATCGGTTGGGTCTCCTATGGTCATTTGATACTATTTCCGTATGACCATTTTCTTTGTGGCGGTGAACTCGCCTGCCGTCAGGGTATAGAAATAGACACCGCTTGAGACGGGTTCACCCCTCGCATTTTTGCCATCCCAATAGACAGCACTGTGTCGTTGCTGATAATTACCAGCAGATCGGTGTCCGACAACTAAGGTACGAATCAAGGTGCCATTTGCAGCATAGATACACACAGTGACTTCCGCGGGCTTCGCCAATTGATACGGTATCCACGTTTCAGGATTGAACGGGTTCGGGTAATTTTGCGACACAGACGTTTCTGCACGGGTTAACAGCTGCATGGGAGCTCCTGCGATTTGCTGCGGCAGCGGATATTCCCAGAGTAATATTGTGCCGTCGCGACTTGCACTGGCGAGCATAGTGCCATCAGGGCTGAAGGCGACACTTGAAACCTCTCTCGTATGTCCGATGCGCGTTGCATGAGGCGTAGCAGTTGTGACATCCCATAAACGGACTGTTTTGTCCCCATACCCACCACTACTCGCAAGAATCCTACCATCAATACTAAAAACAACACTGCTGACCCCAGCCCCACGACCGCCTATATGTCCTGTGAAGGTCGCTTTCTCTACTCCGTTGAAAGCATCCCACAGTGTCAATGTACCATCTCTTTTTCCGCCAGCGATTGTTTTTCCATCCGGACTGAAGGCAATACTGTCGATTGACTGTGTATCTATTTCGCCGATTTTGTAAGGTCCGGTGGTGATATGCCATAACCGTATCCCTAACCAACCTCCGATTGCGAGTATCTGTCCATCCGGACTGAACGCGACATTTGAGACTTCGCTAGCCCCTCCGGTCAGCGTCATTTTGTTATTGCCAGTGTCAACGTCCCAGAGACAGACCTTTGTGTCCCAACTCGTACTTGCGAGGGTGTATCCATCGGGACTGAATGTAATGTCATGGATAGTGCTTCTATGCCCGAAGAGAGTGATTTTGTGTCTGCCAGTGGTTGTATCCCAGAATTTCACTGTAGGGTCATCGGAACCTCCGGCAGTGGCGAGTGTCGTACCATCTGGACTGAAAGCAACCGACTCAATTTTGCCGATATGTCCAACGAGGGTAAGTTTGGTATTACCGGTGGCGATGTCCCACAATCGCGCTTTTTGATCCCAACCTCCTGTCGCAAGCGTGCGACCGTCCGGACTAAAGGCGATACAGGAAATATCTGTCAGATGTCCGGTAATCACTCTGTTCTGATGTAGACTCACCGCATCCCATAGCCGCACGGTACCGTCCAAACTACCACTTGCGAGTTGGTATCCATCCGAACTAAAAGCAACGCTGCTAACGGCATCTGTATGCGCAACGAGCGTGGTTTTGTAAGTTCCGGTTACAACATCCCACAGACAGACCGTGCCATCATCACTTGCACTTGCGAGCGTTTTGCCATCAAGACTGAAGCCAACGTGATTGATGCCCCCCGTATGTCCGGTGAGTGTTGCTTTCAATTCACCGGTGCTAACATCCCATAATCGGATCGCTTCATCTGTCCATCTGCAACCCGCTGCGAGCGTCTTCCCGTCCGGACTAAAGGCGATAGCCCCGATATCCCCTGTATGTCCAGTGAGTGTAATTATGTGTTCGCCAGTCGCGACATCCCACAATTGTAATGAGGTGTCTAATTGCGGTGAGTCGTCATCGTAATCTCCACCGCTTGCGAGCATTTTTCCGTCCGGACTGAAGGCGACACTGTTAACACTATCCGCATGTCCGATGAATGTTGCTTTATGTTTTCCAGTGGTGACATCCCATAGCCGCACCGTCCCATCCCCATATCCTCCAGTGCTCGCCAGTGTGTGGCCGTCCGGACTGAAGGCGACACTGCCAATCCAACTCGTATGCCCAGTGAAGGTCGTTTTGTGCTTCCCAGTGGCGACATCCCACAGACGCACTGTGGGGTCGTCATAACCGCCACTACTTGCGAGCGTTTTTCCATCAGGGCTGAACGCAACACTACGGACGACATCTGTATGCCCCGTGAGTAGTTTCAGTTCCTTACCCGTTTGTGCATCGTAAATCCAAATCCCAATAGCAGCGCCTACAGCGAGTAGGTTATTATCGGGTGAAAATGCGATATTACCGGATATCCAGCCTTTTCCGAAGCGTGTTTTGGCACCCGTCGGTAATCCCCACTGTCTGTAATCCTGAGCGGAGATATTTTTTAAAAATAGGATTGGAACCATAAGTAGCGTTATGATCGGCAACAGTTTGACTTTCATGGGTTCTGCTCCTGTTTTATAGTAAAGTCGAAAAATATGTAGACAGTTGCTTAGCGAAACAATCCTCTCCGCCGCTGGCGAGGATTGTATCCTCGCCTCTTTAAAGTGTCTAATTAATTCTAAACTTTACTATAATAGGTATCGCTTGTCGATTAAGAGATAGGTTGGGTAATTGAAAACCTCTTAACCGATAACTGACGACTGGCAACCGATTACTTCCTGATTACCATTCGTCGTGTAGCCGTGAACTCACCCGCAGACAGCGCGTAGAAATAGACACCGCTTGCGACAGGTTCACCGAAAGAATTTTTCCCATCCCAATACGCTGCGGCTTTTCGGTCCTGATATCTTCCTGTGGGTTTGTATCCCAATCCGAGTGTCCGTACCAGTGTTCCGTTTGCCGTATAGATATGCACGGTGACTTCTGCAGGCTTTGAAAGTTGATAGGGTATCCACGTCTCTGGATTGAATGGATTTGGGTAGTTAGGCAGCAGCACCGTCTCTTCTGGGGACAGTGCTACCAACAGACGTTCAAGAATTGCGATGCCTCTCTGGAAAGTAGGCGTTGTGCTGCTAACTTGCTGCGCATGCGTTAGCCACAACTGCACGTCCGCCGCGGTGAACATCTCTCTCATCTTGGAATGTACGGCAGGAGCGCTATCTCCGGCACCAAGTGAACCAGCAACCAGAACGAGGTCCACGATGTTGACCATGCTGTCCGCGTTCACATCGGCGTCATTCGCCCCCGATTGTCCGAAACGCGAAGCAACAAAAGTTAGATCGTGGTCGTTCACCACACCATCCCGATTTACGTCTTCACGTTTTACGGTTGTATCTGTTGCTGGTGTGAAATCCCATAGCAGCACTGTTCCATCGGAACTCCCAGTTAGGAGCGTAGTGCCATCAGGACTGAAGCTAACACCTGAAATCGCGTAGGTTTGTATGGGAAACGTTGCTTTGTGTATACCGGTGTCAACATCCCATAACCGGACAGTGCCGTCATTCGGACCACCACCACTGGCGAGGGTTTTCCCGTCCCAACTGAACACAACTCCTGTAATCCAACCTGTATGCCCAACAAGCGTTCGTATGTGTTCACCCGTCATTGTATCCCAGAGTCTTATTGTTTGATCCCAGCTTGCACTGGCGAGAATTTTCCCATCCGGACGAAACGCGACGGCCTGAATTCGGTCTGTGTGCCCAGTAAGTGTCGCTATGTGCGTTTTGGTGTTAACATCCCATATCCGGACGGAATCGTCCTCACTCCCACTGGCAAGGGTCCGGCTATCGGGGCTGAAAGCGATTGCGGTGACACCTAATACATGCCCAGAAAGTGTGGCTATATGTGTGCGCCCATCGGCGAGCCAGAGCTGTATCGTCGTTTGACTGTTTCCGCTTGCAAAGAAACGTCCGTCTGGACTAAAGGCTATTGGGCGTCCGCTCGATTTCACGCCGCTGGTACTTCTTCCGATATACGCTTTGAGGATTGACTTGTGTGTTTCAGTCGCAACATTCCAGAACCGTATGTTCCAGTCAATTTCACTTGCGAGTGTGCGTCCATCCGGGTTGAAGGCTAAGCTCGTATTCCCCCATCTGTCCTCAAAGAGTATTGCTTTTTGGGATAGAGTGACGGTGTCCCACAAGCGGATCTTTTCTATGCTTCCAGTTGCAACGGTTCGACCGTCCGGACTGAGGGCAAATCCAGACCCACCTATTGTATGTCCGGTAATCGTTCCTTTTTGCGCACCGGTGACACTGTCCCACAGATATAACTCGTCGTACCCGCCACTTGCCATTGTGTGCCCATCCGGACTGAAGACAATTGAAGTGATCCGCTCTATATGTCCCGTGAACGCAACTTTTTGCGTGCCACTGGCAACGTCCCATAGCCGTAAATCTGCCCCCCTGCTACCTGCGAGGGTCCGGCTGTCCGGACTAAATGCTAAAGAAGAGATTCCGCCTTCTGTTTTGAGTGTCTGTATGTGTTCCCCTGTGACTGCATGCCACAACTCCACGTTGTTTTCTTGGGAACTCACACTTGCGAGCGTTTTCCCATCCGAGCTGAAGGCGAGTGCTGAGATACTTCTGATATGTTCTTTGAGGGTTGCCTTGCGTTTTCCACTGTCAATATCCCACAGATGTATTGTGCCACTTTCGCCTCCAATTGCAAGCGTTTTCCCATCAGGACTGAAGGCAGCAAGTCTGACATCATCTGTATTCCCACCGAAGGTGGTTAAGTGTTGCCCAGTGTCAATGTCCCACAACCGCACTGTCTTATCCCAGCTACCGCTTGCGAATGTTTTGCCATCCGAACTGAACGCCATCCTATAAATAGGACCCGTGTGTCCTATTAGATTTGATTTCTGTTGGCGAGTGGTGAGATCCCACAGTGCTACCGTGTGATCCCGACTTCCAATTGCGATCCTACTGCCATCGGAGCTCAAGCCTGAGATGTCCCCCGTCAATGGATACGCGTTGAACAGGTCGAGTGCCTCTCCAGTGTGAGCATCGTAAGTCCAAGTACCAATGGAGCTTGATACGATGAGATGGTTTCCGTCTGGTGTGTATGCGATCCCACGAATAATCCCCTTTCCGAGGCGAGCGCGGGCACCTTCTGGTAACGCCATGTACGCACTGTTTGGCACTGCCACAGCGGTTCGTAACCCAAAATTTGTTGATAGGTACAAAACCGAAACAACAGACAGCAAATAGATGAGGGAAAGAGAGTGTTTCACGGGTCTGCCCTCCTGTTGGTTTTTCGCATTTACATCATTTACACAAGGATGTAGCAAGTATCGTGCCAACTGAAGGAGGCGCTGCACACTGTCCGCTTCGGTGCGGTTGAGAACGGTAGCACTTAGTGTATAGCAGTAGCGTGGGATGGTGGATATTTTGGGTAGTACGGCGTGCGGTTTGACGTGAAAATACGGTGAGGCGGATGTCCTGAATTGTGCATCGGATGCACGAAATGTCCACAATTTGAACAGACAACGCCAAACTAACGTGTATTCGTGATTGTGGAATCTCCTATTACTTCATCCAGTTTGCATTTTATAGTAAAACCCAAAAATAAGTGAACATTCGTAGCACAAACTGTCCAGTTTGTGCAGGGGAGGCACGCAAACTAACAGTTTGCGCTACAATCGGGGTGCCCAAGTAATTATTGACTCTACTATAAATGGATAAAAACGTTTCACTGCGGGAGGCGAGGTTTCTTAACCTCGCCGGACGACAATGTATCCATAAAGGTTGCATTTATGACCAGACGAAAATTTCGCCGTCGTCAGGGGAATACCCGATAAATACTGCCAAGACAATTCGGGCGCGTGTGCCTTGCACGGGTGGCACTTCGTGGATACATCGCGTGTTGAAAAAGTAGAGATCCCCCTGCTGCAGATCGACCTGATAGTTCTCTACCCCGTTGTCAGCGGCGTATTCATCAAAGGTTTCTTCGATGATATGGGGTTGAATCTCCTCAGACCAGAGGCAGCGATGTAAAAGGGCTTGCGTGCCTTTTCCGTTTTCATCTGCGTTTTGGACGCACAACACGCCTGCAAACTGATGCTCAAAGCGGTAGACTTGATAATCAGTGCGCTTCTCACGGTACTTGACGTGATCGATGTGCGGCTTATAACTGTGCGTTTCGTAGTGGACGCGGAAGATCGCGGGCCCGTAGAGCGAACCGTCCGGTTCCCGCGCGACCTTCACCTCTTGTTTGGGGGAAAGCGCAGTCAGTGAATCGTAGATGAGATTGACAGGATTATCGAAACCATCAAACAGAAATTTAAAAAGGTGATGTGTCGCCTTGGCGTGTGCCAAAAACTTTGCTTTATCGCTACCGCGGTTGCCGAGACTGGTGCCGATGTCAATACGGGTCCGCTTGTCAGGAGAGTTGATGTCGGCTTCGTCTCGCATCAAGCCCATATTTGTGAATCGGTTGATAAGCGCTTGGCAGTGCGCCGGTGAATAGGCGTTCCGAAGGATGATAGCGGGCATTTCAGCTTGGGAGAGTGCGTAAATCGGGTCGCTGTAGGTTTTACAAACCGTTTCGAGGTCAGGCTCAGCGGGGAGCCATGTGCTTTGGGCGTTCATGGTAACCTCCGTCCGGGACTCAGAGCGGCGTTAGCACCGCCGATACATATTTAGAAACTCGGATTGAAAAGATAATCGTAATCACCTATTTTTCTCTCGGCGAAGTCAAGAAACTCGGCATTGTGATCGAGATCGCTGTTTTCAAAAGCCGCTTCACACCCGATTTTATACTTCAGTCGCCGGTTGGATTTCAGCCAATTGACACGGTAAATCATCGCGATCATGTGGCGTGGCTTATCGGATGGATTGGGGACCCCTCGGTGCCACAGTCGCATATCTCGAATGAGGGCGCTCCCCTTTTTCGCATTTCCACGGATCGGGGGACAGATTTTGCGACGGGCTTCCTCCTGTTCCGCATCCACCCCTCCATTACCGACCTGAAGATGTGAACCGGGCCAGAGTTCGACACTGCCATTTTCCTCTGCTGTATCCTGGGGTGAGATGTTGACGACAACTTCCGTTGTCGGATGCGCGATCTCTTGATCATCCCAAAGGTGCGCGCCGTCTCTGTGGAGCGGTTGGGTTATGCTACCGGGACAGTTCGTATTGCCGTTGTAGAAGTTATTATAGAGTCCAGGACCCAACAGTTCCTTGGTCACCTGCACAACATAAGGATTCGCGACGATGTCTTTAAAAATGTAGGGCGCATAGGGTGGCGGTCCCTGTTGGAGATGTCCTACGAGTTTGCCTGCGCCCCCCCATTTTTCCGCATTAATAAGGATTTGTGAATCGGCATCCATCCGCTCGCGAAGAATGTCTAAGTGCTCATGGCTGACGACGTTCTCCAAGACAACGTAGCCATCAACACAGATCGCCTTAACGGCTTGTGCCACGTGTGCATCTGTCAGTTTTCCTGCGACTAATTCTTCCGGTTGAACGGTTATTTCCATAATGTTTCCTTTAGCCAAAAAATTCGGCATAGAGGGCTTGAACGGCAGTCTCCATATCTTCAGATTTTATGCCGAACATCATACTGACTTCGTTGGAACCCTGGTTAATCATCTCAATGTTAACTTTCGCGCCAGCTAAGGCTCCTGTTGCACGCGAGGCGATGCCGACAGTGTGACGCATGCCTTCACCGACGACCATGATGAGGGATAACCCGCGTTCCACGGAAATATCTTCCGGTGCGAGCGTCTGTCGAACCTGTTCGACAATTCTCTTCTCTTTCTGCGCCGAGAGATTATCTTCCCGAAGGATGACGGACATGTTGTCTATCCCGGAGGGAATGTGTTCAAAAGAGATGTCTTCGGCTTCTAATATCTGCAACAGTCGCCGACCGAACCCGATTTGACGGTTCATCAGATACTTGCTGAGATAGATACAACACACACTGTCCATTGCCGCGATACCGACAACGGGCATATCCGTCGACGTGCGGTTTGGAACGATCAGCGTGCCGTCTGCTTTCGGATTATTCGTATTGCGAATGTTGACAGGCACCTGTGCTCGGTAGACGGGTTCAAGTGCCTCATCGTGGAACACAGAGAACCCGGCGTAAGAGAGCTCACGCATCTCACGGTAGGTTAACTCGGCGATCGGCACTGGCGCTTTAACGATAGATGGATTCGCAGCGAACACGGAATCGACATCCGTAAAGTTCTCATAGACTTCCGCCCGAACGGCACTGGCGAGAATGGCACCTGTAATGTCTGACCCCCCACGTGAGAACGTTACAACGTTGCCCTGTTTCGAGTAGCCGAAGAAGCCGGGAAAAATGGTGATGCCGGGCCGCTCGTGTAAATCCCGCAATCGGTTGTATGCTTCGGGTAGCACTTGGGCGTTGCCCGGCTCGTCCGAAAGTAATAAACCCGCATCCTTCGGATTCACATAATGTGCGTCTACACCGCGTGCCTGCAGCACTTGTGCGATGAGACGAGCGCAGTTGTCTTCACCCCCTGCCTTCATTGTGTCCATATAGAGGTCGGCATTGGTTGTGCTGTTTTCCAAACGTTCCGTTAGATCACGAGCGATAGGCTCGACCACCTCCAGCGGGAGCCCTAATTCAGCGGCAATGCTTCTATACCGCTCAATCGCTTCAGCACATTCCGAGGCACCGATTTTTCCTGTCAGTCGTTCGGATGCAGCAGCGATGAGTAGGTCTGTTACTTTGATGTCTTGACTATAGCGTTTTCCAGGCGCAGAAACGACAATGAGCCGGCGTCCTGGATCGGCAGTGATGATGTCGCAAACACGACGGACTTGCTCCGCTGATGCAAGTGAACTTCCGCCGAACTTTGATACTTTTAACAATCCAGATCCTCCAATTTTATGCTATTTTTTTATATGTGAGACGTGCGTGCCTTCGGCTGGTTCAAACCGTTGTGAGTTCTCGCCCATATAGTGGCATATAAAACTCCGCCGCCACCGATCATCTGTTTTATTCATGTAGGAACCGTGTATAACCTTACCGTCAAAAAAAAGTGTATCACCAGGCGACATGTCAATTCCCAATTCCTCAGCGTCCTTCGGTTTGACGGCTTGTACATTTGTAAACGAGATAGCGGTGTCTGCTGTTTCAACAGGTAGCAGCCCGGATAGATGGGAACGTGGGATGAGCACCATACGTCCAACAGCTTCGTCCGATATATCCAATGCTACCCAAACACCGATGATCGGATCTATGGGGATGTATTGTTCGTCTTGGTGTAGCGCTTGACCTCGTGCGCCGGGTGGTTTGAAATAGAGCATTGTTTGTAAAAGCACCGGCGTATCATCAATCAGTTGTTCCGTAATGGCAAGTAAGTCGATATCGGTTGACCATTCTTGGGTTAATTCGTCCCAGTTGTGCATATTGATCATACGTGGGAATTGATGATTTGGATCATCGGCGTGGTCGGTTGTGCCGCCGGAGTCGCCGGGTTTTGGACCTTCTGCGCGGCGTTTCATGTAATGTTCACGCATCAAGGTTACTGTGGCTGGACTAAAAAGATGAGGAATGACCACGAAACCCTGCTCTTTATAGTGGTCTCGCTGCTGAGGCGTTAAGTGCATGGACGAGTTCTCCTGCAGGTTGCCAGTCGGTTTTGGATCCTGTTTTCGAGCTTGTCCTTTAATTTTAAGGTAACTTCGGATATTTGTCAAAATTTTTCTCTATGTCTACAGAACCTTGAATGCCCTCTAAACAGATTCGACGTGACTTTCTCAGGAAAATCTGATATACTTATGCAAAATCTTATTTTATGGAGTTTATCTTTTGATGAAAAATGAATGGGTTGTTTACGAAGGAAACGAAGGTCCCGGAAAGGGCAAGCATATCGTTCTCGTCAGTGGCGATGAAGAGTATCGCTCTGAGGAAGCGTTACCGATGCTGGGGAAGGTGTTAGCCACACACCACGGATTTACATGTACCGTGCTGTTTGCTATCGATCCGGAAACAGGCGTCATCGATCCGGAGGTGCAGACGAACATTCCCGGACTCCACCATTTAGAATCCGCGGATATGATGGTGCTGTTCACGCGTTTCCGCGAACTGCCCGATGAACAGATGAAATATGTCGTTGACTATACGAACGCCGGCAAACCCGTAATGGGGCTCCGCACGGCGACCCACGCTTTCAGTTATAGCCGCAACCTCGAGAGTCCCTACGCAAAATACAGTTTTGACAGTGAGGAATTTGAGGGTGGATACGGCAGACAGGTCCTCGGCGAGACATGGGTTAACCACCATGGACATCACGGCAAAGAGAGCGCACGCGGTGTCATTGACGCAGCGATGCAGGACCATCCGATTCTCAAAGGCGTTGACGACGTTTGGGGTCCGTCCGATGTTTACGGTATTAATGATTTGACAGGTGATTCCCAAGTGCTCATCCACGGGCAGGTATTGGTCGGTATGGATCCAACAGATGCACCGAAACCGGATACCATCACAATGCCGATGGTGTGGATTAAAACCTATACGGGCGATGAAGGCAACACCTCGCGCGTCCTCAATACGACGATGGGTGCTTCTGTTGATTTGGAGAGCGAAGGACTTCGCCGTCTCCTCGTCAACGGTTGCTATTGGTGTATGGGAATGGAGGATGCGATTGCCGATAAGAGTGTAGTCGATTATGTCGGCGATTATGCCCCGACGTTCTTCGGTTTCGGCACGTTTACAAAAGGTGTCCGTCCGGAAGAGCATGCGCTGTAGGACATAGCAAATTTCTCGTGTCTTGCCTGTTATTATGGGTGAGGCACGAAACTTTGTTCTATCAACGCGTTTTTCGGACTTAATGAGTGATAGGAAAAAAATTGAATTAGCGTTAACGTGAATTCGACCTATAAAAGATATTTCTCTAAAACTGCTTCAAGTTTCCCCAAGTGGTCGCAAGTTTTGTTCTCGGTGTTACAGATTTTGGAATATCGTCCCCGGTGGTGATGCTAAGGTTATCAAAAAGCACAGAGTAATTTGAGACTCCGAAACCGACTTTACCCCTCGGATAGTCAGGAAACTCAACCTCCATGTGTTCAAATTTTTTCGCTTCTAAAATTACGGGTCCGAGAACTTGCTCGCCATTAATCCAAAAAGTCAAGTGTTTTCCATGAACACTCAACTTCAGGTGAGACCATTTTTTCACGCTTAAGGAAGGATAAGGTTTCTTTTTATAATCCAGAATAGCCACTCCATTCGGCAAGCGACGCCCAGAACAGCGAGCCATGGATTTAGGTTCGAGCATCGGCACGTCTCCAATTGTACAGAGGACTCCCCATGTCTGATCTTTTTTGGCCTGATGAATCCGCGATGCAATCACAATATGGGCAGGTCCATGTTTTCGGAGCGGTTTAACGTCAACTTCAATATCGTAATCTTGCCACTCTTCATCCCCGATCACAAATAAACGCGTCACACGATCAGCACCAATTACTAAAGACTCAAGTTGACCGCCAACAATTTTCCAAGAATGGACACCGGGAGGTCCATGGAATATTGTCAGTTCCTGCCACTGTTTTATAATATTTCTATCATCAAAAGTTTCCAGAAACACCTCTGCCCCTGCGGAACAGGTTAGAATAAATATGCCCAATCCAATGCTTAAGGCTTTCATGATGGTATTCCTTTCCAATATAATTTCCGTTTTATTTTTAAACTCACGTTACTCGAGCTCGTTTATAATTAAAAGATACTATTTTGAGAGGGAAAGGGTGCATAACTTAGAAAAAATAACAAAAACCTGAATTTTTATTTCATTGCGATCAAATATCGGAACGGAAGAATTTCAGGAATGCTACGGTTGTTAATACCACAGCAAAGAAGCAGAGCAACAGCACATCCACTGCCGATTGACGGAATGTCTCTCCTAAGGTTGGGGTTTCTAAAGATGATGGCTGCCTGATTTTTATGATGTCTCTCTCTGGGTGGAACATTCTCACGCTAGCATGATCTATAATTTTGCTGAACACATCTGTATGAAGCGCATCATAGTAACGCTCACCTGCTTGAAAGTAGGTATTTCTCTTTCGTTTTCCAGTCTGTGTTAAATTTGTAGCGAGATAGGTTAGGGAGGATGTCGGTGTGATTCGTGAAAGCGTTTCACCTACCTGCTCTTGGTGCTTTTTTTCACGTTGATAGTTTCGATCTATTTCATCAGTGCGCGCTTTGAATTTCTGCCGAAATTCCTCTTCAAGAGGTTTCATCCGTTCATCCACCTTTCTTCCGATTTCCCCCTGTTCTTCAAAGGAAGGTTGCCGACGATCCTTCCAGACTTCTTTGTGTATTTCCCTTTTTTTCTCTTCAAGTTCTGCGTTGAAATTCTCACGGAGAGCCGTCTTTTCCAGATAGACACTCTGTGATGTTCGCGTTGGCGCGATAAATTTCGCTGCGATAAATCCGACGCGCGGCGTAATCAGCACGGCAAACACCCAAACCGTAAAGGCGACGATGAGGGCTGTCTTGGAATTATCTAAGTAGGTTGAAATGACTGTCCCTATCGCAAAGAAGACCGCAATATAGAGCAGCGAGGCGAGCGTTAGACTGAACACACGTGGAAAAATTTCGGATTCACCGAGGGGAAACCCTTGCCAAACAAGTACCAATAAGCCGAATAGAAGGGACACCAAAAACGGCACTACGAACACTATATATCCGCCAATTAATTTACTCCACAGAAAGAGATCACGCGGCAGAGAATTCGCTAAGGTGACCCGAAGGGTACCCGCTTCTCGTTCCCCGGCAACCGCGTCAAAGGTAAATAGCAGCGCGAGCAAACTGAAAACAGTGCCTACCAGAAAAAGAAAGTCGAGATGTCCGAAAAGATAGGAAAGGGAATCCGAAACCAAAACTGGAGCTCCTTGAATAATCCCATTACGGGTCATGCCAAGGTAGCTTGGCAGCGCGTCTCCTAATCCATTTGCAAACACACTCAAAGGTATCGGTTTGAGAAAGAGTTTAGAAATCTCAACCTCCGGTTCCAGCGGCATCTTCGGGTTTACTGTCTTTTCTTCAATATTTGCCAGTTTAACGGCTTCTTGATAGTCGACAAGGTTTTGGCGATAGTTTCGATAGTTAATAGAAAGGGTCAGCGGGATTAGTAGGAGACACATCAACAAGAGCGCAACAAACCGGACGCTCAGAATGTGCTGCCTAATCTCTTTTTGAATCATCGTCATTAACATATTGAACTCCCTTTAATTTTTTTCTAATTTGACTCGTCAGGAGGGGCCGTTATTGTGAGGTCGCTGCTATAAGTCCTGACTTTTTAAACGGTGTCGGCAATTCGGTTATGATCGACATCAAATATCGGAGCGGAAGAATTTCAGAAATGCTACGGTTGTCAATACCACAGCAAAGAAGCAGAGCAACAGCACATCTATCACCGATTGACTGAATATCTCCCCTAAGGGTGTTGTTGCCAAAGGTGGCGGTTGTGTGATTTTGACATTATCTTCCGGGCGGTGCACTCTATGAGAAATATGATCTGAAATTTTGCTAAAGAAATCTGTATGAAGCATCTCATAATAGCGATCCCCTGTTTGAAAATAGTTGCTTCTTTCTACTTTTCCTGTCTGTGTTAAGTTCGTGGTAAGATAGATTAAGGAAGATGTAGGGGTAATTCGGGAAAACGTCTCGCCCAACTGTTCTTGTCGCTCTGTTTCACGTTCATAATCTCGATCCAATTTGTTCGCACGGTTCTGGAATTTCAGTCGATATTCCTCTTCCAAGGGTTTCATACGTTCATCGATTTTTTCCGCAATTTCCGGACCTATAATGCGTGCGCCGTCCTTATTTGGGGGGACCTCCATGAAGAATTTCATTTTTTGATCTTTGAGTTCGGCATCGAAATTATCTCGCATCGCTGTCTTTTCCATATAGACGCTCTGTGAAGTGCGTGTCGGCGTGATAATTTTCGCAGCCAGAAAACCGAGGCGTGGTGTAATTAGCACGGCGAATACCCAGACAGTGAAGGCGATGATGAGTGCGGTCTTAGGACTGTCGAAGTAGGTAGAAATCACTGTTCCTATCGCAAAAAACACCCCAATGTAGAGTAGTGATGCGAGGGTTATGCTAAGCACGCGTGGAAAAATTTCGGGTTCACCGAGGGGAAACCCTTGCCAAACCAGCACGAGTAAGCCGAATAGAAGAGAAACCAAAAATGGAACAACGAATACCAAGTATCCGCCAATCAATTTGCTCCATAAAAATAGATCGCGCGGCAAGGAATTCGCTAAAGTGATCCGCAATGTGCCCGCTTCTCTTTCTCCAGCAACGGCATCAAATGTGAACAGTAGTGCCAGGAGACTGAAGACAGTACCTACCACAAATAGAAAATCGAGATGTCCTAAAAGTTGGGTAAGAGGTGCTGAAAACGTAGATGGCGGTCCCTGTGTGATTCCATTACGCGTCATGCCGAGGTAACTCGGGAGTGAGTCCTCCAATCCATTTGCGAAGACACTCAACGGTGTCGGTTTGAAAAAAAGTTTGGAAACTTCAACTTCCGGTTGCGGCGGTAGCTTCGGATTTACGGTGGTCTCTTCAATGTTGGCGAGTTTAACGGCTTCTTGATAATCCACTAAGTTCTGGCGATAATTTCGGTAATTGGTAGAAAGGGTCAGCGGGACGAGGAGGAGACACATCAAAAGGAGGGCGACAAAACGGACGCTCAGAATGTGATGCATAATCTCTTTTTGAATCATGGTCATTAACATATTGGACTTCCTTTAATTCTATTCTATATTACGATACGGATGCTCTTTCATTTATTGTTCAGAGAATCAGGTTTTGCACAACCAACTTTCGTGAAGGGTATGTGGCACGCTTTTATAATTAATGATACGGTTTAAGAATGGAAAGGGTGCATAAAGCGAAAAATCTGGATTTTTATCTGAGGAATTAAAAGTATCTGAAATTGTTAAAGTCAGGACTGACGTAAACGCCATTTAGGAAGGGGATGTTGTTGTGTGATTTTGAGGAAATTGGGAAAATGTAATAAACAAAAAAATATCGTGCAGAGACGGCTGTGTATTTCGCGTGTTTCCGCACGATATTCAAACGTTTATGAGATAGGTTAACGCCTATCAGCGTTTAGGACGCCGCAGCACAACGCCGCCTTGCCCAACGACCCACAGTGTATTACCCTCTTTGACCTGCGTGATTGCGTACAGATCATTGTCAATTTCGGTATGCTCCCGCTCCCACGTTTCCCCACCGTCTGCGGAATGAATAATGGTTCCAGAGGCGCCGACAGCGTAAAGTTCCTGTTCAGAGAGTGCCAAAATATCGTACAGGGATTCTGGTAGACGACTCAACTGTGGTGTCCAAGTAAATCCACCGTCAGAAGTGTACAAAAGAATCCCACCCCGCCCAGCTGCCCACCCTTTCCGTTTACTGATGAAGGATACCGCATAGAGATCATAGCCCGTGTCGGTCTCGTGAAATTTCCAATAGTCACCGCCGTTGACAGTTCGCTGGATGACACCGTTGGCTCCAACCGCCCAGCCGAGCGGTGCGAATTTCATATCGATACCCATGAGCTCTTTTCCGGTTGAAGTGCGTTGAAGTGTCCAAATTAAACCGCCATCCTGATTGTGGAAAATCTCTCCACTCTGACCGACAGCCCATCCCTCAGAAAACTTGCCAAAGGCAGCATCGTTTATGGAAGTCGCAGCACCCGGACGGAGTTCCCGCTTATCCAGAATGTCGCTTGCAAGCCCATCTGGCAAGTTTGTTGACCAATCCTCACCGTCAACAGTGTAAAGCAAGGACCCATTGCGGGTCATCGCCCACCCCCACTCCGGATTACGACTCACAAAGTGGACATCGACAATGCGTTGGGTGGTACCACTCCTCAAACGCCTCCAACTTTCTCCGCCATCTGCTGTTGAAAATAAGGCTCCATTATCTCCGACAACCCACCCTCGCTGTTCATCAAGAAACAGGACATCGCGTAAGTCATCAAGCGATTCACCAAATTGATGCGCCCAAGTCTTCCCACCATCTGTCGTATAATAAATCTGACCGCCAGACGCTTGTGTCTTATTAAGACTGTCAAAATCCTTCCCATCGGGAGCCCCCTCTTGAACCAGCACGCCGCCGACTGCCCAACCTCTGCCATCCGCCAAGAAATGTGCGTTGGTAATTTGGGGCATCAAATTGAAGGGACGTTCCTCTATCATCTGTTCTATCCAACTTTGTGCCTCGGTGTCAGCAGCTTCAGTTCCAAGCGAAAAACGGACTGTTTCCCAGCTTTTGCCTCGATTTTGCGTCGTGAAAATTGCTTCCCCCTCAATAAATCCCCACGCCTCAGTGTGATTGCGGAATTTCACGGTATGGAGACGGATTCCGAAATCTATTCTCGAGGTTTGTTCCCATGTCTCCCCGCCATCTGTCGTGAGCAGGGAACTCCCATCTTTCATAACCACCCAACCCGATTGGGCATTTGAAAAATGGACACCGACGCCCCGTTGATGTGTCCGTGCCTGAATTTGCCAATAATCCCCCCCATCAAGGGTGTGCAGAATCAATCCACCCTCTCGCCGTTGGGGGGTAACCGCCCACCCCTCTTTGCTATCAATAAAATGTAGGTCCGCGATTGGCTGATTCGTTGTCCCGGTTTTCTGCAAGCGGAAGGTTTTGCCGCCGTCGCTGGTGCGCAAGATTTGCCCCTTATCGACCCCGATCCAACCCTCCTTGGGGTTGACGAAGTAGATCGCCCGGATACTTCGGAAGTTTTGTAGCCCCTCATGAATCGCTTGCCATGTCTCACCCCCGTTTTCCGTTCGTAGTAACACACCCTGACCGGTAACCCAACCGTAGTTTTTATCAATAAAGAGAATCCGCTGCAAATCCTTTGTGACACTACTTTGTTGGGGTTGCCACGTTTTGCCGCCATTTACAGTATGTAAAATGATGCCGCCACCCCCGACTGCCCACCCCTGCTGTGCCGACAGGAAATAGATATCAGTGAAATGGGAGCGCCAGTTTCCCTGACGAACAACCTCCCAATAATATTCAACCGGTTCCACCGATTCGGACGCCGCTTCCATCTCTTGCGCAGCAGGCGGCAACTCGACAGTGAACTGCTCCGTATCCACAGAGTATCGCATCGCAATCCCGCCTTCACCGACAGCAAGGATACCATCGGGGGAAAGCGAGAAACTATAAAGATCGTTAGACGTGCCGCTTTTCTGCAACTCCCACGTCACGCCTCCATTGGTGGTGGTTAAAATCACGCCTTCATCGCCGACGATTAACCCGTGATTTGCATCCGCAAAATAGACTTTGTTGAGATGTGCTTGTGTTCGGCTCCGTTGAAACTTCCACGTTTTGCCGCCATCTAAGGTATGTAAAATTTCGCCGAATTGTCCAACAACCCAGCCGGTGTGTCTGTCAACAAAGTAGGCGGCATAGAGCTCGTTGTAACTGTTGCTATTCTGTCGTTTCCAGGTGATCCCACCATCCTGTGTCTGAAAAATAATACCGGGCCATCCGACCACCCAGCCCTCTTCCTCGTTAAGGAAAAAGATCCCTTTAATCATCTCATGAAAGTAGCGGGGTGCTTGTTGAATCCACGTTTCTCCACCATCCACTGTATGAAGCACTGTGCCTAAATCTCCGACGACCCAGCCCTTTTTTGAATTGATGAAATGAAGGGCATTGAGGGTATACCACCAACCGCTGGTTTGCCGTTCCCACGTTTGACCTGCATCGGTGGTGTGGAGGATGAGTCCGCCATCTCCAACTGCCCAACCTTCCCTGTCAGTGGCAAAAGATAGGTTCCGAATCCGATGCCAAACATCCATATCCAGGTCGGTCCAAGTTTTACCACCGTCTTGGCTCATCGTGATAGCACCATGTTCACCAACAGCAACCGCGCGGTCTGCGTCTGCAAACGCAACACTGTTCAGGTCGTTTGCTGTCGTGCCGCTTTTCATGTCCCACGTCGTCCCCCCATCAATCGAGTGCAGCAGCGTACCATTTAAACCGACCCCCCATATCTCTTTTGGACTTATGAATTGAACACCGGTTAAGTCATTCTTGGTCGGACTTTCCACCAATTGCCAATTGTCTCCACCATCCTCTGTTCGATTGATAAATCCACCCTGAGCGACCATTACACCCTGGTCATCGTTCATGAAATCAATGTCATTAACAGTTGGAGCGATATGCCCCATCACCAGCGGAAATCGACTCACCTGTTGTTGCCATTGTGTGCCGCCTGTGGTGGTGTGAAAGATGGTTCCATCTGTGCCACCGCACCATCCCTTAGAATCACCGATAAAATGGACTGTCTGGACGTTGAAAAGCATTTGGTCTTCTCTCACCAAACTCCCCTGTCTGTGCCAAGTCTGTCCTCCATCATTTGTCAAAAAACTCCGGTTATAGTCGCCAACCGTCCAGCCGCGATATTTGCTCACGAACCAGGTGCCCCCAAGTCCAAACTCGCTTATCGCCTGATGATGCCACGTTTTTCCACCATTTTTTGTGTAAAGGGCGCCATCGCGTCCGACAACCCACCCCAGCTTCGAATTGACGAAAAAAACATCCAAAAGCAAAGCATGGCTTCCGCTGTTCTGTAGCGTCCAATGCCGTCCACCATCGTCAGTCGTGGCGATTAACCCCTTGTCCCCAACTGCCCAGCCGTTGCGCACGTTTGTGAAATAAACGGCTTTGAAATCCTCATTTGTGTTCACCGTCTGTTTTTCCCAATTCACGCCCCCGTCAGCGGTATGGAGAATCCAGCCTTGATGCCCGACGATCCATCCGTGCTTGGCATCCACAAAATGGATGCCTTGGAAATGGGTCTCCCAATCGGCTTTGCGGGTAATCTCTTTTTTAACACAACCGATCAACAGGAAAGGGATTCCAAAGAGAATCGCCATCCAAAAACAAGTGATGTTTTGAAGAATCTTTTTCATCTGTTTTGCCCCCTTCGTTATTGCCATTGCCTTAGGAATATTATAGTAAAATCCAAAAATATGTTTACAGTTCGTCAGGGAACAAACACCCCACCACCGCTGGCGAGGATTGTATCCTCGCCCTTGTGTTAGTGTATAAGTAATTACGGGTTTTACTATAAAGGATTTTTGTAGTATTGATTAGTTGTCCGAGTTTTGAGATGGAAGATAAACCCCAACTGCGGCACCGGCATCCGTGGCGAACCAGAGTTTGCCGCGGCTGTCCTCAAATACCGACCAAACACGATCGCTCGGCAGACCGTCGTCTTTGTTAAAATTTTGGAACGTTTTGCCATTGTATACACTTACACCGGATTCAACTGCAGGAAAAATCATGCTAACACTGTCTTCGGTTTCATGCATCTTGGGAGGTAGTTTCTTAACACCCGTAAACCAGAGGTTACCTTTACTATCCTGCATGATGTTGTTAACGCTATTCATCGGAAGTGCTTCACTTTGTGGAAAAATCGTCAGTTTTTTGCCGTTGTATTGACGAATGCCGACATATTCCTCGTCTGTATCATCTTGGCTCATCCAGAGGTTTTCCTCCGCATCGAACTGCAGATCGGTTATATGAGCGTTCCGTGCTTGCCCCATCTCTTGGAAAGGTGTGAAATCCGGATCAACAGCAAAATAACGGAAATGAGACCTTTGGATATTGTAGTAACTGATACCCGCTTGGCTTCCGAACCAAAAATTTCCAGCGGTATCTTGTGCGATTGCCTCAACCGCGTTCCATGCCTCAGGTAATGTAAACATCCCTATAGGTCCGTCCGCCATGAGCGTGTCGAAATTTTCACCGTCGTAGCGACTCACGCCGAACCCTGTTGCGAACCAAAGCGTACCGGCTTCGTCTTCAAAGATATCCTTAACGGTATCACCGGCGAGGCCGTCGGCAGTCGTAAAGATTCTGAATTCGTGTCCGTCGTAGCGGCTCACGCCTTTTAATGGAATACGCCTCGTCATTCCTTCGGGTGGTTCGTCATGCGGCGTGATATCGAGTTCGCTTAATGGCGTTTCCATCCAAGACATGTCCATCGGTTTTCCTCTTTCCGGAACACTTGAAAGCACACCACCAGCGAACCAGAGGATTCCTCGCTGGTCTTCAAAGATAAGACCTATCGTGTTCTGCACCAATCCATCTTCCGTCGTGAAGGTTTGGAAATTGTTTCCGTCATAACGGGTGAGTCCATCAGTTGTTCCGAACCATATATTACCGTGGCTGTCCTCGAAAACGGTGAGCACTGTGTTAGATGCCAAACCGTCACTTTCGGTGAGCGTCTTTTCGATTTTAAGTTCTGCTGCGTGAGCAACGGATACTATCCAGTTTAACAATAGTAGTAAAACGAAGGTTGTTAAACACGAGTGTTTTTTCACTGAGATAACCCCTTTCATTAGCGTTATGATTAGAATATTAGCGTTAAACGCGCAAATTGTGGGCTTTACTATAATCGCCTGTGTTAGACTTCAGCGCGCATCAATGTGAGATACGCTCTGTGTATATTGTCTGCGTTCTAAACTTCATTATTGCATGGAGTGCCGCATCACAACACCTAATTGCCCAACCACCCAGAGGGACCCCCCATCTTTGACCTGCGTGATTGCATACAAGTTTTTACTGGTCCTGGTATGCTCGGGTTCCCACGTTTTTCCGCCATCTGTCGAGCGAATGATAGTTCCAGAGGCACCGACAGCGTAGATTTCCTGTTCAGAGAGTGGTAGAATATCGTAAAGGGTGTGGTTAACGCCGCTTGCTTCTGATGTCCACGTGAACCCCCCATCAGTGGTAGATAGGATAATTCCACCCCGTCCAACTGCCCACCCCTTGCGTTTTGTTATGAATGACACTGCGTTCAGATCGGAACCGGTATCGGTTTCATGGAACTTCCAATATTCGCCGCCATTGACGGTTCGCTGGGTTACACCATTGCTCCCAACTGCCCAACCGAGGGGTGCGAATTTCATATCAATGCTCGTGAGGTTCTTACTGGTTGAGGTGCGTTGCGGTGCCCAAATTGTGCCGCCGTCTGGATTGTGTATAATATCACCCCCCTCTCCGACAGCCCATCCTTCAGAAAAGTTACCGAATGCGACCTCATTTATGGCGAACGAGTTCTGGTGTGAGAATCGTTCTTGCTTGTTTTGTGCTGACCATTGCGATCCATCCTGCGTGTAAAGTAATGTTGCGTCCCGGAGCATCAGCCATCCCCATTTCGGTTCAAGACTGGTGAAGTGGACATCGACAATACGTTGGATGGTATCACTCTCTAAAGATTGCCAAGTCTCTCCGCCATCTTCAGTCGAAAATAAGGCCCCGTTATCCCCGGCAATCCAACCGTGTTGCCCATCAATAAACAACACATCACGGAGGGTATTCCGCTGTTTGCCGAGTCGGTGGTCCCAGTTTTTTCCGAAATCTGTTGTGCCATAAATCTGGCCTATCGTATCTTGCGCTTGATCGTCAATATCAATACCCGGTTCAGTGGTAGTGCGAGGTGATGCCACAATCACACCGACTATCCAACCGTGTCCATCCTCAAGGATGTGCGCGTTCGTCACGTTGAAGGCGGGGAGAAATTGTTCCTTTGCCATTTGGTGAACCCAGCTTTCATCGCCAACGGTTGAACGTGGGTTAACAAGCGAGTCATTTAGTATCTCCCAACGCTTGCCTTGGTTGTGCGTAATGAGAAGTCTCTTGTCATTCGCTATACCCCAAGCTTCCGTGTGATTACGAAATTTCACGGCGTGGAGTCGAGTGCCATCGGACATTTGGGGCAGTGTCTGTTTCCATGTCGCGCCGCCATCTGTTGTGAGAAGTGATGCCCCATTCGCCAGGACCACCCAACCAGCAGTTTCATTCATAAAATGAATACCGACACCATATTTATGTGTTCTGGTTTGGACCTGCCAGTTATCACCACCGTCCACGGTATGCAGAATGTAGCTACCTTCTCTCATCATGCGTGATATTACTGCCCACCCCTCTTCGGTATTGATAAAGTGTAAGTCGCTAATAGGCATGCTCCCAAGCCCTGTTTTCTGCAATCGGAAGGTTTTGCCGCCATCGCTTGTGTGAAGCGTTTGTGCATCATTCGCACCGAGCCAACCCACTTGCGGATTAATAAAGTGCATCGCACTGATATAGGAGATAGATTCCAAACCTTCACGGATTATCTGCCATGTCTCACCGCCATTTTCGGTCCGCAGCACGATCCTATCGCCCCCGATCCAGCCGTGTTTCTCATCAATGAAGACGATACGCTGCAAATCCTCCGTTACACCACTTTGTTGTGGATACCAGGTTTTGCCGCCATCTATTGTATTTAAAATAACACCCCCGTGGCCGACCGTCCATCCGCGCATAGCCGACAGGAAATAAGTATCGGTAAAATACGTCTGCGAGGCTCCTGATCGGATAATCTCCCAATGATATTCAACGGCTTCTTCGAGTTGTGCCGCTGCTTCTATCTCCTGCGCGGCAGGCGGTAACTCGACGATAAACTTCTCCGTATCCACAGAATATCGCATTGCGATACCATCTTCACCGACAGCAAGAATACCATCCGGAGAAAGCGAAAAACTGTAGAGGTCGTTAGATGTACCACTCCTCTGTGATTCCCAGGTCACCCCACCATTGACAGTGGTCAAAATAACACCTTCATCTCCAACAATTAACCCGTGATTTGCATCGGCAAAGTAGACTTTGTTCAGATTCGCCTGCGTCCCACTCCGTTGAAATTTCCAGGTTTTTCCACCGTCGAGTGTGTATAGAATCTCACCGAGTTGTCCGACCACCCAGCCGGTATGTCTGTCAATGAAGTAAGCGGCGTAGAGTTCATTGTAACTCTTGCTGTTCTGCCGTTTCCAAGTTCGACCGCCGTCTATAGTGTGAAAAATAATACCGGGCCATCCGACCACCCAGCCTTCTTTCTCATCGAGGAAAAAGATGCCCTTTATCATTTCGTGGAAGTAGCGCGGTACTTGTTGGACCCACGTTTCACCGCCGTCCGCAGTATGCAGCACAGTCCCCAAATCGCCAACGATCCACCCTTTCTGAGGGTTAATGAAATGGAGGGCATTCAGCGTATACCACCACCCGCTGGTTTGCCGTTCCCATGTTTGACCTGCATCGGTCGTGTGGAGAATGAGTCCACCATCGCCAACCGCCCAGCCTTCCTTGTCGGTGACAAAAGATAAGTTCCGGATGCGGTGCCACGTGTCCATCTCTATATCCGTCCAGGTCTTACCACTGTCATCGCTTGTTGTGATTGTGCCCTTCTCTCCAACGGCAACCGCACGGTTTGCATCCGCAAAGGCGACGCTCTGTAGGGCATCGGCTGTCGTGCCGCTTTTCATGTCCCAGGTTACACCGCCATCTTCTGAGTGCAAGAGTGTTCCGTTCATACCGACAGCCCACGCCTGTTGATGGCTTATAAACTGAACCCCCATCAAATCGTTTTTTGTGGGACTCTCTACCAATTGCCAGTCGTTTCCGCCGTCCTCCGTTCGATTAATAAATCCACCCTGTGCGACGACGAGACCGTAATCCTCGCTGAGAAAATGGAAGTTGTTCACAATCGGACCTACATGTCCATAAATCGGCGGCAGTTTACTCACCTGGGTGCTCCATTCTGCGCCACCATTGGTGGTATGAAAAATCGTGCCATCTGTGCCCCCGCACCATCCCTTGTAAGGATTGACAAAAAATACGGTGTGAAGGTTACAAACCGTCGACGTGGTATCCGTTTTAACGAGGTTATCCTGTCTCCGCCACGTATCACTGCTGTCAGTGGTAACAAAGATTCGGTCATAGTCCCCGACTGTCCACCCGCGATCTTTATTTACAAAGAAAACTCCCTTAATTTGAAAGTCACTTACATCTTGATGATGCCATGTTTTTCCACCGTTTTCTGTGTAGAGCATCCCATCCTGTCCAGCAATCCAACCGATCTTTGCGTTGAGGAAAAAGACATCCAAAAGCAGCATAGAAACCTCAGTTTTTTGGACTGTCCAATGCCGGCCGCCATCGTCTGTAATCGCAATTACCCCCTTGTCTCCAACTGCCCAACCGTTACGGAGGTTTGTGAAATAAACCGATTTGAAATCTTCGGTCGTATTGACTGTCTGTTTCTCCCAACTTTCCCCGCCATCAACGGTATGGAGAATCCAGCCTCCATGCCCGACGATCCATCCGTTTTTGGCATCCGCAAAGTGGAGGTCCATAAAATGGGTTTCCCAATCCGCTTGGCGAGTAATCTCCTTTTTAACACAACCGATCAACAGGAAAGGGATTCCAAAGAGAATCGCCATCCAAAAACAAGTGATGTTTTGAAAAATCTTTTTCATCTGTTTTGTCTCCTTTAGTAGCAACCCGCAAAGACGCAAGCGTCTCAGAATTGTTTCTTTTTTACAAACAGCGACAGTTGACGGCCGACAGCTATTTTTCAGAGGGTAGATAAACGCCAACTGCGGCACCAGCATCCGTGGCGAACCAGAGTTTGCCCCTGCTATCCTCAAAGACAGACCAGACCTTGTTGCCCGGTAGACCGTCATCTGTGTTAAAGTTTTGAAAGGTCTCACCGTTATAGACACTTACACCAACGCCGGCTTCAGCATAAGTCATGCTAAGACTATCCTCGGTGTCATGCAGCGTCGGCGGTAGCTTTTTGGTACCCGCAAACCACAGGTTGCCGCTGGTATCTAATAGAATATTGTGAACACTATTCATCGGAAGTGCTTCACTTTGTGGAAAGGAAACTAATACTTCGCCATCGTAGCGACGAATACCACTCCTTTCATCACCCATTCCTTCTCGGCTAATCCAGAGATTATCCTTTACATCAAACTGCAGATCTGTCACATGTCCGATTTGCGCCTTCCCCATCTCTTGGAAAGGCATGAAATTTACATCAAAGTATCGGAAATCAGACGTTTGGACATCGTAGTAGGTGATGCCGGCAGTACTCCCAAACCAGAAGTTTCCTGCTGTATCCTGTGTAATTGTCGTAACTTGATTCCACCAGTCGGGTAATATATCCATCCCCATGGGACCATTGAAGGCCATACCGGTAAAACTTTCGGCCTCGTAGCGATTCACCCCAGACGATGTCGCGAACCAAAGCATTCCTGTTTTGTCCCCAAGTATGTCCTTGACGTTATCTCGGAGGAGACCATCGGCAGGCGTAAAGATTCTGAACATATCTCCATCATAACGACTGACACCTCTTGGTGGAGTAGGGGTCAGTGTTTCTGTTGGAATTTCGTTTTCTAATTCTTTTGCAAGTTCACTCAAAGGCATTGCCATGTACGACATGTCTATTGGCTTCCCTCTTTCCAAGGTACTTAAGACTACACCATTCGCAAACCAGAGCATTCCATGTCGGTCTTCAAAGATAAGTCCCGTTGTGTTACGTGATAATCCATCTTCTGTTGTGAAGGTCCGAAAATTTTCTCCGTCATAACGAGTGAGTCCATCAGTTGTTCCGAACCACATATTACCGCGACTATCTTCAAAAATGGTAAGCACTGTGTTAGATGCCAACCCATCCGTTTCGTTTAGGGTCTTTTCGATTTTGAGTTCTGCTGCGTGGGCAATGGATACCGTCCAATGCAATAATAGCAGAAATACAGCCAGCCATATGGTATGTAATCGTTTTCGCATTGGAAAACTCCTTCTATCAGAAATATGAAGCCATCTAATTGTTGAGATATCTTCATTAGTATTTTTGGATGTCTATGTCAACATTATTGCGTAAGTGTTATAAGGGTTCCCTAATTATTCAACAAAGGTATCAAGTTATTTTTTTTGTGTGCTGGGGCAGGCGTATAAACGCCTACGCCAACACCTTTATCGGTAGCGAACCAAAGTTTGCCGTCGCTGGCTTCAAATACCGACCAGACGCGGTTACTCGGCAGACCGTCGGCGGTGTTAAAGTTTTTGAAGGTTTTGCCATCGTATACACTTATGCTGGATTCAGTTTCAGGAAAAACCATGCTAACACTATCTTCGGTTTCGTGTACCATTGGCGGCTGATTCACATCATTCTTAACACCCGTAAACCAAAGATTACCGTTCCTATCCTGCATAATGTTGTCAACGCTATTCATCGGAAGTTGCTCACTTTGCGGAAAAATCGCCAGTTTTTTGCCATTGAACTGACGAATGCCGCTATTCTTATCACCTCCACGACTTTGACTCATCCAAAGGTTGTCGTTCGCATCGAACTGCAGGTCGGTTATGTGTGCGCTTCGTACTTGCCCCATCTCTTGGAAAGCGGCGAAATCCGGGTCAATAGCAAAATGACGGAATTGGGACGTTTCGGTACTATAGTAGGTAATTCCAGCAGTGCTGCCGAACCAAAAATTGCCTGCTGCATCCTGGGCAACTGCCGTGATTTGACTCCACCAGTCAGGTAATACGTCCATGCCCATCGGTCCGTCCACAGTGATAGTTTTGAAAGTTTCTCCATCATAGTGGCTCACACCAAATGATGTCGCGAACCAAAGCGTACCAGTTTCGTCTTCAAAGATATCCTTAACGGTATCACCAGCGAGCCCGTCGGCGGTTGTAAAAACCCTGAACTTTTCGCCGTCGTAGCGACTCACGCCTTTTGATGGAATACGTCTTGTCATTCCTTCGGGCGTTTCGTTACGCAGTGCGATATCGAGTTCACTCAATGGCGTTTCCATCCATGACATGTCTATAGGCTTTCCTCTCTCCAGAAAACTTGAGAGTACACCATCAGCACACCAAAGCATGCCTCGCTGATCTTCAAAGATAAGCCCTATCGTGTTTTTTGCCAATCCATCTTCCGTTGTGAAAGTTTGAAAATTCTTGCCGTCATAACGGGTGAGTCCGTCAGTCGTTCCAAACCACACCGTGCCGTGGCTATCTTCAAAAACAGTAAGAACCGTGTCGGATGCTAAGCCATCCGCTTGGGTCAGCGTCCGCTCGATTTTGAGTTCTGCTGTTCGGGCAAACGCGACGGTATCCCCTGATGTCAGAGATGCTGCGGTCGTGTGGGAGGTTTGGGTGCCGATACCTCTGCTTTCTTGGGCGGTATCAGCCCGTCCAGCTTGATTGCGCACAGATGGTTTTGCCGCAATATCAAGAACGATAAACGCATCAATGATTTCGATAGTCGGCTCAGCTTCCGCCTCAAAACTATACGGTTTCTGAAACCGAGCAAGATACTGGTTACTCACACCGAGCATTGACATAACCACAACGACAACTGTGCCGAAAACTATCCACGGTAGCAACGGTTTACCAACCGGCGGTTGTATCGGACCCATGTCGGCGACCTGCTGCATGATCCGCTCGGTTATGTGTGCGGGGAATTGAATAGTTCCGAGTGTTTCAGAAACTAAAGGTTCTACCTGTTGTTCCTGTAAGCGTTTTCGTCCGCGTCGGAGCCGAGTCTTAATCGTATCCACGGACACCCCCAAGAATTTACTAATCTCTTTAGTCGTCATCTCGCCGAGATAGTAGAGCGTCACAACTGTGCGTTCACTCTCTGGCAGCTTTGCCAAGAGTTTTTTCACTATTTCGCGGTGATTCTCGGCGGTCTCCGTCTGTCGTTGCTCGGCTATATGACGGGCATAAGCGGCCTTGTCAATTTCCTCCACAGGTGTATCCTCCAACGATTGCATTGTAAACTTTTGCTTTCGGAGCCAATCAATACAGAGTCGATTTGCGATGACATAAAGCCATCCAGTAAACTGATTCGGATCTTTGAGCGTTGAGAGCTTCTTGTAGGCTCGTAGGAAGGTGTCTTGTGTGATCTCTTCAGCATAGTGAAAGTCCCCGATCTTTCGCCACACAAGCGCGTGAACACCCTTTTGGTGCTTTTCGACTAAAACGCGAAACGCTGCTGCATCGCCCGATAATATTCTGTAAATCAATTGAACATCGTCTTCCCTTTTCATGGTGCCTCCTAATCAAATGCAAAATCTCGCAAAACTAAGCAGGGCATACGATTTGCACCCTCTATTATTTTAAGACGAAATCTTGGAATAAAAAAGGTTCAAA
This sequence comes from Candidatus Poribacteria bacterium, assembly GCA_965205015.1. GTDB lineage: Bacteria > Poribacteria > WGA-4E > WGA-4E > WGA-3G > WGA-3G. The sequence goes on along the minus strand of OZ242029.1, from coordinate 4,050,148 downwards.
ATGTGAAAAAGAAAGGAATCCGAGTTTTTTGAAGTCCCTTCGCGAATGCACAAATTTGTGCAATACCTTCGACGCTGGTACCTTCTATGTATCAACACCAGATGGACCATTTTGTAATATACAATGACGCGAGTTAAGGGCAAAACGGTTGCCTAATTCTGTAAAAATTGTGGAAAATGTAATGAAGGGTAAGTCGTGACCGGGAGATCGCTCCTACAAAGATGGGTCGGGAATCGGAGTGTTTTTGCTTGGGTATTTCTGCGTATTGATAGGGGTATTTGCTTGGTGTCTTTGCTTGGTGTCTTTGCTTGGTGTCTTTGCTTGGGTGTTTCTGCGTATTTCTGCGTATTTCTGCGTATTTCTGCGTATTTCTGCGGATTTCTTCCCCTCCTACAGGAACCCTAAAGGGACAATATGCCACCCTCGACGAGCATCGGGGCACCCGTCATGTATCTGGATTCATCGGAGGCTAAATAGACCGCCGCCCAAGCGATGTCTTCCGGTTCGCCGATGCCTAAGGGATGCATCTCTTTGATCTCTGTGTTGATCGCTTCTGGATCGGGTTGCTTCAATAGGAATTCTTGATAGAGTTCGGTGTTAATCGTGCCGGGGCAGAGACTGTTAACACGGATGTTGTCCTCAGCATATCGGACTGCCATGCTTCGTGTGAGATGCACGACGGCGGCTTTGGAGGAGGTATAGGCGGGGTGCATCGGGAACCCGACATACGCCGATTCACTCGCCATGTTGATAATCGAACCGCCCCCGGCTTCGCGCATCAATGGGATTATCGCACGAGAAACGAGATAGATACTCTTTACATTGACGGCGTATTGGTGATCCCAGTCTGCTTCGGAAATCTCTTCTAATTCGCCTACGACAGCTATACCGGCGTTGTTGAACAATACATTCGGCGTGCCAAGTTCGGAGGTGACATAGGCAACGGCACGTTCAATCTGTGTAGCATCAGTTACGTCGCACTCGGAGAAAAGAGCAGTTCCACCAGAAGATCGGATCTGCTGCACGGTTTCTTCGCCGCGCTCGGCATTCAGATCCCAGATAGCCACAGCGGCACCTTCACTCGCAAAGAGTTCTGCGCTTTTCGCACCGATGCCTCGGGCTGCACCGGTGATAACGGCGATCTTATCTTTAAGTCGGTTTGCCATGCGTGTTCCTTTAGAGTCCTCGCAGAAGGGATACCCACCGCTCCCAGGCGGCTTTGGTGGCAGTTTTCTGCGCGTCATTTGCGTCCTCTGCCATACCGCGCCTTAGGAAGGCGTGACCGACACCTTCATAGATAACGGGTTCGTAGGTGACGTTCGCGGCATCCGCTGCGGCTTTAGTGGCATCAATCGTGGCATTGATACGGTTGTCGCTCTCGCCGTAAAAGCCGTAAACCGGTACTGATATTTTAGGGACATCTTCTGTTGGTGCGGCGCGACCGTAGAATACGAAACCAGCGGCGATTGTATCGGAATGAACGGCGTAACTGAACGTTTGTCCGCCTCCCCAGCAGAATCCGGAGACAGCCACTTTTTCATTGGTTGAAGGTAGGTCGCGGGCATATTTTTGGATGGCATCCAGATCGGATGTAACTTGGGAAGAAGAGAGTTCACGGATGGTCCGTCGGACGTCATCACCGGAGGCGAAACTCTCTGTGCCGCCACCGTCGGGACCCATACCGGAAAGAAGGTCGGGACAAATTGCAACAAACCCTTCAGCGGCGAGCTTGTCTGCGACAAGACGGATCCAATCCGTAAGCCCAAAGATTTCGTGGATGACGATAATAGCCGTTGCGGGTTCTTTCACCTCTGGGTAAACAACAAATGTGTTGACAGTCCGTGCATCAGCCGTTGGCACTTTCACCCATTCGCCGTGACGCGGTGATGCTTCGAGTTGCGTTTTTATACTATCAGCCGCTGCGTTTCCAAGAAACAATAGACTGGTAAAAAAGAGGACTAACATAAAAACATGGTGTATCTGCATCGTTTATTCCTTATTCTTTCTTTGTTTTGTGAATGATGGATTCTACGACTTTCTGCATTTCGGTAGGCGGCATTGCGCCGAACAAGAAACAGTGTATATCCGCGCTCGACCAACTGAAGGCGTATGTCGGTCCGCGCTGGTATTTATGGACACGCGTGCCATTAATTTCAATGACATCTGATCCTCTGCGTCTGTCACTGCCACGACGCGCCCGTTTGTCCGTTGTTTCAAATATGGAGAAACGTAGCAAGCCATCCGTATAAATCAGATGAATGGTGTTCTTTTTGTCTTTTATACCATGAATATCCTGCAGCTGGAATCCCGGTGGCAAGTATTCAGGCTGGATGGGTTTGGTTTTGAGGATCTTTTCTGCTTCCGGAAGCGAAATTGAATGACTCCGTTGTGGTTCAGGTGCTATCTCTTTTTCAAAGACTTCCCATTTGCGTTCTATGATTTCAGGATCAAAACTAATGCGGGTATAGACGGACATTGCCCGAAGTACACCTTCGGCGTCGAGGGTTTCTATCCGCAGGATAACCCCGTTTTTACGCGCAAAGAAAATCCGATGTGTGGGTCTGCCAGCGAATTTGGGGGTAATTGTTAGCAGATCCGTTTCGTAATTCGCGATTTCTTCTGTAGACGGCGATTTTTCCAAGTTGTAGTTTCGGGCAATCAGTTCGACCTCTTCTTCGGAAAATAGACGTCTCACCTGATGCCATTTGTGATGTGCGTGATCCCTGTCTCGCCCATTTCTGCGGCTGTCATCCCGGTCTCTTCTGCGATTGTCTCTGCGACTTTCATCCCGACGTTCGTCATCGTGCGGACCTCCGAATGATTTTCGTTCACCTACCACAGAGAGTTCCTTCCCGTAGAAAATATCTGGGGCTTTATGGATGACGAGTTCTTCGAAGGTGCGGGTGCCTCTTGATGAAATGAACGTCTTCAAACGAACGCCGACGTAGTTAACTTCATGCTCGGCTGCTGCAATGTGTTCAAGCGTACTGGCATCAGCTAAAAGGGGTTGAGGTGACCAGAGCAGAAAAGCTAAAATTGGAATACAAGAGAGATAGTATTTAGGTTTCAAGCCCCTGCGAAGGATAAAATATGAATATATTCGCATAGATGCACCGGTTTAGTTCCTATTGCGTAATTTAATTCCCTACATCCTCCAGATAGAGGTTGAGAAACAGTTCAGCGTCATCGGTAGTTTCTGTGGAGAGAGCCTCTTCCGAAGATGTTGTACTAAAGGAGATCCCAGTGTTCAAATCAAATGTGTTATCGACTAATTGTTCGGTGTGGAGCCCGAAGTAGAAATCGAGTGTCTCCTCGTATTGCGATCCAGTGGGATTGTAAAAGTAGAGGGCACCGAAAATCAGGACGAGTGTTAGAATACCGGTCGCGCCTGCCGTAAGGGGCCGGAAAAACCAGCGTCCAAGGTCAGGTATCCATCGCCCTATATCAGGTATCCATCCGGTCCGAGTAGGTTTCTCTTTGCGTGCCTGGGAGGCTTGCTGGCATATTTTCGCCATCACTGCGTTTTCAATGGATGGCGGCGCAGGATGTTCAAGTGCTTTGATCCGATCGCGATTTTGACGGAACGCCGCCAGCATCTCGGAACACTCGTCGCAGGCGTGGAGATGCGCTTCCATCCGATCGCGCATCGTCGGTTCTAATTCGCCATCTAAATAAGCGGATAGTTCATCTTGAAACTGCGTGTGTATTTTTGCCATCACGCCGTCCTTGAGTGTCGATGGTACCGGGTGCGCGATGTTTGCGACTCTCTGACGGTTCTTTTTGAACGTTAGTAGCATCTCGGAACACTCGTCGCAGGTACGTAAATGTGCTTCAATCTGCTTATGCCTGTTCGGGCTTAATTCGTTATCTAAGTAGGCTGACAATTCCTCTTGGATTCGTCGATGGTTCATATCTCCAATCGAGGATAGCGGTAAAAGGTGTTACCACTCAACTCGCTCCAGTTCTTTTTTGAGTGCCTTTCGGGCTTCATGTAACCGGGATTTAACGCGTCCCAGTGTGCATCCCAGAATTTCAGATATTTCTTCGTAAGGTAGATCTCGTAGTTCTCTCAGCACCAAGATCTCTCTATGACTGTCCTTGAGTTTTGCGAGGGCTGCGTGAACGATTTCTTTCTGTTCGGTGCGGAGTGCCTCCTCTTCAGGGGTCACTGTATCAAGCGGGACCCACGGCTGTGAATCGTCAATCTCTGTCGGGTCGGTTTTTCGGCGTTGATACTGATCAATATGATTGAGACACTTATTCTTGACGATACGGTAGAGCCATGTGGAAAATCGGGAACGGAATTGGAATTTCTCAATATTTTCCCATGCGGAGAGGAAGGCATCTTGCGCGACATCTTCAGCGTCTTGGTGATGACCGAGCATACCGTAAGCGATATTGTAAACCCAGTGTTGATATTGAATCACAAGGGTTCCCATTGCATCGGCATCACCTTTTTGACAGCGCAAAACAATCTCACGTTCCTGTGCGAGATCCAATTCTTCTGTCTTGCTTATCTCCGAATAGGTTTCCATAGTAGCTGTAAGGGTTGCAACGGACATACTTCTTCTCCAAACTGCCAGAATAAAGAACATGCTTTTATTCACTTCAGAACCGCTCAATTCCCCTATATTCCTGCACTTTCACATCTCGAATTTCGCTTAGATGAATCAAAAGCGTGAATATAGCGGAAACTAACGGGCTTATTTGTTCTATTAGACATGTCATAAAACAAAAAGTTCGTTTTGTTTTATTTCAGCACGTTTTCTTTACCCGGCGTGGTTTGGACCTGTTTGAGTTTGCCACTCCCATTCGGCCATCTGCCGAGGGCAACATCCTTCTCCTGTTTATCAAACGTCACTGTATCAAGCACTTGGTTACCATGCATATCGGTATCAATGAGCATCACAGTTTCACCGTTACGGGACAACTTGAAGTTCGCATGGAGTCCCACATCGGCTTTGCCGTCTTCATCTAACCACACAAGAAGATAACCCCGCCCTGGAATCGTCGTATTCTCAGGAAATGCCCATTTCTTGAGATTGTCCACCTTATCCGTTAGATACATCCCGGTAAGATTCACTACGTCACTGGTGAGGTTGTGCAGCTCAAGCCAGTCTTCGTATTGCCCTTGGGGGTCGGTCAGACTTTTTGTGTTAGATGCCATGAGTTCGTTAATAACGATTGGCGTTTCTTTTGCAACGGGAACACCAATTCGGTACTGCGCCGCGCCTTGCTCTGATCTTGCGGGTGAAAAGGCAGTCGTTCCGTAAGTCTCGACCGCATTCGCTTCTACGTAATAGTAGACTGTGGTGTTTGCTGGCAAACCGGGGATGTGTCCAACATAAGTATCCCCTTCTTTTGTCATTGCCACCTGATTGAAAACGACATACCGATCAGTACTATAGTACAACAAAACTGAATCAACGGCAATTAATTTGTCAAGTATCGCTTTAACTGAGACAGATTGATTCGCGACAGGCGGCGTTCCAGATCCAATCTCAACCGAAACAATCTCCGGGACCGGCTTGCTGAGTTCAAGATGATTTCTCAGATACTCTCGGCGTTGGTTCACAAACCGCTCAAGCTCCGCAGGAACACCGGTTGCAAATTCCTCATATCCATACAGTTTCTTATCGTCTTTCTGAACCTCTGCATCAATTAGGGCTTGATATTCCTTGATAATCGGTTTCAACACTTCCCAATCGAGCCATTCCTCCATGACGGTTCGGACGTGCGCGAGATACCGTGCGCGCCACTGCGGATTTGAGAGCAGTCGCTTAATAAGCGGACGTGCCGCATTGTCTTCATGCGTAATAGGAGATAGCATTCCATTTTCTAAGTCGCCCCAAGACCAGCCACCCCCAGGACCGCCTCGACTCCTTCGAACAAATTTGAAACTTTCGTTGTTATCGTGCGGTACGAGGTGGAATCTACCATTGACATCTTGATAGAGCGTGTAATCACCGCCTTTGTGGATGTAACCATCATCGTCCATAAAGACGTTCGAAACGGCGAGTTGCCACAGGACCTGGTCGATATTCAGGACGGATGGAAGATTTTCCACAAGTTCCGCGTCAGGCGTGGAATCGTCAAGCATTTTCGTGAGCGCAATAAGACCGTCCCAGGGATTTTCGACGTTGTTGGTTTTGAGTTGATACGTTTCTTGATATGATGCTGGGTCGTCTCCGGCATAAGTCAGTGCGCCGCCTCTACCAGGACCTATCTTCCAGCGGATACCGCCCTTCGTGCCGAACCATTCGGCAAGAAAATCCTTGTTGTATTGCTGGAGATTGATATAGACCCCCCAATTTTCACCGTTGATCACCAATTTTACGAGGTTGGTTTTCATCGCGGGGATATAGTCACGAGAGATTCGATTGTAGAGGACCTCGCGCAGGAAGGATGCATCAACGTGTCCGTTGAGTAGGTTCAATGTTTTGTAACCATACAGACGTTGTCCATCTTCACTGTAGTCAACAGCAATATTGAAGGATTTCTTCTCCGATCCGACTGTAAAGTAGGAGGAAGTGCCTCGAAAATGGACACCGACTTTCGGGTAAACCTTTCCATCGACGATCAGTTCTGCCGGAACTTCAATATCTGTGCGATAAAACGCGGTCATCTGCTCGTACCAATCTTCATGATGGAATCGGAGATAAAGCGTACGGAGCGTTTGTGCGTTATAGAGTGAAGGTGAACCGTCTGGTGCAGTCGTAAGGCTTGCCTGCACATCGTTCTGCACACCTTCGCGTAAGCTGTCTTCACTCATGAGAGACAAAGTTCCACCATCGCGCATGTCCAGTGCCGCTTGCCGCTCGGTGCCGGTGAGTTTCCCGTCCTTATTTTCATCGAATTGATCTCGCAGTTTTTCTGGCGGTTGCGGTCCGCGACGTCCCCCTCGTCCCCCTCCAAAACCGGGCATCCCACCCGGGGGACCTCCGAAACCCCTGTCAGGACCTTGGTCATCCTGCATTCGCTTGATTTCTTCAGGCGTTAGTTTATTGCCTGTGAGTGCTTCCATGCTCGTAACCCGGAGCATGAGATCGCCCTCTTCATTGCTCAGTTTGCCATCTCTATTGAGATCAAATCGTTTCTGGTCGTCTGAGAGTTTTGGAGGTTCCTGATTGTCTTGAGCGTTGGCGTGTATTGCCCACCCCATAATTATGAGCGCAATGAGTGTTATTGATTTAAGTTGTTTCATGATATTCTCCTTTTTTATGTAAAAGCACCCACGCTTTGGCAGGGTGATCTTTACTCTTTATCCATTTTTACTTCTGTGACGTTTTCAATCCGTGAGAGTTCGTTAAAGAAAGTGAGCCATTCCTGTGGATTTGCCAATCTAACCCGGAATGTGAGTTCAACCTGCTGTGTTTTTTTGATTCGCTGTTCGAGGAGACGATCGTAAATCAAGTACTTATTGAAAACTGGACTATAGATGGTTTCAGAAGTCTGATCTGGTGGCAGGCAGAATTCTAAGCTAAATTCATTATCGTTGCCAAAACGTTGATGCCAGTGGTACATACAGAGGATAATGGTACCGATGAGAAAGGTCGCCAGGATTGCAACAGATGGATTTCCCGCACCGACTGCCATTCCAACCGCTAATGCGTAAAAAACGAAACCGATATCGCGTGGGTCTTGAATAGCAGTCCGGAATCGGATAATAGACAGGGCACCTACAAGGCTAAACGCCCGTGCAATGCTGTCCCCGATAACCACCATCACCACAGAAATCAACATACACAAGATGATGAGTGTGTCGGTAAACGATTTTTGTGGGACTTTGGCGTGGGTCCACACATAGATGTTAACAATGAAAACGCCGAGCGCAAATGAGAGTAACACTCTCAGAGCATCAGCACCAAGTGTTACAAGTGGAGGTAGCGTTAAAAAATTAAATAATATATCCATCCCGGTTTGCCAATTAGAAAGTAGAAAATTGTATTCTATAGTCTACCACAATTAGACAGACATATGTAGAAAATGTTGAAAAATTGTGTCAAAAAGGCAAATTAAAACAATTTACCGCGGTTCCTCCCGTTTGTGCGTGAGAAAATTTCGGACGATCTATTCAGTTGATGGCTTCGATTCTGCCCCGTAGAGAACTATCCGGTCGATCGTCCCTATTGACGATGTCAACACAACGCGGATGGCATCTGTGGAGAGCGGTGCCCGAATGATATAGGGCGATGTCCGGATCGGCGTTTTGACTGCCTTGACGACTCGCCAATTGTCTTCACCCATCCGAGCGTAGACGGTCATATTCTTCAGTGGGTCAATTGGATCAAAGTGAATTTCGATCCGACTGATAGAGCGTCTTTCGGGAAGTATCCACTTCTGAATTGCCCCCGTGCCGCTCTCGGACATTTCAAATGTCTCCGTCATGCCGCTATCAACACGAACTGTGTTTTGTGCTGCCATCGAAAGACAACCGAGCATTACAAATGGGAGTAGAACAAGTGCGAAAGTGCTATAGCCGGAATTTTTGAGGTGTGTCATAACTGGTTTCTCCTATTGTTTTTAATAAGGTTGTTCCTATTCTTGTGCTTGTTCTTCATGGCGAATTAGGACCCCAACGAATATTCCTGAAAAAGCCAGAATTGCAAGCGCGTAAGGTGCCGCTTCGGCGAACATTGCTTCTGATGTGTAACTCCAGACGTTAAGCGCGAGCGTTTCATATCCCGCTGGCGATAAAAGAAAGGTAAGCGGTAATTCTTTCATTGTCGCCAGAAAAACGAGTGCCGCGGCAGTCAGCATACCACGCATGAGAACTGGGAGAAGTGCCCTGAAAAATGCTTGTACCCGTGAATACCCAAGTGAGCGAGCGGCTTCTTCTAAATTGGGCGAGGCTTGGTAGAGCGAACTCCGCACCGGTCCGATGGCTTCAGCGAGGAAATGTAGGGTACATGCATAGACTAATACTGGTAACGTTTTATAGATAAAAGAGACTGTGTTTAAGACAAAAAAGATCAGGGACAGGGCAAAAGCGAGTGGCGGTATGGCGTAAACGATATAGGCAACACGCCCTAATATGTTTGACAGGCGTGATGGATGTCGAACACCTACATAAGCGAACGGAACCGCCAGAAAGGCACACAAAATCCCCGCAGGTATTGCAATCGACAGTGAACCGATGAGAGCATTCGTAAGTCCCTCCAACGCGGCAGTATCAAACCCTCTAAACATCCAGAGGATTACGGCACCGGCGGGGACAACCACAGTTGTAAATGAGAGCATACTGAGGTACAGGTAAGAGGGGACTCGCCACGTACCGAGCGGGATCTGCGACAGTTGACGGGAAACTCCACTCCCTGCTCGATGGAGCACCACCCGATTTAACAATTTTGCCTCAAGATAGAGGAGCCCTCCGGTAAATACAAGGAGCATGAGCGCAAGCCACGCAGCATAGATGTGCTCGAAAGAGAGCGTATACTCTATGTAAAGGGCATAACTGAAGGTCTCATAACGCATCAATGATACAACACCGAAGTCTCCGAGGACATGTAGGCTAATGAGTAAACCGCTGGCATACAGGGCAGGACGTAACTGCGGAAGGATAATATGGAAAAAAGTTTCGCGATATCGGTAGCCGAGACTTCGGGCGGACTCCTCAAGGCTTGGGTCGAGACCTAACAGGGCGGTACGCAGATTCAAAAAGAGATAGGGACTCGTGTACGCGCTGAGTGCAAGGAGTGCCCCCCAGTAACCGCCGAGACGCGGAATGCTTTTGCCGAAAAATTGGGCGACGATACCCGTGTTCCCGCCGAGCGCCAGCAGTGCATAAGCCATCACATAGCCCGGAATAGCGAGCGGTAAGGCGCACAGCACCGTAAAGAAACGTCTCCCTTTTAGATTCACTCGGGTCGTTAACCATGCAGCGGGGGTTGCTAAAAGCACATCTAACGCGAGAACACCGACGGTCAGTAGGAGTGTGTTAAAGAAAAGTCTTGCGTTTCGCCAGCGGAAGACAATCTGCACAAGCGCAGTGCCTTCCGCAGAGAACGCTTTGACAAGCAGGTAAACCAACGGGATCAGCCCGCCAACCCCTACTACAACTGCCGGTATGAGGAGATAGTGGTTTACGTTTACTGTTTTTGGCTTTGACATTCAATTCCAGTTACCTCAACTACCGACTCGGTTGTTGTGCCTATAGAATCTCAACGTCTCTCAACAGTTTAACCGTACCGTCAAGATCGTCCATATCATTGAGATTGAATGTCGGTGCCAATTGCAGCAGTTCAGAAAGAGGCAGTAAGCTCGCGTGCGGCGTTACGCCCTCAATGGCAGGATATTCAAACACATCACTGGTGAAGTATTGCTGTGCTTTAGAAGATAGCAGAAATTCCACAAATTTCAGTGCGGTGTCTTTGTTTTCGCTGCTTTTTAATAATCCAACACCAGCAATATTGACGAGGTTGCCCGGATCACTCGACTTAAAGAAGGTTTGTTCTACAGGAAAATCGGCATCTTTGCTTTTGAAGCGAAGGAGGTAGTAGTGATTCGGCAAGCCGACATCGATTTCTCCAGCGGCGAGTGCTTCTATGATGGGCGTGTTCTTCGCATATTTTTTCACACCATTTGCTTTCATGCCTTTGAGCCATTCCGCTGTTTTTTCTTCACCTACCTGCACACGCAGGGACGTCACAAACGCCTGAAAGGACGCATTTGTTGGTGCCCACCCGACTCTGCCTTTCCACATCGGTTGTGTTAAATCGAAGATGCTCTCTGGGAGTTCTTGCATTTTAACGCGTTCTGGAGCGTATGCGAGTACACGCGCTCTACCGCTTGTTGCTACCCAGAAACCTTCGGCATCACGAAAATCTGAAGGGACCTGTGTAAGGATGGATTCCGGCAATTTTTCAAACATCGCTTTTTTGCTAACGGCACCAAGAGCACCAGCGTCCTGTGCCCAAAAGAGGGCGGCAGGACTTTTATCGCCTTCTGTGAGGAGCGCAGCGGCGAGTTGTGTCGTCCCACCATAACTCACTTCCACTTGGATGCCACTCTTTTCTTCAAATTGCTTAATAATCGGTTCAACGAGGCTCTTACTTCGTCCGGAATAGATAGTCAACGTTTCAGCGTGAACTACCCCGATGAGGGTGAATAAGGGCAAAATAAGCGAACAGTAACTAAATAAACTGGATCGGTTGTTAAACATGATGTCTCCTTATACAATTAATAGACTGTCATCCGAATCAAATCTGGTATAAATTTAGTCAGATTTAATTGCGAAAAGTTCAAAGTTTTTAAATAGACGCTTAACGTACTTTTTCTTGAGGTTTTGGCACCACTCGCCAACGGGTGTTCATACCCGCCGTAATGTGATCAGCGACATGGCAATGATAGAGCCAGTTGCCGGGGGTTTTCGCTGTCATATCTACCGTAACCATAGAGCCCGGAAGTAGATCTACCACATCAGTGCGTTTTCCAGCGTTTAGGACCGTCTGACCATGCCAGTGCGCGGTGTGCATATCCACTTCAGTGCCTAACCCAATAAGATACCAACGCACCTGATCGTGCTGTTCAACTTCCAACCCTTGTAGATTGCCGAAGATATAGCCGTTGATAGCATGTTTGAGATTCCCCTCTTCGGCTTCCTCGGGAGAGTCATATTCCGCACTTTGTCCACCTTTGACGATCGTGCGATCATTTTCATTGAAGACCAGAAACAGTGTAGTGAACGCTTTGTCGATATCTTTCGGACGTGGATCGTCCGCCGAGCGTTCCATCCCTTTTTTCGTAACGACAACGGTTCCAATCAAACCGTCGTAAACCTCCGTAACCGCATCAACGTGCGAGTGGTAAAGCCAAACAATAGACGAAGGATCGTTTGGACCCGGCGCGGCATCACTATCTGCTTCCCAGTGATAGGTGAACTTTTCACCGGGCGGTACGGCAGCCCCAGTCCCTTTCATATCCGCGCCTTCGTTTGCTTCATCGTATTGTAATCCGTGTACGTGAATACTGAGCGGTTTATCGGCGCGATTGAGAAAATGCACGCGGACGCTGTCGCCTTCAACGGCGTGCAGTTGCGGTCCAAGAATACCCATCCACACGGGTTGTTCAACTTGTGTTGTGTAGGTATCATCGGTGTATTGGATGTAGCGATATTTTTCATACACGAGCGCTTTACCCCAAACGTCCAATCCCATCGCGGGTCTGATGAGGTTTTGTCCACTCGGTGCATAGTTCCATTCGACTTTCTCAGCCGAGATCCAGTATTCCCGTGTTGCGGCTTCAGCGGAACCAAGGCAGAGGTAAAGTAAGACACTCAGGAGTGTCAGAAATGTATAAGATGTGGTTTGTAAGTTTCCCGGATTGAGTAGGGAACGTAATTGGCGGGTATTCCATGTTAAGTTTAGACTCATGATATTGAGACTCATTTTCAAAAAGTGACCTTTTAAAGCAGACGCCATCAGATACTAAAAACCTCACAGGGTTAAATTTGCATTGAATTATATCACAAAAAGCAGGATGTGTCAAAAAAAATCTTACGATTGCTGCTTGTCCACCCATGCCCACATCGTTCAACCTCAATCAATTTGAGGATCGAGGGCATCTCGGAGCGCGTCCCCGAGAAGGTTGAACCCTAAGACAATGAGGAAGATAGCAATGCCAGGAGCGGTGACAGCCAAGGGGGCACGGCGGATAAACTTGCGGTTCTCATTGAGCATCGCTCCCCACTCGGGCTCGCCAATCTCAGCACCGAGTCCGAGGAAACTCAGTCCTGCGGCATCTAAAATGGCGGCACCGATCCCTAAAGTCGCTTGGACGATCAACGGTGCGATACAGTTCGGGAGAACGGTGGTCAGAAGAATGCGCCCGTTGCTGGCACCGATTACCTTCGCGGCGACGACATAATCTAACTCTCGGACTTTCAGGACAGCGGCACGCAAAATGCGGGCATATTGCGGAATATAGACAATGGAGACGGCTATAATAGCATTTGTGAGACTCTGTCCCAAAATAGTGACAATGACCATCGCCAGAAGGATGCTCGGCATCGCAAGCATCATATCCATCACGCGCATAATTAGATTGTCGAGCCGTCCACCGTAATATCCGGCGATTGCTCCAAAGAGGGTCCCAAACCCGATGGAAAATGACATCGCGATCAGTCCGACCTTCAGAGATATACGCGTTCCATAGACAACCCTACTAAAGATGTCACGTCCAACGCCATCAGTGCCGAGATAATGTGTGCCAGACCAGCCTTTGAGACGCTCAACGACGTTGGCATGCCTCGGATCGTGTGTTGCAATAAGTGGTGCGAAAATGGCGAGGATCATGAAGAACAGTATAATAGATGCCCCAATAGTGGCGGAACGGTGTCTTAAGAGTTTCCGAAGGACGTACTGTTGACTGGTGGGGGTTGTTGGATTGTTCATGTGGCTTCGTTTCCTACGCGAATGCGTGGGTCAAAGTATGCATACAGCAGGTCCACGATAAGATTGACGAGCATAAAGACCGTAGCGACGAAAAGCACACCGCCTTGCACTGCGCGAACGTCGCGAGCCTCGACGGCAGCACGTAACCATGAACCCAGTCCGGGCCAGGAAAAAATGTGCTCGGTTAAGATCGCGCCCCCTAATAGATAACCGAATTCTAAACCTATAATTGTTAGAACCGGCACCATGCTGTTTTTCATTGCGTGTTTACTGATAACTTTCCAGCGCGGTAAACCTTTCGCATAAGCGGTCGTAATGTAGGGTTGATTTAGCACTTCGAGGAGGCTGGATCGGGTCATCCGAGCGATAATCGCTAATGGGATCGTGCCTAACGTTATCGCCGGGAGAATGAGGTGTGCCACGGCGTTCCGAAAGGCGGCAAAGTTTCCAGCAAGAAGGGTGTCAATGAGATAAAAACCGGTGCGCGACTGGATATCTAAATCTAAGACGACATCCAGGCGTCCTGTGCTCGGTAGGATAGGTAGAAAATATGAGAAAAGCAAGATGAGCATCAATCCCAACCAGAAGATTGGCATGGAGATGCCAGCGAGGGATATTGACATGGAGAAATAGTCTAAAAACGTTCCACGCGAGATCGCCGCAATAATACCTGCCGCGATGCCGAACAGGATCGAAAATGCCATTGCGGCGAGGGTCAATTCAGCCGTTGCGGGGAAATAGCGTTTGATTTCTTCGATGACGGGTTGCTTTGTTTTGAAGGAGCGTCCGAAGTCGAGGTGTGCGACATCCCAGAGAAATTTGGCGTATTGGTGGTACAGAGGCTTATCAAGTCCCATCTGTTCTCGGAGTTCGGTGAGTGCCCTTTCGGTCGCGCGTTCCCCCAAAATAGCGACAGCGGCATCGCCAGGGATGAGGTGCACCATCAGGAACACAAGGAGCGATACCGCCAACAGGGATAAACCGATCGAAAGAAAGCGTTGAAGGAGATAGGAGAGCAAGAGTTGAACCCGCCGTAGTCAAAAATTAGAAAAATGGGTTGTGTAATTTCTCTTCACCCACGGTGGTGGAGGGACCGTGTCCTGGAAAGAGCCTAACCGCGTCTGGAAGGGACAATAGATTATCTCGAACGCTGTCGATTTCATCCTGAAGTGAGATGTTAGGACCCCCGACCGAGCCAGCGAAAATAGCATCACCAACAAACGCCACGTTCTCTGCGATGAAACTACATCCGCCGGGGGTATGTCCGGGTGTATTGACGACGGTTACCGTGAGTTTACCGACGGTGAGGGTGTCTCCGTGTGCCACCTCGCGTAATCTCGTCTCGCTCCGCGGTTTCGGTTCGTCCGTATGGATATAAGTTGCGCATCCTGTAGCGGTCTGGATCTTCGGTAATCCATCGGTGTGGTCGCTGTGGGCATGTGTCAAAAGAATCGCTGTGGGATTCACGTTGTGGGCATCTAACCCTTCCAAGATGAGGTCTGGATGTGCGGCGGTGTCGATAATCGCAGCGGCATGGGTCGCTTGGCAGATGAGGAGATAGGCATTGACGGGCCATCCTCCCACCGGTGCGCTGATTGTGATAACCTCAAGGTCTGAATCGCTCATCTGTTGTGGCGGTTCGGGCTCCCACTGTTCCGTCGCAATATCGAGCAACTTCGTGCCGTCTAAATTTAGGACTTCTGCGAGCCGAAGGACTTGCGTTTCTGTCGGTTTTAAGGTATACTGTTCCATACGAGAAAGTTCTGTCTCTGTGATATCCGTTGCAGTGGCAACTTGGCTTTGAGACAAGTCTTGCCCGCGTCGGGCTTTGCCGATGATGTCCCCGAATTCGTCTTCAAGTGCATAAGCCATAGTGGTGTTCTCCATACGTATTGATTTAAGGAACATTGTAGCAAAAAATTCGGTATAATACAATTGAAAATGGTAGGCATCCAAACAGGAGGCATTCTGATGGACATTCCGAAAAACGGTTCCGAACAAGCGGCAATATCCCTCGCGCCGTTGGAAACTGATATGACGATGGACGATTTCCTCGAGAGCGAGTTGGAAATATATGAATATATGGAAGGAAAACTCGTACCAATACCACCTACGCCAGTGGAACACGGCAATATTAGTATGAATCTCAGTTTGTCTTTAGGTCAGCATTCAGCATGTACGGGCAAATCAATTGGGACGCATCTATGTGCCCTATACAGGTTTCAAGATCGGTGGCTGTGTGCTAATACCAGATATTGCTTTTGTTTTCTTAGCCCAGATACCAGATGACCTGAGTAATGTATTTCCGCACTCGCCTGATCTTGCGGTTGAGATAATTGCACCGATGGATTTGCAGTATAACGTTTCTGAGAAGGTTTTCGCCTATCTGGACGCGGGAACCCGTCTTGTCTGGGTAATCGAGCCGTTATCCAGAACGGTGACGATCTACCGTTCTAAAACAGACATCAAATTGCTCACACGCAACAACACACTCACTAGCGAAGGTGTCGTTGAAGGTTTTTCATGTCAAGTCGCACAACTTTTTGAATAAGGAGATTTTATGAAGCTTGGCTTAGTTACATATAATATGGCAAAAGATTGGGATGTCCCAACAATCATCGAAAACTGCGTAGAGACAGGGTTCTCAGGCGTGGAATTGCGGACAACGCACGCCCACGGGGTTGAGGTGGACCTCTCCGCAAGCGAACGGGCAGCGGTAAAGCAACAATTCGATGACTCCCCAATCGAGATTGCCGGTTTGGGTTCCGCGTATGACTATCATGCGACCGATCAAGCCGTGGTTCGTCGGAATATCGCGGGGACAAAGGCGTATTCTCAACTTGCCGCGGATGTCGGAGCCCCCGGCGTGAAGGTGCGTCCGAATGGACTTCCCAACGAAGTTCCCGTCGAAAAGACATTGGAACAGATCGGGTTGGCACTACGCGAGTGTGGTGAATTTGCCGCGAATCTTGGTGTGCAAATTCGGTTAGAAGTCCACGGGGGTGGCACCTCTGAACTCCCTCATATCCGCACGATTCTTGATGTTGCCGACCACGAGAATGTCTATGTCTGCTGGAATTCTAACTTTGGAGAGGTGGAAGACGGCTCTATACTGAACAATTTCAACTATGCGAGAGGCAGAATCGGATTGGTGCATATCACGGAACTCCACCGGCGCGAGTATCCGTGGCGAGAGCTCTTTACGTTGCTGAAGGAATCAGGTTATTCAGGTTA
This sequence comes from Candidatus Poribacteria bacterium, assembly GCA_965205015.1. Taxonomy (GTDB): domain Bacteria; phylum Poribacteria; class WGA-4E; order WGA-4E; family WGA-3G; genus WGA-3G. The sequence goes on along the minus strand of OZ242029.1, from coordinate 4,033,523 downwards.
CTGTTTGGCAGAGATCGCAGGAAGTTCCGATCCCTTGCGCGTGATGAATTTCTATCGGGCGTTGTGGGAAGAATTGTCAAGGTAAACGCCATTGCTTAGATTGCAATTTTACCTCCTATCCATAGGGATGTTTCTGCTGACTTCTATCGGTATGAGTGACACACCTAAAAGCACTCGTTTCAGCGACGATGTGTGGGACAGCATTCGTTTCAGCAACGCCGTGTGGGACGTTGAAATCTTTCCGCAGTCGCTTGCCATGAACGTCTATCCTGCAGATACGGATATAACGGTTCGGGCTTCATTGGGTCAGACGGGATTGGGTGTCGTGACGGATTTTTCTCATGAAGGCACCGGTGTGAGTTGGAAACTGCCGGAACACTCTCTTACCGTTCACGTTGAACCGAGCAAGAACTCGCTAACGATTGAATTCATTCAAGATGACCCGGCAAACGACACGCAGCGTTTTACGTGGCCCATCATTGAAAACACCGAATCCATCCACGGCTATATTTTCCCTTTTTTTGAGGGGAGTTATGTACCGAAAGATGACATCACATGGCGAGACTTTTTGTGCGACCAGGGACCCATAAACACAACGGCGGGTCTCTCTATGCCGTTTTGGGGACTCGACCTCGGTGAGAGAACACTTACCTATATTCTCACAAATCCGTTCAACAATCAAATACTATTCCGTGAGACGGAAACGTCTGACTTAGGCATGCGGGTATCACACGCTTTCACGCCGAATTGGGAACGGAAAACGTATGGTATGCGTATTTCACTCGGTTCAGCATCGCCGGTTGAACCTGCGAAGCAATATCGGCAGTGGCTAATCAGGAACGGTGATTTCGTTTCATTTGCGGAAAAGATCGAAAAGACTCCAGCGGCAGAAAAATTGCTCGGTGCTGCACATATCTACCTCTGGGGCGACGGTCTGTCTGTGAAACTCCTGGAGCGGTTTGCTGAAAGCGGATTGGACAGACTCTGGCTCGGTGTCGATTCATGGCAGGACGGGTTTCGGCATCCGACGGCTGTCGCGAAGGCGCGAGAACTCGGGTATCTGATCGGACCCTACGATTCCTATCATAGTATCCATCATCCTAACGAAAAGGATACATGGGAGACCGCACAATTTGATCTGTCGCTTTATGAAACCGGGGCGATTGTTAACGCAGATGGCACGAAAAATAAAGGGTTTAAAAAGAAAGGGTATCATTTAAGTCCTCTTGTGGCGCGACCTTATGTCGAAGATCGCGTCAACGGCATTGTCGCACAGATGCCAACGGATTTCAACTCGTGGTTCATCGATTGCGATGCATATGGCGAACTCTTTGACGACTATTCTCCGTCCCATCCCGCGACGCAGTTGGATGATATGAATGCGCGACTTGCGCGTATCGCATGGATTCGGGATACGCATAAGATGGTTGTCGGTTCGGAAGGTGGTGCCGCCTATGCTGCGGCGACGCTCCATTTCGCACACGGGATGACGGTCCCAGTTCTCGGGTGGGGTGATCCAGATATGAAGGAAAAGACCTCGCCTTACTACATCGGCGGATACTGGCCCCCCGAGGCTCCAGCGATTCACATAAAACAGGTGTCGCTCAAACCGAACTATCTGTATCGCTATTTTGCCCCGCACTTCCGACTCCCGCTTTACCAGATTGTGTTCCACGATTCGGTGGTGACGACCCACCATTGGCTCTCTGGAAGTCTCAAATTTGAGAATGCAATCGAGACGTTAGCACTGTTGGAGTTGCTCTACAATGTTCCACCGTTATATCATCTGAATATGGCAGAGTTTTCAAAGCATAAAGCGTGGATACAACGGCACTATGCATTCTTTTCACCGCTGCATCGACACATCGGCGGTCAGACGATGACCGATTTTGAGTGGCTGAGCGATAACAGGCGGGTCCAACGCACTGAGTTTGGGGATGCAGTCGAAATATTTGCAAATTTCGGGACGGAGCCGTTTGCCTACAAAGCTGTCGTGATTCCGGGCAAAAGCGTGGCTGCGAGGTGGATCAACACCGGTGAAATTGCGGTGTTTTCTGTGGAATAATTAAGGTTTGCCGCGTACCTGAAGAAATTAAAATCTATACCTAATGCCAGACATGATTCTTTTTCAACTCCCAAGGAAGCAGAAACTATGTTTATACAGAAGTTCAAAGCCAGCCTTCGGTTTGTCGGAATTTTGTTGTTGAGAGTTCTGCTGGGTTACGTTGTAGGTTATGTATGGTCTTTCGTTGTAGCATATCTTTTTCATATCATCATGGATGTGCGAATTCCGCGTGACATGCTCGATCATTTCTACGACTCGGGACCGCCCAGAGAAGGACGCTACAGCGGTAGGGCAGCGGAGGTTTACGGTTCTGCTTTGCAAATTGGATTAATAGGTTTCTGGGTATGGTTCGTTGTCGGTATTCTGTGGGGTTTTTTGCAAGGGCGGTTGGATTTGCGAAGATTGCTAAAAAGGAGACATGTTTAAACAGTTATGGGACACATTGAATTTTATCAAGCAAAACTGAATTACGAAACGGATTCTTGGGATCTCTATGAAGCACTCAATAACGGTGACCCCATCGTCGTCATAGATGCGCGGTCGCCAGAGGCGTATGCGCGTGAACACATTCCGACAGCGATAAATATCCCGCATCGCACCATGTCTGAGGCGACGACACATGAACTCGATACATCTAAGGTGTATGTGACCTACTGCGATGGTATCGGTTGCAATGCCTCTACCAAAGGTGCGCTAAATATGGCGAAATTGGGGTTTCAGGTTAAGGAATTGATGGGCGGTTTAGATTGGTGGAAACGTGATGGCTATGAAACGGAAGGCACGCAAGGGGTTTCAGGAACGGAAATCGTGTGTGGATGTTAAATGCCGTCGTAATATTCAATTTGCAATCTCGGATGAGACGACGTATAATTAAATCAGTCTATTTCATTTGTAGCAAAAATACTCTTTCCAAGAAAACCGGTAAAAATTTGAATTTAATTTGCAATCCCGGGTGAAATAGTGTATAATTACATTAATAATCCCCCATAGCTCAGTCGGTAGAGCAGATGGCTGTTAACCATCGTGTCGGCGGTTCGAGTCCGTCTGGGGGAGCTCTCAATTTTGCTGACGGGCTTTGCCACTCATTTTGGTTGTAAGGTTCGTCAGCAAAAATTTTTAATCCGCTCCTGTCCAAACTTACGCTACTTCTCCAATGGAGGTTGATATGCCTAAGAAATTTACCGATGCCCAACTGGACGAACTCTTAGCGAAAGGTTACTTAATTGTCCCCGATTACTATTCAGGTGAACAACTTGCCGAGATGCAAGCTGCCCAACGCCGGGTACTCCCGACATGGGAAGAAGTTAAGGGGGACCCACCCCCCGGTCGAGCAACTTTGACCGAATTCCCGCCCGCTGAAATGGCGTTATTACGTGCGATCGTGGACCACGACGCATGGGAATTCGCACGTAAATTCCTGAAAACGGAGCAGATTCACTACCGTGCTGGCTGTATGATTGCACGCTATCCCGGATTTAAAGGTCCCGGTGTCGATAGCGATCCAAGTAATTTACACATCGATAACGGCAATAACTCACTGCTACCCCAGTCCGAGAGTGCTCGTGAATTCGGGCAAATCGGTTTTTGGGTACACCTTGAGGATGTTGACGCAGACCAAGCACCGCTGAGACTCCTTGCGAAGGAACACGGACGGGATACCTCTCAATACGAACCCCTTGTTTGTAAAGGCGGAACCGTCTGTATCTTTAACAACTATACACTGCATTCAGCAAGCGATTATCTACGGGAAGATGGACAACGCTTCACGTGGGGATTCGGTTTAGGACGGGCAGACCACTATTGGGAAGGCTTTCGACACTACACAGACAAAGGTCGGAATCCGATATTCTCGAAATTCATCGGCACGCTGACAGCCGCAGAGCGTGAAGTCTTTCGGTTCCCACCCGCAGGACATCCATACTACACACCGCAGACGCTTCAGGCGTTGGAAGAACAGTATCCCGGTTGGAACGCACGCGGCGAGTATTAAAAACACACCGGTGTATTGCCAAGCATCGCGTTAAAAAGCAGATGTTCGGAGCGGTTCGGACATCAACCATCCGATGACGTTGACAATGTCGTCCTGCCGTTCCTGTAGCATCACTTCAATGAGTGCCGGTTTTTCGGCAGCGAGCGCGTCCCGTAAAGTGTCTTTGAAATCTCCCAAATTCTCGACCCGCTTGGCATACGCCCCGAAGGATTGTGCGAATTCGACAAAATTCGGATTCAGCAGATCCGTGTCGATCGTGCGTCCTTCACACCCTTTCTGTTGAGACCCCTTGATCGCTGACAAAGCCCCATCGTTCACCACAATCGCAACGACGTTGATACCGTATTTCATGGCGGTCGCCATTTCCACGGCTCCCATCAGGAACCCGCCGTCACCACTGAAACAGATGACAGGTCGATCGGGATGCGCGACCTTCGCGCCGATAGCCGCAGGATACGCATGTCCTAATGCGACACCGATATTCGGGTAGAGGAAGGTCCTCGGATCGTAGATTGGAAACTCGGCGAAAGAGGCGTAACCGAGCGCATGGACATCAATGGCGTAGATGGTATCTCGTGGTAGCACGTCCTGTAGTTCATGAATGACCGGCAACGGCGGCTGTGCGTCGAATGCCGGTCGGAGTTGTGCGAGTATCTCATCCCACGCGTTTTCACCGGGAACAACGTCCTCAATGAGTGCCTGCAACGTCAGTTTCAGATCACCCACCACACCTATATCGCACGGGTATTCAAGCCCAATCTCATCGGCGTCTTCGTCTATTTGGATGAAGGGTTGCGGGAGTTCCAGACTCCAATTTCGGGTATCGATGGAGGTAAAACGAGGTCCGATCCCGATTAAACAATCCGTACGTTGGAGTGCCTCACGTCCGAGGTAACCGTAACAAATTTGGAGTGCCAACGGATGGTCCTCCGACAAAACGCCTTTTGCATTACGGGTGACAATGACGGGTGCGTTCAGTTTTTCGGCGAGGAGCCGTAACTCGTTTCGGGCGTTTGAATGAAAGACAGCGGAACCGGCGAAAATCAGGGGCATCTTAGCGTTGCGGATGGTTTCGACTGCGGTACTCAGAGAGGCGTCGTCAGGAGGCGATAATTCAGCACGCTCGACCCGCGGCGGAATTCGGACATCTCCTTCGCCAGTGACGACATCCATCGGGAATTCCAGCATGGTGGGTCCCGGTCTCCCACTGCGCATCGCTTTAAAGGCGTTTTCAATGACGACAGGAATCTCAGCGACGGTGTGTGCGATAGCACAGTATTTGGTAATCGACTCGAAAAACCGCATCTGATCCAAACCGTGGAACATCTTGCTCGGATGTTTGCTGTAGAGGCTGGAATCGCTCTGCCCCGTAATCAGCAGGACAGGCGCACAGTCAGTAAACGCCTCTAAAATCCCTGTGGATGCATTACTGGCACCCGGTCCCGGTACAGTGATAGCGACACCGGGTTCACCTGTTGCGCGCGCAAACCCGTCTGCCATCTGTGTCGCCGCATATTCATGTCGGACGAGGTAGTGATCGATTGTGCCTTCGCCGCGTCGCAATAGTGCATCGTAGATTTGGATGTTTTGGGTGCCGGGCATTCCGAAAACCGCTGAAACACCTTGTGCTTTCAAACACTCAATGATGATATCTCCGCCTTTCACTTATGAGTCTCCTTTGTGTTCTCTGAGGAAGTTTTCTAACCACGCATCGGGGTCGTATCCGAGTCGGCGTAAGAGGTGGCAGCCGACACGCTTTAGAAACTTTGGGATAAGATTAAAGAGTTTAAGTCGCCAGTTCATCGGGATTACAAATCTCTCCTACAGAAGCGCGTCGCCACTATTTTTATCGAAAAAATGCATCCGTTCTGGAACAAATGCGACGTAGAGGTGCTGTCCGATTTCCGCTTCAAAGTTCGGTGCTGTGGATGCTTTCAGAATCGTGTGCGCGCCGGATGTATCCGTTCCGAGCGTCAATTCGACGATTGTTTCTGCACCGAGGGGTTCACTGCTATAGACTTCCGCCTGAAAAGCATTGGGAATTGGCTGATGACTCACGATGACATCTTCAGCATGCGTGCCGAAGATAAGGTCTCGGTCTGGCGCGTTGTCGTTTACAACTTTAGCGATCTTGGGGTCCTGAATGGCGACTACATTACCACCATCGAGATGGCTCGCTAACGTCATAAGGAGTTCGCCATTCGTGTTGGAGATGTCGCAAGGGATGCAATTCATGCTCGGATTCCCGATGAAGCCAGCGACAAATAGGTTAGTCGGATGATTATAGATGTCAGCCGGTGTTCCCAATTGCTGGATTCTGCCGGCTTCGAGAACAGCGATCCTGTCTGCCATTGACATCGCTTCGATTTGGTCATGCGTCACATAGAAGGTCGTTGTACCGAGTTCACGTTGCCGCCAACGGATTTCCGCTCGCATCTCGGTGCGGAGTTTCGCATCGAGATTGGAGATCGGTTCGTCCATAAGGAAGACTTGAGGACGACGGACCATTGCGCGTCCGAGTCCGACGCGCTGCGTCTCCCCACCGCTCAACTGATTTGGGGTCCGCAGGAGTAGATGCTCGATATGCAGCATTTGCGCAATATCCCTGACCCGCCGGTCAATCTCTTCTGCAGAGAGTTTTCTCGGATGCAGCGGGAACGCCATGTTCTCGTAAACGCTGAGGTGTGGATAGAGGATATGCGACTGGAAGACAAATGCGACATCGCGTTCCGCGGGGGTTTTGTCGTTGACGCTCACGTCGTCGAGATAGATTGTGCCTTCTTCGGGTGTGTCCAATCCAGCGATACACCGAAGTGTCGTCGTTTTGCCCGCACCGGTCTGACCGAGCAGCACAAAGAATTCTTCGTCTTGGATATCGAGGTTGATGTCGTCAAGTGCGATAAGATCACCAAACCGTTTTGTAATGTTTTCAAGTCGGACTGTTGCCATAGGTAAGTCTACGATTCTGTGTTGTGGATATTGCTAAAGTATAGCACAAATAGTGCTCAGGGGTCAACAAGAATTCTCCGATCAAAAAATAATGCGGTAATATTGTGATTTGTGTTATCATACTGCCAAAGGAGGTATTCCCTCATGACAAAACACCATAGGGACTTGAAAATGTCCTTAAAGCGTATTTTGGAAAGGTATTGCGTCATTCTGCTCGTCGGGGGGCTCGCTCTTGCTATCAGCGGTTGCGAACGAGATGACATAACACTTCCAGCGGAAACAACAACATCGCCCCCAGAGGAAAAAACACCGCCCCCAGACGGAAAGACACCACCTCTTGAGAAAGAAACTCCGCTCCCTAAAGGCATGGTGCTTATTCCCGAGGGTGAGTTTCGGATAGGCAGCGACGATGCAGAGGCAGATGGCGATGAGCAGCCGGTGCGCACCGTCTATGTAGATGCGTTCTATATGGACGAAACAGAAGTGACAAACGCGCAATTCAAAGAATTTGTGCTTGAAAACCCGCGTTGGCAGAAGTGGCGGATTAACGGAAGATTTCACAATGGGCGTTATCTCTGGGACTGGGACGGGAATAACTACCCAAAAGGTAAAGGCAAACATCCGGTTGATAGTGTGAGTTGGTATGCGGCGATGGCATACTCGAAGTGGGCAGGAAAGCGTCTGCCGACAGAGGCGGAATGGGAACGCGCCGCGCGCGGGGGCTTAGTCGATCAGAAGTATCCGCATGGGAACACGCTAACGCCGCGGGATGCGAACTACGGCAACAACATTAAAGATACCACCGCCGTAGGTAGGTATCCTGAGAACGGGTATGGATTGTATGATATGGCGGGTAACGTGAGCGAATGGTGTTTAGATGCATACCATCGTGGATTCTATTCTACATTTCCACAGGAGGGTGTTGCGCGCAATCCATTGGCGGGTGCGAACACGATTCAGTGGCTATTGGATAACTTCACAGATGTTAATGTTGGTGTTTCCCGCGTCCGGCGCGGTGGTAACTGGTTCGATATGGATCGACTCCCACGTGTCGCCGCTCGCAGGGACTCCAAGCCAAAGAGTGCGTTCCTCGTCATCGGTTTTCGTTGTGTGAGGTCTGTAACTGTAACCCCCTAACAGACTTTACCCTTCCAAAAATGTTCCACACGTGTAACATTTTAAGGGGATACGTGTTGCCAATTTTTTCCGTGCGAAGGCGTTTGTTGCCCCGATGTCAAACTGTCCCCCTTTTCTGAACCGCCCTAAAGGCACAGTGGGCGAAAAAAATAGGTGCGATTCGGCAGCGTATCGGGTATAATTAAAGTGTAGCTTGCCCGTTTTTCCGATCGCGATCCAAAAAATACACCTATAAGCTGGAGAAAAGGATGCTGGACCGTCCAGAGGCAGAACAGAACACACAAAGAAGTCCGTCTTTAATGGACAGAATTAGACGACGCTACGATTTCACGCCATCCATCACGCTGATTTTCGGGCTGACGGTCCTCTTCTTTGTTGTCTTCCTCATCTATCCACTCCTCTATGTTTTCAAAGAAGCCTTCTGGATCGAAAACAAATTCAATCTCACATATTTCAAATTGATAGGCACCGACCCGAATATCCGGGAACTCGTTATCAATAGTTTCAAAATCGGTGTAATGGTGACGCTGGTGACGAGCATCATCAGCCTTCCACTGGCGTATTTTTTGACGCGATACCGGTATCCGGGGCGCGATATGCTCCGTGCTGTCATTCTGATTCCGATGATTATGCCACCCTTCGTCGGTGCGATCGGCATGAAACAGTTTTTCGGGTTATACGGGAGCGTCAACATGCTTCTCGGGAAACTCAACTTGATGGATCTGACGGAGCCTATTGACTGGTTCGGCGGCGGGTTCTGGGGTGTGGTGATGTTATCAACATTGCACCTGTATCCGATCATGTATCTGAACATCGTCGCCGCACTCGCGAATGTCGATCCGAGTTTAGAGGAAGCCGCCGAGAATATGGGAGCGTCGCGCTTTCAGGTCTTCCGTCAGATAACATTACCGTTGATGATGCCGGGTTACTTCGCTGGTGCAATCCTTGTCTTTATCTGGGCGTTTACCGACCTCGGGACACCCCTAATTTTTGAGTATCGTAACGTCGTTTCGGTGCGCATCTTCAACCAAGTGACGGAGGCGAACACGAATCCGATGGGGTACGCCCTTGTTGTGCTAATTATTGTGCTAACAGCACTCGCCTTTTATGTTTCTAAACGATGGACAGGGAGTAAACACTACGAAATGCTCGGTAGGGGACACGTGACGTCCCGGGAAACGGATGTAAACTGGGGCATGCGGGGTGTCATCTATCTCTTCATCGGTGGATTGACGTTTACGGCGTTGCTGCCACACATCAGTGTCATTCTTGTCTCCTTGACCCCGGATGCAAGCCAGTGGCGATTAAGTGTGTTACCGCAATCATGGACTTTTGCCCATTATGTTGAGACCTTCACGCATTCCGATACGTTGCCGAGTATTCTCAACAGCCTAAAATACAGCGTTTTTAGCACTTTGCTGGCACTCCTTGTAGGCATCGTGGTATCCTATCTCTTGACCCGCAGACGTCTCCCGTTCCAGAATCTGTTAGATGCAGTCGCCATGTTACCCTTAGCGTTGCCGGGGGTTGCAATAGCATTCGGATACATGGGCAGTTTCGCCGATACGACGCTTCTCCTGCGGTATTTCCCGGATGGGTTGGTATCTGTTATAGATCCGAGACAGAACCCGACGTTCCTTCTGATCATCAGTTATGCGGTGCGGCGCTTGCCATATATGCTGCGTTCCATCTACGCCGGACTTCAGCAGACGAGTGTGAGTTACGAAGAAGCATCCCAAAACGTGGGAGCAACGCCTGTTCGGACCTTGTATAAAATTACTTTGCCCTTGGTCATCGCGAATATCCTTGCGGGTGCGATTCTCGTGTTCTCATTTTCGATGTTAGAGGTTAGTGATAGTTTAATCTTGGCAATGCAGGATAAGTACTATCCCATTACGAAAGCGATTTGGTCACTCTCCCAGCGTCCAGACCACGGTCCCTATACAGCGAGCGCATTGGGTGTAGTAGGTATGCTTATCCTGATTGCATGTTTACTTGGGGCAGGTCGTGTGCTCGGTGGGAAGTTGGGAGAAATTTTCCGGATTTAGGAATAGTTGACAGAACAATGCCGCATATCTAATGGAAAAACGATTTGAAATTAAGTAACACCTTATGATAAAATTGGAACTATAAACATATTGTAAGCGAGACGAAGCGACAGCATATTGATCAAGTTTGTCAAGCCGCTGGATACCAACCTATAATCCTTTGCACTCCCGCAGAGTTAATCGAGGAGATACAAATGAAAGAGGAACAACACCCACCCATGGATCCCGTTCTTGAAGAATGCTATCGGATGAAAGCAGAATTCAACGCCCGGTTCAAAACCATGGAGGAACTTGTCGATTATTTGAAGGCAGAAAATATAAAGAACAAAGCGGAAGGTTGGAAATATATATCGCCACCGTCAGCCAAACGTGACAACCAAGCCTGATGGCGTTTATGCCGTTATAAGTAATGATTTTCGAGACACAATATTGAAATATAGGCAGGGGCCGCGGGTTACCCTGCCTTTTTTCTACTTGGTGCAACCGGAAACAGCATATTATAGAAATCATCCATAAGAAAACAGAGGGAATACAGTGGACATTTTGCATAGTATCCGCGATGCGTTGTTGGAAGCACGAGATGTGCTTGATCGATTTATCCGAAATCCTGAAAATATTGCGACCCTCGCGGAAACCGCAGCATTAATCCGAGATGTATTTGAACGGGAAGGTCGTGTCTTTACCTGTGGAAATGGTGGGAGTTTGTGCGATGCGATCCATTTTGCTGAGGAATGCACGGGTAAGTTTCGGAGCGATCGGAAACCACTTCCAGCGATTGCACTCGGTGACGCGGGACATATCACTTGCACGGCGAACGATTTCGGATTCGTAGAAGTCTTCGCACGTCCATTGCTGGCACTTGGACATCCCGGGGACCTGCTTGTGGTGCTGTCAACCAGCGGAAATTCTGAAAACGTTGTGCGTGCGGCGGTGGCAGCGAAATCTCGTGGGATGCAAGTGTTTGGGTTGTTAGGGAGAGAGGGTGGATACCTCAAACAACATTGCGATAGTTATCTCATTGCGCCAGGCGACACCGCGGATCGCATTCAGGAAATCCATATTAAAGTCCTTCACATTCTGATTGAACAGGTTGAACGGTTAATGTTTCCGCAGAATTACTGATAGGTCAGGCGTTACGCATGGATGCGATAAATCGCATCACTACAAACAGATGGATCTCGGATTTATGTTTGTTTTTCTCCTTTGGTTGCAGGCGCCGAAATCAGTGTGAACACAACGCAGCAAACTGTTCACATCCAAATTAATTTGACCTGAACCCTAACAATTTGATATGCTGCAGAGACGAAACACCTTTTGGCAGTAATCTGTGATCTCGCCGTCGCATGAGGAGGACAATTTATGGAGTCATCATCGAAAAATAAGGCATATTGGCGAAAGAACCTCCAATATCTCGCTATTTTATTAGGCATTTGGTTTATTACCTCATATCTCTGCTCAGTTGTGTTCGTAGAGCAGCTGGACAAAATCCGTATTGGAGGCTGTCCGCTCGGTTTCTATTTTGCACAACAGGCATCCATCTGGATTTTCGTTGAACTTATCTTTGTTTACGCGTGGTTGATGAACCGTTTAGAGCGGAAATATAGCCAGCGCGAAGCCGAGGAGGACACAGACTAAATATGAACGTAGAAGCATGGACTTTCGTAATGGTGGCACTCTCCTTCGCGTTGTATATTGGCGTGGCACTCTGGTCTAAGGCACGCTCGACTGGCGATTTCTATGTCGCTGGGAGCAACGTGCATCCCGTTGTGAACGGTATGGCAACGGCGGCGGATTGGATGAGCGCAGCGTCCTTTATCGCAATGGCAGGAATGATCTCGTTCATGGGACGCGATGGATCCGTCTATCTACTAGGATGGACAGGCGGCTACGTCCTACTCGCCTTGCTATTGGCACCCTATCTCCGTAAATTCGGGAAGTATACCGTGCCCGATTTCGTGGGCGACCGATATTACTCGCAATTGGCTCGGATTGTTGCAGTGGTGTGTGCGATTTTTGTCTCCTTTACTTACGTCGCAGGACAGATGCGCGGTGTCGGCATTGTCTTCTCTCGGTTCCTGAGTGTCAATGTTGAAACAGGGGTACTTATCGGCATGGGGATCGTGTTCTTCTATGCCGTCCTTGGCGGGATGAAAGGTATTACCTATACGCAGGTAGCACAGTACTGCGTGCTGATTTTCGCCTATCTCGTGCCTGCTATTTTTATCTCTATCCTCATTACAGGCAACGCTATCCCGCAGATGGGGCTGATGGGGAAAGTGACGGATGGTTCAGGGCTTTATCTCCTTGACAGACTCAACGGTCTGAACGAGCAATTGGGGTTTAACCGCTATACAGATGGCAATAAAGCCACGATTGATGTCTTTTTTATTACGGCGGCGTTGATGTTGGGAACCGCGGGGCTGCCGCACGTGATTATCCGATTCTATACCGTGCGAAAGGCATCTGAAGCCCGGATTTCTGCGGGATGGGCACTGCTGTTCATCGCGCTTCTCTATACAACAGCACCCGCAGTGGCTATATTTGCACGCACAAACCTGCTCAACACTGTCAGTTATGAACAAAACGGTCAGTTGACGGATGTGAAATATGAGGATGCCCCGGATTGGTTTAAAAATTGGGAGGCAACAGGTCTCATTCAGTTCGACGATCTGAACGGCGACGGTACGATCCAGTACCGCGGTCCAAACTCGGATGTTCAGAATGAGTTGACAATTGATCGAGACATCATGGTGCTGGCAAATCCTGAGATCGCGAAACTCCCGAACTGGATTGTCGGTTTAGTGGCTGCTGGCGGTTTAGCGGCAGCGCTCTCGACCGCCGCGGGTTTGCTACTGGTCATTTCCACCGCTGTTGCGCATGATCTTCTGAAAGGGACGATGATGCCGACGCTACAGGAAAAACAGGAATTGACGGCTGCACGTATTGCCGCAGGCGTCGCAGTCTGTATCGCTGGATATTTCGGCATAAACCCACCCGGATTCGTAGCGCAGGTCGTCGCGTTCGCCTTTGGTCTCGCGGCGAGTTCATTTTTCCCCGCGATTGTGATGGGTATCTTCTCGAAACGCATGAACAAAGCCGGGGCAGTCAGTGGCATGATCGTCGGTATCACCTTTACAGCGGCGTATATCATTTATTTTAAGTTTATTAGTCCAGAATTAAACACACCAGAGCATTGGTTATGGGGCATTTCACCCGAAGGGATCGGGACCCTCGGCATGGTGCTAAACTTCATTGTCTCTATTTCCGTAGCTGCTCTGACACCACCACCACCGAGTGAAGTTCAAGCACTCGTTGATGACATCCGGGTTCCCTAAAAATAGGAGATGTCGTGTTCCTTCGACAAAACTTTCTTAAAAACATCCACCAAAGCGCGTAGTCCGTAATGAAATGGAGGGGTGTTTTTGATAGGGTATTTCTGCGTATTGCTTGGGTGTTTCTTCAGATATAAGGAAGAAGCGTCAAAAGTCGAATATCAGGTTGTTTAACCGCAAGGTAAAATTAAAAAGAGGTTTGCAATGACTGCAAAATTTTTATGGAAATGGCATCAATTTTTTCCTCAAGGCGTAGCGACGCTTTTTGAGGATAGTTTGCGAGCGGTTCTCAAAACATGCTGTGTCGTTCCGGTCGTGTTGATGCTACCTTTTGCCCATGCCGCGAAGGTAGAAGATTTTATGCCCAAAGAGAGTATCCTCTATGTGAAACTCCAGGATTTGGATGAAGTCTACGGTGAGATTGAGATTTCAGAAAATTGGGAGAAAGCCCTTGCACTCTTACCGGAACTATCGGATTGGCAGGAGATGCAGCAGGGACTCGCTATGTTACAAGGCGTACTTGGGACTAACCCCTTGGACATAATTGAGACGGTGGGTTACCAAACGGCATTAGCAATGTGGCCAGATGAACCTCGCGATCATCAGGTCGGTGTCGTAATACATTCGGGCGGAAATCTCGATAAACTCCAGCAGGTGACTAAGATTGTAGAGGGACTTATAGGGATGGATAGTGCAAATACCTTGCGTATAGAAGCAGGTGTCTACCAGCGAGTCCGTTACAACGCGTTGGAGAGGTTCAACGCTATCGTGAAATATGGGTTTGTAGACGATTTTCTTGTGATCGGGGCAGGGGACGGAAGTTTTGAAAAATTGATAGATACCTACCGAACGGACATGCCTTCTATTCAGCAGAACACGGAATTTGCCGGAGCGTTAGAGAAAATTGGGTCAGGAGAAGTGATCGTATTTGCGAAGGTTCTGCCTATGTTGCCTGAGGTGGATTTAGGGGTAGGTTTAGGGAGGCGGGAACGCAGGAACCTCGCGATTTTTCAATCTGCGTTTGGACGGCTCAATTTTCTGGAAACAGATCCCTTCCTTCAAATTGCGGCGCAATTGACGCCGAATCCACCAGAAAACGAGATAGGTCCGTTTCTAAAGGAGGGACAAGGGCTTGAAACCTTAAATGCAGTATCCGGTGAAGATGACCTGTTTGTTGCTGTAACGCCCGATGTCTTGGAAGGTTCATGGGAGTTGGCTCGCACCGGGATGGATAAAGACCCGACGGCAATCTCTTTTTTGGAAGGACTCCTAAATCTTGATTTGGACGAGGACATTATGGCTGGATTGACGGGTGAAGTCGCTTTGTCGGTCCCTGACCTCACACACTTCGATCCGGAAGCGTTAAGCGGGATTCGGGTTGACGTAGATGGTGCCCTTGCGATTGATGCGAGTGATGTGGAAACGAATGGTGGCATTATTTTTAGTCCCAGCAACAGGATGAAATGGAATCTGATCGGCAATTCCCTTTCTAATCTACAAAGTACTTCTGTTTCCCAAACAGAGTACAAAGGCACTACAGTATCAGGGTTCGCCTCGAATATCTATTACAGTGATATAGATGGACTGTTTCTTGTGGGATTCTCAGAGAAACAAATCTATAAACTTATTGATGGAATTAAACAGAAAAAGAAACCTTCCTACTTAAAACTGGTGCCAAAAACACCTACAATGTTTGCACAACTCAATTTAGCGCGGGTTCTGGAGATGGAAAAAGGCGCACCACCTTCTGACAAACTGCTCGTCGATGCTAAAGAGATACCACTGTTGCTCACTTGGCTTTCAATCAAGGATGATACGGCTTTGCTGGAAGTAACGTTGTCGGAGGAAGAAACCGCCATTGAGATGATCGCAAAACTGGTGCCGTTTTTACTTTGGAACATGGATGTTCAATGGGAGTCGTCTCAGTAGACACAACGAATTAAGGAGTCAACAATGATTCAGAAAAGATTTACACCGAATGTGAACACTACAGCACCTGTGAGACAATGGTCTTGGGTGATGATAGCTGTTATTGGTATCTTCATCGGTTTAGGGATTCGTCAAATAGTCCAGCTCCACGAGGCGACAGCAGAATCACAGGAGAGTCCGCTATCGGAACTCGCCGCTGAACTCGATGCGATCAAAGCGAAGCATAGAATGATAGAAGCGAAATGGCAATCTGAATTGCTTGCACAGATCGCCCCAACTTTGGCGGATGAATCTGATGATGTAAGACGTGAGTATGTGGACTTCCTTGAAGAGATTGGGAGTCCCGGCACACCTGCCCTCGTCGCGATGCTTCAAGATCCGGATAGGCGCGTCCGCGAAGAGGCTGTTGAAGCATTAGGTGAAATCGGTGAACGAGAGAGAAAAGCAGGCAATAATTATGATACCGCTGCGATCGGTTTAGCGATGGCACTTCAAGACGCTTCGGATGATGTTTTTCGTGAGGCAGTTCAGGAATTGGACGATGTGCGTCCGACATCCGCGGAATCGGTTGCTGTCGTCGTACCAGCACTCACAGCGGTACGGACGAGAGGTTCATCGAGCGCACGCAGCGATGTCCTCGATGTTTTAGGACGGATCGGCGAAATCCTCGCCAAAAATGGGCAGCCCACCGATACGATCCGAGATGCTTTAATTGCCAGTCTCAATGATAAGTCGACAAAAGTCCGAACGAATGCGATTGAGGAGTTGTCTGATATACGAGCCGCCTCTACCCAAACGTTTACTGCGTTGATAGGCGCGCTGTCTGACGGTTCTAAATCCGTGCGAGCGAATGCCGAAGATGCCTTAATTGAATTAGGCGAAAGCACCGCTGCGACGATCACACCGATGTTGACGGATGCGCTTACGAAGAGTCCGTCAGCCGTAACGCGTGGACACATCGTTGATGTGCTTGGGGCAATCGGTGAGGCACTCGTAGACGACGGTAATTCTGGAGAGGTGGTCGTGAAACCGCTCCTTGAAGCCCTACGCGATACTGACGAGGATGTCCGACGCAATGCCGCTGATGAATTAGGCGAAATGCGTGCAACATCTCCTGACGTGCGGACTGCTTTGACACACGCCCTCAATGATAGTGCTAAAGCCGTTCGCGACGCAGCGAAAAAAGCGATCCGACGGATTGAGGAATAGGTTGCTTGTTAAACTTATCTCTATCTCCTGCGTCTTAATTAGCAACAACAGAGACTATACGATAGATTCATAGAAAAAACAACATAGAGGCTACTTCTCGCGTGAGGTCCCGGATCCCAACGAAAAGTAGAGCTTTTACACTATGCAACAGACGCTGAATACGGATTCGCTTGTTGAGGTGATGCGACAGGCATCTCTCATTTCTGAACAAGACTACACAGAGATCGTTGCAGAAATAAAACAGACCGGCGTATCCGAAGCCGCTGTGCTTTCTAAGCATGGCGTACCCTCCAATATCCTTGCACTCGCCACAAAAAGTGTCGAATGCGGCACATCTTTCATTCAATTAGAAGGGATTTCTCCTGAATCTGCCGTGCTTGAAAAGGTGTCACCCGGGTTCGCGTACCGAAATAAAATCGTCCCTATAGAGTTGATCGGAGATCAACTCACGGTTGTGATGGTGGATGTTTTGGATGTCGTTCTCATTGACGAGATTGAACTCATCACAAATTGCCAAATTACACCTATCCTTGCGGATGAAACGGATATTGACGAGGCAATCGTTCGTCTCTATGGACGCACCGCTGAAAGCCTCCTCAGTGCGGGTATCAAGGGACCCGTGGGTGCAACTGCCACGCTTGAACGCGAGACGATTGACGATTTCGGCATTGATGAGAAAGACCTCAGCCAAGATCCGACAGTTATACACGCCGTTGACCAGATGATTATCGATGCCGTCCGAATGGGAGCCAGCGATATCCACATTGAGCCCTACCCGACGCAACTGAAAATCCGTTTCCGTGTCGATGGCGTGCTGGAGGATCAGCCGCAACCCCCCGCCTATCTCCAATCTGCCATCACTTCGCGTATCAAAATCATGGCGGGGATGGATGTCGCAGAACGGAGACGTCCACAAGATGGAAAAATCAGTCGGCAGATTGGGAGCGTCGGTAACCGGCAAATAGACCTTCGCGTCTCTACGGTGCCAACAGTCGCCACACTGCACGGTGAAAGCGTTGTCCTCCGTATCCTCGATCGTCAATCTATAGAATTCGGGCTTGAAGAACTCGGGTTAACCGAGGAAAACCTCCAGCTCTTTCAACGTATGATCCGTAAACCGTACGGTATCATCCTTGCAACGGGACCCACCGGTAGCGGAAAAACGACATCGCTATATGCGTGTTTGAAAGAGATTAACTCACCCGATGTCAAAATCATAACGCTTGAAGACCCCGTAGAGTACGAATTAGAGGGGATTAACCAGATCCAGGTCAATCCCGATATAGGTTTTACCTTCGCGCAGGGGCTCCGACATATCCTACGGCAGGATCCCGACAAGGTATTGGTCGGTGAGATTCGGGATTATGAAACTGCCGAGATGGCGATTCATACCTCCCTCACAGGACACCTCGTCTTTAGCACGCTTCACACCAACGATGCCCCTGGTGCAATCACGCGACTTATCGATATGAACGTTGAACCCTATCTCGTTGCCTCCACGGTAGAGGGGGTCATCGCCCAAAGACTTGCTCGCCGTGTGTGCAAGGCGTGTTGTGAGATGTATTCTCCCGACATGCACGAATTGGCGGGCCTGATGGGTAACGGTAACAGCCCTGGCAACAGTACGGCTATTTCTTACGATTTGAAAATTCCGCGGGCAGTTGGATGTAAGGAGTGCCGGGGGAGGGGTTACAAAGGTAGAATCGGCATCTTTGAAGTTTTACTTATGACGGATGAAATTCGCGCAATGGCACTCAAGCAGGCATCGACGAGTGAGATTCGTAGACTCGCTGTTCAAATGGGTATGAAAGGCTTACGTGAAGACGGTTGGCGCAAGGTCGCTGCTGGATTGACAACGGTTGACGAGGTGATTCGACTAACGCAGGAAGACGAATTTGATTTCGTGGAAGTTGTGTAAGGGATCGCGAACTGGTGCTCGCTCCTACACGTCGTAAAAGGGGTCAATATGAAGTTGGTAGTGATTGTAAGTCTTATTTTCCTCGCCGCCTTTTCGGCAAGAGCAGGAACATTTTTGGAAGATTTTGATAATAACTTCGGCGCATGGAAAGAGATTCTCGTTCGTGATGCCCTGCCCGGTTCTTGGAAAATCGTTGGTCGTGAACTTCATGCGGTTAGCCCTGACGGCTGGATTCGTTTACTCACGGTCGGTGATGAGACGTGGCGCGATTACACCATCGAATTTGATGTCAAACCGCTTGAAAAGCCAGGTCCCGGCTATATCGCTATTGCCGCTCGGGTCAAAGGGAGTTGGGTTGCATGGTGTTTCATCGGCGATACGCTACTTGGCGATAACGTCTCCAGGACTGGGTTTGCTGCTGGCAATTTTCAGGACCCACAAACATTCGTATTTTCACATTTTAAATTTCATCGATCTTTAAAATTAAACAAGTGGTCGAAGTTAAAGTTAGATGTTAAAGAAAATATCCTAAATTTTTGGATTAACGGTAATCAGGTTATTGGGCCTATCCAACTTCCAAACCGTCGGACTTTTGAACGTATTAACGCTATCAGGAAACAACATGCGGAAGAAGAAGGACAACCTGAACGGTTTCAAGCATGGCAATTAAATGGGTTCCAAGATTTCCTGACAGGAGCGGCGGGTTTGGGACTCTCGAATCAAACAGCGCGATTCGACAACGTTGTGATTACCGGCGACAGTATTCCGAACAGTGGAGGGTTATCGGTGGCCCCCAAGGCGAAACTCGCGACGATGTGGGGTAGTCTGAAAGGGTATTAATATATCCCCGTATCCCTGAATTCTGACGGAGAGGTTGATTGTGCCAGTATTCCGATATGAAGCACTCACCCATGGCGGTGGTACCGTTACGAATACAATAGAAGCTGACTCCAAAGCCGAGCTTATTTCTCGTTTACGGCAGATGGGCTATTGGCCCACAGACATTGTTGAAGAAACGGAGGAGGCAGCACCGGCGGATGTCCGTCGTTGGTTTAAGATCGGTGGGCGTGGAGTCAAGGCAGCGGATGTTGAGTTCTTTACGTACCAATTAGCAACGTTGGTGAACGCGCATGTCCCGCTGCCACGCGCACTGGAGGTTACACTCGGTCAAATCCAAAATCCTGCACTTCATCGTATTGTTTCCCAAGTCAAGTACGATGTGGAACACGGCGCGACTTTCCACGACGCTCTCACGCAGCACCCGAAGGTGTTTTCTGATCTTTATGTCAACATGGTAAGAGCCGGCGAGAGTGGTGGTGTCCTTGGCATAGTCTTAGAACGGCTCGCGGAATTCGCAGAACGGCAGAGACTCCTCAAAAACGATGTCATCTCAGCACTCTTCTATCCAGTTATCCTGTTAACACTGAGTGTCTCCGCTGTTGCAGTACTCATGATTCTTGTCATACCGAAATTTACCGCGATGTTCAACGATCTCGGTGTCGAATTGCCGCTGCCGACGCGAATTCTCATTGGGACGACCGATGCCTTTCAAACCTATTGGTGGCTCGGGCTTCTCGCGGTCATTGTCGGCGTAGCAGGTTTGAACCAATATCTCCGTCATGAAACCGGTCAAGTTTGGTTTGACCGCCTAAAACTCAAATTACCTCTTATCGGCCCCATATTTAGCACCTTTGCCATTGTTCGCTTCACTCGAACGATGGCAACACTTTTAGAAAATGGTGTGCGTATGCTGCCGGCTCTCCAAGTCGTCAAGGACACTATCGGGAATAAGGTATACAGTAATGTCGTCGCCGCAGCAGAAACGGAAGTTGAGCAGGGGTCCTCGCTCGCACGTGAGCTGAGTAGAAGCAAGGATTTTCCTGAATTCGTCACCCACATGGTAGCGGTTGGCGAGGAATCTGGTGAACCTGTCCACATGCTGAGCAAACTCTCTGAATATTACGATTTAGAAATAAAAAAGAGCCTTGAACGTCTAACAAGTTCCATCGGTCCGCTTGTCATTTTACTCATGGGACTTGTTATCGGGTTTATCGCTGTTGCGATGATCCTCCCGATCTTTGAGGCAAACCAATTATTAAGCGGTTAACAGTTCTTAGTTATCAGTTACAAGAGGGCAAAAAGTTTGAGAGTGTGCTAAAGTTGGGAAGTTCGGAAGTTGAAAGAGATGTTTGGAACGTCCGAATGACTCTTACAACTGTACAGACTCTATAACTTTAGAACACTTTGGGAGATTGTTACGAGAAACCCTCTTCACTGAAAACTGACAACAGACAACTCTAAAATGGAGAAAAATAAAATGTACGCGCAACTGAAATCTGATCAGTCGGGTTTAACACTCATTGAATTGACGATTGTGATCGTCATTTTAGGGATTTTGGCTGCCTTCATCGCGCCGCGCGTTATCAACGCCCCGCAGCAAGCAAAAGTCGCGAAGGCACAAACAGAAATTAACGGCATAAAAACGGCGTTGGAACAGTATGCGATCGCAACGGGTGAATACCCTACAACCGAACAAGGGTTAAGCGCCTTATGGCGGGTACCGAGCCCTGCCCCCGCCAATTGGGATGGTCCCTATATTGACAGTCCCAATTTCGTGGATCCATGGAATAACCCATACGTCTATCGCCAGCCCAGTACCCACTACGGATACGACTACGACCTCTATTCGATGGGTAAGGATGGGAAGGTAGGCGGCACTGACCTGGACACAGACATTACCAATTGGGTTGATGAAACCACCGGAGCCTACTAAAACGATGTTACGCCCGACCGAAAGAGGGAAGGCGGGAAGGCGGGAAGGCGGGAAGGCGGAAAGAAATGTCTCCCGCTCAATCTTCCAGCCTTCCAGTCTTCCACCACCAGTCGCTACGGGGACTTCGGCATTCACAGTTACGGAGTTGCTCATCGTCTTGACCCTCATCGGTATACTGTCAGCAATCTCTATGCCGGCACTGAAAGGGTTCGTGACAACGCGCCGTTTAAAAGCTTCTGCTTATACACTCCGCAGTCTTCTCACGTTTGCCCGAGATATGGCAGTCACGGATCAAACGACACATCTCGTTGTTTTTGATTTTGACAACAATCGATACTGGCTTGCCTCCAGCGAAACGTTTGACCCAAGTAATCCGCTTACGTCAACACTGACGGCTCAAAATTCTACGGCTGTAGCGGCTGCACAGAATAATATAAACAGGAATTCGGGGTTACAAACCCTTCCGACGGCGGGAACCTCCGCTTCACAGGTACCTTTGGCACGATCCAGCGGTATCTTGGGAGTACCCTATTCCATGGAACAGCATGTAACATTAGCCACGATGGTAACCAACCACAACGGTAGGACTGTTCAGGTTGATTCTGGCGTGGCGTACATCTATTTCTCGCCGACTTCTACCTCCGAGGATGCTTTCGTATATCTCAGGAACACGCGGAACCAGATAATGTCTGTCACTGTTGAGGCGGCGAGCGGACGGGTCCGTGTGCGACAACTCACATCTCAGGAGATCGAGATGTTGGGCTTTGAAACCGCCGACTCCTTTTAATTTTACCTTTCAGAGTTATGACGGGATTTAACGCCTTGCGAATCACAAAAAAAACGCGCCCAGCACCAGAAGAAAAAGACGGTTTTACCCTCGTTGAGGTTCTTGTGACGTTGGCGATTTTGGCGGCTGTCCTGCCAGCCTTGTTACAAGCGTTTGCTATCGCTGCGCGGAACCAAGGACTTTCAGACAACAGTACGACCGCACTCTATCTGCTCAAATATCGGATGGCGGAGATTGAGATGGAGGGGTATCCAGATGTTGGTGAAGAATCTGACGAGTTCGGTGAAAATACACGCTATCGTTGGCGTTCCGTCGTTGAGGACGTAGATTCTGAAGAGGTTGAAAACATTCGTCGGGTTCAAGTAACCGTCACATGGATACATAGAAACAGAGAACGTTCACTGTCTATGAGCACCTATATCGCTGATCGGCAAATGCCACAACAAGCGCAGCAGGGTGGCGGTTGATAATATTTCTACGAAGGCATCAGAAATCATGAAAACCCAAGAAACCTGCGTTAATAGCAGTCAGCCAGAGAATCTCTTTGCTGAGGGGTTCCAACGGTTTCCGACGGTTTCCCGAACCCCCAACTCGACTCCGATACAAGACTGCAAAGCACGAGTGGCGGGTTTGAGTCAATACACCGAAAGTGGACTGACACTCGTTGAGATGCTCATGGCAGTCAGTATCCTCGTTATCATCGGCGGTTCGGCGTATTTTGCTTTCAAAACAGCCGTTGACGCTTACCATCGGACAGAGGGGAAAATATTGGCTGCCCAGAGATGTCGGGTCGCGATGGATCGGATTGTGACGGACCTCAGCAACATGCAAATTTCACTGGAGGATCCAGTACTCGCTTTCTATACGCAAGATGGTCCCAGCCAATTAGGCGATAGGGACATGCTCAGCTTTGTCACGCTCGTTAAGACGGATCCAGATCCGTTCTTGGCGCAACTTGCAAGTTTCCAATCTCAGAACGCCTCGCAAACGCCTGTGCCACTTTTAAGTGATGTGCAGCGTGTGGCTTATTTTGTTGGATCCGAACCATTACCCGGCGAATCCGCTACAGAGATATCACCCCTACAGGGTTCAGACCCTGTTGAAGATGCCCAGAGCGGTGAGTTCGCTCTCTTTCGGGTTACAACGACAGCACTCGACCCTGAAGTTGTTATCCGTGCGCTCTTACAGACGGGTGAGGTTCCAGAGACAGATGAAAATGGTGAGCCAATTTATGTCAATATCGCAACACTTGTTGCCGGGCTTGCCAGCTTTGATCTCCAGTATTTCGATGGAGAAGCGGAAGCATGGCGCACCTCATGGAACGATGCTGAAAGTGTTCCAAGTGCTGTACAAATTCGCATAACCGTTCAAGGCGAAACGCGGGTACCTGTGAATATTGATGTAGCGCAAGCCACAACGCAGAGTCCACCGACAGTCCAATCAAGGGGTATGACGCAAGCGACGATGGTGTATCTTCCTGCGAGTGTCACTGCAGGTGGACCTTAGGAGATTTTATTGATGATGCGGTTCACAAAACCGAACGCCTGCGCATTCTACAAGGAACAGAGCGGTCTATCTCTCGTCTCAACGCTCTGGATACTAACGATTCTGTCCATTCTTGCGGCGCAGTTGCTCTATTCAATCCACATAGAGCAGCGAACCCAACGGAATTTCTTGGACAGATCGAAGTTTCACTACGCTGCAAGAGCAGGCTTCGAGTGGACCCTCGCCGTTATGCGTGGTGACCAAACCCCTTTTGACTCACTCGGCGAAACTTGGGCTGAACCGATCCAAGGGCAGGTTGCGGATGGCATTCAGGTTGGCAATTTCTTAAACTATCAAGTGACAGTTGTAGATGAGGCATCTAAAGTTAATATTAACACCGCCGACGTAGGACTTGTCAGCAACTTGCTCGCACAGGCAGGCGCTCCCCCAGATGATGCAAGCACCGAAGTTCTTGCTAACGAAATTGTGGAAGGACGCCCGTATCGCACCGTTAGAGATCTCGCTCGGGTTGAAGGCATGACCTCCGAACTTCTTTACGGCGATCAGTCATCATCAAGTATCACGAACACAGGAACATTCTCGCAAACGAATAATCTTCAGCAACAGGAACTGACGGCTATTCCCGGACTTGTTGGTTTAACTACCATTTATTCCGTTGACGCCAGCACCGATCCGGGTGGAGAACCGCTCGTCAACGTCAATACAGCGGATGCAGAGGCGTTGACGAAAGTTACTGCACAGCAAAATCAACCTGTGTTCACGCAAGCTGAGGCGGAATCGCTCATCCAGCAACGTGATTTTGACAAATTTGCCGCACTATTGGATGTCCAAGCGGTTTCCGATGACCTTTTCAACAATATCCGAGACCAATTGACGACTGAAGATAGCAATCAGCAGTCAGCGACCAGCAATCAGGAACAGGGTGAAACTTCATCAGAAACCCCTTTACTGACGGAAACCGGCAATCAACAGCCGGCAGCCAGCGATGAGGGTGGGAAAGTTAATATCAATACCGCCGATGTCGAAACTTTGGAGTCCTTAGACGGGATTGACCAAGGTATTGCCGAACGCATTATCAGCCATCGTGAGGGACAAGGCCTTTTCCAGAACATCGATGCAATCAAAGAGGTAAAGATGTTGACGCAGCAGGAATTCATCAGCATTGTTGATAAAATAACCCTAAAAGATGGAGAGACGCGCCAAGGACTCATTAATATAAACACAGCACCGCCTGAGATATTAGCCCTGCTACCGGGGATGGACCCACAAAAGGCACAAGCGATCGTCGAACGCCGTGAAGAGGATGTATCCGATGCCCCGCAGGTACAGGGTCTTACTGAAGATGAGATCAAAGGAAATCCATTCACGAATATCTCACAAGTGTCCCAAGTAGAGGGGATTGATTTTGGAACGTTTCGCGAAGTTGTTGATGGGATTACCTACCGTTCGCACGGGTATCGTATTGAAGCAAAGGGTGTTGATGTTGCTGGAAAGGTTGTTTCGACCTGTATCGGCATCATTGATCGGACAGGCAACCAAATAATTGTACAATATTGGCAACAGGACTGAAGGAGTGGCTTTCAGCAAGAATGGCTATCGGAACCATCGGAGACCATCGGAAACCTTTAGTAAAGAGGTTTCTGACAAAATAGAGTGTTTTGCTTAGATGTTTCCTACTGATTGCCGACCGCTGATTGCTGACTGCTGATAAAAGAATGGCAACACATCGAGTCGTAGCGATAGACCTCGGCACAAACACAGCGAAAATCGTTCAACTTGAACAGTCTTTTTCTACAACGGTGCATCTTACCGATGCCAGCGTCGTGACGTATCCAGACAAGGATGACCGGCTGCAGGTATCTGAATCGCTGAAACATCTCTGGGACGCTTCAGGGCATCTACCGGTGGAGGGTGGTATCCGCTGGCGCAGGTCTCCTATAGAGGCTTTCAGGACAATGTTCAACCGAAATAAGACCGAAGTCGCTCTCGCCCTTCCCCGATCCTTAGTGAATACCAAACGCTTATCCAATTTACCGGCTGCAACGGATGAACAACTCGCAAGTATCGTCGCAATCGCTGCGGAAGCCGAACTCCCTTTTCGAGTTGAGGAAGCTATCTTTACGTATCACGATGTACAACAGACATCTGAGACCTCTTCTGTAGAATTGATATCCACACGGCGAACGTCAGTTTCAAACTACTTGGATCTCCTCGAGCAGATCGGCGTTTCCGTCTCGGCAGTTACACCCTCAATGATAGCCATAGCGGAGGCCGCAGCAGGCAGCGGATGCACAAAACCTACGTTTATTGTTGACATCGGTGCCGAACACACAGACTTCTGTTTCATGCAGGATGGGAAACTCAGGTTTTCACGGAGTTTCCGTCTCGGCGGTAACCATCTCTCTGAACATCTGTGTCGTACCTTGAATATAGATATTGAAACGGCAGCGGAGGAAAAGCGGCATATCGCAGCAGGCGAAATGCCTACATATACTTGGACGACTCAATTTATCGGTGAACTCCGACGTTCTATCACTGCTGCCACCGCGGAAGTAAATACCGACGGTTATCAGGATATCGTCCTGTCAGAGACAGAAACTGAACTCTGGTTATGTGGTGGCGGTGCGCGTGTCCCCGACCTCGCATCCACTTGTGAAACAGAACTCGACATTTCAACACAACTGTGGCATCCGATTCATGCCGTTCAGCAACACGCTGGTATTGACATCCGCCCTTCGTCTCCTGAAGTAGAAGCGACACTTGATGCGTGGGGCGATACCTTTGCTGTCCCTTTAGGTGTAGGTCTCAATGCGTTGAAGTCAACAACCTCGATATCTCTGTTGCCAAAGGAAGCGGTTGAGACCCTTACGCAAACCACACGGCAGCGTCAACTTTTTGCTGCCGCTGGGTTAGGCGTTTTGATGATCGGTGGGATTCTTTTTGGGGGCTACATGCTTCAACGCTCGCAACACTATAGAAACGAAGCCGTAGAAGCGCAACTCGCGTATTACGCACACCCCATGTCTGCAGCGAAAGTACAACTTGGGAAAGAGTTAGCACTCACCGATATGTTAGCGCATCATACCTCGCCGCTTGATATTTTGCATGCCCTTAGTGACATGTTTGGCGATAGGACACAGGTGGCATGGACTAATTTTAATATTACGAACCTTCATGAACCAACAACAGCGCGTATTACGTTCAATTTGGAAAGTGCCTCTCATAACGCCATCAATACGCTCTTACGCGCCCTTGATCGTTCTGGCGTGTTTACCAATGTCCGTCCGGGTGAGGTGACAACGATTTCTCAAGATAGAAAACAGATTTTCCAAGTACAGGTCAGGTGTAATCTAACGGCATCCGCTGTGAAGGCATTCGCCAAAAAACGCTTTCCATTGCCCGCACCGCCAATTGATGAAGCAGAAAATATGGAACCTTATAAGGAATAATTAAAAAATGGAACTGGATCTCCAATTAACACCGCGAAGCCGAATCTTACTTGGTATCTTGGGTGGACTGCTTTTAATTTTGCTCGCCATGCAGGTAGGTCCCGTCTTTTATCGTTTGTTTGTGAATCAAGACACAAAAGCGAAACGAGAACAGTTGTTGCAGACCCAAAATTTGGTACATGCCGCAGAAATACTTAAGCCCATTGAAGCCGAGATGTACAAAGAGACTGGCTTGGCACTCACTGAGAATCCGCAAGTCTCTACGAACTCGCAACGTGCACGGGCAGGCACAAAACCCGCCCCTACAATTTTTGATACTGAGCTGCCCGAAACCGTTATTAGATCTCGAATTGATGGACTCGTGAGACGCGCCGGTATTCAACAGAATTATCAGCTCCTCACGAAACCCGGAACCGCTAAACAAACACAGAAACTGACAGTACAGAACCGAGGCAACCTTGTTCTCTATCTCTATCTTAAACATATAGAGACGGAAGAAATGGAGCTGGCTGAGGTAGCGGAGCAGCAAGCAGAAGAGGATACCTTCAACATACTAATGGATGCGTGGTTATCGGGAACGGAATCCGAAACAGATAAAGTCGGGGCGGAGCCTGTGCCTGCCCCCAGCGAAATAGACGGTAAAATGTCTGAAACAGAATCAACAACACAGGAAACAGAACGCACGGATAAGGCAAAGCCGCCTCATTCAATGGATGCCGCGGCGCAGTGGAGATTTTCTTCACTGCCAGAGGCAATCCCCGTCCCTGTCCGAGTCGAACTTGCAGCATTTATCAAAAACATGATAATACAGCAGCTTCGAGGGGCGACGGATTCGAGGCAGGATTTCTTTGAGACACAACTCCACAGCGTCAAAACCGCCGCTACGCCAGGTATTTTCGGTATCGGTGCAAAGCCGGCTACCGTTGACATCCAATTGCAGCGGAATAGTGTCTTTTTGGATATTCTCGCGCAATCAGAAGATCCCGTAGATATAGGGGAACGCCAACATGCGCTTGCTAAATACATTGAGGAGATTCAGGAACAGCGCGCAACACTTTTAGGGCACCTCGCGCTGGCACCACTGACATATCAAATAGAACACTACACAGTTGAAATGAAATTCAAAACGAATCTTGAGAAACTTGTTAACTTGAACCATCTCATCGAAACTGGCGCCAAATGGCTCACGGTGCGAGATTTGCGGATCTCCGCCGACAAGCAAACAAGCGCGCGTCCAGGTGCACGGGGTCGCAATTCTGAAGATGGGACAAATTTGAATGTGGACATGCTTCTCATCGCTCGAATATTTTAATGAGTCATCAGTATAATCATCAGTTGTCAGTCATAAGAGGTTTCTTCATCATGGTAAATCACATAAATCACAATAATCCTGGTCGGTTTTCGCTTATTTCACTATTTTGTTTGGGATTGCTGATTGTTGGGTGTGCTGAACTTTACGCGCAAGAACAGCAACCAACAATGCGTGTCGCCGAAACTGACGAACAAGGGCGCGCAATCCGGTTCGACTTTAACTTTACAAGCCAAGAACTCAAAGGCCTCTTTGAATGGCTGTCGCGAGAGGCCGACCTCACTATCATCGCGAGTGAAGAAGACATTAAGGATAAAAAATTCTCACTGATTAACCTCAACAATGTAACGATTGAAGAAGTCATTGAAAAAATCAAAACCGTCCTCACGCAATATGATCTTACGCTTATTCAAACCGATAGCACCCTCTTGGTCACAACCTTCGCACGCGCGATAGCAACGAAAGGCATTGTTAAAAGCATCCCACCAAACCCCGAACGGGTTGACATGACCGACGAGATCCAAACCTACATCATCCAATTAGATACCGTTGTCGCATCCGAGCAGGTAGATCGACTCAAGCCGCTTCTCAATAAACAAGCAAATATTTTCGCAGATTCCGCTACGAACGCACTCGTCATTACTGATGTCGCTTCTAATATACACCGTATTGTTTCCATTCTCCAGATTGCAGATGAAGGCGAACGCTTCCCTTTAAAGATTCTCATTGTGCCGCTCACTTACGCTGAAGCGGAACCGTTGGCACAAACGCTCACAAACGTTTTTCAAGAGGAGGGCGAAAACGAAGAGGGCAAAGGACAACGCGGTCGACTCGGGGGCGATGCGGAACAAGCAAAAGCCGCAGCAGCGGAAATGAAAGCCGATGGCACCGGCTATGAAGTGCTTCAAGGCAGAATCAAGATTATCGCCGATGTCAACTCAAATTCACTCGTGCTCAAAGCGTCCGAGGCGAACCTTGTTTTCCTCCAAGAAATTATCAAAGAACTCGACATTGCTCCGAACGTCACAACCGAGATACGCACTTTCCGACTGAAATACGCAACCGCTGCAGATGTCGCCCAAACCCTACAAGAAGTACTTACCGGTGATGTTCCGGATAATCGCCGCAGAATGAACGCTTGGGATCGTGCGAAATTGAGAACCTATCAACGCGAGCAGGGTATCGATACAGCACAAGGCATTGTCGGCACTGTCAATGTTTCCCATAACGACCGAATCAATGTCGTTGTCGTTTCATCGGACCCTCGCAACTTCTCTATTATCGAGAAGGTCATCAATGAACTTGACCAAGAACAAACGCAAGAAGAAATTAGACTCTATTTTCTGAAGTTCGCGGATGCGGAAACCCTTGTCCCGAGTCTGCAAGACCTCTTTGAAGGGGGAAGTGCCGGCGCAGACAGAGGCCTCCCGTGGTGGCGACGCAGGGACCGGGAACCGACTGAAAGCACTACTGGTTTCGGCGTCCAAGGCGAGGTACACCTCGTCGCCGATTTACGGCTCAATGCCATCCTTATATCGACGAGTGCACAGAACTTTGAAACCATTGATGCGCTCATCAAAAGACTCGATGTCAATATGCCCGACCAAGAGTGGGGCACTCGCATGTATAAACTCGAATATGCCGACGCAGAGAACGTCGCCGCTGTCATCAATAACGTCTATCAAGGTAGCTCACAAAATACGGGAAACTTTTTCTTTTTCCTCGCGGAACGGAACCGCAATCAGACCCAAGGTTCACTCGCTGGCAACGTCACTGCCGAGCCATATCCGACACTCAACGCTGTCATCGTCTCAACCGCTACACAACGCAACTTTGATCTCATCACGGAGTTTATTAATTCCATGGACGTTCCGACACCGGCAGGGCAAAAGGAGATTACGGAAGCCAT
Source organism: Candidatus Poribacteria bacterium (assembly GCA_965205015.1). Lineage (GTDB taxonomy): Bacteria > Poribacteria > WGA-4E > WGA-4E > WGA-3G > WGA-3G. The sequence continues at coordinate 4,003,213 of OZ242029.1, read as the reverse complement.
TCGCCTTGAATATGGGAGCGCAGATCATCTCCAAGAAGTCCTTCAACAGGTCTGGGAGGGAGAGGAAGGTAGCGGGGGTTTTAGTTTCAGCCGTTTCTTTGCTTCCGGGGGTAGACAGGAACAGCAAGACATCAATTCCTTACGTGGAAAAGTCACCGTCTTTGCGGATGCCGATACGAATTCCCTGATTATCACGACGCAGCAACGATACTTCGCGCAGGTCAAAGCACTCATTCAGAAGTTAGACTTCGTCCGAGGTCAGGTCTGGATCGATATCCAGATTCTCGAAGTGACACTCGATGAAACGACGAAACTCGGCATTGAACTTACTGCGAAAGAGAACAAAATCTTTGGTGTCTCTCCGAGACCCGGAAATCCACTGATTGGGGAACTCGACACACAATTCGGTCTTGAACAGGAAATCTCAGGGTTTAACCTCGGTTTGGCAACCAAGGAGTATATGGCACTCCTCCACACGCTGATGCGTGAGAACAAGGTGCAAACCCTTTCAACGCCATCACTTTTGACGCGTGATAGTTGGAACGCCACATGGAGTAGCGGTCGCCGTATACCGTATCTCCAAAGCGTTGATACGACGAGTATCCTTGGGGAGACCGTCTCACAACCGCTTTTCAACTATGATTTCATTGATCCGCCTGTAGGTATCAATATCTCGCTCACGCCTTATATCGCTAAGTCACAAGTAGGCGAGGATGGCAAGCGGACTATCGGATTGGATATTGAGAATATCAGTGCCAGCAACTTTATTGAGTTTACTGATTTCAACGCACCCATCACCGATGACAACGCTATCAGTGTCTACATTGATGTCGAGGACGGGCAGCAGATTGTCGTCGGTGGCATCATCCGTAAGAAACAGAAGCAGGTGGAGAACAAACTTCCGATTTTGGGAGACATCCCACTCATCGGCAGACTCTTCAAAAACACTGAGAACGCTGTTGAAGACGCTGAGATTGTTATCATCATTACGCCACACATTGTAGACATCAAAAACCCTGAGGACCTCGAGAAACTCAAGGAGAAAGCGGACAATTGGCAGAACAATGGGAGCACCCAAATGGAAACGGAAACTTCAGAAGAATAGAAATTAAGGATATCGGATAACCGTGCTTCATTTTTTTTAATGCCTTGGAGGAACTGCTGATGGGATACTTCTTAAAACTCTTTTTCGCTATCGTCTTCATGCTATTATGTCAGAATCTTTACCCAATTTCGGCAAAAGCTGCCGGGACGGGCGAAATTGTCTTTACATCAACCCGCGACGGCAACCCCGAAATCTACGTCATGAATCCCGATGGCAGTGGACAAATCAATTTAACGCAACACGCCGATAAGGATTTCAATCCCACCTGGTCACCGGATGGAGAACAAATACTGTTTGTTTCTAACCGCGATGGTTTCTACGATCTCTACCTAATGAATCCAGATGGCAAAAACGTCCAACGTGTTTTCCGCGAAAATGCCCGTAGAGAACAACCTACGTGGTCACCGGATGGAAAACGAATTGCTTACGCCGTCCCTGAAGAGAAATCCATAAAAATCGCAGCAATAACTGGAGGTTCCGAGAAACATTTGACACAGATAGACGGACATTACGGGCATCCTACCTGGTCCCCCGATGGGACAGAAATAGCCTACGGGTGGTTAAGCAGCGGTAGCATTCGCACTATTAATCTGAATACCGATGTCATAACGACCCTTCTTCCAAGAAGGGGATTCTTTATGTGGCATCCGGCATGGTCACCCACCGACAATAAAATCGCTTTTGCGGGTGTCAAGCGCCCTAAGAATCACGTCGGTGCCCTGATAGTGACCGATAAAACAACACTCTACATCTTGGACAGAGATGGAATGTGGGTGAAGCACGTTGTTAAAGAGCCTGTTATTAGCCACCCAACTTGGTCTCCAAATGGTAGTGAGATTCTCTATGAAAGGAGTATTGGGCATCACAAACAACTCTTTAAGGTTGATTTGAAACGCAGGAAACCTCAACAACTCACCCATAGCGGAGAGAACTATTTCGCCGATTGGATTAATAATCCAAGATTGCCCGTTGAACCTACACCCCTCACGTTGACAACGGTGTGGGGCGAACTAAAGCGCAAATAGAATGCCAGCACTCCCTAACGTCCGGTTACTGTTACCGGATGTGACTATAGAACCTCGCGAGTTTCTTTGGAGAGATTCCGAGGAAATATAGTAAGGTAATAAGCCAATTGATTAACGTCGTTCGGACGATACCTCTTGTTTCCCAGCGTCGCGCGGAGATATGGATACAAGGGGTAACGAGGGTTGTTTTGCCAAGTTTCCGTAACCCTTTTGAAAATTCCATCTCTTCCAGAATCGGGACCTCTGGAAAACCACCGATTTTCTCGAAGTCGGCACGTGCTAAAAAAATGCCACTATCCCCATAAAATACCTTCAGATATGTGCCGCGGATGTCCCCTGCGATTTCAATCACACGATAAAGAATACGCCTGCCATAATCACATAACTCACAGTCTATCTTCTGACGGAATCCGCCACCGATGTAACCTGACGACAGTGCTGATTCTACTGCCGCCAATGCTCCGGGTTCAAGCCAGATATCTGCATGTAGGAAAAGCAGGATGTCGCCTGTCGCCGCCGTTGCACCGGCGTTTAGTTGTTTTGCCCGCCCACGCGCCGATGTTCGTACCTCGCCATATTTCTCCGCGATACGGATGGAGCTATCACTGCTCCCACCATCTACGATGATAAGTTCATGGTGTCCCAATTCAGGCTGAAGCCGAGACAATGTTTGGTCCAGAATCTTTGCTTCGTTCAGGATCGGGATAATAATCGATATTTTTCGAGATTTCGCCATGTCTGAGCTTAAGCGGTTGCTGGAGTAGAAGAGGGCAAGAAAAGACTGGAAGGCTGGAAGAAGGGAAGGATGGGGACCCGAACCTCCCAGTCTTCCATCCCAACACTTTCCATCTTCTATCCAAAGACTGATGGCTGACTACTGACTGCTGATTGCCATCTGGTTGAGGGCAAGTATCGGGAAAACGGAGGCGTAAATCGGATCGGCGTAGCCACCGATGATCTCCCAATAGATGCCGACGCATTTTTCGAGCCATGAACCGTCTTCCCGCTGGTGTTTGAGCAGAAACGCTATCCCCCGTTCAGCAGCGGTATTTTCGGGATTCGCAAGCAGGAGTGCGTAGGTGCTCCATGCCGTCTGTTCCACTGTGCTTTCAGTGGGGTTGCCAAACATATCTTCTCCCCATCCACCATCGGCATTTTGCGTGCCTTCGAGCCATGCGACACCCCGCTGAACTTCGGGAACATTTTTAAGTCCGACCTTGACAAATGCTGCGATAGCGCAGGCGGTGCCATACGTATCTTTTGCTAACCAGAGATCTCGCCAATATCCATCGCGATTCATTTGTTTGCGGAGCCAGTAGATTCCAGCAATCATCGCCTCGCGAACATACGGTATATCAGGGATATCGCTCTGATCAAAGGCAAGGAGTGCTTCAATTGCATGGGCTGTGATACTCACGCAGCCAACATCTCCTTGACCGGGTTGATATGTGCTCCAACTGCCATCACGTACCTGTTGTGTCTTTATCCATGCGATACCGCGGTGAACTGCGTTATTCAACGCCTCGCGATCGATGGGTGAACCGACAAGGAGGGAGCGAATCAGGGCAAGGGTGCCGAGGGCAGTATCGTCGGCATCGCTTGGAAGCGTACTGTCACCTAACCCTGAAAACGCCCAACCACCATCTTCATTTTGATGGTCGACGAGCCACTGTGCGGCGCGTTTCACTTTATTTGTGAATTCATCTGTAAGCGAGGTTTGCAACTCCGATTCATTGTGTGTAGCGTACACCTCTGTTAGCGCAATGATGCTCAACGCCGTGTCCCACACATTCAGGTTTAACGCCTCTCGACACCCGCCATCACGATTTCGCGTCGTCCGTAGCCAAGCGATGCCCCGTTCGATAAACTCACCGACTTCTTCATCCGCTTCCCACTTTTCTTGGAGTTCAATAAGCGCTAAAACAGAGAGCGCCGTGATGTAGTTCACCCGGAACCAGCTCCCATCGCTGAGGACGTGCGTTTTCAACCATGCCGCGAGAGAGGTTATCATCTCAGGGCGTCTTGCCGTGTTCAGTTCGATCATGATGAAGACAGGCACGAGTGTATGTTGTTCAGCAATGAAGAGGGCATCGAACAGTGGCGTGTTGAAAAGCGCGACAGGCGGCAGACGATGTCTCGGCGGCTTCAATCGACTGCCAAGTAGCGGAATCTTCGTCAGTTGTCTTGCGAGTTTCATGAGGGGTAGGGCGTTTTTCGACAGCGTCAACTCGTTCCAATCGAACTGATTAAAAGCCGCATAAGCCAATTTGACTAAGGCAAGGTGCGGTTCAAATTTCGGAGCGGAAGCCAATAGTTTTTGGAGGGCGGTATCGGGTGAACGTTGATGGGTTTGCGCCAGTATTAACTGAACAAATCGGGTCGCTTCTGCATTTGAGACATTTGCGGTATCCAATCCCCAACCGCCATCTTCGTTCTGATTTGCGATAAACCATTCGAGCAGCGCCGGATCCGGAGTTTCGCCTCGGACGAGTTCGATCCACGCATACGCGCAGGTCGGAAACGTGCTTGAGGAGAGTTGTCCCTCAAAGTTTGGGTCTTTATAGTGTTGTTCAAGTAAAAAAGCAGTGCTGCGTGTTAGCGCGGATCTAACTTCCTTTGTCATATTTTTCCACAGTGGGTTTTGGAGACCCACCAACTTCTCCGAAAGCGAACGTTTTTATTCCCTATTTTTTTAGGGATCCCCATATAAGTGGCAGCGTCAGTTCAGAGAATTCGACTGCCTGTGGTGCATCCAAATTTGGGCTTAGCACATCAACCTCTCTGGCGACATCGCTGATTCGGACTTCGTCCATTAAACCCGTCCAATTAAACTGACGGGTGTTCTTGCTGCCAATAATGACATCGAATCCAGCACTCTGTAGTTTACCCCCATGGTTCGTTGCGCCAACCTCTTTTCCATCAATATAGAGTTTAATTTGGTTAGAATCATAAGTACCAGCGACGTGTTGCCATTCCTCTAATTCCAACGGTTTTGTCGCACCAGCGAACGCAACGCCTTTTTCAGTATTAATGTGGAACTTAGCAATGCCGTTCTGGACTCCCAGATGATAGGCACCGGGCGGTCCATCCCAATTCGTACAGATAAGTCGCCATCCCGTCAAATCTTCGGGATAAACCCAAGCTTCAATTGTGATCTCCACTTTCGGGATAAGCACCTTCGCTTCGCCGAGGGAGATCACCGTATTGCCATCAAAAACAAATGATTTCCCAAGTTTAGCCTCTTTGTTCCATTCTTGCCTCTCATCCCACCCGGCTTTCCCTTCGACTTCACCCTTAACAGCATTATCGGAAGTATCTGTTAGATCGCCACCGTCAAAATGCCACAAGCCAAGGGTCGCCTCATCGGGAAGATATTCAAATCCACCCGCGGCGAAACTAAGTCTGATTGTTAAGAAGAAGGTAAGCCCACATAATAAAACGACGCTCTGCCATTTTGTTAGGCACATATTCTGTTCCCTCATAGCATTAGATTCTGATGCATAGTTTAGCATACAAGCCTTTTACGCGTCAAATTTTCACGTTGTCTGAATCGCGAATTTATCGGATTACGCGGATTGCGCGGATTTTTAGATACATATCCTCCGAAGCCGATCCGATATCTGGAGCCTTCCTATTTTCCTTGATTGTCTTGATCAAACCAATTTGTGGTTACAATGGCGGCAAATTGTTCACAATCTCCACGGTATTCAGGCTGACAGTGATAACACGCCCAATCAAATCTACGATATACTGCCGCGTTTACATCGGCGAGGTTAGGAAACCTCGCCAGCGGGATTGGCATAAACCAAGCAGAAAATAAGAACCACCAAAAGCATTGCCAACATTTATCAGAGTATGCTATAATTGCCATATAGGCGCATATAAACTTAAAGCCTTGAGGTGCGACCGAATGTTCAGTGCCAATTTTCTGAGACCAGCGTATTTGGCTTTTTACGCCCTGTTTTTCGGGGTGATGGGTCCGTTGACTGCCCTCGCTGAAGAGGATGCCGCGCCTGTGCAATTGGAGAAAATTGTTGTAACGCCCGGGCGCTTTACAATTTACGATGGGGCGTCGGCGAAAATCTCCCTCTCTAAACAGGAAATTGAACGTTTTCCGCTCATCGACAACGATGTCATGCGCGCCGGTCATATCTTTCCGGGTGTGGCTTCGAGTGATTATAGCACGCGTTTCAGTGTGCGGGGTGGCGAAAAGGACGATATTTCAGTGAGATTGGATGGGATGGAACTCTATAATCCTTATCACCTCCAAGACTTCGGGGGCGCGGTCTCACTGATAGGTTTAGGTCTCATTCAGAACACCAATCTATTGATAGGCGGATTTCCTGCGGAATACGGAGAAAAGATGTCCGGTGTCTTTGACATCACGACGAGGACGCCAAACACTGAGGCATTCTCCGCCAATTTTGGGGTAGACTTAATCAACGCAACAGCCACTCTGGAGGGACCTCTATCGAAAAAAGGGAGTTGGCTGCTATCAGCCCGACGTGGGTATGTCGATCTGATTCTCATGCTCATGGATATTGATGAGAACTATAAACCGCAATACGCTGACATCTATAGCAAATTAACCTATCAAGTTACGCCGAAAGATACAATCACGCTAAATGGTTTATACGGATGGGATACGAATCGGATTCGTGTAGACGATGTAGACAATAACTTGGATTCCCGATACGACAATTCGACAACTTGGGCGAAGTGGCGGCATATTTTTGCGGATTCGCATTGGACCGACCTTTTTGTTTTCGCTGGCACATCCAGTCAGGATAGAGCGACAGGGAAAGAAGATTTTGATAATCGCAATTTCGGGTTCTTCGGTACAAAAGCAGAACTTACGGCAAATCTTTTTGACAAACACACTTTCCGCAGTGGCGTCACATGGCGTTGGTTGACTGCCCAGTATCAATATGATGTTCAGGAACGGCAGCCGGGTATAAACGTCTACAAGCCTATTCTCGCGGATATTGACGATAAGGGGAGTGAATTCAATCTGTTTCTCCAAGATGAGTGGCAGCTCCATTCCAAACTTGCGCTCAATGTCGGAGGACATTACCTCCACCAACAGTATCGGGAAGAAGGTATTCAGCGATATGAAGTCGGTCCACGCGTCGCACTTGCCGTGAAACCGACGAAAAGTCTTGTCTTGCGAGGGGCTTGGGGTATTTATCACCAACCCGTTCACCTGATGGGAATTCCGGTCGAAGATGGCATTGAAACCGTCGGACGCGCAGAGCGAGCCGTGCATTACATCCTCGGGGTTGAGTATACCCCTGTCGATAACTTCTTGGTCCGTATTGAAGGTTATTACAATACTTTTGATAATCTCGTTGGCCGACTTCGTGAGTTTGGAAGGCAGAATCAGGTTTTTAACTCGCCTGAGTCTGGCGATGCCAGAGGCGTTGATGTGTTCATGACCCATGTCGTATCTACGCGTTTGACGTGGACACTCGGTTATGCATTTGGGATCGCAGAAGAGATCGCAAATGGAACAAAACGCTTCCGCCAACACGATCGGCGGCATTCTTTCGCTGTTAGCAGCAGTTACCAGTTCGCACCGACGTGGTATCTCTATCTGAGCTGGCGCTTCCATACAGGTGAGCCGAGAACGCCTCTCATTAACAAGGAAGTTAGGTTACCCGATGGCAGTATTGTCTGTGATCGGCAGTTCGGTGATATACACTCGGCGCGGATGCCCGCCTATCACAGTCTCGATTTTCGCATTACAAAGCGGAGCCCGTATCGACGATGGGAGTTGTCTTGGTATTTCCAAATATTGAATCTGTATAACCACACCAATCTGGACCAGTATGCTTTTAGTCAACTACGCGATGAAGAGACAGATGCTGTTATTGGATGTGCGATAGAAGAAGAGCCCCTCTTTCCGATTGTCCCCACGTTAGGGGTTACGGTGAGCTTCTGAAGCACAGACGCCTGTAACTTCTGCCTATAGAACCTTGACCCGCAACTCGTGCTTTTCAGTTTTGTATCGGCGTCGAGTTGCGAATCAAAACCGATAACTATTAAAAATGTTTAATCATATCCAAAAAGCGATAAAAAGGATCTGGCGACGGTATCTCGGGGATTTTCGAGATCGGAAGTTACCGAAGGTTGCCCCCAGTGTAGCAGAGGCGATCCTTCCATTAGAGACGGACGCGTACGCTATTGCACCGAATCAGCTTAAGGACATGATGAATAGAGGCACTCCCTTCGTTTTATTGGATGTTCGGGAAGAATGGGAGTATCAGATGGTTCATCTTGAAGGTGCTGTATGGATTCCCTTCGGTGAATTGCCAAGGCGTTGTAACGAAATTACCCCAGGTGTAGAGGTCGTCGTTTATTGTCATTGGGGCATGCGAAGCCTTGACGCAGCGTTTCTTTTGCAACAACTCGGTTTCAAATCGGTGAAGAGTTTAATCGGTGGTATTGATCGGTGGGCACGGGAGATAGATACACAAATGCAGCGGTATTAGTCGGCTTTAAAGTCTTGGCTTTGAAGACCATATTTCTGCATCCGATGCTGAAGTTTGCGTCGCGAAATCCCCAACAGTTTTGCCGCTTGAATCTGTGTCCCATTACTTTTGGTCAAGGCACTGCAGACGTATTCCTTGATAATTTCGTCAAGGGAAACCCCCTCCTCAGGAATATCAAATTCAACGTCGGTGGCTGGAAGCGAGGCGTCTAAAATCTCCGGCGGCAATTCATCTTTATCGATCACCTCATTTTCTGAGAGTACAAAAATACGACGGAGGTAATTTTCTAATTGCCGGATGTTGCCGGGCCAGTGATATCGCCTGAGCACAGACATTGCCTGTGGTGTAACCTCTTTGGGGAGTGCCTCTGCATACTCACTGCTGAACTTCTGGATGAGGAAATCCACGAGCAACGGAATGTCCTCTGGATGCTCTCGAAGCGGTGGCACGTGGAGTGGGATAACATTCAAACGAAAATAGAGGTCTTCGCGAAACGTGCTGTTTCGAACGGCTTGAACGAGATTTTTGTTCGTTGCAGCAATCACACAGACATCTACTTTAATGTTCTGGGTTCCACCGATGCGTCGTATCTCACGTTCCTCTAAAACGTGCAATAGCTTACTCTGTGTTTGGATCGGAAGATCCCCGATTTCATCGAGAAAGAGGACCCCTTCGTTTGCGACTTCAAAAAGCCCTTTCTTTTGGTGTGATGCGTCTGTAAACGCCCCCTTTTCATGTCCAAACAATTCGCTCTCAATGAGGGTCTCAGGGATCGCCCCACAGTTAATCGAGATGAAGGGTTTGTTTTTTCTGGGACCGTGTTTGTGCAGGGCACGCGCAATAAGGCTTTTTCCAGAACCCGTTTCGCCTGTGACGAGAACTTGTGTAACGCCGCGACGCAAAATCCGAGCCATATTTTTGAACAGATCCTGCATTTTCTCACTATCCCCCACGATTTCAGTAATCTGAATTTCTGGTGTTGCCTCATCGGTTTCTTCTTCGATGCTTCGGAGTGCACCACGGGTTTGTAGCGCGTGCTTCACTTCCCGTTTCAGAACTTCAATTTGAATCGGTTTCTCGAGATAATAGAATGCGCCTTCGTGCGCGACAAGATTAACCGCGTCGTTGAGTTCCGCAAACGCTGTCATGATAAGCACCGGCAGGTCTGGGTCGGTCCGCTTTATTTCCCGAAGCAGGTCTCTACCCTCAAATCGGGAGGACATCCACATATCACTGATAACGAGGTCAAACATCTGTTTTTCTAAGCTATCAAGCGCGGCTTTGCTGTCTTCAACGATTTCAACTGTGTACCCTTCGCGTTTCAAAATACGCTGTAAAATTGTCAATTGTGCGCGGTCGTCGTCCACAATCAGTATTGATGCCATTGTTTGGGTTCTCCTGATTTGAGCCGGGAATTCATAGCGGTTTCTCCGAATTCAGCGGGAAACTGATTTTAAAAGCGGTTCCCATTCCCATTTTGCTTCGGACTTCAATTCTGCCTTTATGCGCTGTGATAATCTGATGCGAAACGGCAAGCCCGAGTCCTATGCCGCCCGTAGCGTCTTTGGTTGTGAAGTATGCATCGTAAATTTGTTCCTGAATCTCTTCTGGGATGCCTATGCCGGTATCTCGGATTTCAATCATCGCTTCTCTCGTCTCCGGATCTATCTGTTCCACAAGGGTTGTGATGTAGATACTCCCCCCTTTCGGCATTGCTTGAATACTGTTTTGCACGAAGTTGAAGAGGGTCTGGCGCATTAAGGCAGCATCCAACTGGACCTCCGGTAGATTTTCCTCATAATTTCTGATGACTTGTACTTTGGCTTCCTCAGCAATGAGCGCGAATTCAGATAAAACTTGCTCCACAAGCGTGTTGAGGTCTACCGGTTCTACATTCAACCTTCTCGGTCGATTCAACGTGAGGAACTGCTCGGAGGTCTGCTTCAGTTCCGTTATTTTTTGGTCGACGATCTCTAAGAGTTCTTTCGCCTCTTCGATATCGTCTTGGCTCACTTTCTGTTGCGAAAAAACAGATTTTAGGTGCTGCGCCGTCATCCCAATCGAATTAAGTGGATTCCGAATCTCGTGTGCCACCCCCGCGGCAAATTGTCCTAAAGCAGCAATCCGTTTTGAATGAGAGTCCCGGAGTTGCCACAGCATCCTTGCGAGATTGTAGGTGGCTCTCCCGATTTCATCCGATGAATACGACTCTTGAAGTGATAAATCCCCATCCTCCGCGCTTTGAATAATACGCGTCATCCGCTCTAAAGGCTTCATAATTAGGTGATTCGTCGTGAGATCAATCAGGATTACGAGTAACGCCCCCACAATCACAATCAATATGGCATGCATTAACAATGAGTATCGAATAGACCTACCGATATAAGGCACATCGAAAAGTACCTGTATGTAACCGGTGAGTGCTTTTTGAATCCACAGGGTCTCCCCTTGCTTCCATAAATTATAAAGATCGCCCTTTTCCTGATCCGTCATTCGCCAGCGCCTACCTTCCTCCTCAGTTATCACTGGATCGTCTGGTACGTAGACCTCTTTACCAAAGGCTTTCGACCAGACTTCATACGGCAGCGTCCCATCATCGAGCATGGGTTCGTATGCGAAATCGCGCGGCTCCAACGCAATCGACTTTGGTCCGGTCAAAACGGCGGTGTATTTAATAACAATAGCCGTCGCATTCCGTCCTTCAACAGCGTGTATCGTTGCGCCTTTTGTCTCAATTTGCTCAAGATCCGCTGAATCAAGATTTATGTCAACAACCGTTTCACCGGCGAGCAGACTCGAACGAATCCGGGTATCATTTAAGGAGACGTGGATATTCAGCACATTTTGCATATCCGGATGTTCCTGCTTCAGTTCATTCAGCACTCTATCCAATCGCTGTGCATCAAATACCCTTAGGGTTTCGATTTCTCTCTCAACGGCATTAAGAATCGTGTTCTCGGCGATTTTCCGCAGTTCGGCCCCCCGTTCTGCCCCCAAGGCGTGAAGGGCATTCATCTCATTTCGGACACGGATGCTGTCGAAAAAGTAAAACGCCACGAGGATTGCGATGACAGAGAGATTAATAACAAGGGAATACTTCCATTGAAGTCGCATTTTAACTCACAACTCGTTGCACTGCCTTCTTCCACTGCGCGAGTTTTTCGTTGCGTTGCGTTGCGTCTATTTGTGGTGAAAAGACGCGAGCCCTAAAAGCGGAGTCTTCAAGTTTTGCTTGCTCGGTTCTATTTGCCTCAAGTTCTGTGATGTCGTTCCATACACCGGCTGTGATACCCGCAAGGTAGGTAGCCCCTAAACCCGTTGATTCTATTTGTGCTGGACGTTCTACATTTATCCCCAGAATATCCGCTTGGAACTGCATGAGGAAGTTGTTGGCGGCTGCACCCCCGTCAACCCGTAATTGATCCAATGTCATCCCTGCGTCGGTCGACATTGCGACAACGACATCCGCGGATTGATACGCAATTGATTCCAATGTGGCACGGACGATTTGGTCACGGGTACTCCCGCGCGTTAAGCCGAGGATAGCCCCCCGGGCATCGGGATCCCAATAGGGTGCGCCAAGTCCGGTAAATGCTGGAACAACAAAGATTCCCCCCGAATCTGGTATCTGGGAAGCAATTGCCTCCGTTTCCGACGCACTCTCAATAATCGAGATACCGTCCCGAAGCCATTGGACGGCAGCACCAGCAACGAATACACTTCCCTCCACTGCGTAAACGGGGGTTTCGTCTAAACTACAGGCGAGTGTTGTCAGCAATCCAGTTTTTGTTGATACTTTTTCGGCACCTGTATTGAGCATGAGAAAACAACCCGTCCCGTAGGTATTTTTCGCCATGCCGGGTTTGATACACAATTGACCGAAGAGTGCGGCTTGCTGATCACCCGCCATTCCAGTGATTGGGATCCCATCCAGAGATATATTTTTCCCGAAGGTTTCAAACCAAAAATTCCGGTAAAAACTCGCTGTGCCGAAGTTGCTTGCGGAAGGACAGACTTCCGGTAGAATCGCTTTAGGGACGTTCAAAATTTCCAGAAGGGTTTCATCCCATGAGAGTGTATTGATATTAAAGAGCAGGGTCCGCGAGGCATTTGTGTAATCGGTTTTATGGACTGCCCCATCCGTTAATTTCCAAAGGAGCCACGTATCTACAGTTCCGAAGGCGAGTTCGCCGCGTTCGGCACGTTCGCGAGCACCATTAACGTGATCTAAGATCCATGCAACCTTTGTGCCAGAAAAGTAGGCATCAATTACGAGCCCCGTTTTCGCCTTTATCTCTCCAGCAACCCCCTGTTTTTCAAGGAGCACACATTCATCTGCGGTACGGCGGCACTGCCAGACGATCGCAGGATAAATCGGTTTTCCGGTTTTCCTGTCCCAAACAAGTGTGGTTTCACGCTGGTTGGCTATTCCGATAGCAACAATATTCAGGGCGTTTTCTTTTTTGAAAAGTGCGTCTATTGCTTGTAAAGTGGCGTTCCAGATTTCCTCTGGATCGTGTTCTACCCAACCCGGATGGGGATAGTGTTGTGTGAATTCTTGGTACCCTTGTGCGATGATGTTACCCTGCACATCAACGAGAAGGGCTGTCGTGCCTGTTGTCCCTTGGTCGATTGAAAGAATGCAAGCGGTATTCGGCATGCTGTGCGTGCGACTCCTAAAGTGTTTTATTTAGAATAACACCGATGGGAAAAAAAATCAAGTGAAAATCAGGTTGTTTGCTCCCCTTCGGATTTTAACACTTTTTCTTAATTCAGGTTGACATCGCGTCAGTTGTTTGATATAATGCATTATCATGTTTTGAATAGACTTAAGCATAAACAGATTTCAATGGTTTAGAGAGGAGTAGACGTTTTGAAAAAGACTTTGCTTTGCGCGCTTGTGATATGCTGCTTGGCGACATATCAGAGTTATGCGCAGATTGAGTGGGATGCTGAAAAATTTATGCCGTTGTCCGAAGTGAAACAGGGTATGAGAGGGCAAGGCTACACTGTATTTTTCGGAACAACAGTGGAAAAATTTGAATGTGAAGTTGTGAGTATTGAAGCCAATTATTTCCCGGATTGGCATGTGATATGGTGTAAAGGTCTGAGCGACAATTTTAAACGCACCGGGGTCGCAGGCGGCATGAGTGGGAGTCCAATATACATTGACGGACGGCTTATAGGAGCACTCTCACTCGGGCATTTCAATCAGCGAGAGCATGCCAATCTCTTTGGGGTGACACCAATTGAGCTGATGGTTAAAGTCGCCCAGCGTGGAATGGAGCCCAATTTGAGTTATGAAGGCACGCAACTCTTTAACCTCGATGCTGCGGCTGCGATGCAGGAATATGGATTGGATATGGGTCCCTCCTTGCTTCGTGATGGGAAGGTTGCCCAAGTTCCGCGCGCGTTCGATGAAATATGGCGTGAAGGTCTCGCCGATACGCCTGTCCGAGCGCGATCTGCCCAGTTGTCAATGCCCCTCTCTCTTCCGCCCCTAAATCGAGAACTCATGCGGTTTGTCAAGCCAATTTTTGACAAGTTCAACTATATACCTGTACAGGCAGCAGGGGGCGGGAGCCCCATTAAGGAATCACCAATTGAGGCAGGTCAGATAATCGGAACCGAGTTGCTTCGAGGGGATGTTTCCTTCTTTGGCTATGGGACTATCAGTTATGTAGATGGAAATGAGTTGCTCGCTTATGGGCATGGGGATTCGGTAGAAGGCAATGTTAACATCCCACTTTCCGGGGGATATGTGCATTTTATTATGCCGAGTCGTTCCCGTTCCTTCAAGGTAGCCGCCCCGACGCAGCCTATCGGGACCTTAGTGCAGGATAGGGAGACTTCAATCGCTGGCATTATCGGGAGGCATCCGAGTTATATTCCTATCAACGTCAATGTCAAAACAAGCGATGGCAAACAGCACCAAAAGTATTACGAAGTGATGCGTCATAAGGGATTTTCACCCAGTTTTGCTGGACTGGGGGCATGGTTCCTTCTGGATGCCCTTGAGTTTTACTCCAATGACCACACGATGAACGTAGAAACGACTATCACCTTGAAGGAGCATCCTAACCTCAAAACGCGTGAGTTAGTTTACAGGAATATCTATTCTTCGAGTGGATCACCGGGGCTTGGGGTCATGCAGACGCTCCTGATGCCAATGGCACAGTTAGCCTTCAACTCGTACACAAAGGTTCACGTCGAAAATGTTACGCTTGATATGAGTATAGAGGACAAACGACGAACAGCCAGGATCCAGAGCCTCCAAGTGGATAAACTCCGCTATCGTCCCGGGGACACTGTTACGGTCGAAATAACACTGCAGCCTTACCTGGATGCCCCTATCGTGCAAACAGGAACGATTACGATTCCGAAAGATGCGCCCGAGGGGCTCGTTACACTTTTAGCGACCAATGCAAACTTTCACGAAATTTGGCAGCGTAACCGGGCACCCTTGAACTTTCGCCACAGAAACATCAATCAGTTAGTCGAGTTGTTACAACGCGGCGAAAATAACTCGGAGATTATTATGGAACTCTTTGTACCCGAACCGGGACTCACCGTTCGAGGGGAAGAGTTTGCGCATCTGCCCCCTTCCGTCATGTCTGTCATGAATACTGCACAGCAGGTCGGGAATAGTGGGTATACTATAGGGACAACGTTGCACATAGACAAGACACCGACAGACCATGTTATTTCTGGCAGCGGCATCATTCGGTTTGTTGTGGATAGAAACGCGGAAGAATAGTTTTCAGTTTTTGGTTAACAGTTTTCGGATTTTATAGTTTTACAGGAGGATATTTTCAATGCGACGTGTCATCTCCTTTGGGAGTCTTATTTTCACCGTCTTTATTTATACAAGCCTCGCATCCGCCGTCAATACATCGTTATGGAAACAAGAAAACCATGCGGATTTTGAGGCAGGGAAGCCGAAGGGCCTTTCGCTGACGAGTACCGGAGATGTGATGTTATCTCCCAAAATTGATTCCTTTACGAAACTCAAGGAGACCCAAGTCTGGGCACTTGTAGAAGATTCATCAGGCAATCTCTATGCGGGTACCGGGAACGAAGGGAAAATCTATAAAATTGCTGCAGATGGCGACACCGCCGAACTCTATTACAATTCACCTGAAGTCACCATCTACAGTCTCGCTATCGGACCCGACAATGCCCTCTACGCTGGCACTGGACCTGATGGATTGATTTACAAAATCACTGATGCCACAACGCCTCCGACGACCCTCCTCAACAAAGGAGACAAATATGTGTGGGCGTTGAAATTTGATGATGCTGGTAATCTCTATGCAGCGACAGGTACTGATGGTAAAATTTACAAAATCACGCCAGAGGGTGAGTCCAGTGTGCTGTTTGATGCCGAAGAAAAAAATATCATGACGTTCCTGATACACGAAAAAGGGTTCTATGCCGGCAGCAGCGACAACGGTATTATTTACCATATCATGGACGATGGCACTGCGAAAGTTATCTACCAAGCGAAAGAAAAAGAAGTTCGTGCCCTTGAGATGGATACCCAAGGCAACCTTTATGCGGCGGTGGTTACGTCCCAACCGGCTGAACCCTCAAGAGGGCGACGTGGTGGTTCAAGTGGACCTCCAACCCCCTCCGGTCCACCGCCACCGGGTGGTGGTGCACCACAGGAAAATAAGTCTAACATCTACAAAATTCGTCCAGACGGGACAGCAGTCCCCATTTGGGCATCGCCGGAGCCGCTTATTCTGGCGATCGTCCTTGAAAGTGACGCACAAATCCTGGCTGGCACTGGGGATGACGGAAAACTCTACCGTGTCAACCCAATGAGCGGAGACGCTGTTGAAGTCGGCAAATGCTCGGCAAACCAAGTCGTCGCGATACATCAGAAGAAGGGGGATGAGGGCATCAAAACGCTCCTCGCGACGGGGAACCCCGGCAAACTGTTTAATCTCACCACCGCCTACGTTAAGGAGGGGACCCTTGAATCTCAGGTTCACGACGCGAAAAGTTTGTCTCGATGGGGAAAACTCTCTTGGGAAGGTGAGATGGCAGAAGGAACCGCAATTGCCTTCTCAACCCGTACCGGTAATACGAAAAAGCCCGATGATACTTGGAGCGATTGGTCTGATGAACTCACAACAGCGGAAGGCTCACAGGTTCCAAATACCGATGGACAGTACATTCAGTGGCGTGCCAAGTTCACGACCAGCGACACAGCGCAAACGCCCGTTTTGAAGAAGGTTACCCTTGCTTCCGTCCAAACTAATATTGAACCCCGGTTTACCAGTATCGAAATAGACGATGGAAGTGGTAGTGGAAACCAAGAAAGAGGACGTCGCACCTCTGGCGGTAATTTACCACCCCCAAGTGCGCGCGGCGGAGATAGCGGCGGATCAGGTACTACTGGCGATGCGCCTTCTAAAAAATGGAAGGTGAATTGGAAGGTTCAGGACGCAAATGCCGATACATTACAGTATACCCTCTACTACAAAGCCGTTGACGAGAGCAACTGGCGACTCCTGAAAAAGGAATTGTCCAAAGCGACCTATGAATGGGATGTCACTACCGTCCCAGATGGACGATACACCTTGAAAGTCGTTGCAACCGATAAACTCAGCAATCCAGTCGGATGGGCGAAATCCGCTGAGAAGGTGAGTATGCCGGTTGAGGTGGACAATACACAGCCGGCTATCGGGGAAATCCAAGTCACTGCTAACGGTGATAGCACCTACAAAATTGCCTGTGACGTGGCAGATATGGCCACACCTATCCACAAGGCTGTCTATAAGATTGACAGTGATGAACACTGGAAGGTTATCTTCCCTGACGATGGGATTTTTGATTCCAAAAAGGAGCAGCTCCTCCTCGAAACAGGTGAACTCCCCGAAGGAGCGCACACGATTATCATTCAAGTAACAGATAGGGCACGGAACATGGCCGTCGGTAGGACAAGTTTCTAACCGATTTTAGATTCAGGGCGGGTTTTAAACCCGCCCTATTTTTTTTACACCTATCCTCAGTAGACGAGGTTTCTAACCTCGACGGTCTTCTACCCTACACCCATTCCCACCGCTGGCGAGGTTTCTAACCCCGTCCGTTTTCATAGATGACAGTTTCTTTCAATCGGTGTATCCGTTTGTAACGATCTCGATTGAGGCATAAACGATGTCCAGTAGCGCGTCTAACTCTGAAATCGAGATCTGTAGCGGGGGCATCAGAACGATAGTGTTAACAAGCGGTCGAAGGATCGCCCCACGGGTGAGTGCCTCTTTACACACTCGGATCCCTATCTTCTCTTCAAAAGGATAAGGCATATAGGTATCCGAGTTTTTCATTAATTCTACACCGGCGGCAAAGCCACAGACTCGGACATCACCGACATGTGGCAGTCTATAGAATTCCTGAAGCCGATTGCTGAAGTGTGCAATAGTAGATTGGAGGTGGGAAAGGAGATTTTCACGCTCGAAAATAGCGATATTTTCCAATGCGACTGCGCATGCTAATGGGTTTCCAGTGAAGGTGTGTCCGTGGAAGAAGGTCTTGAGGTCCCGGTATTCACCCAGGAAGGCGTTATAGATTTCGTCGGTGGTTAACGTCGCCGCGAGTGGGAGATAACCGCCTGCGAGTCCTTTGGCTATACAGAAGAGGTCGGGTGTAACGTCCTCGTGTTCGCACGCCCACATTTTGCCCGTCCGTCCAAACCCAGTCATCACTTCATCAACAATAAGAAGTGTTTCCCATCGTTTTGCTAATGCGGCAAGTTCCTTTAGAAACCCTTTCGGAGCGATAAGCATGCCGCCCGCGCCCTGAATGAGCGGTTCTAAGATAATACCTGCGATTTGCCCTTCATGTTCACACAGCGCGCGTTCCACGGCATGGAGCCAACGTGTTTTAACCCCAGACGCATCAGCGTGAGGAGGGGGATAGGCTTCAGGAACGGACACGCGGATCCCTTTGAAAAGGAGGGAATCAAAGGTAACGTGGAAACTATCAATACCCCCGACACTCATCGCACCGATCGTGTCCCCGTGGTATGCATTATCAAAATGGATAAACAACTTCCGTTGCGGTTCTTCCTTGTGTTGCCAGTACTGATACGCTATTTTCAGGGCAACTTCAACAGCCGTTGAACCGTTGTCGGAGTAAAACACCTTGTTCAATCCAACCGGTGTAAGTTCTACCAGTTTTTTGGCAAGCTGGATCGCCGGGATATTACTGTATCCAAGCAGGGTCGTGTGGGCGATCTTTTCTATCTGCGTCTTGAGCGCAGCGTTCAGCGCTGGATGATTATGCCCATGAACGTTTGTCCACATGGAAGCGATCCCATCAATATACCGATTTCCGGCAATATCGATGAGGTAACATCCTTCACCTCTTTCAATGATGACCGGCGCCTCCGCCAGCCAGTCCTGCATTTGTGTGAACGGATGCCAGAGGTAACGCTTATCCCACTCGACAAGCGTTTCTTTATCAACCATGGCTCATAACTGCAAGTTTCGCTATCCCTTCAGTTTGGCATAATGCGCTATGGGTTCAAGTCCGAGCGATTCACAGGTGCCGCTTTTGGAGACGATAATCGTCAACACCTTATTCCGATACGTCGCCTGAAAATCTTCCGGCTGTCCGGAGATGGGCATGATATTTGTGAAACCGTTCGGGAATGAACTGGTGCGACCGACAACAGAAGCAAACCTTGGATCATCTAATTGTGTCTGAACAGTTAAGACGCTTTCAGGCGCGGGGGGTTCACCGGGGACATACGGCGAACTGAGTTGGATTTCATAGGCGTAATCCGGCATTCTATCAGGGAGTTCATGCTCTTCTTTGGCGACCGAATTTGGAACCCACCTCGGAAATTCGATTTCGACCTCGTAGTGGTTCGTCAGTTCTGTAACGCGATTTACCATACCGTAGCGTCTGTAACGTTCCCGTAGGTCGTCAGAATAGATCTCACCATCTGTGAGGACCGATCCGGGCATTGTTGTGCGTTCCTCTTCTCGCTGAACGGTGAGTGCTGAACGTAAGCCACTCAGGAGTGGGGTTGCAATAAGCGACGGGAACCATCCATAGAAAGCCGCACCGTAACGCGGGTGTTCAACTGTGGAATTGAACTCGTCCTTAAACCGATAAATACCTTCAGAAATAGCGATGATAATCCCCAAGAAAATCATCAGGTTGCCTTCACTCGTAAAAAGGTTGGCACTTTGCCCTTTGACGCCGACGAAAAAGAGGATCAGCGGATAGAGCGTCAAATTGATAAGACTATTGATACCTGTTGATACCGCAGAACTAAAGACAAGTGTATTCCCAGCCATCTCCTCAAGCCGTGCTTTAAATCTCGCTGAAAAGGCACCGAGCAGCGGTTGTAGAAGCAGCGTTAAGATATTGTAGGGTGCGCGAAGTCTTGAATCTGGGACCTCTGGTATTTGCACGAACTCTTCAGGTATACCCTGTTGCTTTCCTTGCTTGGTTTTTCCGGTTTCGTCAGCTCCTTCGTCCGCCGTTTCAGGTTTAACGAAGGTCTCAAAAAATTTACGGTTTATCTCAATATACGGTTCCCATTCGCTGGGCACATCACTTTGCATAGAGATCGCGTCAACCGGACACGCAGGTTCGCATGCCGCGCAGTCGATACATTCATCCGGGTTAATGTAAAGTTGATTTTCGCCTTCGGTGGTGTGTATACAATCGACCGGACAGACATCAACGCACGCTGTGTCCATTACATCGACACACGGTTCGCAAATTATGTAAGCCATCATTCCCTCCTTTTTGGTGCTTCACTGTTAAGTATACCACAATTAAGCACCTGTGGCAAGGAAATATTTCCGTTTTCCACACGTTTGACAAATAGACCAATGATGATTATAATGGGATAGAGACTAAGGAACCATCAAAGTTCATAACATCAAAAACCAAGCACGAAATGAAATGGAGTGCGACTCAAAATCAAAAACTCTCCAATAACAGATGACGAAACTTATCCGCAAGGTAAAATTAAAAAATGATTAAAGCACCTGAAGATTTTATTGTCGAGGAACTACCGCTCTACGAACCTACCCGGACAGGAACGCATACCTTTTTCGCTATTCGGAAACGGAATCTCAGCACCTTGGAGGCGATTCACCGAATTGCACGGGATTTACAGGTACAGACCGGGAAGCTCGGTTACGCCGGTTTGAAGGATAAGAACGCCGTCACGACACAAGTCCTATCTGTCGAAGGGATCTCACCAGAGCAGGTCTTGCAGATTGAACAACCCGATATTGAGGTTCTTTGGGCGAAACGGCATCCACATAAATTACGGGTAGGACACCTTCGGGGCAACCGGTTTCAGATAACCCTCCGCGATATTCCGCACGATGCACTACCTCTCATCGAATCCACGATGAAGCGGTTGGCAACCGAAGGCGTGCCGAATCGCTTTGGGGCACAACGGTTTGGCAATAAAAACGATTCACACCTGATTGGCAAGGCACTCGTAAAGGCGGATTGGGATGCAGTGGTGCGTTACATGCTCACGGATGACGCGCGACAGGTCGATGATACCGCACGCCGTCTGCAACGGGAATTAGCGAAGAAGTCCCCGGAAAAAGCCGTCATGTGTATTCCACATCGGCTGCGTAAGTTGTTTTTGTCGGCGTATCAGGCATTCCTGTTCAACCGCGTCTTAGAAATGCGAACCCCGTGTCTGAGGGAACTTCTTGGTGGAGATATTGCTATAAAACATGAGAACGGCGCACCTTTTCTCGTTGTGGATGCTACCGCTGAGCAACCCCGCGCAGATGCCTTTGAAATTAGTCCTTCCGGTCCGATTTTCGGATATAAGATGCGGCTGCCAACTGGCGACGTGCTCGCGCTGGAGACATCGCTCCTTGCGGATGAAGCGGTTCGATTTGAAGCCTTTCGTAAGGTAGTCGGTATCCGTTTACCGGGGACGCGTAGACCGCTACGGATGCCGATGCAATTGCATGCGGTGTCTGCTGTCAATGGTGGGGGAGTCCGTCTCAGTTTTACGCTGCCTGCGGGTGGGTATGCGACGGTCGTATTGGAAGCGCTTTTCGCTGAAAACAGCCCCGCCAAAAAGGTTGACAATCTCCTACAAACAACGATATAATGCCCATAGTGAAGGGACGATTCTTCTACACATGTTCTCACAAGCATTAGACGTTACGATATTTTTTCACATGTCCCACGGCAAAGGAGAAACACCGATGAATACTTACACAAATCGGCTTAACATTCCTCACGCGCCCCCAGACGCAACAGACATTTATCCTGATACCGACGGTGAACCTATGGCAGCTAGCGACCTCCATCTTGAAATCCTTATCTGGCTTTTGCAGACCCTGAAGGCACATTTCGCGCAAACGTCCGATGTCTATGTCTCTGGCGATATTCTGACCTACTACGTGGAGGGAAACCCACGTGCAGTCGTTGCCCCAGATGTCCTTGTCACTTTTGGCATAGGGCAAAAGTTGCGCCACACTTACAAGGTATGGGAGGAAGGGAAGGCACCCGATTTCGTCATGGAGTTTTCAAGCAAAACCACCTATCAAAACGATCTCACAGACAAGATGGAGACCTACGCCGGGCTTAACATACCCAACTACCTCCTCTACGATGCCGAGGCCCTCTATCTACCGTCGCCCCTGATGGGATTTCAGTTGGTAGATGGTGTTTATGTGCCGATTCCACCGGGGGTTGATGGCGAGATTCATTCAGATGTCCTCGACTTAGATTTCCATATACAAGATGGGCGTTTAAGGGTTTACGACCCGGTCGGCGAGGGGTGGCTCCAAACCCTGGAGGAGCAGCACGCCACACGCGCCGAACAAGAAACCCTTGCGCGACAGGAGGAGATCGCACGCGCCGAAAACGCAGAGGCACGCGCCGAAAACGCAGAGGCACGCGCCGAACAAGAAGCCCTTGCGCGACAGAAAGCCGAGGAAGAAATTGAACGCCTCCGGGAGCAACTTGCGCGTTTGCAAGCACACACCTAATGCTTTGTCAACTCTCAAATGAAAGGTAAACCCCGTTCGTAGTGAGGCGATTCATCGCCTCTCCCATACCGCATTTTAACCCTCAACTCGGGTTTCCTTTGAATATTGTATCGGAGGCGAGTTGATGGTTAACCGCAAGTCCACACGCGACTTGCGCTATTGCGCCACTACGAACCGCCCCTTCGTTTAGACTGGATAGACTACTACTCATGAGATTTCGAAACAGCGCGCTTGGATTTTCGGAATCTAAAGAACGTCCATACCCCTGATGCCAATAGAACGACCAGCAACACAATTAAGCCGATATTCATGAGATAACGTCCACGGTTCAGCTGCCACAGCCGCTGGCTTGCGAGTTTAGCGGCAGGACTCCCCTTTTCTGCTTTTGTTTTCACCTCTTCCCAATACTTTTTGGCAAGCTCGGGCTGACCGTGCTGGTCGGCAAGTTTTGCTGTAACGACGAGATAGGTGACATCCTGAACGTCTTGTTTCTCTACAGCGTCAGCGAAGGAGCTGAGGAGTAAGACTGTTAAATCGGGGGACATTTGTGGGAAATCGCTTGTGCGTTCAATCCCGTTCTGAAACGCAGTGACAGCCCCTTGATGGTTATGCCTGTCGAATTCGATTTGTGCCACTTCAAACCAGGTTCGCTTCACAAGCTGCAGGGGTTGTGTTATATCGGTATAGCCGTCAAATGTGAAAGTGGCAGAACCGTAATTCAGGTCCCCCTGTTTCACATAGAGGGTATAAGTTTCACCGAGACTCAATAAATCTGAATCCTTCCATTCATCGAAACGGTAGATTCCATCCGCTTCCACGATCCGTTGATGCGCCGTTCCATCAATCCAAACTATAGCGCCAGCAGGGGATTCATCCGAAACGCCCATAACGGTCCCGTGAATAGTAATAGGCTCAAGTGCCCAAGCAACATGGGCGGATTCTCCAAGTTCTAATTGCAGTTCAACGGTTTTAGGCGATGGAATGACGTATCCGGCTTTCTTCACGGTTACAGTGGAGGTGCCTTGTTGCAGATTTTCTGTGATGAGTTTTGGTGTGATTCCGACCTCTACGTCGTTGATGGAGATATCCGCGCCTTCGGGAAATGTTGTGATCTTAAGCGCAGGGCTGAGTTTGAGAAGTGCCACTTCAACATCACCCGTTGGTGCAAGAATTCCGTCCATAAAATCGGGATGGTCCCGCAACAATTCGTAACTTTCTATAATGCTGAGTTGTCGATTGTCGTCCGTATCGGTTGTATCTACGGTGAGCGTGTCATGGAGTTGCTGAAGGAGGGTTGTTGTGTTTGCTTTCCCCGCCGATTGAATTGAGTTGAGCGCAGCAGTGCCAAGTGTCTCGCGGTTGGCGTAGTAGGCGTTTAGGTTCGTATCCTCCGTGTAACCATCGACAATAACAATGGTGTCCTTTCTTTCTCCCTCTCTGAACCAATCGTTGAGGGTGGCATCTTGAATCCCCTGTTCATCTCCTTGTGTTAGCAGATGCATAGCGTTCATGCCTCTCGGCTTGGTAACCCTCCCGTGATATAGAAAAAATAGAGTATTCTCAACGGTTGTTTGCCTCCCAATTTCCTGAAGCATGGCATGGATCTCTTCAGGGGTGGCACTGTCACCTTCAATACGGTGGATCTGCTCACTCGGTACCTTTCCACGGGTCGTTAGGAGTTCAATCAGTGAGTTGAGCACTTCATGGGCCCGTGCTTCCGGTGTTGCGTCCACAATTAACCAATGTGTGCCAGAATCAGCCGAGAGTTCGGGTGTTGATACGAAAATAACCGATGCGACACAAATAAAGATGGGAATAAACAGGAACTTCTGTTTTGACATATCTCTCGTCCAAAATGTGTATTTTAGCGTCTCTAATTTGGTAACAGTTTAACAGAAATTCTGGATAATTGCAAGAAAAAAGAACCTCTTTGGGTATTAAAATGTCTAAACTTTTGTCAAGAAACTGCGTCAAAATGTTATAAATAGATCTTTTTGGTGTGTCTTGAAAGTTAAAACGCAACGGTTAAAATTTCAGACCATAGGCGTCCGCCAAGAAGTGCATCTACAAATGTTGGAACGGACAAGGAGATGTTAATGATTCAGGAGAAAATTAAATTCATTGTTTTGTCAAGACCCACAGGTTTCCGAAACTTGCTATTAAAATTCATTCTCGCTGTTCAGTTTGCAGCTGTTTTTTGTGTGAGTGCGCAGGAACCTGCCACCGAAGTCGACCTAACCCAACCTTTGACACTTGAACAATGCATCCAAGTAGGCTTGGAAAAATCAACAAGTATGCGAAACGCGCGCTTGAATCTTGCTATACAGGAACTTCGGATAAAAACTGCACGTGCTGACTATTTTCCACGGATTTTTTCGACCGGCGCTTACGATTTTTCTGACCGAATCGACTTCGGCTTCGAGCCTGAAAACTACAATTTAGGATTGGGTGCACAATACACAATTTGGGACAATGGTCAACGCGAAGGTGGGTTCGCACAGGCAAAAGAATCACTGAACGCTACTGTGAGCCGCAATGAAGGGATCAAACAGAGCCTCATTTTGCAAATCACAGAAGCCTATTATGATGTCCTACAGTATCAAGCACTGGTCGAAGTCAGTGAGCAGAATTTGGCAAGGGCACAAGAGAATACACAACGAACGAAAGATTTCGTAGAGGCAGGCTCACTCATTCCAGCAGATATAGCGACTGCTGAGGTGCGAGAAGGAAATAACAGATTAACACTGCTAAATAACCAAAATTTACTTCAAGTTGCCAAAGCCAGGTTACCCCGGCTCCTCGGTTTAGATCCAGGTGTTTTAATTACCGTTGCGGCGGATGAGTCTTATCAGTCATACCAGCAGCGTGGCACCATTGAAACGATAGAAATACCCGTTGAGGAAGCTATCCAGATAGCCCTTGACAGTCGTCCAGAATTTAAAGAAACGGAAGCACAATTGAAATCACAGGAATGGTCGTTAACGCTCGCGAAATTACAGCGGTGGCCCCGTCTGAACGCCGATGCTGACTATAACGTCAATCTTGATGATTACCTCCGTGAGCGTGAGAATTTCTCTGATTTCCGAAGTTGGAGTCTGGGGGTGTCACTCAATTTCACGCTTTTTGATGGCGGTATTTTGGGGAATCGCGTCAAGGAACTAACGATGCAATTAGAACAGGCGCGTGAAAATGCGAGTGACTTGGAGCGTTCCGTCGCCTTAGATGTCCGGCAATCGTATCTAAATCTTAAGCGCAGTGAAGCCGCCGTTGATATCGCCAAAACACAGGTTATCAATGCTCGGCTCAGTTTGGACGTTATTCAAGGACGCTTTGATGTTGACAAAGCGATCCTGCTTGAACTTCTTGATGCACAAACCAGTTACGCACAAGCGTTGACGGATGAGGTGAATACCTTCTACGCCTACAAAATCTCGCAAACCCGTTTACAAGATGCAATGGGAGTCTTACAGTAGCCATGAAAAATCGGAAAAAGTGGATTATCATCGGAGTAGTCGCCTTGGTTGTTATCGCCGTCGGGGCAATTGGCGCTACACGAATCAACCTCAGTTTTGGTCAAAACAAGAAAGAAACTGAGGTGAAACAGGAAATAGTGCGGCGCGGCGAATTCCTCGTTCGGGTACGTGAGTCCGGTAATCTGCGTTCCTTCCTTGAGGTGGATGTCCGCTCGAACGTTGAAGGTGAAATCATCGAGATTTTCGTTGATGAGGGGGACGAGGTTGAACTGGGGGCTCCTTTACTTCGAATTGATGATGAGCAAATTCTGGAGCAACGGAAACAAGCTGCGGCGAATCGCGACGCCCGAAAAGCCCAACTTCAACAGGCAGAACTCCAAATTCAAATTACTGAAAAACAACAAGAGAGTAGTCTCGCCCAAGCAGGCAACTCTGTCGCGGTCGCACAGGCGACTTTAGATTCATTTGTCGCAACGACACAGCAACGTCTGACCGAAGCGGAAACACAGGTCGCAACGACACAGATTGACCTCAACCGCGATCAGATCGGCTTAAAGCAGGCTGAGATCGCTTTATCACAGGCAAACTTAATGCTTGATCGGGCGACAACGAGTGTTGGATCCGCGAAGGTAGCCCTCGAAACGGCTGAGTCCGAGTACAAGCGAAATAAAGAACTGTTTGACAAGAAGTTAGTTTCAAAGCGGACGCTGGAGGAATCCCAAAACCAACTCGCTGCGGCGAATTCGCAGTATGAAAACGCACAAAAAGAGGTGGAATCCCAAGAGGAAACCATTAAGTCCCAAGAAGAAAATATCAACGTCAGGAAAGAAGCGATTTCGAGTCGTGAATCAACCCTTGAACTCAATAAAAAGAATGTTCTGACCCTTAAAGAATCGGAAGAAGCACGGAAAAAGCAATTGGAAGCGGAATTGGAGAACGCTCGCACACGGCTCCGTCAATTAGAGGAAACGACTGAAGAAGAGAAGGAACTCACCAGACACGCAAAAGTTGGTGCGGAGGCGAGTTTGCTCCAAGCCCAAAGCCAACTCGAGTCTCAACAAGAGCGCTACGAATGGACGACAGTCATAGCACCTATGGCTGGCACGATTACGCGCCTCACTGTCGAAGAAGGTGAAATTATCACCTCGGGGCGTTCCGCTTTCTCACGTGGCGACGCGATTATGCGCATTGCCGACCTCAATCAAATGATTGTCAGGACACAGATAAATCAGGTAGAAATCGGAAAAATAAAAGAGGGGCAACGCGCAGAAATCAGCGTTGATAGTTATCCAGGACGGGTCTTTCCAGGAGAGGTCAGCGAGATTTCACCGAGTGCAACCCCCCGTGGTCCCCAGAATCAGAGTTCTGTTATCACTTTTGAGGTAGATGTAGAGGTTATCGGTTCACCACCGGAACTGCTACCCGGTATGTCCGCGGATGTTGACATCATTGTGTTTGAAGAATCCGATATCCTTCAACTGCCAATACCCACTGTGCTGAGTCCAAAGGTCTTTACTGTTAAGGCGAAGGTCAATCCCTCGGATATTGGGCAATTTCGGGAGGGACAGGAGCTGAAAATCCGGAATTTAATTGGGAACGAGTTCGATGGACGGGTCGGCCAGATTGCGCCAGAGGAAACGCGGGGTAATCTTGAAATCTTACTCGAAGGTGCACAAAAAGGCTTAAAGAACGGTCCGACTGAGATCTCGATCGTTATTTCCGAACAAAATGTGCTCTCCGATATAGAAGCCGAAGTGAGTAGCGAGCGACAGTATTTTGTTATGTTAGATACAGGTGAATCCAATAAAGATAAAAAAGAGCAAAAAGGCGTCAAAACTCACATTACAATCGGACAACGCAATAACACCCACTTTCAAATCACGGGTGGTTTGAAGGAAGGCGACCGGGTTTTTGTGCCTTCTATGCAAGAACTGACAAAGGCACAAGAAGAGCCACAGGAAGAAGAAGAGAGATAAGTCAACCTAAACGTGCTAAATTGCATTCTTGTTTATTGCTTTATCGTCATAAGATTAAGGTTAAGGAGGAAACACCGTGTTAATTGATGTAAAAGATTTGACAAAGATCTATCAAATGGGTGATGTGCAGGTGCATGCCTTACGAGGCGTCAGTTTCACCATAACACAAGGCGAATTTATTGCAATTATGGGACCCTCCGGTTCAGGAAAATCAACCATGATGGATATTCTGGGGTGTCTTGCAACGCCGACATCCGGACAGTATTTCCTTGAGGGTGAAGAGGTTGGGAAGCTGTCTGATAATCGGCTGGCTGACATTCGGAATAAAAAGATCGGTTTTGTGTTTCAGTCGTTTAACCTGCTTCCACGAACCAGTGCGCTCAACAACGTTGAATTACCGTTGATTTACTCCGGTTTGGGCAGAAAAGAGCGCAAACGGCGCGCATTTGAATCTTTAGAGGCAGTCGGTTTAGCAGACCGTGTCGATCACAAGTCGACTGAGTTGTCTGGTGGACAAATCCAGCGTGTGGCGATCGCACGGGCTTTAGTCAATAGACCCTCAATGATCTTCGCTGATGAGCCGACGGGGAACTTGGATACCCGCTCTGGAGATGAAATCATGGCGATTTTCAACCGTCTGAACGACGACGGAAATACCATCATCATGGTGACACACGAACCCGAAGTCGCTGAACATGCCAAGCGCGTCCTCCACATTCGTGACGGTTTAATCGAGCGAGATGTCAGACAGAATGGGCATAATGGTGAGGCGATTGAGTGAGCGCGGTCAAAATTACCACTCCATCCCGTTTACACTTTTCTCTGCTTGATTTGAATGGTGTGTTGGGACGGGTTGATGGCGGATTCGGTCTCGCAATTGCTAAGCCCAATTTTCAAATTGTTGCTCAGCGGGCAACCGGCGTTCATTTACCATCTTCTGTCTATCGTGATCGGACCGCTGCAGTACTGAAACGGCTTCAAGACGTCTATCCCTTCCCCGGCATTCAATTAACATTTCAATCTGAAATCCCGATGCATTGCGGATTCGGGTCTGGCACACAACTTTCTCTTGGTGTTGCACAGGCAGTCAATCTGTTATACGAACTTGGATTAAATGTGCAAGAATTGGCAAGAATTGTCGGACGCGGCGGCACTTCGGGTATTGGTATTGCGGCATTCCAGACAGGGGGTTTCATCGTTGATGGCGGCCATCGGTTTCCAGAACAGAAAGCATCGTTCCTACCCTCTTCTGCTCTTGGAGATATTTCGCCACCGCCGGTTTTACTCCGTTATTCGTTTCCAGAAGTGCCGTTACTCATTGTCATGCCGAATTGTTCGCGGATTTATGGTGACAAAGAGATCGAGTTGTTCCAGACGCTCTGTCCACAACCGGAATGGGTCGCCCAGAAACTTTCACACATCCTATTGATGCAAGTACTCCCTGCCTTGATTGAAGGAGATATGTCCACCTTCGGTAAAGCCTTAGATCAAATTCAAACGTTTGGGTGGAAAAAAGTGGAAATTGACGCACAAGGTACTGAACTCCAATTGACGCTTGATTTCTTACGCGAAAGCGGCGCTTTCGGCGCGGGTGTTAGCAGTTGGGGGTCGGCAATTTGCGTGGTAGGTGAGGATATTGATGGGTTAAAGCGGGACACCGAAGCATTCCTAAAAACACTTCCAGAGGGTGGCTCTTGTTTTGTTACGCAGGCGAACAACTCGGGCGCACACGTTGTGTCCGGTTGAAAATAGAAACGGGCGGATGATAACATCCGCCCGTCATGTGTATTATCCCTTGCTTGGAGAATAGTACGGGTTATCTCCAGCAGCGTGATCGGTCGTGTCAATCACGTGCTTAATCTCAGGAAACACCTCTTGAATCATCGCCTCAATACCGTGTTTGAGGGTAACATTTGCCATACCGCAGCCTTGGCAACCGCCGCCCATATGAATGTAGATAGCATCGTCTTCGACGTTCAAGAGTTCTATCTGTCCACCGTGTGCCGCTACAGCCGGATTAATCCGTTCGTCAATAAGCTTCTGAACCTCTTGCGCTTTCGGATTGTCCCATGTCGGTGTGTTTGG
Source organism: Candidatus Poribacteria bacterium (assembly GCA_965205015.1). Lineage (GTDB taxonomy): Bacteria > Poribacteria > WGA-4E > WGA-4E > WGA-3G > WGA-3G. The sequence continues at coordinate 3,973,055 of OZ242029.1, read as the reverse complement.
GTTTTCAATGTTGAATCCACTCGAATTCAGGTCATCGACGTAGTCAATCACAGTACCTTTAAGGTCAGGGGCACTCTCCGCGTCGACGAGTACATTGAAATGCTCACATTCGACAATAAGGTCATCCTCTTGTGCTTCAGTCGCTAAACCCAAGCTGTATTGGAAAGCGGTGGCAGTTCTACCTTGAATACTAATACGAAGTCCTTCAACCTCAACCTCTTCGGTTTCTATCACCGCCTGAATCTTTTCTTGCGCCGCTTCAGTGACTGTGAGCAAAGGGGTTTCAGTTCCTGTGATCTTCTTCAAGAAATTCTTCATAATTGCCTTCCATGAGTGGTGTTATGCGGCCCAAGATTGAGAATTTGACCGAAATTCGCCCATCTCATCATAAAGATCATACAACCGTTTGATTGCATCTATTTCCAGTTGACGGACGCGTTCCCGGGTAACCTCTAAAGCAACGCCGATTTCTCGGAGTGTTTTCCGTTCTCCATCCTCAAGTCCGAAGCGCATTTTCAAGACTCTTTGTTCGCGCTCTGGCAATCTTTTGAGAAATTGAGCCGTCAGATCCTTATTAATCATTTCTGCGATCGGCCCGTCTTCTCCACTCGTTATCGGGTCTTCGATTAAGTCGCCTAATGTCGCAGCAGAACGTTCGTCGCTAAGCGGTAAATCCATCGAGATAGTATCAGCGTTAAACGTTAAAATTTCTTCGACCTGTTTCACCGTCAAGTCTAAAGCGTCTGCTATTTCATCGCGACGCGGCTCGCGTTGTAGTTCTTGACACAACGTTGCGTAGATGGCATCGAATTTATTCATTTTCGCAACTACGTAGGAAGGTAATCGAATGGAACGGGAAAAATTGTCAAGTGTACGCATAATCGCCTGTTTAATCCACCAAATCGCGTACGTACTGAATTTAAAACCCTTCTGATAGTCAAACTTGCTTGCTGCTTTAATCAGTCCAATGTTTCCTTCTTGAATCAAGTCCTCGAGTGGAACGTTGTGCCCCTGGTATTTAACTGCGATAGAAATAACGAGTCGTAGATTCGCTTGGACGAGTTCATCTCGGGCACTACGTGCTTCGCGCTCGGCAGCTCCAATCCGTTTCGTCAATTCGCCTTTCCCTTCACCAGATAATGCGTCACCTGTCACCAGTGCGTCTTGTAATTCGCTTACCAGTGCTTTTCTTGCTTCGCTCCTGCCAGCTCCAATTTGTTCTGCCAGTTGCTCTTTCCTCTCGCGAGATAATAGCTTCACATCTACTAAGGCATCTAAGAGTTCCTCCAGGGCTTCAACCTCTGCGGCTCCAATTTGTTCTGCCAATTGCTCCCTCTTCTCGCGGGATAATAGGTCTACGTCCACTAAGGCATCTAAAAGCTCGTCTAATGCTTTAGCCTCTGCGGCTTCAATCCGTTTCGCCAATTGAACTTCTTCCTCGCGGGTTAACAGACGGTGACCCGCTACGCTTCGAAGCCAACTCGTTAAAGCACTCTGATCGCTACCTTTATAACTTTCCGAGGGTTCTGTCTCATCTGGTGGATATGTTGCCTCCATGTATGGATCAACACTTTCAATACTCGCTGTTTCACCGAAATACTCGGCTTCCATCTTTCTCCTCTCCTTATTACAGAATTTTGATAAAACAAAAATTAATGATACATTATGTTAAAACGTTTTGTCAAGTAAAATGTTTAAAAAAAAGCGCAATTTCACCAAAAAACTCGAAAAAACAGGGATTTTAGCAGAATTTTACCGAAAAAGAGCGCGTGCCAAGGCAGGTACGTCATTATTTCGCGTAAGAAATCGCGCGCCTCTCTCCATCTTAGGGAAAGCGACGCTATAGGTCGCCGCGAAAGAATCCCCTTATATCTTCCACAGCGTCGAAATATGGGCAAAAGATGCTATGTAGCATGTCCGATTAAGAGCACTGCTGTTGGTAGTGAAGTCTCTCTTGCCTGTTCAAATGCTCTCGCGATGCAGGCAACATCCGAGTCTGTTTCAAGCATTTCATACGGGAGATTCCATGCTTTCAAGGTCGGTTCAAGGAAAGTCGCTACAGAATCGACCCATTGTCCATCTGTATCTCGATTGTGATAACCCCGATATCCGATAAATACCACGACTGGCACCTGCATGTTGACAACGGTGCCTCGGATCGCATCGCCTGATTCCAAGAATCCCGTATTTTGGATGATGATCACAGGCTTCTTGCCACCCACATACAATCCCGATGCAATGGCAAAGGCTTCCCCTTCGCGGGTGACCGTAATGACTTCAATACCAGGCGCTGCCCGTAAGCGTTCATAAATCCGGGCACTGCCGTTATCTGGAACGCCAACAGCGTGGGTGATCCCCTGTTTTTTTAATTCATCTACTATCTTTTCTGCTGAAGCCAATTATCGTCTCCCTTCAACCAAATCATCAACCACTGTCGGATCGGCAAGGGTGGAGGTATCACCGAGGTCGGAGATGTCGCCTTCCGCGATTTTGCGGAGAATCCGTCGCATAATCTTGCCGGATCTCGTCTTTGGCAGTGCCGGGGTAAACTGAATCTTGTCAGGCGTGGCGATCGGCCCGATTTGCTGTCGAACCGCCTGTTTGATGCCCGTTTCCACCGCATCAGAGGCTGATTCGCCTGTCATGAGTGTAACATACGCATAGATGCCTTGTCCCTTGATGTCGTGTGGATACCCGACGACTGCTGCTTCTGCCACTGTCTCGTGTTGCCCGATTGCGCCTTCGACCTCTGCTGTGCCTAATCGGTGTCCAGAAACGTTCAACACATCGTCCACGCGTCCTGTAATCCAATAATACCCATCTTCATCGCGTAGCACCCCATCGCCTGTCATATAATAACCGGGGAACCTGCGGAAATAGGTGTCCAAAAACCGTTCATGGTCGCCGTAGACGGTTCGCATGATACCGGGCCACGCCGTTTTAATACAGAGATAGCCGGTTGCCGGATTACCTTCTACTTCGTTACCCTCTTCATCAAGTATCACCGGCTCAATTCCGAAAAACGGAAATGTTGCCGAACCAGGTTTCAGGGGTGTTGCTGCAGGCAGGGGTGTCATCAAAATCCCACCCGTTTCGGTCTGCCACCACGTATCCACAATTGGGCACCGCTCTTCACCGACGATATTGTAGTACCACAACCACTCCGGTTCTTTGATCGGTTCACCCACTGTGCCGAGGAGTCTAAGCGTGGATCTATCGTACTTTTCGACCCATGTATTCCCTTCTTTCATCAGTGCGCGTAGCGCTGTCGGAGCAGTGTAGAAGATATTAATGTTATGCTTCTCAACGACCTGCCAAAAACGTCCAAAGTCTGGGTAGTTTGGCACACCTTCAAACATCACGCTAACCGCACGATTTGCGAGTGGACCGTAGATAATGTAAGAATGCCCAGTAATCCAGCCGATATCGGCTGTGCACCAGTAGACATCACCCTCGTGGTAATCAAAAACCTGTTGATGTGTGTAAGACGTGTAGACGAGGTAACCCCCTGTCGTATGCAAAACGCCTTTCGGTTGCCCAGTCGAGCCGGAGGTGTACAGGATAAAAAGTGGGTCTTCAGCGTCCATAACGACGGGTTCACATTCTGTATCGGCATTCGCCATCGCTGCGTGCCACCAAATATCTCGCGAATCATCAAAATCGACAGCATCCCCAGTGCGCGCCACGACGACAACTTTTTCAATGGATGGACATTCCGCAACTGCCGCATCGGCATTTGCCTTCATCGGTATATCGCTACGGGGACCGCGCATTGCGGTATCTTGCGTAATCAGCAGTTTACACGCCGAATCATTGATTCTGTCTCGGAGGGATTCCGCTGAAAATGCGCCGAAGACGATAGAGTGAACAGCCCCAATCCGCGCACACGCTAACATTGCGATTGCCAACTCTGGCACCATCTGTAAGTAGATACAGACGCGATCGCCTTTTTCAATACCTTCTGCCTTCAGGACATTGGCGAATTTTTTGACCTCGGCGAGGAGTTCACTGTAACTAAAGGTCTTATCTTCGGAGGGATCGTTCCCTTCCCAGATAATAGCGGTTGCATCACCGTGTCCGGCTTCTATATGTCGATCGAGACAGTTATAACAAGCATTCAGCGTGCCGCCATCGAACCATTTAATGTCCGCGTTGACGAAATCGTAATCGCGAATCGTATCCCATTTCTGATACCACGTCAATCGTTCCGCGATTGTTGCCCAAAATGCCTCCGGATCTTGAATAGATTCGGCGTATTGCGCTTGATAGGTCTCTAAACTGTCGACGTGCGCATTCTCTACGGGATAAGCAGTTTCTGCTGGTGGAAAAACGTTATTAGCCATTTATGTTATGATCTCCTCTCCAAATCAATCTGCAGTTGTCAAAACGCATCTACAAGTTGTATAGGATATATCTTATATAAAAAGGGTGTGGATGTCAACTGCAATTATAGCACACTTGCTGAGCAACCGCAACAAAATGTTTATCCCCAGAAACGTGGAAACGATACAGCTACTACATCCATCGTCATAGCCACAAGCCAGTGGATTGCCGCGCCATAGATGAACGAACGGGTTTCCAACGCCAGCACACCCAGTAATACACCCGCAATCACGGAACCGATTGCCTCCGGTAAGGGTTTCGAGTAATGCATCACCGCAAAAGGAATCGTCTGAATTAAGAGGGTGTAGTTCCCGAATTTCCGTTCTAATCCGAAGAGCATAAACCCGCGGAAGAAGAATTCCCACGAAAACATGTAAACACCGTAGGCGAGTTGATACGGGAGGAACGCCTGCCAACTACTCGCAACTACCTTACTGAGTGGATACTTTGCCACGAAAGGCGGATATACGATGACGGCGAGAATAACCACCGGTATCATCAGAAACCATGCCGCGCCTGTTATGCTCCATCCAAGTTTCTGATTCCCGAGTTGGAATCCATAGTCCTTCAACCGCTCCTTTGTTCCAAATTGCGCAACGAGGACAGGCGCGAGGAGTAAGGTGAGTGCCGTCGTCAGAAACCAGTAATAGTAGGAATGGCTCGCTACCAATGGGAGGTTGATAAAGTATTCTGCGAAGTGGTGTCTGAAAAAACTGCGTCGGCTGTAATACCTGTGCAACGTTAGCAGAAGTCCAGAAGCAAGTAGAATCACAGTTGCCTGTTGTTCCCAACCGCGTAGATATTTCTCTTTTAAGTCTTGGAGACGGGAATCCATATTGACATCCGTTTCGTTTTGGCGTATTATATCGCGAATAGTACAAATTGGCAATAGTCAGCGAAGGAGCAGGATGTTTGCCCCTGACCAGATTCATCGCATTTTAATCATCAGGCTTGCCCCACTCGGAGAAACCGTTCTCACAACACCCGTTATCCGGGCTTTACGCCAGCACTTTCGAGACGCCTATATCGCTTACATGGTCGCACCGACACGAGAGGACTTAGTGTCCGCAAATCCACATCTGAACGAGGTTCTTACGTATCAAACCTCCGTGCCGAAACTCATCTATCAGATGGCTCGGCGCAAATTCCAGATGGCGGTTGTGCTGCAACCGACGTTTCGTCTCGTCCTTCACGCATTTCTTGCCAGAATCCCGTTCCGCGTTGGATTTGAAACGAACGCTGGTGGGCAGAAATTATTGAATCTCGCAGTCCCAAATAACACCACACAGCATGAAACCCAGCGGTATCTTGATGTTGTTCGGGCACTGGGTATTGAAGTCGTAGAGAGTGAACCGGAGGTATTTGTTGATAGTGCGAGTATCGCGTGGGTGAACAATTTTCTTCAAAGCCAGAGGCTTAATAATAACAAGCGCATTATCGGTCTCAATCCGGGTGCCGCGACGGCTTATCGCCGCTGGCATACCGCGAATTTTGCCGCACTCGGGGATCAGCTACACGCAACATACGGCGCACATATTATTATTACAACCGGACCACGGGAAGGTGAATTAGCAGCACAAGTATCGGAATTGATGTCACATTCACCCGTTATTGTCAATCAAGCAACCCCGATGCAACTTGCAGCACTTTTGCAACGGTGTAATTTGTACATCAGCAACGATACGGGACCGATGCATCTCAGCACTGCCGTGAAAACACCGACGGTTGCTCTGTTTGGGGCGTCCAATCTTATCCAGTGGGCACCCCCGTGGGACCGACATGCGGTGGTCGCGCGCAAAGAGTGTCCGTTTATGAAAACCCTATCGTCCAGAGAGTGGGACGCCTATCCCGATCGCGCGCGCGAAAATCTTGAGGCGATTACCCCAGATACGGTTATGGCAGCCGTTGAGGAACTCACATGGTGAATTCTGAACACAACCCAACCGAAGCAGTAGATGCACAAAGCATCCAGAATTGTCTGATCAACATTCGTGGTAGAATGTATCGACAGGCACGCTTGCAGACGATCACGTCTACACTTTTCTGTGGGCTGGTGCTGCTGGTGCTGCTGTTCTTTCTGAACCGAGTAATTCCGCTACCAATGCGAATGTTGAGTGTGAGTGGGATCATCATTTTTGTAGCGACGGTTGTGGGTATATGGCTCAGTGTCAAGCATCGCAAGGATTTAGACTTCATCGCGCGGGCTGTTGACGAAAAAATGGAACTCAGCGAGCGTCTCAGTACGGCATTTGGATTGATGCAAACCAATCCCGAAAACGAATTCGCACAACTCCAAATTCGAGATGCCGCAGCGGCTGCAACAACCTTAGACCCTAAAAAAATAAATCCGTATCGTGTGCCGAAGTTCCTAAAACTGTTTCCGATTCCGCTGCTCTTGATTGGGCTATCCTTCACTGTTTCTCCCTTTTATGAGGTCCCACAACCCCTGACAAATCCGCAGCAACAGGCGTTAGGTAAGATAATTCAAAATCTTGAAGGCGGATCCGTTGAGAGTTCGGACTTAAGGAGCCAGATCACCGACACTGTAAAAGCGTTGAAAGCCGCATCAGATCTCAACACGGCACAACAACAGCTCAGCAAATTAAAAAAAGAGGTCCGTAAGCAGCAATCAGAGCAAACCGCTATTGCTGAAGCGACAGAAGCGAGTCAAAGTTTTCGAGGTATGGATGCCAACCAACTCGCTGCAGCCCTGAAAAACCTCACGGAGCAGGCTGAGATACCGCCGGAACTTCAAGCAGAACTTATGGAACTCTTTGAACGTTTGGCTGAAGATCTACCGAAGGGTGCTCTCGGTGATTCACTGAATCAGACTCAGGGCAAAGGGGTCACACCGGAAACGTTGCAGGACCTCATTGCTGCCCTTGAGAAGATGGAAAAGTCATCTGATCTTGCAGAACTGGAGGCGCGACTCACGACCAGCCAAAAGGAACTGGCATTGGCGACTCTTGAAACGACATCCGCAGAAGGTGGGATCGCGAATACCGAGGGCGGACCTGGACAAGACGCGGGAAGCAGCGAGGTGCAAGGGACTCGCGAGGGACCGTCGAATTCCGATCCATACTCAGAATCACAGACAGCCGAATCCGTCAGAATGCAAAGTGAAACAGACGAACCCGATGCCACAGTACCACTGACAGGTGAAGAAACACCAGCCTTACAAGTTAACGGAGAACAGTTGACCCTGACTGCAGGTGCCTCCGGTCATACAGAAGGTGCCTCTCGTGTCTTTACGGGTGAGGTTACCAACGATGTCCCTGCCTATTTACCCTTTGCCGATGTCGTCCTCAACGCGTCGCGTGCGTATGCTGAAGCCGTAGAAAATAACCGTATTCCTGTCCGATATCAGACCCAGATAAAATCCTACTTAGAGGCGATTTCGAAAAAAAATGCGAAAGAGTATAATTAAAATTCTAATTACTGTTGGGATCGTTGCGGCTGTTTATCTCGTGTTGAGGTCCTACGGCGTAACAGACAACATCCGCTTAGAAAACGTACCGAAAATCAAAACATGGGTAGAAGGTTTTGGAAGAATTGCCCCCTTGGTTTACATCGGGCTCTATCTGGTATCCACTGTCTTTTTCCTCCCCGGTTCTCCAGTAACCGTCTTGGCGGGGTTCCTCTTCGGACCATTGTGGGGCATCTTTTACGCTTCCATCGCTTCTATTATTTCTGTCTCCGTTGCTTTTCTCATTGCCCGCTATGTTGCCCGTGACCTCGTTGAAAGTTGGGTTAAAGACAATGCACAATTCCGCAAAATAGATGCGCAGGTTGAAGAACAGGGCTGGCGTATTTTGATGTTCACACGCTTGGTCCCGATTTTCCCGTTTAACCTTCAAAACTACGCTTATGGACTCACCAGTATTCGATTTCCCACCTATGTACTCGTCTCTGCTATCTTTATGTTGCCGGGGACAGCAGTCTTTGTCCAACTCGGTGGGGCATTTGTGAGTGGTGAGGGCAATATTTGGAAGACGTTACTCTATCTTGGGATCGCTGGCGTGCTCATGCTTTTACTCTCTTTAATTCCGAAAGTGCTGCGAAAATATCAAACGAAATTGTAGCGCAGAGAAACCGACGAAATAGATGCCTCACGGATGCTTCTGAATTAACGCCCTGACCGCAGCAAATGCTTCTTCACGGGTCCGAATTTCACCCTCAAATTGAAGGTCTTCAATCTCCTTTAACAGCACTCCAATTTGCTTCCCTTCTTTCAAATGAAATTCCTGAATCAGATCGTCCCCTGTGATCAGTCTCCCCTGCCTATAGATAGGTAGAACGTGTTCATAGTAAGTATCAGCAATCTGTTTTAGAATCGCCGAATCAATGGAATATGATGCTGCAGAATATAGAAGGATACCCCACCAATCGGATGTATAAGTTCTTAGGAAACGATTTATCCGTTTCTGTGTCAATTGCGGGAGTGTGTTTTTAAGTTTCTTACCTCCTGAGATAAGGCATTCCATAAACTGCACCGCTTTTCGACTCAATCGAAGGCGCTCACCGCTATCACCCACGTTGTTGTCCAAGAGCAGGCTCAATTTGATTAGCGAACGCCTATCGACTTCTACACTGACTTCTTCTTGGAGATAGCGATTAATTCCCTTGCGGTAGGGTTGCAGAGGAGCAGGAATTGGATTTTTCTCAAAGCGCTCAAGTGATGCCCAAGCCCGACGCGTCCCTTTGAGACTCGGAACGACCTGTGTGAGGAGTCCAGTCGCCTCCATTTGTTGTAAATGTGGGTACGCTTTCTTTACGCGAAAAATTTTCATCAATTCGTCCCGACATCGTTCCGCCGCTACATCAGACAGCATCGCCCCGTACATCATCACCAGATCGATGGCTTTCTCGGAGATATCAAAGTCTAACTGTGCTGCGAACCTATAAATCCGTAGGAGTCGAACTGGATCCTCTATCACTACCTGTTTGCTCGGAAATCGGAGTATACCCGTCTCCAAGTCTTTCTTACCACCACATGGATCAATTATCCGAAAGAAATTTTGTTTGCGTGCCTGATTTGTAAGCGTCCCCACATTTTCAAGCGCAATCGCCATAGCATTAATCGTCAGGTCCCGTAAACGCAGGTCGTCCGTGAGCGACGCGGCGCGGAACTGTGCGAAATCCATACTGAGATGCGAGGATTGTGAAGTGTTGTCCTGCTTAACAATCACGCGGGCTGTGGGCGGATTTTCTTCTAAGGTAATAGCGATTGCGCCGATATTGGCTGCGAATGCTTTCGCAAACTGGATTGCATCAGAAGCCAGCGTAAAATCAATATCCGCCGTCTGACGTTCAAGTAATAGGTCCCTCACACTACCGCCGACGAGATACAGCTGCACACCTTGATCTTCTGCGAAAATTGTGAGTGTTCGCAGGATCGGGTGGTCAAATAGTTTTGGGGGGACCTGTGCTGTTGTCTTCATTGGTTGGCTCGTACCTTTTGTCGTTGTGCTTTCCGCGAACGAAATAAGATCCCATCCAGATGAAGATGTGTCGCGTAACCGATAAAACTCGCCACATAGAATGGAAAACCGCTGCGGACGGCCTCCATAAGTCCCTCCCACTCTCGCAAGGCATTGAGTGCGTCTACGAGAGTGCCATCCGTCTCCCACTCTGAATATGCGGCATAAATCGGAATTAACAAAAACACGCTGGGGAGCAAAATCATCGTAACTTTGGCATGTGTCCACCCACGATGCTTGCTCATAATTGGGAGCATCGCGAATAAACCCAAGAGCGCCGATTCCAGATACTTTTGGAAAAAAACGATTAGCACTACGTTCAGCACAAATAGTACGGTATAAAATATTTTTTGACTTTTGCTCTTAATATCAACATCCGGCCACAATCCGAACAGGACTGCAACAGCAAAACACCCGATGATTTTTACAATATCCCTCACCGGTGGAATGGTTGGATTCCATTCTTGTGGCACAGTATCATAAAGTATTGGAACAGCGAAGGTAGCGATAAGTGAAATGGCGAAAAAAACACTATAAACCACTAACCCGCCGATCCAGTGTTCGCGAAACATGCTCATAGAAAATAGTATAGCATACTATCATCGGAATGAAAATTACTTTTCACCCTCATCAACGGGCGTGGATAACTTGGATTTAATTTGACTTCCAGCATAGAATATGATACAATTATGTCATAATCTTCACGAATTTCGTTTTTAGCGACAGTTTTTTTACAGATAGTGCCGTCAGCCTTTAATCCCCAAGATTAGGCTTACCACCATCCTTGCCAAAGTCCCACGCTTTAGCGTGTGGGTACTATCACTGACAATTGGCTTGACGAGAAAAAGGAAAACGGGTATTATGTAACACAATGAGGTGGATGAGCGAGAATTGATACCCCGTTGCTTCGGCATCGGTCGGGTCGTAAAACGCAGTCCTTGGAATTTGGGTGAGGTTTTCATCCTCGGTTTACCGATTCTTTTCAACTGTGCACTACGACATCATATAAACCGCGAAGAACCTCTACCATTGGGCGTATCGCGTTTTTTTATTTTTTATATTATATCAAGTATGACAATAGCCGAGAAAAACTCCATCATTGAGATGTTAGCACCGATGCTCGACCTTGATGGTATTGAGCTTGTGGATATTGAAACACATTCAAAAACACTCCGCCTCCTCATTCACAAACCAGATGGGCTTTCGGTGGCAGATTGTCAAATGGTGAACCAAGTTGTACGTCCGATTTTAGAGGTTCATGAGCATTTAGCAAACTATGCTCAGTTGGAAGTGGCTTCTCCTGGCATAGACAGACCCTTACGAACCGCTAAGGATTTTCAGCGCAATTGTGGGCGGACCGTTCAGATAGAAGTCGCCGCAAAAAACGTCCACCCCCGTCAGATACAAGGCACTGTCGTAGATGTGCATCCTGAAGAAGTCGTCTTAGTGCAGTCGGATGGAAAGGACATCTCCGTTAAAATCTCGCAAATTCTTAATGCCCGTATACACCTGAAATGGTAGAGAACAAGCGCCATAGACACACGGCGAATATTAAAAGATGGAAAGGAGCCCGCGGACTGTTGATACAGGACGACACTTGCCAACCTGTATAATAGAAAGTGACCGCGGACATCAATTATTATGTTAGAAAACCTCCAAAACGCTATACGTCAAAATACTGCACAAACAGATTTACCTGAAGAGGTGTTCGTTGAAGCGATAGAGGAGGCGTTGCGTGCCGCTGCGCGCCGCGTTTACGGTGCTGATGCCAACGTTTCCGTTGAGATTAATTTGGAGAAAAGTGATATACGGTGTTATGTCCCGAAAAAAGTCGTTAATATTATGCGCGATTTCTCGACAGAGATTCCGATTGAACAGGCGTTGAAACTCCAAGAGGATGTCGAAGTTGGGGAGATGCTGGATGTCGAAATCAATCCGAACGAGTTTGGACGGATTCCGGCACAGTTAGCCAGGCAAATCCTTTTCCAAAAGATCAAGCAGGCGGAGCGAGAAAAAATTTATCAAGAGTTTGCCGGGCGCGAAGGTGAAGTTGTCACAGGTTACGTCCAACGCTTTGAGCGGGGTGGTGTTATTTTGGATCTTGAGCAGACGGAAGCGTTTTTACCGCCTCGTGAAATGCCGCGCTCTCAGAATTACGAGCGGGGTAAACGCTTACAATGTCTCATTCTATCTGTGAAGAATGAGATGCGGGGACCGCCGATTATCGTCTCTCGGACGCACCGGGATTTGGTATCCATGTTATTTGAGCAGGAGGTTCCTGAAATCTATGAGGGCCAGGTTCAAATTATGGCGGTCGCGCGGGACCCTGGAAATCGCGCGAAGGTAGCCGTCAGGGCGACAGAAGAGGGTATTGATGCCGTAGGCACGTGTGTGGGAGTCAAAGGAATACGTGTACAGACGATCGTCGGTGAACTTGATGATGAGAAGATAGATTTACTGGAATGGAGCGAAGACCCCAGCGTCTTTATTGCGAATGCTCTGGGGGCGCGAGTTGGCGTGCGTAGGGTTGAATTGAATGATAAAGATAAGAGTGCACTTGTGATTGTTCCAGACAATCAGTTGTCCTTAGCGATTGGGCAACGAGGACAGAATGCACGACTCGCTGCGAAATTGACGGGTTGGAAGGTTGACATAAAGGGTGAATCTGAAGATACTGTTTCGATTAATGAACTCTTTAAACCGGAAGGCTCTGATGAAACATCTGAACACGTCTCAGACAGTCAAGAAGAAAGTCCTGACCAAAGGCTGCCAGAACAGCAGACTGCTGGTGCGCAGGATTCAACAGAAACTGAACAGATCATTGACGCGTCGGAGGACTTTGAAATAGACGCAGACGCGGAGACTCTTGAAACTGAACGGACAAAGAGTCTTGACGAGGAAAATAAAATGGACCCATCTGCCGAGCCTGAGGATGATGATTTTGATACTGAGTTTTAAAAGTGGGTGGCGTCATTGAGGGATATTATTCGCACTTGTATTGGGTGCCGTGGAAAATTATTGCAGACAGTGTTGGTTCGGTTCGTGTGCCAGGGAAACGAAAAACTGCAAATCGACAGTCAAAAGAAGTTAGGCGGGCGTGGGGCTTACGTTTGCCCTGCTCAAGATTGCATTCGAAGAGCGTTCAAGTCTCCCAAACGGATTAATTCTTTATTACGTGTGCAACTGGCAAGTGAGCATATAGCGGAGTTTGAACAAGTGCTTCTTCAAAGGACCCAAAAGTCCACGAGCCTAAAAGAAGAAAAGGAGGAATTATTATGAGCAGAGCCCAACGACAGCGAGGGAAACCCGCGAAAGGGAGTCGAGAGGAAAGTCAAGTTTCTGGTACGCGGGTTTATGAATTGGCGAAAGAATACAATCTAACAAACAAGGAACTTATCGCTCTACTTGAGGAGCATGGAGTTCGCGTTAAAAACGGGATGAGCACCCTCGATCCGGACACAGTCGCGCTTATTGAATCAGAATTGGCTGACGAACCGGTGGAAGAAACCGTTTCTACGTCCCAAACCTCTGTTGAAAACGTCTCAGCGTCGGAAGAAACTGCTACAACCAGCGATTTGCAAATTACGGAAGGGGCGACGGTCGCTGACCTCGCAGCAGCGCTGGAGTTGCAACCCTCGGCGTTGATTATGCGTCTCATGAAGTTAAAAGTGATGGCAAATATAAATCAGCGGCTTGATTACGATACACTTGTGATGCTTGGGGAACACTTGAATTTTGAAGCGGTTAGGTCAAAAACGCTTGAAGAAGAACTATTCGCTGAGATACCAGATGCCCCAGAATCTTTGCAACCTCGAGCACCCGTGGTCACAATCATGGGACATGTTGACCACGGTAAAACATCTCTTTTAGACTCTATTCGTCAATCAAATATCAGTGAATCTGAAGCAGGTAACATAACACAACATATCGGCGCATATCACGTAACATTAAAAGGTGGGAGCATTGTTTTCTTAGACACACCGGGGCATGCCGCTTTTACGGCGATGCGCGCGCGCGGTGCACAAGTAACCGATATTGTCGTTCTCATCGTCGCAGCTGACGACGGGGTCATGCCTCAGACAATCGAGGCGATTAGTCACGCAAAAGCTGCAAAGGTTCCCATTGTCGTCGCCATTAACAAAATAGATGTCCCTGGCGCGCGTTCAGACTATGTCAAGCAACAATTGGCAGAACAGGAACTCCTGCCAGAGGACTGGGGTGGACAAACAATTTGTGTTGAGACCTCCGCGATAGATGGAACAGGGATTGACTTTTTGCTTGAAATGCTCCTTTTGGAAGCAGCTCTGTTGGAACTCAAAGCGAACCCACGTAAGCCAGCACGGGGTATTGTTATTGAAGCACAGGTTGATAAAGAGCGCGGTGCCGTCGCAACCGTTCTCGTACAGGCAGGTACACTGAAAGTTGGTGATGTTTTTGTTTCAGGTAGGTATTCCGGAAAAGTTAGAGCAATGATGGACGATTTCGGGAAGCGGATGAAAGAAGCCGGTCCCTCCTGTCCTGTTGAAGTGCTCGGTTTTACCGGCGTACCAGAAGCAGGCGACAGATTTTATGTCGTTGCGTCTGATAAGGACGCCCGGTCTATCAGTGAAACCCGTCAGGACCAGTACCGCAATGAAAAACTCGGGGAAAATAGCCACGTCAGTTTGGATAACCTATTCCAACAAATCCAGGAAGGCGAGATTAAAGAATTGAACGTTGTTCTTAAAGGCGATGTACAAGGTTCCGTGCAAGCCGTCGCTTCATCACTGCTCGAGTTGAGTACGGATGAGGTTAAGATCAATATTATTCACCAAGCGGTTGGCGGGATCACCGAAACCGACATTTTGCTCGCCTCGGCTTCTGATGCAATCGTCGTCGGTTTCAACGTTCATCCGACAACGGAGGCGGTGCAGGCGAAAGAGACCGAGGGGATTGATGTTCGGACCTACAACATCATTTACAATCTCATCTCCTATATTCGTTCGGCTATGGAAGGCCTGCTCGATCCTGAAGTACGAGAAGTCGTTATCGGACGGGCTGAGGTCCGTGAATTATTTAAAGTCCCCCGTCTCGGTTTGGTTGCTGGTAGCTACGTCAATTGGGGACGAATTTCCTTCAATCAACCCCTTCGTATTCTTCGCGACAATCGATTAATTCACGAAGGTAAAGTCAATTCGCTTCGCCGGTTCAAGGATAATGTCAATGAGGTGCAAGCGAACTACGAATGTGGAATAGGGATTGAGACGTTTGATGACTTGAAAGTCGGTGATGTCCTTGAATGCTATGTTCACGAACAAGTGGCACGCTCACTTTCCTAAATTGGTTCTGTTCCTATAGCAGTGTACTTTCATAGGGGGCGCTGTTGTCACGCGCCCCCACAATTGACTCATACGTTCATGCACATCGGTGTTTGTAAAATTCGTCTCCGAATCCCGGAAAGTCACTCGCTAAAAGCGAAACGCCGGGTTGTCAAAAGCCTCATCACGAGACTCAAAAACCGCTTTAACATTGCTATTGCTGAAGTTGAAGCATTGGAGGCACATCAGTTTGCCATATTGGCTGCCGTTTCGGTTTCCAACGATGTTGTACATCTGAATAAGATCATCTCACATCTCATCACTTTTGTTGAAACGAATGTAGATGCTGAATTAGTAGATTACGAAACGGAGTTTTTCTTTTGATAAAGTTCGCAAGCCAAAACTTGCTGCAAGAGGTAGGATTGATATGGTAGAAAATAGAAGACAAGATCGGGTAGCAGCCCTCATTCAGCGGGAATTAAGCGAGATTATCCAACGTTCTGTCAAGGATCCGCGCGTCGCGTTTTGCACTGTCACACAAGCATCTATGTCCCCGGATCTGAAGTATGTAGATGTGAAGGTGAGCGTTATCGGCGATGAGGAGCGGAAAAGCGAGACGCTCGCAGGTCTAAAGAGTGCAGCAGGCTTCCTTAGGCGTGAGATCGGAAATCGTCTCACGCTTCGCCATTCGCCGGAACTTCGGTTCGCTATAGATGAATCCGCTGACTATCTCTTTAAAATAGATGGACTCCTCAAGTCTGAAACGACCGAGGACGAAACAATATAAGACACGCAGCGATGTTTCATGAACACCTTACAGATGGATAATACACACGACTATAGCACACTCCTTACCTTATTTGACCAATACCATACCTTCGCGCTTTCAACACACATTCATCCTGATGGTGATGCAATCGGTTCCGAATTGGGACTTTACATTTTTCTCACGAAACTTGGTAAATCCGTAAAAATATTTAACACGGATGTCGTCCCCCCTAACTATCGATTTCTACCGTTTTGGGATCGTATTGAGAGCGCGCATTCGGCTGAAACATACCGTCCTGAAGTGTTGATTGTGTTAGACGCAAGTACGCTGGCGCGAATTGGAACGAGACTGTCCAAAACCTTGTATCCTATACACAGTCTCATTAATATTGACCATCACGCCACCGCAGAGGCATTCGGCGACATTAACCTTATTGTACCGACAGCTTCCTCCACTTCAGAGATTGTTTACAAACTCATTAAACACCATCAATTTCCAATATGCGAAATGTGTGCGCTTTGTCTCTATACAGGTCTGATGTTTGATACGGGCTGTTTTCGACATAGTAATACCACAGCCGAGACACATCAAATCGCTGCCGAATTAATTGAGATCGGCGGATTCACTCCGGATGAAGTCTATCGGAATGTCTACGAACAGGTCCCTGTTGCAAAGATGCACCTGTTGCGTGAGATCCTCAGTACGTTGCAAATAACAGATGATGGGAAAATAGCATCGGTGTATGCAACACAGGCGATGTTTCGAAAAACTGGAACAACTCCTGACGCCGTGGAGGGCGTTGTGAACCAGATCCAAGCCATTGCGGGTGTTGAGATAGCAGTCTGTGTGTCTGAGATGACAGATCGAAGTACAAAAGTGAGTCTGCGAAGCCAAGAATACGTTGATGTGAGTCAACTTGCCGCAGAGTTCCAAGGTGGAGGACACGCCCGCGCCGCAGGATGTCGGATTGCCATGCCCTATCCATTAGCCATTGCCGCTCTTGTTCAAGCTTCGCAACGCTACATTGATCCAAATCATTTGAGATATGGTGATTGCCAGAAGGATTGAGCAACGTGGAACATGCCTGTCGTAGGAGCGATTCACAGGTCGCAATCACACCTTATAGTCTGAACAATATCGTTGAATTTGGCAGAGAAACGGCTGTCACTTTTGGTGTGTTTGATGGTATCCATCTTGGACACCAAGCCGTTATTAACACACTTCTTAAACGCGCCGCGCAGGATAACTTGGCGAGTCTATTGGTCGGTTTTTATCCACATCCACTTGCATTCCTTGCTCCAGAACGGTGCCCCCCTATCCTGACCCCTCTCTCAAAGCGCGTCGAAATACTTCAACAATTTGGCGTTGATGAGATTGTTATGCTCAGTTTTGATGCCCAGATTGCATCAATGTCCCCTGAATCTTTTGTAGAGCATGTGATCTTAGAGAAATGTCGAGCGAAGCACGTCGTTGTCGGGTATGCTTGCCAATTTGGCAAAAACCGGGCAGGCAACGCAGAACGATTGGTGCAACTTAGCAAAGGATATGCATTTGATGTTTCTGTCGTGCCACCGACAGAGATCGCTGGCGCCCCCGTCCATAGCACTCGGATCCGAGAAGCACTCGCACAAGGCGATCTTCAGCTGAGCTCCCAACTATTGGGACGCCCCTATTCCTTGATCGGCACTGTCGTTCATGGTGATGGACGTGGAAGGGCAATTGGGTTTCCTACTGCGAATATAGAAACCCAAAATCAAGTCTATCCCCCTAATGGTGTTTATGCTATCCGGGCAAAGTTAGAGGAACGGTGGTTAGACGGGGTATTGAATATCGGAATGCGTCCCACATTTAACGGTGTAAATATTCAGGTGGAGGGACACTTCTTTAATTTTGATGAAATCATCTACGGTAAACCCGTAGAAATATTCTTCGTGGAGAAGATTAGAAGTGAAAGGAAATTCCCAAATCCAGAATTTCTGATTCAACAGATACAGCGCGACATCGCAGCAGCGACGGAAATTCTCGCGTCCTCTACTTCCTCGGCGGCGATGCTGCTGAAACCGTAGGTGACACCAAGAGATTGTGAGTTTAATTTGAATTTTGAGTTGATTTGTGATATTATATATGTATTACAAATGTAGGTAGAAAAGGGAGCAATCTCCCGGATACGATTTAGTTTTTATTCCACATTTAATGTTTTATAAAGCAAGGACATCTCGTAGTCTTATCCTAACGAGAGAATTCTTCTTGGATATTGCAAGTTTCCTAAACTTGCTATCAGAAAAATGAGTTGTTCGACCAAAAGGAGGTGAACGCAATTGGCAATTGAGGCAGCAGAGAAGAAGGAATTGATCCAACAATACCAGATACACCAACAAGACACTGGTTCCCCGGAGACTCAAGTGGCAATCTTGAACGCGCGCATTCAACAGTTGACGAAGCACTTTCAGACGCACCGAAAAGACTATCATTCGCGCTATGGGCTTTACCGATTGGTTGGCAAGCAGCGCCGTTTGTTACGGTACCTTTACAAGAAAGACGCGACGCGCTATTACCGTTTGATTGATGAGCTCGGAATTCGTGATACTATCGGATCGAGGAGGAGTTAGATTTTTTATGGGTACCGAGTGCGTTCGTGCGTTCGGTACTAAGCGGGAAACGAAGAGTCTTATCTTGCAATAAACGCCGTGGGAATTGTCCTCCGAGTGGTATTGTGTGATGTTTAAAGACTGTATACATTATTCTCAAATCGACGAGACTTTCTTCCGGTGATGACTGTTCATAACCGCTTTTTACTGTCTATACTTGGTGACACGACGAAATAAATAGGAAATACAGGAGTAGTATATAGAATGAAAGTTGAAATGCAACTGGGGAGCGAAAAATTATCAATTGAAACCGGAAAAGTTGCGAAACAGGCAGATGGTGCCGTTTGGGTGCAATACGGTGGAACAGTTGTTTTAGTCACGGTGGTCGCCGATGACGCTGAACACGACCTCGATTTCTTTCCTTTAACAGTAGATTACCGGGAAAGGGCATACGCCACTGGAAGAATACCAACAGTTTATGGGAGGCGCGAGCCGCGTCCCGGGACATCAGAACAGTTGGTCGCTCGTTTAATTGACCACTGCATTCGTCCGCTCTTTCCAAAGGACTTCAAGGCTGAGGTACAAGTTTTATGTAACGTGTTTTCATCGGATGGTATTCATCCCGCAGATGTTCCCGCCCTTATCGGAACTTCTGCAGCATTGTCGATATCCGATATACCCTTTAATGGACCCGTTGCCGCTGTCACTGTCGGAAAAGCTGAAGACAAGTTAATCATCAACCCCACTTACGAAGAACTGCATGCCTCAAGTATGGAATTGTTCGTCAGTGGCAAAGCGGATGCCGTTATGTCTGTCGAAGGCGGTGGACATGAGATTCCTGAAGATGAAGTCATTGACACAATTATCACCGCCCACGCGCAGATACAAGAGATCATCAAACTTCAAGAAGGGTTAGCTGCCGGCTGCAGTAACGCAAAACGAGACTATGCCTCTAAAAGTATCGAGTCTAACCTCAGTAGCCGTGTCCGAAATCTCGCCACTTCTCGTATTCGAGAATCCATCGGGATGGCAGACAAGAAGTTGCGTGAGGATTATCTCGAACAGGTGCAGGCAGAGGTGCTCTCAGAAATTCTTGAGGATACACCGGAGGAAGTCGATCCGAATGCAGCAAAAGATACCATCTCTATCTTAAGTGAAATCGAAAAAGAAGAGATGCGTGAGGCAATTCTTACACAAGGGAAACGTGTGGATGGCCGAGGCGTAACCGAAATTCGCCCGATTTCAGGAGAGGTAGCCTTACTCCCGCACACCCACGGCTCCGCTCTGTTTAGCAGAGGGCAGACACAGGCACTCTGTGTAACAACACTCGGTACCTCCGGCGATGAAGATGTACAACGCGGACTTGATGGCGAAGCAAGACGCTCCTTCTTTTTACATTACAACTTCCCGCCATTCAGTACGGGGGAAGTCAAACGCATGATGGGACCCGGACGCCGTGAAATCGGACACGGGGCACTCGCGCAAAAGGCATTGGAACCCGTCATTCCGGATAAAGAGGGTTTTCATTATACCATTCGAGTCGTCTCTGAGATTTTGGAATCTAATGCCTCATCTTCAATGGCAACCGTCTGCGGGGCAACACTCGCGCTGTTAGATGCAGGTGTCCCACTTAAAAGACCCGTCGCGGGGATCGGTGTCGGCCTTATCAAAGAAGGTGAACAGGAAGCCATCCTTACCGATATGCTCGGAACTGAAGACTTCCTCGGCGATATGGACTTCAAAGTCGCCGGAACCAGTGAAGGCGTTACCGCTATACAGATGGACATCAAGATTGACGGTGTCCCGCCTGAATTGATGCGTCGGGCAATTCATCAGGCGAAAGATGCCCGCCTTTCAGTCATTGAACAGATGAACGCTGTCATCGCCGAGCCGCGTGAGGAATTGTCCCCTTACGCACCTCGAATTTATTCCCTCCAAATTGCGCAGCAGAAGATCAAAGACCTCATCGGTCCGCGTGGTAAAACTGTGCAGGGCATCCAAGAAGAAACAAACACGACCATCAATATCGAAGATGATGGGACCGTCGAAATTGCCGCGACAAGCGCAGAGGATGTCAGACATGCAGAAGAGAAAATTCGAGCAATCACCGCTATGCCTGAGATTGGCAAGGAATACACCGGTAAGGTGGTCCGAACAGCCCCATTTGGCGCATTTGTTGAAATCCTGCCAGGTAAGGATGGGCTCGTTCATATTTCACAGATGGGAGACGGGTATGTCCGTCGCGCAGAGGATGTTATGCAGGTTGGGGACGAGGTTACCGTCCGAATTCTCACGATTGACGAACAGGATCGCGTAGATCTGACCCTTGTTGCCGCAGGCGGCGTGCCTGTTGAAGAACTGAATATCGAATCAAATGAGGATCGCGAGTTCTCATCCGATTGGAATGCTCCCAGAGAATCCCGAGACTCCGGTCGCTCTAACTACCGTGATAATCGTGATAATCGTGACTACCGTGATAGGCGTTCTAATGACAATCGTGAACGACGCGGGAATCGCTATGACCAACGAGATAACTCTCGCGACTTCCGGAATCAACGCTCACCCCGCATTCCCAAAGGACGTTCCCGGTAGTACGGAACGCGTTGTAACAACCAGTCACATAGAATATGATGTAGGGTGAAGGAGGGTTCCTTTACCCTATTTCTATATTCAACCCCCAACATTATTGACTTTCGGTAATTGAACGCGTCGTCAAAGGGAATTATAGTAAAGTCGAAAAATATGTAGACAGTTGCTTAGCGAAACAATCCTCTCCGCCGCTGGCGAGGATTGTATCCTCGCCTCTTTAAAGTGTCTAATTAATTCTAAACTTTACTATAAATATTTTGCATGTTCCCTGCACTTATGCTATAATATCAACATTACAAAGGAGCCCGGTCTTTGGCAAGCATGATACAATCGCCCATATAGACGAAGTAAAACACACTACTGAAATGAGGCACACCGATGAAATCACGACGTAATTTAGCTAAACACGCCTTTGATAAAGGAGATTTGCTCGATCAGAAATGGCTTACCTATTTTTTAGCCATTGTTCTCATACTCCTTGTTCTCGTCTTTGTTGTTTTATTGTCGCCTACCTATAAACGGTATGTGGTTGATACCGTTAAATCTGTGTTTTATGGTGGAAAACAGACAGCACCACGACCGAAAGCCGCACCCGTAAAATTTCAGCGACCTGTCCTAACGCAGGGTCTGATATTTTAAAGGAATAGAGAAAACGGGGACCCTTCGGAGGTGCGAAACTAACTGTGGAACATCAGTCGGTCCCTTTTTTCGACACAACTCGGGAGAGAAAAATGTCTAAAATATTGTCTATCTTACTGCTACAGATTTGGCTAATTGTGATCTCTGGATGCGGTTATGTTTCCAAATCAGAGTATCTGGAGCATATCTCGACTATTCGTATCGCCCCAGTTGAAATCCTGGATGCAGATTTTGCTTATGATAACGCCTCCCAGCGTCCCAATGATGAAGTCATCCATGAGAAACTCACCCAACGTTTCAATCGTAAATGGCGAGACGGAAACGATGCCGAATTTATGATGACGATACAGGATTACAATGTAAAAGAGCACGGATTCGGACCTAATGGTGAGGTTGAACTCGTGCGGCTGACCCTTCAGATAGAGTACCAATTTATAGATAAAATCCAAAACCGAATTATTGAGGAAAGTGATAACTACCTCCAAGTTCACGATTTCTATATCGTCCCTAATCGGGCTGAACCGATGGAAAGCCCTGAACAAGCCCGAAGTCTTCTTGTAGAAGAGTTAATCGAAGACCTTTATAACCAACTTGCTGAACAGTGGTAGCAGCACACAGTGCGGGAGCCTTCGCCGGGATGAAACATAAGACAGGACATCCTTTTCAAAGACTTTACTGCTTCTCATTCTGCATGACCTTTTTCTGTAGCTTGATGCTAATTTCATGCGGTGAAGAACGGGGAAATTGGACAGGTGTTCAACAGGAGGACACGTATATCTACGGGGTTTGGCATAGCCCGACCCTGAAGAGAACAGAACAGGTGATGCAGGAGGTCTTTGAGAAAATTAAGGGCGCGTCGGCACTATCAACAGCGGCATTAACGACGAAAGACGTTGGAGAAACAAATATTTCGCCTGCGCTTCTCTTACCGAGTGATGGTGAAATATTGGATTGGGTACAGTCCCGGGCACCATCAACCTACGAGGGCAAAACCCTCTATCGGGACAGACCCGAGGCACCGGATCTGTTCTACGCTTACGGGTTCCAACGACAGGCGGAAGTGGAATATCAGACACCTCGATTCGGTTCAAAGCCCTTGATTTTGCTCGAGATTTTCGATATGGGCACCCCTGAAAATGCATTTGGGATTTATAACTTTCACATCTATCCGGAAGTAAAATTTGAATGGGTGGGCAGCAAGGCGACCCTTTCGGGTGGGTATCTCCGATTTTCAAAGGGTAAATATTTTATTCAGATTGAAGGCTACGAATTCGCGACCGGTATCCGTGAAGCAATGGTGCTGCTCGCAAAAAATATCGCCGCACGGATTAAAGAACCGACTTCAGAACCCTGGATACTTACTTTACTCCCAAGCAATAAGATGAGTGGAAGTGTCAAGGTGTTTCGATCGAATTGGACATTGCGTCAGATTTACAGCACGTTACCCACCAATGTGCCAGAACTGAGTGATACAACAATCGGAGTATCTGCTCGCTATCGGGATAACCCGGATTTAAAAAATTGGATGGAGGCACAGATCGTTTTTATCATCCGGTTTCCGGATCCTGCTGCGGCGAAATCCGCCTATACCCTGTACCGAGATTCCGTGATGGAAGCAGCACTGCCTCTTGAAGTTGGCTCAACTGGACCGATCCTTGTGAACGAACTTGTCGCGTCAAAGGCAAATTAAAAATAGGAGTTTCTCATGCGAGGCGATTTTGAAGCCTATCTTAATGATTCATTTCGTGATGAAAATGGAAACCTTGATTTAGCATCGTTATTGGCATTAGAGGATGAAGCCGACATGGATGTCGCGGTTATTATGCCGAATACCCAGCCGCTCCCCCAAAATAGTGAGCTTGCCGAGGCAATTCGCGGCAATTCGCGCGCACTTGGCTGTGCGCTTGTGCATCCAACGGAACCAGAACCCGTTGAGCAGGTTAAATTAGCAGCCGAGGCCTGGGGAATGCGCGGGATCAAACTGATGCCCGCAGTTCACAATTACAATGTGGATGATGAAATTGTACGTCCCGTCGTTGAAGCCGCTCGCGATTACGGTCTTATCGTTTCAATTCATTCCGGACCCAACAATTGCCATCCCAACAGGATTGGCACCGTCGCAAGTTGGGTACCAGAAACGCCGGTTATCATGGATCACATGGGATTTCCAGATGATTTAGATTCGGCTATCTCTGTCGCAAAAGCCAACAAAAATATCTCGTTGGGGACGACGATCTTACGCTTTCATCGACGTTGGGGAACGGATCCAGATGCCGTTGTCCCAACGGAAGTAAAAACCGCTGTGGATGCACTGGGACCTGAACAGATAGTCTTCGGTTCTAATTTACCTGAGTATCGTCCCATTCAGGTTATCAATGCCCTTAAGCGTTTGGAACTCGACGATGATGCTGAAGCACAGATTTTCGGTGGAAATCTCGCTCGTATCTACGGACTTTAAAAATGAAGCGAACGCCCCTTTATAAGGTCCACAAAAACCTCAATGCGAAATTTACCGAATTTGGCGGTTGGGAGATGCCCCTTCAGTATAGCAGCATCGTTACGGAACACTTGGCTGTCCGGAGCATCGCTGGTCTGTTTGACCTCTCACATATGGGAGAAATTGAAGTCTCTGGGCAGGGGGCGAACGAATTGGTGCAGAAGCTCAGCACGAACGATGTAAGTCGTTTAAGCGATGGACGTGTGTTATATACCCTATTCTGCAACGAAACGGGCGGAATCGTTGACGACCTCCTCATCTACCGACATGCTGATGATCATTATATCCTGGTGGTTAACGCCTCCAATATAGAAAAGGATCTGGCGTGGGTGAAAACCTGTAACGATACAGGCGCAGAAGTAAAAGACATATCTGAGGACACAGCCCTCATTGCCCTGCAGGGTCCAAAGGCAATAGACCTTCTGAATCCTTTCGTTCCTGAACGAGATGTTTCCGAGATTCCGTATTTCCGATTTACGGTCGGTGAAGTTGCTGGTGTCCCCACCGTTATTTCACGTACGGGGTATACGGGGGAAACTGGCTTTGAGTTATATGTTCCTGCGACAGACGCCGAGCGTTTGTGGGCTGCTCTGTATCCTGCGGTCATAGCAGTAGGAGGGCAACCCGTGGGACTTGGTGCGCGCGATACGTTACGTCTCGAAGCCGGACTCCGCCTCTACGGAATGGACATGAACGACGAAACGAATCCGTTTGAAGTTGGACTGGGGCGGTTCGTCAGATTTAAGAATCGGCAATTTATCGGCAAAAGTGTCCTCCTTGCTGAGAAAAAGAAGGGCATCACGAAACAGATGATTGGATTTCAGATGCTGAACCGTGCTGTAGCACGCACGGGTTATGCTGTTTATCAAGACGGTGAACGCATAGGCACTGTAACAAGCGGCGCACCTTCACCGAGTCTTAAAAGCAATATCGGTTTCGCTTCTATTGAAAGTAGTCGGCACGCTCCGTCGTGCCGTAACACAAATGAAAAAATTGATGTAGAAATTCGAGGGAAGCTGCACCCCGCGAAAATTGTGGAGGTACCTTTTGTAAAGAGCTAACGGTAGATTTTAGAGAGATAGGGTAAACCCAAAAGGTTTACAATACGAAAGAGGCGACAGTCAAACAAGCAGTCAAATTACAAACACAACGCAAAGAGCAACGGAAAATGATTCCAGAAAACTTAAAATACATGGAAAGCCATGAATGGGCAAAGCAAGAAGGCGACATTGTTACTATCGGTATCAGCGATTATGCGCAATCCGAGATTCAGGATATCGTCTATGTTGAACTGCCCGAAGTTGGTACTGAACTCACACAGAAAACGGAATTTGGCGTGATAGAATCTGTCAAAGCCGCATTTGATCTCTATGCCCCTGTCAGTGGAGAAGTCATTGAGGTAAACGAATCCCTCCTTGATGCCCCAGAACAGGTCAATGAATCTCCTTATGATGAGGGATGGTTTCTCAAAATCAGGATGACTGACGCCAGCGAGCTTGACGTGCTTCTTGATGCCGATAGTTATCAGGCACATATTGAGGCGGAACATGCCTAAAAAACAGAAAAACGGAAGATCCTTCGCAGATCGACACATCGGTCCTCGTTCAGAAGATATTGAATTGATGTTGTCAACGCTCGGCTACGCTTCAATGGCTGATTTCATTGAAGATGTTGTGCCAGCGGACATTCGGGTATTCTCCGCTTTCAGTTTAAATGAAGATGCATCTGACCTAGGGCGTAGCTTGCAAGCCCATATTGCAAAGTCAGAGTCGGAAGTGCTCGCCGCGCTAAAGAAACTCGCTTCCCAAAACCAGGTCTTCCGTTCCTTTATTGGCATGGGATATTATAATTGCTTTGTCCCCCCAGTCATCCAACGAAACATTCTGGAAAACCCAGGGTGGTACACCCAATACACACCCTACCAAGCCGAGATTTCACAGGGACGTTTGGAAGCATTGCTCAACTTCCAAACAATGGTGATCGATTTAACCGGTTTACCTGTCGCAAATGCCTCGCTCTTGGATGAAGCAACAGCCGCCGCTGAAGCGATGGGGATGTGCCTTGCCCTCACCAAACAGAAAACAGGTCCCCGCGATTTCTTCGTTTCTGAGACCTGCCACCCACAAACAATCGCAGTTTTACAGACGCGCGCTGAACCGCTCGGTATTCAATTGACTGTCGGAGACCATAGAAAAACGGACTTTGACGCGCCCCTCCTCGGTGCTATCGCCCAATATCCGGCAACTGATGGCACTATTTACGATTACAGCGAATTTGGGGAACGTGTGCATGCCGCTGGCGGCTTATTCGTAACTGCCACAGATCTGTTGGCACTGACGCTTTTACGTCCACCTGGCGAGTTTGGAGCAGACATCGCTATCGGTAGCGCACAGCGGTTCGGGGTCCCACTCGGTTATGGTGGTCCGCACGCTGCCTTCCTCGCCACCCGTGAGCAACTCAAACGACAGATACCCGGCAGGATTGCAGGGGTTTCCCAAGATGCAACCGGCAAACCCGCGATCCGTTTGGCACTCCAAACGCGGGAACAGCACATCCGACGCGAAAAAGCGACGAGCAATATATGCACCGCACAGGTACTCCTCGCCGTGATGGCGGGTATGTATGCCGTTTATCATGGACCCACAGGACTTAAGCACATCGCTGAACGCGTCTACTCTCTCACTTGCACATTACGAGCAGGACTTGAAAAACTTGGATTCACAACAGGGAAATCACCCTGTTTTGATACTCTCTCTGTTGATGTTCCGTTGGGAACGGTGGAGGCGTTGCACGACGCTGCCCGGGCAAAACAAATCAATTTTCGGGCAATTGATTCATCGCATATCGGTATCTCTTTAGACGAAACAACAACCCTTGTTGATGTTGAAGAAATCCTCCATATATTTGGTACACAGACAAGTTTGGAGACCGTACCCGTAGGGGCAGGTCTCGTGCCTGCCCTTCCAATAGAGGCAGGTCTCGTGCCTGCCCTTCCAATAGAGGCAGGTCTCGTGCCTGCCCTTCCAATAGATTTGCAACGCACGAGCTCCTATCTAACACACCCTGTGTTCAATAGTTACCATTCTGAAACCGAGATGCTTCGCTATATCCACAAACTTCAAACCAAAGATCTTTCCCTTGTGAACGCCATGATACCGCTCGGTTCTTGTACAATGAAACTCAATGCTACAACGGAGATGGTGCCGGTAACATGGAACGAATTTAGCGGACTGCATCCGTTCGCGCCACGAGAGCAAGCAGAAGGGTATCAGACCCTATTTTCACAATTGGAAAGGTGGTTGGCTGAGATAACCGGTTATAGCGGTATCTCATTGCAACCGAATGCCGGTTCGCAGGGCGAATATGCAGGACTGTTAGTCATACGAAAATACCACCAGAGCCGCGGTGAATCGCATCGTAACGTCTGCCTCATACCGACATCTGCGCACGGCACGAATCCTGCGAGTGCTGTGATGGCAGGCATGCAAGTCGTCGTCGTCGCGTGCGACACGGATGGGAATATTGATCTCGAGGATCTCCAATTAAAAGCTGACGAGCATCGTGACAACCTCGCAGCCGCTATGATTACGTATCCCTCAACACACGGGGTCTTTGAGGAGAAAATTCGAGAAATTTGCGATATTGTCCATCAATTCGGTGGACAGGTCTACATGGACGGCGCGAATCTGAATGCCCTTGTTGGCATCGGACAACCCGCAGATATTGGAGCGGATGTCTGCCATTTGAACCTCCACAAAACTTTCTGTATCCCACACGGTGGGGGTGGACCCGGAATGGGACCCATTGGCGTCAAGGCACATCTCAGAGATTTCTTGCCCAGGCATCCGCTGGTCCGTGTCGGGGGTACTGCAGGAATTGGTGCCGTGTCTGCTGCCCCGTGGGGAAGTCCGGGAATTCTGCCGATCTCTTGGGCATATATCGCGATGATGGGAACGCAAGGACTTACAGCAGCGACAGAAGTTGCAATTTTGAACGCCAATTATATTGCCAAACGGCTTGCACCGCATTATCCCGTCCTTTATACTGGGAAAAACGGCTTAGTTGCTCACGAATGCATCATTGATTTGCGTGCCTTCAAGAAGAGTGCCGATATAGATGTGACGGATGTCGCAAAGCGATTGATGGATTATGGGTTCCACGCACCGACGGTTTCTTGGCCCGTACTCGGAACGATGATGATTGAACCGACAGAAAGCGAATCGAGAGCGGAATTAGAACGGTTCTGTGATGCGCTCATCTCAATACGTGAGGAGATAGCGGAAATTGAGGCGGGTGTCGCGGACCCGGTAGACAATGTGCTGAAAAACGCGCCCCACACCGTAGAAATGGTTACACAATCCGAGTGGAAGCATTCCTATACCCGTGAAAGCGCCGCGTTTCCGCAACCGTGGGTCCGCGAGGCGAAGTTTTGGCCCGCAGTCGCCCGTATCAATGAGGTTTACGGAGATAGGAATCTGATGTGCGCCTGCCCACCCCTTGATGGATATTAAACATTGGGATTTACGCAAGCTAAACCAGTATCGGACTTATACACTGAAAAAATGCGTAAGCCCTATCCTACATAAAACAAAACCCGTAGCCCGTAATGTAATGGAGGGCGGATATAAGAAACGTATTTGATAGTTCTAACGCACGTTATTTAACCGCAAGGTAAAATTAAAGGATGAAAGCGATAATTATAGGGGCAGGAGAGGTTGGGTTCCATATTGCCAAGCTTCTCACCGTCCAAGATAACGATGTTGTTCTCATTGATGAGTCCACTGCTGCCTGTGACCGAGTGAATGAACAATTGGACTTGCAAACGCTGCACGGACCGGGAGCCTCCCCGCGCCTTCTCAAAACCGCAGGGATTGAGGAAGCCGACCTTCTGATTGCTGTTACAAATAGCGATGAGATTAATATGCTCGCTTGTCAGATAGCTGACAGATACAGCGTTAACACAAAAATCGCCCGCGTCTCAAGTCCTGACTACTTTTCCACAGAGAGTGGACTCACACCTAAAGACTTCGGTATCGATCTACTGGTGAGTCCAGAGCAACGCTGCGTTGCTGAATTTGTGCGCCTCTTGCAGATACCGGAGGCACGGGAGATTGTCGACTTTGAAGACGGAAAAGTCCAACTCGTCTCCTTTCGTGCCAGACAGTCAAATCCCTTAATAGGAAAATCGCTCGCGGAGTTAGATGCAAGTGGCCTTCTCGCCGATATCCGCTTTGCCGCTATTAGTCGTCGGGGAAGCTCCAATAACGGCAATCCCATCAGCAATAGCAACAGGCACATTATCATTCCGAGAGGGACCGATGCCTTACGACAAGGCGATGAGGCATTTGTGATCGGCAGTTCGTTGGCAGTTGAGCAATTATTACGTATTAGTGGTATCACATTTAACCAGCAGCTGGACCGTGTTATCATTGTGGGGGCGAGTCCCATCGGGATTGGACTCGCACGTGCGCTCGAAGAAAACGACACCAACGTCAAACTCATTGAAGCCGATCCAACACAAGCACGACTCGCATCCCAAATGCTAAAACATACCACCGTTTTGCAAGGCGATTATCTTCAATTCAGACTCCTTGAAGAAGCAGGTATAGAGGGTGTTAACGGATTCGTTTCCGTTACAGGGGACGATGAAAACGATATTATGGCATGTATGACTGCCAAAGAAAATGGTGCCCAGCGCGTGCTTGCCCTCGTGCAGCGTCCCCGTTATCTCCCCTTGTTGGCACGTATTCCACGCCTCGATGGCGCGGTCAGTAGGCATCTCACAGTCGTTAGCAATATCCTGCGGCTCATCCGTCGTGGAAACATAGTTTCTGTTGCATCGCTCCACGGAATAGATGCGGAAGTTATTGAGATCGTCGCTGGCGTCAACGCGAAAATTGTCCACAAGGAACTCATCTCTTTCAAAACGAAATTCCCAGAAAATGCCTTTATCGGTGCCGTCATTCGACGGGAGAAACTCATTATTCCAACCGGACAGTCTGTTATCCAACCCGCAGACCGCGTTATCGTCTTTAGCATGCCTGACGCGATTCCAATTGTTGAAGACTTGTTCGCGGAACGAAGAGACTAAAGGGTTGCCAGTCGCCAGTCGTCAATTATCGGAGGAATAGTTCTCGGTTGTCAGTTATAAGAGACTTTTGTTAAAAGAAACCTCTTACTGAAAACTGAAAGGTTTTTCGTAGAAAAACCGAACCGACGACTGATAACTATTAAAATGAGTCTTAAATTAATCGCTTATACGCTTGGTAATTTACTTATTTGTCTCGCCGGAACGATGCTGCTTCCTTTAGGAGTGGCTATCTATTACCAAGCAAGGGCAGGTGAAACTGAGAGCAATTTGACAGCGTTCGTCATCTCGACAATACTCACCCTAATTGTCGGTTTGGTGCTCCGTTTTAGTATTCGCGCCCGACAGCAAGAACTCGGCATACGCGACGGCTTCGCAGTTGTCGCTTTGGGATGGGTGACAGTCGCCCTTTTCGGTTCGCTCCCCTATATCTTCGCAGATGTATTTCACAGTGAGAGTCGCTCAGCGTGGACAGAGTTTTCCTTCTGTTATTTTGAATCCATGGCGGGGTTCTCGACCACAGGTGCCACCGTCCTCACCGAAATCGAGCATCTTTCACACGCCATGCTCTTTTGGCGGAGCCTGTCCCACTGGCTCGGCGGAATGGGAATCGTCGTCCTTGCTGTCGCGATTCTTCCAATGCTCGGCATCGGGGGTATGCAGCTTTTTCGCGCCGAGGCTCCCGGACCACAGACCGACCGACTCACCCCCCGTATCGCACAAACCGCTAAACTTCTCTGGGGCGTTTATCTCCTGCTCTCTCTTTTAGAAACAGTGCTACTCATGCTCGGCG
Organism: Candidatus Poribacteria bacterium; assembly: GCA_965205015.1. Classification (GTDB taxonomy): domain Bacteria; phylum Poribacteria; class WGA-4E; order WGA-4E; family WGA-3G; genus WGA-3G. The sequence continues at coordinate 3,941,932 of OZ242029.1, read as the reverse complement.
GCATGTCCCTCTTTGACGCACTCTGCCACACCTTTGGTACGATGGCGACCGGTGGGTTTTCGACGAAAAACCAGAGCATTGGACACTATAATAGTGTTTATGTTGACATGGTTATCAGTTTTTTTATGTTTCTCGCTGGAACCAACTTCGCACTCCATTATCGCGCCCTCCGGGGCGATGTCAAAGCCTATCTCCAAGATACAGAATTCAAATTCTACTGTATCGTTATCGCAGTGAGTATCACCCTAATTTCATGGAATACAATCAGGTTTCAAGTCGATGGGGATATCCCTTACGATTCAATGTGGACCTCGCTACGCTATGCTACGTTTCAGGTCATGTCTATCATCACGACTACTGGCTACGGGACTGCTGACTTTGAACAGTGGCCCGCCCTCTCCCAATTCATATTGGTGACACTTATGTTCTACGGGGGGTGTGCCGGTTCCACCGGCGGCGGGATGAAGCAGGTTCGGTTCCTACTCCTCATTAAACAGAGTCGTGCCGAAATCAAACGCCTCCTCTTCCCACATGCAGTGCTGCCGATCCGCGTTAACGATCGAGTCGTCCCCCCCGAAGTAATGACAAATGTCCTCGGTTTCTTTTTCTTTTTCATCGGGATTTTTGCGATTGTAACGTGCATTATGTCAATTTTAGGACTTGACCTTGTGAGCGCCGCAGGGGCGACAATCGCTACACTGGGAAACATCGGACCCGGTCTCGGCAGTGTGGGCCCCGCTGATAACTACGCCCATATCCATACAGTTGGAAAATTTGTTCTGGTCTTCTGTATGTTACTGGGACGTTTAGAACTTTATACCGTGCTGATCCTCTTTTCACCGAATTTTTGGAAAAGGTAAAGCATCGCGATAATTTGATTACGGCACGTCGGAGTGTGCCTACTACTTCATGAATACTGATAAACTACGCCGAGAGTATAGAGCAGATAGCGGACACCTGCTTGAAGAGAACACTTCGTCCGATCCGTTTGAACAATTTGAGAGGTGGTTCGCAGATGCGACTGCCGCTCAACTCGACCTACCGGATGCGATGACGTTAGCAACAGCAACGCCGCAAGGGGTTCCATCTGCTCGAATGGTGGTCCTCAGAGGCTTCGATGCGAGCGGTTTCTGTTTCTACACCGATTACGGAAGCCAAAAAGGAAAAGAACTCGCTGAGAATCCGAACGCCGCGTTGGTATTCTATTGGCGTGAACTCGATCGACAGGTCCGCAGTACCGGAATTGTTGAAAAGATGACAGCGGAGGAATCGGATGCTTACTTCGCCAGTCGCCCTCTAAGCAGTCAACTCGCCGTGTGGGCAGAACGCCAGAGTCTTGTCATTGAAGGACGAGAACATCTCACAGAGGGGTTCCAACGAGCGGAGCACACGTATTCACAGGATACCATTCCACGTCCATCCCATTGGGGGGGGTACCGACTCATACCGAACCTGTTTGAGTTCTGGCAAGGGTGTCCAAACCGCCTTCATGATCGACTCTGCTATACGCTCCAATCCGATGGAACATGGGAGATGAAACGCTTGTCGCCATAAATTTGACATTTCGTTAGACACCTCAGAGAAATCTCGAAAATCACTTGACCTTTCTTGTAGATTCCTATTACACTTTAACCACTCGGATAATAGATCAAGAAACGGAGAAAATTTCCAATGAAATTGACATGCCTTGTCGCAACATTTTTTCTCATCTCTTTCCCTGGATGGGCAGGAACGTTTCAGGAAACCTTTGATGACGGAGACTTGGAAGGATGGCAGGAACTGGTCCAGTTAAGGGAGGGACCCGGTTCCTGGGAGATCATCAATGATGAACTCCACGCCGTAAGTCCTGATCCGACGCTGCGCCTACTCACAACAGGTAATGAAACATGGGAGGATTACACTATAGAATTTGAGGTCAAGCCACTGCAAAAACACGGTAGGGGTGCTATAGCAATTGCAGCGAGGGTTAAGGGAAGTGTGTTATTCTACTGTAGTGTTGCGGACCCAGTGTTCCTGGGTAACGACAATCCCCTCCTCGGATCATTTTTGAGTTGTGTGAAGGGCGATATGCACGAGGCAGAATTTATAGTCCTCTACTTTGAATCCCATCCGCTTTTAAGATTGAACAAGTGGTCGCATCTAAAGTTAAGTGTTAAGAGTAAAAACTTCATTTTTTGGTTAAATAATAAGAAAATTGCGGAAACCGGAGATGATTTCGATCTGATGCATAAGGGTCAAAAAATTAAGACAAAAGCAGGTAAACTTATTGGCTTTTCGACAGGTGGGGTCGGTGTGGGGCTTGCAAATTACACGGCACTCTTTGATAACATTACTGTCACCGGCGATAGTGTTCCGAACAACGGTGGACTCGCCGTAACACCTGGCGGAAAACTCACGACGGTGTGGGGACAATTGAAAAAGTTTTAGACACAGGATTGATTGGCTCTGGAGAATTCGTAACACTTTATATTTTTTCTAAAAAAAACTTGACAATGTTTTTGAAATATGAGAAACTATTAAGCATATTAGAAAATTGTGTTTCTGAGTCTGCATTAACTTTTAACTTTGGCAAAGTTCGTGAGCCAATATTAAGATGTGTGAGGACGAAATAGATTAGAAACAATGTTAATAGATTATCTTCCGATCTTGTTGTTAGGACTCTTCGCAGTCCTCTTTGCGGGTATTAATCTCGCCCTAACCCATATTCTTGGACCCAAACGCCCGACCCGCGTTAAACTCTCCGTTTACGAATCTGGTGTCCGCCCCGTCGGCGATGCGAGACAACGCTTTACAATTCGGTTTGACCTCGTCGCGATGCTCTTTATCATCTTCGATATTGAGGTGGTGTTCCTCTATCCGTGGGCAGTGGTCTTCAAGAAATTCTCTGAAACGAGTGGTTTATTTATTTTAATTGAAATGCTGGTGTTTATCGGTATTCTTCTTCTCGGCTATATCTATGCTTGGAAGAAAGGAGGCTTAACATGGGATTAGATTTTGTTGGACGCGGTGTCGGCGAGACGGATGGAAATATCATCACAACGAGTATAGATAAAGTTGTCAACTGGGGACGTAAGAATTCGTTGTGGCCCATGCCGTTCGGAACAGCGTGCTGCGCCATTGAGATGATGGCGACCTTGGCTTCTAAATTCGATCTCTCTCGCTTTGGTTCTGAAGCGATCCGCTTTTCACCCCGCCAATCCGATCTGCTCATCGTTTCCGGCAGGATTTCCATCAAAATGATGCCGGTGCTAAAACGGATCTATGACCAGATGCCGGATCCGAAATGGGTGATCTCGATGGGCGCATGCGCTTCTTGTGGCGGTGTATTTGATACCTATACCCTCATCCAAGGCGTTGATCAGTTCATCCCTGTGGATGTTTACATACCCGGATGTCCCCCACGCCCTGAAGATCTCATCGATGCCGTGATGCAGGTGCAGCAGAAAATCACCAGTGGTGCTTCACCTAAGGGAGTAGAGGCAGTCGTATGAATGAAGAGAAAGAAGTTGAAGAACAGTCGAAACCCCTCGTGCTTGAAAAATTAGAGGAACATCACGCAGATGCTCTCTTGGCACAGGACGAAATCCGCGGCACTGCCGTCGTTGTTGTTCGTAAAGAACAGGCTTACGCCGTTTTGGAGTATCTGAAAACGGATGCTGAACTCGCCTATACCTTTCTCGTTGATGTTACCGCTGTTGACAATTCTCAGATGGAATCGGAGTTGATGCAGTTTGACTATGCGCGGTTCATGGTGGTCTATCAGCTCTATTCCTATCAGGGACAATGTCGCCTCCGAGTCAAGGTACCTGTCCATGAAAACGATCTGAGCATCCCATCCGTTGCCCCCTTGTGGAAAGGTGCGAACTGGCTGGAGCGTGAGACCTACGACATGTTCGGTATCAATTTTGAGGGACATCCCGATCTTCGCCGGATTTTGATGCCGGACGATTTTGAAGGACACCCGCTCCGAAAGGATTATCCACTCCGCGGACGTGGCGAGCGCGAACGCTTTAATTTTGATAAACAGAATGCCTAAAACAAAGTGGTGGTCAGTTGTCAGTCGTCGGTCATCGGTTAAGAAGTCCTTTGGTAACAATTTACAGGGCTCTGGGGTCCACTAAGGGATAAGTAAGTCGTTACAAACCCACTTCTTAACTGAAAACTGATAACCGAAAACCGATAACTATAAAAAAGGAGTATTTTATGCAAGGTGGGCTGGAACGCGCCACAGGTGAGAAGATGGTCCTCAGCTTCGGTCCGCAACATCCGGCAACGCACGGCACCCTCCGTATCGTGTTGGAACTTGATGGCGAATCCGTTCTGAAGGCGACCCCACATGCCGGCTACCTGCATACCGGATTTGAGAAACTCGGTGAACACTTGGATTACAACCAGTATATTGTTGTAACCGACCGGATGAACTATCTGTCGCCGTTGTCTAACAATTTCGGCTATGTGCTTGCTGTCGAGCAGTTGCTCGACATTGAGGTTCCAAAGCGGTGTCAATACATCCGTATATTGATGGCGGAGCTCTCACGACTCGCAGATCACCTCTTATGGTTGGGAACTGCCGCCCTGGACTTGGGGGCATTCTCTGTATTCCTCTATAGTTTCCGGGAACGCGAGAAGTTGTATAGCATCTTTGAAAAGACGACCGGCGCACGGTTAACAACCAGTTATACGCGTATTGGCGGTGTGCTTCGCGACCTCTATGCTGGGTGTGAAGAAGATATACGCGAATTCATCAATAACTTCCCGAAGGCGTTGAAGGAGACGCATACACTCCTCACACGAAACCGTATCTGGATGGACCGCACAAAAGGGGTCGGACCTATTTCCTCTGAAGATGCCATAAGCTACGGATTAACAGGTCCTTGCCTTCGAGCCACCGGCGTAGCACATGATATACGCAAGACTGAACCGTATTCGAGTTACGATGAAGTCACATTTGATGTGCCAGTTGGGACCAACGGCGATGCCTACGACCGCTACCTTGTCCGGATGGAGGAGATGATTCAGAGTTGTGGTATCGTTACCCAAGTCCTGGATAACATGCCTGACGGACCCGTCAACCTCGAAGATAACAAGATTACGATGCCGAATAAGTCCGATGCGTATGGGCATATTGAGGGCTTAATCCATCACTTTAAAGTTGTTATGGACGGGCACGGCGTGGAAACGCCAAAGGGTGAGCATTATTGTGCAACCGAGTCACCGAACGGCGAACTCGGATTTTATATCGTCAGTGATGGCAGCGGAACGGCTTATCGCATCCGCATCCGTCCGCCGAGTTTCTTGCACTTCCAAGCACTCCCCCGTATGTTAGAGGGCGGAATGGTTTCGGATACCGTAGCTGTCTTGGGAAGTCTGAATGTTATTGCCGGTGAGTTAGATCGCTAAAATGGAGAACACATAAAATGGAGAACACAATAGAACTGGGCGGCATTATGCTTTTTGTCAAAGACATGAAAACTGTCATCGCCTTTTACAGGGATGTCATCGGATTGACGCCTGACGAAGATCAACCGTTCCCGGAACACCGCTTTTTCCGTTTTAACGCGGGTGCTTGTACGTTGTGTCTCCATAGTGCCAGCAAACCCAACGAAGGCAGACAGAAACTGATGTTTCACGTTGAAAGCGTCAGTGCCATTCATCAGCACATAAAATCGAAAGGGAAACGATTACGGAAACTTGAGAACAACGAGGGGCATGCCATTTTCGATATCCGCGATCCAGAAGGCAACCGTATTCAGTTTTATGGCAACTACTAAAGCTATGGAAACGAAACGGTTAAAAATCCAATTCGTGCTTTGCATCGAAAATGGAGACTGTGAAGACATAGAGAAGCGGAAATTCTACCAAATTTTACCTGACGTAGAAGCGGCGCGCGAGGGGTATCTGCGAGTTGTTGATGAATCTCAGGAAGACTACCTGTATCCTGAATCTTATTTCATTTTTGTTGAATTACCTCGCAAAGTACAGGAGGCATTTGTAGCAGCAGATTAATATCAGTAAAATGTTACACTTTTCGCAAAATTACTATTTTTTTTCACCGCGAGAGATCAGAAAAGATGACCTTGAACCCTTACGATCACTGGGTTTTATATGCCTAACCTCTTCAAGGAAAATGTTACACAAGTGTAACATTTTTTGGAGAATTTTAAGGAAAATATAGATGTCAGATGCACTCATTCAAATTGAAACGCCTTTCGCGTTTAATGAAGAAAACCAACGTGAATTCGACGCGTTGATAGGGCGATATCCCATTAAAGAAGCGGCGATGCTGCCAACCCTTCATCTCGCGCAAAGGCAGGCAGGCTACATTACACCTGCCGTCATGAAGTATGTCGCAGAGCAACTTGAAGTCTCTGTGATGAAGGTCAAGGATGTCGTTACTTTCTATCCGATGTTCTTTGAAGAACCGGTAGGAGAATACGTCATTCGGGTATGTCATACCCTTCCTTGTGCACTGCGAGATTGTAAGGGCGTTTTGGACCATCTTAAGATGAAGTTGGACACGGATGTTGCTGCTGAAACCAATCTCGCCAAAGGCACAACTGCTGATGGGAAGTTCACACTCATGAAAGTGGAATGTCTTGCCTCGTGCGATGTCGCTCCTGTTATCATGGTGAATGACGATTTGTATAAGAATTTAACCCCGGAAAAGGTTGATGAGATCTTAGATAATTTGCAGGAAGCATAGTTGAGAAAACGAAAAATCCGAGAAGTAAGCAACCTACTTCAGGTTCGGAAAGGTTACAAACTTTACCGGAAACCGTTGCGTAATATAATGGAGCAACGCCCAGGAGTCATAAATTAAAAAATGGTAGAAGAAAGACGAATTCTCTACGAGCATCTGGATGTGCCTGATATTAACACGTTCGATGTCTTTCGGCAATACGACGGCTACACCCGTTTTGAAAAGGCAATCGCCGAATATCAACCAGACGATATTGCGAAAATGGTGATGGATTCCGGGTTGAAGGGTAGAGGCGGTGCCGGATTTTCGACAGGCTTGAAATGGAGTTTCGTTCCAAGAGACATAAAACCGTGTTATCTCTGTTGCAATGCCGACGAAAGTGAACCAGGGACGTTTAGTAATCGCTACGTTTTGGAAAAGAATCCACACCTATTGATTGAGGGTATCCTGATTTGCTGCTATGCAATGGGCATCGAGACGACCTATGTCTACATTCGCGGTGAATTCACACTCGGGAAAAAGATGTTGGATGCCGCCATCAAGGAAGCTTACGAGAAGGGATACCTCGGCAAAGACATCCGTGGCACTGGTCTCAACATCGACATCTATACACACCCAGGTGCCGGTGCCTATATCTGTGGCGAGGAGACGGGACTCATTGAATCGCTTGAGGGCAAACGTGGGCAACCTCGGAACAAACCGCCGTTCCCTGCTGTTGAAGGCGTGTTTGGAAAACCAACCGTCGTCCAGAATGTTGAGACATTGTGTAACCTGCCTTTCATCATTGGCAACGGCGTTGAATGGTATACCCAGATGGGACCGACGTATGCCGATACGCGCGCGAATCCGCCGACACCCGATCCCAACACGGGCACGAAACTCTATTGCATCAGTGGCGATGTTAACGAACCCGGCGTTTATGAGCTCGATCTCGGTTTGACCTGTTCAGAACTCATTGAGGTTGCAGGCGGCCTGCGCGGCGAAGAGGTGAAAGCAGTTATCCCCGGTGGGAGTTCCGCACCGATTCTAACGCACTACGAGTTGGATACGCGACTCGATTTTACTTCGCTCACACTCGCCAAGTCGATGCTCGGGTCCGGCGGCATCATCGTCATGAACGAGACCCGGAACATCGTCGATTGTCTGCTCAATATCATGAAATTCTACGCACATGAATCGTGTGGACAGTGTACGCCGTGCCGCTGGGGGACCCCATGGGTGCGAGATATTGTCCAGCGCATTGCCGACGGAAACGGACGAAAAGACACGATGACCCGTCCCAAATTCGGGGTCGCTGAAAATGGCAGATGGGGTGATACCGGTGAGACAGAAGAAATCTACGAAGACTTGGATTTACTGGAAAGTGTCGCCAATAACATCGCGAATGTGGATACGATGACATGGAATACGATTTGTGTCTTTGGTATTGCTGTCTCGTGGCCCGCCGTGAGTTATATGCGTAAGTTCCGACCCGAATTTGAAGCCGCTATCCGAGAAGGTAAACTCGTCACGCTACCCGTTGCTGAAGCGACGGTGCCACCGGAAGAAAATTACGCGTATCAACAGCGGTTTATCCCGAAGGAGTTCGGTGACCTATAAGGAAAAATTAAAAAATGGCATTTGTTAAACTGGATGACCTTGAGATAGAGGTTGAAGATGGAACGAATGTAGTCGAGGCAGCAAGGCAACACGGTATTGAAGTCCCGCACTACTGTTATCACCCCGGGTTGAGCCGTCCTGCAAACTGCAGAATGTGTCTCGTTGAACCGCATGTTTTCTTTCCACCTGCTGGCGCAATCGTCCCGGATCGGCAACTCGCAACCGGGTGCACCACAGTGCTGAGAACAGCACCCCCCGATAGGAAACTTGATGGGAAATACGACTTTATTGTCCGCACAGATAGCGAGCGCGTCAAAAAGGCACGCGCGGACATATTGGAATTTCTGCTTGTGCATCACCCACTTGATTGCCCCGTCTGTGATCAGGCTGGTGAGTGCGATTTGCAAGACTACTCACATCGACATGGACATGATAAGAGTCGCTATCTTGAGGTCAAAAATGTTCCACCCAAGAAAGATTTAGGACCCGATGTGCTGCTTTACGCAACACGCTGCGTTGTCTGCACTCGGTGTATTCGATTTTCGGAAGAGGTTTCCGGAACGGGCGAATTAGGCTTAGTTCACCGCGGCTCCCACGATGAAATTGACATCCCACGCAGCCACGAGGGTGTTCCCTTGCAGGTACTGGATAACAAATTGGCAGGGAATGTTGTTGATATATGTCCCGTTGGCGCATTGATTAGCAAAGATTTCTTGTTCAAATCTCGTCCCTGGTTCTTAGAGAAAGCAAACAGCGTCTGTTCAGGATGTAGTGTCGGTTGTAATATCACTGTAGAATATAAAGCTGACGGTGTGTACAGGCTCAAGCCGCGCTTCCACGAAGACATCAACCAACATTGGATATGTGACGATGGTCGCCTCGGTTACCACTATGTCAACAGTGATGACCGGCTCCAACTTCCACTTAAACGGGTTGATGATCAACTCACGCCAACACATTGGGCAGATGCCTTAGCGACAATCACAGAAAAATTGTCGGAAATAGAAACTGAGGACATTGTTGTTATCGGCTCTGCACAGGGCACCAATGAAGACAACTACGTCTTACAGCAGTTCGCACACGATGTCCTGAAAACAACGCAGTTGGGACTCTTTGGGCATCTGCCAGGTGAAGAACACAAGTTCCCACAGTTTACCATTGAAGCCGACAAAAACCCAAACACGGCGGGAGCACGAACGATACTCGGCTCTGCAAATGGCAACACCGTTTTAGAGGGTGACGCGCTTTGGAAAAAAGTATCGGGTGCAAAAGTCGTTTACCTCGTTAGTGGTGGCCCCGAACGTCCTCTTGAAAATGATGAAAAAGCTGCATTGGAGAGTGTTGATTTCCTTATCGTGCAAGACGTTTTGCCTTCAGAAGTCACACAGTTAGCTGATGTCGTACTACCCGGGACCACCTTCGCCGAGAAAGACGGTACCTTTACCAACTCAACAGGGTGGGTGCAACGGATTCGTAAGACGATTGATCCGCCGGGTGAAGCGCGTGTGGACTGGGAAATTACGCAGCAGCTTGCCAAGCAGTTGGGCGGTGAGATTAACTATCACTTTGCTGGTGAGATATCACTGATGATTGCTGAGAATGTACCGGGCTATGCTGACGCAACACATCAAAAAATTGGAGATGCAGGGATTAAGTTAGCAGACAGCGACCAGTAAAATAGTTGTCAGTTTTCAGTTATCGGTTTTCAGTTAAGAGGTGTTTTTGCTGGGGGTCTTTGCAATATAATACAAGGAATGGATTTAGTCTATTCCCAGACTAAATCCGGTATTTCTGCGTATTTCCCCTCGTTTAACCAAAGCCTCCTGTAACTGATAACTGAAAGCCTGCGCAGCAGGCGAACCGATAACCGACAACTATAAAAAGGAATATTAAAAAAATGGAAAATTTCCCTCTCGTTTTAATCATCAGTTCAATCGTCAAAATTTTCATCATCGTCCATTTACTGCTTATTGGCGTGATGCTAATGATCTGGGCGGAACGACGGGTGAGCGGATGGATGCAGGATCGGTTGGGACCTAACCGGGTTGGCCCCCAAGGACTCCTCCAACCTGTCGCAGACGGGCTTAAGTTCCTGTTTAAAGAGGACCTCATCCCAGATCATGTGGATAAGCCACTTTATGTGATGGCACCAGCAATGTTATTAGTCCCAGCACTTGTGGCGGTCGCAGTCGTACCATTTGGGAGTTCTATTACGGTACTGGGACATGAAATACCGCTCCAAATTGCGGATATCAACATCGGGATTCTGTATATCTTGGCGATAACGTCGCTTGGCGTCTATGGTGTTGTGCTCGGGGCATGGGCATCTAATAACAAATATTCGCTCCTGGGGGGTTTACGTTCTTCTGCACAGATGATTAGCTACGAACTAACACTCGGGTTGGCAATCATAGGAATACTCATGCTAACGAGCTCCCTGAGTCTTCGGGCAATCGCAGTAGAACAAGGCGCCTATCCGTGGCAGTGGAATTTCCTGATTCACTTTCCCGCATTCCTGGCGTTTACAACGGCAATGTTCGCAGAAACCAACCGATTGCCCTTTGACCTCGCTGAAGCGGAACAGGAACTCGTCGCAGGATATCACACCGAATACAGTAGCATGAAATTCGCGATGTTTTTCATGGCTGAATACATGAACATGATTGTCGGGTCTGCCGTAACAGTGACGCTCTTTTTAGGCGGCTGGCATTTCTTCGGATTGGAGAATATGGGCGGTCCTGTATGGAGCGGACTGATCTCATTCGGTATCTTTTTTGTCAAAACAGCGATTTTCCTGTTCGTGTTTATCTGGGTGCGTTGGACGCTGCCTCGATTCCGCTACGACCAACTCATGAACTTCGGTTGGAAATTTCTGTTGCCTGTCGCTTTGACTTCAATCGTCGTAACCGGCATTTTATGGATAACGACCAACTCTCGTCTGATCGTGGGTATCGGAAATGTGGTTTCCGCGTTTATTGTTGTCTCTATTGTCGCAGGACTTCTTGTAATGAAGGCACCTAAGCCGGCAATCCAAGATAGCGACAATCCGGTCACACCCACCGCTCTGGACGCAATAGAATAGGAGGCACGCTTATGAATGCAGAACAGATTCTATTTATTCTCTTTGGAGCGGTCTCGCTGATTGGCGCGATTGCTGTCATTTCGTTTCGACATCCGATTTATAGCGCGCTTTCACTGATTGTAACGTTTTTCGCACAAGCCGGGCTTTTTGTCCTATTGGGCGCACATTTCGTTGCGGCGGTCCAAGTCATCGTCTATGCTGGCGCGATTATGGTCCTGTTCCTCTTTGTGATTATGCTCCTGAACTTGGGGACACTCTCGGCGAAAGGTGCTATTGGAAGGAAACTGAAGGGGTTCGCCATTATCTTAGGCATCCTTTTTGCCGCCGAAGGCATCTATATCGCAGTGAATGCGCTCAATGACACCGCAGTGGCATCGGCAGAATCCGCGGCTGCATCGGTAACGACAACGACGTATGACATCGGCGAACTCTTGTTCAGTAAGTACCTCTTACCGTTTGAGGTTACGTCGCTTATCTTGCTGGCGGCATTGATTGGCGTTATCGTCTTAGTAAAACGCGAAAGTCAAGAAGAGAATTAAAGTCGGTAATCGACCAGTGGAGCGTTTATCTTCATAGCATCAAAAACGTAGCCTGTAATATAATGGAAGGCGGATTTGAGAAAGGCGCGTTAAAGTCCAAACCCATGTCATTTAACCGCAAGGAAAGTTAAAAAATGTCATTAGAGTATTATCTTATATTGAGTGCGCTCCTGTTTACAACGGGAGTCATTGGGGTCCTCATCCGCAGGAATGCCATTATCATCTTCATGTGTATTGAACTGATGCTGAATGCAGCGAATCTCGCTTTTGTAGCAATCAGTCGGAGTCTCGGTGAAGCTACCGGACAGGTATTCGTTTTCTTTGTTATGACGGTTGCTGCCGCTGAGGTCGCCATTGGGCTCGCAATTATTGTAAGCGTCTTCAAACACCGGCAGACGGTTAATGTAGATGAGGTTAATTCATTGAAAGGCTAAGCAAAATTGGTTATCAGTTAAAGAAGATTCTAATGCGCGTCACAAATCTCTTACTGAATATCTCGAACCAATAGTAAGGATAAAAAATGACAATAGAATTAATTGTTGTCCTGTTAGTTGCCCCACTTGTTGGGTTTCTGATTAACGGGTTATTCGGACTTGCACAAAATAAGGGGCTAAAAGGGAACGAGCAACTCAGCGGGTGGATAGGTTCGCTTGCAGTGCTTGTCTCTTTAGTCTGTTCGATTATCGCTTTTGCCAGTTTGCACGGCGGTGCTGCCCCGTTCGATGAAACCCTATATGAATGGATTACAGGCGAGTCGTTCGCTTTCAATATCGGGTTCCGTGTGGACGCACTCACCTCAGTCATGTTGTTAGTGATTACCGGGGTCGGATTTCTCATTCACGTCTATTCGATTGGCTACATGCATGGCGATGCAGGCTATACACGCTATTTTGCCTATCTGAACCTATTCGTCTTTGCAATGCTAATCTTGGTCCTCGGAAACAACTATCTGATGATGTTCGTCGGATGGGAAGGCGTTGGACTCTGCTCATATCTCCTCATCGGATTCTGGTATGAGAAGCAAACAGCGACAGACGCTGGAAAAAAGGCGTTCATCGTCAACCGGATCGGCGACTTCGGGTTCCTGTTGGGTATGTTTACCCTGTTCGCTGCGTTCGGAACCCTCGATTTCACATCGATATTTGATGCTGCTGAGGCAGATAATTTTCAGAAAGTCTTTGGTGCCAGTACCCTCGTAATCGCGACCTTGCTACTCTTCGTTGGAGCAATAGGTAAATCGGCACAGATTCCGCTCTATGTATGGCTCCCGGATGCAATGGAAGGTCCTACACCTGTTAGTGCATTGATTCACGCCGCAACAATGGTAACGGCGGGCGTCTATATGATAGCACGCTCCGCTGTGCTTTATAATATAGCACATACCGGCGAAGTGGTCGCGTGGATCGGCGTTTTAACTGCTTTCTTCGCCGCAACGATAGCACTTACCCAGAACGATATAAAACGCATCCTCGCCTATTCCACTGTCAGCCAACTCGGGTATATGTTCCTTGGTGTTGGCGTTGGGGCTTATGCCTCAGGCATTTTCCATTTAGTAACGCATGCCTTCTTTAAAGGGCTGATGTTCCTTACCGCTGGTAGCGTGATGCACGCCATGGCGAATGAATTGGATATGCGAAAGATGGGCGGCTTAAAGGCAAAGATGCCGATAACGCACTGGACCTTTTTAGTCGGGGCTCTTGCTATTGCAGGATTTCCGTTCCTGAGCGGTTTCTGGAGCAAAGATGAAATTTTGCACAGTGCTTGGGGGAGCTCGCCTATTATTTACGTCATCGGTTTAGTCACCGCATTCTTGACGGCGTTTTATATGTTCCGCTTAATCTTTGTGACATTTTATGGTGAATCCCGTGTTGACCCCGATGTTGATTCGCATCTGCACGAATCGCCACCGGTCATGTGGGTCCCGCTCGCAATTCTGGCGATTCCTTCTGCCTTGATCGGCTTGCTTTTAGGGTGGGGTGGACATGAAAGTTGGTTCCACGATTTCACGAAGAGCGTTTTTCCAGAAGCGCACCATGAGGCATCGGGTAATGTAATCCTGTTCATGGTGATTTCATCTATAGTCGGTTTGGCAGGTATTGCGTTCGCATGGTCACGCTATCGCGAAAGAACACCATCCGATGAACCCACCAATGCCTTACACAAGCTGCTCGCGAACAAATACTATGTCGATGAGGTATATAACGCGCTCATCGTGCAACCGATTAAAAACGGTTCGCATTACCTACTCTGGCGGATTGTAGATAACGGTATTATTGATGGGATCGTCAACGGCGTGGGATCTATTATCCGATTTATTGGGGGAACGTTGCGTCGTCTCCAAACAGGGCTTGTCCAAGCGTACATTGTATCAATGGTTCTCGGAATCGTGTTATTCCTCGCATACTATCTGTTTTTTACTTAGCGCGTTTGTATCTTGAATGTGTCTTCCCTCTTTGTGGAACACTGATGGAGGAAGAAATAGTGATTTATTTTCTCAAGAAGGGTGATATTGGATGGAACACAGCAACAAACTTAAGGAAGAAATTGGATGGTTAAAGGTGATATTTGCTATGTCTATTGCCACTGCTCTATCTGAAGGGGCTTGGGTCCTTCAGAACTATGGAAAAGCTGGCCGAGTGCTACTTATACTCAATATGATTGGTGCTCTTGTTTTCACGATTATCTCTATTGGTATCAATCGAGTGGCATATCGAAAGATCAATCAACTGGAGGATTGAACCATGAGTTGGACAGAATGGATTGCGGTATTTACGGTCGTGGCACTACTTAGTGGACTCGGGGTTATTGTACGAGATGCCATAAACTACGCCAATAAAAACTAACTCTTTACTAAATAAGCGTTAGTTTGCATCGCAATGAGATTTATCGGTTCTCAGTTAAGAGATTTTCATGTTCTCGGAGTACTCCAAGTTGGGATGAATTGTTCCATAGAGAGTCTTTTAACCGACTACTGACAACTGATAGCCGATAACCATTAAAAAGGAGATTTTTTTGCTACTCTCAATAGTCATCTTTTTACCACTACTCGGCGTGATAGCGATCGCGTTGCTCAGAGGACTTGGGGCATCCGCTGTCAAAGGCATTGCACTTGTCATTGGACTCCTGACGTTTATTGTCTCATTGGGGCTTTACACCGGGTTTGATACAGAGACCGCAACGTTCCAAAACGTCACACAGCAGGCGTGGATCCCCGGTTTAGGTACAAGCTACCACATCGGCATCGATGGCATTTCGCTATGGTTAGTGTTACTCACAACTTTCCTGACGCCGGTGTGTATCCTCGCCGCCTGGAACTCGATCGAGAAAGGGCTCAGCGGTTTTATGATGTCGCTCCTTGCGCTTGAGACCGGGATGTTAGGTGTCTTCTGTGCGTTGGATCTATTCCTCTTTTTTGTATTTTGGGAATCAATGCTGATTCCGATGTACTTCCTCATCGGTATTTGGGGTGGGGAGCGTCGAATTTATGCGACTGTGAAGTTCGTGCTTTATACAATGGCGGGTAGTGCGCTAATGCTGGTTGGCATCTTGGCACTCTACTTCCAAAACAACAACAGTTTCGATCTCACAACGCTCAGCGGTCCGTTTGAACATTCACATCTATTGTTCTTGGCGTTCTTCATTGCCTTCGCCATTAAGGTTCCGCTCTTTCCCTTCCATACGTGGCTACCCGATGCCCACGTTGAAGCCCCTACGGTGGGCAGTGTCATACTTGCCGGGGTGCTGCTGAAGATGGGGACATACGGGATCATCCGATTTTGCTTACCCCTCTTTCCCGATGCAGCGGCTGAATTCACGCCGTTGATTGTACCACTCGCTGTCATAGGCATCATCTATGGAGCATTGGTAGCAATGGTCCAACCCGATCTGAAAAAACTGGTCGCATATTCCAGTGTAAGCCACCTTGGATTTGTGGTGTTGGGGTTGTTTTCTAAAAATCCCGCCGGTATTCAAGGCAGTGTCTTACAAATGATTAATCACGGCTTGAGTACGGGCGCGTTGTTCCTTTTGGTCGGAATGATTTATGAGCGAAGACACAGCAGGATGATTGTGGATTTCGGGGGCTTGGCAAAACGTATGCCGATCTTTGCTACAATTTTTATGGTGGTGACGTTATCGTCAATTGGACTCCCAGGTTTGAATGGATTCGTCGGCGAATATATGATACTGTTCGGTAGTTTTGTTCAGGGCGCCTTCTCGAAGGTATATGTGGTTCTGGCAACAGCAGGTGTAATTCTCGCAGCCGTGTATATGCTGTGGATGTTCCAACGCGTGATGTTCGGGACGCTGGATAAAACAAATGAAGCCTTGCCTGACTTGAACGCACGCGAAATCGTTGTGATGCTTCCGATACTCCTGTTCATCGTCTGGATCGGCGTTTATCCAAAACCTTTCCTGAGTAAGATGGAGAAATCAGTAGGACTTGTCGTAACGCAGGTGCAAACCGAACCCGCTATAGGACGCGCGAGCGAGCAAAGAGTACAAGACACCGAACTCGCTCTACACGGAACACAGCACACACAACACGAAAAGATTGAAAAGGAGGCAGGACAGTAGGAGCGATCTCCGAATCGCGACTCTCGATCATAAATGAAGTTTAAACTTGCATCAGGTCTTATTTTTTGTCTAATTTTAGGGATGGCATTGTCAGTTTCAGTGGGGGTTTCCTTCGGAGCAGACGACGCACACGGGGGCGATGCACATCATGGTCACGGCGTAGATGGCGCGAAATTACCTATTTGGAGCATCATTCCCTTCGTTGGTATACTTCTCTCTATTGCGATTTTCCCACTCGTGTTGGATTCCCATTTTCTTGTCCACCACGGCGGAAAAATGTCATTGGTTTGGGCGTTAGCTTTCGCTATTCCGTATCTCATAGCGTTTCAAGGAGAAGCGTTTTACGATATCCTGCATATCTACCTGATAGACTATATCCCGTTCATTATTCTCTTGTGGGGATTGTTTACAGTCGCAGGTGGAATTCTCGTGCGTGGCACCTTACGGGGTACGCCGATCGTTAACACATTGTTGCTGCTTATCGGCACCGCTATCGCCTCATGGGTCGGTACAACAGGCGCGTCCATGCTCCTCATCCGCCCGCTCATTCGAGCAAACGCGTATCGGCAGAGCAAGGTCCATCTGGTCATCTTCTTTATCTTTCTCGTAAGTAACATCGGGGGTTCCTTAACACCCTTGGGCGACCCGCCGCTCTTTTTGGGATTCTTGCACAACGTCCCTTTCTTCTGGACGACGACGGCTCTCTTCCCGCACATGCTCTTTATTAGTGTGATCTTAATTGTGCTTTTCTTTGTGTTAGACACATTCATGTTTAAACGGGAAGGCGGTGTCGTGCCAGACGATGGAACCAACGAACCGATCCGCGTAGACGGACTTTTTAACCTCGTCTTCCTCCTCGGTATCGTCGCTGCTGTCTTAATGAGTGGTAGTTTCAAGTGGGGAGAAGTCAATATCTTTGGTGTGCACGTATACTGGCAAAATATTGCACGCGATGTGTTGATTGTCGTCATGGGACTGTTATCTCTCAGGTTCACACCCTTTAGTGGTAAGTTGCGTCAGGAGAACGAGTTTTCGTGGGAGCCGATTGAAGAGGTCGCCAAAGTATTCGCCGGTATCTTTATGACCATTATTCCAGCATTAGCCATTCTAAAAGCCGGTGAAAACGGCGCGTTACGTGGGTTAATTGGGGCGATAAAAGAACCGATGCACTACTTCTGGATAACAGGAATTCTGTCAAGTTTCTTAGACAATGCCCCGACCTACTTGACGTTTTTCAACACAGCACTCGGGAAATTGCATCTCACTGAAGCCGTAATACCGGAAATTCTGTCTGGACAATTGACTGGTCCCGAGCACTTAGAGTTTGTCAAATTGCTAACGGCTATCTCTGTTGGAGCGGTGTTTATGGGTGCGAATACCTATATCGGCAATGCGCCGAACTTCATGGTGAAAGCAATCGCGGAACAAAGCGGTATCCGTATGCCGAGTTTCTTCGGATACATGCTCTGGTCGGTAGTAATTTTAGTCCCGCTCTTTGTGATTGTAACGTTTGTGTTCCTACGCTAATACACTTGATTGAATAATGACATCAATTGTTACAGGAAACCCTCTTAACTGACAACCATTTTATGGAGATTTCGAATGCCAATAGAGATTAACTGGCAATTACTGATGCCGGAACTGATTATCGCTTTAACGTTGCTCATCGTCCTCGTTTTTGACCTGTTTGACGGCATTTCAAAAGCGATTCTTGGCTGGATGACGATCGTTGGGGCTGGGATTGCCCTGTGGGTCTCTATCCAGATGCATCAAGCAGGTACAGTCGGCACGCAGTTCAACGATATGTTCAAGGTGGATAATTTCTCACTCTTCTTCAACATTATTTTCCTTGTTTCGACGATTCTGGTCGCTTTGATTTCGATGAGTTATCTGGACAGGGACGACAGAAAGCAGGGACCTTACTACCTACTCATTCTGCTGGCGACGTTCGGTATGATGTTGATGGCTGCCGGCAATGAGTTGATTATTGTCTTCCTCGGCTTGGAACTGATGTCATTATCGCTGTATGTGTTGGCGGGTTATTTTCGAGATAATCCTGCTTCCAGCGAGGCGGGCATGAAATACCTATTGCTCGGTGCGTTTGCAAGCGCGTTCTTCCTCTACGGGATCGCTCTTATTTATGGGGGTGCCGGAACGACGAATGTCCCCGCGATTGCTGAAGCGATCACTGCCGCAAATAAATCGCCACTGTTGTTAGCGGGTATGTTCCTTCTTATTGTCGGATTTGGATTTAAGGTTGCTATTGTTCCGTTCCATCAATGGGCACCCGATGTGTACGAAGGCGCACCCACAACGATAGCCGCGTTTATCTCCGCTGGACCCAAGGCGGCTGGGTTTGCAGCGTTCCTCAGAATTTTCATGGAAGCACTACCAAATCTGCAAGTCGAATGGAGTAGTGTTGTCATTGTGTTGGCAATGTTAACGATGACAGTCGGAAATGTCATTGCGATTGCACAGACAAGCATAAAACGGATGCTCGCGTATTCAAGTATCGCACACGCAGGTTACGTCCTAATAGGCTTAGCGGCTGCAAATAACGACGGAATTTCGAGTGCCATGCTTTACCTGCTCGTTTATTGTGTGATGAATATCGGTGCTTTCGGTGCGGTCATCTTGGCGAAAACAGAGGACGGTGAGAGTCTCATGATTTCCGATTACGCTGGACTCGGTCTCCGAAAGCCGTTACTTGCCATGTTTATGACGATAATGCTTTTATCACTCGCCGGTTTTCCACCGACTGCCGGGTTCGTTGGGAAATTCTATATCTTTAAATCGGCCGTTCAAGCAGGACATATCTGGCTTGTTATTATTGGAGCAATCAACACAGCAATATCGGCATTTTACTATCTCCGAGTTGTTGTCACGATGTATATGCGTGAACCGGAAGAGGAACTGCCATTCGCGTCGTATCCCAGCACACTTGTTGTGGGATTAGTTCTCGCGGCGATTGGTGTATTGCTTATCGGTATTCTGCCATCACTCATGCTCACTCCCGCACAAAATTCAGTTTTTTAACGGTTATCAGTCATCGGCGATTGGTTAAACATGTGGTAGTGTAAAGGGATTCTGATCCCCAAGCAAGCACACCACAAACCGTAGGGGCAGGTCTTGTACCTGCCCAAGTGCCAGTGAAGCAAGCACACCACAAACCGTAGGGGCAGGTCTTGTACCTGCCCAAGTACCAGTGAAGCAAGCACACCACAAACTGTAGGGGCAGGTCTTGTACCTGCCCAATTACCAGTGAAGCAAGCACACCACAAACCGTAGGGGCAGGTCTTGTACCTGCCCAATCTTTTCTAATAAACCGTTCGTTTCTCAACAACGGAGAGAAACCAATAAGGATAATAATAAAAAAATGTCAGATGTTAGGTTAGGTTTTATCGGCACGGGTGGCAACATGAACCGCCACTTGCGTGAATTAACCGAGATCGGCGGCACAAAATTCGTCGCCTTCTGCGATATTGTAATCGACAAAGCAGAGCAGGCTGTCACCCAATACGGTGGCAAAGCCTATGCAGACTACAATCAGATGCTCGCAAGCGAGGAATTAGATGCTGTTTACATTTCGATTCCGCCGTTTGCCCACGGTGCCCCTGAGCGTGCAGTCATTGCTGCTGGGCTGCCGATGTTTGTAGAGAAACCGGTGCACATGGATGCTGACGAAGCAAAAGAAATCGCTGCTGAAGTCGAAGAAAAGGGGATTATTACCGCGACTGGGTATCAGGAACGCTATCTTGATATTATCGACAAGGCGCAGGAACTCCTCGCTTCTCGACGCGTCGGATTCTTCATGGGTTATTGGATGGGCGGCATGCCGGGTGGATGGTGGCGCGAGAAAGCGAAATCCGGCGGGCAGCTCATGGAGCAGACAACACATGAATTTGATATGGCGAGGTACCTCTTCGGTGAAGTCAAAACCGTCTATGCCGTCGCACGCAACGATCTGATCCCGAATACCGATTACGATATTGAGGAAGCCTCTGCCGTCTCGTTACAATTCGAGAGTGGTGTCTTCGGTGTTATGTTTTCCGCCTGCTTCACAACGAATGGGATGCGGCGTTCCGGCTTAGACATCTTTTGTGAGGACGGTTCACTTGAATACCATCTCCGTAGTGCGCTTGTGCTCTCCACGGCTGATGAGACGACCACGTGGAATCCGCAAAACAATTGCACCATTGATATGGATAGCACCTTTATTGAAGCAGTCCGCACAGGCGATGGCAGCGCGATCCGCTCTCCCTATTCGGATGCCGCCAAAACCGCTATTTTGTCCATCGCAGCCAACGAATCTCTTGAAACGGGTCTACCCGTCCACTTAGGCTAACTGAGAGACTTTTGCTTATTATATTCCTTCCTTGCATCTCTTGCTCGCGATGTGCTAAAATTGGTAAAGAGACCATTAGCAATTAACTATTGGCTGCGGGTTATCGGTTAAAGAGAGATCTAATTTAACCAGGGAAACACCTTCTCTTAACCGACTACCAATAACCGACTACCGATAACCATTAAAAAATGGAACACCAAATTAACCTCCCCATCACAGGGATGCACTGCGAAAACTGTACAAGCACCATCACACGACATCTGAAAAAGATGGAGGGTGTCCTTGCCGCAGAAGTTAGTCTTGCCACTGAATATGCGGCGGTTACCTTTGATGCGTCCACGCTCAGCGAGGAAACCATCGTCGATAAGATCCGAGATCTCGGTTTTGACGTTGTCGATGAAGGTGAAGAAGACGCTGCGCGCGCTGCGGAATTTCGACACCAAAAGAGGCAATTCATTGTTGGGGTCATCTTCACGCTCCCACTTTTTCTCCTCAGCATGGGTAGAGATATGAATCTGTTAGGCGCGTGGGCATCAGCAGGCTGGGTTAACTGGCTCATGTTTGGCTTAGCATTACCGGTGCAGGGTTACGTTGCTTGGGACTATTATATTGGTGGTATTAAAGCCTTGCGCAACGGATCCGCCAATATGGATGTCCTCGTCGCTATGGGGTCATCCGTAGCCTTCCTCTATAGCCTCGTTGTAACGATTGCATTGGGGATGGACGCAGGGACGCGCTTTGGAACCCACGTCTATTTTGAGACAGCCGCCGTTATCATTACGTTGATTAAGTTAGGGAAACTGATCGAAGCCCGCGCCAAAGGTAAGATAAACGCAGCCCTGAAAAAACTCCCCCAACTTTCCCCCCAAATCGCGTGTCGCCTAAAAAACGGCGAAGAACAACACATTCCGATTGAACAGGTCGGCATAGGCGATGTTCTTCTCGTGCGTCCCGGCGAAAGTATTCCTGTTGATGGTGTAGTGCGCAGCGGCAAAAGCGCCATTGATGAAAGCGTCTTCACCGGAGAAAGCATGCCCGTCGATAAGGGACCCGGCGATCCTGTGACCGCAGCGACGATGAATCAGAGCGGAATGCTCACAATGGAAGCCACGCATATTGGAGCAGAAACGGCACTTGCCCGTCTTGTCCAATTGGTCCAAACAACACAACAGAGCAAACCCCCTATCCAACGCGCCGCCGATGCAGTCACAAATGTGTTTGTGCCTATTGTCTCTGGGATCGCCATTGTGACGTTTCTCGTGTGGTGGTTCCTTATTGGAGCAGGGTTCACCCCAGCAATGCTCCGTTTAGTCGCAATCCTCGTCACAGCCTGCCCGTGTGCATTGGGACTCGCCACCCCAACCGCCGTTATGATGGGAACCGGTATCGGCGCGCAGCGCGGCATCCTCTTCCGAAACGGCGAAGCCCTCGAACGCGCAGGAGACTTAACCACAATCGTCCTCGATAAAACAGGCACTTTAACGGAGGGGAAACTCAGGCTTACCGATATTCTCACGGATACAGACGCATCGGAACTTCTACAACTCGCTGCCGCTGCGGAGCGTGGCAGTGAACATCCCATCGGAAAAGCAGTTGTCCAAGCAGCTAAGGACCGTGGATTGGATATCGCGACACCGAGTCAATTTGAAGCCGTCACTGGACACGGTATCACCGCACAGGTCGGTGAAAACAGTGTCATCATCGGTAATCTACCCTTAATTCAACAGCACAACATTCCGACCAGGAAATTTGAAGAAGACGCAGCGCGTCTACAGACCGAGGCGAAAACCGTCCTATGGGTCGCCATTGATGGACACCTTGTAGGGCTGCTGGCGGTCGCCGACACCTTAAAATCGGAAGCGCAAGCCGTAGTCTCGGAACTCTACGAACTTGGATGTACTGTCGTAATGATGACAGGAGATAACCGTGTTACAGCTGATGCAATCGCCAAGGCGACGCGGATCGGCGATGTCATGGCGGAACTCAAACCCGAAGATAAAGCAGCAGCCGTTAAAAAGTTACAGACGGAAAATAGTGGACTCGTCGCGATGGTCGGCGACGGCATCAACGATACCCCTGCATTGGCACAAGCCGATATCGGCATCTCACTCGGCACAGGCACCGATATTGCCAGGGAGACAGCGCACGTGACACTCATGCACAGCGATTTACGTGGACTTCCCGAAGCAATTCGGCTCAGCCGCTCGACGATGCGCACGATTAAGCAGAACCTTTTCTGGGCGTTCTTCTACAATGTGCTTTTAATCCCTGTTGCAGCAGGCGCGCTGTATCCACTATCTTTCGTACCGATGATGTTTCGGGAACTCCACCCGATGCTTGCGGCGTTCGCGATGGCGTTTAGCAGTGTATCTGTTGTGTTGAATAGCCTCCGGCTGCAGTGGAAGAAATTGCCCGTTGGAACACAGAAAGCATCATCTCTACCATCCAGGAGCTAGCAAATATGGATGAAAAACAGGAACTCTTAGAAATCTACAAACTACACGCAGAACTCGCCGATAGCGTCAGCAGGCAACGGGGAACCGCAAACCGTTTTTATATGCTGGTTTTGTCCGGATTAGCAGTGCTTTTTTCTGCCTTTTTACAGCGCAAAAACGGAGTACCACTCGAATGGCTTATGGTAGGTTTCGGACTGTTTGGTATGTTTTTAGCTTCAGCGTGGTATATTGTCATCCGTTCTTACCGCCAACTGAATTCCGGTAAATTTAAAGCGTTACATGAATTGGAAGAAAAACTTATCTATCCCTTTTTCAAACGCGAATGGGATCTACTCACCGAAGGCAGAGAGCAGAAAACCTATTGGCGACTGACTGTCGTTGAAACTTTTGTACCAACTATTTTCTTTGTCTGTTTTTCAGCGTTATTGGTAATTGGAATTTGTCTATTGGTAATCGGTGGTGGAACGTAATAAATAAGGAGACTATAATGAAGAACCTTGTAGTAACAGAAGAAATTTGGAAGGAAGGCAACATGTACACCGCCTACTGTCCGGAGTTGGACGTTGTGAGTTGCGGAAGGGACATTGAAGAAGCACGAAGTAACCTCCTTGAAGTCATCGAGATTCAACTGGAGGAATCCGCGAGACTCGGAACACTCAAGGCATTTTTAGAAGATGCCGGTTACGATTTGAATACCCCGCAATCCACGCTTCAACTTGATAAACAAGTGATTGCCTTTAATCAGCGCACTGTTCCTCTGGGAGTTTTTTAATGTCGAGACTTTCGCCAACAGACTGGCGAACCCAAGTTAAAATTTTTGAAGAATTTGGGTGTCTCTACGTTAGGCAAAAAGGATCCCATCTTATCTATCACCATCCCGATGCTAAACGTGCTGTCGTCATTCCATGTTACGACGAGATCCCCGTTACCCTTATCAGAAACAATATGCGAACCGTTGGAATGAGCAGAGAGCAATACTTTAGGCTATTGGCAGAAATTTAGACCCGCCATGTTCACAGGGATAATGTTTATTCGCCAAGAACCTGACGGATCCGATGTCCACGCTTATATCTGGACTTACATCCTACCTTGTCAAAATCTCAATTGTAACGCTGTCCTTCCGCTGGTGAAATCTCATAGGAGGCTTACGAGGAACTTAAAGGGAATTTACGGGCATTAGGAATTGAGACTGAGGAAATATAACTCTCCATCGCTTCCAATACCTGTCCTACTGTAATCCCCGCAATCACTGCGCAACTACCGGCACCGCAGCCTCCCGGATGCCTTCCCGGATGGCAAGGATTACACCCCAGATTTATCCCGCTCTGCAAAACTGTATGTGCGTCCCCGTAGGGACCGCTCCGAATGTGGTTCGTTGAACCGAAAAGCGCGACGACAAGTGTACCGACTGCTGCCGCGATATGCATCGGTCCTGTGTCATTTCCAATATACACATCACACGCAGAGAGGAGTGCCGCGAGGTGTCGAAGATCGTCTGTTTTGACGAGAATGGGTGGGACATCCATCTTTTCCGCGACCTGCGCTTGGAGTGCGTGCTCATTCGGACCCGCAAAGAGTAAAATCGCTGCGTCTAACTTCTCTGCTAAAATACTCGCAACATCCGCATAGTTCTTTCCATCCCACAACTTATATTCCCAGTTCCCACCAGGATGGATCCCGATTAACAATCGTTCCGACTTAAGACCTGTCTCAACAAGAAAATTATGTGCAGCAGTCCGTTCTGTTTCCGTCAATGCTACGAGTGGATGTGCATTGGTTGTGTCGACGTCTTGCCTCTGAAGCACTTCCAAATATCGAGTGACAGCATGGCGATTGCTCTCACCGCGCGCCATCCCCCAATGTTCCGCCCCGATACACCGCGCCATGAGACTGTCCCGTAGGTTAACAACGAGGTCGAATTTCTCAAGTCGTAAGGTTCTGATGAGACGCAGCCTCCCTTTCCAACCGGCGTGTTCGCCTCGATTGTCATAAACGAGCGTTGCGTCGATGTTGGGGTCAGTCGCAAGGAGGTCAAACGCGCGCGGTCCGACAAGGAAGGTAATGTGGGCATCTGGGAAATGTTTTCGCAAGGGTTGGATAACAGCAGTGGACAGCACTGCATCACCGATAAATGAGAAACTAAAGACGAGAATTTTCTTCAGCATTTTTTACGAAAGGTTTTTTTATCAGGACTTACGCAAATTGCGCAAATAACTGAAGGGGAGAGGGTTTAACGCTTCTCGTCCTTTAACCACGCATCCATCGCTTCCCGCATTGCGTTGTCACAGAACCTGTGAACGCTCTCTATGCTACCAAAAGGGATACTATGGACTTTTAGAACGGTGTGTATTTCCTCAAGTATTTCAGAAACGGCTTTGTTTTGAAAAAGGTTCTCAAGTGTTTCGCGATCTTTTTGTAATACCTCCCACCATTCATAAAGCTTGTGAAGATACTGCACGTCACTGAGCGGATCCCGTCCCTGCATGTCCATCGCGTCGCTACTGATACCCATAGGGTCAAAAGTTGTGAGCGCCAATATTTCTTTCAGGGTTAAGTCAAGTGCTTCTTCGGCGATCTCAAACCAGCACAACCCGTCGAACGCGTCATCCTCAGCAACGCCAGGGATCTCAGACTCCAAAAACTCCCACGCAACATCGGTTGTTTTTGCCTCAAGTTTTTCTAAAGCCTCAATAAAGCCTTCTCTGTCGTGCATTGGAATGTCAAACAAGTTTAGCATTTTTCTAACTCCTTTTTTTCCTATCTCAATTTCGTCGGTTTTCCGTCTTTATATCGAGCCACTGCGTCCTGTTCTGCCAGTTCAGCTTTGACATCATGCGCCGGCATCTCTTTTGCTTTCTCCTATTCCGCTTTTACCTCGCGAAGGGTTTCCGTTTCGGAGCAATTGCCCCTCTCCAGTACCCGATGCCTGCCCTCGTTAAAAAGATTCAATCAGGTCAACAGCTGCAGTCAAACCATCTTCTGTTTCCATCTGTGTTCCTAAAACCTCCACTCGCTCTTTCATAGCGGGTGTAGCCAGTACTTTTTGAATCCGTTTCGCCAAACGTTTGGCAGTAAGGCTTCGACGGTGTAGATGCCGCGGGGCGACCCCTAAGCCTGACAAACGTTTTCCCCAATACGGTTGATCTGCGTGGTGCGCGACAACGACAGAAGGAACTTTGGCGCGACACACGGATGCCGTTGTTCCGGCACCGCCGTGGTGCACAACACAACACCCCTTCGGAAACAGCCATTGGTGTGGAACATACTCCGTGCAGAAGATATCAGGGAGGGCACCTTCAGTCCCGAGTTGTCCCCATCCGGCTTGAACGATTGCACGTTGGTTCGTCTTTCTAATAGCGTCAATCAAGATTTCCGTGGTCTCACGTCCATTGGAGCCTCCCATAGAGCCAAACGAAATAATAACAGGTGGTGGACCCTCCGCTAAAAAATTGACAAGTTCAGAGGGTGGGGTATACGAAGGCGACGCGAGATGCCACACCCCCGTGAATTTGTGATTCGATGGGAAGTCACTTGGTGGACAGAGAGATGGCGATGCAGCGATGAGGTTCAGGTGTGGTGAGTACATCCCATCTAATGCGACTGAAGTCCGCGGTTCTCCACCGACAGACGCGATGAATTGATTGAAAAGCACGTCTATACTTGAAGCAAGACGAAGTTGTGCCAGTTTCCATACAATGGCGTTGAAGGTGCGTCCCCAGTTTGGAAATGGATGCGGCGCGAAGTCGAGCGATTTGATGAAACCGGGACAATACGTTACAGTCAGCCACGGGATACCAGTGCGAATCGCAGCCTCTTGGGCAGGGATGTCCACAGAATGGCAGATGACCATATCAAACCCCTTCATGGCGCTCAAACAATCCTGATGCCACTGTCCACCACGGCGCACAATCCCTTCCTCTACGATGAGCCGTAGCATCGCCGTCGGGTCGCGCTTCGGGATAATCGCATCCATTGCCGTGTGAAATTCTGCCAAGTCAAAAGCGACCCCTATCTCGTGGAATTCCGTGCCGATCTCAAGAATCTTGTCCCTATAAAGTCCTGGTGCACAGACGCGCACCTGATGACCTCTTTCAAGTAGGCGTTCCGATAGTGCTAAAATGGGATAGACATCTCCCGTTGAGCCCCACCCGACTACGACAATCTTCATTTTCGTCTCGTTTCTACGGCTGTCGCCGCTGCATTCCAAACCGGTTCAATGGGAAGTTTTTTCGTGCATTCCCAGCCGATTTTACACTTATGTGCGCTACAGGGCCAGCACGGCATATCCCGCCGTACGATAGAGGCGTTTTCACTCAACGGACGCCACGCCACATGATCCGTCGGACCGAAGATTGCCACCGTCGGTACGTCTAATGCTGCAGCGAGGTGCATCGGACCGGAATCGTTACAGACGACCAAGTCGCAACAGGAGAGCAGTGCCCCTAATTCGCGAATTGTTTCCGGCGCGTGCACAATAGCAGCGGACTGCATCGCTTTCTGAATCTTGTCCGTTAATGCCTCTTCCCCGGGACCCCGTAGAAGGAGTATTGTCGCGTTGTAGTGGGACGCCAGTCTATCCGCGAGCTCAGCATACTGCATTTCGGGCCAGCGTTTATCGAACGAACTGCCGCCAGGATGGATGCCGATGAGAAATGACTCGTCCCCGATATCCCACGATGTAAGCCGTGCTTTCGCCGTGGCGATCTCATCGGGCAACAAGTGGAATATAAGTTTCGGCTGACCTTCTCCCTGACAGATGAATCGAACGAGTTCTAAGTTCCTGTCGACTTCGTGGGTTTCGCCTTTTAAGTATTTACCGCGCCACGCGTGTGTGAGGGTGGATTTGAAGCGTTTCTGATAACGTCCCAAACGGTATGGCGCACCCGAAAGAAAAGCAACGAGATGAGACCACATTGCTGTCTGTATGGCAACGACGAGTTGATACCGCTCACGGCGTACCTCGCGGTAGAATCGGAATTGTGCTAAAACCCCTCGGTGTTTTCCCTCCCGATCAAAGATCAGAACCCTGTCTACATCGGGATTACCGATAAGCACCGATGCATTAAGCGGGCGCGCTAATACTGTGATTTCCGCGGATGGATAGTTTTCTCGCAACAACGCGATCGCTGGGGTCGAGTTCAGCAAATCTCCGATCCCATCAACACGGATGACGAGTATTTTATCAATATTAGGAAGTAAATCGCCATTTCTCACGGGATAGGATAGCACGGTTTTTCCTTTGCCTGCGAAGTTAAAGTGTCCTTTATTTTAACACAAAACGAAAGAGATGGCAAATCTGAGCCTATAGAACTTCGCATGAGCATATCCTCTGTATTGACATCAGAAAATATGGTATACTATACTTATGCGGCACAGAGCACCACTCACAAATGAGAGCAACCAGAAATCCTCAGTACTCCGTTTTCTTTTCGGGACGCTTGTCTTCGGTTCGATCCTTATTGTCCTCACCTGTTATTGGATTATCTCCGCAGAAAACAGGGTTGTATGGGAACTGACCGACTTCTCTATCTTTCCGACGGTTCTCTTCACCTTTTTTTTACTCGCGCTCATCACACCGCTCCTCAAACAAGTTTTTAGAGGCTTCGCGCCGACAGCACGTGAACTCGCACTGACGTATACGATGGTATCCGTAGCAACCGCGCTCGCGGGACACGACATCGTTCGACAGTTAGTGCCGATGATTGCCAATGCCGGCTGGTTTGCCACACCCGAAAATGAATGGTCAGATCTCTTTTTTCGGTTCATGCCCACGTGGCTAACGATTACCGATCGGGGGATTCTACAAGGCTACTTTGAAGGGGATGATACGTTTTGGCAGGAACACTACCTAAATGCATGGATGTGGCCCATTGTGGCGTGGAGTGGTTTGGTGATTGTCATCCTGTTTATGATGCTGTGTGTCAATATTATCATCAGGAGACAGTGGATTGACCACGAGAAACTGAGTTATCCTTTGACGACACTTCCTGTCGAATTGCTCGGGAATACGTCTACGCTTTTTCGCAATCAGTTGTTTTGGCTCGGTTTCGGCATCGCATTTGGACTGGAGATTCTGGCGGGGTTGAACTACCTTTTCCCTGTGATACCTGCACTCAAGATCAAGTATCAACTCTACTTTTCTGAACGTCCGTGGAACGCAGTCGGACGTTTGCCTGTTTACGTCTATCCATTCGCGATTGGATTTGGGTATCTCATGCCGTTGGAGTTGTCGTTGTCATTTTGGTTTTTCTACCTATTTTGGGGTGCGCAGCGCGTCTTTTTCAGCGCAACGGGGTGGACGACCGCCATCGGCTTACAAACGGAGCAACGCGCCGGGGCATGGCTCGGCATTGGAACACTTGCCCTTGTCACAAGTCGGCGACAGATTCTTCAAGTCCTCGGGGGTGTATTTTCCTTTAGATCCAAGGACGGCTTATATCGGCTCGCTGTCTTCGGATTGATAATTGGTATGGCACTTGTGTTGGTATTCTGGTATTTCGCCGGATTGTCGCCGTGGGTTGTACTCGGTTATTTCAGTATCTATTTGGTGTTATGTCTGGGGATGACACGTATGCGCGCTGAACTCGGTCCTCCGACACATGAACTCCACAATGTGCATCCGGACAGAATTATGTTGCTGTTCGCAGGAAGTCGTCCCTTGGGCGCGCAAAACTTAACCAATACGACTCTCCTCTCATGGCTTGCGTATGGGTATCGCTGCCATCCGATGCCACATCAGTTAGAGGCATTCAAAATCGGTAGGCACTTCCGTTTGCGCGAGAATCGGTTGGTTGTGGCTCTGATTGTGGCATCAATTGTGGGGACGATCATTTCGATTGTTGGACATGTGGCACTCTATTATGAATACCGATTCGCACACTGGGGGGTCGGTGAGTTTAACCGCTTGCAAAGCTGGATTATCGCGCCGCGGGCACCGAATCTACCGGCTATCCAACATATAGTATCTGGTTTTCTGTTCACCGGTGTGCTCACATTTCTGAAACGTCAATTTTTGTGGTGGCCCCTTTATCCTGTCGGCTATGCTGTCGGGAACGGTTGGGCTATCGGTTGGATGTGGTTCTCAATATTTTTGGGGTGGCTCTTCAAGCAGTTACTTTTTACAGGGGGTGGGGTACGCGCCTATCGCAGCGCATTGCCGCTATTTTTGGGTTTCGTATTCGGTCAGTTCCTCGCGGGGAGCCTCTGGAGCTTGATAGGTGTGGTGTTAAATATGAACATGTACACGCTTTTCCCATGAGGCGTGCGATTAGGACCTAATTTGTGTATTTAATCCAATGTTCTCAAACCACAAGGAACATATCAGAAGTCCTCTAATGCGGCTGCTTCGGATTCAAAGACACCTATGCTCTGTGTCAGTCCAATGGTATTGAAGATATTTCGGACCTGTGTAGACGGATGTGCAACCCGTAGCGCTTGCCCTTTCTCCCGCATCTTCCAAAGGAGTCTGATGATCTCACCGAACCCACTACTTGTGATGAAACTGCGCCGTTCAAAATTGAGTAAAACCTTTTCTGCGTCCTGAACTTCAGCGTCGGCGTACGCCTCACTCAATATAGGTTCGGAAGCATCGGTGAGATAGCCTGTAATGTCAAATATTGCAATCTTCCCTTCGTGTCGAATAGAGATTTGAGAATTTGCCCTCACAATTTCCTCCTGTAAGATCAATCCTGAATTCGTTAAATCTGATTATTGGTTGCAGTGCAGTCCGTTAATCTTCGGTAAAAGTTCGCTGAAGTGGTGTATGTTCTGGTTGCTTCCGGACGATCGTCCCATCATCCAGATGAAGCCACGTCTCAAATTGACGCTCGCCTTCCTGTAACATGATGACGCGGGCGCCGCGGGGAAATCCGTCTTTACCGTAAGTATTGTAGCCGGAAGCGCGCCCATAACACAAGCGAATTCCGTGCAACTCTCCCCAGAAATCGTTAATATGTTCATGTCCGACAAACGTTCCCATGACATCGCCTGCTTCGTGCATCGCAGCGAAGAAACCTGTATTGAGCCGAGGCGCACACACGTTCTCGTACTTCACGCCATAGCAGGTGTGAAAGTCCCATACCTCATCATATTCAGGGATTGGGATGTGAAAAAAGGCGAGTGCCGGAAGTGGATATCCCGCTTCAGCAGTGAATTTTGCAGATTCCTGTAAGTACCACGCAATTTGTTCCCGTTTAATCCAATCATAGCCATCAATATGTGTTTGTGAGTAGCTGCCGGAATCAATAAAATAGAGGAGTGCTGCGGATGCGTTCGCCTCAGCGTTTTGGATGGGTAAAACGTAATTTCCGACACCGGGTATCTCTGTGGGTCCCGGTTCCGCGAGAGAGAAGGTGCCTTCTTGCATGACTGCCATCAATTCGTTGCGATCAGCACTTCCTTCATCATCGTGATTCCCGAAAACCGCTGTCCATGGGACGCCGCATCCTTCTACGATTTTAACAACTTCTCGAAGAGAATCAGCGGCGTTGTCGCACCCGCCCCCCGATAAAATATCACCTGTCAGTACAATTAAATCCGGGACCTCAGCCTTTGCAATTCGTACCATCAGGTCCGCCGATCGCTGATCAGGTGCTTCACCGTTCTGCCAATGAATATCCGTAAATTGCACGATTTTGAAACGTCGATCGCTGCGGAACTTCAATGTATTTTCCATTATCTGTTACTCTCCTTCGCGCTTAATCATAACATAATTCCCAAAAATTGCAAGTGAATTCTTTATGCAAGAATTATTTCATTTAGCGAGAAAATTGCCTATCCTTTCTTTTATTCATTGAGCAAACTGAACGCTCCTACTATAATACCCTTGCTATATCCATCTCTACGTGGTAACATATATATGCTATGTCAAGTAACTGTTCATCGAACACCTATGACACTCGGACGACCATCCTCTCTAACGAAGAGGTAGCGGAAGCGCATTACCTGTTGCGTTGCGAATGTGCTGAAATCGCACAGCATGCACGCCCAGGGCAGTTTGTCCACGTCATGATTTCAGACAATACAGGCATGTTACTCCGTCGTCCTTTCACCATCTATACGGTGGAAAGGCACGAAATAACGATGCTCTATCAGATCATCGGCGCGGGGACAAAGCAATTGTCGGAGATGCCGCAAGGCGCGCCACTCCAAATCTTGGGACCGCTCGGCAATACGTTTAATCTTACCACAAAACCTGAGCCAGCGATCCTTGTCGGTGGAGGTGCCGGTATCGCTTCGCTCATGTTACTGGCTGTTGCGTTGCGCGAAAACGATACACAGACGTTCGGATTAGTCGGTGCGCAGCATCGGGCGCGACTCTTGAGTGTGTCAGATTTAGAATCTATCGGCATCGGAGTACATATCGCTACAGACGATGGGAGTATCGGACATCACGGGTATGTCACCGAGATCCTCACGGACTTGCTGCGCGAAACCAAATGGCACCGCCCGACGATTTATGCATGTGGACCTCATGGAATGCTCGCGGCTGTCACGAAAATTGCGACTGACTTTGAAGTGCCTGCCCAAATTGCGATGGAGAATCGAATGGGGTGTGCTATGGGGGTGTGTCTCGGTTGCGTTTGTCCCGTCCGAATAGACATGGATCACTTTGAATACCAACGTGTTTGTACCGAAGGTCCAGTTTTTAACGCAACCGACATCGCGTGGGAGATTTTTTAGGTAGACGCAAACGGAAAAATCGGAGCGAAAACCCAATTGGAAAAAAATGGAAACAACATTTTATCAAGAATTAACAACCCTCAGCCTCAGTGGCGAACTCCTTTCCGATGCGACTTGTGAGAAACTTCTAACCGCATCAGAAATAGAACTACTCTCACTTCTGGACGCAGCGTATCAGGTTCGCAAAACCTACTTCCAAAATGAGGTCCAACTGCACATCCTCAACAACGCCCAGAACGGCTACTGTCCAGAGGATTGCCACTATTGCGCGCAGGCAAGTTCCGCAACCACAGACATCGAAACTTACCCCCTAAAACCTGACACCGAGATTCTCGCAGAAGCGGAACGCGCTTATGAATCCGGCGCGTATCGCTACTGTATCGTCATGAGTGGACGCGGTCCCTCACCAAAACGCGTCGCGCACCTTGCGAAACTCATCCGCACCGTAAAAGCACACTATCCGATCGAAGTATGTCTCTCCGCCGGATTGATCGATGTAGAATCTGCGGGTATCTTGAAAGAAGCTGGATTGGACAGATTGAACCACAATCTGAATACTTCCGAATCCCATTACCCAAAGATATGTAGCACACATAGTTATCAGGATAGAATGGATACGTTGCAAGCCGCACAGACGGCCGGACTCGCCTGCTGTTCAGGGGTGATCGTTGGGATGGGAGAAAAAACGAATGACTTAATTAAAGTAGCGAAAGCACTTCGGCAACTTGAGGTCGCCTCACTCCCAGTAAACTTTTTCCTACCGATATCTGGTACGCAGTTGTCAGAATCCGTTACGGCACAGCGGAGTGTGCCTACCACCTTAACCCCAGATTATTGTTTACGCGTGTTATGTCTTTATCGATTCTTGAACCCGCAGGCTGAGATACGGGTCGCTGCCGGCAGGGAACACCATTTTCGGAGTATGGAAGTGATGGCACTCTATCCAGCAAATTCGATGTTTATAGACGGCTACCTGAATGCGGAAGGCTCAACGGCATCACGCACACTCCAGATGATTAGAGATGCCGGATTCACCGTGAAAACAAACGCTGATGATCTGGAACAACTCAAACAGAGAGAAACAGAAAACAGAGATGTCCTTCTTAAGGAGTTAAAAGTGCTTCGCCCGCGCATGGAATCCGATGCTTAGTCGCGCAGGCACACGTAGAATAGGAAAAGCCACCCATCTCACAGTCAGATGAAAATTCTCCTACCCTAACCAATCTGCTTTATTCCACCCATATACGGTTGTAAGACTGCCGGTACGCGCACCGTTCCGTCAGGATTCTGATACGTCTCCAGAAGTGCGATAACAACGCGTGGCAGTGCGGTGCCAGATGCGTTCAGTGTGTGAACGAACTCCGGTCTCGACCCCGCTTCACGGCGGAAGCGGATATTTGCACGACGTGCTTGAAACGCCTCGAAGTTGCTACACGAGGAAACCTCTAAAAACCGTTGCCGTGCGGGTGCCCAAACCTCAATATCATAGCATTTCGCTGCGGCGAAACCGAGTTCCACCGTGCAATGTTGCACGACGCGGTAAGACAAACCGAGTGCCTGTAGAACGCTCTCGGCGTTTGTCAATAGTGATTCATGTTCGGCATAAGAGGTTTCGGGTGTAGTGAACTTCACCATCTCCACCTTGTCAAATTGATGGATACGTTGTAAACCGCGTGTGTCTTTACCATAAGTCCCTGCTTCACGCCGGAAACACGGTGTATAGGCGGTGTAATAGATCGGTAACTCCTCACCGGAGAGTATCTCACCTGCGAAAAGATTCGTTACAGGAACCTCAGCAGTTGGAATGAGAAACAGATCGCTGTCGGGATTTTCTTCATCCCTATCGCATCGGTACATATCTGACTCAAATTTAGGGAGTTGCCCCGTTCCTGTCATGGTCGGTCGGTTGGCGAGGAATGGCGGTGAGATTTCGGTGTAGCCGTGTTGGGTTGTGTGCAAATCGAGCATGAACTGGATTAACGCACGCTCCAATCGCGCCCCTAAACCTTTGAAAAGCACGAAGTTGCTCCCTGCGACCTTCGCACCGCGTTGAAAATCGACAATATCCAACTGTTCAGCGATTTCCCAGTGCGGTTTCAACGCAAAATCGAAACTGGGCAATTCACCCCACGTTTTAATTTCGATGTTGTCATCTTCACTCGTGCCAACGGGTGTGCTTGCCTCCGGCATATTCGGGATTGTCAACAGAATGGCATCTATCTCGGCTTTCGTAGCGTTGGCTTCGGCGGTGAGTTCCTTGATTTCTTGGGAGAGTTTCCGCATCTCCGCGATAGTTTCTGCGGCGTCCTGTTTCGCCTTTTTACGCGCCGCAATTTGTTGTGAAACCTGATTCTGGTGTGCTTTGAGGGATTGTGTATGCGTCAAGCTCTCGCGCCAGCGTGTATCCAATTCTACCAACCGGTCCAAGTCTGCTTCCGTCTGGCGATTTGCTAACATCTGGCGGACATCTTCGGTATTTTCGCGAATAAACTTAAGATCAATCACGGCGGTACCGCTCCTCTGTATTTGGATTTGTACTGTGCTGTCGAATCTGCAACTGTCCAGTAACGAAAAAACCACAGCATTGTAAAATACAACCTGTGGCTAATTCGGCATAGCATAATAGAAACGGGCCCGACGGGACTTGAACCCGCGACCTCCTGCGTGACAGGCAGGCGCGCTAAACCAAACTGCGCCACGAGCCCATAATTTTCAATCTTGCAATCGAGAGACTTTCGATTTTTAGGCGGTTACGGTAGGTAGGCGGGACAGGACTTGAACCTGTGACCTACAGCTTGTAAGGCTGTCGCTCTAGCCACCTGAGCTACCCGCCCAGAATTTTTCAATCTTAAAATCAAGACTCCCAATAGCATTATTAAGTATACCACAGAGTTCGCTGTTTGTCAAGAAAAAAATGAAAAAGTATCACTTTTTTCAAAAAATCAGATTTTCAGAGGATCTTTGCGAATGCGTCCTCATTCACTATAAACCCAATTCCGGCAGAATTATTCACGGGGCTTGTCGTTTCCGCGATACGGTCGCTCGCCACGCACAAGCACTTTCCTTGGATTATCTCCCGATGCGAGTTCATCTGTGCTATGGTAACCGAGGGTCATACTCATCCGCGTCCTATCTGTGCGATTAACCCCCGCCGAGTGAATTATCATGCTATCAATAGCGAGCAATCCCCCGGCTGGCATCGGTAACGGGATCGCTTGACTCGCCGCGATATGCTGGAGTGTATCGTCGTTAAGACTCGCAAACGCAGGCAGATGATGTGAGCCAGGGACAACCCGTGTGCAGCCGTTCTCTAAGTTCGTGTCCTCGAGATAGATCAGAACAGTTGCAATTGTCCGAGACCAGTGGCGTACATCGCGATGCAACTCAAGCGAATGCGTTGAACCTGCGTCTCGAAGATAGACGTGATTGTGACGATTCAGCACAAATTCTATATTCGGACCCAATAATGATTCCAACGGATTGAGGATTTCGTCGCAAGTAATCGTCTCTTGGAAGATGCCACCCCGCTGCCAAACAGCAGAGATTCGGATAATTCTACCGTCTTGTCGGGCAACAGGCTCCACGCCTTCTTCCATGTCTTTCAGTGCCGCTGCTTTCAGTGCCTCTACATGGTCTTTAGAGAGTTGCGTCGGAAATCTGATAAAGCCGTTGTGGCGAAACAACTGGATTTCTTGGGGACTCAGTTCCATCGGTTCTCCTTACCTCGCTTTTTTAAAGTCAATTATAAGATGTCAGTCTAACGTAGATTAAGAGAAGCGTCAACAAAGAAATGTGTTCGCAGAATTTTCTTAAAAAGCGGAGACAATTACACCTGGATAGCGCAATTTGGTAACGAAAGGTAAGAATATTTCGTTTTGTTTTATAGAATATGAGATAAACAATCGGAAAAACACAACATCGTGCCAGAGGAGTCGAATAGTGAAAATATGGTGGTCTTGCCTGCTAATTCTTTCTTTAGCGGTATCATCTGGATGTGTAAGCATGTCCGGTTATAGAGCGGCTTCACAGCGCCATCGTGCGTACGTGAGCGGCAAAAAAGACGCGACTGCCGCAGAGTGGCGTAGGCTTATTTCAGAGTTTCAGGAAATTATTGAGGCAGATCCGGCAGGCCCCACGGCAGATGATGCACAATACGCCATCGCTTCCAGTTGGGTCTGGAGTATCAAAGTCGGTGCCTCTGAAGCACCACAGCAGGCAATTAAGGCTTTTCAAAAACTGATTCGCACCTATCCGAACTCAGGGTATGTTCCACAAGCGCACTACTGGTTGGGGCGTTGTTATGCTTATGTCGGAAACGATTACCAAGCCATCACACAATACCAGATTGTGGAGAGTCGCTATGCGGGTTCCAAAATCGCTGACACTTCCCAATTAGAATTGGCACGCGTATATGTGAGACAAGGTTACATCACACGCGCCAAGACGCTCTATGCGAATCTTATTGAATCCTCAAGAGATCAGGAAATTACTGTTGCTGCCACCGCGGAACTAAGCACCCTCAAAATACAACGAAAATCGATAGCATCACCGTCTGAAAGGGTCGTTCAAGCACAAACACAATCGAAAAAAACACAATCGGATCCTCCAACCCTTATTCCCGAAACGAAAAAGCCTTTAGTTCCCGAATCACTGACACGTGAATTTGGATTAACAGCGAAAACGATTGTCATTGACCCTGGTCATGGCGGCAAAGACCCAGGCGCATTGGGCACGGGGAGCTTACAGGAGAAAGCCATTGTTCTGAGTATCTCTGAAAAACTTCGTGAGGTGCTCACGCGAAAAGGCTATACTGTCCTGATGACACGTGATACCAATCGTTATATTCCGCTCAAGCAACGCACTGCCTTCGCAACACAACACAAAGCGGATCTCTTTCTGAGCATTCATGCGAACGCCAGTGAAAACGCTAAAGCAAAAGGCATCGAAACCTACTATCTGAGCGTTACCAGTACGGACAAAGCCTCAGCAGATATTGCGGCCCGAGAAAATGCGGACTCCGGCTACAGCATCCAAGAACTGGAAACGCTGCTAAAGGGAATCATACAGGAGAGCAAAAGCGAAGATAGTAAGCGATTGGCAAGACAGGTACAACAAACATTGGTGCAAGCCACAGGTGCAGTCGACCGTGGGGTCAAACACGCACGGTTTGTCGTATTGATCGGAACAAACGTACCTGCTATCCTCATCGAGACCGGATTTATATCGAATCCAACGGAAGGACGAAAGCTCGCAACATCGGCATATCAACATAAAATCGCCACTGCTATTGCACAGGGCATCGAGAGGTTTTTGGGGAAAACCGCGGAAACACCTCTTGCCAAAGGTGAAAATCCTAAATTTGCCGCTACTCATGTTGAGGGGAACAGGTAATGTTTTTGACCGAAACCGCAAATAAACAACGCAGTCTCACGATCATCTTGCTTGTCTGTGCACTCCTCTGGTGTATCGGTGAACGCAACCCTGCCACCTCACAGCGAGCACAGATTGCGATTGTCTTACCAACAGCCACGTCCGGTATATCGGATGGAGACGTTCAATATGCGCGTTCTGTCGCCAAGCGATTCAGTCGAATGCTCGGCACCATCGGGTTCACTACAGATACTTTTGAAGAATCATCGCTCTCTCAGACGCAACTCAAATCCCGTAAATTAATCGTGCTTCCATTGAATGCTGTCCTGTCAGCACAGACGACAGACCTTTTGAAAGATTTCGTTGCGAGTGGTGGTAAGCTCTTCGTAACCTATAGCTTAGCGGATACGGTCGCACCGTTATTAGGTTTGCGGCAAACGGATTGGCTAAAAGAGGAATCACCCGGACAGTTTGCTTCCATTCAACTGAGTGCGCCCGAAATACCTGACCTGCCGACCTCTATTAGACAGGCATCGTGGAACATTACAATCGCAACACCGACAACACCCCAGACGAAAGTGATCGGGTATTGGCACAATATGGCAGGCGAATCGACAGGTTTGCCTGCGCTTTTTATGGGCGAAGCGGGTGTATTCTTCAGCCACATCTTCCTCCCAGACGACATCCTCACCAAGACACGACTTCTCGCTGCGCTCTTAGGACATCTCGTTCCAGAATTTCGACAGCCCCTTGCCAAACGTGCTATAGCGACGATGACGGCTGTGGGGCATACAGATGGGCTTGAGGCGTTGGCGATGTTTGTCCACGGAAACGGCATACCAGAAGCGGTAGACGCTTTGGAAACAGGAAAACGTTTGATGGAGAAGGCGCGTTCGAAGTATAACAATAAGACATACAATACTGCGATAACGACAGCACGTGCAAGCCGAGAGGCGTTTTCAAAAGCCTATTTCTTGTCGCATATCAGCCGTGAAACCGAGGGGCGTGCAGTGTGGAACCATTCCGGACTTGGGGCATATCCCGGCGATTGGGATCGGTCTGCCAAAGAATTGGCAGCAGCAGGCGTGAACATGATTCTCCCAAACATGGCGTGGGCAGGGGTGGGGCATTATGCCAGTAACGTCCTACCGCAGAGCAAAACCTTTACGCAATATGGAGATCAGTTAGCACAGTGTGTCACGGCAGCACGCAAGCACGGTTTAGAGGTGCACGTATGGAAGATTACGTGGAATTTGGAAGGGGCACCGAAAGAATTCGTTGAGAAAATGCGGAAAGAGAGACGCACCCAAGTCTCGGCGACCGGAAAACCCCTCAATTGGCTCTGTCCATCACACCCGAAAAATGTTCAGTTGGAATTGGACAGCATTCTGGAAATTGTAACGAATTACGATGTCGATGGCATCCATCTGGATTATATCCGTTATCCCGGAAGTCATGCGTGTTACTGTGAGGGGTGCCGTGAAAGATTCATGCTTACGACGCGACAGCAGATTGACGAATGGCCCACGGCAGTATTGCCCGAAACGGGAATTTATAGCGACACGTATATTCAGTGGCGGTCGCAGCAAATCACCCGTCTGGTTCGCTTGCTACACAAACGCTTGCGAGAGGTGAACCCTAACATCAAGCTTTCTACAGCCGTCTTCGGAGGTTATCCAGCGTGTGTTACTTCTATCGGACAAGACTGGATCGCGTGGGCAAAGGCGGGGTATGTCGATTTCGTATGCCCGATGAACTATACAGAAGATACAAACTATTTTACGGCGTTATTAGCCAACCAACTCGCCTTGATGCCGAAAGGGGTAGCCATTTATCCGGGTATTGGTGCCACTGCCACGAATTCGCTGTTGACCCCAGATGCGGTGATTGAGCAGATTTATCGCTCGCGTGTCTTAGGGGCTTCGGGGTGGACAATTTTTGACTATTCCCTCGATATCTCCGAGACTGTGTTACCTGCACTCGGAATGGGCGTAGCGAAGTCCAAAACACAACCGGCGCATGTTTCTTCTCGTCTGAATCAGGATTGGCAGGATTAATGGATTTTCAGGATAAGAAAGATTAACGTGTAATCCGCCAGTTAACGTAGTTCCATATTTCTACCTCACTTAAAATCCACTTGCACATTGATGCGAAGTCGTGTAAACTAAAGCGGAGAGATGAGATCGAATTACTTCTTGAAACGGCGATGAACAGGAAAAAGGAGATTTTTTGAATTAATGGCTCAAAAACCGAATATCCTATTTTTGATGAGCGATGAACACAGTCCGCATGCCATAGGATGTAAAGGCAATGACATTGTCCAAACACCAAATCTTGACCAGCTCGCTAAATCTGGCACCTATTTTGAAAGTGCCTACTGCCAAGTTCCGCTCTGCACTCCCTCCCGGATGTGTATGCTAACCGGAAAATATGCCCATCGATGTTCAGCATGGAATAACGGATCCGTCCTGTTTCCTGAACACCTCACGATGCCCGCACATTTCGCGCAGCACGGTTATGCGACCGCACTCGTTGGAAAGATGCACTTCGGTGGAAAAGAGCAGAACAACGGTTTCCAGTCTCGCCCCTACGGCGATTTACGTGGATATGCTGGGCACCAAACAGATCCTTTGAAGACGCCATCTGGTACACGACAACGCACGCGACTCGCTGGAATCACCGAAATTCCGACCAGTATGCTACAAGAACGGGTTATCAATACGGAAACGCTTGAATACTTAAGATCACAACCCTCGGGACAGCCATGGTTCCTGCTGGCAAGTTACAGCCGTCCACATTTTCCCCTCACGGCACCCAAGCGACTTTTCGATAAGTATTGGCCCGATAATATCGATATGCCGAACGTTCCAGAGGGACACTTGGAACAGACGCACCGCTTCGCGAAAGGTTTACGAGACAACTTCAAGACGGATGAAATCCCAACCGAAGAAGCTCGCAAAGCGCGCGCAGCCTACTATGCCTGTTGCGAGTTCCTTGATGAGACCGTTGGAGATCTGCTCACACTTTTAGAACGCGATGGTTTACTGGATAACACTATCATCGTTTATACGACCGATCACGGTGAAATGGCAGGAGAACACGGACAGTGGTGGAAATCAAGTTACTATGAAGCAGCCGCACGGGTGCCTTTAATCGTATGGGATAGACACCTACCGCAGTCACACGGAGAGCGAGTCACTGCCCCTGTCGAGCTAAACGACCTCTTCCCAACGCTCTGTACCAGCGCCGGTATTCCTGTCCCCGAAGATTTAGATGGCGCAGCACTGACGAATCTTATGACAGGTGACACTGAAGGGTGGCGTAACACTGCGATCACCGAATACTGGTCGAACCAAACCACCGGACCGATGCGTATGCTCCGAACGCCTCGCTATAAATATGTTGCCTTCCCTGAAGATGAATCCATTCTCTTTGATTTAGAAACAGACCCGGGTGAATTTGAGAATCTCGCAGGTCAAGCAGCATCCCAAGAAGTGGAGGCATCTCTCCATCATCAACTCATGGATGGATTCTCATGGAAATCTGTTGAGGAACAGATAGCAGTGGATAGAGAGAGAAGCCGAGATTTCAAAGAGCCGTGGGGTCGAGGCACTCCGAATCAGTATACACTCCCTGATGGGCGTGTTGTCGATGCGGAAACCTGTCTCTATCGTCCCTCAGTGAGAGACGAAGCCTGATGTTCGATGACCGATAACCGATGTTGCTAAATGCGCCCCAAAACCCCGATTTTAACAACGGAAAAATCGGAACCGAACCCCAAGCGTTAAAAAACCAAAAAATCCGGTTTCCTGCTATTCTCGTAGGACTGCTTTTGATAGGGGCCATGTGTGCAATCACACCCTACAACAACTATTTCCTACAAAATACCAAGATCGCAGGCAATCACCTCCCTGTTGGTTCAATCTTCGGGATTCTCATTTTGGTGTTCCTCGTCAATGTACCGTTGCGTAAATTGATGCGGAACGGGCGTTTCGCCTTTTCTGCGCTTGAATTAACCGTTGTCTGGATGATGCTAATCGTCGCAGTCGGCATCCCGTCAATGGGGTTGTTGCAGTTTCTGCTTCCATCTCTTGTGGCACTGCAGTACTTTGCGACGACGGAGAACGATTGGTCAGAAACGCTCCATCCACACGTCCCAGAATGGCTCGTCGTCACGGAACCGCACGCGGTCATAGACTTCTATGAAGGGATTTCTCCGGGTGAAAGCGTTCCGTGGATGCTCTGGCTCAAGCCACTACTTGTTTGGGGGCTTTTCGTTTTCGTCTTCT
This sequence comes from Candidatus Poribacteria bacterium, assembly GCA_965205015.1. Taxonomy (GTDB): domain Bacteria; phylum Poribacteria; class WGA-4E; order WGA-4E; family WGA-3G; genus WGA-3G. The sequence goes on along the minus strand of OZ242029.1, from coordinate 3,899,296 downwards.
ATTTCACGACCCTCTGCCTTTCCACAATCCTCCGGAAACAGTGGGTAGAACGTGAAAGGTTTTCGTTTCCCTTAATTCAGATTCCGATACAGCTCGCTGCTGAACCGGCGCGCGGCACACTCCTCAATACCTTTTTCAAAAACAGACTCCTTTGGGCAGGAATGATACTGCCGGTGGTGTTGCACCTTATCAACGGGTTGCATGCGCATTTTCCGAGGGTGCCGGAGATCCCACTCATTTACAATATCTACACCGTCTTCACTGAGAAACCGTGGCATACACTCGGATGGTGGCCCGCGATGCGGTTCGTCATCTATTTTTCCGTCATCGGGATCGCCTCTTTACTCACACTTGAGGTTTCGTTTAGCCTCTGGTTCTTCTATCTCTTTTTCAAACTCCAGTATATCATCATGAACGCGATCGGACTCAGCATCGGTCCATGGATTAGCTGTAGCCGTCAAGTTATGGGCGGTTATCTCGTTTTTGTTCCCGCCGTTTTCTGGATCGGGCGTGAACACATCATAACAGTTTTTAGGAAAACGTTTGGTCTCGGACACGCAAGGGCGAGCCACTCCACCACAGGAGGTCAATCAATAGACGATTCAAACGAACCCGTCTCGTATCGCGTGGCACTGCTTGGATTTCTCTTAGGGTTTATCGTTCTCGTTGTGTTTTTAGTCGTCGCGGGTGTAACAACATGGGTTGCGGTCGTGACGCTGCTCTCCATCTTTATCACATCAATCGTTTTGTCTTGGATGGTGGTTAACGGGGGACTGTTGCTGGTGCAGGCTCCTTTTTTCCCTTCTGAATATATTGATATTACTTTAGGGTCCAACGCATTAGGACATAAGAGTCTTGCGATCCTGAGTTTCCAACGTACCTTCCTACGCGATTGGGGCGAATTTATGATGCCAAACTTTCTACACAGTTTCAAAGCAGCAGATGAGGTGAAACTCGCTCGTCGACGTATTATGCCGATTTTGTGGGTCTCAATTGTCGTAGCACTCCTCGTTTCGGTTTACGCCTCGTTGACGCTAATTTACGACAAGGGCGCGCTGTTTTTACAGAGTTGGGCTTTCGTGGTCGCGCCGCGTAACTATTTTCAACGGATGAGCAGCCTCATCCAATTCCCTATTGAGACGAAATGGGATGAGGTCTACAGTATGATTGCGGGGGCGGGGTTTACGGGGTTTATGCTCTGGATGCGGCAGAATTTTGTCTGGTGGTCTCTGCATCCAATCGGTTACCTTCTCGGCGCAACGTATCCACCTTTTCACCTCTGGTCGTCAATTTTGATCGGGTGGTTCATTAAATATATGGCACTTAAGTTTGGCGGTGCCACAACGTATCGAAAGATTCGACCCGTCGCGTTCGGTCTGATTTTCGGCGAGTACGTGATGGTGGGACTCTGGATGATAGTTGGTTTCTTCACAGGCATCGGTTATTTTGCGCTGCCATCATGACTTATAGGGGCATTTGCAAACATTTGCTGTCAATCAGAAGGGACTTTTAAAGGAGACATCTCATGCAATCCAATCAACCTACATTAGCGGATACATGGAAAACACGTGCCAAAACGCGGCATACCGTTGTCGGAATTCGGACGTGGCACGTCAACCTGAACCCTCGCGCAATGCCCGGTTTGGGGTTTGCTAAGGGACAGTGGCAGAAACCCGCTACGCAGACGGCACATGTCGATTGGCGGGGTCCTTTCGCCGCACAAGCCGGGGCGTTAGTCGTTGAAATTACCACCGATAAGGGGTTGAAAGGATACGGTCTTGGCGGTGGCGGACTTGCTGGCGCGCTCATCATTGAGAAACACCTCCAGAACTTCATCATCGGACGCGACCCGCTTGAGGTTGAGGAGATTTGGGAGCGTCTGTATCATATCACCTCCATTTATGGGCGACGCGGTTTGGTGATTTACGTCTTGAGCGGCATCGAACTCGCGCTTGTTGACCTATGTGGAAAGATTGTGGACACACCTGTCTATAGTCTTATTACGGATACGCCACGTCTTAAGATCCCGGCATACGCGACGGGTGCCGATGTCGGTTATTACGCGGAGAACGGCTTCGCTGCTTGTAAACTGCCGCTCCGTAACGGTCTTACGGAGGGTGAAGATGGGTTTGCGGAAAACGTCGAATTGATACACGCCGCACGAGACGCTGTCGGAACGGAAACAGAATTAATGGCAGACATCTATCTCCGTTGGGATGTGGATTATACGCTCCGTTTCGCCGAGGCAGCTTCTGATGTGAATCTCAAATGGATCGAAGAACCGATCCCACTTGACGACTACGCAGGCATGGCACAATTAGTCCGCGATGTCCAACCGGCTTGGATTGTCTCCGGTGAACATGAATTCACGCGATACGGATTTCGGGAGTTGCTGCGTTGGAAGGCAGCGGATATGATTCAACCCGATATTAGTTGGGCGGGTGGGTTCACGGAATGTTTACGCATCGCACGTGAAGCCGCTGAAGGCGATATCCCGACATGGCTCCACCAAGCAGGGACCCCGTGGGGATTGCATCTCACCGCCTGCCTTCCGATGCCGTGTATGGCAGAGACCTTCGGACCTTCCCGAGACGGCGTTGAGAACGAATTGTATCGTCGCTTGCGCCCTATACCTCACGATGGATTTTTCACGCTCAACGATGCCCCCGGCTTTGGTGTAGATGTGGACGAAGCGTTGTTAGAGGCATACACAGTCGATCGGTTATAATTCAGAATGTTTTTCCTTCATCCGTTTGACGGCATCCAATTTCGTCTGTTGCCAATCCGTCCAGTCTTTCTTTCCTTCATAGCGGACGACATCGTGAATCGTTGCGCGCGGTTGATAGGTGATGTAGTTCCCCGTATGCCACGCGAGGTTCCGGTAAACCATGAAATCTCCCGGTCCCAGATGCACTTGAATCGCGCCCGGAAACTGCCGACAATGCTCTAAACAGAATCGCTCGGCTTCCGCGTTGGACTGACCCTCAGCAGGTTTCCGCAGTTTCGGATCGTTTGTTGATTGTGCTTCGCCGGGCAGATCCCACTGGCGTAGATGACTGCCCGGGACGAACCACGTACAGGAATCTGCATAAATCGCGCAGTTGACCTGATTGAAGTGGCGTAGGTCATACCAAACTTCTGCCAACCTTGCGTTGACGATCTCGTCCCGCGCCTCAGGCGGAACCTCAACAACGCCATCTCGGTGCCAACCGATGTGCCACGGATGCTCAAGGGGCTCAACAAGGAGTCCCATGATATCAACGTGACCGTGCGTGTAGTCAGGACCGAGTAATTTTTCGATAGCGTCACGGAGTTCCGGTAACTCTGTATAGTCGTAAAAAGGTTTCAGATCCAATTCATCGCCGTAATTGGATAGCGGCTGAATCCGTTGCGTTTGCGGTCCGTTGCGTTTATGTGCCAGATCGCGTGCCTTCTCCGCCTCTCGGCGTAAATCCGTAAGCAACGACGGTGGCACAATCCCCCGAAGGATAAGATACCCTTCCGAAAGGTATTCATTGACCATAGAATCTCGAAATTGAAATGTCATTGTTCTTCCCAATGCAAATTAGACCGTCACGCCACGCCATTCATCTTTTGCGCAGGTAATATCGACGACATTTCCGTCGGGATCCGCAACTTTGAAGGAGCGATCCGGGGGCTTGTCGTCATCAATCTCATCCCCTTTTTTCACGTTATCCATGATCAATTCAAAACCGCCATCCTTGAGGGTGCTGTAAATACTCGCCAAATCCTCAACGATGATACCGAAATGGATAAACTCTGTGCCTTCCTCAAACGGCGGGCGTTCGGTACCGTTGTATTGGAGAATCGTCATGTTCAGCGTGCCATCCGAGAGGTCTAACCCACCGCGTCCCCGATACCCAACAAACGCAAAACCGATGGTTTCGTAAAAGCGACGCGAGGCTTCCATATCCTTCGTCCGCAGTGCGATGTGTCTCAAAAATGCCATTGTCCTGTCTCCTTTTGGGTGAGATGAACCAAATATGTCAAAGACGTATTGAAATTAGGCTTTATTCTACAGAAAAACCGTTCAAATGTCAACACGAACAATAACTTAGGAAACCGCTTCTCTTGACAAAAACCTATATCTGTTTATAATGAAGGAAATCCGATGAAGTTTCACGAGGGATTTTAGATGCCTCCTCAAGGTCCCAATCTACTCTATATCCATTCCGACCAGCATGATCCTTATGTGACGGGTTGCTACGGCGATCCGTTGGTGCAGACACCTCATCTCGATAGCCTCGCCGCCGAGGGGGTGGTCTTTGAAAACGTCTATTGCCCCTCTCCGATCTGCGTGCCATCCCGGATGTCAATGTTGAGTGGACGCTACCCACATGAGAACGCTGTCTGGACGAACAGTCACATCCTTGACTCCAGTATCCCTACATTTGCACATGCGATGGGAGCGGCGGGTTATCAACCGGTGCTTATCGGACGAATGCACGCACTCGGACCCGATCAACTGCACGGGTATGCCGAACGCCTCGTCGGGGACCACGGTCCAAACTACCACGGTGGGAGCGGCGTTGACCACGGCGAACTTTCTGGAACTGCAGGACCGGCACGTGTAAGCCTTGAGAAATCGGGAGCGGGTCAAAGTGCCTATCAGGTCCACGATGAGGATGTAACCGCTGCAACGGTTGATTCCCTCAACCGACTCGGTGTCCAGAAACGGGCAGGACTTTTAGACGCTCCCTTTTCGATTTCCGTCGGGTTCATGCTCCCGCATCAACCTTTCGTTGCCCGTCAAGAGGATTATCAACTGTATGAAGCGCAGATGACGATGCCGCAACATCCTGAACCTTTCTCAAAGGCGTTGCATCCCTACTTTCGGTGGTGGCGTGAAAAGTGTGGTATTGTTGAGGTCTCGGATGCCGAGATACTTCGCGCACGCACGGCATATTGGGCGTTAGTCACACGAATGGACGTGATGATTGGACAGATCTTAACGGCACTCCGAGAAAACGGGTTGGATGAGAACACCCTCATCCTCTACAGTTCAGACCACGGTGAGCAGGTCGGCGAACACGGACTCTGGTGGAAACAGACGTTTTATGAACATTCCGTGAAGGTCCCGGCAATTTTATCGTGGCGCGGGGCTTTACCGGAAGGCGTGCGGTGCGATCGGGTTGTCAGTTCGCTTGATTTGAACGCCACGATGCTCGATGCACTCGGTGCACCACCGTTACCACATTCCCGCGGTCGAAGCACCTTACCGCTCCTCCGCGATGAGGATACACAATGGGAAGACCTCGCCTTCTCTGAATATTGTACCGATGACGGGTGCTATCATCGGATGGTCAGAGAGGGTGAGTGGAAGTTGAATTACTATCACGGACACCCCCCGCAGCTTTTCAATTTAAAGGATGACCCAAACGAATTGCAAGACCGGGTAGACGATCCCGCATGCCAAGACATTTTAGAACATTTGACACAAAAAGTATTGGAGGGTTGGGACCCGGATTCGATTGCCACGCAGATGGCTGCGAAACAAGCCGACACACAACTTCTCGGCAGATGGGGACGGAACATACAACCAGCAGACCAGTACCGATGGAATCTGCTACCAGAAATGGATTATCTGGATTAAACCCAATAGGTTTGGACGTTTTAACACAGGTTTTCAAGTCTGTAGGGGTAGGTCTTGTGCCTACCCTACTATGGCTTTTGGGTAAAAAAGGAGACACAACATGGCAAACAGTCCAATTCTCAAGGGCGAGCCTTTTAGCGAAGAGAAAACGGCACAGATTGCCGAGCAATTCTTCCGTGATGGCTTCGTCTATATTCCGGGAGTGTTAACTGAGGGAGAGGTCACCGCATTGCGAGAAAAAAGCGATGAACTTTTCTCGGATCCACAACTCGCAGAGATAACGAATCCTGAACTTGCGGATGTCAGATACATCCAGATGGGTGCGCATGCCGAATCCCAAGAAACGCTACCCTTTATTTTACGGAACACGATCGAACTCGATCCGATTTTCCGGGATATGCTCCTCCGTGAACCGATTCTGAGTTTGGCAGAGGCGATCGTCGGTGAGAACTGCAAGTTTTGTGGACAGAACGTCCTACGGAACCTCCCCGGGCTCTCGATTGACCGATGGCATGTTGACGGCTCGGTGCACTTCCCGGTTACCGAAGAGATGCCGCGCCACGATCCTCGTTTGCGGATGCCTGTGATGTGGTTCACCGTCCAGATGGCGTTGAACGATATTGATACGATTGAAGAGGGACCGACGCAATACGTCCGCGGTAGCCATTATTCCGGCAGACATCCCAACGATCAGGACAATCCTGAGTTTGAAGGGAATAAACCGGTTTCTATCTTATGTAAGGCGGGCGACATCTATCTACAGGATCCACAGTGTTGGCATCGGGGGGCACCGAATCTTTCGGGTAAGACGCGTTATATTTTGCAATCGCAATATGCCGCCTACTGGGCGTATTGGCGGTTTAGTCTCTGCAACGGTGTGCCTGTTCCGAAAGACGCTTTGGAAAATGCAGACGATCGGTTGATGAGCCTCTTAGGACGTCCGCGTGTGAGTGCCTTGAATTAGCCACCCATGAAGAAACAAACGAAGGGTATGTTGCCCATTCTTTGGATCGCCACAGTCATGTTCTTCGTCGGTTTGGCACCACAACTTAAGGCAGATGTCGGCTCTAAATCCAACGAAGACGATTGGGTACAAACCAACGGTCCCTACGGTGGAGAGATCAACACGCTCTATGCGACGCCTGAAGGCATACTTTTCGCCGGAACGGGCGGTGCCGGTATCTTCCGTTCAACAAATCTCGGTGATTCTTGGACACCCGTCAATACGGGACTGCCTGATTTCTCCGGAGACGGTTTATATGCCGAAGTTTACGCGCAGAAAAGAAAGATGCTCTACGCCGGCAGTGGGGAGTTATATGCCTCAACTGACAGCGGCGACACATGGCATCACGTCCCAACCCCCCCAAAGCGTGTGTCCGTCAGCGATATTGTGACGATTGGTGCGCGCGTATATATCGGCACGTTCGGGGACGGTGTCTGGTATTCAGATGATGGGGATTCTTGGATGCCCATAAACGATGGATTGGAAAACCGCTTAATCCGTGAGCTCTCGAAAATAGAGACAACGCTTGTTGCGGGGACGGAAGATGGAGCGTTCCGCAAAAGATTTGGCGATAATTCATGGACACCCATCAATGCAGGCTTTGTTCCACAACCGATGGACATGGGACCCATTGATAAAGCACGTCTCGAATCGGGGGATACACCGCTACCGCCGTACTCTCCAGCTACGATACGCGTTGACGCGTTCGCTGCTATGGAAAACCTGCTTTATATGGGCATACTTATGGGTGGAAACGATGGGCTTTTCCGTTCAGATGACGAAGGGGACTCATGGACACGCATCACCAGCAAAGAGATGACACATACCGTTGAGGCATTGACAACATTTGGGACAACACTCTACGCGAGCACCTATGGTGGTGGCGTTTTCCGATCGGAAGATAGAGGCGATTCTTGGACCATTGTCAACGATGGCTTAATAGACTGGACGGTTTCTGCAGTGCTCGCAGTGCGTGAGGACATTGTCTTTGTGGGAACACAGGAGGGTGGTGTCTTTCGCACAATGAATGGTGGCAACTCTTGGACGGAAGCCAACACAGGGCTAACGAATACATCCGTCACCGAATTGGAAGTGCTTGGAGGAACAATCTACGCTGGAATAGGACATAGGCTCGTCTATTCAGTTGACGATGGAGAGTCGTGGCAACCTGTCCAGATTCCTTCACTGCCTGTTTCATATCATTTTGCGGCTTTGTCTGAAGCGGGTGGAAAGCTTTATGTCGCAGCTACCGAATATGCCCCTGGCGATGTAGTCGGTGGGATTTTCCAATTGGATGAGGCGCGCAACTCGTTGATCGAACTGGCAACTGACGGTGAATTATACGGGATCGAATGCATGGAGATCGTCGGGTCAACCTTTTATGTCGGCACCCAAGGGAGAGGCGTTTTTCGCTGGACGCAGGGCTCGGATTCGTGGACCAGTCTTGGCTTGGAAGGACATGTCGTCACGGCGCTGTCAGTGAATGGACAGAAAATCTATGCTGGCACCCAGCGCGGTGAGATTTTTCGGTTAGACAGTGCAGGAAAATCGTGGAAACTTATCAGTTCAGATATGGTAGGTAATTTCATATCCGATCTACAATGGTTTGGACCCATATTTTACGCAACCTCTTGGGAGAACGGCGTTTTCCGTTCCACGAACGACGGTAACTCTTGGACACGGCTAAACGACGGATTGGAAGATCTATCCGTTATGACAATAGAAACAGATGGTACTGACACCTACATAGGCACATATTATGAGGGTGTTTTCCGATGGACAGAAAATAAGAAGCGGTGGGAACGGATTGGTTCACTGCGTCGCCGGGTTGATTCGTTGGTAATACATGACGGTTCTCTCTACGCAGGCACAGTCGGCGGTGGCGTGTTTCGGGTGTCGATTGGGAAATAAACAGATCAGTTTCAGTCAACTTTTACTGGGAGAAAGCACATGAATGAAACGCCACTTCACTTCAGAACGATTACCGAGCTCTCGGAAGCGATCGCCGCAAAACGGGTATCGCCTGTAGACATTACGACTGCGATGTTGCAACGCATCAACGCACTTGACGGTCGATTGAAGAGTTATGCGACGGTGATGGCGGATTCCGCGATGGCTGCAGCGCAGACGGCAGAACGGGAAATTGAGTCGGGGACGCATCGAGGTCCACTTCACGGGGTCCCTATCGCCGTGAAGGATCTCTGCTTCACGAAGGGTGTCCGCACGATGGGAGCGGCGAAAGTCCTCGCTGATCACGTTCCATCGTTTGATGGCACTGTTATTGCAAAGCTTAAAGCAGCGGGTGCCGTGTTGCTTGGAAAACTCAACCTGACTGAAGGCGCGATGGGCGGTTACAACTCTGAATTCGACATCCCAAAAAACCCGTGGAATCCCGACCGGTGGACAGGTTCATCGTCGAGCGGTTCCGGTGTTGCAACGGCGGCAGGATTGTGTTTCGGCTCACTCGGCAGCGACACAGGCGGTTCCATCCGTTTCCCCTCAGCGGCGTGTGGAATTGTCGGCATAAAACCGACATGGGGGCGGGTTAGTCGTTACGGGGTGCTCGCGCTTGCGGAATCGATGGACCATGTCGGTCCGATGACGCGAAGTGTCGCGGATGCCGGGATTATGCTGGAGGCGATCGCTGGATTTGATGCAAACGATCCGACTTCCCTGCCAAATCCTGTCCCTAACATGCTTGCGCGAATCGGGCAGGACCTCCGAGGTATTCGCATCGGGTTTGACGAGAACTATGCCACGAACGACATTGACACTGAACTCGCCGAAGCAGTACGCACGGGTGTGGGAGTCTTGGCAGACCAAGGTGCTGAAATTGTTGAAGTGCAAGTGCCGGATGTCGATGAATACGTCTCCGCATGGCCCACGCTGTGTTCAACAGAGGCAGTGTTAGCACACGCCGCCACCTATCCATCGCGACGGGAGGATTACGGTCCTTGGTTCCAAGGGTGGCTGGATATGGGCGCGAAGGTGACAGGCGCGGGATATGCCAAAGCAAACAATTTGAGAGCTGCTTGTACAGGGCATTTCAGAAGGGTGTTTGCGGAGATCGATGTCTTGGTCTGTCCGTCAATGTCAGCCCCACCACACCGCGTCACGCCAAAGATGTTGTATGGACGGTATGATGCCCGGGATCCGAAATTCCAGCGGTTCACCGTGCCGTTTGACTACAACGGCGCACCGACGCTATCTGTGCCGTGCGGCATGAACAGCGAAGGGCTACCGTTGAGCATTCAGTTCGTCGGAAAGCACCTGTCAGAACCGTTGTTATGTCAGGTTGGGCATGCCTATGAAAGTGCTACACCGTGGCACAACCTCCATCCTCCAACTAAATAGGCCAACGAAAATATGCTTAATTCATACTCCTTCTCTGCTAAAATGGGCGTAAAATTCACAACTGGAGGGGCTGTTATGCAGGAAATTAGAGTAGATTCAGCGAAACGACACAATTTTGCTCGGACGCTTTGTAAAAAGGTAAGATTGCGTTCGGAAAACGGAGACATGAAAGTGAAAACAAGACTTTTTTTCATCTTAACGCTGCTAATGGTTTTGAGCGTCAGTACGCTGCCCTGTTTTGTACAGCATGCGGCATCCACACAACTCGAACCGTGTGCGGAGTGGATGAAAACGCATAGAAATTGGAAGGAACGGTGTGAGGAGTGGAAAGATGGGTTCCCTCTCGATATCCCAGTATTCAGTCCGGATGGTGGGACGCTCGCGGGTGTGAATGTAGTAATTGCAAACATTTGGAGTGCGTCGACCGGTAAGATTATCTACCAGTTTCGGCAGTGCGGTAGTCCTTCCTCTGACATAGCGTTCAGTCCAGATGGACGCACGTGTGTAGTTGTGGATTCTGAGGATAGGGTCTGTGTGTGGAGTGGATCAACGGGTCAGACTGTCCACGAACTTGTGAAGCGGGAGGAGTCTGTGGGTGAGCAGGTCAATAGCATAGCCTTCAGCCCGGATGGACGCACAGTCGCGAATGCGGTTCAGCGGAATCCGGAAGGGGGTGGGTTTGTCCGCTTCTGGGATGTGTCGACGGGGAAGACCCTCCGCAAACTTGAGCATCCGGATGCTGTCCGGAAGGTCGCCTTCAGGCCCGATGGTAGGATACTCGCAAGTTGGAGTGAGGATAGCATCATCCGCCTTTGGAGTGTCTCAAGCGGTGAGATCGTCCGCACGATTGAGAATATCTGGGCGCCCCACTTAGTATTCAGTCCGGATTGTAGGACGCTTGCAGTTGGGGCAAGTCATGTCCTCTGTCCTATGCCCCTCTGTCTCTGGGATGTGGAGACGGGCGAACCCATCCGCGGGCTTAATGCGGAGGGTGGGGTTAGTACTGATAGCATCGCCTTCAGTTCGGATGGTAGGACGGTCGCAAGTGGCGGTACTGGCAGGTTTGTTCACATCTGGGATGTATCGACGGGGGAGCTCCTTCGAACAATTGAGGCGAGAGATCAGGGGTATGAAGGTCGTATCTTAAGCCTAACCTTCGGTTCGGGGAGGCTCACAGGTGTGAATGCGTCCGGCAAGGTGCTGCGGTGGAACGTTGAATCCGCGCCTTTCCAACCGCCACATCCAGCCGATGTCAATTGCGATGGGATAGTTGATATTCGAGATATCGTCACTGTGGCCGCGGCACTCGGACAGACTGACGCATCACCCGCCTATATCAACAGCGTTGGGCCCGGATGTAGTCCATGTCCCGGAGATCTGGATGTCAACGACGATGGGACCGTTGACATTCGGGACCTCGTCGCCGTGACTGCGGCTTTGGGGGAAACAGTCGCAGGCGCGCCGGCTGCTGTTAACCTTTCCCACCTCTCTCCAGAGACCGTGCAGCAGTGGCTTTCCACTGTCGAGCGACTCAACCTCACAGATTCAACTTCACAACACGCTATCCGTTTCCTTGAGCAACTTCTGTTGGTATTGGCACCAAAAGAGACAGCACTGTTAGCGAACTACCCGAACCCATTCAATCCGGAGACGTGGATTCCCTATCAGTTAGGGACAGCCGCGGATGTAACGCTACGCATCTATGCGATGGACGGCACTTTCGTTCGGCGTTTGTCATTAGGGCATAAGGCGGTCGGCGTCTATCAAAGCCGCAGCCGTGCGGCGTATTGGGATGGTAGAAACCAACTCGGTGAACCTGTCGCAAGTGGACCGTATTTTTATACGTTATCGGCTGGCGATTTCACCGCAACCCGGAAAATGCTGATACGAAAATAGATGAAAGAGTAGAACCAGGCTACCTTGCTGGCAGGTGATATCCTTCTTTCATCGTTTGGATGCTGTAGAGGCAATTTTCTGCGGTTATGTAGAGCGTCTTACTCGTTTTGCCACGTCCAAAGGCGACGTTTGTGGGTTTATCGGGGGTCTTGACGTACGCCAATTCCTCCCCTTCAGGCGTGTACACACGGACACCCGGTCGGGTTTCATCGCGCACCGCTACGAAGAGATTTCCTTCGGCATCAACCACCATACCGTCCGGCCCGTCTTGTGGGGCATAGTCCACCAGCACTTTTCGGAAAGTCGCTGTGCCTTCCGGTGAGAGGTCATAGGCGAGGAGTGCCATACGTCCATTCAGCAGTGGTACATCCTCAGGAAAACTATCCATCGCACCGTTGTCATGACTGATGACATAAAGCGTTTGCTGATCAGGCGAAACCGCCACGCCGTTGGGTTTGCCAGCATCCGTAACGATAAGATGAACAGAACCATCTGGATCGATCCGATAGACGCCAAAGATGGGTTGTTCAACAGGTTCATGCCCGGCATACCGAGGATCCGTAAAATAGACGCGCCCCTGCTCATCAATCGACAGGTCGTTCGGCGAGTTAAAGGGTTTTCCGTTATACAGACCGGCAATAATTTCGCTTTTCCCCGTCGTCAGGTTTGTTCGGGTAATCCTGCGTCCCCCGAAATCCGCGCCCTCTGCGACAACCAGACGTCCCTGTGCGTCAAACTTTGTGCCGTTGGACATCCCACTCGGAGAACGGAAAACGGTTGTCTCTCCAGTCTCTGGATCGTGTTTCCAGATATTCCCCGCTTGCATATCCGTCTGATCGGTGAAGGTGATGTCGCTGAAATAGACCGTCCCGTCCGGCGCGACGGAGACACCTTCCGTAAAATGTGCCCCATTGAAGAGTTCCTTAAGTTCGGCATCCGGGGCAAAGATAGCATTGTGGCTTGCAGCGTTTCCAATCAACGCAGGTGCTAACGCGAAACCCGCAGCAACGGCACATGCAAGCGTTTGTGACATATTTAGATTCGGCATATTCTACTCCTTCCAATTCCATTTTTTCGATGGCAAGATTCTATCACACATTTTGAAGGTCGTCAACCCATTGGATGCGGACCGTGGGTGATTACACCCTGTCGAGCGTACGCATAAACGGCATCTTGGATTTCAAGGATACGCACCGCATCGACAACCGTCGGTTCAAAGGCGCCACCGTCGCGGATGGCATCAAAGGCACCCCCCATCACACCTTGAATCCTCGCGCCGTGAGAGATGTCCTCACTAAACTGGACCCCTTCGGTCGTATGCACTTCAATCAGAGGTTCACCGTTGCGACCGTACTGCTCAAATACGGATGCCTTCGTTCCAATAAATCTAAAGAAATGATCGCCACCCCGTTTGCCAGACGGATAATTATACCCCGATTCAATTATGCCCGTGATACCGTCTTCTGTTCGTAGCACGCCAACGCCACTGTCCTCTATAACGCGGCCGTGCATGGAATTGGACATGACCCCGCCGACAACTGTAATTTCCCGATCGCCAACAAACTGAAGGAATGTGTCAATGCCGTGTGCCGCTTCGACTGCCCAACATCCACCCCCCGATATACTCGGCGTGCTATGCCAAGCCGAAGGGGTCGGGTCATAGCGAGATGGGGGACCGTTATTCAATCTGCTGTTGTATAGGACGAGGTCACCCAAACTCCCATCAGCGACCATCTCTTTGACGACACTCACGATTCGACTCGCACGATTCGGTAGCACCAGCGCACTGAAAACGCCGTGCTTTTCGGATGCCTCAGCGGCTGGACGCAGCCGATCCGCACAATCGGCGAAGGGTTTATCCAAGAGATAGGGGATACGCAGGTCCACACACGCCTGCACATGGTCGGGCATCTCAATGTGTTTCCCCGCGACGAGAGCCGCGTCCGGTTTGCTCGCATCAAGGCACGTTCCTGCCGTCTCATACCCGGGACATTGGAAATCGTCTGCCAACTGTTGCCGAGGTCCCGCTTCGGCATCCATGACGCCTACAATCTCGTGTCCGAGTTCGTGCGCCGTGCGCGCCATACTGCGTCCGTGGTGACTATAAGAAAGAACAACAATCTTCATTTTTTAATTATTCCTTGCGGTTCGGTCAGGGAAGTTAAAGGTTTCACGTGCCTTTCTGTAGACCCGCCTGCCCCGTTGTTGCAGGCTACGGTCCCGTTAAACCCGCACAAACTAACAGTTTATGCTACAAGACACTTCATTCTTATTTTTAATTATTCCTTGCGGTTCGGTCACGGAAGTTAGCGGTTTCACGTACCTTAAAAATCTTCATCTATAAAAAGAATACATCGGCATCCCTGTGATGAGTCGAATCAGCACCCATACACCACCTACCATGAATTCCCCGAGAATCAGTCCTAAAAAGAGCGGATACGCTTTACGATAGAGGCGGATCCCACCCACTTTCAGCAAGATTGTTTTGACACCCCAACTGATAAGTATCGAAAACCACAACCGACCGATCGTTGATCTTTCACCGGCGACCATATACCCCGCAGGATGAAAGGGCCAGAACGGAAATATTGTGCGTAGCCACCAGAAGAAGCCGGTAAAAAGGGCACCGATGCCTATAAAAATCACGGCAGGAACATCGGTGTCAACCGGGTGATAGATCCAACTCTGCAAAAGGTTATACCCCCCCGTGCCCAGGTCACTCACAACACCGATATTGTATCCGACGACGAGATACGCCCAAAACGATGCCAGAATCCCGATCACCGCGGCGAACATCATCGCCACGATGAGTCTGCCGGAGTGCATGCCTGTTTCCTCTGCGAGTTTGAAGCCTTCGAGTGTATGCGGCATCGGATGGGCGCGCGACCCACGATTGAAGGTGAGATAGAGACGCATCATCGTTAGACTACCGTGCGAAATCAATCGCGTGCCGAAAATATCTGTAAGGATATCGTGAGGCGTTGCATACGTCCGTATCGTCGGCGGTCCGACTTCAGCACGGATACGCGTCAGACTCATTGCTAACAGATAATAGATTAAAAAGTAGAGTCCGATTGTCCAGAATTCCATTCCACCTTGTCGTGAAAAAGCGCATAGGAAAAACAAACCGCACACTAACCCAATTGCCGCCCAGCGATAACGCATCGGTTCTCTACTGTCGTCAATGTCGCCGGGAGCCTTACGCCATCGAAAGATATACTTGAGCATCCTAAGAAAGTAGCGGCGTCCCCCCCACAGTGCGAGACACGCAAGCACAAGATACCCCCCCATCACCTGTTGCCAGTCATAAGGAAACCCCGGCATAACGTCAAGACCGAGTGCGCTGCCCAGGATCCGTTGTGCTTTCCAAAACCAGTAAAAAAACCAAATTGAAAACGACATTTCCAGTGGCATCAGATAAGCGAGTCCAACGGCGAACGAACGCACATACACCGGTGTCCATCCCATTGAATTCCACGGCTTCTGTGTGAAGTATTGACCCAGTTCAGCGTGCCGTACCGGGACTTCAGGGATCTCGGGGAAAAGCACATGGAGACCATTGATGAGATTGATACCGCCTGCAATCAAGAACCCAAGCCACATCATCGGCGATCGGAAAAGTCGTCCGTCGAGCCTTGTCATTTCCAACGGCAATTGCACGATAGGGTATGTCAATCGTTCATGCTCGATCCACTGTTTTCGGAGAAAAACGTCCAAGCAGATCATCACCCAGATGAGAACCGTCAGAAAGAGCGTCCACCAGAGAATCGGGCGTAACCATCCGCGCAGATGGACCATCCTATAGATAGTACTCTCTCCGTCGTAGAACGCCTGCAGGCTTGCCATATCGTTAGAGGTCAGCCACGGCGGGAGATACCGCCAAAACAGTTGTTTCCATTCGTTCTCAGGGGTCGCGAACCAAAACGCATCCGATATCGTCGGGATAACCGTTTGCATCATATCGTGCCCCGCGATCGCCGAAGACAGCGACAGCATCACGAAGACCGTCAGAAGTTCACCCTGTCTCAGCGCAAACCGCGGCAGAAACCGATTCAGCAGCAGGTTAAACGGAATGAGCACCATCAACGTGATAATCACGTTATAGATGAGGGACATCGTCGTCGGGAGAGTGCTCCAGAATTTGAGGTGGTTTGCCATGATGAAGTAGGTATTTACTGGGATCAGTAGCAAACCGAGGACAATGGCACGGAACGTTACGCCGGGGTGGGAATTTTGGTTTTTCAAGGTTGCGTTTGCCATACAGAGACTGGAACTTGGTATTTGTAATGGAGCAATTTTTTATGGCAGGCGTTTGAGGGTTATTTGAAAATAGCGACGGCAATGGAGATAATTATGGCACCGATGGCACATGCAACCGTTATCCAACTCCGCACTCCCGCAATTGCATTTTGCTTGCCCTTGAGTTCGGATATACCGTTTTCAACCGTGCGGAGCCGGGCATCCATCCCATCTAACCGGGTCTCTACCCTATCCAGACGCTGATTGACCTCTGCAAAACGTTGGTTGATTTCTGTTTTCATCTGATCGAAACCATCTTTCATCAGTTGATAAAGTTCTTCGTTTGTCATTTGTGTGCTCCTTCTGTTTTTTTAGCGATTGTGCCAATTCAAACCCGCTTTTAGTAGAATTATACCACAATTCCTATTTTGAGTCACTTTTCTTTTTCAATTTCCTTCTCGCCCGCCAATACGCAAACTGTCGGAGATAGTAACCGATATTTTTGCGGATTTTCTCAAACTCCGGCACAAACGGACACTGTCCACCAAGCACCACTAATTCCGCTTTAGCACGCGTCATCGCGACGTAGAAGACACGACGCTCCTCTGCGAGTTTACTATCACGCCGCGGGAAACGCCGCGCCAATGTGTTATGGACAAGGATAACCTTTTCCCATTCCCTACCTTTGGCTCTGTGGATCGTCGTCACCTCGACAGGATGCGCGTGTCCAGCGAGCATCTCTTGAATACAGTCGGTTTCGTAGTTCGTGCGCGCCAACACAGCGGTCTCCTGAGAGGATCTCAATTCACGGCGTAAGAGGGTTTCTATAGTCTCAGGGGTCGTTCCGACAATCTTTATGTCCTGCTGGCATGGATTGTGGGCGCGGAGATTCTTACGAATGCGCGGCGCATTGCGTTCAATCAAGGCTCTTGCGTGCTCAACAATCGTTGATGTGGAGCGATAGTTTCGCGTGATTTCGTATTTCGCGACATCGCGTCGATCCGTGAATTCCTGCATAATTTCGGAATCGCCGCCACGAAACCCGTAAATCGCTTGGTCGTCGTCGCCGACAGCAAAGAGGTTCGCCGATAAAAGCGAAACCAATCGGAAGTCGGTGGGTGAAATATCTTGGAATTCGTCAACAAGCAGATACGGGTATCTGTCGCGATAGGTTTGCCGAAGATCCGGGCACGTTTCAAGCAGGTTCGCGGCGTGGATAATCATATCCTCGAAATCGACGGCGTTTGCCTCGGTTTTGAGCGTCTCATATTTTACGGCAAATGCCTGTGCTACGGGGTCGTCAAGGGTTGTTGGGTCGAACAATCCGGTGGTGACCTTGCGTTTCGCTCGCATAACGGTCTCTTTTATCTCGTTGAAGCGATCGCGGAGATTCTCAAAATCAGGGTTTCTGTCGAGGTGTTCTTTATATGGGATATCAAAATGCTGACAGAACATTTCGAGAATTAGTTGGTTGCTATACTGCACTCGCAACGGATCTGCACGATTAAACACACTTGTCTGGTTTTTGTAGAAATCAATCCAGTGTGCCTCGCGAGGGTTCGCCTCTCGCCCTGGCACCCGTTCAAGCACCTCAAAACTGAATTCTGACGCGCCTTCAGATCGGATCGCTTGTCGAAGTCTGTCATTTGATGAGTCTTCAAAGTGTTCCTTCCACCGCCGTTCTGGCTGTGTCGTTTGTCCAATATAACATTTGCCGGTACTTTTACTCTCTATTTTATAGATGGCAACCGAAACATTGGAGGCTTCCCGTTCAATCTGCATCCGTTCTTGTGCGATGATTTCGTCTATCTGCCCCGCCCAGATCTCAGGATATTCGTTGAATCCCGCACGTTTATAGTTTTCAGTGATAATATCTTTACCGAATGCATGAAGCGTCCGAATTTCGGGTTTTTTATCTGTTTCAGTCTTATCAGAGGACTGTGACGGCATCAGTTCTCTCAAAATGCGCGTCTCCATCTCTTCAACTGCTTTTCTATTAAAGGCAATAGCAAGAATTTGTAAAGGTGGGATGTTATGCGTCTGGATAAGGTTCAGAATTCGTGCCGTTACGACTGTCGTTTTGCCGCTACCGGGTCCCGCGATGACGATAGCAGGACCCGCGCCGTGATTCACGGCTTTTTCTTGGTTTCTATCAAGTTTCATATTTTCGGGAGGTTTAAGTGAGAAATCTCCGTAGGGGTCGGAAGTATTTCAAGAATCAGCACTCATCGATTGACAGGACTTCTTGTGTTTTTACAAAACCTCAAGTTTTATCAAGTTCCTGCGTGCTCGAATCGGTTGTTCAGCATTCATTAGGAGTATTTCGACTGTTGTCCGACCTATTGATGTTTGTCCCTCAATCTCTCCAGTCTCTCGATTTAAAAGAAAATGAACTGTCCAGTCATCAATCCGGGGGTTGAAAAGTCTAACATCTATTCCCGTCAATGGATCAGTCCCGTTTTCGCGCGTAGCCTTGTGCGCGTTACAATGTGAACAGGCAAGTGCCAGATTGGTAGGTTCTGTCAGACCGCCTCTTGATCTTGGCACAATATGCTCGACTTGAAAGGAGGAGGGAGAAAATTGTTCTGGATATTGACAATACTCACACCGTTCATTTGCGCGGCTTGCCACAGGACTGCGCAATGGATTACCTATACGCATATATCACGCCTTGCTCATGATAAAAGCCGTCTCTCCAGTGTTTCGAGATTTTGAATTTGGAGAGCTTGCTCTTCAGCGAGGAGTGCTTCCATTTCTTTTTTTGATTCCGATTCTAACACTTTTTCATTGTTCAAGGCAAGGAGTTCTGCCAAACGTTTCTGCTTTTCAACAGCGAGAGACTTAAACCCAAAACTCACGTGTCCCTTCTTAATCATTTCAGTCACGTCCATCTCTGCGCTTAAAATTTCGCCAGTGTTAGCATCAACGAATATCTCCCCAACTTCGACAGGAGGCGCGACGTTGGTGAAAATGGGAACTACCCAAGTAGCGGGTGTTGATTGTTTAAGAATAGGTTCTCTTACCGTCAAACATCTACCCGCTCGCTTTTGTAAGAAGGTCAGGGCAGCACCTTTTGCCTCGTCGCGCTTGAGTTGAAACAACACAAGTTCTTCAAGGGAGGTTTCAGACACTTTAGCTTGTTGTGCCAGTTTTTTATAGAGGTAATCTGGTAGGGAAATTGTCAACGGACGCATGTTGAATTCTCCAGTAATCGTTCTGAATCTGTTCATCCTTACATAGAGTTTACCACATTTGGAACGACTTTTCAATTACTTGTCAATGTTTAAAATGACTATTTACTGTAAATTCACTTTGGCATGCGCCGCACCCAGAGCAGCAACGCCACATTCATCGCGCCGATAAAGCCGAAAACATAGGATTGGATGCCCACCAACGTATCGAGTGAACGAATAAGGAAGGGACAAAGAATCGGTAAACCGAGTGCAACGCAGGTATAAAAGGTCAGAAGTTTCGCACCTTTTGCTTCCCAGAAAGTTATCTGCCGCTTTAGAACCTGTAGATACGATTGATCCCACAGCCGAGACGTCCACTTCCCCTGCATGAAACCCAAACCGATCCCTAAGCCGTAGCCGAAACTCGACCACCGGAGGTCAATCCGGACATCCTGTGAAACGACAACCACCCAAAGCAGTTGTCCTAATACCGAAAGAATTATGAATGCCCAAAAGACAGGCAATTTCATATAAAATGGGAGTAGACGCCGATATAACTTATTTGACATTTTTTAATTTAAGGAAAATTAGAAAAGACGTAATTAACCGCGTTTTTGAAGATAACCAATCCGTCGCCTTCTTCAGAATCGATCTCTTGGGTGTTCGCGGGGTTCCGTGTCCAACGCGGATGATTCCATTTCGTCAGGAACCGTTCTGGATGGGGCATTAATCCGAAAATTTTGCCCGTTGCATCACAGATACCCGCAATATCGCTATCGGAACCGTTCGGATTGTTAGGGTATCTATTCTCGGCATACCGAAACACGACCTGATCGTTCGCTTCCAATTCTGAGAGCACCTTCGCGGGGGCAGTAAATCTACCTTCAGCGTGCGCAACGGGGAGATACATACGTGCTTTGACTCCGGTTGTAAAGACACACGGACTCTCCTGTGTTTCCAGATCCACCCACCGACACTCGAATTTCGCTGAGGTATTCATCGCCAATGTGGCGCGCTGCCGCATCTCTGATGCTCCATTGCCGGGCAGTAAGCCTGTTCGCACAAGCACTTGAAACCCGTTGCAGATGCCAATTATTAACTTGCCATCTTCGACAAATCGATTCAACGCGTCTGTCAGTTTGTGTTTCATCTCGACGGCTAACAGGATACCCGCCGCAATGTCATCGCCGTAGGAGAATCCACCGGGGATCGCGAGAATTTGATAGTCGGCAAGATTAACTCTGCCTGATATGAGGTGTTGAATATGGACTAACGCTGTCTCTGCTCCCGCGAACTGGAACGCCATATCCGTTTCCGCGTCGCAGTTCGTGCCTGCAGTCCGTAAAATAAGTGCCTTTGGTTTCATTTTTTAATTTTACCTTGCGGAATTATCAAGGACGTTTGAACTATTGTGTGCGTTCCATCTATCCGTCCTCCATTTCATTACGGACTACAGTTTTGACTGCACAAACCAACAGTTTATGCTACGATCCTTAACTTAAGACGATAGCCTGCAACAACGGCGCAGGCGGATTTGAGGAAAAACAGTCAATAAACCAATCGCTTGATTTAACGCCTTGCGAATACTTAAAAAACCTGCCAAGCAGATTTGAGAATATCAATGGACGTTTCAACGATCAAACGTCCAGTCTTTCCCTTGATAACAAATTCGGATGTATCTAAAACAGTGCCAAGACAGCCAATGGGTATCCCCGCCATGTGATTTTCGTAGGCATCTTGGTGTTGCGGTTCAATCTCTACAAGAAAGCGGCTATTCGATTCTGAAAAGAGTAGGAAATCGTCAGCATTGATATCCTCGCCTCTCGGGATATTGTCAAGACGCAGAGACATCCCGTAGCCACCCGCAAATGCCATTTCCGCCGCCGCTACACCGATACCGCCTTCAGAGCAGTCGTGACACGAGCGCACCCATCCACTGTTGATGGCAGTACTGAGACGTTCCATTGTCAACTTACCCTCACTTGGACGAATGGCAGGGGCAGTGTTTCCGACGAACCCGTGAATGCCGAAATAGTGCGAACCGCCTAATTCCGCGTAGGTATTCCCCACGACATAAATCAAATTGCCTGGCGTTTTCACGTCCATTGTAACGGCGTTTTGAATGTCAGGCATAACACAGATAGCAGATATAAGGAGTGTCGAAGGGATCGCGCGTTGTTCACCCGTCGTGGTATCCCTGTATTCGTTGTAGAGGCTATCTTTACCGGAAATAAAGGGTGTGCCGTAAGCAGTTGCGATGTCGTAACACGCTCTCGCCGCACGGACGAGTTCACCGAGCCGGTCGGGTTTGTCCGGATTCCCCCAACAGAAATTGTCCAGTAACGCAGTCTTTTCTAAGGTTCCCCCGACAGCGACAACATTCCGTAACGCCTCATCAATCGCCGCAGCTGCGCTGAGATATGGATCCACGTCGCTATATCTCGGATTGATGCCGTTCGCAACAATGACACCTTTTCGACTGCCTAAGACAGGAGTCGTTACGCATGCGTCGCTCGGTCCGTCGTTTTCCACACCGACAAGCGGATTGATAACCATACCCCCTTGGACACCGTGGTCGTATTGCCGGATAACGGATTCTTTACTCGCGATGTTTGGACTTGCGAGAAGTTGTTTGAGGTCATTGGTATAATTCTCGGTTTCTCCATCTCGCGATGCCATATCTGGATGCTTCGGCGGCTCCCAAACCGCCTCCTTCACCGGCATTGGCAGTCCATGGTGCAAGAACTCCATCTCCAAGTCGGCAACTATAGTGCCTTCATAGAAAACTTGCAGTTTATGTGTATCTGTGAAAGTCCCGAGGACTGTGGCTTCAACGACTTCTGCCTCGCATATTGCCATGAGTTCATCCAGATTCTCAGGTGGCACGGCAATGACCATCCGCTCCTGTGCTTCGGAGAGCCAGATTTCCCACGGCGCGAGCCCTTCGTATTTCAGAGAAACGCGTTCGAGGTGCACTTCTGCCCCTATCTCTTCTCCCATCTCTCCGACAGCGGACGAGAATCCTCCAGCACCGCAATCGGTGATGGAACGATAAAGATGCCGATCCCGCGCCTGCAACAGGGCATCGACAATCTTTTTTTCCATAATCGGGTTGCCGATCTGCACCACACTACCGAGACTTTCAGAAGTATCGTCCAATTCTGCAGAAGAGAAGGTGGCACCGTGGATGCCATCACGCCCGGTTTGTCCACCGATCGCAACCACCAGATCACCGGGTTCAACGGATTTCTCACACCTGTTTCTCGGTATTAAACCGACATTCCCACAGAAGACGAGTGGATTTGCGGTATAACGGGCATCAAAAAGAATAGCACCGTTCGCCGTAGGGATCCCCATTCGGTTGCCGTAATCGCGCACGCCAGCGACAACGCCTTTAAAGACACGCTTTGGATGAAGTGTGCCTTTCGGTAGCTGCGTGTAGGGTGTATCCGGCATCCCGAAACAGAATACATCCGTATTCAGAATCGGCTTTGCCCCGAGTCCCGTACCGAGTGAGTCTCGAATGACACCGCCTATCCCGGTCCCAGCCCCCCCATACGGTTCAATCGCTGAGGGATGGTTGTGTGTTTCTACCTTGAAAACGAGATTGAATTTCTCGTCAAACTCGATGATACCGGCATTATCTGAAAAGACGGAGACACACCACGGTTTCGCTATCTCCTCAGTCGCACGTTGAATGAAGGTTGGAAACAAGCCGTCAATCTGCTCTGATGCTTTGCCTTCTTCGGAATAGAGGATGGTGCTTTTGAATGTTTTGTGAACGCAATGTTCAGACCACGTCTGGGCGATAGTCTCTATTTCTACATCGGTGGGGTTGCGTCCGAGGGTTCCGAAGTGCGTCTGAATCGTCTGCATCTCGTTCAGACTTAAGGAGAGCGTTCCTTCTCGACTGATACGCATCAACTCGGCATCATCGGCAGTTAAAATCTCTATTTCTTTGACAGGACTGGACATCACTTTCTCCACTATTTACTCGTCGTTTTTTGAAGATATTTTGCTGCACATCATTTAGATTGTTATCATAGCACAATCTTGGTTTAGAGGGTGGCCCGAATTTCCGATGGCAGTACACCTTTGAAACCACTGAAAATATCACGGAGTTTTATCGCTATATCGCTGATTGTGCCTTCAGCACCCAGACTAAGCATCTCCATCTTTTCAGCTGCTGTATCGGCGGTTTTGTAGTAAATACAATATGTGAAACGATAAGAACGGAACCATTTGTCTACATCCTGCACTGAAATTTCCCCTTTGAATCCTAAAACTACCATTTTAACCATATTTTTGCCCAACGGAGGTTGTAAGTGCGTTAATAGCAATTCCTCATAAAGAACCCATTTAATTTCTACTAATGACCAATCTATAGAAAATTCTTTCGCTTCTTCTTTTAGAATTTGTTCAAATTTTTCGTCAACAACAACATTTATAGGTTCCATTATAAACCTCCACCATTGATAAGTTCGTCTGAAGTAGGATGGTCTAAAAGTGTTGATGGTTTAACATCAAAATTAAATCCGAATTTCTGAACTACTGAGCTGAGAGTTTCTGTACTCCAATCCTTCGCGTAGGGTGAGACAATGACTTCATCAATCAACGTACTTACATCAATATTGAAAAGCATACCGATGTCACATATATCCGGTAATCCAGTCTCTAAAAAAGTATCTACAGTTTCCACAGTTTGATTATTAAGAGCGTCCATAACAAAAGGATCAATATCAACGATTAATCGAACTTCCTGCTCATGTTCGTATTCTTTTCTTTTTAGGAAATAAGGGAAATATGTCAACTTTTTAGCCAATGGAATATTGTTTTGTAGAAAGTTTTGCATATATTGGTCATCATCCGTGTTACCGTAGATATACTCCATTTTACCGATATAAATAGAATACTCGCTTGTTAAACTACTTTTCATTTTTTCCATGGTTGTTTTTATAGCAACACCACTATTGCGCATGTGATATTTTTCCCACATTGCCATTGACTCTACTACATTCTGATGCCAACAGTTACACATGACATATTTACGAGAAGGTTCGTACCATTTCATAATTGCTTCGACAAACTCTGCTGGGGTAACACGCTCAAGGGATTGTTTGTAGGCATCCATAATACTTTGGGGTATAAATCCTTCGTATGGATCCTCGAATTTATCAGCTCTTGTAAAATACAAAGCTTCTGTATCTAACAGATTAACAAATACCTCAAAGTTCGTGTATCGCCACAAAATATCTTCATCGTTTGGAGGGTTAATTCCATCTAATTCTTCATACATTAAAATCACCTTATACAAGCATAATAAATACGCTTATATATTCACAGGTCGTTAATTGCTCAGACGTTTCATCGTTACGGCGCGGTTGCAAACCGCACCTACCGGGTTCGGGGCTGGAGATATTTTTTTAAATAGGTTGGATTTTACTGCGTTCAACCCAACCTACTGACTGCAATTTGCGTGATCTGGCTTTCATTCCTTAAAGGAAGCCGTAACCCGCGGGATACTCTCTTCGCAGGCAAACCGTTCAATGCTGGAGGCACCGACGAAGCCAACGGCATCTGTTTTCTCATTGATAAACGCCGCCTCCGGTGCTTTTGATATGGGACCACCGTGTGCCAAACAGATGACCTCCGGGTTCACGGCTCGTGCCGCGTCGCAAATCTTCTGGACCTGTACCGCCGCATTCTCGATCGTGAAAGCCGTTTCCGCACCGATAGTACCACCCACCGTCGTCCCCATGTGCGCAATGATAACGTCCGCGCCGACTTTCGCCATGTTCTCGGATTCTTCTGGATTGAAGACATAGACGATGGTGAAAAGGTCCATCTCATGCGCGATACCGATCGTTTCAACCTCTTTGTAGAAACCCATCCCTGTCTCTTCAAGCGTTAGCCGAAATTTCCCGTCGATCACACCGACGGTTGGGAAGTTATTAACCCCGTCGAACCCGACATCTCGGACCTGTTTGAGGAAGTTGCTCATCCGGCGCGTCGGGTCTGTACCGTTCACGCCAGCGATAACAGGCGTTTCTTTGACAACAGGGAGCACCTCACGTTCACCCATCTCCATAACGATAGCATTCGCGTCCCCATAAGCCAACAGTCCAGCGCAGGAGCCGAACCCCGACATCCGGTAGCGACCAGAATTGTAAATCACAATCAGGTCGGCGCCGCCTTGTTCCGCGAATTTCGCCGTGATACCTGTTCCCGCACCCACGGCGAGTAACGGTTTATCTCTATCCAATTCTGCTTTCAGTCGTTCTAAAACCTGATCTCGTCTATAATCTGGCATATTTTTAATTTTCCTTGCGGTTCGGTCAGGCGGGTTGGACCTTGAAAGTCTTTCTCCGTAGACCCGCCTTCCATTACATTACAGGCTATGTTTTTAGTGCTGTGAAGATAAACACATTCCTAATTTTGCTTGCGGTTCGGTCAGGTGCGTTTAGATTACACAGTCCATTTCCGTATACCTGAAGAAACATCCAAGCAAAAA
Source organism: Candidatus Poribacteria bacterium (assembly GCA_965205015.1). Classification (GTDB taxonomy): domain Bacteria; phylum Poribacteria; class WGA-4E; order WGA-4E; family WGA-3G; genus WGA-3G. The sequence continues at coordinate 3,873,506 of OZ242029.1, read as the reverse complement.
CTCCGCAATTTCATTACGGTCGACAGGCTTGCGGACAGGCACTGCAACACCACCCTCTGATTGCTGACTGCTGATGGCTAATAGCTATTCATCGCGAGATTTCGCCTGTAAACGCGCCGCTGCACCCGCATCCCCAATGTGCATCGTGTTATATGCCTGTTCCGATGACTTGAACGGACCGACACCCTTGTGTCCATGCCAATCGCCCTGCGTCATAATCGGGTTCGTCAAGCCTGTCTCCTGTTCCCGCTGAAGAATCCAACGCTTCATCCGAGTCTCGAGCACATTGACGATGTCCGGATGTTCATCAACAAGATTGTTGTTCTCATCGGGGTCTTGGATAAGGTTATAGAGTTCGACAGGGGGTTTGAAATGGAAGTCGGGTTCAAGCGCGACGATGAGTTTCCATTCCGGGGTGCGCCAACCGTGTTTCCGCATCCACGTACATTCTGTGATGTAGAACTCGCTGTCGTAGGAGGTTATCTCGCCGTTCATTAAGGGGGTAAGGCTCTGTCCGTCGAATGCGATGTCTGTTTCAATATCTGCTAATTCAAGGAGCGTCGGCACGAGGTCTTTATGTTGATTATAGCCGGCAACGCGTTCGCCAGCAGGCACACGTCCAGGATAACGGATAATCAGCGGCACGTGCAAGGTGACATCGTAGATACCGTGGTGGTCAAACCAACATTCATGATCATAGAGGGTTTCGCCGTGATCTCCATTGATGACGACAATTGTGTCGTCCAACACACCGCGCGTTTCAAGGGCATTGAAGAGCGTCTGAATACACGCATCCATATAAGCGATTGCGCCGTCATATTGCGCGATGACGTAATCTTTATCGGTAATTCCGGGTGGCATCCATGAGGCGAAGTAATCACAAAACGGTTTAAACGTCATCACCGGTTCCATAGATTTGTTGCTCGGATCGCATTCGTCACCGTGATAGAACATCCGTTCATAAGGGGCGGGGGGTAGGTAGGGGGAGTGTGGGTCCATGTGGCGCAGGAACAGGAAAAACGGTTTTTCGTCGCTCTGATCGATCAGCCGGTTCAGTTCAGGGAGGGTTGTTTTGTTGAGATTTTCCGCTTTCGGACTCCGTCCGCTCTCATCGGGTCCCCATCCAGAATATTCAAGATAGGTGTCGAACCCACGTGCACTCGGTCCGCTGAACCCAACACAGGTGGTATCGTAGCCTTCATCTCGAAGAATTTCTGCCAACGTTTTGACCTCTTCGCGGAGCGGGCCTTGGTGCCGTAATGCGACGACCTGCGTGCTGAACGTGTCCAATCCGGTCAGCATTGATGCATAAGCACTCGTCGTTGGAATGTGTGGGCTATACGTTTTCTCAAAGAGAGTGCCACCCGCCGCAAACCGGTCGATGTGTGGTGTTGTCAATCGGTGATACCCGTAACAACTCATGTGTGTCGCGAGTAGTGAATCAACGCCGAGCAATACGATATTGGGTTGTTTTGCCATATCCATTCTCCTTTGCTGTGTCCAGTCGTTATTTCTGTGAGGGCAATGTTCTAAGTTTACCTCTTAAGCATCCCGATCCCTATGCCAAATAAGTGTGTTTTGGATATCGTCGTTAAGCACATCCCCAATTTCCAGCGAGTTAAAGTAGGGTTCCGGTAGAATATTTCGCTTTCCGTTGAAAGTGCATCCATCAGGCATGAAACCGCACGTCATCGCCCTGCGGTGATGGAGCGTCATGTTCGCACCTGCACCGTGGGCAACGAGACCGTTATGCCATGCAATAGAGCCTGCGGGACACGGGGCACACTGCGGTTCAATCTGTTTCCATTCTGGGTATACGTTAAACAGTTCACCGATATTTATTCCAATGCCAACATTATCAAAGCGGGCTGTTTTATGAGTTCCTGGCAGATACCACATACATCCGTTGGCAAGTGTAGCGTCGTCCAACGCAACCCAAAACGAGACGGCATCCCGTGAATCAAAGGACCAGTACGGGACATCGAGGTGCCATGCAGTGGGATTGCCGTGGGGCGGTTTAATCAGGGCTTGATCGTGCCAAATGCGCATACCATCAACATCGGCTAATTGCGCTGCCATCTTACCGAGTCTCGGATCGTGCACCAATTTTCGCATCCCAGCATGCGTGTCTGACAAGCGGAGGCACTGTGTAAAAACGCGTGCGTAAAACTGCTTGGCATCCATCTGGTTCGTCATAAATTCGACTGAGTTCCCGAGTCGTTCCTCAACAGACGCATCGGTGCAACGCCGCCACTCCGCCAATTCTGCAGCGTCCAGAAAGTTCTCAATGACAAGAAATCCGTTTTCCTGATAAAAATTAATTTGTGATTCGGTGAGTTCGTTCTGCATCTCTACCTGCTCCTTTCCATCCTTTTACGATCGGCTTGCGATCAGGTTCCTTTACAAAATTGTATCACATACGCGAGAAATAGACAAAAGAAAAATAGTGGGTTAAACCTTGAATTGAACGTCCAATTGTGATATAATTTTAAAAAATGATGAAATAAAGTAATGTTTGCAAGCTTATCCTGCGAGGAAATCACATGAATTGTGAAATGAGCGAAACCCGAATGCGAATCCTGCAACTGCTGAAAATGCGTGCCGGCATGACCGTCGGTCAGTTGAAAGAGGCACTGCATATCAGTCAGATGGGAATCCGGCAACACCTCGCCATACTTGAAGCAGAGGGGTTGGTCGAGCACTACCGGGAAAAGCAGGGACGTGGCCGTCCACCTTATATCTATCAATTGACCGATGCAGCAAATAGTCTCTTCCCTACGACTTATGCTAACTTTGCTGTTGGGTTAATGCATGAGGTCGCCAAATTTAACGGTCCCGATTTTATCAACAAAGTCTTCCGTGGACGGATGAAATCACAGTTGGACACTTATCAACAGCGACTCCAAGGCAAAACATTGCCCGAACGGGTCAAGGAACTTGCCCAAATCCGTGATGAAGAAGGGTACATGGCACGCTTCGACGAAAATGAGGATGATTACGTCTTAACAGAACATAATTGCCCTATCGCCTTGATCGCGCAAGAGTACCCGCATGTCTGCGAAATTGAGACGGCACTTTTCCGGCAATCCTTGGGGGCGAAAGTCGTTCGAGTGGAACATCTCATGCAGGGAAGCCATAAATGTTGTTACCGGATCTCTAAAGTCAGCGAAAAATAAAGTGCCGCGCGAACGCCGAGCACGACGCTCAGGGATGGACCCTAAAGATGCCTGATGAAACGGGGAGACGCGGCTTTTTCAAGGAAGCCTTGAACCAACTCATCCAACCGGTCGCCGAATTCCTTGATGACCGGATCAGCGACCATGTGCCTGCTGAGGAACCGGGGAACCGTCCGCTCTTTCGACCGCCCGGAGCGTTGCCGGAAGTGGAATTCTTAGAAAAGTGCCACCGGTGTGGCAACTGCGTCAAGAATTGTCCCGCAAACGCTATTTTCCCGTTACAGACCTCCCAACCCGATATCGCAAATACACCCTATATCGATCCTGAGGAACAGCCGTGCGTCATTTGCGATTCATTGGCATGCATGTACGTTTGTCCCAGCGGTGCTTTGCAAACCGTTTATGCCGAAGATATTAAAATCGGTGTGGCGGTTTTCAGCGCTGAAACCTGTCTTCGGACGCAAGATGTGGATTGTACTTACTGTGTCGATACGTGTCCGATTGGCGAGGATGCAATTCAATTCACGTCAGATGACATTGTAGAGGTTATTGATGCCGGATGTACAGGATGTGGGGTATGTCAATACGCCTGTCCAACTTCACCAAAGTCGATAGTTATTCAACCTCTCGCTGAGTGAAATGTCCCGGTTCCGGATATATCTGATTGTCCGTCGCATCTTTCCGAAAGAAATATGTCTGTACTTATACAAATACTTATGCAGGGGACTTTAGGAGGGCAAAACCTACGCGACATCAAACCGCCCTTAGAAATGTCGCAGAACCTACTGCCTTATTTTATCAGTGGTACAGCGATACTCGGTTTGGCATCTATTTGGGTATGGTATTCTCTCCAAAAACGCCGTCAACCGCCGCCTGTCCCTGCAACGGATGAGAATGATATACCGTTGGCACATGAGGTAGCCTACGAGAAACTGACGGCAATTGAAGCCGCTGATTGGTTAACGCGTGGCGACATGGAGACCTATCATACCCAAATTGCTTATGTCCTCCGCCAATATATCGATGCACGTTATCAAATTCCAGCGTTGGAATTGACAACGACAGGATTACTTCAGGCGATGCTACGTGCTGAAATAGCCACACCATACATTGAACGGACGCGACACGTGCTCACCAACTGTGATAAGGTGAAATTTGCGACCTATCAACCGGAATTATCAGAAGCATCTGCACGAATAGCTGAGGCTCGCTGGATTGTTGACGAGACAAAGTCGCTTGTGCCATAAAATTCTTGACATAATTTCAAAAAATATAGTATTATGTTTAATCAAGTTTTTCATAAACCTTTAATTTCCGGAAAGTGCCAACTTAGGTGGATTTTTATAGGATTCTTAATACAAACATAAATCATAGCAAGGAGGGAAGATTAGCGTGTCAAATGAACACAAAGTACTCCTCACTATACCGATGTACCCTGATATGGAACTTGCCGCAGCGAAAACTGGCTCCGTCCTCGCTGAATTGAAAGACTTCAACGAAGAAGCAGTTGAAGAGATTCAACTCGCTATCATCGAATCTTGCATCAACGCCTCTGAACATAGCCAAAGCGAGGATAAGGAAGTACATATTCAGTTTTTAGTTACGGATGATCAATTAGAGGTCAAAATTACGGATCGAGGGGTCGGTATAACAGCAGATACACTGGACGGTACCCGCTTACTTGGTAGGCCAAGTGTACACCCCGATTTACGGAAGCGCGGAAGAGGCTTACAAATCATTAAAGCTTTAATGGATGAAGTGATTATAGAAAGCAGCCCTAACGGGACAACCGTCAGTTTCACGAAAAAGAAGTCCTCTCAATAGGGTGTTGTGTCGTTATTGCACAGGTCTCCTATTGAGGAAATCCGTTGGACACTATATCTATAGTGCCACATTTTGAACGCACGGCGGATAATTCGGGAAGTTGTGTCAAATAGGCTGTTATAACGACATGTTTTTCTTATATATCACGTTTCTGTCTTGGGGAAACCGGTCACAAGTCCAAGTTAAGAACTTAAGGAGGTAAGCGATTTGTTGGACAAATTCGATATTCAAATTCGTGAGGCGAAAGAGCACGCGATCATTGAAACAACGGGATACCTGAATGATGCCCTCGGAGAGCAACTCGCCGAGAAAGCACAGCAACTCATTCAGGAGGGTTGTACGCAACTCGTCATTAACCTTGAAAAAACAACACTCATTAACAGCATTGGTATATCTATACTTATTGAAATTATAGAGGCACTCACTGAACGCGAAGGCACCCTGAATTTCTGTGGGTTGTCTGCCACACAGGAACGCACATTCCGCATGATGGCAATTGCCAAATACGCAGGTATCTTTCCAGACGAAGAATCTGCTGTCGCGAATCTATAACGCTTGGCGTCGTCAATTTTTAATCCGGAAATAAATTAGAAATTGTTTTGCTTTATATTCGCGGACGCCTTTTGGGGAGGACATGTTCCCGTGCCTTAGGAATATGTTTGTCGTAACATATATAAAAAATAAAAACCTTAACCATCAACACGACGCCGCGATACAGGTTAAAGTACGTGTTGATGGTTAAATCATCTGGATGCAATCCTATGAAAGATTCAAGCAAGCCTACGTCAGGAGGCAGTTTGCAAACCCATATAACGCCAAATACCGCAGAACAGACGATGGAGCGGCTTATCTTTAGTCTCTCCGAGTTAGAACATTTGGGACAAACGTTGATCTCTGGACACAGCAACTTTAATCATTCAAGTAAAACCTATCTCCGGATCACGCTTGGAACTTTGCAAGTCACCCGCGGCGCAATACTGCGTTACCACCCGACGCGGCAGAATCTTGAGGTTGTTGCGTCATCGCCAGAGCAAGTATTCTCCCCTATCACCGTTGAACAAAGCGAAATTGAGGGGTTGCTGCAACATCCATTCATTGAGAATGCAAACCTTCCAGAAGGTCTTGAACCCTTCTTTAATCGGACTGCCAACTTCGTCGAAACGATTGACATACGTCTTTGGGTGCCTCTGAAAATTCAAGATGAATTTCTCGGAATGATTGGTTTAGGCAGTTTTTTGGGCAGAGAAGCATTGGAAGCATGGGAGAAGGAATTATTAACAACGCTTGCCCACCAAATTTCGATCGCCATCGCTTATTCGCAAATGGTGGAGGGCGTTCAAAGCGAAAAATTCCGATTGTTCATGCTTGCTGAAAGTGCTCCGCAAATTTGCCAACTCTTACAACCTGAAGCCGCCGCAGAACAGGTCGTGCACCAAGCCGTCTCACTCTTAGACGCTAACGCGGGGGCACTTATGCTCACCGACCCGGAACGTCAAGAAATTGAGATGCACTACACTTTTCCAGAGACATTGGTTGAAAGTTCCACAGCCGAGTCCGGAGCTAACTGGCCCATCGTTCCTTACGGTGAAGAGACACCCGTATCCTTGGAAACAACGTCCGTAGACATGCTGAAATCTGTTGTCAAAGAAGGTTTGCCGGGGCACTGCCCATCAAAATCCGATACACTTTTCGGTGGAAAGAATTTGATGGCAGTCCCTATTCCCGGACGCGACGGGGACATTTTGGGCATCCTCGTTGTTGGCGATAAAGAGGAACGTGGGGGTATGATCGCCCCCTTTACCGATGAGGATGTTATCCTACTTGATTCCTTTGCGAAACAGGCAGGGGTCGCTATTGAAAACGCGCACCTACATCAAGAAGCATTGGAAGCCCGTCAATTACAAGCGGAAATGGAGGAAGCTCGAAAGATACAGGAGAACCTTATTCCGGAGATGCTACCTCACATTCCTGGATACGAAATTGCCGGGCATTATGAGCCACGCGGTCCCGTTGGCGGCGACTATTATGATTGCATCGCCTTGTCAACCGGACATTGGGGACTCGCAATCGCAGATGTTTCTGGAAAAGGGATGCAAGCGGCACTTCTCATGGCAACACTGCGCGCAGGGCTTATCTCCGAATTGTCGCGTGGAAAAAACGCTACGGCGGAAGATTCAGAGCAAAACGATCTCAGTGTGACCGCCTTGTACGCTGAACTTATCGATATGGCGTTGACGCTTAACTCGCTCCTTTACGCCAGTGGAACAGAAGAGAAGTACGCGACTTTCTTCTACAGTCACCTTAACCCCGATACGGATATCTTGACGACACTCAATGCAGGACATAATCCGCCACTGCTCATCAGAAAGGATGGCACCTGTAAGTGGTTGGGTGAAGAGGTTGGCGGTATTCCACTCGGGATGTTTCCGAACGATATGGTGTCAAGCATCGCTGAGTATGAAGCGGAGAATGTCCAGCTCTTAAGTGGGGATGTCGTCGTATATTATACAGACGGTGTTACGGAAACCGTCAATATTGAAGATGAATACTATGAGGAAGACCGACTCGTAAAGGATTGCAAAGCCTGCAAGGATTCTGACGCTGAGGGGATCCGAGAATATTTGCACGAAGCAGTCATGGGGTTTCAGGGAGAAGCCGATCAATTTGACGACCTTACCCTACTTATTTTGAGGAAACAATAAGAATGGCTATCAGCCATCAACCTTCGGCTGTCAGCAAGAAAAGGGCGTTCTTAAACGGACGCCTCTTCAAACTGACTGCTGATGACTGATTGCTGACCGCCCTTCGAGAGAATACGTATGCAACAAAGCCCAGCAGGACGCTCATTTTTAGATCCAGCAATCCTCGCCCGAATCGGGAATCTTGAATTAATTGCCAAATTTGTCGTTGAAGGCTTTATCTCCGGACTCCATAAAAGTCCATACCACGGGTTCAGTGTCGAATTCTCGCAATACCGACAATACATGCCCGGAGACGATACGAAACATATAGATTGGAAAGCCTACGCTCGCACGGATCGTTACTATATTAAACAATTTGAAGAAGAAACCAATCTCAATTGCTACCTCCTTTTGGATGCCAGTGCGTCTATGTTGCATCCGTTGGATGCGGCACAAGTGGATGATCCGACGATAGAGGAGAGCGGTACAGGACAAAAGCTAACAAAGTTGAGATACGCCAGTTTCCTCATCGCATCACTTGCCTATTTTATGGCAAAGCAGCGGGATGCCGTTGGGTTCGCGTACTTTGATGATACACTTCGCCAATACCTTCCCGCTCGTAGTAGCACATCGCACTTGCATTCGATCTTACTCACGTTGGAGACGCTCCAGACGGCAAAAAGCACACGGATGGGGACGCCCTTGCATCAAATCGCGGAACGTCTAACGAAGCGAGGCTTAGTCCTCTTCGTCTCCGACCTCTACGATGAAGATCAAACAGAGGTCGTTGAGGGTTTAGAGCATCTCAGATATGAGGGACACGAAGTCATCGTCTTTCATGTGCTCGCACATCAGGAACTTGCATTTGATGACTTTGAAGCTGGAAGGAGTGCAGAAGCCCTTATCCGTTTTATCGATTCGGAAAATGATGCTGAGATTATCACAACGCCGCAAGCGATTCAGGAGAGTTATTTGAATAATTTCAACGAATTTCTTGATACTTATAGGCTCGCCCTACGGCAATCGGATATTGATTACAACCTGATAACAACAGCAACACCGATTGATTTAGCACTGGCGTCCTATCTTGCGAAGCGTCAAGGAGTCCTTTGAGGAATGATATTTTTAGCCCCTTTATTCGCGGTAGCAGGTGTTGTTGGTGCCTCAATTCCGCTCATCTTACACCTGTTGAACCGGGAACGCGCGAGACGATTGGTGTTCGGTACCATCCGTTTCATCCAGATGTCGCATCAGACGAACGTGAGACGGCATAAATTGAAACGGTTACTGCTGCTGCTCATGCGTATTTTGATATTGGCACTGCTCGGTTTTGCGTTTGCGCGACCGTTCTTCGCGGAAGCCCCAATCATTGCCCAGAAAACGGGGGGCAAACGAAACGCAATTATCATTTTGGATACCTCCTATAGTATGCAATATGAGAAAGTATTTGAGAACGCAAAAAAGGAGGGTATCAAAATTCTTGACGGGCTTGATGCCACCGATGCCGCTGGTCTTATTCTTTCTTCGGACAGTGCTCGTGTCGTTGCACCACTCGGTTCAGAGTTTTCACACATTCAGGCGGCTTTGAACGATGCAGAAGCCACCTATAAACCTACAGATTATTTAGATGCGCTGCAAACCGCTGACGAAATACTTGCGTCTATTCCTATCGGTGAAAAACAGATTTACGTGATTGCGGATATGCAAAAACGCGGATGGGAGAACTTCATTGAAACGGATAAACTCAACGCTGATGTCCAAATTCAGTTTATCGATGTCCATCCTGAACAACCGCAGAATTTCGCGATAACAGATCTCAATGTACCACCCGTAATCCTGAAGGAACAGCAAACCTCCTATCTGGTTGCACGCGTCCATAATTTCAGTGATGAGGCAGTTGAAAATCTACCGGTCCGTCTGTTCGTAGATGGAAATATGATTCACACCGTTCAGCTGGACATTGAGCCAGACGATCTCGCCGATGCTGCTTTCAGTGTGGACTTTCAGGACGAGGCGACGCATACAGGTTGGGTTGAACTGCCTGAAGATGCGCTCCAGGTCGACAACAAACGCTATTTCACTTTACAAAGTCTCCGGTCAATCAGGGTTCATGCGGTCAGTGACAAACCGCGGACACAAAGCTCCTATCAGACAATGGAAACGTTTTTCATGAAAATGGCGTTTACGGCAGGTCGTGACGCGGTGCCTATTGATTTTACCGAATCGAGTTCGGTGCCCAGCGCGGCGACGCTCGATCGTACCGATGTTCTGGTGCTTGCCAATGTAGCACAACTCTCTTCTAATGAAGCCGGACGCGTGGCGACCTACGTTGCTGCAGGCGGTGGATTGATTCTGACAGTGGGCGATAACATAGACACGGAAGCCTACGAACAACGCCTTGGTGGCAAGATAGGTTTGATGCCCTGTAACTTCGTCCGACCCGTCGGCGATGCTTTCGATCGTCAGCAATTCCGTGTCCTGGCGACAGTGAAGTACGAACACCCGATTTTCGCTGCGTTCAAGGAACCGAACCATGGCGATTTTGGTAAGGCGCGATTTTATAGAATTTTTCAGGCGGTACCCACGGAAAATGCCACCGTCATTGCTTCTTATGATGATGGCAGTCCTGCACTCTTTGAGAAACCTTACGGAAACCTGGGGCGTGTCCTCTGTTTTACCTCGACCATAGACCGAGAATGGAACGATTTACCGATTCGCGCCGTTTATTTACCTTTCCTTCATGAAGCTATTAAGTATCTCGCACTGAAAGACGCAGAAACACTGCCGGATTACCGCGTCGGAGACACCATAGAACTAAAGGTTTCAGAAACTGAGAATAAGAGTAGAACCAGGAACAAAGAGATCGCTATCTTCAATCCAAATAACAGTGAGACGCGCTTGGGACAGAACACAGCTGTTACACCTACAGCAGAGAATATACCACAAAATAGTGTTTTATATTCGGACACAGCAATGCCCGGTATCTATTCAGTTCATAGGTCTGGCACAGAAGTTACAGACTATTTTGTCGTCAACGTTGATACCACGGAGTCCGATCTTGCAGCGCGTGATATTGAGGAGCTCACGAGTATGCTGAAAGGCACGGCTGACGAATTAGTCGAAGATAAACCCACAGCAGAACTCGTGGCGCAATACAATGAGGATGTAGAGCGTAATCAGAATGTATGGATCTATCTTATGTTTGCGGTTTTTGCTTTAGCAATAACAGAGATGTTCCTCGCCAACCGTGTTTAATTTTACCTTGCGGTGAAATAACGGGCGTTAGAACTATCGGATGCGTTCCTTTATAGGCTCGCGCACAGGAGCAATAGATTAAAAAATGAACTTTGAACCGAGTGCACCGATTGAGGTGCCACAAATTATATCTGAGGAACAGGTCCAATTTTTTATTGATAATGGGTATCTTATTGTCCCAGATCTGCTTTCTCTGGATGAGGTAGAGGAATTGCGGCAGGATACTGTTACGCTTGCGAAAGGTGGATATCCGTGTGACAGCCTCCAACCGCTTCCTGAAGATATCGGTGATGAAGAGGCAATTGGACGTATCCTTTGCATTCATCAGCCTCATTTCGTCAGTCCAATTATCGAGAAATACGTCAAGCACCCGAAAATCTGTGGTATCCTGAGTCAGATAACTGCGGCACATCTTCCGTATTGGGACGGAAGCGTCAAGTGTATGCAGTCGATGCTCTTTGTAAAACCGCCAGATTTTCAGGGGCAGGCATGGCATCAGGACGAATTTTATATTCCGACCCGCGATCGCTCCTTGATTGGCGCGTGGACGGCAATGGACGATGCAACCATAGAAAATGGATGTTTGTGGGTCCTTCCCGGCTCACATCGCAAAGGATATCTCTACCCACAGAGATACCACGAGAACCCTGATGAGTTCGATTTTGCTTGGGAGAGTTACGGTTTTGATGACACAGATGAGGTGCCCGTTGAAGTTACAACCGGCGCATTAGTGTTTTTCAACGGTTATCTACTTCACCGTTCTCGTAAAAACCGGGGAGATACATATCGCAGGGTTTTGGTGAACCATTACTGCAATTCATGGTCGTTGTTACCTTGGTCAATTCAAGACGGAGAACGTCCCGCCAGTGCCGATCGACGATGCATCATCCCAGTTTCTGGCGTCGATCCTTATGCGTGGAAAGGTTACGATCCATCGCCTAACAACGTCTCTCTGCGAACCTGCAAAGCCGTTGATGAATTGGAGCCATTAGATGCAAGCTGAAATTGAACGTTTTTCTGACCTTCGGCAAGCGTTGGAAACTATGATGCAGCGGATTGAGACAGGCGAGGATATCATGGAACAGTTAAAACAGATTAACGCACTCTCTCAAGCGCTCGCACCGACAGCCCCTAAGATGCTTCTGCACTATCTTGAGCGGAAAAGTTACACAAAAGCATTGGCATTGCTGGAAACCTTAGAATAGCCGTCAGGGGTCAGCAAGATGGGAAAGAGACAATTGGCGATCGGTAAGACGGTTTTCGTTTAACGATGCCCTGTTTACCGACTGCTGAAAGGGTTTTCGTAGAAAACCTCGGGAAACACCTAAGCAAAAACACCTGACTGCCGATAACGAATAAAAAATAGGAAAGAGAACATGGAAACCCGAGAGGATGGACGCGGGATAGATGAACTGCGTCCCGTCACAATCAAACGACACTATATCAAACATGCCGAAGGCTCTGTTCTCATCGCGACTGGGGATACCCGGGTGATATGCACCGCCTCTGTGATTGACCAACAGCCGCGTTTTATGCGTAACCAGCGTATCAGAAATAGGGGATGGGTGACAGCGGAGTACTCTATGTTACCCCGCTCTACTTCTGAACGGATGCAACGTGAGGCAACCCGGGGCGGCGTCAGCGGAAGAACACAGGAAATCCAACGTCTTATCGGGCGTTCCTTACGTGCCGCGGTAGATTTAGATGCCTTGCAAGAGCATACCGTTTGGGTCGATTGTGATGTCATTCAGGCTGATGGGGGCACACGCACTGCATCTATCACAGGTGCCTTCATCGCGCTCTGGGATGCCTGCCAAGCACTTGTTAAAAGGAAACGAATTAAAAATTTTCCTATTACCGATAACATTGCCGCTACAAGTGTCGGACTTATTGACGGTCAACCGATGTTAGACCTCTGTTATACGGAAGACTCAACAGCGGATGTCGATATGAACATTGTGATGACAGGGAACGGGAAATTTATAGAGATACAAGGCACCGCAGAGGAAAAACCCTTTTCGCGTACCGAGTATGACCAAATGCTGGATCTCGCCGTTGGCGGTATACAACAACTGATCCGACTCCAAAATCGGATGATGTTGGAGAATTTAGATGAAGCTCGTATTAGCGACGCGTAATCAAGGTAAAGTACGAGAACTCACGAACATGCTCCGCCGTAGGGGCGAGGTTACCTCGCCCGTACAGGATAGGTCCTCTGCCTCTCCTATCGAAATTATCTCTTTGGAAAATTATCCAGATGCCCCAGAGGTAATTGAAGATGGGAAAACGTATACGGAGAATGCTGTTAAAAAGGCATCCATTATTGCTGAATATACATCCCATCTTACCCTCGCCGATGATGCCGGATTGGAGGTAGATGCTCTCGGGGGCGCACCAGGCATTCACTCCAAACGCTGGGCGGGTGAAGACGCAACGGATGAGACCCGGGTTGCAAAACTCCTTCAGGCACTTGAAGGTGTTAACAATCGGCAGGCACGATTCATCGCCGCGATTGCGGTGGTACATCCGAATGCCGAACCTGAGGTGGTCCTCGGTGTGTGTGAGGGACACATCAGGCATGATCCTGTGGGAGAGAGCGGTTTCGGCTATGACCCTGTGTTTGTACCCGATGGTTATCATCAGACTTTCGCAGAATTAGGAGAAGAAATAAAAAACCAGATGAGTCACAGAGCAAAGGCTTTGGAACAAGCAATTGCTTTGCTTTAATAGCAGTCAGCCATCGGTTTCCATCAGCAGTCAACACTGATAGCCGATAGCCAATAAAGAGGAAGAAATGGCAGCACTTAACGATTTACGCAACGGGTTAGTTATCCGACTCAATGATACGATTTATACCATAGTCAGCTGTGAGCACGTCAAGCCAGGAAAAGGGGGTGCCTTCGCACGCACCAAAATCAAACGTGTTTCCGACGGTGCCGTCTTGGACAGGACGTTTCGCGCGAATGAAAATGTCGAAACCGTCAGACTCATGGATCACCAGATGCAGTATATGTACCGGGATGGAGAGGCATTGTGGTTTATGGATAACGAGACCTTTGAACAACACACACTCCCTGTAGACCTCATCGGAGACGACCTGAAGTTCCTAAAAGAGGGTGAAACGGTCACCGTCAAAATGGAAGGGGTAATCCCACTTGCCGTTGAACTTCCGAACTTTGTTGAGCTTCAGATCGTTGAGACCGACCCAGGATTACGAGGCGATACTGTCAGCGGCGGTTCGAAGCGTGCCACGCTAGAGACGGGCGGTGTTGTTAATGTGCCGTTGTTCGTTCAGAACGAAACGCGTATCAAAGTTGACACACGCACCGGAAAATATGTAGAAAGGATATAATAGGTATCGGTTATTGGCTATCGGCCATCGGTTAAGAGACTTCTGCTAACAATTTCCGCTACTTGGAATATTCCAAAATGGGGTAATTGCTACAAAAATGCTTCTTTAACCGACAACTGACAACCATTAAAAAAACAAATGCGTCAAAACAGATCCAAGGATAAATCTCAATCTGCTGAACACAACAACAATGATCTCTTAGAAATTGTTGAACAGTTGGCAGAAATTCTTGTCCGTACCGACCTTTCGGAAGTCCGCATCCGGGACAACGAGTTTGAGGTACAGGTTTCCAGGCATCGCGAGAACCCTGGCGTATATGAACAGTCCTCACCACGTCCCGCAGAGACAAATGTGTCAGTAGGTGCGCCGCAGCTTCCTGTAGAGCCCCCGAATGCCGAAGGGGGTACGGAGGCACATAATGCCTATATCAGTGCCCCTATGCCCTCGCGCTTCTACCGCTCCCCTGCCCCTGACGAACCGTCCTTTGTAAAAGTTGGGGATATCGTTGCAACCGGTGAACCCGTTGCCGTCCTTGAAGTCATGAAAACTTACAATCCTGTGGAAGCTCCATTTAACTGTGAGATTTTAGAGATTCTCGCTGACGATGGTGAGGCGGTTGAATATGCGCAACCGCTGTTCCGAGTGAAGCAGATTTCTTAGGAATAGTTATCGGTTATCAGTTTTAACCATCAACTTGAAGAAACACCCCGATGAATGCCACACGCGCATTCAGCGTTGATTCGCAAAAACCCTTCGTTATAAGTGTTAAAGCACGAGTTGATGGTTAAGGTTATCGGACAAGAGGTTTTTGTTAAACGATACCCTCTTAACCGAAAAACCGACTACCTCAAGGATTTTCTCGGCAGAAAAAATCCGAACCGAAAACCATAAAAAAACATGATAAAAAAAATACTGATAGCAAATCGCGGTGAGATCGCTGTCCGTATCATCCGTGCCTGCAAAGACATGGGGATAAAAACGGTAGCGATCTATTCAACCGCTGATGAAAACGCACTACACGTAAAATTAGCTGACGAGCGGTATTGTATCGGTCCACCGCCCTCAGCCGAGAGTTATCTCAAATACTCCAATATCATCACTGTTGCGGATTACGCGAATGTCAACGCAATTCATCCGGGCGCGGGGTTCCTCGCTGAGGATGCGCAATTTGCGGAAATTTGTGAGGCGCATCAGATACAGTTTATTGGACCCTCCATCGCAGATATCGCCACCATGGGGGATAAAGTGAAGGCACGCGAGACTGTCGCAAAAGCCGGACTTAAACTTATACCCGGCAGCCAAGGCGGTCGGCGTAAAAACAACAAAAAAGGAACAGTTGACACCGCCGAGGAGGCCGCGCAGCTCGCTGAGAAAATCGGGTATCCTATCGGGATCAAAGCCGTGGCGGGTGGTGGCGGGCGGGGCATCCGAATCGCCGAAAATCAGCCGAGCCTCCTTAATCTATTTCACACCGCGAAAGCAGAGGGTGAAGCGGCTTTTGGGAACGGGGACGTCTACATTGAAAAATGGATTGAAGAAGCCCGACATATTGAAGTCCAAATCCTCGGCGATACCCACGGGAATGTCGTCCACCTCGGTGAACGGGAGTGCTCTATCCAACGGAAACAACAGAAACTCTTGGAAGAAGCACCCGCTGCCTCAATTCCACCGAAACTTCGCAACGATATCTGTAAAGCCGCCGCAAAAGCCGCAAAAGCGATCGGCTATACAAATGCTGGAACCATCGAGTTTGTTGTCGATAAAGATGAGAATTTCTATTTCTTGGAAATGAACACACGGATTCAAGTCGAGCATACCGTCACCGAGAGTATCACCGGCATTGATCTCATCAAAGAACAGATTCGGCTCGCGATGGGAGATCAACTCGGATATAACCAATCCGATATTCAAATCCAAGGACACGCCATTGAATGCAGAATTAATGCCGAAGATCCAGCAAATCAGTTCATGCCTTCACCAGGGGTTGTTACCGCCTACCATCCCCCCGGCGGCATCGGGATTCGGGTGGATGGGTATCTCTACACCGGGTATACTGTCCCGTCACACTACGATTCACTCGTGGCGAAACTCATCGCAATGGGCAGGGATCGAGAAGAGGCGATCGCGCGGTTGAAACGCGCATTGTCTGAATTTGAAATTGAAGGTATTAAAACCACGATTCCGCTCTTCCAGAATATCCTCAACGATGAACGCTTTCACAGTGGAACCATTTTTACCAATTTCTTGGAAACATAGAAGGAAGTTGGGAAGTGTTCTAAAGCCGGTAAAGTTGGGGAGTTTGTAGATATGCCACAACAACTTTAGCACACTTTGGTACACTTTAGGCACTTTATATGCATTCCATCTTTGCAACACTCGCAATTTTTATTCTGACACCCATCACTGTCAACGCTGTTACCTTTGTTGATGTCACAAATGAAGCCGGTATTCGGTTTGAGCATTCAAGCGGAACCCGTTCCAGCCTACTCCCAGAAGACATGGGTTCCGGTGCAGGATTCGCCGATATAGACAACGACGGGGACATAGACCTCTATATTGTCAATATTCCCGGTCCCTTTACACAAGAGGGCAAAACGAATAAGGGAAACGCCAATGCCCTCTATCGGAACAACGGGGACGGCACATTTACGGACATCACCCGTGCCGCGGGTGTTGGGCATCAAGGCTACGGCATGGGGTGTGTCTTCGCAGATGTCGACGGTGATGCCGACCTCGACCTTTACCTAACCAACTACGGTGAGAATGTCCTCTATCGGAACAACGGAAACGCCACCTTTACCGATGTAACGGAAGCCGCTGGTGTCGGTTGCGAATTGTGGAGCACAGGTGCTGCCTTCGCGGACGTAGATGGCGATACTGATTTGGACCTCTACGTTTGCAACTATGTTACTTATGACTTAAAACAGTTGGAACAGATGAAGGCAGAATCCCTACAATCTGGGAAACCTGTACCGAGTGCCCTGAATCCGCACGTCTTTGCGCCACAAGATAACGTCTTCTATCGGAACAACGGGGACGGCACTTTCACCGATGTAACCGATGAAACGGGCATCGCGGCAGTAGGTGGTAGAAGTATGCAAGCCATCTTTAGCGACTTTGATAACGATAACGACCTGGACCTCTATGTCGCAAATGATACCACCACGAACCATATCTATCGCAACGATGGAGGCGGCACGTTCACGGATGTCAGCAACGAGTCGTGGGCAGCGGATTTTCGCGGTTCTATGGGACTCACGGCTGGTGATTACGACGCTGACGGTGATATCGATCTCTTTATGAGCCATTGGGTGGACGAGGAAAACGCACTCTACAGAAATTTGTTTGCAGAGGACGCAGATGCTAAACAGATCCGGTTCGTAGATGAATCCTATACATCCCTACTTGCTGAAGAGAGTATCAAACAGATCGGATGGGGTACCGCCCTCTTTGATTATGACAACGATGGGGATTTGGATATCTTTGTGACGAACGGTAGCACCTTCCAGGAGCTGAATCGTCCAGAGGTGCTTATCCCTCAGCCTGATATGTTGTTCCGAAACAATGGGGACGAGACGTTCACCAATGTCAGTCAAGAGGCAGGAATTGGGGCACTCCCTATCCGAGTCGGTCGCGGCGCAGCGTTTGGGGACTATGATAATGATGGCGACGTCGATATTTTCATCGTCAACAACCATGCCCCACCGACACTATTGCGGAATGAGGGCGGAAACCGCGACAATTGGCTCTATGTCAAACTCGTTGGAACAGGCGCGAATCGAGACGCCATCGGCGCGAAAATTCAGGTGAAAACGGCGGATCAGACGCAGGTCCGAGAAATTTACGCCGGTGAGAGCTACATGTCCGCGAACAGTTTCGTCGCGGAATTTGGTGTGGGAGATGCCACACAGATTGAGACATTACAAATCACTTGGCAGAACGGGAAAACGCAGAAGCTTCACAATATCCCAGCAAACCAGCGAATCCGTATAAGGCAAAAATGAGAAACTATTTCTATCTATTCATTTCTATACTCCTAATTCTGCTTGCGTGCGGAGGGGATCCCACGATTGAGCGCGGCAAAGCCTTCCTTAAAACAGGCGACACTCCGTCTGCCATTCAGCAGTTTCAGGCAGCACTGAAGCAGAACCCTTCCAACGCCGAGGCTTATTATCAGCTCGGTTTGGCGTATGAAGGATTAGGAGACGCTACGCAAGCCGTCAATGCCTTCAGAGATGCAGCAAAGTTGGCACCCAAACGCGCAGACATAACACTCGCCCTCGGGCGCGTCCACTGGCACAGTGGTAACCGTTCCCTCGCGCGCCCCGAATTCCAAAAGCTGCTGAGCGATTCCCCCAAAAAAGAAATCCTCCTTCAATTAGCAGGTCTCACAGGAGACGCCTACCACGTCCAACGGATTCGCACTGAAGGCAGCGACGACTACGAGCAGACCTTCACTGAAAAAGGGAATATGATGACGTTTACTGCAAAGTATACCGACGATTATAGTCCCGCAATTTCACCCGATGGAAAATGGCTCGCTTTCGCTTCAAATCGTCTCCAGAACGCCGAGTTGTATCTCATGGATCTCACAACTCGCACGCTACAGCAGCTGACACATACCGATGAACTTGATGAATACATGCCTGCTTTTTCACCCGATGGTAAATCTATCGCCTTCGTTTCTGAGCGCACACGTGGCGGGATGATGCTCCCATCTGTCCAGGCGAGTGGTTCCGATCCGAGGACTGCGACGATCTACCTCATGGATGCCGATGGAAGAAACCAACGTCCACTCCTTGATATAGAAGGCGCGCAGCGCGCCCCTGTCTTTTCACCGGATGGGCAACAAATCGCCTTTGAATCCCGTAGGGGCGAGGTCACCTCGCCCGCAGAGAATAATGATACCTTAGAAATCTACGTCATTCATATCGACGGCACCAACAAGAAGCAACTGACCCACAACGATGTAGACGATGGACATCCAACGTGGGCACCCAATGGAAAGCAGATCGCCTTCACCGGAATGGTGGACGACATCTACCAACTTTTCAGTGTCAATGCCGGAGGCGGTGTGGTCCAGCAGCTAACGTTTACGAATACAGGTTCCCACTACCACCCCACTTTCAGTCCGGATGGCAAACGGATACTCTATGTCTCGAACGCGCATAATCATTATACACTCTGGATGATGAACACCGACGGCACAAACAAAACGCAACTCACGAACCACATCGGTGCCCATTTCGAACCGAGTCTCTCAAAAGACGGAAAAACGCTCGTATTCAGTTCCGATCGTTCCGATCACATGCGGATCTATCTCATGGATTTGACAAAACCCGTCCCAATAGAAGTGTTGAAGGCAAGGCTGGCTGGTTTGTAGCCGCGCTCCCTAACCATTCTTGTAGGAGCGAGTGTTTTTGCTTGGGGTGTTTTTGATAGGGTATTTCTGCGGATTTCTGCGGATTTTCCCTACTCGCGATTCTTCCTAACTCCATTTACCATTGGTATCAGGTTTAATATGTGGTATACTTATGACCAATCAGACATAAGAACGATCGGGGGTTATGATACACAAGATGAAACCTGAGCATGTGATAAACCAAGATCCTGAGATCCACGGGGGAACACCTGTGTTTACAGGTACTCGTGTTCCTGTAAAAGCACTTATTGATCATCTCAAAGCCGGCGAGAGTCTTGACTATTTTCTTGAAGGGTTCCCTTCGGTCTCTCGGGAACAGGCAATCGCTTTTTTGGAACTCGCGCTGACCCGAACCATCCGATCACACCAGCGGTGATAGACACTCCCACTAAATCGGAAGTGTTATTCCTACGCGTCTACATTCGTCCCCCACGCTGTTGTAGGAATACCAACAGTCCTCCAACGTTCGGAGATTCAAAACAACATGCGCGTTCTCCTTGATGAAAACTTAGACTGGCGATTGGTACGATACTTTGATGCGGATTTTCAAGTCACGACGGTTTCTCGGCAGGGGTGGAACGGGATGCGTAACGGCGAACTCCTCAAGCGAGCTGCCGCGGCGTTTGACGCACTGGTGACAATTTTTCAAGAGCAAGTTTATGGTTTTCGACAGTTGACGGCTAACACTAATCCTGATTCAGACAAAAAACAGATATGCGAGCGATTTTTTCTATTTTCCTTATTTTCTTCATCGGTATCGGATGCAATACAGATACACCGCAGCGTGATGTAAATCCGCAACTCACGGCGCACTATCAGAAAGGCATGGACGCATTAGATAGGAACAACTTCGCTGAAGCGGAAAAAGCGTTTCAGGCGTGCCTGCAGATCGATGCCAATGCTCACGATGTACGCATGTTGCTCGCCCGCACCTATGTTAGACAACAGAAATGGGGACTTGCCGAAGAAACGTTGCAAACGCTGATAGGGCTGCTTAAGGATATCGGGGTTAAAAACCCTTCCCACAAGGACCAACTTTCAAAGGCATACCTAACGCTGGCACAGGTTTTCAGTTATCAACAACGCTTTTCTGATTCTACTGCTGCGCTCACCAATGCTCTGGAGGTAAACCCTGACGATACCGAGGCACGCATCAGGCTCGGCTATTTCTTGGGGGCGCCGCAACAGATGCTCGTCCCGGATCTCTCCGCCTCCAAACGCCAGTTTGAAAAGGTGCTGCACCTCGAACCGAACAATCTGGAGGCGATGCTCCAACTCGGTTTAGCCGAATTCCGGCTCGGCGAAGCCGACAAAGCCGCTGAACGTTTTGAAAATATCATCCAAAATTACCGTCGTCATTCTGGGGCGTACTACTATCTGGGAGTCTATCATCTCCGACACGGCGCACCTGAAAAAGCCGTTGAGAATTTCAAAGAATCGCTCCGTTTGAAACCTCGCGACCCCGAAACCTTGTGGAACTTGTGGACAGCATACAGCAAACTCGGTGGCTATCCAGAAGACTTGCCAGCAGAGTTTAAAATAGCCATCAGCGGCGTTTGGATGGAAGAAAGGAAGGATGGAAGGATGGATGTCCCCCAATCTTCCACCCTTCCACCCTTCCACCCGACAACTGACAACTATTTTACCGATATCGCCCCCGAGTTAAAAATGGACAAAGTTGATGGTGGACGCGGCAGTGCCTGGGGAGATTATGATAACGACGGAGATTTAGACATCGTCGCGGTGGGCACGTATCAACCCCACGCCCTCTTCCGCAATAACGGCGATGGCACTTTCACAAACACAGCAGATGCAGCAGGTATTGCCGATCCAAGAGGCGGTTGGGGTTCACTCTTCGCCGATTACGATAACGATGGCTATTTGGATATCTACATCACCCGTGGCGGTTGGTCGGGTGCGGCAGAGAACACACTCTATCATAACAACGGCGATGGCACGTTCACCGATGTCACACACACCGCAGGTGTCGCAGACCCACAGAGTAGTTTCTGTGCCGCGTGGGCGGATTACGACAATGATGGCTACATTGATCTCTATATTGCTGACGGTGTTATCGGTGATGGTGCTGCGAATGTCTTATATCGCAACAATGGGGACGGCACTTTCACGAATACCGCAGATGTTGCCGGTGTCGCAGATACCGGGAATTCCCTCGGCACCGCTTGGGGGGATTACGATAAGGATGGACACATCGACCTGCATGTCGTCAACTTCGGGCAATCCAATGTGCTTTACCGCAATAACGGCGATGGCACCTTCACCGATGTTACCCCGACGACAGGTATGAGTCTCCCTGTTACGGATGCCTTTGTTACCTTCTTTCTCGATGTAGACAACGATGCGGATCTGGACATCTTCATCTCAAACTCAGGCTCTTTTCAAGCCTTCATCGCCGGTCAAATCACAGGCACTGCCCCCCACGATGCTGACCGGCAAGTGCTGTATCGCAACAACGGCGATGGCACCTTCACAGATGTCACTCGTGAATCGGGACTCTACCACGCGTATGGCGCGATGGGAGCGAATTTTGGGGACATCAATAGCGACGGCTACCTCGACATCTATCTTGCCACCGGCGCGCCACAGATGGGACGACTCGAACGCGATGCGCTCTTCCGCAATAACGGCGATGGCACTTTTACGGACGCGACGGCTGCGCTGGGTTTAGGAAACATCGGAAAAGGACACGGCGTAACCTTTGGTGATATCGATACGGATGGCGATGTTGATATCTATGTCCCCGTCGGCGGCGCATTTATCGGCGACCAGTGGCACAATCTCTTCTATCGCAACAATGGCACTGGAAACAACCATCTCACCCTAAAACTCGTCGGGGTCAAAAGCAATCGGGATGGTATCGGTGCCAAAGTTACCCTGCATATCGGTAATGACGTAATTTACCGAGAAGTCAGCGGTGGATGTGGATTCGGATCGACCAACAGTTTGTCCCTTGAAATCGGGCTTGGAACACATACGAAGGTGGATATCCTTGAAATTGTCTGGCCCTCCGGTCAAGTGGATACGCATCGAAACTTGTCTATCAATCAGAGACTCATTCTCACTGAGGGAGAGGATCTATGAAATCCATTGGAAGGAAGGAAGGAGCGAAGTTGGAAGGGGGGAAGGATGGAAGGATAGATGCCCCCCAGTCTTCCAGTCTTCCAGTCTTCCAGTCTTCTCCCCCGAGATCTGCTTTGCTCATAGAAGATAATATGGCACTCTTCGTTGACTATTATCAACTCACGATGGGGCAGGCAGATTTCAATGCCCAGAACAAGGCAATCGTCACAGCGAACTACTATGTCCGAGAAGTCCCACAAGGACAGTATCTCATAGCCGCTGGATTGGAACAGGTTATCCATTACGTCTTAAATTTACGTTTCACGGATGCTGCGCTCGACTGGTTGGCACACCGAGGCGATCTGAGTTCTGACTATCTTGCCGTTCTTAAGGATTTCCGCTTTGAGGGTTCCATTTTCGCTGTTCCTGAAGGCACGCTCGTTTTTCCCAATGAACCGATTATCAATGTCACAGGTCGCTCCAGAGATGTCCAACTTTTTGAGACCTATCTGCTCTGTGTCATGAACTTTCAGACGCTGATTGCCACGAAAACCTCACGGATAGTAGAAGCCGCACGAGGCAGACCTGTATTCGACTTCGGTGCAAGGCGAGCACACGGCAGGGACGCCGGAATCCTCGCCGCTCGTGCCTCTTTTATCGGTGGCGCGAGCGGGACCTCGTTAGTGCTTGCCGGCCACTATTTCAATATACCTTACGTTGGCACGATGGCGCATAAGTTCATCTCCGAACGCCCTACCGAGTTAGAAGCCTTCCGTGATTACGCGACTACCTTTCCGAACAACACAACCCTCCTAATTGATACATACAATACACTTCAGGGGGCGCGTAATGCTTGCATTGTCGCAAAGGAGATGGAGGCGCGCGGGGTACGATTGCGTGCCGTCCGATTGGACAGTGGGAACCTCTTAACGCTCAGTAAAAAGGTCCGGCGTATCCTTGATGCGGCAGGACTCGATTATGTCCAAATTATCGCCAGCCATGAACTCGATGAATTTCAGATAGACACGTTGCTCAAAAATGGTGCGCCCATCGATAGCTTCGGCGTCGGCACACGGCTCGCGACGGGTGCGAACTTCGATTCGATGACCGGTGAAGGGGGAACCTCTGCACTCAGTGGTGTTTACAAGTTGGTCGAAAGCGATGGCCGACCTGTCGGGAAACAGTCGCTGGATGAGCCCTCTAAAGCCACGATACCGGGCAAAAAGCAGATGTATCGTGTTGCCGATGTTGATGGGAATTATGTCAGAGATTGCGTGACACCCTGGGATGAACCGACCCCCGAGGGACAGCCACTCCTAATTCCGATTATCCAAAATGGGGAGTTGGTATATGATTTTCCGAATCTGCATGACATCCAGACCCATGCAGCTGCAGAACTGAAAAGATTGCCGGATTCGCATAAAAGTTTGACAGCAGCAGCACCTTACCCTGTGGAGTTCCATTCAACTTTAAAAAACTGATAGCACGAGGACGTATCAGAAATTGGGTAGGATTGGTTAAATGGAATCGCAAAGTTCAGAGGCGTTCAACGCTACCATAATTTTGATTACTTAAGATTTTTCTGCTTTTCTTCAAGGAACCGCATAACTGTATTTGAATCAGCGGCAACTTGTAGATTTCCGAGACCCCTCGCTTCTTCTATGAGCGTCGTCATTTGCACAGGGTTGTCTGTGAGTAGATTTTTCGCCCTTTTGTAATAGTAAGCGGCTTGGGCGTTTTCATTGCGATTTTCACAGATAGCCGCCAGATAGATATAAGCAGCAGCGAGACGGGGGGACTGCGTCCGGTTTTGAATGAACTCCTCAAAAGCGAAACGCGCCTCGTTGTAACGTCTGTCCTCGTAATGGACACGTCCGATCCGAAACTGCGCTCTATCGGCGAAACTGTCCTTATAGCCGCCTGCGATGTAGCGATCCCGCTCTGGATACCCGATCGTCGTTTCGTAGGCTTGCAGTGCCTCATTGTAACGATGAAGTCCTCTGTAAAGCTCACCCAGCTGAAAATTTGCCATCATCGCTTGTAAAGTGTTCGGATGCGTTTCAATAACCTTTTTGTAAGCGTGAATCGCTTCGTTAGGTGTGGCGAGTTGCTCAGCGTAGATGCGTCCACTGCGGTAGAGTGCTTCGGCGGCATGCGTCAACTCGGCGTGATATTTCAATACCTCTTGATACGCCGCAATTGCCTTCGGATAGTCCTGTAAAGGTTTCCGTTCATAGATGGTCCCGATTTGCAAACGCGCACGTGCTGCCTCTATCGGCACCAAGTTTTGGTCTTGGAGTTTCTCACGCAGGTTTTCGATGGCTGTGAGTTGCTGAAGTGTCGGAAGTCGTTCCGCTGCCCGCTCTGCTTGAGGGGTATACGGTGCCGTAGCGATGAGATGCCGAGCGATACTTAAGGCTTCAGAAAAATTCCGATCTGCACTCGCTTTGTTCAACCGTTCTAATTCCACTTCCGACATCTGGTCCGCGAGCGCCTCTATTTTCTGATCAATCTGTGTCTTCACCTCAGACACACTTTTGTCATGCATTGAGATCTGCCCTAAATACCCTGGGTCGAGTTGGGGCAGATAGGCATGAACGAACGTTTCAAAAGCCTCTATCGCTTTCGGATAGTTTAAACTTTTCTCATAACAAACACCTGTCCAATAGAGAACAGCGTGCATATTCCAGAAGTTCGGGTACCTCTGTTTCAATTTTTCAAAGACGGGGATTGCCAATGAATACTTCTCGGCTGTGCGATGGATACTTGCCATTTGAAAGAGTGCCTCCGCAGCGAAATTGCTGGTCGGGTAATCCTCAACGACTTTTCTGTAGGTCGCCATTGCTAAAGCCGATTGGTTCAGAACGGTATGCCTTAAATGCGCGATGCGCCATCTCGCTTCCGGTGCCATAATCGCATTCGGGTGCACTTCGAGAAGTGACGCATACTTTTCTATTGCCTTTTCAGGCTGATTGAGTTGGGAATGATTCCGATAGAGTTCAGCGATCTGAAATTGAGCGATAGCCGCAAGGGGTGTCCCTGTATACTGGATCGCAATACGCTGCTGTTCTCGTAAGTCAGCGAGTGCGTTGTTAATATCCCGTATCTTTTGTAAGCCAGTCTTATGCACGAAATGTGAAGCAGGGGCAAGTTTAATCAACCTATCGTAAGTTTGGATAGCGTCCTGGTAATTGCCCATGCGGGCATGGACATCCCCTTTTTTGATAATGGCGAGGAAAAGCTCCTCAGCAGCAAGCCCGTTTTCCTCAAGTTTTAGAATTTTATCGTAAGCCCCGATCGCTTTGTTGTACTGGTGCGTATAGTTATAGTGGATCTCACCGATCTGATAATAACACCAACTTTTCACAGCAATATCTTTAGCAGATTCCGCAAGTGCTTCGAGTTTATCATTCGCTTCCGTGTAGTGTCCTGCCTCAATTAAGACGTGTACCTCTTCAAAGCGAGCATAAGCAAACGCGCAGAGGAGAAACATCAGCAGCACGTGTGAGAGAAGTTTTTTAATTTTACTTATTAGACACATTGCCTGATTTACCACTTTAGGAATCCTTAAAAAGAAGCGGGACCGAGGGATTCGTCATTTAGAAATACGCTTGCTATTCCGCTATGGTGTATTCAAGGTTCCAGATTGAAGGTTCTGAAGATGGGCATCCGCAACCGCCATCCAATCGGTCCCATCTGCCTGTTCTTTCATGCGGTAGAGCTGACTTTCTGTATCCCAGGCATCGTTTCGGAGGTGATGCGTGATGAGTGCCTCCTCTAAGTTTCGTTGGATATCTTGTTGACGATATTGTTCGATCCGGGCGACAGCGGATTGCTCATCCGGCAGCGGCGGTACGGCATCTGGAAAAAACCTTCCCCATAGAAGCGTGATCGTTATTATGGCAATAACAATCGTGCTCGCAGCAGCAGCAATTCTATACCAACGGAAAAGGGAACCGAAGTTCGCAATGGATGCACGCACCCGCGAAAGCAGCGTTTGCTCGTGTGCCGCGGCGAGACGTTTGTAGACGTTCATTTCAATGTCTTGTAACGCGAGTTCAGGCACACGCAATTCCGCTTGTGCCGTGTCTGTCAACTGTAAGACAGTCCGAAAAGATTGAACTGCTTCGGTACAGTCAGGGCAGCTCTTAAGGTGTTCTTCAAAGGGCTCTACTTCTTCTGGCGACAGCAGTTTAGAAGCATAATCAATCGCTTGCCCTCCAGATTTTATACATTTAGGCATAATAAATGCGTCTCCTTTCTTTAAATTTCATTATTTTCCCAGAGCGGTCGTAACAACGTTTGTAAACGTTTGACTGCCCGGTGAAGGTGAATTTTTACGGTCCCTTCCGCCATCTCCAACGTTTCAGCGACCTCTTTCAGGTGTAAACCTTCATATCGACTTAACATAAAGACGGCTTTCTGTTTCGGGGAGAGCTGATCGATCGCCTCCCGTATGATACGTCCGCGTTCCTGATCTTCTACCTGCTGGACAGGGTCGCTGTAAAGATCCGTCGCAACGAGGTTCGCTTCAGGGATTTCCATGTCCTCCAAGGCAGAAACAGGATGCCGCGCTTTCGTACGGTGATAGTCAATAGCGAGATTAGACGCGATCTTATAGAGCCATGTTGAAAACTTGGCTTTCGGTTGCCAATTCTCAAGGGCGCGGTACGCCTTAAAAAACACTTCGATGGTGATATCCTCAGCATCCTCATAATTTCTGACAGAACGCAGAAGGTACGAGAAAATCTTGGCTTTATAGCGTTTCATCAACTCATCAAAAGCATTTTGGCGACCGGATTGAAACTGAGCAACTAACATTTCATCGTCAATCAATTTGTCCATAATTCCCGCTATACACATACCGCTCCGCAACCGCTAACATCCAATGCGAAGAAGGCGACACTACATCCAAACCTACGCCTCTATTCCCTCTGACCTCTTAAACGGAAGCCATCTAAATAAGTTTACAAAATTTGTAGCCGATTGTCAAGAATCTTTGATATTACTGCTGAAAATTATTAAAGCACTTGATTTTCACGCGTAGTTCGTTTAAAATAGTTCCTCGTAGGGCAAACGCAATTAATTTGATTTGTAGGACGCGGGCTGCGTATCGGCGTCCTATGCTAATGGAGGTACTTTTTGTGGCACACACACATACCCATCCCGAACAAAAACCTTTGTTTATTCCCGCTTCAGAGACAGCGGAACAGATGGCGCGAGCAGCAGGCAACTTTCTGGATACATTAACACCGGCGTTACGTCAAGAGGCAGCACTTCCATTTGATGGAAATGAACGGTTCCGGTGGCACTACATTCCCATCGAAATGTGGGAGCGGGAAGGCGTTTCTCTCAATAAACTGAATACAAAACAGCAGGCAGCAGCATTCGCTCTCATGGAAAGCGGCTTGAGTGCGAAGGGGTATCAGAAAGCCCGGGCAATTATTAATTTAGAAACAACGCTCGGCGAGATTGAAAAAGCCGCCGGGGAAGCGCGATTGGTACGAGACCCTGGACTCTACTTTTTTACCGTATTCGGTGATCCGACCGGCAATGGCGCCTGGGGGTGGCGTGCTGAGGGA
Source organism: Candidatus Poribacteria bacterium (assembly GCA_965205015.1). GTDB lineage: Bacteria > Poribacteria > WGA-4E > WGA-4E > WGA-3G > WGA-3G. The sequence goes on along the minus strand of OZ242029.1, from coordinate 3,845,133 downwards.
CACCATGTTTCGCTTAACTTTACGGTCGTCAATCGCGAACTGATTTCACCAAACCCGTTTTTCTTCGGGTCGAATCCGGCAGAGGTGCCCCAAGGCGAGAAAAAGGGATTAAGAGTCCTTTCCGCTGAGGAAGATATTGCGCGCCAACTCCTGACAAGTCTGAATGCCACGCAAAAGCGTCAAACAATCATCAATGCCGATGCCCCCTCCGATATTTTGACGCGCGACGTCCCTAAAGTCGAGTTTGAGGCTGTTGAAGGATTAGCCGCAGAATCTATGGAAACATCCCAGCGTGAACTCTTGATGACCCTCGTGCATGAATACATCGATCGACTGCCTGACGAGGTTGCCCAAATAGAACTCCGTAAACTACGCGAAGGGAACGTTAGCGATATCCATTTCGCTTGGGCGGGAGGAGAGACCCCCAAAACCCCACACTACTATAGGCTACACGGTCCCTTTTTCTTTGTAGAATATGACAATACGCAAAACGATGCGAACCATATCCATTCCGTGTGGCGGCACATCGCAGACGATTTCGGTGTCGATCTGCTCCGATTACATTACCACAAATCCAACCATCACGATCATTAGGTTTATCAAGCAGATAAAAAAAGCCGCCAATTTTAGGCGGCTTTTCCTATTTTTTGTCTCTCATCGGACGGATTTTAAAGTACCCCATGTCGTGGCTAACTTGTGAGAGGCTTCGACAGCAAGTACTTCCTTCGTAAGAACGACCAAACCCGTATGCTCCGAGTTCTTTCCAAAAACGATAGAATGCGTATACCAACCGCTCCACCCCTTCTGCCCTTCCTGGCCTGCCTCTCTGTCACCGTCATTGACACAGATGCCGAGTCCGAATTCAAAGCTCTCGCTGAATTTTTCCCCTTTTACCTGCAACTCTTCGGCTGTGAATCTGAGTTCATAGTAGGTCTTCTTTTCGGCTTCATTTCGGATAACAACGATATCGTCATCAGGCGCAATACCTGCCCCACCGGGATTCTCATTGAGTGCTACTGGAAGAATGCTCTCTGCTTTATCATCTAAACCGACATTGTAGAGCCACATCTGTATGCCAGGGCTCCGTTTACCACTCATTTCAAAAGCGAGTTGCGCCCCGTCACCGTTCCATGCAGCTGCGGCAGCGTGTTCATGTTCATCGTCAGTGACAATGAGTGCAATGTAGACAGCTTCCGCGTCCCAGGTAATCATGAAGCAGGTCTCATGGTCATCAGCGCCTTTCCACTTGCCACCATTGTGCTCTTGAAATACATTACCAGAGTATTCAACACCACAAAACGGTTTTCCATCGGTGCCAGTGACCGTCTCAAGGACCCCCTCCCATTCGTCAAGCTCACCGTCAATTTTAACGTCGATCCCTGTGAGGGCATTGTAAACATCGTGCGTTTTACTGCGCCACTGCGCATCTGCTATCGTATTGGTGCCGAAAACGAGCAGAGCGATTGCGAAAAGAAAAATACACTTGTTCATTTTTTCTCCTTATCACCGATTACCAATCATTTCACGACCTTCATCCCCACCAAAACAGAAAATATAGCGATCGCTGGAGCCAATGTAGAGCAGACCATTGGCAATCGCGGGTGATGAATACAGTTCTATGTTCCGGTTAATAATTCCCGTATCAAACTCCCACTGCACTTTTCCATTATCAGCGGAAAGGGCGTAGATATACCCGTTTTTCGTCGCCGCATAGACAGTCTCTATCGTTACAGCAGGTGAGGAAACAACGGGTCCACCAAGGTCAGTTTTCCAGTTGAGTTCCCCATCTGTTGACTGGAGCGAATAAACATACCCATCGCGCGAACCAAAAGTGACATAACCGTTCTGAACGGCGATGGCTGTCAGGACCGCATCCTCTGCCTCATGCTCCCATACGAGATCGCCAGTTTCGGTGTCAAGTGCAACAACTTTACCCGCGGGTATCGGAGCACTCTCGGAAAAATTGCCTCTGCCAAGTCCAAAAAAGACGATATCTTCGTCTGCGCTCGGACTCCCCCACACGGGATACGGCATCTGCTTCGACCATACCTCGGCACCTGTTTGCACATCAACGGCATAAATCCGATAATCTCCATAGCCTGTGCCGAAGTAGACCTTATCGTTATACACAACAGGCGCCATGTCGGCGTGAATCTCTGGATAGTGCCAAATTTGTTTTCCCTCTAACGCATCAATACAGTAGACCCCATCAGCCCCTGCCGTGAAGTAGAGCTTTCCTTGACTGATAAACGGCGTTGATTCAACATGGCTCGCTGTTTGGAATGACCAAATGAGCTCACCCGTGCGTGCATCAAGGCACCGGAGCTGGCAATTGCTGTCGTGGTGATACCCTTCACCGATGTAAACCCGACCGCCAGCAACCGCAGGCGATGAAAATATTGGGATCGAGGAAGTATGCCGCCAGAGGATCTTCTGCGATTCCGTATCAATACAGTAAGTCGCACCGCCTAACGAAAAGATGGAACCGTGCGAAGAACCGATATAGAGTCGGTTCCCAACAACCGCTGGAGACGAGGAGAAGTCAACCGCCATCGGCTCTTCATCTTTGAAAATCCATGCCGGGGTTCCGCTCGTTGGACCTGGGAGGGTGTCCACATGTCCAGTCCGACTTTTCCCACCTCGGAAACTTGACCAAGACCTGTTTGCCTGTCTGTTCCCTATTTCTGTTCTGGGCACCTTTGCTTCACGGGATGACGCCATTGGACTTAAGGTCATCCGAATGAGTGTATAGGAACCCCACCCGAATCCAACGAGGAAAATTACACTCAGGACAGAAGCAGTGACTTTATGGGCAATCGCAAAGTCCCGGAACCTATAGAAAAGCATTTTGGTCGTGTCTCGTGCAAACACGAGTCCAGTGATAAGGGCGACCCCAACAAAAGCAAGGATCTGTGGAACGATGCTTAGCAACGCCGTGAGCGGTCCGAGTAATTGCGGAATGACTGCGTGTGCAGGGCGTGCAGAAGCAAAGAAAAGAAAGAAAAGACTCAGAAAAGCAGTTATCGGTCTTCGGTTATGGGTTAAAGTCTGAACTACGGTTTTTATGATTTTATGATTCACCACGATTATCGAAGATTTCATCATGGGAATCACATAAATCCCAAAAATCCGGGTCGCGTTTCTCATCTGATTTTCCTCTGCTACTTAGACGTCTCTAAAAATCCTACAGCGAAATGCACCAAATTCTCAAGCATTCGACGGTTCTTAGAGACCTGCGAGTCCCTCTGATTGTGGAGGTTAGTGACCAGATATATCCCTTTGCCGTGTTTCAACTTAGCGACGACGATCTCTTTGCCATCGTTGGTTGTCGCGAGGATCTCATATTTCTCATTCCACCCCTTCCATGAATCATCAAGTGAAAGTTGCCCTGACCGGATACGGTTCGGTGCCTTAAACAGTTCACCCGCCTGAGAGGTGGTTCGGAAATCGTTCCGAGATGGGCTTTCTACACCCGTGAGTGGTTCGGGTAACCAACCGCTACCGCATGGACGCTCCTTATCGCTATCCTGTCCAGAGGCGATGACAATACCACCGTTTTTCACGAATTCCTTAATCCGATTCTCCTGTTTCTTGTTAAGCCGGTATCTCCCTTCGGAGAGCGATCGAAAACCGATCCATAGAATATCTGCTTCACGGAGCGTCGGTAAATTACGGTCATTCGTGGCATGATACACAAAACCGAAGTCTGCTACAGCATCAAGTTCGGCAATCGCGCGAGGTTCTGAGTCATATCTATCCGTTTTGAGTAGCAGCAGTTCAAGGGCGTCTCCGCTGAGTAAATTACGCAATTCCTCTTGAAAATCCGGGGTTGAATCTCGCCTGGAGACCTTGTCTCTGTTGAGATATTTCTCAAAGTGTGTAAAGAGCCACCATCCCCACTCTGTGCGTTCCCTGTTTTTCGCTGTGACCTGCGTTTGGAACCATCTCCCCCTTGTATGTGCCAGACTGTCAATGCGTCCGCCTGCTTTCAGGTAAAAGACAATAATAGGTTCGCCTGCTTTCAGGAAATGGATAATTTCGTCCCTATGATCTGCCTCTCCCTTGTAGACGTCGAACCGAATCCGAATCTCCTGAAATTCGCTGGTGCCTTTAAGGTTCTCTTCCACTTTGACCTTCGCCGTCCGTCGCTTGACGTTAACCTCGGAGACCGTCCCGAATACGATGTTGGTGCTTTCGGCAACGATTTGTCTGATGGTGTAACGTTTTGCGATGTAGCCTTCCACAGGTACCTGTGTCAGCATGAAGATACTCGCAACAAGCAAACTGGAGAGGTAAGCAAATTTCCGAATAGGGTTTAATTTAACTATAGAAGGGCGCATTTTCATCTTTTAATTTCTCCTTGTAGTTCGTTAGGTGAATTTGTTACCTTCACGTATCCCAAAGGAAATCGGGGTTACAAACCCCTCCCACAAAAGTTCATCCAGTCCTCACGGCAGTTCCAGTCGCTGTCACCATCAGCATACCGTTACTGGCACCAAGGACCTGATAATCGATGTCAATACCGACTACGGCATCTGCCCCTTTGCGCTTCGCTTCTTCTTCCATCTCTCGGAGTGCTGTTTCACGCGCTTCCGAGAATTTGCTCTCATAAGTGCCTGAACGTCCACCGACAAAGTCTGTGATACTTGCCATAAAGTCGCTAATAACATTCGCTCCCATGATAGTTTCACCTGTAACAAGTCCGAGATATTGTCGAATCTGTCTGCCTTCAATGGTATTCGTAGTTGTCGTAATCATTACTGCGCTTTTCCTCTCGCTGCGATGTCCCACACAGATTCAACAATCCCGTTACGGATGCCGTAATATCTGTCGTGGAGATTCACTGTCGTACAACAGTGTGTCGGTAAAATCTCAAGTTTATCCCCGGGTGTGAGGGAAACGTTGGTATCCGATACTTGCATCTTTCCGTGCTCTTCAGAGAGTCCGGTCATCTCCACCCCTGCTATACCCATCGGCTGTGGAATCCCGAACTCTTTCGCGAGCACCTTCAAACCTGTATCTACTATGATTCGATCTGGAGATGGCCGACTCACAACAGTTGCCAAAACTGACAACGAGCAGTCGAACTGATCCCCAACACCTTCTACGTTTCGATAGGTAGCATCCATGAAGATATAGGAACCCGCCTGCACCTCTGTCATTTCCGAAATATTTCCCGTGATGTTAAAGGTTCCTGTGCCGCCGCCACTCATAATGGAAACCTCTACACCGTGTTTTTCGAGGTAGTGCTTTGCCTCAAGCAGATGTTGCATCGCTTCCTGCACGCCTGCTTTTCGTTCCTTCAGGTCTGGCTTGGCAACAGTATGTCCCTCGTAACCCATCAATCCCTCAAATTTCAGGTTTGGACTTTGGCATATCTGATTTGCCAGTTCTAACGCCGGTTTGCCGGGTTCAACGCCACATCGGTCCATACCGATGTTCACCTCTATTAACATCCTGACGGTTACACCTTTAGCGACAGCCGCCTCGGAGATGGCTTGCACGTTCTGAGGATCGTCAACGGCAACCATAATTTCCGAGTGCTTCGCGAGGTTGATGAGACGAGCAATCTTATGTGAACCGACAATTTGGTTGGCGATGAGCACATCTCGAACGCCGGCGTGGATCACGGCTTCTGCCTCACCGAGTTTCGCACAGGTAACGCCGATAGCACCCGCTGCAATCTGTTTATGCGCGATGATAGGTGTCTTATGCGTCTTCATGTGAGGTCTCAGTTGCGTATCTACTGTACTGAGATAGTCCGCCATCGTCTGTATATTGGCTTCCATTTTATCCAGATCAATCAGCAACGCCGGTGTGTCCAATTCCGTTTTGTGCATGCCGATAAAAGGTTCAGTGCTGGTGTTCATTATCCGTTCTCCTAAAGTTGCTTAACGGGGTTTGACAGCGTGCCGAACCCATCAATTTCTATTGCGACAGTATCCCCTGGGGCAAGCGGTAAATCGTTCGGGACAATGATACCCGTGCCTGTTGAAACGACGGTTCCAAACGGAATCGGGTTATCCCGCATCAGGAATTCGGTGAGTTCTTCAAACTTCCAATTGATTTGAGATGTGTTGACCTCACCTTGATAGATAGCGTCTCCTTCACGAAGAACGGTACACCGCATCTCAAGGTTATAGGGATCGTCCACTTCGGAAGGCGTAACGAACATCGGACCGAGTGCGCAGCATCCATAAAACACTTTGGATTGTGGGAGATAGAGCGGGTTATCGCGTTCAATGTCCCATGCGGATACGTCGTTACAGAGGGTGTAACCGATGATTTCACCGGCGTTGCCAAGTACATAGGCGAGTTCTGGTTCAGTCGCTGTCAAGACAGAATCGCTCCGGATGCCAATAAAGCCGTTGGGTCCAACGCAACGCGCCGGTGTCGCTTTGAAGAATATCTCCGGACGGTCGGCGAAATAGACGCGACTGTAGATGTCCTGTTCACTATCGTCATCACGCATGTCCGCACTCCGTTTGTAGGTTACCCCGCATCCCCAAACTTCAGGGGAATCGATTGGGGATAGGAGATGTGGAACATTTTCGTCAGGTGCGACATCTAATTTTTTGAGCGTAAGCCCTTCGGGTTCGGTAGGTTCGTTTCCTGCCTCTGGCAGTGAACGGAGTTGCATCGGTGCAGGCGTTGCCACCTCTTCTTGGATGTCGGCAAGTATGACACCAAGGCTTACCTGTTCCCTGTCAGCGAGTTCCAACACCTCTAAGACACCGGGTGATTCCTCGCTCGTTACATCGATCACTTCTTCATCGCGGGTGACAATCCCAACCCGCTTGCCTAAATTGGGTAGATGAAATTGAATTAGTTTCATGTTTTTAATTTTACCTTGCGGTTCGGTCAGTAGGGTTAGACATCTAACCCGCCTCTCCGTAGCGCCATCCTCCACTTAGGAAAATTCGAGGTGTGCCCACGCCTCGGCGTCTTTAACGACCGCGTCTGGTGCCCTTTGTGAATGGAGGAGATGCCCGTGGGTCGTTCGAAGCGTCGGTTGTGTGGCATCCTGATAACGCCAATCTAAACTCCATCGGATGTGTGAGGCACGGTTCGGCAACCCGCGGTGGAACAACAGATTACTGAAAATGGCAACATCCCCCGGCAGAATTTCGATACGGACGGCATCCGCTTCAACCGGTTTGATATAGTCATCGTGGATACGCAGATAGTACTCATCCTCTTCGTGTGGCACAACACCCCACTTATGGCTTCCCGGAATGAATTCCATACACCCGTTTTCAACGTTGACCGGTACTAAAGGCGTCCAGACATTCATCATCCGCAAAACATCAGCTGCTTTCGAGGTATAACCGGCATCTTGATGCCATAATACCTCTGTGCGTTTGTTCTCCGGTAGTTTCGGACGAACAGAATAGTTCGGGTACAATCGGATCTCTGGACCGAGGATGATGCCAGCGAGTTCAAGGAGAGAGGGGTGTGCAAACACACCGAAAAAACCTTCCCGATGGAGTTCCGAGCGAAAAATGGTTGGGGTTTCGTCGGGATAACTTTCGTAGAGCCGAATGAGGCGGGTCTCAAAAGAGGCATCGGGATGGGTGTCTGTCAGTTTTCCTTCCGCATACCGACGCGTTGCCAGTTCAGCGACTAACGCTTCACATTCGTGTTTGACAGCCTCAAGCGTTCCCGGCTCCAAAACGCCGCGCAGAATGGCGAACCCGTTCTCTTTGAATTGCCTGATAACTGCTTCCATTTTCAGGTCTCCCTCTCTGCCTGGCATTTCTCGTGCGAAGTGAACATCTCGGTTTCCCGTCTAATTTCCACCGGGGACTAAGCCTGCTTTCACAAGAGACGAGACGACGACGTGTGCGGATTTTTCAAGCGAGAGCTCCGCTGTATTCACTGTGACCTCTGGATCGACGGGCGGTTCGTAAGGGGCACTGATGCCGGTAAACTCCTTAATCTCTCCAGCGCGCGCTTTTTTGTATAAACCTTTCGTATCGCGTTCTTCACAGACCTCAAGTGGACACTCCACGAAAACTTCAACGAATCTACCTTCAGCAATAAGTTCTCTCGCCTGATCCCTATCGGCGCGATAGGGTGAGATGAAGGCTGTCATAACAATGGTGCCGGCATCTGCAAAAAGTTTCGCCACTTCACCGATGCGCCGGATGTTTTCCTCTCGATCTTCGGGTGAGAACCCCAAGTTCTTGTTTAATCCGTGGCGAACATTGTCGCCATCCAAGACGTAGGTGTGGTGCTGTTGTTGATGTAATACCTGTTCAACTGCGTTTGCTAACGTCGATTTCCCCGAACCGGAGAGACCTGTAAACCAAATCACACAGCCTTTCTGATTCAGCAATTTTTCTCTATCTTCCACCGTGACAATCGCATCGTGCCACGTAATATTGGTTGCTTTCTGTTGAGCCAATCTATTATTCCTCACATATCTTAGAATTCATAAAATTGAGGCGTTCCAAATGTGCCTCTATCGTCAGATACAATTATTTTACAATTATACGCGCAGAAATCAATAATGTCAACCTAATTCATAGGTTCATTCAGTTTCTCAGTAATATAGATAGTTTGATTTACGGGACTCCCAGCATCTGTAAAATTGAGTGTTTGGGTGTGCCCATTTTGCCATTTTACTTCGATGGATTGAAGCGTCCTGTGAGCCCCGATGCCGAAGAGGAGCGTTTGCTCGCTACCAGAGGCGTAACTACCACCGCACGTTACCTCTCTGAACTGGGTCACTTCGTCTGTATGGACCCACACCTTCGCACCGATGCCATCGCGGTTACCTTGGGTGCCGATGAGTCGAATTTTCACATAGTCGTGGACGGGGGAATCGTTTCGCAGCAAAATTGGGGGTTCATCACAACAGGTGACGAGGATATCCGCCGCGCCATCGTTGTTATAATCACCAACGGCGACACCACGTGCGACAATAGAACGTTTGAAGAACCGACCCGCCGTCTCAGATAAATCTCTGAATTGCCCTGTTTCTGTGTTCCCAAAAATTTGGCACTGTTGCCTGTAGGAGAGCGATGGCGTAATCTCTGAGACATTGTCCCACACGTGCCCATTTGCGACGAAAAGTTCGAGTGTCCCGTCGTTATCTGCGTCAAGGAACTGCGTGCCGAAACCGAGTTTTGAGAAACTCGGATCAGCGAGCCCCGCTTCAAAGGTGGTCATCGTATAAAAACCGTCATTATCGTTGCGAAAAAGGCTATTGATTTCCAGAGAGAAATTCGTAACGAAGAGATCCTGAACGCCGTCGTTATCGTAATCCCCGGAAGCGATCCCCATACTCGCCGTTGCGCGTCCTTCTGAGTTATAGGCAACTCCTGCAGTGATAGCGACATCTGTGAACGTTCCATCCCTGTTGTTCCGATAAAGGAAATCGGGAACGGCGTCGTTAGCAACGAAAATATCAGGATAGCCGTCGTTGTTATAATCTGTAAAGAGCACCCCCAACCCTTTACCGGTGTTGTGAACCCCCGCACGGGTCGTAACGTCCGTGAAGGTGCCGTCGCCGTTGTTCCGATAAAGTGTATCACGTGCCCCCGGGTATTCATGCGGACCACAATAGATATGGACGCCTTCCAAAAAACAAGCGTGGGCGCTCTCTAACCGATAATCCAAATAATTTGCTACATAGAGGTCGAGATGTCCATCAAGGTTAAAGTCCCCGAAGGACGCGCTCACCCCCCAGTTGCCGTCCCCAACACCGGCGTTGGACGTAACGTCCGTGAAGGTGCCGTCGCCGTTGTTCCGATAGAGTTGGTTTCTACCGAAGTTGGTGAGGTAAAGGTCAGTATCCCCGTCATTATCGTAGTCTGCCGCGAGACACCCCATACCGTAACCGTCGTTTTGCTGAAGTCCCGCTTTTGCGGTGGCATCAACAAATGTTCCATCACCTTTATTGCGATAGAGGACGTTCATGTGATCAGGATGTCTATCGAGCTGAGAATCGGGACCGAGGGTGCCGCTATTGACGAGATAGATATCAAGGTGTCCATCGTTATTGTAGTCGAAAAAGAGTCCACCAGATCCCATTGTTTCCGGTAGGTATTTCTCTTCGGATGCGCCGTTGGTATGTTTGAAATGGATACCCGCTTGCTGCGTCTGGTCTGTGAAGCGGAGTGTTGTTTCAGCAATGGACGGATTCACGGCACAACTGGCAAGCATCAGGAAGGTGAGTAGGAAGGTTTCTGCTTTAGCACCAGGCGAGAGATAACAGTCGTTTTTCAATTTTTCCGTTTTTTAATTATTCCTTGCGGTGGAACGCCGTGCGTTAGCACTATCAGATACGTTCCTTATATCCGCCTGCGTGTTTTTGATAGGGGTTTTTGCTTGGTGTCTTTGCTTGGTGTCTTTGCTTGGGTATTTCTGCGTGTTTCTGCGGATTTCTGCGGATTTCTGCGTATTGTTGCAGGCTACACGTTTGGATTTAACAGACCTCTTTATCAACGCTACATCCCGCGTTGTTGGTAGCAATTAAAGTGATAGACCCAAGTCTAAAGACTTGGGCTTCTGCAATCGTTATGCAGAAGCATTTGTAGAATTCAGAATCGGGTGGTTAGATTCAACGGAGGTGCCGACAATCCTATTGAATAGGACGATCGGTCTTACGACTCCTAACCTAAAGGAAGCTACCCCTTCCTTAAGAATGTTCATCGCAGCGTTCTGGTCGCGGTCAAGGTGTGTATGGCAACTTGGACACGTCCAGTGACGATCTGCTAACGTGAGATTTTCGTTTTTATGTTCACAAACACAACAGCATTTTGTCGTTGGCGACCAGCGATTGATTTTTAGCACGGAGCGAATACGCTTATGAGACTGGTGCTTGAGTTTCCGCAGGAACTCACCAAAGGCGAGATCAGACACTTGTTTTCCCCACAAGCGTTTCATCCCTTCAAGGTTCAGGTCTTCAAAGAACAGAATATCGAACTTGCGACACAACTTTATCGCAAGTTTCCAATGGTGGTCTGCTCGCTGGTTCGTCGTTTTCTTGTGGATACGCGCAACCGTCTTGCGTTCGCGTTCTTGGTTGTGAGACCCTTTGACCTTGCGGGAATACGCCTTTTGTGCTTTTGCCAACTTCTTGGCATTGAGTTTGTAGAACATTGGAGAGGTCTCTCGGTGTCCACCACTGTCAATCAGGAAGTCTTTGATACCCATATCGAACCCTTCAGCTTGACCCGTCTTGGGTTCGATCTTGATTTCGGTAAAGTCTTCCGTCAACGTAATATACATATCACCGAGTGCGTCCCTCGTTACGTGAACTTGGATGATTTCGCCTTCGATTTCACGATGCAGGGCGAAACGATACCAACGTCCGTTCAGGCGGATTTTATACGTCGGATGGTTTCTTTCGTTTTTCTGCTTATCCAGGACTTTTTCAAGCTTGACCTGTTCACCCCGAAACGTCATCCCTTTGTGTTTCTTACACGACTTGAACTTCGGGTGACCTCTGCCCAATGTTTTCATTTCACGAAAAGTTTGTGCTAACCGTTTTAGTACATTTTGCAACGCCCAAGAGTAAGGGATATTCCAATGCTTGTATTTCTCAAGTTTCTTGAGTTTCGTCAGATGCTTGGACATTTTCCGATACGAAAGTCCTTTACCATAGCGGCGGTAATATCGCATGCAGAGTGCCAAGAAGTGATTTTTCACAACACCACAGATATTGCAATCGTCGTGCAAGTGACGCAACGTCCTATCCTTGAAAAGTTTATGTGTCGTGTTTCGCATGGACTCTCAAGTCTCAAGTCTTTAACCCCTATACAGTGGGTGGGACCGACACGTAACCTTGCGGTTATGCTGTATATGTCGGTCCAACTTGATATTCTCATTATACCACACTTTCGGACCAAACGTCAAACAAAAAATGAACGCTTTGGTCCTTTCCAAGAGGGCGAGACTGTATCCCAAAGCTAAAGCATTGGGTTTTCGTCTCGGAAGTTTAGATAAAAAAATAAAAGCACCCAGCGGGTGGGTGCTTTTAAGTGTGTGTTCTCCTTAGAATCCGCTTTTCAGCGAACCCCAAGTCGTTGTCAATTTGTTTTGCGCTTCAACAGCCGTCTGCGGATCGGTTTCATTCGGATCAAATTCGACATCCGTTGTCGCGAAAATTTTGTCAATGTATGTACCGTCTTCGCGATGTGCGATGTGCAGTGTGTGATCCCCCGCATCCAATTCCACGGGAACCGGATCCTCGTTGTGCTGAACCAGCTCGAGTCCTTCAAACGGACCGTCACGCGAATTCAACCGGAACCAGACCCAGTCGGTTGTATAATTAACCCGGAGCTCCCCTGCTTCAAAGAAATCCCAGATGTTCATAGTGGCGTTATTGGCAGATTCAACATCACCGTCAGCGGTATCAAATGCCCAGTAGACGGAGTTATCGCCGACTGACGGGGCGATGACACGTCCCCAGAAGTGCCAATTGTCTGCCTCAACTGTGAATTCATATTTTACCCAATCGCCACCATCGTTTGTGACACCATTGTGTGAACCAATGTAAGCCCCACCGGATGCTTCTGTGACGGTGTAATCGTCTACACTTTCAGCAGCGTTACCCGGGTGATCGGTCGGGACTTCAAAGATTTCAAATTTTGTGCCGTTTGAATCGTTAAAGTTTTCCGCTTCCCAGCTGATATATTTCTGTGCGAATGCCGGTGAAACAATGAGACCCAGCATCGCCAATAAAATGATAGTTCGCATTAACAACCTCCTTAAAAGAGTGGATTAAAGTTATTATAGCACATCTCAGAAAAATGTGCTACTTTTTTCTGTTAAAATCTGAAAATCCGTGTTCGCCTACATCAAGGCGTCTTCGACTTCTTCAGGGAGTTCGACTGTACTTGGATCCACATCAATCGGATACTCAGTGCCGTATGCCTCAACAAGGTCATCAAAAGTGACGTTATCTACGCGCTCAAGATCGTCACCCGGATAAACAAGCAAAACACTGTAACAACTGTCACAACTGACGAGATCTACATCGTCCTGTTCAATTGGAAACTGTGTCAATGGATTATTACAATCAGGGCAAGGTAGCATATACCTTCCTCCTCGGAGTCATTTCGATCACAGGATCGAGTGCTAAGGGTTAATCGGCAGCGGGGGCAAAGGTATCAGGATTTTCCGCTGCGGCATCGTAATCGTCAATCAATTCCGTAATGACGGGATTATCCCCGCAAAGTGGGCAGTTCTCATCTCGACTGATTTTCATTTCGCGATAGGTCATGCTGAGTGCGTCGTATAGGATGAGCCGACCGATAAGGGGTTCACCGATACCGATAATGTATTTAATCGCTTCGGTTGCCATCATAACACCAATTACGCCTGGGAGCACGCCCAGGACACCGGCTTCGCTTCAGCTGGGCACCATGCCCGGCGGGGGCGGTGTCGGATACATGCATCGGTAGCACGGTCCCTCGTGCGGTTTAAAGAGCGTTACCTGTCCCTCAAATTGGAAAATACTGCCATGAACAACCGGCTTGTTCATCAACACAGCGGCATCATTGACAAGATAACGGGTCGCGAAGTTATCACATCCATCAACGATCAGGTCGTATTCCGAGAAGATATCTTCAACGTTATCCGCAGTCAAGCGGAGATTATACGGTGTGATGTCAATATCTGGATTCAACGACTTAATTGTCGTTGTCGCGGATTGAACCTTCGGTGTACCGACGGATTCTGTGCGGTGAAGGATCTGACGTTGGAGGTTGCTGAGCTCGACAACATCGGAATCGATAATCCCGAGGTGTCCAACACCTGCAGCACCGAGATACACACCCGCGGGTGAACCTAATCCGCCTGCGCCAACCATTAAAACTTTAGCATCGAGGAGCTTCGCTTGCCCCTGTTCCCCGACCTCCGTGAGCATAAAGTGGCGACTGTAACGATCGAGTTGCTCATGGCTCATCGGTTTATCTTGTGCAGTCGGGTAACCCGCCGCCATCCAATCGCGATATCCACCCGCAAGAGAGACGGTATCGGTATAACCCATTTCACGTAGGGATTTGGCAGCGAGGAGCGAACGGAGGCCTGCCGCACAATAGATGATAACCTTTTGGTTTCGATCGGGAATATAGTTCTCAACCGAGAATTCCAGCATGCCCCGTGTGACGTGCACGGCGTTCGGGATATAACCCGCGCGATATTCATCTTCGTCCCGCACATCGAGTAGCACGAAATCGCCGTCTGTGTCCTGTTCGTCTTTCACCTCGTCAACAGTTACTTCTGGTATTTCTGTTTTCGCTTCTTCAACGATTTGCCTATAGGATTTCATAAAAATTTTCTCCTGCGGAGAAGGAATATGAGGCTCCGAGTTTCATATTCTTGTCCATAAATTTTTGTCTCTTGCACTTACACAATTATATCACAACGGCATAATATTGTCAATGTTTTATTTTTTCTATCCAAAACACTCCTTGTAGGAGGGATCTCCGAATCCTGACTCTTAACTCGAGATACTTCTGATGGGTACAATTCACAGAGGCTTCACGGAGGATTTTTTTAGAGGCTGATTTTCTTCGTATTGATAAGCCTTCGCTTTCCCCCGTTCAACCCAACCCATAGGTAACGACTCAATACCGCTGATCAGTTTGCGATTTAACTTTAAAATGGAGTATAATCTATGTAAAGAAAAACGACTTAAAAGGAGATTTTCATATATGGCACCAATTATCGGAATCACGTTTGTCGAAAATATTGAGGACGATCCTTCTAATAACTATATTCGTGCGATTAAAGAGTTTGGTGGCATACCTCGGACGCTGTACCCCGACATATCAGAAGATGCTTACGCTGATATTGATGGACTCTTGCTAACAGGCGGTGGCGATATTCATCCAGACAATTTTGATGCAGAATGGCATCCAGCGGTGTACAACGTTAGCGAAGATCGCGACGCACTGGAAATACCGCTCTGTCAAAAGGCAATAGCAGATGACCTTCCCGTTTTTGGTATCTGTCGCGGTATTCAAATTATGAGCGTCGCAATGGGAGGCAGCCTATATCAAGATATACCCTCGGAATTCCCAAAAGAGGCATCATGTCAATCACAGGTAAACAATGTGGATTCTCGGCACACAATTGAGATTGTCGCGGGCAGTCGACTCAATCGAATCACGGGTAAACGCACAGACGAAGTCAATTCCGCCCATCATCAAGCGGTGAGAGAGAAAGGTGAGGGGTTTGAGGTAACAGCACGGACAAGGGAAGGGATTATCGAAGCGATGGAAAACAAATCAAAGCGGTTTGTATTGGGTGTGCAGTACCATCCAGAGCGGATGCTTGAAACCCCCGGTTTTCAGGAACACCGACGTAAACTCTTTGAGGCATTTATTGAGATCGCTTCCGAATAGCCGTCAGCCGTCAGCCGTCGATCATCCACAGTCATTTAGTTTTCCGCTAAACCACACTCAAAGTCCCCTGTCTCCCTGATAAGGGGGATTTAGGGGCGTTCCATGCCGAAATGCTAAAACTATAGTAAATCCTAAAAATAAATAGACATCTTGTAGGGGCTGCCCTTGTGGCTGCCCATAACGCTGCCCTTGTGGCTGCCCATAACGCTGCCCTTGTGGCTGCCCATAACACTGCCCTTGTGGCTGCCCATAACGCTGCCCTTGTGGCTGCCCACAACGCTTCTAAAAATTGGCGACTAAGGAGACGCGGTGGGTTAATCCGAGAACACCGAACGGGATAAGCGCATAGTCGATTTGGAAGCGGAGGAACGTCAACCCAAAACCGCCTGTGAGCCCAGAAATCGCGCCTAAATCGTTACCGCCGATCTTGTATTTATAACCGGTACGGAGGTGTAAGACAGTGCCTATCGTGTAGCCTGCACCGACCCCGATAGCGATATCGTTGTCGGAGGGACGAATGATGTCCGTCGTGAGGAGGAGCGTGTCACTCCAGAGTCTATAAGCCACGCCGAGCCTGAAGGTAAAGGGTAACCCGAACGCTTCCTCTATGAACTTCACTCGGGGTCCAACGTGCTGAGCGTTGAATCCAATTGAAAGGGGGGTCTCCCGAAAGTTGTAGAGTCCACCGAGATCGAAAGCGATACCCGTCCCGCTCTCGTCAGCGATCTGCTCGCGCAGGAATTTTGCGTTCGCGCCGAAAGCGAGCGAGCTACCGAAGCCGCGGGCATACGAGAGAATCAGTGCCAGATCATAAGGACGGAAAATCGTCGTTTCATTCCCCTCCCGATCCCGTCCCTGCAATTCCCCAAAAGACAAGAAACTCGCGCTTGCACCGAGCGTGCCTATCCCTTTAAGCGGCAGTGCGAACCCGACGAATTCGTGGTTAATATCGGCGAACCATTCGTTATGCATGAGTGCAAGTTGTGGCTGTCGGAGTCTTACGAGACCCGCGGGATTCCAATACGATGCGTAAAGATCATCGGTCGCCGCGACTTGAGATTCACCCATACTCATCGCCTCTGCGCCGACACCTATTTTGAGGAAAGTCATGGCGCGGGTCCCGGCATTTTCATGGATGTCCGTATTATCCGCGGCTCCTGGCATGCACACGAGGCTGAGAACCATAATAAGCGTGTATTTCATAAGATTTCTCCGCACAATACACCCTGAATTCATAAGGTATTCTCTACTGATTTTTAACAAAGTTTGTACTGGTATTTTCAAGAGAAGGACTCCTGCTCAAGTGCTTTAAATTGTGTACGGAACACCTGTCTGATGTAATCGAAATAAATCGGATTGGCAATTTGGCAAATTCCGTAATTACTTTCAGAGATTATGCCGTTTGTGGCAAGTTCATCAATGCGTTCATCATACCAGTCGAAGAGCACACCCCTACCAGATTGCGACATGATTCTCGTTAGAATGCTTTCAAATCGAGGGACTCGGTAGATATAGGTAAATAGATGATCGAAGTTGGCGTTATGTTCTTGAAGTATCTGCGTGCGTGCCTGTGAAAAATGCCTCATTGTAATAGGTTCGGTTTTCAGAATCCCCATTTCTTCAGTGAGAATCTCCGCGAGCCGGTTGACAAGAAACGGTTGGCCTGCAGTCTGTGTATAGAGTGCTTCGACAATCTCTGGTTCAAAGTCCTGCCCCATTTCCTCTGTGTACTGTGTGAGGAGTTCACGCACCTGCTCAAGTGTGAAGTTGGGCAAATGGAACGCATCTTGGATATTGAAAGGAGATATAGCGTTGATCATGTCGCGTTGGATGATACTCCCGACACTTACGAAACAGACGCTGTGAGGGCAATGTGGTTTATCAGTGAGGTAGATGGACCGAAGCGAAGCCAAAAAACTGTTCTCAACTGCCAGAGGGATACCGTGAAATTCATCGATAAAAAGGATAACCTGCTGCGAATTATTATAATGCATAGCGAGATGCTTATCAAATTCCTGAAAGAAATCTCTCATCGAAAGATGATCGGTTATCTGCGTGTTCACCAAGAATTGTGCCAATGTTTCAGAGGGAGTCTCTCCTCGTTTCTGAAAAACTCGCCGAATTTCTTCGCAAATCTCTCTATGGAGAGAGGCGTAAAAACTGCCCCGGTCGTAATCCTCATAAGTCTCAAAATTCAGTTGAATCGGAAAATAGATTGAATCCTGTGCAACGAGTGCCTCAAGTACTGAGTGAAAAAAAGTCGTTTTGCCAGTTTGGCGCGGCGCGAAGAGGACGATGTACCGCCCCTGTTTAACGCGGTGAATAAAATCAGCAATCTCTTCAGAGCGTGAGATGACATAGTGTTTGTCCGGATACACGCACCCTTGGGTTCCAAAACGTCTCATAATGCCCTCCTCGTTGAATTTAGTATATCACATCGCCGCGCGGAAATCAACCTTGAGCGGGAATCTTCAAATCCAACGAGGGCAACCCCTCAATAATATCTACTGTCTCTAAACTGAAGGTGATGACTTGACCGATTAATTTGGCAATGTACTGCGGATCGTCGGAACCTCGGTTCGGGTCGTTGACAATCTCCGTCCGTTTGTCTGTTTTCACGCGATACTGATCTACGACCACTCCAATGCCGAGCGTGTGCCGAGTCGATAATCAAACGCCCTTTCAGGAATCCGCGATAGCCTACTATTCGTAAACAGTATTGAGAAATCTCTGTTTCTCTGAAAAGTCCGTTGCGTTCCTAAAGCGTTAATCCGATGACTCCCCAATAGTGAACTCAAACAGACCATGTCGGTACACAACCACGACCTTCCCGCCGACCCGCATATAGAGAACATACTTGTCAAAATGTTGGATCCATCCGTCCAACACATGTCCTGTCCGTGTGACAATATTGACGTTAGATTTATCCTTCCGCGCCTGCTGAAGAAGCTTGTCATCTACATGGAACCGCTCGTTTGGCTCTTCAAGCGGTTGAAGGTTCTGTGCTTTCAAGGGTGCCCGGATTTTCACGTGGGGTTTCAGATCCGGCATCTTCTCTTTAGGAAACGCGAATAAAATCTGAAGTTTCGCGATCTGAATCCTGTCCCCGTTGGGATCCACCCCCCTGAGTAGATAAGACTTCGTTTTGACTTTCGATAGATCCTTTATGCCTGTATACGTAATAACGCGGACAGGTTGTGCGAAACGCTCGCTGAGGAGTTGATCGGCATCCCAACCATCGCTCTTTCCCTTCGAGGATTGTAGCAACGCTTCAACACGCGCAATTGTCTCAGGCGGTGCATCAATAACCCGGTTGACAATATCTGAAGCCGCGCTCACCTGCAACTGAGAAGCGCGAAAACTCTGAATTCTACCACCAGCAAAAACGTTAATTCGGTTTTCGGGTGTGCTCGGGAACACCGCAACGACAGCACCCCGAATAGAGGGATCCGCTTTCAAAGAAACAATTTGCCCTGGGGCAAACTCTGATGATGGTTTTGAAGAGGTATTCATATTGTATCACTTCCTTTTTTAATTTTTTACTGCGTCAACTGGAGCGTAAGACTGATGCCAGCGATGACGATGTAGGCGAGCGTGCTGACGAGACTCCAGTTCACCTGAAACTTTTTTTTCACCTCTAAAATATCGCCCGGATAGAGTAAAATCTGTTGCGTCATACCCTCCGTCGGAGCGGACGCGAAAGGCACCTCCAGCATTGTACCGTCACGACGGTGAATAAGAACCTCTTTACGGTCCGCTGATTCCTCAAATCCGCCAGCGAGTGCGACCGCCTGTGAGAGATTCAAGGGACCGCGAACCCGTTGGATACCCGGCGTGCGCACGTAACCGGTTACGTAGATCGGCTCGACTTTGAAGACATTGGGAACGAACAACACGTCGCCGTCCGACAAAGACGGAGAAGGGGCATCGTTCGGGGTCGATTTCCAAAACTGCTCAGAAAGGTTGAATTCAGACAGATTCCCGTTCTTCTCGATTCTTACAATAGCGGTTAGGTCTGCCTCTTGCGTCAGACCGCCTGCGCGAGCGAGTGCTTCCTTAACACCAATCCGTCCCCGAATAAAAAGTTTACCGGGCGTCTGTACTTGTCCCTGTACTTCCACGGTGCTGAGGGACATGACGAACACGAGATCGTTGACACTGACACGGATATCGCGGTAAGGGTGGGCAGGTGAGAGGTCGTAGATTTCGACCTTCTCCGGCATGTCGGTACGGATTAATTGCACGACGTGGTGATCCGCGTTCTCCGCCATACCACCCGCGAGCGTAAGGGCACGGTATAAACCGATGTCGGTTTCTGGGGAAATCGGATAACGTCCGGGGAGTTTGACTGCACCGCCGACGAAAACGCCGTTCTCTTGCAGCACCGGCGAGACCATAACGACGGGGTTGCTGATAAGACCCTCTGAAACGAGGAACTCGCGAATCTGTTGGTTAACCCTTTCAACTGTCTGTCCAGCAACCTCAAGATCGCCACCGAAGTAACTAATTCTGCCGTCTTCGCGGACCTGCGCCGAGTGTGTATACTCAGGCTGTCCGATCACCCCAATCAGAAGGGTATCGCCTATTTTGATACGGTAGACCTCGCTGAAGAGTGGGGTCGTAGCAATGAGAAACAGTAAAATCGTCTGCGCTTGCAAGTGTCGGAACGTAAAACGGGATACAGGCAAGCGTCGCAAAAAGTAGATCATGGCATTTTTCTGAGAAGCGCCGTGTTGTGGCTATCAATTATCGGTTATCAGGAAAAGAGACGTGTTATGTGTGTCAATCTGAGGTATCACTGTTAACAACGAAGGAAAGCTGCTCCTCTGTTGAATTAAACCGTTTGAAAGTACCAAACTTTCGGTTGGGTCGGCTCCGCCAATGTTCCTTAACGTAACTACCGTTGCGCCGACGATGCCCTCTCACATGAACTTTACCAGCCATGCGACTGTGAGATTTATGAGATTTTGCTTCCTTAAAGAGGTAGAGTTGGTCGGCTTTCATGGCAATTTGCCCGCGGATTTTAACGGTCCTGTAGTGAATCGAAATAGACTTTGAGGCACTCTCGTGCTTGTGGAAGTAGATTCGCTGGCACCAGGACATCACCCCATTCAGATTGTCCAAGATTGCCTTTCACACCAGCATAATAAGGGACTTCATGACAGCGGAGATAAACAGGGATACCGTCCTCCTCCAAGACGCTTTGGAGGATGTTGCCTGCTAATTCATTCGGTACGGATTCAACAGTGTACCAGTCCTCGTATTCCGTAACCTCTGTCGGTATGCGTTGAGACACGAGTGTTACCTGACAATCCGAACACATCAAGACTTCTGACTTATATTCAGCATCGCATTGTGGGCAGAATGGCATCGTTTTTCCTCCCGTGTGGATAGGGTAAGGTTGAAACCTGGCCCTTAAAAGCGTATAGGGGTTTGTAAAGCGTGGTGCCTTGCCACGGTGCTGTTTTTTGCAGAGGGTTGGGAACAGGGTACGTTATTACATTCGATTTAATTCTTTTATGATAACATACACGCGAAAATTTGTCAAAGGGAAAATGGTTATCAGAATTGCCAGAGGCGGAGCGCGGTTTTTCCTAACACCCACTCCCGGTCTCCCGGCGTAAAGAAGTCCATCTCATCTCGGACGACTGACAAAGTTTCTGAATAACTGGCTCGACCGAGACAGACGGGCCAATCCGTTCCCCACATCAGGCGCGAACCTCCGAACGCCTGATACACCTTCTTAACCTGTTCATACGTATCCGCCCACGGGTAACCCGTTTTTGAGATTGACCACGTATGGCTAATTTTGACGTAGACGCGAGGAAACCGTGCAAGGTTCAGCAGCAAGTCCAGTTTTTCAGGCGCGTCGGGCGAGCAGCTTGCCATGTGATCTATAACAACATCGAGGTCCGGGTGCTGTTCCAAAAGTGGCACGAGATCCACCAATCTTTCGGCTCCCGTGAGAATCAGCATCGGGACGCCGAGCGTTTCCGCACGACGAAAGATAGGCGGCATCAACGGTCCAGCAAACCAGTCACCTGCATCACCGACAGAAGGGCTGAGCCGTACCCCGTGGAAACCGTCCGTCTCCGTCCAGCGACTCAGGTGATCGGGGGCGTCCGGGTCTTCCGGGTTGATTCGGCAGACGCCCATGAACTTATCCGGGTATCTTTTCAGTGCGTCAGCGGCATATCTATTATCCCAGCGATAGTGGATGACTTGAACGAGAACAGTTTTCTCTACACCGTTCGCCGCCATCAATTCCAGTAACATCTCCGCTGTTGCATCCTCTGTGGGTGGACTTGTTGTCTCCGGTGCCCATGGGAACCGCGGATCGTTTTTCCAAACGTGAACATGCGGATCAATAATTCTCATATTATAACTCCTTCGGTTTCATCAAAAACCCGGACGCGCCTAACGGTAAACAGTAAAGTAGAATCAGAATGTGCAAACTAAATCCAGTAACAGTGGCAGTCCCTACAGCGGTACCGAAATGGTTTAGCAACCAGACGAAGGGGAATTCCGTCGTCCCAAAGTTACCAACGGTTTGAACGGGCAACAGGTTAAAGACATTCGTAAATGCGAGTGCGAACAGCACTTCAGTCATCGGAATGTCAACACCCATCTCGGTGACAAGGTAGCATTGGAACCCGAAACGGATAACGAGACACAGGACGGAATATACCCAGACCTCCAAAAACCGCCGATTCGATCGAAACGCCGTTAGTTCCCGAAGCACTGCCAAGACTTTATCGACTGTCCACGAGACCGGGCATTTTTCAAGTGCCAATAGCGGACCCGCACACCGTTCTGCGAATCTCATGCAAACTTGCGGCGCAGCGTAGACGAAAACGACCACGGCGACCAAGCCTGCCCCCATCAGAAGCGGTAGGAGATAGAGAACCGTGCCGGAGAACGTGTCTCGAAGCGCAGTGCGCAGGAGCCACGCCGTAGCGACCACCAAGCCCATCAGCAGTACTAAATCAATCAAACTGGCGACCAGCAGCGAAGCGACGCCCTGCGTTGCGTCCACCTTCTGACGGCGTTGCATCAGATAGACATAAGACACATCGCCTGTCCGCATCGGGAGGATATTGCCCCAAAAGGTGTGCATCGCCAAGATTGGGAAGACCTGATGAACACCACTCTCAAGGTTAAGCAATGCCTGGAAGCGGAGGGCTTTCGTTAAGACTAACAAGCAGTAGCACCCAAACCCGATGAAAAGTGCTTTGACTGACAATCGGCTCAGCGTTTGTGGTATTTGTTGAATGTCGATCTCTTTTAAAAGGAAGTAAGTTATAACGACTGCTAAGACCGTCGGTAAACCGATTTTGGTGACCCGTTGAATTTGCTTTTTGTCCAAAGGCACGCTCACTGTGTGTATTATGGATGTTTTCTATTTAAGGGATTCGTTTCATAGTATATGTGAATGTTTTAATTGTCAAGAAGAAATGGCAATCAGCAATCGACAGTCAGTTGTCAGAGTAAAAAAAGATTTGCTTTTTAGATGGATGTATTTTACAATGCACATTATCTTAATTATCATAAGAAAAGCGGTATCTATTTCGCCTCATGGAAAACTCCCAAAATCCCTCTAAAACGTCTTCTCAGAAACAGTTCTATTTTCTTACGTTATCCCATACGGTTCTCGACTCCTACGCGACCCTGCTGTCGCATCTGCAACCGCTTCTGCTGACAAAGTTAGCAACCTCAGTCGCAACACGGAACAGTTTAGCCGGCAACTTCATCTCGATTTATAGTGTCTTTAGCTCGCTCGGACAAATACTCTTCGGGTGGCTGTCGGACCGGGTGCGGTCGGTGCATTTCCTGACGTTTGGTGTCGGTTTCACGGCAATCGGTTTAAGCCTCCTATGGGTTGCCCCTTCGCCGCGTGTCGTCTATCTGTTATTAGCGATAGGCGGACTCGGTGTTGCCTCCTTCCATCCACAAGCGACGACCTATGCCGGTGCGCTCGCCACAGAAGGTCGGGGGATGGGGACCTCCATTTTCCTCACAGGGGGTAACATCGGTCGGGCACTCGGTCCATTGGTACTGATGTTCATTCCATACAATTTCGGCTTGCAATACTTGGTTTGGGAAATGATACCAGGAGTGCTTTTGGCACTGTTAGTGCCGAAAGTGCTGAAATTCGAGAAGTCTCTGGATCTCACCGCTACGCCGCGCGGAAGGTTAGCAGAGGAACGGAGACCCCAAGAACCCTTTTGGACTGTCGCCCGTCCACATCTTTTACCGCTCAGTGTGCTGTTTATTATTGCGGCACTCCGAACCGTCACAGCAGTCGGGTTGGAAAATTTCCTATCTATCTATCTGGATGACCAAAATTATCCCGACCAGATGCGCTCGCTCGTGATTGCGCTTTTCATCTTCGCGGGCTCCATGGGTATCATGGCGAGTGGTTGGCTGATCACCCGTGTAAACACCTACATTCTGTTGTTAGTTTCACTCCTTGGATCGCCGCCGCTGCTCTATGCCTCACTACACGCTGACGGTCCGAGTTTCCTCGTGTTCCTCTTTTTAGGGAATGTGGTGCTCTCAAGTTCAATTACGGTTAACATCATCTTAGCACAGATGATCCTGCGCGGGCATGAAAACATTGCATCGAGTTTTATGATGGGTGCGGCGTGGGGTGTCGGTGGCTTACTGAATAAAGTCGTCGGTGTTCTGGGGGACCAATACGGTTTGCCTATCGTCCTTGATGGATTAGTGATGATTCCGGTGGTCCTGGCACCGCTCCTGATATTGCTGCGTGATCAACCGAACTTGTCAAGACCGAACGTTTAGCAGTATCCCTCATTGTCTGTCCTCGCGGCACTTCACATTAAAAATGCCATAGTAGACTCAGAAAGTGTGTGCTAATTAGGTCGCCGAGGAGGAGGGCGTAATCGAGTCGAAATTGGCGGACCTGGATGCCGATTCCACTTGTAACGCGGGCGTCTCGGTAACCGACACGGAGTGCCAACGGTTCGCTGATACGATATTCTATACCGATATGCGATTGCCCACCGTAACGCTGTTGCCACTGATAGGAAAGAATCATCTCTCGATTGAAAACGTGATGGTTCGTATACGCGACGCCGATATTCCAATTTGCTGGAATAGATTCTTTAGGGGCAGATAAGGTGTTCCACGTTAGCGTCGTTTTTGAGATGTCCTGAAGATTAAACCCAAAGCCGAGACTGCCGAAGTTCTCTAAATTGAAAAGCGCATTGAAATCGGGCAAGCGTACGAGGAATCCGGCATCAAAGCCATACCCCCAACTCCCATAGTTATAAGTATCAAGCGCACCACCGTCCAAACTCTGCGTAATCAGTTTCGTGTTTACACCACACATAAATTCCGGGGGCAGTGAATCCCTTCCGAAATTATCCCACCACGACTGACTCACGACCCAACGCATCGCAAGCGTCAAAATATAGGCGTTTTCACTGTCGTTTAAGTAACCTGCTGGAATGAAATCGGATTCTCTGGGACGGTTTCTCGCCAAGTTTCGTCGGGCATCTGGCGTAATATTAGGATCGAACGCCGGGACGAGTGGATAGATAGGAATGTCATCCACCCCTGCGCGAAGCCACGACAATCCGAGGTTGAGTTTCGACAGGACCTTTGTTGTGCCACTGATATAGTTGAATGCCCCCAATCCGGAACGCCGTGCGGCGTGCATCAGACAGAATTGGTAATCGTCGGAAATACCCGCAATGCCGGCTGGGTTCCAATAAGTAGCGGTTACGTCGTCAGCAATACTCACGTAGGCACCGCCCAAACCGAGGGCTCTGCCACCAACCCCGTTCGTCAAGAAATCACCGGTGTAGTTTTCGGCGGCGACAGGTAAAATAGCGATTCCGACCCACCCGATTAACATCATTACAAAACAGATAATAGCTGCGGTATTAGGTTTTCGTTGCTGTAATTTAATCAATGGCTTCTCTTTTCCTTGGAACTGTTATATTTTATGAACCACACACGGCGTGTGCTTACGACTTTTAAGGTTTCACATCTCGCACGCAACGAAACCCGACATCACTACTCAACAGGGACGGTTTCTCCGCGAGACGATTTGCGACGCGCACACTTTTCGCATTGAAACTCCACGATCCGCCACGGACAACACGCTTCTCATTGTTCGCGCCAGCGTTTGCAATAATCCCTTGGACGTTTTCAGCCCCAGCAACGGGATTACCGCGTTGTTCATTCGCATAAAATTTTCGTTGGTATGTATCGAGGCACCACTCAGCGACGTTTCCAGACATATCGTATAAACCGTAGCCATTAGCGGGATATGTCCCCACAGGTGTTGCGCGCGCCCCATGCGTGCCAGATTTCGTGTTCTTGCCGTAATTTGCTTTGTCCGCACCAATCGGACCTTCCCACGGATAATCCTGCCCGACTAAACCGCCTCGTGCGGCTTTTTCCCATTCGGCTTCCGTAGGTAACCGCTTCCCTGCCCACAGTGCATACGCCATCGCATCGTGCCAACTCACCTCTACGACAGGATGCTGATCGGTCGGTGAGGTACGAGAAACCGAATTCGGTAAAGGACGATGGTTCGTCTCTTCAAGGAAGCGTTTATATTCGCCAACCGTTACTTCGTAGGGGTCAATATAGAACGCATCAAGAGAAACGGTATGTACCGGTTTTTCGTCGCGTTCTCCAGTGTCGCTCCCCATCTGGAATTCGCCCGCTGGGATGAGGACCATATCGGGTGCCTGTGCAGATAGCGTCACTATACAGCAGAAAGTCCCGTAGAATAGGATCTGTAGGACGCTTTTCACCGTTCAACCCTGTTCAAATCAAAGGCATTCCAATAATACTGATATGTCGTCGAAACCCAATCCTTGTAGATTTCGTCCCACGCCATCCGATTGAAATGCGGTAGAAGCGATCCATCTGTGACAGGCTTGGAGTTTCCTTGATAGCGATAATCTACCGAGAGACGTATCCGATCCGAGGTCTGATTCGGCATTGCTTTGTGAACGGCGTGGCTGTGAAAGAAGAGAGCATCACCAATTTCATAATCACCGCCGACCCAATAGAAACCATTCGCTTCCAGAGGTGCTGTATCAATACCGAGTCCGCCTGCGCCGAATGCTGGTTTGACGGGATACACGCCGCCTTGATGCGAACCGGATAGGACTGACAACCCACCCAACGCTTCTGGACAGGCGCCAAGCGGTATCCACCCGGTATAGGTTTCCTCTGTCCCCCGGATGTGAATGAAATCTTGATGTGCAGGCGTTGTGTATTTTGTGTTCTCTGGGAACATAATTCTTCCAATATTCCGCGGATGCACAAGCGTCTTTTCACCGAAGAGCTTGTCGCACACGTCCAAGATCGCAGGATGATGCGCAAACGCATGGAAGGATTCCAAGCATTGGAACGCATCCAAGACGGGCCAATACCCATCATCGCCTTCCATAAAGGGACCGCCGATGCGGATACCGTCCATCAGCGTGTCTCCGCCTTTCGCCCATCCGTGTCGATGACAGATTTCCAAGAAATCCCGGCGCACTTTGTAGATAGCATCGGCATCAACCAAGCCACGAAAAAAGAGATAACCGTCCTGCCGTGCGCGTTCTCGGAGTTTTTCAGGGTGATCTAAGAGTTCATTTGAAACAAAAAAGGGTTCGATTCTTGCCATAACTTGCTCCTTGCTTGCGAACGCCGTGGTGTTTTAATGTCGAAAATGTTAAAGATATTATACCAACAAAAAGCAGAGGTGTCAATTGTGTTCGTTATCTGGTTCCGGTTGTTGATGCTCCATAAAACTCACGATTGCCTATTTTCACACCCTTTGTTGCAAATCGCGTCTGTTTTCTTCAAGGAAACATATCTGAGAAATCGAGATTCAGATATCCTGCCTACACGGGACCCACCGCATCAATATTTTTACCTACAATTTCGGAAATGTGATACAATTCGGAAGCACATAGAGCAAAAAGCGAAAAGCAAACGATCTGAGCGAAAGTATACCAATTGGGGAGGCACCTCATGCTTAGCATCAAACGTCTCGAAGCGATTCCGTTGAACGTGCCGTTCTATCACGAACGCGTCAGCCGACACATGCACCGTGCCTTAACACACGGAGAACGTGTCCACGTTTATCGCGTCGAACTCAGTAACGGCGTTATCGGATACGGCGAAAATCTATCAGACGAATCGGCAAACATTGAACAGGTCATTGGACAGAACGCGTTCGCATGTATGAACGATGACAGCATCGGGTTCGGCATTCAGATGTCGCTTTTCGACGCCGTCGGTAAATCCGTAGATGTACCAGCCTATCAACTCATCGGACCAAAGGTTCGTGATAGGTGTCCGATTTCGTGGTGGGACATAGATATGCCGCCAGAAGACTGGGTTGCGGAAGTCGAAGAATCCGTTAAACGGGGTTACACGTCTGCGAAACTGAAAGCGCGTCCGTGGCGGGACATCTTCGCGCAGGTGAACGCTGTCGGGGATGCCGTGCCAGCAGACTATCGACTCGATATCGATTTCAACGGGTTTCTGCGAACTGCGGATAACGCTATCCCCGTGTTACAACAATTAGATGAACATCCCAACGTCGCCATATACGAGAGTCCGTACTATCTCGGCACGGACGTAGAAGGGGCAGCGAGATTGCAAGCGGCTGTTCAAAATCGGATCGTCGAGCATTTCAACGAATCGTGTTTGCATGCGCGCTGTTGCGGTGGGTTCGTTGTCGGTGGTGGTGTGAACTCACTCCTGCGGACAAACGCCCTCTGTGCGTCCTTTGCGCAGCCTTACTGGCTCCAGATGGTCGGCACGGGTATCACAACGGCATACTCGGTGCATCTCGGTGCGGTGTTATCGCAAGCGGAACTGCCAGCGATTACGTGCCACGAGTTGTGGGAATCAGATCTGCTCGAAACGCGGCTGGCGGTGGTTGATGGCACGATTCAGGTTTCAGGCGCACCAGGCTTGGGAATTACGGTGGATGAGGCGGCACTGTCAGAATATCGCGTCGATGCATCTACGCCAACACCCCAGCAGTTGTTCCGAGAGAGTGAGTACACCTGTAGGGTGCACATCCCGAACAGCAGCGGCGGCGAGGCGGTTCACGATTTCCGTGATGAGGCTGTCT
This sequence comes from Candidatus Poribacteria bacterium, assembly GCA_965205015.1. Lineage (GTDB taxonomy): Bacteria > Poribacteria > WGA-4E > WGA-4E > WGA-3G > WGA-3G. Next base: position 3,816,648 of record OZ242029.1, on the reverse strand, counting down.
ATTATCCGGCGTTCAGTGAGGGAGCGTATCCGGGGTTCGTGCCCGGGGTTTGGATGGAAGTGATATGATAAAGTAGCGGGCAGATGGAATAAAAAGGAGAGTCAGAGATTATCTATCTGCCTTCCTGATACTTCCGATTCAAATAACAGACATGCACGGATGTCCTCTTGCACAATGTGAGGATAATTTTCAAGAATCTCTGTCTCGCTCCAGCCATGTGCCAGCAAATCAATGATGAATTCAACGGCTAATCGGGTGCCTTTAATAACAGGCTTCCCTGTGAGGATATTTTCATCACAGACAATTCGTTCTGCTAATGTATGTGGAATTCGACCTTGCATGATGTGTTCTTTCCTCCGTAATGCGCACCGTATATTACGTAGTGCCTTCAGCAAAATAATCAGAATCTACGCGTTTGATTTCGTAGGTTTTCTCTACGGAAACGCCAACGTTGTGGTCAATCATAAATTGGGCAAGTTGGTTTCCATTGATAAGAATAACTCTCTTGGAACTTCTTTCCGTAAAATTTTTAGCAGCTGGATTAAAATCCGAAGTGGTAATGAAAATCCCTTCTTGGACCCCTTTCCCATCTAATGCCCCTACAAAATCTCGGAGTGGTGGTTCACCAACGTTGTCTTTCCACCTTTTTGCTTGAACATAAACCACATTAAGGCCGAGTGGATCCGCCTTAATAATGCCGTCAATTCCACCATCTCCACTACGCCCTACGGTTTGGGCATCTTCGCGCGAACCTCCGTAGCCCATTGCCACAAGTAGATCAATGACTAATTCTTCAAAAAAAGCAGGGGTGTTATCCCTTATCTTTTGTAGCAGTTCTGCTGCTAATTCTTTTCTGATTTGCTGATAATTTTCTTCAATGGATTTTTCGGGAACAGGACCGAGGTCAGAATTTAAATCAGCTTTGCGGGGTGTTAGAGGTATATTCTTAGCGAGCACATAAGGTTTACCTCGTCCTCTTGGTTGTTCTAATTTTCCTTCTTTAAAAAGTTGTCGGATAGTATCGAAAACCAGCACGTCCCGCCAAACAGTTTCTGTAGAATTCGCTTCCACGTGCGACTTATATTTAGCATTTATCTGTTCATCAGAGAGTTGAAACTTTTTTGCTAATAGAGCCGCCACGTCTCTATACTTGAAACCTTCAGGTGGAAAATCAAGCTGAGGAATAGTTCTTTTTATCTCAGCGCGTGCTGGCAGTTGTATTTCATATATCTGCTTTGTAACCGGGTCACAAACGTTTCTCGTCACAGTTTGCATGAAAATCTCCCTTCTTGGAATCCAAGATATTTAATAGCATAACACATTCAATCTATTTGTCAAGAAATACTTCGGGATTCGGAGATCCCTCCTACAAGAGTGGTCGGCAGTCGGTTAAATGAACAGGACCTACGCAATGCGCATTGTCCCGCAAGTCCACACGCGACTTTCGCTATTGTGCTACTACGAACCGAACTCCCTTTGAAAAACATACATTTGCGAGGTATATCTGTTTGTAGAGATGCGATTTATCGCATCTCTGCGTAAGTCCTAATGAATAGAATAGTCAATTTTCTTGACGATGTGTTATACTATCTTTAGAGTATAGACGAAGGAGAATGCTGAAAGAATAAAATGCGACCGACTTTTCTAATCCTGTGTGCTACTTTTATTCTATTCGGATGCGGTTCAGATGAAACGCCTGCGCCAGTGGAACAGATGCCGAACTACTTTCCCGATGCTATTGGAAACCGATGGATGTATAGAAATGCTGATGGGTCCCAATGGACACGGGAAGTGAGTGGTGAGGCAAATATTGAGGGAAAAGACTATCGGATCTTCAAGGATACACCCCCACTTGCGGGAACCAACCTCGATTTTCTGAATTCTACATACTATCGGGTTACACCGAACAAGGTTATGTTCACGGTCAGTCAAAAGGTAACGGACTACCTTCAAACCGAAATTCCAAAAGCAGTGCAGGACGAATTCGCCGGTTTAGAATTGACCGTTGCAATAGAACCGTTCGCGCATCCTGAACTCGTTTTTTTCCAGATACCACTGGTTCCCAATTTTCAGTGGGACGCCCTGAACATAGAGGTCAGCGGAAATATTATTTTGCAAAACCTGACCCTGCTCCAAATACCTTTTGAAGCGCATATAAGTGTCAAAGCGGAAGTCGTTGCTGAAAGTCCACTGGAAACGCCCGCTGGGAACTTTGAAAAGACATATCAGATAGAACACCAGACCGAAATCACGCATACGCTTTTTTCGACAGATGAGACGATTCAAGGGAATCAGACGATATGGTTTGCACCGCACGTAGGTGTCATCAAAATCGAAGACGAACACGGCACAACGGAACTCATTGAATATACATTAAAATGATCAGCGTTGTTATCTTAAGCGACAAGAAACCGGGACATTACAAACAATCCTTAGGCATTGTCGAAAAAATGCCTGAATGCCGAACGGCATGGCTTGAGATACAGTTTCGGCACAAATGGCGCGACAACTTTCTACGCGTTTTTATGTCTGTTTTTGGCGGCGCGCCGCTTTCCATGTCCCTGAGCCACACGCTTCTGCGGTGGAGTCTTAACCCTGAATCTTACAACACACTCGCCCAGCTCCAAACCGCCGATATTATCCTCTCAACAGGTTCATCTATGGCGGCGGTGAACCTACTCCTCGGCAGAATGCTCGGTGCTAAGACGGTTACGTGTCGTAGACCCTCACCGGTAGGCACCCGATATTTTGACCTCGCAATCCTACCAATGATCTCTTGGCGCAATACATCGCGGAAGGACAACATTTGCCGAACCATCGGCGTGCCAAACCCGATTTCACCAGACACGCTGGATGCTAAACGAAAACAATTGAAGGATAAACTGAAGTTATCGGACGGTCCACGGATTGGTGTCCTACTCGGGGGGACAGATCGGCATGAGACTATTACAATAGAGGATGCTGAACGACTTAGCAAGATTTGCAAAGCCACTGTAAAAAAAATGAACGCGCAGATATTTGTAACGACCTCCCGCCGAACGCCCCCCGATGTAACGGGACATTTGGTATCAACCCTAAAACACACCGACGGGTGCCCGCTCTTTATGACCCCTGAGACACCCTCAGAACTTGAAGATCCCTACCAAGCCATCCTCGCCGTAAGCGATCTGCTCATCGTCACTGCGGACAGTTTTTCAATGGTGTGTGAGGCGGCAAGCAGTGAACGCAAAGTCGTCGTTCTCATGCTGTCAGAAGAAAGGGCGAGGCTACCGAAGCGATATGAAGTCTATCGGTATATGGAAGAGCATTCCATTGTGAGTCGATGCAGACTCGACGACTTAGAAACGCACATTGCCAATGCTCTTACCTCCAATGGATTGAAAAACCGCCTCCGAGATACAGAGACAGTGGTGGAAACGATTCGCCAATTGGTGGCGAATCGCAGGTCCATTTAATTCACTTCTGGTGCAGCATCTTCAGCCATCGTCGGAGCATCCTCAGATGTTGGTTCATAGTATCCAGACCCGAAGAGGTAGCCATCGTGCCGAATTGCCCAGGTTCGCTTCAACGCTACCTCGCCGCTTTCAGGGTTGGGCCACAAATACTCAATCCAGAGTCCTGTCCCTGTCGCCATGGCAATTTCCGTCCCGATAGGTGTTCCGTCAAGACCGGGAATATCTTTAATATCCATCCCTATAAAGTCAGGTCTCAGTGGGTGTGCGACATAGATATCGTTTTCGTCAGTAATGAGCACATACCACTGTCCATCAATATTTGCCGGATCGTTATAGTATGCTGCCGTAGCCGCGACCCCTTCAAATTCATAGCGCGCAATTGCCGCCAATACGATAGACCGCGTAAATCCCTCCGGATCATCTTTCGAGAGCACTGGAAGCGTTGCGGGATCTGGACCCCACGGTTCGTAATACCCGGCAGCAAAGAGATACCCATCGTGTCGGATTGACCAGGTGCGCTTCTGTTCCAACTTGTTCGTTTCGGGATTAGGCCACAGATACTCGGTCCAACGTCCCACTTCTGTCGTCATCGCAATCTCCACGCCGATAACTCTTCCATCAATTCCAGGAATCTGTCTAATCTGTGTTATATCTCTACCGATGAATTCAGGTTTCACTGGATGCGCGAGATAGATATTGTTTTCATCTGTAATAAACACATACCACTGTCCATCAATACTTTCAGGACTGTTGTGGTAGGCTATCATCGCCTCGCGACCCTCTGTCTTGTAAAGATCGATCGCACCTTGAACCAACGCCATTGCAAACGCTTCTGGAGCGTCCTTTGTCGGCATATCAGTCGGTGTAACCGCATCCATCATCGGTTTCGCCATAGGTCTGTCACAACCGGTAATGCCGAGCGCAGCGAGTCCTATAACAAGTAGTATTAACAGAAAATTTCTCAATTTTTGACTCCTTTTTAGTCAATTTTAAAAGTTAATTTCTGTTAATTGTATACAGTCATCACCCAATTGTCAAATATACTATTTTTTTCTTGTAATTTTTCCGCGAATAGTGTATATTCTGTAGAAAATCCACAAATACTATAGGAGAGAAAGTCATGAGACATATTATGCGAATTTTTCTATTCTTGCTCATCCTCGGAATTATCTTTGTTGGGTGTTACTTAAAGTTAGATTCGAAAGCGAAAACAGAGCGATACACGGGACCCCAAACCGTTGGAGCACTCATGGAGGCGTTTGATGATAGGTATAGTTCTCATGAGAAGACCACTACTGCGGAGATATTTCATGGCGAGAAACGCCATATCGCTTTCACATTGGCGGATATGGACACCAAATATCCACGTGAAGAATGGCTTCAGATGCTCCTCGATAGAGGTATAACGATAGAGAATTTCAAAACCTACAGTGAATATCTTGATATGCGATCGGATCTAATCTTGGAAGAATTTTATACCGGAAATGACTGGAAAATTGTTAAAGCGAGTTATATTAACGCCCTAATCCAAGAGGCGGAGCACATCACTGAAGCGAACCGAGCCAACCCAGAAGTGGAAAGCTATTTTATGATAGGTGAAAACGCGTTGCCCCAAATTCCGGGAAGAATCTACGTCCTAAAAACTGAATCAACAGCACAGATCTGGCATACGGCACGCGCCATAACGAAATCGCGGAACGGAGAGCAGATCTTAACTGAGGGTCCTGAACTTTCTGAAAGACAGGAACTTGATCTCTTGAATACCGGCATTCCACCAGCGGGTTGGGAAGTTGTGTATGTGGATGAAGAGGGAAGTCCCACCCACCGAAACAGACAAAGCGGGTTTAAGAAACGCATGCAAGAGTTCTAACGCACGTTATTTAACCGCAAGGAAAATTAGAAAACATGTCCAACCTATTAGCGATTTCAGGCGGCACTCCTGTACGAAATACAGAAAGCGAACCGTGGTCTGCATGGCCGCTGACCACGACTGAAGAGTGGGAATCGAAAGTTGAGCCCCTGCTCCGCGAAGTATACTTGAGTGCGAATGAAGGCTCCGGCGGCACAATGATTGAGCGTTTGGGTGAACAATATGCCCAGTATTCTGGAACAAATTACGCCCTCTTTATGCCGCATGGGACGGATTCAATCAGTGCCGCTTTAGCGGGCGCGCTGGATCTCGATGGATTTAGCGATGGCGGCGAGGTTATCGTGCCGAATTATACCTTCGTCGCAACCGCAAGCGCAGTGTTAGAACGCCGATGCACCGTGGTGTTCGTAGACATTTCACCCGAGACCTTCACGATTGATCCGAAAGCGGTAGAGGCGGCTATTGGTTCAGAAACGCGAGCAATTCTACCCGTCCACCTCGGTGGACATCCAGCAGATATGGGGGCACTACGAGAAATTGCCCAACGCCATAACCTCGCAATCATTGAGGACTGCGCACAGGCGCACGGGGCGGAGTATCAGACGAAAAAGGTGGGGTCCCTCAGCAATGTCGGCGCGTTTAGTTTCCAAGCGTCAAAGAATCTGACGTCCGGTGAAGGCGGGATGGTTACCACAAACGACAAAGATATTCATGACAGAGTCTGTGCTTTCATGAATGTCGGACGCGCACCAGGGGGCGCGAGATGGGAATATCCCCGACTCGGATGGAACTACCGTCCCTCAGAGTATCTCGCTGCAATATTACTCGTCCGATTGGAACTGTTAGAGGCACAAACCGATCGTCGCAATCGAAACGCAACCTATCTCTCCAACGCTTTGAAAGCGATTGAGGGTATCACACCCCCGAAACTTGCCCCATGGGTGACCAAACACGGGTATCATCTCTACTGCTTGAAATATGATTCCCAAGGATTTGGAGGTAAATCGCGACAGGAATTTGTGGACGCGCTGTCTGCCGAAGGCATCCCGTGTTCCATCGGTTACCGCTCCCCACTCTCGCAAGAACCCGGAATGGCGCACGTCGCGAAGAAATACCCGCACCTTATCCGATCATTGCCGTGCCCAAACGCCGCATCTGTCTGTGAGCAGAGCGTATGGCTTTTCCAGAATCTCTTCCTCAGCTCAGAAACAAATATGGATCAGATTGCGGAAGCCATCGCCAAAATTCACCACGCATGGCGCTAATCCTCCCCGTGTAACCATGAAACTCACCCAATGACTCCACAACGCCGGACCACAAGCCTGCAACAACGGCGTAGGCGACTCGAAAGCAAAAAACGTCAAAATTCATAAGGACGTTACTTATCCGCAAGGAAAAATTAAAATCCTTTGATGCACTCACAAAGCAACAAACCGCTCCTTGTTTACGATAACGCCTGCGACTTTTGCCGATACTGGATTGCGCAGTGGCAACACGTCACTGGTGATCGCGTTGACTATGCCCCCTATCAAGCGGTGGCAACACAATTCCCAGAGATACCGCTTTCAGCGTTTGAGAACTCAGTTCAGTTAATACTTCAGAACGGGACGGTTTTGAGCGGGGCAGCGGCTGTCCTGCGCGCCCTGGACAACGGTCTGTTTCTTTGGTGTTACTACCATTTGCCGGGGTTCGCGAGCCTGTCTGAAGGCATTTACCGTTTCATTGCGCAGCATCGTCCCTTCTTCTCTGCGATGACAAGAGGGGTATGGGGGACACACACCGAGAGAACCGCGTTCTGTTTTTCGAGATGGCTGTTCCTGCGCGGACTCGGTTGTATCTACCTCATCGCTTTTTTGTCCCTGTGGGTACAGATTCACGGACTCGTTGGGAGCGATGGGATTTTGCCTGCAGAACAGTATCTGGAGGCTGTCCGTGAGCAAATCGGAACGGAAGGCTACTACCTCGTTCCGACACTCTTCTGGTTGAATGCCTCGGATACCTGCCTCAATTTCTTGTGTGCTGGTGGTGTGCTTCTGTCTCTCGTCTTAATCGCAGGCTTCGTTCCACCATTCGCCTTAGTCGGTTTGTGGACGTTTTATCTGTCGCTTGTGTCAGTGGGACAAGTTTTTCTGAGTTTCCAGTGGGATGTCCTGCTCTTAGAGGCAGGATTTTTGGCAATCTTTTTCGCGCCGCTGCAACTCCGGGAAAGGTTCACACGGGCGTCCCAACCCTCAACGGCATTTTTATGGCTTCTCCGTTGGCTCCTATTCAGGTTGATGTTTGCCTCCGGGTTTGTTAAACTCGCCAGTGACGAGGTGTGGCGAAACCTTACTGCCCTCAACTTCCACTATGAGACACAGCCGTTACCGACAAGGCTCGGATGGTATGTGCATCAGTTGCCGGAATGGTTCCAGAAAGCCTCTGTGATTGGTATGTTCGCGGCTGAGTTGGTCGTTCCCTTCCTGATCTTCGCACCGCGACGCGTACGGACTGCCGGATGTATCGGGTTCGTCGGTCTACAAGTACTGATCATTCTAACAGGTAACTACTGTTTTTTCAATCTGCTGACAATTGCACTATGTCTCCTGCTGATTGACGATGTGACGTGGAAATATTTGCTCCCGAAACGGTTTATGCCGCCTATCCACCTTGTCGAGCAACCTCTCCACCGATATAATAGACGCATCGGCATAGCGGTCCTGGCAACGCTCCTCTTTCTACTGAGCGGCATCCGATTCGGTGGACAACTCTTCAGAGAGATAAAGTTTCCAGATGTCGCTTGGATCGCGCCCTTTCGGAGCGTGAATACCTACGGACTCTTTGCAGATATGACGGAATCGCGTCCGGAAATTATCGTTGAAGGCAGCAACGATCGGATCACATGGGAAACTTACCAATTTCGATGGAAACCGGGGGATCTGACTGTTGCCCCAAAATGGGTTGCCCCACACCAGCCACGACTCGATTGGCAGATGTGGTTTGCCGCCCTCCAAGGCAGTTATCAAAGGACGCCGTGGTTCCTCAATTTCATGGGAGCATTACTACAAGGCAAGCCTGAGGTGCTACAATTGTTGGCAGAGGATCCGTTCCCGGATAAACCCCCGCGCTATATCCGTGCAACCCTTTACGAGTATCGCTTTACGGATCTCGCAACAAAACGTTCGGAAGGCGCGTGGTGGCATCGTGAATGGAAAAGAATTTATTGTCCCGCAATTTCACTCCGTTAGAATATGGCAGCCGGCAATCAGCCGTCACCTATCAGCAGTCGGTAAAGAGGTGTTCGTTAAACCTAAACGCGTAGCCCGTAAGCGTAGCGGAGGGGTTTTTGCTTGGTGTCTTTGCTTGGGTATTTCTGCGGATTTCTACGTATTGCTTGGGTATTTCTGCGGATTTCCCCTAGATCTACGTAAAGGCACTTCAGTTATCAAATTTACCTGACCAAACCGCAAGGAAAAATTAAAAACCCGAAAGGAATAATTAAAATGAGTCAATTTTTAACCGTCGCGTTGGAAGCGGCGAAAAACGCTGAAGAAATCATCACCGCTTACTACACCGGCGACGCAATGAAGGTTGAGCTGAAAGCCGATGAAACGCCGGTCACGCTCGCCGATAGAGGCGCGGAAAAAGCGATCCGTGAGACTATCAAACAGGCATTTCCAGACCACGGATTTTTAGGGGAAGAGTATGGTATTGAAGAAGGGGATTCACCATACCTCTGGATTATCGATCCAATTGATGCCACCAAAAATTACATCCGTAAAATCCCGATCTTCGGCACACAGATTGCCCTGATGAAAGGTGAGGAACTCATCCTTGGGGTTTCCAATGCACCACTTTTGAATGAGATCCTCTATGCTGAAGCCGGAAGCGGTGCTTTCTTGAACGGCGAACCGATAACCGTTTCCAGCGTGACACACCCCGAAGACGCAATGGTCTGCCACGGCGGACTGAAGTGGTTCGTAGAAAAAGGCACTTTTCCCGGGATTTACGATTTTATCAACGACGCCGCACGCACCAGAGGGTTCGGTGATTTCTACATGTATCATCTCGTGGCGTCTGCGAGAGCGGATGCCGTCGTTGAAGCGGCAATCAGTATTTGGGACATCGCGGCGATTACTGTTATCGTGAGGGAAGCAGGTGGAAAAGTGACGGATATACAGGGACAAGCCATCACAACAGATACGAATTCACTCGTAGCAACGAACGGGATCTTGCATAGTACTGTATTGGACTACTTTAAGGATGCCTAATCGCAGACTTTGATAAATCCACACCTTCAACTGTCAATACGCGGTTCGGTGGTATCCTGTCAAATCAATTTCCTGACCGAAAACTAAAAACATATCAACTTGTGTTGTTTGTTCAAATGGACAGCCCAAGGAACGTAGAGAACTTTCATATCTGCTACCTTTGAAAGTTTGCCACACTCGCGATGTAGAAACCTCCGATTGTACGGATTCGATAACTGTCATAGGACCCACATCTGGCGCAATAGGATCGCGAATTAATCCTTGCGGTTGATGTTCTGAAGGTTCATTCCATTTCGCATAGCCGACAATGCTGTTGTCACGATGTAAAATCCTGTACTGCTTCATATTGAACTGATGTACGCTCCTACTTTGACCGTCCCATAAGACAAAGAAATTCTGCTTTGCCCATTTTCCAGTCAATTGATGTAAGGTATCTAAATCTTCGAGACTCACCTCTCTCCATTTAAATGAAGATGCCCTTCGACGTGGAGAGACTTGTGTTCGTATTTCTCTTGTAATCTCTTGATATCCAACTTTTTGGTACAATTGTTCCGCGATTTCACTGTCTGTATATAGAATGCTGCCGCGATACCCTTTTCTTAGGAAATACGCATGAAGTCCACGCATCAGACAGGTCGCAATCCCTTGGCGATGCATATCCGGAGCGACACAGGCGAGGGATACCATCCCGAATTCTTGAATCTTGTCTTCAATAAAAATCGAAACGGGTTCTCCCCATACATGTCCTATTACTCGTTCATTTACCAATGCTAAGTGTATTGCTTCAGGTTCAAGGCGAGAATTGTCAAATTTCCTACGATAATAATCCTCACGGATCTGTTTAAAAACAGGCATCAACAACTCTAAAATAGCATCATCGTCACCGGGCTCCCAATGTCTGTAAATGATTTTATGGCGCATACCTCCTCCATGGAATATGAAATAGTCTATTCATCTTATACACAAAGTAGGATGCACTTTTTTACGATTACTAAAACCGAACGCCGGTTCGTCTATGTGATTTAACTTGAATATCCCAAGGAGATATGCTATACTACATATAAGCCTTATAGAGGCGATATGTTTGTGGGAAGGAGAAATAATATAAAATGCATCTTGACTTTCAAAACGTGCTGGATCTGTCTTATGTGGTCGATGAAAAGAGTCCATGCGAGCTGCCGATTGATCCCGCCAAAATTTATGACCAAGCGACGCTGGAAAAGGATGGCTATTTTGAAAGCCGCATCGACACGTCCGGACACTACTCTACACACATGGATGCCCCCTGCTTAATGTACCCGGGTGGCGCAACTATCGCCGAAATCCCAAAAGAGAAACTGACCGGACACGCCGTGTTGATGGACTTCTCCGCGATTAAGAAACCGAATGACGCTGTGACCGCAGCGGATGTTAAAGCGTGGATCGCCGAAAATGGTGATATTCCAGAAGGCAGCATCGTCTTTATGCGGACAGGGATGGACAGGTTCGTCTATCAGGACAACTTCAACCGAGAGTGGATCGGTTTCAGTGAAGATGCCGCCGAATTCCTCGTCGAAAAGGGCATTAAGGTCATCGGGACAGATGCATGCAGTATCGACTCGGTGGCAGGACATCCACCGTTGCACGACGGTTTACCGCCAGCGCATCTCGTTTTCCTCGGTGCGGGGATCCCGCATGTTGAGGATTTGTGCAATTTAAGCCAATTGCCGACGCATTTCTATGTCGTGATTGCTCCGCTAAAGTTGGCGCGCAGTTCTGGAGCACCCACGCGCGTCTTTGCCTTCGTATAGGAACCCTATAGACACAGGTTTACTCCTTCCGAAGAAAAATGATACCTAACATTCCTGAACCGATCTTGGAGCTGTTACATGAAATTGGTGAGGTAGGTGGAAAGGGGACTTACCTCGTCGGTGGATTCGTCCGGGATCTCCTGCTTAAACGACCGAGTCTCGATATCGATATCGTTGTAGAAGGAGATGCGATCCGAGTTGCGAACACGATGTGTGAACGGTGGAACGGCACGCTGGAAACACACCCGCAATTTGGCACTGCAACCGTCACGCCTGCCGATGTTAACCTTCCTAAAGTGGATTTCGTTACCGCCCGTCGTGAAACTTATCAAGGGGCAGGGACGTTACCTACAGTATCACAAGGGACCATCACGGACGATTTACGAAGACGCGACTTTTCGATTAATGCCTTGGCAATGTGCTTAGACACACATACTTTTGGTGAGATCGTTGATAAAACCGGGGGTTTGGATGACCTCAAGACCCGGACAATTCGCGTCCTACATAAGCACAGTTTCACGGATGATCCGACGCGCATCTTTCGCGCTTTTCGATATGCCGGACGCTACGGGTTTTCTATTCCTGAAACCGATATCATTCTGATGCGAGAAGCACTTCCAGTCTTAGCACAACTCAGTGGTGAACGGATACGCAATGAGATTGATAGAATACTGAGTGAAAAGAACGCACCGGAGATCGTAGCACACCTTGCCCGACTCGACGTATGGAAAACCATCTCTCAGGGATGGAATATATCGACGAGGTTTGCGTGTGATTTTAAGAAAGCGGAACAAGCAACAAACTGGGTATCAACGTCCCTTAAAGACGAAGCGTTTCAGCCGCAACGGGTGCGCTGGATGGCATTTTTGGGAACCCGCACGCCGATATATCAGATTGAGGCACTCAGTTTCAGATTGGTATTGGAACATCAACTTCAACGTCTCATCAGCCGGGTCCAAGCCTCGCAACAGCAAGTTTCGCTTGAAAAGGTGACACACGATGCCTTTGCGAAACTCGGAATCTCATTATCGGAGGATGCCTCCGTTGACCCACAAAGTGGGAAATGGCGGATTGTTGATCCAAAGAACATGGCAACTTACGTATGTGGAGATGGAAATCTTTATCGGGTAGAGACACCGCTCACCGCTTACAAACAGTTGGAACAAACACTTGCACCGTTGCAGGAGACAGTGAGACCGAGCGAGATTTATCAATTGCTGAAACCGTATCCGATTGAGGCATTAGCACTCGGCTATGTGGACACGACCTTGCCGAAGTGGAAACGCGAAAAAATAAAAAACTACCTTTTTGTTCTGCGGAAGATGGAACCCTTCATCACAGGAAAAGACTTGATAGCGGTTGGCGAAAAACCGAACAAGACTTTTGAAACCCGACTTTGGAAATTGTTTGCGGCACAATTGGACGGAGAGATTACCAAAAAAGAGGAGGCTTATGCCCGATTGCGGACCTTTGTATAGCAAGATTTGACTTACAAAGCGGTGGCAAATAAACGATGCCTAATTTCGACCCTTATGAAGCAATCCTTGTGGTTACACAGTTCATTATTCTGTTAACCTTTCATGAATGGGGACACGCCAAATCAGCGGACATGTTAGGGGATCCGACAGCGCGCGATCTTGGACGGATGTCGTTGAATCCGGGCGTACATATTGACATTATCGGCACATTGATACTTCCGTTGCTCGGCACGCTTTTCGGCGGCGGTTTCTTCGGATGGGCAAAGCCGGTGCCGGTCAACCCGTTCAACCTGAAAAATCCGAGAAGGGACCTAATGCTTATCGCCGCTGCCGGTCCATTCATGAATATCATCCTCACTTTCGTGATTCTGGGAGCAATTCGGCTATTACTTGAATTTACCGCTTTCAATCCTGCTGAATCTGCACTTCACGCTGAGATTAACAGGCAATTAATTCGGACAGCACTGATAAGTGTTTTCCTCGCAGCGTTTAACATGCTCCCACTTTTTCCGTTAGACGGTTTCAGTGTCGTGAGAGGTTTGCTACCCTCGGGTGCAGCACACCAATTCGAGAAACTGAGTCCCTATGGTATGCCGATTCTGATGTGCCTCATTTTTCTACCCGGTATCTTCGGGATACCGAACTATGTGTTCGGATTCTTGAGCAATATCAGTTTTGAAACTTTAAATCTGATCGCGCAAATTGTGGGTATACGATAAAGAAAAATTAGAAGATGGCAATTAAATTAGTAGTCGGTTAAGGGCTATTCCTTAGCTCCAAACGCGTAGCCTGCAACAATACGCAGAAATACTTTCTTCGCATTGGATTTTAGCGTTTGCAAAAACACGCAGGCGGATATGAGCAACGCACGTCAAAGTTCAAACACACGGTACTCCTCCGCAAGGAAAAATTAAAATTGCTAACTGAAACCCCTCCAACACCCGCCGCTACAGCCCCAATATACTCCCTGAAATTAGAGGGTTTCGAGGGACCGCTCGATCTGCTCCTCCATCTGATTCAGAAGGAGGAGATGGATATTTATGATATTCAGATTGCACACATCACCGACCGATACCTCGAATATGTGAATCTAATGGAGCAGTTAGATTTGGATGTGGCATCCGAATTCTTGGTGATGGCGGCAACACTTCTGCACATCAAATCGCAAAGTATCCTCCCACAACTCACACCAGATGCTGAATACACGATCGGTGATCAAGAGCAACTCGTTAAGCAGCTCTTGGAGTACAAACAGTTCAAAGAGGCCGTCCAAGTTTTGGAAGGGTATGCCGAACGTTGGACATTAAGCTATAGCAGAAGCCCAAAGATACACGAGGATTTAGACGGAGCACGTGAGTTTGAGATCAGAGCGACGCTGTTCGACCTCCTTACCGCTTTTAAGGGGGTGAACGATCGAGCTGCGGAGATAGAGGTCGAAGAAGCATACGAAACATTTGAAGAGGAAACAATAACCGTTGAGGACAAAATCGCTTTTATTGACCTGCAGTTGGAGAGTTCAGACCAATTGCTATTCGATGACCTGTTCCCCTTGGACTCGACCAAGACAGACCGAATTGTAACATTCCTCGCCATTTTAGAACTCATTCGGATAGGAAAAATCGTTACCGTTCAAACCGATCATTTTGAGAGTATCTATATCGTTAAACAGGCGGATGAGGGGTCTGATCGAGAGATACCGCCACCTCCGACCGTTGAAAATACGCGTTCACAAGAACGAAACAATTAGGAATTTGGTTTATGGATTCTGAATATGTTACCGCTGTCGATTCGATAGAGATGCCGGACGCGATTCCACCGCAAAAACCCAAATTAATTTTGGAAGCGATTCTGTTCGCCGCGAGCGAACCGATCTCGGTGGAACAGTTTCAAACCGTGCTGCCGGCGTTAGACAAACGCGCAATCCGAACAGAACTCGACGAATTGCGTCAAGACTATCAAGAAATGGGACGAAGTTTTCGCCTTGTTGAAATAGCGAATGGTTACCAAATCTGCACACATCCAGAGTACTCAGAATGGATTCAGAAGTTTTATACGCGTCAGGTCCGGGTCAAACTATCCCCGTCAGCACTTGAAACACTCGCAATTGTTGCTTACAAGCAACCCATTACGCGGACGGATGTCGCTGCGCTTCGCGGGGTGAACAGTGACAGTGTGCTCAATTCCCTGGTAGAGAAAGGGTTGGTGCGTATCGCTGGAAGAAAAGATGGACGCTCCTTACTCTTTTCAACCACAGATGAGTTCCTCCTACAATTCGGATTGAAAGATGTCTCTGAGTTGCCCTCACTTGAAGAAATAGACGAACTCCTGAATACATCAAACGGAAACGAACCTGCCCAAAACACCCTTCCAGCCGCTATGGAGGAGAACGCCGAGCAATGAACTACGACGCATGGTTCCAGTGCAGCGAAGGATGCGATGAAACCTATCCGCTTACAGAAGTTATCTATCGGTGCAAAAACTGCGGCGGGCTGTTAGAGGTCCGGCACGATATGGACCTGTTAAAACAGCGGCGTGCTACTGAATGGAAAACCCTCTTTGAACAGCGCTACATGCGTACACAATACCCGTATGGTAGCGGGGTCTGGGGGAAAAAGGAACTCGTCTGTCCGATCATTGATGACCATAACATCATTTCTATGTATGAAGGTGGCACCAATCTGTTCTGGGCAGAACGGTTCGGTGAACAACTCGGCGTAAACGACCTGTGGATTAAACAGTGCGGCAACAGTCATACAGGTTCTTTTAAAGACCTCGGAATGACTGTCCTCGTTTCAATGGTTAAGCAGATCATGGCTGGTTCTGGAAACATTCGCGCCGTCATGTGCGCGTCCACTGGCGATACTTCCGCTGCCTTAGCCGCGTATGCCTCTGCAGCAGGGATTCCCGCAATTATTCTCTTGCCAAAAGAGAAAGTTACACGGGAGCAGCTCATTCAACCCATCGCCAATGGGGCATTGACGCTTTCGCTGGAAACCGATTTCGACGGATGCATGGCAATTGTCCAAAAACTTGCCGACCGGAAGGACTTTTACCTCGCCAATTCCATCAACTCCCTCCGAATCGAAGGGCAAAAAACCATTAGTATTGAGATCATACAGCAGTTCGATTGGGAAGTGCCGGATTGGATAATTATCCCGGGCGGGAACCTCGGCAATGTTTCCGCACTCGGACTCGGCTTTTTAATGATGCTCGAACTCGGTATCATTGACAAACTTCCGCGCATTGCTTGTGCCCAAGCAGAACGCGCGAATCCGCTGTATCGAAGTTATCAAACGGGATTCACAGAGTTTCATGCTATCACCGCACAAGCCACACAAGCCACAGCGATTCAAATCGGCAATCCTGTCTCAATCCATCGGGCAATCCGTGTCCTTAAACGGTTCGATGGTATCGTCGATCAAGCGACAGAAACAGAATTGGCGGATGCCGCTGCGAGAGCGGATCGAACAGGACTGTTCAATTGTCCACACACGGGGGTAGCACTCGCTGTCCTGATAAAAATGGTCGAACGTAAACAGATACTTCCAGATGACAGGGTTATCGTTATCTCTACTGCAAATGGACTCAAATTCCCGGATTTCAAGGTGGCGTATCACGATGTCACGCCTGGGGAACCCCCGCCTCGCTATCTAAATGCGCCACTGGAATTGGAAGCAGACTATGAGAAGGTCCTGCAACAAATTTCCGCGCACCTTGAAATCTAAGGCACTGCCTATATAAGCATCTTCCGTCTAATGCGCTAATGTAGGGTTTTAAAGTGTAGGCCAATCTTCGGAAGATTCAGTTCTCTATCACCTCATAACACAAATCACTTTCTGAATTCGTAGGAATGGAAATCCTCTAAAAGGACAACAATTTCTGGTTTCTACGTGGAAAAGGAGCATCTAATTGATTTTCAACACAGTCGGTCCTGCTTACCGTATTCATACACAGCGACTGGTGATCCGGTGCTGGCAGCCTGAGGATGCCTCTCTACTCAAAGCATCAGTTGATGAGAATTTAGAGCATCTCCGCCCACAGATGCCGTGGGCAATGGATGAACCGACAGACTTGCAGACAAAAATCGAGTCCATCCGTCAGTTCCGCGGTAAGTTTGACTTGGGACAGGACTTCACTTACGGGATTTTTAATTTGGACGAAACCCGGGTACTCGGCGGCACGGGATTGCACCCGCGAATCGGCAAAGCAGCATTAGAAATCGGTTACTGGATCCATCATACATACACGAATAAGGGATTGGCGACAGAAACGGCGGCTGCACTAACCCAGGTTGCCTTTAAGATTAATAAAGTCAGTCGCGTGGAGATCCATTGCGATCCGGAGAACATAGCGAGCGTGAGAGTCGCAGAAAAGATCGGCTTCTTTCACGAAGCGACACTATCTCGCCGCCTGCTTCGGGAAGGTCGAGCACCACGGGATACGATGATCTGGACGATGTTCGCGGACCAGTATCCGAATGGCAACGTCGCCACCACGAAAATCGAGGCGTATAATGTGACGGGTCAACGTATTCTATGAAAGTGCAACTACAACGCTGAGTCGACAGGTTGTTATGTCAATGTCTATCCTTTCTCGTTTGGGATAATCGCGCCCTACCCTGAGCAATTTCTTCCAATGGGACATGCCTTATACAGAAACACAAGCGAAATCGTACGAGAATAAAAATTTGCAACAAATCCGCCAAATATGGTATAATCTGATTGTTGGCTTATAAGCTTCGCCAAAATTACAAATGATAGGAGTAAATGAATGTCAGAACTGTATCAGCCTAAGCCTGAACATAAGTTCACCTTTGGATTATGGACGGTCGGGAATCCGGGGCGCGATCCATTTGGTGATGTTGTCAGGCCCCCCTTGAAACCCACATACACAGTCCAGAAATTAAGCGAACTTGGCGCGTACGGCGTTAATTTACACGATAACGACTTGGTCCCCTTTGAGGCTTCAGCTGTCGAACGCGATAAAATTGTTAGCGAATTCAAGCAGGCACTCGCCGATCACGGTATGAAGGTGCCGATGGCAACAACAAATCTCTTCTACCATCCAATCTTTAAAGACGGCGCATTTACCGCTAACGATCCCAAGGTGCGAGCCTTTGCAATCCAAAAAACCTTGAACGCCATTGATCTCGGTGTTGAACTCGGCGCGACCATTTATGTGTTTTGGGGCGGTCGTGAAGGCGCAGAAGTCGATGCCTCTAAAAACGGACCCGATACCGTCAAGTGGAATCGTGAGGCGATGAACTACTTCACGCACTACGTGAAAGACCAAGGTTACGACCTCCGGTTCGCGCTTGAAGCAAAGCCGAATGAACCCCGCGGCGACATCTATCTTCCCACAACAGGGCACATGCTCCACTTTATTGAAACGCTCGACCACCCAGAAATGGTCGGTGTGAACCCCGAATTTGCCCATGAAACCATGGCAGGTTTGAGTTTTATTCACGGTGTCGCACAAGCCTACGAAGCCGGTAAACTCTTCCACATTGACCTCAACGACCAGAAGATGAGTCGTTTCGACCAAGACCTACGCTTCGGTTCTGAAAACATTAAAAGTGCCTTCTTCCTCGTCAAATTCCTTGAAGATATGAACTGGGACGGCTCGCGGCACTTTGACGCACACGCCTACAGAACTGAAGACGAACAAGGGGTCTGGGACTTTGCTGCAGGATGCATGCGGAGTTATCTGATTCTGAAAGAGAAAGCACACCGTTTCAACGAAGACGCGGAAATTCAAGGGATTCTCGCTGAAATACAAGCACGCGATCCTGAACTCGAATCACTCATGGCACATTACAACGCCGAGAGTGTCGGAAAACTGAGAAAGATAGATTTTGAACCCGATACCCTCGCACAAAAAGGACTCGGATACGAGAAATTGGATCAACTCACGTTTGAGGTTTTAATGGGAGTCAGGTAAGCCGAATTTCATTACCCTAAATCCTACTTACTCGGGGGACTTTAAGAGGTCGTGCGTAAACCCTAATTAAAAAACGAAACCCATAGCCCGTAAGCGTAGCGGAGGGCGGATATAAGCAACGCACGTCAAAGTCGAAACGCACGTTGTTTAACCGCAAGGTAAAATTAAAAAATGAACACGCTTATTATTGCGATCTTGAGCTTTATCGGTTTCATCGTTGCTTACCATACCTATGGCAAATGGTTAGCGAGAAAGATTTTCGGATTAGATTCTCAAGCGACGGTGCCGAGCCAAGAGCTGCGAGATGATGTCGATTACGTTCCAACGAAAAAAGAGGTCATCTTTGGGCACCATTTCACGAGTATCGCGGGTACAGGTCCGATCGTAGGACCCGCCATTGCCGTTTTCTGGGGATGGCTACCGGCGTTGCTTTGGGTTGTCCTCGGATCGATTTTCATCGGGGCTGTGCATGACTTCGGCGCGCTTGTTGTATCCCTCCGCAATCGTGGGCAAAGCGTCGGCGAAGTTGCAGGACGGATGATCGGTCCCCGCGCGAAATTTCTCTTTCTGTTCGTCCTCTTTATGGGGCTGACCATTGTCCTTGCGATCTTCGGCTTGGTCATCGCCCTGATTTTCTCCTACTATCCTGAATCCGTTCTGTCTGTTTGGGTGGAAATCCCGCTCGCAGTCGCCATTGGTATCTGGATTTACCGTAGGGGGGGCAATATTCTCATCCCCTCCATTGTCGCACTCGGTATCATGTACATCGGGATGGCAGTTGGTGCGTATCTCCTACCGATTGACTTGGCACAATGGTTCGGTATTCCGCTGCTCGGAAAGACTTACCTAAACGTCGTGGTGATCTGGACGTTGGTGCTTTTCGTCTACTGCTTTATCGCTTCAGTGTTGCCGGTCTGGACGCTTCTGCAACCGCGTGATTTCATCAACAGCCATGAACTCGTATTGGCACTCCTCCTCTTAGTGCTTGGACTTGCCGTCGCAGGCTTCACAGGCAGAGCGGATCTGACAGCCTCCGCGCCGGCTATTGCCTCAGACATCCCACCCGATGCCCCACCGATTTGGCCCTTCCTCTTTATTACAATTGCGTGCGGTGCGGTCAGTGGTTTCCACTGTATGGTAAGTTCCGGGACTTCCAGTAAACAGGTCGCCTCCGAAGGCGACGCGCAATACGTCGGATACGGCGCGATGCTACTCGAGGGTGGACTTGCTGTTATCGTTATTCTTGCCTGTTGTGCTGGCATCGGTATGGGAATTTTCAACCGGACGGGGACCGGTGCAAACTATAAATTCCAACCGATTGTCAAAGCGGACAGCGCAACCCCTGTTACGAATCAGGACGCGTGGAAAGCGCGCTATGCTATCCAAACGGAAGCAAATCCTGATGGGACAACGACGGTTGTCAGCGGCTGGGCAAGCCACGGACTCAAGGCGAAGGTGAGCGCGTTTGTGGACGGGGGTGGAAATTTCCTCGCCTCCCTCGGTATTCCGCTCAAGATGGGCATTGCGATTATGGCGGTCCTCGTTGCGAGTTTCGCCGCCACAACCTTAGACACAGCGACACGTCTCCAACGCTACGTTATCCACGAACTGGCACAAACGGTGAAGTTCAAGCCATTGACGAACCGTTACATAGCGACTGCGTTTGCGTTAGTACTCGCTGCCGCAGTTGCCCTGCTACAAGGACCCAGTGGTCCCGGCAGCGGCGGCTTGACACTCTGGCCCCTCTTCGGTGCGACGAACCAGCTCTTAGCCGGATTAGCCTTCATGGTCATTGTCTTCTATCTCCTGCGCCGCAACAAACCGATTTGGTTCGCACTCCTCCCGATGATCGTCATGCTCATCATGCCCGCGTGGGCAATGCTACATCAGATGTTCAATCCTGAAGGTTGGCTTTTCAAGGGCAAATACTTGCTCTTCGGATTCGGTATCGCCGTTGAGGCTTTACAGATCTGGATGATCGTTGAAGGGATCCTCGCGTGGCGACACGCCCGTGGGAACTACCCGGAACTTCCACCGTTGGAAGGTGTTGCTGCCGATTGAACAGGGAAATATAAAACGTTGAAAACCTAATGTAGAGTTAGATGGCTAAACCGTAGGAGAACATAATCATGAAAGGCACAAACAGGCAGTATAGATTAGAGCAACTGCGACTCCGTGAGGCAGAAGGGACTTTGACAGAACGAGAGCAAGCAGAACTTTTAGCCATCTTTGCAGAGTTAGATGCAGAGGAAGCGGAAGCGTTAAAACCCGCGAAGGAAAAGAGTCAACGATTGCGGGAAGAAAAAGCAGAAGGCGAAGGGACTTACCAAACACGGTTGTTCCAAAAGTTCAAAGACGCGTTCGCTTCGCCTGCCTAAGAGGAATCTACACCGATTCCGAGAAATGCTCATCAAACCAAGTGAGCACCCGTTGCCAATAGTCAACCACATTCGGATAACGTCCTTGTTGCGGCTTATGTCCTTCATTCTCGTAGCGCACCAAAACCGCCTGTTTTCCAAGCCTACGTAAGCCTGAGAACATTTCCCCTGCCTGCGGGACAGCATCGTTGTCTAATGCCCCAACAATCAACAATAAGGGAGTTTCCACCTTGTCAAGGAAAAAGATAGGGGAGTTTTCGATATATCGCTCCCGGAACTCCCAAAGCGACCCTTCCATTCTGCCTTGACTCTTCTCTGTCCAAGTGATCCAGGGACTATCGCCGCCTTCTGTTAAATGTCCATAGAAACTAATTAAATTGCTGATCGGTGCGGAAGCAACAGCAGCGGCAAACCGAGATGTCTGTGTAATCAGGGCATTGACGCAGTACCCGCCGTAACTCTGTCCCATGACGCCTAAACGCTTCGCATCGGCAATCCCCATGTCAATCACTGCATCTATACCAGAAAGCGTCAACTCCGTCAACTCTTGGACAGGAGAATTTGTTTCCATAGGCATATCTGGAAGAAAGACAACGTAACCTTGCTTTGTGAGCAGAAAATTATGTCCTGTACCATCTGTGCCGAAATCGTTACTCTGACGTGATAGAAACGAACCGCCATAAACTTCCGTGATCAGTGGATACCTCTGTCCTTCAACATAATCTTCGGGTAACAACAAGGCACCTGTGAGATTTTTTCCAGAAGGTGTTCGCCAGGTGATAAGCCGAGAAGTGCCGAGTGGCTCTGTTTCAATGCTTGGATTCAGGCGGGTGCGCTGTCGCGGATTTTGGAAATCTGTATCCGCCACCCACACATCTACGGGATGATTTAAGTCCTCAACGCTGTAGAAAATATCACCCGTCTGAGGCGCGACATCCATATTTCCACGTCTATTATACACCCGCGTTTCTTCAACCAACCGTGTGCTTGCCAACGTTTCCAAGTTGATGCGATAAAACCCATGCTCCGCACCTTTCGATGTCTGAATATATACCGATTCAGCATGGTTTGGGGACCAGACGGTATCTGCTTCAGATCGTCGAACAAGCCGAATAACATGTCGGTCAAATCCATCTGTTAACTTTTCAATGGTCTGATTCGCGATAGCAATTCGCCAGAGATGTCCGTGGGCAACACAGAATAGATGTCGGCTATCGGAACTCCATAAAGGGGGATGTGAACTATTTGCCAGTTCAATATCGGTCTCCTGCGTGAGGTTCACTTGGCTACCGTCGGATGTCGAAATGAGAAAAAGTTCCGATTTCGAGGCTTGGGTTGAGAGTGGATATCCCTCTGTTGTATAAGCAATATAGCGACCATCTGGAGACCAACTAAACAAAAGTCCATGGAACTTCAGTGAATCCGCAATCAACTGTGGCGGAGTGCCATCCAAAGGATAAAGATAAAACTCGTTCACGCCTTGAGCATTTTCTAAGTTCTCAAATCCCCGAAAGTTCATAACTCCGACAGTTTTGCCATCCGGTGAAATACGAAGACCAAATGGATGGAATCCTTGTGCTAACATCCTAACTTCACCCGTTGCGACCGTTATCACCCCTACATCTGAGCGAAACCAATGTCCCCACGAGGGCCACCATAGTTCAGATCCACCTTCGGAACGCTCTTTGTTTGCAGGTATTTCCTCAGCAACTCGACTCGTAAAGACTTTCACAGATGAGGCTTCTCTGTCTGGAGGTGTTTCTTCACTGATGATTGTCTCAGGTTGTAGTTTAACAACAATATGTGTTCCATCCGGGGTCCAAAGCGGCGGCGGACCGGTCCTCGAAAACGGTCGGATTGTGATATCACTCGCGAGCCCCGGCTCATTTTCACCACCTTCCCATATCCACAACTGTGCCTTCCCGTGTTTATCCGAATAAAAAGCCAATTTCTCTCCATCAGGTGACCATGCAGGTTTGTAACTTGTCCCCCAATTCGGTGTGAGATTTCGTGATTCTCCGTTTTTAACATTGACAAGCCAAATTTCACTTCCTTCAAACGAAACAGGCAACCCCGATGGTAGAAAACGCTCAGATATGCCCCTTTCAGCTTGATGTCTACGATAACTCTGCACAACAACAGCCAGCTCGTTACCATCAGGTGAAACAGCAATTGAATGAGAACCGGAGAGAAATTCTAAGCAAAGAATATCATTCATACGCCGCAGCATGTCAGCAGACTCCATTCTTTATTTTTTCTTGATTTCGTGCTTCCGTGCGCTAACGTGATCAAACGTGTTAAGACAATCCAACATGAGATTAGGAACATAACTTTTGCAAGAAAAGAGGCGGGGCACGGAGACCTCGCCTGACAGTGAAAAACAGGAGTCCATTGGTAGAACTCTATGCTGGAAGTTTCTCAATCGCATCAAAAAAATCGACGTTCGATGTGCTAAATCCGTACTGTTGTTCTACCTCCCGAATCGCGATCTCTGTTGTGAACAGGTTATCATAAGTATCGGGAAACTCCACGCCGGTTGTGGCATCGCGGAGTAACACGATGTTATAGCCATACCGCGCCATCGAACGGATACCGTAATCCCTGCCCAATACACACCAATTCGTTGCGAAACCCGCGAAAAGCAGATGTAAGATCCGCCGCTCCTCCAAGAGTTCATGCAACTGCTGCCCGGTGGCGATAACAAAATCTTCCGGCTTCACATCAATCGCTGGGGAGACAGCAAGCTGCGATGCGAGTTTGTTCCAGTGGATGTCGATACTCGGGGGTTGACTACGGGGACCGCGGTAAACAGCGTAGTCCCCCTCACGACTTCGGAAATCAGAGGGGGGCCACGCTGAAGGGACAGACGGTTCAGGCGGTTTGTGCCGTTCGAGTTGCGGATATTGTGCCGCTACTGACGGAGACGGGGCATGAACAATTGTCAAACCTGCGTCTCGCGCAGCATCTATCACAGGCACGACGCACTCCTTCGTTACCCGTGTCGCCCGTTCTATCCAGCTTTCGATGAAATGCACGTTCCACAGATCGACGAGGACTAAAGCGGTTTCCTCAACAGGCAACGGCATGTCAAACTCACGGCGGATGAAGGCGGTTTCACGGCACGGCACATCTGCCGGTGTGCTATCCTGAAAATAGCGAACGCGTAAATTGAGCGTTTTCATTTTGGCTCCTGAAACAGTGATTCGTCAAGTTCTGCGTTCAAGGTGACACCTGTTACTGAAACTTCAGAAAAGAGTTGACCATCTACATTTTGAAGAACATGATGCGCTATTTTAATGCCATCAACATCGCGATAATCACCCAAGAACGTTTCCTGGTTTGCTACTACGCCTTGGACAGCCTCACGATATGTGAGCTTTACAATATAGTGTGTCTCCTCACTAATGAACAGTCGCAATACTTCCCCAGAAGGCTCAGGAACGAGCAAGATGTGTGCAGGCTTGTCCTGGACATCCTCACTTCCAGCATACTGGACTTGGACATCGTTTTTCACGAGATGCGTTAGAAGCCATACAGGTTCCCGGGCAATTGTATTTCTAAAGGCGTTAGCAGCTTCAGGTGGAAGCGGTTGAACACCCATCGGTGTTACAGCAAATGCAGCTGAACCGTCGTAGATCTGACTTATCTCCATTTGAGGCAACTTTAAATCTTGTCTCAATTTGTCAGGGTAAAGATAGTATGACTTCGCCTCTGCCTGCATTGGTCCCATCGGCGAGTCCACTGAAACACTTGCTTCCGAGACAATGTTTTTCACCGCTTGCAATTTCTCAAGTCCGCCGTATGCATCAACTGCCATCGCGACGATCTCCTTGGCTTTCGCCATGTCGCCTTCACTCGCCTCAGGCATCGGTTCTGCAGGGGGTGGTTCCGGTTGCTTTATCTCAATCTCGTTAACCTCTCCGAACTCATCAAGCGATCGATCGAAATTGGTTTTATTGCCGACAGTGACAATCGTGAGCGCGTCCGGATGGAGATACTTTTGTGCGACCGCCTGCACATCCGCCGCCGTGACCTTCGCGATATTATCGGTATAGGTTTCGAGGAAGTCGGGTGCATAACCGCGATACGCCAGCATCATCTGTTGGAAGGCAATTTGCGAACTGCTCTCAAACCCAAAGACAAACGAATTGATGAGCGAATCCTTGGTGCGTTGTAGTTCGGCTTCCGGGACAGGTGTATCTCGGAGACCTTTGACGACATCAACAATAAGCGAGATCGCCTCTGCCGTCTTTTCGGTCCGGGTCTGCGAATACGCGAACCATTCCCCTGGATTCGTATAGTAACTCGTTTGCATGATGCTGCCGACCATGTAGGCGAGACCGTGTTTCTCACGCACTTCCTTCATCAGACGAGAGGTGAAACCGCCTTCACCGAGAATATCGTTCATCACACGGAGCGCGAAGAAATCTGGGAAATCGGGAGTGCGCTTGATGCCGAAGTGCCCGATGAGCATCACCGACTGCGGGAGGTCTTTGAAGATATAATTAACCGACGCTGCCGGAGTGGGATCCACGGTCGGAACATCAGGGAATGTAATATTCGCGGATTCCCAGCCTTCAAACACTTTTTCCAGTTGCGCAATCAGAGTCTCCGTATCAAAATCGCCGGTAATTGCGAGCATCATGTTGTTCGGATGATAATATTTCGCGTGAAACGCTTTCAGATCGTCAACGGTGATGCTCTCTATACCCTCAATTTCGGTATACCACCCGAACGGATGGTCGGTTCCATAGAGCAGTGCGGAAAAGTTACGCCATGCGAGCTGGATAGGATTATCGTTGCGTCGGCGGATACGTTCGACCGACTGCTGCTTACGGAGTTCCAATTTATCTTCGCGAAACGCAGGATTCCTGAGGACATCGGCAAAGATTTCCAACCCTTTTTCGATGTCTTCCGCAAGCGTTGAAAGGTTAACCGTTCCATATTCACGCGACATACCGACTTCAACCGATGCCGCCATAGACTCGAGTTCCTCGTTCAGCGCATCCGGTTCACGCGACACCGTGCCGCCGGTTCGCATAACAGAGGAAAATATGGCTGACAAGCCGACCTTATCCGCTGGATCGTAGATGTCACCCGTTTTAATCAAACCGTTGATGTTAAACAAGGGTAACTCATTGTCCTCAATGAGGTAGAGCGTCATTCCGTTTGAAAGCGTTCGCTTCTCTGGAACGGGCGGTTTAAACTCAATCGGTTCAAAGGTCAGTTCTTCGTGGGGCCTGGCAAATGTAGATGGGATACCCCACACAATGAGACAGGCGACCAGTGTCGCAAAGACAAGTCCAGTAAAGGTTCGGTTCTTCATTATTCGCCGCCCTCCGTATCTTCACCGGCGGGTACTACTGCCTCTTTCTTAATGAGTGTGCCGACGGTGCGGTTGCTTTTCGTGAAATAGGTTTTTGCGACTCTCATGATGTCCTCTGGCGTAACTTTATATATGTTTTCCCGCCATTGTAGGATATAACGCCAATCGCCAGCAATCCCTTCATAGAAGGTGAGTTGTCTTGCCATTCCAGCGTTCGAGCTGAGGCCCCGGATAAAACTGGCATCTACCTGTTTGAGGATGCGTTTAAATTCTTTTTCTGCGACGGGTTCGGTTTTGAGCCTTTCGAGTTCAGCGTAAACCGCTGCTTCAAGATCGGCGGTTGTGTGTGGAGACCGCGGTGCGCCATCTATCACAAAAAGATTGTTGTAGCGCGCCCCCGGGTATCCATTCAATGAATCGGCAGAGAGGGCGAGCCCCTTCTCAACGATGTTTTTGTAAAACCGAGAGGTCCGCCCATCGGAAAGGATCGCACTGATAAAATCCAACACATAATCGTCAAAGTGTGGGAGTGTCGGTTTATGGTACCCAATCATGAGTTGCGGTTCGGCATCAAATTCGACTTCGACCCGACGTTCACCCTCCTGCGGCAGTTCTTGGGTTGTGACTTCAGGCGGGAGCGGCTGCGAGGGGATATCACCGAAATGCTTTTCAATGAGCGCGATGGTCTCATCTATGTCTATATTCCCGATGATAGCCATAACAGAGTTATTTGGGGCATAATGGACCCGGAAAAATTCTTCCGCCTTGCGTCGATTTAGCATCGCAATATCCGAGGGCCATCCGATAATCGGTATGCCGTAAGGGTGCGCAGTGAAAGCGGCAGCCATAAACTGTTCATACAGTTTACCGCCCGGTTGGGTGTCAACACGCATTCGCCGTTCCTCTTTGACAGCCTCGCGTTCAACATAAAATTCGCGTAAGACAGCGTTCTTAAGCCGATCAGACTCAAGCATCGCCCACAACTCTAATTTATTAGATGGCAATTCCACCGTGTAAATCGTATAGTCAACAGAAGTGCCAGCGTTGAATCCGGTACTCCCGTGCTGCGTGTAGATTTCGGTATATTCGCCGGTAACGATCCACTCCTTGGCGAGCGCCTGCTGCGCTTTAAGTGCTTCTTCCAATTCGGCTATTTTGTCCGTATCCGCTCTGGAACCTTTTGCGCGTTCCATGTCAAGGGCATCGCCGATGCGATCGATTTCAGCGAGCACGACCTTTTCCTTTTCATAGTTTTTTGTGCCGATGGTTTTTGTGCCTTTGAACAACATGTGTTCAAGCATGTGTGCGATACCGCGGGTATCATCTGATTCATCGACTGAACCGGCTTTAAAGAGGATGTAGGGAGCGATGGTCGGGGAGGTATCGCGTTTAATCATCAACAACTTCAGACCGTTGGGAAAGATGTGCTCCACCACCCGGTCTGAGAGGTCCTGTGCTGATGCTATCCCGTGCAAGGCAATGAGGCATAGAACCAGCAGATAACGTATCTGTTTCATCCTTCATTTTGCGGCACTCTATCCTGTAGAGCACCCGGTATGGGGCAATGCCGCTTCCTTTCTATATTAGTTATCAGTTATCAGTTATCAGTCGTCAGCCATCAGCGAAGAGGATTCCCGTCACAACAAACGTTTGCTGAGATTTCTCCAAGGCAAAGTGAATTGTTACAAGTCCCCTCTTTAACTGATAACCGATGACTGACCGCTGACAACTATTTATCCTTTTTCAAGATCACCGAGTAACCCAACAAGGGCAAATCTGACGTGAGACGAGAGTGCCGAGTTCTCTGCGCGAAGATCTGCGCCTTCTTCGTCCGGGTACATAACATGTGCCGCCACAGCGCGCTTGACCCAACGTTCTGCCCTGTCATCGTAAGGGATGTATTTTTCCTTTGGTGCTGTGCATGCAGGACACTCATCTGGTGGGCTATCCGCTTCCTTCCACAAATAGCCGCAAGCTACACAAACAAACATTGCAAAATCCTTTCTCTGTTTCTCAGGAAGATTAATATTTTTATCAACAAAAGACCAAAATTATTAATCTTCAAGGGATCAAAATTACAGGTTTTAGAGTTACAATCAACGACTGCATTTTAGCAGATTACATTTCAAGATACAAGTGTTAAATTCCGATATCTTCTTTGAGGGATTGGACACACTCTACACGCTATTCAGCTGGCTGTTCCGCTGATTGCGCTTTCAGTTCAGCAATCTGGTCACGTAAGGCGGCGGCTTCTTCATAATCAAGATCCAACGCCGCTTTTCGCATCCGTCGCGTCAAGTCTGTAATGAGTGCGTCAATGTCTTGCGTTTCAACGGTTTCCGGGAGGATAGCGGGCTTGTCAGATTTTTTGGTCTTATATGCCTCAGTCGATTCAGCGATCAGTTCCTGAATCGCTTTCTCAATTGTCGCCGGTGTGATGTCGTTATCGGTGTTATACTGCAGTTGAATCTCGCGGCGTCGCCGTGTTTCCTTGATCGCTTCTCCCATGGCTTCTGTGACATCATCCCCGTACAAGAGCACTTCACCATCAACGTTTCGGGCAGCACGTCCAGCGGTTTGGACGAGAGACCTAACAGAACGGAGGAAACCCGGGCGATCAGCATCAAGGATCGCAACGAGAGAGACTTCAGGGAGATCAAGACCTTCGCGGAGCAGGTTAATACCGACCAACACATCAAAAACCCCCTCGCGAAGTTCACGTAAGATGCGGGCGCGGTCGAACACATCAATCTCAGAATGCATATAGTCCGCACGGATACCCGCCTCCGTCAAATACTCCGTTAAGTCTTCCGCCATCCGTTTGGTAAGCGTCGTGACGAGGACGCGTTGCTTGTGCCTGACGCGTTCTTGGATCTTGCCAATGAGATGGTCTATTTGTCCGCTCACCGGATGTATCGTAATTTCTGGGTCGATGAGACCTGTAGGACGGATAATCTGTTCGACAACTTGCGCGCTGTTCTCCATTTCATAGGCACCAGGGGTCGCAGAGACAAAAATCACTTGATTGACGCGGGCTTCAACTTCATCGAATCGGAGCGGACGGTTATCCAAGGCGGAGGGCAGACGGAAACCATACTCGACGAGCGTCTCCTTTCGGGAACGGTCACCACGATACATACCTCGCAACTGCGGAATCGTTACGTGCGACTCATCAATAAAGAGAAGAAAATCATCGGGAAAGTAGTGCATCAGGCAATACGGAGGATCACCCGGTTGCAATCCTGAGAGATGGCGGGAATAGTTTTCAATGCCAGAACAGTAACCTACCTCCCGCAACATCTCCAGATCAAAGCGGGTCCGTTGCTCAACGCGTTGTGCTTCCAGCAATTTATTCTCTTTCTCAAACGTCAGAATCCGGTCTTGGAGTTCAAGTTCAATATTGATTAATGCCTGATCGAAGATTTCACCATCGGTCATGAAATGCTTGGCAGGATAGATTTCCAAGAAATCCCGTTGTGCCAACACCTCCCCGGTGGTTGTATCAATTTCGTTAATTCGATCGATTTCGTCGCCGAAAAGCTCAACCCGATACGCGTGCTCACTATAAGCAGGAAAGACTTCAACGACATCACCCCGAGCGCGGAACACACCTTGCC
Source organism: Candidatus Poribacteria bacterium (assembly GCA_965205015.1). Taxonomy (GTDB): domain Bacteria; phylum Poribacteria; class WGA-4E; order WGA-4E; family WGA-3G; genus WGA-3G. The sequence goes on along the minus strand of OZ242029.1, from coordinate 3,786,544 downwards.
AGAACTCAATATCGTTGCGGACATATTGAATATCAACTAAAGCGCGCAGGAGCGCATCGCGCCGAACGACATCGCCGACAGCTATCTGAACCCTCTGATTTTCAAATTCATCCGGTGAACCCAGACCGTAGAGGCAGGAAACACTCGCGACCACGATAACATCGCGACGCGATATCAAGGACGCTGTCGAGGCAAGCCGCATCCGGGTAATCTCTTCATTAATGCGGACATCCTTTTCGATAAAGGTATCCGTGGAGGGGATGTACGCTTCAGGTTGATAGTACTCGTAATCACTGACGAAATAGTGGACGGCATTATTTGGGAAAAAGGTCCGGAATTCGTTGTAAAGTTGTGCGGCGAGCGTCTTATTGGGTGAAATGACGAGCGTGGGCAATTGGACGTTCTGAATTACATTCGCCATTGTATAGGTTTTGCCCGACCCCGTTACACCGAGGAGTGTCTGTGCTTTGTCTCCACGATGGAGCCCTTCCGTGAGTTTATCAATGGCTTGGGGCTGATCGCCTTGCGGTGAAAAGTCTGAAATGAGTTCAAATTCCGGGTTATCCGGTTCAGAGATATCATCTTCTGAATCGTCAATCCTGGTCAGCAATTCCCAATTCTCTCTCATTTTGGCTCCCTGCTCCGTGTCAAGTTGCAATATGCGGTTGGCGGTGGTGGTTTACATCAAGACGACAAGAAATTTGTAGGGTTTCTGTTGTGTTTTCTGTCTTATATAGTATACCACACGACACCCAAAATGTGTAGGGAGATTTGTGGAGAGGTAGGACTGAATACCGTTGGTACTAACTAATGGAGTGTGCAAAGTTTCTCAGGTTGCTGTCCTTCAATGAAGGGTTCTCTACTAACGTTCTCCTCCGGACATTTGCCTGCTTTTCGGAGGAGCCCACTCTTTTTATCTATCTCTCGAAAAACAATACCCTTCGGAACAGGGAACGGTTTTTCTGGACCCCGGGCGGCATCAATCATAAATTGCGCCCAGATCGGCAGTGCTGCTTTCGCCCCTTCCTGATTGTAGTTACGGCGACTCAACCGATTCTTATCGAACCCGACCCAAACGCCGACGACAAGATCCGCGGTATAACCGACAAACCAAGCATCTACGTTGTCATTGGTAGTCCCTGTTTTACCTGCTGCCGGTCGGGTCAGTCCCATCCGTTTCGCGCGCCTACCCGTTCCATTCTGAATCACACTCTCCATAAACGAGGTCATCTGATATGCGACCTTTTCATCTAAGACGCCGGTCCCCTGATCTTGATTTTTATCAGAAGTATAAATAATTTTTCCTGCCGTGTCCAGCACGTACTGGATATGCACCGGTTTCGTCTGGACACCACCGTTTGCGAAAATACCATACGCCGAGGTGAGCTCAAGGACGGTTACACCAGACGAACCTAAGGAGAGAGCCGGCACTGGATCCAATGGGCTTTTAATGCCCATTCTTCTGCTTAAATCCACAACACGATTTAAGCCTTCCCATTTGCCGTTTTCGGCTATCGGGGTCTCCAACATCGCTTTCGCTGTCGGCACGTTAATTGAACTCATAAGCACATCTCGCACAGTAACTTTACCCTTAAACCATTTACTATAATTACGCGGATACCACATCGGTTGTCCAGGGAACGGAAGTATGCCCCACGCCTCATCAACAATAATGGTTGTGGGTGTCACAATAGCGGGCTCTTCTAACAATGCCGCAAAAATAATCGGCTTAAATGCCGAACCGGGCTGTCGTCTTGCGCTGCCGACAGCTCGATTATAAAAATTTATCTTATCCGCCGTAATATTGTAATCCCTACCACCGACCATCGCTTTAATGTGCCCTGTCTCGGGTTCATAAGCAATCAGTGCCGCCTGCAAGTAACCATCAATCGGATCGATGCGTGGATTCCGCTTATTGGTATCATAGTCGGGTAGATTCGGCCCTCCGTATGTTTTATCCATTACGCGGAGATGCTTGGCGACCTCTCTTTCCGCAACGGTTTGCATGGACATATCTATCGTGGTGTAAACTTTCAACCCACCACTATACAAATTATGTTTCAGTTCAGGCAGTCGACCAAGGGCTTCATGGACATAATCAAGAAAATGTCCCGCCTCTTTCAGGGCTGTTCTTGTCCCTTTTCTGGACAGATTTCGCGGGAGGAGTGGCGCACCTCGACTGGCACGCCATTCGGATACAGTCGGAATATACCCCTGCTCAAACATCTGATCGAGTACGATGTTCCGCCGATGCAGGGCTCTCTCCGGGTTGGAAAAGGGCGAAAACGCGTAGGGACCTTTCGGAAGTGCGGCGAGCAAGGCACACTCTTGATAGTCAAGTTCCGAAACCTCCTTCCCGAAATATCCAAGTGCCGCTTGATGAACGCCGTGATACGTTTTGCCGCCATACCTCGATCGACCTAAATCAACGTGGTTCAGATAGCGTTCAAAAATCTCGTCCTTAGAGAATGCTTTCTCAATTTTCACAGCGAGGAGTATCTCTCTCGCTTTCCGAATGACGTTTCTGTCGGATCGCTGATCGAAAAGATAGATATTTCGTGCCAATTGTTGGGTCAGTGTGCTGGTCCCCGCCAAACGAGCACCGTGTAACAAATTGTTTTTGAACGCACCTGTGAGACGTATCAGATCAATTCCCCAATGTTCAAAAAATCGCCGATCCTCAATAGCAGTGAACGCACCTGTGAGCTTGTCTGGCATTTGCAGTAGCGGAATCAGGCGACGCGTGGAACCTTCGTCGTCAGCAAACTCGCCAATTTTTTCCGGTTCAAGATAGAAATTCTGACGCATAGAATTATCCGGATTCCGGATGGCGTCTATTTTCCCATCCTTCACTGAAATCCGAACGTGTCCCGCCTTTATATCAAGATTCGGATATTCAAAATCCCGCAGATGGATACGAACGGTTCCATCCTGTGCCACTGCATACTCTCCAGGGGCACTCAACCTTGGAATGAGTTCCGAGACCTTCTTGTATTCCAAACGTTCCAATTTATCGATCAAAAACGCGACCTTATCTGTCTCCTGCACTTCACACGCTGAAGAGTAAACCTCCAGATGCTGCCGCCACGTCTCAATATCGGAATCGTATTCAAGTCGATATAGGTCGATGTCGCCGACATCCTCCCAACACGCCAGCAACATACCACCCGCAAACCCGATGGCAGCGAAAATCACCAGAAATACGCATATCCCTGCAAGCCAAAATAGTGTTAACACTCCCTGAAAAAGGTGATAAAAAAATCGAAGCATTTGTTTGTTTGTCCTCTATGTGAGGCGCAACGAAGAGATTCAACGGTTGCGGTTGGAATTCACGGTGTCCTATCTACATCCGTTTTCCGAACTCGCTTAATCGTACATCCGACGGCTCTTGTCTTTTTCGATGACTTTGGAATATCTTCCCCGCTGATTACGAATTCCAAAGCGTCTCGGAGATAGTGTTTCGTCGGGTCTTTCGGACTGTTGTCAAACGCGCCTGCGTAGCGCAAAACACGTTCCGCGTCGAGAAGAAAAACTTCTGGTGTTCTTCTCGCTCCGAAATAATCAGCAATTTTGTTCTCCGGATCCTTTAGCACAGGAAATTCAAAACCGTGCTTCTCACTGTACTCCGTAATCTCTTCGATCTTCTCCTGTTTATTTGAATTTATTCCGACAAATTGCACGTCCTTTTCAGTATAAGTCCCGACTAAGGCAACGATTCGCTCAGCATAGTCCGTTGCGATCGGGCATTGCGTGGCAAGGAACAGAACGACTGTGGCAGGTTTCTCTTCACTGAGTTTATACAGCGCATGAGAGGTGCCACCGGCATCCTTAAGCGTAAAGTCCTTAACGACGGCGTCAAGTTTAACCTTCTTTGACTCCTCTTTGGCAAACCCTACACCTATAGTACCCATAACCGAGACAATTATCAAAACAACAAGGCTGCGTTTAGCGAAAAAACGTGCAAACCAATTGAGACTTTGCATTTTCCAAATTCTTCCTTTAGTTGAATTAAGACGTTAACAACGCCATTCGGTTTCAATTCTCTAATGACCCGTCAATTTCAAACGAAAAATAAAAAATTCATTTTTTTCTTGCATTTTAAAACTGAATATAGGATAATATATACATATCAACTAATGCTTACCATAGGAGACAGCATCATGGCAAAGAGCTTGACGGGTAGACAACGCGAGATTTTCAACTATATTCAGACGCGTATCAAGGAAGGCTACCCACCGACGATTCGCGAGATAGGGCGGCAATTTGGCTTTTCTGAAAAGGCGGCACATGACCATCTCAACGCGCTTGAGAAAAAGAAGTATATTAGCCGAGAAGATGGTAAACCCCGCGCAATTTCCATTTTAAAAGAGGCAGATCCGAAGCTCGCAACCAGCAAATGGCTGGAAGGGCAAAACGCGAATCTGGCTTTGGCAGAAGTGTCACGGGACGTCATCGAGATCCCGATCTTTGGACGTGTCGCAGCAGGTGAACCGCTGCTCGCATCTCAGAATATTGAAGGAACGCTTCCAATGCCGACGCGCATGCTTAACGATTACGAGTGCTTTGCACTCCGTATCATCGGATCGAGCATGATCGGTGTCGGAATTCTAGAAGGTGATTTTGTTATCGTTAGAAGACAATCAAACGCCGATCCAGGTGATATTGTCGTCGCACTCGTTGAAGACGAAGCAACAGTGAAACGCTTCTTTATCGATGGCGACCGAGTCCGGTTGCAACCGGAAAATCCAACGATTGAACCGAGCCTCTTTGATGTCAAGGACATAATGATACTCGGTAAAGTCATCGGTCTTCATCGAGAGATGTAGCAACGTCCGATATCCCGACACTACAATCTAATGGGCAGAACGAGGGTCTGCCCATTACCTCCTGAAAATTTTATTTTTCCTCCAGAAAACGAGTCAATTCGTGTAGATGGGAGAGCCGAACATCTACCATAGAAGCGTCTGGACACGGTTTCATCTGATCCCCAACAAGCCACGCTGTCCACAGACCTGCATTCTTACCGCCAACCATATCCGCAGAATAACTATCCCCAACGTAGACAGCTTGATGCGGCGCAACCCCCAATTCCGACAAAGCCGCCTCAAATATGCGAGCGTCTGGCTTCGCTATCCCCAAAACCGTAGAGTCTATAATTACCTCAAGCAAAGGTGAGAGTCCATATTCATCGCACCACCCGCGGGCATTCCCAAAGTTATTACTAATCACAGCGAGTTGATAGCTACCCTGGAGTGTTTCGAGCCAGCGTCGATTCTCTGCAAGACTTTTAGCGGCACCCTCACAGAACCAATCAACGTACGCGTCTTTCATTTTCTCGCTCAGTCCCAACCGCTTATAAATTCCCACTGCAATGGCGTCAGCAGTCTCTCGTAGTGTGCAACGCGCCGCATACTCAGATGCAACTGCCCCGACCGGCAGCATCGAACCGTCTTGATGAAACCACTCATGTGAAGCCTCTCCGAAGGCAAACTCTGTTATTGCCGCCCTATCCGCTGCGTCGAACGCCTCACGCGTAATTTCCGGATGTCGTTCGTGGATAAACTGATACGTTCGCTCCAACCAATGAATACCATTCCCATCTAAAGTGCCTCCGAAATCAAAAACCAATGCGTGGATGTCCTTCATTCAGTCTCCTTTTCTATAAATCTTATGTCTAAACGACAGAAGCCTTCTGATACAGTCTCGTTTCAACCGCTGTTACGACTTCATCTATTCCGATCTCTTGCGTGCATAGGTGGGGTGCGTCTTGTCGATGACACGACCGCTTATAGCACGGACGACACGAGACCGACTTCTCAATGACCGTATGTCCAACACCATAAGGACGATGTCGCACCGGATCTGTCGGACCGAAGAGGGCTACCGTCGGAGTACCGACCGCTGCGGCGATGTGCATAGGACCGCTATCACAGGTTAAACACACTTCACACCGCTCTAATAACGCACCGAGTTGCAGGATCGACGTCTGCCCGACAAGATTGATGATCGGTAACGACGCAGGTAGTGCTTCTGTAAGTGTCTGCTCAGTGGGTGAACCCGTTAAGACGACTTTCGTTTCTGGGACAAGGCATGTAATTCGTCGAATAACCTCGGTGAATTTTGCGATGTCCCAGCGTTTTGTCCGCCACGTTGTACCTAAGTTAACAGCGATGAGCCGATCGTTACGTGAAAAACCTGCAGCACGCAAGAGATTTTCAATGAACTGCCGATCAGCGTCTGTATGCCAAAATTCCAAAGCATCCGACGCCGTATCAATATCCAGCAGCTGCAGCACCCGTAGGTACCGATGTACCTCATGGACGCTTGTATCATCCCGACAAGACTTCGTCAGCAGCATGCCACGTCCACTAACGTTCGTTCCAACGCGAATTGGAATTCGCGTAAGGAACGGTAGCAAAGCGTTTCGGAATGAGGTCGGATGCAATACGACAGCAAGGTCAAAAGATGTCTGTCGGACCCGACTTACTAACCTCATGAGCGATCGGCAGCGTCCATCCGTTTTTTTATCAACGATGCAGGCATCAACATAAGGGTGCGATTCCATTAAATCTGCGACGCGGGGACGCAATAGAAGCTCCAGGCGAGATTCACGGAACGCGTGCTTCAGGGCGCGCAGTGCCGGGGTGAGCAGCACCATGTCCCCGATCCAGCCACCTGTCTGGCACACCAGAATGTTTTGCATCACAGCACCCGCGAAAACATCAAGACGCTCTTAGAAAAAGAACGGGTTCGACCAAGCTTTCTTACCGGTTTCGTCTGTTACTTCAACTCGGACGTATTTTACGCCTTTCGGAATGCTATATGTCGCCTCAGTCAAAAGTTCACCCGCTGGCGGCAGAATCCGTCGACCGCGACTGCACTCAGATTTGAAGACAATTGATTGCGCCTCTGAACACTGAACCGTTAGTTCGTTACCCGCTAACGTCATATCCACAATTTCGGGTCCGAGCGTGGAATAGAATGCCCCGGTTCGAAGGGCTGCCATGATACTCTCAATCGTCAGTTCTTGTGCTTTTACCATAATCCAGCCGTGGAAGCAGTCGTGTTCGGTGCCGTGTGCATCGTCCGAGGCGATGCCCAAAACAGGTCCCCCTCTATCCAACAGATCATCCCATGCCTGCTCGGAAAAGCCTTTGCCGATGCCCATACAGGTGTCGTTGTAGACTTCAATAGCGAAATAACCCTGCAAGGGTAGATAATCTGTAATCGTATGCCCCGACCAATACGGATGACATAAAACGGCTTCGCCGCCCTGCGCTTTAATTTCTTCGAGCACCGCGTTCGGGTGCATCTTCGCACAATTGAGGGTCTCATGAATATTAATAGCGACAAAGTGATACGTCGAGCCACCATAGGGATTCGACGGATGCACTTCGCTTCCTGAGATTGCCAAAAAATCTGATGTACTATAAGCGCTCACATCGTTGACTTTACGATGGTCTGTCAACACCAGAAAATCATAACCCGCTTCACGGTATGCAGCGAACCGGTCCGACATGGGTAACTGTCCATCGGACTCTGTGCTGTGACTATGTGTATTTCCTCGGTACCATTGCCCCGGCTGGTGGAAAGGATTCGCGTTGAACATTGATGACTCCTTATTCGGTGATGATGTTTTTAATTTTTACCGATGATGCATATCAGGATGGACTTCGGACATCCACATTTATTTTAGCATGTCCATTGTACGTTTGTCAATTTTTTACTTGTCAGTTAACCGATTGCTGATTGCTAAATCGCACTTGCATTATCTGAAGATGCCCACACGTCGCTGTCGAGGTTTCAAACCTCGACAGCAAAGGATGCTGCGCAAGTCCTGTTGTCAGTTAACCGATTGCTGATTGCTAAATCGCACTTGCATTATCTGAAGATGCGTGGTATAATTCTATAAAAGAACTTATGATACACAAAATGAATAAAAACGAATTATCTATTACAAAAGACAGGGCACCGATACTCACTTACTGTTACGGCGACCTTGAAAAGCCACCTTATTTTCATCCGCTCTATACACCGGATGGACGCGTGGTAACCGAGGGGGAGTACCCCCAAGGACAATATCCACCAGGGATCTGCTTCACATTGGGAACCGTCAACGGCGAGCAACTCGATCCGAACACACTGACCCGTGCCAGAGAACCATCGAACGGAGGCGTTTCGGAAAAATTCACAATCGTCACGACCTGGAACGCGTCGGAACCGCTGCTCATAGAAACTTGCACCACGGATGTCCATCCACCTCAAACCGAAGCACAAGTGCTGGACATCGCGGTCTCGTTGTACGCGCCTACGACTTCGCTTGAATTTGCGGGTAACATCGGGCTTGGATGTCACACAGCCGAGATGGAGTACCGTAAAGCCGCGGATGCAAACGGACGCATCGGCGAATCGGAAGTGAATGGGAATCGGTCGGTATGGGGAACGCTCTCCGGCATCACGGCTGCTGAACAGAGTTCTGTGGGTGTCGCTATCTTTCCGCATCCGACAAACGGTGAAACGACGTTCCTCGCCGAGGACGCATCGTTCGGGTACCTCTTCGCACAGGCAGTTCCGTTCAAAGTGAACGTCGGATTGACGCGCACGCTAAGATACCGGGTTCTCGCGTATATAGGCGATCTCTTCACGATCGATGTCTGGAAATACCATCAAGATTATATTGGATAAGTCGATATAATTTATGGAAGGCAGCCCAAGGTCCCATAGTAAAAAAAATGAAAAACGATACGCTTTTCCCACTCTACAATAAAAACGACATCGCAGACGCACCACATCCACCGCCACAGGTCCCACAAGACGAAAGTGCTTCTGGGGCAATACCGGCACATGCCCGGCGTGTTTACATCGAAACCTACGGGTGTCAGATGAACGTCAGCGACAGCGAACTGATGGCAGGCATTTTGACGAAAAGTGGACACCAGACCGTTCCACACCTCGACGATGCGGATGTCGTCCTCGTCAACACTTGCGCGATCCGGGAAAACGCCGAAACGAAAGTGATTAATCGGCTGAAGCAGCTGAACCACCGGAAACGTCGCCACCCGGAACTCATTATTGGCGTCTGCGGTTGTATGGCACAACACCTCCGCGACCGACTCTTGGATGCTGCCCCTTATGTCGATCTCGTCATGGGCCCGGACGCGTACCGGAATCTGCCGACGGCTTTGGACGCCTTGGCACGTGATGTCGAATCGCATGTCTCCTTGACGGATCGCGACCCATTTGTCGGGTTACGGTTGGATAAAAACGAGGATTACGCCGACATCGCGCCCATCCGAAAAGAGGGGATTCGGGCGTGGCTCACCATTCAGCGCGGATGCGACAAGATGTGTACCTTCTGCATCGTCCCTTTCGTTCGCGGCAGAGAACGCAGCCTCCCGCTAAAACTTCTCGTTGAAGATGTCGAAAAACTCGTTGACCAAGGGTTCAAAGAGGTCGTGCTTCTTGGACAAACCGTCAACTCCTACCGAGACAATGGGGCTGATTTCGGAGATCTTCTCTACGTTATCGGCGAAGTGAAGGGTTTGGAACGCGTGCGATTTACCTCGCCACACCCCGCAGACGCGACCGACAGTATGATTGATGCAATGGCGAATTCACCAGCCGTCTGTAAGCATCTGCACCTCCCCCTACAGTCCGGTTCAACCGAGGTCCTTGCGCGGATGCGTCGAACCTATACAGCCGAAGAGTACCGGGCACTCGTCTCAAAACTCCGTGAACGCATCCCTGACATTTCCCTCACAACCGATATTATTGTCGGCTTTTGTGGCGAAACCGATGAGGAGTTCATGGAAACCTATCAGATGATGACAGATATCCGATACGATTCAGCGTTCATGTTCAAGTATTCCGAGCGTGAGGGAACACTCGCCCACAGAGCCCTACCCGATGATGTGCCTGAAGCAGTAAAGGGAGAACGTCTCAAACAGATTATTGAACTTCAAGAGAACATTTCCGCCGACATCAACAAGGCTGTAGTCGGTGATACCGTCACTGTGCTTGTGGAAGGCGAATCCCGTCGCGATGCGGATAGATACCACGGAAAAACGGACGGTTTCAAGACGACTGTATTCCCTAAAGCAGACAGCCACATCGGTGAAATTGTAAACGTTCGCGTTCACAGCACAACAGCACATACCTTAATTGGACAGGTAATCTAATGGACAAAGTTAGAATCAAGAGCAAAGTCGAAATTGAGAAGATGAAGCGGAGCGGCAAAGCAGCAGCGACGGTGCTGAAGCGCATTGGCGAGGCTATCACACCGGGGGTATCCACTGCCGACTTGGAACGCATCTCGCGCGATACAATCGCCGAAGTCAACGCCACATCTTCCTTTTTAGGCTACCAACTCCCGGAGCATGCGCCTTATCCCGCCACAATATGTGTCTCGATGAACGATATCGTCATCCACGGGATTCCAGATTCAAAGGAAGTGCTACAGGAAGGAGACATCATCGGGATTGACACGGCTGTCAGCATCGACGGCTACCACGGTGATAACGCATACACCTTCCCCGTCGGAGAGGTTTCACCGACAGCCGCACGGTTACTTAACGTAACTCGGAGTTCTCTCTACAATGCGATAGCCGAAGCGAAACCGGGAAATCGTATCGGCGACATCTCTTCTAAGTTACAAGAGGGTGCAGAATCCGAAGGGTTTTCTGTCCTCCAAGATTTTGCCGGACACGGCATCGGGCGGAATCTCCATGAGGCACCAGAGATCCCCTGCATGGGGGTTGCAGGACGCGGTCTACGTCTGAGACCGGGCATGGTTCTCGCCATTGAAACGATGGTGAACGTTGGACTCCCTGATGTCGAGATACTCGAAGATGGTTGGAGCGTCTCAACGCTTGACGGCACCCTGTCCGCGCTCTTTGAGCATACCGTGGCGATCCTCTCGGACGGACCCGAAATTCTAACGGGGAGTTCATTGTGGGACAACTAAGCACTAAAATTGTAGGCACTCTCACTGCCATTCTCGTCTTTATCTCGCTCTATCTCATCTTCGGATACGCCCGCATTGAAGGCACAATGCTTGAAGTCCAAAAAATCTTCTACTACCACGTCTCTGCCGCACTCACCGTTTTTGTGGCTTTCGGTGTTAACTGCGTCTTTAGTATCAAATACCTCATCCAACGAAAACCCAACGACGATCTTCTCGCAGTCGCCGCAGCGGAACTCGGTCTCGTTTTTTGCACGATCGCACTCCTGTCGGGTCCAATCTGGGCGCGATACGCCTGGAATACATGGTGGAATTGGGAGGCGCGTCTCACCAGCACCCTCGTCCTTTGGCTCATGTACGTCGGTTATTTTATTCTCCGTTCCGCCTTGGAAGGCGATAAACGTAGACTCTATTCCGCCGTCCTCGGTATCATCGCCTATCTTGACGTACCCATCGTCTATTATGCCGTAGACATCTGGCACGGAGGCTTGCATCCAGACCGTGGCACTAAATGGAACCTGGAAGCGACGATGCAGCATACATGGATGGTGGCACTGCTCGCACTCATTATGCTGTTTGTTCTACTGCTTATCGTGCGATATCGAATGAAAAAGGCAGAAGCGCGCTATGAAATCGTCCGGCAGAAATATTTAGGGGAGGTATCTCAATGAAAATAGCGGTTCTTGTGAGTTTTGGGGTGATTTTGGGGGTATTCATCTTTGCAACCCAAGTCCCGATCACCTTAACAGACGATGAAGTCAACAAAGTTGTTACAGAAGTAAATTCAGAATTAGAATCCCCTATGGATGAAGACCTTTTAGCACAGGGGGTGCAACTATCCGTCCCGAAACTGGAAAAGGCGCAAAGCACACGCCTCAAATATCTTGCCGCCGCCTATTTAGTCATCTGGTTAGTCTTCATTCTATATGTCCTTCACTTGGAGCGGAAGCAGCAGGAACTCGACAAACGCCTCGCACAATTGGAACACGAATCTGACGATTCTTTCTCCGAGCCTGACAGAGAATAGTCTTCCTTATCGTTGATCTCAAGGCGCAACTCGCGCAGGCATCTGGTCAGAAGACCACGCTCATCAACGAAAATTCCAAACGCATTGATTTAGTCGACAGACCCCAGAAACAGGACGAGGTTCTCATGCTACTGCCAGAACCACAGACATGGGGACGGAAACTTACAGACAGATAGTGCCACTTTGCTGTTTTTTTCCTTTTGTGGTATACTCATAACTGTCTAATGAACATCACCACAAAACGCTGCTTCACAGGAGAAATTCATGGAAAACAGAAGATTAGGTGAGGATATAACTGCTGGGCTTGAAGGCTATCTCACCCAAAAAGAACAACAGTATAGTCGGGAGTTATCTGAGGTAAGATCCCACTTAGAGGAGAGAGTTAAAGAAGTCAAAACAGACCTTGAGAAAGACATTAGGGAAGTCAAAACGGATCTCAGGGATGACCTCAGAGAAGCCAAGGCTGATCTTAAGGATGACCTCAAGGGCATTCAGGATGACCTCAAGGGTGTAAAAACCCAAGTGATGGCATTAATGGGGCTCGGCATTACTAGTCTTATTGCACTCATAGGCATCATTGTTACTCTACTTGTTCAAAAGTAGCAAAGGAGATAAACGATGTCAGAAAGATCACCCGGATTTGAAGAATACACACCGTCCCGTTTAGAGTGGCTAGTCGTCATGTTGAATTCTTATATTCACTACATAAATACGATTCCAGATCAACCCGCTATGTATTCATTTAGACTTGGAGGTGATGAAAACACTATTATAATGCGGATGAGGCATTTTGCCGATATGCCTCCAGAAAACGTAAAGACATTTGCGGATAACGGAAGAAATTTTGCTATTGGTGTAGCGGAAAGTTATAGATGGGATTCATGGATAAACATTCAAACTGAGTTTGATCCAGTAGGTCAACCCACAACAAAATAGAAAAACTGAGACTTAACCTCCTCTCTTTATGGAAAGCAATACGACAAGATCACAATGGCTTGCAGAGGCACGAATACTTTTGGGGCCTTAGTGCTACAAACTTACCTTTTTGTTCTTGATGAGGACGACCAAATTTCCTTGATCGGGTCAGATAACGCAGACGAATCCAGCTCCGTAAATTCGGTAAAAATTACCCGATTAAGTTCTTAATCTTCATGAGGCGTGCTATGTCTATAAATAAGTGGCAACTTGCGTAAATATACAAAAATAGGAGCAAAAAAAATGAAAACGTTCCTTTTTAAATCACAACGAACAATTAAGAAGCCACTGCCAGAAGTTTTTGAATTCTTCTCCAATGCACATAACCTTGCTGCAATTACGCCGCCATGGGTCAACTTAGAAATCCTAACCCCCGCACCGATTGAAATGTTTGTTGGAACGCGTATCGACTATCGGTTGAAACTACACGGCTTCCCAATCCGCTGGCAGACCGAGATTACCGAGTGGAATCCGCCTCACAGTTTTTTAGATGAACAACGTCGGGGTCCGTATCGACTCTGGCGACATGCGCATACCTTTGATGAAACTGAGGAAGGTGTTGTTGTGGGGGATGTGGTCGAATATGCGGTGTGGGGTGGTGGACTCGTTGATAAATTTTTCGTGCGTCCAGATATACAAAAAATTTTTGCTTACCGTTCCAAGCAGTTAGATGAAATCTTCCATCGGGCTTGACGTTTTAGAGGAAAAACAGCAACCTCTCATAGAAACGGATGCGTGCGTAGTAGTGCATCACCCGTTCTACGTGTGCCAATGTCTGGTTGGCACCTTCAAAATAGCCGTGGGGCGGTTTGTCGCCTTTCCAAACCCCGTGATGCATCGAGGTGTGCTGTTTCGTCAATTGGCTGAGCGTAACACGCACGGGCTCCCAGAGAAGCGGATCTCCCACCTTATGGTAACGAACAAGTGCTTGGGCATCGCGAACCCGTCCGAGCCCTCCGTTATAACTCGCCAATACTAACCGATGCCGATGTTCGTGTGGGCTTTCTCGAAAAACATTGTACAACGTCCGTAGATGACGCGTCGCACCCGCAATGTTCTGATCCGCATCAAACGGGTCTTGCACGCCGAGTTCCTTCGCCGTAGTCGGCATCAATTGTGTCAACCCCAGCGCGCCCACCGCGCTTTCTGCCCTTTCGTCAAACCCAGATTCCTGCACAATCAAGGCACAAATCAGTCGAGGGTCCAATGCTTCTTTCGTGGCGTGTCGCTGAATCAACTCCTTATACTTGAGCATCTTCGGGGTCAGCACAAGCAACCGCAGGTCCAACGGAACGCTAATAACCAAACCGAGGCCGAGGATTAAAGCGAGTGTTGCGAGAATAAGAATAAGTGTCCGTTTACGCCGCATTTCTGTTCACCCAAAATGGTTGTTAGTTGTCAGCCAAGAGAGGGTTTGGTGCGACAAGATCCCTCTTTAACTGATAACCGATAACCGATAACTGACAACTATTAAAACAGATACCCCATCTGAATCGCCAGCCGATGCTCTTGGTGCGTCATCCCTTTACGATGCTCAGCATTCTGCGTGTAGTGCCATACGTATAAGAACGAGGCATTCCATCCATTCAATGGACGATAGGAGAACCGCCCACCAATTTCTGTTGTTCTTGCAACAACACCCGTCGGAAAGGGAAGCCCCCTGAAGTCTTCCCCATAAAACCGATCTGCGATTGTGCCTTCTCCCTGCCGGGTGAACGCAGCGCCAATCTCTGCATCGACGGAGACAGTCAATTGATAGGTGGCTGAAAATCGGACTGTATCCGAATCCGTGCTGATTGGATGTCCGATTGCGTAGCCGAAGTGTGTGAACTGATTATCCGGCACCAAATGCGTGTAAGCCCACCGGTTGACGCGTGCGTATTCGCTGTGAATTCCGAGGTGCCGACCCAAGTATTGCGGATACCAAGTCGCCCCTAAAAGCCACGCCACTGCATGTGGATCGTTCGCACCGGGAACGTATTGGATATCGTCAATGACCCATTCACCATACAAACGCACCCCATCAATCGGTCGGATCGCCGCATCAAGGGCGAACATAACGTTGTCGTCCGCTTTGGCATTATATTGTAGCGCATAATAGAGGGTGATCGGGTTTGCATATTTCCATTCAAGCGTCTGGGCATCGCCACCGTAAAGTATCCACTCCGCAACACCGATTTCCACGCGATCGTTGAATTGGTAATCGAGTCGATGTCCGCTGATATAACGTTTCGCGAGATAGCGTTTTTCTCCATCATCGTACCACGTTGAATCGAGTTGTGCCGTGAAAGCCGTCGCCTTGAGTCGTTTTCCGAGTCTACTGGTGAGTCGGACCTGGTCAAACGGTGGCGAGTGATCGGAGATGCCGACCGTTTTGTATGGACTCGCACCCCAGAAAAGCCAATCTCTACCGACAAGTAGATCGAGGTGTACGCTATTGACCTGGAGATACCCTCTCTTGAAGTCGCCAGTGTAGTCTCCACGCCAGCGTTCAAGGCGTTGACCCGCTGTCTTCCCGTCCAGGGGTGGACTCTCAAAGTTATGTCCCTCAAATTCAGAGTAGAGGGTTAGACGCGGTGCTTCTCGTTTTTCGAGTTGCCCAAGTGTATAGTGAAATCCCCATTCAAACGCCGGAGCCGCTTTTTCTTCAATCATCCGAAGTTGTGGCAGGAATCGCATCCGCCCTCCGTCGTGAACCCTGAGTTCTTTCGCGAATTCCCGTTTCAATTTTTCTAAGAGTTTCCGATCTATCGTTGACAGAACGACACCGTCGCTGCGAATGCGCGATTCAGCCTGTCGTATCGCCGCTGCCACGTCTGCTCTTGAAAGCGGTGCCGTGTGTCGATGGAACCCACCTGTGATACCATCGGTTTCCAACTTCGCGAGTGCCTCAGCCACCCAACCATCTAAATTCAACGGAACATCGGGTGCCCCGAACGCCGTGCTCAGCATAACCATGAACGCCAAGAGAAAGATTGGAAGGGTGGAAGGGTGGAAAATTGGGGACACCTTTCTTCCATCCTTCCATCCTTCCATCTCTCCCTTTTTGTTTTGTGAAGTCAGCTGCATCACACCTCCGCCTCCAACTTCTTAACATAGGCATCGATACGTCTGAACTGCCACGTCCATTGGACATTGTAGAGGAACTGCCGCAGGTCAAAGCGATTGTCGTCTGGTGAATAAGATTCAGCATGATAGGAGGGTGTTAGCGTCGTCATTTTGTGTCGATTGATGGAGTAGTACCTAAAGAACCGTTTGACCTTCTCGGCAACCTCGTGCGGTGGCAGATGGTCCCATTCCTGTACCAATTTTTCAAACATACTGACAGGACCGCACTGCTCCATTTTTCGGAGTTGACCGAAACGGCTCAATTCGGCGTAAGTCATCCCCATATCATCTTCATCGGTTTGCGTATAGGTTTCGGTTATCGGTTCCAGTTCTGCTGTCGGTGGTGCATCAACAATTTCCGAGAGCACCGTATAACCGAGGTTACCTTTAGCCCAATTCAGGAATCGGCGTAAGTCGTGTTTGCTAATCCCACCGATCGGGTTGATGTCCCCGCTGCTGCAATCATATTTTGTCAAGTAACCTCGCAATGCCTCATCAACATTACCCGTCCCCAGTACGAGGAGCGTGCCTTCCCGATTCCGCACCCACGGCATCATCTGCGCGAACAGGTAACTCAGCACCATCCGCAACCGTGCCTGTATGTTCTGAAGCGCCTGATTCTCTCTATAACTACCACCCTCAACCTTAAATCGAGGGGTCTTCCGCGTAATACGGGTAAAGAGCTTCTGCAGTGCATTGACGAGTCCATCCATATTGATGTTGAGATGATAGGCACCGATCTGTTCCGCAAGCTGCCTCGCGCGTTTTTGGGTGTCGCGAGAACTATTCTCTGTCCCGATGTAGCACGTATACAATAGCCGATTGGCAAGCACGCGCGGATCCGTGAAAAGGTCCGGAGGTTCACCGGCGTCCAGCCATCGCGCGACATCGCGAATTACCGTGGCATCCGTGTCGCGTATCGCTTTCGCCACCAATTGACACATTGAACCGACAAGCGTTGCAACGGCACCACTGTCAGCACCCCCTGAAAGCGGGATGAAATACCCCGCCGCACCCGATCTGCGTAGATAATCCCAGAGCCAACAGGCGGGACCCAAGGCGATCTCTTCCTCGGGTTCGTGCGTATGCGGCTCGATTTTTGGATTCACGTTCAGGACCCTATTCCCGTGCGCAGGTCCAAAATCAAAGTCAATATCTATCTGTGGCAAGGGTTCCATTTTGCTCGCCTGTACAGCCCGACTCGCCTTCGCGCCACGATATGCCCGTACGTCGTGGAGGTCCACCGTCGCCGTGACGACCTCTACGTCTTTGAGCGAGAATTGGGAACCCTGCGCTAAAATCTCGCCATTCTGGGCGATCAGCGCACAACCGTCGAAATAGAGTCTACCCCCATCGCAGCCCTGCTGGTTGGCATAGAGATAAACCCCACCGTTTTTGGCACTTGCGTTTCTGATGAGTGCGATGCGCGTGTCTAATTTCCGTAACTCGTGGTGAGAACCTGATCCGTTCGCTATGATTTCGACACCCGCATTACCGAAGTGGATGTGTGGACTCATCGGCACAAAGAGTTCCTCACAGGTCTCCGATGCCAAACATGTGTCCGCGGTGGCAATCGCCGCGATGCCGATGGGTACCGCCCGCTGTCCGGTCAGTTCGGCAATCTCGCGCGGAAGTGTATACGGTTCAGTGGTCCACCCCCGTTCCCATGCTGTAAACCAACGATGTTCACGATAATTACCATCGCTCGCCAAGACCATCTTCGGACGAATTAACAGAAGCTTGCCATCTAATACGAAAACCCGACAGTTATACCGGACGTTTTTATGCATAACAGGCATCCCAATGTCACACAGAATGTCATCTGTCCGTCCGCTTTTAAGGATGCATGCCAGTGATTCCCAACTGTGCAGAAGTGTGTCCAATTCCAGAAAATGGTCTTCGCAGGAGTACCCCGTAATCTCCAATTCCGGTCCCAACCGATACCGAGCACCACCTTCTTTCGCAATTTCTATGGATTCAATGATGCGCGCCGTGTTCCCTTCAAAATCAAGACTCCA
This sequence comes from Candidatus Poribacteria bacterium, assembly GCA_965205015.1. GTDB lineage: Bacteria > Poribacteria > WGA-4E > WGA-4E > WGA-3G > WGA-3G. The sequence goes on along the minus strand of OZ242029.1, from coordinate 3,768,456 downwards.
TTGATTCAGGTTGCACGTTGCGAGAACTGTTTTCATTTTTTTTACCGATAACCATTCTCACGTCTTCTGCGGTTTCTTTCGCGCCGCCGGAAATAGGATATTATTCAGGATTAACCTGTAACCGGGGGAATGTTTGTGCAGATCAAGATTCGTCGGTATTTTTCCCTCACCGACAAGATGACGGTAATCCTCCGGATCGTGTCCACCGAGGAACGTAAAGGTTCCCTTCCCTAATTTGCCGTGGATGTATTTTGCGTAGTTGCTACCTTCCACCTGCCCTAAGATGGTGACAGAGCCACGAATCTTGTCCATATTAAACGATGTCGTCTGTCCGAGATACCCCGGCACGACACTTACGTGATTCTGCGTGAGCATCGTTGGGATCGGGTCGTGCTTTGCGGCAAACTCAAAGAGCTTGAAATCCTCGACCCCGCTCTGGGCATCCCGATCAGGATTCGGGTTGTCTATGTCCGAGAATTCGTATCGGTATGGGTTCGTGTAAAGGCTAAATTTTTCAAACGCCAAAGTACGCTGAAAGTCGAGCCGCGTCTGGGCATCCGAATCAATCGGGGTCCCATCCAATTCAGGCGCAACGATATCGATTGCGCCACCGTGTGTCGCCAGAGCAATGTCAAGGGTTTCTGGGGCAGAACACATGGCGAAAATAAACCCACCATTGACGATATAGTCTGAGATCATCTGTGCCGTCTGCCCTTTATGCCGCGCCACCCGTTGGAATCCTGCTGCTGTGGCAGCTTTTTCAAACATCAGCATCCGCTGCTGATACCAGACCTGTGTGGAAAATGCGGCGTGGAACTTGCCGTGCTGACCTGTAAAGTCCTCGTGGTGGAGATGTAGCCAGTCGTATCCCTCTATTTCTAACACGCCGTTTTGGACCTCTTTGTCCCAGATTTCGTCGTACGGAATCTGTGCGTAATCCAAGGCGATTTTGACCGCGTCGTCCCAAGGATCCCGATAGGGCGATGCCTCTGATGGCGCATACACAGCGATTTTGGGAGCTTTCTCCAAGAGAATCTCGTCCATGTTGCTACCTTCGAGAACAGATTCCTTTATACTGAGGTAATCGGCGTGGTTTATCGGTTCAAAGCGCACCCCCATCAACGCCGCGCGTATCCGCACGTCTTGCGAGTCGGGTAGGACGAACGCGCCCCCACGATAGTTCAGCCACCAGTAGCATCGGTACTCTCGCGGAACCTCTAATGCCCAATACGTCAGCCCGTAAGCCTTGAGGTGGTTCGTCTGTGCACCGATCTCCATCGGTATCAGCAGCCATTCCGCACCCGCCACGTTTACCGTCATCAAACACAATATTAATATGAAAACAGAGATTTTTAAACGATTCAATTGCGTGCCCCTTTTAATTCGTTTTTCCAAGAGAATCGGGGTTACAAACCCCTCCCCCAGTGAAAAGCGGTCAAGAAGCGATTATTTAAAATCTAAAACCGCGGGTTCGTGCCCAAACACAACCTGTCCGTTGGACATCATCGGTGCTTCAGTTGTTTCCGGATTCTGCGTATCAATCTGCCAGAGTTGTCCATTATTCTCGTAGAGGATCCAGCGTCCCTCCGGCGGCACCCACACCGGATGCGAGCCACCTTTTTGCGTTAACTGCCGCTCCGTCGGTTCCCCTACATCTGAGTAGGTCATGAGCCAGACCTGGGGATAGGTGCCTTCTGTTCTCGTAAACGCCAATTGGTTCGGATTCGCGGGGGACCATGTCGGTTCCGTATCATCAGCAGGGGACACCACAATCGGCTCTACGCTTTTTGTCACTTGGTCAAAAGCGTAAATGTTCCGAGCGTGTCTTTCGGCATCCGGATTTTCGATTGTTCCCGCTGTGACGTAAGCAAGCACTGTGCCGTCGCTGTTCCATGCCGGTGTAAAACTTTGTAACGCCGTTGACGGCACAATAAACTCGGATTCCGTCGGAATATGTCGGATGATAACGCGACTCCGATTTCCATACTCAGGACGCGCATAGGCAACATAATCCGCATCGGGCGATATTGCCACATCCCGTGCCATCTGTCGACTGTCAAGTAGCAGCGCACCGTTGAGATGCTCTCGACTCCGGACGATGACGTTTCCTTCCCTGTCTTGAAAGATGAGTGTGCCATCGTTCGCAACGGATGGGTTATGTCCGGCACCCAATGGCGCATTGGTTCCGTCCGAGGCAAGTCCCCAGATGATATCGTCATAGGAAAAGTAGATGTGCGCCGGCAATTGTCCCGTTGAAGATACCGCTGCTGCGGTAATGCCATCTTTCGGCGTAAAACGCTCTTCATCACCGAATTCCCAACCCGCTCCGTTGGCTCTCCAGAGAAAACCGATGCCCTTTGTCCAATATTTCCACTCCTCGTTCATGCGTCCATTCCGAGTGAGCCTAAAAATATCTTCAGGTTCCCCATACTGTTTTTTGATTTCCCAACGTCCGCCGTCCTCGATTTCCGCCATGTTCCCCTTTTCGTCGATGTAACTGGCAAGGATATCTATATCAATATGTGCCGTCGTCTGTCTGGGAAATACACCGACCGCTATAGGTTCACCCCGTGCAGGACGACGCGTGCCATAGATACCCACCCCATCGGTGATACCCGTTGTTCCGTCATCATTTGCATCCATCACTGCCATAACGTAGTAGATACCCGGTAGGACGCTCACTTGATAATTACCGTCTCCTTTCAGAGAAATTGGCATGGCGATGGGTGCCTCGAAGTCGGGGCTATAAGAGAGGGTCAAAATGCCCTGTTGAACGGAATGCCCATCCCACGTTATGCGTCCTGCGATCCTGCCCTGTTCGATATGTGTTTCAATGCCGGGGGGTGCCGCGTGAAGGTGTCCGTTGGTGTCGTAACGCGCGCTTATCACAAGTTCGATGTCTCGGTTCTCGCCCTCCATAAGGACGATCGGAGCCGGGGGTTGTGTCGTGATGTCCACTGTCCCATAACCGCCCAAGCCGTCGCCTTCACTGTATCTACCGTTTTTATCTGCATCAGAATTAACGATAACGTAGTATTCCCCCGGCGGAAGTGCGATGCGGAATATACCGCCAGCCGCTGTTTCGCCGCTCGCAACCGGTGTGACGAGGGCAGGTTCAGCGTATACTTCAACACGTGCCGTTGCATCTTCAGGTAGCGATACATGTCCCGTCAATATACTCGTATTTTCGGCCGCCGTCCGTCTACGTGTCTGATAGGTTGCCGTAATCGCTATCTCAATATCTTCAGTGAACTTGTTCGGTGAGATGAGCACGGGTTCAGGGAATTCGCCGCGCTTCCGCATATCTTCGACACCGTAGAACCCGAAGTCATCACCCGTATCCAATTTGTTCGTGTTATTGTTGTCCACAATCGCCATCAGGTAATACTTCCCTGGGAGCAGGTTCAACGCCCACGCGCCTGTATCCGTCACTGGGGCGATACCTGCACGATATTTCCAAGATAGATCCGTATACGCCAGAATCAATGCCTTTCGGTTTCCAAGGCCGGCTTGCGGATTCACAGGACCTTGACCTAACTTGAGTGAACCGCGACACCCAGATGTTGCGGTCCGCAAAGCCGTCTGGAATTGCTGGAGTTGACTCGGTTCATATTGAGAAGTTGAAACAATTTTGAGTTCCCCTTTAATACGTGCCGCACGCGCCGTTATCGGAATCTCTAAACCCTGAACCTTCTGTCCGTTATCTACCGCAATTAACTGGTACCCTTGCCCTTGGTCGTTCCAATCGGAGATACCGAGGATACCCAAACCGTCGCTCGCATCAAATTGCCCCGATTTATCTACATCAACGTAGGCAACGATATAGTAGCGCCCCGGCTCAACGCGAATCGTGAATCGCCCATCGCCGAGCTGTGGAATCCCGCTGGTATACAACACTTTGAGTGCCTCATCTCTGTAGACTGAGACACTCGTGTGGGAGAGGTCATGCCCCTCCCAGATAACACTCCCGGATAGGGTCGCTGTCATCCTTCGAGTAGCGGCGTTTTCTTGGGCAAAAATTTCTTGGCAGAAAACCGCACCGATAAGCCCAATACTAACGATGAGTCGTAACGGCATCAATCGTTTCATTTTTTATTCTTGTTCACCTATTTTTTTCTTATCGTTAAAATCTGATAGGTAGCGACTTAGGTTAAGTGTATAACCACCTGCATCAAATGCGTTAGTCCCCGGTGCTAACGCTTCGAACCAAAGCCTGTCGGAACGCATCAAGGCTCGGTGCTTGCAGAGATTCGCGACGCAATTGCCGCAGCTGCTGCAACGTTTCAACATCTCCAAGCGTTGCGCGCACGACTGGCAAGTTGGAGACCTTGAAACGGATTTCCAAGTTTTCGAGGATACTCTCAATAAGACTTTTTCGCGTCCCTTGTTCTATGCCTTGTTCTATGCCTTGTTCTATGCCTTGTTCTATGCCTTGTTCTATGCCTTGTTGCAAGAAATGTTGGATAACTGATGATTCGTGCATGATTGCCTCCCGTATCGTTTCACGAATGGTTGGATAATCAAATATTAAACCGCTCAAAATCGCTACATCTGATAAATAATCCGCCTTTGCAGGCACGTCCTGCGGCACAGACTCCGCAACCCGAACACATTCCCGAAGCCAGTCGTTTGAAGGCATACCTATCGGAGGTTTCATCAACGGTGTGAACGGGATTAATCCCTTCATCCCAGATGATAGAAACACTTCGCCTTCTAAATCGCACAGCCGGATAACCTTATACTGAACGCGAATCTCATACCCCGGCACCTTTTGCCTATATTCACCGGGATCTCTGCTGCCAGCTCTCGGATGCAGATAGATAACGTGTGAGTGGACCGGAAGCCCGAAGAATTCGATCGCCCGACCGACATAACCCGCCATCCTTCGGGGCATCGGCACGTCTGTGCTGTCGTGCGTCTGCATCTCTAAATGCACAATGAGGTCCTGGCCACGAACCTTCACGTGTATGAAACTATCTGCCCGGTTAGATGTGACCGTCGGCTGCTCACTTTCAAGCACCTTTACCACTATAGCATCTGGGATACCGAGGCTAAATCGGACCCAGTCGTCGGGATTTTGACGAATGAGGACTTTTGAAACAGTATCGTATTGCTGTCGGTTGCTCGCTGCCGGATGTTCCGGGGCTTGTGTCATATCAGATACACTTTCTGGCTATACTTGGTGATAGTTTTTCTACCTTCAACAGAGCGTCATTAAAGTCTAACACACGCTAACGGAGAGTGTCAAACAATTAATACGCTTTACAATTTCAACTGAAGGAACGCCTTTTTCGGTGAAATCTATCCCTTTTTTATCCGATGTGCGTAAGTCCTGTTCTATAAAAGCCAATCCTCAATCAAGACGGTTCTCTAATCCTGAAAATTCTTTAATCCTGATCCAGACAATTTTACCCTCCAAATCCCGAAACTATCCGCTGATTGCTGAAAACTGAATATCCCCGACCCGTGATGTAAATGCATTTGCTTTTGTCTCAACGATGTGTTATAATTGTATATAATTTACCGATGCGGGTGGAAGCATAACCTGTTTTCTGTTCTTGACGGAATCTATCCGCGCTGAACCTCAATTCGAACCCAAAGAGGAGCAATTGACCATGAGAGGAAAAGTCTATTATATCTGTGCTGTCCTGCTGATGTTGAGCCTCTCAACACCCGCAGTCTTCGCACAGGACGCGCAAGCAGATAAATTGCTTGGATGGTGGCTATTCGATAGCGAAAAAGACGAGATCGGGAACTGGGACGACATAGATCTCCACGGTGCCGAACTCAAAGACGGCCAGCTGATTGTTGAGACAGGAAAATGGGCGCACGCCCTCGAATACGATGGACCCGACATCGAAGAGAAGACATTGATGACATGGGTCGCGCTGGATAGCCTCGCCGCAACGAAAGGCTCAGCACTCACGTTAGATAAAGTCACAGAGGACCAATTTAACGCGATTGTCTACGCCGAACGTCAACCGAATCAATGGATGTCTGGAAGCAGTTGGTTCCATCGCACTGAGGACTTTCCAAAAGCCCACAACGAGAAGAAAGAAGGTGAAGAGGTCTACTTAGCCTTCACTTACGAAGATAAGGGTGGAACTTACAAGATTACGGGATACCGCAACGGCAAGAGCCTGGGGAGTTATGAAAAGGGTGAGATCAAGACCTGGCCCACAGGCGATGCTGAAATAATTTGGGGAAAACGGCATACAGGCGGACTCGCGGGCCCCGGAGACCTCAACGCACACATTTCAGAATCCCGCATTTACTCCGTTGCGTTGACGGAAGCCGAAGTTAACGAAATGGAACCCGAGAGTCTCGATGTTGGACCGCAAGACAAACTCGCGACGCAGTGGGCAAAACTTAAACGGAAATAGGGGCTTGATGATAGGGCGAAACCCAAGTGGCTTCGCCCTATTTTAGATTAAGTTACCGGTGGTCTCTGACCGTGACGGACGTTATGAAAAGTCGACTCACATTACTTCTGATGTGCATCAGTCTCTATGCCGTTCCTCTCGCGACCGCTGAAGAGCAAACTTGGACATTTGATAACGATGCCTCCGATTGGACACCCGCGAACGGCAGCTGGTCAGTCGAGGAAGGGGTCTATAAACAAACAATGCGCTGGGGCGAAGCACAGAAGGCATTGGTTGACGGGGCAGCATGGGTAGACCACACACTCCAAGCAAAGGTCCGTGTTGATGACGGACACTGGGGCGGCATCGTCTTCCGAGCGCAAAACGAATTTGAGTACTATGTGTACCTCATCTGCCCGAAAGAAAACAAGTCTGAGTTGTGGCGACACAAGCGCAGCACCGCCTTTAAAGACGGATTTGAAGCACGCGATGAAATCGAACACGACATTGAACCCATCGGACTTACGATTACACGCAACGAGTGGTTCACACTCCGCGTCGTCGTTGAAGGCAGTCGCATCGCAGTTGCTATTAACGATATAGAACAGGGCGTCTTTTTTGATGATGCGTATCCCGTTGGGCAAGTCGGCGTCTGGACGTGGGACACACAAGCCAGTTTTGATGATGTCACCGTAGACGGTTCTAAGACTGCCTCCCTTACGGCAATTGAACCCAGAGGAAAACTCGCAACATCATGGGCAGCGCTAAAAAGAAAATAAATAGGACACACGCAATGTGTCCATGAGAACTACGTATTCCGCACTGCTGGCAAAAAAGACATTGTAGGGGGTTTTTGCTTGGGTGTTTCCCCAGGTCTTGTGCCTGCCCGCATATTACTTACACCTACCGAAACGAAATAAAAATTTAACCGTTCACAAAACGTTACACTTTTTGATTTTTTATTTTTTTTTACCGTGGAAGATCCGACCCGAAATGTCTATAAACCCTTACAGTTATTGGGTTTTGTGCCGATAACCTATACAACCCCAATGTTACACTGGTGTAACATTTTTTAAAGAACACCCTCATTATCTCAATGCGTTTTTCAAACGCACATAGGAGGAATTTCATGGCAGATGTAGGAAATGCTGCACCGGATTTCACACTTACAGGTGCAGTTAACCAAGAAGATGTTGAAGTTTCATTGAGCGACTACGCAGGCAAAAATTTAGTGGTGCTTTTCTATCCGCTCGCTTTTTCCCCGGTCTGTGCTGAACAGGTGCCGGATTTCAACGAAAGCTTGTCAGCAATTCAAGCGAAAAATGCTGAAGTCATCGCAATCAATCGCGATTCAACGTTTGCCCATAAGGCATGGAGTGAAGTACTGGGCGGTGTCGATTTCCCGCTCCTTGCAGATATGAACCTTGCTGTTTCTAAACAGTTCGGTATGGCACTCGAAGATGTCGGTATTACTACACGAGGTGTCATTATTATCGATACGTCTGGAAATGTCGCCTTCAAACACGTTGAAGCCGCACCGCCGGACAATACGCTGTCAGCTGAACAAGTTCTGGGCGAGCTGGATAAATTGTAATAGACCCTCCAGCGTAACCGAGACTGTAAGCACCGTCCGTGTGTCTCGACCTATGGAAAAGCGGGTATCTGGCGAAACTTGCAAACTGTGATTCTCTCCTGCCAACGCCCGTTTTTCATTTTAACGTGACAACATTGACAACGCCAAACAGATGTGATATAATACCATTAACGCGGGTGTAGCTCAGCGGTAGAGCGTCAGCTTCCCAAGCTGAGGGTCGCGGGTTCAATTCCCGTCACCCGCTTCAGAAACCCAAGCCTAAAGGAAACCTGGGATTCTTTTGCTTATTTGTTGAATATTTGACTTAAAATCGCCGAAAACTGAGGAAATCCATGGCACGAAACCAACGATTGACAAAAGAAGAAATCCAAGAAGATAAATTTATTGAAGGACTCCTGAAAACCTACCAGTTCCTTAAAGAGAATCTGCGAACTATTGTCATTGTGGTGGGAATAGTCCTTATCGCCGTCGCAGGTTATGCGGCATATTATCAGAATCAGGAGAACCGCCGCGCCGAAGCAACAATCGCGCTGCGGGAAGCCACTGAAGCCTATCGAACCGCCGAGGAAAGTCTTTTCGATGCAGATAAATTAGCGGAAAGTGAAGCGTCTCTCGCAGCCGCACAAACGCAGCTGCAGCAGATCTTTGAGAAATATCCGAATACCGCATTTGCTGACAAAGCACAGTATCAATATGCAAGTTCACTCTACTATCAAGGCAACTACGCAGAAGCACGTTCACAATTCGAACAGATTATTACAAACCATCAACCCGAAAATCAGATATACAGTCTGTACGCCCAAAAGGCAATAGGCAACACCTACGAACAGGAAGGCAACTACGAAAAAGCCATTGATGCCTATCAGGCAAAAGTATACCCGCCTACACCAGAACTCCCACCAGAGATTCGGAAGTTCGTGCTTGCCGAAGCCAAATTTAATCAGGCAATTGTTTATGAAAAGTTGGGGGACACCGATGGCGCGCGTGCCGCATATAAAGAGATCATTGATGAATTCCGGACAACACTTGAAGCAGGCATTGCCCAGAAAAGCCTTGAAGTCATTGAAGACGCGAAAGTTGTTATCGCTGCCATCAGTGAAACGTTGGACCTCTCAAACGCTGAAAAATTGGAGAACGAAAAGCATTACTATGACGCTTATGTTGCCTATGCCGACGCGATTCGCACCTATAAAGTCAACAAAGACATTCAGGGTGGGCTGTCCACGGAACTCCGAAAGCAGATCGGAAATTTTGAAAAAGAAGCGATCACACTCATAAATAACGTTCAAAACGCCCGTCGTGCCGACGACCAAGGCAGAGAAAGTTCAGCACTCTATAGCTACGATCTGGTCGTTGATCTTGAAAAACTGGGGTTAAGTCGCCGCCTCTATGAGAACGCGATGCTCCATTACAAACGCCTTGAATCTGCTCAATAATTTGGGGTTTTACCAACACATTTTTTCTACTTTATATTAGGGAGCAGCACTGATGTTTTATAAATATAGTCGTCCACCTTACTTCGCTTCCAAAACCGTCGGATTCGCTCTTTTGGGAGTGCTTTTTTTAACCCTGCTTCCTTTTGCCTCGTTAGGTGAAGCAGCACCGACAGGACACCTCGCGTATGCAGTCAACGGATTCGATGAAAATCTCGGTCGCTTCGATTGGAATCTCTATACAACGCCAATCAAAGGCACTAAAGATTTAAGAGGGATCCCTTTGAACCATAAAGGGATGTATCCGGCGTGGGGCCCGAACGGAGATCTCCTCTATTTCATTCAACGGGATGCTGGGCACTCTAACGTTTATTCCATTAATCCCGAAAATCCAAAGAATAAGAAACTCATTACCCCATCGGCTGGCACGTATCGGTTTCTTTCCGTTTCTCCGAACGGCAAAAAACTCGCCTTCAACGGTTGGACAATAAACCAACTTCCGCAAGAAAATCAGATATGGGTGCTGGATATCGAGACGGGTGAGATGGAAGTCATGACGCAAGTGCCACACCAAGGATGGCCCTACTCCTTTTGGGGAATGTCCTGGTCGCCAAATAGCAAGCGAATCGCCTTTTCCCTCTCCAGACCCGGCTGGTTGGAACACCTCTACCTCTTAGACGTTGAAACCAAAGAGATAGAACTCTTGACCGAACTCCATAAAGATTTTTATCCTGTGTGGGCACCCGATGGGCAGCGCATCCTCTTCCTCAGATGGAACAGAGAGTTCGATACGTTCTGCACAATTGACATCGAAACCAAAACAATTGAGGCGTTGTTCGATGTCGACAAAGCCACCGGGTATTGGGCAGACTGGTCGCCTGAAGGAGACTATATAGCCTATTCTCGATGGGGCTCCATCTATCTTTATGAATTCGCCACCGACGAAACCGAAGTAATAGTCGAGGTCGATGGTAGCGTCTTTGTCATTGCTTGGTTGCGCGACATCAAGATATTGTCGGTCGAACCGCAAGAGAAGTTAGTCACGACGTGGGGCAACCTTAAGCGTAAGAACTATTAATCGGTTAAGAGGGTTTCGCCTCATTCATAAAGGTTCCGCAAGGAATAATTAAAAAGTGCTATCCAATGTTGAAAAAGTATTAGAATACGACAAAATCCGTGCACTCCTGAAAAAATACACCGCTTCTCAACTCGGAACAGCGCGTGTTGACACCTTCGCGCCATCTTCTGATGTCGATAAAATTCGCTATCTACTCACGTTGTGCAGTGAGACGAAATTCTTTCATCAAGTTCACGGTGGAATACCACTCAACGGTTTAAAGGATATCCGCAAATCGCTAACCCACGCTGCAAAGGTCGGCGCACTCTTAGACGCTGAGGAACTCCTTGATGTCCGAAAGGTCGCACAAATTCCCGAAGACATCCACCGTACCTTTGAGAAACGCGATCGAGAGGAGTTTCCCAACCTCTTTGCTATTGTTGATGCCCTGCCGGTGTTCCCAGAGTTAGTCGAGGCGATCAATCATTGCATCGATGCTGAGGGAATGTTGCTGGATCGCGCAAGTCCTGAGTTGCGCGCCCTCCGGCGGAAATTGTCGCGACTTCGTGAAAATATACACCAAAAACTCGAAGCGACGCTGCGTTCACCGGCGCATCAGAAAGCAATTCAGGAGCAGGTCATCACCTCTCGAAACAATCGGTATGTCATTCCAATAAAGCAGGAAGCACGTTCATCTTTTCGAGGCGTGGTTCAGGGACAATCCACAAGCGGGGCTACCTTTTTTGTAGAGCCTTTGGAAATCGTCCAGATGAACAACGCACTCCATGAAACCGCTGAAGCCGAACAACGTGAAATTCGACGCATCCTCCTCGACCTTACCGATCGCGTGCGCGACAACTTACACGAATTGGAACTGTCCCTCAACCTGTTAGCAGAATTCGACTTTTTGAACGCAAAGGCACGTTTTAGTTTCGCGTTAAACGCTGTTGAACCGAAATTGAATACCCGAGGCGTCGTCAAATTGATTGAAGCACGGCACCCCTTATTGGAGTTCCATCTTCAGAACGCGCGACCGTCAGATCCGGATTCGGATACAAGCGCGGAGCTACCAGCGAATGTTGTGCCGACAAACGTTCATATCGGCAAAACGTTCAATACGCTGGTTATCACCGGTCCGAATACCGGGGGCAAAACCGTTGTTCTCAAGACAGTCGGGCTATTGACGCTCATGGCACAATCCGGATTACATATTCCAGCGGAACACGGGAGTCAGGTCGCTATCTTCGATCATGTCTTTGCCGACATTGGGGATGACCAAGGCATAGAACAGAGTCTGAGTACTTTCTCTTCACATATCACCAAGATTGCGGAGATGCTTCGGAAAATCGAGCACGCCGAACATTCGCTTGTGTTGTTGGACGAGATCGGGGCTGGAACGGATCCCAGTGAAGGGACAGCCCTCGGTATGGCACTCCTTGATTGGCTCGGTGAAAGACAGGTGAATACCATCGTCACGACACACTACGGCGCACTTAAGGCGTACGCCCATACACAACAAAGTATGGAAAACGCTTCAATGGAGTTTGACTGGACGACACTGCGTCCGACCTACCGACTCCAGATAGGTATCCCCGGAAGTAGCAATGCCATAAAAATTGCCTCACAACTCGGAATCCCCTCTGAAATTCTTGAGGAAGCCCAAACGCATTTAGGGAATAATAACGTGGCTGTTGAAGACCTCCTTGTGCGTTTGCAGGAAACACAAGATGAATTAGAAACAGAACGCGCACGCTTGCACGATAAGATTCAAGAAGCTGAGGACGCATCCCAGAAACATACACAACTCCTTCAAACCCTTGAAACCCAACGGGATACCTTAAAACACCAAGCGGAGCGGGAGGCTCGCGACATCGTCGCCAACGCCCGTAAAACTGTAGAGAAACTTGTCGCTGATATTCGCAAACAACAAGCCTCTAAAGAGAGTATTCGAAACGCTTTTTCAGAGATAGAGGCTGCTAAAAAATCGTTGAAAAAGGAACCCCCTAAAAAACAATCTAACCAACCGAAACTCAAAGTTAACGTCGGCGATAAAGTCAGAGTCAAGAAACTCAACCGATTTGGAGAAGTCACCGCTATTAAACCGCGCGGTAAAACACCCCTTCACATTCTGGTTGGGAATATGCAAATGCAAGCCGCCTACCACGAAATTGATGCCGTACACCCAAAACAAAAAACATCAAATCTTTCAACGTCCGTACTTGATATTCAATATAGTAAATCTAATACAATCAGTAGTGAACTGAATATTCGAGGGTTGCTTGTAAAAGAGGCGTTAGACTTGACCGATAAGTATCTTGATGACGCATATCTTGCAGGTCTCCCGACAGTTCGTATTCTTCACGGCAAAGGGACGGGCGCATTGCGAAAAGCCGTTCATGACGAATTGCGTGAGAATCCCCGTGTAACCAAATACCAGCTCGCCCCACTCAGCCAAGGCGGTGAGGGCGTAACCGTCGTCACATTCAAAGAGTAAGGCAGATTCACCATGAACACCCCGCAGGCAAGAGGCACTGTGCCACGCGAAACAATTGATGAGATCCAGAGCCGAAGCGATATTGTTGAAGTCATCTCCGAATGTGGTGTCGCGCTGCGTCCTGCCGGTCGAGATTACAAGGGACTCTGCCCGTTCCACGATGAAAAAACACCCTCCTTCACGGTCTCACCGCAAAAGCAGATGTTCTACTGTTTTGGATGTCAAACGGGGGGAAATGTCATCTCTTTTGTGCAAAAGCATGAAGGTAAAAACTTCATGGAGACGCTGGAGTGGTTAGCGAGTCGGCTGAATATTGACCTTCCGAATCGAGAGGGTCAGGGGAGCGCGAGCCGAAAACGGTTCACAACTTTGGAAGACCTCAACCGGTTTGCTGTGGAATACTACCACAACCAACTTCTGATTGATAGAGCGGGGGCATCAGCGATGCAGTATCTCAAGCATCGAGGCGTCCAATTGAAAACGCTCCGGTCCTTCCAGCTGGGCTACGCACAGTCTGCGCGACGCGATCTTATTAAAGTCGCAACAGATAAAGGATTTACGATACAGCAACTTATTGATGCCGGACTGATTAAGGATGAAGATCGAGGTCCACAGGATCGATTTTGGAATAGGGTCCTTTTCCCGATTTACAATGAACGCGGGATTCCCGTTGGTTTTGGGGGACGCTCACTCTCTGAAGAACATCAACCGAAGTATCTAAATTCTCCCGCGACAGTTCTATATGATAAAAGTAATATCCTTTACAACCTCGACAAAGCACGCCAATCTATCTATAAAAAGCAACATGTCCTTCTTGTAGAGGGGTATATGGACGTTTTGATGCTTTTTCAGTCCGGGATTGAAAATGTAGTCGCGTCCTCTGGTACCTCGCTGAGCGAAAATCATGCAAAATTATTGAAGCGGTTTGCGCCCGAAGTTATCATTGTCTACGACGGAGATGTCTCAGGTTTCCAAGCCGCACAACGTGGACTACACCGACTCCTCACAGAAGGGTTGCGGGTACGCATTGCCCTGTTACCTACAGGCGAAGATCCGGATTCCTTTACGCGACAACACGGAGCCGCCGCGTTCACAGAACTCACGGACAAAGCAATAAATCTCATCGAATTTCAGATTCAAGCCGCTATCCAACGGCAAGACATTCATCGGGTTGATGTGAAAACACAGGTTGTCAAAGAGGTTGTTGAGACGCTCATAAACCTCAAGAATCAGGTAGAGCGGAGCGAATACATCAAATATGCCGCACGGGAACTCCATGTGGAGGCGTCGGCATTTTGGCAGGAATTGCGAGATGTGGGATTCAAGGAACCCCTCGCTCCCAGTCGGCAGAGACAAACCAAGGCAAATAACCAACGATTGACACCCCGCGCACAAATCGAACGTCAATTGATTGAAGCATTAATCCAAAGTCCAACGTTAATTGCCTATGTCAAATCTCAATTTGACTATCAGAGTTTCACAGAACCTCATTTTGGTAGAATTGCACAATTGCTCTGGGAATCTTGTACGGACGATAAGAACGTAGATATCCAGACCCTCATTAATGAATGCCCCGACGAAAAACTCAGCGCGTTTATTTCAAGTGTCATTCTACGAAGAACACTTCCACCGAAGCTACTACAGTCCCGGGTGGAAGGATGCCTAAAAAAACTACGGCATTTCCTCTTGCGAGATCTTGAACAGCGTGTTCGCTCGCACGCACGTGCTGAGGGAACAGATGACAGGGAAATCCTTGAGGAATCGGTGAAACTCTCTAACCAAAGACGAGCCTTATATAATCGCGATATCGTGGACACTCACGAGGAAACCCCAAATGAAGGAGGAAGTTGATGGTGGATTTCAAAGATCATCCTACCCTTGATTACCTGGATACCGAGAGCAACGATGAACCCGGATACGAAGATGAAATGGGAGAAATCGTTGCAACTGGCACAAATTACACCGACGATTCCGTGAAGGTGTACATGCGCGAGATGGGGAAATTTGACCTCCTTGATAAGGAACAAGAGGTGGAACTCGCTAAACAGATTGAGGCAGGACATCGGACGGCTCATGAAGCAACCTTCGGCACACCCCTCGCTATTACTGAAGTTCGGAAACTTCTCTATAAAATCGTCACGGCTAAAAAGCGTGCCTCTGATATTATTGATAAGTCTGTTTCGAACTCCTCAACACAGAATAAGGAACGCAAATTACGCGAACAGGTCAAGAAAGCGTTGGTCGTACTTGAAAACTTCGAGATGGAACGTCTCGCTGCTGTCCCGACTTCTACTGCTAAAAATGGGGGGGAAACCGCTGCGAAATCGAAAACCCGTACCAATCTCATTAAGACGCTTGAGGAACTTAAGATTGATCGAGAGGAAATTAGCAAAATTTCTGATCTCGTCAAGCAAGCCGAGTCTCAGATCAGCACTTGGGAAAATGAAATCCAGCACCTTCAGCAGACACATGATATCCCGAACGAATGGCTCAACGGAAGTAACGGGACGGATCGTCAGTTTAAAAACGATGCCGTAAAAGCCGCCTACGTAAACATCGTTCGGTTACAACGTAATATCCGGCAGCACATGACCGAAATTGGAGTCCCGAGGGAACAACTCAAGGCACTCACACAGCAGATTGACAAGGGTGAATCCGAGGCACAAGGCGCAAAAATGGCGATGGTTGAAGCCAACCTCCGACTGGTTATCAACATTGCCAAGAAACATAGACACCGGGCATCGGGACTCGAATTTCTCGATTTAATCCAAGAGGGGAACATCGGCTTGATGCGGGCAGTGGACAAATTCGATTATCAGCGCGGATATAAATTTAGCACGTACGCCACATGGTGGATTCGTCAAGGGATTACACGTGCTATCGCCGACCAAGGACGCACAATCCGCATTCCCGTCCACATGCACGAACGGATCAACAAAATCAGGCGGGTGCAACGCTCACTTTTACAGGAATTAGGCACTGAACCTTCAGCTGAACAGATCGCCGCTGATCTCAGGATTTCCACCAATAAGGTCAATGAAGCTTTGGCAGTCGCACCAGAAACCGCCTCTTTAGACACCCCCATCGGTGAAGAGGATGAGAACCCTCTCGGGGCTTTCATTATGGATGTTGATTCCCCGTCCCCTGTCCAAGAAGCCGAATTGAATATACTCAAAGAGCAGATTCAGGAAGTCCTTTCCGAACTCAATGAACGCGAAAGAAAGGTAATTTCCCTCCGTTTTGGGATTGAAGATGGATATCCACGGACGCTTGAAGAGGTCGGCAATATCTTTGAAGTAACACGGGAACGTATCCGGCAAATTGAAGCGAAAGCACTTCGGAAGTTAAGACACCCCAGGCGAAGCCGAAAACTCCGAGATTTTGTTAATTAACGGCTAATTTTGCTGTAGGAGGGGGAAATACCCAAGCAAAAACACTCCGATTCTCGACGCCTGATTGCTGACGGCTGATAACTATTAAAATTTGATATTTTTTGCGAAATATGATATAATTCTTACACTGAAATCGTTCTAAAAGGGGCCCATAGCTCAGTGGTCAGAGCCGCCGGCTCATAACCGGCTGGTCCTAGGTTCGAGTCCTAGTGGGCCCATATCCCTACGCGGGGCGTTAGCTCAGGGGTACGAGCGCTACCTTCACACGGTAGAAGTCACTGGTTCAAATCCAGTACGCCCCATTGTTTGTGTCAAATCGAGGAGACGTAGATGGAAAGTAAGGATACCCCGAATTTCGTCCAAGCAGGCATCAAAGCGATCGACTGCGACATCCATAACGAAGTCCCAACCTTACAGACGCTTTTCCCTTACATGTCTGATTTCTGGTGCGACTATTGTAGTACCTCCGGCTTTAGGGGTCCCGATGCAAATGATTATCCGCGTCAGGCACCGCTAACGACGCATCCCGATGCACCGTCTCCGTGGGATGTGGATCTCGAACATGTCCGTGAACACCTACTTAATGCTTGGAATCTCGAATACGGTATTCTCAATTGTGCCTATCGCGTGCAAAGCGTCCACAATCCTGACCTCGCTGAGGCTATCGCACAGGCGGTAAACGATTGGCAGATAGAACACTGGCTTGATCCTGAACCCCGACTCCGGGCTTCCCTTGTGATTCCAAGCCAACTTCCAGATCTCGCGGCGAAGGAAATTGAGAGAGTTGGCAGTCATCCCGGGTTTGTTCAAGCGATACTCCCGGTCCGTTCACGTACCCCTTATGGGAACCGCATTTACCATCCGATTTACGAAGCCGCCGTCCGAAATAACCTCGCTATTGGCATCCATTACGGCGGTGCTCCGGGCACTCAACCCTCTGCGACTGGCTGGCCCTCTACATTTATAGAGGAATATAGCGGGATGACACAAGTCTTCCAAGCACAGGTGATTAGCCTCGTTGCAGAAGGCATTTTCGATCAGTTCCCGGAACTGCGTGTCGTGCTAATTGAAAGCGGTTTTACATGGCTTCCCGCTGTTATGTGGCGGATTGATAAAGAGTGGCGAGGCCTGCGAAGCAACACCCCATGGGTCAAACGCCCACCTTCTGAATACATGCGCAAGCACATTCGATTCACTTTACAACCTATTGATGCACCACCGACCCCGAAGCAACTTCTTCAGATTATCGGGCAATTAGAATCCGATGAGATGTTAATGTTTTCAACCGATTATCCGCATTGGCAGTTCAACACGCCTAACGATGCTTTCCCGACAGAATTACCGGGCACACTCGCTCGTAAAATTCTACACGAGAACGCACGTGCCTTTTATCAACTTTAGTCTGTCTTCACTTTTTAAGTCTTTTGGAGAAAAACGCAATGAAAAACACAACGACGAAACGTTCCAAATTCCCAGTTATTGATTGCGACATCCACAATTCTGTTCCCCCCGGCGGATTGTCCCCTTACCTATCCGAGCGATGGCAGGAGCACTACAAGACTTTCGGGCTCCGCGGCCGCATCGGCGGCTATTATCCACGTGCACTCCTGAACGCCGCACGACGGGACGCATGGCCCCCCTCAGGACTCGCTCCGGGGGCAGATTTGGGGTTCATGCAGGAGCAATTGTTGGACGCATTCGATATTGAGTATGGCGTGCTTACCCCGCTTATGCCTGTTGGTGAACAGCTGAATCTTGAATTTGGTGATGCACTCGCACGGGCAGTCAACGATTGGCAGGTCGCCGATTGGGTGGAAGTTGACCCACGCTTGCGCGCCTCTATTGTTCCTCCTTATGAGGATGGAGATCTTGCGGCTGAGGAGGTCCACCGCTGCGGTCCCAACCCAGCGTTTGTTCAACTCTTGCTCCTCGCACGGACGAGGGATCCGCTTGGAAATCGAAGATACTGGAAAATGTACGAAGCCGCCTGTGAGTATGACTTACCTATCGCTATCCACTTCGGAGGCAATCAGGGTCCCATTACAGGTGCCGGATGGCCCTCCTATTACATTGAAGACCATGGCGGTATGCCGCAAGCCTTCCATACCCAAGTCATTAGTTTTGTCATGGAAGGCGTGTTTGAGCGTTTCCCGACGCTGAAGATTGTTCTCATTGAAGGGGGATTCGCATGGCTTCCCCCGCTTATCTGGCGACTTGATGCGACATGGGAGAAGTTGCGTGTGGAAGTGCCTGACCTTAAACGGAAACCCTCGGAATACATCCGAGATCATTTCTGGCTCAGCACACAACCCATGGAAGAGCCACCGAAACGCGAGTATTTCGAGCAGATGCTTGAGCAGATGGACATGGACGACAAACTCATGTTCGCTACCGATTACCCGCATTGGGATTTCGATGCGCCTGACCGTGCTTTACCCAGCTTCCTGAAACCGGAACTGCGTCGCAAGATCTTAGCGGACAACGCCCGCGAACTCTACGCATTCGATAAACTATAGGGCAATTTCCCTTTAAAATGGATAGGCGAGGTTTCCCAACCTCGCCTACTGATAACCGACAACTGATAACCAATACCTAAATGCCTAAATACGTAGTAGCAACCCCAGACGAAATTCCCCCCGGTGAACGCAAAATCGTCGAAATCGGCGGACGCTCCATCGGTGTCTTTAATATTGATGGCGAGTACTTCGCTATCCGCAATAGCTGCCCACACCAAGGCGGTCCCTTGTGCAGTGGGCTGGTCACTGGATTTTTAGAGTCTTCCGCGCCGGGCACCTATAACTATACCCGCCACGGTGAAATTCTCCGATGCCCATGGCACAGTTGGGAATTCGACATCAAAACAGGACAATCCTGGTGGAGTCCCGCCCAACGACGCGTCAGAAAATACGAGGTCCAAGTCGAGAGCGGCGAGAATATCGAGGCATCCAATTCCGGAGCGGAAAAAGGTCCTTATGTCGCCGATACCTTTCCAGTTACCGTCGAACAACAGTACGTCGTTATCGAAATCGACTAAAATATTCGCTCTGCTGTAGGCCTACCCCCTGTTTCCCGACCGTCTTGTAGCGCAAACTGTTAGTTTGCGTCCTAAGCCCGTTAGCGTTCCCAATTCCACTCAATACAACCAACATCATTCCTGTAGGACGGAACTCCGTTTCCTGACTCTTACTGATAGCCGACTGCTAATCGCTGAGTGCTATTCTTCCAACCCACTGATTAACTTTTCCTGATCACCCGGCGAATAAAAATAAGATCCCGGTCTCCAATCCCCGATGTCCCCGATTAACCTGCGCTGACGTGGCGTGCATCGCTCCATCAGTTCGGGGGACGCTTTTTCGTAGTCAAACGGACGGAAGCAGTGATGGCTGTAGCAGTAGATAAGCGTTTTTCGGGCTTGTTCCGAGCGGTTGGCGACAACCCCATGCCATAACGCATGCGGAAAAACGGCGGCATCCCCTGCTTTCACACATAACTGCACGGCTTCAGGGATATAGGGACCATCCTTGACACCCGTCTCTGGAAACGTCCGATTATGGCTTCCCGGCACAACAGTGAAGTTACCACTATCGGGATCCTCAAGATCTGTTAAAAAATAATGGATTTTCACTTGTAGCGGTGAACTCGATTTGCTGACCCGAATGGTTCGCATCGCTTGACCGCCGTCCGTGTGCAGATACCCTTGGTCTTTCGGGTTCGGCGGACGCACGATCACCTCCGACATACTCAGCTGGATGTAGTCGCCCAACAACTCCCGCACAATCGGAAACGTCACGGGATGGTCCATCAGATCAACGAAAATATCGTTGTCTTCCATCACATTCCGCTTGTCAAAAAGGGAATCGGCGGTGACATTCTCACCTTTCCGAAACGCCGCATCCATTGCGTCTACTGTTGCTCTCAACGCTTGGACTTCTTCAGGAGAGAGCACCCCTTTCAAAACGAAGTATCCCTCTGTCCTCCACTGTTTACGCTGATCCTTCGATAAAATTCCCATCTATGTATAACCTCCCTCGTCCAGTTTTGCAACCACTCACCGATAACTGAAAACTAACAATAAAATAGATGAGAAATCAATTCGTGTCAAGCAAAATAACGCGAGATGCCATCTTTGTAGCATAGACTGTGCGTCTGGGTTTCCTGTGCGTCCGAAAACGCACGGGAAACGATACAAAAATGCAGATTCACAGCGAAAATCCTGTAAGTAGCAACGTGGGTTCAAAACAGGTGAAGAACGTTTGGAACTCTGGGAGGCGGGATCTCCGAATCCCGACTTCTGAAAACTCTGGATAAATTTTTTCTTGACATTTTAACAAATTTCGCGTATACTTATAAAAACAAACGCGATTCCCCTATCAGGGGGGAATGCCACACAAATTGCCCAAGAACATAGATAGTGCCTTGCTTCCGAACCTTTTTTGTTGAAAAATCGCGTTTGGGTCAATGTTCATAAGGGTTCGTGGGATTTTAGGGAGAAATTTTTGCGCAAAAAAAGCCCCGCGCAGTTCGCGTTTGGTTTTGGGGTATCCGGAGCCACGCCCCGACTGGGTGCAAAATAGGGTCTCTTTGGATACACCTTCCCGCTCGTAGGGAATTGAAACCTCGAACAACGATGTGTGAATGTTCTGAACATGTAACTTTGGATACACCTTCCCGCTCGTAGGGAATTGAAACTCAACTTGCTAAACTGTTCCCGTGCCGCTGCCCAATCTTCACTTTGGATACACCTTCCCGCTCGTAGGGAATTGAAACTTCAAGCCGATCCTCGTGCGTTTCGCTGTCAAAACTTTGGATACACCTTCCCGCTCGTAGGGAATTGAAACTCATCCGTCTCATGCAAGTCGTCAGACATGCCATCTTTGGATACACCTTCCCGCTCGTAGGGAATTGAAACACAGGTAACATCGAGCGGATACACGCACAATTCACGCCTACTTTGGATACACCTTCCCGCTCGTAGGGAATTGAAACTTGCTGTGACTGCCATTAAGGTTGTGTCAAGGTCTTCTTTGGATACACCTTCCCGCTCGTAGGGAATTGAAACACAGCACTGGTTTATTGATGAAGAACCGACGACGAGTGCCTTTGGATACACCTTCCCGCTCGTAGGGAATTGAAACTCTGCGTTCATGCCTGTTAGTATGTCGGTTGCCATCTTTGGATACACCTTCCCGCTCGTAGGGAATTGAAACTCTCAGCGTCATCCGCATCGTCATCAGAGTCATCGATCTCGTCTTTGGATACACCTTCCCGCTCGTAGGGAATTGAAACTGTTTGCCCACGAAAGGGCGAATTCATCATCATGGTTCACCTTTGGATACACCTTCCCGCTCGTAGGGAATTGAAACCATTTCCTGTTTCTTGATGTTATCCTGATACTTATCCCCTTTGGATACACCTTCCCGCTCGTAGGGAATTGAAACCCACATTCAGGACTTGAACACCCTTCCTCACCATGTTCAGATCTTTGGATACACCTTCCCGCTCGTAGGGAATTGAAACCCTTTTTCATGGTTTCCTCCAACAGAGGAATGAAAAAGCTTTGGATACACCTTCCCGCTCGTAGGGAATTGAAACCGATAGTAAGGTAAAACCTCCACCTCTTTGACAGTGCTTTGGATACACCTTCCCGCTCGTAGGGAATTGAAACAAGAATTTTGGCTGAGTTGGTGCTTTTTTTAATTCCTTTGGATACACCTTCCCGCTCGTAGGGAATTGAAACTCAAATGCTAAGAGTTCGGCAAAAATTAGATATAAATCTTTGGATACACCTTCCCGCTCGTAGGGAATTGAAACAAGTGGGTGTCATCGGTCATTGCACGGTGAGCCAACATTTTTGGATACACCTTCCCGCTCGTAGGGAATTGAAACTCCTACACATAAGGGTTTTTTAAGGTACACCCTTCAACCTATCTTTGGATACACCTTCCCGCTCGTAGGGAATTGAAACTTTTTCCAATCTGCACGCCGTTGAGCCCGCTTGCTTGAGACTTTGGATACACCTTCCCGCTCGTAGGGAATTGAAACGTAGACAATCGCGTCTTTGTACCCTTCTACGGCTCCTTTGGATACACCTTCCCGCTCGTAGGGAATTGAAACTCAAAGAGCGGTGCGATCTGCTCCGAGATGTCGATCGGCTTTGGATACACCTTCCCGCTCGTAGGGAATTGAAACTGGACTGGATAGTCAAGGCCAACTGTTAGGACTTCGGTATCTTTGGATACACCTTCCCGCTCGTAGGGAATTGAAACATGATGTCAATGGAGACGGTAGCGTCGATAGCAAGCTTTGGATACACCTTCCCGCTCGTAGGGAATTGAAACGTAAATGCCCTTGCAGCGCAATCTCCAATCTTATTCTTTGGATACACCTTCCCGCTCGTAGGGAATTGAAACAGCTTTCCAACCGCGATGACGGTATTGCTTTCATTGTTTCTTTGGATACACCTTCCCGCTCGTAGGGAATTGAAACACTGGCTCAATCGCTAACCTGAGAAGCACATCGCCTTTGGATACACCTTCCCGCTCGTAGGGAATTGAAACATGTGTTTACCGAGGGCTGTGATGTCCTGTTGGCAACTTTGGATACACCTTCCCGCTCGTAGGGAATTGAAACTGGATTTTTCATTGACTTCCTGCGTCTGCGTTTTTAACTTTGGATACACCTTCCCGCTCGTAGGGAATTGAAACAAGTAATACCACTGCTGTCCGCCACGATACTTACTTTGGATACACCTTCCCGCTCGTAGGGAATTGAAACATTGGTTGTCTGCCCTGTGCCACATCCTGTATTTGCTTTGGATACACCTTCCCGCTCGTAGGGAATTGAAACAAAATAATTCTCAATAACTGCCCCGTTGTGAAGTTTTTGCTTTGGATACACCTTCCCGCTCGTAGGGAATTGAAACTGAATTCGATGTTGTTGTCGTGGCAATAGAGGATTAGGCTTTGGATACACCTTCCCGCTCGTAGGGAATTGAAACTGTATCTCCATATCAGAGACACTTTCCGACACACCAACACTTTGGATACACCTTCCCGCTCGTAGGGAATTGAAACTCTTTCTATCCTTCGGACCTCATCGCCATCCTTGAATGCTTTGGATACACCTTCCCGTTCGTAGGGAATTGAAACACATCATTCTGGATAAACTCCACTTCTGATAATGCTTTGGATACACCTTCCCACTCGTAGGGAATTGAAACGAATTAATTCTTACTATTAAGTCCGCATAATGTATTCGCTTTGGATACACCTTCCCACTCGTAGGGAATTGAAACCAATATTTACCTCCGAAACCGGTCAACGATGATCCACTTTGGATACACCTTCCCGTTCGTAGGGAATGTGATAGTTGTCAGTTTTCGGTTATCAGTTGTTAGTTAAAGAGGGACTCTGTCCAATAACTGGCTGCTGATAATTGACTGCCGACTGCTACTTCCCCGTGCTTTCCTGCTTGAAGGGATTGGAAACCTATCCCGTAGCACTTTTCCGATCCCCTTCTTTAGTTTAGTCGAACCTATATTTCCATACCTTTTGACAGCTCCCCTTTACCAACCCACAAACAGTGGATAAAAATATCACTCTGAAATTCGGAAAAAATCAGTAGAATTCTTCGCCCCAATTAAGCACTTTTTTGAAAATTTGATTTGACTTAATAAATCAAATTATGCTATGCTTGCTATGCAGGGATATTGTATTAGCTCCTAATACGAGTCATGAATGTGTCTCACCATAGTTTGCTTGATTTTTCAAACGTCGTTTGCTTAGGTAACCCCTGAGCTTTCTTAAAGACTGTTCAAACTTTAGCAAAACCACATTGTGCTACGTTATTACGGATGAAACCTCAGAACGTTTGAGACAACAATTGAAACAATTCTTATGAAGAAGGCAATCTACGAATCGTCAGGTAAAGAACATATTTTACTGACCAGCCTCGGAATGCGAGCGACTGAAACAGAGTATCGATGGAATGGACGAACAGTCAAGACCGACCTCACGCCATTGGCATTGGTAAAACTACTTGAGGAATCCCAGTTGCCCAACCATGTTGTCGCGGTGGTTACGCAAGGGGCTAAGCGTGAAACATGGCAGCTTTTTCGAGCAGAAATCTGTAGAACCCTTAAACTAAGTCCCGAGTTAATTGAGATCCCTGACGGAAGCAGCACCGACGAAATTCGTCAGATTCTTGAGTCCGTTGCTAATAGGATTCCAGAAGGGGCTGACCTAACGCTCGATGTCACACAGGGGTTCCGACACTTTCCTTTTATCTTCTATGCCTTGGTGCTCTACCTTACATCGCTTCGTGGCGTCAATATCCGCGGTGCCTACTACGGTATGTTTGAAGGGATACCGCCAGATGAACCCAAACCCATCATTGACCTACAGCCACTCCTGGAATTACCAGAATGGTTCTATGCAGTTCGGATGTTCCGCGATCAGGGCACGACAAAGCCCATAGCGGGTCTCCTCCAGCCATTAGCGGCGGTGCTACGTCAAGAAACTGGACAATTATTTAAGGAAGGTAAGAAGGATGCGGGGGAAGAACGTTCGGAACAGGCCACACAGGTCAGGAGTTCTGTTAAGTGGCTCGAAAAGTATGCGTTTGCTTATGAGTCTGCCTTGCCTTTAGAATTGGAAAAAGCCAGTAGAGGGCTCATAGATTCAGTTCAAGCACTTCCCACAATAGACAGTCCCAGTCTCCCACCCCTTGTTGGCGAACTCACCAAGAGCATCACCAGCGCGACAGAACAATTAGCTTTTGAAGAATCTCCGCCGCGTAAAGGAAAATGGAAAGAGGAGATCCCTTTGAATGAAGATGAGTTAAAGCGTCAGGCTTATATGATCAATTTGTATCTGGAACGAGATCAACTTTCACTGGCAGTCGGTTTGATGCGGGAGTGGGTGGTCTCTTGGGTAATTTGGAAATCAGACAATTGTAAGGATATTCAGAATTGGTTGGAACTTGATGTGCGGGAATGGTATAGCAAAGAACTCGGTGCTATCGGAGCTGCTGCAAGAGGGGAGGTATCCACATCCACACCTATATCATCGGTGCCGGAAGGATTTGGTAATTTCTGGAATCAACTGACGGAAGAATTACGCAATGCATGGCATCATCATGCAATGCGGATAGATGCACTTGACGAGTCTCCTACATCTCTTCAGAGCGTTCAGAATTTTTGGAATAAATTATTAAAGGAACTAAACTGACCGACGAAAATAAGCAATGATATAGTAAATATAGGAATATTTAATGTCCAAATCACGACCCCACACACTCCTCTGTACAATTGGAACAAGTCTGGTATATCCCAACCTATCCAATCTTATTAAGGAAAAACAAACTGACCCGATCCGTGCTGCCCTGGCTCAGGCGTATTCCGACAAAAATTGGTTAGAAGTAGCGACTCAACTACATCAAATCAATCCGACCGAGCGACTCTGCGGTGCAGAAATTAACTCTGTGACGGATCTCCTTAAACAAGGGATTATTGAGAAAGGCTACCTTCATCTATTTCACTCTGAGACAGGTGATGGATCAGCAATCGCTCAGATTTTACACTTCTACTTCACACAGGACGGTTGGCAGGTAGAAATTCATTGTGTGGAGGGTTTACGTGACGATGATCCCAACCTATTTCGGACCCAAGGTTTGCGTAATCTTGCCAAACTTTTCGGTGAACGGGTGCGTGAATCAAGACAGAATTATACGCCATGCGCGATTAATGCAACAGGCGGGTATAAAGCCCAGATCGCGATTGCTGTCCTCATGGGGCAAGCCCTTGACATTCCAGTATATTATAAGCACGAACGTTTTGATGCGATTATCCCTTTTCCACCCATGCCAGTAGCACTCGATTTTTCACTCTGGCAACGTGCAAGCGGTATGTTTATGGCGCTGAGCCGGTCTAATGCTTGTGAACCTTGGAAAGATTTCAGTGAGGATTGGGATGAACGCTTTGAACCACTGATCAATCGCGTGAAAATCGAAGGCGAGGACTATCTTGAACTTTCAGCCACGGGACAGATTTTCCACGAGACCTTCCGTTCCCGTTTTCAAGTGTTGAAGGAGACAAGTCTCCCGCGTGCTGCATATAATCGTGAAAAAGAAAAACCAGAGTTGGGCAAACACGGCTACAACCAAGCCCGCCCTTTTGTTTTACACTTTTTGCAAGAGGTCACCGAGGCAAGGTCCTATGTCCGATACTGCCACTCAACCTATTGGAATCCAGATCTGTCGGAATCAACGCGATTTCGGCTCTCAGGCAGAGATGTTCAAGGCATATACTCGAATGGGACGTGGTGTGTGAAGTTTAGAGTCATCACAACGACAGAGGACTTGGACCAATTAGCAGGTGTTGTAGCAGATCTCAACGACTGGTTGGATATAAAGTAGGTTCAAAGTATACAAAGCGGGAACTTTCACGTCATGATGGATGAATGAAAAGTGGAGGAGGCGTATGACCAGAGATTGGAAAACAGGTAAACTGCTTAAAGAAGGGCAACAAATACATTATTGTTGGACAGATCTGATCTTGGGAGATCAATTCGGCATCACACAAGAAGATTGGGACACTGTTGTTGAGCAAACCGCTGCACATATTCGAGACTGGCCCGAGCAGCGTATCACCGAGCGTGTCTCTTTCATGATCGAGTTGCTGCTTCCCCAACTGGATGTATTATGGCAAGGAAGAGTTGGGGCAGACGGTGAATTATCATTCCGATCATTCCGGTGGATGCCGTGCCGTTCACTCCCGGGGGCAACGGTTGCGGATCATGCGCTAACCGCCTCAGCGATCGCGTATTGCCTGGGTTATGACAACGGTTACAAGTCTGATACTGACATCTTGGATCAACTACGCCTCTCTGCATTGACAGCAACATGGAAAGAGGATGGGCTCGACGATGTTTACGATGCTGTGTGGGCTGGACTTTTGACTTCGGCGATCGCCCCAGAATCAGACGGCGATGTGTGCGCACAGATTGTGCATGCGGCGAAAACAGTGGCATCTGAGCACTCTCCCGTGGATGCTCGAGCGTCGTTTTCCACACATCAGTTGAAACAGTATACTGCGTTGAAAGTGCGTCAGGTAGGGCTTGTATCGGGGGGTGCCACGAAGATTAAGGGCTATGTTTTTGAATCTGCAAAGTTGCCCGAAATTCGCGGAGCAAGTACGTTACTTGACCGCATTAATATTGAATACCTCCCTGCTCTCTTAGGACGCAAATCCCTTGAGGATCCCAAACGGTCAGAAGATATTCAAAAAAACTTCAGAAAACGGAGCGGACATAGTTTGTCTGCCCGAGAATGTGTTATCTATTCCGCCGGTGGTGATTGTCTCGCCTTTACGCCTGCCTCGATCGTTCACGATATTGCTGATGAAATTGAACGGATTTATACGCAGGAAACACTTACTTCAAACAGTGTTGCCGTTGGGAACACGTTTGACTTACTTGAGCTACAGTATGGTTTGAACCCTGAACGGTTTTGGATTGAAGAATTTCACGAGACAGGACAAAGTGCAGAAACTGAAGTAGGCCGAGTCATAGAGAATTACTTCGGTGGAAAAGAGGCACCAAACTTCTTCAGTAAAAAGACTTTCGGAGAACTAACGTCAAAATTGGCGATGGCAAAATTCAAGCGGCGAGAGGGAAATCAAATGCTGCATCGAAAAACAAGCCGTGATTTGCCCGTTTTCATTGAACGCGATCCCTATAGCCAAACATGTAATAGTTGTGACCGTCGGCCTGTTATTCATATTCCCGAAATCTCAACGGATCAACAACTGTGTGAAGCATGCTGGCGTAAATACATTACGGGGCGGGCATCAAAAAAGCAGCTGAAAATCAACGAGTTAGTTCCTTTCACCAAGGGGCTTCAATGGTCACCAGCAGAGCAAGATGGAGGCGGAAATTATCGTTTGACTGATTGGATCTCGTTATTCAACGAATATGTTGCATCATCTCCAGACTTGTCGCTAAATTATAAGAAGCCGCCTGATGGTCCAAACGACTTAAGTGATATTGGAAAGGCAAGCGATCCGGAGGGTTTCATCGCATTTATCTATGCAGATGGCAACAATATGGGAGGCTATTTGGAGAAGATCCAAACCGCAGCACAATATCGTCAATTCTCCGAACGGGTTTTTGTTGCAATGCAGGAGGCAACGTTTAAGGCATTGGCGAAACTTAAACCGATCGAAATAAAAGACGATAACCCCCGATACGTTTTCCCATTTGAAATCATTAGTATTGGTGGTGACGATCTTATTCTAATTGTCCCAGGCGATAAGGCACTCGAAATCGCCTACGAGATCGGAATCAACTTTGACGAAACCTTCATGAGTCGTTCAGTGTACGAAAACGAAAAAGCGAAATGTCCAAATACAGCACAACGCTACCAACGCCAACAGTGGGAAAACGGGGCAGATAGTCAATTGCCACAATTTAGCATGTCTCTCGGTTTAGTAATTGCAAATGAGCATATGCCGATTGCATTTATGGAAGACCTTGCTGGCAAATTACTCAAATCTGCGAAAACCAGGGCAAAGATGCTAAAAACGAAGTTTGGTTATTCTGGTGGAACGGTTGACTTTTTTTCCCTCAAATCACTCTTAATGATTGCCAGTGAATTAAACGATTTTCGCCAGCAGTTTTATAAGACTGATAAAGGGGATTCGCTAACCATGCGTCCGTTTACATTGCATGAACTTTGTGGTTTCATTGATACTGTCCAAGTCTTGAAAGAAAGTGATTTCCCACGTTCACAGCTTTACCAACTTCGACAATCGCTCAAATTGGGTAGACAGACTTCTACACTTGAATATCTCTATTTCCGAAGTCGTCTCGAAAGTGGCAATGAGAAAATCCTCCGAGATGAGTTAGAGCAGAACTGGCAAGGGGGGCCTGATGTTATGAACAGTCCCGGACCTTGGTATGCAATGCTACAGAAAAATAAAAAAAATGAGAAATCCTACGAGACCTTGTTGCTGGACCTGATTGAAGCTTACGAATTTATCTCTGGACCTCATGCTGAATCGGAGGAGGACAACAGTGACTGAAAAACGGTGGCGAATTACAGCGACGATTGATACCGCGCTCTGCATCGGTGATAGCGGCTCAAGTGAAATCCGTGCCGACAAGTCTACGGTTAAAACCAGTGATGGGAAGCTTTACATCCCTGCTTCAACTCTGAAAGGTATCTGGCGGCACGCTTGTGAGGCAATTGCAAGAGGGGAAGGTAAACATGTGTGCAACAGTCCACGTGCCGAGACGATGTGCAGAATTGACCACTGCGTTATCTGTCAGATCTTTGGTGCGCCGGATCAAGAATCAAGAATTTTTATCGATGATTTGGTGATGACTACAGATTTAGTAGTAGAATCAACAGAAATTCGGAACGGCGTGACTATCAATCGGCGGCGGCGAGTCGCAGAGGACCAACGCCTCTATTTTATCGAGACGAGTTTGGCAAATGCCGGTATTGAATTCTCTGGAAATGTGACGATTGATGGTGGAATCACAAATGATCAGCTTAAATTGCTACGGGCAGGACTCAACTATATTCATGCGGTAGGCACTGGAAAATCTCGTGGACTCGGTTGGCTGAATATTGAACGAGAAGAACTTGAGATGAGACCGCCAACAGTTTCATCGATAAAATCAGACCCAGGTGATTTCACTGAGTTACAGATCAAAATCACGCTGAAATCGCCTCTTCTCCCGGGTGGACGCAAACCTACCGGACAGGCAGCCGAGGCAGTTCAATATATTCGCGGAGGATTAATACGCGGTGCGATTGCAAAGGTATGGCGGGCAGATTCGGAGAATAGCGAACCTGACGCTGATTTTCAACAATTGTTTCTCAATGAAGATGCTGGAATCTTCCGAAACTGTTATCCGGGTTCAAAAGTCCTACCCGCAACAGCTGTAGGTTGTAAGGATTTTTCTGGATTTTTGAAAGAGGGAGATGAAGATAAACACGGAATTTTCGACACACTTCTTGAGAGAATCGTTTCAGAAAAGGCAGAATCGATGTATCAGCCCAATTGTCCATGCTGCAGTGGACGGGTTGAATCACAAGGCGGATTTTATGAGCATGTTGGGACATCTTATGAAAGGCGAGCCTTAAACACACGATTGCTTACCCGAGTCGCAATCAACCGACAGCGTAAAGTGGCTGAGGATGAACTACTTTATCACCTCACAGCCGTTGATCCGTTAACAGCAGATGAAAAAGAAGGGACTTTGCAAGGTTCCGCACGAGTTCCATCGGATCTCGTAAGTCAGGTTGCTGATACCTTGCAGAAGCAGGTTCGGCGGCTCGGCGGCGGCACATCCCGAGGACTTGGACAGATTCGCGTAAAGGTGACGAAACCTTCAGACCGAGATTCGTTAGAAGAACGTATTTCTGAATTTAACGAAGAGTTGAAACGGTTATGGGGGGCTTACCATCACTTATCAACTGTCGAAATGGATGCTTTCAAGGGCACTTACTTCAGTGTTAATTTGCAATCCGATACCATCCTGACAGCAGAAGATGGGTGGCAACGGAGCATGGTTCTCACTGCACCGATGCTTCAAAAGATAGCAGATTGTAAGGCTGAGGTAACACTCATTCGCAGTTTTGCGAGTTACGATTATGTCAGTGGGTGGAACGCGGTATGGGGGTTGCCAAAAGAAGTAGACCTTGGCACTCGTATGGGAAGTGTCTTTGTATTTCATACGCCAGACATTGACACTTGGCTGCCTGAACTGCAAACACTCGAAAGTATCGGCATCGGCAATCGACGTGAAGAGGGATTCGGACAAATATTGATTTGTGACCGGTTCCATCTTCAAATGAAAGATAAAGTCAAATCAGAAAACAAGGAGGAAGCAGAATGAGCCAAACAGAGCAAGTTGCCACTGAAAAACAGAAAAATCTGATAATAGAGCGGGAAATTGGTTTGCAGATGGAAATACTTATTCCAAAGATGCAGGAATTGGCGAAAAGCTATAATCTCCGAAACGAACGTTCACCATTTCGGAATGTCTTGAATGTGGCAACAGAACCCGGAAGTGGGATTGAGGTTACCAAGAACTATATCCGTTATCAACTTGGTCGGAGCGGTGCGAACCGGATGTGGAGCGACACTGGTGGGGGCGACATAAGTTTTGCCGTTGCATTAGTTAAAGAGATCGAAACATTAGGTGAAGATGCTGAGAATATTGTCCAATCAATAGGTGAAGATCCATCCACGGATTCGGGTAAAGATCGGATTCAACAAGTTCACTTACGTCTCATGCAGCTTTACTTGGGCAACCTGGCACGGTATCAAGTTTTTCTGGCAAACGAAAGGAGAAACAACTAATGTTTAATAAATTCCGATCTCGGCTCAATTTGTCTGGCGAGGTGGAAACGTTAACAGCAATTCGTATCGGTGCTGGTCGTTCCACAGCAGTTGTCGGCTCTGATCTTCCTGTTGTCCGGGATACAGCGGGATTTCCTTATATCCCGGGTTCAAGTTTTAAGGGCGTGCTGCGGTCTTACGTCGAAAGTGTGCTGCGGAGTTTTACAAATGACAAACACATCGTTTGTAATCCTGTTGATGACGACAAACAGTGTATCAACCGAAGTAATATGCAAGATTTGCGAAAAAAACGAGAGGCAGGACTTAAAAATCCTCAGGAACGGCACAACTGGACAGACCAAGAATTTAGCAAGAAAATTTTGAAGGATACTTGTTGGGTGTGCCAACTTTTTGGATCGTTGTGGTACGCTTCTAAGTTGCAAATCCGCGACTTGCATGTGCAACCAGATATTTGGTTTGACCAGTATCAGCAAAGAGATGGAGTCGCTATTGATCGAGATACGGAAACTGCTTCCGAGGGGAAACTCTATGATTATGAAGTCGTCCCGGCAGGTGTCCTATTTGATTTTAAAGCAATCGTTGATAACGCTGAAGATTGGCAACTCGGTATGCTTTACATCGGTCTATCCGCTTTTGAGAAAGGCGAATTGACGATCGGTGGCGGGAGTAGCCGAGGACTTGGCGTAATTGAGTTATCGCTTGAAACTGCTACCTACATCGACAGTTCAAATATCATAAAGTATTTGACCGAAGACTATGCAGGCGAAAATGCTGACTGGGCCTCTTGGATAAATGCGTTTCAAGCCAAAATTAATAATCAATTGGAGGGAAACTAATGCACAAACGGATGGTCAACCAAGCCATTATTGAAATAACGATCTCTCCCGTCGGACCCTTGCTTATCAAAGCAAGCGACCAAGGGGCAGACCCGACCAAGCCAGATATGGAGTTCGTTGAAACCTACCATGAAGGTGATAGAAGCGTTTATCTTCCGGGTTCCTCGTTGAAAGGTGCGATCCGCGCCCATTGTGAACGTATTGTGCGGACGGTCGGTGGCAACGTAACAGCATGTGATCCATTGCAAAGGAACTCACCATGTAGAAATTTGACGGAAGAAAACAGGGCTGCACTCTACAAAAAGACCTGTACGGTTTGCCAAATTTTTGGCAGCACAGAAATCTCAGCACATGCCCGTATTGAGGATGCGTATCCTGTCAACCCGGGAGAGATTCGCCGAGAAGAGCGAAATGGTGTTGCCATTGACCGTGTCTTCGGTTCAGTTGCAGTCGGTCCATTCAATTTTGAGGTTATTACAGCAGGTGCTTTTAAGACGACAATTCGTGTAAAAAACTTTACAATTGCACAACTGGCACTTATTGCACTCGCCATCCGCGATTTTGACGAGCAGCGTATCGGTATCGGTTTCGCAAAATCCCGCGGTTTAGGACAGGTGAACATGAAAATCAATCGGGTCACAATTTATTATCCGACAATGGTTGTTGAAAATAATCAATTGCGTCCGGTAGGGAATCAAATTGCTCCATTTGACAACAATATTGTTGTCGGAGCTGGGCAACTTGTCAATGATGCGGGGGATGCGGAGGCTTACGGGTTTTCCAACCCTGATTCTGTCAATACGAACGTTCAGGCCCAAGCAGATGACTATGGACTCGGTGCCACACTATCTTTTGAGGAATCGGACGACCTCACCGCGCTGTGGCGTGAATGTGTCGGTTCATGGCGAAACAGGATCGAAGGAGAATAACCAAGTGGGAAAAGCAATTGTTGCAACAGCACGTGTATCTGATGTTTCGGCACTTAATGAACTATTGACAAGTATACAATTTAATGAGTTGTCATACTATCTGCTCCAACGTCCGAATAGAATCACCGATTGGAAAAAAGGCATTCCAAATGCAGCAAAAATCGAAAAATATACACACGGCAGGTTGTTTGATAAAAAACGCGAGATCCGTTGGCAAAAAACTGCGGATGGTTATGTGTTGCTTTGGCTGTCTGAGGGATTCCTGCCAGAAGGATTCACTGGACAAGGTAAATGGGAAACAAGCGCGCCGCAGAAAGTTTTTCTACTCGGGGGTGGTGAAACAAAACCTTGGCGAGACACGCGAATCCCTCGAGAACTTGACTACCCAATGGATTGGTGTAAGTTTCCAAAGGTTAGGATAATTCAGTATAGGGACCTTAAGTCGCAGGCCATCCGATTCACGCGATATACGGAATTTGTTGAAAGATAAGGAGTATGGAACATGGGACAATACCAACGCAGTAAACAGAGCAGAAATCGAGAGCAAGCCGCACCAAAGCCTTTTGCATACATACCGCTTCCCAAACGCATTGATAAAAAACATCCAACCGGACATGACCAATATCACGCGGATCACATATCAGGTCAGATTCATGGAACAATTGAGGCACTATCACCAATCCATATTGGTAGCGGCATCATAGACATCGGGCAAAATGTAGAACTCATCAAAACGGCAGTCCGAACTGGCGGAAATATTGTGATTCCCGGTAGTTCCCTTAAAGGGGCTATTCGAAGTGTCGCCGAAGCGATTTCGGAGAGTTGTGTCTGCAAAGTTTCCAATCGCATTCGCCGATCAGTACCGAGAGATTTTGCAGAGTGTCGTCAAAAAAACAGGTTGTGTGTGGCGTGCAGAATGTTTGGCGCGATGGGATTTCAAGGGAATATCGCGATACAGGATGCTCCTCACATTGAAGGAGAAATCGGCACAGAATTTGTGCCAGAACTTTATGCACCAGGGCGTTATCAACGGAGAATGCGGGATATTCCGGGACGCAAGTTTTACATGCACGGAGAGGTAACTTCTGGTGAAACCCCCGTCGAAGCGTGTAAAAAGGGTTCAAAATTTCGTTTTGTTATCCAAGTAGATAATCTGAAAAGGTCAGAATGGGGGTTACTTTTTACTGCATTGGGGCATCATCCTGACCACCCGTTTAAACTCAAAATCGGTGGAGCGAAGCCGATTTGTTTCGGTTCAATTGATGTTCAGATGGATGAAATACAAGTTGAAGAACAAACTCGTGATCGCTACTTGGATTGGAACG
The DNA here is from genome assembly GCA_965205015.1 of Candidatus Poribacteria bacterium. Taxonomy (GTDB): domain Bacteria; phylum Poribacteria; class WGA-4E; order WGA-4E; family WGA-3G; genus WGA-3G. The sequence continues at coordinate 3,733,664 of OZ242029.1, read as the reverse complement.
TTCAAGCCGAGGCAGCGAGAACAGGTGAGCAATTGGAAGTATGGAAGAGCGAATGCACCAATCAAGCGGCAAATTCGCTCATCAAGCGGGATTTATTGACAGAGCTCGCACAAGTCCTTCGCTATCCCAATGATCGCAACTGCCCCTCTGGGCTTTACTAATGGAGGTACTCGATGGATAAAAAACAGTGGTCAATTGCCCATGACATCGCCTTTGATTTAGTCGACTGGGGCACCGATCCGAATGAGCTCGGTAAAGTGGTCGCTTTCATGAGACACCACAAAGATGAAGGTGAGGCGAAAAATCGGCTTATGTCCCTCATTCAGCGGTTGGCAAATACACGAAACGCCCTCATCCGAAGCCGTCAGACGCAGCGGTTTTATCGGAATATCCAAGAAGCTTGTGAAACGCACCTCCATGATGTCAACGACACCGGTGAAATCCTGACGATTCTCGGTTGGAGTTTGCGGTTGATGCGTTACTATCGCGTCGAGCCTGAGCGGGCTGTAGAGGAACAACGTCCTCAACAAGCACAGCAGCAAACACCGAAACAGCGTTCGACACAAATACCTCAGCCACCAAAAGAACCGGAAAAACCGAAAGTCAAAGTCGGTGATAGAGTCAACGCAACGATTCTGAAAAAGGAAGGATTTAAGGTAACGGTTCAATTGGATATTGATGAGAGTGGGGTCCTTGTCTTTGAACGTCCCTATTATCCTGGTGTAATTGGAGCAAAGGTGAAACTGAGGGTTATTGCTGTTGATAACACAGGTAAAATTAACGGAGTAATTCCGTGAATTGCTTTCTTCATGTGCTTTAAAAGATTTAAAAGATAAGTCACATCCGGTTTATCAAGAATGGCAAGATAACTGGGACCACATGGTAGATTATTACAATCATAAATCCTCTTTTCCACTACATGAAATGCTAAAAAAATGAAGGTTTCAAGGCACATTCACGGCAGCAAAGTTGATAGAAGGCGGTTGCGAAGCGGCAGATTCCAACACATCGCTCGAAGAACAGGTGTGTCCGCTTTTGACCGAAAACCACGTCCTGACAAAATGGTGTCGCGTAGGTTAGATTGATCCGGTTTATAGATTTTTATCAGGCTCCAAGACTTTCACTTTGTACACTACCGCTTCACCTATACCGTCAAGAACCACTAAAGATACCGCAACACAAGCACAACAGTTGCAGCCAAAGGCAAAAATTTGTAGGAAAACGGAGGAAACTGCTCTCATGGAAACACTCCTCATGCTAACAGTTGGCACCAATCCATTACCTGTCTGGGTGGCTCTCCACCATTTGAAATATAACCTGCGACACCCTATCCATGTACGACTTGTGCATACGAAAGAAACAAGCCCCGAACGAGACCGACTCCTGAAATATAGCCGCGCTGCATTCCCTATTGACACGGTCGAAACGGTGTCGGGAAATCCATCTACCGTACGCGACGACATAACCCAGAATCTCATACACAATCTACCGGATAATACCACTTGCATTCACGTGCATTATACCGGTGGTACGAAGGTGATGTGCGTTGAAACCGTCGCTGCAGCAGAAAATATTCAGGTTTCGGTTTTATCACGAAATATGGATATAGAAACCTCCTATCTGGATCCACGTGCCGACGCAGGCGCAACCCTCATGGACCGGAACGGAAATGCCTTAGTCTCAGATACTCGTAAAGGAATCGAGCCATGTTTGCGGCGGATTGCCGAACTCAACGGTTTCGAACTCGGGCCATTTCCTTACGATTACTCGGATGAATCGGGTAACAATCGAACGAGAAATTGTCCTGCTCCCGGAACCCTCAGTGCTGAACAGGTGACTCAGGGTAGGGCAGCACTCCGCAGCGGATATTTCACGAGCCCCGAATTGCTTGAGTATGGGGCGTATGCTGCCTTTCAACATGCTTTAGCAGACATCTCTCGACAGTGCTCAGATCGAGACAACTATAGACTTTTCCATAAAGTATATGTCCGGCGAGCTGATGCCCCAGACGCAAGTGTAAAACCGTTTGAACTTGATGTAGTGGCAGTACTCGGATACCAAACCATTGTCGTTTCATGCACCCTTGCCCGGGAACACGCCCTGGTGAAGCAAAAAGGGATGGAGGCTATTTTACGGATGCGGCAACTTGGCGGTATTGAAGCACGTGCCATCGTGTTGTGCAGGGCTTCGCGAAAAGCACAGCAGCTTATCCAAGCCGAATTGAAAGAAGAGACAGGGCATTCAAGCCCATCTTTAGAAATCTGGGGAAAAGATATGTGGTATTACCTCCAGCAAAGGTTTCATCAATACGTCCGCACTGCCTTCGGTTGGGCGTGAATACGCTATGCTCAAAACTTTCGCTTTGCACGTTACCGCTTCACTTACACCGTCCAAGAACCGCTGAAGATGCCGTTCTACAAAGGCAACGTATTCCGGGGAAGATTCGGGTATATCCTGCGCCACATCACCTGCGTCGGCACTACACAGGAATGTGAGGAACGGTGCCAGTTCCCAGAACGGTGCGTCTATTCTAAATGCTTTGAAACGCCTGTCCCAGACGAGAGTCCAATGCTCCGAGGTCAAACGTATGCACCACACCCCTTTATCCTTGAACCCCCACACACTGGGAAATCGGACTTTGCACCGGGCGATACCTTCACTTGCAACTTGACGCTCATCGGTGAGGCAATCCATCTGTTACCGTGGATGGTGTTTACCTTTGATCAGATGGGGAAACGCAGGATCGGACTCCAGGACAAACGCGGGCAGTGTCAACTCACTCGCGTCGAAAGCCTGCCTGGGCGCGGTAGCGATCAACCTCAGACAATTTTCACAGCGGAGACCGAGATGCTGACAGATGACGGCATCGTTCTTCGACTTGACGATGTGATGCAAGCCGCCCCGCACGTCACGGACGAGATTGAATTGGCGTTTCTCACACTCACGAGTATCAAGATCAACGGACACTGGGCACGCACTATGACGTTTGAACACCTCATCCGGAATCTGCTCCGGCGCATCCGTTTCCTCAATTATTTTCATTGTGAGGAAGACTTGGATACAGAGGTAGATGCCCGCGCTTTAATCGAGGCGGCACAGTCCGTCAGGCATACATCCCGTTTACAGTGGCTGCAGCGCGGGCGCTACTCTCACCGCGCGAAAGCAAGGGTTCCGATGAACGGATTCATGGGTAACATCCGGTTTAAAGGCGAGTTGGCACCTTTTCTGCCGTTTATTTGCCTCGGTGAACATCTGCATATCGGGCATCACACTGCGTTTGGATACGGACACTACCGCATCAGATCCGATCGCGAGGTGGATTGAGAGATGGATGAAGAACGACGCGCTGAGTCGCACCGCCCGTCACTGTATACTTTTGAGGAGATTCTCGAACCACTCGCGCAGCTCGGTTTGTGTGGTAATGCCGAGACCGATAAGGAGCACAGCAATAATCGCGAGCCAGATGAAGAGGCGGACCGCTCCCTTGATAATAGCGATTAGGAGAAATATGCCGAGTATTGCTGCGATTATCAAAAATATTGGGGAAGTGATGAATTCAGGCATAATTTGATACCTTGCAAATATTTGGAGAATACACGTTTCTGGGGTACCGTTTTCGAGGGGCCCCGGGCATGCCTTTTCCAAGCCTATCTTCACGCCGTAGAGCGTTGTTCCTGTGCCACCGAAGGAAACACGCCACTCGATTTTTCCGGGGTGTATCCAACCATTTGTGCGAGCATCCCAACTGCTTCCACTTCTCAGCCAGTGCCACCAGACGGCTATACTCATCCCAAGCGATATTTAGGTTTCAGATGGGTTGGAAGAGTGGAAGCGTGGAAGAAGGAGAGGGTGTTCCCCATGCTTCCTATCTTCCATCCTTCCATTCCTCAGATTTATTTCTTATGCGTGTTCATAGGAGACTCAATCTAAAGATTATACTACAAAGTGGCCCCTTAGGTCCGGATGAGAAACGGTTTATATGTGGGGGCCTTGCCTGTGATTACGTGCGCTAAGTGCCGGACCTGGAGTTCAATACAGCGCAGGTAGGTCGTTTTCTCATTGCGGGTTGGATGTTGAAACGTCTGTTGCATCCGCCCGTAGTAGCCAACAAGGAACCGATCCAACGCCTCCTTGGTAAAACGGATGCCTTTGGTGGTTCGCTCAAAGTCGTCGGGTCTGATACGATTGTTGTTGACGAGCGAAAGCACATAACCATCCACGATGATTTGTCGGAACTCCTCCATGAGATCGGAGGCGAGTGCGGCGTGTCCGTGCCTGGGTTGATGGAAGTATCCGCAGTATGGATCGAACCCAACCACATTGATGAAGGTATAGACGTGATTGTGCAGGAGCGTGTAACCGAGTGAAAGCATTGCGTTAATTGGATCGGGTGGCGGTCGGAATTGTCGCGTGGTGAACCCCCAATCGTGTGTCAAGAATTGTCGGAATGCCCGGTAATGGGCAGCGGTGCCGGTGCCTTCGTATCCGAGCAGCGATTCTAAATTCTCGGCACGTTCCAGTCTTTCCAAAGTTTGATGGGCGGCATCCAGAGTGGATTTCACTTCGGCGTTTTGGGAGCGTTGCCGTCGGGAGAATCGGATAGCGTTCGTGAGTTTGCCTCGGACGAAACATTTGGCGAATTCAAGGCACCGCGTCGGATCCGCAGCAACGGCGTATTGATGTTGCCGAATGAGGGTGTCCTTGGCATAAGGGGGTTGAAGTTTCCCTTTGTATTTCCCTTGTGAAGAGAGAAAAGAGACAGGAATGTTTTTGTGGAGTAGGTATCCTATTGTCGGGGTTGTGATGTTTCCGTTCCCGAAAATGACGACCTCGTCGAGTTGGACGATCGGGATTTCCTGAAGCACATCGCGGTCCTTTTTCACAATGACTCGGTTGCCGGATTTGTGGAGAACTGCCCCTTGTTGCGTGATGTAAAGAATTGCCATTTGATACCTCCTAAGTAAGGAATGAGACGTTGGATTCCGCTCACGTTTAACCCATAGGTGTCAATTTAAAACACTGCACCGTAGGTTGGGTTGAGCGGATAAACACTGAAACCTACACTTTTAAACATTATTGGTGTTAGGTTCCTATACTTACCCTTTTAGAAATACAGAGCGAAACCCAACGCTTTTCCGGTAAGGCTTCTACGGATATAGCGGTATAAGCTGTTGGGTTTCACTACATCCGTGAAGACCTATAACAGAATCCCGTGTTTGCTGGGTGTTTGAAGGACGGATCGTATTTCACAGTCCCGTTCAACCCAACCTACGAGAATTGTTTCCGCGTTTGAGACGTTCACTGAGGTGCGTGGCGATATTTTTTCCGTGCTGTGTCACATGTTGTCCAGAATGAACGACGTGTGCTGCGCCATTTTTCAGGACGCGTTGGACCTGATTCTGTAAACTTTTTGACCGGGACTCAGGAACGGGTTGGTAACAGCCGTCCCTGTCAAAGATGTGTCCAAGGAATTCAATCCCGGTGTTGAAGTCCACAATTTCTGTTTTTTGATGAGATCACAAACGGCGCGTTGAACAATCCGATCTTTCAGCGTCAGGACAGAGAGCTCACGGGTGGTGCCATTTGATTTTTTGATTGTGAACTTCTGAACAGGAAGCGGATAATACCGGTCTTCAGTGAGTTCACGTGAGAGCTGACGGAGATGTTTTGTCAGGTTTACCTCAAACTGTTGAATCGTAACCCCATCAATGCCGGGGTTTCCTTTATTGCTCCGGACTTTTCGCCAAGCATCATGTAGTGTTTCAGGTTCGCAGAGTTGTGTGGAGAGTGAAGGGCTCGGTGTGTAATCGAACATTCGGAATCCTCCTGTTTATCTGTGTGCTGGTGATGCGTCTACTTTGACTTTTAGGGTAAGATTCGTCGTCGTGCGATTTATCGCACGTTCGCAAGTTCAAAACGGGCAATGAATTGCCCTACTACAAACGAAAACAGATCCCTTTAATTTGAAACTCGACAGAAGAGTCGTTTAAGGTTTAGGAATTGTTGCAGGTTAAGTGAGAAAGGAGTTGGTGGTTCATTAGACAGTGATCAGACGTTTGTATAGAGTCTGCAATGGGTAAAAAGGATAGCAAAAAATTTAAAAAAAGAGACTTCTTGTAGCGTAAACTGTTAGTTTGCGCAGTGGATAACCAAGGGACGGACATTTGTATAGAGTCTACAGGGGATAAAAAGGATAGTAAAAAATTTAAAAAAAGGGAGATTTCCGCTCCAGGGGCGTGCTATACATCAATTATTTGCAGCAGCAAGCGTTTGCGTGCATGCTGTTTTCGGAAGGTTGTCAGGTACGAGGTCCACTGGCTTTCCTGATCACACGCCTCATAGAGTTCCCGTAAATCAGCCAGATAGTTCCGAGTTTTTTTGTAATCCTTCTGCTTTCGGGGAAGGACGGTCTTTTCAATGCGTCTGTGATATAGGGCAATCGCGGTGTCGGAGTCGTAATGCCTGACGGACATGAGCAATTTATCAGTAAACCCTGGAATACGCGTGGCAATCGGGCTTTCCAAAAGGCACCAATGTTCATCAACCGACAAAGGGTGCGTTTCGAGTGCCTGCCATGCGGCAGCGTCTTGCTGGTGTGTGAAGAGCGTATGGATCAGGAGATAATTTTCTCCTTCGCGGCGTGCGAGCCGAAGACACTCTCCGATGCTACCGGACTGGAGAGACAAAGCAAAGAGGAGTTGAACATGTGCCTGCCGATCGGGACTTTCATCGAGCCGTTGTTCAATTGTTGCTTGTAAATCTGCCGATTCTGGCGTAGTGCAGCACTGCTGAAGGAGGCGTGTCAGGAGCGGTGTGAAGACGGGTGCCGCCTCGAAGCTCAGTGCCAACAACATCTGATAGTGTTCACGTAAGGGAACCGGCAGAACTTCTATGCCGAGGCCTACCGAATCCAATTCTCGCGCCTCCATAGCAATCTCCGCAAACGTCGTTGTGCATTTCTTAACGAATCTCGGTAATTCCTGTTTCTGGAGTGTATCGGGATAACGGACGATGGATTGGTGTATCAAGGCGTGAAGAATTGACAGCGCGAGTTCTGTTTCTCCGATTTCTGAAAGCGATGCTGCCTGCTCTACTAACCTCTCAAGTTGAATGAGGACGTTACGAAGCTGATGCTGTTCCAGAAAACCGTCCCCGAAGATGCAGTCAATCCGTTCGAGATATACGCGAAGCACCGTAGGTGTCGTCTCCGTTTCCTTGTCACACCTATCGGCGTAGACTCGCACAACGGGTTCCACCTCTGGTGCATGTTTCAGCACCTCTGAGAGAATGCGTAAAAGACTTTCCTTCGGTTTTTCCGCGAGCATGGTCATTAAGGTATCGATAGAGGAGATGATATCGGGTGTATGGACATAGGTCAACAAAAGCGCAACGGTATGCTTACAATCCCCGTGGCCGCCAGAGTCACCGGCATAAGGACACGAACAAGAGGTGGTAGCGATTCCAGTCGGCATCAATTCCACAGAGACGTGATACGGATCTATGTCTGTCCCCTCACATGTTGCCGACAATGTATAACCCTGAGAGATTGGGTTTCCAATCATCCCGGCGTGAAAGTATTCCGTGCCGCGCGTGAAACTCTGTGCTGTACACCGTTGCCGGATTTGGTCGAGCGTGAGGTCAGGGAGTCGCATATCAAACCACAATTGTTTGCGGATCCGGGGTTACATCTCCGAGGGCTGGCACTTCAATCCGCGTCGCGCATGCCCCACAGAGGGCATAGTAGCGCACTGAATCTTCGGAAGCATTAATAACACGCGCAACGGCGCGTTTGAGTTCTTCATACTGTGTCCTGTTGAGATGTGCTTCAAACACACTGTATTGGACTCGCGTCCCGAACCCTTTGAGGACTTTGGCGAGTTGATTGCGCCGCCGGTTGTCTGGAATATCGTAAGAAATGACGTAGAACACCGAATTGACCCTCCATTTCGCTGATATATTCATCATTATGAGTGATGTTAGCCTGTTTGTCAAGGAGTACTCAGAAAATCTTAGTAATTCCTAAAAAGAATACAAAAAATTTGACATTTTTCCGAATTTTGTGTATACTTATAAAAACAAACACGATTCATCCCTCGGACTCCAGCACGGCTTAATTCGTCCAAGAACATAGATGTGGACTGACTTCCATACCGATTTTGCTAAAAAATCGCGTTTGGGTCAATGTTCATAAGGGTTTGTGGGATTTTAGGGATGAATTTTTGCGCAAAAAAAGCCCTGCGCAGTTCGCGTTTGGTTTTGGGGTATCCGGAGCCACGGCCCGACTGGGTGCAAAATGGGGTCTCTTTGGATATGCCTTCCCGTTCGTAGGGAATTGAAACTCAAATAACATGATTATTCTCCTTTTTATAAAAAACTTTGGATATGCCTTCCCGTTCGTAGGGAATTGAAACAGGTGCATCAACAGATGGTCTGGATCGCAGTTATAGCTTTGGATATGCCTTCCCGTTCGTAGGGAATTGAAACTGGATACGCTCCATATCGGTATTGAGAACTTTCAGCCTTTGGATATGCCTTCCCGTTCGTAGGGAATTGAAACGCGGTTGCGGTTGCCATGAGAGTCTCCTTTTTGACTTTGGATATGCCTTCCCGTTCGTAGGGAATTGAAACAAATAGTGATATCCATAAAATTAATGCCCGTAGACCCTTTAACTTTGGATATGCCTTCCCGTTCGTAGGGAATTGAAACTTTTGTCCGGGCTCCCGGACGACCTTTATTCCGTCACCCTTTGGATATGCCTTCCCGTTCGTAGGGAATTGAAACAAACAAGTGAAAACTCGAAATGTGGCAATAGCCCTAATGACTGCCTTTGGATATGCCTTCCCGTTCGTAGGGAATTGAAACTCATTAATTTATGACAACAAGGGTGGGGTGCAACGCAGTCTTTGGATATGCCTTCCCGTTCGTAGGGAATTGAAACTTTTGAGGGCGGCAACCCTCGTTTCTTCTATTTTTTAACTTTGGATATGCCTTCCCGTTCGTAGGGAATTGAAACTTGTTTCCAAGATAGTCTGATGACAACACGACCTAATCTTTGGATATGCCTTCCCGTTCGTAGGGAATTGAAACTTCCTTTGGGTTCGCTTTCCAATTCTTCTGCCCACTTTGGATATGCCTTCCCGTTCGTAGGGAATTGAAACTTCATAGTTCTATGTTGAGCAGTTTCGCCGGACAGGGTTTGCTTTGGATATGCCTTCCCGTTCGTAGGGAATTGAAACTGTGGCACTGCCAAACGAGACCCCAGCCGGGATGTGTGGTCTTTGGATATGCCTTCCCGTTCGTAGGGAATTGAAACTGCTTTCGCACCTCTTCCTCAATCTTCCTATACTCTTCTTTGGATATGCCTTCCCGTTCGTAGGGAATTGAAACGGTATACTTTCTTAATAAGGATAAGAGAGTACTACCCTTTGGATATGCCTTCCCGTTCGTAGGGAATTGAAACAGTAAGTTTACTTTTTTTCGCTGCGGGGTAAACGGGTGTTCTTTGGATATGCCTTCCCGTTCGTAGGGAATTGAAACGGCTTCTTTGCTGTTGCGGTCGTTACTGCGAGGAATGCAACAACTTTGGATATGCCTTCCCGTTCGTAGGGAATTGAAACGCTTCTGGCTTCTTTGCATCCGCCGTAACGATTAAGAGCTTTGGATATGCCTTCCCGTTCGTAGGGAATTGAAACATGATGCCAGCGTCTTTTTTCGTTGTCAATAACATTCTTTGGATATGCCTTCCCGTTCGTAGGGAATTGAAACTATCTCAACGTGCGTAGAGTGAAAAACTGCATTGACCTGAGCTTTGGATATGCCTTCCCGTTCGTAGGGAATTGAAACAATGCTAAAGCCATGCTGCATATCTTCCCAAGACACTGACTTTGGATATGCCTTCCCGTTCGTAGGGAATTGAAACATCCTAATAGGGGTCATGATGCCCGTCGTTTATGTAGACTTTGGATATGCCTTCCCGTTCGTAGGGAATTGAAACTTTTCAGGATAATTGTGATAATTGAGATTGTAATACTTTGGATATGCCTTCCCGTTCGTAGGGAATTGAAACTCACTTGTCTTTTTCCACCAACACGTCTCCGCAATTTTGACTTTGGATATGCTTTCCCGTTCGTAGGGAATTGAAACGATTCTACCAGTGGACGCCAGAGAACTGCTGGCTGTACTCTTTGGATATGCCTTCCTGTTCGTAGGGAATTGAAACGCGGTCGGTGTTGATGCCATTTTACAATTCTCCTTTAGGACTTTGGATATGCCTTCCCGTTCGTAGGGAATTGAAACACTTTTGTGATCATCCCGGGCTCATTAAAGATATCCCTTTGGATATGCCTTCCCGTTCGTAGGGAATTGAAACTTGAAGTGAGGTCGGCTCTTGATCTCATTCGCATGGATCCTTTGGATATGCCTTCCCGTTCGTAGGGAATTGAAACATTGCCAATGAAAGTCAAGAAGAATTAGCAATAAAAGCGATACTTTGGATATGCCTTCCCGTTCGTAGGGAATTGAAACATTAGAAAGTCCGTAATCGGTTCAGCCATCTTTGGCTTTGGATATGCCTTCCCGTTCGTAGGGAATTGAAACGTTATCGTGTATTCAACGCCGTTAACCGTGATAACTTTGGATATGCCTTCCCGTTCGTAGGGAATTGAAACATGCGGCTTTTGATGGTATCCACTTGCGCTCCAACATTTTCCTTTGGATATGCCTTCCCGTTCGTAGGGAATTGAAACTTACGCTTATGTGGATTACTGAAAATACACGAGATACTTTGGATATGCCTTCCCGTTCGTAGGGAATTGAAACATCCTTCGTCGATACACCTGCTACGATTGCTAACTTTGGATATGCCTTCCCGTTCGTAGGGAATTGAAACACCAGTTTAGAGTAGGAAAGTGCATCAGCCCTGCCGTGACCTTTGGATATGCCTTCCCGTTCGTAGGGAATTGAAACGTGACGACTTCCTTTCATAACAGTCAATCAGTAATTCGTGCCTTTGGATATGCCTTCCCGTTCGTAGGGAATTGAAACAAGTACTGTTGGATAGCCTGTCCCTGGTTATTCCATGCTTTGGATATGCCTTCCCGTTCGTAGGGAATGTGATAGTCGTCAGTTTTCGGTTATCAGTTGTCAGCTAAAGAGATTTCCATTGAATAACGGGTCTTCTGATCGCCTACCGATGCGTGCTAACTGCTGAACACGATGCCACCTTGTGCCTTCCCATTTCAAAGGGCAGATGGAGACCCTTTTCAACCTCGCTCGCGTCTTGTATCTCTTCCAGTTTTCCATTCCACATCCTGTCAATATTCCAACCTTCTAAACTATCCGACACAGGTTGTCAGTCGTCGGTTACGGAGGATTCTGATACCGTCAAAAATATCTTGTAACTGATAATTGAAAACTGATAACCGATACCTAAAAATTAAAATAGATGACAAATAAACGCGTGTCACGTAAAATAGATTAAGAACGTTTGGATATCTGGTAGGAGGGATCTCGGAATCCCAACAACTGATAACCCTTAAAAGGGAGTTTGACCATGCAAACGCATTCACAACTAAAGGAAAGCCACAAACTGACCGACGCGCAGATGCGAGAATTTATTGTGAACGGACATCTCACCGTAAAAGCCGATCTGCCGCGCAGTTTCCACGAAACGATCTATCGCAAAACACAGGAACTCACAGCAAAAGAAGGGAACTTAGGGAATAATATCTTGCCACGCGTCCCCGAATTGCAAGCCGTTTTTGAGGAACCTACTGTCCGTGGCGCGTTTACGAGTATTCTGGGCGAGAATTACGCCATGCATTCCCATCGACATCCGCATCAGAACCGCCCTCACAGCGATGGACAAGGATTCCACAAGGATAGCTACTGGGGGTATCAAAAAGTCCGCCACCACTGTCCCCGCTGGGCAATGGCGTTCTACTATCCCCAAGACTCGCCGCTCGAAATCGGACCCTCAGCAGTTTTACCGGGAACGCAGTACTACGATACGCGTATCACGAAGGACAACGAGGGTGAATTAGCGCTCAGCGGCGAAGCGGGTACCCTAACGATTATTCACTTCGATCTCTGGCACCGCGCAATGGCAAATCTGACCGACAAGACCCGCTACATGATGAAATTCCAGTTCATTCGGATGGACGCACCGCAGAAACCGGAGTGGAACGTAACGGATCCGCACTGGAAACTGGGAGATGTTGATTCAGCGACTCCGACGCATCAAGGAACGTGGAAACATGTCTGGAATTGGGTGGCAGGCACGTCCAACGGGAATTCTGCCCAATCGGTTGCCAACGGAGATTTGGCAAACCACATCGCTGCATTAGGTGATGACGATGCCACTGTCCGTTCCCGTGCCGCCGACGACTTAGGGATGTTGGACGAATCCGGTGCAGAAGCAATTCCACACCTCATCCAAGCACTGTGTGATGTGTATGAACCTGTCCGTTTGAACGCCGCGTATGCCCTCGGATCGATCGGTGAACCCGCTGTGTCCCAACTAATTGAAACACTCGGTACGGAAGACCCAATCATGCGACGAATGGCAGCGTATGCGCTCGCTGCGGTCGGTGAACCCGCTGTGTCTGCCTTGAGCGAAGCCTTACAACATACCGAAGATGCCGTGCGAGTTGAAGCCGCCTACGCTTTAGCGCAAATTGGAAATCCTGCAGCGTCTGCTATCCCCGCATTGATGGAACGCACAAAAGACGAATGCGTTGAGGTCCGTCGTTATCTCGCCGAAGCCTTCGGAGGCTTAGGACCCATTGCCGCTCCCGCTGTACCTGTCCTGACCGATATGGTGGCGAGCGATGAGGATGGGCAGGCGCGATTTGAAGCCGCATTAGCATTAGCGCAAATTGGACCCGCTGCAAACGATGCCGTCCCAGTGCTCGCAAACGCCTTTAGCGACGAAAACCGGTACGTCCGAGACAACGCCGTCTTGGCGCTGAAACGCATCGACACCCCAGAAGCAGAGTCAGCACTGTTTGATTACCTGCTCATGGCACGGTGGTGTCCGATTACAAATCGTGAAAGCACATTCTAAGGACTTCGCACATGAACTATGAACTCATCATTAAAAACGGAACCGTCATTGATCCTGCGCAGGGTATCCATGCGCGTAAAGATATCGCATTCGCGAATGGACACGTCTCGGCGATCAGCGACGATATACCCTCATCTGAAGCGCGGGAAGTATTAGATGCCGAGGGATGTTTCGTCACACCCGGTTTAATCGATTTACACGTGCATGTCTTCTACGGCGTGAGCCATTTCGGGATTGAACCCGATCCTACCTGTTTAGCACGCGGCGCAACGACAGTCGTCGATGCGGGTTCAGCGGGAGCGGATACGTTTCCCGGTTTCCGTAAATACGTCATTGACGTGAGCGATACGCGTATCCTCGCACAGTTGAACATCTCTTCACAAGGCATGCTTACACAGGAGATTGGGGAACTGGAAAACCCTGACTATGCCGATGTCGGAAAAGCGTGTCGGATGATAGAGCAGCATCGCGACATCATTCTGGGGGTCAAGGTCCGTTTAACGCGGGAGACGATCGTCGGTGCGAGAGCGAAAATGGTGCCGTTGCACAGGGCGCGCGAAGCCGCCGATGCCGCTGGGTTACCGCTAATGGTTCATCCACAAGACGCATGGTGTGAATCCATAGACGATATATTGGCACTGATGGGGGAGCGGGACATCCTAACACACTGCTTCCACGATATGGCGTGCGGTATCTTGGACGAAAACGGTAGGATTCGGGACGCCGTCCATGCTGCGATCGAGCGCGGGGTCATCTTCGACGTTGGACACGGAGCAGGTTCTTTCAGTTGGGATGTCGTTCAGAAAGCGATGGCGCAAGGCGTTGAACCGACGACCATCTCGTCCGACCTGCACATCTATAACGTCAAGGGTCCCGTCTACGATCTCGTCAATGTCGTCAACAAATTCCTGTATCTCGGTATGTCGCTTGACGATGCCTTGGCGAAAGTTACGAGCATTCCTGCAGATACCATCTTGATGCCGGGGCAGGTTGGGACCTTGGCTGTCGATGCGTGGGGAGATGCGGTAATTTTTGAACTGCGTGAGGGTGAATTTCAACTCGTAGATGCAAATGATCAGGTGAGAATCGGCAAACAGATACTGGAACCGGTCGTCGTTGTCAAGGGCGGACAGGTGTATCGCCAACGGCATTTATAGTAAGCTGGTAGTGTTCTGTCCAGATTAAAATGATAGGAGGAAAACCCGTAGGTTGGGTTGAACGTAGTGAAACCCAACACTCAGTTTGGATTGGACAAAGCAGTAGTTCCTACTGTCCCATTCTCGTAAGGATGGAGAGAATCAGCGACACAACAGCAACTCCACACGAGATGATGATGCCCCCTATTTTCCAACGCTCGTTTGTGTCCAATTTTCGCTCGCGCATACTTTCGATCAGACCGTCAAGTTTGGTCTCCAACCTTTGGAACTCACCATTCATTTTGGTCTCCATAGTATGCAAACTGCCTTCATGTTTGGCTTGATTTACTTTCATTTCTGATGCATCTTCCCGGATATCCTTCAGTTCAAAATGAATATCCTTTATCTCCGAACGAACATCCTTTATCTCCGAACGAACATCCTTTATCTCCGAACGAGTATCTTTTATCTCAGTCTCCATAGATTCCAGTTTCTGAAGGATAAGGTCCTCTTTATTCATTACTTTATACCTCCTTTTAGCAGTAGTCTCAACAATATAGAAGCATTATAACCGAATCCCTAACAGATGTCAACCTTTTTCAAAAAAGTCATCAAAATGCTAAATCTCATTACGGATGCTGTTCCCCTGCTTTCGGTTTCTCTTTCGGGGCATTGGCATCCGGTCCGAAACGGATATGTAATGACGCACCCGGCGCGTGTGCCTTTCCGAAAAGCAGATGCTTCACACCCCAAAAAACAACGGTGGATCCTACCAGCACGACAAGCCCCCAGATCAATGTCTGTAGAACCCATTCATTAAATGAAAAGAGACCAGCCGTCTGTTTCGGCACCGATAGTGGACCGAGTGCCATCAGCACGGTACAGATAATCGCGTTGAGCGTAATCACACCTTCCGTTACCAATCGATGTGGACTGAAACCGACCAAAGCGCGTTCAAAGTTGAAGATAACCACCCACCACAGGAATACAAAATAGAGCAGTTGCCCCTTCCCCAACCAACTCGTCGGGAGAAAGGCAAGCGGTTCTCGGAAATGTACCGACAAAAGCCATACACAGGCGATACCGAGCCCGATATAAAAGAGTTCGAACCAGCCTATCCATCCTCGCGAATGCCGAAACCAACCGACAACCGGCAGCCCAAAGAACCGCTCCGGTAAACCCTCGACCAAATCCACCCACGTTCCGGCTGCCTTCCGATAATTGACGTAGGTCAGTAGAATCAGCACACAGAACACAGCGAATATTTCCATCCATTGCGGGAGATTCGAGCCGGTTTCTAACAGTGGGGCTCGGTTAAGAAGGAGACCAAACGGTATTGCAATACCGAGTCCGAATAGGAAGCCTTGCGTCTGCTCCATGACACTGTGCCAATTCGTGTGCCAATTTATTTTGTTACCCGTCCAGATGTAGATGAGTTTCAGCAATTGTCCAAATGAAAAGGCGATACCGCCTCCGAACCCCGTCATCAAGGTAGCGAAAGCGACCCCGCTGAGTTCATAACGCGAACAGTATCCCAAGATCCCGATAACCATACCGACGCAACCCGCCCAGTTATCCCCACGCGGGGGTGTCATACGGAGACGACAAATGTTTACCAGCAACAAAAACCCACCGAACCAACAGATGCCCAGATACAGGACGAGGTTTGTACCCATGTCCAAACCACCACGGAAGAGCGCGACGATAAGTGCCGAAACGATTGCCACCAGCGCCGACACCCAATCCGTGTCGTACCAATACAGCGGACTCTCATGCCGTTGCATCCGTTTCGGGGCAAGGACCCGATCGATAATCACAGCCTGAAGCGACCAACCGATGAAGACTGCCAGGATTGGTGTAAAGAGGAGCGAGAGTTGGGAATGCGTCAGGAACGCAGGCAGCGCGGTCCCAGCACCACCGAGGGCCGCCCACAGAAAACCGATAACGAACAGATTCGCAAACCCATAAAACACCGTCAATGGGTGTGAAGAATGGCTATATCCGACGACCATCATATACGACATGCTTCCGCCAAAGGACCAACCGATTGCCCCAAACAAAGCGAAATAGTGGACATGTCGCCACCAGTCCTCACGCCCAGAGAGCAGGGCAATTGCCACCGCTCCAAGCGCACCGGCGAGTGCTGCACCATATTCATGCCCAAAGTTACCGCGTATCCCCCATCCAACACAAACCGACAAACCACACAAAAGAACCATCTGCCACGGGATCATTGCCAAGTCCATACCTATACCCCCTATTCTTCACAGAATCTGTTGCATCTATTATGAGAGTTTTTACTTTTATTGTCAACTTCCCAACGGTGTCAATCTTTCTGTAGAATCCCGACTGCCGACCGCTGACAACCGAAAACCGATAACCAAACATTGCATCTATTTCAGGTATATGATACGATAGACGTATAGGAAGCATTATCTATCGGAGGTAAAAGATATGAGTCGTGTCCGAATAGGTGTTGTCGGGTGTGGTGCCATCGCGCAAGTACATCATCTCCCCAACCTTACCGCACTTCATCGAGAATTTGAAGTATCCATCGTTTGTGATCTTTCGCGGGGGGCAGCGCAAGCCGTTTCAAAGCGGTTCCATGTTCCGCAATTCGTGACAGATGTCAATGAATTGCTCAACACAGATGTAGATGCCGTGCTGCTGTGTCACGGCGATCCAAAGACGGAAGTCGCACTCGCTGCATTTAAGGCAGGGAAACACGTTTTTATTGAAAAACCCGTCTGTTTTTCACTTCAAGAAATGGATGCGATGCTCGCTGCACAGCGTGCGGCAGACACCGTCGCACAAGCCGGATATATGAAGGTACATGATCCAGCCTTCCAACTCGCCAAGCGCGAAGTGGATACAATGGAGAGTTACCGCTTTGTGCAGATCAATCATCTCCATCCGAATAATAGTTTACACCTGAGCCAATTTGATGTTGAACGTTTTGACGATGTTTCTGCGGATGCCTTTAAGCCTGCGGGCGCGGCGCGAGAAAAAGCACAAGCAGAAGCCATCGGTGATGTCCTGTCAGAAACCGGACTCGAAAACGACATCCAAAGCAAAGCCGCACGTGTGTTCTACCTGCTTGCCGGCAGCATGATCCACGACATCTACAGTCTGCGGGTAATGCTCGGTTCGCCGAGCGAGGTGATTAGCGCCGAAGTCTGGTCCGAAGGACGCGGTGTGACGATCGTGTTTGGCTATCCGAACGGTGCCCGCTGTGTCGCGACATGGGTCGATCTGCCAGACCTCTGGGACTTTAAAGAGACCTTAGAAATCTACGGCGATACCAAACGCGTGATCGTATCCTATCCGACCGGCTTTTCACGCGGTATCCTGTCAGAGGTAACAATACACGGGATAGACCCCGATGGCACGACCTATAGCAAGACACCCGCTGTTGAATGGGAAAGCGCGTTTGTCCGGGAACTACGTCATTTCCATGCGTGTATCACAGAAGGTGAACCGTGTTATACCTCACTGGAATCTGCGCGGAACGATATCGCACTCATTATTGACATAGTGAGGTGCTATGCCGAACGAAAACCGGTTGTGTGTCAAAATTGGTAAAAATTACCAAGCCACCCAACCGCCATCAACGGCGATCGTTTGTCCAGTCACCCAGTTTGCTGCCTCTGATGCTAAGAACAGCACTGCGCCGACAACCTCGTCCACCTCACCGACACGTCCCATCGGGATACGGCGGACAACATCTTCATAAAATTCCTTGCGTTGTAACAGAACGTCAGCAAGCGGTGTCCGCGTAAACGCCGGTGCCACAGCGTTCACAGTAACGTTATGCGGTGCCCATTCAACGGCGAGTCCTTTCGTTAACAACACGACACCGCCTTTGCTCCCTGAATACGCAGTCCGCAACGGTCCACCTACCAAGCCCATCGTCGAGGAAATATTGATGATTTTTCCGCTCTCCCGCTCTATCATCGGTTTCACAAGCGTCTGCGTTAGGAAGAACAGTCCTTTAAGATTCAGATCATAGATCGCATCCCAATCGTCTTCAGTTAACTCAAGTGCGGGTTTCGGACGGTTGGTGCCGGCGTTATTCACGAGAACATCCACTCTCCCCCAGACATCAAGTGCCGCTTGTGCACCTGTCGCAACCTGTGTCATATCGCTAACGTCAAACACAACCGACGCCGCTTCACCTCCGTCCGCACGGATCTCGCTCGCGACCTCCTCAAGATCAGACGGCGTGCGACTGTTCAAAATGACTTTCGCACCCATCTGAGCAGCGGCGAGCGCGATTCCCCTGCCGATGCCCTTGCCGGAACCCGTGATTAACATGACCTTATCTTTCAATTCAAATCCTGGAAACGCCATTATGTTAGCCTCCAATCGCTAATTTCAAAGTATTTTCTAATAACATTGCGCGTGTCATAGGACCCACACCCCCGGGGACGGGGGTTATAAATCCTGCCACCTCTTTAACGCCCTCAAATTTGACATCCCCGATAGCGCGGCCATTGACATGGTTAATACCGACATCAATGACGATAGCACCAGGTTTCACCATGTCCACAGTTACAAACTCCGGTCTACCGACAGCAGCAACGAGGATATCTGCTTTCTGAACCTCCGCTGTCAAATCTATCGTTCGGGAATGGCAATACGTAACGGTAGCGTTTCGATTCAGGAGCATCAATCCAACAGATTTACCGACCAACGGACTTCTACCGATACAGACAGCGTGCTTGCCCTCAATCTGTTCACCTGTTAATTCAATCAGACGAATAATCCCTGTGGGTGTACAAGGGGTCACACCCTCGCGGTTGATGAGGAGATTCCCTAAATTGACGGGGTTCAGCCCGTCCGCATCTTTCTCCGGAGAAATCGTGTCAATGACTGCCTCTTTATCTATCCCCTCTGGGAGTGGCATTTGCACCAGTATCCCATGGATATCCGTCCGTTCATTGAGAGCTTCAACGTGTTCAATCAGGGTGTCTTGGTGAGTGTCTGCCGGTAAGCGGTGGACTTCGGAATGGAAATGCACCTTTTCACAATCACGTTGTTTGTGTTTGATATAGAGCGTTGATGCAGGGTCATCGCCGACTTGAACAACAGCGAGACCCGGTGTGAATGTGAGTTTTTTTAATTTTCGCCGGATCTGGCTCCGGACGCGCTTCGCAAGTTGATTACCATTAAGGAGTTCGGCTGACAAATCCCTATTCCTCCAATTTACGCTTCTCTTGACGCAATATGTTATCGCAGAATCATTCGGTCCTCCTGGAACTTCCAAATAAAAATGAAAACCAAATATTCCAACGCATTCTCCCGTAAATCTGCCATATACTGGTTAGTATACCATATATCTCTGTTTTCACGCACTGTTTTTTCGGAGAGTAATTGTTGACCTTTTCTTGTGGATACTGTATTATTATCGCAAAAAGGCAGGTGAGAAAGATGATTCATGTAGGTGTCGGACATTCGCAAAGCCTCTCCACTTCGGAAGCCGCCGAGCGCGCAACAATTATGGCAATGGGGAACGCCGGTATCGCCAAAGCGGATCTCGCAATCGTCTTTGCGACCATCAACTATCAAACGGAATATGGAGACTTGTACCAAGCAGTCCAATCTAACGCCAATTGTGATGAACTCATTGGATGCAGTGGCATGAGTGTCTTGACGTCAGCAGGAGAGTTTGAGGAAGAACCCGCGCTCGCGGTAATGGTGATCCGTAGCGAGCAACTTTCGGCGGTATCCTTTAGCGCGCGAGGCACGGCAGCTGAGGTAGGCGAGCAGATACAAAAAGACATTCAGCCTGAACTCGACGATGACGCCCTTCTCGTCATCTTCCCGGATGTTCGGACTGTGAACCCAGCAGAACTCGTAACACATATTGGTGATGATGGAACGGAACTGCCTGTCGTCGGTGCTGCCGTTTCTGGTGATGCAACCGGGGCGCAGATGTATCATTGGAAAGGCGAAGAGGCAACCGAAGGCGGACTGACGGGTATCCTCCTCACCGGAGATTTCAACACGGAGATCGGTGTAGCACAAGGGTGTCAACCCATCGGTAGATCCCGTGAGGTTACAAGAGCAGAGGGCCGCGTTATTTTTGAATTGGACGGTGAGCCTGCATTGGAAAACTTTAAGGGAACCTTGCAACTGCTAACACAGGATGATATTCGTCGCTCAGGCGGCACAGTTTTCGTCGGGATCGCAATGGATCCCGAAAATAAAAATCCGATCCGCGGAGATTTTCTGATTCGCAATCTGATCGGTATTAACGAGGAGCACGATGCCCTGGCTGTGTCCGAGGAGGTAACGGAAGGGCAATTGGTGCAGTTCCATCTGCGAAATCCAAACGCCGCTGCAGAAGAAATACAGGTGATTCTCACACAGTTAGCCGAGAAAACGCGGCAACAGCCACCCGCATTCGGACTCTATTTTAACTGCTTAGGTCGCGGTAAAGGGTTATACGGCGCAGCAAATCACGACATCGGTGTTATCCAAGAGAAGTTTCCGGGACTCCCCGTTATCGGGTTTTTCGGGAATTCAGAGTTTGCACCGATCGGTGGACGCAACTTCGCGCATGCCTATACCGGCGTATTTGTGCTCTGCACCACAAACTGAATTTAAGGAATTGAACAATGAACGAAGAACTTTTTGTCAGTCAAGAATTTACACCCGTTAACGGATTTACATCGGGAATCGAGGGACCCGCCTGTGATGCTGAGGGAAATCTATACGCCGTTAACTACGAACGGCAACACACCATCGGTAAGGTGACACCCGACGGCACAGCCAGCGTTTTTATCGAACTCCCAACCGGTAGCATCGGCAACGGCATCCGTTTCGACAGCGCAGGCTTTATGTTCATCGCTGATTACACGAATCACAATGTCCTCAAAGTGGATATGGACACACGGAGCATCACCGTCCATGCCCACGAACCGACAATGAATCAGCCGAACGATCTCGCCATTGGCGCGAACGATATCCTCTATGCGAGTGATCCGAATTGGGGCGCGTCAACCGGACAAATCTGGCGGGTCGATACGGATGGAACGGTGACCTTACTGGAAGCGGATATGGGCACGACAAACGGGATCGAAGTGAGTCCCGATGAAAAGGTGCTGTACGTCAACGAATCCGCACAACGGAACGTCTGGGCGTATGACCTCTCCCCTGAAGGCGAGGTTAGCAATAAACGGCTCCTGATTCAGTTCCCGGATTTCAACATGGACGGCATGCGGTGCGATATTGAAGGCAATCTCTATATCACCCGACACGGCAAAGGCACCGTCGCGAAACTCTCACCCGCAGGTGAGGTGTTATTGGAAGTCCAGTTAACGGGTAAACTCTGCTCCAATATCGCTTTCGGCGGTCCAGACGGACGCACCTGTTATGTCACAATGGCAGACAGGGGAAATGTAGAGGTGTTCCGCAGCGATCTCCCCGGCAGAAGCTGGCAGTTGTTCCAATGAAGCAGTTTAGTTCATCATCAAAGCCTCCTTGACAGTTGCCTCGATTTGTGGTATCATTGTTACGTATAACTATCTATATGGAGGTAACTTGTGAAACAACTGTTTATTGTCTTAATTCTCACCTTGGTGTTCAGCACCTATGCTGCCGCGGATTTACTCGAAGGGCTCGTTCTCTACATGCCACTTGATGAAGGTAAAGGCAACAAGGTTGAGGACTTCTCAGAAAACGGCTTTGAAGGGGAACTCAACGGCGGTGCCAAATGGGTTGACGGTAAATTTGGAAAGGCGCTTCAATTCAGCGCGTCCAGCGATTTCGTCGCTGTTGAGGACGACGCCGCTTTCCATATCGAAGACGAAATTACACAAGCCGCATGGATTAATCTTGACCGACTGCCGAGTGCACACGCTATCGTTTTTGGCACACGCATGGGTGGCGGTGGAAGACACATCGGATTCGGATACGGAATGAACCCCGGAAACGGCATCAAAGTTTGGACGAACGGTGCTGGCGGCGGGTTCTTGGATATCAACGATAACAAGACGGGTCTTGATACCGGGAAATGGTATTATCTGTCCTATACCCATACAAGCGACAACAAAGGCAAAGTCAAGATTTACGTAGACGGCAAAGTCACGCACGATCAGGACTCTAACAACCCTGTCGCACCCGCAGGTGCTACAAGCCGAATTCAGATCGGCACCTGGGCTGGTGAAGCGTGGCCCGGTATGGTTGACGAAGTCCGACTCTGGAACCGCGCCCTCTCTGATGACGAGATGGAACAGAGCATGGAGATGGGGGCTGATGAATTTTTGGCAGTGAATCCAAAAGATAAACTCGCCACGTCTTGGGGCAAAATCAAGAGACTTCGCTAAGGAACACGAGGCGGCAATTCTTGCCGCCTCTCTCTTTTATGAGTGAACGCCAGCATCGCGCCGTACCTATGGAAAATTACGACTCCGTCCTAAAACGCCTCGAGAAAACGGCAAAACAGTATACCAATATCGCGCCGGAAAATGGGCAATTTCTCTCTATCCTTATCCGTTCCATCCAGGCGCAGAACGTACTCGAAGTCGGAACAAGCAACGGCTATTCCACAATCTGGCTCGCTGCCGCACTGAAGGAGACAGGCGGTAGACTCATCACGCTTGAATTTGATCAGAAGCGGGCGGAAGAAGCACAGACGCATCTTCAGGAAGTCGGGTTAGACAGTATCGTCGAAGTCCGCATCGGAGATGCGCTCAATGAAATATCGAAATGCAATGCGACCTTTGATCTTGTATTCCTTGATGCAGAGAAAAATGAGTATCAACGCTATCTCGAATTGGCGCTCCCCAATATCCGTCCCGGGGGTCTAATTGTCGCTGATGACACCATAACAATGCGCGATGAAATGCCCGACTATGTCGAATTCGTCTTTAATACACCGCTACTACACTCTGTTGACATCCCTTTAGATGACGGTATCATTTTGAGTTATAAAACCGAAGAATAGGTGAGGTATCCAAAATTTCCGTTCGATCTAAACTTTCAGACAAATCCACCCGTTTTACCGAATCCGTCATCCGCGGCATGACGCAACTCTGCCTGCGCTATGATGCGATCAACCTCTCCCAAGGCACGCCCGCGTATCAACCCCCTCCAGAAGTCAAAGCCGCAGCCATTGAAGCGATCCAAGACGGCTATAATCAGTACAGCATCACGTGGGGAGCACCCGCGTTTCGTGAAGCGATCGCTCATAAAATGACGACTTTTAACTGTATTCCCACCGATCCCGACAGAAACGTGACCGTCACCTGCGGTTCAACGGAAGGCATGCTCTCCTCGCTTCTCGCAATCATCAATCCTGACGACGAGATTATCATCTTTGAACCCTTTTATGAAAACTACGGACCCGATACCATCATCTCTGGTGCGAAACCCGTCTATGTGGCGTTGCAGGAGACCGTCGCGTCTGACGGGACTGTCCACTTTACCTACGACCCAACCGAACTCCGAGATGCCTTCTCTGCCAACACAAAAGCGATCGTCATAAACACGCCGAATAACCCACTCGGCAAGGTTTTCACACAGGACGAACTTCAAGAGATCGCCGACCTCTGCTGTGAATACGACTGCCTTGCGATCACCGATGAAATATACGAGCACATGATCTATGACGATAAGTCCCACCTCAGTATCGGTTCATTGCCGCAAATGCGGGATCGGACGATTACCGTATCGGGATTGAGCAAGGCATATTCTATGACGGGCTGGCGATTAGGGTACGTCATTGCCCCGGAGATTTTGACCGATGCCATCCGCAAAATGCATGACTTCTTGACAGTCGGGGCACCGCATCCGCTTCAGCGTGCTGGCGTCGCGGCACTCAATTTGCCACCGAGTTACCACGCGAACTTGGTTGCGAAATATAACAAGAATCGTAAATATCTCGTTGAGAACCTCACAAAAGCCGGATTCCTTTGCCACGAGCCGGAGGGCGCGTATTATATCATGACCGACATCACCGATTTTGGGTTTTCTGACGATACCGCCTTTGCCCACTATTTGGTGAAAGAAATCGGAGTCGGTGGTGTGCCAGGTTCAAGCTTCTACAGTCGTCCACACCTCGGTAGGACGAAATTTCGGTTCATGTTTAGTATGGCGGACGACGTCCTCGCCGAAGCCGCTGAACGCTTGATGCAGATTAAAACAAAAATCTGAAAAGAAACTAAGTTTCAAAACACCGAAAACGTTAGCACGCAATGAAATGGAGTGCGGATCTAAGAAGCACCCGTCAAAGTTCAGGCGCACGTCATTTATCCGCAAGATATAATTAAAAATGGATATCTCCCTCGAAAACGAAACACAACATATTTACAAAAAGGAAATTGAGGAATTGATTCAGCGGGAAGAAAAATATAGAGACCTCGGTCCCGCTGAACTTGAAGCGATTGTGCGCGCATTTGAACTGACTTTGACGAACGGACGTGAGAAAGTTCGAGCCCAAATGCTTTACGATCTTATTCATCAAAAGAGAGACGCCTGATATGCAGTTAGAGCGGATCCGTCTTAAGACTTTCGGCTGTTTTGAACAGCGCGATTTTGCGCTTCACAACGGCATCAATCTCATTTTCGGTCCCAACTTCAGTGGGAAAAGCACGCTCGTCAATGCGATCTTCTTCACGCTAACCGGCAAGCCGATCGTCCCGCGCGTGGATGCCGCCGCGATAAAAAATGCCAAAGCCTATAGCGGCACGGCGGGTCTCCAATTCATCGCGGAGGGTGAACGCTATCTACTCTACCGAGCGACGGGAAAACGTATCCAACTCCGGTCAGAAAAAAACGGGGGGTGGCAGATCGTCTTCGATGAGAACCGTGTTCGGGTGACGGAAACACTGTTACAAGAGCGATTCGGCATTATGCACGAGCAGCTTGCCCTCACCACGTTCCTCCGCGAAGGCGAGATTTTTGAGTTCCTCGCCCGTCAGTCCACGAGTCGGCGCGATATTCTCCATACACTCCTCGGTATCGACAGACTCATTGAAGTACGGGAGCGGTTTATTGACACACGCCGCATCGCGAAACGGGAGCAGGGCAGGATTCGTGCGCACCAAAATAGTTTGCGGTTCAATGCACAGAACGTGGATCAAACCGAAATCGAACGCATTGAAGAAAAGTTGAAAGGCTTAGAAGCCGCCTACGGTGCCGAAACCGGCGATGCTGCCTTAATCGTAGAATGGCTACAGCACCAGCGCCGTTTACAGAGACGTTTAGACCTACTCACACACGAGCAACACGAGGCATTGCGCGGATTCAAAGGCATTGATCCGTTGCGAGAAATGATCACTAAAATCGAGACCAGTATTCAGGGAGCCGCTGGATTAGAAGCGAAACGGGAGGAACTGATACAACAAATTGGCAGCCTTGAGTCGCAAATTGCGGCGTTGACGAATGTCTGTAACACCCTCCGAACCCTAATTGAGAACAATGAACAGCACTGTCCAACCTGTTATCAGGAGGTTGAGCGCGAGGTCGTTCAACAGATTATCGACGAAAAAGGAATTGAAAAATCACAACGCTGCACCGAATTGGAGTCCCTCAAGCAATCACTAGAGACAGAAACCGAGAATTTAAAGAGTCGGCGGGAACTTGAACAACGACTTCAAACTTTGCAGGGACGTTTAGCACGATTTGAACAACACACCGGCGAAATCGAGGAAATTCAGAGGGAACTCAGCGATCTGACTTCCCGATTAACGGAGAGGGGAATCCAAAAAGACGAACAATTGCCCTCTGAAACCTCCACTGGCATAGACAAACCGAAGCTGAAAGTCCAAATTGATCAGGAGCGGAAACGTCTCGACCGACTCAAGCAGCAAGAAGCCGTCCGTTTAGACAGGCTTGGCGCGCTCCAGCGAACGAACAGAGATGCCGCTAAAATTGAAAAGACACTCCTGAGTTTAGAACTCGCCTGCGCCGGGGTGGACAAAACCATCGAAACCCTCCAACGTCAAATCCTCAAACCCGCTGAAGAGGAGTTGCACCACTGGCTCGAAAAGATGCAACTCTTTTCAAGTTCTCGCGGGAGCGGGGGACAAACTCGAATCGACCTCCAACGCCAACATTTACTCCCTTCGCTCACGATAGATGGTGTCGATCGGAGTCTGATGTTGCTCAGCGGCAGTGAGAAGATGTTCCTCTATCTCTGCTTCAAGGTTGCCCTCGCCAAGGTATTAGGCAATCCCGGCTTTTTTGTCTTCGATGACCCAACGCTCCACTTAGATGAAGAACGGAAAGCATTGATGGTCGATTTCATCCGTCAACTCGCCGAAGAACACCAAGTCGTCGTGACGAGTTATGATGAAGATGTCCGTTCTGGGCTTGAAGGCGCGCATCTCATTGAGATGAGCAGAGAATCCACTTAAAACCGTTTAAGATAAATATCACCATTGTCTTGCTGGGTATTGCTCCAGACAACGATCCACTTCCCCCCTCCAACAGTTACCACAAACGGCGGATAATGTTTCCCTGCCCTTGTAGAAACAGCGACCCCGTTTCTTTCCCACAACGAATTGCCTTCTAAATCAATTTGCTGACGATAAATTGCATCACTACTCTCCTCACCGAAGTCCTCTCGATAGTCCAACCATACCACAGAGAAACGGTTCTCCGCAGTTCGCACGATGAAGGGTTTGTCCTGATGCCCACCCGCTGTGCAAAGCGGGATACCATCTTCCTTCCAGACAAGACTTCCATCGGCACGGACGCGCTGCATATATAAATCGGAATAGACATCGCGCTCGTCTCTCCAGACGACGATAAAACCGCCGTCGCCGTCGCTCGCAACCGAAGCGTGTTTCTGGATACCCGGCGCCGTGCAGATAGGAACACCCTTATCCTCCCACACCTTGCGACCGTCAGGGGCAACCCGCTGGGCGTAAAGCTGATCGTTAATAAAATTTTCGTAAACCTGCCACAGAACGATAAATCCGCCTTCACCATCGGCGATCACCCGCGGCTCGCCTTGCACCCCTTCTGCTGGCGAAATGAGGCGCGGTGCGTCCCACAACGGTTCTGCATCTAAGCTCAGTCGGTATGCCATGATATGCCAAGCGTCATACCCAATGACATCCCACCAAACAATATAAAAACCCCCCGTCCCATCTGCAAGCAGAATCGGATCGCTCTGGAGGGATTCTGACGGGAAAACGGGTATCCCGTTAGGTTTCCACAGCGTTTCGCCTTTCGCAGTGATCCGTTGGATGTACAGATCTTGGAATTCGGAACTTCGACGTTCATCTTCCCAAACGCAGATCGCCCCGCCTTCACCGTCACTCAAAATCGCTTGCGTGGATTGATCCGCCCCATTTACACAGACAGGGATCCCATCTGTTTGCCAAAGCACCTCCCCTTCAAGATTCACCGCTTGGGCATAGATATCCCAATTACTTCTGTCGCGCCGATCGTTCCAAACAACGATCGCGTGCGCTTCGTGCCGAATCATTCGTAAGCGACGTTGATTCCGATCCGCCTTACAGATTGCGACCCCATTCTCCTCCCAGCGCGGTGTGCCGCTGCTATCAACACGCTGCCCGTAGACATCCCAATCCCGACCCGTCCGGTAATCCTCCCACATGACAACAACGCCCCCGTCACCATCGTCCACGACCCACGGGAGGAATTGCCCGTCTTTCGCTGTTGAAACCGGGATTTCAGCCGACGAAAATTTACAGAGTGTGCAAAAGCCCACAAACAGGAAAAGAAGCACGCCTAATAACAATGGGCTCAATCGGTGAAAAGTGTTTTGGGTGTCCATAAATTGACTAACGTTCCTACTGTATTCAAGTCCAGTGCTTCCCAACCTTGGATGGGGAGTTCGATATGGGCAAGTGCAGCGGTTGGCATCCGTCTGAACTCTCCAGTCAAATAATTCACGAGTTGTTCCATTGTCGGATTATGCCCGACGACCATGACACGCTGATATTTGTCTGGCACTGTTTGTAGCGTTTCATAGTAAATTCCAACGACAGCATCATAAAACGTATCTAACTTTTTAACTTTGCCCGGATAACCGCACGTTTTTGCGACGCGACTCGCGGTGTTCCTCGCGCGCTTTGCCGATGAAGTGAGGATCCTGTCAGGCGTCACTCCTTGTTCCCGCAGAAATTTCCCCATGCGCGGGGCGTCCCGTTTACCCCGTCTATTGAGAGGTCGATCATAATCAGAGAGTTCTGGATACTTCCAACTGGATTTGGCATGCCGCAGAATCAGGAGCGTTTTCATTGTGTCTCCTTCATATAGATTGGTATGAAATCTTTCTTCGTATCCTATCACAATCAAAGTGGCGTGTCAATAATCTTACAAATCCTGAGAATCCTGATTCAGACAACTCCCTCACGGACTGTTACAATCACGGTAAATCACACAAATCACATAAATCACAACTCAGACTTCAGGAAATTTTCACTTGCATTCCCAAGCCTTTTGTGATATTATTTTATAAGGTCTGTCAACACATTTAGGAGGATATCCGTTACAGAGTTCAACACAATTCAAACTCTGGAGGAAATAAAACATGTTAGTCCAAATTAACGGAATTCTCACAACACTACTCTTCATTATCTTGCTTGGCAATATTAGTGGATGTTACGTTGATACCAGCAATACAGATGATGAGCCGCCCGCGACGCCGCGCGGGGTCAGAACCATCACAGGCGATGAGCAAGTCATCGTCGAGTGGTACCCAAATGGCGAATATGACTTGGCGGGTTACACAGTGTGGCGTGGACGCAACGACACAGATTTTAATGCATTAGTAGAGGTGTCGGAAAATACCACGCGTTATACAGATACGACAGTGCGAAATGGAGAGACGTACCATTACGCCGTTTCCGCTTATGATATTGACGGGAACGAGAGCAAGTTGAGCCCCGAAGATGCTTGGGATACACCCCGACCAGAAGGGCAGAACGTCGTTCTGGATGACTACAATCTTGCCCCTGGAAGAAGCGGATTTGATTTCTCTCGACCAGAAAAAGGGAGTATCCCGTGGGACACACCCGCGACCGATGTCTATTTCGGCTTTGATACCGAGGTAAACGTCAAGTACCTCTATTCTGATAATGACACGTTCATGCAAGATTTGGGGTATCATGAATACTTTGATGGGGTTGATATTGTTCCGGAATTTGGGTATACGACGCTATTTGTTGAACTCATTGAGAAGCATATCTATGCGATCTATACACCTGATGGAAACTTCGCCAAAATTCAGGTCCGCAAACTTTCTGATGATGCTGTCATCTTCGATTGGGCATACCAAACCGAGCCAGAAAACGTCCAATTGGCACCATCTCTCAAGATACTTCAATAAGGAGTGCACTTCATGTTAAAAAAAGTTGAGGCGGTGTGGATGCCGCCTCTCTGCATGCTACTTGCGTTTCTGCTACTTTTCATCTCCGGTTCTGTATCGGTAAACGCTGAAACCGCGGCCATTGATGAGAAGTCTGACGCGAAAAATCAAAAAACGCAACCATTTCTGCGTAACTATTTGTCGGATACTTCTGAAACTGAATCGGAGTATCCACTGTTTCGGTCACACGCAGAACGGTACTATCCACCGCTTGATCTGAAAAAAGCATCACGGTTGTCAACTTTTATGCCCGGATTGGGGCAGGCTTACGCCGGCAATTATACAAAAGCGACATTTTTCCTGACGGCTGAGTTAGGAACCTTTGCACTTGCTGGCTATAACATCGCACGCGCCTTGCATTACAACGACCAAGGTGTTTTTGAGACAGGATTCCAAGACATCCGAACGGGTGAATTCTTAACGTACGAGCAAGGACGCACTCGGATGAAGAACCATGCATTTTTCAGCGGTGTTCTTCTCGCAACAGGTATCGGAATCCACATTTGGAATATCCTTGATGCCCCGAAGACAGCCGAAGCGTATAATAATCGAAGATTTTCCGTCCACGTGCAACAAAGGGATAATGGTATCAGTTCTCTAATCTTTACGCATAGATTCTAATAAAGGTATAATTAAAAAAGGACAAAAAGTTTGCAGTATGCAAAGCATTTAATTTTCATCTTTTTGCTCATAGGGACGCTTGCCGTAAATAGTGCCTCCCGTTCACTTGTTGAAAGTCCAGACATCGCTCCGAGTCCGCTAAGGGTAGGAGAAAAATTAACATACGATATCAGTTGGAAAAAAATACCTGCCGCCCGACGAACGGACTGGATCGCCAAAGAGACATCGCTGAACGGGAAGGCTGTTTACCACATCCAGTCTGAAATGAAAACCCGTTCACTTTTCAGAGTCTATAGTTTTCAGAGACAAGAGGAGACGTACTTAAACCCGATGACCCTCTCACCGGTCCGATTTCAGAACCAGTTGCGGGACCAAAAATATCGTGCCACCGTCACAGTTGATTTTCGAGAAGAAACGGCAGAATATGAAAAAATCTCTCGTCCGAAGCCGAAGTCGCCTGAAAAACGCGAGACAAAGGTCATAGAAATACCCGTTGGCACGCAGGATGAGTTGTCAACGCTCTACTTCCTACGTTCTAAAGAATTTGAACTCGGTAAAACTTATTTCTTTCCGATTATCGCCAAGGGAAAAGTCCAGAAGGTTACGCTCACTGTTGAGCGTAGAGCGATAGTAAAAAGTAAGGCATTGGGTATGGTCAAAACGCTCGTCCTCCAAACTTCAGCAGGCGATCGCTTCTGGCTCACGGACGATGAACGTCGGTTACCTGTCAAAGCAGAGAGCAAGATAGGACAATTGACAGTAAAAATCACCTTAACCGATATCGAATTTACCAAACTCTCGGACTGAAGGTTACCCACTCTGTAATTCTAAAACCTACGATGCAATAGGAACGGAACCGTAGCCTGAAATAAAAAGGAAGGCGGAGTTAAGGAACGCACGTAAAAATTGAAATGCACGTCGCTTCTCCGCAAGGTAAAATTAAAAATCCGCAAGGAACATTAAAAATAGTGATAGAGTTTTTACGTAAAACGGAAAATTATCAAACGCTGGTGGCACGCCTTAAAGATGGAAACCAGAAACTCCCGTGGCTCAGAGGATTGGCAAACGCATCAACCGCGTATCTTTTGGCAGCCCTCATCGACGATTTTCCTAAAAAATCCTTCCTGATTATCCTGCCTTCACACCGTGAAGCCGAGCAAGTTTTAGAAGAAATTTGCGCATACACAGCGTCCTCTGCTTCAGAAACGACACCTATGCTCGATGCGCAGTCCAAGATAAATCTGTTTCCAGGGTGGTCCCGAAAGATTTTTGATGGCATCGCGCCGCCCAAGGAAACCGTCGCAGATCGACTTCGATGTCTGGAACACTTACTCTATAAAGAACGAAGTATCATTGTAACATCAAGTCAAGCGGTACTTTACAGACTCCCGCCGCGCCACCGATTTGCCGAGGCATGTCGCGTCCTGAATCTCGGAGATGAGATAGACCCGGACGATGTCGCAGCGATGCTGATCCGAGAAGGCTACCAAAACGTTGAACTGGTAGAAG
Source organism: Candidatus Poribacteria bacterium (assembly GCA_965205015.1). Lineage (GTDB taxonomy): Bacteria > Poribacteria > WGA-4E > WGA-4E > WGA-3G > WGA-3G. The sequence goes on along the minus strand of OZ242029.1, from coordinate 3,701,985 downwards.
TCAAAGGCGAATTTGCGCGCAGAGGCGATATCTTAGATGTCTATCCGCTTACTGCCGATACGCCTATTCGGGTTGAGTTCTTTGGCGATGAAGTTGATACGATCCGTGCCTTCGATCCGATATCGCAACGTTCAACGGAGTCCCTCGAATCGAGCACGCTTACCCCCTTACGGGAAGTCCTTTCTACTGATGTATCGGTCGAGCATTGGCAAACCCAAGCGGATGCTCTCATCAAAGAACACGCAACACCACAATTGATAAACACGGTTCGGGAGATAACACAATCTTTAACAAAAGCGGCATCTTCTCAATATCAGCTTCAGGAATGCCCACTGAATGACGGCATAGAAGGCTTTCTGCCCATGCTCGTTCCAGAAACCGAATTGCTCTCCGATTATCTGCCCAATGACACAATTGTCTGCCGCATTGAACCACAATGGCAGAAGCGTGAAGCCTCGCACATGCACGAGCAACTGCAGGAGCTGTACCAGAAGAAGTTGGAGGCGTCCAACCTCATGGTCCCACCGGATAAACTTCTCGCCCCCTTTGAAACACTCACCGCTGCGTTCGAGAAGTATCCAGTTATTTCATCGTCCTTAGCACCACCGCGTGAGGCCATGGACAATCAGAGATCGCCCTTGCATTTTGAGATGCAACCGCTGGCATTACCATCTGGCAACTATCAAACGGTTATCAACCAGATGAAAACGTGGACGGAAGAAGGCATCCGAATTCATGTCTTCTGTGAAACGCCGCAACAGTCAAAGCGTGTATCTGAAATTTTAGCAGAACGCGAATTATTTCCACCAGATATTCAAACCAGTGTCGGCACAATTAGTGAAGGGTTTCTCAATGAAGCACTGAATCTTGTCGTTATTTCCGAAGATGAACTCTTTGGCAGTCGTCAGCATCGCCGTCCCATACGTCGCCGCCCTTCTACAGACGGAACGCCAATTCTCAGCCTCATCGATCTAAAGGTTGGGGATTATGTCGTACACGTCTCGCACGGCATCGCTATCTATGATGGGATACGCCGATTGGCAATTGATGGAAAGTCCCAAGATTTTCTGATACTCAGATACAGTGCCGATGACATCCTTTACGTACCGACCTATCAAGTTGACTTCGTTCAGAAATATGTCGGTAGCAAAGACAATTCCCATAAACCCCGTGTCGATCGTCTTGGTGGGGCTGCTTGGGGTCGACGAAAGGGACGCGTTAAAAAGTCAATCGAACAAATGGCGGGGGAACTCCTCAAGTTGTATGCCCTCCGCCAAGCGCGCAAAGGCTTCAGTTTCCCCACTGAGGTGCCTTGGCAGACCGAATTTGAAGCACTTTTTCCGTATCAAGAGACTGATGACCAACTCCAAGCCATCGAAGATGTCAAAGCTGGTATGGAAGATGAACGCCCGATGGATCGGCTCGTCTGTGGAGATGTAGGATACGGAAAAACCGAGATAGCCCTGCGTGCCGCTTTCAAAGCCGTCATGTCCGAGAAACAGGTGGCAGTCCTTGTACCTACGACGATTCTCGCCCTCCAACACTACGATACTTTTGAAAAACGTTTTCAACCCTTCCCCGTCAACATCGAAATGTTAAACCGGTTCCGCACACCGAAAGAGATAAAACAGATTAAAGAGGGATTGGCGAAAGGTGCGGTTGATGTTGTTATTGGGACACACAGTCTACTTTCCAAAACGGTTGCGTTCGACAACCTCGGACTCTTAATAGTTGACGAAGAACATCGTTTCGGCGTTAAGCATAAAGAGAAAATAAAACAATTTAAAGAAACCGTTGATGTCCTTACATTGACCGCTACGCCGATTCCACGTACGCTCCACATGTCGCTTGTTGGGATTCGGGACTTTAGTGTCATTAACACCCCCCCAGCCGATCGGTTACCGATCCAAACGTACGTTATGCCTTACGACAGTGACGTGATTCGGGAAGCCATCACGACAGAATTAGGGCGCGGCGGACAGGTGTTTTTTGTCCACAATCGCGTTCAAGACATCCAGAGTATCGCTTTAACCATTCAACAACTGGCGCCGGATGCCCGCATTGCCGTGGCACATGGGCAGATGCCTGAACGTGAATTAGAAACCATTATGCTGGAGTTTGTGCGGCACAAACATGACATTCTGGTCTGCACAATGATTATTGAATCCGGACTGGATATTCCCAACGTTAACACGATCCTCATTAATCGGGCGGATGCACTCGGTTTAGCACAACTCTATCAGTTACGAGGACGCGTCGGGCGCGCGACGGCGCAAGCTTACGGATATCTCTTCTATCCACAGGATCGAGCAATCACGGAGGGCGCGCAAAAACGGCTTCGCGTTATCGAAGAATTTACAGACCTCGGTTCAGGTTTCAAAATAGCCCTTCGAGATTTAGAGATTCGCGGTGCCGGCAACATCCTCGGCGCCGAACAGCACGGACATATCGTCACCGTCGGTTATGAACTGTATTGTAGACTTCTTGAGGAAGCGGTGATGGCACTCAAGGGTGAAAAGGTTGAGGAAACCGTGGAAACACGCATCAATCTACCCGTTGAAGCGTATCTGCCGGATGCCTATGTCCCGGATAGTCGTCAAAAGGTCTCTATCTATAAAAAAATCGCTGGATTGAAAGATCGGGAGGCACTTAATGAACTTCGTGAGGAGTTGAAGGACCGATACGGGGCGATACCCGAGCCTGCTGAAATGTTGCTGGAGGTCGCCGACATCAAACAACTCAGCCAACATCTCGGTATCACAGCTATTGTTGCGGGGAAAGAGCAGGTGAAGGTTACCTTTGACGAAAGAAAGCCACGAATTAATGTGAAGAAATTCATTGAGATAGTTCACAAAAATAAGAACCTCCAGTTACAACCCCCGGCACAACTTAAGGTTCGCATGCCGGGAGTGACTGGTGCGAATATGTTGACTGAATTGCAACAAACGCTCAGGTTGTTTGTTGATATGTAACCAACGGCAATCAGCTATCAGCCCTCGGTTATCGGCTGCCGGCTATCAGTTAAAAGGTTTGCGTTTAACAAAGGTTTCCTTTTGTGACTGACGGCTGACGGTTGACGGCTGACGGCTATTCTGCCGATAGCCACGAAACCGCAAGGAACATTAAAAATATGAAAAAAACGATTGCTATCTTTGTAATTGTTGCCCTGACCTGTCTACTGACATGGAGATTTGTTCAATCCGATGGTCATGAACAACCCATGTCTGCCATGGACGAAAGCAAGGTAATTTTAGTAGAGTACAAGTGGAATGGCAAGCCGTATCAAATCTCATTGGCTGATTTGAACGCTGCCATCGCAGAATTGCCCGTTTACCGCCAACAGAACTATGAGACCCGGGAAGACAAAGCCGAGTATCTTGAGGAATTGATAGATGAACGCCTCCAGATTCTTCGCGCTGCCGACGACGGATTTGATTCGCTTGCCGAACACCTCAAAAAACTTGAAGACTATACCCATCAGCTGATGGTTGAAAAATTGACCGAAGCTGAAGTGGACGCTAAGATCATCATTTCCGATGAGGATCTCATGGCACAATATCAAGCGAATTTGAGCGATTACATTGAGGAAGCGAAGGTTCGCGCAACCTGCATTACGCTTGACGATGAAGACTTTGCCAACGAGACCCTCGATGCCATCAAAGCTGGCAAAGACATTGTTGAGATGGCAAAAGAGGTCTTTGAAGCAGGTAAATTCGCCAACGGACCTGGTGGCTCCAGTAAGGACGATCCAGGAAATACCTACATGTTTACCAAATCCGCGTCCCCGCGTTGGGCGGAGTTCATTGACGCTGTTTTTGAGCAAGAGGTCGGCGAAATGACCGATACCCTTTTTGAGGTCGATGTCAATGAAGAAACCTTCTACCTCATCTTCCGTAAGGAAGAGCATCACCCAGACCGTCAGCAGGAATTCGATGAGGTCAAAGATGATGTCCGAAGAACGGTGGAGCGTGAAAAGAAACGCGCACGCATCAATGAATGGGTCACCGAAATTACTGAGAAAGGTCAGTTGAAAACCTATCCTGAAAATATTCCGGAACCGCCAAAACCCGAAGAAGCGGAAACCGAGGAATCAGATCAGTAGGCAGGAGAATAGCGGTCAGCAATCAGCAAGGGGACTCTACTGTAGTAGAATACCTCTTTACTGACAGCCGACAGCTGATGGTCTCCGATAGCCATTAAAAAAGGAGTTAGATAAATGCTCACAGTAGTTACCCGCTTCATGGGCGGAATCAAGAATCAGTCCAGATTTCCGGTTATTCCCCTACTTCTCATCGGGATCCTTGTCACGCATCCCGTCTTCTATAGCTGCGGCGACAAGGCGATCGGGGCTGATGGAACGGTCATCGCTGAATTTGACTGGAACGGCAAACACCGCATCACCCTTGAAGAGATGATGCAGGAAATCAGTGAACTCCCCGAATACAAACAGCGTCAATATCAGGATAAAGAGGGGCTGGAAACCTATATGCTTCTCATGGCGGAGAGTCGACTCATTCTCAGTCTCGCCCGAGACGAAAAACTTAACGAAGACCCAGAAATCCTCAAGAAGGTTCAGGATTATCTTCACGAGTTGATGGTTAAGAAAATTACCGCGCAAGAGATTGACGATAAACTCTCTTTGACCGAAGACGATTATGTTCAGTACTATGAAGCGAACAAAGCGGAGTACGTGCGTCCTGAGCAGGTCAGGCTTTCCTGTATCACGCTCCTCAATAAAGATCGGGCTGATGAAGTTTACGCGCAAATCCAGGAAGGCAAAGACATCCTTGAAGTCGCTCAGGAACTCTCCGACCGTGGTGAACTCGTTGGTCCCGGTGCAAATCCGGCTACCCCGGGTGACACGGACTATATTAGTCGGACTTCTTTCCCTTCGGGAACTGAACCCTTCTTAGATGCGGCGTTTACTGCGGAAATCGGTCAGCTGTACGATGGTGTCATTGAAGTTGACGTTCAGGGAGAAAAATACTACATGATCTTCCGAAAAGACGAAGCTCGCGATGAATATCAAAAACCGTTTGAAGAGGAAGATGTTCGGAAGAGTGTTATCCGGAAAGCGGAACGCGAGAAGCGACAGGAACTCATGGATAACTGGGTTGCCGAACTTCGAAACCGCGCCGAGGTCAAAACGTACATAGATCGCATCCCAGAAGCAGAATCCGAAGAAACCGAAGAGGCAGCGGAGGAGGAGCCCTCCGAAGAGGCAGCCCCTGAAGAATAACCCTCGGATGGAAGAGAGGAAGAATGGAAGGATGGGTGCCCCCAACCTTCCAACCTTCCAACCACATCCACGCTCCCAACCGAAGACTGATAACGGAGGTATCCATAATGGCGTGTAGAACAACTGCCTGTCTCATGTTCATTCTATTGCTCATCATCGGTGGTGTGCGGAGTAGTGCGGCTCGCACTTTTGACAAAATCATCGCTTACGTTAATGACGATGTCGTGACCAAGAGGGAACTTGATGTCTTGGTGAATCAGCGCGCCATGGAACTCCAACAGGTTTATCGTTTCAGCGAACGCGAGGCACTCAACGAGGCAGAACGACAAAGACCTGAATTACTTGACCGACTTATCAGGCAGATGCTCCTTTTGGAAGCCGCCTTAACGCTGAAAGTTACCGTCAGCGATGTGGAAATTGAGCAGTACATCCAAGACTTTAAGAAAAGATATAAGATTGAAACAGACGAAGAATTTAAAAAGCAATTAAACAGAGAAGGTATGACACTCGTAGCATTTCGAGAGCAGTCGGAGCGAAATCTCAAAGCAGAGAAGCTTGTGATGGGGAGAATTGTCCCTCGCTTGCAAGTGCGAGAGCGTGAGATCCAAGAATTTTTTGAGGAAAATCGGGACCAACTCCCCACCAAAATAGATAAAGTGCATTTACGGCACATTTTTGTCGCCTTTAAACCGAATCAAGCCGACCGGGATGCAGCATTTGAAACTGTTCAAAAATTGCTCAATGAAATCACAACGGGTCGCGCGAAGTTCGAGGAGGTTGCACAGCGATACACCTCCAAGGAAAACCCAAGTTCACAGGCAGGAATTCTCATAGAAGCTACTGCAGAGGAGCTCAAAAGGTTCCCAAAGATATTCCAAGATGTACTCACAAACTTGGAGACTGGCACATTCAGCGAGCCGGTTGAAGGAAACGAGGGACTCTATGTCTTCACGATCGCAATGAAAACCGATCAGATGATCGCATTTCGGTATCTCATCGTTCCCCTCATACCGAGTGCGGAAGCTATACAGGAAGCGCGCGAGCGTATTGTTGAAGTTTTCAAAAAACTGGAGAACGGCGAAGATTTCAATGCACTCGCAGCGGCACATTCCGACGATACCGAAACGCGAGATAACGGCGGTGACCTCGGGGTCCGCTCCTTAACTGAACTCAATCCGAAAACCCGGACAACCATTGAAGCACTCGAACCCGACACCTACAGTCAACCGCACGAAACTGAATCTGGGCTCCACATCTTTAAAGTCGACGAACGGAATAGCCCAAGCCTCAGTGAGGTAGAGAAACAACAGATTACCGCAATACTCCGCCAGCAGCGGTTCCAAGAGGAATGGGATGCCTATACTAACAAACTTCTTGAAAACGCTTACATTAGAATTGAACTGAAAGATTTTTAGTTTATGGCCTCCTGGACTGCTCTCCATTTCATTCATCACGCCTTCCTTATCCCCATGCCCAGAATTGAGCGTAGTAGGGGTTGGGTAACCCAGCCCCTACTGGCACTATTCGTCATTGCATGTCTCCTGTGCCCAATACAGTACAGTATAGCGCAAGAGGCACAATCCGTTGAACCTCCCGCGTCTGAAACGGGGGTCCCCGAATCGACGGATGAGACACAAGAGGAGGAAGCCGCCTCAGAGCGGTTAAATCCCGAAAAAGATGTACCTGGAGAAGGTATGGTGATTGGCGATGGCGATGATATGGCTATGGTTGACAATTTCGTCCAAATTCACGGAAATGCGCTTATTAAATTTGAGGATGTCGTTCTCCGAGCAGACCATATCTGGGCAGACTTTGACGAAAACCTGATGCGCGCATCTGGAAACGTTCATCTAAAGATTGGGGACGAAGAGACTTACTCCGATGAACTCATCTTCAATCTCGAAAACAAAAAAGGAATTGCCCGCAACGGATTTACCTTCAGCGATCCGTGGTACTTCGGCGGCAGTGAAATCTTTAAAATACAGGAAGACCGCTCCTATATCCGCGGGGCATCCCTGACGACCTGTTCCCTGAAACATCCGCACTACTATTTCAGCGTTTCCGAAGTCATTGTCCACAAGGATCGGGAGATGATCGCTAAAAATATCGTCTTACGTATTGGGGGATTTCCACTCTTCTATTTTCCCGTCATCCGACGAGATATACGGAAAGGTAAAATTGCAAAGATTATCGTCAAACTCGGGACGGATAGTTACCAAGGTCCCAACATCAGCATCATCTTACCTGTGGCACGTAAACGCCGTTACGATGGGGCACTGCTCTACGATAGAAGTTCAAAGCGCGGACAGGGATATGGGTTCGAAGGTAAATACCGATTCAATGATACACAGTTTCAAGAAATCCATATCCCGATTCCACCTGATGTAACACCGAACCAACGCACGAAGTTAAAAGAAAAAGCAGATGAATTGCAAGATCGACTTGACGGTGAATACGTCCGTTACTGGCTGCGTCAGATTTTTATTGAATATAAAATCACCGAAGATGATATCAAGCGTGCGAGAGACAAGGCAGAAGAAGTCCTCGGGCAGCTCCAAGAAGAGGGGGCTGACTTCGCAGAAATCGCACAGAGCAATTCTGACCATTTCGACACCCGTTACGATGGCGGCGACCTGGGATTCCTCGTTCCCGGTGAAGTTGATGAGGACGGTAAACCCAAACTTGACCCCGTTTTAGAGGAAGCCGCGTTCGCACTACAAGAGGGCGAAATTAGCCCTATCGTCCAAACCGAGTCTGCCTTCCACATCCTTAAAGCCGATCGCGTTGTTGATGTCTACGGCGAACGTGAAATTAAAGTCCGCCGCATTGACATCGCTATTACCGCCAGTGAAGATACGGAATACGTCCTACGCGAATTAGCAGATGACATGCTCAAACGTGCCCAAGAAGGTGAGCCTTTTGAACAACTGATACACGTGCCTGATCAATTCGCAGACATTGCCGAACCGACCTTATCCGAACCGAATGAAGGGAAAGGTTTACTCCTAAATGAAATGGAATCCTCGTGGCGTTCCGCAGTGAGGCGATTAGAGAATCCCGGGGATGTTATCGAACGGAGACCTATCACCATGCCTGAAGGTCTCTACATTTTCCAATTGATTGAAAAGGAGGAGACCCCAACCTTTGAGGCACTCGCTGAACAGTTTGAAGCGGAATGGGACGCTTTCTACGAAGATGTGATGAATCCTAAACCGGAAGAAACCGGGGAAGAGGGTGAGTCCCAAGATATAGAGGAAGGCGGTGAAGCACAAGATATAGAGGAAGGCGATGAATCGCAAGATACAACTGAAGAAGTACAGACACAAGAACCTGACACTGTAGCCCCCACACCAGAGCCGCCGCGTAGGGCCGAGGTTCCCTCGCCCTCACAAAGCGATACCGATGAAAATCAGAGCGTAGAGCGGGGCGAAGATGATACCGATAAAGACCAAACCGTAGAGCCGGACGAATCAGAAAGCGAAGCAGAAGGCGAAACGACTCCCGATCCGTCCGATGACGATGCAGCGTCCACAGACGCCGATGCTGAAGCAGATGCTGAGGATGAAGCAGACGCCGATGCTGAAGAAGATGCCGAGGACGAGGAGGAAGAACTGAAAGTCTATCGGAAACACGGTTTTCGGGGACGGTGGGAGGATCCGAGTGCCGTCGCTTCAGATGCCCAAAGGCTATACGCAGGTGAATATAGCAGCCGTCCTATTCAAACCAAAAAGTCCTTCCGGCTCATCAAAGTCGACAAAAAGAGGACCTATCGAGGCGATATTTACTTCTACGGTGCAGACCGCTACTCTTACGAACGCCAGAACGCGACACGGATCGGTAGACGGTGGATCATGCGATGGGGGCATACACAATCTTTCTATACGCCGTGGGACAGTCGTGAAGAGGGGAGACGTCCTATCAATTTCACGGGTAGAACAGAATTGCAAGCCCGTAATTTCAAGGAAGAACTAAAACTTCCCGGAGAATCCAGGCTTAACACTTTCTCAATACTCACCTACGGCACCGGTTTGTCTACCGTGTCCGACAGGGATCGCGACGAAAATGGCAACCTCACATTCTCGCGGGAAACAATCGGAGATATTACCGGTAGACTTGAAGTCCGACACGTTCACGATTTCACGGGTGAAGGCACAACCTCGCTACAGAAACTGCCACAATTTACGCTGAATTTCTCGCGAATGCGTATGAGTGCACTCCCTCTCCTTGGGAGCCTTAATGATCGTATGGAAAGTGTTGCTGAAAAATTCAGAACAGAGACACCTTTTCTCTCACTTTTCACCGTTCCGACGCTTGAAAGCACAAGTTTCGACTTGGATATTGAACTCGGTAACTTTTTTAGAGAAGTCTATAAGGGTAAAGTAGAGGAGAGAGATGTATATCTACAGACGGTAGACCTCGGATTCGATATCCGTAAGCAGTCAACGCTCCTGATTACCCCCTTGCGGGAACTCCAAATGAGCCTCGATCTCAATACAAACATGATCTGGCACGACCAAGACCAGGAGAAAAATAGGAACATCGTAAAAGGCGTTTACAGTTTTAATGGATCCGCCACGAACACACTCTTCCGAGTCTTCAACGTCGGTTATATCCCTGGGCTCCGAAAGTTGAGACACGAAATCCAATCCTCACTCCGATTCAATTATCAACCTGCTGTTGATGAAGACGAGAACCTTTATCCTTTCGGTCCCAGCACCTATTTCTATGAACGGAAAAGGCTCACCTATAACTTCAACACAAACTTTGAGATCAAGACCCGACGGAGCCAGTCGGCACACCGTATCTTCTATTTTGATACCCGACTCACTGCCGATTTCACGGATTTCGATCCCTTGTATAGGCGGAAGTATGAACCCATTGAGAGCGATTTCACATTCGTCCCGCTCCCGAGTCGGAACCTCAACATGACCGTCCGATTCACACACGATCCCAATCCACATCCCGATGATGGAAAACAATTCAAAATGGTCGGGTTCCGTACCAACATCCGCTATACCCGACCCTCTTGGAACGTCAGTATCGGTAACTCTTTCAGCAAGCGGCATACCTCCAGACGAGCATCTCGATCTATTACCGCCACTGGACGCTACCGCTTTAGCCAAGACCTTGAATTCGACGTGAGCCTTATCTATTATCCGATTGACGGACAATTTTATTCACAACGCGTGAGTATGACGCGTAACCTCCACGATTGGAACCTCCGTATCTCTTGGAACCGTGTCGGTATTCAGCGCGATAATGTACCCTCAGCCTACAACAGTGTCCGTCAGGACTTCACGTTCCAAGTGAATCTGATTCAGGAGCCTGCGGTTTCGATGGGTGTCGGTTACGACGCAACGACTGAAACGTGGGGACTCCGCACCTTACCCGCTGGCGCGCCTTACAACGCATTCGGTGTCGGAAACTCACTCGGCAGATCTTACTTCTAACCTAATTTGCTCCTTTGTAGCATAATCTGTTAGATTGTGCAGATGTGTCCGCAAACTAAAAAGTTTGCGCTACAAAACACTACGGAAACGGAACATTATGGACACCAACCTTGCGGAAATCGAAAACCGCCTCTGGAGTGCCGCCGATGAACTCAGAGCTAATTCACGTCTTCGGGCTTCAGAATATTCAACGCCTGTGCTTGGGCTTATCTTCCTAAGATACGCCGATCATAAATTTACGCAAGCCGAGCAAGAAATCAATAGCGAAGCCTCTACGAGCAGGCGCAGGTGGACCGACCCAAGAACACAATACCAAGCGCGTGGCGTGTTTTATCTACCGGACAATGCCCGTTTCCAACACCTCCTCAGTTTACCAGAGAGCGAAAACATCGGGCAAGCCGTCACTGATGCGATGAAGGCAATTGAAACAGAAAATCCACAGGTTGCGGGAATCCTCCCCAAGACTTACAACCGCCTTGAAAAGAATACGCTCCTTGAACTTCTCCGCATCATGGAACAGATCCCTATGGACATTGAAGGTGATGCTTTTGGAAAGGTATACGAGTACTTTCTCGGCAACTTCGCCATGAGTGAGGGGCAACGCGGCGGTGAGTTCTTCACGCCTACCTCCCTCGTTAAACTCATCGTCGAAATCCTTCAACCCTTTCACGGGCGTATCCTCGACCCTGCGTGTGGCTCTGGCGGCATGTTCGTCCAGAGTGCTGAATTTATTCGCAACCACCAGAGCAATGGAAATCAAGGGCACATCAGTATCCACGGCGTGGAACGCGTCGCCGAAACGATTAGATTGTGTAAAATGAATCTTGCCGTGCATGGACTTGAAGGCGATGTTAGACAAGCCAACAGTTACTACGAAGATCCACATAATTGCCTTGGCAAGTTTGACTTCGTCATGGCAAATCCACCTTTCAATGTAGATCGCGTGGATAGAGAACGTATCAAAGACGACCCTCGATTTCCCTTCGGTATCCCTCGCGTTGACAATGCCAATTACCTCTGGATTCAACTCTTCTATAGTTCTCTTTCTGAGACTGGACGTGCAGGCTTTGTGATGGCGAACTCCGCCGCCGATGCCCGTGCCTCTGAACTGGAAGTCCGAACCGAGATTATCAAAGAGGGAGCTGTTGATGTCGTTGTCAGTATCGCCTCAAATTTTTTCTATACCGTCACCCTGCCCTGCACCCTCTGGTTCTTTGACAAATCCAAACGGGACAGCGATAGGCACGATAAAGTTTTGTTTATAGACGCACGCCATCTCTATCAACAGGTGAGTCGCGCACATCGGGAATTCACACCCTTGCAACTCGAATTCCTGGCGAACATTGTGAGACTCTATCGCGGAGAAGGCCCTGAAGACCAACACGACAGCGCGGATTTCCTCGCCACAAAATTCCCCGAGACAGAATACGTTGACGTTCCGGGACTTTGCAAGGTGGCGACTCTTGCTGAGATTGAGGCACAAGGATGGAGTCTCAATCCTGGGCGTTACGTCGGAGTCGCTGAACAGACACCTGATGATTTCGACTTTGCAGAACGGTTTGGCGAACTCAACGAGGAATTGGAAGTCCTGAACGCAGAAGCACATCAGTTAGAGGAACGCATTGCTGAAAATGTTGTAAAAATCTTGGAGGATAGGATATAATGTCAACAATAGGATAGAACTGTGGACCAAGCGATGAAAGATGTGAAATGGAGGCAAAAAATGAGTGAAGAAATAAAGGTTACGGAAAGTTCTGGCAATGTCTTTTTAGACATCGGTTTCTCTGAGGAAGAAGCGGAATACCATCAGTTAAGAGTAGACCTCGCCTTTGCAATCCACCGTCTTCTCGATCAACTAAAACTAACGCCATCAAAAGCAGAAGCACGCTTTGGACTCGATCCGAGTGATGTGTCTCGCCTCAAGAAAATGGATTTTACAGATTTTACTGTGGAGCGGTTGCTAATGATCGTGAAGAAACTAAATCGTAACGTTGAAATTTACATTACGCCTTCGGATGGAACAATAAGTCACCAGCGAGTTTTTGTGACCTAATGATGTTCCTTCATTTTGGAAGAGAGCGTAAGGAAACCGCCCTGGCGAAAATGTTTACTCAGCTATGGGACAAACAGACACAGGACGTTATCTCATCGTTATTTTTATCCTAAAGACACATCACCGCGCATTGGTTATCAGTGCCAGAGATATGAGCAGAACGGAGCGAAGAAATTATGAAAAAAGCAGATAAAAAGCGGGATCCAATGCCGCCTCCCGATGCAACCCCAGAGCAAATCAGCGAGTTTTGGGATACACATAACCTCGCCGATTATTGGGACGAAACCCACGAAGTTGAGTTTCAGGTCAATCTGAAATCACAACAAAAGAGTAGACGTGATGAGAGACACGATTCGTTTCGGTGATTTTGTTGAGGTCAATCCAAGTATCCGGTTAGAGAAAGGTAAAGAATATCCGTACGTTGAAATGGCGGATGTCACTCCAGGCAATGCGTTTGTTTATCCGCAGAAGAAACGGGCCTACAAAGGTGGCGGCTCACGATTTCAATCTGGCGATACACTTTTTGCACGTATTACGCCTTGTTTAGAAAATGGCAAGATTGCCCGATACAAACACGCGAGTAATGAGTCTTGTTACGGATCAACCGAGTTTTTCATCTTTCGTGGTAAGCCCAATGTATCAGACCCAACTTATGTGTTTTACTTGGCTTTGAGTGCTATAATTCGGAATCCTGCTGTAAAGAGCATGACAGGGGCATCAGGGCGCCAACGAGCTATATTGTCATCGGTTGAAGATATTCCTGTTCCAGCTGTCTCGCTCCCAACTCAGCGCAAAATCGCAGCCATCCTCTCCACCTACGACGACCTCATCGAAAACAACACCCGCCGCATCAAAATCCTTGAGGACATGGCACAGACCCTCTACCGAGAATGGTTCGTCCACCTCCGATTCCCCGGACATGAGAACGTCCCGACGGGGGAATCAGAATTAGGACCGATACCGCGGGAATGAAAGGTAAAACGGCTTGGTGAAATGTGTAATGTGCTCATGGGACAGTCACCAAAGTCTGAATTCTACAATGAAATAGGTGAAGGTTTACCTTTTCATCAAGGCGTTACAGACTTTGGGCAAAGATTTCCAACAGATAGAGTCTACTGCACTGTTCAGAAACGTATCGCAGAGATAGGGGATATACTATTTAGCGTTCGCGCGCCTGTTGGACGAATTAACCTTGCCAACAAGAGTCACTTACCCCCATTTTTTTTCGAGAGTAGATTGTAGTTGATGTAGTCAGGTTTTTCTGTGAGAAAGTCAGTCAGTGAGTGGGTCCGAAAAGTGGATCCCCTCTGGCACCTATCTCGGTGAAAAAGGAGATAAGAAAGTGTTGGTTCCATAAGTCGGTGAGCACGCGTTTGATAATAGTAATAACAGAAAAAGTTTTTCTGTTATTACTATTATATGCCCTCTGCCAATGCGTAGAGGCGACCTTCTCGTAACTGATAAACAGCAATCCATAAGCGAGGCAGGCACATAACCAAAGGACCTCCAGACGCGCTTGTGTCGGTTTTTTCAAGACGAGTTTACCAAATCCGAAGCACGACTTTATATCTCGAAACCCGTGTTCAATCTGCATGCGGCGTTTGTAGCAGTGATGTATCTGATGTCCACTGAGGCGATTGGAGATAAGATACATCGGGTCTTTGAAGGTCTCATCTCTGAGGATATAGAGTTGAAGCGGTATCTGCTCCTGCGCCTGATAAAGGATATGCCGATACCAGCCCGCTTCGAGGTCATCAAGTTTCTTCAGACTCCCATCATGCCGGATACCGACATTTCTCGCAACACGCATCACGAACGGGATATCCCGTGCCTTGAGAAACTTGATGACGTATCGCGCACGCCCAAAACCACGGTCAAACACCAGAACAGGTCGTTGTTGATGCCGCGACACCACCCCTAAAGCCTCTTGATAAACATGGACACAGAAGTATTGGATAATCTCATTATGACTCTTATAGATACCCTCGTGAAGCTGGTGATCGCTATAGATGAACCAAAAGACAGGGATCGCACGATGCCGAAACGGGATCGAAACAACAAGGGCTTTCCACCCGGCAATCAGAGACGTCTCATCAACGAGCAAATACAGATGAGCACCCGCATCCTTGAAAAACCAACCCACAACCGACACGAACCACGCTTCTTTGAGCGCATCAATCGGCAGTGGGGTGTCAAGGAAACGCAGAAACCTTTTCTGTTTCGACTTCTCCCGCTTGACGACGAGCGACAAACGCGACGCAACTTCATTGATCCGAAACGTCGGGGCAACACTGATCGCTATCAAGACCAATACCAGATTCCGAAAAACCGGTTTTTTCATACCAACAGACTTGAAGATTTCTCCAAAACGTGTTATCATCGTTTCTGGATTTACCCGTTTTGGGTATCTCTTTTTCATAAAATACCTCCTTACATGTTTTGTAAAATGCGTTTACAAACAGTTGCTGTAAGGAGGTATTTTATCATAAACCCACTGAGTTTCTCACACTTTTTACAACTAAAACCTTTCACCACAAACCTTCAGAAAAAAATGGGGGTAAGTGACGCCAACAAGAAGATAGTAATTGGTCGTGGGCTTTCGGCAATCCGTAGCAAAAGTAGCGATCAGGCATTTATCCTTGAGCAATTGAAAGACAGATTTCAAGAGGAAGACATGATCGGCAGTGGAACAATTTACAATGCAATCACAAAGGCGGACCTCTTGGGCATTCAACTCTTGGAGCCTACAAAATCAATTGTTGCTAAATTTGAGGAAGCTGCCGAACCAATCTCTTTGGAATTATCAAACCTAACAATGAAAAACGCCAACCTCCACCAAACCCGCGACCTTCTCCTCCCCAAACTCATCTCCGGCGAGATAGACGTATCCGAACTTGACATTGACACTGCTCCGAAAAGCAATTGACAAATACAACGCAACGCTGTATAATTTGCAATAAGTCAATTGGGAGGAAACTTCATCCTGAATCTAAACGCACCGCGGAGGCAGAAACCCAAAGTGAACGGTCCTGACCAAAAACTCGTCCTGCCCAGACAGTTTGATAACGTCACAAAACGCGGGATTCGCAGAGATCCCAAGGGTTTCGTCACGACGCTCCTCGGTATAGAAGCAGACGAGTTTCAAGTGATTGAAACCGAGCAACTCTCCATGAAAACACACGTGGCTGATAGTTTTATACGCATTACCACCGGAGACGCGCAAGCCATTGTGCACTGTGAGTTTCAGACACACGACAGTCGGGAGGTCCCGATGCCCTTCCGAATGGCGGGTTATATCGGTAGTGCTATAGAATTTTACAAACTCCCAATCTATTCGCATGTCGTTTACCTACATCCACGGGCTGGACACACCGACCCGGGACTGTATGTTCAAGAGGTGTCAGGATATAATATTGGTATCCAATACCGCGTGCTTAGACTCGCCGAGATGGATGGACAAACCCTTCTAAATACGAACCGGGTAGGGTTGGTTCCGTTCGCAGCCTTAATGAAACCACCCACTTCCCTGGACGCACCAGAATGGATACGGCACTGCGTGCAGGCGATTGAGGCAGGGACGGAAGACGAATCACAACAAAAGGAAACACTCGCGGACTTAGCGATTCTTGGTGGGTTAGCACACGACTCACAAACCATTCGCGACATAATATCGGAGGTCATCGTGCAAGAATCTTCTATCATCCAATACTTTACTGAGAAAGGCATCGAACAAGGCAAAAAACAGGGCATCGAACAAGGCATCGAACAGGGCATCGAACAAGGCATCGAACAAGGCAAAAAACAGCACGCTGTTGAAGCGATACTCACAGTGCTGGAGGTCCGATTTCAGACCGATGTCGCAGAGAAACTCAAGCCTTTTCTTGGGGCGATTGACGATCTGCAACGTCTGGATCAGTTACATCGTGTCGCCGCGCGAGCATCAAATATTGATGAGTTTACACAGGCCCTCTTGAACCTTGAAAACTGAGATGCATCGAAGGGTGAATCCCGATATAAAGGCAAAACCGATGTCCGAACAGATAGCATTTTTAGAGAAAGTTCATATCAAAAATTACCTGAGTTTGCGGAACGTTGAACTTCCGCTGAAGTCTCTGACGGTTCTCGTTGGACCCAATGCAAGTGGGAAATCCAATGCCTTGAGATCTCTACGTCTTCTCAACAATATGTTGAAATTTGAAATACCTTCCACCACGATTGATTTCATCCCAAATATTGCTTGGGCAGGTGGAGCCGACCACATCACCTGCGAATTACATGCCAAAGTGAAGGAGAAACCCGTTCGATATAAATTGGAGTTTAGAACTAAAGATGAAAATGTTTCTATTGACGAAGAATTATCAGTGAACGGGATCAAGATTATCTCTGTTCAGGATGGAGAGGGGACAGTTAAGGATGAAGAGGATAAAGATAGAAAGGACACAACAACATACAAATCTAATAAACTCGCGTTGAGGTCCGCCGGTGATTATGGCAATAAACCCACTACGAGTGCCTTAGCAGAATTTATTCAAGGATGGGAATTGTATGACTTTCAGCCAGACCACATACGAACGAATCCTAATAGATTCTCTCCTATTACACATGATATTCAGGAATCTCTAAAACTTAATCGTTACGGTGTGAATGTCCCAGACATACTTTGGGAGTGGCATGAGAAGACTCCAGAGGATTTCCGCTACGTTAGTGAAGCTCTAGCCGCTACCACCAATATCAACATAGACTATCGTAAAATCGATGGAGAATTCCAACTCTGCCTGCTTGAAGGATACAAGGAGCCAATACCTTTAATAAACGCCTCCGATGGCACATTGCGTCTTCTGGCATATAATACTTTGCTCAATCAATCTGAATTACCGTCACTTATTTCCATTGAGGAACCGGAGCGGAATCTGCATCCCGGCGCGTTGACAGACATTGCAAGTGTTCTTGAGCAACTTGCCGAACGGACACAGGTCATTATCACAACCCATAGTTCACAACTCTTGGACAACTTCAAATCTGAAAGTCTATCGAATTCTCTCGGTGTTTTACTCCTACGTAACCGCCCCAGACTCGGTACAGAAGTAATTGACATTGAGGATAAGCGTGGGGACGATGAAGCACTAAGCGGGTGGATTAAAGACTTCGGGATTGGCAGTGCTATCTTTCATAGCGAACTTCTGCAAGACATGGTGGAGAATGAATCTGCATGCCACGAATAAGGATTTGGACCTTGGAATCAACTAATGATGCCAAAGTTGTCGGACATTTGGCAGATAAGTTGGTGACGTATTTGCAACTCGGAAATCTATCTATTCAAACAGTTGGGGGCACGGAATCCCTGATGTACAATAAAAAAGGGCACTCTTTGAGCGACAGGCTGAGGCAGACAATCCATCAGTACCTTCAGAAAGATGATTACGTTATTTTCATCATTGACAGTGATAGTCCGATGTCACTCTACCAACGCAAACAACAACAGCATTCGCTTATCAACCAAATTGAACAAATTGTTCAGGATAGAAGTTTTACTGGTAAAGTCTTTTTTGCCCCTGCCATTCAAGAACTTGAGGCGTGGTTGTTGATTGATTGCCTTGGCGTTTTCTGTTATTTCGCGAGTCGGCGTGCACAGTATAGAAATAATTGCCGTGATAAGGTACTATCAAATCAATCCTTCGTCCGATTTCTCAGGCGTTATCAGAGAGGCAATACGGAACACATTGTCGAAACGGAAGTGGGAGGCAAGGGACCCAAAGAGTACTTGAAAGATTTTTCTGAGCAGGTTCTGCGTGCCCTCAATCCAAACATACCACAAAAGAACATTAACCGTGATCGATATCACGAAAGGGTGTCCCCTGATTTGGCTAAGTACATAGTCATTGACAGAGAAACATTACGGCGTAACAATTCCCTCCGTGAATTAGGGAACATATTAGCGCAATTCAAGTGAATGGTAATTATGATAAGCATAAGAGTCTGGAATTTACAATCCGATCAAGATGCTGGGGCGGTCAGATTCTTGGAGAATATATTTTTGAGATTCCGGCAGCTTGCGTATCTGGTTATCCGGACAGCGGGAAGAAGTGCGCTCCGAAAGTGCCATAGAAAAGGCGCACCTTTATAGTAAAGTCGAAAAATATGTAGACAGTTGCTTAGCGAAACAATCCTCTCCGCCGCTGGCGAGGATTGTATCCTCGCCTCTTTAAAGTGTCTAATTAATTCTAAACTTTACTATAAGAAAAAGTTTGAAGAAAGCAATTCAACTTTACCTCGCACAGGATGATTATATTATTTTTGTCGAGGATCCTAATCAACAACGAAACGAAGAATTAAGTCCCCTTGCTCATCAACTCAAATGTCTCGTCAAAGATTACAATTTCTCTGCCAAAGTCTTTTTCGCTCCTGATATTCAGGAATCTGAATCCTCCGTGTCACAGCAGTGGGAAGATCTCATATCGGGCTTCCATACTCAAGTTGAGGAAGATCGCAAACGGTTTAAAAGAGAATGGGATAAAACGCTGGCACATTTCCATGATATTTTTGCCAATACACCAGAGGAAGAAGTGATACGTGATTTTGAGGAAGCACTCGCAGAGGTAAGGCGTGAACGCCGTGAGCATTGATAGGAGTAGAGCACAATGATTCAAATTTCTGAACCGATAACGCTTGAAAAACTGTTACCATTAATACAGAAGCTGCGCAAAGTTGAACGCGAGCAACTGCGTAAATCCCTTGAAGAGGAATCACAGTTAGACGCTGCGATTTTGCTATATCAAGAAGGGGAAGTGACGCGAGGACTTCAACGAAGACATCGAACAAATTCTTGAGGATGCCGAGCTCGATGCGGCACAAGAGGCAAAACTGGAGCACGAATTTGCCAGGGAGTATCATCTCATCACGCGAGAGGAACGATTAGAAACCATCGCCGAAGATATCGTCGCCCACTTTATGGGCAGAGGCTATCAAGGAAAAGCCATGGTCATCTCAATAGACAAAGCCACTACTGTCAAGATGTTCGACAAAGTGCAGAAATATTGGAAGCGGTGTATTGAACGCCTAAAGTCCGAACGCGCTACATAGACCAGTAGCGAACGGATCCTCTCAGAGGAAAGGGTGCGCTACATGGAAGAAACCGATATGGCAGTCGTGGTTTCTCCGGGACAAAACGAAATTGACGATCTCAGACAGAAAGGCGTTGACATTATACCCCACCGTGCCCGTATGAACACAGAAGATTTGGATATCAAATTCAAAAATCCAGAGGATCCCTTCCGAATCGTCTTCGTCTGCGCGATGTGGATCACAGGTTTCGATGTCCCCTCATGTTCTACTATCTATCTCGACAAGCCACAGCGAAACCATACTTTGATGCAGACGATTGCCAGAGTCAATCGCGTCTTTGAAGATAAGAATAACGGCTTAATTGTTGACTACATCGGGATTTTCCGTAATCTTGAAAAAGCGTTAGCAATTTACGCGACGGGCACTGATGCGGAAAGCGAAACACCGATTGCAGACAAATCGAAACTGGTTGAAAAACTCCGAAAAGCGATCACCGAAATCTCCGAATTCTGCGAAGGTCTCGGTATTGACTTAGTGGCAGCCCAAACGGATGACGCTCTGCAAAACATCAGCCACATCAATGATGCAATGGAATGTATCCTGATTAACGATGAAACCAAACGGAATTATCTACAACACGCGACGAATGTCACGAAACTCTACAAAGCGATCCTGCCTGACCCCAGTGCACACGAGTTTACCAGAATTTGTCAACTCATCAAAATCATCGCACAGAAAATCAGAAATTTAACGCCACCGACTGACATCTCCGGTGTCATGACAGAAGTCGAGCGTTTACTCGACCGATCGATCGCACCGGAAGGCTATCTCATTCAGATACCACCTGACAGCTACGACATGAATCAGGTAGATTTAAGCCAAATTGACTTCGAGCAGTTAAGCGAACAATTCAATACAGAGCACAAACGCGTCGAGGCGGAGAGACTCAGAGGCGCAATCAATGCCAAACTCACCGCGATGATTCGCCTCAACAGAAGCCGCATGGATTATCAACAGAAATTTGAGCAGATGATCGCAGAATACAACGCGGGCACTATGGGTGTTGATAATTTCGTTGAAGGGCTTTTTAACTTCGCTAATGAGCTCCGTCAAGAGGATCAACGCGCCAGTACTGAAGAATTTACCGAAGAGGAATTGGCGGTGTTCGATCTCCTGACGCAACACGAACCGCATCTAACTGTCCCTGAGAGAGACGAAGTGAAGACTGCTGTGAGGAAATTGCTTAAGACGCTCAAGCAAGAGAAATTGGGCTTAGATTGGCGGAAGCGGACACAATCGACAGCTGAGGTCAGAGAAACTGTTAGCAATATACTTGATGATAAACTTCCACAGCCTTACACACCGGAATTGTTCGGTCAAAAGTCTGAAGCAGTTTATCAGCATATCTATGATTCTTACTACGGCGAAGGGAAAAGTATTTATACCGAGAGGTGATAGATGTCAGTAAGGAACGCATCACTGAAAATGTTGTAAAGATTTTGGAAGATGAGGTATAATATCAAAAGGAAAAGGCACCAGCGAGTTTTTGTGACCTAATGATGTTCCTTCACTGTGGAAGAGAGAGTCCGGAATGCTACTTAAGGATCGCATCTGCATTGTAACCGGTGGGAGTTCAGGGATCGGACGCGGCATCGCACTCGAATTCGCCCGCGAGGGTGCGCGGGTCGTTGTCGTCGATAGACAGGAAACCCCACTTCGCGGCAAATACCACGAAACCGAGACCACAACCCCGACCGTCTCAGAGATCGAAAAGCTCGGCACAGAAGGGCTCTTCCTGCAAGCCGATGTCGCCGACGAAGCGCAGGTCGCACACGTCATTCAGCGAACCGTTGAACATTTTGGGGGACTTGACGTTCTCGTCAATAACGCCGGCATCCATATCCCCGGTGGCGCGCAGGACCTCTCAATCGCGGATTGGGACAGAGTCGTTGGCGTCAATCTCCGCGGAGTCTTTGTCGCGACAAAACTCGCCATTCCACACCTGAAACACTCGAAATATGGAAGGATTATCCAGATCGCCTCCGTTCACGCGTATGGGGGTGGTGCAGGACCTGCGTATGCTCCCGCAAAAGCCGCTATTGTCAATATGGTTCGGGATACCGCATTGGAGATCGGGCAATTCGGCATAACCGTCAACGCCATCTGTCCCGGCTACATCGAGACGTCAATCCAAGACTACCTCACCCCCGAACAGGTTGAAGAAGCCTTAGAAAAAACCGCTTTGCCACGTTTCGGGCTCCCGAGAGACATCGGACGCGCCGCAGTTTTCTTCGCTTCCGACGATGGAGAATGGGTCACCGGTGCTTCCCTACTCGTCGATGGTGGATTCGCCGCAGGCGTGTAACCCAAACCCGGTAGGTGCGGTTTCATGAAGTTTCAATAAATTTTTCGGTAATTCCATCCCGAAAAATCACTGTAGGGGTAGGTCTTGTGCCTACCCGCACATTCTAAATGGAGTAGGTCTTGTGCCTACCCGCACATTCTAAATCCGGTGTTTCTGTATGCTCGCGATACTGCTGATTGCTGACCACTGACTGCCGATCGCTAATTGCTAAGGGCTCAACAAAAGGATTTACAACATCATGCAAACAAACCAATGGGGAACAATCCGTTTTACAGATAAAGTCGCATTGATCACTGGCGGTGCCTCCGGCATCGGCAGGGCAACGGCGAACCGTCTCGCTGCTGAAGGCGCGCACGTCATCATCGCCGACATCAACGCCGAAATGGCGAACCAAGCAGTCGCCGAAATCCAAGAAGCAGGTGGGAAGGCACTTTTTATAGAAGTCGATCTCGCCGATGACGGAAGTGTCCAAGCCGCCGCGCAGGAAGTCGCCGACAAGTTTTCTGCCCTCCATATACTGGTCAATAACGCCGCTATCGCGAGAGGTGGAAAAATTGAAGACGGTGGATGGATTCCAAATTGGGAGCCCGAAACCGCAATCGGACTCCGCGGCTGGGTCGTCATCACGCAGCATCTGTTACCGCTTTTGAAACAGGATGGAGCGGCGATCGTCAATCTCTCATCGGAGGGCGGTTATCTCGGCAGACCCGGGGGATGGGTCTACGATGCGATTAAATCCGCGTTGGTCTCTCTCACGAAGACAATGGCGTATGAATTCGTCGACTACGGTATTCGTGTTAACGCCGTCGCACCCGGTTGGGTTGTTACAGAGATGCACTTCGGGAGGGCACCGGATCCTGTCGCACGCAAAAAGGAATTGGAGGAGACACCGATCAATTCCTGCATTATGAAACGCCGCTGTGGACCGGAGGAGATCGCATCGGCTATAGCGTTCCTTCTTAGCGATGATGCCTGTTACATCACAGGGCAAACCATTCATGTTGATGGTGGGCGCTGGGGAATGTCCGTCGGTCGTTAATTCTTTTACTGATCACAAGTGGTAGGTGCGGTTTCCAACCGCACCGGTTCTCAATCAAAAAATGAATACATTGAATTGATAAAAACATTCATATTTCATTTATGCCCAACAAAACCCACACCACAGCCGTTGTCCTCATTCCACCGGAATCGGTGCAGCCCCCTATCCAAGCCATCCGCAGAATCTACGACCGAAACTTTGAACGATGGATGCCACACATAACGCTGCTCTATCCGTTCGCGGAACGTGACGATTTTGCATCGGTCATCCCCGCGCTCACAAACGCCGCACAACAGGTAACGCCCTTTTCTATTGCGCTCGCTCGTTTTGATGCTTTCCGACACCGAAAGTCGTGTACCATGTTCTTAACGCCAGACCCCGAAGACGAGATTGTGCGGTTACACAGCACACTCATGTACCACCTTCCTGACTATGACGACACGGCGCGATTCGCAGGCGGCTTTCATCCACATCTATCGGTTGGGCAATTCCCTCACCGATCCCTTCCCACCGAACAGGAGCGGCTCCAAACCGAATGGCAACCCGTCCGGTGTGAAATGGTAGCGATCAGTCTGATTTATCGCTCCCCTAAAACGGACGACCGATTTGTAGTCGCGGAACAATTTTCCTTTCAGACAAGGAGTTAAAAATGAAAGGCGCGGTTTCAAACCGCGCCTGCATTCACTGAAAATCCTGATTCTTACCCAATCTCACCGATCTCAATCAAACGCTCGTCTAACGACCGATCCGGACGCGGTAAGTCCCCGAACAACGGACGGAAATATCCCGCACCCGCTGGAGACATCTGATACTGTTCCGCATCATAGAACCGTAGATCGAGACTTCTCCGAATCACATGTCCAGAGGCATCCCGTTTCAACACCTGGTCCAACGGCAACAAGGTCGGTTCAATGCCGACATCCGTCCGCGTAATCGTCGCAACACCGTTGAACATACCGTCCGAGAGCGCCTGCACCGCCATCGCGCCTGCCTTCATAGCAATATCTCTATCCAATGAAATCGGGCTACCGCACCGCTGGAGATAACCGAGTATCAAAGCTCGGAACGCTGAGCTCGAAATTTCAGGAAGGAGTTTCTTCATCGCCTCAACGATAATCTCTGAACACCCTCCCGGTTTCGTATGCCCAAAAGCATCGAGTTCCGCTTGTGAGGTAATCATCAGTTCCCCATCATCATTTCGGATACCCTCAGATACGACAACAATGACATTTCCCTGTTCAGCGTGTTTTTTGCGAATCGCTTCCGCCAACTTCTCCGGTTGATACGGCACCTCGGGAACAACGATGAGGTCCGCCTGCCCATAAGCGGCAGACAATGTCAACCACCCCGCATCTCTCCCCATCGCCTCAACAACAATCACGCGATCATGGGAGTAGGTAGTCGTCCGCAGATCTCGGACGTAGTTAATAACACTGTTCGCTGATGAAGGGAAACCGGGACAGAAGTAGTTAACCATCTTAGAATAATCGACGGCATCCCCTTCAGGTGGATTGATACCCACATCGTTATCAATCGTCTTTGTAACGAACGTGGTCGTGAATTGATCCGACAGCGCCGTACCGACCGTCAACGTATCATCGCCGCCTATCGGAATCAGACCGCTGATATCCAGTTTTCTCAGATTGCTGACCGCTTCATCCAATTTGCCATCTTTAATCAGGTTCGTGCGTGAACTTTTTAGCAGCGTCCCGCCCCGGTTTTCATCAATCAGGTCAGGCGTCAGCGTAAAGTACCGTCCACCCTTCAAGACACCGCGCCACCCCTCCATGAATCCGACCAGTTCAAAACCGAGTTCCTCGGCTTTCAACGCAATGCCTTTAAGGGTGGCGTTCAGAGCACTCGTATCGCCTCCACCCGTTAGAACACCGATCTTTTTCGCCATATCAAACTCCTTATAGATTACTTGACCACTTCAAGGAGAACCGGTCTGTCCAAAGCGAGTGCCTTTTCAAACGTCGGTCTAAAATCACTTGGATCTTCAACGCGTAATCCAACCGCGCCGAACGATTCCGCAAACTGTACGAAGTCCGGGTTGACGAGTTCGACACCGATCCGTTTGCCGAAGCGACGGAGTTGTCCACGTTCAATCGAAGTGTACTGATTATCGTTCATCACAAGCGTCACAACGGGTAGATTATACATTACCGCTGTCGCAAAGTCCGGACACGTCATTAAAAACCCACCATCACCACTCAACGCAACGACTTTCCGCTCTGGGTAGGCAACCTGTGCACCGATGGCACCTGTCAATCCGATTCCCATTGCAACAGATACACCGGAGAAGATATAACTCCCCGGGTGATAACACGGGAAATGTGCTAATGCCCCATAGCCAGTGATATTAACGTCAACCGACAAAATCGCATCGCGAGGCATCACATCGCGCATCTCCTGGAGGATCCGAGGGCGTTCAGCCGCTGTCCATCGTCGTCTTAATTCACGTAACCCTTCACCCCAACCCCCTTTCGGTCTCTCGTCGCGCAGCGCGGCGTTCAACTGACGCAAAACCAATTTCGGATTCGCACCGATACCGACAGTCGCAGGATATTCCTTGTGAATTTCCTCTGCGTCCGCTTCGATATGCAACAACGGTTGCGGAAGCTTGAGGCTCCAGTTGCCGGTATCACGGTAGTTAAACCGAGTGCCGACAGCGACAATAAGGTCGGAGGCTTCCATGGCCGCTTGGGAAACACCATCTCGGAAGACACCGATCGAATGCGGTGAATCTTCAGGGACCGACCCTTTACCAAAACCCGTCATCACGATGGGCGCGTCCAGCAGCTCCGCGAACTCCAGTATCTCCGCAGTGCCGCGTGTATGGTTAATACCACCCCCCGCAATAATCAATGGACGTTCTGAGGTGCTCAACAATGATAGTGCCGCATCTACGTCTTGGGGACTCGCTGTCGTCTGAATACCGTTATTCCGGGGCGGAACTGGAAAATCCGCTTCAGCATCCAACGCATCTTTCGCTAACTCGATCAGTACAGGTCCCGGTCTACCGGAACGTAAGGCACTGAAACTTCGATTAATGGCACCCGGAATCTGGTCTACCCGATGCACAATTTCCAGATGTTTCGTCATTGTGCTGAAGGCAGCTCTCTGATCCAACCCGTGGAAACTCTTCTTCGGGTCCCGTGATGCCAAGTAGGATGGATTCTGTCCGGTAATCCAAAGCACCGGCGAAGACGCTGTATTTGCCTCACCGATACCGATAGAAGCGTTGTTTGAGCCGGGACCCGGAACAGTCATACAGACACCAACATCGCCTGTCGCGCGGGCGTAACCATCCGCCATAAATGATGCGCCACCTTCATGCCGTGTGACATAGTGATCGATGCTGTCCTGATTGTTGTATAACGATTCATAAACCGTGTCCAAATGGTTGCCCGGCAAACCGAAAATGACACTCACACCTTGTGCTTTCAAACATTCGACAAAAAGATCTCCACCCGTCATAATTGCTCCTTTCATATTGTTAACATGAGAAGCGACTTTAAATCTTACGAAACCACAAAAAGTCGCCCCTGTTTGACTGTAAACGCACTATTGAAATACGTTTTTCCATTCGCGTGCCAAAAATCAACGCGTTCTTCCACGCCTTGAAACAGATCCCATTCCGCAACGTGCGACGCCACGGAGGGCATTTCAATCAAGGCATCCATCGGTTCACCGCCGTGATTGAAGAGATAAAAGCGTTCAGAGTTTGCCCCGCCTCGGTGGTGCACCTGAACGGTATCTGCCACGGCATTGTTGGGCTTTACATACACCGATATCGGACGATCCACCCATCTTTGAAGGCATTTTTTGAGCTTCTCAATTTTCTCGTTTTGTGGACCCCGTAGAAGAGTTGTCCGCCGCCCATAGATAAGGTGTTCCAGCGGATACGGCTCAAGTCCAATCCTGCCGTTGAGCAAATACGGAATCGGCTCGTCCGCTATCAATCTCCCCTTCGCTTTCGTGAACCCGCTCAGACGTTTAACCGTCTCTTCTTGAAGCGAGATGCAACTCGGAAGCAGAATAACCTTATAAATTTCCTTAATGTCTGTTCGGTCATTCGGGAAACTGAGTCCCGCGCTCCGATTGCCCCGTTTTCGTATGCCGCCAGCAGCGTCCCACAGGTTTCCTACAGAGCTTTGTGCTATTTCTGCTGAACGCAGTTCCTGCTCCGAGACAATCCTGAAGTCGTATCCCAATTCCCACACACTCTGACACAACCATCCCCACGCCTTCGTCAATCCGTTCCACTGCTTCTCATCAGGTTTCGTCCAGAGACTCTGTGTCGGGGCGATCATAAGGAGCGGTCTCTTTGGATAACCGCGTGATAATCTTTCCGTTGTCGTAGAAGATTTCGGGGCTACCGCCTGCTCCGTATTTATCCACAGATTGAAACCGAGACTCGCATCTTCAAACACCGTTCGTCTGCTCGTTTTCTCGGATGCCTTTCGTGAAATACCAGCATACTGTGTGTTGCTACAAACCCATTTCGCAATGGTGAGTCGCTTCGGTGTATCTATTTCGGTGGCGTTTAGAATCGGGCAGTCCACTTCTGCCAACAGTGCCCCTAACTCAAATTCCAGTGCCTTTGCACTCGCGGGGAGACTTAAAGCGAACTGTAGTTTTTCCTGATGACAAAAATCGCGCACACCTCTCAGAAAACAGGTGGCGAATCGCGTTGTCAACTCGTTCCAAAATGTGTTCCTGACTGCCGCCGAGTTGTAAGTTTCATAGAAAATCAAGGGCAGATATGCTGTAAGCGTCTCCTCAGTCCTCTCCAACAGTGTAGGACTCCACGGCACCGACGTTATACCATTTCTTAGAACGTTTACTAAGGACAAAAATCTCGGTAGTTCACAGGTAAACCCAATAAGATGATTTTTACCGTAGCGCTTTAAATAATCTACCAACACGCGTGCTATAAACCCTGAAACCTCCGTCCTGTCGAAAAGGTCCTCCGTTGCCGATGCCGTCTGGTACAGGTGAATCACCGTCCGTTCGCGAAGCCGTTCCGCGATTTCAAGATCACCTGCTATGCATCGCTGGACATACTCGCTGATATTATAGCAGGGGGCATCCGCTTGGGGGTGTGCAATTAAGTGGTGTTGATTGTACTCCACTCCGTTCCGCGACTGAGATTGACGGAGTTTCCTCTGAATCGCTGTCGCTGGTTCCACATCACCAAAGGACTGTTCCACAGCGTTCAATTGATACCGTGTTTCTAACAACGCAGCCGGTAGCAAAACCCATGCGCGTTCCCCGCGTCGCACCAAACGGGTTAATTCCGCTTGATGTACGCTTGCTTCTTGCGACCCGCGCCACAATAGCGTGTGTCCCGCGTCAAAAGGAACCGTCTGCACAACTTTCGCTCCTAATTTTTTAATTATGGAGCCCTTGCCCCGCTCTCCACATGTAAAGCAAAGACAAATTCTGCCATTTAAGGAAACCCAATTGCATTACGAGCGGGTTCTCGATCAATTCCAACTGGAATGGAAACATGGAAAGAAATTTGAATACACCAGAAACCATCGTGTACAGTGTCCTGCAGGTTTCCTATAGAGACTCGCACAGGGAGCGGTGCCCAGAGACCCACAGTTAAAAAGTGATTTGCAACCTCTAAACGTTTTGTGATATACTTTAATATCAAGAAACGGTATCGGTTCCCGAGTTCTCTCCATCTTTCATTGAAAAAAGTTTAGCATACCTTGAGAATTGATGCAATCAAAAGTTTTTGCTAATTTATGCCCAAACCCTGAACAAATATTACGCCAAACGGAAAAAAAATGAACATCCTGGAAAATCTTATCTCAGCGTTTTCTGTGCTTCGCGGGAGCAAACTCCGTACGATTCTCACGCTCTTAGGAATAACGATCGGTATTGCGGGGGTAATCGCCATGATGTCTTTCGGCGCCGGTGCCGAGAAACTCCTAATGGCGGAGGTGAACCAGATCGGGGGTCCCAACATGTTCGGCGTTTATCGACCCGGATATATCCGCAAGAACGGGCGTTGGCAACGCAACACCAGCCCACACCACTTAGAGATGCAAGACCTCCATGATGTCTTAGCGGAATGTCCCTCTGTTGAGGTCGCCACGGTCGAGGGGAGCTACTACATCAGCCTCGGTGTCGATGGAAAATTTCAAAAAACCTATCTCCGCGCCACGACAAATGAATACCAAGCCGTTCGCGACTGGCGCACAGAGTACGGCAGATTCCTCGCCGATACCGATATGGACACTTGGACAAAAGTCTGTGTCATCGGTTCCAAAATCTGGAAAGAACAGTTCAAAGGACAGGACCCGATCGGTCAGGAAGTCATCATCAACAATCACGGAAATAATAAACGTTTCACGGTTATCGGGATCATGGAGAGTCGAGGAGACGGCCTGGAGCGAGGCAAAAGCGATGACAATATGCTCTTCATTCCCATTACAACCGCACAGAAACGGTTTTGGGGACACGACCACGTTGGACACATCATGGTACGTGCCAAGAGTCCGCTGCTCGTGGATCAAGCACTCAAAGAAGTAAAGACCATCATCATGCGCAACCACGGCGGTGACGATACCTTCTTCCGAACCTGGTCAGCGAAAAAGGGGATCGCACACGCGAAAAGAATGATCTTTATCATAGAATCAGTACTCGTCGTGATCGCTTCTGTGTCCTTGATTGTCGCCGGTATCGGTATCCTGAACATTATGCTCGTCTCAGTGACGGAACGGATCCCTGAGATCGGATTACGGAAAGCCGTCGGCGCGAAAAGTTTTGACATCCGTTTACAGTTCCTCACGGAATCTGTGTTGTTGTGTCTGATCGGGAGTCTACTCGGTATCGCGTTCGGTTCTATCGTGGGGCAAGGTTTCTCATGGATAGTCGGTAAGTTTATACCAGAAATGGCGTGGCCCTCCGTCCTGACCCCCGAAGCCGTTCTCATCTCCGTCGGCGCGGGTGCAGCGGTAGGTATCTTCTTCGGCTACTATCCCGCCAGTCAAGCCGCTAAAATGGCTCCCATTGACGCCATCCGTCATACATAGAGAAAAGACATGCAAATTTTAGAGAATCTCATCTCAGCGTTTTCAGTGCTTCGCGGGAGCAAACTCCGCACGATCCTCACACTCTTAGGAATAACGATCGGTATTGCGGGTGTGATCGCCATGATGTCTTTCGGCGCAGGTGCTGAAAAACTCATGATGACACAAATTGAGACCATCGGTGGACCGAGTATGTTCGGTGTTTACCGACCCAGTTATATCGAAAAGAACGATCGGTGGCAACAAAACACCAGTCCACATTACTTAGAGATGCGAGACCTCCACGACATTCTAACAGAATGCCCTTCTGTTGAGGTCGCTACCGTCGAAAGAAGTCATTCCATCGACTTTGAAGTTGAGGGGAAACACCGAAGGGGTTATGTCCGAGCAACGACAAATGAATACCAAGCCGTCCAAAAGTGGGAAACTGAATATGGAAGATTTATCGCCGATACCGATATGGACCTCTGGAACAAGGTCTGCGTCATCGGCGCGAAAGTCTGGAAGGAGCAATTTAAAGGACAGAATCCGATTGGCGAGGAGGTCGGCATCAATAACCAGCGTTTCACTGTCGTTGGCATTATGAAATCTCGGGGTGATGGTTTCGACGAAGGCAAAAGCCAAGACGAGATGATTTTCATTCCGATTACAACCGCACAAACCCGTTTTGGCGGGCGGAACCGGGTTGGCGCCATCATCGCACGTGCCAAAAGTATCGATCTGGTTGAGCAGGCACTGAAAGAGGTGAAAGCCGTTATCATGCGCAATCACGGTGACGACGATACCTTTTTCCGAACGTGGAACGCGAAAAAGGGGATTGAAGCCGGAAAAAGGATTATCTTTGTTATAGAGATGGTGCTTGTCGTCATTGCGTCTGTCGCGTTGATTGTCGCTGGCATCGGTATTCTGAACATCATGCTCGTTTCGGTGACAGAGCGGATCCCTGAGATCGGATTACGGAAAGCTGTCGGTGCCAAAAGTCTCGACATCCGTTTACAGTTCCTCACCGAATCCGTGCTATTATGTCTCATTGGGAGTCTGCTCGGTATCGCGTTTGGTGCCGTCGTCGGGAAAGGCTTTGCATGGGTGGTAAGTCAGTTCTTTGGAGAGCTTACCTGGCCATCTGTAATTACCCCCGAAGCCGTGCTAATTTCCGTCGCTGCAGGCACGATGATCGGCATCTTTTTCGGCTACTATCCCGCCAGCCAAGCCGCCAAAATGACGCCCATTGACGCAATTCGCCATACATAAGTTGTGGAATGACTGTAGATGCAATGCCTAATATCAAGTTGGGAGGAAAAAATTGATGCTTAATCCACAAAGGAACCCTGAATCTGTTCAAGAGATACCGGCACACAAAACCGAAATGACGTTGGACGAATTTCTTGAAAATGATTTAGAGGGGTATGAATATGTGAAAGGAGCATTAGTCCCTATGCCACCCACCTCGATGGAACACGGTGAAATCTGTAGTAATGTTATCCGCCATTTGAGTTTACATATCTTTGAGCATCAGCTGGGACGTTCTTATACCGCAGGCACGACATTTCGCTTAAGGGATAGGGTGGTGAAACCGGATGTCGCGTTTGTGTCGACAAAACGGCTGCCGAAAGACAGGTGGAAAGGGTCGCCTATTCCGCCGGATTTAGTGGTCGAAGTCGTCTCGCCGACAGATAAACACTACGATGTTACCGAAAAAGCGTTAGCCTATCTGAAGGCGGGGACACGCCTTGTTTGGGTGATTGAGCCCGTCGCGAAGACGGTGATGGTCTACCGCTCCGAGACAGATTTCACAGTGCTTACAAGTGCGGACACATTGACAGGTGAGGATGTCGTGGAAGGGTTTACGTGTCCCATCGCCCAACTTTTTGAATAGATTAGGACTTACACAGAGATGCGATAAATCGCATCTCTACAAACATTGAGCTTTTGTAAATACGAGATGTTATGAAAAAAGTGTGGTTCGTAGTTGCACAATTCATTGCGCATCGCGTAAGTTCTGTAGATTTTCGGGAGAAACAATGCCTATTTTCAGATTGGACGGAGATAGACTTATTATCGCAGAAGAAACAGACGTTGAACTTGAACAACATCTGGAGATTTGGCTTGAAAACAGCCCGTGGGCAGTTATCCAAGGCGAACACGTTCTGTGGATCGACAGACAACCGAGTGCCCAAGATGAAGAAGGAACTATCTTTCCAGACCTGCTCGGCGTGGATGCAGAAGGCAATCTCGTCATCGTTGAATTCAAGCGTGGAAAAACACCACGAAGTGTAGTTGCCCAATTACTTGAGTACGCAGCATGGGCAAATGAACTTTCACCTGAACAGATTCATGAAATTGCTGATGCCTATTTTGAAAAACGCGACGAATTCAAAGGTAAAACTTTCCCGGATGCATTCAGGGAGGTGTTTGATATACCTGAAACCGACGAACTCCCACCCCTCAAGCGGAAATTGCGTTTGTTTGTCATTGGAGAAGAAATACATCCGCGGGTAACGAGTGTTTGCCGATTCCTCCGAACATTATACAAAATGGATGTCAGTTGTATAGCGGTTTCAAAGTTTCAAACTAAATCCGGAGAAGAAATCGTCAGTACGGAAACGAAAGTCGGAGAAGAAAAGATCGTTACGCCTAAAACGCGGCAGCAGCGAACTTCACAAACCTCACGGTGGTCTGGAGATAAACCAGTAAATCAGGTAGTATGGGAGGCAGTACAGGAGTTAACAGGAAAAAACCTCAGCTTTGAATTTACACTAAAAGAACTTCGTAAGCTTATTTTGGAGAAATACTCCGATTTTAATCCCAGTACAGCAGACTGCCAACTTTATTCGGATTGTGTGAACCATCCTTCAAGGCATCATTATCCTGGAGGCAGTGATAGATATTGGCGGGTATCAAGAGGAATATATCGTCTTTATGACTCTGAAAAGGATAAAATAGAGGAATGATGGTTGGTTCAGGACGTAGGTTGGGTTGAGCGAGCATGAGAAAGTGACACTTATACCGGAGGAAAAATCACATTCCCAAGAGACTCGAATACTTTGAAATCCAGCGAAACCCAACACGCCACTCAAGATATTGGATATACCGAAAACCCCAAAATCCGCGAAATCCGTAAAATCCGCGCCAATCCGCGATTCAGACGAAATACACCATCACCATAAATCCATGCCCCACACGCTTCTCCACACCCCGCCCACACAAGGCATCAAATACATCGGCTCCAAGCTGAAACTCATCCCACACGTCTTGGAACTCGTCAAAAAAGTCAACGCCAAAACAATCCTGGACGGCTTCTCAGGTACCACCCGCGTCTCACAAGCACTCGCCAGACTCGGCTATACCGTCATCTGTAACGATGTCGCGCCGTGGTCAAAAGTTCTCGGGACCTGCTACCTCCTCAACACAAAACCGAGAGAAGCATACCAACCGCTCATCGATCACCTCAACGCCGTTCCACCTATGGATGGCTGGTTCACGGAACACTACGGCGGACACGCCAACGGTGGCTGCGCAATCCAAGCAGACGGACGCAAAAAACCGTGGCAACGCCACAACACCCGTAAATTAGATGCCGTTCGACAGGAAATAGAAACCCTCAAACTCGATCCCATCGAAAAAGCCGTCGCGCTCACGAGCCTGATGCTCGCACTCGACCGCGTCGACAGCACCCTTGGCCATTTTTCTGCCTATCTCAAAGCGTGGGCACCCCGTGCTTACAAAGAATTCGTGTTGGAGGTACCGGAGGTTTTCACGTCAGACGGGAATCATCAAGTCCATCAAACCGACATCTTTGAGCTCGTGCCGCGTGTCTCCGTTGATCTCGCCTATTTCGATCCGCCCTACGGTTCAAACAACGAGAAGATGCCACCCTCCCGCGTCCGATATGCCGCTTACTATCACCTCTGGAAAAGCGTTGTCCTTTTCGACAAACCCACCCTTTTCGGCAAAGCAAAACGGCGAAAGGATACATCAGATCCCCTCGCCGCTTCCATATTCGAGGAATTCCGGCGCAATGACGACGGACACTTCATCGCCGTCCAAGCCATTGCGACGTTAATCCGAGAGACACACGCCCGCTGGATTCTGCTCTCTTATAGTTCCGGGGGTCGCGCAACCGCCCAACAACTCAACGAAGTCATGCAAAACAACGGGAAACTGCTCGCTGTCCTCGAACTCGCCTACAAAAGAAACGTCATGGCAGGTATGCGATGGACGCATGAGTGGGTGAACGCCGCTGAGAAGCCGAACCGAGAATTCCTTTTCTTACTTCAAAAGCACTAAAGTTACAGCTTCAGGGGTTGCGAAGTGTCCTTGCAAAACGCCTTAACCCTCGGATGCTCCAAGACTTCTGGATTCAGCATGTATGCCGGTGCGCGCCCCTCAATCGCATCTGTCACCTGCCCAATCGTCCGAAGATCCAACCGAATACCGGATTCAACAGTCATGCCGGCGTTGTGATTCGTACAGATAATACGCGGGTGGTCTTTGTGAATCGCTCGGGGTCCATTAACCGGATCATCCACGACATAATACCAGAGTCGGTTTTCGCTGACGGCGCGGTTGGCGGCTGCATCGTCAACGAGGTTTCCGCGCGACGGGTTGATGAGAGAGGCATGCGGTTTCATCGCACAGAGTTCCTCATAGCCGACAACAGTATCCGCACCCGATAGGTGTAGAGATACAGTATCGCTCTCCTGGAAAAGTGTTAGCGGTGTATCAACAGCCTCTGCCCCATATTCCGCCGCAATTTCAGCGATATCCGGACGAATGTCATACACCAAAAGCCTTCCCTGTTCACCGAGCAGTGGACGCGCTCGACGCGCAACCTCTTGACCGATCCGACCGAAGCCGTACAAACCGAGTGTCGACCCCATCACCTCATGGGTCTTGATAAGCCCGAAATCCCCGTTATGGGAGGCATTGTTTAGGGTGTAGACCCGCTTCATCGTCGCGAACCACTGTGCAATCGCATACTCGGCGACGGTCACCATGTGTTCAGGCGCAATCGTGACAATGACCCCACACGCCGTCGCTAAATCAACGTTAACGGTTTCATATCCCACGCCCCACCGCGCAATGATTCGGAGCGATTCCGTCGCTTGATAGAAACTTTCATGAAAAGGCACTCCCCCTGCGACCACACCAACGACGCCCTCAGCATGTTCCGCGGTCAGTTCCGGGGGATGGATACCCAACTCACCGAACTGCGCTAAATCTGCCAACGCCGCCCGACGTTCCGCAGTATCGAATTCGGTATTTTCAAAAATAGGAGAAAGAAGAATTTTGGTTTCCATAATTTTTTCTATTTAGCGGTTGATACGCACGCCCCCCGCTTCCATCGCTTTTTCTGCCTCTTCTGCTGTCGCCCAGTTGAAGTCCCCAGGGAACGTATGCGCCAAAGCGGAATACCCACCTGCGAAATCGACTGCCTCTTGTGGTGATTTTCCATTCAGCAGACTATAGATGAGTCCCGATGAGAAGCTATCACCGCCACCGACTCGGTCTACCAACTCTAAATCCTCATAGATACGGGACAAATAGAATTCTTCACCATCAAACAGGAGTGTCCGCCAATCGTTCAGCCACCCCGTTTTGGCATCCCGTAATGTCGTGCCTATCATTTCAATGCTCGGGAACGCGTCCTTGACGCGCTGTGCAACCGCCTGGTAGCTATCGGGTTCAAGGCTACTGTACGACTCAGTCGTCCCCTCCGCCGCGAAACCGAGCGATTTCTCGAAATCCTCTTCATTCCCGATAAGAACAGAAACATGCTCCATCATCGGTTGATTCGCCGCTTGCGCTTCCGCTGCACTCCACAACTTGGAACGAAAGTTCAGGTCGTAACTCGTTTTGACCCCCGCCGCGCGCGCCGCTTTGAGTGCTTCTGCCGAGACCGCCGCCGCGGATGCCGACAAAGCAGGCGTAATCCCACTGAGGTGGAACCAGCGCGCATTGCTGAAAATAGATGCCCAATCGATCTCACCGACTTGCACATTGGAAATCGCTGAATAGCCACGGTCATAAGTGACACTGCTCGCGCGCGGACCCGCCCCCATTTCCAGATGATAAAATCCGTTCCGCTCCAAGCCGATCCCATCGAAATCTACCCAAATGATGTTCGACATATCCACGCCGAGTTCACGCCCTTTGTTACGGATGTAGCGACCCGACCAGTTGTCCACGAGTCGTGAAACCCACGCCGTCCGCATGCCGAGTTGTGCAGCATTCACGGCGACATTCATCTCTGCGCCGCCTGCTGTGATTGCCAGCGATGATACCTGTTCAAGGCGCATATATTCCGGGGCGGTGAGTCGGATCATCGCCTCCCCAAATGTAACTAAATCGTACATAGTTCATCCTTCCATTTTGGTGTCTGTTTTGTTCTGGTATTCGTGATAGAGATTTTCAATACACTGTCCGCAAAAACAGTAGACCCTACCGTATCCACCAACCTCTTTTTCAAGCAATTCGGTCATTGTAAATTCGTTTTGGCAGATCGCACAAACTTCTATCAATGCTTCCGGTGCAGTCGCTTCTACGTCGGCATTTCGCCGGGACATGAAGTGCAAAATCAACCAAACAGCGATAGGTGTGAGAATTACAAAAATAACAAATAGCATGCATAATTTCCTCATAAGGACAGGACACAACCCGTGTTCATATTACTATAGCGGATAGTCGAGAACGTGTCAACGGAAATTCTGTTTTTCCGGCCTCGGTAGGTGCGGTTTCCTAACCGCCCCGGATTATCCAAATCGTTTCACCCCGCTGGCGAGGTTTCTAACCTCGCCCTCTGATGGTCTCCGATTGCTGACCGCCGACGGCTGATCGCCAATCTATGTTTGATAAATTGCTGGAATGTGTGCTAAAATACAGAGATACTTTCCAAAATTGGAGTAACCGATTCACACATGTCCAAAATAACTCACGTAGACGTTTATCCGACTGCTGTCGGGATGAAAGACATCTTTAATATCGGGACGGGTTTCGTCGGGGCACCCGGATCCGCAGGCGACCATGTTTTTGTCAAGATCACAACGGACGATGGTTACACCGGTTGGGGTGAACAACGCGCACTCCCTTCATGGAGTTACGAGACCACCGAATCCATCACAACCACGGTTCGACATCACATCGCCCCATTGCTCCTCGGACGCGATCCTCTGAACCTGAACCAGATCCATGCGTCGATTTATCAGACATTGAAACCCGCCGTTAGCAATGGACATCCTTTCGCGAAAGCCGCTGTCAATATCGCCCTACACGACCTCCAAGGAAAAATCCTTAACGTCCCACTCCATACCCTCTTCGGTGGAAAACGCCACGATACGCTACCGCTCTGCTATGCGTTGAGTATCGATACACCAGAAATAATGGGATTGAAGGCGCAAGCCTTGGCGCCGTGTTCCTGTTTCAAAGTGAAGGTTGCTGGAACGCCTGCGGAGGATGAAGATCGCCTACGCGCCGTGCATGAAGCCGCACCAGATGCCAAACTTTGGATCGATGCAAATCAGTCCTACACGCCCTCGAATGCGCTTGAATTGCTGAAACGGGTCGCAGATGTCCGTGAAATTTACTGTATGGAACAACCCGTCGCAAGTCAAGATTGGTTCGGTATGAAGCGAGTCCGAGAAGACGCCTCAATTCCGATCGCTATTGACGAGGGATGCTTCACCTACTTCGATTTGGCGAAGATCGCACGCTTGGAGTGTGCAGACGCTGTCGTTTTGAAAGTGTGTAAATCTGGTGGGTTAACCGAATGTCTTAAGAGCGTGCCGATCGCTGAAGCCAACTCACTCGAACTTCTCGGTAGCGGATTGACAGAAGCCGGCATCGGGTTCATCGCAAGCATCCACCTCTTTTCAACGTTGGACCTTGTTCTCCCTGCTGAACTCAACGCCCCCGCTTTTCTGGAAACCCTGGCAGTCAGCGGCGTCCACATCCACGACCACGTCGTTACGGTCCCCGACCGTCCAGGTCTCGGCGTTACCCCCGACGAAGACTACATCACGGCGAATTTGCTGGATGTCGAGAATTCTTGAGCAGCATTACAATCTCTATAAGAATCGCGATAACAACCGCTACTGCACAGAGTAGGTAAGGACTCTGAACACCCAATGCTGAGTCCGCTGAGATACCGCCAAGAAATGGACCTAACATGATACCAACACCTAATATGGCTTCATGCCATCCACTCTTATTCCCTTTATCCACATGCCGATCCAGCCCGTAGTAGAGACTACTGAAGTAGGTAAACGCAACAGATACACCAATAACCGCAAACGCGAAAGCCCAGAGAAGCGTATACTGTGTCAACCCGATTCCGAGGAAACTCAGGATTGCCAGCAGTTGAACGATGAGCAATGGCGTAAACTGATAATGCCACCGCGTCGAATAGCCGGTCCCGAGAACAAGGAACGCCACCGTTTGTACACCACCGAGGATCAGCATCAGATTTCCGTATATTGCGGGACGTATTCCCATCTCCAACATGAGTTTCGGTGCAAGCCTACGGAGAACACCGAGTGCAAACCACGAAACGAAATTCGCACACCGGGCAAGATGGAGATAGGTCCTCCGAACCGGTGGAGGTGGATACAGGATCTCAGGCGATTCCGAGTCAGGTTCACCTGTGTGGACAGATGCATCGGATTCGGTAATACGGGACGCGTAAATTGTCAGGAGGGTCAGCAGACACGCGCCACTACCAAGATAGAAAGGTCTAAACGGATTAACTTCGCCGTACAGATAACTTGAGAGTGCCGGACCTAAGGTCATGCCGATACTCCAAAATAAGTTGAAGAGCATAATCCGTTGGATTAATTCACCTTCACCTTCCTGCTCGGCGAGCCACGCTTCGTAAGCGGGCCAAAAGAGTGCCATACTGATACCGATTCCAGGAAAGACACTCAGGAGATGTCCCCTATTTCGACAAAAGGCGAGTCCAATGCAGGCAGCACCGAGTATCAGACACGCGGCGTAAAGGATATACCGCCGCTCTATCCGGTCCGAGAGTCTTCCGCACGGGATCGCCAGCAGTGCAAAAACCCCGTTGGTTATTGCCATCAACACGCCAAGGAAGGTTGAGGAGAGTCCTAAATGACTGGTATAAAAAGAGGTATTCGTTAAGACGCTGCTCAGGGCAAAGTCAATCAGCAGAACTGGCAGATAAACGGCGAGCAGTTGGATCGGTTTTAGGCGCATTAAGGCATCGGGGTTGAAAACCCCTCCTACATTACGGCATCACAATCTCGGCGTCAATCATGTGATAGCCTATCGCGCCGACCGGTTCTACTTCGATCCCGATTTCGTCCTGCGTAACACCACTGTTGCCGGTGGCTCTGGCGTAAATCTCAACAGGTTCCGATTTTTCAGGAACCTGCCACTCCCATTTCCAGAGTACCCACGCAAGCAGGGTATCTTTCGCCCAAATTTCTGCTTCTTCCCAAGTCTGACCGTAGTCGATACTCACTTCTACCTTCTGGATACCGCCGTGGTTGCCGGCATCGAACGCTGCCCCGCTTACGGTATAGACTGTGCCGCCAGGAATCTCCTCGCCTTCACTCGGTGTGCCAATCATTGTGGCGAGTTTCACATTCGCGATCGGATCCCATCCCCGTTTCTCCCAATAACTTTCGTGTTCCTCCGCCAACTGGATGTTGATGATCCATTTCGGATTTTTCGTACCGTAATGACCCGGATTCAGCAATCGGACGGGGAAGCCGTGCTCAGTCGGTAGCGGTTCATCGTTCATTTCATAAGCGAGCAGCGTCTCTTCCCGCATCGCCTTTTCCAACGGAATCGCTGTGTGATAGCCGTCGGCACACCGGAAAACGACCACTTTCGCTTCTGGTTTGGGTCCGACCCTCTCAAGTAGATCGCGCAACCGAATGCCTTTCCACACCGCATTGCTCATCTGTTCTGTGCCGATCGGGTCACCGATACACTTCAGCGTTCGCATCGCTGTGACGGATTCCATCGCCGTAATCTCTTCGAGTCGCAGCGGGGGTATCCGTTTTTCGATGAGCCCGGTGATTGGCAATCGCCATGTCGCCGCGTCAAGCGTAACAGGATCTCCGATCTGTAGGATATAGAAGTCGGCATTCGGGGTTATCAG
Organism: Candidatus Poribacteria bacterium; assembly: GCA_965205015.1. Classification (GTDB taxonomy): domain Bacteria; phylum Poribacteria; class WGA-4E; order WGA-4E; family WGA-3G; genus WGA-3G. The sequence goes on along the minus strand of OZ242029.1, from coordinate 3,661,605 downwards.
TGTGCTCGGCTTCAGTCGTGGCACCGCTGCCACATCTCCTTCCAATTGAAGGGGCAGGACCATTCCCGCTGCACTAATCGCGCTCAGTTTTATGAACGTTCGTCTCTTCATTTTTTTATTGTTCCTTGCGTCTTTTTCTCCTTCGCATGCGCATCGTAATTTTTACCACGCCTCTCACCATAATTGCCGTGCCGCTGCACAGGAACAGGGGCAATCCCCATTTCCAGTGAAAGAAAAAGTAAGCGATAAAACTGACACACATTAAAGCGATGAAGGTGTTCAGGAGTTTTCTGTTTTCATACCATTTCTGCATCTGTTTTGGTGTTTTTAAGGAAGACTTGAGATTCCTTTTTCCTGTAAGCGGTCCTCACACTTTTTGCGAGACCATTCCAGAGAGAATACCCAGAATTTTGTCGCACTGCACGATCTGATAGTCTGCCATATCAATGTGGAGTTTCTGCCCTTCCAATTTGAGGAAGTACCACTCAGTGCCTGTAGTAGAAGCACCATAAATGCATGGAATGTCATTTTCTCTTTCAGCATTAAAGCGTTGTGCAGCAATCATCTCAGCAACACACTGACCTAACCCAAGTTTCGGCTCCGCGTTTTTTGCCTCAACCAGCACGATAATAGGTGCCTCCAAAGAAAATTGTACCGGTGACAAACTCACTAAAAAGTCACACACCCCAATTAAGCCTTTTTCGGCATCAACGCTGAAATCAATTCCCGAAAAAAGACTGATACGTCGATCATAGTGTTCGCGGAGTTCTACAAGGATTTCAGCAACAATCATTTCTGAACGTGCTTTCTCTGTTCCTATAGCGACCGCTAACGACACGTTTCTCGCCAACGCGCGGGTAAGGTGGCTGCTCGGTACCACAGGCTCTGTTTCTGAAAAGATGTTGTCGACTTCAATCCTTTCTAATTGGAATGTCGCCACCACCGACTCTAAGGTAAAGTTGCTATAAGCCATCTGATGCGTCCTCAAGAATGTTTTTCCATCTTGCGTCGTCCTTTAAGACCTCTTATGTAGAATAATATCACTTCTGAGTTTCAATGTCAAGTTGAAAGGTAAGTTGAGGGGTTGCATTTTCTTTGGAAAAATGATATGCTTTCCTTATGACTTCTTCTACGAACCCAAGCCTTTTTTAGGTTAAAGGACCAGAACTCCTCATGGCGAAACAACCCAATATCATCTTTCTGATGACAGACCAGCAACGTTTTGATACGATCGGTGCGCTTGGAAATCCGATCATCCAAACCCCAGGCCTCAATCGTATTGTCCGGGAGGGCACGAGTTTCACGTCAGCATATTGTCCATCTCCTGTATGCGTAGCCTCCCGTTGTAGTTTCCTGCTCGGTCAGTGGGCACACGAAACGGGATGCACAAACAATTCACCAATGCCGCAGGACCGCGTTTCAGTGATGGAAATGCTCAACGAGGTAGGTTACCAAACACACGGTATCGGTAAAATGCACTTTTCGCCGCAGGGACGCAAGATGTGGGGGTTCGAAACGCGAGACTATTCCGAAGAGGGTCCCGGTCCCGATGATTTCACCGAGTTTCTGAGTGAGAACGGCTACGACCATATCGTCGCACCACACGGCGAACGGAGCGAATACTACTATATCCCACAACCTTCACAACTGCCTGCCCGTTTACACCACACGCAGTGGGTCGGTGATAAAACACTGGAATTCCTCTCTGGACGCGATAAGCAGCGTCCCTTTCTGTGTTGGAGCAGTTTCATCAAGCCGCATCCGCCGTTTGAATCCCCAGTGCCGTGGAATCGACTTTATCGTTCGGTTGAAATGCCACTGCCGTTCCTTCCCACAGATTATGAGCATCTGCATACCTACTGGAACCGACACCAAAATCGGTATAAGTACCGGGACCAAGGGCGGGATATGAACCTTCTTCGGACGATGCGAGCCGCTTACTACGCCGCGATTTCCTTCATCGACTGTCAAGTCGGACGCATCCTTGACCACCTCGAATCGGAGGATGAATTGGACAATACGCTCATCTTATACACGTCCGATCACGGTGAATTGCTCGGCGACTACGACTGCTATGGAAAACGATCGTTCTTGGACGCGGCGGCTCGGATTCCGCTACTGGTCCGTTATCCTGAACGATTTGCCGCAAACACACAGTGCGACACACCGACCAGTCTGGTGGATGTCCTTCCAACCTGTCTCGGAGCAGCCGACCTACCACTGCAGGCAGATCGAAGCGGCACGGATCTTGCCGATGTCGCCACCGGTAATACACAACGAGATGCGATTGTCGGACAATTGGGACAGGAAGGTACAGGACTCTATATGCTCTTGACGGGGGAATATAAATACATCTATTCTGCCGCCGATCGACAGGAGTGGCTTTTCAGACGGTTCCCCGGAAGGCTTGATGACCGCAGCCTCGCCGGTAATCCCGCATACGGTAAAACACTCAACGTCTATCGACAGCGATTGATTGAATGGTTCCGTGAGGATGGCTATGAACGTCCACTCGACGGCAAGAAGTGGCGCGATTTCCCATCACCAGTCGAACCTGAAAATCCAGATGCCGGACAACTGTTTCAAGATGGTCGTTCCGTGAGCGATCAGTTCCCGTCAGGATATTCACCGCATATTGATCCGCTGAGACCATAAATTATGCCAATCCGTTCTACTACCAAAAAGTTGATGTCAAAGGCGGCATGGAACGCCTACAATACCTACCGCAAAGGGATCCGTTACCGTTCGCAACTTTCAAAAACGACTGCGTTACTCAACGCACCGCGCGCGGACATCTTAGCCTTCCAGAGAGTGCGACTGGAAAAACTCCTCCGGCACGCGTATCAAACAACCCCTTATTACCGTGAATTGTTCGAAGTAGAATCCCCAGATATTTCACAAATTCCGACGCTTGAGAAAAGGAACATTCGTGAGCAATTGGAGCGTCTCTGCTCTGAAGCGGTTCCGCAGAAGCACCGTATCAAAAACGCGACGGGTGGCTCAACAGGGGAACCCCTTATCTTCTATCAGGACAGGAATTACTGGAATCAACGAAACTTGAGCGCCTACTATTTCGACCGATGGGCGGGCTGGGATTTCGGTGAACGCCAATTGATTATCTGGGGTGCCCTCTCAGATATGGGAACCGCTCGAGATTGGAAACATCAATTGAACAATTTTTGGCGGAATCACTATTGGCTCAACGGTTTTCATCTCACAGACCTAAGGATGCGGACGACCCTTCAGAAGATGGACAAATCCCCTCCGCAAACAATTCTCGCTTACCCTTCATCGCTTTATCAGTTCGCGAGATTCATTTTCGAGAACGGCCTAAAGCCCAGGTGGGGCTTGAAAGGAATTATCTCCTCGGCGGAGATGCTGCAGCCACACTACCGCGATTTGGCGGAAACTATTTTTAGCACAAAAGTTTACAACCGATACGGCGGACGCGAGGTCGGATTAATCGCCATGGAATGTGCAGAGGGACGCCTGCATATCAACTGCCACGACCTCTACCTGGAGATAGACAGTCCTGACCCTTATGCCGAACCGGGGGACATCCTCATCACGCAACTCAATAACTACGCAATGCCGTTTATTCGGTATCGGATTGGAGACATCGGCCGCCTCTCCGACGAGGCATGCCCATGTGGGAATCACTTACCGGTTTTGGCGGAACTTCTCGGACGTAGCACGGCTACCTTCCAAACGAGAACCGGCACATTGATACACGCCGGTTACTTCACGCAACAATTCTATAATGTCATCGGTCTCGAGCAGTTCCAACTGATCCAAGAAACCTTGAGACACTGTGTCTTGAAGGTGGTCATTAACACACAGTGGACAGAAGCGGCGCGCCGACACATGGTCCAGAAGATTCAGGAGGCACTCGGTGCTGATGTCATTGTCACGGTGAAATTTGTAAAGGAGATCCCACTCCCCACTTCAGGCAAACGGGAATTCACGATTTCCAGAGTAACAGCAAGGGATTGATGCGAATTAGGTTTTACCAGTCGAGTTCTCTCCAACGTTTTTGAAATTTCCAGTGTGCTTTAATGTCCACTTGTCTGTTTTTGGCAGATACGCCGGAGGGGCGTGTGCCGCTTCGTTCCACCCGGGACGTAAGCCAAAATAAGCCCGTCAATCAACAAATTCCGATCTGCAACAACGCCTGTGCTCTGCTCCGCTGTTACACCTTTGGAAAGCAGCAAGTAAAATGTGTCTTTCGCCCAACCCGGCGTTGTAAAAAAGTTTCCTTGTCCTTTTGAAATAACGAGGTCTGCCTCCAACAATGCATTGAAAAATTCAGGCGTCCCCTGATAGAGATTCGTCCCGATCGTCTTCGCGCCGGACGACATCAATTTCACAATCCCTTCTTGTATCGCCGTCTGGACTTCTTGGAATTGCGGATACCTCACGATTTCCTGTAAATCTGCGACCGTCGCATCGTTACTGGCGTTGTCCACTTTTCCAACAATAACGATACGGTGTCCACACTTCACGAGTTCCTGAATGAAGGCGATGTCAAAAATCACCTCTCCATCGTTGTCGGCAAGCCAAAGGATCTCCTGCGGTGCCGCGTCAATCACCTTTTCGCGGAATACTTTATAACAGTCGATAGAAAAAGAGGTGTCAACCGCCGCACGGAGCGATTCAGAAAAATAATCAGGATTGGCTTTCAATTTTTTGACAACCCGTTCACTGCTGTAATCGATAATATTGCCTGCGACGACCACCTTCAAACGGGTTAACCAATCGTCTTTCCAAAACTCGGGGAGGAGTGCGAGTGCCGTCTGTCGGGCTTTCAATTTATCGTGGTGGTAGGGGTTCGGATTGCCGGTGTAAAGCGTAACCATCTCAAAGATACTGCCCCAGAGTTCTTCTGGCGTGAGGGATTCGATGAGAAAATCGCCAGCGGCGCCTCGAAGATCCAAAAGTGTTTCTACCGCGGCGCACGCCGCTTGTTGCAATTGTGGGTTACGCGTCGCACGTGGGATCAATTCCGTCGCACTGTGAGATTGAACATGGTGTCGCAAATTCTCCCAATCCGGCAACCCTTTTTTCTCACCGAAGGTGAAAACCCCAGGGATATACGCGTCTGTTACAACCTGCTCGAAAAGTGATTTTGGCACAGCAGAGGGGGAGTGCGCTGGTGGGACCCCGAGTGTCCGATGTGACAAGACAATATCAGAAGGAATCACCGTCCCACACGCCACAATGGATGAAAGTTGGACGTTGTTTCCCACATTCACCGCATCGAAAGTGCTATTTTCTATCGTACTCCCTGTCGCAAGCCCCCGAACAGGTGCTGCTAACCTTTCAGGGAGTAGATTCGCTTCAAACGTTGTATCGTTGGCAGTGACGTTCTGCAATCCAACCGCATCTCCGACCGTTGTCGCTCCGAGGAGCGTAGCATTTTCAAGTCGACAGTAATCCCCGATCCGAACCTTTTCACCGAGATGGACCCTGCCGAGGAGATAGCACGCCGTCCCGATCTCAATGTCTTCACTGCCCAACGTGATCTGTGCGGTGGGGTCAACGCGAACGCCTTTCCTTGCGAGAGATTCCCGCGTCTCCGCAAACAGTGCCGCTTCACCCGATAGCACGTTCGACCAGCGGTTAACGCCTGACAGCACGTCCCCGCGATAGATGAAAGCATTGGTTTTCAATCCATCCTCATAACAGTGTCGGATCAGATCAACGTGGTGGAGTTCATCGTTTCGGTTTGTGTGGGGTTGCAACCGATATATCCGATCTATCAACGCGCTCTTCCGAATCAGTGTGATACCCGTATTGGTATACGCTTCCCCGCGATGCCACCGGTCCCACATCTCCTGTTTTTCCGCCGCTGTCATGTCGTACCACTCTTTGGTCCCGGTGAGTCCTCCATCCACATCGAAAAAGAGTCCCCCCTTATCCACAACCGTTTCAGGGACCTTGCCGCAGAGGGTAACATCCGCGCCAGAAATGAAGTGGGAGAGCAGCGTCTGTGCGAAAACCTCGCGATCCAAAAAGGGTTCATCGCCGAATGCGACCCCGATCCATTCTGCGTCGGACGCTTGGAGTGCGGGCAGTGCCGCTTGCAGGGCACCCCCTGTGCCGTTCATCTCTTCTTGGATACACGGAATGGCATCAGGCCCCAGCAGTTGCGCCGGATCCCCATTTTTCTCAATACGCGCTGCCATCTGTGGGTTAATGACGACAATATCGGGACGCGTGCCGGGCAGGTAACGCCGCGAGCACTGGAGCGTGTTCTGTTCACCGAAGGTGATGTCCAGCGTTTTGCTCAAGCGTCCGGTAGGGTCAATACGCGTGCCTTTACCCGCCGCAAGCACCACCCATTGCGGTGTGAGGTCGTTTTCAAGTGTATCTGTGGAAAGTGTATTCAGGAAAGTTTCGAGGGCAGTCGTGTCCGCTGGGATTGCCGAGAGCGTCCCTTCTAATGGGCAACCGAGAAGGTTTTCAAGGAAATGTGTCTTCATTTATTCGTTATTGTCTAATTCATCTTGGATGGATTGAAATTGCGCTAATGCCGCCTCTAAATTTTCGGTGATTTCCGCGACTAATACATCTGGCGTCGGAAGGTCCGCTGCATCCTCAAGCGAATCCTCTTTCAACCAGAAGATGTCGAGATTGACATGTTCCCGTTCGATCAGTTCATCGTAACTAAAGGCACGGAACCGCTCAGTTTCAACCCGTGCCTCGCGATTCTCTGGATTGTAGGCGGTTATAAAATCTTGCAGATCGGTGTCTTGCAGTGGATTCGTCTTGAGTGTAAAGCGTTTATTTGTTCGCAGGTCATAAATCCAGAGTTTCCGGGTCCACGGTTCTTCACGCGCCGGTCTCTTATCGAAAAAAAGCACATTCGCTTTGACCCCTTGGGCGTAAAAGATGCCGGTTGGCAATCGCAACAGTGTATGCACATCGAACTGTTTGAGTAATTGCTGGCGAATTGTTTCTCCCGCGCCCCGTTCAAAGAGAACATTATCTGGAAGGACGACAGCAGCGCGTCCATCTGTCTTCAGAATCGTCTTGATGTGTTGGAGAAAATTGAATTGTTTGTTCGAAGTTGTCGCCCAGAAGTCATCGCGCTCATAGGTGAGTGAAGCGTTGTTTCTTCTACTGCCATCAGCAGCGATTGTAATACTGCTCCTGTTCCCGAACGGTGGATTTGTAAGTACTATGTCGTAGCGATCTCCAGTGTCTCGACTGAGGCTATCATCGGTTGTAATTGGACTTTCCATTCCCCCGATACCGTGTAGGTATAAATTCATCACACACAGACGGACGACGTTATCAACGATGTCTGTGCCAGCGAATGTGTTAAATCTAAGGAAATCCTTCTGTTCGCGATCCATCCGACTGCTATATTTTTCGGAAATGTAGTCGTGTGCAGCGAGAAAGAAACCCCCAGTCCCACATGCAGGATCACAGATAGTTTGCAGCGGTTCGGGACGTGCCACGGTAACCATTGCCTTGATAAGAGGACGTGGTGTGAAGTACTGACCTGCTCCACTTTTGGTATCTTCGGCATTTTTCTGTAGAAGTCCTTCATAGATAGTGCCTTTAATGTCGGCAGTCATCCCGCTCCAATTCTCATCGTTGATAAGGTGGATAAGGCGTTGCAAGTTCGCAGGTGTTTGAATGCGGTTTTGGGATTTTCGGAAAATCACACCGAGTAAGCCTTGGGCATGGCTCAGTTCTCGAAGGATTTTGACATATTGTGTCTCTAACTCGGCACCGCTTTCGTTAAGAAGGCTCTCCCAATCTAAATCTATGGGAATTGTTGCGGGTTTGTTGAAAGGCGGTTTCGTCTGTTCGTCGGCAAGTTTGAGGAACAGCAGATAGGTAAGTTGTTCAACATAATCTCCGTAACTGACCCCGTCATCCCGGAGCACGTTGCAGAAATTCCAGAGTTTCTGGACGATTGTTGCAGATTCGTTTGACATAGATCTTTTTTAATTATGTTTAAGCTGAGATTAAGTTTCTTCAGGGGGTATGACCAATTTGCTAAGTGTAGCGAGTTTGGCGGCGAGTGATCGACGCGCTTTTCTATTTGTGGGACCGTTATCTACAGGAAAAGATCCAATATTTGCATGCCTGTGGGGAGGCTCGTCTGGTACAACCTCGAAACTGTTCTCATAAGCAACAGCAGCGGAAAGATCTGCTCTTGCTTTTACGGATCTTTCTTCTGTATGAACATATTCCTGCCCAATTTTCCATACTTCATCTTCGGTAAGTTCTGATATACGAAACACAGATATATCAATACTTCTTTTATGTGGGAGAAACGCATCAGGTCGAACTCTATTAGTTACATCGGAAAAATGGCTACCATAACGAATAAAACGGGTGAGTGTCTCACCCGGTGAAACCTTCATATCAGTTCCTTAATTACAAAGATAGTTCTTATTAACAGGATTTACGCAAATTGTGTAAAAAGGCGTTATTTCAGCAATTTAACCCCCTAAATTCCCCTTATCAGGGAACTTTAAAAGGAAATGCGTAAGTCCTAATAGAGGATATTTAGTAATGTTGTGAGGAAACCTGCTAACATTGGAGTATCTGATAATTCGCAGATTCCTTCAAGTTGACGTTTTTCTGCAAAGAAAGCAGTAAAGATGACAAGATTGTCTCCATATATCCCGATTGCTATAGTACCTTTTTCTGGGTACCATCCAAGCGTAAGACTACCATCTTCAGCCCAACTCAAGTCCGGCATAGGAATACCAAAGTGGAAGAATGCTTCTAAGAGAAAGAGAGCATCATCGTATGCCGACTCCGGTACCGGATCAATTTCATTATCTAATATATAAGCTTCATCTGCTTCTTGACGAACTTCCTGTAGTTGTCGATCGGCATCATCCATCCAAGATAAATATAGGTTTGCGTCCAGAGGCGAACCCGATATCCTCTCATCTGCAATTGGAGGATTAGTCTGGTAAGTTTGCAAACCTACGCCGTAAGAAGTTGAAGATAAGGTATTGGGGGCACTCATAAATTCCGATTCCATTTGACTCTGATAGCCGGGATGTGGGATGAAACTTTTGCGTGTACTCATGATTTTCGTTTCCATACGTGTGTCTGGATGTCTTCTGTAAAGATGCTACTAAATTTCTCACGAATCTGGTCATGCGCCAACTCAAACCACATATTCATTTCAGATTCTGTGTTCTCTGAAAAACCGCGTGCTGTAAAATCAGTTTGTAGCGTTTGTTGTTGTTCTGGGTGTTTTACTCGATTACCAACTGCGAGATGTAAACGACCTTGCAAGTTTGGGATAGGGAATGACACCCGTAAATTCACAAAGTCGGCATCTGACCAAAATGAGTCTGATTGTTGGAAATCAACAAACGGATCGTAGATTTTTCCTATATCATAAAGGGTATTCCAACTGTCCCCTTGCGGCAGCTGATCAATATAGGTTAGTTCATACTGCAAAGGAGTCAATAAACCAATGTCCATGTTTTTGATGGTCTGGCAGAATCGATTATAGAAGCCTTCAAAACTTTCAAAAATTGCTGAGAATCCAGGATATTTCTGACCTGATTTGGTTTTGCGCCAATTAAATGTAAATCGATCGCGTTGAACTTGTAGAATTTGGTTATCATTTTCATGGATGAACCAAATCCTTGGAAGGTCCGGAACATTAATATGGAATTGAGGCTCCCGACTTGGGTTCGGGAAGGTTTCCATAGTCGGTATGACCGGTGGCTGCTCCATTATTCGTATAAACCCATCTTTTTTAAATACCTGCCAAATTTCCCCAAGATGAGGTGCCAGAAGGTTATCGAGTGATTGAAAAAGAATACTCAATACGACCTCTTCTACGGGAGGGTTATCGAAATCAAGTTTCCTTTTTTCTGCATCCATAATGTACTACCTAATCAAATTTTAAGATTAATTTACTACTCTTTTGTATATTTTAACATAGATTTTTATCAAACACAATAACTATTTCAGCATTGGTACTTTGCAAATATCCGGTTTGATAGCTCATAAGAATGTTATAGGTTGGGTTCATCAAAATCTTTCAATGCACTTTTAACTTCAGCATCTAACGTTTCTCCTGTAAGGCTGTCGTCAAAAGGAGAGATTCCGGCCTCGTACATCAATTCCAAGAGATCCCATCGCGAAATGTTGAGCAGTCGTGCCGCTCTACCGGCACTAATATTGCCTTGACGCAGGAATTCGAGAACAAAAACTTCTCTTGCCTTACACTTCACGTCTACTTTATTCATCTGGATCTCCCCATAATTCTACCAACAGTGCGTCCGCGATATAGTCATCATGCCGTTCACCGATGTCGGTGACATCAGATTGCAGCGTTCCGGCCAACGCGATGAGCGGATCTGGGTGATTTGCATAGGGACCTTCAACTACACGTATCTGTAGACGGACAGAATCCTTGATGCGTTTCTTTATTTTTTTAACATCAAATTTCAGCGTTCCTGCAAGGGCGAGGAGTGGATCAGCATCCTTTCTCTTAAACTCGCCTTGATCTTTTTTATTCACCGTTATTACCTCGCTATTCTACCCGCGATGCATCGCTGATGGAATCATCATTTTGTTCCAACGCTCCGGCCAACGTGAGAAGTGGATAATCATCGCTGTCCTGCGCCTTTGATTTCGTCGTCTTTTTTTCGTGTTTGGGTTGTTGATATTCTTTTTCTTCGCGAATTTTCTCCAATAGGACGCTTGCTGGTTCATCGTTCGGATCTTGCGGCGCGAGTTTACCATAGAACGCTTGTTTTAGGATAGACTGCCGCAGACGTTCCGCACGTTTAAGTTCTGCCGCAATGGTTGTTTCAGCTTTGTTAGCAATACAGAAACAACGTTCTATTTCTGTAATAATGCACTGCTGCTCAGGAAGCGGTGGAATCGGAACAAGTATTTTTCGCATTGCTGACTGGTTGAGTTTTAGTCTTGTTGTTCCAGTCAAATAACCGTGATAATCAACAGTATTTAGATAATCGCATAAAAATTGGTTTGACGAAATTTCAGTTTTTGCTTTCAAAACATGAGCATGATTATTTACCCAACTTTTTCCCTTAATCAGATATGCAGTGTCTTTTAAAAAGTCCAAAAACGGGGCACCATCTTCCCCTAATAAAACGAGCTCGTCATCAAACAAGTAATCATCAATCCAGCCAACTTGTCCAGTTGCCCCATAGTATGGATAAAGTTTTGACTCAGGTTTACCACTTATCCTTGTTGCCCGTTCTTTTGCGTTTATCGGCACTCGTTGACTATCTAAAATCTCGGCGCAACTTGCTAAGGTCGTCCATACCCAACTATCAGGCAGCTCTGGTAAACCGTCCAGCGTAGGAACTTCTAAAACCGGCATCGTTTCAAGTTCACCCGAATATCCTTCGCGCCATTCCCTTGTCAACTCCCCGTCAAAAGCAGCCTTGAGGATTGATCGGCGATACCGTTGCAACTGCGTGTGTGCTTCTTTTAAGCTATCAACTGCTACGTCTAATTGTGTAAACAGTGTCTCTATCTTGGCAACAATGCGGCGTTGTTCTGCTAACGGTGGAACTGGAATCTCAAAGGTTTTGAGTTGGTTTCCCGTTATTGCATCAAAAGTTGTTCCAGTTCCCTTACTTGCGATTTCATTTTCAAATCCACGCACCAGGTAGAGGATGAATAACGGTTGGATTCCACCCAAACCACGAATTGCGGCAAGCCCTCTTCCTACCGCAGATTTCTCTGGACACAAGTTCGTTGGTCCAACTGGGGCGCGAATAGAAATGAACACATCGCCTTTTTGGGCAATCTTCTTTGGAGTGGTGCACCATTTTCGCGGGGTAGGATAGAGTTTCCCAAATTCAAGTTTACCTTGATAGAAAGGCAGTCCCTCTCCATCGGTGTTATAGGTTGAGGACGGAGGAGATTGTCCCAGTATAATCTCGCTGATTTCCTCCAATGTTGTCCATATCCATCCTCTTGGCAAATCATTAGAAAATCGAGTTCGCATTTATGAGAATCTCTTCTATGTCTTTTATTAAATTAAACGTCTTAAGTCCCTATAAGTTTACCGAATGTCTAATTTGAAGGCAAGTCCTTTTAATCACGACCAAAGGTCGCTCCCACAAGGAAGGGAAATTAGGAAACCAATTCCTCTGTAAGATCCTTTAGAATGTTGTTTAAGTTATCACCGAAAAGTTGATAAACCCTCGTGCCATTTCCACGTTCCGCGAAGGGAGCGTACTCAAAGTCTTCCATCCGAATATCAAGTGAAGTGGCAATGTGGTCTCGAATCAATTCAAGCCATTCATGTTGCTCCGAGTTAAAATCCTTACCACCTAACCACTCTTCAAAATTTTGGTTGACAGTTGCACGAAACGGCTCCAGAAAAAGATTATACCCCATAGCAAATCGAACGAGGGATATGAGGTCTGTGCGTTGTTCCGTATCCCCTCGGACGTTCTCTGGTGACCGTCTTTTGTAAGCCAACCATAATGACTCGCGACTCAGACTGTTTGAATGCTGTAGCAAGGCTTTTTCTAACGCTTTCAAATCGTTTTCACGCAGCGCGCCTCGCGCGCCTGACACTCTGCGAAGAATTTGCAACGCTGACAATTCATTCACATTTTCATCAATAAACTGTTTAAAGGCATGAATCACTATCCCTATCTGTGTAAAACTTTGATCGTCAAAACCAGTTTCAGTAACTTGATCCACGCTGACATCATCAATAAGCTGGTTGGGATCTCTTACTGGTGGTCCGTTTGGCTCCGTAGGAGTGGCTGGCTCGCCTGGAAGGGCTCGTGAATCGGTTTTGACGGATTCATAGACACCGACAGCATCAACAATAATGAAGTGCGTTTTTGCAGTTGCATCACCGGTGACAGCTTGCAGATCGTTAGGACTGATGACGCGCACGCCGCGCCCAATCATCTGCTCAAAATAACCACTTGACCGAACAGCACGCATAAAGACTAAACACTCAAGCGGTTTAATATCGGTGCCGGTAGAAATCATGTCCACACTTACAGCGATTCGTGGATTTAATTGTGTACGAAACCTTCTGATGAGATCTTCCGGTCTATCACTCTGATAGGTAATCTTCTGACAGAATTCGTCTCCTTTGGCAAACACCTCTCGGACAATCTGAACAATATCCTCGGCATGAGAGTCATCTTTCGCAAAGATAAGCGTTTTGGGAACAGTTTGTCTACTGGGAAAGAGATCAGTGAAAAGTTTTTCCTTGAAAGCTTGAATCACTGTTCGAATTTGGTCTATGGCAACCACATCGCGATCCAATTGTGTTTCCCTATATTCGACATCAGCGTCTAACTCATCCCAGTTAAGCCTCCGACTTTGCCTATCACGTCTTGCGACATAACTACCCGCCTCAACTGTGCTCCCGCTTTGCGTAATTTCAGTTTGAATCCGATAGACGTAATAACCAACGTTTACATCGTCCTCTACGGCTTGTTCGTGGCGATATTCAGACACGAGGTTGTGGTCAAAAAAGCCGAGCGTTTGTCTATACGGCGTTGCAGTGAGTCCGATAATGAAAGCATCGAAGTATTCCAACACCTGTCGCCATTTGCCGTAGATGGAACGATGGCATTCATCAACAATGATAACGTCAAAAGTATCAATAGGGATTGATGGATTATAGACGACTTCTGGTATCTGTTCCCCCTCATTTTCAAAAGCGGAAGACTCTTCTGCTTCCATTTCATAGTCGGTTTCACCCTTCAGCATAGAATAGAGACGTTGGAGTGTCGTGATACAGACCTGACTTACCGGATCAATTGTGTTGCTGGCGAGGTGTTGAACGTTGTAGAGTTCCGTGAATCTTGAATTGTCATCGAGAGGTGTGTAACCCTGAAACTCGCGAAAAGCCTGCCTACCGAGGTTCCGCCGGTCTACGAGAAAAAGGATCCGTTTGACCTTAGCAAATTTGATGAGTCGATATGTGCTGGTTACAGCAGCGTGCGTTTTTCCACTGCCAGTCGCCATTTGGATTAACGCGCGCGGGCGCGCTTCCTTCAAAGAATCTTCAAGGCCGTTTATTGCCTTAAATTGGCAGTCTCTCAGAGTGCCTTTCTCTAATCGCGGTATATCCGTTTTAAGTCTCTCACGCAAGGTACTGGGTTGGTGAAAGGCGTTGGCAAGTGCTTCAGGCGTATGAAATGTAAATACTTGTCGAGAACGAGAATCAGGATCCCGAATATCTCGAAAGTATGTCTCAGCTCCTGTTGAGGCGTAGGAAAAGAAAAATCTGGTGCGATTCGGTAAGTCATCTGGCAAATTCGCACGATACCGTTCTGCTTGTTGAAGGGCTCCGCTGAGAGTTGTGCCTTCTGGTTTGGCTTCAATAACCCCGATTGCAACGCCACCGATAAAGAGGAGATAATCCGCCCTCTGATCCGCTCTCAACCGATACTCACGCACAGCCACACCCAACGCAGCAGCTGTATCACGTTCAGCATAATTTTGGATGTACCATCCTGCTGCTTCAAGCATTTTGTCTATGGTGCGTCTTGCTCTCTGTTCAGGTGTCATTTTCGTTGATAAAAAATAAAGATTCGTAGGTTAGGTTGAACGAGACATGAAAAATCAGACGTATTTAGCACAGAAACCTTCAGATTCCAGTCTGCTTGATCGCTCTGAGACGTGAGTGAAACCCAACACTCCATCGCAAAGAGGCACGTTTACTGGAATATTGGGTTTCACTATCAAAATCGTGTAATTGGCATGTTATTGCTTGAGCTGTGCCCAAACGGTTGCTAACTTTCCACTCGCTTCAACCGCGAGCTCACCCGCCGCAAGGTCGGCAATCTCTGCATCATCCAAGACTCTGTCGTAGATGCGTACATCGTCGATAAGTCCATTCCATGAACGCCCTTGGTCCTTCTCACCCTTCCCTATGACCAATTTGGTGGCATCCGTCAATTTTCCTTTCGTCGCCGGACTGTTAAAGGTCGGTGTATCAAGTTCACCGTCGATGTAGAGTGCCAGTTCATTGCCACTGCTCCATGTCAAGGCAAAATGTTGCCAGGACTTCGTCTGCACGTCACTTGAGGTCTCGAGCCGTTGGACTCCGCCTGTTGTGGTAATGCCGGCTTTGACCAGGTCGCTCCCGCCAGCTTCAAAACCTGCGGCATCATATCGCAACGACAGGACGGTATCGTCGCCACCCGGATCGCGTCCATCAATAAAGCCTCGGTCGGAGTTGGTTTCAGCCGACTTCACCCAAACCGCAACAGTAATAGCCGTAAGCCCATTGATATAGTCTGCGCCGTTATCGTCTTCTGCAGCATCACCACTGCCATCAAATGCCAAGGCACCCCCAAGTCTTCCACCGTTCGGTTGCCATTTGACCCCGTTCCCTTGAAGTGTTGCATCGTTCCCGTTTCCACTCGAATCGGCGGCAGTTTTCCCATCTGCCTCATCAAGTGCCCAATATCCGAGTAACCCGTCTTGAAGATTCGCACCAGCGATAGAACACAACGCAACAAAAACAATAAAGGCGAAAAGTAACCCCTTAATTCCGTTCCGCATTTTGAATTCCTCCTTTAACCGCTATCGGTCTTAGGTGGTTGTTCCATTTCAATTGCTGTGGTTTCACATCCGAGACATCCGCGCATAACAACTACACTTAAATTATAACATTGAATCCGCGTTTTGTTAACAAAAAAATAGGGCAGGCACAAAGACCTACCCTATGTCCACATCTTGTGGGAGGGGTTCGTAACCCCGAATGTCTATCACGCTTAGACGTTACACACATCAAAGGCGTGTTGCATCGCATCGAAGGCATCGCCTTTAGGACCGAATTCATGTCCGACATAGAGTTCGTATCCAGTGTTGACAATGGCGCGCATCACGGCAGGATAGTAAATCTCCTGCTCGTCATCGAGGTCGTGCCGCCCGGGGTTCCCCGCGGTATGGTAATGCCCGATATAGTCACTGTAATCCGTGATGTTGCGGATCAGATCGCCTTCCATGATCTGCATGTGGTAGATGTCATAGAGCAGCTGCGCTCGGGGTGAACCGACACCTTTGCAGACCTCGACCCCCCACTCCGTCTTATCGCACTGATAATCCGGGTGGTTGACTTTACTGTTGAGCAGTTCGACGCAGAGATTGATCCCCTTCTCTTCAGCGGCTTTCGTAACACGGGACAAGCCTGCGATTGTGTTATCGCGTCCCTCTTCGTCCGATCTGCCTTCTCGGTTTCCCGAAAAACAGATGAGTCCGGGAATGTCGTTTGCCGCCGCAATGTCGATGTTCTCAAGGATCTCATCTTCAATCCGGTCATGGTTGCTCGGATCGTTCAATCCAGAGGGAAGTGAGGCGTGTCCGACGATAATCGCAACGCGCATCCCGTGGTCCTGGACGACCGACCAATATTCTGCGGGTAGCATTTCAACGGATTTATAACCGATTTCAGCGGCTTTCTTGATGACTTCTATTGGATCTCTGTCACGGCTGAAACCGCCGAAACAGATGGATTGATTAATTGGCATAATTCTCTCTTTCTTTCTCGTAGAGGCGAGGTTTCCTCGTCCCCGTTATTTTCTACAGGTCTACCGCCTTGCCAGTTCGGAAGGAGGTACTCGCCGCGAGCATAATGCGGAGCGTCTCTAATGCGTCACTGTAAGGTGATAGAATTTCGGAGGTGTCACCGCTCTTTACGGCATCGATAAAGACACGATCCCGGTCCTGTCCGCCTTCGTTTGCGAGCGGTTCTGTCTCGCCCCCGCGGTTTACTTCGTTCGGACCCCCAACGGTCACAACAAGACCGCGTGTGAAGACTTCAAGATGCACGCGCCCGAAACCTTCCATCGCACACGCCGAGACGATGTTCGCAACAGCACCGTTTTTGAATTCGATGTTCACCATGCTGATGTCATCGATATCGTAATTCTCTATATGCGTCATGCTACCGCTTGCGGCGACACCGTGTACAGTCTTCCCATCGCTACCGACGAGGAAACGAGCGAGATCAAAGATATGTGTTGTCTGTTCGACGTGTTGTCCACCGGATTCGGCACGCACGCGCCACCACGGGGTACCGGGCATTCCACCCATCCAATATCCGAGTGCCCCGAGAATTTGCGGTTGCGCTTCAAGCATGGCTTTCGCGTTCTGCGCGTTGCCACCGTAACGCCAGTGGTAACCAACACTCGTGACGACACCGCTCTGTTCAACGTATTCATTGATGATGATCGCCGGTTCTAACTCGGAATGGATCGGCTTCTCAATAAACATCGCGATGCCTTTTTCACAGGCGATGCGTTCCTGTTCACCGTGTGCGAAAGGCGGTGTGCAGATATAGACGGCATCCAAATCCTCTTTGTCATACATGACACGATAGTCGGTGTAAGCGTTGCCGCCAAATTCCTCGGCACGCTGTTTTGCTCGGTCTTCCGAGATGTCGCACATCGCACAGAATTCAACGTCCTCAAAGTTGTCTTTAAGGTTGCTCATGTGCGCGCCAGCCATACCACCGGTTCCGATGAAACCGAGTTTCACTTTATCCATATTTTCTCCTTAAAATGGGTAATTACGGAAAATCCCTGAATTTTACGGATATAGTTTAGCAAATGCTACCGTTATATAGCAAGCAATTTATTTTTAAATGTGCTACAATATTTTAGATAGGGGTCGGCAGTCAGCCATCAGCTATCAGTAAAAAGCCCCTTGATTTAATCAGAAACTTCTTTACCGACTGCTGACAACCGACAACCGATAGCCAAACAAGGAGAAACACTATGGGTTTCAAATTTGGATATAGTACATTACGTTGGCAGACACCAGATTTTGAGGAATTGTTGACACAACTCAAGGACGCAGGATGGGACGGTTGGGAGATGCGGCAATCCCTGGACTGGGTCGGCACGCCGCAACACATTCGACAGGTGTGCAACAATGTGGATTTACCCATCGCCGCCGTAACAGCACGCGGACTGCCGATCGACCAAGACACGGAACAGATGGAACTCAACAAACGGCGTATTGACTTCGCCGCAGAAGTTGAAGCCGATTGCTTCATGTTCATGGGTGCGGGAAAACCCCAAGACCGGCCAGTGAACAATTCCGATCTCGCCGCACTCGCTGATGTCTCCGAAGACTGGGCGGAATACGCATCACAATACGGCTTGGAAGTCTGTTATCATATCCACACAAACACGACAGTAGACTCGATCGACGACTGGGCAAAATATATGAGTCTCCTCCGAAAGTGTAAATTGTGTATAGATGTATCGCATTCCGCACTCTGGGGCTACGATCCGATTGAATCCATTCGCCGTTATAGCGATGTCCTCGTCTACGTTCACCTACAGGATTATTCAGGCTACACGGGTGGAGATGGCAACTCATACGATGTAGACTGGGTAGATGTCGGTGCTGGCACTGTCATGGATTTCCCCGGAATCATGTCAACGCTCGAGGAACTCAATTATGATCGTTGGGTTACCGCATGCCCGGGCCAGGTTGAGGAACGTTCAGATCTCGAACGCATGACGGTGAACCGCGAATACCTACGCCAATTAGGCTATTAATCTGTTAAAATCTGAAAACAGGAGATCGAGTGCATGAACAAACCCGCGGAGGCCATCCGCTCTATTCTTGCCACGGATTGTGGCAGCACAACAACGAAAGCAATTCTAATCGAGAAAAGAGGTGAGGAATACCAACTCATCGTACGGGGTGAGGCACCTACCACGGTTGAAGCCCCTGTTGAAGACGTAACGGCGGGTGTTATTAATGCCATCACCGAAGTCGAGGAACTCGCAGGCCGCAAACTCCTCAATGACGGTGTGATCCTCAAACCCCAACGCGGAGATGAAGGCGTCGATATCTACATATCCACCAGCAGTGCCGGTGGCGGACTCCAGATGATGGTAGCAGGTGTCGTCCGCAATCTGACGGCTGAAAGTGCGGAGCGTGCCGCGCTCGGCGCTGGTGCAATCGTTATGGACGTCATTGCTTCCAACGATAAACGCCTCCCCCATGAAAAAATTGAACGGATCCGGCATCTACGTCCCGATATGCTCCTCCTTTCTGGGGGTGTTGACGGCGGGACAACCTCGCACGTCGTCGAATTGGCTGAGATCATCGCCGCTGCACGCCCCAGACCGCGGTTGGGTATCGCCTATGAACTCCCCCTCATCTATGCCGGGAACAGAGACGCTCGCGCATCGATCGAAGAACGCCTGAAAGACGTCATGGCATTAGAGATGGTGGACAACCTCCGTCCGGTTTTAGAACGTGAAAACCTCATGCCGACACGCCACAAGATTCAGGACCAATTCCTCGAACACGTCATGGCACACGCACCCGGTTACAGGAAACTCATCGACTGGACAGACGCACCCATTATGCCGACCCCTGGAGCAGTCGGTGAGATAATTCAGACCGTCTCCGCACAACAAGATATCGAAGTCGTCGGTGTTGACATCGGGGGCGCGACGACGGATGTGTTTTCCGTCTTTAAAAACAGAGAAGGGGAACCCATCTTTAATCGCACTGTGAGTGCCAATCTCGGTATGAGTTACAGTGTCTCCAACGTCCTCGCTGAAGCCGGCTTAGAAAACGTTCTCCGTTGGGTTCCGTTTGATATTGAGGTCGGCGACCTCCGCAACCGCATCAAAAACAAAATGATTCGTCCGACCACAATCCCACAAACGTTGCAAGAGCTAATTCTCGAACAAGCAATCGCGCGTGAGGCACTCCGACTCGCTTTTGAACAACACAAACAACTCGCCGTAGAATTGCGTGGGGTCCAGCAACAACGGACGATCTCTGAAGCCTTCGATCAAGCCGAAAGCGGTCAAACCCTCGTTGATATGCTCTCCTTGGATATGCTCGTCGGAAGTGGGGGTGTCTTATCACACGCACCCCGGCGTCAGCAAGCCATGCTCATGATGATAGATGCTTTTCAACCTGAAGGCATAACCCATCTCGCCGTTGATAGTATCTTCATGATGCCACAACTCGGTGTTTTGGCGCAGGTCAACCCCGAAGCGGCGACGCAAGTCTTTGAACGGGATTGCCTCATTCATTTAGGCACCGCGATAGCACCAGTCGGCGTCGCAAAGGTAGGTGAAGTCTGTCTTTCGATTGAAATCAGTATCGCTGGCAACCCACCCATCGCCGAGGATGTCCCCTACGGCGACCTCCGTCTCTATCCGCTGTCATTGGGTGAAAAGGCAACAGTGAAACTCCAGCCTTCGCGGCGGTTCGATGTCGGTGCAGGGAATGGACAAGTCGTTGAATCGGAGGTCATAGGAGGTGTCGTCGGATTGGTCGTTGACACTCGCGGCAGACCCCTTGAAATACCAGCGGATGCGCAGCAGCGCGTCGCGCAACTCACCAAATGGCAATCGGCACTCAATGCGTATCCATAACACACGCCGCAACCTTAAACTGAATGTCCCTAAATTCCGACAATTAACACTTGACAAATTTTCGTTAAAAATTTACAATGATAGATAACGCGTGATTTTCTTAGTGAATCCAGATTGAATATTGAGATTCACTTAACTTTTTAGCGAAACAGACAGGCTACCAGTGCCTGGACTGTCGTGTGAATTGTCTATCTAAAGGAGGCAAATTTCAATGAAAAAGTTTTATCAGTTCACGCTCGCGACAGCGATTATGTTCGCGCTGATTGTGAGCCTTTCGCACCTTGCACTCGCACAGAAGGTCAACATTAAAGGGGGTCCTCTAAAAGAGGCAGATTGGCTCAAAAATCCAGCCGAAGCCGCACTGAACGAAGACCATTCAGATAACAAAAATTGGATCACGAAGTATTACGGACCCGATGGCAACTACGAAAACAACGGTGGGTTCCCCGCTTCGGCTCCAAAAGACCTTATTGATGAAGGCACCAACGGTAAACTCACGCAACCTAAACTTTCGACCATTGAAGGTTTGAAGTTGACGCTCACCGTTGATGTCGGCTGGGATAAGGGACATGGCGGACCGCGAGGATGGGAAATCTTTGAAATTGATCCTGCGGACTCGCACCACATGAACAGAGGCGGTCCCGGGGATTCGATTGATACCTACGGTATTATCGTTATTAAGGCACCCCAGGCAATGAAGTCCGTGATGTCGCCTGCCCACGACGACCACGCCCAAATTTGGATCAACGGCGAGAAGTGGTACAATAACTCTCTGTGGACGGGTGCCGCCCAGCAGGTCGATTACAACATTGAAGTTGAATTGCAAAAAGGCGGGAATGTCGTCCTCTATCGGTGTGGTGAATCCGGCGGTGATGCGTATATGAACTTGCACTTTGACGAAAAAACGCATGACACGGTTGACATCTACCCGGACAAAGCGAAAGACCAGAAGAGCTTTTTCGATGAAGCTCGTGGCGCGCTTGACGTGGATCCCGTTGGAAAGTTGGCAACAACGTGGGGCGATATTAAACGCAAATAGAACACCGCATCGTTTCTATTTACGTGTTTTCTAACCCATCCTTACACATGGCGGATTGCAGGGCGACCGTGTCCTACGATCCGCCATATTTTTTCAGTTTACCCCTATAGGAGAGGTGCGGTTTCCTACGGGAAACACCTAATCAAAAACACCGCACCTGTAGAATTAGTCCCAATCCCTTCATAATCCTGAAAATCCTGATTCTGATGGTATTTTTAATATTTTATTTAACATTTTCTTGACAAATTTTGCTATAAATGTTATGTTACCAAATTGTAATGTTAGACTGGTTCAACATTACGCAACCTATGAACGAATCTGGGTTACACTGTCGTTTGACCCAGTGCTTTTAACAATTTATCCGTTATGGAGGAGATAAAAATGAACAGAGTGTATCAACTTACGCTTGCGATCGCCATTATTTTTGCGCTGGTTGTGAGTAGTTCGCACCTCGCATTCGCACAGAAGCACAAAGTCAATATCAAAGGCGGTCCGATACCGGAGAAAGATTGGCGCCAGGAGGCCGATGTCGAAAACGGCGCAGGGTTGGCCGAGAACCACGCCGATGTTAAAGATTGGATCAGTAAGTGGTACGGGCCCGATGGCAACTACGAAAACAATGGAACCTTCCAAGTTTCCGGGCTGAGAGACTTGATCGACGAAGGCACCAAGGGTAAACTGACGGAACCCAAACTTTCGACGATCGCAGGTTTGAAACTGACGCAGACCGTTAAAATGGAATGGGCTAAGAAGAACGGCGGTACCCGAGAGTGGGATGTCTTTGAACTTGAAGTCGCAAATCAAGATAATATGAATAGAGATGGTCCCGCCGATAACATTGATACGTATGTGATGTGTGTGATTGAGGCGCCCAAAGATATGAAATCTATCTTTTCTCCGGCACACGACGATTGGGCACAGATTTGGGTCAATGGTGAAAAGTGGTACAACGACCGGACCTGGACAGGGGGCGCACAGATCGTGCACTACAACATTGAAGTCGACTTGGTGAAAGGCGGGAATGTTGTGCTTTACCGGTGTGGTGAATCCGGCGGTGCCGCATACCTCAACTTGCACTTTGACTCAGACACGCACAGGCTATGCCAAATCTATCCAGACAAGGCGAAAGACCAGAAAAGTTTCTTCAGCGAAGCCTCTCGTGCTCTTGCAGTCGATCCTGCTGGAAAGTTGACAAGTATCTGGGCAGATATTAAGCGCAGCCAGTAGGAAACATAAGCCCTTGTCTACGCTTTTCAGACGAGGGCTTTTTCTTGCTCTCTTTTCCGAATAACCGACTCCTGATAAACTCTGTAGGAAGGATCTCCGAATCCCGACTGCTGACACCTCATGCCTAACATAACACCAAGAATGCCAAAAAAGAATCCTTTCTGAAGGCATTCTCGCATTTTTTTCACAAGGAGAATTCAATGAAATTGAGAGCGCCTGAAAAGTTGAAATATATGGTTTTCGGGGGATTGCTGACCCTCGCTGGTTTTATGTTAGGGAACACAAACAACAATACAGAAGCACAGTTTGGATATGAAACGATCGATAAACTGACCGTCGGAGAACTCATCGTCCGTAAGGATATAAGGATCATGGGTGATGATATGGACCCCCGAGTTCATATCTCTTGGGACAGAAATGGCGGACGTGTGGTAACTTACGGTCCAAAGGGAGTCGGTGCCGCTTCGCTTTTGGTTGCGGAAGGCAATGGCGTTGTGACAACGCAGGGATCAAAGGAGAAAACCGGTGCGTCTCTCATGGTGAACGAGGGGGGCGGGGTCCTCTCACTGTTCGCCCCTGATGGAAATGCAAGGGTTCTCTTAGGTATATCTGAGGGTGACGGTGTTGCTTACATAGTCGATAAATTTGGTGCTGCACGTGTATTGAAACCTTGACAAATTTATGTCTATGTGTTATAATAATTATAAGTTGTAGTCTCGAACGCAATTTCAGCGTTTATAACCTGTTAAAGTATCTTAGGAGGCACCATAACGCCGCCTAATCGCTTTAGTTTTTAATCTCTAAATCTAAAAAAGGATGTAAGATACAGAATGAAAAGATTTTATACCTTTACACTCGCAATCGCGATTGTATTCACACTCATTATTAGTGGTTCACAACTTGTATTTGCACAAGCAAACGCGATTACCGGTGGTCCTCTGGCGGAAGACATGCTCTTAGAAGATCCAGAACCCAACGGTGACAACCTTAGACAAGATGACAGTGGTGTTGATACGTGGATCGGTAAATGGTACGGACCCGAGGGAAACTATGAAAACAATGGAACCTTCCAAGTCTCCGGTCCGATGGACTTCATCGAGGAAGGCAGCGGCGGAAAACTGAATCAAGTCTCACTTTCGACGCTTGACGGTTTGCTCATGACCCAAGACATCGATATGGCATGGGGAGACGACCACGGTGGAGACCGGGCATGGACGGTCTTTGAACTTGATGTCGCGGACGACAACAATATGAACCGTGGCGGTCCCGCTGATAACATCGATACCTATGTGATGTGCGTTATTGATTCACCGGATGACATGACAGCTGTGATGTCCCCAGCGCACGATGATTGGGCACAGATCTGGATTAACGGTGAAAAATGGTACAACAATACCCGGTGGACGGGTGCCGCACGAACGATTCTTCACACTGTTGAAGTTGAATTGCAAAAAGGTGCCAACGTCCTGCTCTACCGGTGCGGTGAATCCGGGGGTGCTGCTTATCTCAACTTGCACTTTGACGATGCAACGCACGATGCCGTTACTATCTACCCGAAAGATGCAACCGACAAGCAGAGCTTCTTCGATGAAATCCAACCGCTGGTTGTCTCCGTCGAACCCGCTGGGAAGTTGACAACAATCTGGGCAGATATCAAACGCCAATAAGACCTATTGCTATTGTCGTGGGCGCGCTCTCTCAGCGCGCCTTTTTTATTTTCTCCTACTGCTGATTGCCATTCGCATTTGCTTGCAAATCCCCAAAATATCTGTTACAATAAAAACATGTTGAACAAAATGCTCTGTTGCTCGTTTACGACTGTTTTCGTTATTGCCCTCGTTGGGTGGATAGGCGGTTGGACCCGCGTCATGAAGGCTGGAAACGAAGCTTATGTGCGCGGAAACTACGACGAAGCACGAGCCGCTTTTCAACAGGCAACGCTTGAAAAACCTGACAATCCGGTTGCACACTATAACCTGGGGACTGCCCTCTATAAACAAGGTAGGTTTCAAGAGGCGGCACGGACATTTCAGACATCGCTATCAAGACATTTCGAACAAACCGAAGATATTCTCAATCGATCAAGCATCCTGTATAACTTAGGAAACGCCCAATTTAAAGTCGGCGACCTTACGAGTGCAATTGACGCTTATCAGCAAGCACTTCGCTTGGACCCGCAAGATACTGACGCACAACACAATCTTGCAGTGGCGCGTCAACTTTTAAAACAGCAGGAAGACCTCGCACAACAGCAAGCAAAGAGAAACCCCGCACCGAAAACCGAGCCGAACGACGTTGGCAAAGCGGAAGCCCTTCGGCACTTAGAACGTTTCAGTGAGAATGAAAACAGACTACGGCAAAAATTACTGCAACAACAACGCAAAAGCGGATATCGGCGTGAAAAGGATTGGTAAACTTCAGAAGGATGGAAAGATTCTTGGTTGGAAGGTTGGAAGGTTGGAAGCGTGGATCCTCCATCCTTCCCTTCTTCCATCCTTCCATCCCCTTCTCCCATTTTTTTTCGTCGGCATCATTTTCATCTTTCTTGTAACAGCGGCACACAGCCAAGAGATTCATGTCGCTGCCGTAGTGAATCCGCGTCACATCCAATTCGGAGAGAAAGCGCGGTTGGACCTCACACTTTCAGGGAAGGCACACATCAAGCATGTTGAAGCACCGCAGTTCAATTTCCTACCGGCGTTCCTTGCAGTGCCACTGCATTCCGAAACCACACCACGATTAGAAACAAACAAGATTGCGGTTTCTATGGCGTGGGCTTATGAATTGATCCCGCAAGCGATCGGCGACTTTACGCTATCCGACATCCGTCTCGCCTATCAAGGCACCCCGTACTTCGCAAATCCGGGTTCGATTCGCGTGAGCGGTACCGATACATACGTAGATGTCTCAACCAACGCGATCCATCAAGTTGAAGCAGAGGTCAATACCGCGCAGCCCTACCTCAACGCACCATTTACGTATACCTTCCGACACCTCTACACGACAGTCCTCCCGACTCGCGAGTCCCCAACTCCCCGACTCCCGACCTTCCGGGACTTCCTCGTTGAGAAACTTCAAAAGTCTCAGACCTATACACAGCAAATTCGCGGGCGGACATTTTGGGTCGAAGAATACACACATAAATTATACCCAAAGAAAACCGGACAGATCATTATCGCACCTGCTGAACTGTTCCTACCCCTCCCGCAAGGACGCAGAACCTTAAAAACCAAACCGTTGACCTTGACAGTGCAACCGATTCCCGAAATAGGCAGACCGCCTCACTTCAACGGTGCTATCGGTGAATATCAAATTTCTGCTGAAATTGAGCGGGGTTGGATTGAAGCCGGACGCGCGCTCACGCTCACCGTCCGTATCTCCGGACACGGCAACATCCAGACAGTCACACCCCCGACGCTGCCAGCAATTGCAGGCGTCATGGTGAGCAGACCCAATCCGTTTGAAGTGACACCAACAAGCCGGGGGTACGTATACACCCTAACCGCTGCCAGAAGGGGGATATTCCGCATCCCCGCCATCGCATACGCCTATTTCGATCCGACCCGCGGGGTTTATGCAACGACGCAGACCACCCCTATCCCTGTTTCCGTGCGTCCCCACCCAAACGATCCCGCTGAAGATGAGACCGGTAGTTCACCATGGTTACGTTGGTTAATCCTCTCGGCAATTCTGATAGTAGCATTGGGAATAGGCGGGTATCTCTGGTATCGCACTGGGTTTGCGATACCGACGCGAAGGAAGTCATCCACTGAGACCGGAACAGGCACACGCAATATGGGTGGACTCGGGAAGCGAAAAACACAAGAGACCGAGACAGAACCCGTAACACCCGCTTCACAAGCACGCGAGGCACTTGCAGCACTCGCAAATAGCCACACCACAGAAAATGCGACGTCGTTCGCCAACGCACTCGCCCAAGTGCTTTATCAGTATCTTGAGGATACATGCGACTTGGCACAACGGAATATCGACACAGCACGCCAAGTATGCACACACGTCGGAATCCCCGAATCTGTTCTTGATGAACTCATCGATCTTCTCACCAAGTGTGATTACCACCGATTCGCGCCTGTGCCGTTATCTGTAGATGAACGAAACACATTAATTGCCCGCGCCGATACAGTTATCAACAATATTGAAACCCATCGAAACCCAACACTCAACTGACAACTGATAAAGGAGTCATAAAAAAATGGATATATTTTGGCTTTTAGCTCGTTGGCTACACGTTATCGCCGCTGTCGTATGGATCGGCGGCAACATGATTTTAGCGATGGTGATCGTTCCGCATTTCAGACAAAACCTGCCCCCTGTCCAGCGTATCCAGCTTTTGACGCAAATCGGGAAACGTTTTGAGCCTATCGTATGGGGATGTATCGGTATCCTATTTTTCACAGGCCTTGTTAATCTCTTCGATGCCCTTGACCTCACCTCCCTCGCCCCGATTTCCAGTGCGTTTATGCGAACATTCATCATCAAAATCGGACTTTTCTTTCTGTTGGTTATCCTCACGGTATTGCACAGTATGATATTCGCACCCCGACTCGCCGCAGCAGTTGAGAATTTGGACCCAACACTTGAAGAACTCCCGCCGGCACTGAAGCTGCTCCGTTCCCAGATGTCAGTCATATCGAGCCTGATGGGAGTCGTATCCCTACTCATCCTCCTCGCCGCCGTCGCCCTCCGAATGGGGATCTAACGTACCCAACCAAGGTAGGTGCGGTTTCATGAGGTTTCAGAATTTATAGTAAAACCCAAAAATAAGTGAACATTCGTAGCACAAACTGTCCAGTTTGTGCAGGGGAGGCACGCAAACTAACAGTTTGCGCTACAATCGGGGTGCCCAAGTAATTATTGACTCTACTATAATTCGGTAATGTGCGGTGTTCATTGTCAGAATCAGGATTTACAGGATTATAGCACCTTCTTGAGTGAAGGCTGTTCCTCATAGAATTACCCAAAATTTTGTTAGACTTCATTCAGAACACCGCTGACGTTCCGATATTTTTTTCTCCAAATACCTTCCACAACACGACTCCCATAAAAAATAGGAGAAGTGAGATTGATGCATTCATGCTATGATATGCGTTTTTATGCTATGATATGCGTTTTTATTGCATAATTCTGCACATTTATGCATAATTATGGTATATTATGCTATAATATGATATGTTATAATCTTTTTTTAGGAATCCTTATGCCCACACTCGATTTCAAAGGTAAACAGTTCATTTACGGATATCACCTCACCGTCCCTGTCCGTACCCTAAAAATAGACAAGCAGAAATCGCTGAACAGAGATGTATCTCCTCGCACATCTCCGTTGGATGATAACCTGATTATTCACGGCGACAATCTACACGTCCTGAAGGCACTGCTCCCGAGATATGCTGGCAAAGTCAAGTGTATCTACATTGATCCGCCCTATAATACCGGCAATGAAAACTGGGTCTACAACGACAACGTCAACAGTCCGATGATGCAAGCGTGGCTGGAGAAACACAGTCCGGTTGACCTTGAGGATTTAGAACGCCACGATAAGTGGTTATGTATGATGTGGCCTCGGCTCCATTTATTACAGGAGTTACTGTCCGATGACGGTGTGATTTTCATCTCAATTGACGATAATGAAGTGCATCGCTTGCGAATGCTGATGGATGAGGTTTTTGGAGAGGAAAATTTTATTGAGTCTTTCATCTGGCGTTCAAGGTTAGGACGTGGAGCCACGGCCAAAAATACTGCCACGCTACATGAGTATATTGTTGTTTATGCTAAAAGGATAGATTCGGTAAAACTCAAGGCGGATAAGCGAATTAGAAAAGCGGAGTCAAGAGAGAGGTTACGACAGTGGGGACAGGGCGATAGGCGGGAAGATAGACCAACGATGTACTATCCAATTCATTCCGACGAATTCGACGAAATCTACCCTATTAGAGCTGATGGAACGGATGGCCGCTGGCGAGTTAGTCAATCTACAATGCAAGACCTTATTGAGAGCAATTTAATTGTCTTTGAAAAACAACCTGATGGACGCATTGAAGCGTATAGAATTATGCCTGCTGGGACTGAAACGTACACAGCATATCCATCTATGCTTGATTCTGAAGCTGTTAAAACAACCGCACATGGCAGTATTGAATTAAAAAATATTATGGGACCCAATAAGTTCTCTTATCCTAAACCATCATTGCTGATAAAGGAGCTTGTATTTCTTTGTACGCAAGAGGAAGATATTGTTTTGGACTCCTTCGCTGGCAGCGGCACCACTGCGCATGCTGTCCTCGCACTCAACAAAGAGGATGGCGGGAACCGGAAGTTTATCCTCGTTGAATGTGAGGACTATGCAGATACGATCACCGCCGAACGCGTCCGACGCGTCAGCACTGGTGTTGAAAATGCCACAGATGAGTCCCTCCAAGATGGCCTCGGCGGCACCTTCACCTATTGCACCCTCGGCGAACGGATTGACGAGGAAGGCATGCTCACCGGCGAAAATCTCCCCACCTACGAAACTTTAGCCGACTATATCGCTTATACCGCAATTGGGAGCGCGTTAACCGCTGCCAGAAAACAGGAAGATTACTACTTCGGCGAGACGAACGACATCCGTTTCTATCTGATTTATGAACCCTCGCTGGATTTTCTGGAGAGCCATGCGTCTGCGTTAGATGGCGAGCGTGCCGAGCAGATTGCGAAAGCGTGCAAAGAAACGGGTCAAAAGGCGTATGTCTATGCACCGCAGAAATTCGTCAGTCAGAAGGAGTTGACACATTTAGGTATCACTTTCTGCCAGCTGCCGTACAACATCCATCGCATTTCAGATGCATAGAAAGCCGTTTGCGTGGTTTCGTAGTGATGTACATCGGGAAAGAGGTGATTCTCAAAGGCGAAACGGCATTACCAGACACAACTATCTGGATGTCAAGAAAAAAGAGCGCAGCCTAACAGGATACGCTACAAAACTCCTGCGAATACTGATACGATACGCTAATTTTATTTTCACATTCGTTTTTTCACGGAGAAGGGGTATTTTGAATCTCAGCAACCCACGGCCCATCTACGATGATAAAAACCTCCGTGAAGCCTCCGTGAAAACCAACACATTCTTCATTCAAACAATCCGTGAAATCCATAGAATCCACGATTCAGACAATTATAGTAGAGTCAATAATTACTTGGACACCCCGATTGTAGCGCAAACTGTTAGTTTGCGTGCCTCCCCTGCACAAACTGGACAGTTTGTGCTACGAATGTTCACTTATTTTTCGGTTTTACTATAAGATATACCGACCGCTGACAGCCTTTTCTAATCGAACCCGTATGAAATCGAAATCGGATTTGTAGGGGCGGGTCTTGTACCCGCCCATATTTCTCAGAGCTACCGAAGAAAAAAGAAGAGATAGGAACCCAAGAACAGGACATTGATGACCACCAGACCCCATCGCGCCAGCCGAGTCTTCTATGAAATCGAAATCGGATTTGTAGGGGCGGGTCTTGTGCCCGCCCATATTTCTCAGAGCTACCGAAGAAAAAAGAGGAGATAGGAACCCAAGAACAGGATATTGATGACCACCAGGCCCCATCGCGCCAGTCGAGTCTTCAATCTCGGAAATAGATAGATGGAGGCAGCGAGCATCACCAATCGCTCTATCGGCGCAACGATACCAGCATGGTGATCCCGGTCCCAATAGGAAATCGGGCTTTCAAAGACAAAGTCGGAGAGTGGAAAAAAGTGATGATGCCCGTCGTCGTGATGCGTCACAAGATCGAACCCGCAATGGAGAAGCATGCTCCACGCAAAAACGACGACTCGCTCGGAGTTCAGTAGGTAATACCCAATACCTAAGACGATCAGAATCAGCGGGACGGCGTTGAAGAGGTCAAAGAACGTCTGCCACGCCTCCATGAAGTATCGGGACTCCCAGAGTTCACGCTGTGAGGTCTTAAGGATAAACGTTTCGACTGCGAAAAAGACGAACATCGGCAGGTCAGGAAGGACAGCACCGATGAAGACGTAGAAGTGAAGAACGGGTTTGTCCCGCTTTGAGAGGAGGGCTATATTGAGGACAACATGCGATTGGGTGACCATTGTTATGTTGACTTTCAGCTGTCAGAAAATGTCGCGACTGGAAATTGTTGGGACGGCATACGGAGTAGGTCTACTACTTTTATTACTGTGACGGCATACGGAGTATGCCTACTACTTTTAAAGATGCCACACCTCGCCAGCGAAGGTTGGAAATAGGCAATCGAGGAGGACCGCAGGAGAACTGCCGTTCGTCCAGCAATCAACGAAATTTGTGGTCAATTCCTCTGTTCGACACCGTCCGCAGAGTAATTGTAAGAAAGTTAAGTCAGGGAATGCGGCATCTCCGTCCTCAACATCTTTTGGGTTCCAATCGGCAATCTCCGTGAGGCGACCCCGTTCAAATTTAAGGTGTATTCCAGTGCGATAGAAGTTGAGTTTGAGCGCACCCGTGTAACCCTCCGCAACAGTGCCGATGAGGTGTTTTTCGAGTGCGGGTCGGATATGCCGTAGAAACGCTATCAGATCTGGCACCCGGATATACCACGCATAAGGAGGCTCTTGACGGACAAGATCTTTGGGGAGTGCCTGATAGATCGGGTGTTCACGTCCTAACATGAACTGCACACCTGTTGCTTTCGGATTGTCATTCTCAGCGACAATCGGTGTCGCCTCTGCCTTTTTCCACAACGCTCGCAGCAGGGATCGGATGTGATGTAGACAACCGACGCCGGGTTTCAGCTCCATTTGCATGACAATAAAATTCTCGTAACACCATTGGAAATGCTGGACATAACCGAGTCGCGTCCTCTCCATATCTTCGAGGATCAGCCATTCATACCGTGCCTCACTCCCCGCTGAACGTCCATTGAATTCATAGTCCCACATCGCCGGTGTCCGGGAGCAAATAAAGACTTTCCGCGCAATGGTACTCTGATAGAGGTCTTGAATGAAAGCGTTATCCGCATCCGTTCGGGGTCGGAGCCGACACGTCTCGGTCTCCCCTTTTTTCAATGTAGGGATATGCATCCCGTCGATAACGCGCTCCGCTTCCATGTCCAGTGCCATCTCATACCCGAACAGTCGGTAATACCACGGGATACCTGTGATACCTTGCATCAGTTCCCCGCGCGCCTCACTCAAGGCGTGGATCACCTCGAACTGCTTTCGGACTAAGCCTCTCCTGCGGTATTCAGGTTCAGTGGCGACGAATTCGGGTTGTCCGAACTTGAAGGAGATACCACTATACGTCCACGTCTGTGAAATCAGACAGAGCGATGACACAATTTTCCCCGTCTGCGTATCTTCAACGACGGTAAAATCGCTTGCCTTGCAGGTAGGATGGTCTCCCGACATCAGGTCTCGGATACCCGGACCCACGCTTTCTTCTTCATGGAGGCGGGTGTTGAATTCCGCAAGTGTCTCCGTATCGGCAGGCGTCGCAAATCGGAGTTTTAGGTTGTCACCGAGATCAATCGGCATTTGTGAGAGAATACTGTGTTTTGGCATTTACGTTCCCTACGGCGTGATATTCGAGGGGATTGTATCACGAAGTTAAGAACGCGTCAAACGAAACCTATAGATGTCAATTTTAGAAAACGCATCACAGTTTCCTCGTAGGTTGGGTTGAGCGGAACCGAGAAAGACGATGTGGGTAACTCAAGCACATTTCAGCACCCTACACCGTCATATATAGTAAAACCCAGAAATAAGTGAATACGCTCTAAAACACAAAACCCCGTGTCGCCGCTGACGAGGTTTGTAACCTCGCCAACTCTTGGGTGTTCATTTAATTGTAGGAACTACCATAAATCAAGGGGATAGCGAAACCCAACGGGAACCTGCCACCACGTTTTCAGGATTTCAGAGAAAGAGCGTTGGGTTTCACTGGGGATCTCGGTGTATATGCGGCTATATCAGGTTTGATATATTTTAGGATACCGACCTCTGATTTTTAACACCGTTCAACCCAACCTACGAAAACTGATTCAGACAAAAAACAGAATATTTTCCGAGATACGGGTATAATGGTGGCACACTGAGGAAAACCCCCGCAAGGCACATTAAAATATGAAATTCAAACCACGTCCCGCACTCTACTTTCTCATCCCGTATCTACTGGGCATCATCGCAGGCAAATGGGCATCCCTCCCGTTTCTGTGGCTTTGGCTATTTGTGCTGCTCTGTTGTGTCGGCAGCATCGTAGCAAGACATCGTCAGCGGTACCTCTGTTACGCACTGCTGCATTTGGCTATCTTCGCTGGCGGCATGCTACGCTTAGAAACCGCCGCCCATTCGCCAGTCCCACCCCACTTTTACAACGCGCCGATCAGCTTCTCAGGCACGACGACATATCAGCCCGAACGCGGGGAGGCGTGGGATGCCTGTTATGCCATCGGTGAACTCCAATTGCTGTCAGACCCAACACAACAGGTATCGGCGAAATTCCTCATCAGATTTCAGAAGTTGCGACCCCTCCGCTACGGTAAAGGTCTAACCGTGACGGGTGTCCTGCGTCAACCGCAAGCCAAGCGCAATCCGGGTGGATTTGACTATCAGGCATACCTCGCTCGACAAGGAATCGTCGGAATCATTGATACGAAAGGACTTGTGCGAATCGGTGAACAGGGTGGATTTCCGCCCTTACGATGGATAGAGACACTCCGGCTTCGGACCGAACGTCTGATTGACGGTATCTATACGGAGCCTGAAGTCGAAACGCCGCTTCTTGAACCCGCATTGCATGCCCAACTCCTCAAAGGCATCTTACTCGGTAAACGCAGCGATGTGCCCACAGAGACGTTGGCTCTCTTCCGAAATAGTGGCACCTTCCATGTGCTCGCCGTCTCCGGTCTGCACGTCGGACTTGTGGCGATGTTCTGCTATTTCGGTTTCTCACTTTTCCGGTTTCCGCAAAAGATTTTGTGTCTCTTGACGATAATAGCAGTGCTAATTTACGCCTGCCTCATCGGCTTCCGACCCTCCGTCTTTCGCGCCTCGCTAATGGCAATTCTATTTCTCTGTGCGACGCTCATCGATCGGGATGCGGACCTCTTCAATTTGTTAGCGTTCGCGGCGTTAGTACTCCTCCTTTTGAACCCATTACAACTGTGGGATGTCGGATTCCAATTGTCCTTTGTCGCCGTCGCCGCAATCGTCTACTTCGTCCCGAAGATGGAGAAGCCGCTGCGTCGATTGTGGGAGCGCACAGAGGGTCCACCTTCGGAAAGCGAAGATTCAGTCCTGACGAAATTTCGGAACGCCGCAATCAAATGGGGAGTCCTTTCCTATCTCGTAACGTTCGCAGCGCAAATCGGAACGGGACCCCTCATCGCCTACTACTTCTATCGGGCATATCCGCTCGGCATCGTCGTCGGTCCCTTCGCCGTTGGACTCGTATCGCTCATCGTTGCAATAGGAATGGTGTCCATATCCGTCGGTTTTATCTATCTCCCGTTCGCGCAGCTGCTTGGCGTTCTCAACCACGCGATGATCTCCATCTTCCTGACACTGATCGGCATTTTCGGACAGATATGGGGTGTCGTCAAGTTAACGCCACCGACGTTCGGGCTGTTCGTCCTCTATATCGCCTGCTGCTTAGGCATTACACACTGGCAGACAGTCTATCGTCAATGGAAAGTCGCAAGCCTCATCGGACTGTCCGTTGTGGCAATCTGGGTCTGGGATACTGCCTTCCATGAGAAGGGAAGACTCTTGGAGGTCATTACACTCGATGTCGGTCAGGGGGACGCCGCAATCGTCAGATTTCCAGATAACCGAACGATGCTGATTGATGGTGGCATCCAACGGCGTTATTACGACACACAGAAACGGAAGCGGGTTGAATATGATGTCGGCGAGCGGATTATTGAACCCTACCTTGACTTCCACGGCATTCGGGAACTCGATATGGTGGTATTGACGCATCCTGACCTCGACCACGGCGGTGGACTCGGCTATGTTTTAGAGAACTTTAAAGTAGGGCGGGTCCTCGGTATAGCGGATATGCGACTCGATTCTCAAACCCATCAACGGTTACATACGATTGTCCAGACACGCAACATCCCGTATGCATTTCCGTATGCCGGAGAGATTGAATTCACATCAATTGCCACACTCCACCTCTTACATCCAATCGATCCCGGTTCCACGAATCTGCTGGATGCAGACAAGAACGACGATTCACTCGTGATGAAGGTTACCTACGGTGAGGTAGACATCTTATTCACGGGTGACATCGGCAAAAACGCAGAATCTCGACTCATCGCCTCTGGACAGGATCTCCGTTCGGAAATCCTGAAAGTGCCGCATCACGGGAGTCGGACATCGAGCAGTGCCCCGTTTTTGGATGCCGTTCAACCGGATTACGCGATCTTCTCACTCGGTCACGGAAATCGCTATCAATTGCCGCATGCAGATGTGGTCGAGCGGTATCGAACCCGTGGATGTCCTATGTTCCGAACCGACACATCAGGCGCAATTACCCTCCGTACCGATGGAACAAGATGTTGGATTGATACAGAACTGTAGGAGGGAACTTCGATTCCCATACGGACAGGTACAAGACCTGACCCTACGGCTGACCATTTATTGCCAATTACAAAGACGGTGATGCCCATACGGGCAGGTACAAGACCTACCCCTATGGCTGATGGCTATGGCGCAACAGCAACGCGAAGTACCTCTTGTCGAAACGCGTGCTCAAAGGCGGTGTTAATCTCCGCCAATGGATATGTTTCTCCGATGAGCTCCCCAAACGGGTAACGCCTCCGGTTTTCTTCAACAAAGCGAATGGCATCGCCAAGAGCCGTATAATGATAGTTATGAACACCCCGGAGCGTCACACATTTTGTGACGAGTTGGTGGGCATCGACAGTGATATGAGCGTTTGGATAGACGTAACCGAGCGTCAGACATCTTCCACCGATTGCCAACCACGTAACCAGGTTCGGGATGCCAACTGTCGCGCCGCTGACCTCTACACCGAGATCGGCACCCCGTCCGTTTGTCAGTTCTTTCACTGCGGTGTCAATCTCCTTAACAGAGGTCTTGTTTGGGTTGAAAGTATGCGTCGCGCCGAAGCGTTTGGAAATCTCCAAACGACGCTCATTGGTATCCACAACGACGATACATTCGTATCCTTGCGCCCGTAGATAGCACGCCGCATAGATTCCCAACATGCCGGCACCGTGGACGACAGCCGTCTCACCGGCATGTGTGCCGATGTTCGCGAAACCGTTCACTACCGTTGTAAGGGCACAGTTGATCGGGACCGCCTCCCGGTCTGTCATACCCTCAGGGATGTGGTAGATCGCTGTCCCCGGACGCAATAGGATATACGTAGCGAATCCACCTGAAAAGGCATCGGCACCTTCACTCCGGGCATGACCGTATTTGAACATCGTCTCGCATTTCTGCGGGAGGTTCCGATTCACACAATAGTCACACGTTCCACAGGCGGTCGTGAGGCTCCACGTAATCCGATCGCCTTCATTTAGCGCCTCTCCAACCGCTGAACGCAGGTGTGTTGGTGCCGCAACCGTTCCAATGACCTCATGTCCGAGGACACACGGAATTTCTGCGCCGCGACGTCCCGATACTGTATGAAGGTCTGAGCCACAGATCGTTGAAAGTGAAACGCGGACGAGGATGTCGTCTGAGGTGGCAGCCATAGGTACTTCGCAAACTTCAAATGGGATGCCTACACCGTGAAATTGTGAAATCTGTGCGGATATTTGCATTATGTTCATATTCCTCGAATTTTTTTCTTAAATTGGCGGTTATGGGATAGGCACAAGACCTATCCGTACGGTTGATGGCTATATTGCTACATTTAATTTGACAAACACAGCGGGTTCACGTATCATAATAGTATACACCATTTTATCACAAATAGGGAACGAGACTGAACAATATGAACAGAACGGCTGAAGTTCTTATTGAAGCCTTACCGTATATCCGCCGCTTTTACGACCGGCGAATCGTTATCAAATATGGCGGCGCCGCAATGGAGGATGAAGCCCTCATCCATTCCGTCATGCAGGATATTGTGCTGATGAAATACGTCGGCATCCGACCGATTATCGTTCACGGCGGCGGACCGAGGATCACCACATGGATGGACAAGATTGGGAAAGTTCCGGAGTTTATACAGGGGCTACGAGTAACCGACGCTGAAACGGTTGAAATCGCTGAGATGGTGCTTGGCTCAATCAACAAAGAGATTGTCGCTCGGATCAACCAACACGGCGGAAAAGCCATCGGGTTGTCTGGAAAGGACGCCAATCTGATACTCGCCGAGAAGCAGGAAACGCAGATCACCGACGAAAATGGGCGACACATAGAGGTCGACTTGGGATTTGTAGGGAAAATAATTGGCGTGAACACCGAGTCGGTGACGGCACTCGACAGAGCCGGTTATATCCCTATCATCGCACCGATCGGTATTGGGACTGAAGGGCAAACCTATAATATCAATGCAGATACAATGGCGGGGGAAATCGCCTCGGCGTTCCAAGCAGAGAAATTGATTGTCCTAACGGATACGCGCGGTATCCTCCGCGATCTATCGGATACAGCCTCGCTGATACCTACCCTGCGTATGAGAGAAATAGATCAATTAATCAAGGAAGGTTTCATCGCAGGGGGTATGCTGCCGAAGGTTGAGGCATGCACGACAGCACTCATCGGCGGCGTATACAAAACACATATCATTGATGGACGCATCCCGCACTCGCTACTCCTTGAAGTCTTCACAGAGGGCGGCATCGGGACCGAAATTGTTAGGTGAATTGGAGAAACAATGAACACGCCCAAGAAAATTGCCGCAATCATCACGACGTATTATCAACACTCGCACGCAGATGTAATTGCTACGAAGTACATGAAGGGGTTCCCAACGGATACCGGACTTCGGATGCCTCGTGTGGAATTGACCTCCATCTATCTCGATCAGGTAGACGACCGAGACATCGGGGTCGGTTTAGCCGCCGAGCATAACGTCCCTATCTATCCGAGTATTCGACAAGCCTTAACGCTCGGTGGGAATGAATTGGCTGTCGATGGTGTGCTACTCATCGGCGAACACGGCGATTACCCGTATAACGAAATCGGACAACACATGTACCCGCGCCGCTATATGCTCGAGCAGATTTGCGGTGTCTTTGCCTCAAGCGGCAGGTCGGTGCCTGTTTTCTGTGATAAACACCTCTCCTACAATTGGGACGACGCGATATGGATGTATCACCGCGCGAAGGCACTCGACGTCCCGTTTATGGCGGGTTCCTCGCTACCGCTCTCTTGGCGGAACCCCTTTTTGGAACATCCGCTTGATACAGAACTCGAAACCGCCATCGGTATCGGTTACGCCGGTGTAGAGTCCTACGGTTTTCATTCACTGGAGACGCTGCAATGTATGATCGAACGTCGGCAAGGCGGCGAGTCCGGCATCGTGGCAATTCAGTGTCTGGAAGGCGACGCGGTCTGGGAGGCGGGTGAAGCAGGAAAGTGGTCTCTTGATTTAGCAGAAAAGGCGTGTGCACAGATTGAAAATCGTCCGGATACTCCGTTTATAGAGGGTTGCCCGAATCCAACGGCGTTTCTGTTGGAGCATAGCGATGGATTTCGTTCTACTGTGCTGATGCTGACCGGGTACGTCTCTGATTTCGCTTACGCGGCGAAGGCAGGCGATACCCACTACGCAACCGAATTTTATCTACAGAACGGACCACCGCATGCGCATTTCAGTTATTTGAGTCTTAATATCGAAGAGATGTTCGTGACAGGGGAACCGCAGTATCCTGTGGAACGGACGCTCCTCGTGACGGGTGTTCTCGATGCACTCATGCACTCGCGGGCGGAAGGACACATCCGAATTGAAACGTCACATTTAGCAGACCTCACATACCATTCTTATGAGAAGATGCCTATCCGACCAACAGCACCTCGCCCTGAAGGCGCGACGTTGCAGTAAGCGCGATTGGGAAACCGCGCCTACAACTTCTTTCCAAAAGGATGCATCGGTTTAGCGTTCTGGACGTGCTGGGACACCCGTTTCCGCAGATTCATAGATGAGATCCATCAACTCGGATTGGATAATCCCGTTCATCGGACTGGTACGGGGTTCCGCTCTGCCCAAGATAGTATCAATGAAATTGTCATCGGGTGAACCCGCGGACATGTCATCTGAAATCGGAGGCGGATCCAACGCTTCGCCACCTTTCCAGACGCGAATCCAACCGCCACCCCAACCGTCAACCTCGATCCTGCCGTTCTCAAAGACTAACGCCATGTGTGTACCACCGGGACTTGGGCAATTGCCACTCACCGCCATCGCCGCGAGGACACCGTTTTCAAACTTGACGTTAATCGAGGAATTGATGTCAACGTCCCGGTCCTGGTTGTCTGTATAGGCATAGACTTCAGCGACTTTCGACTCGACCGCCCAGCAGAGACTGTTCAGAAGGTGTGCGCCACTGTCGTAGGCTTGTCCACCGCCAGAGAGTTTCGGGTTCTGCCGCCACGTTCCCGTTGTGCCACCTTTCCAGCCCTGCGTAATATAGCCAATGACCAATTCCAGCTTGCCGAATTCCCCGCTACGGATAATTTCTCGGGTATAATAGAAATTGGGTGTACATGGCGTATTGTAGCCGATCGTAAGGGTGAGTCCAGTCGCTTCCACCTTTTCTGCGATAGTATAGGCATCTTTAGAAGACGTGACCATCGGCTTTTCCATCAAAACGTGGCATCCCGCCTCAAGTGCCTGCATCCCTTGCTCAAAATGGAGCGTGTGCGGTGTAGAGATAACCACGGCATCCGGCGAGGTCTCTTTCAGCATCGCGCCGATGTCGTCATAAGCCCCCGGACGTGGACTCAGATCGGACAGGTTCCGATCGATATAGCCGTTAGCAATGTCGGTATTCACATCGCAGGTACCGACGATTTGCACGTCAGGATTTTCATTCATGCGTCTGGCGTGACCTGAGGAGTTTCCGCCACATCCAATCATGGCAAGTCGAATTTTCGCCATATTTTTCTCCTTTTTTAAACGATTGGGCTTTCATACTTAAACTTCGATAAATCGTCAACACTGATCGCCCCGTCGCCGAACACCCGCGTAAAGGTATGCCCGTGATGTGACTGCGTCTCACCATGCATATAGCAGACACTAAACGCCCGCCGCGGAATATCCGTATCGTTTGTCCCGGAACTGTGTAGCATCCAATTGTGGAGTAAGACGACTTCACCAGCCTTCAACTCCATCGGGAGCGGTGTCGCCTTCGCGACGATGTCGTCAATGTGTTCCTGTGTGAGAAAACCGGATCCGTTTTCAGGGTTGATGAGCCTGCTATGCGACTTCGGGATGATATGTACACAACCATTCTCAATCATTGCCGGATCCAGCGCGGTATAAATCGTAATCTGCGGATCCCGATCGAGATCTCTCCACCTGTCTTGATGCCATGTCAGCTGCGTGCCTTCGTGTGCGGGTTTATTCATAAACATTGCCCGGAAACAGGCAACAGGGGTGTCATCTCCATAGATTTTCGCGCACACCTCTTGAAAAACGGGTTTCTGGAGATATTCCAAAAAGATCGGATCGAGCTCCAGGTTCTGTATTTTCCGATACAGCAACGTGGCACCTTTGTGTCCCTTAGACTGCGGTCCCGGCGAGTTTTTTCCGGGCGCCCGGTCCAATTGCATCATGATCTGGTCATAATCCAGCGGTGCTTTACCGAGCATGATGTCATCCATCCGCGCTTGCAGTCCCTCGAGTTCGGCATCCGTCGCGACTTGTCCGATGCGCACGTAACCGTTTTCCCAAAAATGTTCCCACTGTTCATCTGTTATATGGTGTTCCATGCTATGCCTCCGAGTTGCGCATGTCGTGGTTCACACAAACAATTACCTCATTTACTTTTTCAATCTTCACGTAAACCAGCAAGTTGCATCAAAAGTCTGTATACTATGGCTATCAGCGAAGAG
Source organism: Candidatus Poribacteria bacterium (assembly GCA_965205015.1). Lineage (GTDB taxonomy): Bacteria > Poribacteria > WGA-4E > WGA-4E > WGA-3G > WGA-3G. Next base: position 3,620,930 of record OZ242029.1, on the reverse strand, counting down.
GTTTTTGGGTGAACCTATCCCTCTTTCTGACCGCTGACTACTGACTGCTGATTGCTATAGTATAACACATACTTCAACAAGTATAAAAGAAAATTAGAAAATAATGCAACCTTTTGAAATCTAAGTTACGTCACCTAAGTCAATGGATGTTAAATTTCAAAAATCTGTTCGGTGAATCCGTTTGTCGAACATTTACCTTTTTGATAAAATAATGCAACCTTTCCGCACCCATGTTACGTCACTCTAATCAATGGATAACACACGATTCCGGAGGTAGTTTGTAATGGAACAGAACGACGCTCAACTCATCCAGCGGATACTCCAAGGGGACCAAGACGCGTTCACCCCGTTAGTCAAGAAATATCAGAAAGGCGTTCACACGCTGGTGTGGCGGAAGATCGGTGATTTTCACATCGCACAAGAGATTACACAGGACGCGTTTCTCAAAGCGTACCAGAAACTCGGGACCCTGAAAAACCCTAACCAATTCCCAGGATGGCTTTATGTCATTGCGGCAAACCTATCTAACGATTACCTCCGGAGGAATCGCCTACCGATGGAATCCTTAGACGCTGACAATACGAATGAGGTGGACAAAGTGTCATATTCCAGATATCAGGCAGAAAAACAGGCAGCCGAAGCCGATGAAACCCGTCGCGAAGTCGTCAAGAAACTGCTCCGTAAACTGCCAGAAAGTGAACGGACGGTGATGATGCTGCATTACCTTGGCGAGATGACGATCAAATCCATTTCCGAGTTCCTCGGTGTCTCCCAGAATACCGTCAAAAGCCGCCTCAGCCGCGCCCGTAACCGTTTACGGAAAGAGGAAGGCGTGCTTCAGGAGAATCTTGGCAGCTTCCAACTCCCGGATCAATTGACAGAAAACATCATGCAGGAAGTTTCGCGCCTGAGCCCCGTGCCTGCGCCTACGGGGAAGCCGGTAGCCCCTTTGGCAGTTTCTGCCGCTTCCGCTGTTCTCATTTTTCTTATGATGGGTGTTGGCACGCAGTATCTCTCCCGCTTTCAGAGACCTTACAACCTCGATGCAACATCGGAACCGACGGTTGAGATTATTGACACAGTTTTTGTTTACGATTCCCCTGCGAAACCCGCAGTTCGGAGTCAAGCGGGAAGTTCAGCACTCCCGGGTAAAAGCCCCGGGGCAGGTCAGAAACCCGACGAATCCCTTTTCGCCACACTGCCCGTCAACACGACAGAGGTCTCAACCCTGAAACCGCAGTGGACCCAAACGAAGGGTCCCGAAGGCGGGATAGTCAACAATCTTTTTATCACATCTAACGGCGACGCTTATGCCAGAGTCGGCACGGATATCTATAGGTTAACAGACGATAGAAGCACGTGGAGACCTGTCAACATTGACGGGTCCATTAAGGGGTCCTGGCAAATGGTAGAACATCAGGATACCCTTTATATCGTTTCCGGTACCGAAGTCCTGGCTTCCGCAGATAGCGGTAGAACATGGAATTCATTGGGAACGCGTCCAGAAGGGCAATTAATTGGCACGCTGATAACGGATGCGGCACCTGGGGCGCAAGCCAATATTATAATGTACTTGGGACTTGCTAATGGTGTATTTCGCTCTGTGGATGCCGGTAAATCGTGGACATCTCTTACCGACGGAAAACTCACCGATAGGAAAATTCAGGCAATCGCCGCTATTGAAAACACGCTCTTTGTCGGGACGGACGATGGGCTCTATCGCCACAGTTCGGGAGGTTGGGAGCAATTGCAATTACCCGCAGCGGAAGCCCAAAATATTAGCGCATTGGCAAGTACTGATCACCGCCTCTATGTTGCCGTCGGACCCGGCGCTAAGTCTTTTAACTTTTCGATCGGCATATCAGGGACAACTAATAATACCTCCCTGTCGCTTTACCATTCAATAGACCTCGGAGATTCGTGGCAGACAATAGATTTCGCAAAAGCAGTTTCCGAGGGAGACGATGGATTTATGCTTGCCGTTGGACCTGCCAACCCAAAACTGGATGACACCTCAGAAACGGAAAGGCTTGCCAGCGTCAAAATGGTGGCAGCACAAGAAAGACTTTCAGTCGTATATGGCGGTAGGAGTTATTACTCAAATGATGCCGGGGAGACATGGATATCTTTAGGGGCAGGGACCGCAGCTATAGGAGAGACTTCCACCACTGTCGTCTCGGATGCGAACACCTTTTATAAAAGTGGTTCATTTGGGATTCATCGCACGACCGATGCAGGTAAAACATGGCAGCCGTTTAGCACAGGATTGGTGAGGACGGGTGTGGACAAGTTGGTCTATGCCAATAATACGCTCTATGCAAAAACAGCGACAGAACTTGTTGCCTCGCTTGATGGGGGTGAATCGTGGACCCGTGTTTTACATCCTGAAATTGCCATTTTACATTATCAAGCTGAAATGCCCACAAGTATGATGAAATTTAACGATAGTGTCTACGTCAAAGGTATCAAAGAGACAGCACCGCAACTTTTCCGAGTCGCTGCTGAGAATAACGGATTAGTGCCTGTCCCTGGAATGCCGAGTTTGGAGAAAATAAGCATTGAAACACTGATCGGTGAAACAGTCAAAAACGCGCTTCGGGAACCCGTACGAGATGAACTTGAGAAAAATATTGAGGAAGACACAGGATTAAAACCTGAAGACTTTGATTTAAAACCTGAAGACTTTGATATGGATATGTTCAGCACATTTGTCAGTGAGGTTTTCGAGGAAAGTATGATTAAACTCATTCAGATATATTTGGGAAGTTTTGCTGTCAGCGGTAGTACTTACTATATGGAATATAACCAGCAACTCTTCAGGTGGAAGCCCGGTATGACTGAATGGTTCAATACTGGCTTAGCGGATGCAGGCGAGTCTATTCATTCTATTGCTGCCCTTGAGGCTCAGGGTTCCGTTGATTTCAAAATTGGCGTCTCAGGTAAAACGATTTACGTTGGCAAACGGGACGGCCATCTCCTTCAATCGTTTGATGAAGGCGACACTTGGAACGATGTTACGACAAACCTCCCGTTTTCTGTTCCCCAATTCAAGGCTATCGCCTTCGCCGGACCGACGCTTTACGTGGCAACCGATAAAGGTGTTACGTACTCAAGCGATGGGATTCACTGGCACACGGCAACCGATGCGGAAGGCACACCGATTGTCATAGAAAAAATTGCAGTGGACGGCACAACGGTATACGGCGCCACTGAGCAACAGATATATCAATTGAAAGAGAATTCAAGCACATGGAAACACGTTACACCTGAAGTTCCGATCAAGATTGCCTCTCTTGCTGTTGATGGTAACACACTTTATGTGGGGACGCCTGGTCACGGCGTGCTACGTTTCACAATTGATGAAGCCGATTAATGTCATTAACCTGTAGCATAACCTGTTAGGTTGTGCGGTTGTAGCATAGACTGTTAGTCTGTGCCACTTTCGTAGCATAACCTGTTAGGTTGTGCCACCCAATAAGAAACCTGAAATATACAACACCCTAAGGAGATTTTGAAAAATGTTAAAAACCATTGAACGATCCAAGTCAATAACGCTTCTATTCGTCACTTTACTGATAACTATAAGCATGCAACTGCCGCTACAGGCAGGCACAGATCAGTTCCTCTTTAATAGAGAGGCGATGAAAGACCCCGGCAGTTTGATCGTGAAACTCCAAGATACGCGTGCGCCGGTGTCCGAATTGATCGCATCGCAATTGTCCGAAGATATGCAGTGGGTGTTACTCGGATACAATGGCGCAAGCACCCCATCCCCTCGGCAGCAGGAAGTACTGCTTTCAGACCTAAATCGACTGCTTCAAGCGGGTTCTCTTTACGATGCGCAACGGTTCGCCAATATTGAACTCAGTGAACAGACACAGGCACTCATCGCAGAAAATCCGCAAGGTGGGGAAGCATTGGTGCGCCTCAACCGGTGTCTCTTAGCAGATGCCTATCCTTACGAACTCGCCTCACTCTCAGAGCAACAGAGTTCTGAGGCTCTCAAAGGGATTGAGACGTGTAGAGAAAATTTGCGGCAGATCAAACGCGCCCTTGATGAGTATAAGGCTGCCAACGCCGATGCATATCCGCAGTGGCTTTCCGAACTTTCGCCGCAGTATCTGGACGCAAAAGTTCTCCTCTGCCCAGCAGATACAACAGCCGGCGTCCCCGGCGTTCTCACCGAAGATGCGTCGGATCCGACACTGCCGTGCAGTTATCTCTACGAGATTCGGCCCTCTGAGAAAGAGGGGCAACAAATGCTGTGGACACAGGAAGGTGGGATGATACCTATCGTTCGTTGTGAACACTACCGTCTCAACCTAAGTCTCAGTGGAAAACTCTATCGAAACGGACCGCAAAGAGACATTTATGATAGCAACAAAATGGGGTTCTCCGCGCTCGCCGACATTGTGCGAGACTTACACAAACAACACGGAAAGGCGTTTCTCAAGACACAAGCAGGCAGGCAGCAACTGAAACAGGCAACTGAAAAACTGATCATCAAACAATTCGTGCCGAAAATGCTTGGTGCTTTGGAGAAAGAAATTGTCTCTCAAGTTGAAGCACAATTCGGAAAAGACTTTCTCAAAACGCCAACGGGAATGGATATCTTCAAACAAGCACTCCCACAGGTGGGAAGCCAAATTAAGGAACAGCTACAGGCGCAACTCGAATCGCAACTCGGCGCGGAATTTCTGAAATCGGAAGAAGGACAGGACATCCTTCAGCAACTATCGGTATTGTTGTCCGCTGACGTGTTATCCCTCGATTGACTTCACTCTATAATAACGTGAGTTCGGTAAAAGAGATGCAACCGAACTCACGTAAAAAACGCAGGAGAAATTATCATGCTAACGACATTGATTCAAAAAGAGATGATGCATCACATTCTCAGCGTCCGGTTTATCGCGCTCCTGCTGATGTGTGCTTTACTCATCCCGCTCACGCTCTCGATCAATTATCGGAGATATAGCCAGAACTTAACAGATTATCAAGAGGCGGTAAAACGCGAACGGACAGAAGCGAAAGAAAATCCTCCGAATACCCCAGACCCAAACACGGAAGTTTCTAAATTCTTCCTCAAGCCCACGCCGCTAAGCGTCTTCGCGAGCGGTTTAGAGGAGGCACTGCCGACCTATCTTGGGATGACACGGAATGGTGTGCGACAAGGGTCAGCAGGGGTTTCGCAAGCATCCGTGGCGTATGCACTCGGGAACCTGGATTTCCTATTTATCGTCGGGATCGTTTTCAGTCTGTTGGCACTCCTGTTTACGTGTGATGCGGTTGCGGGGGAGAAAGAGGCAGGCACCCTTCGGATAAACCTATCAAATCCCCTGCCCCGAGATGTGTTTTTGTGGAGCAAGCTGATCGGTGGATATATTGTGTTCGTTATTCCGTTTTTAGTGTCCTTCCTCTTGGGGTTACTCCTGCTCGTCTGGCAAGGCTTTCCACTTGGTGAGCTGAAAGTTGCGCTGCCTGTGTTGGGTCTGACGCTCGTCTCGCTGCTCTATATTGCGGTGTTTTTTGCAATAGGTGTCGTCATTTCAACGTATCTCGACAACGCTAAGACTGCGCTGATTGTCGCTTTTACGTTTTGGGTATTTGCGGTGTTGATTGCACCCCGCGGTGCATTCGTCGTCGCTAAACTTGTCGCACCCACCCGGACACAGCAAGCGGTTTATATGGAAAAAAGCGCACTTCACAATAACCTAACGAAGGATAAGGACGAGAAGATTTGGCAAAAAATGGCGCTGGCTTTCGAGAGTGGGGGTTCTATTGGTCTAGACCTAAGCGATCCAGAGACGCAGAAACGGTTGGATAAACTTAGAGGACCGATTGAGGAAGAGTTTCGACAGGCGTTCCAGAATCGAGCGGACAAGATTGATAGGGACTATCAACGCGAAAAAGATCGGCAAGAACAGGTCGGCGAGATGCTTTCCCGGATCGCACCCACCGCCTCACTCACCTATTTCGCGATGAACCTCACACAAACCGGCAAACTCAAGAGGGACACCTACCTTCAAACGGGGGAGCGGTACTACGATCAACTCGATGATGCGTATTTCAGCCAAATTTCGGACGACGCGTTGGCACAGATCTTACAATTGGGGAGTCAGCTGAATGGTGAATCCGAAACAGAGGAACTCCCACCACCACCAACCCTGACAGAGCCTTCTTTATCGGATACAGTGCGTCGCTCAGCAGTGGATGTCCTTCTACTCTGTTTCTTCGCTGTAGCGTTTACGGCGGTAGCGTTTCTGAAGTTCTTCCGTTCCGATATTTGAGGCAAGCGGTTATCGGTCTTCGGTTCTCGGTTTTCGGACAAGAGGGGGTGTGAGTATTACAAACGTTTACAACCACCACACGCCTTAACCCATAACTGATAACCGATAACCGACAACGAATAAAAAAGGAGAAATTACGATGCTAATGACATTGATTCAGAAAGAGATGATGCATCACATTTTGAGTGTTCGGTTTGTGGCACTTCTGCTAATGTGCCTTTTACTCGTTCCACTCACCCTTTCGATCAATTATCGGAGGTATAGCCAGAACTTAACAGATTATCAAGAGTCCCTAAAACGCGAACGGACAGAAACAAAGGAAAATCCACCGAACGCCCAAAACCCAAACATAGAAGTTTCCAAACTTTTTCTCAAACCCACGCCGCTGAGCGTCTTCGCAAACGGTTTAGAGGAAGTACTACCGACCCATCTGGGAATGACGCGGAATGGCATTCGGACGGGCTCACCCGCACTTGCGCAAGCACCGCTCGCGTATGTATTAGGAAATCTGGATTTCCTGTTTATTGTGGGGACGGTTTTCAGTCTCCTCGCACTTCTGTTCACATTTGATGCGGTGGCAGGAGAGAGAGAAGCAGGCACCCTTCGGATAAACCTGTCAAATCCCGTTCCTCGAGATGTGTTTTTGTGGAGCAAACTAATCGGTGGATACATTGTGTTCGTTCTTCCGTTTTTAGTCTCTTTCCTCTTGGGGTTACTCCTGCTCGTCTGGCAAGGCTTTCCACTCGGTGAGCTGAAGATCGCTCTGCCAGTGTTCGGTCTGACACTTGTCTCGCTCCTCTATATTGCGGTATTTTTTGCGATAGGTGTCGTCATTTCAACGTATCTCGACAACGCTAAGACTGCGCTGATCGTCGCTTTTACATTTTGGGTGTTTGCGGTGCTCATCGCACCACGAGGGGCGTTTACTGTCGCGAAACTCGTCTCACCCACACGAACGCAGCAGGCGGTTTATATGGAAAAAACAACAATTCGCAATAACCTGACGAAAGAGAAACAAGAGATAGTGAATAAAAAAATGGTTGAAACGCTGGGGACGAGTTTTGGGACAACACCAGAGGTGCGAAAGAAATTGGACGACCTTAGGAAACCGATTAACGAGGAATTTCGACTCAAATTCCAGAATCAGGCAAACAAGATTGACAAGGGCTACCAACGCGAAAAGGATCGTCAAGAGCACATTGGAGAAATGTTCTCTCGGCTCGTGCCAACGTCCTCTCTCATCTATTCTGTGATAAACTTAACGCAAACGGGTAAACTAAAAAGGGACCTCTACTTTCAAACGGGTGAGAGATACTACCAGCAACTTGATGATTCATATTTCAGTGAAATCTCAGACGACGCAATGGCACAGGTCATAGAACTATTGGATCGACAGGCAAATAATCTTTCTGGATCAGAAGAAATCCCACCGCCTCCATCCCTGACGGAATCCGGTTTGTCGGACACGCTGCGTCGCTCTGCAGTGGATGTCCTCTTACTCGGCTTTTTCGCCTTAGCGTTTACGGCGGTGGCGTTCCTGAAGTTCTTCCGTTCCGATATTTAACAGGACTTACGCAGCCTCCTTTGCAGGCGGGGTTTCAAACCCCGCCTGCAGTGCGTAGGACACCCGTTATCATGGAAAAACCCGCAAGTCCTGCGGAATCTACAAAAAGATCAAACGGTTAACAAATAAAAAAACAGAGGAGAAATTACGATGCTAATGACATTAATTCAAAAAGAGATGATGCACCACATTTTGAGCGTCCGGTTTGTGGCACTTCTGTTAATGTGCCTTTTACTCGTTCCACTCACCCTTTCGATCAATTATCGGAGGTATAGCCAGAACTTAACAGATTATCAAGAGTCCCTGAAACGCGAACGGACAGAAGCGAAAGAAAATCCACCGAACACCCCAGACCCAAACACAGAAGTTTCTAAATTCTTCCTCAAGCCCACGCCGCTAAGCGTCTTCGCAAACGGTTTAGAGGAGGCACTACCGACCTATCTTGGGATGACGCGGAACGGCGTGCGGCAAGGGTCAGCAGGGGTTTCGCAGGCATCTGTGGCGTATGTATTAGGAAATCTGGATTTCCTGTTTATCGTGGGGACGGTTTTCAGTCTCCTCGCACTTCTGTTTACATTTGATGCGGTGGCAGGAGAACGGGAGGCGGGAACCCTTCGGATCAACCTATCGAATTCCCTGCCCCGAGATGTGTTTCTGTGGAGCAAGTTAATCGGTGGATACATTGTGTTCGTCGTTCCGTTTTTAGTGTCTTTCCTCTTGGGGTTACTCCTGCTCGTCTGGCAAGGCTTTCCGCTCGGTGAACTGAAAGTTGCGCTGCCTGTGTTGGGTCTGACGCTTATCTCATTACTCTATATTGCGGTGTTTTTTGCGATAGGCGTGGTCATCTCAACGTGTCTTGATAACGCCAAGACTGCGCTGATCGTCGCTTTCACGTTTTGGGTGTTTACGGTGCTGATCGCGCCCCGCGGCGCGTTTGTCGTCGCCAAACTCGTCGCACCCACCCGGACACAACAGGCGGTTTATATGGAAAAAGCGGCAGTCCACAACAACCTGAGTAAAGATAAGGATGAAAAAATTCGGGAAAAAATGACTGAAGCTTTCGCGGCTCGCGAAGGTGTCTTTATTCGCTCAGACGACGCAGCGTTCCAAGAAAAAATGGATAAACTCAGAAAGCCGATTAACGAGCAGTTCCGGTTGGAGTTCCGGGATCAAGTAGATAAAATTGACAGGGACTATCGGCGTGAGAAGGACCGGCAAGAGCAGGTTGGCGAGATGCTCTCTCGGATCGCACCAACGTCCTCTCTCATCTATTCTGCGATAAACCTAACGCAAACCGGTAAACTAAAAAGGGACACCTACTTTCAAACGGGGGAGCGGTACTATGATCAACTCGATGACGCGTATTTCAGCGGGATTTCAGACGATGCCATGGCACTGGTGATGCAGTTAGCGGCTCGGATGAATGCTTCTGAATCCGAAACAGACGAAATACTACCACCACCAACATTGACAGAACCTTCTTTATCGGACACATTGCGTCGGTCTACAATGGATGTGTTCTTACTCGGTTTTTTCGCTTTAGCGTTTACGGCGGTAGCGTTTTTGAAATTCTTCCGTTCCGATATCTGATGCGATGGATGTATCACCACCAAAAGTCTCCCATCGTCTGAAAATCGGCAACCCTGCAGCAGAATCTTTGGCGTTGAACTCCTGTTATTCGAGGAGGGAAACGCCTTTTTTCTTGAAAAATACGTCAAACACTCTATAATACTTCCAAAGCAAAACGTTAGACACGCTTGCACTACGAGACAAGTTCATTATTAGTGAATCCGACACCAACAGAAGGAACCGCAGATGACAAAATCTAAGCGATTAGTCGCTTTTTTCGTATTTCCTCTCCTATTAGTGGTGATCTTTGTCCTATTCATCGGAGAAATCGAAAACTCACACAGGAATAGCTCAGGTTTCACCGTTAATCCTACTGGACATTTAACAGTTGATCTGGAATTTGGTGTGATTAATATAGACACCACAGACGAGGATCATATCGACATCGCCTATACAAAGGCATGGAAAGCAAACTTTCGGGCACTGCGACCAGGGTTTGTCAAATGGATTCGTGAATTGCCCGGAGATTTTGAGATCACAACTAAAGATGAACCTTCAGATACCCAATCAGATATTCGAGTTGAGGGAAAGTTTAAGCGGGGACGAGAACATTGGCAAGAGGGATTGAATTGGTTTAGGGTTGACGTTCGCGTGACAGTGCCGAGACGGTATAATATCACGCTCAAAACTGCCGCCTCTGGAGATATTCACATTGACAACTTGACGGGAACAATAAGAGCCGAGGCTTTAGACGGCAACCTACGCCTCATACAAGTGCCTGAGGATGAGAGCGAAGGAAAAAACGTAGATGGGTCCAGATAACTCTCACATTCCCAACACAGAATCAGCATCGCGTCCATCGGCACTAAAGACGCTCCGCCGCTTCTGCTTCGTCGCGTGGCACGTCAGCCCGTTCGGTGCCATCGCACAGGCATTCATCACGCTCATATACGGGGGTATCCCTGTCGGAATCCTGTGGGCGAGTCGAGGGCTCGTGAACCTCATCGCCGCGATTCTCGCCGACGAAGCAGAAGCCGACCTACAGACCGCCGCACCTTGGGTGATTGCATTGGTCCTTCTGGCGATTCTCAGAAATGTAACAGGCACGTATGATAACTACTTGCGATGGAAGATGCAGAACTTCATTAGACTGCACCAGCAGCGCGCTTTGATTGAAGCCGCGACGCACATCGATTTTGACGTTTTCGATCAACCGCAGATCTACGATTTGATACAACGGGCACGCCAGGCACTGGATCATCGACTCACCAATCTCCTAAGATTTCTAACCGAGATCGGACAACTCTGCGTAACCCTCGTCGGATACGGGGTCCTCCTCTGGATCGCAGATCCGCTGCTTGTACTTGTGGTCGTCTTACCCGCACTCCCGTCGGCGTGGCTGAAAATTAAGACTGCCCAAAGCGGATACATCCACGATTATGATGCCACACCCGTCCGTCGTATGATGGCGTATATGCTCAGCTTATTGCTCGGTTCATCGTCCGGACAGGAGGTCCGACTCTATGGTCTTTTCAAGCCGATTTTTGGACGCTGGCGAACGAACCATCAAAAGTGGCGGGAAGAGTCGCTTGCGAAAGTCTGGCTCCAAGCAAAAGGCTCTATCGGCACGACGCTCGCTGAAGTGCTTGCCTATGCAGTCGCTATTTTCATACTTGCGGAGCGGATCGTAAATGACGAACTCACGCTTGGAGATTATGTCGTTCTCATCGGTGCAGCAGGGACTTTTCAGGCGAATCTTGAGAGTCTGCTGAGTGCTATACAAGATGTCTTTGAAGATCTACCGTTGCTTCAAGATTTACACTTTTTCTTAGAACGGGCCAAAAGGGATCAGAGTCAAGCTGGGACACAACGATTTCCACAACCCCTACAAGAGGGATTAGAGGTCCGAAACCTCCGCTTCCGGTACCCAGAGGCAACCGAGGACGTGCTACAAGACATAAACTTTCATGTGCGTCCCGGGGAGGTCATCAGTATCGTCGGCGTCAACGGTGCAGGAAAGTCAACCCTCATAAAATTGCTGCTCGGTCTCTATCAACCTGGTGATGGAACGATCCGCTATGACGGCATGAACGTGAAGTCAATTGAACCCGAACAGATCGCACTTAACTGTGCCGCCGTCTTTCAGGATTTTGCGCGGTTCCGTCGACCGGTGCGCGAGGAATTGGTGCCAGGTCCATCAAACTACGAAATTAATGACGAAACGCTCTGGGACGTTATCAATGCCGTCGGACTTCAAGAGCGTTTCCAAACCCTTCCCCGCGGCTTGGATACATTTCTCGATCCGTCGCTTGGTGAAGAGGGTGAAGGTGTCGAGTTATCTGGCGGAGAATGGCAAAAGGTCGCACTCGCACGGGCTTTGGTCCGAAACCCACAAGTCCTCGTCCTCGATGAACCGACCGCCGCCTTAGACCCACAAGCCGAAGTCGAACTTTACCAACAGTTTGTTGAACTCGCATCCGGACGGATGACGTTCCTGATCTCACACCGGATCGGATCCGCCCGTCTCGCAGACCGTATTTTGGTATTAGACGCCGGTCGTATCGTTGAAGATGGCACACATGACGCACTCCTCGCGAACAATGGACGTTACGCCCAATTCTTCAGAGCACAGGCACGCTGGTATCAGTAGAAACTACTCACAAGAATGGAAACCGTCTACCGCCACCGAACCGCAAGGAAAAATTAATCAGGACAGTTCCAAAAACCGAGTTCGGAATGAAATGGAGAACGGCTCTACAGAGGTGGATGGTAAATGCCAATGCGACTGGATCGAATCGCAAGGAAAAATTAAAAAATGCAAACGCTAAAGGAAAGTTTCATTGCTTATGCCCGAACTTTGGTTGTTATTTGGCAGAGCGGTTGGCTTGCAGTCTTGGGCATGTTCCTGCTCACCTTATTACCGGGTATTGTGCCTGCCTGCCAGTTTTTCGTGACAGAACGCTTGGTCAATGCAATCACCGATGCGATCGGCGACGCAAATTGGTGGCAGACGGTTTTACCGTGGCTCATCGGATTGCTCGGTTTACGTATTCTTAGCACGGGTGCCGATCTACTGCGCGAACCGCTGTATACCCACTTAGGTGAAAACATTGAAATCTGGATTAACGATGGTATTGCCCGGAAAGTCGATACAACAGAACTCATCGATATACAGACTGCAGAATTTCAAGATTCACTGGAACGGGCACGCGCCGTCTCCGGACTCGCGCTCCAGAATATCCTCTGGCATCTCGTTGACAGTCTTCAACAACTCATCAGCGTTGTTACACTCGGGATCGTCCTTTGGCAGTATCATCCACTGTTGGCATTACTACCCGCATTGACGGGCATCGCATCTTGGTGGAGCGACACGCGTTTTTCGGCGGATCTTTACGGTTTTGACGTGGCGCAGACCCCTCAACGGCGCGAACAGGATGCATTGGAAGGGATCCTGACGGATCGCGGGGCTGGCAAAGAGGTTCGGTTATACCAAACCCAAAACGCATGGATAGAACACTGGTATCGGTTGGGCAAATCGCTCATAGACGGACAAATGGGCATACGACGGCGGAAATTCTCAGTCTGTCTCGCCCTCGATACCACACGCGGGTTGTTATACGCCGGTTCGCTTATCCTTTTGTTGTTAGAGGTCTTTCGTGGCGAGTTGACCGTCGGCACCTATATCGCCGCTGCCGCCGCCTTGGTCCAATTAGACGGTATCTGGGATGCTGTCGCCTTTCAATTCCAAGCGATCGTTGAAGAGATGCGTCCACTGTTCGGGGACCTGTATCGGTTCCTTGACAGCCAGTCCGATACTCGAGATTCTGACACAGCGGATACAGAAATAAATGAATTCGACGGAAACGATGGGGTTCAAGATATTGCGGTGGAAGACCTCTCATATTTTTATCCAAATTCGCAAGAACCAGCGTTAACGGATGTAACACTCACATTCAAAAAAGGCGAACGGGTCGCAATCGTTGGGCCCAATGGCGCGGGGAAAACCACATTGGCACGTGTGTTATTGGGACTCTACCGTCCACACACCGGCAGCATTCGCGTCGGAGAGATACCACTAACCGAAGAGAATCGTCGAGCGTGGCTAACACACTGCAGTGCCGTGTTTCAGGACTTTACGCAGTACCATCTTACCGCACGCGAGAACATTACCTTCGGCGACTTGGAACATCCAGAACGCATGGAAACGGCATCTATCGCCGGTGGCGCAGTTTCGGTGGTTGATGGACTCACAGAGGGTTACGAGACCGTCCTCGGTCCCACCTTCGGTGGACGCGATCTTTCCGGTGGTGAATGGCAACGACTCGCAACAGCCCGGAGTTTCATGCGGGAAACCCCATGGCTCGTTGTCCTCGATGAACCCACCGCTGCACTCGATCCGCTCGCTGAACAAGCCGTCTACGAACGATTTATTGAACGGAGTGTCGGGCGCACCTCTGTGCTCATCTCACACCGGCTCTCTTCTGTCCGCACCTGCGACCGGATTCTCGTCCTTGACAACGGAAGCATTGTCGAGGACGGTGACCACGAGACGTTACTTGCAGAAGATGGACTTTATGCCCAGTTCTTCAAAGCGCAAGCGCAATGGTACGTTTGAGGTATGGAGACATGAAACTTTACGAAGGCATCTCGACGGGACTCTCTGCCATTTTGCAAGAAAAAATGCGTTCGGCACTCACAATGCTGGGTATCGTTATCGGTGTTGCCGCTGTCCTTGCAATGCTCGCTGTTGGCGAAGGGGCGAAGCACATCGTCACGCAAGAGTTCGAAAAGTTTGGTGCTCATTTTACCGTTCGGCGAAATCCATGGATCTGGCGCGGGGATCGCGTGTTTCCAAATCGTAGTAGTGAGCAATTGAGGTATGAAGACGTTTTAGCGATTGAAGCCGAATGCCCGTCCGTTGAATCCGTAATACCCATCGTTTCTTCTGCGGTGCTTGCGCAAGCAGAAGCCGGGGCGACAAAATGGACGGAATGTGAGGGTGTCAATTCATACTTCCCAATTGGGATGGAGTGGAAGATTCAACAGGGGCGCTTTTTCTCCGATGATGATTTCAATAACCGTAGAAAGGTCTGTGTGCTTGGCTTAGAAGTCACAACAGAACTCTTTGGAGACCAGAATCCGATCGGCAAAGAAATTAAGCTGTCGCTTCAAGGTGGAAGACCCGACCGTTTCCGTATCTTAGGTGTCATGGCAGAACGCGGCACAAGCCTCCAATACGGATTTAGTTGGGACGACATCGTGTACATACCGTTGACAACCGCACAAGACAGATTTAAAGGGACACACTATGTCAATTATCTCAACGTCAGGGCGGTGGATGCGGATTCCATCGAGAAAGCCGCTGAAGAAGTGAAAGCCGTTTTAAGAAAAAGGCATCGGAATCAAGACGATTTTTTCGATATTAGTTTTGCAAGTGCCGCTGTCAAAGAACTCGATAAAATCAGTCGAATCATCAAAATCATGCTGAGCAGTATCGCCGGATTTTCACTGTTTGTCGGAAGTGTCGGAATTATGAACATGATGCTGGTTTCAGTCAACCAACGCACCCGTGAGATCGGAATCCGTCGCGCAATTGGCGCGAAGGGGCGCGACATTTTCTTGCAGTTTTTGATTGAGGCGATCGTGATGTGCGGTATCGGTGGCTTGTTGGGGATTCTTCTCGGCATCGGCACAGGCTACCTTTGTTCACATATCGCTGTCAAAGTCGTTAAGGTAATTCCTCACTGGCCCGTCGTCATCTCCCTGCACTGGATGACAGTCTCCGTTAGCATCTCCGCTTGCATCGGTATCGTTTTCGGACTCTATCCTGCGATCCGCGCCTCGCACATCTCCCCAATTGAGGCACTAAGAACGGAATAACCCCAAATTAAACAACTTCCGGTTCGGTTTTTCTCCGAAAATCCTGTCAGTTATCAATTATAGTAAAGTCGAAAAATATGTAGACAGTTGCTTAGCGAAACAATCCTCTCCGCCGCTGGCGAGGATTGTATCCTCGCCTCTTTAAAGTGTCTAATTAATTCTAAACTTTACTATAAATTATCAGTTAAAGAAAGCAGTTCTCGTTTAACGAAAGTCTCTTTTAACTGAAAACTGAAAACTGAAAACTGAAAACTACTAAAAAATAATGCAACCTTCTGATGGCTAAAACCTGTCACTTAAGTTAAAAGATGTTACGATTCCGAAGGGGACCTTTAATTAATGAATCAGAAAGATGCTGAACTCATTCAACGGGTACTACAAGGCGACCAAGACGCATTCGGGTTTCTCGTCAACAAGTATCAGAAAGGGGTTCACGCGCTGGTGTGGCGGAAAATCGGCGATTTTCACATCGCAGAGGAAATTACGCAGGACGCGTTCTTCAGGGCATACCAGAAACTCGGAACCCTCAAAAATCACAATTTGTTTGCCGGATGGCTGTATGTCATTGCGGCACGCTTGTGTGCTGACTGGTTCCAAAAGAGTTCCCCACCGGAACAATCTTTAGAAACTACGGATATGAGTGAGGTGAATCAAGTGTCATACTCTCGATACGTCGCAGAAAACCAAGCAACTGAAGCCGATGAAACGCGCCGTGAGGTCGTCAAGAAGCTTCTCCAAAAACTACCCGAAAGCGAACGCACCGTGATGACACTCCACTACCTCGGTGAAATGACAATCAAAACCATCAGCGAGTTTCTCGGTGTCTCTCCAAATACTGTGAAAAGCCGACTCAGCCGTGCTCGCAATCGTCTCAAGAAGGAAGAACACATGATCCAACAAAACCTTGGCAGTTTTCAACTGCCCGCGCATCTGACAGAAAACATCATGCGGGAAATCTCACGGATTACCCCCACAGCACCCACGCCAAATAAACCCATCGTGCCTTGGGCACTTTCAGCGGTATCTGCTATCGCGATTTTCCTATTGTTGGGGGTTGGCACACAGCATCTCTCCCGTTTCCAGAAACCTTACGATTTAAACGCCACATCGGAACGGACGGTTGAACTCATTGAGGCGGTTTTTGTTTTAGATTCACCCGCGAAACCCGCAGCGCGGAATCAGGTAGGAAGTTCACCGACACCCGGAAAAAACCTCGGTGCCGGTCAGCAACCCGATGCCCGCCTCTTCGCCGCCGCACTTGCTGACGAAACTGAGATCTCAACGCCAAAACCGCAGTGGATCCAAACGAACGGACCCGCAGGAGGGCTCGTCAATACCCTCTTCACCACAACGCGTGGAGACATCTATGCGGGCAGCTACACGAATCTTTACAAAATCTCAGACGACGGACATTCATGGAAACTCGTCATCGCTGGAAGTCTAACCTCACTCAACATGAAAGATTACATAATAGGGAGCACACAACAAATGGTAGAGCGGGACGATACACTCTACAGTGCTATCGATGCGGAGGTGTTGACTTCTACAGATTACGGTGAGACGTGGACTTCGCTCGGCGCACACCCAAAAGGTCAGCCCGTTGGGTTCGTCATAACGGATGCGGTTCCCGGAGCAGCAGCCGACGTGACCCTGAACCTTGCTCTCATTGAAGGTGTATTCCGTTCTCTGGACGCTGGCAAATCGTGGATACCTCTGAACGATGAGAACCTCGCGGGTCGAAAAATTCGTGCGATTGCCGCCGTTGAAAACACCCTGTTTGCTGGCACCGACAACGGACTCTATCGCCGCGATATGGATACATGGAAAAAATTGACCATTCGTCCAGCAGAAATGTCCGAAAATCAACTCCCCATCCATGCCTTAGCCGTCGATGAACATCGTCTCTATGTTGCCCCAGGGAGCGAACTTACAAATCAGAATCAGATCGGGATGCAACTTAGATCTTCGATGACAGGGAATACCCAGTGGTCACTTTACCGCTCAACCGATCAAGGCGATACATGGTATTCCATAGATCCACGGAAGAGACAGGAGCAGGAGGAAGAGAGACAGCAACCTGGACAATTCGGGATGAGTTTTCCATTCCCAGGTGCAGAGGCAACAGAGATCTATCTGCCCAGTGTTAAGCTCTTCACGACGCACGGAAGGGTTGTCGTCGTAGATGCCTTTGGAAACCTTTTCTACTCGATGAATACCGGGGAAACCTGGACTGCCTTAGACGTAAAGGGTGGGTCAGGTTACAACGTGCCTCCACCTGTGCTGATGATGAACGAGAATACTTTCTACAAAGGTGCCCCTTCTGGGGTTCAGACCACAATTGATGGTGGTAAAACGTGGTATGATTTCAATACAGGGCTCGTGGGCACTCCGGTTCAGACGCTCATCGCCGTTAAGGGGAAACTCTATGCAAATTCAACAAATGGATTCGTCTCCTCAACAGACAGGGGTGAATCGTGGACCCCGCTTCCCAGTGAGATTGACGCCGGTGTCATTATTAGGGCATTTAACGAGACACTGTATGTAAAGAGAGGGAATCACATGGATACCCCTTCGCCGATATGTCATCTATCCATCGAGGACCACAGCCTACAATTTATAGACGGTATGCCTGGTTTTGAAATCGTCAAGTCCCATAAAAGGGACGAAGAAATAAACAAAATTATGATGCAAGCATTTACCGACAAGGCTAAGCAAAATCTTGAAAAAGGCGTGCCACCCAATCCCGAGGATATTGATTTTAACCAGTTAAACGAAACCATGAATAAGGTTATACAAGAACAAGCCGCAGCCAGTATGATGCAGTTTATCGGAAACTTTGCCGCGAGTGGCGATACCTACTATGTAGAATACGGGAAGACGCTTTACAGATGGCAACCCGGTATGCATGAATGGCACAACACGGGGTTAGTCGATAAAGGCGAGGACCCTGTTGCATCTCTATTGTCCGGTCCTTTCGATTATTCGGCTGATGTCTCTACCTCTTATGATACCTTTAGTTCTATGGGTTTCAAAATCGCTGTGTCAGATAGCACTGTTTACGTCGGAAAACGGGAGGGACACCTCCTTCAATCGTTTGATGAAGGGGACACGTGGAGCGATATTACAGCAGATATCCCGTTCTCTTTTGAGAAATTCGAGGCGATAGTTTTCGCGGGACCCACCGTTTATGTGGCAACTGACAAGGGTGTTGCGTATTCGGGCGACGGCACTCACTGGCACGCGACAACTGATGCTGAAGGGAATCCACTCGTCGTCTCCCGATTGGCAGTGGAAGGCACAACGGTGTATGGACAGACTGACGAACACGTGTATCTGTTGAAAGCGGGTTCTCATATATGGAAACGGGCAACCCCCGAACTTCCGGGTTCTGTTATCTCTTTCGCTGTTGATAGTAACACACTGTATGTTGGCACCGCGAACCGGGGTGTCCTACGTTTCGATCTCGATGAATCGTTGTAGGGGGTGGGTTACCCAACCCCTACTATCTATCGTAGGCGTGCTTCCCAAGCACGCCTTTTCTATTTCGTAAACGCGTTTTGTAAACCCATCGTTAAACCTTTTATAGGCAATTTGACAATGGACGCTTAAGTTATTATAATAACCTTTGCAATCTCCGAAAACCATACATGCAAAAAAATAAATATGAAGTACATATTATATATCATAGCCTTTCTAACGCTTACTGTATCCGCGCAAACGTTTGCTGAAACGCCAGACGGCACAATCCCTTTCGATTGCCCCGATATACCAAACGCCAAGTTTCAATTCCACTTCACCCGTGAGCTGATCACGCTCGCCGTTACGACAGTCCCCTTCAATACAGTGACCGATCTTTACATCCAAATCTACGATGGTGAAACAGGTATTTACGATAAACTCGCGCAATACTACGGCGAGAACCTGAAATCGAAAAACTGGCACGGCATCCAGGAAGAGGATAGAGTTCGACTCTATGTCCCGAACGGAACCGCTATGCAAAATCCGCAGGCAGATAACACCTTCACAGGCATCTTTGCAGTCGTGAAAGGCGATGCGGACATCTATCTGCTAAACATTGTTGGCAGTATCCCTGTAGAACAGGTAGGTCAGCTCTTAGCGAATCTCGGTGAACTCGGCATTGAGATCCCTGAATTGAAATCGCTGCCGGCGTTGGAGATTGATAAACGCTCTTTATCTTCGCCGACGGGATTCCGACTTACCGACGGTTCCCCAATTTACGAAATTCAGATTAAAGGCAACCAGAAAATCGATCAGACGGAGATTCTCGAAACGCTTGAAGCAGGGGACGAGGACATCAATAAAGCGGTAGAAGCCCTGCGAAAAAAAATGGGTTCTCAATTAGAGAAAGTAGAATCGAGTGTTGAGCAAAAAAATGGCAGGCATACCGCCGTGATTACCGTCAAGGAACGAACGCCATCTCAATCTTCCGGTTCCTTCACAGCCACCCCGATGCTTAGATTTAACCGCGTTTCAGGTTGGAAATTGGGGACTACCTCTAAAATTGATTTCGCAAGGGCGCGTCTTCCAAATGATATGCCAACCTCAAATATCTTTGGGTATATAGGCTACGGGTTTGCCAATAAGGTAACGGATTATGAAATTGGCATAGATACATTGCCGTTTGCGACATACACACGATTTAACACTCCCGAAGCGGACGCTGACAAATGGTATCATGGGTTTGGCATCAATGCCAAGCTCCATCGCACGACCGACATCACACCTGACAACGTGATTCCCTACCGTGTTGGCAATTCTTTCAATGACCCGTTCGGTTTGTTCTATAATATCTTTGGTGCCGAAGACTTACACAACTACTATTTAAGGCGCGGCTTTGAAATAGCCTTCCGATGGCAGGAGCTGCCACGCATGGCGTATATTCCCCCAAAGCACTTAGTTACGCTGACGCTTCTTGCTGAAAATCACAAGAGTCTGGAAAAAAGCACAGATTGGCATCTTTTCAATTGGCGTTCAACGTCAAAAGCGCGGGAAAACCCAGTAATAACACCCGGTCGGATGCGGAGCGTCCTGTTCACATACGATCTTAACCTCCGCACCAGTCACCTCGGTTGGCATAACACTTTCCTTCTGGAACATAGCAGGACCGCCCTCGGCTCGGATTTCGATTTCACGCGCTATCAACTCCATCTCCGCTATGCACATCCACTCGGTAAACACAAAATACGAACTCGCGCAGTCGGTAGTTTTTCAACCGCATCCCTACCGATTCAACGTCAATTTACCATTGGGGGTCCAGGGATATTGAACGGCTACCCGCTCTACGCTTTCGCAGGGGACCGCGGCTACCTCTTCAATATCGAATATTTCTACCCTTTATCTGAACTGTTCACCCGGAGAAACATGCCATTTGATTTTGACTTTAATCTCTTTCTGGTGTTTTTCCTCGATGCAGGTCAAACATGGAACAGAAATGACGAAACATCCACACGTATGCCGAAGAGCGATGCGGGCATAGGTTTCCAAATGGGGGCAAGCGACTCTTTTCTACGCTTTAATGTTGCACAGGCTTTTGAATCAGAACAAAGTGTGCAATTCAACCTCCTCTGGTTTTATAGTTTTTAGTCAGGATAACAAGCGAAATGCGCCGACACACAAATCGTATTTTTTTACTATCTTTTTGGTTTCATGTTGTATCAATATTAGTAATATCGTCCACTTGCGGAGGTCGTTTCGCCTCGGCGGCGGATGTTGAGGCATCCGAAACTGACGTATTTACCTTCGTTCGTTTGAAATATAGGGAATCCCGGGGACATCACGACAACTGGAATACAGATTGGCCCGCTTCAGACCGGAATTTCATCTTGCAGCTCCGCGAGCAGACAAATGTCTTGGTGAGTTCAAAAGAAAAGATAGTTGATATCGGTTCTGAGGAACTCTTTCATTACCCGTTTGGATATATGGTAGATGTCAAGCGTTTGAAATTCACCGATGCTGAGGCGAGAAATTTACGGGAATACCTGCTACGTGGTGGTTTTATCCTGGTCGACGATTTTCACGGAAGACAGGCATGGAAACGATTTCATAAACAACTGAAGAAAATCTTCCCGGATCGTGAACCGGAGGACATTCCGATCTCTCATCCGATTTTTCACTGTTTTTATCAAATCGATGAATTGATGCAAATTCCCGGAGCAGGTGCCGCACGCAGAGGCAGAACTTACGAAAGGGCAAGTGATGGCGGCCGTCACGTGCAGTGTCTTGGAATCTATGATGACAACCGCAGACTCATGATGATGATTAATCTCAATACCGATTGGGGAGACGCATGGGAACACGCCGCCGAGGCGTTTTATCCGAACGCGTATTCGGATATGGCATTCAAAATGGGAATCAACGCCGTTATCTATTCGCTCACGCACTAAAAATGTTTATAATATGAGATAATTTGGAAAAACATGCAACTTTTTGGAAACTCGTTTGTAGTAATGTAACGGACATATTTGTAGGAGGGATCTCCGAATCCCGACGCTTTTGTGAACGCCCCGTCTCAAACGCATGAGGAACAACAATATGCGAGGACACACAAATCGTGCCTTATTGATATCCTTTGCGCTCCATATCGTGGCGATGTTAGCACTCTCACCGTTGCTTGTGAATCATTTTACTGTAGAGAAAGAGAGCATATCCGCTGAGATATTGGAACCGGAATCCGAGCAACGAGTGAGACGACGGGTTTTGCCGCCGCGCACACCTGTAGTACCACAAGTGAATGAGCCGGAAGCATCACCCACCTCTCCTGCTTCACCGACGTCCGCACCAGAAGTGAGCGTCCCGAAGGCACCCGTCCACGCTGACCTAACCCCTGACCTCGTTACACATGCCGATGTTCCACAATCAGATGCGCCGAGTCCCGTTTCCAACGCCAGTTTTGGTGAAGATGGCGAACTCGCAGGTCCCGTTGTAATTGAGGGACAGCGAGGCACCGGGGTTGGCGAACCTGGACGCGCGGGACGTGGAACCGGCGGATATGGGAGCGGAAAACACCTTACGCACGGAACAGACGCATCGGATGTCGGACTCGCAACGCTTGAGACTGTAGATGCAGGACTCGGCATCTTCGACACAGACGTGATGCCTGGACACGGATTAATCGGACAGGTCTATGTTCCCGGTATCACAATTGAACAGATGCCCGATTTCGGGGCTTTGACACCGATCTACACCTTTATTACGGCGAATTTAGATGTCGCTATCAGAGAATATACGAAGGGGTTTCCGACGCCAGAGATGCAGACTGTTGTTGAAAATTTCGCGGTGCGTTTCCGCGGTGTATTGGCTGTGGATACACCCGGTATCTACACTTTCTGGCTCTTATCGGATGATGGCTCAAAGTTATACATTGACGACACCCTCGTTATTGATAATGACGGAATTCATGGAATAACGCGCAATAAGGGGCGTAAGGATCTCGGAGGGGTCCTACTCTCGTGGGAAATCAGTGGTAAACATTTCGTGACAATGGGTAAACCGGGAAGCATAGAACTCGCAGCCGGGACACATCCGTTTGAAATCCAATACTTTCAAGGTCCCAAGTATGAAATCGCACTTCAATGGTTCTATCAACCGCCAGATGCCCATAGACAGATTGTGCCGCCTGAAGTTATCTATCGCCCGGGCAAGGCGCGCGTGCCGGATGCCCTGAAGAAACTACAGCAACGGCTTGAACAAATGGAGAAAATACAATAAAATGCGAAGACACACAAACCGTGCCTTATTGATATCCTTTGCCCTCCATATCGCGGCAATGTTGGCGATCTCACCGTTTCTTGTGAATCATTTCCATGTAGAGAAAGAGAGCATATCCGCCGAGATATTGGAGCCAGAATCCGAGCAGCAAGTGAGACAACGGATTTTACCGTCCCGCACCCC
Organism: Candidatus Poribacteria bacterium; assembly: GCA_965205015.1. Classification (GTDB taxonomy): domain Bacteria; phylum Poribacteria; class WGA-4E; order WGA-4E; family WGA-3G; genus WGA-3G. The sequence goes on along the minus strand of OZ242029.1, from coordinate 3,597,719 downwards.
TGTGGTCCCCCAAGTGAGTGAGACGGAAGCAGCCCCCGCTTCCCCTGCTTCACCGACGTATGCCCCAGAGGTAACCGTTCCGAAAGCACCCGTTCAGGCTGATGTAATTCCGGATGTCGTTACGCACGCCGATCTCCCCCAAGCAGACGCTCCGAGTTCTGTCTCCAATGCCAGTTTTGGGGAGGATGGAACGCTCGCAGGTCCCGTTGTCGCTGAGGGACAGCGGGGCACCGGGGTTGGTGGACCTGGGCACCGTGGACGTGGGACCGGCGGATATGGGAACGGAAAACACTTTGCAAAAGGAACAGGCGCGTCAGAGGTCGGTCTTGCGACGCTTGATAATATAGATGAAGGACTCGGTATTTTCGGTACAGATGTGATGCCTGGACACGGATTAATTGGTGAAGTCTACGTCCCTGGCGGTCAGATCCACCGGATGCCGGATTTCGACCGTCTGACACCTATTTATACTTTTGTTACCCCAAACTTAGACATCCCTAAACGAGACTACACCGAGGGATTTCCGACACCAAAAATGCAATCTGTTATTGAGGATTTTGCCATTCGCTTCCGAGGGAAGTTAGCAATTGACACACCCGGGTTGTACCGTTTCGGGCTTTACTCAGATGACGGTGCAAAACTCTATATCGATGGGCGGCTCGTCGTAGATAACGATGGCGTTCACACGAAGGGGAAAGGGGGCAGCATAACGCTCTCAAAAGGTATATATCCCGTTGAGATTCAATATTTCCAAGGACCCCGATACTTTATCGCGCTACAATGGTACTACGCCCCCCCGAATGAACCTTATTCCGAGACGAAGCGTTCCGTTTCAGTAGGAATCCCCACATTCGAGTGGCACACGGAGGAATATATGCTCGGAAAGATTGTGCCACCCGAAGTTATCTATCACCCCGGCAAACCTCGCATTCCAGACGCATTGAGAAAACTACAACAACGCCTGAAGAACATTGACAACACACACTGAAGGGATCTAACGCGAAAACCAGGTTTCCCATAAGTAGTGGAGGAACTCTTGAGGAATGCACCCCAGCAAGGTAAATTAGAAAATGAAACCAAAAACCGTAGCTCGTAACGAAGTGGAGAGCGGATTTAAGGAAGGAACATCAAAGTTTCAAATTCACGTTGTTTCTCCGCAAGGGAAAATTAAAAAGATGAAATATACGATTACAAACGCATTCATAGCATTTCTGCTTCTCATTAACCCCGCAGCACAATCACAGCCCAATAACGGCACTGTCGCCTTCGATTGTCCAAGCCTACCATCATCTGAATTCCAGTTTGATTTGGACAAGCGTGTCATTGCCCTTGTGATGGAGGATCCGACTTCCAATATTGCACCACTGTTTAACACTATAGAGAACTTACATCTCCGCAGTTACCGAAGTCGGTCCGTCAATCTTAAGGAAGTCGTTCAATATTACGGAGAAGTTCTAAAAAAGCGCAGCTGGAACGTATTGGGACAACCTTTTCAAGGCGATGTCGAAGATGACAATTTGCATCTCTACACCCTCGAAATAAATGAGACCCTTCAAGGCGTTTTTGTTATTGTTAAAAGTGGCGACGATGTGTATCTCATAAATATCGTTGGTGAGATCCCGAAACGGCAGCTCGGTGGCGTGTTACTCAATCTTCATCAACTCGGTATTGAGATTCCTGAACTCATGTCGGTCAAACCTCGCGATCTGGAAATCGCGCCCCCGCCACCGCTGCCAACACCTGAAGTTCCCGAGCCAACACCAACGCCTATAGAAGTGGAGACCCCCAAGCAAAAACACCCCGAACGCACCGATACTGCTGAAGAAACCCAAAAACCTGAAAAGCCATGGAATTGGACTTTTGATGGTGAACAAATCCACGACATTCAAATCCAAGGTGCCGATGGAATTGAGGGTACCAATATCAGGAAGGTCCTTGAAAATGGATATGGCGACATGATTGAGGTCATGCCTATTCTTACACGCGTGCTCGTCAATAGTTCTAAAAAGGCATCTTTACGTGTCGAGGAAAAGGGTGCCAAACGCGTCGGGATAATCACTGTCGAAGATATTCCTATCACTCGAACACTGTCAGTGCTGAAATCTCTGAAGATTTCTGGTTCTGATGTTAATCGAGTCCACAATTCATTGAGCAAGCTGATTTCACAAGAAGCAAATTCGCAAATTCCAGCCGTAGGTACACGATTTTTAGCGGGGGATGTCCCTATCGACGAAATACGCATCCAAGGGAATCAGAAGATATCCGAAGCACAGATTCAACAGATACTTGAAAACGGCTCTGAGGACATCGAACAAGCACTCAAAACCCTGTATAAAGCGACGCCCTACTTTGAAGAGGTAAACCTAAAAGTCGATGAGGAAAATTCTAAATACATCGCCACAATTATTGTCGATGAGAAACCGCTTTCGAAGGCTTATCTGGGTCTCAATCCACCGATACGCTTCGGATTTAATCGAGTGACGGGGTGGGAAATCGGCACCGGTTTTGAATTTGGAAAACGAAAAGAGCTGGGGCCCCTTTGGGCGTGGAGCGTCAGAAATTCAGCACCCGATCAAACTTCAAATCTCTTTGGGAAGGCGAGTTATGCGTTCGGTAACCCACATGTCCATTATCGCATGGGAGGTACTGCGAATTGGGGAAAACCTTACATCTGGAATTTCGGACTCACAGCACAAATTCATCGACTCACAGCGGCAGTCGCTCCTGAAATGTTTCCGAACTACAATGAGAATACATCTATTACTCAACGTGTTATCGGGATACCCGACCTCCAAAATTACTATTTGCGACAAGGGGCTGAGATCGCGTTGCGGTGGGCACCGGTGATGCCGACCCACTCGTTCAAATTGGCGATGGTTACAGAATCACACGCCAGTCTGCAGAAAAGCACGGATTGGTTTGTCGCCAATTGGGCATCAAACCTCCGGGTGAGAGAGAACCCTCCAATAAGTCCCGGTCGAATGCGGAGCCTCACCTTCCAATACGATTTTAGGACTCGAGCAAATTCCTTGGGATGGCACAATACCGTGCTGATGGAACACAGTAACGCCGCCGTAGGCTCCGATTTCGATTTCACACGCTTGCTGTTGCACCTTCGGTATGCTTTCCGGCTACAGGATAACCGAATCCGAACTCGGTTTCTGTTTGGGTTTTCCAACGCGACGCTCCCAATTCAACGCCAATTTGTCATTGATGGGATAGGAGGACTCAGAGGGTATTCTTGGAGAAAACAGGAAAGTGAATCTGAAGGTGTAATCACCTATAAAAGTGGACACAGGTCTTCTCCATACACGTTTTCAGGAGACCGGGGGTTTCTACTCAATATCGAATACCACCATCGTTTATCCAATCTGTTACCACTCAGTTGGAGTTTTTTCTTCAAAAACGCATTTGCTGTTGTTTTCTTTGATGAGGGGCAGGTCTGGAATGTATCTGGTCCGGCATATACCTTCGATCCGAAAGGGAATATCGGCATCGGTTTACAATTTGGAGAAAGCGAATCTATTTTTCGACTCAATATCGCAAGAGCCTTTGAATCCGGCAAAGGTATCCACGTTACGACAGTCTGGTCCCATAGTTTTTAGCCTAATGCCTTCATTTCAACCTGCCCTTCGCTCCCAAATCTGGTTTAGAAGTAGATTAAATTCGTTCTATATGTTACACTTTAATTCAGGAATTCAGGAACGAAATTCATGCCAAGCGTTGAACCTACTTCAAGCCCGAAAAAATGCGAACCACCCAGTTGTTAGCCGTTTTCATCGTGATGTCCGTATCTACTATCCTGCCGAATTCGGAGGGCGATTCGGACAGATTCACCTTCGTTCGTCTAAAGTATGGCGGTCAACTTACGAGGCGCAGCAGTTGGCGAGTGGATTGGCCCGCCTCCGACCGGAACTTTATCTGGCAACTCCGGAAACAGACGAATATTGATGCCGATCCGCGTGAAAAGATTATTGATGTCGGTGCGACGGAGTTGTTTGAATATCCGTTTGCTTACATGTTAGAGGTAGGGAGCCTCAGGTTAAGCTATAAAGAGGCAAAGAACCTACGTGATTATCTCTTACGCGGCGGTTTTATCTTCATTGATGATTTCCACGGCGAACGCGAATGGAAATGGTTTTATGCGGAGTTCAAGAAAATTTTCCCAGAACGAGAGCCGGTGGACATCCCTATATCGCATCCGATCTTCCGATGCTTCTTCAAAATCGAAAAGCTCATCCAGATTCCCGGACTTCGCTCCCTTTTTAGTGGACGCACCTATGAAAGATACGACGGTTATCCCGCATACTGCCGCGGGGTTTATGACGATAATGGACGGCTTATGATGATGATCAACTTCAATACCGACCTTGGAGACGCATGGGAACATGCCGCAGAGGATCTCTACCCACGAGAGTATTCAAATGTCGCATTGCAGATGGGGATCAATGCGGTTGTCTATGCCCTCACGCATTAATGCGTCATGATCGTAGATATGCCGATAATAATATTTGGGGAATCAACGTTAGGTATGCTATAATTAACACATTCTAAACTTTGAGTGGGTAGGACGCTCTCACGCCCGCAAAATGGAGAAACCTATATGCTCAGTCGTAAACAGAAGTTAGAGTTTCATGAAAACGGTTATATTTCTATCCCCGGTGTTGTACCGCGACTGATGATAGACGCGGCGCGGCAGGCGATTAATCACTCCATCGGCTCTGTTGGTATGAACGAAGGAGACTTAGAGCGCTATCGAGCGCAATCCTACTGCAGCGAAATCCGCGAAGCGTCCGCAATCGTCGATCTTTTCAATAAAACACCGATCCTCAAACTTTCCGAATCATTGATGGGTGAAGGGAACGTTCAAACGCCGAGCTCAGGACAGATAGCACTCCGTTTTCCGGGTCCATTGCACGTGGATCCAAATGAACCGCACGGGCACCTTGACGGGTTGGGAAGCGGTAAAAACGGAATGGCAAAAGGGGTGTATCGACGTGGATTCACCGCACTCGCTGTGATTTATCTCGCCGATGTTCCCGAACCGTATAGCGGGAACTTCACCGTTTGGCCGAAATCGCACAGTTTCTTCGCCGATTATTTCAAAAAGGAAGGACATGAGATTCTGGCTGACGGAATGCCGAGGACAGAACTACCGGAGGGACCAAAACAGATAGTCGGGAAAGCAGGAGATGTGGTCCTGACACATCACCAGCTCGTTCACACTGCGGCACCAAATGCCGCATCTGATATCCGTTATGCTGTTATTTTCCGGCTGCGGCACGTTGATTGTGAGGAAAATGGGTATGAGGCTTACACCGATATCTGGAAGGAATGGCCCGGTGTTCAACAAGCACTCGCAGCAGCTGATGCCTAAACCACTGTTCAGAAATCATAAAAAATGGGCGGCACTGTAAGGCCGCCCGCTAACTTTCTACTTCTATTGGATGTCTTTAATGTACCCCCAAGTGGTACTCAATTTGCCCTCCGGATCGACCGCAAATGGATTCTCGGGCCCTTTGGCAAGGTGTTCAATCTCTTTCTCAGAAAGGGCGCGATGGAACAACATAAACTCATCTATAAGTCCGTTGAAGGCCCATGTAGGTCCCACGGCTGCATCAAATGCGGCGGCTTCTGAACCGATGCCAATGAACCCAAATCGTGCCGCGCCAGCCCCAATGACTTTCGTCGGGGCACCGATTTTTTCATCTAACTCGCCATCAACGTAGATGCGTTTCTCTTTCCCATCAAACGTTGCGACAAGATGGTGCCACTTGTCATCCGCAACATCCGTTTTACCGAACCAATCGTGGATCGGACAACAGTTGTCAAAAGCGACAAAAGTAGTCGCCGCATTTCCACCCACGTCATCCCCCACAGCGAAACGGAAGAATTCACTTCTATCCCAAGAAGCAATCATCCCTCTCACGTCAGTCTTCGTCCAAGCAGCGAGGGTAATCTCTTTAATCGGATCCTCATACATGTGTTCCCGCACTGAAATATATTGGGTCGCGTTGCCCGGAAACTCCATACACTCTCCGACTTTGCCTTTCACAATTTTTAAATCGTTACCGTGTAGGAAGCCATCATTTCCATTGCCAGAAACGTCTAAGACATCATCCTTCTTAAGAGTATCTTCGTTAAAAGTGTAGTAGATGATGAGTTCTTCCTCACTAACACTCTGCGCGTGGCTTACCACCACTGCCCCTATCAGCATCAAACCCACCACCATTAATCTGAACACAAGAGCAGTATTCATTGAGAGTCTCCTTCTGTAAGAGGCACACATCATCAGTGTGTGCCGTTAAAGCCGTTCATATTTCAAAAGGCAGAAAAGGCGAACTTTTTCCGAATAGATTTGACTAAATAAACGAAAGCGACATAGGAATGGCGCCTTGGGAATGCCCCGAGTTCCGGTTGCAATCATCCAAGGTGCTATAAATGCCTGGAAACTGCTTTCAAAACCATGAGAATACCTTTATAGTGTTTCTATCCTGCCACAGATCAGATTGCTAAAAAAGTGTTCTCATGGATATAACCATTGTACGACACTCTACAATTTGAGATGTCCATTGCATCTCACGCGGTCAACATCCACTGATAACAATATATAATAAAGAATGTAAAAAAACAACAATTTTTTTCTGTCTTTCGCCACATCATCGCGAAAGGTCACACCGCGTCTGGGAGTCATCTGTCTGGTTTAGGAATATCCGCCGACACCTAACAGCATCCTTTCTTCCAAGTCTGCCTCTTTAAGGAAGGTATGGGTTAGTCCATCTTCGGGTTGTGCACCCCCGTGTGGCGATTTCCGGAGCCATGTCGGCGTATAACTTAAGATTAACATTCGACGTTTGGCGTTCAGCGTTGGTAAACCTCGGTGCCAAAGATTGCCGTGGATTAACACGCCACCCCCCGCTCTCACACGTAGCTCAATTTCGCCCTCCACCGGTCCATAAACATTTGGTGTTGCCTTGTCTAACCAGTCATGCGATCCAGGAACGACTGCGACCGCCCCGGTATCTTCGTTCAGATCATCGAGATAGATGAGGCAATCGATGCAGTGTGGACGTGAAAACCACGGTGGCAACGGGTTAGATACGACCCGTAGGTGTTGGTGCCACGGCGTTTGGTGTTCCCGATCCTCACCCGGATAAGTAATGCGTGCGCTCAGACCCCGCAACCGCACAAGGGGTCCCATCATCGCACGGGCAATTGTTAAAGTCGGTTGGAATTTTAGAAGCTCCAAGAATGCTTCATCTTTATCCATTAAATGACGTGGAATAAAACCCCATCCCCGTTTACCAGCCATTGCGCTGTCCCGTTTTTTCCATTCACGTTCCTCCAAACGATCGAGAGCATCCCGCAATTTTTGGAGTGCCCGTCCCTGAAAGAGTCCTTCCCGAACGAGGTAACCCGTCTCGGCGAACGTCTGCAATTCTTCAGGGGCAGCATGCACCTCAATTTCCCAGTGTTGCCCGGTTTCTCCATTCGGATTGTGGTCGTTTAGTACTTCGTACTCGAGTTTATGTCGTTCCATATTTCCTTCTTAAGCATCAAGGTCGGCTTGGGATATGATCAGTTGCCTTCAAGACTGCTGAATAAATTTTTCAAATTGTCGGCATCACATTCCCACCGCACACCGGGATATACGCACCCGTGATGTAACTGGCGAGGTCTGATGCCAGAAAAAGCACGACGTTGGCGATCTCTTGGGCAGTGCCACGGCGTTGCATCGGGACGTTACGCCAGTAATGTTCATCCGACGCACTCGCTTCACTCTTTTCACTGACAGTCCATCCCGGTGCAACCTGGTTGACAGTAACACCGTGTGCACCCACCTCTTTAGCGAGCACCCGCAAGACACCGTCCATACCCCGTTTTCCCGATGTATAGGCGCTCTGTCTTACAAAGTTTTGCATTGAACATTCTGTATTAATGCTGACGACCCGTCCCCATCCCGATGCGATCATCGCGGGGACAAACGCTTGTGCCATGTATACATTGTGCAGGACGCATGACTGAAACTGGCTCTCATAGTCCGCAGCGGACTGTTCTAAAACCGAAGTCCAGTTATACTGAATGACGGCATTATTGACGATGATATCTGCCGAACCGAGTTGTTCTGAGACGACATCACGCATAGCATTTATCGACGCCTGATCCGTGACATCCGCCTGTACCACGGCTGCCCGGACACCTTTGGCGGTAATTTCGTCCTGTAGCAGGTGGGCTGTCTCTTGGTCCCGGTAGTAGCAGATCGCAATATCCGCACCCGCTTCTGCCAAGGTCCTTACCATCACGCGTCCCAATGCGCCTGAACCGCCAGTAATCACCGCGACTCTATTGGAAAGGTCAATTGGAATCATTTCTGCTCCATATCTTAAAGATACCGCGCTGCGTTATGACTGTAAGAGATCACCAGGGATACGAGACATGGGATAATTCGCGTCTTCGTCGCGATTCGCAATGATTTCCGGGATTTCTCTATCCCAATAGTCTGGCACAGTATTCGGACGACTATGCCACGCGAGAATTAACGTGCGTCGAACATCGGTAAGGTTTTTGTGGGCGGAGTGTAAAATACGCGCATCTGCCATTACCAACGAACCCGCTTTCGCACAGACATCGACTTGATCCGGGTGATCACTAAACATGATAGGATGCTCTTCATCAATAAACCGCGCGCCCTGCTCATGTGCTGGCACCAATATATCGTGTAAATCGATGCGCTTGCGGTGTGTTCCCGGAATGACCTTTAAACAACCGTTTTCCCGATTCGTATCTGTGAGATAATAATTAAGGAAAATCGTTTGTGGCCATGGGGCGCAACTCAGCGGATCGTTCCAGCGCATCCAATCTTGATGCCAATAGAGCGGGGGTCCCTCTGACTCCTTCGTCAGAATAATGATCCCGCCGGATGAGACGAAATCTCCGAATCCGATTTGTTCAAGTGCCTCACGTGAGGGTTGCCATTCCAGCAATTTTTGAATATGCGTGTTATCCTCACCGCGGACGTTGACGTGCTGTCCTTGATAGATAACATCCTCGGGTTCCACGTGTCCTGCGATAAGCCGTTCCGACTCGTCTCGGAGTTCCTGTAGAAATTCCTCCGTCAGAACATCATCAACAACGCAGAACCCCTCTTCGATCATCTGCTCCCGTTTTTGTAAAGCGACTTCAGGTGTCATCGCACGCTCCTTTACCTATAAATGTGATTCTGAAACTAAACCTAATCAGGTGTAGCTTGAAAGTTTGCTTTATTTTATACAAATTCGCAGGAGAAAACAACAATTTTTTCTCATTTGGACCTGTTTATCTTTCATGTAGCAATGAATCTTGACTGACTTCACATTTTATGTTATACTTTCAGAAAATAGGAGGTAGGGCAGATGGTTACTCGCGAGGACATTCAAGCAACGTGTGATGACATCGTTCGTGAATTCACACCACTACAGGTTATACTCTTTGGATCCTATGCTTATGGAACGCCGACAGAAGATTCAGACGTTGATCTGCTGGTCGTCATGGACATTCCGGAATCAGAAACCCGCCGTCACAGCGTGGAAATTCGTCAGCGCATTCCGCGCCGTTTCCCTATGGATGTGCTCGTGCGGTCGCCAGAGGAAATCGCCTACCGTACCTCATACAACGATTGGTTTCTCCGAGAAATCACGGAAAAAGGAGAAGTGCTTTATGGTCCTGACAACATCCTCACGAAAATCTTGGAAACAGAGAACGCGTCTATTAATCCATTAACGCTTGAATGGGTACGGAAAGCTGAAGGCGATTATGCTGCGATAGCATTGCATCAGCAGGCAGAGGCACCCGATTTCTATAGGATCTGCTTCCACGCCCAACAGTGTATAAAAAAACACCTAAAGGCCTGGCTCCAAGAGGCGAACATCTGTTTTTCAAAAACGCACGGTTTAGAAAGTTTGCTGGATTTGATTGTCCCAACGATTCCAGCGTGGCACGCGTGGCGCGTTGATTTTTTAACACTTTCCGAACGTGAAGTAGACCTCCGCTATCCCAGTAAATTAACAAATGGCGACGCATCCCAAGCAATGGACGTATGTGAGCGGGTTCGTCAAGCAATTCGAATGGAGTTAAAATTTCTACGAAACTAATCAGAAAGGCGGATTGAGAAAATGACAACTATAGGAAAAACAGTAAATATCCCCGTTCTTGAGATTTCCGAGCAGGAACGTGCTGAAAATACACTCACGCCAGAAAGCATCGAGGCAGGCGAGCGTCTGTTGCGCGAGGCAGGATTGGTCGTTATTGAAAGCGTGCTTCCACGGGATTGGATAGCGGAACTTAACGTCGCCATGGAAACTGTGCTTAGCAATGAGGAGAACGGTCATGAGGGTGAGCACCCAATGCTAAAGATGCCGTTCATGGATCCCCGCATCATCGATAACCCCTTCGCAATGCCACTCCTGAAAGCCGCAATGGGCGAACAGGTGTTCGCCTATCTGCCTTACGGTTGCAACTCAACTCGTCCCGGTAACGAAATCCAGTGGATTCACCGAGATTCGGGACAACTCTTTCCGGAACTTCCGTTCGCACTGCCCGTTTCAACGATCGTCGTTAACATTCCGCTCGTTGATTTCACAATAGAGAACGGCGCGACAGAGGTGTGGCCCGGTTCCCATCTCATCGTTGATGATGAGCCGGTACGCAACACACCTTACAACGTCTGTGAGGAAGCGCGCGCGGCAAATTACCCATCATTTCAGTTAGAAATGCCTGCCGGTTCAGTCGTCGTGCGTGATATGCGATGCTGGCATCGGGCAATGCCGAATCGGACAAAGGATATTGTCCGGCACATGCTCGCACTCGTCTACTTTCGAAGGTTTCACCATTCCCCCAACGCCCCGGGAATCTTTGGGGCACGGATTCCAAAAGAGATATGGAACAACATGTCTGAAGACGCACAAGAGGTATACCGGTTTCAGACCCACGATTAGAGAGGAGAAATATGAAACGAACACTACTGATTGATCCCGACATGCGCGACCTTGACTGGGAACACGGCTTCTCGAATGTCAATGGACCCTCACTCGTTCGCGTGCCGGAGTGGGTAGAACGGCCCTTAGGGAAATACTATCTCTACTTCGCACATCATCGCGGTGCCTATATACGAATGGCGTATGCCGATGCCCTTGAAGGTCCTTACACCCTCTATTTTCCCGGGTCGTTGCATCGGGACACTACCGTATTTCGGGACCGCGACCACATCGCTTCTCCGGATGTCCACATAGATGAAGAAAATCGCCGTTTCTTTATGTATTTTCACGGAACCTACGGCAGAGGACAGGCAAGCTCTTGGGCAACCTCTGCGGGCGGCGTAGACTACAAGGCTACAGATACACTGGACAAACGAAACGGAGCCTATCTTCGCGTCTTTTGGTGGAAGGGACACCCCTACGCGACACATCACGGCTGGATAAGCCGTGCGGAAACACCGGAATTTACAGCAAGGTTCATTCAGCGAGACACGCCGCTCTTCCCACGTAAATCGGCTAAGGACAACACAGGTTTCCCACGACATACAGCAAACCATCTTGAAGGGGATACCTTAACCATCTATTACTCACTCTACGGAGATACCCCAGAGCGCATCCTTAAAAGCACTGTACAATTGACAGACGATTGGAACGATTGGCATCCCTCTGCACCAACAGAGGTGCTCGCGCCAAAGTACGATTTTGAGGGGGTGGATCTACCGATTAAACCGTCGACAGGTGGGTTGGATCGGAAACCCGTGCATCAACTTCGCGATCCAGCGATCTACTGTGAAGATGGAAAAACGTGGCTCCTCTATTCGGTTGCAGGCGAACAAGGTATTGCCATTACGCAGCTCTGATAAGGACAGAGGTCAATCCTCATTGCCGTTTTTCAATGAGTCTGCCGACAAAAAAAACCAAAACACCGAGCGTTAGGAAACCCATCTCAACGCCCATTGCTTTGGATTCACTGTAACCATACGGATTGACGCAGCCTAAGTAGAGTCCTGCGCCTAAACAGGCGATGCCCATCAATTCCAAAGTTTTACCGATATAATACACGAATTCTCCAGCGCTACGTAGGGGTGTTTCATTGAACCGTAGGGCGAGGTTTTCACACCTCGCCCTATAGTTGCAGACTAATAGAGACTTTTGATACGTCCCCACTGGATTAATTTTTGTTGCCGAGTCGGTTCAATCCTCGCAGTGAAGGCGAGATCAGGAAGATCACGGTTTTCCTCAGTGTACCCCTCTGGCGCCCAAGCGATTTTATGTTGAAGATGACCGCTATCAACATCGTTATAGGCGATGAAGAACCCGATACTATTCCCCTTCCTTGCGAGATTGTCGAGGCGGAAACTTAACTCACATGTCTGTCCATCGTTTCCCCACGCGACTCGCGTCAATGGTGATTTTAGTGTGCCCATTTCCTTTTCAATTGGGATATTAAAACGGTAGAGGTCTTCCATGCGTCCTGAATGATGTGGATCCACGTAAACGATGAGATGATCCTCACGCAGCAGCTTCCGTTGTCGGTTTTCCAGTTGGTCGTCGATTAATTTAACCCCTATATAGAGGAAACCGTTTCGCCACACGGCTGCGAAGGTCCCTGTAAAATCGGGCGATTCGCTCCAGCGGTCTCCACTCATTAAGTCCTGTTCGAGTTTCCCGGGAATCATCCTTTCCCAAGCCGGATCGTCAAGGTATCCATCTACAATAGGTGCAACCGGCGCGAGATCAGCATTATATTGAAAATTTTGAAGGTTCCGACCCGTGACATGCCCTAATACATGAGGTACCGTAGCCAGCAAAAGGATAATTGTCGCAAGTATCTGTTTGTTAAAATTCATAAACTCCTCCTTTCCAGGATAGCCTGTAGGGTTGGATTTTATGTCCGGTTGGATTTCAAGGCACACTATTTTGCGCTTTATACGGAAAATTTTAATCTATTCTGTTATGACCGCGCTGGATCATTCCGTAAACATCCCAACGCAGTTCTCAATATTTTGTTGTATCTATTTCCTATTTCTTCATAATTATAGTATACCTTAAACACAATTATTTATCCAATTAAAACTCGCATCAACAGATTTGAGATGCAGAAATAGACGTTTTTTGTAAATTCAGTTGAAATTTGGGAAAAAATCTGTTATACTTTTAAACTAAGCACTTTTTGATAAACTTTAAATACGTTTTGAAATCAATTTGTTGTCAGTGCTCAGAATTTAACAGAGAGGCAATTGGCTGTGAATAAAAATACAAGAAGCATGGTGATTTGGTGGGTAGTTGTTGCCGGACTCGTCGTCCTCGGCATTTACCAACTATTCAACCGCAGAGACCCAGTTTATCAACTCGCGACCTCTGATTTTCATCAATACATAACACGCGGTTCATCCCTGTTCGAAGGGTATCTGGTTTTAGATGAAGAATGGGTTGAAGGACAGTTCAATAAAAATAGACTCAATGAAATCCGCGCCGAGATTCTGGAGAGCGTGGACCTTGAAGAGCAAGAAACACATCTTCCACCAAAATGGCAGGGCGAATTTAGAGCCAGCCGCGATGCAATCGATGATTATGATATCCAAGCGAAACTTGACGAGAACCAAATTAACTATAACGTCAAGCCGCCCTCTAAATTCCCACAAGGTTTGCTGATTTTTGGGACAACTGTTGTACCCCTACTTATTTTCTTAGGATTGATGATTTTCCTGTCGCGTCAGATGCAAGGCAGCGGGAATCGAGCCTTGTCTTTTGGCAAAAGCCGTGCCAGGCTTCACTCTGAAAACCAAACGAAAGTGACATTTGAAGATGTCGCGGGTGTTGATGAGGCGAAGGAAGCACTTGAGGAAGTTATCGAATTTCTAAAGGCACCCAAAAAGTTTGAGCGCCTTGGTGGTAAAATCCCTAAAGGGGTCCTCCTTATGGGACCGCCAGGAACCGGTAAAACAATGCTTGCACAAGCCGTTGCGGGTGAGGCGGATGTCCCGTTCTATAGTATCAGCGGTTCCGACTTCGTCGAAATGTTTGTCGGCGTAGGTGCCTCCCGTGTCAGAGACCTGTTTGAAACTGGAAAGAAGAATGCCCCTTGTATTATCTTTATTGATGAGTTAGATGCCGTCGGTAGACACCGCGGCGCAGGTATTGGCGGTGGGCACGATGAACGCGAGCAAACCTTAAACCAGCTCCTCGTGGAGATGCAGGGTTTTGAGGCATCCGAAGGTGTAATACTCATCGCAGCGACGAACCGTCCTGATGTTTTAGATCCCGCGCTCCTCCGCCCCGGTCGATTTGACCGGCAGATCGTTGTTGACTTACCCGACGTTCGGGGTAGAGAAGCAATACTCAAGGTCCATACGAAAGAGCCTTATAAACTTGCTGACAATGTCAATTTGGAGATATTAGCAAAGGCAACACCGGGGTTCTCTGGCGCAGACCTTGAGAATATGGCGAACGAAGCTGCCCTACTTGCCGCAAGATGTGACAAAGAAGAAATCGACATGATGTGCTTTGACGACGCCAAAGACCGTGTGCTTATGGGTCCCGAACGACGTAGTCTCGTCATCAGTGAGGAAGAAAGACGGGTTACGGCTTATCACGAAGCTGGACACGCACTTATGCTACACTTCGTACCAGAGAGCGATCCAAACTACAAGTGCACTATCGTTCCACGCGGTAGAGCACTCGGTGTAACGGCGAAACTCCCTCTCGAAGAGCGGCATAATATGAGCAAAAAACGTCTCCTTGCGCACATCATTTTTGCCCTCGGTGGCAGAGTCGCTGAAGAAATTATATTTGGTGAACAAACCACCGGCGCCCAAAACGATTTTGAGCAAGCGACGAGTCTCGCACGCCGAATGGTTACGCAATGGGGTATGAGCCACATGGGACCCCTGACCTACGGTAGACGCGACGAACAGGTCTTCCTCGGTAAGGAATTAAGTGTCCATCAGGATTACAGTGAAAAAACTGCCATTGAAATCGACAAGGCGGTCCACGATATTGTAACAGAGTGCTATAATAAAGCCCGGGAAATCTTGGAAACGAATCTTGAAGGCTTAAAGTTACTCGCAGACGCGCTCTTAGAACGGGAAACGCTTGTCACCGAAGAGATTGACGAGATCCTCGGACCCCGGCCACAACTGCCCGCGAAACCAATCGTATGAACTGTCGTGGCAAACCGCTCACTTTAGGGTTACATACACACGTAATGGGCATCTTGAACGTCACACCCGATTCTTTTTCCGACGGTGGGTGTTATCTTGATGTCGAACAGTCGGTCGCACACGCCGAACTGATGGTGGCGGAAGGTGCGACCCTTATTGATATTGGAGGAGAATCATCCCGCCCCGGGGCATCCCCGGTGTCTATCAATGAAGAATTGGCGCGAATCCTACCCGTCATTCGCGCTATTGTTGACACCTTTGATGTTCTTCTTTCCGTTGACACATATAAAGCTGAAGTGGCTCGGCACGCGCTTGAAGCCGGTGCCCATCTTATCAATGACATCACAGCGTTACGCGGAGATACCGCGATGGCAGCGGTTGTATCAGAAATGGAAGCGGGACTCATTCTGATGCACATGAAAGGTACACCCCGCACGATGCAACAAGCACCCCAGTATGACGATGTCGTTAGCGAAATTTGTGATTCGCTTCAGAAGCGTATCGAGGCCGCCGAATCCCAAGATATTCGTGCCGATCGTATCATTATCGACCCAGGGATCGGATTTGGCAAAACGATGGAACACAACCTTGAAATCCTAAAACGCCTTTCGGAATTCCGAAGGTTACACAAACCTCTGCTTATTGGGACGTCACGGAAATCATTTATCGGTAACATTTTAGACCTCCCTGTAACCGAGCGCGTTGAAGGAACAACCGCGACTGTGTGTTGGGCAATCGCACACGGCGCCGACATTGTACGAGTCCATGATGTCAAAGCAAACGCTCGTGCTGCCAAAATGACAGATGCACTCTATAGATAATCTGATGCACCAGCAAAAAATTCAGGGAATCGGCATTGATATTGTTGAAGTTGAACGGATCCGAGACGCATCACGTCGATGGGGCGCACGGTTTGAACAACGGGTTTACACACAGCAAGAACTTGCTTATTGTGGAGATGCCCCGTCTCGGTATTGGCGGCTTGCTGCACGTTTTGCTGCAAAAGAGGCAACGCTCAAGGCGCTCGGTACAGGCTTGACGACAGGAATGCGCTGGCAAGATGTCGAAATTCGGGCGAATACGATCGGAAAACCGGAAATCATTCTACACGGCGAAGTCCAACGCTACGCACAAGAACGCAATATCAGCACATTGTTCGTCTCTATGTCCCATACAAATGACTATGCCGTAGCACACGTTACACTCTGTTCCGTATAGTTTTCAGTTATCAGCTAACAGTTATCCGTTGTCAGTAACCTCTCATGGAATGTTACCGACAACTGATAACTACGAAGAGGTGAGAAGTGAAATACGTCCAAAATTGTGTCGCGACTGTCCTACCCTGCATGGTAAGCCTCTTTTTTGCTTTGAGCAGTACTACCGCAATGGCAAACACAAGAGCGTCTGCAGATGGATTCCTCAAACAGCTGCTTGGAGCCGAACATTATGGGATGGGAGGCAGTTTTGTCGGCGCAACCCGCGGTGCGAATGCGTTAGGTAGTAATCCGGCCGGCATGAGTAGAATAGAGGGAAACCGATTCGTTATTCACGCCACCCGTTTTCCACGCACGATCGCCCTGCTTTCCAAACCGAACCTAAATGCCAATTATGAGGATTATAGTCGGTACGAGCAGCACGCCTATGGTGTCGAAACTTTAAATTGGGCATTCCCAGTAGGAAAACTTGGCACACTCGGATTGGCACTCGCTTTTGAACAAGCCGGGGCGTTTCGTCGAGTGGACTATCTCGGAAAGGCGCTGAACAATTTTCCGAAAAATAACCTCGCACTCGGTCTCAGTTACGGCGTACATCTGTTCGGGGGCACAGTTGTAGGGGTTGACACGAAATGGCTTCGGTCCAAGGCAATTGACACTGAGGGCAACGAAGACCTTGGGCACGGATACGCTTATAATGTCGGGCTTATCCAACAGATTGGAGAGGCAATTCAGATTGGCGTAGTCGTCCAAAATTTGAGCAATGGACTCTCCTTCTCTGCCCCCTCCATTCCAGATACAATGGAGCGAACAATTGTCACCGGTATCGCATATCAGCGCGAAATATCGGACGTGGCTTTGAGATTCGGTTTCGATGCACATCCGCCTTTCCACGATGGCATTCGAGTAAATATAGGGGCTGAAGCCTGGTATCGCTACCGAATTGGGATTAGAATTGGGTATCTCAGAGATACACAAAACCGTTCCACATCGGTGTTTCTTTTGCGAGACACCTCATTTGAAACAGAAGAACGGCGCTGGAAAGCAGAAGGTCTCTGCTTCGGGATCGGTTTCAGATTCGGAAACATCATCCTCAACGTAGCATATACACCGCAATTTACACCCGTTGTGGTAGATGAAGAACGTATCCACATCGTGCAAGGGAAAGCCGTGTATGCCTTTTCAATCGGGCAAGCCTTTTAGCAATTAGCAAAACGCCGTCGACCCCTTCCAAGCGACACGCCAAGGCCTTGGAATCGTCAAGTGATAGAATCTATCATATTTCATGAGAGGAGGTTCAGGATGGAAAACATTGAGATAAAGTATACAACTACACACGAATGGATTGAATTTCTCACTTCAAAGGAGTGCAATGTTGGAATCACAGAGCGGATTCAAGAAGTCTACAGCAGCATTGTTTTCATAGAGTTACCAATTCTCGGCGAATACGAACAGGGAGAAATTATCGGACGCGTTGAAACATCAGATGGAAGGAACTTCTATATCTATGCTCCTGTGACAGGTGAAGTTTACGAAATCAACGCCGCTCTCGACGATGACATTGAACTTCTCAATCGCTTTCCAGAAGGAGATGGATGGATTTGTAAATTTCGGCTTGAGAACCCAAATGAAATAGACACGCTCCTCGACCGGAAAGAATACGAATCCCATGAAGAGGAAGAACTCAACGAAGATGAGTACTTACCAGAAACGAATTTTTACGATAACATTGAGGACTATTGAGTCCAAAGCGGCACCCGCTGACAGATTATGCTACAAAGTGGCAACTTAGGCTACTATAGAGGTAATAAAAATACGCCGCACCATGCTCAACTTTGGCACTGGTAGAACCACCTCAATCTGGTAACCAAGGTCGATTAGCGTTTTGCTGATATCCCGAAGATCGATGAACGCTGCTCTCGACGCACGTGTCCGTAAATTGGACAAAACCTCTATCTCTTGAGTGTTATTTCTGACGAGATTAATGCCGTAGGGTAGATCTGTTGCAATCGCGTCATACTGCCCATCAATGTGTCTTGCATCACCGAGTCCTACGTCCGCTGAGAGTCCGAAATGCTGCAGATTTTTCGTCGTTGCCCCTATCATTCGAGGGTTAATATCGTAACCCGTTGCGTGGATATCGCTATGTGCGGCAGCCATGACAATAGTGCCGGTTCCACAACACGGGTCAAGTAGACGATCTCCTGGGCATGCCACTAAATTGACGAGTACACGCGCAAGCCGAGCCGGTAGCGAGCTGGATGTCACATAAGGGCGTTGATTATGCGCAAGCCAAACACCATCGGACTCCGAAAGGAGCTGTCCGAACCACATTTTATCAGCCGCCACAACCGTTAGGAAGGTCGTCCGTGGCTGGCATAAATTCGCACGACCGCTGATAGCAGTACCGATGTCCCGCGCGAGTGTCATAGAGTTTATTTTTAGGTTGCGGGGCTTTTTTACGACAGAAACTCGAAATTCGTCCGCATGTAAACCGATCGAGCTGATGTTCGCGCAAAGTTCAGTGAGGCTGGTTGTTTCAAAAAGGATTTCGCTGCAACTTTTCAGATACGCCCCTCGACGGACATCAACGCACTTGTCTGAAATCGCGATGCCCTCTGTATTTGGCGCAGCTCCTGTCAGCGCAACGCACTCCGCACGCACTAACTCTGTAAGTCCATCTGGGGTTGCTGTGAGATAAAGATATTTAGGCATTACTTTGAAACGCATTTATTTTTAAGAGAATTTCGCGTCCTCGCAATTTGATTATATCACTATCTAAAGAAAAACGACACTCTGATACCAAAAAGGAATACCATGTCACAGACAGAAAAAATTCGGATTGGGCATAGCCCAGATTCCGACGATGCTTTCATGTTCTACGCGCTCGCCAAAGGGTTAATCCCGACGGATCCTTATGAAATTGTTCATGTCATTGAAGACATTGAAACCCTCAATCAACGCGCACTTGCCGCCGAACTTGAGGTTACAGCCATCTCGGTTCACGCCTACGCTTACGTCGCGAAGGATTATGTATTCATGCCTTGCGGCGCGAGTATCGGCGATCAGTACGGTCCGCTTGTCGTTTCCAAGGAACCCCTGGACACACTCGCCGGGAAACGCATCGCTATCCCCGGTAAAATGACGACCGCCTATCTCACGCTTCGTCTCTTCCAATCAGATTTTGAGGCAGAACCGCG
This sequence comes from Candidatus Poribacteria bacterium, assembly GCA_965205015.1. GTDB lineage: Bacteria > Poribacteria > WGA-4E > WGA-4E > WGA-3G > WGA-3G. The sequence goes on along the minus strand of OZ242029.1, from coordinate 3,578,130 downwards.
TCCCTTTGATAAAATATTGGATGCCGTCCAACAGGATGAAGTCGATGCGGGACTCATCATCCATGAAGGACAATTAACCTACGCCCGTGAAGGGTTTCACAAGGTCATTGATTTGGGTGAGTGGTGGTATGAGGAAACAGGATTGCCGCTGCCTCTCGGTGCGAATGTCATTCGTCGTAACCTCGGTCCCGAAAAAATTCGTCAGATAACAGCATTACTCAAACAGAGCATCCAGTACTCACTCGAACATCGAGAAAGCGGGTTAGAATATGCAATGACTTACGCACGCGACATGGAAACCTCGCTCGCCGATAAGTTTGTCGGAATGTACGTCAATGACTACACGCTTGATTACGGGGAAAAAGGTAGAGCAGGCGTGCGGGAATTGCTTCACCGTGGTAGTGCTGCTGGGATTATTCCGCACCGTGTAGATGCTGATTTTGTCTCGCTTGAATAGCCTTTTCGATCTATTTTTCTCAAGGGGGGTCCGACCCCTCATCCCTTTGGTACACCGAGCAACATCATGGATGCAAAACGCCGCAGGTATTTCCACTTAGAAAATGTTGATGGTAAGAACCTCGCGCACGGAATCCTCTACGATGAAGGCAATGTGCAGATCCTGTGGCGTCACGATTGTGGTCATACAGCAGAACAGTACGCATCCATCAATCTGGTATTAGATTTGGTTCCAGGAATCGCTGTGTTGCGCCTTGAAGGGGATGGCGAAGAAACCAACAAAGATTCGAAAAGCGAAAAAACATCGAGAAACTGAGGTATCTTCATTCAACGCAGTCGCCGATCTGCCAATTTGATAATTTTTCCGTTCTCCTGTGCGAGGTACATATAACCGTGTCCGTCTAACACAATCCCTTCCTGTTCATCCCCGGGTAAAAGGTATTGCCTTAGAATAGTGCCTTCCCGTTTGAGTTCCACTAAGAGGTTTGTTGTATCGCTGATTAAGACCAGAAAATCGCCTTGAGCATCGTAAGCCAAGCCGGAAATGTCAATGAAGTTCATTTTATAAGCGTGGATGATCGCCCCTTCTGACTGTTTTTCTGTCGCGGAACGCAGAGGCACAACGACTTCGCAGACGACTGAGGGTTCATCTTTCGCTTTAAGACTGAAGGATTGATTACCGACCCAAAAAGTACCCCCTTCCGGATGTGAGGCATCTGGAACGAAAGCGATCGCTTCAATACCCATGCCCCCTTTTCTTAGGAGTTGTTCACCTTTAAAGTTTCTGCCGATTCTAAATTCCCTGTGAATGGTGAGATTTTCTGGGTCAAGCTCGAGGATCGCTTCGTCATCTTCCACAGCCGCGTAAAGTAAACCCGTACTCGGGTTCACGGTAATTCCTTCAATATCCCGCTCGTTTAATCCTTTTGACTGAAGAAGCCTACCTTCTATGCTTACCTCATGGACACTCCCTGAATCATCAGCAATAAATAGACTCCGTCGGGTCGGGTGGTAGGTAATACCAGAGGGTTCCGCTATTTGCGATTGCGTTATATTCCCGATCCAATTATACGGCAGTGCGACTGGACGTGAGGTTACCGTTTCTTTTTTCACCGATTGCTCCATCCGGACCAAAAAATATACTAACGCAATACTTATAATTGTGATCGAAAAAATCAGAAGCACTCTTTTGTAAGACATCATATTTCCTCCATCTTACATCCCTAAAGAGTTCTTTCCAAGACTCTTGCCTATACTTTATCATATTTTTCTCAGAGATTCAAGAAAAAAGAAAAGTTTCCCTTGACAAACTGCTTTTGCTAATGGTATTTTAATTTTACCTGCAATTTCATTTTCAAGTTACGCCTAAAGACTAAGGAGCGGGTTGGAAACCCTGGCATCAATGCGGGGGTTTCCAACCCGAAGAACTTGATGACCAACATGCCGAGGCTCGTCGTTGAAGTCTTTGAACATGTGAATTTTCATGGACGTAAGGTTACGATTGTTGAATCGGTCCCGAACACTGGAGAGATTGGTGCACAAGATATTATCTCTTCGATCAAAATCTACAAGGGACCAGGATTCAACGCGTCCCCCAACTACAAAGCCATCTTTCATGAGCATGATAACTATAAGGGACGCCGGCTGGTACTGGCGCCAGGGTTCTATCCAAACATTCATGACATCCCTTACAACTTCGGAGACGCGATTACATCTATTAGTTTCAGCCCATCGGCGCATCCAACACCACCAGAGTATGGCGCCGTGCCTGTCATCATCGAAGTGTTTCAGGACGTAGATTATAACGGGCAACGGAGCGTTATTATGCGCGATGTCAGTTCAATGTTTGATATCGGTATGAACGATACCGTTTCGTCAATCCGAATCCAGCGCGGTCCGAGTTTTCCGTTCAGCGGATGTCATATTATTTTCTACGAGCATGTTAACTTTGAAGGTCGGCGATTGAACCTCAATTTAAGTTCACAAGAATTTCAATTGGCACTTCGGAATCTCAGATCCTTGCCCCATTCGCAATCATTTTCAGATATTATTTCTTCGATAAAAATTGTGCCGTTAGGCGTATTCCGCGTGCTGGTTGTTGTTGGTGATAATTCGACGGGTGAGCCGGCAGTCTTGGAGTCGCTCACCACTATTGAAGGATTAGAATTCCACTTCACGACTGTCCATATCAATGACAATCCCGATAATCGTGGGGATCCGAACAACGCCATCAAACTCTCAAGTATTACGCTTTCGGAGTATGACATCATCTGGTTCACTTGGTTCGCGACAGGGCATGACGGCGAATATTTCGTTGAAGACGCCGACCAAGCGATTCAGGATTTTGTTCGGAAGGGTGGGATTGTTTGGGCTTCCGCAATGGACAACAATATTACACCCCCGGATGGTGTCCATACCACTGAACCGACATGGCGTGGCGACTGGCTGCCAGTGAATCGCCACCCAATTCGTGTGATTAATTCCAACGACGGAAACGTCAGGATCACCGATGACGGGCAAAAAACAGGGATGTTTACCTGGCCCCATAAGGTGAATGTAGATACGCTCGTAACCGATGATCATTGGGTGACAAACGACGGAAGTTACCGAAAATTGGCTGTCAGAGAGGATAACGGGGATCCGATCAGTGTGCAATTACAATGGGGAGACGGGTATTATGTCGCTTTTGCAGCTGATACCCGGGATACATATCGGACGACTCTCGCGAAACCTCTCATCGAGAATGCTCTCTGTTACTTAGCAAATCTTGCGTGGCAGACCTCCCCCCGTCAACCGCTCAAGGGACGATACCGGACGCATCTCAGCAGCGAGACCATTTTCCGGTAAAATTTTTAGGCGTATCTTGAAAGTGAAAGATAGGAGAATTGAATGCGTTTCATTGCCGCTATCGTTTTCTTAATAGCCGTTGCAGTCGCTGTTGGCTGGTTTGCATATCAAAACCTCGACCGCTTTGGACAAAACGAGGTCATACGGTGGTTGACAGTCATTCTCTTCGTATTATTCGCGAGTCTGGCGACCTTTGCGGCGACAGTTATTCGCTACCGTATCCCCAAAGCCGATGTCGCCCTTGTGCGAACGGGTGGTGCAAAAGAAAAAATTCGTATCACTGGGGGTCTCTGGGTTAATACTATTATCCATGAAATCAAAGAGATCTCTCTGAATACCATGCGTATTGAAGTGATACGAGAAGGTCCGGAGGCTTTGATTACCTACGACTTTAACCGCGGTGATGTCGAAGTTGTTTTCTACCTTAAAGTTGAACCCGAAGAAACCGATATTTTACGCGCTGCACAAGCGCTCGGCGATAAATCTATGACGCCAGAGACGGTGCGCGAATTAATTGAACCGAAACTCGAGGGCGCATTGCGAAGTGTTGCAGCCGAAAGTGATATTCAAGATCTCCTCCAGAAACGCCAAGAGTTTGCTGACAAGGTGCAATCGGCGTGTGGTGAGGATCTGGAAACCCAGAACGGTTTAACGCTTGAAACTGTATCTATTATTCGGGTAGATCAGACCCCCGTTGAAACGCTTGATGCCGAAAACCGATTTGACGCCGTCGGTATCCGAGAAATCACCGAAATCACAGCCGAGCAGGAACGAGAAAAAGAACGGATTGTACAAGAAAAAGAGGTCGCCATTGTTCAGATCGAGGTCGATGCCCGCATACAGAAACTCGAAGCCGAACAACAACAAGCATGGGCAGAATCCGACCAGCAGAAAAATATTGCCATCTATGCCGCGGAACGGGAAGCCGAGACGCTCAAATTCCAATTTGAGATGGAACAGGGTGTGCAAGAACGTGAATACGAGATGAAGCAGGAGGTTGAGCGCGCACGTATTAGACAAGAACAGGTCATCCAAGAACGTGAAATCGAGATGAACCGCGACATCGAAGTCGCTCGCGTCCAACAGGAACAGATCGTCGCGGAACGTGAAATTGAGAAAAACCTCATCGTCGAAACACAACAAATTGAGCAATCCAAAGTTGTGCAACTCGCCGAAATTGAGCAACATCTCGTCGTTCAAATGCAGAGAATCGCGCAAGAACAGACGATTGCCGTTCGTGAAATAGAGAAAGAATTGACTGTAGAGAAAGCCCGTATTGCCCAAGAAGAAGGGGTTATGCTACGCGATATTCAGCGTGAATTGGCAGTGCAAACCGCACGTTTCAGTCAAGAGCAGCAGGTCCAACAGCGGGAAATTGAGAAAAACCTCGTCGTTGAAACCGCACAAATCGATCAGATGCGTCAAGTCGAACTCGCCGAAGTTGCCAAGACCTTGACAGTAGAAATAGCACGCATCGCACAGGAACAACAGGTTGAAACCCGCGATATTGAGAAGGAGCTTATGGTCGAGAAAGCTCGCATTGCCCAAGAAGAGGGCGTATCCTTGCGGGATATTACGCGCGACTTAACCGTCCAGACGACACGCTTCAGTCAGGAACAACAGGTTCAACAGCGGGAAATCGAGAAGAATCTCGTTGTAGAAACCGCACAAATCGATCAGATGCGACAGGTTTCACTCGCCGAGATTGCGAAAACCTTGACAGTAGAGCAGACTCGCATTAACCAGGAATTACAGGTCGCTTTAACCGACGAGGATCGGAAGATCGAGGTTGCGAATAAACAGCAGGTAACGGCACTCGCAGAGAAAGAGCAGTTAGTCGCGGAAGCTGAACGTATGGGTGCAGAAGTGACTGTGACGGCAACAGAACAGGTGAAAGAAGCCGAATGGCAGCGTGAGGTGGCAATCATTGGTGCCGAAGCGCAGGCACAACCCATCGAACGGCTTGCCGATGCTGTACTTGCCGAGGCGCGTGCGAAAGCACAAGGCGAGATGGCAGAATATGAAGCCCGAAATGTCGCTGAACAACGCGTCCTCGTTCAAGAGGCAATTATGGAACTCATTGACGAGGCGTCTGATATTGTTGAAGAACTCATGAAACCTGTTGAAAAAATCGACAGCATCAAAATTCTCGATATGGGGAGCAATGATGGACAAGGCGGCCTCAACCGAAGTAATATGGGTAGGCTCGCAAATGCCTTGCTTGATACAGGTGCTATCTCCCCTATGCTTAAGGAACTGTTTAACTTTGCGGATGTAGACGCGCAACAGATTACAGACAAAATTGCTGAATATCTCGCTGATCTCGTCAATCGTCCGAGTTAATCTCCTTCGTTAGAGATAAATCCCTTACAACTCGATCAAGGTATATTTTCTTTGGTGAGATTGCCCACCATATTACCATTTTTGGAAGAAACATGCGACGTCAGCGATACCAAACCTCAAATAGAAAGCCTAAACGCCAACGATGTCGAACGTGTCGCTCAGATAGTGGCAAACGGATCTGTCCGGCACTTAACGGTATGTTAATTTGCCCGGAATGTTGTAGAGCCAAACGTGCCAAGATTCCGGGTTGCGATGAAAAATGCCGATATTACGCACCCCTGATTGTCTCCAGCAGAGCCCATAAAACCCCTGATTTTCCATTGCATCGGTGCTTAATCAGTCGTTCTAAGGATACCGGTATGTTAATCGTGGTGGGTACCCGGAAACATCCAGATGGCAACCTGAAAGCGATGTTCCTCCTCCTCGACCTCTGGAAGAAAGGGATTCGAGATTGCTTTTTTGATGCCAAACTTTCTGAGAAACAGTTTGAGAAGGTATCACAAAGGATTGCCAAGAATTACAATCTCATGGAACCTACAGAACCGGACAATGACGAACCTAAAGAGCCGATTCGTCTACCAAAGGATACACTCGTTATTGAAGCAGAGGCCGCAATCCATCTCGATAAGGGTGTGAGAATGGTCGAGCATGAAGAAGCCTCCGGTGGAAGAGCTATTGACAGTTTGAAGGGCGCCCGGGCAATACACGAAATTTATATCCCTAAGACAGGAAAATGGTACCTCTGGGGTCGCGCGTTCTTTGAATGGAGTAAGGACTCATATTGGATCGGTATGGATGATGCACTTGCCAAACCCTGGGATAGGGATGGAGGTCCAGGAGCTATTCGAATTTGTCCCGATCCGGATGATACTTCTAAATGGCACCGCTGGTTATGGAATACGGGACCGGACAGTGTCGTAAATACCAAACAAGGTATCAACCCAGCATTTTTTCACATTAAACGGGCAGGTTACTACCGCCTCTGGTCTAAAGGGAGGGAAGCCGGTTCACGCTTAGACCAAATTTTGCTTACCCGTACCCGCGATTTCAACACGCAAACTGAAACAGGGGGGAACTCGCTTCCCGTTAAACATGCGCCGCACCCCTACGAACCTGCTTCTATCGGCGAATGCCAAAAACTCATCCGCCACGCTGTCCAGATCGCAACCGCTGTCAACACTGAACTCCCTTGGGAATTTAAATACTGGCTTCAGGATATATGGGGCGACATCACTCAATTCCCAGAAACACAAGGTTCACTCTATAAATGCCCGAAATGTGCGGCAGATCTGCCGCAACAGGCGGTTGATCTCATGATACAACATGCCCAATCCGATGATATCCAGTTCTATATTTTGTGCAGGAAGTGTGGAGGGGAGTTTGATTAAGCCTGTTTTAGTCCTACATTCTCTCTCTTGGTCCATGCGAAGAATCTTGCAGCGTTTAACGATTGGTGTCATGATCTTAGCCCTCTTTCTTCCGCTAAGCATCGCTGCCCCGCCAAATCCATATCTCTATTTTACTGAAGATTCAGCAAGCGGCGAACTCGTGCCGAAAACCCCTCAAAGCAGAATAGAATTTTTTGAGGCTCTCGAAGAATGCTGCTTCGCCAGAGAACAAGGGGTCTTGCAGTCGGATGGCATAGAATACGTCCTCGCTTTGAAAATAGATTTTGCTGATATGCCCGGACGTAGGGAAGGGGCAGCGTTCGATAAATATCTTTTTGCATCGGAAGGTGTTTCCCTCAAAACGTATTATCGTGAAAATTCTTATGGACAGATGGATATCCAGCCCGGTCCGATGGGGGGTGTCATTCCGAAAGGCAACACATGGATCCGTGCCAAAAAACCGATGACCTATTACGGCGAAGGCATCAGAATCCTTGCGCGCTACCGAGAATTGGTCCGGGAAGCGTGCGAGGCTGTGGACGCAAGCGTTGACTTTTCAAAATATGACAGGGACAATGACGGCATCGTCGACCACGTTATGCTTATCCATTCAGGAAATGACCAAGCCTCGACAGGTATTATTGATTACGATATCCAGTCTCTTCTCATATCCGGTGTTAATGCTGTCCATGATGGGGTCCGTGTCGATACCACTGCTATCGTAGCCGAGGAACCCGATTTTGAACACCCGCACTTGGGCATCTATTTCCACGAGTTCTTCCACGATTTCGGTGCGCCCGACGTTTATAACTTTGACTTCACAGACGCCCGAGACCATAAATGGGGATTGATGAGCCAATTCGGTCCCTATCAAGGTCCGGAGGAATTAGGGGTCGGGAACGGTTTACGGCCGAGCCATATTATGGGATACCTCAAATGGGATTTTGATGCGCGGCCGCAAAATGGACGCCTCGGCTGGATTCAACCCGTTCAGATAACGCAAAACCAACAAATTGATGTTCCGAGTTTTGAACTCGGTCCCAAAAATAATAAACTCTTCAAAATTGATATTCATTCGTCAGCAACACCCATTGGCGGAGAAGCCACAGAGTTCTTCCTCATAGAGAATCGAGACAAAACGTCAGGGGCAATTTTTGATACCTTCCTACCTGAATCGGGTATCCTGATTTGGCATATCGACGAGACGAACCCTTACCCGCTTGGGACCTTTGATGCCTCTCAACAGATTTGGCTTGAAGACCCAGCGGATCCCGAACATCTCGGCATCTATCAGCAAGACGATGTTGAACTTATAGATATACAAACAGTAACCGACGGTGCCGCTTACTCTGCGGATGATGAACAGACGGCTTTTACACCCGGAACCGTGCCAAATAGTAACGCCAACGACGGCACTGTAACCGGTATTTCTATCACGAATATCGGACGCGAAGGTCGAACGATCCCTATTCTTGTGTCGTTCGGAGATACTTACGAACCGAACGACACATTTGCGACTGCGTTCCATATTATATATGGACAGACCTATGAATCGTTTCTTTTCGATTCAGGCGATACGCGTGATGTTTACAAATTAGAAGCAACTCGTGGCTTCACGATTTTGGTGACGCTGGCTGACATCCCACTGGGCAAAAACTACCGCTTGACCCTCCACGCAGCAACGGGTGAAATGATCGCGACTGCGGAAAATGCGACCGATATCGGGGGATTGAAACTCATCTATCAACCCGACAAGACAGATACATTCTATATTGTCGTGGAATCAGAGGGTGGATTTAGCAGTGTTGATTCTTACCGGTTGCGTGTAGAGCAACTTCAGGCAGGAGATTTCACACTTGATGAGGTAAAAGTATATCCCAATCCATTCCTTACCGGCGATACAGCCGTGACATTCGCCTATCGACTGTCTGCTTCGCAGATTGCTGACAATATTAACCTTGAGATTTTTATACCAACAGGGGATCTCGTCTATAGTGAAACGCGACAAACTGTAGGGACGCAAGGTAAATTTGAATGGCACCCTCTAACACGCAACGGTGCCCCTCTTGCGCCAGGCATCTATATTTACCGTATTTCCGCACTGCAGGCAGATATACTTGTCCAAGAAATTGGGAAGTTGAGTATTGTAAAATGATTGCAATAAATTCTTCTTACTTATTTCTTGACTAAAATTTGCAGTTATGCTATGTTAAAAACATAAAATCAGTTTTGACGCACCATTTTTACCGAATTTTCCGAATCTAAAACCGCCAATCTCGATCGGTGGATATAGATTCGCTTTCGTGAATAAATCTATGGCGTTTTGGATTTGTAAGAGTGACTCTCAATAGTCAACAGTTTTGCCATTCGGAGAATGGTAACCAAGGAGGCAACATTATAAATGAAATGGTTGAATAAATTCACAGCACTCAATCTTGGGCTGCTATTTGCACTCGCCTTTAGCATTGCGGGTTGTGGTACGTCACTCAGTAATTTATCACCAATCCAACCCGTGCATAACATAGCGACAGCGTTGGAGTTACAGAGTGAAAATCCGACTGAAGAGGTAGTTGTTCCGGCTGTTCCTTCTGAGGTACTCGCGAAGCCGGTACTTGACCAACACGGTATGAGTACTGTCGGATTCCGAATTGGGAAAGCGCGTGATGCCAACATGGAAGCCATAACTTACATCTTCGCATTCGACGAATATGCCCATGCCGAGGATCAGTGGGGGGACTTCCTCAATGCGTGGACAGACACTCAAACAGAAATTGAAAGGGGCTCCGGTGAAGATCGGAAAGTCGTTGATGTCATCATGATGTCTGACCATCCCGAGCTGTTTGACGTTCAATCAAGACAGCCAATTCTAACGAAAACTGAGGATGGGATTACCGTTTCTATCGCGTATTGGCGGCGACCGGACCTTGACAGAAAGTACAATCGCGGAAATGCTTTTTCACCTTTTTATGAGACGGAAGCACTCCACCAAGGTGACAAAACAGATGTGTTTTACGTGAAGATTACGAACAATCGGAGTGAAAACATTATCTTTGATGTCAAAAAATGCCAAATCATCGACCAAGACGAGAACATCTATAACGGTATGGATTACGATGATTTAGAGGAGCGTTTCTTATACATGGCGCGCGCAACAGGACTCTATGTCAAAAATGGGCTTGCAACTGCACGACGGATTTTAATCGAGAAACGGATGCCTATCGTTGAAAAGCAAGTGGGTACACGCCGGACAGGTATTCCGCCCGGTAAGAGTGCAGAAGGCTTCCTGCCATTTGTACAGACGAAACTGAATGCGGTCGAATTAAAGGTTGTGCTACCCATCGAAAAAGCCCCACCGCCAGGAGCCGCACAACGCTATCGAACGCTAGAATTTGATTTCCCCTTCACGCACGATCGCGGGATTCGTGTCGCGCAGCCATCACCGAAACGCTATTAATTATTGGAGTGCCCGCGCAGAGAAAATAGCATTTCGGGCTATTGACAAGCATTAAGATGCCCGTGGAAACGTATTCCACGGGCATCTTTTTTTATTCTTCCACTATCTCACAGTCCGGCAGTGATTGTAAAAATTGTTTTCCGTAATTCGCCGTTCTAATCCGCGGGTCAAGAATCACAACAATCCCTGTATCGGTCTGCGTCCGGATGAGCCGTCCGAATCCCTGCTTTAAGCGCAATATCGCCTCCGGTAGACTGAATTCAAAGAACTCGTTCCCGCCCGCTTCCTTAATCTGTTTCACACGTGCTTCCATCACCGGATGCGTTGGCACTTCAAAGGGGAGCCTGGTAATGATAACATTACTGAGGGACGCGCCGCGAACGTCAACCCCCTCCCAGAAACTGGAGGTTCCAAAGAGGACTGAGTCTGTATCCTCACGAAACGCCTGAAGCATCGCTGTTCGCGAAAGCTCGCCTCCCTGTTTGAAAGTCTCAATCCCCATTTCCTCCAAATCCGGTGCGACAGCATCGTAAACTTCGTCCATCATTTTGTAACTTGTAAAAAGAACAAACGCCTTGCCATGGGTGAGTTTGAGGTAGTGTCTAATCCTTTCAATCGCCGCTGGGACAAATTGATGACTGTTCGGATGCGGCATATTACGCGGGATATGGATCTGGACCTGCCGCTTAAAGTCGAATGGCGAATTGGCAAGAAGCTCACGACACTCACTTATCCCGACCCGTTTTTTAAAGTAAGCGAAGTTGCGATTTGTAGAAAGTGTAGCACTCGTCATCACGACGCTATTTTTTACGGTGAACAGATGATCCTGCAACATCTGATTCACATTCGCTGGTGTGGCGTTGAGAAGGATACGAGGGGTTCGTCCGCGTGTCGATATCTCAGCCCAATAGACATAATTCGGATCGCTCTGCTGAATTATCATATCCAATTCGGCACGAAGGCGTTGACAATAGTGTTCATGCGCTGTAATTTCCTGTTCATCATCGTCCGTCATAGCATCGTCGCGAAGGCGTTTCAAGGTTTTCACAATATCGGCGAGGGGTTCGTCCAGTATATTCCTGACGAAATTGCTTTTATGGATACGCGGAGTCAGGGCGTTATGACTCTCTTCGCTGTCAATATCTCCTTGCACAGCCTCAATAATTGTTTTGAAGAGAGTATTTGCCTGTTCACGTGCCGTTTCGACTTGAGTTTGCAAGTGTGGTGAATTGAATTGTTTGGCTAAGCCTTCTTTGCTTCGTTCATTGTACAGAGAATCGAGAAGCCATTTGACGCGAGTATTACTGAAGTCGATGCTGGCATGGTTCGTGGCTGTCGCTTCTAAGTGATGTGCTTCATCAATTATGAGATAATCGTAATCAGGTAGCACACCCATAGCCGCTTCACTATCTTTACGTATTGCGAGATCGCTAAAGAGTAAATGATGATTCACAATAAGCACGTCGGCGTTGTACATTTCTCTTCGGGCTTTGAAATAGAAACAAATATCGTAAGTCTCGCAATTACGTCCAAGACAATTATCTCTATCAGAAGCAACTTTATCCCACACCTGGGGTTGCGGTTGCCAAGGTAGGTCAGCCCTGCTGCCATCTACCGTTCGATCCACCCACGCTTCAATCTCTGCAATTTCCTCTACTTCTTCACGTGTATCAAACAATCCTCGCTCATAATTCATCAAATTTTTGAGTCTTCTCCGCGAGAGATAATTACGCCGTCCCTTTGCCAGAACGACATTGAAATCGCGCGGGAGTACACGCTGCAGAAAAGGAATATCTTTCGTTACGAGTTGCTCCTGTAGACTGATAGTATTCGTCGAAATAACGACCTTCTGCTCCGATTTCAGAGCGAGGGAAATTGCCGGAATTAGATACGCAAAACTTTTACCGACACCGGTCCCAGCCTCAACAATCAGATGTTCAGATGCTGTAAAGGCACGAGCGACCTCGTGTGCCATCTGTAATTGTTCTTGGCGAAATTCGTATTCCTCAAGTTGTTGGGAAATGAGACCGCCGGGACTAAATATGTCTCTGAGGGTGATGTTTTGTGATGTTTCTGCCATAGTCTGATTCACTATCTCCATGTTTTCGCTAATCTCCGAGTTTAACAGTTATCCTCTCTGCCCCATGACTACTTTTAATGTCAAGAATTAATTTCTCGGCATCTTGATTTGCCTGAAGAAGTGCTTCAAAAGCCCGTACGTCTGTGATTTTCTGGTCATTGATCGCGACAATAAGCGCCCCATTCGGTATCTTTCCGTCGTATCCGGGTCCATCTACCTTAACCCTTTCAACAATAACACCGCTATCTTCATTGGTCAGGTACGTATACCTCTCAAAGTCTCCCGCTTGTAATTTCCGCACCGATAAACCGAGTACTTCCCAAGCGACAGACTTAATTTCAACAGTCTGTCCCGCCAATTCGGATGGCATTTCTCCAATAGTGACATTGAGTGTTCTTTCATGCCCTTGCCTCAAAACTTTGATAACAGAGCGCTCCCCCACTTGTGATTCGGCTACGAGCATTTGGAGTTCAACAACTTTTTTCACCGTATTACCGTTGTATTGGAAAATAATATCGTTGCGTCGCAGACCCCCGAGGTATGCCGGTGTATCCCTAAAGATACGTCTAACGCGAATGCCCCCTCTCGCTTCCCGCATCTCTATACCGAGATAACCCCGAATGACCCGCCCATTCGCAATGAGCTGATTCCCAACGCTCTTAACAAGGTTAATTGGAATAGCGAACCCTGCACCTGCCATCGCGGGAGCAGGTGTATTTTCATCATTAATACGCCGAATGAGTGCGTTGATACCGATAACTTCACCTCGAATATTCAGCAACGGTCCTCCACTACTCCCCGTATTAATCCAAGCATCTGTTTGAATGAAGTCTTGGTATCGAATAAAACTAAATCCGCGGAGAATTGATCGGCTCTTACCACTCACAACCCCCGTTGTCACAGTGTAATCAAGCCCAAATGGATTGCCAATAGCAATCGCAAATTGCCCGACCTGGACCCTTGAGGAATCAGCCAAAGGAATAACAGGAAACGCTTCGTCTCGCTCAATCTTTAGAACTGCGACATCCGTGTTTAGATCCGTTCCAACGAGCTCCGCCGCAAATCTACTACCATCTAACAACGTTACCGTGATATATCTCGCATCATGAACAACATGATGGTTCGTAAGAATGTACCCCTCTTTGCGAAAAATAAAACCCGAACCCACCCGATCTTGAGATTGAGCCCCTTCCATACCCTCAACGAAAATGCCAACAATTGCGGGCTTACTCTGAGTTACGACATTCACAAGCGCATTTTCAATAGCAATCAACAGGTCAAGGTCGCTCTGTTGGTTAATCGGTTGAGCACAAGAAGAGACCAAGACTACAGTAGATACCAAGAGAATACAGAAACCTATACTTTTCCTCATCAACTTGTCTCCTTACACGCAACAAATTCTGTCCCGCTGTGATCTGTTCAACCAGTGTCTGATCTTCCTTTATCCCCATTTTTGTATAGTCTATTTTAACATAGTCTGCCGCAATTTGTCAAAGCCTTCTTCACTACCGAAAAATTGCCAACTTCTCCAGATACATATACGTTTCACCCTTTGAAACGACCGAAATATGGCAGACATAAACCCCCGGAGATACCGCTAATCCATAGGAGGTTTGCTGATTCCACCACGTCCGCCAGATCCGTTGATCCAGTCTGTCAGCGACGCCTTCAATCCGCTTTATCAAATTACCCCCCGAATCATAGATAAGGACCCGTAGGTCTGTTATATCTACGTTTGCGGCAACTCGAAATTCAGTCAAACCGTCTGAACGCGTCGGGTTCGGAAACACAATTACATCTTCCCAAGCAAACGGCTGCGTCAAAATAACGGACTTCTCGACGGAGACGGCACCCAGTGGATATCGCACTGTCGCGCGAAGCGTGTTCTTTCCGGGGCTTAACGGCACTGTTGCAGTATAAGTTTGCGTCTCTCGATCTAAAACCGCCAGTGTCTGGCTCGGATAGACAATAATATCAATTGGAAAACCTGAACGAAACGTTCCCTTAATTTCCAATTGATTTTCTTTCGTAGTCGATGGAACTTCCAATGTCACCTGTGGAATCTGTCGCGTCGGATGGAACATTGATGTGAGCAGACTATCCACCGTAACAAGCACAAGTTGGGTGACTTTCCTCACCAAACCGAAATTAACCTTATCCACGGTATCCTGAGACGTGTGATAGAAAGGATTGGCATTGTAGTTTTGAGAATCCCGCCACGGCGTGGAACTTTCAGTTAAAGTGACTGCATCGTAATCGCCATCCCAGAACGATTTGTGAGAGGAAATATCAACGAATTCATCTTGCGTTCGACGAATCTTCAAGCCAACGCTATACCATGTGTTTGCAATTATGAGGGCACGACCTATCCAAGCAGAATCATTGTTGGTAATAATTTCAACGAGGTCGGTTTTCCAATTGAAACCCAACATGTCGAGATTAAAAACACCAACGATCTTTTTGCGAACCCGATCCGTCTCGCCACCCCCGCCTGTAACAGAAGCCTCTCGAACATAGTGTCGGCTCCCAAGGAAACCGAGTTCCTCACCCCCTAACGCGATAAATCGTATTTCATGTTCGTATTCATAACGGCTTAAAAGGTAAGCAATTTCCAGCATCGCAGCGACACCCGTCCCGTTATCATTTGCTCCCGGGGCAGTGGACGTTAATGGATTCCAATTCGGTTCACGCACAGCTTGTGTGTCGTAATGCGCACAGATGATGAAGATACGGTTGCTGGATGAAGTCGGCATCGCTGGCAAGACAGCCGTTACGTTTCTAATGCCTCCAAACACCTGCTCGCTAACTTCCAGACGCGGAGAACGGCGAAACTGATGCATAACGTAATGCACAATGTCATCCGTCGCCTCGCGGTGGTGGGCGTTACGTGTACGATGGGGTCGCAAGTTTCGTCCTGATGCCAAGTTCTCCTGCAACGCCATCACCTGGGCTTTAAGCGCATCGGATTGCACTAACGTGAGCAGTTCATCACCACGACTCAAGGGCTGATTGCCCTCTTCCGCCATAATGGGAAAGGAAATAAATACAAGAAGGAAAAAAATTCGGTGGTTCTTTAGAGGAGCGTGTAGACCCCGCCTTAATTGCCTTGACATAAGAACGAAAATTAGGTATCCTATTTACAGAATTGCTTTACATTATAACAGATTCTGCCGTGATTGTAAATAACTGATGCTCTGCTTGTAGGAGCGAGTGTTTTTGATAGGGTGTTTCCGCGTGCTCGCGATTCTGCTGAATCCGTACGCGCAAGGATGGAAGTGGACACACATGCCAGCAAATCTACCCCCGACCTACTATAAACTCAAGCACCAGCATGAAGCTGCCAAAACAGATGAAGAACGATTGAGCCTCTTAGAGGAAATGTTACGCATCATTCCGAAGCATAAAGGTTCAGAGAAGGTGGTTTCCGACCTCCGTCGCCGCATTGCCAGTTACAAAAGAGGCCCCTCAGAAAAAGGAGGCAAGGGAGCCAGTAGAAGAAGTCACAGTGAACACATTCCAAAGCAGGGAGCCGGGCAGATCGTTTTGATAGGACCACCGAACGGTGGCAAATCACAAATTCTATCAAACTTTACGAACGCCAAACCAGAGGTGTCGCCAACGCCCTATACGACGACCCTGCCAACAATCGGAATGCTACGCTACGAGAACATCCAATTCCAACTCATTGATACACCTTCTATTCTGCCGGACTTCATTTCATCAACAGTTCTAACGCTCACTCGCAACGCTGACCTCGTTCTGCCGATTGTAAGTCTCGCGAGCGATAATCTATTGGATGACCTTGATACGGTGGTAGCGTTTCTTAAGGAGGCAGACCGTGAGACCTCGGAGAGTGGACCTCTCGTCGTCGCCAATCAACTCGACACCATAGGCGCAGAAGAACGGCTGGAAATTCTCAAAGAATTCTATGAGAATATGTTTCAAATCCATCCGATTTCTGCTGAAACCGGTGCGGGTAAAGAGCGTTTATCGCAAGCAATCTACACGGAATTAGACATCTTGCGTATTTATCCGAAGGCACCCGGTAAAGCCATAGAACGTGATGATCCCATCGTTCTCCCTACAGGCGCAACCGTGCTGGAAGCTGCTATGGAACTACACAAAGATTTTGCCGAATTCAGGTTCGCACGGATATGGGGACCCCACTGGCACGATGGACAATCCGTTAGTCGCAATGATGTCATTTATGATGGGGATGTGGTTGAGTTTCATCTATAGTTTTAGTTTTCCTAAGCACATAGACTGCTGGAGACAAGCCATAGGTTGATGCAATGAGAAATAGAAGAACACCCTTATACCTAATATACTCACTCAGCACCCACGTCACACTGCTACTCATAATGTGGTGGATGGCTCCCCAACACGTTCCTGTGCTGCCGTTCATTGACGAGATAGAAGCTGCGATAACCCACGTTGAACGACCCCCACTCCCAATTAGACAATTACCCGTTATTGAACCTGCGGCACCCGTTGTCGTCGAAAAAGAGAAACCCAAACCCCCACCGAAACCGAAAGCAGGTCTCAGCGCAGCGTGGCAATCGCAAACGCAAGACGTACCAGAAGTTTCAAATCCTGAAACACGTAGACAAGAAAACGCAAATCGAGCGCGACAGATCGGAGATGGGTTATCACAATTGAATCCCGTCGTCGGGAAACCAACCGGCTATGCCCCTGAAAGCCGATTGGCGGTAAAATCCCTCAATCAACCAACGGTTACCTTGCCCTCCACACCAGAAACAGACTACGTAGCACCACAAGGAGAAACCAAACCGGTCTCTTTAAATACCGATGATACCTTATTAGGTGGCACCTCACCAACTGTTGACGCACCGAAGATTCACTACGGCAGTGAACGTGGGGACGCACTCCGAGCGACCGGTATGGGCAACTCTTGGGGAGGCGGCGGCACTTCTGGGAGTGCCAATGTAGGGGGCGTTTTCGTCTATATGATGAAAGACGTTGCCCGAACGCTTGCTGAAGCAAGCGTGACGAAAAAAGTTGATGTTGTTTTTGTTCTTGATGAAACGGCAAGTATGATAGACAACATCCGCGGTATTCGTGCCTATGTCGATTTTCTATTTGAAGCGTTCAAGCGAGAAGGACATGATGCTACTTTTGGACTGGTGACTTTCACGGACGAAACGAGAAAATATGGACGCACCGACGATCTTGGAACCTTCAAAAACTGGCTCTTTAAAATAGGGGTTGACGGTGGTGGAGATATCGCAGAAGCCGGTTTAGACGGACTTATGACCGCGGTAACAGAAACCAAATTCCGGAAAGACGCACAACGGTTCATTGTGCTCGCGAGTGATGGGGCTTTTCATGATGCTGACTACGATGGAAAATCTGCTTACAGTTTGGATCAGGTTATTGAAACCCTACAAAACGCACAAGTGCGTGTCGATGTCATCGGGATTGATTATTTACCGATCCGGCAGATCGCACTCGCGACAGGTGGTACCTGGCGCGCCATACCCGGTAGAGGCTATTTGGAATATGTGCCGCCACTCACCTTGACAGTGAAGTTGTTTTCCAAATTGGGAACCCTGAACCTTGAAAACGGGCAGATGGACGATAAAATTACCATCTATATCAATAACCCTCCACGTCCTAAGCAACTCACCTTGACATGGAAAGTCCTTAATCCTTTAGGAGAAAGGTGTTACGGTCCATTCACCCAAAAAAAGATCATCCCGGATGATGGTTCAACTGAGGTAGAATTGAGACCCGAACTGGATAACAGGGTCTTTCAAACGATGCCAGGGATTTATACGATCATCTATCGACTTGAGAATGAACACGGACATCAAAGTATTCTGCGTCGGACACTCACCTTCTAACTTTACATGAGTCATTAACGAAGTGGAAAGCGATCCTTAAGAAATACGCGTCAAAGTCTAAAACCACGTTGTTCTCCCGCAAGGTAAATTAAAAATATGAAAGATCAAATTTTTGAACAATGTCGCCAACATTTTAATGGCATCGTTGCCATCCGACGGGACATCCATCAGTATCCTGAATTGGGGTTTGATGTACACCGCACAGCAGGTATCGCCGCTGATGCCCTGCAAGCACTCGAAATTCCCGTTAAAACAGGAATCGGTAGAACAGGCGTTGTCGGGGATTTGGAAGTGCCGGGAGCAACCAAACGGATAGCCTTACGCGCAGATATGGACGCACTCCCGATCCAAGAACTCACCGATGTTCCCTTTAAATCTAAGATTGATGGAAAAGCACACCTCTGTGGACACGATGCACACACGGCGATGCTCATCGGCACAGCCCGAATCCTTTCAGAGCTCCGAAGCAGCCTCAAAACACACGTTAGATTTATCTTTCAACCGAGCGAAGAGGCATTACCGGGCGGCGCACCCGCGATGATCGCAGATGGTGCGTTGGAAGACGTAGATGAAATCTACGGGATACACGTCTTTCCACTCTTCGCTGTTGGAGAATACGCGACGTGCCCCGGTCCAATGCTCGCACAGTCTGATACGTTTCACATCACACTCACAGGCAGAGGCGGACATGCGGCGTTCCCGCACCTCACTGTCGATCCGATTGTGATAAGCGCACAGTTTGTGACGGCACTCCAGTCTATCATTTCGAGAAACGTGAATCCACTGGACTCAGCAGTAATCAGCGTCACACAATTCCATGGAGGGGACGCAAACTTGCAAAACGGGCTCACGGGTGCTGCACTTAACGTTATTCCTCCGAAAGCCCTGATCGGTGGAACAGTCCGCACACTCCAAAAAGCGGTACAGACACGCGTCCGAGAACAATTAGAGAGCCTCCTCGCTGGATTCGCAGATGCACACGACGCAATTTATACATTCGATTATCAAGAAGGGTACCCGGTAACCTACAACCACGAACCGTGTGTCAACACAGTTATCTCCACAGCAGGCGGGTTGGTTGGTGAGGACAATCTCATATTTCCAATGTCTCCGATACTTGGGGGTGAAGATTTCGGATACTATTCACAAAAAATTCCAGCGTGCTTCGTGATGGTAGGCGCAGGGAACGAAGAAAAAGGCATTGTGAATATGTGTCACCACCCACAGTTCGACATTGACGAAAATAGTATGATTTACGGCATGGCATTGCTCACAAATCTCGCGATGCGCTAATACTCGGCGTCTTATGGGAATCTCGAACAATGGCATTGAAAAAGGATAATCCTGTGTCAACACACAATCCACAGCCACATTTGCCGGTCGGCACCCTCACCTTGATGTTTACTGATATCGAAGGTTCAACACTACTTTGGGAGAAGCACAGCAATGAGGTTATGGCGGAGGTTATCAATACCCACAACACGATTTTGCGGGCTGCAAATTCGGCGTGGGGTGGTACAGAGATCGGAAATGAAGGTGACGCTTTTTTCTTTGTTTTTCCTACGGCAAGTGCAGCCCTTATGTGCGCACTTGAGATACAGTTAGGACTCAATGCCTATAAGTGGCATGAAAACATTGAGACGTTACGCGTCCGTATCGGTATTCACACAGGTGATATGATTCTATTGGATGACGAATATCACGGGATGCCTGCGAATCTTGCCAAACGAATTACGGATGCCGGACACGGTGGACAGATCCTACTTTCCACTGTGACGCACGCCCTCGTGAAAACGCAATTTCCACCCGGCAGCTTTGCGGCACTCGGCGAACATCGCTTGAAAAACATTCAACATCCTGAAGCAATTTTTCAATTCCTTGCACCGCGGGCTTCTATTTTAAAAATCACTGGTGAAGAAAGGTGGCAAGAAGTCTTCAGCAAGGCGGCACAAGGAGACACAGCACAGGATCGGCACTCTGCAGACTCCCACCCTATTCCTGAACTACAAACCGAGTTCCCACCCCTAAAAACCCTCAACAATTTGCCGAATAACCTACCAGCACCTATGAATAGTTTTATCGGTAGAGAAACCGAAGTCCGCCGTATTGTGGAGTATTTCACCGACGGACAGGCACGACTGGTAACACTGACTGGACCTGGAGGTATCGGTAAAACGCGTCTCGGTCTACAGGTTGCGACAGAACTTCTGGACACTTATCCTGATGGTGTATGGTTCATCGCGTTAGCGGATTTGAGACAACCTGCCCACGTCATTACGGAAATCGCAAAGGTTCTCGATCTTCCATTGGAATCGGCACAAGATGCCATGGAACAGGTCGTTTCACATCTTTTAGGTAAAACACTTCTATTGGTGCTGGACAATTTTGAGCACTTAATGGAGGCATCCGAAGATGTCAATACCTTGTTGCTCAGATGTCCAACGTTACGTTGTCTAACTACATCGCGGGAACTATTAAAGGTCGCAGGTGAGCAGCGGTTCGTGGTACCTCCGCTATCGACTCCCGCTGAAGATGTGGACTTCGAAACGCTTCGCGAATTTGAAAGCGTCCAGCTCTTTTTAGCGCGAGCAGAAACCGTCGCACCCGACTTTCAATTAACGACCGACAATGCCGAAGCGATTGGCGCGATTTGCCGTATAGTTGACGGGCTCTCCCTCGCGATCGAACTTACCGCGGCGCGCGTCCGAGCTATGACGCCACAAAACATCCTCGCTCGCTTAAAGGTCCAACTTGGTAGCTCACCATCAAGTAAGTCATCTACACTTCTGTCGACAAGCAATCGAGACGTGCCGGCGAGACATCAGACGCTTAATGCTGTGATTGACTGGTCCTACGAACTTTTAGAGCCAGAGGAACAACGTCTGCTTGGTCAACTCTCGCTTTTTTCAGGTGGATTCTTCTTGGAAGCCGCAGAAACTATCTGTAATTCAGCATGTGTTGATGCCGAACAGGATTCGCACTATACGGAAACAATCGACCTCATCTTTAATTTACACGATAAATCGTTACTCATCACTGAAGAATCTCTGACGCGAACTCGCTACCGCCTCCCTGTTCCGTTACAATTGTATCTTCGGGAGAAGAAACACCCCACTGGATTCAGAGAGGCGCATGCACACTATTATCTCACATTCGCGCAGGAACAGGACAGAAAGTTAGAAGGTCCTGAACAGAACGATGCACTCTCAGAGATGGTGATTGAGCTCGATAATTTTCGTGCTGTTTTTGGGTTTGCACAGGAGAATAATGAATGGTTCCTGTTTGGGCAACTTGCTGTTGCGCTCTGGAAATTTTTCTATATACACGGGTTATGGACTGAAGGTTTGGGATGGTTGAAACAAGCAGAGGCGGAATTGCACCAGCGACTCGGCGAACATCAAGGATTAGAGGACACACCTGAAGCGAACGAAATGTCAGTCCAACTGACAATAGCGGAACTTCGAGTGGCTCTCGCAACATTCTATAATGAACAACAGGAATGTGAAATTGCTCGACAATTATGCGAAAACGCCTTACAAGTTTTCAGAAAGGTAGGACAGCAGCTCGGTGTCGCCAATGCGTTAAATTGTCTCGGCATCATCGCAAGGTATGAAAAAAAATTTAAAGAGGCAGATGCACACCTTACCGAAGCCTTAGAAATAGCGAAAGTATTAGGCGACAAATGGCGGACAGCTCTTATACTAAACAATCTGGGAGTCACTGCATATAATCGTCACCATTTTGAAACAGCGAAACTGCATTATACCGAAAGTCTGCGTATCGCTCGCGAACTTGGAGATAAACTCGGTATCGCTCGCGCCCTCAATAATCTCGGGAAAACCGCGAACCAGCAAGGTCTACGAGAGGAAGCGCAACGCTACTATACAGAAAGTCTACGTCTCACCCGTGACCTCTCTACTTCCAACGTGGGGTTTACTTATCTAATGGATAGCCTGGGCAAGGTAGCACTGCGCCACGGTAAACACGAGGAAGCGAGGGACTACTATACAGGAAGTCTGGAATATCGCAAAGAGAAGGGAACCCCCCGTGAGATCGCAGACTCGCTCTATCAATTCGGACAGTTAGCTCACGCGGAAGGCGAATTTGAACAGAGTTTGTCCCTCTTTCTTAAGGTCGCGTCAATCTACGCGGAAACAGACGCGACAACATCGTTTTATGCAGATGCAGTGAATAACGCTATCAATGCATTAGCGGCAGAACTCGGCAGTGAAAAAGTTGAACAACTCAAATTAGAGATGGAAACGCGAACGCTTGAGGAGATAGTTAACACGTGTCTATTCAGATAAGACTACACAAGCACAGTTCTTACAGATTAAGACACAACACCCAATAAAAATGGACACTACAATGCGACAACGAGTCATCTTTCTTTCTATTTTATTTTTATTCTTTCTTATGACACTTGGGAATAGTTTATATACTTCCGCCCAAATCCAAGTTCCCGGGGCCACTCCAAACGTGCCTCCTGTCTCTGATCCAGTAGAAGCCGCACATGACCATTACCACGAAAGACGGTATACGGAAGCGATTAAAGCGTATGAAGCGTTGATTGAAAACGGCATTCCTCGGCTGGATGGCACTTATATCCCGCTCCGGCAGAGTCAAAAGGACTCAATCCGATTGATGTTAGGACAAAGTTACGCCAAGGTCAGCGAGGATCCGGCAGCACAGCGAGTCTTCAAAGAAATTATTGACGAAAATCCGAACGGTTCTTATGCGACCCAAGCGGTTCATCGGTTGGGAAACCTCTACTGGCAGCGCTATCAGTTCACAGCGGCAATTAGGCAGTGCAAGCAGATTCTTCAGCAGCATCCCAATACAACCGCTGCCGCCACAGCTGCCTATCTCCTTGGAAAATACCAGCAAACAGAGGGTAAATCCGAAGAAGCAATAGATAGCTACAAGTATTTCCTTGAAAATTTTCCGAGTTCACCCTATCGCGTCAGTGCTGTCAATAGCCTCATCCAACTTTATATAACGAACCAACGCTATGCAGCGGCTGAAAAATTGATTCAAGAACGGATGCGACACTATCCTGACGATACGACGCTATTAGAACAATTGGCAGAACTTTATCAACAACAAAACGCCCATCCGAAAGCACTTGAACTCTACCGCAAGGCGATTGAACGGAACCCCAACAACACAACACTCCGCAGGAAATTGGGCGCGCTCTATGCTGAAACCGGTAAAACCACACAAGCCGTGACCGAATGGAAAAAAATGGTCGAGGAGGAGGTCAACCAAGTCGATCAACAAAAGCAACTCGGCGCGATCTATCTCTCCCATAAGATGTACCCGGAAGCCATCGCAGCATATCAGCAAGCCATACGCTTACGTCCAAAAGATAGCTACCTTTACACACAATTGGCAGCAGCGTATAAAATCCAAGGACAAATTGAACAAGCCGCCGAGGTCTATATTGATGCTTTGCAACAGGTCGGGCTTACAGGGAATCAACGGGAAGCGATTTGGAGTGCTATGCTTGAAATTTATGAAGGCGATCTCTACAAACCCATCCGTGATAAACTCGTTGCGCAACTTGAGAAACGACGGGCACAAAATCCACAAAACGCCAACATCGTCATGACTTTGGGAGAACTCTATTTCCATGCTGGAAAAGTGTCCCAAGCACTCGAAACGTTTACACACCTCCACCGAAACCATCCGATTCACACTGACATGACGTTAGAAACATACGCACGGATGTTAGAACGCAAGGAGAACCCACACGCCATAGATTTCTATAAGACATTGATAGCAGGTTCTACAGACAGTACACGCATAAGGACTGCCCGTTCTAAGCTTGCAGCACGCTACCAAAAAATGGAGGAGTGGACCGAGGCCATCGCTCTCTTAGAAGAATTAGTTCACAATCGTGAGGCTTCCGTCAAAAATAGATTGTTACTTGGGCAGCTGCAACTCCACGGTATCCGCGCCCCGAAAATCGCCCAGAAAACTTTCCAAACTTTGCTCACCCAACGCTTGCTCACAACGCAATTGGTAGAAGCGCAACTGGGTCTGGCAGAATGTCATGTCCTACTGAAACGCTATACACTTGCGAGAGAAGTCCTTGAACCTATTGCCAGCCGTCCCCACCTCTTCCGTGCCGTTGCCCGAAAACTGATTGGCGATTCCTATTTCTTTTCTGCCGATTTCGACCAAGCCACGAAGGAATACAATGAAGTCATCCGAATCTCAAGATCTGACCAGCTCACAAACGATGCGCTTGAACGGATTGTCCTCATCCAGAATCATTCTGATTACCTCAAAATTCCGCTCACGGATTATGCCACTGCTGTACAGCTCCATTTAAATGGAGAGACTGCGGAAGCACTACAACAGTGTGAACGAAGTCTTGAAACCTATCCGCAAGCGACTATCGTCGATGCGGTGTGGCTGCTCATCGGTGATATCTACCGAAAAAATGCAAAAACCACTGAGGCAATCAAGGCATACGAACAAGTCGTTGCGCGGGAAAGCCTTAGCGTCCCGAAGGCACTCGTAAATATCGCCGAGATATACCGCCAAAACGCCGACTTCGCCAACGCCGCTGCTACTTATACTACGTTGATTACAGAGTATCCTGAAAACGTTATCGTTGTCCATGCTCGTCAGCAACTCGATGAAATTACGAAACTGATTAATCATCGGTAAAGAATTCTCTGGTGAAGGACCTCCTTTTGCTAATTGCTGACGGAGAACCATTGAAATATAGCCCTCAATTGTGGTAAAATTATAGAAAATATTTACAACATAAAGGAGTTAGCAGATGCCCCACCCTGCTCACAATTTATTTAATACACACCGAACCCTTGAAGGCGATGGGTTTGCGTGTACTTATTATTCGCTCCCTGCCTTAGGAGAAGTCGACATCGGTTCAATAACCACCTTGCCTGTTAGCCTCCGTATCTTACTCGAATCATTACTGCGAAATTACGACGGACACCAAATTACAGAAGAGGATATTGTAAATTTGGCAAATTGGGACGCGCGTTCTCCGAAAGCTTTGGAGATTCCTTTCAAACCGGCGCGCGTGGTAGCGCAAGACTTTACAGGTGTTCCCCTCGTTGTTGATATTGCTGCGATGCGTTCCGCGGTGGCAGAACTTGGCGGTGATGCTGGCATGATAGAACCCCTCGTTCCTGTCGATTTAGTCATCGATCACTCTATCCAAGTCGATGCCTACGGATCAGAAAACGCATTTCAATTTAACACCCAACGGGAGTTTGAACGCAACAAAGAACGTTATGAGTTCCTCAAATGGGGACAACAGGCGTTTGAAAAATTCAATATCATTCCACCCTCTATCGGTATTGTGCATCAAGTGAATCTGGAATACCTCGCCAAAGTGGTTATGACGGAAGATTCACTCGCCTATCCAGACACTGTTGTTGGCACCGACTCGCATACCACAATGATTAACGGCTTAGGTATCGTTGGATGGGGGGTCGGCGGCATAGAAGCGGAAGCCGCAATGTTAGGGCAACCCGTTTATATTTTGACCCCCGAAGTCCTCGGCGTTCACCTGAAAGGCGAACTTCGTGAGGGTGTAACCGCAACAGACTTGGTGTTGACTGTAACCCAACGCCTCAGAGCCGCTGCAGTCGTTGATAAGTTTGTGGAATTCTTTGGGGCAGGTGTAGAAGCCCTCTCTCTACCCGATCGGGCGACGCTCTCTAATATGTGTCCAGAATACGGTGCGACTATCGGATTTTTCCCACCCGATGCAGAGACGATGCGATACCTCCGTCTCACCGGGCGCGACGAAACGCACGTTGACATGGTAGAGGCTTATCTTAAAGCCCAAGGCATCTTCGGTATCCCACGCCTCGGCGATGTTGAGTACTCCGACGTCATCGAAATTGACCTCGCGGATATCGAACCGAGTATCGCCGGTCCGAAACGACCTCAAGACCGGATCGCTTTGTCGGATGTCAAAAATACCTTTACTGAACTCCTTACACGTCCTGTAGCAGACGATGGATTCGGTGTAACAGAAGACGTGGCGGATAGCACCGGCATCACTCACGGATCGGTGGTTATCTCGGCAATTACCAGCTGCACAAACACGAGTAATCCTTCCGTGATGATCGGCGCG
The DNA here is from genome assembly GCA_965205015.1 of Candidatus Poribacteria bacterium. Classification (GTDB taxonomy): domain Bacteria; phylum Poribacteria; class WGA-4E; order WGA-4E; family WGA-3G; genus WGA-3G. The sequence continues at coordinate 3,551,576 of OZ242029.1, read as the reverse complement.
GGGTTGCTCGCGAAAAAGGCTGTGGAAAAAGGGGTGCGGGTCCCCGACTACGTTAAGACCAGTTTAGCCCCGGGTTCGCGCGTCGTTACCGAGTACCTGCAGAACACCGGTCTACTGCCCTATTTAGAAGAACTCGGCTACAACGTCGTAGGTTATGGCTGCACAACTTGTATCGGCAACAGTGGACCGCTCAACGACGTGGTTCAAGAGGCAATTGACACAGTAAACCTCGTTACCGCAAGCGTTCTCAGTGGCAACAGGAACTTCGAGGCACGCGTGCATCCAGAAATAAAAGCCAATTTCCTCATGTCCCCACCGCTCGTCGTTGCTTATGGCATCGCAGGACGGATTGACATCGATTTCACGACTGAACCTGTTGGACACAACGATGCAGGAGAGGCTGTTTACCTGAAGGACATCTGGCCCACCCGGCAAGAGATCGCCGAGATGATCGCTGTCGCAGTCGATCGCCGGACGTTCCGAGAGATGTACGAATCGATCGGTCATCAGGCACCAGAATGGGAAGAACTCGCAGGCGCGACGGGAGTCCTTTATCCATGGAACGAGAGAAGCACCTATGTCCAGCATCCACCATTCTTTGAAGGGTTTGCACGCGAACCTGCTCCCATTGCAGACATTGTGGATGCCCGCATCCTCGGTATCTTTGGGGATTCCGTCACCACCGACCATATCTCCCCAGCAGGTGCGATTGCAGCCGCAAGTCCAGCAGGGGAATATCTCCAAGAACACGGTGTAGAGACACGAGATTTCAACACCTACGGTTCCAGACGCGGGAACGACCGTGTGATGAGCCGTGGCACATTCGCCAATCGACGTGTCCGAAACTTGATGACCCCGGATGTAGAGGGTGGTTATACACTTCAGTATCCTGAAGGCACACAAACGACTATCTACGCAGCAGCCCTCGATTACAGCGAAAACGACGTTCCAACTGTTATTTTCGCCGGACAGGACTACGGCATGGGAAGTTCTCGCGACTGGGCAGCGAAGGGACCTAAACTCTTGGGTGTCAAGGCTGTCGTTGTAGAGAGTTTCGAGCGTATTCACCGCAGTAATCTCATCGGCATGGGAGTCTTACCGTTGCAGTTCAAATCGGGTGAGAATGTCCAGACGCTCAACCTCGACGGAAGCGAGATTATCAGCATCACAGGCTTTGCCAAGGATCTCCAACCCGGACAGATGGCGACGATGAACATCGTCCGTGCAAACGGTGAAACCCAGACAACCGAGCTGTTGATCAGAATTGACTCTCCTGTAGAAGTGGAATACTACAAACACGGTGGGATTCTGGATTATGTCATTCGGAATTTCTTGTCTGCGTAATTGACTTCCCCAACTTAAGGTAGGTGCGGTTTCTAAGCCGCACCTCAGAAAGAGAATTTGACTAAGAGGAGCATCACGATGCCTTATTCCGATTACCCCCACGGAAGTATTGCAGCCCGCGGCGAAGAAATATATTCTCATCAGCTCCGTGAAAAAGTTGAATCACAACACAAGGGCAAATTCCTGACCATTGACATAGAAACAGGAGCTTATGAGATTGATGCTGATGAGGTGGCATCTTCAATGCGTCTTCTTGAAAAGCACCCGGAGGCTGTCATCTACTGTTTGCGAATTGGATTTCCGGCAGCCCATCGAATCGGCTTTAAAATTTCAGGGTCAACCCAATGATCACCGGAAAAATCACAGTCTACCAAGAAGCTGTTATTGAATTGGAGGTTGGCAGCTCAAATCAATCTGAGAAAATTGAGGCAGTTATTGATACAGGATTCACCGGATATTTGACATTACCGAGTGCTTTAGTGAGTCGCCTTAATCTTCAACAAGCTGCGGAACAACGCGCAATACTCGGTGACGAAAATAGAGTCGTCTTAAAGAGACATATTGCGAAAGTGCTATGGCACGGTGCCGAACGCAATGTGTATGTTCTACAAGCAGAAGGAGGTCCATTGGTTGGAATGTCCTTGCTTTATGGAAGTCGCCTGATATTAGATGTCGTAACAGATGGTAATGTGACAATAGATGCTTTATCATAGAGTATCACTTGACGAGTGCTCAGGAGCATTCCAATGGGGATGTTTCCATTAAACATAAAAGGATTCCCGATGAAACATAAAAACGAATTAATGTGGGCACAACCGCTAATGATACTTGTGATTCTACTGATATTCTGCATGATAAGCACTACACCTGCTCAGACTGTGCCAGAGATCGCTGAAAAGGCATTAGCTGCCACCGTCTATTTAGAGATGCAGGATAGCAACGGCAAAACTCTCGGCTTTGGCAGCGGGTTCTTCGTGCGCGAAAACCTGATCGCTACCAATTACCACGTTATAAATGGCGCAATGCGTGGTACAGCGAAGTTAGTTGGCGAGTTCACAACATACATCCTTGAAGGCGTTACAGCAGTTGATCAAATAAACAATCTGGCCATTCTAAAAGTCATGGGATCTGGGGTTAAACCCCTTCCGCTTGGTGACAGTGATGTCGTTCGTATTGGCGAGAATGTGTATGTCGTGGGCAATTCGAAGGGACTGGGAGGAACGTTCTCAGATGGTATTATTAGTAGTCGGCGCGAAAAATCTATGAAGGAACGTCTTCTAATGACAGCACCGATTTCTCCGGGAAGCAGTGGCGGTCCTGTACTAAATAGCAAAGGTGAGATTATTGGCGTTTCTTTTATGACCCTTGTAGATGGTCAGAATCTCAATTTCGCGATTCCTATAAATATCCTCAAGGACTTGCTTGATCGATCAGGTACAGTGATACCGTTCACACATGTAGACCCCGTCAGGTTTTCCGAGGTTTACTACAGATGGGGGCAAGAAAAATACGAATCAAGGGACTACGAAAATGCTATTGCCGATTATGATATGGCTATACAACTAAATCCTTATCATGCCAATGCATACAACAACCGTGGAAATGTGAAGTATAAACTTGGACAATATGATGCCGCTATTGCCGATTATGATATGACGATAAAACTAAAATCTGATCATGTCGATGCATACAACAACCGTGGAAATGTGAAGTATAAACTTGGACAATATGATGCCGCTATTGCCGATTATGATACGGCTATATACCTAAATCCTGATCATGTCGATACATACAACAACCGTGGAAAAGCGAAGCACAACCTTGGACAATATGATGCCGCTATTGCCAATTACAACATAGCCATACTGCTAAACTCTGATTATGCTGACGCATACAACAATCGCGGAAATGCGAAGTATAAACTTGGACAATATAATGCTGCTATTGCCGATTACAACATAGTTCTACTGCTAAACCCTGATTATGCTGACGCATACAACAATCGCGGAAGAGCAAAATACAAACTCGGACGATATTCTGATGCCATAACGGATCATGATACGGCGATCCGATTAAAACCTGATTTTACCCATGCATACATCAGGCGCGGATTTGTGAAAGAAAAACTCGGGCAACCTAATGCTGCTATCGCTGACTATGATATTGCGATCCGATTAAAACCTGATTTTGCTTTGGCATACTATAATCGCGGAAGTGTGAACGCTTTGCTAGATCGCACGCGCAAGGCAAAACAAGATTTTCGGACTGCATTGGCACTCTCGGAAAAATCAAGCAATAAAGATATTAAAATCCTTGTAGAAAAAGCACTTCGGTCACTTGAGTAAGGAGATTTGAAGCGTAGGGAATTACCGAATTAATAAATTAATTTTTATGAAATCGCACCTACCAGTGGAAAAATTCAACTACCGCCCATGAACCGCTCGTAGATCCAAGCGCCCATCAACGTTGTCAGAAACCGCGTTTGTCCAATCCACATCGTCAATACTCTGCAGGCTCATGAGTGCGACGTTCACCATCGGATTTGAAATAGAATAGTTGAGTAGGAAACTATCTACATCAACATTCGCCATCTCATTCGGAAAACAATTTTTCATGAGATTCTGGAACGCATTGCTGGTGGTAGAGCGCATCAATACAATACCCATCTCCTGTGCAACGGCATCAGGAATGACCCCGCGCCTGCCGAAGGCATCACAGGTGCTTTGATACATTAGATTGTAATGGATTTGCATCATGTCAAACTCGCCAGTGGCAATCAACTGCTCCGTGCCACCGGAAGGACCGTCTGCCGAAAATCCGATAAATCGAACCTTCCCTTCCTCTTTTAGCTTGAGATACGCCGCCAACCCACCACCGTTCAGAATGAGTTCCGTATCGTCCGCATAGAACCATCCACCGTGGAATTGCAGGACATCAATATAATCGGTCCCAAGGCGTTGGAGGCTCCCCTCTACGTCATTGGCAATGCCATCAGGATCATAGGCTTCCGTCTTAGTTGCGATAATACATGACTCCCGTCGTCCAGCGATCGCTTTACCGATAACGGTTTCGCTATAGCCACCGCCATAGTCGGGGGCAGTATCCAGATAGTTAAGTCCAGCATCCATCGCGTAATGTAGCATATTGACAAGCGATGTTTCATCGTGCTCCGGACGAACCCTACCCCCACCATACCCAATCTCTGAGACGCTGAGTCCTGTTTTACCGAGTGTACGGTACTGCATAATGAGCAAATCTCCTCCTACGCAATTTGGCAGTCGCGCCGGCGAGGCGCGATTTCTGCGGATTACACATAATCCATGTGTGAGGTGCGACTTTTATTCCCGCGTATCGTTCGGTTGCTGGGTTTGGCACAATCTTCACCGAACAATCCCTCTATCTGTTCAATAACCTGCGGTTCGTACGCCACACTATACTTTTGAGCACACCGAGCGATAACTTCACCGTAGCGAGGACTCATGAGACGTAGAATCAGATCCAAATCCCCCTTATTCGCCTGGGCAATTTTTTGAAGTCTTTCCAGCTTTTCGACATTCTCAACGTCAGACTCTGGAATCGTCACCTCAAGTGCAGAGGTCTGTTGCTCGCTGACAGACTCAATATCTATGAGCCGATCTGCCTGTATCTGGCGTTCTTCCTGCTCGGTGTCGCCATTCTCGGACCTCCGCTTTCTACTATTCTGGTTGATATTGACCTTCCCCCGAATCCAAACGACCCTGCCTTCAACGAGATTTCCCGCTGTTTTGTATGCCTCTGGGAAAATAACAACCTCTATCGCGCCCTCCAAATCCTCGAGTCCGATCACCGCCATAGGATCCCCTTTTTTGGTGGTGATATTTTTAACGTCCGTTATCATTCCCGCCACATCGACTTCGGAATCAATACGATGTTCAACGAGCGTTTGAGTGCTGGCGCTGGTGTAGTTTTCAATGATGTCATTATATTCCTCAAGCGGGTGTCCCGAAACATAGAAACCGAGTTGTTCCTTTTCCCGCATAAGCCGTTCCAATGGATCATATGTCGGAGCATCGGTTAGCGTTACGGTTGCTGTTGGTGCTTCCTCTCCGTCGCCAAAGAGACTCATCTGCCCACGGTCCCGTTCTGCCTGAGCGTTTTGTGCGACTCTCATAATATTGTCTAAGTTGTCAATATGTTGCGCTCGGTGTCCTTCAAGTGAGTCAAACGCGCCGCTAAAAATTAAGCTTTCAACAGCCCGCTTATTCACCTGTTTTGTATCCACACGCTCACAGAAATTCTGTAACGATGTGAATGAACCCTTTTGTTCCCGTTCTTGCACGATTGCATCTATCGCCCCATCACCGACGCCTTTTACGGCAACAAGTCCGAAGCAAATATCCTCGCCCTCTACGGTGAATTCCCTTCTACTGCTATTGACATCGGGGGGTAACAGATTGATCTTTATTTCCAAAAATTCAGCAAGTTTCTTACATTCGGTGCGGTATCGGGTAACCTTCGATGAATCGGCTGCCTCTCCCGTCATCATTGCCGCCATAAATTCGTGTGGATAGTGCGCTTTCAGATATGCCATGCGATATGCTAACATCGAATACGCAACGGTGTGCGACTTGTTGAAGGCATAGCCAGCAAAAGGCTCCAACTGTGTAAATACGTTCTCTGCCTCCTGCTGCGTGATACCGTTCTCGACTGCGCCTTCAATAAATTTATCACGTTGCGCTTGGAGCAGTGCCGCGTCCTTCTTTCCCATAGCGGAGCGGAGTATATCTGCTTCGCCAAGCGTAAAACCCGCCATGTCGCGTGCGATTTGCATGACCTGTTCCTGATAGACGCAAACCCCGTAAGTGTTTTGGAGCGCGCTTTCAAGGGATGGATGGATATATTGCACCGGCTTCAACCGGTTTTTTCGATCAATGAAGTCCTGCATCGTCCCGCTTTCAAGGGGACCCGGTCGGTAAAGTGCCGGAATCGTAGAGAACTGCTCAAAGTTATCCGGCTTCATCTGTGTAACAACCCGATACATGCCAGAGGAGGTTTCAAGTTGAAACAAGCCAGCAATTAAGCCTCTACTAATAAGTGAATAGGTTTTTTCATCATCAAAGGGAATATCCTCTAACTTGATATCCTTGCCGTGGTTCGCCTTAACCATCTGAAGGCAATCGTATATCTCGGTAAGGCTCCGTAGCCCCAGTGAATCGAATTTAACGATACCGACATCTTCAACCGTTTTCCCTTCAAACTGCGTCGCAACCTGGTCATGTTTATCCTTGAAGAGCGGGGCGAAGTTCGTTAACGGACCGTTTGAGACAACGATTGCGGAGGCGTGACAAGAGACGTGCCGTTTCATGCCTTCGACGGATCTGCTGAGATCCATCAACTCTTTATTTTCGGGACGTTCCGCGAGTGCCTGAAATTCCGGCACCTGTTCCAAGGCTTCATCAAGTGTTATTCCAGGGATAGTTGGGATCAGCTCCGTCAACTTTGCGACATCTTCGAGAGGGACTTCAAGGGCCCGACCGACATCTTTAATCGCGGCTTTGGCGCCCAATGTTGCAAAGGTGGCGACTTTGCCGACAGAATCTTCACCGTATTTTTCTCTGAGATAATTAATAACATGCTCACGAGCACGGTCGGCGAAGTCAATATCAATATCCGGGGGGCTGATACGTTCAAGGTTTAGAAACCGCTCAAAGAGGCAGTCGTAATCCATTGGATTGAAGGTAATTACATTAAGGGCGTAAAGCACGAGGCTACTCGCGGCAGAGCCACGGGCGGAAAGTGGATAACCCTGTTTGTGGGCGTATTTAACGTAATCCCACACGATGAGGAAATACCCGGAGTAGTCGGTTTTGCTAATAATATCCAGCTCGTAATCCAGGCGCCGTCGAATTGGCTCAGAGAGCTGACCGCCATATTTTTCTTTTAAGCTTTGGTAACACAACTCTTTGAGGTAACTGTCATTTGTATGCCCCTCGGGTACTTCATACCTCGGCATTACACTCTCATCATAATCGAGTTTAAGGTTACACCGGTTCGCGATTTCAAGTGTGTTGCTGATGGCTTCAGGCGGGTAGTCCTTGAGCACCTCCCGCATTTCATCAACACTTTTAAAATAGAAATGGTTATCGAACCGCAGCCGGTTCTGATCGTTGACAGTCTTTTTCGTCTGTATACAAAGGAGCACATTGTGCATTTCGTGGTCGGATTTGCGGAGGTAGTGGCAATCATTTGTGGCAACGAGCGGGAGATTGAACTCTTTCGCCAACTGAACCATCACTGGATATGCTTCAAGTTCCTTGTCGATATAGTGATTCTGTATCTCAACATAGAGGTTATCTTTCCCCATTATCTCCATGAGCGTTTTGAAGTTTTGGATCCCTTCTTCTCGCCGATTTGAACAGAGAAGTTGTGGCACCTGTCCTTGGATGCATCCCGTCAACGCGATAATCCCAGCATGGTATTCACGCAAGATTTCCATGTCAACACGGGGTCTACTGTAGAACCCCTCTGTATATCCGAGCGATACTAATTTTAGGAGATTCTGGTAACCGGTTGCATCCTCTGCAAGCAGCGTGAGGTGATAAGGTCCCCCTTGTCCCTTCTTCTTTTCTCTTCGGCTGCCGGGTGCGACATACACTTCACAACCGACGATTGGGTTGACCCCCGCCTTTGTCGCTTTACTGTATAATTCCCATGCCCCGAACATGTTGCCATGATCCGTAAGTGCGACAGCAGGTGCGCCATTTTCGACTGCCCAATTGACCATGTCTTCAATGCGGCACGCGCCATCTAACATGCTATATTCGCTATGGTTATGTAGATGAACAAATTCGGTTGCCATGTTTCCTCCAGTGTTTAATAAGTTTAATTTTTGTGTGTATTAAGAACTATGAAACCAATTTTATAATACCAAAAACGGACCAAAATTGCCATAATAAATTTTCGGACCGATGTGCCTTCAATTTTTACTTTTCGACAGAAAAATCTTCCCTTTAACGGGGCGAGTTTGCAAACCTCACCAGCCAAAGGTTTGGGCGTAAATTTCAAACGGATAACTGAATACTTCTCTTTTTTATATTGATACGCTTTCCGCAAACCTGTTATAATAGACGATATTATGTTTATAGAATTGCTCCCGGATCTTGCCGATAGTATGTAATCCACTGGAGCGGAAAAGGTATGGACTCATCCTCGCGGATTCTCGCGTTCATCTTAGATGCAAAAATCAAGACTGCTATTCCTGTTCTTAACCCTATTCTTCGTGATGCTCGGGTTTGGCATCATCATTCCGAACCTCGCTTATTACGCCAAAGATATGGGGGCAACCACCACTGAAATCGCTATATTAATGTCTATCTATTCCGGGATGCAACTACTGTTTGCACCACTCTGGGGTAGATTATCGGACAAACACGGCAGAAAACCTTTGATTCTGCTCGGACTGCTTGGGAACGCTGCCGCCTTAGTCGGCTTCGGATTGGCAAAGGCTTATGTGTGGCTTCTCATCGCTCGTAGTGCAGCGGGTATCGCTTCAGCGGCGGTGCTGCCGAGTGTGATGGCTTATGTTGCCGACGTTACCACAGCAGAGGAGCGCGGCAGAGGCATGGGGTTAATGGGCGCAGCGATGGGGCTCGGTTTCATTCTCGGACCCGCGATTGGCGGCATCATGGGCAGGCACGATATGCCGTTCTTTGTCGCCGGTGGTTTATCGCTACTTACATTTCTCTTTGCATTTGTTTTACTTCCAGAATCGCTTCAGAAAGGTCTCACCAGTGAGGAATTCGAAGATCGCCATGAATGGGTCTCTCCGCGTGAAATCTTTCGCCAGACGACTCTGAGATCGCCGCTTACACCCCTTTTTCTTGTGGCGTTTTTCTCAACCTTCAGTTTCGCAGGATTGGAGATGACTTTTCCGCTGTTCATCGAAGCGGGTTGGGACTATGGAGAACGGGAGATGGGGTGGATGTTTATGGTCATGGGCGCGATTGTTGTGCCATTGCAGGGTGGATTGCTTGGAAAATTAATTAATAAGTTTGGGGAGCGGCGGATTATTCTTACCGGGTTGCTGCTCAACGCGCTCGGCATAGTGTTACTGCTCGCGGCTTACTCCTTCGCATCGCTTACTTTGTATCTCACTATCGCCGGTATCGGTAATCAGTTGATCCGTCCGACGAATACATCGTGGATTTCCAAGCAGACCCAGATTGGTCAAGGGGCAGCTATCGGTATTATGGATGCTTTTTTAAGTTTAGGACGCATTTTGGGACCACTGCTCGGCGGGTGGCTCTATGCGAAAGAGGCGTATCCTTACGTAGTGCTGGCGGGCATCTTGATCATTGCGACGCTCTGTCTGTATATCCCGTTACGCCAAGTGAGGAATGAAATCGCACACGCATCACGGCAGTCAGAGTCCTGATTACCAATTCATGGTTTTATCCTTGTCGGTAATGGCGGTAAACGGTGTTCGACGCGTCGTGTGTTGTATTCAAGCCGATACTGCCGATGTGCCTCGTCATCTGGATAATGCTCAGTTTCAGGATAGGGATAGGCAGACATCCCGTGAAACGGGAGCGGTTCAACCGTTTGTGATGTGAGCGTGTTGATGTCGCCATCTTTATCCCATCCATCGCTATAAAGAATAAAATCACGCACCCAACCCGCTTTTAATGTTGGTAAGCGCGACGCTTCAAATTCCACTGTGATTTCGTCCCCAGCATTGAGAATAACGTACATATCGTCAACCTCCTGCAACAACGGAGCGACATCACCGTAACGGGTGTAAAATCCTGCCAAGTCTCGCCACTGTGCTGCCTTTGTAACCTTTTGGTAATCAAACAGGTGCGGGGCATGTGGGTTCGGACGATACATCTCAGAAAAGCCGCGGTAGTGTAAATCCGCGCTATCCGGGTTCAAGGTTGTTACTTCCATCGGGACCGTCTGTGTGCCGACAGTGAAAAACGCCGTGTCCCAGTAAATCTGCATATCGGTTTCAATCCGCACGCGCCGATCCTCTGATAGAAATTTACCCGTCAGGTCAACAGTGATCGTCTTGTTTTTCCCCGCAGGAAGTCCAATCATATCGATTACGGTTTTCCATTCTCCAGCCTTATCCTTCACAGCGACCGATGGAAAACTGGGATTGATTGCAGGATTTTGGAACAGGGCGACATTGATACTGGTATCCGTCGGAAAGATCCACCCACCGAGGAAGAGTGTCAGCGGTGTATCGTTTGGAACATCACCGAGATCGAGGACAATGGCATGCGGTTCAACAACGCCTTGATAGGCACCAGGGGCATGTTCAACGGCGTAGCCGTAATCAAACGCCTTTAAAGCATCGGACACATCTTTACCGTGATGGTCAACCGCAGATTTTGGGAACCGTTTCTCTGCGACACCATAGATTTTGAACGCTGCAAAGGGTGGCGGTGTATACTGCTCATTTACGAAAATATCAGTCCCTACGGGGTGATCGACCGCTATTAGTTTAACCTCATCAAAATAGGCAGTCTCCCATAATTCCTCCGTAATCTGAATAGAATATTTGCCGGACTTCGGTTGCATTTGCGTTCCCGATATCTTCACAAAATCCTTTGTTTCATCGGGTGCGACGAATCCCATCGACGTAACGAGTCCCAAGGGTGCGCGCCAGAGCAGATCTGTGATGAATTGATAGTGTTCACCGTCGTAAACATACAGAAACGGACAAGACCCCTTTAGGATCTGTTTTTCCAAAATTCGCTGCTTCGCCTGCGGGGTTACAACGTTCTGCGGCACGCCATTCGTCCAGACGACGCGAATGACATCTGCGGTGTCAAATCCTCCCAATCCAAAATGGGATACCTGTTCTGTTACATATTGTAGCTGATACAGATCCCCGACCTTCACTTCCAGTTTCGAGCCGATGCCGTCTCTATTAACTTTGTTATTTCCGGCAGTGATACCTTCCAAGCGCACCTGTATCCAATTGTTTTGATTCCCGCCGTCGTTTTGCAATGCGCGCAGTTGTCCTTCGGTATTGATGAAAAAGAGATCAAGATCGCCGTCGTTGTCATAATCGCCGACAGTCCCAGCCTTTGCGTCTTGGAGAAGTGCTCCCTCCGTGGGGGTGATCGATCCTATCAACGGGTAGGGTTCATTAAATGCGCCACCGCCACCGTTGCGAAATAGGAACATCCCGTCTCGCCCACTCACCCAGACATCAACACGCCCATCGTTATCGTAATCCACATTTTTCAATAGAGCAACCGGCAAGTCAAGGGCACTTGCCTCTAAATTCGGCGCGTCGACAAAACTCGCATCCCCTCTATTACGATAGAGATGGAGGCGATCTGCTGTCGCCAAAAAGAGATCAAAGTCGCCATCGTTGTCGTAATCACCAGCGGCAGCTGCAGTATAACGTACATCCTGCGGGATTCCTGTCTCACTCGAAATCGCTCGGAGCCTGCCTTGGCGAAGGTTATCGTAAAGCGTGCATCCCATTTCTTCATGTGTCACAAAAATATCTATATCCCCGTCGTCATCAAAATCGGCAGAGAATGCTTCAATAGGAGCACCTCGCGCGGCAAAGGCATTGCCTGCCTCAGTTCCTACAAAGGTCTGCTCACTCACATCGGTGAACGTTATATTGCCCTTAGCATCGACAATGCCGTTATTCCGATACATCGTGAGATTGGTTCGTGCGGAAAAAAGATCGAGGTCACCATCATGGTCAAAATCAACAGGCAGCAGCAAACCTGTTTCGTATACCGCCTTCTGACGTTGAACAAGCGGCGATGTTCCCCAGGTCCCGTCTGCATCCATTTGGAGGGACGTTATTCCTTCGCGGGTTTGCAGTAAAAATTCTTGTATCCCATCTTTATCCAGATCTACCAACACGGCGGTGTGCGGCTGTAAAGCCTGCTGTTCCAGTATCTCTTGGACCTGTCGGACAGCGATAAACTTCTCCCCCGTATTTTGAAAGAGCATCCCTGTGAGTGTTGTATAGAGATCCAAATCGCCATCACCATCGTAGTCAATCAGTGAAACATCTGCGAAACGCAAAGGCACCCCTTCGATGTTCCTGAGTCCAAGTTGTTCGGTAACATCCACAAAATCCACTGTAATCGATGCGCCATGTTTGACTGTAATCCGAGCCTTGAATCCTGGACTAAAGGTTTCTATCGGATGTCCAAGGATGTTGGTTACCAATTCGCCTATGCCTTGCTGATAACGCGGACTCGCGCGTTGCACATTCTCAAAAATGCGCATGTTTCGTATAGCAATTTTTAGGTCGTCTTGTTGTATCGCGGTTATCCCTTGCGTGAGATATTTCAGCTTTTCTGGATCGGTATCCCCCAACAGAAGCATCAATTCTTGACAAAGAGTTTCTGCCGCTGCGAGTTTCTCCTGCGCCAAAAGTCCTTGCGTCAATTTCAACAGCACAACGACATTCACCGGCGAACGGATATGGAGTTCTTGTAAATGACGCACCATTTCCTGCTGTGCCTCTGGATCGTTACGCTGTGCAAGGTAGTGACGAACCAGTTTATAACGAAACTCCAATTCATCGGGTGCCAACCGCACGGCTTCCTTCATCGCCTCCACGGCTAACTCGCTCTGTCCTTGGAGTTGATAGACCTCGGACAAGATAAAATGTAATTGACTGTCCATCGGTGCGACAGCGATCCCGCGTTTAACCGACGCTTCAGCGGCATCTGCCTGCTGTAGACGCAGATGTGCGACAGCGAGGTTTCCGTAACCGATAGCTTCATCGGGAAGCAGTTCAATAAGTGCTGTAAACGCCTCGACCGCCTTCGAGGGCTGCGATTCTTCGAGATATGCTAACCCTAAATTCTGGTGTCGGATCGCCTCTTCAATGATTTGGGTGCTGTTCAACTCCTGCGCATTTACTGTCCAAACAGTAAAAAGCCATGTCAAGAGCAGTATAAACGTCACGTGTTTTCTTGCATTAGGATATGTGTATCTAACTATCATGCATTTTCCTCTTTCTGAATATCTTCTGCGGCTTCCCGAATTGCCTGTCGAATACTGTTCTGGCGGAGTCTGAGGGAATCCTCCAGCTGCTTGAGGTGTAGCAGCCACGACTCCTTAGAATCACCTTCCTCTGTGCCAAACCCATCTGTAATAGAGAGTCGAATATATTTTAACCGTTCCGTCTGCAGGACCTTCATCTGAGCGTCGTAGTCCTCAATCCCGGATTCTAACAGAGAAACCAGTTCACGAATCTTTTCCAACGTCTGTCTCCTTTTGATTGTGTTTTTTTGAATTTATTCTCCGTAGGTTGGATTGAACGTTTGTGCTTAGGAAATCACCCTCTTTACTTGTAGGAGCGAGCTGCGCTCGCGATCCTCTGAAATATCAGTTTATCCTATTTTGTGTTTGCAATCAAACATAAATCGGGAGGGATTGCTTGTCTGAATCGCGGATTATCGCCGATGAGACGGATTACGCGGATTTTAAGAGGGTTCCCTATAAATCCACGCTACTCTGTGATTCACATTGCCTTGTATTTCCTTATGAAACTGTGTATAATAGGGTTAACATGGAGACAGAGATATGATTACATATATACGGCGTAACTACCACCTTCTTATCCTCCTTTTTCCCGTTGTCTTTTGGCTCGTCTGCTTTTTTCTGCTTCCACTTGTATCAGTATTCATTTATAGTTTCATAGAGCGTGGAACATACGGCGGGGTGCGGTGGCACTTCACATGGGAAAACTATCAACGCCTGTTCGATGGCCTCTATCTCGGGATCCTCTGGCGTTCGGTATCGACAGCGCTGATTTGCACCGCCATCTGTCTACTGCTCGGTTATCCCTTCGCTTATTATCTGGCACGCTACAGACCGAAACATAGAAATGTTTTGTTATTACTCGTGGTCGTTCCATTTTGGACGAACTTCCTTATCCGGACCTACGCGTGGATACTGATCTTGCGGACAGAAGGACTCCTGAACAGTCTCTTGGGGGCAGTCCTTCCGAATTGGAGTCCATTAGAACTGCTGAATACGCCACTCGCTGTGCAGATCGGACTCGTTTACGGATACCTACCCTTTATGATACTCCCACTCTATGCAGCTTTGGAGCAATTAGATGTATCACTGTTAGAAGCCGCACAAGACTTAGGGGCGTCGCCGAGGCGCGCATTCTGGCACGTAACCGTCCCACTCAGTCTCCCCGGTATCCTTGCTGGATCAATGCTGGTCTTTATTCCGACGGTAGGTGCGTTTCTAACGCCGGATCTCCTCGGCGGTGGAAAAGTGAGTTATATCGGTAACGTTATCGAGCGGCAATTCAAAACGGCGCGAGATTGGCCCTTCGGCTCGGCACTCTCGTTCATGCTGATGGGCATCGTCCTGATCGGAACCGTGTTATACTTTCGCGCTTTGCAACAGAATGAAGATTTTTAATTTATGGGATCTTGGGCTGTGCGCCATTTCATTACGCACAGATTTTCGGTCAAGGCGCGAATGGAAGTCGGGAATCGGAGTTCCCTCCTACAACCAAAAACGGAGCCTGCAACAACGGCGCAGGCGGATTTACGGAAGGCACGTCAAATGTCCAAATTCACGTTGTTCTCCCGCAAGGTAAAATTAAAAATTCTTGAAGCCAACATGGGGTTGGTTTACCTCTTCTTATATATGCCAATTTTAGCGGTTGTGGTGTTCTCATTCAACAAGGGAGAGCAAATCTCTGTTTGGGAAGGCTTTACATTTGGTTGGTATGCGAGACTGTTTGAGGATGCCGCGTTGTGGCGCGCCTGTCGTAATAGTTTGATGGTAGCAGGTATTGCGACTGTTATCGCTACCGTTATCGGGACAGCAGCGGCACTTGCCATAGAACGACACCGCTTCCGTTTCCGAACCGCTCTTGTCCGAGTGCTCTATCTGCCGATTATTATCCCAGACATCGTCTTGGCGATCGCCTTGTTAACCTTTTACGTGCAAGTCAACCTCCCCCTGGGATTAATCACTGTAATCATCGCACATGGTGTTTTCAACATCGCCTATGTTACGATCGTTGTACGGGCACGCCTGCAAGGCTATGATAACACCTTAGAAGAAGCCGCCCGCGACCTCGGCGCGAACGAATGGCAGACCTTTTGGCGGATAACACTCCCTCTCATTGCTCCCGGAATTATCGGCGGTGCGCTGCTCGCCTTTACGCTCTCTATTGATGACTTTGTTATCACATTCTTTACCGCTGGTGTGGGTTATACGACGCTGTCTGTGCACATCTATTCGCTGCTGAAATTCGGGATTACGCCGAAGATCAACGCTATCTCAACGATGCTGTTGGCGAACTCAATCGTATTTATCCTGTTATTCTTGTGGTTCCAAGGGGATGCTACCGCTACCCAAAAACGAGAGGCACAATAGCACGGTTATTGGTAAAGATTCAGAAGAGTCGGGAATCGGGGTGTTTTTGCTTGGGTATTTCTGCGTATTGATAGGGGTATTTGCTTGGGGTTTTTGATAGGGTATTTCTGCGGATTTCTGCGGATTTCCTCCCCTCCTACAGGAGCAGTGAATGTCTCTGGCAAAGATTTGAAACCATTCGTAAATTTGTGTAAATTGTGATATAATTTTCGTGTTGACGCAGCAAGGTAAAAAAAACGAGATGTCTTATTTCCGAACACACACAGAAATCGATCTGCTGGCAATTCGCCAAAATGCTGAAGCGATAAAGAGACACACGGGTAAACAGTTGATCGCTGTTGTGAAAGCAGATGCTTATGGTCACGGCGCAGCACCTGTAGCAGAAATACTGCGTCCCATCACCGATATGTTTGCAGTCGCAACGGTTGAAGAAGGTATTGCGCTGCGTCAAGCGGGTATTCGCACACCGATTCTTATCCTCTTTAGTTGCCTCCCTAAGCAGGTTGAACAAATTGTTGAATTCAGTTTGACACCAACGCTCGGGAACTGGGAATTTGCGACGGTATTGAATGAAGTCGCTTCAGAAACTACACCTATAAAAGTTCACGTCAATATCAACACCGGAATGAATCGGAGTGGTGTGTGCTATACAGAAGCCCCACAGTTTCTGCGTAAATTGCAGACCCTACAGGGACTTGAAGTTGAAGGGATTTTTACACATCTTGCCACTGCGGACGAAGCAGATAAAAGTTTCGTTTCTGTTCAGTTAAAGCGGTTTTCATCTCTACTTTCGGACACCAACGGGAAAATGGTGCATGTAGCGAACAGCGCAGCATCGCTGGCGGTTCCTGAATCCCATTTCAACGCCGTCCGCCCCGGTTTGAGTCTATACGGTATCTACCCGGCGACTGAAAGACCTATCCCATTAAAACCGGCACTTACATGGAAGGCGCGTATCGGTTGGACAGGTTCTATTTCAGAAGGGGAAGGTGTAAGTTACGGGTTGACATACAAAGCACTTTATCAAACCCGAGTCGCAATGGTGCAGATAGGTTACGGGGACGGCTATCCGCGCTCGCTTTCTGGTATCGGCGAGGTATTGATTGGTGGGATGCGTCGCCCGATTATCGGCAAGGTCTGTATGGATGTGAGCGTAGTGCAATTGGAACCGACAGATAAGGTATCCATTGGTGATGAAGTCGTGCTGATCGGGAAACAGGGAAACGCCGAAATTACGGTTGATGAGATTGCTCAGCGCGCTGGAACCATTCCTTATGAAATCTTAACGCAAATAGGTCCGCGTGTAGGTCGGACCTTTTAATCCATTACTTGTAATCGTTAACACACGGGCAGGCACGAGACCCGCCCCTACAATCGTTTCTTCAAACAGAATTACAAAATACGCGGGCAGGCACGAGACCTGCCCCTACAATAATCCCATTAAGGCAATCTGTGCGGAGGCCCATACCTTAAAAAATGTTGATTGAAGCAAAAAATGTCTCACTTTTATTTGGCACGACGACCGCATTGGACAACCTTTCACTGCAAGTAGAAGGCGGTGCCGTCGGTTTACTTGGACCGAATGGTGCAGGGAAAAGTACCTTAATAAAAACGCTCCTCGGCTTCCTCAAACCCAACGAAGGCACAGCGACTGTATTTGGATTGGATGTACAGGCGAATCCATTGGAAATTCGGAAACAGGTTGGGTATATGCCGGAAGATGAATGCTTAATACCGGGTATGACCGCTGTCCAACTCGTCTCTTATGCCGGGGAACTCTGTGGAATGCCGAGACGCGATGCGCTGCAACGCGCACACGAGGTACTCTATTACGTCGGTTTAGATGAAGAACGGTATCGCACCGTGGACGGATACTCCGCAGGTATGAAACAGCGCGTAAAACTGGCACAGGCACTGGTACATGACCCGAAACTCTTACTTCTCGACGAACCAACAAATGGGATGGATACAAGCGGTAGAGAAGAGATGCTCGAACTCGTCAAAGATATAGCCACCGACAAAAACCTCAACGTCATCTTATCCTCGCACCTGCTCCCTGATGTGGAGTTCGCATGTCAAGAGATAATTGCCTTATCACACGGGAGCGTTGCTATCCACGGACAGATAGCGTCACTTAAAGAGAATAAAGGACACTCTTTCGATCTGAAGATTGTGGGTGACAGTGAGGCTTATATCACCGCTTTGGAACAGCACAACTTTCAGGTTGAACTGCACCCCGATAAACGCCTGCGGGTTATGTCCGTCCGTCAGGAGCAGACAGAAACGACATTCTTCTTCAAACTCGCGCACGATACAGGGGTCCAACTTCGCCAACTCCGTGGGGTGAAACATACTTTAGAGGATATTTTCGCTGAGGTGATGAGTGTGGATTCACAATAGAGTATCGAGGCACGACTTCAGCACTATCTTAGCACTTTGTATCTTAACCACTGTTATACCCTCTCTCAGCACGGCAAATGAGATGCTTCGCATTGCTGGGATGGGCAGCACTCGTATCGCAACGTCTGCTGAGGATGCTGGCATATTTGGGAATCCAGCATCGCTCGTGGGTGTAAAACACCACAATCTCGCGTTCGGGGCTGACGCTGAAAACATCCACTGGGCAGCACTACCGAAACACGGCACTGTGCAATTTGCTGCTGAAGCCACTATCGATATTTCGCCAGCATTCTATTATTCACACGCATTTGGTAAATGGGGTGCGAGTGTTGGATACGCTGCAAGATTTACAAATTTTGCTGACTTCACACTTGAAAGCACCCATGCTGAATATCGTCGAAACTCGCGTCAATTTTCCGCTACAACGGATCTGTTCACACGCTAC
This sequence comes from Candidatus Poribacteria bacterium, assembly GCA_965205015.1. GTDB lineage: Bacteria > Poribacteria > WGA-4E > WGA-4E > WGA-3G > WGA-3G. The sequence continues at coordinate 3,533,008 of OZ242029.1, read as the reverse complement.
AACCTACTTCAAGAAAGGAGTTGGGTCATAGGATTCAGCCGCGAACTCGGAAAATCAGCAGCGGGGCTGCGTCTTAGATTGTTAAAGCAGGTTGTAAATCGAGGAACAGCGATATCGACTTTAAATTTGGAAGCACGCCACGGACCCGAAGTAGATGTAGATGCTCCTGAAGCACTGATTGCAGCAATCGTTGAAGAATTGCAATTCGGGGACAGAGTCCGAGACATCGCCCATGAACGCCAACCGACACTTGAAAGAACAGTCAACCGATTAGAACTCGACATCGGGTTTCAACGTTCGATATGGTTTGATCCAGAACAGACGCACCCACCGCTGTTGGTAGGTGTCCTTTTTGAAAATCTTCTGCGTGCAGACTTGGTGGAGCCTCACCCTTTCCGAGTCGGTATCGGTGTGGCTTATGAACCTTTGGAAGGATTGACAATCGCAGCAGACTTGTTGCATGCGGTAGAGCAGCTCCCGATAGGTTACGCGGTCGGCACGGAATTCTACAAAGCATGGAAAAGTGATCATTCCGCAGCCCTCCGTATGGGGTTGCGGCGTATTGAAACACCAACACATTTCACTATCGGCATTGCCTTTATGCTTGGGACCCTCTCTGCAGAATACACCTTAAGCCGTCCCTTAACTCCGCCACCCACCCGAGAGGCACATCACCTTTTGGGACTCACACTACGCTTGTAAGTTAAGACGCATTCGGAGGCACACAAATGAAGAAGAAACAGCACCGCAAACCTCGTCACATGAAGAAGAAACGGTACAGCAAACCTCGTCAAGGGTCTGATCCTATACCACGTATTCTCGAATCAGTCGAGACGGCTTTACGTATGGCTGAAGAAGGCTTACGTCCCATGCCGCTTGAATTAGAGGATCCACTCGGCCCAGGAACGTTTACGGGAGAGACGTGGGAAACGAGTTGGCATTTTGCCGACCATTTACTCTTGTTGTCAATTGGCATTGAGAGCAGCGGGACGCGACCCAGGTTTGATATTCTTATGAACACCTATGAACTCGCCACTGCGCTCGTTGACATTCCAATCATCGCATATTTAAACCTGCAAGTGACACCTGTTGATACACTCCCCAGCGACGATCCCAGGTATGATGACACGCCACGTGACGTTCCGCTGTGGCGCGTCCATTCACCTGATTTCCAAGAATGTCATCCTGACGAGTTATATGTTATGCACCTTTTAACCGAAGAAGAGGAGACGGAAAATGGCAAACAATAGGAACCTGGAAAATAACTTTATTCAAGTTGGTGTTGCTGAAGTAGATATTACGCCAGATTATCCGATCCGACTGAGCGGCTACGGGAGTCGTCGCACAGAATCCGACGGTATCATCCAGCGAATATGGGCGAAGGCGCTCGCTATCGGCAGCGACGCAGATGAACCCGTTGTCTTAGTAACGGTCGAAAACTGTGGCTTACCGGATGCAGTGACCGAGGAAGTGTCCGACCGAATCAAGGAGAAAACGGGAATCCCGCGTGCCCATTTCGTGGTGTGCTTTACGCATACACACAGTGCACCCTGCCTGACCAACGCCGCACCTTTCCTGTTTAGTTCGGATATCCCACCCGCACATCAGGAGACGATAGACCAGTACACAGCGCAATTTAAGGACTGGATGGAAGCCGTTGCATTGGAGGCACTCGCAAATCGCGAGCCATCACATTTAAGTTGGAGCATCGGAGCACTCGATTTCGCAAAAAATAGGCGCACTGAAGGGGGTCCCGTAGACCATTCTTTACCGTGTATGCAAATCACACGTGAGGACGGTACACTCCGCGCCGTGTGGGCAAGTTACGCCTGCCATACCACGACGTTGGCTGGGACAGATAATCATATCTGTGGAGACTGGGCAGGTTTCGCCCAAGAAGCCCTCCAAGAAGCCCTCCCCGGCGTAACGGCTTTAATCTCCATCGGATGTGGTGCCGATGCGAATCCTGCATCACGGATGATGCCAATGCCGGATGGACAAGAAGAGGTCTTCAGCACCCGTCTTGCGTATGCGAAAGCACATGGAGAAGCCCTCTCAGAGGAGGTTCAACGTCTCTTGAAGAAAGATGCGAAACCTCTCACCCGTGTGCCTACTGGCATATTTGAGAGGGTTAATCTGCCGTTTGATACACTACCGACCCGTGAAGAGTGGGAGGCACGTGTAGCGGCAGGGGGTCACGATGCCTATCACGCCCAGAAGCATCTCGAACGTTTGCAGAAAGGGCTGCCGTTGCAGACGGAACTCTCCTATCCCGTACAGGCGTGGAGATTCGGTGAGGAACTCGCCATTGTTTTCTTGGCAAGCGAGGTGGTCGTCGATTACTCGCTCCGCTTGAAAAAAGAGTTAGATGCCGATCGACTGTGGGTAGGTGGGTATGCGAACGCGTTCCCGTGCTACATTCCGTCGGAGCGAGTATTAGCCGAAGGCGGCTATGAAGGTGAGAGCGCGATGCTCTATTTCGGTCCACCGACCCGATTTGCCCCTGGGGTTGAGCAGTTGGTGATTGATACTGTGCATAGGTTATTGCCAGCAGCATATCAATCCTAAACGGGACACTCTTCAGGCTTTTTGGTTTACCCTGCTCGAGAGGATACCGAGGATTTTGTCACACTGTGACAGACTCACTAAAAAATCGCAAACCTCCGTTAAGTCATTTTCAGGATCGACGCTAAAATCAATGCCTGAGAAGAAGCTGATGCGGTAGTTGAACTTTTCCCGGAGTTCAACCAGTACGTCAGCGACAATGAGTTCGGAGCGCGCCTTCTCAGTCCCAATGGCAGCTGCCAAAGGCACCTTTTTCGCCAACCCTGTTGTGAGGTAGGCACTTGGAGCAATCGGGTCTATTTCAGAAAATCAAGTCATCTAAATCAAACCCGCTTCCGAAACCGTTTTGCGTAGGGATTCAAGGTTCGCAGGCTCCATCGGTGCGAGGGGCAAGCGCAGCTTCCCGTTGAGTTTCCCCATCAGTTGGAGCGCTGTTTTCGCAGGAATCGGGTTCGTCTCAATAAAGAGATCCACCGCCAGTGACAACGTTTTGTAGTGGAGTTTGCGGGCGAGTTCAAGATTCCCGGCGTGGAAAGCGTTGCACATCTCCGCGACATCCGCGGGCGCGACGTTCGCCACAACTGAAATCACGCCTTTACCTCCGACGGCAAGTATCGGCAGCGTGTTCACATCGTCCCCCGAAAGCACAACGAAATCATCAGGGCATAAGTCGACGACTTCACTGGCGCGTTTGAGTTCACCCGTTGCTTCCTTGAGCGCGATGATGTTCGGATGTTCGGCAAGTCGAGCAATCGTGGGTGAAAGGATGTCAGTACCGCAACGTCCGGGAACGTTGTAGATGACAATCGGGATGTCCACCGTGTCGGCGATCTTCATGTAGTGGGCATACAATCCTTCTTGCGTCGGCTTGTTGTAATAGGGGGTAACAATCAGCGCAGCATCCGCCCCCGCGGCTTTGGCATGCTCCGTTGCGCGCAAGGTGCGTGTTGTCGAGTTGGACCCGGTACCCGCAATAATCGGCACCTGTCCATTTACAGTTTCGACGGTGAGTTCTATGACCCTGTCATGTTCAGTCTCAGACAGCGCAGGGGATTCACCTGTTGTGCCACACGGGACGATGCCGTGTGTGCCGCCGTCAAGCTGAAATTGAATCAGTTCCTTGAGTTTCGCTTCGTCAAGCGATTCATCGTCCTTAAAGGGTGTGACGAGTGCAACATAAGAGCCTTGAAACATGTAAACCCTCCTTGTTGGCTACGGCGCAACGGACTTGCAATACGCGCTTGCAAGCTGCGCCGCGTGACCTGCTACTTTTAATAATTCCATGCGTCTGTTGTGAGTTCACCGACGTAGATAACACGCGCATCGCCTTCAAGATAAACGTTTCGGGCTTCGCCGTTCTCAACATCGAAATGAATCTTCAATTCCACCCCACTCGCTGTTTTGACGGCAACCGGGGATACGACCTTTCCTACCGTCGCAGCAACAATAGCAGAAGCGATCGACCCTGTGCCACAGGCAAGCGTTTCATCTTCGACGCCGCGCTCATACGTCCGGATATCAATCAACCCTGGCGATTGAACACGGATAAAATTGGCGTTCGTGCCAGCGGGTTTGAAATCGTCGTGATACCGCGTCTGCTGTCCCAAATCAAAGACATCCGTTCCTTCCAAGTCCTCAACGAAGAAAACAACGTGCGGCACGCCGCTATTCGCGAATCCGACTGTGTGCATTCCATCCGCCAATTGGAGCGGAACATTGAGTCGTATGTCCGTAGGATCGCTCATACGTACTTTAACGTTCTGACCGACTATTTCGGATTCATAAATTCCAGCGTTCGTCAAAAATCGCATCTGTTCAGAGGCGAGACCGTTCAGATAGGCGAATTTAGAGATACATCGCGCCCCGTTCCCGCACGTTTCCACTTCACCGCCATCCGCATTGAAGTAGCGCATGCGAAAGTCGACATCGTCTGCCTTTTCGACGAGGAGCACACCGTCAGCCCCAACCGACATACGGCGTAGGCAAAGTTTTTTCACAAAATCTGTATCGGTGCTATCAACGATTTCCGCCAAATTATTGATAATGACGAAGTCGTTACCTGCACCACTGAGTTTCATAAAGGGTATTTTGTCCATTCCGTGTCCTTTACTGCGGAGATATAGTTTGGTTTATGATAATATTATGTGGTTTTCAAGTCAAGCGTTTTTTGCGTATCTCTGAATCCGGTATAGGAAGGACCTCTGCATCTTATTTTTACGAGAACCCTAACGTTAGGGCATGCATTCGGAGTTCCGATACAATGCTTAAAACACCGTCGTAACTATCACATGTGACGAGACGATAGCGAAAGGGCTTAACGTGCGGGATGCCCCTAAAATAGTTGCTATAGTGTCGACGCATCTCCAGGATACCGAGTTTTAAGCCTTTCCATTTGATCGAGAAATCGAGGTGCTTCCTAAAAACGGCAATCCGTTCATCTATCGAAGGGGGTGGAAGCAATTCGCCGGTTGCGAAATAGTGTTTTATCTCGTTAAAAATCCAGGGGTAACCGATCGCAGCGCGCCCGATCATGATACCGTCAACGCCGTATTGTTGCCGCATTTGCGCGGCTTTTTGTGGACTATCAACATCACCGTTTCCGAAGACCGGGATCGTCATGCGCGGGTTGTCTTTGATCCTACCGATGAGTGTCCAATCGGCTTCCCCTTTATACATCTGTCGCCGGGTCCTGCCGTGGATAGCAATCGCTCGGATACCCACATCCTGCAACCGCTCGGCGACTTCAACGACGTACTTCGTCTTATCGTCCCACCCGAGTCGTGTTTTGACGGTTACAGGTAGATCCGTGGCTTTCACCATCTCGGCAGTCATTTTTACCATCTTGGGGATGTCTTGTAGGATACCGGCACCTGCCCCTTTACAGGTAACCTTTTTAACGGGACACCCATAGTTAATGTCAATGATGTCGGGTTGGACCTTCTCAGTAATTTCGACAGAGGCGCGCATGGAATCGATGTTGTGCCCAAAAATTTGGATCCCGATGGGTCTCTCCACCTCAAAAATGTCCAATTTTGCGACACTCGGTGCGGCATCACGGATAAGTGCCTCAGAGGAGATAAATTCCGTGTACATCAGATCGGCACCGTTCTCTTTGCAGACGGCGCGAAAAGGCGGGTCGCTCACATCTTCCATCGGTGCGAGTAACAGTGGGAAATTTGGAATGTTGAGGTTGTCGATTGTTAGCATAGTGTTTATTTATGAAATAATTCCAGCGACCTTTCTGTCACTGAATTCGCCGTATGTATTCATCGTGTTTGCCAAATTAGTTTTATAAACCTTTGCACCTACCTGCCCTCAAATCCTCAAGGACGTTCCCTTCAAGTTTATCAAGTTTACCCGTTTTAGCATCCTCTTCCAACTGTCTATCCCAAGTTTCCCAGTCGGCTTCTAAAGTTTCATAAAGGGTATTCTCAAGGGTTTTCAGCAATGCTTCTTGTGTGCTGTCCTCACACTTTACCTTGGGGTGTTCCTGTATCCAGCCTACCCATCCCTCGCCGTTTTTTTGGATGTGGGCAGTATAGGTTGTCTCATATTCTGAATCGTAGATTTCTACGGTCTGATTTTTTTCCATCTGTGTCTCCTTGTGTTAAAACCGTTCAGATTAAAGTTATTATACCGTGCAAATGTCCCATTGTCAAGACGACCGAAAAATTGGAATAGGTATTTGACATTTTTCTATTTTCGTGATAAACATAAGGGCAGATAAACTGTGGGACGTTACCATTCACCCCCAATTCCAATAGCGAGGTATTTTCTTATGAGATGTATTTTTGTGGGTATCGAATACGCTGGAAAATCGACCCTGGTAGACCTGATGACCGAGTATTATCGGCACCGGAAACTGACTGTCCACGTTGATGATCACTTCACGATCCCCGACTCGACGCTCAGCCCTGAATCAAGGGCGGCGTATGTCAATTTCCCAGATGACGTGAAGGAACGGATGCAGCGGATGCAACTTCAGTATCACGTAGAGGTGATTAGAAATTATGCGAATACGATGATCGCAGGCTGGCATATCGAGGAACTGGTTTACTCGTCCTTCTATGGCGATGATCCAGAAAGCTCATATTACTCGAAGTATCACATTAATGCCCAACGCGGCTATGAAACACAGGTGATTGAAGCACGATTGCCAGATGTCGTGATGATCCACGTCACTGCCAGCGACGAGGCGATCAAGGAACGGATGGCAACAGACCCACACGAATATCAGATTATCAAGGAAGCCGATATTCCAACGCTTAAACACCTCTTTCAGGAAGAGATTGACAGGTCTCTGTTTACGCAAAAAGGACGTAAGATTGTGTTGGACACAACCGATAAGACGCCGACTGAATCGCTCGATGAACTGCTCCTGCTTTCCGAACCGCTCATTACATTCGGCGAACTTGCTGTGCGTGCAATGGACGTGCCAGATTCCGATTATCAGGTACGTTATGAAAATGGTGTCCGGAAGACAATACCGGTATAGGGAAGGGCGGGGTTTGCAACCCCGCCAGCGAAGCGGTGTAGGATTATCTGCTCAAAGGGTGTTCACGATTGGCAATGGGGAAGGGGACGCGTCCGCCTGACAGTTGAGACTCGTAGGCACCCAAGATCATTTCCAAGGCGGCAACAGCGTCTTCCGCCGCGGAAATCGGTTTTCTGTCGTTCTCAATCGCATCAATCAGATCGCGAATCGCAAGTTCATTACCGCTGGAGAAAGGTGTTTGATCTAAGTCGATTGCCTCCCACTCCTGATCCGGATTTGAAGGGAGTAGCACTGGATACGGGTAGACCATGAGCCGGTTGGCGACATCACCGCGGAGTGAGAAAATACCTTCGCTGCCGACGATTTCCATGCCGTATCGACCGGAGCCAGCCTGGTCTCTGCGGGACTCAAAAAAGCCAGAGGCACCACTTTTAAAAGCGAAGTAGCTGTTGATGGAATCCCCCGCGACGGGCCCAACAGGTTCTGTCGGTTCGTGGTCGTCTCCGTATGCGATCTCCTTGCCGTTCGTTGTGACATGAGACTGCATCCATGCGACATCACCGACGAAGAAGCGCATCATGTTAAAAATGTGGGTGCCGAGCACAATCATATCCTCACCCCCGCCGCGATGATCCTGCTTACCGCTGGCATGGATCGCTTGGATGGTGCCGATTTTCCCATCGTCGAGCATCTCTTTGATCGCATGTGTCGCCGGGAGATATACCGCCTGATGCGCCACAGCAACCTTTAATCCGTGTGTCTTCGCCGTCTCAACAATTATATCACCATCTGCGAGCGTACTCGTCATCGGTTTCTCACTGTAGACGCTGCATCCTGCCTCAAGACACGCAGTTACCATAGCAACGTGCTCCGAGGTCCAACGCGGGCAGACACTCACAATATCAAGATCCTCTTTCTCAAGCATCTCTCGATAATCGGCGTAACTCCGCGATGCCCCTGCCTCCGCGGCTGCCTTTTCCCTACCCTCTTCGTTCGGATCAGAGACGGCGATAAATTCGACGTTCTCTATCTCTTTATACGGGGTGTGGAGTCCGTGTCCGAAGTTGCCGGCACCGGTATGCCCGATTGCCGCGGCGCGATACGTTTTCTGACTCATTTTCTCTCCATTTCTATGTTGTGATTTAGTATCCCTTCTGCTTGTCAACGACGTTGACTAAGGGTTCACCCTTTACGTAACGGTGTAGGTTGTCTATAAAAAGTTGCATGGCACGTCTCCGGACGTGCTGCGAGGAACCCGCACTGTGTGAGGTCAGAATGACATTCTGCTGTTCCCATAGCGGGTTTTCGGGGGGACACGGTTCCGTATACGTTACGTCCAGTCCTACTCCCGCTAATTTCCCGCTCTGAAGCGCGGTTACCAACGCCGTTTCGTCAATAATCTTACCACGACTGACATTGACGAGGTAACTCGCATCGGGCATCTGATTAAATTGCGCATCTGATAGGAGTTTATGCGTTTCAGGGGTACTCGGACAGCATACCATGAGGATGTTGGACTTCGCCAAAAACGCCATCAACCCATCCAAACGAAAAAGTTCTGAGACGGTATCGGGTTTGTCGATTGGCTCTACATCAGCGGCAATGACATTAAATTCAAACGCCTGTGCGCGTGCCGCAATCGCCCGTCCGATCCCACCGAGCCCGAGGATGCCCATTGTCATTCCCGCCAGTTCAACACAGGGCACACGTTCCCAATGCTTCGTCTTCATAAATTCCAATTGCTCGGGAATCCGACGGGTAATGGATAAAAGCAAGGCAAAAGCATGCTCCGCAATCTGTGTGCCGTACAAGCCTCGGCAGTTGGTGAGTGTAACATCGCTCGCCTTGAAAGCAGGATACATAAATCCTTCAACCCCTGCATGCGGTTGATGCACCCAACGTAACGCCGTTGCTGCTTGCATCACATCTTCGCCAATGCCTCCAAACAAAATATTAACATCGGCGATGTGGTCACGCAAAGACTCACCGTCTGGTAAAAAGCGCACCGCAACCCCTGGCGGAACATCCGATAGCATCGCCTCAATTTCTGATGCTTGCCGACTGCCAATCAAGACTTTCGTAGTATCCATGCATTTCTCCAGTGCGGGTTATGTCATTTCCATCTATAGAAAATCGGTTTAACCGCTCATCGAATCTGCGTGCTTTGCCCACTGAAAATCGAGTTCACTGATGCCACCCGCATCGTGGGTCATAAGGTCAATCGTTACACGGTTATAGACATTGAACCATTCAGGGTGATGGTTCATGGATTCGGCGATTAAGGCGAGTTGTGCCATGAAACCGAACGCCGTAACAAAGGTATCAAACTGGAATTCCTTGTGCAACTTACCGTCTTCAACGGTCCAACCGTTGAGCTGCCCCAAGTTTTCCTGGATTTCAGCGTCTGAGAGTTTCTTCGCTGCCATAGAATATTCTCCTCAAGGTGTGTAGTAGAATTGCGAGTGCCATTTAGTGATGGGTCGTCATAAGCGTGCGAACCAAATGGCATTGATCGAAATTGTAGTGGAAAAGATAAATATATGCAAGTTAAAATAGTAACAGTAATCTCCAACAGGAGATTCTTAAATTATACTTTGTGAGTGCGTATCGTAACAGAAAAGACTTTAAATAGGAGGGAACAATGGCAGGTGCGACGACCCTTTATTTTCCAGAAGTGGGACCCGAATGGCAAGACTGGGTCCAAGTCACAAATGTGGGAACCGAAGACACCCGAGTGACCGCAATCGCGAGGCATGCCGGTAACGGGCAACCGACGTGGTCTGCGGAGAAAACAATAAGTTCCTTTGAGTCCTGGATCCCCCCCGTTGACGAGATTAAAACGAACTCCTCAATGCAATTCACTGCGGACCAGCCGATTGTGGCAGAACGACACATGCACAAGGACACGAACGTGTTGGATTTTGTCGGTGCGGCTCCAGAATACGGGACAGTCGGACAGCGGCTCTTTTTCCCCGAACTGGTCTCCGGTGCTCACGACTGGTTTCGGGTTCTGAACGTCGGTGAGGCAGACGCGCACGTCAACATCACCGTCCGAAACAGGAATGGCGATGTGCTACGGCAACGCCACCACGTCATCAAACCGCTCTGCTGTTGGGATCTCAATGAAGGTGTCATGGGTAACGTCACAGGCACCGTTGAGATGCAAAGTTCACAACCGATTGTCGGAGAACGTCATCTCCACTATCAAGGGGGTAAAACGAGTGTCGGGCAATTTGGACAGGTAATTGCGGAGGCGCCGCACACGCTCTTTTTTCCAGAGGTCGGACCCGCATGGGAAGATTGGGTCGTCATCGTCAACGTCGGAAGAGAAGAGGCAGAAGTAACGATGATCGCACGGAAAGATGACAATGCGCAAGCGACATGGACAAAAAAATTCGATGGACTCAGACCCTTTCAGTGTTGGACACCGCCCATGGACGACATTAAAGTGAAATCCTCCGTAGAAGTCCGCAGCAACCAACCGGTTGTCGCGGAACGACACATGCAAAGTGGGACAGCCATTATCGATTTACCCGGCGCATCGGTGGAGGGCGGCCAGATTGGCATTCGGCTCTTTTTTCCTGAAATTGCGGGAGGTGCCTGGGACTGGTTTCGATTCCTTAACGTCGGGGAAGCAGATGCCTTCGTTAACGTCATCGTCCGCAACCGAGAAGGTCATATTCAGCGGCAAGTGCATCGCCAGATTAAGCCCCTCTGCTGTGTAGATATGGATGAGGGGGCAATGGGGAAAGTGCGCGGCACTGTCGAAGTGCAAAGCACACAACCGATTGTTGGCGAAAGACACCTACACTACCAAACCGGACACAAAGGCGCAGTCGTTGGTGAATACGGCGTTGTGATTGGAGAATAAAATATGGCATGGATTCAAACCGTAGATGCGGCAGATGCAACCGGCATTGTGAAAGCGGAATACGACGCGGCGATCGCACGGGCGGGACAACTTTACAATATCGTCAAACTTTTCAGTGTGCGACCGAAAAGTATGCGTGCTTTCGTGGAACTTTACAAAATCGTGATGCACGACCCCGACTCCCCGTTGAGTCGGATGCAACGGGAAATGATCGCCACCGTTGTATCGAAAGTGAACGAATGCCACTACTGAATCATAGCACACGCCGATGAGTTGCGGGAACAATTCACAGACGAACAGATTTCAGAGATTGTAACGGATTTTCAGACGGCTGATATTGACGAAACCACGAAAGCAATCCTTGAATTTGCCGTTAAGGTGACAAAAGCGGCACCTACGATTACACCGGCAGATTTGGAACATCTCCGTAACTATGGACTCACGGACGAGGCACTCTTTGCTATTGTGGAGGTCGTCGGCTTTTTTTGTTATGTCAACCGGATAGCGGATGCGTTCGGAATTGAATTAGATGATTTTTTGGAAGGGAGAAATTTTGATGAATCTAACGGATAAAATTGCAATTGTGACAGGGGCGGGGCAGGGCATCGGCAAAGCGATTGCCATCAGACTCGCAAACGCAGGGGCAGATGTCGCTATCATGGATTTAAACATGGCAGCAGCTGAAGCAGTAACAGAGGAAATTGAAACGACTGGACGCCAAGCCTTACCTATTGCAGCAGATGTTTCAGTTTTCGCAGAGGTCAATGCCGCCGTGGAAAAGGTGATTTCTACCTTGGGTCGTGTTGACATTCTCGTCAACAACGCCGGTATTGCGGGGCGGACCCTGCCCTTAACTGACTTGGAAGAAGCGGATTGGGATGCCGTGATAGGTGTAAACTTGACCGGCGTTTTTCTCTGCTGTAAAGCAGTGATCGGTCCGATGATTGCACAGGATTACGGAAGGATTGTGAACATCGCCTCAATAGCCGGCAAGGAGGGCAATCCGACACTCATACCGTATTCGGTGTCTAAGGCAGGGGTTATCTGTCTGACGAAAGCACTCGCGAAGGAGGTCACAGACTATAATATCCGCGTCAACGCTGTATCTCCGGCGGTGATCGAGACACCGATTTTGGAGGGCATGGCACAATCGACAGTCGATTATATGGTGAGCAAGATTCCGTTGGGACGCGTCGGGAAACCGGAGGAAGTTGCCGCTGTAGTGAATTTCTTAGCCTCAGATGAGGCGAGTTTTGTAACAGGGCAGTGTTACGATGTCAGCGGCGGAAGGGCAACGTATTAGTAATTATGGTAGTGGGCAGGCACAAGACCTGTCTCTACAAGGGGGCAGGCACAAGACCTGCCCCTACATATTTTTATAATCACCATTAACTGATTATTCTGCGATGCAGTAGAGGTACTGACCCCCGCGGAGATATAACTCTGAACCAACAATCGCCGGGGATGCATTGAAACTATCGTCAAGCGTATTTTCCGCTACGATTGTAAATTCAGGACCGTGTTGGACAACGTTCACTGTTCCGTTCCGTCCAGCGATGTAGATGTGATCCGCTGCGGCAACAATGGAAGCATAGACACCAGAAACCCCCTGTAGCCGTTTCGGACCGTAGTGTGCCTTTCCCGTCTTGGCATCGAAAGCGGAGAGGATACCGTCGTTCTTTTTTAAGAAATAGAGTGTATTCTCATAGAGAAGCGGTGATGGCACATAAGGGGTATCCCGACGGTGTTCCCAAACAACTGCTGCCGAACCGCTAATATCCCCCATCGCTTTTGCCAGATGGACTGCCTGCAATTCATTGCCCCGGAAGCCGCTCATAAGGTAAGCGAAGCCATCCGCAGCGACAGGTGAAGGAATAGCATTGGCAGTCAACCCGTCGCCTTCCCATAAAAGTTTACCGGTTTCCAAATCGTAACTACGGACGCGATTTGTGCCTGTTGTAATCACCTGCGGTTTTCCATCCTGTTCAACAACAATCGGTGAGAACCAAGTCGTCCTTTCGTTGCGGTTAGTCTTCCATAGGACATCCCCTGTCCGCTTATCAAGGGCGGTGATAAAGGAATCCCCCTCATGATCTTGAACGATAACCAGCGTGTTGCCGTGAAGAACAGGTGAACTCCCTTCACCGAAGGTATTGCGTTTATACATCGTGCCGATGTCTTTTTCCCACTTCACATTGCCCATCATATCAACGCAGTAGAGTCCACGCGAACCGAAATACGCGTAGATGTACTCACCGTCGGTAACCGGCGAGTTTGAAGCGTAAGTCGCATCTTGGTGTGTCCCCTCATGCGGACTTATCTCTCGCAGTGTCTTCTGCCACAGAATGCTTCCGTCGCTTCGATTGATGGCAAGGAGATCAAATTTATATTTGGGACCGCTATCTCTTTGAAAGAAACCGCCGAATAGATTGTCGTCCTCAGCCTTCTCTTCCTTACCTTCAATAGCGGTTTGGATGAAGATTTTGTCCTCCCAGATAATGGGTGCGGCATGTCCGATCCCCGGAATAGCCACTTTCCAACGGATGTTTTCAGTTTCACTCCATGTCGTGGGCGGATTCGCCTCGACCGCGGCACCGGTTGCATGGGGTCCGCGCCAGTGATGCCAGTTTTTCTCAAAACCTACAGGCTGTGATGCGCTTGCTGCAATGACTGCTAAAGCAAGGGTAAATACTATCAAAATTGCGATTCTCTTCATTTCTGATTCCTCCCTTTTTTCTTTTAAGAACGGTGCGGTTAGATGAAGTTTAAATAAATATTTCGGTAATTTCATCTCGAAAAATCACTAATCTTCATGAAACCGCACCTACCGACGGCATAAGAGTCGTGCGGTTAGAAAACACACCTACCCAGGATAAAGTATACGCGCCGAAATAGGTTTAGGCGACAATGTCTTCAATGGCAAGCGGTTGTGCCAATTCCCGATTCGCTGCTTCCAGTTTTTCACGACTTGAAACGACACACACCGCGGCTTTATCTCGATTTTCCTCCAAGAGTTGGAGAAGCGCGCGTTTTACTTCAGCAGGGGTTGCCTGCCGGAGTTGCGCGTAGCGATCCTCTCGCATCTCCCGTGTCTGTCCCACGAGGTATTGACTCAGGGCTTCGCTTGCGGCTTGACTCGGACGCATCGGTTTTTCAGCACTTTTCGCGGTCGCGATAATCGCTCGATCAATGTCAGTCTGTGTCCATTCCACCTGTTTAACGTACTCGGCTGCCTGTTCAAAGACGTTGAGCGTTCGTGCGACGTGCGGATCCCGATATGAGGCTTGATAGAGGTGAGCATCAAACGGACTATAATTAAAATATGCCCCGTAAGCATTCCCTTTAAAGCGGATCTCGCTCATGATGTAATCCAATCGCAAAATATGCGCGCCGATACTGAGCAACGTTGAGTCGGGATGCGAATAATGTGGTGCCGGGATCACGTGCGCACAGTACGCAATCTGAATAGGACCAGCTAACCCTTCTCTCGGCGGCGTCTCAAACGGTTGAAACGCAATAGATTCAGACGAGAGCGGTTCATCTCGCATCTTGCTAAGCCATTCACCGAGTTTGGTGCGTGTCGTCTCAAAAGCGGTATCAGAACCGGTGAAACTCGCGGTCACGCGCCCGCGGGTCAACAAGAAGTCGCGAATCGCTTCTATATGACACATGAGATCGGTGTTAAGTTCGTCAAAATTGTTGAGATAGGTCTCACTGTTGTGGAGTTGCGGCAGACCAAAAACAATCTCTGAGATATGCGCTTCTGGTGATAGACCTCGCGAAGCGTGATGAATCGCCGTATTCAATCCATCCTGAATCATTTCCGTACGATATTCGGCAACGGCTTGCACCAAGACATCTCGGAGGCGTTCTGTGTCCCGCGGGTTTACAGCAAAAATCAGGTCATGGAGCACATCAAGCGCAGCGTCCATTTTATCATCAAGTGTCTTGAGGTGAAACCGCATGCTTTGCAAGGAACGGCTCGAGTCAAGGGCGTGTGTGCTGAACCCCGGTGAACACCCAATCCCCCCGGTAACTGCGGAGGTCCGATGCGCTATCTCGGCGTAGTCCATATCGGCGGCACCGAGTTTGCTAATAGCGTCGGTGTATCTCGGCAGATAGGTCCACAGATGCTCCGGCAAACCTCGCAAATCGAAGTTTAGCACGAGATAGTTAACACCATTCGCAAAGACATCGTTGTGGAGCAGGGGGCGTCCACTAACGTTCTCAACCGTTGTCGGGATATGTCTCGGTTTCTCCGGTAAATCGCTGACCTGAAGTTGTGGGAGTTTCGCTAACGCTTCCGGTGAATTGGGCTGTTCATTGAGCCGTTCGAGTTCAGCGGCATCAGCGGCGATACGCTTCATCTGTTCATCAGTGAGTTGTGCCCGTATCCCCTTCATTCGTTCGGCGAGTTCAGCCTCGGTTTTCGCCTGCTTGTCCCTATCTGGAGATAGCACGCTTGTCAAGCGATGCGGATTTTCAATAAGCCGTTCACGGATGAGTTCATTGAAAATCGCTGGGTTTTCCCGCCACTGTTGACGGACATCAGCGAGCGTTCCCCCCATTTTTAGAAAGGTGTTTGAATCCTTCTCATATATCCACCCCTCAATGACACGTTGGAGCATGCGGAGCGGAAACATTGAAGCGACCTCTTGATAGTGATAGGTTGCCTGCTGGAACGCCGCTTCCACCTTCTCACTATCAATCTCTGAATCCGCCACTTGTGTGAGGGTATCGGTGACGAGTTGGGTAAACGCTTCGACGCGATCCGTTTCACTCCCTTTGAGAAGAAGATAAAAAGTGGCTGCCGCCCCGATAGAACCGGCACCAGAATAGACGAGATCTGCACCGAGTTTGGAATCGATAATCGCTTTCCGGAGCGGTGCGGCTTCATTGCCGAGGAGAATGAGACTTAAAATACGTCCCAAAACAACCTCTTCAGGATCGGTTGCATCCCCGATGAACCAACTCAGCATTAAGTATGTCTTCTCTGTAAGCGGTTCATCTGCGCCAACGGGATAGGTATCAAGCGCAACTTGTGGGGATTCCCATCGCGACTGATGGGTGACTTCTGGACTGAGAGGTCGCAAGGCGGCACTCTCCTCGTTTCTCGGAATCTTATCCAACTTATCTGCGAGAAAAGAAAGGTAATCACCCGTTGGAATATCACCATAGAGAAAGAAATAACTATTACTGGGATGATAATAGGTTTCATGGAATTTTTTGAGCTGCTCGTAGGTCAAATCCGGAATGGCGTCAGGATCTCCACCAGACTCGCATGCATAGAGCGTATTCGGCAGAAGTCGGCTTGTCATTGACCGATACAACAGCGATTCTGGATCCGAGAAGACCCCCTTCATCTCATTATAGACGATACCTGTTACCTTCAAATCGCCAGTCGGATCTTCAGGATCGGCAGGTGCGAGATGGTGTCCTTCGCGTTTGAAGGTCTCTTCGGTGAGGAGTGGGTGGAATACCGCATCGAAGTAGACTTCCGCTAAGTTGAAGAGATCTTTTTTCACATTGCTCGCTACGGGATAGTAGGTATGATCAGAACTGGTCATGGCGTTGATAAAGGTTGCCATGCTCATCTTAATCATTTCAAAAAAAGGCTCTTTAACGGGATATTTCTGTGAGCCGGCTAAAACGGCATGCTCAAGAATGTGTGGGACACCCGTATCGTCTGAGGGTGGGGTCGGAAAATTAATGGAGAAGAGATTCTCTGTGTCGTTTGTGTAGAGATGTAGCAAGCGTGCGCCACTATGCTGATGTGCTAATTCGATCGTCACTGCTCGCAATTCATCGATCGGTGTGACGGCTTTTACCTCAAAGCCGTGCAATTGTTCGCCGGGACGTAAGTCAACCTCCGGCATCTGAGTCGTTTCCATATTTTAATTATTCCTTGCGGTTCGATCAAGTCGGTTTGATGAATAAAGTGCCTTTCCGTATATCCAGGGGAAATCCGCAGAAATACCCAAGCAAAAACCCCTCCACTCCGTGACGGACTACGGGTTTGAAATAAAAAGCGGAAACTCACTATTTTTCTAAATTGGCGCAAACGAGTTCTTCATCGTTTCGAATGAAGACGTGTTTATAGGCAAACGCCGGGTGTGCCCATGTAACACCGCCCCTTCGATTGAGTTGGTCGCGTGTCGGCTCAATCAATTTGGCTCGGCTGATAATATTCAATCCTTCGGGTGAGAGTTCTGTAATGAGAAGTTCGCCCTGTTCATTGAACATCCAGACTCTGTTTTCTGACGAGGCGGGGTGTTTGACGAAATGGATATTGCTCCAGCGCGCTTTCCGCACAGCGGAGAGGTCTTCCCAAATCCGATCTCCATTCCGGGCATCCAGACAGCGGAGTTCACCGTAGCTATCCACACCGTAGATGTAGTCCCCAAAACGCACAGGCGTCGCCATTGTCGTCTGAAGCGCATCTGTATGCTGCTCATCTTTGCCCTTACGATGCCAGCCGAGTTCTACCGTCAATTTATCTTGTGGCAATTTCAGAAGCAGAGAGCCTTGACGGAACTCAGTGACAAACAATTCATTCTGGTCGAAAATAGGCGTAGCAATCGCTATTTCGAAACCTTCGGGTGGAAACGGATAGAGCCAATATACTTCGCCCGTCTGTGGATTGAGACCTGCTATATTCGCCCCCGTCCAGCAGACAAGGACGCGTTTATCCGCTTGTGTAATGACAATCGGTGCCGAATAGGAGGCGTTATCGTCCAATGCTTTCCATTTTTCTTCACCCGTTTTCCTGTCAAATGCGACGATACAGGCACTGGGCTTACCGCCGATTTGAACGATGAGATGGTCGCCTTCGACGATAGGCGCGCTCGCAATGCCCCAGATAGGCATATTGATGTTATATTCGACATTGAGATCTCGCTTCCATACGATGTCACCCGTGACAGCATCGAAACAGTGCAAATGTCCCATCGCTCCTAACGCATAAGCGAGTCCATCCTGCACAGTCACAGTCGCCCGGGGTCCTGCTGTATAATCAATCTTGTATACGCAATCATAAGTGTAGGACCAAAGAGATTCGCCTGTCTCCCAATCAAAACAGTGAACCCGCTCGATCTGTTTCGGCTTTGTAACGCGATCGGTAACATAGACACGACCATCAGCAACGCTCGGTCCGCTATATCCGCTTCCGATTGGGACCCGCCAACGGAGTGGAATCTGCTCTTCTCCGAATTCTTCGAGAATACCTGTTTCGTTCCAAACGCCTTCTCGGTTTTCACCACGCCACTGGTGCCATTCATCGGCACTTGCGTATTCCGCTGGTACTGCTGCCACAGCAAATAGGGCAATGAGTAAGCATGTCAGCTGCTTCATAAGTTTTTTGTATAACTCCTTAGCCAGAGAACCATCTGCCGATAGACCTCTGTTACCGCTTTATGTTCTGATTTTAATTTGACTAATTCCGCATGCGGTCCGTCGATTCGACTCCGCTTGAGTGCATCAGAATTCCGGTGTGTATCGCCTTGATAGGTAACCTGCACCAAAGGTTCAAGGTGTGCAACATCGGCACCGGTGTCGCGTAAATATTCCCAGATGAGTCGGGTTGCACAGGTGCTATTTCTATTTTCAAACGCGGGAGGCTTGTGATCGAATCGGTAGTTTTCAGGGACGTATGTGTTCCCGACATCCACCACACAATCGGCATGCCGCATGAGTTTCTCTGGCACCTTTCGGCTTACAAACAGAACCTCTGACTCGTGGTTTTTGAAGAGAAAATCTTGGGCAATCCATGCGCTGACGATAGCATCAAGATCTGGATCTGCGTGCGTGATAATCTGTTTCAATTTTTTTAATTATTCCTTGCGGTTAAACGACAGGGAACGCGGCTCTGCAGTCCTCTCTCGTCTATCCATTATAAAGTATAGCACAGCACAAGAATAGATGTCAAATTCGTCATAGTACCCCATGCTAAAGCATGGGGCTTGTTAGCGTGTTAGTTCCAACAAGCCTACCGGTCTACCGGTAAGTTTCTCGTTTCATAGAGGTTGGTAACCCAACGCTCTCCACGATGGGCGCGAGCCGCCCGCAAAAGTATGTTTATTGCAGCATTGTGGTCGCGGTCTAAAACCGTGCCACAAAAACTACAATTAAAGGTGCGTGTCGCCAGCGACAGTTTCTTTGGCGACTTCTTACCGCAGGCAGAGCAGGTTTGCGAAGTGTTCTTAGGATCGACTTGGTGGAAGTGGAAACCGTCTCTTTCGGAACCATGTTTCCAGCCCACTGAAAGAACTTTGCCCAAGAGGCATCGCTGATGCTCTTGCTGAGGTGTTTATTCTGAACCATGTTAGATACGCTGAGGTCTTCAGCGATAAGGACGTTGTTTTTTAGATGATGATAGAGTTTGTAGACGAGTTTACCGATAAAGTCTTTGCGCTTGTTCGTTGTGCGTTCATGGTGCAAAGCGAGTTTGTGTTGTTGTTTCTGCCAACGCTGGCTGCCTTTTTTCTTTCGAGAAAGGGCTTTAGAGTGTTTTCGTAGCAAACCTTCGGACCTGCGATACCAACGCGGATTATCTTCTGTTTCACCTTCAGAAGTCGTCAGGTAGTGTGTCGTGCCGACATCAACAGCGACCGCATCGGTCGGCGCAACTTTGGGAGTATCGGGGAGTTCACAGGTAATATGAGCATACCAGCCACTTGCTTTTTTCACGAGCGTCACTTCTTTCGGATCGCCTTCAAGCCGGCGGTGCATGCGTATCTTGACTTCACCCAACTTCGGCACTTTCAAGCGATTATGGCGAAAGTCGGTTGCTTTTATCGGGTTTTGACGGACACGTTCACCTGTTTTGCGTTTATGTTTACGCAAGCACCACGTCAGAGAACGCACACGCATTTTGTAGCGAGGATACCCTTTTTTCTCCGCTCCTTCTTTACACCGCTTACGGAATGCATTAAAGGACCTGTCAACGCGCTTGAGGATAGACACTTGGAAATCTTGAGGGACTTCCCGAAAATCGTCATATTTCTTACGGGCAATCTTCAAGAGTTGCTCCTGGTCATATCGCGAAACAAAACGACCTTCTGTCTCATGCGCATGTTTGCGATTGTTGCGCGCAGAGTTCTGAAGTTCACAGAGATGGTCAAGCCATCCTAATAAGGTTTCTTCCTGTGTCTGTGTTGGATACACAGGATATTCAAAGGTTAGGTTCATGGTATATCAGGTATCAGATATTTATCCCCTGCTTAGTGGGAGGCAGACACATTACCAAGCGGTAATGCTAAACACTGTCTGCCAACCTGATACTCTCATTCTACCACAATTTTAGACGATATGTCAAGAAAAAAAAGAACGTTTTGGACCTTTCCAAGAGGGCGGATTTTCCTCCCCGACCTAAAGGTTCGGGGCTTCCAATCCGTAAATTAGGTGATAGGTTTAGAAAAGGGGTGTGTCCCTACACTATAACAAGGTTTTGAGGGGTTTCAGCTGCAGGCTCCCGGGAAGTTTGCTATGAAGTTTGCTATGAAATTTTATGAGGCAGAGAAATCAGAAGTAATCAGCAGGAGTCGGAAATCGGAGTGTTTTTGATAGGGTGTTTCCCCCTCCTACAGATTTTTTCGGTGGTGATGAACCTAATACTACTTACTCTCCCGGCGGCGCGTCTATCACACATCGGAACCCGCGCAATAGAGATCCAGGGTTTCCGCCAAGACGATTGGCGCATCGGGTGAAATCTAAATTCTCTGCCCAACCGCCGCCTTTTAGGACATGTCCATCGCCGGTGTCGGGTCCCTTCGGATTGACAGTGGGGGGCGAGGTCCGATAATAGTCTGGATCATACCAATCCGACACCCACTCCCAGAGGTTGCCCGCCATATCGTGTGCGCCGTAAGGACTCGCGCCCTGCGGAAACTGTCCAACGGGTGCCGTCTCTTTATATCCATCTTTGCGTCCTGTGCCATCATTTCCGCTGAGTTTCGTTCCATCCCATTCATTTCCCCAGGGCCAGATACGTCCATCCGTTCCACGAGCTGCCTTTTCCCACTCCGCCTCCGTTGGCAGTCTTTTACCGGCCCAATTTGCGTAGGCAACCGCATCTTCCCATTCCAAAACAGCAGCAGGGAAATTAGGTGTATTATAAGGTTCATAGTCCAGATAATGTTTAGGGATATAACCGGTTTCAGCAAGAAATTTCTTGTATTGTTTGTTTGTTACTTCGTACTTGTCGATATAGAAGGCATCCAGAAAGACGGTGCGCTGGGGACGCTCATTGTCGAATCGGGTGATTCTACGGAGCGGAAAAATTTGTTTGTAGTATTCAATATCTG
Source organism: Candidatus Poribacteria bacterium (assembly GCA_965205015.1). Classification (GTDB taxonomy): domain Bacteria; phylum Poribacteria; class WGA-4E; order WGA-4E; family WGA-3G; genus WGA-3G. The sequence goes on along the minus strand of OZ242029.1, from coordinate 3,511,776 downwards.
CGTCGCTGGTTCCCATCAAGAATTCACCCGCGGGAACATAGACCATTACGGCTTCATCTTTGGGGGTTGTGATCGTTTGAATGGGAAGGGGACCAACGAGCGGGGAATCCGCTCTTTCGCGACAGGCGAACGCTAAAAACGTGAGGATCAAGAGAACAAAAGACGAGGTTAGGAAACCTCGCCAGCGGGGAATTCTGATTTTACTAAATCTCATCTTTAACTTTAACAAAGACTGAAAGTGTGGAAGATTGAAGTTTCCACACTTCCGTCTTTTCTTCCATCCTACCGAACTGCTTTCAGATCTGCCCACGTTGTGGAGAGTTTACCAGCAGGTTCAACGGGTACCATAGACATCAGATAGGTGATAATTTCAGCGGCGATTGCACCTTTCGGCTCATCTCCACCGTTGGTCTGTATCACTGGAATTAACCTACCGAGATTCCCATCTCGAACAATAATCGGATCGGCACGGGTGCCGTCGTCGTTTTGTGCGAGTGAAACTTCGACTTCCCAATTGCCTTCGAGCTCATCAACGTGGAATGGGCGGTCGGAGGCATAGTCGGTTAAACTCGGCGAAATGGCTTTGCCTTCAGGCGTGACGACCATAGGTGTATCATCGTCCCACATGGTGATACCACCGATATCCATCATATTCTGTAGTCCGCCGACCTCGTTTCTGCCAGACAAACCCCAGAACATATAATCGGCGTGGTTGATGAAAACATCGCCATCGGTGGTTTCAATGAAGGTCTCAGCGATAGAGCCATCCGTCTGTGTATTGCCTTCGGGATAGATTTCAGGTGGGAAATCACCGTAGAGGACACAGATATCCAGACCGTCGTCGCCGGTGACACTTTCCATCCAATCGGCTAAGTCCCCCGCTTGGCCATCGCTATCATACCATATATTCGCGATACCGGCATCATCGAGCATCCCAGCACAAATCTCTGCCTGCTCGTCAGCCGCTGCCTTACTAATCCATTGTGTGATTCCGGTATAGATAGCAACTTCACCCGCAGCCAATACGGCCGTTAAAGGGAGTGCCATTAACGCAATCAGGGTGAGTGAAAGAAAAATGTTTCTCATTAAGTGTTATCTCCTTCTTTTAATGTCTCCCCACAATGCGGGAAGTTTATCTTGAGGGTCAACTTCAAGTGCGCCAACGGCTTCAACATAGTAGTTGAGAAGGATTTCGGCGATGACATCGCCCATGGGATCGCCCCCGTTATTGGTCTGGTAAACCTGTATAAGCCGAGCATCCGTTTTCGTATTCCGGACGATACAGGGATCGCAGCGGTCAGCTTTTTGGGTTCCAGTATCCGTAGCGAATGCGATTTCGAGTTCCCAATCGCCATCAAGTTCATCAAGGTGGAACGGACGATCGGTCCCATAATCGTCCAATGTCGGTGTGAGTTTTTCCCCCTCTTTTGTAACTTTCATGGGAGTATCGTCATCCCATTGAACGATGCCGGGGATATCCATCATGTTTTGGAGGCCTTCCTTTTCATTCCGACCGCCTTGGCCCCAGAAGAAATAGTCTGCACTGTTTGAGTAGGAGTTGCCAGCATCAAGGTATTCCTCAGCGACAGAACCTTTCTTTGTGTCGCCTTTACCGTTCGGATAAATTTCCTTTGGGAAATCACCGAACATGACAATGATATGGTTTCCCTTATCAACAGTGTGCTTTTTCGTCCACGCTTCGACCTGTTTTGCCGGACCGTGGAGAATGACTTCACCGAATCCTTGTTGTCCGTCAATTTTTTTCGCCAATATCTCGGCTTGTTCCTTCGCTGCGCCTTGACCGATCCATTGGACGGTGTCTGTGTAGATGAAGACATCGATTTTTTTAGCAGCGTCAGCTGTAGGTGCTAAGAGAACGAGAGTCGCGGCACATAGCACGCCAGCAACAATCATAAACAATTTCATTTAAAAAGATCCTCCTATTCGGTTAGATCGTGGTTTAAGAGGCTTGTCGTGTCAAACCTCACGGGTGAAATTGGAACACTGTGAACAATGTTCAACAACTTACATTTATGTGCTAACAAAAACAGCCCGCAACGTGCAATGCACGCGCAGGCGCAAAAAAACAGCAGCAGCCGTAAACACCGATGCAGCTGTGTAAAATACCTTGTGGCGTATTATGCTTAATTTGTATAAAGGGGGGGGTAGAGAGCTGTCGTTTACCACGCATAGTGCCTGACACAGCAGCCACACAGCGTACCAAAACACCCTGCACTGTCGTCCAGAGACAGCAATGCTGCACAGGTTTTATTGGCGTGTTAAGAATATTCACATCTTGACACTTACGGTTCACGGTCTATACCCCTTAGAGAAGATATTGCGATAGTGAGCTTCGCAGCGAGGGCATTAATGGCACCCATCGCGTTTGGGTTTCAGATGAGATGTTTCATCGAACTCACATGATATTTATTGTACACTTTTTTCAGAAACTTGTCAAATAAAAAACCGATCTTACAAATTCAAATTCATTTTGAAAAAACTTTACATACCGCTATAAACATATCGCCTGTATAGGAAAATCAAAGAGAAAGGAAATCCATGCCCTCACAAATATGTTGAAGAAATACCCAAGCAAATAAATCCTATCGGACTAAGACACCGGGGTTACAAACCCCTCCTACAAGTACATAAGACACCGTGTGGTACTTAATGCCAAAAACCTTATACTCCGATCCAAGTGGAACGATATTCAGTATTTTACACCTAAAAATGAAGTAATATGACTAAAAACAGCAAAATATGACTAAAATTAAACTTTTTTATTGACATTTGATATTTTATGAGATATAATTACATAATATAAAAAAATATGGCGTAAAATGCCATGGAGGAAATGAAAAATGTTGATTTCTTACGAGGAAAAACTGCGCATCGCACAGGAGTCACTAAGGCAACCCTCTGTGAACCAGATAGCAGAGGTGACCGGTATACACCGCAGTGTGGTTCAGAAGGCTCTAAACGATCCAGAGATTATTGAGTTACAGAAGACGCTCAAAATACAATTGCAGTCCAGATACCTCAGTACCTTTCCCGTCGATACTCCCGCACCAAGAAAGACTAAGTCAAACGCGGTTGAACGAGACGAGGAGCGTGATCCAAACCAAGTTGAGCTATCTGTCTCAGAGGAAGCGGAACTTCGGATCCGCGAAGTAGAGGCACTGGAATCCATTGCGACATCCCTGGCGAGTCTTCGGTCAATGTTTGAAGATGCTGCCAAGCAGAAAATACCGACATCAGAAGAACTCGATGCGCAGACTCGCAAGTAATAGCACATCCCTGACGTTCCAACGAATGAGGATTTGGTAAAACCTACGGCTTGGTAAATGATGAAGGACTTAATATAATGGCGAATAAGGAAAAGACGGGTTCCTTTAAGGAATCGCTTCACAACTTTCGCGCGCTAATATCCCTCTACCCGCGTATCACTGCCCTGGTCTGGCAGGCAAGTCCGTATGCGTTCCTTGGGTGTTTAATAACATCCATTCTTGGAGGTCTTGTTCCGCCGGTTCAAGCTTGGCTACTGAAGATCATCATTGACCGTGTTGTCGCGGGGATTGCAGTGAATCAGGCTGGCGATGCAGTTGACCTGAGTCGAATTATATGGCTTTTGGGGTTCTATTTAGGGCTAATGGCTACCAGCGCTGCACTTCAAGCCCTGTTAGCCATGTCCCGCGAGTTTGTGGGAAGACGTGTCGAATATTACATCCAGCAACTCATACTTAAAAAGACAACCACTCTGGATTACGCGTTTTTTGAGGATCCTAAGTTCTACAATATGCTCACGAACGCACGTCAGGATGCCACGTGGCGACCGGCTAATTTTGTGTGGTTGCTCGTGGATATCATTCGGGACGCGCTGACTTTGATCGCTATGATCGTCATCCTTACTCAACTACATGTCCTTGCTGCAGTAGCGATTGGGATTGTTCCGGTTGTGCGGTTAGTCTTCATGAGATGGCATGTGAAACGACGCTTTCTCATGGATATGACTTATACAACGATGCGGCGTGTTATGCAGTACCTTCAGGATCTGATGACCTCACGGGAGAGCATAAAGGAGGTCCGAATCTTCGCACTCTTTGACCCTCTATACGACCGATACGCGCAATACAGTGAGGAACAGATTAGGGCGTATGAAAAGATTAGATTCTCTGGGACACGGACTGAGTGGCTGCTTTCAACTTTCTCAAATGTCGTGGGTGTAGGCGTGTGGGCTTATATTATCATCAGGGCACTCTATGGACACATCACTATTGGGGACATCACGCTCTTTTTCCAAGCCGTAAGTAGTTGTCAACAAAAGTTCAGTGATATATCGCAGACTGCTGTGCAAGGTTATGAAAACTCTCTTTTTATTACAAACCTGTCTGCTTTTCTTGACCTTCAGCCCGAAAATGTGGCTGGCGCATTAAAGCGTTCAGAAGAACCCCTCCGGACACTATCCGCTAAATCCATTAAAAAAGATATTGAATTTAGGAATGTTTCCTTTAAGTATCCGGGACAAGATCGATATGCCTTGCGAAATGTCAGTTTTAGCATTCATCCTGAAGAAACGGTGGCTATCGTTGGCAGAAACGGCGCAGGTAAAACAACGCTCGTTAAGCTCCTCACCCGGTTTTATGATCCAACAGAGGGCGAGATTCTGCTGGATGGACACAGCTTGGTTGCGTATGATTTGGTTCAGCTCCGACAACAAATGAGCATCATGTTTCAGGATTTTCTACAATACCAACTAACAACCCGAGATAATATTACCTTTGGCGAAGTAGCGCATTCCGATGATACAGTGCGCTTGGAAAAGGCAGCGGAGGATAGCGGCGCAATGTCTCTTATCCAGAGGCTTCCTAAAAAATTTGATACCGTGCTGGGTCGGACCTTAGAGGAGGGCGTTGACCTATCAGGTGGGGAATGGCAGAAACTGGGGTTGGCGCGTGCGTTCTTCCGCGATGCCGAGATACTTATCCTCGATGAGCCGACAGCCGCGCTGGATCCGTTGTCTGAGTATGAACTTTTTGAGCGGTTTGCTCGTTTAACAGAGCGCAAAACGGGTGTTCTTATCTCGCATCGCTTTTCAACCGTCCGAATGGCGGATCGGATTATTGTGCTTGAGGATGGCGCGTGCATTGAGCAAGGGAGTCATGCGGAATTGCTTGCGCGAGGCGGCACGTACGCAAAACTTTTTACCACACAGGCGAAACACTACCATCTTGAGGATGTCTGAAAAGACGTGAGTTCAATACTAAAAATGCGCGGATAGTCGTAGGTTGGGTTGAGCGGTGAATACCAAGATCCATCTCGTTTATAGGAAAATGCTGTTTTTCGATACGCCGTTTGTGTAGATGAACATAGCGAAACCCAACAACTCAAACACTATAGATAATATGTTGGGTTTCACTCGTGTTTCGTTGATTTTACGAGCGGAATCATATTGACGAAAAAGTGCTATCGCTATAGAATATGTCCCTTGAAGCATATCACATTTTTCCCTTGCATTGCAAACCGATTTCGTCTAAACTCATTTAGCAATTCAATCCTGCTTATGAGGAGAAATCAGCATATGACTATCCGAGTCGGTATTGTTGGCACGGGCGGTATTTCACGTGCGCATCAGCGGGCTTACGCGAGGGTAGGCGGTTTCGAGATCGTCGCAGTCTGCGATATCATCAAAAGTAAGGCAAATGAAGCCGCTGAACAGTGGGGTGTCCCGAAAAAGAACGTCTTTACCAGCTACAACAAAATGCTTGAGATGGACGAAATCGACACCGTAAGTGTCTGTACCTACAACCAAGGACATCGGCGTCCAACGGTTGCAGCACTGAACGCCGGCAAACACGTCTTCTGCGAGAAACCGATGGCGGCAACCCTCCCAGATGCCACCGCCATGGTCCGCGCAGCGAAAGCGTCGGGCAAAATCTTGCAGATCGGTCTCCACAGCACGTTTAATCCGAGACTCCAATTCGCGAAAAAGGTCATCGACGAAGGATTCCTGGGCGATATTTACTATTCGGAGTCCTCAGGGGGCAGACGCCGCGGGAATCCAGGACGTACGTTCATCTATAAAAAGACAGCCGGGGCAGGGGCGATCGTGGACATCGGTGTCTACAATCTACATAACTCGTTGTATGCGATGGGATATCCGAAACCCGTGCGGGTCTCCGCTATCACGGAGGACTACATCTCGCAGCAAGATCCGCAATTCCGCGGTATCATGGATGTCGAAGAGTTCGGCGTCGCGTGGGTGCGGTTTGAAGATGGGAGCGTGATGGTGTTCAAAATCTCTTGGGCGATCCATCAGGATTCACTCGGTCCCAGCTTCTGCCTCGGTAAAGAAATGGGTATCTCGTTGGATGGACCCGCTGTCTATGCCGATGCGTATACAGATGATCTCAAGAAACTGGTGAAATCGGAAGGATTGATAGCAGAGCCGGACCCACCAGAAGGAATGACGACAATCCGTTTCTCAGGATTCCCAGAGGTCGATGTCTGGACGGCACAGATGACAGCGTTCCGAGAAGCCGTCTTAGCGGATGCGCCTTCTCCGATACCACCCGAGGGTGTTCTGCTCACAAATGTGATCATGGACGGTATCTTCCGTTCACATGAATCGGGTAAAGAGGTTGCTGTGAGAGTACCAAAAATTTAACAAAGCGCAAGGAGATAAGCGTATGACTGTCCGAGTCGGTATTATTGGCACAGGTGGCATTTCACGTGCACATCAGAGCACGTACGAGAAAGTCGGTGGTTTCGAAATCGTCGCGGTCTGCGACATCATCAAGAGTAAAGCGAACCAAGCCGCTGAAGAGTGGGGTGTCCCGAAAAAGAACGCGTTTTCAAGTTACAACAAGATGCTCGAAATGGACGACCTCGATGCGGTGAGCGTCTGCACTTACAATCAGGGGCATCGGCGGCCGACGGTCGCGGCATTGAACGCCGGTAAACACGTCCTCTGCGAAAAACCGATGGCGGCGACACTTCCTGATGCCACCGCCATGGTCCGCGCAGCAAAAGCCTCCGGTAAAATCCTACAAATCGGTCTGAATCCGACGTTTAGTCCGAGGCTCCAATTCCTAAGAAAGGCGTTCGATGCGGGATTATTCGGCGATATCTACTACTCTGAATCTGCGGGGTGCAGGCGACGCGGGAATCCAGGGCATACGTTCATCTACAAAAAGACGGCGGGCGCGGGTGCCACCGTCGATATCGGCGTCTATAATATGCACGCTTCACTGTATGCGATGGGATATCCGAAACCCGTGCGGGTTTCGGCAATCACCGAGGATTACATCTCGCAGCAAGATCCGAGATTTCGGGATATCATGGATGTTGAAGAGTTCGGTGCGGCGTGGGTACGGTTTGAGAATGGCGGCGTAATGGTGTTCAAAATTTCTTGGGCAGTGCATCAGGATTCGCTCGGTGGCAACTTCCATCTTGGGACGAAAGCCGGATTCTCGTTGAGTGGACCGGTGATTTACGCCAATGCGTATGCCGGTGATCTCAAACGGTTTGTCGAATCGGAGGGACTCACAGCGGAACCGAACCCACCGGAAGGGATGACGACGATCCAATTTTCAGGATTTCCAGAAGAAGATAACTGGGCGGCACAGATGATAGCATTCCGTGAAGCCGTCAAATCAGACGCACCGTCGCCGATACCACCAGAGGGTGTCCTTCTTACAAATGTGATTATGGACGGCATTTTCCGATCACACGCCGCGGGTAAAGAGGTAGCCGTGAGAGTGCCGGAGATTCAATAGCAAACTGATTGCCGACTGCTATTTTCAAACCGCATCTACCGTGTTTTGGGACAGACAACAGACATCTGAGCGCGCATGCCGCGCACATCTACCGTCAGTTGCTGGGTAACGCTGAGAGAACGGCGTTGCCTCAGTTCGTCATTGAGCAGCGTGTTTTGCGAAGTGAGTAGCACCATCCGTCCCCTCGGTCTCAGGACGCGTTCGTATTCCCTGAGACACTGGCGATATAAGTTTGTCAGTTGCGGCACATTCCCGATCGTCTCTCCGAAGGGGAGGTTACAGACGATTTTATCAACGGTGTTCGATCCTAACGGCAATTTTTGGGCATCCCAGTGAAAAAATTGGCGCGGTTGATGTTTACGCCCGAAATTCGTCACGGTCGCGTCTAAAGCATCCGTAGAGACATCCCCGCCAATCAGGTACCGATACCGCTTGATAAGTGCGCGTTCCAAAAGGATCGTCCCGGCACCACACATGGCGTCCAAAAAGACATCGTCTGGATGCGGTCGTGAAAGGCGGACCATACTGTATGCCAGCGTCGGTTTGAGAGAGGCAGGAATATGCGCCTGTTTATACGGACGTTGCGCCATATCGTTTGCGGAAAGTTTGATGCTAATGTAGCCGTCGTCCCCATGTACCTCTGCCCAAATATCTAAAGCCGAATTTGACGACTTCAAATACCAGCCCCGTTCTAACAACGCCCGTTCAACGACGCGTTGGAGATCAACCCGGCGGAAATTGCGCTTTCCTGAGAGCCGACTTGTCACCCGAAACGGCATCCGTTTCCGCGCGTTGATACCTACCTGCCGACAACACGCAAACGCCTCCTTGAAATTGAAGCGCGCCAGCGAACCACTTAATGCCGATAGGGAACTGCGTGAGCGTGTCATTTTCGGCATCCGCTTTAGAATGAGGAAAAGATGTTCGGCTGTCCGTAGCGATAGCAGTTCACGGGGGTTACCCGCATATTGGAAGAGGATCCGCTGCGGCTTCCGTTCAAGGATTTTCAGCTGCCCCGTGTCAGCAAAACGTTCGGATAACTCCTGACGTGCGATGGTCTCTAATCCTGCGCTTACAGTGATTGCGTAAAGCATTCTTTTAACTTACCTTGCGGAGGAACGACGTAGGATTGGCATTCAACGCGCCTTTCTTCATAGCCGCCCTCCATTTCATTACGGGCTACGGTCTCGTCTGAATTGTGATTTTTGCGATAATTCGCGTCAATCCAAGATTCAGACGAGTACCAATGCAGTTAGGAAACCGTATCTATTGCGGTTCGGGCCAATTCAGGTGGCGATGTAGGAACCGGAACGTTCTATCGGAATTAATCTGATGCCCACCATCAAAGAATTCGATCTCTGTCCTATCAGCGATTCCCAACTGAACGTAAAGCCGACGCACGACAGCGAATTCGTGTGCGACCCATTCATCGGGTGCGACACCATCATCATGTCCACGCTCCACCATAAACGGACGCGGCGCGATCAATCCCGCCATTTCACCGTAGTTAAAGGTATTCCCTAAATCGAATTCCGGCATTTCATACTCGCCGCCAAACATGTAACTGTACCGGGAATGATAGGTCGCATTCTTGACGATCCATTCGTTGAAATCTGCGGAACAGATGGAGCAAGCGTAGCGTTCCAACAACGCGGGGACGCGCATCGCCGTTTTGCCACCGTAAGATAACCCGTAAAAACCGATCCGATCCGCATCAACAAAAGGTTGTTCTGCGAGCCAATCCAATGTTCGCTCATGTTGACGGACAATCAACGAAAAGAGTGACCATTTTACCGGATTTGCCTTACGTTGAATGACACGGAAGGCATCTTGACCGATGTACGGATTTTGTGGTGCGTAGACGACGAACCCTCTGTCCGCTAACTGGGCGGCATAGGAGTGATAGACGGATTCTATTCTCGGATCGGCGGTATCCTGTGGGCGTCCCTCTAAACCGTGTTGACAAACAACAACAGGACGCTGTTCGCCGGGTTGGAGACCGTTCGGAAGGAGCAAGATACCGTAGGCAAAAACGTCCTCCCAGACATCGAGGAGAACCTCATAACCTTTCCAGAGCGGTTCATCATAGATGAGCCGAGTCCTTGGGTTGGTAGGCACATCGGGGGGTGGGCACCTACCGATAACTTCATCCCAGAAATAGGTTTTGGCATCCGCACAGGTTTCTTCCCATTGCGTGAGTGAAGAGGTATCGGTTTTTTTCCAGAAGAACTGCTGCCGTCGCGAGGCTGCTTCTCTTAAGAAGCGTTGCGATAGATTCACCAGTTGCATGAATTGTCGCTGCTGCCGCGCCTCGTAATCAAAATCGCTAACAGGGTTTGAAGAAAGAAGGTAGTGGCTGTCAATGTGTGCGTTTTCAACAACACCGAGTCCGGTAAGCAAAGCCGTTAACGCCTCTGCAGAACCCGATAATCCATCTACAGGAGAAATCAGGCGCAAGGCATCTCCACTGTCAAGCATTTGATAAAAATCACGGGCGCGTTCAAATTCTGCTTCTACTGCATGGAGCGGTGGTGACACCAACTGACCGGGTGCAGCCCCTCCCCGTCCATCGCGAACGGCTGGCGGACCGACGACTTCAGGGCCTCGACTCGTTTCAATAATCAACGGACGCGGTGCGACAAGACTCGCAATTTCAGCGTCGCCAAATTCGTGTAGCAATCCCCATACATTTCGATAGATCGGTTCGCGCCAGACCTCCTGCCGTGATTGGAAATATCCACTCACAGTTGCCACCTGAATTCGTGTATCGACTGCAGCACTGTAGAACGCAATTAATCCACCTTCACCGTATCCAATTACACCGATCGGTGCATCGGCAAGAGACATCCAGTCCACTAACGATAAGACCTTCTGGACTTCATACCCAATGATATGTCTTCCGAGTTCAAACGCCATCCGATAGATGAATTCGCGATGCGGTTGATTCGTCATCGCGCCGAGTGTTGGGTTTCCTGAATAGGTATCGTCTCGGTTAATCAGGAGCGGAACAACGACACGACAGCCCGCCTTCGCCAAACGTCTCGCAAACTGGGCATTCGCTGGTAATTCATCCGTCACCCCAGCTATCATTTCCGGTGTCCAATCGGCATCTGGCAGGGCAACAATCTGCGCCATCATTGGAACGTTATGCTTCGGTTCCAACAATAGTCCTTCGCCCTCCACTTCATCAAAAACCTGCCATCGAACGCGGGATACAGTGTAATTCTCACCTTCTGTGAGTTGTGCCGAGGTTTTCGTTGTGGCACTATAGGTAAGCTCCTCAATTGGTAACCGTGAATCGAGGCAACCGATCCGCTTGCGCAGTCGTGCGCGATTCGGTTCGACGGATCCGGTATAGGCATTGTGTGAACTATAATCGCGATTCCACAATTCGATGCGACCTTCGATGGAATCAACTCCCGCGCGGGAGACATAACCATCAAGAGCCTCAACCATCTGTGCGGCAAGATCGCCGTCTAACGTTAAAGGTTCCGTTCCATCTAACACCTGAGCGGTTTCGTTTGACATCTTTGAATTTACCTTGCGGAAGAACGACGCGCGTTTTTATAACTGCGTTCTTCTCTGTATATCCGCTTGCGTGTTTTGCTTGTGCGTTTCTGCGTATTTCTGCGTATTGTTGCAAGCTGCGGTTTTGGTTAAGGACTTTAAGTAAGACACACGCCTACGAAATCCTGTTAGGAGTGAACCGAAAAAAAAATTAAACAACCCCGTCCCGCCTTAACGCTTCGACTTCATCCGGAGACATTTTCAACAGGTCTGTCAGCACCGCGGTCGTATGTTCTCCGAGACTCGGTGCCGGAGCATCCACGTTTCCAGGTGTTTCCGAAAGTTTAATCGGCACTCCCGGCACCTCCACTTCCCCCGTAATGCCATGCGCAATGCGCGTAATCATCTCGCGCGCCTGCACCTGTGGATGACTGACGACTTTGTCCATTGCATTGATCGGACCACACGGTACACCAATCGCACCAAGCGCATCAATCCAGTCATCCGTCTTGCGTTCGGACATGACCTCCGAGAGAATAGGAAACAATTCACCGTGATTCTCGGTTCGATCAGCGTTCGTTCGGAACCGTTCATCTGAAATGAGTTCCTGCCGATCAACATGTTCACAAAATTTTGCCCAGAGGGTATCGTTTCCGAGTGCGATAATGACGTGTCCATCGGCGGAAGCAAACGCTTCAAAGGGTGTAATCGCTGGATGTCTCGCCCCCAGTGGTTTCGGGGCTTCACCAGTCGCAAAATAACGGACAACGGCGTTTTCCAAGACAGCAACGAGACTATCTAACATCGCAACATCGACCAACTGTCCGCTACCCGTCCGATTGCGATGGTGCAACGCGGAGAGAACCCCGATTGTGGTGAAGAGGGCAGCGGTGATGTCGCTAATAGAGGTACCGACACGCACAGGGGGTCCGTCGGGTGCTCCTGTGATGCTGATGATCCCCCCCATGCCTTGGATAATCATGTCGTATGCCCCTTGCTGGGCATAGGGACCGGTCTGTCCGAAACCGGAACACGCGGCGTAGATCAGCGATGGGTGCTCGACTTTCAGCGTGTCGTAGTCCAACCCCAATTTTTCCATCGTCCCCGGACGGAAGTTCTCAACAAGGACATCGGTCTGCTTCAACAACCGCTTGAATACTGCCTGTCCACGCTCGGTTTTAAGGTTGAGGGTCACGCTCTGCTTTCCACGATTTACACTCATAAAATAGAGGCTGAACCCATTTTTGAAGGGACCGAAATTTCGGGATTCGTCGCCTGTACCGGGCTGTTCAATCTTAATGACCTCTGCCCCGAGGTCCCCAAGGAGCATTGTTGCATACGGACCGGCGAGAACCCGGGTCAAATCCAAAACCTTCATTCCATCGAGTGGACCTGCCATCTGCTATCTCTCCCGTAGGCTACAGTTCTTCACCGACGATGAGGCGATACGCCTCGCGATATTTCTCGCTTGTTCTGGAGATAACATCCTCCGGCAGCTCAGGCGCAGGAGGTTGTTTATTCCAACCGATTTCGGAAAGGTAATCCCTCACGAACTGTTTATCAAAACTCTGCTGCGGTTGACCGGGTTCATAGAGATCGGCGGGCCAGAACCGAGAGGAGTCCGGCGTGAAGACCTCATCAATGACGATGAGTTTTCCGTCGCGTTGTCCGAACTCAAACTTCGTATCGCAGAGGATAATCCCAGCGTTTTCGGCGTGTTCACTGGCGGCTCTGAAAAGGGCAAAACTGGTTTCAATCAACTGATCCGTAAGTTCACTACCGACCTCGTTCCGCATCTCCTCAATGGAGATCGGTTCGTCATGCTCCCCCTGTTCGGCTTTGGTGGTTGGCGTGAACAGAAGCTCTGGAAGTCGATCAGATTCCTGCAGTCCGTCGGGTAGTTTCTGACCACAGATTTCTCCCGTCTTCTGATAGGAGGACCAACCGGAACCGGCAAGGTACCCACGTACAACACACTCAACATCCACCCGATCGGCTTTACGGACAAGCATAGAGCGTCCTTCGAGCAATTCTGCGTCAGACTGTAAAGCTTCGGGATACGCCTCGACCTCCGTTGAAATGAGATGGTTGTCAGCAACGGATTCGGTGTACTTGAACCAGAATTTGGATAAACCGGTTAAGACCTTCCCTTTATCTGGAATGCCGTTGGGCAGAACAACATCAAAAGCGGAAATACGATCTGTGGAAATAATCAGAAGTTCATCGCCAAGATCATATAGATCCCGGACTTTTCCACGGTGAGCGGGTGTATAATTCGTTAAGTCTGTAGACGTGATAACGTTCTGAGACATACTTGTTTCTCCTTATATTGGTTGTCGGTCGTCGGTTGTCAGTTGTCGGTTAAGAGGTTTCGTTTAACAAGGGACATCCGCAGAAACACCCCAAGCAAAACAGCCGCTTGTAACCGATAACCATTAACGGAAAGTCTGTGCATCAGGCGTACTGATACCCGTTTATTCTTTAAGTAGATCTCGCAGCACGATGGCTGTCTTATTCGTCGTTTCAATTTGAAGCGCCTTGCCAACTTCCCGTTTTGCAGGCGCATCTTCACCGAGATAGTAATAGCACGCCGCCTTAAGCACATAGAGTTCGGCTTTGGAACGATAGTCGTGTCGGAAGAGGTATTGAGCATCACCTTGTAGTGCGTTATCAATCGCTCGGATAGCAGATCGGAAATCGTTGGTATCTTTGTGGCGCAAAAAAAGCAGATTCGCAAGTCCGACCCATGCGTCCGCATTTGAGGCGTCGAGCTGCACGGCGTTCTGGAAGGCTTCTTGTGCCAGGGGCGGATTTAGCGATAGGCTGAGATGACTCCATCCCACACCGTTATGCGCATCGGCAAGATTTTCATCGAAGTTAATTGCGCGCTCAAAACTGAGCAATGCCTGTGCATAGTTCCCTGATTCGTAGGAACGCCATCCGCGCGCCATGTAGTCCAGCGCCGTCGACGTGTTTGGGTCGGAGTCCCGGGAACAACCGCTCTGCATCAGCAGGCAAGAGGCACATACGGTTACATATATAATGTAAGTCACCGTTTTGAACTGAATGTGAGACATCTTGCTTTTCCCTGTGACACGAGGCAGTTACAAACCCATCTATCACTTCTATTAGAGGGGTCGTCAAAGGAACACGTTTGGATTGCAGACTAACCCTTGACGACCCTCCGCAATACCATACCCTATAAGCACTTGAGCGACCAAAAAACCGGTGACTCAAGACTTATTCTGCTTTCAGCGTTGCCAAGAGTGGACTTCGGAGTGCCACAGAAACGGCAACGACATTTGCAATTATACCAAAACCGAAGATGAAAAGCAAGGTAATTGTGAGGGAAAACCACGGAAAAGCGGGGAGATGTCCCTGTGAAACGAAAATCGAGGCAAGTCCGGCGACGATCCCGATAAGCATTCCAATAACGAGGAGGAAACAACTTTCAAGAAAAAGCATCCGTGAGAGTAACCGTCGCTGGAACCCAAAGGCACGCAGGGTCGCCAATTCGCCGCGACGTTCAATGATATTCCGAAACAGCACCAATGCCAACCCGAAAGTACCGAGGAGCACCCCTAAACCACCGAGACTTTGAAAGGTGGAGATATAGGTATTTTCAACCGCTCGATAACTCGCCAAACGTGCGGACGCAGACGTCAGGTCAAAACCGTAGTCTCCTAACGTTTTCTCTAAGACCTGTGCCGTCTCCTCTCGCAACGCAAGCGGCGTTTTGATGAGGAAAAATTGGTATCCGCTTTGACTGGGGAAGTATTTTGTGAAATTGGACTCGGAGATGATCAATTGGCTTTGGAACAGACTGTTCGCAATCGTCTCAAGTTCAAGGTGGAGTGGCGCTCCAAATTCATCTTGGACAATAAAATCGTCGTCCGGGTTGTGATGCAAAATCCAACGGAGCGACTTTTCATCGCCGATCGCAGGAATTTTGCCGTTTTCAGTGGGCGTTAACTGCAAGCCGACCCACGGGGCTGCGTCCAACATTACATCGGAAGCCCCTAAAATTTGCGGTTTTTGGGGCTGATAGAGGTTCAGACAACTGACATCTTCACCCGGTAATACACGAAACGGAATCACCGCCGAGGCACTCAGCAGTTCAGAGGCTTTATCGGAAAAACCGAGTTCAAACCTACCGTCAGGCGTGTTTAAATTGTGGTGTAAAGGGAGCGCAGATTCAGCCACAAAGGCGTATTCTGTCTCCGGGGGCGCATCATGCCGATTTGCCCCCACCGCGACGATGATACAGCACGCGATGCTGATGGTGGCAACACAGGTCTTGCTCCGTCCGGGTTGTCGCGCAGCGTTTCTGATGGCAAATCGGGTTCTGTTCAACTGTTTCGGGACGTTCTGTGATTTTAACCATTTATCAAATGTCTCTGACCCTATACCAATAATGAACAGTGCCAGGAACAAGAGACTCACAACAAGCTGTTCCACCCATAGACCGATCCCCAATCCAATGGCAGCAGCCAACGCGAGAAGGAATCTTATTTTTTTTGTTCTGTATTCATCTGCTATCGTCGCATCAACAAAATCGGTTCTACCTGCGAGGAGCGAAACGGTAGAAGTTCTTCCCAATTTGTGAACTGTCATGCGGATAGAGAGCATCACAACAGCGAGTGAGATAAATGCTCCGATCAGTAGACTCCATACACCGACGTGAAGTTCCATAAACGGGGTACCGATAGCAGGTAACCACCACGTCTGCAATCCGTATATCATCAATTGCGCATACCCGACCGCGAGCAGACACCCGCAGAGACTCCCGATACCGGCGATGATGAACCCTTCAGAAAGGAACCGGCGACGGATTATAGTGAGCGGATAACCGATGGCTTGTAAAATACCAATTTCACGCGATCTTTGCTCTACACCGATACGGAAAAGCATCCCCACTAACAATGCGACAGCAATGATGATAAAGCCACTCAGACTGCTAAAGAGCATCCCGAAATCTGTTGCGCCAGCAGAGGCTCGGCGTCCGTCAGCTTGAAGTGCCAAGAATCGGAATCCGACCTGCGCGGGTTGAACCTTTCTGAGGAATTCAGTTTCGAAAAGCGTGCGTGTTGCTTGAAGGGCTGCGTTTGGCGTGATACCGAACCGAATCGCCGTGAGGTCTCCGAAGCGGTTTTTCCAAAGTTCCTTACCGGTTTCGAGCGGAATAAACGCTTTCGGCGTTGCGCCGTATTCATCCCAATACACTTCGTCTTTACTGCGAATCAAGGAATAATCGATCGGAAATGGGGATTCCCACTCGGACATGTCAGCCGTCTCATGAATACCGGGAAAAGTAGGAATCAGGTCTCTATCGGCGGTGATGCCTTCAATCGGTAAAACTCCGCCCAACAGGAAAGATGCCTTTTCTATGATGTATTCTTCCCCTACTCCAACGCGATAGTATGTGACACTGACTTCGTCCCCGACTTCTACACCCAGGTCGGTCGCCGCCCATGTGTTGAGGATAATTTCATTTTTTAATTGATGGGATCCTGGGCTGTCCTCCACCCCATTACGGGGAGGGGATCCGGTTGCACTTACCGCTGAACCCCGTAGGGGTGGAATCTCTGTAGGAGGAAGCGCGACGATTGTTGAATATGGAACGGTTTTTCCGTTCGCGGAAATCGTATTCGCGAGATAGGTGAGTGTCGGGAGTGTCGGAATGCCGTTTTCAGCAGCGATTGTTAATGCGAGATCAGAAAAGACGGGCTTAAGGAGATACTGCTGACTTTGGAGATCAAAGTGAGTGTCGTGTTCTTGAACCTCCAAATCGAGTGCATTCATGTCCAATGCGAGATCATCAGACGACATTGGAATTGCTTCCGCCGTAAACAGGGCATTTACGCGCCCCTCTTGCCCAAGGACGCTTTGTAAAACCGGGAGCGCGATGAAAGCGTTCAACGGAAGACTTTGATGTGCGCGAAGACTAAACCTCCCGACGTTCTCAGTAGGCACAATTTCACTGACAACCACGCGTAGGCTTTGGATGGCCTCGGATGCGTCGCGCTCGCCGAGAAGGAATTCTCGATGGATGTCAGCGGTTTGCGGGACATTTACAAGGAGTGTATCGCCTACTTCAACGTTCAGTTCGCTCTGTAGTGCCTCGTTGATGGCGATGGCGTTGAAGGTTTGCTCCGATGTTTTACGCAGGTGCGGGGTAGCCCCGCCTTCCCAAAAGGTGAAGAAGGTGTCAGGGACACCGAGAATGTTCACCCGCGACGCGCGCGTCTGCGTTTGCGGCGCGACGATTGTCCCGTTAAGCAGGATTGCTGAGACCGTGTTCTGTCGATTCAGGACCCCTGGCGGAAAAAAACGGTCAGCAAGAAGGGCATGTTGGATTGTGCCGAGGCGTTCCTCTGTTAAGCCCCGCAGGCTTCCCCTGACAGAATCCCCGACAATCAAGGCACCTGCGAGGACACCGGTCGCCACAGCAGTACAGAGCGCGACGGTGAGATGTATCTGCCAAAAGTATTTGAAAGCCCGCCAAGAAAAGAGACCAGGCTTATTATGATTTATGTGATTTTCCATGACGGTGAGACCTCTGACAATTACGGTGAACCATAAAAATCAGAGTTCAGGCGTTTACCATTCTTCCATCTGAAAGCTGCAGGTGTTGCTGAAAACGGGAAACCAGTGCGAGGTTGTGCGTGACGACAATGAGCATATTCTGCTCCAGGCTGCGTAGTTCAAAAAGCAGATTCACGATAGTTTCGGACGTAGCACCGTCCAAATTTCCGGTCGGCTCATCGCAGAGAAGAATATCGGGTTGATTCATAAGGGCACGAGCAATCGCGACGCGTTGTCGTTCACCGCCCGAAAGTTCAGGCGGACGATGCGACATCCGATGCGAGAGTCCTACCCGTTTGAGGAGTTCATGCGCCCGTTCGGAGACATCAGATCCGCGATTGGAGACGAGCGTCGGTATGAGGACATTTTCAAGCACGGAATACTGCGGCAGTAGATGATTATCTTGAAATACGAACCCGATGATAGCGTTTCGATATCGCGCCAGTTCAGGCTCAGAGAGTGTAAATGGATCCGTGTTGTTAATTTCGACCTGTCCGCCAGAGGGCTTTTCCAATGTGCCAATGATGTGTAAAAGCGTACTTTTGCCAGAGCCAGAAGGTCCCGTAATGGCGACAGACGTTCCGTCCACGAAACTAAACGAAACCTCCCGTAGGACCTCGACTGTCCCATAACTCTTAGATACATTGGATACTTTCAGCATTTTTCTGATACGCTCCATAATTAAAAAATCTGATCTGCGATGAAATCTGGGATAGGAATTGCGCGTAGTTTTTCATCGGGGTTCGTTACACAACAAACCGTCGTGATCTGTCCACGCGCGATGTCTTTTCCTTGATGCGTAAAATGGAATTCGTAGGTGAGGGACTTCGTCCCCTTTTTGATAACACTGAGGCGAATGTCTACCTCATCCTCAAATCGGAGTGGGCTTAAGTATTCACACGAAGCCGCGAGTCGGGGCCATCCGATCTTATCTCCGTTCCATTCCGTGGCAACACTTGTCCCTAAACTCCGGAGGAATTCGTGTTCCGCCGTCTCCATAAAGACAAAAAATCGTGTAAAATGGACGATACCCGCCATATCGGTATCAGCGAACTCGATTTTGCGTTTGGTTCGATACTCGGTGTGCATTTTAAGGTTAACGGTTATCAGTGCTGACAGCCATTCAGCCTACATCTTTGGAAAATCCGGTACATCCTCGTATCGACTCCACGTCTCAGCGTAAATGCGCCAGTGTCCGTCAGTGGGATCTACCATGAGATTGAGTTTTTTAGTACCGTAATCGGAGTAAGCGGGTCGGCTACCACTCGCCGGCGTGCCAGTAAATTTTTGTAGAAACTTCACATCTGCGACTGCCCGATCCCCATTAATCTGTAAATTAGAGATAGAGACCTGGATGTCAGCATATATCGTGTTGAGTTTCCGCATTTTGGCACGGAGTTGCCCTTTTGTCAGATAGACCGAAGTTTCCCTTCCGTCCCTGACGCTCACGCGAGTAATTTGTGCTTGCGCCGAATAGATAGACATGTAGGTATTCAGGTCCTTTTCTTCCCATGCTGCCTGCCATTTCCCTAATACTTGTCTCACTTTGAGGTGCGTATCCAATGGCGCATTTCCATCGAAAGTGCCCCCGGATTCCTTACCAGAGACAGTGTCCACGCCCGGTACCTCCGGTGCGAGTGCGATTGCATCAGACACCACATTGATCTGATCGTTCATGAGTTTCCATTTTCGTCTGAAAAACCCTTTTTTCTCAATTGTGAGTGTGCGGGTGTGGGTCCCAATGATATCACCACCATCTTGCAAAGTTACCTGAATGTTGTCAACGATGTGCCGGTTTTTGTATCGTGGCACGGCAGTATAGGTAGCCCCAGCGAGATCGACAATATGGGTTTGCGACATCAGATCCTTGGCACGTGCAAAACTTGAGGTGCGTTTTTTCCGAGAGGATTTATCCCATAAGTTCGTATACGCCTTTAAATCCTGACCCTCTAAGGCAGTCTTCCAAGCCTTCACGAGCGGGACGACAGGACTCTTGGGCTGTTCTGTAACTCCGGGGCGTTGCGTGGAACCAGAGGTCGACACTGTCGGAGCGAATTCACTCCCGACGATCTCCTCGTGGACTATTTTCCACCGCTGTTGAATAATCCCTTTCTTTTCAATAGTAAGATTCCGCAACTCCTGTTGCGCTTCGCCCGGATAATAAGCCGTGAGAGGAATCCCCTCAATCCGGAAGCGGTTCGCATAGCGAGGGACTCGATAGGGTTGACTGGCACCGCCGAGGTCAACTTCAAAATTTACGTTATCTCTTAGGAGTCTGACAGTACTCTGATACCCTGTACCCGACCGTTGTCGTGCACTTTTCACCCAGAGGGCTTCATACCGTTGTGGATCGCCAGATTCAAGTGCGCTTTTCCATTTCACCAAAAAGGCTGTAGGGGTCTCGCTGGAACTCATGAAGATCACGAGAAAGAGAACAAAAGCGATGACGATTGCTGCAATCGCACCCCCCCACAGCAGGTTCCGGGGTATAGTAAATTTCTCCTGGTTGTTTTGCCGGTTCTGTGCGTCGTTCACAATTTAACCTCCCCAAAAATTAGAAATTTGGTACGTTTTCATAGACTTGCCAGATTTCGTGATGAATTCTCCAGTCGTTACCCACTGGATGCATCCAGACTTCGCGAATCCAAATATTGTAGAGTTCTGTGGCGTTCTCGTCCGCTGCTGGCATCGCCAACCGGGTCAGCCGATGGATCCCGATAACGCTTTCCCCTTCGACCTCGGTATCGATTTTCGCTTTGTTCCACGTGTGGGTGCTCATCTGGTGAAGATCTGCTTCGAGTTGCTGGAGATCGATTTTACTTCGATGTTCTTTACTCTCGTGAATCACGACTTTATCGGCAATAATATTAGGTTCATAATAGGCGAGATGTCCATTGAGGTCGTTCGCATGCCATGCGCGCTCCCAATTACGAAGTGCTATCTTACCCGCTGCGATCTGTTCTGCTGAGAGGGAAATGCGTCCCGTCTTCGTAGGATGGAGCGAAGGTTGACTCTCAACATACGCCCGCGCCTCTTGTGCTTTCTGTTTGAGATATTCCGCATGCTTTTCCCCCGCATTTTGCTGGTTGGCTTCTACGAGTTTCTCAGTATAGATTTGCGCCTGTTCGCGGAGTTGTCTTTTAAGGGAATCTATCTCAGCGATAACCGCCCGTTTCTGATATCCTTCCTCTTGCACCCTTCTGTCAGCAACCTCAAGTTTCCGACGGAGTTCGGCGACCTCTCTCCCATAGTTACGGATCTCAGTTTCCGCCGTTCGAGCACGTCCCCGAATCTCCTCTAAAGTGTCAGAGAGTTGTGCCACTTGCTCGCCATAGGCTGCCCGTGTATCGCCCAACTCACGATTCTCTTTCTGGAGATCGCGAACGGTCTGTTTCAGCCGCTTGTGATCGCTCTGGATGTCTTGCATCTCGGAGTGAAGCCCTGCGAGTTCCTCTTTTTTACTGTCAACAGTCGCGCGGAGGGATTCTGCTTCAGCCTCTTTCTGAAGCATAGATGCATTCAATTCTGAGTTTTTGGTAATATTCAGGGAATTCGTTCGAGCAAGTGTAGCATCAGCTATCGCTTGATACGCGAGCCGGAGGGCATCGTTGCCCTTTTTCTCATCGCGTGCTGTTTTTGCAGCCGCAAGGTTCGTTTTTGCGGTCTCAAACGCATCCGAAGCGAGTGTCGGTGCATCAACGTCTGCTGCCGCTGCAAGAGCCGTCTCGGCGTCCGCGATTGCTGTATCCACTGCTGATGTTTCTATTTTTCCGAGTTTTCCGCCACATCCTACTAAACCGAACGAAACGAGAAACATCCCAATGAATAAAATCCCACTGGGGGTGACGTTCCCTCTCCGTGCTAAAGCGATGAACCGTTTCATTTTGTAACTCCTTTTTCTATAAACCTAACACCCCACTGGGTGTGAAAAGATACATTTCCTTGAAAAATCTGTGTTTAAATCCGCAGAAATCCGCAGAAATACCCAAACAAAAGTCCTAAAATCTATTAAGTCGTAATTTGGGTCACCATACACAAAAACTGCGGTGCGCGATGTGCTTTTAATTCACCATTCGTTGCTAAAAACAACCACCGTGTGATAATAAATTTGTCTTTTTATTCAGTCAAATACAGACAACGCCAGAACTTCAGGTTGGACAGATGTAGATTTCATGTGTGCGAGTGCGTTCTTGATTGCCGATGCCCGTGCTTTCCCAACGCCCTCAACTACTTGGAGTTCACCAACAACGGCTGTGTTCACCCGATCCAATGTCTTAAATTTATGAACGATATTTTCAATAATACTGAAGGGAATACGAGGGACTCGGCTGAGCATTCGATACCCGCGTGGTTCAATGATTTCGAAAGTGTCCCGTACATCCCGCGAGTATCCTAAAGCCTCACCAATATTACGCTGGTCTGTGAGGCTCTGTGCATCAAGCCCCAAAATTGCCTCAAACGCGTCGGATGCGTCAGGTAGACGCGCATGATAGTAGTCTTTTATAATTAGAAGTCCACTCTCAATTTCAGATGTGAGTTCGGGAATAACATATTGCAGCGATTGCGCCTGTGCGCCTAACTCGATTCTGTAACGGTCCAATTCCTGCTCAGCACGGCGGACACGTTCACACAATTGGATCGCTGCAACGACATTCGCTAAGGTGACATTCCCACTGAGTTCAGCCCAATTCAGAATGGCAACGGCATTTTGCAGTGCTTTGAGGTGCTGCGTCAGCACAAGCATCGTTTGATTGGCACCGGAAAGCAGTGTAAGGACGTTCTCGGAAAATATAGTGCTGATCTTTGAAATACAGGGTAAGCGTATTGCGGCTTCGGGATACCGCGAGGACAATATGTTCAGTCTGTCTTGCGAATTTATCCGCCGAGCGGTGGCGGAGTCCTGTCTCATTAGAGGGAATCGTCGGGCTTGTTCTCAACGTTACATTCGCACGCACGATGCGTTCTACATCTTCAGAAAGAATAATCGCTCCATCCATCTTCGACAACTCATACAAGCCTGTCGGCGTATAGGGGCAATTAATCCGGAAGCCGCCTTCTGTCAAATCCAGAATCTCTGGTGTATCGCCCAAGACGATCAGCCCACCGGTTTTACTCTGGATGATATAATCAATACCTTCCCTCAGATAGGTCCCCGGCGATAGCAACTTCAGTGCCGTAAAGAGTTCACATGTTTTTTGATTTTCCGTTGAGATGTTTTGCACTGCAACCACCCCCCTATTAATAGAATACCATGTCCGACAGGCGGTTTCAAGGTGAATTGCCAGTAGTTAGAAATTCCTTGTTTTCCCCTGCCAAAAACAGGTCCCTACCCATATCTGTTGCAAACCGTCCCGTTTTTCCGCGAAAAAATACAAAGCCTACAGCAATCGAATCCCTTTAAAATTCTGCTTGACTTTATGCGCAAATCCGTGTATAATGTATACCAACTTTGTACTCCGACGACAGCCTCACTTATGCCCGAATTTACTCTCGCTAAGCGGGCACTCGTCAGAAATTTTTGATAAAACTTAAAAAGGAATTCGTGAAGACATCCAAATTTTCACACCACAATTATGCGATTTAGTTTATTAAGCGCGTTTTTCGCGGCGGTTATTTCATGCAATAACAATCAACTGCCTTATGTAACGATTGAAACTGAAAAAGGAAACATCATTATCGAACTTTACCCGGAGGCGGCTCCAACCACAGTAGAGAATTTCGCGAGACTCATCGAAGCAGGATACTACGATGGTGTGAGCTTCCATCGATACGTCCCGGGGTTTGTTATCCAAGGCGGCGATCCAGAAGGAACGGGGAGAGGCGGACCCGGATGGACAATCCCGGGTGAGTTCCAAGATCCAGAACTCCGCGATAAGATGCCAGTTCATGAAAAGGGTGTTATTGCGATGGCACGGACACAGAACCCTGACTCCGCTGGAAGCCAATTTTATATTTGCATCAGTTCAGATCCAACACCTTATGCACATCTAAACGGCAGCTACACCACGTTTGGCAAAGTTATTGAAGGACTGGATGTAGTAGACGCACTCCGTGAACGTGATGTTATGGACAGAGTGACGATCGAAAATTACGCAGTAGCACCGTAAGACTTTATCCAGTTTTAAATTGAAGGTAAATCTGGTTTGTAGTCGCGCAATTCATTGCGCTTTCAGGCCGTGCGATAAATCGCACGACTACGAACCTACCCTCAAACGCAAACTTGAAACAGTAGTAGTACCTTTAAGTGGAAATTTGGAAAGGATGGACATCATATATGGAAGAATGGAAACGTCTTGTTAGAGATACTGTCAACACCCCAGAAAAACTTGCCGCCGCATTCGATGTTGACTTAGAGGAGATGCGGCGGATTCACAAAGAGTTCCCGATCCGCATCAATCCGTATTACCTGAGTCTCATAGAAGAACCCGGTGATCCGATTTGGAAGCAGGTCGTTCCCGACCCAAGAGAATTGATAAGTACCGGTGTAGAGGACCCACTTCACGAAGAAGACGACAGCGAAGTGCCAAACGTAACGCATCGATACCCCGATCGCGCACTCTTCTATGTCAATTACATGTGTCCCATCTATTGCCGTTTCTGCACTCGGAAACGGAAAGTCGGGGACCCACACTCCATTTCCGAAGATAACATTGAGACAGGACTCGCCTATATTCAGGCGCATCCAGAGATCCGTGATGTCATCATCTCCGGTGGCGATCCGCTCATGTTGACGGATAAGAAAATTGACATGATTGTCGGGGGACTCCGAGCGATTAAACATTTGGAAATCATTCGGATCGGTTCGCGTGTTCCGGTAACGCTGCCGCAACGTATCACGCCCGAGCTGTGTGCGATCCTGAAACAGTATCATCCCTTCTATATCAACACCCATTTCAACCATCCCCGCGAGATTACACCTGAAACCGAGAAGGCGTGCGGCATGTTAGCCGATGCAGGCATCCCCCTCGGTAACCAGGCAGTACTCCTGAAAGGTGTGAACGACGATCCCGACGTGATGGTGGAACTGATGAAAGGGTTGTTGCGTATCCGAGTCAAGCCCTACTATATCTATCAAGCGGATCTTATCGTGGGTACCGACCATTTCCGGACGGCGGTCCAGGCGGGTTTAGATATCGTCGCGGCGTTGCGCGGACATATCTCTGGGCTCGGTGTGCCGCATTACGTTGTGGATGCCCCCGGTGGCGGCGGAAAAATTGCGCTGATCCCGGATCCAATTGTCGCCTTCGATGACGACGAGATTCAACTCCGCAACTACGAAGGCAACGTCTATAGCTACCCCAGCACTCCGTTCTTTGATGAGGACTGGTAGCGGATTTATGGAGGTCCCGGATGCATGCAACCTCACAGAACATATTAGAAGCATTCAATCAACTTCCTGAGATTGAAAAACATGCGATCGCCTCTGAAATCATAAAGCAAGTAGCTTTGCTGGAGATTCCACCCTTGACAGACGAGGCACTCACGGAAATTGCTGACGCACTTTTCGCTGAACACGACAAAATGGAGACAGAGGATGCCGAAGCAAAATCGAGGGGAAGTCTGGTGAGTTGATCTCGGAATGGTAGCCAAGGTCAGACCTTGCCTCGTCATTAGCATCCCTGCTCGTCTCCAAGATCGCGCGCTCGTCACCGTTGTCACGCATACAACGAGCGCGCGTGGTTCAAGATTTGAAATCCCTATAAAAACGAGATTTCTGGATACCGGTGTTTTCGATGCACAAAGTCTGGTCACAGTATCAGAAGCAAAGTTCTTGAGAAAATTGGGAAATCTTCAGCCTGCGCAATTATCCACAGTTGAAGATGCTGTGCGTCAATGGCTAAACCTCTAAAAAAGACGGGCAGAGATAATCATACACGACTCTGCTTGAGTCCTCTGCTGTAGGAGTGACCTCCCGGTCGCGATACTCTGCCCAAAACAACCAGAAAACCGAAAACTGAATGACTCCCTAACACCCACCTAAACCCGTTGACTTAATCAGTCGCCTTTGGTATACTTCCCCCAATACCCCAAGAAAGGATTCAGGTATGGCGATAAAGAAATCACAACTCTATGCTTCGCTTTGGCAAAGCTGCGACGAACTCCGCGGCGGGATGGATGCCTCCCAATACAAAGATTACATCTTGACTCTTCTTTTCATGAAATACGTCTCCGACAAAGCCGCCAGCGATCCCGACTCGCTCATCTTTGTCCCCGAAGGCGGTGGATTCGCCGATATGGTCAACCTCAAAGGCGATAAAGAGATCGGAGACAAAATTAACAAAATCATCGGAAGACTCGCCGAGGAGAACGAACTCAAAGGCATCATCGATCAGGCGGATTTCAACGACGACAGTAAACTCGGCAGAGGCAAAGAGATGCAGGATCGGCTCTCAAAACTCGTCGCCATCTTCGAGAGCCTCGATTTCCGTGCGAATCGGGTGGAAGGCGACGACCTCTTAGGCGATGCTTACGAATACCTCATGCAGCACTTCGCCACCGAATCCGGTAAGAGCAAAGGGCAGTTCTATACACCGGCTGAGGTCTCCCGTATCATGGCACAGGTCATCGGTATCGGTCCCAACACCCAGCAGGATGAAACGATTTACGACCCTGCCTGCGGCTCCGGCTCACTCCTGCTCCGGGCTGCTGATGCCGCACCCCGCGGGTTGAGTATCTACGGACAAGAAAAGGACAATGCCACATACGCACTCGCCTGTATGAACATGATCCTCCACGACAACGCCACCGCGGACCTACGGCACGGGAACACACTCGCCACACCCGATTTTACGGAGGATAATAGTCTCAAAACCTTCGACTTCGCTGTCGCCAATCCACCTTTCTCGGACAAAGCGTGGACCAACGGACTCACCCCTGAGAATGACGTTTACAACCGTTTTGAATACGGGGTTCCGCCCGCGAAAAATGGCGATTATGCCTTTTTGCTCCACTTCATTATGTCCCTCAAAAGCAGGGGCAAAGGTGCCATCATCTTACCCCATGGCGTGCTATTCCGCGGCAACCGAGAGGCAGACATTCGCAGGGAGCTTATCCGCCGCGGTTATATCAAGGGCATCATCGGTCTACCCGCGAACCTGTTCTACGGCACTGGGATTCCTGCCTGTATTCTTGTTATTGACAAGGAGAACGCCACACATCGCACTGGTCTCTTTATGATTGATGCAAGTAAAGGGTTCCTTAAGGATGGCAACAAAAACCGACTCCGCGCACAGGACATCCATAAAATCGTTTCCGTGTTTAATGCACAGACGGAATTACCGCGCTACGCGCGTATGGTCCCACTCTCTGAAATCGCTGATGCCGCCAACGCCTATAACCTGAATATCCCACGCTATATTGATGCGAGTGAACCTGAAGACTTGCACGACCTCGGTGCACACCTCAACGGTGGTATTCCCGATACCGATATCGACGCACTCAACGACTATTGGAAGGTCTTTCCGACACTGCGTAACGCCTTGTTCAGGTCCAACGGTAGACCCGGCTATAGCGATCCACTCGTAGAAACACAGCACGTAAAAACGACTATCCTCACGCATCCCGAATTCAACACTTATCAACAGCAGGTCGATACTATCTTTCAGGTGTGGCGCGAGTTACACGAACCTCTCCTGACAGGTATTGCGGTTGACGCTTCTCCGAGAGAAATCATTCAAACGCTCTCAGAGGATCTGTTAGAGAGGTTCACAGAACTGCCGCTGCTCGATCCTTATGATGTCTATCAGAAACTGATGGACTATTGGGACGAGGTGATGCAAGATGACGTTTATCTCATCGCTGCGGATGGATGGGTTGAAGCTGCAAAACCGCGCGAAGTGATTCAGGACAGACAGGTGAAGGAGACTCCCGACCTTGTCATTAAAAAAAAGAAATATAAGATGGACCTGATTCCGCCTGCCTTGATCGCAGCACGCTATTTCCCGGCTGAGCAGGAAGCTATTGAGATGTTGCAAGCGAGGCAAGCGGCGGCTGTGAGTGCGTTAGAGGAATACATCGAGGAACACACCGGTGATGAGGGATTGCTCACAGATGCAACTAACAATAGTGATAATATCACCGCCAGCAGTGTGAAGGCACGACTCAAGACACTTGCTCTCGATATGCTCACTCTTCACGAGACACAAGACAACGACGATGAACGGGATGCCCTTGAGCACTGCCTATCGCTACTCGATGCAAAGTCGAAAGTAGACAAAGCGATAAAAGATGTTCAACTCGCGCTCGATGAACAGGTGCTGGCGCGCTACGCTACGCTCACTGAGAATGACATCAAGATACTTGTGGTTGCGGATAAGTGGTTCGCCAGTATTCACGCAGCGATTAAGGGGGAAGTCCAGCGGTTGACTCAGGTGCTCACAGAACGCGTGAAGGAGTTGGAAGAACGTTACGCGAATCCGTTGTCGGCTTTGGAGCAGGCAGTAGATGGCTATAGCACAAAAGTTGCGGCACATTTGAAAATGATGGGGATAAAAGTGCTATGAAAGAAACTATGGCTCAATCTCAGAAGTTGCAGGTTCCGGATGACTGGAATCAGGTTTATGTCGGTGATATAGCTAAAGTCAAAGGAGGTAAAAGACTACCATCTGGCTTTTATGTTGTTGACACACCCACACCCTATCCGTATCTGCGGGTTGTAGATATGCATCCTGGCGGGGTAAATCAATCGGATATTAAGTACGTGCCAGAACAGGCATTTCCAGTGATTCAAAATTATCGCATCTACAGCGAAGATATCTTCATCAGTGTCGCTGGCTCATTAGGAATTGTCGGTGTTGTTCCACCTGAACTTAGTGGAGCAAATCTCACTGAGAACGCCAATTATATTACAGACCTACAGTGTGACCGGGACTATTTGAAATATTGGCTGATGTCACACCCAATACAAAATACAATAAAGTTAATACAAACCACCGGTGCACAACCGAAATTAGCACTCGGACGGATTGCCAAATTCGTTGTGGCCATTCCACAAGATATTGACGAACAACGCGCCATCGCTGAAACGTTGTCCGATGTGGATGGGTTGATCGATGCCTTGGAGGCACTCATCGCGAAGAAGCAGGCGATTAAACAAGCCACTATGCAGCAACTGCTGACGGGTAGGACGCGCCTGCCCGGGTTTAGCGGGGCGTGGGAGACGAAGCGAGTATCAGAATTCGGAGATATAGTTACTGGTGCTACTCCAAGTACTAAAGTTAACGCTTTTTGGGATGGACCATATCCATGGATTACACCTACTGACATCACCTCTGAACGAGATATGACTGTTTCCGAAAGGATGATTACACAAGAAGGTTTGAAAGCAATAAGAACGCTACCGCCGAATACTGTGTTGGTTACGTGTATAGCAAGTATTGGAAAGAACGCAATACTTAAGACTAAAGGCAGCTGCAATCAACAAATTAACGCTGTAATTCCAAACGCCGCGTATAACGCAGAATTTTTGTATTATCTTTTTGAATTCAACGCAAACTTTCTTTTAGCAAATGCAGGGATTACCGCAACAAACATTGTTTCAAAATCTACGTTTAGTAATTTGGTTTTTGAAGTTCCTCTACTTGACGAACAGACCGCCATCGCCTCCGTCCTCTCCGATATGGATGCTGAGATTGCCGCATTGGAGCAGCGTCGGGACAAGACGCGTGCCATCAAGCAAGGGATGATGCAGCAACTCCTCACCGGACGGGTGCGGTTGTCTGAATCGCGGATTTGCACGGATGATACGGATTAACGCGGATTGGGGATGCTTGGTGTCTGTCGCGTCTTTTCCTGAACCAGACTTTATAGGATACCTTGGCGTCCGCAGCCAATTCTACAGATATAGCACTCCGCTGGAGTGCGGCATCTTTCGGGACATTTTTCTATAGACATGTTGCTCCGCTGGAGCAAAGAGGATACCTTGGGAAATCAATGGAATTCTATACTGATAAAACATCTTGTAGACATGGCACGCCGGAATCAACGGTATGAAGGTTCTCCGTATGGCATCCCCCGGGAGTGCGGTGGTTCGCAATATATTTTTCTATAGACATATCACGCCTTATGAAGTTTAACAAATAAATTGGGTAATTGACGGGCAATGAATTGCCCTACTACAAACGGGTCGGCTCGTAGTAGTGCGATTTATCGCACGTTGAGAAATTACCTGATTAAATTCTTAATCTTCATTCGACGTGAGGAGGGAGCACTGAAACGGACGTATGAACACATACAGGACTTTCGCAAATTGAACAAAAAAGAATATATTTCGCTCAAAACTCGTTATTTCATCTTATCTAACCCCCTAAATCCTCCTTATCAGGGGGACTTTAAGAGGAAATGTGTAAGTCCTAATATACGTGCAAGATTTGAAAGTGGAGGCTCAAAAATCGGTCTCCTTGCTCCAGCGGAGCAACATGTCTATAGAATATTGAGTGTCATTCAGCTGCACTCCAGCGGAGTGCTATGTCAATTAATCTCGAATGTCCACTTACATTCATAATCCATCATAAGTCGAACTCGCGTTATACCAGAAGGTAAGAACTGAACAATGAACCCTATCCGTATTTTTATCAGCAGCGTCCAAAGAGAATTCGCACAAGAACGTGCAGCACTACGCGACTATCTGCGCGACGATCCCTTGATGCGAAGGTTTTTTGATGTTTTTCTGTTTGAAGATGTTCCAGCATCAGATCGCCGTCCGGATGACCTCTATCTGGATGAGGTTAAGCAGTCGGATGTCTATATAGGATTGTTCGGTAACGACTACGGATGGGAAGATACAGACGGTATATCACCGACAGAACGGGAGTTCGATCAGGCAACCGCTTCCGGTATACACCGGCTGATTTTCGTGAAAGGAACGGATGATAATGATCGGCATTCGAAGATGCAGACACTCATCCGTAAAGCACAAGCTGGACTCATCCGAAAACGTTTCAACACGTCGGAAGAGTTAATAACGGCACTCTACGCAGCGTTAGTCGAATACTTAGACAATCAAGACCTCGTCCGTTCTGAACCTTTTGATGCGGCACCCTGTTCAAAAGCATCGCTGGACGATCTCGACCCCGAGCAGATAGGCTGGTTTATCCGAACGGCACGGAGTGCCAGGGAGTTTCCGTTAACTGAAAGGGCATCAACCGAAGAGTTATTGGTTCATCTCAATCTGCTAAACGATGGACGCCCCACGAACGCGGCAGTGCTGGTATTTGGGAAAGTCCCACAGCGGTTTCTAATTTCCTCGGAGGTTAAATGTGCCCACTTTCACGGAACAGAGGTCGCGAAGCCCATCCCATCCTATCAAGTCTACAAAGGCACAGCATTTCAACTCGTCGATCAAGCCGTGGATTTTGTGCTTAGCAAGATCGCACTGTCGGTAGGCACACGCGCAGAAAGCGTGCAAGCCCCTATCGCCTATGAAATCCCAAAAGAAGTTGTAAGGGAGGCGATCGTCAATGCCGTAGCACATCGAGACTATACCAGTAATGCCAGCGTCCAAGTGATGCTGTTCTCGGATCGGCTTGAGATATTGAATCCTGGTAGATTGCCACCCTCCTTGACTCTGGAACAGTTGCGAGACACGCATCCATCGGTGCCCAACAACCGGTTGCTTGCTCGGTCCTTATACCTCACTCAATACATTGAAGAGATGGGGACAGGGACATTAGACATGATCCGTCGATGTAAGGATGTTAACTTACGCGAACCGGAATTCACTGACAGCAGCGGATTCAAGATAACGATCTGGCGTGCCACGCCTCCGAAGCAGATTACGGGGCAGCCAGAGTCACAGCCAGAGTCACAGCCAGAGTCACAGCCCAGAGAACTCAAGTCGAGAGTACTAAACTTACTTACCAAGGGGCCAATGCAAAAATCCGAATTGTCCAGAAACTTAGGGCAAAGGGCAATCTCTGGACCACTGAATAAGGTTGTGCGGACACTCTTGGCTGATCAGATGATTGAATATACACTGCCAGATAAACCCAATAGTCGCCTACAGAAATACCGCCTGACGCATAAAGGGAAGACTGCCTTGACGCGTCTGAAATCAGAAAAAGTGGATTAAGATACAGCCAGAGTCGTAACTTCTGGTTGAGATCGAGACGGTAATATGTCCAGGATTAAAGAAAAGAAAGGCACTTGCACGAAGGGGATAACTTATGATTGAGAGACGCTTAGAAGAACTTGGGAGAAATTTACAAGGCAAAAAACCGCATCTATCACATTTTCTATCGGCAATCCGCTTAGATGGTATCCGTGGATTCAATAACTTAAGAGTCCCATTTGATTATCCGGTAAGTGTAATCGCAGGTGGAAATACTACTGGCAAGTCAACGATCCTTTTTGCCACAGCATGCGCTTATAAGGTGCCGGGTGCGGGGGTTAAGGAATTCGTTCCGTCCACACTCTTTCCTGATTATCGCCCTAAACTTGGGAGGCACCAAGATATGCAGCAAACGGTCACAATGGAGTTCTATTACCAGACTCCAGAAGGTGAGGCCTCCATGCGATGGCGACGCACCAAAGGGTGGAATCGGAGTTTCTTCGGTCGTCAAAACGCCAGTCAACCTGAGCGGCCGGTCTATCTCAGAACGCTCAGCAATCTGAGGAACCCATCGGAGGTGCGTGGTGTGCTCAGCCTGTCACGTCTGAAATCTGAACCACCGGAAGAAACACCTCTAACGGCATCACAGATTGAGTTTGCACATCAGATGCTCCCTTTTAGATATTCGGAGGTCGTTGATTTATCAAGTGGTAACAAAAATCTGCTCTTTGCCGCCCAAGAAGGGGGGGCGGCTTACTCAGAACTACACATGGCAGCTGGGGAACGTGCGATCTTGCGGTTGTCAAAAGAGATCACGCAACTCGACGGGGCACTCGTTCTAATTGACGAAGTGGAAGCTGGACTGCATCCTTGGGTGCAGCAACTACTCATGTTGCATCTACAGCAACTTGCCCTTCGCAACGACCTCCAAATTATTGTAACCTCCCATAGTCCAGTCGTTCTCGACTCAGTGCCGCTCAATGGTAGGATTTTTCTTGATCGATCCGACACGTCAGGTGAAGTTGTGGTCCGCCCGGCATATCGCGACTTAATTCAGAATGCACTCTACGGACGCTCCAGTGAGATGCTCAAACTACTCTGTGAAGATGACATCGCTGAAGGTATCTTGGAGGGTATATTTGACTTTCTACTCCCAGAAGAGGGAATGAACAGGGAAGCGATCCGCATTGGACGTGACACAGGGGCAAGTCAATTTCCAATGCATGCTGAGACTTTAAGAAAATTCGGTCAGATTCAAAATACTGTTTTCATTCTTGATGGTGACCAGAGAGATGGCGAAATCTCGCTTAAAATACAAGATGCTGCAAAAAGCACTGTGTCCATACTATTTCTCCCCGGTAATGGATCCCCCGAAAGTTGGGTGTGGGATCGGTTAAAATACATCCCTGACGTAGAAATCGGACGACTCGGAAACACGCGTGCAGGTCTGTCTAACTTGATTCAGCAGCTGGATGCCATATACAGCTCAGCATCCGATTCGCCTTCAGAGATCGCCAAAAACAAATTTCGGAGCCTCTCCGAAAACTTACGTAGAGAGGCATCGGAGATCTGCCGGATCGTTGCTCGCTTAGAGGCGAATCAAAGAGAGAGTGACATTCGACCCCTTGCGGATGAGCTGCAGGGCATTTTAAGACAGTGGCGGGAGTAATCCTAAGGGAATAGTGATATGAGTACCGTTGGTGACAGGGAAATACGCACCCAAGAACGTGTCGTCACATTCTTCCAGAAGACGTTGGGGTATACCTACCTCCGCAACTGGCAAGGACGTCAGGATAATAGCAATATTGAGAAAGAGTTGCTTACCGATTGGTTGAGCAGCAGCGGGCACGACGACCCCATCATCACCAAAGTGCTGTATGAACTGGAGAAGGCGGCGGCACTCGGTGGTAGTAGAAAACTCTATGAAGCAAACCGAGAGGTCTATGAACTCCTGCGCTACGGTGTGAACGTCCAACCCAGCACGGGTGAGCACCGGATCGCCGTTAAGCTCATTGACTGGGAGCATCCGTTCAATAACGATTTCGGTATCGCTGAAGAGGTAACTCTCAAAGGCGAGGACGGCAACAAACGCCCTGATTTAGTGCTATACATCAACGGTATCGCCATCGGTGTCCTCGAACTCAAACGTTCCATCGTCTCCGTTTCCGAAGGCATCCGCCAGAACCTTACCAACCAACGCGAGGATTTCATCGAATGGTTTTTTAGCACTGTGCAGCTCGTCATGGCAGGCAGTGAAACCCAAGGACTACACTACGGCGTTATCAAAACACCAGAGAAACACTGGTTACGATGGAAGGAAACAGATGCCCATCCCGAGGTAGGCGATAATTTCCTGCTCCGAGAACTCAGTCAAGTCTGCAACAAAACCCGATTGCTTGACATCCTGCACAACTTCATCGTCTTCGATGCCGGAACCAAGAAGATTTGCCGACACAACCAATTCTTCGGTGTGGAAGCCGCGCAAGAACGTGTGAAACGTAGAGAAGGCGGTATCATCTGGCACACCCAAGGCAGCGGTAAGAGCCTTACAATGGTCTGGCTCGCAAAATCAATCCTCGAAACCATCCCTAATGGGCGTGTGCTCATTATCACTGACCGCACCGAACTCGACGAACAAATTGAAGGTGTTTTTAGGGGTGTCAACGAGGACATTCGGCGGACACAGAGCGGAGCACATCTCCTGCAGGTCCTCACGAATCCTGCGGAGCGGTTAATCTGTTCACTCGTCCACAAGTTCGGCAGATCGGATGAAAGAGAAGATGAAGATAGCGATACTGACGATTATGACGACTATCTTGACGACCTTCAGCAACATCTATCGGACGGTTTCCAAGCGAAGGGTGAATTCTTCGTCTTTGTCGACGAATGCCACCGCACGCAGTCAGGAAAACTCCACAGCGCGATGAAGACGCTCCTGCCAAATGCCATGTTGATCGGTTTCACAGGCACCCCCCTGTTGAAAAGCGACAAGAAACGGAGCATTGAAACCTTCGGTCCCTACATCCATACCTATACGTATGACAAAGCCGTTGAAGACAGTGTCGTGTTAGATCTGCGGTATGAGGCGCGCGACATTAACCAAACCCTCTCCTCTCAGGAAGAGATCGATCAATGGTTTGACGATAGAACCAGTGGACTCACCGATACAGCAAGGGCGCAGCTCCGACAGCGTTGGAGCACGTTGCAGAATGTTCTCAGTTCGCGGGAGCGGTTGGGTAAAATCGTCGCCGATATTGTCCTTGATATGGAAAATCGAGACAGACTTAAAAGCGGACGCGGCAACGCTATGCTCGTCGCCGATAGTATCTTTTCCGCCTGCCGATTTTTTCAGATGTTTCAGGAAACACCCTTAAAAGGGAAATGTGCTATTGTAACTTCCTATAGACCTTCCGCCGATGATGTCGCACGGGAAGAAACCGGAGAAGGGATGACAGATAGACAGACAGAGTATTATACCTATCGCGAGATGCTCGCGGAACACTTTGACGAACCCGCAAACACTGCAATGTCCAAAGCCGATCGGTTTGAACAGGAGGTGAAGAAAAGTTTCATTGAAAAGCCAGACGAGATGAAACTCCTCATCGTTGTGGATAAGCTCCTTACGGGTTTCGACGCGCCTCCCGCGACCTATCTCTATATCGACAAGAATATGCAAGATCACGGGCTTTTCCAAGCGATCTGTAGGGTCAACCGTCTCGACGGTGAGGACAAGGAATTCGGCTACATCGTCGATTATCAAGACCTATTCCGGTCTCTGGAGCAAGCTATTACCGACTACACCGGCGAAGCCTTTGAAAATTTCGATGCAGAAGATGTCCAAGGATTATTGAAGGATAGACTCGAAAAAGGGCGAGAACGTTTAGAGGAAACGCGTGAGGCGGTTAAAGCACTGTGCGAACCCGTGGCACCACCACACGACACCGCCGATTACATCCGTTTCTTCTGTGGTGAAGAAGCTGGGAATCTCGAACAACTCAAAGCAAATGAGCCGAAACGCGAGAAACTCTATAAATTCACAGCAGCCTTTGTGCGTGCTTATGCCAATCTCGCCAACGATATGCGCGAGGCGGGTTACAGTGCCGATGCGGCACGGGAGATTAAGGAAGAGGTGACGCACTACGAAAACGTCAGCCGAGAGATCAAACTTGCCAGCGGCGATTACGTTGATCTGAAAGCCTATGAACCTGATATGCGGCATCTCATTGATACATACATCCGAGCTGAGGAGAGCGAAATCCTTTCAACGCTCGGCGATATTCCCTTAGTGGAACTGATTGTTCAAAACGGTGCCGAAGCACTGAATCTGCTACCGGAGGGCATTCGCACCAACGAAATCGCAAGAGCATCAACCATCGAAAACAACGTCCGTCGGCTTATCGTTGACAGGTCGGAGGTCAATCCGAGGTATTACGAGGAGATCTCACATCTCCTCGATGACATCATTCGCCAACGCCGACGCGGGGCTTTGGATTATCGTGAATATCTATCCGAAATCGAAGGACTCAGTGGGCGGATAGCAGAACACGAAAACCCAGATCGCTATCCCGCCAATATCAATACCGGCGCATTACACGCTCTGTTTGACAACTTAGACACGCTTCCTGAAGACCGTAGGGAAGCGGCGGCACTCGCAATAGATACCGCTATCCGCAGAACGAAACAGGACGACTGGCGCGGTAACAGACGCAAGAAGCGGCAGGTACAGAACGCTATCGCACGGGTAATTCAACAGGAATTTAGGGACTATGACCTGGATGTCAATTCACTTCTCGAACTGGCGGTGAATCAGCGTGAATACTAAAATTGATAGGTATTATATTGATATCCGCGGGATCTCTGTAGAGGTGATCCGCAAGGAGATCAAGAACTTCCATGTAAGTGTTCATCCGCCAAACGGGCGCGTGCGGGTATCGGCACCCTTATACTTTGATGATGATACTATTCGGATAGCGGTTATCTCACGATTGGGCTGGATTCGCCGGAAACAAGAGGTGTTTACAAAGCAGGATCGGCAATCTCAACGCGAATTTGTGACAGGTGAGAGCCACTATTTTGCAGGCAGACGCTACCGACTGGATGTCGTAGAACAAGACTGTCCAGCGAAGGTCTGGCTACCCAATAACACAAAGATCATTCTGAGTGTGCGTCCGGGGTCGGATCGGGACACGCGCGAAGCAGTACTTTATCGCTGGTATCGCCAGAATCTCCGAGCGCAACTGCCGCCGCTCCTTGAGAAATGGGAAGTGAAGTTAGGTGTGTCCGTCAACGAAGTACGGATTAAGAAGATGAAAACGCTCTGGGGGTCTTGCAACATCGAAGCCAAACGGATTTGGCTGAATCTCGAACTCGCAAAGAAACCGGAATCCTGCGTGGTGTATATCCTGGTGCATGAGATGGTGCATCTTCTGGAGCGTGCACATAACGACCGGTTTCGCGCCTTGATGGACAAGTTTCTGCCACAGTGGCATGCGTATCGCGACGCCCTGAATCAGGCACCGCTGGCGCATGAAGATTGGCGGTATTGAGAGTGAGATTGAAATACCTATGGAATGGATGATAGGTC
The DNA here is from genome assembly GCA_965205015.1 of Candidatus Poribacteria bacterium. Lineage (GTDB taxonomy): Bacteria > Poribacteria > WGA-4E > WGA-4E > WGA-3G > WGA-3G. The sequence goes on along the minus strand of OZ242029.1, from coordinate 3,474,278 downwards.
AATTGTGAGGGTTAGAAACCCCTCCTACAAGTGTTACAGGGGCTATCCGTCATCAGTTTCAGTTATTAGTTATTATTGGTAGGCGAGGTTGGGAAACCTCGGCAAGGGCTGGCAGGTTGCTCGGTGCGGTTAGGAAACCGCACCTACCTTGGTTAGAGGGAAAGTCTATTCTTCTTTCCCTTTCATTTTGTCAAGGAACGGACTGAGCAGATCGATCGGAATTGGGAAAACCATGGTCGAGTTTTTCTCGGCACTGACTTCCACTAACGCTTGAAGGAACCGGAGCTGCACAGCCGTTGGAATCCGGCTGAGGATTTCAGCGGCATTGGTTAGCACCTCGGCAGACTCGAATTCACCCTCGGCGTGTGTAACCTTCGCACGCCGCTCCCGCTCCGCTTCCGCCTGTTTCGCCATGGCGCGCTGCATCTCAACAGGGAGATCCACGTGCTTAATCTCCATCGCAAGCACCTCGACGCCCCACGGTTCACAATGTTTCTTGATGATCTCCTCCAAGTCCTGATTTAACTTCTCGCGCTCTGAGAGCAGATCATCTAATTCAGCACGTCCAAGCACACTCCGGAGCGTCGTCTGTGCGACCTGTGCAATCGCAAAACCGAAATCTTCAACCTCGATCACGGCTCTATCCGCTTCGGTCACTCTGAACGTGAGCACGGCGTTAACACTCACGGAGACGTTGTCTTTCGTAATCACATCTTGCGGGGTGACATCGTTGACGATCACCCGAAGGCTAATCCGCTGCATCCGTTCTATCCAGAACGGTATCATAAACACAAGCCCGGGACCCCGGGTCGAAACCAATCGTCCGAGACGGAAAATAACGGCGCGCTCGTACTCCTTGAGAATCCGAATGCTCGTCCCAAGCATAATGACAACAGCAATAACAATGGCAAAATAAATTGGATCAACTTGTGGCATATTTTTAATTTTCCTTTTTTATAGTAGAGTCAATAATTACTTGGGCACCCCGATTGTAGCGCAAACTGTTAGTTTGTGTGCCTCCCCTGCACAAACTGGACAGTTTGTGCTACGAATGTTCACTTATTTTTCGGTTTTACTATAATTTTTCCTTGCGGAGAAACGATGGGATCTGTGCTTTGGCATCGTTCGTGTTCGAGCCGCCCGCCATTACATTACGGGCTACTGACCACTGATTACCGACTCCTTTTATAGATGAGGTTATCCTGAAAATCTTTGAATCCTGAAAATCCTGATTCAGATGTTTTCCGTGATGTCGCGAATTTTGTGAAAAAAGGCGCGTTTACGCGGTGTGTTAATCTGCCATTGCACTGGCACGGATTGGTAGCCGTTGCAATAGTCGTTCTCGCCCGGGTCGAAGTAACCCCATGACGCATATTGGCTGACAGCAGCGACGCAGTTGTTCAAAGGTTTATCGAAATCGAAATGGTCGTCTTCGTTGAAAAGGATCGGCATCGGACGATAACCCGGCACCTCACGCGTCTGTTGCACCATCTCAATGATGCGGTTGGGATCACTCACGCCGTTTCCGTGGACAAGCAGGAAATCAGAAGCACGGACGACGTTCTCAAGCGGCACTCTACCCCCACCGTAACTCGTCCCGACGAGGAATCTATCGCCATTACGTGTCGTTGCTTTCACGCGTTCGATTAACTCATGCACCCGTTGCGGCTGCAGAATTTCGTGTGAGTATCTCACGTTGCACTCGTTGTTTACCTCAACGATAACGTTGGTATATCCTTTGTCAAAGAGCCAACCCGTTGCGTTGTCAACGGCGTTTTTGACAGCATTTTCATCAGCGATCCGATGGTCCTGTCCAAAGTAGAAATAGCCGAGGATCACAACCATACCGAGTGCATCAGCAAAGTCGATGATCCGTTCAAGTCGCGATAGGTAATCCGCATTCAGACTACCGTCGGCTTCTATACCGGAGTTGTGCCACGGCTGTGCTTTGGAGTACCCTTCGGGACTGCCGCCTTGGAGGTTAAGGGTGAACGCCAATACGCCATGTGCGCGCCATGTCGGCATTGCCGATAGAAATTCACGCGTATTGCGCTCTGGATCCCATTCACCTGTATCTGGATATTTCCAGAGATGTACTGTTTCAGGATTCCGGTCATCAAAGATGCCTTGCACCATACGGGTGTTGAGAAGCAATCCCTCAATCTTGTTCCCTTGGTAGGCACGTCCCGGATAGGTAATTTCTCCATTGATGTAAAACGCATCGTCAACGATGCTAACGACTGTTCTCATTTTTTTCCCTTTCGTTCACACGCATACAGACATGAATGTGGTTACTGCGTCTTCTGTGAAAGTGCCTTGAAATACTGAAGCAGCTGTTTCCGATACTGGAACGGAATATCTTCAAATTCCTTTGCATAAGGCGTGGTTTCTAATTTCCGAACGACTTCGAGGAGTTCAGGATGCAAAGGCGGTACTTCCTGGGCAGGTGTTTCAGGTCTCTCCGCTACCTCGGCTTTGCGCTGTTTGCCGACATCCCGTTTCTGCAACGATTTTAGACTGTCAAGCATCCGCGTCAGAATTTGTGCTTGTCTATCGAGGACCTCCTCATCGAGTTCACCTTGACGGAGTGCCTTCTCAACCTCAGTCATCTCCTCAGCGACATCCTCAAGACTGCCGAGCATCTGTGCCATCTGCTCTGCGCGTTCAGCAATCCGTTCGGTTGCCTCTCGGATTAACTGCTGTTGCGCAGCGAGTTGACGCATCATCTGTTCAAGTCCTGGCGTCCGTCCCTGTTCTCGCATCTGCTGATTCAGATTCTGTGCCATCTGGTTCAGCTGCTCTTGACTCTCGGCGAGCTGCTGCAGCTGCTCCATCATGTTTTCAAACCCACTGGACCCCATCTGTTGGTTCATCTGTCCCATCGCCTCAAGGAGTTCAAAGACTGCCTGATTCAGATCAGCGAGGGCGGCTTTTTGGATCGGCACTGCGAGGCTTGGCTGCCTATCCTCTAAAGCACGCGCCGCACGGGAGAGGGCATCGTTAGAGGCGTTAAGATGGAATATGGCTTCAGGTGGCACCTGTATCTGCCGGTTCCCCAACTCCCAAAGTTTACTGGAAAGCTGCGTGATACTCTCTGCTGTGCTGAGTTCATCCGCGGCAAGTCCTTGCAATCGCACAATCTCACTTGAAATGTAAGCATTAGCCTGCCCAGCGACGAGGATGTCGTTCGTCTGCGTGAGGACCGCCTCGTGAAGATGTGAAAGGTAGAGTCCACTTTCAACGGCTTCCTGTAGTGCGGTCAAAGTTTCGTTGGCGTTCGCACCTTCCATGAACGCCAAGGCGTTATCCAAACCCTGTGCGAGTTCTACGAGCGTCTGTTCTGCGCCTCGTCCGGATTCGAGAGCTTCCCTGTTCTGTCCACCTCGGAGGTTCTCACTGGTCGCCTTGAGCATTTCAGACAGGTGATGCTCGTGCGCAAATTGATTGAGTCGTATGATTTCATCGGCGAGGCGTTCTATCTGTGGCGGCGCGTTCTCCTGATTTCGGGCAAGTTCCCCCATTTTTGTGCCGAGTTCCTCCAACTTCTCGCTGAGCTGGTTGAATTCATCCGACACTCGGTCCTCTTTTTCCGCGATATCCGTTGTAGGGGCGGACTGTTCCAACGCCTCCAACGTATCCATCAACTGCTTCTGGCGCTCGGCGAGTGCCTTTGCTTGTTTTGCTGCCGCTTCGAGTTCCTGTTCGAGGAGAATCTGCTCATAGAGCGATTTGGCACGTTCCAATTGTTGCAAGAACTGCTCCTGACTGAGATTCGCTTCCGCCATTGAACTCTCCTGCTCGTCCACCTGCTGGTTCGCGAGTGCTTCTGATAACTTTCGCAGGAGTTCTTTATGTTCTTCAGACAGTGCTTTCTCCATCAGATCTTGCAGTTCTTGATACTTCTCAATCGTCTCAGCATCGAAGAGTTGGTTCTGTTCCATCTCTTCTGCCGTTTCCTTCATGTTTTCGATGAGTTGCTTCGCTGTCTCCTCAATCTCTTTCTGATTCTCAAGCACCTGTTGCATCAGGTTTTCGTCATTAAGAGTCAGCTCGTGGCGCTTCCTAATTTTATCGAGGAGCGTGTCAACCAGACCGGTCGCGTCTGCTTGCTCGTCAACGAGTTCTTCAAGTCCTCGCTGTTCGGTTTCCTGTTCTGCAGCAACAGCATCGTATAACTCCGAGAGAGAAGGAAAACGGAGTGTATAGGTATGAGATTTACCGATATTCGGTCCTGAGACGTCGTCGATATCTAAGGCTTGAACGTAATACGCGAGTGTTTCGCCGGGGAACATACCGATCCGATCGACATCCCACGTGTATGCCACAAAGACCGATCTGTGTGAGGGCGCGTCCGCTACGTCCCAACGCTTTAAAGGCACATTTACCGCCTCAACGCCTTCACTCTCAACGCGATATACCAATTGAAGTTCCTGTATGCCGTAATCGTCTGTAGCCTCCACCTTTAGCGCAACCAACATCGCATCGTCTAAAACGGTGTCCCGTGCCGGTGCGACAATATTGACTTCAGGCACAGCATCTTCAAAAACGGTCATCGTCCGGTTAACGGGGTTTCGATTCGTGAACCCATCAACGTCGGTAATGTGGATACGATAATTTTCACTCTGTCGAGCAATAAAAGATCCTTGTATTATTTGGGATACGGCGGTCGGAGGGTTGGAAGGTTGGAAGGCTGGAAGATTAGAGGCATCCCCCCTTCCATTCTTCCATTCTTCCATTTCTCTATCCTGTGTAATCGTCTCTTGTAACTGCCGTTCCGTAATCTCCAACGGGACATTACCTGACGCTTCAAAAGCGATGTGTGCCTTTTGAAGCGATTTATTACTCTCTCCAGTGAACACAACCTCTGTTCCGAAAAGCACTTGGATGTCCCCGATGTTTGCTGGGAGGGTCTGGGACTGCAGCTGCGTGTAGGAAGGATAATTGAGTCGATACTGGAATTGCGTGACAATCGGTTCATTACTGATCGTTATTTGATACTGTTCCGATGTTACCCCGTTGACGGAAATATAGTATTGCAGCGGACGTACCACATTTTCAAGCGTCGCGCGGTAGGGTGTCAACATCTCGGCACCTTGAAAGCCACGACCGACATCCATGGGTGTAGGGTGCATCGGCAACGATTGCCATTCTGCTGAAGTACGGTTATCGGTTGTCAGTTGTCGGTCAACCAAGGGGGTTTCATCTAACGTCCCGCTCTTAACTGAAGACTGTCCTTCATTTTCATCGCTAACGCGGTAGTAAAGTGAGACAGGAGTCCCAAGATGTCCGCCTATTTCAGCAGTTACGTTAACATCGGCACCCCGTTCAATTTGGATATCACCGGGTTGGATGTTCGTAATCTGAATGGACTTCTTCAGATATACCTGATCGTCCTGCAGCGTTCTTGGTAAGGTCTGAAACGCCTGTGCAAAGCCTGTAAACGCGGTCGGTAAAAGAAAATGTGTCGCGAGGAGTAGGACGATTCCGCCGACAGCAACACCTGCATTCCGCCGAATCTTCCGAAATTCGGGTTGAAATACCTGTTTATGTTGCACCTGCTCTATATCCCGACTGGCTTGTACAATCAGATGCTCAACGAATTCTGGGGCATACCCAAGTCGATTATCCTCCAAAGTCTTCCACAGCTGGACAGCACTGAGAATCCGGTTTTCAGCGGCAAAGGCTGCCTCTGTTTGCGCCGATTCAAGGCGCGACGCGACAGCGGCGTCCGTCAGTTTCTGACGGAGAGGCAGGACGAAGCTTCGAATGACTGCATAGACCGCCGCTCCTATTGATAATAGGAGGATCGCAATGCGTATCCAGCGTGAGAACGGGGACTGCCATAACTGGACACTCACCGCTAAAACGATAAGTGTCCCCGCCATCACAAGGGCAAGAATACCGAGGCACTTCAGGAGTCCTTCAGAGAAAGTGAGCCACCGCCACTGTCGTCGAATCGTACGCAACCGACCAACAACATTTTCATAAGCCGCATTCACATTTTGTCTGTCCATTTCATCGCGTCCTTTAGTGAGTTAGCGCATATACAGCAATATTTACCGCCATTTTCGCAGCGAATTCTCGGACCTGAGGTGTATCATCCGGATGTACACCGGCATCCTCGAGTCCATCACCGATATCAGCACTGTAGGCATAGTAAACGACCATACGTCCATCATGAAAAAGTCCAAACCCTTGTGCGGGTTCAGCGTCGTGTTCATGAATCTTAGGGAGTCCTTTCAATTCGTAGAAACAGCGATAAATCAGATGCGTGCTTGGGATAGGTTGTAGTTCCTGCTCTGGAAATACGCGCCGCATTTCACGACGAAAACTTTTGTCAAGTCCGTAATCATCATTCGCGAACAGAAAACCCCCGTTCTTGAGATAATCCCGTAATGCCTCGACCTCACTTTCAGTCAATCGGATATTCCCGTGCCCTACGAGATAGAGTATCGGATATTGGTAAAGGGTATGATCGGTCAACTTAATAATGACCCTGTCCGTATCGGTTTCAATATCTGTCCGGTTTCGGAGGAGTTGGAGCCAGTTTTTGATAACCGTTGCATCACCGTACCAATCACCACCCCCACTATAGTGAACCTGGGCAATAGTTATGGGAACCCCCGAAGCCTGCAAATTCCGTTTCACCTGTACCCCGATCACGGCGCAGAAAAGGAAACAACATATCCAAATTTTTTTACCTATCAAGTTTTTGCGCATCGTTCTACTCTTTCAGGGCATTGACGGGCAGGTACAAGACCTGACCCTACGAGGTGTCTGTTTATTTTTCGGGTTTATCATAATTCAAGGGTCCTCCTAAGTGAGTCCAACCCGTTTACGCAAAAACCATTCAGCCCCCAATAACCCGACAACTGTGATAAGAACTAAAGGGTGTGCCCAGAGATCACGTTCTGCATCAACGAATATTGGGTTTTGGACATTCGCAATGTTTTCAGGGACCGATTCAACGTCAGCGATTGTAAAATAGGCACCGCCCGTTTGTCCTGCAAGTTGCTTCAATAAGTCTTCATTGAGCTGCGGATTCTCCAATTCGGCAAGCTGCGGATGCGCATAAATATCTATTTGATCCTCACCTAATTTCAGATTGGCATTCCGACCCGTTGCGCGAATACGGTACTTCCCCTTTTGTAGAAGCACAAATCGGGCAGTAAAGTGGCTGTCAGTTGCCGGTTCCCGGTCGTCGGTTAAGGAAGAATCTGGTATGGCAGACTCACCTCCTAACTGAGAACTGACAACCGATGACCGAGAACTATTCACTTGGAAGGGAACCCCATCAGGCGGCACCACTTCGATCTCGACTGTTGCTCCCGCTTGTGGTTGATAGGTTTCAGAATAGAGATACGCTGTAACCTTCACGGTATCTCCTATCGCATAAGTAGAAGCATCTGTCGTAAGATATACGTTTTTGTCATCGGTATTCGTTGCCATCCACCGCAGCACCTGTGCCCAAAAACGAGGATAGATTGTGTGATAACGTCTATCTTTAAAGGTTTTAACACCAAAATCCCAATTATAGAAGCCCTCGGTGGCAATCAGTAGACTTTTGCCTAAACCGGCTCTCTGGAGAATCAGAATAGGCATGCCTTTCCCATTGTCCATCAAAGCCGTCGCGCCACCCCTGAGACGAAACCCACTGAAGAATCGTGGCAACGCTGGCATATTGGCTATCAGTTGCCGGCTATCGGTCTCCGTCGGTGACGAGGTTTCCGAAAGTTGTAACATTGGATGAAACGCCCCAGATTGGGTTAATTGTAGCGTAAATTCCGCATCTTCTACACGACATCCATTCCTGGGAATGTCAATCGGTAAAAGAGATGCTAATTCTGTATTTTGGAACCCATTCACGCCGAGCATGTTCCGAGAGGGTAGAAAGATAACCGGCTTTCCCTGCGTCTCAACAAAATCGACGATTGCGCGTTGTTGGGTTTTGGTAAGATGCTCAGCCCCTAAATCACCCAAAATTAACACATCGTAGTTAGAAAGCTCAGTGAGCGTTTCGGGGAACTGCGGCGTCTCCGATACTGGCGTCGCTTGCGGATAATATCCATCTAAACGCTTGAGGACGTTATCTACAGGCAGCTGCTTTAATCTATTAGACGATAAAATCGCACAGGTAGCCTCAATATCCGGATCTCGTTCCAATGTTCGTTTCAAAAAGGTGTAGTCCCATCTGGGTCTGCCTTCGAGATAGAAAACGTTCAGCCTTGCCTTCACAACCTTCACCGAAAACGTCTTTTGATTGTTCGCCTCCGTAAGTTCACCATCAAGCGTCGGAAGTGTAACTGTGTATTGAAAGTTACCTTCTGACTGCGGTGTTAACTTCAGTTCAATCCGCTGTTTTGTACGGGTCTCGATAGCGTTTACGTCCTGATGAGCGTTGAAGGTGAACGTTACAGCATCCACAAGGGTGTTACTTTCTACTTCCCGTAGCGACAACTGTGTCGTTTTACCGGTGTACCCCGTTTGCACAACACTCACACGAATAACACTCTCATGGTTTGTGTAAGCGACGGGGGTGTAATCGACACGCTGAACCTGAACGTCTTTTGGCGGTTCCACAGAACCGACACCTATTGGGTAGATCGGCACCTCCAATGCGGTGATTGTCTCCAAAGGGAATTGCCCAGAATTGTGTGCACCGTCCGTAATAAGGACAATCCCAGCAGTTTGTTGTCCTTTCCATGCTGCCACGGTTTCCCGTATAGCCCCTCCAATATCCGTAAGGGTTCCTTCCACCTCAAAGGGTGGCAGTGGAGAATCCCCCTCTTGTGCCAATAGGACACTTCGTTGCAATCGCGTATTAAAGGGATAGAGATGAACTTCAAACCTATCTCGTAAGGTCTGCAGAAATTGCCCTGTACCATTGAAAAGCTGTTGATTCACCTGATTGAGTCTTGATATAGGTATCTCGCTCATGGATGTATCGACGAGTTGCATACTTCGCGAGGTATCCACCAAAATGGAGAGGTGCGTCGGTGGTGTGATGTCTTTCTTTTCTATGACAACAGGGGCTAAGAGACAACCGAGCAGAATCGACGCTGCAGCGACCCGCAGCAGAATGAGCAATAATCTATACCTCGGGTGTAATGGACGCGCTATCCGGAAATAAACGAATACCGTTATACCGATGACAACACCGATACCGAGCACAACCCCCCACCCTGGCACAAAATAGGTGAATCGCATATCTGGTTAATTCCTTTCACAACATATTATAATCCAATTAGCGAATCACTGTCAACTTGATTATTTGCCACAAACTTTTGAAAAAAAATAAATAATATTGTAAAATTTTAATGCTATACTTTATGATGTAAGTGAAAACAGTGCGTATCGTCTACAGTATAATGATCTCAATTACCACTCTGACGCTTGGTGAGGGCACTTTATGACTTCTACACAACAAGTTTCTGCTCGCAAGCAGCACAGACATAAACTATCTCGACGACAATTTCTACGGTATGGCACCCTCTCGGCTGCATCGACAGCAGTCAGTCTGGGATTTTTAGGGTGTGGCAACGCATTAATTCAAAAGGTGCCGGGTTTTGGACCTGAACCCCCTTTCGAGTTTGCACCGACGCCGAATCGCCTGCTTGACCTCCCGGAAGGGTTTACCGCACACGCTTTTTCGAGAACAGGTGAAATCATGGACGATGGACTCTGGGTGCCGGGCGGACACGATGGCATGGCGGCATATCCAGGTCCTAATGGCAAAACTATCCTCGTCCGAAACCACGAATTGACCGCCACCGCTAAAAACGTCGGTCCCTTTGGATGGAATAACGAAAAACTTGAACGCTCCGCCGCTGATAAACTGTATGACGCAGGATCTGGGGAACTGCCGTGTATCGGTGGAACGACGACACTCGTCTACGACACACGGACACAGACGCTGGAGAAACACTTCTTGAGTCTGATAGGGACAATCCGGAATTGTGCCGGTGGCTTAACGCCTTGGAATACGTGGATCACCTGTGAAGAAACTATGCAAAAGGCGGAGGAGACCTACGAGGTTGACCACGGGTACAATTTTGAGGTGCCGGTTTCCACTGATATAGGATTGGCCGATCCGATCCCGCTGAAAGCGATGGGACGTTTCAATCATGAGGCAGTCGCTGTCGATCCGAAAACCGGGATTGTCTATGAAACTGAAGACAGAGGGGATGGTTTAATCTATCGGTTTATCCCAGACCGTTTCACTGGCCGGGCGGCTGAACTCGCGGCAGGCGGCAAACTTCAGGCATTGAAGATTCGGGATATGAAGAGCGTAGATACCCGAAATTGGAAAAGCCGAACGCAGAAGATTTTTCCGTGGACGTACAACCCGATTCCAGTCGGTGAAACATTCGCAGTCGAATGGGTAGATATTGAGAATGTGGAATCGCCGAACGACGATCTCCGCATACAGGGTGCCGAAGGCAAAGACGCGGCGAAGTTCGCACGCGGAGAAGGAATTTGGTACGGCAGTAATCAAGAACACGGAGAATTCTATATTGCCTGTACGAATGGGGGCATTGCATACAAAGGACAGATTTGGAAATACATGCCGAGTCCGCATGAAGGCACAAGCCGCGAGGAACAGGAACCCGGCACGCTTCAACTCTTCGTTGAGCCAAATGACAGGAATCTCATGGAAAACGCCGATAACCTGACTGTCACACCGTGGGGTGATCTAATCATCTGCGAAGATGGTCCAGAAGAGGAGTTTTTAATTGGCATAACGCCTGAAGGCCATCTCTATCGGTTTGCTCGCAACGCTGGTAACATGTCTGAACTTGCAGGGGCAACGTTCTCACCCGATGGCACGACTCTTTTTGTGAACATTCAGAGTCACGGGATTACGCTGGCGATTACAGGTCCCTGGCATGAGATTCGACAACGAACTCTGGCGTAATCGCCTCGGGCTGTCAGGGATTTTGGTTGAGAATATACCTTTATTTCTCTGAGGCAGCGTCGTGATCTTCGTAGTGGGCATGTTTTTGAAGGGTCCGGATATCGATACCTAAGGAGCGTGCCGCCTTATTGAGGGAGGCGTATGCCTCAATACGCCTCTGAGCAACCTCACGTAAAATTTCATGCTGATCCATATCTTTTATGTTCAGAAGCTCTCCGTTTTCGTCTGGCGTTGCGATATTGGAAGTTTGGAAGTTCCGCCAAAACTCCGGTAGATATGTTGAGAGTTCACCAATAATCGTCTGTCGTGTCTCCGATGGAAGCGTCTTCCATATAGAGAGGAGTATCTGAACAAATTCTGGGAAGGTAGATGTGTTGCCTTTTATGTCCAGCGCGGAGAGGGGGTTTTCCAAGCCTGGGGCGGTGAAAAAATTATAGGGGAAGTCTTTAACTTCAAGTGTATCGGTGGTCGCCAGCGAGATGGCTGTTCGAACCGTCGTTCTCAGTTGGCGGATATTGCCGGGCCAGGCCGCTTTTTCAAGGCGAGTGAGTGCCTCTGGTGTAATCCCCGTCACCCCTTTTCCAGGTTCAGGGCTGAAGTCGTGAATAAAAGTGGTCACTAAGGGAGCGATGTCTTCGGGCCGATCCCGCAGCGGTGGGACATCGAGCATCATGCCCATCAGGCGATAGAAAAGGTCGGCTCTAAACTCTGCTTTCAAAACCGTTTCTCCAATATTCCGATTTGTCGCTGCGATAATCTGAATATCCGTCGTGAGGTCCTCATTTCCGCCGAGGCGTGTGAAAGTCCGCGTATCCAAAACACGGAGGAGCATCTTCTGTGCCTCCAAGGGCATCTCAATAACCTCATCTAAAAAGAGTGTGCCACCGTCTGCCCTTTCAAATACTCCCTGCCGCGGGTGGTCTGCCCCGGTAAACGCCCCTGCTTCATGTCCAAAGAGCTCACTTTGTAGGAGTTCGGAGGTGAATCTCCCACAGTTGATAGCGATGAAAGGTTTGTCCCGTCGGGGACCCTTTTTGTGGATGTATCGTGCGATCCCCTCCTTACCCACACCCGTTTCGCCCATAATGAAAAACGGAAGGTCTGATTCCGCAACCTGCTGAACCGTGCGATAAATCTCCTGCATCGGTGCTGATGGCAATTCGATAAATGTTGGTTGTATGTTCATAAGGCGCTCCTCACTCCTCTAACGGAATCCGACGTTAGAAGATAATACCACATCCCATTCTTTTCCACAAGAAAAAAACGCGCGCAATATGCGCGAGGGTTCCCAGTGACGCAATTTTTGCGTGTCACCCTACAATTTTTGCGTGTCACCCTACAATTTTTGCGTGTCAACGATAGCCAGAGGATTCCAGAGTTATCTACTTTTTTCAGCAAAACAAGATTTTAAATTGAAAGTCAGAGGGTTATGCTTGGGGGTTGATAAACCTTGTGAATACGCGGGGTTTAGGGACGCTCTATCGCGAAAATATCTTTGGGATGTCAGCGGTTTTGGCTCAGAAAATACTATTTTTCAGGGTATTGGCATAAAACTTGCCTAAGACGTTGGTAATGAATATGAACCTGGAGGTGACGTATGTTCCGTGAGGCTCTCTTAAACCGATTGATTTTTGTGGGTGTTACTTTCTTTGTACTGGTCGTCGGTGCCCAATTTTGTCGTTGGTACATCCGCCAGGAAATTACAGAAGAATTGGCGCGGAGAGCCGCAGCGATGCAGCGGCTCGAGAACAGGAAAGCGCAGCACACCGCGGAGGCAGTTGACCCCCTAACAGAGATCGCAGTGTTTGAAACATTGCAAATGCCCCTATCTAACGATGACACACAAAGGATGCCTGAAGAAACAGAAGCGTTACCATAGCGGTGAAGTTTCTGATTATCTTGGTATGCTGGCGGCGTTCTTAGGCGATGAAATAACAGCAGCGGCACCCGCCAAAGTAGACCGCGTCTTACCGCTCAGCGGTGTCCGTATCCCGAAGTGTCACCCGGGTATCCACATCCGAATCTTTGGGATTACACCGAAGAATTATACGAATTAAAGGAGAAAACCTATGACGACTCTAATGCAAATGAAAGGCGGCATTCCTATCGTGGAACCCACTGGGAACATTTTAGGAACCGCAGCGTCAGAATTACAAGAAGAACTCATTTCACGCGTAAACGCGACGGATACAGCGCGTATTCTGATTAATTTCGCGCACGTTCACAAGATAGACAGTTCCGGTCTCGGTGCCTTAGTCCGTGCGTATATCGAGGCAAAGCAGAAGAAGGGACGTATCGGTATCATTAATGTTGGCGGAAACATCAGAAATCTGGTCGTCCGGAGTCGGCTGATTCATCTCTTCGAGCATTTTGAGAATGAAGATACTGCAGTTGCCTCGCTCTCAACCGATACGTGGTATTGAAATGAGCGGCATTTTCCTAATTACACAGAGCCATTCAGTTTGAGGGTTCGGGAATCGGAGTTCCCCCCTACCAGAGAATTGAATGGCTCTGTCTGCTCACACCTTTTTACTTAATTTTTTCCTCGTAAGTATGGTATCATCTTGATAACTACTTACATAGAGGCAGATTTCAGGAAATTTTGCGATGCTGAGGGGAACATGCTTTGGGAAGAAATCGTCAAATTTAATTCGTCAGAGACCACATCCTAAAAACCAATTCCAACGCTCGGCAACGCAGGTTAGCAGGACACAAAGAAGTAAGAGAAGACGGAATATGGCACTTATACAAAAAAATAGGCTCCTTATTGTTATAGCATTCGCCGCTCTTGGCACAAGTGCATTATTCATCTTTTCCCAGAACGATGCCTTGCAGAAGAAAACCGTCTATAATCATGAATCTACTACGCTCTTCGTGCCAGAAGGCATGGTGCTAATTCCCGCAGGTGAATTTGAGATGGGAATTAACTACGTAGATGCATCACATAATGATGAACAGCCAGTGTATACTGTTTATGTTAATGCTTTTTTTATAGACAGGAACGAGATTACTAATGCAGAATACAAGCAATTTATCATTGAAAATTCTCAGTGGCAAAAAGAACATATTGATGACAGATTAGATAACGGCAATTACCTAACAAACTGGAATGGAACCAACTATCCCGACGGAAAAAATAATCATCCTGTAACTTATGTCAGTTGGTACGCAGCAATGGCTTACGCGAAGTGGGCAGGAAAGCGTTTGCCGACAGAGGCTGAATGGGAACGCGCTGCACGCGGAGGCTTAAAAGGAAAGAAGTATCCGTGGGGTAATAAGATTACTGATAGAGATGCTAACTACAATAATAATATTGGCGATACCACGATTATTGGTAGCTTCTCAAACGATGGCCCGAACGCTTATGGCTTATATGATATGGCAGGTAATGTGTGGGAGTGGTGTTTAGATGAACACGAATTCGGTCCCTATGATTCTTTTCCTGTTAACAGCAGTGTAAACGTGCCAGATTGGCTCATGGATAATTTCACAAATGTCGACGGCAACCGCGTGTTTCGCGGTGGTTCTTGGGCAAGTAAAGCAGCGTCTGTGCGTTGTGCCTCTCGCGTCACAATGTCTCCCTCAGAAGCATACTTCAGCGTAGGGTTTCGTTGTGCAATGACATACACACCTTGAATATTTACCGATGCAGATGAGACTCAATTGGAAATGCTGGCATCGAAATTTTACCGCAGTATTATCAACTGACAACAGCATCAACGCGCCCGTCTTTTTGCGGCTAAGAGTCGCGTCATTGAAGTCTCTGTTGGCTGTAGAGGAGCTGTGTTTTCTGTATCACGTTCGGTTGAAGACATCGCCGCTGCTGGTGGGTGGGGTAACCCCGCCCCTACGAGATCATCTGGCTTTCCGTGGAACCGAGTGAGAAACGCTGTGAGATACCGATTTGTTACGCTGAAACGGCGGAGGATCATCTCCAACACGAACAGAATGGCGGCGACAACCAGCAGTGCTTGGGCAAGTGAAGCCTGACTTTCCATTGGTGTTCCAGCCGGTGCTGCTATTTGGACGGGTGTCGGTTCATAAATACCAGCGGTGCCAGCGGCGAGCATCCTGAGCGAGGCGGTATCGACCTGAAACTCGGCGTATTCTGCTGGATAAGGGAGCGATACGGTTTCAACGCTTCTACGTCCATCACCCTCACGCTCAGCCGTGATGATATAGGATCCACTGTCCTGCGTCCGAAATGTGCCGTTATAACGTGTCGGTGTAACCTGTCGGATTTCAACACGCTGGTTTGCGAGATCTGGACCTACGACCTGTACCCTGTAAGACGCTTCTGATGCGGTGCGTGTATCAATGTTAACTTCCGCCACGCCGTGGTGCATGGATACCCTGAGATCGAAGTCGGAGCCGGCGTCTGCTGCGGGGAGTGTCCAATTGATAACCTGTCCCCAAAATTTTCCGAAGTTGCGCCACGGAATCCACTCCTTTGCCCATGCCGGTTTCGCGTCCGATGTCCACGCGATCGCCTTCCCCAAACCCACATTCCAACCCGCAAGGATCGGTTCATCTTTATGCGACTGGATGAACACCTGTGCAGTCTCCTTTTCACTCGTCGCAACATACCCATGAAGCGGTGGTAGCACCTCGATACCCGCTACAATTGATTCATTTGTCGCCTTAATAACGGGTTGAAAGGGTTCTTGAACGATGTAACGCTGCGTCTTTCGGACGGCTTCCGTTAAAATCGCTGGCAATTGCTGAATATTTTCCACAAAGACTGCACGTCCGCCACCGTTCTCCGCGAACCGCGTGAGGCGTTCCCTGTTTGCATCACCTATCGCGATCGTTGTGATGCCGATCTGTGCTTCAGCAATCTGTTCGGCTAAGTCAAAGAAAGCGGAGGCGTCCCCATCAGATTTGCCGTCTGATAAGAGAACGATGTGCTTCCGTTTCGCACTGTTTGCTTTGAGCATCTCGTAGGCGTGTTCTGTAGCCGCTTCCATCTTCGTGGTGCCGCCTGTCGGTCTCAGCCGACTCACGGTTTGGCGGAGTGCCTCGTGATCAGAGGTAAGGTCGGAAATAGTGTGAACAGCGACATTGAAACCGAGAATTCCTGCCGCATCTTCCGCATCAAGATTCCGGATGCCGGCGCGAACCCCTTCAATTGCGAGTCCAATCTTCTGCCGCGCCTCAACGTAGTTTGCCATACTCCCCGATGTATCAAGCACGAAAACAATTGCGACGGCGTCTTTGCGTTCACGAGGTGTCATTTCCACGGGTAACGCGCGCGCCAACGCCGTATCGGTATAGCCGCCGGGTCCGTATGCGCGTTCCCCACCGATAACCACTAATCCATGTCCGAGGTCCCGGACGTAATTTTCGATGCTCTGCAACTGTTCAGATGAGAGTGTCTCTGCAGACACATTGCTCAGAATCAGGACATGGCTGCGTTGGAGTTCTACGAGTTCCGCTGGCATCTCTGCCGGAGATATCGCTTCGACGATGAAGCCGTTCTCTTCAAGGACAGTCTTCACTTCAGCACTATGTCCGGTGCCCCTTCCCAGTAACGGGTGGGATGGCTTCAGCTTTCGGTTAGAAACCGCACCGACCGGGGCTGGGGAAACTGCAGCGGGTGCCAGATCTCCTTCTACGTATAGGGCGTGCGGTTTGCCCTGAATTGCCACAATCCCATGCCCCTGATTATTTTCGGGGATTTCATCGGTTATGTGCAGTCTCAACGTATATCGATGGTTTCTCTCCTCTAAAAGCTGCCCCCTGGTTAAGGAAAGGGAATGTATACCGCTTGGCAATGTCCATTCAAACGCCTCAGCTGACTTGCCATCGTGATAGAGGGTGGCGGTTAAGGTAGGGATACTGCCATCGGTTTCAATGACCGCACCAATTTCAAAGCTTTGTCCTTTGCGGACCTGAGACGGTACCTGCAACTGCACTACCCGGACGGCATCGTTAACAGTGCTAAACGGTATCGTTAATATTTCGGCACCGCTTGCCGAGAGCAACGGCAGATAGTCTCTGAGGGATGTTCCACCGGTGTTGTGGATCCCATCGCTAAATAGGACGACCCGTCGATGATAGGTGTCCGGTAATAGGGCGATTGCGCGCTTGAGTGCGGTCAGTACATCGGTGCCATCTCGCCGGATCGTCTGTTCTGCAAGTGTTTCCAAAGATAGTATAGGCGCGATTTCCGTCGGTTGATCTTGCTTCTGACGGATTTCCAGTAGGACCCTAACTTCTCTTGCAAAACTGATAATACCGAATGTGTCAGTCGGTTTTAAGTGTGCGACAGTGGTGTCTATCTGTGTGAGTACTTTTTCGTACTGTGTGGGCCGGATGCTTTCGGAAATGTCAATGAGGAAGACAACAGTGAGCTGTTGTTGCGTGTGCGTCCGGTGTAGGTTGGCTAAGGCGAGGATGGCGCAGAAAAGGGCAGCGCCCCTAAGAAAGAAGGTTGCGCGCTTTCGCCACTTTGCTGTGCTGAGGTGCGCGCCCCGCTGCACAAAGATTAGCACAGGAATCGCCACAAGTAGAATTAGGAAGAGTGGAGTTCGGAAATCAAACATTTTTAATGGCAGTCGGCAATCAGCGATCAGCAATCAGCAGGGGATGGAAGGTTCTCACTGCAAAGCAGTCCGATGAAATGATATCACTGGTTGCGGAGTTCCTCGAAATACGCTTCTGCCGTTTGCGTTTCTGCAGCGTGCGACATGTTGTAGCGTTCGCACAACACGATATAGTCCTCAATCAGCGTTTGCCGTTTCTGAGATGGCATCTCGCCGCCAGCAACAAGCATCGCTTTGTAGGCAGGGATGGAGGCTTTTTCCACACGCGCCCGGATTTCTGGCTTCTCAGCAAGTGCTAACGCCTGCTGAAAATGGTCAAAAATAACCCGTGTGCTTTCCGCGTCTAAACCAACGTCTTCCGGCGTTGGGAAGCACCGCGGATGAAGACCTCTCGCCTCAACGTTCTCGTGAAGGAAGGTGATATACGCCAAGATCGGAGGTGCAGCGGCTTCGTAATGGAGATTTACAAATTCGGTTAAGAGCGCATCAGCATCAAGGTATGGGTTCCAGATGAGGTGTGAGATTAGGTAATTCCGTAGATCGGAAAATTCACCTGTTAACCCATTGCCGTTTGCCTGCATGAAGACGCCTTTGGCGTTGTTCCGTAAAAAATAACGGACATTGGGAGCAATACTCCGCAGATTTGGAAACGGCAAATCGTAGGCTCGGAAATTGGTGTTATAATTCCAGATCCAGATGTCGTCACAGATTTTTCCCCACGCAATCGTATCTTGACAGAAGGCTTGATTTTGCTCACAGTCGGGGTTGTCAATAGCATGAAGGGTACAACATTCAATACTACAGAGTTGAACTTGCACGTTGTGTCGGGGTGTCACCGTCTTCGGGGGTTTGCGGGTGTACCAATACGCCAAGGTACCGACCTTGACCTGCGGATGCACTTTCTCAATCCGCGCTGCGACGGCATTGACAAATGTCAACTGTGATCCCATTGGCGAGCCTTCCGCTTCATTGAGTGCCTCACACGGTTCACACCGACAATAGGCCGCCGTATCGGCTTGACTCACACTGATATTCGTGGCTTCCGGACGTTCTGTGAGTTGCTGAATTGCGGATTCCGCAGCAATTTCAATAACATCCGGATTCGTTACGCACAACTGGGGTCCGCCGCCGTGTGTATCCGTATCCCGTTTTCCGTCTACGAGGGCGTAATACTCAGGATGACTTTTGCCATACGTGTTGTAAGGCACTAATGCATGAAATGAATGGTTGATCAGCTGCTGTTGGGTTTTCCCACCGAGGTTCTCTGCATCCGTGACGGTGTTAATTTTTCGTTTCGCCGCGAATGCCGGGACTTCCGAGTTCTCTCGGTAGTAACTCCACCGGAACGAAAAAGGTGGGGAGTAGACGTAACTTCCACACGGTATTCGCAGGGTAGATGCATCGGGGATATAAGCATGATCAGCAGTTAAGAACCGGATGCCGACCAATTCTTCAAGAAACTGATACACAGCGTAGAGTACCCCCCGCGGTTTGCCCCCCCTAATCTGAATCCGACTGTCATCCACAGTGATTTCGAGGGCTTCAGCGCCCAGCGTAGGGGAGGCGCCGATTGTGATTTGCCCGCCCTTGTCCGTGGTATCTAAAGGTAACGCCAACCGGGTTGCTTGGTTAAACCATTTTTGGAACTCTTCGGCGGCGTATTTTTCAGAAGCGGTAGCATGAGTGGAGACGGTGATGCGCCAATTCTGATGTGCTGACACCGTTAAGCGGCTCCCAGTGGGATGAAACTCGAGCGTTTTGTGAGTTGTCATAACGTCACCTCAATTACGTGCTGGCAGTGTCTTGTTCGATTGCATCTGCATCCGACTGATATTTCTGTTCGTTGAATAGCAGAATGAAGACGATTGCAGCAAGCACTGTTACGACGATCGGCACCATAAAGATTTTTGCCCACGCGTGTCCACCTTCGGCATACGCAAAGAAGTCATGAACACGTCCGCTGACAATATGTCCTACTAACATCCCGAATCCATTCGTGACGAAGAGGAGTAGTGATTGCGAACTCGCCCGGATATCTTTTGGACTTAGCCGCTCCACAGCGATCATCCCACCGACGAAGAAGAATGAGTAACAGATACCGTGTAATGTTTGCGCCCCGACGACCAACCATACCGGATGCCCAATGGCGAAGATGGCATAACGAACGGGCCACGCGAGGATACCCAGAAAGATAGTGAACCGCATGCCAAACCGCCGCAGACACGGAAATAGAAGGATCATCAGGAGAACTTCGGCGACTTGACCGAGGCTCATCGCTAAATTGGCAGTACTATCTGCTAACCCAACCCCGTGTTCTACCTCGATTAGAAACAGATACGTCAAATTGTAATAGAAGGGGAGTTCAATAGCAACAACAAAGGAGATAATCAGTAGCACGGCGAAGTTTCGGTTTGAAACAAGGGAGAACGCTTCAAGAAAGGCGTAAGGATTTTTTGCCGCTTTGCTCGGCGGCGTATTCGGCAGCGTCAGGCAGTAGGCGCCCATAATAAACGAAAGGACGGCTCCAAAGAGAAGGCAATCCCCAACGTGCGGCAGCGTTGTCTCTTGTCCTTCCCAGAATCGGAGATATAGACTCAATATCCAATTAATCGCGATCCAGCCGAGGGTCCCGAAGACGCGTATGTTTCCGAACTTATCCGACTGTCCCATGTGATGGAAAGCGATTGCGTTCGTCAGCGCGATCGTTGGCATATAGAGAACGGCGTGCAGGAAAATTGCGCCCCACATCATCGGGAAACTTGTCTGCTTCCACGCGAAAAGCAAGCAGACACCGCCAAGGAGGTGCGAGATCGCGGCAAAGACTTGCGCCGGCATGAGTCGATCGGCAACCCAGCCCGCGATGATCGGAGAAATTATCGAACCGATAGCAGTCGTCCCGAAGACGTAACTAATCTGTTTACCGGAGAATCCAAGATTTTGCATGTGCCCCGCAATGAGCACTGCCCACGCGCCCCATATCGCGAACTGCAGAAACATCATCCCTGACAATCGCGCGAAGGTTCCCAATTCTGTCTGTCTATTCTCCATAGCGGATCTCCTCCCTATTTTGTTCTGGCGTCGCGCGTGGTGCTTCGCGACTGTTTGTCTAAGTCCAACGCTCAATCGGTTCAGTTGATTGCACCACGTGCATTCCGGCATCTGAAACCTTGGCGAAAACTTCGTCTGCAGGTTCTGTGTAGTCCACGATCCCAGGCACAACAACGGGTGAAGTCAGGTCCTCTACCAGATAGATTTTCTTGGCTAATTCCGTGTCCGTTTGCTGAATTTCTGTAAGCAGATCGCTAACCGTCCAAGCGACACAGTGGCTCTTTGCCTGTCCAGCGATAATTACGCGGTCGTATCCGAGAAGCGTTTGGAGAAAGGCACTGTTTTTTCGATCAATCGGCATTCCATCAGGATCATCCAAGACTTCCGGACGCAAGACGGAATAGTTTTCAGTCAATGGATTCTGCCCTTTGATCTCATAATGTATTTGCGTCCTGCGAGCGATGGCGTGGAAAAAGCAGGCTTCGTCAACCGCAGAGACAACCGCATGCCCAATCCCGCCGAGCATTGCATGGTAGGGCCATATCGCGAGTGGATACTTGCCATCGGCGGTGAGGGTTTTAACGTAGTGTTCACCGTACGCCTTTAACCATGCGTATGGATTGGATTCCGGAACTTGGGGCGGGAGATTTAGACTACCGACGACAGCCGGATTGACGCGCCATTTGCCTGCCTCAATATCAGCCTGTGTCATCAGTGTCTGTAGAGGGGCTGGGTGCTCACCGGCATCGTTAATCCAGAAGACCTCGTGGAATATCTGCATCGCTGTATGTGTGTCCAGCGTGCAAGCGATTTTGGTGATACGCGAGAGGTTACGATAGATAAATTGACACAAACGGATATTGTCTTCTACCGCACCATTTCCTGACCTACCCCCGACGAAGAGCTCATAATCGGGGATACAGAATGTATTTTGGACATCAACAAGCAGCAAGCAGGTCCGAAAGTTATCCTCGAATGCGGGACGGATTGCATGCTCCTGTGCCCATGCCTGTGCCTCACCTTGGCGTTCTTGATACGGAATCCGCCAGACTTGGCTCACCTGATCAACATCGAAATGTGAAGGAACGGGCAGTTGTGGTATAGACACTTTTTAATTTTCCTTGCGGTTTAATGAAGTCGGTTTGAGCATTGATAGTTATTTCCATAGAGTCGCCTTCCACTACGTTTCAGGCTTGCGATCTTTGGCTAAGAAGAAAGACTGACTGCCGATAACTGACAACTGTTATTGAGATTTTAGAGGATCCCGCAGTTTTTATCAACAAAAATCCCTTGATATATGGCATAAAGTGCGCTAAAATTACTTATATGTTTTCCAATTAGTATCTTTTGCGTGTAGATATTGGTCCCAACGAAAAATGAAAAATAAATGAAATGAGAAAATTTTTTAATCCACTCCCAGACTTAGATGATAGACTTGATCGCGTAGAGGATCGGATGCGACAGGCACGTAGGCGGCTTGACCGACAAGTAGAAGAGGCACTCATCCCTCTTGATATTCAGGAGGATTTCACTGTCTCTGAACTGGAAGGCGATGTGATGCTCGTTTCGCGGAACGACGATTTACACGACAAGGTGAGAAATCTGCTCCGCTCCGAAGGCTACGGGTGCGATATTCCTGAGCGGACCTCGGAAGCCATCGGTTTACTGAAGCTCCGCAAATATCGGATGATCATTGCGGACTGCACCCGTCGTTCGCGGTCGCGACTATTTGAATATGTTAACAGATATCAACCTTACGTTAAGATCGTTCCGATTCTTCCGAACAATAGCAGGGGCCGAGAAGCAATGCGTTGGGGCAGTTACAGTTTTTTGGTAGGGCGCGATTTTGATCCAGAACAGTTGCGCACCTGTCTCATCAGCTCGCTTAAATTGAAGCATAGCGTCTGCTGGTTGTTAGCACATGGAGAGCCCTGCAACCGATCGTGTGTCGATAGTTTCCAGTCCGATGAAGACTTCGGAGAAATCGAATGACATGGCAAAAAATTTAGAATTCAAAGCACAGTTTCAGTCGCTTGACGGACTGTACCCACGGTTGGCTACCTTAAATGCGACACATCATGAAACCGTACACCAAATTGATACGTATTTCCATGTGACGCACGTAAAAGACGCTTTGGGATCAGAAACATCTGAGCCGCGGCTCAAGTTGCGCGAAGCGAAAGGATGGTCTGAGGGATGGCTCATTTATTATGAGCGTCCAAACCAAGATGGCTCCCGCTACAGTCAATACCAACTCTGTGAAATTGCCGATCCGGGGTCCCTCAAAGGCTTGCTAACTGTTGCACTCGGGGTCAAAACAATTGTAAAAAAACAACGGGACGTCTGGATGTTCAATCACACCCGCATCCACCTCGATACGGTTGCTAATTTAGGACAATTTATCGAATTGGAGACGGTGTTTCAGGGACAAACCGAAGCCGAGGCGATAGATGAGCATCAACACGTCAAAGACGTACTTCATTTAGATGTTGTGGCCCCAATTGCTGTTTCCTACAGCGATCTCGTTATGCAAAAGCCATAACCGGTTTCAGGGATACTTACCTCATACAGATTAGGAAAATTCAACATGACTTACTTGACATATCGAGAAATTTTGGAAGGTTGTGAGGACGTGGATAGCGTCAGGCGAGGTAAACTCCTACGGATCTATTTGCACATCCCGTCCCTGCCGAAATTGCGGGCTATACAGGCATCGTTGGTAGAGCTGAAAAGAACATCGAGACTCAGAAATGGTTCCCACTATAAACACACCAGCAACTGTTTATCATGAACCGAGACGACATCGTCCCAGACTTGGCGCGTTACCGAAAGCCTGCCTTGCTTGATACACACCAGACAGGTCTCCTCGTCGCTACCGAACATGTTGACACGTGCGAACACTTTGGCGTATAGCCCTTCTGCCGCGTTAGGATAGGCGAACCAATGGTAACCTATCATGTGTTGACCTTCATCACCGATTTTTTAGCGCCGCCCAAGTTGTCGTTAAGCGATTCCGGGGATGCACAGCAAAACCCTCAATTTCATTCGGTAGTTTGGGGACAGCGCCGGGATCTATTGCCATGTAAACGGCATCCAAACGGGTATCGCCTTCCCTAGACCAAAATGTAACGGTATGTTTCCCCGGTTTCAGATCAAAGGTCAACGGATTCTTTTCGCGCCATTTTACTTTTGACCACGTCCACTCCTGATGCTGACCTGTATCCCAGATCATGTTGGCATCACCCGGTTGTGGACTTTTCTTCTGATCGACTGTGACATGGAAAGAGTCCTTCGCCGTATCTTGGGCAATCACCCGCCCCCACATCGTGTACTGACCGGGTGTTCTAACGTTAATCACGAAATCGGCTTTACCGGGGTGGCGCCCTCCCCCGCCCTTTCCCGCCGATATATACATACCGCCTGAAGCTTTCTTATCTTCATAAATTTCCATGATTGCTACAATTTCATCTGCGTCTTCGGCTTCAAAGCCAATCTCAGTAGCAATGCAATAACCGACCAATCCCAATACAAGCAGTACACATTGAATCAATAACAACCGCACATATTTCATCAAAGTTTACGGATTGGAAACCCAAGTCTTTAGACTTGGGAGGAAAATCCGCCCTCATGTGTTAGACCATAGCGTTTTTTTTTGAAAAAACACTTGACATTTTCAATAAATTATGGTTTGATAGATGTATCACGTTGGACCGACATGATAAGCGTAACCGCAAGGTTACGTGTCGGTCCCACCCACTTATCAGGGGTTAAAGGCGTGATACGTGACATCCTATGAAAAAACGAAAGCGAAAACAAAAGCGTGTGCGTCGCACCTACAAATACCAAATACGCGAACACTCGCAAAACATGCGCGTCGGCAACATGCTTGATGACTTGGGTGATGTGCATAACCACTTCCTTGCTTTGGAGAAGCGATATTACCGTATCTATGGAAAATACGCGGGTCGTTTTCGCCTGCAACCGCATCTGACGAAGTTGCTCGAACGCACCCATAAGCATTGGGCATGGATCCCCCGTGATACGCTTGACGCTGTGATTATCCGTATCCATATCGGGTATGAGCGGTTCTTTGATTGGATTGAAAACGGCAGACGTGGCAGGCGCGTGGGACCTCCGAAGTTCAAAAAACGTAGCAAATACCGCTCTGCGAAGTTCCAAACAGGGTACAAGGTCTTTGAAGTCCCCCCTAAGGATGACGATAAACCGTCTAAAGTTCCGAGAGGCACTGTCTGTCTCTCCTTCAAAGAGTGGGATATAGAGAAACAGAAGTTTGTGTTTGTCCGCAGAAATATCTTGTATCACCACCATCGCGAGTGGGAGGGGAACGTCAAGTATATTCAAATCGGTCAGGATGCTGTCGGAACATTGTGGCTCTATGTTGTGACAGATAGTAAATCCAAAGAAGTGATGTCCGCTACAGGTAAGAGCGTAGGGATAGACTTCGGTATGGACACCTATCTGACCCTGAGCACCGGTGAGAAGATCCACCATCCGCAACCTTTGAAAAACGCCTTGAACCAACTCCGAAAACTTAACAAGGCAGTCAGCCGAAAGCAGAAAGGTTCTAACAATTGGTGGCGTGCTGTCCGTGAACTCGCACGGCTTTATCGTAAGATCGCCAACCAACGCAGGGATTGGCACTACAAACGTGCGACCGACCTCTGCCGTCGGTTTGACCACATTGTCACCGAGACGCTGAACCTTGATGGGATGAAACGTCTGTGGGGACGCAAAGTCTCTGACCTTGCTTTTTACCAGTTTGTTGAGATACTGAGGTTCAAGTGTTTTAAACATAATCGTGAGTTCTCTCAAGTTGGGCAGTGGACGCCTACTACAAAACCTTGCTCCGATTGCGGGCATCACACCGAAAATCTTTCACTTTCGGATCGGCAGTGGACGTGTCGTGAGTGTGGTTCACACCACGATAGGGACGTAAACGCTGCGATAAACATCTTGAGGGCTGCCTTGGGTCCCTCTGTGGAGCAGATGTAAGTCCCTTCCTCGGAAGGCTGACTGCTACGAAGCACAAGCCCAATCCTTTAGGTTTGGGTGCCTTGACGCGTATATCCTCCTTACATATCTGTCGAACCGAATAATCCGTCCGGAGTGCCTCAACTATTTCTTGCTGCTCCGTCAGTTTTGGTCTAACCACGTCGCTGCTTTTTTTTGAATGTCGAGTGCCACAGTCAACCGCCCAACGAGCTGTTCAAGGTGTGCGATCCGCTCAGCTGCCTCGCTGGACTGCTGCTCTGTGGAAGCAAACAAAGATCCTACGTTTTCAACGACTTGCTGCTTCCACTTCGAGAGTTGATCTTCACTCAGGTTGTGTCGACGACCCAGTTCCGCTTGCGAAGTTTCACCGCTAAGTGCCTCAAGAACAATTTGGCCTTTAAACTCAGGGGTGAAGGTTCTTTGTTTTCGTTGGGTCCTCCATCGGGACCTCCTTTGTAGGGTAGCCATTAGAGGTCGCCCTCTAACAGCCCCCTCCAAACCATGCGTGCGACTTTCACCGCACATGGAGACCTTCCAGTTGAGTGTGGCGATAAACGCTTTAGGTCATGATAACCACTTTTACTTTCTTCCTTATTCATAAGTCATCGACTTCTATAGACTGCATGTTTTCACACGATTTCAAGACTATAGATAAAATGTTTTCAGAAATGTTTCAAAGCACTCAACCTGATTATGCTCGCGTCAATGACGCTACCTAATCTCCTCAACCTTATAGACTCGGGGAGTCTACTTAGGTTCTTTTCAACTCCCTAATGATAGACTTCTCAGACGGATTTAGAAGTATCCTATACCCCGATACAGTGGGAAACCACCCACTCCTGTATTCTATGAACCCAATAGAGTTGCTAAGACTTGAATAGCAACTTTCAGACACCTACTATAAAGAGGTATCTTAGAATACCATAGTTTTTCAAGGCGGTATCTATGTCTATCCTAACGAGGCTTACGGATATTCAACTTTCGTTTATCCATGTCCGTCCTCTATCGGACGTGTCACTTTTGGACGCTCTTATGAGTTTCGCCTCTGTCCGCAGACATGCGCCATTTCCTCTTGCTTTCCACCTTGCTGTTTCCAGCAACGCAGTTAGAGTAAGATATGCGGATGTTGGGTTTACCGAGTAAGAATTGAACTTACATTCCATCATTATTCGCTGAAACGCACCAAGTCGTGGAGATTATACCACAATCTTGGTTTAGGGAGTGGCCCGAATTTAGGGGGGCAGTACATTTCACATTATTTGTGCGGTTCGTAAAAATATAGGAGATTCATGATATGTCATTATGCCTTGATATTAATTGGAGAGTCCACGATTTTATTTGGATCAAAATCGTACTTCTCTGCTATATCTCGTACAATACTAAAATTGTAGTTTTCGGCATAGGGTGAAATTATGATTTGTTCTATAAGAATATCAGTATTGATTTCTACACATACTCTTTGTGGTATATCTATATCTTTCCCGTCCTCTTTGGTAAACCTCTTAGGATTAGTTGACTTCAGATGGAAAATTGCGTCGAAACCAAAATCCCTGTAACTAAACCCATTTTTATTATAGAATGGAATATCCGTTATATATGTTTCTTCTGTGAAATGTTTTGTTATGGTTTCATAGGATATTATTAAACGGACTTCATTTTCGTTCTGGTAACACTTTTGTTTGTGAAAAAAGGGTTGATAAAAGAGTTCTTCTATGGTTTCTTTATCTGTAAGATTCTTTTCAGTAAACCTTTCATACCCTATTATGTGTTCATTTTCGTAATCTACATAGTTTATTTCTCCAATATATATTGGTATATTGATAGCATCTTGAAGACTCTCTAATGTTGTTTTTATTGCTAATGTGGGTTTATGAAATTTATATCTATCCCACATTAATATATCTTCTTCATCTGAAAGTGACCAGCAATGTGTGAACATAAAATATCTGACGAACTCTTGTATTAAATATCCAAAACTGTCTATCCAGCGTATCTCGCCAGCACTATACATTTTATTAATGACATCTTCTTTGTAATTAGAATAACTATCATCTTTTTTTACTGGCGTATTATCTTCCCATAGCAAATTTTTTAATGTTTCATTGTAGGAAGGCTCGGTCAAAGCACCCTCGCGTTGGTCTTGATATAGTTGGCAGGTTGAGAAGAATATAGACTTGTTTTTGAATATTGAGATTAATTCAGTTAATCCTAAATAATGCATCAGTGACACATTCTTTTTAGGAGTTCTTATGTAAGATTTATCATCAAGTATCATAAATATCACCTCGTATTTTTCTTATTCGCAATTAGTAGTTTTCACATTTCAATCTTTGTTCAGTCTTGAGACAAGATATTCTTGCCCGCGGTCACCTTTAATTCTGTTGCAGTTACTACAAAGCAGTTGAAGATTCTCAATATGGTCAGTTCCTCCAACATTTTCTGCGATAATATGGTCAACTTCAAGGTGTTGTTTCTGAAAATGTGTGCCACACCCATTACAATATCCACTTTGTTCTCCATATAACTGAGTTTTGTTTTCAGGTGCGTTGTATGGGGATATGTCTCCTAAATCTGTGCGTTTTGGAATGTCTGTGCGTGCGATGATGTCCCGAAATAAGCCCTGATCCTCTTTGATACGTTCAACAACCAATTCAATGGCTTTGGCAGATACGTCAATACCAATCCAATGACGTTGAAGCCTATCTGCTGCGACAAGGGTTGTAGCACACCCACAAAACGGATCGAGAACAACCCCATCTTTGCTTAATGATGCTTTGATGATGCGATCAAGGAGTGCCAGAGGTTTTTGTGTAGGATAACCAGTATCTTCACCTTCTTCGTATGAAATATCATTCCAAAGACTTTGAGGAGGCATTCCAGCATCTGGTGTGAGATAACGCTTGAGACGTGGATTTCCACGACTGTTCCAAAAAATTAGTCCTGCCTCATCTAAAGCATCTAAACGGGCATGCACACCTTCTATCTCCCCATAATTTGGAATGAATTTTTTAACAATGTATTCAGCATATCTACCTCTACCTACCCGTGGAGGTGACCAGTGCCTATTTCCTGGAGAAATACCTTGCCAAGGTTGTCCTGATTCTCCACCACTGCTCCCTGAAGCCGTTAGATTATCACCTTCATATTTGCCATGTTTGTCGCTTTTATTAAAGTTTTTTTTGCGTTTATCAGTTAAAGGAATTAGTACTTCATCAGGGATAGCTTTCTCACCATAACTATAGTAGAAGATTGTCTCATGAGTGGCACCATACAATTTATCGTTATGAGAACTCTGTCTATTCCATATAATCTCCGCACGATAGTTCTCTTTGCCAAAAATAGCATCCATAACGAGCTTTAAATAGTGAGACATAGTAGGGTCACAATGCAGATAGATAGAACCCGTTGACTTGAGAATACGCTTCATCTCCAACAACCGAACCGCCATGTAAACAAGGTAAGATTTATCACTATTTGTCATCGCAGCGTGGATTACTCGGTTCAGGGCAGGATGTTTTGCCTCAATGAGGTCAAGCCATGCGATGTCAACATCTCGGAGCGTCCAAGTGTCTTTGAACTCAGCACCTGCAGCCTCAGAACCGATGGGTGCTGCATAGTTGGCATTGCTATTAAAAGGGGGGTCAAGGTAGATTAAATCCACCGATGCACTGTTCATCCCGCGCATGATAGGCAGATTATCACCCGTAAATATCGTCTTGGGCTTAATATTTGAAGTCATTGCGATGTTCCGATGATCAAGAGAAATCAGAAAAAGATGAAGCGTTTTTTCTTTCTGGGTTTTAGGGAATCGTGTCCCGGTGGTGGCTCTGTAAAAGTTTCGCCACGGGCTTCGGCTTCAAGACGGCGACTGTTCCAGTCGGACACTTCTTGGTAAGCTTCTTGGCGACCCTGTTCTTTGATTTTTCTTTCTTCTTTGAGAGCGAGACTGTAGATGTCACCCCTACGGGGTTTGCTGTTAAGGTCTATAAACGTTCTACAGAGATGTCACCCCTACGGGGTTGAAGACGAAACATGTCAAAATCGTGTATTTTTGCCTGGGTGTTTCCCTACCCAGAAAAGGCGGCGGAGGTCTAATGCCAAAAACTTTACACACCCCTCTAATTGTACCATATTTTTATCCCAAATGTAAACTGTTTTTCATTCTCGAAGACAGTAATAAAAACACACCGTACCATCTACAACCGAGACAAAACCGCTTGCACTAAAAGCGGAATCATCAACTCATGATGTCCTGTGAATGTATACCCTTTACCGCCCGTCTCTGTTGGACGTTTGACGACATTCTCTACGGGACGGTATTGTTGATTCATGTCGAAGTTAGCGGCGGTAAACTGGGACACCGTATGCCCTAAATTTCGGGCGATTGTCAACGCCTTCAGAAACACCTCAGGCAATATGACCGCCGAACCCAAATTCAAGACAACACCACCGCCTTCCAGATCCGTCACTAACGTCGTTAAGAGTCGGAAATCGGTGAAACTCGCGGCACCGATAGCGGCGCCGTTCGCAGACGGATGCTGATGGATAATATCCGTGCCGATCGCGACATGCACTGTGATTGGGACATCGCATCGGATACCCGCGGAAGCCAGAAGACTATACGCGTTATAGGGCGCGTCCAGCTCAATCAGTTGCCTGCCGAGTGCTTCGCCCATTCCGATCCCTGTATCTGCGGCGTGCTGCGTCGCTGCGTTCATCAAGCGTCCTGTTTCCTCCCACATCCCGAATTGACCACTCTGTAGATAGACAGCGACATCCTCTGAGGTCTCTCCAATAAGCGCGATCTCGAAATCGTGAATGCTGCTTGCGCCGTTAAAGGCGAACCCAGTAACCACGCCACGCTTTGCTAAGTCAATTAAGAACGGACTCAATCCGCATTTGATGACATGTCCGCCCATCATCACGATGACAGGTTTTTTGTTCTGATAGGCACCAACAATATCGTCGACGAGTGCCAAAAAATCCTGTCCTTTGAGGATGTTCGGCAGCGTTGCTAAAAATGGGGATAGGTCTACTTCTAATTCCGGTAGCGTCGCGAAATCGCGGACGGAGACCTTGCTAACACGGTCCTGAAGTGGATAGGTTGTCACAGATGATATGTCAATCGGGTTCCGACGTTTCATTTTTCTAATTTTCCTTGCGGATGAGTAACGTGAGTTAGAACTTTGACTTGCTTTCCTCAAGAGTCGCCTGCTCCGTTGTTGCAGGCTTGCGTTTCATTCCTACAGATATCGATTGCTGCTATGTCCATCCTGTTGTGTATAAAAAATTATGCCGAGAATAAAATAGAAAAGCAACACTGTACGCTGATGTAGAATATTATCTGCGAGTCCATAAACAAGCGCAGAGATTAGAAACCCGCTTGCCCCGATGAAGGTTCCCATTTTCCAAAGATCGTTCGTCTTTCGCATGCCGAAAACCTGCCGACAGATAATTGCCACTATCCACAAGAATACAAAGAGCGATGGGATGCCTTGTTCAACGGCAATGTGTAGGTAGATGTTGTGGGCGTGATAGGGTGTATAGTACTGCTCATCCGGTCCGTTGTGTTGATACGCATAACGAAACCTACCCAAGCCAATGCCGGTCAGTGGATATTTCTGGATCATTTGAAGCGAGGTACGCCACCATTGTGGACGTTCACTCATGAACCCCGCCGGTTGCGCAATCAGCGTTTGTAAGCGTTCCGTGATGTGTCCAGGGACGATACCAATTATCGCCTGACGAGAACTCGTATTCACAATTAACACACAGCACACAATACTTATGAACGCTACCCCGAGCACGCTTTTTTTCCATGATACACGCGTTAATAAGGTCCTGACAACACAATAGCCGCCGATGCAAGATGCTGCTACAGCGACGCTCACCCATGCGGCGCGCGTCAGCGTCAATGCCAAATTTGCCCCCATTAGCACTAAAACGACACCGAGCCCCACGGTCGCCCACATCAAGACGCGTTGTGATTTTCGATGGGCTTCCCTCTGTTCCGGTGTAGGGGCAGGTCTTGTACCTGCCCAAGCCAAACCACTACACCCAACCACAAAGTAGCCCATAACAAACGGAAGGGCAAGGGCGAGATATGCCCCCAAGTCATTCGGCATCTTGAAGGTTCCGGTGAGCCGTTGCTCGATCATGTACACCATCAGATGCGTCTCACTCTTACGGACGGTATAGCGTCTATCTCTTGCTGGATCGTCAATGCGCCACTCGTCGGGGTGCTTTGAAGTTACAAACGTTGCGGTTTGAGAGAGCGGTACATTACAACTTCGCAACTCAGCGCGTAATTCATCCGACATTTGTAAATTTGGGCCCTCACCCACAGAGAGTTCCTCCTGAAATTGTAACCCAATCCTCCCCATAAAATCAATCGCTAACCGGGTGTCATTCGCGTAATAATAGAGTCCAAGTGCAGAAGAGACCCCAGCCGCGGCGATGAAGGCAATGACAATATGTCGCCATCGAGTGCCGAATCGACTGTGAATAACCGCATAAAATAGCAAAATTGCCCGGAGATGTTTCCAAAAATAGCCGAGGCTACTGGTGGCAGGGTGCGGCGCAAGAAGTGAGGCGATTAAACCCAATCCGAGAAACAGCAAAATAGGAACGTCAAGGGGCGTGCGCTGCCAATTGTAGGGGCGAGGTGACCTCACCTCTACAATGATGCGTCCTACCCATCCGAATAACACAAACGAAAGTCCGATGTTGAGGAACGCTGTCGAATAGCCAAACGGTAAGGCGAGGACAAAAATTAGGAATCCGATGTAAGTGGCAGCGTCATAGATGTGTGCTGACGTAAACCGTGTGTCTTTTGGCTGGAGATTTTGGATCGCGCGCTCCATTAAAAGAGAAAGTCTTAATTCTGGCATAACTTGTGAACGAGACGGAAAATAGTTGAAAATTCAACGCAGATATAATACAATATCCATTAATTAGAAAATCTGGCATGTATAGAAGGGGATTCCACCATGCGCTTTACATATAATCTCATTGCTTTATCGTTAGGATTCTGTTTTCTCGGGTTACTTTTCGTGCCAACGGCACCAGCGTTTATTGAGCGCGAGTATACGATTCGGGAAGTCCTTGATGCTTGTACGAACATCGTCTTTGGCGAAGTAAAGAGTGTTGATCAAAAACGTTTGCGAGGCGTTGTTACCGTCAAAAAAGATGTCAAAGGGAAAAGCGGACTCAAGGAAATTAAGATGAACTTTGCCACGGGTCATTACAAGCGAGGCACCTCGCCGGAGAAGATGGTAAAACTGCTCAAACAGGGCATGCCTATCATCGTTTTCTATCGTGAGCATTACGGCATAGATAGTATGTGTTTCATTGACAATACATGGTTTCAGATGCGCGCCTATCGCGGTGGCTACAGTGGCTCATGGTGGACATTCACGCACATTGATCCGATGATGTCCCGGACTTATGATGGCAAGACAAAGGCATTCCAATCGATAGTTCTCGACATGTTAAAGGGTAAAATGTGGGTTGCCGCGCCGAAAGATGCCGTCAAAGTTCTGGTGCTCACAGGAAATAGCACGCACCCAACATGGAGTCAAGTCCCAGTTTATACGAATGCTGCCACGTACGAATATATGGCACTGCGCGCTGTGAAAAAAGTCGGCAAACGTTCCATTGCACATGAATCCACCAGAGAACAGAAGTTGCCGCAATTAGAAAAAGCCGATATTCTATGGATCGGATACGAAGAAATTTCGAGTTATGGACACTACCTCCTTTCCAGTGAAGTAGAAAAGAAGATTAAAACATTTGTGAAAAAGGGTGGCATTGTCGTCGTTACGGGGCAGGACAGTAGTGTTGAGAAGCCGTGCGGTGTCGGGTGGCTACAAGGTAAGTTGAAAGGCGTTGAAAGCCCACCCACCCAACATTTCGCTGTTAAAGAAAAAGGCATTTCCCTTTTCTCGACCCCCAACAAAATTGAGTCTGGCAAAATCTTTGTTGATGACGCATGGGTAGACTGGAGCCGAGGCGATGAAATTTTTGCGACGACCGAGGACAATAAGGAACTCGTTGCCGGGGCAAGAAGGTATGGCAAGGGATTATACATTATTACCAGCCTTCGTAACGATAGCCAATACACCACTTCCGTGAACAAAGCCCTCATGGAAAATATCATGTATTATGCCGTCAGCCAACTCAAGTAGAGTACTTACAGAAACTTTGCCACAACCAATGTAATGTCATCATTGGTGCTTTCATCCTGTTGATGCACCTGAAGGTCGGACAGAATCTCTGCCTTTATCTCTTCTGGGGACAGATGCTGTTTTTGTGAAATGAGTGTTTTGAACCTGTCGAATCCATACATTTCTTGGTTAGGATTGAACGCTTCTGTGATCCCATCTGAATAAAGTACCAACAGGTCACCCGGATACCACTTGACTTCAGTGCTGTAGTATTGCGTCGGTGTGTCGGACATCGAGATACCGACCGGCAGAAAGGAGGATTTTAACTCAATGAAACTCCCATTTTCACCGTTGGTGCGGTCCTGTTCGGCACGATAGAGGAGCATCTGCGGATGACCGGCATTGGCGAATTCTAACCGATTGTCCGGGTGAATGATAAGATAGCAGCAGGTCATGTAGATAAAAGTTTGGGCATCCTCTTCCGTGACACGGGTAATGGCGTTCATGACTTCCGGTACAGAAGCATCAAAGCGGATCTGTGTTTGTAAGCAACTTTTCGTCATCGCTGCAACCATTGCCGAGTGATAGCCGTGCCCCATGACATCGCCGAGGAAAATGGCGACGCTGTTGTCGGCAAGTTCCAGATAGTCGTAATAATCGCCGCCGACGCTATTTGCGGGTCTGCAATATCCGGCGGAACTCACACATGGATGCGCGATTTCTTCATTTGGGAGGAGAGACTTTTGGACTTCAGCGGCAAGCCGCATTGATTCTTCCTGGGCGATTTCCTTACGGATAGCACTCATCTGAATCTCGAGGTCGCGTCGGATCTTCTCGTTCAAGACTCGGAACATCCCACTCCCAATTCGCGGTTCTCGTGCCATAGCGTTGTAAAAATCGCTTCTCGTGATCCTTAAAAATTGTGTGGGTTTCACCGTCTTAACTGTGGCACTCCGCGGTTTATTGTCAATCAGGGCGATTTCCCCAAGGCAGTATCCCTTCTCATTGAAGAACAATACTTCCGTTCCCGCCTTGATGATGCTGACTTCACCATCAACCAATAAGTAGAGCGAATCGCCTTCATCCCCCTCCTCAAAAAGCGTTGAATGGGCTGGGTACGCGACTTCGTTTGCAATATGACAGATCGCTTTTAATTCGGTTTGCGGGAGTTCTGCGAAAAGTTCCGTCTTTTGTAAAAATTGTAACTTCTCTTCTTCTGGTAGCATTCTCTATTCGGTTCCCTTTGACTTTTTATAGAAAATGTGTTATTTTTAATAGGATGTTTTGGCTTGTAAGCTGCGTTGTGGGCGATTTACCGAAAGATTAGACGCAATTTACGAATATAAGTTGAGAACAATGCAAGGCTTTTAATCGCCAGGTACAATTAAAAATGTTTACATATCTATCATGACAAGAAAAGAAAATTATGTCAATAACTGATT
The DNA here is from genome assembly GCA_965205015.1 of Candidatus Poribacteria bacterium. Taxonomy (GTDB): domain Bacteria; phylum Poribacteria; class WGA-4E; order WGA-4E; family WGA-3G; genus WGA-3G. The sequence continues at coordinate 3,439,150 of OZ242029.1, read as the reverse complement.
TTTTTCGGGGAAAAATTCTGCTCATTACCGGTGGCACCGCTTTTTTGGGGCAACCGATGGTCGCAAAAATTTTAACTGCACTTCCCGATATCCAAAAGATTTATCTCCTCATTCGGAGTCGCACCGATACCACTGGGAAGCACACTTCCGCCCAAGAACGCTTAGAAAATGAACTTCTCGCCTCAGATGTTTTCGCATCTCTTCGTCGACTACACGGCGAAAATTTTGAGGCATGGGCGCAGCAGAAACTGACGGCTGTTGAAGGGGATCTCACCCACGAGCATCTTGGATTTAGCGATACGGAATACCAAAGACTCCAGCACGAAGTCGACGTTTTTATTAATATAGCGGGTCTTGTGGATTTTGATCCACCCGTCGATGATTCTTTGTGGGGAAATGCCCTCGCCGCTAAACACGTTGTCAACTTCGCAAGAGGCTGCCAGGATGCCGTGTTCCTCCATATCTCAACAGCATACGTCTGCGGCGATAAACCCGGACGTGTGCTTGAAGAACTTCCACCGCCCTATGAAGACTACGCAATACAACACCGCGAAAAGACAGGAATGGCTATCCCCGAAACGCTCTCTGAGGAAATCGAAGAGTTGCTGTCCCGGAGTGCTGCTATCCGTGCTGAAACCGAATCGCCTGAAAATCTCGCGAACCTTCAGCAAGAAGCGGCGGCGCAAATAAAAGGAACGCGTAAGGGACTCGAGGCACAGATCGAGGAGTTGAAGGCAGAATGGCTTGAGGAACGCTTGGTTGAGGAAGGGTTGAAGCACGCTCGCTCACGCGGATGGAATGACACTTACACCTATATGAAATTTCTCGCTGAGCAGATGGTTATGGAATTGCGCGGCGAACTCCCGACTGCTATCGTACGTCCCTCAATTATTGAGAGTAGTTTTGATGAGCCTGAACCCGGATGGCTCGGCGGATTTCGGATGTGCGAACCTCTGATCGTCGGTTTTGGGAAAGGGCGCCTTCCGGATTTCCCGGCAGACCCGAATATAATTCTTGATATTATTCCCGTCGATTTCGTAGTGAACGCTATCTTGGCAGCCGCTGAGGCGACGGCAAGACGCGGCGGCATTGAAGTGTATCATGTCGCGACGGGGACGCAGAATCCGCTCTATTTTCGAGGTATCTTTGAGGCAACCTACGAATATTTTATGAAATATCCAATGATAGAGGATGGAAAACCCGTTACGGTACCCATCTGGAAATATCCGAGTTTAGAAGAATTTCAGCAGAAATTGGATAGTCGTATGCGTCTGGTTGACCTTGCCGTTCAGACACTCGGTAAACTTCCGATACGTGCCGCCAAACGCAAACGCCGCCAACTTGTCCTGAAGCAGAGCGGTATCAAAGCACTCCTGCATTACATCAGAATCTATGCGCCTTATACGCGAACCAACTTTGAATTTGAAACGGAGAAGACACAAGGACTTTATGAGGCACTTTCCCCTACAGAACAGCAGCGCTTTAACTTCGATGTTTCACGGATCCACTGGAAGCAGTATTTCCAAGAGATTCATATCCCCGGTATAAAGAGACATGTATTGAAGATTGAAGATAACACAGCAAACGATACAGAAGCATCTTCCGCTGCCAAACAGGAGAAAGCAAGTTCACAAGATGAGTCCGAGGAGTCCGCTACGGTCCCCGAATGGATTGTCCCAAAAACGATCGTAGACCTGATTAAAATACAAGCCGCGCGAATCCCAGATAGAATCGCGCTGCAGATGGCAAACGAAAGCGGGTGGGAAGCGTATACCTATGCCGAGACGTATACCTTGTCGCGCCACGTCGCATGGCAGCTATGGGAAAGCGGTTTGCGAAAAGACGACCGGGTGGTGTTGGTTTCTGAAAACCAACCGGAATGGTGTATCGCTTACCTCGCGGCTGTTCAGATAGGTATCGCTGTTGTTCCGCTTGACGCGCAAACGCCTGCTCATGAAATCTTGGCAATCGCCGAGTTCACCGCTGCGAAATCAATTTTAGCCTCCGAAAGTGTATTAGAAAAATCCGATGTTGAGACCCTATCACTACCAGGGACGATGTTACAAAACATCAACAAGAACTGCGAAATTGTGGGGGCGTCCGATGGGACGGAGGGCAAAACCGCTACCGCCGAGATTCCCGCCGATTTTCCGAATGTGACAGTTTCTCCAGACACGGTTGCCTCGATTATCTTTACGATGGGGACCACTGTTGAAGCGAAAGGCGCGATGCTTACACACGGGGGTTTTATTTCTAATGTCCAAGCAGTGGCAAAAGCACTCCCACCGACAGACACAGAGCGGATCCTGTCAGCACTTCCGTTGTATCACGCATTGAGTTTTTCGTGTAGTTTATTAATGGCACTTTACAGCGGCACGACTGCGACTTACGTCAATGCACTTCGTCCGACAACGCTTCTGAAGACAATGCGTGAGGCAAAGACCACGGCTTTTATCGGTGTTCCCCGCCTTTTTCAGATGCTCCAAGGCACCATCGAACGACAAGCATCGCGAGCAGACACCCCCGGTGAAACATTGGTAGAAAAAGCCCAAGCCGTCATGGGTGGTGAAATACGCGTCCTTGTGAGTGGAGGTGCGCCGCTGTCGGATGCGATTTACGACGGATTCCAAAAATTCGGTATGACGCTTTACCAAGGCTACGGTATGACCGAAACAGCACCCGTTCTCAGTGTCAATCCGTATCGAAAAAGTAAACGGGGCTCGGTGGGTCCAGCGGTGGAAGGCGTGGAACTTCAGATTGAGAATCCGGATAGCCATGGGGTCGGGGAGATTATCGCGAAGGGACCGAGTACAATGAAGGGCTACTATCAGAACGCGGATGCTACAGAAAAGGCTATTCGCAATGGATGGCTCTACACAGGGGATTTAGGCTACATGGACGCGGAGGGCTACCTCTATCTCACTGGGCATTGCAAGAACATTATTGTCCCCGCATCAGGGAAAAATATCTATCCCGTTGAATTGGAAGCACTCTATCGGGACAGCTCGGAAACCATCTCTGAAATGTGTGTCCTCGGCATTCCCTACGAAGACGGATCGGATACGGCTATACATGCCGTGATCGTGCCGAAATCGCCAGATGAAGCAACGAAAGCGGAGATTCAGCACTACCTTCAAACACGAGCAAAGCAACTACCGAGTTACCAACAATTCCACAAATCCCATTTCTGGGAGGATCCGCTACCAAAGACTGCGGATGGGAGCGTAGATCGACAAAGTCTAAGGCGTAGTGTGGAGACACATATTAAAAATATGGTAGACCTTCAGAAGGGCTCTACCGCGGCTGTGGATAGTGTCGCACCAAAATCGGACATACCCGCAGAAATCCTTTCTACCCTCGCACGATTGGCGCGCATGCCCGCACAGCAAATCCAACGGGAGAGTCGTTTGGATACCGATTTAGGGCTTGATTCACTCACGCGCCTTGATCTCCTGTTGGTTCTTGAATCCAGACTCGGTGAAACTATTCCCGATGCGCTACTCGCTAATTTGGAGACGGTCGGTGATGTTGTCACATTAATCGAGACGTTTCCCACAGACACTGTGAAAGAGAAAGATGAACTTCGCAAGGATGGGAAGCTTGCGTTCAGGCAGGTCCCGCCGTGGTACGCGCGCGCCTTCCGCACGGTGATTACCGGCATCTACCGAAACTACTTTTCATTGAAATGCTATGGGCTTGAGCATATTCCGCAGGACAAACCTTACATTATTATGCCGAATCACACGAGCCACCTTGATACGTTAACGGTGATCACTGCGCTCGGTACGAAGGCGTACCGACTCTGGACGCTCGCTGCACGGGACTATTGGTTTGCCACACGTTTTCAAGGTTGGTTTGCTCGGACGTGCCTTAACGCACTGCCGATAGAGCGGGAGGGTAATTTTACGGAGTTTCTACAGGATCTCAGGGCAGCAAACGAGGTGATGTCAGAAAATAACGGCTTGCTCATCTTTTCTGAAGGGACACGCTCACTTGATGGTAAACTTCAACCCTTCAAACCGGGGGTGCTGAGTTTGCTCATCTACACGCCTAACGTCCCGGTTATACCGGCTTACATTGAAGGGACCTACCACGCCTTGCCGAAGGGACAGAACTTCCCTAAGAAACACCCCGTTCGTATCATTTTTGGTGAACCGTTTACCTTCCCACCCGAGGATTGGGGGAAACAGGACAAAACACCGATTGACCCTGACAAATACCAAGAATTCTTGGAATTAGCACAAAATCGGGTGGCAGAACTTGGAGACATACTGAGACAACAGGAAGGTTCTTAGGATACTATCATGTCGGATCCGACCATGAAAAAAGCCGCTGCATTTTTTGATGTGGATGGCACCTTATTGAAGTCCACGATTGTACATTACTACATCTGGATGCGCGCTGCCCAGATACCCTTCCTCCTAAAACACTTGTGGCTTGTTGGGTTTCTGCCAAAGATTGTTTACTACCTAATTTTGGACAGCGTCAGTCGTCCCCGTTTCAATGAGGTGTTTTATCGTAACTACCGCGGGATGGGTGTTGCCGATACTAAGGACTTGGCTACCGAAATGTTCGAGACGTATCTTCGTCCGAAGATCTTCCCTGCCGCGATGTCCCAAATTCAGGAACACAAGGAGCAAGGCATAACCATAGTTCTCGTAACCGGATCGCTCGATTTTATTGCCCAACCGATAGCGAACCATCTCGCTGTTGATTCTGTATTGGCACCGCAACTTCATGAACAAAACGGGCAGTTCACGGGTAAACTTACAACCCTACCCCTCATTGGCGAGGAAAAGGCAAAAGCCGTGCAAGCGTATGCCGAGCAACACGGCATTTCACTGGAAGAGAGTTACGCTTACGGCGACAGTCAATCCGATCTACCGATGTTGGAATGTGTTGGGAATCCGGTTGTTGTGAATCCGGGGAAAGCACTTCGTGAGAAGGCACTCGCATCCGGCTGGGAAATGCACGAATGGCTTTGAATGGTTATCAGTTATCAATTGTCACTTAAAGAGACACTGCGTTAAACAAAACCCTCTTTTAACCGACAACTATACAATGGAGAATAATTATGAACGTTAGACGTTATTTTGAATCCCTGTCTGAACCGAACGATACCATGTTTGTTGAAATTGAGGATCGGCACCGGTTTACCCGTCGCGGCGACGATTGGGTTAAATTCCGTGAAGATCTGATTGAACTCTTAGAGCAAACAATTTCTGAGGAACTCTCCAAAGCATTCGCGGCAGCGACGGAGGACTGGCGTGCGGAGGGTTAGGGTCGGCTGTTTTTCGCTGGTTTGCTTTGCAAGCGGGCTCGCTACGACATCTCATCTGCTAAAAGATCTTCAGTTAGCTCAAACAGAGAGAGCCCGTAATCCCCCATAAGATACCAGAACGCTTCGCGGGATATACCCACCAATTGGGCAGCGAGTCCCGTACTAATCGCACCACTTTTGTAATATTTCAACGCCAACGCCAGTCGAGTTTCCTTTTCAAGTTCGGCAAGTCCTTTTTGTGGCATCAGCAATCCTGCTACATCTTCGGGCAAACGAATATCCGTTTTCTGTTTAAACACTTCAACATTTCTGTAGTCGTCACGAAACGCCTGCATGATAGCCATCCCCATATCTTTGGCGGCAATCAGGTCGGTTTTGGCTTTTTTCCACTCGCTTGCATAGAACCATGCTATCCCGCGTTTGTAATATACCTCTGTGTAATCGGGGTCGAGGGATAACACTGTGTTATAGTCTTCAATCGCTGGTTTGACTTTCTCCTTAGAAAGATAAATAGTCCCCCGATGACTATAGACAATAGGGAGATCGGATGTGAGGGATATGGTTATATTATAGTTTTCGAGTGCAGCGCCAAACTCGCCTCTGCTGTGATAAACCACACCAAGGTTGAGATAGGCCTCAGTGTAATCGGATTTCAAATCAATCGCTGTGCTATAGTCTTTGATAGCGGGGCCGTTCTCGCCTTTTTTGAAGTGTGCTCTGCCACGATTGCTATACGCCTCAGCATAATCGGATTTCAAATCAATCGCTGTGCTATAGTTTTCAACAGCCTTACAGAGTTCCGCTTCACTGTAGTGTCCTTCTCCGCAATACGTAGAGACTTTCGGGACTTTTGCCTCCAGTCCTACCGCTATCTTATGGCGTGAAAGAACAGCCAGAATTTCGCTGTACTTTTCGTAAGTTACACCGCGAGCATTATAGAACTGGGGACACTTTGGATCGCATTCTATTGCTTTACCATAGTCTTCAATTGCCCTATAATAGGAACCCTCTTTGAGGGAATCAGTGCCGCGATTGTAATAGGCTTCAGCAAAATACGGATCCAGTTCTATTGCCTTGCTGAAGGCTACAATTGCCCGCGTATACGCACCGTTTTGCTATAAGCGATGCCTTGGGTGTTATGTACCGCTGCAGCGTTTTCTCTTTTCATGTCGGTAAAATCGCTGTTGTAATAGGTATCCACAGTCCCTTGGATCAGTTCTTGCATGGCTTTTCTCCGTTAAAAGACGAGTTTTTTGAACGAACAAACTACAGTCCAAAAACGCAGGAAATCTCATCGCTAAATCTTGTGAGTAGCAACTGGGGTTACTTCCTGATGAGCATTTTCCGGGTTGCCGTGAAGTCGCCTGTGGTGAACGTATAGAAATACACACCGCTTGCCACAGGCTCCCCGAAGGCGTTCCTACCATCCCAATACGCCGCACGCCCACGAGACTCGTAGATACCCGCACCCTGATGCCCTAAGGTTAGCACCCGAACCAAGCGACCGTCCGCAGCATAAATCGAAATGCAGACATCCGCAGGTTCAGAGAGGTGATATGGGATCCACGTCTCCGGGTTGAACGGGTTGGGATAGTTCGCTAAGAGCAGTGTTTCCTCTGGCGTTAGCACCGCAAGGAGTTGCTCCAGAAGCAGAAAGCCTCGCTGATACATCGGACCTGTGAGACCCTCTGCCCGCGCAAACGACAGCCACTGACGCACCTCTGTTGCAGTGAACATTTCAATAATAACTGATGGATGCAGGGATGGAGCGGCTGCCGCGGCTTCTATCGCTGCTGCGATTAACACGATATCCGCGGCATCCACAACACCATCGCCGTTCATATCCGCTGTGTTCTCACCCGTTTGCCCCCGACGCGCCACAGCCGCCTCCAAATCCTCAAGACTCACCACACCATCTTCGTTTACGTCTCCAGCGAGGGGCGGGGGATCCGTTCCCGCCTCGGTCTCAATCCGTACGGCTAAAAAGTTTGCATCGCTGTCAGTCAGTTTCACATCGGATAAGGTCGGCATCGCAGGCGAAGCAGTCAGCACTTCAAATGTGAACGCTGCAAGTGTCCCATCGCCTTCGCTGCTTGCTTGCAGCGATGTCGCACCAACCGTGACGCGATTGCCGTTCTCCACAGGTGCCAATTGGAAAGCATCCACTGGCAGGTACCCACCATCTGCAACTGAGTCGAACCGCAACGCAGCCGTATCAAAAGTGAGTTCCACCTGATATCCCCGAACATCTACGCCATCTGCGATGATGGTGTTTACCGTCAACTGATCCCCTACATTCCCAGACCATACGGATGCGGGGGAGAGACTCACGCGCGCAACATTTCCATCAACAGGCACCTCCGGCTCCTTTGTTATGCTATCTGTCTCAGCGGCGAACGGTTGTAAGGTGTAAGGTGTGGCATCCCATAGAAGGATCGTGCCGGCCCCATACCCAGCTGCGAGTGTATTTCCATCCGGACTATACGCGACACTCGCGATCCCACGGGTGTGTTGTCCCGCGAATGTATGTATGCTGTTTCCAGTTTTTGTGTCCCATAACTCAACGGCCCATCCCTTACGACCATCATGCCCAATTGCGAGTGTATTTCCATCTGGACTATACGCGACACTATTGACAAAGCCCTGGATTAGGAGTGTGTTTATGAGTTTTCCTGTAGCTGTGTCCCATAACCATACCTCTGCTGAGTAACCCCCAGCTGCGAGTGTGTTTCCATCGGGGCTAAACGCGACACTCTTGAAAAAGTTGATGCGTCCTGTGAGTGTATGTATGCTGTTTCCAGTTTTTGTGTCCCATACCCGAACGGTGTTGTCCAGACCCGTACTTGCGATTGTATTTCCATCGGGACCAAACGCGACACTATAGACCCCCCTGGTGTGTCCCGTGAGTGTATGTATGCTGTCTCCTGTTTCTGTATCCCATACCCGCACGGTCTTGTCGCCACTCCCACTTGCGAGTGTGGTGCCATTCGGACTATACGCGACCCTAAAGACCTCCTGGGTGTGTCCTGTGAGTGTATGTATGCTGTCTCCTGTTTCTGTGTCCCATATCCGAACGGTCTCGTCGCCACTCCCACTTGCGAGTGTATTTCCATCGGGACCAAACGCGACACTATAGACCTCCCTGGTGTGTCCCGTGAATGTGTTTATGCTGTTTCTTGTTTCTGTGTCCCATAGCCGCACCTCTGCTGAGAGACTCCCACTTGCGAGTGTATTTCCATCGGGACCAAACGCGACACTATAGACCCCCCTGGTGTGTCTAAGTGTGTTTATGCTGTTTCCAGTTTCTGGGTCCCATACCCGAATGGTGTTGTCATCACTCCCACTTGCGAGCATGGTGCCATCGGGGCTAAACGCAACACTACGAACAAGGTCGGTGTGTTCGGTGAGTGTGTTTATGAGTTTTCCTGTTTCTGTGTCCCATAGCCGTACGGTCTCGTCGCCACTCCCACTTGCGAGCGTGGTGCCATCGGGACTAAACGCAACACTATAAACCCAGGAGGTGTGTCTAAGTGTGTTTATGCTGTTTCCCGTTGCTAGGTCCCATAACCGCACTTCCCCATTACTCGCACTTGCGAGCGTATTTCCATTGGGACTAAACGCTATACTATTGACAAAGTCGGTGTGTCCCGTGAGTGTATTTATGCTGTTTCCCGTTGCTGGGTCCCATAGCCGAACAGTGTGGTCTCTACCCCCAGTTGCGAGCGTATTTCCATTGGGACTAAACGCAACACTATGGACCTGGTCGGTGTGTCCCGTGAGTGTATTTATGCTGTTTCCCGTTGCTGGGTCCCATAGCCGAACAGTGTGGTCTCTACCCCCAGTTGCGAGCGTGGTGCCATTGGGACTAAACGCAACACTATGGACCTGGTCGGTGTGTCCCGTGAGTATGTTTCTGATGTTTCCAGTTTCTGGGTCCCATAACCGAACACCGAACAGTGTAGTCTCTGCATAGTCTCTACCCCCACCTGCGAGCGTGTTTCCATCGGGACTAAACGCAACACTATAGACCCAATCGGTGTATCCGCCAATCAGTGTCCCTTCCGCACCGGTTCGCGCATCATACATCCAAACACCGACGCTACTTCCCACCGCAAGCCGACTGCCATCCGGGGAATACGCTATCCCAGTTAAACGACCTTTGACTATGCCTAAACGGGCTTTGGCACCCTCTGGCAAGTTCCATTGCGGGGAATCTTGGGCAAAGGTGTTGGGTAGATAAAGGGTTGAAACAAAAAGTAGGGTCAAAATAATCGCTAACAACGTGCTCTTCATCCTGGAATTTTCTCCTTCCGAAATAGGGGCGGTGAACATAATAACAAGGCGTTATGGAGTGACGGTTCGTTGTTGTTTGAGTGCTTCGATTTCTTGGGTAAGTGCTTCGATTTTTTGTTCTTGGTCGCGTATGAGTTGTTCAATCTGTTCCCGCTGTTCGTTGACGTTAGGCCTTCGTCTGTTTACGAATATGCCCCACACAGTTACACATATTGCAAGAATCCCCAAAGGTATACCGATGCAAGCGATGATGATGGTGTTATTTTGTCTGTCAAAATTCTTTTCGATGCTCTCAAATTTGTTGTTAATGCCCTCAAATTTGCTGTCAATCTTTTCATTTAGATTTTTAATTTCTGTTTTTATGACTGCAATGTCCGTTTCAATAGCATTCTCGGAAGTTTCACCGAGTACCGGAAGCGCGATACCACACAATAGTATTGAAAAAAGAAAAATCGCTTTCATGGGAAACCTCACGCCATCACGCTTTTATCCCCTATCGAGTGGGAGGCAGACACGTGGTTTCCAAGCGCCTACGCTCGATATGTCTGCCAACGCGATAGAGATAGTATAGTCGTTTTCGGGCTTTTTGTCAAAAGAGAAAGTGAAACTCACTCCTACAGCAGAATCTTTTTCTTGACTTTTCCTGACAGGCATTGTATGCTCATCTCCGAAAAACAATCGATAAAGCCATACAAGGAAACCACGCCCCTTATGTCAAATCCAATCGCCGATGCACAAGCACTGGAAACCGCAGGCAAACTTGCCGAAGCCATCCAAGTCTACGATGATATCCTCAGCACAACAGATGATACATCGACCCTGGCACTTGCGAATTTTCGGTTAGGAACCATCTATCGGACGTGGACGGAACTCTTCACGGCACAACGGTTTTTAGCCAAAGCACATCAGCTCGCGCCAAGCGATCCCGAGATCCGAGAGGCGATCGAAGAACTGAATCAGCATTTTTCAGAGAATCGAGAGGTAATTGCTGACGAGATGTCCCGTAAAAATAGCGATCAGATTGTATCTCTCTTCCGTATTGCGACCGGGATTAAGCTCATCACGATGGATAAGGCGGTTCAGGCGTATCCGTTACTGAAGAGCCGCACCAAGATTTTTCCGAACGCCGCCGTCGCAAAGCATCTCCTCACCGATATCCAGATCACAGAGGAAGAACGGAACTCAGCGATCGATTTCCTGTTGGAGAGAGATTGGCTCATCAGTACCGGCGTATCGCTTTACACAATAGCGGAAAGTGGATTGTCTGCCTTTTATACGGAACTTGCGCAGCTGCACGTCGCCAATGCCGCTTACTCGGAGGCGGTGACGTGTTATGAGGAGGCGTATGGGTTAGATCCGTCGCAACATCACCTACGCTACCAACAGGTTATCTGTCACACCGAAGCAGCGGCATGGGACACGGCACTCGGGATGCTTGCGCACCTTCCGACAGATGTCCCAGAAGGCATAGACCTTGTAGCGTACCATTCCGCTGTCGCACAGAGTTATCACCATGCCTATCAGGCAACCCAAGATGAAGATACCAAACAAAAAGTGATCGAAGCGTGCGAGACAGTATTGCGTCTGGACAAAAAGGCAAGAGACATTTCAAAACTGCTTGCGTCATATCAGGGTAAAAAAAGTTGGTGGCGTCGGTAGGATTACTTATGGTAGCTCCTATAATTACGTAGGACTTACAGGGTTTGTTTTCACCGATTGGCAGTGGTTTACAACCGTAAGGATTACCTATGTGCAATGGAAACCGCAGAGATTGAGAGCCGCACGATGTTACGACTCCGCCGTTCCACGGATGTCTATCGGTTTATGCCAAATCTACTGATTTATGCGCTGAAATAATGTGAGTTTGATAAAAGAAACGGTTTCTTGTGAGGGGTTTTGCTTTGGTGTGTCCCCAAGGTTGAACGAGAACACACGCAAAGCGGCTGAATCACGCTTGTGGGGGGTGTCGGGCTTCTTACCACACCCCCAGAAGTTGATGATAATGAAACCTTATTTTTTCAAGGCTGCCCAAGTGCCGATCTGTTTCCGTCTGACCGCGCTTGGTGCCGCCGGCGCCGGTTGCTCGTAGAACCCGGGAGACCCGATGTCTTCCCGATGTCCATAGTAATAAACCTCCGGAGGCGACTCGCTCGGGAGCACCTGATGCGAGACACGCGCCTTGTTCTGATGGAGCGGTGCCACCGGATCCCCGAACGCACTAAAAGCCTCCCTACCGAGACGCTGAATCTCCTTGCCATCGGCATCCGTCAACACCCACCCGCGTTTGAGGACGTTGTCTATGCTCAAGTTGTAGACCTGGGAGGCTCCAATACCGGAAAATCGCCATGCCGGAACTTTTCGGGTTGATAGGATCGCGACGCCGCCTCCCGCTATGCTGAACCCGTCCTGTGTTCCAGCGAGCGTCAGTGTGTGGACTTTATGGGGAGCGTTGGCTGACCGTCGGGTGGCATATTGGAACGTCCAACCTTTGAGGTTGACTGCCTCGGTGTTGGGGTTATACACCTCAATCCACTGTGGTAATCCACCAATTCCAGCAGACCAATCTCTGACCATATACTCTGTGATGCGTATGGGTAATAAAGGTTGAGGCTTGGGTTGTGTTTCTGGTGTCCCCTCAAGTGGTGTTCCGTATTTTTGTTGGGCTCTGAGGAAATTTTGTTCTGTGCTTGTGTCAACAGGGGTTCCGCTATCACCTGCTTCGGATGTCCCTTCAGATGTTCCACTCTCCACTACCGTTGTGGGTTGAGTACCCGTAGGTTGATTCCCTGTAGGTTGATTCCCTGTAGGTTGATTCCCTGTAGGTTGATTCCCTGTAGGCTGGTTCACAGGTTGCTCATCCACAGTAGTATCTGTGCGAATACCTACATCAGCGTGGGTGACATGAAAAGGGTGGTTAGGCGGGTGCGGGTGCTCCGAATCTGGGTGATCGTGTGTATCTTCATGTGCGTGCCACTCGTAGTTGTCATGTTGGTGGGACTCAACAAAGGTATGCGTATGCACGTTTTCTTCGGGTGGCCTACCGACCCGCAGAATCTTACTGGGATTATTGTTATGTTCATCAGCGTGGTTAAAGCCAGGCTTGTAAACCTCAGAATAAACACCATTCTCTACTTTTCCGTGCACTACAGCCAAATGACAATGGCTATATCCACCATGATCATGACAAAGATTGTGCCAATGAGGATTACTACTACCCTCACCAGTAGCCTCGTGCGCGTATACATAAGAAATGGCAGTGAATACGCAAAAAACGGATAAGATGCTAAAAGTCAGTATTCTTGAAAACATTTTTCTAAATCTCCTTTTTAACACGACTTACACAGCCATATTGACAAGAGGTCGTGCCTGTGGTTGTATTGGAGTGTCCAACACATCGGGAGAGACCCGATGCAACAAAAATAGCCCGCAATGGGGACTCTGTGTAAAACAGAACCACCTGCGGGCGCGAAGACAGTCCGATGCAGGACCGTCAGGATCGTCTTATGAAATAAAACACTTATCGTTTGTGGAGAATTCGGGGGGGGTTTTTAGCTATTTGAGGATCGACAGAACGTCTCAGAACGCAGCAGCCACTCCCTCTCATCGGGGCGCGCACATCCGCACGCATCTTCAGGGATCTTTTTAATTCAAAGGGTAAACTGCACTTCGTCATGAGCGTTCCTCAGGTAAAATGTTCAAGTCTATCAAGGTTTTTTTCGGTTGGCGAAGGTGTTGTTTTTCAAACGGCACCATCGCTTTTAAGTCAGTAGTTGTAAATCCATGAAATATCTCAATGTTTTCTCTTTTGTCGTTGTGTCGGTTGCGAAAATCGCAACTCAAACGTATCCTCTTTCTAATACTCTATAGTTACTTAGGTCACTTTTTCATTATTCATCATATAAAATATAAATGGCATAGGTAACTATTATACAAAATTTCCAGGTAAAAAGCAAATTATATTTACAAAACCTACGGTAATTGACAAAAGAAAACTGCGTTTCCACCCCGGGCTAAAGCACGAGGTTTCCACGCAGAAGATTTTGATGAAAACGGTATACGTCGTCGGTTCACCGATGATACGACCGGCTGCGTCAAGAATGCTAACTGCGATAACATCGCCATCCTGAACGACTGACTTCCGGGTCAAATCACCGAAAGCAGCGGCGAAATAATCACGCTGGACGACATCAGTAGCGGTCACACCCGTGCGCTTGTTCGTTACATGGAAAAGGGTGCATCTGAGACGAAAAATTTTCATATCCGCGGTGAGAATACTGGTGTAGAGTAGCGGTGAGTGTTGGTCCAGGGAAGTCATAGTGGGATTGGCGAGTCATCCTTAAATGACCTATGTTGTAAAAGAATACTTGACAAAAACGGATGCATCTGGTACAGTATCACCATATTTCGCATTTTTCTTGGTGAGGTTTCAAACTACGTCCGAAGAGCTGTGGAGGAGAAAAAATGCCAGAACGTTTAGCAATAGAGGGCGGAACGCCGGTTATTGCCGATGCTATACCCGGCGGAATGCACGGGCCCAGTGTGATAGATGAGCGTGAGATCACTGCTGTGACTGAGGTCTTGCGAAGTGGGAAACTTTTTCGGTTCGTTGAGGATTCAAATGTAGCCAGTTTTGAAAAGGAGGCAGCGGCGCACCTCGGGGCAAAACACGCCTTGATGGTGAACTCCGGCACCTCCGCAATCATCTGCGCCCTGACTGCGGTCGGTATCGGACCCGGAGACGAGGTGATAGTTCCAGGCTACACCTTTATCGCGACCGCAGCTGCTATTGTTGGCGTCGGTGCGATTCCCGTCATAGCAGAAATCGACGATTCACTCGGCTTAGATATCGCTGATGTGGAACGGAAAATTACACCCCATACGAAAGCGATCTTACCAGTACACATGCAAGGCGTACCCTGCCGGCTTGAGGCGATTGTCGACCTCGCCCAGCAGCACAATCTCCTGGTTGTTGAGGATTGCTGTCAGTGTGTCGGCGGACAATATAAAGGGAAATACGCTGGAATGTGGGGACATGCAGGCGCGTGGAGCCTCAATTACTACAAGGTCATCTCTTGTGGGGAAGGCGGACTCGTTTTTACCGATGACTATGATGTCTATGAACGCGCAGCCTTCGCAGCGGAACCCGGTTTACCGATGTGGATGAGCGATTCTGAGTGGCAAAACAAACCTTTTTCCCGGCAGTGCTACCGAACGAGCGAAATTTTGGGGGCGATTGCACGCGTGCAACTCTCAAAATTAGAGGATATCTTGGGACATACACGCCGACTCAAAAAAGCGTTCACAGCGGAACTCAATGAAAAACCGAAAGGTTATATCCCGCAACACGTGGATGATCCGACCGGTGAGTGCGGTATTAGTGCCGCGATTATCGTGCGTGATGTGGAACTCGCCAAAAAGTACGCTGATGCGCTCAAAGCAGAAGGACTGAACGCAGGCACCGCTTACAATGAAGGGTTCCCCGATCGGCATATCTATACCTATTGGGATTCCATTCTCTTCAAGCATTCGCCTGACGCTTCTGGGTATCCGTGGAAGGATCCGCGCTACACAGGAGATGTTGAGTACTCTCGGGATATGTGCCCACAGACCTTGTCAATTCTCGGGCGTGCGCTGCGATTTGGGTTTAACGTGAATATGCAGGAAGAGCATGCGCGATTGATGGCAGCCGCAATCAATAAAGTGGACGATGCCCTCGGATAAGGAATCCCTATTCTGGTGAAACGGGGATGACATACGTGCGCCGACCAACTTCAATGAATCCGAGTTTCTCTGCCACACGAAGCGAGGCGAAGTTGTCTTCACCACAACTCCAGGCGGGCACCTTACCTTTTGCCTGAATCTCTTCGGCGACGAGGGATGCCGCGGCGGTAGCAAATCCGTCTTCGCGCCACTGCTCGACCGTCGAAACACCGATGTCAGCATGTAGCTCAGTCTCTGCATAGGTATGCGCGATGGCGACAATGTTGTCATCTACAATGGCGCCAGCGGCAATACCATATGTTAGCATCGCTTCGGGCGTTTTGTAACCGTTGCCTTGGACTTCCGTCGGCGCCTTTGCCAAACGCTCAGTATCTCCTAAGGTCAAAAGACGAACCGCCTCGTTTGGATAGGAGTGGACAGGCACTAAGAGTGCATGATAGACATCACCATAATAACGGATGGATGCACCTCTGTCGGCTTCAATGAGTCCACCGAGAGATGCAGCACAGGCGTTGTCAACGTTGATACAACCCCATCCATCGAGCGCTTTCAAAAGTTGCCACAGTGCCCCGGCATCGGTGCCGAAACCCGCGGGTTCGTCCGAGCAGTACGCATCAAAAACGATAGCGGCATCAACATTATTTGATAGCGATCCAGCGATATAGGCATCGCACGCTTCCTGTTTCAAGCGGGACACAGCGATAACCGTCATTGGAGTGTCGCCAAGAAGATCAGCCAGTGTGAGACATTCTTGGGGTGTAAGTTTAGTCATTTGATAGTTAACAGTTTTCAGTGAAGAGGATTTTGTTTAACAAAATCCTCTTGTAACTGGCAACTGCTCCCACAGTGAGGCATCTTAAAGTAGGAAAAACATGAAGATTACGATTTTGGGTTCAGGCACCTCAACAGGCGTTCCTGAGTACAAATGCGACTGCGAAACCTGTGAAGACGCGCGGGATGTCAACTCGAAAAACTACCGGACCCGTTCATCCGTCCATATTGAGAAAGATGGGAAGCACCTCCAATTCGACCTCGGCCCCAATTTCATGGACCAAATTGTCCGGAATCGGATTGAGCGGATAGATGCCGTTATCTTCACACACTCACATGCCGACCATGTCAGTGGAACGAACGACATTGTGATGCCGTGTCGAAAACAGCAGATGGATATGCCTATCTACGGTCCTGAGCAGACGATTCGCATCTTACAACGCAACTTCGATTATATGTTTACAAAAGAGACCTTCCAAGGGGGTGGTGTCGGACATCTGCTACCGAATGTAATTGAAGAAAAGGAACAACTGGCGTTGCATGGCTTCGATATTCTGTCAATTCCAGTCGAACACGGGAACGTTCCCACTTACGGCTATCGCATCAACGACTTCGGATATCTACCAGATGTGAAGCGATTGCCGAAGGCATCCCAAGATCTACTGAATGGGATTGAGGTGTTGGTAATTGATGCGTTGAGTTTTAACCCAAGACATCCAACACATCTTTCAGTTGGTGAAGCATTGGAAATCAGTGCTGCCCTAAAACCGAGGGAAACCTATTTTACGCATATTATGCACCGACTGGATCATCGCTATTTCCCAGAGCAGTGCGAAGAGATGGACATTGAACTCCCGGACAATGCCTACCTCGCCTATGATGGACAGGTAATTCAACTATAGTCTGAACTCTGACTTATATGATTATGTGATTTACCATGCTAATTATATTGCTTGGAAGGTTGGAAAGTTGGAAGGATGGTTACTCCCAATCTACCAGCCTCCCATTCTCTCCTTCTATCAGCATAAATCAGATAAATCACTGGTCGGTTTTCTCTATCTACCGAATCCACCTTGTGGCGGTTTCCGTTGCTGTAGAACGACGCGGTCCCCTGCCTTGAGTCCGCTCTTGATAATTACGTGTGTTTCGTTCTGCATGCCGGTTTCAACCTCTGTCCGTTTGCCTTTGCTGCCACCGTCATCGATCATAACGGATTTTCCCTTCGACATATTAATCGTGGCACGTACCCCGTCTGCCTTCTTTTTCCCTTTCACCAAAAGCGATAACGTTGTCGAGCCAGGACGAATCCCGCGTTGCGAACTATCAAGACTAATGGTGACATCGTTGGAACCCACATTTGTCACAGTGCCTCTGAAAATTTTCTCACTGATCGTCTGGACTTCAATCGGTTGATTTACTTTATACGGTTTGGTATCATCAACCTGTGCAGTGACGGTCGCTGAAGGCTCGTTTACCAAGGCGTCAATCGGTAGCAGCAGGACCCCCTTTTCCTCATAGGTAATGATGTCGACATCCGCGCTCATGCCGGGGCGGAGTTCCTCCGGGGAACCACTGACTTCTACCATCACTTCAAATGAGATGATGTTATCCTGTTCCTGTCCACTCGGTGAAATTTCATAGACTTTTCCGTCATAAGTTTTTGTTTGGTAAGCATCCACCTTGATTTCTGCGCGCTGGCCGAGGCGTAGGCGTTCCATATCGACTTCGTTGATGAAGGTTTTGACGACCATTTTGGAAGGATCAACAATCGTCATAATGGGCGGACTTTGCGAGAAGGCAGAGCGTCCAGAAGTCACAATTTCCCCCTCCTCCAATTCAAGGAGCGTGACAATCCCAGCCATCGGTGCCCTGATGGTAGTCCAATCCAGTCGTTCTTCCTCATTTTTTAGATTACTTTCTCTACGAAGTTTGTTTGCTTCAGCACTCACCCTGGATTGCTGCGTTAACAATTTTTCATTGTCGAAAGTCGATATCAGTTCGTGTAATTGCGTTTCGGAGTTGTCGACACGAAGTTGTGCCTCTTCCTCCGCTTTCTGCCGCATTTTTTTCAGATTTTCAAGGTTCCGTTCCTCATTTGCTAATATTGCCTCACGTGTTACGATCGCAGTCTCGCGTGTGCTTATGGTTCGCTCTTGCGATGTGATCGCTTGTTCCTGTGAATCTACACGCTTCTGAGCATTTTCGTGTTGGACTTCTGAAGTGGCGTGCTGCGCCTGGGCATCTTCCAACGCCTTTTTGGAAACCAGTCCCTTGTCAAAGAGTTCCGTGTTCCGATCCAGTTCTGACTTGGCGTTATCCAAGGAAACCTTTGCGGATCTGAGCGACGCTTCATTTTCAGATAACGTAATTTTTGCCTGGGCAAGCGCGATCTCGGCTTGATCCAGAGCAATTCTATCCTGGGCAAGCGAGTTGCGAGTAGTCTGGACATTTGTTTCCGCCTGACTGACTTGTGTGATAGTTGTGGCTTTGGTGGTCTCAAGGTTGGCTTGAGCGATTTTCAGATCCGCGTCAGACTGCGTGAGTTGGCTGTCAAGCCGCTCGTTTTTGAGTTCTATGTTTAGTTCTGCTTGTCTGACTTGTGCTTTGGCAGCTGCTACATCTGCTTGCGCCTGTTTTTTTCCCTCTTCATAGAGTTCGGGATCCAGTTCCAGTAATATTTGACCTTTTTCAACCTTATCGCTGTTTTGAACGTGGAGTCTGATGATTTCACCTTCAACGTTGGATTTTATTTCTACGTCGATGAGCGGTTCCAAGTTGCCGGTTGCACTGATGCGCATTTGGAAATCGCCACGTTCAACGACTTCAATTTTTTTATCCAGAGATGGGTCTGCCCCGTTTCTCCCGCGGCCCAGGACGACCCAACCGATGGCAACGACGAGGACCAAAACAACGGCGGCAGCAATAATTACTTTCTTCAAGGGTAATTCCTCCTATAGGAGTCGTCAGCCGTCAGCCGTCAGTTATCAGTTAAAAGAGGGTTTTGGTAATCCGAAGACCTCTTGTAGACTGACAACCGATAACTGATAACTGATAACTGATAACTAATGAAATAACCTAATCGGAACGGAGGGCTTCAACGGGTGTAAGTTTGGCTGCCTTATTGGCAGGATACAACCCGAAGAAAACACCAATAGCTACAGAAACGAGTAATGCGATCACCATCGTTCCGAATGAAATCACTGAGGGCCAATTGCTTCCTTCCCAAACGAACCTGGAAATAAGAGCGGCTGTTCCTTGTCCCATGAACACGCCCGCAATTGCGCCGATAATTCCGCCGGAGAGGGTCAGCACAGCTGCCTCAACCAGAAATTGCGCCAGAATATCGTTACGGGTTGCGCCGAGCGCCTTTCGGAGTCCGATTTCCTTCGTTCGGTCGGTTACAGAGACAAGCATGATGTTCATTACGCCGATCCCCGCCACCATAAGCGCGATGCCAGCGATACCGCCCATCAGCGCTTTCATGACTAACCCGACTTTCCTGGCAGTTGCCAACTCCTCCGTAGCCGTCCAATAGTTATATTCTTCACCCGTGTTATTGTGTTGTCTTCCTAAGATCCGTTTGGCATCGGCTATAGCCAGTGGAATCGTCTCCACGTCTACTGCTTCTACGCGAAGGCGTTCAACGTCGTCTCTGCCCTTAAAGCGTTGTTGTAGCGTTGTTATCGGGATAACGAATCGGTCATCCCAGCCGGAGGTGTCCATCGCATCGCCTTTTTCTTCCATAACACCAATCACCTTTAGACGGACCTCATAAAGCCCTCTTTTGCCCCGCCAGTAAGACGGACGCGAGGCTTTAATCTCTTTGCCGACGGGATCTTCGTCAAGAAAAACCTCTTCCTTGATTTTGGAACCGATAACTGCAACACTACTGGCAGCTTCCACTTCTTCGACTGTAAAAAACCGACCGTCTGATGGGTACCAATTGTGCGACCGATCATATCCAGCGGTTGAAGCAACGATACGCGATTCCTTCGTCCGCCCCTTGTAACTCACACTCCACCCGGGCATGTCATCTTCGGCAACGACATTGACAATTCCTCTGGCTCTCTCAAGGATTGCAAACGCGTCTTCGGTTTCCAAATCTTCGGCACGATTCCTTTGCCAGCGGCTTTTCCCACGCACAGCCGATCCAGCCGCACGGCTCAAGGTCCCCGACTGTTTGTCCCAGGCATCTTTATAGATCTCGATCATTTTCGTGCCACCAGTCCGTTCAATTTCTCGCAAAACCATGGCACTCGACCCGTCGCCGACAGATACCATGCTGACAACGGAACCTACACCAACGATAATCCCTAAAATCGTCAGTGCGGATCGAAGGGGGTTCCGCCGCAAGTTCGAGATACCGAGTATAATACATTCCATCAAATTCATGTGGATTGCCTCCTAATCAGCCCTGAGTGCATCAATCGGTGAGAGTGCAGAGGCTTTTATTGCTGGATAGAGCCCAAAAGAGATACCGATTACCGCTGAAAAGGAGACTGAAATTAATATCCACTCCATAGAGATAACCGAGGGCCATTCGGGAACGATTTTGACAATGTTGACAGCGAGCATCGCCATCCCTTCGCCAGCAAAAATTCCCAATAGAACACCCAACGCACCGCCTACACTACACATTGCAACCGCTTCTATTAAAAACTGTAACATAATGTCCATACGTTTCGCACCGATCGCTTTTCGTAAACCGATCTCGCGAGTGCGTTCGGTGACGGCGACCAGCATCATATTCATAATCCCAATACCACCCACAAGTAGCGAAAATCCTGCAATACTCCCCAATGCGATTTTTATGACTTTGCTGATTTTATCCAACTGCGCCATACCTTCCCGCATATCCCAGATTGAGAAGAAATCGTCTTGACCGCTATGCATCTTTCGGAGAACAGTTTTCACCTCTTCAATTGCTTGCGGGACCTCTTCAACAGTATTCGCATGAACTGAGAGCATCACAATCCTATCGTTGCCAGTGAAGCGTTCCTGCGTTGTCGTGAGCGGGATGAATATCATGTCATCCAAGTTCCAGCCAAACCGCAAGCTGCGTCCTCTGGTTTCCATTGTGCCGACGACAGTGAAACGTTCAGTGATCCGTTTCTGGTCTTTTCTGCCATACCGATCAAAACGACCCCCGGGACCTTTGCCGATCTTAATCTCTTTTCCTAAAGGAGATGTATTCCCGAATAAGGCTGCCGTCACTTCAGCACCAAGCACACAGACCTTCGCTTCATTATCAATATCTTCGTTTGTAATAAAACGCCCCTGCTGGATGTCCCAATCCATTGCTTCCGAAAAGGATGCATTTACACCGTTATAACCCGTCCGGTGTTCTGCGCCACCGGCGGCTTGGACAAGCACACCCCGCCATTCTGGAATTCTTGGAACGACTAACTTTACAGATGGACATTCCGCCTCAATCGCCAATACGTCTTCATACTCAAAATATTCATTACTACGATTTGGCATCCACCGCCCACGCACTCGTTTATGGCTACTTCGGTACATCGTAAATTGGTTCACACCCCCGAGTTTCTGGGCGTCTTGCAGGACAATCGCCTTTGCACCATCACCGATGGCTATCATCGCCAGCACCGAGGCAACACCGATAATAATCCCAAGCATCGTCAACAAAGAACGCAGTTTATTGCTACGAATCGCGGAAATGCCAACCGATACGCCTTCAACTATACGCATTTCATGCCTCCAGATTCTAAAGTATTCCTAACCTTAATGCGTTAGACAAAAAAGGGGGAATAAAGTTCGATTTTTTCGTAGCAATTTCTTTTTTATCCAAGTGATTGCCAAATTATAGCACCTATAGAATTTAGACGCAATTAAGTCAAATAGGTTTATTGTTTGTTGGTTGGGAAATAGGGATTGAAAATTTTAATGAGGAAAGGCGCACTTCCATGAAGTTTAAATAAATATTTCGGTAATCCTATCCCAAAAAAGACATTGTAGGGGATTTTTGCTTGGGTGTTTCCCCAGGTCTTGTGCCTGCCCGCATATTACCGAATTAAAAAATTAATCTTCATCAAAGCAAAAAGACATTGTAGGGGGTTTTTGCTTGGGTGTTTCCCTAGGTCTTGTGCCTGCCCGCATATTGTAGGGGCAGGTCTTGTGCCTGCCCGCATATTATTGTAGGGGCAGGTCTTGTGCCTGCCCGCATATTATTGTAGAGGCAGGTCTTGTGCCTGCCCGCATATTACTTTATTCTTTGCGTAATGCTTCAACCGGTGGAAGGCTGGAAGCTTTGATTGCAGGATACATGCCAAAAAATATACCAATTGCCGCGGAGAATGATACAGAAATCATGACCCACTGCATAGAAACAACCGAGGGCCATTCGGGAACAATTTTGGCGATTTTAACAGCAAGCATTGCCATACCTTCACCAGCAAAGATACCCAAACCGATACCGATTGCCCCAGCGACAGCACACATGATCACTGCCTCTATGAGAAATTGAGCCAAGATATCTAAGGATTTGGCACCGAGTGCCTTTCGAAGCCCAATTTCACGGGTTCGCTCCGTGACAGCGACTAACATCATATTCATAATGCCGATACCGCCGACGAGCAGTGAGAAGCCTGCGATACTCCCCAATGCGATCTTGATCATCTTACTGATTTTCTGTAATTGTGCCATACCCGCACGCATTTCAAAGATTCTGACGAATTCATCTTGGTTTCTGTGCCGTTTTCTGATGACTGTCTTCACCTCTTCGATCGCTTTGGGAACATCGTCAACGTTATTCGCGAAGACCATAATATTCCGAACCTGGTCGTCGCCGGTGAAACGTTCTTGGACGGTTGACACAGGGATAAAGGCGATGTTATCGTAAGTCCACCCAAACTGGAAACTCGTACCTCTCGGCATGAGTGTACCCACAACCGTGAAACGTTCGGTCAATCTGTCTCGCCGTCTTCTGCCCCACGGATCGTAATATCGGACATCTCTGGCAATTTTGATTTCTTGTCCTAAAGGGGATGCATTGCCGAATAACTCGGTTGCTAATTCGTCTCCGAGCACACAGATTTTTGTTGCGTTTTGGACATCTTCGTCTGTAATGAAGCGTCCCGCCTTAATATCCCAATCCATTGCGGTTGTATAGGTAGCATTTACGCCGTTATAACCAGCGCGGGCTTCCGTGCCGCCCGGACCCTGAAACAGAACCCCCCTCCAATCCGCAATTCTCGGTGTGACAGCACTCACAGATGGGCATTCTGCCTCAATCGCCAATACATCTTCATATTCCATGTATTCGTTGCTACGAATACGCACCCATCTGTTATTTTCTCGTTTGTAGGAGGTCTGGTAGAGTGTGATTCGGGTTGCCCCTCCCATTTTTTTTGCATCTTCTATCACAATTTGCTTAGCCCCATCCCCGATAGCGATCATTGCCAGCACGGCCGCGATACCGATGATAATACCAAGCATCGTCAGCAGCGAGCGCATTTTATTTGAACGAATTGCGGAGATTCCAATGGATATCCCTTCAATTAAGCGCATGGTTCCTCCTGAACTTTCTTGGGTGTTTGTTGTCATAAAAGTGTTTATTGAGAATGTTTGACATAATTATCGTAAATAGGTTTATACAAGTTTCATGTAAAAAGATTTTTAATCGGTTATTTTCGGTTACATAATGATTCAACTTCTGGAAATTGGATTCATTTTCGGATTGGTAAAGCGAAATGCTACACGCCTCTCTAAATTTACCTGATAAAACTCCGTGCTTCAGCGAGAGGTGTCTATCAAGGCAAAATGGGTTGGCAAAAAGACAAGAATTTTTCATTATAATTTGACAAACGCGAGAGGATGTTGTATAATTTAAACAATACCGATAAGAAATATCGGCGTGATTTTAAGCATATATTGCCCTCGTAGTTGCTAACAGCATTTTTGTTGTTGGCAAGTTTGTATTATAAGGAATCTCGGGGCGTAGCGCAGCCCGGCTAGCGCGTCTGCTTTGGGAGCAGAAGGTCGGAGGTTCGAATCCTCTCGCCCCGATTCAGAAACGATCAAAATTCATAGCACGAGCGCCTATAGCTCAATTGGATAGAGCAACGGACTTCTAATCCGTAGGTTGCAGGTTCGACTCCTGCTGGGCGTGCTTTTCAGACAGCTCGATGAAAAATCGAAGCATGGTGGATGTAGCTCAGGGGTAGAGCACTTGACTGTGGATCAAGTGGGCGTGGGTTCAAATCCCATCATCCACCTTTAATATGCGTCCGTAGTTCAATGGATAGAGCAATAGTCTTCGGAACTATAAGTTGGGGGTTCGAATCCCTCCGGACGCGGATATTTTTTGGGTGCCGGGTGTGCGCTTTGAAAGTGCACCTAACAATTAGCGAGTGGTCCTTAGAGCGTCTACGGTCAGAAAGAAATGCTTCGCAGTGGGAACAGGCGCGCCGTTAGCTCAATTGGCAGAGCATCTGACTCTTAATCAGGCGGTTGAAGGTTCGATTCCTTCACGGCGCATCTTGAGTGCCTTAAAGCACGTTCGGGCGGGTGCTGGAATTGGTAGACAGGATAGACTTAGGATCTATTGGGGTTACGCCTCGTGAGGGTTCAAGTCCCTCCTCGCCCATCATCGTAAAAGTTTTGCTTGGGTGTTTCTTCAGCACTATCAAAAAGAACGTCAAATTCCGTTTTGCCTCCAATCGAACCGCAAGGAACAATTAAAAAATTGAAAGTTCAAATTGAAAGGTTAGACCCCACGAGAGTCCGTTTGGACATAGAAATTCCTGCTGAAGATGTCAACACAGCATTGGCGGAAACTTGTGAGTCGTTACGGACCCAAGTCTCTATTCCGGGGTTCCGGAGAGGGCGTGTCCCGATAGCAATCCTCAAATCACGATTTCCTGAGTACGTCAACAGTGAAGCCGTTCGGTATCTTGTCGCTCCCGCCTACGAAGATGCAATCTATAACGAGCGACTCAATCCTCTGACGCAACCCACCTTCACACCGCCACTTAATGAACTACAAATCAAAGAAAATGAACCTTTCACGTTCTCAGCCACTGTAGATATCCGACCCACTATCAGCCTCCCGAGTTATGATGAACTCGTAACCGATAAAAATCCTGTTAACGTGCCCCGGGAAGATGTTGATGCCTATATCACGCGATTGCAAGCACAATCTGCAACTTATGAACCGCTTGACGTTGAACGTCCAGTCCAAGAAAATGACTGTGTTCGGATAGATTGGGAATGCTTACTCGACGAAAATCGAATTGATGCTGAATCGCGGCAAGATGTCGATATAGAACTCGGCGTTGGGGCTATACACGAAAAACTTGAGCAGGCGTTAATCGGAATGGAGATCGGGAATACAAATAACGTGGATATCGAATTTCCACCAGATCATAGCGTCGTTGAACTCGCAGGCAAATCCGCGCAATACGAAATAACGCTGCACGCTATTACGCAAAAACAACTTCCACCCTTAGATGACGAGTTTGCCAAAGACCTTGGCTATGAAAGCTACACCCACCTTTATGGGTTGATATGGAATAATCTTGTTGAGGAAGAAACAAGTCTACATGTTGATAAGCAGAAGGTAGAATTGCTGGAGCAACTCATCGAAAAAATCGAGATTACCATCCCAGAACCGTTAGTCGATCAATATGTACAACAAACGCTTCAGAACGTCAAACAACAACTGGCAAATGAGCAGAGAAGTCCTGAAGATGCTGGGATTAACATGGATACCCTGCCCGACGAGTTACGTCGAGACGTTATTCAACAAACAAAACAGTCATGGATTTTCGAGACAATTGCTGAGAAGGAAGGCATTTCTGTATCCGATGACGAATTAGAATCCGAGATTCGACGCGCTGCAGAACAACAAAATCGAGACGCACAAAAATATGCTTCTCTGCTAAAGTCAAGCAACCGATTAGAGGATTTTCGAGGACAATTACAACACGAGAAAATTTATCAGTTCCTGATTAACCGGGCATCCGCCAAGCAGTCGCTCATAATTACCTGAAGAATGGTTGTCGGTCGTCAGGCGTTAGTTGTCAGTTAAAGTGATTGATGGATATGGAAACCGTAACTGCCACCAGCAGTTAACTGATAACTGTTAACCGATAACTGATAACTAAAAAACTATGAACCTTGTACCTATCGTCGTTGAACAAACCAGCCGAGGCGAACGCTCATACGATATCTATTCTCGTCTACTTGAAGATCGAATTATCATGATCGGCACACCGATCGATGATGATATCATCGCCAATATTGTAACGGCACAGATGCTTTTCCTTGAGGGGAAGGACCCGGATGCAGATATAGTGCTCTATATTAACACACCCGGTGGTTCCGTTTCCGCCGGTTTGGCAATATACGACACGATGCAATACATCAAAGCGGATGTGCAGACCTGGTGTTTAGGGAGAGCTTATAGTATGGGCGCTATCCTTCTCGCCGCTGGAGCCCCTGGAAAGCGCTACGCGCTACCACATGCCAAAGCACTCATTCACCAACCGATGGCGAGTGGCATTGGCGGTCAAGCCTCTGATATTAGCATCCATGCAAAAGAGATTCTGCAGGAAAGGGACCGACTTTACTCTATTTTAGCAGCGCATACGGGCCAAGATGTTGAGAAGATCGCGACTGATGCCGACCGGGACTATTACCTGACTGCGGAACAGGCGCTTGAATACGGCCTCGTTGATCAAGTCGTCTCCCAACGTGCCACACAGCCATAATAGCAGTCGGCAACAGGGCTCCTTAAACGAAAACCTCTTTACCGATTGCTGAAAGGTTTTTTCGGAAGAAAAAACCGACCCGATAGCCGACAGCCATTAAAAAAGGAGAGAACTTCTATGTCCGAATCCATCCATCGTGATCTGTTCTGTTCCTTCTGTCAACAGGACAGTACGCAAGTCCGCCGACTCCTTCAGGGCAGAGAAGCAAATATTTGTGTTGAATGTATTGTCCGATTGTCAGCGTCCACTGTAGAGAGTGCTGTCTGTTCATTTTGTCGGCACGATAACACCGAAGTCGAAAGACTCTTTAATGGACTTGACGCGCATATCTGTGAGAAATGTCTTGCCGAATGTATCGTTGTTTGTAATGACATTCTCACTCGTGAGCCAGATGGTAGTCTTGACCTTTCTATAGAGGACTTTAAAAGCGGTAGTTCAAGCGAAAAGGAAAGATCTGGCGCGGGTCCCCAGCGTAGATCTTCACGGGCACGTGGAAGTAGTTCCCACGAACAAATGGAAAACGACTTTGCGAACACAACACACCCTCGAAGCGAAAATGAACAAGACACATTCGCAGTACCACCTTCCCCCAAAGAAATTAAAGCAAAACTTGATGAATACGTAGTTGGTCAGGAAAATGCGAAAAAGACGTTATCTGTTGCCGTTTACACACATTATAAGCGTTTACATCATGGCAACACAACTGATGAGGTTGAATTAGACAAGAGCAATATCTTACTCATTGGTCCAACAGGCACGGGAAAAACGCTCCTCGCGCAAACCCTTGCTAAGGTGTTAGACGTGCCCTTTGCTATTACCGATGCAACGACCTTGACAGAAGCAGGGTACGTCGGTGAAGACGTCGAAAATATCATCTTGAAGTTGGTTCAAGCCGCAGATGGTGATGTCGCGCGTGCGGAAACCGGTATCATTTATATTGATGAAATTGATAAGATCACACGAAAATCTGAAAATCCATCAATTACCCGTGATGTCTCCGGTGAAGGTGTTCAACAGGCATTGCTTAAGATCCTTGAAGGCACAACGGCGAATGTTCCACCGCGCGGCGGCAGGAAGCACCCACATCAAGAGATGATTGAGGTCAACACCAAAAAGGTGTTGTTCATTTGTGGTGGGACCTTCATCGGGTTGGAAAAGGGAATTAAGGATAGACTTGGGAAACAGAGCATTGGCTTTGGTTCGCCTATCCAACCTAAGAACGAAACAAAAATTCATGAAATCCTTGCACAGGCAACACCCAAGGATCTCATTAAATACGGTTTTATACCAGAATTGATTGGGCGACTGCCGGTTGTCACAACCCTGCATGAATTGGATGCCCCAGCTCTCGTGCGCATTCTCACTGAACCTAAGAACGCTTTGGTGCGGCAATACCAGTATCTTTTGGCTTATGAAGGGGTAGAATTCCATGTGACGGATGAGGCGCTAACCGCCATCGCAGATGAGGTAATTGAACGTGAAACTGGAGCCCGTGGGTTAAGGGCTGTCTTTGAAAGAATTATGCTTGATACGCTATATCGTCTCCCTTCGCTTGATGATGTTGAAGCGTGCCATGTCAGCGAAGATACCGTGCGTAAGAATGAACCGCCACAACTTGCTTACAGGAAATCCGAAGCACTTAAAACTGCTTAATAGCATTTTAACCGTCAACTCGTGCCTTTGAATATTGTATCGGAGGCGAGTTAAGGGTTAACCGCAAACCCACACGCGGAGACCTGCGTCGCAATCAGCAAAGAGGCGTTCTTAAACGATCATCTCTTCTACCGACGGAGACCGAAAGGATTTCTTGAAAAAAAATCCGCTCTGACGGCTGATGGCTATTCTGCTGATAGCCACTTGAAGGAAAAAGATATGAACTCGACAGCAACGAAAGAATACGAAACGGTAAGTTTACCCGTTATCTATTTGCCCCCGGATTTCGATGCGATTTTGATTTTTCCGAGGACAAGATCTCTTTTAAATGTTGCCCGCCAAAAGGGAGTCCAAGCTACCCATGCCGCACTTCGCTCAAATAGGCGTATACTCCTCCTATACCAAAAAATAGAACTGGAAGAAGGAGAGGAGGTGGCTCCGGAGCACCTCCATGTCGTTGGGGCTGTCGCAAATATCATTGAGTCTTATGAACCTGGTGACGGCACCATCCGGATCGCTATTGCCTCAGAACATCGCGCAATAGTCCTCCGTTTTACAGAAACTGATGATTTTTTGAGCGCAGACGTGCAAATCGCTCATGAGGAGATAGGGTTAGCGAGTACCTCCGAGTCTCTCATGAAGGAAGCCAGAAAACTTTTCAATGAGTATGCAAAGACGCGTCAACAGGAACAAGGCAGGGGTTCACAACCGCAAGGTTTAAGCTCTGATGAAGTCAAACGCTCCATTAAAGAGCAAGAAGAACCTGGACATCTCGCTGATACTATCGCTGGAATTCTCAATCTCACTCCATCGGAACGCCAGACTGTCATGGAGGAACTGAATCCCATTCGGCGTCTACAACTCATCATTCAGTTTTTGAATCAGGCACTGGAACGGAATGAACTCCGGGATGACATTCATAATCAGGTTCGCGAATCTGTCCAGAAGACGCATCGCGAGTTCTACCTTCAGGAACAGATGAAGGTTATCCAGAAAGAGTTAGGGAGAGATGACATCGCTGAAGTGGATGAGCTGCGAGAACAGGTGAAAACCGCCGGAATGTCTGAAGAAGCCGAAGAAAAGGCACTCAAAGAACTCGATCGGCTGGCACAGATACCCCCGCAGTCTGCCGAATCTGGTGTTATCCGCACCTACGTCGATTGGATACTGGCGCTACCCTGGCAAGAGCAAACGGAGCATCAACTTGAACTCCCCGAAGCACAGCGGATACTTGACGAGGACCACTACGGGTTAGAGAAACCGAAAGAAAACGTGTTGGAACACCTCGCTGTTTTACAACTCGTCAAACATCTCAAAGGTCCTATTATCTGTCTTGTTGGTCCTCCAGGGGTTGGAAAAACCTCGCTCGGCAAATCAATTGCCCGGGCCACAGGTAGAAAGTTTGTCAGAATGTCCCTCGGTGGCGTCCGAGACGAAGCTGAGATTCGGGGGCACAGACGCACCTATATCGGTGCAATCCCGGGACGTATCATTCAAGGACTTCGAGACGTCAAATCGAAAAATCCACTGTTCTTGCTTGATGAAATTGATAAACTCAGTTCGGATTTCCGGGGCGATCCTGCGTCCGCTCTCCTGGAAGTGCTGGATCCGGAACAGAATTCCACCTTCCGAGATCATTACATGGATATTGCATTCGACCTCTCGGATGTTATGTTCATCACGACTGCCAACACCCGCGTTACGATACCACCCGCCCTCCAAGACCGGATGGAAATCATTGAGTTGCCGGGTTATACTGATTTTGAGAAGCATAACATCGCGACCTTTACACCGAATGGCCTTATCCCGAAGCAACTCGAACGCCATGGACTTTCAGCGGGCAATGTCGCTTTTACAAACGAAGCCATCTTTGAGATGATTCACAAGTACACACGTGAGGCTGGCGTCCGAAATCTTGAACGCACAATCACGACCGTCATGCGAAAGATCGCAAGGGAAATTGTCACCGAAGAGACACCAGATCTGAAGGTTGAAGTGACCCCCACGAACTTAAGCGACTATCTCGGACCCGCGAAATGGACGCGCACGAAAGCTGAAGAACGCGATGAAGTCGGTGTTGCTACAGGTATGGTATGGACCCAAATCGGCGGTGATATTGTTTCTGTTGAAGCAACCACAATGCAGGGGGAAGGCAAACTCAACATGACAGGTCAACTTCAGGAAGTGATGCGTGAGTCTGTTCAGACTGCTGTCGCCTACATTCGCTCTCGATCAGAATCTTTTGGCCTCTCTGACAATCGGTTTGAACAGCAAGACATCCATATCCACATTCCGGAAGGCGCGGTGCCCAAGGACGGTCCTTCTGCTGGAATCACCGTCGCCACGGCGATTCTCTCTACCCTAACTGGGAAGTCTGTTCGCAAAGATGTTGCTATGACCGGGGAAATTACGCTCCGCGGGAGAGTCCTGCCGATCGGTGGCTTGAAGGAAAAGGCACTCGCTGCCTATCGGAACGGTATCTTCGACATCATTATTCCTGAGGAGAACGAGAAAGATGAGGCCGACATCCCGACCGAAATTCGCGAAGGTATCCGTTTCCACAAAGTCAGCGATATGACACAGGTACTGGAACAAGCACTCACAGATCCTATCGTGGAACCCGAAGTCCCTGTAGAAGTGCCAGTCGCTTCCCAACCGCCAGTGTAAGAAGGGTTGTCAGTTATCGGTGAAGAGATTTTCGTTTAACAAAACTCTCTTGTAACTGATAATCAATACCTCTGAAAAAATGCGATTAGATAAATTCTTGCAGGTCAGTCGTCTCGTGAAACGGCGCACAATCGCCAATACGCTCTGTAGCAGAGGGGCAGTCAGCGTCAACGGACACACGGCGAAAGCTGGAAAAATGCTCGCTATTGGGGATGTGATCCGCTTACCTCATCCATCAGGTGATGAGGATGCTCCCGCGCCCGAATACGAGGTGCTTGAATTGCCCTCTGGAAACGTCTCGCGTGCCCGTGCCGCAACGCTTTATTTTGATCGTCAACGCGTGCCTCTGAAAAACTGTAGAAGACGCGTTGGCGGTCAAAATTAAACTCGTAGACTCTCTCCTGCGTGAGGGACATTAGCCTCGGGTAAGAGGGAAAATTGCCATGACTCGCCCAGAGGACTTCTAACGATAGAAGTTTGAACATCGCTCCACTACATTTCGCGATGGTTGTAAGTAGATTTCAACGAATATTGGGCATCGTACGATCGCAGAATTTATATTCAGCACGTCAAGAATCGCAGTGGAACTAAGTGGAACTGCGTCCAAGGGACCATGATTAAAAAACCGAAGGTCGGACTCACAATGGGGGATGCAGCTGGCATTGGTCCCGAAATCGTTGTCAAGGCACTTACCCATAAAAGTGTATATTCGTTATGCCAACCGATCGTTATTGGTAGTTCCGCTATCCTTGAGGACGCGTGTTCCCGCTTCACACCTCCCAACAAACCACCCCTGAACCTCAATATAATCAAATCCCCAATGCTGGCATTTGCCAAACACGGGACGATTGATGTCCTTGATGTGTCTTCAATATCCCCTCAGGATATTTCCGTCGGTACTATAGATGCGCGCGCGGGCGCCGCTGCCGTGAAAGCCATTGAAAGAGGAACGCATCTTACAATGCATGGTGAACTGGATGCCCTCACTACTGCTCCGATCTGCAAAGCCGCTATACACCGCGCAGGAATTTCCTATCCAGGACATACCGAAATGCTTGCCGCCTTTACGAGCACGCCGCACGTAGTAATGATGCTCTGTACCCCTGATATTGGTTATCAGTCATCGGTTATCAGCGACAAGAGAGGTTCGTTAAACGAAAACCCCTTCACTGAAAATCAACAACCGACAACCGAAAACCCATTCATTCCAGCGGTTTCTTTCGTTACGAATCACGTTCCATTAGCTGATGTGCCGAAACATCTCTCTGTTGAAAGAATTGTTGAGGTTATTCGGATCACTCGACAGACACTGATCCGTTGTGGTATCTCCGAACCGAGACTTGCCGTTGCGGGGTTAAACCCTCACGCTGGTGAAGACGGTGTGTTCGGAAAAGAGGAAGAGTTCCTTATCCGTCCAGCCATCGCGCAGGCACAAACACACTTGGGTACAATTGACGGACCACTTCCCGCCGACGCACTTTTTGTCAAGGCAAGTCAAGGCGAATGGCACGCCGTTATCGTTATGTATCACGATCAGGGCAATATTCCGATAAAACTCCTTGGATTTGGTGAACTTGTGAATGTCACTTTAGGTTTACCGATAGTCCGGACGAGTGTAGACCACGGTACGGCGTTCGACATAGCGGGCAAAGGTATCGCTAACGAAATGAGTTTGGTCGGAGCACTCAGGTGTGCGGCACGACTCGCGCAAAATAATGGTTAGCCATCAGTAATATGCGGGAGGGTACTATATTTTTTTTAAAGTTTTTACTGAAAACTGATAACTAAAAAGAAGATTGTTCGTTTATGGAGACTTCCTGGACAAGTTGCAGCCACACTGCGAACCTGCCTGAAACGCATAACAAAAAAAGCGCAGCACCGATTTAGCCTTCTTCGCATTGGATTTTTAGCGTTTGTGAGGGAGCATATTTGCAGCGGAAGGCAGCGCGAAAACCCAATAATAAGAAAAATGAGAAAGATTCGATTTTGTTTAGCCATATTTTTTGCATTTTACTTGGTTTCCGTAGCACAAACACCACCAGTATTAGGGAACCCCTCAAGCAAAAACCCGCTACAGATTCTTGCAATTACATCGGACACACTCACAGCCCGCTTCACCCTACCCGAAATTCAAGTAAGGAATAGCCGTCAGCCATCGATTTCCGGTAGCCGTCAGCCAGAGAATCCCTTTCCTGAAAGTCAACGACCAACAGACGACAGCCATTCCTCCGAAATCTATTTTGCGGGTGCGGATTGGACACTTGACGTAGGGAAACCCCGTTTACCTATCTACACACAACGCATCGGTATTCCTATCGTAGGCACACCAATTGTCACCGTCATTCAGGCACGTCCAGAGATAAGGAACGTTGAAAATATTCGTATAACGCCAGACGATCCAATTTTTCCCTCTTTGACTTGGCCATCAACTCGTGCCTTAAACAAATCTAATCAGAGCGAGTTGATGACCAAAAACTCCCGCCCCAATACTTCGCGGACTCAAGGCTTTTATCCGACACGGTTGGTAGAGACTATCCCCGTGGGTTTTGTGCGGGATCAGCGTATTGCGAGTTTGCAAATCAATCCGATACAATACAACTCAGCAACAAAACAGTTGAAAATTTTCAAATCTGTGATGTTCCGTATCGATTTTAATAGCAGTCAGCAAGCGGGTGTCCGTTCATCAGCAAACCTCTTTACGAACAACCTTAACCATCGACTCGACTCTGATACAAGACAGCAAAGCACGAGTCGATGGTTAAAACCGACTACTGATAACCCTTTCGAGAGTCTATTCCAAGGAACATTGCGAAATTATGAGCAAGCAAAATCGTGGCGTATGGTCCCGCAGGTTTCCCACACGCGGAGACCCGCGTCGCGACAACTACCTTACGGAAGGCACACCCCCGGCGCACCCACCCTAACGGTTTCCAGCACACTCCGATTTAAAATTCCCATTACCAGAACAGATCTATATCGCATTACGTACAATAACATTAAAGCAACAGGCATCGATCCAGAAGATATTGACCTTGATACCGTTCGATTAGACAGCAGTGGGCAAAAACAAGGGATCTATATTTTTGATGAAAATGGGAACGACACTCTTGACCCAAACGAACGGATGATCTTTTATGGGCGCGCATTGGCTGACAACAAATTCACCGACGAAAACGTTTACTGGCTTCGTTTCGCCTTACAAGGAGAGCCAAATGCCGGCATCGAGGGATCGCGTGTTGAGGAACGAGATGCCACGCCGCTGACACCCAATTTGGTATCACCCACCGCTTTTTTAGCACGCGCTCGATCTGAAGAAAATGTCCATCATGATGTCCTGGCTGGCACCGAGATTAAGTCTGAACTTGCCGATCACTACTTCTGGGTTGCCTTTCGCGGTGGGAATATTGACACAAGTCGAAAGGATTTACGTATAGAAGTACCCTCGGCGGTCTCGCGGCTTGCGATTAATCGCTTGGCTACCTTGCGTCTCAAATTTCAAGGGGCTTCCCGCAGAGGAAACGCACTTCACCAAGCACGAATTTCCTTCAACGGACTTCAACTCGGTAGGGTTGAAGAGTGGAAACGCCAAGGGTCCCAGATCGCAACCCGCAGTATTCCATGGGCCCGCGTCCATAACAACCAAGTGAATATTATGCGTATCGAGGCATTGGATAAGAATCACACCCCTGCTGGGTCCTACGACTTCTATCTTGATTGGTATGAATTTGATTATTGGCGAAGTTTTCAGGCAGAAGCCGGCCGCCTTGAGTTCAATACGAATACTGAACCCCGCAACCGCGGCAAAGTCCACTACAACGTCCGAAACATCTTTAACGATACAATTGATGTGTATGAAATTAATGAGAACGGTATTACCAGTAGACTCACGGGGGGTCAGGTCACGCGTGTTGGTACCAGTCATCAAATTCTCTTTGAGGATACCGTCAACCAACATACACGCTATTTCGTTATCAGTCGTTCTGGCTATCGCAGCATCAACGCGCTTGTTCCGACACCACCAACGTCGCTACGCAACCCTTCCAACCAAGCAGACTATGTGGTCATAACACATCCGGATTTCACCGAAAGCATTCAACCCCTCGTCGAATTTCGGCGTTCTCAAGGCTTGACGACGATAGTCGTTGATATTAACGACATCTACGATGAATTCAGCGATGGTCTTTTTAACCCCTTTGCGATCCGGCGGTTCCTCCGATATGCCTATAATAGCTGGCAACAGCCGGCGCCCACTTATGTCGTCCTCGTTGGCGATGCACACTATGATTACAAACACACCATCGTTGAGCGTTATCGCCGTGATCCGAATTTCCGTGGCATCTATAACCTCTATCCGATCTTTGTGCCTACGTACCATGGATGGGCACCCGCAAGTGGGGAGACCGCTATGGATCAGCGCTTTGTTAACATCAGCGGTGAGGATGCACTCCCCGACATGCTTATAGGGAGACTCTCTGTTCAGACCCCTGAAGAGCTCACAACTATGGTTGAAAAGATCATCAACTATGAGACGAATCTTAAAACGGGTCTGTGGCAAGGGACATTGATTCAGGTGTCAGATGACCACACAGACAATCCATCCGATGGAGTCTTTGAGGCATCGCGTAATGAACTGATACAGGAAATTATTCCCGTCGGATATGACACTCGCCAAATCTATCTCCGAAAAATTAAAAGTCCGGATCGTACACGCGCTCAAATTCGTGCTGCTATCAATAGAGGCGCACTTGCTATTGAATATACTGGACATGGAGGCATACAGACGTGGGCAGATGAGGCTATTTTTCATAGTGACGATGTTGTCACCTTACGGAACCGATACCTTCCCTTTGTTATTACAACGACCTGTCTTAATGGACAGTTTGACAAACCCCAACAAGTCGGAAACTTCTGCCTTAGCGAGCAATTTCTGCTGGGAAAATATGGTGCGATTGCGGCACTCTCGGCGACACGGTTAACCTACGGCACAGCAAATGCCGAGTTCGACAAAGACCTTTTTGAATCCCTTTTAGGGGTCGGTCGCGAACCTAAACTCGTTATTAACGGTAATGATAAACTTCCAGCAACGATAGGATATATCGTTGCAGATGCTAAAATTAGTTTTGTCAGTCGCATTCGGAATACGCAGTGGATCCCCGGGGCAGAGCAATATACACTTTTCGGAGACCCCGCGTCTCACCTTGCGCGTCCCGAACTTGACATAAAGGTCGAATTGGAACGTATCGCTCTTAACAAGACCCATGAAATTGTCATCAAGGCGAACGAGGTAGGAACAATTGAAGGTCCAAAGATTGCCGTGCCAAGCGATGGGAGTTTCACGATCGCATCCGATTTTAGTACGGAATCGCTCTCCGCTTTCGCAACTTTCGCGAATCATTTTGACGATAATATTAATAATGACCTCGTGCAGCGTACGGGCGGCAGAGTCTGGAAGGGGGAATATGGTGCGATTCGTCTTGAGGTGCCAAATAGTGCCCTACCGGGTGGCGGCGTCGCGCGGGTCTTCGCTTATGATGAGACTCGCGCTGCTATCGGTGGAACTCGGTTTTGGATTGATACACCCGTTGTACACGACATTCGAGAAACCCTTGATATTAAAGTCACAGATACGCTCAGTCTTAGTGTCCTTGTTGTTGATGATAAGGGACCCGGTGGTATACGAAGCATAAGAGTCTTATGGGATGACACCGCCACCTTCAAAGACGAGATAATATCTATGGTCCCTGCACGAGCCCCTCTTGGCGATGTACCCCTGGGTGGACAATGGTATGAACTCGAAAAAACTATTCCGCTGCCACCGGGTGGACGGCAGATCCGCTATCGACTCCTCATTACGGATAGCACAGGACATGAAATCGCTATCCCATCAAAAATAGAACGTAACATCGTCAGAGTACCTGAGGGTCCCAACATCGCAATTGGCACAGATGAAGCCGACAGGCCCCCCATCCGATACGCGTTTGATGAGGAAAAGAACGGATATCAACTCGTCGGAGAGATCGTTAACATTGGCGGACGTCCTGTTCGAGCCGATATTGAAGTCGTATTTGCTGAAGGAAATCCAGATAAAGAGGGAGATAGCATAATTGACGAAGACGCCGACATTATAGGACGCGTGACCATTAAACCGGCTGATTGGGCGGAGGGTATACACGCGTTGCAACGTGTGACCGCAACCTTGGATCTTGACAAACCTCTTGAAACAGGCGTACACAAGATTTATGTTTTCGCGGATCCGGAGGATCCGACGATTGAAGACCAAATTTACGGAAATATCCAAGAAGCACGCCAGTTCGACAACAAAAAGCACATCTCTTTTATCATCAATGAGTTTAATTATAAACCGCAAGAGGAGTTGACAGCGTTCAGCTTGGATAGGGTGTTTGACATCCATTTTCCTGCAAGCGCACTCGACACTGAACCAGAGAATAAGGCAGGTATCCCCCTCTCTGTTTCTTCACAATCGCCGCCCGCCCCATCTCAACCCGACCTCCAGTTCGCCCCTATTCCTCGCGTCGCTGCGCTTCGACGTGGGCTCATTCGTCAAGGCACAGCGGTTGCGCAATATTACGAACCTGCTTTTCGCACAGGTATAAAGGCCCTCAAGAAACCCGCCGAGGTCAAACTCCGCTTCGATGTAAGTGCTTTGGAAGACACAGTGCGGGAAGAGACATTGCTCCAACCCAATAACCCCGCATTTAAAACCGAATTAGAGGCACTCACAAAAGAGTTAGCAATCTACGCATGGCAAGCAGATTTTTCGGCATGGCGACGCTTGTCATCGCAGATTAATTACACCGCCGAAGGCGATTTTCTGCTCGAAAACTATGTCACTCCAACACAAATGGAGAATGCCAGCGAGCAGGAATTGGAAGCTTCTGCTATCAGCATCAATCCGAATCTCACGCCCGCTGGAACTTGGATATTACTGTTTTTGGATTCCAATGAATACGAAGTGTTTCTCAAACGCAAGGGACACGCACTCATCCAAAAACTTGATAAGCCTGGACAATTGGATAATCCATTCAGGGAGGAAGGGTTCGGCTTGGAATTACGGATCCCGAGGAAAGAAAGCACACCCCTGGGAGTCAACCATACCTTTGAATTTGCTGATATTCTCGCTTTTACAACCGATTACGATCCGGGAGGCGATGTCGTTCTCACTCACACGTGGAATGCCAATCTCGGCAATGGTAACGCCACGGTAAACAGTCGCCCTGGACCCAAGGGAGAATTTGAGATTGGGGATTGGTTCATCTTTTTCACGGATTCCGTCCGCTTCGAACTTCGTGATGCCTCTGCGGAACCTGTCCATCATCCGAACGGCGTCAAAGTCCGAGGTAAAGTGAATGAACCCCTTTATCTCAGCCATCTTGGATTGGATATCATTGTCACTGCAAGTTCCGAGAAATTTAATTTTGGTGATAAGGTGAAATTCAGCAGTGCCCGAACTGGGACTATAACGGCAGAGGTTAACGAACTCACACAGTTCGCGCTTATGCGGAGTACCGATACCGAGCTGCCCGCTTTCAGTATATGGGTGGACGGTATCCAACCGCAGACCGGCAGTGTGATTCCGCCACGTCCGAATATCTCTATTGTGTTACAGGATGCAAACGGTATTGATACAGAGTTCCTTACAATCACCAAACAGAAGGATGGCGGTCCTCCTGAGCTGATTACTGACTATGAACTCCGCACGCAGGGGGGGTTCCAAACGGTGCCGATTGATTACCAACCGATTCTCTTTCCAGGCGAACACACCTTCAATATCACGGCACAGGATTTCAATGGGAATACCATTGGCGGCGACGAAGGGGTTGTCACCTACAGGTTCTTTGTCACTGAAGCCCCAGATCTCACGCCACCGACTATTGATATCCGGGTTACTGCGCTGCGTCCAAGTTCAACGAGTGAACCCCTTGACGAACCTTTGATAGATGGAACAGTACTTACAGAACAATCGCGCTTCAAAATTACGCTTACCGATGATAGCGCACTTGACGAAACCGCTTTTCATCTGAATTTCGGAAATGTGTATGAGACGCTTGCACCGCTGGACGCAAGCCATTACGCTGAAACCTTCGATCCCGCTGTGCCTGCAAATGCCGCTATCACCTATGCCCCAGATCTCCCCAACGGCGAGTATCAACTCCATATCACCGCTGCGGATACCAGTGAAAACACGGCGGAACTCGTTACGACTTTCACCTTAAATGAGGAAGTCACACTCAGCGAGGTTTTTAATGTTCCGAATCCCACGGCTGATGGAAAGACCTTTTTCACCTACCACCTCGCCCAGGCACCGGACACTGTCACAATCAAAATTTACAGCGTCAACGGTAGACTGCTCCGTACGCTTGTCGATGCCAGCGCAAATCGAGGTGCCAATGAGACCCGATGGGATGGGAGAGATGAGATAGGGATGCGGTGCGCCAATGGTGTCTATCTGTACCGCGTCATCGCCCAGACAGGGGATGGAAATCGAATCGAACAGATAGGAAAACTCGCCATACTCCGCTGAAATGGCAGTCAGCAGAGGATGGAAAACTGGAAGAATGGAAGAAATCCCCAATCTTCTATCCTTCCAACCAAGAATATTCCACGTCAGTGAAGATTTCCATCGAGAAACCCCTTAACTGATAACTGATAACTGAAGACTGATAACTACTGCAGTGGTGAATAATCCGTGGGTTCAAGGATCTTGGAACCCGCCACGTTCACCAACGGACCGCCGACCTCCGTTAGGCGTTTCGCCTCTTGCCATGCCGGATCGGCAATGAAGGCATCCCACGCCCGCTGGTAGTGTCCCAAATCCTCAAAAGCGAGCATATAGATAAGTTCTGTTGTCGTTGCCTCTCCAATAGCCGTTTCCCAAAATCCGATAACTTTCATTCCGTGTTTCTCGAACAGGGGAACGGTAATATTTGCAAACCGGTCGTTCAAGTTTTTCATCTTCCCCGGTACAACCTGATAAGTACGTAATTCATAAATCATTTTTTTAATTTTCCTTTTGGACGAAGTTTCCTTGCTTCCGTCTCGTCCATTCATCACAGGATCCCATATTTATCATAAACCTCGCGCAGTGTGGCACCGGCACGGAGTTCATCACGCGTCCGATCTTCACCCGCCACCTTTGCAAACGCAGCTTCAAGCACATCTATTTCCACGGCTTGGGGGATAACAACGACCCCATCGGCATCACCGAATACGATATCGCCAGGATTCACGGTAACACCACCGCATTCAATAGTAACATTATACGCGACCACATCGCCGCGTCCACTGGAATCAACAGGCGACAACCCTGTTGTAAACACAGGAAATCCCATTGCTGAGATCTGGCGCGCATCTCGAATGAACCCGTCAATGATAGCACC
The DNA here is from genome assembly GCA_965205015.1 of Candidatus Poribacteria bacterium. Classification (GTDB taxonomy): domain Bacteria; phylum Poribacteria; class WGA-4E; order WGA-4E; family WGA-3G; genus WGA-3G. The sequence goes on along the minus strand of OZ242029.1, from coordinate 3,398,636 downwards.
CCGCGCGCCGCGCGCCCGTGCCGCTGTTGAGAGGAGTTCTCCCCAAATACAGTTACGGGTACTCTCGTTCGTAGAACAGACGAATACATCGTCCTGTTTGAGGCTGTCCACCGCTGCGATCTCCTGCTGATAGGGTTCATCCGGCACCTCGTAGACATCCACACACAACACAGGCATCGCGCGCCCTACGACAACTGTCTCTGGGTGAAGGGGACGGATGGTATGTCGCAGTGCCTGTTCGCGGTAACCGGCTGCATCCAAGGCATCCGAAATCACAGCAGCGTATAACTGCTCTTCCATTATATCAAACAGTTCTGTGTCATTTTGCCACTTTTTAATTTTACCTTGCGGTTCGGTAAGGTGAGTTTGAGTCTTAGTGTACCTTTCCGTATATCCGCCCTCCACTTCGTTACGGGCTGCTGGGATCCATCAAGAATCTGCGCTTAATGTAATGTATCCCAAGTGTCCATAAATTAATAATTTTGATAGCCAACCTCTTGAAGACGCGCCGCTTTCTCGGCGACACCGTCACTCAATTTTTCTTTGTATGCCAACAGTTTTGTTTCCAGTTCAGGAAAAAGGGTCGCCAGAATTTGGACAGCGAATAACCCGGCGTTCCGAGCACCACCAGATCCGATTGCCATCGTTCCGACGGGAATGCCGGGAGGCATTTGAACTGTCGCATACAGTGCATCAACGCCGTTGAGGGGTCCCCCATCGACCGGAACACCAACGACCGGTAGCGTGGTATGTGCGGCGATAACCCCAGCGAGATGCGCTGCGCGCCCAGCACCGGCGATGATTACCTTTCCGCCTTCCTCTTTAATCTTTTCTGTCCACGCGATTGTCCGTTCCGGTGAACGGTGCGCAGAGGATATAGTTATCTCAAATGGAACTTCAAATTCCTCCAAAACTTTAGCGGCTTCTGCCATCTTTTCTAAGTCGGAGTCGCTTCCCATGACAATACCGACAAGCGGAGTTTTCTGATCTTGAAAGGACATTTTATAATTTTTCCTTATGGATAAATAATATGTGAATTTCTCTGAATAATAAGCGGTTCGGGCCCGTCTGTTGGGAATTGATCCGCCCACTCATTCGGATCGTAATCACGGGTGACGAAACAGGCGCGATGCACTGGAACAGCGTGCTTGAGTCCAATCCGCGTTGCCATTTTGACGCATCCATCGTAGAACGGAAATTCGCCTTCAGTCGGATGGTTCGTCAGGAAACCGATGTCCGGTTTGTATGCCGCCACTGTTGAAATCAGTTCGTCGTGTTCAGCGAAATTATTGATCGGATCGCCACTGAAATAGAGCGTTACCCCATTGCTCACAACCACATAGCCCAAATGTGTAACATCAGGTGGGGCTATGTCAGCAGAGGCGTCGCCTTCAGGAGGTTTGGCATAGACGGCATGTACGGTGAGACTATTTAGCGTTGCTGATTCTCCGGCGTTAATCTCTGAAATACGCTCCGCTGCGACGTCAGTCTCCGCCGCGATTTGACGCGCACTCTCTTCAGGTCCAACAAACCGCGTCGCGTCCGAAGTCTCCCAGATTCGACGTATGGATTCTGGACAAGTATGATCGCCATGTGCGTGGGTCAAGAGGACGAAATCGGTTGGAAGCGCTGACTCGTCAAGTGGTGATTCGGTATGAATAAAACGGTCCGCGGGACGTTCACGCGGAAAATAAGGATCGATTTGGACAATAGTACCATCAGCAGCTTTCAGTGCAAAACTGCTCTGTTCAAACCAATGAACAGCGACAGCTCCCTCCGGTACTTTCAAATCAACAAGTGGATGCATATTTTTAATTGTTCCTTGCGGTTCGGTCAGGAGGGTTGGAGACTTTCAAGTACATCTCCGTATACCCGCTCTCCATTACATTACGAGCTACAGGTTTGGCAACCACGACTTTTGATGGCTGACTCCTGATGACTAATCACTGTTTCTAATGATTCCTTGCGGTTCGTTGAATCGGGTTTCGGTTTGGATATTCCTTTCCGTAGACCTGATTGCTGTTTGACAACTACTTTTCTCTATAATAGAGATAGACACCTAACACACCGCCGATTGCCCCCAATACATCTGCAACCCAATCTGCGAAGGTGGCGAATCTACCGGGAACAAAGGTCTGGTGCCATTCATCACTCGCGCCGTAGAGAATAGAGAACACCGCCGCCACATGCCACACCAGTTGCGATGGTACTATGGGGGGTTTCGCTTTCACAAGGGCTCGTGCTACCAAAGCACCAAGAATGGCGTATTCGATGAAATGGTAGAGTTTGTCAATCGTGAACCACTCGAATTCGGGCATTGGCAGTGGTGGTTGCTCCAAAGACGAGATGACAAAAATGAGCACCATATATAGCACCGGGGGTGCCCAATATTTAAGATAGTGCATTAAGAATTGCGTCAACGTCGTAAACGCAGCCACCCCATGTACCGCCGCCGACAGATTGCAACGCTGCCCAGAGTCGCGTATCGTCTGGTAACGCCTCGTCTGGTGAGAGATCGGGGCGCGGTTGTCGTTCTGCTAACACGCGTTCACCTTCTTCAGCATCGAAACGTTTATTTCCACTTCCCACCAGATCGATGCTTCCTACCAGCTGTCGGGTATCAACCTCAATTTGAATTATGTCCCCATCAAGCACCTTCCCGATCGGACCGCTTGCGAGTGCCTCTGGCCCGACATGTCCGATACACGCGCCCGTCGATACACCGGAGAACCGAGCATCCGTAATCAAGGCGATGTTTTTGCCGAACGAAAGATGCTTCAACGCCGCTGTCAACTGGTAAACTTCCTCCATTCCGGTGCCTTGCGGACCGCGACAACACAACACCATGATGTCCCCCGGCTGGATCTCCCTTTCACCCTGACCTTTAAGCGTCTGTATCGCTTCAGATTCCCGAACAAAGACGCGTGCCGGTCCCGTCATCCGATACACACCATCGGCATCAACAACGCTCGGATCAATAGCGGTGCTTTTGATAACAGACCCTTCAGGAGCAAGGTTGCCGCGTGGGAACGTCACAGTGCTTGTCAATCCTGCTGCCTCTGCCGCCTCTGGACTCAGGATCACTTCATCGGGTGCGATGTTATCTTCATCCTGTAGTATTTGACGGATGCGCGCCCGCCGTTCAGAGGTTGCCCACCAATCGAGATTGCTACCGAGGGTTTCGCCTGTCGCCGTGAGTACGTCTTCGTTGAGGCATCCCAATTCACGCAAGTGCAGCATTACTTCAGGGACACCACCGGCGAGGAAGACTCTCACTGTGGGATGTCCAACAGGTCCATTCGGTAAGACATCGACAAGACGCGGGACATTTTGATTGACTTCTGTCCAGTCATCTATCGTTGGACGTTGGAGCCCCGCGGCATGCGCAATCGCAGGAATATGCAACAGGAGATTCGTAGACCCACCAAACGCGGCATGCACGACCATGGCGTTCCGAATCGCTTCCGGTGTAACGATGTCATTCATCGTCAACCCTTTCGCGGCTAAATTTACTACAGCGCGGGCAGAACGGAGTCCCATATCCGACCAGATGTCCTGCCCTGATGGTGCTAACGCCGTATGTGTCAGGCTCATTCCCAACGCTTCACCGACGACCTGCGAGGTCGCCGCAGTTCCCAAAAACTGACAGCCGCCACCGGGTGTCGCACAAGCACGGCACCCCATATCCGCTGCATCCTGTAGACTGATTTCGCCGTGCGCGAAACGTGCCCCGATCGTCTGGATTTTCCCAGCATCTTCGCCTGTGGTAGGTGGCAACGTCACACCGCCCGGAACGAGGACTGCGGGCAGTTCCCGCATTGCGGCGAGTGCCATCATCATTGCGGGTAAACCTTTATCGCAGGTAGCAACACCGACAACCCCCTTCCGTGTTGGTAGAGAGCGGATAAGTCGCCGTAAGACCTGTGCGGCATCGTTGCGGTAAGCGAGGCTATCCATCATACCGACGGTGCCTTGTGTCCGTCCATCACACGGATCGGAACAGTAGCCTGCGAATGGGATTGTCGCGAGTTCCTTCAGTTCGTGTGCGACCGCCTGCATCAGAAGTCCCACTTCCCAGTGTCCGGTATGGTATCCGAGCGCGATTGGGGTTCCATCAGGGGCACGGATCCCACCTTGCGTGCTGAGGATCAGGAATTCCTCTCGCCGCAGTTCCGTCGGTGCCCACCCCATGGCAGCGTTGTGCGTCAAGCCAAATATGTCCCCACTGGGTCGATTGAGGAGCATTTCTTCCGTAAGGGGCAGACTGCCTTCGGGACCGGCAGCGTGCGTTTTGAGGTCATAGATTTCGCCATTACCGGTTTCTAAGATGTCTGTGTAACTAATCGGTTTTGCCATTTTTTAATTGTTCCTTGCGGATAAGTCGTAGCACCTGTGAGTTTAACGTTTTTCGTGTTCGAGTCGCCTGCGCCGTTGTTGCAGGCTTAGACTTTTGATGCTATACCGGACATATCCTTATTTTAGTTGCGAATTAACGAGAAACTCGCTTGTTATGTAATGGAGATTGGGACAGGTACTCATAAATTAAAGTTTCACACTTTCTATTCAAACAGTTGCGCGACTGGACACGTAAACCCTTCGACGACATCCTCACCTGTCAATGTATCTTCACACGTCAGCAGTGTGAAATCTGTTTCAGAACGATAGACCATGACTGTTTTGGCAACCGGTTCGACAACCCAGACGAGGCGTGTTCCCGATTTCAGATACGCTAATGCCTTTTCAGTCACATCATACTGCTTATCTGATGGCGAGACGATTTCAATAGCGAGATCAGGGGCAACAGGCATCCCTTTATATTTATCTGCCGACAACCGATTTGTCGAAACAAAAGCAACGTCCGGTTTCACTACCCTGTCGTCCAATTGAAACGTTGTCTCAATAGTATATAAACGTCCTAACTTATTTTCTCGAACATATGAACCTAAAGGTATTATAACGTTGACCCCTATTTCACCATGGACAATTGCGGCAGCTGCCATCGGCACTAATTCTCCTTTTACATATTCATAACCCTCTAAGTCATTCTCAAGAAACTCCTTGAGCGTCATCTTGTGAGGTATGGATACATCTTGAGTAAACTCTGGATTCGTTTGCGAATTAAGCATCGGTTTTCCCCCTTGCAAGATCGATCTTCTGATCGCGATACCTCTATTTATTCTGTCCTTCGAGCAGTTTTATAACTTTGGCTCTGCCGGCTTTCACCGCTGCCTCGTCCACTTCAAGTTTCAACATACCGAGTATACCCTTGGTTATCATCCAGTCCAATTCTGCTCCCTCTATGGGCGTGCCCCCCATATTATTTCGGAGCGTGGTATCCGCGCCCTTATCAAGAAAGCGCTTTACTATCTCAGCACGCCCGAGGAAAGCCGCCGCATGCAATGCCGTGCCACCGTCCCGACTTCTCGCATTGACATCTGCGCCGTGTTCAAGGAGAAGTCCCACAATTTCCGTGTGTCCCATCAACGCGGCAGTAGCCAACAGTGTGCTACCAGATTGCGGATCCTTTGTATTGGGATCTGCGCCCCCTGTTAATGCCTGTTTCATCACTGCGACATTACCGGTGAAAGCTGCTGCCGACAAACGCTGTGGCAAGGACATGTCTGCTTCTTCAAACACGTGATCAACACCGAAAAGTTTCGCAATCTCACTCCTGCCTTTCTTGATGACAGCGATCTCTTCCGCCTTGATGTCTATGCCGACCAAGTTCCCAATAAAGGCAGTCGTTTCCCAGTTAACCGACAAGGCATCTATTGGCGTTGCCCCGTCGTTGTTGCGCGTTTGAAGGTCGGCCCCATTCTCCAGAAGGAGTTTCACCACATCAGTTTTTCCGAAAAACGCAGCACCGTGTAAGGGGGTGTCACCATCTTCACTTCTTGTATTGACATCGGCACCGCTTTCAATCAGGAGCCGAACAGCCTTGGTTTGTCCCGTCATTGCTGCCCACGTCAACGGCGGCATCTCAAAATGCAGTGCGTTAACATCAGCACCCTCTGCGATGTGTTGTTTGATGGCTGCAAGGTCTCCTGCACGCGCGGCACCTGCTAAGGTGTTTTCTATTGATTGCAGAAAACCTTTCATGAAGTCGCCATCTTCTGGAATGACGAACGGCGGATCCGGTCGTTTTCTCCATACCGGCATGCCATCAGCAATTTCTGCCTGTATGTCGCTTTTACGGTTGCGGATGAAGTCGCGGGCTGCCTTCAGTTCGCTTTCAAAGGTCGGTTTTTTAGAGCTGCCCCATTGGCTTCCGCCTCTACTCCAATCTTCTTCAATGACGCGTTGCGCGGGCACTAAATGGGGTTCAACCCTAGCAGCGATCTTGTCTAACTCGGCTAACAGTTCTGAAGCATTCCAGTGATTGTCTAAGATCTCAGTGAGCACTTCCCTATAGCGTTGCCGTCCAGACTCGGATTGATACAACTGATAGGCAATTAAGCCCTGTGTCTTGACAGAGATTGGTGCCCGGGCATCGTTCATGAACTCAAGTTTACTCATCTTGGTAAAGATGGAGTCCATCCCCCACGGAATGAAGTAAAATTTGTTGTCCTCCGGGTTCAAATAGACGAAAAAGTTGTTTTTATTCCCGGAGTAACCGTCCCAAAACCCGACTAACCCTTCAATTGCCCAGAATCTATAGAACGCATCCAAGTCTACTAACTCACCAATATCTGCCTCTGTGGCTTTCGGATCCGCCAGCAGATCGATCAAAGCGTTGATATGTGCTCTGCCACGTGTGTCATCCCCCCGTTTATGTTCAAAACTGTTTTCCCATCCCTTGTAAAAGTCCACGACTGTCCCTTCATAGAGGGGACCCTCGCTATTTCCGAAAGCGCGTTTCAATAAGGGTTTACGCATAGTCTCTACGTGTGCATAAATGCCAAGGTTTTCGCCGTTCACCGTTACTTTCGCATAGGCGCATCGCGACGCCGGCGATCCGATTGTATTAAACAATGCATACCCCAAAAATTGGCTCACCAAACCTGTGTCCTGTTTGTTGTTATTGAGTGTTAGGTTCGTGAGTCCTTCAATCCCGCCCTCTTTATCGATGTGATTGAGCTTGATTTTGAGAGACGGACGGGTGTGGCTTAGTGAACCGATGAACCCTTTTTTACGCAATCCTACCTTTGGAAAGACAACACCATCAATACTGACGCTTGCCTCAACATAGGTATACGGACTCTCCATCGGCTTAAATTGCCGAGACGCCCCGAGTGCTGTCATAAAATCCCGTGACTGATACCGGATCGTGTCCCAATCCCGTTTTGGAACGGTGATTTGGACATCTATAATTCGGTCAGTTGGAAAAATATCGTCTAATGTTAATTCTTCTGCCCCACTGCCATGGATAGCAACCCCCAAACAGAGAAGTGTTGCCAAGCAGGCTGTCCATTTTGTCATTTTTTCACCTGTATTTTTGAATGTTGGTTTGTAATTAGTATAGCAGATTTCGGATTTTTATGCTTGCGAATTTTCAACGAATTTGGTATTATGAGATCATAACCATTTTTTAGAAGCTGCTGTCCGGTACGATTCACGTGCTCAGTTGAAACATGAAACTGATCAGGATTCTAACGTCGCTGCGATTATTGGAGATTGAAACATGAACGAAATTCTGGAAGAAGTTCATGAAGCAAAGCGACAAGTTAATGCGCGATTCAACGGCGACATTCATAGGTACTGTGTTGATGTAATGCGTAGGCAAGAAGAACTTAAGAAGCAAGGTGTAAAGTTCCTTCGTCTTAAGGAGAAACAGAAACCAAATTCCACCCACCCTGAAACTAACACAGCATAGACGAGTCGATATTACGCGAAACACTGCCTGACCTCGCGCCTTGTCGTGAGTATTCAATGTTTCGTTTACGAAAGAACACGCCATGTCAAAAACCTCCCGCATCCGAGACAACAATATGTACGGCACCGTCGCCAATTTTCTGAAGGATAAAATCCAAGACGGTGCATCCCTGTCCTTCGTCTCCGCCTATTTCACAATTAATGCCTTCAATGCACTCAGAGATTCACTGACTGGCATTGATAACCTCCGTTTCCTTTTCGGTCAACCTGATGCTGTCAACGGAATGGATCCCTCAAAAACGGAAAGCAAAGCATTTCGTCTCACTGAGGAAGGGTTAGGATTGCGTAATGAACTTTCCCAAAGTGAGACTGCCAAGGCATGTGCTGAGTGGATCGAGGAGAAAGTGAAAATTAAATCGGTCCGTAAATCCAATTTTCTGCACGGCAAGATGTATTATATTGAGAACGGTAATAGCGAAGATGCAATTATCGGGAGCTCAAATTTTACTGTGCGCGGTTTGGGATTAAGTGGAAAAGCAAGCAACATTGAATTGAACCTTGAAGTCGACAGCAAAAGCGACTGTGCTGATCTGAAAACATGGTTTGATAATCTCTGGGAGTCAGATCAAGTGGTGGATGTCACTGCTGAGGTATTACGGAATCTTGAGAATGCATATCAGGACAAAGATCCCGAATTCATCTACTACAAAACCCTCTACCATCTCTTTGAAGACTTTTTGACAGACGCAAGCGATATGCAGTTTGCCGAAGCGAATCCTTCATTCTTGCAGACAGAAATCTGGCAGACGCTCTACGCTTTCCAGAAGCACGGTGTGCAAGCGTGCCTCCAGAAGCTCAAGGCATATAACGGGTGTATTATCGCTGATAGCGTCGGATTGGGCAAAACCTACGAGGCACTCGCGATTATCAAATACTTTGAGTTACGAAATGCAAATGTCTTGGTCCTGTGTCCGAAAAAATTAGAAAAGAACTGGACGCTTTATCCAATACACTTTCGCAGAAGACGTAATCCACTGAAAGCCGATAAGTTTCGTTACAATGTGCTGGCACACACAGATCTGAATCGAGAATATGGGGATGCCAACGGTATTGATTTGGCACAGCACGAATGGGACGGATATGATCTCGTTGTTATTGATGAATCCCACAACTTCCGAAATCGTGGGGTCCGCTATGAGAAATTGATGGAAGATGTCATCCAGAGTGGCGGCAAAACGCAGGTGCTTATGCTTTCCGCCACACCCGTCAACAATCGACTTACTGACCTTGCGAATCAGATCTGTTTAATCACTGAAGATGAGGACGACGCTTTTAGACAGACTGGTATTCCAAGCATTAGAGGGACGCTCAACGCTGCACAAAGTCGTTTTGATACATGGACAGCAGAAACTGAGCAGATGGCTGAAAAGTCTCAAAAACAGGAAAATCTTGCGGAAAGCCTGAACGCTGATTTTTTTGCTCTGTTGGATCGACTCACGATCGCCCGTTCCCGAACCCATGTCATAAACTTCTATGACAATGCGATTGAAGAGGTTGGTCAGTTTCCAGATCGCGAACCTCCGAAATCTATTTTTCCTGAAATTGATCTGCAAGGAAAATTTCCGACCTACCAAGCGATTAGCCACCAAATTGACGGTTATCAACTCGCAATCTTCAATCCGTCGAGATATATCCGAAAAGAGTGCCGTCACCATTATGGCGAGAGACTTCTCCAGCAGCGCGAATTCAATCTTATCGGTATGATGAAGGTGAACTTTCTCAAACGACTTGAGAGCAGCGTCTACTCCTTTGCAACAACCCTGGATCGTACTCTTACAGACATTAAAGAACTTGAGGCTGATATTGATGATTTCATGAATTTGACTACAGATGTCGTTAAAAAAGACGGTTTCGATCCGTTTGCTGAGGGGACTGAAGAAGCACACGCTGAGGACGAGGACCTACAGGCCGGTATACAAGCCGGGGAAAATCAGATTTATCTCTATAAACATCTTGATCTCGACGCTTGGCTTGCTGATCTTCGAAACGATAGAATACAATTGGATAAAATTTACGGAACCGCGAACAACATTACACCAGAGCGCGATGCCAAATTGGAGCAACTCAAGCAGCTGATTACTACAAAGGTGCAGAACCCCACAAAAAATCGATGTGGGAAAGAGAATCGTAAAGTCCTCGTCTTTACTGCATTTGCAGATACCGCCAACTATCTTTACGATAATCTGCACGAATGGGGAACCAAGACGCTTAATATTGAAAGTGCTGTTGTTACTGGTGGTGTAAGCAGAAGCGAATTTGTAAGAAATGACTTTGACGAAATTCTCACCAATTTCTCGCCGATCTCCAAAGAGAGGGAAGAGAGTGAAACTGACGGAGAAGAACTTTCGGAAATTGACCTTCTCATTGCCACCGATTGTATTTCCGAGGGACAAAACCTACAGGATTGCGATTATCTCATCAATTACGACATCCACTGGAACCCTGTCCGTATTATTCAACGTTTCGGACGAATTGACCGCATTGGCAGTAAGAACGAGAAGATTCATCTCATTAACTTCTGGCCCACGCCTGAACTCGACGAATACATCAATCTCAAACCTCGCGTTGAGGCACGAATGGCACTTGTTAATCTCACTGCGACAGGCGATGATGACCTACTCTCGTTGGAAAACAGAGATGATAGTTTGGAACAGGTCTGGACGCACCGTGACGAGCAACTCCGCCGCATGCAAACCGAAATCCTTGATTTTGATGATATTGAGGAGCAGTTGAATCTCAACCAATTCACACTTGACGATTTCCGCGCGCAGCTGCTCAATTATCTGCGTCAAAATGAAGCGAAACTCAGAGATGCCTCTCTTGGCTTATATGCCGTCACTGCACCGCTCACACACGACGGAATTCCTGTGAATATCAAACCGGGGGTTATCTTCTGTTTAAGGCAGATTGACGAAACGGAAGACGATAGTGAAGGCGATAAACTCAATCCCATTCATCCATACTACCTCATCCATATCAGCGATGAAGAGGAAGTTTCTATTGGATTTACCAATCCAAAACGGATCTTAGAACGCCTCAGCCAGCTTTGTGTTGGAAAGATAAACCCAAATCAAGATCTTTGCCACTGGTTTAATGAGGAGACCAACAATGGTAATGATATGACGATCTATGAGATGCTACTTGATGCCGCGCTCAATTCAATTCGCCAGGAGTACAATCGGAAGGTTAACGATCAACTTGACGCGAGTGCTGAGGCACTTCTGCCGTCTGTTGATAGTCAGATTACAGAAAAAACCGAGTTTGAACTCATTGCGTGGCTTGTGATTGCCCAAGAATAAGGAGCATAAACTGTCAGTTTGTGCAAGTAGCCGCGCACGCAAACTAACAGTGGACGTTACGAGAGGATATAGATGAATTTAAAGACAATTAGACGCAACATTGAAACTCACCTGAAAGATTTTGATACACAATCACTCAGAGAAGCAGCGATCGCGCTCCTAAACACCCTTGGTTACTACAGTCAGCGGGTCGGAAACGACAACATAGACCAGGATAGGTTTGACCGTCTTATTGCATCCGCATTAGAAACCGCTAACCCTTCTCAAAAACTTCGTATTGAGGAGTGGCAAGATTTTCATATCCTCTTTCAGGTGACAAATAGGGAGATTAACCAAACAACTCAACAGTCGCTCTTTGAGAGTACTACCATAGACGACGCCCTGATGACTTCCTATATGTTTGTCGCAGTTCGGCTCTCCGAAGAGGCTTACACGCGCACGCAACTCGCTGACATCACCCGTTTTATCAATAGGCAGATCCCACAACCCATTATGGTGATATTCCGGTATGGTGATGTTCTGACGCTTTCAGTTATCAACCGTCGCCAGCACAAGCGGGACCCGTCAAAGCGGGTGTTGGAGAAGGTAACGCTTATCAAAGACATTGATCTAAATCAACCGAAACGCGCCCATATTGACATCGTATCGGAACTTGATCTCCAAAGACTTGTTGAAAATGAAGGCGTGCGTAACTTTGGGACGCTCCACAAGGCGTGGGAAAAAACCCTCAATACGGAAGCACTCAATAAAATTTTCTACCGAGATCTTGAGAAATGGTATCAGTGGGCAAACGCGGCGTGCAGATTCCCGGATGCCGCAAATGATATACAGATCATCCGAATGATAACCCGTCTGCTTTTTATTTGGTTCCTGAAGGAAAAAGGTTTGGTCCCAACCGATCTCTTCGAAACATCATCAAGCGAATCACCCCCCCCCCACATACATTAAGCAATTTTGCCGTAACGGAACCGATCAGCATTCCTTGACGAGGCAAAGCGGTGCCCAGACGCATCTCGCCCGCTTTGATCCAGAAACGTCTGATTATTATCAAGCTATTCTACAAAACCTTTTTTTTGCAACCCTCAATACGCCAATAAGCGAACGCCGTTTTAGCACACGCCAGAATCGGACCCATCGCGATGCAAGCAAATACCGTTACGCAGATCTCCTCCAAAATCCCGATGCATTCTTGGAACATCTCAAGCAAGTGCCGTTTGTGAATGGCGGTTTGTTCGACTGCCTTGATACGTTTGAGGCAACTGGTGCTGGTGGGGAGCGTATTGATTGTTTCACTGATAACGAAAATGATCGCCGGCAACTTTACGTTCCGACTAAACTCTTTTTCGACATAGAAAATGGTATCTTTCCGCTTTTTAACCGCTATAAGTTCACTGTTGAAGAGAACACACCTGTTGAACAAGAGGTCGCGCTGGACCCGGAACTGCTCGGACAAGTGTTTGAAAATTTACTCGGTGCGTATAATCCTGAAACGCAATCTACGGCGCGCAAAACCACTGGTTCCTACTACACCCCGCGTCAGATTGTCGATTATATGGTAGATGAAGCACTTATTGCTTATTTCCTCCAAAAGGTTGACCCTTATGATGATGAACGAGAATGGTTGGAAACGCGGCTCCGTGAAGATCTCCTCGCCTACGACCAGCAAGGCAAAGTAGATGAACCAGAGGACCACCTCATTCATGAAACTGAAATTGCCCTCATGATTCAGGCGATCAACGAACTCAAAATTATTGATCCTGCTGTCGGGTCCGGCGCGTTTCCGATGGGGATTCTCAATAAACTGGTGCTGATTCTCCAAAAACTGGACCCTCAGAATGAACGCTGGAAACAACGACAACTTCAGCAGGTAGAAAAGATTGTTGATTCCGAAAGTCGAGGGGGTGCTGTCGAAGCAATTGAGGATGTTTTCTCCGAAGCGAATCGATATAATGACTATGGTAGGAAACTCTATCTCATTCAGAAGTGCATTTACGGTGTAGACATCCAACCGATTGCGATTACGATTGCGAAACTCCGCTTCTTTATTTCACTTATCGTTGAGCAGGTGTCAAACGGGAATCCTGATGACAACCACGGTATCCGTCCACTCCCGAATTTGGAGGTCAAGTTTGTTGCCGCGAACACGCTTATAGGGTTAAACAAAAACGAGACACAGCTGCTCCTTGAAACCGAAGATATTGAAGTCCACCGTGAGTCAATTACTCGGATCCGCGAACGCTATTTCAGGACAAATACTCGTCAACAAAAACTCAAACTGATTGAGGAGGAGAAAGTGTGTCGTGCTGAATTGGCACAAGCGTTGGCAGCAATGGCAAGGCAGTGGAGGTTAGGAGCAGAAAGCAGTGTTCTTGAAGAAGCAGAGAAAATCGCCGCTTGGGATCCGTATGATCAAAATGCAGCTGCCGAGTTTTTTGATCCAGTGTGGATGTTCGGTGTAAGAGGAGGATTTGACATCGCTATTGGCAATCCGCCCTACATTCGACAAGAAAAGATTCGCTATCTTAAACTTGCGTTGCAATCTCAATTCGGCGACTTCTTTACCAGTACAGCGGACATCAGCGTCTATTTCTATAAACGCGCCACTGAGTTCCTTCGCGATAGTGGAATCTTAACCTATATCTGCACCAACAAATTTCTGAGAAGTGGATACGGTAAAGAACTCCGACAACTCTTAACAACAGATATGTCGCTTCAGATACTATTGGATTTTGGAAGTGTTTCCGTTTTTGATGCAGCTGTAGATACTTGCATTGTTCTTATTGAAAAATGTTTGCCTACTTTAAACCACACTGTTAGTGCTGTAACATTCAGAAAGACATCAGGCGATTTTAACATTCGTGAAGCATTCCAACATCAAGCGTTTCCTATACGGACTGCACAGTTATCTTCAGAAGGGTGGACAGTCGCGCGCTCAGAGACACTTGGATTGTTAGGAAAGTTGCAAAAGGTTGGAACACCCCTTGGTCGTTCCCAACTCCATTTTGGGGTTAAAACGGGGTACAATGATGCCTTCATTATAGATTCTGTCGCGCGGCGACGCTTGATAATCGAGGATGCGAGGATTCATGAATTTATAAAACCCTTGTTACGAGGGCGGGATATTCGCAGATGGCAAGCAAACTGGGAAGATTTGTATTTAATAGCAATAGCAAATACTAATGACAGAGAGTGGCCCTGGGCGAACGCAAAAAACGAATCGCAGGCAGAAGAATTTTTCGCCGCAACCTATCCAGCAGTCCATCGTCATTTCGCGCGTTATCGTGAAGAACTTACTCGCCGCAAAGCTCGTGGAAAGTTTTATTGGGAACCGCAAACATCCACCGGCTATACGCTTTTTGAAAATCCCAAGATTATATATCCAGATATTGGTTCGTCTATGCGTGCTTGTTATGACACCACAAAGGCTTTTTGCTTACAGACAGCCTATATTTTACCAACCGACGATTTATCGCTACTTGCAATTTTGAACAGTCGGATTTTTGATTGGTATGCCCGTCATAAATTTCAAAGCCTCAACGATCCATGGACAGGTGGCGGCTTACGTTTCTTTGTGCAATATATGGAGAAAGTACCAGTAGCCGACAGGACTCCAGAACTAAAAGTAGAACTCTCCAGTTTGGTAGAGCAGATTTTGGCTGATCCTGAGAATGATAGAGTGCCTGTTCTTGAAAAGGAGATTGATGCGCTGGTGTATCGGCTGTATGGGTTATCCACAGAAGAAATTGCATTAATTGAGCAGACCTATCGGGATGCGGGGATGGATGTGTAAGGTGAGTTAGCATTTTTCCCTTGACGACTGAAGGGCTATGCTTTATTATATGTATTACATAGGCTTAAGGACTCTAAGCCTTTGAATAGATTTTACCGAAAATTAATTTGCATTACTCAACAGACAATGGTATAATTATAACAATGACAGAACGACCTCACGAAATGAGAGACCCCATTCACGGGTTTATCAAACTTTCTAAAAAAGAAAGAGATTTGATCGACACAAAGGTATTTCAACGGCTTCGTCGGATCCGGCAATTGGCGATGACGTTTTTGGTGTATCCGGGTGCCATGCATACCCGCTTCGATCATTCAATTGGTGTAATGCACATTGCTGGACGAATTTGCCAGAGACTTCGGGAGTTAAATCCGACAAGAGTAACCGAGGAAGATATAGACCGGGTTCGGCTTGCGGCATTGCTTCATGATGTCGGACACGGCCCTTTTAGTCATGTTTCTGAATACCTTTTGAAAAGGTATGCACCAGCAGATGCTGATACAGGACAAACTCTTGAAAAAATACACGAGAAAATCACCGTTGATATTATTCAAAACAATCCAGAAATCAGCAACATTCTAAACGAGGATGAATGTAATTTCGTAGTTGAGATGATCGAGGGTAAACCAACACGAGATTGGCAACGCGACATCGTTTCAGGTGAATTAGACGCGGATAAAATGGACTACCTCCTACGCGATTCGTATTTCGCCGGGGTCAAATATGGGATGTATGATCTGGAAAAATTGATTGAATCCTGCTGTATTGCAGACCGTAAAGAAACACCACTTGCCATTAGTAACAAAGGGATTTATGCCCTTGAACAATTAATGCTTGCGCGATATCACATGACACAACAAGTCTATTGGCATCGAGTCAGCCTCATTTCCAATGAGATGATTGTTCGAGGGATTACTCTTGCCATTAACGGACGCAATAGGCGAATGACCAAACTTTATAAATATCCGAAAAAAGGTAGAATTTCGGATGAAAATTATGAAAAAAAGAAAAAGGATTTCATCCAAAACTACCTCGACTATCATGATGAAAAAATAGTTGACCTTTTGCGGAATTGTAATCAAAAGAAAGCGTCCGTAATTTTCAATCGGCTTTATAATCGAGAACTCTTCAAAATGATTGCCGAGATCCGATTCAAAGATGAAAAAGACGAAATGGTTCGTACGAATCTCCGAGCAATGATAGCGGATCCGGACCGAAAACGCCAATGTGAAAAAAATATTGCAGCACATATACGTGTTGATGCTGATTATGTCATTGTCAATAAACCCCCGATCCGGAATCTGAACTACGTCAGTCAGACCGAGACTCCAAATTTGGAAGCGATTATGATTTTTGATGAAAATCAAGATTTACTCATGTCTTTACCTGCCTACGCGGGTGAACTGTTTTTCGTAAGGCATTCCGCCGATACTTCCGCTTTGGAGGCTATTCAGGTTTATGCCCCCCACCAAACAATTTCAGACAAAGAGGAAAGTGAAATCCAAAACATTTTGCGTTCTTCATGAAAGGAGATAACATGCACATTGTTGACATCCTTCTACTTGTTATCAAAGGTGAACCTGGGGAGGAGTTACAAGGGAGAACTCTCCTTCAAAAGAAAATTTATTTTCTAAGCGTACTGTGCAAAGAAAATTTCGGGTTCTCCGCACACTATTACGGACCTTATAGTAGCTTCGTTGCGGAGCATTTAGATGGTTTGGTAAACTATGGTGTCATCAAGGAAGTCACGGAATCTTTTATTAATACTTCGGTTGAGCGGAACACTTTCGGCGAAATTCGGAGGCATACCTATTCTCTGACTGATGATGCCGAAAAGATATGGAAAACCGCTCAGCAAAAGCCTGAGTACCGAAAATGGTATAAAGCACTCCAAGCAATCAATAAACCCGGAATATCCCAGGACTTTAACAAACTTTCCATTGCGGCGAAAGTGCATTACATTGTGAGTTGGGAAGGGGAAAGTAAAGTAGGAAAGGTTAAACAGGTGGCCGAAGAGTATGGTTGGAACGTGAGTGAAGATGATATCGAAAGCGTCCTCTTGTTTCTAACCGACCTAGGGCTTGTAACACCTGATGAATCTGATGACATCCCGTTCTAAAAATGAAGGATATTGTAATCATGTTCGGAGAACAACTGAAAAGATTTAGAGTTATCCGTGGTATGTCGCTCGGGGACTTAGCGTCTGCAATTGATGGATTAGTTAACAGTCAAATGCTGTCAAAGTATGAACGTGGAGAATTGCAACCGACAGCGATAGTTCTTAATCAGATTGCTTCTGCCCTTGGGGTTAAGCCTTCCCAATTGCTCGGTGAATCATCTTGTAATATAGGAATCGATGAGCTCCTGAACGACACCGTGGATCCACTTTCTGATGGATCACTTAGTGAACGTCGTAGATTTCCGCAATTACCAAAAGAGGAAAGAGACCGTATTTTAAGCGAACAAGCGAAGGAGATGGCGGATTTCTACGAAAACGATACGGAGTGGCGAGAATGGGAAGGAGGTCCCATTCTCGAATACGATATTCCCTAATCGGCAAACCCGCCTACTTTATTTTGAGCGCACCCCATGTCGTTGTCAATTTGCCTGCAATGTCCACGGTTAGAATATCTTTGGCATTCATGACCGTTACAACCTCTTCCGGCGTTAACGCGCGATCGTATACCGCCAATTCGTCAAGCATGCCCTTGTAGAGATTCGCACCGCCGTTTGTATCAGGTCTGCCCCCGATTTCAATGTTGTTATCATTCCAAACCATTACAGGACCATTATTTGGCACATCTTTCTCACCCGCCAGTTCCCCATCAAGGTAAATCTGAATTTTCTCTCCGTCAAAGGTCCCAACGACATGATACCAGTTTTTAGGCTTTAAACCCAAGTTAGGGAGCGAAAGTGTTGTGTCAACATCTGCACCGTTAAAGGGACCCATCTTCTTCTGTCCTGAATTGATATACCAATACAATCCTTCCCCGCTACCGAGTCCAAATTCAACGTTGTCGTCGCTTGTGCCCGATTTGTCGTAAAAGATATTCCCATAGACGTGTCCGTCACCCAGACCAATCTTTGATATTTCAAAAGGATGTATCCAAACCGCAACGGTCAGGTGTTCCACGTAAAGTTCGCTCTGACCACCTGGATCAATTATCAGTGCCGGACCCTCCGAAAATTCAATTGCACTTCCCACCTTACCCTTGGCAACGAATTTCGCGCTGTCGTGAAGCTCTGCTTCAAATCCTTTCGGACCGACATCCTTGGCAATATCGCCTTTGCCTTCATTAAACGGCATATAGAAGTGTAAACCCTTCGTCACTTGAGCGGTCGCATCGAAAGTCAAAACACAAAATGCAGAAACCGTGAGCACCCAGAAGTATCTTCTCATTTTGTTCACCCCTTTGCTATTTCTCATCACTCGTCTCAAAATTAGCGAAAATGTTGTGATACACGTTGCTATTTTAATAGTTACGCCGGT
This sequence comes from Candidatus Poribacteria bacterium, assembly GCA_965205015.1. Taxonomy (GTDB): domain Bacteria; phylum Poribacteria; class WGA-4E; order WGA-4E; family WGA-3G; genus WGA-3G. The sequence continues at coordinate 3,380,185 of OZ242029.1, read as the reverse complement.
CTTTATCAAGAAAAAACCAGCGCGTTCCAATCTCCCATCCAGGTATGGAAGCCGAAAATCGAGAAAAATTTTCACGCACCTGAAACTGATTTTTAAAACTAACGTAATATACTTTCATACATGTATACATGTTCGCATGTGGACATGTATGGAGGCATACATCTATGAAAACAGCAACAATTCCGTCAGGCGAGGGTGGGGGTGCCGTTGAGACGACACCGAAACCGAATCCACTGGTGCCGCCATCCCGTCAGGGCAAAAAGATGATTTCTGGGCATTTCGACAAGGATGTGCATCGGCAGTTGAAAATGCTCGCGATTGAGAAGGACACGAGTATTCAAGACCTGCTGAGTGAGGCGTTGAACGCGCTGTTTGAGCGGAACAACAAACCGCCGATAGCGTAAAACACATTTCGGGGGATTCCATGATTTCGAATACGGATTGGCGAATTTTAGAGCAAACGAACCGGATGCTGGCATTGAGTTGGGAAGCACTCAGACGGGCACGCGCAAGCGGAGATACGCACGCAATCAAGATGGCTGAAATGAGTTATTTTCAGGCACTGCAAGGTGTGATTGTATCAACGCAAAACGCGGTCGCTCAGAATGCGGTGTCACAGTAAACAGGCGTAGTCGTTTTCAGGATTTTCGTATATTGTTTTGAAGTTGCGATCAGGGGAACAACAGGGGTGTTGTTCCCCTACACTTTTTGGTGCTGCTTCATCTCTGGGCAAAACGGGAATTACGTATAGCAATTGCTATACTGCAATTAACGGCAGATGCGGCGTTTATAGCACAACAGATTACCGAGGTCATTCTTGGGACAGATCAATACAGCACATGTACCCGACTCTTTCCACGAACGGTTTCGTCTGACATTGCGATCGGGACCTCAACGACAACGATCAAAGCACCCTCTTCACTGATCGCGAGTGTGTCGTAAGGCAATTGCCCCTCTGTGCGGTAGGTGTATAGGTATTTCGCCAAGCCGCTGCCCTCCGCTGTCAGATCAAACACTGACATCCCATGGAGGCTTTCATTCGGATCCTGGGCTCGTTTGGAAACCGATAGCACGGCATAACGATCCTGAGCGTCAATGCGTAAGCCTTGTGGCATATTCTCAAGTTTCCACTGCCAGATTTTCTCGCCACGCCACGAATAGGCAAACAGTGTCATCCCGTTGGGATGTCCCACCGATGGCTTCTGTGCCCCCTTCCGGAGATGATATGGGATATAAGTATCCCCTGTAACAAAGAGTGCAGCGGCATCCGTCGCACCGATTGTGCCAGTCGTTGCGATAATAGGGATGCCACTGACCTCCAGTGGCGTCGCAAGGTTTTCCTGCCAGATCGGCTCCGACGTATCCACGTCAAAGATAAAGGCACGACCATCGTCCGTTGCTACATTAATGAACCTACCATCGGGAGACATGCTGACCCCGCGCCAGAATGTGACTTGTGAGAAATACTCGCGTAGCGGTTGAATATCCATGTGCCACTTTTCCATTCCATCTTCTGCATTGAGAACAGTGAGCTTTCCGTTACCAGCATCGTCTTCATCTGTTGCACTTCCTTGTAGGTTATGCCCACTATCCGTTAGGAGTGCGAGTGTTTTTCCGTCAGCACTTACGTCAAACCAGCGTATTATTTTTGGCACCGCGCCTTCACGGGGCCATTTCCAGATAGTATCTCCCGTTTCCCCACTGAATCTGTAGAGTTGAGATTTCTTAAGCGGCGTGTTATTCTCTGTCCACGAGTGCACGCTCGCCACCAAAAGGTCTCCATTCGCCAACGCTTGCATACACGATTGACCGGGGTAGCTTACCCACGCGTAGACGCTGTCAGGATTACTTGGCATGGAGGTTTCGATGTCATCAGCAGTGCGGTATTTCCAGCGAAGCGTCGGTTTATCGGTCGTTAGATCGTAGCAGTAGACAAATCCATCTGCCGCCTGTTCACCAATGTAGAGTTGCGTATTATCGGGACTGAACGCTATCTGCCTCACATAGCCTTCCGAGACACGAGTTTTCCAGAGAATTTCACCGGTCAAAGGTTCGAGTATTGCGAGGTGTCCGCTATCGGTTGCAATTGCTAATGGAGGGGTATCTCCGTGTCCTAAGGCGAGTGCCGTGGGTTTCGCAGGCTGCCGAAGGTTTTCCATCAGCGATAAAAGTTCATCTAATTCAACCGTGCGGACGAGATACGATTCAGGTTTCAGTGGTGACGTTGCCGTTGTTTCGCTATCATTCAAGTGAAATTGGTAAGTCTGGTTCGGTTGCCATACCAATGGGAACAAAACACGGTTTGCATCAAGCCTTTGGATTGTCGGTCTTTCGACGATGTCGTGCGTTGTGCCGCTCGTCTCCCATGCGATGCCGATTTCGTCTTCAACGTCGTTTCTGTGTTCCGTTTCAAATATTACGCCTGTCCGGACCCAAGTGACGCTCATATCCGCTGTTGCGACGTTAAGCGGTAAGGTAATAACCAACCAAAGTAGACTCAAAAATTGAATTCGCTTCATTATGACATTCCTTGTGTTTGTATTGTGAGTTTCCAAGTTTTCTGTGTCGTCAAATCACAAATTTATGGCTATCAATTCTTAGACGCGTAGAAGGGAATTTCGATTCCTGACTTCTTCACCAAAAACGTAGCCTGCAACAACGGCGCAGGCGACTCGAAACCAAAATCTTCAAGTTCCAGACCACACTACTTATCCGCAAGGTATAATTAAAAAACTATTCTGCTACACGCCATAAACCTCTCCCCAACCGCGCCCCGAGAAGGACACCGATAAATGTATAGACGAACCCCTCTATTAAAATTCGGAGAACAATATACCAATCAGCGTAGAAAAGCCGATAGAAGAGTATAGAAAGCTGCAAATCGACATAACCAGAGAGGGCGTCGCAGATGCCTAATACGACTGCCCACGCCAGTAGATGGCGATCCCGCACAAGTAAGAATCCCGTTTCCAATAAGAGGACACTTGTGCCGGTATAGACGATTGCCATCGGTGTGAAAAGCCCGAACGTTACGCCTCCAAGAAGCAGACGTACCGCAGAGACAAGCAGGATTACACCACTCCCTTTCACGCGGACATGATTTGTCGTCTCAGCGTTTCTGGGGTCTCCAGTGATGTAAATCAGCAATGCTGTCAATAAGGCGTAGTAGAGCGTCTCGTTGATTAAGCCAATTAGCAGTACAGAGAACGGACCTAAGATGGCACGGACTAAATTAAGGAACAGGGTTGACGGAACCATCACCGCCACAAAAACCGTTGTGCTGAACAGGGCAATCACAATGAGATGCTTTGTTGTGAAACCCGCGAAAAGTCGCTCATGGAACCGCAAGACAATTGCAAAACCGATGCAACTGCTGATGATTGCCAATAGACTCACGAGCAACGCTTGCTGGTTTGGAACGATTAGGTGAAGTGGACGTTGTTGGCGAAGAATTGTCGCATCGCTTCCCCAAACCTTTACCGTAACGTCACGTTTATACGCCCCAGGGATCGCCTGCTCCATTTTACCCTGACTTAAATACACTGGATGGAAATAGAGAGGCAGCGGAATTTCTGTAACCGTGCCACCCGGCAGACTCGCAAACGCTACGCTCTGATTCACCCCACCGTTCGTTGTCTCTGGAGGTGCAAGAAAGGGGATAGTTTCGCCACTTTTCGTATCCGTGTTCGTTGAAGACACAACCACGTGGATTGTTTCTTCACCGCCGTTGCGGAGTCGGACTGTCTGATAAGTTACCGGCTCGAACGCATTGGTCTGTGATGTTTGGAGCCAACTGAATAAGGGGCGTGGATAGTAGATGGTATTTTCTCGCTGCTTCGGATCGACCGTCCCCGTTGCGTCTGTAGGCATCTCAATGGATTCGATGGAGAGGTGTTCGGCAATCTCAGAAACAGTTGCGATCCGCAGTTGCACGGTCGCTTGTTGTTCCCATATCTGTCCTGCATCCGTTGTGAAACGGACAGTGCCTGAAATCTCTTGTCTATCCAATGGGTTTGCCGCAGATGTTTTCAACACTAACTCACGGTACCACACCTCCGATGCAACACCAAGTCTACTGGTGACGGAGAGGCACGTTTTCGACTCCATTTTTTTTGTCTTCCAATCTTCTGGAAAGCGAACGGCTGTGACGGTTGATGGTAGACAAAGTTCGAGATCAAAGGTCGTTGGGACGTTCCCGTTTGTGACGAGGACCGTGGCTGTCATTTCACTTTCATGCAAAACAAGTGCCTTCTGATCAATTTCTGATGGCTTACTTAAATCCGTCTCAATCGCGGCACCATAGGGTAGAGCAATCTCTAAATTTCCCTGTGTGTATGTTCGCGGTGCCGTCACGCTTTGAGCGATACTGTTCCCCGTGGATAAGGTCGCCTCAAACCGATAGGTTTCTCCTTCGCTCCACTGAAAATAAAGGGATTCCGTCTGCCGAGGTGGCACAGGAAAGTTGAGTTGCGCGACCCTCACATCGTCAGGATTAAAGGCTTTTATGTTTCGTATCGGTGCTGTTGTTCCAAATTGCACCTTTGCCCCCAAGGAAAAAAACGTTACCTCCCATGAGATAGGTTCCGCTTTGGGAGCTGAAGCGCAACAGAGCAAAGAAAGGAGTAGCGGCAAGCCCCACAAGACCTGCGCTACTTTATAGCCATCAGCCATCAGCAGTCGGCTTTTAGTTGATTGCTGATGGCTGACGATTATTCTTCTGATAACCGATAACCGATGCGCGATGACCATTAGAAACCTCGCCTACGAATGATAGGTTAGCGTCCCTGATCGATCAGCACCAAGTCAAGAATATTCACCACTTCGTCTCCATTGACATCGGCACGTATCCCGGGACCTTCGTCGCCGAGAAAACGTCCTGCGATTATCATATCTTTTATGTTGATGAACCCATCATTGTTGATGTCTTCACGTCGCGGTGTAATCGTTGCGAACCCCAAAATAGAGCCAGCGGGTCCAACGTGATAGGATCGCAGGAGAGAGGCATCGGCAACGTCCATGACGCGAACGAAATCCTGTCCACCGCCCGACCAGTCGGGTTGGATGATATAGAGATTTCCATCGGGTGCAAAAGTCAGTCCACCACTGATAGGTGTATCTGCATTGTTACTGAAGTTGGTGATCGTGTCATCTTCGTCACGGATCCAGTTTTGTGCTGCAATATCGTAGATGAGTAAGCCGGGGTTTTGCCAACTGCCTTGGATAAACAACTGTTTTTCTGAATTAAGGGCAGAGGCACCAGGCGTGAAACCGAGCTTAACCGTTTCGATAATCTCATCGGTAGTTGCGTCAATCAGAACGAGATGCCCCAGGACATCGTTGTAATTACCCGTTGTCTTGACAATAACGGTGGATTCGTTGTCGTTGATGATCGCCCCTGCATTTGTCGGCACCGGAATGGATTTTAATATGATGTCTGTCTGCGTATCAATCACTGTGACACTGCTATCATAATAGGTCGTTTTCCGTGCAACCGGATCCCACTCCCATGCGGGGTTCGCGACGTAGGCTTTGCCATTGAGGCGTGTGATACCGGTCGGTTTGTTGAAGGAACCGGTGAGGACCTTTATTACATTGCGATTCGGAATGTCAACGACGTGTACCTCATGCGTTGCGGCACAGGTGACATATAGCTTCTGATCACTGACCAAGGCGATTTGCTGCGGCGTTGTGCCCGCTTGGATTGGAATTTCGCCAACAAACTCTCGATCTTCCAAGTTAATAATATAGATGTTGTCGCCGGAACTTGTTTCGCCAGTGATGGGCAAGTTGAAACTCGTGACATAGGCGAGATGCCCGTAAATAGAGAGACCAATTGCGCGCCGCCGTAATATCGGATCAAAGCCGATGCGGAGTATTTCATTGTCAACAGCCCGTCTCTCATTAGGCTCCGTCAGATTGATGAGTGAGAGCGAGGCGGTGATGCCCAGATCGGGATGCGTTAAGGCATTTATGACAACTGCCGCGTTTGGGGCCTCTGTTTGTCCAAAGGTGGGACGCACGAGGAGTGTGAAAAGGATCGCACCGATAAGTAGGAGTGAATAACACGAGAAGTGCCGACGAGCGACTTTTTGAGACGCGCTTGCGAGCCGCGCCGCTACAACTTTGTTCATTAAAAACCTCCGTAATGAAACAAAAAACCCCTGCTTTCATCGGAAAGACAGGGGCGGAAGCGACACTCTGTGTAAGGCATATCCTGTAACTGTGTGAGAGAATTCCATCTCTTATGTGAGAATTTCTTTTTCGTTTGACAGGATACTGTGTTCCGTTCCACCGCTTTCCCGCGAAAGCAGATGCGTGAAACACAATTCAGGCAGGTCTCCTGACTTCCGATCCTTCCGCTGGACCTTCCCATCAGTGATTTGACAGTGGTTTTTTCAGCGGATACTTGCGATCGTTCACAGTGGCGGGGCCGTGGCGGATTCTCACCGCGCTTCCCTATTCTCCGTAATTCGGCACCTGAATCGTTCGTTTATTTAATTGTAATGTATATAGTATATCACGTTGTGCCATTTTCTGCAAATATTTTTTTGAAAAAATATTTGACAATACAAAACAGATATGTTATTATTAATAGTAGATGTGGATACATCCAAAGATTTGGTAATCATCAACCCTTGTTGAGAAGGAAAAAGGATGGCATTTTTAGGTTCACACTCCAGCTTGCATCGCATATCTAACCATTGGCATTGGTGGCGGTCCAATGGCTTGCGGGGGAGTGTGCGCTCGAACAGATAATCGAAATAGAAATTGAAAATCGTCACTTTTTATTTTTAAGTCCTGTTGAAGCCTTATGCACACCGATCCCGGCGGCATAAGGTATTTTTTTTGCAAAGTTCGCAGATTGACAAAATTTGTAAAGGAGAACCCAGATGAGAATTCTATCGGAAATTAAGTACGACCGCGATGGTTTAGTCGCAGCAATCATTCAAGATGACACAAATAACGAAATCCTGATGTTAGGTTACATGAACGCAGAAGCGATAAAGGAAACGCTGAATACAGGGCGCGTCTGCTTCTGGAGCCGTTCCCGCCAAAAGTTGTGGATAAAGGGGGAGACTTCAGGGCATACGCAGACGGTTAAATCTATTGCAATAGATTGTGATGGTGATGCCCTGCTCATAAAGGTTGAGCAGAAAGTAGCGGCGTGCCATGTCGGTTATCGTTCCTGCTTCTTTCGAGAAGTTTCCCCCGACGGAGAATCAACGCAGATCGTAGGCGAAAAGGTTTTCGATGAAGATGCGGTCTATTAGACCCTAATAGGTTCGTCAGTTTAAAAAACCGAGCCTGCAACAATACGCAGGCGGACATACGGATAAGAACGTGAATTCCAGACGCACCTGACCGAACCGCAAGGAAAATTTAAAATATGTATTATCCTACGTTGGAAGATTTTCGCGAGGCAGCGAAATCAGGAAACACGATACCGGTATACCGATCGATTTTGGCGGATATGGAGACACCGGTGTCTGCTTTTTACAAGTTGATGCCAGATAATTATGTGTTCTTGCTTGAAAGCGTTGAGGGGGGTGAAAATCTTGCGCGTTACTCTTTTTTGGGGAGCCAACCCTCAGTGCTTTTCCAGAGTAAAGGGCATCAGGTTACCATTGAGTACTTGGAAAAAGGCGAAACCGTCGTTCAGGAATATGAAGATCCGTTGCGTGCGCTCGAGGAATTGATGCAGGATTACCGACCTGTTCACAATGCAGAACTACCCAAATTTCACGGGGGCGCGGTGGGTTATATGAGTTACGATATGGTGCGGTTCGTCGAGGAACTGCCAGATAATACCGAAGATGATCTGCAGCTGCCCGACTGTTTCTTCATGATTGCCGAAACGCTCTTGATATTCGATCATGTGAACCATCAGATCAAGGTTGTGGCGAACGCGCATATTGATGGAGACGTGGACGCGGCTTATGCGGAGGCTCTTGCGAAAATTGAGGCATTGGTCGAGAAACTCACAGCGACTTCCGAAGCGCATGTCGGCAGCGCGCGTAGCGAGTCTCAAGACGGGTATGATGAAATCCTATCCGATCCGCAATCGAATTTCACAAAGTCAGGCTACGAAACCGCGGTTCGGCGTGCGAAAGAATACATCGCCGCAGGCGACATCATCCAAGCGGTAATTTCGCAGCGGTTGAGTTGTCCAGTATCTGCAGATTCATTCGAGGTGTATCGTGCATTGCGGATCGTCAACCCATCGCCTTACATGTATTATCTGAAACTGGAGAGTTTTGATATTGTAGGTGCCTCCCCGGAGATGATGGTACGGGTAGAGGATGGACTCGCTCAGCATCGCCCACTTGCCGGAACTCGCCCGCGTGGCAAAACGACGGAGGAGGACCTTGAGATGGAACGGTCACTCCTCGCAGATCCGAAAGAACGCGCAGAGCACGTCATGCTCGTTGATTTAGGACGCAACGACTTCGGGCGCGTCTGCGAGTATCGGACGGTTGAAGTGACCGATCTCATGATAGTTGAACGCTTCTCACACGTGATGCACATCGTTTCACACGTGATCGGGAAACTCCGTGAGCATGTCACGGCTTTCGATGTGATCCGAGCCTGCCTCCCCGCAGGCACCCTTTCAGGTGCCCCGAAGGTCCGGGCAATGGAAATCATTGATGAACTCGAATCGACACGCCGCGGGACTTACGGAGGCGCGGTCGGGTACTTCAGTTTCTCTGGCAGCACAGACACAGCGATTACGATCCGAACGGCGGTTATCAAAGATAGCACGGCTTATGTGCAAGCGGGTGCTGGCATTGTCGCGGATTCTGTGCCTGAAACGGAGTATTACGAAACCTTGAGTAAAGCGCGAGCTATGCTCAGTGCCATTGCTTTAGCAGAACAGGGTTTTCTATTGTGATGGCTGCCTCTAACAAAAAGGAGACGAAAAGATGGTCTTAATGATTGATAACTACGACTCCTTCACCTATAATTTAGTGCAGTATCTCGGTGAACTCGGTGCTGAATTGGAGGTGCATCGGAGTCGAAAAATAGGATTAGACGCCTTAGATACCCTCAAACCTGAACGGATTGTCATCTCACCGGGTCCTTGCACGCCGAAAGAAGCCGGTATATCTAACGATGCAATAAAACACTTCGCTGGCAAAGTTCCGATTTTGGGGGTCTGTCTTGGTCACCAGTGCATCGGAGACGTATTCGGTGGTGACGTCGTTAGAGCAGACCGGTTGATGCACGGGAAAACCTCAATGATTGAACATAATGCGGTCGAACTTTTCGAGGGATTGGACAATCCATTTGAAGCCACGCGATACCATTCACTGATCGTAAAAAGGGATACATTACCAGATTGCCTTGAGATCACCGCTTGGACAGATCAGGATGAAATCATGGGGCTTCGGCATAAAACGCTACCTATTTGGGGCGTGCAGTTCCATCCAGAGTCGATTTTGACGACTGCTGGAAAGAGTTTACTCTCCAATTTTTTGGCATTGTAGACGCGGGCTTAAAAATAGAAAGGTTTAAATATGACAAAACAGACGAACGACACGACTCCTGTCCCAGTCTTTGTCTCTTGGTCCTCGGGCAAAGATTCTGCATGGGCACTTCATACACTCCGTCAGGAGCCGGAACGCTACGAGGTGCGGGGTATTTTTACGACTGTCACAAAGACATTTGATCGCGTCTCCATCCACTCTACGCCGGCGTGGGTGCTCAAACAGCAAGCGGAGAAACTTGGAGTGCCATTGTATGAAATACCGATCCCCTATCCCTGTTCCAATGCGATCTATGAAGAGGCGATGCGAAAATTTCTCGCTGAAGTGGAAGCGTTACCCGAACATCAGGGAACATCGCATTTCGCTTTCGGGGATCTGTTCTTAGAAGACATCCGTGAATACCGAGAAGACAAATTACGCGGAACCGGTTTCACACCGATTTTTCCGGTATGGGGAGAAAACACAACACAACTCGCTGAAAAAATGATCACTTCCGGCATGCGTGCCATTATCACTGCCCTCAATCCGACCAAGGTTCCTGCCGATTTCGCAGGACGTTGGTTCGATGCCGAACTCCTTGCCGATTTACCCGATGGGGTGGATCCGCTCGGTGAAAACGGTGAGTTCCATACATGTGTTGTTGATGGACCGATGTTTAGTTCGCCTGTTGCCGCGAAACCGGGTAAAGTTGTCCAGAGAGACATTGTTTCTCAGAAAGACAGCAATGACAAGATTCACGCAAACAGGAACACTTCACCCACCTACGTCTATGCCGACGTAGTGCCTCTGGAAGCATAATTCGATGAAAGCAGCAGTCCTGTGGACGGGTGGATTCTGCCCTCAAGCGATTTAGGGCGTTGATTTTAGCCACTTCTGCAGTCGCTCAAGTTTATCAGGTGGGATGTGTGAGGTGTTCGCGTCTGTAGGAAATGCGCCATTCGCTACCTCTCTCTTGTATTGGCAGATCGCCTCAAAAGTCAGGTGACTATAATCTTGATAGCGTTTGGCGTGTTTGAGGGGGGGACCTATGCCCAATATATCGTTAACAACGAGCACTTGCCCGTCACAGAATCGACCTGCACCAATACCGATGGTCGGAATACTGAGTCTATTCGTTATAATCTGACTGACCTCTTCAGTAATTTTCTCAAGGACGATGAGTTTCGCGCCAGCAGCTGCGAGTGCTTCTGCGGCTTCAATAAGGCTTTTCGCTTTGGCAAAGGTTTTTCCGTGGGTTGATGCCTTGGTCCCATGGATTTGCGGATTGTGACCGATGTGTGCACAGGTGTCTATACCGTGCTCAGTGAGTGCGGTAACAATGGGTACCTTTTCTGGGCCACCTTCCAATTTAACACCATCTGCTCCATCGGATATAAAGCACTTCGCATTGGTGATGGCTTGCGACACGTCGCGATCTGCGGCATAGGGCATATCAACGAGGAGATAGGCATCTGTCACACCGCGGCGCACCGCTTTGAGATGGTGACGCATATCTCCCATCGTCACCTCTGTCTCGTTTTTATACCCGAGAACGTTGGTTCCAACGCTATCGCCAACGAAGACGATATCAATACCTGCTTCGTCTTGCAGACAAGCGGTAGGATAGTCGTAACAGGTTAGCACAGTAATCGGTTGCCGTTCCTGTTTTTTGGTCTGTAGGTAAGCGATGTCTTTTTTCATTTCTTTACCCGTTAACTTTGGTCACTGCTCCACGACAGGAGTGTCCACCTTCAAATAGTGAGAAGAATGGTTCGTAGTGAAGCGATGCATCGCTTCTATCAAGGCGCAATGAATTGCGCCACTACAAACCTAAATTTTAGACGGACTCAGCCAACACCTCTGAAACAGTTTCCCCAATAATGGTAAGACTATCGGCAACAGTGACCCCAGCATCCTTAAGTGCCTGAATTTTATCGGGAGCAGTGCCTTGCCCCCCGGAGATGATTGCCCCGGCGTGTCCCATTCGCTTTCCGGGGGGTGCGGTCTGCCCAGCAATAAAACCGACAACAGGCTTCGTCATTTCGTCCTTCACAAACTGTGCTGCTTTTTCCTCAGCCGTTCCCCCGATTTCACCTATTAAGACGACGGCATGTGTGTCGTCGTCCGCTTCAAAAAGCTTGAGGACCTCAACGAAGTTTGTTCCAATCACCGGATCGCCACCGATGCCGACACAGGTGGACTGCCCAATGCCGAGTCGCTTCAGTTGATATGCGGCTTCGTAAGTCAAGGTGCCGCTTCGGGAAACGATCCCAACGGTGCCGGGTGTATAGGCAAACTCAGGCATAACGCCGATTTTGCATTCACCGGGTGTGATGACTCCGGGACAGTTCGGTCCGATTAATCGGGTTGACTTCCCTTGAAGATACGCCTTCGCTTTGACCATGTCGAGAACAGGAATGTGCTCAGAGATGCAGACGATCAGTTCAACGCCTGCTTCCGCTGCTTCCATGACAGAATCCGCCGCGTTGAAATGTGCCGGAACGAAAATCAACGAGGTATCCGCGCCTGTCGCTGCGACCCCCTCTGCCACAGTGTCATACACAGGGATACCACTCACATCAGATCCACCTCTACCGGGGACCGCGCCTGCAACAATCTGGGTGCCGTAAGCTGCACACTGCTCTGTGTGAAAGCGTCCAGAACGACCTGTGATGCCTTGAACGAGGACTTTTGTATTTTTATTAACGAGTATGCTCATATTTTTTTAGTTTTCAGTCTTCGGTTTTAAGAGTCGTCGGTCATCAGCTTTCAGTTGTCGGTTAAAGCGGTTTTTGACTGAATCATACCGGCTCTTAACTGACATCTGAAAGGGCTGCGTAGCAACCCGCACTGACAACTGATAACTATTCTAATATGCGCGAGCAAAGACAGCGATGTCTTTCGCAGGTTTACCACAAACAATACATTCGCCATCTCCACCGAGTTGTTCCATCGGGAGGCATCGGATCGTCGCTTGCGTTTCCTCTCTGACGTGATCTTCACAGGCTGCGTCGCCACACCAGCGTGCGTGTGCGAACCCATTTTCGATAACCTCTTTAAACGCGTCGTAGGTGTCAGGTTTAAAGGTATTCGCATCGCGAAAATCTGTTGCCCGTTTGAGCATGTCAGATTGAATAGTCTCAAGCATCTGCTTTACTGTCTCTACAGCACTGTCAATTGGCACAAATATTTTGCCTTCCTTGCCCGGTATATCGCGTCGTGCAAGGACGATTTGCTGTTTGCTCAAATCGCGGGGACCGATCTCTATACGTAAAGGCACGCCTTTGAGTTCCCATTCGTTGAACCGCCAACCCGGTGAGTAATCGTGCCTATCGTCAACGTGGTAACGGACGCCGCCCAAAGTTTCACAGATGCCATCAACGGCTTGCATGACGGCTTGCTTATCGCTGTCTTTATTTTTAGGAACGATTGGCACAATGACGAGCTGCGTGGGGGCAAGTCTCGGGGGAAGAACCAACCCTTGGTCGTCCCCGTGTGCCATGATAATCGCACCAATCATTCGGGTGCTCACACCCCAACTCGTCGTCCAGCAGTGCTGCTGTTTCTGGTTGGCATCGAGATACTGAATATCGAAAGCCTTGGCGAAGTTCTGCCCTAAGTCGTGTGAAGTGCCAGCCTGAAGTGCGCGTTTATCCCCCATCATTGCCTCAATGGTATAAGAGGTTAGCGCGCCCGGAAACTTTTCGCTTTCACTCTTACGTCCGGAAATGACAGGTATCGCAGCTTCATTGATTGCAAAATCGGCATAGAGATCCAGAATGCGTAAGGTTTCCTCTTCAGCCTCCTCGTGCGTTGCGTGAGCGGTATGCCCCTCTTGCCAGAAGAATTCCGTCGTCCTGAGGAAAAGACGAGGACGCAATTCCCATCGGACGACGTTCGCCCATTGATTGATAAGCACCGGTAAATCTCGATAAGACTGGATCCACTGACTATACATGTAGCCGATAATAGTCTCAGATGTTGGGCGCACGACAAGCGGTTCTTCCAACTTTTTTCCGCCACCGTGCGTGACGACAGCGAGTTCCGGCTTAAAACCCTCAACATGCTCCGCTTCTTTTTCGATGAAACTCATCGGAATGAAGAGCGGAAAGGCGGCGTTTTGGTGTCCCGTTTCTTTGAACCGGGTATCCAATTGTTCTTTGACATTCTCCCAGAGCGCGTAGCCGTAAGGACGGACTACCATACACCCTCGGACGGGAGCGTAGTCAGCCATCTCGGCTTGACGGATGACTTGCGTATACCATTTTGCGTAGTCTTCACTACGGGGAACTATTTTATCAAACATTTTTTTAATTATGCGCCTCTGGGCATTGCTCCAAATGTAAAGCAAAGACAAATTATGCCATTTAAGGCATAATTTCGTTTCGCAATGGTTTTCGGTTCATTCTAACTGCCTTCTGAATCCGTTAAAGCCACGATCCCGGGTAGCAGTTTCCCTTCTAAAAACTCCAAGGAGGCACCACCTCCCGTTGAGATATGCGTCATTCGATCTGCGACCCCGGCTTGTTGTATCGCGGCGACACAGTCGCCACCCCCAATAATACTCACCGATTCTGAATTGGCAATCCGCTTTGCGACCGAAATCGTGCCTTGTGCGAACTTCTCAAATTCATAGACCCCTAAGGGCCCGTTCCACACGACGGTTTTTGCTGTCGCAATCTGTCCACCAAAAGCCGAGACAGTTTCGGGACCAATATCCAATCCTTGCCATCCGCCCGGGATATCACTTTCGGCCACAATCTGCGATTCGGTTTCAGGGTCAAAGGCTTTACCCACGACATGATCGATGGGGAGCAGGACAGAATCCGAGAAGTCTTCCCTTTCGACTAACGATTTTGCAACGTCAAGTTTTTCAGTCTCGACAATTGAGTTCCCAACAGTGAAGCCCAACGCCGACAGAAATGTATATGCCATACCGCCACCGATAAGAAGTTTATCAACCTTTCCGAGGAGGTTCTCGATCAGTGTGATTTTGTCGGAAATTTTCGCACCACCGAGGATAGCAATGTATGGACGTGCAGGATCTTCAAGGGTGGTGCTGAGATAATAGATTTCACGTGCCATCAAAAGCCCAACGGCACACGGACTCAGATGGTGCGTCACTCCCTCGGTTGAGGCATGGGCACGATGTGCTGTACCGAATGCATCGTTCACATAGACGTCCGCGAGTGAGGCAAGTTGCGCAGCGAATGCCGTGTCGTTCGCAGTTTCCTCGGCATAGAACCGAACATTTTCAAGGAGCAGAACTTCTCCGTTACGCATTGACGCAACGGCAGTTTGCACCGACTCACCAACGCAATCGTTGACATGTGTAACCCGTGTACCGAGTTTGCGGCTGAGAGCGACAGCGATCGGTTCAGTCGAGAGTGTTTCCCAGTCAGCTGCCGACCCCACCTCGGGCCTGCCCAAATGCGTTACAAGGATAATTTTGGCATCGGCGTTGATGAGTGCCAAAAGTGTCGGCAAAGCGGCGGTGATACGGGTTTCATCTGTAATCTTCCCATCTTTCATTGGAACATTGAAGTCCACCCGTACGAGAACGCGTTTCCCACCAACGTCTATGTCCTTTAATTCAAGTTTTTCCATTTTTTAATTTACGGATTTCGGACGGTTATGTCGCCAAATGCCGTATCATTATGCAGCGTTCGCCGCCTCCACTGCCAGCTGCGCCGCTTCAGAGAGACCTGCTGATTGTTGAACGTTCAAATCCGATTCAGCAATGATCTGTTTTCCAAGTTCCACGTTCGTCCCTTCTAACCGAACCACAAGGGGAACATTGAGTTCAACCTGCTTCGCGGCTTCAACGATACCGTTTGCGATTGTATCGCATTTCATGATGCCGCCAAAGATGTTCACGAGGACAGCCTTCACATTTTCGTCTGCAAGGATGAGACGGAAAGCGTGGGCAACTGCCTCTACAGATGCGCCACCACCGACATCAAGAAAGTTTGCCGGTTCGCCACCGTTCTGTTTGATAATGTCCATGGTTGCCATAGCGAGGCCTGCCCCGTTCACCATGCAACCGATATCACCATCGAGACGGATGTAACTTAAACCCGATTCGCTTGCTTCTAATTCACTCGGATCTTCTTCGTGTGGATCGCGCATCTCCGCTATATCGGAATGTCGCCAGAGTGAATTGTCATCAAGGTTTACCTTGGAATCGAGTGCGACAATGTCTAATGCGTCATCCGTTTTTACAATAGCCAAGGGATTAATCTCTACCAACGAACAGTCGCATGCAATAAACGCACTGTAAAGCGACAAAATCAATTGGGTGGCGCTTGGGATAACCGAACGGTAGTCTACATCGGTGATGAGTTTGTATGCAAACTCCCGCGCTTGGAACTCAGTTAACCCGAAGGCTGGATGCACCTCCGTCCGAATAATTTTTTCAGGGGTTTCTGCCGCAACTTCCTCAATGTTAACACCCCCCTCTTCGCTTCCGATTAAGGTGAGTCGGGATGTTTCTCGATCAAGTAAAATGGCGAGGTAGAATTCTTTCTCTATTTCCGCAGCTTCAGCGATTAGCACCTTACGGACGAGTTTCCCTTCAGGACCGGTCTGGGGTGTCACGAGCTGCATCCCGAGAATGGCATCTGCACGCTGTTTAACTTCGGCGGGTGAATCTGCAAGTTTGACGCCGCCGCCTTTCCCGCGACCCCCAGCATGTATTTGTGCCTTAATAACGTATTTTGGGCAATTGAGCTCCTGTGCGATGGCTTCGGCTTCCTCTGGCGTCTCGGCGACCTTACCCGGTAGCGTATTGACACCATAGGATTCTAAGAGTTGTCTGGCTTGGTATTCGTGAATGTTCATCTTTGTAAAACTTTCCTTAAACTCCTTTAGCACTTGTAATTACTGGTGTATTATGTCTACGTGTTTCGGACTCACGCATTTAGAAATTATACTATACTTAAGAGAAAATTGCAAGTTTTTCAGGTGCGTTGACATCGGGATCAAAATCTGTTCAGAAAGTGAAAACTATATTTATGCGGAAATTTAAAGCAAGTCTTTGGTTCGTAGGAATTCTTCTGAAAGGGAACGTAGTTCTGCCGCTACGGAACTATAAAATACAATATTCTTCTTTTAGAACGGATTTGCTATCTTCAAGGCGATTGAGAAGGGTTTGAATAGTTTCCTGAAAGACTGGATGCACAAGATCCGGCGCGATCTCCGCTAACGGGACCAATACGAAACCGCGGAGATGCATCTCCGGATGCGGAATGACGAGTTTCTCTGTTTGAACACACACATCTCCGTAGATTAATATGTCCAAGTCAATCTCTCTCGGACCCCAGCGGATACGGTGTTTTCTGCCAATAGTGGTCTCAATGTCTTTTAAGGTATGTAGCAAGGAGCGGGGAGAAAGGGAGGTTTGGATAGCGGCGACACCGTTCAGAAACTGTGCTTGGGATTCATAACCGATCGGATCAGTCGTATAGATGGAGGAAACCTTTTTTAAGGTGATTCCCTCCGTTTTTGATAGCGTATGGATGGCATTTTGGATATGTGCCAGACGGTCACCGATGTTGCTTCCAAAACCAATATAGGCTACGTGCAAGGAGTTTGGGGTTGATAACAACATGGCTGAACCCGGGCGATGCGTGAATGCCGCAAACTGATTAAACACTCACTAAGAGTTCCTCATGTATTTTGCACTTTCGCTCATCTGTCTAATCCGAGAATTTGCGGATGGCGATAGAGGTGTTGTGTCCACCGAAACCGAACGCGTTAGAGAGTGCGACATCAATCGTTGCATCGCGACTTTCGTTTGGAACATAGTCCAAGTCGCAGGCTTCGTCCGGCATATCGTAGTTGATAGTCGGTGGCAGGAAGCCTTTTCCCATCCCACCCAAACAGGCGATGAGTTCTACGGCACCCGCTGCACCGAGCAAATGACCAATCATGGATTTGGTAGAACTGACAGGAATTTTGTAGGCACGTTCACCGAAAAGAGTTTTAATGGCGTTCGTCTCAGCAATATCGCCGATCGGTGTCGAGGTGCCGTGCGCGTTGATATAATCGACGGCATCCAGCGGCAATTTTGCATCTTGGATTGCAAATTCCATCGCTTTTGCCGCCCCCTCACCGTTCTCAGGTGGGCTTACCATATCGTGTGCGTCCGAGGTCATTCCGTAGCCGACCATTTCCGCGTAGATATAGGCCCCGCGCGCGCTGGCGTGTGATAACGATTCGAGAATTAGGACCCCAGCACCATCACCCATCACAAAGCCATCCCGGTCCTTCGTAAACGGGCGCGAGGCGCGTTCAGGCTCATGATTTCGAGCAGACATAGCGCGCATTGAACAGAACCCAGCAAAAGCTAAGGGGGTAATCGCCGATTCCGTTCCACCAGTAAACATCACGTCCGCTTCACCGCGTTGAATGATACGAAACGAATCACCGATAGAATGGTTCGCACTTGCACACGCAGTGACGGACGTAGAATTAGGACCCTTGAGGTTAAAATGGATGGAGACCTGTCCTGCCGCCATGTTAATAATCATATAGGGGACAAGGAATGGACTCACGCGCTTCGCGCCCTTCTCAGCGAGGAGTTTCGCGTTATCTTCAAGGACACCGATGCCGCCAATCCCTGAACCCATTTGGACCCCTGCCCGGTAAGGGTCAACGGTGTCGAGTTCCAAACCCGCATCCTCGTGTGCCATAATTGAGGCGGCAAGCGCGTACTGAATGAACAGCGGTAATCTGGACGCGGCTCGGCGGTCCATATACTGTTCCGCTTGGAAGCTCTTAACCTCTCCGGCGATTTGGGTGCGATGCTCAGAGGCATCAAAATAGGTTAAAGGTCCGATTCCGTTTTTACCGATAGCAAGCGCATCCCAATATTCTTCTTTCGTATTGCCAATTGCATTGACAACGCCGATTCCTGTAATAACTACACGCTCCACGAGACCGATCCTTTTTTGTAGAATAGTTGTCAGTTATCAGTTATCCGTTATCCGTTAAAAGTAAGGTTCTGATGCAATCAAACCCTTCTTTAACTGACGACCGAAGACTGAAGACCGACAACTGATAGACGATATACCTTAACCTAAACGTGTTCGTCCAGGTAACTCAGGGCATCTTGAACAGTCTGGATTTTCTCCGCATCACTGTCTGGGATTTCGATGTCGAATTCCTCTTCAAGTGCCATGACCAGTTCAACAGTATCAAGTGAATCAGCACCCAGGTCCTCCATAAAGGAGGCATCTGGAGTGACATTATCTTCTTCAACACCGAGTTGTTTTGCGATAATTTCGATGAGGCGTTCTTGGTTTGTTGCCATAAGTGTTTGTCTGATCTCCTCTAAATTATGGCTGTCGGCAGTCAGCCATCAGCTGTCGGCAAGAAAACCCCTTGATTTTCGAGAGCCGAGAACCGAGAGCCGAGAACCGAGAGCCGATGAATTACATCACCATACCACCGTCAACTTGAAGTGTTTGGCCGGTGATATAACGTGCAGCATCCGATGCCAAAAAACAGACGGCATCTGCCACATCATCTGGGCGCCCAAATTCCCGTAGTGGAATCAGTTCAAGCAGTTGCTGCTGATTCTGTTCCGGTATTCGTGCTGTCATATCTGTCGTGATAAAGCCAGGAGCGATAGCATTGACCGTGATACCACGCGCACCAACCTCTTTCGCGGTAGCCTTCGTCAAACCGATAATGCCTGCCTTCGCAGCGGCATAATTTGCCTGTCCCGCGTTTCCCGATAATCCAACAACTGACGAGATGTTGATAATACGTCCACTTTTCTGACGGATCATAGGGCGAAGGACCGCCCGGGTACAGTACATCGTACCCGTCAGATTTGTCTGTACAACAGTGTCCCAGTCCTGATCTTTGAGGCGCATGAGCAACGTATCACGGGTAATCCCTGCGTTGTTCACGAGAATATCAATGTGCGAAAACTGTGCAATCGTCTTTTCAATGAGGGCGTCAACATCCGCCTTTTGGGAAATGTCAGCAGCCATTGAGAGTACAGTATAGCCTGTTCCTTGCAGTATATCAGCGATCTGTCCGACTGCTTCGGCGGAACGAGAGCAGAGCACGACATTTGCCCCGGCTTCGCAGAGCCTATGTGCAATCGCTGCCCCAATACCCCGCGACGCACCTGTAACGATTGCGGTTTTGCCACTCAGCACATCTGCTCTAAAGGCACTTTGTTCCGTTGTTTCACGCATTTTTTTACCCACCACTCCCGTGTTCATCTTTTACATGAGATAGCGTTTCAATATCTTCAACGTTCACAGCACTACTTTCTGGCAAGGTCCGTTTCACCAAACCGGACAAAACTTTGCCCGGTCCGACCTCCACAAAATGCGTAATACCGATTTTCTCAAGAGTCTGCAATGTTTTTTCCCACTGGACAGGTCGCGTTATCTGTTGAAATAGGAGGTTTCTGATATCATCTGCATCTGTGGCGAACTCACCCGTTACATTCATCGCAATATCGACGTTCGGTGGTTGCATCGTCACCGATTCAAGTGGCGCTGCGAATTTCTGTTGCGCGGATGCCATGAGTGGCGAATGAAACGCCCCACTGACTGGCAACGGACGACACCGTCTTGCACCAATCTCGGCTTTAGCAAGTTCGAGAACGTGGTTGACAGCTTCGATTTCGCCAGAGATTACCAATTGTCCGGGACAGTTGTAATTGGCGATGTTCACAATACCTTCAGCCGTGTCACATAGTTCTTGCAGCCGTTCCGTTGCCATCCCGAGGATGGCCGCCATTGTGCCGTGTTGTGTCCTTCCAGCTTCCGCCATGAAACTCGCTCGTGCGTGTACCAAATGCAGGGCATCTTCAAAGCCGATCACTCCTGCCGCCACGAGTGCGGAATACTCTCCTAAACTGTGTCCGGCGACCGCACTCGGCACGACCCCGCATTCCTTTAGGACTTGCAACGCTGCCACACTACAGGTTAAAATCGCCAGTTGTGTATTTTCGGTCTGCTTTAAGTCTGCTTCCGGTCCCTCGAAACAGAGGTGTCTCAGCGCCTGTCCGAGGACTGCATCCGCCTCCTGAAAAACAGCATCGGCCGCTGGGTAAGTCTGCGCCAGCGCTGCTCCCATGCCTACCTGTTGTGAACCTTGTCCTGGAAAAATGAATGCCAACATATTAACCATCAACGGTCAGAAGAATAGCAATCAGCAAAGGGGCAGTCAGCAAAGCGGGTTTTGTTAAACGAAAAATTCTTCACCGATAACCGACGGTTTCCGACAGCCATTTACTATAATCGTAGGAGTGTGCTCCCCCATGTCAAACCTGCGCCAAAAGTCACAAACAGAAGAAGATCGCCCGGCTTCGCTCTTCCCTCACGAATCGCCTCATCTAACGCGATGATAATTGTTGCTGCGGAGGTATTGCCGTACTTATCAACGTTGATATAGACCTTCTCCCGTGGCATTTCAAGTCTATCGCCAACCGCCTCAATGATGCGTAGGTTCGCTTGATGTGGGATTAACAGATCAATTTCCTCAATACTAACGTTTGCCTGTCGGAGCACACGTTGTGCGGCTTCCGGCATCAGGCGAACCCCCAATTTGAAGACTTCTCGCCCGTTCATTTGAAGTTTGTCTAACTTCTGGTCGATGGCTTCTTGAGTGACCGGCATTCTCGACCCGCCCGCGGGAATACCGAGAAGGTCAATGTCGGCATAATCTCCATCCGATCCGATATAAGATGCGAGGATCCCTTTCGGTTCATCGGTAGCTTGGACCACAGCAGCCCCTGCGCCATCTCCAAAAAGGACACATGTACTTCTGTCGTTCCAATCAACAATTTTGTTAAAAATTTCGCCACCGACGACAAGAATCGTGTTATATCGTCCAGATCTGATCATTCCGTCAGCTAAATCCAATCCGTAAAGGAAGCCAGCGCAGGCAGCGGAAATATCCATTGCGGCGGCGTTCTTCGCACCGATACCTTTCTGAACATAGCACGCCGTTGAAGGAAAAAACCTATCGGGGGTCACAGTAGCAACGAGAATCATCTCAATATCAAGTGGATCAATATGCGCGTTTTTGATAGCCCATCGCGCAGCATGTATACAAAGATCAGAGGTTGCTTCATCGTCTGCAGCGATGCGTCTCTCAGCAATCCCCGTCCGTTGCCGAATCCATTCATCGCTTGTATCGACCACTTGCTCAAGGTCAAAATTGGTGACAACCCGGTCGGGGAGGTAGGAGCCTGTCCCTGTAATGGTTGCATATCGAAGTTGCGTCATCATATCTCTCTCGTAAGTACCGTTTCCTGGAGAAATCCGCAGAAATACCGGATTTAGTCTCGGAATAGAATAAATCCGTTCCTTGTATTACATTGCAAAAACCCCAATCAAAAACACCGCGCTGGCGTTCTAAGGCACCGTTGCAGGTTTCTTATGTTGAAATGGACGTACCAAAACGTGTAAAAAATCTATCCTCGTTGGTTTCTAACGAACCGTGATCTATGCCTCATCCGCAGATTTTAATACGGGCCGTCCATTGTAATGCCCACATTCGGAACAGACGCGGTGAGAAATAATCGTCTCTCCGCAGTATGAACAGACACTTATGGCTTTATCATGGAGCGCGTTATGGCTCCGCCGCATTCTTTTCTTCGATTTTGACGTCCTCCGTTTCGGATGCGCCATGGCTTATCTCCTTTATGTTACAAAATCGCGATAGGTGAATCACGCGTACACCTTAAAGTATTTATTCTGATTTCAACTGTTGTCAGTATTTTTACGAGAACCGGCTTTGGAAAATGCACTTGCAAGCTGCGCGCTCAGGGAGTTAGAGGCGGGGAGCGATGGCTCATCCGTCATTTCACAGGAGCATTCTGTCACGTTGAGATCCGTCCCGCATTCTGGACATAAACCTCTGCACGCCTCGGAACAGAGCGACCATGTCGGTATTTCAAGCACAAGTGCCCGCCGGACATCTTCTGAAATATCTAAAGTTTCCCCGTCATAGTATCTTTGATCATCTTCATCCGGTTCTGACGATGCATTCCCCATAGAAAATAGCAAACCGAGTGTAGCCACTATGTCGACCTCAAGCGGGTTGATACAGCGTCGACATTCCACCAAAATAGTCGTATTGACATCGGTGGTTATATAAATATTGTCGCCACCTTGACGAAAGAGCCCGACGCTGCATGACAACGGCTGAATAAATTTTGCTTCCTCGTAAGTCAAATCGAGGGATTCGGACGGTACAAGTGCTTTGTATTCCTTAAAGTCCTCGTGTCGAAGGTCTTTCACGTTGAACACTAAAGTATCTTTGACGCCTTCCTTCATTTTCAATGTGACCTCGGTCCTGACTATGGACTTTCGACTGTCAGCACGGATTTTTCAAAATCCTTTCAGTTGTCAGTAACAAGAGGTGTTCGAACTATCAGACCCCTTTTTATTTAACTGACGGCTGACCGCTGATGACTATTTAAAAATCGACTTCTTCTTCGATTCGAATGAGTTGTGCCTCGTCCTTTACATCTTCGAGTGTATAAATCTCTGCAAGCGCGGATTTCATGTTTTTCTCTTGTGCCTCGTGCGTCAACATCACCAGGGACACGGTCTCCATACCATGCGGATCCTTTTGGATGACGGAGGCGATGCTAATCTGCCAGTTCCCCAAAATCGTCCCGATTTTTGCGAGAACGCCGGGTCGGTCAGCAACCACAAAACGGATGTAATACCGCGTCTCAATATCGTCAATAGGACATACACCCACTTCCGCCGGTGCGCCTGAAAGCCATGCTCGTGAAATTGGCGTGCTTATGCCTTGCTGCACAGATTTCGCGGCATCAATGATATCAGCAACAACAGCACTTGCCGTTGGCATCTCGCCAGCCCCCTGTCCATAAAAAAGGGTCGGACCGACGGCGTCACCGATCACACAAACCGCGTTAAATGCCCCACTGACATTCGCTAACAAACTCCGCTCCGGCACGAGTGTCGGATGCACACGTGCTTCCACACGATTTCCGTCGGTGAGTTTCGCGATTGCCAAGAGCTTAATGACGTAACCGAGTTCGCGAGCGTATTGAATCTCTTTCTGGGTGATACTTGTAATACCTTCAACATGGAATTGCGATAACGAGATATTACTCCGATAGGCGAGGGCGATCAGGAGAATGAGTTTTTGTGCAGCATCAATTCCTTCAACGTCAAGCGTTGGATCAGCTTCGGCGTACCCCTTGTCCTGGGCAACTTTGAGCACATCTGAAAAGTCCACAGCACGCTCGTGCATTTCGGTCAAAATGTAGTTACACGTCCCATTCACAATACCATAAAGAGAGTGAATCTGGTTGCCAGCGAAACTCTCTTGTAGGGTTTTGATGATCGGAATACCGCCTGCCGTACTTGCCTCGAAATTGAGACTGACTTGGTGTTCTGAAGCCAGTTGGAACAGTTCACCACCGTGTTCTGCAAGAAGGGCTTTGTTTGCTGTAACGACGTGTTTGCCATTTTGGATTGCGCGCCTAATGAGCGAGTGGGCTGTTGTGGCACCACCGATAAGTTCAACAACAATATCGATTTCTGGATTATCAACGACTTCTGCGGGATCAGTTGTCAGACAATCCATAGGAAGGTCAACACCTTGCCGCATCGCAGGTAAGGTCCGCTTTACTATTTTTTTTAGGCATAATTCGGTGCCACTATTTTTGGCGATGAGGGAATTCTGATTCATCAGGATTTTGGAAACGCCTGTGCCGACAGTACCCCACCCTAAAATGCCAACATTAATACACGACTTGTTCACTACTGCAACTCCCTCCTTTCTTTGCTATTTATCGAGCGATACACTATTTATACGACGATATTGTATATTCAGTGATCGGGGCGACTGGATTCGAACCAGCGACCTCTTGAACCCCATTCAAGCGCGCTTCCGGGCTGCGCCACGCCCCGTTCGGAGAATCAATTTCCTTATACTCGCATCAAGTCTTAAGTGTATCAAATCTTAATTGTATCACAAATCACTGTATAATGTCAAAAAAAATTGAGCGTTGCTCAATATTTGCCTCTGTACGCGACACGTCAATTGATTCCGTATTGAGAGTTGAAAGGTCTCCCACTCAACTCTCTGGGTTATGGTCTGCGCTCAATCCTTTCTTGATTTTCCGTTTAAAATATAAGGCAAGATCCCCGTATATCACGATCGTTTTAGAATCAACACGGAGACTTGCCCCCCATTAGATAAGAACGCAATACGTTTAAGCAAACCCCATCTCTTTGAGATTTCTGAGACTGATGCCTAAACTTTCAAACGGATCCCGTTCATAACAGGTGTCCTGTTCGATAATATACCACTCAACCTCCGCATAGATACAAGCGTTCAGAATCGCCTCCCAATTAAGATTACCTTCACCGACTTCTGCGAAGCGTTGTGTAGAACCTTGCATCGCCATATCCTTGAGATGGATGATATCGGCGCGCCCTTTTAACTGGCGAATCCATGCCGCTGGATCGCCACCCCCGTGCTGAATCCAATAAGTATCCAGTTCACTTTTAAAGCAATTCGGATCGCTCTCCGCGTACAGAATCTCTAACCCAGTGCGTCCGTTATAGCGCTCCAATTCAAAACTGTGGTTATGATAGGAGAAAGTCAAGCCGCCTTCAGCAAGGCGCGCCGCGACTGCCGATGCCTCCCTCGCAAACCTG
Organism: Candidatus Poribacteria bacterium; assembly: GCA_965205015.1. Classification (GTDB taxonomy): domain Bacteria; phylum Poribacteria; class WGA-4E; order WGA-4E; family WGA-3G; genus WGA-3G. The sequence continues at coordinate 3,355,044 of OZ242029.1, read as the reverse complement.
CCATACCCCTCTGCGGTTCGGTATTCACCGGGAAGTCCGCCAATTGCGGCATGTTTGCATCCCCACAATTGATGTTCATCAATAACAGATTGTGGTTCGTCGCGCATCCGTTCGTAACTTGTATGTGTTGCGATGATACTGAGGCCTTCACCGTCAACAATGTTCTTCAATGCAGCGGGTTCAATTGGACCGAGCGCCGAACATTGCACCGCCTCATATCCGAGTTGCCGAACCTTTTGCATCGTTGCGGCGATATCAGTTTCGGTTTTGGTAAATTCCCGAACCGTGTAAAGCTGGGCGGCGATTTGCTTCGCCGATAGTGCCCTTTGTGGTGCCATAAGTACTCCTTGTATCCAACATATCCTATTTCTGGTAGTATACCAAAAAGGAACTTGACAGTCAAATTAATGCTGAAACTGATAACTTCTAAAAAATTGATTTGCACATAAAAAACGGTTTTGGTAAACTTTTAAATATGATGAACTCTTTTTTCTCCGGCGGTAATAAACCCGGTCCCTTTCGATTTTTCCGCCTGCTCCTCCATTTCCCAAATTTCGTCAAACTGACCTGGCGGCTGTTTGTCGATGAACGCGTCCCTATCTATCGGAAGGCGATTCTTATCCTTGCCGAACTATTGGCAGTCATTTTCGCTATCGCCTACTTGGTGAATCCGCTTGATTTCGATTTTATCCCTGTCTTTGGTCGGATTGACGATTTGCTCATCGGGGCGTTCGTGATTCTTGTACCGGGTGCGTGGCTATTTATTCGACTATCACCCGAACACATCGTCCGCGAACACGTAGAACGGATTTCACAGGGAGAATGAATAGAATTCGATCGACACACCGTAGGTTTGTAAACACACTACATTTTTTCCAAACTTTTTTGCAACTTTATTTTCTAATAGGTGTGTCTTTAGAACGTAAGCAGAAAAAATAAAAAATACACGGTTCCGGCCGCCTCCAGGATCGGACCTAACACTTAATTACATCGGAGGTTTTATATCATGTTCAGACTCAGCAACACACTGCGTAACACCGTACGGGTAATTTTGGTTTTAGCAGTTCTTATTGTCGCGGCAGGAGTTATCATTGACCGAGACACAAATGAATTCACGCTACAGACGGCCGTCGGGCAGACGAACGATACACTTCAAACATCAGAAGATTTTCTGCACTTGGAACGGGCAAATCGAGCATTTATTGATTTAGTGGCGCAGACGCGTCCTGCTGTTGTCCAAATTACAACAAAAACAGAACGAGTTAGAATTGACACATCACAAAGAGAAGAGATGTCCCCTGAGGAGTTTAGACGCTTTTTCGGTGATGATTCCCCGTTCAGATTCTTTTTTGAAGAACGCCCACCGCGCCTGCAACAAGAGCCGCGCCAACCACTCCCGAATCTGCCCCCTGCACAAGGCATCGGGTCTGGCGTAATTGTGAGTGAGGATGGCTATATCCTTACCAATAATCATGTCATTGATGGTGCCGATGAAATTACAGTCACCTTGGCAACCGGGCACGCGTATGAAGCGAAATTAGTCGGTAGCGACCCAGCACTTCGTAATGGGGGTGGTAGCGATTTAGCAGTGGTTAAAATTGAAGCAAAAGACCTTCCGGCACTCGCATTTGGGGATTCGGACGCACTTGAGGTCGGCGAGTGGGTTATTGCAATCGGAACGCCGTTTAATTTATCGCAGACCGTAACACGCGGTATCGTTAGTGCGAAAGGTAGAGATAAGGTTGGCAATATCCCGTTCAGTAGTTTCATTCAAACAGATGCCCCGATTAATCGCGGTAACAGTGGCGGAGCTCTGATTAACATCCGCGGGGAATTAGTCGGTATTAACACCATGATCGCGAGTAATTTTTCCATGGGAAACATCGGGCTCGGTTTCGCCATTCCGAGTAACACCGCACGAAATAACATGATTCAGCTGATTGAGCATGGCGAGGTGGAACGCGGCTGGCTCGGCATTAGAATGCGCGCCGTCGATCGAGACTTGGCAGAAAAACTGAACCTTGCAATTCCGCGGGGCGTGCTCGTCGAAACGGTTGGAATGAAGAGTCCTGCTCAAAAAGCAGGAATTCAAAGAGGTGATGTTATCGTCTCTTTTGATGGCCAAGAAATCCGAGATTGGAGTCATCTCAGGCATGTTGTCGGTGCGACAAAGGTAGGCAAATCTGTTGATGTCGTCGTCTTACGGAAAGGCGGCAAAGAAAAGCAATTAACTGTTAAGTTGGGTAAACGTACCCAAGAAGTGAGTGCTGCACTCAATGAGTCTGAGGAGAAAGAGTCTCCATCTGTAGAGACAGAATCCTTTGCGGGGATTCGCGTACAAAATCTGACGCCAGCGATTGCTGAACGTTACGGCTATCCATCAGGTGAAAAGGGTGTAATTGTCACACAGGTTGAACGCGGTAGTGACGCTGCAAAAAAAGGTATCGTCATCGGATCCCTCATTCAAGAAATGGAGTGGATATCCATTGACGACCTTGAGTCGTATTCCCGGCTTGCGGAACAACTCACAAACGAAAATAAAAAACAGGTGCTTCTCTATGTTAAGTCGCCGAATGGACAGAGGGGCGGATATGTTACCATAAAAGTTTCCACATCGGACAGATAATTAATACGGTGGATCCACTATACTGTGTGTTCACGGATTAATGCTTGACGGATAGTTGTCTTTCTGGTATACTCCAGGAAAACAACTATCCTTTCTTAATATTAAGAGGTTCAGGTTAAGGAGATGGAAGCACAACGGGTTGTATGGCCCGATCGCGCCAAAGTTGACATTGAGACGTTTACGCTGCCACCTGTCGGCGATGATGAAGTACTTGTTGAAACGGAATGCACACTCATCAGTCCCGGCACGGAACGCGCGTTTCTATTGGGACTTCCAAATGCTCAAGGAAGGTATCCGACCCGTCCCGGTTATAGCAATATTGGCACAATCGTAGAGGTCGGAAAAGCAATCACAGATTGGGAAGTAGGTGATCGAGTCGCTTCAACCCAAGGACATACCAGCCACTTTGCGGCTTCGCCACGTCGCTTGCTAAAGATAGCATCCGCCGATGTTCCAGCCGAAGAAGCCGTCTTCTTTAATCTCGGCGCGATTGCCTTGCAAGGTGTTCGGAAAGCGCGGATTGAATTGGGAGAAGCGACCTTGGTCTTGGGACAAGGACTTATCGGCTTGCTGGCGATGCAACTCTCAAAATTGAGCGGCGCCCTGCCGCTTATTGCTGCAGATCTCACCGACAGTCGCCTCGAAATCTCTAAAAGAATAGGCGCAGACTACACCTTCAATCCCGAAGATACTGATTTCTCCGCACAGTTAGAGGAGGCGACGCAAGGCAATGGACCCGCAATTATTATTGAGGCAACTGGACACCCAGACGCAATCACTACCGCTTTAGATGTCGCAGGACGGGGCGCGCGCGTCGTGTTGTTGGCAAGTACCCGTGGAGAAACACCGAGCGTAAATTTCTATCGCGATGTGCATAAAAAAGGTCTCATTTTGTATGGTGCCCACAATTCCATCCGCCCGCGTCAAGAGACCTCACCCCACTTCTGGACCCTTGAAGCGGATAGCCGCTTGTTGTTATCGCTCATCGCTCAGAAACGGTTCAACGTTATTCCATTGATTAGCCATCGCGTCCCGGGAGAAGAGGCATCAAAAGCGTATCAACTCCTCATGGCATGGAACCCAGGTTTACTCGGCGTCATCCTTCAATGGAACGATAACAGATAAGCACAAATTTGTAAGGAAAACATGGCACGCGAATATCCAATTGAAAACCTACGCAATATCGGCATTGCAGCGCACATTGATGCGGGCAAAACAACCACAACTGAACGGATTCTTTTTTACACCGGTAAAAAGCATAAGATCGGCGCGGTGGATGACGGCACTGCTGAGATGGATTGGATGGTGCAGGAACGAGAACGTGGTGTAACAATTACTGCCGCCGCGACGACCTGTTTCTGGCGAGAACACGCAATTCACCTCATTGATACCCCCGGACACGTCGATTTCACAGTAGAAGTGGAACGATCCCTGCGAGTTTTGGATGGGGCGATTGCCCTTTTCTGTGCTGTCGGCGGGGTCGAGCCGCAGTCAGAAACGGTTTGGCGTCAAGCCGAACGCTACGATGTGCCGCGCATCGTCTTCGTTAATAAGATGGATAGGGTTGGTGCCAATTTCACTCGCGTTCTGGAAATGATGCGGGAACAGTTAGGCGCCACTCCACTCCCCCTCCAATTACCGATGGGTGAAGGAGCAGATTTCGCCGGTGTTATCGATCTCGTGACGCAGAAGGCGATGCACTGGGATACAACCGATCTCGGGCAGACGTACGTAGAGGCAGAGATTCCACCTGAATTTCAAGATGAAGTCGCACAAGCACGGGAAACTCTCTACGAGAATGTCGCTGTCGAAGATGAGGCGTTGCTTGAAAAATACTTGGGAGGTGAAGAGATAACCCACGCCGAGTTACGAACCGGTATCCGCGCAGCGACGTTGCAAGGGAAACTCTTCCCCGTGCTTTGTGGAAGTTCCCTAAAGAATCAAGGCGTTCAACCGCTATTGGATTCGGTTATTGATTTTCTGCCGTCCCCTATTGACGTCCCCCCTATTGAAGGGACTGTGCCAGATGCCGATTCTGGACGGGAACGTTCCACGCGCCCCAAAAACGCATCCGAAGCGCAGGATATAGTGACACGCGTCCCAAATGACAACGCTCCATTTTCAGCATTGGCATTTAAAGTGGCAAACCATCCAACGGTGGACAAACTCGTATACTGCCGTATCTATTCAGGCGTGCTCAAACGCGGGGAGGCTGTCTACAACGTCCGTTCCGAAAAACGGGAACGGATTAACCGTATCTTACAGATGCACGCCAATAAGGAGGCAGTCTGTGACGCCGCTTCCGCCGGTGATATTGTTGCACTTGTTGGACTTAAGGATACCAAGACAGGAGATACGCTGACGGATCCGAAAGAACCGATTCTGTTAGAATCCATTACCTTCCCGGATCCAGTGATTTCAATCGCCATTGAACCGGAGCGTGCAAGCGATGCTGATGCCTTGGAGGAGACGCTCGAAAAATTGATGGACGAGGATCCAACTTTCACTGTCGGGATCGACAAAGAAACGGGACAACGGATCATCTCTGGTATGGGTGAACTCCACTTAGAAATTCTCACAGACCGCATGATACGCGAATTCGGCGTCAACGCTCGGGTCAGCAAACTGCAGGTAGCGTATCGTGAAACCATCAGTACGTTCGCAGAGGCTCGCGGGACGCATATCCATAAAACAGATGAAGAAGGGATATATGGTGATGTACTGCTAACGGTTGAGCCGTTAGCGCGCGGGGAAGGATTCCAGTTCGAGGATAACACAGACGAAACGCAAATTCCGCGGCAGTACGTCCCGTTTATTGAGAAGGCATTGGAAGGGGCTATGGGAACAGGTCCCCGCATCGGATACCCGATGCAGGACGTAAAAGTTACGCTCACGGGGGGTTCCTATCATCCGACGGATTCTTCGGAAGTCGCATTTGAAGCGGCAGCCGTCTTGGCGTTTGAAAATGCGATCAGAAAGGCGAATCCTTTGTTGTTAGAACCCATCATGCGGATGCATATCACTGTTGCCGATGAGCATGTTGGCAAAGTCATTGGGGACCTGAATTCCCGGCGGGCACAGATTAATGAGAGCACAACCCAAGATATCTCCGAGACCGGACGCCCATCGCAAGCGACACAAAACATCATCAATGCTTTCATTCCACTGTCAGAAACGTTCCAGTACACAACGCGGCTTCGCTCAATGACACAGGGACGTGGGGCATTTACATTGGAATTTTCACACTACGAAGTCGTGCCAGCGTCTCTTGCCCCTGACCTGAATCGTGTCAGTTCAGCTTAGCACATTCAATGTCCATAGGCTTTCATCACCTTTTGCAACGCCACCAACGGAATCGCGTACATCGTTCTGCCATTGCGTCCCGTGGTTGTCGTCGCCATTGTCATGGAATTGATGATAGCCTCTTCTGTGGCTTCGATGACAGCTTGAAAGAGTGAACTCAAACGCCGATTGACGAGCATTTGGATTTCAAAAGTGCCGGTTTCGGTACCACTTGGGAAAATGTTCGCGGTAGAAAATGCGATGACGAATTCTCCACTCCCGTCCGTACTCGGTGTGCCTGTACGCGCAAGTCCATGTGTCGCGCGAACCGCTAACTGTTTCAATTGGCGATGCGTCAACGGGGCATCTGTTGCGATCACAATAATGAACGAGCCATCTCTACCCGGTTTCGGTGGGGATCCGCTAATTTCTTTGCCGACCGGGACACCACCAACTCGCAGCTGCGAACGACGACCGCCATTGGAATTAACGAGGACACCGACTGTCCATCCACCGCGTTCTTCAGGTAGGACGCGGGAGGCGGTACCGATACCGGCTTTAAACCCATAGCATCGCATGCCCGTGCCGGCACCAACGCTTCCTTCGGTTACGAGACCATCGGTGGCGTTCTCAATCGCTTCAATCGCATGCTGTGCTGTGACGTGGAGTCCGCTGATATCGTTCAAACCACCATCGTAGCACTCCGCCACAATTGGCAGCACAATATTGTTATCTGGATACCGTTTTACAATGTAACGCACAACACCGTCATGAACCGCCCCGACACTGAGTGTATTTGTAAGCAAAATGGGAGATTCAATCCATCCAGCTTGATTGATGCGGGCAATGCCGGTTGCTTCACCATTACCGTGAATGACATGCGCCGCACCGAAGAGGCGTGCTGTCCAAATATCATCACTTGGAAGGATAGCGGTAACACCCGTACGAATTGAATCGCCTTCGTTTAGCGTAATGTGTCCGACTTTCACACCCGCTACATCAGTGATGGCATTGTGTATGCCTGTTGGAAGGGTTCCTATTTGGATGCCGATGTCGCGCGCACGCGCACGCGCCTCTAAGTCTGTCAATTCAGCATTTACGCTGGATAGAGAACATGCCAAAAATACACCCGTGAGAACAATAAAGATCAACGATTTTGTGTCGCACAGGTTCTCAATACCTGGCATCTTTTTAAGAAGTTTCTTCATCAACATTCGCGATTTGGAAATCTCACCCTTCAGGGTGAGAAGGAAACCGCCCTTTCTTTTAATAATTAATTTGACTTTCGTTCAGTTTTTGTGGTATAATAATTATATCGTGTTGGCAGACATGTCAAGCATTGCCTCTCGGCAATGTGTCTGCCGCCTACTTGACAGGAAATAAACGCACGATACACGATAGACCGTGATTTCGATTCTAAATATCCTGTGTATCCTACATAAACACAGGAGAAAACACTATTAAACGGGTCAGAACACCTCAAAGCACTTCAGAACTCTGCACACCCCTGTATCGAGACATAGGGAACTGAAGGAGATTATGTTTCTTGGTATGAGCAACAGGGGCTGTTGATACAAGTCCGAAAGATGTACGGCGATCTCCGCGCGGTATCTCAACACGCTTCAGTCGGAGGTAGTCGACGTCATTAATTGATTTCTATAGATGCTGCGAATGTGATTAAAAATAGCGATATATGTTGGTAATCGGTAGTCCGGATAACTCCACTCCCAGGGTCGGAACGTTTTGCGATAGAAACGGAGTGTGATTTCGGCGTAGATACCGTCGCTGAGATAGATACGATGTGCATGATCTTTCGTTGACGCAAGCACCAGTTTTGCTAAACAGATGTAACCCGCGTCCAAATTGACTCGCCGTGCGTCTGTTTCGGACTTTCTTACAGCAAAAGTTTGCTCAACGCTATTTGTGAACAATTTCATTTCTGCCAGCGTACCGGCATCGATAAGTCTTTCAAAACTGATAAATTGTCGTTGGATGTTTGGTCCCATCTCAGCCTCGTAGTAGGCTGTACTTGTAAAAGGCATCAATTCACTTGTGTAATCAATCGATCCAAGGCGATGTACCAGTTCTGTATAAACTGTTGGCAGGAGGTCAGGGTCCGTTGTGAGCACACCGATGATCGCTTTAACCGGCAGTCGTGTCGTGATTGTTCCCATGTTATCCTCCAGCGTCGAAAATCTATGGGGTCGCTTAACGGTAATAGCACACATTATTGCATTAAATTGGGAAAAAATGTGATTTTTTATTTTTTCTTGACATTTTGCGAAAAATAATGTACAATATTCTGTTATGCTATATTACCATATTAAGATTGGAAAAAGTAGTTAAGAAAGCAGGTTTTTTCAGGTTTTTTCAAAAGTCTATTTGTAAACTGCGTAACCACCGCAAAGTAGGGAGACTTCATTCAGTGAACAAAAAACTCAGCCCGAAAAATAAGAAGAGAAAAACTTTTGCCAAAACGCAGGTTCAAACCCCGCTCCCGAACCTCATAGAGACCCAGAAACTCGCCTATGATGCCTTCTTACAACGAAAGGTCCCACTTAATGAACGTTCGGATGCTGGCCTCCAAGCGGTGTTTAAGGAAGTATTTCAGACAGGAGAAAAGAGCGGTATTCGCGATTTTTCGGAAGTTAATAGTCTCGAATTTGTCAATTATAGCCTTGGTGAACCGAAATATACGCTCCAAGAGTGTGTCGCGCGCGGTGTAACGTATCAGGTATCTCTTACTGCCCGTATTATGCTTGTCCAGCGGCAGGCAGACTCGGACGCAGATGAACCTCACGTTGTGGATATCCGAGAATCCGATGTATACCTCGGCGAAGTCCCTTTAATGACCGAAAATGGCAGCTTCATTGTCAATGGTAGCGAACGTGTCATTGTAAGTCAACTACAGCGTTCACCCGGTGTTATTTTTCTTGAAAAGGCATTACCGACTGGACGGCGGACCCCGACTGCCCAAATTATTCCGTATCGAGGGGCATGGGTCGAATTTGAGATAGACACTAAAGATCAGATTTATGTACGCATTGACAAACGCAGAAAACTGCCTGCTACCGTACTGCTCCGCGCATTGGGTTGGGAGTCGGACGCCGATATCCTGAAACTTTACGCCAAGACGGAACGTCTCGTGCTTGCCGGATGGCAGGTTACCCATGTAGAAGGACCCGCAAAGCAAGTCAAACCCGGTGATGTGCTGGATGCCGCGGACTTTCGACAAGCCAATAAAGACTACCCTGACCTTGAGGTAGAGAGGTGTTACCGGGTTACAGAGGTAACCGATGCGGACTGCCCACTGGAGATTGGAGAAGAACTCACATATAAGAAGCGTACGAATCTGCGTAGAAAATGGAAGGGTTTCGAAACTGAACTTTTTCGGCGTGTGATTGATACCCACAATAGTGGATGCGAACTCATTCCGGGACAAGTCCTAACGAATTCAGAATACGAAGAGGCGCGTGCCCGCTACGGACGTAAAGCGTTCACAGCTGAACAGCTTTCGTCTCCAGACAATCAGGAATGGGTTGATAGGGTCTGCGCTGAAGACGTTATCGATCCAGAAGCTGAAGACGTTACCAATCCAAAAGCTGACGAAGTGCTCCTCACAGCGAATACGCTGCTCACCGAAACGGAATTGGAACGTCTCAGTGAGGCTGGCGTTGAGTCACTTACAGTCCTAGATGCGGAAGATTGCCAGCATATCCAATCCTTGCGTAATACGTTGGAGCGCGACCGACAAGCCGACTATGAAGTCCCCTCCGATCAAAAGGGCGCGTTACAAGATGCCGCACTCGTTGAGATTTTCCGCACGCTGAGACCCGGAGATCCCGCGAGTACAGAGAACGCTCGTAAACATCTTTCATGGTTGCTCTTTGACGCGCACCGATACGATTTAGGGGTCGTTGGACGATACAAACTTAATCGAAAATTCAACGAAACCTGTCAATATTTCGGGTTGTGCCCGGATGATGTGCCTGGCTGGAAACCGGATCAGAAAATTGATTATGTGCCGACTTATGGAAATTTCCCCGAAGAAACGCTCCGAACGCAACGTCGCGAAGATATTGCTGCGACTATAGCTTACCTGCTTGATGTCCATAATGGACATAAACCGAAAGACGATCTGGACCACCTCGGTAATCGTCGCGTGCGTGTTATCGGTGAACTCCTCGAAAACCAGTTCCGAATGGGTTTATTCCAGATTCGCAGAACCACGCGCGAACGCTTGAGTACCAACAACGATATTGCAAAGGTCGTCCCGTCTTCACTCATAAATCCGAAACCGTTGATGATGGCACTCCGAGAATTCTTTGGATCGAACCAACTGTCCCAGTTTATGCAACAGATTAATCCGTTGGATGAACTGACGCATAAACGCCGTATCTCAGCGATTGGTCCAGGGGGACTTCACCGAGATAGGGCAACGGCAGCTGTTCGGGACGTACATCCAACGCACTATGGACGTGTCTGCCCCTTGGAGACACCTGAGGGACCGTCCATCGGGCTTATCGTTTCTTTGGCGTGTTACGGACGGATAAACCCTTACGGCTTTATAGAAACGCCTTATCATACGGTTGAGGCGGGTGAGGAGGGACCAGTGCTGGGCCCGGTGGAATATCTCACAGCAGATAGCGAGGATACTGCGTATATCGCCGCGAAGCCTCTCCCACCGGATGCTGAACAAACCGGAAATGGTGATGCATCTGAGCAGGCGCTACCGGTACGCAGTGGCGAGGATGTGCTGTCACTCCCGATGGAGAAAGTAAACTATATCGGTGTTTCCCCGCAGCAAATCGTCGGAATTTCTGCAGCACTCGTTCCATTCCTGGAACACGAGGACGCAAACCGTGCTTTGATGGGTGCGAATCACCAACGTCAGGCTGTACCGCTTATTCGTCCAGAAGCCCCGCTCGTCGGAACAGGCATGGAAGCACACGCGGCACTGTATTCGGGTGCGCTCATTACCGCTCAGCGAGCCGGCACCGTCACGAGTGTTTCTGCCGATGAGATTCTCATCTATACCGGTGAAACACTTCACCACGACAAAGGTGAGAATACGTTCAGCGAAATGGGCTACGATGTTTACAAACTCCAGACTTTCAAACGCAGTAATAGCGGCACCTGTATCCATCAGCGTCCTATCGTTGCGGTAGGCGATACAGTTGAAGCCGGACAGGTTATTGTGGATGGCACCTCTACAGAAGATGGTGAACTCGCTCTCGGACGGAATGTGTTATGTGCTTATATGCCGTGGGGCGGCCACAATTATGAAGACTCTATCCTGATAAGTGAAACGCTCATTAAAGAGGACACCTTTACCTCTATCCACATTGAAGAATTTGAAGTGGAAGCACGTGAAACGAAAGTAGGTCCAGAGGAAATAACCCGTGATATCCCGAACGTTAGCGAGCAGCGTCTCACACAACTCGACGAAGAGGGCATTATCCGCGTTGGGAGCGTTGTAGGGGCAGGCAGCATCCTCGTCGGAAAGATTACACCGAAAGGTGAAAGCGAATATGGTCCAGAAGAGAAACTCCTACGGGCAATCTTTGGTGAAAAAGTCAAAGAAGTCAGGGATGCCTCCACTTATGTACGTCCCGGCGTTGAAGGGGTCGTCATTGACGTAAAAGTATTCTCCCGTAAGCCGGATACGACCTCCCGTCGCGGAGGTTGGACACAAGGCGACTCAGGGTTATCAATGGCTGACAATTTGCGATATGAATCGAAACGCAAGGAGATTGAAGAGACTTCGCGTGAGCAGATCGCTTCTATCCGTCGCCGAAAAATCGAAGAAATTCGCAAAACGCTCATCGGATGCCAACTCGCTGATCCGCTTTACACGGTTACGGGTACTAAAGGTGAGACTGAACCCTTCGCTAACGCTGGCGATATTCTGACGGCTGAGGTTCTGGACGTTTATCTTTCCGGTTTCACTGCAGATGCGTACCATCTGGTAACCGAAGATACAAACGCCGAAGCCTTTACCGCTGAAGCAGGTTATCGGGTAACGGATGTACCTGAACCTATTCCGACTATTGTGGTCCATACCGCGAATGCTTCAACCGTGCAAGACTACTTTAGCGAAGTGTGCAAACCGACCTTGGGGAGTACAGCACCATTCTTCCAAGAAACGGAACCTAAGGAATCAGGGGAACAAACCTTTCCTACAGAAGAGGCCGATGTTGTACTTCAGGGTTACGATAACAGTGTGATTGCCATTGCTGTTTGTGCCGGTGAGGACACGGAAAACGGGTCTAATTCCGAGCACCTAACGGAAATGCTTACTGCAGCAGGCGCACGATTTGGTGTATTGGTAACCGAGGGTGAGTCAGAACCCGATAACTATGATTTCTATGAACTCGTAGATGTGTTGCAACCGTGTGGGCGTTCCGAATTTGAGACTGGGGTTAACGAACAGATTGAAGCAACTGGATGCCCTGTCGTTGAGACCCAGAGACTGAACGAAGAAGAATGGACACACGCCAGTCAGGCATACCCCGGTTTACAAGCCGATCTGTTTTGGCAAATTAAGGAAGTTTTCGATCCCGAGTGCCCTTTGACCGAAGGTCAAGAACTTTCCGACACCGATTTTTTGCGAGTATCCAGAGATTTCCCTGCGCGTCCTATAACAGCCGGACAGCGATTGACGCCGGACGAACTGGCATCACTCAATCAGACAACCAAGGATTTGAAATCCGACAAGGTCTGGCACATTACGGCTGTTTTCGACCCAGAGTGTACATTGTCTGTTGGAGAATATGTTTCTGATGATAACTACCAACAAGCGCGTAAATCATGTAGCTTGACTTTTTCAGATATTCATGTAACCGAGGTCGATGCCAGAGAGCATATTCAACGTGTTGAAGAAATGGCACAAGGCAGGATAACCACTTATACTGAGGAAAAAGAACGGGCACTTCAACAGTTAGAGATGGGGGACGAACTGAAACCAGGCGTCATTAAACGCGTCAAAGTTTATGTCGCAAGTAAGCGTCCGATTTCCGTCGGTGATAAGATGGCGGGCCGTTATGGCAACAAAGGTGTCGTTGCCAAAATTTTGCCCGCTGAGGACATGCCCTATCTCCCAGATGGGACACCGGTTGAATTGGTCCTGAACCCGTTAGGGGTGCCCTCTCGAATGAATGTCGGTCAGATTTTGGAAATTCACCTCGGATGGGCGTGCCATGAACTCGGTATCCAAGTGGAATCCCCTGTATTTGATGGCGCGACAGAAGAAGAAATCTTTAAAGAACTTGGTAAGACCACGCTTCCCGAACGCAGTAAACAAACCGGTAAGAGCATCCTCTTTGATGGTAGGACGGGTGAACCGTTTGCCCAAGAAGTAACGGTGGGTTACGTCTATTTCCTCAAGCTGAACCACCTTGTTGCTGATAAAATGCATGCCCGCTCAACGGGACCTTATTCGCTTGTTACACAGCAGCCGTTAGGGGGCAAGGCGCAACACGGGGGCCAACGACTCGGTGAGATGGAGGTCTGGGCATTGGAGGCTTATGGTGCAGCCCATACACTCCAAGAAATGCTCACGCTCAAATCAGATGATGTTCTCGGCAGGAGAGAGATTTACGAGTCGGTTGTGAAAGGGTTAAACCCTGACCCGCCCGGTACACCGGAATCGTTCAAAGTCTTGGTCCGCGAACTCCAAACCCTTGGACTTCATGTATCCCTCGATAAGGATGAAGAATAGTTTTCAGTCGTCGGTTTTCAGTTTTCAGTCGTCAGTCAGAAAAAGGTGTTCGGTAGACAACACGCTTCTTTAACTGATAACTGATAACTGATAACTGATAACCACTACAAGGAGAACTGATGAACACGGCATTTGACAGCATCTCCATAAAAATAGCCTCGCCTGATCAGATAAAAGATGAGTCGAAGAAAACCAGTTGCAAACGTCGGAATCCCGCCCAGGCAGCGGATGAACCTTTTATCTGCCCCGAGAAAGGGACCTGTAGTTGCGGCGAGGTTAAGAAGGCGGAGACTATTAACTACCGTTCCTTCCGTCCTGAACCGGAGGGCCTCTTTTGTGAGGCTATCTTCGGACCCCAAAAGGACTGGGAGTGTAACTGTGGCAAGTATAAACGGATTAAACATAAAGGGATGATATGTGACCGCTGTGGTGTTGAAATCACACAACAGCGGGTTCGCAGAGATCGGCTCGGATATATCCAACTTGCCGCCCCTGTATCGCATATATGGTACTTCAAAGGAATTCCTTCTCGCATCGGCACTTTTTGTGAACTCTCTTCACGTGATGTTGAGCGTGTGCTCTATTTTGAGGGGTTCATTGTCGTTGAAGTGACGGATCCAGAGTGTCCGCTTGAACGTGGACAGGTATTAAACGAGATCGAGTACATAGAAAACAGTAATAAGTACTGGGGCGGATTTCGGGCTGGCACCGGCGCTGAAGTCGTTCGCGAGATTCTGAGTAATATCGACCTCGAAACGGAAAGAGAGAAATTAACCGAAGAATTAGAGCAAACAACGAGCCAGCAGAAAAAGTTGAAGATTGCCAAGCAGCTGAAACAGATGGCTGACTTTGCAGAAATCGGACAGCGGCCCGAGTGGATGATTCTGGATGTTATTCCTGTCATCCCGCCAGATTTGCGCCCTCTCGTCCCTCTTGAAGGTGGACGCTTTGCTACCAGCGACCTGAACGATTTGTATCGCCGTGTTATTAATCGGAACAACCGATTGCGTAAATTGATACAACTCCGCTCTCCAGAAGTCATCCTCCGTAACGAGAAACGGATGTTACAGGAGGCAGTCGACGCATTCTTCGACAACGGACGGCACGGTAGGCGTGTTACCGGTCCGGGTAACCGTCCGCTGAAATCTCTTGCCGATGTTCTCAAAGGTAAAATCGGAAGGTTCCGTCAGAATCTGCTCGGTAAGCGGGTTGACTACTCTGGACGTAGCGTCATCGTCGTTGGGCCCGAATTGGGGCTGCATCAGTGTGGGATCCCCAAACGAATGGCTGTGGAGTTGTTTAAGCCGTTCATCATTGAGCGACTTCAAGCGTATGGCCATACACAGACTATTAAGCGGGCGAAGCATATTGCTGAACACGTTGATTCGGATTCTCCTGTCTGGGAAGTCGTAGAGGAAGTCATTGCGGATCATCCAGTTTTACTCAACCGTCCACCAACTTTGCACAGACTCGGCATTCAGGCATTTTTGCCTGTCTTAGTAGAGGGCAAGTCCATCAGAATTCCGCCACTCGTCTGTAAAGCGTTTAACGCCGATTTTGACGGGGACCAGATGGCAGTTCACGTCCCACTTACTGTGGAAGCACAAGCTGAAGCGAAACTCCTCATGCTCAGCAGTCATAACATTCTCAAGCCCTCACACGGTGATCCTGTTGCTGTTCCGGAGCTTGACATGGTACTCGGACCCAGTTTCCTGACAAAGGTGTTGCCAGGGCACGCAGCGGATGCAGTACTTCTCCATGATGCCTACACAACAAGGGATCCTGATACTTTTAAGAAGCTCAGTGAAAAGTCGTGGTCTCATCGTCGCTACACCCACCCAGAAGAGGTCCTCACCGCTCATGCAGCGGGTCGACTTAAGCTGCACGACAGCATCCAACTCTTCTTCCCATCCAACGGGGATGGCCAGAAAACCCCTGAACCCATTCTAACAACAGTGGGCAGAGTTATCTTTAACGAGGTACTGCCATCGGGTTTAGAGTGGGAGGATGAAAACTCCGAGCAGCAACTTCCATTCTTCAATGCCGAAGCTGACGGCAGGGAATTATCTGATCTGATCCATCGGTGTTTTAACGAACTCGGCACACGTGTCACGACTGAAGTGCTTGAGAAAGTCCAGAAACTCGCATTCGAGTATGCAACGCTGAGCGGTATTTCGCCCGGCATCCGGGATTACATCACCCCTGACAATCGTGATGCCTTGGTGAACAAAGCAAAGGCAGATATTGACGAACTCCTTAGCAACGTCACAGCGACCGAGCGCGAAGAACATGAAAACGAGCAGATTCGCATCTGGTTGGCTGCGCTCAAAGAGGTTGAGGATGAGATGTTCGATGATTTGCCCCGTTTAGAGACATCTCTTGTTGAGCGCGCCGATCCTCGAAAGATTCACCCATACATCGATCCCGATGGGTCAGAGGTGCGCAACAAAACAGTAGAGGGCTTCAGTCCGGTACATATCATGGCAGATAGTGGCGCACGCGCACGGAAGAATCCATTTATGCAAATCAGTGCCGTTATCGGATTGAAAGCGAAGCAGAGCGGTGAAATTCTCATTCCGCCGATCACCACCTCGTATCGTGACGGTCTGGAGGTCCTTGACTACTTTAACTCTACCTACGGATCCCGTAAAGGTTTGGTGGATACGGCGATGAAAACCGCCGCATCCGGTTACCTGACTCGAAAACTGGTAGATGTGGCACAAGATGTTCGTGTCACTGCTGAAGACTGCGGCACTCTCAATAGCATTCAAAAGTTTGCGACAGAGGGAGGCGACCTTGCTTTCAAAATTAACGGACGCACCGCCGCTGAAGACATTCTCCACCCAGAGAACGGAGATACGCTTGTTCCGTCCGGTACTATCATATCGGCGGAGATGGCGAACCAGATTGACACACTTGGCATACGCGTGGTAAAAGTGCGATCTGTACTCACGTGCCAAACCGACGATGGCATTTGTGCAAAATGTTACGGTAACGATTTAACGACGAATGACCTCGTCAACGTTGGTGAAGCTGTCGGCATCATTGCAGCACAGTCTATCGGTGAACCGGGGACGCAGCTCACCATGCGGACGTTCCACACCGGTGGTGCCGTTGAAGATGTTTCAGAAGCGCGTCAGCGCAGAATTTTGTCTAAAGCCAGCGGCACCGTGTACTTCCGAGACTTCCAACCCGGTCGGACGGTCGAAGAGGAGGGCGAACTCTGGGTCGCTACCGAAAACAGAGGCAACCTCGATGGTCTAGCATATAAGGTCCAGAAAATTAATCATCCGCATTGTCAATTGCGTGAAGATGAACTGCTCAGTGAGAAGCAGTACATGGAAAACACGGAACGCTATAAAGGCTTTGATACGAAAACATGGCTGTATCAAGTCACAGAGGTTTTGGATAGCGACTGTGATCTGAAGGTAGGGGACAGACTGTCTCAGGCAGAATACGTCAAGGCACAGATGGAATATGGCTTCCAACGATTTGTGACCCCAAAATACCGAGTAACGCGAGTGCAACACCCTAAGCTTCCATTGCGTGTTGACACCCAACTTACTGAAGCAGAGATAGAGCAATTGAGAGCAGAGGTCCGGCAAGGCGTCAGTGGAGAATGGCATTACTTGGATGCAGAAACAGGCGAGCGTATTGCTATTGAAAACCTTACAGCAGCTGCAGGTACTGCTTCTTCTGATCGGACGAATGGATCCGCTGATGGCCCCGATACTGCGAATCCCTCTGGACGGGATGCAAGCTTTAATCGTGTGTACTGTATAACCGAGATAGATAAGGGGACCAGCAAAGATTTCGGATTTAAGGTAGGAGACGAAGTGGCCCCAGAGGCAATCGCTCCGTTGCTGAATCCATTTGAGATTGAGGCAAAACCCGTTTACGTTGTACATACAGACGTTGCTGATTTTGCAGTCGATCAGACGTTAACGGCCCGTGAGTACGAGGATGCCCGCACAGAGTATCAACACCTTGAACGCGCATTTAAAGTTGAAAAACAGGATGTTGAACAGCACTATGTGACGGTTGTGTATCATCCCGAATGCCCCCTTACAGAAGGCGAAGAATTGAGCGAGACAGCTTTACCCCGTTTACACAAACGGTTTCCAGGTTTTGATGCACCGCCCCTACGCCACCGTGTAACACAGGCACTTCATCCGGACTGCGATCTCAAACCGGGAGATCTGCTTACTGAAAATGAGAAAAAGCAGTCCGATGAACGCTACCCTGGGTTCACCACTTCGGAAAGTAAGAGCACCGCGGGTGGCTTTGCCGCAGAACGCATGTACCGTATCACATCGGTTAATCATCCTGACTGTCCACTACAAGTTGACGGTCTTTTGACACAAAAGGAATCATCCGCAAACCGCCGAAATTACAAAGGCTTTGAAGTTACCCGTCAGTACGAAGTGACAAACATCGAAGATGGGACGACAGCGTTAAGTGTCGGTCAACGTCTCACCGAGATCGAGTATAAGGCACTCCGTAAGACGGATGCTTCGTTACCGGAGAAAGTCAAGGGACTCTACAAGGTCGTTAGTGTCCATCACTCTGAATTGAACTTGGAGGTTGGTACTGAACTGAGTGAAGAAGAATATAAGACGTATAACCGCAAATTCAAAGGGTTCGATACTGAGTTAGTTTACCGGATCACGGAAGATAGCCGGGATGTTGATGAACCGCTCGAGGTTGGGACGATTCTATCTTCAAAGAAATTCCGTGCCCTTGAGAAAGCGAATCAGAAGGTGACCCATACCATCACCGAGGTCCATCATCCCAATTTCAAGTACGCCCTTGGCGACGAATTGTCTGAAGAAGCGTACGATCAGGCAGTGAAACGGTACCCCGGATTCGAGGTCGATGAATTGTCGTTGCGGATGCGTATTGAAGTCGAAACATCGGATGGAAATCGGGTGCCCCATGTCATTCCTACAGGTTACTCCTTCTCTCTAACAGAGGGTGATAGCATTCAGAAGGGAGAAACGCTGGCAGAACTCCATGAAAGAACAGCGAACCTTGACATTGTTGTGGGTATCCCACGTGTCACTGAATTGTTTGAAGCGCGCCGTCCAAAACGCGATGAAGCCGCAGAAATCGCTGAAATTGAAGGCTACGTCCAATCCGCTGGCACAAAATCAGGGATCCCTGCCTACCGCATTGAGCACGAAGGCTATCAGAGTCGTCTCTACCAGATACCTGACGAGAAACGACGCGTCGCTGAAGACGATTGGGTGAATGCCGGTGAACCCCTCACCGATGGTTATCTCAATCCACACGATATTTTGAGTATCGGGCGTACGACTATTGAAGGTGTATCGGTTGAGGGTGAAGAGGCGGTCTGGTCATATCTCGTCGATGAAGTCCAGAAAGTTTACGGCAAGGGAATTATCAACGATAAACACGTTGAGGCAATCGTCCGACAGATGTTAACCAAAATTCTCATCACTGAGCCGGGCGACACAAACTTCTATCCCAACGATGAAGTGCAACGCAAGCAATTTGAACGCGTTAATAGTGAGATTGAAGAAACAGGCGGCA
This sequence comes from Candidatus Poribacteria bacterium, assembly GCA_965205015.1. Taxonomy (GTDB): domain Bacteria; phylum Poribacteria; class WGA-4E; order WGA-4E; family WGA-3G; genus WGA-3G. The sequence continues at coordinate 3,335,863 of OZ242029.1, read as the reverse complement.
CGCCTGCAACGGGTGAACCGATTCTTCAAAGCATCAGTAAAGCAGCCTTAAGTACAGATAGCTTCATCTCAGCCGCCTCCTTCCAGCAAACAACGAAGGTGCTAACGGATGCAGCTGTTAGTGGACAGACCGATAGACTCTTCGGGCTGAAGGAAAACGTTATTCTCGGTAGACTTATACCCGCTGGAAGTGGATTCTCCAGTTTCCAAAACTTAGAGGTATCCGCCACTGAGCCAGAAATAGGCGAAGCTGGTGATGATGATTAAGTAGTTGTCAGTACGGCAATCTGCTACGCAGACTTTCTTTCGGTTATCGGTTAAGAGGCAGTTTGGTTAAGTCAAAAACCTCTTTAACCGATAACCGATAACCATTTATTGCAAATTCGGGCGCGTCATTTCCCCCGGCAAAACAAGTTCATCAAACGCCTCACCTGTCAGCACCTCAAGGGCAATAGCCGCCTCGCGTAGTGTGCTTCCGTGTTCATGCGCATATTGCGCAACCTTTGCCGCCTTATCATATCCAATATGCGGGGTCAATGCAGTCACAAGCATCAATGATTCCGAGAGATGCCGCTCTATTGTTTCAGTATTTGGCACGATACTTTCGACACAATTCTCACGGAATGACGCACACGCATCGCCAAGGAGTTGTATAGATTGTAAAGCGTTATAGGCAATCACAGGCATAAACACATTCAATTGCAATGCCCCATTTGCCCCGGCAAATGCCAAGGTTGTATCATTTCCCATCACCTGTGCGCACACCATCGTGACGGCTTCACATTGCGTTGGATTCACTTTTCCCGGCATAATCGAGCTTCCGGGTTCCATCTCAGGTAACTGCAATTCACCGAGTCCACACCGAGGTCCCGAAGCGAGCCACCGGATATCGTTTGCAATCTTAAATAGAGCCACCGCCAGTGTTTTCAAGGCACCGCTTGCACTCACAACGGCATCTCGACACGCGAGTGCCTCAAATGCGTTCGATGCGCGCCTGAGTTCATAACCTGTTGTTTCTGATAACTTTGCCACAACCCGCGCCGTATAGTCCGGATGTGTATTTAGCCCCGTCCCAACAGCGGTTCCACCAATTGGAAGTTCAGAAAGATGCGGCAGCGAAGCATTGATACGTTGTTCTGCGGCAACGAGTTGTTGCGTGTAAGCACTAAATTCCTGCCCAAGCGTGAGGGGTGTCGCATCCATCAGATGGGTTCGTCCGATCTTAACAATCTCCGCAAAGGCAGACACCTTCTCTGCAAATGCCGTTTGCAGAGAACTCAGGCGCGGTAAGAGATGCTCTTGAATCTGTCGGACCATCGCCAAATGAATAGCAGTTGGAAAGACATCATTTGTGGATTGGGATTTGTTGACGTGGTCGTTCGGATGGATCGGGTCTTTACTTCCCAACTCACCGCCAAGCATCTCAATTGCCCGATTCGAGATGACTTCATTGACATTCATGTTTGTTTGGGTGCCACTACCCGTCTGCCAAATACGGAGTGGAAAGTGATCGTCTAATGTCCCATCAATAACTTCTTGTGCTGCACCGCTGATGGCTTCAGCAAGCCGATTTTCGAGCAAACCGAGGTCTGCGTTGACGTGCGCAACCGCCTGTTTAATGGTACCGAGTGCCCATATCGCGGCACGCGGCAAACGTTCTTCACCAATTTTAAAATTTTGGAGCGCACGTTGTGTTTGTGCCCCCCAATATCGGTCTCCTGGGACGTGAAGCGTCCCCATACTATCTGTTTCCCTTCGCATTTTTTAATTTTACCTTGCGGTTCAGTGAGGGTGGTTGTGTCAATGACGTCCCCTTTCGTAGACCCACCTGCGCGTTTCTGCGTATTGTTGCAGGCTATGTTTTTAATGAAGAAAAGACACCTCGCCGCACGCCTCCCTCGACTCCTTTCAATTTTAATTTTAGTATTATACCATATAAAAACGAAGGTGTCAAAAAACAACCGTAACGCGGATCAATTCGTCCACTAAAAATTTGCTATTTCGTTTTAGACATGGTATAGTTAAAGGACAAGTAAATCGTTTTGGTGAAAAGGAAAAATTAAAAAATCCGCAAGGTATAATTTAAAAAATGGATTCAACATTAACCAATCCGTATCTGACAAACGCGCTAACAGCCCCTCCACCACAAAGTTATCGTCACGAACGCTGGCGCGAGCGGGGATACCATCCCGACCTGCGTCCGATTTCACCGGACAGCGAATGTGGAACGCTGATAGGGCAAATGGGCTGGGTCGGCGCCCACGCCCACGCCCACGAATATTTATGGGCGACTGCTGGCAATATGGGCGCAGTGTTAACTGAAACGGTCGAGGATGCCTGTCTCATCTCTTACAATGCTTCGCCGCGCTACCAACTGCCCCCACAGATTGTTGTTAAAGGGCTAGCTGGAAGACATGTCCTGCTCACAAAGTCAGGCTCACGTTTGGATATGATTGGCATTGAACATCCTGCCCTCAATTTAACACTCATTGAAGTCGAACCCGATGGCGTACACTACCGCATGCGCTTCGGCACCCCCGACCAAGCGGTCTTAGAGCTGAATCGAGAGGGTATCGCGCCACCAGCACCGACAAGTGAAATGTTCCATTATCTCCTTATTTTTGAGCAGTTAGAAGGGTGTGGATTTAATGCCCTTGTGCACTTGCAACCGAAGTTTTTGAATCTCATTTCTCGTACAGAACACGGGGTCCCTGATCGGTTTTACAACTTCCTCAGAGGATACGAACCGGAAACGCCTATCATATACGATGAATCCAGCGGTATCGGGTTTGTGGAAGAGAAGGCACCCGGCATTCCAGAGTTATCTTATGAGAGTCTACGCCTTTTCCAGAATGGCGGGAACGCCGAGCGGCATATTCTTTATTGGGTAGGGCATGGAACATTTTCACGCGGTAAAGATCTCCTTGATGCTTACAAACACGCAGAATATTTTGAAGCAGCAGCACGGATGGCATGGGAAGCAAATCAACAACGTGTTGATGCCCAAGCCTATACGGAAGAGATAGTTAGTTGTATCTTACGCGAATTTAATGCGAATCGTGAGGCATCCGCACAATCAGATATTGGTTTTGAAGATGCCGACACACCGAGTCAATCCGATAACGTCTATAACTATCCGTAGGAACTGTCAGCAGCAGGGACCTATCTTGTGCCTGCCCAAGTGGGTACCCACAAAGTATACCCGACAATCGACTACCGATAGGCGATAGCCATAAAAACGGAGGAACACTATACATGCGAAACCCGATAGATATCCAAGGTTTGGAACATGACAGTATGGACACTGAAGAAGTTCCAGCGCGAGATCAGCTGGAGGCACATCTCCGCGACAGCATAATCGGTAGGTATATCAAGAGTTACAACAAACGTTTGCGCACTCTCAACCAAGAATTAGAGGACATACGACAGCTGGTTGATGACAAACTCGCTGGTGTACATGGACACGTCTCCGAGGAAATCGCAGCGGTCAAAACTGATATTCGCAGTCTGTCCGACAAACTTGGGGGCGAAGATTTAGGGTTAACATTAGAAAAAATTGAGGGACTTATCGACGCGAAACTTGATGCAAGGCTTGATGGGATTACTGCACGCAGTGAGGCAGACCTCCAGAAATTGTCAACCCTCATCAATGATTTCGCCAGTGAGTTCCAGAAACAAATTGATCGGCTCACCAACGAAGTGAAACTCTTGCGAGAGCAAGCGCGCCGAAACCAGGAATCTCTACGCACAGAGTTGGTTTCTGAAACCGAAACCCTTGAAACAGCCAAAGTCGATCGGTTAACTTTAGCCGAAACCCTCATTATGCTTGGGATGAAATTGAAAAATGATGACTTGCTGGATGAATTCGGAATTAATCTGGATCTCGATGAAGCCTTAGATAGAAACTTGGAAAATGACGAAAATTAGATACACCGCTATACCCTTCAGTCGTCAGTCACTAACCGTCAGTGGCATTGTCAATGCAAATCCATCTTGCGAGAAGGGAACGCGTCGCCCGTGGAAACTGATTGCTGACGGTTTCCGACTGCCAATCGCTACGCTGCTCATAGCGACTCTTATGACGATCTTCGGTGGAATTACCGGGCAAATCGCAGCGGATGAATCCGTTTCCTCAAAGGAAATTTCAGTTCTTGTCGTCGGCGATATTACGATTAGTAGCCGGATGACCCCCTTGATTGAGAGCAAAGGGGCTGGTGTGTTTTTTCAGGGCACGACTGATTTAATTCAATCCGCGGATGTCGCGACCGCTTCCCTGAACACGAGCATATCGGAAAGAGGTGAACCGCGGTACGGGATTGAACATCCTTTTCGGGCGGCACCGGGAGTCGGCAGCGCTATTGCGAACGCTGGATTTGATGCTGTCTCCTTAGCCACCCCACATATAATGGACTTCGGTTTTGAAGCGTTGGCAGATACGATTACAGAACTGGAATGGTATAATGTCAAACCGATCGGTGCTGGTACAAGCAGGGAAACCGCGAAACTACCTGCATGGGTACCCGTCAGGCGAGGTGAAACTGAGACTGCGCAGGTCGCGTTGTTAGCGTATTACCGAGTGAACGAATTCGCACGTTACACGGAGGACCCAATTGCCTATGCCGTTTACAGCGAAATGATAAATGCTGTCGAACAGATTCGGACGAAAGCAGCACTTGTGCTCGTCTGGTTACACTGGGGAAGCAGAAGCCACTCTATGAATGAGGCGATCGACCGTCAGCGGATTTTTGCCAATGCCCTCATCGACGCAGGCGCCGACATGGTGGTATGCCAACAACTCCATACGTTTGGTGGTATTGAGTTATACCAAGACAAACCGATTGTTTACAGTCTCTCAGATTTTATCTATGATGCTTACAATAAACAGCACTCGCACATAGTCATCCCGAAAGCAACGTTTGACGCTAAAACTTTGAAGTCAATTGAGTTGATCCCAATTTTGACGGATCCGCCGAAAACCTCTGTCCGTCCAGGAAAACCCAAGGAAAGTAAGGGCGAGGTAACTTCGCCTCTACAAGTTGCCAATCAGTTTCCGAGCATCCTAACTGGTACGGCAGCAGTAGACACCTTACAGAATTATCAGCGACGTTGCGCAGAATTGAAAACGGAGGTGTTCATAGAAGGCGAACGCGGGTGGATTCGATAGATAGTAGGGGCAATCCCTTGTGGTTGCCCGTAGGGGCTTATGGTTGCCCGTAGGGGCAATCCCTTGTGGTTGCCCGTAGGGGCTTATGGTTGCCCATAGAAGCAATCCCTTGTGGTTGCCCGTAGGGGCTTATGGTTGCCCATAGAAGCAATCCCTTATGGTTGCCCATAGAAGCAATCCCTTATGGTTGCCCGTAGGGGCAATCCCTTGTGGTTGCCCGTAAAAGCAAGAGTCAGAGATATGACAGACAATACAGGGGATGTAGAGCGAAGCTTGTTCAGAGGCGAACGTGGGTTAACACCCAAAGCATTTCTCATCGCAATGCTTCTGATTCCTCTTAACGTTTTTTGGATTATCGAGTTGGAAGTTGTCCGCTATACACATCCGACGTTAATTCATCCCCTGTCCAATGTCATTTTCATAATCTTTTGGCTGATGGTGTTCGGGGCAGTATTGGGAAAATTATCTCCAAAACTGAAGCTGACCCCGGCGGAATTGCTTACAATCTACGTCATGTTGTGCATTGTTTCTTCGCTCTGCTCGCACGATATGATGGAAATCCTTGTTACGATCCTCGGGCATCCTTTTCGGTTCGCAACGTCTGAGAATGAATGGCAGCAACTTTTTTGGAAGGAACTTCCGACATGGCTAACCGTTCAAGACACCAGCGTCTTATCGGGGTATTATGAGGGGCAATCCAGCCTCTATCGAAAGGCACATCTTACCGCTTGGGCGGCTCCTGTGGTGTGGTGGACAATTTTTATCCTCGTGTTGATGTTCGTTATGCTGTGCATCAACACACTGCTTCGTATCCAATGGACTGAGCGGGAACGACTGACGTATCCAATTATTCAACTTCCGCTCGCGATGACGGAGCCGAATACAAGTTTTTTCAAAAACAAGCTGATGTGGTTGGGCTTCAGTATTGCCGTAGCCATTAGCATCCTAAACTTACTTAATTCGATTTATCCAGCAGTTCCATATCTACCCGTTAAACGGCAAAACATCCATCAGTACTTCACCGGTCGCCCTTGGAATGCGATGGGGGGTGTGCGTCTCTCGTTTTATCCTTTTGCCATTGGGATTAGTTTCCTCATTCCACTGGATCTACTTTTTTCGTGCTGGGCGTTCTACTGGGTATACAAATTTGAGTTAATGGCAGGTAGTATTCTTGGGATACGGAATCTACCGGGTTTTCCTTATGCGGATGCCCAGAGTTTCGGGGCATATATGGTGCTTCTCGGGACCGCTGGATGGGTCGGCAGAACGCATATCAAACGGATTTTTACCGGAGTCGTAGATGGGTTTCGAGGCACATCTCAGGTGGAGATGCAGCGTGAACCGATGCCTTATCACATCGCTTTTCTCGGCATCTTGATCGGGATGCTGTTTTTGTCCATGTTTTCCTATAAGGCAGGAATGTCACTTTGGGTAATTCCGATCTTTTTCGGGCTTTATTTTTTGCTCGCGACGATGATTGCCCGACTTCGGGCAGAATTAGGATTCTTAGTTCATGACTTGCACAGAGTCGACCCGCACGGGTTAATCGTAACAGCGTTCGGCACCCAGCGTTTGACGACACGTACAAAAACGGTTTTTTCGCTGTACATGTTCTTCAACCGAGCCTATCGAGCGCACCCGATGCCGCAAGAATTAGAGGCATTGAAAATTTCAGAGCGACGGCAAATCCGTCCACAGCACACCGCCGCGGCAATTGTTATCGCGACCCTCGTCGGTGCGATCGTTATATTCTGGCTACTCTTGGATAGTTACTACAGACATGGAGCAGAGACCGGTTATTACGGTCCCTGGGCATTAGGGTTTGGCAGAGGCGTTTATCGACAACTTGAAAACTGGTTGAATTATCCACAGGGCACGGATGTCCCCGCTCTCGCCTTTATGGGTGGCGGCGCAGGAGTCGCTCTCGGACTCATGTTATTGCGAACCCGTTTCCTGTGGTGGCCCCTACATCCACTCGGCTATGCTATGGCAAACAGTTGGGGCATGTACAACCTCTGGAGCTGTCTTTTCGTTGCATGGGTCGCAAAGGCAGTTGTATTGCATCAAGGAGGACTCAAGGCTTACAGACGTATGGTGCCGCTCTTCCTCGGACTTGCCCTCGGAGATTACATCAGTGGAAGTTTGTGGAGCATCGGCAGCATTCTTGCAAACACTACGCTATATCAATTTTGGCCCTGATGTTCTCCGATTGTGCTCTCTATCCGTTCCTTATCAAGAGGTCAAATTGACCGATGACATCATAACCTTTTTAAGACTGTGCCAGTTTGGCAGACATTTAGTGGAAATTCCCGTTATTTCAAGCAATTGTTATTGGCACAGATATTGCACACTGTTCGATAAATTCATGCGTAATGATACATCTATTTTAAAAAGGAGAGAAACATGGAAACCAAAGAGAGAGAAGAAGAAAACAGAGACGAAAATACCACTGAAGAAGAACTGGTACAGGAACTCCCACTCCTCCCCTTAGATGACCTCGTCGTTTTTCCATATATGCCGCCGGTGCCACCCTTTCCGCCACATCACGTTGCACTCACCGGAAAGATGGCAACTGCGGCTGTTGAAAACGCTATGGAGCATGAGAGGATGCTTTGCATTTTTCGCCCGAAAAAAGATCTCTCTAAAGAGGATATCAAGGTCCTTAAAAAGAGTAACCTCAGTCCAATCGGGAGTTTAATACACATCCTTCGATACAAAACTGACGATGAAGACGTGTTATTCCTCGCCCATGGACGCGAACGCGTCCAAATCGAGGAGATTTTGCACACCGAACCGTTCGTCAAGGTTCGGGTGAATGTGATGAGTCATGATGATCGCGTTCCTTTTGGGAACCCAGAACTGGATCTGGAGGTAGAGGCACTCGTTCGCAGCAACGATGAAATGTTTCAGCGCATCGTGCAGATGTCATCGCGCTACCAAGAGGAATACGGCAGCCTCACCAAAACGATGATTGATGAACCGGGTCGGCTTGCTGACTATATCGCTGCCATGCTGGATTTAAAGCCACACGATAAGCAGCGCGTTTTGGAGGCGGTCTCTATCCATGAACGTTTGAATACACTCGCTGTTATACTCGCTAAAGAACTCGACCTCCACGAATTAGAAAGCAAAATCCAAAATAACGCGCAAGCCGTCATTAACAAAGGACAGCGTGAATATTATCTCAGAGAACAACTCAAAGCTATTCAGACTGAACTTGGTGAATCCGATGACCTCGGACTTGAAATTGATGAAATGCGGGAACAGTTGAGCGAAACTGAAATGCCCGAGAAAGCGAAACACGCAGCGGAAAAAGAACTGAAACGACTCTCTAAAATGCAGTCTTTCTCGCCTGAATCAACTGTTTCTCGAAACTATTTAGACTGGTTGTTAAATCTGCCATGGTGTGTCAGCACGGAAGACGCTTTAGATCTCACCGCGGCACAAGAAATTCTTGATGCGGATCACTACGATTTGGAAAAGGTCAAAGAGCGGATTTTGGAATACCTTGCTGTTCGTATGCTTAAAGCCGATATGAAGGGACCTATCTTCTGTTTCGTTGGACCACCGGGGGTCGGAAAAACCTCTCTCGGCAGGTCTATCGCTCGCTCAATGAACCGAAAATTTGTGCGTATCTCGTTAGGAGGTATGCACGACGAAGCCGAAATCCGCGGGCATCGCCGCACTTACATCGGCTCAATGCCAGGGCGCATCGTCAAAGGACTTCGACAAGCCGAGTCGAACAATCCGGTCTTTATGCTTGATGAAATTGACAAACTTGGATCCGATTTTCGAGGTGACCCGGCTTCCGCACTCTTGGAAGTCCTTGACCCGGAACAGAATCATTCATTTACGGACAACTACCTTGATGTCCCATTTGACCTTTCAAACGTGATGTTTGTCACAACAGCAAATCAACTTCATACCATTCCACCCCCGTTACGCGATCGGATGGAAACCATAGAACTTCCCGGCTATACTGCCAACGAGAAGCAAATTATCGCCAAGCAGTATCTGATCCCGCGTCAATTGAAAGAGAACGGCTTGAAAGATGAGTTGATTGACATTAAGGATAAAGCGATTGACAAAGTCATCAGTGAATATACGCGCGAGGCGGGTGTACGAAATTTAGAGCGCGAACTGGGTACCGTTTGCCGAAAAGTCGCACGTCGTGTTGCCGAAGGGAACACCGATCCGACCACCATCACAACGAAGGACATACAAGGGTATTTGGGACCAGCGAAGTTCGATTCTGAAATTGCGAGTCGTAAATCCGATATTGGTGTCGCAACAGGGCTTTCTGTTACACCTGCCGGCGGCGAGATCCTCTTCATTGAGGTAGCGGCTACTAAAAAGGTAAATGCTCAGACGCAACTGCGTATCACGGGTCAGATCGGCGAGGTCATGCAGGAATCCGCACAGGCTGCTCTGAGCTATGTCAAATCCCAGTCCGATGCGCTTAAGTTTGACCCAAACGTCTTAGAAAACGACATTCATATCCATGTGCCAGCAGGCGCAATTCCTAAGGACGGTCCCTCGGCTGGCATTACAATTGCGACGGCGCTTGCTTCAATTGCTACACAACAACGCATCAGCCCTCAAATCGCCATGACAGGTGAACTTACACTTAGAGGAAGGGTGTTACCTATCGGAGGCGTGAAGGAAAAAATTCTTGCCGCGAAGCAGGCAGGTATCAAGAAGGTCATCATGCCAGAAGGCAACAAAAAACACTTTATTGAAGTTCCGGAAGACATTCAATCTGGTGTTGAGTTTCTATTTGTAGAACATGTCACCGAAGTTTTCACGGAGGTATTCGCATGAGACACATATTGAAGAAGACAGCGCTTCGAAACGACTGAGGCATACATTGTAGAGAGTCCGAAACCTCGTTCAGGGGTTGAGGATCTCTTATGGGCGCTCACCGCATCAAGAACATTTCTGTTTATCCAGTGATCGTGTAATTCTCAACCAGCATCAACAACGGAGGACACAACGATGATACATTTCGGGCGTTATTTCGCGTTGAGCTTTTTGGCACTGTTTCTGCTCGGAAATATAGTGGCACCAGCGTTAGGGCAGGGAGAAAAAAAGGAAGATTTGATTGGGCATTGGAGCTTCGAGAAAGGTGTCGAATTAGAGGACCTGACGGGACACTTTAGCGATATTGATCTCCTGGGGGCCGATGTGAAGGACGGAAAATTGCATATCGGCAGCAACGAGTGGGCAATGACGACAGGCTATAAAGGACCTGACATTGGTCCCGATAAAACATTGGTAACGTGGCTCTACTTAGACAATCTGAACGTCACAAGAGGTGCCACGCTGGCGGTCAATAAAAGCAGCGCGGATACCTTTGACGCCATCGTCTATGCCGAACGTCAACCGAAACGTTGGATGGCTGGCAGCAGCTTTTTTAGACGCACTCAGGATGCAATTCCTGGATTTGAGGAAAAAGAGACAGGGAAGTTAATCCAATTGGCGATTTCGTATGAAGACGAGGGTGGAAATGCCAAAATTACGATATATAGGAACGGTGATCGTATCGGCGGTTATACCATGGGACCGATCGTATCTTGGGAAGCCGGTGATGTAGAAGCACTTTTCGGTCCGCGGGCACTCATCGGTGGCACTGCCTACGGTTGGGTCGTCGCGCGGGTGGAAGATGCGAGAATCTACAACGCTGCGCTCAGCAAAAAAGAGATTAACAGTTTGGTTGAGAACACGCTCGATGTTGAAGCGCGTGGTAAACTCGCAACGGTGTGGGGACGGTTGAAGAAGGAATAATTAAAAATGGTTATCCGTTTCAAAAAGGGGAAAAACCGGTCGAAACACAAACCCGACACGCTTACCTGTATTCGGGACGACGGTAGTGTTACGTGGACATACCTCCATCGCGAGTTTGCGCTCCAGGATTTGGCACACTACGTTGTCGAAACGACACTCGGGCTTGAAAACGCCTTTTTGGGTCTCATAGCAAAAGGATACGACATCCCTGATTTCAACCAACCTAAAGCGGAACGTCCTTTTGAAATTCCCGAAGAAGCACTAAATACTGAGGTAATCGTCGGACTCCTACAGACAGATTTGTTGGAGAGTTTAAGAGGGAATGCAGACTGTTGCGAACTGCTTCGCGATTACGGGGCACTACTGCCAGTGAAGATCGCAGATGCGCAGCTTGAGACTATGCAGCAAAAGCTGCAAGCCCTGTTACAGAAGTGGCACGATCTGAAACCGGGTGAGTCGATGACGTTGCAGTTTAAAATATAAAACGCTGTAGGGTATTTCTTGTCACGGCACAACGGAGTGTGCCTACCACTATACCTTACAGCGTTTTCAGTTTCAGATAAATTACGACTTATTCACCGTTCTTTGTCAACCGCGCAACGATTTCTTCCACGGCACCCTCTGCCCGCTCCCGAATCTGATCCGGTGTCAGACTCTGGATCGGATGGGAAACGGTGAGCGGTTCTAAATCACTATGACCGAGAACCCGCGCCTGCACTTTGCCTGCGGCGAAGAAGACCTCCGTACAAACCGCGATGCTTGGGACCCCGCGCTCCTCTAAGGCACTTCCATCGTGCATACTGCACGATATACAAGACCCTCAGTCAGCAAGCCCTTCAATGACGAAATCTACTTGCTCCGCCAGCTCGACGAGCAGTTCTGTCGGCGCGGGACGCGTGAACGTCGGTTTTTTGACGTGGATCACTTCAGCAAGCTCATATCGCTCCTGCATTAATTCAGCAATGCGGTCAAGGAAGATATCACTGCCGTTTTTGGTGATGTTCAATAAGCCCATCACTTTTCCATCAAGGCTTTCAAGCCGCGGCGCGAGAAATTTCGCCGATGCATCGCCTTGAGAGGTTGGATCGAGTAAAGTCGTATTTGGCATAGGAAAACCTCAATATTCCTTCGCTGGCGAGGTTTCTAACCTCGTCAACCCTTTAAACTATCATGTAGATGAACGGGATGCTTCTATCTGCAACGCCTGCGATTTTGCCATCGCGTCTTCTGCTTCTTGGATCATCCCTTTTCGTTGGTAACACATAGATAGACTGGTATAGACAAGCGGGTCCTTGGGGTTGATTTCTATCGCCCGCTGGATCGCCTCAATGGCTTCATCGTATAGACTCATCCGTTCGTAGGCGTGTCCAAGCCCAAGGAATCCTTCAATATAGTCTGGGTAAGTTTCAATCAATTTTTTAAAAGCCTTAACAGCCGCTTCGAGGTCGTTTTCAGCAAAATGAGTCAGGGCGGCATCGTAAAGTTCAACTTCGGTCAGCATCTTTTACGTCCTCTAGAATATGGGTTTAGTAAAATTCTATCAGAAAAGGCAGTAATTGTCAAACAGAAAATCGATTTGAAAAAGCGATTGCACGCCGATCCGTTTTGCGATATGCTATGTGTATATCCTTCATCGATCTTATCAAGGAGCTCAAAGTTTGCGCGATTACGCTGAAATTACCGAACGTTTAAAAAACTTAGATATACCAATAGAACGACTCGGCACCGTCCACACTTACCCGATATATCAAATCCACTTAGCGTCTTCGGAAGAGACACAGAAACACGTTCTTATCACTGGTGGTATGCACGGCGACGAACCCGCTGGTGTTGAAGCGGTTTTACAGTTCCTTGCGCGCGATAACACCGCACTCCTGAAAAACTTCTCGTTTTTAGTGATCCCGTGCATTAATCCCTATGGCTATGTTCATAACACGCGTGAAACGCTTGACGGCATAGACATCAATCGTGCTTTTGAAACGGAAGATGTTCCCGAAGTGGCTATCGTCAAAAAAGCCTTAGGTCAAACGCAATTCTCACTCGCGATAGATTTCCACGAAGACTACGATGCGACCGGGTTTTACTTATACGAGGGCAAACGGGACGAGAAATATATTGGTCCCAAACTCGCCACCGCTGGCAAAGCAATGGGTCCAATAGATCCCGAGGATCCGGGTGAAGATGCTCCTGATCTCGCTGAAGGTGTCTACAAAGTTGCCACCGCATGGGGCACCCAAGGCTTGACCCCTTACCTATTGCATTTTCACAGTGAACATGTTATCATCTCTGAGACACCAACAGTCTGGCAACTGGAACAACGCGTAGCACTCCATCTAACAATACTGGATACCGCGCTCAAAATCACATCAGAAAGGGGTGTATAGTTTGTCTGTCCGGAATGAAAATTAACTTAAGAAAGCAGCCCGCAACAACGGCGCGGGCGGACCAAGAGAAAGGGACATCAAACGTGAACCCACTTCATTACCCCGCAAGGAATAATTAAAAAAATGGAAGATCAACAGATACTCTCAAATGTCAGGACGGCTTCTCAACCTTCGGCACTACAAATTACCGATATGCGTATCGTTCGGACCCAAACGGGCGGTCCCATTTTGAAACTGGACACGAATCAAGGCATTCACGGTCTCGGCGAAGTCCGCGATGGCGCGAGTCCGACGTACGCGTTGATGCTCAAAAGCCGTATCATCGGCGAGAACCCGTGTAACGTTGATAAAATCTTTCGACAGATTAAGCAGTTCGGCCACCACGCTCGGCAAGGTGGCGGTATCTGCGGGATTGAGATGGCACTGATGGATCTGGCTGGAAAGGCTTATGGTGTGCCATGTTATCAACTCGCTGGCGGTAAATTCCGGGACAAAATCCGATGCTATAGCGATACACCGTCCTTCAGAGACCCTGAAGAAATGGGGAAAGTCCTCCAAGAGCGCATGGATAGAGGGTTCACCTTTCTGAAGATGGACATCGGCGTTGGGTTGCTTCGCGGAACGCCCGGCACAATCTCTGCACCTGCAGGAAATTTAGACACCTCTAACCTGATGCATCCCTTTACCGGTATCCGCCTCACTGAAAAAGGTATTGCTATATTGTGCGAATACGTGGAAACCGTTCGGGACATTATCGGTTATGAGATACCGCTCGCGGTGGATCATTTTGGGCATATCGGTATTGAGGACTGTATCCGTCTCGCCAGAGCCTTGGAGAAATACAATCTCGCGTGGTTAGAGGATATGGTGCCGTGGCAGTATACCGATCAGTATGTGCGTCTCTCGAATTCGTGCGCGACACCCATCTGCACAGGTGAGGACATCTATTGCAAAGAGGATTTCATGCCGCTGTTCGAGAGCCGAGGGATTGCCATAGCGCACCCGGATATTGCGACATCGGGCGGGATTTTAGAGACGAAGAAGATCGGGGATTTAGCAGAAGACCACGGCATTGCGATGGCTATGCACATGGCAGGCACGCCCATCTGTGCAATGGCGAGTGTCCACTGCGCCGCAGCAACATCAAACTTCTTGGTGCTGGAGAACCACTCCGTTGACAATCCGTGGTGGGATGAAATGGTAACGGGTTTACCAAATCCGATTATCCAAGACGGCTATATCAATGTTCCAGAAAGCCCGGGGTTAGGTATCGATCTTAACGAAGAGGTCATTCGGGAGCATCTCCACGCAGAGGAAACGGACTACTTCGCACCGACGACAGAATGGGATTCTGAACGCTCGCACGATAGATTGTGGAGTTAGGGATTTAGTTTGTAAGGGCGGATCTCCATATCCGCCCTACCTCAAACAAGTTGCAGCGTCCGGCAGATCGTTGAAGACCTGGAGGTTACAATAATGCCTAATATCCCATCTACCAGATTTTCAGATTCGCCCACATTGTTGTGAGTTTACTATCTGCTTCGATAGCGGCAAATTCTTCGACATGGAACAGCAAATTCTCCATGAAAAGTTTTGCCATGTCTTTCGTGTTGTCATCGTTACCCGCGATATAGTATTTATCAGGAGCAATTGCCATCATCAGGAACTTCCCTTTCCCGAATTCCGCTTCCATAATGACAGGTTGCCCTAAACTTTCCATCAGCACATCAAAGCCCTTTTGAGAAGAGATGACTTCCCAGACAGTCGGCCAGCCCTGATGTCCCCAACCTTCAAACGTTTTTTGATCCATACGGTTCGGTTCGTTAAAGAGCTGATGGTCGGCTTGCAGTATTTCAAAAACGGGACTATCACGGTCACTACGAACACAACTCAATCCAGGCGGCAACCAATCCACATTCGCTTCGTTCTGATCAGCTTGGGTCGGTTCCCAGACGATACCGCCATTTTCGACGAAATCCTGAATCACTTTTGCGTTCTTGTCGAGATTTTGATGCAATCCAGGATTGTTAGTCAGCATGCTACCAATCAAAAAAATTTTAGTTTCTGCTTTGAGAGGTAACTTTCCACCTTCAAGGGCCTTTGTCAGATCATCGTACTCAACTTTGAACGCATCCAAGGTCTGACGTAACGCATCAACCTTTGTCCACTCGTCAGCAAAATCAATAACAGCAATTTTAGCAGCTTCTACAGCCATTACACTCAAAACGAGCGTCAAAATACAGAGCCATGCAAACAAACGGAGAAACATAGGTTAATCTCCCTACGCGTAATACGCGTTTTCATGAACATGATTTGATGAGTTTTGCTAAATTGGTCCTACCAAGCCTCCTATAAACATTATAGCATAAATCCAAATTTGCAAAAAACACACGGGTTGGCGAGCGAAACAAACAAGGATAAACGCCATCAGAAGCAAATGCAACTGCTTGCTCCCTGGGTCGCGAGTGGACTTCAAAGTCAAAAGCATTAAGTATCTGAGTGACATTGACGTACCATGTATGATGGTTGAACAACTTGCCATAACCTGCTGGTGCAGGAACACTCAAAAGGCGTTTGCGACCGCAACCAAATCCAAAATATTGACGAGCCCATCGCCATTAACGTCTGGGGCATCTGTACCGAATCCACTGGCAACCGCAACCAAATCCAAAATATTCACAACACCGTCTCCGTTCACATCGTGCCTATGGGTTGTTCTTTTCAGGTAGATTTCGCCATCCAAATCGGGGAGAATGTGAAGGGCGTTACGCAAACCACTTTCTACACCTGTTGCCTGTTCTGGTAGGCGAACCACTTGCGGTTTTCCACTGCGGTTATAGACTGCCCAACCGTTGGTGAACTCACGGATAAATAGTCCTTCTCGGTGTTCGTAAAGTTGTGCCTTTTCACCAATAGGTTGTCCGAGATCGGCATCCCAGAAATCATACCAAAGTTCCGTTTCGCCAGCGACATGAGACGTTTCATGATGAACACTGACGTATCCATCAGCGTGTGTCATACTTCTTGCTGTGAAAACACGTATCCACCTTTGGTTATCGGGACTGTCTGGAGGCTCGCCTTCAATAAGGAAGACTTCCGACCAGTTAATTTGTGGAAATCGTAGATGTTCTTCATGCCAAAGCAACGAACCGTCCAGTTCCTGAAGCCACTCGTGTGTGTATCCGTTCGGATGATCTTTATCCGCTTCCATCGCATTGCCGTTGATATATTCCGCATAACGTTCAAGTCTACCTTGATTTGAATTAATAACAATCAAGAAATCTTCTGGTACACGCGAGCGAATCTCGCGGAGAATGTGACCGATAGCCTCAATAATATCATCATCAGCTGCAGGATAAGAAACCCTATGGAAGTAAACTGTCCCATAACCCCCTAAACCATCTATTGCAATTCCATCAAAAAGTCCACACTCTACAACCGAAAGGATCTGTGCTACAAGTTTATCTTGAACATGCTTTTGGGTAATATCATATACATATTCGTGCCACCCTCCCCACCTTTCCTCAACGTAGGAGACCCGTTTACCTGCTGCATCTCTGAACCAAACATCCGAATTTTCGGGAAATTCATTTCCTACTGCAAATGTTATGCTTACAGGAAATAAAAATATGCTATTCGGATTCAGTTCACGCCAACGTTGCTGCACTGCTTTTGCCTCCTCCACGTTCCCCACAATAGCACTGAATTGCGCGGAATAACTCTTCAACGTAAGAATCTCGAAATGACCCCAAAGATAATCATACCGGCTGACTTCTTCAATAGAATCGCGATACGGCCACAAAGCTACAGATGGAAAACGCCTACTTTGAATTCGATCAACAGCGGATCCAGTTCGTGGAATCTTACATATCTCATCGTATTCAAATTCGGTTAGATCTAAATCGAGAAGAGGATGTATATCCAAGATCGGATTGCCTGTTATCCAGACTTCTCTGAGATGCGTCAACCCTCCCAGTGGACTTACATCTGAGATAGTGTTGTCTATAATATGTAAATGCCGAAGATTCTTTAATCCAGCCAATGGACTTATATCAGAAATGCCGTTCCTTTGAAGAGAAAGAACTTCGAGGTTGATAAGGTTTGCTAACGGGCTGAGGTCAAGGTTTATTCGATGGAACTCTTCATGCCAGAAATGCAACTCACGAAGTTGGGTCAAACTCGCTAAGGGACGCAGGTCTGTTATTGGATTCCTGCTAATGTGGAGTTCTTTGAGATTCATCGCATACTCCAAACCCGTTATATCAGAAATACCTTTGTTATCCACACTGAGAAATTCAAATCCCAGCATATTTTCTTTTGCTAAAGGAGCTGCTGCGAGCAATCCGATTTCTGCTCGAATTGCGCCCCTGAGTATAGGATCCGGCATCCACTCCTCTTGTGCTGATGAGATGCTGCATGCAATATCAAACAGAAACAGAAAACATAGAACATATGCATAAATTTGTTTCATAGTTTCTTTCTTAAAATATCTGAAGTTTATATAACAGCATTTTCGTCGGGATTCAAATTAGAGGTTCCCGGATCCAGACAGCACATTCGCTAAGTTCTTGGGGGCACCACATCTATTTCGCCGAATGACAGATTCCTTGTTACGGAAGCGTACCCTGATACCTTTGAATCTTGCCCCTTGCGCAGCGTGAATCCCCTTACCATGAAACACTACCGGAATGCAGATAGTCTTAAGATTTCTCGGTACTAAGGTTGAGACGAAGGCAATACTCTGTTGCAACTGTTGAGCGACATCTGTTACTTTGAAAGTACCACTTTTGAGCTCAATTAAAACCACAACGAGGCTATTTTTAGCGGTATCTATGTAAAAAAGAACTCGGTCACAGTGTTTTCCTATCCTTTGGTGTGCCTTGAATGCTATATCCATATCTATTACAATCCGGTCGCTTGGAACATCGGTCATGTCCACGCGACATCCACCGCCGCTACACGAATGTGTCAGGCTTTCTTCGCCGACTCGCTCGCGAATTTCGTCAAGAACTTTACTCAATTGCACTGGATGCTTCCTCGTCGAGAAGCTGTTGTTCAAGTTTAACGAAAGTATTATAAAGTTTATCAGCAATGTCGAAATAATCCTGCGGCTCTATGCCTTCAATGCGATCGAACGGGATTTCTGCCACAGGTTTGCGGTTTCCGCTGAACCGCCATGCCCCCACCTCGTCTTTTAACAGCCAATTTGTGGGCACTGTGTTACTTTTTCCCAACTGCATCACTTCGCCTTCGCGAATCAGATTTCCAATTTGCTGGAGGAGCCATTCACTATGTGTCGTGATAACCACGCGGACCCCGGCTCGAACCAATCGGGCAAGGATAAGGGCGATTTGGGTCTGGGCACTGGGATGCAAATGGGCTTCAGGTTCCTCAATAATCAGTGTATCCCCTGGGCAAACAACACCGCGCAGAAAGAGAACTAAAGGTGCGAGTTCAGATACCATTGCTGAAACTTGGCTCATCCTCAAAGTCTGTTTTGTCTGCTGGGGACGGTATAGGAATTCCGGGTACCCCCCCGGTACAGGGCGTTTGACCTCTATCTGTCCACAGAGGAGGTCGTCTTCCAGTGCTTTGGCAATACCATTCACCTGATCCTCGGATTCGCTACGTCCCTTATAGCGGATAAGTGCTTGTAGAAAGTCCGCTATCATTCCCGAAAATGTAGATGGCTCAAGGAAACCTTCCAAACCAGTGCGAGTCGCACGTTCTATAAGGGCACTCGCAATCACCCCGTGGCTTTGCATAAGACCACTCCGGGCGGCTGGCAGATAATAGGTTTTTTCTCCATCTTGAATTTCATGACGCAATAGTGACGTAACATCTAAAATACCGAGTGTTTCCCTGCCTCCCCCTATTTCTTCAGGATATATTTCCAGATCATCATTAATACATCCCTCCATGGTGATGCCTGATCCAGAGTCGCGCGCCTCAACAGACCAGAGGGTTTGATCTTTTTCGCGAACGCTCAGGGAAATCTGCATTTCAGCGTCTGAGGGAGCGGTGAAACGTATCAGATCTGAAACGGAACTGAGATCAAAACAACGAATGAGTTGACTGCTGAAAATTTCAGGAGTGTTGAGGACAGATTGCAGTTGGGTGCGTATCCTTTGAGGTAAATCTGAGAATTTGTACGGTAACGCATCTTTCCATAGTTTTTCGAGAACTGCCCTAATTTCTTCCGCCTCGTCGTAAGCCGGCACCCCTCGTTGTGTTAGTCTTAAGTCCAAAACATCATGGTCAGACCAAGGAAATCGTGAGAAACCAGCAAAACTACTGTACAATGCATAAATAAGCGCAGCAAGATAGGTCTTACCGGTATTGCTCTCACCCACGAACACCGTCAGAGGGCGTAGATCTATCTCCGCCTGATCTATAGGCCCGAAATTCTGCACCTTGATGTGGACATTTGTAGGGTGTAGGTCCTTGGTGTCAAGCACTATCTTTTCCTCCTGAGAATGGAGAATTTAAACCCAATTATACACAGTCTTTTTAGCAAATCGCAACGAAAAGATCTTCAATCCTCTAATAAGAATGAAGAATAAGCAAGCATAGGGATCGCCCCACAGTCCATAATCAGACTGACGGAATCAGAGCAACATAAACCTGCGAATGTCCGGAAACATCTGAGGTATACACGACTGCCGTTTCATCTGGACTGAAAGAAGGATGTGGATGCGTCCATTGCGGTCCATAAACGGTGTCCACCTTCATCTCCATCCAACTGAGTGCCTGCTCTCTATCACCTGCTTGTTGGGCGGCTGCCCAATCTTCGGCGAGGGCATACCGGTCGGTTTGCCACTGGCTCCCGCTGGAGGAACTCTGCGGATAACAGATCGGTGTGTGTTCACCTGTCTCTACATCGACTAAACGTAAACCGATATCAGGGTGGACGGTGTCGCACAGGACTTTCGTCCCATCGC
This sequence comes from Candidatus Poribacteria bacterium, assembly GCA_965205015.1. Lineage (GTDB taxonomy): Bacteria > Poribacteria > WGA-4E > WGA-4E > WGA-3G > WGA-3G. The sequence continues at coordinate 3,315,591 of OZ242029.1, read as the reverse complement.
GATTGCTGGCAATGTGCCACGCGTTGAAATCGGCGATTGTCTGCATCTGTAGGGTTTCCAAAGACATCCGCCGAAGCGCATAGGGCCAATGCGTCACGATCAGTTCATCCAACGCGCCGAGAAAGGTTTCGTGGACAAGGAACTCGTTGTTACCGTGTTGGTAGAGCGATCGATTTTCTGTGCCGTCCCGTTTGAGAGTCCACATCCGTGGTGCTGGGTCCCCGGAATACGCGATGAGGTCAGGATGTTTCGGATGAAATTGTGGATGGATAATCGTCTGATCCGGAGAGGTGTAGATAACTTCGCCGCCGCTGCCGTCAGTAGCGGTTACGGTGATGTGCGATGTGTCGTCGCGTTTCATCGCCGTTACGATAAAGCGTTCGTCTGCACTGACGCTGCATTCACCGAGACTTCCACCGGGGAACTCTGCAAGCACACGTTCCTCAAGGGTATCAAGATGGATCGCCTTTATAGCGTCTGCTTGGGTGTAAAAGAGCTCAGTGCCGTCTTTGGAGATCACACCGGAGTAACCGTGGATGTCATCGGCATCCGTCAACTGCACAATATCGCCGTTGGGAAATTGTAGTTTGAAAAAGTTCGGTTTTCCTGAGCGGTAGGAGGTGAAAATGAGATGTCCTTGGTCGGGTGTGAACGAAGATGTCAGGAAGTAGAGGTTATGGTTAATAGAGGTATCGTTTGTAAGTTGATAAATGTGTGCACCCGTCTGGTCGTCTTGATACTCACGTAGTTCTGAAGGATGAACGGACGCTTTCGCGTAGTTTGGCATAGTGTCCTCCTCATGAGTCTGTTTATAAAATAATTGCTACAGATTGAACAGATGGTTTATTAGCTGCGTGCCTTCGCGAAAATCGGAGATGATGATGTCCGCTCCGGCGCGGATAAGACGTTCCCGTTTATCGGCGTTCATATTGTACATATTGTCCTCTACAGACGCAACACCGACAGCGATCGCTCCGACTTCTTTGGCGTTTTCGATCTCTACGTAGCCGTCCCCAACGATTAGCAATTCGCTTCCGCTAAGGTTGAAATCCGTGATGATTTTCTGGATGACCATCGCTTTGGAAAACTTCTGATATTCCCGTAATGCCCCGAAAATTCCACCGTCAAAGTATTCCGCAACACCGAGGAGCGATGCTTCGTTTTTAACAAATTCAACATCCGTCCCACTGGCGAGATAGCAGCTGATCCCCATCTCACGCAGGCTTTGAAGAAATTCAAGCGACATCGGCACGCGGAGCGGATCGGCTGACAATGTTCCCGCAGCGAGTCCCGCAATCCGTTCCTCAACGACGGGCAACAATCGGCGGTTATAGTCGTCTTTATAGGCGAGTGGATCCTTCGGTGTCCCACCGCGTTTCTCGATTTCCTCGCTTAACTGGATCATTTGATAAATCGTCTGTTTACCGGTCAACCTATCCACAAATTCAACGACGAGTGCTTCGAGTTGTTCTTGCGTCTCAGTAGTATCCGTTTCGGTTTGAAGGCATTCGACCATCATCGGGACCATCACATTCTGCCAACCGTCTCGGATGAGGGAGATTGTTCCATCAAAGTCGAAAACGACGTGGCGGATATTCCCGGTTTGAATCTCACGATGGATTTCAATTGCGGTATTGTCCAAAAAAGTATTCTGCATGGGTATCAGTTTTATAGTTGTCGGTTGTCAAAAAATATTGATTCTGCTCTTTTCGAATAGTATAATAGCGTTTAAGAACTTAAACAAGTACTTTTCCTTATACAAACCTAAGTTGTTATTTACAAAATTTTTGTAGCATGAACGAAAAAGACATACTCAAAAAAATCCAACGTATCGAAATATTCACCAATCGCCTCGTTAACACCGTCTTCGCTGGGGAGTATGAAAGCGTCTTCAAAGGACAAGGGATTACCTTCGATGAGGTGCGAGAGTATCAGGTAGGCGATGAAATCCGTACGATCGATTGGAACGTCACCGCACGCATGGGGCAGACTTACATCAAGAAGTACGTGGAAGAACGGGAACTCGTCATGATGTTGGTTGTGGATATGAGTGCCTCGACCAGTTTTGGCAGTATTGCTGAGACGAAGGCAGAAATCGCTGCCGAGATTGCAGCACTCCTCGCCTTTTCCGCCATTAAAAACAACGACAAAGTTGGGCTTATCTGTTTTACGGACACCGTGGAGCATTTCGTCGCGCCACGTAAGGGAAAAAGGCACGTCTTACGGGTCGTTCGGGATATCCTTCATTTTCAACCAAAGCAGCCGGGGACGAACATTGAAACGGCATTGGCGTTCGTCGATCGGGTGCTCAAGCCACACAGTGTTGTGTTTCTGATCTCGGATTTCAAGGATTCGGGGTACGAAAAGCAGTTACGCTTGAGCAGTAAACGGCATTCGCTTATTGCTATTACCTTACAAGACAGGCGGGAGGTGGAATTACCGGATGTCGGACTCATAGAACTGGAGGATGCAGAGAGCGGAGAGAGGGTCGTTATTGATACACGCGCCGCGGAAGCACGGCACCTCTATACGGAACTGAATCGGCGTGCCGATACAGAACGTCAACAGGTCTTCCGAGCAAATCAAGTCGATTCTATTCATATCAGAACAGATGAGTCGTATGTGAAACCGCTTATCCAATTTTTCCGCCAGCGTACCGCCCGACGTTAGACAAAATTCTTGCAGGCTTCTTACAGGTTGAAATGTCAGAGGTTTTGATGCCAACTAATCCTGTTCCGCGTCTGAATCTTTTGTCAATGTTCGCCAGAATGAACGTGACGGACGATTCATATTATCAAACATCTCGTAATCCCCTTTTTTACAGAATGCGTAGAGGGCTTCTGCTAATGGAATATTGAACCCAGAGGCCTCCGCCGCGGCGAGGAAATAGGGCAATTCCGGGTATTTGATGACGAGTGTCCCACCTTCCCCATCGATAATGCGTTCGGCGATTCTATCGAACTGTCCACGCCAGCCATCACCCATACCGACTGCTTCGCGAATCGCGGTTGGATCCACGCCTGCACATACCCCAAACGCCATTGCCTCCATGAATGCGGCATCACCGAGTCCCATTGCCAATTGGTTCACACCTTTGACAATCTGTCCAGAACCGCTCGGACCGCAGTATACGACATACTTCGGTTCCCCGAGCACTTCTAAAATCGGGCGGCATTTTTCGACAACAGCGGCATCACCACCGACAAAAATACGGAGTGTTCCTGTTTCCGATCCGTGCGGTCCCCCGCTTACCGGTGCGTCTATCAGCGTCGCGCCTTTTTCAGCGAATGTCGTTGCTATGTCCCGCGTTCTCTCAACTTCTGTCGTACCTAAATCAATAAAGACGTGACCGTCGCGAGCATTAGGGATTAAGTGTTGTTCTGCGACGCTGGAAAAAATATCAGAGGAACGCAAACTGGTCATGACGACATCGCTATTTCTGACGACCTCAGCGGTATCTTGACCTGCGGTCGCGCCAGTTTCAGCGAGTGCTTCACATTTTGCGGCATCAATATCATATCCAATGAGCGGATACCCGGCATTGTGAAGATTCTTCGCCATCCGTCCGCCCATGTTTCCGAGTCCAATAAAACCAATTCTGGGAAGTTGTTGAGGCTGCATAATTTTCCTATCGTTTGATTTTCGAAGACTGACGATCACCCTACCGTTGGCGTAAGCGTCCATGCATCTAAACTGTTTACAATCCCTTCCCCACCGCGTGCGAAAATTGAGATACCGAGACTGTCGGCTCGCGTTGGATAGATACGCTGGGTTAGACACAATCGACTGTTCGCAAAAACTTCCAACACGGATCGGTCTAAGAAGATATGAAGTTTCACGGATTCCTCTTCAAACAGTTTAAACGGTGCTTCTTGTGAATTTGTATAACGCTCTCCACCGTCTTCGTCTTGTGGCGTCAGACGCGGATATTTTACTTCGTCATTCAAAGTTGATTTCGTGAGATCGATTTTAAGGAATTCGTCAGATGACGAATAGACAATGGCGGTCTCCTCCTCGCCGCCTGGGGAACGGCGAACCTTCACACCGAATTCTGTAGTATCTCTTGGATCAATGTCGACCTGTATTTCAAGACAATCGCCACGCACACCGCCAATCTCGATCTCCACGTCTGCCTTGAGTTGAATCGCTTCTTGGTGGTGATGCTGAGTGCGGAGTTTTTCGAGTTCTGGAACGGGTTCAATACAGAGACTTCCGTCTCCACGCAACGATAGGATCCGTGGCAACGTCATTACAGAAGCCCAACCGTATTCCTCCCAGGGACGGGCCTCGCGAATCCAACCAAAAAAGATACGGCGTCCCTTGTCGTCAAGGAGCGTTTCGGGTCCAGAGAGTTGTCCACCTTGCCAGTTCAAACGTCCATGTGTTTCAGGAAAGAACTGCTCATCTTCGTAATGTCCGAGGTAATAATGTGCCATACCGTAAGGGCGGTGCCCGTGCATCAGAAGCATGTATTTATCACCGAGCGGAAAGAAATCGGGACAGGCGCAATCTTCAACCTCATCCGTCCAACGCCGTGAAGATTTGTAGAAGGGACCGAGGTACTCCCATTGAATACAGTCGTCCGAACGGAAAAGACTCGTCGCGTCGCCCTCGTATCCCGGTCGGCTGTTTTTGTTGCCGATGAGTGCATAATAGGTGCCATCTTCATACCAAGCACACGGATCAAAAACGTGGTACTCTTGGGGTTCGTCCGGTATTGAAATGACCGGATTTGCGGGTGAAGGGGTCCAGTGAATCAAATCATCCTCTTCGCTGGTTGCGATGCAGGTGCCTTGATTCGGCACGTGATAGATGAAGGTCGGCAGCGGCGCGTTCTCAATAGCGTCTCCGCTATATATACCGCGCGGCATTGACCCGTCAGTAGCAGGTTTTATCGCCGGTGGGTGGTGTATCCAATGCACCAAATCACAACTGGAGGAGTGATCGAGTACCGGCAGCCATTCCTCCGCATTTGGATTTGGCATGCGTCCAAGATAAAAGACATGGTATCGCCCATTCCAGAAAATAGTGCAGTTTGCGTCGTTAAAAAACCCATCGGGTGGGAGCAGATGATAGCGTGGACGGTGCGGGTCTGCTGAGAGATATTCTCGCAATTCACGCGCATTTCCGATATGTTTATGAAGGTCGTCAATTGTGATTGCTGGGTCCATTTGCTATGAGTTCTCCTCGAAAACTTGCTGTTCAGAAGATCGTTATTTCAAGCGTAGAAGACGGTATCAGAGTATAGCAGGTTAGGAGAGAAGTGGCAAGAGAAATCGGGACACATCAAACTTATCTTAGTGTGTCTATAGAGACGTTTTTCCTTGAGGTTTTTTATTCTCTCTGCTATACTGCCTTGAAATGACGTAGGGAGACCTAAAATTGAAGGGTTGGTAAACAGAAAGGATTTCGTTATGCAAAAATGTGCACTTATTAGCGGTAGAGGTATGGGGTTGATGCACGGTGGAAACTTCCACAGCCATCCGGACGCAGAAGTGGTCGCGGTGTGCGATATGGACCCGGAACTCCTTGCGAAGGCAGCGGAACAATTCGGGGTTCCCGGGTATTCAACAATTGAGGACCTCTTAGCAAACTGCGATGCGGAACTCGTTCTTCTCATTGTCAATGAGACCCGGCGTATCCCACCGCTGCGGCAATTGCTTGAAGCCGGACGAAATGTATTCACAGAGAAACCGCTCTGTGGATTGGAAGGACAAGCGCGGTTGCGTGAAAAAGACCTCCGAATCGCGGCACCCGCCATCGCAACATGGCGCGACTCCAATCTTAAGTTCGGGATTGATTTCAACTACCGATTTATGCACCATTTCCGTAAACTACACGATGATGTTGCCGAGAATCGGTTGGGTGAGATTCGGATGGTACACGCCCGGGCACATTTCAACTGTTGGTCCCATGTGATCGATCAGATCCTCTGGACGGTCGGCAGACCGGAATGGGTGAGTGTCGTCGGAGACCCAAATGAAGCCGGGGGTTGGAGCCGTTTAATTCACATCGGTTGGGAGAACGGCGTCATCGGTTCCCTGAGCGGCACAAACCTGTGGGGCTACGACGACCATCCACTTCGAGTTAAGGTCCTGGGCGATGAATTCTATGCGGAGGCAAAAGGACTGGAAGGCTCTTACTCGCGCAGAAAAGCGAATAATTCTGAAATAGAGGAAGTCTGGGAAGCAGAAGAGAACAAGCCCGAGATGCCGGAGTCCTTCAAACGGATGGCAGATGGTGTGATTAAGGCGATGCACGTCGACACCCCCTTCCCCGCAGACGGTGAAGCGGCGTGGAACGAACTCCTGTTTGAAGCAGCAGTCCATAGGTCGGCCTTGCAGAACAACGCTCGCGTATATCTGAAAGATGTCGAAGAAGAAGCAAGTGCCTGAAAAAAAATTATAGGCGCGGTTGAAAACCGCGCCTACATCTCAGGGATGGTATAACGTTTTAGGCAGCCCCACCTTCGACGGCGATCTTAATCGCGTCCTTTCCGTCCAAGTTGTAACTGCCGTGCAGCGCATCAAAACCTTTAGACACATCTTCTAAGGGCAGAACGTGGCTGACGAACCCCTCAAATAAGTGTGCGTGCTTCTCAAGCATCGGAATGGCGCGGATAAAATGCTTCCTCTCAAATCCCCATCCAGCCTCCAATCGAAGATTCTTACGCATTAACATCTGATTGGGGTTACAATCAAAAGAGCCAACATCCACAAAGTGCCCATATACAACATAGGCACCGCTATGCCTGATATAGTCCAAGCCTTCAGGAATAGCGGCGAGAAAACCGGTACATTCGTAGACGACATCCGCACCGTTGCCTTGTGGTGTGTTCTCTCGGACGATCTGCTTTCGCGCTTCCGGGTCTGGTACTTCGGCGATGTCAATTGTAAGATCTGCGCCCAATCTTTTTGCCATCTCAAGCCTTCCAGGGGGACCCCCGACAACGATCAGCCTCCCAGCACCGGAAACTCTCGCCCAATTCAGCGCAAGCAGCCCGATCGGACCGGTTCCTTGAATTACAACCGTATCTCCGAATTCGATTTTGCCGCGTGAGACACAGTGTGCAGCACACGAAGCAGGCTCCGCGAGCACAGCGATTTCCGGTGGCAGATCGGTTTTAATGAACATATTCGTCGATGGGTTTGACAGGTAGATGTACTCACTGAACCCCCCGCGTAGATACGGCGCTTCTTCCGACGGAGAAAAACCGAGTCCGCCGCTTGGGGACAGCGCGATCCTGTCGCCTTCTTTGACCGGATTCCCGAGATAGTCTGTCTCAACCCCTTCGCCTAAAGTCTCAATCACACCGACGTTCTCGTGTCCGAGGATAATGTCGTGGTCGATACGTTGAAATTCCCAGTTATGAAGGTCGGTCCCGCAAATACCGCCTAACTCCTGACGGACGAGGACCGTCCCAGGAGCAGGGTCGACGATCGGATATTCTCGGACTTCAAAATCTTTGCCACTCATCACGGTGGCGCGTGCTGTTCTGGTTGCCATTGTAAAACTCCTTTATACTTTGACGATGATCTTGCCAAGTTTTTCACCTGTGAAAAGCGCGATAAACGCCTTTGGGGCATTCTCTAATCCTTCTATGATCGTCTCTTCCCACTGTATCTTGCCTTCAGATATCCACTGCCGCATATCGCTGTAAAATTCAGGATTGCGTTCCATGAAGTCGGTAACGATAAACCCTTGTAATCTAATCCGTTTACCGATAGCAGAACTGAGGTTTGTCGGACCTGGGGTCGGTTCAATGTCGTTGTATTGGGAGATCATACCACACAGCGGGATCCGTCCGTGCATGTTCATCACTGCGAGCGCGGCTTGTAGGTGTCTGCCGCCTACATTTTCAAAATAGATGTCCAGTCCATCGGGACAGTGTTTCCTGAGTTCAGCCTCCAAATCATCGACATTTTTATAGTTAAATGCCGCGTCAACGCCGGCTGTCTCCAATAGCCATGTAACTTTCTGATCGGAACCCGCACTCGCAATGACTCGGCACCCTTTGATTTTGGCAATCTGGCATACGATTGAACCGACCGCCCCTGCCGCTGCGGAGACGAAAACCGTTTCTCCCGCTTCGGGCTGACCTATCTCCAGAAATCCGAAGTAGGCGGTCCGTCCAGGCATACCGACAGCCCCTAAAAACGACTGGAGCGGCGCAATCGTCAGATCGACAGCGGTCACGCTCTCTGCAGACGCGATGTAGTGGTCCCGCCACCCTTGCATACCCGTTACATAGTCTCCGACTTGAAACTGGTCACTGTTCGATTCCACTATCCGACCGGCGCATCTACCTTCTAAGGGTTTACCGAGTTCAGCCGACCGCATACCGCCACGCATATACGGGTCTACGGACGTGTAAAGGTTTTCAACTAACACCTCTCCTGCCGCGGGTTCAGGGAGCGTCGCCTCAACGATTTCAAAATCATCTTCCTTGGGCATACCGACGATTCGGTTCTTCAAGCGAATTTGTCGGCTTACAGTGTTTGACATTTTTTTCTCCTATCAACTTACGATTTGAGTTAATGAGCATAGATGCAATGATAGCATATCTGAGAAAAAAGTCAAGATCGGAGCAATAAAGAATTCGCTTGACATCTGTTTGTGAATGTGGTTTGATTGAGTAGCGTAACGTGAGTTCAATAAAGGGACTTGTCGCATAAACTGTTAGGTTGTGCCACCCGCTGCTCATTTTAGGAGGAAAAATGAACACTGTCTCTAATGAATTTCTGAGAACAGATTTCGGACACGATGTCTATGATGGATGGTATCTTGGACCAGGCAGCTACAATTTTGAATCGCCAGAATTTGTAGAAAGGCATTTTCCTTTCTATGAAAAGGTGCTACTGCTCTCTAAAAGTGACAGAATATTGGAGGCGGGATGCGGAATTGGCAGCTATTCGCGTGAATTTGCTCGGCGCGGCTATCATATTGTTGGTATGGATCTATCACCCAACTTTCTGTCTGAGGCTCAAAAGATCACGCAACGTGAAAATTTAGAGATTGAGTTTATTTTGGGCGACTATAATGAAATGCGTTTTGAAGAAAGGTTTTCTGTTATTTTCTTCGAGGGTTCGTTTTTCTATCAATCCAAGGCGGGTTTGATGTCGCTCTTAAACCGGATCCATAAAGCACTCACACCCAATGGTAGGGTTTGCTTTGTGCATCCAAATCAACCAATAACAAACAAGCAATTTCCGATGTCTAACTGGTCTGAAATTGAGAAAAACGTATTTGTTCTGGAAAAGGGAGAGTATGACGAAGGCAATGACATAGAAAGATACACTTGGCTTAAAATAGATTTGGAGACACAAAAACATTACAGGTGCGACTATACCAGCAAACACCTTCCGCCGGACGAACTCAAGAACTGTCTTGTGGAAGTGGGATTTACAGATTCCCATTTCTACAAGAAGCGTAGACTGGAAGACTTCCATCCAGAGAATGACAATGGGTTTTCTGTGGTGGCAAAAAAATGATAGCAACAGGAGTCGATATGAAAGTCGAAAAACCGAAAGAAAGATACGATCAATTAATCGCAGACGGTTATTGTGTCATTGAAAATGTCTTGAAAGAAGAGATGCTTAACCGACTTCGCTCAGTAACCGACACACTCCTTGATGCACAAACGGAGGATCAACACGCAGCCTATCGCTCCGCTGGCAGCATGATTAGCGTGTATATGCATCCACTGTTCGCGGAACTCGTCGTTTATCCGCGTGCGCTGCAGGCTCTCGATGCTTTGGGGTTCTTGAGGCCAAAATGGTCGTCGGGATATGTCATCAGTAAACCACCGCAGAGTCCACCCCTGTTTTGGCACCAAGACTGGTGGGGCTGGAACGATCCGTGCAGCTACACAGCACTGCCGCAACAGTTGTTCCTCATGTATTATTTGGTTGATACGATCCCGCATAACGGATGCCTCCGTGTCATTAAAGGCTCACATCTCAATCGGCATCCGCTGCATGATATACTGCCCGATGCCCACGGCGAAGCTCTCCAGCGCGTAGACGATGCTGACCATCCTGCCTATCAACACTTTCCGGGTGAAGTTGACATCCCCGTAAAAGCGGGGGACCTCGTTATCGGTGACTCACGGCTTCTACACGCTTCACACGGCAATCAATCAGATGAACGGCGGACAGTCATTACGCTCTGGTATCATCCATTTTTTGCGTTGTTACCCACGGAAATGCAGGCACATATCGGTAGACTTCGGCAGAGCCTCGCTTGGTCGGACGGAGATTGGGAACGCATTGCCGAACTCGCGCCAGTCTGTAAAGGCGACGTCGAACCGTTAAAATGGAACCGGAATCCAGGACCTGAACTGAAATAGACGGGGTGAACGTAAACGGAATTTGATTTGAAAAAAGCAGTATTTCATGATATATTATACAGCGGAGAAACCGAAAGTTTACATTGAGACGACGGTTGTGAGCTATTTAGTGGCACGACCTAGTGCTGATGCAACTGTAGGATATTGGCAACGGGAAACTCGGAGGTTTTGGGCGGATTATGCGGATAGGTTTGAGTTTGTTGTTTCAAGTATAGTTCTTAACGAGGTCAGTGGAGGTGATCCAAGAGCAGCACAACAACGACTTGAGGTATTGTTGCCCCTTACGGTGTTGGAACCTTTATCTGAGGCTGATACACTTGCCCAGAAATTACTAAATGCCGGCGCGGTGCCACAAAGATCGAGTCCGGATGCAGAACATATCGCTATTGCCACGGTACACGGGATCGAGTACCTTGTATCATGGAACCATAAGCATATTCTGAATATAGACACGCGTGAACAGATTAACCAGATTTGTCAAGCGGAGGGATTTAAGCCAATAACTATCTGCACGCCTATTGAACTAATGGAGGAATTTCAGATGAAAGAGGTACCTGAGGACTATACAGATCCTATCCTTGAAGAATGCTTGCGGATGAAGGCAGAATTTGCTGCCAAGTTCAATTCTATTGAGGAACTCTCTGCCTATTTGAAAGTACAAGATGAAAAGTTCAAAAAACAGGGGTGGAAATACGTTTCCTACTACAAACCATCAGAAAAATCTGGAAAGGATACCTAAAGGAAAGGACTTCTGCTATGCCACAAGGACCGATTTTTCATGCCTATACGTTTGGTGAACAGGAACGAAAAACGTTGGATAGCGATGGACATTTCGTCCTCCCCGGCGTGCTCACGTCGGAGGCACAGGAACATTTGACCCGCTCCCTGTCGTCTATTCTTGAACGCTCGCGCACGCAGAAAGAAGGACATGAGCCGAACCGATTTTCTGCAGAATACGACAGTTATCTCGAAAGCCTGATTGCACACCCACAGATGCTTGAACTCGCACGGAAGGTCTTGGGTGAAGACATCCGATACGATCACTGCGTGAGTCTCAATCGACCCGGTGGCAATCGTGGCATTGGATGGCACAGCCACGGATACTCCGATGACGACCCGAACCTGGGATTCGTCCGCATCTTCTTCTATGTCAACGGATTTGAACCCGACGATGGCGGCTTGAAAGCGGTTCCCGGCAGTCACTTGTATCGGGATGCAAGGATCCATGCACAATCAGATGAAGAACTCCAAGAGAATTGGTTGGCAGGAAAAACGCATCCAGAAACAAGTGAACCTCTGGAGATCGAGGCGTTATCCGCACCACCCGGCACAGTCGCGTTGATGTGGACGCATGCCGCACATGCTGTGTCCCCAAGAAAAGAAAATAGCGATACGCGGTGGTGCGTCGTTTATGCCTATCGCAACCCCGGCAGACCGTCCGGGGCCCGCTGGCTTACCCCCGAATTCGAGCAAAAACAGATCCCCGGCGCAGAAGGCTTAATGTCCCTTTATTAAATTTAAAGTAGTAGGCATACGCCGTATGCCGTAACCCCAAAGCAGCCATGCCACAAAATAAACCACACATTCTCTTCCTTATCAACGACGAACACCGTCCCGATGTCCAGCCAATCGAAGGGGACCCCGCTATCCGCATGCCGACACTTTCTCGGTTTATGGATGAAGGTATCTACTTCCGCAACGCTTATACGCCTTCGCCGATCTGTGTGCCTGCCCGACAGAGTTTTCTTTCAGGACTCTATCCGCGAAACTGCGGAAGCCTCAACTTTGGGGATCCGATGCCGACAGAGGTCCGAACGATTCCAGGACAATTGGGAAACTACGGATACTATAGTTGCTGTGCGGGCAAGATGCACTTCGTCGGGACAGACGTGATGCACGGCTGGCAAGAACGCGTGGGACGCGATATCATTGGTAAAAATGGTTATCCTTATCCATCTGTAAAAGATGAACACTCCGCACGCACTGAATCGGAACCCGGAACGGGTCCGAAGCAGAGCAAAGTGATTCAGGAAGTCCGCGACGCACAACCCGGCTTAGGGCGTTGGATGCTCAATGACCAATACAACGTAGACGGTGCACTGCTGTTCCTTGAGGAATATTTTGTCGATGCCCCCTACGATCGTCCGAGATCCAATCCGCTCTGTATGGCAGTAAGCCTCATCGCACCACACTATCCGTATCAGTGTCCAATGGACCTGTTCAATTACTACATGCAGCGGGTGGAACCGATCGTCGAAGCGCCGAACGAACAGTTTGGATACGACGATTTTTTCAGGGTCCGAGTTGGCGAAGATGTCACCTACCGTCAGGCACACCGAGCAACCGCAGCGTATTACGGAATGATTGAATGGATGGACGCACAATTCGGTCGCGTCATTGAGAAACTGGAGCATTTGAACGTCTTAGACGACTTCATCATCGTTTTCCTCTCTGACCACGGTGAGATGCTTGGTACGAAAGGGCTTTGGGAGAAACAGAGCTACTTTGAGGCTTCAGCACGAGTCCCACTTTCTATCTGGTATCCGAAACGGTTTGGACGAGAACCGAAAATTGTTGAGCAGAACGTGTCGTTGGTCGATCTGTTTCCGACGCTATGCGAGTTAGTAGATGTTCCCGTCCCGGATGAACTCGATGGACGTTCGTTCCTGCCACTGATTGATGGAGATACCACCGACTGGCACGATACCGTTTATAGTGAACTGTGGCGTGCGCAAAACGGACCCTCTGTGATGGTCAAAGAGGGGAATTTAAAGTATTTCCAATTTAATAACGACAAGGGGTGGCCCGAACAGCTTTTTGATCTCTCCAAAGACCCAGATGAACGGAATAACCTGATTGAGGTGCCATCCTACGCCGATGCGCTCTCCAGACTACGTGCGAAAGCCGACGCATTACCGCCGCCGCGCCGAAAGGATGAGCATAACAGGTTCATTGACCCATATCGCCCAATCAAAACAGGTCGTTGGTCTCAATGAGAAAGATATCCTCCTTTTTTGCTCTCTGTTTGAGCGCGTCCGTAAAGCCATTCGCAGAAAACAGCAGATACCGCGGATTCCGATTCCATTGATTAGGAACTTGCGCAGCCTTTTCGATGAGATGATTTAAAATGTTTTCTCCGACTGGAGCACTCCACCACTTGCACTCGCCAAACCAGTGACTTTCGTCAACATTTTCTGTTAGGACATCAATTTCAACATTGCCCCCCCAATGCGCCCCGACCTGTTTGGGAGCGACCCTTAATTTTTCTTCCCAATAAAGACTGATATATTGACGACAAACGTCTTCAAAAATTTCGCCCATATAGTGTGAAAGGTTCGGAGCGATCATCTGCTCATACACCAACTCTGTGTTACCGGATTCGATGAGACTCCGATTGGGCAGCACAAACCGAAACCAGAATTTGACATAGTTGTCCGCGATTTTATAAAGCCCTTTTCTGCTTTTTTGGGGTGCGCGGTCAGTGACCGGTGTTTCGCGTTTAACTAACCCGAGTTCCCGAAGCACGCTCAAATATTTATTCACGCTTGTTGCGTCAAGCCCAACCCGTTGGGAAATCTCATTCAGCCGCGTCACGCCACCAGCGATTGCGTGCAGCAAACTCGCATACGTTCTCGGTTCTCTGAGTTCCGTGCGTAACAAGAAATTAACTTCATCAAACAAGTACCCTTGCGGTGTGAGCAATTCGTTTTTGATATGCTGTTCAAGCATTCCTTGTGAATCGTTTGAGGCACGCAACGCAAATTGATTGAGATACGCTGGAATCCCGCCGAGGATGCCGTAAGCGATGAGTTTTTCTTTCGCAGAATATTCAGAAAAAAAATATCCACTGTCACGGTAGGAGAGCGGCATCAAACGGAGTTGTCCAGTACGTCGTCCATATAGTGGTGATCGTTCCGCCAATACCTCTCGCTCCATAAAACTCACCTGTGATCCACATAAGATCAAAAAAAGTTTGCTATTTTTTCCGTGTAGATCCCAAAAGCGTTGGATCAGTGACGGGAGTGCCGCGTTATCCTCACAGAGATATTGAAATTCGTCAAGTACCAGAACAAGCCTTTCTTCTTCTGCCTGCTGCGCGAAGTAGATAAGGGCAGATTCCCAATCATTAAAGGCAAGGCTCTGCAGTAATGGATCGTTGATGATATGTCGCGCAGTCTCAGTCAGCTGCTGGAGGTGATCTTGCTCCTTCAACTGACTGGCAAGGAAATAGATACTTCTTTTGTCCTTACAAAACCGTGAGAGGAGTTCAGTTTTTCCTACCCGTCTCCTGCCATATAACACGAAAAATTCTGCTATTCCTGACTGAAACATGCGTTCTAAAGCATTTAATTCTTGGTGTCGATTGATAAACATAAATTTCTCTCCTTAAATGCCTCTAAAGTATTATACTCTAAAGTATTATACTCTAAAGTATAATAAAAATTCAGTAAAATTGGTGAAAATGGAACCCGCTGTTCGCGGGATTTGCTTGCACATATTTCACTTTAATGATATACTACTGAACAATCAAGCGATTTTGAGGATGGTCAGACTTATGCCCCGTTGGGGGTTGACATCGCCTGCACAGAAGAAATGGAGGAGATATTCTATAATGCCCCAGACACAGCTCTCATGTTTAAACCCTTCAAACTGGGTTCGCACGCATTGTGTGAGTCTTATATTGCTCTTGTTAGGACTCGCCATTGTCCTACAACCTGTCTATGCTGAGAAACTTCAATTCGACCGTGATGTTCTGCCGATATTGTCAGATAAATGCTTTGCGTGTCACGGTCCCGATCCGGCGGTCCGGCAAGCCAACCTGCGGCTTGATACAAAGGAGGGTGCGTTCTCCGCACCGAGTGGTTATCCGATTATCGTGCCGGGTGAACCGGAAAACAGCGAATTGGTCCTACGCATAACACACGAAAATATTGACCAGCGGATGCCACCGCAGATCTCCAATCGGCAGCCGACACAAGAACAGATTGATACGCTTATCCAGTGGATTGCCGAAGGGGCTGAATGGGAAGAACATTGGGTCTACAGTCTTCCTGAACGGGTTGAATCCCCTGCTGTCGAAAACACAACATGGGTCGGTAACCCTATTGATGCCTTCATACTCGGAAGATTGGAAGCAGAGGGTCTCACGCCGTCAGCAGAAGCGGATAAACGAACACTTATCCGTCGCCTGAGTTTCGATCTGACTGGATTGCTGCCGACACCGACTGAAGTAGAGCAATTCTTAAAAGATGAAAACCCTGATGCCTATGAGTCGCTCGTCAGCAGGCTTCTGTCTAAAGCGCAATATGGCGAGCGGATGGCAATGTACTGGCTCGATCTGGTCCGCTACGCGGACACGAGCGGTTACCATGCTGACGAAAATGTGAGTATCTGGCCCTATCGTGACTATGTAATAAAAGCGTTTAACGACAACATGCCGTTTGATCAATTTACGGTCGAAAACCTCGCAGGCGATCTCCTGCCGAATCCAACATCAGCACAAAAGATTGCTGTGGGTTATAACCGTCTAAATCAGACAACCTCAGAAGGCGGCGCACAAGCGAAAGAGTATCTCGCAATCTATGCGGCGGACCGAGTGCGAACGACTGCGTCCGTCTGGTTGGGTGCGACGCTCGGTTGTGCACAGTGCCACGACCACAAGTTTGATCCATATACCGCAAAGGATTTTTACAGTTTCGCCGCGTTCTTCGCAGATGTCAAGGGACCCGGCGTATATGGGGGTGGTAGTAAATGGGAACCTGTCGTAATGCTACCGACACCTGCACAAGAATCAGCACTGCAGGATATTGACGACGAATTAGCACAATTGGAGCGGGTGTTCAAAGCGTCATCGCCTGAATTGGAAGCCGCGCAAACAGAGTGGGAGAACGAAGTGCTTTCACTGCTCAGCGCAACAGAACCCGCGGACTTCGCGTGGATAGACGATGCGCAAGCAAACGGCGGTAGAACCGAGGGCACATGGGAATTTGTCGGCAAAGATGAAGCCCCTGTTTTCAGTAAACTGTACTCACGAAAACAGACAGCGGAAGCAGGAAAAACCGTCCAGCATGCTTTCCGTGGCGCGAAGCGAACGTTCACTTTGACAGACGGCGATCAACTCTTTGCCTATGTCTGGATTGATCCGGAATCACCACCAGAAACCGTCATGCTCCAGTGGAACGACGGGACTTGGGATCATCGCGCGTTTTGGGGTGAAGACAAGATTAACTTCGGTGAGATTGGAAGCGATACACCTGCTCACAAATCGATGGGTGTGCTGCCCACAGTCGGCGAATGGGTGCGTCTTGAGGTAGATCCAGCAGACGTTGGGTTGAACCCGGAGAGTGTCCTGAACGGAATTGCTTTCGTACAGTTTGGTGGCACTGCGTATTGGGATATGGCTGGCGTCGCAACGACTCGCGGTTCTACGGTGAAGCACACGCACACAGAACCGATCATCGCAGCAATTCAGGTCGACCGCTCTGTCAGGACAACACATCAGCGCGAGCAGATCGCAGCGGAGTATCGCCGTATCACACCCGCACTCGATGGTATCCGGAATCAGATTGCAGATTTACAGAAGCAGAAAGGCGAAATGGAAGCGCAAATTCCGTACTCGCTCACAACCGTGTCCACGCTACCTCGGACGACACGCGTGCTCCCGAGGGGTAACTGGATGGACGATTCGGGTGAGATCGTCGAACCGATGATACCGGCTTTCCTGGGTGATCTCGGTATCAAAAACCGCCGACCAACCCGTTTAGAGCTTGCACAGTGGATCGCCTCAAAGGACAACCCGTTGACCGCCCGTACGTTTGTCAATCGACTTTGGGCACTCTACTTCGGGACAGGATTATCCGGCGTCTTAGATGACCTCGGCGCACAAGGCGAATCACCGACACATCCTGAACTGCTTGACTGGCTCGCTGTCGAATTTGTGGAGAGTGGGTGGAACGTTAAACATATCGTAAAACTCCTTGTCACATCAAACACCTATCGTCAAGCTTCAACATCAAACGAGGTATTACAGGAGAAGGATGCCTACAACCGCTTGCTGGCACGCCAATCACGCTGGAGACTCGACGCAGAGGCGGTCCGCGACAACGCATTGATGCTGAGTGGGCTTCTTGTCCCCAAAATCGGCGGACCGAGCGTGAGACCTTACCAACCGATAGGCTACTACTCGAACTTGAACTTCCCAAAGCGGGTTTATGTGCATGACGAGGGAGAAAATCAATATCGCCGCGGGCTTTACACGCATTGGCAGCGCACGTTCTTGCATCCGAGTATGATGGCGTTCGATGCGCCGAGTCGTCAGGAGTGTACCGCCGAGCGCGCAACCTCTAATACCCCGATGCAAGCCTTGACGCTACTCAACGACCCAAGTTACGTTGAGGCGGCGCGCGTTTTTGCGGCACGGATTATCCAAGAGGGTGGTGAATCCTTCGCTGAACGTATCAACTGGGCATATCAGTGGACGCTGTCTCGGATGCCGCAGCCGAAGGAATTAGAGATTATGAAAAATCTCTATGAGAAGCACCACGCCGAATATACTGCTGACCTCGATGCCGCCAGTATGCTCGTCACAACGGGTGAAACCCCTCTAACAGAAGGCGTTACATCTGATGAATTGGCGGCGTGGACTTCTGTGGCACGGGTAATATTGAATTTGCATGAGACGATCATGCGATATTAAATTCTGAAAATTAAACGGACAGGAGGTATAGGTATGGCTATGGATATTCACAAAGAAACCAATCGTCGCCTCACGAGGCGCACCTTTTTGGGTAAAAGTGTACGTGGCATTGGGTCGCTTGCGCTTGGCTCACTGCTTGCGCCATCGCTGCTAAATGCTGCGCCGGAGATTGAGCGGTGGCCGGGGATTGTGTCCACTCCACATGTGCCACCGAAGGCGAAACGCATCATTCATCTCTGCATGGCAGGCGGTCCTTCGCATTTAGAGACTTTGGACTACAAACCGAAACTCGCAGAACTCGACGGGCAACCGATGCCGAAGTCTTTCACGGAAGGGCAGCCGATTGCCCAACTCCAAGGACAGGCAGACTCACTCAAATGCCTCGGTCCGACACATGAATTTAAAAAATATGGACAATCCGGGCAGGAGATGAGTACGGCGTTTCCGCATATCGGAAGCCTCGCCGACGATATCTGTATCGTACGCTCCCTGAAAACCGAGCAGATTAACCACGATCCAGCACACACCTTCATGAACACTGGCACGGCGATCGCTGGCAGACCGAGTATGGGGTCGTGGCTCCTCTACGGACTTGGCAGTGAAAACGAAAATCTGCCGGGTTACGTCGTCCTCATCTCTTCTGGTGGGGGACAAGATCAACCGATTGCAACGCGGCAGTGGCATAGCGGATTCCTCCCAGGTCAGTTTCAAGGTGTCCAGTTCCATTCAACCGGTGATCCCGTTCACTACGTTACGAATCCTGATGGCGTGAACACCGAACAGCAACGGGACGTTGTCGATGCCGTGCAGACCCTGAACGGTATGCTCGATGAGACTGTAGATGATCCCTCAATCTCAACGCGGATTAGCCAATACGAAATGGCGTTCCGAATGCAGACGAGTGTTCCGGAGTTGACGGACATCTCGAAGGAACCTCAGCACGTTCTGGATGCTTACGGTGCAAAGCCCGGTGACGGATCCTACGCTTCAAACTGCCTCCTCGCACGACGGTTAGCTGAGCGTGGTGTTCGGTTTATCCAACTCTATCATCGCGGCTGGGATCACCACGGGGGTATTGAAAACGCCATCAAGACGACCGCTGGCTATGTTGACAAGGCAACCGCTGCACTCGTCAATGATTTGAAGCAGCGCGGTATGTTGGACGACACCTTAGTGATTTGGGGCGGCGAGTTTGGTCGAACACCTATGGCGCAAGGCACCGGACGCGACCACCACATCAAGGGTTTCTCGATGTGGATGGCTGGCGGTGGTATCCAGGGGGGTATGAGTTACGGGAACACCGATGAATTGGGGTATAATTCCGTTGAAAATATCGTGCACGTCCACGACTTCCACGCCACGATGTTACATCTGTTCGGAATTAACCACGAAAAACTGGTCTACCGCTTCCAAGGGCGGGACTTCCGTCTCACCGACGTCCACGGGCACGTCGTCCGCGACATTCTGGCATAAAAACAATTGGAGTGCTATCCAACAGTTTCCATATGTTTGAACGCACCAATTACACTGTAGGGGTAGGTCTTGTACCTACCCTAACCGTAGGGGTAGGTCTTGTACCTACCCTAACCGTAGGGGCAGGTCTTGTGCCTACCCTATGAAAAATAATAAGGTTGTACAGTAGCTTCTATGAACAAAATGGGTAGGATTTTAGTACACATCTCGTTCTTGTTGATTCTGACGGCATCCGCCTTCAGCCACGATCTCCCGATGGTGGAACCTGAAGCCGTTGGGCTTTCTACCGAAAGACTCTCAAGAATTGATAAAGTCATGGAAATGCACGTCGCGCAGCAGAAAATCGCTGGCGGCGTTACATTGCTCGCTCGACACGGGAAGATCGCACATCTGGGGACCTACGGTATGATGGATGTCGAAGCGGGAAAGCCGATGACCCCCGATACTATTTTCCGTATTGCGTCGATGACAAAACCGATCACGAGTGTCGCTGTGATGATGCTCTATGAAGAGGGACATTTTCGGTTGCACGAACCGGTTTCAAAGTTCATTCCAGCGTTCAAGAAAATGCTTGTGCTGCCGCCGGAAGATGCCGAAGACTCGGCGCAACCTGTCCCCACAGAACGGCAAATTACAATTTGGAACCTACTCACTCACACCGCGGGTTTAACATATCATTGGAACGGGCGTTTAGGTCAGCAATACACCGATGCGGGTATCACCCACGGACTTCTTCAAGATGAGAGCACGCTCGAGGAGAAGATGAAAATCTTGGCGACGATCCCGTTATTGCATCAACCGGGTGCCCAAGTCGAATATGGACTCTCAATAGATGTCCTCGGCTATCTTGTTGAGGTCGCGTCCGGGATGTCGCTCGATGCATTTTTCGCTGAGCGTATCTTCAAACCACTCGGTATGAACGACACACATTTTTTTATCCCTGAAACAAAACGCGAACGAATCGCAACTGTATATGAGCGAACCAAAGATGGACCCATAGCGCGCAAGTCCCAAGAACCGACAGTGGACGGCGCACTGATCTATTCAACGGATTATCCTTACAACGGTCCACGAAGCTATTTTTCCGGCGGGGGTGGCTTGGTCTCCACTGCCCCGGATTACGTCCGCTTTGCACAGATGATGCTGAACGGTGGAAAATTTAACGGTGTCCGATTGTTGAGCCGAAAAACCGTTGAGTTGATGACTTCAAATCGACTCGCCAAGATGGATATCAACTACGGATTCGGTTTAGGCTTTAGTGTTGTCCGAGACAAATCAGACCTCAATGAAGTCGGATCAGTCGGGACGTTTGGCTGGGGCGGTTTCTTCTTTACCAATTTCTTCATTGACCCGCAAGAACAGATGATTGGTATTTTCATGTGTCAATTGCATCCCAGCGGTGGTTTGGACCTCGGAGAGAGAATTCGCATCCTCACTTACCAAGCAATCGCCGACTAAAATTTTTCAATAAACCTGCCTGAAATGGAGGGCAGTCCAGGAGGAGATAAATTAAAAGTATGCTAAGAGAACTCATTGCACCCGCCCAAGAGCAGGTCGCTTTCCGAGAATATGAAAGCCAACCGTTGCAAGCGAATGAAATTCGGGTCAAAAGCCAGTTTGGTGCCGCCAAACACGGTTCAGAGATGGCATCCTATAAGGGGTATGCCGGTCCACGCGGTGGCTACGATGGCGAATATAAAATCTTTCGAGCAGATGGTTCCGGCGGGATGGTAAACTATCCTTCAGGACTTGGGAACATGTGTGTCGGCGAGGTAACTGAGATTGGGGCGGACGTTACCGATGTCAAAGTGGGAGAGCGAGTTTTTCGGCACAGTTCCTTCCGTGAAGAACACGTTTGGAATGCAGCAGGTACACGAAAACTTCCTGAGGGTGTCCCCTGGCAGGCAGCCGTCTGTCTGGATCCGACGGATTTCGCCCTGGGTGCGGTGCGCGACGGGCACATCCGCATTGGAGACGCCGTAGCCGTCTTTGGAATGGGCGGCATCGGACTCATGGCACTGCAGCTCGCCAAGTTGGCGGGTGCCTACCCCGTGATTGGGATCGATCCACTCGAGTTGCGCCGCAATGTTGCCCTCAAATGTGGTGCTGATATGGTCATTGATCCAACGACGGAGGATGCCGGTTTGGAAATCAAAAAAGCCACCGACAAACGGGGTGCCGATGTTTGCATTGAATACAGTGGACATCATAGCGCACTACAGGCAGCGATCCGCGGTGTGACGTATCTCGGAACGGTTGTCGCTGGTGCCTGGCCCGGGACCTACCCTGCAGGATTGGATCTCGGTGCAGAAGCGCATTTCAACCGACCGACGATTATTTTCTCACGGGCGTGTAGCGAACCGAATCCTGAGTATCCCAATTGGAATGAAGGCAGGCTCTTTGAAATCAGTTGGCGACTCCTTTGCGATGGCAGTCTGAAATCTGAACCCGTTATCCATCCTGTTGTCGATTTTGACGATCTGTTGGACGAGTACCCGAAGATCGCGACGCATCCAGGCGAGAATGTGAAGTTAGGCGTTCGATTTGCCTAATAGTGGTTTTTAAGGGGCTCGTCCTTATCGGGTTATCCACTCAGGTAGCAGCCTCAAGCGTGTAAGTTTGGAAGAAAGGGAAGTTATGACCGCTGGTATCTTGCTGGTTTTAATGGGGATCGCTTCATCCCAAATTATTGGCGACAACATAATGCGAAGTATTGAGGTGACACCGAAAATTGAAATCGTAGAGGTGCCGAGCACATTTTCTGTTTTCAGACAAGTGGGCTGCGACAAATATGTCAACGTTTTCGGCATGCACATCTTCGCAAGCCTAACGACCTCTGAAGATAAACTCTCTCACGCCGCAGGCGTTTTGGCACAATACCTCGATAACGACGAAGACGGTGTTCCTGACAACACGCGGGTTCTCAGTCACCTTGTGAGCCGAAACGTCTTTATCATTATGCCCGGAACAGAGGCGGAGATAGAGCGGATGGAAATGGATCTGGTAGAAGCGGCAGGCTACCGATTTGGTCAAGATCTGTATGGCGAAGAAACCAAACCAGATTTCCTTGTTGATGGCAAAATCAATGCTCCCGATGGCTGGTACTACGACGGGGCATTAGAGGAAATTCTGCATCCCATTACACAACACGGTTATGCCAATGCTTACCCCGAGGTGTTCGGGGAGGTACGGGGGTCCACCTTAGCGAAGTGCATGGATGCCGCCCGTGGCGGATATTTTGAGCACGTACCAAAAGAGGGTCCCAAGAGTGGATATCCAGCAGAAGCCTGGTATCATTATACGGATGAAACCTGTGATTATGGTTGCATGGTTACGGAGTATATCTACTGGGCTTTGACATCAATATTGGGGACACAAGATTTTCCAGGGCGACACGAGGCACTCGAAATCGAATGGGAATTAAACACCAGAGAACTGGTCAGCTCTGGGGATTCCGCGGTATATGAACTTCTGACGGACCCCCAGTACAGATTTCCGACCAAGGCACCAGATGGAAACTACAAACCATCAGCATTTCCTGTTACGGTCATTCCGATCATTCCTATAGAAGACGGAGATTGGTAAAATCCTCGCCAGCGGTGACTGGGTCCTAAGAATTCTGTCGGTCATTATACCTTAAGTGGTTTTCGGTAGGTATTGGGACAGGAGTTTATTAGCACGCTCGCGCTGCTCTGATTGAAATTTATCCCATTCAAGCCACCATGGGAATTTGTCTCCCGATTTCGTCACGCCGAGTACATACGCCTCTTTGCCCAATCCTAATGCGTAGTCCCCCTCTTTTTTCCATTTGAAGGCGTTAAGTTTCTCCCACTTTACAAAATTTCCGTTAGAGATAATGCCAGCTTCTCTGATTTCAAATCGGTTTACGGAATGCATACGAAATAGGGAAAATGCGGGTGCCACCATCACGGGCCAAAATTGTGGGGCAGACTGCCAACCATCCCTGATTAGGAACACGATTTGCATAAGCATGATACCCGCCCACACAAGGATGACAAGCTTCAAAAGCACTTTGTGGCTTTTGGACGTAGGGAGGTGAAACAGCACTTGCCCCATCGTTCTCTGTCTCCAAGATAAATAAAAAGGCAGTGCCACCAAGAGGGACAGACACACAATGACAAAACAGATATTAATTATGACTAACATCGTTTACATCCACCCTTAACCATTGTAACACGCTTTGTGATCTGATTACGGATAATTCATCTCAGCTACAAACAGTTCGGATGCGGGAGTGCTTCCGCCTAACACTATCATCCCACCATTGTTCAGTTAACATAAAGTATAATCAGATTTAAGAAGAATGTCAATCAAAAATTAAAGTGGGTTCTTTATTCCTGTCGCAGTCCTGCCGCCCGTAGCACGGTTTCCTGAACTGTGAACTCGTGATCAAGGGAACGATCCGGAGATTTCTCTCCCCGAATATCAGCGATGAACGCCCGAAGACTCTCGACGTAACGCGGTCGTGGCTCCACTGGCACTGTCTGCCAACCTTTCACATATCCATCCCGCGCCTCGTCCAGACACAACCGCAACGCTGGCGGTTCAAGCGGCTCAAGAATCGCACTGCCGCGTGTCCCGTAGACTTCCAATCGCCTGGATTTACCCGCATCGACTTCCAATGCCGTTGACTCAAGAATCG
This sequence comes from Candidatus Poribacteria bacterium, assembly GCA_965205015.1. Taxonomy (GTDB): domain Bacteria; phylum Poribacteria; class WGA-4E; order WGA-4E; family WGA-3G; genus WGA-3G. Next base: position 3,291,411 of record OZ242029.1, on the reverse strand, counting down.
CCAATGCTCTGGGATATTCAAGGACAGCCGCCGTATTGTTCCGATACCACGGCACGTCATGCCCATCATGCCTTGAAAAGGGTGCCACCCGTGTGGGGCGTCCCAACAACGCCACGATAATATCGGTGAGATGACAGGCGAGAATGAACATAATGCCCCCTGAGTGTTCACCGAGTGAATCCCAACGTTTCCAATGCGCGTCGCTTGAAAGACTGGATGAGATTCTTGCCCGAACAGAGAAAATGTCACCGAGCTTGCCGGTGTTCGCCCAATCAAGGATAAACTGAAAGCCGGCATTGTAACGGAACATATAACCGAGTTGAACGAGCAACTTCTTGTCTCGTGCAATGTCCAAAACCTCTTGAAATTCATCAAGATTATCACCCGCAGGCTTATCGAACCACACATGCTTGTCGTGTTCAAGAATTTCTCGGGCAAAGGTGAGATTCTGTGACACCCGTCCCTGCGCCGCAACCCCAACGATTGTCTCATCTTTGAGTATTTCTTCTTTGGATGTGAACCAGTGAACGCCGTCATAGACTGGACTTTGACCAAGTGTTTCTCGGACTTCTAATGATGGTTCAAAGACACCAGCAAACTCAATCTCATCACTTTCCTTCATGACGTTGGCTTTCCCGCCAGCGTGATCGTGGGAAATACCGTATTGTGCAAGTTTTAATTTCACGTTTTTTCTCCTTAGGGATCGCTCTTGTAATCTCAGAAATACCGTGTTCTGCCTCCTGCTCTGGGGTCAAAATTATTACCTCTTTCTGCATAAATATCAAATGGTATTGTTACGAAATTTTCTGGTTTGCCGGATGTTTGAATATAGAAGTCTATCATTTCTTGAAAAGCTGTTCTTAATTCATCATCTGTATTGCCATGAAAACTTACCATTGAATCAATATTAACGACATGCCCAACAAAGCATTCATCCTCATCGCTATATGAAATTTCTGCTTTATAGCCTTTATATATCATAGGTTTCATTTGTTACACCTGCTTTCAGTAAGAACTCCCTTAATTCTCGTATTTGATAAGGTTTCGCCTCTTTTTGGTGAGGTCGATGAAGATGTATAGTTTCATCTTCTAATTCAAATTTCACGCGAGAACCATCCCCTTCCGTTTTTATACCGCCAAGAGCTACAATAAGAGCTTCAATGCGCCTCCATTGTAAAGTGCGAGCTACTGGTGTTCTAAAAATAGTTTGTAAAGTCCTAATATGATTCTTACTTAATTCCATTTTGCAGTGCCTCGCCTGCCTCTCTGGAAGAGAAAAAAATAAATGTTCATCTCAAAGAGGGCCAAGGCGATAAGGAACACAACCAACAAGAGTATCAGTTCTACACAAGAGTATCAGTTCTACAACGGTTCGTCTGCATACTACCTGAGTGTTCGTACCTCTGCTGACCTGCATGCCTCAAAATCCCTAAATGCGATTTTATTTTTCAGATATTTATAAAGCCAAGAAACCAGCACACTACATAATGGATTCCGATAATTAGAACTTTAAGAGTTTAGGTTGTTCTGTCCCCTTCCATTCATAAATCTCTGGTGCAATTCGCTCGCGTTTATGCCAGAAGTCCCCAACCTTCTCAAAGAGAGACCTATCAACTGTAAGCTGAACACGGACCCATGAGTCCCACCCGTATTCCTTCGCAATCATTGATATATCTGTCTTCACTAACTCTATTGCATCTTTGACTTTTTTATATTCTAACTTATACCCATATGTTAGATTGGCATGGAGCTGACCGTAATAATCTGTATAAGACACATAAAATCCAATACTCTCCATCTGACCAAGTGTGAACAAATTACGTCTTTCTAATTCAAGTGCGAGCCATTGCATACGCGTAGGTACATAGCGTTTTAATCCTTCTTCAAGATGGTTCTGATTGAAAAGGTCAACACCTAAATTGAACCGTTCTTGTGCCCAACCTCCTGAGAAAAATATGAGGACAACTCCGATAATTCCGAATAAAACTTTAATACCATTTTTCATCGTCATCACCTACTTTTAGTAGCGCAATTCATCGCGCCTTTTACAAATGAGAAATTAAGGACAGCATCTATTGATTTTGATTGTTCTGTGGACGAACAATAGGCGACCATGTTGCACGTGTTACACGCTGCTCAATGTTGTTATCTTGCTCACGCCTCAAGTCTCTGCCCAAATACAATTCCTGCGTCAAAGAACAAATATCTAATAAATCCCAGTATCGAACTTTAGCCAAATGTGATTCCCAGAGCAAATCCAGATAAAGTTCTTTTCCAGTAAGGATCAATATAGGATTATATGGCTGATTTTTACCATAGCGTTCCCAAGATGCTTCTACCAAAGGACTAAGAAGTGCTTTCTCCTCATCATTAAAGGATTCTGTGAGTTTGGCAAAGACGAGGATCGCGCCGGGAAAAGCGTTTCCTAAATCTCTCATTCTATCAATATCTTTCTGTTCAAATGGATTAAATGTTTTACATTCCGCAAAAATGATTTTAGTTTCGGATTTAGAGAATTTAGATCTTTGGAAAAATAGACCCAAATCAACTTCTAAAGGATCTTTCCCCGCTTTTTGAATTTCAAAACTCATAAGTGGAGTTGTTGCACCATCAAGTAATACAGTGAAAAAACGAAACGTCAAAAGCATCGTGTAGGCACCGTCAGCTTGGTTAGACGAACTAAAGGCACCGAGTGTACGATATGCCCACTGAATATCTTCAATATTTTGTGGAAAGGCAAATTGTGCATGGCATTCTGGACATCGTAACTCGTAATCCGAATTTTTCAGAGAATACCACGAGCGTTTATTACATACCGTGCACTGAACTTCCAGTCCCAGTTGGAGAGCATTTGAATCAATCAGTTTCTTACGGATCTCTTTTGCTTCAATATCAACCCGTCGCCTATGAACTTCGTTTGACCATCCTTCTTCTTTCTCCAATGGTTTCCCCACAATCTCATTAAGCCTTCTCCAAAAAATCGTTGCGAGCATAGGTCTTTTGTCATCTGCGAGTTGCGGTTCAATCTCTTTGAGATGTTTTACAAATCCTTCAATCTCATCTGCCGAACCCTGAACTCCGTTCTGTTGTAAAGACGTTTGTAATTTTGTCAGTTCCTCGGGGACCCTCTTTAGGATATTGGCATAGCTACTCATTTCTCCTAAAAGTTCAATAATGCCCTTTTTTGCCAAGATCCAAGTACCATCAATACCATCAAGCTGTTGTAGCATCTGCTTGGCAATTTTACCCGGAGATCTTAGTTTGACTGTCCATCCTTGCAATTCCAACCATCTTGTGAAAATCGATTCTGCTTCAGGGATAAATAGTTCCAAGCCTCTTTCTGAATGTTTGGACAGGTGGACTAACCCTTTTCTGGATATACGCCAGTTGAGTCGATCATATCTACTGATCACACTAGCAAGGTGCAAATCGCCTTTAGGGATTATATCCGCTAAGAGTTGTTTATCACTGTATAATCGCAGATTAAATTCGTTTACAAAACGCGGTTCCCCTAATCCGGTAAAAAGATGGCGAGAAAATTTCGGTTCCAAGGTTTTTACACGAATCGTTGCTTCGTTCGTTGATATATCATGCTCCACTGTGTCAGATTTAATCTCGCAACATTCAACATGGTCACGACTTCGTGCCCATTCGTCCCATATTCTCGGATACATCGTCTTAAACAAGTACTTTGGACCTTTATCTTTATTGGGTATATCAGAAAGTGAACTACCCAATGAATCTACAAATTGCCTCTGTTCATCTTCAGAGACAGATCGGCTTTTCAAAAGTGTTATCGGGCGATAAAACTGATCTTTTATCGGATCGTCGTAGTAAGCGTACTTCTCTTCAATAATACGTTGAACAGTTTTCTGAACTATGTCATCTTGTGAAAATTGTTTTGGGACAGCAAACACTTTCCAACCAACAGCTCGAAGATTCCAATAATCTATAACATCAATCGGTTTAGTGACATCCAGGAGGTAAACACACTCCTCATAATTACCACTATGCGTAAGGTATAAACGGGTCATACGCCTCAAAAAGAGTGGGAATTCAAGCAACTCTACGTAGTTTGAGGCGGAACAATCTATTCTTTTTACTTCTAAATGATTAGCAACGCGTTCCCAAAAAATCGTGTTAATACTTTCAGACAGTTTCCCAAAAACACTCGCAAAAAAGAGATCAAAGTTACCGTTAAATTGAGGCACGCATATATCTAATGGATATTTCCTTTGAAATTTGAGTTCTTTCTCAAAAAAGTAACTCAAAACTTCAAAAAGACCTATTCCGTAGATAGGCGCATCGTCTGTATCGACTGATTCAAGTATCTCTGATACATCCGTGATTTTATTGAAATCATCAACATCAGGGGTATAATCAACACACTCACCCATCGGAACAACATAGTCAGGATCAAAATTGTCCAAGTAGCCAGAAACCAATTCTTGAGGGCTTGGACTTCTAAGAAAAGGGTCATCTTGCCATCCGGCAGGAAGTTCTTTATAAGTCGGAATTATTGGATTATACACTCCACCCCACAGAAAAGTGTTAATTTCTATAGCTTGCTGCAGAGAAACTCTATCTTCAGGGTTTACAAGGAATGCTAACTTGATAGGTCTTAACTTGGTCTCAACAGTTCCGCGTATCATAAATATTTCCTTTTTTTTTTGAACGAAAATCTCCGAGATATTCGCCTGACCGAGGTGAGCATGAGATGTTTATTCTGATGACCTTACGGGAACGCGCCCTTCGTGCTTTTGACAGTTTATCGGCATTCTATCTGTAGAACATCGGCGACTCGCATCTTTCATATCATTATGCAGACGCTTCAAGTCTTTATCATGAAAAAGTTTGTGTGTGATATTTCGCAGAGTTGACCCCCGCATAGTTCCCGATGGTACTCAGTGGCGGTAGAGACCTCGCTACGCGACGAGGGTAGCATTCTCTACCAACTACGCTACTTTAAATATACCAAAGTTTCTGACAAAAGTCAAATGGTTTGTCAATGGGGTCAATGGAAAAAATGAGGTAAATCAGAGCCATTCAATTCTGTATGAAATTCTCCAAGTCTCGAATCTGTTTCCGATGGTAAATATCTTAAAGTCTACGTAATCCGTGTAATCCACGATTCAGACAATTTAACAATGGCATGCCTTTGGGATAGACGTAAAAAGTGAGTGTAATTCTTCGCTGCTTGTGCTAAACTTTAGCGTATGGAAATTCCAATCCAACTCCAGCTCTACACGAAACCGGATTGCCCGCTCTGCGACGAGGCAAAAGTGGTGCTGCAGCGCATTGAAGCAAAGACATTGTTTATTGCAGTAGAAGAAATTGACATCACAAAGAATCTCGGACTCTTCACGAAATATAAGTATCTGATTCCCGTGTTTGAGTTGGACAGACAACAACTTTTTGTGCACCACGCCAACTATTGGAAGTTAGTGTCGCAGTGTTGTTGAGTCTTATATGGTAAATCCGAAAAATAAACAGACATTCCACCCGTACTCGGTAGGCGAGGTTTCCCAACCTCGCTGGGGCAGAGTGTCCAATTAATTCTAAATTTTGCTATATGTCGGGTATTGCTGGCAACGAGTACATGTTGCTTTATAGTGAAAAAAAAAGAGCGCATCGCCCCACAAGGCAGTTACGTTTTGACACTGGAAGGAGATAGTAATTTTGTGCAAAGAAGCGTTAAAGACTGATGAGACAAGCGCGGCTTCAAATTCTGATATGGATACCGATTTTTCTTCGAAAGAGGCAGCGGGTAACGTAGAAAGCGGATCAGAGAAGGATGTTGGATCAACACCGCGAACGCCTGAGAAGACCCCACATCCAACCAAAAACGGAAACGGTTCTCAAACCGAGGTAGCTCCTGATACCACTTCAACGAAAGAAGCAGCCCCGTCTGAGAATAAAGGTATTGAACCTCTTCAAAACGTTCTAACGGGGATGCACCAATCCTTGACGCGGTTAGAGAATCTGTTTCAACATCAGATCGGGCGTAACCAGAATCAACAAAAGATGTTCGCCACAGTCTATCGTGAAATGAAGGATTACAAGGAAAATGCCCTTCTTGAGGCAATTCATAAACCAATTGTCCATAATCTCATTCAGTTGTATGATAGTTTTGTGGAGGTTGAATCGCAATTAACCGAAATCTGTGATGAAGGACAGGCAGAAGTGCCGTCTCATCCATATACCCAAGAAAAATTGACACACTTTCGTAGCAATTTGGAGAATCTCCGTTTTGAACTGGAAGAGGTGCTGTATCGCATGGATGTCCGTCCCTATGAAGCAGAAGATCATTCCGAGAATCTTAATAGAGAACTTCATAAGACCGTTGAGACCGTGCCAACAGCGAACCCTGATGAAGATCAAAAGGTGGTTCACATTCATAAAGTCGGTTTCTATTGGCACGAGAAGGTAATTCGTCCAGCAGAGGTGAAAATCTCACGGTATACGCAGCCTGAGAATGAATCTCAAGAAACGGCAGTCCTCCAAGAAACAACACCTAAAAAGGATATGGTCGAAAATTCAAAACCCGAAAAGGAGACAGATATAGATGGGTAAAGTTGTTGGTATTGATTTAGGTACAACATTTTCAGCCATTGCGCACATTGACGAATATGGGCAGCCAGAAATTATACCGAACGCCGAAAGCGATCGGATTACCCCGTCGGTGGTTATGTTTGAAGACGATCTTGTTACCGTCGGAAAAATCGCCAAACAGAACGCCAGATCAGTTCCAGAACAAATTGTTGAATTCGTCAAACGCGAGATGGGGAAATCAAAAGAAACGTTTTTCCGAAACTTTGATGATAAGAACTATTCACCCGAAGAACTATCCGCACTGATTTTGACAAAACTCAAACAAGATGCCGAAGCATATCTCAACACCGAAATCACGGATGCTGTTATTACGGTTCCCGCCTATTTTCGCGATGCAGAACGCGAAGCCACGCGCAACGCCGGTAAAATTGCCGGGTTGAACGTCCTACAGGTACTGAACGAACCGACGGCCGCCGCGCTCGCTTATGGAATAGATCAACTCGACACCGACCAGAACGTATTTGTGTTTGACCTTGGCGGTGGAACACTCGATGTAACCCTTATGAAAGTTTCCCAATCCACAATCCAGATGCTCGCAACGAACGGAGATCACAGACTCGGGGGTAAAGATTGGGACAATGCCATTATTATCTATGTTGCCAAAATGTTTGAGATTGAACACGGTGAGAACCCGTTACAGGACCTTCACACGTATCAAGACCTTCAACTTAATGCAATCGGTGCGAAAGAATCTTTGTCACGGCGAGAAAAAGCACGCATCGTTTGCGGATATAATGGTAAGACGACACGTGTAGAATTGACGCGTGAAAAGTTTCAGGAACTCACTGCTGCACTCCTTGAGAGATGTCGAGTCCTCTGCGACATAGTCCTCGATGAAGGCAACATGACATGGACAGATATTGACACCGTACTATTAGTAGGGGGATCCACTCGGATGCCCATGGTGCAAGAAATGCTCGCAACCATCAGCGGTAAAGAGATCAACCCGAATGAAATCAACCCTGACGAAGCGGTTGCCTTGGGGGCAGCAATTCAGGGAACACTCCGCCAGATATCCGAAGAGGACGCAGCAACAGCCGATATGTCTGCCGCTGTGATTGAACAGTTCATCGGAGCGGACGGTGCTCCTAAAGTGACTGTGACCGATGGTGCTACACATAATCTTGGGCTTGTTGTTCTCAACGCAGCACGCGAGTCTATTATCCACGTCATGATTAAGAAAATGACTCCAGTCCCCTGTGAGATAGCAGATCAGTTTGGAACAGTGGACAACAACCAACGCTTAGTCTTGATTGAGGTTGTCCAGAGCCTTGAACAGGATCAACGAAAAGACGATATAGATCTTTTCGACGAATATAAATTGGGTGAATGTACCCTCGAACTACCCCCAGGACTACCAGCAGGATCTCCTGTTCATGTTACTTACAAATATAACTTTGACCAAGTGCTTGAAGTAACGGCAAAATCTCTGAGCCACAAGGGGGCAACCGCAGTTTATGATGTTTTCTCCATCATTAAACGACCCACACTTGATGAAGAAGCTGTCACACAGGCACAAACAGATATGCAAGGTTTGACAGTCGAATAAACTGGTATCCCTTTGTAGCAATCCATAATTTTAGCCGCGATGCCTTTGAATATACGAAAGAGCTACAGTATGTCCAAACGCGATGAATTCATTAACTATTTTGAGGTGTTGGAGATCTCCGTTGAGGATATTCAGAGCCTTTCTGAGTCTACTATTGCGGCACAGGTTGACGCTAAGCATAAAAATCTTTATAGAGCGTCTTTAAATGCGGGGGGGCGCCCTCGGCTTGATGGCAAAACAGAAGAGCAGTGGCGGGACATTCTGAATAAAGCAAAAGCCGTTTTGATTGATCCGCAAAAACGGCAGGCGCACATAGCAGAAATTGATCTACAAAAACGACAGGAGCACATACCAGAGCCGAAAAGAGAAACGGCACCCTTTGTGTTCACATTCACAAACGGCGATCAACCCGACACACCTCAGCACTTGGCGCGTTTGATTGATGGCAATTGGACGGAAGCCAAGACGTTACTCTATAGCGGTGTGATTCCGAGATGGCTTGAAGGTATTCACCAACCACGACTGGCACACACTGCGAAAGACATTACAGAACAATACAGGTCGAGACAAGATGTCGGGTTGGAAATGTTAGTGCAAACGCTGGACCCTCATATCGGGAAGCCGGAGGCTCAGATCAGTCTGTCGCGTATAGACTTTGACAACATTGCTACTGATACACAGGAAACCGTGAACCTTGAGATTACAAATGTCGGGCGCGGGTTTCTCCATGGCGAGGTTGAATTTTCAAAGGAATTGCCAGGACTGGAAATTTCAGAGCGTGAGGTCCTCGGTGGGGGTCCCGTCTCTATCACACTTGATGCAAACCGGCTAACACCATACGAAACGTACGAAACGACGCTTGTGATTACTACAAACGGTGGCACGATCCGGGTTCCAACCTCCTGTAGATTACTGCCAGATGTCGATGCCAGAGATGAATATGGACGAACCCCTTTACATCTTGCAGCATCACAAAATGATTATGAAATAGCCGAAGCCCTGATTAATCATGGAGCAGACGTCAACGCAAAAAGCAACAGTGGATGGACACCACTACATGAAGCAGCATCTCATAATGCGTATAAAACAACCACAGTATTATTGGATTGCGGTGCAGATGTTCATGCGGAAACCCACAGTGGCGAAACGCCATTAGACATCGCTATAGAAGAAAATGCGACTGAAACCATTGATGTGTTTTGTAAATACCGAAACGCATCTGGTGAGACGTTGTTGCACTTAGCAGTGAAGAACGGCAGTTATGAGCAAACTGAGAAACTCATCAAACATGGCGCGGATATAGACGCAAAGGATGGGGAAGGTGAGGCTCTGCTACATCATGCAGCCCGTCAGGATGCTTACGAAATGGCCGAAGTTTTACTAAAAAATGGGGCGGATATAGAGACAGAAGATCGATCAGGTAATACCCCCCTACATACTGCTGCATGGCACAATGCACATAAAACAGCCGAGGTATTGTTGAAATACAGGGCGGATTTTGAGGCAGAAGACCGATCAGGTAATACCCCTCTACATACTGCTGCATGGTACAATACGCATAAAGCAGCCGAAATACTGATTGACAATGGGGCAGATATAGAAGCAGAAAACCAATATGGATGTACCCCTCTACATGAAGCCACCCGGAACAATGGATATAAAACAGCCGAGGTATTATTGGAGCGTGGTGTAGATGTTCATGCGAAAACCAGCAGGGGCGAAACGCCATTAGACATCGCTACCGAAAAGAAAGCGACTGAGACCGTGGAGGTGTTTTGTAAATACCGAAACGCATCTGGTGAGACGTTGTTGCACTTGGCAGTGAAGAACAACAGTTATGAGCAAATAAAGAGACTCATCAAACATGGGGCGGATATAGACGCAAAGGATGATAAAAGTTGCACCCCGCTACATTGGGTAGTGTTTCAGGATGCCTACGAGATAGCGGAAGTTTTACTAAAAAATGGGGCGGATATTGAGGCAGAAAACCAATATGGATGTACCCCTCTACATGAAGCCACCCGGAACAATGGATATAAAACAGCCGAAATGCTGATTGATAATGGAGCAGAGGTCAACAGAAAAGATAAGGATGGCTGGACATCACTACATATAGCAGCATCACAGAAGAATCATGAATGCGCCGAAGTCCTGATTGATAACGGGGCAGATGTCAACGCAAAAGATAAGGACGGCTGGACATCACTATATGCAGTAGCATTTTCGGATGCATATCAAACAGCCAAAGTCCTGATTGATAATGGAGCAGAGGTCAACAGAAAAGATAAGGATGGCTGGACATCACTACATATAGCAGCTCTGAAAAATGCGTATAAAACAGCCGAGGTATTATTGGATCGCGGTGCAGATGTCCATGCGGAAATCAGCAGTGGCAAGATGCCATTAGACATCGCTATACAAGAAAATGCGACCGAGACCATTGATGTGTTTTGTAAATACCGAAACGCATCTGGTGAGACGTTGTTGCACTTGGCAGTGAAGAACGACAGTTATGAGCAAATAGAGAGACTCATCAAACATGGAGCGGATATAGACGCAAAGGATGGGGAAGGTGAGGCTCTGCTACATCATGCAGCCCGTCAGGATGCTTACGAAATGGCCGAAGTTTTACTAAAAAATGGGGTGGATATAGAGGTAGAAAACCAATTTGGATGTACCCCTCTACATGAAGCAGCATTGCACAATGCACATAAAACAGCCGAAGTCTTGTTGAAATATGGGGCGGATATTGAGGCAGAAAACCAATATGAATGTACACCACTACATCTTGCAGCATTGCACAATGCACATAAAACAGCCGAGGTATTATTGGGGCGCGGTGCAGATGTTCATGCGGAAACCAACAGTGGATGGACACCACTACACATAGCAGCTCTGAAAAATGCGTATAAAACAGCCGAGGTATTATTGGGGCGCGGTGCAGATGTTCATGCAGAAATCAGTAGTGGTAAAACGCCATTAGACATTGCTATACAAGAAAATGCGACTAAGACCATTGATGTGTTTTGTAAATACCGAAACGCATCTGGCGAGACGTTGCTGCACTTGGCAGTGAAGGACGGCAGTTATGAGCAAACTGAGAGACTCATCAAACACGGAGCGGATATTGAGGCAAAAGACCGATCGGGGAATACTCCTCTACATACTGCAGCATTGCAAAATGCGTATAAAGCAACCGAAATACTGATTGATAATGGGGCGGATATAGAAGCAGAAAACCAATTTGGATGTACCCCTCTACATGAAGCAGCATTGCACAATGCACATAAAACAGCCGAGGTATTATTGGAGCGTGGTGCAGATATTCATGCGGAAACCAGCAGGGGCGAAACGCCATTAGACATCGCTACCGGAAAGAAAGCAACTAAGACCATTGATGTGTTTTGTAAATATAGAAACTCGGATAGTGAGACGTTGCTGCACTTAGTAGTGAAGAACGGCAGTTATGAACAAATAGAGAAACTCATCAAACATAGAGCGGATATTGAGGCAGAAGACCAGTCGAGGAATACCCCTCTACATACTGCAGCATTGCACAATGCGTATAAAGCAACCGAAATACTGATTGATAATGGAGCAGAGGTCAACGCAAAAAACAACAATGGATGGACACCACTACATACTGCTGCATCACGAAGTGATTATGAAATAGCCGAAATACTGATTGATAACGGGGCAGAGGTCAACGTAAAAAGCAACAGGGACTGGACACCACTACATGAAGCAGCATTGCACAATGCACATAAAACAGCCGAGGTATTATTGGAGCGCGGTGTAGATGTTCATGCGGAAACCAGCAGGGGCAAAACGCCATTAGACATCGCTATACGAATGAAAGCGACTGAGACTGTGGAGGTGTTTTGTAAATATAGAAACGCATCTGGTGAGACGTTGTTGCACTTAGCAGTGAAGAACGACAACTATGAGCAAACTGAGAGACTCATCAAACATGGCGCGGATATTGAGGCAGAAGACCGATCAGGGAATACCCCTCTACATACTGCTGCATGGCACAATACGCATAAAGCAGCCGAAATACTGATTGATAATGGGGCGGATATTGAGGCAGAAAACCAATATGGATGTACCCCTCTACATGAAGCAGCATTGCACAATGCACATAAAGCAGCCGAAATACTGATTGACAATGGAGCAAATGTCAACGCAAAAAGTAACAGGGACTGGATACCACTACATATAGCAGCATCACAAAATGATTATGAAATAGCCGAAATACTGATTAATAATGGAGCGGATGTCAACACAAAAGATAGGGACAGCTGGACACCACTACATATAGCAGCATTGCACAATGCACATAAAGCAGCCGAAATACTGATTAATAATGGGACAGATGTCAACGCAAAAAGCAACAGTCGCTGGCCCCCCCTACATACTGCTGCATCACAAAGTGATTATGAAATAGCCGAAATACTGATTAATAATGGGGTGGATATAGACGCAGAAGACCGATCGGGGAATACCCCTCTACATAGAGCAGCATGGCACAATGCGCATAAAGCAGCCGAAATACTGATTGATAATGGAGCAGATGTCAACGCAAAAAACAACAGTCGCTGGACACCACTACATATAGCAGCATTGCACAATGCGCATAAAACAGCCGAGGTATTATTGGAGTGTGGTGTAGATGTTCATGCGGAAACCAGCAGTGGCGAAACGCCATTAGACATCGCTATACGAATGAAAGCGACTGAGACCGTGGAGGTGTTCTGTAAATACCGAAACGCATCTGGGGAGACGTTGTTGCACTTAGCAGTGAAGAACGACAGTTATGAACAAGCGGAGAGACTCATCAAACATGGCGCGGATGTAGACGTAAAGGATGGGAAAGGTGAGGCTCTGCTACATCATGTAGCCCGTCACGATGCTTACGAAATGGCAGAAGTTTTACTGAAAAATGGGGCGAATATTGAGGCAGAAGACCGATCAGGGAATACCCCTCTACATACTGCAGCATTGCACAATACGCATAAAGCAGCCGAAATACTAATTGATAATGGGGCGGATACTATGGTAGAAAACAAATGGGGTAATACCCCACTACATGAAGCAGCTCGGAATAATGCTTATACAACAGCCGAAGTCCTGATTGATAACGGGGCAGATGTCAATGCAAAAAGCAATAATGGATGGACACCACTACATATAGCAGCATTGCACAATGCTATACGAAAGAAAGCGACTGAGACCCTGGAGGTGTTTTGTAAATACAGAAACTCGGATAGTGAGACGTTGTTGCACTTGGCAGCGAAGAACGACAGTTATGAGCAAACTGAGAGACTCATCAAACATGGCGCGGATATTGAGGCAAAAGACAAATATGGATATACGCCTCTACATGAAGCAGCACAGCACAATGCGTATAAAACAGCCGAAGTCTTGTTAAAATACGGGGCGGATATTGAGGCAAAAGACCACCATGGATATATGCCTCTACATGAAGCAGCATGGCACAATGCGTATAAAACAGCCGAGGTATTATTAGATCGTGGTGTAGATGTTCATGCGGAAACCAACAATGGCGAAACACCATTAGACATCGCTACCCAAAAGAAAGCAACTGAGACCGTAGAGGTGTTTCGTAAATACCGAAACCTACTGGTCTACAGACGTAAAAAAGATGCGTAAAAATAAAGATGCCAAACCCGTGTAGGGACTACCTTCGTTGGAAGCAATCACACGTATTTTTTATATTAGCAGATTTTACTTCAAAGCAATTCTGTTGAAAAGCAAACCCATACAACTCCAGTTCTACACGAAACCGGACTGCCCGCTCTGCGATGAGGCAAAAGTGGTGCTGCAGCGCATTGAAGCAAAGACACCGTTTATTGCAGTAGAGGAGATTAACATCACAAAGAATCTCGGACTCTTCACGAAATATAAACATCTGATTCCTGTGCTTGAGTTAGATGGGCAAAGACTTTTCGAGCATCACATCAATCGCCGGAAATTAATCTGGCAGCTCCGGTGGCACTGGGTCTGGAAGTATTTAGCAAAGTTTACAAACTAAATTGGCTGTAGTAGGACTTACATATATTGTCGGGGTTACAAACCCCTCCCACAAGAGGTAGATATGCCGACTCAATTTTACGCAAGTCGGACATAAAAAAGAAACGAGGAGATAAGCATGGCTTTTCCATCACACGGCACAACGCATCGATCGACTGTAACGGGTACACGCGGAATGGTAACGAGTGCACATCCGCTTGCCAGCCTTGCTGGCGCGCGCATGTTGCTCGCTGGCGGTAACGCATTTGATGCAGCCGTCGCAGTCGCTTCAACGCTCAATGTGGTTGAGCCTTATATGTCGGGTATCGCGGGTAACGGGTACATGTTGCTCTATAATGCGAAGGAAAAAAGACACCACGTGATAGATTATCTCGGCACTGCCCCTTACGCGGCAACACTGGATGTCTATCCAACCCTCGAAAGTCAGCAGGTCGGTATTCGGGCCGGTATGGTACCGGGTGGCTGTGGTGGGTGGCTTGCCCTCTTGGAACGCTACGGAAGTATGGATCACGCGGATATCTTTACACCAGCGATTGAACTGGCGGAAAATGGATACGCCGTCACCGTCAAGAATGCGGAATTTATCGCAGGTGCGCGTCCCTATTTCTCCGAGAGAGCTGAAGAGGTGATCGCCTCACGAGGGAGGACACCACACCCCGGTGAGGTCTTGGTGCAAAAGGATTTAGCCAATACATTCCGTCAAGTCGCTGAAGGCGGAGTGGAGGCATTCTATCGCGGCGAGATTGCCAAAGAGATCGTCCGTTTTTCCGAAGAAACTGATGGACTAATTACCGAAAAGGATTTGGCTGACTTCGAGGTGGAGTGGCAGGAACCTATCTCTGTCACCTACAAGGATTATGAAGTCTACTGTCCACCGCCGCCGTGTTCAGGTTTTCAGTACTTGGAGACATTGAATATTTTGGAAGGCGATGCCCTCGGTGAACTCGGACACAATACCCCAGAATATCTACATCTACTGATTGAAGCGATTAAGTTAGCCAGTGCGGATAGAGCCGAATACGCTCCGCGTCCGAATCCACCGATTGAACGTTTGTTATCCAAAGACTATGCACGTGCACAACGTGAACGCATCGGTGAGCAGGCTGCAGTCAGCGGGGGTGAACGTTGGTCAAAGGACAAACTTCCCGGCGAGATCGTAGCTGATGACTGGACGACCGAATGCACAACCCATTTTGACACCGCCGATGCAGAGGGCAATATCGTCGCAGTGACACAGAGCCTCGGACAACCTTTCGGTTCAGGCGTAATTCTCGGTTCAACAGGAATGTTCCTCAACAATTTCATGAATTGGTTTGATAGAATCCCAGAGAGTCCGAACGCTGTTGGACCGCATAAACGGATAGAGATGTGCATGTCGCCGTGCCAAGTCTGGAAGGACGGAAATCCGTTCGCGGCGATTGGCACACCTGGAAGCCACGGCATCCTTCAAACGACACTACAGATGGTGCTAAACCTGATTGAACACGGGATGAACGTCCAAGCGGCGATCGAAGCACCGCGCGTTCGCTTGGTAAATCCGGGAACACATGTCAGCATAGAGGGACGGATTCCTGCTGCTGTCCGTGCGGCGTTAGAAGCACGCGGACATGAGGTTGAGGTGTTGCCTGATTGGACCGCAACCGTCGGCGGCGGACACGGCATCGCTTTCGATCCCGAAGAAGGAAGCTTTATGGGTGGTGCTGACCCCCGGCGCGATGGGTATGCAATAGGTGTGTAGCCTGTAGGCACGCTTCTCTTCACACCGTAGGGGTAGGTCTTGTACCTACCCTCTGAGACTCTACTGAGGTTTGAATGATCCACCCAAAACACATTGTTGCCGTCTCTGGATTGATCAGTCATCCCAACGGCAAAATCCTGCTCATACGGAGTCCACGCCGTGGCTGGGAGTTTCCCGGTGGTCAGGTCGAAGAAGGTGAAAACCTTATTGAGGCGTTACAACGTGAAATTCAAGAAGAGACTGGCATCACTGCCCTAATTGGACAATTGGTTGGGGTCTACTCAAATATCAAGTCCCCTACTAAATTGATGTTTGGTTTCTTAGGAGACCACATCCGGGGTGAATTAACAACGAGCGATGAAAGTTTAGAAACCGAATGGGTTGCGCGTCATTCGGCTTTGCAGCGTGTATCGCATCCGGCTATCTATGATAGAATGAAAGATATGCTCGATTTTTCGGGACGCGTCACTTATCGCGTTTACACCAATGATCCCTATCAGGTTTGTGAAGAGCGTTTTCTATGAAATCGGGGTGGGTCAGTTTCATTCACGCAATAATTTTCTATTTTCATATTTACGACAAAGTTTTTTAGGAGGCACTATGAAAAATTTTAGCATTCTTAGCAAATACTTTTTTTTAGCATTCGGGCTACTTTTAATCTGTGGCTGTGAGGCAATTCAAGATGTCATTCTCACTGAACCGACGAGTGAAACAGAGGCGGCACCGCTTCGCGTGACCATGATATATCCCAGCGATTGCGTTGGCTCAGCGGCTTATTGTACCGCCTTCCATATCGGTGTAAAAGCCGCAGAGAAAGAACTTGGAATTACGCTAACCGAAGTAAACGGTATGGAAAATGACCCAGTAGCCACAGAGATGTTCCTCAGAGAAGCTGCCCAGAATTCAGAACTTGTTTTGACAGCAGGTTATCAAATGGGAGACGTGCTTGCTCGCGTCGCACCCGAATTCCCTGATGTCCAATTTGCAACTTTTGATGTTGTGCTTGATATTCCAAATGTGGCTTCTGTGAACTATAAATCCAACGAAGGCTCATTTCTGGTTGGAGCAATTGCGGCTTTGAAATCGGAAAGTAACAAAATCGGCTACATCGGAGGTGCGGATGTCCCGCTATTACAGGAATTTGAAGCAGGCTACGTCGCTGGGATTCATGCAGTCAACCCAGATGCGGAAGTCACCGTAGAATATATTAGCAAAGATGCAACGGGTTTCGATCAACCTGAAAAAGCAAAAGAACTGGCTTTAGCACAATATGCAAACGGAATCGATGTAATTTACGCCGCCGCTGGCGGGTCGGGTCAAGGCGTGCTTGAAGCCGCCCAAGAACAACAAAAATTCATTATTTGGGTTGACGCTAACGGTAACCATCTTGCCCCAGGAATTGTCCTAACGAGTATGACAAAAGAGATTTCAACTTCTGTGCAGCGCATTATCCGAGAAACTATGGAGGGTAATTTTACGGCAGGAGTCCGATATTTCGGACTCGAAGATGGCGAGGTCAGTTATGCCGTCGATGAACACAACCAATCGCTGCTTTCGGACGACCTCATAACGACCATTGAATCATTGAAGGCAAAAATCATTGCGGGCGAGATCGTTGTTCCCGATACAGTTTCGCTTCCGCGTGAGTAGAACCCACAATTGGAAATTCACCGGACAAGTAGGGCTGAATCACGGAGATTTGGCTCTACACATCCCCTTAATTATAGAATTCAAATCCTAATGACCTCTCAGGATAGTCCCTTTCGCGCCGACAATCCACCCCGCATTTTTCTGGAGATAGATATCCTGCAAGTTATGCTGAGCAGGTGTAGGATAGCGATTCCATGTGTTGCCACCATCTATTGTGTGGAGGATTAGCCCTTTCTCACCGACTGCCCACCCGCGTTTCTCATCACGGAAGGCGATGTCTCGTAAGGTCTGATTTACAGGCGTTTTTTGCCGTACCCACGTCATGCCACCATCAGGGGTATGGAGAATCAAGCCATTTGTCCCTACAATCCATCCGTGCGTCAAATTTGCAAAATGGACAGAGAATAAAGGCTGCTCGACGTTACTTCGCTGTTGAACCCACCGATTTCCACCATCTTGGGTATGGAGAATCTCACCCTCTTCCCCTACAATCCATCCGTGTGCTGGATCAACAAAATACACACCCCATAAATGCTTATCTGACAGATCTCTTTGGCTTTCCCAACGACCGCCGCCATTCTCTGTTTTAAGCACCGTCCCTTTTCCGCCAACCGCCCAGCCGTGCGTTGTGTTAACGAAATGTAGATCCAAGATGCCAGGCGAGGTCTTCCCCATACCGCGTGCTTGGTGTTGCAAGTTCCACGAGGCACCCCCACTGCCCGTATAATGTACCTGCCCAATACTGACGGTCCAACCATTGTTTGGCGTCGCGAAATTAACCTGCGTCAGCGTGTCCTTTGAGATCGCAGCTGCTTTCCAAGAACCTCCACCGTCAACTGTAGAGAGTACTGTGCCACCAGTACCGACTGCCCAGCCGCGTTTCGTGTCTATAAAATGGATGCCGTAAAGATGTTCACCCGTCCCGCTTTCAAGGTGTCGCCACTCAAATTGCACCGTATCTTGGGAGCAACCGAGGCACACAAGGCTTCCACATAAAATCATGAGCGCGATATAATTTTTATTTTGCATTTTGAGGCACCTACCGATAAAAATTTTATTGCAACTATTTTCTAAATCGTGTAAATTACATTATAGAGGATGCAAGCCGAATTGTCAAATTTTTACAGAGGTGTTATTCCAAAGTATTATGTACATCATCGGAATTGATGGCGGTGGAACGAAAACGATTGGTATTCTGGCAACAGCAACGGGACAACACCTCGCAGAAGTGGAATCAGGACCCGCGAACTACCACGTCGTTGGCGAGGCGAAAACGCAGGCGGTTTTGGAAGACATCATCACGGAACTTTACGAAAAATCAGGCATGCCATCAGGGGGTTCTGTTCGGTTCTGCTTGGGTATGGCTGGCTTAGGACGTCCCGCAGATCGAGAAGTGATTGGACAAATTTGTGATGAACTCGGCATCTGCCAAAATCGAGTCTTGACCCACGACGCACATATCGCTCTCGTTGGTGGCATAGAGAAACAGGAAGGTGTAATTGTCATCTCCGGAACGGGTGCGATCGTCTACGGCATCAACGCCGATGGCAGAGAAGCACGCGCCAGTGGATGGGGATACCTCCTTGGAGACGAAGGGAGCGGTTACGACATTGCTATAAAAGGACTCCAAGCCGTTGCCCGTGCCGCTGATGGCAGAGGCGACCAAACCGACTTGACAGATCGAATCCTCAATAGACTTGAACGCAACGAACCGAGCGAACTGATTCGCTGGGCGCACACCGCGAGTCGAGATACGATTGCTCAGTTGGCAAAGGTGGTGTTCGATACTGCCCGAACAGCGGACACGGTTGCTGAAGGCATTGTCGACGCAGCGGCTGATGAACTCGTTTGTGCCGCAGTCAGTGTAATTGAACAGTTGGAATTCACTGAGCCATTTGATATCGTTCTCAGTGGGGGCAATCTCACTCACCAACCGATATTTGCCGATAAACTCCGCCACCGGTTGGCAAGGATTCAACCAGGCGCAGTAATCCAACTCCCAAAACATGAGCCTGCCTACGGGGCTGTGTTGTTAGCACAAGCAAGTTTGCAGAAGGACCCTGTGTCAGGTTAATAGGCTTTAGTTTAACAGGTTAAAACGTTAGCCCATAATGAAATGGAGGGGTTTTTGCTGGGGCGTTTCTTCAGATATACGGAAAGGCACGTCAATATCTAAACCCGCCTCACCGAACCGCAAGGTATAATTAAAAAAACAGAAGGGCAAAATCCGAATTCTGTTGACATCGATCTGAAGTCAACGTCAGAAATCGTCCGGATTTTTCACGAAGAAGATCGGAAAGCGATTAAGGCAGTAGAAGCAGAATCCGAAGCGATTGCACACGCTATTGAATTATGCGTTGCAGCATTTCGCGCCGGTGGTAGACTCTTTTATGTTGGCGCGGGTACGAGTGGTAGACTCGGCGTGTTGGATGCTTCTGAATGTCCGCCGACCTTTAGCACGTCCCCAGAAATGGTGCAAGGCATAATCGCAGGTGGAGATGTTGCCTTACGTCGCTCGGTGGAAAGGGAAGAGGATAAGCCCGAAAGTGGTGCGCTCGCTGTCCGAGAGCGACACCTCACATCACAAGATGTGATCGTCGGAATCGCAAGCAGTGGACAGACCCCTTACGTTATAGGGGCTTTGAAGGAGGCGCACACCCTTGGTGCAACAACAATATTTCTCTGCTGTGTTCCACCGCCTGCGCAATTGAAAGGATGGGTAACACATTTCATCACACCCATTGTCGGACCGGAGATCATCGCTGGCTCAACCCGATTGAAAGCGGGAACAGCCACGAAACTGGTTCTGAACATGTTGACGACTGTTTCTATGATCAAACTGGGTAAGGTCTACAACAACCTAATGGTAGATGTAAATGCTTCTAATGCGAAACTGGTTGCGCGGAGCATCCGAATTGTCCAAGCCGTTACTGGGGTCAATGCCGCGGTGGCTGAGGAAGCATTAACACGCGCAGACGGTCGCGCCAAACTCGCGATTGTAATGCTCGCGAAGGGACTGAATCCAACGGACGCGAACACACTCTTAGAAGAACATGAAGGATTTCTAAGGCACATTCTTGATTGACAATTTTCAACGCTTGGGTTTCTGCTCTGGATATCCAAATTGCCACAAACAAGATGAGGAAACTTTCATGAAAAACAGACGTTTTTTTATTGTTTTGACCCTATTGTATGCGTTCACCGTTTTTTCAGCAAACACCTTCGCGCAAGACGACACGCAATGGGGTTTACCCGAGGGTGCCAAAGCGCGCCTTGATAAAGGGCGTATATACGAGATAGCGTATTCCCCGGATGCGACGCGTCTGGTGGCTGCGAGTTCTATCGGTATTTGGGTCTACGATGCGGAGACTGGTGAGGCACTTGACCTACTCACGGGGCATACGCATGGGGTCGTCTTGAGTGTATCGTTTTCGCCTGATGGCACCACACTCGCAAGTGGGAGTAATGACAGAACTATTCGTTTATGGGACGTAGAAACGGGGAAGCAGATACGAACGTTCTAAGGGCATACGAGTACTGTCGGTAGCGTGTCGTTTTCGCCTGACGGCACTACACTCGCAAGCGGGAATGGGGACGGAACCATCCGTTTATGGAACGTAGCGACAGGCGATCCCATCCGCATGCTCCAAGGGCATACGGGTTGGGTCTATAGCGTATCGTTTTCGCCTGATGGCACCACACTCGCAAGCGAGAGTCGTGATAAAACTATCCGTTTATGGGACGTAGTGACGGGCGAACAGTTCCAAACCTTCCAAGGAGGTGCGAATTGGAACGATAGCGTATCATTTAGTCCGGATGGCACCACACTCGCAAGCGGAAATGGGGACGGAACCATCCATTTATGGGACGTAGCGACAGGTAATCCCATCCGCACGCTTGAAGGGCATACGGATGGTGTCCATAGCGTATCGTTTTCGCCTGATGGTAGGACGCTCGCAA
The DNA here is from genome assembly GCA_965205015.1 of Candidatus Poribacteria bacterium. Lineage (GTDB taxonomy): Bacteria > Poribacteria > WGA-4E > WGA-4E > WGA-3G > WGA-3G. Next base: position 3,269,848 of record OZ242029.1, on the reverse strand, counting down.
GCGGGGGGCAGGATGGAACCATCCGTCTCTGGGACGCAGAGACAGGGAACCACATCCGGACGCTTGAAGGAGATACGGGTTATGTCGTTAGTGTATCGTTTTCTCCCGATAGTAGCACCCTCGCCAGTGGGAATTTGGGCGGCATCTGTCTATGGGATGTAGAGACGGGGAAGCAGATACGAACGATCACACGGCATACGAGTTCTGTCTATAGCGTATCGTTTAGTCCGGATGGCACCACACTCGCAAGCGGGAATGGGCACGGAACCATCCGTCTCTGGGATGTAAAAACGGGGAGGCAGATACAAACACTCACAGGGCATATAAATCTTGTCAGTAGCCTGTCGTTTTCTCCCGATAATGGCACCCTCGCAAGCGCGACTAATTGCGGATACCTTGGTATCCGTCTCTGGGATGTAAAGACGGGAAAGCAGATACAAACACTCACAGGGCATACGCATTTTGCAGGTAGCTTGGCGTTTGCTCCGGATGGCACCCTCGCAAGCGGAATTGTGGACGGCCCCGTGCATCTATGGGACATAGAGACGGGGAAGCAGATACAAACACTCACCAAGCATACGGAGGGTGTCTATAGCGTATCGTTTTCGCCTGATGGCACCACACTCGCAACAGCGAGTCAGGATAAGACCATCCGTCTCTGGGACGTAGAGACAGGGGAGCAGATACGAACACTCACAGGACATATGGATGGTGTCCACAGCGTGTCGTTTTCGCCTGATGGCACCACACTCGCAACAGGGAGTAGGGACAAAACCATCCGTCTCTGGGACGTAGAGACGGGGGAGCAGATACAGACGCTTATAGGGCATTGGGGTTGGGTCTCTAGCGTATCGTTTTCGCCTGATGGCACCACACTCGCAACAGCGGGTTGGGAAGGCACCATCCGTCTCTGGGACGTAGAGACAGGGGAGCAGATACAGATGCTTATAGGGCATAGTTTTGTCAGAAGTGTATCGTTTTCGCCTGATGGCACCACACTCGCAAGCGGAAGTGGTGACGGCAGCACGCTGCTGTGGGATGTCACACCCTACATCTCACAATCTTATTCGGTTGAAATAGATAGTCTAACAGCAGTGCCTGAGGTGTCTGTCAACAGCGATGTTGCGCGGGTGAGTCTCTCCCCTACGTCGGTAGGGTCTGGCACCATAGGTGACCAACTGACGGTGAACACTAACATCACAGAGGGTGCAGATGTGAGGGGGTATCAGATAGAACTCACTTTCGAGCGTGCAGCCCTGCGTTTTGTGTCAAGTGTGGATGGCGGGTATCTACCGTCAGGTGCTTTCGTTGTGCCGCCCGTGGTGAATGGCAATCGGGTCACGTTTGGTGGGACCTCTCTCCAAGAGAGCAGTGAAGGGGATGGGATGCTTGCGGCCTTCACGTTTGAAGTGCTGACTGCCTCGCCTGCGCTGCCGATATTATCCGATGTGAAACTGACCGACAGCAATGCCGACTTCTTAGCCGTGCGGATTGAGACTGGAGAGGTAGGAGATTCTCCACAACTTATAGGAGACGTGAACGGTGATGGTGTGGTGAGTCTTGAGGATATGACTGTCGCTTCGGAGCGTCTGGGTCAAACGGGTGAGAACACAGCGGATATGAACAAGGATGGCGTGGTGGATGCCGCGGATCTCGTGTTAATTGCTACGGCGATAGAAGCAGCAGCGGCTGCCCCGTCCCTGCATCCGGAGAGCATTGCTGAGATGTTCACTGCGACAGAGATGCGTCAGTGGTTATCGCTTGCGCGGGCAGAAGGTCTCACGGGTGCGCGGTATCAGCGTGGGTTCCTGTTTCTGGAGCAGCTCCTTGCGATACTCACCCCGAAAGAGACGCTGCTCTTAGCGAACTATCCGAACCCGTTCAACCCGGAGACGTGGATCCCGTATCAGTTATCAGAGCCTGCGGATGTGTCTATTTCTATCTATGCTGCAGATGGACGTTTGGTTCGGATGCTGACGTTAGGGCATCAGTCTGCGGATATCTATGCGTCTCGGAGCCGTGCGGCGTATTGGGATGGCAGAAATGCGTTGGGTGAACCTGTGGCGAGTGGTGTCTACTTCTACACGCTCACCGCAGGCGATTTTACCGCGACACGCAAGATGTTGATACAAAAATAGGTAAGAGGGAACGTGATTCCCGGATCGGTGTGGTTTCCGAATCACCCCGATCGTTGCGGAATAGACATGATTCCCTGAGTTTGTGCAAATTCTGAAACAATGAGGAGGAACCGATGGGTACGCAAGTTGGGCTTGCCAAAACCGGCAGGCGACGCTCTAACGTTTTTGAGGCGTTGGACACTATACGAGAGGCACTCACACCGAAAGTCCGTGAGCAGGTACTGCTAAAACCGAATTTTCTCTCCAGCACGAATCAACTCGCCTCGTCGCACGTTGATGCAATGCGGGGTGCGATTGATTTTCTGCTGAGTACACCACATCCGCCGAAAGAGATAATTGTTGCTGAGGGCGCAAATGAAGCGTTCTCTGGCGAGGCATTCCAAGTTTTCGGGTATGAAGCACTCCAAGCCGAGTACGATCTCCCAATCCGGCTCGTGGATTTGCACCAAGAAACCGAATGGGTAGAAACCACGGTCTTTCTTGCTGAACGTAATGAAGATACCGTGAGAATGCCGAAGATAGTCTTGGACTGCCCCTGCACTATCTCTGTTGCTATCGCGAAAACACATGATGCCGGTGTTGTGACGCTTGCCATGAAGAATATGATTATGGGCACTTTGCACAAGGAAGACCGGATTAAAATGCACGGCTACCACAGTCACGCAGATCGAGTGCTCCCGCGCGAAGCACAGACGTTGAATATCAACCTGCTTCGCCTCTCACGCCACCTTAAGCCCGACATCGCTATTGTTGATGGCACGGTTGGGTTACAAGGCAACGGACCCGGCGGCACCGATTCTGTCCCCCTCGGTATCGCAGTCGCGAGCGGAGATGTGTTTGCAGCGGACGCAGTCACGACCAAAGCGATGGGATTTGAACCGTTGGAGATTGGATTGTTTCATTACGCCAATGCGTTGGGATACGGCACCGCAGATCTTGACAAAATTGATATCGCCGGACCCGCCGTAGAGACAGTCGCGACAGCGTTTAAGCCCCATGAAACCGCTGAACTCCAGTTCCAATGGCAAGAAGCGAGTCCTGCCGAATATCTGGCAGCAGATTAACCCGTAGCATAATCTGTTAGATTGTGCCTTAAAGGAGAATTATGAAGCGTTTCTGTAATATTCTCGTTCTATTTTCGATACTCCTCACTACACCCGCGTGGGCATGGTGGGGCGGCGGACACGATATCCTCACACGGGCATCCGTCAAGACACTTCCCGAAGAGATGCCAGAATTTTTTCGAGCCGCCGGAAAAATGATCGCTCACTGCGCCTACGATCCAGATCTATCCAAGGCGCGTAGCATGCCACACGCGCGACAGGCTGAATACAGTGAACATTACATTGATGTAGAATTGCTAAAAGATCACCCGATTCCAGAGGGACGCGACGCACACATTCAGTTGTGTACTGAGTTGGGACTGACGCCACGGAAAGTTGGTACACTTCCCTATGCGGTGGCAGAATGGACAGAAAGACTCGCTTTCGCTTTCGCAGAGTACCGTAAGTGGCCCGACAATCCGATGATTCAGTACAAATGCTTTGTTTATGCGGGATTCTTATCTCACTATGCACAGGATATGTGTCAACCGCTGCACCTGACAATCCATTTCGATGGTATTGTTCAGGAGGACGGAACGCGCTTACACGCCGGTATCCATGAAAAAGTCGATTCAGCCATTGAAATGTTGAAACTGGATCCGACAGCACTCGCGAAAGCACAACAGATTGAAGCCGTTGGCGACTTAATGCCAGCAATCGTAAAGCAGGTTAAGGCGGAATTCAGTTTCGTAGGCAGGGTTTACGAACTTGTCGGAGACTGGCAAAATCTGAAAGATCCGACACCTGCAGTGGTTGATTTTACAAATGCTCGATCACGTGAAGCAGTGCGTTGGACGGCTTCACTCTACTTGACTGCGTGGCAGCTCTCTGAAAGCATCAAACCGCCTGGCTGGCTCGACCGTGCCAATTGATTCCCTTAGATTGTAGGCGCGCTTTGAAAGCGCGCCTTTTCCTAAGATAAAAAATCTGAACGCAATATCTCGGCCGCTTTACGAATGACATTTAGTTTTTGCGCAGCGATCTCTGTGGTATTTACGGGTCGATCAGCGAATGTGCCGAACCCACAATCCGGATTCAGATAAATCTGTTCGGGCCTCCTATGTCTTAAGAGGGCATGAACTTTCGCCAATACGAAATCGACGGATTCGACCTCCGTGGTTCGCGGATCGACAACCCCGAGTCCTATCTCTTTGTCGAGTGGGAGTTCTTTGAGGACATCAATGCTACCTGCCCGTTCCGTTGCATACTCCAACACAAATTGATTGACGTTCATGCGGCTAAAATAGGGAATCAATAGATCGTAAGAACCCCGAAGCAGCACATCCTCCTGCTGGCTCCAGTTCCCACGGCAGACATGGAGTGCCGTTTTCATCTCATCGTTTACGCCTTCAACGACACGATTCATCAGTTCCACGGCGAAATTAAGCTCCTCTTCAGGGCTGCTCTTTTCGGAAAGTGCCGCACACATAAAAGTGTGGGTTTCATGCGGTCCCGTGAAAGCAACCTCGGTCAATACTGGCTCATCAAATTGAACAAATTGACACCCTGTCTCTTGTAACTCCTGTAGTTCTTCACGGAGAATCCGAACAACGTCGTCTCCCAGAGATTCTTTATCGGGGTAAAATTCGTAAGAGAGTCGCTTCACCCACATGGAACGGGTTAAAAGATAAGGACCGGGAAGTGTGGCTTTAATGGGTTTTGTCGTATGCTCTTTGAGAAATAGATAGTCATTCAACACAAGTGGAGAAGTCCGCTCTAATTTTCCATTAACGACTGGATTTTTCAATGCGAAGGCGGGGACATCCAAGGCATTGAGGAGTTGTTCAAATGCCGCTTTGTCTTCGACATAATCCAGCATCTCGGCGAGTGTCATCAACCGGATACCGTCAATACATTCAGTGATGAAGGAATAGAAATTGTCGCGGCGTTGTTCACCATCAGTGATGATATCGATCCCTATTGTTTCCTGCAATTCGACACTTTCAAGCACCGCTTCATCTGCGATGGCATTAAAGTCATCATCTGCAATCCGCCCTCTCTGTCTATTTCGCAATGCCCGTGAAACTGCCCGTGCACGGGGCAAACTCCCGACGACAGTCACCGGAAATTGTGGTAAATTTTTCATGTGCTAACCTCCTATATGTTTATCTTGATCCTTACTCTGACCATCGAGCAACTTAACCCCGAGTATTGCTGAATCCTCCCATGAAATCATAATATCCAAATCCTGATGTTCCCGGGTACATTCACCCAATAGCGCATCAACGCCCCAGCCGCCATCAATCCAAACTGTGATGCCGAGTTCGTTAAAGAGGTCCAGGAACCAGTGAACTTTGTTAATGGTTATAGAGTTTATGAAAGACATGAGCAGGTTATATGAACTTTATAGTCAAAGTATTTTCAAAGCGGCTTCGTATGTGTCTTTAACTAATTCTTGGACATCTGCCCGTAGTTTCTGCCAACTCCGCTGTAGTTTGGCTTTGACCCATAGTCTACCTTCATCGATCCCCATTCCATGATGAATGTATACCAAGTATAAAAGTGAAGGCACATGTTCAATATGAGACATGGCATCAGCATTTGCGAGACACTCTCCCTCTGCACTCCGATGCTTCACTGTTACACTGGCTCGATGCGTTGCGATAGCCTCCTTGACGGCTTCCGTTTTTTCTTGTGGATAGCCAAAACGCTTGAGAAGTTTCTCCGCTTCAATGGGACCGTGAATATGATGGTCGGCATAGAGTGCTTTGTCCTTGATACTGGCATAATCATGGAGTAATGCCGCAAACTCCATAATCTCAGGATCAGCATCAAAACGTGGGGCAAGTTGTTTCGCGTTTTGAACGACTGGTAGGATATGGTGCGTCCAAATATCGTAGCCGAAGATATTGGTATCCGCGGCACACGCCTGTTCAACAATCCGCTCAATTTCGCGCTTCACGGTTTCAATCATCGGGATCCCTTCTTTTAAATTACACGCAGATCAACATCAATATTAACATCTTGTGTGAGTGTATTCGTCACAGGTGAAGCCGTCAGTGTCTCCGCCCAAAGCGACTCCAAAACTTCATCATCGGCGTCTGATGCAACATAGAGTGTCCCACTGATTTCCTTGAAACCGCTATGTCCGCCTTGTTCCGTGCCGAGAAAGACAAAGATATTGTCAATCTGTCCGCTTAACGTAATCTCGAGTTCTTCAATCTCTACCTGCTGCTGCGATGCTCGAATCTGAAATCCCATCGCCAAACAGGATCCAAGCGCGCCGAGGACATACTCTACGGCGCTCGGTGCTGTATCCCGTACATCAAAGCTGGCAGGCTGTCCCACCGGCCAGGAATGGTTTCGGCAGAAGACCTTTGTCTGCATCCCGCCATCCCAATGAATGCGTGTTTGCCACCGGTAGTCTCGCGCCTGCTCGTAGGCGATGTCTGCATCCTGTGCGGCTTCACCGCGCTGCACGAAGTATTTATTGTGTTCGGCTGCAGGCCGCCATCCAAGATACGGATTTTGTGTCATCCTACACCATGCGGGGAGGTCCTCTTTAACGCTAATTTCCGTGCTACGGATTTCTAAAATCTCACCGTCGGGTACTGTTTCCATGGATTTGCGAATAAGCAGCAATAAACCGGAACCACAGTCAAGGTTTCCACCTTCGCATATATGGGATGTCTGAAGGATATCAGGTGCTTGTAAATCTTCTTCTCTCATGGTGTTTTCCGCTGAAAGGGTATAATGTTATAAAGGGTATAATGTTATTATAAAGGTAAAATCGTTGGAATGATTTCAAGAGGTTTTTAGCGCACGCGGACTCATGAATCCTATTAGGTTACGAGTTAGACGAGGTATCACAAGCGAGATCCTGCCACAGGAAACAGTGCCTATGAGAGATTCGATGCATAGGTTTTCACAAACCGCTCCACGATGACAGGAAATTTTCACTTGAGATTTTAGGCTTGAGAGTGTTGCCTACGCGTCTATATTTCGCAGAAAATACCGTCTGCTCACACGGAGCAGGCTCGGCTTTTCAGCATCTTGACATAACTCGCAAGCTCGTGTTAGAAGCTCTATCCAATTTGGGATGAAACCCATCCCATAAGGAAGTTTCTACCTCAGTAGGTAGGAAGTCCTTCACCCAAGATCAGTAACTGATACACGAGCCACCCGTGGTCAGAAATTCAACGGCTTTTGCGCCGCCGACAATTGTGGCACTATCAACAAGGTTGTCTTCATCAAGGCTGCGCTTTTTAAAGCACGGGGAACAGACCCAGATTATCCCACCGACTTCGGCGAAATCTGACATGAGCTGCTGTAACGGTGCGAACCCTTCTTCGTGAATATCATTCGCATAACCGTCTTGTGAAAGGTGTACCCCCTCTGTGCTGAGAAATACAACCGTTTCCACGCCAGATGCAACGGAGGCGTTTGCGACCACAAAACCAACAGTCGCTTTGTCCGTGTTATCCTTCGCGTGTGTGATGCTGATCATCAGTTTAGCCATTAGGAATTGTTTCCTCTCTTAATATAAAAATAGGCACTCTCCGCTCCACAACAATCTGCGAGCAGTTCGTTGCCTTTCATGTTACACCATGCCGCGATGTCCACAGGTGCCCCTGGGTCCACTGCGCGGATTTGTGCGACTTGTCCAGGTTTAAGAGAGCGCATCGATTTGAGTAATGCGATAATCAGGTCGCCACAACTGAGTTCCTCTAAATCGAAAACAGCGTCTGGCACTATATCGGGTAAATCGATCATAAAAGTCCACTCTCCTTTCTTTTGAAAATAAAAACTCACCAATATTAAGAATAGCACAGAACTGAAACAGAAACAATCGAAAATTCAGTGCTATCAGCGCGAAAACGGACAACTAAACGACTCTGAATGCGATAACGAAAAACTTGCTTTTTTTTCGATGCGTGCTATAATTCCGTTTTAGAAACAGAATACAGAAAGTTCAAGCCATCTTCTTATACAGCCTTGAAAGCAATACCGTTGAATCTAAATTACCAAGCTGCACCAGAAAGGGGAACCCTAATTTGATAAACTTATATGGAGCAACGTATAACAGGATGCAATTGCTTCGCCATCTCGGAGATGTATCGCAAGTTGCCCATGCCAAAATGTACCAATCAACGGATAGCAACGAAAAGGGCGTTGACGCTATCGACTTCCAATAATCAACAACCCTTAAAAAGGAGAAATAACTTTGTTACAACAGTGGAGACCCGATCCGACCTTTTATCCATCCCCAAAGATGGCGATTGAGGCACCAATTGAAGATGTTGCCTATGTCGCTGCACCGAGAGATGACGGCAACCCCGACGCTATGTGTGTGGTTGACCTCAACAAAGCGTCCGATACCTACGGCCAGATGGTCCACAGGCTGGAACTCGGTGTTCGTGATGAAATCCACCACTTCGGTTGGAATGCTTGTAGTGCAGCACTCTGCCCCTACGCACCCCACCCCTATGTAGAACGGCGTTACCTCGTTGTGCCAGCACTGCGCGGTTCTCATATCTATATCCTTGATGTCAAGGAAAACCCAAAGGCACCGAAACTCATTAAAACGTTGGATGCCAGTGAAGTTGAGTCGCGTTCCGGATATACCCGTCCGCATACAGTCCATTGTGGTCCCGAAGGCATTTATGTCAGTGCTTTGGCTTCAGCAGGTTCTGAAGAAGGACCTGGCGGTATTTTCCTCATGGACCACTACAACTTCAATATCCTCGGACAGTGGGAAGTGGAACGCGGCCCTCAATCCCTCTCTTACGATTTCTGGTGGCACTTGGGGTACGACATTGCCGTTACCAGTGAGTGGGGCACACCAGCGATGATCGAAAACGGAGTGAGCCTCGAAGATTTAGGGGCGCGCAAATTCGGTCATAAGATTCATATCTGGGACATCCGGCATCGGAAAAACATCCAAACCTTGGACTTGGGCGATGATTACCAGATGATCTTAGAACTGCGGCCCGCACACGATCCCACCAAAGCCTATGGATTCGTCAATGCCGTGCTGAATATGAATGACCTCTCCAGTTCGATTTGGACGTGGTACAAAGACGGCGATGGTTGGGGGATTCAAAAGATTATTGATATTCCCGCACAGGCACCTGAAAATCCGGATGATTTACCGCCTGCCCTGAAAGATATCGGGATGATACCGCCGCTTGTCACCGATCACATCCTCTCGCTGGATGACCGGTTTTTGTACGTCTCTTGCTGGGGGACCGGAGAGATGTTACAATACGATGTATCCGACCCGTTTAATCCCAAGCATACAGGTACGCTCGAAATCGGCGGGATTACAAAATCGCATCCACACCCGGCTGCTGGACCCGTCAGTGGCGGTCCCCAGATGGTTGAATTGAGTCGCGATGGCAAACGCCTCTATTTCACGAATTCTCTCTATGTTGCCTGGGATAATCAGTTCTACCCAGAGGGCGCAAACGGATGGATGGTGAAGGCGGATGTGAACGGAGAAGACGGCGGATTGGAACTGGATCCCGACTTCTTTGTAGACTTCGGCGAGAGTCGCGCCCATCAGATTCGGTTGCAGGGCGGAGATAGTTCTTCCGATACTTTTTGCTACGCATAAGAATCGAATGGTATTCCTGATGGGGGCCCTGGGGAGATTTTCAATCTCGTTCCCGAAGGGCGCACGTCACTACAATACCGTTTAAAAATAGGGTGCGCAAGTTTTCTTGTAGCACCCTTATATTATCACTGGAAAGATATATTTTTATGGACACTGTTTCATGGTTAAGCTATACGCTCCTCGGCGTATTTCACGGTATTAATCCGGGGATGGGATGGCTTTTTGCTGTCGCATTGGGCATGCAAGAAAAGCGGAGAAGCGCCGTTATCGGGGCACTCTTCCCGATGGCACTCGGACACGCAATATCCATCGCAGTTGTGGTCTTCGTCATTGCCTTGGCACAGCAACAACTCCCGGAAGGCGTGCTTCGTATCGCTTGTGCAACTGTGTTGTTCGGTTTTGGCGTATACAAGTTTTTCCGAGCGCGGCATCCGAAATGGGTCGGGATGCGTGTTAACTTCAAAGACTTAACGATTTGGTCCTTCTTGATGGCATCCGCACACGGGGCGGGTTTGATGCTGGCACCGCTGCTCTTACGCATGCCTGCCGCCGAGGCATCCGCACACATGCACCACGCCCCTGCAAGCATGGCACATAACGCGACGATGTTATTATCCGCAGTTGGCGTGCATACGCTCAGTTTCTTCGTCGTGATGGGGATTGTAGCAATTATCGTTTATGAGGTGGTGGGACTTGCGCTGCTCCGCAAAGCATGGTTTAACATGGATCTATTATGGTCTATTGCTTTGATGATCGCGGGTGTTGTTACGCTCTTCTGGAAACATTAAGAGACCTGTAGGAGAGGTTTCCATCCCCGACTTTCTCAGGAAGATCCCCTACCCCGGTAGGCGAGGTTTCCTAACCTCGCCGGTCTTCCCTATGGCGTCATTGTTTTGTTAAACGTTAATCTGCTCAGCAAGCAACTTAACGCCGAACTTCTCCTGCAGTGCTCGCATATCAGCAAAATCCGTATCTTGCAACGTGTAACCAGCGTGCGAACGGACTTGGTAATCCACTGACAAACATCGCACTTCCCGTCCTCCAATAAAACCAACAGCACGCAACTCCGATTCGGTGATTACCCAATCGATGTCACCGGGACCGTAGATCGCGCCGCCTTCTTCGGTAAGCTCGATGACATGGAAGTCGATCCTCCCGTGTGATGGATGTCCCATCACGAAGTTTCGATCCTTACGGTCATCGGTATGAATATCAACAAAGCCGTGTTGATAGAGTGCAGCGGTGAGTATTGCTGAATCCTCCCATGAAATCATAATATCCAAATCCTGATGTTCTCGGGTCGATTCACCCAATAGGGCATCAACGCCCCAGCCACCGTCAATCCAAACTGTAATATCGAGTTCATCAAAGAGGTCAAGGAACCAGTGAACCTTGTCAATGGTGATATGACCTACACAAAAGGGAACTTGTGCTAAGTTTTGCATAGTTCAAATTTCTCACAGATAAAACCGACTTAGTAGACTTTGCTCCGATGTCCAATTTGGTGAACAACCACCTCTTTGGTCCTTCTATCCAAAAAATAAATAACCCGGTAATGTTTAGCAATTCTTAAACTAAATTTTCCTTTGTGTTTACCTTTCAGTGCTTTGTGATGCTGAGTGTCAGGATCTTTGCATAGTCGCTCCAGCCTTCTGCGAACCCGCCGGGCTATCGGAGGGGATAAACGCGCTAAATCCGATTCAGCCCGTGAGTCCATTGTTAACGTATACATTGTCACTCTATTCCCAACTTCTTGAAAACTTTTTCCATTGGAATCAATTTAGCCCTGCCCGTTTCGTAATCTTCTATCCTCCGATCTAACTCTTCTGCAAATTCAGGTTGCATCTCTAGACCTTCATCTGGATCGTAATGGTAATCCTCCAAGGCAAGCTCCAAGAGTTCATAAGCGACGAAAAACTCCCGAAATGCAGCATCCAATTGTTCTGTTGAAGCGTTCTGTTCAAGCAACGCCCCGAGTCGTTTCCGCGAGAGAAAAATATCCTGGGTGACCAGCGTCCGTAGCAGTTCTCGGAATTCAGTGGGGGACAACTCAATAATTTTCTTATCTGGCATGGGGTCACTTTTAAGATAGACTCCCATCCTTCTATGGATTCGTTCTTCAAGAGTTGTCTTCCGATTGGCGAGGATGTACTCGCGTTGCCTCTTGAGTTTTTTAGCAAGCGGCGTATGTAGGTCGAGTCCTTTAAGTGGATCTTCCTCATATTCCTCAAACCAACCCCCCAGATCTTCAGTGTCGCCGTGAAAGTGAAAGAATTCCGCCTCCAGTGCCTCCTGAGTGCCATTTCTCGCCAGCAATTTGGCAAGTCGTTCTTGTGATTTGAAGAGTTCTTCGTTAACAAGGGTATGTAGCAACTCGCGGAATTCAACCGGGTTCATCTCCGTAATTTTTTTCATGACTCCTCTCCTTTGCTGGAATTGAGTGCCTCCAGAGCCTGTTCTATTTCAGGCTGAAATACCTTTTTGAGTTTCAGCAAATTCTCAATGTGCCACTCTTTAATTCCTTCTAATTCACTTGCCAAAAGATCAAGAGAGAAATCTCCAACAGATGCCTCTCTATCTACGAGCTCAAGATCCATTCCGAGCGCGTCTCCCAACTTCTGAATATTCTTCGCCAGCCACGGGGTAAAGTCGCTTGCTTCATGTTGCCATATTTCACGTAGTGGGACCTGCTTCAATTCGCTAAACTTAATCATTCAGTAACTTTCCTTTGTGAATATTTTCACGTCGTTGATTCGATCCTTTGGAGACATTCAGCCAGCCACAGATTGACTAAGGTTTCCGGTAAAACGCCCTGCTCTCGCGCGTGCCTTTCAATCTTTTCATAGATCTCTGGCGTGAGTGTCACATGACACTTCCGCTGCATCCGCACCTCAAAATCGACCTCATGCGTTTCATCCCAATGGTCGGCCAAACTATGTGTATCCCAGAAATCAGCTATCTCTTCTAATGTTCTCGCTTTGGATATACTGGTAACCTGTTTATCTTTATTTTTTCTCATACCTTTTTCTCTCCTTTTGATCCATATCGCGGGCACTCAAAACGAGTGCCAAATTGCCCGGTTTCTGAATGAAGAATACAATCAAGTAACGGCCGGCATCTGTCTGTCCAGCGGCAGAATATACATCTTCCCCTTTTCTATATCCTGATTCAACAAAACGGTATTTCGGACGATTGAAAAATATTTCTTCAACTTCCTTTTGTGTAACATGATGTTTGACGAACAGTTTAACCAAAATGTCAGGCAGCCAGATGCAATCCTCAATATACATAACTCAGTCAGCCACTTCCTTTTGGACATCTAAGAGCAACTTCAATGGTATTAAGAATACCATAAACCCGAAGTCAGGACAACTAAAATTGCTTTAGATAATGAACTACCTCACATGATTCCTCCTATCCATACTGAAACGAAAAATTTGCTTTTTTTTATGATATATACTATAATTTCATTTCAGCAACAGAACACAAAAAATTTGATTCATCTTCTCAATACAGGCTTGAAGGAAACGCCCTTGAATTGAAACGATCAAGATACACCAGAAAGGGGAACCTTAATTTGATAAACTTATATGGAGCAACGTATGACAGAATGCAACTGCTTCGCCATCTCGGAGATGTCTCGCAAATTGCCCATGCCAAAATGTACCAACTCACGGACGGCAACGAAAAGGGCGTTGACGCTATCGACTTCCGAACCGGTAGTGGTCTTAGTTTCACCGTCCTGCCGAGTCGTGGCTTGGATATCTCTTATGCAGAATATCAGGGTATCCCGCTCTGCTGGCGTTCGAGTACGGGCGATGTAAATCCTGCACATTATGAACCTGATGGACTCGGTTGGCTACGGGGGTTTTATGGCGGCTTGCTGACAACTTGCGGTATGCGACAAGTCGGTGTCCCCGGCGAAGATGACGATGAGGCATTAGGACTTCACGGCAGAGTCTCGCATATCCCTGCCAAGAACGTTTGGGTGGACAGTCGATGGGAAGGACAGCGCTACATGTTATGGGCGCAGGGAAAGGTGCGAGAAACCGCCGCTTTGGGTGAAAATCTCATTCGCACCCGTCGAATTTGGACCGAGTTAGGGTCGCGTACGTTGCACGTTGAGGATATCGTCGAAAACCTGGGATACCAAGATTCACCACACATGTACCTCTTCCATATTAACGTCGGATTTCCAATTCTTACGCAAGACAGTGAACTACTTGCTCCCTCCTCACAGGTCACCCCGCGTGACGAACAGGCTGCTGCAAACTTGAACAATTATAATCTCTGCGAACCGCCAACCGTCGATTTCCAAGAAGAGGTTTTCTATCACGAAATGGAACCCGATATTGATAACCACATCTACGTCGCGCTTGTAAACCGCAATTTTAATGATGGGCAAGGTATCGGTGTATCGGTACGCTACCACAAAACGCAGTTCCCGCACTTTGTTCAGTGGAAGATGTGCGGAGAAGGCAGTTATGTCTTCGGTTTAGAACCCTCGAATTGCGGGGTAGAAGGCAGGGCAAAGGAACGTGAACGCGGTGCCCTACAATATATTGAACCCGGGGGTCGTAGGCACTATGAGGTCGAAATCGGCGTATTGGCTTCCAATGCGGAAATCAATGCACTTGAAGAAAAAATATCAAAAACCTAAAATTAACACCATAAATCTGGTGCGGATACACCCACAGGTTGTCCACCACTTGAGGAGAAATTGATAATGAAGAGATGTTTGTTTTTACCGCTTATTGCATTGGCACTACTGACAATGCTTGCATTCGCGGGTTGCGGCGCGAAAGAGACCCCTCCAGTCCCAATTACCACCGAAGCACCTGTAACACAACAAGAATCCGAAAAAAAACAGGAAGAGTCGCAAGTCATAGAGCAGGATCTTGATGAACACCAAGAATCCTCGGAAGAAGCACACGCTGAAGAACAGGATTCTGATGAACACCAAGAATCCTCGGAAGAAACACACGCAGCTGAAGAGGAAAGGCACCGTGAAGTCGAACCTGAAGAAGCAACACCAATGGTGGAAATCCCGAGCAGCAGTGTGCTACATCTCATACCCAAACACACAGCCGGGATCATTTATTGTCCCAGTCTGAATGCACTAAACAATCGAGTTAACATGTTGGCAATGGACTTGATGCCGACCACTGAAAACCCAGAAGTCATCGCCAAAATCTTGGCACGTACCTTTGGTGCTGGTTTCGAGAGTCTTAGTGAATTGGAGGAAATCGGGTTGGATATGAATCAAGATTTTGCGATCTTCATGACCTCCTTGAACCCACCCGATCTCTCCGCAACCGTGCATCTCATAGACCCCACAGCCATGAAACAGGTGATTGATGCCGAAAGCGAAGGCAGCGCACCGATAGAATATAACGGCGTAACCTATTGGAACGCCACTGGAGGGGGTGGTAGTTTCGCTATTATAGACAACACCCTCGTTTTTTCTCGATCCGCCGAAGTGTGTGAAAGCGTCATTGATACCTATAACAAGACAAAACCTTCCATCACAAGCAATCCAGATTATCAGGCATTTCTTGCTGATATTTCAGTGGGGACGGCGCAGCTCGCAGTGCACTTCGATATTGAATCAGTCGTGCCTGTCTTGAGTGCGTCCCTTGAAGAGGAATCAGAGTTAATGCAAGACGGCCTCGAAAGCGATCCAGGAGCCATGACAGCAGCCCCCTTCCTTAAAAGTATGTTTGACATGGTGACAAATATACTTGGGCAGCTAAAATCTCTGAGTGCAACGCTTGAAGTGGAAGGAACCGATGTCAAACTCGCCCCATTTCTGAAGTTCCAGAACAATAGCGGAATTCAGAACGCGTTAAAAGAGATGGCTCCCCATGAATTGACCCTCCTTGGTGAACTCCCGAGTCCGGCGTTTATGAACGGAGCACTTCAGGGGAAACCCGAACTGATGATTGAGATGAGCCTGTTCTGGATGAGAATGCTTTCACAGGACGCCGACCCAGAACAGGCTGAGATGCTTGCATCCCTCGTCAAACAAACGGAAGACTTTTATGAGGCGCTTGATGAAGAATGGACATTCTCCGCCAATTTTAGTGATAGCGTCATTCCAGATTATTTAGTTATCTATGGACTCAAAGATGAACAAAAGGCGAAAACCTATATGGAAAAGGGGTTGCTTAAACAACTCCAAGACGCAATGGCATTGGCTCAAAACATGGTGGGTGATGTTGTTAGTCTGAATATGTACGAAGGGGCGTATCAAGGTGAGCCCATGCTACATAATGGCGTTGAAATTAAAAGTTATGTCTTCCCGAACTTCAGCAGTGCTTTCGGAGAGATGCCACCCGAGGTCGCCGGGTTGATGCCAAATGAATGGCACTGGTACTATGCTATTACCGGTGATCACCTGTTTATGGTGATGGGCAGCGAGGAATTGATGAAAATGGCTTTGGACAACAAGTCGGGCGTCGGTACCGCCCCTGTTTTCTCTGCAGAACCGAGTTACGAAAAACTGGTCACGACCTTGGACTTGGAGAGTAACCTATTTTTTGCCATGTCTCCAATGACTTTGGTTAAAAGCCTTTTACCGATTCTCGCGAAGTCAGTGGATCCGAATAGTGCTGCCGCCTTGCAAATGATGTCGGGATTGTTTATGAACCTGCCAGAGAACTATAGCATCGGTTTTTCAGCGAAAGTCGAGGACGCTGGTATCGGTGCGAAACTTTTGCTGACGCTCGGTGATTTTAAGCAGCTTATCCAAACTTTTGCAATGATGCAGGGTATGGGGCAAATGCAATAGCGTCTATCTAACTCGCCTACAATCAGATTGTGGGCGAGTTTTTATATTTTATAGAACTTACGCAATTTCCATAGAAAACCTACGGCCCACACGCCGCTGGTGAGGTTTCACACCTCGACAGCAAAGGATGCTGCGTAAGTCCTGTTTTAATCATAATTGAAATTGAATGGTATTACCTAACGAAGGAGAAAAAAACCTATGCATCAATATGGAGGTTTCATAAACTTTTTGCTTATGAAAAATCGAAAATATCAACACATCTTCGGCTTCGGTATCGCATTTTTGCTAATCGTTGCGCCGTTCGCGATGGCTGATACAACCGAAGAGACAACCGAAACTGTTGAGACGCCAGCACCGAAGAAGAGTCCCATTAAAGTCGGCGGAGCAATGCGGGTCAACTACGCCTACGGTAAGTACGGCGATGAGGAGAACCCACACCCTCGAGGCGAAAAAATCGGTGATGTTGACCTTGAGATTTTCCGCCTCAATGCTGACTTGGACTATAACAACATCATCAGTCGGCTTGAATACCGATGGTATGATGGCTACAGCATGATACACACCGCATGGTTGGGGTATAAACTCGGTGATTCTGGCACAGTTAAAGCGGGTATTGTGCGCGTGCCCTTCGGTCCGACCGCCTACGGAATTTCGACGAGCTGGTTTTTTGACCAGCATTTTTATGTCGGACTCGCCGATGACATGGACTTAGGGATCAGATGGAATGATACCTTTGATAAACTGACGCTTGATGTCGGCTACTACCCGCTGACCGACCCTCAACTGATAAAGTATGGCAGTCTGGCGAGTTCAAGATACAGTTATGATGTCGTCAAATGGGAAGAAAAAGCCGATGCCAAAGGAAACGTCGAGTGGGGTGCCGGTGAAAACGGGTTTGATGAGCAGCATCAAGTTAATCTCCGAGCCATCTACGCACTTGAGAACATCGCGGATGTCGGTGTGTCACTGCAATTCGGGTTGCTGAAAGGGACAAATGTAGGTAGCGATGATAGTGGTAACCACTATGCATTCTCGGCACATGCAAAGAATACCTTCGCAGACTTCACGCTCTTTTCACAATTCTCTTATTACGCGCATAACATCACTGACAAAACGCCTTGGGGTACCGGAGACCTAATTCCAATGGGTGCTTACGACTTCGCATGGCCCGTCGCATCTAAAGGATTAATACCCGGACTATCACTGCGATACGGGGGTATAGATACCTCAAGTATCTCATGGATTGACAGCGTTACGCCCTATGCGGAGTGGAGCACTATCCTCAAAACTGTAGATGACTACAACGCCAGCACACTCGTAACGCTCGGCGCAAGTTGGACAATCTTGGGTGCATTGTATGTTTATAGTGATTTTGCACTCTCCGATGGCAACTTTTTTGTCGGTAACACGGGAGATAAATACGGGAATATCCTTACTGGAGTTAACCACGTGGGTGCCAACGGAAATAACGTATGGCATTGGCGACTTAACTTCAACTTCGGTTACTATTTCTAATCAGCTATGCGACCTTCCACTGGATGCGCGCTTTGTAAGCGCACTCCGTTCCGTGCGCGGTTGAAAAACCGCTAACGCAACTCTAAAAGGAGAATTTTGAAAATGCACGAAGAAGGAAAACATCTCCAGAACGACACCAAAATATTTGGGCTGACCCCCGTTTTTCTCATTTCTTCAATCGTCATCGTCATTTTTGTCATCGCATCCCTCGTGTTCCGGGAAGGGGCAACAAGCCTTTTCGGGGCTACCCGAAAATGGCTCACCACAAACTTCGACTGGTGGTTCATGGACATTGTCAACCTCCTGGTCGTGTTCTGCCTATTTTTGATTGTCTCCCCATTGGGCAAGATCCGCCTCGGCGGACGAGATGCCGTTCCTGAATACTCCAACCTCACTTGGTTCGCCATGCTCTTTGCATCCGGCATCGGTATCGGGCTCCTATTCTTCGGAGTCTTGGAACCCGTCCAACACTTTATGAGTCCACCCCTCGGCGGTGAAGCGAAAACCGATGCAGCCATCGGTATCGCAGCAACGACCTTTCACTGGGGCATACACGGCTGGGCAGTCTACGGAGTCGTCGGACTTGCTCTGGCATTCTTCGCCTACAACCGAGGACTCCCGCTCACCATCCGCTCTGCATTCTATCCCGTCCTCGGTGAACGAATATGGGGCTGGCCGGGCCATGTCATTGATACACTCGCCGTCTTCGCCAGTTTGTTCGGGCTCGCTACCTCACTCGGCTTAGGTGCCCAGCAAGTGACCGCCGGACTCAACTATCTCTTTGAGGTTCCCGCGACCAACACCACCATGGTGGTCCTGATAGTGGTCATAACCGCAGTCGCGCTCATCTCCGTGCTGACAGGGCTGAATGTGGGCATCAAACGCCTCAGCCAGTTCAATGTGATTCTCGCGTTTTTGCTGCTACTCTTTGTCCTCCTCGTCGGTCCAAAAATTGCCATATTTAAAGGTCTGTTCACTGGACTGACCGCCTATATCTCTAAGATGAGGCCCCTCAGCAACTGGGTCGGCCGCACAGACACAGGGTTTCTCCACGGATGGACAACGTTCTATTGGGCGTGGTGGATCGCTTGGGCCCCGTTCGTCGGCACCTTCATCGCCCGAATTTCAAAGGGACGGACGGTTCGCGAGTTTATCATCGGTGTATTACTGCTACCCACCCTGTTGTGTTTAATATGGTTTAGTGCCTTTGGCGGCACTGCTCTTGATCAGATCGCTGATGGCTACACAGGTGTGTCGGAAACTGTGGAAGCGTATAAGCCGGAACTCTCGTTGTTCAAAATGCTTGACGAACTGCCGATGACGACCCTGGTATCCACTATCGCGATGCTGCTGACGGTCATCTTTTTTGTTACCTCATCAGACTCTGGTTCGCTCGTCATTGATACCATCACGGCAGGCGGCAAACTTGACGCCCCTGTATCTCACCGAGTGTTCTGGTGCACAGCTGAGGGTGCCGTTGCCATCGTCCTATTGCTTGGCGGGGGTCTGAGTTCGTTGCAAGCAGCCTCCCTCGTGGCAGGCTTCCCGTTCGCAGCTGTGCTATTCGGAATGGCAGCCTGTGTCTGGATCGGGCTTCGCAACGAAGCACGTCAATCTTAATAGCAATTGACTGTCAAAAGAATGGTCACTGGTAGTCGGTTAAGAGGCTTTGATTAAATCAACATCTTTTAACCGACCGCCGAAAACCGAAAGCCAACAAATATGAACACAACAGATCTGGAATTTGAAAAGCCGTTCATCGAATTAGAACGGCACCTTGCGCGACTGGAAGCCTTCGCGCAAGCACATCCTGAATTAGACCTGAAAGAAGGGATGTCGGCGCTAAAGCAGAATACGAATACGCTTACACGGCAAACGTTCCAAAAACTAAGTCGCTGGGATAAAGTCCGGTTAGCACGGCATCCGCAACGCCCACAAGCCCCCTTTTATATTAACGCACTTTTCGATGAACATGTTGAGCTTCACAGCGATAAACTCTACGGCGACGATCGGGCACTCATTGGGGGTTTTGCTTGGTTCGATGGACAACCGCTTGTCTACCTTGCACAGCAAAAAGGCACGAATCTCGAAGAGCGACAGGAGATGAATTTCGGATACACGCATCCGGAGGGTTATCGCAAGGCAAGACGATTGATGCAGTTAGCTGATAAATTCAACCGTCCGTTAATCTGTTTTGTTGACACACCGGGGGCACACTTTGATCTCCGTTCCGAGGAATACGGACAGGCAATGGCGATCGCTGAGAACCTCGCTGAAATGATGTTGATGCGTGTTCCGATCCTGGTCGTTATCATCGGTGAAGGTGGCAGTGGCGGTGCTTTGGCAATCGCAGTTGGAAATCGCGTCTTGATGATGGAGTACGCCGTCTACTGTGTCGCACCCCCTGAAGCCTGCAGCGGCATCGTGTGGAAGGATAAAGGCGAACACGCGCCCGAAGCAACTGAAGGCTATAAACCGACGGCACCAGACCTGCTTAAATTAGAGATTATTGACCAAGTTATTCGTGAACCGCTCGGCGGTGCACACAGAGACGCGGAAGCCTCCGCACGCAACGTCAAACGCGCAGTTCGTAAACACCTCACCGAATTGATGCAGATGACACCGCAACAACTGATCCAACAAAGGCATGAACGTTATCGGCACATCGGACTCTATGGCGAAGATCCTGCCTGATAGGTTATAGATCAACATGAAAATCCGAACGATTACCACAGGCATTCCACTCCCTTTTTCGCCATACCAACTTCAACGTGCAGCAAAATTTAACGCCGCCTGTCAAACCTATTTTGAGTCGAACGGCTACGAAGTCCAAACCACACGTGTAAGTTGTCAAATTTGGGATGAACCCCGGGACGTAGACACAATTCTCAGATTGGAATCCGATGCCCAGGCTTTAGGGATCGAGTTCCTGAACTTAGGAACAATCCTACCCGGAAAACGGCACACCGAAGCGCATATTGCTCGCCTTGCTGATGTAATCACCCAAAGCGAGATAATCTTCGCTACCGTCACCCTTACGACGCAGTCTGGACGTGTCGCATCGGAGATAGTGGAAAACACCGCTGAGGTCATTCAGCAAATTGCGCATCGAACCGATGCTGGCTATGGCAACCTTCGTTTTGCAGCGTTGATGAACTGTCCACCAAATACGCCTTTTTTTCCAGCTGCCTTCTGGCAGGACACCCGAACCAACTTCGGTATCGGATGGCAGGCGGCGGATCTTGTGCAACAGGCGTTCACAGATGCCCCTAATTTGGAAAGCGCATTGCAGAATCTGAAGACCCTCATGGAGGCTGAAGGACAGAAGATTGTCACGCTCGCAGAAACCTTCGCACAAGAGTGGGGCGTGAAGTTTGTCGGTATAGATGTGTCCCCCGCACCCATGGGGGATGAGAGTATCGCTTATGCGATGGAAGAGCAACTTCCCGGTCACTTTGGCGAGCGCGGCACGCTAACAGTCGCTGCAGGTTTGACGCGAACACTTCGATCCCTCTCACTACCCCTCTGCGGATATTCTGGGTTAATGCTCCCTGTTCTTGAAGATGTTGGACTCGGGAAGCGGAGTGAAGCGGGTTATTTTAACCTCGACAGCCTCCTCCTTTATTCCACTGTCTGTGGGACGGGGTTGGATACCATTCCGATCCCCGGTAATGCTTCGATATCTCAAATTACCTCTATTCTCACGGATGTCGCCACGCTCTCCATACAGTTAAACAAACCGCTATCGGTACGCCTTTTTCCGGTCCCAGGATGCAACGCAGACTGCATGACAGAATTTGATTCCCCCTATCTAACAAATACCATAGTGATGCAGATATAATCGAGAAACTTTTTCCCTTGCCAATTGTCACGACTTTTGATAATATTAGGACTTACGCAGTTCGCTTATTTTTTGGCAATCTTTGGTTCGTAGTAGCGCAATTCATTGCGCATTCTTAGGACCTGAACAATTATAGTAAAGTCGAAAAATATGTAGACAGTTGCTTAGCGAAACAATCCTCTCCGCCGCTGGCGAGGATTGTATCCTCGCCTCTTTAAAGTGTCTAATTAATTCTAAACTTTACTATAATTGCGTCGCAGGATACAAATTTGCGTAAATCCTGAATATGATATGAATCGAATTTGACGAACGTTGTTCACCCAATTGATATACACCGGAGGCACTTCACAATGTATATGCGACATTGGTTACAGAGCCCTTCAAGTCTAACGCACGGCAACATCATTAAACGCGAGATATTTAGTAAAAGGACAGAGGACGCCGCAGACACAGAGGGAGCAATTCTAAGGTATGTTGACAGTTTCTCCCGATGTTACCTTGAACCGAAGATCGCTTCAGTTCCCACAGCACTCGACGATCGACAGCTTATTTTTTACATCGTTGAGGGTTCCGGTATATTCAAGGCAGGAAACTTGAAACAGCAGGTCGGGGAAGGCGATGCAATCCTCGTGCCTCCCGGACTCAATCACGTCTTGGAAAATCCGGATGGCGCACCGTTGGAATTCCTGATGTTGGAAGAGGTGCTCCCTGATGGCGTAGAGGCACCTCGAAAGGATGCCCTCATACGGAACTACCGCGAACGACCATTAGGACAGGGGCATTGGACGCATCTGGTACATCCGATTTTCGGTCAAGACGACGGTTTAGTGGTCCTGCATTCTGTGTTGGTGGTTCGAATTGAAGCGATGCAGACACCTGATACACACGGTCACGGTCCCGATATGGACGAGGTCTGGTACATGCTTGAAGGCAATGGCATCCACGTTGTTAGCAAGAATGTTTATCGACAGATGCCGGGCGATGCTGTCTCTGTAGCTTCGTCAAATCCAGGACATAGCCTCATCAATGATACCAATGAACCGCTCATAACCTTCTATTTTGCGCGATATGACCGGTAAGAAAGGAAAACCATGCGCGACAAACCACACGTCCTACTCATCTCAACTGACCATTGGCCCAACTCGTTATTAGGCGTCAATGGGCATCCTGCCATCCAAACACCGACGCTTGACACGCTTGCTCGTGCGGGTACCCGCTTCACGCGAGGCTACAGCGAATGTCCCGTCTGCGTTCCAGCGCGGAAAACGTTGATGACCGGCACAACAACACGAACCCATAAAGACAGGGTTTTCAACGATCGGCAAGGATTAAATGGACTCCCAACAATCGCACAGACCTTCCGGAATGCGGGGTATCAAGCCTACGCGGTCGGCAAGTTGCATATCTATCCCCAGCGTGACCGCATCGGTTTCGACGATGTGCTGTTAGGTGAGGAAGGCAGACTCCAGCACGGCGTGGTCGATGACTATGAGCTTTTCCTCGGCGACAGAGGCTATGCAGGTCAACAGTTCGCGCACGGGATGTGCAACAACGATTATCTCAATCGTCCCTGGCATCTCCCTGAAGACTGTCACGTCACAAACTGGAGCACGCAGCAAATGGTGCGCATGATTAAACGTCGCGACCCAACACGTCCCGGATTCTGGTATCTCTCCTATTGCCATCCACATCCGCCTTTGGCACCCCTTCAGTGCTACATGGACATGTATCGCGATATTGACGTGGACATGCCATACTGTGGTGAATGGGCACAGCAAAACGAACGACTCCCGTTACCCCTAAAAGCACGACAGAAACAGGACGAGCATTTTACAGAAGATCAGATTCGTTCAGCACGCCAAGCGTTTTATGCCCTCTGCACACATATCGACCATCAATTGCGCGTTGTTATCGGTACGCTACGGGAGGAAGGACTGTTGAACAACACAATCCTGCTCTTCACGTCAGATCACGGCGACATGCTCGGAAATCATCGGATGTGGGCGAAACGACTCTATTATGAGGATTCCGCCAATGTTCCTATGCTCCTCGTCGGCACCGCAGGCGATGAACGCGTAGGACATCACAACGTAGACGACCGGCTCGTCGGATGGCAAGATGTCATGCCGACACTCCTTCATCTGGCAGGAATTGACATTCCAAATACCGTAGATGGCATCCCGATGGTGGGTGATGAAAAGCGCGATTGGTTGTATGGCGAGATTGGTGAAGGCGGCAGCGCGACCCGAATGATTCATGACGGACGTTTCAAGCTGATTTACTATGCGACCGGAAACCACCGTCAACTTTTTGATCTGGAAGAGGATCCGAGGGAATTGAACGACCTCGCCAATTCACCGGCGCATGCTGAGATTCTCGAACGCTTGACAAACCATCTCATAGGCGAACTCTACGGAGACGATAAAGATTGGATACAAGACGGTAAACTTGTCGGCTTGCCTGATCGCGAGTATCGTCCGTCTCCCAACCGTGCCTTATCAGGTCAACGCGGACTTCACTGGCCCCCTCCGCCATCCGCTGGACGTTAAAGAAAACTGTTGAGAATCTTGACAAAATTTTGGAAATTAACTATATTAACCTATCAAATATCTTTTGTTAGAATATTAACTTCAACCCCATATCAGGGTCACAACGCAAACAATTAAAAAAGGAGAATAGATGTTAGCAGAAATCCGTCAAAGAGAAGGGGTCATCGTGATTCGACCCACGGGCCGTATGATCGGTGCAGCAAATGCTGAAATCAGAGAGCAAATTAATGAGGAACTCGAGGAGCATTTTGACTCCCCAAAGGTTATCTTTAACCTTGAGAATGTTACCCGTATGGATAGTAGCGGTCTCGGCACGTTGGTATCTGTGAACGTGACGGTTTCCCGTAAAGGCGGGCGGACGGCACTCGTCAACGCAGGCGCGCATATCCGTAACCTTCTCATCCTCGGCCGCTTAATGAGCGTCTTTGAAAATTACAATAGCGAAGAAGAGGGAATCCTCGCGCTAACCGGTGAGGAAAGCTAATCAACGGGGGAAGGCACCCCTTTAAACAACCAGAGCCACACCTAAAAACTGTATGGCACTTACAAATAGAATTATTGTCCCTTTCGCTACTTAGGAAAATTTTTGAGAGGAATCAAGATACGAGGAAGGAGATTTATGTCGAATCAGAATCTTCCGACGTTTACCGTTAACGCGGGTTTTCACAATCGGGATGGATGCCCTGTTAGCGTTAATGTTAACCATCCCGGCGTGAGCCAACTCTACGATCGTGCCGTTACTTTAACAGATGTTGCATCCGGTGATGTCATCTCAGCACAGTGTTACGCTGACGAGGACGGTACGACGACCTTAACCTGGATACTCGACGGACTCGCCGCTGGTGAATCGCGGAGCTACACCCTATCGGAAGGAAGTGTTGCTGGCGAGACAGGCGTTCAGTTAAAAGAAGAAACCGAAACGATAACCGTAACGCTCAATGACCGACATTTTACAACATTTCGCTACGCAAAAGCGCAGTTTCGTCCGTATTTCTTTCCGGTTCTCGGTCCGAACGGACGCGAAGTAACACGCGGTGAAACGAGCGACATCTCAAAAGACCACGTCCACCACCGGTCCCTCTACGTCGCCTACGGCGAAGTCAATGATGTTGACTTATGGGGTGAAGGTAGTAACTCTGGAAAGGTTGTCCACCAAGACTTCACAGAAAAACAGGGTGGGGCTGTCGTCGGTAGACTTTATACGCAGAATAGTTGGCAAACACAAGCGGGAGAGGTTTTGATGACGGACGTGCAGAATTATCGCATCTACAATCTACCTGAAGATGCCGCACTTCTTGATCTCGATCTCAGTTTTATCGCTTCCGCCGGGGATGTCCATTTCGGAGATACCAAGGAGGGGGGTATTATTTCAATTCGGGTGCATCCGTCGATGAACGCTTCAGATGGCGGACAGATAGAAAATGCCTTTGGCGGTATCAATGAGACAGAAACCTGGGGTAAACGTGCGAACTGGTGCGATTATTCCGGTGTTGTCGATGGAACGCCTGTGGGTATCGCTGTGTTCGATCATATTGTTAACCCGCGCTATCCGACGTATTGGCACGTGCGCAATTACGGGCTCATGGGAAGCAATATATTCGGAGGCGGCACTTTTGAAAGGGATCCTGCCAAGGATGGTTCCTATACACTCAAAGAAGGTGAAGAGATGCACTTCCGGTTCCGCGTGCTTATCCATGCGGGTGATGCTAAAGTTGGAAACGTAGCGCAGAAATATCACGATTTCATTAACCCACCTGTCGTTGAGGTATCCTAAGCGCGAACATATACCAAATTGGCGATCGGCTCTCGGCGGTCAGCCGTCAGAAGGGTTTTGGGGTAAAGAGAACTCTGATTTTACCAAACACCCTTTTAACCGAAAACCGATAACCCTCTTGCTGAAAGCCGATTGCTGAAGGAAACCGATAGCCAATACAAGGAGACTCACAAATGCCGATTCCTACTATTCATGTCGGATGTACCCATTTCGCGCACGGTCGCCTACAAGCGCAAATCAATTCAAAGGGTCTTAATCCCGTTGCCTGTGTGGACATTAACCTCCCTGCTGCTCGGGAAGCTATAGCAGGTTTAGAAGGGGACGTCCCTGATTACCTTGCGGATCGTATCTATACGACAATAACCGAGGCGAAGGAGAAACACGACGCGCAGGCATGTCTTATCTATGCCTCAACGACCGTTCATGCCAAATTAATTGTTGAAAGTTTGAATCTCGGCATGCATACCCTCTGTGTCAAACCCATCGCAACGACACAGGCAGAATTCCACGACATTATACGCGCACATAAAGCGAACCCTAACTTGATGCTCGTCCAGGGGCAGAACAAGCGGTGGAACCCCGCTGCAGCGAAAATGCGAGAGTGGCTCCGAGAAGAGGGTGGCATCGGTGAGATGTTAGCGGGAGAATGTCGATTCTGGATCCGCCAAAACTTATATACAGGTCCAGATTCTCGGCAACCCGATGCCTATGTTGATGGGCTTTTCTTCCACGCCGGCACGAGCCACCAACTCGATCAACTTGTTGCCGCGAAAGGACTTCCGAAGTACGTTACCGCCCATGTCCATCATCGACGAGATCCAGAACTCGGACAGATTGAAGCTTGGGGAACTGCCGGCGGGAACGCGCTCATGGAGTATGCCAACGGCGCACCTTTCTCTTACGCAGGAACACGGGCAGCACATACAACTCCGTTCGGGTGGAGCGGACACTGGACCTTTCACGGCGAGGACGGAGACCTCCGACGGGATGCAGGACACCTGCAACTCTTCCGACTCGGCAAAACCCTTGAAGATTTAACGCTCCAAGATCTGCACGCCGGTCTCATAGAAGACGACCGTCTCCAGTTTGATGCGTTCGCGCAGGCGATTGCCAATGGAACCGATCGGGACTGGATGCAGGACACAACGCTCGGTACGTGGGTCCTCATGGAAGCATGCAACGAATCCGCTCGAACGCACGATAAAGTTGATGTTGAGGCGTTCGCCAAGAAGATGCTCGCTTCGTGAAAATCTGAACGAACCGCAAGGAAAATTAAAAAATGCAATCTCCACACGGTATTACTGCTTCAGCGTTTCGTCCCTCTGTAATGGGAAGAAACGGCATGGTTACATCTGGACACGTCCTTGCCTCACAAGCCGGCATTCAGACAATGATGGCGGGTGGCAACGCCGTCGATGCTGCTATCTCAACCGCTGTAGCCCTCGGTATGGTTGAACCCGCTGGTTCTGGACTTGGAGGCGACGGTTTTATTCTCATTTATTGGGCGGACACCGGACAGGTCGAGGCGGTGAATGGAACCGGACCCGCCCCGCGTGCCGCTACCCGAGAAACCTACCTCAAAGACGGCGGGATCCCGATGAAAGGCATACGGAGTGTTTCGGTGCCGGGGATCGTCGACGCATGGCTCCTCGCACACGAACGCTACGGATCACTCAAATTAGAAGACGTTTTCGCACCAGCAATTTCGCTCTGCGAAGAAGGGGCTCCCGTGAGTCATAAACTCGCTAACGGTCTTAAGGGCGAGAATGCCCGCTTCGCCGCCGAACCAGACAGTCGCGCTATCTTTACAACCGATGGTGCCCCCATCGCCTCAGGTCAGTTTCTATCAAATCCGAATCTTGGTGCCACGCTCCGAAAGATTGCCAAACACGGAAGAGACGTGTTCTACAAAGGTGAAATTGCGAAAACCATCGGTGAATTCAGCCGTGCCCACGACGGACTTCTGACAGCCGAGGATCTCGCGAACTACCACGCACATTGGGCTGATCCGATACATGTCAACTACCGTGGATACGAGGTTTATGAAATGCCCCCTAACTCAAGCGGGCATATCTTACTCCAAGAATTGAACATGGTCGAGTTATTCGATTTGCAAACTTTAGGGTGCAATACCGCTGAAAGTGTGCATCTAATGGTTGAGGCGAAGAAACTCGCCTTCGCAGATCGGGAAAAATATATGGCGGATCCAGAGTGGGTGGATGTTCCCATAGAAGGGATGCTATCCAAATCTTACGCCGCTGAACAAGCAGAACGTATCAACTTAGATAAGGCGGCTTTTGATGTGCCAGCGGGTGGCCCAGAGGCGCACGAAGATACAACCTGTTTCTGCACGGCGGATCAAGCGGGAAACCTCGTTTGCATCCTGCAGAGTATTCAGTCAGGATTCGGCTCGAGTCTCGTAGCAGGTGACACCGGTATCCTCTTGAACAATCGCATGACCTATTGGCATTTGGAAGAGGGACATCCCAACTGCTTGATGCCGGGCAAACGCGTCCGCCACACCATGAACCCCGTCATTGTTACAAAGGACGGTCAACCGTTCATCGCCTGTGGCACCCCTGGCGCAGATACACAGGTCCAAACGAATCTACAACTCGTTACCCACATGATTGATTTCGGGATGACACCGCAGGAAGCCGTTTCTGCACCGCGTTGGCGGAGCTTGCAGAATCCCATGGAATCCACTATCCCGCACACCTGTTCCAATGACCTCCAGTTAGAAACCCGCTTCTCTCCCGACACACAAACAGGTTTAGCGGAAAAAGGACATGAACTTCAACTCGTCGGTGATTGGGGGGGTCCGGGGAGTGCTCAGGCTATCATGGTACATCCTGAATCAGGTGCGCTCATCGGAGGTTCCGATCCGAGAACCGATGGGTATGCCGTTACTTTTTAGAGGAACTATTTTTTCTATAAAGCAGGGTTTGAACTATAAAACAAAGATGTTTGCGTGTTAACGATATTCACGGCAGTTCACCCAAATATTCTGCCACAATATCATTATTGGGTTAGAACCTATGGAGGCTGATTATGAGTACCACCCCTATAAGGATCGTTACACACGCGATTCTAACGCTAACCTTTTGTCTTGTAGCACTCCAAACTTGGAGTCGTGAGGTTGTCCTTTTTGAAGAAGATTTTGAAGGCGTGACACTCGAAGCAAGTATCATGGAACAGATTAAGGATAAAGACGTTTGGTCAGGCACACCACCTGAGGGTTGGGAAATCACAAACGAAAATCCTAAAGACCTCGGAATGCCTGAGTGGAGAACGTGGGCGATTGTCGACCTGGAGTGGTGGACACGCACGGCGGAAGACCAACGGCGTAGTGAGTTCACAGGGGTACACAATGACGGTAAGGGCGTAGGTAAAGGTGCCGTTTCTGATCCTGATGAGTGGGACGATTGGGAAGGAAATGGCGACCCTGACGGTCAGAGTCGTTGGAATGGACACTTAATCACCCCACCCATTAAAATCAAAGGCGCGGCAGCAAAGTCGCTCGTCTTAACATTGGATTCGAGTTGGCGTCCTGAAGATACTCAAAATGGTGAGATCATAGTAAGCTTCGACGCGGATAAAGAAGAACAAATCCTATTCTTCAAGAGCGTCGGTATTGACGCAGGCGCACATACCCTTGTTACGATTCCTACCCTCAAACTCAAAGAGGAAAAGATGAATGATGGGGAGCAGATAAACGAAACGTTAGAAATCCCTATCGACAACCCCGCCGGTGCCGCTGAAATGACGATTAGTTTCGGTGTCGTCGACGCGCAGAATGATTGGTGGTGGGCAATAGATAATATAAAACTCATAAGCACCGCATTTTCTGTAGAACCAAAACATAAATTAGCAGTTAGGTGGGCAGAGATCAAATCCTAACAACAACCTCTTTCGTTGAACTGTGAGTGACCGAACAGCGTCCACGGCTCGGGAAAGATAGTTGTAAAGCAGCGCTGCATCCACCGGAGTGCAGCCCTGCTTTTTATATTGGGTGAATATAGAAATGTGTAGACCTTATTAGATATTAGAGGAAATAGATCCACCCCCTCCTCGCTGGCGAGGTTTGTAACCCCGCCACAACGTTGAGGTAATTGTATATTTTACGCTTGTTGGACTTTAGGAGAGCAATTAATGAAAATTTTAGTCACGGGCGGCACAGGTCGTATCGGCTCCAATCTCGTCAAAAAGTTACTGGAAAAAGGGCACGATATCAGGAGTTTCGTCTATCCTGGAGATGTCAATCGCGTCGGACGATGGGACGGAACGGAACGCGTAGAGACCGTCTTCGGCGACCTACGGGAATACGAAGATGTCAAAAAAGCCGTTGACGGCGTAGATGCTATCTATCACATCGCCGCAGCGTTCGGGGGTCCGTTTGATAATCGTCAGTATTTGGCAATCAACGGGATGGGAACGCTCAATATTTTAGAGTGCATCCGTGAGTTCAATCCGAACATTCATCGACTCGTCTATGCCTGCACCGAAGCGATTTATTGGGAACTCACCGAAAAAGGTAGGTTTTTCGATAAACTGATTACTGAAGAGATGGTCGCCAAATACCATCACATGCCCTATTTCCTTACCAAATGGATTGGCGAGGAATTGTGCATGACATATCATCATCAGTATGGCGTGCCTTCCACAGTCTTCCGCTTCACAACCGTCATTGAACCGAGCGAATATCTCAATGAAGATGGTTTACCGAGACAATTCGTCTTTAGTCCCATCTACAATCGATACAAGAATTATACAGGCGATGATCCTACCGAATTAGAGACGGCAGATACCGTCAAACGCCTCTGGGATGGGCAGGAGAAATTCATACTCAAACGGAATCCTGATGGCCACCCTTACAAGGAGCATTTCACCGATGTACGGGATATTGTGCAAGGGTTGGTTTTAGGGATCGAAAAGGACGCCGCTGTCGGTGAAGAATTCACGCTCGGTGGAAACGGTATCTTCAAGCATGAGGAGGTAATTCCATACCTATGCGAACGTTACCAGATGGATTCTGTTGACGTGAAACTCCCACAACCCCTCCATTTTGAATTCGATTTAAGCAAAATCAAAACGCTATTGGACTTTGAACCACAACACGATTTAGCCAGTATCCTCGATGCCGCTGAAGCGATGCGCCGCGGTGAAGATGTAGGCATCATTCCGACAGGCGTCCGATGGACTTAATATCCGCTCTTTAGCGATTCTTATGTAGGATTAATATCCGAATCGCTATTTCATGGTTTCTTCGATCTTCCTTGATGTCTTGCAAATAATAAGTTAAAATTAAATTATTAGAAGTCGGGTACATCAATTTTCTGTAGGTATGTTTCGCAAGCGCGACGGTCGAACCGAATTAAACCTGAGGTTCGGAGGTCCATCTATCGTGAAAACTTCCCTTGGCATCTCCTCACTTTTTCTATTCGCTTTCACCTGTTTGATGCTCAGCTGCACCAAGACTACGGTTGCACCGACACAGCAGGTTTCATCAAGCACGAAACACCTCGATCGTCACATCAACGCTGTGCTTAAAAGGGAAGGGATTCAGCCTTCAAAGATGTCGGAAGATGCCGAGTTTCTGCGCCGGATTCATCTCGATCTGACAGGAAAAATCCCAACGCCTGAAGAGGTCTTGGATTTTCTCAAGGACGGTTCTTCAGGCAAACGTCAAAGAAAGATCCGGGAGTTATTAGCGAGCGATGCCTATCTTGACTATTGGACCGGGTTATGGGTAAACTGGTTAATTGGTAGGCGTGAAGATAGCGATGATCGACGCATCGGGTTAACGTATTGGGTGCGGGATGCCTTGGCAACGAATACACCGTACAATCAGTTCGTTCAGAAACTCGTCGCGGCTGATGGTGAGTTACGGGACAACGGCGCAGGAAACTATATCCTGCGTTACAGGCGTTCACCAACCGTCCTCACCTCACATGCCTCGCGTTTGTTCTTAGGGCTTCCGATGCAGTGTGCCGAGTGCCACGATCATAAAACAGAAGTGTGGAGCCAAGAAGATTTCTACGGTATTGCAGCCTTCTTTACCGGTATCGAGAGGCAGCGGCAGGGAGACATCCAGACAACGGATATGGTAGGTAATGAGAGAAGAATGGATAATTTTCTTATTACTAACAAACCGCAAGGGGAGATTTGGGTAGACAGGCTCAAAGCGCAAGTCCGTCCACACTTCTTAGGGGGCACAGAATACAAAGGCTCACTCCTTAAAAAGCGAGAAGCACTCGCACAGTGGATGACGGATAAATCAAACCCCTATTTTAGTCAAGCACTCGTGAATCGTATCTGGAAACACTTTATGGGGCACGCTTTCGTCGAGCCGGTTGATGGGTTCGGAGAAGAGAACCCACCCACCAACCCTGAACTCTTGAAGTGGCTCGCAAACGATTTCGTCATTCACGGATATGACTTACAACACTTGATGCGAACACTCCTGAATTCAGAGACGTATCAACGCACCTCGCAAACCAATGAGAGTAACAAAAACGATCAACGCTATTACTCCCATGCATACCTGAAACCCCTCAGTGCTGAGCAGTTCTTCTATTCCCTACTGCAAGCCACGGATTTTGAAAGACTTCAGCAAGTCAGAATGGAAGGTAGCAAGAAGCAAGGTGGCGAAGACAGGAAGAACATGCTACGTCAACTTGAGCGCATGAAACGCGAGCATCTCAAAAAATTTCTCTTTCTCCTTGATAACGGTGAGATGGAAGAGATCGAGGCATTCAATGGAACCATCCCACAAGCACTCATGATGATTAATGGGAATATGGTGAACGATAGCACGAGTCATGAAGAACGCGGTAGTTTTGTAAATTACGTGCTTGAAAAATGGCGCGAACCGGCGGAACGGATGGAACATATCTATCTTAATGTCCTTTCTCGGTTGCCAACGTCTAAAGAAAAAACATATTTTAGACGCTATTTAGAGCGGAGTCTGTATCGAAAGAAGGACTTGGCTTACGAAGACCTCTATTGGGTGTTACTCAATTCAGCTGAGTTCTCGCTGAACCATTAAACCGTTGACAACCCATTGTAGCATAGGCTGTTAGCCTGTGCATATGATATGCTATGCCCAGGAAAATACGACAACTCATCGCTGATTTGAGAAAAGCCGGTTTTATTAACACTGGCGGAAAAGGTAGCCATCGAAATTTCAGACATCCGAAAGGTCCACGGGTTACTATTTCTGGAAAACTCGGCGATGATGCTGAACCTTATCAAGAAAGAAATGTGAAAAGAAGCATTGAGGAGAGTCAAAAATGAACGACAGTGCGAAGTACATCAAGATCGTTGAATGGTCGGCTGAAGGTCAATATTTTATCGGATATTGTCCCGGAATTATCGGTCCATGTTGCCATGGAACTGATGAAATTAAGGTGTATCAACAGTTATGTGAAATTGTTGATGAATGGATAGAAATCTTTCATCGCGACAACGAAGTACTCCCACCACCGACCATTGGTAAAAATATTGAGGGATTTTTAAACGGCTCTGGTAGTCACTATTAAAGGGGATACGGCTCGCAAAGCTAATTGTCTATTAGGACGGACGGGGGCATTCTGGCAGCGCGAAAGTTATGATCCCATTGTTCCGGAGGCAAACGAATGGCAACGGATTGTCACCTATGTTCTCAATAATCCCGTAAAAGCAGGTTTAGTAGATACATGGGAAAAATGGCAGTGGAGTTATTGCCGATGTAGCATAGGAAACCGTTAGCCTGTGCAACTTAGCGCAGAACCTGTCGTAGCATAGGCTGTTAGCCTGTGCAACTTAGCGCAGAACCTGTCGTAGCATAGGCTGTTAGATTATGTCTCTTATACCCGATATTGTGTAAGCTGAACGTACATATTTTTCTGAAGAAAGAGAATTGAAATGGAAATCAAATTAGGTACAATAAAGGTTGAGCCGCAAGATATCGCGTCATGCGACCCTGAGGAGCCCTTTGAGTGTGCGATTGCACATGCATTGCATCGCTACGGTTACGTTGATCCAATCGTTAGCTTTAGAATTATAGAAATCCACGAGAACGAAACGGAATATTTGTGTACCGACGCTATAGCCGATTGGCAATTGGACCTCATTGAAGGCAAGCCTGTCGACCCAATCACGTTGATATTTGATGAGAAAGACGAAGGCGTTTACCTTGAAAGCGAATACCAACAGCGGTGAAAGGTAAGCGGATTAGACTTTTGTAGGTGGCTTCTTGCCCAGCGTTGTGCTGCTTTATGTTTAACCCACGTTTTACCAAGAAAGAAATGGCTCATGAGCACAGAAACAAAAATAGCGGTCGATCCAACCACAGGAGAAAAATATGAAATAGAACTACCAACTTCTGAAGTGGTCAAACAGGAAATTCTTAAACTGGATTATCCAGCCCACGGAATCACCATAAAAGAAGCAACGGAAAAACTTGCGGAAAAATTTGCGCTGTCCGATGAAGAAATAGAGGCACAAACAAAGAGAGGGAAGCGGTATCTTGGATTTTTTCATTATGAGATAGTCGGCACTGCCTTTAACGCACTTTTAAAGGAGGGAAAATTAGAACAACCGGAGGGTAAAAGAAAACCTTACGTCCTCTCTGGGAGCAGGCGACCCCCTACTGATAGAGATATTGAAGATATTTACCAACAGATTAGAGAAAAAGTAGCTGATGACTTACTTCAGGAAATTAAAGCGAATTCCCCTGCTTTTTTTGAAAATCTCGTTATTGATCTTCTGGTTAAAATGGGATATGGTGGTTCCAGAGAAGATGCGGAAGCCGTGGGACGTAGTCGTGATGGTGGGATTGACGGTATTATTAATCAAGATAGGCTCGGGCTTGATGTAGTCTATGTCCAGGCGAAACGGTGGAAAGGCAAAGTGAGTTCACCAGAAATTGCTCGTTTTGCAGGGGCATTAGCAGGAAAAGGGGCTAATAGGGGAATTTTTATCACAACATCGGATTTCACGGCAGATGCTAGAGCGTACGATGCTGCAGGTTTCAAAATTATTCTTATTGATGGAAAACGACTTGCCCAGTTGATGATTGATCACAACGTCGGAGTTTCTACAGTGAAAACTTATGAAATCAAGCGAGTCGATTCTGATTATTTTCTTGAAGACGTTGGGTAATATTGAGGTTGAAAGTAGGCAGAATGGGAAAATCATAAGCTAACGGGTTATATATGCACAGCCTAACAGGCTATGCTACGAAAGAAAAGGCACAGGCTAACAGCCTATGCTACACGAAATACAACTAAAAGGAGAATACTATTATGAACAGCCGTAACCTGTTCATCGCTATCTGTATAATCACACTCGGCATTGCTGCACCTGCGATGTCGCAAACCTATTTTGAGGATAATTTCGATGACCCGAAAGAATCCGAAAACAAATGGGTCGCCCTCTTCGGGGAATGGGAACTCAAGGACGATGAATACCATCAGCTCCAAAATTCCCCTAACTGTATGAGTGTCGTCGCTGATGAATTCTGGGAGGACGATTGGAACGATTACACCTTTGAGGTCCGCGGGAGTAAAACCAGTGGTGCCGAAGGGTTCCTGATTATGTTCCGATGCCAAGGTCTGATGCAAGCCCGCGGACAGGCACTTGAGGATCATCCGCCACGTATGGAGAAACTTAAGCCTTCGTTGGAATACTGGTGGAACCTCGGCGGATGGGGAAACTCACGCTCACAGGTCGAATCATGGGGTGGCAAAGCCGGTGCCAATAGTGCTCATACCATCGATGAGAAGGATTGGTATAACATCAAGATTGTCAATACACCCGATAGTTACACCGTCATCCTCAACGATGAAGAAGTCGCAACCGTCGACGACGATACCGAAAACGGTGTCGGACGCATCGGCTTAGCAACGTGGAGCACCGTTGCGAAGTATGACGATGTTGTGGTTTACGGACCTGATGGTCCCTCGTTACCGGTTGATGCGAAGAGCAAACTCGCAACAACGTGGGCACATCTTAAATCCGTGAAGTAGTTTCAAACGCCATTATGAATTAGAACGCGAGGCATCAAAGCCTCGCGTTCGCTTTATCAAAATTTCCTTTAGGTTTCTATAATAGATCTTTGAATTCATAAAACCAGAACCGTTAGCCTGCAACAATACGCAGAAATACCGGATTTAGTCTGGGAATAGACTAAATCCATTCCTTGTATTACATTGCAAAAACACGCAGGCGGATTTAAGAGACGCACTCAAGAGTCTCAAGGACCGTCGTTCCTCCGCAAGGTATAATCAAAAAATGCTAAACTATTTTTTACCGCCGCGAATTGAATTCGGTGACGGTGCCATCCAAAACTTAGGCAAACACGTCAAGGCGTTTGATGGCAAAAAACCGTTCTTAGTGAGCGACGCGGGTGTCATCAACGCCGGTATCCTCGCAAAAGCGATAGATGCTCTGGAGGCAAGCGGCTTGCCGTACGCTATGTATTCGGATATCGAACCGAATCCGACAGACATCAGTGTTACAAAGGGCGTAGAAGTCTACAAAGCTGAGGCGTGCGATGTCGTCATCGCTGTCGGCGGCGGAAGTGTGATGGATGCCGCCAAAGCCATTCGTCTCTTGACGACCCATGAACCCCCTCTCGAACCCTATTACGCTGATGTTGGAGGTGTCGAGCGTATCCGAGGCGATATGCCACCGCTCATATGCGTACCGACGACTGCTGGCACAGGCAGTGAGGTGTCACAAGGATCCATTATTACGGATACGTCGCTACAAACAACCGATCGATGGCGGAAGCGTGCAATCGTTACACCCTTCAACATGTCGAACATCGCGCTCCTTGATCCGGGCATAACCCTTGGCATGCCACCTGCGCTTACTGCCGCGACAGGTATGGATGCCATTACACACGGTATCGAGGCGTATGTAGCCACGAGATACCACCCTATTGCCGAGGGTGTCGCATTACAGGCACTCAGAATGTTGAGCGCGAACATCCAACAGGTCTATCACAAGGGTGAAGATGTAACCGCACGCGGTGAAATGCTTCTCGGATCCTGTATGGCAGCATTTTCGTTCCAGAAGGGGCTCGGCGCAGTCCATTCGCTGGCACATCAACTCTCTACAGATGCCCCTATCCCCCACGGCGTCGCCAACGCCATTCTCCTCCCTCCTGTCATGGCGTTTAACTTTTCGCATGCGAATGAAAAATACGCGGAAATCGCGTGTGCCTTAGGTATAGACACAAGTAATATGGATATTGACGAAGCCGGGCATGCTGCCATTGACAAAATCAGGGCATACAACACGGAGTTGAATATGCCCACAGGACTCGGGGATGCCGGTTTGGACCGAGAAAAAATTCCGAAACTCGGGGCGGATGCAATGCTTGATCATTGCCACAAGTTCAACCCGAGGGTGTGTACAGAGACGGATATGGTGGCTTTGTTTGAGGCGGCATTCTAAAAAAACTTGTCAGAATTGGAATGACTTATACATTAGAAAAAGAGGAAATTATGAAAACGAAGATGTTTTCGATTTTTTTCATCTTTCTCATATTTTCAACTGTCTGTCTATCAACGAGTTTCGCTCAAGAATACACACGATTCCATTTGCCTGAGAGTGCCGAATCCGAATTCGAGAAAGTGAGTATCAATGTTATACAATATTCCCGAGACGGTAAGCTCCTGGCACTTGCGAGTGGCAGCGGTATTTGGATATACGCTATCGGTAGCGCGGAGGAGGAACCGCTGCTAAAAAGATATATGGATCGGGTCAGTAATGTAGCGTTTAGTCCCGATGGAAAGACGCTGGCAGGCGTGAGTGGGCGAGAAACCCGCTTGTGGGATGTGGAGACGGGAGCACATAAGCAAACATTCAAAGGACATACAACGTTTGTCTGGAGCGTAGCGTTCAGTCCCGATGGGAAAACATTAGCAAGTAGCAGCAGAGACAAAACCATTCGCTTGTGGAATGTGCAGACAGGAACATACACGCACGAGCTCATAGGGCATACAGCTGAAGTCTTAAGCGTCTCATTCAGTCCGAATGGCAAGACATTAGCCAGTGGAAGTTGGGATGCCACAGTGCGTTTATGGGATGTGAAGACGGGTAAACTCAAGCGGATACTCAAAGGGTATTCCGGTAATACCAATAACATATCCTTCAGTCCGGATGGAAAAACCTTGGCAGGTGGACGTGGAACAGAAATCCGTTTATGGGATGTGAAGACGGGTAAGCTTAAGCGAATACTCAAGGGACACACGGCTACTATTAATAGCATCGCGTTCAGTCCGGATGGGAAAACCCTGGCAAGTGGGGCTTGGGACAAAACCATCCTCTTATGGGATGTGAAGACAGGTGGGCACAAGTACGCACTGATAGGGCATACGGATAACATCAGGAGTGTCGCCTTTAGTCCGGATGGAAAAACCCTGGCAAGCGCGAGTGGAAGAGAAACCCGCTTGTGGAATCTCTCAACAATCGTGTATAGCACGAAAGCAAAGGCATTCAGGCCCAGAGCGAACCGTGAAGGTTTTATCTGGGGCCTCGGGGTCGGGACGGGGATGGCAAGTTATACCCAATCGCTTGTTGAATATTGGGGCGACGCGTATGAAGGACCACAGTTAGAGGCACGAGGGAGGGAATCGGCTTTTATAACGAATATCAGAATAGGACACGGCTGGACAGATCAGATTCTGTTTTACTATACAAGTCGAATCTCGTGGATACCCTTACGCAATCTCTATCGGGACACAGTCATCGCCAATGGAACAGCCGGTTTGGGAGTGACAATCTATCCTTACTACAAATCAAGTTTTTATATCGAAGGTTCTGTCGGATTGACGGCTTTAGCAACTTGGTTCCCGCCGATTGAATTGGAAAACGCACGCCCAACGGGTATAGCGGTTTCAGCAGGCATCGGTTATGAGTTTTTCCCACATACTTCTGTTGACCTGACGGTGAGTTTTGGCAATGCGTCCAGAACACAAATTTATGATAGGAATTACATTGAACTCACAAATGAAGTTGTAACTGTTTTACTGACGCTTAACGGACTTGCCTACTAACCCATTCTGTTGAGGTCAAATCATGAATAAGCAGAAAATATCAGTCTTTTTTGTGAACGTGATCCTGATAATGTTCCTGACAGCCGTCGGCTTTGCGGGTTTGAATCTTATCGGTTGCGGCACAGACGAGACAGAAACGGATAGCGGAACAAACCAACTGACACCAGAAGAACAAAAACATATCGCACGATTTGTTGAATACGTGCTTTTTCCAAGTTCTCCTTACGTAGACAAATCATGGGTAGAAACAGATGTGCCAGAGGACGAGGTGGCGAAAAAGTTTATCGACTTTGAAACGGAAACTGCAGCGATTCAACAGGTCTATACCCAAGTTTACAACGCGTGGGAAGCACGAGATTTTGACACTGCCGCATCGCACTTTTACCCTCCCAGTGGCATCAGATTCGTCTTTCCCTGCGCAGAGGGAACTATTCTGGTATTAAGCACATATGAGATGAGAAAACCCTGGAATCAGTGCGGGGGTGCGCAAGAAAAAGATGGCCCGTTGCGTCCATTGAGTGCAACTTCTCTGCTGACAGAATTTTATATCCGCAGCGGGAACGTCCAATATCCCTGGCCTGAAGCGAGCGCGAAAACGGCTGACAACGTCCTCATTTACCTGACAAAACGAGGGGATAGATGGTTCATGAATGAACTCGTCAGGAGTAAACACAATGCTCGGCAATACTTCGACGATCCGAAATACAAAGCCCCTGAGTAACCATGAAATTTGAAACAGAAGCACACCAATTACTGTGAGGAGGGAATATTTGTGAAATTTAGATTATCATGGGTACATTACAATGGTATAATTGCCAGTGTGTTGGTTTTATGCTCTTGTGCAGGAAAAAGTGAATTCAGTAACAGAGGCAGACGCGAGGGGTTCATCTGCGGAATTGGGGTTGGGACAGGGATGGCGAGCTATACGCAATCCCTTGTCGAATACTGGGGAGATGCCTACGAAGGTCCCCGATTAGAAACACGCGGGACGGAATCGGCTTTTGTAACCGACATCAGAGTGGGGCACGGGTTGACGGATCGGGTTCTGATCTACTATACGAACCGGGTAACATGGTTACCCTTGCGCAATCTCTATAAAGACACAGTCATTGCCAACGGAACATCTGGCATGGGAATCACAATCTATCCTCGCTACAGAACAAACTTTTATATTCACGGCTCTGTCGGGTTGGCAACCTTAGCAACTTGGTTCCCGCCGATTGAATTGGAAAACGCACGACCAACAGGTATAGCAGTTTCGGGGGGAATCGGTTACGAGTTTCTCCGCCACTGTTCTGTTGATCTTACCGTGAGTTTTGGCAATGCGTCCAAAACGAGCATCGGTGAAAAAAACGAAATTGAGTTAACAAATGAGGTCGTAACTGTTTTATTGACGCTTAACGGGCTTGCCTACTAACGCGTTTTGTGGAGGTAAAATGAATCATAAAAAAATAGCAGGGGGGTTCGGGAAACAGGCCCGGCGAATACTCCTATTCGTAAGCATTTTTGCGAGCTTGAATCTTATCAGTTGCGGGACAGACGAGTCAGAAACAGATGGCGGCATAAAACAACTGACACCAGAAGAACAAAAAGACCTTGCCCGATTCGTCGAATACGTATTGTTTTCAACAGCCCCTTACATAGATAAATCGTGGATAGAGACAGATGTGCCAGAAGATGAGGTCGCAACGGATTCCATTGACTTTGCAACAGAGACAGCAGCGATTCAACAAGTTTATACCGAATTTTATAACGCCTATAACCAAAGGGAGATGAATGCTCTCTTAACTAACGTGCATCCCGGAGGGAACGAATTTAACTTTTCCTGTGGTAATAAGAATCACAATAGGCGGTCCCTAAGCAAGAGTAATCTTAAAGCTACCATTCACCATTTTTGGCATAGCTGGGAAGCCCCATGTACAGGTTGTCAGTGGGGACCGACTCCTACACTGACAGAATTTTATATCCGCCCTAAGAATGCCCAGGTTCCGTATCCTGAAGCGAGTGTGAAAGGGTTCAATTCTTTATGTGGAATATCTAAGATCCCAGGGGAAACCTACATTTATCTGATAAAGAAGGAGAACAAATGGTTGATTAATCAGCTTGTAAGCTCTGCACCCCATGCTGCAACTCTCCACAAAGGCAAACCACTTATCAGCAAATACTTTAACGATCCGAAATACAAAGCCCCTGAGTAGTCATGATTACTGGAGAATTGGTACAATCCATCCCTTCGTCAGCGCGGGTTTATACGCGTTATCGCGCAGATAATCTGATGTTTGCCACAAACAGAGATGCTTACCATCCGGCATCCAGACGACTGATGTCAACTTCATCGGCGTGCGAGCGATAGGAAATTTCTTACCGCTCTCAAGATCATAAACCCAGACCTTCCAACGAATGCCTGCACAGTCCTCACGTTCCATATACGCTAATTGTTTACCCGTTGGCGACCACGCCGGTGATGTGTGTTTCAAAATCTCACTCTGCGTCAAAGTCGACACCGTCTCCGATACGTGCAGCTGCTTATCGAGCAGTTGCCCGGGACGGTTACTGCCCGACAAAACATAAGCCAGCCGGGTACTATCCGCCGACCAGTTCAGTTGATGCACCTGTTGATGCTGCGTCAAAATCTCTTTTATGCGTTGCCCTTCTATGTCTTGGATACGGATCCCAACATATTTTGAGTTGTTCACACCGAAAGCAACCCGAGTGCCATCAGGTGCCCAAGAGGGTGCCGACAGATAGGTATAGGTCCGCTGTCGGCGTTCAATGGGTACACGGGCAATAGCACCCAAACCGCTACCATCGCTGTTGATTCGGTAGACGATGTCCAGTCCCCGAGATTGAGAAAAGTCGCGCCTTCTGAATACCAAACGGTTAGATGTCGGTGAAAAGGCAGGTCCATCTCCACGAACCAACTGTTTGATCCGTCCAAATTTCCAATCGACTGTGTAAATAAAACGTTCACCATTTTCGTCAACTTCAAATGCAACAAGCCTACTGTCCAGCGACCAAGAAAGGTATGGATTGTAAAAGTTGCCGGTGTAGAACTTTCGTGCCCGTTCCCCCTTCCGATCCATAATCCACAGTTCATTTGCCCGCCAATATCTGCCACCCAAATCCTCTCTTTTCAAAAATGCGATGAACTCCCCATCCGGACTCCAGCGCGGAAACTCGGCACCTTCAATCAATTGTATCCTATACGGGTCCGTAATTGCGTTATCTTCCGGACGACAGAAAGTCGTATTGAACAGAATACCGTCTATCTCTTTGAACTCACCGAAGGCGAACTTGTTCATCCACCCTCGTACACCATTCGGAAGTTCAATTTCATACCAGTCCTCCAAAACTCGTATAATTGGCAAACGCACGCCGTCGTTGAGTTGTAACAACACCGATGAACCTTCAGTGGAGGCGGTTGTACCCCCTCCCTTTCTCGTATAAACCGGTGCCGCGTCATGTGCTACAACACCTTGCCGTCGAGTATCTGTTGAAGGATTCTCGCTGGCGAGGTTTGGACTCTCGCTCGCGTTTGTAAAGGCGTAGATATGCCCATCACCGGATACCGCATAGAGAATGCCGTCGGAGATGGCGGGTGCAGCGTCCACAGAACCACCGAGTTGATATGTCCAAACTTCAGCCTGGGATGCCGCATCAAAGGCGTGGAGTTGTCCATTGCGGGCACCGATATAGACGATACCATTCGCCGTCACAGGATAACTCTCACTGCCACTCGTGTAATCCCGCCATAAGTCGGCGTTGTGCTCTGGCAAGATTGGGCGGAACACCCCTTTTGCGCATCCGTATTCGATACCCTGGATGCGAACTGTCCGTTCACGCATCGCTTCGAGATTCCCCGTGCCCGCATTCAATAGATAGATTTTAGAAGGAAACGCACCGATATAAACCTTCTTGTCCGAAACGATCGGCGGCGCGTCCATCCAACTCTTTGATTTGAACTCCCACAATTTCTCGCCTGTTTTCGCGTCCAACGCGTAAACTTTGTTGTTTCTCGCGCTAAAGTAGACCCGATTCCCGAAGACCGTTGCGGAATAGCGGATGGCATCCCCCGCATCAAAGACCCATCTGATTCCCCACTGTTTCGCGTCCAGCGCGTACAACTTACCATCCGTCGATCCGATATACAAAATGCCGTTTGCAATTACGGGGGCAGCGTGGATCGGTCCACCGGTTTTGAATTTCCACAGCAGTTCCAACGGCGGTATAATGCTTTTGTCGGGACTGATCCCAGAAAAGCCAAGATTGTGCATGAACATGTGCCAATCTTCAGCACGAGGCGGCGGGACAGGTTCCGCGACTTCACGGGGTGCTGACTGCTGCGTTGTTGGCTGCTGCGTCTGCTCTTTCTGTTGTGAATCGCATCCCCACACAAGCAGCAACACGAGCACAATTCGATATTTCTGTTGCCACAATCGCTTCATAATATACACTAACAAATGCCTTTCTCCAAAATTCTGATGCATATCAGTTTAGCACAATCCCCAATATAACACAACCGAAATAGAGCAACCTTATTTCTTGACAAACACCGCAAAAAGGTATTAAAATAGAGAAAAAAGAGGAGGCATTCAAAATGAAACACATAGCAAGAATCGAAACAGAAATGTCAAATGCTTCTTGACAAATTGACAAATGGCGGT
This sequence comes from Candidatus Poribacteria bacterium, assembly GCA_965205015.1. Classification (GTDB taxonomy): domain Bacteria; phylum Poribacteria; class WGA-4E; order WGA-4E; family WGA-3G; genus WGA-3G. Next base: position 3,225,869 of record OZ242029.1, on the reverse strand, counting down.
TCACACAAAAATCAGGAAAAATTTGAATTTGTGGCAAATCTGTGTTAAAATTTAACTTCTACAAGCAGGATACTATGTCATATTTTAATTACAATCGGTAAACTTTGATGAACACATTAGAATCTAAATTAGGTGAAGTCGACCCACAGATCGTTGAAATCGCCGCTAAAGACTTAAGACGCCAGCAAGACGCTCTCATGCTGATCCCGTCCGAAAATTACGCAAGTCGCGCTGTCATGGAAGCACAGAGCAGCATCCTCGCCAATAAATACGCTGAGGGCTACCCCGGTGAGCGCTACTATAACGGATGCCAATTTATGGACGATGTTGAATCGCTCGCCATTGAACGCGCAAAAGCACTCTTCGGCGCCGAGCACGTCAATGTCCAACCCCATGCCGGTTCCCAAGCCAACATGGCAGTCTATCACGCCTTGCTCGAACCAGGCGACACGATTCTGGGTATGTCTCTCAGTCAAGGTGGACATCTCACGCATGGCGCTGGCGTCAATTTCTCCGGAAACCATTACAATATTGTTCCTTATGGTGTGGATGCCGAGACCGAGCGGATCGATATGGAAGAAATCGCACGGCTTGCCAAAGAGCATCGTCCGAAACTCATCGTCGTCGGGGCAACCGCCTATCCCCGGCACTTCGACTTTGCAGCATGGCGGCATGTCGCTAATTCCGTAGGGGCGTACCTACTCGCCGATATAGCCCATATTGCAGGGCTTATCGCTGGGGACGCACATCCCGACCCAGTTCCTTACAGTGATGTAATTACCACAACAACACACAAGACGCTACGCGGTCCCCGCGGTGCTATGATTATGTGTAAAGCCGAATATGCGGAGAAGATCGATCGCGCTGTATTTCCCGGCTTACAAGGCGGACCGTTCCTCCATACAATCGCTGCCAGAGCGGTTGCCTTCAAAGAAGCAAGCGAACCCGATTTTAAAACATATCAGGCACAGATCGTTAAAAATGCGAAGGCACTCGCTGCACGGTTGATTGAAAACGGGTTCCGATTGGTGAGCGGTGGTACCGACAATCACCTCATGCTGATAGATCTCACCTCCAAATATGAGAAACTTAGTGGACGACAAGCCGCCGATCATTTGGAAGATGCCGGAATTATTGTGAATAAAAATACGATTCCTTACGACAAAAGAAAACCGAGAACGACAAGCGGTTTACGTCTCGGGACACCGATGCTTACAACACGCGGGATGAAAGAGAATGAGATGGTTCTCGTCGCTGATTTCATCGCAGAGACACTCGAAAATAGACAGAAAGCCTCTATCAAACGGCAAATCCGAGGGAAAGTCAAGGAACTCTGTGCGCAATTCCCAATTTATGAGTACCTAAAATAGTTATCGGTTATGGACTACAAAGCGGCACTCGCCTATATCGAAGGGTTTATTGACTACGAAAGGAGTCCTGATTTTTCACGGCAGGCGCGGCTCTACAACTTAGACCGGATCTCCCAGGTGCTGGCGTTGCTCGGAAATCCACACGATAGACTGCAGGTTGTCCATATCGCAGGAAGCAAGGGCAAAGGCTCCACTGCCGCACTCATAGCATCAGTGCTTACGCATGCAGGGTATAAAACGGGGTTGTTTACATCCCCGCATCTCATCACGCCGAGGGAACGGTGCCGTATTGATGGTGAGTTCATTTCAAAATCAGACGTTGCTTTTTATATTCAGAAACTCAAGCCCGCAATCGAGACTGTTTCCGCCTCTGAGTTTGGACGTGTTTCGTTTTTTGAAATATATACCGCGCTTGCTTTTTCCTACTTCGCCGACAAGGGAACAGACTTCGCTGTTATTGAGGTCGGCTTGGGTGGAAGACTCGATGCGACGAACGTTGTTACGCCAATCGTGACTGTTATCACACCGATCGGTTTAGAACACACGGCGATATTAGGGGAAACATATACCGAAATAGCAGGCGAGAAAGCGGAAATCATTAAACAGAAATGTCCTTTAGCACTTGCCCCACAACACCCGGAAGCGCGAGCGGTATTTGAGAAGGTGGCAAGCGACCGCAACGCACGGATTGTTGAAGTCAAGGGCTTCGAGACAACTTGTAAACCAATCCTTCAAGAGACAGTACAAGATTCGTGCGTATCAGCCCCACGTCTCATCCAAAATGCTGATGGTTTGCCTATCGCACAGGAATTTGACGTGGAAACGGATTCGGACCGTTATCCGCAACTCACCACGCCGCTCCTTGGACACCATCAGTTTATAAACGCAACAACTGCTGTTGCAGCGATTGAGTGTCTGAAACAGGAAGGATACAGTGTTCCGAAAGAGAGTGTTTATGCCGGATTTAAGAACGTGCAGTGGCACGGTCGAATCCAACGAATTAGATCCTCGCCAATCGTTGTTCTTGATGGCGCGCATTCTCCCGCCTCAATGGAGGCACTTTGCCGCACGCTCCGTCAGAGTTTTCGTTACAGTCGGGTGACTTTTATCGTTAGTTTAATGAAAGACAAAAATCTTACAGCAATTGGCACTGTTGTCTCACAGATGGCAGACGTCGTGATTGCCACACAAATTCCCGACAATCCGCGCGTGATGTCTGCTGAAGTGTTACAGAATGCTTGGGAGAATGTGTGTGAGAAAATTACGGCGTGTCCAACGCCGGAAGAAGCAATCACAAAGGCTTTATCCGACGCATCACCGACAGATTTAATCTGCGTTACAGGTTCGCTCTATCTCGTCGGTCAGGCACTTGAAATATTCAGATCTATTTCATTGAACCACAAGGAAAATTAAAAAAATTGGAATTCCGCTTTCTTAGCGAAAGATCGTAAGCCCGTAATGAAATGGTGGGGTGTTTTTGATAGCGTATTTCTGCGTATTGCTTGGGTATTTCTTCAACTCTACGGAAAGGAACTTCAATGCTCAAACCCATTTCATCGAACCGCAAGGAAAATTAAAAAAATGCATGACATTGCTTGCAAGCGACGGTGGCTAAATTGGAAGACATTTCTGATAGCCCTCCCCGCTCTAAATTTAGCCACCGTAGCTTTTGCCCAAACAGACGCCGTCCCGACTGTGCCACCGGTGTGGTGGATTGCTCCAGTCGGTGCCCTCATCGCTTTAGGTTTTGCCTACCACTTCTACCGCGCTGTAATGAAACAGGATGAAGGAAACGAAACGATGCGCGACATCGCACAATCCGTGCGTGAAGGTGCGATGGCATATATCAGACAACAGTACAAAGTCGTGGGCATCGTTTTTGCCGTACTCTGTCTCATCTTCATATTCATGGCTTTCGTCCTTAATGCCCAAAACAGAGTCATACCGTTTGCCTTTCTCACGGGGGGCTTCTTCTCAGGACTCTGCGGTTTCCTCGGCATGAAGACCGCGACCAACGCTTCCGCACGCACGACAAGTGCTGCCATGCAAGGTCTTAATGCAGGCTTGAAGGTTTCGTTCCGCGCCGGTGCAGTCATGGGATTGATAGTTGTCGGATTCGCCCTTCTTGATATCACCGCATGGTTTCTTATCCTCTATTACCTATTTCCCAAGATATTACCCGGATTCTTAGAAGTAAACCCGCTCCCACAGATTACTGTGATTATGCTTAGTTTCGGCATGGGGGCTTCAACACAGGCACTCTTCGCTCGTGTTGGCGGTGGCATCTATACCAAAGCAGCGGATGTCGGCGCGGATCTGGTCGGGAAAGTTGAAGCAGGACTTTCAGAGGATGACCCACGTAACCCAGCAGTCATCGCAGATAATGTCGGCGATAACGTTGGCGATGTCGCTGGCATGGGAGCCGACCTCTACGAATCCTATGCAGGCTCCATCTTAGCCACAGCCGCCCTTGGAGTCGCTGCTGTTGCTGCCAGAGACCACGATAACCTTGCCCTTCAGCTCAAGTACCTTTCAGCCCCTATGATTATTGCCGGCATCGGCGTGATTCTTTCCATTTTAGGTATCTATATGGTGCGGACGAAAGAAGGCGCGACGATGAAACAACTAATGGGCTCCCTGAACCTCGGCATCAATGGAAGTGCCGTCGGCATCGCGATTGTCTCACTTCCTGTCCTTATCTATCTCGGACTCCCTAACATGTGGCAGATTTGGGGCGCAATTATCGCCGGACTGGTAGCAGGTTTGATTATTGGAAAGGTCACTGAGATTTTTACCTCTCACGATTATTCACCAACCCGTGCCATTGCGAAGCAGGCACAGACCGGACCCGCAACAGTCATTATTGAAGGTATTGCTGTCGGTATGGAATCAACGGCAATTCCGGTCATAACCATTGTCGCCGCAGTTGCGATTAGCTACTACCTCCCCGGCGGAGCAACCGAACCATTGATGGGACTTTACGGGGTCGGCATTGCCGCTGTCGGTATGTTGGCGACGCTTGGCATCACCCTCGCCACAGATGCCTACGGACCTATTGCAGATAACGCCGGTGGAAACGCCGAAATGGCGGAACTTGATAAAAGTGTCCGAGAACGTACCGATCAGTTAGATGCACTCGGCAACACGACAGCGGCGACGGGTAAGGGGTTTGCCATCGGATCGGCAGCACTGACAGCGCTCGCACTTTTGGCAGCCTATCTGGAAGAAATCCGGTACGGATTAGTCCATTTAGCACACAAGGAGGAACTCCTCATACCCGGCGAGGGGAATATTGATACGCTCAAGGTCACAGTCAATCAATTCATGAATTACTACAACGTTACCCTGATGAACCCACAAGTCCTTATCGGATTGTTCATCGGGGCAGTAATGGCGTTCTATTTTTGTGCCTTGACGATGAAAGCGGTTGGGCGCGCTGCCGGGGCTATGGTAGAAGAAGTCCGCCGCCAATTTCGGGAGAGACCCGGTATCATGAAAGGCGAGGAGAAACCGGATTACGCACGATGTGTCGAAATTTCAACGGTTGGGGCGCAACGAGAGATGATATTTCCATCGCTGATTGCTATCGTTGTCCCTGTCGCAGTCGGTTTGATTTTCGATGTTGCGGGTGTATTAGGGTTGCTGGCAGGCGGCTTAGCGACGGGTTTCGTTCTCGCAATTATGATGGCAAATGCCGGTGGTGCATGGGATAACGCTAAGAAGTTCATTGAGGAAGGCAAACACAAAAACGAATACGGTGAAAAAGGCTCAGAACCGCACAAAGCCACCGTCGTCGGTGATACCGTCGGAGATCCCTTCAAAGATACCTCCGGTCCCTCGCTTAACATTCTGATTAAGTTGATGTCTATGGTGTCCGTCGTATTTGCCGGTCTCATCGCGAAATACGGCGGTGTCCTTAGCAATTGGTTGGGGATATAGGGAAATAGTCAGCGCGCGAGGGCGTTCTGAGCATCGTTCCACGATAGTATCCAGCAAGGTCAGAAAATCTTTCAGTACCTAAAGCGGGTTGGAATTAACCAAAAAACCACTGCGTAATGAAATGGAGCAGTGCCCAGATTCAATAAATTAAAATCCTTTTGTAGGAGAACAGAGAAAAATGTCCAATACGTTGAAACCCCGAAGTTATGCGATTACCGACGGACCCGATCGCGCCGCCGCACGCACGATGCTCATGTTCGGCGATGGTGGGTTATCACCTGAAGATCTTGATAAACCAATTATCGGGGTTGCGAATACTTGGATCGAAATAGGTCCTTGCAACTTTCATCTGAGACGGCTCGCCGCCAAGGTCAAAGAGGGGATTCGCGAAGCAGGTGGAACACCCCTTGAATTCAACACCGTCAGTATCTCTGACGGCATCACTATGGGCACCGAGGGCATGAAAACCTCGCTTATCAGTCGGGAAATCATCGCTGACTCGATCGAGTTAGTTTCCATCGGTAACATGTTTGATGCTGTTGTTGCGCTCTGTGGATGCGATAAGACCGTCCCCGGCACCGTCATGGCACTCGCACGGTTAGATATTCCCTCACTGACGCTCTACGGTGGATCGATCATGCCGGGCAAATTCCAAGGACGAGATGTCACTATCCAAGACGTGTTTGAAGCCGTCGGACAGCACGCGGAGGGGACAATAACTGTCGAAGAACTGGATGACCTGATTAGTAAAGGATGCCCAGGGCCCGGGGCATGCGGCGGCCAATTTACTGCCAATACCATGGCAACAGCCGTTGAAATGTTAGGTATTGCTCCGATGGGAAGTGGGAGTGTTCCCGCTGTCGTAGAGGGCAAGGACCAAGAGGCATACAGAGCAGGACAACTCGTTATGGACATGCTCGCCGCTGACCGGAGACCGAGCCAAATTATCACTCGCAAGTCGCTTGAGAATGCGATTACCTCCGTCGCCGCGACCGGTGGCTCTACCAACGGTGTTCTCCATCTCCTCGCTATCGCACACGAGGCACAGATTCCCTTGACGCTTGAAGACTTTCATGCCATTAGTCAAAGAACACCCGTACTGGCAGATCTGAAGCCCGGCGGACAGTTCGTTGCGACCGACCTCTATGAGGCAGGCGGCATTTCGTTCTTGGCGAAACGCTTGGCAGAGGCAGGCTTGCTCCACACCGATGAACTCACCGTCACTGGTAAATCTATTGGAGAAGAGGCGAACGCAGCGACTGAAACTGAGGGACAGCAGGTGGTCAGACCTGCCGACGCACCCCTCAAACCGACGGGCGGCTTCGCCATCTTGAGAGGTAATCTCGCGCCGGATGGGTGTGTTATCAAGTTAGCCGGTCAGGATAAAACGCTCCATCGCGGTCCCGCCCGTATTTTTGAGCGTGAGGAAGACACTTTTGCCGCCATCAAAGGCGGACAGATCCAGCCTGGGGATGTCGTCGTTATCCGTTACGAGGGCCCCACCGGTGGTCCCGGTATGCGTGAGATGTTAGGTGTAACAGCCGCCATCGTAGGGGCAGGCTTAAGTGAAGATGTCGCCCTCTTAACCGACGGTAGGTTCTCTGGTGCGACACACGGGTTCATGATCTGTCACGTCGCCCCTGAAGCCGCAAAAGGCGGTCCCATCGCCATCCTCCAAGAGGGGGACGAAATCGTGATTGATGCAAAAGAACGACGACTCGACGTTAATCTCTCCGATGTTGAAATCCAAGAGCGCTTTGAGCAGTGGACACCACCTGAGCCGCGCTATGCTCGTGGGGTGATGGCGAAATATGCTAATTCGGTTTCTTCTGCCTCTGAAGGTGCTGTGACGGGATAGAAACGATTTTATTTCCTATCCATAAGGGCAGGTTTTTATGCCTGCCCCTTTTCTTTTTATATGACTTGGCGCCGTGTCCATTTCGTCTCAAAAAATATTGTAAAATCTCCCCAGATCTGTTAGAATATCCTTATGAATAAACAAGAACCCATTATCCTCAACCAAGCAGAACTTGATTGGGAAACCTGGGACGATCCAGTCCTCGCTGCCAAGAGTCCAGTGCGTTGGAAAATCCTCATATCGGGCGAACGCGGACCCAGTGGTCGACTTACCAATGGAATAGCAGAGATGGCTCCGGGGACCCTACTCCCGCTCCACCACCACGAACCCGAAGAGACATACTATGTCATCAGCGGCTACGGGCATGTGACAATAGATGATAAGGAAGCATCACTTAGTCCGGGGGCATCCGTCTTTATACCCGCTAATGCGAAACATTCGCTTCGTTGTACCAGCACAGAGAATCTTGTCTTTCTATTCACCTTCGCAGCAGACCGGTTTGACGAAATCGTCTACCATTTCGATGCGTAGCCTTCAGTTGGCAGGCAGTTTCAGAACTCTTCTAAAGTAAATTATTGAGAGGTCAACCTTAAAAAAAATGACAACCCCTAAACCTATCATTTCCAATACAGACGCCAGCCTGATAGACATCGGTGATGGCATCGCCCGGCTTGAACTGCATAGCAAGTTGAACATCATAGGGGACGGAATGCTGGAGATGTTTGATGCCGCGTTGGATGAGGTAGACACCAATTGGAGAGGTATGATTGTCGCCACAGAAGCGAAGAATTTTTCGGTGGGACTCAACCTGATTCTCCTGTTGGAGCGCGCCAAGAGCAAAAATTGGGACGCTATTTCGGCAACACTCCGGAATCTACAAGCCGTCTGCACACGGCTTCGGACGGCATCAAAACCTGTCGTCGCGGCGACAGCTGGTATGGCACTCGGCGGAGGTTGCGAACTCGCATTCGGTGCTGATGCCGTGCAAGCCTTCACTGAGAGTTATCTCGGTCTCGTTGAACTCCGCGTGGGACTCATTCCAGGTGGTGGTGGTACGAAAGAGATGGCGTTTCGATGTCTGGAAGGGCAGTCTCCAACCACACCGGTTCAGACACTGTTTCCCTATGTGAATACGACTTTTGATACGCTTCGTGAATCGAAGGTCTCACAGAACGCCACGGACGCAGGGGAACTCGGTTACCTTCGTCGCACTGATGCGGTTTCATTAGATCAAGCGTCACATCTTGCGGATGCCAAGCATCTTGTGCTCTCACTGTCCGAAACTGATTATCGTCCACCCGAACCCCCACAGATACTTGTGCTTGGTGAGGAGGGAATCGCCCAGCTCAACCTACAAACACACCTGCTTCGACAGGCGGGGCTCATCGACGATTACACGCAGTACCTCGATAATAAATTGGCGTTCGTTCTCTGCGGTGGCACGCTCTCAACCCCACAATTCGTCACCGAACAATATCTGCTTGACCTGGAGCACGAGACATTCCTCAGTCTTTGTGGGCAGCAGGAAACCCATGCAAGGATAGAGGCGACGCTCCAGAAGGGTAAAAAATAATGCAAACGACACCAAACGTGGTTATCGTCTCTGCAGCACGGACAGCCGTAGGCAGAGCGGGGAGAGGGACACTCAAAAACACACGTCCAGATGAACTCGCTGCGGCTGCCCTCCGTGGTGTGATCGATAAACTTCCACAGTTTGATCTCGAGGCCATAGACGATATCATCATCGGATGTGCCACACATGAGGGACCGCAGGGGTACAACCTCGCGCGTATCGCCAGTTTACGCGCTGGCTTTCCTGTCTCCGTCCCTGCTCTGACAATCAACCGATTCTGCGCCTCTGGTTTGGAGACAATAGCGATGGGCGCGGAACAGATCCTATCCAGTCGCGCCGAAGTCGTCGTTGCTGGGGGTGTGGAGAGTATGAGCCAAGTGCCGTTTGGGGTCAATCTCTCACCGAACCCGACGCTCATAGAACACGCCCCGGATGCCTACCTCAGCATGGGGTTGACGGCTGAAAACCTATCGCGAAAATACAATATATCTCGCAGCGCCCAAGACGCTTATGCTTATGAAAGCCACTACAAGGCGATCGCAGCGATCGATGCAGGCAAATTCAAAGAAGAAATCGTGCCGCTGACAATAGAAGAAACGCATTTCAATTCGGAAAATACAATATCTGAAACTACCTGTTCTGTTTTTGATACGGATGAAGGTCCCCGCCGGGATACATCGCCAGAAGCATTGGCATCCCTGAAACCTGTTTTCCATGTAGATGGGACTGTAACCGCTGGTAACGCTTCCCAAATGAGCGATGGTGCTGCTGCTGCTGTTCTCATGTCTGAGACACGCGCGAACGCTGAAGGTTACGACCCCTTAGCCCGTTTCGTTAGTTACGCGACAGCAGGCGTTTCTCCCGAAATCATGGGGATCGGACCGGTTCCCGCGATCCCGAAGGCACTCGCAACTGCCGAGTTAACTTTAGCAGATATAGATGTTATAGAGCTAAATGAAGCATTTGCCGTACAAGCCCTCGCCGTGATCCAAGAGGCGCAATTACCACCCGAAAAGGTGAACGTCAATGGCGGTGCAGTCGCCTTAGGACATCCGCTCGGTTGCACAGGTGCCAAACTCACCGTAAGTTTGATTAACGAAATGCGGCGGCAAAATCACAGATACGGCATGGTAACAATGTGTATCGGCGGAGGTATGGGTGCCGCTGGCATTTTCAATTTTTAATCTATGGGCCCTTGACTGCGCTCCGCTATGCTTACGCGTAGGTTCTTGATTCGGACGCGACCGGATACGGAAGTCTGGACCTCCTTTAATACGCAACCATTAGCCCGTAATGTAATGGAGGGCGGGTATACGGGAAATAACATCAAAGATTCAAACCCACCTCACCGAACCGCAAGGAAAAATTAAAATATGCAAACGCACGTTTATCTCTCCATCGCAGGAGAAAACAGAATCGCCATTTACACACTGGATGTCTCCAGCGGCGACATTGAATTTCAGGAAAACATTGGTGTCAGCGGTTCCCCCGGTCCGTTAGCACGCTCACTATGTGGTAACTATCTCTATGCTGGGCTCCGATCCAGTCGAGAAATCGCAAGCTTCCGCATTGATGAAAAGACAAAACATCTCACCCATTTGCGAACAGTACAGCTGGACGCGGACACGTGTTATATTGCGACTGACAAAACCGGAAATTTCTTGCTGTCCGCCTATTACGGTGCTGGCAAGGTTACGGTACACACCATCGGCGACGATAAGACCGTGCAAGGTGAGCCGCTCCAGACTGTTGAAACGGATATACACGCACACTGCATCGAAACGGATGCCTCAAATCGGTTCGCCTTCGTGCCGCATACCGTGCCTCGAAACGCCATCTATCAGTTTCAATTCGATGAGGGAACAGGCACACTCACACAAAATCCGGTAGGAAACCTCAACCCGGGTGCTCCCATTGGACCACGACACGTCTGCTTTCATCCGAGCAAACCGATCCTTTATGCCTCAAATGAACAAGGATCAAGCGTCTCCGCATACACCCTTGAGGAAGGAGAACATCCAGGAATCTTGGTGGATTTACAGGAAGATTTGTCTACACTTCCCGCGGATTTTGATGCGGATAATACCTGTGCTCAGATTCACATCGATCCACAGGGAACATTTCTCTATGTTTCCAATCGAGGACATGACAGTATCGCAGCATTCGCAATCGACGCAGAGAGTGGGAAACTCAGTGTTGTCGGGCATCAGTTAACCGAACCGACGCCGCGCGTTTTCAATATTGACGCAACCGGCACCCTGCTCTTTGTCGGGGGTCAAGGGTCAGGCAAACTCGCTACCTATCGCATCAATCGGGAAAGTGGAGCGTTGGCACCGATTGGTAACTATACAGTCGGGGAAAGCCCAATGTGGGTTCTTTTTCTTTAACACGAGAAATATGGCACGACGCGGAATTTTCATTACATTTGAAGGTATAGAAGGGTCGGGTAAGACGACGCAATCACAACGCTTGGCAGCTGCCCTCGGACCGGATGCCGTCCTCACCCGTGAACCCGGCGGCACACACATTTCCGAACAGATTCGCCACATCTTCCTAACATCTGAGGGTATAACACCGATGACAGAGCTATTGCTGATAGCTGCTGCACGCGCACAACACGTCAACGAACAGATACGTCCGGCGTTACAGGCACGCCGAACCGTTATCTGTGATAGGTTTATTGATGCCACTGTGGCTTATCAAGGGTATCGCGGCGGCATTGACCTTGCGTTTATCCACCAATTAAATCACATTGCTACGGGTGGATTGACCCCTGACATTACCTTTATCCTCGACCTGTCCCCAGAGATCGGACTATCACGCCAACAGCAAGGTGGGGTCCATCGCGACCGTCTGGACAGAGAGTCGTTAGAATCGCATCGCAAGGTTCGCGAGGGATACCTATCTGTCGCAAAGGCGAATCCACATCGTATCAAACTGATAGACGCTACACAGTCTCCAGATGTTATTCACGCCGCAGTCTTAGCCGAATATCAAGATTATTCATGGTAAGCGAGGTTTCTGAACGGTGTCCGTTCACATAACTGACAGTTAAAGGTTTCTAACTGTCCATGTAGGAGCGATCTCCGATTGGGAGGAAAAATGCAAAATCCAATCGTTGGACATCAGCAGATTGTCGAGCAACTCCAGCGAACCGTGGCATCGGGACGTATTGCTGGGGCATATCTTTTCGTCGGACCAGCGGGCGTCGGAAAGGAGACAGTCGCCCGTTATTTCGCGCAATTAATCTTCTGTCAACAAGAATCGCAACCTCCAGAGTCTCCGTCCGTTACTGAGAAGGGACTGGTGTGCGGCACATGCCTCGCCTGTCGAAAGATAGATTCGGGAAACCATCCTGACCTACAGTTCATTCGGCCCGACGGGAGTCTCCTGAAAATCGGACAGATTCGAGAGTTGCAAAGGCAGGTTATCTATGAACCCCTCGAAGCGAGTCGGAAAATCTACATTTTGACAGACGCGGATCGGATGAATCCAGAGGCTGAAAACTGCCTACTCAAGACGCTGGAAGAACCCCCCGCGGCATCTGTTTTAATTTTAATCACCGCAAACGCCCAAGCACTGCTTCCGACGACACGGTCCCGATGCCAAATCCTCCAGTTTCATCCGATGTCAACACAAGAATTAGCAGATATCTTAGTGGATAGGTTTTCAGTCGTGCCAAAGCAGGCAACAGCACTCGCAATCGCATCGGGAGGCTCCATCGGAAAAGCACTCACGCAGATTGAAAAAGGTGATCCCCTCACCGAAAAAGTACCGGAAATCCTCAGAGAGACGGATCGATTAGCCGCTTTCAGACTTGCCGAAGACTTTAAAAATAACCCCGAAACTTTGGGCGAGTTAGTTACATGGTACCGGGACCTCCTCTTTTTACAACAAGGCGCGCCCAGCGAATTGATAACGCACATTTACTCCCTTGAGGAACTCCGAGCCATTGTTCCCTACTATTCGCGCCTGCGTATACAACAAGCCATCCAAACCATTTTTGATACCAAATCCCTCCTTGAGAACACAAACACGAATGCCACCTTGGCTTTAGAGGTAATGTGCTTAAAATTACTCCAATAGGTAATAGCGGCCATCAAGACAGCATGCCTTCTCGCCGAAAAAGTTGACAACTGGGAATTTCTATGGTAAAATCTAATAGTACGTTCTCTCAAGCACCACTCCCACAACAAAGGCGAGTTGTCTTTTATCGCGAACGAAGCGGGCGAATTCCAGTGCTTCGGTGACTTGACAGTTTACCAGCAAGGCACCAAACAAAATGTATGGGATTGATGAGGCGATTAGCATCGGAAGAGGATAGACTCCAGTTTCCCCATACACGCTATTTGATCGATGGAATTCATGAACTGCGGGTGAGGTTTGGCAGGCTCAGATACCGGATATTCTACTTCTTCTATCGTGGAAATATTGCTGTTATTACACATGGAATTATCAAAAAAACATCGGCTGTCCCATCCAGAGAAATAGAGATAGCACAGAGGCGAAAATCTCAATTTGAGAATAATCCGTCCAGGCACACACAGGAGATTGTCAATGTCTGAAAAACAAACAATAACGGACGCTATTGAGATTATGGACCTTCTTTTTATTAAGGGAAGGCCCGAAATGATGGCAATGTTAGCGGAAGACGAAATCCAATTGGAAATCGCGCAAGCCGTTTACGATTTACGGCAATGGACATCGCTCACACACACACAGTTTGCTGAGAAAGTTGGGGTTCAAGAAAGCGTTATTGAAGACCTTGAAGAATCCGCTTATGAAGGGGATTCTTTTGGGATCCTTGCACATATCGCTGAGGTCCTCGGCAGAGACCTTGAACTTCGCATTATTACGGTGTTGCCGGAGAAATATGTTGAACCCGAACAGGAACAAGAACTCGCAGCGCGGTCGAACAGGAACACTGAGGAATCCATTTCAATCCATATAGGAGATTGACGATGCAACCGAAACAGACAACAAATGCCGCAACACTCGCACAATCGGCACAAGAAAAGGTGAAGCCAGAGATTGCACACATCGTCTCTAATTTACGCAGATCAACAGGAGGAACTCGAACCGAATTTGCCCAGTTTGTCTGTTTAGAGGAAAACGTTATTAAGGCTCTTGAGGAGTCGTCATACCCAGGCAACGCTTTTTTGATGCTCGTTCGTATTGTTAAATTTCTGGGCAAAGATCTTAGAATCCGCATTGTGCCGTTAGAAGGAAAACCAGGTACCGAAAAGAAAAAGGAAATACAATGAGCGCATTTTACATCACCACACCTATCTACTACGTCAACGACGAACCGCATGCAGGACACGGTTATACTACCATTGTCGCAGATACTTTGGCGCGCTATCATCGCCTCAAAGGCGATGAGGTGTTCTTTTTGACCGGCGTTGATGAACACGGCGCAAAGATACATAAAGCCGCTCAGGATGCAGGCCTATCCCCACAAGATTATTGCGATAAAATAGCACCTACATTTATCAAATTTTGGAAACGACTGAATATCTCGCACGACATCTTCATGCGGACAACGAGCGATATGCACAAGCGCGGGGCGAAGAAATTCCTCACCGCCCTCTACGCCAGTGAGGATGTCTACAAAGGGACTTATGAAGGATACTACTGCCTTCACTGCGAGCGGTTTGTTCCAGAAAAAGAATTGACAGACGAAAAGATCTGCCCGATTCATAAATTGCCCCTGGAGTGGCTTGAGGAAGATAACTATTTCTTTAGACTCTCCAAGTACCAAGATCGCTTACTTGCCCATTTTCGCGAGAATCCAGACTTTGTCTACCCCACAGCTCGGCGTAATGAACTTCTGAACGTCCTCGAGTCTGGATTGGAGGATATAAGTATATCCCGTTCCTCCGTCTCGTGGGGCATTTCTTTACCGTTCGATCCTGAGCATATCGTCTATGTCTGGATCGAGGCATTAATGAACTACATGACGGCACTCGGTTATGAAACCGATAGTGAACAGTATCGCACCTTTTGGCCCGCTGACATCCACATGATGGGGAAGGACATCACCCGCTTCCATGCACTGATCTGGCCCGCAATGTTGATGGCTGTTGATTTACCACTGCCCAAGCAGATCATCGCACACGGTTTTTTGACAAAAGATGGCGAAGCGTTGAGTAAAACGCGAGGTATTTTCGTTGATCTGGATGCAGACATCGCGAAATACGGACTGGATGCGTTCCGTTATTACCTCCTACGCGAATTTAGTTTCGGAAACGATGGCGATTACCGTCCCGCTCGTTTACACGCCCGCTACAACGCAGACCTCGCGAACGACCTCGGTAACCTGCTCAATCGTGTGCTCGGCTTAGTCAACAAGAACTTTGAAGGGATTCCGGAACCCACGACTCCTGGTGAATTTGACAACGAAATTACGACGATGGCGCAGACGACGGCAGAGAAGTTAGACGCGCACATCAACGCTTTCGCGTTTGACACGGCATTGGAAACCATCTGGGAATTTGTTAGACGCATCAATCGGTATGTCCAACAAACGCAAGTCTGGACGCTCGCGAAACCTGAGACGAAACCGAGAATGGGCACAATCCTCTACAATAGTTTAGAGGCACTGCGATTCATCTCTGTCCTGATCTCACCTTTTGTTCCAGATACGGCTGAGAAGATTCAGAAACAGATCGGTTTAGCGGAATTTGATGCCATCGCAGCGTGGGGACGCTTACCCGTAGGACTGACAGTCAGTAGAGGGGAACCTATCTTCCCCCGCGTCGATGTCAAAAAACAGAAACAGACGCAGCCGAAAGAAACCACACAACCCAAACAGAAAAAGCAAAAGCAAACGTCAAGTCTTGTTGCCTTCGCTGATTTCCAAAAATTGGATCTGCGAGTGGCGCGTATCCTCAGTGCCGAACCGATTGAAGGGGCAGACCGACTCCTCAAATTGCAGGTAGACCTCGGCACTGAAAAACGACAGTTGGTCGCTGGAATTGCCGAACACTATAAACCTGGCGTCCTGGTAGGTAAACAGGTGATCGTCGTCGCGAATTTAGAACCGGCGACAATTCGGGGTGTTGAATCACACGGTATGATTCTCGCAGGGAGTGGTGACGCTGTCGTTTTGGCAACCCTTGAAACAGAAATGCCCCTCGGTACACAGGTCAGGTAGTCGTTACAGTGGGAGGGGTTTCTGGAAAATATCCAAGCAAAACACCTTGATGCGAAACAGATGCAAGATATAGAAAATATTCTTAAAACCCGCATTCAGAACGATACAGCAAACGCCTTCGTTATTATTGTACCGACCGATTCCGCGCGTTTGAAACGTCAGCGCGAATTGGTCGGTTATCACCCGAACCGAGCAGTTACTAATTTGCGCGTCCATACACTCGGAAGTTTCATTCAAAGCCTATACAACCAAGTCCTTCCATCAAGACAACACATCTCGCAAGGCCTCCAAAACCTCTGGCTGCATGAAACCGCGAATCCCCAATCCGACACCCCTGATGCCTACCCTTATAACACATTTCGACCCAGCCAAAACATTGCTGTGCCGGATAGCACGCTCTCCGTCATCGCTGACACAATTAACCGTCTTAAAGAATACGGGGAGGACACGCTAAATATCGGAAATAGCGAATCACAAAATCCAACCGAGGATGACTTCGTTCGCATTTATAACGACTATGAAACCAAACTTAAAGACCGTTGGATAGATGAACAAAGCAAGCGTCTGTACCTTGCTAACGCTACTAATTTGGGTTCTCTCATAATCGGGGCATTTCCAAGAATCAATCTTGTTGTTGTTGAAGGATTTACCCTCCTTTCTAAAGTTGACATCCAAATCTTGACCCACATTGCTAAGATACCTCAAATAGAGATGTGGTTCCGGACCGACTATGTTGAAGGAAATGAAAACCTTTACAGCAATATCGCTGATCTCGTCAGACAATTTGAAGCGGTAGGTGTAAATATTGATGCCGACTACGAGCGGGAACCTGAACTTCATCAACACTACGCCAATAACCTGTTCCAAACGGATAATCCTTGCGTAACCCCAATTGCGGTGCCTCACATTAAAGTGTTGGAACCAGCCGATCGTTCCGAAGAAGTGGTACAGATTGCACACCTGATCCAAAAACATGTCTCGGAGAAGCACTGTAAGTTCAGTGATATCTGCGTTGCCTGTTCCAATATAGAACAATATGAACAACGCATCGCTGAGATTTTTCCGACTTACGGTATCCACTACTCACTTGTCAAAAGTCTACCTTTGACAAGGTCAGAAGTCGTCAAAGCAATATTTTCTCGTCTTTCATCGCGTCAAGTGCCGTTAGACGATACCTATTTCTCTGAGGTCGAGCCTGCCTCACACACACGCCCATTCCACCCTGACGAGTTTCAGCGGTATGTCAATGACCTACTCACAGATGGCGGGGTCATTCAGCGTATTCTAAATCCGATGCTCAGAAAAAACCGAGAGGTCGTCGAAGGCGAGATTGAGGCGTATCGCCGATTCAAGGAGATTGTTAAAGAACTCTGTAGTGTTTTAAAATCGGATGGCGTCGAAGCGTGTTCCCTTAATGAGTATATCGAGAAATTACACCACATTGCAAAGCATACGAATTACCAAAACAGAGCAACGACCGAAGAAGAAACCGTCAAAGTTACAAAACTCAGTGAACTGAGAAGTTTGGAGTTTAATACCGTCTTTTTATGTGATTTTGTGGAAGGCAGTTTTCCAGCAAATTATCGACCCGATCCACTGCTGCCAGACCATCCCTACCGTACTGAAGAAGAACAACTCTACAATAATCGGCTCATGTTCTATGGGGTACTCAAGTCTTTTCGGGAACGACTCTATCTTCTGACCCCAAAACGTGAAGGAGAAGCGAACCTAATCCCCTCCCCTTTTCTCGGTCCATTAAAGGCGATTGCCACTGTTGAGGAGATGGAGGTTCCGAATCCCTCGCGCGGGAGTGTAACCGGTTTCCTCAGTAGGTACGGCGATCACGTATGGACATCCTCTGAACCCTCTACCAAAGAATTCCCTGCTGAAATCGCAGGCATGCGTCCCCTCATAAACCACGTCGTTAAGGTAGAAAAAAGTCGCGAAAAGACCCACGCGCATTTGGCTTATGAAGGGATTCTAACGGCGAAAACGCTTTCTCCAGCAAGCCAGACGCGTTTGGAAAATCGGCGGCAGCGGACTTATTCCGTCACAGAACTGGAAACTTATGCCAAATGTCCATTTCAGTATTTTGTCAATACAGTTTTGAAGTTCCGTATTGAAGAGGACGAAACGGAAGATGAGTTATCCGGTCTTGAAAAGGGAGCATTACTCCATAATGTTATCTTTGAATTTTACAACAACCGCCACAACGCAAAAAGACCGCCTATCGGACAATGTGACGAGGAAGCCTTTAAAGACGCAGAAACGCACCTAAATGAATTGCTCAATCATCAAGCTACGGAACAGCGCAACGACCGGAAGGAGAAGTTTATTGGCGAAAACAATCTCTTTTGGCAAATCGATATAGAGAAACTTCGTGTTGCCCTTCGTAAATGGCTCGAAGCAGAACGAACCTACGGTTTACCTGTTTTGCCACGCTATTTTGAGGTGAGTTTTGGACAGAAACGTGAACCGAGAGATCCGGAACTTAGCTGCACTGAACCCATTGCTATCGGCGACGTGCGTATGACTGGCAAAATCGACCGCATTGATATCGGCACTGACTCCTTTAATATTATTGACTATAAAACGGGTAGCTCCACCATCGGAATGCGCGATATTCTTGAGGGACGGAGCCTTCAACTCCCAGTTTACCTCCAAATCGCCGCAAAATTGCTGAATGGGCAAACAGAAGCAGGATTAGAGCCTGCAGCAGGTCTCTACTATAAAGTCAGATTGGATCAATGTAAAGTTGAACTCGGTATCGGAACAGAATCCGAAAACGGCGGTGCCTACAGCAATTACAATGGTAAGGCCTGGAAATCGGTGAGTTCAAGAAACAGTCAGTTGTTAGAAGATGAAACCTTCAATGATCGACTCGCGCGCGTGAGCGGCTACGTTCAACAGTACGTTGACAGTATATCTCAAGGCACCTTCCCGCTCATCACACGCGTTGAAACATTCGTAGATTCCGAAGAAGAAGGCGATACACCAATCACCCCGAGAAATAAAACAGAACCCTGCAACTACTGTCGTTACAAGCGGGTCTGCCGTGTCGGTGCAATCTCTGAAACCCCTCAGTCCGAAGATTAACATTCCGTTTTTCGTTTCCACTCAGAAAAAACTTGCACACTTCTACCAAATCTGTTATACTCTTTTTGATTTTTAAAGCATATTGCTTGCACGTCCCTTAGCGCGCAGACTCGCAAGCGCAAGTGAAAAAATAAAATAGGAGGCTATTTTTAAAAATGGCACATACATTACCAGCATTGCCTTACGCGCATGATGCTTTGGAACCTTATATTGATGTCCAAACGATGGAAATCCATCACGGCAAACACCATCAAGCCTATATCACCAACCTCAATACCGCTTTAGAGGGTCTCGGTGCTGTCGCCGATATGGATATTCACGACCTACTCGGTAACCTCGATCAGGTGCCGGAAGACAAACGCCAAGCTGTCATCAACAACGGCGGCGGACACGCCAATCATTCCCTCTTTTGGTCCATCATGGGTCCTAATGGGGGTGAACCCGGTGGAGAAATCGCAGCTGCGATCACCTCTACCTTCGGATCACTGGAGGCAGCAAAAGAACAATTTGTTACTGCCGCAACCACACGCTTCGGTTCTGGTTGGGCATGGCTCGTCCTCGGCGACAGTGGCTTGGAAATCTACTCCACGGCGAATCAGGACAGTCCAATTATGCAGGGACATACCCCGCTTCTGGGTATCGATGTCTGGGAACACGCCTATTATTTGAATTACCAGAATCGCCGTCCAGATTACGTTGAGGCGTGGACAAACGTCATCAACTGGACTCGGGTCAATGAACTCTACATAGCAAACGCCTAACATTCCGTAACACGTTTACATGTTGGTAGGGGTAGGAGCGAAGTGTGTTTCAAACCTACCCTCTACTTCCTAAAGTAACGGACACACGCCCCTATATTTCCACTGACTTCTTACCACGCGAAATATAATTCCTATTGCCGGGGCGCGATTAAATTTTTCTTGACATTTCTGTTCAGATGTGTTATACTTAAGACATAACATATAGTTTTTTTAGCGCGCCTATGAAACTTCATTAAAACAGCGTGCGTAATTAACAATTAAATAGATTACCTATAAAAGCGTTGAAGGGGAGGAGTAAGTCGTCCCGACTTGCCAGAGAAGGAGACTCATAGGCTGAAAGGTCTCCACAAGTTCCCACGACTGAAGGTCGCCCTGGAGCTGCGCATCTGAACAGTCTATAAACCTCAGTAGGATGGGTCGGTGTGATGCCCGTTATCGCATCCCAAAGAGTGCTCTCTCTCATTATAGGTGGGTTTTGTAAACCCAATATCTTGAATGAAAGTGAGAAAGAGAATTGGAGTGGTACCACGGTAAGGTCAGTGTGAATGCCCTTCTCGTCTCCATGTTCGGAACGAGGAGGCTTTTTCTTTTGTAGAGCAAGTTTTCGGTTTGCAAGCTGCACCGAAAATTCAACGACTCCGCGCAGGGAACAGGGAACTATATCCCTCACCCCTGCAGCTTATGAGGAAAATTGGCATGGAACTTTCAGGAGCGCAAATCCTTGTTGACAGTCTCAAGCGGGAAGGTGTCGAATATATCTTTGGTGTGAACGGTGGCGCGGCGATGCCGATTTTCGATGCCCTGTATAGTGAGACGGAAATCAAATTGATTCCGATGCGGCATGAACAAGGGGCTTCCCACGCCGCTGATGGCTACGCACGCGCCACAGGCGATGTCGGCGTCGCGCTCGCAACCTCCGGCCCCGGCGCAACCAACCTCGTTACCGGTATCGCAACCGCTTACATGGATTCGATTCCGATGGTCGCGATTACTGGACAGGTCTTCACCCATTATATCGGCAGCGATGCTTTCCAAGAATGTGACGTTATCGGTGTAACGCGTCCGATCTGTAAGCATAGTTATTTAATCAAAAATTGCGACGAAGTCGCAGATGTCGTCGCCGAAGCGTTTCACCTCGCGAAGACTGGGAAACCCGGGCCTGTTGTTATTGACATTGCCAAAGACGCGCAGCTGCACGAAGCACTGTTTCAATATCCAGAAACGGTTGACATTCGCAGTTACAAACCGCAAGTTCACGGGGATCCGGTGCAAATCGGGAAGGCCGCGGCATTGATTAAGGAAGCGAAACGTCCAATGCTGTATGCCGGCGGTGGCGTCGTCCTCGCCAATGCCAGTGAAGAGCTACGACAATTCACGCTCAAAACCCAGATCCCGATTACTGTTACACTGATGGGGCTCGGTGCTTTTCCCGAAACGCATCCTTTGGCGATGGAGATGCCCGGAATGCACGGCTCTTGTTGCGCAAATTACGCTTTTACGGACGCAGACCTTGTTATTGCTATCGGGGCAAGGTTCGACGACCGCGTTACCGGTGATCTCAATAAATTTGCACCGAACGCCAAAAAAATCCACATTGATATTGACGCCTCCTGTATCGGGAAAAATGTACCGGTAGATGTTCCTATCGTTGGTGATGCGAAGAACGTCCTCACTGAACTCAACAAACAGGTTGGCATAGCGGATATTGATCCCTGGCGCGACCAGATTCAGGAATGGAAGCAGAAGTACCCATTTGAATACGAGCAAAAAGCCGATAAGGTAATGCCGCAATACGTCATTGAGCAGATTTATGAACATTACAGCGATGCGATTGTCGTCGCGGATGTCGGACAGCATCAGATGTGGGCGGCGCAATACTTCAAATTCACTGAACCCCGTCAATGGCTCAACTCCGGTGGTCTCGGGACGATGGGCTTCAGTCTCCCCGCCGCAATCGGTGCGCAACTTGGATGTCCGGACAAAACCGTCGTCAACATCAATGGCGATGGCTCCTATATCATGACAATCCAAGAATTGGTGCCAGCGGTTACGATGAAACTGCCGCTTAAGATTTTCATCATCAACAATATGTACTTGGGAATGGTTCGCCAATGGCAGGAATTGTTCCACGGTAAACGCTATTCCGCTGTCGATTACCACGACAACCCAGATTTCGCTTTACTCGCACAAGCATTCGGTGCCACAGGCTTACGGGTTGAACACACTGAAGATGTTGTGCCAGCACTTCAAAAGGCAAAAGGGATTACTGACGGTCCGGTCGTCATCGACTTTAT
Organism: Candidatus Poribacteria bacterium; assembly: GCA_965205015.1. Taxonomy (GTDB): domain Bacteria; phylum Poribacteria; class WGA-4E; order WGA-4E; family WGA-3G; genus WGA-3G. The sequence continues at coordinate 3,203,822 of OZ242029.1, read as the reverse complement.
CGTTGATGAAGAAGAAAATGTGTTCCCGATGGTACCAGCGGGTGCCGGACTCGGAGATGTTATCCGCGGCTTATCTTAAGGTAAAATTAAAGAATGAATCCTGAAGAACGACACATTTTTTCCGTTTTGGTCGAAAACCGATTTGGAGTCCTCGCACGTGTTGCGGGACTCTTCAGCGGACGCGGCTTTAATATCGATAGCCTTAACGTTGCCGAAACGCATGACAGGAGTATTTCGCAGATAACGCTTGTCACGCACGGCGATGCCCAAATTATTGAACAGATCTATCATCATCTCAACAGACTTATTGACGTTATTGAGGTAACAGACCTTTCCACGGCTGGGACGCATGTTGAGCGAGAACTTGTTCTTATCAAGGTCGCCACCGACGATCCTCAAAAACGTACTGAGGTGCTACAAGTCGCGGAAGTCTTCCGTGGACGGGTCATTGATATGAAGCCTACCTCACTTGTCCTTGAAATTACAGGGGATGAGGGTAAATTGAGAGCAGCGATTGATATTTTCAATACCTACGGCATCCTTGAGTTAGCACGCACCGGCAAAATAGCAATGCTCCGCGGCTCCGAATTTTAATTGATGTACCTCTGGGCTGCGCCCCGCTCCATTAACCCTAAATTGTAGCCTGCAACAATACGCAGAAATACCCCGCTGAATGCCACACGCGCATTCAGCGTTGATTCGCAAAAACACGCAGGGTTTTTGATAGGGTATTTCCCCTAGATAGACGGAAGGGGCACTCATACGCAAACCTTCCGAAACGAACCGCAAGGAAAATTAGAAAAATGGCAACGATTTATTACGACAGTGATGCCAATTTTGATTTACTGAAAGAGCGCACCGTCGCTGTTGTGGGTTACGGTGCACAGGGACGTGCCCAGTCACTCAACCTCAAGGACAGTGGCGCGAATGTTGTCGTCGGATTATATGAAGGCAGCCGTTCAAAAGCGCGAGCGGAAGCCGAAGGCTTAACCGTCAAAACCGTTGAAGAAGCCACCGCAATGGCAGACATCGTCCAGGTTCTCATCCCTGACGAACGGCATGCAGCCGTCTACCGCGATCAGATTGCCCCAAACATGGAACCGGGAAACATGCTCCTCGTCTCACACGGGTTCAGCGTCCATTTTGGACAGATTGTGCCTGCCAGTGACATTGATGTCGCAATGATTGCACCGAAGGGACCCGGATCCCTTGTCCGCGAGGTATTTGAAGGCGGTGGTGGCGTGCCTTGCCTTGTTGCTATCCATCAAGATACCACAGGACTTGCACGCGATGTCGCGCTCGCTTATGCCAGAGGCATCGGTGGCACGCGCTCAGGTGTCATCGAAACAACCTTCCGTGAGGAAACCGAAACGGATCTCTTTGGCGAACAAGCCGTCCTGTGTGGCGGGACCGCGGCACTCATCAAAGCCGCTTTTGACACACTTGTTGAAGCGGGGTACCAACCTGAGATGGCTTACTTTGAATGTCTCCACGAACTCAAGTTGATTGTCGATTTAATTTACGCCGGCGGATTGAGCAAAATGCGAAATGACATTAGCAATACTGCTGAATTCGGGGACCTCACGCGGGGTCCGCGGATCATTGACGACAGCATTCGAGACAAAATGCGCCAAATTTTGAAGGACGTGCAGGAAGGTGTCTTCGCACGAGAGTGGGTCTTGGAAAATGAAGCGAATCAACCCGTACTCGGTGCGCTCCGTCGACAGGAAGCGGAATTGGAAATCGAAAAAGTCGGCAAAAACCTGCGCAGCATGATGAGCTGGCTTGACGAGTAAATCTTCTTCTCTTGTAAGTATACCGTAAGTATCCCTCGCTGGCGAGGTTTCTAACCTCGCCTTCCGTAGGTGCCAATCTATTTGCTGGCATCCCTCGTTCCCGTTTCAAAGATATGAATTCATCGGACAAAATGGATACTTTCTTAATCCGAGAATGTCGATTAGAAGAGGCAGAAGCACTTTTCACATTGTGGCAGGCTGCTGGAACATCCCCGAGCATCACAGATACTATCGCAGACATTCAGGGCGCAATAAAAAGCATCGCGACGGTGCTGGTCGCTGAGGTAGATCAACGGATCGTCGGCTCCTTAATAGCCACTTTCGATGGATGGCGCGGGAACATGTATCGACTCGCAGTGCATCCTGACTACCGACGGCGGGGAATTGGACGGGCTTTAGTCAAGGAAGGCGAGAAATACTTAGCAAAACACGGCGTTAAACGCATCACAGCACTCGTAGAAGAGAAATATCCGTGGGCGAGCGCATTCTGGTCGAGCGTTGGGTATGAGATAGAGCCTGGGATTATCCGATTTTTTCTCAACCCTTAGATAAAACACATCGTGTGCGATCATACGAGGAGATTAACCGTGAAATTCAGAGGACACCTACTGGACAACACCTTCAAAAGTGTTTATGGGCTCGCCGTCGCTGATATAAACGGAGACGGGCAACTTGACATCATCGCTGGCTCTACAGGCGAACCCATTATTGCTTGGTACGAGGCACCCGATTGGAAGAGACACCTTGTGACGGATCAGGACAGCGGACATATCACCATCGCACCTTACGATCTCACCGGTAACGGCACGCCTGATCTCATTGTCGGGAGCGGTTTCAATCGTGGGGTCAACGCCGCGGAGGGATACCTCCAATGGCTTGAGGCGCCAGCACAAGACGGCCAGAATTGGAAAAGTTACCGCATCGCCGATGTCCCCTTTATCCACCGTATAGGACTCGCAAACCTCTCCGAGAATGCCTCAACATCAGCTCCGTTTCTCATTGTTGCATCCATTCGCGGCGAGGACGGTAAACCCGGCGAATGGCACAGCCCCGGCTCCCTCTGGTGCTATGAATTGTCGGATACCCCGCGAGAAGCAGCCTCTTGGCACTCCCGCCTCCTTGACGATTCCCTCCACATCAATCACGGCTTGAGTATCAACGATGTTGACCAAGATGGACGTGATGATGTCCTGATCAGTTGCTCGGAAGGATTGATCTGGTACGAACCACCTACATCACCAATGACGGACGATTGGGGCAAATGCGTCATTAGCGACCGAGAGTGTAGCGACACATTCGCCGCTGACATTGATGGCGACGGTATCAACGAAATTTTAGCGATTGAGCCGTGGCACGGGAACAATCTCGTCTGGTATAAAGCTACTGGCGATCCGCGAACGGATCCATGGCACCGCTATCTCATCGACGACACGCTCAACCGAGGACACTCCCTCGCTGCGGTTGATGTTGACGATGATGGGGTCCTTGAGATTATCTGTGGTTACAACGGCGAAGGCACAAGTCTGCATCTCTACCGGCCAGAGGATCTGGTACAAAATCGATGGCGCAAAGAAACAATTGACAATGGCGGCTTAGGGGTCGGACAGATGCACGTCCTCGACATGAACGGAAACGGGAGATTGGACATCGTCGCCAGCGGTCTCAGCACCGGCAACGTTAAGTGGTATGAAAATCAATCCAGTTGAAAAATCTCCCTAAAGTAGTAGGCACGCTCCGCGTGCCGTCCAAACTAACCCCCTTCAATCGCCTCAACATTGGCACGTGGTAAAGTGGTTTGTTCACCATTTTCAAGTTCGACGCGCAACACCCGCACCTGCGCTTCTGTTTCTAAATTCTGAAGTTCTACTGGCAACTCCGTGACGCGTCCCAATTTGCCGAAATACGGTTCCCGAATGATACGCACCGAGCTGCCAACCTCCAAAACGCCTTCCACGCTTCCATCCTTCGCCGCTTCCACCGTTTCTGCCGCGTCTGATACCAAGGGGATCACGATCTCCGGACGGACGACCCCGGCACGAATTTGCGTTGCCCCGTTGATAGAGGTTTTCATGCCTTCCCGCGCTTTCAAGAGTGCAAATGTCTGTTCCGCCATCGCGATGCTTCCGAACCCTTCCGTAATAACGAGTGTAATTCCGATCTCCTCCGACCCTGTAATCGCAACGCCGAGCTCATAGCCGAGAAGCTCCCGCAGATCCGCGTCGTCAATTCCACCGGCAATGATGCCTTTTACGCCGTGCTGGATCGCTTTCTGAATCGCATCGGTTGTGACCAGCGAACCGCCGACCAAAATACGGTCCCGATGTTCGGACAGAATCTGTTCCGCAGAAAGTTCGTCACTTGGGGAAGAGACAGCAACAGCTAAATTCCCTACTGTTTCACCGCTAACCCCGAAGATGCCTTGGATGTAGGTCCCGTACGTCTCGACTGTGACACCTTCATCTGGGGCGATCTCCGTTACTGTGCCATCTGTATAAGCCTTGACCTCCACAGGAACAGGAGGTTCACGGAGGATAACCTGCCCTGTGATATCGGACACGGCTTCGATGGTGCCGTCAATCGGTGAACGTGCCTGCGATTTGAAAAGCCCAAAAAGTCCTTTGGTTGTAGCGATAATCTCATCTTTAGTAATAATTTCGCCGATGGGTTTGAGCATGTATTCCGTGACTTCTTCCGCGGGGACACTGAGGAGGTTGGCAACGTTCAGCAATTGGACGTTGCCCGGCAGATCCGCCTTCGCGACAACGTCCTCTGCCTGGACTGTTGCCCCGGTTTCGACGAGCACCTCGCCTCGGAGCGGAAGCCGCCGTTCTTTCTGAATTGTCATTTCCTCGGTAACCTTAAGACCGGGGGTATATGCATGCGCCATTCATTGACCTCAATTTCGAGACGTCCGATGAATCGCACAACTACAACCAGACCGGTTCGTAGTCGCCCAATTCATTGCGCCTCAATTACCGAATTATTTTTTTAAACTTCATGCAGATTCCGCTACAAAAGTCGAATGTTATTCCATCTTCTTTACGTTTATGGTAAAATGCAATCAGAATTTACAGAAGGTGGAGTAACAATGTCAAACCAAGGCGTAACCTACAAAACCGACAAAATCATGCCGACATGGGAGCAACTCGCTGAAATGGGACGCGACCTCCAGTTTTACCCAAGCGTCACCGAACATCCGAAGGTACTAACCCAAGCGCAGTTGGCTGATTTTAATAGCACCGGTTATATCAAAGGTATCCCGATTTTCGATGATGCCGAAATCGGTGAACACCGTCAATACTTCGATACCCTATTGGCAAGCGTCCTGGCAGAAGGCGGAAGCAGTTATTCGATTATCTCCGCACACATGAAATACGGGAAGGTGTATGACCTTCTCACACACCCACGGATCGTCGCCTGTGTGAAAGACCTGATCGGTGAGGATGTTATCGGCTGGGGTGCACACTACTTCTGCAAAATGCCGCACGACTCAAAAATCGTCGGCTGGCATCAAGATGCGGGATACTGGCCCCTGACCCCCTCAAAAACTGCTACCGTCTGGCTCGCGATTGACGATGCCACCGCTGAGAACGGCGCGATGCGATTCATCGCAGGTTCACATCACTCGGGACACTTGACGGCTCGATACAGCACACCCGACGAAAACAGTGTATTGGGTCAAATCGTTGAAGATGCCGAGCAGTACGGTAAACCCGTGGATGTTGAACTGAAAGCGGGTGAAATTTCCATCCACACCGACTTGTTGCTACACGGCTCAAACGCCAATCCCTCGCCGAAACGGCGGTGCGGTCTCACGCTGCGATACTGTAGTGCCGATGTCCACGCCTTCTACCGCTGGGATAGAGAAGGTGTCGTCGTGAGCGGAGAGGATAGAAGTGGCCATTGGGGAAACCCACCACGTCCAGCTGTTGATTAGTCCAACAGAGACGGAAATTGTACACAACCGAGCGTTTTCTTTATCTTAAAATTATACTACATTAGTGGGAAACAGTCAAAAAGGATCTTCTGCAGTAAGTGTAGGAGCGATCTCCCAGTCGCGATTCTTCTGTAGGCGTGATCTCCGAATCACGGCTTCTTCTCACCTCACTTAACGTCGCTGGTCATAAACCCCAAGACAGCCGCCATAAACAGGAGCAGCGCGAGTAAAACTAACAACATCAGGTCCAACAACGCCCCTTTGAAAGTGATACCCACAGTCAGTTTTTCGGAGAACTTGGGAATGCTACTAAAGGCAACAGGTTTCTGGGATAATCCCTCCTTTACGAGATAAACATGGTAACTTTTGTTGTCCGCTCTGTCTTCTGATTGGATGAAATCAACGAACTGTTGTCTGTAGCGACGCGCGTGTTGAATAAACCTTTTATGTCTGGCAAATCCTGTCCCAGACAGGGATTCTAAGGTATATTTGTAGATGGCTGCCGGTGATAATCGCGTAATTTGTTGCGTAAACCCAACCTGTGCGAACTGCTTATCCAGATGTTCATCGTCAAACCGACTCCTCGCATCCGCCCGTTCAGTGAGATAGCCAGCCCACGTTCTGAGTGCTTCAATGTTGGGAGGAGTGTCAGAAGGGGAGCCGAATTGGAAGAGCTTGCTATCTGCCCAGTATCGCTCATGGATTTCATCCAATTTTGCCTGCTTTAACCGAAAAGCTTCACTCCTTGAGGGAACCTGCCGGAAACCGCTTGCCAATACCCCCATTGTGTTCGGAATAAGCACCACAAATACAACCCAAATTAGAAGGAGGACCAGTAAGCTGCTCGACGAATTGGAAAATTGGCTTGAAATAAACAATCCGAGCCATAGAAATATTGAGATGTAGATGGCGGAAGTAACGAAAATTATCCCAACCCTTGCCCATTCGTTTCCACTCAGCACCACTAATTTCGATGCACTGATGATCATTAAGTTCAGCAATATCCCGATAAACAGAGGAAGTAGGAGTGTGAGGAACGCCCCCATGAATTTTCCCAGAAGCACAGTGGCACGTGATACAGAATTAGACATGAGCAGGCTTAACGTCCCTGTCTCACGCTCTCCAGAGACTGCATCGTAAGTGAATAGAATCGCCATGAAACTCATAACCAACCCGATGATGAACGTCCAATCCAATTCCGTGAAATTTGGCAAAGCATCATTTTTGCGAAAGACATCTTGTGAATATTCAAGCCACCAATTGTTTGAATGCGAGTAGTGAAAATTGGTCGTCGTCCAATTGCTGCCGGAAGAGGCATTCGCGGTGACCCGCTTCGGTAGTTTCGCGTCCGCCCCCGTGGCGATAAATCCCAATGGACTTGGCTGCTTATAGAGATCTCCGGGACCCGATACGGCTAACTCACCTAAACTGGCACTTCGTTCCTTCATTGATTCTGTCGCGGCGTTGACGTCTTGGGAATACTGTGCGATTCTTCGCGGATATTGACGACTCACAAATAGCACGGCATTCATCAGCATCAGTACCATTACCAGAATCACCGTGAGTACGAACCGAAAACGGGTCAGATTATCAAGAATTTCGCGTTTTGCTATGTGCCAGATCATGTTACCCTCTTTTGGTCATATCAACTGAACAGCGGGAAATAACTGGGTTTCCTACCACAAACGATCCAGATTCATCCCCTATATCACGTCGTAGCGCAGGAATGAGACAAATGCTCCCATAAAGAACAATATGTTTAATACCGCGAGTATCATGATATCTGGGACTGCGCGTTGGAGGCTGCCCCCGATGCCTTCGCTCTGTTCTTTAAATCTGGGCATGCCGCTGAGATCAAGAGCCCCTTGAGCCCCATCCTCTGTAAACCATCTCCGTGAGGAGAATATTTCTTCATCCCTCAGATACTCAACCCACTCTCGGCGATATTGTCGAGTCTGTTCCATAAACTGATAGAAACTTCCTAAGTCTGTCTCCGCAAGAATCGCAGCGGCATTGTAGTAAACGGGTGCTGGAGATATACGGGATATATTCAGTGCCAATAGAGACTGTCGGTTCGGATTCTCGTCGAGATATTCCTTACGGACTTGCCATATCCTGTCGGCGTATTGTGCCCGCAGATTTTCCTTGAACCCATAAAATTCTTGGATAAACGGTATACCGTCCTCGTTTGCAAAACGGCTCATCCCTATGGTTTCGCCGCTGCCATAAGAACTTCTGTCTGCGCTTAAGCCAAGCCCCCCGGGTTTGGCAGGATCCCAAGGATTTTCAACACCGCGTTCCTTCAAATACTTTGCAACTTTGGTCTCAAATTCCGTCCACAGTTCATCCGCCTGTGCTTTCGGTGATTGCTCCGATTGAATTGGACTTACATGTTCCACCAATAAAACCGTTAAATTTGGAACGATCAGCACGAAAAACACCCAGACGCACATTGAGAACATTAAGGTGATAGAGGATCGGTGTGTCCGAGCGGAGAGGAACAGTCCAATGAGAAAAAAGAGAGACACATAAAGCATGGATACGAGGAAGATGAGCGCGATCCGTATCCAATCCGAACTACTGAAGGAAACATAAGGAAAAGATTGTATCACCAACAAGCCTGCCACAAAACTCGCAATAAGGGGAAGAGAGATAGATGCCATCCCAGCAATATATTTTCCCAAAAGCAGCATCGGTCTCGAAACCGCGCAAGAGAGTGTTAATCCCAAGGTCCCCGCCTCCTTCTCTCGCGATATCGTGTCGTAGGAGAAAAGCAGGGCGAGTAGACTCATCACCACTTGGCAAATGACCGTGAAGTCAATAGAGGAAAAAATGTTCAAATAGGGGTTATCAGAGCCGTGTTGTTCGGCAACAGCAGGCACAGATCCGTGTGCGACCGCTACCGAGTTGCCCTTCCTTTTATCCATGCCTTCGTTGAAGATGCTCAACAGTTTCGGTTTCCGATGACACTTGAGTCTACGGGTTTGCCCGATTTGCCCGAATTCAGAGTATTTTTTGACCTGTCTTATCTCATCTTCATTTTCTCGGAGAGCCGTTTGGTAGCTTTGCAGTCTATCCTCGTAACCTCTGGTCAAAACAAAGAGATTTGTCACAATCAGAGAAAAATAGATGAGTAACCCCATGAAGAATCTGAGACTCAAGATATTTGCTGTGATTTCTCTTCTAACAATTGTCCAAAGCACCACGTTATCTCCAGTTACAATAGCAATAGATAATTTTCACGTCTACGTCTGCTCACTCTCAATAGATACCGATCAGGGTCAAAAATTTTCAGTGACGCGCCACGTTTCAGTAAGCGTTTCACCAAGATAGGCGCTACGCGATTTATATGTGTACGTAGAACCAATCTGTAGAGGAAGATATTCTTCTGTCTTGCCGGGTGTTCTATATTCCATTAGTTCTATCTCTGTTGTGATACCGTTGGCATGCTCATAACGCGTTTTCACGAGCCCAACCCCTTTAGCAAACCACAAATGGCGTACCCCGTTAACAAACGGGCTCATCTGTCTGTCACCTGGTTCATAGCGTTTGTCGTTAGTAATGATAGTCAGGTTGTTCTGTGAGTGCGAAGTGATGTCCGTAAGGACACTTTTATGCTGGAGACACGCAGGAAAAATACCAGCAGGAACTTCGATCTGTTCGTAACCATCCAAGATTGTCTCTACTTGCGAATTCCAAAATCCTTCCTGCGTCCAAGTATCGCCTACAACGACGGGAAATCTGAGAACGGAAGGCGTAATAGCCGTTCCGAGCAAAGCTGTTAGCACACACTCAAATCGACTGTCTCCTTCCCAACCGCAATTAAGACTTTTAAAGCGCAAAAGTGCATCGTTTCTTATTAAGGAGACACTTCCATGTCCTGATTGATTGCCACTTTCGGTGGCGGCATTAAAACTTACCTTTATATTCCGTTCCATTTTAACGACCTCGCTGAGTTTCGCAAAAGTTTGAAAAGCGTCAGGAGTAGATTGCACCAGAGATTCATTCTTTTTTAACCGATTCCGCGCGCGGTTGAGCCGACTTTTTATGGTGTTTGTAGGGATGCCTAAGAAAGCGGCGATTTCTTCACACGACATTCCATCGAAATAGTGGAGGGTAACGACAATGCGGTCACTTTCCCGCAGCTTCGCGAGCCACTTTTTAATAATTTCGTGCAATTCTTGTGATGCGTCTTTAGCTTGCTCCCGTGCCAGATACCCAGAATATGGATCATCGTGTCTCATGGCGATGTTTATATTCTCAGCAAGTTCGGAATTCAAGCGTTTCTCACGAAACCACGCAAGACAACACCGCGTAGCAATAGCGTTAATCCAACCAGAAAATCGCTGTGGATCCTTTAGGGTCGCAAGTTTCTGATGGACCTTCAGAAAGGTTTCTTGGACGATGTCCTCAGCAACGTGGAAATCCTTAGTTGTTCGCCACGCGATCGCGTGAACCTGTTTTTGGTACTTCTCCACCAACATCGAGAAGGCTGTCTCGTCACCTGTAAGGGCGCGGTGAACCAATGCGACATCATCGTTTCTCATCAATCTCTCCTATTGGTACGGATAGGTTGGAATCTCGGTCCTTGGTATTCATCAAAATCTTCGGCGTTCCCTCCTCACTCTTTAGGGGAGGGTGGGGTACTTGACTATATTTTGATGTAGTGACGCGAATCGAAGGGAGAAGGTTGCATAATTCTGCAAGTCGGCGGATAGATACGTTTCACGGAAAACATGGTCAATTATCTGGGAAAAAGAGGGTAGTGTTACCAGTTTTATGGCATCGGTTGTCAGTTATCGGTTAAGAATCTTTCGTTTAACAAAACCCTCTTTTAACCGAAGACCGATAACCGAAAGGTTTGCGTAGCAAACCGTCCCAATAACTATTCTGCTATTCTGTTTCGTCGGGATCCTCTTCAAATTCGTAGAAATCGTCGAAAATCTCAACATCACTTGGCGCGTATTTCTCCCCATAAGCGGACTTGATACTATTCCATAACCGATTTAAGACGCTTTCATTCTTCAATTGGTTGTAGTTGATTTCCGCTATCGCTCTCTGTATGCAGTCGGCAATAATAACCAAAAGGATATCGGGAACTTCGGCATCCTCATCAATGATAGCGTCAATAGTTTCCCAGACTGCATGCTTGAACAGAGTTGGCAGGCGGTTGATATGGTGCAGTACGACTTGTGTTACAAGCACAATAAAACAGGACACGCGAGGGATAGAAATATCTTTGACGGTATCGTGCGCACCCAATTCTTCAGGTATACCGATTTCGTAGACATGCGCAACAACGCCTTGGTGGATAAATCCTATGCGAAAGTCGAAGTTCTCGTGCATTTCCTCTTGAAAAAGGGGTGCGGAGTCGTCTGGAATAATTCGCATGTACTCCGTTTTTAGTATCCGCTTGTCAATCCGTGTCTGTTTTTTCTTTCTCATGCATCTTTGAGCTTTCCTCCGAAATCTTCAAACGTGGGAGGAAAGCCCACTCCTATAAAATTTCGTCCGTTTAAACCGTATCCAAAAATCCTAACTCACGCAACCGATCAATCCATTGCTGCCGTTTTTCACTGCCCGCTGGATTTGCGACCCAGTGTGGATCGTAGAGCGGCTCGCCCGGTCGATTAAATTGTTCCGGACTCCTCGCGTTGCTTCGTGCGCGGTTACGCGTGGCAGCATCTTCGACAGGAGTCCTTGGATTGTTATAGTAAACGATAGTGCACATCCGACGGTCAGCGCTGCCCCCCCAACTGGCATGCCAGCACCGCATATCGAAAGCGACCACATCCCCCGGTTCCGATTGGCAAACATACCCCGGAACGTCACAAATCTCCAGCCCCAACTCGTTCAAATTCTCCCGCAGGTCGGTGTGCAGCGGATTTTTGTGAGAGCCGGGGATCAGCCGTAACGCCCCGCTTTCGGCATCAACGGGTTCAAGATAATACGCGAATTTCACCCCGTAGCAATCCTTGATTGGATCAACGTTATGATCCGGGTGCCAACCTGTATTGCCCACATAACGGTTCGCATCCGAAACGACGAAAAACACATCGTCGCCGTAGAGTTGCTCTGCCACCTCGCAGAACCGCGAGTCTTCCGGCAGGTTCGCGAAGAAGGGTGTCTCGGGTCCCATCATGGGTAGCCAATGTCGGTGCGTTCCATCAAAGGGCGCATGACGATACGCAGATGCCATCGCCGCTTCAAACTCCTCTTGTATTGTGTTCAGTTCCTCTTGGTTGAACACCTGCCGAAAAACGAGAAATCCCAATGTCTGAAAATGCTTGACTTGCTGTTCTGTAAGCATGATGTTCCTCCGCGTTTCAACGCGCCAACTTCTGTTGTAATCTCGGGCTATCTATAACCTCTCGATTTACAATATATGGTGGCATTTTCCCAGAAGCCACGTTAATGATACTCCCGCACGCACTCTTGGCGTTGCCTTCAAAGCATTCATCCGTCCAACAGATACTGTGCGGAGTCACAATAACGTTGTCCAGACTTAAGAGCGGATCGTCATCGTCAATTGGCTCCTGTTCAAAGACATCGAGTCCTGCTCCTTGAATCCGTCGATCCTGAAGTGCCTCCGTGAGTGCCTTTTGGTCAACAATTGGACCGCGTGCGGTGTTAATCAGATAAGCCGTCGGTTTCATCTGCCCGATACGTTTCGCGTCGATGAGTCCGCGCGTCTCTTCGTTTAATGGACAGCAGACACACACAAAATCAGCCGTTCGCATCAAGGTGTCCAGATCAACGGGCTCTACATCGACTTCTGCCGCATCAGCGGGTGTGATGTACGGGTCGTAAGTGATATGACGCATCCCGAAAGGTTTTGCCAGTTTAAAAGCTTCTTTCCCGATATTCCCCATACCGACAAGCCCCAACGTTCTGCCGACTAACCCCATCCCTCTATAGTTCTGTGTGTTTCTCCAGCCGCCCGCACGGATGAGTCTATCCTTTATCAACAACTGGTGGCTCAACGATAGGACCAAGGTCATGATGGAAGTGGCAACGGGACGCCGAACACCATCAGGGGCAATCGTTAGCAACACACCGTTTTCGGTACAAGCCGCCACATCCACCTTATCATATCCGACGCCGAAACGAGCGATAACAGCCAACCTGTCAGCGTCTGTGAATGTTTCCGCCGTGATCCCCGCGCCCAATACTAAGAGCGCGTCATAATCCTGCACCTGTGCGGCTTGTAACACAGGTGTATTCTCTGCAATATATTCCCAGTGCAGACCCGCTTCGTCAAAAAGCGGATCGGCAATGTCATCTAAATCGCAGGTGCCATCGGGTCCTAAGAAGTCGCGTGTGACACCTACGCGAAATACGGATTTGTTCATATTATTCCTCGATCCAAATTTGGCGGAAGTATTTCCACGACAGTGGATGAAGTTTGAGATTCTTCACCTTCCGGTTTATAACTAAAATCTGCTGGGCATGCGCCAAGGGCACCCACGGGACATCCTCATGGAAAATGCGTTGTGCTTGTTGGTAGAGCAAAACGCGTTCGTTCTGATTCGTACTTGCCCTCGCCTGCTCGAGTACATCTTGCATCGCATCGCTTCGGTAAAATGCGATATTCCCCGCAGGTTTTTTTGCCGCTGACTTACTCAAAAGGTAGTAGAGGAAGTTGTCCGGATCGCCTATGTCCGCAAACCACCCCAACATTGCGATGTCATGCTCACCATTTTTCGTTTTCTCAAGATAGGTACCCCAGTCAAATGTCACGATTTTTGCCGCAATCCCAATATTGCGGAGCTCGGATTGCAGCACCTCCGCGAGTGCCCGTCCATCGGGGATATAGGGACGCGGAACGGGGAGTGCCCAAAGTGTTGTTTCAAATCCATTCGCATAGCCCGCCTCCGTCAGCAACCGCTTCGCCAACTCTGGGTCATAGTCGTAATCCTCAATCGAATCGTCATAACTCCAGAGTGTCGGTGGAATCGGATTCTTGGCAGGGATACCCATACCCTGATAGAGATGTTCGACAATTGCAGTCTTGTTGATGGCGTGGTTGATGGCACGTCGCACCTTCAGATTATCAAAGGGTTCTTTGTCCATATTCATTGCCAAATACCCAATGTTCATGCCGGGTTGCGCAATCAACGCCAGCATAGTATCATCTCGGATCTGTTGCAAGTCATCCGGGTTCGGGAACTCCATGGCATGGAGACTTCCCTCCTGAAGTTTGATGAGCCGGACGGAATTATCAGGAATGGATTGGAAGATAATCCTATCTAAAGGCGGTCTACCTCCCCAGTATGTATCGTTCGCCTCAAGCACGATCTTATCGTTGCGATCCCATCGTACGAACTTGAAGGGACCCGTCCCGACGGGGTTATTCGTAAAATCTTCACCCCATTTTTGCAGTGCCGTCGGACTCACAATTGAGAAAGCATGGATGGTAAGGGTGTAGAGGAACGGCGCATAAGCCGTTTTAAGGTGGATTTGAACCGTAAATTCATCAACCGCAGCAATTGTATCCACAACCTCTGCCAAACCGGTGTCTATCCAGTAGTTATAGGCACCCCCAATCTTATGGAACGGATGTGTAGCATCATGCTGTCGGTTCAGGGAAAAGAGAACCGCTTCGGCGTTGAAAGGGGTTCCGTCATGGAAGGTTACACCTTGCCGAAGGTGAAAAGTCCAGGTCAGCCCGTCTTCTGAACTTTCCCAACTTTCAGCAAGCGCCGGTTCGAGGGCTGTGCTTTCATCCTTATATTGAACGAGCGTGTCGTAGATGTTGTTGCAGACTTTGAAGGATTCTCCATCTATTTCATGCGCAGGATCTAATCCAATGGAGTCTCCACCGCGCCCAAAAATTAAGGTGCCACCGCGTTTGAGATGTGAATCGGCAAGGACCGGTAAGAACCCGGCAAGTAACGATATTAGAAGGGTGCATAAGAGAATTCTTGTAAAAAAACCGTGTTTCATAAATTTCTCCGATATTTAGAAAAAATATACGTTTTATGATACGGCGTTTTCCGCAAAATGTCAAATGGTTTTCGGGCTACTGATAACCCCCAATATTAGGTTTGAAACCTTTTTCGTTAAAAATCGTTTTGTTAATTGGAGTAATGTCTTAAAAATAGTGGCGCAATTTTAGAGTCGCCTGAGGAATTATGTTATCTTTTGAACAACTCATCCAGAATTTAACAGACACAAGGCAACCCAGCATCGCTCGGTGTAATGCTATTGTGAATCTTGTCTCGCAGGATAACTCACACGGAATAGATCCCCTAATTGAGGTGCTCGCTGATTCAGATTCAATGGTCCGGCGCGAAGCCGCGATGGGACTTCACCAAATGAACGCGACTCGAGCTGCGCAGCCGTTGCTTGAAGCGTTACAGGTCGAGTCAAACGATTTAACGCTTTGGACAATGCTTGAAGCCATTGGTGAGTTGGCAACGCCTGATGCGCTTTCGACGCTCGAATCGCTCCGCACTGCCGGTTCGATGCTCACACGGATCGAAGTGAAGAAAAGCATGGCTCGGATTGAGACGCGTTATGCCAATGGAGGCACTTCAACATCCCCGGAAGCGTCTAACCCCGAACTGTCTCGTGAGCGGATAGAAACACAGGAACCGTCAGCGACAACAGATCTCACAGATTCACAAACTATTCCAGAACAAAACAGAGCAGAACCAGAACCGAATGTTCATCCTCACAACACGGAAGGTTTTCAAACGGCTACGTCCGAGAATCCGTTTATAGAACAAATGGAAGATGTAGCGGCAGATGAAGTCTCAACAACCGAATCTGGTGAGAAACAGTCGACGGAATTTGAAGGAATATTCACAAATCCTTCTGTTGATTCAGGTGAAAGCACTGTAGCAGTTCCAGAAGAAATAACCGATATTCCGGATCATACACAGTTCTCCGATGAACCGGGCGATGTTATAGAGGAAACTGAACCTACAGATGAAGGAGCAGCTATACCGGATTCTGGGCAGTTTGACGATGAACCGGTTGAATCTATAGATGAAACCGAAACTACAGATACTTTTACAACCGATACGGAATCACAACGAGAAAAAGAAGATCAAGAGATAAACGATTTAGCGGAATCTATCGCTCGATCCTCTCGTCTTGCCGGTTCGTCGGTTAATCTTCCGATGTTAGCACCTAATGCTACGACTGTCCCGTATGATTCGCAGGACACTGCGCTTGAATCCGCACAGACGAACTTCTTCCTAACGCTAATACACCCCGGCAGATATCTTTCCAAGCAATGGGTGCAGCGAACGCGCGTCTATCTGATATTATGGGCTGTTCTCGTCATCGTTACGATCGCTTTCACGCAGTATCAGAAACACACAAAAATGGAATTAAGTCCCCTATCTCGCTTCGGGCTTTCTATCAGCGAACTACCGGAGTTGGTAAAACGCTCTTTGGCGGAAGGTGATTTCTACATTCAAGAGGGATATTATAGAAAAGCCATTAACTCGTATGAGTTGAGCAGAGGGCTCGGTGCCCTCCCAATTAGTTTCTATAGGAAACTCGGATTTGCGTACTTTAAGGAGAGTCAGTACGCGCTCGCCATTGAAGCGTATGAACTGTTTTTAGAGGCAAAAGGGAATGAGAACCCGGACATATTCGCCGCCGAAGCCTCACTCGTCGGCGTTTACCCGCTCACGTCGGTAGGAGAAGGGACGACTCGCGACTATGAAACCTACAATATCCTTGGGACAGCGTATATGAAAACCGGGCGTGTCCTGGAGGCGCAACGCGCCTATGAAAAGGCGATACACCTTGCACCAAAATATGGTGAGGCATACAATAATCTTGCACGCCTCTATGCGGATAATTATCAGGATCATTTACCTGTGAATATTAACAATCCACAAGGTTCACACCCATCGTCCGCGAACTCCGTTTTGCCGACTTCGTCCAATCTACGACTCGCTGAAGCGTTAGCCTATACAGCTGTAACATTGACGCCGGATGTTGCCGCTTATCACGATACCCTCGGTTGGATTTTATCAAGGCGAGGGCAAGTCAACAAAGGAATGAAAACTTTGGAACGTGCCATCGATCTACAGCGCGATGCTATCGAGCCTCATTATCATCTCGCGCAGGTTGCGCTAAAAGCCAACGAACGGGAGAAAGCAATAAAAGCGATCCGAAATGTGTTCAAACTCAATCCGGCCTTTGTATCGCTCAATAATACACCCAAATAGCGAATTGTAGAGGCAGGTCTTCTACCGGACCCATAGCATCAAATGTAGGGACAGGTCTCCTACCGGACCTATAGCATCAAATGTAGGGGCAGGTCTTGTGCCTGACCCCATAGCATCAAGTGTAGGGACAGGTCTTCTACCGGACCCATAGCATCAAATGTAGGGACAGGTCTCCTACCGGACCCATAGCATCAAGTGTAGGGGCAGGTCTTGTGCCTGACCCCATAGCATCAAATGTAGGGGCAGGTCTTGTGCCTGACCCCATAGCATCAAATGTAGGGACAGGTATTTTGCCTAACCAACGTGTCTCTCCACATAACACCAATAGAAAAAATCAGCGGATGACAGAGAGTTTACCAACGCGCCGCTGCTCCTCAGACGAAAGGACATAGATATAGACCCCGCTGCTAACACTACCAGAAAGCTCCCAAATTCTTCTGTTCCTTCCATGTTCCGTCCGAGGAAATACTGCAATACAGTTCCCACTGACATCATAGATATCAATGTTAGTTCCCGCCGGTAGTTTATCGAAGGTAACCTCATTACACGCTGCCACTGGATTGGGATAGACAATCACCTCTGCAAGCGTTGGTGTCGGGAGCAGTATCGTCAGCATTCTGGCATCCTCTGCGAGATCCGCACCGTATATATCCGAAAGTTGAAATGCCTCAATCTGATAACGATTGCCTGTGCGAAAGACTTTTGGAGAGAACGTCAGGACAACCCGCTCGCCTGCTTGGTCAAGGATCGCCGAGCGCGGCGTGTAACGTTCCAAACCGCTTTCCAAGTTTCCCTGCTTGTGCAGACGGTAACGTCCAGCGTCCGTCGCAGAGACACCCATCGGTTTGTCAAACGCCAATAAGAGCTGATTCGGTGGCGAATGCACCGCGGCATGCAAGCGTGGTCGCTGTGTTGGTACAACAGATACTGATGTGGATGGTGGAATGGACGAAACCGTTTCAAAAGTCTCAAAAACGGTCAAGGCATTATTACTGTTAAACAGCAGTGCCTTTGTTCCATTCCCATTCAGGTCAGCCACAATCGGATTGAAAGTGCTTGTCGCGGTATGGTGCCAGATAGGTCGATAGCCTATGCCGTCATACCGCACGAGATAGAAGTTCGGCTGAACAGCGATGCAAAGTTCATTGCGTCCATCGTTATTCGCGTCCGCAATCGTCATCCCATTTCCGCCATCCCATACGTCACGGATGCGTTGCGTCCACACCGCACGATAGATATCATCACCCTCTGATTTGAAAATCGTTAAAAGCCAGTGATGATAACGAATATCAAGTTGTGTAGTGCCGACTTGGGTACCCGTTTTGGCACAGATAGCAAACTCGGGGTTTCCATCGCCGTCCATATCCCCAGCGGCAAAGAGTTGTGGGATTCCTTCAGGAAGCGTGTGTATCCAAGTTTGTCTGTATTCGTCATTTCCAGCCGCCTCGTGTATGAACACTCTCCCACTGTTGTCCCCCGCTAAAATCTCTGTCCGTCCATCACCGTCAAAATCGCCCGTGGCGAAATTCGCACTAATTCCAGTGTTTCCCCACATCGGGTTTTCAAGGGTCGCTACAATTCGATAACCGTTATTTTCGACCGCCTCGTATACCGAAATGGTGTTCGTGACATCATCACGAGCGAAGATCTCAGGGATGCCGTCTGCATCCACATCTGCGATCGTTCTACTCCACTGCCCGCGTGCCTCCCAGATGCGTTCCGTTGGAAGTTCATCTTGCGCAGGTTGCTCCAGCAAAAATGTCACGCCCGAAGCATTGCACAATATCTCTATAAGTCCATCGTTGTCTGTATCCGCTGATGCCCAGGGCCACACTGATTCAGGAAATGAAAAAATCTGCGCGTATGTTCCATTATCCGCTATCTCAAGAATTTGTGCCGTGCCAGTCTCCATTTCAACGACAAAGAGTTCCAACTTCCCGTTTCTGTTTATATCTACCGGGGAGGCGATAGCGTGCAATCCGCTGTCGATGGATGCGACTTGCGAGAGATGCGACATACCAATCAGCGTATCGTCCACTTCAAGCTGATATAACCCGTCGTTGTTATCAGCGATGTGCAGCACCCCGACGCGATTTTTCACCGCCAATCGGTACAAATAAGTCCCGGAAGGCACGCCTAAATCGGATATATTGACGAAATGCAGCAGATTCTCCGCGTCTGAATGGACAGTTCTATCGATAGTGCCGTTTGCCTCAACAATTTGGATTTCGCCCGTGGTTAACGCTTCCGTTTGCCACATCACTACTGAATTGAATTCGTTTCCCGCAAGCCACGGTTGTGCTTCATGCTTTAGAATAAGAGGTGCCTCGTGCGCCACATCAACAACTACCTTGGCTCTCTTGATGTCTCCATTTTCAGATTTAACACTCAGCCGCAGCGTATACCTGCCCTCCGCAAAATCAGAGGTATCCCACTTGTATAGGCACGCACTAAATTTCGGTTCAGTTTGCGCAGTTCCCAACGGATACCATAAATCAGGCACTTCACCGATGCCATACGCCAGCCAGTATTCAGAAAATCCAGCACCGCCCGCGCTGCCGATGATCTCGATATGGCTAATATTATCGGTTCCTGCAACCTGCGGGACTATTCGATGTGCATCAATTTGCGCGATGAAAGCTCTTGGAATCGGAAGATCGGCACCTATGCCCTCGAACGGTGTCTCTATGGATAGAGCAACCCCGCGCGCCTCGCGAGCCTCGAGCACCGCATCGTATGCATCAAGTACCCCTGCACCAACGAGCGCATTGATAAATAGGGGTTCGGCAGTAGCAATGAGGGTCTCTTGAATCTCTACACTGTTATAATCGGGGAACACAGCGATGACCAAGCCTGCAACGCCAGAAACATGTGCCGCTGCCATGGATGT
Source organism: Candidatus Poribacteria bacterium (assembly GCA_965205015.1). GTDB lineage: Bacteria > Poribacteria > WGA-4E > WGA-4E > WGA-3G > WGA-3G. The sequence continues at coordinate 3,184,007 of OZ242029.1, read as the reverse complement.
CCCGGATCTCTTCCGATATTCTCCATTCAGTGCCGTGCTGAGAATTTCTTCACCGGGCGCGGCGATGTCAATTGTCGCCCCGAAATTAGAACCGTCATACAACTGCTTTTCCCGCCCAAGTCCCGCAACGGAGATAACCGGTCTAAGAGCAGCAGGATAGTAAGAACCGACTGCCGCCGAATTGCCCGCGGCACCAACGAGGACACATCCACGATGATGTGCGTATTCTACAGCATCTTCTATGATAAAGGCACGCACCGTATCTCCCCAACTCATATTAATCACACGTGCGCCATTGTCGGCAGCATAGACAATAGCAGCGGCGAGGTCGTCGTTCTGGAGATAAGCACCCCCTCCATACTTGAAACCGGCTCTAAGGGGCATCAAACGGCAATACGGCGCGATCCCGGCAATGCCACGTCCGTTGTTCGCTTTCGCAGCAATGATACCGGAGACGTGTGTCCCATGCCCAGTTTCATCCTCGGGATCGTTATCGCGGACTGTCCAATCGCCACTGCCGGGAAGGGTCGGGGCATCGCTAAAATCCCATCCGTTTTTGTCATCAATATAGCCGTTTCCGTCATCGTCAATGCCGTTTCTCGGAATCTCACCGACGTTTTCCCACAGCTGCGAATGAAATTCAGGGTGTCGGGCCGCGATACCGCTATCAACAACCGCTACCGTTACTTGTGGTTTTCCCTGTTCGATACCCCACGCTTGTGGCATATTTAGAACAGATAGGTTCCACTGATCCGCATAATTGGGGTCGTTCGGCTCTATCGCCGCACACGGCTGGCTGAGACGATTCATCTCAACCGCTTCAATTGCGGCGTGTCGTTCATACCGTCGCCGTAAGGGTTCCAATTCCCAACGCCTTGGAAATCGAATCAGATAGATACGACGGAGCCGAGGGTGTTGCCCGCCAGGCGTAGTAGCGGGAAAAACTGGAAGAACAGATACCGCCCCGAGGTGTCTACTTAATCTTTCAAGCTGCTTACCGGACGCATTCGGCTGTAAACGAACGATCAGTTCTCCCGGTGTGTCAGTGATATGAGGAAAATGGTCTGAATTGCTTTGGGCAAAAACGAATTGCGAATTTACAAATAACAGGAATAGGCAAAAATAGATAGGTTTTTTAATCATAATTTTTTCTCTATCGCTGGACAAAATACTTTGTGTATTTAATACTTTCTCTTAAAATTGCAATTTTCTCTCTCTATCTGATATATTAATGATAGGTGATTCAGAGCGAAAAAACAAATTTTTCGTCCACTTCAACAAATAAGGAAATGTAAATTATGAAAGCCTCAGAATTGATCGTTAAATGTCTGGAAAACGAAAAGGTTGATTATATATTTGGAATACCGGGTGAAGAAAATCTGGATTTGATGGACGCACTGCTGGAATCCAACATCCAATTTATTCAAACACGCGATGAACGCGGTGCCGCCTTCATGGCGGATGTCTACGGTCGTCTCACCGGACGCGCCGGCGTCTGTCTCGCAACTTTAGGTCCCGGAGCGATGAACCTCGTCACAGGGGTTGCTGATGCGAATATGGATAGGGCACCCCTCGTCGCGATCACCGGACAAGCAAGTTTAGACAGAATGCACAAAGAATCTCATCAATATATGGATGTCGTTTCCGTCTTCAAACCGATGACCAAATGGAATACACTCCTCCACCTCCCGGAAATCATACCCGAATCGATAAGTAAAGCTTTTAAAACAGCGACCGGAGAAAAACCTGGAGCTACACACATCGATTTTCCAGAAGATGTCGCCAAAATGGAAGTCAACGCGGAACCTATGCCGCATGACTTTCCCAGCGAAGCAGAACCCATCGCCTCCTGTTTGCTACGTGCCGCGCAACTTATTAACGACGCTAAGCAACCGATCATCCTCGCAGGAAATGGCGTTGTCCGTCAAGGTGCCTCCCGGATTCTAACCCAATTCGCCGAAATGACGAATATTCCCGTTGCACACACCTTTATGGGCAAAGGTAGCATCCCTTGGACGCATCGACTCTCTCTCCTGAGTGTCGGATTACAGGCAAATGATTTCGTCTCCTGTGGATTTGATAGGGCAGACCTCGTCATTGCAATCGGTTACGATATCGTCGAATACCATCCGCGTCTCTGGAACCCTGATCGGAACAAGAAACTCATTCATATTGATACAGAACCGAGCGAAAGCGATGCCGCTTACGTCACTGATGTCGAGATGGTAGGCAACATCCGGCAGAGCCTCAGACACCTGATGGCACAAGAAATCTATCCTAAAGATTCGGAATATGCCTCAAATACCCTGCGAAAAATTATACTCGATCAACTCGACGAACACCGCGATGACGCTGGGTTTCCCATAAAGCCTCAAAAAATCTTGAGTGATGTCCGCTCCGTCCTCGCTGAAGACGACATCCTTATTTCCGACGTCGGTGCCCACAAAATGTGGATCGCACGGATGTATCCATGTTACCAACCGAATACGTGCATCATCTCCAACGGTTTCGCCGCTATGGGCATAGCACTACCCGGGGCTTTTGTTGCTAAACTTATCCATCCAGAACGTAAATGTTTAGCAATCTGTGGTGACGGCGGCTTCCTGATGAACTCCCAGGAACTTGAAACAGCGACGCGCCTCGGGGTACCCTTCGTCACGCTTATCTTCAATGACGAGGCTTACGGGCTTATCGAGTGGAAGCAGATGAACGGGTTTGGTAGACCTGCCCACATCGACTTCACAAACCCCGATTTCGTCAAATATGCCGAAGCCTTCGGTGCCAAAGGCTATAGAGTCGAAAGCAGTGACGAATTGGTGCCTATACTTGAAGACGCGTTCAGTCAGAAAGTTCCTTCAGTAATTGATTGCCCCGTTGATTATGCCGAAAACTTACGCCTAACCAACGAACTTGGACACCTGACATGTCCAATTTAAGGAACATTAACGTGAGTCCGAATTTCGGTTTTCAGTGAATAACGTCTGAACTACGGTTTAACGGATTGAAGCATTACCCGGATGAGTGGTAAATCACATAAATCACAGGAAATCACATAAATCACTGGTAGATTTTGATTGCACTGTGACATAGAAAATGCTATTATCTTTATAAACGCCGGTTTTAGTCTTTAGTCTATTTACTTCGGGATGTGCTTCGTTTTTTTAGAGGAGGTTCCTGCATCATAAAATGGCAGTTTCAACAATTGAGTGGGTAGATGGCAGAATTCGGATGATTGACCAGACGCTGTTACCCAACGAATTCAAGCAGATCTATTGCGATGATCTCCCATCGGTCTGGGAAGCCATCAAATCCTTGCGTGTACGTGGTGCCCCCGCGATCGGTATCGCCGGGGCTTTGGGGGCTGTGCTCGGAATATGGGATTCCACTGCGAAAACCTACGACGCTTTTGCCGCAGAACTTAAATCCGCTACCGATTATTTGGCGACCTCGCGACCCACAGCCGTTAATCTGTTTTGGGCACTCGATAGAATGACCCGAACAGCGCAAGAGAACCGCCATCTTCAGATCCCTAAACTCAAAGAGGTGTTGCTTGCTGAGGCTTTGGAGATTATCGATGAGGATAAAGCGATGTGCCGTGCCATTGGACAGCACGGTATGGCGTTGCTCAAGGAAAACGACACGATTCTGACGCATTGCAACGCTGGTGGATTAGCAACATCCGACTACGGAACAGCGTTAGCTGTTATGTTCAGTGCACACGAGGCTGGTAAGAATATCCAAGTTTACGCTGATGAGACGCGGCCCCTTTTACAAGGCGCACGTCTCACCACTTGGGAACTCATGCAAGCGGGCATTGATGTAACGCTCATCTGTGATAACATGGCGGCGCAGGTCATGAAAGAGGGCAAAATCCAATGTGTCATTGTCGGTGCCGACCGGATCGCCGCAAACGGCGACACTGCGAACAAGATCGGCACCTATAATGTCGCTATCCTCGCCGAGGCACACGGCATCCCCTTTTACGTCGCTGCACCGACGTCAACCTTAGACTTTGCCCTGGAAACCGGAGCAGAAATCCCGATTGAGCAACGGGCGGCGGAAGAGGTGACAGAAGGCTTCGGGAAACTGACTGCCCCCGAAGGGGTCAAGGTCTATAGTCCCGCGTTTGATGTCACGCCCGCGGCGTTAGTCACAGCGATTATTACTGAGAAAGGCGTGGCGCGTGCCCCTTATACGGAGAATTTGAAGGCTTTAAGAGACGCATCAGCGTAAATCTTCAGGTCAGGCCGCTTTCGCGATGTTCGAGCGCGTACCGCTTATATCGAAACAGTCATACTGGTTCGTATTCATAATTCGGGTCGCGAACGCCATTGCCTGTTTTTCAGTGAGGTAACCGTCCGCAATCTCGGCTTCAAGGGCGCGTCGAATTTCGTTTCGCGCTTGAATCGCATACGCCATCGCACTCGTGGGCCACCCTGTATCGCCGCCGAAGGCGAACAATTTATTTGACGGGACCGCATGGATGCACCGACGGAGGAAATCACGCGAACTATACGGATCGATGCTCCACGCCCAGCAGAAGTCAACCCAAATATTACGATAATGCTTGGCAAGTGCGACCAACTCGTCGTTATAAGGGTATGCGATGTGCATCAATACAAACTTCGCGTCAAGATAACGAGCGAAGAGCGCACACATGTTGCCAGCAGGGATGCGTCGCACCGGCATCCGATCGTTGCCCGCATAATAACCGGTGTGAATCTTGAAAGGGAGATTGTGTTCAATCGTGAGTTCAACGCCTCGCGCCCAACACCAATCGCCAAGACAGAGCCTCGTGGCTTCATCAACTGCTGCAGCCGGTTTTGTGAGCACAGCATTGAGCGCAGTAGACGCCTCAGCATCGCTCCTTTCAATCCAATCGAGCGTTCGATTATAAGCGTGTTGCGATTTTACAGCGATAGCACAAGGGGCGTGCTTGGCGAAAATCGCTGCCATAGCCGTTTTGAGGGTCGCAAGGTCGTTGACCGCAATACCCGTCTCTGCATGGATAGCACTCGGATCAACCTGTCCGTTACAGAATGTTGCCCATGAGAGATCATAAAGGAAAAAATCGGGACCGGATGTGTCCGGGGTACATTGCCAACTGAAATCATCCGTTTGAATATGGTCAAGGTTCGCGATGTCGTGTAAAATGTGATAACGTTTGCCGGGCGCGCGAAGCGTCTTTAGAGAATCGGTACCGGCAAGCCCATCGCCTGTTAGTTCGTCAAGTCCATAGATGTGTTTTGCGATGAGGCTGACTGCCTCGCCATACCCAGTAAACTGTGTCGCTTCCCACGCGTCTCGAATCCCTTCAAACCGTGATGCGATGCCCTGAGAAGCGTCCATCAGGTTGTGCATCGCTTCTGGGGAGGCACCGGCTGTTACCAGGTCGGCAGGCACATAATTTCCGAATAGGTCTTGGAGGATATCAGGTCCGTTTTCAACCCATTCTGCTTCACGCCTCATGTGTTCGTGTGTATCAACAAGGCGAATAGATTGAATGTGATGGGTCAGATCGGTGGTTTCCATACAAGGTCTCCTTTAAAGGCTGCGAGCAGACTATCCGTAGCCGCATAGTTGATACTTGACAAATGTGTCGAATTATGATTTAATATACAAATACCTTGGCAATCTATCTCTCTTCTCACTGTTGTCGGATGGAATTGGTTTCGAAAAAAGATGAGACCCGTTCTATTGTATACAGGATAGAGATGTTGTGTCAAGAAAAACCGTAAATAAGGAATGCTCGCATAGGAACGCGAAGGGTTAACGTCCTCTTCCTGAAAAGGGACCAGACCACAGGAGCATATGATGCCTACAGGACGGATTAAGTACTACAATTTCGATAAAGGCTTCGGATTCATCGCGCAAGATAGCAGTGACGCGGATGTCTTTTTACATAGTTCTGCTATTAAGCAACCCGAATACGAGGAACTCCGTGTCGGACAGCGCGTAAAGTACAGCATTGTTGAAGGTGAAAAGGGGCTCGTTGCCCAAAATGTCGAAGTCTTGTTGACACCGACGGAACGCCGATGGCTACGGCAAGGGAAGGCAATTATTCCGCGCGGTTACGCCGGGTTTCCAGGGCAGGGACAGGGCCAATTTATCAGTGATGAGACGGGGGCTGTGTCTGATCATGATGCCGACAAACCAAAGCCGAATCGGAATCGCCGAGACCATGATGCATCCGTAGCACCGCTGAGACCGGCAGCAAAACCACCCCGCAATCAACGTGCTTTGACGACGGATCTTAACGCTTCGGCAGTACCAACACAAGAGACGCAGGACTCCGCTTCAAAGCAACTCAGCTTTGGTGATCTCTATATCCTTAAACAGATTAATTTTGAAACATCCATGTTTTTTGCGTTGTATAATCATGTACAACTGCCCGCTACTGTCCTTGAAATGACGCTCTCCAGTTTGACCCTCAATAGCAACGGGCGCGAACAGCACATCGCCAAAACGGATGTTAAATACTGCTATAAAGACATTGATGCAGAGAGGGTTCAGGCATCCGTTGAGATCGATGCTGCCGTGAAGGCACAGGAATTGACACAACTCACCGCTGACGTTCAAGCCCCTGAACTTGATACCAAAGCGGCTCGACTCGCCCGAAAAAATGGAACGTCAATTGAGATTACACTCCGTGAGGGAGAGGTCTTTCGGGGCAGTATAGATTGGGTCAGTCCTTATGAGATTAAGCTCATTTTAGCTAACGGTGCCAAAGTTGTTATTTTTAGGCATGCTGTGTATAGTTTTACGATAGATTAGGTGCTACAATGAAAGCATACCATGAACTCCTTGATGAGATTCAGCGCGACATCGAACGTTTGCGTGAAGAATCGGGGGGTGTGCCCTGCCCATCTACCTGCTTTTCCTGCTGTCAAAACACCGCAACTATGGCGATAAGTGAGGTCGAGGCTCGCGACTTAAAGGTCGGATTGGAAGCACTTCCTGCTGAAATCCGTTCACACATTCGCCGAAAAGCGGAACAGAGCATCAGAAAATTGAAGGCGCACGGCTATGATGCTCAAAATATAATGCCCGATGCTGGCATGGAAGCCATTGGCGCCATAAAAGGCACACCTGAAGGTGAATGTCCCATGTTAATCGGTGGGGTCTGTAGTGTTTACGAACACCGTCCCGTCATCTGTCGTGTCTGGGGATATCCGATTCATAGCAGCAATGAATTAGCCTGTTGTCACAAAACCTTCATTGGAAAACGTCGCCGCTTCCGTCCACTCAGTTACGATCGCTATTGGAAAGTGTGTCAGAATCTTAGCACAGAGCTGGGAGCTACCCAGAAGACCCCCAACTGCTATCTCGTCTCGCGATTATTATCAGAATGACGCAAAACAGAGCTCTTAGGGTTCTCTCGTTAGCGAGGTTGGACCTCACCTCTTTTTTTAAATTCACAACACGCCGCAAATGAAACCTAAGTTTCAGGTGTGTTTTCACGCAACTCACGCAAAAATTGGAACGTATAAATTCCGGTGCGGTGTCCATCGTTCCATATCAATCTCACGGCATAGCGTCCGACGCGTTGAATGTCCACAAGCCGTAGGTTTTCAAAAAAATCATCAGAGGGTAGAATGCGAAAAGGATCTTTTCCGGAACGTGTTGCCTCGCAACGGGCACATGGACATTTTTGTCGGAGGAAGCGGTAGGACAACTCACTGTGATGTGAATCTTTCCATTGGATTTCTAAACTTGTACTGCCTCTTTCAATGCGAGTCGGTTGGAATTTTTGCATGATGCCTTCTCAAAAAAGATGCTTTCCATTTAGAAAAAAAACGGCTGCTGATCGTGGGACTGAAGCGTGTCGCACAGATCAACAACCGTTCAACGCGTTGTGATTGAAGGATTATTCCTACTATCCGTTATTCAAAGTACTCCGCATTGATATCAATGAACTCTTCCCATTCTTCGGGAACATCTTCCTCCATAAAGATGGCTTCGACGGGACACTCGGGTTCGCATACACCACAATCGATGCATTCTTCCGGGTCGATGTAGAGCTGATTCGTTTCCTCAAACTCGTCGGCATCCGGTAGCGGATGAATGCAGTCTACTGGGCATACATCAACGCATGCACTGTCTTTAACGTCGATACACGGTTCACAAATCACATACGTCATATCAGAAAACTCCTTTCGGCTTGATTTACAATAAGAGCCTCCATATCACACGTGGGGTAACTTCATTGAACGGACGAGGTTAGTCCCTATTTGATGAAGGCGTTACAAAAGTATCGTCGTATGTGGCATTTTGTATATTGTCTGCTGAGTTGCGATCAGGACACTATAATAATACCACATGTAATTAATTTTGTCAAGTTATATTTACAACCGCAGAAACCCCCAGTTTTCAGCAACAACTGGCAGCGATTTCAGTATAGAAAAAATTGACAATTCCAAATTTTTATGGTACCATATCCATAGTTGAAAAAGTATCGTTCGCAAGCCCCTGTATTGCAAAGTGCAGGTCTTCCATCTTAACAGGAATAGAAGGCGTGTCATGAAAAAACCCCCTCGCAAAAAGTGGCGATTCAAAAATTCAGATTTTGATAGCAGCCTAACATTGGCATCCGAAATAGGGATCTCCCCGTTCGCTGCACAACTGCTCGTCAATCGAGGCATAAAAACAGCCACCGAAGCACGATCCTACCTCTACCCAACGCTTGATGAACTGCACTCCCCCTTTAAGTTAGCAGATATGGACAAAGCCGTAGAACGGATACACCAAGCGATCGCTCGCGGTGAGAAAATCTGTGTCTATGGCGATTACGATGTCGATGGTACAACCGCGACTGCACTGCTCCTCAATACGTTCCGCCAGATGGATGTCCCCGTTGACTACTATATCCCGAATCGGTTTGGAGACGGTTACGGACTTAGCGAAGCTACCGTAGAGAAGATTCATCAGAAAACCAAGGCAAAGTTACTAATTACGGTCGACTGTGGCATCACTTCGGTGAAAGAGGTCGCGTTGGCGAACCAACTCGGTATCGATGTTATCGTCACCGACCACCACCAGCCAGAGACGGAACAGCCACCCGCATACGCCCTGATCTCACCGAAGATCCCGGGGAACGAATACCCTTACACCGAACTCGCGGGTGTCGGTTTAGCCTTCAAAGTGGCACAAGGGTTAACAGACGATACGGCGTTTCTGGAGTCACTCCTTGATCTGGTCGCATTGGGGACCGTCGCAGATATTGCATCGCTGACCGGGGAGAATCGCATTTTGAGCCGCTTGGGATTAGCAGAACTCGACAAACGCGAACGACCAGGGGTTCATGCCTTGTGCGAAGCAGCGGGTCATCAAATTGACACACCGCTTGACGGACAAGCAATCTCTTTTAAGTTGGGACCCCGGATCAATGCCGCTGGACGCATCGATACCGCAGGCAAAGTGGTTGAACTCCTCACCACCGATGCCGAGGATGTCGCAACTCGGATCGCCTCTGAACTCAACCAAGCAAATCAGAAGCGACAAGAACTCGGAAAGCAGATTCAAGACGAAGCATTGGAAATCATTGAAAAAGAGATAGATGAGGATACTCTCGGAATTGTTGTTGCCAGTGACAAATGGAAAGAAAAGGCACAAGGGGTAGTCGGTATCGTTGCCGCCCGTCTGAAGGAAACCTTCTACAAGCCCACCGTTGTCCTCGCCATTAACGGCGATGAAGCCACTGGATCTGGACGGTGTATCGACGGAATGAACCTTGCTGATAGTTTTGTTGCCTGCACCGAATTGCTTGTAAAACACGGTGGACACGCAGCAGCGGCGGGGTTAACACTGAAAAAGAAAAATATTTCCAAATTCAGGAAGGCTTTCAACGAATACGCTTGTGAACATCTCACAGAAGAAGCATTGCAACCGAAACTTGAACTTGAGTTTGAAACGCGTCTCTCACTTCTAACGTTAGAGACCCTAAAGGAACTCGAACAATTTGAACCCTTCGGAAAGGATAATCCGAAACCGCATTTCGGTACACGCCGTGTTAAAGTAAATGGGGTGCCGACCCAAATCGGAAAAGAGAAAAACCATCTGCGAATGTTTGTTAGCGATCACACGGTCAAACGATGCGCGATTGACTGGGGAGCAGGGGACAAACTTATCACTTTCAGACGTCCCAACATGTCGCTCAATATCGCCTTTTCACCCCAAATCAATGAGTGGCAAGGCACCCGTTCCGTCCAACTGATTCTTGAAGATTGGGAGGTCCACACCGAAGGCAGAGACACGAACTGGAATGTATTTCCGAAACTCAGTGATGAATCTGCTGTAAAACTTGTTGACAAACGGAACGTTAATAAAAAGAATTATCTTTTAAACTTGCTTGCGCGAGAGGAATCTTGTATAATTTATGTACGAGACGAAGAGATGTTAGATCTCCTGCTTACAAAACTTTTACCGGAGAGCATCGACGGAATCGCGCGGCACACTGAAGCGACATCAGAAACAGAGGAAACGGCGTTATTGAAACAATTGGAAACCGGTGAACTGCGGACAATCGCATCGAGTCGTACTTTTTCTCGTCTGCAAGCATTTCCTTTTGTTAAACACATCGCCTTTTGTCACCTCGCATCGAACCAAGACCTCTTTTTTAAACGGTGTGACCCCGCTTTCGCGACTGCCGAAACCTCCTATCTGCATCTCATCTATAACAATACAGATGAAGCGGAGATGCACAATTGGGTTTCCGAAAAATATCCGACAGGTGACGAATTGCGGCGCTTGTATGGACACATACGAGCGGTTATACAATCCAATGGCACAGAGGGTTACCCTGAAGCAGAAATCCTAAAAGGCGGATTTGGGACCCCGTCAGCACTTCACACTGGACTCTCTATCTTTGAGGAACTACAGTTTATTGAACGGCAGGGGAAACCGGGTCGCAGACTTGTAAAACTCCTATCGGGTGAGAAAAGCGACTTGTCTCGTTCACCGACCTATCTGAGAGGGGAATGGATTAAGCAGACGAGTCCTGCTTTCATAGAGTTTCAATTAAACGAAAACATCGTATCTATGTGGGAGCGCATAGCACATGAGTATCAAATCCTTAGTGAGCCAAATTCAAGCCTATAATCCCGATGCAGAGGTTGAACTGCTGGCGCGTTGTTACCGTTTTTCCCAAGAAGCACATGACGGGCAACAGCGAAAATCCGGGGAACCCTATTTCACGCATTGCGTTAAAACCGCTGAGATACTCGCCGAGCTCCGACTCGATACACACACGATCTGTGCCGGACTCATGCACGATGTCCTCGAAGATACGAGCATCACGCGTGAAGAGATGAAAATTCGGTTCGGTGCCAATATCACGAATCTCGTCGAAGGCGTCACAAAGATCGGTCAGTATAAACTCGGTATCGCTTCCCAAGCCCCGGCTGCTAAAAACACCGTTGAACAGCGAGTCCATCGGAAACGCCAAGCCGAAACCTACCGGAAACTCCTGTTAGCAACCGCTGCTGACATGCGAGTCATCCTCATTAAACTCGCCGATCGACTGCATAACATGGAAACGCTGGAGTTCCTCCCAAGTGAGAAATGCCAACGCGTTGCCAAGGAAACCTTGGAAATTTATGCCCCGATCGCACATCGATTGGGACTTTGGCGGATCATGGGCCGCTTGGAAGACTTGGCATTTAAGCATCTCTATCCCATCGAATACCGAAAAATTGCCGAACTGCTGAACCAGAAACTCACGGAGCGAGAGGCATACTGTGAAAAGATGGTCAAGCAGATTCGCGGAGAACTCGAAAAACGGAATGTTTTCGCCGATGTCCACGGTAGAACGAAGCATATCTATAGTATCCATCAGAAGATGCAACAGAAGAAGACCCCCTTCAGTGAAATCCGAGACTTAATCGGTCTTCGCATCCTCGTCAAAACCGAAGCGGATTGCTACATCGCGCTCGGGGCACTCCATCACAAATGGAATTATCATCCAGATCGACTTCGAGATTGGATCGGGCAGCCGAAGAAAAACGGGTATCAGTCACTCCACACCACGATTCTTGATGACGGCAGACCTGTTGAAATACAGATTCGCACATATCAGATGCATAGGATTGCTGAAGATGGCATTGCCGCACATTGGAGCTACAAGGAAGGATTACCGAGGAGCCAACAAGGACGTTCCATTTTCGCCAGCTATAAGCAGATACTTGAGGACATACAAGAGGCACAAGATAGCCCGCATCATTTCGTGGAATCCATGAAACTGGAACTCTTCCAAGACGAAGTCTATGTCTTTTCACCGAAAGGTGAACTGTTTAGGTTACCCGCCGGCGCGACCGCGATTGATTTTGCCTATAAAATTCATACCGATGTTGGAAACACATGTGTCGGAGCAGAGATTAACGGGGCTGTCGCACCCATCCGACGTGTACTTGAGAACGGAGATCAGGTCAATATTCGGACACAACCCAACGGGAGACCAAGCCGGAGCTGGTTGTCCTACGTCAAAACCGCCACCGCACGGACGAAGATCAATCACTGGTTTCGTGAAAAGGATAGGGCTGAGGCATTGGAGTTAGGTAAGAAATTTCTCGCAGCGGAATTACGGGTTTCCTATCTTAATTCCCGGGATTATCTCAATTCCCCGAAACTCCATGACATCGCACAGCAACTGAAACTCAAAAATCTTGAGGAACTTTTCGTACGGATTGGCAATGGCGATGAATCTGCGACACAAGTCGTTAATTTACTGAAACCTGAGGTGCCGAAATCAGAAGCCGAATCTCCTGAAGATATTAACGGAAGGGGAAAACCCGAATCACCCCCGGCTGTTCAGCTTGAAAACGACATAGACTTAGGTATGATACGAATTATGAAGTGCTGTAACCCGATTCCTGGGGACCAAGTCGTCGGTTATCTCACACGCGGGCGCGGTGTGTCTGTCCATAGATCGGGGTGCATCCGTATCCTTGACGAACCCGAACGCCTTTTAACCGTCCAGTGGAGCGAAAAACCAGTCTCCGAAAACGGAAACCACCCACCTTCCATCTATCCCGTCAAAATTCTCGTTGAGTGCAACGACCGGCCCGGTATGCTCAGTGAAATCACAACTGCCATCGCACAATACAAGGTGAATATCCGCCGCGGAAACTTTGAATCCTCCGATGTCGATTATGATGCCGAAGCCTCTGATAATCTGACTTTAGACGTGACAGGTGCCGAACAACTCGATGACGTCATGCAAGCGATTCGCCGCTTAAAAGGCGTACAGCGTGTCACCCGCGAGTCGTAAACGCATTCCCGCGGTAAGAGCAACCTCCAAATCACGCTTCTCTTCTACACCGGTGCCGGCATCCTTGAAATAACTTTGGCGATCCTTCCGCTCCGTAGACAATTCGTGCAAACGCGAACCCGTCTCGGTCCGTCCGCAGTTTCAATCCTGACCCGTTGAAGATTCGGCAACCAACGCCGTTTTGTATGCCGACGGGATTTACTAATCCGGTTGCCTGTCATCGGACGTTTGCTACAGATAGTACAGACTCGTGACATTGTGCTGTCTCCTTCCTTCTTTCTCTCTAAAGTGTTGGTGAAACCTAAACATTAATGATACCACAATTGCAGTGGAAATGCAAATTTCTTTACGCTTTAGTCAGCGCTATTTAGTTTTAAAAGTAGTAGGCACACGCCGTGTGTCGTAACAGGTGTAACGCTTACGTTTTATATATTTTTTCTTCACAGAAGGGAACTAAAACTAAACGGGAAATCGAAAACGAAATCACCTTGACGCTTTAGTGTAGGCGCGAACTGTGCTCGCGATACTTACTGACCGCTAATCGGTAAAAAAATAGATATGACTTTTTTGGGTGAGTCTGATATACTATAATTCCAAGATTTAAGCCTCCATACTCCCACTGTGCATTTGAGAAAACATGAAAGTTGCTTATATTACCGCAGGCGCCGCTGGCATGTACTGCGGAACCTGTATCCACGATAACATGGTAGCCACGGTCCTGAAAAAACAGGGACATAACGTTTCACTGATTCCAACGTATACCCCGACTCGGACAGATGAGGCAAATGTGAGCCTGAACCGCGTCTTTTTCGGTGGGATTAACGTCTATCTGCAACAGAAACTCTCCCTTTTTCGACACACGCCGTGGACCTTAGACAAACTCCTCGACAATCCGACACTACTGAACGGATTGGCGCGATTTAGTAGTTCAACAGCCGCGCGAGACCTTGGACAACTTACAGTTTCTATGCTCAGCGCAGAGCAGGGGCATCAAAGCAAAGAATTAGCGAAATTAGTCAAATGGCTCGCTGAAGAGAACAAACCAGATATTGTCTATCTCACCAATTCCATGCTTGTCGGTTTCACAAGAGAAATTAAAAAGGCGTTAGATGTCCCAGTTATCTGTGCCCTCCAAGGTGAAGATATTTTCCTGCAAGATCTTATCGAGCCATACAAATCAGAGGCATTAACGCTTCTTCGAGAACGTGCCATAGATCCAGACGGCTTCGTGGCACCTTGTGACTATTACGCGCAGTTTATGGCAGATACCTACCTTAACATATCTACTGATAAGATTGATGTTGTCCCGCTGGGATTGAACATGGAGGGACACGGCGTGCCGGTCGAAAAACCGGAACCACCGCCCTTTATTATTGGCTACTTAGCGCGCATCTGTCCTGAAAAGGGGCTACACATCTTGGTGGACGCTTTCCGTCTGGTAGCGGACGCGTTAGGGGCGGATACGGTTCAATTGCATGTTGCCGGTTACCTCGGTAAGAAAGACGAACCCTATCTTGAGGAACTCGTGAACCAGATTCAGGCATGGAATTTGTCAGACAGTTTCGTGCATCACGGTGAGGTGACGCGGACGCAAAAAATTGAGTTCCTCAATCGTCTCCATGTCTTTTCCGTTCCCACCGTTTACCGTGAATCCAAAGGGTTGTCAATTATAGAGTCGCTCGCCAATGGTGTACCGGTCGTCCAACCGCGACACGGCGCGTTTCCTGAGATGATTGCGGCGACTGACGGTGGTATCCTCGTTGAACCGGAATCCCCTGAATCAGTAGCGGCAGGCATCATCGAACTCCTTAACGATACCGAGCGGCGTGAACACCTCGGAGAAACCGGAAAAATCAATGTGCATCAGAAGTTTAACGATACAATCATCGCAGAACAACTTTTGAAGGTGTTTGAAAAGTATACCTAACCAGGACTTACACAGTTTACGCGTTTTCGTGAGGTCATTGGTTTGTAGTAGCGCAATTCATTGCGCTTCCATCGCTAAAACCACCTCAAAGTCAGTGGGTCTACCCAATTTGCGCAAGTCCTACCTAATGTTTCAATTGCTGGCGCGCGCTGGAAGTGCTTTCGCCCCAACAATCAAGAAGGAAGTGGATTATGTCTAAAACATGGCTCATTTTTGTTTTCATGACCGTTTCGTCATGGGGACTTTACGGTGTTTTTCTACATCAAGGGCAGGTCTCTATGGCGGATCCCGTGCATGGACGCTATAAAGCGTTCCTCTTTGTGGGACTCGCGTATCTTTTGGCGGCTGTCATCGGTTCCGCCTTGATGCTCATCCTTAACGGATCCAATTGGCAATTTACAGGTTCGGGGGTCTCCTGGTCGTTTATCGCCGGACTGGTGGGTGCAATTGGCGCATTCGGCGTACTACTCGCCTTCGGCGCAGGCGGTCGACCTGCCGTCGTCATGTCCATCGTCTTTGCGGGGGCACCCATCGTAAACGCCATCGTTGCGACGCTATCGCATCCACCACCAGGTGGCTGGGGGGCAGTCCGATGGCAGTTTGTCGCAGGTATCCTGCTCGCCGCACTCGGTGGCTGTTTGGTGATGCTCTACAGACCCACCTCATAACATGTCGTAGGGGCGAGGTCCCCTCGCCCGATACCGAACCCCTGACTCCCTACGTCTTGGAAAGGCGGTTGAACACCTTTTCCTTTCCCTCGCTCCGTTCTTTTTACGGAAAAACGTACTTTTCACTATCCTTTTTTTCTGACATGTCTCTAATAGGCAAAGAGGGAGAGGATTCATGCCTACAGACGAAGCGTGCGTGCCAATCAATCAAGAATTAACGGATGCGAATGATGCCGAGTTAGTCGTCGCGGCACTTGCTGGGAATACACAAGCGTTTGATGTTTTGGTCACTCGCTACCGACGAGCCATGCTGACAATCGCGCAACAGATTGTGCGAAACCCTACCGATGCCGAAGACGTCGTGCAAGACGCGTTTTTGAGGGCTTTTGAAGCACTCCCACAACTCTCGGATCTGAACCGGTTTGGTGCGTGGCTTCATTCAATCACCCGCAACCGTGCTTTGCGCTATTATAGGAGTGCCGGCCGTTACCAACCCCAGGAAGATATGGAACCCTATTTAAATAGGGCAGCAGATACATCGGCTGAAGATCCCGCTCACATTGTGGAACGTGAACTCACACAGCAAGCAATCAGAGACGCGATTCAGGAACTACCAGATGACTTCCGAGGGGTTATTGAACTCTATTATTGGGCAGAGATGCCGCAAAAACGGATGGCTGAATTCCTCTCCGTACCCCTCACAACCGTGAAATGGCGACTCCATAAGGCAAAGGAACTACTTAAAACGATTTTGGAAAGACGCGGCTACCGTGCAGATATGTAACCATCAAAGAGAGGTGAAAAAATGGAACAACACAGACCACAAGAACTCAGAGGACTTTTTCACATGTTGGAGCACACCGCAAAAATCGCAGAGGACGCCGCGCTAACCGGAGCGTTCAGCGGCGGCGAATCGCAATGCATCTCCCAATTCAATAACGTCCTCAAACGGCTCAACGACATCAACGCAATACCCGATGGACTCTTTGAGGTGCTCCCCACAGATGCCTCTTTTAGCCAGATTGGAATCGCTTGTCATCAACTTGCCGCCTATCTCAACGAAGAGGTGGACACAACCGCGGATTTCAAAGGATGGTTCTCCAGTTTTTTCGGAAAACGGTTCATGGAGAATCTGACAGAGGAACTGGCAGACAAACCCTTCGGCGACCTCATCCGAAAAGCTGCACCAGATTTCTTGACCGAGACGACGTTAGAAGACATCGTCGAAGTCTTTCCCGTTGCACCCGGTGGTAAGCTAACGATCGACGCTGATTTCGGGGCAATTGACGTGCGGAGCGCAGCGGATGATAATGTTTCTGTCCGCATCCGACGTGCCGCACAGTTAAAGGAAGATCGGCGTGCAGGGGAAGTCCTTAAGAATTTTGATGTCCAGATGACACACGAAGCCGTAGATGTCAAAATCGAGGCAAAATTCAGGGGTCCCGTAAAACAGTGGAAAAAGGCGAAAAAACGCTTGGATGTCCAATTTGAAATCGTCGTTCCCCGAAACTACACGCTCGATTTGAAAACCGCCGATGAGGAAATTTCTGTGATGGATATAGGTGGCGATGTGCACGTTCGCACTGCCGGTGCCGGACTCCGTTTACAAAATATCGTCGGACACATCGACGGAACAACTTCCGGTGGAAACATAGATCTCAAGGCATTTGAGGGCAACACCGCACTTCGAACGAGTGGTGGAAACATCACGCTTGAGGAAGGCACTGGCGATGTCAAAGCCAAAACATCGGGTGGCAACATCCAGATGATCGATGTCATAGGTGCCGTCAACGGGAAAACCTCCGGTGGCAATGTGACGCTACGCGGCTGTAAAGGCGGCGCAGATGTGAAAACCGCCGGTGGCAGCATAGAGGTAGAGAACGACGGACCCGTCCTCGCGAAAACAAGCGGCGGTTCTATTCGCTGCCAACTCCAAGAGGCAGTTTCACGTCAAAACCTGCTACTGGATATGAAGACAACAGGAGGCAACATCAATGTATCACTCGTCCCGGATATCGCTGCGACAGTCGAAGCCAAGGTACTTGGAGGTTCAGTAACCACAGAATTTCCGGTAGCCGTAGAAACAACAGGGACTGTCAAACCCGATCAGTTGCAGGGAACCATCAACGGTGGCGGTTCACTCTTGAAACTTTTCTCCGTCGGCGGAAACGTCATACTCAGGAAAGCAGAGGACCACACACCAACAGAGGCGTAACGTTTCATAGTAACGCCCGAACCAACGTCCACCCCCGCTGGCGAGGTTTCATGAAGTTTAAATAAATATTTCGGTAATCCTATCCCAAAAAAGACATTGTAGGGGGTTTTTGCTGGGGTGTTTCCCCAGGTCTTGTGCCTGCCCACATATTACCGAATTAAATTCTTAATCTTCATCCAACCTCGCCTTCTGTCAGTATTCAAGTAATTGTGGGTTCTACTATAAAAATTTGCAGACAACACTTCGCCGCTGTAATGCTTTGTGATAATACGGAGATAAATCATGGGATTACTGTCGATTCTCAGTTTAATATGGGGCATATTCGCGATGATCGGGATGGCAGTTGCCATTATCCCGTTCCTCGGCGCACTCAATTACCTCAATATTCCGTTTGCCGTCTTTGGATTGCTGTTCAGCGTCCTTGCCTTTATCGTGTCATCAAAGAAAGAACTCGCCATTGCTGGGTGTGTTCTGTGTGGCGTAGCCATTCTCTTGGGCGCCATCCGCCTCGTCTTGGGCTTCGGTGTTTTCTAATTTAAAATACAGCCTGCATTTTTATATCCTCTTGTCCCACGCCAATTCAAGCTGGATAAATGTAAACACTACCTACAAACTTCGCAACGTCATCGAGCGTTTTTTTCATCGCTTGAAACAGTTTCGTCGGGTTGCCACTCGCTATGATAAATACGCAGTCTGATACTTTGGATTTGTTTATTTCGCAGCCATACTTATGACTGCTAAAAAAATGTAAACACTACTTAGACAGAATCTAATCTATATTTGCTATAACAGGTGTATGAGGCACTTCCTTCCATTTAACCAACGAACTTCTAAAAGAACTCGGTGGCGTACCTATATCATTCTTAATGATGGGTAACTCAATTTTGCGAGCTTGATCTGAACAGGCACTGAAAGATGTGATATCTGTCAGCCTGCCCACATTAATATTTTGCGTTAGATCGTGTGTGATAATTAATCTATAGAAAAATGGTGGAAACAAGATTCCATTATCAAATACTCCCTCATTTAGGGCTATACGCAATTCTGAGATGTCCACTTCTGCCGTATAACTCGGATATTCCTTAGATAGAGTAATTGGCGCATCCGGGGCAAGATTACCTTTAGCAACTTGATCCGGATGATAGCTTAAATCAGGTCCTGTGTGGAAACCCATATAAATTTTTAATAGCGATTCCAAATTAGAATAAGTCAGCTGTCTGCTTTCAAATAAACGATACAATAGATATGGATGGTATTTATACCATTTAAACTCATCATTTTGAACCAAAAACATATAGAGTATTTGTTTGAACACAATTAGAGGATTGATTGTAATTTCGACAAATCGATTATCCCAACCTTGATTTATATGATTCAAGAGTTGAACAATCATCTCATTATACTCATCAACGTACCCACTGCCAATACCATTACATTCCTTACACACTGTTTCAAACCCAAGCTTTTGGACAACGGTATCACCATCCTGGTTTTCCACTAAAATATCTTTGTCTTTAAGCCAATGGCTGTGTTTCTGTATAATTTTCCTGGTCTTTTTCGGCGGTACGTGATCGAAAGTCAAAATTCTATTCTGACCACATACGTTGCAATCAGCTCTAGGACGAACCCCTTTCTTAGATTTCATCGCGGATAGTGACTTTAGAGAAGCATGTGCTTTATTCCTTTTTCGGGATCTTTTCTTTTTTCTTTTTTCATTACTTTGTTTGGACATCTGGCCCTCCTTGTAGAATTGACAGTACCATAGACCGGGTGCCTACCTTCATCCTGTAGGCGCAATTTCAAACCGTGCCTACCGAAACACTACCTCTAACTACAATATTACTAAAGTTTAAACCATTCGTATTGCGTACAAGTTGAGTTTTTAAAGATTTCCTTATTTTTTTGTGAGTTTGCTATAGCCCTTTAACTCCGAGAAAAAGATGTAAAAGCACGAAAAAACGCAGCCCCAGAGGGGCGAAATGTCTATAGAAGTGCTATATCCTCTAAGAAGCAAGCCCCAGAGGGGCGAAATGCATATTCCACTGAAATTGTCCAAAACTTAGTACAATATTAGCGGTTTAGTATTAAATTTGTTCTGTGACAACCGTTTCCTCCCCCAGCATATCAATAATCTTCACTGCAACGCGCGCATCAGCCCGCGGTAATGATACCGTATATTCTCCCTCAACAAAATCGCTCTTCTTCTCAGGAACGTCGCTCTCAACGATCGTGAAATGCGCTCCTGTGTAATCGGTATCAATTAGCACACAATCAATCTGTGCGCGGAAATCTTCAATGTGCTCGTCGAAAATAGTGCGGTCTATCTCCAAACGTCCTAAGATGGTCGGACTCATATAGTCTTCAATGGTGATTGTGATGTCTTGCCCTTCTCTTTCAAATTTAACGTCTGCCTCGGCGGGTGTGTAGGTGGTGACACCGTCGCGTTGAATATCCTGCACAAAGATTTTGTTGATCGGACGCCGTTGGTTTTCTTTGTCAAGCTCCTCTTGCATGCCGACTTCGCTCCCATTGCACAGCACTGTAATGTTGCGCGTCTCGTCCGGACGGTTTTGGAGTTCGTCCTTAATGATTTGGATATCTAATCGGGTGAGTGGTTTCGTCAGATCAGCGATTTTAACGAGTGTTCCGTTTAGGTGTCCATCAAAGAAACCAGCTTTTCGATCAGTTTCCACACCGTATTTAGAGACGACAATTTCTTTGAGTTCATGCTCGGTCTGGAAGTCATAATTATTGACGCGGTAGTGCGCAATTCCACATGGTTTGTCAATGTCCGTCTGTATCCGCTTCATTGTCGTCTGGATTGCACCTTTGTTCAGGTCTGCAGCGATCCAACGTCTGCCAAGTTTTTCAGCTACGGCAGCAGTGGTGCCACTTCCCGCAAAACAGTCAAGGACGATAGAATTTTTATTGCTTGATGCTTCTATGATACGCTCAAGGAGTGCTTCGGGCTTTTGAGTTGGGTAATTAAGATATTCGTTCGGATTAACACCTAACCCAGGAATATCATCCCATATATTATCAACAACTGTTTTCTCAAGAACTTTATCACCAACAGTTTCTCGGTGATACTTGATCCTGATTTTACCTGCCGTTACCGACACCTTGCCATCCTTAATCAAAAGCTTTCCACCGCGTGTGACATAAATGCGTCCTTCTTCATAGAGTTTAATGATGCTCTCGTCAGAGTAGGTCCCTGGGTCGGAAGTTGCGAAAAAATCTTTATCATCTTTTTTATATTTTCGTTCGGCCTCTTCCAATGAGATGGTATTAACTTTTTCGATTTTGTTCCAAATTGCGTTGTCCTTGTCTTTTGCATAGAGATAAATATAATCCGAACTAAACGGCATGAACTCAGCATGTGTTTTCATTCCGCGGACAATTTGTCGCCGCCATGTCACGAGGTTCAGAAAATTACTCTTCCCAAAAATTTCATCCAGGGCAAGACGAAGATAACTATTCATCCGCCAGTCACAATGCAGGTATAAACTTCCTTTTTCGCTCAAGAGCTCGCACATCAAGCTGAGTCGTTCATACATGAATTGGAGGTAGTTATCGTTTGCCCAAATGTCGGTGTATTGCGTTTGCTCAATAACAGAGTGTCCTTCAGCCTCTAAATCTTCTTTTTTTCCGCGCAGTTTTACCTTTCGCACATAGTCTGCGCCGCTCGCAAAAGGCGGATCTATGTAGATGAGGTCTATCTTGCCTCGAAAACCTTGAACGAGGAGTGTGGAGAGAATCTCTTTGTTATCGCCGTGAAAAAGGAGGTTAGGACCATCTTTAAATCTGTCATAAGCCGGCTCTTTTTCTGGATTTTCGACGTTATAGGTTTCTACCAATTGGGCAGGATAAGCACTTACTGTGTCGATTGGACGTTTACCGACCCAGTGCAGCATAGGTATCCCTTTAACAGGGGTGATTTTCATTGTGTCTCCTCTATACTCGCAGAACCTTCATTAGCAACAGGATGCTTTGAATGCAAGGAATCTTTTAACTTGGAGAGAACATCCAACACTTTATCCAGTGGCAGCGAATCCTCAGACTGCAGCAGATTGGTAAGAGCCCGCGGGCTGAGTTTTGTCCACTTGGCAAGATTTTCAATCCCACCTTGTGCTTGAGCGACATTTTTAATGACGAGCAACATTATTTCAATATTGCCATCTACATCGAAATCTCGGATCGCTGCATCCAGATAATCTTTTGCAAACTCAGGTTCAGCAAGGTCTTTTAGCAGAAAGTCTTTAAAAGGGATGGTGCACTGTTGGAGTTTCGCGTCTATATTCATTGTGCCTGCTCCTTTATTTGTTGCAGAAAGTCGTTCCAATAATTTCGTGCTCTGGTGATGTCCCTTGGCTGGGTGCCTTTTGTCCCACCACAAAGCAAAATAACAACGGTATTTTGAAAACTGCCGAAGTAGATTCGGTACCCGGGACCATAGTGGATTCTCAATTCATATAAATCCTGATGCAATCGCTTGAAATCGCCGAAGTTCCCTGTTTCCAAACGGGTAAGTCTGGTAGAGATGGCTGCCTTCAATTTTTCATCTTTAATTCGTGAGTACCATTGTCGGTACGGACTACGTCCGCCTGACGTGGTATAGGTAAGTATTTCTCTGGGACGAATTTGCATGCCTATAAGTATAAGATATTATTAGCAAATTTTCAACCATTTTCAGAGGTATAAGATAGATTTAATCAGATTAGGGAATACTGTTCTATGGTATAGAGATGTGGAATCATGAAAGAAAAAGTGCATGGTGCCAGATGTCTGCTTTTTTGAGAATTCTGTCTACCAAACACCGGTCCACTCGCCATAAGGATCAACAGCCCTTCCACCACTCCTATCAATTATTCTCGTTTCTTGCTCAAAGTTACGTGTGGAAATTACATTGCAAACATACTCGCTTAATACTGATGTATAATCCCATGTCCTTGAGAAATCAATTCTTTTCTGAGGAAATTTATTGGATCCAGGAGGTTCAGACAAAGCAGATCTATAATACTCCGCCATGTTCCGTAGAGATGTGTCTTCCCTGGCTAACATGTTGATTAAATTTGCGGAGAAATGAATCATTGAGTATGTTGGTTTTTCAATAAGTTCACGATCATCCGAAATATCCGAGTAACTGAGACTAACTAAGGGGTTAGCTTCTATATTCCCCAGAGTCCCGAAAACAATAAGTTTCTGTACAACCCACGTATTTAGGTCTGCTACTGCAATTAAATCTATAAAATCACGAGGATGCCATTCCAGTTTATCTGCAGATTTATAAGTGTTTAATTTTTTAACAATATGCCCATTTGGAGGGTGAGAAAGAGCCAACAAACCATAAATGATAGGTGAATGCAATTCCTTATAGGGTGTCCCAAATCTGTCAGGACATAAACTTTTAACTTCTTTACACGCTTCTAAAGATTTCTCTATATCTCGTGCTCTTAATGTAAGCTTACATTCAAATGCAGCTGCTACACCAGATTCCAAAAACACCTTCTGCTCAAGAAGATGTTTGGGGTGTTCTCCTTTTACTACCAATATATCAATTTCGGGACTGGTATGATCATCTCTGCTAATTATCGTTCCATTTTTAAATACCTTATAATGATTAGGTAGTAACCCCTTTAACATATTCACCCATGCTTCTACCGCCAAATCTCCGGCAACTGTTGTATTTTCTGTTTTCGCATGACGATTTCGAATATCTTGGTAACTATGCAGCATATCCTGGGATAACCGCTTTATCTGTGAAAATAAATCGTGCATGTGATACTATCCCTCCTTGAAAATTGGTGTTCGGATACGTCTCTTACAATCACAAGCATATTGTCCCTCTGGGGCTGAAGAGGATGTTTATCACGTTTCTATAAACATTTTGCCCTCTGAGGCTGCTCATATTGCATATATCATGAGATGTTGAATGAACAGCATATTGAATGGATATTCAATTTCTGTTGGTTGTATTGTAACAGTCGCGAAGCGAAACTTGGTTCTATGAGAGTGTTACGTCCGTTTCAGTGTTGCGGATCCACGCCAAAACAACGTCGATATCATCAATATTCTCTCTCATAAATTCTGTATCAGTATAGATGATGTGATATTTGAAGCGTGCATTGGATTGCAACTCTTCTAAGCGTTCAACGGCTTTCCTTTTCGCTTCGACGGTTGGGTTCATACGGTCTCTCTCAGACTTTATCTCAACGATGTAAAATTCCCCATTCTTCTTGACAATCACAAAATCTGGGAAATAGCGGTGATAATTGTCATCAACACCTTTATATTCAAAGTGAAAATCTGTTTTCTTGGGATCCGTCAAACCGCCGGTAAACAGAAATACCTTCACATCCTCTACCGATGTATTTAGGGTATCCAAGATGACCTCGAAAAACTCTCGCTCTGGCTTAGTGTCGAAATTGTAAGGAGCATAGTGAAAACTGACATCGTATCGGTCAGGCAAGTCTGCTTGCTCGAACAAGAGTCGGTCTGTTCTCATCCGTTCAGCGTTGCGCTTTTGTATGCGCAACCGATGGATATAGGTCCCATCAGAATCTTTTTCAAAAACAGGATTGCCCTTGTCATCGCGTGTATGGATAAGCGCGAGCACTTCGGACACCTCCTCTTTAATCACTTTATAGTTCTGCAACTGTTTTTCTACTTGCTGAAACAACGGGTAGAGGTGTTCGTTCGGGACTTCACCTTCTGGATAGAGCGGTTTGAGCTGTTTAAATGTTTGCATCAACGGGAGATGATAGTTTGTTGCTATACGTCGTGCCAGCGTATAGCAATCAGTCGTCCGGTTAGCCACCTCAATTGTGCCTGTCTCCTCAATACCGGTAAGTGGAGAGGTGCTGCCCCCTCGCGCGAAATTGGGAGTCAGTAGATTGCGAACGATTGGCGGCGGATTTTCCACATCAGTTGGGACGTGCAACTTAATCTCTGTAGGTGCCTGCTGGTTCCGAACGACACGAGGGACCAACCGAGAAATTTCGAGTTTCGGCAATTCTGTTTTGCGAATGCGAATTTCTACATCTTCGGTCTCGGTGATATGTCCACTAAGTCTACCAAGGGTGGTACCGAAGTTTTCTTCCAATTCTTTATCCAAAATTAATCTGTTCTTTGTGTCCAAGAAGATCTTCGCGGGATGCGTATTGCCTTCCACCTGACGCAGGCACCGCGTTGAGGCTTGCAAGACAAAGTTGCTACTGGTCGTCTGTTCCTTAATCAACGCACAAGCGAATAGACTCGGGCAGTTCCATCCTTCTACGCCTTTACCGATAAGCAGCAGGATACGCTTTTGACTACGCGGGTCGTTAAGTTGGTTGAACTCGTCAATCTCGACTTGACTTGATTTTTGTGTATTGACGAGTATCAGGGCAGGGTTCTCACCAATTTCTGCCAATGCTCTTTCAATATGCTCTCTCGATGTGTCCAAATGTTCTTGTGTCTTGAAGTAGAAAGCGATTTTTGCTTTCGCGCCGTTGGGAAGCGTTACGTCCCCGTAATTTTCAAAAAACAGGTCTATCACGTTCCCAATGACTTCTTCCTCAGAGTCCTGTCCTATGTGGTAGTGGACAATCCCGCGGTGCAGACTTTTGAGGATGTTGTCTTTTACACCCTCGCCGAGACTATACCAGGCAACGACTTCGCGAAGCATCTGTCTCTTGTAGTAAGGGGTCCCAGTGGTATTGATAACGGCAATCACTCCCTTTTGCTCTTTGATATAGTTGACTGTTTCCCGGACCCGTTTAAGTTCCTTGTCCATCCGATTACCATAGGTATGGTGTGCTTCATCTGAGAAAACGCCTAAACCCGGAAGGCTTGTAATCTTTTGTAAGCGGAGGTTCGCCTCCAATTCTGCCTGCTCCTTCTTCTCCTTAAACGCTATTTCTGTCTGATTCGTTCGTTTCTTGACGTTCGCTCTAAGTGCTATTTTCTCTGTGTTCGTGACAATGACGTTGTAAGTACTGCCAGTCTGAACCTGAATTTCTTTGGCACCACTCTGTGGATAGGTGATTTTAAGATTGGCAAGGAAGTCACGGTGGAGACTGGTCGGTAAAATCCGATCAAAAGGAATGTCACTAATCTCTCGTAGACTCTCAATAATTGTTGTGCCGGGGGCAAAGACGAGGGCATTTTTCATGAAGTCGCCTTCAGGATATCGGAGTGCCATCGCGAATTCTGTGGCAATAATAGTGCCGATGAGGACAGTCTTGCCGGTCCCCATCGCGAGGGCAAAGATATAACTCGGATATGGAAGTGTTACGGCTTCATGAACGGGGTCAATTCGTTTTTGCCTGACGAATTCTGGATCGTTTTTTACCCTCTCAATGACTGCATCAACATTAGGGATCCATTGGAGTTCGGTTGGATCCACTGGGATACCAAACGCATCAAAGAAATCTCGTTTATCGTCGCTGTAGTAGTGTTTGTAAAGGTCAACGATATGCGGCGTTTTTCGCACCAGTCTCAGGAACCAGTAAAGCTCGAGCGATTGGAATTGAGGTTCACGGAGGTATTTGAGAGAAATTTGCTCTGAGGGTTCCCCTTCAAACTGGTAGCGTAGGACCTCTCCGATGAGTGGATAATCTGGGCAGGGGTAGCCTTCTTTGCGCCAATTGAGTGTATCGTCGCGTAGTTTTTCAAAAAGGTGTTTCATATAAATGCATCTCCTAAGAAGTTGTCGTCAAAGTAATAGTGACACATGATTTCCAACCCTAGTTTATATTTGACTATACCTTTCGTCTATTTCTCGAGCAACCTCTTTTAATTCCCTTATTTGCCGCTTTGCAAAGTCAGCGAAAATATAGGTATCTTCCCTATGGATGTGAGTCTCCTCGGGGGCATGAAAGTATGCTTTGATGTGTTGCAACGCATAATCAAGATTTTTGTATATGTCCTCTATGTCGTCATCAGGTTCATCACGTTCTCTTAACCCAGTCCTAAACGTTTCAACGGATTTTAATATCTCATCAATATAACCACCAACAAGTTGAGCATGGGGCGAATCTGTGGACAAAATAGCCTCAAATATTTTTGTAAATGGATATGTTGTATGCTGGAAGGCATTAGCCAATTTTTTATCCGCAAATTTCTTTCTATGATTCACTTCCTCCTCCTTTAAAGTTTCAATTACGTTGTTCAAAACGTCTTCAAAAATCCTCTTTTGGGTTGCAATTAAATCGGGAACATTTATATCCGCATGTTTGGAATTAAGTTTTTTGCTGTCTGATTTTGTTGGGTAGAGTGTCATCAGATGGAATTCTTGAGCACTAAGAGTTAGGCGAGTGATGAAGTTAAATGCCTTTTTGTTGCCTCTCTTTGTAGGGTGTCCAGCAGCATCAATACGAATATGGCGTATTTTTTCTAATGATGCCTCCTCGGTGTATGGAATTTTGAGAGCTTCATGTAGATTTTTAATGGCTTCCTGCTGTACAAAAAGAGCCTGCAAAGCCCCGTAGATGCGTAAATAATTTCTGCCTTTATCAGAACTATCGGTATCTTTTTTAAGGAAACTCTCTAAAGCTTCTTCTGTGTCCCCAATTGTGTCCATACAACTACAGAGCATATACCACAAGGCACTGTCTTGCAGTAACTGATGTTGCTTGCGCGAACTATTGATTAAATCGCGGATTTCACTAATGCGTTCATTGAGGGAGTAGTCCATAATTCCAGACCTCTATGATGTTGTCAAAAATGTAAATATAGGACTGACGTTGTCAACATCTGATCGTTTTCTTTTTCAGCTTATCAGGCACCGAACTCCTACTCAGGAAATGTGACGCGCTCGTAGATATCCTGCAAGGGCAATTCGCACTGGAGGGAAGGAAGCGGCAAAATTTCATCACGGTTTTGGAAATCAGTAAAAATCCACTGTCTTTCTTGACGACGGTAATGTTTGACAAGCACAGCGTCTTGGGCGACGAGGAGGTATTCCTGCAACGATGGAAGTTGGCGATAGTGAGCGAATTTTTCGCCTCGATCATACGCTGCGGTCGACGGTGAAAGTACTTCTACGACAACAATCGGATTCAGGAGCGTATCAAAAACATCGTCTTCAAAACGGGGTTCCTCACAGACAACACCTACATCGGGATAAAAATAGGATTTCGCTGCAGGAATACTAACGCGCATTTGGTTAGCAAAAACAAAGCATTCAGTGCCTTTCAAGCGGGTGTGGAGTTCACCAGCGATATTACCGTTGATAAGATTGTGTGCCCGGTTAGAACTGGATCTTGAGATTATTTTGCCCTTGATGTATTCAGTTTTGACAGTGTCAGCATCAGGAATTGCTTTGCGTTCTAAAGTGATGTACTCTTCCGGTGTGAGGTCCGTTTGAGCCACTCTCGTTGCCATGATCTTCCTCCAGAAATTTTTCGTAATTCTATTATAGCGTAGTTACGGGTGAAAATCAAGATTTCTTGACAGGCAGGCAGGGTCATTCAATTGTAGGTTTTTAGTGTTGTATTTTCAGCAGTTAACCTCATAAAATGAGAAATCTTAAAATTGAATGACCCTGGAATCCAGCCTTAAACCTCAGAGTCATTCAATTGTCACGAATCGCTCTTGTGGGAGGGGTTTGTAACCCCGATTTTTGCGGATAGCCGCGCCCTCCTATTCCTGATAATACACTCAGAAGACGAAAACTGAATGGCTTTGCCTTAAACCTATTGACCTATTGACTTGCTCCCTCGATTTATGCTATAATCCTCCTAACATCACAAGCAAGGGATTCAGGTATGGCAATAAGGATGTCTATCAAAACTACAGAAAAGGCCTTTCTTGAAACAGTCGCGGCAGAGATCCGCCTCTCAACCGATAGTAAAGATCGTTTCCGCGTGTTTACGCCCTTCAGATTCGATGACGGTGATCACTTAGCCATCGTACTAAAAAAGGAAGGCGATCGATGGTTAATCTCTGATGAAGGGCATACCTATATGCACCTGACCTACGATATTGATGATAAACTCCTTCATAGCGGTACCCGCAAGCAGATCATCTCAAAAGCACTCTCCATGTTTGACGTTGAGGACCGCGGTGGAGAATTAATACGCGAGGTATCGGATGGAGATTACGGGGAGGCACTTTATGACTTTGCCCAAGCACTTCTGAGAATAGCTGATGTTTCATACTTGTCAAGGGAAAGGGTTCGATCCACATTTATGGAGGATTTCCGCACCTTGTTGCATGAAAATGTTCCAAAATCACGGATGTGTTTTGACTGGAGCGATCCAGAACGAGATCCTCAAGGAAACTACAAAGTAGATTGTCGAATTAACGGGAGGCAGGAGCCGCTTTTTGTGTTTGCACTTAGCAGTGATAATAAAACCCGCGATGCCACAATTGCGCTCCATCAATTCAAGGAGTGGGGGATACCATTCCGTTCTCTGGGCATCTTCAAGAATCGAGGGAATACCAGTCGCAAAGTACGGGAGCGTTTCAGCGATGTGTGCGATAAGGTGTTTTACAGTCTCATCCTAAACTATGCCAGCATTCAAGAGTATCTCGTCGGTAATATCGGCAACATTGAGGAATTAGAAACCAAAAGGAAATAGTAATTCATGATTGAGAGGCGGTTGACAGACAAAGGAAGGACCGAACTTTCAAAACTGAAATCAGGCGATGCAGTATAAGATGCAGCCCGAATCGCGACTATTACATTTAGTCGCGCAATAGCGCAAGTCGCGTGTGGACTTGCGGTTAACCATCAACTCGCCTCCGATACAATATTCAAAGGAAACCCGAGTTGATGGTTAAAATGCACATTGCGTAAGTCCTAAATTGTGAGGGGGAGGGGTGTCGTCGGACTTCTTACCACACCCCCAGAAGTTGATGATAATGAAACCTCATTTTTTCAAGTCTGCCCAAGTGCCGATCTGTTTCCGTCTGACTGCACTCGGTGCCGCCGGCGCCGGTTGCTTGTAGAACCCGGGAGACCCCATGTCTTCCCGATGTCCATAGTAATAAACCTCCGAGGGCGACTCGCTCGGGACCACCTGATGAGAGACACGCGCCTGGTTCTGATGGAGCGGTGCCACCGGATCCCCTAACGCACTAAAGGCAGCCCTACCGAGACGATGAATCTCCTTGCCATCGGCATCCGTCAACACCCACCCGCGTTTGAGGACGTTGTCTATGCTCAAGTTGTAGACCTGGGAGGCTCCAATCCCGGAAAATCGCCATGCCGGAACTTTTCGGGTGGATAGGATCGCGACACCACCCCCCGCTATGCTGAACCCGTCCTGTGTTCCAGCGATCGTCAGTGTGTGGACTTTATGGGGAGCGTTGGCTGACCGTCGGGTGGCATATTGGAACGTCCAACCTTTGAGGTTGACTGCCTCGGTGTTGGGGTTATACACCTCAATCCACTGTGGTAATCCACTACTCCCAGCAGACCAATCTCTGACCATATACTCTGTTATGCGTATGGGTAATAAAGGTTGACGCTCGGGTTGTGTTTCTGGTGTACCCTCAAGCGTTGTTCCGTATTTTTGTTGGGCTCTGAGGAAATTTTGTTCTATGCTTGTGTCAACAGGGGTTTGGCTCTCACCTGCTTCCGATGTCCCTTCAGATGTGCCACCCGTCGCTACCGTTGTGGGTTGAGTACCCGTCGATTGGGTAACCGTCGGTTGATTCACTGTCGGCTGGTTCACTGTCGGTTGATTCCCTGTCGGCTGATTCCCTGTCGGCTGGTTCACAGGTTGCTCATCCACAGTAGTATCTGTGCGCCTACCTACTCGATCGTGGTTGAAACTCCATGAGAGACCCGGGTGCGTGTGATCATCATCTCCTGGAGTATACGCGTGCGTGTGTGTCCCTCTATGTGTGTGAACCACGTAGTCGTCATGTTGGTGGGTATAAAGGGAATGCGTATGCTCTGTATCAGGGCGCTCTTCTTTATCTATCCACACAATATCAACGTCCTCGGTATGTGCCTTATCATGATTATAGTCAGGGTTCTTATGCTCGTGAAGATCGTCAACTCCTCCATGGCGGTGTTTTACATCCTTATGAACATGCCGCCTTCCATCATGATCATGCCACTCATTTTCCCAAGTAGTAATACCACCCGGATTGTCTGCGTATACAGATGAAATAGCCGTCAATACGCAAAAAACGGATAAGACGCTAAAAGTCAGTATTCTTGAAAACATTTTTCTAAATCTCCTTTTTAACACGACTTACACAGCCATATTGACAAGGCGTCGTGCCTGTGGTTGTATTGGAGTGTCCAACACATCGGGAGAGACCCGATGCAACAAAAATAGCCCGCAATGGGAGGCGCTGTGCAAAACAGAACCACCTGCGGGCGCGAAGACAGTCCGATGAAGGACCGTCAGGGTCGTCTTATGAAATAAATTACTTATCGTTTGTGGAGAATTCGGGGGGGGTTTTTAGCTATTTGAGGATTGACAGAACGCCTCGAAACGCAGCAGCCACTCCCTCTCATCGGGGCGCGCATCGCCGCACGCACTTTCAGAGACCTTTTTAATTCAAAGGGTAAACTGCACTTCGTCACGAGCGTTCCTCAGGTAAAATGTTCAAATCTATCAAGGTTTTTGTCGGTTGCGAAAATCGCAACAAAAAAACGTATCCTCTTTCTAATGCTCTATAGTTACTTGGGTCACTTTTTACTTATTCATTATATAAAATATAAATGGCATAGGTAACTAAAGATTATACAAAATTTTCAGGTAAAAAGCAAATTATATTTACAAAAATTGCTAATTTTTCTTAAAAAAACTAAAGTTTGGACAATTTATGTTGGTTGGACGCTGTTTTCCCAACGTCTTCTTTATTTTTCTACGAGTTTTGGGACTGCAGATAACCGAAGAAAAAATACGTTTTCCCTGAACATTCACGGAGTTAGACATAGCACTCCGCTGGAGGGCGAGGACTTTTGGAGCCACTTTCTATAGACATATCACGCCTCTGGCGTGAGGCGTCCCTTTGATACGGGTAGCGTTAGTAGCGAACAGTCAATAAAATCAAGGGTTCAGAGCGGTTTTTTCAAAAAATTTCTGAATCCCAAAACCACTTATTGCTTAATTCTATTACAGCGTAGTTACGGGTGAGTGTCAAGATTTCTTGACAGATGAAGACTGCTGGGATAAAATGGGTTCACTGAATCACATACCACACCGAAAGGAAAACCGATGAATTGCCTTGATTATGGACTCTCTTTTATCAACTCTGTTGGCAACGGGAATGCCCCCCGCTTTTGGATCGAATCTCGATGCCGCATCATAGATGACACAGATGGAAGTTTCAGCGATTATTACCAATGCGGCTCGTGTAAGAGTGAACACACCTTTGCGGAGAAAAACCTCTTCATACATCCAAACTATGACTTCCTCCCTGTTTTTGGCGAAGCACATATCGCAGTCTTCAGAAGGCACGCCTACTGCAACGATAACTACGTCGAGTATAGACCGGCGCGGGAGTATTGGGGAGGCGCCCTGTTTGACCTTCAAGAGGCATCACCGGTTCAGGTACTCAATAGCAACGCAGCCATCTTTGAGGCGACACAAAAGTGTCTACCCATCGTAACGCACACAGAAATATGGGATACCCATACACACCTGCGGGCAATTATCGAGTGTCCCGTTAAAACGATGAACATAGACGAAAACGCAGGCATCTACCAAGTTGATACGGGAATTGTTCTATTCCCAGATCTGTCAAAGCGATACGATCCGCAGATTGAGACGTTCAGCCTCGCCTACGTTGCCTTCAACGCACCGCACTTCGCCGACTTCGTTATCGAACGCCCCACCGCCATCATTGAAAATGGCGTGGAAGTTACCCAAGTTTACCACTATTCCGAAATCCAGAGTTTAGAAGCAAAGAATACCGTGTTCTGCATCGGTGAACTTTGACTGACCTTCCCATTCAGATAAATTTTCTTGCAAAAATTTTGGACTCCGTTTATAATACCCGATTATAGCACCGAACCGGACATCAGATTTCAACCGGTGCTGATCACAACTCGCATGATCTTTATACGGAGGAAAAAAACATGAAAAGTGTTCGCATAAGTTTTGTTTTTGTGCTGATCCTCGCACTTGCGTTCGTCAGTACCTCAAAGGCTGACAACCATCAATCGCAATCCTTAACCATTGTCTGGGCAGAATGGGATCCCGCGAATTACTTGCAGGAACTCTCGAAGGACTTTACCGCTGAAACAGGCATTGCTGTTGATGTGATCCAAATTCCGTGGCCCAATTTCCAAGATAAGGTCTTCACGGCTTTTGTGGGAAAAAGCGATCTTTACGACATCGTCATTGGCGATAGCCAATGGCTCGGTCGGAACTCCCAAGGCAAAAACTATATCAATCTAACGGATTGGATTAATGAGAACATAGATGTTGATGCTATCTATGGGCCCGCGATGACAGCGTTTGCCGAGTATCCAAAAGGCAGCGGCACATACTGGGCATTACCCGCAGAGGTGGATGCCGCTGGATATGTCTATCGAAAGGACCTGTTTGAAGACCCGAACGAAATGAAGGCATTCCAAGAGAAATATGGCTACGCACTCGCCCCACCGAAAACCTACGACCAACTCCGCGATATCGCCGAATTCTTCACACGTCCGGATCAAGACCTCTACGGTATCGCAACATGGTATAGCAAGGAATATGACGGCATTACGATGGGGTTCCAACAGGTGATGTGGAGCTTCGGCGGTGCGTATGGCGACGCAGAAACCCATAAAGTCGCCGGGCATATTAACACAGAGGACACCGTTAAAGCCCTTGAATTTTACACGGATCTGCTCCAGTTTTCACCGCCGGATGCCCCGAACTACTATTGGTCAGAGACGCTCGGTGCCTATAACTCGGGTAAGGTCGCAATGGCGATGAATTACTTCGCTTTTTTCCCCGGTGTCTTAAACCCGGAATCGAATAAAATTTCCCACGACAAGAGCGGTTTCTTTGTAGCACCCGCGGGTCCGAAAGGGCATTACATCAGTATCGGCGGACAAGGCATGTCTATTTCTTCCTATTCTAAAAACAAGGATATTGCCAAGCAATACATGAAATGGTTTATGCAGAAACCTGTACAAGAGAAATGGGCAGCACTCGGTGGGTTCACGCCACACAAAGAGGTGTTACAGTCGGATATCTTTAAGACGGCAACCCCCTTTAACGAAGCTTTCGCCGCAAGTTTCCCGTATCTACGCGATTTCTGGGCAGTGCCGGAATATGCTGAACTCTTAGAAGTCTGCCAGACGAATTGGAGTCAAGCCATCTCCAAAATCAAGTCCGCAAAGGAAGCACTGGACGCCATCGCACGGAAACACGAGGAAATCTTTGAGGACGCAGGCTACTACGACGAGTAGAGATTGGAAGCGTGGAAGCGTGGAAGCGTGGAAGCGTGGAGGCTATCCGATCCTTCCACCCCTCCACGCTTCCCTCCAAATCCTTCCACCTTTCCATTCCATAGTACTTTCATAAGTTTCGTTAGAAATATGCTTACCAACCACCCACATCGAACGGCGCGCGGGATGAGCGATTATCAGTTAAAGATGGCATTTATCATGCCCACCATGATTTTGCTCATCTTGATGAACATTTTTCCGCTCCTGTGGTCGCTGTACCTGAGTTTCCATCGCTACAAAGCCTCCATGCCCGCGGCACCAAGATTTATCGGTGTCCGTAATTATTCACGCCTCCTCGCCGATCCAGAGATCTGGGGCTATTTTCAAACCACCGCCTATTTTGTGATCCTTGCGGTAGCCGCACAATTCTTCATCGGATTCGGACTGGCACTGCTCCTGAATCGGGACTTCCGATATAAAGGCTTCGTCACAACGCTGCTCCTGCTACCGATGATGCTGTCGCCTGTAGTCGTTGGACTCTTCTGGCGTTTCATCCTCTCTTCAGATAACGCCGGTTTGCTCAACTTTTTTCTCAGTCCCTTTTTAAAGTCGCCTATCGGTTGGACGACCCATCCGAAGGTAGCGATGTTAGCCGTTGTCATTGTGGATACATGGATGTGGTCCCCATTCATGATGCTGATTGCCCTGGCAGGATTGAGCGCAGTTCCGAAATTCCTCTATGAAGCCGCGGATGTCGATAGAGCGTCCGCTTGGTTCAAGTTTCGATGGATTACCCTCCCGTTAGTCTCGCCGCTTTTACTGATTGCCCTCCTGTTCAGGACGATGGACGCCTTCAAGATGTTTGACATCGTCTATGTGCTTACGCGCGAGGGTGGACCCGGGACTGCCACAGAAACTGTATCCATGAACCTCTATAAACTCGCCTTTCGAAACTACAATACCGGTAAAGCGTGCGCAATGGCGTATATCCTGCTCATTATTATTGTGGCGCTGAGCAATATCTACGTAAAGTACCTGAATCGCGTCAAGGGAGAAGAAACGCAGGAGACATAATGCGGCATCGGAAAAACTTTGTCCACTATCTTATATTGGCGTTTATCGCTATCGCTGTGATTATCTACATCACCCCGATTTACTGGATTTTGGCGACCTCTCTAAAGAAACTGTCTGATATTACCACAAAACTCCCGAAGTTCGTCTTTGACATATCGTTAGAGAACTATCAGAAGTTGATGCCTTCGGAAGGGGTCGCAGATGTAACATATCTATTCTTAGGAGAAGTAGTCGTCGGATTATTACTGTTCGGTTTCTTCTCGCTGTTTAACGTGAGGTTACCCCGTGCCTTGTCGCTCCGAAATCTCGGTTTCATCTGGAACACTGTTTTCATTTTAACGTGTCTTTACAGTTTTCTGACGCTGCAACCCTTGCAAAGCCGTCTTCAAACGGATGCCCGGTTTAATTTTCTGCTACTCATTACCTGCACAATCATCGCCTATCTCTTAATTGTTCCGTGGCGGAGGACTGGCGGACTCACATCGCAAACTGCCAAAAAACAGCGACTCACCCTCGTATTACCAAGCGTTTTCGGAACAATAGCGATCTGCGTTGTATTGGCAAACGGTGGCTCCAAGTACTTCTACCAACTCCTCAATAGCATTATCATCGGCGGTGGTAGCACGATTCTTGCCGTCGGACTCGGGACACTCGCAGCTTACGCCTTCTCCCGATTCGACATCGCAGGCAAAGACGATCTGCTCTTTTTTATCCTCAGCACCCGCATGCTCCCACCCGTCGTGGTTGTGATTCCGATCTATCTGATGTATAGCGCACTCGGGTTGCGGGATACACACTTCGGACTGATTTTGCTTTACACCACCTTTAATGTTTCGTTTGCGGTGTGGCTCATGAAAGGATTCATTGACGAAATTCCAAAGGAATATGAGGACGCAGCACTCGTTGATGGCTATTCACGGTTCCAAACTTTCTTAAAGGTCATTTTACCACAGTCCGTCACAGGTATTGCCGCGACGGCTGTGTTCTGTCTCATCACAGCGTGGAACGAGTTCGCATTCGCTTTGGTCCTCACAGAGGTCGGCGGTAGAGCCGTGACCGCACCCCCCTCGATTACGAGCGCGACCGGTTCCACGGGTATGGATTGGGGAAAAATCGCCGCCGGGACCTTCGTTTTTCTCCTACCCGTTGCCGTTTTCACCTTCCTGATGCGGAGTCACCTCCTGCGCGGTGTCACTTTCGGCGCTGTGAAAAAATAATTTCACACTTTTTTCATTGACACCCGGAGACATATATGATTTACTAATTCTAAAAGGGAGTCCTGTCATGAAAACTATTTTGCTTTTCTCAATACTGCTCTGTGCAATCGCGATGCCGGCGATGTCTGCGCTAACAGATGCCGACCTTGACAAGATCCGCTTGATTGTCAAAGAGGAAGTTCAGAAAGAGGTGATGCCTCTAAAGGCTGATATTGATACGCTAAAAACAGATATTGATACGCTAAAAACGGAGGGTGCTATTCGGCAGACAGAGATCAAAAATTTAAAAGAAACCATGAATAACGGTTTTGACAATGTTCAGAAAGATTTTGACAATGTTCAGAAAGATTTTGACAATATTCAAAAGAGTTTTGACAGACAAAATAACATCATCATTGCCTGCATCGGCATCCCCTTGGCACTTATCGCGATAGGGGCAACTGTATGGGGTATCTTAGCACACAGGCGAAACACAAAAGATCACACACTCGAAAAGCAGATTGAAGTACTTACACAAGAAATCGAGACGCTGAAGCAGCAGCAGACTGTAAACTCCTGAGGAACACAGTATGAACAACCAAGCACTCCAACTCACCGATAAAGAGATGCGGGATTTCATTATCAACGGTTACGTCAAGGTAAAAGTCGATTTCCCGCCGAGCTTTCACGAAAACGTTTATCAACAACTCGACGCAATGTTTGAAGGGACGGGCAATTTGGGCAACAATGTCCTACCCCTCATCCCTGAAATTCAAGAGGTCTTTGATCACCCCCGCGTTCACGGTGCCATGCAGGGAGTGCTCGGTGAAAACTACGCGATGCACTCGCACCGATACTGCCATTTCAACCAACAAGGCAGCGAAGGTCAGAATTTCCATAAAGATAGTTACGAAGGGGACGAACAGATCCGACGCCACCGCTGTCGTTGGACAATGGCATTCTACTATCCGCAGGAGGTCACCGAAGATATGGGACCTACCGCCGTGTTACCCGGATCGCAGTATTACGAGACGGGTGAGAGTGCCCATGAACAGCCTGACCTCGCTCTCACTGGCGAAGCAGGTACCGTGACAATTGTCCACTACGATTTATGGCACCGCGCCATGCCGAATCGGAGTGACAAGAAACGATATATGTTGAAGTTCCTCTTTATCCGACTCGATGAACCACAAGCACCGCTATGGCAGAACAATACCGACGACTGGTACGCCTACGGCAACGGTTCAGCAGCCGAGCATCCGGAATTATGGGAATCGCTGTGGGACTGGTATATCGGAAAACAGAATGGAACGAGCAACGGTGTCCCGCAGACTGAGGTGGACCCCCTTATTGGGACCTTGAACAGTGATAACGAGAGAGAGAGATTAAATGCCGCGTATCGCTTAGGACGGGTCGGTGCGACCGTCGTGCCTGTCTTGAAGCAAGCGTTGTATAGTCGATCCAATGTTATTCGCGAATATGCAGGATACGCTTTAAGCCTCACCGGTGCCTCCGCGGTTCCGACGCTCATTGACGCATTGCAAGCAACAGATAATTCAGTGCGGGCGAGTGCGGCGTTTGCCTTGGCGGATATGGGGAAAGCCGCGCAAGAGGCGATGCCTGCACTAACGACCGCTGCACAGGATAATTCCGAATGGGTCCGACGGCACGCCACAGAAGGGTTGGGACTCATCGGACAACAGGTTTCAGAAGAGATGGATTTATCCGAGGTGGTACAGGTGTTAACAACCCGATTACAGGACGACTATCATTGGGTGCGTGATAACGCCGCCCGTTCCTTAGCAAAATTGGGGACACTCGCTGAACCAGCGATCCCTACACTTGTCGCGCAGCTGGAAGATGAGAATCGATATGTCCGTTTCCACGCCGCCTT
This sequence comes from Candidatus Poribacteria bacterium, assembly GCA_965205015.1. Lineage (GTDB taxonomy): Bacteria > Poribacteria > WGA-4E > WGA-4E > WGA-3G > WGA-3G. Next base: position 3,145,436 of record OZ242029.1, on the reverse strand, counting down.
GGCATTAAAGCAGATTCAGACCCCAGAGGCACAGGAAGCCCTTTTCAACCATCTGTTTGCTTCGCGTTGGTGTGCCCTAACGACGAACAACACACCTTATTAGCGGGAACATGGATTTATAGTGAATCCTAAAAATTAATAGACATTCTCCCCCCCGTAGGCGAGGTTTCAAACCTCGCCAGCGCAGGAGGGTGTTTTGTGCTTTTCAGAGTGCCCTCGTATAAAAATTAATAGGCGAGGTTTCCTGTGGAAAAACCTCGCCTTCTAATCGTTCACTGTCAATGACAAGTATCTTCTCGGTCCCACCAGGGACTCTGTCTACAAAATGTTTTCCGTCTACGTCATGAACCACATACCCATCTGCCCCGCGAATATCCCAAGGAGCGCACCGGCGAGCACATCCGTCGGATAGTGAACCCCAAGATACACACGCGCAACACCAACTGTCGTTCCCCAACAAAGCGTCGGAATCTGTAAAATGGGGAGGGTGTTCGATAACAGCACCATCATCACGAAAGCAGAAGCGGTGTGCCCTGATGGAAAACTAAAACGATCCGGTGGACGCACACGAAACTGAACGTCGACAATCCGTTCGTAGGGGCGGTCGCGTTTCATTGACTGTTTGAGGAAGTGGTATAGGAGTCTTTCAAGTGGAAATGCAAGTATCGCTGAGAGAAGGAGTGGCTTGCTCGTAACTGAGCCGAACGTCAAGTGCACGTATAACACCAGAAATGGATACAGACACCCGTTAGCACTCCAAGAGATGACACGAAATGAGCAATTCAGGATTCTTCTATCGCCCCACCCAAAGATACGGTTAAACAGTAGCATATCCCATCGGGTTAGACTATTTGTAAATTCTTTTAGCATAGTTTATAAGGTGAGCAGGCACGCTTACAACACAAGCCCGCTGTATCTTTCATCTCCATCTGTATTATTTTAGTATATTTACGGATCCATTGCGCAAACTCTCACAGTGCATGGGGGTTTACATAATCTGCGAGGTCTCGGAGCGCGATGACTTTGTAATCGTTTTCGTAGAGATACGCCATATATTCGTCAAATTGCTCTGGCGCTATGTGAACCCAAGGATGCTCAATATCCGGCACGCCGTGGAACGTAAGGACCGTGATATTTCCATCTGTCGCTTGGGCGAGTGCCCATGTAAAGTCGTCAAAACTCCAATTCGGACCGGCGGCACCCGTCGTCGGAATCAGGAGCGGATGATGCAACGCTGGATTGTAAGCAGGTCCCCGGTCCCCTTCCCCACTGTAAGGGAACTCTGGCGCAACGCCGCGTCGTGCAAAATGAAAGCCGTGTCCAGCCAAAACCTCGACGGCTGCCGCCCCATGGCTATAACCTGGATAACAGAATGTTGTGGGCTTTGAGATACCGTAGGTCTCGCAACAGGCGTCAATGTGCGCTAAATCCGCCCTGAGTTCCTCGGCGGGTTGTTGTGTGACGTTTCGGTGATGGCGCGTGTGATTACCAATCTCGAAACCGTCGTCGTGGAGTCCTTTCACTTCTTCCCACGTCATATAGGCTTCTTTATTCGTGAGGAAGTTGAGTCCTTCGGTGATATAGAAAGTTGCACCGAAGCCATACCCCTTGAGGATCGGCGCGGCGAAAGTCGCCTGTGATTTGCACCCGTCGTCAAAGGTTAGCACCACGAGTTTATCGGGGATTGTCTTTCGTAAAACGTTTTGCATCTGGCAAATTCCGTATCCGTATGAAAAATAAAAAAATCATACTGTGCTGGACTCTTAATTATAAACGCACAACACTATTTAAATCAAGGAAAAATCTGACATTCACCTTTTCTGTAGGACCGAGCCCCCGCTCGCAATACTTATTATATAGGACTTACGCAGTTTACCTGTTTTTGTGCCGTCTTTGGTTCGTAGTAGCGCAATGGCGCAAGTCGCGTGTGGACTTGCGGTTAACCATCAACTCGCCTCCGATACAATATTCAAAGGAAACCCGAGTTGATGGTTAAAATGCGCTTTCTTCGGGAATATCACCTCAATTTTGGCATTGTAGGGGCAGGTCTTGTGCCTGCCCACATATTACCGAATTAAATCCTTAATCTTCATCTAACCGCGCCCCAATGTCCACGTAATTACACCATCCTGCAGCCCGCTGGCGAGGTTTCTAACCTCGCCCCAATGTCCACGTAATTACACCATCCTGCAGCCCGCTGGCGAGGTTTCTAACCTCGCCCCAATGTCCACGTAATTACACCATCCTGCAGCCCGCTGGCGAGGTTTCTAACCTCGCCCCAATGTCCACGTAATTGTGGGACTTACTATAATTCCTGACCACCAACGATCAATGGCTAATTGCTGACTGCTGACCGCTAATTGAAAAAGAGTTGACAAAAATTCAGAACTGATTTAAAATGTTTACAAGAAAACAACGGAGGTATGAACCATGATTGACCGACGTGCATTTCTAAAATCAATGGCAAGTTTGACAACAGGCGTCCTCTTGTCATCTTCATGTGCAGAGGGTGGTGAAGAAGGAACTGCGAGTGATCGCTTGGGTAACCTCTTACCGACCCGGAGGTTTGGACGCACCGGAGAAGCCGTAACGATGCTCGGTGTAGGTGGGTGGCATATCGGGGAAATGAGCGAATCAGAAGCCCAAAAAACGATTGAGACAGCTCTGGAAGGCGGCGTGCGCTTCTTTGATAGTGCTGAATCCTATCAAGCGGGGGGAAGCGAGAGCCGCCTCGGAAAACTGCTGGTCCCAAAATATCGCGATGATGTGTTTCTTATGACAAAGACAACAGCGCGAACCGCAACGAAAGCATGGGAACACCTTGAAAGTTCACTCACACGCTTGAATACCGACCAACTTGACCTCTGGCAGATGCACTCTGTGCAGAATCCTGCCGATGTTGATGAGCGGATTGAAAACGGCATCCTTGACGTTATGTTGGAAGCAAAGGCGACTGGCAAGACTCGCTATATCGGGTTCACTGGACATGTAAGTCCAACCGCGCATGAACGCGTCTTGGAACAAACCGATATTTTTGACACCTGTCAATTAGCAATGAATCTCGTCGATGTCAGTTACGAGAGTTTCATTGAGAGAGTCGTGCCGACGCTCATTGAACGAAATATTGGTGTGATCGGAATGAAGGCGTTAGCGAACGGTGGTTTTTTCGGCGGTTCGCGGCACGGCAAACACGGGGTGAACCCGAAAGTTGTCCCAAATCGTGTCAGTGTCTCTGAAGCGATCCGGTTCGTCTGGGCGCTGCCTGTGAGTACACTCGTTACCGGTCCAGACGATGCCACACAGATGCAAGAAAAAATTGACATCGCGAAGACCTTTACAGGCATGGACGATGACGAACGACAGGTATTGATAGAAAAAGTGGAAGATATGGCAGGGACAACGGTTGAATTTTACAAAGCCTAATCCCTGTTAAGAAAACACAACCAACATGCAGACTTTTGTTGTCTCGTGCGTTCTTGTCTGTTTATGTATCCCTCTGGAAGCAGATGTAAAATTTACGGATGTCACTGAGGCAGCCAGTATCGAATTCCGACATTTCACTGGAGCAACCGGTGAACGGTATATGCCTGAGACCATGGGCGCAGGCTGCGCGTTTTTGGACTACGATGCAGATGGTCATTTGGACATCCTGCTCGCAAACGGGACGAGTTTGACACCTGCAGGTCCAACGGATACCCCGAAACTCTACCGAAACGCCGGGAACGGACAGTTTGTTGATGTCACTGAGGCAGCAGGACTCGACGTGCCGATGTACGGTATGGGCATAGCCGCTGCTGATTACGATAACGATGCCGATCTCGATATCTACTTTACCAATGTAGGTGCAAATCGACTCTTTCGCAATAACGGCGACAACACTTTCACAGATGCCACCGAATTTGCAAAGGTTGGCGGCTCCGATTGGTCAACAAGCGCAGTTTTCTTCGATGCTGACAGAGACGGTTGGTTGGATCTGTTTGTTTGCAACTACGTTGAATGGACACCTGAAACAGATGTCCCGTGTACAGTAAATCCGGTCGGCGAGAAACAATACCCGACCTATTGTACACCTACTGTCTACCCGGGCCAATCCTGTCGTTTCTACCGTAACCAAGGCAGCGGCACGTTCACCGATATGACCTCACAAGCAGGACTGTACAATCCAAAGGGGAAGTCGCTCGGTGTAACCCTTCTCGATTACAATCACGACGGATGGATCGACCTTGCCGTCGCGAACGATACCGAGCCTAATTTTTTGTATCGCAATAACGGGGACAGCACCTTTACCGACGAAGCCGTGCTGATGGGGATCGCTTTCAGTGAAACAGGGAAAGCGCGCGGCAGTATGGGGATTGACGCAGCGGATGTCTATAACAATGGCGGGACTGCAATCGTTATCGGTAATTTTAGCAATGAGAAAACAGGATTTTTCTATGCTGAACCGGGTGCGGCTTACTTTACCGATAGAACCGATAGAGCAGGTATTGGGAAGCCAAGCTACCGTTCTTTGACGTTTGGGACCCTGTTTTTCGATTGCGATTTGGATGGAGCACTCGACCTGTTTTGCACTAATGGACACATTGAGCCGGAGGTGCTGCGCTATCAGCAGCATACGCCTTACGCACAACCCCCTTCGCTCTTCCGAAATCAGAGAGATGGAACGTTTCGAGACATCGCCAAGACAACCGGACTCGACCACATAGGGGTTGGGCGCGGGTGTGCCTACGGCGATTACGATAATGACGGTGATTTGGACCTGCTCGTAAGCGATAACGGCGTTACCAAAGATTACGGGGGCATACGGCTCCTCCGTAACGATAGCGAACCTCCCTCTAATTATCTGCAGGTGAGGGTTTTGGGGACCCGTAGTAATCGCGATGGAATCGGGACGCGTGTTCGGTTAACTTTGGGGGATAGCGTTCAACAACAAATCGTCCGTACCGGCGGTAGTTACTGTTCCCAAAGTGAAATAACAGTGACTTTCGGAGTGGGGAAAAACGAAAGGGTTACGCAACTTGAAATCCTATGGCCCTCTGGTGAGATCGATCAGTATGTAGAACTTGAGGTGAATCAACGCATAGAAATAGTCGAAGGAGGGGCGAAAAAATGAAAACATGGATGTACGGATGCCTCTTTCTGCTAAGCTTCGGGTTAACCATCGGATGTCAAGACAACCAAAAGATTTCCACTGAAAAAAAACCGACTGCTACGACCTCCGCGAAGGCATCGGTTTCACCCTCTGCGCAGGACTACAATAACAGCGGAACCGCTTACCAACGTGCCGGCAGACTGCAAGAGGCAGTGGCGGCTTATCAACGGGCTATTGAGATCAAACCAACATTAATTGAGGCGCATCATAACTTAGGTACAGTGTATGTGATGCAGGGGAAACTCGCGGAGGCGACTGTCGCGTACAAGCGTGTTATTCAGTTACGACCCGACATGGCAGAGGCTTATGTTGATTTGGGCAGAACTTACGGACTCGCAGGACGGCTCGATGAGGCGATCGCTGAGTACCAGAAAGCACTTACGCGTGATGCTACACTCGTCTATGCACACTATGGGATCGGTCTCGCTTATAGGCATAAAGGCATGTTCCCTGAAGCCATCGGTGCCCTTGAAAAGGCGATAACTCGGCAACCTGCCTTCCTCGAGGCACTCATGCAGCTGGGTTACGTCTATCGAGAAACAGAACGGTTCAACCGTGCGGTAGAGGTCTTTACTACAGTCACGCAAATCTACCCCACAAACGCTACGGCGTACCATGAACTCGGTGTCTGCTATACAAAAACAGAAGCGTATCCAGAAGCCATCCAGGCTTTTGAAAGAACTTTACAACTAAATCCAAATGCCATTGAGACACAAAATCTCTTGCGGGTTGCCACGGCGCGTGTGGCGCGTCAAAAGTAACTCACAAAGGATTTTGTAAAGAACCACTTAATTGAATTCCAAAGGAGGAAAAAATGCGTCAGGTTATACTTTCTATGATATTAATAGCACTGTTTTCTGTGCCAACTTTTCTTGCGAATGCTGCGGATATTGAAGATGGGCTTTGGATGTATCTACCGCTGAACGAAGGAACAGGTCAAGTGGTCACCGACCACGGACCCCATGCCTTTGATACAGAACTGAGTAAATCCGCACCAAAATCGGTGGATGCCAAGCACAACGATATCTCAAAAGCCCTGGAGTTTGATGGCAAGGAAACCTACGTCAAGATTGACATGTCAGGTCAGGGCGAGGACATCGATTCGCATTTTGATGATAAGAAAGGGATTACGATCTGCGCCTGGGTGAAACCGCTAAAGGTTGGGACAGATGCACATGGACAGACCCGCCAACCTATCGTGATGAAAGGTGCGGGTGGACAGTGGGAGTTCGCGCTCTACATCTATGACAACTTCGGTGCGGGAATGTCGGTTTGGACGTGTCCCGGCGCAGGGGTTTCAGAGCCGAGCACCGCTGGCACTGCACCCCAAGGCAAGTGGATCCACCAATGCGGCACATTTTTGTTGGGCGAGGGCGTGCGCGTTTACGTAGACGGTGCCAAAGGTCCAGTCGCGCAAGCAGGGGATAACGGCAACGGTCCGTGTGAAGCAGGGGATCGTCCTGTGTTCATCGCACACCGTGAAGATGGACAGTGGTTAAATGCAGTTATCGCTGAAGTCTTTATATGGGATCGTGTGATTAGCATTGATGAGATGAATCTCGCTATGAACACAATCGGAGGATTGGCGGTTCAACCGGGAGGTAAACTGTCAACCACCTGGGGCAACCTCAAACGGCGTTGACGGTTTTGAAAGGGGTGGTTTTCTAACCGCCCCTATAATTTTCTCTTTTCAGGGTTGTTCGTCGTATTCACCGAGATGACTCGCAACCAGCGTCAAGTCTAAGATATTTACTACGTTATCCCCATTAACATCGGCAGGTGTAGGTCCCTCCTGTCCGAAATCTAATCTCACTAACACAAGATCTAAGATGTTGACGAAACGATCTTCGTTGATGTCCCACGCCGGTGTCGAGCGTTCAACTTCAGTCTCAGTCCCCTCAGGCACCGGTTCGACTGTTTCACCATCTTTAGTTTCCTCAGATGTGGATTCAACGACCGCACTATCTTCAGTTTCTACGGGCATCGGTTCAACGACCTCACTATCTTCAGTTTCCCCAGACACAGGCTCAACTCCCGCCTCAGTTCCCTCAGGCACCGGTTCGACTGTTTCACCATCTGTAGTTTCCTCAGATGTGGGTTCAACGACCTCACTATCTTCAGTTTCCCCAGACACAGGCTCAACGCCCGCCTCAGTCCCCTCAGGCACCGGTTCGATTTTACCTTCGGTTTCCACGGGCGTAGGTTCAACGACCTCACCCTCCTCAGTTCCGTCAGGCATCGGTTCGACTTTACCTTCGGTTTCTTCTGGTATCGGTTCAACTATCTCACGCCCTTCGGTTTCCACGGGCATCGGCGCAACTGCCTCATCCGCCTCAGGTCCCTCAGGCATCGGTTCAACGCTATCTTCAGTTGCCACAAGCATCGGTTTAGCTATCTGACTATCTTCGGTCGTCACAGGCAACGCTATCCGCCCATCGCCCACGAGTATAACATCACTCAGGGACAATATTGACGCTTTTGCAGCAACTACTTCAAACGTTATCGCCAGGAGCAACCCCTGTGTATTCGCCGATTTTGTCGGGGCTGTCACGACGAAGAATATCCGATCCGATTCAACAGTTGCAGGCGCAGCAAAGACATCACCGGAGAGATAGGTTCCCTGCTGCCACGAAACGTAGCGAAGCGCCTCCGGGTCGAATTGGACCGATAACTGATAACCCCGGACATTACGCGCATTGTCGATGACAACAGCAACAGAAAACGGATCTCCAACATTGAGCGACTCGATTGAGGCAGGCACGATCCGTACGATTGCCAGCGTTTCGAGGTCCAACAACACAATGAGCTCGTTGATCCCATCAGGATCCTGGAGCAATACATGCAGATCTGGATCCTTAATGAAGATATTGACTTCAGGGTCCGCCTTGAGGAGTATTATGAATCTATCATCAATTTCTGGGGCAATGACTTTCAATAAATCCGGATCTTCAGTTACCAGTTTTATCAGTGTGGGTCGTAGGAGTGCCTGTCTGTCTGGGTGCTTAAGTGCTGTAAGGAAATCAGGGAGCAATTCCCGCATGTCTTGGCGTTGAAAGAAGCGTTCGTACCTTTCAAAGATCTGGGTTGCGAGAGAGGGTTCGGCAGGTTCAATGAGACGAGCGAACGCATCAATCGCTTCTGGCATTTGAAGTAAGGTTTGAAAATCTGGATCGCTGAATAAGATTCGGATGTCGGAGTCCTGTTGTTTTAGTAACGTTATGAATTCATCGCTGATCGCTGGAATGATCCTTTTGAGGAGATCAGGGTTTTCGAGAACAGCCTCAATCAGAACAGGTGTTAAAATATCTTGATTCTCGGTTTTTTTCAGTTCGACAAGGACTTCGGGTAGGACGGCTTGAACGTCCTCACTGAGCAGGTCCCTTTGGTATTTCTGAAATATCTGTTCAGCGAGTGACGGCATTTGGGCAGCAGTCCGCCCTGCGAAGATTACACATATACCTATGGTAACAATAGATAAAAGGAGTTTTGGGAAAATACGCGTCATAGTTCCTTGCCAACACTGTAGGGGCAGGTCTTGTACCTGCCCATCAGTACCCGCCCATCAGATAGCAACTGCCTCCTTGCCAACACTGTAGGGGCAGGCCTTGTGCCTGCCCACTCGCTATTCCCACTAAGCCATTATTTCTTCCGAAGCCGGATTCAATTTGAACCCGCCCGCCATAATGTTGTTGTAAGGCTCTTGCGGATCGCGGCCGACGGGTCGCATTTCAGGCTTGTGGTATCCGAACCGAACGGCTTTCCGCCACTGATCCGTCCGATTGACTTCAGACCAATGGATCAAGCAATAACTGAAGAAAATAACATCCCCAGCCACCGCCGGAATCGGGATCGAATCAATGAAATCCGGGTGGAATTTATCAGTCGGCAGATGCGGTGCCGTTCCTTCACCCGTGATGTGTTCCCGGGGTCCCTCCGTATGACTACCGGGGACAACCCGCAGCGCCCCACTCTCAAACGGGGCATCATCCAGATGGACGAGGCAATCAACGAAGTCGAGTCCATCGTGTGGATAGAACGGATAATCCTGGTGCATCGGGAACGGCGTCCCTTTTTCCGGTGGTTTCGCGTGTAACACCGTATGGTGCCATTGAATGGTATCACCGATGAGCGATTGCACCGCGCCCGTCAGCCGTTCGTGGAAAATCACCCGACCCCATGCGGCGGAGTAAAAATGGGGATTGTGCATAAAGACGGCTTTCGTCGTCTGCTGGTCCTCGTCCTTGAGGTAGCGTGTCCGCCAAGGTCCGGGCCATCCGATCGTCTCTTGTCCCCAATTGTTGATAATCCGTACCATCTCGGATGCCAACTCTTTCGTTTCCGCGGGTGTGAAGAGTTGGTCTACCTTAAGGTACCCGTTCTCATGGTAAAATTCGACCTGTTCTTGCGTTAGCATGTTCAAACTCCTTATCGCTATTGGATGTTTCACGTGCGTGCCATAAACTGTTCGTTATCCTAAATTTTACTTTAAAACCGTGTATTTTGTCAACTTGCTTTTTATAGTAAAACCCTGAAATAAGTGAACACGCTCTAAAACACAAAACCCCGCGCCGCCGCTGGCGAGGTTTCATGAAGTTTAAATAAATATTTCGGTAATCCTATCCCAAAAAAGACATTGTAGGGGGTTTTTGCTTGGGTGTTTCCCCAGGTCTTGTGCCTGCCCACATATTATTGTAGGGGCAGGTCTTGTGCCTGCCCACATATCATTGTAGGGGCAGGTCTTGTGCCTGCCCACATATTACCGAATTAAATTCTTAATCTTCATCTAACCGCGCCAACTCTTGGATGTTCATTTAATAGATGAACAACCCCAATCAAGATACATCTATAATCCTGTAAATCACAAAAATCACAAAAATCACAGTCAGGCTTCACTCCAGCAAGAACATTCAGAAAAATGTTAAACATTTTAACGTCATAATTTACCAACATGCTATATCTATTTCAACAAAACGATATTTTCACAGTAAACCCAAAAATCACGAAATTCCCAAAGTGGCTCTAAACCCACACTATGACTGGGTTTTCAGGCGATAGAATCGAGTCCCAATTTTAAAATTTCACAGTAAACACCCAAAAATGTAATACGCCCCAAACGGCTCTAACCCCACACCACACCTATGTTTTGAAAGGGTTACAAAGCCCCTTTTCCAAACGCTTACTGTGAAATTTTCATATCGCTATAGTTTCCAACAGCCAACCGACAACAAATGCTTGCATTAATCTGCAATCTATTGTATGATAGTCACATCTCGTATCAAGGAGAAAAGGAATCAATGAGTCTTTTGGGTATAGATGTTGGAACAACGGGGTGTAAGGTTATCGCCTTCCGCGAGGATGGAACGACGCTCGCACAGGCGTATGGCGAGTATCCGTTGATCCATCCGCAACCCGGCTGGTCGGAACTCGACGCGACCGTCGTCTGGGAAAACATAGCCACTGGCATTCAACAGGTTGCATCACAAACGAAATCCGATCCAATTGAGGCAATCAGTGTCGCGTCACAAGGTGAAGCCGTAACGCCGGTATCCGCCGATGGTCAGATTTTAGCGAACGCCATTACCACTTTCGATGCTCGGACAACCGGCATCTGCGATAGGTTGAAGGAACAGATAACGCCGTTAGAGGTGATGCAAATCACCGGAATGCCGATGAGTGATATTCATACCTTGGCGAAACTCATCTGGATGCAACAGCATCAACCCGACCTCTATCGACAGGTATGGAAATTCCTCGGCTTTGAAGATTTCGTCTATTTTAAACTCGGTGTCTCGCCTGTGGTAGACTACTCCCTCGCGGCACGCACGATGGCATTCGACATTATCAACAAAACTTGGTCGGAAAAAATGCTCGGTCTGGCGAATGTAGATGCGGCAGTTTTTCCAGACGCCGCACCCTCAGGCACACCGATCGGTGAGGTCAGCGCGAAGGTCGCAGATGAACTCGGTCTACCGCAAGGCGTGGTATGCGTTACGGGTGGACATGATCAGCCGTGCGGTGCCTTAGGTGCCGGGATTATTCGGAGCGGCGAGGTGATGGACGCAACCGGCACTGTTGAATGTATCGCACCCGCTTTCACGGAACCCGTCATCAACCAAGATATGATAGACGGGAATTTCGCCTGTTACCCCCATGTTGTTGAGGGGTTGTATGTCACACTGGGGTTTGTCTCCAGTGGTGGCGTTGTGCTTCGGTGGTTTAGAGACACCCTCGCCCAAGCAGAGGTCGCGCAAGCAGACGCAGAAGGACGCGATGTCTACGATTTACTGATGGAGGCACTCCCCGATGCGCCTGGGACAGCCATGGTGCTGCCACACTTCACGGGTTCAGGCACGCCTCATCTCGATCTCGAATCGAAGGGGGCAATTGTCGGATTAACGCTTTCGACGACGAAAGGTGAGCTCATCAAAGGGATTCTCGAAGGCATTAGCTACGAAATTAAACAGAACCTCGCGATGCTTCAAGACGCCGGAGTTGTGATAAACGAGGTGCGTGCTATCGGTGGCGGCGCGAAATCTGAAAAATGGCTCCAACTCAAAGCGGATATGTTTGGGAAAAAGGTGATCGCCCTTGATATATCGGAGGGTGTCTGCCTCGGCACTGCTATCCTTTCCGGCACAGCCATCGGCAAGTACGCTTCCATTGAAACAGCGGTTGAGCAGTTGGTCACACCACGCGATGTATATTATCCACGTGAGGAATTCACGCAGCGTTACGATGAGAAATTGAAAGCATACGAACAGATATATCCTGCGCTGCGCGCCCTGAATTACCAGTTATAGACTTATTTTCACATGCGCCCATGGGAAGCCTATCTATGAAGGAATACGTTGTCGGCATTGACATCGGTGGAACAAAGCTGGCGACTGTTGTCGCTGACAAGACCGGACACATCCTCGGGAAGGTGCGTAAACCGACGCTCTCAGAAAAGGGACCCGAATATGCGATCGGCTTGCTGTTTGATATGGTGCGTGAGGTTGTCAGCCAAGTCGGCTTGGAACAGAAATCTATTTCAGCGATAGGCGTGAGTTGCGGCGGTCCGTTGGATACAAAGACCGGGATTGTCTATTCACCTCCGAACTTACCCGGATGGGACGCACTACCCCTGAAGGCACAGCTGGAATCCGAATTTCAGGTACCGGTGACGATTGAGAACGACGCGAATGCCAGTGCACTCGCAGAGTTCAGGTTCGGTGGTGGACGCGGCTACACTGCCGTTCTCTATATGACGATGAGTACAGGCATTGGGGGTGGTATTGTTATCGACGGACAGGTTTACCACGGGGCGAACGACAGTGCCGGCGAGGTAGGGCATCAGATACTTTTGCCGAATGGACCCCGTTGTGGCTGTGGAAAACAGGGATGCCTTGAGGCACTCTGCTCCGGTCCTGCGATCGCACGCCGCGCACAAGCCGCAATACAAAAACAACTTGAGGATGAAAAGGCATCAACAACACTGCTAACGCTTGTCAACGGTCGTATTGAAGATGTCAAGTCGGAGCATGTGCTCGCCGCGGCGCGCACGGGTGATGCTTTAGCTTTGGAACTCGTTGCGGAAACAGCATACTACATGGGGTGGGGTATCGCAAATGTGGTCAACATCTTGAACCCCGACATCGTTTTACTCGGAACTATCGCAGTTGCCGCTGGTGATCTCCTGCTCAACCCGATTCGGGAGACGGTTTCAAAGTTCGCTATGACGCGTCCCGCAGAAGCGGTTCATATCGCGCCTGCCCAATTAGGGGAGGCGTTGGGGGACCTCGCTGCCGTCGCATTAGTTGTCTAAAAATCATTCACGACATACTGCTAAAAATTAATTGTAGCATAGGAAACCGTTGGTCTCCTGTGCCTCTTTCGTAGCATAGGCTGTATGAAGTTTAAATAAATATTTCGGTAATCCTATCCAAAAAAGACATTGTAGGGGGTTTTTGCTTGGGTGTTTCCCCAGGTCTTGTGCCTGCCCGCATATTACCGAATTAAAAAATTATTCTTCATTGTAGGGGGTTTTTTGCTTGGGTGTTTCCCCAGGTCTTGTGCCTGCCCGCATATTACCTACGGCGCATACATCCAAGGCGGAAAAACAGGAAAATCAAAATGGAGAGAATTCAACGTTATATTTCGCATCTCCAAGGTGTTTTGGAACGACTCACATTGGCAGATGTCCGACGCTCCATAGACGTTATTATGGAGGGATATTACGCCGAAAAGCAAATTTTTGTGATCGGTAACGGCGGAAGTGCTTCTACAGCATCACATATCGCCTGTGACTTAGGAAAAGGCACGAGTGTCCCCGGTAAACCCCGTTTTCGCGTTATCAGTTTAACGGATAACGTCGCGACCATGACGGCGTGGTCAAACGATGTATCTTACGAAGACGTTTTCGTCGAACAATTGAAAAATCTTGTGAACCCAGGAGATGTCGTTATCGGTATCAGTGCAAGCGGCAATTCAGAGAACGTGCTCCGGGCACTGCGACACGCGAAAGACATCGGATGTCAAACAATCGGGTGGACCGGCTTCGGTGGCGGTGCCTTGGCAACGATTTGCGATGTGAATGTCGTTGTGGATAGCGATCGCTACGGGCCCGTTGAGGATGTCCATTTAATCCTGAACCATGTACTCCACGCATGGATCCAAGAAGAGTTCACATCGGATTGAATTGCAAATCGTCTTGACGTTTACCGGGGTCTTCAGGTATAATTGAATTGATTACCAATTATTTAAAAATTACGATAGAAACATTTTTCTTTTATAGCAAAATCCAAAAATATGTTTACAGTTCATCAGGGAACAAACACCCCACCACCGCTGGCGAGGATTGTATCCTCGCCCTTGTGTTGGTGTATAAGTAATTACGGGTTTTACTATAACACACAATACCAAGCCTGTAACGAAGTGAAAGGCGGATTTAAGAAAGGTAATTCACCATGAAACCCATTTCATTTCTCCGCAAGGTAAAATTAAAAAATGTGTTCCTGTTTATCGGATGTCTTTTCATGACTGGCGATCTGTCCGCTCAGGACCCCGCACAGGTTTACGTGATTGACATTCGGAATGAGATCGGGAGCGGACTCGGTACCTACATCAGTGATGGCATCCAAACAGCCGAGCAGGCGGGTGCCGATGCTATTGTTTTCGATGTAGATACACCGGGCGGTCGAGTAGATTCCGCCGTAAACATCATCCGATCCATTCAGGATACACAAATTCCCACAATCGCTTTTGTCAATCGACAGGCTATATCCGCCGGAGCGATGATTTCTATCGCTTGTAATCAGATCGCTATGACTTCGGGCGGGACAATTGGGGACTCGGCACCCGTGAATATTCAAGGGCAGGAGGTTGGCGAAAAGGCAATCTCCTATATTCAGGGAACGATCCGTGCGACGGCAGAACGCGAGAATCGGAACCCGGATATCGCCGAAGCGATGGTAGACAAAGAACTCGTCCTCGTAAAACTCGCAGATGGCCAGATTATCAAACTCCTACCCGAAGAATACGCTGGGCGTGAAGAAGATGGCGAAGAGATGGAAATCCTCTGTGCCCAAGGGAAACTCCTCACGCTATCAACGCAACAGGCATTAGAATACGGGTTCGCAGACGCACAAGCCGAAACCCTCACAGAACTCTTAGCACAATACGAAATTGTTGAGGTAGATGGCACCAAACTCCCGCTCACAGAGGACGGCATTGCACAACGAAAGCGCGACTTTGGTATTTCAGAGATCAACCGGCTAAAAACGTTAGCAGGCGCACGTATTACGGAGGTTGAAGCGACACTTGCGGATAGAATTGTTTTCTTTATCACGAATCCGCTCATCAGTTCGCTGCTCCTTTCATTAGGAATCCTCGGTATCTTTATAGAAATTCGCACGCCCGGTTTCGGTATCCCTGGATTCCTCGGTTTACTGTGTGTAGGGCTTTTCTTCGGTGGACACATGTTGACGAAAATCGGAGCGGAATGGGCATTCCTACTCTTTCTGCTTGGACTTGGACTTATCGCTTTAGAGGTCTTCGTCATCCCCGGTTTCGGTGTTGCTGGAATTCTTGGCATCACGCTGATGATCGGAAGTATCTTCTTCGTTTTCGACAAGGCTTATGAGTTCCGTACCGCTGTCATGTGGCTCTCGATCTCTGTAATTTTGAGCGCCGGACTGGTGATTCTCGCCGCTTTCTATCTACCGGAGACCCAACTTTTCCGGAGGCTTGCTTTGTCAACCGTGATGGACACTGAGAGCGGGTACTATTCGTCGAGCTCGGAGGACTTTCAGGCGTATCTCGGAAAATCCGGAACGGCACTGACACCGTTGCGTCCCTCCGGAACGGCTCGAATCGCGAATAATCGGGTGGATGTCGTCACCGTCGGCGATTTCATTGCACAAGATAGCAACGTTAAAGTCGTCAGTGTGGAAGGCTCTAAGGTTTTCGTAGAAGCCGTTGAGGATGATTAATGTGACGAAAGTTTAATGAGACGCGCTTGAGACTTTACAAACTTTAGAACACTTTAAAACTTTCTACCAGACACGTAGCCTGCAACAACGGATATACGTAAATAAGTGCCCAACGCATAATACACCTGACCGAACCGCAAGGAACATTTAAAAAACGGTTTGGAGGAACACCTATGCTCTGGTTTCTCATCTTCCTGATAGGCATTGGAATTCTGTTAGTATTCGTTGAGTTGCTCATTCTTCCCGGATTCGGGGCAGCAGGCGTGCCGGGCGGGATCCTTATAGTGATAGGTGTCGGGGTCGCCTGGTTGGAATTCGGATTCCAGATGGCACTAACATATACAGGGGCAACGCTGATAGGCGTTATCCCACTCGCGATTGTCGGGCTATCGGTCATGCGTGAGACGCCTGCCGGTAAAACCTTTATCTTGGGGAAAACGCAAAACAAGGCAGAGGGGTTCCACGCACCTCCGTCGGAATTGGAAAATTTAGTTGGAAAGTCTGGTAAGACCTTGACACCGCTCCGTCCGGCAGGGGCTGCTCTTATCAGTGGACACCGTGTTGATATTGTCACGGAAGGCGACTTTGTTCCCGCAGAAACGGAAATCGAAGTAATTTTTGTAGAAGGCAGTCGTGTCGTAGTCCGTAGTTTGCAATAGCCGTCAGCAATCAGCCGTTAGCAATCCGTTACAAGAGATATTAGAACTCTGGCAACTCTCTTTTAACTGAAAACTGAAAACTGAAAACTGAAAACGATTCGTAGGAGACAGATATGATAGATATATTTACGGGGGGAATTGCCCTTGTTGTTCTCATTTTTATCATCGTGTTCTTCTGGTTCGTCCCCGTTGGACTGTGGATTGCCGCTGTAGCAGCGGGAGTTCCTCTCCGAATTTTTGACTTGATCGGGATGCGCCTCAGACGCGTGAACCCGAATATCATTGTGAAGGGATTAATCAGTGCACACAAGGCGGGATTGAAGGTCGTGACCGCCGAATTAGAGGCGCATTACCTGGCGGGTGGCAACGTCCTCAATGTGGTCAGTGCGCTCATCGCGGCAGATAAAGCGAGAATTGAATTGAATTTTCAACGTTCGGCTGCTATAGACTTGGCTGGACGGGATGTCTTTGAGGCGGTTCAGGTCAGCGTCAATCCACGGGTGATCACGACCCCGAAAATCAGTGCGCTCGCCTTAGATGGCGTTGAATTGATAACCACCGTCCGTATTACGGTGCGTACGAACATCAATCGGCTCGTCGGCGGCGCGGGGGAAGAAACGATCATCGCCCGCGTCGGTGAAGGGATTATCAGCGCAATCGGTGCCTCTGAAACCTATGAAGATGTCCTTGAAAATCCTGACATTATCTCGAAAACGGTGCTTGACCGCGGACTTGATGCCGGAACGGCTTTTGAAATCCTTTCGATTGATATTGCTGACGTCAACGTTGGCAAAAATATCGGTGCGGAACTCCAAGCCGAACAAGCGGAGGCTGACTTGGTCGTCGCACAAGCGAAAGCAGAAGAACGACGGGCTATGGCAGTCGCTCGGAAACAGGAGATGACTGCAGGCGTCCAAGAGATGCGTGCGAAAGTCGTTGAAGCGGAAGCGCAAGTCCCGCGTTCTTTGGCAAACGCGTTCCGTGAAGGGAACTTGAACGTTAATACGGAGGAATCGTAAACATGGCACCAACAATGATCGCAATTATTGCCGTCCTGCTTATACTGTTCATCATCATTATTAGTTGGCTCGTTCCGATCGGTCTATGGATTACTGCGATCGCGGCAGGTGTGAGGGTCGGGATTTTTGACCTCGTTGCAATGCGTTTGCGGCGTGTTCCACCCGCTGTGATTGTAGAACCTCAGATCAACGCAACGAAAGCAGGATTAAATCTATCTCTTGACGATCTGGAGGCACATTTCCTTGCCGGAGGGCGCGTGGCGAGTGTCGTATCTGCCCTGATTGCCGCCGACAAAGCCAACATTGATCTCGGTTTCGCGCAGGCTGCCGCAATTGATCTCGCAGGTCGAGATGTCCTGCAAGCCGTGCAGGTCAGCGTTACACCTGAGATTATAGACATCCCGAGTCGAGATGACCCGACCACTGGTATCACCGCTGTTGCGCGTGATGGTATCCAGTTAATCGTGAAGGCGCGTGTTACGGTGAGAGCCGATATTGATCGACTCGTCGGCGGCGCAACTGAAGACACGATCCGGGCAAGGGTCGGTGAAGGGATTATTACGACAATCGGCTCATCGGGGAGTCATAAGCAGGTTTTAGAAAACCCGGTCCTCATCTCAGAGACGGTGCTCGCAAAGGGTTTAGCGGCGGGAACTGCCTTCGAAATTCTGTCTATTGACATCGCCGATATAAATGTTGGTGAGAATGTCGGTGCGAAATTACAGACCGATCAAGCGCAGGCTGAACTCAAGATCGCACGCGCGAAAGCGGAGGAACGTCGCGCACGCGCACAAGCCGAAGAGGAAGAGAAGAAAGCGTTAGTTGAAGAGATGACCGTCAAACTCATCGAGGCAGAAGCCGAGGTGCCACTTGCCATTTCGGACACCTTTGATTCTCAGCGGATGAGTGTGATGACGTATTACGAACTCCGTAATATCCTCGCCGATACAGAGATGCGTCAGTCGATCGCTTCACCCGGTGGCACGCAAGAGATAGACACAACGCGGTCTGCACACTCGCTCGGATTTTCATAGGAAAAAGGGTGTCGGTTTTCAGTCGTCGGGAAGTTTTAAAGTCTCTGTAGAGTTTCGAAGTGTTCTAAAGTTAGGAAGTGTTCTAAAGTTGTCAATACCTTTACGGATTTTAGCACACTTTTTAGAAAAAGCGCGTAGCTTGAAACGAAGTGGAAAGCGGGTATACGGAAAGCAACATTAAAACCCTACGCCCGCTAACCGAACCGCAAGGAATAATTAAAACATGGAAAGTATCATCCAGATGCTGGCACCCCTGATTATCGTGATTCTGATATCTATCTTGAGCAACGCGCGGCGGCGGAAAGCACAGCAACAGAAGGTTGAAAGAGGAATGGACGAGCGTGCAATGGCGGAGAGCGAGGATACACCCCCTCCTTTCATGGAAGATTTCCCGTTTGAGACGCAATTAGAGCAGATGATTCAGCAGCAGGATGAAAAAGAGGATGTGCCGGCCGTCGAAGAACCCATACCTCCTGAACCGGAGAACCCCGATCCGGTTGTTGAGACACCGGGTCCCCAACCGCCGCCAGTGCCTGTAGATTCGCCAACCAAGACGCGATCTGTCCCAGCGACATCACTGCTGAACTTGTCGCCGCAAACTTTTCGCCAAGGCATCATTCTTTCCGAGATCCTTGGCCGTCCGAAAGCACGCCGAACAAGGCAAGGGTCAGCCACCAACCGTCAGTGACAAGGAAAAATTAAAAAACCAGAACGCGTAACTCGTAATGAAATGGAGAGCGGATATACGGAAAGGTCCGTCAAATGTCAAAACCCACCGCATCGAACCGCAAGGAAAAATTAAAATTCCTTTTGGTTTTTCTGCTACTTGCGGGTTGTTCCCAACGTCAAGAACCTGTGGAACAACAACTCCCTTTTCACTTTGAACCGCCTCCTTATGCTCGGCATCTCAAAGGTTTCACAATTTGCCTGGATCCCGGACATGGCGGACAAGGGCACATACCGGATTACAAGCGGGGTCCAACAGGCGTTCGCGAAGCTGAGATTAATCTACGGGTAGCTTCCCACCTACGCGAGATGTTACAACAAGTCGGGGCTACCGTTATTATGACGCGCGTTGATGATGCTTATGTGAGTCTGGCGAGGCGCAGCCAAATTGCCAACGAAAACAGCGCTGATTTCTTCATCTCGCTGCACCATAATGGGATTAATAATCCGAAAGTTAACTATACCTCTACTTGGTATCACGGCGACGCGGATGACTCACGCCAGAGTCTTGACCTCGCTCGGTATGTCCAGCTGGGGGTCTCAGACGCACTCCAATTGCCGACCTCTCCTGCATCCGGACTTTACTCAGATAAATTAGTAACGACTTCCGGTTTTGGAGTCCTGCGACTGACCGAATGTCCAGCGGTTTTGTGTGAAGCCTCTTTTCTCTCACATCCAGAGGAAGAGGCGAGACTGAAAGCGGACGACTATCTGAGAAAGGAGGCATACGGTTATTTTTTGGGGATTGCCCGTTACGTTGAAGGCGGATTTCCGAAAGGTGTTCTGATAGAACCGCAACACGCCTCTGTCACCCAAACGAAAACCCCGCGCCTTCGGATTCAGGTGATGGATGGGCTCCATGAGCGGGGCGCGTGGATGCTCAAACGTCAACAGGTCTTCACTGACGCCATCCGAGTTAAGGTTGATAATGTGAATGTCCCCCACGACTACGATCCCGGGACAGATCAGATTACTGTCTCCATTGAGAAACCGTTATCCAATGGCGTGCATCTTGTGCAGACCGAATTGGTGAATTATTATGGAAATCACAGTCTCCCTTCACCGCAATGGTTTAAGGTGGCACCCCCTGCAGCGGCGTTGGATCTCAACGCGTGGACAGAGACTCTCCCTGCTGATGGGAAAAGCTACGTTGGTATCTCTGTAACTGCACAAGACATTGAGGGGATGCCAATTGCGGACGATGAACCGATCCACGCACAAACGTCGAACGGGACACTCACAGAGGCGTGTCAACTTTCAAAGAACGGCTCGGCACAGTTTTATCTATACGCCTCTGATACGCCGGGCACAGCGACAGTAGAAGCCTCATATCGACAGGCGCGTCAGGCGTTGACAATTCACTTCGCGGAGATCAACGACGCGATTGTGCAAGGTCAAGTTTCCCATATTCCTCCCAAAATCCAAAATACACACCCCGTAATAAAATCGAGGGAGCCTGGACGGAATGGCACATCAGATGCCAAAACTCACCGCAGCGAACCGCAAAGAAAAATTAAAAAACCACTCCAAGACGCACAATTACAAACCGATTCGGGATTGACGGCGACGACAGATGCCGAGGGACACTTTTTTATCACAACTGGTAAGGGTTTCGGTGACACAACACTTCACATCTCCAAAGCAGGCTATTATCCAGATAAACGTAGGATTCACATTCGACAAAATCAAGCGACAGTCGTTGATGTCGGACTTCACCCGATTGCAGATGGGGCGTTTGCCTCGACCGTCATTGTGCTCGATTCACAAACGGATACACCTGAGACACAGAAGCTCATCACAAGATTGGAAAAGATGTTGAAACTCGCCGGGGCAAAGGTTTATAATATTTATACTTTCGGATCAAAAATGTCTGTTGAAAAACGGATAGAGACGGTTAACGCTATCAAGGGTAGCGGGTACTATTTGCAAATTAATCACGCCGAATGGGATAAAGAGCAACCCACTGTGGCTGCGGCACATTATCGGGGTAACCAAGGCACAGAGATGTTTCTAAAACGGATATTGGAACGGTTCAATAGGACCCTCTATGAAACCCCGATTGTTACCGTTCAAGACAGAACGACCCCTGAAATCCAGCAGACAAACAAAATGGCGATGATACTTGAAATCCGATCTTTGAATCATCCGAACGCTTCCATCGCGTCGGAAGCACATGCGATCTTCTTCGGGGCGTGGACTTTCCTAAAGAACGATGGAGAAATTGCCGCAGAAAAACAACAGCGGTTTATGGCATACGCAAAAGAAATGCAGCAAAGGTAGAAGGCGTTGTCAACGCAAATAGATAACCGTTGACGATAGTAACCGATAACTGACAACCGATAACCGATGACTCTAAAATGAACATTGTCTCTAACATCACAAATTTACAGCTCCAGCACCCGTTCAAGATTGCGCGGCGTGCGATAGATGCGTCCCGACAGGTGATTTCTGTAGAGATTGATGGTGGCATCGGTGAAACGGCACCCGCTCGGTTTTACGGCGAAACCGTCCAAACAGTTAGCGCTGCGCTGGAGATTGTCGCACCGGCACTTCCCAAGGACCTGGATGCAATCCACGATGTGATGGGGATCGTTGAAGCGACGCTCGGCGGCAATTACGCAGCGAAGTCCGCTATTGATATGGCACTCCACGATCGACTCGGTAAAAAACTTGGCGTTCCGCTCTATCAACTCTGGGGGCTCAATCCGCATCAGACCCCTTGTACATCGTTTACCATTGGACTGGATGCGCCTGAGATAATGGCAGAGAAGACACGACATACCGAAGCGTATCCGATCCTGAAAGTCAAACTCGGGACACCGCAAGATATTGAGATAATTCAGAAACTCCGCGAGGTCACGGATAAACCTATCTATGTAGATGCCAATACGGCGTGGACACCAAAGGAGGCCGTCCGCAAGATTCGCGAACTTGCCAAGTATGGTGTAGAATTAGTCGAGCAACCCACACAACCCAATGATCTCACCGGACTCAAGTTCGTCCGAGAACACTCGGAACTGCCGATTATTGCCGATGAAAGCGTCAAACGCGCAAGTGATATTCCGGTTCTTGCTGCGTGTGTTGATGGCATCAATATCAAACTCGTCAAGTGTGGTGGGTTGCTTGAGGCGCATCGCATGATAAACGTTGCACGCGCACACGGCTTACTCGTCATGATCGGTTGCATGATAGAGAGTTCGCTCGGTATCACCGCCGCCGCACACCTGACGCCTCTCGTAGACTATGCCGATCTGGATGGCCATCTGCTCATTGCGAACGATCCCCACACCGGTGTTACCCTTGATAAGGGTCAATTGATACTACCAAACCGACCCGGCATCGGGGTTATGTGAAACATTCTCACTCACAGTTATACACACAACTACTAAAACAAACGGAGAATTTAAAAATGACAAAACAGAACCGAAATGTCCTCATTACCGGCGGCACAGGCATATTAGGGAGTGCCGTCACCAAAGCCTATCTCGCCCAAGGCGACACCGTCGCTGTCACGTACCTGTTTGAAGACGAAGTGGAACGTTTCAAAGAGTTCAATCCGGATATCTTTGAAGACGTTACCTTCCTCTTTGCGAACGTCACCGAGGAAGCCGAGGTCCAGAAGACCGTTGAGGAATTCTTATCCAAATTCGGTCATCTTGACATCTTGGTGAACATCGTTGGCGGGTTTGTCGGTGGAATCCCCACCGCAGAACTTGAAGAGAGCCGATGGGACTTCATGATGAACCTTAACCTCAAATCGGTGTTTCTGTGTTGCAAAACAGTCATACCGCACATGACAGAACGCGGCTCTGGCAAGATTATCAACGTCTCTGCACGCGCTGGATTAAAAGGTGAGGCGGGATTGAGTGCTTATTGTGTCTCTAAAGGCGGCGTCCGCACCTTGACCGAGTCGTTGGCTGCTGAGGTGATGGATTCGGGAGTAAACGTCAACGCCATTATGCCAAGCGTGATGGATACCCCCGCGAATCGGGAATCTATGCCGGACGAGGAACACGACCGGTGGGTAGCACCTGCCGATGTCGCCAAGGTGATATGTTTCCTGACTTCCGATGACGCAGCCGTCATCAACGGTGCCGCGATCCCGGTTTATGGGAGAGCCTAATCCATTGATTCCTGCCTGTCCTATTTTGTGCAATGCACGCATCCGTTTGCACAATTTCGGGCAATTCACGGTTGTGCCACTCGGAAATTACCTGTATCGGGCATTTCTGGGCATGGCACGTAAATTGCTCATACCTTATAAAGTTTGTAGAATGTAGTGAACATTCAAACGAGAATAAAAACTTTTGGAGGTATAGGACGATGCGTCTCAAAAAACTCTCAAGCGCATTTGTGATCTCAGTCGTGTGCCACGTCGTTATTGCTATTATTGCCGGTTTCCATTTCATAGCACAAGATCAGCAATTCAAAGACCTTATCGGAGCAGAAGTACTTCTGGCTAAAGAGCCACCGAAACCGAAGGTACGCAAGCAGGTTGTCAAACCTGTCATAAAACCGACTGTCCCTATAGCGGATTCTGTTGTCGTAGAACAGGTTGCGGTACAACCCCGTCCGATGGCCGGATTGCACGCGCCCCATCCGAAGATTCCCAGTGTAGCGAGTAGCACCCCGCGCTCACAACAAACAGAGGCATTACATACACCGTGGATATTAAACCCACCAAACGGTGCTGCCTATCCCGATGTCTTCTTTAAAAATGCTGGCACCAATCCCTTCATTGATACAGAGGACGATCCGTTTTCAACATTTGGTATGGATGTAGATACCGCTTCATATACCGTCGCTCGACGTTTCCTCCAAGAGGGGCTTTTGCCACCATCGGAAGCGATACGCGTTGAAGAATTTGTTAACGCATTTGATTACAATTATACGCCGCCAGCAAACGAGGCATTCGCTGTTCATCTGGAAGGCGCGCCTTCAAAATTTGGCGAAGGGAAGCGACTGCAATTGCTGCGAATCGGCATCCAAGGTCGCGTTATTCCTGATACCGATCGAAAGGATGCGATACTTACCTTTGTCATTGATGTCTCCGGCTCAATGCATAAGGAAAATCGGTTGGAGTTGGTAAAACGAGCGTTAACCCTCTTGGTCGGGCAACTCCGTCCCGAAGACAAGGTAGGTATCGTCGTTTACGGTTCCAATGCTCGAGTCGTTCTGCCGCATACCGGCATAGTGAATCAGGAACACATCTTAACCACAATCCGTGCCCTCACACCAGAAGGCGCAACGAATGCAGAGGCAGGGCTGCAGATGGGATATAAACTTGCTCTCCAGAATTCAGAACCCAATTGCATCAATCGCGTGATTTTGTGTTCTGATGGTGTTGCTAACGTCGGACAAACCAGTTCCGATGCGATCCTCAAAGAAATTCGTACCTACGTTCAGGAAGGCGTAACGCTGACGACGGTCGGTTTTGGGATGGGGAATTACAACGATATCCTTATGGAGCAACTCGCAAACAACGGAAATGGGAGTTATGCTTATGTCGATACGCTGAACGAGGCGAAGCGGGTCTTTGTAGAGAATCTGACTGGCACACTGCAAGTCATTGCGAAAGATGCCAAAATTCAGGTCGAGTTTAACCCAGAAACTGTCAGTCGGTTTCGGCTGCTGGGGTATGAAAACCGGCGACTCGCGCATGAAGACTTCCGTGATGACACCGTAGATGCTGGCGAAGTTGGGGCAGGGCATAGCGTCACTGCACTTTATGAGATTAAACTCCACAAAAATGCAGTCGGTAAACTCGCTACAGTTTCTATCCGGCACGAAGATCCGGACACAGGGAACGTAACAGAGGTTAACACGTCGATCTCTACAGATGCGCTGAAGGGTTCATTTGAAGAGACAACACCTACGTTCCAATTGGCTGCTTCTGTTGCCGAGTTCGCCGAAATCCTACGAGGCAGTTTCTGGGCACAAGAGGGAAGCTTAGAAATTGTCCGTGAAACGCTTGAAGGGGTCTTACCGGACCTTGATGCGAAAACTCGGGAACACAGTGTGAGGAACGAAGAGTTGCTCAACCTTGTAAGTGAAGCACACCGCTTTAAGGAACAACCGGAAGGATAGTCTGTTTGAAAGGGCGGTTTCGGTCGTCGCTCTTCCGTATTGGGCCCTCAGCGGCAAATTTGAGGACGCTTTTTATTCACGAAACGGTGCATCCAGTTGCGTTTGCACAAGCCACTCCAAAATTTGCAGGCGCAACGCCGTTTCAATATCCGCAACTTCAGGTCTACCGGCGAGGTTCTGTATCTCATTCGGATCGTTTTGCACATCAAATAAGAGGTAAGCCTCACCGTTGGCGTTGAGCGCGATCTTCCACTCGCGATTGAGGAGCATAATCTCGCCCTCTATCTCCGAAATTGCGAAATCACGGTGCATCGCTTCGGGTTGCGTTAGCACGGGACACAACGATTTCCCGAATTGACGATGCTCCAATTCGCCTCCCGCCAATTCAACGAGCGTTGGCCCGATGTCGATCCATTCCACTGGACTTTCACAAATTGTTCCCGTGGGAGGGGTTTGTAACCCCGATGTATCAGGCGTTCGCACGAGTAGCGGAATCCGAACCGCGCCGTTGAGGAAGTTACTCTTATAGATGATCCCATAGTCGCCGTTCATTTCTCCATGGTCGGAGGTGTGAACGATGATTGTGTTTTCAAGTTCACCGCGTGCCTCGACTGTGTTGAGGATCTCACCGATCTGATCATCGATGAGCGTCACGTTGCCAGCGTAATTCGCTCGGAGTCTCCCGACTTCACCGGGCTCAAACGTCGGGTTTACCCGTTGCATGAGCCTATCCAAATGTCCTGTCGGACGCCTTTCCATAAATGGACGCGGAATTGCTGGCGGCATGTCTTCAGGGTTATACATGCTGGCGTAAGGTTCAGGTGTGTCCCACGGTTCATGCGGTCCCCCGAAACTCACCCAACAGCACCAAGGTTCCGCCCGTTCATAGTTCTGGAGGTATTGCTTTGTCTGTTGTCCGACATAGACATCGGCGTAATCCTCAAGTCCTAAGGTTGATGGACGGACGAGATGCGGTTTCGTGCTGAACCGTTCACGGTAATCGGCGCGATACGCCTCCCACACCCCTTTTTCTTCCCACATCGCCGTCATGTGAGATAAGACATTCGCGCTCGCCCGCGGTCCACCGATTTCGTTCACGTCGTCTAACCCGTAGGCGTTCATTAAGTCTTCGCGTTCGCGCAAGTCACCGTTGTGTGGATGCAGGTGTGTTTTACCGAAAAGACTCGTCCGATACCCAGCATCACGCACGGCTTGCATCCATGTCGGCGTCTCGGCAGGCATCTGGTGATTCATGTTGTTCCAGACATGGGTGTTATGCGGATATAAACCTGTCGCCAGACTGAGTCGCGTCGGGATACAGACGGGCGATGTGGTGACGCAGTTCGTGAATCGGATACCTTCACTTGCAATCCGATCCAGATGTGGGGTTTGCACCCAATCGCCACTACATCCCATAGCGTCCCATCGCTGTTGGTCTGTCATCAGAAAAAGGATGTTCGGGGTGGTTTCCATCGTTATCCTCGTTCAATTCCGGCTTCTTCAAAAGCGTTCGCTAATGTTTCGTAAGAGAGTGTCGCGGCGGCGAGCGGATCGTAGTCCTCACGTGCCTGCACCATGAAACTCACTTCGGCAGTGATGAATCCGTCATAACCGTGTGCCTGCATCCGCTTGAGGTAGTCAACGTAATCGAAAGGACCTTCGCCGGGGATGAGGAACTCGTGGTCGGGGGCAGTGCCGCGCTGGTCCTTGACGTGTGTATGTGCCGATACCGGTGCTAACGCCGACACCGTTTCCTCTGTCGACATACCGATAATATCGAAATGACTGATGTCGAAGTTAACTTTGAGATACGGCGAATTGACGATTTCTAAGAGTTCAAGCACCTTCGCAGGTGTATCAATGATCGCACCGACATGCGGTTCCATCGCGATGGTAACCCCGCGCGATGCCCCGTAATCGACGAGTTCCCCCACGCGTTCTGCGAGGAAATCCTTCTTAAACTCCCATTCTTCTGGCTTTCCCCCCGGCGTCGTATTGACAGCGGGCAGTTCGTCCCCCTGTGCGAGTTCAACTGCCAAATCAACACCGCCTTTCAGTCGCCACATATTTTTCGAATGGGTCTCTGGATCCATCTCCAACAGACTGGAATGTGCCGCAATGGCGGGGAGTGCCAAGTTATGCCCTTGGAACAGGGATGCAATTCGTTTTCGTTCTGCAGCGTCAAGCGTGCTGAGTTCGGTGGTAAAGCGTGGAATGATGGTGAGTTCAACACCATCGTATCCGAGGCTCGCGAGATGGGAAAGTGCTGTGTCTATCGGGACGGTGGGCATGCCCCATGTGCTATATCCAATTTTCATTTTTTAATTTTCCTTGCGGTTAAACGTCATGGGTAATGTATAAGGCAAGCGGGTCCGGATAAAAATTTGGCTACCTTATTGCTAAGGCAGCCAAATTTTTTCTTTCTTTTTTATTCGCTACAATCATCGGAAAGGTCATAACCTAAAGCCTCAGCGATATACGTCGGTATAGATGTAACACAAGCTCCAGTATCTAACGCCACTAAAACATTAGTATAGGAAGTTAAATCCATACTGCTTACTACCAAGTTTAGTTTTATGGATGAACCATTTCCATCAAAACGAGTATGTCCCATTAGAGTAAGTAAGCCATCCCTTCTGGAAGCGTCCCAGTATACCGTATTGCGGATCCGCCCTTATGATTTGTAAGGGCTTTACAGACCTCATCTCTGGATGGGCTGTTCACTAATACGACACCCGATATTAGCTCAGTATTTTCGCTGACTTCACAATCAGTAATAAACAACCACTGATCGGGATATTTCAGCATCATTTCCTCTATGGACATTCTCCTTTGTGCCATGATAAATCTCCAATTTGGTTAATTCGAGTGTAATTTTAGTTTATTCAGACTTTTTGTCAAGCATTTTATCAATTGTGACGCAACAAATAGTATAAAGGTTTACAAATTACCTTAATTCACCCTGATTAAAAACATAGAGAACAGGTTGTACTGCCATCGGAAATTCGGGCCACTCTCTAAACCCAGATTGTGGTATCCTAACCATCTCACTCAAAATGGCATAATTTGTCTTTGCTTTACACTTAGAGCACAAGAAAACCGAAACTTAATAGTTAGAAACGTCAAAAAATTGTGCCGAGCCAATCGTTGAGGAGGAAATCGACGCGTTGAATCAAAAGCGCGACACGTCCCATAACGGTGTTCCCGAATGCGGAACCGAACCCTATCATGAGAAAGGCGATACCGACCTTTGAGAGTCCACCGACGACGCCGCGATGCTCCACAGAAAAGAAGAAGTAAGTGAGCGTACAGATAACACCAATCACCATGAGGATCGCACCAAAAATTTCACCAGCAGAGAGTGTTCCTGCATGAATCGCCGCGAAGGGTTCGATTGTTCCGCGTGTTTGCTCAAAAATATGTGCGCGTAACACATTCGGAATTGCAAGTCCTGAACTGGCACCGATGAGAATAGCGATAGGATAACGAACCAACCACTCATGTTGTGGAGAAAAGCGCGTAAAGAAGAGTAACCCGATGCAGATCGGAATCAGTTTGATTAACCCGACGAGCGATTCCCCGGTTACAGCTGCCCAAAAGGGTTTCCATGCCAACGGAATAAAACCTTGATGCGTCGTGAGTACGAATATGTACCCAACCGATACACCTACGAAGAGGTACTCCGCAAACCGATAAAATGGGTTATCACGATAAAGAAAACTATAGATACAAAGCGTCAAAAACGCTGCAACCCAAATGCCAAAAACTTCCATCAATTTACTCCTCTTTTCGCCGTTGGACAAAGAAAGCAATATTCCCAAGTACCACCAAACCGGCAATCAACAGATGCACAAAGGATTCAATATTGATCCACAGCATCCCTTTCGCTGGGGCATCCAGCAGGCTTTCATATTCAGCCGCACCTGCGATCCCAGAAATCAGACCGATCAATTGCCCGGTTTGCAGGTACGGATACATCTGTGAGATAATGACACCGGTGACACCAGCAGCAATTTGGAGATTGTAACGCACGTTCGCATAAGTAATCCATACTTCCGTTGTACTTCCAGAAGCCAAGTCAATAAGGAGACTGATTTGGTCGTAGTTGGTAACGTTCGCCATCACCGGAATATCTGCCAAGGGTTTCCCATTGTAATCTGTCTCAAACACACTGGCGATTTCGGTTCCCATGCCGAGGATAACCAGTTCGTCACCGGGACGGTAACCCAGAAACACATAATCTTCACCATCTATCGCCCCGGTTTCATCCGCTATCTCCTGTATTAGTGTGCTTCCCATCGCCGTGCCTTCTGGTGAGAGCGTGATCCCGATGACGCCGATATCTTTATCAAAACACTGTTTCAGGAGCGCCTTTGCCATCGGATTGAGCTCCGCTAAAGAGGCAGGACCATAGTCAAATGCGAGCATGATCCTCGATCCTGCGGGGAGGGCATCGACATAATCGTGGAGTTGTCGCGTCGGGGCAGATACCGAGACGGGCAAATTGATGGGTAACAACGTCGGAATAATGACCGCCAATGCGACCAAAACGAAGATAATTCGCCGGTCAATGTTCATAAATTTTTCAAGCATTTCTAATCTCCTCCCCCCAGATAGGACCGCTCAATTCCCAAAAGAATTCGTATAGATTGCGATATCGCGCCCAAACTGACGCCGAGGATGATCCCCCGTCTCGCAGATAGATTCGGGTTATCTAAAATCCACTGTTTCGTACCTGAGAGACCGTTGTCCCAAGGTAACCCGGATAGAACCGTATTCCAAAAGAGATCTCCGATCGGCACATTTCCCATCATCACAATCAGGGCTGTAACAAGAAGTAGACTCGCTTCAAACGTTCGGGCGCGGAAGGCACGGTACGCCGCTGAGGCAATGAAGAAAGCCAGGAGGGAAAACATCGTCGCATCCATAGGGACCTGGACGTTATTGAATAACCACATGAAGATCGGGTGTTGGGGTCCAAACGGAATCCCGATGACTACCATCAGGAGGATCCCCGCAAATATAAGAAAACTGTACTGCCAATGTTCAGCCCGGCGGCGAATACGCGCCACATGGGTTTGGATGAGTGTCACGGTGCCTAATACCAGCATAAACGGTAAAATAATCAGGGTCCAACTGAGCACTTCTTCGTAGACACCTTGCGAGAAGGAATGCGGACTAAACTGCGTCAGCATCATCACGACCCCAAAAACAAAGCAGAGAATTAAGGGAACTTGTCGTCGCATAATACCTCCTAACCCACCCGCTGTAAGAGTGTTGTGATCCAACTGACACCAGATAGTTCAAGAACCACGCCCAGCACAATCATAGCGAAAATAAGGACTTTTCCCCAGTCTTGGCCCCTCAGGCTTCCGAGTAGCATCGGTTCCCTCGACAAATAAGTACTTGCAGCATAAAGTTCTTCGCCGATCAAGGTATAATCACACGCTGTGATTAGGAAGGGAAGTTGATGCTCAGAATCCGTCCCCGCAATCTGAATCGCGCCGATAGAATTACCGGTCTCGGCAAGGATGAGCGATTCTGCGTAAAACGTGCCTTGTAGAAATACTGCCGCCGGCTTCTCACGTATCATCATTCCGTCTACGCCTGCCGCGTAAGCGAACTGACCAGAAGTGAGGTAGAAAATATTTTCTTCATTGTAGGCATCCGGACGTCCCTCATCAAGATAGGAGGCTTTCACCATCTCACGCACCACACTCATCACAATCGGGTCTCGGCACGGTACACGCAGGGGCGTTTCATAATCCGCTGTTCTCCGTGCTACCTGCCCGAGAATCGTCATACTCGCAATAGTGGCAGTACCGCTCACGCCTCCTAATCCGAGTACGTAGAGGATCGAGCGTCCCATCTCTGTGGCTCTACCGATGGCTTCATCGACCGCCTCAAGCCCAGGAATGCGCCGGACAAATATATCTTTACCACTTCTCGCATCATAGATGTTCCAAACAACTGCGGCACCAAAAAGAAACATGGCGACAAATAGCGGGATCCTACCCGTATGAAACCATTCACCCGTCCCTCTAACGGGTGCGGTCTCCCCAGAATCCACCGTTGCCTCTGTGTCGCTCACGGCACGCACGATATAGGCGTAAGCGTTCCCTTTTTCGATAGAGGCATCAACATAGGAGGTTGTTCCAGCAGATAACATCTCGCCAATTTCTTCAAGACCACCCCCGGCAATCCGGCGTAGGATTTGATACCCGCTGATACCGCTACCTTCTGGTGCAGCATCCCAGCGAATCGTGACGCTGCTGCCATCGTCGTTGGGTGTATCTACCGCCGTGACATTTGCGGGTGGCGAAAGCCCTTGGCTGAATGCAATGCCAACGCTCATGCATAAAACCAAGCAGACAACTACACATTGAATTGTTTTTGACATAAGTGTTATATTCCTTAATGAGTAGCGTTTTTTTCTGGGACCAATTCGGTGTACTCGTACACAGGTGTTATGATAGTCCGAACGGGGTGGCATTTGCCCCACACCGCTTGATGTAAACGCTCAACAGTTTCAGGCGAGAAGTATTTTTCGCCTGTATCAATGTTAACTCGGGCTGGCACATTCTCAATCAGAACGAATTGCCCGTTTATCTCAATGGTGTACGTCACATTTTTCTCTATTAAAGTTTCATTCCAGACCGTGTTGTCAGACATGTCTTTTCCTCGTTTTGAAATTAATCCATCGTAACGGATCAGGTTCATAGCGATAAACATACTTTTACGGGCAGCTCGCGCCCATCGTGGAGAGCGTTGGGTTACCACCCTCTATGAAACGAGAAACTTACCGGTAGACCGGTAGGCTTGTTGGAGCTAACACGCTAACAAGCCCCATGCTTTAGCATGGGGTACTATGACGAACTTCTTGCAAACTAATATGACGAATACCGCTTTGTTCAGTCGCATGTTCTGATAACTCAAACTGCCCATTTCTGATTTTTGTGCGGATTTCAGCAAGGAGTGCCATATCAGAAACAAACTATCTGTTTATAAATTCCGAAATATTAAAAACATTGCCCTATAGCTTGTAGAACACGCCGATCGTCTATATCATCGCGGATAACGACTTCTCCGATACACGTCGGCAAGATGAGTCGGAGTTTACCCCCTAACGTCTTTTTGTCTAAATACATGGCATCACATAGGGCTTCAGGGGTGAGGTCGGCGGGTAAAGCAATCGGCAATTGTGCCCGCTTGAGGAGTGCACGTTGCCGCTGAAAATCGGTCTCAGAGAACATCCCTAAATTGACAGCCAACTGCGCCGCGCAATTCATACCGATAGAAACCGCTTCGCCGTGCCGATACCTATTGTAATGCGTCACTGCCTCCAGGGCGTGTCCAAAGGTATGCCCATAGTTTAGCACCATCCGCAGCCGACTTTCTTTCTCATCTTTGGCGACAATTTCCGCCTTGTTGACACACGCTTGTGAGATTATTTCAATAAGTGTTGTGTCGTCTAAGTTTAAGAGTGCCTCCAGATCTTCTTCAACCCTTTCAAACAGCGGCGCATCGCGGATAACACCCATCTTGATAACTTCAATAAGTCCTGCTCGGATGTCGCGCTGCGGTAAAGTCTTGAGCGTATCTACATCAATGACGACCAACTTCGGTTGATGAAACGCACCGATGAGGTTTTTCCCTTTTGGGTGATTAATCGCCGTCTTGCCGCCGACACTCGCATCGACTTGCGCTTGTAGCGTCGTTGGAATCTGCACGTAAGGAATACCCCGCATGTATACCGCTGCAGCGAATCCCGCCAAATCGCCGATGACACCCCCACCGAGAGCAATGATCAGGGAACCCCGATCGAGTTGATGCTCCACCAAACTATCCTGTATCCGGGAGAACTGCGCCAACGATTTACTCTCTTCGCCACCAGGCACTTCAATCGTGCAGGCATCGAGCCCGACATCCTTGAGGCTCTTCAGAACAACGGGCAGATAGCACGTTTTGACATAAGTATCCGAAACGATGAGCACCTTATTCGATTTTGTATGAGATGTGAGGAACTCTCCAACGCTGTTGAGGAGTCCTGTCCCAACAACGAGTGGATACCTGTTATCCCCGAGTTCCACGTGTAAGGTGTTCGTCATTCTTCTTCCTAAACATCCGTTTGATGTGTGTGGTAATGTCACCGAATGAGCGTCCCGTTGTACTGATCATGTGATCGGCTTCTGCATAGTAAGGACGGCGCTCCGCCAACATCGACTGAATCGTCGCCAGCGGGTCAGGCGCCTGGAGTAGGGGTCGGTGTGTCTGGTGTCCAACCCGTTTGTAGATCTCCTCCGCCGTTGCCGTGAGGCAGAAGACAATGCCGTTTCGTTTTAACTCTGTCATATTGATTTCTTTCAAAACGACACCGCCACCGGTGGAAATAACGGCGTTGTGCAGTCTCGACACCTTACGAACGGCTTCACTCTCCAGCTCTCGAAAAGCAGGTTCCCCATCCTCCGCGAAGATGTCGCTGATGCGCCGTCCGCTGTCGCGTTCAACAATGTCATCCGTATCCACGTAGCGCATCCGAAGTTGTGAGGAGATCCGTCTTCCGATAGAAGTTTTTCCTGTGCCCATAAAACCGACAAGCACAATGTTGGGTCTTCTTTTAACAGGTCGTTTCACCGGATTTCCACCTTTTAATAGTAAAATCCAAAAATATGTTTACAGTTCGTCAGGGAACAAACACCCCACCACCGCCGGCGAGGATTGTATCCTCGCCCTTATGTTGGTGTATAAGTAATTACGGGTTTTACTATAATAGTTTTAATCATCAACTCGTGCTTTAACATTTATAACCGAGTCGAGTTGATGGTTAAAGTTATCGGTCATCAGTCGTCAGGTAAAGAAGTTAACCGACAACCGACAATTGATAACCGATAACCATTCACCGGATTTCCACCTTTTATAGTAAAATCCAAAAATATGTTTACAGTTCGTCGGGGAACAAACACCCCACCACCGCTGGCGAGGATTGTATCCTCGCCCTTATGTTGGTGTATAAGTAATTACGGGTTTTACTATAATAGTTTTAATCATCAACTCGTGCTTTAACATTTATAACCGAGTCGAGTTGATGGTTAAAGTTATCGGTCATCAGTCGTCAGGTAAAGAAGTTAACCGACAACCGACAATTGATAACTGATAACCATTATAACATTTTTGAAAAATATTGCAAAGGTTTTGCACCAATTTTTGAGGTATGGTATAATTGCGGAAATGATATCATACAAAAACCGTAGCCCGCAACAACGGCGCGGATATACATCAGACACCGTTATTTAACTAATTCACCTGAACGAACCGCAAGGTATAATTAAAAGATGGCACGACAGCTCAGAATGGTGCGCCCCAATTTAGAAGATTTACCTGCACTGCAACTCCCATCAGGCTACGGCATGCGAACCTATCGCGAGGGAGACGAGGTGCATTGGGCACATATCATTAGCGATTCGTTCGGAGGTAGGAAACGCACCCCCCAAGATACGCGGAATGAAATTACCGGCAGAGATGTATTCATTCCTGAAGGCTTCTATTTCGCAACACATCGGGATAACCCCGTTGGCACTGCCTGCGCATGGCGGGACTCCGTAGATGAGAAAGAGGTCGGATATGTCCACATGGTAGGCGTTGTCGCTGAACACACCGGACACAAACTCGGAAAATGGGTCTCGCTCGCCGTTCTCACCTACTTCCGCGACAACGGATTCAAATGCGCAATGCTGGATACCGACGATTTCCGTATCCCTGCCGTCAAAACCTACCTAAATTTAGGATTCATCCCTGTTTACGTCGAAGAGGGGCAGAGAGAACGCTGGCAGCAGCTTTTTGAGAAATTGGGACTGCCCGCTATGTCAGCGCAAATCGAGAACGTCAGAGAAACACTTCCTGAGGAACTGTGGGTGAAAGTTTCACGTTAGAAATGGCATGGAAGATCAACTCAAAATGGCTCGCCACAGCTTGGAAAATCTACCGACGCTCCAGTGTCCTGACGGATATCATATCCGCACCTATCGACAAGGCGACGAAATACATTGGGCGCGAATAATGGACAAAGCCTTCGTGGACCAAGGAAGAACCGCTCAAGACACCCACGCCAACGTTATTAGCCAACCGAATTTCGATTCAGATGGCTTCTGTTTCGTCATTTACAAAGATAGTCCTATCGGTACAGCGTGTGCGTGGAAGGAATCCCTTCATGGCAAACCGATTGGTTACATTGACATGCTCGCCGTGCTTCCCGAACACACCGGACATAAACTCGGCAAATGGCTAACGGTGTTTCTCCTGCACTACTTCAAAGCGCGACGTGTGGCGTCCGTCATGTTAGACACAGACGATTTTCGACTTCCCGCCATCAAAAATTATCTCAACCTGGGATTTGTTCCTGTTTACGCGGGTGAAAACCATCTGCACCGTTGGCGATGTATCTTCGAAAAACTGGACATTCTTTAATGATTCCTTGCGGTTAAATGACGTGGGTTTGAACTTTAGCATCCGTGTTCTTAAATCCGCCCTCCTTGCGCAAGCCTCTATAGGCTTACGGGACAATGTTACGGGCTACAGGTTTTGGACTATTTTTAATTTTTCCTTTTCTAAAAATGAGAGTACCGCTCGCCGTGAGAAACTATTTCCGTTTGCCGAGTCGTTTTGTTATATCTGCAATTCTCATCAGCGGCTTCAGTTTCCGACTCATCGGCATAAACATCGGCTTACCTGATGCTCCCGACCCCCGTGAAATGCTCA
The DNA here is from genome assembly GCA_965205015.1 of Candidatus Poribacteria bacterium. Lineage (GTDB taxonomy): Bacteria > Poribacteria > WGA-4E > WGA-4E > WGA-3G > WGA-3G. The sequence goes on along the minus strand of OZ242029.1, from coordinate 3,109,538 downwards.
TCGCACGAGATGTGCTGAATCTCATCCACTTCACGGCACCCCCTGAAATCTACAATTGGCCCGGAACAGCATGGTTTTACGTTATTGCTGGGATAGGCAAATTACTATCGCTTGCGGGTTTGCAGCTAACGGAAGCCCGTGTCATCCTACTGGCACGCTGCCTTAACGTTCTGTTATCTACAGCGACACTGTGGTTCACCTATCGCCTCGGCGTTCAGTGTTACAGCAAACGTATCGGTCAGATTGCCGCAGGATTGCTCGCCGTTGCGATGTTACATGTCACGAATGAATCGCGTTTTGCACTTGTTGACATCCCGGCGACTTTCTGTGTGACTGTATTCCTTTGGCTCGTGATACGGGTGCGATCTTCTTCAGTCGCGCCGACATTTCAAACGGTGGTATGGCTCGGTATCATCGCAGGGGTCGGTTTCGCGGTTAAATTTACAACCGTCTTTGTAAGCTTTTCTCTCCTGGTCTTCATTAGGCGTGAAAACTTTTATAAAAAATTAGCAACCCTTATCGGTATTTCCGTATTAACCTTTACGGTCCTCTGCCCTTATTGGCTCATCGACGTGGTTTCACCGGAGTGGAATCTTTTCTTTCAGGATTTCTGGTACGAAGCCACACATTATCACCGCGGGCACTTCGGTCTCATCGCCACGGCAGACGCTGGATTGCTACATCGGTTCACCTACCTATGGACGCTCCTGAAATGGGGCATGGGTTTACCGCTTGCCCTCCTTGTCGGTTTAGGGATTTTGTGCGCGTTTGTGCCGCCTAAAGCAGGCAGCAATCAGCAAGGGACCGGAAGAACGGAAAAAGGGAAGGATACGGACCCCAACCTTCCAACCTTCCAACCTTCCAACCAAAAATCTCCCAACCTTCCAACCTTCCAACCAAAAATCTCCCAACCTTCCAACCAAAAATCTCCCAACCTTTCAACCTTCCAACCTTCCAACCAAAAATCTCCCAACCTTCCAACCTTCCAACCCTCCAATCCAACATCTGCCAATCTTCCAACCCTCCAATCCATCCTCTTACTATCCTTCGTCATTCCGTATCTACTATTCATCGGGATACATAAAGTTAAGTTCGCCCGCCACCTCCTGATCCTCTATCCGGCACTCACTGTGCTCGCAGCTGCCGCGCTCACACGCTTTCCGAGCATTGTGGCAACACTGTTAGCGTTCGGACGCCCACGCCAAGCTGTGAATTTTCTACGTTTCACTGAACGGTTTAACACATTTGGGAAACGGTTAGGTATAGTTTTGGGGGGTGCTGTAGTGCTTTACTCACTAATTTACACCCTTTCCTTTGCCGCTATCCAGTTATCGCAACCCACGAAGATTGCAGCATCCAATTGGATAGCCGCTCACATTCCTCAAGAGGATTCTATTGCTATTGCACCAGAGCCCCTATTCAACTGGCTACTCCCAGATTTAGATTTCGTAGTAACAGATGAAAAGGTGAGATGGGTGCTTATCGTTCTGCCAGATCTTGAAGTGTTTCAAAAGTACCAAAAGGCTCCGCACCGTTATCAAGATGCGGATTGGTACCCTCTCAGCGAGATTGAATTCGGGGAGACACTCGCGTTTTACACGCGGGTCTTAGGGGACGGAAGTCCGTATGCGCTATACAAAACATTCCGATGCCCATCAACCTTCTTCGGTATCGAACTCATATCCGATAGCGGTGCCCCGTTCCCGATGCGAGCCCTTGCACATCCAGAACTCCGCGTCTATCGCCGTCTCGATTGAAGCATTCTAAAGGATAACGTACCTTCCACGGAAAATTAACAATTTTTGTGGACATAATTTGTTTTTTCCCTGAAAATATCGTAGACTTTAATAGTTAGATTTAGGCTTTTATAATTTTAATTGGGAGTAAAATGAAAATTGGCGTATTATAACTGTAATTATTCTTAAATCGAAAAAAATGCAACGTTTTTGCAACCCGTTTGCAGTAACGTTAACCTCAAATGTTTGAAGTGCCACTGTTTGATGTCTGCCCCAGAATACTAAAACTGCTGTGCGAAGTGGACTTTGTCCGGTGGGTGTTAACCCGAAAATGCATCCATGATCCTTCTGAGGTTAGACCCACACGTTAATGTCAACATCTAAAAAGGAGAGAATGTATGACTGAGATGACTGAACGCGAAATGTTGGAAGCACAAAAACGAGCAGATGCCATTGTGGATAAGGTGAGAAAATTGGTCGCCCTTGAGAGTCAGCTCCTGGAAGCGCGGGAAGCTGCCAATGCCCACACTGCTCACCAGAATGGCCTGAAAGAGTTGGAGACCGAATTAGAGACGCGCGTCGAGGAACTCAACGGAATCGCTGACGAACTCAAATGGGCAACCCCGTGCTTCAGGGCTTACGTCCTACCCCAAATTAGCGACATTATGGGGACGCAAAAGTCTTTCCAGTCAGAAGAACGGAAAGACCTCGAGAGCGTCATCGCTGCGCTCACAGACGCAGAAAATGCTGAACCCTCTGAGGAATTAGCCGGAGACATCATCGCCCGTCTCCGATCAAATATCGAGAAGAGTTTCCGTGTTTAGAGACACACAGTTTTTAGGGGCACCTCCAACGGAGGTGCCCCTATCCGCTCACATCATCGTCTCCCAGATAGGTCTTCAACGTCCGCCGGTCTATCCCTAATGTCTTTGCCGCCTGTGAGTAGTTCCCATATTCCTCGACCCGCTGGCGACCGACCGCTGTCAGAATTTGGTGACGATCCTTGCCTGCTATATGAATCGTATCTTGCAGCCCCCCCAAAAGTTCCGCTAACGTGAAGGCGGCTTCACGGGTAACCCGATCCTGTATCTTTGCGGGAAGCCGCTGCCAGACAACCATCGGTATGCCCCCGAAAATCGAGATGAACTCTACCACAGAGAGCCGCTCCAGAATCTGACGCACCTCCACAGGCAACATGCTTCGGACGTTTGCTGATGACGTTTCCGAACCCGTTGACTGCGGGACGAGCACAATCTCCGCGGGCAAATCTCCAACGCCTAACTCACGTGTTTGTGTCGTGATAATCGCTCTGTTCACCGTATTTTTGAGTTGCCGGATATTGCCAGGCCACGCTGCATCTGTCAGATATTGAAGCGCCTCTGCCGTGATCCCGGCAACGTGTTTCCCGTGTGCCGCGCTTAATTCCGAGATAAACGCCGCGACCAGCGGCGGAATGTCTTCGCGCCGTTCGTGTAAGGGTGGGATATGGATATGGAATCCGCTGAGCCGGTAGTAGAGGTCGTGCCGGAACGTGCCGTTTTCGACCGCTGCTGCGAGGTCTTTGTTCGTAGCGGCGACAATGCGGACATCCGTTTCAATGTTTTGGTTGCCACCGAGCCGCGTAAACACTTGGATTTCTAAAACGCGAAGGAACATAGACTGCACTTCAAAAGGCATTTCACCGATCTCATCAAGGAAGAGTGTCCCCCCGTTTGCCTGTTCAAACATCCCTATCCGCTGTGCCGTTGCTCCCGTGAACGCCCCTTCCTCGTGACCGAAGAGTTCACTCTGGAGCAGCCCGTTCTCAGGAAACGCACTGCAGTTGACGACTCTGAAAGGTCTATAGTGTCGCGCGCTCGTGTCATGGATGTCCTGCGCGATGATCTCTTTACCGACCCCCGTTTCACCCGTAATCAGCACAGTCGCGTTTGTCGGTGCCACCTGCTGCGCCTGTTGATAAATCTGTCGCATCTGCGCTGATTGCAGAAGAATAGGACGTGATCCGTTTTGCATAATATGACCTATACTTATTTGTCAAACTCCCGTTCAGTTCCCACCTGTATCACCGTTGTGTAGGCGATGCATCAAGTAGTATTTGAAGGGACAGGTTGGATGACCGGAATGACATAACTTCGAATGTTCACACCTGCTACAGTTTCGCTTTCTACACGCGGTTCAGGTTTTTGACGATGGTCAAACACGACGTAATATCCCTGCGTCTCCCCTTCTAATTTAAGATATGCCGCCAGTTGCTGCTTTCCCTTCTGATACAACCTATCGCCTTCCCATATTTTTGTTTCAACGATATATTTTCGCCGATTGTGTAGGAGGAGGAGATCCATTCTGCCGCGCCCGGTTTGGACTTCAAGAAACATATCGCCGCCTATGATCCGGATAAAGGTATCCAGATAGGCGTAAAGTAGATGCTGACCGACGTACTCTTGCGGGGTATCCGGTACTTGCAAAATACGGAAACCCGCTCGTGCAATGAAATCTTGGAAATTGTCAAGGAGTGCCCGTATTTCAATCACGCCGTCGGGAGGCAGGTAATCGATGAAATCATCCCCGTTATCTTCAGAGAAGTATTCAGTTTCCAGTCCATTAAACAGGGGTTTAAATACGCGTAGAATGCGATGTTGATAGATCGGGTTCGCGATTTCACACATCCCGTCAGCACCCTTTGAAATTACACCATACATCGCAAGCGCGTCTATGATTTCGTCATCCGGATTGAAAGGGAGTCCTCTCTCGTACGATGCGATCCGCATCAGGACGCTCTCAAATCTGCGGTCTCTACGGATATTTGTCAGTAGATGACTTATGTGGGGGTTCCCTTCCTCAAGGAGTTGTGTGTGTGCTTTTGAGAAGTGTTCCAGCGTAATCGTCTCGGTTTTGGGAATGTTGAGTTCGGCCGTCAGAATCTGCGCAGCGCGGTTGACCAGAAATGGCTGCCCAGCTGTCTGTCTGTGTAATGTCTCAAGCACCTCTGATGTGAAGTGTTGTCCAACCGCCTCCGTATACTGATCAAAGAGTTCCTGGATCTGTTTGAGGGTAAAGTTCGGGACAACAAACTCATCTTGGATATTGAAGGGCGAAATAGAGTCATCATAGTTAAGTTGTCTGATATTTTTTACACCTACGATACCAACACTATGCGGGCAGTGACATGTTTCAGAGAGGTAGATATAACGGAGTGCGTATAGGAAATCACTCACAATTCCCTGAGGAATGCCGTCAAACTCGTCAATGAAGAGGACAACTCGATAGTGTCCTAATAAACCGCTTAATTGTTCAAAGAACGCTGTCATCGAAAAGGCATCTGTGAGGCGGACGCTTTCCAAGAATTGCGCGAGCGTCTCAGGAAGTGCGTCCCCTCGTTTTTGGAAAACGAATTCGATTTGCCTGCGAATCATATAAGCGAACTGCGTGTAAAACGCAGCGGGCGCAGCATTGCGTTGGATTTGGAAATCCAGTTGAATCGGGAAATAAGAGGGGTCCTCAATTGTAAGTGTGGCAAGCGCAGCTCGGAAGAAAGTTGTTTTTCCAGTCTGTCGGGGCGCGAAGATAACGATATATTTTCCATTTTTGATGCGCTCTATGAAATCAAGGGTCTCCTTAGCACGTACAACAGTATAGTTATCGTGAGGATGAACGGGGCCCTGTGTGCCGAAAGTCCTCATGGATTCCCCTCCGTGTTTTGCGTGAGGTGCGTGAAAAAACGGGTACTTCAGTTTTTCGTTCACGGGTCTGTCGTCCATTTTTAAGTATACCTTTATCTCGTTTTATTGTCCAGTTTTTTGCTTTTTTTCAAAGCAAGCGGAAACTTATCGGTTTTAGGGATACGCGCGTAAGTCCTACGTATAAGTGATTCCAAAATCTACTATATTTACACACTCCGAGACCTTAAGCAATTTTTGCGCATGGACAATTTTTGTCTATACAATTTTTGCACATACCGCTCTCACCTCCCTTCCGTACTTCCCTCCCGATAGGATACGGCAGTCGTGTTCGCTATAGGACAGAGGCGTGCTGCGCCTTTGTGGCATAAACTCTGCAGTCTGTCCGATTTTCTTCGGGTATTCCCATTTCACAACGCGTGCTACGGTCAACACAGATTGGCACGCATTTTGCTGTAATTTAAGGTAATGTGAGAAGACGGGCGTAGATATATTTCGGGGGCGGATGTGGTACCAACGAGGTCTGCCCCAGAATACCAAAGTCGCAACCGATGGCCCTCGGACATCATAACTTGTATCTACTGATCCGAATGTAGACCCGAATATCGATCCCAATAAGAAACCTGGGACACCGGAACAGGAAACCGTGGCACCGCTCCCCGCAGGCACCGTCTGAAGTACTGGCACTCACACCCTTCGGGGTTCACCTCACAGATGTGATTCTCTCCGATGCTACACCGACGGCGTTGGCAGTCAGATGGACGGACACGCGTCTGGATGGCACTGTGGAAATGCTCGCTGCCGAGCAAACCTCGCTCCTTGGGAACTATCCGAATCCGTTCAACCCGGAGACGTGGATACCCTATCAATTGGCAAAGGCTGCGGATGTGACGCTGACGATCTATGGTGCCGACGGGCAACTCGTCCGGACGTTAACCTTAGGCCATCAAGCTGCGGGGAGTTATCACCGCAAGGGACGCGCCGCCTATTGGGACAGTCGAAACGATTTCGGGGAACGCGTTGCGAGCGGTCTGTATTTCTACACGCTCACCGCTGGCGAGTTTACCGCTACCGGTAGAATGCTCATCGTGAAATAAAAGGAGAGAATCCATGAAAACTTTATTGAAGATGAACCTATTTTTCAGCTGCCTCACTGTCCTGCTCTGTTTTGGGCTAACCGGGCTCAGTTACGGGCAAGCCGTGGTCTCCGTAGACCCTGCCGAGAGCCCTTCCCCCGGTGTCGGGCAGCAACTCACGATCCGTCTACACATCAGCAACGGTCGGAACGTTGCTGGCTACGAGGTAGGTGTGAATTTCGATACGAGTGCACTGCGGTATGTTTCAGGTAGCAATGGGAGTTACCTGCCGACGGGTGCGTTTTTCGCGCCCCCCAAAGTCTCGGGTGGGAGGGTGACAGTTACAGGCACCTCAGTATCGGGGGTGGCACGCGCCAGCAGCGGCACGCTCGCGAGCATAACATTTCGAGTGGTCGCTGTCAAAAAGTCGACGCTTCAGTTAACAGGCGTGATCCTCTCGGATAGTAACGCCAACGCGCTCAGAGTGTCGGTGAGAAACGGCAGCGTTGTTGAGCGAGGCGCGAGATGGGACACCAACGGGGACGGTCAAGTGAACGTGCTGGATCTGGTGGTGGTGGCACGGAATCTGGGAAGCCGCACTGCGAGTGCGGATATCAACGCGGATGGGACGGTGAACGTTTTAGACTTGGTGGTGGTCGCACAACACCTCGGTGAAACGGTCGGGACGACGACGCCATCTGTGTCGGTGACTCCCGAGGCACAATCGAATGTGCCACAGCCGACTGGGCCACAACCACCGTCTGCCCCTGAAGGCATGGTGATCATCCCCGCAGGTGAATTTGAGATGGGGAGTGAGGAGGATGAGGACGCGGATACCCTCGCTGTAGGGCGGGATGAACATCCGGTTCATACGGTGCATGTAGATGCGTTCTATATGGACACACACGAGGTGACGAATCTGGATTACCAAAAGTTTGTGCTTGCCAACCCACAGTGGCAGAAGGATCGTATTCCCGCGTCATTCCACGATGGGGATTACCTGAAGCACTGGAATGGCAACGAATATCCGGCAGGTAAAGCGAGCCATCCTGTGCACTTTGTATCGTGGTATGCGGCGATGGCATACGCCAAGTGGGCGGGTAAGCGTTTACCAACAGAGGCGGAATGGGAAAAAGCGGCGCGTGGCGGCAAGTCAGGGTTGGAGTTTCCGTGGGGGAACACGATATCCAGAGATCAGGCGAACTTTGGTGACTTTGTGCCTCCACCAAGGGACACGCGGGCAGTCGGGAGTTATTCAGCAAACGGTTATGGTCTGTATGATATGAGTGGCAACGTTTCGGAATGGTGTTTGGATGCGTATGACGGGAAATTCTATTCTTCGTCTCCGCGTCGGAATCCGTTGAGTGATGTGCATACGTTGTCAAATGCAAACCGAATCATAGATAACTATACAAATGTAAAGTCGAACCGCGTTGTGCGTGGCGGTAACAGTGCCGGTCCATGGATACTCCTGCGGGTCGCCTTTCGCGTTAACTATGCACCGGAGACCACGTTACACGGCACCGGTTTTCGTTGTGTGAAGATGGTAGGCGATGTCGTGTTACCTCCGGGTCAAACCAATCCCAATGTAGACCCGAATGCGGATCCAAATGTAGACCCGAATGTGGATCCAAATGTAGACCCGAATGTGGATCCTGCACAATAAACTGCTTCATGATACTGTTACCTTCGTCTCTCTAAGGAGAAGAAAAATGCGAAAGATGTCTGTTATCACGTTGACCGCCAGTTTAATCATACTAACCTACACCCAGTTAGCAGTCGCACAAAACAATTGGACAGAAAGCAGGATCACCAACAAAACCACGGAAACGCTATACGTCGTGTTTTCTACCTGGCTGGCTCCCAGCCGCGATGTCCCAGAGCAAGGGTATCGGACAGTGGGGTACTACACGATCGCTCCAGGAAAGTTTCATAAGTTTTATGGGTATAAAGATAATCCGATCTATTTCCAAATCCAGAATAGTGCGGGACAGGCACTAAAACCTCGGCAAAACACCCCAACGGTACGTTCGTGGCTCCCGAAGTCAGAAAAACGTCAGGGCTTTGTCTTTAAGGTCGTGACCCCGGCGTTTGGCACTGCAACGCTCGCACAAATTAGTTTCACGACTGTTGCCAAAACAGAGTTGTCCAACAAAGATGGCTTTATCAAATATCCCAAAGGTTCGCAAATCAGTGTCACCAACACCTGGGTGCCAGTCTCTCAACCCGCAGGCGGAGGCATCCACATTCCGGACCCCATCCTCCGCCGTGCGATTACAGGAACGCTCAACAAACCCTCAAATGCACCGATCACTCAGAGAGATATGGAAAAGTTGACAGGAGCGTTCCGGGCTTCCAATAAGTCAATTACGGATATCACAGGCCTCGAATTTGCTGTCAACCTGAAAACGTTGGTCCTCTCTGATAACAATATATCCGATATTGCGCCACTCAGAGACTTGACACATCTGATAGCACTCGGGATTGACGGCAATCCGATATCCGATATTGCGCCACTCCAAAACTTGACGAATCTGAAAACGTTGATACTTTCAAAAAACCAGATATCCGATAGTGCCCCCCTCCAAAACTTGACGAATCTGGAAACGCTGCGGTTGATAGACGATACGGGAGGATTTGAAAATCTGCGGGGACAGGAACTGGCATTGTGGCTGGAGCAGGGAGCGTCAATTGTCTCCACGGGGGACAGAACCTCTGTTCCTAACTCCCGAGTTGACACTCAGGATCCCAACAACCTCCGCATTCCCGACCCCAACCTCCGCCGTGTGATTGCGGGGATGCTCAACAAACCCGCAAATACCCCAATCACTCAGAGAGAGATGGAAAAGTTGACAGGAGCATTTCGGGCTTCCAATACCTCAATTACGGATCTCACCGGTCTGGAGTTTGCTGTGAACCTGAAAACGTTGTTCCTCTCTGGTAACAATATATCCGATATTGCGCCACTCGGAGCCTTGACACATCTGATAGCACTCGGGATTGACGACAACCCGATATCGGATATTTCGCCCCTTGCGAATTTGGTAAATCTGAAAGCGTTGGTGCTTTCAGAAAACCAGATATCCGATAGTGCCCCCCTCCGAAACTTAGAGGGGTTGGAAACGTTGCGGTTGATAGATGCGACTGGTGGCTTTGAAAATCTGCGGGGAGAGCAACTGTCGAGGTGGCTGGAGCAGGGAACATCCATTGTCCCCAGGGAATCACAAGCGTTCGATATCAACGCCGATTACACTCCGGATGAATGGGATGAATTTTTGAGCAGTGTTGGCATGTGGTGCGCAACTTCTGCTCCGTTTTCTTCGCGTTTTTCGTCAATCCACACTGGCCAAGGAATTAGCATTTCTCTTGGAGCTGTAGGCGAAAAGAGTGCCTTCTGGCAACAAGAAGATACCGTATACCAGGAAGCCAGTCCTGGCGATGGTGTCGTTTTAACAGTGAGATTTATGAACGGGACACCCCTTCAAAAAGCCGCAGTGAGAAAGTTCGCACCCAGATGGGCACAGCATGCTGAACTCCGCTTTATATTTATTGAGGAGAATCTTCCGTCCGATATTCGTGTTCGGTTCGAGAAAAGGGGTGTCCGAAGCGCATCCCTTGTAGGAAATGCGGCAAACAATTACAAAGGGAAACCTACGCTGTGGTTGGGCGCGGGGTACGGCAGACAAAACCCAGAGGAGCCATTGGATTCCAATCCTGAGGTGCCCCCTTCGGGCACAATCTTACATGAATTTGGTCACGCCCTTGGACTCCTCCATGAACAGAGTAACCCGAGTGCCGTTCTACAGGATATTTTTGACACAAGCTTGATAAGGGATATGGTCACACGGAGAAAAATGACGGACCCCAAGTTAAAGGGACAAGCACTTACGGATGCCGTTAATCTGGAGCTGTGTCAGAATTATGGGGCGATTGGAGGGGTTACTGAGGATATGTGTAAGCAGTATGGAGTAACAAGCATACTTGAAAGGGACGGGTGGACGCAGACAAATTACACGGAATTCGATTCTGAGTCAATTATGCTGTACTACGATTTACCTTTGAAAGGAGGCGGCTTAACAGAGACAAACTACCACTTATCAACAACAGACAAAGAGTTTATAGGGTCACTGTATCCAAAGAAAGGTCTCATCAAGAAGATAGAGGTAGTTGTAGATGGGATAAAATCCACCGGGACTGTCAATGTGTTAACAGGGGCCAAGCATACAATTGCTGTTACGGTCCGTGACGGTAATAATCAGGGACTCTCCAATGTGCCAGTGACGCTTGCTGCAGACGGTGATGCACCTATAACTTTTGATCGGAATGTCCTGAATACCGGCCCCACGGGGATTGGCGCGACAACTCTGTTTAGATCTACAGGATGGAATCAAAAGGCTCGCTTGCAGGTGAAAGCGGGGGGACTCACTCAGAACGTCTCTATCAATGTAACACAACCGCTCCCCAAGCGGTTAGAGGTAAAGTTAGGTTCCGACACCAATCCCAGCTCGTATACTGTGAACACAAGAACTTCAAGAGAACTTTCTGTTCGGGTCTTTGGCGAGGGGTATAGTCGGCCCCTATCCAATGTGCAGGTGGTGCTTTCTTCAAGCGGTAGTGCTTCTATACGTTTCGGTCAAACTCACCCGAATACCGGTGCCACGGGCGATGCGCGCACTACCGTAACATTCAAAGGGGCAAATGTATCGGGTACCTTGAAGGTACGCGCGGGAGGACTCACGCGTAACGTCTCTGTCTATGTAAAAGGTACAACTGTGACTTCGAAAAAGTATCTCTACGCTGATTTTACTTTCAGTAGCAGGAAAGCTGACTTTTGGGAGTGCCACCACGTCTTCGGCATTGACGGTGGCGATCCAGACTGGTATTTCACGCCCCCAAAATACCATGACTTCAGCGCTGTATGTAGTAGGAACCGGATAACTGGCATTTCTCATCCATATCAGGGCACGAACAGGGTGAGCCACTCCATAACAGAGGACGGAAGATTGAGAGTTAGGGCGTATCTGAGAGAACACTGTGGTGATACACCAAACACACTGGAGGTGAGGGTCACAGTAACATGTAAAGAGTCAAATATCGTTGCGGCACCTGCTTTGACGGATGTGTTGTCTACACTTTGGCAGGAGTTGTCAGAAGTCCCAGCAGAAACTGCGTTGTTGTCGAATTACCCGAACCCGTTCAACCCGGAGACGTGGATCCCGTATCACCTCGCCGAGCCCGCAGACGTGACCTTGACGATCTATTCCGCAGATGGAAAGTTGGTGCGCACCTTAGCGTTGGGCTACCAGTCGGCGGGGGTCTACGAGAGCAAGAGCCGTGCGGCGTATTGGGATGGCAGGAATGCCTTTGGTGAGCGGGTGGCGAGTGGTCTCTACCTCTACACATTCACGGCTGGGGAGTTCGCCGCTACAGGCAGGATGCTGATTCTAAAATAAAAAGGAGGCATTTCCCGATGCAACTCAGATTATTTTTCGTTTTTGTATTTTCATTTCTGGCATCTACCCTCGCGTCCACCACATTTGCCCAGGACACCTCACAATGGGGGCTGCCCGGGAGTGCCAAAGCGCGGCTCAGTAAGGGTTCCATAAACGACATAGCGTATTCGCCGGATGGTGCCCAGCTTGCGGTGGCGAGTAGTATCGGTATTTGGCTCTATGATACCGATAGCAGAGAAGCACTTGCGCTCCTCACCGTCCCGACCGAATACACCGGCGATGTCTTAAGTATCGCGTATAGTCCCGATGCCACCACCCTCGCAAGTGTGAATAATGATAACACCGTAGGGTTATGGGATGTTGAGACGGGCACCCTCAAAAACTCCCTTGATAAACACATCGGCTGGGTCAAAAGGGTCGCGTATAGTCCCGATGGCACCACCCTCGCAATTGGGGGTAACGACGGCATCGTGTGGTTATGGGATATTGAGACCAGCAGTCTCATAAGCACCCTCGATGAACACACCGCCTTGGTCGATAGTATCGTGTATAGTCCCGATGGCACCACCCTCGCAACGGGGAGTTGGGATACCACCGTGCGGTTATGGGATGTTGAGACGGGCACCCTCAAAAACACACTCAATGAACACACCGGTTGGGTCTTAAGTGTTGCGTATAGTACGGATAGCACCACCCTCGCAAGTGGGAGTAGCGACGGCACTGTGCGGTTATGGGATGTTGAGACGGGCACCCTCAAAAACACACTCAATGAACACACCAGTGTTGTCAAAAGTGTTGCGTATAGTCCCGATGGCACCACACTCGCAAGTGGGGGTAGCGACGGCACTGTGCGGTTATGGGATGCTGAGACGGGCACCCTCAAAAACATACTCAATGAACACACCAGTGCTGTCGGCAGTATTGCGTATAGTCCCGATGGCACCACCCTCGTAAGTGAGAGTCGCGACGGCACTGTGTGGTTATGGAACGTCGAAACGGGCACCCTTGAAGGCACACTCAAGGAATACACCGGGGCTATCTTAAGTGTTGCGTATAGTTCGGATGGTAGCACGCTCGCAACGGGGAGCTGGGATACCGTCGTGCGGTTATGGGATGTCGAAACGGACGAACTCAAAAATACACTCAGTGGACACATTAGTTCTGTTGACACTGTTACGTATAGTCCGGATGGCACCACCCTCGCAACGGGGAGTAAGGACGGCACTGCGCGATTATGGGATGTCGAAACGGGCGAACTCAAAAATATACTCACAGTGCCCTCTTTAGGCTCATTTGCGGATGAACACACCAGCACTGTCTTAAGTGTTGCGTATAGTCCCGATGGCACCACACTCGCAATGGGAAGTAATGACAGCACTGTGTATCTATGGGATGTCGAAACGGGCGAACTCAAAAATACACTCAGTGGACACACCAGCTGGGTCAATAGTGTTGCGTATAGTCCCGATGGCACCACACTCGCAACGGGGAGTGCTGACCGCACTATGCGATTATGGGATGTCGAAACGGGCGAACTCAAAAATACACTCGATGAACATACCGAGGCTGTCTTGAGTGTTGCGTATAGTCCCGATGGCACCACACTCGCAACCGGAAGTGAGGATACAACCGTGCGGTTATGGGATGTCGAAATGGGCGAACTCAAAAATACACTCGATGAACATACCGAGGCTGTCTTGAGTGTTGCGTATAGTCCCGATGGCACCACACTCGCAACCGGAAGTGAGGATACAACCGTGCGGTTATGGGATGTCAAAACGGGCGAACTCAAAAATACACTCAGTGGACACACCAGCTGGGTCAATAGTATTGCGTATAGTCCCGATGGCAGCAGCACGCTCGCAACAGGGAGTTGGGATGATACCATCCTGTTGTGGGAACTCACACCTCCGCCTATAGACGAGAGGCTACCGGCGGATGTCAATGGCGATGGTGCTGTCAACGTTGCTGACCTAATTTTGGTGGCATCAGACTTCGGTAAGCGCGGAGCAACCGCTGCCGATGTCAATGACGATGGCATTGTTAATCTCTTGGATCTGCAAATTGTCGTTGCCTCAATCGCTGCTGCGCCTTCACAGGTTCAATTAAGACCCGAAATGGAGGCGTTGTCTACACTTTGGCAGGAGTTGTCAGAAGTCCCGACACAAACGGCACTCCTCTCGAACTACCCGAACCCGTTCAACCCGGAGACGTGGATACCCTATCATCTCGCCGAACCCGCAGACGTGACGCTCAGCATCTATGCTGCCGATGGAATGCTGGTGCGGAGATTACCGGTGGGCTACCAGTCTGCAGGAGTCTATGAGAGCAAGGCGCGTGCGGCGTATTGGGACGGCAGAAATGCTGCTGGTGAGCGCGTCGCCAGCGGTCTCTATTTCTACACACTCACCGCTGGGGAGTTCGTCGCTACCGGCAGGATGCTAATATTGAAATAAAAAGAACGAATGGCAAGGTTTTCCCTCCCATCAGATTATTGAAATGTTTTTGGACCTACCATCGAAACGATTAAGGAGAAAGCGTTTACCGACAGAGGCGGAATGGGAAAAAGCGGCGCGTGGCGGCAAGTCAGGGTTGGAGTTTCCGTGGGGGAACACGATATCCAGAGATCAGGCGAACTTTGGTGACTTTGTGCCTCCACCAAGGGACACGCGGGCAGTCGGGAGTTATTCAGCAAACGGTTATGGTCTGTATGATATGAGTGGCAACGTTTCGGAATGGTGTTTGGATGCGTATGACGGGAAATTCTATTCTTCGTCTCCGCGTCGGAATCCGTTGAGTGATGTGCATACGTTGTCAAATGCAAAATGTAGACCCGAATGCGGATCCTGCACAATAAACTGCTTCATGATACTGTTACCTTCGTCTCTCTGCCGATGTCAAAAACAAGGTAGGGATAGATGGTTCTATTTCACACACAAGAAAGGCTTATGAAGGAGAAGAAAAATGCGAAAGATGTCTGTTATCACGTTGACCGCCAGTTTAATCATACTAACCTACACCCAGTTAGCAGTCGCACAAAACAATTGGACAGAAAGCAGGATCACCAACAAAACCACGGAAACGCTATACGTCGTGTTTTCTACCTGGCTGGCTCCCAGCCGCGATGTCCCAGAGCAAGGGTATCGGACAGTGGGGTACTACACGATCACTCCAGGAAAGTTTCATAAGTTTTATGGGTATCAAAATAACCCGATCTATTTCCAAATCCAGAATAGTGCGGGACAGGCACTAAAACCTCGGCAAAACACCCCAACGGTACGTTCGTGGCTCCCGAAGTCAGAAAAACGTCAGGGCTTTGTCTTTAAGGTCGTGACCCCGGCGTTTGGCACTGCAACGCTCGCACAAATTAGCTTCACGACTGTTGCCAAAACAGAGTTGTCCAACAAAGATGGCTTTATCAAATATCCCAAAGGTTCGCAAATCAGTGTCACCAACACCTGGGTGCCAGTCTCTCAACCCGCAGGCGGAGGCATCCACATTCCGGACCCCAACCTCCGCCGTGTGATTGCGGGGGTGCTCAACAAACCCGCAAATACGCCAATCACGCAGGCGGAGATGGAAGGATTGACACGCCCCTTGCGGGCTGCCAATAAGTCAATTACCGACCTCACAGGACTTGAGTTTGCTGTCAACCTGAAAACGTTGGTCCTCTCTGATAACAATATATCGAATATTGCGCCACTCCAAAACTTGACAAATCTGATAGCACTCGGGATTGACGGCAATCCGATATCCGATATTGCGCCACTCCAAAACTTGAAGAATCTGAAAACGTTGATACTTTCAGAAAACCAGATATCCGATAGTGCCCCCCTCCAAAACTTGACGAATCTGGAGGCACTCCGGTTGATAGACGATACGGGAGGATTTGAAAATCTGCGGGGACAGGAACTGGCATTGTGGCTGGAGCAGGGAGCGTCGATTGTCTCCACGGGAGACAGAGACATTGCCCCTGACGCCCCGGTTGACATTCCCGACCCCAACCGTGCGACGGGCGGAACCGACGACCGCCCCGTACCTACAGGCGGGGACTTTGACATTTTGGTTGATATGCCGGATCCCATCTTCCGCCTCGGGATTACGAACATACTCAAACTCGCTGAGGATGCCCCAATCACTCGAGGGCATCTGACAACATTGATAAACTTGGGGGTTTCAGGGGTTACAGTTACAGATCTCACAGGTCTTGAGTTTGCTGTCAATCTGGAGACCCTGGATCTTTCCCAAAACGCCATCGCTGATATTTCACCCCTCGCAAACTTGCGAAATCTAAAAGAACTGAATCTTTCTGACAACGTCATCTTTGATGTGTCTCCCCTGGCAAACTTGGAAAAATTGAGACTGCTGAAGCTTTCTGACAACATCATCTTTGATGTGTCTCCCCTGGCAAACTTGAAAAATCTGACGGGCCTGGATCTTCATAACAATGGCATCACTAATGTTTCATCCCTCGCAAACTCGCGAAACCTGAAAGGGCTCGTTCTTTCTGACAACCCGATTACCGATGAGACCCCCCTTGACGGTTTGAGAAACGGAGGAACCGAGGTTACAACCATCATCTACGATGATGAACTGTTGAGCAGTATTGGTTTGTGGTGTGCGACCTCTGAGCCTCCAGCTCCCGTAACTGACATTCCAGGGGCTTTAGGGGCTGTAGGGGAACGGAAACATTTCTGGCATAAAGAAGATACTGTATACGAGGAAGCCAGTCTTTTTCATCCCACCGTTATAACCGTGAGATTTATGAACGGGGAAGGGAAGTCGCTTCAAATGGAAAAAGTGAAACATTTCGCATCCAAATGGACAAACGAGGCTATTAAAGATACAGAAGATGAACGGACAAGCAAGGCTGCACTCCGTTTCATATTTACTTCGGAGAATCGTCCGTCCGATATTCGTGTTCGGTTTGAGAAAAGCGGGTTCCGGAGCAGCGCCTATGTAGGCACCCTGGCAAAGCGGCACAAAGGGAAACCTACGATGTGGTTGGGCGCGGGGTTCGGCACAAAAAACCCCTATTATGATGAGAATCATCGGTTCAATGATTTCAATCCTGATTTGCCCCCTTCGGGGACAATCATACATGAATTTGGTCACGCCCTTGGGCTCATCCATGAACAGAGTAACCCGAGCGCAACTCTACACGATATTTTTGACACAGAAACAATAAAAAGATCGGTCACGCAGCAGACAGCGAAAGACACGGGCTTAACGGGTAATGAACTTAGGAAGAAGGTTGCTGTAGAATTGTGTAACAATTATAGTATGATGGTTACTCAGGAGTACTGTAGTGAGGAGAACACAGGTTACAAAAATGGCATAGACATACTTGAAAGGGACGAGTGGACGCAGACAAATTACACGGCATTCGATCCTAAGTCAATTATGCTGTACTCGGGTATCCCTTTGAAAGCAGGAGGCGTGACACGAGGAAACGTTGTATTATCGGAAACGGACATAGGCTTTATAGAGGCACTGTACCCAGAACTCAGGCCCAGCAATATAAAGGTTAGGTTAGGTTCCGAAGATAATCCCGACTCGTATGCTGCGACAACAAGAAAGACGGTGGGAATTTCTGTTACGGTTCTTAACACGCATAATCAACCGATATCCAATGCCCCGGTGGCACTTGCTTCAACCGGTGCAGCTACTATAACTTTCAGTAGGAACGTCCTTAATACCGGGGACAACGGGACTAGCGCAACGGCTCAGGTAACATTCAAAGGGTCGGATGTTCCAGGGACCTTGAAGGTAACATCAGGGAATGTCTCCAAACACATCCGTATCAATGTAACCGGTAAAGTTAGATATCAAACAAAGAACGTTCAGAAGTCGGTTACTTTCAGGAGCAGGAAGGGATCGTCCTGGTGGAAATTCTGCAGCGGGAGAGAGTGGTATTGGGCGGGCCCAAAAACCCTTGACTTCAGTGCGGAATGTGAGGAGTTGTATGATTATTCCGTAACTGCAAAACCAGGTTCCTATGGTTGGGATGAGAATGGTGACGCACCCTATCTCTCCTATAAACCTATGCTAAACAAACTCCATGCCAGCCATAGCCGGTATGTCGAGTGGGATGGCAAGACGGTCGGACTTTGGACTCGTATTTATGAGCACTGTGTAGATGAAACCACCCTGTATGTAACAGTCTGGGCAAAATGTCGCGTGAGAGTCACTTATGCCGCGCCTTCCTTGCAAGCACAGTTAAGACCTGAAACGGAGGCATTGTCTACACTTTGGCAGGAATTGTCAGAAGTCCCAACACAGACAGCCGTATTACCGAACTATCCGAACCCGTTCAACCCAGAAACGTGGATACCTTATCATCTCGCTGAACCTGCCGAGGTGACATTCAGTATCTACTCGATGGACGGGAAGTTGATACGCACCCTGGCATTAGGCTATCGGTCGGCGGGGGCTTATGAGAGCAAAGGGCGCGCTGCGTATTGGGACGGTAGAAATGCTATCGGTGAACGCGTCGCCAGCGGTCTCTATTTCTACACACTCACCGCAGGCGACTTCACCGCTACCAGCAAAATGCTGATACTGAAATAGTATCAAATGACCAGACGGATGCCTGTGAGTGCTTCGGATTCGTAAGCCCTTAAGCTTGAGGCGATTTCTCTGTTAACTCTTGTTTCTGGGAGTCAATGATTTCTGAGAGGGTATCAATCTGTTTTTGGAGTGAGGCATCCTTGACGCTCCGCCATGCGATTATGAGTGTGATGAGTGCCATCGGGCTCGCTCCTACAGCAGATCCGCTGAAACTGAAATCTAAAATTAACGTAAACCCCAATCTTATCTTCAACATTTTAGGGCCCAATCCCAAAAAGGAGTCGAAACATGACGCGAAAAACACTCGTTAGCACCCTCATCCTCACACTCTGCACAATCCTTTTGATAAGACCCGAAACCGCTGAAACACGATTCCCTCCAAAAGCACACATCCCAGATGCAAAGCTCCATCAAGCGGTTTCTGCGGAACTCAGACAGATGCAAATCTACTCAGTCTTTGAAAGAGATATGCGAAAACTGACAGTGCTCAACGCCGTAGAGCTTGGCATTTCCGATCTCACAGGATTAGAAACCGCTACAAATCTAACAGAATTAAATCTTGGCGGAAACCGGATCTCCGACGTAACACCCTTGGCAGGTTTAGCACACCTGACAGATCTCAGGCTTGAAGGCAATGAGATCACAGATATATCGGCACTTGCGGACCTGAAAAACCTTACACAACTGAATCTTAACGGTAACGCTGTTGTCGATATTGCGCCACTCGCAGCCCTCACGGACCTGATAGGATTAGGGCTTCACGCCAATGAGGTCAGAGATATATCTGCGCTTAGGGACCTGAAAAACCTCACACAACTCAACCTCAATTACAACAGCCAAGAGCTCGTTGATGTCGCGCCCCTCGCACACCTGAAAAATTTGTCGGAACTGAATCTCGGAAAAAACGGTATCTCGGAGGTGTCGCCGCTCGCTTCTCTCACACACCTGACATTGCTGGCACTCAACCACAACGCGATCGTGGACGTCTCGCCACTGACCGGCCTCACGCAGCTGGGTTACCTCGGCCTTGGAAACAACCGTATTTCTGATATTTCACCCCTTACCACGCTCACAGCGTTAGAGGTCCTGGAACTTCGGGACAATCCGTTAGACGCTGCTGCGGTCGAGGTGCATATTCCAGCGATGGAGGCACAGGGAACAGAGGTGCATTATGGGCATGGCGATGGACATGCCCATGGACATGGGCATACACACGGTGCGTCTACCGACGGCGCAGCACACACCCATGCCGCCGATTACGTCCAGCACGGCAGGAAGCATTTCGCGGTGGGTGACTATGCGGGTGCGATTGCTGATTTTGATAAAGCCCTCCAAACAGCACCCGAGGACCCCGCAGCCTATTACTATCGCGCTACAGCGAAGTTTGAATGGGGCAAATCTGAACAGGGGACCCGAAATGTCCAGCAAGCCAAACGCCTCTATCACGCCGCAATTGAAGACTATACCCAAGTGATAACTTTAGACCCAGAGAACCCCAGTGCCTATATCTTCGGAGGGACGGTGCATCTTCGGCTTGCTGATTTGGAAAGCACTGTCGGCAACTCGCAGCAGGCGCGACATCACTTTCAGGCAGCCAATGAAATGGGACATCAACTCACGGATGTAGATCCAGGGAATGCTTCAGGCTGGCAGACCCGCGGTACCGCGAATCATCAGCTGGGGATATTGGCGGCGAACAAGGGGGATCGGGAACAAGCACAACGCCACTATGAAGACGGTATTGAAGCCTACACGCAAGCCATTGCTTTGGGTCCAACGAATCCCTCGGCGTATGCCGCGCGTGGGGCGGTGCAGAGCACCTTGGGTCTTTTGGAAATGGTGCGGGACAATATCGAACAGGCACAGTTCCACTATCAGGCTGCACTTGCGGATCATAAGCAAGCCGTACGCGTATCCCCTCCAGAGTATGCCGCATTCTTTTCCGCGCATCTCAGTCGGACGCGGATCAGCTTGGGGGTGTCTGAAGTTGCCCTCGGAAATATTGAAGCAGCACAGCACCATTACCAGTCAGCAGTTGACGGATTTGACGAAGCGATAGGCATGGGCTCGAGGGAGCGTCTCGCTACCATCGCCCCCGGGGCCGTTTTCGCTGCCCACAACTATAATGGGCGTGCCGAGGCAAAATTCAGGCTCGGTGAATCTGAAACGCTTACCGGAAATGTTCCGCAAGCTGAGCACCACTATCGTGAAGCAATCACTGATTGCGAGCAAGTGCTGGCTTTAGGGTTTCAGCAGGTGGAGGCGTTTTACACGCGGGGTCGCGCGAAAGCGACACTGGCAGATTACACGGGTGCCATTTCTGACTTTGGACGCGTAATTGCTATGAAGTCCGACCATGCGCTTGCGTATTATGCCCGAGGGCTTGCGAAACAGGCACGCGGAGAACACGACACGGGAGATGACATAGCACTGGATTTAGGAGATTTAGCTGACCTGATTGAACAAAACGTAGGTGAGATCCTCGAGCCAGATGTCACAGTAGAAATTGAACAGGACGGGCATCGGGTGTCGGCGCAAGACACCTCAGCAGCCGCCGATTTTCAGAAGGCGAAGGCACTCAACCCAGATGTCGAGAAGTTATACCCTTTCAGTGACGGAGCAGAAGACTGATATTGAAAACTGATCGGGATGGGGCGACTTCAGAGGGATCGCGTGCGGATCCAAGGGGTTCCCGTCCACTTTTGTCAAGTTTTTTCTTTTCCGGTGGTGACGATACTATCTACTTGAAGGCCGTTCCTGCAGCACAGGGATGATGTAACTCCGGATCTCCACACCGGCTACGGTTTCCGTCTCTACCCGCGACGCTGGCTGCTGGCGGTGATCGAAGACGACATAATAGCCTTCTTGCGCATCTTCCAATTTCAGATATGCCGCCAACTGCGCTTTGCCCGATTGATAATATCGGTTGCCTTCCCAGATCTTCGTCTCAACGATGTATTTGCGTTGGTTGTGGAGAATCAGAAGGTCCATTCTGCCGCGTCCGGTTTGAACTTCAAGAAACATATCCGCACCGACAATACGGACGAAATGGTCGAGATAGGCGTAAAGGAGGTATTGCCCGACATATTCTTGCGGGGTATCCGGCACTTCTAAGATGCGGAACCCGGCGCGGGCGATGAAGGCTTGGAAGTTATCAAGAAGTCGTTCTATTTCAAGATCCCCGGTGGACGTGAGGTAATCCCTAAAATTCTCGCCTGTGTCTTCGGAGAAGTAGGTGTTCTCAAGTCCGTTAACTGTCGGTTTGAATATTTGCAGGATGCGATGCTGATAGATAGGATTCACAATCTCACAGAGCCCATCGGGATCCTCTGTGATAACGCCATACGTAACGAGTTCGTTCATGAGATCATCGTCCGGATCGAAGAGTAGACCGTTCTCATAAGAGACGATACGCATCAAGAGTTTTTCAAACCGTGGGTCCCTTCGGACGTTCGCTCTCAAATGATCGATGTTGGTGTTCCGTTCCCGCAGGAGTTGCTTGTATGCCTGTGCAAAGTGCGTCATGGAAATGATTTCGGTTTTCGGGATGTCCAATTCTTCAGTAAGAATTTGGGCACATCGATTCACAAGGAAAGGTTGTCCGGCAGTCTGTTTATGGAGACTTTCAATCACCTCTGGTGCGAAGGGTTGCCCGACTTCGTCGGTATACTGTCCGAGGAGGTCGCCGACTTCTTCGAGTGTAAAGTTCGGCAATCGGAACTCATCTTGGATATTGAAAGGCGAGATAGACCTGTCATAATCAAGTTGTATGATGCTCTTGATCCCCACAATGCCGACACTGTAGGGACACAGGCGTTCATCGGAAAGGTAGATCTGTCGGAGGGCATGCAGAAAACCCTTCACAGCGGCCTGCGGGATACCATCAAACTCGTCAATAATGACAACAACCCGCTGGTTCTTCAGGAAACGCCCGAAACGCGTAAAAAATCTTCTCATGGAGACATGATCCGTCAGTTGTGTGTTCTCTAAAAATTGAGTTAAAGCGTCAGTGGGTTCTGTTCCGCGCTTTTGAAAAACGTTTTCGATTTCCTCACAAATATCTTCGTAGAGGTGGCTGTAAAAGTCAGCCGCAGAATAGTCTTCATATACCTCGAAATTGAGGTGGATGGCGAGATAGGTTGGATCCTCCGCAGCGAGTCTGTCAAGAGCCAATCGGAAAAAGGTTGTCTTACCGGTCTGCCGGGGCGCGAAGAGGACGATGTATTTTCCGGCTCTAATGCGGGTGATGAAATCGGCGACTTGCGCTGTTCGGGGGACGATATAATGCTGTTCCGGACGCACGCGACCTTGGGTCCCAAAACTTCTCATTTTTTGTTCCTTGAACGAAGAATACTACCCACCGAGGCGATAGGATTTTCAGGTGCCTCGCGACAGTTTAAGGCGTTTCTCATCGGAGGATCCTGACTTACATAATCGGGGGCTTGAAATAATTCTTTTGGATAGGCACAATCGTTGATAGGATTTGATGGAGTACATCCGCTGCAGTCGCATCGGCATCAATGATTCGAATCATATCTTGAGGGTAGTAATCAATCAAGGGCTCGGTTTCCCGTTTGTAGACATCCCACCGATAGCGAACCACGATCTCTTCGGAATCGTCGATCCGATTTTCTTTCAAAGCACGGCCCCGGATGCGTCTAAACATCACTTCCCGGTCTTCGCAAACCATATAGATCACCTTAAACAGTTTTATGTAAGGTGCTATCAGACCCGCTTGCGCGATATTGCGTGGGATACCATCCAGAATCAGCAGATCGTTTTCCGGCGCGTAGACCTGTTCGCGGACCTTTGCCGCCATGTAGTCTTGCCAGATTTTGATTGTAATCGGATCTGGAACTAATTTACCGATGCCTGCGTATTGTTGGAAAATCTGCCCGCATTTCGAATTGACATCAAGTTCGCGGAACATATCCCCACTGGAGACGTGGAAAACACCAGGGATTTGTGCCAGCATCTTCCCTTGTGTTCCCTTGCCGACACCAGGGGGACCCACAAGCATCACTGCTTGATAACACGGGGCATCCGCCTCGTGTAGAAGGCTCTTATCCGTTGTCATGTCTGTTTTTGTCCTCTGCCGCCTTTATTCCTCTTCGTTGAGTGAGAGCGTTTATACACACGCCTCTAACGAGCCTTACGCTCCGAGAAGGTGTTCAAGGATGTAGAAGTCCAAACCTTCGTAGTCTTTGGCTGTGATAAATTCCTGTTCGACCCCTTTGTCAAACGTTCGGACTTTTTCGAGTAGATTAAGGAAGGTTCTGCGACTGCTCAATAAGTGTTTGGTTGAAATGTCACGCGGTTGGGTCCGCATGACCTTCACATCTAATCCAATGAATTCACCGTTTCTACCGTATCCGTTCTCTTCCAGGACCCGCACCTGATTAAACGCACGCCGCAGATTCACGGAACCGAACGCCTTATCTTGGTCGAATTTTAACCCATTCTGATCGTTGAGATGGACGCTCCAAAGCTTCTGATGATAAAGCGCATATCCCATCTCATCGGACGGTTCCAAACCTGCGAGAATCGCGTGTGCACTTTCGATTAACCCGCCGACGCGTTCCGGTGCGTCGCTCGCATAGGCTAACCCGATCGCGTGTCCAATGGTCGGAATATAAGCGATGTCCATCGGTTCATTCGGTTTGGGTTCTATCAGGATTCGGATGTCTGGATCGTACGCGAGTAAGGCGTTCATTGCTTCCAAAATTTGT
This sequence comes from Candidatus Poribacteria bacterium, assembly GCA_965205015.1. GTDB lineage: Bacteria > Poribacteria > WGA-4E > WGA-4E > WGA-3G > WGA-3G. The sequence goes on along the minus strand of OZ242029.1, from coordinate 3,085,297 downwards.
CCAACTGCGCCTGCTGCGTCTTTGGTTTCCCGGATGTAGGTCCCTTCGCGGGCAAGCCATAACACGAGATTTTTACACCCTATCTCGTTCGCAATATCCACACACCGTTTCGAACGTTCCAGGGCATAGTGTCTTTCCTTGGCGGAATTAGAAGTGTAAGCCCCATCGATCGTCTGTGGAGACTCCCACAATCGCGGTGCCACCACTTCTGCCGTCAAACCGTGGTCGTCAATCTGTTTTTTGACGGTTTTCGTTCGCGCTATCAGTTGCGCGTGTGTTTTCTCGTCAATATCCGGCACAATGTCATCATCATGAAATTGAATCCCAACAAAACCGAGATCGCGATAAAATCCAACCTTTTCATCAAAACTGAACGCCTCCCGAACAGGGGGTCCAAAAGGGTCTGTTCCCTCATGTATATTCCACGGTCCGAAAGAGAAACAATATTCTGTTGTTCCTTTTTTAACGGGTTCGCTCATCTGCTTCTCCTGTACGCAACGTTTTTTCTTTCATTCCGTTACAAAAATTGCCCTTGATCGCTTTGTTTTCAAAACGCTACGGTCGCGATAAAGGATACGAAAAAACTGCTTGACTTTTCTAATAAGTATAAAGTATTATTTTAAATGTGTCAAGTAATTCTGTCGTCAGGGTTTGCAAACCGATATTGCAAATCAGGTATGCTGGATTAAAAAGGAACCTCCCCGGAATGTTGCCCATATCTCGCGCGATTTTCTCTTACGCATATCTATTTTATCTTTTCATGCTCACGCTGAATCTACCTGTCCAGCAGATATATGCAGCGGATCATGAAGGCGCGGGAAGTACATCCCCTCCACCCGTCAAGGATTCAATTCGCGAAACCCAGCCGTTGATATTCGGGACAACATCAACAGAAACCTTCAGTTTTGAAGATGTTTATCATATCGAACTCAGCCTACAGGTATCGGGTAATATTGAACTGATTGCCACAGAGGGCAATGTCATCACGGTTACGCTTGAGAAGCAGGCACGGGAAACCACAAATACAAAACAGAACGCTCTGATTCGCGATTATCTTGATAACATCACCCTTACAGGAACCCAAAGCGATGACACACTTCAGTTAAGGATACAACTCCCAGGCAATTCTTCTGACACACAGCCGAACTCGCTTTCTCATACGGAAGCGTTACAAGCAGGCCGCTATGATGGACTCCAACTGAAATGTACCATTAAAACGCCAGCGGATGTCTCTGTTAAACTCCGCACCAAAACCGGAGATATATCCCTTCAGCGTATCCGTGGAAAGATAGAAACGTCGACAGAAACAGGGAACGTCCATTTAGACGAAACCGTAGGCAATTATAACATCCGTGTGACCAAGGGCAACATTGCCGGGAACATTTTGCTGACCCACGGACAAAACAAATTAGAGACCCAAAATGGCACAATTGGAGTGGTCATACTCGATACTGTTGCCGCACCGATGAATATAACCGCACAAGGGGGTAGCATCCGTTTACGACTTCCTGAAAATTATGCCGCCGACATTGAACTTGAAAGTGAAAAACAGCAGATCGTTGTCAATGTGCCCGCACAATTTGACGAAGCAACGGGACTCACCATTATTAACGGCGGTGGACCCCTGTTTCGGTTGAAAGCCACGAACGCGATCTCACTGCTACAGCACTCACCAAGCGGCGGAAATACATCCACAGATGCTGAAATGGACCTCACCATAGATTTCGTTCACCCCGTACCGCAAGTCGCACAGCCCCCCACGATTGATGGAAATTTATCTGAAATTGTATGGCAAGCAGCCGCTCGACTCTCTCCGTTCCAAAACCCAGATGGCACCGATGTTCCAAGCAACGCAACCGAAACGCTTTTAATGTGGGATGCCGAGAATTTCTATGTCGGTGTAAAGGCGCACATCGCTGACGCGTTTCTTCCCTATATTTCACAGACCCAGCAGGATTCACCCATTTGGGAAGACGAGTGTATTGAACTTCTGATCGATCCGAACCCGAAAACGGATGTCTATTATCATCTTGTTATTAACCCGATTCGCGCGTTCTTTGATCAGCAGGTGAATACATCCGGAGAACCGAGTTTCCAGTTCGCGCCTCATGATGTCCAACGCACTTTAAATCGGAAAACGATGCAAACGGCGTTTAATGCGGACAGGGCGTGGGATTCAAATGCGAAAATAGCAAGTCAAATTAACGCTACTTTTTGGAGCCTTGAGGTCGCTTTGCCACGTAAAATGTTGGAACCTTCACCGAAGACCGATCCACAGTCAACGCTCTCTTTTGAAAACAAGTGGCTTTTTAACATCCATCGTAAGATGCACAGTAGCAATATGAAAAGCCTTATTCCGGCGACGTCCAGAGAATATAGCTATTGGCTGCCGATTTACGATACCGAGCGTCCGTGGTGGCCGCACTCGCCACAAGAGTATACGGGACCCCTTTCAGGACGTCAGGGTCCTGCGATGGGGATCTTGGAATTCGTCGCGACACCAACCGCCTCCGAAGACTTTGTATCCGAAGCGAAATTCAAGGTCGTCGCCATTGAAATCAAAGGCAACACCACTATTCCGACTGAGGTTGTTCAACAGTCCCTTCCCATTCAGCCCGGAGACGTTATCACAAGTCCACAGCTTTCTTGGTTAATCTCAGAATTGGGGGAACACGGTTGGTTTCAAGATGTGCGCTTGGAAACGAAACAGGTCAAGGGGGCTGACGAAGAAGGGATCCGCCATCAGCAAAAGACTGGGAGACAAGCGGGGAAGAATGGCGGACTGGAAGGCGGGGAAGGGCAACCAACCTTTCCTTCTTCCAACCTTCCAACCGATTCCGTTCCAAGCGTCAGTTTGCACATCCGAGTTACGGAGGTCCCCCTGCTTTCTGCACAGCAAATTAAGATCGAAGGAAACAGAAGTTTCCCTTCACGGTTCATCAAGGAATGGTTTCAGTTAGAATCTGGCTATCTTGCTGTTGACGTTGTTAGATTGAAGCAACAATTAATTGCGGATTTTTATTCAAATCGTGGATATGAATTCGCCACTGTTACACATCGACAGGACAACAATGTACTCGAATTTAGCATTGACGAGGGAACACTCCACGAGATCCGTTTTACAGGAAACAGTCGAATCCCGCGGGCGGAACTGTTGTCAGCACTTAACCTAAACACTCGAAATGGTGATGGCGCAGGGGATTCACAAGCCCCGGATATCTACCATCATGCCCTGGGGCAATCGAAGATAAACGGTATGCGCCAGGAACTCAGCAAAAACAGTGAGCATTTCAAATCGGTTCGGAATTGGCACGTTCAACGTGAGGGTGGAAAAAACGTCATGATTATTGACATTGAAGAGCAGCCCTTCGCGAGACCCGGGGGGTTCCCGATCCTCCAATTCAATCGTGTTCACGGATTAATGCTTGGCGCAGGAGGGACACTCTCGACGCAGCTCACGGGTAAAGAACAGGTTTTCGGCGGAATAAGTCGTGGATTTTCCAGCAAAATATGGAACTACCACGCCGGTATCGAGAAGGGGTTCTTTAAACGGCAGCGCCTCAAATTCGGAGGGGGCTTCTATAAACTCACCGATGTCAGTTCTAATCTCTATCTACATCAAGGTGAGGCTTCTCTGAGTGCCAGCTATTATGGTTCAGCACTTCAGGATTATTATCAACGTCAAGGCGCACAGGGATGGATAACCTACGCGCCATCAGAGGGGTCGTATCTTAGACTGGAGTTTACTGGGGAAAGGCACGACAACCTTTCCAAATCTACGGATTGGAGTTACCTAAATCGGAATCGGATCAAGCGGGGCAATCCGAGAATTAAACGTGGACAATCGAGAACGCTTTCTCTCGTTTACGCGTTTGATACGCGGGATCACAGGTCTACAACCCTCCGACATTTTCATACGCTGTTTTCGGCAAATGAGCGGACCCAACGCGGGTGGCGGGGTCAATTCGCAGTTGAAATAGCAGGACAAGGTTTTGGAGGCGATTACGACTTCAATTTCTATCGATTCGAGTTGGCACGCTATACACCCCTATCGGGTTCGCACCACCTGAACGTCCGGATTGCGGGTGATTTTTCCGATGCGCCTTTGCCAAGGCAACACCTCCTTCACCTTGGAGGGGGGAATACCTTGCGTGGTTACGATTCTAATGTGTTCGCTGGGGATAATCGGCTCCTGCTTAACCTTGAGTATCGACTTATCAAAGAGACAACTTTCAACGAACAAGATGCCGTGTTCGGGTGGACACTCAGCTGCTTCTTGGATGTGGGGCGGGTATGGTGGTATGATGAGGTCCCCTTTTCCGATCTTGAAGATTTCATGACGCGATTGAAAACATCAATCGGGGTCGGATGCTCCGTTTTCGTAGACCCATTCGGGAATCCCACACCGTGGAGTCTCGCTCTTGAAGTGGCGGAACCCCTCAACGCATCTTTTTCTTTGCGAACTCCGAGCATCACTTTACGCTTAGGACGTATGTTTTAGTAACTGTCGAAAACCATCGGCTAAAGTCTGAACTACGATTTATATGATTATCCGGGATTTCATCATAGTAAATCACATAAATTACAAGAACCCTGGTGAAAAAAATGAAAACAACACCACTTTATTCTATTCATGAACAACTCGGTGCAGTCTTCGAGAAAAAGCATGCAGATTGGAATATCGCCACCGAGTTCACCGATCCTGTTTCCGAACATCATGCTGTCAGAAATAGTGTCGGTATCGCTGACGTGTCCTATCGAGGGAGACATCGGTTAACAGGTGAAGACCGAGCGAAATTTCTACATCGTATCATTTCCAATAATGTTGAAAGTCTCTCAACTGGACAGGGCACCTACGCCACACTTTTAACGCATCGTGGCAAAATTATAGCGGATATGAATATCTCTGTCCTTGAGAACGCAATCGGTATTGACACCGCCCCTGAAACCACAGAAAGCCTTTTCAACGAATTAGATAAGTATATTATCGCTGATGATGTGGAATTTTCCGATGTAACCGCTGAAACTGGGGCGATTGCCGTTCACGGTCCGAAATCAGTGGACCTTGTACAATCTGTGCTCGGTATAGACGAACTCGCTGCGCTGCCCGAGCGGTCTAACTGCTTTCGTGAAGCAGACGCGCTTTTTCAACACGCAATTGTCTGTGTGCGAACGGATAACACCGGCGAGATGGGTTGGACCCTTTACACCGCTGCCGAAGCGTTAGTACCGCTTTGGGAAATATTGATGGCCGAGGGCGCACGTTTTGATGTCCAACCGATCGGTTGGAATGCCCTTGAGTCGCTCCGCATTGAAGCAGGTGTGCCGAGATATGGCGCAGAATTGACAGATTCCGTTATCCCGCTTGAGGCTGAGTTAGAACACGCTATCGACTTTGAGAAGGGGTGTTATATTGGACAGGAAATCGTCGCGCGTATGAAGTATCGGGGACACCCAAATCGGCTCTTGCGCGGTATTGAGGTTGATCCTGATTCATCTGTCGGCGCGAACACCAGCTCGCGACGCCTTCGTCCAGACGCGCGGGTTTTCAACGACGACAAAGAGGTCGGTTGGATTACGAGTGCTACCTTTGCCCCGACACTCGGAAAGTCAATCGCTCTCGGTTACGTTCGGATGGCAGTTACGGAAGCAGGCAGTCGGGTCCAAATCGAGACCTCAGATGGACATGTTGATGGCACAGTTGTGTCGCTGCCCTTTTTTTCGTAGCAAGCAGCAACCAACACTGTCCCATAAGCCCACACGCGGAGACCTGCACCACAATCAGCGAAAAGGACGTTAACTATATGTAGGTCACGTTACTGTTAATCTACTGATAACTGTAGAGGAGAAATTTTAAATGGAACATTCAAACTTTTCTAAAATTCTACTCGGTTTAGATGGCTCTGCCTATGCACAAGCGGCGATTGAATACGCCTGCCAGCTTGCGCGCTACCACAATGCGACAATTACAGGCGTTGCCATCATTGATCAACCCGGGATTCAAGCTTCAAGTGGACCCGTGCCGGTCGGTGCGGCACATTATGATATCCAACGTGAAGATCAGCAACTCGAGGAGACAGAAGAAAAGGCAAAAGCAATTCTTGATGATTTTGCACGTATCTGCGATGATCGGCAGATAAATGCCGTTTTACACGCCGATACTGGCAGTCCTTTCTCCGAAATTATTGAGGAATCCAAATTTCACGATTTCATCGTAATTGGAAAGCGGACGTTTTTTGAATACAGTGCCAATGAAACTTATGGGACACTTGAGCGTATTTTGAAGAATGGACTCACGCCTGTCCTCGCTGTGCCGGATTCAGTGCGCGAAATTAAGAAGGTCCTTGTTGCCTATGATAATAGTGTTCCGGCTTCTAAAGCCGTGCACATGTTCCTGCTGCTGAATATATGGAACGCCTGTGATATAACACTTCTTACCGTCAATGATGATTCTGAAACCGCACAAGGATTATTAGACAATCTTGGGGAATTCTTTGAGAGTTACGGGATTAAACCGAATCTCGCGACGCGAAGTGGACATCCCGATACCGCCGTCAAATCCTATATTGCTGAGAATGACATTGATATGTTGGTGATGGGAGCATACGGCAGAAAAAGCGTCCGTGAGTTTTTCGTGGGCAGTGTTACACAGCATTTGATCCAGGAAACAACGATTCCACTTTTCCTTTATCATTAAGGAATAGTTATCAGTTATCGGTTATCGGTTATCAGCGCGTCTTCACTGACGACTGACAACTGAAAGGTTTTTCGGAGAAAAACCGCACCGATACCTATTATAGCAAAGTCGAAAAATAAGTTAACACCTCAGGGAGTAGCAGCACCATCCTGCATCCCGCTGGCGAGGTTTCTAACCTCGCCCCAGTGTCCACGTAATTGTGGGACTTACTATAAAACTAACAACCCTAAGGAGGTCAATTTAATACCCATGATATATCCCAAAATTTGCTTTCGTATATCTCTTTTACTGTTCCTCCCGATACTCTTAGGTGGATGCGGACTTGCCAAACTCGCAAGAATTCAAGGGGAAGGCGACCTCGCTGTAGTAGAAGCCACCCTTGAGGGGAACATCGGCACGCTTGAAAATCTATCTAAAATTGGGAACAAAAACCTCATTATTAAGACGGCTCGCGCGTATTCATCTTATGCTGGATTCATCGAGGATAAGATGGAAGAGGCTGAAATAGCGGGCGACTATGAAACCGCGGACGAGATGCGTGCGCGGGCGATCGATTACTATATACGTTCTGAGGGATACGCACTTAAGGCTTTAGCAAAGTCTGACGAAACCTTCAAAGAGGCAAGAACTGTTGATGTTGCTGCCTTTGAAAAAGCACTTCAGAAATTGAAAAAGAAGGAGGTCGAACCGCTATTTTGGGCAGCCTATTCGATCGCACGCGGCATTAGCCTTCAGAAGGACGACCCGATGCAGGTCATTGATCTCGCTCGCGTGGAACTGATGATGCAACGTGTGCTTGAATTGGACGAGACCTTCTACTTCGGGGGCGCGCATCTGTTTTATACGGTTTATTACGGCGACCGGGCGATCTCAATCGGCGGAGACCCAGAGAAGGCAAAGGAACACATCGCCCATGTCGATCGAATCAATGACGGCAAATTTCTGATGAGCAAACTCTATCTCGCACGTTACTATGCTTATCCGAAACAGAATGTGACGCTTTTCAAGCAGGCGTTACAAGAAATCCTTGACGCACCATCGGACATTTATCCTGGGGAGGAAGCCGCGACTTCCTTGGCGAAATCGCGTGCCAAACGCCTGCTCAACCAGGTTGATGACCTTTTTGATCCAGAAATGGAGGAAGGAGACACAGAATGATGAAGAACAAAAAAACAGGCTATTGGATGGAAAGTTGGAAAGTTGGAAGGTTGGAAGGTTGGAAGTTGGGTGGAAGATTGAGGCCCCGTTCTTCCATCCATCCGTTCTTCCATTCCGGACTTTTCCCCGATTCCTTTTTTAAATTCGCGAGCGTGTTTCTACTTATTCTCGGAATGTGCTGTCTACCCGTAGCGCATCTCGATGCCGAATCTATTAAGTTCGCAACACTCGCGCCAAAGGGTTCCACATGGATGAACAATTTTGAAGCGATGGGGAAAGAAATTCGCGCCAAAACAGACGGCGAAATTCGGCTTCGCATCTATCCGAATGGGGTTCAGGGAGACGAACTTGACGTTATCCGCAAGATGCGCGCAGGCCTGATCCACGCAGGGGCTATGACCGCCACGGGGCTCGGCGAAATACAGGAAGAGGTCCTGATTTTCCAACTGCCTCGAATGTTCAGGACTTACGAAGAACTTGACTACGTCCGCGACTACCTCCGTGAAGATCTTGACAAAGCCTTTCTGGATGCCGGATATGTCCTACTCGGTATGGGAGACATCGGCTTTTATTATATATTCAGTAATGAACCTATCCGCACCATTGCCGACCTTCAATCCCCAAACATCAAGATGTGGGCTCGGACAACTGACAGAATTGGGCTGACGTTTTACAAAAACGCTGAGATCGCAACTGTGCCGAGAGAGGTTACACAGGTCCTCTCCTCACTCTACTCAGGGCAAATCAACACGCTAGCTGCGTCTCCTTATGTCACCGTCGCGCTGCAATGGCACGATAAATTCAAATATATGACGAACCTTCCCGTCAGTGTCGGTGTCGGTGCAACAGTCATAACAAAGGAAAAGTTTGATGAACTTTCCTCGGAGCAGCAGCAAGTTTTGCGTGAAGTTGCGGACGCGCATCAGGGCGAGTTAATTCAGAATATTCGCAAGGATAACGAAAGGGCACTTGAGGCACTCCAAAAGAAGGCGGGTATTCAAGTCGTTGAATTCGAGGACGATGCCCGGGAAGCGTGGGATGCTATCGCTGCAGAAACCCACAAAGCACTCGTCGGCGAGATCTACTCACAAGCGTTCCTCGACAAGATCAATACCCTTTTGCAAGAGTATCGAGAGAAAAATTAGACGCTTTGATACAATGTAGGGGCAGGTCTTGGACCTGCCCACATTGTAGGGGCAGGTCTTGTACCTGCCCGCATTGTAGGACCTGCCCACATTGTAGGGGCAGGTCTTGTACCTGCCCGCTTGTACCTGCCCACATTGTAGGAACAGGTCTTCTGCCTACCCACATTGTAGAGGCAGGTCTTGTACCTGCCCGCTTGTACCTGCCCGCATTGTAGGGGCAGGTCTTGTACCTGCCCACATATTTCGGTAACTACAAACAAGTTGGTTCGTAGTCGTGCGATTTATCGCACGTCCCGAATGCGCAATGAATTGCGCTACTACGAACCAGTTTACCTTTATAATAGATTTTAGAATTAACTGGACATTCTCAAACAGTTCACAACGCCTATCAGCGTCCTTCAGAATGCCACAAACTAAAAGTTTGTGCTACAAAATATGTCCTCTGATTTTCGGAATTCACTACAATTTGAAACTGGATAAAGCAACAGTGCTGCTGCGAGTTTGAGTTTATGATGTGTGCCTCGCGTCTGCTGCAGATGCACAGACTAACAGTCTATGCTACAAAAGAGCAACCTGCGTAAGTCCTATAGTGTGACAACAATTTAAACCTATGTAGTACTCGGAAGATAGGAAAGCCAGTGGCTAATTCAGTCAGTGGCTTTCTTGATGATACAAAATCTAAAATTCATTTGCTATTTTCTCAGGGGTGTGGTATTATTGTATCTTTGAGGAGGACTTTAAAACTCGTGGCATCAATTAATGACATCGCAAACGAATTTATCCGGGAAGAGATCGAAGAATTCCTGGAAGAACCCGACGAGATAACACGTACCGTTGAGACGTTCGCGCAGGCAGCACCCGCAATGCAGGACATCGCCGCTGCGCTTATTGATGGCGATCATCACACCGTTGATGAATTGACGCAAACCGCGCTGGAAGAAGGCACAGAAGCATTAGAAATTATGGACGATGGACTCATCGCCGGGATGGGGATCGTCGGCATCAAGTTCCGGGAAAACTTCATCTTCGTGCCAGAAGTCTTGGCATGCGCCCGTGCAATGAAGGCAGGAATGGCGCATATCGAACCGATCCTTTCGGATTCGGGTATAGAACCCGTCGGGACAGTGATTATGGGAACCGTCAAGGGCGACCTACACGACATTGGCAAGAATTTGTGCATCATGATGTTGCGGGGCGCAGGTTTTGTCGTCCACGATTTAGGCGTCGATACCTCTGAGGACGAGTTCATCGACGCCGTTGACGAATACGAAGCACCGATCCTCGGAATGTCGGCACTCCTAACAACGACGATGCCGAACATGGGGAAGACAATCGATGCTTTTATTGACGAGGACTTGCGGGAAGAAGTCAAGATTATGGTAGGCGGTGCCCCAGTTACACAGACCTTCGCCGATGATATGGGGGCTGATGGGTATGGCAAAGACGCGCTGGCATGTGTCGCACTTGCTAAGCAATTCCTTGAGGAGACCGACGAAGAGTGGTAAAGAAGATAGACAAAGCCGAATACGAGAAACGCCTCAGTAAAATTACAGAAATTTTTGAAGGACTGGTTGTCCACGCGGATGAACAAGCGACATATCGGTGCCCTTACAAAAATCGCTTTGACCAATGCACTGCGAAGTTCGGTTGCCGAAACCAGCGAAAGATTGATGAAGGGACCGGACTTTTGTGCGTTGGGGACGATAAGTTAGACTACCGCAGCGCATGGGAGACTGACGCTCCCGATCAAACAGCAGAAACACACAGCACCGGCACAATTACGTGCGACGGGCAGGCACAGCAGCTCACGCCTGGGAAAACCGTTTTTGACTACGCAGACGATTTAACCGTCCAAGTCCCCACCTCCTGTTTCCGAACCGGGCAGTGCCACGAATGTATCGTTGAGATTAAACGGGGTATGGACAGCCTCCGTCCCCCAAATGAAGCAGAAGCCTTCCTTCGAGATAACTATCGTCTCGCCTGCCAAGCCATTGTTCTTGATATTGACGCGGACATCGAGTTCGCACCCCTTCGACGCGCACCACGGATCCTGACGCATGCCGTCACACAGGATAATGATGGATCCCAATTAGATCCACGCGTTACCCATCACGATGGGGTTGTCTATTACAATGACGAACCGATTGACCGCTACCGCGGACACCTCTATGGACTCGCTTTAGACATCGGAACAACGACAGTGGTAGCGAATCTGGTGGATTTAGAGAACGGGCAAACAGTTTCTGTCAGTTCCTTTGAAAATCCACAGCGTTTCGGGGGCAGCGATATCATGAACCGCATCTCCTACGATGGTGAATTTCAGGGTGAACTGCGCCGTTCGCTGATTGCCGCATTAAACAGTGAAATCATGGAGATGTGTGAACGCCATAACTTCGTCCGCCAGGAGATTTATGAAATCGTCGTTGCGGGTAACACAACAATGCGTGACATCTTCTTCAAACAGGATGTTCAGAGCATTGGGCAAAAGCCGTATAAATCACGGATTGAACACGCGTATCGGGAGGGGACCCGTTCAACTACCTCTCTCATTGAAAAAGTGCGGCGCTTGGGTATCCGTGCGAACCCGAAAGCGATGGTCTACAGCTTACCGTTGATTGCCAGCCATGTCGGGGCAGATGTTGCGGCGGATTTGGTCTCGATCGATATTCCTGTGCTGGATGAGGTGATTATGTTGGTGGATGTCGGGACAAATACAGAGGTCGTTGTCGGAAATGCGGAACGGATGGTCGCTGCGTCATGTCCGGCGGGTCCCGCATTTGAGGGGGGCGGCATTGAATACGGAATGCCCGCTTACCCGGGGGCTATTGAGTCCGTGAAATGGAACGAAGGTCGGTTCAATTATGAAACAATTGATGGTGAGACACCACAGGGGTTATGCGGTTCTGGACTGATTTCACTCCTCGCTGAGCTACGGCGGCATAATCAGATGAGTCCGAAAGGCGTTTTTGCAGATAGAAAACAACGTGTTATGTCGCTTTTGCCGGAGCACGGTATCACCTTTTCACGTGAGGATGCAAGCAATTTGGCGCAAGCAAAGGCGGCAAACTACTGCGGACAATACATTGTTCTACGGCACTTCGGCTGTGTCCCAAAAGACATCACAAAACTCTTTTTAGCTGGCGGATTTGCCAATTATGTTAACCTACAGGACGCGATTGAAATCGGATTTCTCGCACCCGTTCCAGAAGCGAATGTCGTCAAGATCGGCAACGCCGCGGTAGCAGGTGCGACAGCTGTTCTGCTTTCTGAGAAAAAACGCGCCGATATTGAAGCGTTCGTCAACAATATTGAACATATTGAATTGGAAACGACACCGGATTTCTTTGACGTATTCGTGGAAGGCTGTCAATTCAAACCGATGCCTGAAACGTTGTAACGGTAGGTACTGGGTTCTCCTATCCGAACGGAGCAGTGACACAGCCTAACAGGAAACCATACTACGAAATAGCGATTCCAAAGGAAGTCAATTCAAACCTGAGTTTACTTGATCCAAAGAACGTAGCCCGTAATGTAATGGAGGGCGGATTTAAGGAACGCACGTTAAAGTCCTAACGCTCGGCGTTCCTCCGCAAGGTAAAATTAAAAGCTTTCAAGAACGTTTGACGTCGGATGAACCGATTTTATACGACGGTGGGTTCGGTTCACAGTTGTTCGCGCGAAGTATAGAACTCGCGAACAGTGCACTCGCCAATGATCTACATCCCACGGCTGTTACTGACATCCATTCGGATTATATTAATGCAGGTGCCGAGGTGATTGGGACAAACACGTTCGTAGCATCTCCACTCCACTTGGAAATGGCAGGACAAGACCTATCCGATGCGAAACGGCTGATACGCCTCGCTGTCCAACACGCAAAAATGGCTGTTGCACAGAGCGGAAAAGATGTCTACATCGCTGGTTCTGTGGGACCCTCTCCCGGCGCGATTGAAGCCGATAGCGGCGATACCACCTTCGGCATCCCAAATGCCGATGCGAGGGAGGCGCACAAATTAGTCATCCACACCCTCGCAGAAGAAGGCGTGGATTTCCTCTGCTTGGAAACGATGTTTTCCGCGAAAGAAGCGGCGCTCGCTGTGGATGTTGCCCGCGAGACAGGAATCCCTATTGCGGTGAACCTGACTTACAAATGGACCAAGGAACGACGTACCGGTAAGGTGATCTACCGAACCGATTGGGGAAATTCTCCCGCGGATCTAATCGAGATTCTCATGAACAGCGAATTTTCAGGAGGAGATTCGCTGTTGGAATCCGTGAGTATCATCGGTGTGAACTGCGGTGCCGAATCCAGACGTGATGAACATACCGGGATGCCTTATGCGATTGCTGGGACTCAGCAGTTGCACTCGGCACTCATCGAAGCAGGCATTGAGGGTAAACGGACGATGGCATATCCCAACGCTGGCATGCCGAAACTCGATGAAAACCACGAAACCGTCTATACGCAGACCCCAACAGAGATGGCAAGCCATGTTCCGACACTCATAGAGGCAGGGGCTTACTTAATAGGTGGGTGTTGTGGGACGACACCGACACACATTAAAGCCTTCCGTGAGGCAATCGCGTCGTATCGTTCAACATAAACTGTTTAATTTATTGCTACTGAACTGCTGCGTCCGTTGTCCTTGCGAGTTTTTGGTGACGTCGTGACAAGGTTTGAGGATTTCGGTGGACAGAAGTGAAACAAGTACGCAGCCCGTAACGAAGTGGAGGGCGGCTCGAACACGACAACCGTCAAAGCACAAATCTCGTCACTTATCCGCAAGGTAAAATTAAAGAATGGAAACAGTAACACTTACCTATAAAAGACCCCCCAATCGAGTCAACCACTTTCAACAAGAATTACTTTACCTCGACGACGCGGTTATTGTTACGTCTCAACGCGTTAAACCGTCCTCACCCATAGTTCAGAACGGTGAGACGGTTTTAGGAGATAACTTCGCCGCAATCTGGTTTGTATTTACAGGTTTATGGTATGATGTCGGCAAGGTCTATAATCTGGAAAACGAGTGGACCGGCTATTACTGTGATGTGCTGAAACCCGTCAAACGGAGCGTGGATGCAAACGGGAAACTGAATCGTTTCGAAATAACGGATCTGTTCCTAGACCTTTGGATAAATCCTGATGGCACCTACGAAATTCAGGACGAAGACGAATTTGAAGAAGCAGTCCAGAAGGGTGTGATTGACGCTGAATTGGAAAGAAAAGCACTGGAAGTCCTAAAGGCATTGATCGCTGAAGTCGAGTCTGGACATGTGGAGCACCGCTTACAGGAAATAATTCATAGAACGGGATTCCCAGATTTGCAGGATTACATAGAGAAATTACCTTAGGAAACCGAAGGGGGATGAAGAGATGGCAACATTAGCAATAAACGGAGGCGAACCTGTCCGAACCGCTGGATTCCCTGCATGGCCCACGTTTGATCCAGCAGACCTTGAAGCATTTGAAACCATTTATAGGAGTGGACAATGGGGGGTCGGTGGACCGAAAGTTCCTGAGTTTGCACAACAGTTCGCTGAATTCCAAAGTGCGACCTATGGCGTTTGCGTCAATAGCGGCACCTCGGCACTCTATATCGCCCTGAAAGCCGCTGGCGTTTGCCCAGGCGATGAAGTTATCACCACACCCTATACTTTCCAAGCCACAGTCGTCGCGATTTTAATGACCCACGCCACCCCGGTCTTTGTAGATACTGCCCCGGACAGCTTCCTGTTGGATCCTTCAAAGGTTGAAGCCGCTATAACCGAGAAAACGAAAGTCATTTTACCGGTTCATATCGCCGGCTATCCCGCAGATATGGACGCGCTGATTGACATCGCGAATCGGCATAACCTGGGGATTGTCGAGGATTGCGCGCAGGCGCACGGCGCGGAATGGCGCGGACGAGGGGTCGGCAGTTGGGGACATTTCGGATGCTTCAGTTTCCAATCATCTAAGAACCTATGTGCTGGCGAAGGCGGCATCGTCCTTGTAAATGATCGGGAACTCTACGAACGGGCATGGGCATTGCACAATTGTGGGCGCACGCTACCCGATGCCGAGTTTGGAGAGGCGGAACCCTTTGGCGGGAACTTCCGAATGACGGAGTGGCAGGCAGGATTACTCCTTTCCCGTTTGACTCGACTCGAAGCGGAAACCAACTATCGGCATAAGAACATGCGATGGTTAGATGGTTGGCTCGGCGAGATCCCGGGCATCATAGTCACACCGCTCGACCCGCGTGCCACGCGCGGCGGATGCCACGGCTATAAGGCGATCTTTGATTCGGAGGAATTTGAAGGCATCTCACGGGAGACGTTTCTCCAGGCAATGCGCGCCGAAGGGATACCGATGGGATATTGGTATACGACGCCTATGTACCGGGCATCCTTTCTCGCCTCTAACCTTTTCGGTCAAAATCTCAATTATGACGATGTGCAGTGTCCCGAAACTGAAAAGATATGCCAAACAGGTCTTTCCTTAAGTCAAAACGTGTTGATGGCGAGTGAAGAGGATATAGAGGATATTATTAAGGCGGCGATTAAAATCCGCCGGAACGTCGCCGAGTTAAAGTCAGAAACCTCGTCGTGAGATGGTTATCAATAAAGGGTTTTTTGTAAAAAAATCCGACTGACTGCTGAAAACCGATAACTATTTTGAATTTTTTACTATCCTTTTCTATCTTAAGGGACTCTATATAGGCAAATCCATAAGCGCAGGTCTCCTATAGAGGCTTGCCGGACAATAGGAGAAAATCATGTCTAACGAACGTGAAGCCCAGAAGGAAATCCGTCGGCAGAAGGAAATTCGCCAGATTCTGAGGCTATTGGAAATGACTGCACGCATCATAGAGACCTCAGCGATTACGGATCAATTTTCAGGGAGTGAGGAGCGATGCGCTCGACAGTTTAACAACGCCCTTGAACTCCTGACCGATCTCGGGGCAGTGCCCGAGGATCTATTTGAACCTTTGGAGAACGATGAGGCATCCCTTGGCGATATTTGCTTCGCCTGCCACCAAGTCGCTGCCTACGTTAAAGAAAGCTGCGCTGATGATTTCGTCGACTTCACGCACATCAAGAAAACGATCGGCGATGAGTTGAAAGATGTCAGCGAAGTTGTGCGGCAATCAATGCCCTCTTTCCTCAAAGATGTTTGGAGCGGACAGACACAAGAAAATAATGCGGATGCCCCTGAGACCGTTGAGATCATCTCAGACGAGGATGAGGAGGCGACATCTGTTGAACAGCGTATTGCCAAACTTGAAGCGCAAATGGAGACTGTTGTGGAAATCCTCCAAGAGATTCGGACACAACAGCTTGACCAGAACAAAGAACTTTAATGGGTGTCGGTTATCAGTTTTCAGTGAAGAGGTGTTGTTAAACGAACACCTCTTGTCCGACAACCGATAACCACCTTACCAATGTTTGAACGAATACATCCGCTGTCCGAGAAACAGTCCTAAAATTGCCCATAGACTCCCCATCACGAATTCGCCGAGCATTGTCCCTAAAAACAGGGGCAGTGTTCGGCGATACGCCCCGATCCCACCGTGACGAATCAGTATAGATTTTAGTACCCACGCTAAGAATACAGGAAACCAGAGCCTACCGAAGTTCCAATTGCCCGCAAGCGGATAGGCGAGCGGATGCAGCTGCCACCAAATAAATCGCAGCCGCATAAAGAGCGTCGTGAGCGTCAAGGTGATACCGAAACCAAAAAACCCCATGCGTCCCCAGTCCGTGTCGTTCGGGAGCGTTAGCCAGCGTTGTAAATCACTGAAAGCCTCCTGCCCGCGCCATGTGCCGAGATTACCATGTAAGTAACCCGCATGAAGGAACGCAACGAACCCAATCACCAGCCCAATTACCGTCGCACCCCACATCACCCAAAGAATCTGACGAACGTTGATCCCACCTCTGTCAGCGAGTTTAAATCCTTCCAATTGATTCGGCATCGGTTGCGAACGGTAATTACGGGTAAATCCGTAGAGGAAAGCGAACCCCGTTAGCGTTGGGGCACCAATTTTTCTGGAACCCACAAGCGAAGTCAGGAAGAGTCCAGGACCGGCACGATAGAAATCCATCGTTGGTGTTCCAAGTTCGGCACGCATCCGAGTGAACGCTAAAACAAGTATGAATTGAATACTGAAAAACCCAAGTACGCCCCACCACGACATCCCTGCCTTCAAACAAAATCCAAACACAACTGCGATACCCAGCAAGAACCCAACAAACGCGCTCCGGTATCCCATCGGTTCGTTTGTTGTATCAAGACCCGTTTTCAAACCTAAGATACTGCGTACAACCTGCCAGAGGTGCTTGTGTGTTATCCAAAGCGCGAAAAAACAGAGCCCAAAATACGCACCCGTCGACTGCATATCAATATGCGGATAACCCGGTGTCTGATTCATCCCTGTCATTGCCCCAAAGACGAGTTGTGCCTTCCAGAAAAGGTAGAACAGCCAGCAAGAGAGCGATAAATCCAACGGCATTAAGAAACCAATTCCAATGGCATAGGGGTTTAGATGAATCGGGGTTGAACCCATAGCACTCAGCGGTTTTTCTGTGAACAAGACCCCAATATCGTGGCGGATGGGGATACTCGGCACGTAAGGATAGAGAAAACTAATTCCATTGAGCAAATCGATCCCGCATCCGATAGCGAACCCTATCCAAAGGAGACGGTTTCGATAGAACCCCGCATCTTTCGTCATTTCATAAGGGAGCAGGATGATTGGGTAACTCAGCTTCTCGTGTTCAATCCACTGTTTACGGAGGATGACACTGAGCATCATCATAGAGAATGCCAGCGCCGAGAAGAACACAAGCCATGCCAATACCGGGGTGAGCCAGGCCTGAATATGTTCCATCTCGAATAGATTCGAGGTGCCTTCATAGTAGCCGGTTAAGGCACGCCGATTCATGACAGCAATCCAATCCGGGATGTAGCGAAAGAAGAGGGTTTGCCATTCATTCTCTGGTGTCGCGAACCACGCCGCGTGCCCCAAAACACACATTGTCGCCTGCAAAAGGTCATGCCCGCAGACGACGCAGGCCAGCGTTACCATGAGATACACTGTTAGCATTTCTGCTTGTGTGAGCTGCCATTTCGGGAGATGGCGTGTCAAGAACAGGTTGAATATGGCAACGAGAAAGAGGGTAAAGACGGCATTGAAGAAAATCGCCATTGTGGTCGGATATTGTGTTGTCCACACCGTTTCCGTTTGAACCACGAGATAGATATTAAGGGGCAGCGATAATAATCCTAACAGGATGGCTCGCCATGTGATACTTTCGCTGGATGTCTGCGAAGAGGGGACCATGCTAATTTTCTTTCTGAATGGGTTATCAGTTTTCAGTTACAAGAAGGTCTCGTTAAACAATTGCCTCCTAACTGATTACCGAAAGGGTTTTCGTGGAAAAGCCGACCTGATAACCGACAACTATTAAAAGGCTCGCTCCTGACCATAGAAAATTCGAGGTCTAAACGATGGCGCAAAGGGTGGATCGAGTGGGAAAGCGAATTCTACCCGAAGAATACCCGTCCCACTAAACTGAGAGAGACTCCCACGCAATCCAAACCCAACGCTCCGCTTGGGTCTTAGTAAATTGAAAGTGCGATTGCCGTTCCAAATGTATCCAACATCTGCAAAGACGACGCCACTCAACATAACGCCGAGATGAACGCGTCTGTCGCTGAACGGACGCGCCACAGCCGTCGCGACCGCTGCAAGTGCTTCGTCCACTTTACGGAAAACTGTTCCACCGAATATCGTTCGACTTTCGAGGCTCAGCAACATCATCTTTTCACCACTAAACTGCCTATAGGCGTAGCCGCGTAACCCGTCGAATGCGCCTAAGAGCACTTGGCTGCGTCCACTCCATCCAAACTGCATCTCTGTTTTAAACTGCGCAACAAACGTTTGATGAAAATCAAAGAGGCCATTCTCTCTAAAACCGGTTTCAAGCGTATAGATCTCACCTGTGTTGAAGACATCTGTGTAAAACCAAGCGGTTTGTGCCTGGAGGATAGAACGTTCAATCCGATTCGTGAAGTTTGTGCTAAACGCCAATGCTGTCAGGTTAAAGAACTTCTTTCCGTTCATCCCTCCGGACACTAAAGCCAACTCCGCGTAAGATTCTGAACGGTCCGAGGCGTATAACGGCGAAGCGTATCCAAGAGAAAGTGCGTATTGAGAACCGATGAGGAAATTTTCTTCTTGCCCCATCCGTCGGAGAAATCGGGTCTTGTGATAGGCAATGCGTTGCCGACCTAAGGTGAAGCCGACCCGTTTTATATCTCGGTTCTCTAACATTGCATCGGAGCCGCTCGACTTCTCAAGTAGCACGTACTTTGAACGCCGTGAAGCCGCCCATACCCCTATATAATTCTGTTGCCGTCTGTCCCCAAAATACCGTCTGACATTCGCATAGATTCCCTGTAAATTTTGCTCAAACGTATCGGTTTTCTTTGCGTTTTCATACCAATATATCGGATTCACCGATTCAGAAAAACGTACACTTGCGCTCCATTGACTTTTCAGTGTATATTGGGGACGCTCTAATAACACAAGCAAAGAATCACCGTCCCGTTTCTGGATATATTCACCATCAAAGTTCCAGTGCGAATTGAAAAGTCGTGGGTTGTTATACCGTCCCCTCACAAGGCTCAGCGTCTTTTCACCGACTTCGCTAATCCGTTCATAACGCCATAAAGTGCTTTGCCCCGACCCGAACATGTTCGGATCTCGAAATTGTAGCAGCCAATACCGCTTTTGGTTGTTGAGATTCAGATCCCCTCCAAATGGGAAGGACAAAAGTTCCCGAATCGTCGCGTGAATTGTCACCGATTTCGACAATTCATCCCAATGTGCGTCGACCTTTGCGGCACCAATATACGTCTTGCGCCGGAGGATCTGTTCGCTTTCCACTCTATCCGCTTCTGTATAGATATCGCCCTGCATAAACAGGAGTTCTCGGCGGATAACGTCCTCTTTCGTCTGTATATTACCAGTTACGATGATGTGACCAACACGCCCTTCGTCAATCTCAATGCCAAGATAAACACCGTCTGCGAATTTCTTCACAGAGAGCCGCTCTTCATCGACCCGCGCGAAACGGTACCCGTTCTCCTGATAAAAGCGTGTAATCGCTTCAAGATCGGATTTCAGAACGGTTTCATCATAACGACTCCACACATCTGTCCGCATTAGCGCACGGATCTGCTGTTCAGAAAACGACTCGTTTCCATCAATTACGAGGCTCCGTACAATGCTCGGTTCATCTCCTAAAACGGCTTTTTCGTTTTCTGCAGCGTCTATCGTTTCTAAAGAGTGACTCCCGGCTGGCGGCTCCCGGCTGGCGGAAACCAAGGAGTTTTCGTTTAACACAGGTTTCCTCTCGCTGACTGCCAACTGCTGACCGCCGACTGCCATTAAAACGATTAAGCACAAAGTTCCGAACGGGCGCGTGACATAGAAAAAATCTGCCATTATGATTCACCTACGGTCAGGGCACTTTCGCGATTCGAGAGAAAACTTTCAAGCAGCATCAGACAAACGACGAAAACAAGCAACTCACCCCAAATCTCCCTGCCGTGTCGTTTAACGTTGTAGGCATCAGCCGCCACCGTTGTTTCTCCGCTTTCCGGACCTGCTGTTGTTTGCGCCCCGATGCGTGCTGCCGCCTGTGATAGCGGGATCTCTGTTAATTCAGCTTCAGTCGTATCCACATTAACGGCAAAAAAGTCACGTTGGATTCCGTCTTGTGTTCGCACTTCGATCTGATAAACACCCGGACGTTCTGTGCCTTGAAATCGGAGTGTGCCATCTTCGGCGATGGGAAGAATCTTGGTTGGAAGGTTGGAAGATTGGAAGGTTGGGTGTGCATTCTTCCCGCCTTCCATGCTTCCATTCCATGCTTCCATCCCATTCTCTTCCTGACCGCTGACCGTCATTAAACGAATAGACGCTTTTCCACCCGCACTCCGAGGGTAGCGCGCTGTATAGGTATCCCCGACATGTCCGCCCCATGTTAAAATATTATTGCTGGCTATTGCGGCGTAAAGTACGCTCTGCTGAAGTATCGGAAGGAAATATGGATTAACGAGGAGGTCGTTTGTGTAATGGCTGTCGGTTAAAAGGTTTTCCGGTGAAGTGACTCGTTCTTGCTGACCGCTGACCGCCATTAAGCCACAGTTATAGAGCAGCACGGCACTTGTGCCTTGACTTCGTTCAACGAGAAAGGGTGTATCATCCCCGAAACGCGCGATAACGTTAGATTCCGGCGAAGGCTGCAGTGTTATGCCACTGTAAAACCGTGGGGCGTATTGCATAGAGAATCCTTCGCTTGGAAAAATGTCGAAAATAGGATGTGTTTCCTCATACGCCTGCACTCGCTGGGGCGGGACCCAAGTCAGCGGATTACCCAGTTGGGCAGGTAACCAAACATTCTGAGGTTGATTGTAACTTGTCGGATCGCTGTGAGAACCCACGAAGGCAATGATACTTTTGCCAC
The DNA here is from genome assembly GCA_965205015.1 of Candidatus Poribacteria bacterium. Taxonomy (GTDB): domain Bacteria; phylum Poribacteria; class WGA-4E; order WGA-4E; family WGA-3G; genus WGA-3G. Next base: position 3,063,775 of record OZ242029.1, on the reverse strand, counting down.
GGCGAATGAATTCCTGAAGTTGGGCACGCATTCGGAGTGATAGTGTCCGCACGTCCGCAAGGACAATCACATCATAGTCTTCCAACGGAAAGGTTTCAAATTCATCAGGTGTGCATTGCGTTGGGAGAATCATTGTATTGGCTGTCAGCAATCGGCGGTCGACATTTGGTTGGAAGGTTTCAAGGTTGGAAGATTGGGAGGCGGGCCTTCTTCCATCCTTCCCTTCTTCCATTCCAGTCTCTTGCGGACTGTCGACTGCTGACTGCTGATGGCTATTTGTATGTGGATTTAACGCCAACGTCAGATATTCCGTTTGTTCACCGACACAGAGCACACGGACTTCACCGAGTACATCCAAGGCAAAATAACGGTGGTTGTCAATATTGAGGCGATCGTCCGTTAGTGTGAGGTAACCGATATGCGTGCCGGGCGTCGAAAAATTGTATGTTAGAGCGGTGTTCAGCGATTCGTTCGCCGCCGCAGAAAGACTCATGATCTTTTGTTTCTCGCCCCCAATAAACAGTGTGAGTATATTTTGACGTGAAGGTGCTACTGAATGGTTCACAGTCGTCACGTTTAATTGAAATGGTAAGTCTACGCCTATTAGTTGATGAGACGGACGAATTTCTTTAATACTTATGTTATGTGCTTCACCCTCAACAACCGGAATTAGAGAAATGCGTGCACCAGACCGATTTGGAAGCCTATTCCAGTTCTCCCATCCATTTTGGGCAAAGTCCGAAATCAAATAGATTTCTTTGTTGAGTTGTTCCGATTCAGTGAGGATCTCATGGGCGAGTTCAAGGCTGGGCTGAACATTCGTAGTGCGGTAGGAAATTTCTGTATCGTTAATCGCTTCGGTGACGCTCTCAATGTCGGGTGTGAGGTGCCGAAAGACAGGTTTCGGGATGTCTGACATTAATATGAGAGCAGCCCTATCGCCATGGCGCAAGGTATCAATGATATCGGTCGCCAAAATTTTCGCTTTGTCGAACCTGATGCCATTGATGTCTTGATACGCCATACTGTAAGAGTGATCCAAGACGATAACCACATCTGTCTTCGCCCGCACGGATGCGACCGGCAGCCCGAGTGTCAAAAACGGACGCGCCAAGGCGAGGGCAATGAGCGCAATAATTGCCATGCGTAGCAGCAAAATGAGAAACTGACGGAGTTGGAATCGGCGAGCATTTTCGCGGTGCGCTGCCGTGATGAATATCAGACTGCTAAAATCAATTGTCACAACACGACGACGGTTCCAGAGGTGAATGACTAAGGGGATACCGGTGGCGAGGAGTCCAAAAAGAAAAAATGGATTGAGAAATGCCATTTTAGTTATCAGTTGTCAGTCGTCAGTCATCAGTTTTTAGAGGCGTCAGTCGTCAGTTAAGAGGGGTTTTTTAACAATCTTATCTTCGTTGGGTATCAATCCCCATTTAGAACGATGCGTGTTACCAAACCTCTCTTGTGACTGATAACTGATAACCGATAACTGACAACTAATAGATCGTAATTTCAAGTTGATTGAGCGTATGGAAAACATCTGCTGCGTATTCCATAAGATTGTTCGACTCCAAGATACTTCCACCGAGTTGAATGTGGGTCGCATCAGCGATGGTCTGGTCCAACGTTGGGTCCATTTGTACCCATTTACCGACGTAGACTTCGGGCCAGAAATGGTAGTAAAACGCATCCTTTGCGAACACAATACCGGAACAGATTCGTGCAGGAATGCCAGCAGCACGCGCCAGCGCGATGAATAACACCGTATGTTCCGTGCAATCTCCCGAGAGCGATTGTAGGGCTGTTAATGACGACGCAAACCCCCCACTCATCTTTTTATCCTGAATAGAGGCATAAACCCACCGACATAATTTTTCCGCCGCATGCCATGAATTAACCTCGTTTTCTAAGATATCCGCAGCCTGCGCCTGAATGTCAGGATGATCGGCTTGGATATAGGCACTTGCAGTTAAGAATTCACCTTCTGCATTCCGAATAGGGAGATTCGGACAGTCCTCAGCGACAATTGATGGAACCTGAATAGAGAGTTTACCCGCGCGTGCAGTGTTTGTCTCAAGTTTCTGTCGAGGGGTGGACATAACAACTTCGGCGATGGTCCCTGTTGGGAGTTTCACTGCTGCCTCAAGGTGTTTTGCTGTTGGAATCGGGAGCCTGCCAGATGGAAGGATACGCGTTTTTAAAACAACGTCAACCTCTTCAGTCCCCTCAAGGGCAGTTTCCTTGTCGGTTTTCGTCGTTACCATGGAAAGCCCCATCAACGGCACCTCTGTTCGATAGTTTACGCCGTCAGGGTCAATCCACAGTTTTGCGGTAATACCATTCATCATGTGCATCGTCTGTTTCAGAACGTAGACCCGCTTCTCCTCTGACTGATAGGTTAGAGTCTCTTCTCCTAAAACCTCAAGCTCCGTTTTCACAGGCTTTAAGAGATCGAAGACGAACACGTGAAAGGTCTGCTTATCGCCTGTTTTAAGTCCTTTCTGGGTTAACAGTGAGGAAACGCCTGTATACTCAGACACAGTATCTGGTGGCACCGGAATTTTTGACTCCGTCGTTTCACCGTTGAGCGTTGTTTTAACGTGAGCGATGCCATCTATCACCCGCCCTTCTATCTGTTTTAAACCAGATTCATTAGAGGTCGAGAGGAAATGAAGTGGCATTAAGTCGGGACCGATGGATTCAACGCGGGTAATTTCAACTGTTATGTCAGTCCCAAGTGCCTTAAAGTTCATAACAATATCGGTTTTATTCCGAGCGACCTGTTTTCCCTGATACTCAGTTTTCGTAGGGGCGAGGTAGCCTCGCCCGTGTGACGTGTGCATATAGCCGATCTTGGTGTTCATCAAGGTAAGACTATACCAATGCTCTTGCGGATAGTTTAGCATGTTCTCGAATGTGCGTTGTGTTTTGTCCGCAGCGTCCGCTGGTGTCGCTGCTTGTAAGCCGAAATTAAGAAGTATCGCCGCCATGCATACAAACACAAAGCCGCGTAGATGATAAAACCTCAAATTTTTAATTACTCCTTGCGGGTCAGTGAACGAATATGTTGTCTCTGTAATATTAATTATACCTGATGGGTGTGCTTATGTCAAGTCCACTGCGGAAGCAATACAGTTATACACGGGTTGCCATAGCAACGGTATGGGTGTGGCGTTGTTTGACCTTCTGATAGTTTCCAAAGATGTTCAGAAAATTACGCTTGATGAACGCTCGGAGTCCTGAGATGGTAACGACATAAAGCCGTCCATTCGGTTTGAGGTGCTGCTTCGCATCGGTCAAAAAAATCTGTAGGAGTTCCTTACCAACGTTGGCGGGTAGGTTCGCAGCGATGAGATCGAATTGAATATCGGGGAGATGGCTAAACCCATTGCTCAGGAGAACATGACAATTCTGGAGTCGATGCTGTTCTACGTTTTTACGGGCGTAGTCAACCGCTACGAAATCCTTGTCCACCATATAGACGGTTGCCGTTTGCACGCATTTCGCGAGCGTGATACCGATGGCACCATATCCACACCCAAGATCGAGACAGATGTCGCCCGCTTGGATATCGAGGTGCTCAATCAACAGGTGCGTTCCTGCATCAATCGCTTTTGGCGAAAAAAGTCCCCACGTTGCAGAAAAGCTAAGCCGTGTACCACGCAATTCCGTTTGGAAGTTGACTTCTCGTGGAAAGGAATCTACCGCCATTTCATCAAAACTCCGAGTGCATCACCGGGAGTATTCCAGAGAAGGTCAAACGCATCCTTCGCTTCAGTATAGTGGAAGCGATGGGTGATCATCTCAGATGCGCGAATTTCGTTATCCTGTATCTTTTGCAAGGCGCGCGATGCAATTTGAGAACGAGGTTCGTCCGTCAAAATACCCGCAACCAGACGTTTGCTCATCATCTTCGAGGAATGCAGAGGTAAGGGTGCCTGTTGGTAGAGCGCGATGAGTTGGATAATACCGAATCGACAGGTCATATCTTGCGCCTGCTCAAACGATTTGACCCCAGCGTAGCCTCCGACACAATCGATGACCAGATCCGCCCCTTTGCCACCCGTAAGACCCAAAACCGTTTCCACCGGATCGACGTCCTCAGCGTTTATGACCGTATTGGCACCGAGTTTTGCCGATAATTCGCAGCGCAGTGGCAACGCATCCACGGTTATAATTCGGGCGGGATTGTAGCCTTGTAACACCTGCATCATAAGGCTTCCCACTAAGCCTTGTCCGAGAATGACAATGGTATCTTCGGCTTTCACACCCGACGAATCTGACCAAGCGACTGCACTGGTGGCAAGCGGTAGAAACGTCCCTTCCTCAAAACTAACATCGTCAAGAAGCGGTACGATGCGTCCATCGGTCGCATTCGGTTCAGCAACGACATATTCGGCGTGTGGTGCTACAACCATGACGCGTTGACCCACCTGATAATCTTCTACCTCTTCGCCAACTGCATCCACGACACCTGTGAGGGAGTACCCCATAATTGACGGTGAAACAGCCTCTTCCCGGATATACCGTCGAAACAATTCGGAACCGCGACTGATTAAGGTCGTGTCCGCCTGTACCCGAACCTGCTGTGCATTGATTTCCGGTATCGGCACCTCTTCCAATTGGATGTTGCCGAAACCTTCTGGCTTCGTTACTCGAATCATTTTTTTAGTTTCCCTTAAAGTAAAGTGTTCTAAAGTGTTCTAAAGTTTAGAAGTTGGAAGAGGTGTTAGAATATCCACACCGCTCTTCCAACTTTAGGCACTTGCAAACTTTAGTACACTTGCAAACTTTCTTATCTTGCAAGTGGAACGATGCCCAGATTTAATAGTTAAAAAGACGTTTGGCTAAATCCTGACGCGTGACAGGTTTATCAAGAGACATCAGATAGATGTGGAACGTATCACTCCTGTCGGAAACATACGCGAGGTAGCGTCCATCAGGTGAAAAGGCGGGTTGAATAGACCTACCGATGTCGCTGGTGATCCGCCGCTCATTTTTACCATCCGCATCAATGAGATAAATCTCCCAATCACCGTCCCTCGCCGAAACATACGCAATCGTTTTTCCGTCCGGCGACACCGTCGGGTTATAACACCCATAGCGATTTGGATTGAAATGCTTTTCGTTTTTCCCATCAATGTCTACGGTATAAAGTTGATTTCGTTCATTTCGAGAGGAGACAAATATGATGCGTTTTCCGTCCGGGAAGAATGCCGGGCTCCCGTCATCGGTTTCGTTAAAGGTAATACGTTTCGGCGCAACATCTTCTGGTGTGAGTCCTGCCAGATCGAGTCCTGCCAAATCGAGGAGATATAATTCCAGGTTTCCATCCACGTTGGATTCATAAACAACCTGATTTCCGGCAGGTGACCTACGAGGCACGCGGGCACCGAAACTCACAGGCAAAACGGTTCGCGTTATTTTGCTATGAATATGCGTTACATGGAAGCCGGCGTAAATCGGCGTGGAACCGCTGCTTTGGATGACAACTTTAACTTCGCGCGATGATTTCGGTTCGCTACTATAAAACAGATAGTTCGGGGTTGTGAGGAATGCGGGTGAACTATCGTTGAAATCCGTTGTGAAGGTTACACGGCGTTGGATACGTCCGTTTAAGTCCATTAAATAGAGTTCGCCGTTGTCGAGGCGAAAGGAGGCGAAGGCAATTTGTGTGCCGTCCGGTGAGAAGGTGGGTGAATAGTTATCTGAATCCCCACGGGTCAACTGCCTTGTATGATAACTGTCTCCCACGAGTTCGATGATTTCGCGCAAAACCTCAGGATCCAGCGTACTCCGCTGAACGAGTCGGAGCACACGAAAGGCGGAACTTCTATCACCGAATCTTAAATAGGTACGTGCCAATTCCAGTCGCGCCGCAATCCGCTCTTCGGGTTGTGCAGCATAAAGTTGTGACGCCTTTTGTAGCTCGATAACGGCGTCGGTGTAACGCCCCAAGTCATTGTAGGCTTTTCCCAATAACAGCCGTGCCCTCGGATCCTCAGGTGCCGTTTCGATAAAAACCTCCAGTGCTTCCACTGCTGCTTGTGGGGTTCCGGCGTTCAGAAGTTCTTCACTCTTTTTGAGAACCGCCGTATCATCTTGGCACCCGGTCACTAAGACAACGAGAAGGATGCTACAGACTTTAATTATACATTGTGGTTCGGTCAGGTAGGTTGATAGTTTCACGTTTTTTTCCGTAGAGATCAAGCGTCAGGAATCGAAGTGTTTTTGCTTGGGTATTTCTGCGTATTGATAGGGGTATTTGCTTGGTGTCTTTGCTTGGTGTCTTTGCTTGGGTGTTTCTGCGTATTTCTGCGGATTTCTGCGGATTTCTTCCCCTCCTACAGGAAATCAATTATCGGCGTTTTCTATTTCTACGCCTGCCTCTCCACCCATCGCCAACCGCATAGAGCCAACATAAAATCCCTTGAACGGACGCACTAATTTTCAGTTTCCAAGAGGGACGGTACATCAACTGTTCGCCATCGTCGAATGTCCAGATGTGAATCGAATAAGGCTCTTGCGCTTCAGAGTTCGCGGTTTCACCTGTTGAGGGGTTCTCCCGCGTTGCGGGTTTGAACCGCATTAAATCATCCCATCCCGTTACGGGCAACGAATTTAGGTAGAAAATACCAATTGCGGACGCAAAAATGGCAAAAAGGATAACCGCTTTCGGAAATTGCCCTAAGTAGAGTTGACCGAGTCCTGGAAAAATGGCGGACAGGACCATCGCAACGAAAGAACGATCAGCAGATTTCCCTTCCGTGCCTCGAGAATTGCTGGCGGTGACACGCGCGTTTGCGGGGTCTACCATTGATTAAGACTCCCCTTGTGCCACAAGGTAGACCCCGATACAGATGATCAGAGCACCCATGATACGAATCTTCGGAACAGATTCCTTGAAAAACATCCAAGAAAACAGGATCGACAGCACATACCCAGAACTTAACATCGGATACGCAATGCTCAGTTTAACACGCGACAGGATAATCAACCAGACGAGCGTTGTAAAGCCATATATCGCAATCCCACTGAGGATATAAGGGTTCAGGAACGCCTGGACCAATTTGTCCATAGCACTCCGTAAACTATTGATACGACCGATTGTGTTCATACCGTGTTTAAACAAAATCTGTCCGATGACGGTTAGTAAAACGTTGAAGAATAGCAGTAAAAAATCTTTCATAACTTTATTATATCACATCTCCACTCTTTTTATTACAATTTTTAGGACCGCATTTCAGAGATATTCAGCGGAAATAGTTAACGGCTTCTTTGCTATCTTGCTGACTGCCAATTCCTATAGGTTATAGAGATACGTTACTTTAATGACAATGACACGGTTTTCCAGTTGTAACGCCCGATCGGAGGCTGTCCCAACAGGCGCATCACCCCACGCCTCGTTATATGCAACGAAAAGGTGGCTCTTTGGATTATATTCCCATCCAAAGAGAAAACTGAGCAGATACGTCTGGTGAATCTCCATAGAAAATAGGCGTTCCCTATTGGCTTGCGCGAACATTCGGAGAAACGACTCTCGCGTGAACAAATACGTCGTACGCAATGAACTGACGAAAAACCTGCCATCAATCGCACCTTCTAAATCAAAACTCTGGGCATAGCCGCCGTCTAATTCTATGGACAAATTGCTCCGTGGACGGATCGTAGATTCAAGCGTGAGACTCCGCTGTTTACCCGCTTGTTGCCGACTGAAGTTAAAATAGTCGGCGAAATCTACAGCGACCCCGATAGCAATTGGATATGTGGAGTTGGTGTCAATCTCAAACCCGTATCTATTTGTCGTAAATACCTCCGTGAGCTCAACTTCCCGACTTCGGAAATAGTAAACATTAAGGTCATCCAAAAGGATTTCCCTGAAATCCATCCCAACGTCGGCACCCGCACTCCATCTGAGCAAATCTTCATCAAATTCAGGTGAGAGGGACAACACTGGGTTACGTTCTCTCCACGCCGCAAAATACGCGGGGGTATAAAGACTTTGAGAGAGACGAGCGATTATACGAGAAAAAAATTGGTGCTTTCCCCAATGTGGAGAATAAGAACTCCGCATAGAGACGCGTTGCCAGCCGCGGTTTCGTTCCTTTCGTAAAAATCCCGTCTGATTAATTTCAAAATTCGGACCGACCCGTTCAAACCCAATGTCGCTGCTCCAGAGATAGTTACGCTGTGCGAAGTCAACCGTATACGCAAAGTTATCACGATCTTCGCCGGGATGGAAACTCCCCGCATATTGTCCCGTGAGATGATACGTTTTGCCTAAAGCGAGGTTCATATCAACGCCACCCACTCGGCTATGACGCCAGTTTTCACGACCGGGCTGTTCCTTGTTCACCAATAGGACCCCAATGTTCGAACGTTTGAGGATGTCGCGTTTAACACGGATTGCAGAGAACCATGCCTCCTCCTTTTCGGACGGTGTACTCTCAGAAAACCTGAATTCACCCGTCTGGTTTCCCAAGACGCCGACGGAATAGTTACCGACTTTACCCGTAAGTTTACTCCCCCAAAGGATGTTCCCACGACTCCCGATACGCCGACTGAACATCAGGTCATAAGGCGTTTCAAAAAAGCTGTTTCCTTCAACAAAAAACGGACGTTTTTCAGGAAAACGCGTCGGGAAGCGGGTCAGATTAATCTCTAATTGGTCCGCTTCAACCTGCGCGAAATCGGGATTGACTGTAACGTTCGCCTTTAGGGCACTTGTGAGACTGTATTGCACATCCAAACCTGTTCCGAGTTGGCGTGTTAAATCGGCATCAGTCGCACGCATACCACCGCCTAAAAAATAGGGTGAGATTTCAAAGTTTTTTCCTGTTTCAATAGCGTGCATACCCACGATGTGTCCTAAATCGGACATCCGCGTGACGACCCCGGCTTGGGTCAATTGCTTCCATACCGTAACCTCGCTTTTCCGACGGTTTACCCGTTCCACATCAAACCCCCAAATCTGGGTTGGTTTATCGGTGAACCGAAAGTTTGCAAACGGGATTTTAAACTCGGCACTCCACCCCAATTCATCAATGCTACTTTCAACCCACCAAATTCCTTTCCAGTTGCTGTCGCGTTGGGTGTCCTCGTACCGATAATTGTCGCTCTGGACCCCTGCTGGGTTTGTGGCGAATTTATAGCCGGTGCGGTGGTCGTGATGTGGATCAATAAAGAAGGAGATGACATCTGAACCATAGATGTTCCCGCGGCGCGTCATTCGATTGACGATCTTGTCGGGTTCTGCATCGTAACATCGGAATGCGACGTAGAGGTTATGCACATCGTAAGCGATACGAAATTCTGTGTCATCAGTTGCGGGATTCCCGCGTGACGGCTCGAGTTGAATAAAACCGCTTTGTGGTTCTGCGTGGTGCCACACAGCGTCGTCCAGTATCCCGTCAATTCGCGGGGGTTCGCCTACGATCCGGTGGGCGTCAACGACATGTTCACCCATGCCTTCTGGGTGTGCAAAAAGGAGGATAGGATAGGCAATGAATAACAGTAGAGCAGCTACAAGTTTTGGCATGCGTTAATTATAGTTGAAATATCGCATGTTGTCAAATTTGACCATTTCTTTGTAAGCACGATAACACAAACACCCCGCCAATGAAGGAGAGGTGTTTGTGTTTTCTAAAGTTGCCTCACATTGAAAGTTATTTCCACGGTTTACTATAAACCGCGAAGACCGATCTTGGTTCACATTCAAAAAAGGGTGTAATGATCCGGGAAAACTTCCCTCGATTCTGAAGAAGTAGTCGATTGGTTTTGTAAAAAAGTATTTTTTTTATTTTTTAACGTAGATTCAACGGAAGGCATGCAAAGTTGTGATACTCACAACGCCCTTTTCTTTGCAAAACTTCTGCAGATTTTTACATAACTTCTGTGGATTCCTACACAACTTGTGAGGAAATTGCCATTTTTTTACCCGTCACTGCCCCAATTTGCTTGGCATGAAACTTGCCAACGTTAAAAATGCGTGAAGGGTATCATATTGATACTGCCTCTCAGATAAATTGCAGGATCGCGGGGTCAAGAAGGTTCACACTCAAGGCAGGCGATTTCGCGGCAACGCGCAAGATGTTGATACGGAAATAGGATGCCATTCGTAGCCCCCGGTCGGAGGGATCCTGAATCTGTTTTTCAAATACCGCGAGAAAAAAGCCTCGATATCACCGAAAAGCGATATAATATGCATAGAGAAATCTCTTATCCAACGCACATTATAGTAAAATCCAAAAATATGTTTACAGTTCGTCAGGGAACAAACACCCCACCACCGCTGGCGAGGATTGTATCCTCGCCCTTATGTTGGTGTATAAGTAATTACGGGTTTTACTATAATAATAAGTAGGACTTACGCAGTTTCCCTGTTTTTGTGCCGTCTTTGGTTCGTAGCAGCGCAATTGATTGCGCTTTCTTCGGGAATATCACCTCAGTTTTGGCATAGAAGCCAATTGTGCATAAGTCCTGAATAAGTAGGACTTACGCGATGTATCGGTTGTTGTGTTTCAAACCCCTCTATATAGCATCGAGGTTCCCAACCTCTCCTACAAGAGGTAGACGCGTTCTCTCGACGCCGCGTAAGTCCTAAAGGAGACGAAACAGATGGGGAAAGTTGTTGGAATTGATTTAGGGACGACCTTCTCAGCGATTGCACATGTCAATGAACATGGACAGCCAGAGATGATCCCGAACGCCGAAGGCGACAGAATCACGCCATCCGTAATTCTGTTTGAGGACGACCTCGTCACCATCGGGAAAGTTGCGAAGCAGAGCGCCAAAGCGGTGCCCGAACAGATTGTTGAGTTCGTCAAACGTGAGATGGGGAAATCAAAATCCACGTTTTTCCGCACGTTTAATGGCAAAGACTATTCCGCCGAAGAACTCTCGGCGTTGATTTTGAGGAAACTCAAACAGGATGCCGAAGCGTATCTGAAGACCGAAATCACCGACGCGGTTATTACGGTGCCGGCGTATTTCCACGATGCCGAGCGCGAAGCCACACGCAACGCCGGTAAAATTGCTGGATTCAACGTTTTACAGGTCCTCAATGAACCCACTGCTGCTGCGCTCGCCTACGGTATAGAGCAACTCGGAGCAGACCAGAACGTCTTTGTCTTTGACCTGGGGGGCGGCACTTTTGATGCGACCGTCATGAAGATTTCCGAAACCACCGTCCAGATGCTTGCTACAAACGGGGATCATAGACTCGGCGGTAAAAATTGGGACGATAAAATTATTACGCATGTCGCAGAGATGTTTGAGATTGAACACGGCGAAAATCCGTTACAGGATCTTCACGCCTATCAAGACCTCCAACTTCGGACGGTGAGCGCCAAAGTCGCTTTGTCCCAGCGACAGCAAATCAGCATCGTCTGTGGATACAATGGTAAAATGAGTCTCGTCGAGTTGACACGCAAAAAATTCGAGACGTTGACCGCCGAGCTCCTTGAAAGATGCCGAGTCCTCTGTGATGTCGTCCTTTCAGAAGCGCGTTTGACGTGGGCAGACATCAATACAGTTGTGTTGGTAGGGGGAGCCACCCGGATGCCTATGGTCAGGGAGATGATCGCCAATGTTAGCGAAAAAGAGATCGATCTGCATGAAGTCAATCCCGACGAAGCAGTTGCCCTCGGCGCAGCGATCCAAGGCACTCTCCATCAGATTTCCGAAGACGCCTCAGCAACAGCAGACCTCACAGAAGCGGTTATTGAACGGTTCATCGGACCAGACGGGGATCCTAAAGTGACAGTGACAGACGGAGCCACACATAACCTCGGCCTCGTCGTTCTCAATCCGCAACGCGAACACATTATCCATGTCATGATTCCCAAAATGACAGCCGTGCCTTGTGAGATTACAACTAAATTTGGCACAGTGGACGACAACCAGCGGACAGTGTTGATTGAAGTCGTCCAGAGTCTTGAGCAAGATCAACGCAAGGATGATGTCTATCTATTTGAGACGTATCAATTAGGTGAATGTACCCTCGCGCTACCGCCGGATTTACCACAGGGATCCCCAATCCATGTTACCTACAAATACAACTTAGACCAAGTGCTGGAAGTGACAGCAACCTCCCAGAAAGACGATGAAGCAGCGGCGGTTTACGAGGTATTTTCTATAATTGAACGTCCAATCCTGGATGAAGAAGAAGTTGCAGAAGCACAATCGGAACTCCAAGATTTGAAAGTTGAGTAAACAACGAGCCGGTATGGCGTTGGGTTTCGCTATAGACTTTTTTCCTAAAATTGACACTTATGAAGAAGAAGGAGAACTCCGCTATGTCTAAACATGATGAATTCGTGGCAGTTGTCAGGGCATTCAAAGCAGCTTCGCCGACTATAAGTGCTACACAACGCATGGGACTCCTCCAACAAGCAGTGCGGGAATATGGTCTCTCCGCTGATGACGCAACTGAAATCCTGGAGGCATCGGGTCTCACCATTGGCGAGGAGGTAAACTATTTTGCGATATTAGGGCTTTCAATTGAAGATCTCCAAGATGAGAGCGAAACAGATATAGTCACTCGTATTGATGCAACCCATGAACAACACTATAAGGCTTCATTGCGCGCCGGTGGGCGTGTCCGTCCCGATGGTCGTACCGAAGAGCAATGGCGGATTCTTTTGAATGACGCCCAAGATACTTTAAAAGACCCCGAAAAACGTCGTGAACACATCGTTAACCTTCAGCGAGCGAAGGACGACGCGGCATTAAAGGGAGAAGGGCGCCTCATCTTTAAGTTCTCTAATGGCGCCGAAGCCACTGATATATCACAACTTGCGGCGTTGATGACGGAAAATCCAGAAGATGCTACGAATGCTCTCTATCAGGGCTACTTGGAGCAGAGTCTCGGCAGAGTCGGCGAAATGCACTTTGCCACCGCGGCGCAGGCAGTCGTCACTGAATTTCCCAACAACCGTGAATTGGGACGCAAGGCGATGGTCCAAATCCTTCAAGGGAAAATGGAATTTCAGAAAGGACGTGAAGCCGAAACTCCTAAGCAGTTCGGGCAAGAAATGGAGGTTCAGAAACAGAATGAAGCGCGGACCCCCAAACAACTCGCACGCCTGATTGACGTAAATTGGGAACAGGCGAAAATGCTACTCTACAGCGGGTTCATGGCACTCTGGTTGGAGTATACGACACACCCCCAATTGGCAAACACGGCGAAAACAATCACCAGCCGTTACAGCGATGACCCAGACGTAGGTTTGGAAATGTTAGTCCAAGCACTTGACCCGCAGATTGGGCAGCCGGTACTCGAAGTGAGCCACCCCCGGATCGACTTCGGGCAGATTGATACGGAAACGCAAAAAACAATCCAACTTGAGATTAAGAACGCCGGACGCGGATTCCTCCACGGCGATGTCCAATTCGCGAGTGAACTGCCAGGGCTGCAACTTTCATCGTCCGCTATTCGGGGAGAGGCGGTTGTCACCCTCGAACTCGACGCAAGCCACCTTGCCGTCAAACAATTGCACGAGACAGAATTGATTGTTCAGACAAACAGTGGGCGTTTAAACGTGCCAATTTCCTGCTACGTTGATTATCCGATTTGGAAGTCAATTGGTCGGATACTCATCAGTGGTATCGCTGTTGCGCTGATTGTCCTTGTTCCGCGGCTGATAGTCCTACTCTTTGGAGGTTTCGAGTGGTTATCGACTCGCTTGACAGCAGTGGGCCTCATCCTCCACGGGGTGCAGCTACAGAACCACCAATACTTCTACAAGTACGGACCTTGGCAGTTTATAGCTGCGTTCGCCTCGCTATGCATAGGCATATTTGCCTATCGGTTCTTTTTCTTCAAGAAATACGGGTTCTTTTTCTCCAAGAAGAAACAGACACGCTGATAATTTCAGGGATTCCTACGAAACAAGTGTGATAAATAAATTTCATTTATTTATGAGAAGGGGGTTACGAATTATGAAAAAAGGGAATGTTGGTTGTATTGCGATTCTTCTCGGGTTTTTCCTGATTGTCTGTATTATCGGAGCCCTACTCCAAGGTGGCGCGGTTATGTTTTTTATCGCACTGGATAAACTCTTTTATCTCGGCTTTGACGTACCTGTTGTTGTGGTGTGGGCTTTCTGGGGATTTGTCATTGGGGCAGCGATTCAGGGGTACCGAGAAATGAAGGTTTATGGACGAAAGTGGATCGGGATTTTAATAGCCATCTCCCCTGTGCTCTTGTTAGTTCTCGTGGGTGCTGCCAAAGTCAAAACGAATCCCTTTACCGAAATCAAGGCACATACAGCACAGCTACCTTCCGGGTCCTCGGGACCTGAGGGCATGGTGCTGATTCCCGAAGGTAAACTTAAATGGGGCGGCGATCCCCGTTCCCCTGATATCTACATTGGTGCTTTCTATATGGATAGATATGAAGTGACAAACGCAGAATACGTGGTGTTCCTCAACGAGAGTGGTAAAGATATAGATACAGCGCGCGTCTGGGTTCAGCTCGAAGGTTCTGAGGAGGTCATAACAGATTATCTTAAGTTTCTTAATGGAGTTGGGCGTGCATTGTATAACCTCGTGTTTTTTAAGCTCGAATATCCTGAGCCCCGAATAGAGCATGTGAATGGCGTTTATCATGTGAAGGAGGGATATGAGAATCACCCAGTCAGTAATGTGAGTTGGTACGGAGCAATGGCATACGCCACATGGGCACAGAAACGTTTACCAACAGCCGGAGAATGGTTGCATGCAGCACGCGAGGGGTTAGTCGGTAAAAGATACCGCTGGGTGGATAAGTTTTTTAATGTTACCAGATCCAATCTCGCAAACGAAGTTGGCGATACCACGCCTGTAGGGAGTTATGCCCCGAATGGGTATGGTCTCTATGACATGTGGGGCAACGTGTCGGAATTGAGCTTGGATAGAGGACTTAGCACCGGTAGTATCGTTTCAAAGTCTCAGTTTGATTATCATCTGTCTTTTGACGACAAAATATCAAACGTTGTCAGTAATTTTCCAAGTACTGATGCTGATTATGACGGGGTGCTGCTGGGAGGCAATTGGCGGGACCCCCTGCCGGACCTCTTAGGATACGGTGTCCGTGTCCACAGATATACGGCGAATCGCCCGAGCGGGTTCCGCTGTGTGAAGGCGGTCTTGGCTGCGGATAGCGATTAGATTTTTCTGTAACTTTTCTGCCCAAAACACACGAGATGAAAGTTATGACGAGATCGAAAAAAATAATTATCAGCCTTATTTCTCTGGGGATTGTGTTGATCTTGACGGCTCTATTTCTGTTGATCCCATGGAAGTCGAACAGAGACGTTGAATCGCTCGCGCCGCCGCGGGAAGTTATACCGGGCCCCTTACCCGCGCCGATCCTCTCAACCCTTACCGCGAAAGTGGAACTACCGCTGCCTAAAGTTAGGGAGTACGTAGCAGATATCATCGGAAATTATGTTCGCGAACCCATCCAATGGGAAGATGACAGGGCGCGCGCTACCATTTATCTGAAACCCGGGGCACCGACAATCATGAGCACAAGGGACGGGAGGGTGTCAGTAAAAATTCCACTTCAGATCAGCGGCGAGCTACGCGCTGATACGGGTTTCCTTTCATTCGCAGTGAAAGGGCCTATTACAGGACAAGCCCTCCTATCCTTAACGCTCACCCCAACGCTCTCTCCGGAATGGCGTTTTACTTTAGAAACAGATGTCAACATCCTTGTTCAGGAGGCTGAAGCAGTATTAGAACGCAGATGGTTTTTTGAGGGGCAAACGCTATCACTGCGCGCAACCTTCGCGCAAGTGGCAAAGGAAACAGTCCTCCCGCAATTACAAGAAACCATTGCCAATATCGATATAGACCTGAAACCCCGCGCTGCCGATGTATGGGCGAAACTCCACAAACCGATATTACTGAAGGCAGAACCGCTCATCGTGCTCACTCTGGAACCGAGAGAAATCCTCGCCCAAAAACTAACAGGCGACAGGAGAACGCTCTCTCTAAACATCGGCATTAAAACTTTTATTCAGGTCAACGGCGGAGATGTATCAACGGATCCAGCCTCCCCCGCAAAACCGCGTAGCGATTTGCCAGACATCCGTTTTGTGGATGCACTCACGCCCGGCTACCATATCAATGCGCCAGTTCAGATAACTTATGCTGCCCTTGAAGACCTCGCCAGGTCCTATATCGAAAAAGCACAAAACCCAAAGGGTATCGTCCTTGAAAATCTAACACTTTACGGCAGTGGTACACAACTCGCGGCAGATGTCGGATTCCGTATGCCTTTCTTAGGCGCGACAGGGCAGCTCTATCTGCTCGGAACACCGAGGACTGGTCCCACAGCACTGTCTTTTGCTATCACTGAATTTGACCATGCCTTCACAACGCAAAGTCTACTCTTAAAAATTGTCGAAAATAGAGGCGAGGGGATCTTCTCAAATGTCCGAACGACCCTTGAAGATAAACTCACGCTCCGCCTCAGCACACTGCAAGAAAAGTTATTAGATGGTTCCGAATATCACTTGTCCGTTTCGCGTGGCACTTTCACGGAAAATGGTCTTCGGGACGCTCTTTCACCAGGACTGTCGGTGCAAAGCACGGTAGATACTGTTATCGTAGGAGATTCCGCCTTCACACAAACTGCACTATTTATACCACTCCGCTTACAAGGCAATCTTAACTGTGAGATACGTCTCAGTTCTTTTCGGTCTCCGTAGTTTCGTTTGTCGGGCTGCTTTAGACGACACACCGACCATTGACAGCCAATAACTTTTCCTTGAAAAAATCGCTGAATTCCTTTAAAATTCTTGAAATGTGGTTAGGTGGAAGCATGTCATCACGATAATTGTGACCGCGTGACTTCCGAGCGCAATGTGTCTGTTTCTTTTTCAGGAGAGTCCAAAAGCGTATAGCTCGTAACGTAGTGGAGAGCGGATATAAGAAAGACACATCAAAGTCCAAACCCACTCTGTTTAACCGCAAGGTAAATAAAAAAAAGGAATCATAAAAAATGGTTGAACTTACACGGGAAGACATTGAATTTTTCAGAAATGAAGGGTACTTGGTGAAACGGAACGTCCTGAACCCGGAATTGATGGAGCGGGCACGGGCAAGGCTCTGGGAGGGCGCTCCCGAAGGGCGCAAACGCGAGGATCCGGAAACATGGGTCGGTCCCTTCACACCAGAAGAAGAAAACCCCGACGGAAATAACCATCGACGTGGATTCCGGTGGAATTTCCGGGAACCGGGGGACGAAGATTGGATGGTTCAACTTCTCGCGACCGATCCAAACGTCTGGCGGATGGCAGAACAATTTTTGGGTGAGGGGAATTTAGTACAGCCCGACCGTGTGCGCGGTATCTATTGCACGCTCCCTTACGGCGATGTTCCGAAGAAATCAATCGGATGTCATGTTGACGCACATCCGTTCCATCTCGGTGCCGTCGGCTATATTGACGATGTACCGCCAGAGGGCGGTGGCTTTACAGTCTGGCCAGGGAGCCACAAAATCTTCTATTACGATTACCATTCCCAATACAAGAACGAGCCGACCCCGCAATACGAGATCGACCGCGAGCGTCTCAGCAGAGAAGCAGGTGTTGAATGCTACGGGAACGCAGGGGATGTCGTCTTCTGGCACCATCGGATTGGTCACGCTGCAGGACATAACTATTCGCGACAAATCCGACAAGCAGTCCTATACGACTTCCGGAAAACGGAATTAGAACAAACGCAAGAAGAACCGCCAAGCGAGGATATGTGGCGAGATTGGCCCGGCATCAAGGCGTTGGACAATAAATCCTTGTAGTGCTGGTCCCCTCGACAAAAAAGATTCTCGAATGGAAGAATGGAAGAACGGAAGGATGGGTGCCCAGTCTTCCAATCTTCCAACCTTCCAACCTTCCAACCAAGTCCTTCCATTTCTGGTATGTCACCGTAGTCCCAACTCTTTCAATGTGCTTGCCATCATGTCATGAGCGATTTGTGCCTTCTCCATCCGCATGTGCGGGAACGTTTCAACCGAGATGTACTTATCGTAACCGACGTTCCCTAAACTCTCGGCAAAGGTTCGGAAATCCAACTCATCTCCGTCTTCCCCGGGGATCAGGAAGGTGCTATAGGGATACATCCCTGTCACGCCTTTCACATGGCAATGCGTCGTGAGCGGTCCCAGTTTTTCGGTGACTTCGGCGATGTCTTCACCGATATGATAGAAATTGGTGATGTCATTGAGGGATCTCAAGGCATCAGAGCCAACATGTTCAATCAGAAGCGTGACTTTTGAAGAGGCATCTATTGTCGTCGCTTCGTGATTGTGGATGTTCATGGTAATACCGAGTTCTTCAGCACGTCGGCAGATCGGCTTCAGGACATCAACAAGGAGCCGCCATGCGAAGGCGTCGCCGTTCTCACCACCATACCCTGTAAGGAAGTTAACACCCCCTGCCCCAAGGGCGACTGCTACGTCTTGAAGTAGCGCGTAATGGTCAACTGCACCCTGCTGGTCTTCTGCTGCCAACTGGTATAAGCCTTTTCCCGTGAACGGATTAATGACTGAGACCTTTAATCCGCTATCGGCGACTCTCGTTTTGACCTCTTTGAGTAGACCATCGGTGACTTCACCGGAGGGGATATGCGCTTCTGGACCGCACATCATCTCGATTGCGTCGTAGCCTGCATCGGCGAGAATCGTGATAACTTCTTGTAGGGGGATGTCTTTCATACCACCCGCATGATAAGAGATACCGATCACTGCTTCAACTCCTTCTGTCTTTTACACTTTCCAATCAGGTTCGTTTGTGCCCAACTTTTTCTTTCCTGATCATCGCCCTCTTATGAAGAGCGAACCGTCCTGTGTGGCGTATATAAGTTTTTCACCATCTACTGAAAAAGTCAATTCACGAATGATACCTTCTTGGACAGGAAACATGGATATAGGGTTATCATCTCCCGTTTCCCACAACTGAATATAGTTATCCCTTCCGCCGCTGACAAGCAATTCACCATCGGCAGAAAACGCCAACGCACTGACTGAGTCGGTATGCCCCCTTAAAATAGAGAGCAAGTGCTTGCTTTCCAAATTCCATAGCCTCACAAGCGTATCGGAACCGCCACTCGCCAGTGTTTCATTTTCAGGTGAAAATGCCAAAGCCAAGACGAGTCCGTCGTGTGCTGAAAAAGTGGAGAGCAGGCCGCCCGTTTCGACTTCCCACACGCGAATTTTGCCGTCCGCGCTTCCACTCGCGAGGGTTGTTCCATCCGGCGAAAAGGCGAGACTTCTAATTCTACCAGGGGCTTCAGTAGAAGCGGCAAGCAACCGCTCCGTCCGTGGATCCCAGCCCGGAAGTGGGACCCCATCGGGTGAAGATGATGCTAACGCGTTCACCAGATGAGAATCGCCAGCGAGCGTTAGGACTTCGCGCGCCGTGGCGGTGTCCCAGAGTCGAAGCGTATTGTCCTCACTTCCACTGGCAAGCAGAGAATTATCCGGCGCAAATGCCAATGCCCGCATGTGTTCCGTATAACCTGAGAGCATCGCGAATTGTGCCCCGGTGGCTGTGTCATATATCCAGATACGCCCATCGCCACCTGCAGCGAGTCGGGTGCCATCTGGTGAGAAAGTGAGAGCCATCACTTGCTTTTTATCGAACCGTATTTTGAGTCCCGGAGGCAACTCAGATTGGATGCAGTTCCGGAATATTTCTGTTTTTTCCATTTTTCTAATTATTAAGTTTCTATCCTGCGCTCCATTCCATGACGCGCAGATTGCTGATTAAGTCGCAACGCTATTTGAGAATCTTGTATAGGATAACACCAAACACCAAGCCCGTAACGAAGTGGAGGACGACTCGAACACAAAAAACACGAAAGCCCCAAACCACGCCATTGATCCGCAAGGTATAATTAAAAATTCCAATCTAAAACAACACCTGTATACACATTCGGTTCGTTGAGGAGACCATCGTAAGCCTGCTTAATCTGTTCCGGTTTGAGACGATGAGAGATTAAGGGGTCAACGTGCAATTCCCCGCGTGCCATCCAGTCAAAGATAGTTTGCTGTTTGCTCCATTGAGAGGTTCTATTCCCGATGTCCGGATACATCGGCACGCACCACTCCAATGCCCCACGGATGGTAATCCATCGCAGATGTGTTTCGGAGAGCAGATCCGTCAGGTTCCCTTGGACTTCAACACGCGGGGAACCGAGGATGATGAGTTGTCCGTGGCTGGCGGTGGCGCGAAGTGCTTGCATAACGACACCACTATGCCCTACAGCATCGACCGTAATATTCCCAAGTTCACCCCCCGTTATCTCCTCAACCTGCGCTTGTGCCTCGTCCGCATCGCCGCCGACGGTATGACCAATCCCACACCGCTGGGCGAGTTCCCGTCTCTCCGCTACCGGGTCGACCCCGATAACACGGCAGCCGTGAATCTGGAACATCTGGGATGCCAAGTTTCCGACAAGCCCTAAGCCGAAAACGACGACCCATGGATGGGTTCCAATTTCTCCCACAATAATCGCTGTCATCGCAACGCCTGCCATTCGTGATGCCGCAACGACAGCCGGATCCACCGTTTCTTTAATAGGGGCAACCAATCGATCTTGTGAGTAGCGAATCGTAGACGCGTGTCGTCCATAAGTGAAAACCCGATCACCAGGGGCTGCGCGGGTAACGCCAGCACCCACTTCACGCACAATGCCGACATTCGCGTAACCAGAACGCCACGGATACTCACACCATTCCCCTTTCTGGAAAACTTTCGGCTCTCTGCCGGTATAATTCGCGAGTTCTGTGCCACTACTGATAAAGGTGTATTCTGTGTCTATCAGCAATTCGTTGGCAGCGAGCACCGATGCGTCTATATCGGCAGTCTGCAGCGCCACTTGGTTCTGACCTGTTACAACAACCTCTCTTATTTTCATTGTGAATCTTTTTCTCCTAATTCCTCTAATTCTTCTTGCTTAATCTTACGAATCAAGGCTTGCATCCGTTTGTATCTGAAAAGCCCAACGAAGAAGGTCGCAATGCCGAGTAAAATAAAGACGATACCGATCACCTCAAAAACGTGTGATTCAAAAATTTTGAGATGGACAAAAGATAAACCCGCGACGAACAACGTTAATGCCGTGCGAATATAGGCAAGGAAGGTTCGCTCGTTGGCGAGGATCGTCCGATCTGCAGCAAGATGGTCTCGCAAGATCAGTTGATCTTCCAATCCTTTGTAAGGCGTTGGTTTATCTGACATTTGCTTGTTCCCTTCTTCCTCAAAAAAGCTTGAAAATAATGAAGCCAGCAAGCCATCCGTACAAAGTTCGAAGGCATCGCAATCTTTTTGCTGTCCGCTGGTATTCCACCGTGTAGCACGCTGGATTTTGGAAATAGAACGTGAGCCGTTTCGGCGTGGACAAGTCTATTTTAGGTGTTAAAATACCCATAACAGCGGCACTGATACCGAGAACCACAATATTGATCATAGGCAGAATACTGAGAACAGCACCAAACACGATCCAACGCCACTTTGAGACGCTACGGGATGCGTCAGCCCGCGCTATGCAGATCAGTGATGCGGAGGGTATGTTTGTTTCTGGAGCCATGCATGATGTCCGGATTGGAACGCCAGCCTTCCTGGATCCGCCCTTCTATATTATAGAAACGCTCCTGCGCGCAACACGCATTAACCCTCGTAACGTAGGTTTTTTCCATTGTCGGAACCACCTTGATGCCACACCCAAACGTTACGAAAATATGCCTGTTTTTCTGGAGGCAACCCTTCAATCACATGCTTCGGCACCGAGGGTTTGTGAAATTGACACCCAACGAAGTTATAACAATTGAAGATAGCGATCCGCGGTCGATCTGGATTTTGCCAAGCAACCCCAGAATGACAAAGGTTTTCCGTGAAGATAATGACGGAACCCGGGGGACAACTGTAGGTTTCAAAGAGCGGTGAATCCGTCTGCCGATGCCCTTCAGGAATTTGGAAGTTCGCTTTGTGGCTTCCCGGCAAAAATAATGTACCCCCCTCACCCGCTTTGACTTCGTTCAGTTCAAAGACAACCCGCGTCAGTGCGGAGTAGATTTTCCCGTCTCGACACTGGTAGTTGAAGTTGGGATTCACGTTTCGCACACCACCATGTGGCGGGGGGCCTCCATCTCCAACAGTGCGGTAGGTGAACCAACTGGATTCCATCCGAACTTCTCCTAAAATTTCATGGAGAATATCCATCACCACTGGATGATCAATTAAAAATGACGCGGTCCCCCCTGGAAACCGCCGTTCGTGCGGCGGCAAAGACTCAGGATTTGTTCGAATCGTCTCAATTTGTACTTTCAATGCCGCAATTTCCGAAGGCTTTAAAACTTCAGGAATTAACAGGTACCCCTTGAGATCAAAAATAAATTTCTGTTCTTCCGTCATAACAATTCCCTCTCATGAATAACGCTTCGGGTCTTCCGAAGTATTATAGCAAATTTTAGGTTTAATTCAAAACGATTTTTAAATCGGGTTACACTGCTATCGTCAAGTAGAAACATCTATTCTCGTTTTTTGAGTCTCATCACGGGAGACCTCTGGGTAGATGCCGTATCCTGAAAAATACAATTCACCTAAAAAAGTAACGCCAGGGCTATTTAGTTTTAAAAGTGGTAGGCACACGCCGTGTGCCGTAACAGGTGTAACGCTTACGTTTTATATATTTTTTCTTCACAGAAGTGAACGAAAACTAAACGTGAAATCGAAAACGAAATCACCTAAAAAAGTAACGCACCTTTGTTTGACACCGATACACGGTGTATGCTATACTAAAAACATGCCACGAACAGTACGTCTCGGCGTAACCTGCAAACCGAGAATTACTGTGGAAAGCATCAACGGATTGTTGAACATTATTGACATACATAAAACGGAGTAAACAATTTAATGGATTTCAAACAAGCCTTAGACAGCAAAATCGCAGATTACAACTTACTCAATCACCCATTTTACCAAGCGTGGAGTGCGGGCGAATTACCCGTCGAAGCCCTACGCTCCTATGCACGTGAGTATGGTACTTTTATCTCTACAGTGCCGATAGGATGGGAAGCACTCGGCGACACCGAAATCGCAGCGGAGGAGATCGAACACATCGACTTGTGGGCAGACTTCGCTGCTGGACTTGACACCGCCGTTACTGAAGCGCAAATTCCGCAGGTGAAGGCATTGATGGAGACGGCACACGAACTTTTCTCGGAACCCACGACTGCTCTCGGGGCACTCTATGCGTTTGAAGTACAGCAACCGGCGACCGCCCAATCGAAACTCGCAGGTTTGAAGGCGTTCTATCAACTCCCAGAATCGGTGAAGCCCTATTTTGTAACACATTCACACAACGAGCATGAAGCGGAAAAACTGCTTGCGCATATCGGCGCCTTGCCATCAGATTCGCACGCCACTGTCGTGCAAGCGTGTGAACAGATGAGTGCCGCCTTGTGGGACGCTCTCACGGGAATCCATGATGCGGAATGCGTATGAGACAGTGACGGCGTATTTTGACGCGCTTGTTGTTGGTGATGCTGAAACCCTCATTGCCCTGATGCTTCCTGCCTCACACTACGTCAAGATCGGTACCGATGCTGACGAAGTCGTTGAGGGAAGCGCAGAAATCGCGGCGTATTACCGAAACCACGCCGCGAGCACGGAGGATTTCAGCATTGAATTTATTAACCTTGACGTGCAGGAACGGGACGATGTCGCCTGGTTCTATACACGTCAAGTTTGGCGACTCAAATGGCAAGGCACGCCAGAGGAATTCGTCATGCGGATGACGGGTGTCTTGGAAAAGACTGGCGAATTGTGGAAGTTTGCACAGATCCACGCCTCGATCGGGCATCAATAACGGAGGACCCATCGTGATAGCACTCTCTAAGGAAATTCAAGAGGCAGTTCAGAAATCTGAGGACAATCTGATACGTCTGATCGATCCAGAAACGAATGTAGAATATGTTGTGTTACCCGCTGAGACATTTGAGCAAATGCGAAAGGGGGTATACTACGATGACGGTCCAATAACAGAGGAGGAACGCACAGCCTTACTCGTTGAAATGGGACTCAGTATTGGTTGGGATGACCCAGAGATGGACGTTTACAACGACATGGTTCCATGGAGGGATGATGAGAGTTCAACGCGGTGACATAGTTCTGGTGGATTTTCCTTTGAAAATTTCAACTATCTCTTTTGATGGCGACATGACTTTGTGGGATTTTCGGAAGGTCATGCATCACTCGCTCAAACATACATTGACAGAACTACAAAAACAGCGTCCGACACCGCGCACCCTAAAATTAACAATTAACGAAATGATTGCTATTCGTGAGCAATTTGCTGAAGAAGTAAAGGGCAAAGTTTGGAATCTTGAAGAAATCAGACTACGCGCATTTGAGAGAACACTTGAATATGTCGGGTGCCCAGATAAAGCACTCGCGGCGCATTTAAATGCAATATATCGGAAGCACCGATTTGAAGATATAGAGTTATACCCAGATGTCATCCCGACTTTTGATGTTTTGGCGCCACATTTCAAACTCGGACTCCTCTCAAATGGAAATACCTACCCAGAACGCTGTGGACTTGAGGGATATTTCGCCTTTGTTGTATTTTCCCAAGATGTACAGGTTGAGAAACCGGATCGAAGAATTTTTGAAATAACTGCCGAGCGCGCGGGTTGTGAACTCACACAGATGCTCCATGTCGGAGACTCACTCGAAAACGATGTCGCGGGGGCGCGGAACGCTGGCGCGTATTCCGTCTGGCTCAACCGTGAAGGCGCACCGAACAACACAGAAATCCGACCTGACTACGAAGTGACTACATTGACCGAAATCCCTGAAATTTTAGGGTGGAGAGAACAGAATGATCACAATTTCTAAAGAACTTCAACAGGCGATTCAGGAATCCAAAGATAATCTTGTCCGCCTGATCAACCCAGAGACAAACGCAGAATACGTTGTGTTACCCGCTGAGATGTTTGAACAGCTGCAAAACGGGATATACTACGATGACAGTCCAATAACAGAGGAGGAACAAACTGCTTTGCTTATTGAATGCGGGCGCCGTGCTGGCTGGGACGATCCAGAAATGGATGTCTACAACGATCTTGATCCGCGGGAAGATGCTGCGCAGTGTAAGGATGTGGAGGCGACACCTATCAATCAAAATTGTCACACAGATCCGTCCCCGACTCGTCGTATTCCCGAAGAAGCATATTCGCCAGCAAAATTCGAAAAATCCACACACACACTTGACGATCTATTAGCACAGGTGACAGAGGACAATCTGCCCGATGAGGGTAACGTAGAACCTTCAACGGAAAATGAGACGTAGGGAGAGTAATGGCGTACGTTCCATGGCGCGGAGATGTAGTGTGGATTGACCTGGAGCCACAGAAAGGACCAGAGCAAGCCGGACATCGCCCTGCCGTAGTGCTATCAAGAAGCGATTATAATAGAAAAACCCGTTTGGCAGTCATCTGTCCCATTACAACTCAAGCGAAAGGTTATCCTTTTGAGGTTTCCATCCCGGCGGGTTTGGCGGTAACCGGCGTTATTTTGGCAGACCAAATCCGTTGCGTGGCTTGGAGAGAACGAAAAACAACTTTTATTTGTCAGATACCTGTCGCGACCTTAAAAGAGGTTTGGCAAAAAATTGAACTACTTTTAGAAATCCCGAAAGAGCGTTGATCTCTGAGACCCATCTATTGATTCAACGATTGATTGTATATGGGCAAGAGTGTTATGAGGGACCTCCATTCCATCGTTATTTCACTGGAAACCCTCTTACATATCTCAGTTTGAGATCTTGATAAAGGAGAATCCAATGAAAGGCACGCTAATTACAATTTTCGCGCTGACAGTGTTGCTGGCGGGCTGTGCACAGACACAACGTTCACCGTCCAACCACCCCACATGGGACGAAAACGTCCCACTGGAGGATGGTGACGCTGAGACACCTTCATTTTCCGATAGACTTTCCAATATCTTCTCTGAGGGTGATAGCGGTTATCATTTTCGCAAAGTGAAATGGGGATTCAGTCAAGAACGCGTTGAACTGGCTGAAGCGGGGAATACCGTGTATAAGAGAGCTGAGAACGTTTTGGTCTATAAATGTAAACTTAATGGTGTCTATTGTGAGCTTGTTTATACGTTCAAGGATAATAGGTTGCGGACAGCAGGTTATCTTTCTATCACACCGATTCCGAATGCCGATAATCTCATCAAGGAAGCGGTTGACAAATACGGAGTCCCAGACATCCATCACAACTATCTTGATGGGCTTGAAGAAATGGTATGGAAAGAGACCGAGACTGTGATATTTTCCAACCTGGATCCTTCCACCCAAAAACTAATTCAGAGAGATCGTCGCTATTCCGGTAGGGGATTGTTTAAGGATTTACCTAATCAACCATCAGAGTCAGGGCCGATTATATATTGGGATGGAGCCTACGCACATGTCGATAGAGCGTTCTTTGATGCGCTTTATGAAAGTGAAAAACGTTTCCCAATAGATGAATTATCGTTTTATGAGAAACGTCTCACGGGTATCGTTCTGAGAGGTAAGCGCACTATCATACCCGGATTAGGAACGATTCCACAATAGTTGATAAGAGCGATCTTCTCGTGATGTCTCTGCCAAAAAACACAAAAACCGGAAGGCGAAATAGATGGACTTTAGTTGGTTTGGTGTAACAATTATAGATATAGGTGTGTTGATTTTTAATGGCACCGGATTTGTGTGGTTGTTTAGACGCATCGCAACCGTTGAGAAACACATTTTGTCCCTGAACCAAGAAATTTTGTCCCTGAACCAAACGCTTTCGGAAAAATAGACACAATTCAAAATCGTTTGCCTAAAGATGCCTCTTTATGGTATCATGATACCTATGGAGCACACGAACAGCACTACGATAAAAAACATCCTAAATATAGAAAAGCCGAGTGCATCTCGAATCGCGCTGACGAAAAGCGATACGCCAGATGCCCTTCAAAAACTCTGTCGAGAGTATTGGACGTGGCATTTCGACGAATCGCTGTCAGATGCCGCTCGGTTGCTGCTAAGCACAGAACTCGGTTGGGAGACGCCACCGCAACTCACAACACCGCCGGTTGGCGAGGTCATATCCCCACTCGGTTATGCACTCGCACACGAGGATAAAGATATTCGTGATGCCGCGCTACAGGTATTAGATGCGACTGTTCATATTCCTACAGGCGTTGCTCAGATCGGCGAAGAATGTGCACCGTTGGAAGTCGATGGGTTTGAGATTGGGGTTTATCCTGTAACCAACGCCCAGTATCAGCGGTTTCTTCAGGATACAGGACACACGCCACCACCCGATTGGACAGAGGGGGTCTATCCAGAAAACAGGGGTGACCATCCTGTCGTCTGGATTACATGTGAGGATGCAGAGGCTTATGCCCGTTACGTCGGCGGCAGGCTACCAACATTCCCAGAGTGGCAATACGCCGCCCGCGGTGCGGACGATAGGCTTTTCCCGTGGGGCTACGAAGTTGACAGACCGCGGTGCAACACCGCAGAACTCGGTGCAGGAACGACAACCCCGGTCGTTAGTTTCAGAGACGGCGTGAGTCCATTCGGATGCTACGATATGGTCGGCAACGTATGGGAATGGACGGACACATCGTATGACGATGAAGGGAACTTCCGCGTGGCATGTGGAGGCGCGTGGTATTACAACCACGACTATAGCACTTGCACCAGTTACGATTTTTTTAGCAATGGATACGCAGAGTTTGTAATCGGGTTCCGTATCACATGGTAAAAATATCTGTTGTGAAAAAGTAGTACCAAGAACCCAGCTTGCAACAATACGCAAAAACACCCAAGCAAAAACAAGCAAGCAACTCGAACACGAGAACGTCAAAGTCTTAACCCACGTTCCTTATCCGCAAGGTAAAATTAAAAAATGAAAGAGCGTAAAACCGGTGTAGAACGTGCCTTAACACCTGAAAAATCCTCGGTGCCTTCAAGCGGATTGCAAAAAGAACTCATCCAGCGCGGGCGCGTCGATATTCACGCGCACCAGACCGCTGCGAAGCACTTAAAACAGGGGGCAGACGCCTTAAACGTTCGAGACTACGCGACAGCAATTCAAGAATTTCAGCAGGTCATCCAGTACAACCGCGAATCGGCTGAAGCGCACTTCCACCTCGGTTTGGCACATTTTATGCTGGAGGAGTATGAAAAGGCAATAGATGCATACAAAATGGCGATAGCGTGCGAACCGAGCGAAGCGACGGCATACCTCAATCTCGCAGCAACGTATCGGCTGCTCAAACGCTATGACGAGGCGATTGACGTTTACACGCGTGCGATTCGTTTTATACCGAGCCATCCTGAGTTGCATTCTGAACTCGGGACAGTCTATACGTTTCAGGGCAAGCGGCGTGAAGCCGTGAATGCCTATAAAACAGCGATGCGCCTTAAACTTAAATTGAAACTTCAATCGGATTTTGACCAGGGCGCGGAAGCCCAACCCGGGGCTCCATCCGTGGAAAAGTGAAAGATTCGTACCAAAAACGCAGCTTGCAACAACCGAACTCGAACACGAAACCCGTTAAAATAAAGCCCGACGCTTATTCGCAAGGTAAATTAAAAAAATGTTTGTTTCGGATGAAGACTTGATGGTGAAATGCAGTAAAGGGGATATGAGCGCCTTCGAGCTGCTGGTAAGGCGATATCAGAACCCTTTAATTAACTACATTCACCGCTCCATTGACGATTATCAACGCGCGGAAGACCTTTCCCAAGAAACGTTCCTGCGTGTGTTCAAAAGTGCGAACCGTTATGAGCCGACGGCATCCTTCAAAAGTTGGCTCTATACAATTGCGACGAATTTGTGTCGAAATGAGATTCGGAACCGTACACGTCGAAACACCTATTTTTTTGAAGATCTGGTCGAAGAAGGCGAAGATGTTTACCATGCCAACATCATGCAGGATACCCGCTACCTGCCGGACCTGCTCTTAGAGAAAAAAGAACAGAGACAGATTATCCGCAAAGCACTCGCACAGCTACCAGAAAATCAACGCCTGGCACTCACGCTCGTTACCTATCAAGACTTACAGTATGAAGAGGTTTCGAAAATTCTGGGATGCTCAGTAGGTGCTGTGAAAGCGTTGATTCACCGCGCGCGGCAAAAAATGAGAAAACTGCTCATCAAGGCGGGAATAGCGGAGGAAAGTATCAATGAAAAAAAATAAACAGATGACATGTGAAGCGCAGCTTGCGAGCCGGGACGAACTGTCAGCTTATATTGATAAAGAATTGCCAGTATGGAAACGCCATCTCATCCGACAGCACCTTAAAAAGTGTGCGACTTGTACCAATCAGGTCCAGCGGTTGCAGCAAACCGACGATTTCCTACGCCGAGGCGGTGAGATCGAAGTCTCTGATGACTTTTTGAGCAGCGTCATGGCGCGCGTATCGGACACAACGAAATACCAGAGACAATACGACTCGCTTTGGTCCCATGCCACACGGTTCATCGGGGTATCGCTTGGATGGGCGCGACACGGCTCAATGTTCGCTGACAAACTCCGCTACAATATTCGGACGCGCAGTCCAGTTTACATATTTGTACTGACCTTCGCCGTTTTTACGATGGTGGGGGCGACGCTTTACCAATCCCCCAGCAGTAGGTTTGGGAGTAGGGGCGAGGTCACCTCGCCCCTACAGAAGAAATCACAAGAACTGAACGGTGAAAAATTAATTTCCTTTGAAGTGATTCAACACGAGCCGCCAAAACGGTTACTCACAACCTATCTCCAGCAAAAATAATGACACTTTTAACGCGTAGAGCGCTGCTCATTTCACAGAAAGCGAAATCTGGAACGCGTAGCGCGTTACTCATCTCGCTGATATTCCACCTCTTTTTTTTCATCACAACGTTTTACCTCGTGGTGCGGAATCAGCCAATAGCATCAGATAAAGCAGGCTTGGCTGCCGAGCTCATTTCTGTCGATAACACACCTCGACCGAAGTCGGCGTTGAAAAAGGTTTCGCCGCGTTTTCTCGCTTCCGAACGTGAACTCATAAATCCGCATGTCAGCACTGGGGAGTCGCCACCCTCTCTCGCATCCCCCGTTGCTGTGAACACTGAAACGCCACGTCCTGCCTTAGGACGCAGCTTGCGAGATGACGTTAAAACAGAAAATCCATCGCCCTCTTTAGATCTGTCAAGAAAAAACTGGAACGAAGTCAGCACAGCGACTCGCACGCTTCAGGATGTTGAAGGCAGTTTGTCGAAAACGGAAGCCGCAAGTCCAGCAGGAGATACCACCTTCGGCGCAAAACGTTCTGGGCCCCCAAGGATTCAACGTGCCCCAGAGATTTCAACACTTAAAATATTAAAAGAAGAGGAGGGATTGTCCCCGGCACTGTTGGCAGAAATTAGCGAGAAGCGGAAGGCGTTACCACATATTCCGTTTTCGGTGCTTATGAAGACGCTTGCACAAGAGATCGTCGAAACCAGTGGCGGCGGTCCAATCGACGTGGTATTCATCATTGACGCCAGCGGGAGTATGCGCGATAATATCAAATCCGTTGTAGAACACTTGAGCGAGATGGTGGATGTATACAAAGCCTCTAAGATAGATTATGCGCTCGGTGTGACGGAATTCTGGGCGAATAAGAACCGAAATAGAATCAGAGTTGTCCAACTCACAAAAAGCTTCACAAACTACAAACGGACCCTGCAAGCGATCGAGGTACATCAGGACGAAAACGCTTTGGATGCTGTCGTTCAGACTGTCAAAGAACTCCGATTCCGCCCTACGTCCAAAAAACATTTTATTCTCGTTACGGATGAACATTTCACAAGTCGGGACGGATTAGAGGTGGAAGATGTCATCGCATACTGCCGGGAATTTGGTATCTATGTAAATGTGCTTGGACTTCCTCTCACTGAACACCAGAGACTTGCTTCTGAAACGGGGGGCAAGTGGCATGTCATTCCTGAAGAACCACAACCGCAAACCGCACAACCCCCTAAAGTACCGATGTACGCACGAAACAGAGCAGCATTACTACGCCAAGCACAATGGACAGATATTACGAAAGTCGGGAGTGCCGCGCTACAACTCAGTCGGAACACCCCAATCGATATTGTTCTGTTCGTTGACAGTAGCAAAAGTATGGACGATAAACTTCCGCATTTTTTGAAACAACTCGACCTCCTTGTTCGCGATTTGGATAACGCGCTTATAGACTATCAGATGGGGGTGGTGCGTTTCCGATCGCGTGCCTCTGTAAACATCGTCAACGTTTTCAATCCACCACAAACGCTTAAACAGGTTCGGAAAATCGTTGAATTGCCGTGCCAAGGCGATGAAATGTTATTGGACGCCGTAGTGGAAGGACTCCGACGGCTAAAACTTCGTCCGAAGGCACAACCCTATTTCATCCTAATTACAGATGAACCCGCGGAGGGTGAATACTCAGCACTCGCGATTATCCAAATGTTACAACAAAAACATGTCCTCGTCAGTGTTGTTGGCACTTACGACGATTTCCAGCAACAGGTAGCAATCCAAACCGGTGGGGTCTGGGTGCCGATTCCAGAGGGACATACGACAAACAATTCGTACTGGTAAAGGATTAATATTGAAGATCGCAGTCCTCGTTTCAGGGAGTGGGACCAATCTGCAAACCCTGATTGAGCAGCTACATCAAGACGAGACAAGTGGTATAAACATCGCAGTTGTCCTCAGTGATCGGCGCAAGGCTTACGCACTCACACGCGCAAAGCGTGCGGGTATACCAACACACGTTGTTAGAGTGCGGGATCATGAAAGCCGCCTCAATTTTGACGCAGAGATTTCAAGGGTCATTGAGCACTATGCCGTTGAATTAATAGTCCTCGCGGGCTTTATGAAGTTGTTCCAACCGCCCTTTGTGCAAAAATACCGGAACCGGATTATCAACGTTCATCCAACGCTTTTACCAGCATTTCCGGGCGCGCATCCCGTTGCTGATACATTGGCATACGGTGTGAAGATCGCCGGTGTCACCGTTCATTTTGTCGATGAGGATGTGGATTCAGGTCCCATTATTGCCCAGTCGGCTGTGCCCGTTTTGGATACGGACGATGAGGAGAGTTTACACAACCGCATTCAGGTTGAGGAGCATAAACTCTACCCGGAAGTTATCAAATGGTTCGCACAAGGTCGGTTGAAAATTGAAGGACGAAAAGTTATTGTAGAATCGTCTGAATCAGGACTTTAGGAGTTTGTAAGAGTGAGTTTTACTCACGACTCTTTACCAAAAATGCAGCCTGCGACAACGGAGCAGGCGGCTCGAACACGGAAACCATCAAAGCCCAAACAGGCTTCACTTATCCGCAAGGTATAATTAAAAGAATGTTAGCGATTTCAACACTGTGGAACGCCTTGAAGCAACAGGACGGTGCAGCGCTGTTCGATGCTCTCAAAAATCTTGGCTTTGAAACGCTCGAACTCAGCAGACATCTCACACCGGATCAGGTAGAGCAGCTCAAGCCGTATCTCCGCCAAAACCCGCCCTGTTCGATCCACAACTTCTGTCCCATCCTTCCCGGAACGTCGCAAGCAGAGGCGGAACAGGATAAAATTTTACTTTCGAGTCTCAATATAGACGAGCGACTGGAGGCTGTCCGGCGTACCGTCCAAACGATGGAACTCGCTGTTGAATTGGAGGTGCCAATTGTCGTCCTTCATCTCGGCGAAGTTGACACCTACAACAGGTCCTATCTGATGCGGGACCTCTACAATTACGGCGAGCGCGAGTTTGAAGCCTTCGGCCAAAAAGTGACCGAAGCCACAGAGTGGCGAAAGCGTAAGGAAACGAAACATCAGGATGCAGTGTTACGGAGTCTTGATGCACTCAACGAGTATGCCTTGAAGATGGAACTTTGTATCGCCATTGAGAATCGTCCACACTACCACCAAATCCCGAATTTTGACGAGGTTGGGTTGTTCTTTGAGGCGTTTTATGGCAGTCCAATGCGGTATTGGCACGACATAGGACATGCCGCGCTGCAGGAAAGACTCGGCGTGTGCTGGGCAGATGCGTGGCTCGATCGTTATGCAGAACACCTCGTCGGCGTGAATCTCCACGACCTACAAGGACTTGAGGCATATCACCCACCGGGGACCGGGGACTTGGAGTGGGACACACTCTTTGAACAACTCCCATCGGATATCTTGAAGGTGTTGGAAATTCGGCACTGTGAAGTGGAACCGGTGGTAGAAGCGCGAGAATTATGCGAATCTTTTTTTTAAGATACCTTGCGGAGAAACAACGGGCGTCTGAACGCTCAAGTGCATTCCTTCACATCCGCACTCCAAATGTAAAGCAAAGACAAATTATGCCATTTAAGGAGAACCTAATTTCATTACGTGCTAACGCTAATGCAGGACTATCAAACTGATGTTTAGAACGACTTCAAAAGCCACCTATTTTTTCACCGAGGTTGAACACGATATCCTCAAATCCGTATGCACGTATATGGTAGGCGTTTCAGAAGATACCACATTGGACATTCCAATCATCGTGATTGATGCGTTTGTCCAGCACTTACCAAAAGCGTTACGCAAGCAACTCCGTTTTGGGCTCCATCTATTTCAATGGGGTCCGCCGCTATTCATTGGGAAGCCGTGTCGTTTTACGCAGCTCGTTCCGCGTGATGCCGTAAAATATATCGAAAGTTGGGCAAAGAGCCGTTTCAAAGTCCGACGACGACTTTTCCGGGGCTTACGAGATATTGCTTTCCTCGGTTTTTATAGCAATCAGTAATCAGCACGTAGGGGCTGGGTTCCCCAACCCTTACTTCCGTATCAACATTTTGCCAGTAGCCGTGAAATCGCCAGCAGTGAGCGTATAGAAATAGACACCGCTCGCAACTGACTCACCCACAGCGTTTTTCCCATCCCAATACGCCGCACGGCTTCTGTTCGTATAATACCCCGCAGGTTGATGTCCGAGCCCTAACCTCCGAACCAAGACACCACTTGTTGCATAGATACGCACTGTGACGTGCGCGGGTTCCGAGAGTTGATAGGGTATCCACGTCTCTGGGTTGAACGGATTTGGATAGTTTACAAGGAGTTGTGTCCGATCCGGTGGAATGCCGTGTGCTGTAGGTGCTGCAGGCGCGGAGTTTCCAACAACGATGGTAATCTCCGGTGGGATAGAACGGGTTTTCTCGCCTCTCCGTGTGCCAACCTGAAAGTTTTGGAGCGTCAATTTTGATTCCCCATTTCGGAGTGCCCTAAAGGTAATAGACAAGAGGGTGCCGTGTCCTCTCACAGGCTTCTGTGTCAGTCGTGCCGCCTTAATGCCCGTGATCTTACCAACCTGATTCTTGATAGTGCCTTTTTGGAAGAAAGTTTCGCCTTCATCCTGCTTTAGGAAATCGCCTTCGGTGACACTACGTGCTGTTAGCACCTTCGGATCGAAGGTCAGGTCGGCTTGCCAGCCTCCCACATCGGTAACGTTTTCGACGTTCAGATTAACAGTAAAACTGTCTCCGACGGCTATCGGAGTCGTATCCCTCTGAAAAACGAAATTCAGGCTCGGACGGAACACGGTATATTTTGCGTCGGGGGCAAACCCAAAAAATCCGCTGAACCCTCCGTGCCCGCGGTTATCGAGGGCGACTAACAACGCATTTTTCCCCTGTTTCAAGGTAACAGGGAAGAAGTCTTGATAATCGCCTGCCCCGCGCGCAACGAGTGCCGAATGCACCAATTCACCATTGAGCCAGACTTTGACGGCATCATCAGAGCCGACGAGCATCTGTGTCTGCTGTTCTTTTGGAGCCTCCAAGATAACCGATCCGTAGACGATATGATCGTATATCTCCTCTCGTGTTCCCCAACCGAGTGCCGCTGTCATTCGGTTGATGTTATCCGAATCGGTCGCCGAGATTGAATGCAATGCCCATTTACGCTTTCCAACAGCCTTCCCTTCCTTCGCACCGTTTGTCGATACCTTTATTTCTGTGGCAGCACCGCTTGTCGCTCGTGATAGGAAATCTGTCCTGTCATCAAGCCGTGTCCCGGGGACTATCGCCCACAACCAAGGACCCGTTATCTTCGGACCGCCTGAAGGGAACCCCGGATTGCCATCCATTCGAACGAATGTCTTATCGGGTAAGCCTTCCAATGACGAGAAGTCAGAGATAGCATTATTCCGAAGGTCGAGTCGATCCAAGTTTTTGAACCCTGCAAGCGACGATACGTCGGAGATGGCGTTATTTTCAAGGTAAAGCACTTCCAATCTTGTTAACGCTGCAAGTGGCTTCACATCGGAGATGAGATTGGCATCAAGGTTGAGATGCTCCAACCTCGTTAACTGTGCCAACGGCGATACATCCGAGATCGTGTTATCGACGAGACTGAGCCATTGCAATGTTCTCAATTCCGTGAGCGCGGAAAGGTCGGAGACGTTGCAGCCTCGGATCTCCAAGCGTCGGAGTGCTTTTAATCCCTTTAGGGAAGGAACCTTTGAGATGGCTCTATCGTTGCCGAGTTCTATCCATCGGAGCCTTGGAAGTTTCGCTAAAGCAGAGAAATCCGAAATAGGGGTCCGCCACGCGTCTATCCGTTCAAGACTGATAAGACCCACCAGCGACGACACGTCTGATACCGGGTTCCCCGAAATCCCGATCCCGTTCAACTTCTTTAACCCCTGCAGGGGTGATAAATCAGTGATTTGGTTCTCTTCAAGTCCTAACCAATCCACATTAATTAAGCCCGCAAGCGGCGACACATCTTTAATCCTATTCCCTCGCAACTTGATGTTATTCAGTCGTATCAACTCGGCGATCGGGGAGAGGTCCGAAATCTCGTTGCGTCGCAATTCAATCCGTTCAAGGCGTTCCGCATATTCAAGTCCCCTTAAGTCGGTTATCCCTTGCTCATCAGCGACGAGTCTCGTCAATCGCACTAAATCCTCCGGCTTGATTGAAGTGCCCGAGGGTATTCCCAATGTCTCCGCAATCGCCGCCCGCAGGTTCACATCGGGAATTAGATCATCAGACGGTGGAAGTGGGGGCGGAAGTTGTTCTGCACACTCATCACTATACACACACGCAACCACATCCGAAAAGTTAGACTCCCATACATCACGCTTCACACTCCCACCACTCAGCAATCCCGTCAATCCTAAGGACTGTAAACTTGGCTCATTACCGATCTTTTCAAGGAACACTTCCGTCTCCATGCCGAGGGCAGCCGCAGCATGTCCCGCATCCAACGCACCTTGAAACGCCTCGTAGAAACGATGCACAGGCTCCACAATACCCCCAAACGTGTCCCCCGTCGCTTCAAGTGCTGTTCTATAATGTTCGGTATCCTGCTCAACATAACGATCCATCACAGCCGCTTCCACATATAAGCGCAAGGCTTGATCCCTATCATAAGTAGGGTTCGCCGTCTCTGTTATTACTGCCCGAACCTCATCTTTAAACGTCTTCATACCCTCGGTGTGGCAACCGATACAAGAGATGCCATTCCGCACGATCTTATCCGTCGCAATCGGGTTAGGTACAATCTCAGGCGGTGCCTCGTCTATCCGATTCCCTGACCCATCCGAGATATAATACGCCTGTAACCCATTCGGAAGATTGAAGATAATCTCACCCCCATCCTGTCTGAAAGACAACGGATAGTTGAAGATATTCTGCCTACCCACATTGCCCGCAAAATCGTAACTTTTCCAATACGCACCATATCGAGACTTGTGTCGCTCTACGACGCGGTTGTTCTCCGATACTATCGAAGCGTTCGTTCCCGCACGCCAGACGCTCCGCCCCGGTGCCCGCTGCAGATTCTGTTCAACATCTATACCCAGTTCCCGCTCCAACTGCCGATCCGTCTCCGGCAGGCCGAGAATGTCATGATACAAGGGCGGTAGCGAAGCCGTCGCCAGAAACCAATCCGCTTGTACGAACGGCACCTTACATTCCATCTCTCGCCGGAGCTCCACCAGTTTTTTATGTAGACCGGCATGTGTTGCGGCATCAAACTCAATAGTATAGGGATACACGGCTTCAATCTGCGTCCATACGTCTCGGACATCCCATTCATAATCGCGTAAGTCGATATAGAAGATCGTCCGTTGTGTGTCAACCGGCAGCGGCTTGACGATATCGAAACTCCACGAGAGACTGTTCACCAACTTTGAGACGGCAATCTCAGCAGCACGGAGGGGTTCTGAACCTTCACCAGCGTTATAGAGATGTGTGGTCGTAAAATAGCGTGCTGAGGGACGGTCAAAGGGGTCCAGCGTTCCGAGATGCTTTTCCATGGTAGTGAGCATCGTATCAGTCGTAATAAAGTCATCGCGTTGAACTTCCCAACTCGGCGCGCCTGCAAGGATCCAATTACCAATCGTCAGAATCGCTTGTGGGGAGAGTGCAGGTTGTCTGAGAGGCATCCGTTTTGCGAGATCAGCCTCAAGGAGCCGCGTATAGACCACGGATTCCAGGGGTTCCCCTGGGACGACCACACCTGATTGAACCAATGTCTGTGGAGATGAGGGCTGGATGACGAATGCCTCTGTGAAGTTACCATGCTCACCATGGCATCTGAGGCAGTTCTGTTGAAAGATCGCATACGCCTGTTGTGCAAGGTTCTCTTGCGCAGCTGCCGTCCCAATACACCCAAGTGTGATGACTGTTAAGAAAACGAGAACGAAGGATCTGATATGTTTCATCGTGAATCTCCTTACTTCCGTATGAGCATTTTGCGCGTGGCAGTGAAATCACCTGCGGTGAGCGTATAGAAATAGAGTCCGCTTGCAACCGACTCACCCACTTCGTTTTTCCCGTCCCAATACGCGGCACGGCTTTTTTCTTGATATATCCCTGCAGTTTGATGCCCTAACGCCAATGTCCGCACTAACGCGCCTGTTGCATCATAGATACGCACCGTGACTTCGGTGGGCTCCGCGAGTTGATACGGTATCCAAGTCTCCGGGTTAAATGGATTCGGGTAGTTGGCGAACACATTCGTCCGCTCTGGCGGCATTGCGGCGAAGAGGCGTTTGAGGTTTGCTATCCCCTGCCTGAAAACGAGCGATCCGTCATCTGCTGCTTCCGCCTGTGCGATCCATGCCTGCACCCTTTCTGAAAGGTCTGGCGTGAGTGCCGAAGGGGCAGCACCCGCTTCTGTGTCCATACTGCGTGCCACAAGAACGAGGTCTGAGATATTAATTTTCCCATCATTGTTTACATCCATCTGAGGCTGGGTAATCTTAATTCTGCCCAAATGCCGCGACACTAAAATCATATCCAAGATACTCACCACACCATCGCTATCCACATCTGCGACCCGCTGCCGTCCAACTGGGACGACAACAGGATTTGGTAAGTAAGGCGTATAGTCCGTGCTCTCCAGCCCAAAGAACCCGCTCCACCAGCCATCGCCTTCGTAAACGGCGACGAGCAGGATATTTTCGCCCTGTTTTAACGTCACAGGGACATCTTCTTGATACCCCTCAGCCTCCCTATCAACCGGTTTGTTATAAACCATTGTTCCGTTGAGCCAAACTTTCACGGCATCCCCGCTGCCGATAAACAGCCGCGTGCTTTGTTGACGCGGGGAATCTAAGGCGATCGATCCATAAGCGACGTGAAAATCTATATTGTCTGTTCCTAAGCCGGTCACATTCACCATATCATTGATATTGTTGGGTCCGCTCCTTGAAAGCCTGCCAGCCGTCCAGACCTTATCGCCAACTCGGTCGTCCTCTGTCGCGCCCTGCGTCGCTATCCGTTTTTCCGTCGTCTTCTGGCCGCTCGCCACGGATAGGAAATCTCGTCCGGAAGCCGCCGCGATTGAACCCGCTAAGCGACCTGTCGGCACGATCATCCATAGCCAGGGACCCTCTATTTTCTTCGGATCGCGCCTGAATCCGGGATTATCGTGCTTGACGATAGTAACACTTTTAGGCAGCGCATCTAAAGGCGAAAAATCCAATATCTCATTGTCTTCAAGTTGTATCCACGTCAAATTATGCAAAGCCGCAAGGGGCGAGACATCCTGAACCTGATTATGCTGGAGATTCAGCCGTTTCAAGTTTGTGAGGTTTGCTAACGGCGAGATGTCTGTGATTTCGTTGCCAACCAAATACAGCTCACTCAAATTCGTCAAATCTCCTAACTGTGAGATGTCTAATATGTCACCCCCGCAAATATCAAGGACTTGCAGTTTCGGTAGTTCCGTCAACGCAGAAAGGTTGAAAACGGGTGTGCCCCACGAGTGAAATCCCCTCAAACTCGTGAGTCCAGTGAAGTCAGACAAATCGGCGATCGGATTCTCGTGAAGCCAAATACGTTCAAGTTTCGTTAGCCCCGCTAACGGAGAGAAATCGGAGATGGCGTTATGTGCAATATCTGTTCCACGCAAGGTGCTTAACTCCGCAATGGGTGATAAGTCCGAGATGAGATTATGCGGGACAATTAACCATTCCAAATTGATGAGTCCCGCGAGCGGTGATAAATCGCTTATCACGTTATGTCTGAACTCGATCACATCCAACCGGGTTAAACCTTCAAGGGGTGATAAATCTTCTATCAAATTGTCGTTGGCGCGGATCTCGTTGAGATTCGTCGCAAACTTCAGACCTGTTAAATCGGTGATGTCTCTATTATGTGCTTCGAGGCGTGTCAATCTCTTCATGTCTGCTCTGGTAATCGGTGCCTGCGGTGCTTTACCGAGGGTTTCCGCAATCGCAGCGCGGAGGTTGGCATCCGGTATAGTGACGTTTTGTGCGGATGCTGTCAATGGAAACATTAAGAACGCCATCAGGCAGAGCATAGGTGTGAAAATGAAAATGTGTTGTATTTTGACTGACTGCATATAGGTGTATCTCCTTACGATTCCTACCCAAACAAAAGAAACAGCCTATTCGGAAGTTTGTAACCGTTTGAGCTCAGCGCGTACCTTTGCAAGTTCGGCTTCCGCCCTATCTGCACGGTCCTCGGCATCGTCTACACGATCTTGAGACGGATGTAACCACGACAACGTGACCGGATTATACAGCCGCAGTGCCTCCTCATACTCACCTAACTCTAAACCTAACACCTCAGACGGAAGACGCCCCTCTACAAAATCTATCTCTTCATAGTCCGTACCCACAAGTCGAAAACCGATAAAAGCGGGGTCAATCTCGTGATATGGATCATAGATGTAATACTCTTTCACACAAAGAATCTTCGCGTAAATCTCCTTTTTCACTGTGAAGTCCTTCTCAAAGGTGCTCGGACTCGCGACCTCCAACACAAAATCCAGGGTCGGCGGCTGTTCCCAGGTTTTATACACCCGGAGCTCTTTTTTGGGGACACCGCGCACCATGAAAACATCTGGGGAGATGCTCTTCTGAGAATTCCCCTCTTCGTAATACAGGAACATGTTCCCACCGATATACACATCTGGAACTTCACGAAAATGTCTTCGCATGATATCCATACAATCTATCATCACTTGCTGATGTTTGGGCGTTTCTGCCATCGGTTCACCGTCTGATTCGGGATAGACGAGTGTCGGGGCAGTCCCTATTATTTTCTTCATCGTCCTATCTCCTTTAGGGGGTTTCGGTTTTAGTAGTTATCAGTTATCAGTTAAGAGAGGACGCTGATAGTTCTAACACCTCTTTAACTGACGCCTGACAACTGAAAGGATTTTTCGAACTGACAACTATTCCTACATTTGAAAAGCAAAGTAGATCGAATTTTTATCAACTCTTTTAGCATAAAATAACTTAAGATACGGGTTAGTGTCAATACCTTTTTTCTTATTTTAAAGACACAATTTTTAGGCAAAACGTTACATCGCTTGGAAAAAAGATTTTATCAGATTTTTTATGCAACTCACGTTATTTTGATTCCCATTTTGCGTTTTTAATTTGACAAAATTTTAGAAATTTTAAATAATGATTGGAAGTGTATCATACGTTAGAAGTCTGAGACATGGATCCCCTTGTCTCAAAATCTTAACCTCCAAAAATAAAAAGGAGAAAATATTTAGGAGAAATAAAAAATGATTCGAGTCTTTATTTCTACACTCTGTATCGTCCTGTTATCGGGTGTACTACTCCTCGTCATGCCAGCGAACGCACAGCGAGATGAAGCGACAGTTGCTGCGAACTGGACATTCAACGATGGAAGTGCCAAAGATACATCGAAGAAAGGATTGGACGGCAATTTCACTGGAAAACCGAAAGCCGTTGAGGGTATCGCAGGAAAAGCGTTGCAGTTCAACGGCAAAAGCGATGGTATCAAATTTCCAGATTCCGTGGACATCAATACCGGTGGACCTTATACCAACCGGACGGTCGCAGCGTTATTCTACTGCGATAACGCGAAAATTGATGATCGGAAGCAGGTGATTTTTGAAGAAGGTGGAGCCACACGAGGCTTAATACTTTATGTGCATGGCGGTAAAGTCTACGCCGGCGGTTGGAATCGCGCCGAATACAACTGGAACGGTGCCTGGCCCTCAGCGGACATTAAGTCAAAGCAGTGGTACCACGTCGGTTTGGTAATTCGGGACGCCAGGGACAAGGTCGAGAACAAAAAGTTTGAGATGTGGCTGGATGGCAAACGCATTGCCCAAGAAAAGGGGGGACAACTCCATGCCCACGGCGACGATATTGGTGTCGGTCATCTCAACCAGAACACCGTTTATCACGATGGTGGTGGCGGCGGGCAAACCGATGTTGACTGGTTTGGGGGTCTCATCGACGAAGTGCTTGTCTACGGTTCCGCTTTTGACGAGGGAGATTTCACTGAACTCGCAGAGCCTTTGAGCGTTGAAGCGCAAGGCAAATTCACCACCACGTGGGCATACCTGAAAGCCCAACGCACACACCAATAACCGACCAGGATTTATGTGATTTAC
This sequence comes from Candidatus Poribacteria bacterium, assembly GCA_965205015.1. Taxonomy (GTDB): domain Bacteria; phylum Poribacteria; class WGA-4E; order WGA-4E; family WGA-3G; genus WGA-3G. Next base: position 3,021,851 of record OZ242029.1, on the reverse strand, counting down.
TATGATTCTCCGAGAGCACATCATCACGGTAAATCACATAAATCATAGTTCAGACTGCTTTCTAAAAGGGACAAAATATGTTAGGAGCAATTATCGGGGATATTGTCGGTTCGATCTACGAACCCAAAGATCGTCGGATTAAAACCAAAGATTTTCCTTTTTTCGGTGAGGACTGCCGTTTCACAGATGATTCGGTCTGCACGACTGCTGTCGCTGATGCGCTTTTACACAATCTTCCACCAGCCGAAACAATGCGGAAGTGGGGGAAGCGGTATCCAAGATGCGGTTTCAGTCAGATATTTAAAAGTTGGATCTATTCCGAAGCGGACGCACCTAACTGCACTTTCCGCAACGGCGCAGCGATGCGCGTCTCACCCGCGGCGTTTCTGAACCGAACGGATCTGAATGCCGCACGCGTCGCCGCCGATAAGGTGACCGTTATCAGTCACGACCATCCCGAAGGCATAAAAGGCGCGCGGGCAACAACCCACGCCATCTATCTCGCCTTCCGAGGCGAAAGTCCTACAGACATCCGCGAGGTTATCACTGCCGAGTACGGCTACGATCTGACACAAACGGTGGACGATATCCGCCCCAGTTATGCTTTTGATATGACGTGTCAAGGGACAGTGCCGCAGGCAGTCACGTGCGCTTTAGAATCAGAAAGTTACGAAGACGCAGTGCGTAACGCCATCTCCCTCGGTGGCGATTCCGATACCCTCGGTTCGATTGCCGGTGGTATCGCAGAAGCACTGCACGGTATCCCCAACGACATTAAAGAAGAGGCAAAGGTGCGCTATCTCACCAAAGCCCCCGACATGCTTGAAATCATCTCGGAGATGTATCGAACATCGGAATGAAAGTTTTTAATTTATGGACACTCTTGACTGCGCTCCATTTGTTCCTTTCCCTCATTCCGTTTCCCGCGCTATCAGCAGAATCCCCTACCCATTTCACAGAGGTTACCGATAGTGCCGGTATCCGATTTACGCACGCCAACGGTGCGACAGGGGCGTTTCATCTGCCTGAGACCCTCGGGGCAGGCGGGGCATTCCTCGATTATGATAATGATGGTAACCTCGATCTTTACCTCGTCAATAGTGCCGCTCCAAGTGCGCTTTTCCGAAACAACGGCGATGGTACTTTCACGGATATTACTACGTCTGCTAAAGTCAACAATCAAGGGAGTTATGGACACGGCGTTGCCTGCGGAGATGTCAACAATGACGGTTACGTGGACATTTATGTAACCAATTTCGGTGCGAACCGGCTGTATCATAATAACGGCGACGGGACATTCACGGATATTACCGCTCAAGCAGGCGTCGGCGATACCCGTTGGAGTAGTAGCGCGACTTTTTTCGATTACGACAGCGATAGTTATCTCGATCTCTACGTCGTTAACTACGTCAACTATAGATTAGACGGATCCGCGCCTATCTGTTTAGAAGATCCGGCGTTCAATGCCACCGAGAAAGTGCGTGGTTATTGTCACCCGAAGCACTTTGAAGGGGCACCCGATAGACTCTATCGAAACAACGGCGATGGCACCTTTACCGATACGACAGATGCCGCCAATATTCGGGATCCGGGGGGCATGTTTCTTGGCAAGGGATTAGGTGTTGTTGCCGCAGACTTTGATGTCGATGGCAATCCCGACATTTACGTCGCCAACGATGACACGCCAAATTATCTTTTCTATAATAAAGGCGATGGCACGTTTGCCGAAATCGCTATTCTCACAGGTTGCGCCTACAGCGCGGACGGCATAGCCCAAGCCGGTATGGGTGTCGACGCCGGGGACTACAACAGCGATGGATTTCTTGATATCTTCGTCACTAACTTCTCTTACGAGACAAACACCCTCTATCGGAATAACGGGGACGGGACTTTCTCCGATGTCAGTTACAAGGCGCGGCTCGGTGAAGAAAGTTATCTCTTCTTGGGGTTCGGAACCGGATTCTTCGACCCCGATAACAATGGCCACCTTGATATTTTTGTCGCGAATGGTCATATTTTCCCGAATGTTGAGCGGACCACAGATGTCCTCTCATACAAACAACCCAATCAGCTCTATTGGAACCAAGACGATGGCACGTTTGTCGAGAGGCAATTTAAAGGTCGGGATGCCGTCAGCCGTGGGACCCTTTTCGGCGACTACGACAACGACGGTGACACAGACCTTCTCATCACACAGTTGAATGCCAAAGTGACGCTCCTCCGAAATGAGAATCGCACCTCCAACAACTATCTGCGTCTCAAATTGATCGGCATACGCAGCAATCGTGATGGCATAGGGACGCGTGTTACAGTGACGCTCGGTACTGAATCCCAGACGCGGGAAGTCCGTCGAGGATACAGTTATCTCAGTAGCAACGATCCGAGGGTACGCTTTGGGCTTGGGGAGCGGACCGTTGTGGATAAACTTCAGATTCATTGGCAGAGCGGCGTTGTGCAAACGTTGGAAAACCTCGCAGCGAACCAGGAACTTGTCGTGACAGAACCCCTTTCGGATAACTAACACCCGCCAACACCAGACGAAAATGTGCCAATTGTTCCTGCCAATTTTGCACGTTGGATGCCAAAATGGCTTAGTGGTTAAAATGGCATAAATCTTGCTACGTTAACGCGCAGCCTGCAACAACGGCGCAGGCGGATATACGGAAAATAAGCGCATTCAACCAACTCACCTCACCGAACCGCAAGGAAAAATTAAAAAATGAGATTTGATAGATTTACAATTAAAGCACAAGAAGCACTCGAAACAGCACAAAGTATAGCAGCAGATGCCCACAGTCCTGAACTTGGGGTTGAACATCTGATGTTAGCACTCATCAGGCAGACAGATGGAATTGTCATACCGATTCTCCAGAAGCTGGGAGTTGATACGACAGGGATTACGTCAGCAATTGAAACCGCCGTTCAAAAGACACCGAAAGTACAAGGCACGGCGGCTGAAATGCGGATCGCTCCCGCTCTCCAATCCGTTTTGGATGCCGGATTCAAAGAAGCGACAGCCCTCAAGGATGAATACGTCAGTACAGAGCATCTCTTGGTAGCGTGTGCCGAGACGAAACAGAGTGAAGTCAGTAAACTCCTGCGGGAAGCCGGTGTAACAAAAGATAAAATTCTCAAGGCACTCGTCGATATCCGGGGTACGCAGCGGATAACCGATCCGAATCCAGAGGATAAATATCAGGCACTTACCCGATTTGGCAGGGAACTCACGCAAGAGGCGATCGCAGGTAAACTCGATCCAGTTATCGGACGAGACGATGAAATCCGGCGAGTGATGCAAGTGCTCTCCCGCAGACGGAAAAATAATCCCGTCCTCATCGGTGAACCCGGTGTCGGAAAAACGGCGATCGTGGAGGGATTAGCACAACGTATCGCTGATGGTGATGTTCCAGAAAGCCTCCGCGATAAACGGCTTATCGCCCTCGATTTAGGGGCACTCATCGCAGGGAGTAAGTATCGTGGTGAATTTGAAGACCGCCTGAAAGCCGTGCTTGCCGATGTGGAACAAGCAGAGGGTCAGGTCGTGCTCTTTATCGATGAACTCCATACCATCGTCGGGGCGGGTGCAGCGGAAGGGGCTGTAGACGCTTCAAACATGCTCAAACCCGCATTGGCACGGGGTGAACTCCGGTGCATCGGCGCGACGACACTCGATGAGTACCGGAAACATATTGAGAAGGATGCCGCTTTGGAACGCCGATTCCAGCCGGTGCAGGTTGAAGAGCCGTCGGTTGAGGACACGATCGCCATTCTTCGGGGCTTGAAGGAACGCTATGAGACGCACCACGGTGTCCAAATTCAGGACAGTGCTATTGTCGCGGCGGCTACCCTCTCGAAGCGGTATATCTCCGAACGATTCCTACCCGATAAAGCCGTGGATTTGGTGGATGAAGCGGCATCACGACTGCGAATTGAGATCGATAGTGTGCCGGAGGAGATTGACGAGGTGGAACGTCGGATCATCCAACTCCAAATTGAGCAACAGGCATTGGAGAAAGAGGAGGACAATACTTCACAACAACGACTTGAGAAACTGACGGCTGAGCTTGCTGAACTCAAAGAGAGAGCGAATGCCCTCAAAGCCGCGTGGCAGAACGAAAAAGCGAATTTGACACAGATCGGTGCGTTGATGGAACAGATTGAAGCACTCCGTATTGCGTCGGAACAAGCCAAACGCGCAGGCAACCTCGGTAGAGCGTCAGAGATTGAGTACGGTAAGATACCGGAGTTGGAATCGCAGCTTAAAACTGTCCGAGAGACTTTGGAAACGGATGCACAAGGGACGCAGATGTTGAAGGAACGCGTGCGTGCGGAAGACATCGCTGAAATTGTAGCAAAGTGGACCGGTATTCCTGTTTCCCGACTCATGGAAGGTGAGACCCAGAAACTCCTCAACATGGAAGAACGGCTGCGCGAACAGGTGATCGGACAAGATGCGGCGGTGAGTGCTGTCTCCAATGCGATTCGACGCGCTCGCGTCGGTCTCGGGGATCCCGATCGACCGCTCGGTTCCTTCCTCTTCATGGGACCCACCGGCGTCGGTAAAACGCACCTTGCTAAATCGCTCGCCGAGTTCCTGTTTGACGATGCGAACGCCATGGCGCGTATTGATATGAGCGAGTACATGGAGAAACACACCGTCTCCCGATTGATCGGCGCGCCACCGGGATACGTCGGTTACGATGAGGGTGGCCAGCTGACCGAGGCTGTCCGACGACATCCTTACTGTGTCATTCTGCTTGATGAAGTTGAGAAGGCGCATCCAGAGGTCTTCAATGTCTTGCTCCAGATGCTCGATGACGGCAGAATGACGGATGGACAAGGACGCACCGTCGATTTCAAGAACGCGGTTGTCATCATGACCTCTAATATTGGGAGTCAGTGGATTAGCGACGCACTGTTAGACACAAAAGAGATTCGTCGGAAGGTGATGGAGGCGGTCCAGACCCATTTCCCACCCGAATTCCTGAACCGTATTGACGATCTGATTATCTTTGACCGTCTCGGTATCGAAGAATTAAAACGGATTGTCGCGCTTGAACTCACGCAACTCGGTCACCGTTTCTCGGAGAAGGAGATGGCACTGACGCTTTCTGAATCTGCCAAAGAAGCGTTGGTAAAACGCGGATTCGATCCAGTCTACGGTGCGCGCCCGCTCCGGCGAACCCTCCAGCGGGATATTCTTAATCCGTTAGCGATCCAGATGCTGGAAGGGGTCTTCCACAATGGCGACGCAATCGTTGTTGACTTTGAAGATGGCGGGTTCGGCTTCCGTAAGGTATAAAGGATCTGGCTCCCACCGCTGGCGAGGTTTCCTAACCTCGCCTATTTTTGTTGATGGATCGCCTAAGCACTATTGTTCCACACATTTTCAAACATGAACACACCCCTTTTCCCTAAAAAATTGACATCAGCGTGATACTGTGTTAGACTTTATATCACCAACAAGTCAACACATAGCATGTCTGAGAAACCTAAGGAGCAGCAATGAGACGGTTTGGAACTCAAGGTCCCGTGCATCCAGCGGAAAACTATGTTGTCGCACGCACTGAAAGGATTAAGGATTTCATCAACCGCATCAAAGAGGGACGGTATATTGTCATCTTTGCACCGCGTCAAACCGGCAAAACCACCTTTTTTCAGCGTGCGCTGGACAGATTCACAAAAGAAGAACCCTCCTACTTTCCGATTCCGCTGAATTTTGACATCTATAAAAACCTTTCCCCTTCGGCTTTCTACGGGCATCTCTACCAGCAAATTCGCCAAGGCATTGAGCACGTGTTACAGAAACACGACAATGTGCCTTCGGACGCTCTAACGCAATTTTTGAAAAACACAACGCTCACTGACCACCTTTCACTGCTGGAATTTTTTAGGGAGTTTGCGAGTTTTTTAGACGTTGAATATAACGGACAAAAGGTTGTCCTCGTTATTGACGAGTTTGACGGCATTCCACAAGCCGCCTTAAGTGATTTTCTCCACACCCTCCGCCACATCTACATCGCCGGCAAACCCCGATGTCCCCACAGTGTGAGCATCGTCGGGGTCAAGAGCATCAACCAACTCAACTACGATCGGTCCATCTCGCCCTTCAATATTCAGGATGAGTTCCATTTGCCAAACTTCACGCGCGAGGAGGTGCAAGACCTGTTTGGACAATACACGGATGAAGTCGGCCAAACCTTCGCCCCCGAGGTGATCACCGCTATTCATAAGCAGACCGCTGGTCAACCCGTGCTCGTCAACCGGCTCGCGCAGATTCTTACAGAAGAGCTTGACGTTCCAAAAACCAAACCGATTACAATGGCACATTTTACAACCGCACACACGCGACTCCTCCACCGTCGGAACACTAATATTGAGCATCTGACAACCAATATTCGTAAAGATCCGCGCTTTGAAAAAATCCTTATGAGAATTACAGCACATGAGGATGGCGTGCCTTTCAATATAGATGATGATGTTATCAGTGAACTTGCGACTTATGGGGTCATCGCGGAGGGGACAGATGGCTTATGCGACATCGCCAATCCGATTTATCTCTACCGCATCCTGCAAGCATTCAAACCGACAGTAAATGGGTTGGAAGAACTATATTTCCCCGAAGACAACATCAAGGGCTTCCAAACTTACCTCACAGATACCGGACAGATTGACATGCAACCGTTACTCGATAATTTTTGCCACTTCATTGCGCGTGCAGGTTTTCGGATTCTGGAAGTACCCCAAACCCCTCAAGAGTCTGTCGGAAGACACCTGCTTCTCACATATCTTGACCAGTTTGTCCAAATAGTAGGAGGTAGCCTGTTCCTTGAAGTGCAAACCGGGCGCGGTAGAATAGACATCTGCATCATCCACAATCAACGCAAGTATGTCGTTGAGACCAAGATTTGGAGAGGTGAACGCCGGTATCAAGCAGGCAAAAGGCAGCTTGCTGCGTATCTCAAATTGGAGAAAGCGATAGAAGGATACTACGTCGTCTTTGATCACCGCGAGGAGCCAGAATCGCGGGTGGAGATAGAGACGGTAGATGGTTACACGATACGGAGTTACGTCATTCCTGTGATAGAAAAAAGTCCTTCATCGGCTTAGGATTATAGTAAAATCGAAAAATATATGGATAGATAAGATTGACGCGAAAATAGCCAATAGGAGGAACCGATTTGTGATGAAGTGCGGCACGCTGTTCGCACGCAACTGAAACTCCCGGTTCACTGACAAAACTCCGCTTGACAATTCAATTCGTGCAAGGTATAATTGAGAAAACATATTAACAGAAAGCGAAACTCAATCATATCCATGAACCGAATTGATAAAAAATTTCAAGAACTCCGAGACCAAAGTGCTAAGGCATTTATGCCATATCTCTGTGCCGGAGACCCAACCCCGGAACTTACCTCCAAACTCCTCCTTACACTTGAGGAAGCAGGCGCAGACATCATCGAACTCGGTGTCCCTTTTTCTGATCCAATCGCGGACGGACCCACCGTCCAACGCGCCAGCGAACGCGCACTCACCCATCGCATTTCACTTCAACAGATCCTTGAGATGGTGACAACCCTCCGCACACAGACGGACATCCCGATTGCGCTCATGAGCTACTATAATCCGATTTTTCGGATGGGAGAGGACGCATTTTGTAAGGCTGCCCAAGCCGCAGGGGTCGACGGTGTTATCGTCCCAGACTTACCACCTGAACAAGCACAAGCGCTCCTTGAAGTCGCACCGAACTATAACCTCGCCACGATCTTTCTCGCCGCACCGACAAGTCCGCCGGAACGGATGCAACTGATCGCATCGGTCAGCACGGGATTTATCTATTGTGTCTCAGTCACGGGTGTAACCGGGGCGCGGGCGATGTTGTCGGATGAAATCTCGCCCATGATTGCAGAACTGCGGAAACATACAGATAAACCGATTAGCGTCGGTTTCGGTATATCAACACCAGATCAGGCAACGCAGGTCGCGCAGATCGCCGATGGTGTGATTGTTGGGAGTGCCATTGTCAATGTCATTGAAGACAATATGGACAACGAAGCCAAATTGCTCACTGCGGTGAAACAATTCACGTCAGATTTGGCGATTGGTGTAAAGACCTAAAGAATCCATCGCATCGAACAAACGGAGGATTCAATACATGGCTTATAGCAACTTTACCTTGGAAACAGTCAGAGAAACATTTCAACTCGAAATGGTTCAGTCCACAGGACTCTTTTCCGAAACAGAGCGAGTCGAACCGAGCGCGGAACTCACCAAAGCGTTAGCAAAAAAGGTTCCATTAGCCGTTGCAATAGGCACGGAGAAAGCGAAATCGGAGATGATTGTCGCCGATGTCCTCATTGAACTCCGAGAACACTTTGAGCACTGCATCAGCCTCTTTTCAGGCATTGATTTCAATGTCGATACCGAAAATGACCTCACAGGCGTGTGCGATTTTTTGGTGAGCTTATCCCCAAATCAGTACTATTTGGAGTCACCTGTCATTATCCTTGTTGAAGCGAAGAAGGATGATCTCATAACAGGCCTCGGACAGTGTGTAGCGGAGATGATTGCCGCCCAACGCTTTAATGCTGAAAAAGAGAACGACATTTCACGTGTTTACGGTGCCACCACGACAGGAGTCAATTGGCTCTTTCTCAAATTGGAAGGCAAGCGACTCCATATTGACATGTCTACTTACATGCTCGAACGATGCGACAAAATTCTCGGTATTCTCGCAAGCATGGTAGCACAAAAGGCTTGAGTCTTAAGTTATTGATGAATACGAAACGCGAAAATTCGAGACTTAGACAATTAACTACATACCACGTTTGATACCAAACTCCGCCTCAAACGTCTCCCAAATATGTTCTGGGATGTCAGCCGTCGCCGCTGCATATCCGTCTTCGACCTGTGCCTTATCCGCGGGACCGAACATCACGACACCGTCTATAGGGGCAGCAAGACAAAACTGCATCGCCAAATGACGGATGTTAACATTGCGTTCCTGACACCATTTCCACATTGCGTATGCCTTCGGCTCAGCATCCGGATTCCGGCGGCGTTCCTCCTCTACATTGGGTTCTGCACCGGTCAGACTTCCCATGCCTAAGGGACTCGCGAGAATGATGCCGACATCGTGTTCGCGCGCCAGTGGCAAGGTTGTCTCCGACACAGATTGAGACAACAGCGTATAGTCTAAGAAAGTAAGGATGATGTCGATATGTCCTGTTTCGATGAGCTCTGTGTGGAATTCATGGGAGCGGACACCCGCACCGATATGTCGAATACAGCCTTCCGACTTCATCTCTAACAGTGTATCCAAGGCACATCCGGGTGCCAGTACACTCTCCATATCGATCGGATCGTGGATGAGGACAGAATCCAGGACCTCCGTGCGGAGACTTTTGAGACTGTTTGTCACACTCCATCGCGTCCCGTCCGCTGAGAAGTCTTTCCGTCGCTCTGGATGTGTGCCTACCTTCGCCTGCAAATAGACCCTTTCCCTCACGCCATCAGAGAGTGCTTCTCCCCAGAGATGTTCGGCATGCCCTGGATACGTATCAATGTAATTAATCCCGAGTTCGATACCGCGTCGGATCGCTTCAATAACTTCAGCATCCGGTTTCTGCCACATCCATGCTGCACCGAGCGCAAGCGCGTTCGGCCGCATCTCAGTGCGCCCCATCCGTCGAGTTTCTAATTTTGTGGTGGTTTCCATAATTGTCCTATGGGTTACGGCACGGTGGAGCGTGCCTACTACTTGGCAAGTGCTTCTTTTAATTTATGCGTGGATTCGGCGAGTGACTCTTGCAGATACGGATACGGAAAACCACCCCACCGATCCGGCGGCGGTTCATGCGCTTGCACAATCTTCAGATTCACAAAAGTGGGTCCAGTTTCACTCCAGATTTTCGGGAGTGCTTCATCCAAAACGTCCGGATTGTCAAATTCATAAACCTTCTCAAAACCGACCCCTCTCGCAATCGTGGTCCAGCTGAAACCCGCATTGCCAGCAGGCACCGGTTGATTGCCCGTGACTTCGTAGGTGCCGTTGTCACAGACAAAGAGCAGATAGTTAGGGGGTGGTGTGTTCAGAGCGGTAATCGTCGCCAATGTCCCTAAGCACATCAACATACTCCCGTCACCATTGAGCACGATCACCTTTTTATCGGGTTTAGCAAGTGCGATGCCGAGTGCGAAATCGGCAGCGTGTCCCATCGCACTCCCGACGGAGGCGTAATCCAACGGATGTGTTGATATTTTACCCCACGGCACTGTGGTTCCCATTGTTGTGACGACGATTTCGTCCGTACGTTGGTTTGCAATAAGTTGCAAGCACTCTTCCTTGATGAGCATCGTTTTCTCCAATTGTAGGGACGAGGTAACCTCGCCCCTACTTTTCTTCTTCTTTCGGTAGGAACTTGATGTGTGGCGGGGTCTTCAACGCAGTCGTTGTAATTTGAACATGTTCCGCGAATTCCGTCTCGGTCTCAACGCCATCAATGCCACCTCCCCAGATAGCAAACGTCCGATAATTGAGTCTGCCTTCTGCATCAGGGGTGAGGATAACTGGCAAAAGAGAACTCTCCGATGCTTCGTGAGCAGCATTGTCCCGCAGGTCTCCTATAGAGGCTCGCGCCTTTGCCTCCTGTACATCGCGATGCGTGGGGGCAATGAGAGCGACACCCAGTGTATCTATGTTGCTTGGATCCGCCCCCCAACTCCATATCCACCCCTGCTTTCTGTCCTCTCCATAAGCCCCATTCAGGTATGGGATACCTGTAGCAATAGCATAATCCGTTGCGAGATTACCATCAATATGGATATGATGCTCGATCCACGGATTATCTCCATAGATGAAGGCGGTTAACGTTAACCGGTGGGTCCTCTCTTGAATTTTCCACGCTGGTATAATCCGTTGGACAATAGAACGGATGGACCCATCAGCGAGGATACGGACGTAATCCCCTTCCGTGGGGAGTGGGATCATCTCCTCTTTTTCCTTATGCCACAAGGCAATGCCGCCACAACCTATGAGACCCTCAGAACGATTTAGCGCAACCATCTCGGGTGTTTCAGGTTTGAGAAGTGCGTTCAGTGATAAGCCAATCGACTGAACTATGTCCAACTGCCCTTCTGTTGTAGCCTCTTGCTCAAGACCGGTTTCAATATTGTGCGATTTTCGGATAAAGTAGATTTCCTGATTCTCAAGATCGCGGATGATCCATTTTTGCTCCGGTTTCTCTATTTCTATTTGGACCTGTTGGGAGAGGGGGATGTCGTTGTTCTCGAAATGGTGTCTGAGTTCCGGTGAGGGCGGTCTTTCGTAATCTAATTCGGGTTGAAACATTGTATCTACGCTGAATAATTCCGCTCGTTTTTTACCATAAGCGATGAAGGCACCGTTCGGTTTTAATAAATACGCAATCAAATTCGATTCCATTGCTGCCACGACGTTGAGTTCGGGAAAGATAACGGCGCGCGTCTGTTTATTAATATCCAGTGTTAACGTCGCTTTGACATTTGGATCATAAAGAATGGAAATCTCCTTTGTCTGTTCAGACTCTAAATCCAACAGAAAACAGAGCTGATCGAGTTCACCGTCATAGTCTAAGTCATCTGCTTGCGATGGAACCATCACTTCTCGCGGCGCTTTTCCGGTAACGACGGAATAGGCTTTAAAGGTGAAATCGGGATTCACTTTTCGGAGTTGTGCACCGGTCAACACAATCGGAACCCTCTTTCGAGGAAGCGGTAATGTATTTTGGATGGAGAGGCGGATCTTGCTAATCTTCTGATCACCGCCGGGCATCGTACAGGCATTGAATATCAACAGTATGCCTAACATAAGCGACAGGTAAAAGAGAGGCTGTCGGAAGAGAAGATTGGAAGATTGGAAGATTGGAAGATTAGGAACACCCGTCCATCCATCTTTCCTGTCCTTCATCAACGCTTTCCTCTCAGGCGATGACTGGCGTGCTGTATGTGCCTGAGTGCTGTTTTGTTGATGTATACTCAATTGTTTTTCCTTTTTTAGTAGTAACCATTGAACTTACAGGTCTGGTAGCACTTCAAGCAGGCGTTCGACCTCAGATGGTGTGTTGTAAAAATGAGGAGAGACTCTGACACCACTTCCGCGTTCTGCTGTAATTATCTTCTCAGTGTGGAGTCTCTCATAAACTTCAGAAGGTGTGTGCCATTCACTTTCAAAAATGACAATCCCCGCTCGCTCTGAATCTGTTTTCGGTGTGTTGACACGATAGCCTTTGGCTTCTAATCCTCCTATTAAACGCTTCGTGAGTTCCAAAATGCGCCCCTCAATTGTAGGGATACCGATGTCAAGGAGTAAGTCAATCGCTGCTTTGAGTCCATAAAGTCCGACGCTGTTGTAAGAGCCTTCCTCAAAACGGGTCGCGTCCGGTTTCTGGGTTAAATCGTAATTGAGAAAATCGCGTGGGTTTACGACACTCGACCACCCAATATTGGTATTGATGAGTCGCTCACGTTTTTCGTCGGCACAATAGAAGATTGCCGCACCCTCCGGTGCCAATAGCCATTTATGTCCATCCGCTGCCAGAATATCAACATGACAAGATTTCACATCTACTTCGATCGCGCCGAGGCTTTGAATGGCATCAACGATGAACCAAATATTGTGTGCTCGGCACAGCTCGCCGAGTGCCTGAATATCGTTTCGGAACCCGGAGGCGAACTCTACATGGCTGATTGTCAAAGCACGTGTCCGTGTGTCAATCGCGGAAGCGATATCCTCAATATGAATGCACCCATCTCGCTCCGGCACCATGCGCGTTTGAACACCGTAGCGTTCTTTCAAACTCCACCACGGATAAATATTGGCAGGAAATTCGACTGCTGTCGTGACGACATTGTCCCCTTCTCGCCACTCAATACCGTTGGCCGCGATAAGAATACCTTGTGTTGTATTCTTCATGAATGCGACTTCTGTGGTATCCGCATTGATAAGTTGTGCTGCCGCTGCACGACATACTTCGGCTGTTTCCGCCCACTGTTCGGCATTCACGGCACCGTTCAGCGTCGCATCCTCTATAAATCCTGCCATCGCGTCCCGCACCCGAAGCGATAACGGGGCAACCCCCGCATGGTTCATATAGATATAAGTTTCAGTTACCGGAAATTCACGCCGCCAATCTTGCTGTAGGAGGGAACTCCGATTCCCGACAGAAGCACTATTCACTATATCTTACCTTTTCGTGACCTCCGAGACCGTGTAGTCTTTTACCCGTCCTGCGTTCGCAAATGTGATAATTTCACCAAACAAACCGAAGCAGAATACGAAGATGCCGCCAGTGATAAAAATAACACTCGGATTCGATGACCCAACGTCCAAAATTTTCAGCAAAAGAGAGTTGATAGGCGCGAGTCGTAAGATCCCACCGAGTCCGAATAACGCCACGCCAATAGGTCCAAACAACCGAATAGGTCTCCGTTTACACTGAACGATAAAAAAACGCGCGAGTGTGCCTAAGGTGGCTGACGCTTTCTTAGCGTGCTGAATTTTGTCCTCAGTTATCCAGCCAAGTATCAGTAGGGCTACCCCTAAGCCGAAGCAACTCAGTGCTGCACTGTTAGCACTTCCGAATAAAACACGTCCTAACACAAAGAAAGGTAGACTTAGGAACGCAGCAACTCGGAATGCTCGCTGCTTCGGACGGAAAAGAACATCTGACAATCGCTGTCGCAGTGATGGTTGTTGTGGAGCCGGACGCGATGAAAAGACAGAGATGATAAACTTGAAAGCGATAATATCCAGTATCACGCGCCATACTCTACCGAGTCCGTACTTGCTTTTCCCGAAGCGTCGCGGGTGATGTGTAACGACCATTTCCGCGATACGTGCCCCTGCAATTGTAGACATCGCAGGAATAAATCGGTGCATCTCTCCATAGAGCGGGACCTCTTTGATAACGGAGGCTCGGTATGCTTTGAGTGAGCAACCGTTGTCGTGTATAGGAACGCCCGTCACCTTGCCAATTATCCAGTTCGCAATGATGGATGGAACACGCCGCGTCAAAAATTTATCCTGTCGTTCTTGCCGCCATCCACACACTAAATCGTAACCTTCGTCCAATTTCTCAAGCAGTTTCGGAATGTCGGCTGGATCGTTTTGTAAATCACCGTCCATACTAATGATCCGTTGCCCTTGTGCGAATTCAAAGCCTGCTGCCATCGCTGCGGTTTGTCCGGCATTTCTTTGGAATCGAATAACGACCAGCTGCGGTTTCCGTTTGCTGAGTTCTGAAAGTACGGCGAAGGTCCTATCGTGGCTTCCGTCATCTACAAATAACACCTCATAAGAATCTCCGATTGTCTCACATACGGCTTGGATTTTTTCAAACAACGGACAAACGTTTTCCTCTTCATTGTAAACGGGGACCACGATGGATAGAATCAGTTTTTCGGCCATTTTTAATAGTTTTCAGTTCGCTTCGCTTTCAGTTATCGGTTTTCAGGCACAAGAGACTTCCGTTAAACAGAGGACTTCTTAACCGACAATTCTTAACCCCGCCAATCCGAGGAATTCAGCAAGATCTGATGTGCTTCAGTGAGCGAATCAAAGGTCCCTGCGTCAATCCATTTTCCCTGGACAAAACTGTATTCAAGTTTTCCGCGCTGAATATAGGCATTGTTGACAGCGGTTATTTCGTATTCCCCGCGTGCTGAAGGTTCAACCGTGCGAATGATGTCGAACACGGATGCGTCATAGAAATAGCCACCTACAACCGCGTAATCGCTTTTCGGATGCTTCGGTTTCTCTTCTATCGCAACGATATGCCTTCCGTTCAACGTCGCTACGCCGTAACGCTCAGGATCCGATACCTGTTTGAGCAGGATTCGCGCCCCTTGCTGTTGGGCGTGGAAGTCGTTAACGGCTTGCTGAATTGAGGTTTCAAAGATGTTGTCACCTAACAGAACGGCGATCTTGCCAGCGCCGGCGAACCCTTCTGCCAGGGCAAGCGCATGCGCAATGCCTTTGGCTTCCTCTTGCACTCGATAGGTGAGTTCACATCCAAAATCACTGCCACTCCCCAAGGCCCTCACGAAGTCTCCAACGTATTGAGGGTTCGTCACGATAAGGATATCGGTGATGCCTGCAGTCGTAAGCTGCTTGACGCTATGAAACACCATCGGCTCGTTACCTACAGGCAAGAGATGCTTACTGATGACTTTTGTGAGTGGATACAAACGGGTGCCGAGCCCACCTGCGAGGATGACGCCTTTTAATCTTTCCTTGTGGTTAAACATCATAGGTTTGCGATTTGACGCTCCTTTCTTAAACCTGATTTCGTGATGAGACCCCGGACATTTTTACTTCCCTGGACCCCGTCCCGGGAAAGTCAGTTCAGCAACACCGGACTTATCCAGATCCCCCAATCCGAGTTCAATCATCCGATCGTACTGTGCCTTCGTTGCCTGAGCGAGTGGGAGAGAAATACCAGCATCGTTCGCCAAGTCAAGGGCGATCCCTGAATCTTTGGATGCATGCGCAGATGAGAAATAACATTCATGATCGCGTGCCTCCATGTCTTCCCCGTCGGTTTCCAAGACGCGGGAGTTTGCACCCGTTTGTGCGAAAACCTCCTGCAACATCGTCAGATCCAATCCGAGTGCAGCACCCAAGCCGAGTCCTTCAGCGAGCCCTGCCGTATTGATATTCATTACCATATTGACGAGTGCTTTCACCTGTGCTGCTTGACCGGCTTCACCGACGTAACGGAGCGAGATGCTCATCGAATCCAGAATCGCGCGTGCCTTGTCGAATGTTTCCTGTTTACCGCCGCACATGAGGTAGAGCGTCCCCTCCCGTGCTTGTGTGATACTACTTGCCATACATCCTTCAAGACTCTCTGCCCCATGTTTTGCTGCGAGTTGCTCGATATCTACGTGGACCTGAGGGCTAATCGTTGCACAGTTAATAAAGACTGTGCCGGACGCGCCTTGAAGTAAACTGTCCTCCGCATCGTCCGAGAAAATGGCGCGCATTGCTGCATCGTCCGTAACCACAGTAATAATATAGTCCGCGAGTGCTGTAACCTTCGCGAGTTCTCCCGCCGCCGTTGCACCGATTTCTGCTGCGAGTTCTTGGGCACGTTCGCTTGCAACATCGTATACAGCCGTAACATCAAACCCTTCGTCGTTGAGATGTCGGGCGATGTTCGCGCCCATTCTGCCTACCCCTACAACACCAATTTTGTAATCCGAATGCGCCATGTTTTCCTCCTTGTTACGTTTGACTTTCACATGGAAAAAATTATGTTGAATAAGTGATCCCGTCGTCGGGATGTTAACCGTTTTGTGCAAACGCAATTCTTACATATTTGCAGTGTTTTGTCAAGTTTTTCCTGTTCGTCACTTACCCCCATTTTTTTTCGAGAGTAGATTGTAGTTGATGTAGTCAGGTTTTTCTGTGAGAAAGTCAGTCAGTGAGTGGGTCCGAAAAGTGGATCCCCTCTGGCACCTATCTCGGTGAAAAAGGAGATAAGAAAGTGTTGGTTCCATAAGTCGGTGAGCACGCGTTTGATAATAGTAATAACAGAAAAAGTTTTTCTGTTATTACTATTATATGCCCTCTGCCAATGCGTAGAGGCGACCTTCTCGTAACTGATAAACAGCAATCCATAAGCGAGGCAGGCACATAACCAAAGGACCTCCAGACGCGCTTGTGTCGGTTTTTTCAAGACGAGTTTACCAAATCCGAAGCACGACTTTATATCTCGAAACCCGTGTTCAATCTGCATGCGGCGTTTGTAGCAGTGATGTATCTGATGTCCACTGAGGCGATTGGAGATAAGATACATCGGGTCTTTGAAGGTCTCATCTCTGAGGATATAGAGTTGAAGCGGTATCTGCTCCTGCGCCTGATAAAGGATATGCCGATACCAGCCCGCTTCGAGGTCATCAAGTTTCTTCAGACTCCCATCATGCCGGATACCGACATTTCTCGCAACACGCATCACGAACGGGATATCCCGTGCCTTGAGAAACTTGATGACGTATCGCGCACGCCCAAAACCACGGTCAAACACCAGAACAGGTCGTTGTTGATGCCGCGACACCACCCCTAAAGCCTCTTGATAAACATGGACACAGAAGTATTGGATAATCTCATTATGACTCTTATAGATACCCTCGTGAAGCTGGTGATCGCTATAGATGAACCAAAAGACAGGGATCGCACGATGCCGAAACGGGATCGAAACAACAAGGGCTTTCCACCCGGCAATCAGAGACGTCTCATCAACGAGCAAATACAGATGAGCACCCGCATCCTTGAAAAACCAACCCACAACCGACACGAACCACGCTTCTTTGAGCGCATCAATCGGCAGTGGGGTGTCAAGGAAACGCAGAAACCTTTTCTGTTTCGACTTCTCCCGCTTGACGACGAGCGACAAACGCGACGCAACTTCATTGATCCGAAACGTCGGGGCAACACTGATCGCTATCAAGACCAATACCAGATTCCGAAAAACCGGTTTTTTCATACCAACAGACTTGAAGATTTCTCCAAAACGTGTTATCATCGTTTCTGGATTTACCCGTTTTGGGTATCTCTTTTTCATAAAATACCTCCTTACATGTTTTGTAAAATGCGTTTACAAACAGTTGCTGTAAGGAGGTATTTTATCATAAACCCACTGAGTTTCTCACACTTTTTACAACTAAAACCTTTCACCACAAACCTTCAGAAAAAAATGGGGGTAAGTGACTTTCCTGTTCCTGTTTGTCTGTTCCTATAGACGTAATTTTTTAAGAGTTAGCACAAACCTGAGCAAGCAGCAAACCGATCGGAATTTCTAAAATTAAAAAAAGGGTTGACATTTTTTGCAAATTTAGTATAATATTTTCAACAATGAACGGGAGCCGGTTGGTTATATTGTTCTGGTTGAAAACACACCGGCACATTTCTATTTTCCTAAGGAGGACTCACAATGAACCGTTTCACATACGGCTTCGGTCTTCGAATAGACCGAGCCCATCTTCTCATGCTTGCCTTCATTTTCCTCGCAGTAACGATTCTCGGATGCGGGCCAGGCGGCATTAACATCGTTCCGCTCGGTGCCAAACTCCAAAACGCCGACACTGCGTTTGACGAGGCAGAAACTATGGACGTGCGCGATGATGATCCGGAAAGGATGGAGAAGAATCGCCAAAGGCAGCAAGAACTCTATGATAAAGCAATAGCCCTCTACTCAGAGGTCATTGAACGCGACACGAAAGGAAAGTGGGCACAGCGTGCACACTACCAAATCGCTAAAATTTACAAGCGCCGCTATGATTGGGATAAAGCAGTTGAGCATTATCAAGCGATTGTTGCGTTAGATCCCACTGGATATTACGCAAACGAAGCGAAAAGTGGTACGGCGAATATTCGAAAGAACCGCGAAGTCATTAAGGCAAAGCGGGCTGAATACCAAAACTATAAAGCACTTTACGACAATTCGCCAACCGATGAGACCTTTAATATCGCCGCAGAGGCACTCTACGAGGTGTCGCGTGCTTATGAAAGCTTAGAGAACTATACCGAAGCCATCCGCAATTACGAGCGAATGGTCGAAGAGTTCTCCAAGCATCCCAAGGCACCGCAGGCGCAATTCCAGATTGGCAACGTCTATTTTTACACCCTGTTCGACTATGGTGGTGGCTGGCCCGCCTTTGTGGGTGTCACTGAGAAGTTTCCAGATTCTTACGAGGCGTCGCAGGCTGGAACGCTCCTGAAGCAAACGAATGAAATCCTGATAGAAATCAGTTTTCTAATGGATGAGATTAATAAGTTCCGCAATAAGAAAGCCGTCGAATACCAAAAGACTGGACGGAAAATTACGCCTGCTGACATGTGGGTGATGGGATATAGCGATCAGGTCGTTCAAAATTTCCAACAGATTGGGGGGAACTGGGAGAAACTTCGCAACTTCCCGCGTGCTATTAACGCCTACAAGACGTTGGCGAGAGACCTGTCGCATAAGAAGTTCGCCGCGGCAGATGCGATGTATCGCATCGGCACCCTTTATCAACAAAACGGTGAATACGAGCGGGCAATTGAGGCTTATGACAATCTGTTTGAAAACGCACCAGAATCCGTATGGCGAAACGAAGCCGTTTACCAACAGGCGGTTTGCTATCGTTCCATCCGTGAATTCGGATCGGCTTATGATGGATTCAAAGCCTATATGAGCATTACCAAGGGAGATACACCCTACCTTCGCGAAGCAGAGCAGATTGTACGTCAGTATGAACTTGACCAAGACGAAGACGGATACAAGTTCTACGAGGAACAAGAAGCGGGAACGTCTGACCAGGATGCCAGTTCTCATCCCGGTATAGGCAGCTAACCTCAATTTTTAGGGAAACCCCCTCCTATATCCAGTTTCCCTATGCCGCTTTAGTAGAAGAGTGATCGGTTGTGTGCTGTAGGGCAAGGCTCCCCGCGCCTTCATCGTTCATAAATACATGAAGATGGATGGCATGGGACTTGCCCCTACATACACCACCCGACACCACACCTTTACAGACTTGTCTGAAATCCAACCCACAGATAGGAATAAAGCTATGCAGGACGCCTTGGAAAATACAGGTAACACGACCTCCGTACCACAGCGGTCCGGACTTATGTCAACAATATTTCGAGAGTATCGGCACCATTTTGGTCTGTTCTGGCGCGTGATGTTACCCGTCATCATTGTCAGCCTTGCACTCTACAGTGCCTTGCTTCTATTTTCTCAATTATGGATTTCAGAGGCACAATGGACTTTTAGCACATCAGGAGGAATCACGGCATTTAGTGGATCAACAGGAACGCATCAGGCTTCCTTGAAATCAATGGGTGTACAGACAACTGGTGGCTTCGATGGATCTGCTTTTGACATCGGTTTTCTATGGTTTGCAATGTGTCCACTGGCTTTTATCATAGTCCATCAATACCGTGGCACAAATGCTACTTCAGGCAAGGCATGGCGACATACACGTCGCAAGATCGTATCTATTTTGGGGATATGGGTCCTATTCGGGCTACTCGCTACAGCGGGAATTTTTACCATTGTCGTACCTATCTTGACTGGATTCTCTCAAGTTTTGATACCGTATGTACCGGTAGCACCCGCTACACCGATTCTGTTGCTGATGATCGTTGGTATTCCCGCGGTTTATTTTCTGGTAAAATGGAGCCTCTACAACCAAGGGATCATTATTGAGAATCTATCGGCGATCGCTGCACTGCGCCGCAGTGGTGAACTCGTGCGCGGGAAATGGAAGCAGTTTTTCGGTATGTATCTGTTGCTTGTTTGCGGAACAATGGTGTTTACCACCGCGGTTTTCGGTTTAACGTTGCTACTGTTTTCTGTCGTTGCCCCTGAATTTGTGCCCTTACGTGAGATACTACTATCAGAGAAATTCTTTGATCTCTTTTTTGGCGTTCAGGTCCAAATAACCTTACAGCATACCCCCGTTTGGGCAATCGCGGTGATGGTCGTTGTAAACATATTGATAGACGCTATATTCGCACCCATCTGGGCACTCCTGACAACACATCTCTACATGGACCGGGCAAGGACGCAGCAGACTGCCGTCTCACATTAGAGAAAGAGTTGTACGCGGGAGCGTTCCGGCGGTGGTAAGTAATTGAAAACTTTTTTTCGAATAAGTTCCGGTGTATAACGGCGGGAGAAGTGCGTCAAGACGATGTGTTCACTCTCAATATCTTCTAAAATTGAGGGTAACATCTCAAGATGGAGATGCATTGTCCGCTTCGCACGCACCCGATGCTCCGGTAAGATGAATGTGCATTCGCAAATTAGGACTTTGCACTGTTTGAGTAATGGATGTGCATCAAGAGGGATACTCCGTGTATCCCCTAAGTAGGCAATTAAGGGCAATTGCACCTCTGTCGTTATTTCGACCCCCGAACGTTTCAGTTCTGCGA
Organism: Candidatus Poribacteria bacterium; assembly: GCA_965205015.1. Classification (GTDB taxonomy): domain Bacteria; phylum Poribacteria; class WGA-4E; order WGA-4E; family WGA-3G; genus WGA-3G. Next base: position 3,000,892 of record OZ242029.1, on the reverse strand, counting down.
TGTCGCGCCCTGACAAATGCCGAAACTCGGGTTTGAGCTTCTTGCGCACCTCACAAATCAGATAAGAAACAGCGGGAACACTGTGGTCGCTTGGCAAAATGTGTGCGACTAAATTTTGCCGAAACGGAATCTCATCCCCCACTCGAACGGGCGTGATTTGATACGCCCAACTCTTGCCAGTATCCAACGCGGAGATCCTATCAAGAATATGCATCAGTTGCTTAGACCCACTCCACGGGACGTAGATGTTCCCCGGCGGTATACCCGCAAGCCAGCGCTGACTGATGTAGATAGGCAACCCGAAATAGTGATCCAGGTGGAAATGAGAAATGAAAACATTGCCGATGCCGATAAAATTCATCGGACATCTGCCTAAATCGAAAACGAGGTCCAGTTCCCTGACCCGTACGTAAGTCGCAACGGCAGAACTGGATTTTCCCTCAAGTGTTAAATTACCACACTGCAATAATGCCATAATAGTTATCAGTTTTTAGTTATCGGTTTTCAGTAACGTAGCGGAGGCGATAGTCACGCCTCACGAAAGGACAAAAGATGCGTATCGGAATTATTGGCGGCAGCGGTTTTTATCAGATGGAAGGCTTAACAGACGTCGAAGAAATCAGGGTCGACACCCCGTTCGGTGAACCGAGCGATGCGCTTATTCTGGGGAACCTTGATGGGAAGCCCGTCGTTTTTCTACCGCGGCACGGTGTTGGGCATCGGCTCCTTCCTTCTGAGATTAATGTCCGAGCGAATATTTATGCCTTAAAATCGTTAGGTGTTGAGTGGCTGATCTCTGTCAGTGCCGTCGGAAGCCTACGGCAAGATATTGAACCCCGCCATTTCGTTGTGCCGGATCAACTCTACGATCATACCAAAGACCGAAAATCCACCTTCTTCGGCGACGGTATCGCTGCCCACGTCAGCCTTGCACATCCTTTTTCTCCACAACTCAGTTCCCTTTTAGCCACAGCGGCTACAGAAATCGGGGCCTCCGTGCATAATGGCGGCACCTATATCTGTATGGAAGGACCGGCATTTTCTACACAGGCAGAGTCTGAACTCTACCGACACCTCGGGTTTGACATCATCGGAATGACCGCTGCGCCGGAAGCGAAACTCGCCCGTGAGGCTGAAATCTGCTACGCGGTCCTCGCCTGTTGCACCGATTACGATTGTTGGCACCCTGAACACGATAACGTGACAACAGAGATGATCCTTGAAAATGTCCGTTTTAATGTAGAAACTTCCAAAAAGACGGTAAGGGCTGCTGTCGCTAAAATCCCTGAAGGAGAACGGAACTGCCCCTGTTCAACCGCCCTGCAATTCGCGATCGCTACGCAACCGGATAAGATACCCACAGCGAAGCGGCACGAATTAAAACTCCTGTTGGACAAGTACTTGACGTAACGTCTCAAAAATTCTGTCCGCCTCTGCTTCTGTGAGAATCAGGGGCGGTGCAATGTAAATGATATTTTCGGGTTCGTCGACAGCGTGTCCAATTTTTCCAACGATGATCCCCCCGTATCAAAGTCTCGCAACTGACTCACAATTCGATTGGTCGTTGCCGTTTCCAGCTGCGTCCCATCGGCTTGGACAAACTCCACCGCCAGCATCAATCCCTTGCCACGCACATCACCGACAATGGGTAAATCCCGCAATGTTTCTAATTTCGAGAGCAAATACGCCCCTACCTTTTCCGAATTTTCCCAGAGCCGTTCCCTTTGGAGAATCTCGAGATTCGCGATCCCAGCGGCACATGCCACCGGATGCCCGCCGTAGGTGCAGACCTGAGCGAATTCCTTGTTTTCATCGGATTCCCCGAGGAACGCATTGAAGACCTCTGTTGAGGCGACACATGCCCCGAGTGGCAGATAACCGCTCGTCAGCCCCTTTGCCAGCGTAATAAGGTCGGGTTGGACATCCCAATGCTCACAGGCAAACATCTTTCCCGTGCGTCCGAAACCGGTGATGACCTCGTCAAGGATGAGCAACAAACCGTAGTCGTCACAGATTTGCCGCAGTTTCGGAAGATATTCATCTGGCGGGACAATCACACCACCGCCACCAATAATAGGCTCCGCAATGACAGCAATGACTGTTTCGGGTCCCTCCCACCGAATTATCCGTTCAATCTCATCAGCACACTCCGTGCCACAAGATGGGTAGTCTAATCCAATGGGACATCGATGGCAGTAAGGGGGATGCGCGTGTATAAACCCTGGAACGAGTGGCTCAAAAGCCTTTCGTCTGCGTGCCTGCCCTGTTGCTGACAAGGCACCAAAGGTAAACCCGTGATACCCACGGTATCGACTGATGATCTTGTAGCGATTCTCACCCGGATAGGTTTGTCTACCGTACTGCCGTGCCATTTTGATGGCGGTTTCATTCGCCTCGGAACCACTGTTGGAGAAAAAGACATGGTTCAAATCACCCGGAAGACACGCCGCGAGCTGCTCCGCTAATACCGTGGCGGGGACGTTAATCTGCGAGTGTGGATAGTAAGGCAACTGTTGTATCTGTGCATAGACGGCATCCGCAATCTCCTGTCTACCATAACCGACATTGACGTTCCAGAGTGCCGAGTAAGCATCTAAATACTCGCGACCCTCTGCGTCTACAAGCGTTGTCCCGTGCGCCGATTCAAAAACGGCTAACGTTGTTTCTTCAAGGCGTTGATGCTGAAACAGAGGATGCCACACGTGCGCCTTATCGGTTTTTCTATAATCCATTGTCATATTTTTCCTATCGTCATCGGCTGTCGGAAACTATCAGCCCATCAGCCATCAGGGTCCCCTCAGAAGTCACACGATCGTTAACGCCTCTTTGCTGATTGCCGACCGCTGACCGCTGACAGCCACCTACATAGCCGTCGGGGCAGAAATACCCAGCAACGTCAAACCATTTTTCAACACCCTTTGCACGCTCTGTATCAGAATGAGTCGGGCGTAGGTCTTTTCCATGTCTGTGGGATCAAGGACCCGGTGTTGATTGTAGTAGGGATGAAAAATTCCTGCCAGTTCGTGTAAGTAATGTACAAGGCGATGCGCTTCCCGTGCTTCTGCACTCAAAAGTACAGCCGATGGGAATTCTGCTAATTTTCGGATTAATTCATGTTCCATCGGTTCCGTGAGTCGATTTAGAGAAACGGCTTCAATAGGTTTCGATGTAATTCCTTGCGCATCTCCCTGCTCGAAGATGCTGCAGCACCGTGCATGGGCGTATTGGATATAAAAGACAGGATTTTCGCTGGCATGCGTGACTGCCAATTCCATATTGAAATCGAGATGGGTATTGTTGGCACGCATGAGGAAAAAATAGCGAGCGACATCCACCGCAAACTGTTCGCCGACCGTCTCCGCGAGTTCGTCAATGAGGTCATCAAGGGTCAGAAACTGTCCGCGACGTTTTGACATATCCGATCGCTTGCCCTCTGCATCGACGAGGTTCACCTGTTGAATGATAAAGATTTCGAGCCAGTCGTCGGGTAAATCCATCGCTTTTGCAAAGTTTCTGAGATGACTGATATGCCCTTGGTGATCTGGTCCAAGCAGATCAATAACTGTCCTGAAACCTCGGTCAAATTTATCGCGATGATAGGCGGCATCCGGCACAAAATAGGTATATTCTCCGTCGCTTTTTATGACGACACAGTCCTTATCATCGCCAAAATTTGTCATCCGAAACCACGTCGCGCCTTCCGCTTCGTAGAGATACGCCTTCTCGCGGAACAGCTCAATAATTTCCTCCGGTTTTCCACTCTCTCGGATCGCTTTTTCACTCGACCAGACATCGAAATCGATCCCAAAACGTTTGAGCGATCTTTTTTGTTGCGCCAAGATGTGGGCAATGCCTTTGTCTCGGAAAGTTGCCACTCGTTCCGCTGTCTCAAGTTCCCGATAGACATCCCCTTCCGTATCAGCGATAGTTTGGGCGAATTCCCGTAGATATTCACCTGGATACCCGCCTTCTGGAATTTCTAATCCGTCTTCACCGAGCACTTGCCGATAACGCACATCTATGGATTCACCGAGGCGTTCGACCTGTCCGCCTGCATCGTTGACGTAGTACTCCCGCACGGCGTTGTAGCCTATAGCATTTAGGAGATTGACGAGGGTATCCCCGACTGCCGCAGCGCGCCCACTGACGATATTAATGGGTCCCGTAGGATTGGCACTGACGAATTCAATCTGAAGTGGTTTCCCTTCTCCCTTGTTACAGGTTCCGTATGCTTCCTGCATCGTAGCGATTGTTTGGAGTGTGTCGTAGAGATAGTTGTCGGCGAGGTGAATATTGATGAAGCCAGCACCCGCAATGTCGATTTGGCGGATGGCTGGATGGGCATCGAGATCGATGTGTGAGACAATTATCTCAGCTATTTTGCGGGGTGCCAGCCGTGCCTGTTTTGCGAGTCCGAGGGCAATCGGCGTGGCGATGTCCCCGTGTTCAGGCGTTTTAGTGGGTGAGAACGGGATCTTTGGCACTTCGGGTATCGTGATGTCCCCAGCAGCAACGGCGGCGTGGATCGCGCTTCCTATAATATCGTAGATTTCTGCTTTAATTGTATCCATACGAGTGAACTTGAAATTATATATCCATCAGTTTTTCTTCATAAGGTTAAGTATTTTCTGTAACAACAGAATTATATCACAACAGAAGACGTATGTCAAACATTTCAATAGCAGCGCAAACCCACCCTTGCTGACGAGGTTTCCTAACCTCGCCGCTTTGGAATGTATCAGTAATTGTAAAATCTACCAGAGTTCTTCTGTAGGAGAGAACTCCGATTCCGGACACATACTTGTAGAACGGACCTCCCACTCGCGATACCTTACGGGAAATCTATAAAAAACTAAAACTGAATACCCTTAAGCCCTACCGATTTGCCTCTTGCATTTTAAGCGTAAGATGTTTATACTGTAAGTACGGACCCCCCGAACTCAAAAGAAAGGAAGTAGAACAATGCGAGTACTCATCATGTCGGATATGGAGGGTGTCAGCGGCATCGTCGTGTGGGAGCAGGTGAACGGCGGCGCGGCGATGTTTGAGGAAGGACGACACCTCTATACGGAGGAGATCAACGCCGCCGTGCGCGGCGCGAAAGCCGCAGGGGCAACGGAGATTGTCGTTGTAGATTGCCACGGGGCAGGACAAGGGTGGACCTTTAATTCGCTCATCCCAGATAAAATTCACCCGGATTGTGAGTGGGTAGCACATCACGGATGGGGACGCTACGAAGATATGTGGAAGGACGGTTGTGATGCGTGCTTACTCATCGGTATGCATGCCCGCAACGGTACACCTGATGGTGTGTTGTGCCATACGATTTCCAGCGTGCAGTATCGGAACCTTTGGTTCAACGATGACCTTGTCGGTGAGACTGGCGTGAATGCCGCGCTCAACGGTGCCTATGGAGTGCCAGTGGCATTGGTCACAGGCGACGTAGCAGTCTGCCGAGAAGCGAAAGCACTCCTCGGCGATGCACTGCTCACAGTCGCTGTTAAACGCGGACTAAGCCGATATAGTGCGCGACAACTTCCACCGGTACGTGCCCGCCAATTGATTGAGGACGCCGCGAGAGATGCTCTCACGGATTTAAATCGGGTGAAGCCTTATGTCCCTGATGCACCAACGACAATCAAAATTGAACTCTCCAGCGTCGATAAACTCGCGGAATTCAAGGGACGCACAGGCGTTGAAATAACGGGTCCCGTCACCGTTGAAAGCCGAGCAAAAGATTGGCTGACGGCATGGAACCAATTTTGGCCCTATGTCTAATCGGTTTTGTTGGGTTTCTCCGCGTTCAACCCAACCTACACGTTACGACTTAAGATTCGTCAAGCACATCGAGCGGATCGCCAGAGGCATCTGCACGTTCTAAAATTTCGACCTCGTAACCATCAGGATCGGTGACGAATGCCATTTTCATTCCACCTGATGTGAATTGGTCGCGCCATTCATCGGGCCAAATTTCCAACCCTGCCTTTTCTAACCCATCGCAAAATTCGACAATATCTGGAACCCCGATCGCAAAATGCATCAGATCCTCTTGCACCTGAAGATCGAAGTCCGGTGAATAGGTTAACTCTAAGGTGTGGGCATTGCCCGGGAGTTCAAGATGCACGATCTGGTTGCCCGCCGGAGATTTATCGCTCCGACTGAGGACTTTGAACCCCATGTGATCGCAATACCAATTGATGGAACCGTCAAGGTCGCTGACGCGAACCCGTGTATGTAAAAAAACTGCCATGTGAGCCTCCTTTTTGAGAATTATGGGCACATCATAGCATACCCGGTAAATTATGGCAAGACCTTGAGAATGTTTTTAGGAACACTCTATGCGAATCAACAGCGATTTTTTAATTGAGAATCACCACGATCCTGTGTATAATAATTGAAAGGGTTAGACTTAATAATCACATTGTCCATACCTGAGGAGATATTAGATGACGAAACAAATCGCGCTTTTCAACCACAAAGGCGGTGTCAGCAAAACAACGACAACATTCAACTTAGGGTGGATGCTGGCAAATAAAGGCAAAACGGTTATGCTTGTTGACTGTGACCCGCAGTGTAATCTAACAGGAATGGTCTTTGGACTCAGGGGGAACAAATATAAGATTAGCGAAGGGTTTCAAGCACTTTACGAGTCAGAAGAAGTGCGGGATATCTACCGAGGGCTCGCTCCAGCTTTTGAATCTCGCCCCGTGCTTCTTGAACCAGTAATCTGTGAGCCAGTTAAAGGACAACCTAATATGTATCTGTTACCAGGGCACATTCGGTTTGCTGAATACGAGGTCGTTTTGGGTATGGCTCAAGAACTGTCTGGTTCACTCCCTAGTCTCCAGAATTTGCCTGGTTCGCTAAATTATCTTTTTATGGAAACTGCCAAAAAGTACGATGTAGATTTCATACTTGTAGACATGGGACCTAGTTTAGGTGCAATCAACCGAAATTTGCTGATGACGAGTGACTTTTTTCTTGTTCCGATGTTTCCTGATTATTTCTCGGTCATGGCGGCGGAGAGTCTCGCTTCAATTTTGATCCAATGGGCAGCGTGGTCGAGACAGGGGAGAGCGTTACCAATTCTAAGGGAAGCAACTTATCCTTTCCCAGATAAAATTCCCAAATTTCTCGGTACAATCGTTCAGAATTATCGGGTTAGAAACAAGAAACCTACTGCTGCATTTCAAAAATGGATTGATGCTATAGAGCTAGCTGTCAAGACGAGTCTCCTACCTGTCTTAAAGAAAAACGATATGTTACTTCCCATTGAGTTATATGAGAAAGTAATGTTACGTGAACCAAATCAACAGACTCTGTTTTCAGAGGAATCCTTAGGAAAACCAATTCTTCAGATGCCAGATTACAATAGTCTTATCGCTCGTTCACAAGAACATAAAGCCCCAATTTTTGAATTGACGGACACACAGCTTGAACATGCAGGTGAGGTGCTTGAGCAAACAAAAAAATCTATGCATCGATTCCAAAAACTCTATTCTGAAGGCGTTGATAGGATAATGGTGCTCATTGAAAATGCTTGATATTCTTCAACAATTTCGTGATGATATTGAACGGGTTCAAACCTTGGGGGCGTTATATGATATATTCAGTCAACAGATAATTTCTGCTCTGGATTTGACAGACTTGTTACGCTCTCAAATCGTTATGGCTGTCAGTGCACTTGACCACTACATACACGGAATCACGCGAGTTGGCATGCTGGAAGTTTATGATGGCAAACGCCCTCAAACGCCTGCCTTTTTGCGTTTTCAGATTAAGATGGAAGCAACATTACAAGGGATTGCCGCGGCACAAGGTGATAACAGATGGCTTGATGAGGAAATTCGCCGCAACCACGGCCACCTGCCGTTTCAACATCCTGATAAAATAGCCGATGCGATCCGGCTTTTCTCTACTTGTAGATTGTGGGACTCTGTTGCGTTAGAACTCAACTTAAAGGTTGAGGATGTGAAAAATCAACTCCAACTGATCCTTAATCGGCGAAATCAGATTGTACATGAGTCAGACTTGGATCCTAGCAGTCCAGGGAATCGCTGGGGCATTTCTTCTTCAGATTCGGTGAAGGCAATTAACTTCATTCAAGAACTTGGTGAAACTATTTATGTAGTTGTGAATTAAGTATAGCGATAGGTATGGAACTAAAATTAAAAAAGCCTTTATGTGAAATGGAGGGGAAATGACTCGAAAAACTGATAGACCGAACGTTCTTTTCATCATGTCAGACCAGCACCGATACGATTATTTGGAGACAGTTGAGAATGCACCCACCGCACTCAATACCCCAAACTTACGACACTTGGCAGAAACGGGTGTGAGTTTTCCAAACTGCACAGTGAACGCCCCAGTCTGTGCGCCCTCACGTATCGCGCTCGCATCGGGATTGCAACCCTCACGAGTGGGAGCCGTAGATAACGGAAGCTTCCTACCCGCCACCGTGCCGACCTACTATCAGCAACTCCGCGACCACGGCTATCGCGTCGGATGTGTTGGTAAACTCGATCTCGCCAAACCCGATGGCTATAACGGACGCTACGGCGACCGTCCACGCACTTATAGCTGGGGTTTCACACATCCTGAAGAGTGTGAAGGCAAAATGCATGCAGGAAGTTCACCAACACCCATCGGTCCTTACACGCACTATCTTGAAGAAAAAGGGATGCTCAAAGCGTTCCACGAAGATTATCAGAAACGCAGTAGCGGGGGTTGGATTAAAGAGGGTTCTCACGATTCCGTCCTCTCAACAGAAGATTTTGCCGATACCTATATCGGCAGACGGGCAACTGCGTTTATTGAGAACATCCCTGATGATTTCCCATGGCATATGTTCGTGAGTTTCGTCGGACCACACGATCCCTTCGATCCACCCACTGAATATGGGGATAAGTATCGGAATGCAGAGATGCCTCCCGCCATCGTTGATAATATGGAAGGAAAACCCGAATGGGTGAGACGACGCGTCGTTGATATTGGTCCCGAGGAGATTACTCTCACGCGACAGCAGTACTGCGCCGCAACGGAATTGATTGATGACCAGATCGGGGAAATGCTTCGCGCACTTGAACACCGTGGGATGCTCGATAACACCTATATCATCTATTCAAGCGATCACGGGGAAATGCTCGGCGACCACGGACTTTACACCAAAAGCGTTGCCTATGAAGCGTCCCTGAGAGTGCCACTCATCGTTGCTGGACCCGGCATTGCGGGGAACCAGATTTCGGAGAGTTTGGTCGAGTTGATTGATCTGAATCCGACGATATGTGAGTTAGTAGGTGTACCTGTGTTACCACGGATTGACGCGAGGTCCCTCGCGCCTGTGCTTCGTGGTGAAATTGAGACGCACCGCACCGAGACAGTGAGTGCCCTCCGAAACTTCCGGTGTATTCGGACGGCGACACACAAACTCATCGAGAACTACAGCGATGTGACAGAGTTATACGATTTAGAGAACGATCCGTGCGAGCTCCACAACATCGCTGAATCGGAACGTGAAATCGCTCGGACACTCAGGGGTCGTCTGGCAAGGCGCTTCCAAGTGGAGTTGGGCACAGATTGAATCAATTCGGATGGATATAAACCTGACTTATGACGCAAAGCGTGCCTACCATCACATCGCGCAACTTACCTTTCCGAGACTGGTGGGCAGCCTGGGTGAAGCGAAGGCGCAAGACTACATCGTCCAGCAATTCACAGCGTTGGGGTTGGATGTCTCACGAGAATCTTTTTCTTTTACGAAGTTCCCCGCGGAGGTGTTACCGCGTCTGCTTTGCGGTCTCTTCGTTCCAGTAGTCCTTTCTGTCCCGTGGCTGGGTGAAGGGTTTCCGATCCCTGTATGTCTCGCTTGTCTACTCAGTCTCTCCGTGGCGTTGCTTTTTATGCAGTGGCAGAGACGGTTTGAAGGGCTATATAATGTGGGCAGAAAGTATGAGTCGGAGAACATTGTTGCAACAAACGGTAGGAAACCGAATGATAATACGCCTGCCCTCCTATTTGTTGCACACTATGACTCCAAATCACAGGTATTGTCGATTGCCGTCCGAGCAGTGGCTTACGGTATCGCGATTGTCGGACTTATTGCATTGACAACTGTAATGGTGATTGAGGTCGCTACCCTCGCTTGGTTCCCCGATTACATCACCCGCGTCTGGTTCCCCGATTCCATTGCCATTGTCTGGAGTGTCGCTGGAATAACGATACTTTGTTTGCTACTTCTGCAAATCAATTTCACGCAGAACCGCTCTCCTGGCGGTTTTGATAATGCCTCCGGCGTTGGCGTTATGCTTGAAATCGCGCGTGTGGTGATGGCGCGCGGCGAAAAAAAATCTATTACATTCCTTGCCGCTGGTGCGGAAGAATACGGCATGTGCGGCGCATTACGCTACGTCCAAAAACACGCTCGTGAATATGATCAAGAAAATACCTATGTAATCAACTTAGACGGACTCGGCGTTGGCAACGCCGTTAGCGTCGTTACACGCTATGGAATCCCGACGGTTCACACCGCAGATATGTTAGCTGAGATGTTCCGAACATCAGGCAAAGCACTCGGCATACAGGTTTTGGAACGTCACCTACCAATCGGTGTAGGATTGGACAGTATCCCCATTGCAAGCCACGGATTTGAGACGGTTACGTTGACAGCGGGAGAGGTGGGACGTGTTGCATTAAAAATCCATTCGGAACGAGATAAGTGTGATCTGCTCAACACGAAAAGTCTACAACAGGTAGGTGAGTTAATTGTCGATGTCGTTGGACGTGCATAAAAATCCATTTCCGGTCACGGGTGTTATCCTCGCCGGTGGTAAGAGTCGGCGGATGGGAGCGAATAAGGCGTTGATGCAGCTCGGAGACAATTCGCTCATCGGACATGTTATCCGTCGCATGCGCCGCGTTGTTGACGAACTTCTGCTTATCACCAATAGTCCTGCTGAATATACGCACCTCCGTGTACCGATGCACGGTGATATTATTCCGGACACCGGTGCGTTAGGAGGCATCTATACCGGTTTGACACACGCTTCGCAAAATACTATGCTCTGTGTTGCGTGCGATAGTCCATTTTTAAATCCCAACCTACTCGCCTATCTCGCTTCCGTCTTGGGTGAATATGATGCAGTAATGCCCTATACTTACAGTAGTAGGCAGACGCCGTTCTGCCGTAACAAGGACACCGGGGTTACACACCCCTCCGACAACAGTCAGATAACTCTCCAAACGTTGTGCGCTGCCTATTCCAAAAGATGTCTGCCTATCATCGAGTCAATGCTACGGGACTCCGAGTTGCGTGTCCATGCTTTACAGGAACGCGCACACATAAAGCGTATTTCGCCTGAAGTCTGGCAGGCGTTCGATCCGAAGGGCATGTCCTTTTTCAACATCAACACACCTGAAGACTTTGAAAATGCCGATTCCTATATGAGAATGCAAACTATGCATTAATCCACTTCCGCATTACCTAAGCATTTTCATCTGATGGTAAAACGCTCGTCAGCACGGGGGCAGATGGCACAATTCTCTTGTGGGATTGGAATGAAATCCTCACGGGTGCATCCAAAAGCGAGTAATGGTAAAATAGATACGCGTACGCATTGAAGGATAATTATGCTAACAACACTCATCCGCCGAGAACTCCTCGACAATCTAATGACATTCCGTTTCGCAGCAGCCGTCTTCATCATGTTGCTGCTTGTCCTTGCAAATACTATGGTACTCATCAAGGACCACGAGCAACGCTTGGCAAGCCATAACGCTGCCGTCAAAGAACATCAGCGGCAACTTGAGGAGAAAAAAACATATTCCGCGGGGACAGAGAAATTATTTGTCGACCGGTCCCCGAACCCGTTAAGCATTTTCAATGTCGGATTCGATAAGCAGCTCGGAAACGAGGCACGGGTATCACATACGTATGTTCCATCGCTGTGGGATGCCGGAATGCATGGCTCGGATAATCCGTTTATGGATATGTTCGCGTCCATGGATATTGTCTTTATCTTTGAAGTAATCCTGAGTTTACTATCACTGATTTTTGCCTACGACACGCTCGCGGGAGAATACGAGCGCGGCACATTACGTCTGCTCTTGACATCGCACGTCCGTCGCGGACATATCTTACTTGCGAAGTACATCAGTGCGATGCTCTGCTTACTCGCCCCATTGCTCATAAGCCTGCTCCTTTCAGTCATCTTGCTCACGACGACCCCCTTCATTTCTCTGAACACCGATGATTTTCTACGGATTGGCGGGATTATTTTTACAACCGTTGTGTATCTTTCCGTATTCTATCTCATCGGCATGCTGATCTCGGCGGCGACCCGTCGAACGAGTACCGCATTGATGCTCTCCATGTTCGTTTGGGGGTTCTTAGTCCTCGTCTATCCGAATATGATTCTTGCCGTGGTCCCGCGACCGGAGACCCCACAGACGCGTGCGGCATCTGCTTTTAGCCAAATTGAACAGATGTGGGAGGAATTTGACAGAGAACGGAAACACTTCCTCGCCAGCGACGCGCTCCCTGGGGAAGACTGGCATTTTAAAATTATGGGGAGTGGGTGGTACGGCGCATATCTTTGGGGAGACCTTGATCGCCTATTCTATATCTACGAAAGCACAATGGAGGCGGACTCGCTAAACAAGGAAGCGGAGCCCAAGGTTCCGTACGCCCAAAATTATTTCGGATTCCTCGGACCCCAGGTTGTCGGGACAGCAGACGAAACATGGTTCATCCGAAACCCCGCATTGGAAGACATTTTCATTCAACCCGCAAATGTGGAGCGACGCTATCTGAAACTCTCGCCTGTGGGGCTATATGATGCCGCAACACAAGCCTGGGCTGGCACCGATCTGCTCGGCATCAGAGACTTTTTCGACGCTGTGAGACGACACAGACAGCGCGTTATTGACTATTTCTATGATGAAGAGATATTCAGATCTCGACAGTGGTTTTCTGCCGACAAAGGTGCCCCAGAGTGGAGCAATCTACCGCAGTTTTCTTTTCAAAGGGTCGATGTGAATGTGAATGCTAAGCGAGCCTTACCAGATGTCTGCCTTTTGTTCCTGATGAACCTCACACTTTTCATTGTGATATTTCTCATTTTCGTTAGGAGTGAGGTGTAGACATGATATTACACATTACAAAACGCGAACTTTACGATAACCTCAATAGCCTCCGATTTGCACTGGCGACGGTGTTGTTGCTGGGCTTGATGCTGACCAATGCGATTGTGCATCTCCGAGAACACCCAAAACGCGTCCAGAACTATCACAATGGTGTTACCAGACATCAGAACCGCTTAGCAAATTATGCCGAGGACAGTCTGTATAAACTCGCGGAGAAGGGACCCGGATATCTTTACAAACAGCCCTCTAATCTCCGTTTCTGTGCGGAAGGCGGCGAGACCTTTTTGCCAAGGAACGTGGAGGGGGGTTACAGTCGTTGGGGGAGAGGAGATGAACCGCGCTTAGAAAGTTTTTGGATTCTGGCATATCATTCGGCTACCCCCGATTTGCATAACGTTCGCCCAAATGTCACCAAAGTGGATTGGGGTTTTATCATCGGTTATGTCTTAAGCCTCATCGCGCTCCTATTTACCTTCGATTCGATTTCCCACGAGCGCGAGCAAGGCACACTCCGATTGATGTTCGCGAACTCGATTCCGCGGCACACCGTCCTGATTGGCAAGTTTTTAGGGGCATTAATCAGTATAAACATTCCTTTCACGCTGGCAGTTTTGCTGAACCTCTTAGTCATTTCCACGTCGAGCGATGTGCACCTCGGTGCGGAGGCTTGGGAACGTCTATGTCTTATTTTCTTGATCACGCTCCTCTACATAAGTCTGTTTCTGGCGTTGGGGCTGCTCGTTTCGGCACGTGTGCAACGGAGCGCGGTGAGTCTCGTGATACTCCTCTTGGTTTGGGTCACCTTTGTCGTTTTTATGCCCAGTACACTCGTTTCGATTGCTGGACGTTCCACACCACCAACGGCTGCGCTTGGATTTTCTGAACGCAGTGCGCAACTTGAGGAGGAACTTGAGCGCGAATACGACACACTTCGGTATGGTTCAGATAAGAGTTTAACCCAAATCCAAATATTACAAGTGGCAGGCGAGTACGCCACCAAAGACGCAGCACAGCAGGAACGCCTGCACGAGGAACGCCTAAAACAGCGAATTTCTCAGGTCCACCGGGCGCGTGCGATCACCCAGATTTCACCCGTCACCATTTTCCAGCACCTCCTTGAAGCCTTTGCCGGAACGGGGTTTGAGCGGCATTTGCAATTTTTAGAGAACGTTAAATCCTATGCCCAACAATATCGGATTTTCATCGTTGACACCGATCAAGCCGATCCGGAGAGTCTTCATATCTTTGGGGTCCGTGCAGGGATGTCACAGAAACCGGTCCCGTTAGAGGCGATCCCAAAATTTGAAGACACCTTGAGTTTTAGTAAGGACTTCAACACAGCGGCAGTCGATCTTTTGTTGCTATCCCTGTTCGTCATAGTCCTGCTATCTGGAGCGTATCTCGCCTTTGTCCGTGTTGAGGTTTAGCATAGGTGAATCTTTTGTCTCTAAATACCACTATAGTTTGGACAATTTTAAAAAATCTGCGTGTGAGCGTATTGGATGTCCCTTACATCCTCTGAAACCTGAACTTTCGTTTTAAACCTTTCCGCTGAAAACGCCCTTCTTTATAACCGAAATTTACTGAACCAAAGTTATAAAATTACGAATTTGCAACCCTCTCGCCTATAATATCTGTCACGTGTCATAAGCCAATGTTGTTGATTGGAGGGAATGCATGAAAAATGAGGATGCGAAATGGATTGAACGTATCTTGGCTGGCGACGAAGCGGCTTTCACGGCGCTCGTGAAAAAATACGAAAAGCAGATACACGCCTTCGTATGGCGGCGGGTAAGGGATTATCACGCTGCCGAAGAGATCACGCAGGACACTTTTCTCAAGACTTACGAAAAACTTGGTACCCTGAGAAATCCAGACCGATTTTCAGGCTGGCTTTATATGATTGCGACTCGTTGTTCTCTCACATGGCTCGGAGAGAAAAGAATCCCGATGCAATCCTTAGAGGCGATGAGTGAAGCAGAAGTAGAAGCACTGTTCTACGCCCAATATATGGCGGCACAGACTGAAAAATTGGCAACAGAACAACAACGCGAAGTGATTGCGTATCTCCTTCAAAAATTACCAGCACGTGAACGGACAACGGTGGTGCTTCACTACCTGAGTGAGATGACATGTGAAGAGATTGGCGATTTTCTGGAGGTGTCCCCGAACACGGTTAAGAGCCAACTCCATCGCGCTCGGAAGCGGCTGAAGAAGGAAGCACCTGTGGTTCACGAGACCTTAAGAGGTTTCCAACACACAGACAATCTCATGGAGGACATCATGACATGGACGCAGGTAAATGAACCCGGTGTAGCGGGATCAGTAGGAACCTTGTCTGCAACTTCGGAAAAGACCCTTTATGTTGTTGTGGAGGACGAAAGTATCTACAAATTACCAATGGGTGAAGAGGCATGGCAACTTGTAAATGCTGATCTCCTGCGTCAGAAGACTCGCGGCGAAATACCTATAGCCGAGCGGGATGGTATACTTTATATTATTCCATCTGATGAATTGTTCGCGTCAACCGACGGAGGTCTAACATGGGAATTTGTTGGTCCCTGTCCAAAAGGTTATACGCGAGAACTTATAATAACGGAAGATGCCTTTTACCTCTGCCTTGGTCATGGTATATTTCGGTCCGATGATGCTGGCAATTCGTGGGAGTCTATGAATAATGGTTTGGACAGTCGCTTAGCAGACCATTCTGGGGTGCATTCATTACGAGTCAGTCAAGACACTCTGTTTGTAATGACAGATATCGGACTCTATCGCCTTGATGAGGGAATTTGGAAGTACCTACAACTGCCAGTGGATGACATTGTACATGTCGGCTCTCTCGCGGTGTATGAGGACCAGATTTATGTTGCGGCATCCGTAAATTTTTTAAGATTCTATGGAGCACCCGAAGGGATGTGGGAGCAACTGTGGCAAGGTGAAAAACGTTCATGGTGGATTTTCCGATCAACCGATGGTGGAGATTCATGGACAGACGTAACACCCATGAACGCTTGGAAACTGATAGGCTTGCGTCCGGATATAACGCTGATGACTACCGGGAAGACCCTCTTAGCGATCGGAAAAGAGGATGGGACGATGGTACGTTCAATGGACAAAGGAGACACATGGACTCCCTTACAATCTATAGGTATTTCCGCTACGTGGTCCAGCGTGAGAAAGACGTTAGTGCTGGACGAAAACACGTTTTATACAGCCGGAAACAGTGGGGTCCACCGTTCGAGCGATAGTGGTAAAATGTGGCACCGATTTAATACACGGTTGGAGAGTCGAGTCGATAATTTAGTCGGTTTCATGACGAATCGAGTTCTGGGGACACCCACTGTCCTTTATGCAAGGGTTGGAAGGGAAATTGCAAAATCGGTGGATAGGATCGGTGGAGATGTCGTCAAGTCAACCGATAGAGGGGTATCCTGGAATGCTGTTGACATAGAGATGGTCCTACCAAACAGTGGATATAGGGAGACAACTTTGGAGGTCGTGCAGATAGCAGGGACTGATAGCATTCTCTATGCCAAAGTAAATCGGAGAAAGTCTGAAGTTTTGATTTTTCGATTGTCCGATAATGGCAGTGTCTTAAGCCGCCCTGAGGGGATGCCGCCTTCTTTTGATTCACGCGAACTATTCAACCATGCGTTAAATAGAATCAGAGGAAAGATTCCAGTCTTTGAGACAGATTCATTGACCGGAAGACCGCTGTTTGAAAATCCAGTTTTTGGGGCAGATCTCTTCTTCCAGCGATTAGTAGAAATAGACGCTCAGTTGGCGTATGAAATGGTTCAAGCAGGGTTAAGCGGAAGCTTCGCTATCAGTGATGAAACGTTCTATGCGGAGTACAACTACAAACTCTTCCGATGGAAACCTGGAGACCCGGAATGGCACGGTACTGGTGTAGAGGAAACCGGTGAACTCTCGCGTGAGACGTTATGGAGAGGTTTTAAAATCGCTGCATTGGACGAAACCATCTATGTTGGTAAGCGGGATAGTCACCTGTTGCAATCACTTGATGGTGGAGACATTTGGAATGATGTCACACCAAATCTCCCCTTCTCTATCGAGCATTTCAAAGAGATAGTTTTTGCAGGTTCAACCGTCTACATCGCGACGGATAAAGGGGTTTGTTATTCAAAAGATGGCGTTGTCTGGAATGTCCTTGTCGATGAGACAGGAGAACCTATTATTATCAAGTCGTTATCTACAATAGGGGATTCCGTTTACGGTGCTAACGATGAAGGCATCTATTCCCTAAAAAGTGATACAAGCACTTTGGAGCAAGTCGCCCCAGAAATTTCAGGTGTCGTAACTTCCCTCGTTGTTGATGAGGATACATTTTACGTCGGCACCGAACATCGTGGCGTGCTATGGGTTGAACGGACCAGAAGATAGGCATATCCTTCTGAAGAAACTTTTCAAAACATTTGAGACACAAAATTACGAATTTGCAACCCGCGCCCCTATAATATCTGTCATAGGTCACAAGCCACTGTTATGAATTGGAGGGAACACATGAAAAACGACGACGCAAAATGGATTGAGCGTATCTTGGTGGGCGACGAAGCGGCTTTCACGGCACTCGTGAAAAAATACGAAAAGCAGATACACGCCTTCGTATGGCGGCGGGTAAGGGATTACCATGCTGCCGAAGAGATCACGCAGGATACTTTTCTCAGAGCTTACGAAAAACTCGGCACACTGAGGAATCCAAATCGGTTTTCCGGATGGCTTTATATGATTGCTACCCGCTGTTTCCTCACATGGCTCGCGGAGAAAAGAAATCCGATGCAATCCTTAGAAGCGATGAGTGAAGCAGAAGTAGAGGCACTGTTTTACACCCAGTATATGGCAGAACAGACTGAAAGGTCAGCAACTGAAAAACAACGCGATATCGTTGAATATCTCCTGCAAAAACTGACGGCACCTGAACGGACAGTGGTGGCACTTCACTATCTGAGTGAAATGAGTTGTGAAGAAATCGGTGACTTTCTCGAGATGTCACCGAACACAGTCAAGAGTCGACTCCACCGCGCCCGGAAACGATTAAGGAAAGAAGCTCCCATGGTTCGCGAGGCCTTGGGCGGTTCCCACGTGTCAGACGATCTCATGGAGGATGTTATGAAGTGGATTCAGATGAATGAACCCGGTGTAGCGGTTCCAGTAGGCACACTCACTAAAACGTCCGATAGGATGCTCTACGCAGTGATGGGTTCTGAGAACATTTACAAACTACCGTTCGGCGAAAATGAATGGCAACTTGTTAACGCGGATTTTTTACGTCAAGGGACCAAAGGCAATATCCCCATTGCTGAACACAACGGGACGCTCTATATTATCCCATCTGATGAAATGTTTGCTTCAACGGATGAGGGCAAAACTTGGAATTCTATCGGCCCTTGCCCAAACGGGCATGTGAGGGAATTACGGATTACAGAAGATACCTTTTACATTGTCCTGAATGAAGGTATTTTCCGATCTGACGATGCTGGAAATTCGTGGATAAACATGAACAACGGTTTAGACAGCCGCTTCACAAAGAAATCGGGAATCTATACATTACAATTGAGCCAAGAGACTTTATTTGCTGGCACCTCTCTGGGAGTATACCGCTTTAAAACAGGAGCTTGGGAACACCTGAAGTTGCCGGTGGACAATACTGTGATGGTATATTCTTTAGCGGTGTCCGAAGATCGTATCTATGTCGCAGTTGCGGTAAATATAACGGAAGGTAAAGGAACGCCTGTAGAAAATTACTTTGATTTGTGCGATATTCGTAAGGATTCGTGGTGGGTATTCCGATCAACCGATGGTGGCGATTCTTGGACAGATATAACGCCTACGGAGGCACGGAATCTTATGACAACCTTACCTCCGATAAAACTGCTTGCTTCCGGAAAAACACTTTTACTGATAGACGGTGAGGACGGGACCGTGGCTCGTTCAATTGATTGTGGAGACACCTGGAAATCTGTAGAATCTTCCGGTATTACACCTATGCAGTTTACCGTGAGCTGTGCTGCAGCTTTAGACGAAAACACCTTTTACACTGGAGGCATCGCTGGCATCCATCGTTCAACGGATGGCGGTAAAACCTGGCACCGATTCAATACAAGGCTTGAGTGCCGTGTGGATAACTTAGTCAGTTTTAAAGCGAGTCCAGATTCAAAAATGTCAAATGCACTTTACGCGACAGTTGCTGGGAGTATGGTCAAATCAACAGACGCAGGTAATTCGTGGACCGCTGTTGACATTGAATTGCAAAAGTATACTTCGGAAGTACCGAAGTTTAAGGCAAAAGTAAAAGGCAAGGACTATACACCCCGGATTGTTCAGATTTCCGAAGCTGATGGCGTTCTGTATGCAAAAGCAATTCGACGTAATTGTGAGACGGCTTATTATCGTTTCGCTCCCGATAAAAATCGTTTGGTCGCTATTGAGGGTTATTCACTGCCTATTGAAGGAACGACACCGCCTTCCCGAGATTCAGGAAGGCTCATGTGGACCGTGTTTGGAAAAGCAACATTTCCCTTCGATTCTGATCGGATACCGGAACAAGAGGTACAAATTTCCTTTTCCTCCTCTACAGATCCTGACGCAGATGTTGAGACTTTATCAACTCAGATAATACGGGAAAATCCAAAGTTTGGTGCAGAATGCTTTTTAAAACTGTTGGATCAAGAACAAGACGATCATGAACTGGCTTACGACTTAATGTTGGAAGGTTTATACGGCAACTTCGCCGTGAGTGGAGAAACCTACTACATGGAGTACAATTATAAGCTCTTCCGATGGACACCGGGGGACGCAAGATGGTCTGATACAGGCGTAGCAGAGACTTGCGAACTCACACGTGAAAACATGGAACGAGGTTTTAAACTTGCTACATCGGATGAAACCGTATACGTCGGTAAACGGGATGGACATCTCGCCCAATCGTTTGATGGCGGAGATAGTTGGAACGACATTACATCAAACCTACCGCTACCTGTTGAACAATTCAATCAAATTGTCTTTGCCGATTCAACGGTTCATGTCGCGACCGACAAAGGGGTTTTCAATTCAAAAGATGGTGTCGTTTGGAATGCAATCACCGGTAAAGCGGGTGAAAGCGTAATCATTAAGTCATTAGCGACAGCGAAGGATGCTGTCTATGGCGCGAATGATGACGGCATCTATCACTTAAAAAAGGAAACGCGGACGTGGGAACAAATTGTGCCTGAAATTCCGGATGCTATAACTTCTCTCGTTGTTGATGGAGATACCTTCTACGTTGGCACCGAACATCGTGGTGTGCTCCGTTTTGAACGCGCCAATCAGTAGACGTATATGCTTACACGGCGGCCGCAGGTTGGGTTGAGCGCGAAAAAACAAACACACCCTATAACAAAAATCTCGCCTTTCCATGAAGCGTTGATGCACATGGAAATCGCGCGAAACCCAACACACATCACCTTTTTGTTAGATATATGTCTTGTAAGTGCGCACACTGGAGAGTAATTAATGCTAACAACACTCATTCGCCGGGAACTCCTCGACAACCTAATGACATTCCGATTTGCTGCAGCTGTTTTCATCATGCTGTTGCTTGTTGTTGCTACGACGACTGTGCTTATCAGGGATTACGAGCGGCGGTTGGCGGGTTACGACACCGCTGTCAAAAAGCATCGGCAAGAAATGCTGGAAAAGACAACCTATTCAGCAGCACGCTTAACAATTGATCGTCCGCCCAACCCGTTGAGCATCTTTAATGTCGGTTTAGACAAACGATTGGGGAACACACTTAGCGTTAATTATTTTTTCGTCCCTACCCTATGGGATGCGTGGAAACATGGGGCGGATAATCCGTTTCTCAATCTCTTCTCTTCAATAGATCTCGTCTTTATTTTTCAAGGAATTTTGAGCCTATTGGCACTCGTCTTTGCCTACGATACGCTTGCGGGGGAACGCGAGCGCGGCACATTACGACTTGTGCTGACACACCCTGTTCGGCGCGGGCAAATCCTATTTGCTAAATACATCAGTGGGATGATATGCCTGCTGATACCTTTATTGATGTGTATTCTCCTCGCACTCATTATGCTAACGACATCCGCATCTATCTTTCTGAGCACCGATGATTTTCTGCGCATCGGTGGGGTTGTTTTCACGTCGTTTGTCTATCTATCGCTGTTCTATCTGATCGGCATGCTGATTTCAGCGGCAACTCGCCGAACAAGCACGGCTCTCATGCTTGCAATGTTCGTCTGGGGTTTCTTGGTGCTGGTGTATCCAAATATGATTCTAACCGCGATTAAAACTGAACCGCATCCCGATACGCAAACCTCCACTTACAACCAAATCAAACAGATATGGGAGGACTTTGATAGAGATCGGAAGCAGTATCTCGCCAATGACCCTGTACCTGGCGAAAAATGGACATTTAGTTTGCAGGGTAAAGGCTACACTTTTCGGGGTCTCCGGGACGATTCGTCAATATTACAATACTACTATTCTACTGGATTCCATTATAAAACACTTGACGAGGAATCTGAACCGCGGGTGCCACACGCTCAGAATTATCATCGCTTTTTTGGTACACAAGTTACCAACACCGCAGAACGGATATGGCTTGTCCGAAAGCCTGCACTGGATGCGCTTTATACACAACCCGCAAAAATGGAGCAGATGCTATTGAAGTTTTCACCCGTCGGTCTGTATGACGCCGCAACCCAAGCCTGGACAGGCACGGACTTAAACGGACTTCAAGACTTTTTCACCGCAATTCAACGGTATCATCAGGCAGTCATTGACTATTATCTCGACAAAAAGATATTTGAGTCCCGACTATGGTTCGTTGGTGCCGAGGGGGAAATTGAGTGGGACCTGCTTCCACAGTTTTCATTCAAAAGAAGTGATATTGGCATCAACGCTAAGCGAGCGTTACCGGATTTATGTTTGCTGTTGATGATTAATTTGGTGCTGTTCGCGATAATATCCCTGATTTTCGTTCGGAGTGAGGTATAGGAATGATATTACATATCACAAAACGTGAACTTTACGACAACTTCAATAGCCTTCGATTCGCACTGACGACCCTCTTGCTCTTAGCATTGATGTTAACCAATGCCCTCGGACATCTCCGCGAGCATCCAAAGCGGATCCAGAAGTATAACAAGGCTGTCGTCGAATCTCGGACTGTTCTGAATTCTCACGCCGATGACAGTTTGTATAAACTCGCACAACAGGGACCGGGAAAACTCTACAAAAAGCCGTCACCCCTGCATTTCTGCGCAGAAGGCGGAGAACACTTGCTGCCGAACATCATTGAAGGCGGCAGGCCTTATGTATACTCCACTAATATAATAGGTGTTTGGAAACTGAGATATCCCGATGCCAACATAAACCTGAAGCGCGTTGGTCCGGATGTTACCAAAGTGGATTGGGCATTCATCATCGCTTATGTCTTGAGTTTGATTGCACTCTTATTCACTTTCGATGCCATTTCAGGTGAACGCGAACGCGGTACCCTTCGGTTAATGTTAGCGAATTCAGTGCCACGTCATACCGTATTGATCGGTAAGTTTTTAGGAGCGTTGATAAGTGTCAGCATCCCTTTTACGCTTGCGGCGTTGATGAACCTTTTGATGATTTCCACCACAACTGCTGTTCACCTTAACATAGAAGCGTGGGAACGATTGGGTATCATCTTCTTTATAGCACTTCTATACACCTGTTTTTTTCTTGCGTTGGGATTGTTAGTATCCGCGCGTGTGCAACGGAGTGCCGTGAGCCTGGTAATACTCCTGTTGATTTGGGTCACATTTGTTGTTTTTATGCCGAGTACATTGGCTTCTATCGCAAGCGAGTTCGCCCCCGCAATGCCCACTGAGGAAAAATGGAGACGGCATAACCAAATATTAGAGGAACTCTGGGCTAAATACGACTACGTGATCTGGTCAGATAAAATGGACAAAAAAACGTTGACATCGAAAAGTGAGTTTTTCATTGAAGATGCAAAAGTGGAAGAAGGTTTAAACCAAGAATACTTCACCAGCAAGATTGCGCAGGTTCAACATGCGCGGTCCATCACTCGTGTTTCGCCCGCGACTCTCCTTCAACATCTTCTTGAATCTTTTGCCGGAACCGGTTTTGAGCGGCATCTACAATTTGTGAAGAATGTGGAACGTTACGCTCGGCAATATCGTGAATTTGTCGTTGACATTGATAGATCGGATTCGGAGAGTCTCCATATTATTGGTGTTCGTGAAGGTATGACAGAGAAGAAGATCCCGCCAGCAGCAGTCCCAAAATTTGAAGATACACTGAGTCTCAGCAAGGATTTTAACGACGCAGCGATGGAGATGTTGCTGTTAACAATGTTTGCCGTGGTGCTGCTGTCAGGTGCTTATCTCGCCTTTGTCCGTGTTGAGGTTTAGCGTAAGTTCACGTTATATCCTTTTAGCCAGATTTATGCTATACTGCTGCTAACAGATAGAAGCAAAAACAAATCGAACGACTACAATTTCTCCTTACCCCCGATTATCACCAAGACGGAATTTCAATCTCCTTTACATGAATTGGTTCCTATTTTTGAAAAATTGTGAGACTTTTCTATATTAAGTCGCGTCATTAAGTGTGACTGCAGAAAAATAAACTTTTCTTTTCCAGAGGTGTCCGATGAAAAACGAAGATGTTGAACTCATTCAACGGGTCCTGTCAGGCGATGATACTGCGTTCTCCGCGCTTGTAAGAAAATATCAGAGATCGGTGCATGCGCTGGTGTGGCGAAAGATCGGAGATTTTCACATAGCGGAGGATATCACACAGGATACATTCCTGAAAGCGTATCAGAATCTGTCAACACTGAAGGAGCCGCAGCGTTTTTCGGGTTGGCTTTATGTGATCGCGGCGAACCGCTGCAAGGCGTGGCTGCGTAAAAAACGTTTGCAGACGCAGTCGTTGGAAAACACAAGCAATGTGCAGTTAGAAGAGGCAGCATATTCAGGATATGTCATTGCGGAAAACGAGCGCACGGTAGCCGAAGCACAGCACGAAGCCGTCAAAAAGTTGCTTGCGAAGTTACAGGAAAGCGATCGAACAGTCATCACGCTCTACTACCTCGGTGAAATGACCTACGAAGAGATAAGCGAATTTATGGGTGTATCCGTAAGTGCGATTAAGAATCGTCTCTACCGTGCGCGGCAGCGTTTGAAGAAGGAGGAACCGATGATCAGAGAGGCTTTAGGCAACTTCCAGATCACACCGAATCTCACAGAGAATATCATGCGCGAAATCTCGCACCTGAAACCGATTGCACCATCAGGCAGTAAACCGTTTGTGCCGTGGGCAATAGGCGTCTCCACAGTAGTCGTTGTCCTTTTGATGTTAGGTCTTGGCAGTCAATATCTGTCGCGTTTCCAGAAACCTTACAGTTTCGATGCGGCATCTGAAATGACAGTTGAACTCATTGAGGCACCTATCGTGCTAAACCTTGAATCCAAACCTGATGTCCGGACGCAGCTCGGGAACGTCAAAACGCCAAGCCAGAGCAATGCCGCTCATCGACAGCCTGGGGTTCCCGAAACCTTGAGAGGTTTCCAACACTCAGATGATCTCATGGAGGACATCGTGAAATGGACACAGGTGGATGAACCCGGGATATTGGGAGAAGTCGGTACTTTGTCAGTGACTTCGGAAAATACACTCTATACCGTTATAGGGGACGAGAGTATCTATAAATTGCCAGCCGACGAGGCGGCGTGGCAGCTTGTCAATGACGCCTTTCTGCGCCAAGACACCGGCGGCGATATACCCATAGCAGAGTGGGACGGTACACTCTATATTATCCCATCGAATGAATTGTACGCTTCCACTGATAGTGGGAAAACTTGGCATCGAGTTGGGACCTACCCCAACACCTACCCCAAAGGGTATGTTAGAGAAGTGATGGTTACAGAAGATGCACTTTACCTTTGCCTCAGTGACGGTATCTTCCGATCCGATGATGCCGGGAATTCTTGGAAGTATATAAGCAATGGCTTAGACAATCGCTTGCCTGAACATTCAGGAATTCATTCGTTACAAATGAGTCAAGGCACCCTATTTGTGAAAACCGATCTCGGACTCTATCGTCTTGAGGGAAACACCTGGAAACACTTACGATTACCCGTGGATGAAGCCGTGCATGTTGGGTCCTTAGCGATATATGAGGACGAAATTTATGTCATGGCATCAGTGAATATTTTGGATTTCTATGGGGCTCCGAAAGATATTTGGGAGCGACTGTGGAAGGGGGAGATGCGTTCATGGTGGATTTTCCGATCAACCGATGGCGGGAACTCATGGAAAGACATAACACCCACGGATGCCTGGAACCTAATGGGGATGCTGCCGAGTATAACACTGCTGGCTGCAAAAGGGACACTCTTGGCGATCGGAAACGATGACGGTATGGTAAGCCGATCGGTTGATTATGGAGAGACTTGGACCTCTATAGAATCTTCAGGGATTGCGCCTATGCAGTTCAGTGTGCGATGCGCTGCAGCTTTAGATGGAAACACATTTTATACGGGTGGCAGCAGTGGGATTCATCGTTCAACGGATGGTGGTAAAACGTGGCATCGCTTTCATACCGGACTGGAAAGTCGTGTTGATAATTTAGTCAGTTTCGTGGCAGAGCAGGCACCAAACAGGGCTGCAGCCCTTTATGCCAGCGTGGGTAAACATTTTGTCAAATCGAACGATGGCGGAACATCGTGGGATGCTGTCAGCTTGGAAGTGAACCCCAGAGGACGTTTGCCCCAAAAGCAACAACCGGAAATTGTGCAGATAGCAAAAACCAATGGCGTTCTCTATGCCAAAGGAATTCAAAGGAGTTATGAAACGACGCTTCTTCAGTTGTCTTCCGATGGTAATGCCCTCATCCCCGTTACAGGAGCGCCCCCTTCTTTAAGTTCATTTGGACTGGTGCACAAAGTACTGGCGGGTAAACATTTCACTTTCAGAGACGAAAGGCGATCAGAACCGGAACTTCGAGTCGGTTTTTCTGGTGTACCTGATGCCTTATTGGATGATTTATCAAAGACCGCTGATTTTGGGGCAGACCATTTCTTTGAAAGGTTGATAGAAATGCAAACAGCCCCGCCAGCGGTATATGAGTTAATACGGGAAGGATTATGGGGCAGCTTCGCAGTCAGCGACGAAACGTTTTACATGGAATATAACTATAAACTCTTCCGATGGAGACCTGGGGACCCAGAATGGCACGATACCGGTGTGGAGGAGACCGGTGAACTCCGTAGTGAGACGTTGTGGAGAGGCTTTAAAATCGCTGCATCGGACGAAACCATCTATGTCGGTAAGCGGGATGGGCATCTCTTACAATCGCTTGATGGTGGAGACACTTGGAATGATATCACACCAAATCTCCCCTTCTCTATCGAGCATTTCAAAGAGATAGTCTTCGCAGGTTCAACGGTCTACATCGCGACGGATAAAGGGGTTTGTTATTCAAAAGATGGCGTTGTCTGGAATGCCCTCGTCGATGAGACGGGAAAACCTGTTCTCATCAAATCATTAGCTGCAGCGACAGATTCCGTTTATGGGGCTAATGATGAAGGTATCTATCACTTAGAAAAGGAAATAGGAACCTGGGAAAAGATTGTGCAGGAAATACCAGATGCCATAACTTCCCTGGTTGTTGATGGAAATGCCTTTTACGTTGGTACGGAACATCGTGGTATGTTTCGTTTTGAACGTGTCAATCAGTAGACGTGACTGAAACACACTATAATGATGCGACGGCACGCGGCGCGTGCCTGCTACTATAACAACAATTGTGGTATTACCTGTGCCAACACTTTGGCTAATCGTCCAGCGCGAATTCGTCTCAAATGTCCTGACCGCCCGGTTCATGATCGGTTTTATTGTCTGTCTAATGTCAACGGCTGCCGCTGTTTTTGTTCAGGTTGCAGATTACGAAAAGCGATTGGCAGCGTATCACGTTGCCCTTCAGGAATATCAAGAAGAAACGCGAACGTGGGACCTCTACAGCCAAATTAATCCGAAAGCGCACAGGAAACCGAATCTGCTCAGCATCTTTAATGTCGGCATGGAAAAATCCGGCGCGGATATGGTGAGTATCGAACTCGCAACACCTATATGGGAAAAAGAGGCACAGAAACAGGGCTCCGACAACCCGTTCCTCTCTATCTTTCTTTCCATCGATGTTATTTTCGTCTTTAAAATTGTCGTCAGTGCATTGGCGATCCTATTCGCTTACAACACGATTTCAGGGGAACGCGAGGACGGCACACTCAAATTAGTGTTATCCAATCCGATTCCCAAGGACACACTCGTGATAGGGAAATACCTCGGCGGCATGTTATCCCTGTTCCCGATTGTGATCGTTAGTTTTAGTGTTGGACTCCTTATCGCTTACGCTTCTCCTACGCCCGATTTCAATAGCCGTGATCTGTTACGCCTCGTTGCCGTGCTCCTCCTTTCCCTATTGTACGTGTCAACCTGTTACCTCTTAGGGATGCTCCTATCCGTATGGACAAAGGAAGCAACCACCACGCTCATCCTTTCAATGTTCATTTGGGGAATCCTAACAATCGTCCATTCTAACATAGCAGCCTTCGCAGTCATGAAATTCCCGCCCTATCAACCACAAGCTGAAAAGGAGATTCTGCAGCATATTGAGCAGAGATGGGAAGATTTCAAGGAAGAACGGGATGCCTACCTGCTGAAAAAATGGGGATATAAATACCCATTTAGCGCGATTTCTCTGATCGGCGATGGTGCTTTGTCAACATTGATTGATATGAGTTCACCGGGAGAACTTGGCTTTAGTGAATTCTATGAGTTCAAACCGATCCACATCGTGGATGTCTCCAAACTTCAGGAAGTATTGGGCTACCAAGAACCGCTACGTATCGACTACGCAAACCAAGCCGAAGCACTCCTCAAACAGAGAGAAGACGTTGAAGAAAGCAACAGACGGTTCGCCAAAGATATCTCCCGATTTTCTTTCGCGGACGCATACCGATTTGCCGTTGGCGCGATAACCGATACAGACAGGGAGCGTTACCAAGACTTTATTAAACACACAAGGAGTTATAAACGTCAAGTTGTCGACTATCTCACCGGTAAAAACGCCTTTTCCGCGAGAGCGTGGCTTTCCAGCGATCAAGGGACGGCGGAGTTTAGAGATCTCCCTGTTTTTCAGAACCCGCGTACTTCTCTATTTCAGAGTCTTTCCCGCGCATCAAGCGATATCCTGATCCTGTTGGCGTGGAATGTCATCCTGTTTATAGGCGTGTATGTGTCGTTCCTTCGGTATGAACTGAATTGAAAAGGAGGCTTATCAGTACGGGTTTTCTGCGAAAACCCTTTCAGTTAGACGAGAATCTTCCTGTAACCGACAACCGATAACTGACAACTGACAACGACTAAAAATGATTTGGCACATTGCAAAAAAAGAGATATATCAGAATCTCACAACGCTGCGGTTCGTCTTGATGTTACTCCTTCTACCCATCTTGATGATCGCCAATGCCCTCATATATGGCTTCGGCGATGAGGGGTATACAGCGGAAATACGTGATTATACCCGCAACGTGACCCAAGGGTTATCTCATATTGAAGAATACGCTGCCAAAGGTTTAGGAGAGTTGGCAATGGTCGGACCCGCGGAGATATCCAAGTATCCGACGCAGTTGAAGTTCTGTGCCGATGGTGCTGATGCCTTCATACCCCGTTCTATCACAATCGCAGGCGCACGCGGGGGACGTAGCGGATACGACGGGGGTGTGGTTGAAGACTATAGGTGGCGGGAGTTGTGGTCCTTAGAATATCTACCCTCAAATCATGGCGGGGACGCACCTACGCGCATCAAGATTGATTGGGTATTTATCGGTGTCTTCATGAGTTTCTTTGTCATTTTATTCACTTTCGATGCCATCGCTGGGGAACGCGCTCGGGGAACACTCCGTCTCATGATGGCCAACCCAATCTCTCGTGGGCAGGTACTATTCGCAAAATACTTAGGGACATTTGCAACCCTCATCGTCCCACTCCTGATTGGAGTCCTCATGAATCTTCTCACCATCTACCTGTCACGGAGCATTCCTTTTAATTCAGGCAGTTGGCTTCGGATTTTAGGAATGATCGGGCTCTTCGCGTTGCATATTTCTATCTTCATTTTTTTGGGACTGTTTTTTTCAAGTCGCGTCTCAAATGCCATCACCAGTTTAGTGTGGTTATTGCTAACTTGGGTCTGTTTAGCATTTATCTTCCCGAGTCTACTTGGCCTCTTCATCGGCACACTTGATCCGATCCCATCAATAGAAAGAATATCCGCGGAAAAACGCTTGCAATTAGCAAATATAGAGGATGAATTTCAACCGAGGGAAATGCTGGAAGTAACAAAACTCAGTGAAGCCCCTTCCGTCGACAATCCATCAGCAACGCGGCAATGGGCGACCTACTTCAGAAGAAGGTCTGAAACGAGAACTCACATAGCAGATGCACGTGTAGATCAGCAATTGCGGCAGGTGCAACTCGCCCGCGAACTCACCCAAATCTCTCCAACGGTCTGTTTCCAATACGCCATGGAAGGACTCGCGAACACCGGAATCGTCAGTTATATGGATTTCGTTAAACAGGTGCGCCGTTATAGAGACACATTTATAGATTTCATCAAAACGGAGGATAGAAACGATCCAGATAGCTTACATATCTATCCGGTGCGGGAGGGATTGTCTCAAAAACCGGTAGATCCGAATGTTGTGCCAAGGTTTAAAGAACATATCTCGTATCAAAGTGTAATTTTTCCTGTCGCACTCCTGATTCTTTTTAATGTCCTGTTCTTTACTGCAGCGCAGTTGTCCTTTCTGAAATGTGATCTCAAGTGAGGCATTGAGGACTTGGACGCAACACCACAGTATTGAACAGTTAATGTTGAACTTTAACTTATCGAAAAAACGCTCACCCCACCCGACTCGTCACCAACAGCAATATACTGGTCATTCGGTGCCCAAACGAGATTTGTGACCCCTGCTGTCAGAACGGCTTTATGAACCGCCTGAGAACCGAGGTTGCCGCGCAATTCCCAGACGTAGACCAGACCGTCGGCACCGCCTGAGGCCAGCAGTTTTCCGCGATGTTGAAAACACACAACGCTGAGAAAATCCTGATGCCCGGAAAGCGTAATGGGTTTGGTACCGGCGGGTCCGCGACCGGAACAATCCCACACCGTAACTTCCTGACCGCCGCCCGTAGCCAAGTATCGACTCGTGGCATCCCACGAGAGTTCTCGCACTTTCGTCGGATAGCCAGACATTTGCAAGTCGTCACCGGTAGACATAATCCAGCAATGTACGGTCGAATCTTGATCTCCGGTGGCGATGTATTTGCCGTCAGGGCTCCACGCAACCACCAGTGATGAGCCTTTCCATTCCAATCGGCGGACGGCTTCCGACTGTTGCGGGTCCCACAGTGTGACGCCACCGTAGGCAATCGAGGCAAGTTGCCTTACACGCGGTCTCCATTGGAGACCCGAAATCGTGCTCTGATGGTCGGGATATTCGCGAACAAGATCGCCGATAGCGTTCCAGAGTTTCAACTTACGCCCCGCGGCAGAGACGAGTATCGGTCTTTTGCCGCCACTCCAAGCCAGGTGCTCAACCCATGCTGCACCCCCGTCAAGCGAATGGGTCGCTTCGCCACTTGTCACATCCCACAACCGAATTTTCCCATCTTGCCCTGCGCTTGCAAGCACCTTGCTGTCTGGACGCCACGCGATTGACATTGTGCCGAATTCATGCCCTTCAAAGGCATGGATAACCGCTCGACGACGACCTTCAAAAATTGTCACCGGACCGAGAACCGACGCGGCAGCGATGTATCTCCCATCAGGGGACCACGCCAGATCAATGACGTGGTCGCTGATGGTTGCGGTCCAATTTTCGCGCAGTTGAGAGGGCTGGACAAAGCGGCTCCTCAGATCGTTCAAGCGAGACATGCTTCAAACCCCTCAGTCAATTCGGTCCGGTCAAGGTTGCGCCCGATGAAGATGAGGCTATTGTAGCGCGGTTCACCACCCCACGGGCGGTCAGGGCGACCGTCAAAGAGCATATGAACACCTTGGAAGACGAATCGGTTTGGCTGACCCTTGATGCTCAGAATACCTTTCATGCGGAAGATGTCGACACCTTTTGTCAGAAGCAGATCGCTAATCCAATCGTCCAACCGGTTGGGGTCGAGATCGCCGGGGGTTGTGATGCCGACCGATGTGACTTCGTCATCATGTTCGTGGTCTGGCTTAAATTCGCGTTCAACAACGGGCTTAACAGGGGCACCGCTGCCAAAGAGTTGTGCTTGAAATTCGTCGGGGTGATGCTCGGTAAACAGCGCGTAAGCACCGGAGCGGCCGATCTGCACGTCAAAGCGTAATTCGTCCGCTGTGAGATTCAATTCAATGAGCTGTCCGCTCGGTTGAAGCGTGCCTCCCGCCGAAAGTTCATGCGCATCATCGGAGAAAACCATAACGACCGGTTCAACAGCCGCATTCAAAGCCTCATCGGTTGACGCACTTACGGGCACCAACGCGACTTTCATCGTCGGGTCAGGACCTTCTTGAAGCACCAGTTCATGCGTGCCTGACGACAGGTTATAAACACCAGCCCATTCAAAGGGATACTCCGGTTCCATAAACTGTGGGTCAACCTCCATCGCCCGGTCCAGATCGAATCCGCCGACATTGAGAATCTTGTCCATTTCAACCACGGCGTCTTTCGTTCGATAAATCTTCGCCGCACTGTTCATGCTGCGAATTCTACCTTCCAGTTGATCTAACTCTCCCTCGGTCACAAGGTCAATCTTGTTCAACAAAATAACATCGGCAAAGGCAATCTGTTCACGCGCCTCGTCGCTGTCATCGATGTGCTGCCAGATGTGTTTGGCATCAACCAGCGTCGTGACGGAATCCAGTTGCAGTTTCTCCTTCATTTCGGTATCCATGAAGAACGTCTGCGCAACTGGCCCGGGGTCCGCAAGCCCTGTGGTTTCGACCATGATGTAGTCGAACTTATCGCGACGCTTCATCAGATTCCCCAAAATACGGATGAGATCACCGCGCACCGTGCAGCAGATGCAACCATTGTTCATCTCGAAAATCTCTTCTTCGGCACCGATGACCAAATCATTATCGACGCCGATCTCGCCAAACTCGTTTTCGATGACGGCGATACGTTTGCCATGGTTTTCGGTGAGAATACGGTTGAGAAGTGTGGTTTTACCAGACCCTAAAAAGCCCGTCAACACGGTAACGGGGACCTGATTGTTTAGCATGGCTGTGTTCATCTGTCTCTCCTTGTTGAATTTAGCCAGCGGTCAAGCTAACGATGTCCGTCTGCTTCACCTCCGCCAACGGTTTGTGAATCTTGTATTGCCGGGGTTTTCCCGGCGTTTCCATGATTGCAATGACCGTTTCAATAGGCGGGCAGCCTTCTTCGGTGCATTGCAACTGAGTAATCATCACGGAGACGTCTTCTGATAGATCAAAGACTTCAGAGACCCACGATTTGACTTGGACGAGTTGCTGTGGGTCACTCTCTTTTTGCAAATTGAAAAATTTCAGCACTGTTGTATGGCCTCCTCTCCTCGTATATGATGCTGTTTTATAGTAAAGTCGAAAAATATGGAGACAGTTGCTTAGCGAAACAATCCTCTCCGCCGCTGGCGAGGATTGTATCCTCGCCTCTTTAAAGTGTCTAATTAATTCTAAACTTTACTATAATATCTGAAATCTCGCCACGAATCGGTCATCGCACACGATTTTGACCAGATTTTTCTCAAGTCCGCGGTCTCTATTCTGTGGAAGGTGTGTAGGAAGATCGAAACCGATCAAAACGGTGACTCTCAAAGGCTGAAGGCAACGGAAGTAGCGCATCTGTTCGCGCCACGGCTTCCGCCCAATCCACGAGTCGCTCATAGTGTAGATGGAGTTCTATCTGTCCTAACCACACGACACCGTCCGGTGATGTGATACAGATGACATTTGCGAGATCGCATGGCCCAAGGCAGCCTGCGCTGATTGTCAATGTTATTGAAGAGGCCAGTCGTCTGTTCCGCCACTCCTGTATGAGCCACTCGACCGGTACAGGCGGTTTCCGTTTCTCTGTCACGCCACAACAACAACCGTTACAGACCAGTATATGCATTAAGACGCGCCGTTTTGATGCTAGCTTGGACGACGATTCGATTCTATCTGCGCTCATACCTTTCTCCTGTGTGTTACACTCCTGCGAATATACACATTCA
Source organism: Candidatus Poribacteria bacterium (assembly GCA_965205015.1). Lineage (GTDB taxonomy): Bacteria > Poribacteria > WGA-4E > WGA-4E > WGA-3G > WGA-3G. The sequence continues at coordinate 2,967,436 of OZ242029.1, read as the reverse complement.
TCACCATCCAATGACATTCAAGCGTAGTGATGAATTTTCTCGACACTTATTTCAAAATAACCATCCGCTTCATCTACAGAAACGCTACGATACGTTCCAAAGCAGCGGTGTACAAAGCGCGGGACCCGTCATAGGTACCCCCGCGATCTTTGTACAATCAAGGATATAAAGGAAAAACAAAATCTGCCTTTAAAAGGCATAATTTGCGAGTTCAGTGGAGAATACAGGTGGGGCACGACTTCGCGTGTGGATGACCAGTTTTAGAGGGATAACAGTGTCTTCATAAAGTCGGAGTATAGTATGAAAAAAGAACGGCGCGTTGAGAGCAAAGGATTCAATCTCGACACCGACGTGCTGGCTGCAAAAGGAACAGGCTGCGCAGGTATCCTTGCAATGGGCATGTTCCTTGCAATGGGCATGTTCGTCATGATCGTGTGCCAGTCCGATAATACCCAGCAGCACGACGTAACAACATAAACCTGTTAAAACACAGATTTTCAAACTAAGCCCAAATATTAACTTGTTGGGAAAAGTTGTGCCGTTTCTCATACACCAGAACCTATGGTTATGATTAAAAAAAATGAGTGCCAATAAACTTGCGATAAATTATAGCACGCGATTGTGTCAATGTCAAATAGAACTTAAAAAGTTGATTCGGATTATTCCTTATGTTTACCAATCGCTTCCGGGCTGTGAAAGCAAGTATTCGACGAGTTCATGCCACTTTGCAGCCATCTCGTGTGCCGGAATACATTTCTTCTTCCATGCGTCAGTACACCGTTGGCGATAGTCAAGTCCGTATTCAGAAATAATCCACCGCTCGTAGTCGCCTATCCATGCGAGACCTTGAGTGAGCAAGCTGAAAACGCGACCCCACGCTTCCACATCACGTGGATGCGTAAGCTCAGGGAGTTGCTCTGGTTTCCATATGGGCAACGAAAAATCGACCGCTGCCGTCTGTTTGGGCGCGAATTTGTAACGCTGCAAGAAAAGTCCGCCTCGGTCCCCATCGCCATAGAAAAACCCGAATCCCCATAAAATAACTCGGCTTCTGCCAGAGCCACGCCACTCATAAGCGGTACTTCCGTGCTTGCCTTCCAGCGGTCGATGTTTGGTAAAACCGTAGGCGAGCAAAGCATTTCCGCCTGTCCGGCGAATGTCCTGTCCCCAACACCACAACTGTTGGTCCAACAGCGTCGTCCCGATCTTCCTGACCTTGTTCAATGCACCTGACCAACGCGCAGATTCGTTGCCAGTTCTGCCAGACATGACTTATTCCTCCATAAGAAGCCGCTTCTACTTCTCCTCAAGGTCACGAAGCAATTCAAAAGCGGTGTCAAGAATTGTCGGTTTCTTTGCACTATTTCTTAACATGAGTCAAAGTTATAGTACGCCGGCTTGCGGCAACCGGACAAACTCAATAAAATCAGCCGTTGTGTTACACGCCCGCGAATATACACATTCATCACTACCCAATGACATTCAAGCGTAGTGATGAATTTTCTCGGCACTTATTTCAAAATAACCATCCGCTTCATCTGATGGAAAGAGGGTGTGGACAATCGATAGAAATAGACACCACTTGAAACCCGCTTACCCACATCATTTCGACCATCCCAATAGGCAGCACGTGACCAGCCTTGATAGAAACCCGCTGGCTGGAAGCCAACGGGTTATAACTCCGATTTCTCAATCAAAGCATGTACAATCGTATCAATATTATATCGGATCATCCCGATGTAGGTCCCTTCAGGTGTCCCCTCATTTCCCATAGCGTCTGTGAAGAGCACACCACCGATCTTCACATCAAATCCTTTTGACTTCACGGCGGCTTTCACGGCTTCGAGACTCCGTGAAGAGACGGATGACTCTACAAAAATAGCAGAGATACCCCGCTCCGCAATAAACGTCGCCAATTCCTGTACATCAGCGATACCGACTTCTGTCGCAGTGCTAATACCTTGTAATCCGCGTACCTCAAACCCGTATGCCGTTCCGAAGTAGTTAAAACAGTCGTGCGCCGTCACAAGGACGCGTTGCTGAGATGGCACGCGTTCCACTTGCGACTTTACGTATTCATCGAGTTCCATGAGTTTCGTGAGGTAGCGTTCGGCGTTGCTGCGGTACAGGTCAGTATTATCGGCATCGAATTCACTCAGGGCATCGCGCACTTTTCCCACCGTTTGCATCCAAAGCTTCACGTCAAACCATAAGTGCGGATCGTAGAGTCCCTCGTATTCTGCGGGTGTTAGCAGTAGACTCCGATCTACAGCGTCTGTTACGGCGACCGTCAGCGTATCCTCCGACATCTTCGCAAGGATGTCCGTCATTTTTGCTTCAAGGTGCAGCCCGTTATAGAAGATGATGTGTGCTGAACCGAGCCTTTGAACATCTTTAGGCGTCGGGTTGTAAAAGTGTGGGTCTACGCCAGGTGCTACCATCCCGGTCACCTCAACGCGCGGACCGCCAACATTTTTAACAACATCAGCAATCATACCGATCGTAGCAACAACGCGAAGTTTATCGTCCGTGGCAGCCCCCGGTTGTCCCTTCGGATCACAGCCAGACCATATTAGTATACCTATTAAACACACTGAAATGTATAGTCTCTGCATAATCTTATACATCTCCCGGCTCACATGCTGGACAGGTCTTACATAAGTACCGATTTACAAGGTGTGCGGAGGCGAGTAAAACCGCACCGATACTATAGAAGACCACTTCAAATGTGCCCTCAACGGCTGTTCGAGCGGTGGCGATGAATGCCAATGCCACTATCAGTATCAACAATGCGCGCCAACTTCGGTGGTGTCGAAGCCCCCACGCTAAACTCCCAACTGCCAGTCCAATTGCCACAAGGATAAGCACCAATTCAGCACTTTCATTCGCAAGGAAGCCCAACCCAATCAAAGGCAAAACTGCGACTAAAAGCGGCATCGAAAGGCAATGGACGGCGCACGCTACAGAGAGACACGCGCCAGTCGTATCCGCTAATTCGTGGTTAAAGTATTTTTTCAATTTTATCTCCTTAGAAAATCGAGAACGGGGACGAATGATAAAAACCATCGTCCCCATCCTACAGTTTCAAAAATTAAGTTTATACAGCAACTTCGCGTTCCGTCCGGGTTCCGGCATGACCGCTTTGATGCGAGACAAATGTTCGCGGTAGGCGGTATCAAGGAGGTTTTCAATCTCGAAAACGACCATGTTCTCAAGCTGCCACCACGAAAAATTGAGAGAACCTCCAATATCATAGACGAGGTAGCCGTCTGTCGGTTCCTCAAATTCGCCGAGTCGGGTCTGGCTGCCTGAAAAACGGGATGCAACATGCAAATGCAACGGGGCGGGTGTGTAACTGATGACGAATTTACCGTTGAGGGGTGGGATACGCTCCAGCGGTCGCCCACTGGTTTGAATAGTTCCGTGGATGTAACTCATATTCAACTGAAGATGGACCTGTGAGAGGACCTCACCCCCTATTTGGATTTCAGCCCCATCCATCACAACATCGTGTCCCATGTATTGATAAATCCATAACCATCCCGCTGCCCCGCTACCCCACTCCTTTTCACCGCTCTGCGTCGGAATGAGGTAGTTCTGTATCTGATTCCTGAAAAGTGCCAGATTGAGTCTGAACCTCTCGTCTGCGTATTTGACGAAGAGTTCAGTGCCATAGCCATTCTCAGATTCCAGCTCTGCATTGCCGATTTCGTAGGAAAAGACAGCCAAGTGGGGGCCATCGCTGAAAAGTTCCTCAATACCGGGTGCGCGAAACGTTTTCATCAGGGTCGCTCCAGTGCTCACCCTATCCGTCCAATGGTAAATTCCAGAGGTAGCCCCGGAGAAACCGTTGAAATCGCGGCGTTGGACGGTTCCGGCTCGGACAACTGCCCCAGGTCGAAACGGTTCCGAACGCCTAACGTCGTAGCGGATAGCCCCCTGTAAGGTGAGTTTGCCAAAGTTACGCTGGTTGAGATAAAATCCCGCCAACGCGAACTCACGGGTGTGCGGTGTCCAATAAAACCCACCTGTGGCATGGTCTCGATATTCCCCCCAAACACCCGCAACGGCGTTGTCGAACACGTGCGCCATCGCTGAGACGTTGTAGGTTATCACCCCGAACTCCACACCCAGTGTTCCGTTCGACTCCAACTCTTGATGCTCATAACGCGTATAGGCAGTCTGAAGTCTTACCTTTTCAAGCATCCTTGTATTGAAGCGGTACTCCATCTGCCCTTCATACCGTTGCTTGTCGAGTGCGATGTTAACGCCACTGATATGTCCTTCTGGAGAACCCGGAACGCCGTAATCTGAACGATACCGGCTTCCAGAGGCACCGATGAAACCCCACGGCTTAATCAGCGAGGCACCGCCTGAAAAATTGACGTTTGAAAGGGAAGTGTTTTCGAGGACCCCCACCGGCGTTTGTATGTCAGAGGCAAGGCGTCGATTCCATTCGACATTCCCCGCAAAATCACCAATTGGGAACGTAAAACCTGTTGTTCCCGTCAAACCCGAGTTAACAGATTCCGCCTGGAACGTTAGGTGCATATCGAGCCGTCTCGGTAGAATTTGGGGTATGTGATTGCTTTTGACGTTGATAACCCCACCCAGAGTGCTTGAACCGTAAATGAGCGATGCGGGACCCCGCGTAATTTCAACGCCTTCAGCCGTCGTCGGATCAATCGATACAGCGTGGTCGGCACTGGATGCGGATTTATCGCCTGTCCGTTCGCCGTTTTCCAGAATGAGCAGCCTGTCACCGCCCAATCCACGAATCACAGGACGAGCGATTGCCCGCCCCATCGTTCGTTGTGAAATGCCGATCTCATTCGCCAACGTGTTCGCTAAGGTCATACCTAACCGTCTTTGGAGCGCTTCCTCATCCAATGCTAAGTCGGTTGTTTCCTCAAACTGTGACAGATAGCGATTTGAACCGTAGACTTTGATGGTGTTCAGTTGAAACGGCAACGCCGCCAATTCAATCTTGAGATAAGGTGTGGCGGCATTGACATCAACGACTTGTTCAAACAGTTGATAACCGACCTTCAGGAACTGAAGCGTCTGCTGTCCTTCCGGCACTGCGTCGAACTTAAACCGACCGCTTGTATCCGTCCGGACACTTTCTTTCAGTCCCTTCAGACGGACGGTAACTGCACCGAGTTGGGCATGCCTCAGCTTTTCGACAACTTCACCTTCCAAGGAATGCAGTCGGTTTTGAGCACTATGTCCCCGTCCATAACAGTAGGGCAGACTTACCGCTCCAAACATCAACATACATAGACAGACCCCCTTAAAAAGTGCCCCTATCCGATGAGACCTCAGCAGACCCCTATAACAGGACTCACGCGAAATCGCAGAATTCCGCATACCCCCACGCGGTAGGTGCGGTTTGAAACCGCACCTACAAGGGGACCGCGTAAGTCCTCTATAAATGCCTAACATGGACCTCTCCCCTTATTGGACAGTCACCGGTATCAGAAGTGCCGCCGTGAAATCCGGATGATTCCCGTGAAGCAGTTGCAGTTTGATTTCCGTTTTTCCTGCTTTCAATCCTTCGAGTCCAAACGGTAACGCGTCACCGTGTTCTTCGTGTTCCTCTTCGTGTTCCTCTTCTTCACCATGTTCCTCTTCTTCACCATGTTCCTCTTCGTCCAGATGGATCCTAATAATAGAGGAATCGTAACCCGACAGACCCAAACTGAAGAATTCCGCTCCGCCATGTCCATGGTCGTCCTCTCCATGGTCGTCCTCTCCATCCGGCGGGGGCGCTACTTCATCGAGATGGAGTTCCGCTTCGTTCGCGTCAATAAAATGTACATCGACCTGAATCTCTTCACCAACGCCAACGGTGAGACCACCTTCATGGGTGCCTTGATGTTGATGATAGACCACATCTCCATTGATTTCCAGGTTAAAGCCGTCGGCATCAGCGTGAAGGGGTGCATCCGCTTCGTGTTCGTGGTCATGGTCATCATCAATGATAGGGTTGTCATCTTCACCACAACCGCCAATACACGGAAGGATGGCAACAAAAACAAGTAACATTAAGTGAGAAATGGTAACAGAAAGATCTTGTCCTACAAAGCGCGTAAGCATTGTATTCTCCTATATATATATCTGATGGCACACGGCGGGAAAAAAGCCGCGTGTGGGCTTTCTAAAGCCCTCTTACTTTGTAAAATGAACTTAAATGGTTTTCAGTTATCAGTCGTCGGTTTTAACCATCAACCTGAAGAAATCTACAGAAACACGCAAACAAAAATCCTCCGTTATAAGTGTTAAAGCACGAGTTGATAGTTAAGGTTAAGAGGTTTTCGTTTAACAAGGGAACGCCCCAAGTAAAAACACCCTCTTTTAACTGATAACCCTTAAAGCATAGGTACCCAAATGGAGGACGAGTGCAAGTACTCCCTAACCCTTTGGACAACATAGCAACATAAAATAGAAAAAGATTTTGTCTTCAGACAAAATCTGGAAGTTCATTGGAGAATACAGGTGGGGCACGACTGCGCGTGTTCGTGATGAGTCTTAAAGGAAGGAAAACGGTAACCTCATAAAACGGAAGCACCGTAATCGGAAGGAATGAAAAGATGAGTGCAAAGAACTCAACCTCCTCTCCGAGATGTTGGCTGCAATAGAAACAGGCTGCACAGGCTTCCGCAGAATGGGAGCGTTCGTCAGGATCGTCATGCTCGTGATGATCGTGCGTGAGTTCGATGGCACTCAGCAGCACAACATAACAACATAAACTTATTAAAATGCCGGTTTTCAAACTACGCTTAAAGGCAAGCGTGTTTGGAAAAGCGATGCCGTTTCTCATAACCTATGCCCGTGTTATTATCGAAAATGAGATTGCCAAAAAAACTTGCGATATATTATATCATACGATTGTGTCGATGTCAAGTGAACTTGAAAAATACGAGGGTCATTAGATCGCGATATGCCACGAAATCATTGGGATTTTGGGCAAAAAAAATATTTTAAAATTTGTGTTATCGCGCAATATATAAGCGTGGCAAAAGATGCGCTTGCACTTATCGGTGTGATGCTTTATTATATTTAGTATGAGATTACGCAAAGGAGAAAAAATTAGATGCTAAGTGTTGAAGAAGCCCGCCAGCAGATGCTGAATACGATTCCGGTTTTACCCACGGAAAAGCGGGAAATTCTAAATTGTGGGGGGTATGTTCTCGCAGAGACACTGCATGCCGAAGAGAATATTCCACCGTTCGACAATTCAGCAATGGATGGGTACGCGGTTCGCGCAGCGGATGTTCAGAACATCTCTGAAGCTGAACCTGCGGTTCTCACAATCGTTGAAACAATTGCCGCGGGATATGCGCCAACAAAACAGGTCACAGCCGGACAGGCAGCACGTATCATGACGGGTGCTATGATGCCTGCAGGTGCCGACGCGGTTGTGATGCAAGAGGTGACCCAGCGAGAGGGGGATATAGTCAAAATTTTTGAGAGTATTGACGAAACCGGAAACGTTCGTTTCACGGGTGAGAGTGTCGCGGTGGGCCAGCAGGTCATGGGAAACGGGAAACACCTCCGTCCGCCGGAAGTTTCAATGCTCGCCTCTCTGAATCGCCCAGCGGTTACCGTCCACCGCAAGCCCACCGTTGCGATTGTCTCAACGGGTGATGAACTCCTGCTACTCGGCGAATCGCTTGAACCGGGAAAAATTCGAGAAAGCAACCGTTATGGTCTCTATGCCCAGGTCGAGGAAGCCGGCGGCATCCCGATTGATATGGGGATCGCGCCTGACGATGAAGCAGAAATAGAGCGCATCTTTCGTGCAGCACTCGCCAAGTCGGATGCTTTGATTACAAGCGGCGGCGTTTCAGTGGGTGAGCACGATTATGTGAAAAGTGTATTGGAGAGATTAGGCGAAGTTAACTTCTGGCGCGTCGCAATGAAACCCGGGAAACCGCAGGCTTACGGTATCTCGGACGGAAAACCTATTTTTGGATTGCCCGGCAACCCAGTTTCTTCGCTCGTTGTGTTTGAACTTTTTGTGCGACCCGCGCTCCTCAAAATGGCAGGGCATACCGATCTATTGCGTCCGACCTTCAAAGCCACCTTAACCGAACCCGTTACCAACAGAGACGGACGCGTTAACTATATGCGCGCAATTCTCAAAGAATCCAATGGACATTACACTGCCGGAACAACAGGACCCCAGGGTTCAGGCATTCTGCATTCGCTCGTTTTGGCAAACGGATTAATCACGATTCCATCCGGTGCAACGTTAGATGCTGGCGAAACAGTGGATGCTCAGTTTCTGTTCTAAACCTAATTTGTTAAGGAGCATTTGATGATTGTAGATACCCATGTGCATGTCTGGGAAATCGATCCCCCGAAGTATCCCGTCGGCCCCACTGCACCGACTTGGAATTCCTATCCAGATGAACCCGGTACTGCCGATGAGCTCTTAGCCGAAATGGACGCGCACGGCGTAGACTGGACAGTTCTCGTGCAGACGAGTTGGTCCACCTGGGATAACGGCTACATCGCGGATTCGGTCGCGCGTTTTCCTGATCGGTTTATCGGACACGGATTGATCGATCCACAAGATCCGAACAACGCCGAGCAGGTTCGCTACTGGATAAAAGAGCGAGGTTTAGTCGGTTTCCGCTTCCATCCGATGTATTACCCGGACGAAAAGATTTTGCTCACTCGACAGAACCGACCAATGTGGGAAGAGATCGCAGCGGTGGATGCCGTTATCCAATTTCACCTCCGCGCGGAGTTCGCGGATCAAGTTGCCGTTATCGCACAACGGTACCCCCATCTGAGACTTATCCTCGATCACATGGGTTACCCACAGATAGATGCTGAGGCAGCGGCATTTCAACCCATCGTGGAACTTGCACGCTATGATAACGTCTACTTGAAACTCTCGGATGTCGCCGGACGTTCGCATCAGGATTTCCCTTACACAGACGTGCATCCGTTTATTGAGAAGTTGCTGTCGGCTTTCAGTGCGGAGCGAACGGTATGGGGGACGGGCTACCCCGGACATCACAGACAAAAACACAACTGGCCCTCTTTAGCACAAGAACTCCAACTGATTCGGGAAGGACTTCCGTTCCTCACAGCTGATGATCGGGACAGTATCTTGGGCGGGACTGCCGCGCAGATATGGAATTTAGCAATGTAAACGCTAAACCTCTGGAATTTCGACCGGCAAATCCAGCCGGTCTCCCCACTCTTTCCAGGAACCTATGTAGTTGCTCACTTTTGGATACCCCAAGAGCCGCAACGCCAAATAGGCTTGGGAAGAGCGGTAGCCCCCCTGTCAGTAGCACATGACCTGTTTCTCCGGTGTAATCCCGACGGCTTCATACATCTCCCGGAGGTCGTCAGCAGGTTTGAATGCCCCCGCCTCGTCAAGATTATTGAGCCATTCAATGTGGATAGAACCCGGAATAGCACCCGCACGCTCTGCGCGGGCAACCCGACCATAGTGTTCATCGTCAGTGCGCGTATCAAGCGGAATAAAGTCGTCCCGGTTTAGCAGGACCCGGATCACATCGGCATCCATGTGTATATCGTGTTGCGCATTTATCGGAAAAGGCGGAACCTCCGAGGGTTCAGCCCCCGCAGTACTCACAGGTCCATCTGCCGACAGCCACGCCTTGAAACCGCCATCCAATAGACGGGTTTCGGAATGCCCTAAGTACTCGCAAAACCAAAACCCCCGCGAGGCGCGCGTTCCCGATATGTCCTCATACCATACGATCGGTTTACCTGGGTCAAGACCGCGTTGCTGAAATAGGTATGCTATCATCCACATAAAGGCATCGTATGTCTCTTTCCGAGTATCAATGAGGCTTAAACCGAACAGATCTAAATGAAGCGCACCGGGGATGTGTCCGCGGATATATTCATACGTCGGTCGCGTATCGACGATGCAGTAGGTTTGGTCGTCGAGTGTGCCTTTCAATTCCTCAGCAGAGATAACCAGTTGTGGATTTACGTAACCTTTGTAGGTTTCCATCATTCGCTAACTCCTCCTGAATTTTTTGTAGGACACGTTCGCTATATTGTGTCCTACGCTACCTTTGGTTTCTTTTTAACAAGTTTTATTGACTTCCACCTTCCAGTACTGTACCAAACCCACATCGCAATACCTTGCACAACGTTCGAGAGGGCGATCCCTGACCAAACGCCATTGAGTCCGATGAAATGTGAAAGCAGAATCACGAGTCCCAAACCGATGATGACCTGTGCCGCAAGTGTAATCACCATCGGAGAGAAGGTGTCTCCAGCACCGTTGAGGGCTCTTCCCAAGATGAGCGAAAAGGCGATAAATCCGAAGGTCGGGGACAGAAACCGCAGATAAATGATGCCGATCTCAACAACATCCGTTTCCGGTGTGAAAATCCGGATGAACGTCTGTGGAAAAAGGAAGAACACCGCGCCGATGACTGCCATGATCGCAGCCCCTAAAAGGTTTGCCACGCGTGTCGATCTCTCAGCGCGCCCTATCTGATTCGCACCCAAATTCTGGCCGACTAACGGAACAACCGCATTCGCAATACCGAAGCCAGGATTCATCACGAGGATCCGAAGCCGCATACAGATCGTATATGCCGCGACAACCGTCTTCCCATAGGGACCGATGACCCACAGGAAACCGAGTCGAGAGATATGTCGCCAAAACCCTTGCATAGAGCTGTAAACGCCAAGCCTTAAAATGTCAAGCATTTCCCCCAGATCCACCTGATACCGAACGCTCCGAAATGAAACAGGGGCGCGTCCACTCCAACAGAGATAGAGTAGGATAATGACGCTCGCCCCGCGCCCGATGAGCGTCGCATACGCCGAACCTGCAACGCCGAGTTTCGGGAATCCCCATAAACCAAAGATCAGTAACGGATCAAGCACAATGTTAATCAACGTTGCGAAAATCAGCACCACCATCGGAGTGATCGTGTCGCCCCCCGCACGGAAGATAGAACCGAGCGTCATCGACACAAACATCGTACTAATACCGGCGAGAATGATATGCATATAAGTCGTGCCGAGCCTTAGCACCTCTGGGTCTACCATTCTCACAGCAAGTAACCCTTGTTCAGCCAAGGGATAGCCGACGAGGGTTACACCGATAGAAAAAAATACAGCTAACAGGATTGACTGCAGGGCGATGTGCTCGGCTTGTGCGAGGTTCCTCGCGCCGAGATACTGTGCCACCATAATCCCAGTCCCCGTTGAAATGCCAAGCGAGAAAACGCCGATTAATCGGATTAAGTTCCCGCTCACCCCGACAGCCGCGATCGCGCCAGCACCGAGCCTTCCAACGAAGATCATATCGACGATGTTGAATGCCTCTTGCAGCATGTAACTGAGTATTATCGGTCCTGACAGCCGTAGCAGGTGTCTTAGGAGACTCCCTCGGGTTAAATCGCCCCGTGTTTTTCTCATATCTTGATGCTTGGCTTTTCGTTCGTGCTGTTACTGTCCGTTTCCGCCTCAATCTCCTTGCCGAATTGAAGTTTGATGGTACCTTTTTGGCGTGATGCTTATGGGTTTCACTATAGCAGAATGTCGTTCGGCTGTCAAAACAAAAATAGATGGCGTTGTTTTCCTTTGACAGAATCCCATAAATCTGTTATAATATTTCATATTTTTTGTAGGAGGCAAAATATGAAGAACGCAATATTGACTGGCAGATTCTCATTCTATGGGATTGTGTGTTTCTCAGTAGCACTGTCTATGTTATTCACACCCTTCGTCTCGGCAGCTCTCACAGATGGGCTTATCCTACATCACGCTTACGATGAAGGGGAAGGCACACTCGCTGTAGACGCGAGCGGTAACGGACACGATGGTGAAATTTCCAATCCGGATTGGGACTCTGGAAGAATCGGCGGTGCGCTTCGCTTTGGCGGCGAAGGCAGCGATGTGTTCGTCACCGTTGAAAGCACGGATCTCTTGAACGTGAACGAATGTACGTTTGCAGCATGGATTAACGCCGACCACTGGAACGGCACACGTCAGATTGTTGGTAAATCCGTTCATGGTGGGTGTGCAGGTAGGACACAATACGGTCTGTTCAGCGAAAGTGGTGTTTTCAAACTTCGTTTTGAAACCGAAGGCGGTAGAGCCGACATCGCAACCGATCTCCCACCAACAGGTGAGTGGATTCACGTTGCTTTTACCAACGATGGCGAAACAGCCACAATTTACATCAACACTGAAGCGGTCGAGGAAGGCGAAGTACCGGGTGTGTTGAGAACTAATGACGATCCTTGGCGGATCGGGCAGGATTGTGAACGCCTTAACTATGTCTTCGCGGGCTTGATAGACGAGGTTTCTCTTTGGAACCGGGCTTTGAGTGCCGACGAGATTGGTATGGCATCAGAATTAGGGGTGTCTGTTGATCCTCGCGCGAAATTAGCCACCACTTGGGGCAACATCAAAACGACGCATTAAAACATCGTAGGCGCGCTTTCATGAAGTTTAAATAAATATTTCGGTAATCCTATCCCAAAAAAGACATTGTAGGGGGTTTTTGCTTGGGTGTTTCCCCAGGTCTTGTGCCTGCCCACATATTACCGAATTAAATTCTTAATCTTCATCCAAGCGCGCCCACATCTCCATCCTTATAGATTACGCCCCTTGCTGTAGAAGCGAGTTTTACTCGCGATGTATATCCAGCAAAAAAAAAATTAAGATAGCGTAATCTCCATCCACAGCGGAAACGTAGCCTGCAACAACGGCGCAGGCGACTCGCGAGAGAGGCACGTCAAAGTCCGAACCCACGTTGTTCTCCCGCAAGGTAAAATTAAAAAATGTTTTGGGAACAGATAAAAAGACACTACGATGCCGGGTCTGCACACCAATTTCTCCTCCACTTTAACGTCCAAGACCTGCTATATGACGACGCTTACGGCTACTTGCCGACGACGGAATATCTCATGGAGCAGCTCAATATGCTGGGCTGTGAACTCGTCCTCGGCTATAATACATCACACGGCATCCATCTGCCGAATATTGGGCGGTGGCGAGCGACCCAAAAAATGTTGGAGGTTGTCCCGGAGTACGAGAAAACCGGGGCCTTTCATTTTCAGAGTATAGCGACATGGCTTCAGACGCTTCGGCGTTTTCGGGAAGTTGAAGAGGTAGATATCGATGAGCACGAGGTAGATCCGCACGTTGCGCGCCGCAGAGTTAATGCCGCTTTGGCGTTAGATAAACCTCACGAAGACCCGTTCATGCACATAGATCCGGCACCTTCTGAGGAGTTGCGAGAGAGATTGAACCATCTGTTGCGGCAAGACAGAGCGAGGGTCGGATTGGTTATCAACTTTCTGGAACAACTCGCACCAAACGATCCTTCGTTGAGCAGTGCCTCTAACGATGATCTGCAACGTTTTTTCAATCAGATACAGAATTGGGCATCCGACCTGGAGATCCGAAAGCGCAAACACATCATCCTGCTCCTTACCCATAACACATTTGATATCCATCCGAATCTCACCGTGAATCCGGAGATTCCGCTGATAGAAATCCCGTTCCCAGACCATAACCAACGTCTCCATTTCATTGAATATCTGCATGCTATTTCAGATCCACCGTCACAAATGCGGTCAAGCCTTGGAAACGAGCATGACAGAGAATCCGTTGCACGCGAGACAATAGGCCTTAACCTCTTTGGTATTCACGATGTCGTGAAACAGGCAGCGTCTGCCCAACAAAAGGTGGGCGGTGAGCCGCTTGTGCGATACCGACGCGAGAGCATTAAGACTTTCAGCCACGGAATCCTTGAACTCGGTGAAACCTACACGAATGCCTCTGCGGATGGCTGGTATGCGATGTGGACAATTAAGGATATCGCAGACGGGATGAGACATCGGGATCTACGGCGCGTGCCGCGAGGTATGCTCTTCCTCGGTCCTCCCGGCACCGGTAAGGTTTACGCGGCGAAATTGCTTGCGGGTGAGGCGAACATGACGTTTGTCCAACTCCGCTATGCCAGTCAGGTCGGCGAGGTAACCGTAAATATCAATGAAAATGGAAACACATATGAGCGGAATTTAAATGCCGCTCTTAATTTTATCCGAGGGATTTCACCCACGGTTGTGTTTATGGATGATATTGAGCAGGCATCGCCACGGACCGCAACGCATCCAGAAGAACAGCAGCCGTTCCCGCAGAGCCTCGTGAACGCTATCAACGATCCATCTTTGCACGGACGTGTGATATGGGTCGGAGCCTCGAGCCGTCCAGACCTGATGCCGCAGATTTTTCGACGATCCGGTATTTTCGACACAAAATTAATCCTGCTACCGCCAATCGCTGAAGGTAGAATAGAAATTTTAAGGATATTCTGTCAAGGACAAGCCGCTGACCAACTCAACTTCCGGGCACTTGTCGGAGATTCCGCAATGGATGGGTTGACTTCGCGAGATCTATTCCTGATTGTTCAACGCGCAAACAACGTCGCGCGCCGTAATGGACATGAAACCCTCACGGATGCCGATCTCCGTCAGGCGTTGGAGGACTTTATACCCGACTACTCACCAGAAATGCAGATTTTCATGGGATTGTTAGCATTGCGAGAGGCGAATTCCCGTATCATGATCCCAGACGGACTGTTGCCCCCATACCAAGAATTTGTGGATAGCAATCGGATTGATAAAACCGGCATTACCAGACGCATCATAGAATTGAGTGCCCAACTCGGCTTGAACGCCTGATATCCAACAATCATCCAAATCCCGCCGCTTGCTGAGTGCTGATCGCCATTTCCATTTTTTCTTGACAGATGTTTTTCCGTCTATTATAATATCTTATCTTTACCTATAGGGAGGAAATTCTGATTATGAAACTGACTATTTGTTTATCCATCACACTGCTTTTGGGGGTGGCCCCCTTCGCTCTGTCCGTTGGTCCAGAAGAGTTTCTGGACGGCTTAGTAGTCTACCACGCTTATGACGAGGGCAAGGGTGAAAAAGCGGAAGATCTCAGCGGAAACAAGCATGAGGGTGTCATCGATAACCCGAAGTGGGTCAATGGCAAATTCGGGAAAGCGTTGGAATTTGGAGGTCCAGGCAGCGACGTTTTTGTCACCGTTGAAAGCACTGCCAAGCTGAACGTGGATGAATTCTCGTTTATGGCGTGGATCAACTCCGAAGAATGGAACGGTGTCCGTCAAATCGTCGGTAAATCCGTTCATGGTGGCTGTGGCGGTAGGGTCCAATACGGGGTGTTCAGTGAAGGCGGGGTCTTCAAAATCCGTCTTGAAACCGAATCCGGGCGCGCCGATATCGCAACCGATTTGCCTGAGACTGGGGAATTTGTGCATATCGCTTTCACCAACGATACCAAGAAAACCAAAATCTACTATGACGGCAAAGAGGTAATGGAAGGGGATACCCCGGGGAAACTTAAAGTCAACGACGATCCGTGGCGGATTGGACAGGATTGTGACCGTCTTAACTACGTCTTCGCTGGCATTATCGACGAGGTCCGTCTCTGGAATCGCGCACTGAGCGAGGAAGAGATCAATACGTTCATGGAGCAGGGCGTGGACGCACTCGCTGTTGAAGCAACTGGGAAACTCTCTACGACCTGGAGTCGCCTGAAAGCGGGACGCTAACACTGAAATTCGTAACTTATTTTTTAGTGGGCGAGGTTTCCGAACCTCGTCCTCCCCATTCATAAAAAAATGTCTGAAACTGCAAAAACAATCTCATGTAGAAATTGCAATGCGCAGATCGCGGTAGAGACATTCACTAAAAATCTCAAGGTCTGCCCCCACTGCGATTATCATCACTATATGAGCGCTCATGAACGACTCAACCTCATTATAGATGCGGATAGTTTTGAAGAATACGATGCGAACCTTTACTCTATTGATTCGCTGGAATTCCCAGAATATCCAGAAAAACTGGAGAGGGATGTCGCAAAAACAGGACTCAGATCCGAGATGCTTTCTGGCATAGCCGATATCGGGGGGTATCCGACGGCTATTGCAATTGGGGATGTCGGATTCATAGGCGGCACGTGCGGCTCCGTTATCGGAGAAAAGGTTACGCGATGTATTGAACGCGCCCTTGAAAACCGGTTACCGTTAGTGATTGTCTCCGTGAGTGGTGGGATGCGGATGCAAGAAGGCACGCTCGCTTTAATGCAGATGGCGAAAACCGCTGCCGCGTGCGCGGCGTATGCTAAATCTGGCGTTTTCTATATCTCCGTTGTCACCGATCCAACTTTTGGCGGTGCGACTGCCAGTTACACTTCACTCGGTGATGTAATTGTTGCTGAGCCAGGCGCACGGATCGGCTTCGCGGGTCCGTTAGCCGTTGCCAGCCTCCGTGAGGAACTCCCGGAAAACTTCCAGAAAGCTGAATCATTGCTGGAACATGGATTTATCGATTCGATCGTTCACCGGGCAGATATGCGTCAGATGCTCATAGATTTGATTGCCTTTGCCACCTAATGTATGTCCGTGTCTTCTCTCTTTTCCCCAATGGACGAATGAACGGGATATGAAACCGCTGTTAACATAAGACGTTAATAAAAGTGTATAATCGTGACGTAAATATAATGGACCTCAGTCCAGTCGCCACGTAACCCGAACCCCCAACTCGCCTCCGATACAAAGCAGCAAAGCACGCGTTGGCGGTTCGAACCTGCCCGAAATGGAATTATGCCTTAAATGGCATCATTTGTCTTTGCTTTACATGTGGAGGGCAGTCGAGGAGCAATAGTTTAAAAAATGCCAAAGTCACTCGTCGTTGTTGAATCGCCGGCGAAAGCGAAGACCATCAAAAAGATTTTAGGTAGGGATTACATTGTTGAATCCTCTGTCGGGCATATCCGTGACCTCCCGCCGAAGGAACTCGGTGTCGATATTGAGAATGCCTTTACCCCGAAATATGTCTTGATTCGGGGGAAAGGGAAGGTCGTGAAATCTCTCCAAAGCGAAGCGCGTAAGGTTGATAATATCTATCTTGCAGCCGACCCAGATCGCGAAGGTGAAGCCATCTGTTGGCATCTTTTTGAGGAACTGAAAAAGACAAAGAAACCCATCTACCGGATAATCTACAACGAAGTCACCAAAAACGCAATCTTAGAAGCAATTGAAAAACCGGGCGATATTGATATGGCGCTTGTTGATGCGCAACAGGCGCGTCGCGTCTTGGATAGGCTCGTTGGATACCAGATTAGCCCTATCTTGTGGCGTAGTGTGAAACCGGGACTCAGTGCTGGGAGAGTTCAATCCGTCGCAGTCCGACTGATTTGCGAGCGTGAAGTAGAAATTGAGGCGTTTAAATCAGAGGAATACTGGACGCTCACAGCAACATTGACACCGACCGAAGTTCAGCATCTCTTCCCCGCAAAGTTACATAAAATTGGCAAAAAGAAGGGTGAAATTAATAATTATGGGTTCCGTATAGACGAAGCGCGTGCCAAAGAACTCGCTGCAGACGCAAAGACACAGACATATCTCGTTGAAAAAGTCCAAAAGCGGGAACGGAAACAGAGACCTGTCCCCCCGTTTATCACGAGTACCTTACAACAGGAAGCCTCTCGGAAACTCCGTTTCGTCGCGAAAAAGACGATGCTGATTGCCCAACAACTCTACGAGGGACTCGAAATTGGCAACGAGGGATCCATCGGTCTCATTACCTACATGCGTACCGATTCGACACGGGTTGCCCAAGAAGCACTTCAAGCAACGCGAGCGTACATCAAAGAAACATACGGTGAAGAATATTTACCCAATCGGGCTGTTAATTACCGAAGCAAAAGAGGGGCGCAAGATGCACACGAAGCGATCCGTCCGACCCTGCCGTTGCGAACCCCTGCAGCCTTAAAACCCTATTTGAGTAACGATCAGTTTCGACTTTATGAACTGATTTGGATGCGATTTATAGCGAGTCAGATGAACCCTGCAATTTTCGATGGTACAACAATTGACATCCAAGCAGGCATTTATCTCTTCCGCGCCACCGGTTCAGTGATGAAATTTCAAGGGTTCAGGCGCGTCTATATGGAAGGTAGAGATGATCCTACTACCGATGAACGCGAATCGAACGAAGAAGATGTCAGCTTACCAGATGTTAAAGAAGGCGACACACTTAATTTACGTAAATTAGAACCGAAACAGCATTTTACGCAACCTCCGCCTCGTTACAATGAAGCCACGCTCGTCAAAATGCTGGAAGCCAAGGAGATCGGACGTCCCAGTACCTACGCTTCTATTCTGTCAACCGTTCAGGACAGAGGATATGTCACCAAAGAACGGGGCAGGCTCATGCCTACAGATGTTGGAAGGCTCGTTAACGAACTTCTGAAACATGGATTTCCCAACATCGTTGACGTTGAATTCACAGCAAAAATGGAGGAGCAGCTTGATGTGATCGCTGATGGCAAAATTAAGTGGGTAGAGACGTTAGGACAGTTTTATCCCGCATTCCAAACCGCGCTCAAGGAAGCCCCCGATAGAATGTATGAAGCCCGAAAGGCAATGGAAGAGGAATCCGACGAAACGTGTGAAAAGTGTGGCGTCAATATGATCATCAAGTGGGGCAGATACGGGCGATTCCTCGGCTGTGCGAATTATCCAGAATGCCAGAATATCAAGCGTTTAACAACTGGAGATGACGCACCTACTGCGGAACCGGAGCCGACGGACATTGCGTGTGAAAAGTGTAGTAAACCGATGGTTGTGAGAGTCAGCCGCGCCGGTGCCAAATTTTTGTCGTGTAGCGGATACCCAAAATGCAAAAATGCAAAGCCGATTCCGATGGGAATTGATTGCCCAGAATCTGATTGTGATGGCTACCTTGGTGAACGCCGGAGTCGGCGTGGAAAGGTCTTTTACGGCTGCAGCAACTATCCGAAATGTGAATTTTCGACGTGGGATAAACCTGTGCCAAAGTCTTGTCCGAAATGCAACGCGCCATTCCTTGTTGAGAAGACGGAAAAAGCAAAAGGTACTGAGGTCGCAACTACGCGCCTCGTCTGTCACACAGCAGATTGTGCCTATACAAAATAGTTGTCAGTTGTCAGTTGTCGGTTGTCAGTTAAAAGAAAGGGTTGTTCAACCAGAATCCTCTTGTAACCGAAAACCGAAGCCTGAAGCCTGCGGAGCAGGCGAACCGAAAACCACTAAAAAATGATACAGTTGCACCAAGTCAGTTTCAGTTATGGCGAACTTAGCGTGCTTGAGAAGGTGAGCCTTCGCGTGGAGCGCGGCGAATTTGTGTTTCTCGTGGGTCCCAGCGGTTCTGGTAAGACAACACTCCTACGACTGTTATACGCGGATTTAGATCCAACAGGTGGGGACCTGAGTGTCGGTGGACAACAACTTGCAAAGTTGGATAAAGTCAGTCTCCCCTACTTTCGGCAGAAGATAGGGCTCGTCTTTCAAGATTTCAAATTCTTAGAAAACCAGACAGTTCGAGAGAATTTGGCACTGCCCCAGCGACTGATAGGGGCTCCAACGCAACTGATTAAGGAAAATGTCGATAAACTCCTGAATCAGATGGGACTCTATCACCATCACAAAGCACTGCCCTCAGTAATATCCGGCAACGAGCGACGCCGCCTCGCTATAGCGAGAGCAATTATCAACAACCCTTTGTTACTGCTTGCCGATGCTCCAACAGAAGGGTTAGATTTGCGCCTCTCGCTTGAGGTGATGGCATTTCTGGATGCGCTTAACTTTCAGGGGATGACTATCCTTGTCTCTACGAGCGACCGAACCCTCGCCGAAAAATGTAATAAGCGGATTATTGAACTACGGGATGGCGCTATCCATTGAATGAATGGCTGTCAGCCATCAGCAGTCAGCAGTCGGCAAAAAGGTATTCAAATGATCGGAAATCTCTTAACTGAAAACTAACGACTGACGACTGATTACCCTAAAAAAATGCGTTATCATCTTAAGAATGCCATATCCCATATAGCCCGTGCTGGCAGTGCAAGTGTGCTGAGTTTCTTCGGCATCGGTTTCATCACGCTTTTACTGGCGACCTTACTATTGAACCATTCGTTTATCTTACGACAGTCTGAGTTTAAAAGTCATGCCCCTACCCTCATCGCGTTTCTAAAAGACACTATTGATGAATCAGCTGGACGCACCTTGGTGAGCCAAATAGAAAAAAATAGGCAGGTACTCGCTGTCCATTACGCTTCAAAGGCAGAAAGCCTCGCCCGCGGTGAAATGCAGCTCCAAGATTTGGGTATCCTCATTAAGGAGGCATTCGCAGAGACCAAGGGTGTAAATCCATTTCCGGCATCCCTCAAAATTTATGTAGACGAGGACTTGATAACGCGTAAAACTTTAGAGCAGATTGTGTTGACCATTAAAGCCCACAGCGAAATTGAGGATGTGCTTTTGACAGGGCAGGGTCAGTTGAAAGATCGTCTACGCGATTCAGAACGTACGACTCTCATCTTCATCGGAATAGCAGTTGTCACTATTTGGTTTATTATCGGTTCTGTTATCAATAAAACAGCGATTGCCCGCGTGGAGGAGATAGCCCTCATGAAACTTCTCGGCATGTCCCGCCATTATCTCTTCACCCCTTTTATTGTCCACGGACTTTTTCTCGGTGCTCTTGGCGCATTGTGTGGACTTGGCTGCTTTTACGGAATGTTTTACATCTTCAAATCACAAGTAGGGGCAGTCAATTTTCTTACTATTTATCAGTCTATTTTGATTGTCGTCGGCGAAATGGTAATTGGGTTCCTTGCCGGTTTTTTCGCGCATCGAAAGTTTGTGTAACTGTTTGTACCTCCTGGAGATCCTCTGAAATGACCAATCGTGAGATCAGTGCCGTATTCCAAGCGATCGGATCCCTCCTACAAATTCGCGGCGAGGATAGTTTTCGCGCTCGGATTTATGAACGGGCAGCGAATATAATCGAAGACTTCCCCGATGAATTGACTTCCAAAGATTCCCAACAAAATACACCCGGATATAACACGGAAGCCGTCGAAAAACTCCGAGCGACACCCGGCATTGGGAAAGCCATTGAAGACAAGACCATTGAAATGTTGGAAACCGGACGCTGCAAATTCTATGACGAACTCACCGCAGAAACGGGAACAGAGGTCCTTGAATTACTGAATCTCCGAGGGGTTGGTGTAAAAACCGCTGGCAGATTTTACCGAGAACTCGGGATCAGAAATCTTGAAGATCTACAAGTATCGATTGAAAGCGGACAGTTGAGAAACACGAAAGGCATCGGACGGAAAACGCTCCAGATAATAACTGAGAGTCTGGCGTTTCAGATCGAACATAGGAACAAACGTCCGTTATGGCAAATTTTACCTACCATCCAAGACCTTTCTGAGCATCTGACGCACTTGATAGATGACGGAAACGGGATAAAACGTTACGAATGGACAGGTGATTTGCGGCGGCATGAAGAGGTTTGTCAAAGTATCGAGTTGATCGTTGAATGTGAAGACGAAGGCACGTCTCAGTTTGAAAGTGGCAGCGTGCCAGCACCGTTACAAGCATTTCTTGAGCCCCTAAACGCCATTAAAACGCCGCAGACTCAGATCGTTTTCAAAACGGACAGCCTTCAGTACGTATATAACAACGACAGTCGGTCTTTGGTGCAAGCCCATCAAGGTTGGCAGGACAATGAAAAAAATCAGCGCGAACGAACAGGCGACGTTCGAGACACGCTCCCCACGATTCAATTCTACATTGACAGAGATTTTCCGGTATCTGTCTATCTGTGTACTGCGGCTACCTATGAAGCGACCCTTTTCTTGACAACGGCAACGGACGCACACATTGACGCCCTTCCTGACAACAGTTTTCTGGAACCGACCGGTTTTTGGCATGAAGCGCGCGATATGGCGGAAGAGAGAATATACGAAAAACTGGGGCTCTCCTACATCCCCCCAGAACTTCGACAGGATGGCACCTCGGTTGCCGCCGCGAAGGCAGGCACTTTGCCAAAACTCGTTGAGTTTACCGATTTACGAGGCGACTTACACGCACATACGGATTGGAGTGACGGACAACATACACTCCAAGAGATGGTGGGAGCAGCGATAGCAGAGGGGCTTGAGTACTTCGCTATTACCGATCATTCTGTCTCCTCTGTCGTCGCAAACGGCTTGGACCGGGAACGGCTGCTGGAACAGATAGCACGCATTCGTGAATTGGATGCAGCGGTCGAGGATATCACAGTCCTCGCAGGTTCTGAGGTAGATATACGACGGTACGGCGGGTTGGATTACCCTGATGAAGTTTTAGAACAACTTGATATTGTCGTCGCAAGCGTTCACAGTCATTTCACGCTCACTGAAGCCGAAATGACGCAGCGCATTGTTCGCGCCATCGAAAATCCATTCGTCAACATCATCGGTCATCCGACCGGCAGACTGCTCGGACGCAGACCGATGTACTCTGTCAATCTTGAGGAGGTTATTGCAGCCGCCGCAGCGAACAAAACGGTTTTGGAGGTTAACGGCTCACCGAACCGATTGGATCTCGCACCCGAATTTGTGCGTATGGCAAAAGAAGCCGGCGTGCTCTTGGCAGTCAACACCGATGCACACGGTATTGAGCGACTCGCACGCCGTCAATCCGGGTTGAATGTCGCCCGTCGTGGATGGTTGACAAAAGACGAAGTCATCAACACATATACCTTAGAAGAATTGCAAAAGAAGTGTAATATCGGTTAAAAAGTTTACACGCGTGCTGAAAGAAAATTACGAAGTGTAACTAAAGTTGCGAAGTGAGCTAAAGTTGTAAGAAGTACTGAGGTCTATCACAACTTTACGGACTTTCAAAAACCCTTCCTCTGACGGCTACATAGCCCCAAGTTGAGTTAAATGCCAATTGGGATCCTCTAACGCCTCGTAAACCACCCCACCCTCAACATTGTTAGGCATCGGAAGCCCCAGTAGATAGCAGAGCGTCGGTGCAACATCAACGACACGAACCTGCCGCTGCAAGGCGACGCCTTGTCGGACCCCGGCCCCCGAAAGAATAAATGTAGAGTGCTGCCCGCCGATACCGAAACTCACGGAAGGTAACTGTTTGCCATGTGCACCGTCAAACTCAGGGCGCAGCGCATAGACAACATCGCCGACTAAATCGCCATGTAGGTTGAACATTTCAGCATCCGCCCGTGTTACTGCTAACGTAAAGGGATATCGTCCGGTCTTTTCGTCCTTATAGGTATGCAATGCTGCAATGAGTTCACGTTGTGTCGCTTCATAGTCCTCGGGTGCCACGATTCCATCGGGTTCACGTCCGGCTAAGTTGATGAAGATATGCACCAATCCGACATTGACTGCCCGTGTCTGCGTCCAGTCTATCGTCCCGTTTTCGTCTTTAACGATGAACCCAGTTTCTTCAAGCACTTCTTCAATGTCTACAGCACGGAATTGGTTAGGCGTGCCCCCGTGGTCGGAACAGACGAGAACAACAGTTTCTTCATCGGTTTGTTCCATCAGGCTCCCAATCATCCGATCCACAGATTCATAGGTCCGCCGCAAGCCCTCACGACACCGATGAATTGTTTCTGGTGCTGCACCACTGATTTCATCTGCTTGACTCAGAAAAAAATGGCTGGCGTAGTCCGGGGCGTGGCTTTCGACCATTAGGATGTCCCAATCGTTATGTGTTGCGAGGTGCGTTGCGACCTCCGCAAGCCGTTGATGGTGGTAGTCAAGCACCTCGAAATAGGTATCATCATCCATCTGTCCAAGTGCATCACGCGCCGGATTTTGAAGGAATGAGCCGATTTCAGTGTCAATCGTAGTGGCGATTGCCTTTGGAACCGTGTACCCTTCTCTGGGCCAAATTTGTGGGACGAAGAGTTCAAAGGCGTCCGCTGTTTCGGTGAGCGTCACAAGTTTCATCCGGACGTAACCTTCCACTTCAGCCGCATCAATTTCAAATGTATCCAACCACCACTCGCTCCATTCACTGACACCCAAGTCCGCAACGGCATCGTCTCCAGACCGGCTCCGACAGATCCGTATCCGATCATAGCCGTTATCGCCAGAGGCGTAAATCAATCCATAGAACGGTTTTGGAATACGTGTGTCGTCAGAGGCTTCATCTTTGGAATACACTGAAGGCATCACATCTTCCCTGCCACGCGCCAAGGGTTGAATGGTAAGTACAACCTCCCGCACGGGTTCTGTGGAATCGGGCAGAGCCTCCCATTCCCCATTCTCAATCGGTTCAATCGTGACCGGATCTATGTGCTGAACCCCTTGTAATGCACTCGGATCAAGCGTTTCAGGGTCGCGCTGTCCGCCGATAGGGCGCGATGCCCATTTTCCTGCGACAAAAAGATGATACCCAGCGACCTGATGATGGTTCGAGACACCGGGTCCCGTCCCCTCGACCTGAATACCCGTTGTGACGGTGGGGGGCCAAGACATTTCCCATTTCACCAGAATCGGTTTCCCACCGACCCGTTCCACGAGGTTCCAGAGGTATTCGGATTGACACAAGCCCGTGTTGATACCCCACGTTGTTTTATCAAGACGCTCCCCCAGCGCACGGATATTAAAATCCATGACCTTATGGGTACCGGGCCATGAACCGGTAGAGAGCGCAGTCCACCCTGGCGGGGTCAAGGTCGGAAATACGCCGATCATCGGTCGGTAAACGCCTGTCTGGAGCAATTTCGCCATATTCGGGGTGTGTCCCCAATCAATCATATTCTTGACCAGTTCCATGCTCGCACCATCCATCCCGATAATAATTGCACGTTTTGCTGGAGCATGTTGAGTACGTTTTATCATATTTTAATTTTTCCTTGCGGTTCGGTAAGGTGGGTTTGAATGTTAACGTTCCTTGTCGTATATCTAAAGGAAATCCGCAGAAACACCCAAGCAAAAACACCAAGCAAAAACCCCTCCGCTACGCTTACGGGCTACAATTTACCAAGAATCCCGTCATAATAAAATGGCGAGCGATCCTGAATCAATAAATTAAAAACCTTATTCGTTAAGGGACACGCTGGATATAGATGTCGTAATCTTGTCCGCGGGCATCGCTCCAAACGACGATTGCAGCATCACCGTCTGTAGATATAGCTTGAGGGGTAATTTGCTCTTTGGGCGCATGACAGACAGGAATACCGTTGATCTCCCAGAGAGGCTTCCCATCGGCATCAAGCCGCTGCGCATAGATTGCATCCTCCGTCGAATCACCGAAATCTTCGCGATAATCCAGCCAATAGACGATGACTTCCCCAACCTCACCCGTAGGAACAAGTTGGGGGAGACGTTGAACCCCTGCCCCAGTACAGACAGGCATACCGCCTTCTTGGAACTGCGAATTTTCGTCGCGCCACAACATCTCGCCATTTCCGTTAATACGTTGGGCATAGATGTCAGCGAAAATATCCCGTTCATCCCACCATGCGACGATGAAACCACCACTCCCATCGGGGATACCATACGGTTGCTGCTGGTTCACAGATAGATCGCAGATTAGAATGCCATCCTTTTCCCACAATGCGTGTCCTTCAGCGGTGATGTGCTGTGCATATAACTGCGCGGTCGTATAAAAATTCGGGTCATTACGGTAGTCCGACCAGACGAAGAACACACCGCCATTTGTATCACGAATAGCAACCGGAGCACCTTGGTTACCCAGGGCAGTACAGACGGGAACTGGGGCATCGCCTGAATTCCACAGGGGACTCCCCTCTGCTGACAGCCGTTGCGCGAAAATGTTCCAATCCGGAGTGCTGATGTCCCACCATGCGAAAATAGCACCCCCTTGTCCATCGGCGATTAAGACTGGATCATACTGATCGCCAACACCCCTATAGACAGGTACACCGTTCGTTTCCCACAGCGGTTTTCCGGTACCGTCAATTCTTTGGGCATAGATATCCTGATTCCCATTCCGCCAATCTTCCCACACAACGATTACGCCCCCTTTACCGTCAGCAATAGCGTTCAAATCGTCTTGCAACGTTGGATGCGTACAGACCGGTATACCTTCGGGGTCCCACAATTTGTTTCCACTTGCGTCGATGCGCTGTGCGTAACTATCCTGATTACCGTGCCGGGTATCCCCCCAGACGAGGATAGCACCCCCTTCGCCATCGCTGGCAATTAGGGGCCAACTTTGCGAAGAGGGTAGGTCGCAAATTGGAATGCCATTTGCCTGCCAATGAACCTCTCCGGTTGCGCTGATGCGCTGTGCGAAAATATCACGGTTCGCGTGCCGGGCATCACTCCACGCCACGATAGCCCCACCTTGCCCATCGGTAACGAGGGCAGGAAAGTGTTGTTCGTTCTGCGCTGTGCATAATGGAAGATTTTCTGTCGCTGAGGATGACCATTCCGCGCTCGCCGCGTCTATTACAATAAGCACAGAAAGGATAGAGAGAATGCTTTTAATTTGTGGGGCTCCTGGACTGCGCTCCATTTCATTACGCGCAGGTTTTCGGTTACGTTTCGACTGGGTTCGGGAATTTTGACGTTCCTTTCCTTAAACCAAACCTATAGCCTGCAACAACGGCGCAGGCGGCTTTGAAAACGGCACGTCAAAGTGCCAAACACACGGCGTTCAACCGCAAGGAAAAATTAAAAATCAGATGAGCAACTCGTCTCCGATTGGAAAGAACTGGTCCGCGATTTGTTGTAGATCCATGGAAGTATTATGCTCAAAAGCGACGACCTCCACACGTTTATTTTGTTGTTTGATGAGCTCGGCAAGTGGACAAAAGTCGCCATCACCGCTTGCCAGAATAACAACGTCCAATGAGCCGAGCATTGAAACGACATCCACTGCAATGCCGACATCCCAGTCCCCTTTTGCAGATCCGTCGCCGCGCAAACGCAGGTCTTTACTCTTAATTGTATAACCGTTGTGCTCAAGAAGGGATAGGAAACTGGATTGGTTGATTTCGGGTATCTGGACGACATAGGCATAGGCTACCATGAGATACCGGGGGCCGACTATCAGATCCAGGAGTTTGATGTAGTCGACCCTGCGTCCAAAACGATCTTTGGCGGCATAAAACATATTTTGAACATCAACGAACACACCGACACGGGGCTGCTCGGTCGTCAAATTGTAGAGGTTCTGACCCTCGGGGACCTCCTGCTGGGTATCCAAGTAAGCAAGCGTTTGACGAATCTGATTCAACGCCCCTCGTGCCGCCTGATGGGAGTTTTCCAGAATATCGAAGTGGCTGTCCAGCGTTGTTTGAAAGTCTTCGATGCCTTGATGCCCTTTGTAGACTGCCTCCTCAACCAACTTGAGATCAGTCGTAAAGGTCTCCTTGGCTGCCTTAATTTGTTCATATTCCCTGAGTTGTTCTGTCATCCGTTCTTTTTCAGCGAGGAGGTGTTGACGGTCATCGGCAAGTTGTTGTAGTTCGGCGGTGTTTTCAATATATTGTGCTACCTGTTCACGAAGTATGTGATTTTCCTGTTCAAGAGCCTTCAATCGTTTTTCGTTTCCATGAGTTTCCTCCGCTTTCGTTTTCAATCCCTTGTTTTCCTCTAAGAGAAGCGCACGCTGTTGATCTAATCGGTTATGTTTTTGCTCAAGCGAGGTATAGTCTGCTTTAGAGTCAGCCAGTTGTCGTTCAAGATGCTCGAGGTCTTGGACAGGTGTCTCCGAGGGTTGCGGTTCACTTTCCGAGTCGTCAACCCGTTGAGTGCCGATTCTTTCCACTTGATCCATACTCTGGACGGTCCCGCCTCCATTTGTATGAGCGACTTCTATAGATTCGTATGTTGTGTTGAGGAGTTTATAGCCATGCTCGACGACTGCGGTTCGTTGGTCGGTGAGAAGTGCCCAGACGACTTCGCCAAAATCGCCGCCTTCTATGAGGACATCAGACGTTTTGAAAAATGTTTCGATTTCGGAGATTTCCATATATCCGACTCGGGAGATCGCAGCCTGCGCTTTTTCAGTAAGAAATTGGCTGACTAACGTGTTGACTTCAGAAGCCACACGCTCAGGATCCTCGTGAAGGTGCGCTTCCAACGAAGCTTCCGGATTTTTTAGTGCAGGTTTTCTTGTGCCAATGACATCCAAAAACACATCGGCTAAATTTACGAGTAATTCTCGCCTTGATAAGGCATACAGTCGATCCACATCGAGGACAATGCCGGTAGAGGCACTCAATTGAAAGAGCTCTCTTTCATCTAAAAGTAGGTCGAGAAACCACGTGAGTTGGTCCCGCTGTACGTGAAATCTTAGATTTGGGTTTGACATTCTTATGCTCCGATTTCTCACAGCAAAGCAGTCAGGAACCGGAGTTCCCACCTACAAGCTGCGCTGAAAATGGTAAATGTAGCGGTAGGTCTTGTGTCTACCCTTTAAATTTTGATAATTTTTTCCTGTCCTTTCTTCACACTGCGCGTTGCATTGCGTGTGTCAACAATCAGTCGGGCATGCTCGACGAGCCAGCCGTAGTCTATAGCACTGTGGTCGGTTAGGATGACAACACAATCAACACTTTCTATGAGATCTACTGTTAGGGGTGCTGAGTGATAAATTTCCGAGTCATCAAGAGACACGTCTTTTATATACGGGTCATGATATAGGAATTCCGCTTTTTTGTCAAGAATTAAACGAATTACTTCGAGTGCAGGGGATTCGCGAATATCGCCGATGTCCTTTTTATAGGCGACCCCCAAGATTAATAATTTCGCGCCATTCAACGGTTTACGTTGAAGATTCAGGGCGTGGATGATCTTGTCTAACACATATTTCGGCATCTCATTGTTAATTTCGGTAGCGAGTTCAATAAACCGAGCGTGGTACTGATACATCTGTGCCTTCCAAGAGAGATAATGTGGATCGATTGGAATACAGTGTCCGCCGAGCCCAGGTCCCGGATAGAACGGCATAAATCCAAACGGCTTTGTCGCAGCCGCGTCAATGATTTCCCATACGTCCAAATCCATCCGGTCACAGATAAGGGCTACCTCATTAATTAAGCCGATGTTGACACTCCGAAACGTGTTTTCTAAGAGTTTGACCATTTCTGCGGTTCGGGGTGAAGATACTGTGTGTGTCTTACTGATGAACTGCGCGTAGAAAGTTTTCGCGATGTGGGTGCATCGCGGCGTAACACCCCCGATAATTTTAGGTGTGTTTGTCACGAAATAGGTGCTATTTCCCGGTTCAATCCGTTCCGGTGAGTAGGCGAGATAAAAATCGCGCCCTACTTGTTTGGTGCCGGGAAACCGGGTGTTGAGTTTCGGCAACACAACTTCTTCAGTGGTGCCCGGGTAGGTAGTGCTTTCGAGGATAATCAGTTGTTCAGGGTGGAGGTATTGCGCAAGTTGCTGAACTGCAGCGATGATAAACTGCATGTCGGGGGTTCGGTTCTCGCCTAAAGGGGTCGGCACACAGATATTAACTGTGTCCAACTCCCGTAGCACAGAAAAGTCTGTTGTAACCTGAATCTGCCCGGATGTAATCAGGGGTGCAAGCACTGCGTCGGGGATATCGGGGACATCGGAGATGCCCTGTTTTAATCGCTCTATTTTTTCTGAACAGATATCGATGCCTGTAACTCGGAATCCCGCCCCCGCGATCGCAACCGTAAGCGGAAGTCCTACATATCCAAGCCCGATAACCCCCGCGCGAGCCGTCTGGGTTTCTATTTTTTCAAGAATCATTTTTTAATTTTACCTTGCGGGTCGGTCAGGGAAATTGGAACTTTCTCGTGCCTTTGCGTAAACCCGCCTGCGTGTTTTTGCAAACGCTGAAATCCAATGCGAAGAAAGTCTTTGCTTGGTGTCTTTGCTTGGGTATTTCTGTGTGTTTCTGTGTATTTCTGCGTATTGTTGTAGGCTACCGTTTAATCTCCCTGAGCCAGCGCGTCGCTGTGTAAAGATTTGTGAAGATTTTATCGGGACGGTGTTCGTTCTTATCCGCATGCCGACAAGGTTTTGTATTAATGTAGTGGTAATAACTCTCCCGTCCAAGTCCTGTTAAAACGAGAAACGTTGTAGCACCGACACGTTGTCCCGCTTCAATATCTGTAGGTACGTCGCCAATCAAATAGACGTTTGACAGGTCAATGTTGTGCTCACGTGCGGCGCGTACTAACATACCCGGCTTCGGTTTTCGACACTCGCACCCTGCATCGGGACGGTGTGGACAGTAATAAACGGCATCAATTGTTCCACCCGCTTTGCTAACTTCGGAGACCATTTTCGAGTGGATATCCGCCAAATCTTCCTCTGAATAGAGCCCTCTCCCGATTCCTGATTGATTGGTCACAACAATAATTCGATAACCACTTTCCGATAATTCTCGGATTGCTTTCCGAGCATTCGGAAGAAAGGTGAATTCTGCCCATTTCCGGACGTAGCCTTTATTGGGTGGATTCCGGTTGATAACACCGTCCCGATCCAGAAAAATAGTCCTCATTCTTACTTTTCCCTACAGTCCCGGAGCAGGCACTGTCGTTTCAATAGCGTGCAGCAATTCCTTCGGTGTGACGGTTGCACACCCCATCTTACCGACGGCTATTCCACCCGCGAGACTGGACAGCATCGCAGCACTCCGAAATTCAGCATCCGCCGCGAGTGCAAGCGTGAAGGCGGCGACAACCGTGTCCCCTGCGCCTGTAACATCCGTCACGATGTTTGAATGTGGTGGGAGGTGTTCCACCTTGACAGTACTGTCCGCCTCACGTTGAAACAGAGACATCCCCTTCGCGTCGCGAGTGATTAGCAACGCTTTGAGGGATAACCTGTCCAGAATTTTCTCACCAATAGCGACCAGATCGGACACATCCACGATGTCTTTATGGACAGCGGCACTTGCCTCTTTATGGTTCGGCGTAACGGCGGTTACACCTTCATAGTGCCAGAAGTTGTTTTGCTTCGGATCGACGATAATGGGGATACCGTAAGACTTGGCGTGTTTCATAACACCCTTGATAAACAGGTCAGTGACCACCCCTTTATCGTAATCAGCGAAGATAATTGCATCGCTTGCTGGCAACTGAGAAGCGACAGTGTCCAACAGGTGTTCCCGTATCTGGGGAGAGATCTCCTGCTTGGATTCCCTGTCAATGCGGAGCAGATGATGCCCCGAATCCCGTTCCCGATCCGGGGAGATCGTGGCACCCCGGGCAATGACGCGTGTTTTTGTGCTTGTCGGGCGCTGAGGATCCCTATAGACCCCGGTAGTCATGAGATTCATCTCGGTGAGCATCTGGACTAACTTTTCGCCTTCCCTGTCCTCACCGATGACCCCGACCAGAGTTGCGTTGCCACCTAAGCTGGCAACATTCTGGGCGACATTCGCCGCACCACCACATCCGGTCTGCTCTGTCAACGTCTCAAACACTGGAACAGGGGCTTCGGGCGAAATTCGCTTCACATCCCCCCAGATATATGTGTCCAGGATGACATCACCGATAATCACGACCCGCTTGCCTTGAAGTTGTTCAAAAATGGCTTTTAAGTTCACGACATTATATTAGCATAAATCCACAGGTTAAAGCAACAAACATTAAATAGGTCACTTACCCCCATT
Source organism: Candidatus Poribacteria bacterium (assembly GCA_965205015.1). Taxonomy (GTDB): domain Bacteria; phylum Poribacteria; class WGA-4E; order WGA-4E; family WGA-3G; genus WGA-3G. Next base: position 2,935,941 of record OZ242029.1, on the reverse strand, counting down.
TTTTTTCGAGAGTAGATTGTAGTTGATGTAGTCAGGTTTTTCTGTGAGAAAGTCAGTCAGTGAGTGGGTCCGAAAAGTGGATCCCCTCTGGCACCTATCTCGGTGAAAAAGGAGATAAGAAAGTGTTGGTTCCATAAGTCGGTGAGCACGCGTTTGATAATAGTAATAACAGAAAAAGTTTTTCTGTTATTACTATTATATGCCCTCTGCCAATGCGTAGAGGCGACCTTCTCGTAACTGATAAACAGCAATCCATAAGCGAGGCAGGCACATAACCAAAGGACCTCCAGACGCGCTTGTGTCGGTTTTTTCAAGACGAGTTTACCAAATCCGAAGCACGACTTTATATCTCGAAACCCGTGTTCAATCTGCATGCGGCGTTTGTAGCAGTGATGTATCTGATGTCCACTGAGGCGATTGGAGATAAGATACATCGGGTCTTTGAAGGTCTCATCTCTGAGGATATAGAGTTGAAGCGGTATCTGCTCCTGCGCCTGATAAAGGATATGCCGATACCAGCCCGCTTCGAGGTCATCAAGTTTCTTCAGACTCCCATCATGCCGGATACCGACATTTCTCGCAACACGCATCACGAACGGGATATCCCGTGCCTTGAGAAACTTGATGACGTATCGCGCACGCCCAAAACCACGGTCAAACACCAGAACAGGTCGTTGTTGATGCCGCGACACCACCCCTAAAGCCTCTTGATAAACATGGACACAGAAGTATTGGATAATCTCATTATGACTCTTATAGATACCCTCGTGAAGCTGGTGATCGCTATAGATGAACCAAAAGACAGGGATCGCACGATGCCGAAACGGGATCGAAACAACAAGGGCTTTCCACCCGGCAATCAGAGACGTCTCATCAACGAGCAAATACAGATGAGCACCCGCATCCTTGAAAAACCAACCCACAACCGACACGAACCACGCTTCTTTGAGCGCATCAATCGGCAGTGGGGTGTCAAGGAAACGCAGAAACCTTTTCTGTTTCGACTTCTCCCGCTTGACGACGAGCGACAAACGCGACGCAACTTCATTGATCCGAAACGTCGGGGCAACACTGATCGCTATCAAGACCAATACCAGATTCCGAAAAACCGGTTTTTTCATACCAACAGACTTGAAGATTTCTCCAAAACGTGTTATCATCGTTTCTGGATTTACCCGTTTTGGGTATCTCTTTTTCATAAAATACCTCCTTACATGTTTTGTAAAATGCGTTTACAAACAGTTGCTGTAAGGAGGTATTTTATCATAAACCCACTGAGTTTCTCACACTTTTTACAACTAAAACCTTTCACCACAAACCTTCAGAAAAAAATGGGGGTAAGTGACACATTAAATAGTCATCCTAACCACCTCATACCTCCGACTGGGCGAGATTTGCAACCTCGCCTTCTCACTATGTCCAAGTAATTGTAGATTTCACGATAAAGATAAATTTGCATCCCTACATCAAATATGTTATCATAGATGTATGTAAATCCCAATCACTAAGGAAGCACATCAAAAACAAAGAAAATGTTACACTTCCGCCAAATTATTTTTTTCTGACAGAACATCAGTCCTAAAAAATGCTTCGGAAGGCAGACAGCATCTAAGGTTAGAGATACTGACCCCTGTGTCTGCAATGTTACACTGGTGTAACATTTTAAGGCATTGGCATCGGTAAAATTCATTACATTTTTACGAAAACCGTAAAAAAATAGAGTTCCCAAAATCTGCGAAATCCGTTCCATTCGCAACTATTTCAATTAACCTAAAACGCAAGGATGACTCAATTTGGCACGCTTAGAAGAACTTCAACCAGGCACTATTGTCAAAGGCATATTACCGAACCAACAGGTCACCGTTGTTGCTGCGAAACCGTTAGGGACTGTTGGAATTGAACTGACTTACAAAGCTGCCGATGGTCAACTCGGTAGTGAACTCCTGTACCGCGAGAGTGAATCCTCCCTTGAAATCCTCACCGAAAGCCTCCCATGGAGTTTTGACGGAGATGGTGAGAATTTTCGGCTTGTCTCTGAAGCCCATCGCATTCGGTTGGCACATCTGTTTGATCCGCGTCTGGCAGTCCACATCTCACAAGTAGAACCGCTACCACACCAAATTACCGCGGTTTACGAAGAGATGCTGCCACGCCAACCTTTGCGCTATCTGCTCGCGGATGATCCCGGCGCAGGAAAGACGATTATGACCGGGTTGTATCTCAAGGAACTCCTCGTCCGCGGCGACCTGAAACGGTGCCTGATTGTATGTCCGGGTAGCCTCGTCGAGCAGTGGCAGGCAGAACTCCGTCAACGCTTTTATCTCTCCTTTGAGGTTTTCACCCGCGAAAAATTTAATACAGCTCGCACTGGCAACCTGTTTCAGGAAGAGAATCTCCTTATCTGTCGGCTGGACCAATTAAGTCGTAGTGAAGATATTCAAGCGAAATTAAAGGTAACCAACTGGGACGTTATCGTCTGTGATGAAGCACACAAGATGTCGGCTTCAGTCTTTGGGAATAAAATATCTCTGACAAAACGCTATCAACTCGGGGAATTGCTTGGAAACCTTACACGCCATTTTCTATTGTTAACCGCGACACCCCACAACGGTAAAGAAGCGGAGTTTCAACGCTTTATGGCACTCCTCGATCCGGATCGGTTTGCAGGACGTTTTCGAGAAGGCGTCCCTACCGTGGATACCTCCGATCTGATGCGTCGTATGGTTAAAGAAGAGCTGCTGAAATTCGATGGGACACGGCTCTTCCCAGAACGGTTCGCTTACACGGTTAACTACGAGTTATCTGAATTAGAGGCGGAACTATACGACGAGGTAACAGAATACGTCCGCGAGGAGATGAATCGCGCCGACCGGCTTGATGGGCAACGCGGTAACAGAGTCGGCTTCGCGCTCACCATCCTACAGCGAAGACTTGCATCCTCACCAGAGGCGATTTATCGCTCAATCCAACGTCGCCGGGAACGGTTGGAAGAACGGCAACAGGAAGAAAAACAACGCAAGCCTCATGCCCAAGATAGGTTAGATATACAAGCGGATGATAACCTACCTGCGGACGCTGCGCAGGCAGACGACTTTTATGACGAAGCCCCCGCTGAAGAAGTGGAAACGACTGAGGAAGCAGTCGTCGCACGTGCCTCGGCAGCGCAGACTATTGCTGAACTGCAAGCTGAAATCCAGACGCTTCAACGCTTAGAGACGCTCGCACAAAACGTCCACCAAAGCGGTACAGACCGGAAGTGGGAGGAATTGTCAAATCTTTTACAAGGGGAAGGCGATGCTCCTGCTCACGAATTGTTTAACCTGCAAGGATATCGGCGCAAACTCATCATCTTCACAGAGCATCGAGATACGCTCCGCTATTTGACAGAACGCATTCAAACACTGATCGGACGCCCCGAAGCGGTTGTCACGATTCACGGCAGCATGCGACATAACGATCGACAGAAGGTCCAGGAATTATTCACCCAAGACCCAGAGGTACAAATTTTGGTTGCAACGGATGCTGCAGGTGAAGGTATCAATCTACAACGCGCACATCTTATGGTGAACTACGACCTGCCGTGGAATCCCAATCGCGTTGAACAGCGGTTCGGACGGATCCACCGAATCGGACAGACAGAAGTGTGTCACCTCTGGAATCTTGTCGCCTCAGACACTCGCGAGGGCGCAGTGTTTGAGGCACTCCTCGACAAACTTGAACAACAGCGTAAAGCATTGGGAGGCGCGGTCTTCGATGTACTCGGTAAATGTTTTACCGATACATCATTACGGGATATGCTCATTGACGCGATTCGTGCAGGCGACACACCTGAAGTCAAGGCACGACTGACAGAAGTGATTGACAGCGCATTAGATAGAAATCATTTACAATCACTGATTGATGAACACTCCTTAACACATGGAACAATTGATACAACTCAACTCGGTAACATCCGTGATGAAATGGAACGCGCAGAAGCGAGGCGTTTGCAGCCGCACTTTATCGCCTCTTTTTTCCGTGAGGCGTTTGCACAACTTGGTGGAACCCTTCGAGAACGTGAACCCAAACGCTACGAAATTCGTAATGTCCCCGCGATAATTCGTAACCGAGACATAAGTATCGGCAGCGGTGAACCTATCCAACAGCGATACGAGCGGATTACATTTGAAAAGGATAAGGTTCGCATTCAAGGCAAACCGCTCGCCGCGTTCGTCTGTCCGGGACATCCGTTGCTGGATGCAACGTTGGATTTAATACTCGAACACCACCGCAACCTACTTAAACAAGGTGCTATTTTGGTGGATCCGCATGAACAGAGTGATGACGTTCGCGTCCTATTTTATCTTGAGCATGCTATCCAAGATGGACGTGTGCGCCGTGATGGCAACAGATGGACTGTTTCGCGGCAAATGCAATTTGTGGAAATCAATAGCAACAAAGTTGTTAGCAATCCGGGATACGCTCCTTACCTCGACTACCGCCCAATAACTGACGATGAACGTTCAGGGATAGCAACAGTATTAGAAGCACAGTGGTTACGGGACGATCTGGAATCGGAGATTATCGCTTATGCAGCGGAACATCTTATCCCAGAACATCTCAATGAAATCAAGGCGCATAAAGAACGACTTGTGCAAAAAACGATGGACGCAGTCAAAGCACGATTGACAAAAGAGATTAACCACTGGGACAACCGGGCTTATGAGCTAAAACTGCAAGAGGAAGCCGGGAAACAGATGGCGAGTCTCAATGCTGCACAGGCACGGCAACGCGCTGATGAATTGCAAGCACGACTTCAAAAACGGACAGACGAGTTAGAATTGGAGCGTCGTATCTCACCAATGTCACCGGTCGTTATCGGTGGTGCGCTTATTGTCCCACGGCGTTTATTAGAGGCTGCCACCGAGCCCGAACTCCCCACATCTATTGAAGTTTCGCAAACCGACAGAGAACGAATTGATAGACTCGCAGTCGATGCTGTTATGGAGGCAGAATGCAGGTTGGGTCGAGAGCCGAAAGAGATGCACCATGAAAATCCTGGCTACGACATTGAGTCCAGGGATCCGAACACCAATCAGTTGTTGTTCATTGAGGTAAAAGGAAAGTCCGTTGCTGCGACAACTGTTACTGTTTCTAAAACGCAGATTTTTACGGCATTCAACAAGCCGGACAACTTTATTCTCGCTATCGTTGAAATAGATGGTGAGACAGTGAAAGAACCTCGCTACATTCGAGAACCGTTCCAGAAGGAACCGGACTTCAACGCGACAAGCGTCAATTATAACCTCAACAAACTGCTTGCTCGTGCGGAAGCACCGAGTTAAGAAATTGGGAGGTGAAAATCAGATGAATAACGATTTTATCCCAATCATGACAGAGCGCATCGTGCGGGACTTCAACCCTTTGCAGATTATCCTCTTCGGTTCACAGGCACGAGGGGACGCAGATCGAGATAGCGACATAGATCTGCTCGTGGTTTTTGGGGAACTCACGGATAAACGGAAAATCGCCATTGCTATTGATCGCGCACTATCTGATTTACCTGTCGCAAAAGACATCATCGTATCCACCCCCGAGGAGCTTGAACGCAGCCGCACTCGGATCGGCTCCGTGCTGCGGTATGCCCAACAAGAGGGTAAAGTCCTTTGGAAAAGTCGGTGCAGTATGCCCAAGAAGAAGATAAAATCCGCTATACAAACAAGGGATCAACTCATAGACACTGTCCGCTGGCTGCGCCATGCGGAGGAAGATTTAATAACTGCTGAAACTTTTTTAGGGCATTCACATGTTCCACCTCGCCAAGCCTGTTGGCACGCGCAACAAGCGGCTGAGAAGGCTCTAAAGGCGGTATTAATCTTCTTACAGATCGATTTTCAGAGAACACATGACTTGAACGTTCTACGGGACTTGCTGCCTGAGAGTTGGCACCTCAAAACCGCTCTACCAAACTTAGGAGACCTCAACAGATGGGCAGTCGGAGCTCGCTATCCAGACGACGTGCAAGAAGCCACGGAAACAGACGCATCTGAGGCTGTTAAACAAGCACGCGCAGTCTGGAAAGTTGCATCTACTGAACTCACACAACACGGTTTCCTTGTGGAAAAGGAGAGGCTTTAAAATGAAGAAAAGAAAAAGAAAAGTAGAAAAAAAATTACTACTTTTGGACAAATCCGTTTTACGTTTATTGAACTCGGAACAGCGTAAAAGGTTAGATTCCAAACATGCGATCCTCTATCCGCCAATTCTCTTTATTGAGAACGCTCAACATGGACTCGACAAACCGAGTGCCTTATTTGACTTTGAAAATACGATAAATGTTCTTCACTGGGGACAACGTGCCAAACTGGATCTGCTTAAAGCATCATCACATCGCTACAGAGTTGGAGCAAAAATACCAACTGCATCAATCTATAGCGAGCCAGAAGCAGATCGCGAAGAAATGGAAAGACAAGCACTTCGTGTTGTGGAGGGAATGGAAGCAGCAGAAAAACGACTCAAAAACCAAATGTCTCTACTTCGTGGCATAGATATTGGAGATGCAAAATTGATTGAATTAGCCAAGGATCACAGAGATATTCCCGACGAAAATATTGTACGGGAATTTAACCAAGCAATCGGACAGTTCAGTCAAAATATCCCACTAAGTGCAAGAGTTCCTCTCATAGCAAGAGGTCGTAGAAATGTTTCAGATATCAGAGAGGCTTTAGACAACTACCGAGATAACTATAAAGAATTTTTCATACTCAATACTCTTGAAAAGGCTTACAGATGGGTTCATAAAGCAATTTACTACGATACCGAGTCCATATTAAAATTCTTATGCAACGTATCCATTATACCGCTTTCTATTGATGAACAAACGGAAATTTTCAATCGATTTAACAAGGCTGGAAAACCACCCATTGATAAATTTGCTCCATACGCTCGGGCTGCCACACAATTGTATTCCACTATTTTTTTATATCTCGCTGAGAACAGAGAAAATTCATCTCCGCGAGGAGCACTCAGGGATTTTGAATATCTATATTATGCTATCGATGCTAATGTCACTTTTATATCTTCAGACATGTGGCACAAGAAATGCATAGAAGAGATTCCACTGCTTAGAGGCGTTCGTAGGCGATTCATGTTCCTTCCCCCCAAAAACAAAAATGAGGGGGAATACAAAAAAGTTTTGAATTCAATTGGTATCAAGGCATGAGAAAGGACAACTCCAGAAAGTAGTCCCCTGCCACCTTCCTATGCTCTCGATTAATGCCTAAAGTCAGGATTCAACCACAATAATTTGAAATAGTTATACGCTTTAAACATGGAAGGATAACATGCGGGGATGCTTTTTCAAAGGGATTCTGAGGGCATCCTCGAAAAGATTTTTCAGATTATAGGGAAAAATATGGATTATGAATATAAGAGTCAGCATTTCTCCGTAGAGATTGCAGAAGCACTCCTCACAGAGACATGGACATCCGGTACGAAGATTCGAACCATAAGAAGGTACTTACTTCGCAAGCACAAAGAACATGGTGGATTAGAACCACCTGAAGGAGGAAGTGGCAGTATCACAGTATTTAGAGCATTAGATAACTTACGCAAAAAAGCAAAGACAAGTCTTATTGGCAACCAAGTTTGGCGCATTGCTCAGAAGGATCAATGGATTTTTGGCGAAGGGGCGCATTGGGTCTATCTCTACTATTTCTCACAGGATAAACAGGACGCAGAATCAAAAGGTAAGTCTGTTTGGGAATGCAAGATCGGTAAAACTGATGGTGTAGACCAGAATGGGAAGATAAAATATGATGCACCTGAAACACGGGTGAAAAACCAAACGCGCGGTACCCCAAAACCCCCTATAATCGCACTTCTTTTTCGAACAGATTTACATGCGGCCATGGAGAAAGCCATACATGGGGTCCTCACCCTACATGGCAAGCACCTCCCGCGTGCCCAAGGAAATGAATGGTTTCTTACAAATCCGATTGAAGTGACAGAAATTGTGGCAAGCATCGATTACAGAGGAACTATCTATCCAGTAGTTAGTCTGTCTCAGGTCTTTGAAAAGGAGCAACCAAAATGACTCTGATGAAACCAGAAGAAGATACACCGGAACCTCTTATACAAGATTTTAGTCTGCCGGTGTTAGGTATTTTGACGAACTCCGCTATTGGTGATCCCACGGGTATGTCTGCAGTGATCATCCCAATAATCGTCAGAGAAGTCATACGTCGAGTCATCTCACCTCTTACTAGCAGAAGCGAATCTAAAAGATTATATCAATGGGCAAAACAAGCGGCAGAAGGTATTGCGCAAAGATCAAAAAACGGTGAAGAATTTCGAAAGGATAGGTTCTTTGAGGAAACCCCTACCAATCGGTCTAACTGGGAAGAAGTTATAGAATCAACTTTGAAAAAGGTAATGGATACAACCGAGGAACCGAAAATAAAATTTATGGCGAGTGTAACTGAAAATGTTCATTTCAATCAAGACTTAGATATAGATACATATCGCCAGATTTTAAAGGATCTCAATGAACTTTCTTATCGGCAGCTCTGTATAATAAGACTTATAATTCTATACGGAAATCAGGAAGTAGAGATTCGTTCTATAGCTAATCAGGAACAAATACCTCAAAACGAGCGGACGAGATTTTATTCTATTGGCAGAGATTATGAAAATTTGATGGATAATTACTACATTGAGCCAGGATCTATTCCCAGATTGTCAGAAATTAATGAGCCGTTCTTGCGTAATCCAGGCTCCGGATTGCTTTCAGGTTATACAAAGCGATTGTATACATTCGTGAACCTGGATGAGATCCCGATTGAAGATATTGAAAAAACTTTTTCAATATGGAATGTAAGACAGAAAAAATAGATTTACCCCTCAATGCCAACAACCTATATGGTTGAGAGTGCTATTTCGCCCAACTCACACGCCAAGGGTCCCGCTTCTCCAACCTACCGGATGATGAGATAACTGGGAAGGTCGTCAAAATCTCTTGAATACTGACGAATATAAGGTTCCGAAAACGAAAAGGTAGTGTCATTGTGTTAGAAACATTAGAGGAAGTATCATGATAAAAGGCAGATGCATTTATTGCAAAGAGGAAAAAGATTTAAATAGAGAGCATGCTTTTCCCAAGTCGCTACTCCAGGAAGGTGCCCCCGAGTGGATAATTGATAAACACTTGTGTAAAACCTGCAATAGCAGCCTGGGAAAACTTGATATGGCTTTGTCAAAGAGATCTCATATAGCTTTTGTATGGGACCGGATTCAGTGCGAATTGGGTGGGAAAATTAAAGGGCTTCATACTTCCCTCTATCACAAGAGGGCATCCGGAATTAATCCAATAGGACTATTTCTGCCGAATCCTGTTTACGACGATCATATTGTTCTACACGAATTTAAAGAAGAGAATGATGGGACAATTAATTCTACTTACTCAGTAGAACCCCTGCGTCCACAGATAATTTTGACCCTATACACTGAGGGACAGACAGGGGAGGAAATCATCGCGGAAAATCGAGAAAGATTAAACGCTACTGTTGTAAATGAAGACCGTATCAATTATGATGAAAACGAGGATGTCTATTGTATTTTTGGAAACACCTACATTTTTCCGCCTCGGACTGCTTGGCGTTTCTTTGGCAAAGTGGCGGAATTTAAATCTAAATTCATAAAAGATTTTCCTCGTACTCGGTATGATTTGAGAGTGATATATCCAGAGGAAGGTAGGCCCTGGAACACAGTTGAAGATTTCTTCAACTCACTTCAGGGTGGAACGAAGGAAATTATAGAAGCAAAGAAATTTGACCATCCAGAGATGTTTGCAGCAACCATTCTGGCGTTACCAGATCAAGAAGGTATATCCTTCTTTACCAGATCAATAGCCAAAGTAGCATTTCATTGCTTTTTGTACCATTATCATGAATTCAGTGGGCATGAACCTATATTTAATGAAATCAAAGAGTTTATTTATAGGGGAACTCCTAACAAATTTGTCGCTGGATATAAAATTTCTGAAACCGAAAATCTTGTTTATGACTCAACTGAACATTTTCACGGTATTGGTTTTTTTCCTCAAGGTGAGGATATTGGGTGTAGAATTGATTTCTTCACCGGACTTCTACCTAACCAATTCTCTTATCAGATTATCCTATCAGGAGATCCAAATAGTTCAATGCCAAGTTGCGATCGCGTCGGATATATTCCCTTTTCTGTCCATCCGAGGAGCCCGATGAAGAAAAGGATACTTCCTGGGACTGAATTGCGGATAATACGCGAGCCGAGATCGGGTGAAGGTGTGCTCTGGTTACCCAGTCTCAGGCGATAGCAAGATATTGAAATTATCGGGAAACTGAATTCCTCTGAGTTGCCTGTCGAAACGAAACGATTGAATTTGCACAACTTCCGCTTTTGTGTTATGATACGATTCACTGAAAGGAGAACCTGTGACCTACCGCAAAAAACTGATTGAAGTCGCTTTACCGTTAGATGACATCAATCGCGAAGCCGCACGCGAAAAATCTATCCGTCACGGACACCCATCCACGTTACACCTCTGGTGGGCGCGCCGACCTTTAGCAGCGTGTCGTGCAGTGCTATTTGCCTCACTTGTTGATGACCCTTCCAGTCGAGACGATCTCACCGAAGCAGAGCAAGAACGTGAACGCAAACGCCTTTTTGAGATCATTCAGGATTTGGTGAAATGGGAAAATATTAATAACGAGCATGTTCTGAAAAAAGCACGCGCCGAAATTCTTAAGTCAACGGATAGGAATCCGCCGCCTGTGTTAGATCCATTTTGCGGGGGCGGTTCAATTCCGCTGGAAGCACAACGACTTGGCTTAGAGGCACACGGCAGCGATCTTAACCCCGTCGCGGTGCTAATCACTAAGGCGATGATCGAAATTCTACCACGCTTTGCTGGGCAACCGCCTGTTAATCCCGACGCACAGAATGATTCACTGCAGAACCAAACATTGAGAGGGGCCATGGGGTTAGCAGAAGATGTCCGCTACTATGGAAAATGGATACGTGGTGAAGCCGAGAAACGCATAGGACATCTTTACCCAAAAGTGAAACTGCCGACGGAACAGGGCGGCGGTGAAGCAACGGTCATCGCGTGGGTTTGGGCGCGAAGGGTGAAATGTCAGAACCCAGCCTGCAAAGCAAGAATGCCGCTTGTTACCTCTTTTTGGTTATCAAAAAGAGAAAGAAATAAGGCATGGATTGAACCTGTCGTTGATAAAACGAATAAAACTGTGCAGTTCACCGTAAAAACAGGGGACGGCGTGCCCACTGAACCGACAAAAAGAGGGAGAGGGGCGCGTTTCCAGTGCCTTGTTTGCCATCAAGACAGCCCTGAAACACATATTAAAAATGAAAGCATGGCAGGTCGGCTGGATTCAAAACTAATGGCAATTGTTGTTGAAGGAAAACGAGGCCGAGTTTATCTATCACCATCAGAAAAACATGAGAAAATTGCGGAATCTGCTATACCTAATTGGACCCCTGAGATCGAAATGAATAGGGATACCACAACCTTAGTCAGTGGACGCGGATATGGTTTCTTTACTTGGGCAAATCTTTTCACACAACGTCAATTAACTGCTTTATCTACCTTCAGCGATCTAATAGCCGAAGCACAGAAACAGGTGAAGGAAGAGGCAATCAAATCAGATTGTGAAGAAGCAGAGGTTTACGCTAATGCTGTGGCGACCTATTTGGCTTTTGCAGTTGATAAAGCGGCGGATTATGGGTCAAGTTTTTGTTGTTGGCAGAACGATACTGAGAAAATACGTAGTACTTTTGGTCGTCAAGCGATTGCGATGATCTGGGATTATGCAGAGTCTAATCCTTTCAGTCACTCAACTGGAAATTGGTTAGCTTGCGTAGAATGGGGTGCTCGGTTTATCGATAAGAATTTGGGAAATATTCAGGTTCAGAACGGGCGTATCGCCCAGCTTGATGCTGCTTCGGCGTTGCTAGATGTTGACACTCCACTTATTTCGACCGATCCACCGTATTACGATAACATTGATTATGCAGAACTTTCAAACTTTTTTTATATCTGGTTGCGTCGAAGTCTAAGGCAAATCTATCCTGATTTGTTTAAGTTGATGCTTGTTCCAACAACTGAGGAACTCGTTGCTGCCCGTCATCGTTTCGGCGGCGATAGAAGGAGAGCAGAAGAACATTTTCTAACAGGTTTAGGTAAAGCCTTCCAGCTCATGAAAGCGCGCTCACATCCAGATTATCCTCTAACTGTCTACTACGCTTTTAAGCAGTCCGAAATGGATAGCAAAGATGGAGGCGTTTCCTCAACGGGATGGGAAACAATGCTTGAAGGGTTGCTGAAAGCCGGTTTTCAGATTACAGGGACACTGCCGATGCGAACAGAAATGAGAAATCGCCAAATCGCGATGGGAACCAATGCCCTCGCCTCCTCAATTGTTCTCGTCTGTCGTCCGCGATCCGATGATGCAGGTATGGTGACCCGACGCGATTTTATTACCTTGCTTCGGCGCGAACTGCCTGACGCACTCAGACACCTGCAGCAGGGTAATATTGCTCCCGTTGATCTCGCACAAGCAGCAATTGGTCCCGGCATGGCAGTCTTCTCGAATTACAGCAGTGTCCTTGAACCTGATGGGAATCCAATGCGGGTTCGCACTGCTCTGCAAATCATCAATGCCGAACTTGATGCCTATTTCACCGAGCAGGAAGGCGATCTCGATGCCGACACGCGCTTTTGTGTTTCGTGGTTTGAACAGTACGGAATGAGAGAGTCATCCTTTGGTGATGCCGATGTTCTTGCGCGTGCCAGAGACACCAGTGTAGAAGGTATAGTCGAATCAGGTATACTACAAGCGCGTGCCGGAAGGGTCCGTCTGCTTTCCCGTGAGGAATATCCTGACGAATGGGATCCAACTTCCGATAGACGTATAAATACATGGGAATGCACGCAATACCTCATCAGAGAACTCAATCAGAGTGGTGAGACTGAAGTCGCACGTCTTGCCAATCAACTCAGCAGCGAACAGGTCGAGAATGCACGCGCGTTGGCATATCGCCTTTTCGCTATCTGTGAACGCAACGGCTGGGCACAGGAGGCGATTGCCTATAACACGCTTATTACTTCATGGGCGGGTATTCAAGAAGAACGTGTGCGTTCCGAAGAACGAGAAACACAGCAAGAATTTAATATTCAGGAGTCATGATGAAGTTCCGGCTAAATTGCACGAATTGAGGAATCTGGTGTGAAAAACAGGTTGAGGCGTGACAGTCAAAGATTGTTCAATTGAAAGAATGTGATTTGAAAACTAAACATTTAAGGAATGCTACAATGGATAATTTAACCGATGATGAAAAGCGACTCGTGAGACTCTTTCGATGCCTTGATTCCCGCGGTAGAGATAAGATTCTGATAGAAACCACCTTGCGGATCTTACGGGTGACCCCTATTGGCAACCATTATTTCAGCCAGAATTCTGCACAGGATAAACTTGAGGAGTTAGCAGATCCGATTGAGGAGCGTCTCTATGATATGATGCCTTATGACTCTTATCTCACGGATTTACACAATTATGATTATCATTTCGCTGAAATTGCATGGGAAGTCGAGGATGAGGCTGTGGATATTCTACTCGGCACATCTAAATACGATGAGGAAGCCGCTAATCATCTTGTAGAGGTCTATCTTGAAGGAGCCAATGAATTTGATATACCTTTATCAACTGAATTCGGGGCAACAGAAGATGAAATGATGGCCGATCTGAAGGACGAAGCACTGAAACTTATCAATTCTTGGCGAGAAAAAATATTGAACACTATTGAAGAACGACGTAGATCAAAACGAAGCGACCCAGATTTATAGAAGAGAGGAAAAAAATGGCATTGAACCCGTGGAGAGAGGTTGTCACTCCACATCCTGACATTGCGACGGGACGTTATCACCAAGCGGAATTCGCCGCCAACCTCGGTGAAGTTATCGCCGGCACAGCAGATGCGGAATATCAAGATCCAATAGAATTTTTCGCCCGAACCTATCTCACAGAAGGCATGCGACGGCTTCTCGCGACTGCTGTTAAGCAGGTAACAGGAAAAAACGGGGAACCGATTGTGCAACTAAAAACCGCATTCGGTGGTGGAAAAACGCACAGCATGCTGGCATTGTATCACCTCTTTAGTGGGAAAGCAAGTCCGGAGCAAATGGAAGGGGCAGACGCTATTCTCCACGAAGCACAAGTGAGCGAACTCCCAGTTGCCCGTATCGCAGTCATCGTCGGAGCAGACCTGAATCCATCTCGCACGCAAGAAGTAAAAGGGATAAAAACCCGAACGCTTTGGGGCAACATTGCGGCACAACTCGGTGGACAAGACGGATATGAAATCGTAAAAACCGCTGATAAAAAGAGCGTTGCCCCAGGTGCGAACGACCTCACTACGCTCCTCAACGAATTTGGTCCAGCGATCATCCTTATAGACGAATTAGTTGCATATACCCGCAACATATACGGTGTCAACGGCTTACCCGCCGGTTCATTTGACGCTAACCTCACCTTTGTGCAGTCCTTGACGGAAGCAGTCAAAACTGCAGAACGGAGTCAACTTGTCGCTTCAATTCCGGAATCCGACATCGAGATCGGCGGTGAAGCAGGGAAAGCGGCGTTGGAACGCATTCAGCACACTATCGGTAGGCTTGAAGGTATCTGGAGACCTGTCGATGCAGATGAAGGATTTGAAATCGTACGGCGACGGTTGTTCTCGCCCGTCAAAGATAAAACCACTCATGATGCAGTCTGCCGAGCGTTCACGCAATTATACGACGAAAATCCTTCAGACTTTCCCGTTGAATGTCGTGATGCCCCGTATCTCGATCGGCTCCGGCGGGCGTATCCGATCCACCCTGAACTGTTCGACAGACTCTATGACGACTGGTCACCCCTTGAGAGCTTCCAGAAAACCCGTGGTGTGCTGCGCTTAATGGCAGCCGTTATCCATCACCTATGGATAAACGAAGATCGCTCTCCACTCATTCTCCCCGGATCTATCCCACTCGATTCACCACGTGTGCGAGAGGAACTCCTTCGCTACCTACCGGAGAATTGGAACGCCGTTGTGGATAAAGACGTGGATGGCGACCGTTCCGAGCCACGCGCGATTGACGAAGGGAACACACGCTTTGGTGAAATATCTGCGGCGCGACGGGTGGCACGCACAATCTTCATGGGGAGCGCGCCCCATGGGAGTGGGCAAGCAGTGCGCGGTCTTGAAGAAATGCGAATTCGCCTCGGTGTCGCGCAGCCCGATGAGCACGTCTCAGTGTTCAATGATGCAACCAAACGTTTGACGGATCGACTGACGCACCTTTACACCCGCGCCCAACGCTATTGGTATGACACGCATCCGAATCTCCGTAGAACAATGGAAGACCGTGCTGCTAAGTTAGAAATAGAGGTCGTAGAGACGGAGGTTGTCCGCCGATTGCGCCAACAAACCCAAAGGCGTGGGGATTTTAAAGCCATCCACGCGTGTCCTTCGTCAGCAGATGTCCCAGATGAATCGACAGCGCGATTGGTAATCGTTCCACCTATAGCCGGACATCAAGCGAGAACACAACATTCAGAGGCACTTATAACCGTATCGGAGATTTTAGAAAAACGGGGAGACATCCCAAGAACCTATCGCAATATGCTGATCTTCG
The DNA here is from genome assembly GCA_965205015.1 of Candidatus Poribacteria bacterium. Lineage (GTDB taxonomy): Bacteria > Poribacteria > WGA-4E > WGA-4E > WGA-3G > WGA-3G. The sequence goes on along the minus strand of OZ242029.1, from coordinate 2,920,235 downwards.
TCGCATCTGACACTGGAGAATGGGATTCCCTTGAACGCGAAACCCGTCGTTATCTCGCATGGGACTCAATCGTCCAAGAAGTTGAAGCATTGAACCTTGACGCCAACCAGCGGCGCGAAGCCACGCGTGGTAAAGAGCAGAGCAATGACACTGTCGGAATACGACTCAACGAAGCGTATTCTTGGCTCCTCGTCCCAACACAAGAAGGAACAGACCCGATCGTGTGGGAAGAAACACGCATTCCCGGTTCACAGGAAACTGCTGTTGCAAAAGCCGTTGCGAAAGTCCGGGATGATGCGCAGCTTATCCCTAAATGGTCGCCTATCCTGTTAAAGATGGAACTGGACAATTGGCTCTGGAAAGAGGAATCACATATCAGTCTCAAGCGCGTGTGGGAGTGCCTCGCGACTTATCTGTATCTGTCGCGCCTCCGTGATTCCGATGTGTTGCTCGCTACAATTCAGGCAGGGATTAAAACAAAGGCGTTCGGATACGCAAACAGCGTTGACGACACAGGACGGTATAACGGGTTGCAATTCGGCAGTGCCAGCGGTTCAATCTATCTTGAAAAACCAAGCGTGTTGGTAAAACCTGATATAGCAGCAAAGCAGCTTGAAGCGGATGCAGCAGAACAAACAGAAGGAGAGCCTCCACAACCTCCGCAGCCGGATTTTGATGGGAAAGAGGAGGGATCGCCTTATGGTACATCCGGAGGAGAAACAGAAGGCGCGGGGACTGGCACTGCGCCTCTACAAACAGCGAAACCCAAACGCTTCTACGGCACTGTCGACTTGGATACAATACGGACAGGACCTGCCGCACAACGGGTTATAGAGGAAGTCGTCCAGCACCTTACCGGTCTACCGAGGGCAAATGTTAAAATAACGATGGATATTGAAGCCAACGTTTCAGATGGCGTTCCTGATGACATTGTTCGTATTGTGACAGAGAATTGTCGAACGCTGCGGTTCACCACACAGGAATTTGAAGAGGAGTAGGAAAAGCCTCCTAAATGTAAGAGCAAAGCACAATAATCCGCGTAAAAGACCTGATTTAACCAGGAAACGTTTATGATCCTTTCCATCTGCTAATCTTGAAAATCCTCATTCTGACGCGTAAACATCTAAGTCCGATAATCCTATTTCTGACAATCCACTACCGATAGCCCAACCGTTCAAACCTTGAGAAATATTACACATTCCGTTATAGACATTTCAACATATAGATAGTTTCACAGTAAACCTAAAATCTGTTGACACTTCAAACAGGCGATAAACCCATACTGTGCCTGGATTCTTTCAATGTTAACTCAAACTTCACAATTTTATAGTTTCACAGTAAACCCCAAAAAATGAAATCTCTCCTAAACGGCTCTAAACCTATATAACAACTGGGTTCTGCGAGGGTAACAAGGACCATCTCTGAAATGCTTACTGTGAAATTTACATCTACAGTTGCGCGCTTTCCCCAAGAGAAACGTTTTACAAGAAACATAACACCCACAGGATTTATGCATGATGCTCTTTTGTAGCATAATCTGTTAGGTTGGGTTTTCCACGAGAACATCTGTGTTTTTTAGGGTTCTCCCTCTAACAGCGCGTCCTATGGTCAAGATTGCGTAAGTCCTGACCGATAACAATCAACAAAATTTTTTGAAGGAGACCCAATCGGCTTGCAACTAAAGTGGAACATGGAGTCAGTAAAAGCCAGCAGGAATATCATTCAAATTGTCCAAACCTCGGTTAAAATAATAAAGAGGATACTTAATTATTATGTTCAGAGTTTTTGCGAAAGTCACCGGCGTCCTTATCTTACTCATAGGTTTTATGGGGTGTGGGGACGCTGACAAGGTCGGGCAGGTGCCGCCGGAAGAAATGCTTCAAATCAATAAAGTCTTAGATCGATGGCGGCAAGGGTATGAAACGGAGGATGTCAACGCTTATATCAATACTTTTTGGGAAGAGGGTTTCCTCTATGTTTCCGATTGGGGGACAGATGGAGATAAAACAGACGATTTGGAGTTCGATGACATTCGACAGGAACGAGACGCTGCCACTCGTGTTTTTGAGAAGTTTCAGGATATTGAGATAGAACTCTCTGTCCCACCAGAAATTACGATGAATGAGGATGGTAATCAGGCGGAAGTCAGGAATCACTATAGAATCCAACTCTTTATCTCCGATGGACACTCGCTTGAGGGTGGATTTAGCGGTGTGTACGCCGAAGGGGACAACCTTTTTATCTTTGAAAAGAGAAACAATGAATGGCGTATCGCTGAATGGCATGACGAAGCCTTTAGTAACGAAGAAATTCGTATTGCGAATAACCTATGATTTCCCTTGTCTTTTGCGTGAATGTCTGTTAGAATATTCAACGATATAGAAATTAATACCGAGCCGCAGCCTGCAACAACAGAGCAGGCGACTCCACGGAGAGGCACGTCAAGCCTGCAACGAACCGCAACGAACCGCAAGGAAAAATTAAAAAATTTCATGAACACATCTGTTTTACGAAATCAGTTTTTTGGTGGCGGATGCGCCAAATGTATGAGCAGCCCAAAATTTTCTTTTAGATTTATACTGTTTTTGCTGAGTGTGTTACAACTGAGCCTTTCCGGACTCATTGCCGCCGCGGATGCCCCCACCGAAAATCCGACCATCGGAAACCCGGCGGTTGCACCAAAAGATCCACAGTCTAAATCACAAGAATCACAGTCCAAATCACAAGAATCACAGTCCAAATCACAAGAATCACAGTCTAAATCACAAGAATCACAGTCGGAATTATCTACATATAAATTGCAAGTGGGTGACAGTTTTGTTGTCACCGTGGACGGCTATCCTGAATATAGCAAAGAGCGCGTTCCAGTTCCGGTTCAACAAGACGGTTATGTCTCCTATCCACTGATCGGACTTATCAAGGCAGTGAATCTCACAGTTTCTGAACTCGAAGCGCAGATGCAGTCCGCTTTCTCTAAGCACCTTCCAACGGCTCGCGTGTTCGTAACGCTCATGAAACCGAAGCGAAACATTCTCGTATTCGGAGCAGTCCAACTTCGCGCCCGGGGGAACCTCCATGTCTTTGAAGTCGGGCAGGTATATCTCCTGCAAGCCCTCGCATCTGCTGGAATCAACTATGAAGCTGCGGATCTTACGGACATTTCCATCTGGCGGGATGGAAAACTCTATAAGAAAATTGATTACCTTCGGCTCCTCAGTGCGGGGGGGCCCGATATTCCTTTGAAGGACCATGACACTATCTTCATTCCGTCGGTCTTTCAGCAACGCCCTGTACGCGTCATAGGTGCCGTGGTAGCCCCAGGGGTTTATCCTATAACGGCATCGCAGGTGCCAGCGAGTCAGGTATTGAAAATCGCGGGAGGATCCAGGACTGATTTCGCGAACGTACACAAATCGGAAATCATCACCAGTAAAGAACGCATTTTAATCGATCTCGCCGCAGAGAATGTTGAGGTGATGATGGGACCCGGAGATACATTGTATGTCCCGTTAGCGGAAGCGAAAATTAGCGTTACAGGGGCCGTTGAGAAACCCGGCCAATATGTGATTACGGAACCAATCCTGCTCGGTCAAGCCATTGCAATGGCAGGCGGGTTCAACGAAGAAAGAGCGAATCCGAAAAAATGCTTACTTACGCGGGCAGATGGGACAGAGGAAGAACTGGACTTCAATCAGAGGCACTCGGAGGTTTACTTGAACCCGAAGGATCAACTCAGAGTCCGTGAAAGAACCCGTTTAGATTGGCGCGTCATCACCTTCGCAACATCTTTTGTGAACTTGCTTGTCACAGTCCTGCTCAGGTACAATTAAAGAGGTTAGAGATGCCAGAAACAACCGATCACAGGCACTTTGAAGAAGTCAGAGAAATTCGAATATCAGACTATTTTTGGATCCTTTTTCGGCATAAATGGAGTGTCCTTCTCATTTTTTTGCTCTCTGTTTTTGCGGCGTTTCTCATAACCGACCTCACGCCGCCGGTTTATCAATCTGAAACAACGCTTCGCGTCTTAGACGGTCAACCCACCTCTTCTCTACTTTCACAATTGCCTATATCTGGGTTAGTAAGCGGTCCATCTTTGGGGGCTTACGCCGCCCAAATACAATCGCGGGACTTCGTGATTGCTCCGGCTATCCGCCAACTCAGAGAGGAGGGACTCCTGGATCCATTGCCGGTTCATCGCGGGCAAGTCGTCGTATGGCTCGCGGATGTGTTGAATATTACACTTGCTCAGGATGCGACGGAACAGGGGGAACTCACCCTCACGGAGTGGGAGGACTTCTTCATCAAAACCCTCATTGACGAGCAGTTACAGATTGAAGAAACACCCGACGGAAGTGTAATTACTGTTACCGTGACACAACGGACCCCCGAACGGGCAGAGAATATAGCCAATAGGATTGCAGCTGTATTTCAGGCGGTCGTCGAAGCGGAAGCCGTTGACAGAATGCAGTGGTGGGAGAAACCGCTGCCGCAGTCAATGCTGAATCAGACCAAGGATAGCCTCACAAAGGCTGAAGAGGCGTTCTTTGAATTTCAGCAAGAGTACCCAGAGATTACCTTGAACGCAGAGGGCGGAACGCAGGCGCAGATAATCTTGGCACTTCAAGTGAAAGAAAATGAATTGATAGATCTCTTGGTAAGTGCCGAATTTAGACTGGGGACTTATCAAGCGGAACTGGAAAACTTATCAGAAGATCTCATCTCGGAAACAATCGCGCGGAATCCTTCACATTCCAAGCTGCAAGATAGTTTACACCAATATGAAATTGACAGAGCGGAGCTGCTCGGCAAATATGATGAAACGCATCCTGAAGTGACTGCGATTGACCAAAAAATTAAAGAGACGAGAACTCGACTTGATGCAGAAGAAAAAGACATAAAAAGTACAACTTCTACTTACAATCCGCTCCATCAAGCACTCACAGAGAAGGTGAATGAGGCGGAGGCAGCCATTATCAGCCTTAAGAAACAGAAGGACGAGGTCGCTGCCAAGATCGCTGCACACCTCGAGAAATTGGGGAGCTGGTCCCCAACACAATTGCAGTTTTACCGACTCAAGCGGGACATTGAAATTTATACCACACAAGCAGCGGCTTTAGAAACGAAGTTACGGGAGGCGGAAATTTTCGCACAGGCTCGCACGGAGAGTATCAAAACTTTAGATTTGGCACGGGCACCCGAAGAACCGTTGAAGCCTCGCCTCAAACTGAATCTCGCCTTGGGGGCTATCGCAGGTATGCTACTCGGCTTCACTTACGCTGTCGCGAAAAATTACTTTGACGATACATATCTCCGTCTGGAAGATGCAGTCCGTCAATTGGATGCCCTGCCCGAATCGCCAAGTTTCCTTGGGGTACTTCCATCTATCAAAAAGCGTCATACGTACCGACTTCCGCTAATTGTTCACGATGCACCGCAATCAAGGTCGGCTGAGGCGTTTCGTGTTCTACAAGCGAAACTACCGTTTCTGAACCCAGGCGCACCCGTGAGAACAATCCTGGTTACGAGTGCGACTCGGGGCGAAGGGAAAAGTACGATCTCCTCGAATCTTGCCGTCGCGCTTGCACAAAGGGGAAATAAAGTTTTATTAATTGATGCGGACATGCGCCGCCCCTCTCAACACAATACTTTTCCGAGAGAACAACTCCCTCGGGCGGAAGACGTAACGGAGGCATCTGACGCTGAGTTCCCTATCGCGCGCGTTGATGCCCGTAAACCCGGATTAAGTGAAGCCCTTATCCATTTAAACTCAGAAAATGGGGACGACATCCTCCACACAACGATCAAGCAGACCGACATTCCTAATCTGCATCTTGTGCCGAGTGGTACAGTGCCACCAAATCCAATTGAGCTGCTCAACTCGGAAATGATGACGGATTGGCTGGAGCTTACAAAATCGGAGTATGATGTGATTGTGATCGACTCACCACCGGTTCGTGCCGTCGCCGATCCGATGATTTTGGCAAACATCGTTGATGCTATTGTCTACGTGTTTGACATCACGAAGACCCGACGCTTTGATATGCTTACCGGCGTCCGGCATTTGACAGAAGCCTTCCCGATGAAAGGCATCGGTGTACTTTGCAACATGATCAATCCGAAGCACGCCAAATCTTACGGTTATTACAGTCAGCACGGTAACTATCACGGGCTTGTGGATGAAGGGGACGAGACCTAAGAATGCTATCGGCTCTCAGCAACCTTTAGCCTGTGGAGGGAAGATTGGAAAACTGGAAGGTTGGGAGCCCATCCTTCCGTTCTTCCATCCTTCCAATCTCCTCCTGATGGCTGACGGCTATTCTTGCGATTTCATCTGCCCCAAACTCGCAGGTGGGCGTGATGTCCCAACCAACCCCGCAAGGACAATCATCGTTAAAATATAGGGTAAACTGTTTAGCAATTGGACGGGAATGTTCCATCGGTTCGCGAGTTCTAAAGCGGTGGCGAATCCAAAGAGGAAGCATGCTGCGATGCCGCTCAATGGACGCCAATTTCCGAAGATGATAGCCGCGAGTGCGAGATAGCCACGTCCTGCTGTCATCCCTTTTGTGAAATAGTGTACTTCAGCGGCCAAAAAACAGCCACCGATGCCTGCTAAGATACCGCTTAGCATAACCCCGATATACTGCCATTTCGCCCGACTCAAACTGAGTGCAGCGAGTGCCTCTGTTGATTCACCCGCTGCGCGCAATCGCAAACCCCACGGGGTTTTGAACAGGAGGATATGGCTCGCCACCATCAACACCGGCAGCAAATAGACGACGAAACTGTACGAACCGATAAACGGCAACTTCCAGTGTGGAAGACCCCCTACCTGTTCAGTCGTCGGTAAGAGGTATTCTGTAATTCCTAACGCTAAGATGTTGATACCGACACCTGTGACAATCTGATCTGCGTGAAAAGTAACCGTTGCGACAGCGTGTAGGAGTGCCAATGCTAACGCAAAGCCTGTCCCCACGAGCAGTCCGATCCATACTGACCCTGAAACTTGTGTTCCGACAACATAACCGAAAGCTCCCATGAGCATCATACCTTCAAGCGCGAGGTTGATAATCCCGGCGCGCTCGGAATAAATTCCACCGAGTGCAGCGAATCCCAAGGGTGTCGCCATTCGCAAAGTGCTCGGAATTAGTTCAAAAATCATTTTTTTAAATTTACCTTGCGGTTCAGTTAGGGGAGTTAGGACTTTCTCGTGCCTCTCCGCGAGATGCTTTCTATGCTAACTAACCAGATAATTAGCATGCCTTGACCCGCGAGAAATAAACCGCGCGGGACTCCCAACAAAATTTCGATATCTAAGGCGACCTTGTTCAGTGTTCCAAATAGGATAGCCGCAGCCAAGATACCGAAAGGATTGTTCCTGCCCAAAAGCGCAACTGCGATTCCAGTGAATCCCCATCCTGATGAGAAATTATCCAAAAACCGGTGACGGTATCCCATGACCTCAGTTACACCCGCTAACCCCGCAATCGCACCGCTCAACGCCATCACCCATATCGTCACAGTGCCGGGATTTATCCCACCGTAAGTTGCAGCATCTCGCGCGTTCCCCACCAAACGAAGTTCGTAGCCCCAACGCGTGTGTGTTAAGAAGATATAACAACATACAGCACACCCACAAGCGAGCAAGAAAGTCACGTTTAGTGGATTACTTTGTGGAAGAACGGGGAAGAAAGATGCCAACCGCGGGAGCCGTGCCGCTTCATGAATCTGTTGTGTTTGTGGAATCATCTGACCGGGTTCTTGGTAGATGGACGTAACAAGATAATTCATGAGGGCGAATGCGATGAAGTTCATCATAATGGTATTGATAACTTCATGCGCCCCGTATCTCGCCTTTAAGAGTCCTGGAATCGCACCCCATCCAGCACCGGCAACCATTGCGCCACCTATACAGAAGGGGATCAGCAAAAAAGGGGGGAGGTTCAGATGTATGCCTATCCATGCAGCGGCGAACGCTGCGATATAGAGCTGCCCTTCGCAACCGATATTAAACAGTCCGCTTTTGTAGGCGATAGCGACAGCGAGCCCTGTAAATATAAGTGGGGTCGCATTGAAGAGAACATAGCCGAAATCATCAAAACTTGCGAATCCACTCACAAGGATAATACTATAGAATTCCAGCGGATCTTGCCCGCGTATCTGAAGCACAAGCCCACAGAAAAGAAAAAATCCAGCAAGCGCAAGGAGTGACGGTATAAAATTATAGTAAAATCCAAAAATATGTTTACAGTTCGTCAGGGAACAAACACCCCGCCACCGCTGGCGAGGATTGTATCCTCGCCCTTGTGTTAGTGTATAAGTAATTACGGGTTTTACTATAAGAAATAAATGTTTGGCTTGGGATGCTCTGTTCCGAAACACAGAGGCGAACACTTTTTCGATATTCAAGGTTTTCTCAATTAGGACTTACGCCGCCCTTATGCTGGTGAGGTTTCAAACCTCGCCAGCGGCGTGTGAACTGTCGCGTATCACCCGCAAATTGCGTAAGTCCTGTCAATGTCTCTGCTGAAATTTGACAAAAGCCTAAAAACGTGTTATTATACGTGATATTAGGTTTACGAGCACTATATCTATTAGCATAACACAAGTGTGGGATTAAAACAATGCATCGGTTAAGAAAAAGGCAGCAATAATTCACCATGGAGAAACACAGAGCAAAGCACCTCCAACCTGAAAATGAGCCCACCGCCCCCGAGCTTCCTACTGTTTTGGGTGGAACACCAGTGTTTGAAAAACCGCCTGATGCCTCCTATCCGAAACTGGAGCAGTGGCACCAGACGACAGAAGAAGAGGCTCAGGTTGTTTACGAGATGACGCTTCGGAACGAACTCTCCGGCGTATCCGCGACTGTTCAAGAATTTGAGCGAACCTGGCGTGAACGCCATCAGACCCGATTTGCATTGAGTCTTACCAATGGCACAGCCGCACTACACAGCGCAATGTTCGGACTGGGCGTCGGTCCGGGTGATGAAGTTATCTGTCCAACCTATACGTGGATGGGATCAATCACACCAGCCTTGACGCTGATGGCAAAGCCGGTTTTCTGTGAAATAGATCCGAGGACCCTGTTAATCGATGTGGCTGATGTTCGACGGCGCATTACACCCCGAACGAAGGCAATTGTGGCGGTACATCTGTGGGGCAATGTGTGTGACATGGATGCGCTCATGGCACTCAGCGCAGAGACAGGCGTACCGGTCATAGAGGATTGTTCTCACGCACATGGTGCCTCCTATAAAGGTGTACCGTGTGGCAGTATCGGACAGGCAGGGGCGTGGAGTTTGCAAGGGAGTAAACCCATTAGCGGCGGCGAAGGTGGAATGCTTGCGACCAACGATGTCGCAATTTTTGAGAGGGCTTGTCTGCTCGGGCAAGTTAATCGTCCTGCTGGGGTTGTAGGAGAAACAATAGAAGGACTGCGCTATACACATCTCCCACCCATGGGACTTGGCGTAAAATTTCGCGCACATCCACTCGCAATCGGGATTGCTTCCGTGCAGCTGAAGAAACTCGATAAACTCAACGCAAACCGCCGTGCCTATATCCAAGAAATCTCCGACGGGTTGCGAGAAATTTCGGGGGTTTCTCCTATTGAAACCTATGAAGGGACTGAGCCAGCCGGGTTCTTTGGATTTCCTATCCACTATCACGAGGAAGAGATGCATGGGCTACCAGCACCCGTGTTCGCCGATGCCCTTCGAAAAGAAGGCGTTTTGGCAAATAATAACCCGTACCCACTCATTGTTGGCGATGGTGTGCCTGTATTCTCAGGGAGTAGGTTTCCGACGAATAGCAATCCGTACCCGCTCCTGCATACCTTACCGCTCTTCACACACGGACTTGATATGTACATGGACGGCCGGGGGGTCCTCTGTACCAACGATATGGGCGGGGAATTTAAAACCTATGCGCCAGGGGATTTGCCTGTGACTGAAAGGACCTGTTCGCAACTTATATTTTTACCGTTGTTGACAGAACCCATAACAGGTGCCGTGTCCGGAATTTTGGAGGCTATTCGCAAAGTCTCTTTACACAGTCATCTTATAGCCGTCAGCACAAGAGCGTCTTGCTAAACGAACGCCTCTTAACTGATTGCTATTCTGTCCAGTCGTTTTGGAATCAACTATATCCCTCGTGAAACGATTTTCTAACTGTGGAAATCCAGGAGGCCCCTAATCAAAAAAACGGAATTTTCAGCTCGGACTCGCGCCCAGAATATAGAAATCTTCAAGACTGAACCGTTAGATGTTTTAGTTATCGGGGGTGGTATCGTCGGGGCAGGTCTAATCCGGGACCTTGCGCTCAACGGGGGTATCAAAGCGGGCTTGATTGAACAAGGCGATTTCGCAAACGGAACGAGTAGTGCCACGTCCCAACTCGTCCATGGCGGATTTCGTTATCTGCTTAAGCGGGATATTGAACTCGTCAAAAATGCACGCAAGGAGCGTGAAATTCTACGCCGGATCGCGCCGAACCTTGTCAAGCCAATCCCGTTAGCACTTCTTTGCTACAAAGGCGATCCGTATCCGTTGATGGGGATGCAACTTGCCGCACATTACTACAATTGCCTCTCTAAAACGGATGAAATGGAGAAGTCAATAGCGATTCGGGATGTCCAAAAGATACGGCACCTCGTCGGACCTATTGCCACAAATTCCTTAAAGGGGTGCGTCCTGTTATGGGACAGTACTGTTGACGATGCACGGTTGACACTCGCAACCCTCAAGGATGCCCACCAACACGGGGCTGTTGTCGCAAACTACGTCCGTTTTCTTGATTTTGTCGGGCAACCGGAGACTGCCAATACCAAGAATCGGATGTACCGGATAGCCGCTGAAGATGTTGTTTCCGGACAACGTTTTGAGATTGCAGCACGGAAAATAGTATCCGCAACGGGACCTTGGAGCGACCATGTATGGCGTAAAGATCCGAGTTACGACGGCACACTCCGCTTGTTGACAAAAAACGCGAAAGGTATCCATATCCTTTTGCCGCGCTGTGGAAAAGAGGAAGACGATACGTACGGCCTGATAACTTTCACACAGGCGGATAAACAGCAAAAACGTAATCCGCGAGTTATCTTTATTTTACCCGGTGCCCACAACACTTCCATTGTTGGCACCACTGAAACAACACCCGAAGAGGAATTGGCATCCGTCCGCCCATCAGCGAACGAGGTGGCGTATCTGCTTTCGGAAGCACAGCGAATTTTCCCAGAAAAAACGCTCAATCGGGACACCATTATCGCTGCCTATGCCGGGACCCGTCCGCTCATCGCATCAAATCGACATTTGCAAGGGTTCGCGAGAACCGGTTTTGTTTCGAGAGAACACTTAATCACAGAAAGCCCAAGCGGGATAATGTATCTCTATGGTGGAAAACTCACCACACACCGTCAGATGGCGGAAGAGACCGTGAACCATCTTGCCGCATTTTTAGAGGTCCCACGCGCCTGCAAAACTGCCGCGTATCCACTGCCGAATGCAGCGGGTGAGGCACCGGGTGCGGATGCAGAGCGTCTCGTTAAACGATATGGCGAAGGGTATCGCACGATTCAAAACTTCATCACCGAAGATGCGACGCTTGGGGAGTTAGTAATACCATCCCTTCCATTCACAAAAGCTGAACTTCTCTATGCCTATTGGGGTGAAATGGCGATTACGCTTGAGGATCTTCTCTGGCGACGGACACGGATCGGCTGGACGCCGGGTCAAGGGGTCGATATAGCCCCCCAAATAGCGCAATTTTTGGGCGAGAAAAACAATTGGAATGATACCAGAATCACAGCAGAGGTCAAGGCATATCGTGAACGCATTCGCTGGTTAAACTATAATTTGTAGAATAACCACGCATATCTTCATTTTCATGAAGAAATCAGAATTGTGGTTTCCCTGATTATTGGAGATTTCATCATCAGCGTAAATCACATAAATTACAATAGCGCAAGCTTCTATAGACTTGCGGGACAATGGTCAAAAATGGAAGTTTATCGTTGGGAAGATCGGAAATTTGGGAAGCTCGAACCCTTGCGTTTTGGTGAGGAACGCGACTTCGAAGATCTGCTCGAAAAGGATGCGACGCTGGTCCTCGGTGAACCGCTTTGCGTTATCAGTAGGCAACCGCCGTTAAGTACATCAAAACAGAAAATCGATTTGCTCGCCCTTGACCGACAAGGCAATTGTGTGATTATTGAACTCAAGCGAGGAAAACCCTCTCGGACAGCAATCACGCAGATTTTAGAGTATGCCGCTGGGGTTTCCCAACTTTCCTTTATAGAATTGGAGACGCTCGCGTATCGCTGGTGCCAACAACAGGGGAAAGAGTTTTCATCCCTCACTGCACTACACAGTGAATTCTTTGGATATGAACCCGGCGATATTCGGAAATCGGCATTTAATCAAAAACAGCGGTTAGTGCTTGTTTCCGAGGGAGTAGACACGCGCGTCTTAGAGGTCGCTGAATATCTACGGGCTTTGGGACTTGATCTCACCTATATCTCTTATTTTTCCTACCACGCCCCTGATGAAATCTTGGTCGCGACTGAGACCGTTCTTGGTGGAACGCTGGTCAAGGAGGAAGAACGGAGTTATGGGCACACCACACAGCAATTTATGACCCTTGAATTGTTCATTGAGAGGCTACAGGAAAACGAGGAACTCTCGCAAATTGCCCATGAATTTGTGGAATACATCGAGGCGTGCGGGGCAACACTGCGACCTCGCATTGCAAAACTCCGGATGACTTTTGGGGGACACTGGTGGCTCGATACATATCCTTCAAGAAGAGCGACTCACTTCCGGGTTGATGTCCACGGCGACTTCACGCCGCTCCATATTGTTGAGTGCAGAGCCAATTTGCCCAATGTAACAGTCAAGAATTTCGGGATTTCTTTTAACATCGCCTCTAAAGCCCATCTTGACTATGCCATTGAGATTTTTGAACGCGTCCGTAACTCTATCCTCTCCTCTTAACTGACGACTGCCTGATTTAACGCCTTGCAAATAATTAAAAATGCGTTTTGCCCATCCTGAATTTCTCCATTTTTTATGGGCAGTGCCCCCCTTGGTACTGTTGCTTCTCTTTGGATTGCAGCAGAAACAGAAAGCCTTGCTGCGATTCTACAGCAATGTGGACCCAACACACCTACAGCGACACAGAATTCAAGCAGGATTGTTGCTACTGAGTTATTCCCTCTTGACGCTTGCAATCGCCCGCCCGCAGTGGGGTGCCAAGCCTGAACCGGTTGCAGAACGATTAGATGTCATGCTCGGATTGGATATTTCGACCAGTATGCTCGCAGAAGATGAAGAATCCCTTCGACGATTAACCCACGCGAAAGAGGTTATGTTCTCACTATTAGAGGCACTGAAAGGCGACCGGGTGGGATTGCTCTACTTTGCTGAAGCCAGTTTCGTGGTATGTCCTTTGACGAGCGATACCGCGACCCTCAGAGAATTCTTGGAGGCGGTAACTGTCGAAACACTTACGCACAGCGGGACCCGTATCGGAAACGCTATTGAAACAGCGACCGCTCGACTCAGCTTAAATCAGAACGATACACCAGCGATAAATGCCGACTTCGGCGGACAAAAGGTCCTGATTCTGTTTACGGATGGGGAGGACCACGGTGAAGCGGCGATTGAAGCGGCAAAAATGGCGACTCAGGAGGGTGTGTATATCTATTGTATCGGTATTGGCAATGCTGGTAAATCTGTGCCGATTCCGCTCCCGCGGGACACTGCTACAGAAACTGCTCCGTACAAGCGCGACACCAACGGACAACTTGTGCTAACAGCGTTGGATGAAACCCATCTCCAAGAAATTGCAAATGCTGGAAACGGCAGTTATTATCATGCCAATACGGGAATTGCCCAACTAACAGGGGATTTAGCACGACTCGAAAAACAGAAGTTCAGGATTCGCTCGGAGGGTGAATATCAGGAACGATTTCAATTATTTATCTTTGGGGCGTTAATTCTTCTTATCTGTGAAAGATGGCTGTCAGCAGGAACGGCAATCAGCCCTTGGCGGTGGGGTATCAGGTACCTGCGCCGACGGTTTAAGTCCTCGCGATGAGGATAACTGTTGTCGACGGTGATTCTGACGCTGCAACATACTGATTGCTGACGACTGAAGGTTTCCGATAGCCATTAAGCCTTTTTGAGCGTCAATCCACCTGGACGGAAACGCATTAAGAGGATAAGGATGATCCCAAAAATAAGATAGCGGGCATTGCCAAATTGATATGGGATAATGAAACCAGGTCTCAGCACCTCACCCAATGATCCAAGGATCGCTGCCCCTATCATTGCGCCCCTTATACTTCCCATCCCGCCAAGGACGACCATACAGAGAATGAAAATCGACTCCCAAAATTCAAAGAATGGCGCACTAATGTTCACTTGGAATTGTGCGATGAAACCCCCGCCTAACCCCCCGATCGCAGCACTCACCGTAAACGCCAATGCTTTATAACGACTTACATTAATTCCCATACTTTCTGCTGCCTGTTCATCTTCTCGAATCGCGACCCATGCTCTTCCGACGCGAGAATGCTGCAGTCGATAGGTGATAAAGATGACCAGCGTCAGTAGGATCAGAATATGGTAGTAATTGTGCCAATTCTGATTGAACATTACGCCAAAAATAGCAGGAGGTGGAATGTCCCGAACCAATCCATTCGGACCGCCAATCAACCACTCTTCATTTTTCACGATCCGGAAGAGCAACTCGGCAAACCCGAAGGTGACGATTGCGAAATAATCACCTGTGAGTCGCAACGTAGGGGCTCCACGCAACAATCCCCACAACGCACCATTGACGACAGCGAGGGGCAGGGCAATCCAGTAAGTCATTCCAAGCCGCGCCATCAAGAGCCCTGCTGTATAGCCACCGATCAGGTAAAAGCCAACATAGCCGAGATCGAGTTGGCCTGTGAACCCACACACAATGTTCAATCCAATTGCCAGGAGCATGTAGAGATAGGCGCGAACAATAATCCGCAACATGTAATCTCCACTCGGCAGGCCCAGGTAAATATCGTATCTTGACAGGAAGAGGGATATGGTATCTATCCCATACATTAAGAGCGGTAGAAAACAGACGAATAAGCCAAGGATGATATTTTTCGGTGTGAGTTTATTTTTCATGCTAAGCACGGTCCCCTGTTGATTTTCCAAGTAAACCGGACGGACGAACAACGATGACTGCAATCATGATAATGTAAGCAATCGCTAACCGGTACCCTGAGGAGATGTACCCGGCTCCAAAAACTTCGGCGACGCCTATTATAATGCCCCCGAGCATCGCACCGGTGACATTACCGATGCCACCGAGGACAGCCGCGGCAAACGCTGCGACCCCTTTATAGTATCCCATCGTCGGCGTAACACTTTCGCTCAACCCTACCATTATGCCTGCTATCGCCCCTAAAGCAGAACCGATAGCAAACGTTATAGCAATCACGCGATTTGTTTTAATTCCCATCAGATTTGCAGCAACCTGGTTTTGGGCACAAGCTCGCATCGCTTTGCCTATTTTGGTCAGGTGAATTAACCTATTCAGGGCAATCATTAAAACGAGTGCCAATAGGATGATAAACACGTCCCGATACGGTAGCGCTGCACCGCCGGGGAGTGAAATTGCATTTTGACCTTGGAAGACTGTTGGAAGAATTTCAGCGGGAAATTGACGAGGACGGGCTGACCAAATCATCCGAGCAAGGTTTTGTAGGGCGAGCGACATCCCTATTGCCGTAATCAGCGCCGATAAACGAGGGGCGTTCCGAAGCGGACGATAGGCGACCAAATCCATCAGCACGCCTAATATTGCACATAGAACCATACTCAGCGGCAACGCTATCCAAAACGGTATACCGAAAACGGTTACCAGCATGAGAGCGATGTAGGCACCGAACATGAAAATTTCGCCGTGTGCGAAGTTTATCAGTTGAATAATGCCGTAAACCATCGTATAGCCGACAGCGATGAGCGCATAGATGCCGCCTAACACCAATCCGTTAATAATTTGCTCTAAAAATTGCGCCATAATTCTTTTTTTCAGGGGCTCGTGCTTTAAAGAGGACGCTGATGTTTCATCCTCTTCTAATGCTATAAGCGGAAAACCTATTTTAAAATCAATTTAAGTCAAGGAGTTGCTGATCGGCTGCAATAAACTGCCCATCTTTCACAATTTTTACGTAAGCCGGTTTATTCACTGTATCACCATTTATATCAAAATAGGTAAGTCCTGTAACCCCTTTGTAACCTTCTTCAGGGGTGTCCAAGGATGCCAAATGGTCGCGAATAGCCTTCCGATTATCCGCCACAGATGCTTCCGAATTATAGGTTTTCTCAAGCGCCTCCGCAATCATCCCAACGGCATCATACGTCAATGCCGCCCATGTATCGGGAGCCACACCGTCGTGAAGTGCCTTAAACTGAGCTGCCATCTGGAGCGCATCTTCTCCTGCCGCCCCGAAGGTAAAAGGCGTTGTTAAGTAAGCACCTTCCGCGGCGGAACCTGCGATCGTGAGAAAATCGGGGGAATCCACACCATCCGCCCCGAAAAACTGTGCGGTGATTCCAGCTTCACGTCCCTGTTTGACGATCAAACCGGCTTCCTGATAGAGGCCAGAGATAAAAATAGCGTCGGGATTTTTGGCTTTGATACTGGTGAGTTGTGCCTTAAAGTTAGTGCTATCCCGCTCATACGCTTCATCGGCAACGAGGTTCAGCCCAACTTTTTCGGCTTCCGCGACGAATGCGTTTCTTAAACCTCGACCATAATCATCGTTATCAAAAAAGACAGCGACAGATTGAAGGTCTGTTAGGACTTCATCAATGTATCGGGCAATGAATTTCCCTTGGAAATCGTCCCGATACAAGTTGCGGAACGTCCAATCGCTTCCCTCGCAAACGGTCACATTCGTGGAACCGGGCGACAGTTCGACAATACCCGCCCGTTGGTAAATGGGTTTGCCCGCCAGCGAGCAGGAACTGTTAAAGTGTCCAACAACCGCGAGAATCTGCAAGTTACTGGCAACACGTTCTGCTACGAGGCTCGCCTCTGCATCTTTGCCGGCATCATCTTCAAAAATCAGCGTCAATTTCATACCATTGATGCCACCCGCTTCATTAATCTCTTTTTCTCGGAGCTCAGCCCCGCGTTTGATCATTTCCCCAAATGCCGCTGCGTTGCCCGTAAACGGCGCTGCTACAGCAACTTTGAGTTCTCGCTGAGACTCCTGTTTGTCCTTACCGGCAGGTTGACACCCCCAAATAGATATAAGCCCCACTATCAAGAATATAATAAGCGAATTTCGCATTTTATTATGTACTCCCTTCTTTATAATGGCGAGTCCTGTGTTGTTAACCTGTATTAAGCCATTGCGGTTATCGTTATTTTACGGCAGGACCTGCCTAAAGTCAATTTTAAATTCCAATGTATCCTCTTTACCGTTTGGATGAACAATCCGAACCTGAGGGATAACGACGCGAATATCTGTAGCGGCACTCTCAAGCCGATCGAAAATTAAGAAACCGCTCCGTTTCGCGCCAGAGAACAACTTCGCTCCCTCAAAGATGTGGTCCTCTAACACAATCCGTCCCAACTCAAGTGCTTCGGCATCTATGTAAGATTGGTAGTACCCATAGTAAGGATAGTAGCCGTACGGGCTGGGTAACCCAGCCCGTACAGGCATGTAAGGGGACCCCGCTTCCCAAGAGTTATGCTGCGAAAGATCGACATTGTCATAGAGCGAGTCGAAATAATCGTTAGATAGATTGACGTATTGCCCGCCGTTTCTATCAATGAGGATAGCTGTGTCATCAACTAAGACGCGTCGGTTATCTTGGTTATGGACTGTAATATCGAACACTGTGTAGATAGGCTCAACGGCACCATTCTTCCCAACTAAGAGATAAGGATTCACTTTCGGATCTTCGGTGAGTGCGAACAGTTCTATCTCATCAAACGGCTTAAGAGTAACGGCAATTCCCCTTTTTTCAACAGTTGCTGCACCCGTCTCTGGATTAACCTGGGCGTTAAAGCGTCCGGCAACAGGCTCCATATAGACATCGACTGAGGGTTGTGGTGGAACAGCACACCCCACGAATAACGTTCCCGTTAAGAGAAGCATACCGACGCTGCCCATCATCAGATACCGGAAGTGGATGCGATCTTTCGTACGGTTCATCAGTCTCACCCTCCTATGTGATTATATTTTACGTCGTGTCCGTTTTATTGTCAAAGGTAAAATTAAAATTCCCATTTCAGCAATGTGACGCGCTGATGCCAGACCAGCATTCCCATCGCTGTGCCAATTGCTGCCCCAGCTATCACATCTGACGTATAATGTCGTCCGAGATAGATACGCGAAAAACCGACAAGCCCCGCTCCAATATAGAGCGGAATTCGCCATTTCGGATACCGATACCCCAAAATCGTTGCTGAACTGAACGCCAAGGATGTATGTCCGGACGGAAAAGCTGGATTCCCCAAACTCTCATCAAGGGGGCGTTTCCGACGAATCAACCGCTTCATACCAAACGTTACCAACCCAGTCCCGAGGAACGCGGAAGATAAAAGCCTGCCAGTTTCCTGATGTGCTTCATCACCATAAGCCATGAGGAGCACAGAAAGCCCCATAACTGCCCGATAATGCCCAAATTCTGTTATTCCCTCCATGAGTGTCCACACCGGCTCTCGGTGTGGCGGCGCATCATAGATACGATCAAAGAGGGTTTGATCCCATCTCGATAAAAAGTTCTCGGCATTTGCTTCTAATCCTGTTAGAATAGTGCAGAAAACCAATGCACAGAAAACCCATGATTTAAGAGACTTTACGAAGGCATAACTTGTACACCGATACTGCGCCATGAAACTGGACTCCGTTTGCGTCATATACGCTACAGTTTTAAAAGGCACGCACATTCGCGTTACAACACCAAAATGGAGATAAAAAGATGCGAATACGCAATGCCGTGGTTGAGTATGACCTAAAAGAGGCAGCAGCACTGCTGAATATCTCACCCGCAGACCTCAAACAAGCAGTCAGTGCCGGACATCTCCAGTATTACTACCGACTCGGTGAAGATGATTATCGGTTTCATGAGGCGAGCCTCCGCGCCAATCAAGATATGCTTTCGCAGGAGAACTATCTCACTAAAGTGCTAAGCACGTGCTCATCTCCAGAGGATCCCACGGAGCCTGACGCATCGGAAGCGGATCCACCGTCCACGTCATCCGATCCATAACCTGTTCCTGCATTTCCAATTTAATCGGTCAATTTTCCAAGGGTCCTTTGCTCTTCAAGGCTTGCGCAAATTGAGTAGACGCGCTGCGGAAGCGCGCCTAGGAAAAAATGATTTAAGCCCTTATCAGCCTCGTTAGTTTGCTTTAAGCCGTCCCCAAGTGGTTGCGAGTTTACCTTGTGCTTCCACTGCGGTGAGCGTTACACCAAGACCATTGTTCATAATATCATTGACCTCTTCCTCTGTCAAACCCCGTTTCCAAATGTTGAGGTCATCCATCAATCCGGTGAAAGGGCGGTTGTCGTCGATGTTACGTCCAACACGTGCCCCATTGTCCCAGTCTCCTGCGATAGGCGTGCCGACCCGCGCTTTTTCTTCACCAACATTTTCACCATTGATATAAAGGACAGCCAATCCTTCCGCGCGGCTGAAGGTCCCGGCATAATGTATCCATTCATTCGCTTTGTTTTCGCCACCCCGGATGTCAAATATCGTTGTGCCACCCGGACTCCGATTGAGCCACCGATAATTTCCATCGCCACGTGCTTCGGGGTGCACCAGCCATGTATTATCACCGGCACGGGCATTGAAAATCGCCATATCTGTGACGGATTCAACGTTGATCCACGCCACAATACTCATGCCTTCGGTAGGGATGTCTTCAGCTTTAACATTGGGTCCATCTAAATCCAGGAAACTACCAGATGCGAAATGGGCGGCTTTGCCGAACTTCCCGTCATCGGATTGTGTGACATCGCCATCAATCTTGCCATCGTAACCATATCCGGATTTTTCAACAACAGTATCCGCATTGAAATCTTCATAGTCGAAGTAAATCACCAAATCCGGGTCTAAAACATCCGCGGATGCATCCTGAATCTCCGCCATAAACACACAGGCAGCACTTATCAAAAACAGACACACCAGATAGGGGGTTAATATAAAGTTCCGTCTCATCTTTCAAAATCCTCCTTTAGCTGAACGCTTCTCTTACATTTTTACAACATGTAGCCATTTTCACGGGTTTGCCTTACTGTGATGCCTTAAGTCTGCCCCAAGTCGTTGCCAGTTTACCGTGTGCTTCCACGGCAAGAAACGCCTCAACACCATCGTTCATAATACCATTGACTTCCTCCTCTGTCAACCCCCGTTTCCAGACGTTGAGATCGTCCATGAGTCCGGCGAAGGGGCGGTTGTTGTCAATGTTATAACCGACGCGCGCCCCGTTGTCCCAGTCTGGAGCAATAGGCGTGCCGACGCGGGCTTTCTCTTCACCGACATTTCTTCCATTGATGTAGAGTATAGCTTTCCCATCGGCGCGGCTGAACGTGCCAGCGTAATGCTGCCATTCATTCGCCTTGTTATCCCCAGCGCGAATGTCAAAGATCGTCGCGCCACCGGGACTCCGATTCAGCCAGCGATACTTGCCACTCCCACGTGCCTCGGGATGTACGAGCCATGTATTATCACCTGCACGCGCATTAAAAACTGCCATATCTGCGACGGCTTCAACGTTAATCCACGCGACGATACTCATACCTTCAGTCGGAATATCTTCAGGCTTAATATTAGGCCCATCTAAGTCGAGAAAACTTCCAGTCACGAAGTGGGCGGCTTTGCCGAATTTCCCGTCATTGGATTGTGTGACCTTTCCATTAATCTCACCGTCGTAACCACGTCCAGATTTTTCAACAACAGTGCCGCCTTTAAAATCTTCATAATCGAAGTACAGCACCAAATCCGGGTCTAAAACGTCAGCCGAAAAAACTTCTACCGCAGGCACACAGAGCATTCCTATCAGAAGTACGCACATTAGATAAGGGGTTAATTTACAAGTCGATATTGTAAATCTTAGATTCCATTTCATTTTTTTGGGTCCTCCTTTAGATGAACCATTCCTTCACTTTTTACAAAACGGGTATTTATGTTAAAGTTTACCACTTTTCGATTCCGGGTTGCAACCGAAAACCAAAAAGTCTTGATTTTAACTTCACTTTGCGTTAAACTGATTTGAGAAACGAACAAAAAAATGCGTAAAAAAATAGAACGTTACGAGGGAGCGTAAGGTTGCAAAGTGTAGGAATTATTCCAGCACGCTATGCCTCAAGCCGTTTTGAAGGCAAGCCGTTGGCAGATCTGCTCGGGAAGCCGATGGTGCAGCATGTTTACGAAAGCGCGTGCCGCGCGAAAACATTAGACGAAGTCATTATCGCTACGGACGACCAACGGATTTATGATGCTGTAACACGCTTCGGCGGAAATGTGGAGATGACGGGTCAATGTGCAACGGGTACCGAACGCGTCGCTGTCGTTGCCGAGCGTTTAACGTGTGATATTGTCGCCAATATACAGGGTGATGAACCGTTGCTTGAACCTGTCCAGATAGACATGATGCTGCAGCCTTTTACCGACAGACCGGAGGTGCAAGTTTGCACGCTAAAACAGCGGGTTGAAACCGCTGCTGATTATCAAGACGTTAACGTCGTTAAAGTCGTTACAGATCTTCAGGGCGATGCGTTGTACTTTTCGCGTGCGCCCATGCCCGGACAGGTCGGTGAAACAGAGTTACATAAGTCCCCAGTGTATCGACATGTCGGCTTGTACGCTTACCGTCGCGAGCAGCTTCTGGCGTTCACAAGGTGGCGCAGTACCCCTTACGAACTCGCAGAAGGGTTAGAACAATTGCGTTTTTTAGAGCATGGTGTCCCTATTCATGTTGTCGAAACGGATATACCCCTTATTGGGGTCGATGTTCCTGCCGATTTGGAGCGGGTGAAACAAATTTTGGAGGTTTTATAAGGAAATTCTATGACGAAATATATTTTTGTAACGGGCGGAGTTATCTCAGGTATCGGTAAAGGGATCACAACCGCGTCTCTGGGTAGATTACTCATCAACCGCGGGTTTAAGGTGATCGTTGTCAAAATCGATCCATATCTCAACGTAGATGCAGGTGTGATGAATCCGTTCCAACATGGCGAGGTTTTCGTTACCCATGATGGCGCAGAAACCGATCTGGACATAGGGAACTATGAGCGGTTTCTTGGCATCGACTTGAATCAGTATTCTAACTTTACGACAGGTTCGGTCTATAGTGAAGTGATCGCAAAAGAGCGTCGAGGGGACTATCTCGGTCAAACCGTGCAACTGATCCCACATATTACCGACGAAATCAAACGCCGTATCTATCAGATTGGCAAGGATAACGACGCGGAAATCGTCATTACAGAGATAGGTGGAACGATTGGGGACTTTGAGATGCCACCTTTCGTTGAAGCCATCCGTCAGATGGCAGTTGAGGTGGGACGTGAGAATACAATGTTCCTCCATGTCTCTCTTATTTATACCTTACCCAATGGCGAAAGCAAAAGCAAACCGACGCAACATAGCATCCGAAAACTTCAAGAACTCGGTGTCCAGCCAGATTTATTGTTATGTCGCACCAGCCAATCGCTGGATGAGGCATTTCGGCAGAAAATTGCACTGCTCTGCGGTATTAGCGAAAACTATATCTTTGAAGGATTGGACACAAAATGCGTAGATGAAATCCCCCTCAATTTTGAACGACAAGGCATGGGGCATCTCGTTCTAAAGAGACTTGGACTCGAAGCACGCCCACCGATGGATGCTGAATGGGTCGCAATGGTTGAAAAACTCAAACATCCAAATCGACAAGCCAGGATCGCCATTGTTGGTAAATACACAACCGGCAGCGATGCGTACATTAGCGTCCAAGAAGCACTCAAACACGGTGGGATCGCTAACGAAGCCTCTGTCGAAATTGAATGGATAGAAGCTGAATCGCTCACAGAACATCCAAATCTTGATAGTATTTTTCAGAACGCCGATGGAATACTGGTTCCAGGCGGATTCGGCTATCGCGGGATTGAAGGGATGTTGGTAGCCGCACGATACGCCCGTGAAAATAAGATACCGTATTTGGGACTGTGCCTCGGAATGCAGTGTCTGGTGATTGAGTTTTCTCGACACGTTGCAAAACTGAAAAACGCGAACAGCACGGAAGTAGATGAAGAAACACCTTATCCTGTTATAGATTTAATGCATGACCAGCGCGCGGTCGCTGACCTCGGTGCCACAATGCGACTTGGACATTACCCGTGCGTCCTCAAAGAGAATACCAGAAGCTACGCCGCCTATCAACAACCCATCATTGTAGAACGGCACCGGCATCGCTACGAGTTAAATAACCAGTACCGCTCACAATTAGAATCAGCGGGTCTCTGTTTTAGTGGCCTGTCGCCAGATGAGAGCCTCGTCGAAATTGCTGAAGTGACCGAACATCCGTGGATGGTAGGTTCACAATTTCACCCTGAATTTCAATCGAAACCCCTTGCCCCGCATCCGCTTTTCCGAGATTTTATCGCGGCGGTACTCTCTGAGCAAGGCAACGCTCATCCCTCTAAAGAGGAACTGGAGCCATGAAGAATACTGCGACAGTACGCACCGGCGCCTGGTACGGAGACGAGGACCTGACGTTGAATTTTCCGACCAGTTGGGAAGTAGAGGTATTGGACCCGAAAGATGCACCCGCGCTTTCTGATACCCAACTTGAACGTGCCTTCGCTGAACCGATCGGCACCCCCCGAATTTCAGAGTTGGCGAGAGGAAAAAAAAGTGCCGCTATTATTGTAGATGATCTGAGCCGTCCAACACCCGCTGCGAAAGTTATTCCATTTCTCTTACGTGAGTTGGCATCAGCAGGGGTCCCGAAATCACAAATTCGGTTTGTTGCAGGCATCGGTGCCCATCGACCTCTCACCGATGAAGATATTGTAAAAAAGGTTGGCGCAGATATTGCTGCTGAATACGAAGTAACCAATCATAACTTTATGAGTGGAGACCTACGTGCGTTTGGCAATCTTGAGAACGGCACGCCGGTGTATCTTAACCGTATCGTCGCCGACGCGGATTTTAAAATCTGTCTGGGCGGCATCTATCCTCACAGTTCCGTTGGCTTTAGCGGCGGCGCGAAACTCATTGTCCCCGGTATCTCAGGTTTTACCACAATGTACTATTTCCACACTTTTCCACCGGGGCGCGGACCCGCGGTGATTGAGGGACAGAGTAGTGAACCTGACCGTCGGGACACCGCCGAATTGGCAGCAGGTGTTCTCGGTCTTGATATGATCGCCAACGTTGTGCTTAATAGCCGTCGTGAAATTTGCGGATTGTTTGTCGGTGATTTTATCAAAGCGCATCGTAAAGGGGCGCATTTCGCGATGGATACCTATGGGACAGTGATACCAGAAACAACTCGAAAAGAGACAGATCTGGTGGTGATTAATTGCTATCCGCTTGACGCCGATGCGATTCAGCTGGATAAGGCATTGGCGGCTTTAAGTTATTTTGAAAATGCTTACACGATAGCACTCTATCCCGCAAGCGATAGCAGCTGCTACCACGGGTTATTCGACCGAATCGATTACCCACGCTATCTCCAACAACGGGCTGAACAGACACCGCCTGAAGCCCCTACGCAGCAGATCGGACGGCGTGGACAACTCCATGTTTGGTCTGAGCATTTTTTGGCGGATGACTTCTATAAGGAGTATCCGGCATCGCTCCTTTTCCGAAACCTTGAAGACCTGATCCAACTGTTCGCCGAGAAACTTCCAGCACACGCCAGCGTCGCTATTTTACCTGTAGGAGGAATACAGGTACTGACGTAAACTCTCGGCGGTAAAGCACTTGGCATGTAATCCGTTCAACTATCGAGTGTGAGATATTATAGTAAAACCCAGAAATAAGTGAACACTCTCTAAAACACAAAACCCCGCGCCGCCGCTGGCGAGGTTTGTAACCTCGCCAACTCTTCGGTGTTCATTTAATTGTAGGATCTACCATAAACACCCTTGCGAGAACACTGATGTTCCCGCAACTGGACAGGACACATCTGCTCTTTCACGCATTCTGTGATCCACAAATGGAGGGCAATTATGAACAACACTGCTACAGTGTACTCCCGTGCTTGGTACGGAGACGAGGAACTGACACTGAATTTTCCGACCGGCTGGGAAGTAGAGGTATTGGGTCCGAAAGATGCTCCGGCGCTTTCTGACGCCCAAATTGAACGGGCATTTGCTGAACCGATCGGTACCCCCCGAATCTCGGAATTGGCAAAAGGTAAGAAGAGTGCCGCTATTGTCGTGGATGACTTGAGCCGTCCGACACCTGCTGCGAGCGTTATTCCATTTCTCCTGCGTGAGTTAGCTGCGGCAGATGTTCCGAAATCTGAGATTCGATTTGTTGTCGGCGGCGGTTCACATCGTCCACTCACCGAGGAAGAGGTTGCGAAAAAGATCGGAGCGGATATTGCGGCTGAATATGAAGCGACGAGCCACGACTTTATGAGTGGTGATCTACGCGCCTTGGGAAACCTTGATAACGGTATGCCGATCTATCTCAATCGCGTTGTTGCTGATGCGGATTTCAAAGTGTGTCTGGGGGGCATCTATCCACACGGTTCCGTTGGCTTTGGTGGGGGTGCGAAATTGGTTGTGCCGGGAGTTGCCGGTTTCGCGACGATGTTCTATTTCCATACCTTTTCGCCGGGACGTGGACACGCTGTGATTGAAAGAAAAGGGAGTGAACCCGATCATCGCGATTTCTCGGAAGCCGTAGCGGGGGTTCTCGGTCTTGACGTCATCGCTAACGTTGCACTTAATAGTCGTCGCGAAATTTGTGGGCTGTTTGTCGGTGATTTTGTGCAGGCGCACCGCAAAGGAGCCTACTTCGCTTTAGACACTTACGGCACAGAGATACCAGAAACGAGTCGAAAAGAGACCGATCTGGTTGTCCTTAACTGTTACCCGCTTGATAGCGATCCAATTCAAACGGGCAAAGCAATGTGGGCACTCTCCCATTTTGAGAAGGCGTACAGTATGGCACTTAACCCAGCCAGTGATGGCATCTGCTACCACGGGTTGTTTGAACAGATTGATTATGCCCGCTTCCTACAACAGAGAGAGGAACGGACACACGCTGAACTGCCCGCCCCACAACTCGGAACCCAAGATCAGCTGCACGTTTGGTCAGAACACTTTTTGGTAGACGATTTTTACAAGAAACATCCGGGCGCGCTCCTTTTCCGAGATCTGGAGCAGTTGATCGCTCTGTTTGCAGAAAGACTTCCCGCACAAGCCAAGGTTGCTGTGCTGCCAGCCGCTGGGATTCAGGTGTTAGCCTCGGAGAAATAAAAGCAGATGCTTAAAGAAAGTCCAACTGGAAAATCCTTGCTCCAGAACATTAACACGCTTCTGGGTAAAATTGAAACGGGTTTGCTGTGTCTTATTATCGCAATGATGTTAGGACTCGCGATTCTCAAAATCGTCATGCGCTACGTGTTCAGCGCGAGTCTCTTGTGGAGCGATATCATGCTTCAGCACTTAACCCTTTGGCTGTGCCTCTTGGGTGCTGCCCTGGCAACTTGCGAAAGAAGGCACATCAGCATTGATGTCCTCAGTCGGATATTACCCCAAAAAATCACGCAATGGAGCAATTTTATTATCGATTGCCTCGCTTTGGTTGTCGTTGGGATTCTGGCATATTACGGCTTTATCTTTCTAAATGATGAACAATTGAGCGAGGCTGTATTAATTGGAAGTGTTCCGCTGTGGTGGGCGAAGGCTATTATCCCCTACGGTTTTGTCCTCATCGGCATCCATCTATTCCTCCAAATTGGCATCCATTTAATGGGGGGTGAACATACACCCAGTCCTGTCAAAGGAGAATCGGATTCATGGGATTAATAATCGGCATTGGGTTGGTGGGGTTCGCCCTTTTCGGCGGTGCCCTGTTCGTCTTACTTGGTGGTGCCTCGATTATCGGATACGCGACAGCAGGCGAACCGATTTCAACAATTCTGATAGACTTCAATCGACTCACACGGAATTCAACGATTCTGATTATCCCGCTCTTCACTTTTGCGGGATATATAGTCGCTGAAGGAAAGGCACCCCAACGCTTGGTTGCGTTTGCCCGCGCGAGTGTGGGTTGGTTACCGGGCGGTATTGCTGTCGTCGTGCTCTTTACCTGCGCGTTCTTTACAACTTTCACAGGGGCATCGGGTATCACGATTATTGCGCTCGGCGGATTGCTCTATCCGATTCTGCAGCAGACGTATAACGAAAGGTTTTCACTGGGCTTGGTGACGGCTTCGGGGAGTATCGGGTTATTGTTTCCTCCGAGCGTCCCACTTATCCTTTACGCGATTATCGCCCAAGTCCGGATCGACAGGATGTTCCTTGCGGGTATTCTTCCCGGGATTTTGATTCTCGCCATACTGAGCTTCTATAGTTGCGGGTGGAGTCTGTTCAAACGGACGGAGACTACTCCGTTTGATTGGAGAGTTTTCCTGCGAACCCTCTGGGAAGCCAAGTGGGAGCTACTGCTGCCGTTTATTGTGTTAGGCGGCATCTTATCGGGTATCGTTACGCTGGACGAAGCGGCGGCGCTAACAGCCCTCTATGCCTGTATCGTAGAGATTGGTATCCACCGTTCTATTTCGTTGAGAGTGTTGCCGCGTATTGTCAAAGAAAGCACGTTGCTTGTCGGCGCGATCCTTATTATTCTCGGTGTCGCTTTAGGATTGACAAACTACCTGATCACGCTTGATGTGCCTATGACTGTCCTTGACTGGATTCAGTCAACAACGGAAAGCCGCATCATCACACTTATTGGGTTGAATATTTTCCTACTGATTGTTGGATGTCTGATGGACATCTTTTCAGCGGTGATTATTGTTGTACCGTTGCTGCTGCCTATCGCTGAGGAATTTGGAATTGACAAGGCGCATCTCGGTATTATTGTCTTAACGAACCTTGAAATCGGTTATTTGACACCGCCGGTGGGAATGAACCTGTTCATCTCAAGCATGAAGTTCGATCGATCTGTGCTGTTGCTTTACCGCTCTGTGCTATTATTTATTGCGTTGTTGCTGATAGCACTTGTGTTGGTGACGTATGTCCCAGAGTTGAGCCTCTGGCTGCCGCGAGCCCTTGGAAAAACGCCACAGCCGCTTCTTTAATTTTCCTTGCGGTTCAGTCAGGTGGGTTAGATATTTGATACACCTTTCCGTAAGGTGATTGAATGCCTCTATAAATAAATAAGTCTGGCGATACTCTCGCCAGACTTATTTGATAAATGGGCTTTGTGACATAGATATGAACACTAATATTCAAGCGTAGGGCTGATTCAGCTGCCCTATTATTGCCTTGCTTTCAGTCCACCCCATGTAACAGCGAGTTTTCCCGCCGCTTCAACATCCAGACTGGTATCCATCATTTCTTGAATCTCTTTTTCCTCGAGTGCGCGTTGCCAAAAAGAGATTTCATCAATGACACCCTCCGCGCCGTTCTGCAGCGGGATATAGGGAATAGTTTCCCATCCGAATCTTGGTTTCTCATGCAACTTTGGGAAACCGCCAGTAATTTTTTTACCGCTGGTTGCCGCTTCCTTACCGTCAATGTACAGGAATGGGTTTCCACCATCGAAATCCCATGTTGCTGCGACATGAAACCATTTATCCTTTGTTATGATTCCCCCCGGATCAAATTCAACATCTTGCCAATCGGCATCATCAGCGGCTTCAAAATAGAACCCGAAGTCTTCCGGGTTGATGTCAGCGTGATTTGCCCCCTTGGAGATGAAGAAATAAATGGGTCCGAAACTGGCATCAAAAATCCGGTAATCGTCACCATCCTTGCCGTTCCAATCGGGTTTGAACCAGAATAGCAAACTTCCTGCTTCAGCGATAACGTTGGGAACTTCCATATAGGTTTCTGCACCTTTGAGGGAAATCCCGGCTTGATATTTGCCGTCGCCGACCCATTTGGCATTCCCGTGAAAGGTGCCATCGTTTCCGTTTCCGGTGCCGTCAACGGCTTTGTTTCCACTGCCCTCACCAATCCACATGAGTAGATCCGCATCCTTAGGGATTCCAGCAAAGACAGAACTTACAACAAATACGCTAATAAGCAGAACCCAGTAAACTTGTCTCATGACTTCTTAACCTCCCAATGTTCAAATTATGAGAGGATTTTAGCAGAAATCAAAAATTAAGTCAACTACTTGTCTGAGGCGGCGTAATTTCTCTTTCAGCAGATATCTCTGGTGAAGCCTTCTGGGTTGCTTTCACAGCCGATGCCACGTGTAGCAGTCGCCTCGGAACGGGTTGGGGTTGGGGTGATGCTGGACCGACTTTCGGCCGAGCCCGAAACTGGGGCAGCGGTCCCGGTGGCTCGTAAGTCGTATGTATCGGGCGTTGACCTATTGAATGCCCAAAGACATCCTCTCTGTCTTCAATAAGTTGCTCTTTCATACAATCATATCTCCCATCTGTTGGTTCAACTTCTCTTGAACTTTCTGGCGGTGTTTACGCGTTAAAAGAAAATCGTCCTTGAGCATTTGCGAACCCACCAATAACCATTCTCGGTACTGTTCAAATGTGATTTTGAATTGCTCTAACGGGAAGTCGGGATTGGCTTCCATTTCGTAAACAAACCGCTCCAGATTGAGGCGTAAACTCTTGAAATACTGCTCATTGTGACTCAAATCTGCAACGCGGTCTGAAATCTTAAGGATAACATGTAGAAGGGCTAAAAATGCAGCGCCCCCTGCGATAAGGAGCCACGCTACTTTTCCAGCGGGTGTACCCCATGCCATCCATCCGACCATGACTGATGCGATCGTGGCGATCGTCACGGTGCTTTTGACCGCACCATCTACGGGTCTCCACATTTGAAGTGCTGAAGTCATGAGGCTTTCGGTGTAAGCGACACGGTAAAAGGTTTCAAGTGTTGTCTGCCAGAGAAGGTCTTTCTGATAGTCTGTAGCTGTCCTGTCCATTATATGGACCTCCTTTCGGGAATGCATTCCGTTAACAGTCGTAGGTACCTTGTGTGGAATCACATAGGTTTCATAATATTATTAGGTAACGAAAGGATTGGGAATACGGTTACAGACGGTGAGGCTTGAGCAGTTCCCAGTTCGGAACAAAACCGATACCGGGTCGAGTTGGAACGGTGACATGTCCATCGGGTTCTAACACCATCGTTGGGAGAAACATTTCACCTCGTAATGGATCGACAGCAGGTGGGTAATACTCTAACATTAAGCCGTTATCCCGGCTCGCAGCGATATGGATTTGCAATTCTTGTGCCCCGTGGGGGGCAATTAACTTTTCAGTTGTTAATGCCGCCTCTACTACCTGCACCGCTGGTTCATAGCCGGGAAGGATAGCGACATCCAGATTGAAAACGTCCGCGCCTTCATAATCAATGAGCGTTTGGAAATGGTGTAACCCGTATCCATTTTCGCCGGTGGCAATTTGTATCCCATAATCTTGTGCGATCTCGCGAAGTGCCTTATGTCCCCTGTAGTCATGGCTGTGGATTGGTTCTTCAAACCAGAAAATGTCGTTTGCTTGAAGCGCCGGAAGACATTCACATGCCTTCTCAACCGACCATGCACAATTCGCGTCCACCATTAGGGTTGTATCGGGCCCGACGGTCTCGCGGACTGCCTCAATCCGTTTGATGTCCGTCTCAAGTCCAGCGGCTGGATCTCCAATCTTCATCTTGACTGCGGTGGCATTGAATTCGTTTATGTTGCGGGTCATCTCCTCACGAAGTTCATCAAATCCCTTACCTCTACCGTAATAGCCACCAGCAATGTATGTACGGATCCGTTCTTGCGTGCCGCCAAGCAGCGCGTGAACGGATTTTTCTTCTATCTTCCCGCGGATATCCCAACACGCTTGGTTTATCGCCGCCAAAACCTGCGTATGATAGCCACCGGGTCCGTAGATTTTGTAGTTCTCGGCTAACCGAGAGACGTAAGCGGTATCCGTTACATCTCGCCCAATCAGGGTGGGACGGAACAGATCTACAAACATTGGAAACAGGTGGAGAGGACGCGTCGCGGCGGTTCCGCCATTGAAGCCGTATCCAACGAATGTGTCATTACCATTTTGGGCGGTAACTTTAACCAGATGGAGTCTGCCTTTATCATAGACGTGCATACCGTTCCAAATCGGTGGCTTGTCCCATTCGTAGAGTTGACTTTCAACGGCTGTGATTTTGAACAGACCTATAGGCATTATCTTTTACTATCCCTCCGTTACTGGTGGCGGTTTTGCGGCGAAAATTGTCAAACGCAATTCCTCGTCAAACAGTTCGTATATAGGTATTTTTCCACTGAGAGTTTCGCTTTCGTTCAAGATGATGCCGACCCCTTCCCCGCGGCGTTCTAAAAAATGTCGGCGTACGACTTGTTTGCCTATGTCATCGTCGAGCGTAATTTCCGAGAGTAACCGAGCGAGGAGTTCATT
This sequence comes from Candidatus Poribacteria bacterium, assembly GCA_965205015.1. Taxonomy (GTDB): domain Bacteria; phylum Poribacteria; class WGA-4E; order WGA-4E; family WGA-3G; genus WGA-3G. The sequence goes on along the minus strand of OZ242029.1, from coordinate 2,888,609 downwards.
CCGTGTAGATTGGCTGTAGCGTAAATTGTCTACCGTCACTGTATTTGCCAATGCCCCTGGCGAATAAAGTTCCAATCGATCGGCGAACATAAACAGGCGAATTTTGGAACCTGTTTTCGAATAATCTCTATGCACAACAGCGTTAACCACTGCCTCAAAAACGGCTCGCATGCTATATTCTGGAAGGTCTATTCTGCCGATATCCTTCCGTGCCGCTACTGCGTTGTATCTTTCAACAAATTTCATGGTTTGCATGATTTGTTGATCGAGTGGTCCTTTGAAATCCTTGGCATCAAGTTGGTAGTTCGCATCTTTTTCCTTACTGTTGTAATAAACAGCCTGAATAAAACTATTATAGAGGTAATCGTCCGGTCTCTCATGACACATCAAGACTCCGGCTACAGAGGCGCGGTTCTGCTCGCCTTCCTTGACCAGTAAACGCCTTTTAAGCAGGAGGTCTTCTATCTCGTCCTCCTCAACCGCACCTTCTGTGATAAATCGTTGATAGAGGTCTTTTCTTAACGTGTCTTTATGCGTATTCGGCACGAACTGTTCATCGAAAGCGACAACACGTGCCTGCGAATGGGTTTGGAATAAGCGCGCTAACTGCTCGGTGGGCATTTCCCTTTTGCTACTTCCTTGACGAATGAAGTAGCCGTTAGAGGTTTTGTGGACAAACAGACTCCTCGGCACCTCTATTTTTAACAGATTTTTGTCAGTAATCCGCAGTTTTTCTGTAAAGATGAGAACTATTGGATCAATGCTGTCTTGGCATATTTCGACGACCGTTTTTTCCGCTTCATTGAGTGCCTGCCGGTCTATTCCAACGATCTCACTATTGTCACCAATTCCGATGAGGATCACACCGCCTTTAGCGTTGGCAAAAGCGGCGATCTCGTCGGCAAGGCTATTTCTGTGGGGCAACTCCCTTTTAAATTCAATCGTTGCATCCTCGCCGAGATATATCTTCTCAATGAGTTCAGTTAAACTGTCAAACATCGCTAATTTTTTCGCAATTAGTAGTTTTGGGATGGGTTAAATCTGATATAACATTTTGTATTAGGTTATTTTTCCGAAGTATAATCAGCCTCCGACATTTAGTTTATCTGTGCCAATAATTCTTTTGCTGTCATTATTTTTGGGTGAAATTTTTGAAACCCTTCTGGTTTAAGATTTAACCTGTCAAAATATGCATAGTTTATACTTTTACATATTGTTCTTAAGTCGTCATCATCTGAAACAAAAATATCACAGAATGGCAGGTGTAATAGGTATCTTTGAAGTGCCACCGTTTATTCAGACCACAATTTCGCAATTAGTAGTTTCGGACATAGAAAATCAGTCTAAGGATTTATTATTTGTACCGAGCAAGCGTTTTTTTCGTTAAACTTCTGCAAATTGGAAATGTTTAGAGGTATTTGGAATGTCGAAACTGACAAAGAAAAGTGTGGCAAAACTGATCAGCGTGAGAAGGACTGCACTCTACAACGCGGCGGGACGTCGGCACGGTAGCATTCACTCTAAACGTTCAAAGTCGGCAAATCATCGACACAGTAGCGTCGCTACGCTTCTATGGTATGTCATCAGCGCACTTTCCAGAGGAAAATAATCGGATTGCTATCGTAACCCTTTGACATAAAAAATGCATCAAGTGGATTCAATGGCTTTAGCGTCGCGAGATGGTTGAAATACGTCAAGCGTAACGCTTAGCGATAGATGTAAAGAGCATCACACCCACGACAGAAAGCACCATTGCATTAAAACCCAAAAATGTAACCAGTAGAAAGACTATGCTGGCAATCGCAAAACCTGCCAAACAGCGAACGGTCCATTTATTGATTTTCCGTTCCATTTTTGTCTCCTTGATATGAGTTCAACCTCTATTGAATTCACATTATCAATTTTCCGAGTCTAAATCCGTGAATTCATTCGGCGGAGTATGTCAAATGCTTCATAGAGTGTCTCTACCCATAGGCATCCCCTATTTCCTGTGACTATTATAACCCTTTTTTCACAATTAAGCCAAAAAAAGTGTTAAAAATATCAATAATTAACGCAAATTGCCAGTTGTAGCATAATCTGTTAGATTGTGCCTCTTAAGCACGCAGACTAACAGTTTACGCTACAAATACACAACGCCCTGACTACCGACTCGTAGCATACGCCTGAATATCCAATCGGGCGGTTATCTCCAGAAATTCCTGATCGCTGAACACCAATTGAAAGATGCCTTGCCGCCTCGGTCCCTCCCGCACCACCATCCTACCGGCAGTGTTGAATGCCCCTTCAAGCGTTTCTAACACTTTTCGCTTGTACTCGGTGTCAAGGTTGCCTGCAAGGTGTTCACCTTTTGTATCAAAAATTAGGACGTGTGTCACGCCGTCAATTTCGTTTGCCATTGCAACGAAATCAGGATAGATGCGCCCGCGTTTCCAGCCTTGTAGGTAATACTCACCCCGTTGACGCGCCGCGACCCGATGCCACCATTGTAGTGCTCTTTCTTCGTCAAGGTAGTAGGCAAATTTCCTTTCCAATTCACTATCGAATTGTTGCTCAAAAACTGGCTCAAATAGGCTTAACTGCACAGGTTCATAATCTCTTCCTAATAGAGGTCTATCATCAGAGCCAACCTGTACCTTGTAACTATCTACCATCCGATAGTTGGGTTCTCGTGTCTCCAAGTCAAAGCGAATTTCATCCTGATCAAGTTTTCTACGAAAGACCTGCTCTGCCTGCTTTTCTACCTCACTCTTTACATGTTCCCGCAGAACGTGTGCAAGGTAAGAACGCCTATCGTAGATGTCCGCTTCAGTTTCACCATCCGCTTTAAGGCGTTCGTGCATCTGCACTGCAATACGAGCCGCTTCCCAGAGATTCGGCATAATGTCGGACAATCGCCGCGCAAAATCGGAAATGCTAATCTTCTTTTCAATGAACGGTTCTTGTTCGGTATGAAAAACAGGTAGAACTTCATCAACATCAACCGTGGCAGATTGCCGTCGGACATTCTCAGGTGCGGATGCTCTCGGATCGGGTGGTTCTATCGTTGACCAATCTATATACGGCAAGATATGTGCCTGATAATTGAGTTGAACCCATCTATCGCCATCTCTATGGCGGACCACGGGCAAGTAGATATCCTGATCTCGGAATTGCTCACGGCGTTGGACGGTCTGTTGTTGGATTTCTTGCGGCTCCCTTCCTTGTTGTGCATCCGACGCGCCCATCACTTCATCACCCAAGCCCGTTAATCCTTCCGACTCCAATCCATTTTTAACTTGAGTGACGACCGTGCCGACATCAACATTATTGCAATAGACGTAGCACTGATCCAGCACTTCTCTACCGGTGAGTTGGGCATGCGGTTGCCGCATCACGCGTCCGACGAGCTGCGTAATTGCCCGCTGTGCTTGGGTATTGTCCAGCATTACCAAGAGATAGGCGAATGGGCAATCCCACCCTTCCATCAGGGCGGATTTCGTGATTATCCAGCGCACGTGCGAATATTCCGAGAGTAGATTTTCTCGTCCGAGTTCGTCGTTTTCGGCGGATTTGACGCGAACCGCATCCGAAGGCACACGCAAATTCTGTGTAAGATACTCTCGGACATCCTCTGCATGGACATGATCATTATCCCGTTGATCCCTGCCAGTCCGCTCAACACGCACAACGGCGATGGGACGGATATACCGCCCCGTGCTGTTCTCATACGATTGCGCCTCGGTGTCAAGGCGTTCCAGTTCGTCAGCAGCTTGGCTGAGGGTTAGTTGCCACTCGGCATTCGGAAACGATGTCACCTGCACCGGTAACTTAATCATCTCCTCTCTTTTCAGGTCGGGTCCCTCAATATCGACAAGTAGATTGCTGATGCCACGGTTGGGTGTGGCAGAGAGTTCAATCACCATTCGTGGATCAAGGCGGTTGATGGATTTGGCGAATTCTTCGTTTGTTTGCCGATTTCGCGCGCCGTATGCCTTATGCGCCTCGTCCAGAATGACGACGGGACGTAGCATTTTAAACACGTTGAATAGACTCTGTTTGACGAGTCCGCCTTCTGTGTGGCACTCCAGATCAGGATATTCATTTAGCAGACGGGTATTGCCGAAGATATCATCGCTGTCGGGGTAAAAACTGGGATAACGTCCGGAATCTCGGAACATACGGAGAAACTCCCTGCCTCTTTGTCGGTTCGTTGCTGGGAGCATGAGCAGCATGACACAGAGGTAATTGGCGATATCGTCTCTGTTGAAGGTATCCTCCTTTTCCAACATCTTGACGCGACCTGCACTCGCCCGGTTCAACATTTTACGGTAGGGGTGTTGCTTATCCCACAAGGCGGCTCTCGTCTGTGCATAGATCGCCTTGCTTGGGACAACCCACAGCACTAAACCACGGTGCCAAGGGAGACGTTCCAATGCAGCGGCAGCGAGTAGGGTCTTACCGCCCCCTGTTGGCACTTTGAAACAGATATGTGGAATGGAGCGGTTTGCATCGTCGGTGCGGTCAACGTGTTCGCCTGCAGTTGCCGCGACACCGCCGGTTTCTCTTAATCTTTGCCATGCAGCCTTGGGATAATTGCGCAGCTCATCAGGAATTGGAATATCAACCGGTGTCCGTTCCAACGCCTCAATCATAGTATCTAAATCATGCTGTGCGTCTTCAAGCGCCTCTAACCAACGAACCAAAGCGTCAAGGGCACCGCGCTGATACTCCTTTAATTCTAACATGTTTCTATTACCTTATGTTCACGGCACACGGAGTGTGCCTACTACTTTATCTTTCATGCAGGGCATCGGGGAGTTGACAAAACATAATACCCATTTTTGTGAGCTCACGCTGACCGATGTAATTTCCTGCTGCGTAGACGATTGCTTTTCTACCGTTTTCATGACTGGCATTGCGAATACGTTCCGCGCGCTCCAGATTGAGTATCGCTTTGTTGCTGCGTAGATATTCAAGGTCGGGTTCATAGAGCAGATAGTAATCATTTTTGTCATCGCTATGAAAAAGTCCATCCTCATTTTCCGACTCTAATTTATCTGATCCGACGGAAACACCAGAAGTGGTATACAACAGATTGGCGGCAAGTGCTGCATACGAGGGCAATGCCTCTCCGGTGAGCATCGTCTCTACCTCAATCGGTTCACCCAAGGTGCAGTAGGTAAAAGAGCCTCCTAAACCTTCGCGCAGTGCCTCGTCACGTGCTTCGGGAACACCGTTGATAACACGACGAACGCGTTCTGTAGTGATAGTGTCGGCATAATCTTCGCACTCAATGAGAATAAACTTTCGATTGCCGTTATCTTCTTTGTTGAGGGATAGGACAGCGTGGGCAGTCGTGCCGCTACCAGCGAATGAGTCAAGAACAATAGCGTTTTCATCACTCACGGTTGCGTAATCAATAATTCGTTTTATTAGATCTGTACGCTTTGGATTTGGAAATTCAATATCTAATGCTCTCATTAAGGAGGAAGACTCATTAACAATCAAATCAGTCCAGAGCGAACTCAATATTCGTTTATCTGATGGAGGAACGAAGTGTTCGGGTCGATTTGTCGTTGACCTTCGCAATAAATCAGGCTTCTGAGGTGATTGCGCAAACCACCATTCATCAATTTCGGCTTGAGTAGGATTGGGTCCACATTCGTCAAGTAGACGTTTATAATTTTCTATGGCATTCAGACTTCTTTGTCTCTCCCATCTCCACTGACCTGTTTCGGGGATTATTCCCATTAACTCATATCGCATTGTCGGTCTATCGGTGCCGCGCCAATGATTATTCCAACTTCCAGCTTTATCTTCATCGATATCAACGGTCAAATGCGGAAACCTCATATCAGCGGATTTGCTGAAAAAAAGTATATATTCCGAACCCACATTAAGGCGATCTACATACTCAAATTGGGCTTGAACATTTTTGATACCGCGGCGAACACTGATTACATTTCTAAAGTTTCCCTCTTTAAAAATCTCATTCATCAGCATCCGCAGGTGATGTTGTTCGTTATCATCAATGGAGATGAAGATTACACCATCGTCCGAAAGCAGTTCTTTGAAAAGATGTAACCTCGGCCACATCATACAGAGCCATTTGTCATGCCGTTCTAAATCTTCGTTATCAATGGGTGCGTTCTCTGTAAGCCATTGCTGCATCACTGGACTGTTTACGTTGTCATTGTAGACCCAGCCTTCGTTGCCGGTGTTGTAGGGTGGATCAATGTAGATGCACTTGATACGGTTTGCGTAGCGTGGAAGTAATGCTTTGAGGGCGTGTAGATTGTCGCCGTGGATGATGAGATTGTCGTCTGTGTCGGTCGGGTTGCAGGAGCGGGTTTCGTCGGGTTCGAGGGGTCGGTAGGGGACGGTGAGGTGGTGGGCGTAGATGTGTTGTTTTCCTTTAAATTCGAGTGTGGGCATGCGCGTTTCCTTTCAGTTTATCTGTGCTATTAAAATGAAACATCTCTTTCGTTAATTTTTCCAATCTTCCAAACGAAGCCCTAATCTAACTATTCTTTCATAATCAGAATCGGAAGCAACCAGAATTGCATCAAGAGCTAAAGCTGTCGCAGCAATCCAAAGGTCGCATTCACTTAAAGATGTTCCTTGTTCTTGCGCCGCAATTTTTATCTGTGCATAGACATTGCCAACCCTCTCTGGAATTGGGTCGCATGGGACCGTAGCAAATAGTTCATTTGCCCTTTGTTCGAGATCTTGTCGTCTTTTCCCGGAAGGTAGCCGACCAATTCCGAATAGAATTTCTCCCTTAACGATGGGACAAGTAAAATGGTAGTCCGACTCAGTTAGCGAATTCAAACGCTTTTTTACTCCGGGAATATCCTGCATCAACAAACTGCATGTTGATGTATCCAAGAGATACTTATTCATTATTTATCACTTTCATCCGAATCAAAGGGTGAATCAAACTTTATCGGTATTTCCCCCTCTTTTATTGATTGGTTCAGGGCATCAATGTCTTCATCGGTGAGATGGGGTGGTTTTTCCATCGCTTTGATGAGGCGTTGTGCAGCGGGATTTTTTCTTCTTTCGGGTTCCTGTCTCTGCTTTGATTCCAATTCTGCCCAACTGCGCAGCTGCTGTAGAGTTTCGGGTGCGACTCTGACTGAGACAGCTTGATGTACTGCAAGCAGAATCTGTCCAATTTTTTTCTTGCCTGTCTCACTGCTGTTACAGGCTTGTTCTATTTGGGGTACTGTAATCATAGGTGTTTTCAACGTCGCCCGAAATTTTATTTTTTTAAGCCATTGGACAGAAAGAAGTTTTGCTAAACCTGTTTCAAAGGAATCTAACCATATTAGACTACTAACCAAATAAGGGGCAATGAGCGCATGTGCATGAAAGAGATTTTCTGAGCTCGTTTCGGTATTATGAATAATCTTTAATGCTGCTGCAAGACATTCTTCAGGTTTAGAATCTTGTGCTTTCATCACTATAAGAGCATTATTATAATCCCCCAACAATATGGATTCAATTAAATCAAGGGCGGAGTAGATATTCTCTTTAATAGGTAGTTCAGACGAATTTGTGCGCCATTTAGCCAAAATATCCTGTTCATTTCTGTTTGTCCGCATTTTAACAACAAGTGCTGCAACAAAAATTGCAATGATGTTATCAACAGAAGCGAAGCCGGAGAGATCGGAGTCAGATATAGAATAAGATCCTTTTTCTGCAGCACTTCTTCCACTTTGCTGATGCTTTTTGCTCGCCCTATATACTAATGCTAACTGATAAATACGTTGTGGCAGATTATCAAAAGTTTTGTTTCTAAATTCATATTGTGCTTCAAGGAAAGAAAGGAAGAAATTCAATATCGGATATTCTTTTCGGTCTGTGGTTTGCAGAGCGTGTTGGAAAACTGTCGTCTCATGCCCAAATCTGTACTCAATTTGTGATAGATGGAGCCAAGCGTATCCTGTTGGACAGTCAGGAAGAGTTAGAATCTCTTCTTTTGTCGCCGGGTCGCTACAAAAACCTACAGGGGGTTCAAAAAGTTTTGGAGAATTATCTTCCGACTCACACCATATCGTTTTTATCCATTTTATGGTGTGCTCTAAACGTTTCTTTAAAGTAAAATATTTGACATTTGTATTGTCTTGAGGCAGTCTTTCAAAATTTTGCAACGCCAGATGCAGCAGTTTTATACAATTGAACATATTGCCTGCTTTAAAGTGAGCAAATCCTGCATCCACATAAAAACTAATATGTCTTTCGGTATTCTCAATATTTTCAGTTCTTTTAGCAGCATCTTCAAAAAAGACAGATGCCTTCTTCCAATCATCCAAATGTGCAGCACACATAGCAGCTCGGCGACATGCCTCTGCAGGCATCACATCTAATTGTCCTGACGGTGGATGCCAATGGGAAAGAATACGTTCGTAAATACTGAGTGCTTCTCTGTAGCGTTCCTGATGTAAATATATGACTGCTTGTTCTTCCTCGATTATCGGTGAAGGACCCACTTTTGACACAAAATCTTGAAGAACTGTGTAGGCAGTTTCAGGTTCAGGTTCATCTAAGCATTCATCGTAGATCATTGCTTTACCCCTTGCTGCTGCCGCAGCAAAATGAGGATAACCCCAAGCAATAGTTCTTTCAATTACTTTGTCAAATGCATGTAGACACCTTGTCCAATCTGGATTTTCAAGGTTCGCTTCTGATCCCCAGATGCCATCTATCAGAACGCGAGGGTCAACGGTATCATCTTCAAAATCAGCCAATAATAATGTCCGGGTTTCTGGTTCAAGTTCGTCCAGTGCATCAATAAGCTCCGTGAGAAACGGCGCGTACATAGGGCGGCGCGCATAGATAAAACCAAATAGGATACTGAAATAGTTAGATTTATCAGTTTTATATTTTTCTAATTGTCCCACGGAATTGTAGAAAATCGCCCAGACTTTTTTATCCCTATTCTTGATGTCAATCATTTCTCTAAGATAACCCACCATCTTCTTGGCTGGAAGCAACACTTGGTTATATCTCAATACTTCCGTGGCCAGCATTAGGCGAGATAGTAGATATGACTGACGCGGTTTGTATGGCTTAGTTTCTTTATCCCACAATTCAAGTATCTTCGGGGCAATTTCTGGTTTCACTTCAACCGCAATACGATATTGCAATGACCGAAACATTTGATTTAGAAAGGCATCACCAGGAAATAATTCTTCGGGAGGATCAATTTTAATGTGTGCTAACAATGAGAACTCTTGACAAAGATTTTCCCAATCATTCTGTGAAGCGTTCATCAATGAATAAATGAAAGCGATAATCCCTTCTTTGTTTTCTCCAGCCATACTATGTGTGAACACAGTCCATGCTTCCGTTGTGGTCAGATTCTTTGTTTTGTGGATTGCGTTTGCAATGTGAGCATGAAGAAACTTTATCCTCCTCGCGGACAAATCTTCCTTAGCCGCGTTCGTCAACAAAGGTGAAATTGTGTAATATCTCTCATCAACTTGATCTATCCAAGGACCTACCAGTTGATTAAGAATATGTCCAGGATGAGTTATACGGTCTGGTATCTCGCCAATGTTAAGAGCATGCTCTCTCCTGAATCCAGTGACCATCAGGCTAAGCCTATAAAGAAATTCCCGTTGCTTTTCTGGTAAATCTGTAAGTAATTGGCGCGCTGCTTCACGCTCTTCTATCACCTCTTCCGGGGGTTGTAAGATACTTGTGAGTATATTTTGTTCTGCCCAACCTTTCTCCTGCAATCGGACGAGCCACGCGTGTACAAGCCTCGGATGTCCACCTGTATGTGCTTGAATTAATGTCCCCCAAGTGTCTATGTCATCAGTAGGGCATCCCATTTCTTCAGCAAATTGCTTTATTTCAGATTCAGTAAAGTTCGGAACATCAATTGCTATTGCCTTTGATACACCGAAACGATGAATGAGATTATTAGGAGGCTTATGTTGACTTGTGATCAATAATTTTGCACCACGTTCCAGTACGCTGTAAACCGTCCCCCCAAAAACTTCTTCATACGTCCGCAACTGTTGAGGTTGCAGGTTCAGATCATCAAGGACTATGTTGACCTGCGCGGATCGATTACTTACGGCAATAGCAAGTTGCTGCAGATATTGGTCAATCAAAAACGGATCTTTATTGGTAAAATTCAACCAGAACCAATCACCCTCTATATCATTGGCAGTCAATTTTGCAAGGGTTGTTTTCCCTTTGTCCACGCCTCCGTGGATTATAACTATACCGTCTGATTGAAGTTTAAGTTGAATGTTTGCAACCATATCTGTTCTCGGGGCAAATTCATGATAGATCTGTGGTATTTCACTTTGTATAGCGACCTGAGATTGAATTGTAATATCAGATGGATCTTTAAGTAATGTCGGATCAACATCACCCATCTTTATTGCCTGCATCTGCAAGCGCTGTAAATGTTGAGTTGAGACTCTTTGCGTTGTTTGCGCCTCGAAAATTTCAAGGAAGCGGACTTTGGTAAGCGCACGGTTTTCCTCTTGTGTCGCAACCACTAAGGCTTCCTTGAGAAGACGATTAAGCGTTTCTTTGGCAGCAGAAGGTGGAATTGGGATAGACTGCCGATTGCCGTGGAGAACCAGCTTATCATTTATGGTTTTCTCAATGTAAATGGCGGGTTTACTATCCGTTTCCCAAGTGATAGGCTCAATGAGTTTTTCATAGATTTCTTGGTTCTCTGCTTGTTTGAGAAAGTCTCTTACTTCCTGCGATATTTTACCTTCGGCTTGTAAGAACTCGGAAATTTTTGTGATAGCTGCCTCATCATCCGAACAACGTTGCCACAACTCGAGCCCAAGTTTATCCTTTCCAAATGGGTTTCCCCGCTCCATACCTATTTTGGAGCGCGTGAGAAAACGGAATTTCACACGTCGATCCGGGTTGTTAGTTCGCAATTCCCAATAGTGGTTAATCGCGTCAATCACCTCTTGAGACCTGAGTGTTATCCTTCGTCGCGTGTGTTTGACTTGTGTCGCTGTATCACCGCTATCTGATAGGACATCAAAGTCCTCCGCACCTTCCAGATAGAGAATTTCATCATCGGCAAGATCCAGCCAAGCATTCACACTATGCCAGATTTGATAGAGGTATCCCTTTAGCGACGCATGTGCCTGACGCTTAGCATTTGCCTTTAAGGGGTTTCTTTTTCGTTTTTTCTTTGCCATTTTCCTTTGAACCTAACGCTGAAAGATGGTTAAATTAAAGGTTGATTACGCAGCATTCTGCTGTGAACGGTAGGCTTTTTCAATCGTCCATGTGCCTCGATTGATTGGTTAAAGTGTAACACATCTCGCGAGGAGAATCAAGAAGGAAATCAAACAAATTAGGACTATTTAGCTTTCGGTTTCCTATTGGTTTGAGGAAATCAAAGTCGGGAATCGGAGTTCCCTCCTACAAGAGATAGAGAGTGTGATTGAGATAGAGAACCAACGAGGTTGGGAAACAGCCCCTATTAGTTATCGGATGCTGCCTTGACAAGACTGGGAAGTGGGGGATGGTGTTTGGAAGGAATCCGGTGCGGTTAGAAACCGCACCTACCGGGTTTGGGAGGCCAATTACAGAGGTTTCAATCCAGTGTTTCAATCCATTCACTGAGGACTCGTGCCATCTCTACAAAGACATCCTCATCAGATTTACGCGAACGTTTAAGCACTTTGAACCCGTGATCTGCCGTATCCAATAGATGCAAAGTCGCCTTGTCCCCGAGGTTTTCGCAAACCGGTTCCAATAGGTCGAGGACCGCTAACTTATCGCGGGTGCCAGATAAAAATAGCATTGGCACAGTAACATCAGCAAGGTGCTCGGCACGTTCTGTTCCTTCCTTTCCAGAAGGATGCAATGGAAACGCGAAGAATACGAGACCGCGGACATGTTCGATCGGTGCTTCTGCCGCCGTGAGCGACGACATACGTCCGCTATAAGAATGCCCACCAACGAGAATTGAGACATCCCCCGCAGCCTCGTGTGCAGCTGCGACCGCGGATCGCACAGTTGCCAGTGCCACGGCTTGCGCTTCTCTCCCACCGCCGCCGCGCTCCATGTAAGGAAACTGATAACGGAAGGTAGCAATTCCTATATCTGCTAATCGTTCGGCAATCGTCTGGAGTGTTGAGTGGCGCATATTTGTGCCTGCACCATGTCCCAGAACGAGCAACCATTTGGCGTTGTCCGGACGTATGAGTATTGAGGACACCTCGCCTTTCTCTGGTGTTGCAGTAAATTTTGATTCAATTGTTTCGTAACTCATCAATCTAACCATCCAAATCCAGGAAGACGATATGCTCTCACCATTTGTAGGAACTGAGCGTGTTGACTTTCGGTTGCCTGTTTGCCCGCAAGTCCTGCTGCAAGATCCAAAGGATCCCCATGATAAAAAACATCTTGTCGGGCATAGGGCAAGTTTTCAATCTGCTGCTGTAAGGCATCCGCCTCATCTGTCGGTTCAGAAAAAAAGTCTGTCAAGCATCTACGTACCAGTTCCCAGTATGCGTCTACATAAGGACGAGGTAGCGGAACATTGGGATCTTTTACAGCCATTATTATATCTCCATGTTAGACTTGGCTTGTAGGTCTCTACAATGCAAATTTTTAGAGCGGTTTTTATCCGTCCCTCAAGCACTGCTGGACGATGTCTCGGTAGGTTTCTAATTCAGCAGTCTCCAACCCTTTCACCTTTGCGAGATCGTCCCATCGCCGTAAAGTGAGCGCGTCCTGAAAATGAGGGATCCGTTCAAAAGCGTTTCGCTCCTCGTCGGACATGACCCCTCCCTGAACTATGAAACTCCTTTTTGATGCTTCGGATAGTCCGTCATGGTAAGAGGCATCCGTTGTACAGAGATACCTTTTTGCGGGAACATGCAATCGGATCGGCGTTGTAACGGCTTCTGGGAAAAAGGGTTCCATATACTGCGCGCCGACCTCTTCGTGCGTCAGGTCGGTATCAAGGAACGCTCTATCGGCATTGTGTTCATCTAAAATGATATGTCCGACGTCGTGGAGTAATGCGCCTGTAATCAGCGTGGCACTTGCGCCGTTCTGCTGTGCAAGGGCAGCACATTGGAGGGCGTGCTCCAGTTGTGTCACGACTTCATCGTAGAACGACTGCCCACGTTTTTCCATATAACGAAACAGAGCGACAACCTTTTGTTCTGCTGTTCCGCTTTTCATTTCCTGCGCCAGACTTGGATCAATGTACTTTTCAATGTCGCTCGAAAGCTGAAATTTTCTATCATAAGTCATGATTCACGGATTTCCCTTGAAAATGTGCGATCTTACTAATTTGTTTGTCTCGGTTTGAGCCATCGGCTGCGTACTGCGAGAAAGCCTGCCGTTTGTCTGCGTAATACTGTTCGCGCCAGTCGCCTTGGGAACTGGCATTATAGGTGAGATAGATAATGCGTCTCGGTCGATCCGCGCGGTTGCTCGGACTCTTATGTGGAATGTAAGAGCCGAAGAGAAGAATGTCTCCCGGCTCCGTCGGCACAGCGACCCACGCCATCGTTGCAGCGGTTTCAGGGGCGACGCACCCCTTCTCGTCCAACGCGATGAATCCTTCGTTGTGCCTACCGGGCGCGAAATAGAGGCATCCGCTTTCAGGAGTCGCTGCATCAACAGAAATTAAACAGGTGATATGGAATTTGATGAACTCATAAGCGGGGGCATCTTGGTGCGCTGCGTAACCACCGCCACCGGGGTACTTGTAATTGATTTTCTCTTTGTAGAGGACAGCAGGTTCCTCCATTAACTCGGAAACGACATCTAACACTTTGCCACGTGTCACGGTGGTTTTCATACCGATGTGATACGGCACGAAATTTTCCGAACGGGAGAGCCGCGGTCCGGCTGGCGTGGATTCGTAGTGATGCATCCACTTGTCCGGCGTCGGTTCCCAGCCTGAGATTTCAGAGACCCATGCCTGTAGATCGTTCACCTCTTCGGTGGAGAAGAAGGCGGGAATCCGCAGATAACCGTTCGTTTTCCAATCTCGGTGGCGTTCGAAATTAAGGTAAGACATAACCCTCTTCCTTGCGAATAATCCTATTGTTTGTCAGTATAGCACACAAACTCTGTTTTTTCAATCGGATTCTGGGATGGGTAAAACATCCCGATAGACGGGTTCCATCTTCTCTGAGTATGTATCACCGCGAACCCACATGACAGGACGGATATTTTTGCCATCTTTTTTAGGGATACGTTCCGCATTTGTACTGATATAATGTGCCACATTACACCGTCGAAACCGTAAACTGTGGTTATCCGTGCTTTTATGGAGGAGTTGGTTGTTGAACCAAACAACGGCTCCAGGCGGCACTTCAACGGCGACCCCATCTTCGTCCTTGGCATCGCGTGCTATTTTAAACTCATTCTGTTGTGAACCTTCCAAGTCCTCATGTTTAAGAATGCCATATTTGTGGCTACCCGGGATAACGTAGAGACACCCATTATCTATATCTGCCGCATCAATCGCCGTCCACGTTCCGACTGTCATCTCAGTTTTATACTGGTGGTTAAAATACCATTTATCTTGATGCCACGGGAACCCTAAACCAATCTTGGGTGCTTTCCAGATATACAGATTATTGAGACCGAGAATATCTGGACCGAGTAGCTCAACAATTGGATCTGTGAGACGCGGGTCACGGACACGGTCAAGGAATTCAGGACAATAACAGCTCACATGATGGATTTTGTGCATCGCGTGGATACCAGAGGCTTCAACTTTTTCGTCCCTGACCAATGCGTTTTGATCGATATTCCCTCTTGGGAAAGGTCGTTTTCCCACGGCAATGTCGTCCGCGATTTGACGTAGCACGTCGTTTTCCGCTTTGGTGAAAACGTTGAATCGGACAAAGTATCCGTTTTCGTCCCAAGAAAATCGTTCTTCAGGTGTCAGTCTAAACTTGCGTTCTTGGAGGGTCGTATTTCTGTCCATAAATGCTCTTTTCCATAACTTCTATATGGCATGATCCATTACGATGTACTATTCTAAAATTGGTATAACGTCCCATTGAACTTCAGCTGCCATACCGGGATAGGTTTCACCACGAATCCACATGGGAGGTCGTTTTTTATTCACAGCCTCCGGACGTGTCCATTCTGCTTTGGCACTGATATAATGTGCGATGTTTGCGCGTCTGAAACGCTCACTGTGGTTATCCGTGCTTTTATGGAGGACTTGGCTGTTAAAATAGATGACCGCTCCAGCAGGGACTTCTACCGCAACACCATCTTCATCACGAGCCCCTTCTGCCTGTTTAAACTCTCCTTGTTGTGAACCTTCAAGCTCAATGTGCGCACGAACGCCACACTTGTGGCTACCGGGGATAACGTATAAACACCCGTTGCTTTCATCTGATGCATCCATCGCAGTCCATGTTGCGACTGTCGTTCCGGTTTTATACTGATGGTTAAAATACCATTTATCCTGGTGCCATGGAAAGCCGAGACCGATTTTTGGCGGTTTCCAAATGTAAAGATTGTTGAGACCGAGGAGATCTGGTCCGAGTATGTCAACAACGGGATCAGTGAGGCGCGGATCACGGGTGCGTGTGAGGAATTCTGAACAATTACAACTCACATATTGGATATTGTGCATCGCATAGATGCCTTGTGCTTCGATTTTACCGTCTCTGACTAAAGCGTTTTGAAAGATATGATAGTCCGGGAAGGAGCGTTTTCCGAGAGCAATGTCATCCGCGATTTGCGCTAAAAAGTCGTTTTCTTTTTTTGTAAAAACGTTATAGCGGATGAAGTATCCTTTCTCTTCCCAAGCGGATCGTTCTTCAGAAGTCAATTTAAATTTCCGTTTTTCGGGTGTTGTCTTTGTGTCCATTCATTCTCCTTATAATATACGTGTTTTCTTCTATATTTTCCCTTTAGTTGTCTATTCATTATATGCACCCACATGTCTATAGTTTTCTTGATTGTCGGTTGCGTTATATACTCGGTAGACACCACTTATTATACAATAGAATACTCTATGTATCCAAACAATTTCTTCCCTGGTAACGTCTCTATGTAGGTAGTGTGCTAAGCAGGCTTTCGCACCGGTCTGGAAACGCGCGAAAGTGCGCCCAACTTGTTATGAGCAAAGAAAAGTATCACACATTCTGCTGAATTAAACACTGAAGTTAGGGTTATATACAATGAGGATGCGTTCTGTATTAGTGTGTGCCGCGAGAACCCAGATATGAAAAACTCCGGAAAACAAAAGGACGGGTTACTACTTCATTAGATATAACATATGAAAATACCACACAGCCAATATTGGGGCTTACTTATTGACTACCTAAAACCGCAGTGGCCAAGAGTTTTGCTGATAACCCTGCTTTTGTTTAGCAGCATCGGTCTACAACTCATCAACCCGCTAATTGTGCGTCATTTCATTGATACTGCGAGATCAACCGAGGCACTCCAGAAATTGATCCAAGCTGGACTGCTTTTCATTGGTGTGGGATTGATTCATCAGGCTGTATCTGCCCTTTCAGTATACGTCAGCAGTGATGTGAGTTGGCGGGCAACCAACCGCCTACGGGCAAATTTGACCCTTCATATCTTAGGATTAGATATTTCTTTCCATAGCACCCATACACCCGGCGAATTGATTGAACGCGTTGACGGCGATGTAGATAGGCTTGCCAACTTTTTCTCGCAATTTGTAATGGAGATATTGGGCGGCGTTCTGTTGTCAGTCGGCACATTGATTGTCCTCTTTTACGAAGACTGGCGACTGAGTGCGATTCTCGCAGTCCTTGTGACGGTCTATTTGATGGTTCACATTCGCTCTCAGCTCATCTCTGAGCCTTACTGGGACGCTGAGAGACAGGCGAGTGCCGATCTGTCGAGTTTTCTTGAGGAACGTCTTTCCGGACTCCGAGACATTCGGGCTAATGGCGCAATCGCTTACGTGATGCGCCGTTTTCATGAGGTCATGAGACGAACAGTCCTATCAAAGTTCAAAGCCGACATTATCACCGATATAGGATGGACTATATCAAACATTGTATTTGCTATCGGTTTCACGAGTGTGATGGGGCTTAGCGCATACCTATTCCAAGTCAACGTTATTACTATCGGGACAGTCTATCTCGTTCTCCATTATCTCCAGATGTTGCATGCTCCGCTGAATAGGATTCAACGCCAGATAGAGGACTTCCAAATGGTTAAGGTTAGCATCAGGCGTGTTAGGGAACTTATGCAAACCAAACCCAAAATCCAAGATGGTCCAGGAGCGGTTCTTCCTCCAGGGGCATTGTCAGTTGAATGCCAAAATATTTCCTTTTCCTACCAGCCAGAACAACCAATTCTGAAAAACCTGTCATTTCATCTGAGTCCGGGTAAAGTTCTCGGGCTGCTCGGACGCACCGGGAGCGGAAAAACCACGCTTTCTCGTCTCCTGTTTCGGCTCTACGATCCCAATGATGGCACGATTTACTTAGGCGGCACAGACATAAGTAACCTACAACTGTCTGACCTTCGTCGGCACATCGGTATCGTCACACAAGATGTCCAACTCTTTCAGGCATCTGTTCGAGATAACTTAACCTTGTTTGATCGAACAATTGAGGATGAGCAAGTCCTTGCGGGGCTCCAAGCCTTGGGATTAGGTGCTTGGTACGATATGCTGCCTGATGGACTTGATACAGAACTTCCTTCAGGTGGGGGTGGAGTTTCCGCTGGCGAAGCGCAGCTGTTGGCATTCACGCGAGTTTTCCTCAGGAATCCCAGATTGATAATCCTGGATGAAGCCTCATCCCGTCTGGATCCTGCCACTGAAAGACACCTTGAACGAGCAATAGACACACTCCTGAGAAATCGGACTGCAATTATAATTGCCCATCGCCTTTCGACTGTGCAGCGAGCAGACGAAATTATGATTCTCGAAGAAGGACGCATCAGAGAATATGGAGAATATGAAAATTTGGCAGCGAATCCCAATTCCATTCTTTTCGGTCTCTTGCAAACGGGATTAGAGGAGTTTCTGGCGTGAAAACACTATCTCTGAACAATAAAAAGAAACGACACTATTTCTGGCGACTGATACGCTTTAGCCCGTTGTTGTATGGTCTAAGTTTCATCTTTTCCTTGGCTTATTATGGTCTACCACTTCTCATTGGGGTAATCCTACGTGAGTTCTTTAACGCCTTGACAGGTGAAACACCTGTCCGTTTTGATCTGTGGACCTTGGTGATCCTCTTCTTGGTCACACGGTTGACTATCCAAATATTTGAACAGAGCTATGCTGCAACCTATGCCTACTTTGAAGGTAAACTTCAAACACTAATTCGCAGGAATTTGTTCAAATCCCTCCTGCAAGACGCAGAGATCTATTCTGGGCAAAATCCCGGCGAGATAATCAATCGTTTTGACGATGATACACAAGGGGCAGTCGCCCCAATCACAATCGTTATTGAATTAAGCGGACACGCACTATCTGCTCTTATTGCGTTGGTTGTGCTATTGCGTGTCGATGCTTTCATTACACTTTTCGCCTTTCTACCGATGATAGCAATTGTAGCCCTGACAAACGGGTTGGGTCAGCGCATTCAAACGTATCGACGTATAAACCGCGAAGCCACAGGTCGTGTCACCGGCTTTCTCGGTGAACTCTTCGGTGCAGCACAAGCGATCAAGGTGGCAAATACCGAGGCAAATGCCGTTCATCATTTTGATGGTCTCAGCGAGGTAAGACGCAAGGCTGTTGTCAAAGAGAACCTTTTCAACCAATTACTATCTTCAATGAATTCGACAACAATCAACTTAGCGATGGGCGTAAGTTTGATATTGGCTGGCGAGATGATGAGAGGTGGCGTTTTTACCGTAGGTGATTTCGCACTGTTCGTTAATTACATCGCACTCGGGCAGGTTTCGGTGTTAGGGTTTGCCAATTGGCTGGGGCGTTTGTTAGCAGCATTCAAACAAGCCAATGTTTCTCTGAAACGACTCTCTGAACTGACAACCGATGATGCACAAGAGAAGCTACTCAGACTTGGACCGGTATACCTACGCGGTAACTTTCCAAGCGTTCCCTTCATCGTCAAAAACAGAAGTCATCATCTAAGCCGCCTTGAAGTCGAAGGGTTGACCTATCACTTCCGGGATACGGGACGCGGGATTGAAAATATCAATCTCAGCCTGGAAGCCGGGACCGTTACTGTCATCACCGGACGCGTCGGTTCCGGTAAAACAACGCTCTTGGAGGTACTATTGGGGCATCTACCTCGAGACACCGGAAACGTCTACTGGAATGGTAAACCCATCGTGGATACGGCATCGTTCCTCGTACCACCACGCTGTGCATACACTCCTCAAGTCCCACGACTTTTCAGCGATACCCTTCGAGACAATATCCTGATGGGACTATCGGAAGATAACGTCAATCTTCCTGCAGCGATCTGGGCAGGAGTGATGGAGGACGATCTCAAAACATTTGAAAGTGGATTGGATACGGTGATTGGTCCCAGAGGTGTTAGACTCTCCGGTGGACAACTACAGCGCACAGCAGCGGCGCGGATGCTGGTGCGTGAGCCTGAATTACTGGTGTTTGACGATCTTTCCAGTGCTCTTGATGTGGAAACAGAGCAGAAGTTATGGCGTCGGATATTTGAACGACGCGAGTCGACTTCGAATAGTTTACCCACAAGCACGTATCTTGTCGTGTCACATCGTCCTATTGCCCTACGGCACGCCGATAATATTGTCGTCCTCAAGGGCGGAAAAATAGAAGCGGAGGGAACGTTAGAAGTGCTTTTGGAAACGTGCGAGGAGATGCAAGGGGTGTGGAGAGGAAATATGAATGTAGTCGGAAAATGAATTGGTCTACTAATTTTCATCAATGATCAGCATGTCTCGACTGAACGGTGTTTGGTGTGCGATGCCTTGAAAGATTCTGTTCAGCTCCTTGAAAATGGGGTTGTGTATGTGTTACGCTATTAGTATATTTTAGAGTTATATAAGAAGTGGAAACTCAGGTAACTATACAGCACCAAAAGCACCCTATTTAAGGGCGGTGCTGATTTCTATGATCTTTTGTGAAAAGGAGATCTTAGGACAACCCCAAGGGGAGACTGAGAAAGATGAGTTTGTAAGGGGGGTCTGTAGCTACCCAGAGGTAACTACAGACATTCACTGCCTTAAAGCGAGAAGGTGCCGACAAAGACGTTGTTCTCTGTGCCACTTTGCTGCCATGTCACCGGGAGGTGAGCATCCTTATAACGATAAACTTCGGATTTACCGACAATGGCGTTCTGAATCGTTGTCAGCGGTTTGTACCAGATCTGATGGGGCTGTGTGCATCCGGCACACGGATAACGGTTGGCAGAAAGTTTGAGAACTTCACCAACGGTTACATCATATTTGGTGCCTTCCTTCGTAAATTCAACGGAAGTGGTTTGGGTTGCGACGACTTCACCCAAAACATCAGCATATTTCGTCGTGAGCAGGTCGCTGAGTGCGGCGCGCTGTTCTGTCGTAGTACTCGGATCCATGTATAACACGCTCTTACGGGTCTTGGTCTCGATTGCCAAATTGTTTTTCGCACTAATAACAGCGACGACGGTTAGGTTCTCCAGTGAAACATCGTTCCACGTTCCACTCTGGATGTTCCAGACGGCGGTTGCCTCTCTGCCACCTTCCACGAATTCGGAACCGTAGTGGCATGCCCCGACATAGACACTCGCGGAACGGGCTTCAATGTATTCGCCTTGCACAGTCGATGAGTCGGTGGCAAAAGCGAAACCCGCTATGAAAGTCAGCGCGAGTACCGTCAAAACAAAGATATTTCTCATCTTGATTTCTCCATTTTTTTGGGATTTACCTTACGAAACGCAATAGTAACACTATACCATTTTAACCTTAACTCTTATTATACCTTAAACTCATTAAAAAAGCAACTTTTTTGTCAAACGCTCAAATGCCGTCTCTGGTTGACTTGGGATTTTTCAGTCATCCATCTTTTTGTGAACAGGAAAGTTAATAGTGCCGTGATGCCACAGAAGAAAGGAAGTGCTATTTGCCTGCGTTCCCAAGTAGACGCCCAAGCGTTCCGCCTAAAATCGCTGTTTTGTCTGCCTCTGGGATAAATGGACAGTGCGTTCGGAACGCCTCAAGTGCGTGCTGATAGGTCATAAAGTTCCGAACAACTGGGTAGTCAGACCCCCAACAGAGCCGAGCAGGCCCGAAGTGTTCGTAGAGGGCACGCACAATCCAATGTGTGTCTGACTGAGGATAATCCCATGGGACCTGTGAGACATACGCGAAACCCGACATCTTGATATGAATGTTCGACACGTCCCCTGATGCCAGCACCTGCTTGAGCTGCGGATACGGAGGTGCCTCACCGGCGCGCGCACCGCCCATGTGATGGCACAGAAATGGCACAGTCGGGAACTGCGCGGCGAGTTTTCGGAGTGCCTCGTGCTGATGGCTTCCCATCGCGATGCTGGCGATGAGTCCGAGGTCGGCTGTTGTCTGGAAGAAACGTTGTCCCTCCGCTGAAAAGAACCAACTCCCATCGTCATTACCTCTGAGATAGTGCGTATAGCCTTTGAGGGAATACGCTTCTGCTGCAGTTTTCAACCGATCGGCGGCACCATCCGTGTGATACGTCTCTGTCCATGAGCAGTCCACATCGGCAAACTGGATGAGCCGCTCAGGATAGCGTTCGACACACGCGGCAACGTAATCGTTGTTTTCGGGGTTTCGATCGATGCGTGCGCAGATAAGCACGGCTTTGTCGACATCGTGCAGATCCATTTCGTGGAGGAGTTGTTCAACTTTGCCGCGACTTTCGTCATCAGGAACGGGCGGTTGATAGGGCCACCGGGGCCATGCGTGTGTATGTGAATCAATTATCATTTTTTAATTATACCTTGCGGTTCGGTCAGGTGGGTTTGGGCGTAAACGCTGCTCAGACTTCTAAGGGCTTACAATGTGCTTTTGCTTAAGGGCTTCTATTTCTCGTGACAATTCTTCTATTCTTCTATCTTGTGACCGCTCGTTTTTCCCCCGCCACGCCATGATAATCTGTGGGATGCCTATGGTTACAACGATGAGAATTATGAGCCCAGATACGAATCCTACAACTAAAAGAAGTTGTTTGTGAACACTCTCAAAGCTGGCATCAACCCCCTCAAATTTGGTGTCAACCCCCTCAAATTTGAGATCAACATATCTTCTCATATTCGACTCGGATTCAGCGATTTCGGTTCTCAGCCGCTTTTCGGATTCAGCGATTTCTGCTCTGAGTCGTGTCTCCACTTCAGAAACCTCCTCTTTGACAATTAGACGGATTTTGTCAAGGTCCTGAGACGTTAATTCGCCAAAGGTAGGTGATATAATCACAAAAAACGCAGCAAAGAAAAATAAAGTATATTTCATAGTGCCTTCCTCCATTGTATAGTATAGCGTGTCCTGTAGCATTTGTCAATCTAACGTGAGCACTACGTCAAACCGAGCATCAGGGCACCCAACTCTTGTTTGTTGGTTTCTGCAGGCTTTACAATACCGACAATTTTGCCATCATACATCACTGCGATCCTGTCGCTAAGGTGAAGGAGTTCATCCAATTCAGAGGAGACGAGTAAAATAGCTTTGGCGCGGTTACGGGCATGAATAAGCCGTGTGTGGACGAATTCCGCTGCATGGATGTCCAAACCCCGTGTTGGGTGTGCGGCAATGATAACTTCAGGACGCGCCTCTAACTCACGCGCGACAACGACCTTCTGCTGATTTCCACCGGAAAGGGTCCGAATCGGATCCGTGATATTTCCGACACGAATCTGGTATTTATCGAGAGCATTCAGGGCATACCGTTGAATCGATTTTCGTTGAAGCAGTTCATAGCGGCAGAATCGGCTGTGTTTATGATGTCCGATGATGAAGTTATCGTCAATTCGGTCATTCAGACTAATACCGTGTCGATGTCTATCGGCAGGGACGTGCGCGATCCGTTCTCCGTTAAGCGTGAGCGTGCCACTATCAATCTGTCGTAACCCCGTCAGGACCTGAACGAGTTCCGACTGCCCGTTCCCTTCCACACCTGCGATACCGACGATTTCACCCGGGAAGACTTCAAGGTTCACTTCGTTGAGATGTCGTTTGTTGGATGCGCTATTTGTCAGTACCTTTTTCCATTTGTGCCTCTTTGTGGTATCAGCATTTTCTGAAAGTGTGACGTTTTCCAAACGGAGCAGAGGTGTTGTACCTATCGCCTGCTCTCGCGTGACAGCGGTAGGGATAACAGGTTCACCGAGCATCGTCTCTGCTAACGTTGGCGGATCAGTGTCTTCAATCGGACAGGAGGCGACGGCTTGCCCGCGTCGCATTACTGTGACACGGTCAGCGATTGCCATGACTTCATCGAGTTTATGTGTGATGATAATGAGGCTTTTTCCCTCGCTTTTGAGGCTACGCATACACTTAAAAAGTCCTTCGACCTCTTGGGGTGCGAGCACGGCTGTCGGTTCATCCATGATGAGGATGTCTGCACCGTGGTAGAGAACTTTCAGGATTTCGGTGTGTTGTTGTCTACCGATCGGTAGGGATTCGACAGGGATGTTCAGCGGTACATCGAAACCGAGCTGCGCCGCGAGGGCAGTAATCTGTTCCTCTGCCTGTTGCTCATCGAGAAGTGCGCCGAATTTGCGCGGCTCTTTGGCAAGGACGATGTTCTGAAGCGCCGTGAAGACGGGAATCAGCGTAAAGTGCTGTTGGACCATCCCCAAACCGAGCTGCATGGCGCGCCGTGGCGAGGAAATATTCACAGCGTGTCCATCAACGAAAATCTCGCCTGCATCGGGCTGATACAGACCGTAGAGAATTTTCATCAGTGTAGACTTACCTGCCCCGTTTTCACCAACAATGGCGTGGATCTCACCCCGATGGAGCGTGAAATCTACAGCGTCGTTCGCCTGCACCTGTCCAAACCGCTTGCGGATGTCATGCATCTCAATGATCGGTGTATGTGCCATCTCTACTGCCGTTCGTACGGAACGACGATATCGCCCGCGATAATTTTTGCTTTAAATGCCTCGACCTGTTCCAGAATCTCGTCCGAGAGAAGGTCGCGATTGACATCATCAACGATGTACTCAACGCCTCCCTCTTTAAGCCCATAATCTTTCAGACCCCCAGAAAAATTCCCTTCTTGGACGCTCTTTATCGTCTCATAAACCGATATTTCCACGCCCTTGATGACACTCGTAAGCACTAAACCGGGAGCGAGATTGTTACCGTTGGAATCCACCCAGATGATTGATTTTTCTGTCGCCTTCGCCGCCTCAAGAACACCCAAGCCGCTCGCACCGGCAGCGGCAAGGATAATATCTATCCCGCGGTTATATTGCGAGAGGGCGAGTTCTTTGGCTTTCGCTGGATCGTTGAAGGCTTGCGGCGTAACACCCACGTAATCCGCCACCAGTTCAAGATCGGGGTTTGTTGCCTTAATACCGGCGCGATAACCGATTTCAAAAGCCTCAACCAGCGGCACCTTCATCCCTCCGATGAAACCTATCCGCTTTGTCTCTGTTTTCAACGCTGAGATGACACCCGCGAGGAACGTCCCTTCGTGGGCTCGATAGGTCAGCGACGCGACGTTCGGTTGTTCTATGATTGCGTCAATAAGCGCAAACTTGACATCCGGGAAATCGCTTGCGACCCGGTTCATCGGTTCTTGAAAAAGGAAACCGACCCCGATGATAAGATCATATTTCAGTTTCGCCAGCCTGCGGAGCGTCAATTCGTTATCTGTGCTGAGACTCGGCGTGACCTCTGTGAGTTTGAAGCCCCATTCGTCTTCTGCTTTTTTCGCGCCTGCGTAGGCGGCATCGCAGAATGAGAGATCGCCGCGCCCGGTGACATCATAGATGAGACCGACTTTCAGTGCCGCGGGAGCTGCCTCTATCACAGCAAAACAGGCGATTAAAAGTGTGATTAAAATCCTTACACGCAAAATGTTTTCCTTTCTAATTCTGTGATTTCATAATGGATAGCGTCTAAGCGTATCTGAATACTTTTAGGATACACGATAACAGGGTTAGATGCAAGTTTTAAAACTGACTGCCCCTAACATTCTTACAGGGTTATTCAGTTTTCGGATTTCTGTCGGTTCTGTGTGATAAATCGCGACTGAGAGGTCCCTCCTACAACGAAAAGTCGGAAATCGGAGTTTCCGCCTACAGAAGAACGAAAGAACCTTGAACATTTTTGAAGTTAATGTTGACTTTTTCGATTTTTAACGTTATTCTACTTGTGGGATCTCTGGCGACACTACAACGGCAGAAATGTGGTGACAAGTTCTAAATTGTATTCACGAAAAATAGGAGAAGAAGGCATGAGAACGGCTATTGGATTCTCAAAGTTCGTTACCTTGAGTCTTATTATACTTTTGGGGGTCGCGTTTTCGTTACCAACATTCGCAGGTACCCAATTGTGGGACTTTGAGGAAAAGCATAAGGATTGGAAAGTCGCGAACGGCAATTGGGAAATCAAGGGCGGTATCTACCAACTCGAGAGAGGCGGTAGAGCTGAACATTCCCTTGTCGGTGAAGAGGATTGGGACGACTACACCGTCGAAGCAAAAATCCGAATGGATGAGCATAATTGGGCAGGTTTAATCTTTCGAGCCCAAAGTGAGCATGAGTATTACGTCTATTACCTGAACGTTCCAAATAACAAGTCTGAGCTTTGGAGGCATAACAAGGGGGCGTGGGATTCGCGTGTCGCGATTACCAGTAATATTCCCGCCACTAAAAAAGTGAAGATAGAGAACGAAGAGTGGTATGACGTTAAAGTCATCGCTGAAGGCGGTATCTTCCAACTGCATATCAACGGTGAACTTCAGAGTGAACAGAAAGACGACACCTACAAAACCGGCAAGATCGGTGTTTGGGGCTGGGAAACAGCCGCGAGTTTTGACGATGTCATGATTACCGGTGATAATGTCATAGATACCCTTGCCGTTGATGCGAATCATAAACTCGCAACGACATGGGGACGTCTCAAACGGGTCTACTAATTTTTGGGTGATTTGACCTCAGAAGTTTTAGGGGCAGAATCGTCCATTCTCGCTGGCGGGGTTTCATGAAGTTTAAGAAAATATTTCGGTAATCCTATCCCAAAAAACGACTGTAGGGGCAGGTCTTGTGCCTGCCCACGCATTACCGAATTAATCGGTAATCCTATCCCAAAAAACGACTGTAGGGGCAGGTCTTGTACCTGCCCACGCATTACTATAATAGGAGTGATTTTATGAAGTCTCTTTTTTTAATTGTTGTCAGTTGCTGTTTACTCACAGCCTCCTTCGCTTTTGCGGGTGAACAGACTTGGTCCTTTGAATCAGACGCAGCCGATTGGAAACCTGCCAACGGCTCTTGGAGTGTTGAGGACGGCATATATAAACTCGCTAAGGGCGGTAGAGCCGAGCACTCCCTCGTCGGTGATGCTGCATGGGAAGATTACACTGTTGAGGCGAAAGTTCGACTTGATGAAGGCAACTGGGCGGGTGTTGTTTATCGCGCCCAAAGTGAGATGGAATACTATGTCTACTATCTCAACGTCCCGAATAACAAAACAGAACTTTGGCGACATAAGACAGGCGCATGGGATGCACGCGACAAGATCGGTGAACTTCCCGGATCCAACGTCACCATCGCGAACGGCGAATGGTTTGACATGCGGGTCGTCGTGGAAGGCAATTCAATGAAACTCTGGATTAACGGTGAAGAGCAGGGAGAACTTAAGGATGAAACCGGGGCTGGATACCCCGCTGGGCAAGCTGGGGTGTGGGCATGGGAAACAGCCGCGAGTTTTGATGATGTCCAAGTCTCGGGGGATGCTATCGCTGGTCTTACACCGGTGGAACCCCTGGATAAATTGGCTACTACGTGGGGACGACTCAAACAACGTTTTTAGGTGGTGTTCCATTTCACCACTGGAGCGGTAGCAAGTGGTCCGGAAACTTTCCTATTACACAGTCGTGTTAGGGGCACTCGTCGGGTACCACCTGACTCTCTGGCAGATCCCAGTCGCATTCTGTCAAGAAACAGACGCTGCGGACATCACAGCGCGGATTCGTGCTTACAAAGCAGAACTGGCGGTTGATGGCACACGGGTTGAGACTCGGCTGCAGCTCGCAAAAGCGTACCTCCAAATTGAGGCTTACACGGAAGCAGTTGACGAGTATCATCGAATAATTGCCGCAATGGAAGCGAAGGCAGTCCCAGAAAACGAGAGCCCTAAGCACAATTCAGATATTTCCACTGCCTACTACGGTTTGGGGTTGGCATATACCGGACTCGAGAAATTTGAGGATGCCGTTGCGGTATATCAGCGCGCGATTGCAGTCGTCCCCGATTGGGCATATACTCACGCAGCCTTGGCGAGTGCTTACGCGAACATGCACCGTTACGCTGAAGCACTCGAGGCTTACAAAGTAGCAGTTGCTCTGGATCCGAACGATAAGATGATTCATCATCAACTCGGGAATGTCTATAGCAAACGTGGCGAACGTTCCACAGCGATGCGGCATCAACAGCGCGCAATCGCCATCGCACCGGAATTCGCAGCGGCACACTACCAGTTAGGGCTGCTTTATGCCCAAGAAAAGCGGTGGGCTGATGCGATTGCATCTTATCGGACCGCATACAGGTACGATGAGACGTTAGTTGAGGTCCTCTACAATCTCGCACAAGCATATCTCCGCGCCGGGGATACATCAGCAGCGCGTGAGCAGATGACACTGTTTGAGGCACGTAAAGCGGCACTGACACCTCTGCACCAACTGCGAGGCGCGTTGCAGCGGACGCAAGATATAGCTGAACGTGCCCAGATTCTCACCAACATCGCGAGGCTCTATCTCAAAAACGGGTTTTACGAGAAAGCGATACGCGAATACCAAAAAGCACTCGGCATGGACCCTGAACTTGTGCCTGCTTATAACGGTTTGGGTATCGCTTATACGATGCTTGGAAAACACTCGGAAGCCGTTACTGCACAGCAGAACGCGTTGGAACTCCAACCGAATTTTGCCAAAGCTTATGCGGGACTCGGTTTGGCGTATCTCAGCGAAAATGAAACCGAATCTGCACTGAAACATTATCAGCGCGCCGCCGCGTTGGAACCCCAACTTTTAGAGGCACACCTAAAGATTGGCATGATTCTGCTGAAGCAGCAGCGTTATGCAGAGGCAGTGGCGGCATATAAGGCGAGCGCGGCGTTAGTCCCTGACAATGCCGAGATACACCATAACTTGGGTATATGTTACGCACGTCAAGCGAAAGCGGATTTAGAAACCGCTCGGCATCATGCTCAAGAAGCCGTTCGCTTAGATCCAAACGTCGCAAGTTATTACAACACGCTCGCACTCATTGATTTCCGGCGCGGTGATTCTCTACAGGCAGAGACAACGATCCGAAAGGCGTTGGAACTTGAACCGGAAAATAGGAACTATCAACAAGGGTTAAAGCAGATTTTGGAGAGGCGGTAGCGGGAAATAAACATGCTAACCGACGTGTGTCTTTGTTCCAAATCAATACATTTTCTTGCAATGAAAACGTCGGCTGCCCCAATGCGGACCTGATTTAACCAGAAACCACCGTGAAACAAAGTGGAACGGTACTCAGATTGAATAATTAAAAAAATGGCATACAACAGTCTCACAGCGTTTGTGAAAGCCTTGGATCGAGCAGGTGAACTCAAACGAATCAAAACAACTGTATCACCGGAGCTGGAAATCGCTGAAATCACCGACAGGGTGAGTAAATCAGGCGGTCCTGCGCTTCTCTTTGAAAAAGTTGAAGGGAGTCAGATGCCGCTGCTCATCAATACCTATGGGTCTTATCAACGGATGGCAATGGCACTGGGCGTTGACGATCTTGGGGAAATCGCGTCGGAAATTGAGAGTATGATTAAATTAGGACCCCCGGATTCCCTCCTTGATAAGATGAAAATTCTTCGACTGCTGTCGCAATTGACGAACTTTCCCCCTAAAACGGTGAAAAAAGGGGCATGTCAAGAGGTCGTCCTTACGGGTGAGGACGCCTCCTTAGATGTCCTGCCCCTCATTAAATGCTGGCCCCTTGATGCCGATAAATACATCACCTTGCCGCAGGTTTTCACGCATAGCCTTAAAACGGGGCAACGTAACGTTGGGACATACCGTTTACAAAAAATAACGCCGTACGCCTTAGCGATGCACTGGCAAATTCATCACGATGGTGCTGGCCATCATCGTGAATATCAACAAGCGGCACAACAGATGCCCGTCGCAATTGCACTCGGCGGAGATCCCGTGATGTCTTATATCGGCACAGCCCCCCTTCCGTCTGGGATTGATGAACTTCTCTTCGCTGGGTTTCTTCGAAAATCGAATGTGGAGATGGTGCCCGCCAAAACGATTGACATGCTCGTGCCTGCGGACGCGGACATCGTGATTGAAGGGTACATCGAGCCGAATGAAACCTGTATAGAGGGACCCTTCGGCGACCATACCGGGTTTTATTCCTTGGCAGATGAATATCCGCTCCTTCATATCACGGCGATTACGCATCGGAAAAATCCGATCTATCAGACGATCATCGTCGGTAAACCGCCGATGGAGGATTGCTACATGGGCAAAGCGACTGAGCGAATCTTCATGCCGTTGATTAAAACGCAGTTGCCAGAACTCGTCGATATGAATCTACCCTTGTTCGGTGTATTTCACAATTTTGCGCTGATCTCTATCGACAAACGCTACCCATATCATGCAAAGAAGATCATGCACAGCCTGTGGGGACTCGGACAGTTGATGTTCAGCAAGATTATCATCGTTGTGGATAAAGAGGTTAACGTCCAGAATCTCGAAGAGGTGCTTTTCTACGTCGGCAGCAATGTCGATCCGAAAAGGGATGTGACAATTGTAGAAGGACCTGTTGATGTGCTGGACCATGCAGCACCGCTTATGGGCGCAGGCTCGAAGATGGGCATCGATGCAACAACGAAATGGGCGGAGGAAGGATACGAACGCGAGTGGCCCCAGGAGATCCAAATGTCTGACGAGGTAATTGCACTGGTCGATGAAAAGTGGAAAAAATACGGCTTTTGAGAAATGAGGAGAAAAACCATGCAAGAAACGATTTACGATGTTGCAGTGATTGGCGCGGGACCTGCTGGCGCACAAGCAGCGGTTTCAGCGAGCCATCAAATGCGACACGTTTTGGTGTTACACTCAGGAAAGGTGAGTTTTAGTCGGGGTCGCGCTTACTGGTCAAAGTCGGTAGAAATTGAAGACGCACCGGTCTTTCCGGGTATCATCGGACCCAATTTTGCAAAAGAACTCATGAAATGGATGGAGAGCCGACCCGTCGTTGATTTTATGCTGGGTTCGGAGAAACGCAAGACAGGCATTGACATTCGCGACGGCATGGTTGCGAAACTCACACGGAATGACGGCCTATTTGAACTCGAAGCATCTACAAAAACGCTGAAAAAAAATGCACTGCCGGAGATGGCATCTTTTAAATCCCGCACCGTCGTCGTTGCCGCTGGGTTTGATGATAAGTGGCCCGATATTGAATTTGATCCCGATGCTGAGCGTTTATATAAGCAGTATGCTACGGTATTCCGCTATGCAGGCAATCGAAAAGGGTGGCACGTCTGCATTCGTTGCGATGGGCATCTCCATGTTAATGAGCATCTTGCACTCCTCGGGGTTGGAGACTATATCTATGAAGCAGCGATTGGGGCACAAGATTTTACGGATAAAATTACAATTCTGACAAACGGCAGACCTCACGGTATGTCGCCGCCTGTGTTGGAGCAGGTAAAAGCCCGTAAAATTAATATCATTGAGACAAAGATTAAACGGCATATTGGCGAAAAAACGGATCTCTTAGGATTTGAGATGGTTGATGGGAGCGAATTGTTTTTCCACGGTTTCCTCGTCGATGAAGGACTCATCCCGAATACGAAGTTTCTTGAGGGGTGGGATTATCAAAAGGATGAGGAAGGGTTGATTATCGCAAACGAGGATATGCAAATGTTGGACAGCAGTGGAGCACCGATTCCCGGACTCTTTGCCGCCGGTGACATCATATCCGGCGAGCGAAACCTGATCGCAACGGCGTTCGCGCTCGGGCAAGAAGCGGGTTTGTCAGCATCAGACTCCTTGCGTCAATGGCATTTCCCCCATTAGGAGGCAGGCACAAGAACAATGCAAAACGAGCAAAAAGATACCGTCTATATTATTGACACGCACGCCGAAATATTTCGGGCTTATTATGCGATTCGTAGCGGATTAACGAGCAGCATCACCGGCGAGGCAACCCATGCTGTATTCGGGGTCGCTGGCACACTTATTCGGATATTGACGCAACTTCAGGCAAAATATATCGTCGCTGCGATTGATACACCGGGGGACACGTTTCGCAATGAACTTTATTCGCAATACAAGGCGAATCGTTCTCCGGCACCTGATGATCTGGTGACTCAGATTCACCGCATCCTCCAATTGCTTGAGGCGTTTGGTATCTTGACGCTTGGTAAACCCGAATTGGAAGCAGACGACATCATCGCCTCTGTCACACAGACAATTCTTGACGATCCAGAAGCACGTGATGTCGATGTCACTATTATTTCCAAAGACAAAGACCTTGAACAGTTGCTCGGTGATCGGGTTACAATGCTTGACCTCCATAACGATAAGATTATTGACGAGCAGACACTGTGGGAAACGAAAGGCATAAAACCGTCCCAGGTTGTTGATGCGCTTGCCCTCATGGGAGATACTTCAGATAACGTCCCAGGCGTTAAGAAAATCGGCTTGAAAACCGCAGCGCACTTGATTCAGCAGTACGGTTCCATTGAAGGTATTTTTGAGAACATTGATGAGATTAAAGGGAAACGTCGCGAAAATTTGGAGAAGGCACGTTCACAACTCGATCTTTCAAGGCGGCTCGTAACCTTGAAGCGAGATGCTACTTTGGACTTCTCCATAGAGCAAGCACGCGTCAAACCGCTTAACCTCCAGAAGATCCTCCCACTCTTTCAAGAATTAGAACTCAAACGCTACGAGCAAGTTGTGACGGAACTCGCAGGGGGTGATGCTACGTCCGCTGTTACGCCTACACCAACAACGCGCAAGGAACGGGTTGCGGCGTTAGCGCAGAAAACAGATGCCATTTTGGAAAAAGGCGACTACGACACCGCTGAAACAGGAGACTATTCGACGATTATTACACCTGACCAATTGCAAGATCTCGTTGATACGCTATCGGAAACCCAAGAGATTATTAGTTTTGACACCGAAACGGATGGCTTGGAACGTGATGCAACGCTGTGTGGGTTAAGTTTCTCATGGAAACCCAAGCAAGGCGTTTACGTCCCCATTCGTTCACCACACCCTGAAGATCATTTGGATAAAGACACCGTGCTTTCGGCACTTAAGCCGATTTTGGAGAATCCCGCGCTACCGAAATGTGGGCACAATCTGAAGTTTGATGCCAGCGTTCTTATCAGGAACGGTGTTAAACTCCAAGGGGCAGTTTTCGATACACTGCTCGCGAGTCAATTAGTTGATGCACAGACCCCCTCCCACAACCTTGATACACTGGCGTTGCTCCACTTAGAGCACAAGATGATCTCTTTTCAGGAACTAACGACGGATTCAGGCGATGCAACACCTGCTGGCGAAACGACGGACTTAGGTGAACTGTTTGACGCAGAGACAGGTCAACAGAAAACAATCGATGAAGTGCCATTGGAACAAGCCACAATTTACGCCGCAGAGGATGCTGACATTACCCTCCGACTCTATCATTTCCTTACGCCAAAACTTGATGAGATAGGAATCACAGCGTTAGCGCGCGATATAGAGTCACCGCTCGCCCCTGTGCTCGCTGAAATGGAGTATAACGGCATCGTTTGCGATAAGGAAGAACTCAAACGCCAAAGCGTTGTGATTAGCGAACTCGTTGATGCTCGGCAAAAGGAGATTCACGAAATCGTCGGACATCCGTGTAATATTGATTCACCGAGACAACTCGCCCACGTGCTGTTCGATGAACTCGGTTTCAAACCTGTGAAACGGACACGCGGTGGCAAAGTTTCCACCGATGTGACTGTTTTAGAGGCACTCTCTCTGAGAGAGGATATCAACAATCCGAAGACGAGCGTGCCACGTTTAATAATTGAGTACCGCCAATTCCGTAAATTACAGAGTACGTACCTCGCGCAACTCCAGAACGCTGTTGACCCAAAAACACAGCGTATCCACACACATCTCTATCAGTTAACGACAGCCACAGGACGTTTGAAGTCCGATCACCCGAATCTACAGAACATTCCTGTCCGAACCGAGATTGGCAGACAGTTACGGCGCGCCTTTCGGGCGCCAGAAGGAAATAAGTTAATCTGTGCGGATTATTCACAGATTGAACTTCGCATCCTTGCACACTTTAGCAAAGATAAAAGTTTAATCGAGACCTTTACCCAAGATTTAGACATCCACACAGCAGTTGCTTCGCAGGTATTTGAGGTGCCGTCTGCCTCGGTTACGCGTGAACTTCGTGATAAGGCGAAGACCATCAATTTTGGTATCATTTACGGGGTTTCGCCAACAGGACTCTCGCGTCGGATTAAGGGGATGCGTGTGAAAGAGGCGGCTGCCCTTATTGATGATTACAAAACGCGTTTTCCGGGGATAGATCGTTTTCTACAGCAGTGTGTCCAGCAGGCATCGGATCACGGATATGTTAGCACGCTCACGGGCAGGCGACGCGCCATTCCTGAAATCTATGCTACCCACCGTAGTCGGCGAAGCCTTGGAGAGCGGCTGGCAATCAATACCGTGGTGCAGGGTTCTGCTGCAGACTTAATGAAAGCAGCAATGGTGCAAGTGCAGCGTCGTATTGATCAGGACAAACTTCCGTTGAAAATGCTGCTACAGATTCATGACGAATTAGTTCTCGAAACGCCGGAGACACTCGCTGAGGAGCATGCCGCCATTGTGTGTGAAGAGATGGAGAACGCAATGTCGCTTCGAGTACCGCTTCGAACAGAGGCAGGCATCGGAGATAATTGGATGACGGCAAAGTGATACCGCCGGAATGAATTCGGGGTTTTAGAAGTAGACAAATTTGATAAAATCATTCAACAGAAAAAATTAATATTGACAAGTAATATAAATTGTGATATAATTGAATGTAAATTTGTTTAAGGGAAATGTGGATAGTGTCCGCTGGCAAAGTTACGAGTAGTGTTTTGACAGTTTTACGGTTTGGAACCGAAACATGCTCATTGTAAGTGTGACGAGGCTTCCAACAAGAGATTGATGAGAGTTACTTTTTCCCAATCTTCTTTGCAATTTGGGCATTGCGTGCAATGTCCACCTACGCTTGCTGCCAAATTTCTGCCTTTGAAAATGCTGACAGTGCTCAGTTTTCTCATTTTCCCGTACTTCTATTCCCTATACCGGCTTTTTGAGAGACACGGTTCGCGTGAATGTCCCGGTTGTCTTCGTGATGCTGGATTAGGGTACATATAATTTCTAAAAGGAGAAACGAGATGAATATCTACGTTGGCAACGTGCCTTATGCGGCCACGGAAACCGACCTCGAAGAACTCTTTGGTGAGTATGGTCCGGTTGCTACTGCTACGATTATCCGTGACCGGTACGATGGTCGCTCCAAAGGGTTTGGCTTCGTTGAGATGGAAAACCAAGAGGACGGCGAGCGAGCGATAGAAGCGTTGGATGGCCAAGAAATGATGGGACGTCCGTTGAAAGTCAATCCCGCACGCCCTCGCGAGCAACGCCGCGAGCCGCGCCGGTATGACGACGCGGACAGGAACATGTAGTCTGTTTTGTAACTGTTTCAGTACAGTCCCACCCGCATAGGCAGTTGGAACTGGATTGAAAAAGTGTCGCGATAGGATGGTAACGACTCTTCTGCGTCCTGCTGCGCTGATAAATTTTGCCCCGGTTTTGGGATTTGTTTTTTCAAACGAGTCTTGGACCGGGGTCTATCCGTTAAAAGTGACATAGGACAAGTTGCAGATACAGCGATGCGCGCCGCTCCGTCAGCCCGTCCTATGCTACAATTGCTTAGTATTCTTTCCGCTTGAGGGTGCCCCAAGTCACTGCAAGTTTGCCTGCGGGTTCTACTGCAACGCCTAAGGCAGTCAAGCCATTATTCATAATATCAGTAATATCGGCATCCGTCAAAGGCGCGTGGAAGATACCGACTTCGTCCATTGCCCCTGTGAACCAATTGCCGTTAGGATCCCAAACACCACATCCACCGATGTTCACGTTGAAATCGGATCTGCCATGATTGGACCAATTCCCATTTTTTGTGGTCGCATCGCCATCAATGTAAACCTTCGTGAATTCTTGGGAAGCGACAGCGGCGACATGGTGCCACTCACCCGGTGGATGCTCGTATGGATTATTATTAATGCCAGCTGCCGGCGTCCAGAGCGAAACGGTGCCAGGGTCAATAAAACCGAATTCCGGAGAATCGTTCTGCCCTATCAATCCGATCCGATTCTCGGTGATCGTTCCCGGTTTTATCCACGCAACGATTGTGAATTCACGCACACCATTGAGAAGCTTTCGACCTGTCTGGACACAGCTGCCATCGAATGCTAAAGCACTACCGAATCGTCCCTCCACCCATATAGGGGCATTGACAATATGGTCTGGCTTGACTGCCCTTCCTGACCTGGCTGCGTTTCCTGAGGAGTCCCACACTTCACTTCCGCCGCCTTCGTCGAACAGCCAAATACCGACAACACTGCTCTGGTCAATTGCGGCACTACTACTGTTCACCGCAACGAGACTGATCACCATCAGTCCTAAACTAAACAGGATAAATGTTAAAGCGTTAAATTTCATTTGAATCCTCTCACTTTCTTTAGAGATTTGCCGCGTTGCAACGCGGACTGTTTCGTGGCACTACTCCACTGTCTATCAAACTATCGACGCATGTTGATCGCCTGATGTTCCGCGCAACGGTAAAAATAGGCGTTAAATATATTTTGACATATTTTGCATTAAAATGCAAGTTTTTTTTCTGAACCCGCTATCTCCTCATTATAGCATACCTCCAGAAAGATTTACAAACAAAAAAATTAATGCCGATTAAGAACTCACCCCGACTGCTTTGCGAACCTTCGTCAGAATCGGGCCCGCGATATCGCGTGCTTTCTCCGCCCCTTGTTCAAGTATTTTATCCAACTCCTCAGGATTGTCCATTAACGCATTATACCGATCACGTTGCTCGGAAAAAGTGGCCTCCAGCAGCGCAAACAACTCTTTTTTCATCTCGCCGTAGGCGAGCCCACCCTCAAGATAGAGTTGTCGCTTCGCAGCGACAGCATCTGCGTCCGCGAGATGACGGTAGATCGCAAAGATGTTACATGCGTCCGGGTCCTTCGGATCTTCCGGACGCTTGGAATCGGTTACAATGCGCATGACAGGTTTGCGCACTTGGTTAGAAGGTGCGAAAATTGGGATGATGTTGTTATAACTTTTGCTCATCTTTCTGCCATCAATTCCCGGAATCGTCATCACCTCTTTCCGAATGACGGCTTCCGGAATCGTTAAGACGTTGTCGTAATTTTTGTTGAACGTCAAAGCAACATCGCGGGTAATTTCAAGGTGTTGCTGCTGGTCAAGCCCGACCGGCACAATGTGTGTTCCAAAGAGCAAAATATCTGCTGCCATCAAAACCGGATAGGTGAAGAGCCCCGCGTTAATGTTCTTATCCTCTTCACGTCCCTCGGCGATATTGTCATCAACAATCGCTTTGTAGGCGTGTGCACGGTTGAGCAAACCCTTTGCCGTAAAACAGGACAACACCCACGACAATTCGAACACCTCCGGAATGTCCGACTGACGGTAGAAAATCGCCTCATCAGGATTTAATCCCAACGCTAACCACGTCGCAGTGGCTTGATACGTTAAATGCGCCAATTCCTTCTTATCCCTTACAGTCGTGAGGGCGTGATAATCCGCTATAAAGTAGAGTGCTTGAAAATCCTTCGCGAGCTCCAATGCCGGTTTGATCATGCCGAGATAGTTCCCGATATGCGGCTGCCCCGTTGGTTTGATTCCAGTTAATGTAATCTGTTTCAATTCCGTTCCATCCTCCTTGATGAATCTAATTTTATCTTATTATAACCCACTTGGGCTTATACCTTCAATCAAACCTCTGAACTACGACGGGATCCCCCCGTTTTATTGCCAAACCCTCTTTGGCATTCCCACCATTTATCGCAATTTCTAACAACCCGTAACTTCCAATGATCGCCAAAGGTTCGCCGATACCAGATTCCGCATAAGCACGGTTCAGTCGATTAAGTCTCGCACTTCCAACTCTGATTTCATAAACAGGCATGTCTGCCGTAGACGCGCTTTCTAAACGAGCAATTGCGGTTTCCGGTATATTTGTTATTGCATTCCCGAATCTATCAATTTTAACAATTTGTCCCGTCAGTGTATTACCGGAGAGCGCCGGAACGTGAATCGGGAGTTGAACGAGCGTTGGCACCGCCGGACCGATGTTATCAAGCGGCACGCCGAGCGATAGATGCGCGGCGACGGGTGCGAAGATATCCCTACCGTGGAATGTGTTGCTTACCTCTGGCAAACAATACGCACTGTTTTGAATCGCCACAGAATCTACAGGGTGTCCCCCTTCATTCTCAACGCTATGCAATAGGTAACTCAGCACACCATTGTCAGGACAGACGAAGAAAGCATTGTCTACGTGGCTAACTATCGCTTGTCGACCGCTCCCTACCCCCGGATCCACTACGATGATATGAATCGTTCCTTTCGGAAAGTAACGATAGGCAGCATAAATTGAGAAAGCCGCTTCGCAGATATCTTGGGGTGGGATAGCGTGTGTGAGGTCAACTATCTGTGTATTCGGATTAATGCCGAGGATGACCCCTTTCATGATACCAACATAAGCATCGCTCGTGCCGAAATCGGTTGTTAACGTAATGATACGAGAGGGTTCATTCATTGGCTATAAATTTGCTTGCATCCACGTGAAACTTTTTCTTTGACCCGTGCCGTCGTTTTCCCTACCTTCATATTCACAACACCAGACGCCATCATAGCCTGCTTCCCTCAGACAGCGAATCGCTTTTGCCAGATCTATTTCACCTTCACCGAGGGCTTCGCCGCGGTAATCCCCACGTGAACCCGTCCCGTCTTTCAGGTGCGTGTGCAATGTATAAGGCGCGACGATCTCATAATATCTGCCCACGGTTTCTAAATCGTGTCCCGCCCAACGGTAATTCATCGTGTCCATATTCGCACCGACATATTTGGAACCGACACGTTCAAAGAGCTCTACTTGCAAATCACCGTCATTTGTAACGATGCCGTGATTGTCCACTGCCAAGTAGACCTCATCACGTTCGGCGAATTCAAGGCATCGGGTCAGACATCCAGCCATCGCTTCGACCCATCGACTTTCTGGAACGGCATCTTTTGCGGCACCCCCCTCAGTGCGGAGAACCGAAGTACCGAGGCGTTTCGCAAGTCCTGCAATGCGTTCCATCCGAGCCACTTGGGACTGGATAGCCTCCTCTTCCAACACAACGAAATCGTTCCCTGCCGCCAGTGCGGAGACCTGTAAACCGTAACCTTCAACCTGTGCTCTCACGGCTTCGGCGTTCTGCTCAGGATTCGCGACCTCCGAGTTCCAGACATCGCCAATTTGGAGTTCGACGTAGCGGAACCCCGTTTCACTCGTAAATTTCAGGAAATCGTCAAGTGATTTGCTTGCGTAGTTGTAATGGATAAGTCCTAATTTTGGCATAAATTTTTCTACTCCTCTTTGAGTCCCCGGACTTCATAAGAGCAGTTAAAAAACCGCTCTTAAACATGTGCAGCCAACTGCTGACGGTTGATGGTTTACGACTGTTGACAACGAAAAAAGACTTGCATTTTTAACGTCCCTATGCTATAATACCTTTATTAAGAAACGAGTGTCAAGCAATTTCTCACTCTCTATAGCAAGTTTTGGCTTGCAAACTTCGCGGGAAAATGGAGAACCAATTAGGATAAATAAATAATGGAGAACTACAGTCGTTTTACGGACCCCAAGTTGCCCGAAATTTATGAGAAGGTCAAGGCAGAACAACGCCTCTCCTTTGAGGAGGGGGTCGCGCTTTATGAAAGCCCGGATATTACAGGCGTTGGATTTATCGCGAATCATGCCCGTGAACGTCTAAATGGAAACGTCGCTTACTATAACATCAACCAGCATATCGATTATTCAAATGTTTGTATCCTGCACGCTCGGTGCCATTTTTGTGCCTTTGCCCGAAAAAATATGCAAACCGAAGGGGCATGGGAAATGAGTGTTGATGAATTTTTAGACAAGGCGATGTATTCTATAGAGAACGGATGCACTGAGATTCATAGTGTTGGCGGGTTACATCCTAAACTACCTTTTAATTACTACCTGGACATCATCCGTGGACTCAAGGAACGGATGCCACAGGTACACCTCAAATTCTTCACCGCTGTCGAAATTCATCACTTTTCACGTATCTTCAAAATGTCAATAGAAGATATTTTGATAGAATTGCGGGATGCGGGTTTGGATTCGTTGCCCGGTGGGGGTGCTGAAATATTTGCGGAAGAAACACGCGAGAAGATTTGCCCAGGCAAACTGAGTGCGGAAGGATGGCTGGAGGTTCACGACATTGCACATCGTCTCGGAATTTCCACAAACGCAACGATGCTTTACGGACACCTTGAGACAAATGAGGACAGAGT
The DNA here is from genome assembly GCA_965205015.1 of Candidatus Poribacteria bacterium. Taxonomy (GTDB): domain Bacteria; phylum Poribacteria; class WGA-4E; order WGA-4E; family WGA-3G; genus WGA-3G. The sequence goes on along the minus strand of OZ242029.1, from coordinate 2,848,825 downwards.
GGATCATTTCATTCGGTTGCGGGAGCAACAGGATAAATCCGGTGGTTTCGTGACGTTCATCCCACTTGCGTTTCATCCCGCCAACACCCGCATGGCGTATCTCCCCTCAACGACGGGTTTGACCGATCTTCGGAACATCGCTGTTGCCCGTTTAATGCTCGATAACTTACCGCACATTAAAGTGTACTGGATTATGACCGGCTTGAAAACTGCACAGGTCGCACTTCGCTTCGGGGCTGATGATATCGATGGCACGGTAACCGAGGAAAAAATCACACACATGGCAGGAGCGGACACACCCGAGGCTGTTTCCGTTTCAGCACTCACACACCTCATTGAGGAGGCTGGCTTCCTGCCTGTTGAGCGTGATACGCTTTACAATGAGATCATTCGAGAGGGGAATCGGTGGTACAGAAAAGCCGCTTAAGGGTTGGCGCAGTCTCGTTCCTGAATACCAAACCGCTTATTTATCCCCTTTTAAACGAAGAAATCCAAACGGATATTGTGCTGAGTGTTGATGTACCAAGCCGCGTTGCCGCACTTTTAAGTAAAGGTGCCCTTGATGTTGGGTTGATTCCGATTATTGAATATTTTCGGGCGAATCCGTCGGATACGTCTTACTGCATTTTACCAGATATATCCATTGCGTCTCACGGAAGCGTCAAAAGCATCCAACTCTTCAGTCGCGTTCCGATTTCAGAGATTCAACGTATTGGGCTCGATACGAATTCCCGAACCTCTGTTGCATTGCTGAAAATCCTACTCGCTGAGAAGTATCAAATCTCGCCAGCGTTCACAATGTGTAGACCGACGGTAAATCCGAAGACAGCCCTTCAAGACCGTCAGGATCCGCCTTTTGATGCGATCCTTCTCATTGGAGATCCAGCACTCAGGCATCTGGGTTCAACAGAATACAACTTAGACCTTGGTGAAGCGTGGCATCAGCTAACAGGTTTACCCTTTGTCTACGCCTGTTGGGTTGCCAAGACGGGAGCCCAACTCGGAGACCTACCGGCGTTACTCCTTGAATCAAAAGTACGAGGTATCGCGCGAATCCCGGAAATTGCACAGATTGAGGCGCGAAAACTCGGTTTACCAGAAGAACTGTGCCGCAATTATTTGCAACATCACATCAAATACGACTTAGGCGAATCTGCGATCAAAGGGCTTGAACTGTTTTATAAGTACGCTGTGAAAAACGATTTTGCGCCGTCGTGTCGTCGTCTGTCTTTTGCGTCCAGTTGAAAGGGGGCGGAAAATGGAAACCGCTGAAGAAACTACTCGCGATATAGAGTTTGCAAAACAGTTTGAAGATTATCTCAAAAGTTATGGACTCCGTTTGACCCAAAAGCGATTGGACATCTTAAACCAAGTCTTTGACTATCCGGGACATTTTCAAACAGAAGACCTCTTGGTTCAGATGCGTCGAAACGGTTACCGCGTGTCGCGTCCGACCATCTATCGGACGTTGCCGCTGCTGGTAAAAAGTGGGCTATTGACAGAATTTATCGACGCCCAGAAGAACACGCGTTATGAGAGTATCCATTCACTTCGGGAACACGCACATCTCATCTGTCTGCGATGTAACCAGATTGTTGAGTTTAAAGAACCGCAAATTGATGCTTTGCAGAAAGCCGTGTGTGAAGCACACGACTTTAAAGCCGTGCGCTTCCGTAATGAAATCATCGGTTACTGTGCTGAGTGCCAAGCAGAATTAGAGCCAAAAGCACTTGACGAAAACGCCGCAACTACTGCTTAAGCCGCGCCCATGTTGTGGTGAGTAGCCCTTCGGGGTGGACGGGAGTAACCCCGCTGCTGGCATTCTCATAGTCTTCATCTGTGGGTTCATATTCCAAGTCGCTGGACCAGCAGATAACGTCGAGCTGAACCTGGTTCGAGCTTTGTCGCGTCCATATCATCATGACATTTTCACCGTCCTGTAACTTGTTGACCGTGCCACCATCCTGTCCGAAATCACCTGTCCGCACCCAGGTCCATTCGGGAACGTTTTCTTCAAGGATAATGTGATCCGGACGCACAAAAGCGGGGGCAGCGGTTGGAATTTCATCACCGTCGTCGCCCAAAACCCATAACCAATCGGAGTGGTTGCTCGGATTAATGGCACGCACGATAAATCGCCAATCCCCGGCTTTTCCATCAGCAGCACTGATGTCAAACCTGTAGAGTATCCAACCTTGTCCACCAGCATTCGTGATGATATCATCGAAGGCACCTTCCGTGGGATCAAGTGCCCCTTCACCCTTGCCTAATTTATAAACATCCGCAGAATCCCTTTCGTCAAAGGCTTCCGCCTCAAACCAGATCTGTTCGCCACTGCCATATTGAGAAATTCTAAATTCCTCTACAGCAAAGCCTGTAAACGGTTGTACCAACAGGAAACAGAAAACTAAGCCGAAGGTTAACTGACATTTCCGAAGCATAATCATTCTCCTTCATCGCACTTTTGTGCTATTTTAAAGCAGTTACTGTTTGAGCCGACTCCACGTTGTGGTTAGCAATCCATCGGGATGCACCGGTAGAGTTTTTTTGTCCGCTTTCTCGTAGTCTTCATCCGTAGGTTGATATTCCAAGTCGCTGGACCAGCAAAAGACATCATATTGGACCTGAAGCGAACTTTGCCGTGTCCATATCATCATGACGTTTTCACCGTCCTGTAATTCATTAATCGTGCCAGCATCCTGTCCAAAATCTCCCGTCTTCTTCCATGTCCATTCCGGAATATTTTCTTCAAAGATAATGTGATTGGGACGGACAAAGGCAGGTTCGGCATCTGGAATTTTATCACCATCGTCACCTAAGACCCACAACCAGTCTGAATGGTTGCTCGGATTAATGACGCGCCCGATGAACCGCCAGTCTCCGGCTTTTCCGCCTGCACGACTGATGTCGAACCTATAGAGTATCCACCCTTTTTTCCCAGCTCCTGCATTTGTGATAATATCCCCGAAGGCACCATCGGCAGGATCCACAGCCTTTTCACCTTTACCTAATTTATAGACATCCTTGGAATCCCTTTCGTCAAAGACTTCCGCCTCAAACCAGATCTGCTCACCCTTTCCGTTTTTTGAAACCTTGAATTCCTCTACGGCAAAGCTTGCAAACGGTTGGAGCAGTAGGAAACAGAGGGTTAAACCGAGTATTACTTGAAATCTCTGAAACATTGGACATTCTCCTTCTTTTAATTGACCTTGCGGAAAAACAACGTAGGTGTTTTTGCTGGGGTATTCCCCCTAGGACTTTGATGTCCCTTTCTCACGAGTCGTCCACGTGTTTTTGCTTGGCGGTTTCTGCGTGTTTCTGCGTATTATTGCGGGTTTGGTCTTCATCTTAACTGTCCTCCCGTAGACCGACACCTGTTTTGAAACAGTTTAAACGAATTAGAATGGAATTGCCAACTTAAAAATTTGACAATCATTTAGAAATATCGTATAATAGTTATCAGTTCGGATTTTCTACGAAAATCCTTTCAGTCCTTGGCTTTCAGTTAAGAGTTCTCGTTCAACAAAATTCTTTCGTAACTGATAACTGACAACCTTGATCATGTACACGCCACAGGTAACTGAACATTACGAAAACCCGCGCAATATCGGAACAATTGTCGATGCTGACGGCACTGCCAGTATCGGTTCGCCTGCTGACGGTGAGATGATAAAACTCACACTCATGATAACGGATAACGTGATCGTTACGGCGAAATTTCGAGCATTCGGTTGCCCCACCGCTATCGCGAGTGCTTCGATCCTCACTGAACTGATTACCGGCACCGATATCCCGGAGGCATTGGAGATTACCGCTGTGCAACTCTCTGAAGCGTTGGGAGGACTGCCGCTGGATAAACAACGTTACGCGAACGCTGCCGAAGAAGTCCTAAAAATGGCTATTGCTGATTTTTTGTCCAAAAAGGAGGCGCAATCACCATGATTACCGTTACAGAATCCGCCGCACAAAAAGCGATTACTCTCATTAGCCACAGTGAATCCCCAGCTGAATCCGAACTCGGTTTGCGAATGCAGGTCGTTGGCGGTGGATGCTCCGGCTTCCAATATAATCTTGAGTTTGGTCCCGCAAAAGGCACCGACAAAGTTTTTGAATTTCACGGCTTGAAGGTTTTCATCGATCCTCGTAGCACGCTCTATCTCGCCGGTTCCGTACTGGACTATAACGATGGTTTGATGGATTCAGGCTTTAAAATAACAAATCCGAACGCTAAAAACACATGCGGTTGTGGTGAGTCGTTTAGCGTCTAAACAGATTTGGTCTGTCCTGTAAAAAATATCAATCTTCCTCCAAGCGCGCTCAGCAGTTTCTATGATATTGCAGGCGCGCTTTTTGGCGACTTAGGTTCCCCCATAAATCCTATGCGTTGGGTATTACACCCACGAAGACCTTAACTCGTGTACTTTCAGGGATACGAACGTCGCTGTGCTTCCCTCTGCATAGATTCCGATGTCAGCGTTGTCCAGATCTGGCAGGAAATAGGACGTCATTGAGAGATTACCATCGTTTCCGAATGCTTCAATAGAGATACGATCGACTAAAATTTGCAAGCGGATCTTCCCATTTCGTGGCGCGAGGGGTCCGCTTCTTTCTAAGAACGTGAGCTGCTGAGATCCAACGTCGTAACGGACATCCTGCCCGCGAATTTTGAAACCAACGGCAGTCGCATCGTTCAAGACTATTTCAGCGCGGATATCGAACAGTTCGCCTGTCAATCCTGCAAGCGGGTCTTCACCCGGTTTGAGTGAAAGGTCGCTCCACGCGTGCGTATATGTGTGGATGTTTTCGATCTCTTCAACCGGTTCTCGGTGTAGCCGTATCCCCTCTGAAGTCGTCCGAAGGGTCAACTCACACGGGAAGCTCATCTGTTGATTAAAAGGCATATCCGGTGGTTTACTGCCACTCATCCAAGCAATTTGGATGCGTCTGCCATCGAATTCTGGCACATCGCTCCACGTTTGCGCCGCATAGAAATTGGCACCGTAGTCGGCGCGCTGTGCGTCATCTTCGGGTGTAAAGGTCGTTCCATCGAAACTACCGACGTAATATTTTCCCGCTGCGCCCCAGAAAACCCATTTGGTATTATCCGGATCACCGTCAACGGGAAGCTCAAAGATATCCGGGCATTCTGTATCGGGAATCTGCAGGTCGGATAACCGTGTCCACTCCTTGAGATTTGTCGAACCGAATAGGGCATAGTCATTCTGGTCGAGGTAAAGTGCCATGACCCACTTTTGCGTCGGTTCGTGCCAAATGACTTTCGGGTCGCGGTTATCCCTCACGATATGCTCAATCACGGGATTCCCTTCATATTTTGTCCAACTCCGTCCGCGATCGTTGCTGTAGGCGATGCTTTGTGTGAACGGAACCTCTTTCGGGGCGTGGCTGCCTGCAGACGTATAAAAATTGACGAGTACCGCCTCGTCCGCAGTCTGAAACCCCCCCGTATTTTTCCAGTCCACGACACCAGAACCCGAGAAGATTGTGCCGAGTTCATCTGGATGGAGGGCATGCGGGAGTTGTTTCCAATGGACGAGGTCTGTGCTAACGGCGTGTCCCCACGTCATGTTGCCCCAGTCGATACCGAATGGGTTGTGTTGGAAGAAGAGATGGTACTCACCTTTGTAATGGATTAAGCCGTTCGGATCGTTGGTCCAATTGGTCTTGGGTGTAAAGTGGAACTGTGGACGATACGCTTCCTTGTAAGCCGTCTGAATCATTGACTGTTCCTTTCCGTTTTGAACGTTGCAAAGAGATACGAGCGATTTCCGCTGTTTTGCATACCATTCTATGTAGGTTTTTTATTTTGTCAAGAATGCTTTCCTATTCTTTCTGAAGGTGCATCCGAAAATGCGTATGAATAGTAAGACTGAATACTCCAATTTATCCAACAGTTTTCTGTAAAGGCATCTTAAATTAATGGAGGCACATAGTGATAAACCTTTGTAATGTCCTAAATAGTTCAACACGTCTACAGGTGCATGCACATTGGGAACCGATTGCGGATTCTACCTTTCGTATGCACAAGGCATCGCCAGAACACGTTGAACTTTTCGATCTGTCACCAAACCAACCTGTTAAGGAATACCGGACTGATGCTTTCACTGCGTTCCTGCCACCATCTGCTGTGACGGTAGGGGATGTCTATAAACTTGATGCGAACAGTGTTGTTTCCTTCCTGCGTCAGTTTCATCCGGGAGCAACGGCTGATTTAGGGTACGGTGAGGAAGGTGCCTTTGCCTGCTTACGGGCACGTGCCTCAGACTACGCAGAAATTGCTTTCCGAATTCATGCAGAATTCGCGTTGAACTCCGCTGCTCATCAGGAGTGGCAAGAAAAAAACGATGAGTGGGAGTCCGAAGCCAGGTTTATTCCATCACAATTTGCAGGGAAAGTAGTGGTGAATGTAGAAAGCGGAACGATTCGCGCGTTTTCATTAGCCTTGCCGGCGCGCAACACGAACGTTGACCTCAACGCCTCTGGGGGAGCGGATATGGTTTTCGTGCCGCGTATGGAACTCCTCGCTATAGATGAGACCGACCAAAACGAGATCACGTGGGACGCTACTATCACAACGGAAGAAGCACATCGTGCATTGGAACTGAAGTTCTACAAGTTCGCGGAGATCAACTGGCTGCCGATTGATGAGGCAGTCGCACAGGCAAAAGCGACCCATCGGCCGATCCATGCCATCCTTGTCTGGGGGTGTTTAGATGATGAATCGTGCTGAGCGAATGGCAAAAATTTGAGGGCGGGTCCGCTCTCCAATCCTGAAGTCATAAAAACGCTCAACGAAAAGTTCGTCAATACGTGGGTGCTCCTCCGGGAATTGCCAGAACTGATAGGTGGCGCGGAAGGCGAAGGGGTGAGTCTCGTCGCTCAAAAGATGAAACACCATTACACCGACTCTGTGGATATTCTGGCACTGACCCCCGACGCGGAAGTCATTATGCATCAACCGGAGATGGCACTGCCTTACAGGAATCACGCGCAAGCATACCTATCGGTGCTGCAGCATTCCGTGGATGCGTTTGAAGGAAAACGCGCTCGTGTAGGGAACGCCTCAAAATTAGATCGAAACCCGATCAGCTTAGGGACGGAGTTGATGGAGATTTTGCATGTTTTCAACACATCCGACACCGATACGCCAGATTACACGGTCGTGGAGATTGATACCACCCCTTTTGAACGCGGCGTGCTCCACATTGAGATACAGGTCGGAGCAGGGGCGGCAGCAGGAACGTTTGAATTGTTTGATGCCGATGCGAAAATTCTGACAAACAAAACGACAGATAAAGCACTGACTGGGACATGGAACGTTTTGCCCGGCAATACAGGACATATCTTTCACCACTTCAGGGAGGGCAAACAGCATTTTAAGTTGGTCGCTACAAGGGCAAACAACCAAAAGAGCACTTCCAATGCTTTTTTGGCGCGTGTCTCTGTCGTCCCCCCATTTGAAAAATAACCCATATCATTTTAACCTATTTGTCAACGCGCGCCTATCTATCTACGTTTCTGTAAAGCAAACTCAAAAATCGAAATTCATTCATAAGACAATGGATCGTCCTTACCCCTAATTATCAACAGCCATGTCTAAATTTGCTAATTTTTTGCAGAATTAGGCAACCGTTTTTCCGATCCTCCGCGTCATTATATATCGACACGAGATTTGTGTGACAAATTTTGGAAGATTCAAATGACGCTATAGGAGGAAAAGAAAACATGTTACGGGCATTTATTGCTGCTTTTTTGAGTGTCGTTACGTTGTTGGTGACCTTTGCCAACGCGGGTTTGGATGAAGACCTCGTTTTTTATCTGACGTTTGATAACGTTAAAAATCAGACGATTATTGATGAATCTGGCAACGGTCTTGACGCAGAAATACTTGAGCGTGTTGATATTGTCAAGGGTAAATATGGAGATGCAATTCGCCTTAAAGGTCAAAGCGGAGATTGCGTCAATATCCCTGCCCAAGAGAAATTGAAAGTTATCGGTGAGATAACAATGATGGCATGGATTTATTCTGCAGAAACATGGAACAACGAGAAGGCGCATTGGCTGGAAAAAGACTGTCATTTCGTTGTTCCGGTTGGTTGGGCGCACTGTTATGGTATTGCTGGTACTGATGCCGGTAACGGACCAGAAATCTTTTTGTTTTTGGGATCACACATAGAAGGGAAGTGGGATCGACAGGAGTTCAGAACTCCGCATGAAATGGACGAAAAAAAATGGCATCATGTTGTCGGAAGTTACGATGGCGAAACCATGAAAATCTATGTAGATGGTAAAGTCATAGCAAAAGAAAAGAAAAAATTCGATTTCTTTGGGGACAACGAAGCAGACGTTCGGATCGGATGTGCAAAAGACGTACCCCATCTTACATTCACGAACGGCTCTATTGATGAAGCTGCGGTGTGGCAACGCGCCCTCAGTGATGATGAAATCAAACAAGCGATGACAGGAAACATGCTCGCTATTTCGCCGAGCGATAAAGCCGCGACGACTTGGGCGGATATGAAAAGAAGAGCGGTCGCTCCCTAACGGCTCCCTACAAAATCAGAATCCCTCATAAAGGCACATAAAATGAAAACAATACGGTTGTTCGTTTTTGCTATATTGAACGTGTTGATACTGGACGTAAATGTTAACTTCGTTTTCGCAACAGCACCCACAACCGCCAAAATTCTGTTCACCTCTTCACGAGACGGCAATTACGAGGTCTACATGATGAATCCGGACGGGAGTGAACAGATAAACTTAACGCAACATCGCGCAAATGACCTAAACCCTGTCTGGTCCCCGACTGGTGAACAGATTCTTTTCGTTTCCGATCGCGAGGGCGGCATCCGGGACTTATATCTGATGGATCCCAGCGGCTCCAATGTCCGTCCCGTGTTCACAAGAAAAAGAAAATCTTATAGGGATTCTCCGACGTGGTCACCCGATGGCAAACAGATCGCTTACACACACCTGAATTGGGACGGTGTCAGGTTCCATATCCACGTTGCAACCTTGGGTGAACAAAAAGAGGCGCGTGTCGTGGAGGGCAGATATCCGACGTGGTCACCCGATGGGACGAAAATAGCGTATGTGTCTTATATTGGAGATACCTGCCGAATTGCCCTAATTGACCTCCACACACGAAGACAAAAACACCTCCTACCGAGGACGGCAACGGCTTGGCAAAATCAACCGTTTTGGTCGACTACGGGGAGCAAACTCGCTTTTTCTTGGAATCAGAACCCGTTCCCGCGCCTTTTGCCAGGGGATCGTTTCCCACCCGTATGGCTGGATAAAGAAACAATCTATATTGTAAACCGCGACGGGACGGATCTCCGAGAACTTCTCAATGAAGCCGGGCCCAGAGCACAATATCCAGTGCTGTCGCCAGATGGGGAAGAGGTCCTTTATACACAGAAAATTAAGGGACGTCTACACATTTTCAAACTTGATATCCCCAGTGACACTCGGACACAGTTGACACATATTGGACGGGTTTTTAAGGCGAATTTTGGAGGGGATTGGTTCGACCCTGTATATGTGTTGCCTGTCTCACCGCAACCCCAACTGCTCAGCACAATATGGGGAAAAGTAAAAGAGAAATAGTATGAAACTGCTGTGTTATGCGCGTTTGCTGCGCTGTGTATCACATTTTGTTCTTTTTTTGCAGAATTAAGCAACCGTTCTGCCTGTTACCCGCGTCATTATATATCAAAACCATGTCTATGGAACAAATTTTGGAAAACTTAACAGACGCTACAGGAGGAAAGAAAACGTGACGCGGTTATTTATTGCAGCTTTTTCGGGTGCTGTCATGCTGTTAATGACAATTTCTACCAACGCAGGACTTGATGAGGAATTGGTTTTTTATCTGACGTTTGATAACGTTAAAGATCAGACAATTGTTGACAAATCCAAGAATGGTCTTGACGCAGAACTCCACGAGAATACCCAAATTGTGAAGGGCAAATACGGGAATGCCATTCATATCACAGATGATGGTCAGGATTGCGTCAGTATCCCTTCTCAAGAGAAACTGAAAATTACAAACGAAATAACAATGATGACATGGATCTACTATCAAGAAACATGGAAAGGTAAAAGGATGTTGCATTGGCTTGATAAAGGGTGCCATTCGGGTGTCGGTTGGTCTGGAACCTACGGTATAGGTAGCTCCGATATCGGTGACGGACCAGAGATTGTATTGTTTTTAGGGTCGCGAGATAAACGCGGGATTACCGACCGGCATGAATTCGCAGTTTCACACAAAATGGGTGTCCGAAAATGGTACCACGTTGCTGGCAGCTACGACGGAAAAACCGTGAAGATTTATTTAGACGGTAAAGTCATAGGTTCGGAAAAAAAGACATTCAATTTCTTTGGGGGTAATAACGCGAAACTCCGGATCGGATGCGCAAAAAATAGATTGCAGTACGCATTCGCTAACGGCTCTATTGATGAAACCGCTGTCTGGCAACGTGCACTCAGCGATGGGGAAATTAAACAGGCAATGGTAGGGGATTTCCTCGCTGTTTCACCAAGTGATAAAGTCGCAACGACTTGGGCGGATGTCAAAAAGAGGACGGTTACCCCTTAGCGAGTAGCTGGCAAGTGAGAATGCTTTACTTTATATAACCCGAGTTATTGTATATTGATAGTAATACTACGCGAACAACGAATTCTTGTAAGATGGATACTTAGACATCGTATTTTCCGTAGTTAATTTTAAGGAATTTGTAAAATGAAAACTTTAACGATTGGGCTTCTCATTCTGGTGATGATAAATGGACAATTAAACGCCAATGAAGACTTGACAGAGAAGAAAAAAATCACACTTAACCTTGATGGTACATCTGCAGTGTTAGTGAAAGGCGTCATTGCCCCGATTGAATACACGCAATATAACTTTCATGTGGAGTGGGATGAATTGGCGAATCTACGGGTTGCTGAACCCGAGAAGCGGTATCCTACCTCGGTTTTTCGGGCTTTTCTGCCATCCGAAGCGGTTTCTGTTGGGGATCTCTGGCAGATCGAGGAAGGAAGTGCGCTGGAATTATTGCGACAACTTCATCCGAAGCCAAATCTGGATATTAGCATAAATTCAGGGGATTCTCGCGGCTTGTGGGCATCTTTGCGCGCGTACAATGATAGATTTGCTGAAATTGTGTTCCGTATCCATGCAGAATTCATCCTAAGAGATGGTCGATTTACTCCGTCTCAATTCGCTGGGTATCTTGTTATTGATCGAATTAAGGAAAAGGTTACTGCCTTCAAGATGTACGTCCCTGAAGGCATACTGAATTTTGATGTTGGACGAAACAGCACTAACACTATAGATGTCGGTTTTTGTCCAAAAATAGAACTTCATGCTGAGATCCAAGAAATTGTATCAGACACCGAGTTTATAGAATCCATCACTCAAGAAGCGGCTGAACGTAAACTGATATTGCGTTTCTACAAATCGCAGGAAATTAACTGGGTTTCTTTGGAAGATGCGTTGAAAATGGCACCAGCACAAGAGAAGCCGGTTCACGTCCTCTCAATAATGGGACCGCTTGCTGATGAATCGTGCTGAGGGAGTGGCAAAGCCTTGAGGGCAGTTGTCCTCTCCGACGATCAGATCATAAAATACTTGAACGAAAATTTCGTCAACACATGGGTGCCGAATTGCGAATTGGGACGGGTACCGAGTTTACGAGACCCGATTGCGAAGAGACGCGAGCGAGAATCCAAAACATTTGATACAACCCATGCCTTAGCACAGGCAATCATGAAAGGCTGGAAAAAACATTCTCCAGTGGATTGTTTGATCATATCGCCACAGTTTGAAGTGATGGGTAGGCAACCCGCCAATAAACTTCATCTCGTTGGAGGAAACACAACAAGGCATTACTTAACGTTTCTCCAAGAATCCTTAGCGGGAAAACAGCCAGGATTGGGTGAAGATACTTCAGAACCAGAATCCCTCAACTCAGATACTGTATTGAGTAACTTGAAAGTTGTACTCAACGATGTTCGGACCTCACAGGAGGTACTGAATATTTTTCGGACACCAGAGGCGGGCTTTCGGGATTATACTGTCGTTGAAATTGATGCGACAGCGTTTGAAAATGGGGGTGTGCTTACGATTGATGTTTCCGTCGGGTACGCTGAAGCTGCCGGTTCGTTTGATTTGTTTGCTGGCAACAGGAAACTGCCAACAGAGGGGGTACCTCAGAATGCCCTCGCTTCAGCGTGGAGTATTCCATCCGGTGGAACAGAGAGCATCACGCATATCTTTGAGCGAGGTCAATCCTTTCGGTTGGGAGCTACCGGTGATGGGTTCAGTAAGAAGGGAGGTACCAATGCTTTTCTCGCGACAATATCCGTGGAGTCTGCGTCGAAAGGGCAGGACGAAAATTAACGCGGATCCAACGCGCTTCATATTCAGATTTAGTCTATGAACAAACCAAATCCATTTCCCGTATCATATTTTCTCTATTTTTTGCAGAATTAAGCAACCGTTTTTCCAATCCTCCGCGTCATTATATATCGACACGAGATTTGTGTGACAAGCTTTAGAAAACTCAAATGACTCTATAGGAGGAAAAGAAAACATGATACGAGGATTTATCGGTGCAGCTTTTTGGGGACCCCTTATTCTCCTGGGGACGATTTCCGCCAACGCGAGTTTGGATGAGGGACTCGTTTTTTACCTGACGTTTGATGAGGTTACAGATCAGACGATTATTGATAAATCGGGGAATGGGCTTAATGCTGAGATATTAAATTATCGCGTAAGTCCTAAAGAATATCTAAAAGGTAGTAGAGTCCATTATTCACAGTACAAAGGAAAAATAAGGAAAAAACTATGCAGATAGCCCACACGCTTATGTTAGGTATCATTGTCACCGGTTTATTGTTCATTGCCGATGCAGAGGCTGATAGTATAAAAACTCAACTTGACGTATCCCCGCGACACAGCGAAAGGGTGAAAGTTACGACCTCCGATGCGCGTATCGTCAATGCGTTTATCGTTTATCCAACGGTGAAAGAACCCGCAACGGCTATCATCGTCATCCACCAGGGTCGCGGACTCACCAATTGGATACGACTCGTCGCAGACACGCTCGCTGCCGAAGGGTTTGTCGCAATTTGTCCAGATATGCTTTCCGGCATGGGACCTGACGGTGGCGGCACAGAAAGTTTCGACTCAAGGGACGACGTACCATGGGCTATCAGCGAACTCCCACCCTCCCAAGTCACATCCGACCTGGATGCCATCGAAAAATATGTCCGAAATCTACCTGAAACCAATGAAAAGGTTGCAGTCTCCGGATTCTGCTGGGGAGGTGGTCAAACGTTCAGTTACGCTGTTCATTCCACCACAATAGCCGCTAGTTTTGTGTTTTACGGTCCTGCCCCATCAACGGAAGATATCCCCAAAATATCAGCACCGGTGTATGGCTTCTACGCCGAGAACGACAATCGTATCAATGCCACAATTGATGCCACTAAAGCCGCGGCGGATGCCGCAAACATCACCTACGAACCCGTCATCTATGAAGGGGTCGGTCACGCTTTCCTGATGCGCGGTATGACAGAAGATGCCAACGAAGCACAGAAAACTGCCACTAAAGCCGTATGGGAACGGTGGGTATCCCTCCTAAGAGGGCTCTAAAGGAATGCGCGTGGCAAACCGACTGAAAGATAAAATTGCCGTTATTAAAATTACTAAAGTTTGGATAATTTTAAGGATTAAGGTGTGCGCTCGACCTCAACGCTCCAAACCATAAAGATGAGAATCTACGCGAGCAACAACTTTTGGGATAGACGTTGTTTACGTAGTAATGTTATTCTATTACAAGGAGAAGTAAAAATGAAAACCCTAATGATTGGATTTCTCACTCTGATTGTGATAAGCGGACAATTAAACGCTAATGAGGACTTGACACAGAATAAAAAAATTACACTTAATCTTGATGGTGCATCTGAAATGTCCGTCAAAGGCTTCATCGCCCCAATCGTGAGTACCTTGTCCAATTTCCATGTAGATTGGGAGGCATTGGCAAATCTACGCGTTGCTGAACCAGAGAAGCAGCATCCTGCCTCGGTTTTCCGCGCCTTTCTTCCAGACAAAGCGGTTTCGATCGGCGAACTCTGGCAGATTGAAAATACCGGGGCATTAGAATTGCTACGGCAACTTCATCCCAATCCGAATTTGAAGATGCATATCAACTCGGGCGATTCCTATGGTTTGTGGGCATGCCTGCGCGCTTACAACGATACATTTGCCGACATCGTGTTTCGGATTCACGCGGAGTTTAAACTAAAGGATGGGTGGTTTACTCCATCGCTGTTTACCGGTCATCTTGTAATTGATCGAATTCAAAAAAAGGTCGCTTTCTTTAAGATGTATGTCCCTGAAGGCACAGTAAACTTTGATGTTAACTGGAGTAAATACGGACCCGGAAGCTCTATTACAGATGCAGGTTTCTGTTCGCAAATGGAACTTCGTGCCGGAAGGCCAGATTTACTGAAGAACGTCGAATTCGCAGAAGCGATTACCCAAGAAACCGCTGAACGTGCCCTGATAACGAATTTCTACAAATCACAGCAAATTAATTGGGTGCCGCCAGATGAGGTATTGGAGATGGCACACGCACAACAGAAGCCGATTCACGCTATCTCTATAGATGGACCATTGATGGATGAATCGTGCTGAGGGAGCGGTAAAGCCCTGAGGGCAGTTGTCCTCTCCAACAACCGAGTCATTGAGTTCTTGAATGACAATTTTATCAATACCTGGGTGTCGAATGTCGAATTGGAGCGCACCGCTAATAAGAAAGTTTTCATGGCATTGAGACACCAGCATGGATTCAAGCCATTCGACAAAAAGTCCCCTTTGGCACAGGCAATCATGAAAGGGTGGAAGAAGCGTTCGCCGTCAGATTCCTTGATTCTTTCAACAGATCTTGAATTGATGGGCAGGCAGCCCGTCAATGATCTTCTCGGAGCAAACATGGGGCAACGTTACCTAACGTTTCTCAAGGAAGCTTTAGACGGAAAACTTCCCGGATTCGGTGAAGATACTTCAGAACCAGAGCCCCTCAACTCGGATACCGCATTGAGTCGTTTGAAGGTTGTACTCAATGATGTTCGAACCTCACAGGAGATCCTTAATATCTTTCGGACACCAGAACCGGGTTATCAAGATTACACTATCATTAAAATTGATACCACGGCGTTTGAAAATGGAGGTGTGCTTACGATCAATATCTCCGTCGGACATGCAGAGGCTGCAGGTTCGTTCCACCTGTTTGATGGCGAAAGCGAACCCCCAACAGAAGGTGCACCTCGGAACGCGGTTGCTTCGGCATGGGGAGTCTCACCGGGTAAATCCAAGAAAATCATCTATCCTTTCGACCGGGGGCATCACTTTAAATTAGGGGCGACCGGTGATTGGCATAGTAAGAAAGGGCAGGTCAATGCCTTCGTGGCGAAAATCTCTGTTGAACCGAATCAGGCATTGGATGGGAAAGAAGTGTCATCAGCGCACTTAAATCAATCCGCGGAAGATGTGATGAACGCTTTCGTGGAAGCATTTAAGAACCTTGATGCAGAGACAATACATCCGATGCTTATAGGGGATGCCCGACATACATTTGAAGTTGATTTTGAGGATGCGCCAGAGGATGTGCGTACTCGGATGCGTCAAATATTGCGTCAGATGGAGATCTTAGGCAGCGAGTATGTGGGTGATGAATTCCACTTCAGGTTGAGAGTGCCAATGGCAGATCCCTCGGAGGTATCTGTTAAGATGCGAAAAGTGGAAGGTAACTGGTTCATTTATGATGCCCAGTGATTCAAAGATATAAGCAGGTTGGATGGATGTCCACGGATTTTCGTCCAACCTGTCAGCCTCGTTATCATTCTTGAAGGTTCTCCAAATTTAGTTCTTTGGAGGGGACAGATGAAGAACGACGATGTAGAACTAATTCAACGCAGTCTCACAGGCGATGAAAACGCCTTTGCGAAGTTGGTGAAAAAATACCAAAAGCCAGTCCACGCGCTCGCATGGCGGAAAGTTGGCGATTTCCACGTCGCGGAAGAGATTACACAGGACACTTTTCTGCGAGTCTACAAGAAACTGGAAACGTTGAAGGATCCGAGTCGCTTTGCAGGATGGCTTTATAGAATCGCCGCACGTCAATGCCAAGCGTGGCTGAGAAAAAAACGGATGCCGACGCAATCGTTGGAAGATACGGACATCGAACTAATAGAAGGAGTGACGTATTCCCAATACATTGCCGAGGAGCAGGAAAAAGCTGCGGTAGAGGCGCAGCGCGGCATCGTCCAAAGATTGCTCGCCCGGTTGCAGGAAAGTGAACGCACCGTCGTCACACTCCACTATTTTGGAGAGATGACGTGTGAAGAGATCAGCCGTTTTTTGGGGGTATCGGCGAGCACTGTTAAGAGTCGGCTTCGTCGTGCGCGACTCCGCTTAAAGAAGGCAGAACCGATGATCCGAGAAGCACTGGAAGGCTTTCAGATTCGGGCGAATCTCACCGAGAAAATCATGCAAGAGATTTCCCGCATCCAACCCACCACACCCCCCAGTGGTAAGCCGTTCGTGCCGTGGGCACTCGCTACCTCAACCCTCGTCCTCGTTTTAATGGCATTTGGAGCAAGCAGTCAGTACTTAACACGTTTCCAACAGCCCTACGATTTTGCCGCCCCATCGGAGATGACGGTGGAACTTATTGACACTCCTATTGTCCTGGATCTTGCATCAAAACCGAATGTGCGGACACAAGTTGGTAAATCTATGACCCCGCGTAAGGGTGATGGATTTGCACCGAAGGCAGATCAATCGGAATACACACCGAGGTTTCTTTCCACACAGGCAAAAAGCGTCGTGCTCAACGATGAAGAACCTTCACAGGATATCTTGAATATTTTCCGAACACCGACAGCAGGCACTCAAGATTACACCGTTGTTGAGATTGATGCGACGGCGTTTAAAGATGGTGGTATGCTCACGATTGATCTCTGGATGGGGAGTGCCGAGGCTGCCGGTGCGTTCATCCTGTTTGCAAGCGACAGCGAATTCTCAACAGACGGCATGCCTCAGGTTATACTCACCGCAGCATCAGGGATTGTACCCGGTAAGGGCGGAAGGATCACGCACCGTTTTGATGAAGGCACGCGCTTTAAGTTAGGTGCCACCGGTAATTCGTTCAGTGGAGAAGGGAAAGTCAATTCTTTCCTCGCGAGAATCTCTATAGACGCTACATTGAGATAATGCGGCACACGGATTCATAGTGAACTTCCACAACCTCTGCTACGTCAGTAGTCTCTCATTGCGTTATCTTTCTCACCATTTATTTAACAAAAGGTAAACCCCCCAGCACGTCCCACGTTTTATAGTAGAGTCAATAATTACTTGGGCACCCCGATTGTAGCGCAAACTGTTAGTTTGCGTGCCTCCCCTGCACAAACTGGACAGTTTGTGCTACGAATGTTCACTTATTTTTGGGTTTTACTATAATTTTCCAGTATACTAAATACCAACAGAATCGTTTATATACTTTGAATTGCAGAAAATATTTTTGCATTTTTTCTGGACCTATGCACCCCATCACGGAGTAAATTGCGTCACTTAACAATTATAGCAAAGTCGAAAAATAAGTTAACACCTCAGGGAGTAGCAGCACCATCCTGCATCCCGCTGGCGAGGTTTCTAACCTCGCCCCAGTGTCCACGTAATTGTGGGACTTACTATAAAGTCTTCATTGACAAACAGTGGAATTTATCGGAAAAATGGGACAAGTAAGACAAAAACGGGGACATGGTATCACAAGTTTCACACGCCTAAGGAGAAAGCAATGTTAAAGAAATGTTTACTTTCATGCTTCATCGTGTCGATATCTCTGATAACCCTTCTATTCGCCACTTCAAATGTGGTAGAAGCCGTGCCAGATTCATCTAAGGTATCCGAACCAACACCCATAGATACGCCTTCTCAAAAACCTCAAGGTGCTCCAGTTGCTGTTCCAGACAGTAGTGTTCTGCGCCTAATTCCGAAAGGGGCATTGGGGGTTAGCTACTGCCCCAGCCTGCTTGAGCTGGATAACAGAATTAATACGATGATGGCGGAGCTTTCCCCACAAATCGAGGTTCCCAATGTATCTACGCAGATTTTGAAGCGTATTTTCGGAGATGCGTTTGAAAGTTTAGCCGATTTTGAAGCAATTGGGTTGGATGTGAACCGAGATTTCACTGTCTTTATTACCAGTTTGCAGCCATTGCATCTCTCCGCCCTTGCGCATCTAATAGATCCCGAGGCAATGAAACAGATGATTGAAGCGAAAGGCAGTGTTCCCGCGGAACATAAAGGCGTAACCTATTGGAACGCAACCGAAGGTAACCAGAGTTTTGTTATTTTGAAGAACATCCTCGTTTTTTCAACGCCCCATGGGGTTTGTGAGAACGTTATTGATATCTATAACGGAACCGGAGCGACTATCACACAGAACGCAAATTACAGCACCTTCCTTGCCGACATTTTGGCAGGTGACGATCAGGGAGGCGTGTGCATTGATATTGAGGGAATTATTGCTACTTTCGATCGTCCCCTTGAGGAGGAATTGGAATCAATCGTAGAAACTCTCAAGGCTGGTGATGAGACATCCAAAACGATTGCATCCTTCTTTGAAGACATACCTGAAGACATACCTGAAAAAGATAGAGAGTCCATTGAGAAGCTTCAATCTATCAGTGTGAGACTTGAAGTGGAGGGAACTGATCTCCAAATCAAGCCGTTTCTAAAACTCAGGAGCGATAGCGAATTTTTGAAACTGTTGGAAGAGGTATCCGGTGAATTGGCTTTTCTCGACGAGCTGCCAAATCGTGCATCTGTGAACGGTGCCTTTCAGGGGTGCCCGCAGCTGCAGGTTGAACTCAGCGAACTCCTGTTAGCCGCCTTTCCACAAGAAACGCCAGAACAAGAAGCACGGCGGGATTTGCTCTTTGAGCAGATCAAAGATTTTCATGAATCTCTGGTGGATCGGTGGAGCGTCTCTTTCAACTTTAGGGGTAGCTTGTTACCCGATTCTCTGTTCATCTATGAGTTGAAAGATGCGCAACGTGCCAAAACCTATATGGATGAGGTGTTTCTGGAACAACTCCAGGAAGGCGGTATTTATGCAGGTCCATCAATGATGCACAACCGCGTTGAAATTAAAAGTTACATTTTTCCTAATTTCACCGCGAGACTTCCCGAGGAATTCCCTGAGGAAATCGCTGGTTTGATGCCCACTGAATTACACTGGTATTATGGGTTTACCGAAGGGCAACTCCTTTTCGCAACGGGCACGGGTCCAGAAGCAATTCAAATGGCACTTGATAGGAAAGTCGGAAACGAGGAGAAGTTTTCTGACTTCCCGAGTTATCAGAAGCTCGTTGACCAATTAGGGACGGACAACAATATTTTCATTGCGATTTCTCCAGCAATCACGACTAAAAATTCTTTGCCGATGTTGGGGGAGATGGATCCGAATAATGCAGCACTGCAACTACTTTCGGGGATCTTTATGAATCTACCAGAGGACTATAGTATCAGTTTTTCCGCCAAAAGACAGGAAAGTAGCATTGGTGCGAAACTCCTCCTTAAACTCGGCGACTTCAAGCAGCTTATACAGATGATCCAAATGATGGCGCAGATGGGGCGGATGCAATAAGCTCGTTTCTGATTCACTTGACAAATTGCCCTAAGATTTACACAAACTTAGAATTGTACACTATTGATAAAACCAAACGAATCCTTCTTTCCCAAACGCGTATGTGTTTTTTGCAGAATTATGCACCAGTTGTACCCCTAAGTCGCGTCACTATGGAACGATCGGAGGGAATTCATGAAAAATGGAACAATCGGAGGGAATTCATGAAAAATAGTGACGTTGAACTCATTCGCCGCACGCTTGACGGCAATGATACCGCTTTCACGCAGCTCGTGAGGAAATACCAAAAACCCGTTCACGCCCTCGTATGGCGGAAGATCGGGGATTTCCACATTGCCGAGGAAATTACGCAGGATACGTTCCTGAAAGCGTATCAAAGACTCTCAACACTGAAGGAACCGCAGTCCTTTGCGAGTTGGCTCTATGTGATAGCGAGTCGTCAATGTACTGCATGGCTGCGTAAAAAGCGTTTGTGGATGCAGTCGCTTGAAGATACAGGCATCGCTCAGTTAGAGCGCGCGACGTATTCAGGGCATATCATTGCCGAAAACGAACGGACAGCGATAGAAGCACAACGCGCAGCTGTGAAAAAGTTGCTCGCTAAACTTCCAGAGAGTGATCGCACGATTCTAACGCTGCGTTACTTCGGTGAAATGTCCAGTGCGGAAATTGGCAAGTTTCTGGGTGTGTCGGCAAATACAATTAGGAGTCGTCTGCGCCGCGCACAAGAGCGTTTAAAGAGGGAGGAACCCATGATAAGAGAGGCTTTGGAGAATTTCCAGATCACACCGAATCTGACAGAGAATATCATGCGCGAGATTTCGCGTCTGAAACCGGTTACGCCACCTAATAGTAAACCATTCGCACCGTGGGCAATTGCGACTTCTACGTTAGCAGTGGTGTTGTTGATGTTGGGGGTAAGCAATCAATATTTCGCGCGTTTCCAGAAGCCTTACAGCTTCGATGCCCCTTCGGAAATGACTGTTGAACTTATCGAAGCACCCGTTGTGCTGGATATCGAATCTAAACCGGATGTGCGGACGCAATTCGGAAATGCTTCCACTGCATCGAATAAGAGTCATATCTCTGAACAGCAGCCTGATGAGGAACTGATGCTATTTGCCGCTGCGGAATCGGATGAAACTGGCATAAATTATACGCAATGGAAACTACCTGAAAAGGCGAAAGCGCGTTTGGGAAAAGGCGGCGCTAACGTAATTCAGTTTTCACCCGATGGCGCACAACTCGCAGTCGGTAGTAATATCGGGATCTGGCTCTACGATGTAGAAACGGGCAAAGAGAGAAATCTATTTGCTGGCAAATCTCAATGCCTCGCTTTTTCATTTGATGGGCGTTTCCTTGCAAGTAGCGGTGGTTATTCCGGGAAGACGGAAATCCGAGTGTGGGAAGTACCGACGGGACGCGAAGTGTTGCTCAAGGATTTATATGCTGCTGCATCGGTATTACGGTTCTCTTCAGATGGAAAAACGCTTATCAGTTTGAGTAACTCAGGAAATGCAATTAGCGAACTGAACGTTGAGACCGGCAGAGAGCATACGAAGTATCTCAAAACTGGGCTATTCGGTTGGCTATTTAGTCAGGGATTATTTACAAGGGATGTTAGTTTTGATGTTGTCTACGCGATGGATCACGATAAAATTGCAATCGGGAAGGAGGACGGGAAGATTGAACTGTGGAATGTGAAGACCCGTAAAAAGTTATCCACCCTTAGAGGACATGTAGATTTGTCTATTCAACCCCTTGGTAAGCCTTCACATCGCAAATCATCGTCTATGCCGAATATATTAGCGTTGGCGTTTTCACCCGATGGCACCCGCCTCGCCAGTGGGAGTACCGATAAAACAGTGCGATTGTGGGACACCACCAACAAGAACGAATGGGTCACACTTCAAGGACATACAGGTTGGACAAACGTATTAGCGTTTTCTCCAGATGGAGAGAGGCTTGCCAGTGGGAGTACCGATAAAACAGTGCAGTTGTGGGACACCACCACAGGTGAACCGCTTGTGACGCTCACCGGTCACCGCAACGGTATCACCGCATTAGCGTTTTCACCCGATGGTCAAACGCTTGCCAGCAGCAGTACGGATGGCACGGTCCATTTCTGGCAGACGGAGACTGGTGCTCCGATAGATAACCCTATCTCCGGACACACACAGTCGATGAAGGCGGTGACTTTCTTTGAGGATAGTTCCACACTTGCAAGTGTGGCGTTTAATGGCATAGTTACCCTTTGGGATGTGAAAACCTCGCAAAAGTCCGCCATCCAATCTACAGGACATCGGGATTGGTTCCCAACCTTGGCGTTTTCACCTGATGGCACGAAACTCGTTAGTGTAGGGGCAGAAGGTGCTGTAGTCTTTGAAGCAAACGGCTTCCCGCTGATGACTTGGCGTTCAGACCATCTGATTCGCCTGACGGATGTAAGAACGGGACGTGAACTCATAACCCTACAGTATAGTAAGGGAACCGATGAACTGACTTTTTCTCCTGATGGCAAAATGGTGGCATTTTCTGGTTCCGGTGAAATTCGTTTGTGGAATACGGAAACCGGCGATGAACAGAATATCCGCCTCGCTGATCCGAAAACTAATGTTCGCAATATGCCGAGGGTTTCTGCATTGACATTTTCGCCAGACGGTACAAGGCTCGTCAGTGGCACACAACGCGGGAAAATCCAGATGTGGGATGTTGTGACTAGCGGAACCTTAGCTGCTTTTGAAGAATCAACGGGGCGCGAGAATTTGGGTCATATTGCTGCCTTGGCATTTTCTCCAGACGGGACCTTGCTTGCTGTCGGGACGCATCGTCACGTCCATTTATGGGACGTGGATACCGGTAATAAACTTTTTTCAATTAGCACAGGGCACAGACGAGGTAGAAACACATTCACGGGTTACGCCAAACCGTTGATATTTTCGCCGGATGGTGCGGTACTTGTTAATGGACACAGCTACGGTGCAATCCAATTGTGGAAAGTTACAACAGGAGACCAGATCTCGGTTCTTGATGGACATACGCAACAAGTTGCAACGTTAGCGTTTTCACCAGATGGTAAAACGCTCGTCAGCACTGCCATGGATGGCACAATTTTCTTGTGGGATTGGGATGAGATTCTCAATTAACTCACTAATTTCACGTTAAAGTTCCGCACTGACCGTCATCTCCAGACGGTGCTCGGGTTTCCGCTGTTTTGTGGAGAGCAACCGATAATTGAGCCGAAACAGGAGATCGGTGAACTTTCGTAATCTGTAATCCGCGGTTGTGCGGACTTCGTGGCTAATGCCTTCGTAGAAAGTGTACTGCGCAAAGGGGATCCCCCCCTTACTCTCGCCGTAACCGAGTTTATAGTTCACATCGAGGCGTCCCTTGCCGATGAGACTATACGTGACGCGGTTTTCATAAAAGAAGGTCCGCGTTCTGGCTTCCGGCTCCTCGTCGAGACGCTCTTCGTCAGTCGTCCGTTTATACCCTCCGATACCGCTCCACCGCACGGAACTGCTGAGTTCATACCGGAGGCTTAATTCAGTCGTCTCTTCAAATTGGCGCAGGTCTGAGATAGGCGTTGAGGGAAGGGCTCCCCTGTTCGGTATCGTCTCGGTTTCCTGTGTAAGCTCCTCAATTTGGAATTGACTGTATTTCTCAGTTTCTCGGCGTCGTTCCCAGTTCGCACCGAAGGACATGCGTTGCGTAGGGTTCACGGAGAGACCTACATCATACGTCCGATGTCGTCTGTGGCGTTCTTGGTTATTAATCCGCCGATTGAGCGTCTCCCCAGCACGAAGGTTGACCTCGAAACTGAACGCTGGTGATGGCGAAAATTCAAATCGATGGTGCTGATTCAAACGCCCAAAAAGCGTTTCTGAGCCTTGTAGACTTTGGAGCAGATAGAGCGATACCGCGTCCTCGACCTCCTGTTCTTCGGTCAACCATAACCGGGTTTGACCTCTGAGTGCCTTGAGAAACCACTCTAACCGGCTGTCGGCTGTCGGCTGTCGGAAACCGTCAGTTAAGAGGTTCTTTTGCTGACCGCTGACGCCTGACTGCTGATGGCTATTCGGGCGTAAACTATCACGTTTCAACATCGAGTCGCGTTGCTGCTGTTGCCTGGCTCTGGCACGTCGTGCGAAAAACTGTCGGGGTTGAAAACGGACCCGGAATTCCGCATCTACCGCTGTTGTCGGTTTATCCCCCACATTTTGATAGATCTTGATATAGGTGCCTTCTTCTGGATCCTCTACGTAGTGTAGATCGTCCAGTTTTACGTAGTATCCTTCACCGGGTTGGAGCAGAATGCCGGTGTGGGGATGGATGTCGGTATAGACCTCGCGGCGTTGACTCGTCAGTTTTTTATCTAATTCATAAGCGATTTCTATATCAATCGCCCGGCTGAGGGGTGTGAGTTGGAGGTTGATATCGGCGAGTTGCGTGGTTGTATTTGCCCCGAGATCGGTGTGTGCTTTCAACATTCGGCGCGCAATGTTTGCCGTCAGATTCACCCCGCCGCTGAGAAAGGATTGTTGCTGTGAAAGGATACCTACCTTCCAAGTCCGTGCGGTGGTGTTCCGCTGCCAATCCGACAAACCGATAGGCTCGTCATCAACAGTGAGCAAGGGTTCTTTTGCAAAAGCCTCCTCAAGCTCATAGCTGGTGTTCAAAGATGCCCATTTGAATTCAGCAAGATCAATACGTCCGGTTGCACGGTTCCGCTTTCGATTGAGCGTCGCATTCCGCGCTTCGTTCGACGCCACTCGCCCGAATGTTCCCAAAATTCTGAACGGACCGAGCGGATACGACAGATTTCCCTCTTGACGTGATTTCTGTAGCGATTGTGTCCTTGTTGAATCTTCACCCTCCGTCCGGGAACTGCTACGATAGTCATCCCAGCGAAGATTCGGCAACTTTTTCAGGAATCGCGATCCTGCAGATGTGCTTTGTCGGGAATCGGAGTGTTTTTGCTTGGGTATTTCTTCCCCTCCTATCGGATTCCTCTCTGGTGTGCTTATAGGCAGTCCGGAACCGGAGTGCCCGCCTACAGGTGTGAAGGTTCGACTTACCTGCCCCATGCCTGAACGTCGATTGAAGTTGACGCCCCAGTTGAAATTGTTGCGGATGGTTGAATCGTTATCAGTTGTCAGGTGTCGGGTGTCGGTTAAAGAGGGATCTGATTGAGCGAGATCTCCTCCGTAAGGGCGGGGTAACCCCGCCCCTACAACTGGTAACTGACGACTCTCTGGGGCTCTCTCTTCGCTTCTACCGACCCCCGCGTCAACCGCTAACCAATCTGTCGGCATCATTCGGATGTCGAAATTCATGGTTCTCTCGTCTTGGGAACCTCGTGGGCTGCTTGCAGCGTCGAGTAGGAACGCATCATCAAAACCCTCTTTGGCGTATTGCGTTTCGTAACGCGAACGGGTCCGGTTGCCGCTTGAAGCACCGACCGGCACGAAGTCAGCGTCCATCGAGCGTATGTCAAGGTTTGTGGTCAATTTAGGACGTAGTTGGTCGGTCCATGTCGCAAAGTCCCAGTCGGCGTAACCGATTAATTTCCATGCCTGACTCACCTCTTTCCGATCGACAGTGGAATAGGTGTTTTTATCAAGATTACTATAGGCGAGTTCGCCTTGAATCCACGCTTGTTCTGTAATGTTCAGACGACTCTCCAGCCCCCATACAGTATGCTTTTGTGGTGGTACGAGCGGTGATTCATCTTCCTTCGGATTAAGGATGTTTTGGCGAAGAGCCTCCAGTTCCGCATCTTCAAACTTGATGAGCGTCTGTTCGGGTTGACTGAGATCTGCTTCAACGGCGTAGGATGCCCCAAGTGTTAAACGCTCACCCGGCAGTGTGAAGACGCTGCTGAATCCGTAAAGATTCTGTTGGTACGCCCGATCTTCCGGGATATATTCAAAATCGATCCGAATCACATCGTTGCTCGTTATGAGATGTTTGCTGTTAAACTCGACAATTGGATCCCCATATTCACGGATAATATAATCGTTGTTTTCGCCGCGCCGCATCCTTTCACCGTTCAGCCAGACGATTTCACTGCCCGCTTTCACAATGACGTATCGCCCATCAACTGTGAGCCGATATTCACTACGTCCTTCTTCACCGCGAAGCACTAAACTCGTAGACTGACCCTTCGGAATAGCAGTTGGAATGAAGTGAAAGTCCACCCACTTGAAATCGCCTTCAACCTGTACCCCTTCCAATGCGCGTGGAAAAAAAATAAACTCCGATGCACCGAGCGAGCCTTCAAAATCCCCTAAGGTTCCCCTCATGTTCGGATGCGCAATACGAATCAATTTCTGATCGATGTCTTGAATATTTTCGGTTGTGCCTTCGGGTTGGATGGGCAGATCCTGATCGGATAGCAGTGCCAAGACAGTGATATTTTCAGAGGCTTTCCCCTCAACATTGACGCGGAGTTCTTGATTCGGCGACACACCCCGTCCACTGCCAACCGAGATACCGAATGTCTGACTGCCGGATACTTCTAATTGACTGTCGGTTGTCGGCTGTTGGAAATCTTCAGTAAGAAAATCTCTTTGCTGACCATCGACGGTTTCTGACTGCTGACGACTCTCTTGCTGACCGCTGACCGCTGACCGCTGATCGCTGTCCGCTGTTCCGTAAAGGTCGCGTTTATAGACCTGTTTAATCGCGAAGGGCAATGTTCGGTAGGTTATCTTAAGATCCGTTTGGGCAGGCACAAGACCGGTTTCCCCTACAGTGATTTTGCCTAAATAGAAATCGATCTGATAGTCGATACCTCGCACGAGCACCTTCCCATCCGCTTCTGTTACCCGCTCGCTGTTTGGCAGAATCGGTGGATACCTCACCGTGAATGCTTGTTCTCCTGATTTCAACTCAACGGACTCTGTTTTCTGGAGGACGGAAAAAGTGGGAAATTCAAGAACTGTGGCTTCGTCGTTAGGGAGGTTTTGGGCTATCCCACTCGGATGTGGTAGCACACACAAGCAAATAGTCAGAACCAGAATTTTTATGATTTGTTTGATTACCCTGATGACGAGACCTCCGATAATCATGACACATCTGCCCTCTTATATCGCTGGCTCATCAATCATGATCGAGATTTCCCTGATTTATGTGATAAATCGTGATTACGAAAGCAGCGCATCACATCCATCAGATCCATCAGATAAATCATGGTTCAGACTTTTTCCGAAAAACTTGGAACACCTTTATGTCATTCGCTTCGGCGTCACTCACAAAGACACGTCCGGTTTTCGAGACGGCGATACCTACGGGTTCCTGAAGCGTGGGGGCACTGAATTCTGTGATGCTTCTGCCATCAGGTGCAAACACTTGAATACGTCTGTTGCCGCTGTCCGTTACATAGAGATAATTCCATTCGTCTAAGGTGATACACTTCGGTTCCCGCAATTGTCCAAGTGCGTCGCCTTCGCCACCCCACATGTCAATAGGATTACCACTAAAGTCGTATTTTTTTATGAGATGATTGCCTGTATCAACGATGTAAACATTTCCGTGGGCATCAACATCCAGATCTGTTGGATTCCAGAATTGTTCGCTCCCGCTCCCGAAGCTGCCTCGTACTACAACAGGAACGCCTGCGACGTTGAATTCAATCCAGCGGTGATTGCCTGTGTCAACGACATACACTTCACCATTTCGTCCAATACCGATACCTTCAGGACGGTCGAGGAGGACACCATCTGCGCTCTCACTGATTGGATAAAAAATACGATCAACAAAATTGCAGTATTGCACCCGATTGTTACCCGTGTCTGCTACATAGAGGCGGTACCTTCTTTGAAAACTCAACGCTATATCCGTGGGGTGATCGAATTCCCCTGTCTGCCATCCACGACTTCCGAATTCTATGATATAATTTCCAGCATCGTCAATCACTTGCACCCGATTGTTACCGGCATCGGCGATGTAGATTCTGTCTTGTTCATCTATTGCAAGCCCCAAAGGGGTCCGAAATTCGCCCGCGCCTTGTCCCGCCCTACCGAGCGTTTGGATGTAACGAATCCCCACTATAGGGGGTGCCTGCCGTTCACGGTTCGAGAGAAGGATTTCGATCGGGATTTTTGCTTGGGATTTTTGCTTGGGGATTTTCTGCGGATTTCCCTGCGCAATTTCGCTTTCGGGTAGGGTGCAACCCAAATAGAGCACGAGGAGGAAAGTCAGAACCGGGGTTTTTATGATTTTATAGTAAAATCCAAAAATATGTTTACAGTTCGTCAGGGAACAAACACCCCACCACCGCTGGCGAGGATTGTATCCTCGCCCTTGTGTTAGTGTATAAGTAATTACGGGTTTTACTATAAGATTTGCTATGATTATCCGACCGCTAATCATGGCACATCCGATAACCTTACAGATCATAGTTCAAACTTCTTCACGGACGCGTATTTAGCCGCGTTGCACTTTAAATTTGAAAACGAACGTCGTTTGCTGTTCATTGAAATCACTCGTGACTCTTGGCACAATGATCCGCAAGCTGCTATATTTAATACTCCGCTTACGGAAATAGAGGAAGAATCTCGCGTATTGTCCGGGCATCACGGTTGTTTTCTCAAGGTCTTCTCTGGGGAGTACTGCTGGACCGCCCTGTATTCTAATAGTCTTATCCCATCGGAACACTTCCGCCCCGAATTCAGGGGGCAGTTTCGGTCTGAAGTTCTTCTTTAGGTAAAAGGATTCCTGTGATTTATCGATCGGCTTCGTAACGTTTGCTGTGCCATCAAGCATCAGGCACTCCTTCTTTTTGAAGGATATCCAATGGTCGGTCCCATTGTAGATAAAGATACCAAACGCATCAACCGCCTTCACATCGTTGAGTGGCACCGCCATTGCTTTTACACCGTTTTTGACATAACCCACAGTCCCCGTCTGCGGCATGATATGAGCATCCGGGTCGAACACAGGGACAATCATCTCTGGCTGGAAGGTATCTTTGATGAAATCAGGGACCTCTGGGACCTTTGAACAACTCAGCGGGATTGCTAACAAACAGAGCACTGCTAAAATTTCTAAGATACACCTTGCCAATTGGCTCTTAGCGCCCGGCTTTCGGAAACCTTCAGCAAAGAGGTTTTCTGGTGAAGTAACATCGTCTTGCTGATGGCACCGCAGGTCTCCGCGTGTGGGAAACCTGCGGGACAATGCCGACTGTTGACTGCTGACTGTATTTTTCATTTGTGATCCCCCTGGCTATAAATTTTTCCGTGACATGTTGTCGG
Source organism: Candidatus Poribacteria bacterium (assembly GCA_965205015.1). Lineage (GTDB taxonomy): Bacteria > Poribacteria > WGA-4E > WGA-4E > WGA-3G > WGA-3G. The sequence continues at coordinate 2,819,823 of OZ242029.1, read as the reverse complement.
AGGGGTTTATAGTAAAATCCAAAAATATGTTTACAGTTCGTCAGGGAACAAACACCCCACCACCGCTGGCGAGGATTGTATCCTCGCCCTTGTGTTAGTGTATAAGTAATTACGGGTTTTACTATATAACCCCGAATTCTTGTGCTACAATACCGGCTTCTCACTCTCAAGGGCGAGCATCGCCGCACCCACAATGCCCGCGTCGTTTCCGAGGTACGCCTTTACGATCTTCATCCGCGCTGGAATATCCATAGCACGTTTGGAAAATTCAGCACGGATAGGTTCAAAGAGAAGTTTTTCACCCGCTTCCGCTATACCGCCTCCGATAATCGCAATTTGTGGGTTGAGGATGTGCGCGATTGAGGTGAGGGCAATGCCTATATACCGTCCTGTTTCAGCAAAAATCTCCATTGCGATTTTGTCCCCTGCATGTGCCGCCTCCGCTATTTGCTGTGGTGTTAGTACTGTTCTATCCCTTATGGCTTTGGCTAAAATTGTAGACCGTCCTGTCTGTACTTTCTCCGCGGTCCGTTCAACGATATGTTTCGCGCCAGCATACGCCTCAAGACACCCTTGATTCCCACACCCACAGTAACGCCCGTTGGGTTCAACGACAGTATGTCCAAGTTCGCCCGCAGTATTCTGACTTCCGTGGTAAACTTGTCCGTCAATCACAACACCCCCGCCTACGCCTGTACCGAGTGTTAATGCGACGATGTTTTCGTACCCAACACCAGCACCGTGACGAAGTTCGCCCAAGGTCATCGCATTCACATCGTTATCCATACCGCGTAGGAGGGGTTTCCAACTCTGAATCCTTTCATTACTATCGGTTTGTGAGTTATCGTTCGCGGTTGCCTTTGGAACGTGTAATTTCGCCAGTTCAGCATTCACATAATCCACAAGTGGGATGTCACTCCAACCCGGAAAATTAGGTGAAAAGTGGACAACGCCTGTTTCAGCGATGATAAGTCCCGGGGATCCCAGTCCAACCCAAATCTCGCTTTTAATGGCTTTCGACCCTCGGCGTTCAGCTGTCAACCCTGACGACTGTCCCCTCTCTTTCTGAAGGAAACCGCTGGCTTTTACAAGCACTTGACGAACGGCTTCCGCAATTCGAGCCGCCACGACTTTGGGACCTCCTACCTCAACATCTGTAGGGAGCACGACCCGACAAGAAATATCACCGCTTGATGAGACGAATCCCGCCTTAATGTCTGTTCCGCCAAGGTCGACGCCAATACTATATTCCATCTTTTTATTTTATTTTATTAAAAAAAGAAAACTTGTGCGCCGTCACTGACATTACAGAGATAAATTTCAGGTTCAATACCGGTGTGTTTGTGGTACTCTGTCGTCACGAGCGTTTGGAACGTTTCTAAAACGTCTTTATGAACGATGTTAACTGTGCACCCACCAAAACCGGCACCTGTCATTCGACTCCCGATTACACCTGTGATGCCGCGAGCAACGTCGGTAAGCAAATCTAACTCACTACAACTGACTTCGTAGTCATCCCGAAGCCCGTTGTGCGACGCGTTCATCAGTCTACCGAATTGTGCGAGCGACGCCTCTGTTTCTTCGGTTTCTGTTTGTAGGTGTCGCATTTTCAGCACAGCAACGGCGTCTAATACACGGGTATTCTCCTCAATCACATACCGACACCTCTTTTGTGTTAACGCCGGAAGTTCTTCTTCATGTTTTTTGAAATCTGTTAACGTAATGTCCCGGAGCGAAGAGATGTCGGGCAACCATTTTTTAAGGACTGCAACGCCTTTCTCACATTCCGCGCGACGTTTATTGTATTCAGAAGCGGCAAGTTCGCGTTTCACTTTCGTGTTACAAATAACAATATAGTGGGTGGTCTCTAAGCTGAGTGGAACATGTTCGTGTTCCAGCGAACGACAGTCCAGAAATAGTGCCTGATTTTCCCGCCCCAGCAGCGAGATGGTCTGATCCATGATACCACAATTAACACCGACAAATTCGTGTTCTACCCGCTGGCACAACGCAGCGAGTTCTTTATTATCATTCTCTGATTGTCGCGAGTACAGCTCGCTCCCCCAAATTTCAGATGAAGCACTGGCGGTTAAGAAAGTCAGTGCGGCTGAAACTGAAAGCGCCGCTGAAGAACTCAAACCGGCACCAATCGGCACGTCGCCTGTGATCACAGCATCTACCCCAAATACTTTTTTGCCCGATGTTTGTAGGAGAGACGCAACCCCGATGAGATAATGACACCATGCCGGTGCATCCTGCTGAATAGAAGGGAGCGCATCGAGACAGAATTCGTAGGAATCGTTGACATCCAAAGCATGTAAACTCACACGTCTATCGGGTCGCTTTCGAGCAGCGATGTTGATATATTTATCAATCGCCACTGGGAATACATAACCGTCGTTGTAATCTGTATGTTCACCGATGAGGTTCACTCTGCCCGGAGCGGATGCAACAAATGCGGGGGCACTACCGAAGATTTCTTTAAATTTCTGGTTGGCAAAGGACACGCGTTTAGCCCTGTTTTCAGAGATGCCTATATTATTCGGATCGTCACGCAAAACGTCTTTTTTCATTTTTTAATTATGGGAATCTGGGCACTGCTCCAAATGTAAAGCAAAGATAAATTATGCCATTTAAGGAGAACCTAATTTCATTCCGTAGGGGTGAAATGCCCATAGCGCGAAAAATCATCATTTAAAAAATCTCAGAAATAATCCCAATGTACTTGGCAGTTCCTCACGAGGGATATAACAATCAACACTTATGTCAGGTTCAACGTCTTTTTCGGATGGTGACGGCTGTGTCAGAAGCTGTTCTTCTGGGGCATGCAGCGCAGGCTGTAGATTCGGGGCTGCCGACTTTTTTCTGGGGACTGTGCCTTCTGCGATAACCAGTTCGCCGACTGGAAGATACGTCGCCAATGGATACACTTCCGTTTCAGTTAAAACAGTGATATGGGGAAGTGGTGTATCTGCTAACCGCTCCATCTGCATCGTTAAGTAGGTGGTTTCTGCCAAAGCTGCTCGCGGTCCAGTCGGTTGGCACGCGACAATCGTAATCAATGGAATCTGTTTTTGTAAAGCAGTATTAATCGCAGTAAGAAAAAAGGATCCGTCAAGTTCGGCGGGAATCACATCTATGTCAGCGATGAACAGACAGACTGGATGCCCTGCAATCATTCCTTCAGCGATAAGTCCGGATTCCTTAGCGGATATGATTTCTGTCGTTGGTAAGTCATCCAGTAAGTACTCAAGCCGTTTTTCAGCGAGGAGAGGGAACAGCGCGCCACAATATGAGCAGATATAAAAGTTGCGTTCAAGTTCGTTTCTGAAAGCGAACTCTTGGCACCCAGTGCATTTGTGCCATAGACTGGTGTCTTCTTCAAGGTCTTTAGAGATACGTATTTCCATTTTTTTATGGTTATCGGTTAAGAAGTTTTCGTTTAAAGAGACCTTCTTCACCGACAACTGAAAGGGTTTTCGTAGAAAACCCGAACCCATAACTGACAACCCTTTACGTCCGTAGGATTCCAGCTATTGCTTCTGCTTCAGTATCATAGCAGTCAAAAATCGTCATCAATTTCGCCATGACAATAAGACTTCTGACGTTGCCGCCGAGGTTCAAGAGGACGATGTTCCCTTCGTTGCGTCGGATAGTGGTATAAGAGGAGACAAGTACTCCTAAGCCGGAACTATCCATCATCTGGACCCGTTCCATGTTTAAAATTATGTTGACTTTTTCCCCGGGCGCCCCTTCGCTATCAGCTATCTGAACCTGCTGATCAATGATGTTTTTGAGAGCTAAGGTGTCTGCTCCGATAACTTTTCCCTCAATATCTAAAATTGTAATGCTACCTTTGTGTCGAAGGTTGACTTGCATAGGAATCCCTTTTATATTTGACCATTTTGATGATGGTCCCGTTCTTTTCGTAAGTTACAGAGTCCATGCAGGCTTCCATCAAAAATAAGCCTCTACCACTGCTTTTGAGCAAGTTTTCTGGATCGAGGGGATCGGCGACTTCCTTACGTGTGAATCCATCGCCTTCGTCTTCGATGACGATCTCAAGCTTATCCTCGGCGAGTGTGAATTCGATGGTCGCTTTTTTAGTTGGATTTTCTTTATTGCCGTGTTTGATAGCGTTTGTCCCCGCTTCAATGACAGCAAGGTTAATTTGCTCTTGAATGTCCTCTGTGAAATCTGTTTCTTTCAGAATCTCAGTGACAACAACATCAAGGAGGTAAACATGTCGCATTGAACTTGGGAGAGAAAGCGTAATCACCTGTTCAGTTTCAGGCTCGTTGGGCGTAGATTCCTCACCTTCGTCCTCAGTGGCTATGTTGAATTGGTTCTCAGCAAGAACCAGCCGAAAAGCCGTTTGTCTTTTCAGTCCCTCTCTGTTGCTGTGTTTGGTCGCGTTTATACCCGCTTCAATGACAGCACGGTTAACCTGCTCTTGAATGTCCTCTGTGAAATCTGTTTCTTTCAGAATCTCAGTGACAATGACTTTGAGTAGATCAACATGTCGCATTGAACTTGGGAGAGAAAGCGTAATCACCTGTTCAGTTCTCTCGCCCACGTTTGAAGCTCCTTCTTTTATAGGTTTCAGTCGGTTAAGAGGGTTTTGGGTAATAATCTACCCAAACTTCGAGTATTCCAGAGAGGTGAATTGTTAAAAAGAGACCTCTGTAAGGGCGAGGTGACCTCGCCTCTACGTTGGAAACTGATAACCGACAACTATTTTAAATATCTCGCTTGATAACAATTAATGCCCTGTCGTCATGCGGACTTGTGCTTCCACTAAATAGTGTTAGCTCGTTAACAATCGCATCACATAATGTGGAGGCTGACCCTCCGGCGTTTTTGAAAATACAGGTGGCAAGTCTATCTGCACCATAGTAACTATCAGTAAATTGGCTATCAGAAGAATGGCTTTCGGCTTTCGGAAACCTTCGGCTTTCGGTGTGTGGCGGTTGCGTTTGTTTTTCACTGCCACCAGGTTCTCTTGCTGACCGCTGATTGCTGACCGCTTCTTGGCTATCTTGCTGACCACTGACGGCTAATTCATCATTCCTCGCCTCCGTTTCGGTAATACCATCCGTATAGAAAACGAGGATATCGCCCGGAGACAAAGAACAGATGTCGCTTGAAAACGTCGCCTCCTCAAATGCACCTATCAACATACCTTCTGTCTTCAAGACCCCCATCTCGCCGGTATTCTTCCAGTGGAAGGGATAACAGTGCCCCCCATTTGAATACGTGAAAGTTGAATTGACTACGTCCAATATACCGTAAACCATTGTCGCAAACAAATCTGCCTCAGTGTCCCGGACGACTAAGTCATTAACCCGTTTGAGAATTGACGCGGGGGTATCTTCCTCATCGCAGAGTAAGCGAAGTGCTGTCCGAATCATCACCATCAACAGTGCTGCAGGGATACCGTTGCCTTTTACATCTCCGAGAACCAGCCCGATCTGTGTTTCATTCAAGGGGATGAAGTCATAGAAATCACCAGAAACGGATGTTGAACTTTGGAGCAGCGTCGCGATATCAAATCCTTCAAGACTTGGTGCCTGTTCCGGTAACAATTTATTTTGAATAGCGGCGGCGGCTTGAAGATGCCCCGCAAGTTGCTGCAATCCCTCTTCGCTGAACTTGTCCCCCATCGCGCGCATTAACGGATTAATGTACTTGATGGGGCGAGTTCTCCCTAAGACGGCTTCAACCCGTGCGGTCACCTCACGGAGGTCAAACGGCTTCGTAATATAATCGTCTGCGCCAGTATCCAAACCGAGGACCTTATCTTCTGTCTGTCCACGAGCGGTTACTAAAATGACCGGAACGTTTTTTGTGTCTTCGATATTTTTTAGTTCTTCAATGACCTCAAAGCCGTTTTTCTCTGGCATCATGACATCAAGCAGAATGAGATCCGGAGGATTCGCACATGCACTCTGCACCGCACTCTCACCATTGTCCGCGGTCCGTACGTTGTAACCTTCCGGTTCAAGGTTCATTTTTAGCAATTCAAGGATGTCAAGATCGTCATCGACAATTAAAATCGTTTCAGCCATTTTCCCCCTTTTCCAACGGCATAAAAAACTGGAAATTGCATCCGCAGCCGTTATCGCCGCCCTCCACCCATAATCGTCCGCCGTGTGCTTCAACTATCCCAGCGGCAATCGAAAGTCCCAAGCCAGTGCCACCTTGTGGTTTCCGTGCGTGGACACCCCCGAGTTGCCGAAATTTGTCAAATACCTTCTCTCTATCTTCAGGCGGAATTCCTGGTCCCGTATCAATGACTTGAACATGGAATCCATGCGGGGCGCCCTCATTCTCCTGAGATTTCGATATCCTTACCGTCACTTTCCCATTATCCGGTGTGAATTTGATGGCGTTTCCGATGAGATTAATAAAAACTTGCCCAATCCGGTCTGCATCCCCAATCATAGGTGGCAGGTTAGACTGTCCCTCAAAAAGCAGAGAGATAGCTTTCCGGTCAGCTTGTGGACGGAGCTCCTCAATTCGCCATTTGGCGATTCTGTCTATCTGTACCCGCTCCTGCTTCATCTCAATGCGGCCCGCTTCAATTCGGGAGATGTCGAGTAGATCGTTAATAAGAGCAGCGAGCCGTTTCGATTGGCGATGCGCACGGGTCAAACTTTCGTGCTGTTTCTGATTAATTTTACCAGTTTTTCCCTCAAGTATTAGCGAAATAAATCCGATGATGGATGTGAGGGGTGTTCGCAATTCATGTGATACAAGCGAAACGAACTCCGACTTCATTTTTTCTATCTCATGTTCATTGGTAACATCATCAAAAACATAAACAGTGCCAACGATGTTATTATGTTCATCGGAAAAATGGCTTGCAATGATGCGGAGTACTCGAGAATTTTGACGCTCAACCCGTGCCTTGTTAGATAGCGTCGAAGAGGGGTTGGTAGTCAAGTTGTCCTGTCGATTGCCATCGATATTGACTTCAACGACCATTGTTTGGTGTTGTGCGACTTCACGCCGAGAAAAGGACAATATTTTCATATCAACAGTTCTTTTATCGGTTTCTGTGTTTCCTCCCCTTTCTAACGCCTTTGTCCAGCAGATCGTACTATTTGCTGCATCGACAACAATAAAATTTTCGTAGCCAGCGGTATTCCCTAAATTCAGCAGACGTTCAGCGACAGGATTGACGTAGAGCACGCGCCCCGTCGGATCAACAACAATCAAACCTTCACCGAGATTGTCTACAATAGCCGTGAGTTTTTTCTCTTCCTGCGTTAACCGATCAACAGCATTTTTCAGGTTCCGACGCATCTCATTGAATTCTTCAGCCAGCACACCGACTTCATTATCGCTATCAACAGTGATCTCGCTATCAAATTCACCTTGCCCGACGCTTCGTGCTGCTTGCGCGACTTTCAATATAGGTGTGGCTATGCGCTGGGCAGCCCACCAAGCAATTAATACAACGATACAACTTGACCCGATGGTAACATAAAAAATATATCTGTTCAGTCTGCCAACGCCAGCGTAAGCCGATGAGATAGGGCGTGAAGTAAAGACTATCCAGTTGCTAAAGTTTTGTTGAACCTTCCACGGCTCCATACTCGAGAGGGTTTTTGCTTGGGGATTTTGCTTGGGGATTTTCTGTGGATTTCTCCGCGTGCGCGCCCAACCATAGATGCGAGGGTCACCGAAAGGGTCTGTCTCACCCTCCGGTTCATAGTCGTAATACTTCCCATTAACGCCTCTTTTTCCTTCAATAATTGCCTCCTCTGCGGCATTGCTCATCTCAATGTAACTATCTATTCGATACTCGCTTTGGGGTGAAGCTGCAATGATTTTGCCCGATGAACTCGTTAGAATCGTATATGTTTCCGCCAACTCCGGGAGCGATTGAACTAAACTGGTCAGTTCAGGTAAAAACAGAAATGTTCTCAACACCCCGACCGCGTTCGTTTTTCGCTGCGTACCGCGATTTCCTTGAGTCGCTGCACGTATCGGCAGTGCGATTGGAAGGAAATGTACGCCTCGGACTTCATCATAGACGACATCTTCCACAAATGGGTAACCTATGCCGTTGTTATACGCTTTTTGCCACCAATCCGTGTCCTGTACTCGATGTGGGAACATTTTCGTCGCGTCATAATCCAACTGTTGATCGTTTGAACGTAAAACGTACCCGAATGCATTTGTAATGGTTACTTCAGTTTTATAGCCTGCATAGGTCTCAAGCAGGCGAATACTGTCCTCCAATCGCGCCCATACACTGAGAAATACGCTCTGTTTCTCGTTAGCCGTGTTTGAATAGACAACTGCTGCTTGGATGTTTGGAAGCTCCGCTTGAATCTTTTCGATTTTTTCGGAGATAGCACTATCCGCCCGGGCAAGTTTTTCCTGCGCAAGAAGAACAAGATTTTCGCCAACAGACTCCTTCAGAGCGTTTTCGCCTAAAAATTTGATGGCTAAGGCAACGGCGAACAACGGCATTAGAGAGACTAAGAGAAACAGAACGACCTGCTGACCGCGTAACCCCACTTTAAACTGGGAACGGGTCTTTAATTTACCTTGCGGTTCGGTCAGCTGAGTTTGGGTGTTCATGTGGCTCTCCGTATAGCCGCCCGGCGCGATGCTTGCGCTGCAGTCTTTAGCCGGGGTCCCATAGCGACTCGCGTATAGAGGGACCACGTAGCAGTCAAAATCGTTGACCGCGGACACGACAGAAGGGCATTTCCACTCAACTTCCCTGACTATCCGCGAGGAATACTAAAGAAAAGAGGCGCACGCGCCTTCCTCCGTATCATAAATCTCAATGACGGTGCTGAGTTTCGTTACCTCCAAAACTTCTCTAACGGCTTTCTGAGGCTTGAGTAACACTAACTTTCCACCCGATTGCTGACAAGACTTCAAAGTGATCACAATTGCCCCTAACGCGCTGCTATCGATCAACGGAACGTCCATTAAATTAACCACTAACTTATCGCGTCCCGTTTGAAGTTGTTCGTTCATTTCTTTACGGAACGCGTCAGAGGCAGTTCCAAGAATCTTGCCTTCTACATGAAGGATGGAGATATTTTGCTTCCCAATTGTTGTCTCAAAATTCATTTTTTAAACTATTGCTCCTGGCTATAGACATGGCACCCCGCTGGGGTGCTTAAGTGGAGTACCGCGATGCATCACAATATAATTTCGATTGAACTTTGGATTTTTTAAGACAGTTTCGACGATTCCACCGAGCGCCTCAAGGCACGCTGAACTATTGTTAATTTCGTTCTCTACGGTTTCATCGCAGGATTTATAAGCCACCCACTTTCCTGTCGGTTTCAGCAACGGTATACAGTACGCCGCCGAGTCTCGAATCGCCGCGACGTAACGGGTGAAAACCCAATCGTATGTCCCCATGTGTTTCTGCCGCTGCACACAAATTTCCGCACGTTCCGCGAATATTTCAACGTCTACCCCCTGATGCCCGTTTACCGCTTGACGCTGATTCAGACGCTGATTCAATTGGGCGACTATAAATTTTAGGAAACTTACCTTCCTTTTCGATGATTCAATGAGCGTTAACCGGATATCAGGCATGTAGATTTTCAATACGATTCCCGGAAATCCGGCACCCGTCCCAATATCAACCACAGAATCACCACTGCTCAATGAGATATGTTCTAAAACACTTAGCGAATCCAGAAAATGTTTATGAACGATCTCATCACTATCCGTGATCGCAGTCAGGTTCATGTGTTGATTCCACCGCTGTAATTCAGTGCGATACAGATTGAATTGTGCGACCTGATGCTCAGTTAACGGAAATCCGTAATGATTGAACGTCTCTTTTAAGTCCTGCTTGTACGTCGCCAATTGCGATGCCTCATATTGGCTATCGGCTTTTCGTCACCGACTTTTATGGTAGTATTTGTGGTAGGCACAAGACCTGCCCCTACAAGATGTCTACATATGCGGTTTTGCGTTCTGTTGATGAAGGATAACCGTCAAGATCGAGATGTCCGCTGGCGAAACACCAGGTAAGCGTGATGCTTGCCCGATGGAGGTGGGCCGGATCCTTGCAAGCTTCTCACGCGCTTCTGTCTTCAACCCCTGAACGTTGGCATAGTCGAATGCCTCGGGGATTCGGAAATTCTCCAATTTTTTGAATTGATGAATCTGTCGCTGTTGTCGTTGAATATACCCGTCATATTTTATCTGGATTTCCACCTGTTCGGTCACAGCAAGAGACAGGATTTCAGAGGGAGGTACGATCTTAGTTATCTGCTCGTAATGAAGTTCCGGGCGTTTCAGAAGTTCTGCCAAGGATGTAGGTTTCTTCAATTCACCCGTCTCAAGAATACTCGCTAGACTCTCGAGCGTCGCAGGCGTCGGTTTGAGAAGGGTTTCCTGTAAACGTCCCAACTCTGTTTCGACAGCAGCTGCCTTCTTTTCGAACCGGCGATACCTGTCATCATCAACGAGTCCGATCTGCCTACCAATTTCGGTGAGTCGTAAATCTGCGTTGTCCTCTCGGAGTGCTAACCTGTATTCGGCACGCGATGTGAACATACGGTAGGGTTCTCGGATGTCCAAGGTGACCAAATCGTCAATAAGTACCGCTATGTACGCTTGCGATCTGTCAAGGACAAGAGGGTTTTCACCCTTTACTTTTAAAGCAGCGTTGATTCCTGCCATAAGCCCCTGCGCAGCGGCTTCCTCGTAGCCCGTAGTGCCATTGAGTTGTCCCGCGAAATAGAGCCCTGGCACCTGCTTCGTCTCAAGCGTTGGCTGGAGTTGCGTCGCCGGTGCAAAATCGTATTCAACAGCATAGCCGAAGCGCATAATCTCAGCATTCTCTAACCCTTTGATGCTATGTACCATCTCCACCTGTACATCTTCAGGTAGACTCGCAGAAATACCGTTGAGGTAGATTTCGTCGGTATCTCGTCCCTCAGGTTCTACGAAAACTTGATGTTCGGTCTTCTCCGCGAAGCGGACAACCTTATCCTCGATGGAGGGGCAGTAACGGGGACCAATGCCGACAATACGACCGCTGTACATCGCAGATCGGTGGAGGTTCTCACGGATTAACGCATGTGTATGCTGATTCGTGTAAGTCAAGTAACATGGGAGTTGGGGCTGTGTAATCCGTTCAGTTAAAAATGAGAAAGGGCGAGGATTTTCATCGCCCGGTTGAATTTCCATTTCACTGACATGAATCGTTTGGGCGTTGACACGTGGCGGTGTGCCAGTTTTAAGCCGACCAATCTCAAATCCAAGACTTAAAAAACTTTCAGAAAGTTTCTCCGCCGAAGACTCACCGGCTCTACCCGCGCTATAGGATACATCACCGATATGGATTATACCTTTCAGGAAAGTGCCTGTCGTCAGAATGATCGTCTCTCCGAAATAAGCCGTTTTTGTCTGGCTCAGGATTCCGATGCACCGCCCCTTTTCGACGAGCAGCTCCTCAACTAATACCTGTTTGATGTCAAGCCGTTCTTGTGCCTCAAGGACCCGTTTCATTTCATCTTGGTACGCCTTTTTATCGGCTTGTGCGCGGCTTGATCGAACTGCGGGTCCCTTTTTCGTATTTAAACGTCGGAATTGGATCCCAGTCTTGTCAATATTTTTTGCCATCTCACCGCCGAGCGCGTCTATCTCTTTAACGAGATGTCCCTTGGCAAGCCCCCCAATTGCGGGGTTGCAAGACATCTTCGCGATGGTGTCCAGATTGATAGTGACGATGAGCGTTTCACAGCCCATTCGTGCGGCAGCAAGTGCGGCTTCACAACCTGCGTGCCCTGCGCCAACTACGATAACGTCGTACTGTTTTTGATAAATATTCATTTTTAATAGTTGTCAGTCGCCTGCTGCGCAGGCTTTCAGTTACCAGTTTTCGGTTAAGACTTGTGGGAGTTGCGCGTTCCGTGAATTTCACAAACCCCTCTTTTACTGACAACCGACAACTGACACCTGATAACTCATTAGAGTCCATCGTAAATGATGCTGATAACAAGCGTCGCGACGATTTCAAGACTTTTGGGACTACATTTATCGACCGTATCTTCCACTGTATGCCAATAGGGATAAGTAAAGTCGATAATATTTACCATTGGAATCCCTACCTCGATGAGGGGGACGTGATCGTCCAAGATCGCGGACCCTAAACGGGATTGAAACGGCGCTAAACCGAGCGTTGCTGCGCGCTGCCAGACTGCCTGCGCGAAACCCCGATTTGCATTCCAAGAGTAGCGTTCAATCGGGAGTGCCAAATCTTTGTCCCCGATCATGTCCAACAGAATTCCATAGTCCGGTCTCCATTTCCCCAAATTTCGAGCGAAAAACCGAGAGCCGATAAACATATCCTCGACCGACCTGCCGTAATCCTCGCCATCGAAAAGAACGATAACAACTCTGCGTGGCGGTGGATGTTCCTTTAGAACCCTCGCAATTTCAAGGAGCACGGCAACACCGGAGGCACCATCGTTAGCACCCAGAATCGGTGTATCCCGATTTTCTATCTTCGGGTCGTGGTCAGCGAAAGGACGGGTATCCCAATGTGCTGCGAGTAAAAGTGTCTCGCCACCCGTTGGCGGTCCAAATTCCGCCAAGATATTGTTTAGATGCAGCGTGGTCTCCGTTTTTGTTTTATGCTGATGGGGTTGAAGGGCTACGCTATTTGCATATTTCTGAAGTTCTGTGAATAGAAAATTCTGCGTTTCACGATGTGCAACCGAACCGGGGGGACGCGGTCCGAAAGCACACTGCTTCTCTAACATGTCAAAGGCGCGCCGTGCGTTAAAAGCAGCGTTCGCTTCGCGCGCGGTACTGACGCTATCGCGAGTCGAGTTTGCTAATCCTATAGCCTGCCTATCTGAATCCGGCGCCGCACACGCAATACGCAATACACCGCAATACAAACTGATTAAAAGCGCGATGCGCCATCGCTTTTCCATTTTATTCATCTTAAGCTTTTCGCCTGCCTTCAAGTGCTTTCGCGAGTGTTACCTCATCGATGTACTGCAAATCGCCCCCGATGGGAATACCGTAAGCAATTCGAGTGACAGCGATGTCAAAGGTTTCTAAGTGTTGTGTAAGGTAGAGTGCAGTCGCTTGTCCTTCCGTTGTCAAGTTTGTAGCAAGAATTACCTCGCACACGGGTTCGCCGTTTATAGCGGCATCCCGTATTCGTTGAAAGAGGGTATTGATTCCGAGTTCGTCGGGACCCGTCCCGTCCAGTGGTGAAAGAACGCCACCGAGTACGTGGTAGAGCCCTTTATAACCGTTGGTTCTTTCAATTGCCCAAAGATCATCAGATTCTTCAACGACGCAAATTATCTGCCGATCGCGGCGCGGATTTGTACAGATATAGCACGGATTTGTGTCTGTAATCGTGCCACATATATCGCAGTAAGACAGGTGTTGTTTTACCTGCGCGATGGCTTCAGCAATTTGGGCAGTCTCAGGGTCAGGTAACTTTAGCATAAAAAATGCCAAGCGTTGCGCTGTCTTCTGACCGATCGTTGGTAACTTTTGGAGCTCCGTAATGAGCTTCGCCAGCGGTTTCGGGTATTCTTGCATTTCTCTTAAAAAACTACGGGAGCCCCGGGATTTTAATGCCACCAGTCAATTTGCTCATTTCTGCCGACATCATTTCTTGCGATTGTTGCAACGCTTCATTGACTGCCGCGACAATCAGGTCCTCAAGCATTTCTGTATCTTCCGGGTCAACAACCTCGGGTGTGATTCGGAGGGATACGATTTCCTGCTGTCCATTGACAACAGCGGTTACCATGCCACCCCCGACGGTTGCTTCAACGGTGCGGTTCGCGAGCTCCTCTCGAATTTCAAGCATTCGCTTTTGCATTTGCTGCGCTTGTTTCATCAAGTCGTTCATTTTCATACTTTTAATTTTCCTTGCGGTTAAATGGCGTGGATATGGACTTTAACGTTCCTTCCTCAAATCTGAAGAAACACCCAAGCAAAAACCCCTCCATTCCATTACGGACTACACACTTTGGTGTGAGAAAAGAAAAGAGGTTTTTGATACTCCTAACATCTCTTTACCGACTTCTGGAGAAGTGCGATTATTGGGTCTCCACAACTGTTGCCTCAAAAAGGTCAAGAACAGTTTTAAGTTGTGGATCATCTCGGGCTTCAATCTTACGCATATTCGGTGTTTTTCGCTCTGTTTGTTCAGGTTCGTCCTCGGACACCACCGATTCTGACACTATATCTGAAGCAACCAATTCAATTTTTACGGGTTTGCCGACTTCCTGTTTTAGGATATCGGCTACAAGTCTTTGGTCTTCATCCGTTATTAAGAGACGGAACGAAGGTAAACACGGAATCTCGACCGTGTTTGTGCCGTTCACAATGGGGACAGATCCCTCTGGTAATGCGTGACTGAATCTCATAGGGAGTTTTGATCTGATCTCATCCCAAAATGAAGGGAGGTCGGTAAGATCTCTAAGCCCGTGTGAAACATTAGGAGGGAAACCGTCAGGGCGTTCGCTTCGCTCACTGTCGGAGGAATGGCTATCAGCGGTCGGAACCGGTCGGAAACCTTCAGCATTTGGTTGGGAGGTTGGAAGGTTCTTGGTTGGAAGGTTGGAAGGTTGGAAGAGTGGGTCCTCCATCCTTCCCTTCTTCCCTTCTTCCATCCCTTCTTCCGTTCTTCCCTGCTTCGCTGAATCGAATTTTTGCTCTAATGCCGATAATTTGCCGATGACTTCCTCAAGCGGTATGCCTTCTTCAAGCGAGTTGAGCTGGATGAGTGCCGTCTCTAATTGAAGTTGTGGATAACCATACTGTTTGATGTCTCGATTGGTATGCATCAAAATTTTGATAATCCGGGATAACCTGCCTACCGACATCTGCTCTGCCGTCTGCTTGAGTCTTGGGAGATCTGACGTGGGACTCTGAACCTGTTCACTGAGGCTGTCGTCGATTGCTAAAAGCCGTAAGTCCCGGAAATAACCGATCAGTTGATCCAAGCATTGCGACAAGTCTGTACCTTGCTTCGTCAAGTTATTTAGCGTTTTCAGTCCCTTGGCGAGATCTCTTTCCGTAATTGCTCCCCTAAGTTCTTGGAGAAGGGAACTGGAACCGAGTCCGATGGTCTGTTCAACACCTTCGACTGTTAAATTTTTCCCAGCAGCAGAAACGAGTTCCAAGAGGTTTTCGGCATCGCGTAGACATCCCTCGGATTGACGGGTGATCAACGTAAATACGTCCAGATCTGCTGAAATACCTTCCTCTTGGGCAATTAACTGCAAGCGTTCGATTATCTTTTCATCTTCGAGGTATCGAAAATCGAAATCTTGACAGCGAGAACTGATTGTCTTCGGGATCTTGGCATGCTCAGTGGTTGCCATGATAAATATGACATGAGGCGGCGGCTCTTCAAGGGTTTTGAGTAGGGCGTTGAATGCCTCGGTTGAGAGCATGTGTGCTTCATCTATGATGTAAATTTTGTAAGGACAGGTCGCTGGCGAGAGTTTGACGTTTTCACGGAGGTCTCGGATGGTATCAATACCGCGATTGGAGGCGGCATCCATCTCAATGACATCGAAGGATCTATCTTGCGAAATTTCGTTGCAAAATTCGCATTGATTGCAAGGTTCTGCTGTTTCAATAGAGTCAAATTGGGTTTCTTGAATGCGGTTGGGACAATTGACGGCTTTGGCAAAGATACGCGCGACTGTGGTCTTACCGGTGCCGCGCGGTCCCCAAAAAAGGTAAGCATGCCCGATACGTTCGGAGAGGATCTGATTTTTCAGCGTCGTGGTAATGTGCTCCTGTCCAACAACGTCGCTGAAGTTTTGGGGACGCCATTTTTGAGTGAGAACCTCGTAAGACATCAGGCAATCCTTTCCATAGTTTTCAGTTGTCAGGCATCGGCAGTCGGTTAAGAGCCACCTTTGTAACAATCTACCCAAATTTAGCCTACACGCAGGAAATGCGGAATTGTTACATCAAGACCTCTTTCACTGAAAACCGATAACCGACTGCCATTCAGAAAGATGACTATGCACCCAGGGTTGACAAGCTTCTCCAAGCGTTGCCCGCGTCGTTAGCTCAGGTCAGGCACCCTTGCGTCACACGAGCAACTCATCTACCGCTGCTTCCTTCCGGACCTGACGGGGTTCAATAAGCGCCCGTTGCTCAAGACCCAACCCTCAACACCACGTGCGTGGGACAGTCCCCACAAAAACAGGCCGCATACCGGGGATTCAGTTCTGCTTTAGCGGATTGCAGATACAGGGCACCGCTACCTCCCCACCTAGCATAGCCAAGGCGTTAATTATTTCAACAGTAGGGGCGAGGTGACCTCGCCTCTACAGCAAATTGCGTCAAAAGTGGCGGAGAGAGTGGGATTCGAACCCACGGTACTGCAAAACAGCACACATGATTTCCAGTCATGCCAGTTCAACCAACTCCTGCATCTCTCCGTAAAATTTTTAGGACATCTCATGACGCCGCGCGCGTCTGAGATGGGCAATCTGGTTTAAAAATAAATTTCGACCTAATTCTCAGGTCGAAGTTTCATATGGAGCAGACGGGATTTGAACCCGTGACCTCATCCGTGCGAGGGATGCACTCTCCCAACTGAGCTACTGCCCCGTAATGGTTGTTAGTTAAAGAGCAACTTGCGGAATTCACACAACACGCAACCGCTACGATGCTTGAGCCGCTTACGCTTTACAACTCGACGCCGAAAAAGATGAAAAACGGAGAGAGTGGGATTCGAACCCACGGTGACTTGCGCCACAACAGTTTTCGAGACTGTCCAGTTCAACCACTCCTGCATCTCTCCTTATTGGGTATCAGTAGTAAGCAGGCACGAGACCCGCCCCTACAAGATGCCCACTTATTTCTATAATTGCTATTTCTGGCGGCGCTGCTGAAAAAAGGACTTCAGCAAGGCACTGCTTTCTTCCGCTAATACCCCGCTTACCAATTCAACCCGATGATTCAGTCGCGCATCTTGAAGGATATTATAAAGCGTTCCGGCTGCCCCTGATTTCGGGTCTGTTGTTGCGTAAACAACTCTTGGAACGCGCGCCAAAACAATCGCGCCAGCACACATCGGACAAGGTTCCAATGTCACATAGAGCGTCGTATCAACAAATCGCCAGTTACCAATTTTTTCAGATGCGGCTTGTAGGACAAGCATTTCCGCGTGGGCAATAGGACTGCCGCGTGTCTCGCGTAAGTTAAATGCCTCAGCGATCAGAACACCGCTCTTAACAAGCAGCGCCCCAACAGGTACTTCTCCCTTTTCGCCTGCCTGTTGCGCTAATTTGAGAGCGTGTTCCATCCAGAATAAATCGGTATCCAAATTTTCAGCGAAGGTCCCTTGAAGCGCCTGAGAGGATTCGAACCCCTGGCCTTCTGATCCGTAGTCAGATGCTCTAATCCACTGAGCTACAGGCGCGTAGTGAACGGAGAGGGTGGGATTCGAACCCACGATGGCTTACGCCATAACTGCTTAGCAGGCAGTCCAGTTCAACCACTCCTGCACCTCTCCCTATGGCGGTGGAAGTAGGATTCAAACCCACGATGGCTTACGCCATAACGCCCTTTATCAAATGACAAGACCGCCGAGTTCGCCCATTCCAACCCTTTTTATCCCTATACTGTGATAGACCCAAGTCTAAAGACTTGGGCTTCTGCAATCGTTATGCAGAAGCATTTGTGGATTTCAGAATCGGATGGTTGGATTCAACGGAGCAGCCTACGATCTTGTCAAACAAAACAATAGGACTTACAACCCCTAAGCCAAAGGAAGCTATCCCTTCCTTAAGAATATTCATCGCAGCGTTCTCGTCTCGGTCAAGGTGCGTATCGCAACTCGGACACCTCCAAGAACGATCTGCTAACGTGAGGTTTTGATTTTTATGTCCACAAACACAACAGACTTTTGTCGTCGGAGACCACCGATTGATTTTCAGCACGGAGCGAATACGCTTATGAGACTGGTGCTTGAGTTTCCGCAGGAACTCACCAAACGCAAGATCGGAGACCTGTTTCCCCCACAAGCGTTTCATACCCGAAAGGTTCAGGTCTTCAAAGAACAGTATATCAAACTTACGACACAGTTCTATCGCCAGTTTCCAATGGTGATCTGTCCGTTGGTTCGCCGTTTTCTTGTGGATACGCGCAACGGTCTTGCGTTCCCTCTCTTGGTTGTTAGACCCTTTGACCTTGCGGGAATACGCCTTTTGTGCTTTCGCTAACTTTTCAGCGTTCTGTTTGTAGAACATCGGAGACGTATATCTATGACCATCACTACCAATCAGAAAGTCCGTAATACCCATATCAAACCCTTCAGCTTTACCCGTCTTGGGTTCGATCTTGATTTCGGTATAGTCTTCTGTCAGCGTAATATACATATCTCCGAGCGCATCTCGTGTTACATGAACTTCGATGATGTGTCCCTCGATTTCACGATGCAGGGCGAAGCGATACCAACGTCCATTCAGTCGGATTTTATAGGTCGGGTGATTTCTTTGGTTCTTCTGCTTATCCAACACTTTTTCAAGTTTGACCTGTTCACCCCGAAACGTCATCCCTTTGTGTTTCTTACACGACTTGAACTTCGGGTGACCTCTGCCCAATGTTTTCATTTCACGAAAAGTTTGTGCTAACCGTTTTAGCACATTTTGCAACGCCCAAGAGTAAGGGATATTCCAATGCTGATACTTCTCAAGTTTCTTCAGTTTCGTCAAATGTTTCGACAGTTTCGCATACGAAAGTCCTTTCCCATAGCGGCGGTAATATCGCATACAGAGTGCCAAAAAATGATTTTTCACAACGCCACAGATATTGCAATCGTCGTGCAAGTGACGCAACGTCTTATCCTTGAAAAGTTTATGGGTCGTGTTTCGCATGGACTTTCAAGTCTCAAGTCTTTAACCCCCGCAAAGTGGGTGGGACCGACACGTAACCTTGCGGTTATGCTGTATATGTCGGTCCAACTTGATATTCTCATTATACCACACTTTCGGACCAAATGTCAAGCAAAAAATGAACGCTTTGGTCCTTTCCAAGAGGGCGAGACTGTATCCCAAAACTAAAGCATTGGGTTTTCGTCTCGGAAGTTTAGATAATGGCGGTGGGAGTAGGATTCGAACCCACGATGGCTTGCGCCATAACGGTTTTCAAGACCGCCGCTTTCGTCCACTCAGCCATCCCACCTAATTTCACAAATCTCCATTTCTTAATTATACCACATAAAAAATATGGTGTCAAGGAAATTGTTACTGCATCCTAAGTTTCTGAATGCCATTCCAGGGGTTCATCGCGTAGGTAGGGGAGCAGCATGCCTTGGAGACGCCGATGCGCGTGGTGTAAGTGTGTCTTAATGGTACCTTCCGATCTGTTTAACAACACCGCGATCTCCTTAATTGCCAGTTCTCTTCGGTGCCGAAGATTAAAAACACGACGCTGACCCGGTGGGAGTTTCCGCACTGCCTTCCGAATGATCTTACCCAGTTCCTTTTCCTCAAGAAGTTTCTCGGGCGACGGGTGAGCATCCGACATCCTCAGGACTTCGTCGGCATCAGGGGGTAATTCTTCAAACGTCAGTACTTTATTACGGTTACACCGCCGCTGAAAGTCGATACTACTATTGATAGCAATGCGGTAAATCCAGCTGTAAAACGCAGAACCCCCCTTGAAGTTAGGCAGCGCTTTAAACGCTTTTAAAAAGACCTCTTGGCTAATATCTTTTGCTACTTCTCGATCACGAATTTGCTGATAAACGAGATTATATATTTTCTTCTGATATTTAAGAACGAGCGGATTAAAAGCCTCTATGTCACCATTTTGAAACCGCTTGACGAGTTCGTCCTCGTCAATCTGTTCAAGCTCCGACGCTGTGTACACAGGGGTCGGTTTTTGGGGATTCGTCATGTTTTTTTCTCCATATCAAGTTCAGTTTAAGGGATTTGGATCACAATGCTACAAGTGAACGTAAACCGGCTTAAAATTTACACACCGTAGGCGTCAGAAAGTTCCAATTTCTTAGTATGCGTTCGTCTTTTCCCATATTTTTAGACAGATTAAAGAAGGTTTTTGTTCGTTTTTTCGTAATCTGAGAGTCATGTGTAGGCAGGCACAAGACCCGTCTGTGCGGTGAGTGCGGGTGAAACCTTGACATGCCAGCTCCTTTGCAGTATACTAACAGCAACCTTAGATTTTGCAGAAACGACCCCAAGTTGTAATCCAAAAGAGAGATTCTGATGCGTCGGTATAGCATTCAAACCAAAATCGTTCTCCCATTTTTGCTTCTATTTGCGTGTGTCACTATCTTTGTACCGTTGCTAACAGTTGAATTGTTTGCGTGGAAGTACAGTGAACAATTTACACGTGAAACCCAAGGATGGCTCGACACCATTGTAGAAACTGGATTTATTCGGGAACCCAGTGAAAAAATCAAGAAAGCGTATAGTGTCGAAATTATGGTTTTCGGTTCCGATTACACGCTTAATGACAGTACGGTGAGTGGACTTTCCGATGCTGAGCAGAATTGGGCGAATTTGGCGAAAAAAATGCGGTTGCGTGAAGTAAAAGATCATTTCCGAGAAGCCAGCAACATCCCGATTACACACGATGTGACGCTCGTTGGAAAGCCTTACAAGGTTTTTTACCTCTCGCTCCCACCGGAACGGTTCTACTGCCTATTGCGTCCGATGGAAAAGATCGCCGAAGCGAAGCGGACCCTGACGTGGTATATGTTAGGTATTGCTGTTCTCGTTATGGCACTGATTGCTTTTATCAGTTATCGTATCGGTAAGAACTTGACGAACCCGATCAAAATTTTGGTCGATTCTACGACGCGCGTCGCGACGGGCGACCTGGACGAGCAGTGTGAGATTAAAACGCACGATGAAATTGGCGATCTCGCGGCTGCGTTCAACCAGATGACAAGGGACCTCAAGCAGTCCAGAGATCAGCTAATCCAAGCGGAACGCTTGGCGACAGCGGGAAAAATGTCCGCCTCATTTGCGCACGAGATCCGAAATCCGTTGTCATCTATGCGGATGTTAGCACAGATGTTGATGCAGAAACCCGAAATGTCGGGAGCGAAGCATCAGCAATCCGTTCGCTATATCCTTGAAGAGATTGAACGGATTGATACCATCGTGAAAGGTTTAATGGACTTCGCACGTCCTTCGTCGCTCGACCTCAAGCAACAACCGATTGCACCTATCCTAAAAGCCGTTCTATCTTTGATGGAAGCCAACTTAGCGCACCACAAAATCCAACTCGTCTTAGACGTGTTACCTGAAACCCCAGAAATCCAATTTGATTCAGACAAATTGAAACAGGCATTTATGAATGTGATATTGAATGCAATGGAGGCGATGCCGCAAGGTGGCGTGCTGCGGGTGTCCACCTTTACGGAAAATGATAGCGTTTGTATCAAGGTTAAGGATACGGGCACCGGGATACCAGCGGCGGATTTAGAACATCTCTTTGAACCGTTTTTCACTCGGAAGACGAGAGGAACCGGACTTGGATTGGCGAATGTCAAACGGATTCTTGAAGAGCATGGCGGCACGGTAGAGATTCACAGCACCCTCGGTGAAGGGACCACGGTCTCAATGCGGTTGCCAATGTCCGAATAGAGGAAAGTTCAGAAGGTTTATGGAACTTTGGAAGCCTTTTGGCATTATAACGTCTTAGGTGGTATGCTCTTTTGTAGCAGAGCCTGTTAGGCTGTTCAGCTGTGAGCACTATAACGTTTTAGGAGCATCGTGCGCCGTTGCTGTTTTGAAGATGGTATGAATCGCACCGAAGAGGGTATGTAGATTGTCCACACTAAAACTCTGTCGGTTTCGGGTAAAGGTGTCCCTAACGAGGTGCCCGAATTGCCACCAGGTTCCATCACTGACCACGCCATACACAGGGACCTCCGCATCAGCATTGATTTTTTGTGCAGCTACAAGTTCGGACAGACATTGCCCCCACCCCTGCTCAAAATCGTTCTTTTTTGCTTCGACGAGCATTATCAAGGGTTTTCCGACGACGAGCATGCCGAGTTCAGATCGTGTCGAGATAAAGTAGTCGGGGATGCCATTTAGCGTCTCATCGTAGACGAGCGGTTTCTTGATCCAGAGCGCGTAACGGTCGGCGTATTCTTTGTAGACTTCCCGCAAAACGGGAAAGATCACCGCTTCGCACCGCGCACTCTCGGAGGCGTAAACATCAATATGTTGCATGTTAAACTCAAGTTCTTCCAAGAATTGTTGTGAAGGACCTGAAGTTACCGCACTCCCGATAAAGTTGTTGACTGTGTAAATAATCCTGAATTTCTCTTGAACTTCAGGAATTGCTTTGAAATCGCTGAATGCCACTCCGTTATATCCTTACCTTCTGAAAAGATAAATCCAGTATAGGCATTATAGCACAAATTGTGTTGTCGTGTCAAGGAAATTTTAGGAGATTTACAGGGTCATTTAGTTTTCTCGGGGGATATATCCTTCACACACCGAAAACCAGCGAAGTTCCGTCTGCTCACGGGCGAACCGAGGACGCGAGTTGCGACCCGTACGTTTCGAGCTGGACTGGCCCAGGAGCCGCCGCGCACGACGCGGGACCCCTTAATATTTATGAAAATATTAAGGAACTTTTTTATTCCCCGTGTCCCGTAAAAATCACCATAAGACTTATCGAGACACCATTCCCATACATTCCCCGCCATATCGTATAAACCGTAGGCGTTGGCAGGATAACTCCCGACAGGGGTTGTATCGCTGACGTTTTCTCCGTAGTTGGCATCCTGCGGCGTTAGGGTATCTCCGTGCGGATACTTCTTACCGACCAAACCGCCCCGCGCAGCACGCTCCCACTCCGCCTCTGTTGGCAGACGTTTGCCTGCCCACTTCGCATACGCCATCGCCTCATACCAATTCACATACGTCACGGGATGGTTCCCCTTACCCTTTGGGTAGTTATCTCCGATCCAGTCCTCGAGATGCCAGTCGTAATCACGCGTCCGTACCTGTTGGAAGGAACCGTTGCTGGGGAGGCTGGCTTGCTGGAAGTGATAGCCGCCGGAGTGTCTCGCCGCAGTGTATCCGTCTCGCCAGTGCGGGTTTGCGATGAGGAACTTCTGATATTCTGCGTTGGTGACTTCGGTCTCGTCCATGTAAAACGCCTCAACGTAGACAGTGCGCACAGGGTGTTCGTCGTCCGTAGTAGACACGATATCTCTGTGGTTCGCTACTACCTTTGCTACCTTATTGTTGCTGCCCATTTGAAACTCGCCAGCAGGGATGAGCACCATACCTTCAGGGGGTGGCGTTGCAACGGGAGATATTCGTGAATCGTTGACTGTCCCTGTTTGGCTTGTCACTGGCTTGTGGCAGCTGTTGAGAGAAAGCGCAAGCAAGCCGATTAGCATTATTAAGAGGATCCCGAAACATTTTTTCATACGAATGCTCCTTACGTTACTAAAGTTTGGACGATTTTTCAGTTACGGAAAATCCATTCCACACCCGTGCTGGCAATGGACTCTAATTTTAGGATTAAAATCCTTGTTCAAACGCGATAAGGCTTAAATATCTAAACTTTTAATCTTTTATAGTAAAGTCGAAAAATATGTAGACAGTTGCTTAGCGAAACAATCCTCTCCGCCGCTGGCGAGGATTGTATCCTCGCCTCTTTAAAGTGTCTAATTAATTCTAAACTTTACTATAACGTATGTATGTAAAGGTGACCCCTGTCCCATTTGCCATCATTTCGTCGACTACGTTGAAAGTATCATCATCAGACATCTACACGATGAAACGTTACCACCCCGATCTCCGTCCCAGAGTAGGCGCCAAAGGACCCCTATATTCTGGCATCAGTTGGAGGACCCTCGCCTTTTGAAGATCGGCGGCTGCCGCAGCGTGTTGTCCGAGTGCCTGATTTTCAAGACCCCGGAGGTGGTAGGCAAACGCATACGCTTCTCTGAGCCGTATAGCACTCGGATAGTCACGCATGCCATCGCTGACATCGGTATAGACAGCAAGTGCTGCCGTGAGAGCAACCGCATCCGTCTGATAGAGTGCTATCGCCTGGCTACAGTCGGCAATCGCTGCGTGATAATGGCGTTGCGCTTGCTCGACATTCCCTACGACGGATGCCAATATACCCAGTCTGAACTTCGCATAACTCCGGAAGACGTAGGCATTGGTATTCAGGGGGGTTCGGGAAATGGCGTGGGTATAATCTTGAATGGCTGTCCGATACAAGTGTTGGGCTTGCTCGACATTCCCCAGGGTAGATTCGGTATCACCGAGTGTAAGTTTCGCAGTCGCGCGATAGTAATAGGCTGCGGGTTTCTCTGGGGCTAAGTGAAGGGTATAATAAAAGCCTGCGACCGCGGCTTTATAGGCAGCCTGCTCGTGTAATTGATCCATCCCACGAACGCTGTCATCTACGGCATCGGTTTCTCTCTGCTGCCGTTCTTGCCATTTTGCGAATCGAGAGAGTGTCCAGAAATCCTTCATATCACTTTCCCAGCGAACTAACAGAGCCGCAACCAAGGGATTCGGAGGTCCCTTTATTATCATTCGCGGATTCTTTACAATCTCCCAATCCCAGGCCCAGGGCACTCTCAGAGAAGGTATCACGGGTTTCGTCCCGAAAATAGAAATCTTGGGGTACCTCCCTGAAAAAATTATTTTCGCAAATGTAAACCTGATGAAATCGCCGTTTATCGCTCCTATGCTACAGATGTCACACAGTCCTCTTTGGTCGGCTTGCAAGAGCGTAGAAAAGTAGCCGTCTCTTATACGAGGGTGACAATCGGAGGTTGATTCAAAGAAAGGGAAAGCGTCAAAAGCAGGGAATACCGCGAAGATGAAAGCGATATAAACCAGGAATTTCCTTAATTGCATACGATTCACCTCCATTAAGGCGTTGAAGAAAATTTAGCAATCTGTCATAGGATTTCGTCACATCCGCTATGTTATCTATTATTTGTAACCGGCACATCCCATAGGAGGACGGTCCCGTCATCGCTCCCAGTGGCGATTGTATTGCCATCTGGACTGAACGCTACGCTATTGATCCGAGATGTATGTCCGGTGAGCGTGTGTTTGAGGATTCCTGTATTCGCATCCCAGAAGCGGAGGGTGTCGTCCTCACTTCCGGTGGCGAGTCTTTTGCCATCTCGGCTGAATGCCACACTGTAAACCGAATCCGTATGTCCACTGACGGTCTGCATGTGTTTGCCTGTTTTGGCATCCCACAGGCGGACAGTTTTGTCCTCACTCCCAGTGGCGAGGGTGCGACTATCTGGACTGAACGCTACACTTAGGATCCAAGATGTATGTCCAGTGAGCGTGTGCGTGTGTTCGCCTGTATTCGCGCCCCACAGGCGCACGGTCCCGTCCTCACTCCCCGTGGCGAGTCTTTTGCCATCTGGACTGAACGCTACACTTAGGATCCAAGACTTATCTCCGTCGAGAGTGAGCGTGTGTCTGTGTCCGCCTGTATTCGCATCCCACAAACGGAGCGTCATGTCATAACTCAGCGTCGTAATTGTTTTGCTATCTGGGCTGAACATCACGCCGTTAACCGAATTCGTATGTCCGGTGAGCGTGTGTTTGAGGACTCCTGTATTCGCATCCCACACGCGGACGGTCTTGTCCAAAATCCCAGCAGCAATTGTTTTGCTATCCGGACTGAACGCCATGCTGTAAACCGAGGTGTAACCCGAATCCGTATGTCCCGTGAGCGTGTGCTTGAGGACCCCTGTATTTGCATCCCATAAGTCGAGGGTCTCGTCATCAATCCTACTTGCGATTGTCTTGCCACCCGGACTGAATGCCACGCTGTGGATCCTAACCGTATGTCCAGTGAGGGTATGCATGTGTTTGCCTGTTTTGGCATCCCATAGACGGACCTTCTGATCAAAACTCCCAGTCGTAATTGTTCTGCCATCTGGACTGAACATCACGCTGTGGATCCCATGTGTATGTTTGAGGGGGTGTTTGTGTTCTCCCGTTTTCGCATCCCACAGAGGGACGATATCGGTAAGACCACCCCCCCAACAGACGATTGTTTTGCCGTCTGGACTGAACGCCACGCCCCAAAGCGCATGCGTCTGTCGATCAAGGGAGCGTTTGTGTTCTCCCGTTTTCGCATCCCACAAGCGGATACTTCCGTTAGGGCTCCCAGTTGCGATTGTCTTGCCATCCGGACTGAACGCCGCCCTGGTGTAGGAACCCATGTGTTCATCAAGCATATACATGTGTTTCCCTGTTTCGGCATTCCACAGACGGACAGTCTTGTCATGCCCCACAGTGGCAAGGGTTTTACCATCCGGACTGAACATCACACTGTAGATTTTATTTGGATGTTTGAGGGTGTGTTTGTGTTCTCCCGTTTTCGCATCCCACAAACGGACAGTCTGGTCCCGGCTCCGACTTACGATTGTCTTGCCATCCGGACTGAATGCCACGCTGTTCACTAAATCCGTATGTCCACTGAGGGTCTGCGTGCGTTTCCCTGTTTTGGCATCCCACACTGCGAGTGTCGTCGCATAGGGGGTGTGGGTGTGGTAATCTTCAATGATACCGGTGTCCGCGCTCCCAGTAGCGAGTGTGGTGCTATCCGGACTGAATGCCACGCTGGTGACAGACCCCTTATGTTTGAGGGTATGTTTATGTTTTCCCGTTTTCGCATCCCACAAATGGACGATCGTCTCCTCCGTCCCGTCCACCCCGGCAATTGTCTTGCCATCCGGACTGAACTTTATGAGGTCAAGCCAAGCCGTATGTTCGGTGAACAAGGCGACCTCGCGATAGGTAGCGGTCTCGTAGAGATAGATGCCAATGCTACTCGCAACCGCCAAGCGTGTCCCATCCGGGGAATAGGCGAAATCCTCTATCGAACCTTTACCGAGTCGCGCTTTCGCACCTTCAGGCAGGTGCCATCGTGAAACATCTTGCGCGAAAGTGTTTTGTGTGAACAGCACGGATACAAATAAAAAAAACAGAAACGTTTTCAACATTTGACTCACCCCAGAAAGTTGGTTAAGTGAACCTTGTCTGATATCACACAGGACGGAGGTAAACCCGCGGCACTGCTGGGCGGGGTTAGGAAACCCCGCCAGCGGCGACGTGAGGGTCGCATAAGTTTCACTTTAGATCTCTGTATTCAAAGCCTGGAAACGACTGATAATCACCAAAACGAATCCGCTTACCTGGCCCTCGTGAACCATATCGGGCAGTTCCTCACGGAAGGTTTGCCACAGGTGACCCCCGCGCCGTTTGGCAGCCAAACAGGCAAGCAACATGAGATCCTCATCGGAAATCTGATGAGAAGAGAGCATTCCCTGTAAAACTTTATCGCTCTTTGGGGAAGGCGAAAGCAAACTTTGAGCGATGAGACGTGCCGTGTTTACATCGGCGTTCGTCTGTTCTTTTAGCAGTGCCCGCCTTACATCAAGGGGATTTCCATCAAGGGACAGAACAGCATACAGGGTGCCGAGGTAAGCAGCGAAGGAATGATCTCGCGGAGACCTCAGGGTTCGCATCCCCTTGACCTTTGAGAGGATGTTTTCGGAAAACGTTGTCAGTTCACCATCAGTAGAGACTAACCGCGCTGCGGTGCGAATACACCATGCCGAACGCATCGCAAGGGGCAGCAGGTAGGCATCTTCAATAACGGCTGTCATCTGAGGAGCCTGCCAAGCGATTTGAAGTCTCGTGAGTGCCTCAAGGTCAACCGTGCCATTCAAGGCTTCGGCGAGCAGCTGCCAAGACATCGTCCGTAAATCAGTAACAATACGTTGCTGTGCCTCCGATGCGCTGCGTTTCTCACGCGCCTCGGCTACCGTTTTCCATCGAACTGTTGTCAACTTTTGCAGCGCTTTCAACGCTGCGCCTTCGGCCTCTGACACCCTACGATGGGCAATACTCGCCACATCGCTTTCACCCTCTCGCAGTGCCTCGAGAAACTGCTCCACTTTTTGGTGAATCTCCGGATCTCCATAGACGAGTAAGCGTTTGGCATCCAGTAACACCGCGGAACCGGGCTGGATCCCTTCTTCTTTCTGGTTGATAACGATCCTAATAGCCGTGAGGAAGTCTGCAAGGGCGTTTTCAACACTTTTCTGTGGGGCATTTTCGTCAAGTTCGTCAGCCAAGGGCATGGCGAGATCCAAGACATCATACCCCCACACGGAAGCCTCTGGCAGCCGTCGCGCTGTTCCGACGGTGAGGGTATCCGGAGCCTTCACGTGCCAGGTTAGATGATAGGGGGCGAGGAGCCATTCTAATCCTTGCACCACTGTGGCGTGCCGCAAGTCGAGGTAGGGCACACGGAGTGCTTGCACATTCAACAGCACCTCAACATCCTTGAGACTTCCCGGCACCACATCGAGTTGGAACCCCCCGGCGTTGACGACAGTGTGAATGGCATCGGCAAGTGGCTGATTCCGAAGGATCACATCGAGTTTTCGGCTGAGACCCGGGTAGACTTCCGCCCGTTTTTTCGCAATCTCAGCACCCAACGTCCAAATTGCCTGCATCGCGGTCATTTCTATGCGAGTGTCCTCCCCTGCGAGTGCGAAGGCGTGTTGATACCGAAGGCGTGCTTCCGCAAGGTGTCCCTGTTTCTGAAGTGCCTGTGCATCCACCAGGGCTTCCCGTGCAGTCGTGCGCTGTTCCTGGAATCCATCAGCGGATAAATCTTGTAGGGGCACATATTCAAAATTCTTCACGATTGAAGCTTGGGCGCGAAACTCGACAAGCCGGGCAGAATCTATAGAAGGCAGGGCATTTGCGTTTCCATAGCCATAGCCGGACGCCAAGGGGAACTCTCGCTTCGGTCCACCCGCTCTCAACTGAGGAGACGTGGGTAGGAATCGCTTGGAATCCCCTATAGCAAACTCGGTATATCTACCGCGGAAACTACCTGCAGTTAAGAGGGTGTGTTTACGTTTGCTCGGAGCAAGAGCTGCGCTGGCATCAACAAGCGCTTCCGTCCCACCCAGGAATTCACCGTTCTGGTTAAACAGTTCTTTACCAAAGAGGTCATAGAAAAACTGGGGTTCTTCTTCCAATACGTCCTTTCCAAAGATGCCATGAAAATTAACCCCCTCTGGGAGTGGGACAGGGACAATAACCTGCCGCGGGGGGTGTGCCTGCTGACCTGCGAGTGGTATTTCGCTTTCATCCACGGCGACGAAACTCGTATATTGACTCATCAACCGATAATCCAAGGCGATGCGGGTGATTTCCTCTATCACTTCGGGTGTCTCTTCATGGTACATCTGCGCGGAAAGGTCTTCTATTTTCTTGCGCGCCCACACCTTCGCCAAAACGTCGTGCGTAGGTTTCTCATCGGGAAGTGTCACGTCCAACGTATACGTGAGCGGTTTACCTTCTGCGCTGCCGGATATCTCTATCTCTGTACTGCCGCCTGCTGCGTAGCGTCCAAAGAGGACAACCGGACGACCCGCCCAGAGTTCAGGGATTCGCCGGGGATAGGTTTCATAGATGGGGAGGTCGTTCCAATCCATCTGGATATTCGCGAGTTGTGCCCGATGGATGCGCTCGACAATCTCTGTGACAAGCGGCTTCGGGTTGGTGTTCAAATCCAGCACACCGCTCATCCCACCGCCCGCTTTCGCCACCCCGTCAATCAGAAAGCGGTTCACTGAAGACCCGATGCCGATGACCCAGAAACGAATCTGGTCGCCTGCACGTTTGCCGACTTCGGCGATAATCTCCCCTTCATTGCCAATATAACCGTCGGTAAGCATGACGACGATCCGAACCCGATCCGGGTCCACGGGTGCGTTGAGAGCCGTCTTGACCCCCGCAAGCATCTCCGTGCCGCCACCACCCTGTATCTCTTGTGTGAGGGCAAGGGCGCGCGCAATGTTCGCTTCCGTCGCCGGCACCGAGTTTTCAAACAGTTGGGTTGCCCAATTTGCAAAGGTAATCACCTGGAACGTGTCGTCGGGTTTGCTGAGTGCGAAAAAGTGGCGCATCGCCGCCTTCACCTTCGCCATCGGTTCACCGGACATAGAACCGGAGGTGTCCACGAGAAAAACCAGTTCACGCGGTGGCGTTTCGGGGAGTTCCGCATCCAATTTCGGCTGAATCATGAGCATAAAATAGCGTTGCTCTGGACCCGTGGCGTGCGCGAACACCGCCATCTCCGGCTTCTCACCAACAACGGCGTATTTCATGACGAAGTCTTTGTTTGGTATCGAATCGGTGGGTAAAATCTCTACCGTTGCCTGTGACGCATCAATCCGTTCCAGTTTCGCAGCGTGATTCACACTCTCAATGTCCTGCACTGGCACCCCTGCATCCAGTGAGACTGAGAGGCTGATGTCGTGTCCTGTGCGGTAGCCGGGTTTGAGAACGGGTGGGGTGATCCGCGAAGCATCGGGAACACGGGTTGTATCCGGTGACCAGCCTGTGCCTGAGGGGTCAGGATCGAGTGTGGTTTCCTCTATCAAGGGTTCCTCCACTTCGCCAACCTTCCCCTTCAATTCCTTCGGTAGCTGAGGTTTCTCGGAGATCGGGGCACCGGGAATATAGCGGGGTCCGACGACCATTGGGAAATGGAATTCGTAAATGCCCAGGTCATAATTGAGGACATCCACGTAGGAGATTTCAATCTGAATTTCTTGGTGCGGTTTGATGTTCCCAACCGACTGCGTAAAGATATTGGGGCGTTCCTGTTCCAGGAGGCTTGCCGTCTGCCCCTGTTGGAGTGCCTGTTCATAGACGGCGCGTGCTTCCGCCCGCCGTTTCATCAGTCCAACAATCTTGCCGTCTCCGATGTGCATCGTCATCGCATCTACCGCAGCAGTGTGCGGCAATGGAAAGACATACACCGCCTCAATGTTTTCGTCGTATGGGTTAGAGAAGGTTTGCGTTACGGTGACGCGGGCGAGGAAGCCAGTGATGTCCGCCTCTACATCGGTATGTTTCAACGGACATTCGACGACTTCGTCGTCAACTTTGACGCGTAATGCCCCCTGTGTAACCGCGTCTTGCATAGGGGGTATGGGCTGTGATGTTTCTTCGGCAAAAGCGGGCCCGCCCAATAGACCTACCATTAACAGGAAATTCAGTAGCGTTAAGAAGTTCAGTCGTTTCATGAGATGTTCCTCACTCGGTTCTGTTGATAATTGTTACTGAAACGTTGGCGCGGTCAATTGTGTTTACACGTAGGCTTCTCCAGGGCCATTCAATTTTACCTATTTACTTTATGTATGTGAATTTTTTCGCTTGTAGGAGCGAGCTGTGCTCGCGATTTTTTCCGAAAAACGTCCTCTGAATTGATTTGACCTCTCACATTAAAAATGATATACTTGGTTCACACATAGAGACATGCCTTCGCAAGGCACCTGAAAACCCTATCGCCTCGGTGGGTAGACCGCAGCATTGGTGCGGACATGTTCCTTGAAGTCCAAACGGGACGCGGCAGAATGGACCTCCTCATTCTCCACAACCAGCGAAAATACATCGTTGAGACGAAGATATGGGAAGGCGACCGATATTATCAGGCAGGTAAGACACAACTGGCAGCATATCTGAAATTGGAAGGTGTCCAAGAAGGGTATTATATCGTCTTCGATCACCGCCAGCATCCTGAGCCACGGGCGGAGACCGAAACGGTGGACGGTCTGACCATCCGGAGTTACGTCATCCCTGTGATGCAGGAACGCCCTTCTGTGGCTTAGGTTTGCCGTCGTTTATCGCCCCTTTCAATCCAACCTATGTGCTGAAGACAAGTCATTTATATGCGACTTCTCCCTTTTCTGGAAACTGGGGATTACAAAGCCTCCAATACAGTTATTGCCACCTGAACACCCACACCTGCCAGCCAGATCAATGCCACGAGCGACACCGCGGTTTGCTGGCTGATTCAGGTACTGCACAAAATGGAACAGATTATGGCAGACTCGGGATGAGAGTGGTGCACGGCTTGCTCCTGATCCGCAATCGCTGACTCATAGTGCAACTGTGCCTGTTCGATACGGTCCCGCACCATTTCCAAAAGCCCAAAGGAACACTACAACGCCCCACAATCGGCATAAGTCCAAGGGTTCTCTGGGATGTAGCGTCTACCGACAGCAAGTGTTTTTCGCGTCATGGTTCTGCTCCTTTTTTAGGATTGGACTCTCAAACGTTGAAGATACCGAAAAATGAAGTTTTGATAACGTCCCAGGGATCCGGCACAGGTTAACTTCGCAACCTTTCTGCCATCCATCTTTTCGTGAGCAAGAAGGTGAAGAGTGCTGTGATGCCACAAAGGAGAAGGATATAGAATAGCAAGCGTCTGAAATCCGTCATGATACTATCCATTTCAACCATCTTCAGGGGGAGGAAATAATCGCCACCCTTCACAATCGTAACAGGTTTGCCGATCCGATCGCGGTACCCTTTTTTGTAGATACTTAGAAGGTATCTCCCCGCAGGGATGCCCGTGAATGTATAGTCCCCATAGTTCGTTGTCGTCGTGTATTCTTTGCCATCTTCCGATTGAAGAACAACGCGAACGCCATCAATCGGAACCTCGTACGGGACATTGACAATCTCTCCACGAAGCGCGCCCCTGAGGGTATTGAAGTTCAGGTGTGCGCGGGTTTCCAGGGCCGCAAGCTCCGATGTATCTCGGATCTCGTTGCCTTCAAGATTCAGGACTGCCAGGGCGGGGAGGTCCGCAAGCGGCGAAATATCCACAATAGCATTCCCCTTAAGATTCAGGTGTGTGAGATGTTTCAGGCCTGAGAGGGACGAGAGATCTCGGATCTCATTGCCTTCAAGATTCAGGACACGCAGGTGTGTTAAACCTGCGAGCAGGGACACATCGGTGATACGGTTGCCGCTCAGATCTAACTGCCTCAGATGGGTAGCATGTTCGAGTCCAGTGAGATCGGAAATGCCAAGATCTTCGGCGTTCAACGCTGTCAGTTCTCGCATCTGTGTTTCATAGACTCGCACCCCTCTGAGTTCCCCAGAAATCGCTTTGTAGAGCCTTATATCTGGGATGCGTACGAATCGTGGAAGTTCTCCTGCCTCAGCACCGTCCTGAACCGAAACGGTACCCGCAAATAGAAGGACAGATACAATCAGTGGGGAAACCAAACTTAAACGCATTCTAAGACGCTCCTTTTTTGTTGCGTGTGTGTAGATTTCAGATGTCACGAGACCCATTGGTGTTCTCTGAGCAATTCGCGTGCCACTCTTCCAAATGCCGATAGAGATAGATTTTTAGGAGGGCTGCGCCGTAAACTGCCCAAAAATGTGCAAACCGGTTCAGGCACTGCACAAAATGGAACAGTCCCGAGAGGGCACAATGATGCCTGTTTGGTAAGTTTCAATCCCGATGCACTTCTGTGCCATTTGCCTCCATTGTGGAAATGTGTTTCAGAGCGTCAGCGGTTAGAGGCGTATGCCAGAGATTCAGCTCCTCCAAGTGCGTGAGCGCAGCGAGGGGGGAAACATCCATAATGCGATTATAGTTGACGAACACGAAGACTTCATTTCCAATATCTAACCGTATCAGTTGGGTTAATGCAGTAAGGGGGGAAACATCTGAGAACCCGTTGTTTCTCAGAGATAACGCTTTGAGATGCGTCAAACGGGCGAGCGGTGAAATATGAGAAATGATGTTGTCGTTAAGATTCAGCGTTGTCAATTGTGTTAACCCTGAAAGCGGCGATACGTCTGAAGTGGACGGTGTGACCATCCGGAGTTATGTTATCCCCGTGATGCAGGAAAAACCATCGGGGTCTTCGCAAACCGCGTAAGTCCTATCTATGCGTTGGGAGTTTCAGCAAGACGCGATTTCTTCTGGCGACCGCACCAAACGGACAGTCTCGTCACCACTGCCATCTCTTCTGGATTGAGATAACCAAAGATTTTATATCCGTCTGGAATGCATGTCGGATGGGGCGGATGTAGACACCCGCCCATCGGGAGGTTTCCAATAAACATCGGTTTCCTCCCCGCACTCCTATGGTCAGATGATACTATTTCAGAATCAGCATCTTGCCTGTGGCACTAAACGCACCGGCGGTGAGGGTATAGAAATACAAACCACTCGCCACGCGTTCCCCGAAATCGTTTCGACCGTCCCAGTAGGCGGCGCGACCTTTGCGGTGATACTGCCCTGGGGGCTGATGGCCTAACCTCAACGTCCGGACTAACCGACCATTGGCACCATAAATCGTCAACGTGACATCCGCAGGGGTTGACAGGTCATACGGGATCCAGGTCTCAGGGTTGAATGGGTTCGGATAGTTGTCGAACAGGGAGGTCTGTGTTGCGGGGAGCGTCTCCAGTGCGCTGTCCAGACGTGTGTCTGACCATCTGACAGCTAGCGCTGTTGCAGTGGCATCGGAGAGGATGACCTCCGTCAGGTG
This sequence comes from Candidatus Poribacteria bacterium, assembly GCA_965205015.1. Classification (GTDB taxonomy): domain Bacteria; phylum Poribacteria; class WGA-4E; order WGA-4E; family WGA-3G; genus WGA-3G. The sequence continues at coordinate 2,785,436 of OZ242029.1, read as the reverse complement.
AACGCCACAGGGACCCAGCGCAAGCACTTCAAAGGTGAGGGTTGCGAGGGTGCCATCGCCAGTGGACACCGGCGTGCCTTTGAGTGCCGCGGCGACCATCGTAACACTGTTGGCTTTAGGCAACGGCATCGCAAACGTCTCCGAGGGGAGGTAATCAGCGTTCGTGGCTGTGACGTATCGCAGCACATTCGGGTCAAATTCCACCTTGAACTGATAGCCGGCGAGGGTCTCCCCCCCCGTGATAGCCACCCGGACTGTCAGGGGTCCCCCGATTTCTGGGGCATGAAGCGTCCCGGGTTGCACAGAGACGATAGCACTGCCGTGGCTTATCGCTGTGACACCGAAACAGAGGGTAAAGGTGAGCAGCGAAAAAAGTATGACGTTGCGAAAAGGTTTGGAAAATTGGGTTTGCATGAGAAACTCCTTTTTTAACTAATATTATAGTGGATCTTAGAATTTAGGGAGATCGTTTGTTATTCATTCGCAATTCCTGTGATACAAGTTGTGATGTCCAAGGGCATCGGTTGGATTTATCAGTTGTCTAAACCAAGATTTACAAGATAAAAATAGGGCTTCCCTGCCTCTGAAGTGTTTAGGGGGAGACATTGCGAACACAACGGAACCCAGCGAGACTCAGTGTCCGATGCGGTTGTGAGGCATCCCGCACAGCAACGCTCGGTATCCTTGGATCGCCTGTCCAGGCACCCCCACGCAAGACGCGGGGTGTTTCGACCTCTAAGGCACCCGATATGAGGGTTTCTTTACTGACTGCACCCGCCAGCGGATTTCGACTGGGGGCCTTAGCATAAAAATCCGAAGCGTAGGCATCCAAACACCACTCCCAGACATTGCCGACCATATCATAGAGGCCATAGGCGTTAGGGGGGTAGCTGCCCACACGGGTCGTGATCGGAGGACTTTCCCAGAATTGAGTTGTGGCGCGTGTCACATCCACATCATCGCCCCACGGATATTTCTGACCGATGCGCCCCCCGCGGGCGGCTTTTTCCCACTCCGCTTCCGTCGGTAAACGTTTCCCTGCCCACTTGGCGTATGCCATCGCCGCATACCAGGATACATGAGACACAGGATGGTCGGCTTGATCCGTGCGATAGGTATTGCCTTCCCAGTGTGCTAAGTAGGCCCCATCGTGATATTTTTCCGAAATACTGCCTTTCTGCCATTCCGGCACGGCATCAATGAACTTCTTATACTCGGCATTGGTGACGGCGTAGGCGTCCATGTAAAAGGCATTTACGTAGAGAGTACGCACCGGCGTTTCGTCGGCTTTCCCGGTGTCACTCCCCCTCTGAAACCACCCCGCAGGGATGAGCACCATGCCTTCGGGGACAGCGCGGATCCGTGTCACAGCAGTTTCGTCCAAGTGTTGGACAACCTGCACAAGGTCTAAAATATTTACGGTGCTATCGCCGTTGACATCCACTCGAGACGAGCCGGTTTTACCGAAGTTACGCGCGGCGAATATCAGGTCAACCCCATTCACGTGACCATCACCATTGAGGTCCCACGCCGACACCTCCCCGACGACGACCCTCGCATCTCGCGTCCGCACGGGTCGCATATTCGCAGCGCTATCCGAGAGGATCACCTCTATTAAGCGGAGCGTGGTGGGTCTTGCAGCAACAACTTCGAACGTGAGTACCGCCAGGATATCACCGTTAGAAGCAGCCGCTGCAGCTGAGGTCCCTGCGAGCGTTATGCGCCCCGCTGAGACTTCGGTGAGTGCGATAACGGTATCCGCAGCGAGGGAGGTGCTACTCTTCATCTCAACATAGTGCAGGACTGTCGGATCAAAGCCCACCGTCACCTTATATCCAGCGATACCGCTGCCGTTGGATATCTTGAGACTCAGGTCGATTTGCATACCAATGTCGGGGACGTTCACTTCAGCTGGGTCTATGAAGACCACAGTTTGTCCATGGCTTTTTCCGATGATTTCCAGACACAGTAGACCCATCAGAAAAACTTTTTTCACGGATGACCTCCTTAAAAGTGTTTTTCGGTAAAGAATTGAGGATGGATACGTTTTGCCTGACTTGTCCCCATGCCCTATTCAATCGCAAGCCCCTATAGCCTCACACGTGTAACGGCACAACCTAACACGTTAGGCTACAAAACAGCAGCGTGCGTCAGTCCTAAGTAAACCTATAATTACCTTGACCCACTCGCCGATACAGACTTCACACAGCGAAAACCGATGGCACTGTTGGCACTCCGGGGTTCGGCGATACTTTCGCGATAGTCTACGCGCAGGCTCTCGGTATAAGCCCCACCGCCTTCGCCGTAGTAACCGCCGCGCAGCACACGGCCAGAATTAACTCGTGTATAGTTATCTAATAGCCACTGGATGCTGTTCTCACCTGCCACCGGATTCGGTTCTGATGATAAAAATGGAGGAAAAAAAGTAAACTCGTCTAAACACCATTCCTCAACGTTCCCAGCCATATCGTATAGACCATATCCATTGGCAGGATACTGCCCAACCTCCGTGCTCCTCCCACTAAAGATATTCCCATTGCTGGCCTTTATGCTATCATCGCCCCACGGATACTTTCTGGCTCTGAAACCGCCACGCGCCGCTTTCTCCCATTCCGCCTCCGTCGGTAAACGCTTACCCGCCCACTTGGCGTATGCCATCGCCGCATACCACGATACAAACTCCACAGGATGGTTCGCTTTACCTGCCGGATATTCGTTGCCATTCCAGTGCCGCAGGTAATCCCCATCGTGGAATGACGCCGGAATACGATTCTTCTGCCACTCCGGATTCGCATCCACAAACTTCTTGTATTGTGCATTCGTCACCTCGTATTTATCCATGTAAAACGCATCTAAGTGGACCCGGAGCACAATACCAAAACTGTGCCTCTCATCACCCTGAATCACCTCCCAGATGTCCTCCGTTTGACCCATCTGAAACTTGCCCGCAGGGATGAGCATCATGCCTTCTACTTCTATCGGAATACCGTCTATTGCTGCAGTCGGCGGCCTCGGCGTCCAGTCTGACCTCACACAACGAAAACCATCTTGACCGCTCGATCCATCGGGGAGGGGTCCAAAACTACCGCGCTGGAAGACGGCCCAAGGACTGCCCGAGTGACCGCCGCGAGAGATGCGGGAAGACTCAATTTGTGTGTAGTTATCCAATAACCACTGGATACTCCAATCTGGCATCGGATTAATTCGAGAGGAGAAAGCATAGCCAAAAGCATAGCGATTTACAACATACGGGTCTAAACACCACTCGCCCGCACCTCCGACCATATCGTATAAACCATATCCATTCGGAGGATACTGCCCGACTTCCCATTTAGGTTGCTGTTCAATAGGACGCTCAGGTTCACCAATAAATTCCGCGTCGGCCACTTTCGTGCGATCCAGGGTGTTACCCCACGGATATTTTTTGCCTGTTAGACCGCCACGCGCCGCTTTCTCCCATTCCGCCTCCGTCGGCAAACGCTTCCCTTTCCATTTCGCGTATGCCATTGCTCCATACCAAGTCACACGAGCAGGGAGATTCCCATACCCTGCTCCCGCACGGTAGGCCCCATCGCTGTATACAATACCCCTATTCTCAGAAGGTTTCACCCAGGGCCTGCCGTTTTCGGTGTGTTTGCCCTTTTCATTCAGGAACTCCACATATTGCGTATTCGTTACCTGATACTTATCCATGTAGAACGCATCCACATACACCGAATGGGCGGGTTTCTCCATGTCAGATCCACTATTACTGCCCATCTGAAATGCGCCGCCGGGTATCCGTACCATTGGTATCTCCACTCGACCAAACGGGTTATCAAACTCATCAAACGGGCTACCAGAGTATAGGTCACGTATAAAGGTTTTGTCTGTGCTCGACAACTTCAGGTTCCAACCTCTTGTAAAACCATCAAGGGTCCAATTTTCAGGAATCGGATAAATCATGATAGACTCCGGGTCAAATTCCGTAAAATTCGCATGATTTATATTGATCCCTGTCAATATATTATCTATTATCTCCTCCTCAGACCACCCCCACCGGTTTTTGACATCCTTAATCACTTCTTCTCTGTCCCACGAGATGGGGGATGCGGGGTTTTGATGTTCATGCCCCAAGCCCAAGGCGTGTCCGAATTCGTGTAAAATAGGACGCTCGGGATGCCTGGCACCCTCTAGGACAAGGTTCATGGTTGCTCCCTCTACACGATTGGCCTCCGTGCCGAGCAGGGATTGATTGCCCAGGTTGGAATCGAACCCGACGCGTATGTCAGAGGGACCCCTGTCCACGAATCTAAAGGTAAAGGGGACATCCCCCTTGGTCCATGTGGGAGCCACCTCTTCGACGAGCTTTCGTTCGTCCCGCGAGCCCTTTATGAATTTAACTGTAAGCACCAGATCTGAATTGCTATCATTAGGGTCTACGGTATCCACGGCAGTCCATACGTATTTTGTATAACCAACTGCGTATTTGATAGTCGAGTCCCCGTCACCGGTGCTGAGGCGTGGATCTATGGCCTGGCACGACTCAAAATGAGACATGTGATCATCTCTTGTGGTCTCAGGAAGGAGTGCCACGGGCGGTGGTACCACCGACGGAGTGTCGGGTGTCCCAACACTTTCACCGAGGTGTTGCGCGACCGTCACCAGGTCCAAGACGTTCACCGTCCCATCCCCGTTGATGTCCGTACCGGCATTCTGGCTCCCCAAACTCGTCGCGACCCTCACTAGGTCCAAGACGTTCACCGTCCCATCCCCGTTGATATCCCATTTCGCCCCACGTCTCTCAACAATGCTGCCGTTTCTCACTGACACGCTGAGACCATTGGCACTACTATCCATGAGGAAGACCCGTGTGAGTCGAAGTGTCGACGCTTTCACGGCAATCACCGAAAACGTCACGCTCGCAAGCGTACCACTGCGACTTGATGCTGCTCCTGAGACAGGGAGGGCTACCAGCGTCACTATGCCATCCGAAACTGCTGGGGGCAGAAAGAGCGCACCACTCGGCAGGTAACTTCCGGTGGCACTTGAAACATACCGCAGTGCACTCGTATCGAAATTCACACTCATGTCATAGCCAGCAACGTTTTGACCGTTGCTGATATTCAGACGGATCGTCAGTTGTGAACCGACTGCAGGGGAGACGCTCTCTGCCGGGTCTACAGAAATCACGGCTTGCCCGTAACTCATGGACGTTATGCCGAAACACAACAGCACTACGAGACAGAGAAAAGATAGGTTCGTTTTCAATAAAGTTTTCATGTCTTATCTCCTTTTATTTTTCAGATAAAGGGGTTCACGCCTACAAACCGCTTCTCTATGGGGCGCGAACTTTACCATCTACGCTGGTAAAGTCTAACGCGGTGGCGTTGCTATCGGAGAGCAACACCTTGCTGAGCGTAATCGTGGAGGCTTTGGCAGATACTACCTCAAATGTTACAATCGCCAGTGTCCCGCTTACTCGCGCTGCGGTGTCTGTTAGGGAGGTCGCTGCGAGGTAGACGCTGTTCGCAGTGACCTGTGGCGGCGACGCAAACGCGCCCGTCGGGAGGTAATCCGCATTCTCAATGCTCACATAGCGGAGTGCTGTGGGATCGAAACCGACGGTTGCTTCGTAAGCCAAGACATCTGCGGCACCCTTGATATTAATCCGAACCTGTAGTTGCTGCCCAGGGGCGGGTGAGGTCATCTGTCTGGGTTCCACAAAGACGACGGTGCCTGCGGGGAGCGGTGCCACGGTTTCCGGTTTCGGATCCGCATTCGGATCCACATTGGGATCAATATTCGGGTCTACGTTTGGATTCACATTGGGATCTGTTGTCGGAGGCTGTAGGACATTGTCTGTCATCTGCTCTGCTTCGGGACATCCCATGAAAGCCACACAGCAGAGAAGCATCGCCATCACCATCGAAAAAAGGGGCAGTCCCATCCTATAGAAAACTCGTTTGTTATGCATTTGCGGTTCCTTTGATACAGTTGTGATGTCCAAAAGACATCGTTTGGGTCTAAAAGTTGTCTGAATTGCGGATGACACGGCTTGCGCGGATTTTTGGTGCGATTGTGACAACAAAAAAAGTCCACGACGAGACCCTCCGTGTGAGACGAAGGGCGCGCGGGCGCGAAGAAACCAGCACGGCAATCACTGCCGATACCATATTGTGAAAAATACTACCTAACAAATGTAAAGTGGGAGGGGGCAGTGTAACTGTTATTAACGCTGCGTTAATACGGCGAATTGTTGGTAAACAAAAGACACGGCAGGACGTAACATTTCCATATACCTCATGCATTGGAGGGGTATGGAGAATCGTTTTCGTGATGTTGAAATTGATATGTCCGCTCTGCATGCGTGTCCCTTTATATGCTGTTCTGGGGTTTGAAACACTGCGCGTTGGACCTTTTTCCGCATGGTGAAGTTTAATTGACGGGGATTATAAAAAAAAAACGCAAATTTGTCAACAATTTTTTCAAAAAAAGTTAATTTTGAGTTATGTGAATTTATGCCTTGGGGAGTTTCAGATAGTTCCGAACGGCTTGCCGCACGGCATCGCATCATTTTTTTTGCGGCGGCACTATAAATTCCTCAAGTCGAGGAGGGGTGCTCCTGTATCACCGGGATCACGTAACTCCGAATTGTTAATCCTTCGAGCGTCTCTGTTTCTACACGAGGTTCAGGCGTGACGCGGTGGTCAAAGATGACGTAATACCCTTCTCCTGCCCCTTCTAACTTGAGATACGTCGCGAGCTGCTTTTTGCCGGCTTGATACCGCCGTTCACCTTCCCAAATCTTGGTCTCAACGATGTATTTTCGGTTGTTATGCAGAACGATGAGATCCATTCTGCCACGTCCGGTTTGCACCTCAAGGTACATGCTCCCGCGCACGCTCCGGACAAATTGGTCCAGATAGGTGTACAGTAGATACTGCCCGACAAACTCTTGCGGGGTATCTGGCACCTGCAGGATGCGGAACCCGGCGCGGGCGATGAAATCTCTGAAGTTATCCAGTAGCGGTGCCATTAAGAGCAGTCCAGTGGGAGTGAGATAATCGATAAAGTCGGTGTCACTATTTTCCGAGAAGTAGTCCCCTTCAAGTCCGTTAATCAGGTGACGCGAAAGGCTGTCCGACTTCGTCTGTATACTGCGCCAAGAGTTCTCGCACCTGTTGGCACGTGAAGTTGGGCAGATGGAATTCATCTTGTATATTGAACGGCGAAACGGATCTGTCATAGTTAAGTTGTGCAATGCTTTTGACCCCGACAATGCCAACACTATGGGGACATCGCCTTTCATCAGAGAGATAGATAGCACGCAGCGAATGAAGAAAATCACTCAAAACCGTCTGCGGGATCCCATCAAACTCGTCTATGATGAGAACTACCTTCTGCTCCCTATATTGACGCTCCAAAAAGCCATCAAGCGCCTCAAAGAACTCCATCATCAAAATGTGATTGGTGAGTTTCACGCTATCAAGGAAGCGCGTGAGCCCCTCAGAAGGCACGTGTCCCCGTTTTTGGAAAACCCGATCAATTTCTCTGCGAACCCGCTTATAGAAAGCCTCATAAAAATCGGCAGCGGCGAGATTTTTATACGCTTCAAAATTCAGTTGAATTGGGAAATAGAGGGATGATGTCGCAATGAGTGCGTCAAGTGCGAATCGGAAAAACGTGGTCTTTCCGGTCTGGCGGGGTGCAAAGAGGACGACGTAGCGTCCGTCTTTGATGCGGTCAATAAAGTCAGTAATCTCCTCCGTCCGCGAGACAACGTAGTGCCGATCAGGATAGACGCGGCCTTGGGTGCCAAAACGTCTCATTTTTTTCTCCGGGTTTGCGTTAAAATTCTTAGGGATTTATTGTATCATACGCGTCCATGAAAGTCCATACCTAATCGACCGTCAATCAGAGCCGTTCAGTCAAGAATGGCAGTCAGCAGTCGACAGTCGGCAGTCGGCAAAAGGGCGTTTTAAACGAAAACCTCCTTACCGATCGCCGATAACCAATATTGTCGGGAACCGGCGTGTTTTTGCTTGGGGTGTTTTTGCTTGGGGATTTCTGCGGATTGATAGGGGTTTTTGATAGGGGATTTCTGCGGATTTCTGCGGATTTCTTCCCGCCTACCGGAAAATTGTGCTATTATAGTAGAGTCAATAATTACTTGGGCACCCCGATGGTAGCGCAAACTGTTAGTTTGCGTGCCTCCCCTGCACAAACTGGACAGTTTGTGCTACGAATGTTCACTTATTTTTGGGTTTTACTATAAAAAAAATGGGGATGTGGTATACTTATCGTCGAAAGCATAAGAACAGGAAAGGCAACACATTGATTCAACAACAAACCCGAGACAGTCTCACGTGGCGCGCAGTGCTGATCGGCTTGGCGTGCGCGACGACCGAATGTCTCCTCGCCCCCTATAACGATTACGTCATCCGCAACATCTTCCTCGCAGGTGGACATTTCCCTGTTGCTCCCTTCTTTGTGCTGACGCTCTTTGTATTGGGAATCAATGTTCTCCTGAAGCGGGTCCATCCTTCCTCGGCGTTCTCACCCGGCGAACTTGTCACGATCTGGTGTATCATGCTCGCGCCAGCCGGGATCCCATCTTCAGGGATGATGCGCTATGCCCTCAGTCCGATGGTGGCGTATCAGTATCTCGCCACACCCGAAAACGATTGGGAGTCGCTATTCCATCACTATATCCCACAATGGCGCGTGGTTCGCGACCACACCGCTGCGCAGTCTTTCTTTGAGGGGTTGTTCGATGGGGAATCTGTGCCGTGGGGACCGTGGATCGTCCCGATTTTAACGTGGAGTGCCTACGTTCTCGTCGTCTATTTCGTGATGATCTGTTTGTCGGTGCTGCTCCGTAAGCAGTGGGTGGAGTACGAACGCTGTGCCTTCCCCCTCGTTAAGTTACCTGTAGAGATGGCAGCACAAGGTAGAGGGAGCCTCGGTCCACTCTTTAAGAACAGCGCACTCTGGTTCGGGTTTGCGTTCCCTGTCTTCCTACATACGATGAACGGTCTCCATACGTTCTTTCCGTCTATGCCGCATGTCCCGCGCGATTTTTGGCTGAACGCGTACCTCTCTGAAAAGCCGTGGACCGCGCTCCGCCCGTTTCAGATCGTCATCTTCTGGTCGATGGTAGGGTTCAGTTATCTGCTCACTTTGGAGGTATCGTTCAGCATCTGGTTTTTCTTCGTGTTTTACAAACTCCAATGCCTATTGGGTGTAATCCTCGGTTTCCAACTCAGTTCGGGACCCGGAGTGCAGTGGACGGGTAAGTCGTTCAGTGCTGCGCAGGAGGCGGGTGCCTGTCTGACGTTTGTTGCTATCGCGCTCTGGAAAGCGAGACATCACATTAAAACCATGTTCCAGTTCCGTCCCTCCGATGAGGCATTGCCCCACGGCGTTACGATCTTCGGACTCCTTGGTGGTATCTGCGTGCTTGCGTTTTTCAATCATTTGATGGGAATGTCCCTCCTCTTTGCTTTCGGTTTTGTGCTGTTTCTGCTCGCGATGTATGTGCTGCTGACGTGGCAGGTGATTAACGGCGGGATTCCGTTCATCAATCCATCGTTTTCACCACAGAGTTTCTTCCTAACGACGCTGGGTACCTCAAAAATCCACCCCTCTACATTGACTTCAATAATGATGCATCCGGTGTGTCTCACGTTGGACCTTCGTGAATTTATGATGCCGAACATCATGAACGGATTGAAAGCGGCAGATGATGCCCGCGTCAAACGCCGACAACTGCTCATCGCGATGGCGGTCGCAATGGTTATCGGACTGGGTGTTTCCTATTACTCTGCGATCAAGGTGAGTTATGCACACGGGGCACCTTACACAGGTGGGAGTTGGTTCATGCGCCAGCTCGAGGGACTGCTGGTCAGTCCGAAAACAAGCACGAATTGGACGAATACGGGCTTTATGGTCTTCGGAAGCGGGTTCACAATCTGGCTGATGTGGATGCGTCAGACGTTTATCTGGTGGCCCCTGCATCCGCTCGGCTATACGATGTTGAGTTCATGGGCAACGTTTAAACTGTGGTTCTCCATATTTTTGGGCTGGGGTCTGAAGTTTAGCATCGTGAAATATGGTGGATTGAAGGCGTATCGGAGCGCGAGACCTATCTTCCTCGGACTCGTTATCGGAGAGATGACGTGTGCTGGACTCTGGGCAATTATCGGAATGATTACAGGGATTAGTACCGGATATCGGATTTTACCGGATTAGTAGCGGCGGTCAGCCATCAGCAATCGGATTGAAACGTTTTGTCTTGACATTCATATCAGAAGCGTGTACCATATTTAAGATTTAAGGCCTCTAACTCAGATCAAAACTGACACTAAAGGGAATCGCCATGAAAAACTTGGTAATAGTGGTCTGTCTCTTATTCACGCCCTCGGCGTTTGCTGAATTGACGCCAGCAGATGTTCAAACAATCTCCAATATCGTAGAAAAAGCCGTCTCTGCATCGGAAAAACGGACGCGCGAATATATTGATTTAAAACTTGAGGGACTTGAAAGCAGGCTCACAGGCAAAATCACAACACTTGAGGGTAAAATCACAACACTTGAGGGTAAAATCACAACGCTTGAAGACAGACTCACAACACTTGAAGGTAAAATAGCGGATTTACCAGGGAGAATAGAGGGTGTTGATAGAAACATGAATCTGCTTGTGATATTAGTGACGGCACTTATCGCGTTAATTGTGTTGGCAATCGGTATTCCGCAGCTTATCCTTGTTTCCAGGCAACGTAATCAAAATGAGATGCAGAAAGGGCTTGAAGCGATGCAAGCCGAAATGCAACAACTGCGTAAGGAACTTGCGCCACTATTGCAGGATCAAATCGTTAAACCGTAAAAAAGATACTTCATAATGAAAAATACGTTCATCATCATACGACTCACCCTCTGTTTACTATGCATCGGATTAAATTCGGCGTTCCCAGTAGACTTTATCCAATTAGAACGTGAATTCGCAGGAAAAGGCGCAACCCAAGGACGGTTTGGCAAGGAGATCCACCTCGCCTTTGACGACCAAAACATCTACGTCAGCGACGCCGAAAATAGGCTGATACAGAAATTATCAGCGACAGGCGAATTCCTGTTCCAAATTCCAGAAGCACCGGAATCTCCAGACAATATCCTGCGGAAACCCGGACACCTCACCGTAGATAGTTTCGGGAATATCTACGTTGCCGATGTAACGATTCAGCACATCGCAGAGACAGGCACTGAAGCAGGTACCCCGAAAGTTTATATGTTCGCGCCGTGCATCCACAAATTCAGTGGGAAGGGTGAGTTGTTAGACACCTACTTTGTCGATCCTATGGATGTCCTTCCCAAAGTCGTTTTACCGGCGAATCTCATCATTGACGAGCAAGGGAAAACCGCTTTCGCCATTCAACCGAAGGGTTATGATAGAGCCCTCCGCGTCGCTCGCAACGCCGAAAATGAACTTTACGTTTTAGACGCAGAACTCGGACGCGTCCATAAGTTCAGTACCGATGGAGAGAGGTTGCTCACTTTCGCGAGGTATGGGGCAGGCGAAGGAGAGTTTGATATGGATGCCTCGGACATCGCAATTGATGCCCGGGGAAATGTACTGATCGCAGACACCGGGAACCACCGGGTTGTGAGGTTCGACGCCGCGGGGAAACCGCTCGGCAGTTTTGGGAGAAAAGGACGAGGCAATGGTGAATTTATGAAACCGATGGCACTTGTTGCCCTCCCTACCGGCGAGATCCTCGTTAAAGATGCCAGTCGGTTCCGGAGAAAAATCGGTGGACTCCCAGAAATTATTGCGCTCTCCCCGACATTGACGCAACTCACGGAAATCACGCCAGGTCAAGCGGAACTTGCTGACGCGATTACGAATGCAACGCATCCACGATACGGACCGTTCGCACAGAGTCCCGCTACGACTGCCGATACTGCCGCCTTGAATCGACGCGTCCGACTACTGGAGGAAGCAGAATACAGTCGATACTATGCCGATGAAACCGATGCGGAAGACAAAGAAGAACTCGCCGAAGAGCTGAAACGCAAAGACATTCGTCTGACGCTCTTTCATAACATCATCTCACGGATCCAGAAGTTCGATCTCAATGGACGGTACCTCGGGCGCATCGTTTATGAAACCGATCAACTCAGTGAGGAAAAACACGATCAGACCTTCTTGGATCTGGACGCTGCTGGATACCTCTATCTACGAGACGATAGTGATTTTACCATCGCACAATATTCTGTCAGCGGATTTACCGTGAAACCCTCACACATGAACGGTTTTTACAGCGTTCGCGCCGCCAATCTCCGCAACAACTACTTGGAAGATTATGAAGACATTGACATTTCAACCGATGTTCAAGATGAACTCAACCAACTGGAACTCAAAAACATGTTTGGGTGGACCTATAGTCTCTCTGAGCGGTGGCACCTGACATTCCTTGATGAGTTGACGTATGGCGAACAGGATGAACGTTATGTTACGCCTGCAAAGGTAGAAGATAGCTACAACTTCGAGACACAAGCGTTGGAGAATGCGTTCGCCGCGAATCTGAAATTCATCACGAATCCAAATCCGTATCGATACAAGGAATTGAACCTATCCATCGGTCGTGTTGATGGCACGTCTGATTTGACACAGGACGCCCTTTTCCCTGACCTCAACAAACAACAGAGAATAGACACCGGCGACGCGAGCGCTACGGTTGTTGAACTCAATTGGGATATCTGGTCTCGGACGAATCTATGGCTGCGTTATGCGGATCTGAATCCAGCGGAAACAAGCCGCAATTTCATCCGTCGGTTTTACGATGTCTCTGGCGACCTCTACGAAGTGTTTGGGAGCCGTAATGAGTCGCGTCAGTTCGTCGGTGAGTTAACGATAAAGTTTTAAGATAAAACCAGAATCACGGTTTCCTGCAACAATACGCAGAAATACCCAAGCAAAAACATGCAGGCGGATTTCAGGAATATACACAATAGTCTTAACACCCGGTGTTCTTCCACAAGGTATCATTAAAAATGGAATTTCGTGCTCTTCACCCTGAAGAATTAGAAGCGTGGCTGGACCATGTCACATCTGTCTTTACAGGGGGCCGTCAATACTTTTCTAATCACTGGCACAACGATCCATGGCGGGACGCTGAGGGTATCCGCGTCGCAGTTGACAATGGGACTATCGTTAGCACAGTGCGCGTCTTTATCCGAAAGATATTTTTGCACGGGGAACCGATAACCGTTGGCGGCATCGGCGAGGTCAGCACGCGCCCAGAATACCGCCGACGCGGCATCGCTACACAACTCCTCAAAGATTCGATCCAGTTCATGGAGTCCCGCGACATTGCTGTTTCTGTGCTTTTCGGAAGCCAACGCATCTATTCGATTGAAGGGTGGGAAAAGGTCCCTCGCTACTACGCAAAACAATCTTTCACTGCTGAAAAAGAGTCGGCATGGGAAGTCCGCCCAGCCAATTTTGATGATGAAGTCGAAGTTACACGGATCGCTGATCTTTATGACCGATATGCGCGAAAATTTAACGGCACGCTTGTTAGAGATGAAATCGCGTATTGGACGAAGTGGGTGCGAACCGAGTCCTCGAACGCATGGGTTGCTGAGCGGGACGGCACCATTGAAGGCTACATCTCCGTCAACCCCCGCGAGGATGAGTTGGGTGTTAAAGAGTTTATCGCCTCAGAGGGAGCCTTTGAGAGAGATAGAGGTAAACACCTTCTCGAAGACATGCTCTCTCATATTATCGCACAGATGGATGCGGAATCCCTTGAAGTTATCTATCCCGCACCTATTGCCGATGGTTTCAATGCGCCAACGCTTGAGGAACAGGGGAGTGCGATGTACCGTATCGTTCAACCCGCCGTGCTTTCGGAGAAAATGGCATCACCGGCGTTCAATTCGATTCCAAACCTGTTACACAATCAACCGAAACCCTTGGAACAAGGTATCCAATCGCATCATATTTTTTGGTATACCGACGGATTTTAAGACATGTTGACATTTTTAGTGGAGAACCGAGTTAATTTGGAATATGGCAATCTCAAGTCGTGAGGTGATGAAGAGACTAAAAAAAGAAGGATGGATGTTGGTTCACACGGTTGGTAGTCACCATCACTACAAACACCCTAACAAGCCTGGGCGAGTAACCGTCCCTCACCCTAAGAAAGACCTACGGCAACAGACATTGTTAAGTATCTGTAGGCAAGCAGGATGGAAGGGTTGGAATCCAAGTTGGAGAAAACAGACCAAGAGAAAAACACGAGGTGTTTTATGCATAGGCATTACCTTATTGTGATTCACAAAGACCCAGATAGTGACTATTGTGTAACCGTTCCAGATCTACCCGGTTGCATAACGGCTGGCGATACGCTTGAGGATGCACAAAATCAAGCCGCTGAAGCCATCCAATGTCACATTGAAGGCATGCTGCTTGATGGTGAACCGATTCCTGAAGCGAAAGAGATTGCATTCCATGAAAATAATCCTGACTATGCTGATGGGGTGTGGAAATCAATAACAATAGCCCTACCTGATATTTCCGAAATTCGGACTTCTCGCCCTGGTTGGATTCAGAAATTTTTCCAGTGGTTCAGCCAAACGACGCAAATTTTGCGGTAAAATTAATTTGGACTACGAAATTATGGGAGTGAAACTTAATTGAACAACCCGAGAAGCAATGTTGACATCAGCAACAAGTGGTGGGAGCATCTTTAAGAATCTCCATCCCGGTCTGAGACAACGTCAATAAAAATTTCATTGCGCAGGGCTTTCGCAGCATAGGCGAGCACGGCCCGAATACTTTCTTCCGTTAGATCCGAATAGTCCGCGATAATCTCTTCATGTGACATACCACTTGCCAATAATCCCAATATATGTTCGACGCTCAAACGTGTGCCTTCAACAATCGGTTTTCCACCAAGAATTCCTGGATTAGCAACTATTCTAACCATAATTTTTTTACCTCTCTACAGAAAATTTGTTAATCTCACCTATATAGTTTACCAAAATTTGTAGTTCATAACAAATCGTTTTGTTAGATTCCCTTCCGATCTCCTATAAAATATTTGACTTCTAATTCAGCACAGTATATAATCGTCTCCATGACAAAACGGTTTATCTCGTAACCATCTCATTTTCGGTTTTCTGGAGTTTGAAGTAATAGAATAGCGGAGGATATGAAAATGGCAGATTTACGCGTTGGGGTTATTGGCTGTAGCGGTATCGGCACAACACACGCATCGGGATTGGTGGGTATGCCGAACGTTGAATTAGCCGCTGGCTGCGATTTTGTGCAAAGCACATTGGATGCCTTCAAGGAAAAATATCAGGACAATTGGGGGAACATCTCCCTATATACCAACCATCAAGAGATGCTCGCTGCCGAGAATTTAGATATGGTGACAGTGGCGACATCCGACCATCGGCACGCCGATTTGGTCGTTGACGCGGCAAATGCTGGCGTAAAGGGTATCTTCTGTGAAAAACCGATGGCAACCAGCATCGCAGACGCCGATAGGATGCTGGAAGCAACCGAGCGGAACGGGACGATTCTCTCGATTGACCATACCCGTCGGTGGCAGCCGTTGTGGCGGCATACCAGAGATGTTATCGTCGGTGGCGGGCGCATTGGAGATGTCCAGTATGTCATCGGCACCCTGAGTGGGGGGCGAGCGATGCTCTTCCGGAACGGAACACATCTTGTTGATGCCATCTGCTACTTCGCTGACTCAGATCCGGAGTGGGTCTCTGCCGAATTAGAGGACGGCTACGAGGACTATAACGAGTATAAAGGTGATGGTGGACACGTTCCCGCAACGGAACCCTCGGCACACGGATATATCCACTTCGCGAACGGCGTGCGCGGCTATTACGCTGGCGGTCCAAAGACAACCCTCTCCGGGTTTCGCGTAGAGATTGTCGGGACCAACGGCTACATTCTCATCAGTGACAAGGGAGCAACACTCCACCAAGACGATGCTATTGAAACAATTGAGGCACCAACGTGGGACATCACCGGTATTCCTGCGGGACCCCGAGAGTTGGTAGGTCTTATTACAGAGGGTGGAGAACCTGTTTCGCCTGGCACTGAAGGGTATAAGGTCGTCCAGATTATCATCGGTTTCTTAACCTCGCAGCAGCGTGATAATGGGAAAGTCAGACTCCCGTTGTCTGGAGATTAGTCTTCGTCGGTTTTCAAAACGCTTGCATTTTCAGGCGTCCATTGTAGATAGACTGTATCGCCGCGTTGGAAGCGACGTCCATCTCTGGCACCCGTGTTCTGTTGGTGGACAATGAGTGGGGTCGGAACATCGGTTTCGATGGTGTACTGAAGCGTCGTCCCAAGGTAACTTTCGTCCTGAATTACACCTCGTAGGCAGTTCGCAACATCAGAAGTGGGTGTCATTCTCAGATCAATGCGTTCCGGACGGACTGCAACAGTGACAGATGCGTTCAAGGGTATATCGTTGTTCGGTGTGCTGACAACCTTGAGGGGTGGTTCCATTGTTAGCGTAATTTCATTCTCGCTAATAAGTGTTCCTTCCAGAAAGTTGGAGGTACCGATGAAGTCAGCGACAAAACGGCTCTGTGGCGAATCGTAGATGTCAGATGGCGTTCCGACCTGGAGAATTTTACCACCGTTCATCACCGCAATCCGATCGGAGAGTGCCAGGGCTTCCCCTTGGTCATGTGTGACATAGACAAACGTGATACCGACTTTGCGCTGCAGTGCTTTTAGTTCTGATTGCATCTGCTTTCGGAGTTTCAGGTCAAGGGCTGAAAGCGGTTCATCTAACAGCAGAATGGTAGGTTCATTGATGAGCGCGCGCGCGAGTGCCACACGCTGCCTCTCGCCACCAGAGAGCTCACTCGGTTTCCGGTCGTCGTACCCCGACAGTTGAATTAAATCTAATGCGTTTTCAACGGCATCAGAGATTTCCGCTTTGGTCGCTTTCTTCATCTGCAGCCCAAATGCGATATTCTGTGCAACGGTTTTGTGCGGGAACAAGGCGTAATTTTGGAAGACGGTATTGACAGGACGGCGATAAGGTGGCATTTCTGCCATCAGTTCGCCGTTGATGAAGACCTCCCCTGTGGTGGGATACGCAAATCCGCCGATGATGCGCAGCGTTGTCGTTTTACCACATCCACTCGGTCCGAGCAGTGAAAAGAACTCCCCGCCTTCTATCTGTAGAGATACATCGTCAACGGCGACAGTGTCCCCGAATTGCTTTGTTACGGATATGAGGGTGATTTGTCCTATGGTCATGCCGTGGTTGTGATTGAAATTTACGCAGTCAATTAACGCTAAAATCCGATTGAAAGGAAAAACGAGATTTCACCCAAATATTCTGAATAAGGGTATTATTCAGCGGACAGCACCCGCGTCAAAATCTGATTCACGAGTTGCGGATTTGCCTTGCCGCGAGTCGCACGCATCACTTGCCCCACGAGAAAACCAATGGCTTTCTTTGTACCGTCCCGGTAATCTTGAGCAGGACCGGGATTCTCTTCCACCACCTGTAAGACGATGGCTTCTATCTCTGAGGTGTCCGTAATTTGTGCCAATCCCTTTTCGGCAACAATCTGTTTCGGCATTTTGCCCGTCTCAAAGGCATCATCAAGCACAGATTTGGCAATTTTACCGCTGATGGTTGCATCCCCGATTAACTGGATGAGTTCAGTGAGGTGTGCTGGCGTAACCTTCGCCTCTTGGATCTCAATTTCTGCTGTGTTTAGGAGTCGGGTCAAGTCCCCCATGATCCAGTTTGCACAGGCGGTGGGTTCACCACTGAGTCGAGCGGCTTCGTCGAAGAATTCCGCGAGCGGTCGCGTGCTGGTCAGGAATTCCGCGTTTTCGGACGAAATACCGTAGTCCGAAAGGAACCGTTTTCGGCGGGCATCAGGGAGTTCGGGAAGTGTGGGCTGAATTTCCTGAACCCACTCATCACCAATCTGGACATGAACGAGATCGGGTTCAGGGAAATAGCGATAGTCGTCAGCTTCTTCTTTACCGCGCATGGCGACGGTCCTGCCCGTGCTGGCATCAAATAGGAGTGTCTCCTGGACGACCTCCTCACCCGCGTCTAAAATTCGAGCCTGCCGTTTCACCTCATATTCCATCGCCTCGATCAACTCTTGGAACGAGTTTTTGTTTTTAATCTCTGTGCGCGTCCCCAACGCTTTACTCCCTTTGGGACGTAGGGAAAGATTCGGTTCACATCGCAGACTCCCCTCTTCCATGTTGCAGTCGCTCACTTCAATATACTCTAAAATTTCCTTCACCGCACGACAATAGGCAATGGCTTCCGCAGGAGAATGCAACTCGGGTTCGCTCACAATTTCAAGGAGCGGCACACCGGCACGATTGAAATCCATGAAACTACGGGTTGGATCCCCTGTGACTTCGGCGTGAATGGATTTCCCCGCGTCCTCCTCCAGATGAATCCTACGGAGGGCAACAGTTCGGAATTCGCCTTCAAACTCAAACGTTACCTGTCCATTTTGACATAACGGAATGTCATATTGTGAGATTTGGTAGTTCTTCGGCAGGTCCGGATAGAAATAGTTCTTCCGATCGAATTTACTGGAAGCCGTGATTTCACAGTCCATTGCCAAGCCAGCACGAACCGCAAACTCCACAGCACGTCTGTTGACGACCGGTAATGTTCCCGGCATTCCTAAACAGATTGGACACGTACAGTCATTCGCCGATGCCCCGAAGATATAAGCACAATTACAGAAAAGCTTACTTTCTGTGCATAATTCGGCGTGGATTTCCAAACCGATCACTATCTCATATTTTTCCATCTTTTTCATTTACCTTGCGGTTCGGTAAGCGTGGATTCAACCTCTAAACGCCTTTCTCCGACAATTCATTAACGACAGCGACGTTCGCTTCCACTTCGCGCTCCGAGGTCATACCGATAGTCATTGCATGGACACACGGAAGTCCCATCACAAATTCGATCGCCTCCCGTTGACCCGTCGCGTCTTCTGCCAATTTCCCCTGTCCCAGCACCTTCATCCCGTAGATGCCTTTTCCTACGAATGCCATCTGTTCCATTGTGCGGATGACATCGGCAGGGGATGCGTCCATGTGAACACCGGCGTAATTAATCCGAGCCAAGACAACGTCAACCCATTCCGTCATCGCTGATGTTTGGAAGGCACCGTAATCGTGACAGGATACGCCGTGTGCGCGGATTAATCCCTGTTCCTTGCAACGGGTAAGTGCTTCCATTGCATCTGGATACCGCTGGGGCCAATCTACCTGTGTGAGACAGTGAAGTAGAACAATGTCTACATAGTCAGAGCCTATCTCTTTCAGAAATCGCTTCACATCTGCCTCTATGGTTTCTCGCGTCCGGGATGTCGTCTTTGTAGTGATAGTGACACTCTCGCGGGGTACCTCTTGAAGTGCTGCCTTGACATGTGGGTGGCTTCCGTACTGATCTGCGGAATCCCAAAACGTTACACCTTTTTCATGTGAGAACAGCAGTAAGTCCCGTAAAGCCTCAAATCCCAGATCCGTCTGATTTGAGCGACCGTTCCAACCGTTTGATCCGGTTCCGATCGAAAGCCGTGAAACATTTAAACCTGTTTTTCCAAGTGCTACAATTTCCATTTACCCTTTCTCCTTTCAGGCGATTAAGTTGCTATTAAGTATAGCGTAACATCTCCCAATTTGGCAAGCGATTTCTGGTATTCGCGCGACGAAATGTTAGCGTTCACTTTTTTGTTGCTTTTTGCCTTTAAGAAACGTTACAATTCAAGTATGGTAAAAGAATCCGAAAAAATCTATGCATATTTCAAGTGAATCCACAGGAACCCACATAAGGAGGATTCCAAAAAAGGCGAAATGAAATATATGAAATTTTTTAGCAGAAACCGAATTCAGTCGAAAAATAAATCCGGTTCGGGAACTGCGTTATATCCCATCATAATCCGAAAATTCTTTTTAAGTGTACTTGCGTTGACTTATGGATGCTTCGCTATCGGGCTGCCAGCTTCAGGTGATGAAGAACGGAGTGCGGCGTGGCAAGAAGCCTTCGCCTTGATGGATAACGGTGATAAAGAGAACCGCAAAGATAAAGAGAACCGCAAAAAAGCGACTTTGAAACTCGAGGCTCTATTGAAAACCGACCTGTCCGAACCAGAAAAACTTCAGATTCATCACGCACTCGGCTATAACTATGAAAAACTTCGCAACCGTCCAAAGGCAGTCGGACACTACGCACGAGTTGTTTCGGTGAATTATCCGCTGGCGGATTGTGCCATCTATCGCTTGGCACGACTTTACGAAGATATGAATAACAGGACGCGGGCGATAAAGTGGTATACGCAGCTCGTCACGGAGTATCCCACGAGTTTCTATCTCGTGGAGGCGAAGTGGACGTTAGCACAACTGTATCTAAAAGAGAAGCAGTACGCCTCCGCGAAGGCGCTGCTGGTCGAACTCATTGAGCAGCCACGCTATGCAAGAGAGACCCACTTTGCGTTGGCACGTTGTAATGAGGAACTCGGTGACACCTCTACAGCCTTCAACACGTACCGCGAACTCATTACGGAAAATCACGCAAAGAGCGTTGCTCGCGAGTCACTCGATCGACTCAGACGCCTTGTGAGAGCGCATAAAACGCTAAAATTGACCCCAACCGACCGGCTTAATTGTGGCTTGGTATCCTTCTCACATAAACAGTGGAAGACTGCCGTGGCCCACTTGGAATTAATTCCGAAGACTGTGGATTTGAATTTACGGGCGCACGCGCGCTACCTTATCGGACGAAGTTATCAGGGGCGGAAATGGTACAATACAGCAATTAAGAAATTCAACGCCGTCATCGCGCTCGGTGATAAAAGCGAGTATCTCACGCGGGCGACCTATCAGATCGCCCAGTGCTATCGTCGGAAAGGACACATTAGAACTGCTATCAGCAAACTTGAGAGTTTCGTGAAGACTTACGCATGGAGTGAGTTGGTAGACGACGCTTTGTATGATATCGCCCAGCTCCGCGAGAGACAGGATAAATCGGAGTTAGCACTCGATGCGTATGCACGCCTAATCAAGGTGGCACCGAAAAGTCCTTACGCTGATGTGGCAGCGTGGCGAATCGGCTGGCAGCGTTTTGACGAACACCGCTACGAGGAGAGTTACAACGCCTTCAAAGGCTTGAAGGAGAATTTCCCCGGAAACCGCTATGCAATGGGGGCACACTTTTGGATGGCAAAGATACGCGAACGACAGAACAAACCCGCACTCGCACGAAAGTTGTACAAAGAAGTGGCAGAAGCACGGTATTGGTACTACTCCGCACGAGCAAAGACGATTTTAGGTATGGCTACATCCGAGTTGGAACCCAAGGCTATTCAGGATGCGGAATTGCCGGCGCGTCAGGCGTGTCCGCAACAAGTGCCGTTGTTGATGGAACTCCGGCTTTATGAAGATGCGATTGCGCAGTTAAACGAGCACATCAACACATCCTCGCTCCCTGAACGCGAGTGTTTTTATGATTTGATCACCTGTTATGAAGGACTCGCAATGTACGATAAGGCGCGGAAGGCAACCGAAAAATCTCTTGAGAGTCCTGCTTTCGCAAACGCGACGCGTGAAGACTTAGAGAAACTCCATCGAAAACTCTATCCACGCTACTATGCGAATACAGTTGAGAAATACGCAAAATTGTATAACGTCGACACTTTCTTAATTGCGGCGATGATTTTAGAGGAAAGTCGATACAATGCCGAGGCGGTGAGTTGGGCAGGCGCAATCGGGTTGATGCAGATTATGCCACCGACTGGAAGGGAACTCGCTCAGCAGCTCAAAATCCGTCGTTTCCGAACCTCTATGCTCAAGCAACCCGATGTCAATATTCAGATGGGTA
Source organism: Candidatus Poribacteria bacterium (assembly GCA_965205015.1). GTDB lineage: Bacteria > Poribacteria > WGA-4E > WGA-4E > WGA-3G > WGA-3G. Next base: position 2,763,531 of record OZ242029.1, on the reverse strand, counting down.
CGAAGTATATCGGATACCTCAACTCCCTATTCAATGACAACGCGATGCTGGTGACGGGCGCCTATAACGGCGGTCCTGGACGGATGAAACGGTGGGTGGCATCGAAAAATATCGCAGATATCGATGAATTTGTCGAGAAAATTACGATCCGGGAAACCCGACTTCATATCAAAAAGGTTATCAACAGTTACGATCGCTATGTGGAAATTTATAAGAATGCGAACGAGCCCCGGGCTGTGAACTTGGGAACAGGGCTCGTACAAAAACAATTAAAGGGATTTTAGAGGGATCACTTCTGGCGGGTTATCGTTCTTGATAAGAATTCGGCGGTGCCAATCGATATCGTCCTGCGTTGGAAAATCAGCACGGTAGTGCGCGCCGCGACTTTCCGTTCGCGCAAGTGCTGATTCCGTTATCATTAAGGCAACATTGAGCATATTGACTGTTTCAATCAGTGCGATATCACCGGGGCCTGGTGTTGCTGGCACGCTCCCTAAATTTGTGGTTAAATCTTGTAATTCGGCGAGGGTTTGTCTTAAACCCTCGCCGTTTCGTTCAATACTCACATTTTCCCAGAGCGTCTCTCGGATTGCGTCCTTTATCGCCTCTATAGAAGCAGCTAAATCTGCTTCAATATCGGACATCTGAGAGGCCTCTGTATGACCAGCGAGTAATACATCTGGTGGCTGAGAAGGTTGTAATGAGGCAAACAGTGCAGCGTTTGTGCCAGCGCGTGCACCGTAAACAAGACATTCCAGAAGAGAATTGCTCGCCAAGCGGTTCGCACCGTGCACGCCAGTGCAGGCAACCTCACCACACGCATAGAGTCCCTTGAGATTCGTTTCTGTATCGGTGTTCGTGCGGATACCTCCCATCATAAAATGGGCACCGGGACGAACCGGAATTAAGTCAACGCTGATGTCTAACCCATAGTGTTGGGTGGTGTCGGAGATCGTCGGGAATCGCTCGTGGATAAACTCGGCAGGTTTATGTGTAATATCAAGATAAACACACGGAAACCCCGTCAATTCCATTTCTATCTGGATAGCACGACTGACAACATCGCGCGGGGCAAGTTCACCCTTCTCGTGGTATCTCTCCATAAAACGTTCGCCACGAATGTTGATGAGCTGACCGCCTTCACCCCGAACCGCTTCTGAGATTAAAAAGTTGGGAGCCCCATCTAAGTAAAGCGTTGTTGGATGAAACTGGACGAATTCCATATCGACCATTTCGCATCCAGCGCGCCACGCGGCGGCGAATCCATCGCCGGTTGCTACTTTTGGGTTGGAGGTACAAGGGTAGAGGCGTCCGAGCCCCCCAGTCGCAAGAATCGTAGCTTTGGCGCGAATAGAAACGATTCGCTCGTCCACAATTGCGGTAACGCCGTAGCATGCAGCGGTTTCCTGACGCTCTTCGGGAGTCTCGGCATCCGTCAGGAGATCAATGGCAAACGTATTTTGTAGGACGTGGATGTTTTCCGTGTTAAGCACACGCTGAATAAGGACATCCGTCGTTTCACGTCCAGTTGCGTCGCCTTTATGGACAATACGGCGACGGCTATGCGCCGCTTCCTGTGTAAAACGTGGCAGGGTGCCTTCCCAATCAAAGTTCGCACCCCAGTCCAAGAGTTCAGCAACACGTGGAATGCCTTCGGATACCATCATCTCAACGGCTTCAACATCACAGAGTCCCGCCCCAGCTGCGCAGGTGTCCTTTATGTGCAAGGCAATCGTGTCATCAAGGTTCATAGCAACTGCAATGCCACCTTGGGCATAGTGTGTGTTGCTCTCTGTCAGCGTCGTTTTGGTGATTAAGGTCACACTCGCACGTTCGCTCGCAGCGAGAGCCGCGCGTAATCCAGCAGCACCGCTACCGATGATGAGAACATCCGTGTCCAAACCTGAATGCTGCTCTGGATTCACCGCAGATGTTGATTTTTCCATTTTTTGACCAGGATTTATGTAATTACCATGATGATGAGACCTTCAATAATCAGGGGAGATCCGCCCTCTTATATCGCTGGCACATCAGTCTGCTGTAGACTTTTTACCGAGTGGGTGCCTTAGGTGCGAAACTCTCATTGACAGGCATGACCTTCCCCGTGCCAGTGGCGATAAGGGTGCCATCGCTAAGTGTGACCTTCGCTTTTGCTTCCACTAATCTTTTTGAAACCTTAATACGCTCCGCGCATACATGGAGTTTCACACAGGTCGGTGCCGGATTGCGAAAACGGACTTCGAGCTGCGCCGTTACTGCAGGTTGATCAAAGGTGCCTATTCCGACATAGGTAATCGCCTCATCTAAGAGCGTACTGAGGATACCCCCGTGTAGAATGTTTGCCCACCCTTGCAAATGCTCGTGAGGCGTACATTCAATATGGACGAATTCGCCTCCATTCTTAATTTCAGGCTTTACCTGAAAGCCGAACGGATTTTTCATACCACAAACAAAGCAGTTATCGTTATTTTCAATTGCCACTTTTTAATTTTTCCTCGCGGTTAAACGTCGTGGGTTTGTGACGTAACGTCCCTTCCTCGAATCCGCTCTCCATTTCATTACGAACCACGGTCTTTTCGCTATTTTAATTTTCCGATTCAGCGAGCATCGCGAGACTCCGCGCTAATTTTTCTTGTTCCGTCAACATCCGTTCAAGTTGCTCCCTCTTTTGGGCAACGACTTTTTCAGGGGCACGCTGAAGGAAATTCGGATTATCTAAAGTCTTCTGCGCTGCTGTGACATTTTTAACCGCCTGTTGATGTCGTTTGCTCAGTCTGGCGTGTTCGGCATCCAGATCGATGATATCGGCAAGGGGAATGTAGATAGCAAGCTCACCGATAACGGCTTCCGCCGAAGCACGGGGCTTAGACAGAGATTCGGCGATCGTGATGTCTGCCACACGTGTGAGAGCTGGCAAGTACTGTGCCAAGTACGTTTCAAGTCCTTCACGGACTTCAGCATTTGGCGCTTGGATGTGCACTTCCACTGACGCTCCGATCGGAACATTCAACTCGCCGCGGATGCTTCGGACACTCTCGATAACTTCCATGAGTGTTGTCATGGTGGCTTCCGCTGTCGGATTTTCGCCCATTGACGCTGGCCATGAGGCAACTGTTACTGACCCCTTTTCGGAGGATTCACTTCGGTTTCCGCCACCGTGCGGGAGCTGTTGCCAAATCTCTTCGGTCAAAAACGGCATCAACGGGTGGAGGAGGCGCATTGTCTGCTCCAGAACATCCGCTGCTACCCAAAGTGCCTCCGGTTGATTTTGTGAGATTCGTTGTTTGGCAAATTCCAGGTACCAATCGCAGAATTCATGCCAAAGGAAAGCGTAGAGTGTTTGTGCCGCTTCATAGAAACGAAAGTTTTCAAAGGCATTCGTTGTTGTCGCAATGGTATGGCTAAGACGGCTCCGTATCCAAGCGATTTCTAACGTTTCCTGTTTTACGGCATCCATTTTTGCGGGCACAGGATGCTTCTCTAAGTTCATCAGAATGAACCGGGCTGCGTTCCAAATTTTGTTAGCGAATCGCTTACCTGCCTCAATCTGCGATTCTGCAAGCGGGACATAAGGGATTGGGGTGCTTGTATTGACGAGCGCAAATCGGAATGCATCCGTTCCATAGGTTTCAATTGTCTCTAAAGGGTCGATGCTATTTCCCTTGGATTTGCTCATCTTCTGTCCCTTTTCATCGGCAACAAGTCCATGCAGATACACCGTGCGGAACGGGACTTCGTTCATACATCCTAATCCGAGCATAATCATTCTTGAGACCCAGAAGAAGAGAATATCCCAACCGGTTACAAGGACGGACGTCGGGTAAAATGTTTTTAGCTCCTCCGTATTTTCTGGCCATCCCATAGTAGCGAAGGGCCACAACCCGGAGCTGAACCATGTGTCCAGCACGTCCTCTTCTTGCCGAAAGTCGGAGGCACCACATTCCTTGCACTGCTGCGGGGTTTCCATCGCAGCGGTGACGGCGCCGCATGCGTTACAATCCCATATTGGGAGGCGATGTCCCCACCAGCGTTGACGTGAGATGGGCCAGGGTTCGATGTTCTCCATCCAATGATAAAAGCGAGCCGTCTCCCGCTCCGGAATAAATTTGACTTCACCTTTCTTCGTTGCTTCTATGGCGCGCTGGGCAAGTGGACGCATATTCATAAACCATTGCGGTGATATAGCAGGTTCAACAACCGTGCCACATCGTTCATGATGCCCAACGGCGTGCCGATGCGGGACAATTTTGACGAGATAATCCAACGCCTGTAGATCCTCAACGACCCGCTTACGGCAGTCCCATCGAGACAAGCCGACGTATTTTTCGGGGGCGTTTTCGTTTATACAGGCATCCGGCGTGAAAATCGTGAGCTGCTCGAGGTTGTGTCGCAACCCAATTTCATAGTCATTCGTATCGTGCGCGGGTGTAACCTTCAAGGCGCCTGTCCCGAATTCTGTATCCACATACGCGTCGGCGATTATCGGAATTTCTCTGTCGCAGAGCGGTAGGAGTGCTGTTTTTCCAATCAAATGTTGATACCGTTCATCTTCAGGGTGCACAGCAACAGCGGTGTCGCCTAACATCGTTTCGGGACGTGTCGTGGCAATTTCGAGTACGATCTCACTGTCCTTAACCGGATAGCGGATATGATAAAAGTTGCCGTCTATCTCAATCGGTTCAACTTCAAGGTTGCTTATAACAGTGTTGCAATGTGGACACCAATTTTGTATATCGGTATCGCGATAGATGAGCCCTTGATTGTAGAGTTGAACAAACGCGGTGTTTACCGCTTTACAGAACCCTTCATCATAAGTGAATCGCTCACGTTCCCAATCGCAGGAGCATCCAAGTTGTTGGAGTTGGGAGATGATATAGTCGCTGGTTTCCTCTTTCCACTGCCACATGCGTTCGACAAATCTTTCTCTGCCGAGCGCGATTCGGTTAGTGCCCTCATCAGCGAGTTTCCGCTCCATAATGACTTCAGTCATGATACCGGCGTGGTCGGTTCCGGGCATCCAGAGGGCGTTATAACCTTGCATGCGTCGCCATCGGATGAGGCAATCTTGGAGCGTATTATCAAGGGCATGTCCTATGTGTAAACTGCCTGTGATATTCGGTGGGGGTATCACGATAGCATAAGGCGGCTTGTCAGAGGGTGCCTTTGCATGAAAGTAGCCGTTTTTCTGCCAAAGTTGGTACCATTTCCCCTCAATTTCTTGAGGGGCGTAGATTTTCGGAAGATTTGCCATTTTTTTATTTTCCTTGCGGTTCGTTACTGACAGCCGATAGCCGACAGTTGACGGCTATTTGGCACATGCCACCATTAGGCGAAGAGGGGTTCTACCCATCCATAAGTCCCCTTGGTTTCCATTTCATAAAGTAGGTTTACCTGTCGTGTTTCGGCATTTAAAAACAGAAGAAATCCAGAATTCGAGGCTTGAAGCTCCGTTGTAGCTTCCGCGAGCGTCAACGGTTTGGACGCGAATTTATCCTGTGTTGACACGACAACAGGGGCATCATTTTCTTCAACGTCCAGAGGTGTCTCCATATCCTCCGGATTGAGCCGTGCCACTACCTCCCGATGCGGGGCATTCTTTCGGCGGTCTTTCACCCGGTCCCTGTAACGTCGGATCTGGCTGATTATCTTATCTGTAGCAGTATCCAGAGCAGAGAGGATCTCATGCGTCTCACTTTTGGCATAGAAGGACACACGGGGTGCTGTCACTATCATCTCAGCATCAAACCGGTGTTTCTCAGATTTGAGAACGACATTGAGTTCTTGCATCCCGTCGAAACGCGACTCAATTTTATCGGCACGCTTGAGGATATACGCGTGAATATCATCTGTAATTTTCAAATTATGTCCCGAGTACGTTACTTTCATTGCGATCCTCCTGTTTTTTTCAAGAATCCAAAATCAATTGCTGCGAGAATCCGGTCGGGCAGCCGACCTTTTACGGGATGTTGGAATGCCCAATTCATCGCGATATTTCTGAACGGTTCGCCTTGCGAGCAAGATACCTTTTGCCTTCAAGGCATTACTGATTGCTTGATCGCTGAGCGGTTTCGAGGGGACCTCGGCATCAACCATCTCTTGAATGAGATTTTTTACCTGTTTGGCAGAGACTCCGTCTCCCTGTGTAGTCGCTAATTCATTACTAAAGAAGAACCGAAGGGGATACACGCCGTGCGGGGTTTGCACATATTTATTGCTTGTTACTCGACTGACGGTTGATTCGTGAATTCCTATTTTTTCAGCTATTGTTTTCAAAGTTAGGGGTTTAATACTTTTAACGCTTTGTGTTAGAAATTCCGTTTGCACCTCAAAAATTTCTTCGGTGACCCGGGCGATTGTGCTCCCTCGTTGCACAAGACTGCTGAGCAAATTCGTTGCGTCACGATACCGTTTCTCTATCCATTCTTTTGCTTCAGCATCCAAGGTATTTTGACCATTTCGCATCAGATTTACATAGTAAGGATTCATCCGTAAGCGCGGTATGTGATTGTCTACAGCGATAGCCTGGTATTTTCCATTGAGATATTGTATCTCCACGTCTGGTGTGATGCTCTCTGTTGCAGAGGATTTTTTCAGCAATCGAGTCGTTGGATCTGCGAAATAGCGTCCCGGGTAAGGTGATAGCCTTCCTATCCACTTCGCGGCTGCTTCAATCGTCAGCATGTCAACCCCCAGGGCCTCCGCGATGCAATCCCATTGTTGATTCAGAAAAGTATCAAAGTGGTTTTCAATGATTTTCTGGGCAAGGCACCGCATTGTTCCTTTCTTCCAGCTTTCCCTCCCCGTCTCTTTACTGACTGCTGATTCATAATTGCGAATCTGTATCAGTAATGCCTCTCTTACATCCCGATGGGCTATTCCAAGAGGTTCAAAACTATCCTGTATTTTACGGAGTACAGCCTCAACGAGTGATGTATCACAGCCAACAGTTTCGGCAATATCATCCAACGTAAGTTGGTAAAAATTAAGTGCTGTCGTCTGGGTGCCGGGCATATACTCGTATAGTATAGTATAGCTCTTTTTATGCGCTTTGTCGTTAATTTTCCACGCCCGATTTGCGGACATACCGCCATTTTCTGTGGAAGAGGTCATTGTATCTTCCACAGTAATTGTAGAAGTCTCCGAAAATTGAGCGTCAGGGTCGCCCGTTGCAGATTGTAAATTTTTCTGAATAAAAATGTGCAGTTCTATTGAAAGCTCTTCTTCATCGAGTTGGGACAAGAATTCACACGGAATTTGAAACAGTTTCAGTTCTAATTGCCCATCATCGTTTAGATTTCCGAGAATCTGCTCCCCGATGGCGCGTTCTGTTTCCGAGGCTATAACCTCAGGTGAGACAAGTTCCAGCTGTTCAGCAAGATGCTCGTGGAGCGAGCGTTCATGTGCCGGATCTGATTGGAGTTCGTCAGTGTCCGAGTGTGTGGAATTTATCCGTTCACTGAGAGATACACGGTCCTCAAAGTCCGTTTCCCAATCAATATCAACAGTGTTATCTTCCGGAGCAAGTATTTTTTCTTCGGGTTCATTCCATTCAGGTGTTGTATCCCATTCCTCGGTGTGGTGTGGCGTGTCGTCATCTTCTTCGGATTCTAAGAATTCCTCGAGCTCTAACAAGGGGTTCTGCTCGAGTTGTTGACTGACGAATTGTGTCAGTTCCTGCCGTGGCATATTTAGCACTTTAAGTGCCTGCTGTAACCTCGGTGTAATGGACGTTTTCTGTGTTAATTGGGGTGTTTGGGTAAGTTGCGCTTTGTACATTTGATCATTAGTTACCGGAGCTAACAGTTATCGGTCTACTGACAACTATTCCTCCGACAACCATTCCTCCGACAATCAAAAGGATTTTTTGAAAAAAATCCGAACCGAAAACCGACAACCATTAAACCCGATAGGAGAAATTGTGTCCAAAATACAGGTCTCTTGCAGTCTCACTGTTAATGAGTTCTGTAGGGGTTCCAGTGAGTGTAATCTTTCCATCAACAATGATGTACGCCCTGTCAACAATATCAAGTGTTTCAGCGGCATTATGATCCGTAATGAGCACACCTAAATTGCGGTCACGCAAGTGGCCAATGAGCTGCTTGATATCCGCGACAGCAATCGGATCTATTCCAGAGAGCGGTTCATCGAGCAGAATGAAATTAGGTTGTGCCGCAAGGGCGCGTGCTATTTCTGCACGGCGACACTCACCCCCCGAGAGTGTATATGCCTTGCGTGGTAACAGATTTGAAATGCCGAGTTCGTCCGTCAACTCACGAATGCGAGGTTCCCGTTCCGATTTTGGTACCCCTTGTACCTCAAGGATTGCCTCAATGTTCTGTTGAACCGTCAGTTTACGAAAAATAGATGTTTCTTGTGCAAGGTAGCCGATGCCAAGTCTTGCACGCTTATACATCGGGTAGAAAGTAATGTCCTTATCGGCATAGGTAATTCTACCTGCATTCGGGCGAATCAGACCCACCACCATGTAAAAGGTCGTTGATTTCCCAGCTCCGTTGGGACCGAGCAGACCGACGATTTCGCCCTGTTGTACCGATAGACTCACCTCGTTAACCACGATGGGACCGCGCCGTGTATAGCGTTTTACGAGTCCGTGTGCTTGTAGTTCTATTGCCACAATCCTCAATTGCTCCCGGATTCTTCCGTTTCAGTGCTTGAATCCGCATCATCGGAGTTTTCGGGGTCTGTATCAGTTTCTTCTGCCGAATCCGGATCTTCAGAGTTTTCAGCACCTGTATCAGGCTCATCTGCTGTATCACCCTCAGCATTATCAGTACCTGTTTCCGCTTCGGACTGATCTTCTGTCTCCTCAGGAGTCGTTGCAGAAGTGTTTTCCTCGTCGGTGTCTGTGCCGCTTTCGGTGTCCTCACCCGCCTCCGCATCTACCGGTTGTGCCTGTGTAACGGTAACCTTAAATTTAACGTCACCCTCGGCAGTCTGTTTCCCGGTCACCCGATTAAAAGTGAAGTATTTGGTTTCGAGCCGATCCTTGTTTTGTAAGACCACGACGTTATCTTGAAGAATAATAGTACTCGTCAGATTGTTCATGATCGCATGGTCACAGGTCGCAAAGATATCTTGATCCCGGATTTCTACATTGCCCTCAGCGACAATTTCCTTTGTTGTTCCAGTCTCTAAGTCGCGCTTGAGGGTGATTTTATCAGCGTTGAGAAACCCGATCTCAATTCCCTGCTCATCACGCCGGACGGTCTTGGCTTCGTCAATAAGAATCGTTATGCCTTCCTGCTCATAACTCTCCATCCTTTTTGATGTACCCGTGATTATCTCTTTCGTCATTCCTGGTGCAGTATCCGTATCTTCAGCAGTGCCATTCTGTTCGACAGCGTCTTCTGGCGTTTGAATTTCCGCAGTGCTGACGGATGATGGGCTTTCTTCCGTTTCTGTCTCCTCCGCCCGGAGCGTCAGTGAAATAAAACAGACAAAAAGAGTTAGAAAACCGGCGTACACACAAAAATTGCAAAATTTGCGAAACTGAAATCTCTGTTTATGCTTACTTTTATTCAGTTGGGGGTTCGTGGTGTTCATGTGCTTTCTCATCTTTTGGGTGAAGTTTGAATTGATTATCTTTCATTTTTACAGTTTTGAGCGTCGGATTTGCATACATCTCTGTTCCGACCCATGTGGAATCTCCACGTACAAGTGTGACTTCATCGGGACCGTACAACCTGCCCGCAAGGTTTTGCCAATAGAGAATCTCACTATATAAAGTGCCATCCTCGCTAACACCGACGACATCTCCTATGAAATGGAGATTGTTTTTCTCGCTCCCCGTGAGGAACTGTTTACCCTTCTGGCTCTTCACGGTCATAGAAACAACACCGTCTTCAAAAATCTGGACCGTCGGATTTTGCACGTCAATGTAACTTCCGTGAAACGTTGAGGTATCTCCGACAAGCGTCCATTTGATAACACCTGCTTCGGTGTGTTGTGTAGAAAATCCATCTACTTTCTGCGTCGGGATTGTCCCTACGGGTTCATCAGTTGCACTGACGGGGGTCTCTGTATTTTTACAACAAATTATGCAAAGTAACAGACAGAGATACAACAGTGTGAGGATCTGTACGGGTCGGGTAACCCAACCCCTACGGTTGTGTTTTCCACCGACGATGCATCCAAATCCACTGCGTCGGATAGCGTCGGATGTAGGATTCAATAATTTTTGTGAATTTCTGCGTGTTAGCAACAAGGTCTTTTTCTTTCGCATCTGTCTGTTTCAACACTAAGGGCGGTTCGATAATTGCGTGGTGCGAACCGTTGGGTTGACGGATAATGAACGTTGGCAATATCGCCGCCCCCGTTTTGAGGGCAATAGCGACGGGACTGTAGGGTGTATAGGCATGCCTACCGAAAAAATCGACAAAAACACCACTCACGGCTGTATCCACATCGGCGACAATACCGAGCAGTTCATTCCGTTTGAGACATCGCAGCGCGTGGCGCACCCCTGTATCTCTATCAATCGTTCTATACCCCGCTTGCTCTCGGTAACTGGAGACTAAGGCGTTTAGACGGGGCGAACGTAATTCACGAACTATGGGTGTGAGCGGCGCAATCGTAGCAGAAATGCTGGCAGCCAGAAGCTCCCAATTCCCAAAATGCCCCGTTAGAATGATTGCCCCTTTCCCAAGCGCAAGGGTTTGTTGTACATGCTCGATGCCTTCAAAAGTGACATATCGTTGAATCTGCGCCCTATCCAAGCGTGGGAACTGCATGAACTCTATCACAGTCTTGCCCAAGTTTTCAAAGCACTGTTTCGCCACTGCTTCGACTCGGCGTTCACTTGGGAACGTCAAGCAGCACCGTAAGTGTTCACATGCCAACTCCCTCTGCTGTGGTGCCAGATAGAATACCAGCTTACCCAACCCTCCACCGATAGCCAATGCCACCGAGCGCGGCAGTCGAGATACACAGAAGCCGATTGATTTGGCTGCAAACGCATAGCACCAATCTTTCATTAGTTAAATAGTATACTCAATTTCTCGTGAAATTACAAGAAAAATAGAACTTACGCAATTTCTATGGAAGATCTACGGTCCACACGCCGCTGGTGAGGTTTCAAACCCCGCCAGCAAAGGATGCTGCGTAAGTCCCGAAAATATAGCACGCACGAATCCTGTTTTGTGTAGAGCAGGATTTGTTATTTTGTTGCACTGTAGATAATTTTTCTTTGTTTTTTGGAGTGTCTCTATTATTCGTAAAGATCACAACGCGTGAACACCTATGCCACAATCTCATTGATATAAAATGTCCTTTGCTTTCCACCTGAGTTCGTGGTAAGTTATACTGCATCGACAGAACAGGACTCTCTATGCATACCCCTCAAGAAATCAATAAGCAAATCTATCGACTCACACTACCGAATATCATTAGCAATTTTTCCATCCCGCTTCTAGGTGTTGTGGATACTGCTTTAATGGGGCGGTTAGAATCCGCGCATTACCTCGGTGCAGTCGGCATCGGTGGCGTTATCTTCAGTTTTATCTATTGGGGATTTGGGTTTCTCCGAATGACAACCACGGGATTGACAGCGCAAGCCTTCGGAGAAAACGACCTCCGAGAATGTGGACATTTGCTGCTAAGAGCGATATGCATCGGTATCACGTCAAGCCTATTACTCCTTATCCTCCAGTGGCAGCTAATTGATCTCAGTTTCCGCCTCATTGATGCGAGTCCTGATGTAGAACATCTCGCCCGCATCTACTTCCATATCCGTATCTATGCTGCGCCTGCAACATTGTGTCTGCACGCCTTTCACGGTGTATTTTTGGGGTTACAGAATGCCCGCTACCCAATGTTACTGACCATTGTGGTGAACCTCGCCAATATCGTCTTAAATCTGGTATTTGTGAGGCTACTCAACATGAAGGTAGACGGAATCGCTTTAGCGACTGTCATTGCGCAGTATATCGGATTATTTATAGCAGTTCTCCTCTTTTCGAGATATTATCGCGGTATTTTGCCAAAATGGAATTTCCGAGAAATCTTAGCATTTTCTAAACTCAAGCGGTTCCTTAACATCAGTGCGGATATCTTCATCAGGACGTGCTGCCTCGTATTCAGTCATGCCTATTTCACCGCAAAATCCGCCGCCTTGAGTGATACCTTCTTGGCAATTAACACCATTCTGTTGCAGTATATTAATCTATTGTCCTACGCGATTGACGGTTTCGCTTTTGCAGCAGAAAGTATGGTTGGCAAATACAAAGGCGCGCAGGACCTCCAAAATCTGAAACAGACAACGCGCCTCATCTTCCTCTGGGCATTCCTGTTCGCAGGTGTGATTACGCTAACGTTTGTGTGCTTTGGAGAACGATTGCTGTATGTTTTTACAGATCAGATGTCGCTTGTCGAACATGCAGAAGTTTATCTTATTTGGGTAATCGTCGCCCCCGTGATTAACGTCGCCGCCTACATTTGGGACGGTATTTTCCTTGGGGCGACTGCCTCAAGAGCCTTACGGAACTCTGCAATTCTGTCAACACTGCTCTATTTAAGCGCAATCTATCTGTTGATGCCTTTTGGGAATCATGGACTATGGGGCGCGCTCACACTGCTTCTAATTGCCCGCGGTGTGTCGTTAACGGTGTTGGCACCGAAATATCTTTTCCGATAAAATGTTACGTTTTTATAACATTTTTAAATTGGGATTTCTGTGCGGGTTTATAGATGTACAGAAAAGCCTTTTTCTTCTTGACAAACACTGCTGAAACTACTATACTATCCGCATCACTGACCCCGAACACAGCACAAAAAAGGTATTATCATGAAAATTGTTTTGCTTATCTCAATACTGTTCTGTGCAATCGCGATGCCTGCACTTGGTGAGTTAGCGGATGCTGATCTTGATAAAATCCGCTTGATTGTTAAGGAGGAAGTCCAGAAAGAAATTAACAACTCCAAGACGCGAATGAAAGAGCATATCAACACTAAGAATGAGAGCATTGATAAGAGACTTTCGCTCGTTACAACCCTTATAGGCGGACTCATAGCCCTCATCGTCTTAGCCGTTGGCATTCCACAAATTTTCATAGCATGGCGTAGTAGAACAGATCGGATACAGTCGCAAGAATCTTTTGAAAAATTGTTCTCGAACTGGTGGAAAAACGGATTGAGGAACTCACCCCTGAAGAGAGGAGGGTAATTGAACAACGTATACGCAACCAAGAAGAAAAAATAGAGTCTTTTACCCAAGAAATCGAAACACTCAAACAACAACGAACTGCCAATCCATAAACAGCCAAAACAACTCACAAAATCTGAAAAAGTGAAAGGCGGTAGGTTGTACTGCCACCGGAAATTCGGGCCACTCTCTAAACCAAGATTGTGCTATAATACCAATCCACTTGAAAGGAGTCTCCGATGACGAAACGAAAACGAAGAAACTTCACCCCTGAGTTTAAAGCGAAAGTTGTCCTTGAGGCACTCCGCGGTGAAAGTTCCCAAGCGGAACTGTGTCAGCGACATAACATCAGCGAAGAACAACTTTCAAAATGGAAACAGCAACTCCTTGAAAATGCCGCCTCCCTTTTTGAATCAAGCGGTAAGCCATCCAAGGAGGATACGGAACGGATCGCTCAACTGGAGCAACACGTTGGGAGATTAGCCGTGGCACTCGACATCCAAAAGAAAGCCTTGACTTTGTTGAGTGAAACGGGTCGGAAAGACGAGAAATAGTTGAGGTATGAACGCCCACATTCGGCGTTTCTGCAGCGGTTCCTTTAACACCACGTTCTGGGCATCGCGCTCAAACCAACGCATACATCCCCTTTAGAATCCTAAGCATCTCCGGGGCACTCGCGAGGTAACGGGTTTCCGCCTGTGCCTGGAGCGTCTCTGGGATACCGTGCATCGCCTCGGCAATAGCACCCGCAATCGCACCCAGTGTATCCGCGTCACCACCGAGTGAGATCGCGTTCCGCACAGCATCCTCAAAACTGTCTGACTCCAAAGCACAAGTGATCGCTTGCGGCACTGTCCCTTGACATGACTCATCGAAACCGTAATCGCGACGAATGTCGTCCACTGTCTGTGTCAGGTCATACCCATATTCAGAAGCAATAAAGCGACGGATGTTATCAGGACTCTCGACGTGAAACGCCAGATAGATAGCGTGTGTGGTCGCGCGTGCACCTTTCATGCCTTCAGGGTGATTGTGCGTGATTTCGGTGACACTGTCAGCAGCAGCGAGGGCATCCGCCACATCGCTGTTGCGGTTCAGGAACGCCGCTGGCGACACCCGCATCGCTGCACCGTTGCCAAAACTGTCGTAGGGTTTGGGTGGGTCGGTATAAATCCAGTATCCAAAGTTGCCACCATAACTGCAGTCCGGATACCGGCGACACCAATTCTGCATCGTTTCCGCGGGCGGAAGACCGTGCAGCAGTATATCCGCGACCGCAACAGTGCACACGGTATCATCTGTGAAAAAACAGGCATCCGTGAGGAACGGAAACTCCTTGGTTTTAATCCGATCCCACTCGTAGACGGAACCGACAATGTCACCTATAATCGCACCTAACATGTTTATCCTTTCAATATCGTGAAATGCCATCGCTAATCGAGACCCGACACCGGTGAAGTTCAGACAAGTCTTGTTGCTGAAATTCAACAGACATCAAATTGCCGAACACTGCGTAGGGTCTCACACACTCAAGTGAGATAAGCGTCTAAATTTCCGATGGCAGTATATCTAAGTCTTGGTTGTTTTTTAGCATGGGTTCAGCCTGGCTGGGCACAGGGCGCGTCTCAGTTTCGAGATCAAGGCATTCACCGGAGAGTGGAAGCATATCCTCGGAGACTTGATGTGCCTCAATGGATTCAATCTGGGGGGAGGTCGGAGCGTCATAGGAAAACCGCCCTTGAAGTAAACACCCACCTTCAGGATCCGCGAATGCGTCGTGAAGATCAATCGCACCGGAACGAACGAGGTTGAGACACTCAACGGACACCTTCGCGTAGAGCCAAGTTTCATATTGATCGTTTTCATCTGCAGCTACAACAAGGTAAAGATGACCCTCAGAATTTTTGCAGGAGAACAGAACAGGTTGATCGTAGTACGCGTAGGTCTCTACAATTTCGAGTCTGTCTAAACTTGGAATATTGAGTGTATCAAACATATTTGCCCCTTCTTTATCCACTATCCGGATAAAAGTGCGGCCATTCCAATTCAGTATTCCTTCATTTCGTATGCGATTGATTGTCGAGTGTTATGTTTTACTTTTCGCAATAAGTAGTTTTGGACTTGAAAATTGTGGATTTAAAATCTTTCATTAAAGTTTACTAAAGTTTGGACAATATTGTAAGTTTCAAGCTGCTTTGTCGAAAGGTAGCGTGGTATCGTGTTCAGATATGGGATGAATATTCTGTGAGTTGGTCTCTTCTTGGGAACTCGCAGAATATTCCAACGCTCTGAGGTGCGACTGTAAATAAGCGACCCGTAACCCTTGGGTCAAGTGCTTCGGATGATACCAATGAATCCCGAGATGCTCGCAGACCTCTTTGACGCTCACGCGATCCGAGGGATACCGAGACCCAAACTTCAAGAAGACCAACTTCGTCAGAGACGCTGCGACGAAACTCAGCTGCACGAAGCGATTGATGCTTTTGCGAGACTTGACCCGATAGGCATCAAATCCGAAATGCTGCTTGACATCTCGAAACGCTGTTTCTATCTGCCACCTCTGCCGGTAGTATTCAACGATCTTCGGGAGCTCCAAGGTCATATCTGTTGTAAAGACACAGAAATACCGATACGGTTTTGAGGGTTTGACTCGGGTGCGTATCACGACGAGTCGGACGTCTGTCGGACACATTTTCGTCCGAACGACCTCTGAGGCGACCTGATACGTTTTTTCCAGGATGCAAACGTCTTGATACCGTAAGCGTTGGATGTTCAAACGGTCTCCATATTTCTTCGGACGCCCGCGCTGGGGGCGCTTCGGACGTTTCGGTAAACGATAAAACACCGCATTTGACTTCGCACGACACAACAGATGATGTCCGAGTTCCAAGAGCATTTCAAAGACTTTTCGGCGGCAGAACCCTCTATCAAAGAGGATCAACCCCCGGGGGAGCTTTGAACAGATACGTTTCAACACCGCATCACCTTTGTCCCGGAGCGTCTGAGGTGCAATGAGTTTCACCCAGACCGGAAACAGCAACCAATCTGCCGCTGTCTCGCAGAGTAAACCTAATGCCCCAAACTCGTGTCCGAAGTGAAACTTTGATTGATTCACGCGATGTTTACCGTGATAACTGAAGTTGCGGAAAAAATGTAAACCCCATTGGGTTTTACCCGTCTTCAAGGCTTTGGTGGCATCATAGACGTAAACCCAGTCGGCAAACACGCCCTGGAGCCTTTTCATCAGGCACGCAGCAACCGCATCGGTATCCCATTTGCCCCGGGAAAGAAACTTCGGAAACGACCAATAGCGTGTCGCGGATCCACTCGACTGATACAGGTGCGTCAGGCTGCCTCCAGGCGGTTGAGTCATAAACCCAAAAATAAATGCTTGAAAAAGCGCAAAGTTTTGGGAGTTGAACAAATGACGAAAATCCGATACAATACTTTCTAAGTGGAGAAGCAGGGGCATTTTTGCCTTCCTTTCAAAACAGTGGTATGTTTATGAAAGGATACCTGCTTTTCTGCTTTCAAACATCTTAATTCTTTAAAATTGTCCAAACTTTAGTAAAGTTTATAGACTTGATTATTTCTTTATATCCGAGTTTATGTAATCTAAATATATGGAATAACATTTTATTGCTAAATTTAATATCCACTTAGAAACAGGTATATGTGAACTAATCATTTCTATTTTTCTTTGTTGAAGGAGATCAGGTGAAGTTCCAACGTTAATTTAGACCAAAAATCAGCAAAGTTAAGACAAGTTTTGTTGCTCAAATTTAACAAGTAGCAAATAGCCTAACGCCGTGGGAGGGCGTTTTTGGTGATACACCTATGTAATAAAATGCTCCACAGGGTCGCCCCTATTGCAAGGATCACCAAAGGTAGACCGATGGAGGTGATGATGATATTATTTTTTCTGTCAAAATTCTTTTGAACAGTGGCAAAGCCGTTATTGACGGTTTCTTTTACATGCTTAAGTTCCGTTTTCAGCACGGCGATGTCCGTTCTGAGCGTGTCATCGGGAACCTCTAACTGCGCCGTGCAGAGAGGCTGCACGAGGGCAAAGAATAGCAGCGGGAAAAACAGTAGCGTTTTTATGGGCATCTCATTTTATGGACGATGCGCGTTTTGAAGATGTAATTTATTTTATCATAAATGAGGAAGGAAATCAAGACGAAAACGGAAAAATTAAGATCCATCAGAAGTCAACTCAGAAGGCAACCCCTCAATAATCCGCGTAGACTCCACACTCACATAAACAATCCGCTCAATCGCTGTGATGAGATCGCGGGAGTTCTCAAACCAGCCGTTCGGGTCGTTAACAATACCGCTATCTTTGTCCTGCGTGATCTTGTAGCGGTCAATAAACTACTCTAAAGGCGTCCTGCCGTTGACGACATACCGATGCACTTCCTCTGGGATGCCAGATAGACGCATATGCTCGTTGATAATGAGGACTGTTTTCGTCTCTTTATTGGTGAACCGCAGGGAATTATCTTGATTTTGCTGTTCTATACGGATCGCAAATCCCACAAGGGTCATAATTCTTTTCGGCTTCATCGAAATAAATCGCGAATTTTTCTACGCCGCGCTCCGCCAAGAACTCGCAGGTGTAGGTATGATATTTTTTTCCCGTCCGCGTGATATAAACAATTGGCTCTGGCGGATCCGGCCACAGCAACAAAAGTGACGCGATGCTAACAATAAACAGAACGCCTAAAAACTGGGCAGCTCGTTTCCACCAGTGCGAAGTTCTATGCTTTGCTTGTTCGTCTATGGTTAAAGCCGCTGCCGATACAGGCTCCCAATTCTTAATGCCCCATTCAAAATCTTCCCTATTGATCTCAGCAAACCAATTGTTATATTTATTCTCGCAAAACTCCCAATGCCGGGGATCCGTGCCGACAGCGAGAATGCCATACCGTGTGTTAGTCGCACTCATATAACTTTTCAATTGTGCTCTCGCTTGTGCTCGTAGGATGGGGAGAGGTAATATCTTGCACTCCGCAATTGCGACAAAGTACCCTTTTCCATCTTGAATCGGCTGATGCAGCACAACGTCCGCGATGCCGTGTCGCGTGCCAAATTGGATTTCACACTGTTGGGATACTGAAAATTGTGGAAATTTGTCGGTAAAATAGGTTTTGACTGCCTGTTCTACTACGGCTTCTCTCATTGTCCCTATCCAATCTACAAAGCGAGACGCTTTGAAGGAATTATCCTATGTATAACTTTTTGAGCGTCTTTCAAGAGTCTTCGGAATATAATATGCGGTCGTGTTAAATTCCGTTCAACATCTACAAGAGTTCTCCTTTTTTCGTTTTTGAACCGTGCTGCCTGCCTGAGATGGTAATAGCGTGGGCAGTGCCTGACATTCGGTCGGAGAATAGGGTAAAGCACGCGTTTGTTTCCCTTCTGGGGACAGAGCCGCGGGCACTTCGTATAGTTATGAAGTTGAAATAGGCGTGCGACAGCGTTCGGTGCAATAAAAACGCCAAGCCCTGGCACGGCCATTTGATGTTTCGGTCTGACGATGTCTCTATCAAATTCACTTCCAATCGGCATCTACGTTTCCTCCATGAGTTCGAGCGTCAAAACGATGTTGCCCCAGTCGTAATGCTTAAGCGTCCCGTCGCGTAGCCAATACCCCTCGGCATACGGGATTGACCGATAGCCGAGGTCGTGAAGCTTCTGCTGTGCCCAATGTTCTGCAGAAGTCTCGAGCTCCAGTTGTGTTGCCCCGGTGATTTCCTTGCTGGATAACAGCGTCCCACGGGATTGAGTCCTGAGGTGTGCTTGTGCTGTAAACATGTTTTTTTATAAAGTTAAGGGACAATGTGAGTCGCGCCCTTTGGTTTATTCATTTT
This sequence comes from Candidatus Poribacteria bacterium, assembly GCA_965205015.1. GTDB lineage: Bacteria > Poribacteria > WGA-4E > WGA-4E > WGA-3G > WGA-3G. The sequence goes on along the minus strand of OZ242029.1, from coordinate 2,744,499 downwards.
GTTTCAACATTAGAGAAAAATCTGAAGTATTCCGACGGTCGTCGCAACTACTATTGTGTTTCATAGAACTTTCTTCTTTACGCATCAAATAAAATCTTTTGCTGCATGTGCTTCCCAGTCCATGGATTCGCCAGTGGGGGGAGGGTCAATATCCGATCCCATCGCTCGTTGTTTCGGTAGTATTCTTCAATAGAAAAACATTGGATAGGAGCGTAAGTGGTTTCACCCATCCTTATAGGGTCTAAGGTGTGTTTCCAATTGTGTTGTGCGATCTGCGCGTCGAGTGTGATTAAGATTCCCATCGCGGCGTTCTCGTTTCGGATATTCGCGTGAAGTCTATCAAACTTCGCCTTCTGTGAGCCGGAGGCACCTGTAACCTGAACGATAATCGCTTTGCGATCCATATTATCTGGCGTGTTAAGGAACACCCCAAATCCGTCAATACCATCATCGCCAACTTTCTGTGGGTTGGATGCCAAGCCATCTATGAGTGAGATCGCCCAGTCCTGGAATTTGAACGGAGCGGTGCTCACAAGTTGACGGGTGGTGTGCATATCAACAGGCACACCTTCGATCGGAAGCGGCGTTATACCGTTAGGGGCAAGGCGGTAGCGGTTTATCAAACGGAGTGCGAAGGGCAGGATGTCTATACCGATAACATCCCTCCCGTTTTTCTTTGCAGCTTCTATGGTTGTGCCACAGCCCGCGAAAGGGTCTAACACGTGGTCGCCGGGGTTAGAGGACGCTTTGATGATGCGTTCGTAGAGTGCGATCGGTTTTTGGGTTGGGTAGCCGAGCCGTTCATTGGCAGTTGATCCTAAATGCGGTATCTGCCATACATCATTTAATTTAACTCCTCTATTTTCATCTTCAAGATAGACTTTGTATCTTCTTCCTTTAACAGTGTGCCAACGCCATCTTCTACCGTCGTTATCTGTGTATGAATAATCCTTCTTTATCCAATCGCCATAGGGTTCATATTGTACATTGAATTTGAAATCATCTGATTTTGTATATCGGAAAAGAACATCATGCATCCGTTGAAAGTTTCTGTTTCCTGCTGTCCACCTGCGATAATGCCATACAATCTCATTCCGGTAGTTCTTCTCACCGAAGATCGCATCCATTATGAGTTTGAGGTAGTGGCTGGCGTAGGGATCGCAGTGTAGGTAGATGCTTCCTGTATCCCTGAGTATGCGGTGCATCATAAAGAGGCGTTCTGCCATGTAGGAGGTGTAGGACAACATCTTACTTTGCGGAATGAATCCTTCAAACCCAGCAATCACCTTTGATGCAGGGTTGGCAACTGCGTTTTTGACGCGCTCAACGCGTTCTGCGGACGTGTTGTCCCAGAGCCAGACATCATCAAACGCTTTGATTTGTGGATCAATAAGGAGTCCCGAATCCTTGAAAACCTTGTTATATTTCTCATTTGAGTTAAATGGCGGGTCAAGGCAGATCAGGTCGATACACTTGTCCTCAAAGTCAGCCATAATATCAAGGCAATCGCCGTAATATAGCGTGTTGGGTGCAAATCGAATGTTCATAGTCCTCTGGTAGGCTGCAACATGAGAAAAAGGAATACCCTTTTCTCTAAATCTAAGAAAATGACAGGACTATAGGGGTGGGCGCGCTGATAGGCGCGTCGGGAGATAATAGAAAGGTGTTCGGCAACCTTCCCTATAGGGTGCTGGTCTCTATTAATCTCACACGCCAAGCGTATATTGTGATACAATAGAAACCAGCGCTGTCATACCTGTTCTATGGCAGTGCTGAAGCGTCGCGGGTATTGGTAGTACCTGCGGCGCGCCTAATGAATTAGGAAGCTGCCCTGACGTGAACATCCCTTTATTAGTAAAGGTGCTTTCAAAGCCTTACGTTCACGTCAAATATATTATAGCAAAAAAGAATTTTTTTGTCACGAATTTTTCGGGATTCCAGTCGTAGGTTAGGTTGAGCGGAATTGATCTAAATCAGGATATACTCAAGGACCGCTAATCTTGTGGGAACTCTGCTGCATCACGGAAAAGCAGCGAAACCCAACCTTTCAAGGTTTTCGTTGGGTTTCACGACGGAGTTGGAGATATTGATATTTTTTGTCTGTCCGAGGTTTTCGAGGATTGCGGGGTTCCGGTGAAGTTGCGTTCAACCCAACCTACAAAAAACTACCGCGAAAATCATAGGGATCAACGGATACGAAACGCAATACTCAACAGACAGTACTCGATACCCAGAAGTCCCAAAAATCCGCGAAATCCGTAAAATCCGTGTCAATCCGCGATTTGCGGCGTACTCGCCCAAATGCGACGTGCATTCAGACGATACACACATAGCATCACCTCAGCAAGAACATTCAGAAAAATGTTAAACATTTTAACGTCATAATTTACCAAAATGTTATATCTATTTCAACAAAACAATCTTTTCACAGTAAACCCAAAAATCACGAAATTCCCAAAGTGGCTCTAAACCCACACTATGACTGCGTTTTCAAGGGATCGGAATTGAGTCCCAATTTTAAAATTTCACAGTAAACACCCAAAAAGGTAACGTCCGCCAAACGGCTCTAACCCTATACCACACCTATGTTTCGCGGGAGTTACAAAACCCCTTTCTCAAACGCTTACTGTGAAACTTTCATATCTCCTTCACAGCACCTTACCCTAACCTATATGCTGCATAGCATCTGAAGACGCCAGCACATCTTAGAGGCATTCAATTCTCTCATAAAACCCCCGCTTCATTCTTCCAAGAGTCCACCCAAAATTGAATGGCTCTGAAAGGATGCTATAAAAAAGTTGAAACGCTTTCCAACTTGTGCTAAACTGCAAAAAATAGTACACATTCCAGTACATGTTATTCAGTTATTAAGGAGAACAATACAGAATGCCAAAGTTTGGTGTAAATTTATTACTCTGGGCGGATAAGTTTGACAGAGAAACCGCAGACCTGATCCCTAAAGTCGCCGACATGGGGTTTGATGGCGTCGAAATCCCCATCTTTGATCCAGATACAGTGGATATCCCTTACACGCAAGCATTACTGAAGGATACCGGCTTAGAAACCATCGGATGTAATATCATGGCAGGGGACAGGAACCCAATCGACGAAGATCCTGCGATTCGCGAAAACGGAAAAACCTATCTCAAGCGGTGTTGTGAAATTGCCGCCGAATTGGGTGCCGATACGCTCGTTGGACCCATGTATAGTGCTGTCGGTAAACTCGTTGGGCGCGGTCGAAACGAACAGGAGTGGGAATGGTGTGTTGAAGGTTTGCAAGAGGTGTGTGAAGCCGGTGGAAAATACGGCGTTACGCTCGCCAGTGAACCGCTTAACCGGTTCGAAACCTACTTCATCAACATTGCCGAAGACGCCGTTAAACTGTGTGAAGCAGTAGGCAGCCCATACTTCAAGGTGCATCTGGACACGTTCCACATGAACATTGAGGAAAAAAATCAAGCGGACGCTATCATCGCGACGGGCGATTTCTTACATCACGTTCACTGCTGTGAAAACGACCGCGGTACACCAGGCACAGGACTTGTAGATTGGGACGGCGTCTTCGGTGCACTCGCAAAGGTAAATTACGACAGATGGCTCGTGATTGAATCATTTACACCGGCAGTCAAGGAAATCGCCGCAGCGACCTGCATCTGGCGCGACATCGCACCGAGTGCCGAGAGCCTCGCCATAGAGGGTCTCGCGTTCCTCAAACAGAAAGCAGCGCAATACCTATAGCATCAACCTGTTTGTAGCCGTGCGATTTTGCGGCGTACGCGTCCAAATGCGAAGGGCATTATCGCACGTTTATGAGAAGGTCATACCACAATCGGAGGGATTGAGATGCGCTATATCAAATGGCTCGTTTTTTCCTGCGCGATATTCTTTGCTGTTTTCCTAACAGACGAGGTGCAAGCACAGCACGCGCCGTCAGATGGAACAGACGCAAGCTCTGCCGACGAGTCCCAATTTCTCAGCAATATCCGACAACTCACTTATGATGGAAAACGCGCCGGCGAGGGGTATTTCTCTGAAGACGGCAACGCACTCATCTTCCAAAGTGAACGCGAATCGGATAACCCGTTCTATCAAATCTATCTTTTAGACTTACTAACAGGGGATACACACCGCGTCTCAACGGGTGTAGGGAAGACAACGTGTGCGTTCTTCCGTCCAGGGACGGATGAAGTGCTTTATGCGTCGACCCACCACGATGCCTTTGCGGAAGCGAAACAGGAAGAGGAGCTGAAATTCCGGGCATCGGGAAAAGAGAGACGCTACAGTTGGGATTACGATGAAAAGATGGACATCTTCTCGGCAAACCGAGACGGAAGTAACCTCAAACAACTGACAGACGCGCCCGGCTACGACGCTGAAGCCTCCTATTCGCCTGACGGCAAACGTATCGTTTTCTGTTCACTGCGGAACGCATACCCCAAAAGTCAACTCTCCCCAAAGGACCTGAAACAGTTGGAAGTCGATCCTGCCTATTTCGGCGAAATTTATATCATGAACGCCGACGGCTCCGACCAAATTCAACTGACGGATTCTCCGGGCTATGATGGGGGTCCCTTCTTTACACCCGATGGGCAGCACATCGTCTGGCGACACTTTACACCTGACGGCAGCGAAGCCGACATCTACACAATGCGGACAGATGGCTCAAGTGTGCGGCGACTCACCGATTTCAATAGCATGTCTTGGGCACCCTACTTCCACCCGAGCGGTGCGTATGTTATCTTCGCCTCTAACAAACTTGGATTCTCTAACTTTGAGCTATATCTCGTCGATGGGAGAGGTAGACACGAACCGGTTCGTGTTACCACAACCGATGGATTTGACGGGCTACCTGTCTTTTCACCAGACGGCAGCCGTTTGTGCTGGACCTCGAATCGGAACAGTCAAGAGGTTTCGCAACTTTACCTTGCCGACTGGAATCATGAAGCTGCCCTGAATGCTGTTATCTCGTCACCAAGGAATCCCAATTCATTTGTGCCTTCCGTCCAAACGGTTTCCAACTCGAAACCTTCTAAAAAAACGAGTATCCGTCAACATATTGAATTTCTGGCAGACGATGCCCTTGAAGGTAGAATGACGGGTTCAGCAGGCGCGAAACGCGCAGCAGCGCATATCGCCACCCAATTTGAAGAACTTGCTCTCAAGTCTGTCGGTGATGAAGTGAGTCACCTACGAGGATTTGGACAAGAATTTGAGTTCACTGCGGGGCGGAAGATTATATCTGAGGAAAATCGGTTCTACATTACACGTCAGGTACATGGTGCTGAACAGGCATTAGAATTCAGCGTAGAACAAGATTTTCAGCCGCTCTCTTTCTCCCGTAACGGTGTCGTTGAAGGCGAAGTCGTCTTTGTTGGATACGGGTTAACCGTCCCCGGCGAGTTAGGTGAAGGGTATGACGCTTATGCAGGGTTAGATGTGAAGGACAAAATTGTCGTCGCCCTCCGTTATGTCCCTGAAGAAGTTGAACCCGAACGCCGTCAACAACTGAATCGGTATGCGGGGCTCCGATACAAGGCGATGCAAGCACGGGAGCACGGCGCACAGGCGTTTCTCGTCGTCGCCGGTCCGAACTCTCCAAATGCGGGTCAATTGATCCCTCTCGACTTCGACAGTAGCCTCGCAGACTCTGGCATTGTCGCTGCGTCAATTAGTGATACCGTCGCGAATGCGCTTTTTGCACCATCTGGCAAGGATTTAAAAACAGTGCAATCAGGGCTTGACGTGGAAAACCCACACTTCCTTGGACAATTTCCGTTACCCGATGTCAAAGTCAAAATCGTCGTTTCGGTTGAGAAGGTTAAGAAAACCGATCAGAATGTCATCGCGCTGCTCCCACCGCCGCAATTAACGGATGACACCGAGTACGTCGTTGTCGGCGCGCACTACGATCATATCGGCTACGGCGAAATCGGTTCCCTCGCGGGGAAGGACGAAGCAGGGCAGATTCACAACGGGGCAGATGATAACGCCTCCGGTACTGCTGTCGTTTTAGAATTGGCGAGGACCCTCAGTGAAGCGTCCAAAGCATATCCCGAAAAATTTAACAGAGGCGTTATTTTCGCACTCTGGTCGGGAGAGGAACTCGGACTCATCGGATCCACCCACTTTGTTAACCATCCAATCGTTCCCTTAGATAAAGTGGTAGCGTATGTCAACTTCGATATGGTGGGACGACTCCGTGACAACAACCTCATCTTGCAAGGGGTCGGTTCGTCATCTGTGTGGACGAAACTCATTGAAAAGCGGAATGTTCCTATCGGTTTCAATCTAACATTACAAACCGATCCGTATCTACCAACGGACGTGACGGCTTTTTATCCGAAAGAGGTACCAGTGCTTAGCTTCTTCACCGGTGGACACGAAGACTATAACCGTCCAACGGATGATATAGAAACCCTCAATTATGACGGACTTGATCGGATCTCTCAATTAGCGCACGGTATTGTTTTAGACGTCATTAGTATCCCTGAACGTCCAGAATACGTCCAGGTCGAACGGAGCCAGCCAGAGGGTGGGAGTCGCGATACGTTGCGTGCCTATCTTGGCACGATTCCCGACTATACAACGGAAGGCACTGGTGTTAAACTCTCCGGCGTTCGCGCTGGGGGTCCTGCCGATAAAGCCGGTTTGAAGGGTGGCGATGTTATCGTCGAATTTGGCGGACAGAAGATCGCTAACATTTACGATTACACCTATGCCCTCGATGCTGTGAAAATTGGAGAACCCGTCGAAGTTGTTGTTATTCGAGATGGGGAGCAAGTGGCGTTGACTGTTACGCCTGAAGCGCGGAATTAATATTTTTCCTAACCCCTATTTTGTGCTATATTAACCCAAGTTGCTACTTATAGATTTTAGGTATGCAAACACCACCTTTCCGCGTCCTCACAGGCACAATCTAACAGATGATGCTATAAAGGTGGTAACTTGAGTTACTATTATAGTAAAATCCAAAAATATGTTTACAGTTCGTCAGGGAACAAACACCCCACCACCGCTGGCGAGGATTGTATCCTCGCCCTTGTGTTGGTGTATAAGTAATTACGGGTTTTACTATAAAGTTCCGGCACACGGCGTGTGCCTACTACTATTAAAGGAGAATCTTATGAACTCAAAAATTTTTATAGTGACGCTGTGCGTCCTGCTTTCACTTTCGGTTGCGTTTTTATCCGGGTGTGAACGGATGCGTGATATGGGGATGACCGAGGAGATGGTCACGCCACCTGATACTGATACCATGCCCACACTTAAAGTGGGACTGATTCGCCAGCCGGATTATACCGATTTCACCCAAGGGGCTGAGCTTGCCCAGCAACAGATCAATGCCGCGGGTGGGGTCCTCGGAAGGCAGCTGGAATTCGTTATTAAAGAGGAGATGACGGATACAGTTGCTCAGACTGCAACAGACTTCGCTGAGATGGGAGACGTTGTTGGGATTATAGGTCCCCTGTTTTCAAGCCATGCTGTGAAGGTCGGTCCCGTTGCCACGATTCCAGTGCTTGCAGGGGCAACAGGTAAAGATGTGACGGAAACGGGCGATTTCATCTTTATCGTTGGTGCTTCCAATGCGTTACAGGCAGAACTCATGGCAAATTTTGCAGTAGATGAACTTGGCGCGAAAACGGCAGGGATAATTTGGCAGAATCAGGATGTCTATTCTGGCGGTTTTGTTGAAGAATTCAGTGCCAATTTCATGAAACGCGGTGGCAGTGTTGTTGCCGAGGAGGTCTATGAGCCCGGTGATACAATGTTTGACGCGCAACTTGAGCGCATCAAAGCCGTGAACCCAGATGTCCTTTTTCTCGCCAGTTTCCCGCCAGAGGTCCCTTTGATCATGGAGCAAGCGAGAGCAATGGAGATTACATCCACCTTTATTGGCAGCGACGGTTGGGATGTCGCACCCCTGCATACGGAGATAGCGGATAAGTCTCTGCTCACAAATTCCTACCACTGTAGCAACTTCCATCGGACCCAGGCGGCAGAATTCGTTTCTGCATTCGAGGCTACGTTCCCTGGAACATCTGCGGGTGGTGTTGCCGCGGGTGGCTACGATGCAGTGCGGTTACTTGCCCAAGGCATCGAAAATGCGCAATCAACGGAACCCGGAGCGGTTCGCGACGCGATTGCTAACATCACAGATTATCAGGGGGCGACCGTCATTTCTCATTTCAAGGCAAATGATAATGGACAAAAGCGCGAGTCTAACAACAGCGCAGTCGTGGTCCGAGGTGAAGATGGCAGTGTCTATCCCTACCCCAAGTAAAACGGCACGCTCAAAGTTTTCAAGTAGAAATGTCCTCGATGAAACAGAAAGCGCGCGGCGATGGATTTTCAGATTCCATCGCCGCGCGCTTCACTTTTTTAGGCAGTCAAACGATGTCGGACTACTCAAACGCGAGATGTGCGACGACTCCGGCGTGGTCGGAGGGCCATAACCCGGAAGGCAACCGTTCTGAAGGGGTATCCCCTACGGTGTATGTCATGACAGAAGTCGGAAGTTCCAAATTTCGGACAAAAATCTGATCGATCCGCTTCCAGTGTTCACTTATCTCATTCTGCAGTTCCTTTGCCTGACAACAGGTGTAGCCGGTGCCTTCAGAATCCATCTGCCACACGTCCACATACCCCGCGGAGACCAACATCTGATAAGCCGTGCCGTCGGGAGCGGGTGTATTGAAATCTCCTAACAAAAGCATCGGCAACGTTTCGCTGTCAAGGTCGGTTATCAGTTCTTGCATTTGTGCAACCCGAACATCCTGCACGAAAGACTCTAAGTGCGTGTTGACAACGCGATATGTGTTTCCAGAGACGGTGGCATCTATTGCGACATAACCTCTTTGGACTTCAATGAAAAGGGCTTCCACTGAAAAGATATTTGTATAATTGACTGTGGTGGGACGTGAGACGGTAACATCCGCTCGTGTGAGAATCACATCGAAATCGGTCAAGCGGACATCATCATAGTTGACGAAGGATCCCTCTGCACTCATCGGCATTTCGACATCAAAATTTTGGACCTTCGCAGCGACCTGATAGTTTAAGCCCTCTGCTTGAAGGGCAGCCATCAAAATTTCGAGAAAATCAAGGACGACCTCTTCAGCGGGTTCTCCGCCTGTGAGCCGGTCTCCCGGACTTTGTGTGCGTATCAACGCAATCTCCTGAAGTCCGATGATGTGTGGCTGATCCGCCTTTATAGCACTCGCAATGCCTACAGCCCGTCCCGGAAAATCTGTCGCCTGGAACGCCGCGTAAACCTCGGCAACCGCCCCGGGAACTTCCACAAGATTTGTTATCCCTAAAAGCGATTCCATATTCGCACCCACGTAGACGTTGTAAGTCATCACTGTGAGGGGCTCCGTATCTGGAGTGCTGACCTCTGGTAACATCGGTGGCGTTATCTTCTCACAGCCCGAAAGGCTCAACAGTATCCCGAATAACAGAAGCACAATTTTAGCGGCATTTACAGATTTTGAAAACTTAGCACAAAAACTCATTTTTTTAGACATATTCATCTCCTTGACACTGATTTATTATCGCATGTTTTACAGGAAACCATGCCGAAAAGAGAATAGCACAAATCCACTTAGGCGTCAAACGAAATTCCTTTGAAATCTTTTTTTCTTTTCCTTGACATTCGCCTACCTTTCCACTATACTTTATACTTAAGGCAGTTTCTAAAAAACGCATGGAGGTATACACCAGAATGAAATTCCACGATCAATCCTGTCCACATTATTCAAAATTAGTGTTCATAGTCCTTTTCATGACGATAGCACTCCTTATCGGATGCAGTCAAAAAACGAGTGCACCAGAGATCGAACAAACGACATCGCTCTCCGGGACAATTGTCGAAATCGACGACCACGGCAACGCTGTCACTGACCTCTACATCGCTCCATTCACCGAACGCGGTTGGGAACTTGGGGACACGCTTGAAGCAACGTTTGCAACAGGTCAAACAATTCAGATTAAATTCGTTGAAAACTATGGAGATGTGCCTGAGGGAGATTATTTAGGACGGTTTTCGACTTCTACGCATCAGTTCAAGATTGCGATTAACATGGGAAATATCGCTGAATCCTTGAAGTTGGAGAGCGACAGCAAGGTAGTTCTTCAGAAAGTGGAGTCGCCTCCCGCAGATTGAACAAGTCTGCCGTAATACCCATCACACAGACGTAAACTCGTTTTCTATCAAAAAGTATCAGCACAAGGGCAATACAGGTAAAATGCTTTTTACACTTAAACAGGCAAGCCAATGGGCTTCAAAGCACCTAAATAAAAACGTTACGCCTGCGAATATTACATATTTAATCCAGTATGGCAGGATTGAATCTGTTGCAGATAAAGGGTCAACGTTGATTCCGGTGCAAAGTCTTGAGAAGTATTATAGTCTAAACCACCGTGAAACACAGTGGAAAGACGAACTGGGTGATGACCTGAACTGGACGCTATCCTTTGAAAAAGTCAAAGAGGCAGAAACAACAAAGCATGTTCACCGGTTGCATCCCTATAAAGGCAAATTCATCCCGCAACTCGTAGCCTATTTTTTGGGCGCTCATACCGACAAATTTAAACGGGATGTCTATTTTCAACCGGGTGATATTGTGCTTGATCCGTTCTGTGGGAGTGGGACGACTTTGGTTCAAGCCAACGAACTTGGGATGCACGCAATTGGTATTGATGTTTCGGCGTTTAATGCTTTTATTGGCAACGCCAAGGTGACAGCATATAATTTGACGCGTTTGTATGAGGAAAGCCAGAAAATCACGGCAGCCCTCAAAAATTTTGTCGCTACATCTGGAATAGCCGAATTTGAGGCTAAACTCGCAGAAAAACTTACAGACTTCAATAATCAATACTTTCCAATTTCTTTTAAACGCCGAGTCAGAGCAGGTGAAATCAATCAAAAGCAGTACGGCGCTGAGAAGGAAGCCGCTTTTTTAGAAACCTATCATAAACTTGTTGCCGAGTACCAAATTGAGATACAGATGCCAGTTGATTCCACTCGCTTTATGAAGCGGTGGTATCTTCCGGGAGTTAGAGCCGAGATTGATCTCGTCTATAGTTTGATTAGAAGAGTAGAAGACCCTTCAATACAAAACGCCTTGATGTTAATATTAAGCCGGACGATTCGCTCGTGCCGAGCGACGACACACGCAGATTTAGGCACGCTACGGAAACCCGTGACAACAACATATTATTGCCGAAAACATGGAAAAGTCTGCAAACCGCTCTTTTCAATCCTCAGCTGGTGGGAGCGATACTGTAGAGATAGCGTACAACGATGGGTGGAGTTCGGTAAATTAAAAACGGACACCTTTCAACACTGTCTAACGGGTGATTCACGAACGATTGACATCCTCACGATGTTGAAACACATAGATCCACAATTCGCAGAGATTGCCCAAAAACAAAGAATTAAAGGTATCTTTACAAGTCCTCCCTATGTTGGACTTATCAACTACCATGAGCAGCACGCTTATGCCTATGATCTCTTTGGTTTCAAAAGGTTAGATGAATTAGAAATTGGTCCCTTGTTTAGAGGAAAAGGACGCGAGGCGAGAGAATCATACATTCACGGCGTAGCAGAAGTTTTCAAGAACTGTAAGCGGTTTCTAACTGATGATTACGATGTTTTTATCGTTGCAAACGATAAGTTTAATATGTATCCAACTATCGCAGAAAAGGCGGGGATGTGTATCATCCATCAACACAAGCGTCCTGTTTTGAATCGGACAGAAAAGAATCGAGAATCAGCATATTCCGAAACAATATTCCACTTGAAAGAGAAAAGGAATTGATGAATGTCCTCACAACGACAGACGATGATTAAAGAGAAAATTAAGGAGTGTATGCGTGCTAAATTCCAGTCCTATAGTCCCGAGACACGCTATATGCCTTGATTGGCATCCCCTATAATCCTTACGAACCAGAACCGTACAAACGGTGGACAATGAGAGGAATGTTAGATCTACAGGATGATATTTTGATAGCAGAAGAACTCTGGAATTTTATCGGTGGAGAAGGAACTTACGCAGCTCTATTGGATGCCTTTGAAATGGCAGGTATTGAGTTAAGGGATGAAATTGACAGTTACTTCAAGAGATTCAGATATGAAAGTTGACAACACCTTTGATAAAACGGAATTACTACAACACCTCAAGACTGCCTACGCGCTGCCCTTGCAGTCCATCACCTTTTTTCCTGAAGGCGAGGACAGTTACGGCTACATCCTGGTATCCGAAACCGGCGAGAAGTATTTTGCCAAAGTGTTTATTTCCATCCCGTATACCTCCTTGCGGATTGCGGCACTTCTGCAGGACCGATGCGACGTACCTGGCGTTGTCGCACCCTTGAAAACGCGAGATCTCACGCTGAGCATCCAGTGGCACGACTTTAGCGTCGCGCTGTTTCCGTTCATTGAGGGTAAAAGCCGGTGGGATTTGTGGAAAGTTGGAAAAGATTTTACTGATGCCGAACTCAGTCAGACGGCAGCACTTTTAGCCATACTCCATCGTTCCATAGACATGATTGATCCGAGTTGTCTCCCGGTAGCGAAGTATGATTTGCCGTTACGAAATGAACTTTACGCCGCACTTGAGTCTTCTACGAAAAAGATCCCTTCTCAGAATCAATACCAAAAGCAACTGCTTGAGGCACTCGCAACACACCAATCTTCGATTTTAGAAACAATGGATAGATACGATGAATTAGGACGCGCCGCGGCGGCATCACAAACATCTTTTGTGGTTACACACGGCGATCCAACCCCGGGCAATCTCATTTTGGATACCGAAAACCGACTGCATTTGATCGATTGGGATGGCGTCTGCTTCGGTCCACCTGAAAAAGATTTAGTCTCTTTCACAGGTGAACGGTTCGAAGTCGTTTTGGAAGCGTATCTCAGGGAGATACAGAGTGATGTCTCTCTACATGCGGACATTTTCGGTTTCTATATCTACGAATGGACGCTCAACGAAATCCGAGATTACAGCACTAAAATTTTGTTTAAAAATAAGGACACAGAACAGAACGACTATGACTGGGAGAGCTTGCAAGACTATCTACCGCCAGACCGGGAATCGATGGAAGATGGAATTGTAGCGATCCGAGACACACTTGATACGTGTGGCGTTCTGCGGCAATAATGGAGGTTAAATAATGTCTCAAATCAAATCCGTGCTACTATGGGAAAACCAACGGCGATATGTCCGAGAAGCCATTGATGCCGGCACGCTCAAGGGCGCGATTATTCCAACAGGTAGCACAGAGCAACACAATGAACATTTGGCGATGTATCACGATACGCAAAGCGCGGTGTATGTCTCCAAATTGGCGGCTGAGAAGTTGTTCCCACGGGTTATCGTCACAACGCCTTTGGCGATCGGCGTGTCGGAACACTGGATGGATCACAAAGGCACGCTCACGCTTCGTCCGGAGGTTTTTGGCGAAGTGCTTTATGACGTCGCTGACAGTATGCGCCGACATGGCATTGACAATATCCTGATTGTCAATGGACATGCCGGAAACGCCGGTCCCGTGCATCAGCGTTTGGATGGCTACCGGGAGAAACTCGGTATCAATATCGAATTTCACTCCTATTGGGAAGCGTACGATGAAGAGCTGGTCAAAGCGCAGATGGAATCTGGAGTCTGCCCCGGACACGCGGCGGAATTCGAGACGGCATTCGCTCTCGCTGCTTTCGCAGAAAATGTTGATTGGAACGGTGTCGATTACGATAGCGCGAAACTCACCATATCAGATGCAGGACAGGCGAAATCCGACCGAGAATATCACCATCAGGCAAAATTGGCGTCAGTCGAAAAGGGACAAGCGATGATCGATGTCGCTGTGGACTGGGTCGCGGCACGGATGGAAGCGATGCTTTAATGGCTGTCAGCGGTCGGCTGTCGGCTGTCGGGCGGAACTTCCATGGCAGAAACAAATATTGCAACCGCCACATACTGATAGCCGATAGCCGATAGCCGATGCCCCCTCTAATGCCCTTCAATAACTTTCCGTAAGCCATCACCATTTTCCCGCCACCAACTATAGAGGACGGAAATATCGGTGCCGATGCAGAAATGCCGGACTCCCATATCAAGATAGCGTTTCGCGTCGTCGGGACTCCCGATTTCAGCGCGCGGGGGTACCCCCATCTTTACAGCCGTCTTGAACACTTTATCGTGTGCTTCCTGGATTTCCGGAGCCCCGCGTTGACCGACCTTCCCGATACTCATCGAATAATCCGAACCGCCCCACTGAATCATGTCAACACCTTCGACAGATAGCACCTCTTCAAGGTTGTCAACCGTCCCTTTTTTCTCTATCATAATGACGTTGACGACATCACGAAGCGCCTGGACGTATTCTGGGCCTCCCCCATACCCCATATAGGAAAACCGGCGGGTCGCTACACCGTAACTCCCACCATCTTCGGGAGTATCTGCCCGCGTAATCCTCACACATTCCTTGACATCTTCAACGTTTTGGCAGTCGGCGTAAAGCACGCTCTGGAAGCCAGAACCGATCGCACGTTGCGCGATGAAACCTCGTGGCTCTTGGTCGACTTTAATCATTGTGGAGATATTGTGCAGTTCAGCCGCTCGACACAAATTATCCAGATCGTGTAGATCAAACGGACCGTACTCCCCTACAAATTCCACATAATCATACAATCCTGTGTGTCCGATCGCCTCAACGATGGAGGGCCAGGTGGTATGGATATGCGTGCCGACTGTCGGTTTGTCAGCGTTGAGTAGTTCTCGAAAGGTATTTGTTCTCATGGATTGCTCCTCTGTTTTTGAGTCTAAGGCTGGTTTAAAAGCCTATATTAACATTAGCAGAGATGTGCACTTTTTTCAACAACTTTTGGCTGACAAATTTTATCAAAAAGCACTTGCGTATGGGCGCTATTTCTGTTAAACTTATACTATCCACCGGATTTATCGTTTATCCCAATTCCTTCCCTTCGAGATACAGACGGAGGTTCCTCGTGAAAAACGTAATTACATTACCAACAAATTTTTCTGATTACTTGACAATTGAAAACGCCGATCTCCGTTTTGCAGAGGCGACTGAGGTCGCGGAGCGTGTCATGGGAGCAGGTGTAGAAATCTATCCGAATATGGATCATGCCGCTATTTTCTGTGATCCCCCTCATCTCGTTGCTGATGGTCTGAAACAACTCGGCTATGTCAACGGATGGGATGCCCGGTGTTATCCATCGCCTGTTGACGGTTGCGATTATATCAATGTCTCTGCACAATTACCGATAGAGAGCCCAGCACGCGATGACGGATGGTTCGACTATGTTGCTGTTGTGCATCCGGTTGACAGGGCGGCACTGCAACACATGCTTGGGCAGGGATATGGGAATCCGTTTATCCATCACTTGACCTGGGGACTTGTGCCACCAGAACGCACCGACTCCGATGATTTTGAATATGCCAGTCGCGTCGTCCCGTTTATGGTAGAAAGACGAGAGGTCATCGGTGACGCAATCGGTGATGCTCCGGGGACGCTAATTATTGCGTTGCCGGATCGGGTCACTGCGGATCCGAACTTTGAAGAGACGTTACCAGAGTGGCTCGGAGATCTCGATGCAGAAGAATATCAGGTGGAATCGATGCAAGGGGGTGGCTTCCTGATCCAGTTCTTTGTACTAACGGGTGGCAGGATTGAGGTAGCCCTCCGCGTAGATACGACACAGACGTTTAATCCGAAAAGCGTTCATAAGATTTCCGAAGATGAGATTAGTGCCATTCAGGACGAATAGCGTGCGTCTTTATTTTCTGTGATTTCTGATGTTAACGGATGGTATAATACTAATGGAAAAATCACTACATTGTAAAAGCATTCCACAAACCGATTCAATAGTGGGTTTTCCAACGTATTGAGGCAATATGGTCATTAAAAGGAGGAAGTAAAAATGGATACGAAATGGATCCAATCAAATCCATCTATTATGATGGGAAAACCTGTTATTGCCGGGACCCGCATTCCTGTCGAATTGATTTTAGAAAAATTCGCAGCAGGCGAAACGATTGAACAATTGCTTGAGGCATATCCACGCTTAACCGAGGAGGGTATTCGCGCAGCTTTTCTTTTTGCAGCCCAAGTCCTTCGCGCTGATGTCGTTTATCCTATATCAGAACAAGCCCCATGAATCTCATAGCAGACGAAAACGTTGATAAACTTATTGTAGAAACCCTTCGGCAGGATGGACATAATGTTTTATACGTTGCCGAGTTTGCCCCAAGTATTGACGATGAAACTGTGTTGGATCAAGCTAACCAAAATGGTGCGCTGTTAATTACGGAAGATAAGGACTTCGGTGAACTTGTTTTCCGTCAAGGGCGCATCCACACGGGGGTTATTCTTATCCGCCTTGATGGTCTGTCAAAGCAAGCCAAAGCAAAAAGCATCTCAAATGTTTTCGCGAATCAAGGTTCCCAATTCCTGGAGACTTTCAGTGTTATTTCTCCCGGACGGGTTCGGATTCGTCAACGACAATAATCAAAAGTTAAGGGCTTTGTTTTTTATTTCCTTGACAGAAGAAATTTTTAAGTGCTATATCTATTATAACAGTATACCCAATTGCATAATGCGATAAAATCCTCGGTATCCTTTCCAGCATGGTAGAGCAAAAGACATGAGGTTTAGAAATGGCGTATAGCAATTTTACATTAGAAATGGTGCGAACAGCGTTTCAATTAGAGATCGTTGAATCCGCAGGCATTTTTTCTGAAATAGCGTCGGTGGATCCGAGCGCACATCTTACAACGACTTTAGCACGAAATGTACCGTTAGCGATCACCATTAACACAGAAAAAGCAAAATCAGAACTGATTATCGCTGATATTCTCGTTGAACTCCGAGAACAACTGGAACGTCGCATCAGTCTCTTTTCTGGTATTGATTTCAACATTGATGACGAAAATGGATTGACCGGGGTTTGTGATTTTTTAGTGAGTTTGTCGCCTGTACAATCTTTTTTAGAAGCACCCGTCATTATTCTTGTCGAGGCAAAGAAAGACGATTTAACTGTAGGTCTCGGACAGTGTGTTGCCGAGATGCTCGCCGCACAACGCTTTAACACTGAAAAAGGCAATGACATCCCTTATATCTATGGGGCTACCACTTCGGGGACAGATTGGCGATTCCTCAAATTGGAAGGGCAAAGACTCCACATTGATATGGTAATTTACCCGATCGTACAGTGCGACAAAATCCTCGGCATCCTCTCAAGCATGGTAGAACAAAGGGCATAAGAAAAAAGTTTGCAATTAACACGCAAATGTAGTATAATATAGCAAGAAGTAGAGCGTTGATGTCAAAAACCCTTTTTAATCCAATCCAGAGAGGTTGAAAAAAGGATGCAAAAACACAATTTGAATTGGAATCATACTGTAGACTGTCCATTGGAATCGATTGGATGACGCCTTTCTCGTCACATTAGACGGGAGAGGCTTTTTTTATTAGCAAAACGCAAGCGATACACTGATACGGGACACACAAATGCAAATGCGTGAAAAAGCACAAGTCATGAACACTGAAGAAATTCGTCGCGCCTTACTCAGGATCGCCCACGAGATTTTAGAGCACAATCATAAACACATTGACGATCTCGTACTCGTCGGCGTAAAAAGTCGGGGGGATATTCTTGCACACCGTATTGCCGAAAACCTTGAGCGGATCGAAAATATTGAAGTCGATGTAGGCGCGATTGATGTCACCCTCTACCGTGATGATATCAATCTCCATGAGACACACACCCAAGTCAACAGTACCGATATTCCTTTTGAGATTGAGGGAAAATGGGTCATTTTAGTCGATGAGGTACTCTACACCGGGCGGACCGTTCGGGCGGCAATGGACGCGCTGATGGATTTCGGTCGTCCCGCTGCAATCCAATTGGTGACGCTGATTGATAGAGGCCACCGCGAATTGCCAATTGCCTCCGATTATGTCGGTAAAAATGTTCCCACCTCCCGAAAAGAGTTCGTCAGGGTGAAACTCGCCGAAGAGAGTGGCGTAGATTCGGCAGTGATTTATGAAAAGGACGAGGAATGAGCGACGCATTTATCACGAACGGACGTATCATTGATCCCGCTAACAACATTGATGAAGTTGGCAATCTTTCTATCGTCAACGGCAAAGTTAAGGCGGTCGGTGGTGGAGAAAAACGCGTTTCCGAATCTTCACCCGCCACTGTCTATGACGCAACAGGGCTGATCGTTACACCGGGATTCATCGATATGCACGTCCATCTGCGTGAACCCGGTTTTGAACATAAAGAGACGATTGCGACGGGCACGGCTGCAGCTGCAGCAGGGGGGTTCACATCGGTCGCTTGTATGGCAAACACGTCTCCCGTTATCGACACACCCGAAAAGATTGAGCAGATTTACGACATCGCGCGTGAGACAGCGGAGACAAACGTGTTCCCTTTCGGAAGTATTACCAAAAATCTCGCGGGTGATGAACTCACGGATATGCGTGGGATGCGTGCCGCCGGCGCAATTGGCTTCAGTGATGATGGTGTTACTGTCATGAACGCCGCCCTTATGCGCGACGCACTCGCTTTGAGCGCGGAACTCAATTTTCCAATCATGGTTCACTGTGAAGAGCACAACCTCAACGCAGGAGCCGTCATGAATTTAGGAGAAACGTCTCGAAAATTGGGGTTTATCGGAAGCCCGAACGCTGCGGAGGACATCATCGTCGCTCGTGACATCATGTTAGCAGAGATGACAGGAGGACACCTACATGTTCTTCATGTGAGCACGGCAGGGGCAGTTGAATTGATACGTCAAGGAAAACGCCGAGGGGTCCATGTGACTGCCGAGGCATGTCCACATCACTGGATCCTTACCGATAAGGAAATAGAAAAACAGGGAACGAATGCCAAGATGCATCCGCCATTGCGCACCCAAACTGATATTGAAGCCGTTATTGAAGGCTTACGCGATGGCACAATTGATGCAATCGCGACTGACCACGCCCCGCACACCCCACAAGAAAAGGCACAAGGCATGCTTGCGGCACCGAATGGAATTATCGGCCTGGAGACTTGCGTGCCACTGGTGTTTACGTCCCTCGTCGAACCGGGACACCTTACTGTGGCTGAGGCGATTTCAAAAATGACCGCTATTCCAGCAAATATACTCGGCATCAATCGTGGAACCCTTTCTATGGGGGCAGTCGGAGATGTGACAGTAATTAATCCCGACTTCGTCAGTCAGGTTGACGTGACAAAATCTCGTTCAAAAAGTCAAAACACTCCTTTCGGAGGTTGGGAACTTAAGGGGTGGCAGGCGATTACACTCAGGGAGGGCAACAGAATAGGAGTGCCCCCAACTCACGATAAAAAGCACGTAGCCTGCAACAATACGCAGAAACACCCCGCTGAATGCCACACGCGCATTCAGCGTTGATTCGCAAAAACACGCAGGCGGATATATGGAGAGGACCGTTCCTCACGCAATCCGCCTGAACGAACCGCAAGGAAAATTAAAAACATGAAAGCGATTCTCGCATTAGCGGACGGGACAGTCTTTGAAGGCGAGCAGTTCGGCGCGACAGGTGAAACCGCCGGTGAAGTCGTCTTTAATACCAGTATGACGGGCTATCAGGAAGTTTTGACCGATCCCTCCTACAAAGGACAGATCGTGACGATGACATACCCGTTGATAGGCAATTACGGTTGTAACGAAGCGGATGTAGAATCTATCGGTCCACAGGTGGAAGGGTTTGTGGTTCGTGAATACAGTGCATACTATAGCAATTGGCGTTCAAAATGGAGTTTGGATTCTTACCTTGCTGAACACGATATTATTGGGATTCAAGGCATTGATACCCGCGCACTCACCCGCCGTCTTCGTGTTCACGGGGTGATGAACGGATGTCTCTCTACGGAGGATCTGAATCCTGAGCACCTTGTCACGAAAGCTAAAGCATGGCACGGTTTGGTAGGCTGGGACTTGGTGCAACGGGTGACGTGTCCGAGTTCGTATGCGTGGCAACAAATTGAGGAAAATAACGTCCACCCTAAATATCGCGTCATCGCCCTCGATTTCGGCATTAAATATAACATTTTGCGCCAACTGACCGAACACGGTTGCGAGGTACAAGTCGTACCAGCGAGAACATCCGCTGAAGAGATCCTCGCGGCGGAACCAGATGGTGTATTTCTCTCAAATGGTCCAGGGGACCCGATGCCCGTTGACTATGCGATCCAGACAATTCAAACGCTAATAGGCAAAAAGCCGCTTTTCGGCATCTGTTTAGGACATCAACTATTGGGACTTGCGCTTGGCGGGAAGACATTTAAACTCAAATTTGGACATCGGGGTGCAAACCAACCCGTCAAATACCTTGAGACGAACCGAGTCGAAATTACCTCACAAAATCATGGGTTCTGCGTTGATATCGATTCACTCCCCAATAGTGTTGACGTTACACACATCAATCTGAATGATGACACACTTGAAGGGATACAACATCGAGAATATCCCATCTTTTCTGTGCAGTATCATCCGGAGGCATCGCCGGGTCCGCACGATGCCAGTTATCTCTTCTCGCGGTTTACAGAAATGATGGATTTTTAATTATACCTTAACCTGCAACAACCGAACCCGATACTCGTGCTTTTAAGTATTGTATCGGAGACGAGTCTCAGGTTCGGCAGGCGGATATGAGAGAAATAGAGAATAAACAAACGATTTCGTTTAACGCTTTGCGGATAATTAAAAAATGCCAAAACGAACAGATATAAGAAAAATATTAATTATCGGATCCGGTGCCATTATCATTGGACAGGCTTGTGAGTTTGATTATTCTGGGACGCAGGCGTGTAAGGCTCTCAAAGAGGAAGGGTACGAAATCACCCTCGTCAATAGCAATCCTGCCACTATCATGACCGATCCGGATTTCGCCGATCAGACCTACATTGAGCCAATTACAGCGGACACAGTAGAGCTTATAATCGCCAAGGAGCGTCCGCAAGCATTGCTGCCAACACTCGGTGGACAAACCGCTTTGAACGTGTCTGTTGAACTCGCGGAATCTGGTGTATTAGACAAATATGAAGTTGAACTCATTGGGGCGAAATTGCCTGCTATCCAAAAGGCAGAGGATCGCGCCCTCTTCAAAGAGGCGATGACAGAAATCGGATTGGCAGTTCCGCAAAGCGGCATTGCCCACTCGGTACAAGAGGCACTCGCGCTCGTTCAAGAGATTGGCTTCCCTGCAATCATTCGTCCTGCGTTTACGCTCGGTGGCACAGGGGGCGGCATCGCTTACAACATCGAAGAATATGAAAAAATGGTCGCATCAGGGCTTGCGCTGAGTCCAATCAGCGAACTGCTCATTGAAGAGTCCGTCATCGGGTGGAAGGAATTCGAGTTGGAAGTCATGCGCGATGGGGCAGACAACGTCGTCATAATATGCTCCATCGAAAATGTCGATGCTATGGGAGTCCACACCGGTGATAGTATTACCGTCGCACCTATCCAAACATTGACGGATAAAGAATATCAACTGATGCGGGACTCAGCGATTAAGATTATCCGTGAGATTGGTGTAGACACAGGCGGTTCCAATATCCAATTTGCTGTTGATCCAAAGACTGGCAAACAGGTCGTTATTGAGATGAACCCTCGCGTTTCCCGGAGTTCCGCGCTTGCGTCAAAAGCCACCGGGTTTCCAATTGCGAAAATCGCAGCAAAACTCGCTGTCGGCTATAATTTAGATGAGATCCCTAACGACATCACTGCTGAAACACCTGCCTGCTTTGAGCCGACTATCGATTATGTGGTCGTCAAGATTCCGAGATGGGCTTTTGAAAAGTTCCAAGGGACCGATGAAACGCTCACAACACAGATGAAGTCCGTCGGCGAGGCAATGGCTATCGGAAGAACCTTTAAAGAGGCGTTACAAAAAGGATTGCGCTCGTTGGAGACCGGATGGCACGGTTTAGATAACCATCCACTTGAGGAATTACCACTTTCTGAACTACCGAGCAAGTTGAGTATTCCGAACGTCAAACGAATCTTTTATATTAAAGCAGCTCTTGCGCGTGGGATGAGCATTGAGGAAATTCACGCTTACACACACATTGATCCATTTTTCCTCTACAATATGAAGGAAATTGTTGATTTTGAAAACGCCTTGTCCGAATCCGATACTCGACACCACATCGATCAGCATTTAAAAAAACCTGGAACAGATGGAGAGTTCACGAGAAAACTCCTCCAGCAAGCAAAGCAGTTTGGATTTTCAGATCGGCAGCTCGGGGATATCTATGACGTTCCCGAAGAAACCATCCGTGAATGTCGAAAGGGACTCGGCGTTGATGCGACTTTCAAAACGGTTGACACTTGTGCCGCGGAGTTTGAAGCAGAAACACCTTACTATTATTCGACCTGTTCGAGTGAAGATGAGGTGCGTCCGTCTGATAAACCCAAAATCATGATACTTGGTGGGGGTCCGAATCGTATTGGCCAGGGGATCGAATTCGACTACTGTTGTGTTCATGCCGCACTCGCACTCAAAGCCGATGGTTATGAAACCATCATGGTAAACAGCAATCCAGAGACCGTTAGTACCGATTATGACACCTCCGACCGGCTTTACTTTGAACCGTTAACCTGTGAAGACGTGCTCAATATTTATCACAAGGAGAAGCCTTCTGGTGTTATCGTTCAATTCGGTGGGCAGACGCCGTTGAACCTTGCGATTGCGCTCAAAGATGCAGGTGTGCCGATTATCGGCACGAGTCCTGAGGATATCGCGCGTTCGGAGGATCGGCGTCTTTTCAAAGCGGTTTTAGACGACATCGGGTTAATGCAACCGCCTAACGGAACAGCGACATCGAGTGAGGAAGCTGCCCCTATTGCAGCGGCACTCGGCTACCCTGTTATCGTTCGTCCGTCGTATGTTTTAGGCGGACGCGCCATGCAGATCGTTTACGATGAAGAACTCCTGCACGAATACATGCACTCCGCTGTTCAAGCTTCACCTGAACATCCTGTACTCATTGATAAATACCTTGAAGAAGCGATTGAAGTAGATGTTGATGCAATATCGGATGGAAACCTGACCGTCATCGGTGGTATCATGGAGCACATTGAGGAGGCTGGCATCCATTCAGGGGACAGTGATTGCGTGTTGCCGCCTTATACGCTCGTGGATGAACAGATTGAAAATCTCAAAACCTTCACCTATGCCTTGGCGAAAGCACTACATGTACGTGGCTTAATGAACGTCCAATACGCCATAAAAAACGATGAGATTTATGTGCTTGAGGTGAATCCGCGGGCATCCAGAACTATCCCATTTGTGAGTAAAGCCATTGGTGTGCCATTAGCAAAACTCGCAGCACGTGTGATGGCTGGCAAGTCCCTCGCTGAACTTGGCTTTACGAACGAAATTGAACCCGCGTATTTCAGTGTCAAAGCACCGGTATTTCCTTTTAACCGCTTTCCGGGTTCAAACACGCGCTTGGGGCCTGAGATGAAATCGACTGGAGAGGTTATGGGAATTGATACTGATGTTTCCCGCGCCTTTGCCAAGGCACAAAAGGCGTGTGGTTATACTTTACCGCTCAGCGGTAAGGTCTTCATCAGTGTGAGGAACAAAGACAAGCGTGCCATTATCTTCATCGCCAAGAAACTGACGGATATGGGCTTCGAACTTATCGCTACACACGGAACCGCAAAGGTACTTTTGCGCAATGGAATGGAGTCAGAACTGGTTTTTAGTATCGGTAAAGGGAGACCGACGATTCATGATTACATCAAAAATCACGCCGTAGATCTCATTATCAATACGCCGACCGGGGACTTACACCGTCCTAATGAACTCCTAATTCGCGAGATGGCGATAGCACATGATATTCCGATCTTCTCAACCATACCCGGTGCGGCTGCGGCTGTTAACGCCATTGACGCGTTGCAGCGAGGAGATATTACAGTCACGCCACTCCAAGATTATTTTCAGATGCTTTAATGGTCTTCGGTCAACTGACAACCATTAAAAAAAGGATATATCAATGGCGAATGATTCTATACAGAGAAACACCCGGTGGGTTCAAACCTTTGACCGAATACTTGAGTCGCTAAACCTTGATGCAGAACGTCCTGTGAGTGTTCTACAAATTGAAGATGGCAGGGAAGTCGTCGTCGTACAACCCAATGCTTTCACTATTTCGCGCATTTACGCGACCGGTCGCCCCGATGGTATGCGTCCACACGGCGTAGAGTCCTATTACGATTACTTTTTCGCAAAGTTACGAGAGCATGAAGAACAGCACGGAACCCGCGAGGGATTTCAACTGGCGTCGGAGGAATGGGAAACCCTTTTTGAGGAATCTTTTCATCGTTATACCCGTTATCTCCTATTCGCAGGGATCAAACGCTGGGAAGATGTTCAGCGCGATACTGCTATGAATCTGGCAGTAACAAATTTGGCACGCGACTGTGCCCCATCCGAAATCGCTTGGCGGAGTTACCAGTACAAGGGTTACATGCTCATGATGCACAGCATCGCCAAAGCAGAATTGAGCCTGCAAGAGGACGATACAGCGACAGCATTGCAACATATCGATACTGGAATTCAACAGATCGGGGAGTTCTGTGGCGAATGTTTACGCGAGGAACACGGTGAAGCAGAAAATATTACCCGTGAACGTTATCTCAGCAACCTTATAGAATTTCGATCCGATTTGGAGACTCTCGAGGCAGACACCACCGAGGCAGACAGCGACGAAGAAGATATCTTGGCAGAGTTGGAGAGATTGCTAAATGAGGACGAGGAATAGCGTAAGGTTCTATGAGAACCTTACGCGAAAAGGACTGTTGTTTTAATGCTATCGTCTACTATATCTCGTCTTCATCTGGTGCTTGTATTAGGATACCCGCAAAGAACAGGAACGCGATGCCCCGGATGAGCACATGCAATTGTATCCCGAAGTCTAAAAGAGCCCCCACTGGAAAGGCGATCCCTGAAGCAAAGAATAGATAACCCGCAACCGGATTCCCCCACGAGTGGAGCGCGGAACCGTAGCAAATTGCAAGAAGCGCACACAAGAACGCACCCGTCATGAAAAGTGCTTCACCCCACTCCGCCCACAGTGCGTAGAAGGACGTGCTAATCGCCGCGGTTGTCGATTCACCGGCAAGTTCGGAGAGCGAGTTTAACGGAGCAGTTTGTGAACAATGGGCTATCAATTCTATGATAAGCCAAGGGATAGCGAAGCTTGCTCCGAGAGTACTGCGGGAACCAGCGTCTGAAGAAAGTAAACCATATCCAGCTAATAGCATTGGCACCATTAAAATGGTTGAAACGACCCCTATTCCGTGATAAACTCCGATTCTTCCCATGAGTTCAAGTTGTTCTTCTGATGGAAGCGAAGAAAGAGTCGATAAACCAAAAATAAACCAAATACTTGAAACAAACATGAGAAAGCCACTCAAGCCACCAGTAAGGCCACCGAGTCTATACAGAGAACTGAGCTTTTTGTCCATTCATTCCTCCAAAAAAGTGCAAATAAAATTCTGGGTATCAGATATTATAATTCTATCGTATATTGTCAGTGACCCTATCCTAAAAGATCGGGCTTGTGGAATACGCCAGTCGAGTCTATAGGTACTACGAGGGTAACGCATTGACTACCGTAATATACTGAAGATTTTGATGATTTTATAGTTTACATGAATTTGCAATTTTAAACAAAGATTTTTTTTACAAAATGCCTTGAGTGGAAAATCTGGGATTTTGGAAGGTGCTCCGACCATGAACACGCAAAAAACAGTCCTTATTGTAGATGCCGACAGGACGGAACGAGAACTTGTTTGTGAAACACTCGCAGGTCAAGGGTTGCATCTCGTCGTTACAGGAAATATGTATCAAGCGTTTCATCATATTGAGCACCTCGAGGTAGATATTCTTATCGCACAATTGAGAGCGGAACGGATTGATGGATTGACACTGCTCGATGCTGCAGCACAACATCAACCCGATGTCGGTGTGATTTTTATTACAGAACCTAACATCCTGGAAACCGATATTGGGATCAAAGCGATGCTGGCATATAAAGACACCTTTTTTCTACCGAAGCCGGTGAATCCTGTCCATCTGGCGGCACTTTTGCAGAGGACCCTCGAAAACCAACGTCTCGCTTTTGAAAATCGGCAATTACAATCACAAATAGATGAGAAAGAAGGATTACGTCGTCTCACAGGCAAGTCGCCTCAGATCACGAAAATTCGCGACATGATTACGCAGATCGCACCGACAAAAGCGACTGTAATGATATACGGTGCACGGGGTACGGGAAAAGAATTGGTCGCCCGTGCGATCCATCATCGCAGTTTGCGACGCGGTTCTCTTATTGCCTTCAATTGTGCAACGCTAAACGAAAACCTCGCAGAATCTGAACTCTTTGGTCACGAACGCGGGGCGTTTAGTGGCGCGTATCATCAACGCATCGGAAGATTTGAACTCGCACACGGGGGTACCCTATTTCTTGACGAAGTCTCGCAACTCAGTCTATCCAATCAAGCTCGTCTTTTGCGGGTCCTCGAAGAACGTGAATTTGAACGGGTCGGTGGTGACAAGACAATTCAGGTTGATGTCCGTGTTGTGTGCGCCACGAATCACGATTTGGAAACCGCTTCCAGAAGTCGAGAATTCCTCCCAGATCTCTATGATCGGCTTAACGTAGTGCCTATCTACCTTCCAACACTTCAGGAACGTATTGAAGATGTTCCCTTGCTCGTTAAAGATTTCCTTGAAGAGTTTAGCCAACAGAACGGTAAGTCTCTCATTACGATTGCACCAGAGGCGGTTCGGACATTGATGAAATATGATTGGCCAGGAAATGTCCGCGAATTGAAAAACTGTATTGAAGGCATGGTTGTTATGTCTAACCAATCGACAATCCAGCAGATTCACCTGCCGGAACGTATTCTCAAAGCAACAGGAACAGAGTTTTCAAAGTACGGGCTGGGTTACCCAGCCCCTACGGTGCCTGATGTTTGGCAAGTGAGTGCCGATAATGGTGGGCAACGCTTAAATGTAGAGGTTGGTATGTCGCTTGATGAGATTAACCGGGAAGCACTGCGCGCAACGCTTGAATCTGTAGACAATAACAAGGCAAAAGCCGCAGAAATTCTCAAAGTGAGTCGACGAACAATCCAACGGAAAGTAAAAGAGTACGGTCTGTCCGATGCAGAGCAGCCAGCCGTCGGAAACCATCAGCAAAAAGAAACCTCCGTTAAACGATAACCTCTTAACTGACGGCTGATGCCTGAGACAACAGTTTCTGCTTGTTCGCATAAACCTGTTTATAATAATCTATGCGTTTCAATTGCAAAGCCGCTTCTTCGTCGACGATGACAACCGCTCGGGGATGCATCTGTAACACCGATGCTGGTACTTCCGCTGTGATAGGTCCCTCCACCGCGTGGGCAATCGCTTCCGCTTTCGATGCCCCACTTGCCAGCAGCAGACACTGTCGCGCTTCCATGATCGTGCCTACTCCCATCGTAATCGCCATTTTGGGCACTGCAGCCACGGTCCCTCCGAAATGCGGCGCGTTTGCCTCGAGCGTACTCTGCGTCAAAGTTTTGATGCGAGTCCGAGATCCCAAAGATGAACTCGGTTCATTGAAACCGATGTGCCCATCTTTTCCAATCCCGAGCACTTGGATGTCGATGCCACCTGCGTTTACAATTGCGGTTTCGTACTGCTCACAAAATTCCTCGTGTGCGACAGCCGTACTCTGTGGAATATGGCGATTCTCGGCAGAGATATTAACAGCGCTAAAAAAGTGGGTCTCCATGAAAGTGTGATAACTATGCGGATGGTTCGGTGGAATCCCGACGTACTCATCTAAGTTAAAAGTCGTCACGGCTGAGAAATCGAGTCCCTCTCTCTTGTGCATCTGTGCCAAGGCTTCATAAAGCCCGATCGGCGTGCTACCCGTAGCCAGTCCCAAAACGAGATTCGGCTTTTTTATAAGCGCGTCTCGGATAATGTCCGCTGAAACCGCCACAAGTTGCGCATAAGTCGGTTGAATGATAATTTCCATTTATTTTTTAAAGAACTTTCCAATTGCGTTAGCCTTTTGGGTTTAGTGCTAAACGCTCCCCGCAAGAATCCTGTCCATATCATCGCTGATACCATGCACCCGACCCCCCGGATTGTCTTCGTCAACGGGAAGCTCTGCAGTCATGTAGTCATCATACCCGACATCTCCCAAGGCTGCCATGACAGCGTTCCAATCAATTGTGCAGTCTTCGATTAGATACGTGAATCGCTGCTCGTTTGCGTTGAAACCTTTGATATGCACTTTAGAAATCCGACGACCCAGAGAGCGGATCCAGTGTTGTGGATACCCGTAAAGTACAATATTACCGACATCAAAATAGGCTGTTACCGTCTCATCCTCAAATTCATCCAGATACCGTGAAAATTCCATCGGACTGAGTAGAAATTTATTCCAAACGTTCTCAATAGCGATTGTGATCCCTTTTTCTGACGCCTCTGGAATCAGTTTACGAATTTCTGCCTGTGAACGTTCATACGCCGCTTCGTAGTGAGTCGCTTCATTGACAACAGCAGGAACGAGTAACACCGCGTCTGCACCGACAGCCGTTGCCGTCGCTATGGAGTCAAGCATGCCTTCTCGCGATTCGGCACGAACCGTGTCATCTGCATCCGAAAGTGGACATGACCAGTGCTTGCTATTCATCACACTGAACACTTCCAATTGATGCCGCGTTGCGATCTCTTTCGTCTCGTACCGGTCAGCATCATTTACGAGGGTACCGATTTCAACGCCGTCAAAACCGGCTTCTTTCGCCAGTTTAAATCGTGCCTCCGTCGAATTACCGGGTAATGACCCAATACATATTCCTTTTTTCATTTATTTCTCCTTCTGCGCCGCTTGAATTTTTAAGAGGAGTTTGTTGTAGGCGTCTACATCTGGTGCCAGCGCGAGGGCACGATGAATCGCTTCCGAAGCTTCCGCATATTGTGTGTTGCGGTAGTAGGTGTATGCAAGCGTATCGTAGTGTCTCGCACTTGGTTCCAAAGAGACAGCATGTTTCGCTAAGTCAATCGCCCGTTGCATCTCTTTACCGAGTCCAGCATAAAGGCGCGCCAAGTTGTTATAGGCTGCCGCTGCTGTGCTATCTACAACGATTGCACGCTTAAACGCTGCAATCGCCGGTTCAAACTGCTGTTGGTTGATATAGATGACCCCCAACTTCAACCATGTCTGTGGGTCGTCTGATGCGATTTCTGTAGATTTCCGATACACCAATGCCGCTTTTTCAAAGGCTCGTTGTTTGATGAAGACTTCGCCGAGATGCGTATACGCTGGTAAGTAAGATGGATGCACCTGTATAGCAGTTTCATAAACCCGAACGGCTGCTGTTAAATTGCTATATGCTTCGTGAAGCTCCCCTAATTTGATGTATAGCACCGGTAGATTCGGATTTAGATAGAGTGCCTCCCGATACTCATGTAGCGTGTCCTCGTAAGTTTTCAAGTGTCGAAACTGTGTCATAGCCGCCGCGGCTTGCTCACTGTCTCCAAGCCGCCGATAAGTGAGGGCACGCCGATAATGCGCCTGTGGTAGATATTGATTTCGAATAAGCGCGGCATCGTAGTATTCCATTGCCTGTTGCAGACGATCCTGCAGTTCTGACACCCTGCCCAATCCATAATAGGACTCGGTATGGTCAGGATTTAAGCGGATACCCGCACGATAAGCTGTTTCAGCCGCGTTCAAGCGGTGTTGAAGTACATACACATCCCCAAGGTGGATGTGGACTTCTGCGATTTCAGGAAGCAGGGCGAGTGCTTGTCTGAGATGGTTTTCAGCAAGCGTCAATTCGCCTTGGGTCTTGTAGACAATGCCTAAATGAAGGTGCGCGGTTCCCTGCACATCCGGCGGGGCTTTCAGTGCCAAAGCCCTCTGATATGCCAATACGGCCTCGCTGAAACTGTTAAGCTCCTGATAGACAATACCGATATAACATTCGGCGAAACTCCGAACATTCTCTGATGTCGTAAATTCCTCTCGGATGCTTTGAAATTCGGCGAGTGCCAGATCGTACCGTTCGCTGTCAAGGTAGCGTACACCGCGTTCAAGCCTGCCGTTGAGTGCTTGTTCAGTATCGCACCATCCTTGTATCGATGCAAGCGAAATGAGCAGAAGAAAAAAGGGGATTAAAGTTTTCACTGTGGGAAATAGACGGCATTGATGCGTAAACATACGCCGATGAGAGAGTAGGTGTGGGACAGCATAATGAAGTTTAAATAAATATTTCGGTAATCCTATCCCAAAAAAGACATTGTAGGGCAGGTCTTGTGCCTGCCCACATATTACCGAATTAAATTCTTAATCTTCAGGGCACCGTCCCTACATTTTTCAGGGTGTGAAATTAGTCACGATTTCTTTTC
This sequence comes from Candidatus Poribacteria bacterium, assembly GCA_965205015.1. Classification (GTDB taxonomy): domain Bacteria; phylum Poribacteria; class WGA-4E; order WGA-4E; family WGA-3G; genus WGA-3G. Next base: position 2,714,004 of record OZ242029.1, on the reverse strand, counting down.
AGTTGTCCCCACGTAGAGGCGAGCTTGTCTTGAGGTTCAACAGGAAGTAGTCCACCCTCCATAACGTTTACAACCTCTTTCGCACTCAGGGCTCTGTCGTAAACGTAGAGATCGTCAATGTAAAACTTCGCAGCGTTATAACCCGTTTTACCGATGTAAAGTTTCTCCGCACCTTGTGCGTGATCCTTCGGAACGGCTATCTTCACAACCTCTTTTCCATCGACATAGAACATCAACTGGGCATCCTCTTTGACCCCTGCAATGTGATACCACTTATTCTCATCAAATGTGTCGTTTTCTCCATCGGGACCTGCACAATGCGTGCCGGCGTTACCGGGATTAAACCGGTAGTGGATATACAGAGGTACACGGTTACAGGTCCATATACCGGGTGAACGGTCAGAGCCGGGAGCTTTTTTTGCAATAATCTGATCCCAGCCACCGGAGTTTGGATCCGTAAAGTTGAGCCAGAAGAGATAGGAGTTGTCCGTATAATCTTCTAATTCTTTGAAGGAATCGACCTGCACACTGTCCCCCGGCTTGGCAAATAACATTGAACCTTTGCCATGGACAACTTCATCCTTGACAATCTTCGCCCCATCAACGATTTCACCGTTATTTCCGCCACCGGTTCCATCTTCAAGATTTCCGCCTTTTGCTTCATCGAAACTGAAGTAAAGGATTAACCCCTTATCTTCGACCTTTGCGGCATCTGTGGAGAGTGCGCTGCCTATGACTAATAGGGCAACGGCGAGTACATACATAACTGAACGCATGAGTAACCTCCTCATGTCTGAAACAAAGTTAACATACTGTGTGAGTCTTTAAAAAGGACCCGCGTTTTAACTCGTGAGAATATGATACACGAAAAAACTTAAAGATGTCAAGGAAAATATGTGCGGTGGGGTGTGTATTCGAGAAATAGGCAGACACAAATGGGGAAATAGATGTGGGACGACATAGAAGCCGTCCCTACAAGTTGTTTCAGGGAAGAACGAAATTAATCACGGCGTGTTTTCAGGTGTCCCCACGTCGTGGCGAGTTTGTCCTGAGGTTCCACAGGCGTGAGAAGCCCCCCCTCCATGATATTTTCTACTTCATCGGCACTGAGTGCTCTGTCATAGACATAGAGGTCATCAATGTAGAAGAGCGCAGCGTTATAACCCGTTTTACCGATATAGAGTTTCTCCGCACCTTGCGCGTGACTCGCCGGAACACTCTGCTCCACAACGACTTCTCCATCAACATAGAACTTCAACTGGTCACCCTCTTTGACACCTGCAATGTGATGCCAGTCCCCGACTGCAAATTCGTCATCTTCTCCCTCGGGACCCGCACAGAGTGTGCCTTGGTTACCCGGATTGAACCGATAGTGGATATGCAAACTGGCGCGGTTACAAGTCCATATCCCCGGAGAACGGTCAGAACCGGGTGCTTTTTTTGCTATGATTTGATTCCACGCCCCGGAATTCACGTCGGTGAAATTGAGCCAGAAAAGATAGGAATTGTCTGTATATTCCTCTAATTCTTTAAAAGTATCAACCGACACACTGTCATTACCGTCATCACATAACAAGGATCCCTTGCCGTAGACGACTTCGTCGGTAGCAATCTCTGCGCCATCAACGACACCATCATTTCCGCCACCGGTTTCATCCATAATTGTTCCGTTTTTTGCGTCATCGAAACTGAAATAAAGGATTAAGCCGTCGTCTTGGACCACAGCGTGTGTGGTAAGCGCACTGCCTACCATTAAGAGTGAAACGGCAAATAAATACAACATTAAACGCATGAATATATCTGTTAGTAAAAATCTATGTATTTCTATTTAAACCCACAGATTTCTACGGGGATCCTACCCCCTTATGACGAGACTCGACAGCCTCTAAGCCTGAATATCACCAGTGTCGTCTGATACGTCGTCAGAAGCGATACGCGGCTTGCATACCTCAAGGTTGCGCGAGGTATGGTGTAACCCACAAAGTTAACACCGAAATGCTAACGCCTTATTTTACTTCCGAGTGTCCTCACAGTGTCAGGGTTCGTCTCACTCGTGTATGAACCCCTCACAGTAGAACCGACGTGGTTTTCGTCGGGTGTGCTTGGGTATCGCACGATGCTACTGGGATGCGGGAGAGGGGACTTGAACCCCTCAAAATGCCTACATTTACCGCGAAACATAGAAAAAGCAAGAAAAACAACTATTTAGGAACGACCCCTCATGTCTAAAACAAAATTAACGCACTGTGCGAATCTTAAAAAGAGACCCGCGTTTTAACGCATAGGAATATGATATAGGAAAGCACCCAAATATGTCAAGGAAAATTTGCATTTGCGCGTTTTCTACTGGAAACAGATAAAAATCCTTTGACATACCCTAATTTCTGTGATATGCTAAGGGTGTGTAGGAAAAGAACACTTTAGTCCCACAAGGTTTATTTGCTTGGGTGTTTCTTCAATATGTTTTAGAAGCTGCATTGACGACGATTGCCCCATCTTATTTTTTCTGAAAAGGATGCCAAAATGAAGAGTACCGATGATCGATCCATCTATGTTGTTGCCATCTGTGGGAGTTTGCGACAGGGGAGTTCAACACATGCTGCGCTCCAGATTGCGCTCTCTGCTGCTAAAGACGCCGGTGCCGAGGTCGAGTTGCTTGAACTCGGTGAATATGACCTCGTTTTCCAAGGTTCTGTCGCCAGCGAAAGCGACTATCCGCCTGGGGTTTTCAAGTTACGGGAAAAGGTGAAACGCGCACACGGTATACTTCTCGGATCGCCCGAATACCACGGAAGTTTTAGTGGTGTCCTTAAAAGCGCACTCGATCTGATGGGATTCGATGAATTTGAGAATAAGGTGATCGGACTCATCGGTGTATCCGGGGGACGAATGGGCGCGGTGAACGCGCTTTCTATGTTACGGACGGTAGGCACTGCTCTTCACGCATGGGTTGTACCAAACGACGTATCAATCCCAAACTCATCTGAGGCGTTTGATGCGGACGGTAATTTATACGATGCTGAATTGACGGGACGCGTCAAAGCCGTGGGCAAACAGGTTACCGAATTCGCCACACTTCGGGATTCAGCATAAGAACAGAAACAATACAGAAATACGAGACACACAAATCGCAGTAGATGCCATGAACACAATACACAATTGGGACGCATGGATCGGCACAGATGAAGCAGGAAAGGGTGATTATTTCGGTCCGCTCGTCGTCGCAGCCGTCTACGTGGATGCAGACTGTCGAGAAACGCTCTCGGATTTGGGGGTCGCCGATGGGAAAACACTCTCAAATCGTCGTATTCGGAACCTTGCTGAATTGATGCACCAGCACTATGAACGACATATTGTCGTCGTGGAAAGAATGCCGAAGGCGTATAATTCCCTTTATAACGATTTCCGTAGGCGAGGACAAAACTTAAACCACCTTTTGGCATCACTTCATGCAGAAGCCATTCATACTTTAGCGGCTCGGGTCGGCGCGAAACACACGCTGGTTGACAGATTTTCTAAGGACGATCTCATCACACAAGAACTCAGCCAACGCATGAGGGGAAAACCACGTTTGCAACAAGATGCCCCTGTTCCATTTCAAGGCGGAATTGCCCGTGGTATCCACTTAGGGATAGAGATAATACAGGTCCCAAAAGCAGAACGGGATATTGCCGTTGCTGCCGCCTCTATCATCGCTCGAGATGCTTTTCTGAATGCCATGGAAATCCTGTCGGAAAAATATGAGATGCGTTTGCCGAGAGGTGCGTATCAAGTCGTAGAAGCGGGTAAAGAATTAGTCGCACGGCATGGAAGTGCTACGTTGGAGGACGTTGCCAAACTTCACTTTCGTTTGACGGATGCTGTTCGGACTTTTTATAGTAAAGTCGAAAAATAAGTTAACACCTCAGGGAGCAGCAGCACCATCCTGCATCCCGCTGGCGAGGTTTTTAACCTCGCCCCAGTGTCCACGTAATTGTGGGACTTACTATAATTATTCCTTGCGGTTAAGTGACGTGGGTTTGTGCGCTAACGTCCCGTTCTGAAATCCGCTCTCTATTTCATTACGAGCTACGCGTTTTGGACGAGACAAAGAACCTGCGCGTAAGCGGAGCGGAGCGCAGCCCAGGAGGCCATAAATTAAAAAGATGGAAGAATTATTTACTATTCATTACGCCGAAGTTGGACTCAAAGGCAAAAACAGGGTGTTTTTTGAGAAACGGCTTGTGAATAACATCAAACTCGCGCTACGCGGTACAGGATACGCAGAAGTAGAACGACTTCACGATAGAATTCTCGTGCATCTCGGGCAGAATGCTGACATCGCGGAAGTTAAGAAACGTCTGCGGCAGGTCATGGGTATTGCTCATTTTGAACTCTCTTCACGTACCGAAAGAGACATCACCGCAATTAAAGAGACTGCTCTACGGCACATCCAAAATACTTCCTACGAATCCCTTAAAGTCGAGACACGTCGGACAGATAAAACCTTTCCATTAACCTCTCCGCAGGTGAGTGCAGAGGTTGGGGGCTATCTCGTCAAAGAAACAAGCACGAGAGCCGATATGCATAATCCCGACTTAGTATGCTGGGTGAAAATAACACATAATGCAGCGTATATCTCCACCGAGAAGATTCCAGGGATTGGGGGGCTGCCAGTCGGTGTGAGTGGTAAAGTGCTCGTTATGTTGTCTGGCGGAATTGATTCCCCTGTTGCGGCGTGGCAAATGATAAAACGTGGCGCGAAAGCCGTTTTTATTCACTTCTACAGTTATCCGTATACCGATAAAGCTTCCTTGGAGAAAGTGATTGAACTCACACAGATTTTAGCCGTATCAAACTATCGCAGTACCGTCTATCTCGTTCCGTTTGCTGAACTTCAGCAGCTTATCGTCGCCGCAACACCGGCACCCTTCCGAGTGCTGCTGTATCGGCGAATGATGACCCGAATTGCCCAGCGTATTGCCGCTATGGTGAATGCAGAGGCACTCGTCACTGGCGAAAGCCTCGCACAAGTCGCTTCCCAAACCCTAACAAACCTTAGAACGATTGAAGCGATCGCCGATATCCCAATTCTGCGTCCACTTATCGGTGAAGATAAGGCTGAAATTATCGAAAAAGCACAGCGGATCGGCACTTTTGACGTATCCACACGCCCACACCAAGATTGTTGTTCGCTCTTTGTCCCCAAGCACCCGGCTACTCGAGCGTCGCTTACCGAATTAGCGGACGCAGAATCGAATTTAGATATAGACACGTTGGTTGAAGATGCGCTAAATAATCTCGAAAAACAGGTCGTTGGTTGAACAGATGGTTTCTCAAAGAATTCTGCTCATTCGCCTCAGCTCCCTTGGCGACATTGTGCTTACAACGCCCGCTATTCGAGCGGTCCGCGCCCATTTCCCAGAGGCGTATATCGCTATGCTTGTCGGAAAACAGTCAGCGGATGTCCTTCGAGAAAATCCACACCTCAATGAGATAATTACGTTTGATCGGTCCGCCAAAGGTAAGGATACGGGCGAGATGTTACGGACTGTTCGCGTCTTACGTGAACGTAAATTTACGCTGGCTATTGACCTACAGCGGAAATTCCGTACTGCGCTGCTGATGTATTTTAGCGGTGCCACTGCGCGTGTTGGTAAAGGCGCGCTTTGTACCGTTCAGGTCCTTGAGCAAGGGAACAAACACGCCACGGCACACTACTTTGATCTGTTACATGCAGTCGGAATCCCAGCAGTGGATCAAAAACTCGAACTGTTTCTTGCTGAATCTGAGCGCACAGATGCTTCGCAGCGGTTTGATGCTGCAGGTGTTCCCCAGACAGGTTTAAAGGTGGGCATCTTTCCAGGGGCAGGTTGGAAGTTACGAGAATGGATGCCCGATCGCTTCGCAGCTATTGCGGATAGACTGGTTCGGCAGTTCAATGCTGAGGTCCTGATTTTCGGGGGACAAAAGGAGGCGGACCTCGTACATACTGTCGCGAAACTGATGGCTACGCGTGCCGTTCCGTTTGCTGGAAACCTTCAGGTTCGGGAGTTAGCCGCCTGTATTGAAAAGTGCGATCTCTTTCTCACAAACGATACCGGTCCGATGCACATTGCCGCAGCGGTCGAAACACCCACTGTTGCCTTGTTCGGTCCCGGCAACCACACCCGATTTCAACCCCTCGGTGGGTTACATCAAACCATTCGTCACGATGTGCCATGCAACCCCTGTAAGCAATTCACGGATAAATGTAAAGATAATATCTGTATGAAAAAAATCACTGTAGATGAGGTGTGGCAGTCTATCTCCGACACACTTGACCTATCCGCACGCCGCCTCAAAAACACGTAGGTGATTTTCCCCAAGCACTTTTCGGATATCTTCATCAGAATAACCACGCTCGTTTAAACCTTCAGCGATCTTAATAAACTCACCGGCATCCTTGAGTAGATCACCACCACCGTCGAAATCTGATCCGATGCCGACATGATCAATGCCAGCGATGTCGATTGCGTAGGCAAAATGATTGAGCAACTGCGCCAACGGAGGCATCTTCGTCCACCCGTCAGCAGTGATAAACCCTGGAACAAAAGTGACACCGACAACCCCGCCATTAGCCGCTAAAGCTTTTAGCTGCTCATTGCTGAGGTTCCGCGAATGACGACACAAGGTTTTGCAATTGCTATGGGACGCAATGACAGGGTGTTCCGATATTTCCAGCACATCCCAAAATCCACGCTCACTAATATGGGAAACATCCACGAGCATGCCAAGGCGATTCATCTCTTTGACTAATGCCATACCGAATCGCGTCAAGCCGCCTCCCATATCCTCTTCATCGTTTCCTGTCGATGCCCATGTATTCAGATTATGGGTCAGTCCAATTGAGCGAACACCAAGTGTATACAATGATCGCAGAATATTAAGGCTTCGTTCGACAGCTTCGCTATTTTCAATCACAAGCACTGCGGCGAGTTTGCCAGCGGCTTTCGCTGCTCGGATGTCACTTGCCTTCCGTGCGATACAGATATCGTTGGCATTTGCTGCCACTTCTGCCTCGAACCAACCGAATGCATCTAAGGCATAGGCGAGATGATTTTTCCACGCGCGTGTCACATCAACAGCGAAAAAGGCGGCATCAATACCTCCCTGCCGCATTTTCGGTATGTTGAGCTGGATACCGATAGCTTCCTCTTCAGGCGGCACAGGTCCGCGCAGGTAAGCGATCGTACCAAGGGGATCTGTGGTATTTTGGGTGTTTTCGTCGCAGGGGTTGGGTGACCCAACCCCTACCCCTCGACGGATATGTGCCACAATCGCATCGTTATGCGAGTCTATCACGAGTGCCTGCTGGTGCAGTTCGGAAATTTGGGTGTTTAATGTCATTTTTTCGTTTTGCTTCTCCATGTCCTCAGGCTTAATCCAATATCGTTTGTATCGTCCTTTCGGCAATATCAGGAGTGATCCGTAAAGAGGTCGCTACTGTATATGGGAGTTGGTGTTGCGCGACGTAGTCGGATAGGTTAATAAGCGTTTCGGCAATTGCATCACGGGCAACAGCCGACGGACGGTAATTAATCTGCAAACATTCCAACGCATGACGATACTGTGTCCAGGGCTGCGATTGCAACACAGCCATCAGGAGGATACCAAGTCCTACCAATTCACCGTGTAAAAGCGGGTCCTCATTTGTAGCCTCGCTGTCGGGACCCCTCTTTTCTGTGAATGTCAAATGGTTTTCAATGGCATAGACAAAGTAATGTTCGCTTCCTTCTTCAACGCGACTATGTCCGCATTGATAACAGAGTTGGACCTCCATACAGAGCAGGTCGAGTAGGAGCTTCAAGCCAGTTGGCGTCCCGCGCCCGATTTCCCGTGCGTTATCCAGAAGCGTTTGGAGAAGCGTGGTCGCTATGCCAACCGCTTGTGGCGTCAATTGTTGATTCGCTGGATTCGTTCCCATCTGCTCCGCCTCCTGCCAATCCCAGAGCGCCGTCGCGATTGAGAGAACATCCGCAGCACCACTCGCCCTCATGGCGGCAGGGGCACTACACAAGACATCCATATCTATAATAACAGTGTCCGGTGCTGTTGAGGGAAGATAGCGGACACACCCATTTTCTCTAACGCCTGTCGCATCCGTAAGAAACGCATCAGTTGATAGAATGGTGGGGAGTACGATGAGTGGCAACGCTTTCGCAGCAGCAACATATTTGGCAGTATCAATCGCCAAACCTCCCCCGATACCGTAAACCACTTCGCCGTCACACGACGCTGCGAGCGCAGCCATATCTGCTCGCGTGTTACCCTCAACATAGATCGGCTGTTGCGTGTTAACGTCAATACCCCTAACAGCCTTCCACGCCGGATCCGTTGTTAAAACGATAGCCTCGCGATGCTCCCTAACATTCGCAAAGGGACACGTCACAATGCTTGGCAATCGCCCAATCTTTTCATGAGAACAATCATCTCGGAACATTTTTTAATTATACCTTGCGGTTAAATGACGTGGGTTTGAACTTTAACGGTCCTTTCTCGAATCCGCCCTCCATTTCATTACGGGCTACGATTTATGAGATTGAAGGACTTACTTCATTATCCCGCAGGTTTCCTCTATAGGGGATCTGTGTGCGGTATCTCCACGAGATATATCTGTCGGGAGCCTTCATGGACGGAGTCGAAGGTAATCGTTTTTCCATCGGGTGCCCAGCGCGGATGTAGATCGCATCGAATATCTCCAACGAACTGTTCTTCATGATGAAATTCGCCCAAAACAATCTTGCGGTTTTCAGCGATATTGTAAACCATAAGCTGCGCCAAACGCTCTGTACCGCGAGGATACGTATCACAAAGTAGCCACTCTCGGTCCGGTGAGAAGGAAGCGTGCCCATCGCTCGGCAGGACACCGCATCCAATCGGCGCGAAGTCTCGGACCCCATCTGTGAATTCAAAAAATCCCATCTGACCGGATAGATCTGAAGAGACGAGAATCCGCGTAGGAGTGCGCCAGTCGAAATGAGACACTCGATAGTCAAACGGGATTTGCATTTCCAAATCGGAACCATCAGGATTGACTGTCCAGAGCGAGGTGCAGTGCCCTGTCTCTCGACGGACTCGACAGAAGAATAGAAGTCGTGTTCCATCTGTATTAAACAGAACGTGATTGAACCAAGTTCGTTTGCCTACCATCCGTTCATCCCCGCTCGCTCGGATGACATCCGCGATAGAGAGGATAAGCTCAGAACTCCCGTCTTGGAGGTTGAGTTGATATAAGCCGTCGTCCTCGGGTTGTGCTATGACCTCGCTGGATTTAGTGTGCGTAGCGTAGCCGACAACAGCACGGCAGTGTGCCATCCGCCCATAGTTAAGCCCAATGGCAAGGGGGGCAGTCGGGGACACTGCCGCGATCGCACCCTGAATTGTTCGGAGGGTACCCGTCCCCGGATTTAGAGCACGCGATACAAGGTTGCCATCTTCCCAATCGTTAAACGTGAATTCCGTACGGGCAGCGTCGTGTTCGCCATTTTCGCTACCGTTTATCCAGTGCAGCATACTTCCCTGTTGAAGGTTAAAAGCAGCGGTCTTTGCGTGTGGGATAAATTCGCGCGTTTCGCGATGAATCAGTCCAACCGTTGCTACATCTTCGGGTAGAGGACGGTGCGTATGAAAATCTGTCTCTAACGCCAGGTGGTACCTTGCCGTGCTATCCCACGGATTAATGCCGTAGTAGCCGAAGAAATGGTGCTTTGGACTGGTGGATAACCGCTCTATGTACATGTTTATTTTATGAATAGCAAATGCTCAAATTCCAACGAAATAATTACTGGGGTTTAGATCCCATTTTACCCGAAAAATCAGAAGTTCTGCGAATTTTGAAACCGTATCTTACTTTCATCGTTTTTCTATGCAGTCGACATTTCAAAGAAGATATGTGGTCCTTCTGAATGCATCTGGCACCTTCCTGAATAAGCACTCATAAGCCTTTTATATTCTTAACCACAGACGACCCGGGCGATAGAAAGATGCAGTTTGCAGCAAAAACAGACACAGGTAAACTTCGTGAAAGAAACGAAGACCGATACTATTTTGATACGCAACTCCAGTTATTTGCCATCGCCGATGGTATGAGTGGACATGAAAGCGGCGATGTCGCGAGTCTTATCGCTCTTGAGATTATTCAGGAGTGGGCAAAAACCCAAGCGTCTCCGCAGAGCGATTTAGGGCCTATGAAAAGACTCGCCGTCTTGACCGAACTCGCGGAGGAAGCGAATCAGCGTATCCACACCGCAGCGGAGAACACTGGCAAGGCACGGGGTATGGGCACAACCCTTATCGCAGGCTTTGTCACCTTCAGCTACCTCGCTTATGTGCATGTCGGGGATAGCCGGCTTTACGTCTTACGCGATGGAAAGATTACACAAATAACAACAGATGATACATTCGTTCAAAAGATGGTCGAAAAGGGTGAAATAACGCCCGAAGAGAGCCGCGTTCATGAAAAACGAAATATTGTCACACAGGCTGTCGGTCTGATGCCCACTGTCACCGTCAGCGCTGATGCCTACCCACTTGGTCCAGGGGACATCGTCCTCGCTTGTACCGATGGCTTGCATGACATGATCGTCAACGATAATGAAATTGCTGAGATTATTATGGCGGCTCGCAATATTGAAGAAGCGTCAGAAAATCTCGTCGATAAAGCACTCGATTACGGCGGCACCGATAACGTCACAGTTCTCCTCTTTGCCATTGATTGACCTATCTTCGCAATACCCCCCATAGCCTCACTTTCAAAATTTTAACGACGCTTCTCGCCGAAACGCACCTATCCCTCTGACGTGGTTTCCTCCTGCTCACCAAAAACCAGCGCACCATCAGGATCCATCTCTTCTTCCCATGTTTCTTGCGGGATAGGCATCGTTAATTCTGGCAACTCAATCCGGTTCGCCTCAGCCCACAAGCGTTCCAGGTTATAGTAGGAACGCCGATCAGAAAGGAAAACATGTACGACAAAGTCCACGTAGTCCAACAGAATCCAATCTGCTTTGCGTTCACCCTCCTGATGCCAAGGACGCTGTGCCCAGTTCGTTTCGAGTTCCTCAATCACGGCTTGTGATATACCTTCTACTTGAATATCAGAAGTGCCACTAAAGATTGCAAAGAAATCCGTGAAACCGTCAAGTTTCCGCAGATCCAGAATGACTCCGTCCCGTGCACGTCGACTCATCGCTGCAGATGCTGCAGCTTTTACCATATCTAATGTATCCTTTTCGATTCCCATTTTTTATGTATTCCTTGCGGTTCGGTCAGGTTTTGACATTTGACGTGCCTTTCCGTAGAGCCAGCCCGGCGCGTTATTTGGGCTTACGTGCTTTGGCACTATCAAGACGCTGCACTTTTGATGTAATGATGACTCGTCCGGCGGCGCATGGAAACCGCCTCTGTTTTTAAAGCTCGCTACTTTCTAACGTACTGTTATAGGTATGAAGCGTATTCGGATGAATCAATACCCCTTTTTCTAAAAGATACACAATTTCCCTACGTGCCACATGATGCACCGCTCGGTCCAAATCTGTGTAGGCTAACTTCCGCACGACATCGACCTCCTGATGGGTCCGTGTTGGTTCTGCAAAGTCCGCAACATATAGTATTTGTGCAATAATACCCATTGAGGGGCTACCTGTGGTATGGTTTCGAATAGCTTCAAGGACTTCGAGTTCTGTTACAGAAAACCTCTCTATTGCAATTTTCACGCCGATGAATGGATGCAAAAGAGACGGATTCTGCTCTTCAACCGGGTCCAGACGAATCCCGTAGCGCTGTATTTCGGTGTGTAATTCTTGCACACTCATCCACTTTGCACTATCATGCAAAAGCGCAGCGAGGTTGGCATGCCAGACGTTGGCGCCATGAACATGTGCTAAATCAACGCTCATCTCTTGTACAGAGAGAACGTGCTGATAGCGTTTCTCACTCAGCTTGTCTGAGAGATACTTCTGAATTTCGATTGACTTCGGGTGTGCCCGGAGTTCCGCTAATGTGCAATTCATCTCATATAAACGTGGTTTCTAAACCTTACCTCCCACCACTATTTCAATCAGTCGGTGTCATCGTCAGGACGCACACCTAATTGGGCGAGCTCGGCAAGAATCTCGTGTTCGGTATCCGACACAATCATATTTGGGAGTGCGGTGCTGATAGTGTATTCCTCGTTCAACCATTTTGACAAGTCTGCTGCTTTACATCGCGCACTACAGAAAGGGAAGTTCTTCGGTAAAGGGGTTCCCTCTTTCCATACGAAATCGTAAACTGTCCCACACATACTACATGTATGTTGCACGTCTTTCACTTCCTTATTTTTTAGGTACTCTGATTTTTTAAACGGACGGCTTCAATTATAGATATAGCCGACGCTGTTCGATATAAGCGCGGACATCTTCTGGCACGAGATACTGGATTGAATGACCTTTCCGCACCCGATGTCGGATAACTGTGGCGGATATATCAACGCCTATTATCGGAAAGGTGGTAACCCGTTTGCGAATTTCTAATGGAACTCGATTCAGGTCGTAATTCGGGCGTGTCGTCGCGATCATAACGCATTGCTCCAACACTTCATCGAAATCCTTCCAGACTTTATACTCAATAAGAGAGTCCGCCCCAATGATCCATGCCAGTTCAGTCGTTTCTCCATACAATTTTTTCAAGGCTTTGAGCGTCTCGATAGTATAGGACGGACCTGCGCGCTCCAATTCAATGCGTGATACTTCAAAATGCGGATTCCCTGCGATTGCTAAAAGCACCATTTGATACCGATGTTCCGGTTCGATAATATCAGTGTCTGCCACCTTATGCGGCGGTCTCGCAGAAGGAATGAACAGAATTTTATCGTAACCTAACCCTGTCCGAACCTGTTCAGCACTGATCAGATGCGCGTAGTGAACGGGATTGAATGTCCCACCCATCACCGCGATTCTTTTGGTAGTTTTCGGCATCGGAATGTCCATCGGATGCAAACTTACTTCGGGAAACCCAGCGTTTTGCGTACTTTTTAAAGTATATAGATTCGTGGGAGAAAAGTCAATGGAAAAATTGTGGCGCACTAACTACCTTGAACGCGAGTTTTATAATCGTCATAAGCCTTTTCAATCTGCTTCGCCGATTCTTCGGGTCCGAGGAAATGCGCACCGGTCAATACGACAGGCGGTTTCCCACGCGCTGTCAGGAGTTCTGCAACACGGCATTTAATGGCATTGACAATCGACAGTGTGCCAATGCTGGATGTAGGTCCCACAGGATACGCCAAATCCGGAATGTCTACGACAGCATCTCCCGGCGGATTACAGTTGTCAATCGTTAGATCCGCGACTTCATACAGGCGTTTGCCGGAGGCGTGTTTTGAGGAAGACGCGCTGCTGTGCGCGATTGAACTCACTGCAATGACGGGGAGGTTCCGTGCCTTTGCTCCCATCGCCATTTCGATCGGGAGGATGTTCGTGCCGGAATTGGAGAACACCATCATGCAATCGTGGGGACCGAAGGTGAAGTTGCGTAGAATCACCTCTGCATACCCTGAGACGTTCTCCAGAAAGAGTGCTTGACGTTGACCGTTGCAACCGACGACCTGATTGTGAAACGTAACTGCTAATTCAACGATGGGAAAAAACCCTGGAAAACTGCCATAACGTGGAAAAATTTCCTCGACCGGCATGCGGGAATGCCCGGATCCGAATAGGTAGACAAGTCCGTCTGCTGCTATCGTCTCTGCACACATTTCAGAGGCTTGTGCAATCGCCTCGGTTTGCGTCGCCTCAATCTGCTTTAGCACGTCTTGTGCAACGTGTAGATAACGTAGATGGGAAGTACTCATAATATTGTTCATCGAGCAGTTATCCGCTCTGAAACCGCATTTTGCGTTGCTACCATAGCACTCCGCAAGGATTGGAAATAATTCCGCTCCGCTCTCCTTATCCGCTTCTTATCGCCTTCAGTGCGTGCTGATACAAGTGTTTCCCAATTTAACGCCAGCATACGGTTTGATTTCTGTAGGACTTTCCAATACGATTCCGAAGCCATTGTATCTCTCCTTACGCTATTGGTGGTTTGCGCATTGAGAAGAATGGAATGCATTTTCCTCGTCCACACTTCTCTTTTACGGGCATTGTCAAGAAAGCCCATTCCTTTAAGTGTGGGTCCAATCGGTAACCTCCGCGCCTCTTATCCAAGAAACAGAAAACAAGAGGTTACGAGTGGACTCAAAAAGGTTTGCAATCTTTCTCAAATTGTGGTATAATTAATATCAGCACTTGGTTAGGATTTCTACCTCTCTCGCTTGAGAGAGTCCTAACCGCCCTCGTAGAAAGGGGTTATACGGTGCGAAGTGCCATACCACTCTAAAAGTATATCGGATAGCGTGCATATAAGCCGAATGCGGATTTATAACCCTACGCCTTGTTTCGCTATCCAACTACAATCTTTTGCAGGCTGGGGTACCCTGGACCTAAACCAGATAAAGCCGATCTGATTCGGAATAAGAGCCTGCTGGTGGAGCGATAGTCAGACGGTGGACGCTTGCGCGAAAACCGCAATCGCTATGAAACCGAGGTCTCCCACGCCTTTAGGCGTTGGGTAGTATCACTGAAATAAAAACGTTATACTGTGGCTCTCGGTTTCAAATGATCGGTCAACTACATCCGGTAGGTGCGGTTTCCTAACCGTACCGGGTGCCTCCCAAAACGATGCTCTGTCCGCATGCCATACCACGATCCCACAATCGCCGTGCCAACACTTATCCGTAATTGCTGAAACTGACCGCCGCCTGCTATTCTCTAACGAATCCGATACCGCTCAACCGCGTCCATATCAAGGCTGATACCCAATCCTGGTGCATCCGATAGGTGGATTGCCCCGTTTGAGAGGTCCATACTGCCCCCAGAGAGATCGTCAACGCGGATGTGTGGGAGTTCATCAATCGGCATTGTGCAATTTGGCAGTGTACATGCAATGTGCGCCGCGAAGGTCGACGCGACACATGAACCGAATGCAAAGATCTGCACCCAGATTGGTAAGTCAGCCGCTTCAGCAACGGCGGCACTTTTGCGGAGTCCGGCGACGTTCCCACCCATGTTGACCGCATCCACTGCACCCGCAAGGATATTCTCTAAGATGCCTGGCGGTGCTCCCAAATGTCGAGCGACCGGGACTTCCACCTCTTCTCGCATCTGACGATACCAAGACAAATCCTCAAATCGGATCGGGTCTTCGTAGACTTCAATATTATATGGCAGTAACGCTTCCGCAAGTCGGAGACCGGTCTCCAAATCTCCAAATTCCGTGTTTGGATCCACACGAATCTGGAAATCAGGTCCGCATGCCTCTTTGATGAGACGCGCGGTTTCGACAATATTCGCCTGCCGAGCCTTAAGTTTATGCACCCGAAAACCCATGTTCGCGGCGCGTTCTGCCTCTGCTGCTGTCGCCTCCGCTGGCATTGGTGGCGACCAATAGGCGAGTTCAACGCTATCCCTATATTTCTCACCGATTAACTTATACGCAGGCACACCCAACGCCTGTCCTGCCAAATCGTAAAAGGCGCACTGGAAAACAAATGACTCCGAAGCGAGATCAATATCCCAAAGATTTCTGCCGACGTATCTTTCGGCGATTTGACCAGCCTGGTCTGTAATATCGCTGTTCAGGGAATTGCTCTCACCCAATCCTGTCAAACCTTCATCTGTGTGCACCCAAACCAAGGTGGTCGGATACTCCATGCCCGAGTGCTCCTGTATTGCAGGAATAAAGGGAATAGAGATGGTCCGGTATTCAAAGCCTGTGATCTTCATTGGTTTCCCTCCAATCTCTTTAGGACTTACGCAGCCCCTGTGCTGGCGAGGTTTGAAACCTCGCCAGCGGCGTGTGAACTGTAGCGTATCACCCGCAAATTGCGTATGTCCTGCTCTTATTTCTCGTAACTGAAATTTTATGCGATGTATCGGATTGGTGTCAAACATATTATGAGCGATTGACACATTTTCTTCTGGATTTTGGATTGAAAATCTGCTATAATTCCCCTATATTCTGTAATTACAAAGGGCACAACCCGTATGCCCAAATAAAAAAGGGAAACGTTTGTAATGAAACATATAAAAATTCCCGGAGTCACCAAAGAGATCTCGCATCTGATTCTGGGTACCATGGTATTTTCACCTGTCAAATTCGATTATAGCACTGAAATGCTCGACGCTTTCTTTGAAGCCGGCGGAAATACCCTCGACACAGCGCACGGTTATGGAGGCGGTGATAGTGAAATGCTTATCGGTCTCTGGATGCGCCAACGCCGCAACCGAGACGAAGTTTTTCTCATTGACAAAGGCGGACATCCACAAGGCAGGGTGCCGCGTCCCCGTCTCTCCCCCGAAGAACTCAAAAGCGATCTCGATGAAAGTCTCATCCGACTTCGCACCGATTATATCGACCTCTACATGCTCCATCGCGACGACCCCGTGATTCCCGTTGAAACCATCATTGATTACCTGAACGACGAGATCGGTGCAGGGCGCATTCGAGCGGCTGCTGCTTCTAATTGGCACCCTCAGCGCATTATTGATGCCAACGCCTATGCCGCTGAAAACGGACTGGCGGGATTTGTCTCTTGTAGCAATAACATCAGTCTCGCCGTGCCGATGGAACCGATGTGGGCGGGGTGTATCTGCGTCGACGATGCCGCACGCAAATGGCATAAAGAGAGTCAGTTCCCGTTGATGCCTTGGTCTTCGCAAGCACGAGGTTTCTTCAGCGGCGCGTTCACACCGGAAAATCGCGAAAACGGAGATATGGTGCGCGTCTACTACAACGACGACAACTTTGAAAGACTCGCACGCGCAAAGAAATTAGGGGCAAAACACGGCTATTCCCCAATTCAGGTCTCCCTCGCATACTGCTTGAATATCCCATTCCCCGTTTTTCCAATCGTTGGACCTATAACTTTAACAGAGATGGACTCCTCCCTCGGCGCAATGGAACTCGAACTTTCCCAGGCTGAAATGGAGTGGCTTAACTTGGAGACGGATGGAGACCCGCTATAATGGCAAGAATTTCTTCTCTATTTCTCTGTCTTCAATTCATTTTAATTTAAGATGTTAGCGTGTCCGAATTTCACTGACAGGAACGGCATATTTACCAAGTCTTGAGGAAGAATGATGCAAATCGTATTGCCGAAATTTTCAAGTCGATATTGTGTAGCCTTAACACTCACTCTTTTTCTCTTTGGTTGTGGTGTGCCGAATAATCCATATCCTAAATCCGAACACGATCAAGAAATTTACTATAGTACATTCAGTGAAGAACCGAAACACTTCGATCCAGCGATCTCCTACAGTTCGGACGAATATAGGTTCATCCAGCAGATTTATGAACCTCCGCTGCAATATCATTACCTGAAAAGACCCTACGAACTCATCCCGTTGACCGCAGAGGCGGTGCCGCAACCCCGCTACTTAGATGCTAACGGACAGCAGTTATCACCAAACGCGCCGGCGAAATCCGTGGCGCGTGCCGTTTATGAAGTCCGCATCCGTCCAGGGATTACGTATCAGCAACATCCCTGTTTTGCAAAGACTGAAGATGGGAAGTGGCATTACCACAACTTAACGAAATCAGATGTTAAAGGCTTCAATGAGATCAAAGATTTCCCAATGACAGGCACGCGTGAACTCATCGCTGCGGATTATGTCTATCAAATTAAACGAATGGCGGATCCGGGGGTTTCCTGTCCTATTCTTAGCACGCTGAAGGATTATATCCTCGGCATGGAAGCGTATTCAGCCGCTATTGCTAACGGACAGCAGGACGCCCCTTTTCCGGGTGTCGAAGTCGTGGACCGATACACCTATCGGATTATCCTTAAGACGAAGTATCCGCAGTTTGTCTATTGGTTAGCGATGCCATTCTTTTCACCCATGCCGAAAGAGGCAATTGATTTCTACAGTCAACCCGCAGTCGAAGATCGGAATATTACGATTGACAGATTTCCTGTCGGAACGGGTGCCTATCGGATAGAAACCCTGCTCTCGTACAAAGAGATAATTCTCGTCAGGAATGAGAATTATCGGGTGGTGCGTTACCCATCAAGCGGAGAACCTGGTGATAGGGAAGCCGGACTGTTAGACGATGCCTGGGAAATTGTTCCCTTTATTCCAAGAATCGTCTACAAATTGGAAAAGGAATACATTCCACGCTGGAATAAATTCTTACAGGGATACTATGATACTTCCGGCATCTCTTCGGACACATTTGACAGTGCCGTCACGTTTAACGATACAGGCGATCCGAGGATAAGTGAGGAGATGAACGCGAAAGGTATCGTGCTACGCACCAGTGTTGAACCGACGACGAGATACCTCGCTTTTAATATGTTGGACGATACGCTTGGTGGGAATACAGTGGAAAAGCAGAAACTCCGTCAAGCCATTTCGATCGTTTTAGATTATGAGGAGTACGTTGAAATTTTCTACAATGGACGCGGGGTTAGTTCCCATAATCCCATTCCGCCCGGTATCTTTGGGCACGAGGCGGGCGAAAGCGGCATGAACCCTTATGTCTATAATTGGGATGCCCAAAAGCAACATCCGGTTCGCAAATCCATTGAAGAAGCCAAACAACTTCTCGCAGAAGCCGGCTACCCAGATGGACAGGATAGTAAGGGAAAACCCCTCGTCGTCACTTTTGACAACGCCTGGAACTCCGCAGGGGCTACACCCCACATAATGTGGATGCGGAATAAGTTGGATCAACTCGGCATTACGATGGAGAACCGCACGACGGATTACAACCGATTTCGGGATAAAGTGAAGAACGGGAACTTCCAAATCATCTCATGGGGATGGCGCGCAGATTACCCTGATGCCGAAAATTTTCTATTTCTCCTCTATGGACCAAATGCCAGAGTCGTTCACGGGGGTGAAAACACTGCAAACTACGATAACGCCGAATACAACAAACGCTTTGAGCAGATGAAAAATATGGAAAACTCGCCAGAACGGTTGGCACTCATTCGCGAAATGAATCATCTGCTTCAACGAGATGCACCGTGGGTCTTCACCTTTCACCCTGTTAGTTTCGGTCTGTCGCATCAATGGGTGAAGAACAGTAAACCGAACGCCTTGGGCGGTGGAACGCTTAAGTATGTTCGCATTAATGCTGGTCAGCGGACGGAAAATCGGGAGGCATGGAATCAACCCGTTGTCTGGCCCCTATGGGTATGTATCACGCTCCTTATTTTAGGCACTATTCCGGCTGTGATCACAATTTGGAAACGGGAACGGGGTGTTTAATTTTAATGATCACCTACATTGTCCGCCGGACCCTCTACGCAATCCCAATCTTGATCGGTGTGAACATCACTGTATTTTTACTTTTCTTTGTCGTTAGTTCTCCTGACCAGATGGCACAACGCATCCTCGGTGAGAAAAACATTACGCAGGAAGATATTGACAATTGGAAGAAACAAAACGGCTATCATCTGCCCCTCTGGTTCAATACCAAAGCCTCCGGGACCGAGTCTTTGACACAGACGATCTTTTTCGAGAAATCGGTGAAACTCTTTTTCTTTGATTTTGGAACATCGGATGCCAACAACATTGACATCACATCACAGATTTCTCAACGAATGTGGGCAAGTCTCGCGATTGCGCTCCCGACCTTTCTGATCGGCGTTCTGGTAAACATTACCGTTTCAATGATTGTCGCTTACTATCGCGCAACCTACGTCGACTTCTGGGGAACAATCCTTGCCGTTATTCTCATGTCCGTCTCAACACTGTTCTATATTATTGGTGGACAGTGGGTGTTCGGAAAAATGCTGCGACTTTTCCCAATCTCTGGATATGATACAGGTACAGACATGTTGAAGTTCGTTATTCTACCAGTGGTTATCGGCATTATTGGTGGGGTCGGCACCGGGATCCGTTTTTACCGAACGCTATTTCTTGAAGAGATTAATCGGGACTATGTACGGACAGCACGCGCAAAAGGGTTGAGTGAAGCAGTCGTTCTTTTTAAACATACCCTGAAGAACGCAATGATTCCGATTTTGACGAATGTGGTCTTGGTAATTCCGTTGCTCTTTATGGGAAGTTTGGTAATGGAAGCGTTTTTCGCAATTCCAGGGCTTGGCGGTTTTACAA
This sequence comes from Candidatus Poribacteria bacterium, assembly GCA_965205015.1. Taxonomy (GTDB): domain Bacteria; phylum Poribacteria; class WGA-4E; order WGA-4E; family WGA-3G; genus WGA-3G. The sequence goes on along the minus strand of OZ242029.1, from coordinate 2,693,839 downwards.
TAGAAGCCATCCATGCCCAGGATTTCGCTATCGTGCGCAGTATGGTTTACATCGGTTCTGTACTGTATATTGTCGGTTTATTACTTACCGACATCAGTTACACACTGGTCGACCCGCGCATCCGACTTGGATCTTCCGCCTCGTAAATTACCCGATAAATACGTTCATTCCGCGCTTAAGGCAAATATGGTCTCACGAAATAGAAACTACCAAATTATGCAAGGGGTAATGAGCCTCATATTGGGGTGTTTCAGTATCGGTTTGTTGATAACACTCCGGAGTTCAGGGTATCCAGGTACAATTCTCTCCATCTTTCTGGTTGTCGGAATCGCCTTAATCTTCTCTGGCGACTATCTCCTCAACCCGTTCAAACTGCCCGTCACGCCTCGAAAGCAGGAATTAGCGAGCGACATCGGTCTTATCGCTTATGGAGCACTGTATTTCGGCATCGCCATGTCAAAACTCCTACAACCCCGATGGTTTATCGTCAATTTGCCGATCTTTTTACAACCGATTTGGGTGCGGCGCGGCTTAGCAACTGTCGGAATTGTCCTGATCGCTGTCGGGGTCTATGGGATTTATAAATTACGCTCGGAGGGACTGCCTGTAGAATCTTCGGAATAGCGTTAGCGCGGATTGTGCAAAGCGCGGTTATTCACCGCGCGTGATCGCGACAGGTCATTTTGCAATAATCACGGCATAGCGGAGGGGTGTCTCACCGACGTTACGTATGCCGTGTAAAACCTGGCAATCAACATGGACGGCTTCGTTGTCGCTGACACGATGTGTCTGATCCCCAAACAAGACTTCGCCTTCACCGGAAAATACGTAGAAAATTTCTTGACCGTCGTGTGTATGTGGCGGATGTGCTCGCTGGCCAGGTCCGACTTCGGAGATATGAAGATGGAGCTGTGCTCGGTCCGCCCCGGCTTCAAATATAAACCGATCAATGCCTTTGATGTCGTTTCTAATCTCTTTTTCCATGAGAATTTCCCTCTTTCAGTTAAGTTTGTGACGCAGAATTAGGTCTAAAAGATTGGCATTAACTTAACACACCTCTCAGGAATTGTCAATCGCCAATCTCAACGTGAGTTTGATGTACTGAAAACCAAATGCCTCTGACGGTGCTCTCATTTTGAATTGACCTAATTTTTTAAGTATGTTACAATGTGCAGATAACGTTTTAGCCCGACAGTTGATACGGCACACGCAATTGGCACAGGAGAACAAAACGATGGATACACCTGAGAAACAATCACACAAAAAGGCAGCGATGCACGTCGGTGTCCAAGGAATCGGAACATCTCCCAAAGAGTTGGCATTCCTCGTGCGCCACGGGGTAACGCACATGGATGCCTCCGTTGAGAATACCGAAACCGAAACGCTGGCTCGACACAAAGCGGAAGCGGCGGAAGCAGGTGTTAGCCTGGAGATGATTCATATTGGGCTTCCAAGGAGCATTACGCTTGCCGAAGATCCGCAGCGCGATCGAGATATTGATGCCGTTTGTAAAATGATCGAGAACGCTGCAGCGGCTGGATTGCGAGGTTTAAATTATAATTTTTGCATCCTAAACCATCAGCGGACGGAGAGCACACTCGGGCGCGGTGGCTCAAGTTACAGCACATTCGACCTTTCCAAGTACGATAACGAAACGTTGTCAGAAGCAGGTGAGGTCAGTCGGGAAGAAGCGTTTGATCGAATCGCGTATTTCCTTGAACGTGTGATCCCAGTCGCCGAAGCGAACCGAATCCAGATGGCGTGTCACCCAAACGATCCACCCGCACCTATTTTGAGAGGCGTTGAACGGTGGAATTATCCCATCTTTGATGGTTTGAAACGTTACGCTGAAATTGTGGATAGTCCCTATCACGGTTTTAATTTCTGCTGCGGCACAGTGTCCGAGGGTTTAGACGATCCAAGCACTGAGTTCTACGAAATCCTCCGCTATTTTGGTGAGCAGAAAAAACTTTTCAACATTCACTTTCGTAACATCCGAGGCGGACTGCACAACTTCCAAGAGGTCTGGCCCGACGAGGGACACTTGGACATGCACAAAGTTGCACAGACGCTTCGAGATGTAGAATACCCCTACATGCTAATGCCTGATCACGCACCAGGACATCCAGACGATCCATCGCCCTCCGGTGTTTCTGGTAGGGTTCGACAGGCATGGGCATTCCAGTTCGGATACATCATCGCACTGATTCAGGCGGTAAATTCAGAAGAGTCGGTTAATTACGGTGAATTATGATCTTGTAGGGGCAGGTCTTGTATCTGCCCACTTGTAGGGGTAGGTCTTGTATCTGCCCACTTGTAGGGGCAGGTCTTGTATCTGCCCATTCAAAACATCCCTTAACGGCACATTCAACCTTTAGGAGGTAAAATGAAATCCACTATAATTCGCTTAGCGATTCTTATCATCAGTCTAACCTTCACAGTCCAGACCTATGCGGAGATCGACCTTGGAACCGCACGAGGCATTTGGTTACTCGATGAAGGCGAAGGCAATATGATCAACGATATGTCTGGAAACGAAAATCACGGTGAACTTCAGGGCGGAGAATGGGTCGACGGACCGAATGGGCCTGCCCTAAGTTTGAACGGACAAGATGATCGGGTTATCATTGCTGACTCCGATAGTTTGTATCTGGAGAAGGCGTGGACAATCACTGCATGGGTTTTCGTGAATAGCACCGAGAACGGTTTTGGACATATTCTCGGCAAAAGACCCGCATCTGGGACGGTGGCAAATTACGCCTTCAGGACAAGCGGCAATGGTACCGGCTGGGAAGCATATTACTCGCGAGGCGGCTGGAAAGGGGCTTGGAATCAAGGAACCGTCAAGAAAGATGAATGGTTGTACATGACCGCAACTTATGATGGAGAAGACACCATCAAAATCTACGAAAACGGAGCTGAAATCGGTTCTGTTGGCGGTCTTGGTGGACCGGCACCCCGGAATGATACTGACACCAACATCGGCGGTTGGACCAACAATACCACAGAGACCCTTGACGGTATGCTTTCTGAGGTCGCGCTTTTTAGTGTCGCGCTGTCAGAAGAAGACGTAAACACCCTGATGGACGAGGGACTCCCGTCCTTAGTCACTCCTGTTGAACCTTCTGGCAAACTCGCAACGACATGGGCAGACATCAAATCTCAATAAGCGTTGAACAAATTGGGCGCAGTCGGTGGGTCACCTGAACAACTAAAGGGACACACCGACGTAAATGTTCTTTAACGGTAAATTCAACCTTTAGGAGTCATTCCTACATAGTTGTTTTTCTTGTTTTTTCTATGTTTCGCGGTAAATGTAGGCATTCTCGGTGGGTTCGATTCCCACATACCGCCTCTGGCAGTCGCAAAAACCAATGCAACCTACAAGAACCACGTAGGGCTGCCCGACAGGTTCAAATACCCGTTGATGAGCCTGGAAAATAGAGTACGGGGCGAGAAAAAGGCGTTAGCATTTCGGTGCTAACTTTGACGGTTCGTCCATATCCCGTGTTTCTTGGGATATGCAAGCCGCCTATATCTTCTGCTAACGTGGCAGGCACAGTTGGGTATAGGTAGGCTTAGACACTGACGGGTGCCGTAACAGGGGTTAGGAACCCTTTAGAAATTTATGGATTTCTTCGGAAAAACATAGGTTTTTAAGAACAGGTAAACATGAAATCCGTTATAGTTTGCTTAGCGATTATCACCATCGGTTTGACCTTCGCAGTCCCAACCTATGCAGAGATAGATTTTGAAACCGCAAGAGGCATTTGGCTACTCGACGAAGGGAAAGGCGATCAAATCGAGGATATCTCTGGAAACGAGAATCACGGTGAACTTCAGGGCGGAAAATGGGTCAAAGGACCAAATAAGGGTCCCGCCGCTCTAAGCTTAAATGGACAAAATGATCGGGTTATCATCGCAGATTCCGACAGTATGTATCTGGAAAAGGCGTGGTCAATCACTTCATGGGTGTATGTCAACAAATCCGAGAACGGGTATGGACATATTCTCGGCAAAAGACCCGCGGCGGGTACAGTGGCAAATTACGCCTTCAGGACAAGCAGCTCCGGCACCGGTTGGGAAGCTTACTTCGCGAACGGCGGTTGGAAAGGTGCCTGGAATCAAAGTCAAGTGAAGAAAGATGAATGGTTGTACATGACCGCAACTTACGACGCAAAGGATACCATCAAGATCTACGAAAATGCTGAGGAAATCGCTTCTGTTGGCGGGATGGGTAAACCGGCACCTCGGAATGACACGGATGTCAACATCGGTGGTTGGACCAACAACACTTCAGAGACCCTCGATGGTATACTCTATGAGGTCGCAATTTTCGCTTCTGTGCTGGAAGCAGAAGATATAAAGGAATTGATGGAAAAAGGAATGCGAACACTCCTGCCTGTTGAGCCTTCTGGTAAGCTTGCAACCACATGGGGCAGCATTAAAGCTCGGCAATAGACCAGACAAACCGAGTGCAGCTGGGGCGTTCTCTGAACGACCGGTTGCACTCATTCCTCGACGCCACTGAGGCATGGACGAGTTTAGGATTCGCCTACATCTGTCAAGGAAACATTATGACGAAGTCCCCGAATGTACTGCTTATTCTCGCCGACGACCACGGTTATGGTGATATTTCAGCTCACAACGGTCCATCAATTCAGACGCCCAATATTGACAGAATCGCCGAAAACGGGGTGCGATTTACCCAATTTTATGCCAATTCCTCCGTCTGTTCTCCCAGTAGATCCGCTCTCATGACCGGACGCTACCCCGACCGAGTCGGAGTGCCGGGCGTAATCCGCACCCATCCAGAAAACAGTTGGGGCTACTTTCGACAGGACGCCGTCACACTCCCATCAATTTTGAAGCGGAAGGCGTATCAGACCGCACTCATCGGTAAGTGGCACCTTGGACTTGAACCGGAGAACCATCCATGTAAACGGGGTTTCGACCATTTCCACGGTTTTCTCGGCGATATGATGGATGACTACTACACACATCTCCGACACGATATCAATTACATGCAACACGGCTTCGATACGATCGATCCGAGAGGACACGCCACAGACCTCTTCACGGAATGGAGTACGGATTTCATTCGTGCTCAGGCAGAATCATCCGAGTCTCCTTTTTTCCTCTATCTTGCATATAACGCGCCACATACACCGATCCAACCGCCGGATGATTGGGTGGAACGCGTCAGGGAACGCGAGCCGGACATTTCTCCACAGCGCGCCAAATACATTGCGCTTGTTGAGCACATGGATGCTGGTATTGGGCGAGTACTTGATACGCTTGTTGAAACGGATCAGCTGTCCAATACACTCGTTATTTATACCTCTGATAATGGCGGGTCGATGGACGTCGGCGCACATAACGGTCCCATACGCGGGCAAAAGGGTGAAATGTACGAAGGCGGCATCCGAGTCCCGACCTGTGCAATGTGGCCAGGGCATGTTCCGGAGGGACATGTCACCGATCAGGTGGCCTTGCTGATGGACCTTTTCCCGACAGTCTGTGAGGTAGCTGGAGTCCCGATCACTCACGAAATCGAAGCACGTTCAATTTGGCAAACACTCCAAGGGGAACAGCAAGACTTCTCTGACCGCATTCTCTACTGGTTGCGAAGAGAGGGCGGACAGCGATTTCTGGGGCAGTGTCAGCATGCCATACGGCGTGGGGACACTAAATTATTGCACAACAGTCCTTTTGAGCCATTGGAACTCTACGATTTATCAAGCGATCCACTGGAAACGACGAACGACTCACAGATACAACTGGACCTCTTTAGAGAAATGAGTCAATTATTTCAGGCGGAAACGCAAAAGGCAGGGCGTGTCCCTTGGCAACGCATAACTGCATAAGAGTCATCAGCCCACAGTTAGAAATCCAAATAGAAAAGGAGGTTCCTGTTTTGGTTCACAAACGAATCTTAAATGATGTCATGGAAGTTACCTCAGAAATAGATACAGGAAAGATGGTAAATTCATCAACATCTAAGTACATCGCGCGTCCAGCTACCCCGGCGGAGGAACCTGGTTATACCTCCCTGCATGACGCGGCACGCGACAATGCTTATGAGGCAGCAGCGGTATTGCTGGAAAATGGCGCAGATGTCAACGCAAGAGATACATACGGTTACCCGCCCCTGCACTGGGCGGCATGGCACAATGCTTATGAGGCAGCAGCGGTATTGCTGGAAAATGGCGCAGATGTCAACGCAAAGAACGATAAGGATTTTACGCCCTTACATTGGGCAGCATGGAATAATGGGCATGAAACAGCAACGATACTGTTGGAAAATGGCGCAGATGTCAACGCAAGGAGTGAAGAGGGCGACACACCTTTACACTGGGCAGCGTGGCGCAATGTTTATGAAGCAGAAGGAATCTCGCTGGAAGACCAGACAGGAGTCAATCCGAGAAACAAATCTGGTTATACACTCCTGCACTGGGCAGCGTGGCGTAACGCCTATAAAACAGCCGTCGTATTACTGGAGAATGGCGCGGATATCAACGCAAAAGATAAAAATGGCTGTACCCCATTACACATCGCGGCGGAAGACGATACGTCTGAAGTAGCAACGGTGTTGGTAAAGAATGGCGCGGATATCAACGCAACGGACGAAAATGGCGATACACCCTTGCACGTTGCCGCACAGCACAATGCCTACGAAACGGCGTTGGTTCTGTTGGAAAGTGGTGCGGATGCTAACGCTGAAGATGATAAAGGTCATACGCCTTTACACATCGCAGCAGAGAAGAAAGCACATGAAGCAGTGAAGGTATTATGCCGCCACCGAGAACAACGCGGATGGTTGTGGGAATCATCTTTGCATCAAGAGAAAAAACGATATTAAAATCGCACAGGTTTTCAGTCGCGTCGCGATTCACCAAAAACCATCGTGAAACGAAGGAGAACGATGCCTAAGAGCCAATTGCTAAAAAAGCCAATAACAAACATAGACACAAATAATCTTGTTTTATGGTATCAGAAACCAGCCGAGGCATGGACAGACGCACTCCCCATTGGAAACGGACGGCTCGGTGCTATGGTGTTCGGGGGTGTGGAACGGGACCATATTCAACTCAACGAAGAAAGTCTGTGGGACGGCGGTCCTCGCGACACGAACAATCCAAAGGCTTTGGAAGCACTCTCAAAAGTGCAGCAATTGCTTTTTGACGACAAAAACGAAGAAGCCACTCAACTCGCTGGTGAGACAATGCTTGGCGTTCCTGAGCGTATCAAGTCCTATCAATCCTTGGGCGATCTCTTTCTGGAATTTTCCCATGATGATGATCCTACTGAGTACCGCCGAGAGTTAAATTTGGACACAGGTATTGCAAAAACAACCTATCGCTGCAGAGATGTCAATTTTAGTAGAGAGGTCTTTGCAACAGCCGTCGACAATCTTATTGCCCTCAGAATTGAATCTGACACGGTAGGGCAACTCGCTTTCGATGTCTCAATAACCCGGGAACAAGATGCCACTGTTGAAGCAATTGCCGCTAATATCCTTAGATTGGACGGACAATGTGGCAAGGATGGCATGCGCTTTTCAGTATACCTACAGGCACAAATCGAGGGTGGGCAGATCCAGTCGGAGAATGACCAACTCGTTGTGCGTGACGCAAATGCCGTGACGCTTCTGCTCGCCGCAGCGACAAGTTACATTAATCAGAAGGATGTGAGCGGAAATCCACACGCGCTTTGCGAGAGACATCTCACTGATATTGATGCAAAATCCTATAAGACAGTTCGAGCAGATCACATTGCCGACCATCAGGAACTCTTCCAACGCGTACACCTGGATCTCGGTAGAACCGACACTGCGAATCTACCAACCGACGAACGTTTGGAAGCTGTAAAGATTGGCACATCGGACCCGGGACTGGTTGTCCTCTATTTCCAGTATGGACGCTACTTGATGATGGGAAGTTCGAGACCCGGATGCTTACCGGCGAATTTACAAGGCATCTGGAACGAGCACATGAATGCCCCTTGGAATAGCGATTTTCATACCAATATCAATCTCCAGATGAACTATTGGGTTCCTGAAATCTGCAACCTTGCGGAGTGCCATATCCCCTTATTCGATTATATGGAGACACTTGTTGAACCGGGAAGTCGCACGGCAAAATGCCATTACGGTGCCAATGGCTGGGTTGTCCATCATCTTTCTGACGTATGGGGTTTCACAACGCCTGCTGATGGCATCTGGGGTATCTGGCCCGTAGGAGCAGCGTGGCTCTGTGAACATGTATGGGAACACTATCTTTTCCATGGCGATAAAGATTTTCTCATAGGGCAGGGCTACCCACTCATGAAAGGTGCCGCCCGTTTTATACTCGATTTTCTCGTTGAGGCACCCGAAGGCACACCTCTTGCTGGTAAACTCGTCACGAACCCGTCACATTCACCCGAAAATAGCTTCCTAAAGTCTGATGGCACACGCTCGCTTTTTACCTACGCTGCAACGATGGACCTGGAAATCATTCATGAACTCTTTACCAACTGTATCGCCTGCATTGATGTGCTCGGGGAGGATGCCGAATTCCGGACTGAATTGGTCGCTGCTCTGGAACGACTCGCACCGCTCCAGATTAGCGAGAAAACAGGACGGTTGCAAGAATGGGTCTTTGACTATGACGAACCGGAACCCGGACACCGGCACATGTCTCACATGTATGCGCTCCATCCAAGTTGTCAGATTACACTACGCGGGACACCCGAGTTAGCAGCCGCAGCAAAAAAATCGTTGGAATATCGCTTGGCGCACGGGGGTGGGCACACGGGTTGGAGCCGCGCATGGCTCGTCAACTTCTGGGCGCGGCTTGAGGACGCCGAGGAGGCATACGCACATCTTCAGGCACTTTTGGCGAAATGCACCTTAACCAACTTATTTGATACACATCCACCGTTTCAGATTGATGGAAATTTCGGAGGAACCGCCGGCATTGCTGAGATGTTGCTTCAGAGTCACGCCGGTGAGATTCACCTGTTGCCCGCGCTTCCAAAGGCATGGAGCACAGGAAGTGTCAGTGGATTGCGCGCCCGCGGCGGATTTGAGGTGGCAATGGCATGGGAGAATGGACAACTCTCCGAGGCACGATTCCATTCCACATTGGGAGAAGACTGCACTGTCCGAACAGCCGCAACCGTTTCGGTGACAGGTGATGGCGTACCAGTTGAAACGGAACAAGCGGAGTCGGTTGTCACGTTTGCAACAGAGGCAGGGAAAACGTACGCACTATCAGTTTCGAGTTAAGTCTACTTATATTGGCAAACGTCCTTGATTCGTATATTGTCTGATTCGCTCCTCTGCCAGTTCAACATATTTTTTCTCAATGTCGTATCCAATATAGTGCCTCCCCGATTTCAAAGCACTCAGGCACGCGGTGCCGCTTCCACAGAATGGGTCCAGGACGACCTCACCTACGAAGGTATAGAGTTGAATTAACCGATGTGGTAACTCCTCAGGAAACGGAGCCGGATGCCCGATACGTTTCGCCGAGACGGACGGAAACGTCCAGATACTTTTTGTCCACTCTAAGAAATCCTCCTTGCGAATCGAATTCTCTTTCCCGTTGCGTTTCCGAGAAAATGACCCCTTTGAGAAAACGAGGATATATTCATGAACGTCTCTCAGCACAGGATTCGCCGCCGATAGCCAACTTCCCCACGCCGTTGAGGAACCCGCACTCGAAGCCTTGTCCCAAATAATCTCACCCCGCATATAGTAACCGAGCGCTAACATGTCCTCTATAATGTAGCTATGCAACGGGATATAGGGCTTCCGTCCTAAATTAGCGATATTGATACATGCCCTGCCACCGGTAACCAACTTTTTATAGGTCTCAGCGAAAACAGTGTAGAGGAGTTCTCTGTACTCCGCGAGCGACAAATCCTCGTCATACTCCTTTTTCGCATTATACGGCGGCGATGTAACCATCAGATGAACACTATCATCGGGAATCGCGGACATGTCTGTGCTGGATGCACAATAGAGTCGATCAAGGTTTTCGGCAGGTATCGGGTTTTCCGCCCATATATCGGGTTCGGCGAATTCCTGATCGGCGTAGAGCTTGCTCCCATAAAACGCACTGGCATCGTGATTGATTCTGCCGGGAGTTCCGAACGCGCTGGTTTGAGTCCCACCCTTTCGAGATTTCGAGTTGTTTTTATCCGTATTTTCCATCCTTCTATCACTATCCGGGCTGTATCTGTATGACCTTCACTGTTCTTTTCTGTGATACCTAACTCTTTCCTCCGATCACAATGAGGAAGGCACTATCTTCAGTAGCATAGACACTGTGCAGAATGTCCTCTGTGAAGGTAACCCCGTCCCCTTGTTCCAGCGTTATCTTATCAGCACTTGTTGTAAATATAATGTTTCCGCTAAGCGTAACGACGACAGCGGCTGCAGGTGCTGAATGCTCCTCAAGCGTAGTTCCCGCTTTCAGCACAGCCAGGACGATAGTGAGTTCATCCCCACGGGCTAAGGTCAGCGAGGCACGACCAGACGTGGCGAATGCGGCTTCTTCCATAAGTTTTTCAGCCATTGACATAAGCGGAAACGACTTGGTTAATGACGTATCCAGATCTACAGGTCTGTAAGGTCTTTCAAACGATGTATTCATTGTGAGCCTCCATCGGTTTCTCAATACTGATCCGGGGACCAGAAAATGACAGTGCGTTTCGGAAACAATGTCGTTAAAAATGACGAGATTTCTGAAGACACCGTTGCATCCGAACCTATCTGCTCCCACCCTATTTCACCGAACAGGAGTTGCCAGAAATCCGCTTCGGTTAAGTCTACTCCCAAGTCAACAGCATCGGTATCTTCAGGAACGATTTGCAGCGTGCCATCAGCAGTGTGTCGCAGTACTATTTGTTGATTGTTAAGAACAAGCAGTTTAACAGCGAGCGGTGCAAACGTCTCATCAGCATCCGCAATTCGTAATTCCCAGTCGACGACAAACCGACGTAAAAGTACTGGCAGATTCACGGCATAAAGCATCATCCCTGTATATTTTGTCTGGTTTACCGGGCTGTTACACTTCGCTATTAGGCGTTCTGCAAATGGATGTTGGGGTGGAAATCTGCCGTTTATTTCTTCAACCCCTCGTGCTTCACACGTTTGCAAAAGATGGGATACAAGTACATCCAATATCGATGGATCATCAGGGGCGTATCCGACTTCACGCACTTCCATTCGCTTGCCTTCCGTTTCATAGTTGAGATACCCACCGATGCGTCCATCTTGGCGGGCGACAACAGTTGGAAGGACCTCTCGGATGCGGCAGGGCGCCATATCCCAGTAAGCACGTGTCCGAGCAATCGTGCCACTCTGCTGAGCATTGGCGAGGTCGTGTAGTGCCGCCACAGCGTCTAAATCCGTCTTTGGGTTAAAATCGGTTACCTGCCATTCCGATGATGCTGCCATAGCGGTGGTTTCCGAGTAGGATGTCAACTGGAATCCGTGTAGCGGTAAAGAGGTCCATCCCAAACGCCGGTAAAACGCTTCTGGAATGATACTAAACAGCGCGCCGATGTCACACCCCGTCGTCCGCAGATAGTCAATAGTATCCCGCATGAGGGCAGACGCATACCCCACCCCACGATACTTCGGATGTGTGCAAACACCGCCAATGCCACCCATCGTTACGAGGGATGCCCCGACCCGCATCCGCCGTTCCCAAACGCGCAGGGTTGAAACAACCGTGTCGTTCACAACGACAACCCGGGTTTGCGGAAGTCTGTAACTGCTGTCCCCGCGCACATACTGCCAATAGCGTTCATGTCCATCGGGATTAAACGCCAAACAACAAAGTTCAACGACCTGTTCTAATTCTGATTCGTGAGCGCCTCTAATCTCCATTCTGTTATCCCAATCTACTACATTGAAAAGACAACCCCTAACGCTTCATTCGGGGTTTGGATCAATTTTTCACACCCTTCGGGCGCCCGATCAATCGGAAGAATATCCGTAATCAGGGGATTCACTCGGATTTTACCCTCCGACATCAGTCGCAACGATAATTCCAAATTGCGCTGTGTCGGCCACGGGACAAATACCGGTGGATAATCCGCGCCGTGTTCATAATCCTCATCGTGGTAACCGGGTCCAGTGCGAGCCGCACTGATAACATCGACGTTACCGAGACCTGCCGCAAAACCGTGTGTAATGTTCGCACCCCCGACAATGACAATCCGTCCGACTTTGTGGGTATCCGGTGCGGTTTTCAGCATCGCACGGATCTGCTGAAACGCGCTCGTTGCGTCGCCACCGAAGGCAATAATGCCGCAATCCATACCGTAACTGTTGGTGAATTCTTCTGCAATCGGGATCGGATCCGTCTCTGAGACGTTTATTGCACGATGTATCCCGGCGTTTTCAGCAATACCGATCCGCAAGGACAACCGATCCAAGCCGATAACATAAGCACCCGCGGCTTTGGCTATCTGACACGCAAATTGCCCAACAATGCCCAATCCAGCAACGACAACGTTCTCACCGATGCGGACGCGTCCGCGTTGCACAGCGTGAAGTGCGGTTGCCGCAAGATGAATAGATGAGGCTTCTTCAGCACTCACTTTATCCGGAATCTTCGCGCATAAATTATGTGGCACACAGGCGTATGTGGCATGAAGCGCATATCCGCCACCCATACCCGCCACCCTATCACCAACTTCAAATTCGTCGCAGTCTCCCTCTTTGCCGATCACAACCCCAGCATTCGTGTATCCGAATGGACGCTGCCGCGCTTCGGAGCCTGGATTTTCGCGTCGCCGTTTGACCCCACCGAGTTCCGTACCAGGACTTACCATCGAGGCGTGAACTTCAATTAAGAGCTGCCCCTGTTTCGGCGCAGGGGTTTCCTGCTCCTCCGTCCAGATACGTCCGGCTTCGTTCATCATCAAAACTTTTCTCGTTTTACTCATAGACAATCCTTTCTACTTTTACCTTCGGTAAGGTTCCAAATCAATCCCCGGATATGCATGCTCAAGACGCGTAAGAGCCTCCGACGTATAGTATGCATCACCCAGAGCCGGCCACCCCAAAACATGGCGCACGGCGGGGGTCGTTTGCGCCACAAATTTCATATACTGTGGGCTGCCCCAACCCGGCACTGGGCGCGTTGTTTTGCACCAATCGTCATTGTCGGCGCGATGGAAGTGATACCCCATCCACCCACGCTGTCTGCTTCTGTTCTGAAACGGCTGCGCTGCATGAACCAAGTAGCTGGATCGGAATGCTACACTTCCCGCCTGCGCTGTAAGCGGAACCGGATCTGCAAGTTCTCCTTTAAATTCACGGAGGTCAGGGATACCCATTCCGCCCGCTCTACCCGGATACTTCGCCCATATTTTATCCAATTGGTTCTGTGAACCGGGGCAAACGAGCATAGGGGCACCATCCACTTCAATGTCGTGTAGGAAAATAGCGGACAGAATATATCCATAGCGTTGCCAATCCGGGTGCGGGGGTAAGGGGGAGTTCGTCGCATTGTCGATGTGGTAACCCTGCCACGGATGTTCGCTATGACGGCTATCGGTGAGCCCCTCTCGAAGGAAGATTTGTCCATAACCGAGCCGAATTTCCTCCGTGCCTAAGAGTTGCTGTGCGATTGCGAGATATGCCTCGTTCTCGATGAGCTTATCCACCGCTTCCAAACCTGTTGGAAAATGCAGCACTTTCCCAAAAGGACCAGCGAGCCGTTGCATGTCACTGTTCTTCTCATAAGCACTTTTCAACGCGTCCGGCTGCGGATCCCATTTCGTCCGATATTCGGCATAAGTCAAGCCATCATACGCATTTCGTTCAACCGCTTCTAACGCCGGTGCTGCCGCTTCTGGTGAAAACACGTTAGGCACCACGATTATTCCATCTCGTTTCCATGCTGTTAATTGTTCCGTTGTGAGTTGCATAGTGTCACCTCCCTGAGAATGTTTCCCATTTGTCCTCCTGCACTGCTTCATCGCCTGCCTTCTGTTGAATTGTTTGCCACCATTTCCGATTTTCGAGGTACCACTGGATGGTCTCACGCATCCCATCTTCAAATGCAATCATCGGTTTCCAGCCCACATCACGAGCGATCTTGCTTGAATCCAAGAGATAACGGCAATCGTGCCCGGGTCGGTCAGGAACATAAGTTTTCAGATGCTGCGGTTTATTAAGAACATCCAATATGAAATCGCTAATTTCTTCAATACTCTTCTCCACACCACTCCCGACGTTGTAAGTTTCACCGATTTTGCCGTGCGCAAGGACCGCCGCGATTGCCCTGCAATGATCCTCAACATGCAACCATTCTCGTCGGTTATGACTGCTTCGGTAGAGCGTTAAGGGTAAATCCTGGAGTGCATTCGTTGTAAAGAGCGGAATGAGTTTTTCTGGATGTTGATAGGGACCGTAGTTATTCGCACAATTGGAAATCGTTATCGGTATACCGAAACTGTGGAAGTAGGCGTTCACGAGATGATCCGCTGCCGCTTTAGAGGCGTTGTAAGGTGTTTGCGGACGATAGGGGGCATTTTCACTGAACCTATCGGGTGAATCTAAAGGAAGTTCGCCATAGACCTCGCAGGTAGAGATGTGATGAAATCGCCGCACGTCGTACTTCCGAGACGCATCGAGTAACACCTGTGTTCCCATCACATTCGTTTCAAAAAACCGACGCGGATGCAGAATTGCCCGACTGTTATGGGACTCCGCAGCGAAATTGACAATTACGTCTGGACCCTCCTTTTTTACAACACCCTCCACAAGAGCAGCGTCCAGAATATCGCCGTGTACAAACCTGTACCGCTCTGGATAGCGAGTTTCCGCTATGTCCATCAGATTGGAGAGATTCCCAGCGTACGTCAACCGGTCAAAGTTGACAATAACATCGCCCGAATTGCGTTGCAGCCAATATCGGATAAAGTTGGTCCCGATAAATCCTGCACCACCCGTGACCAATAATTTCATTTTTTAATTGTTCCTTGCGGAGAAGCAGCGCGACTTGCAACCCGAAAATTTGCGAGTTTTTTAGCCAGCAACCCTCCTTTTCAATGGGTAACTCTATCTTATCAAAAATGCGTGTCGTCTGTCAATCTAAATTCGCTTTTGTAACGGAAGATTCTGAGTACCAGAGCGGAATAAAAATTGTTGACAAGTAATTATGAATATCATAAAATGGATGATACATCCAAATTGTAATACTTTAGAGAGTGCAGGGTCCCGTGCCTTGCGAAAGGGAGAATCATGCGTCAACGTAAATTGGGGAATACAGGGTTAACCGTTTCTGAAATCGGCATGGGAACATGGGAACTTGGAGGACGCGAATGGGGAGACATCGGTGAAACCGATGCTGTGGATCTCCTCCGATACGCCTTTGAAAGTGGTGTCACCTATTACGACACAGCAGACCAATATGGTGGAGGTCGCGCCGAACGGCTACTCGGTGAAGCCTTTTCAGCCCTCGGCGATAGAGTTATCATTGCCACGAAACTCGGTTATGAATTGGATTCCGATGGCTGGATTAGCCATGGATGGGAACATCCATCGTTCAACGTCTCACCGGATTATATTCGTCTGGCGGTTGAAGGGAGTCTCACACGGTTGAAGCGGGATGTTATAGACATCTATCAATTCCACTCTCCACCCCCCGCAGAGGCATGGGATGATGCATTCGGGACAATGGAGGCACTCAAAACCGAAGGCAAAATTCGCTTTTATGGATTATGCCTCGGCGGTGAGGCAGATGCACTAAAGGCGCTGAAAGAAACCGGTATCTCTTCGTTGATGCTCACTTACAACATTCTCACCCAAGAAATGGCAACCCCTGTGATGCAGACGGCCACCGAGCGCGGCATCGCTGTTGTTGTCCGACAGCCGTTGTCGTCCGGTCTACTCTCTGGACAGCTCGGACCGGATACCGTCTTTGCGGAGAACGATTATCGGAAGACGTGGTCCCGTGAGAAATTTCTCTCTGATCTGACGCGTGTGGAACAGGTAAAGTCAATCGTTAAAAATAAAGCGCGCAGCCTTCCACAAGCCGCCCTCAAATTCATTTTGGCGCATCCGGCAGTCTCTTGTGTTGTTCCAGGAATGATGACCCCAGCGCAAGTTGACGACGGAGTTGCGACCTCGGGTGCCGTGCCTTTACCTGCTGACATTCTGGAACAATTACACAATAATTAAGGGAGATGCTATGAAGGTTATCGCAGATCTCTGTGTTGTTCCAATAGGAGTCGGTGTCTCGGTCTCGAAATATGTTACTGCTTGTGAAAAAGTGTTGAAGGAAGCAGGTTTGGAGACAAAACTACACGCTTATGGTACTAATATTGAAGGCGAATGGAATGCTGTCTTTGCAGCAATTCGGCGGTGTCACGAAGTCGTCCATGAGATGGGTGCCCCGCGTATCACAACAACGCTCAAGTTTGGCACTCGGGTCGACAGAACACAAACAATGGATGATAAGGTGAGCAGTGTCCAAAAGCAGTTACAGGCAGAATGACCGATAGGTATTTTCAAACGCAACTGAAAAAATCAATTTGACTTTTCCGGTAACTTGTGTTAAACTATTTTCGTTAGATAAACGACACTTTCACAAGTTCCTAAAGTTAAGAGAGGGAGGTTAGATAAAAAATGAAACGTATATTCATGACTATGGCGGTGTGTGCTATCGGATGCCTGCTTACGGCACAATTTGCCATTGCCTTAGACAAAATTGAGGGTCCTTGGTATTGGATGATCACCGAAAGCCCCGCCGGCCAAGGGGGTGCCGCCGTAACAGACGAAGACGGTATCGAGGAGGCAACAAAGGGTAAACTGACCGAGATAGATGTCGCAGAACAGGGCATTACAAAGGACATTCTGAAGGTCAAATTTGCCGAAAATTATAAATGGACCGAGGGAGAAATCGCCGCAGTCGGTGGAAACAACATCAACGACATGCTCATAAAGATCAAGTTGGGTCCCGGGGGCGATGTCAATGACCACTGTTCCTACGCCGTAATCAACGCCGTATCAAAAGCTACGAAGAAAGGTGTTGAAGCCCGTGTCGGCAGCGATGATTCCGTTAAGGTCTGGATGAACGGCGAAGAGGTTCACAAAAACGCCGTTAACCGTGGTGCTGGCGATTTTCAGGACACATTTGAGGTGGACGTGAAAAAAGGCGATAACGTTTTTATGGTTAAAGTGTGCGAACGCGGCGGGGGTTGGAGCATGTTCGCCGGTATCGACGCACCTTTGGAATACAATCTGGAGTTCAAGGGACTTCCTGTTGAACCTGCTGGCAAATTAGCGACACAGTGGGCAGAAATCAAACGTTCTTACTAAGTTGATATCCTTAGCCGGTATCACTGTTCTGGGATCTCACGATTTGGAGCCGTTTTTACCGGCTAAAATCGCACAAAGTTTTTTGTGCTTGATTTAATTCTGGTATATTTGTTAAACTAATCTGAAGAGGTTGTCCTATCTTTGTAAGCATCGGTGTATTATTATAGCCGCGATCCCCGATTGAGGTGCAGCCGGACCACAAAAACGGGCAACACTGATTTCACTTTGTTTTGTTTGATTTAAAAATAAAAAATAATTGGAGGATTTTCATGTATAGAAAATTGTTCACAATAGGGCTCGCAGGTCTCATAGCACTTTTTGCTATGGCACAAACTGCCGATGCCCAAGACAAAATTACGGGTCCGTGGCTCTGGATGATTGCCGCAACCGAATCCGGGCAAGGCGGCGCAGCTGCTACCGATATCGATTCACTCGCTGAAGCCAGCGGCGGTGATGTGACCGAAGAGATGATCGCAAACAACGGGGCCAACGAAGGCGATGCTGTCGGCGATTTGGTCTGGACGCTCGGTGAGATTTCTGAAACCGGCGGCAACAACGTCAATGACACCGTCACTGAGATCGGCTTGGGTGAAGGCGATGTCAACGACCACTCGTCTTACGCACTCATCACGCTTGAATCCGATTCTGATCAGGACGGCGTGGATATGAGAGTCGGCAGTGATGACTCCGTTAAGGTCTGGCTCAACGGTGAAGTGGTTCACACAAACGCTGTTAACCGTGGGGCTGGCGACTTTCAGGACACATTCCAAGTGGATATTAAGCAAGGCGATAATCTCTTGCTCGTGAAGGTCAGTGAACGGGGTGGCGGTTGGAGCATGTTCGTCGGTGTTGATGCCGACGTGACCGCTGTCTTTAAACCCGCAACTCCCGGTGTCGCTGGGAAAATTACCGGTCCGTGGCTCTGGATGATTGCCGCAACCGAAGCAAATCAAGGCGGCGCGAATTCTACCGATGTCGATTCACTCGCTGAAGCCAGTGGTGGTGATGTGACCGAAGAAATGGTCTCCATGCAGGGTGCCATGGCGGGCGACAAAGTCGGTGATTTGGAATGGACAGTCGGTGAGATTTCTGAAACCGGCGGCAACAACGTCAATGATCTCGTCAATGAGATTGGCTTGGGCGAAGGCGATGTCAACGACCACTCCGTTTATGGACTGATCATCCTCGAAGCTGCCGAAGCACAGGATGGCGTTCCGGCGAAAGTCGGTAGTGATGACTCCGTCAAAGTCTGGCTCAACGGTGAAGTCGTTCACACAAACGCTGTCAACCGCGGCGCTGGCGATTTCCAAGATGATTTCAAAGTTAACTTGATCGCAGGTAAAAATGTCCTGTTGGTGAAGGTCAGTGAACGCGGCGGCGGTTGGAGCCTGTTCGCTGGTGTTGGTGGTACATGGGATGTTTACACCGGTGGATTCGTTTCCGTCGAACCCGCGGGGAAACTCTTCACAACTTGGGGAAGTCTGAAAACCAAGTAATGTTTAGGGTTGAATAAATAAAATTAAAGGACGCAGCCAAAACGTATCGGTTGCGTCCTTTTCTTTTTCCGTAAATCCAAAATTAAGTGTGCACATAATTAAGTGTGCACATGATTAAGTGTGCACAGGGTGCTCGGTACGGTTATTTGTTACCGGCCCATGAGTTCCATAAAAACCGGCAGCGATTCCCTAAATCCGTCCTCACGCGTCCCCCCAATTGGCGTGTAGACGCTCTCTAAGGAAATCGCCCCCGCGTATCCGTCGCGTTTCAGGGCATGCACGATGTCATTGTAGTAAGGGTCCATCTGTCCTTGGCGCATGGCGCAGAAATCGAATGTCGCCGCTGGGAGGTTCACAACCCCATCCTTGAGATGAACGTGGGCAATATGCTCACGAATGATTTCGTACCCATCCGGATACGGAACTTCGGTACAATAAAGGGAACTGCACGGGTCCCAAAGAACTTTTAGATGCGGTACGTCTAATTCATCAATCAACTTTCTCGCAAGGTGTGCCGATGTCACGTTACCAGAAATCGCAGTTTCGATGACAAGCGTGATACCCGCCGCATCCGCGATTCGCAACGGCTCCTCTAACCGGTTCAGAAGTGTTGTCCACGCGCCTTCGGAAATAATCGGTTCAGCCCCAAAAAGCACCATCTCTTTTCGGAAACTGAAAATCCTCACAAGATTCGTGCCAAGTGCTTGTGCGACCTCAATACACCGTTGCAGTGTCGTAATGTGTGCACGATACGCAGGCGCATCAACCGCTGTGTCCACAGGAAGTGCCGTGAGATTGTGATGCGAGATACACGACACCTTTAAATCCCGATCTTCGATTAATCCTTTGACCCGTTCAACATCTGCATCCGTCAGATCACCAACCTGCTTTTCCCACAGGTATTGTAACTCAACGTATTCCAACCCAGTTTCTACCATCGTGTCGAGCGCATACTCGAAGTCCCGGCTGATTCCATCGGTGATAGTTCCCAATTTGAACATTCAATCCTCTCAATTCTTTTCCAGCTTCGTCAGAGGGTGGTGAGTTCCACCCTTCCGTTACGCGGGGAAGATTGGAAGATTGGATGCTGCCCATCCTTCCATCCTTCCACCCTTTAATTATTCTGTCTTCTGAATCTCAATACCTGCAATGTTTTCAAGAATCTTGATAATCGTCCAGTTATCCTCGTCAGGGTTCACGGCTTTTCCGGCTTGAAACAGCTCAAAAGCGGCACTTGCAGCGAAGAGTGGCACTCCACAATCGCTCGCCATATCTTTCGCCAAAGTGAGATCCTTATACATCGTGCCGATATTGCTCTGCCCCTTGAAATTTCGCTCCAAGATATTTTGTGTTGTGTCCCTGAAGAGAAAATTCCCGACGACACTTGTGCTGACAACATCACGAAGCGTCTCCGGTGCTACACCCGCCTTCACCGCCAACGTCAAGGCTTCAAAAATACCCGCATACGTAACGCCTATGAGGACTGCAAGTGCAGATTTGACGGTTTGACCCATCCCAATCTCCTCGCCAACGTGATAGATGTCCCGCCCGACTGCTTCAAGTACCGGCTTTGATGCTTCAAACGTCTCACTTGGTGCCGACACCATCATTGTCAGGGTCCCCGCGGCTGCCCCTGGTGCCCCACCACTGACAGGCGCATCGACAACATTAAACCCTTTTGCTGTCACCAGTTCGGCGACCTCCATCACCTGCGAACGTCCGATGGTCGCTGTACAGATAACCGTGCCTCCCGGTTTGAGTCCTGCCAGCAGTCCATCTTCTGTAAGAAGTGCTGCTTTGACTTGTTCAACATTCAGAACCATAATAAACACAGTGTCAGCCGCCGCGCCCACTTCGCGCGGCGATGTAGCGGCGTATGCCCCCTCTTGTGCGAGTGTTTCTAACGGCTCTGGACGGACATCATACACCGTAAGTTCGTGTCCAGCCTTCAGGATGTTCCTTGACATCCCCATACCCATGTTGCCAACCCCGATTAATCCAACTTTCGCCATAAATTACCTCAAGGAGTTTGTAAAGAATAGTATGTAGAATTAACACAGATTCCGTATTTTTCAGAAGTCGTATTTTGTATACGATCCGGCGGCAATTGTGCCAATAAACATCGGTTGAGTCTATCACAAATTCTTGGAAATGTCAACGGATGTGTAAAGTTTAAGGGAATTGTTATGCGATTTTTTTCTCGTTTGTGCTATAATTAGGCATTCACATAAAAGAGAAGGAGCAAAATAAATGGCAGATATCATCAAAGGTGCCGTCCTCGGATACGGAGCGGCATTTAATATGGGCAAAGCCCACGCAAACATGATGCAAAATACAGATGGCATTGAATGTGTTGCTATCTGTGACATCGATCCAGAGCGAACAAAAGCAGCGAAAGAGGATTTTCCTGGCGTCCGCACCTATAACGCGGTTGAAGAACTCAATGCGGACGATGGCGTCGATCTGATTGCGAACGTCCTCCCGCACAGTCTGCACTGCGGTCCAACTGTGTCGAGTCTCGAAGCAGGTAAACATGTCGTCGTTGAAAAACCGATGTGCGTCACCATCGCAGAAGCCACCGAAATGATTACGACCGCCCAGGAAAACGGCGTTATGTTGTCCGTCCATCATAACCGACGGTGGGATGCCGACTTCTGGACGCTTCGTGAACTCGTCCATTCCGGTGTTATCGGGAAAGTCTTTAGCGTCGAGATGTGGGGCGGCGGTTATGGGAGACCGAATCCAGATTGGTGGCGGAGTGTCAAGGCAATTTCTGGTGGCCAATTCTACGACTGGGGTGCCCACTACCTCGATTGGTTACTCAATGTCCTCGAGGCACC
The DNA here is from genome assembly GCA_965205015.1 of Candidatus Poribacteria bacterium. Taxonomy (GTDB): domain Bacteria; phylum Poribacteria; class WGA-4E; order WGA-4E; family WGA-3G; genus WGA-3G. The sequence goes on along the minus strand of OZ242029.1, from coordinate 2,672,171 downwards.
GATGATCAACGTCACCGGTTTCTATCAACCCAACCTCGTCTGGGACGATATTACCAACGAGGACCATGTCCAAGCAATCGTTCGATTTTCAGGCGGAGCGGTGGTTGCGGACGGAGCGGCGGCAAACATCCAGATGTCTAACATCGCGAAAATTGGGGGATCCCGGTGGAAACTGCTCGGCTCACACGGCGCGATTACCGACGGAGATGGCGGGTTCAAAGTCTTATCTGAAGTCGAGGGACACCCTAAAGAGCAGCAGGTCGGTTACCATCGCAGACCCGGACCCACCTACTATGAAAACATCGTCGCCCATTTAAACGATGGCACACCGTTGTTGGTGACCCCAGAGTCGGCCCGCCGCGTCATCGCTATTATGGATTTAGCAGAAAAATCTGCCAAAACCCATCAGGCAGAAACAGTGCCTTATGAGTTTGAAGCATAGGATCTGACACATTAGGTTGAACAATGAAGGCTATCGTTTTTGAGAAAATTCAGCAATTACGTATCCATGAGAAACCCATCCCTACACTCGCGACCGGAGATGTGCTCATTCAGATGGAGCTCTGCGGCATTTGCGCCTCCGACCTCGCCGCGCTACGTGGAGATGTATCGGATTACGCGCCACCCGTCGTGATGGGACATGAACTCGCAGGCGTAGTCGTAGAGAGTCGACATCCCGACGTCAAAATCGGTGAACGGGTTACTGTCAATCCGATGCTTTCCTGTGGTGTCTGTCCCGAATGCCAGAACGATCTGGACAAATACTGCAATACTATTGAAGGCATCGGTCACGATATTGATGGGGGTTACGCCGAGTATATGCGGATGCCGAAACACGGCGTGGATACCGGTAAACTGATCCGAGTGCCTGACAGTGTCCCACCTAAAGAGTTGCTCTTTCTGGAACCGCTGGGCTGCTGCCTGAATGCGATGCAGGAAACCCTTTTCAAGAATTCCGTTGCTATTCTCGGTGCCGGTCCTATCGGCTTGATATTCACGCAATTGGCGAAGCGAGCCGGTTTGGCGACCTATGTGGTCGAACCGCTGGCGCACCGCAGGACTGCCGCTGAAGTGCTCGGTGCCGATCACGCTTTTGATACTTCGCCGGAGGCAATCACGCAGTTTCAAGACATCACCCACGGAGGCGTTGATACTGTCATCTCTTCCACAACCAATAAGGCATCCGTAATTGCCCTCGCTTTCGAGCTTGTCCGCAGAGGCGGATGCGTCAACTTCTTTGGACTTGCTCCGGATGGTGAAACGCTCCATATCAATTTAGAGGAATTCCATTATACGGGTCATAAACTGATGGCTTCGTGGGCGTTTTCCCGTTCAAGTCTTGAAGCGTCGCGGCAACTTTTGATAGAAAAAGCACTCAATTTCGAGCCGCTGCTAACAGATCGGTTCCCAATTGCACAAGGGTTAGCCGCGTTCGATAACGCCGCCGCCCAACGCGGAATCAAGACTGTCGTGCATCCCTGATAGATAGAACTAACGCGACTCTTTCGTGAAGGTTGATTCACACATTTGCAAGATGTTGAGGGACCCGAAGTAGATGCGGGAACGCCTACCATATCTTAGTTCCCAAGTGCCTGTAGGAACGCCTCGAAACTCCCGGTGAGTGAAGCCGTGCGGAGCAGCTGATTGAGCTGCTCAAGGTCGGATATCGCCTCCAAAGTCGGTTTTACGGTCTCCACATCCCCGTGTGGAAAGCGCGCCGTAAGCACAGCGAGAATGTTGTCGCGGGTGCCTTGTTCGACCCCTTGCTGTAAAAAACGTTGTTGGAGTTCTTGGTAGAAAGGTGATGCTTGCATGATGTCCTCCGTTATCAATGTGTCAAAAAGTTCTTCCAAGTTACCGAAGTTACTGAAAACACGCATTGCAAAAAAAAGCGTCGCACGCGTCGTCTCGTCTACAGGTGCTGCACGCGCAGCATCTACACATTTCGCAGCCCATACCGTCTCTGACATGCTCGAAGGAGGCACCATCAAGGGTGTAAACGGTAATAGTCCCGTCAATGCCGCATCCAACACCGATTCACCCTCTAACGCATACAGCCGAACCACCTTATACGTCATAGTACCCCATGCTAAAGCATGGGGCTTGTTAGCGTGTTAGTTCCAACAAGCCTACCGGTCTACCGGTAAGTTTCTCGTTTCATAGAGGTTGGTAACCCAACGCTCTCCACGATGGGCGCAAGCCGCCCGCAAAAGTATGTTTATTGCAGCATTGTGGTCGCGGTCTAAAACCGTGCCACAAAAACTACAATTAAAGGTGCGTGTCGCCAGCGACAGTTTCTTTGGCGACTTCTTACCGCAGGCAGAGCAGGTTTGCGAAGTGTTCTTAGGATCGACTTGGTGGAAGTGGAAACCGTCTCTTTCGGAACCATGTTCCCAGCCCACTGAAAGAACTTTGCCCAAGATGCATCGCTGATGCTCTTGCTGAGGTGTTTATTCTGAACCATGTTAGATACGCTGAGGTCTTCAGCGATAAGGACGTTGTTTTTTAGATGATGATAGAGTTTGTAGACGAGTTTACCGATAAAGTCTTTGCGTTTGTTCGCGGTTCGCTCATGGTGTAAAGCGAGTGTGTGTTGTTGTTTCTGCCAACGCTGGCTGCCTTTTTTCTTTCGAGAAAGGGCTTTAGAGTGTTTTCGTAGCAAACCTTCGGACCTGCGATACCAACGCGGATTATCTTCTGTTTCACCTTCAGAAGTCGTCAGGTAGTGTGTCGTGCCGACATCAACAGCGACCGCATCGGTCGGCGCAACTTTGGGAGTATCGGGGAGTTCACAGGTAATATGAGCATACCAGCCACTTGCTTTTTTCACGAGCGTCACTTCTTTCGGATCGCCTTCAAGCCGGCGGTGCATGCGTATCTTGACTTCACCCAACTTCGGCACTTTCAAGCGATTATGGCGAAAGTCGGTTGCTTTTATCGGGTTTTGACGGACACGTTCACCTGTTTTGCGTTTATGTTTACGCAAGCACCACGTCAGAGAACGCACACGCATTTTGTAGCGAGGGTAACCTTTTTTCGCTGCTCCTTCTTTACACCGCTTACGGAATGCATTAAAGGACCTGTCAACGCGCTTGAGGATAGACACTTGGAAATCTTGAGGGACTTCCCGAAAATCGTCATATTTCTTACGGGCAATCTTCAAGAGTTGCTCCTGGTCATATCGCGAAACAAAACGACCTTCTGTCTCATGCGCATGTTTGCGATTGTTGCGCGCAGAGTTCTGAAGTTCACAGAGATGGTCGAGCCATCCTAATAAGGTTTCTTCCTGTGTCTGTGTTGGATACACAGGATATTCAAAGGTTAGGTTCATGGTATATCAGGTATCAGATATTTATCCCCTGCTTAGTGGGAGGCAGACACATTACCAAGCGGTAATGCTAAACACTGTCTGCCAACCTGATACTCTCATTCTACCACAATTTCAGACGATATGTCAAGAAAAAAATGAACGTTTTGGACCTTTCCAAGAGGGCGGATTTTCCTCCCCGACCTAAAGGTTCGGGGCTTCCAATCCGTAAATTAGGTGAAGTATGGCTGTCTCGTCATCGAGTTTTATTTTCAGGGAAATATCGTTATGAAGCATCTTGACCGAGGGATGCTCTGTGTTGAGTGTCGATAAGACTTCTACATTTTGTATGCCGAGTGCTACCCGTGCATATTCGCTTGCAAAATATTCCAAAAGGTGTTTAACGATTGTGTCATATTGTGCCATATTTTATTTTCTTAAAGATCGTGATATGTTCCTACGAATGAATTCTAACAGACAGTCCATGAGAAAGTCAAGCGAATCTGTTAGATATCAGGGGCATTTAGTTTTAAAAAGTATCGTTAAGAAGTTTTAACGCTTGTTTAGATTTTCCTGCGAGAAATCGCATTGTTTTACTGATATGTGTATATCCTGCAAATCGAAGAATAGCAAGCGCGGTATTTCGTAAGACCGCCATGACAGCCGGAATGTCGCCACACCGGACCTGCGATGCGTCCTCACCCAAAACAACATCCCCTATTCAGATATCGCCGTGTAACTCTTACATCCCGCAAGACTCGCCACGACCCCTAAAGCAAGGATCGACACTAACGGATGGCGTTTCCCTTTTGCCTTGCGGGGATCCGAAACCTCTGCTAAAATATCCAGCAAATGAACAGAAATTGATTGAACTCACGTAAGGCCTGTTTAAGAAAAAACAGCGAAACGCTCTTTTTTCTAAGAGTCACTATAAATGATCATTTCTCTCTTTGAGAAAATTTGCTATCTGCTTTTAGGATGTGCTATAATTATTCTACTAAAATTTCGACAATTAGCAGTAATGGAGCCCGGATAGAGGCGTGCAAACCGAAGAAATGACAGAGAATCAACTGTATGAAGCAGGGCTTAAAGAACTAATAACGCAAATGGGAACAGCCTATATGAAGCGGTTTCTCCAGCTTAAACAGAACGAAAATCCCTTGCCGCAACAACCCATGCCAGATAAGGACATCAAGGAAAGGCAAATCGAAATATGATCCTCGGTGCACACGTATCCACAGCAGGTGGTTTACACAACGCCATCAAAAATGGCGACAAACTCCACTGCGACACAATCCAAATTTTTTTGAGAAACCCGAACCGATGGGTGGCGAAACCGCCGACCCCTACAGTCATTGAAAAGTTTCGAGAGGCTTGGGCGGTATCCCCCATTGGAGACGTGATCGTTCACGATATTCATCTGAGTAATCTCGCTTCACCGAAAACAGAGGTTCTCGAAAAATCACGGCAACAGTTTCGGGAGCAAATGGAACTCGCGGATACGCTCGGTCTCCGATACATCGTGACACATCTCGGCGCACACCTCGGCGAAGGTGAAGAACTCGGCTTAAAACTGCTAAGCGAAAGTTTCGATTTTCTATTTGAAAACGGCGATGCACCCGATGTCACTGTTCTCCTTGAGACCACCGCTGGGCAAGGCACGAACCTCGGCTACTGCTTTGAACATTTGCGCGATGTCATCGGCATGTCAAAATACCCAGATCGGTTCGGGGTCTGTTTGGATACGTGTCATGTTTTCGCTGCCGGCTACGACCTCCGGACGGAGGCGGATTGTGAGGCAACATTTCATCAGTTTGATACGGTTATCGGTTTAACGCGATTAAAGACTTTCCATCTCAACGACGCAAAATCGACCTATCAGAGCCGCGTCGACCGGCATGAACACATCGGCGATGGCAATATCGGGGCAGCCGCATTCACTTATATCCTCAACGATTCTCGGTTCGCGGAAATTCCGCTTATCATTGAAACACCACAGATGGAAACAATGCACGAGACGAACCTCGCAACCTTACGTGGATTAAGGACATAACGCAGTCTGCAGGTTCACTCGATTTCCTGTAAAGAACGTCGGAGTGTAAAAAGTGTCTATCGGTTTTTGGGAAGTAGCCTTTCTCATTATCCTTTTTTTAGGAATCGTCATTGTGTCTCGTCTTGTTGAAAGTTTCCGGATGAAACGTATCTGTCCTGCGTGTGGGCTGGCAATTCGGACGCACACCCAAACCTGTCCCTCATGCAAACATAGTTTTCCGACAAAGGTATAAAATTATGAAAAAAACGAAATTAAAAATCGGTGGGATGTCTTGTCAACATTGTGTCAAAACCGTAACTGACGCCCTCACAGAACTTCCGGGCGTTCGGCGCGCGAAGGTAAACCTACGCAAAGCCGAGGCTGTCGTTCATTTCGATGCCTCGCGCGTTACCCCTTCAGATTTTACAAAGGCAATAACCGAGGCAGGTTTCGAGATATTCTAACCTACGATGTTACCAGCCAACGAATTATAGATGCCTGTAGGGGTAGGCCTTGTGCCTACCCCGATACCTCGTGCCTATCCCGATACCTCGTGCCTATCCCGATACCGCTAAAGGCTTCACTCGGAAGGCACTAAAAAATGTTAAATTCGAAGCCTTGTGCCTACCCCGATACTTCTAAAGGACGTAACCTATGGACACAGCAAGGATTCAAGTCAAAGCAGGCGATGGCGGGAACGGATGCATCAGTTTCCGCCGGGAAAAATATGTCCCTCGCGGGGGTCCCGATGGTGGGGACGGCGGAAACGGCGGAAATGTCCGCCTCGTAGCGACCCCTGGGATGAGCACATTGATCGATCTGCACCATAACCCACGTCAAATCGCTAAAAACGGTGGACACGGCACCGGCAAGCAGCGAGACGGCGCCGATGGTCCGGATTGCATTGTGAAAGTTCCCGCCGGTACGATTGTCAGAGACCTTGACACAACCGAGTTGCTTGCAGATCTGACGGAACTTGATGAAACCGTTGTTGTCGCTCGTGGGGGCATTGGTGGTAAGGGCAATGCTCGTTTTAAGAGCAGCACTTTTCAGGCACCGCGCGTCGCAGAAAAAGGGGAACCCGGAGAAGAACGCGAAATAAGTCTTGAAGTCAAACTCATCGCTGATGTCGGCTTGGTCGGCTATCCGAACGCCGGTAAATCGACCCTGCTGGCGCGAACCTCTGCCGCGACACCGAAAATTGCCGCCTATCCGTTCACCACCCTTCGTCCGAATCTGGGGGTGGTCCGCATCAATCGAGAGCAGAATTTCGTCCTCGCCGACATCCCCGGATTGATAGAAGGCGCCCACAAAGGGGCAGGCTTGGGACATCAATTTCTGCGACACATCGAGCGCACCAAGATGCTTATCCATGTCATCGACCTGAATGCAACAGATGGGCGGGATCCGATTGAGGACTATGAGCAACTCAACCGTGAATTGGGGCATTACAACGAACTGTTGACAAAACTCCCGCAAATCATTGCTCTGAATAAAATAGACATGCCAGACGCTGAAGCGAATTTGGAACGCGTCGAAAAATATTTCGGGAAGCGGAAGGTCTTCCCCATCTCTGCAGTTACAGGCGCAGGCGTGCCTCCCCTGATACAGCAAGCCTACCGTTCCTTACAATACCTTGAAACACGCGCCCGAAAAGAAGCGGAGACGTCGATTGTCTTTGAAGAGGAACTCCCTCCAGAGCCACGCGCACGGTTTGAACTCGCTGAGACGCACGAAGGGTTTGTTGTCAGCGGTGAAGAACCTCGCCGTGCTGTCCTGATGACCGACATGGAAAACGAGCAAGCCCTCATTCTACTCTTCCGGAAACTGAAAAAGATGGGCGTGATTAACGCACTCGAACGCGCAGGTGTAGTCGAAGGAGACACCATTCGGATCGATGAATTTGAGTTCACCTATAGCCCACGAGCCATGCAATCCCACTGAACAGCGTGCTGCCTTAGCAGACGTGAGGCGCATTGTCGTAAAGGTTGGTAGCAGCACCATCTCGGAAGGCGCACACCTCAACGAAGATGCACTCCATGGGCTCGTCCACGATTTAGCACTCGTTAAAGAGGACGGTGTGGAGGTTATTCTCGTCACATCCGGCGCAATCGCCGCGGGTTGGCCCCAACTCGGGCTGAAACAACGTCCGCAGACGCTACCGCGCTTACAAGCCGCCGCTGCTGTTGGACAGATCCAGTTGATGGCAGTTTATGAGTCGCTATTTCGTAACTACGGACAACAGGCCGCACTCATGCTCCTCACACGCGACGATTTCTCCAATCGGGAACGCTACACCCGCATGAACGATACCCTCCGCGCCCTCCTACATCTCGGTGTGATCCCAATTATCAACGAAAACGACACCGTCGCCGTGGACGAAATTCGGGTCGGTGATAACGATACCCTCTCTGCTTACGTAACGAATCTCGCCCAAGCACAACTCCTCGTTATCCTTTCAGATCAGGCTGGTTTTTACACCGCAGACCCCAGACACGATCCGAACTCGGAATTGATACACACCGTTACGACCCTCTCAGAGGGAATTTGGGAAGCCGCAGGACACGCTGGCACAACGAGTGGAACTGGCGGGATGGTGACGAAATTGCAAGCCGCTGATATCGTCACCGGGTCCGGAGAGATGATGGTAATGGCACACGGACGGGAACCCCTTGTCGTAACGAGACTCTTGAAAGGTGAGCTTCTTGGAACGTTATTCCTCCCAAACTCCCGCATCTCCGGAAGAAAACGGTGGATCGCCTATTCGCGTCCACCGAAAGGCAGACTTTTCGTGGATAACGGCGCACGGGACGCCCTCGTGCAAGGCGGTAAAAGCCTACTCCCTGCTGGCATCCGACGCGTTGAAGGTAATTTTGACTATAGCGATACGGTCTCGTGTCTCACCGAAAACGGCACGGAATTCGCACGCGGTTTGGTAAACTATAATGCCGTAGAAACTGCCAAACTCGCAGGAAAACATACGAAACATATTGAGAATATTCTCGGCTACCGTGATTACGATGAAATCATACACCGAGACAATTTGGTATTACTCGACTGATACCATTTCCCAAACAGGACCGGTGAAAATCGGATTTTTAAACTGCCTTGAAAATTTTCCAAGCGGTATGTTAGAATACTGAAATCTGTGTTTATTACAACCTTTTATTTAAAGGAATAATTATTAAATATGAACCAAAACATCCAAGAATTGATCCAATCACAAGCACGAAAGGCGAAATCGGCGATGCGTGTTTTATCACGAAGTTCCGCCGATGTCCGAAATCACGCCCTTTTAGCGATGGCTGAAAGCCTGCAGGATTCGAAAGACAAAATTCAGGAAGCGAATCGTATTGATCTCGAAAAAGGGGAAAAAACCGGACTCGCTGCCCCACTGATGCAACGTCTCCTACTCGACGACCAGAAAATTGAACGGATGGTGGACAATCTCCGTCAAGTTGCCGCACTTCCGGATCCGATCGGCGCGGTCATCAGTATGGGGGAACGTCCCAACGGGCTCAAAATCGGCACAGTCCGTGTCCCTATCGGTGTTGTCGCCGTGGTATATGAGTCGCGTCCCGACGTTACTGTTGAGGTATCAGCACTCTGTATAAAGTCCGGAAACGGGGTTATCCTCCGAGGCGGCTCCGAAGCCATTCACTCCAACGCCACACTCGCGGATATCCTCAGCAAGACAGCGACCGCAGAAGGTGTGCCAGATGCCATTCAGTTCGTTAACACGACCGACCGACAAGCGGTGTATGAACTCATCCGACTGCCAGACGACGTTGATCTCATTATTCCACGCGGTAGCAACGAATTCGTCCAGTTTTTGATGAAAAAATCCGATGTTCCGGTGTTAGGACACGCCGACGGTATCTGTCATATCTACGTTGACGAAGCCGCCGACCTTGATATGGCAACCAAGATCTGCATGAATGCGAAAGTTGGCTATAAGGTTGCTGTCTGCAACGCCGTAGAGACACTCCTCGTCCATACCGATGCTGCCGAGGCTTTCCTTCCCATTCTCTGTGACAAGTTGCAAGGTGCGGATGTTGAAATCCGTGGGTGTGAACGCACACAGCAGATTTACCCCGCCGCGAAACCCGTAACCGAAGAAGACTGGCGGACAGAATACCTCGATTATATCTTATCCGTTCGAGTTGTAGATGACATGGACACCGCCATTGACCACATTGAAACCTACGGTTCGCATCATTCCGATGCGATTATCACCGAAAGTTACAGCGCAGCGCAACGGTTTCTCAAAGAGGTGGACTCCGCCGCAGTTTATGTCAATGCAAGCACCGTCTTCACGGACGGCTATGAATTTGGATTAGGTGCCGAGGTCGGAATTAGCACACAAAAACTCCACTCCCGGGGACCGATGGGACTTGAAGGACTGACGACTTACAAGTATATCGTCTACGGAGACGGTCAAGTGCGTGAGTAGTTTCGTTTACGCCTTTCCTCAATTGCGTCATGTCCACTCATGCCTCCCAATCCGAAGCCTCTCTCCTCAAGAACGTCCTTATTCTGACACCGCTGAGTCTGATTGGACGTGCGGGAACCCTTCTTATCTACGTTGTTCTCGCCAACTGGTTCGGCGACCCGGCAGAGATGGATTTTATCTACTATTACTGGGGCATCGCCGTATTCCTGATTGAATTGCTCAGTGCCGCTTCCGCCTATTCTGTCCTCGTCCCGATGTTAGCGGAAGCTCGTGCGAAAGGCGAGACCGAGGCACAACAGTGTGTACAATCGATCTTTTCCCTATATATCCTCTTCATGCCGGGACTCTGCTGCCTCCTCGTCCTCCTTTCATGGTTGATTTCCCAACTGTTTTTACCGAGCGCGGGGCTTCCACCGTCTACGACAATCGGCATCGTGGGTGGATTTCTGTGTTTTGCGATTATCGCCGCAGCTCGCTGGATGCTTAAGGCGATCTTAGACACCTACCAAGCGTTTCACCTACCGGTCATTGTACAGGGACTCCGTGCTATCCTTGTCATCGGTGTGATATACCTCTGCAAGCCGTTTCTGATGTGGTTGAGCATTCCACTTGCCTTGATTATGGGTGAACTGTTTCAACTGATTGTCCTGTTTCGGCGATGCTGCGCTGTCCTAAATTTACCCGTCCGTCATCTTAAACGCAATTGGCAGAAAACATCGTACACAACGCAATTCCTGCGGCAATGTCTGCTGATGATGGGCGCAGCGATCTCAGACGGGTTAAACCCAGTCGTCGACAGAGGTATGGCAAGTTCATTGGGAGCAAGTTCCGTCTCCAAATTAGATTATGCACTCCGTCTGTGTGCAATCCCTGAAACACTCACGGGTGTAACGCTTCCAGTTTTACTTTCGCATTGGGCAAGGATATCGTCCGCCGATTCGCAAGCCGAGAAGGGTTTAAAAACAGGTCGGGAATCGGAGGTTCCTCCTAATGGGACCCAGTTACAGCGAAGTGTCTGGCGAAGCGTCGTTGTACTACTCATCTTGATGGTCCCGTTCCTGATAGGCTTTTACCTTTTCCGAGTGGACATTGTTACACTGTTATATGGACACGGCGAATTGTCCGAGGCAGGACAGGCGCATATCGCTGCGTTGCTGGGTATCTACCTACTCGGGATGCTCCCACGTTTAATCAGTCGCGTACTAATCCGTGCACATCTCGCACGCCAGGCACACCCGACCGTTGTCACAGCAACACTTATCAGGCTAATCCTAAACCCCGTTCTCAATTGGTTCTTCATGCAGTATTGGGGATTAGAGGGAATCGCTTGGTCAACAGCGTTGTTGTCTTACCCAATTCTTGTGTATATTGCGTTTGCTTTTTGGCAGAGGAGATAAAGATATGATGATATTTACGAAAATGCCACGGAAATGTTAGCACTCTGTAACGCCTGTATGTTATAATAATGAAGTCTATCAAAAAACATCACGCAATGCGCTGATACCAAAAGGGGATTTGTATGATTTACAAGCAATGGAATCGTGTGGTTTTAATCGTCATCTTAATTTTTTGCTGGATTGGAACCAGTGTCGCAGCAAATTTAACAGCAACTGGCACTGTATTTCTGGATACAAACAGAAATCAGGTGAAGGACGATACCGAGAAAGGGGTGCCTGGGGTTCGCGTTTCAAACGGGCAGGATATTGTAAAGACCGATGCCAATGGACACTATTCACTCCCAGTCAGCGATGACACTATTCTTTTTGTTATTAAGCCTCGCGGGTTTATGACACCCGTTGATGAAAATCGTCTCCCGCGGTTTTATTACATTCACAAACCGCACGGTTCACCTGAAGGACTCAAGTACGCAGGCATCGGACCCACCGGTCCATTACCAGAATCGGTTGATTTTCCACTCACTGAACAGCCTGAGGCGGATACCTTCAAGGTCCTTGTCTTCGGGGATACACAACCCTATAATATGCAAGAGATTGAGTGGTTAGCACATGATGTGATTGAAGAAGTTATTGGCATTGATGCAGTGTTCGGACTCAGCCTTGGCGATTTGGTGGGTGACGATCTAAACCTATTCCACCCACTCAACGAAGTGATGGCTACCGTCGGAATACCCTGGTACAACGTCCACGGTAACCACGATATGAATTTCCTTGCTACGGATGACCGGTACGCTGATGAGACCTTCGAACGTGTTTATGGACCCGCGTGTTATTCATTTGATTGGGGACCCGTTCATTTCATCAACATCGACAACGTGTATTTTCACCGCGATGAGGAGGATAAGCCTCGCTATTTGAGTGAGGTCGGAGAACGGCAGCTGACGTTCATTCGAAACGACCTCGCTTTCGTACCGAAAGAGCAGCTCGTTGTTGTATCCCTACATATCCCGTTGACTGAGATGCGTGATGTGAAGCAATTGATGAACCTACTCGGCGATCGACCCTACACGTTATCCCTGTCAGCACACACGCACTTCCAACGAGATGATTTCGTCGGACCGGACCACGGTTGGCATGGAGATGCCCCACATCATCACCACAATCACGCGACCACATCAGGCAGTTGGTGGCGGGGTACGCTTGATGAAATCGGTATTCCCCACACAACCATGCGAGATGGTGCCCCAAACGGATATGGCATTTTCACATTCAGTGGAAATCAATATTCGATCCGGTTTAAAGCCGCCCGTCGTCCAGCGGATTATCAGATGAATATATGGGCACCTTGGGAAGTCGTCTCTACAGACACCGGCACAACAGATGTCATCGTTAACGTTTTTGGAGGCACCAAACGCTCAACGGTTGAGTTCCGTCTGGACGAAGCCGGAGAATGGATCCCGATGACCTATATGCCTCAGGAAGACCCATACTATAAAGCACTTAAGGCACGAGACGATACGAACCACCTTGAGCAGAAACTGCATATCGCCCTTCGAGAAACAATCAAGTCAGAGTTGAAGGAAAATGGCGAACTACCCCAAAGGGGACGTCCACTGAGCGGGATTACAAAATCATCGCATATCTGGCAAGCAAAACTCCCAGCGAATGCCCGCAAAGGAACGCACGTTATTCACGTCCGTACAACTGACATGTTTGGTCAAACTTTCACAGGACGCCGAATCATCCGAGTGCAATAGCCACGTATCAGTGTTCAACTCCCATGACGGACTAAACCTTGGCAAAATGTTCAGGGCAATTTGAGGTGATACCTTGTACGCCGAATGCCTTCATTTCGCGCATACGGACGACATCGTCGACAGTCCAACACCAGAGTGCAATACCGCGTCGTTGGACTTCGTAAGCGAATTCCGCTGTAATCAGTTGGTGATTGACGTTCAGTAGGTTGCTGCCGAGTTGCCCCAGTTGCTGGCACAATTCTACAGGAGAGGCAGGGCTGCCGTGATTTCCGATGAGCCATCCCGTTGGAATGCGCGGCTCTAACGAACGAACAGTCTCTAAAACGGGGATATGGAAGGAGATAATAACGGTGAGATCTTGTGTCTGGGTCTCGCGGATTCCGGCAACGACTGCCTCCGCTATCAAAGGGTCTTTAATTTCTAAAACGGCAATTGTTTTCTTTGCGATGCATTCCAGTGCCTCTACAAGCGTCGGCACAGGTTCACCAACAAATTCGGGGGCGAACCACCCGCCAGCATCAGCACGTTGAATCGTTTCTAAAGTGGTTTGATTGACACGTCCACACTGATTTGTCGTTCGATCTAAAGACGCGTCGTGTATCACGACGACCTCACCATCAGCGGTCCCGTGTAAATCAAGCTCAACCGCATCCACACCAATTTCGATCGCCTTTTTGAATGCCGCGATTGTATTTTCTGGGGCACTTCCCGATGCCCCCCGGTGTGCAATCCGAATCCAAGGCTGCATGATGTTGACTTCCTATCGCGATCGAGAAATCGCTTCTATCTATTGCCCGTTATCCCTCTGTTTAATCTTTTTTAAAAGGGTCGTTCGGCTCATCCCGAGCAATTCCGCTGTTTTACTGTGGTTACCCGAAAATTCATCTAATATCAGTTCAATAAGTGCTTTATCTAACAGAGCGACAACCTCCTCGTAAAGTCCCCGTTTCTTTTGCGTGATAGCCTCTTTTGTAATGTCTTGTAAAACAGATTTTAGGGATACTTCCAGTTGTGAGGTACTGGTAGAATCCATCCGATGTCCTGTCCGAATTTCTAACGGCAGATCATCAGGAAGAATCACATCTGCCCGACAAAGCGTCGCCGCACTTCTAAGGCAGTTTTCCAACTCTCGAACGTTGCCGGGCCAGGGGTAGTCTTGTAGCAATTTCATCCCTTCTTCAGAGATGCCCCAAATGGGTTTACCGAGTTCCTCCTGAGCGAGTTTCAGGAAATGTGTAATCAGTAGCGGAATGTCCTCTTGACGTTCCCGTAACGGGGGAAGATGAAGCGCGATGCGCTTGAAACGGTAGTAGAGATCCTCGCGAAACTGCCCTCGTTTCACCATCTCACTGAGTTCCTGATTCGTGGCAGCAATGACACGGACATCTACCTTAAGCTGTCGCGTGCCACCCAACCGCTCAATCTCTTGTGTTTGCAAAGCGCGAAGCAGCTTCACCTGCAATGTTGGGGTCATATTGCTGACTTCATCCAGAAAAAGCGTGCCACCATTCGCCAATTCAAATCGTCCGGGTTTCCCTTCTGATTTCGCACCCGTGAACGCTCCCGCTTCGTAACCAAACAATTCGCTCTCTAAGAGTTCATCAGGGAGAGCGCCACAATCAACAGGGACGAAGGGTGCCTCCTTCCGTGGACTACCTGTGTGGATTGCACGCGCAACCAGATCTTTGCCTGTTCCCGTTTCGCCCTCGATCAGCACAGTCATTGTGTTGCTTGCCATGATTCCGATGAGTTTGTAGATTTCGCGCATCTGGCTACTTTTTCCAACCAATCGGTGACCAATCTCCGTAGAGGGCAATGCGTCTGCTGTTTCCACAGGCAAAGCACTTCGGACGGATTGTGTCCGGAAAGCACGCTCCAGGACGCTCTTGACGATATCCAGATCAATCGGTTTTGGAACGAAATCGAACGCCTGCAAACGCATCGCTTCTATTGTTGTCTCTACATCGTCATACGCCGTGATGATAACCACTATCACCCACGGGTGGTGCTCTTTAATCGCGCCTAACGCCTCCAGACCGCTCATCCCCGGCAATTTCACATCAAGTAAGACGACATCTGGCTTATCGGCTGCAATGCGGCGTAAACCTTCCTCAGCATTATTCGCAATACTCGGACGATAGCCTTCGCTTTCTAAGAATTGCTCGAATGCCCAACAGATTTTTTCGTCGTCGTCAATTACCAATACGTTCTTCATTTTTTTTACCATAACCAGATTCAATCGTTAGAAATTCGCTTGCCGCCCTCAATTGACAACAAAAACTTTTCGCCATCGTCGCTCATCTCATTGGCATCGGTTTCTTCCGTTTTCTCCTCTAATTTTCGCCTGAGAACAGGATAGGAATCCACGGTTGGGATTTCGCTGAGGGATGTTAAAGCCGGTTTTCGTTCTTCCGCTCTCTCGGTCGCTGCAGCGAGCCGCTCATCTTTTTTCTCAACGTGTCCTGCATCTCGCGCTTTAAAATCTGGGAGTACGCGTTCAGCAAACAGTTCCAACGATTCCATTATATCCTCATGACGGTTCGCGCCAGCCTGCTGAATGAAGACAACTTGGTCCACGCCAGCGTCTTCCATTATCTCTAAGTGTTCACGGACTTGGTCTGGTGTGCCGATCCCTGCTCTACCTTCAGCTGGATCCTGTGGTGTCTGTTTATATAACTGCCAAATATCCGTTTCTCCCGGTATTTGAGAGCCGTTGTGATAGTAATGTGCGAGCCCAAATCGGAAGAAACGCAAACCCTCTAAACCGCGGGCGATGGCAGTCTCTTCATCGTCATGGCACGAAAAGCCTGACACCATGGCGATGTTCGGGTTCACCCGCTGCGTCAAAGGTTCACACTCCTTTTCAAAAATCTCATAATACTCTTCCACCCAGAATTTTGCTTCGTTTGCATCGACAAATGCAAAGGTTAACGCACCAAGCCCGTATCTGGCGGCGTATCGCAGGCTATCACGACTGGAACAGGCGACCCACGGGGGAGGGTGTGGGGTCTGCAACGGTTTTGGAACGACGTTGCGGGTCGGCATCGAAAAATACTGCCCGTCATACCCTGCGTAAGGCGATTGGCTCATCATTTTCGCCGTTTCACGCGTGCATTCCGCCCACATCTCGCGCTTACATTTCGGATCGACGTTAAACCCATCGAGTTCCATACGCGAGGCAGATTCCCCCGTGCCCCACTCTACACGTCCATTTGAAACGAGGTCAAGCGTGGCAATGCGTTCGGCGACGCGCGCCGGGTGATTGTAAGCCGGGGGCATCAACACAATTCCGTGTCCTAATCGAATCTGCGTTGTCCGTTGGCTACACGCTGCGAGAAAGACCTCTGGGGCTGAAGAGTGCGAATACTCCTCAAGGAAATGGTGTTCAACCTCCCAAATATAATCAAACCCAAGTCTATCAGCCAGTTCTACCTGCGCTAACGCATCTTGAAAGAGTTTATGTTCTGCTCCATCGTGCCACGGACGCGGAATCTGATGTTCATAAAACAGTCCAAATTTCATTCTGTCTGCCCCTACATTTCGGTATCAAGTCTATGCATCTCTTCATCCGTCAATTGCCATGCAAAAACATCTAAATTCTCACGTAAATGCGGCACCGAACCCGATTTAGGGATCGTGATGATGTCCTGCTGCACCAACCACCGGAGCGCTACCTGTGCCGCAGTCTTTCCGTGATTCTCTCCAATACCACGCAGGACTGTATCACCGGCAAGGTCCCCAACAGCAAGCGGACGGTGTGCCGTCATCACAATACCGCGCCCCTGGCAGTAGTCGCGCAACTCTGATCGGTTCCTGCGCACATGGTATTCTACCTGATTTGTGCAAATCGGGAGCTCGGAGGCTTCACACGCCTCTTCGACTTGAGCGATGCTAAAATTGCTGATACCGATGCTTTTGACTTGACCCGCCTCGTAAAGCTTCTGGAAAGCCTCAAAGGTTTCGGTAACCGGAACAGAATCGCTCGGATGGTGAATCAGTAACAGATCGACGTAATCCATCTGCAAATCGTTGAGACATTCCTCAAATTGCGAAAGAACCTCGGCATGTCTGAGATGGGTGCCCCAAATTTTGGTGGTCAGAAAGATGTCCTCGCGATCCACAGGGATGTCTCGGAGTGCTTTCCCGATCTCACGCTGGTTTTGGTACATCCATGCCGTGTCGATATGTGTATAGCCCAATGCGATGGCTTCCTTAACGATGCGTTCGCACTGCCTACCTTTGAGTTGCCAAGTTCCCAAACCGAATATGGGGATTTCATGTCCTGATGCGAGTGTAATGTGTTTCATAATGCTTTATGATAAACGATTTGGAAAAAAAAGTCAAAAAAAGTTGACAAACATCAGGAGATGGTGTATACTATTAAAGTATTGGCGGTCGAGTGGCGGAATCGGTAGACGCAACGGACTTAAAATCCGTCGCCTGTAAAAAGGTGTGAGGGTTCAAGTCCCTCCTCGACCATGATTTAGGATAATCATTCTTGCCGCAGGGTAGAGCAGCCAGGTAGCTCGTCGGGCTCATAACCCGGAGGACGGGGGTTCAAATCCCCCCCCTGCAACTCCTTAAACCTTTTTGTATTTTTTTCATCTAAGAACACATATACGCAGCACATACTGAGGTTCGGGAAATCCGACAATAGCAACGTGCTTAAACCATTTTCTGGTCCCCCGCAATCTCTCACATTACGCTTCCTCAGATTCCGATTTTCAAGCTAATAACGTATTTACAAGAAAAGACAAAAACACTTGACTTTTCCTGTAATATGTATTATACTTAATGTATAAATCTTAGGGCAGAATTTGCATGCCCATTCAGACACGTGCCGGTGTAGCTCAGTGGTTTAGAGCACACGACTCATAATCGTGCTGTCCGGAGTTCGACTCTCCGCACCGGCATCGCCTTTTTGGCATCCGTTGCGAGTTTCCAAAACTTGCTGTCAAAAATAGGCATATCTCATGGCAGCCAACTTTGTGCGACAGATGCACCGCTTCATTTTGCGGCACGCGATGATTAAGAACGACGAAACAGTGCTTGTTGCAGTCTCAGGCGGTGCGGATTCCCTCGCACTCCTCTACGGTTTGCATGCCTTACGTTCGCAACTCAACTGCCACCTTCATGTCGTTCACCTAAATCACTGTCTTCGTCCGGATGCGGATGCGGATGCCGACTTTGTCCAGCAGCACGCGGCGCACTTAGGAGTGTCTTGCACTATCCAGCGTGCCGAAGTGCTTGATTTAGGGAAGCAGTGGAAACTCTCTGTGGAGGCAGCGGCTCGGAGAGCGAGGTACCAATTTTTTGAGGAAATCTGCAAGCAAACCGGTGCGACTAAGGTCGCTCTCGGACACCATCAGGACGATACCGTCGAGACGGTCCTAATGAACCTCATTCGCGGGAGCGGATCCACTGGAATGAAAGGGATTCCTCCCGTCAGGGATTTTAAGTTTATTCGACCCCTCGCGGGGTTTACACGGCAACAGATTGAAGCGTTCCTTACGTCCAAGGGGTTAGTGCCACGGCATGATTCAACCAACACGGATATCCGCTATTTCCGCAATCGTATCCGTCATGAGTTGATACCGAAGCTCGAAAGCGACTATAATCCGAATATCAGAGTCGGATTGAGCCGGACTGCTGATGTATTAGGTGCCGAATCGGAATATCTCGACACAGTTGCGCAAGAGGCGTTTGAGACCTGCCGTGTTCGAGATCCAGATAAGGTTAAGGCACTCGCAACATCGGAAAGCGTCGTGTTGGACAGAGCGAAGTTCCTACAGTTTCACATCGCAGTACAGAGACGGGTGCTTCGGCAGAGCTTCTTTGAAATGTTAGAGGATACGGGTGATCTCTATTTTACGCACTGTGAAACGATGCTGGGCCTTATCAAAGGGGATACCCCGAGTGCTCTGTTGGCACTTCCAAACGGATTACGATTCCGACGTGTATATCAATGCCTTATCTTTGACGTGAATACAAGTTCCGGATTGTCGTTTCCGATTGAGACTAAGCACTTCGCGTATCCGTTGGCTGTTCCCGGTAAAACGTTTATCGCCGCTTTAAATACAGCAATCATCGCTGAATTGGGCGATATCCAGTCCCGCGAGGTGCTCACGTTACCAGATGGAAGATTTGAAGCAATTTTTGATTATGAAAAGGTAAGGGGGGCGTTGGTAGATCTCCCTTCAGAAGCATTTCCGCTTACAGTACGCAATAGACAACAAGGCGACCGATTTCAACCCTATGGTATGCAAGGAACGAAAAAGATTAAGGATTTCATGATAGACGTCAAGGTGCCTCGAGACGAACGTGATCGCATTCCAATGCTGGTTTGTGGCGACGAAATTCTCTGGATCGTTGGTTATACAACCAGTGAACCGTTCAAGATTCATCCGAGCACGCGGCAATGTCTCTACTTACGTTATGTCAGTGACTAAACCCTTCCCTGAATCCGTTCTCATTTCTGAATCCTGCCTTCAGAACCGCATTCGTGAACTCGGAACGCAAATATTCACCGATTATGAGAACAAGGAGTTGGTTCTACTTGGTGTCCTTAGGGGTAGCGTCCTTTTTTTCGCGGATCTTGCACGTGCCATCTTCAAGGCGCAGCTTGAAAGTCAAACGAGAGAAGTCGCACTTCGCTTTGAGTTCGTGCAACTCGCGAGTTACCACGACAGTACACAGCCCTCAACAGTGCAACTCATCCGTGGCGGTAGTGATTACCTTGAACAGCGGCATGTTCTTATTGTAGAAGATATTGTCGATACAGGACGGACTTTAAATTCTCTTTGCGAACACTTGCAGACATTGAACCCAAAAACCGTTAAAGTCTGTACGCTACTCGATAAACCTTCTCAACGCCAAGTGCCTGTTGCTGTTGATTATATCGGCTTTGAAATTCCAGATACTTTCGTCGTTGGATACGGACTTGACTACGCACAGCAGTATCGAAATTTACCTTATATCGCTGTTTTGGAGCCAATTTAAATAATTTTTAGGCGAAAATTAGAACCATACGAACCCAATATTCAGTGTAAAACGTATTTCCTTATTTTTTTCTTGACAATAAATTAAATACTTAGTAAGATATTTGAAGTTTTTATTTTGAAAGGAGATTCATGATGCGTAAATTTGTTTCATTTGGCCTCTGTGGCGTTTTGATTGTAGGATTTATCCTTCTCACACAAGCCCAAATGTCAGACAAAGCGCAACTGGGGCGCGAACTTTTCCACGATCCAACTTTTAAGGGAACAATTAAACCAGGGAATAAGCAAGGTTATGCAACTGGTCTTTCCTGTGCAAACTGCCACGCGGATTTCGATGAGTCAGCAAATCCAGACGGCCTGATTCGAGCAGGTCACAGTGTTGTTGGTGTTCCTCACCGCGGAGAAGCCAAAGGTGGAATGATTAAAGGCGCGGATTTCGCACGTGCAGCTGGCGGCGGCGGTTTCTGTTATGAGCATTTCTTACAGCGAGTTCCACACGATAAAGTGAATCCCACTGCTATTCCAGCAGAACACGCCGAAGCACTCATGGCTTATTTTGAAGTTATCTCCGGAGATAATAAAGGTCCGGAATTTGAAATTGCAATGCTTGACGATGATGCGAAAAAAGCCGCGGGTGAGAAAATCGGTGCTATGAGGGGTGATTCAAACAAGGGATGGGAACTTTTTGGACGCGCATGCATCGTCTGCCATCCAGCAGCCAATAAAGCCGGCATCGGTCCGCAACTTGTTCGCTCCAGAGCACCTCGCGATATTGATAAGACAATGGTGCGTTGGGCTATTAAAATTCGCGGCGGCGGATATCTTATGCCGTTCTATGCACCTGACATCCTTAGTGATCAGGACATTGCCGATATTCTCGCATTCCTGCGCCAGGAAATAGAAAGCAGAAAAAAATAAAGAATCGGTTCGGCTGAGATCACTTCCCAGCCGAACCTTCTATTTTTCAATCTGTCTGATTTTCTGTAACCAACTCTCTTCGCGACTCGTTTTTTCAAACGAAACAGGAGTCGTATTAGTCTCAAAACGTATAAGCGTTTCGATTGATCTAATAAATATGAAGAGAGGATGGTGCCATGAGAAGATTTCGATTCTTTACAATATCTTTTTACATTCTCCTCGTAGGTTTTGTATTAAGTTACGCGGGCTGCGGTGGAAGCAATCTCAACAATCCCGTCTCAGAAGGGGATACAACCACCGAGGGTAGTGAAAATACCGACGATGTTGTTGAACTTGCACAAAACCTGGACGCTGAGGAGACAACGGGGCAGATTGCCGATCTTGACGTAAAAATCACCGTTACGAAGAAAATGGTAGAACCCGGTGAAGAGGTGGAACTCACTGCCTCCGTCACAGGGGTTAGAGGTACCAGTGTCACATTGAATTGGCTGAATATTACCAAACATGGGAAACTTTCCGCAGCGAACGAAAATGCAATTACGTGGACTGCTCCCCAAGCACTCAATGGAGAGAACGTTCAAGTTGAAGTCATCCAACTTGTTGTCACCGTGATTAGTGAAGTTGTTTCAGTCGGCACCTCTGGAATTGATACCGATACCCAAATTTTTTCGGAAACGAAAACGGTGCTGCTAACCGTTAAAAATTAGCACATAGAAGCACAGCCTGTCTTAACAAGCGATAGCCGTTTAATGCGTTTGACATCCCGACAGCGTCTGTCTTCGCTTTGTATTGTCTTAGGGTATCAAATGAAGAGAAAATTGATTCGTATTGTTATAGTTATTGTGTCTGTATTGATAATCACCGGAGTCGAATTAAGTGCTGATGTACAACAGCATTTGGTGCAAAAAGGAGATACACTGTGGGGGCTTTCTCGGAAATACAAAGTACCTCTCAAGTCAATTATACAGGCTAACAGCATTCAGCCGACGAAACGGTTACAGATCGGAGAAAAAATTCTGATCCCCGGCGGACTTGCTCAAGAGGTTTGGTATCAGGTTAAACCTGGAGATACCTTAACGAGTATCGCCCGCCGCCATAATGTTAAATGGCGAGATTTGCAGAAGGTCAACGGTATCTCTTCACCACACCGCCTCCAGATCGGCGCAAAAATACGGATACAAGCGGATAACAAATTGCCAAGGTCTGTAAGCCCTACTCGGGAGATCTGGTATTCCGTTAAAGCAGGTGACACCTTAACCGGCATTGCCCATCGTCATAAGGTTAAGTGGCGAGATTTGCAGAAGGTCAACGGTATCTCTTCACCACACCGCCTCCAGATCGGCGCAAAAATACGGATACCAAATGGTGAGCCCCCTATTGCCTTCGCACATCCACTTCACATCCCGTTAGTTGTGACTTCAAGGTATGGCTACCGGTATCATCCCGTAACGAGGCGTTACCAACTTCACGAGGGTATAGATTTCCGGGCTGCCATAGGAACACGCGTATATGCATCCAGAGCAGGTAAAGTAATCTTTGCTGGTCCCAACAATGGCTACGGTAAAGTTATCGGTATAGAACACGAGGATAATTTCACGACATGGTATGGACATTTGTCACGTATTAGAGTGAGAGTTGGACAAACTGTCCCACAGGGAAAGATCATTGGGCTTTCCGGGAACACGGGTATCTCAACAGGACCCCATTTACATTTTGAAATTAGGTACAAAGGCAGAAGTGAAAATCCAACGCATCACATCATTATACCATAAACAGGGTTTGCTACTCGTAACAATTGTTTTTCTCGTATTCGCGTATTTTCTCAGTCAAGAAATCACATTGTCAGACCCGCTCAACCTGAGACCCGAAGTCGGCACGCGTGGACTTGGGTTGAGCGGCGCGTTTATTAGCAGCGCAGATGACGCAACAAGTCCGCTCTGGAATCCCGCGGGACTTGCCACGTTGGAACGCGGAAACCTGATTTACGACCTCTCCCAAGGTGCTGTCTCCATCGCTTATCCTATCAAATATATTGGCACATTTGGTGTAAATTTCCTCGATTTAAACCGCAGCGATCGATTTCTCGTAGAACATACCGCGAACCCAGTTGGTAGTTTCAAACTCGGCAATAATCAAGCACTTTTTTCTTATGCACGGCGGTTCGGTGCTTTTCAACTGGGTGCCAGCACTGGATATAGTCGGGCACCTTATTACGGTAGCCTCTGGGCACCAAATTATGATGTTGGTGTACTCACAGAGATTAACCCTCACCTTGCTGTAGGGATGCGACTCCGCGATATTGCCGGTGTAACCATTCGCCATAGAGAGGGTCAGGTGTTGAAAACCTTTGATCAGCAACTTGCTCTCGGCGCAGTCCTAACACCTCACCCGATTATCCGATGGCATAATCGACTCGATATTCTCCATCCCCATTTTGGTACAAGCGTAGAAATCGGAAATAGAACCATCGCCGCTCGCGTCGGATCAATGTTTACCTTCGGTACTGAAACTCCTTCTCAATTTTGGAGTATAGGGTTCTCACTTAACCAATTAGGAAAACAGTTTCATTATACATATTTGAATCACGATGATTTCAAGCACAGACATCTCGCTTCAATAGGGATGTCCTTTGGGGGACCACAACCTATTTCACGGTCAGCAGGCAGCAACCAGCAACCAGCAACCAGCAAAGAAGTCGAAAACCGAAGACTGATGGCTAATAACCAATACAAGGCTGCCCAAATCGCTCGGGAATATGACATTGATGCAGCACTCATGCTTGCTATTATTCATACGGAATCTAAATTTAACCCGATTGCCGTGTCGAAAAACGGAGCAGGAGGCTTGATGCAGCTCATGCCTGATACCGCACGGGAATTTGGGCTTAAGGTGCCGCAGTACCAAAATAAACGGAAACCGAAACTTGATCCGAAGGTAGATGAACGATTTGACTCACACAAAAACTTGCACGCGGGTTTGACTTACTTTAAGATGCTCCATGAAAAACATTTGAACAACTTGACTTTGGCACTCGGAGCATATAATGTCGGTCCCAGTAAGGTGAAAATACGCGGTCCCCTTATTAGCAGAGGTAAAAGATATGCGAAGAAGGTGATGAACCGCTCTCAATATTACCGTGATAATGCAGCACAAATGGAGATCGATCTTCAGCGGTTAGAAAGGCTTCTTAATCAATAAAGTAGACGCACACAGTGCGTCAGATGCGGGGAGATAGCATGGACAAAATTAGATTGGCAATCGTTGGATGTGGCGGTATGGGACACCGACACATGTACGGGTTAGCAGAACTTCATCGAGTCGGATGGACGCGGTTTGACCTCGTCGGTGCTTGTGACCCTGTCCTCGCGAACGCCGAGTCACTCGCTACGCAAGCAGAAGAACGTTTCGGTCAGAAGCCTGCTGTGGTTGAGAGTCTGGAAGAACTTGCTGAAGTCGGCGTGGATGCTGTGGATGTAACAACGACACCCCCCTATCATCACACCGTCGCCATTGAAACCCTTGAGCGGGGGTGGCACACGATGGTCGAAAAACCGATGGGATTAACCGTTCGAGCGTGTAATCTCATTCGCCGTGCCGCCGATGCGTCCGAGGCAATTCTGAGTGTCGCAGAAAACTATCGGCGCGACCCGATCAATCGGCTCGCAAAAGCACTCCTGGAAGCGGAAGTCATCGGCAGCCCCCGTTTTCTCATTCACCAGGCAATCGGTGGCACAAATCGTATGACTATCTCCGTCTGGCGACACCAGAAAGACCAAAGTGGTGTATTGCTTGATGTCGGCGTTCACTATGCGGACATGATCGAGTATCTTCTGGGTGATATTGATACAATCTATGCACAGACCCGGCTTCATGAACCGATCCGGTATAATGCTGCCGCAGTGACAGGCGAATCCGGCTCGAATCCTGCTGGGGTGTATACGAAATGGCAACGCAAGATGCCTGCTGAATTTGAGGCGACTGCAGAGGATGCGGCGTATGCGACCTTGACTTTCAAAAGCGGTGTTGTCGGGCAATATATTGAGGACCACGGCGCCTGGGGACAAGGCGGTTGGCTTCGGAAAATCCACGGATCCCAAGGCTCTATGACGCTCCCCGGCGACCGGAGCGGCGGAATTATCACCCTCAATATCAACGGACAGGAGACCATTAACGACGCGCGACTCTTGGACCTCGTGCCTGACTTCCGCTTAGATGCCGTCACAACAGACCTCTTCGGTGGGGACCGGTTGTGGAAATATGAATTGCCGTTTACGCAAATTGACCCGAAGATTATCGCTATTGAATATGGGGATTTCGCTGAGGCTATCGCTGGAAACAGTGAGGTTGAGGTTGACGCGTATCAGGGGACCCGGTCTGTCGCCCTTTCCTATGCCATGCTTGAGTCGGGAGCAACCGGACAGATCGTTCAAATGGATCAGATGCTGGATGAATCCATTAATACATACCAGCGCGAAATTGACGAAGGGTTAGGCATCTAACTGTCTCACAGCGCTGCGTTGGAGGACAATCGACGCAATGGCAAACACACAAGAATTCGGCATCGGTTTGATCGGGTTGGGTATCGGACAGCAACATCTGCTCGGTTATCAACGTCAAGGCTTGCGCGTTGCTGCGATCTGTGATAAAGATGCAGGACGCCTTAACGAGGTTGGAGAACAATTTCAAATCGAGAAGCGATATACTTGTATCGCCGACCTGATTGCCGATACCGATGTTGATGTGGTTGACATGGCAGTGCAACCGTGGATCCGCTCCCCCATCGTCAAAGCCGCTGCTGAGGCTGGTAAGCATGTTCTCTGCCAAAAGCCGTTCTCAATGTCGATGCAACAAGCCGTCGAAATGGTGGAGACCTGTGAGCGACACAACGTGCAGCTCATGGTGAACCAGAATTCCTGCTTCGTTCCCGGTTTCCTCGCGATTGAACCCTACATCAACGCTGAGCACCTCGGCGAAATCTACCATGTCTCGATAACCTGCAATGGGTTCTACACCGAGTTCCCTGAACGTCATCTGATTCCAGCGATGCAAGTGCATCACATCGGACTCATCTATAAATGGTTCGGCGAGTATGAGAGCGTCTACTGCCAAGCACACGGACATAACCGCTCTATTGAGGACGGAGAAACCGTTTCCCTCGCGCTTTTCAAGAGTCGGAACGGTATTCAAGGCTTGCTTTCGTGCAACTGGGCGTTCCTCGCCGATTCCGGACGCAACTTACAACACCCACACGAGGAAATCCGCATTCAAGGTACCAAAGGCGCAATCTACGGAAATAGCGAGGACATGACGGTTCAACTCACCAAGCCGGAAGTGCGTGAGATTAAACCCTCAATAGAGGGAACATGGTTTCCAGATGCTTTTGGGAACGTCATGGCACACTTTTTGGAGTGCCTACGCACCGGAGAAACGCCGATCACGTATGGACGCGGTAACCTGCATGTCGTCCAGACGCTATTCGCCATGCACCAGTCCGCGAGTTCAGGAGAGGTCGTCCTACTTGACAATATTTCGTTGGGTGGCGACTATGACCTGAGTCCCCACCCTGTTCACAGCGCGGATGATACAATTATTCTCCAGTAAAGCCTCTCGCCACGCAGATAAATATGGATTAAAACACTCAAGCGTGACATACTGTCAGGTAGAGGAGATGAAGATGGACTACACAGATATTATTACCATTGAACCCGGGAAACGCGGTGGAAAGCCGTGTATTCGGGGCATGCGAATCACAGTTTACGAGGTTCTTGAGTATCTCGCCTCAGGCATGACAACCGCAGAAATTCTTGACGATTTCCCATATTTAACTGAAACAGACATCCGGGCATGCCTGGCATACGCGGCGGACAGAGAAAAAGCACAGATGGTTATCTACGCCAATGAAACTCCTATTCGATCAAAACCTGTCGCCTAAACTCGTAAACCAACTATCAGATCTTTTCCCTAATTCCATTCATGTTCAAGACGCTGGATTAGATACGGCAGAGGATACCGAGGTATGGGATTATGCCCATGCCAACGGGTATCTTGTCGTGTCAAAAGATGCAGACTTCGGTGAGAAGGGTGCTCTTCACGGACATCCGCCAAAAGTGATTTGGCTCAAACGTGGAAATTGCCCAACGAGTATTGTCGAAGGCATATTGAGAAATCATTACTCAGATATCCAAACCTTTGCAAGAGATGTAAATCATTGAAAAGGAGACAAAATGTCGCTAAAATTCAAGACTTTAGCTCTATTGAGCCTCTGTTTTGTAAGTCTGCCCTAACATTGCTCAGATGAGTTCGGGCTCCACGCTAGCGCAGGAATACCGGCAAAAAGCTCAGCAGGAGGAAGAAGAGGCTCAAACGGCACTAGAAAATGCACCTAAGCGTTTAGAGACTGCGAAGAAGTGGTTAAAAGACATTATTGAGGAGGCTAGCGAGCATGATAGTTTCTATCGAGACCTTGCAGAGAGACGTTTGAAAAATTTAGAACCACGTTAAGCAGCTGCTGTCCAGCTATATGACGTAGGACGAAAACGTAAAGAGATAAATCTCGGTAGCGATCCGCGGGTGGTGCAATGCAAATCTACTGCAAACACTGTCTCTTGTGTTATATCTCTGTATTCCATTTCAACTTCAACAGCTAATCCCGCTACATCAGATTAAGCAGGTATGTTCGGAATGCTGGTAGATGTCTTGCCAAACTGACGCTTCTAAGTTTCATCGCTTGAGTTTTCGCCTCCTGCCCATTTACCATTCCCCTCTCCGGTCGGGCCAAGGATGTGCTTTAGCAACCTCTTCGTTGAGATCCGTTCCCCATCCGGGACGCGTCGGGATTTTCATGTATCCATCCGTAATATCTGGGACGTGCGTCGTCAAGTCATCTTTCCACGGGACATCATCAATATCAATCTCCATGATCCGTACATTGGGCAGCACAGCACAAAGACTCGCGCTCATGTGAGTCGCAAGGTGACTGTAGTAGTTGTGCGGTGCGACGTTGAGTTGGAACACGTTTGCCAAGTCACCGATTTTCTTTGAGGGTGCGAATCCGTTCCACGGCACGTCTATCATGAATACATCGGCGGCACGGCACTCAAAGTAAGGAAGGTACTCGCGCATGTAATAGAGGTTTTCGCCGGTACATATCTTCGTCGTCGTAGAATCCTTGATCTGCCGGATAGCCTCGTGGTCGTACATATCAATCTCTAACCACAGCATATCGAACTGCTCAAGGACTTTGGCGATACGCATGCACGCCTCGGGTTTGAAGTTGAAATTCAGATCGAGGTTGATACTGACATCGGGACCAACGGCTTCTCTGAAGGTGCCGATTAAGGTTTCAATGTGGCGTAGCACTTGAGACGTTACATTTCCATCGGTCGTACCGGGTCCACCCCCAAAACCTCCGAAATGGACGGATGCGGTGTCGCCGGGGAAAATGACGTTGGTTTTGAGCGCGGTGAATCCTCTCTCGACCACTTCACGTCCTAATGCCGCGATGGAATCCATGCTTTTTAAGGGCGGAACCCCGATGAGTTCATAGTTGCGTGCCCGAGAAGAACCACAGTGCGACCAGTAGACGCGTACGTCATCGCGTGTCGGTCCACCAAATAACTCAACAACCGAGATTCCCAACGCTTTCGCCTTAATATCTACCAGCGCACACTCAATACCGGCAATCGCTTTCGCCGCAATGCCGCCAGGACTCTGCCGAGAGCCGCGAATCATGTCCCAAAACCGCATCTCATAGGCACGCGGATCCCTGCCAACCATCAGTGGGGTAAAGTCCTTGATCGTTCCTACCACGCCGTTAGGGTTCCTGCCGTCGCTACATTCACCGTAGCCAGTGACACCTTCGTCGGTTTCGACCTTCACAAAAGTCCACGGACGCCATCCAGCATCCACAATAAACGTTTCAATATTTGTAATTTTCATAGAAATCCTCAATTGATGTTTCCAGTATTAGAGTTTGACCACTTCTTTACGTCGATCTGATTCAAGTAAGGCATCGCAGACGCGCATCGTGTCTACCGCCACTTGGGACCATTTCTCCTCAAGATTTCCAGATTGCACGATACGGGAGAACCGCTCAATCATTGTGACCTCCTGAATGCCCCCCTCAATCGTGTTCTGTTCGTTTCCGTCTGGTCCATGCACCCAAAACCGAGCGGAGTCCTCAGCTGTCGGGACGGTGAAATCATCACAAACGATTGATGCCCGTGTGCCAGCAACCTCAAACCACTTCCGAAGACCCGTATCAAACCCACAATCTAAAGTAGCGATGCGTTCATCGCTGAACCAGAGGATCCCCGCAAGATTAAAATCCACGCCGACTTTGTAACGCGCCGTCGCGAACACCTGTGTCGGCAGCTCCTCGAATGCCCAGAGAATTGCGCGGACACAGTAGTAGCCTAAGTCTCCGAGACTGCCACCTGCGAACTCCTTCATTGCCCGGATATTTCCAACAGGAATTGTGTCCCAATTGAAAGTAAACGCCGCTGTCACGCGTCGGAGCCGCCCAAGAGTGCCATTCCTTAATTGCTGCTGCATCGCCGTGGTGCGTTCATGGTGAACCCACATCACACCGTCCATGAGTTGTACACCATTTTGGCGACAAGCATCTGCCATTGCGATCGCCTCATCAGTGTTTGCAGCGAGCGGTTTCTCACAGAGGACGTGTTTGCCGTGTTCGGCGGCTTTAATTGTCCATTCGGCGTGAAGTGAGGGTGGTAACGGAATGTAGATGGCATCAAGCGATGCGTCGGCAAGAAGTGCATCGTAGGTGCCGTAAGCCATGGGAATATTGTGCCCTTGTGCCCATGTTGCAGCGCGTTCCTCGGTCCGACTCGCAACCGCAACCAAATCCGCGTTTTCGGCGAGATGCATCGCACGGGCGACCTTTGTTGCGATGTTTGCTGTGCTGAGGATCCCCCAGCGGACGGGTGATTTTGCTTCAGTTGTCATGTTACTCCGTTCGATATGAAGTTGCCTGTTCTGACGCTTTAATTCCTTATAATATACCGCGGAACAGAAAATTGGTCAACCGGATACAATTGGGAGGCAGTAGGCGATGGCTCCTATAGAGCAGAAGGTCGCGATCAGGAGATCGCTCCTACAGGCGAATTGAATGCCTCTGATTGGGAGGCAAGGCGATTTTATTTTGAATTTCAGCGCGAAAATGATATAATTAGAATGTTAAAACAATAAGCACTTCGGGTGCTGTCAATAGACGAAAGCATACATTTCGTATGCCACCAAAGGAGTTTTATGAATACCCAAAAATTCACACTGTTTGCATTTCTACTCGCGATTGTTGTACTGATTGTCGGATTTTCCGCCTGTGATCGAATTTCCCGAGTTATCCAACCCACCACACCTCAGATGACGGAAGTCAGTGAAGATATTTCCATCGGTGTCGTCTTACCGCTGACAGGACGACTGGCTGACTCGCTTGGTAAACCAATGCAGCAGGGTTTTGAATTAGCACTGCGCGAAATTAATAACACACACTCCAACGGTGTGAAACTCAAATTCATCACCAAAGACGATCAGAGCACGATAGAAGGCGCAGTCGCGGCCTTCAATCAGCTGATCCATCAAGAAGGTGTGTCTGTTATCCTCGGACCTGCTACCTCAAGCCAAACTGAGATGGCGTTTCCGATCGCGCAGGAAAATCAGGTGGTGGCGATAAGTTCGGTTTCCGCCGCACGCGGTCTCAGCGCGATTGGAGACTTTGTCTTTCGGGTCTCACTTACCACAGATGCACTCGTTCCTGCCGGTATTGAAGTAACACAAACAAAACTCGGTTACCAAAAAGCCGCTACGATCTATGATGAAACAGATCTTTTCTCTACGGATGGAGATGTGGCAGTGCGGGAAATCCTCAAGACGCGTGGGATTGAAGTGCTGTCTCCGGAAACTTTCAAAGGCGGTGATACCGACTTTTCCACACAACTCACCCGGATAAAGGAATTAAATCCTGAGGTTATTTTTTTCTCATCTCTATCCCCTGAAAAACCTGGGATGCTCATCCAAAGGCACCAACTCGGTATAACTGCGCCGTTTATAGTGCGGACCTTGGGTGGAACAGATGTGCAAGCCGCAGGCGCAGCTGCCGAGGGCGCGATAACTTTTGTAGGATGGGGCACCGCTGTTGACACACCAGGAAATCAAACTTTCGTCCAGAATTACAGTGAGACATACGGCACAACACCAAATAACTACGTCGCAAGATCGTATGCAGCTCTTTATATTCTGAGGGAGGCGATCGCGAAGGCACAATCAACCGATCCCACAGCGATTCGAGACGCGCTCGCAAGTATCAAAGATTTCGACACAATTTTCGGTAAGTTCTCTTTTGATGCTAACGGGGATGCGGTTTACGACGCGAAAGTCCTGATCGTCACGGATGGCGAGTTGGTACTCTTTGAGTAATCCACCGTTGAGAGACGTGACTTTCCGATCACTCACAAAAATCGTGCAACATTCATTAGACCAATTTTATACGAAACCAGAGGTCGCGCGGGCATGTTGGGAGCATTTCACGGAGACGCTTTCAACCTTAAACCGAAGTCTCAGCGACCTCTTTTTCGTAGAGCCTGCCGCTGGCACTGGTGCGTTTTATAAACTCTTACCGCCGGAAAAGCGGTTAGGCATAGATCTCGTGCCAAAATGTAGGAATGTGAAGTCCCAAGACTTTTTTGAAGTCACCGATTTCCCGTTTACACGCAGAGATACCGCCATTATCGGTAATCCTCCTTTCGGCAAGCGTGGAAAATTAGCGATAGACTTCTTTAACCATGCTGCCCATCTGGCGGATATTGTCGCGTTTATTGTCCCCGTCAATTTCCGAAAGTTTGGCACGCACAAGCGGCTTGATGTCAGCATGCGGTTTATCAGTAAATTGCCACTCCCAAGAGATGCGTTCCACCTCGAAACCGGTAAATCCTATTCGGTAAATACGGAATTCCAAATATGGACCCGTTTAGTAAGCACCCGTCCGGACATGCGACACTATAAACGCTTACCAATTCAACATCAAGATTTTCAGATGTGGCAGTACAACAACACACCTAACGCTTTGAAAGTCTTTCAAAATCCGTTTGATTTCGCTGTGCCGTGTCAAGGATGGCAGGATTATTCTCGGAGAGAGATAGATGAAAAGCAGTGCGAACGGAATAAACAGTGGATGCTTTTAAAAGCACAAAATCCGACCGTCTTAGCGCGGCTGATGAGGATTGATTACGAACGCCTGGCACAGGAATGTGCTACGGCTGTCCCCGGTTTTCGGAAGGGGGATTTGGTGAAGGTGTACACCGATCACTATGAAAGCCTGAACCGTGATTGATAAGATTATCAGACGGACCGTACAACCTACCCAAACCGTTCAGGTCGGTAGGACGCGAACCAATCCACCCGTGCATCGTCGGCAATTTCCAAACTTGCCATTTCACCCACCAAAGGTGCTAATGTTACACCGCTGTGCATTAAGGCGATATACAAATTTTGAACCGCCTCGGTAAACCCAAGTACCGGAAACCCATCAAGCGGCATTGGACGATAGCCAACCGGTGTTGGAATCGCTTCAGCGTCCCCTATCACTGGCAAATAAGCTTTGGCACGAGCGAGGAGTGCATCGGCGTGCTGCTGTGAATCATCACGGTTTATCCCTTCTTGCGTCCCCTGTCCGATTCTAAGACTCCCATCAGCCATTTGCCGGAGGTGGAGGTGCTGATGGTTCTCATCTGTCGGAGGCGCGTGGATAATCGCGACGTTGTTTAAAACTTTAGCACACGCGGTTGTCTTAATAACGATCCCTGGACTCCGTTGTTGCGGGATATGTGCATGCACTAAGGACGCGAGCTCAGTCGTCTGAACACCGCTTGCTAAAACGACACCATCACACGGAAATTCGGCATCGGTGGTTTTGACAGCAGCGACCCTACCAGCACGAATAACAAACCCAGTAACACTGGTGTGCGGATGCACAACCGCACCCACCTCGCACGCCCGTTGGAGACACACATCGATGAATCTATCGGTCTCAATGTGGATATCAGCTTCAGAAAAGGATGCGGCTGCGACAGTGCCAAGGTGCAAATCTGGCTCAAGTGCCAACATCTCATCACGGGTGATCAGCCGACACGGGTACCCCCACCCCTGAATGTGTTGGATGCGTTGACGGAGTTGTGTCGCACGTTGTGGATCGTTTTCCCACCGCATTTCGCCGCCATAGTGAATACCTATATCCGCATCCAGTTGATATGCGAGCCGGTACCACATATCCAAGGAACGCCGGTTGAGGGTATGGTAGTCCCGCGGCTCTTTCCCAAAAGCATTTGCCCACGCGAAAGAGTGTCCGGATGCCCCGGCACCGGGAAGGTCGCGCTCCAGCACCGTTACAGTAATACCGTTTCGTCGGGACAGATGATACGCGATCGCTGCACCGATGACCCCGGCACCGACTATCACAACTTTTTTTCTCTTGAGACTGGGAGAAAGACTGGAATCTTTGTTTGACAATTTTTTATCGGTTACTTCTGAGGTGCTGTATCGCAGTGAGAATGCAGATTCTGACGTGTTAGGAAATCTTTCATAATCCAAAGGCGGCTGGACTTAACCGAAAATCCCTATGAAATGTTGTAGGGGTAGGTCTCGTACCTACCCTGTGGAACTATCGATGCGCTGCGACAATAAATCCTGTTAATCCCACAAGCAAAAGTTGGAAACCGGTTTGATAAAATAGCATCAGAAAAGGTTGACAGAGCGCGATTAAACCCAGCGCGATCAAACCGACAGAAATTTGCTCACACACGGTCTTCTGCGAAAAAACGATCGAGAAAACGATGACTCCGGGAAGAAGTAGATGTAAAGCGGTGCTATTAAGCACTGGAAAGAAAGGTTGGTAAAGAAAAACCACGCCGATGCACGCAAAAGCGGCTGAACCGATAGTCGCCGCTCGCCTCGCTGCGATCGTCATGCCAAACGCAATCGCACAGGCGAACAGTACATGGAACGCTGAACCACGCAAGATTGAAGGAACAGGCAGATAGAGAAATCCGAGACTCATCGCTAAACCTATGCCGGAAATGATAGCGATGTTCCGTTTATTCTCAAAGGCAGTACCCGCGAGGATCGCAGCGATGCTCAGCAGCACCAAGGCGATACCTTTGAGCAAAACGGCATTCTGGACGATGAGGGATGGGGCGAATGAGATACCTTCTACATAGAGAAAGACCATGCCAAAAACGAAGAACCCGATCGTAAACAGTTGATTCCGCTTTTCTTTTTCCATAGCGATTTTCTATACCTGTGAGGGTAGCGCCTGTAGCCTTGTTGGCTCAGATCTATCACTCTCCCCGTTTTAGCAAACGGTCTACCCAGGTTTTGGATTGTTCCGCAATTAGTTGACTCTTCAGATCGTTAACCTCTACGGACAAAGCCTTTCTCTCAGCTCGGACAGCTTCGATCCTTTCCTGGAGTTGCTCATTTTCGACGATAAGTGCTTTCTTCTCTCCTTCCAATCTTTCACAAGTTTCCCTTAAATGTGTAATATGAAAAATCTGGCAGCTGAGATTCTCAATAATATCATCCGTTGGAATATTATAGGTGAGTTTTTTTATCAACAGTGCAAGACCGTCAATTCTTAACTGAACTTGTGGCGCCGGACGACCTTGGGGATTTTCCGGTGGGGCAGAGACGACGCGCAGATATGGCGCAATGTCCACATCTTTTCGCTCTAAGGTTCGGTTAATTATTTCTTCTTCCACACCTATTATCTCGGTGATTTTGGCAGGATTCAGATACAGGTCCATTCCGAATTTTCCCTAACATGTTTCCTCTACGAACCAAAGGTTGATATTGTTGCTTCCCATCAAATCAAATTAAGAAAAGCATAACATATATCAAAACATCTGACAAGTTAAAATTTCGGTGTATCTACGAGGGCGCTTTTGGAGCCTATGCAAGTGCCCAACATAAGGGAATTTGATGCTGGGTAAGAAACCCAGATCTTATGAAATCCCCTCCCAATATTTCCACATATCATCAGGAGTTTCAAACTTAATCGCGTCGAGATCTTTTCGGCGGTATCTACTAATGCATGCAATTCGGACATTGCGCCCACAGTTCGGACCCGCCGTATGGCTCATCTGATGATGCCAGAAACACACATCGCCTGCCTCACCGGTGAATTCGTAACTCGGTCCTAAATCAAATGGGGCGATACCGCCTGGAAGGCTATCCAAGTCATGGTGTCTGAAATACTCTGCCCAAATCCGATGGCTTCCGGGCCAGACCGTAAATCCCCCGCCCTGTTTTTCAACGGTACTCAGATAAACCGTAGCACCCAGCGTGAACGAACTAACGACACCTTTCGGCACACCATTCGTAGGGGTGTGATAACCGTCGAGATGTCCCATCGGTTCATTCCATTTTCTGTCTGGATCTGGAAAATTGATATGCGGTCCAGCACCACCGCTCGTATTCAATTTGCCCTTGCCAACAAGCTCCTCTGCCATAGCGAAGACCCGGTTGCTATACGTTGTACTACTGATAACTTCTTCACTACCAACAGGTACCGTGCGGTAACCTTGGCGTATCCATGATTCTGGGTCGTTCCTGTCTTCGTCCATTGCTTCCCAGAGTCGGTCCAGTGCGGCATCAATCGCTTCCTGATCCAGCGCACTGCGGACAACCAAATAGCCATTTTCTTTAAAGAATGTTTTATCTGCTTTCGTTAAATATGCCATGGTCCTGTTCCTCCTCCGGTTTCCGATGAGCATCATTCACAACGGCTTGACGCTGATGCTCACACGACTTAACTACACCCGAACCTCAAACCCGTTTTCTTCCTTCGCTTTTTGATAGGGTGCCTCCTCCAGATTCAAGCCGAAACCGGGACTTTGTGGGATGTTTACATAGCCATTTGATATGGAATATCCGGAATCGTCTAAACCTGGTGTCGTTGCGTGATCCCATTCGACGAATTCAAACCGATTTACCTTCGCTGCAAGATGACCGGTGACATAATTACCGTAGTGACCACCGTAGTGATGGGGTGCCGTGCCAACACCGGATGCATCCAATTCGGGTCCCAACTCAAGCCAACGTGAGAAGCCAGGGTAAAAAATATCGTATTGGACGATGTCAATGAGTCCCTCTTTCGCCCAATCTACCAAATTCGGTGAGGCACCCCCTTCTCCATCCGCGATACGGGTTTCTAAACCTTCAGCGTTTAGCCATTCTTTCAACAGGCTATAGACACGGGCATCCTCGTGGAATGCCTCTTCCATCCAATAGACGTTTGCATCCGCCGCGCCGCCGAGCACCTGTTTCGTGAGATTCAGATTGTAGCCATTGTTTGCATCTATCAAAATCGAAGCATCGGGTCCGACAGCCTCGCGGACAGCGCAGATAACATCAATGTCCCGTTGGGTCCC
This sequence comes from Candidatus Poribacteria bacterium, assembly GCA_965205015.1. Lineage (GTDB taxonomy): Bacteria > Poribacteria > WGA-4E > WGA-4E > WGA-3G > WGA-3G. The sequence continues at coordinate 2,635,866 of OZ242029.1, read as the reverse complement.
TTTGTCGAGTGGCATGTGCATCGCGCCGCGCCCTACTTTGATTTTGTAGGCATTATGCCCGCGCGCCTTTCCCTCTAACGCTTCAGAGGCAATGAGCGCCGCCGCCTCAGCATTGTCTTCAAGGTGCAAATCATCAATATAAAGCGAGGTATCGTAACACGGGGCGCGAAACGCTCCGTTTTCTCCAGAAAGCATCGCGTAGACCGGTTTTTGCGCCAATTTTCCTACCAAGTCCCAGAGTGGATACTCCAACATCCTGAATTCTTCAGTGACACCGCTCTCTGCATCGAAGGCATCCCTGAGTTGAAACCCAACAATCTCTTGCGCTTTTTCATGAGAAATCGGTGAAAATCCGAAGCCGCTCGCGCCATCCGTTGTTGTTATACGGGCTATAGCGGGACGGACGTGCAACCCATGTTCACCAAGCCGAGAATTGCAACCCGCTTTACGGGGACGTTCACCCGTCAAGCGTGCCCATTCAATGCGTTCAATTTTTACGTTTTCCACGCTTACCAACCTCCGTAGATGTACATCCAGCTGTGCTACTTCCTTTATAGTAAAATCCAAAAATATGTTTACAGTTCGTCAGGGAACAAACACCCCACCACCGCTGGCGAGGATTGTATCCTCGCCCTTGTGTTGGTGTATAAGTAATTACGGGTTTTACCATAAATAAAAAGAGAGGCGCGATCCCGTTGACGAATAGCCTCATATAGGAAACTGCGCCTTAAAATTGAGTTGTACTATTGGAGCAAAGGACTATAATTGTGTTTCAAGCAGGGCGAGACTCGCTGGATCCAAACGGTGATAATTCTCAATCTCGTAACGATTGCCATCGGCATCTTTAATAAGCACCCGTCCATTCTCCAGACTGACGACATCATATCGGGTACGCATGCCAAACGTGACAGGACCGCGGTTCGTTTCTACCACCCACCGCGTAACACCGAACTCACCTTCCAACTCGTGGATCTTAGTGATCTTCGGCATAAAATACCGCTTTTGCAGCTCGGACACGAGGATTTCCGCTGACTCGCGAGGTAACTGTTTGATATCCTGAATGATACCGATTTCCTCCCCTTCACTATCCAGCAGCGTGATATATTTGTTAGAATCGGTAAGTGGGAAGGACCGAACTGCTTCAACGTTTGTGTGACTTGCGCCGTCTGGTAGTTCAACCATGAGTTCCTCAAACGAATTTCGCGCAATTTTAACGTTGGAAGCATCAAGGAATTGCACCTCATCGGTAATCTTTACGGCATCCTGCATTATGTAACTTCTCCTTCTTCTGTCTCAAGGAAGGGATTTCTGGTGCGTGCTCTCAAGGCGCGCACCAGAACGGTAGGGTTACCTATAAGGCACGAATCTTCGACAACTCTGTCTGCTTTTCACACAAACCCGCATAAGTCCCGTCTTTGGCAAGAAGCTCTTCATGCGTGCCAATTTCATCAACTGTCCCGTCTTTCAACACAACCAGTCGGTCAGCATACTTGAGCGTGGAGAGTCGATGTGCGATAGCAAATACGGTACGACCCCGGACAAGCCGTTCTAACGCCTCTTGAATATTCGACTCAGTCTCTGTATCCACAGACGATGTCGCTTCATCTAAGATGAGAATTCTCGGATTTTTCAGGATCGCGCGAGCAATAGAAATTCGCTGTCGTTCACCGCCGGACACGCGGGCACCCCGTTCACCGACCATTGTATCGTATCCATCCGGGAATTTGATGATGAACTCATGCGCGTTCGCGGCTTTCGCAGCGGCGATAATTTCATGTCGAGACGCACCCGGTTTTGAATACCCAATATTTTCAGCGATCGTACCCTGGAACAGGAATGGATCTTGAAGCACCACGCCTACCTGCTGCCGTAATGCTTTCAGTTTAATATCGCGGGTATTGTGTCCATCAATCTCTATTGAACCTTCACTCGGATCGTAGAAACGGGTAATCAGGTTAATCACAGTACTTTTTCCAGCACCGCTATGTCCGACAAGCCCGATCATCTCACCTGCTTCCGCCCGGAAACTGACACCGTTGATCGCATTCTTTTCCGCATCATAGGAGAAATAGACATCCTTGAATTCGACCTCGCCTTTGATGTTTTCAAGCGTAACCGCGTCTTCTCTATCCGCGACACTTGGGGGGGTATCTATAATTTCAAACACGCGATCAGCAGAAGTTGCGGCTCGGATGAAACGTTCATTCATTTGGCAAAGCGTATAAACGGGTCTGAAGAACCGGCCCATCAGTCCATGGAACATCATGAGTGAGCCGAGCGTTAATTCACCTGCGAAAATCTGCGAACCCCCAACCAACCATATCAGAATGGAACCGGAGAAAATGATGAATTCCATGATCGGACGATACAGCGTCCATAATTTCGCTGCATTCATCTCACCATCGAACACCTGATAGGTCTTTTCACTAAACCGGTTTACCTCATAACGTTCACGTGCGAAGGCTTTGACAACGCGCACTCCTGGGATAGTGCTTGCCAGTATCGTGCTAATATCCGCATACCGTTTCCAGAGTACGGAAAACACTTTGCCCATCTTTTTTCCGAAGAAGATGGTAAAGAAAATAAGGCATGGGATCGGAAGCAGTGTCCAAGCCGCCAATTTCCAATTTGTGGCGAACATAATGACGCAGATATAAATAAGCGTCAACGAATCACCGATGATGTCTTGCAATCCGTTTGCGATGAACTCCCGAAGCCTTGCCACATCACTTGTGATCCTCGACATCAAGTTTCCAGTATCGCGTTGATTGTAAAAGTCTAACGAGAGCGAGTTGAGATGTTCGTATGTTTCGTTCCGGAGCCGACGCGTGATATTTTGCCCAACCCACGCCATCATGTAGCCTCGCACAGCGGAAGCACCCATGGTGAAGACGTTGAAGCTTACCATTAAGAGGACAATAGTGACAAGGTGTCCCCAACTTCCAGCGACCGGGAGCGTCAACCAACCCGCGATGCCTTGCACTATTCCAGTGAGATGTCCCCACGTCGGGGGTGGAATCGGTTCACCCGTTTCGGTTACCGTGGCCCCGGTGAGGGCTGTCCCTGCCGGAAGCAAGATATTATCAACCATTTCCTTACTCAAAATGGTTGGGTAGAGTGATACGAGCCGGATGAGCATCATCAATGCCAAGGCAGGCACCGCAACATGCCAAAACGGGAACGAATATCGAATGAGCCGGAAGATGAGTTTTCGCTTTTCAACGCAATTAACACAAACACCCGACCAGCGGGGCAACGGTTGTCCGCATGTTTCGCATTTGTTTTTATTTTTTCCCCAACCTTGCGGACGGTGTTGCTTCTCATGTTCTACATCCGGGTTCGCTTCCTGAACCAATGTCTCTAATTCAGGCGTTGCCAACTCAAACTTTGGTGAGACCCGGCGTGAGTAGCGTGCAACTTCCGCGGCATCCTCGGATGTTCTGATCTTGAGGATATTGTTACCGTACATCTCGACGATCTCAACAGCCTCAATGGAGGTGAGTGAAATCTCACGAAGCTGATGCTCCGGGGCACCGTTCTGATTGAAAGCGATGAGTCGTCTATCGGTGGCAATTACCCAATCTTTGCCATAATTGCCATCAAACCGCAAATCCGTTGAAACGGCGACTTTGATCTCTTCCCCGTTTGCGAGTAGCGTCTGCGCCCGTTCTTCTAACTCTTCGGGCATTTCTTCCATCGTTGTTAGCTCTTCGTCAGCCGGTTGCTCGGCTGCAGAGTGCCCATTAAAAGGTCTTTTCCGTAGGAAATCCCGCCGTACATTGGATGACTTCGGCATTATCCCGCGCATAAATTAAAACCCCCACAAAATAATTAAAGGCGTGATTTATCAGCCTATATTAAACAATTAAGATACTTTATTTAACGTAAAATATAGGAAAAGGGTTAAAATAAAATGCAAAAACCGCCGAAAAGCGTGGATATACGCAAAATTAGCGAATTTTATCGCCTATTCTCTCAATTTATCGGTCAATTTACGGGTTCGGCGGGGATGTACATATCAACACTTCCATAGACTCATCGCCTGTATTTTCGATGCCGTGCTCACACCACGGTGGGAGATGAATGAATGTCCCCGCTTCAACAGCCACTTTCTCACCGGCGAGCGTCATCACCCCTTTTCCTTTGAGAATCACGTAGCATTCCTCGGTATGGTGGCTTCCCGGCTCAAGGACAACGTGTGGTGGCACAAAAAACACGACTAATCCCAAGTTTTGCGCAGGCGCATTCGGATTGGCAGGATGCACGACACGTACACCGATCCCATCACAGCCTGAATACTTTACAGGCACACCGTCTTGAACCGTGACAACATTCGCTTGCACCTGATGTGCAGGTTTCGGAATAGGGGGTTCCCCTTGATACCCTTTGAACATCGTAATTTTTGCCATTTTTTCTCCTTTGTCGTAAGTCCTAAAATTTAGATAATTTATAGTAGGTTGGGTTGAGCGGAACACCAAAAAATGATGCCTTGCGACACAGAGAACTTCTCTGTCACAAGACCTAAGCACTCCCAGATACCAGCGAAACCCAACTAAAGCGGTGCCTACTTGCACCCCCAATTCACCAATCTCGCGTATAACCCGCGATCCAACCACCGTCCACCGGGAGCACCGTCCCATTGATATAACTCGCATCTGGCGAGACGAGGAAGAGCACCGCTGCTGCGATTTCAGCCGTCTCTCCCGGTCTTCCAAGTGGAATATGCGATAGCAGACTCGCGGCGTTTTCTGTATACGCGCCGTCATCTCCATAAAAGAGTGCCTTCGTGCCGCGCGTCAGCGTCGAACCTGGAGCGACAGCATTCACGAGAATCCCTTCCGGTCCAAGTTCCAACGCCATAGAACGCGTTAGATTCGCAACACCCGCTTTCGCCGCAACGTAAGCACTCTGCAAGCGCAGTGGCACCAAGCCAGCAATAGAACTGATGTTGACAATACGTCCCGTTGCGTTTTCGGAACCAGACACTCTGTGAGCATCCAAGAGATGTGGAATGACAGCACGACTCGTCGTAAAAACACCCGTGAGGTCTATTTCCAAGATCCGTTGCCAGTCCTCTAAGGTGTACCGATGAATCGGCACCCTATCACTTCGTGTGTTAATTCCGGCATTGTTTATCAAAACCTCAATTTTACCGAAATGCGATGCGATTTGAGCAGCAACAGCCTCCATCTGTGCCGCGTCTGAGACGTTGCCTTCTACAAACAGACAGGTCCCACCCCCCTCTTTAACCTCTTCAACGGTCTTCATGCCTGCCTGCGTGTCGATGTCAACGATTGCCACTTGTGCACCGTTGTCAACCAGCGCGTCCACGGTAGCGCGACCGATACCATTCGCGCCCCCCGTAACAATTGCTACCTTTCCTTCAAGTTCAACCCGCATCTGATTCCTCCTTTTCTCCCTCGATTTTCTGTTTCTGTAAGAGTGAGTTCCAACTCGCGACCGCTATAACTCGCCCTTCCCTTCCTGAAGTTTTCGGAAGCCTACGACGCCATACGTTTATATAGCAAGTTTTGGCTTGCGAGCTACGCCAAAAAATAGCAAGATAATCAGACCCGTGCCACCGAGAATTCCGAGCGCTGAGGAGATACCGAGCGCAGCAGGAAGATAGCCACAAAATAGGGCGATGACTGCCACAGTGAGACTGTATGGCAATTGGGTCCTCACGTGGTGAAGCGGATCGCAACTACTCGCAATGGAACTAAGGATCGTTGTATCTGAAAGTGGCGAGCAGTGGTCGCCGAAGATAGCACCATCTAACACTGCACCAAGGCAAATGATTGTTGTGAGTCCGTAACTCCCATTATCAAGCGAGAACGCCACCGGAATCGCAGTAGGAATCAGAATCGCCATCGTGCCCCAACTTGTCCCAGTCGCAAAAGAGGTAACCGATGCACATATAAAAACGAAAACCGGAAACCAGAGTGGCGACACAATATCGCTGAGCATCATCGCGAGGAATTGACCTGTCATCAGTCTATCGCAACTCGCTTTTAACCCCCACGCCAATAACAGAATACTCAACGGCGTGAGGCTCCCCTTCACACCGCTCCAAACAACCGGCGCAATATCCGAGAATTGTAGTTTTGAGAGCCAGCGTGCACAGATGATTGCGACAACAAAGGCACTCGCTGCCGCACAGGCGAGAATCTTGACGTTGTCCGCTTTTGAAAGCGCGTCTCGCCATGCAGTGAGGGAAAAAATAAATCCTGTCCCCTCACCATCTATCCAGAAACCCGCCAATAGCAATCCGAAAAGCGTTAAGAGCGGTAAAACCGCTGAAAATGGCTGTGTGATAGCGTTGGGTAGGCTGGCAAAAGCAGAAGTATGTTCAAGTGCTTTAGCGTCTGGGGCGGCGACGTTTCCTGTCTCCCGGGCACGCCTCTCAGCTTTGCGCATCGCGCCGTAATCTCTGCCACTGATAGCATTGACGATCACGAAAATAATCGTCAGAATACAGTAGAACCGGAAGCCGAGCGCGTCAAAAAACATCGAATATCCATCACGTTCAAGCCCGATCGTCTTCGCGATATCTTCAAAGAGTCCCACTTCATAGCCGATCCAGGTGCTGACGAATGCGAGACCCGCAATCGGCGCACTCGTAGAATCCACAAGGAACGCCAATTTCTCACGACTCACGCGATGATGATCCGTGAGTGGACGCATTGTAGGACCCACGAGCATGGCGTTGGAATAATCCCCGATGAAGATGATGATACCCATCAAACCCGTGATGAATTGGGATGAACGGGGTCCCTTTGCGAATTGAGAGAGCCATACAACAACGCCACCGATACCCCCAGACGCCACCACAACGGAGATCGTCGCCATGATGAGGCATACAAACAGAACGACCCAGAAGTTGAAGAGATCTACACCTTCATTTCCGATGCTCACGGCACGGACGAACCAAACAATTTCTGTCAAAAAACCGATAGGGACAGCACCTTGTTGAGACCACGAGAGCACAATTCCGACACCCACGGCGATGCCAAGACTCGGAAGCAATCGGGTTGTCAGAATCGCTAATGTGACGGCAAGTAACGGCGGAATTATGCTGTACCATACCAGATTCTCCGCGCCACCCACTTGATCCGCACGCCACTTGAAAATAGAGCAGAGTCCCAGAAAGACTAAAAAACCGATAACATATTTCAATTTAGAATTCATGAAAGTATTCGGCACCCCTTCTTTCGGTTCGTAGGATTTACTGTCCTCTCGCTGATGTGCATCATAGCACTTTGAGATGTAGCTTGCAAGCCAAAACTTATTGGATTTATTATAAAAAACGCAATGTGCCTTCCTTCAAAGAGCTGCACTGCCTTTCACAATTTCAAGTAATTTTGCCAACTTTTAGATGAAAATATTGATTTTTTTGGACGATTTTCATATAATCAAAGGAGAAAAACTAATGAAAATACCCTTAGGCCAGATGATTGTAACTATAGCAGTTCTCACCTTGTCAGGTATATTTCTAACCACAGAGGCTTATGACTTCCCACTTCATAAAAAGGACTTTTCATGCGACTCTTTATTACCGCTGCTCTCATTGTTTGTGCCATCTCAACCGCCTTATTTTTCTATCTGGAACACGACACAAAAAAATTTATCAAAAACCTTCCTCAACCCTCCGCTTCTACGATAGACAACGGAAACGAACACGCAGAGAAGACAGCGGATAGCTCGTCAATAAACGACATGCCTATAGTTGATCCTCAGGAGCCCCAAGAAGTCGTTGAAGTAGAAGAAGCACATACACATCATCCGCATGTAGATGACCCTCATCACCACGAGCACATACACGCTGATGCAGATGACGCTGAAATTGCGGAACCGAATCGAATCCCACTTGCCTCGGCGAAGCCTAGCACGAAGGAGGATGTGAAGGCACCTCCTCGCAAACCCCTTGAAACTCTCAAGAAAAAGTTAATTGAAGAGCATGGCGATATCCCGCTCGTGCATACGTACATTGAACTGAGAAGAAAGGAGCTTAATAGAGAGCCAATGACAATGGATGAAGTCAGCACCTTGTGGGATGCAATAATGGTCTTCAACCCCACTCCGGCGAATAGGAAAACCTACGAACTCATAAAAAGACTCTCATCGCAAGCGGATTCTGGCACTTTTGAGGTCATTTATGATCCGAAAAAACTAGAGGAAAAGAGGAGATCGGCTCGCTGAAAAAGAGACATCTTTTATATCACGGTGAAAACACTTCTCCATAAAGCATACCATCAACTCCGAAACCTCCTCACACCCTACCTGAAAAACGAAGAGATATCTTGGCTTGTGTGAATCTCACGTAAAAAATAGCATCAGAGACATTCAGTTCTCAGTTTTCTGTAAGTTTTTGGAATAAATCGCGAGCATAGCTCGCTCCTACATAAAAGCGTTCTGAACCGCAACGATTTTCAATCCTGCAAATCCTTGAACCCTGAAAATCCTGATTCTGACAACTGAATACCTCTGAAATGAACCTGATAAAACCTTGACAATGGCAAAATATGTCAACTATAATTGTCAAAAATCGTTAGATAGATAGGAACAAATCGTGATGAACCAAACCACACCGAAAGTTACCGTTGTTGGCAGTCTGAATGTTGATCTGGTATGCCGCGCACCGCAGCGACCCAGTAAAGGCGAAACCCTCATCGGCGACGCTTTCGATATTTTTACAGGTGGAAAGGGATTTAATCAGGCAACCGCCGCGGCGCGATTAGGTGCCGAGGTTACACTGATCGGAAGTGTCGGTGCCGATCTTTTCGGCGATATGCTTCTCACAGCAACGGAAAACGAACACATTAATAGCAGGTTTGTCACAAAACGTACGGATGTAGGCACGGGCGTGGCAACGATTGTCGTTGAGCCAGATGGCGACAATAGCATCATCGTCGTCCCGCGCGCAAACATGGCACTTACAACAACAGATATAGACACTGCTGCCGAGGACATCGCAAACGCCGATGTCTTACTGCTACAATTAGAAACACCGATTGCAGCATCAGAACACGCCGCAGCAATTGCTAAGGCACACGGGACGACTGTGATATTAAATCCCGCACCGGCGCAACCGTTGCCGGATAGCCTGTTAGCGTCTGTTGATATTCTGACCCCGAACCAATCCGAGACTGAGGTGTTGTCGGGAGTGAAAATTGACAATCACGAAGACGCGCGCAGCGCAGCAGAGGTGCTACGCGCTCGCATGGTGGATGCTGTAAGCACTGCTGTTGTCTTAACACTCGGCGCGCAAGGCGCATTGATGCTGACAGCAACCGAATCTGAACGGGTCTCGGCGTTGACTGTTGATGCTGTGGACACGACGGGGGCAGGGGATGCGTTTTGTGGGGCACTCGCGACCGCGCTGGCAAGTGGTGAAACTTTATCGACAGCCGTTGCGTTCGCAAATGCAGCAGGTGCAGCAGCGGTCACTGTCGTTGGTGCGACCCCTTCTATGCCGACACGCGCAAAAATTGACAGAATTGGAAACTGAGGAAATACACAATGAAAAAAACACTGTTAAATCCCACATTTATGTTGCTAATCGTATGCTTAGGATTCAATACGTCTTTCTTACAGGTTTCTCCCGCAGCAGAAAAGTGGGAATCGAACATGAGGAAAGACTTCGCAAAGGTATTGCAAGAAAAGAAGAAACCCGCCGAGAAACATCGTGAACTCATCCTCAAATGGCAGAAACAGGGACGACTCTCTGAACTCCTTACACTTTACACCGCAAGGAAGAACAACCGTCAAGCACAGCAACCCACCACACCCACAATCAAGGCAGCATTCTATTACGGCTTGGGTTACATACATGCCCTCCAAGCACCGACAACCGGCGAAGTGTCGGATACCGCCATTAACTACTTACAATACGCCGTTGAGATGGATCCAGATCTATTTTGGGCGCGCTTCAATCTCGGCGGTATCTATCAGGAACAAGGTAAAGACGAATTGGCACTCGCCGAATTTGAGGCGTGCATCCGTTTAAACCCCAAATACTACCCTGTTCACTATCGTATGGGCGAGATTCATTTAAAGCATCAGAATTACATAGACGCACTCCAAGCCTTTGACGCAGCACGAAAGGTAAATAGAAAATGGGAATATCCACAGTACGGTATCGGTTTAGTTTATTTCGCACAAGGTGAAATAGATCGCGCCCGCGAGACTTTTGAGAACCTTACGCATCAAAAAAAGAGGTTCGCGCCCGCCTACTTCAAACTCGGACAAGTCTTTGCGACTGAGGGATTCTTTGATGAAGCGTTGGAAGAATACGCGAAAGGATCGAAATATCAGGAGTACTCAGCACAAGTTCTTTACGAACTGGCGGTTATCTTCGATGAAAAAGGCAATACGGACGGTGCAATTAGCGTATATCAACGCGCAATCGAAGTTGATCCAACCCATGCGAAAGCACATTTCGCGCTTGGAGAACGCCTCTATACCAGCGGCGATACCACGACAGCCGTACATCATTACCAACAAGCAGTATCTCTCACACCGAACATTAAGGACGCTTTCTATGAACCGCTTGAACCTTACTTCGCAGGGTTGACGACCCCGGACGAGGCGAGGCTATCCCTTGAGAAAGCGATGTCAGTCCTTCCTGAGGATCCACGCTCCCATTTTTATGCAGGTATGGTCGAAGCCGATGCTGGCAACATCCCGAAAGCCATCGAATCCTACGAAAAAACTATTGAAATCATAGAGGTTTCCGACTCAAGTTTTATGCAAACGGAACTCCTTTTAGGCGATTTCAATGATGTCTACTTGAAACTCGGTGAACTTTATCACCAACAGGGGGATGTAGAGGCCTCTGTTGGTTACTTTAAACGCGCATTGGCGTTAAATCCAGAATTAGCGAATAAATTTATCACACACGGACAACGCGCTTTCGACGCGGAGAATTATCAAGAGGCTATTGAATCCTTGAACACGCACCTCCTACTGTTCCCGGAAGACATTAGTGCCGCCTATCTACTGGGACAGAGTTATGAGGCTAATGGCGATATAGACAACGCACTCACCCTTTATCAACGCACTTTAGCGTTAGATTCACAGCGAACAGATGTACTCTTCAAGATGGCTGACATTTATCGGAACCGAGAAGCACATCAGCAGGCAATTGATACTTTACAACAGATTATTGACATTGTCCCCGACACGACCGAGGCACACTCTCTAATGGCACTGTCGTATCTCACATTGGAGCAACCCGATCCTGCCCTGCTCGCGTTTCTCGCAACGGTTCGGTTAAACCCGGAAGATGTCTCAGCGCATTACCACGCAGCCATCCTGTTTGAACGAAAGGGTGAGATAGACAACGCTATCGTCCATTACGAGAAAACCATAGGTCTGGATACCGCGTCAATTGAAAGCCCTTTTTTTGAAGTAACAGAAGGAACACCCTTTTTCCAACTCGGTGCAATCTATCGCGAGCGTAATGATGAAGATAATATTGTTCGGGTCTATCAACCCGCATTGGAAATTGAACCCAACCACCCGGAACTCCATCATCTTCTTGCTGTCATCTTCGAGAAACGCGACCAACGCGAGAATGCCATTCGGTACTACGGATTGGCAAACCAATACAACCCTAATAAGTTTGACTGGCACTATAGTTATGCACGTCTGCTCGACCGACACGCCGAAACACTTGGAGAGGACTATCATCAACACGCTGAAATGGCTGTCAAGGAGTACACCAAAACGCTTGCGTTGAATTCAGACTATGCGGATGCCTACTTCTACCGCGGGATGCTCACGCTTCGCTACAGACACATCGGCAAAACGCTTTACCGTTATAGCCAAATTTTAGAGGATTTCAAACAGGTCATTGAACGCCAACCGAGAAATAGCGAGGCGAACTACCAGCTCGGGGTCCTTTATCTCGAAATCGATCGGCATCGTCTCGCCAAAGAGGTTTTTGAAAATATGCTCTCTTATGCGCCAAAATATAGGGGTATCCACTTGTATCTGGGGCAGATTGCGGAATGGGAACAGGCGTGGAAACAGGCGATTCAACATTATGAAGCCGAGGCTGCACTCATTCAACAACCCGTCGAAGAAGGCGACGCTATTGCCATCAAAACGTATCAACGCCTCGGCGATCTTTACTATGCCCATGCTTTGGATTACAACGCTGCGAAAGAGACCCTGGAAAAGGCACTCGCTTTGGACGACACACATGTCCCGACACTACTCAATCATGCCAACAACCTTTTCAGTATGGACCTGCTCGGCGCAGCAACGGAACAGTTTGAACGGGTGATACAACTCGAACCCCGCAACTTAACTGCGAATTACAACCTCGCGCTCATGTATGAATACAGGGAAAAGCGTGAAGAGGCAAGAATGCAATGGCAACGTTTCCTTGAACTCAATCCACCGGAACAATGGCGGATTGAAGCGGAGCGGCATCTGAGCCAGTAGCATTATTAGCCTTTAGCTATCAGTTTCGGTGGTCAGTTAGCAGTTCATCTTTTTTCCACGGGCAACTGAATACTAACAATTAACAATCAAAACGAAATATGAAACGATTAGATAAAAAGGAACTGATTGTGGAATATCATGAGAGAGATGGGATATTTCTATACAGAGGGGATGCCCTTAACTGGTATGATAAATGGGAATCTCCAATCGTTATTGTCTCGGATGGTCCGTATGGTATTGGGAGCTATCCGGGTGACCCACCCACCCCAGAGGAATTAGCCGATTCTTATGAGCCACATATAGTTAAGTGGTCGGAACGCGCAACGCCTATGACAACCCTTTGGTTTTGGAATACAGAGCTTGGGTGGGCAAACGTGCATCCCCTGTTAGCCAAACATGGTTGGGAGTACCGAAGTTGTCATGTCTGGAATAAGGGAATCGCGCACATCGCGGGTAACTCAAATGGCAAAACCCTTAGAAAATTCCCCGTAACGACGGAAGTGTGTGTGCAGTATATAAAAAAAGCCTTGTTCTACGTCAACGGTACAAAAATGGATATGCAAAGGTGGCTTCGGTATGAATGGGAACGGACAGGACTTCCATTTTCCAAAACTAATGAAGTCTGTGGGGTGAAAAGTGCTGCCACGAGGAAGTATTTCACGAAAGACCACCTCTGGTACTACCCTCCACCTGAAGCGTTTGAAAAGATTGCCGAGTATGCAAACAGACACGGAAATGAGGAGGGAAAACCCTATTTCTCTGTAAATGGTATAGCACCCATTACAGGCAAAGAATGGGCAAATATGAGAGCCAAGTTTTACTTTGAGAACGGCATTACAAACGTTTGGCAGGAACCGGCTGTTCGCGGAACCGAGCGATTAAAAAAGCGGTCCAAAAGTTTACATAACAACCAAAAACCCCTAAAACTCATGAATTTATGTATCCGATCGAGTAGTGACATAGGGGATGTCGTATGGGAACCTTTCGGGGGTCTCTGCTCGGCAGCGATCGCTTCCCATCAACTGAAGCGGAAATGTTACGCAGCCGAGATCCATCCCGATTATTTTAAAATAGCCGTTGAAAGACTCTCAAATTACGACCCTCTACAGGAGTTCACATTTTATGACAATTCCAGTCGAACCTAAAAGAAACCCACCACAGAGCAAAGAGGGCGTGTATAAAGTGTATGAACGTGTCCGTGAGGCACTCTTTGCACTTCCGACCTATTTTCAGTCAGATACTTCTATAGAAGGAATATTAGCGACTGATATCTTTACCTTAAATGCTGCATTCGGGGCAACTATTGAAGACCAAGTCGTTTCAACTCTGAATCGGATGCGAGAAGTTTGGGATCCCGATGAGCAGTTTATGTATTATAGGTTTGTCAAGACAACCGCAGACATTTCCAGACGTTCTGCTGAGAAGACACGCAAGCGGAACAGTGGGACATGAAAGTGAAATCCTGTTGGGTATTGAACTAAAGAGTTGGTATTTATTAGCAAAAGAAGGAGAACCGAGTTTTCGATTCCAAGTAACTCCCGCCGCTTGTGCCAAACAGGACTTAATCGTAGTAATCCCTTGGGCACTCAGTAATGTGATTTCAGGCTATCCCAAAATATTTTCACCTTATGTGGAATTAGCAAAGTACGCGTCAGAATATCGAAATTACTGGTGGGAATGTATTCGGAAAACAAAGTCGAGTGTAGAAATCATGATCGCGGAAAATGTTTCTCCGTATCCGCAAAAAAGCGATAAAATTTCTGATAAGCCTGTATCCGATCATGGAAATAACTTCGGAAGATTTGCACGAACGGGAATAATGGATAGCTATTTGGAGATAGCAAAAAGAGAGTTGTTATGTGGAATCAGAGCAGAACATTGGTTGAACTTTTTTAAAATTTTCCAAGAAGAAAGGGATGAAGAATCCATAAACGCGGAACTCAAAAGGTTAAGAGCATTGGTGAGGGATACAGATCCGGGCGGTGAACCTTATCTTATTGATGCCTTGGAAAAGATATTGTCAGGAATCGATGCACTCCTGAATCAGAGATGAACAACGTGATCGTCCCACTGGTTAATATGCTGGTCAAGGAATAGCTGGAAAGTAAATTGCAAATGGACAAGAACTTATAATTCTTATGACTTTTAAAATGCCAATCCACACTTCACTTATCGGCTGCCAGATTGAACACTACTCACAAGTTGATTCTACCAACAACATCGCCCTTGCTCGTGGCAAGACCTGTGCAGCAGAAGGAACACTCATCATTGCAGAACACCAAACCGCTGGACGCGGTAGATACGGTAGGCACTGGGAGGCACCGTCGGGAAAAGGTCTCCTTGTGTCCGTCGTTCTTAAACATCGGCTCCTTCGCGATGAGGTTACACTTCCCAACCTCATCGGTGCGATGGCAATAGCAGCGGCAATTCGCACAACGCATGGACTTGACGCTCGGATTAAGGTGCCTAACGATGTCAGGATCGAAAGGAAGAAGGTTGCGGGCGTCCTAACAGAACTCGCCTATGACCAAGAACATCAACCTTTTTTTGTTTTGGGTTTCGGTGTGAATGTCAATAACGTCTTGGAGGATTTTCCGCCTGAATTGCGTGGAACCGCGACCTCCGTGCGTATGGCGCATCCGCTCTCGGAAAATCGAAACTTTGAAATCTGCCGTGTCGCGCTGTTATGTGATATACTCTGCCAATTGGAAAAGCGTTACCTGCAACTGAAGGCGGGTGAGACGGATTTAATCATGAACCAGTTTGAGGCTTTGCGAGAACATGAAAGTCGTCATTAGTGCCTGTCTCCTTGGCGTCCCCTGCCGATACGACGGCGGGGACAGTCGAAACGAAACAGCAATAAAACAAGGGCAGAAGTACGAACTCATTCCTGTCTGTCCGGAAGAATCGGGTGGGTTGCCAACGCCGCGTCCACCTGCAGAGATTGTTGGCGGCGATGGCGATGATGTCTTAGATGGCAAAGCAAAGGTTATGACCGCGGACGGGACAGACGTAACGGAAGCCTATTTGAAAGGTGCCTACCACGCTTTGGAAGTTGCGCAATCAAACAAAGCGACACACGTGGTTCTGAAAGCAAGGAGTCCATCCTGTGGTTGTGACGACATTTACGATGGCACTTTTTCGGGGACCCTCACGCCTGGGGACGGCGTAACCACTGCCCTCCTGAAACGACACGGTATTACCGTTACCTCCATGTGAACACTGAGGCGAGGTTACAAACCTCGCCAGCGGGGCGTGGGACGGTGCTGCTACTTCCTAAAATGCCAACTTATTTTTCGACTTTACTTTAATCGTTTAAAAGATGCCGGACCTGTTCGCCAATGTCAGGGCTCCGCATCAATGACTCACCGACAAGCATCGCCTGCACACCCGCCTCCTGTAGCCGCATAACGTCTTCACGCGAATAGATACCACTCTCGCTCACCACAACCTTATCCGCTGGAATCGCTTCACGCAATCGAAATGTTGTGGCAATATCAGTGTGAAAGGTCCACAAATCTCGGTTATTGATACCGATAATCTGTGCATCCACATCCAACGCGACCGTCAACTCTTCTCGTGTGTGTACCTCCACCAGACAGGCCAGGGACAACGACGCTGCAACATCCATGAACGTCCGTAATTCTTCCGCTGTCAGCACTGCCACGATCAGTAAGACGGCATCTGCCCCGGCGACGCGGGCTTGGTAGATGTGATACGGATCAATTGTGAAGTCTTTTCGGAGGAGCGGCACATCAACGATGTCCCGAATTGCGTGCAGATAGTTAAGTTCGCCTGCGAAAAAATGTTTGTCTGTTAACACAGAGATCGCAGCCGCACCGTTTTCGACGTAGGTTTTGGCAATTGCGACTGGATCGAAATCTTCACGGATAATGCCTTTGCTGGGCGACTTTTTCTTCACTTCTGCAATAAGGTTAACCGTCCCGTTCTCTGTAATGGCATCGCGAAAATCCTGCGTTGGTGGAAGATTCGCGATCTGAGTTTCCAATTCAACAATCGGCACCTGCGCCTGTTCGGCTGCAAGTTCCTTCTGTTTATGGGCAATGATAGTATCGAGTATCAATTTTTTACTTTTACCTTTAAAAATTATTTGAAACGGCCTTTAACCCTTCTAACTTCGCGAGTGCCGCCCCTGAGTCAATGGATTCTGAGGCAAGTTCAATACCCGCATCAAGACTATCCACTTTCCCGCTCGCAGTAATCGCTGCGCCAGCGTTTAGTACGACAATATCGCGTTTGGGTCCCTTCTCACCCTTCAGGAGATTGACTACGATTTTAGCGTTCTCCTCCGGCGCGCCCCCGAGAAGTGCTTCAGGCTCCGCTCTCGGAATGCCGAGCGCCGTCGGATCAAGCGTATAGGTTTCCACAGTGCCGTTTCGGAGTTCGGAAACGCGTGAGGTCGTCGTCGTTGTGATGTCGTCCAAACCGTCATTCCCGCGCACGATAAATGCATGCTGACATCCGAGGTTATCCAGAGCGTTCGCATGCGCCTCAGTCAGTTCTGGCGCATAAACACCGATCACTTGCGCCTGGGGTCCCGCCGGATTGGTCAGAGGGGCTATAGCATTAAAAATCGTCCGAATCCCGATTTCTCGCCGCGGTCCGATAGCGTATTTCATCGCACCGTGCAGCGTTGGTGCGAATAGAAAACCGATGCCGACCTCGTCAATGCAACGTCCGACGTGTTCAGGACCAATTTCAATATTTACACCTAATGCCATAAGCACATTCGCGCTACCGCTCTGGCGCGTTACACCTCGATTGCCGTGCTTTGCGACCGGCACACCCGCTCCGGCGGTAACAATGGCAGAAGTTGTTGAGATATTGAAATGGTTTAAACCTGTGCCACCCGTGCTACATGTATCGACAAGTCGTGGGACCTTCGGTGTAGCCTGCAAATCAGGCGTATGACGTGTCGGAACAGGTGTAGCTTTGGCGCGCATGGCACGCGTTGCCCCCGTCATTTCCTCTATTGTCTCGCCTTTAAGCCGCAGCGCGGTAAGAAAACAGGCGATCTGAGCGTCCGTCGTCTTACCTTCCATGATTTCGTTCATGGTATCCATCATCTCTGCTTCGGTTAAGGCATCGCCTGCCATAACCTGCTGAATCGCTTCACGAATCATTTTTTATTTATAACCTCCTGGACTAAAGAAATACCGTTTTTGCTTGGACGTTTCTTAATCAAAAACCCCTCTATTTTATTTCGGACAGGTTTTTTGGTTAATTCGCAATCCGGTTTAAGTAGCAACTTCATTAAAATAGGAACCGATACATCGGTTGATTTGTTGTAATTCCGATGAGGCTCCACACACTACCGACGATGAATTCACCTAAAATCAGACCAAGGAAAAGCGGAATCAATTTGCGGTGTGCACTCACACCCCCGTGCCGAAGAATAATCCATTTGATGACCGAGCTCACTAAAATCGAAAACCAAAATACATTCATCGACCAACTGCTGGAGATAGCGAAACCAGCGGGATGAAAGGGCCACCAAAAGAGCTGCATCCGCATCACCATCAGGAAACCGGTGATGAGAAAACCAATACACATTGCGACGATTGCGGGTACATCTGGAGTTCTCGGTGAGGTCAGCCAACTCTGGAGCCGGTTGAAAGGTCTCCCCGCAAACCAGTCCCGCGCCCCTTCGATGTAAGAGATATGATAGAATGCCCAAAATGAGGCAAATGTCCCGATAACAATCGCAATACACATTGCGATGAGCAACCGTCGATTGGAAATTCCGGTCCGTTCCGCTAATTTAAAGCCCTCCAAGATGTGTGGCATCGGATGCCCACGATAGGCACGATTGAAGAAGAACAGGTATGCCATTATGGTTAAGTTGTGTGGACCGAGCAGGCGCGTCCCGAAAATACGAGGCATCATCTCATCAGGTCCAATGAAGTGCAAATCGTGGACAGGCGATCCGAGTTCCGCACGCATTCGGGTCACCGCCGTAGAGATGGCATAATAGATCCCAAAAAACACGAGAACCACCCAGATAGACATCCCCGCCGTTTTACAGAAACCAACGATAAAGGCAAGACTCGCGATGAGCCCCAAAACCGTCACACGATAGGACATCGGTTCGTCTGCGTCATCAACACGCGGATCGTTTCTAAATAACTTCCGCCCGACTTGTGCGAGGTGTTTTCGCGTCGCCACAATCGCGATGACGAACAAGCCGAGATATGCCCCGAAAGATTGTTCATCGGTGAACGGGAAATTCGGCATGCCGCGGACCCCTAAGGCATCCCCGAAAATCCGTTCTGCTTTCCAGAAGAGATAGAAAAACCAGCAGGAGAATGATAAATCCAGCGGAATAAAGAAAGCAATGCCTACCGCAAACGGGAACACGGCTATCGGACTCCATCCAACGGCACTCCACGGTTTCTGTGTAAAGAACGGACGTAAATCGTAGAGTCTGCCCCCCAAACTCGGTACGGTAGGGTAGAGGTAGTGGAGGCCATTGAGGATGTCAATGGCACCGGCGATGCCGAAACCGAGCCACATCATCTTATTCGTCAGTAAGTTCGTTCTACCGCCACTTGTCAACTCAAGCGGCAGTTGGATGATGGGGTAACTCAGTTTCTCGTGTTCTGTCCACTGTTTCCGAACGAGACTGTTAATACACACCATCAGGAAGACCATTGCACATAGGAAGCCTCCCCAGACAAAAGTCGTTGTCAACCATCCTTGGACAGTTTCCCATTGGTAAAGGGTTGTTTCACCGCGATAATATTCCGTTAAGAAAGATTTGTCCTTGACAGCCATCCAATCGGGGATATACCGATGAAACAGGTCTACCCAGTCATTTTCTGGGGTCGCATACCAGAACGCATACGGAATCATCGGAATCAACACGCGAAGGACATCGTGGCCCGCGAGTGAGGAAGCGATCGCCAACATGACATAAATCGTCAGCAATTCGCCTTGCTGCATTGCTATCCGCGGGGCTATCCGGACTAAAAAGAGATTAACCCCTATGATAACGAAAACACAGAAAATGACGTTAAAGTAGAGGGAGATAGTCGTCGGATACCCTTGCCCAGCAGAGTCCAGAATCCAGTACATGTTCGGGATAATAAGGACTGTACCGAGTAGAATCGCTCGCCATGATGCTCCATATTTGGAGGGTTCCCTGAATCTATGAGGTTCTGAGGTTAATTCACTTTTCAAATTACGTGATACTTTCTGTCTATGACACGCCTGTTCGCGCTTGGATGGAGATTAAACAGAGTCCTTCGTTGCGGATCCCGTCGGACACTTTTCCTTCCAACACGTGTATTTTTACCGATCGTGAACATAAAATTACTTTGAAATTTTTTCGGTGTGTCCTGTATAATGCATAATACGATTTGAATCTCGATTAACAATTCAGGCTACTTCAGCACGCTAAAGGATAAACGCTATGGATACTATAACAGATCTTAATCAAGCCGCAGTCTTTACACCGGCGCATAGGGAATTTGTTGAAAACAATGGGTATCTGCTGATTAAAAACGCCCTATCTCCTGATGTCGTCGCGGAAATTGATGCTGCCGTTGATGAGGTTTATGCCAAAGAGGAAGCCGCAGGCAGACTTGAAAATGGTGGTAAATTAAACCTCCGTAACTGCATTACGCATCACGAGGCGTTTCTTCAACTCCTTGATTGGCAAAAAACCGTGCCGCTCGCCTATGGGGTTCTCAATTGGAACGTCCAGATGATTACGTCTCACCTCATTGTACTCCCCTCAAAAGAGGAACCGCCGCCTGAGGTAAAGAACCGGATCGGCTTACACCGCGACGGTGGCACGTCACATGCCGAGATGCAGGAACCCCATCCTCGCATCATGCTCAAGATTGCCTACGCCATTAGCGACCAGTCCGACCCCGCTTCCGGGGCGACCGTGCTGGTCCCGGGGAGTAACCGATTGACGGGCAGACCTCCACTCGACCCGGATACAGGTTCGGCACGCGGGGCTATCTCTATGAACGTCAACGCCGGTGATGCATTCCTCTTTGAACAGCGCACATGGCACGGCATTGGACACAACTGGTCCGGCATGCCACGCAAAACCATTTTTATGGGATACGCTTACCGCTGGGTCAAACCGATGGATTACATCACGATGCCTGATGAACTGGTCGCTAAGTGTAACCCAATTCAGAAGCAGTTGATTGGGGTCGTCAGTGATCCTCTCAGTTATTATCTACCCAAGGAACAAGACGTCCCGCTGCGGACATTACTCGATGATGGACAGGTGTAGGGGCAGGTCTTGTACCTGCCCAGTCTTGTACCTGCCCAAGCGACTCCCTATTCAAGTTCGCTTTTGAGCGAAAGGCTGTAGTCGAGCAGTGCGTTGGCATACGGTATGTTGTGAAGTCCATATCCGCTGTCGCCTTTAACCATATCGTAGTTCAACTTTGCGTCCAGATAGGCTTGCGAAGTTTTGTTAGGCGCAGCATCAAGCATCGTTTTGACGGCTTGCATCTTTGCCTCAATCTCGGCACGGTATTGCGGTAACTTCGTCTCCATACTGTTATCGGCACTGTCGTGACATCCTGCAGTGCTACATGTCGAGAAATCCGCTTTGAATGTGTGTCCCCCGTGTTGCGCGACGGTCTCTGGGTCCTCTTTTGCCATGTGGCAGTGCACACATCGTTTCTTCATTGCGCGCACGTGGGGTGAGGGCATCCGTTTCACACCGGCCCCTTCGCGTCCGAGGAACATCTCCGATTGCGATTGGTGGACGATACCCGCACCCGCACAACCACAGTCCATTTTGTGGCAGCTGACGCATAATTTTTTGGCAGGCTTCACCAATAAGTGTTCTGATCTACTGTTGTGTGAATGACAGGAGGAGCAGGCAACGGCATTTACTGCTGTCTTTATGTTATAGGTATGTCCTGGGTAGACCCGATCACTGAAAACTTCATAGCCAGAAGAGTGGCAGCTCAGGCACGAGGTTTGCAACTCATACGGACCCTCAATTAGGTTGACAAGGGCATGCGAATGCCCCGCTTGCTTCCATTCTTGATAGGCAGGTTCAGTGCCGTGACACTTGATGCATCCTTCAGCAAAGGGAGTTGTCGTGTTAGGCGTAGCAGCCTCTACAGGTGCCGCGTGCGATATCGCAGTTGTATCGTAACCATAAAGTGCGAAAAGCACAACCGTCCCCATCAGTAGGGACATCCCCAAAAATAAGAAAGTCTGTTTCATAAGTTTAATTTGTCCTCATTCAATTTCTCTTTTACATCATTGGGTTATCTTACTTGCTGAATAACCTTTATGATTGATATGATACCTGATTTTGTGAAATATGTCAACACTTTGTTGTAGGGCTGGGGTACTGAGTTCTCCCTGAAATCTTCTGTGGGTAGGAGGGAACTCCGATTCCCGACGCTGACGACTGATAACCGATATAGGAGGGACATTAATGTCTCAATTCGGAAACGAAATTAACCTTTTTAACGGTAAAAATACGGAGGGTTGGCTCGCTCGCGGCGGCGCCCCAGAACATGAATGGGATGCTGCTGGCAGCGTCGCCCTCAACCCCGACGATAGCAAACTGCTGACAACAGCAGCAGGCGAAGGAATTTTTTACAACGGTGCGACTGGACGCACTGTTGATATCTACACTGAGGCTGAGCACGGTGATTGTGAACTCCACGTAGAATTTATGGTACCACAAGGCTCTAATTCTGGTGTTTATCTCATGGGGAGATACGAGCTCCAGATATTGGACAGCTGGGGTGAAACGGAACTCCGCTATGGGACCTGTGGCGGTGTATATTGCCGTTGGATCGACAACCAACCCGTAGATGGCGTACCGCCGCGCGTCAATGCCAGTAAACCCCCCGGTGAGTGGCAGACCTACGACATCACCTTCCGTGCCCCAAAATTCGATGCCGATGGTAATAAAATTGCCAATGCTACCTTCGTCAAAGTCGTGTGGAATGGACAGATCATCCATGAAGATGTTGAGGTAGTGGGTTGCACACGCGGGGCAATGATTGAAGATGAAGCCGCTACAGGTCCGTTAATGTTGCAAGGCGACCATGGACCTGTTGCCTTTCGCAACGTTGTGTTGAAATCCACTTTTTAATTATACCTTGCGGAGAAACGCTATGAATTCGAATCGTGGACGTGCCCTCCTCAAATCTGCCTGCGTGTTTTTGCTTGGGTATTTCTGCGTATTGCTTGGTGTCTTTGCTTGGTGTCTTTGCTTGGGTATTTCTGCGTATTGTTGCAGGCTACGGGTTTTGGAGTCTGTTCTTCCATCCAAATCCGTAGTCCGTAATGAAATGGAGGACGGATGGACATAAACGCACGCAATGGACTTAACACCCTCTCTGACTCTGCAAAGTAAATTAAAAAAAGGAATTGTTATGCAAAAACTGAAACTTGGTGTTATCGGTGCAGGCGGTATCGTTTGCCGGATGCACCTGCCTGACCTCGCACAAGGTAACGATTTTGAAGTGAGTGTCATCGGCGGCAGACGCGAACACCGCCTGAGACATCAATGTCAAGAATTCGACATACCCCACTGGACACAGGATTACGACGCAATTATCGCTGATGACACACTTGATGCGATACTTGTCGGGACCCCACACCCCTTACACGTTTCGTGGGGTATCAAGGCATTGGAAGCCGGCAAACACGTCCTTATGCAAAAACCGCTCTGTGGTGATATGGATGAGGCGAATCAATTTGTCGCGGCAACCGAAGCGAGTGGCAAAACGGTGATGTGTCTTCCACATTTCAACGCCGCTATCTATAAAATCCGCCAATTGATTGCGGAGGATGCGATTGGACGGGTGTCGGGCGCAAGAATGCGGAGCAGTCATGGCGGTCCCGAGATCTACTACGCGGAGATTCGGGACATCTTCGGTGAATCTGGCGATGATTTGTGGTTCTTCGATGCAAAACAGGCAAGCGTCGGCGCCCTTTTCGACATGGGCGTTTATGCCGTTTCGGGGCTCGTCGCGATGCTTGGCACCTTCAAACGGGTGACCGGTTTCGTTTCTACCTTCGACAAACCGACAGAATTAGAGGACGTCGCGACGCTTGTGCTTGAGATGCAATCGGGCGGAATTGTCACAGCAGAGACGAGCTGGTGCGATCCCGCGCGTACAGGTGAAGCGAGTGTCCACGGCACAGCCGGCAAATTCACGATGCCCGGTAAAGATGGCGCGACGCTCAGTCAATGGACACCCACCTCTTATACGCGTGAACATGCTCCGGTCGATGTCAAAGCGATCGACTGTTCGGATGCAGCACCGAGCGGAATGCACGAACATTTCGCGGAATGTATCCGTGACGGAACACAACCGCCGCTCTCAAACGCGTACACGGCGCGGCATGTCACCGAGATTTTGCTCGCAGGTCTCGAATCTTCTGAGGCGGGGAGGGCAATCGAACTCACAACAGAGGCAGACAATTGTGGAAATTGTTCATCCTCGGACTGTTGCTAAGAGGTTATCAAACTAACGGCAGAAAGAACAGATAATTCGGAAGGAAAAAAAGAGGCGCGTTTCGTGTAGGAGCGTCTTTCCGTCGCGCCTACACGAAACGTTCCAAAGGTCTATCCTAAACTGGCGTGCAATTCATACCAGTCATCAAGGTTGTTGAGATTAACAGCATCTAAGATGGAGCCGTCGTCCGAAATGCCGCTTGCACCCAGGATGCCCCCCCGGGTATCATCGTCGTGATTATAGCCTGAAATCGCAGCGTTCAGGTCAGCAACTGCCGCATCGTCAAAACTTCCGTTTTCCGAAACCCACGCTTCAAACTGTGGGTAGGTGGGAGAATTGTCACTGATGTATGCCAGTGTAGTGTCTTTGTCCAATCCGAGTCCATCTAACACCATTTGATCGAAACCTGCTCCGCATGCTGGATAATCCTCATGCAGCTGACCTTTAGCATCCATTAGCACTTTCGACCAGAATCGGGGGAGGTGTAACACGCCGAGCGGTCCTGCAACCCCAGAACTAATTGTCGGAATCATCCCTGCCATTCGCTTTTCTCCTTTTTTCCGAAAGAGATTTGTAAAAATCGAGGATTTCACATCTTCTCCTCCCTTAAAATGTTGACTTAATAACATCATCGGCACAACAGGTGCCGTTGCCTACCATGCGAAATTTCGCGTTATTATAGCACAACGCTCAAAAAAATCAAAGAAAAATTTAAGTGGATTTGTGAATCCAATATAAATTATTGAACCACATCGGGTTTCACAACTTTAAATCTGAGTTCCCCCGGCTTGATATAACCGAGGCGTTTTCTGGCGAGGCGTTCCTTTGTTAAGCGGTCGTTCTGTAGCATTTCGACGCGTTGCTTAAACCGATCGCGTTCCGCCTCCAATGCCCGTATCTCAGCACGGTAGGCTTTCTCGGCAAGCTGCGCTTGCTGCCAGTCACTGTAACCGTTCATAAATTGCTTGACACTCACGAGAAGTAAGGCAAGCGCGATCAAGAACAAGATTGGGCGAAAAACTCTCATAAGGCATCCCTTTGATGGCGATACTTTGGGACAACGTGAAGGCTGTCCCTATGTGGATACAAGGATTTAGTGGAGATCCGCTAAGTTATAGAAAACTTTCCTACCCGCAAAAATGGCACGCCCTCCTAACTCCTCCTCAATCCGGAGGAGTTGATTATATTTACACACACGATCAGTGCGGGAGAGCGAACCGGTCTTTATCTGTCCGGCGTTTGTTGCAACAACCAAGTCAGAAATAGTTGTATCCTCCGTCTCACCCGATCGGTGCGAAACGACAGCCGTGTAATTGAAACGTCGAGCAAGTTCAATGGCATCCAGTGTTTCTGTCAAGGTCCCAATCTGATTCACTTTGATCAGAATCGAGTTGCCGATCTGTCCATCAATACCTTGTTGCAAACGGGTGGTGTTGGTAACAAAAAGATCATCACCGACGAGTTGGACCTTATCACCGATTGCCTCAGTCAATTGTTTCCAACCCTCCCAGTCATTTTCGTCCATGCCGTCCTCTATAGAGACAATTGGGTATTTCTCACAGAGTTCGGCGTAAAAACCGACCATCTCCGCTGGCGATTTTGTCGGTTGTGCCTCCGCTTTCAATTCGTAGGTGCCGGTATCCCGATTGTAGAATTCGCTGGAAGCAGCATCCAATGCTAAGAGCACATCGTCCCCGGGAACGTAACTTGCCCGCTCAATGGCTTCAATGATAACCGCAATGGCCTCCTCATTAGAACCGAGATCCGGTGCAAACCCACCTTCATCCCCAACAGCCGTATTGCAATTCCGGGCTTGTAAGACTGCTTTAAGACTGTGAAAGATTTCAGCGCCCATGCGGAGTGCTTCGGCGAAACGTTTTGCCCCCGCTGGCATTATCATAAATTCCTGAATGTCAACATTGTTGTCGGCGTGAGAACCCCCATTTAATATGTTCATCATCGGCAAAGGAAGTTCTTTCGCATTTGTACCACCAATATAGCGGTAAAGCGGTTGCGCCACTTCGTCTGCGGCGGCTTTTGCGACAGCCAACGAAACACCTAAAATCGCGTTCGCACCCAGCTTGCTTTTATTCTCTGTCCCGTCAAGTTCGCACATAGCGGTGTCTATGTCGTTTTGTGCAAAGACATCTTCCCCTACAAGGGCATCCGCGATGACGGTATTGACATTTTCAACGGCTTTTTGAACGCCTTTCCCCACATAGCGGTTGGCATCGTTATCACGCAATTCGACCGCTTCGTGTTCACCTGTAGACGCACCAGAGGGGACAGCGGCGCGTCCGAATGCGCCTGTCGCTAAATTAACGTCCACTTCAACTGTCGGGTTACCACGCGAGTCCAATATCTCGCGTGCGTGTATATCAAGAATTTCTGACAAAGTTTTTCTCCTTCTTTATAATGACTGCCTTCTTTAATAACTGACAGGCACTATTCTTCAATAACGGCATCTGCGAGTAGATACGCAGCGGCTAAAAAGATTAAACTATATGCGGCGATCAATTTCAGCCAGAACCCGCCCTCTAATCCACCGGTTACCAGCAGTGAAACAGTGCATTTCGCACCCCCTATAATGATGGGAATCACGAGCGGAAGTAGAATGACGGAAAGCAGACTTTCACCGCCATTTGCGCTTGTAGACATGCCCGCTAACAGGACACCAACAGCGCAAAAACCGAGCGTGCCGACACTCAGCACGCCGAAGAGTTTCAATAATATGCCCAGCGTCACTACGTCGAGCAGATCCAAGAATTGAAGTGCGATGGGCGTGATGACAATTTCCAGCAGAAACAGAAATACGACGTTGCTAACGACTTTGGAGAGGTAGAGGTTACTCGCATCAACGCCGGTGAGCCGAATCCCGTCTATCGCGCCGTGCGAACGTTCTAAGGTGAATGAGCGGTTCAAACTAATAATTCCTGCGAAAACGAACGCCGCCCAGAGGACACTGGCGGTTAATTTACCGCGTTCTACCTTTTCAGGAAAAATCGGACCGAACGCAAAAGCGAAGATGAGGACAACCAGGACGCTGAAAACAAAGATTAATACCAACGTCTCCTTTGAACGGAATTGAAGTCCAAGATCCTTACGAATCAACACGCCAATCTGACGGAATGCCTTCATATTTATCTCGTTTTGAAAGAGACGCTCTATAGTCCTCTCGGAGCGTTGTGTGTTAGCCGTTTCTCATACATGCGCAGTAATGTCTCTGCTTTGATTTCATTTTTCTCTGCAATCTCTTCCAATTCCCCATTTATCATGAAGAGGAACCGTATGCCAGCAAGATACCCCAACTCCGTGTTGTGTGTTGTAATGACGATGCCTGTGCCTTTTCGGCGTTCTTGCGCGATACGATCAAGGACAAACTGTCTGGCAGCAGCATCCAGTCCGGAGAAGGGTTCATCGAGTAACAACACTGAGGGGGCATGGAGAAGGGCTTTCGCGATCATGAAACGCTGCGTCATGCCGCGAGAGAAGATACGAAGGGGTTCATGCAAAAAACGCTGTAACCCGACTTCAGTAAGCAGTGTTGTCGCACGATGTTCCAACTGCTTAATGCCGTACATCTGTCCGAAAAACTTGAGGTTCTCATAGGGACTGAACGCTGGGTAGGCGAGATTTTCATGAATAACGACCCCCAACCTGCGACGGACGTCCGAGTCATCTGCGATTGCATCCGTACCTTCAATCTCAAGTTTTCCAGAGGTCGGTTTCAGGAGAGTTGCGAGAATTTTGATGAGCGTTGTCTTACCGGCACCGTTGGGACCGAAAATCGTAACCACCTCTCCGGGCTGAACGGAGAGTGTAGCACCTTTGACAATCGTGCGATGTCCGAAGTCCTTTGTGAGTTGGGAAGCACGAAGGCGCATGATGTCAATGATTCCATACTGACTGGAAAAGTGGAAGTTCTTCCATCTCCCATCCTCCCGTCCGTCTATCGTTTTGGAAGACGGGAAGGTTGGAAGATTGCGAGGGCACTTCCATCCTTCCGTCTTTCTTTCGTCTTTACATCATACGCTGAACAATCGCGTCGCCCTGTTCTTGGGTAATACCGAGCGATTGACGCGCCATGGGACCGTTTTCCAAAACGGGTTCCATTTCATCCAAAGCGGGACGGCTTGTATCTTGATAGAACAGTCCGATCGGGATCTCGTCTCCCCACTTGACGGCTTGTTCAAGTGCCGTGGTCTTATCGCTTGGATCATGACCTTCCAGCTCCAGGACACGCTGTTTGAAAAAGGCACTCGTGTTATCCTTATTAAAGGTGATACAGGGGCTAAACACATCAATAAGAGCAAATCCCCTGTGTTGCATGCCGTTGTACATCAATTCCGTCAGCTGTCTTGGGTTGCCACTAAATCCCCTGGCAACATAGGTCGCCCCCGTGACAATCGCCATAGCAATCGGGTTAAGGGGTGCTTCTATGTTCCCGAAGGGTGTGCTTTTGGTTGCCATTCCGAGCATGCTGGTGGGAGAAGCTTGACCGATGGTGAGCCCATAAATCTGGTTGTTCATCACGATATAGAGAAGATCAATATTCTTCCGCATCGTGTGCACAAAATGGTTTCCACCGATACCGTATCCGTCTCCATCGCCCCCGGTAACAACCACATTCATCTCGTGATTGGCAAGTTTCGCACCGGTAGCTACAGCCAGAGAACGTCCATGGAGCGTGTGCATCCCATACGTTTCGATGTAACCTGGCAGGTTAGAGGAACATCCAATGCCGCTCACGGTGAGGTGTTCATGATTCCCTTTGCCGAGTTTGGCATAAGCACTTTGTAGGGAACTCAGGACCCCATAATCACCACAGCCTGGGCACCAATCCGGACGCACATCCCCTTGAAAGTCTTTCGCCGTAGGCGCGCCCTTAACGGGTCTTTCTTTTCGAGTAGATCGCTCTCGTTTCGCCATCTGATTCATTCTCCTTTATTACACGACAATTTCTTGATACGGCACGTAGAAGTCGGTCTTACCTGCTAAGAATTCACGGGCGCCGTCAACGATGTGGTGCGGCATAAATGGCTCACCGTCATATTTGCGGATTTGACCGTCAGCCTTAAAGCCTGTTTCACCGCGCAGGAATCGTGCGAATTGACCGGTGTAGTTACACTCAACGATAATTGAACGCCCGGCTTTGCCGAGTACTTCGTTGACCGCATCCTCGTCTATGGGATAGAGCCACTTGAAATGGATGTGGTTGGTGGCAATACCGGCTTCCGTTAGGAGTTGCGCGGCTTCGCCAATCACACTATGTGTGGAGCCCCAACCAATCAGGGTGACTTCGGCATCTTCGGGTCCTTCAAGCGTTGGGGGCGGGAGGCGTTCGAGGATACCGTCCATCTTCCGTTGCCGTTTCTCCATGATGTCGCGGCGTTTGTGCGGGTTCGTGAATTCGTCGCTAATCAGCGTGCCGTCTTCATCATGGTCATCCGTTGCGACGACGTGAACGTGCCCCGGTGTGCCAGGAATCGCTCGCGGTGAGATGCCGCTGTCGGTGATTTCGTAGCGGAGGTATTTACCTTCGGGCTGCTCGGCTCCATTAATGAGCGAACCTCGGTCTATTTCGGGTTGCCAATTGATGGAATCTGGCTCGAACGTCGTGAACCCCATGGACAATGTGAGATCAGAGAGGACCATGGCGGGACACTGGAATTTGTCCGCGAGATTGAAGACTTCAGGGATAACATCAAAGCCGTCCATAATGCTCGTCGGTGCGACAACAACCTTGGGGAAATCGCCCTGGCTGGCACCGAGGATCTGCCATAGATCGCCCTGCTCCGTCTTTGTCGGCAAACCTGTGGAGGGACCACCGCGTTGGACGTTGATAACGACGATAGGAATTTCCATCATGCCGGCACTACCGATGGCTTCCGACATGAGAGCGAATCCACCACCTGATGTCGCGCACATTGCGCGGCACCCGGCGTGTGCTGCTCCAATAACCATGTTAACAACGCTAATTTCGTCTTCGCACTGGCGTACCATAATGCTGAGATCGCGAGCGTTGTTTGCCATCCAGTGGAGAACACCGGTTGAGGGGCTCATCGGATAGGCGGCGTAAAATTTGACGCCTGCCGCTGCCCCGCCCATTGCCATTGCCGAATTACCGTCAACCACAGCGAGGGCTGGTTCCTGTTTCTCAAATTGGGTATCGAATGCTGTGAAGTTTTCAGCTGCGTGATTATAGCCAGCGCGTGCGACACCAATGTTCGCATCTACCATCGCCTGGCCTTTGCGTTTGAGGAATTGAATCGTGAGCATATCCTCAAACACCTTTAAATCTCCGCCTACAAGTTTCAGCGCCGCACCGAGCATACAGACGTTTAGCATTATCTTTTTTCTATCGGTGTTGTTAGACAGCTCTTGATAGGACAGAGGTGCGAGTTGTATATCATCGCGTTCTGGTGCTTGCTTGACATCATCGCTATTATAGATGAGTGTACCGCCCGGGGCAACATGTGGAAGGTGGGTTTCTAAGCTATTCCGGTCTAAGGCAATCACCAGATCAAGCTTGTCGCCTTGGTTCGCGACCGGTTCAGAACTGATTCTGGCAGTAAGGAAGGTGTGACCGCCACGGATGAGGGATTGGTAGGCACTGTAGGTAAAGACATGCAAACCGTGCCGGGCACAGATCCGCGTCAAAACCTGACCGACGGAGTCTATTCCCTGTCCGGGTGCCCCTCCTACAGCGATTACAAAATCGTATTTTGCCATCTTGGCTCCCTTTCTAACTTTTTGTACTCCATTCCGGTGTAGCGAATTCACCGAAGATACGCCACAGTTCGATAAACCTGACGACACCAGAATAGTAGACAAATAAGCAAATGGATTCGTTTGTTAGTTACATTGCGATATTCGCGCCTTTATTCTTAATATTCATGAACAGATAAAACATTTTTCTTTTTTTAATTATACTACATTTGATGCAATTTTTCAAGTTTTTTTAAGTTTTGGAGAATTTACCACAACGTTTATCAGACACGAATTTCTATGAATTCAATCTATCCAAAACAGATTTTCAGCGAATTCTGTAACCATGAATACACATCAAAATATGGGAATACTTGATGCTTCGTAACCATTTCAGGGCGTATAAAATTTTTGTCCTACGCTTGACTGAGTGCCATGAGCGCCTGTTTCGCTTCCGGAGTTCCGATTTTATCCAACGCATACGCTACATGATGTTGAACCCGCTCGGAATCGTCCGATAATGCCTTGATTAACGCAGGTACAGCCGCCGCGGCAGCTGCCTCAAGGTTTGAGATTGCATACGCACTATAGGTCCGAACCTCTTCCTCTGGGTCGCTTAAGGCTTCAATGAGAACCGGTATCGCCCCAATTGCCCCTGATCCCATGTTACCCAATGCCCGAACAGCATATTCACGGAGTTGTTCATCTAAATCCTGTAAGGCTTCGCGCAGTGCCGGGATAGCGGGGGCTCCAATTCTACCTAACGTATCGCTTATGCAGAGGGCGTGATGTCGTTCAGCTATTGCCAATTCTTCCATAAGTGCTGGCACTGCGGAAGCACCGATCTCTGCCAAAATGTCCGCCGCTTGGTCGGGAACATCCCACAAATTTTCTGAAAGCGCCTCAATGAGTTGTGGAATCGCGGGGTCGCCGATAGCGACCAATTCCTTTCTTGCGGCGTCTCGGACATCATCCTCCACATCCGACAACGCATCAATCAAGTCGGCTATGACGTGTTCGTTGTCCATCTACTCACCTTTTTTAACATACGCCAACATTGTGATAAGACGGTCGGTTTGCTCGGGTCGCAAGTACTTATAAAACCATTCGGAAAACTCACGTTCGGCTCTGGTGAGTTCCGCCGTAAGTGCGGGGACGGTCGATTCACCGATTTTTGCCAATACCTCCGCAGCATGATTCGCCATCTGCTCCATATAAACAGGAATGGCGGATTCTTCAACGTGGGTATAAAACTCGGCGCCGTACCCAGAGATATGCCAACATTCCTGCGTCAGCACATCAATGAGTTGTGGAATAGCCGGTTTGCCTATGGCGATCAATTCCGCTTTGGCGGTATCTCGAACGTTTTCGTCTATATGACCCAACATGACGATCAGATCAGCGATGTGGTGTTTGCTATGCATCGGTTCTCCTTGTTTGTTCTTCGAGGAGTGTCGTAAGGCGTTCGGTTTGTTCTCGGCGCAATCGTTTATAGACACGCGCCGAAATCTCTTGCTTCTCATACTTATCATCAAGATGCGTAATAAATTCAAGTCTTGCGACGCGGACATGCTCGTGATCCTCTGGACTCAGTTTACGGAGCCAGCCTGCGTCTGAGGGTGTTGTGGTGTTATCATCGGGGTCAGACGTGTTACTGGTGTTTGCTGTGCGCAGTTTAAAGAGAGCGGCGACGAAGAATCCACCGGTCAATGCTGCTGCGACAGCAATAAGTATCAATTGCCCCAGGTTAGAAGATGTTTGTCCCGGTAAGGCACCACGGGCGGAACCCATGTTTACATTCAGTGCCAAATCAACTGTTGTACCAGCAGCAAACGCTTCTGGCGCAGTGCTTTGATATATAAGATAAATATTACCGTGAATCTGTTCGCGCTTTGGCGCGCCGAAAAACTTCGCACGCGGCGCAAAGTTGATACCTTCGGGGACAAAGAATAAGAATTCCGTCGTCGCAAAATTCAAGCGACGCGATAAATCCAATTTATCTTTTTCGACGTGAAAAATATAAGTATAGCCTAAATGCGTTTCTCCTGCTGGCAAGGGTGTCATGCGGATGGCTTGATTGGTAGCAGGATTTATTGCGAGTTCTGTTGTCTGATGTGGCTGAAAACCCTCGGTCCCTTTTGGAAGGGATAAATGCAGTCCGACTGTCTGCGTGCCGTGCGTTGTTTGAAAAGGGAGGTCGCTCAGGTTTTCAATCCCAATTGCTTCCATAATTGTGACGGCACCATCTGGGGCGTGATCGGGAGGTGGAGGGGTAATGACGAAACTATGTGAATTCACACGAATTTGCGTTTTGTCATCTGTAAATCCCCCGATCTCAAAGTCAATTTTGATGCGCGAAACCCACGTGGATAAAACTACGTCCTTCTCAGTGTAGTCGGTTCCTTCATGAACCGTAGAAACTGTATAGTGGACAAGAGGATCGAGTGGAAGATTCCCAAAATGATAGGTTCCATTTTCATCCGTCACCGTTTCTTGGGTCTCAGTAGCGTCCCCCTTATGGATAGTAAGGACTATAGGCTGCGCGATGAGCGGTTTGTCCCGATTTCTATCAATAACCGCGCCTTGAATATCGCCCGATTCTGTTGTTTGTGCATACGGAGTGGAAAGTGGAAAAAGAAACATCAAGGCAACCGCTAATAGACTACATATCCCCCCTATAGTGATAGAGTGAATCTGCGGATTGACCGTCGATGTGTTATATGAGGATATATTCGTGTACATGTTACGTTCCACGTTGTTGCTGTTTGAACCTTTCAATTTCTGCTTCTACATCCGACAGTGATTCATTTTCGAGTTGCATGATGACGCGCGCAGTCTCTTGCAGGAGTTCCTCGCGCAACTCTTGGTAGTCGGCATCTGAAAGTTTCCCAGTTTCGTAATCTTCATCGAGATCTGCCAGTGCGGTGTAGCTGCGTTCGCGTTCCTGAAAAAG
The DNA here is from genome assembly GCA_965205015.1 of Candidatus Poribacteria bacterium. GTDB lineage: Bacteria > Poribacteria > WGA-4E > WGA-4E > WGA-3G > WGA-3G. The sequence continues at coordinate 2,602,272 of OZ242029.1, read as the reverse complement.
GGTTTGTCGCCGTTCCTCAATGAGATCGTCGGACGTTGCAGCAAACTGTGAACCTGTCTTTGAAAAAATTGGAATGCTCAGATACACAAGCAGTGCAATTCCAAGAATTATCATCCATAAAATCACGAGAAAAGACATGAAACACCTTTCCTGAAGAGCACGGAGTGCCTATCCTACTCAAAAAATCGCCGCGCTTAGTTTTGCTGTTTGAACCTTTCCAATTCAACTTCGACCTGTTTCACGGTTGTATCGGAGACCTGTTGGTTTGGTTCTTCAGGCACATCACTTGTTACGGGTTGCTGCTTGAATCTGCGCAGCGCGAAAAAGGCAACACCCCCGATGAGGACAAGAATGACGGCTGGCATAATGTAGGCGAGTAGATTAATACCCTCCGCTGGCATGACTGCGTAATACTGTGGTCCGAACGTATCCAGGTAATTCGTGCGAATCTGCTCAACGGTTTGACCCGCCAGCAATCGGTTACGGAAATCCTTTTCAATCATGGCTGCCGTGTCGCAGACACAGACCTCAATTGTCTCTCGCGTACAACCGCAGTAACAGTAGACTGTCGTTAGCAACTCTTTTAAATCCGACGCAACTGTGGCATCCTTCACATCTTTCGGTTCTGCTGTGCGGGGTGTTTCTGTCTGCGCGTGCACGGTGACGATAACGCAGCAAGCCATGAAAAGTACAACAACCCGCATACAATTAGGAATTACAGTGTTGTTGGGGATTGCAGCATGTTCAATTCTTCCAGTTTTCATGAGCTTGTCCTTCGTCTATTCAGAGTCTTTACCGCGTTCAACCTTTTCAACTATAGCGACAATTCCACCCAGCACCATTATAGCAACGCCGATCCACACGACACCGATAAGAGGATTGTAATACGCTTGGACGTTCACAACACCGCCTGTCTTAACATCCGGCGGGATGCTACCGAGGGCGATATAGAAATCGTTCACCCCAAAGTGTCGGATGGCAGATTCAATCGTATCCTGTTCTCCCTGTCCAGTTTTGTAATAGAAGTGGCGCGCGGGCTCCATCGTCCCTATCTGTTTCCCGTTCTTAGCGACATCGAAAACAACACCCGTTCGACGATAGTTAGCGAATTCTTTCTCAAATGAATCTTTCATTGTGAGTTGAAATTGGCCAACCTCCATCGATTCTCCGATCCTCAAACTTTTGGATTCAAGCAGAGAATAGCCTTTCGATCCCATAATACCTATATAGAGTATAACGATACCGATATGGATGATGTAACCGCCATATCGTCTTTTATTCCGTTGGATAAGGAGATTCAAACCGTTGAGGAAAGATGTCTCCTGTCGTCTCGCGCGGAGCTTCGCGCCGCGATAAAATTCAGCAAAGATTGCTACAACCACGAAGGTACCTACGGCGACGCAGAGGACCGAATAGAGCGGAAACGCCTCCACTTTTATTAATGTGAGAAATCCCCATGTCAATGCGCCTGCGACTAAACCGATAACAAGCGGCCACAGAAACATCCGCTGGAAGTTGTTAACAGTTATTTTTTTCCATGAGACAATTGGACCCGCCCCTGTGAGGAAAAGAAGGAATAACCCCGGAATAATAACGACTTGATTGAAAAATGCTTCGGGGACAGAGGACTTTTGACCGTTAATCGCCTCGGAGATAATCGGCCATAACGTGCCCCAGAGGATAATTAGCGTTAACCCGACAAGAAGCCAATTATTCAGAACAAACGCACTCTCACGAGAGAGCAGGGATTCCAAACGATTGGCACTCTTTAACCGCTTCCAACGATAGATGATGAGTCCGATGACGCCTGCGGTCGAGGCTAAGATGAAACCGAGGAAATATCCGCCAATATCAGATTGTGCGAAGGCATGTACCGATGTGATAATTCCACTACGTGTGATGAAGGTTCCCAAGAGTGTGAACTGGAACGCGAGGGTAATCAGGAGGATATTCCACAGTTTGAGCATATTCCGCTTCTCTTGAATCATCACGGAGTGTAGATAAGCAGTGCCGAGGAGCCACGGCATAAAAGAGGCGTTTTCAACCGGATCCCACGCCCAATAACCGCCCCAGCCAAGCTCGCGATATGCCCAATTGCCACCGAGCGTGATACCGATCGTCAAGACGATCCACGAGAAGAGCGTCCACCGACGTGAACGCACGATCCACTCGCTGCTAACTCTACCGGATGCAAGTGCGCCAACGGCAAACGCAAACGGCACCGTCAGGGCAATCCAACCGATATATAACGTCGGAGGATGGAATGCCATGCTTGGCGTCTGGAGAAGTGGGTTCATACCGGCACCATCAGGTGCCATCTGTCCATTGGGGAATCGTTCGAGTGGATTATAAACGCCTTCGACTAAGCCAGTGACGAGTATAATGAAAAACAGTTGTACGACTACAATCGGAATAAGGGCATAATCCGAAAGCGTATCATTTGTTTCTTTAGTGCGCCGGTGATTTTGCCAGACGACAATCGCGCCTGCAACCGTCAGTAACCAAAGCCAGAATAAAAGGGAGCCTGACATGCGTCCCCAGAGGGCTGTGATTTTATAGAGTAGGGGTTGCGCGGCACTTGAGACCTCAACGACATAGCGCATCGAGAAATCGTCGGTTACAAAACCGTAGATTAAGGCACCGGTTGCGATACTGATGAGAATGAAGGTGGCAACGACGGCGTTCCTGCCGCTCCGGATGGCGTTCTGAGTTCGCGTGCGTAGTCCAAGGCAGAGAAAACCAATCGCCCACAAGCCAGAGAACACAGAGAGAAATATAGCGGCTTGTCCAATTTCCGCAGTCATTCGTTGCTGTGCCTCCTTAAAATAGTGGTGTTGAACATATTGTTAAGGTGTTGTTTATCCTTTACTCCGAGATATAAGAGGTCTCATCTGTAGGTGTGGCACTTTCTGCCCCCTCGTATTTCGAGGCACACTTCGTCATGAGTTTAGAGGCGACAATGCGGTTCTGCGTTGCGTCGTACTTACCTTCTACGAAAACGCTACCACCGTCCGTAAAATTGTCCGGTTTCAGTCGATCTTTGTAAATCACGTTGACTGTTGCTGCAGTTTCGCGGTCACGCACAGCAAAGGTGAGCTTAAAATTAGCAGCATCCCATTCGGCGCTGCCTTCTGCAATGAGCCCATCAACCTGGACCTGTTGATTGTTCATTCTGTTGCCGTCTGCCACAAGCGCAGCGGGCGTGAAGTGCCGAACACTTGTTCTTTGAATTCCAACCCATACTAAAAGTGCCATACCACATAACAAAATGACGCTCGCCGCAATCACTTTAAGCCTTCTCTGTTTTCGCACTTGGACCTCCTCCATTCACGAAACCCCGTAAACGTGATTTTCAACCGTACTGGCAAGATGAAGCCTTCTCTTTAAAATAATACTTGATTTTACACGCAAAATCAAGTTAAAATAGAATTTAATTTGAAGGATCGTGCAGAATTCCAAATAAAAGAGTGAACAAATTAGATAAACAAACAGGAAAACAGATGAAAATAAATTGGCAACATCATCCGTGGGCAGGTGTATTTCCGGCGACGCTTTGTCCTTTTCATGAAGATGAATCGATTGACGAAGTCGGATTGCGTCAATACATGCAGGAACTCGCAAGCGTTCCAGGAATAAAAGGCGTCGTCTGTAATGGACACACCGGCGAAATCATGTCTCTCCGCTTGCCTGAAAGACAGCGCGTTACGCAAATTACCGCTGAAGCCGTTGGCGACCGAGTGAAAGTCGTCTCAGGGGTGAGTGCAGAAGGGAGCCTCCCAGCGATCGATGACGCACTCGCGGCGAAGGAAGCCGGGGCGGATGCCATACTGTTAATGCCCGCACATCACTGGTTGCGTTTTGGAAGGACACCTGAAACCGCAGTCGGTTACTTTCAGGATGTCGCCGAAGGCGCAGATATACCGATTATTGTTCACCAGTACCCCGCATGGACAAAGGCAGGATACAGCCTTGAAGAGATGTTAGAAATGGTGAAGATCCCACAGGTTATCTGCATTAAAATGGGCACCCGTGACATGGCACGCTGGCGGTGGGACTATGAACAACTGAAAGAAGCCGCTCCCGACGTACCTATTCTGACCTGTCATGATGAATATCTGCTCGCCTCCCTACTCGAAGGAAGCGATGGCGCACTCATCGGGTTCGCGGGTTTTGTTCCAGAGTTAATGGTGGATGTCGTCCACGCAGCACTCAACAACGATCTTATCGGTGCACGGAAGGCGCGCAGTCAAGTAGACGCGCTCGCACGCATCGTCTATAACTTCGGTGAACCGAGCAGCGACGCGCATCAGCGAATGAAATGTGCCCGTTGGTTGATGGGCAGATTCCCCGCAATGACGATGCGCCGTCCGCTTCGTCAATTGTCCGCAGGTGAAGTCGATAAAATCCGAACGCGTCTTGAAGAGACCGGTTATCAGTGCGTTCATTAAAACTGAACCCGTAATGTATGGCGGGGTTGCCTGGGTGTTTTTTCAAGGGTCCTCGCCCTATATGCTCAGAACCGTAGCTCGTAATGAAATGGGAGAGCGGATTCGAGAAGGGAACGTGAAATCCGAGGCACACGTTGTTTAACCGCAAGGAAAAATTAAAAAATGTCACGTCTAAAATACGCCTTAATTGGCCACGGTAGACGCGGTGCAGCGCACCTGTCAACAGCCGCTACATTAAAGGACACCTTCGACATCGTTGCCGTGTGTGATGCCCATGCGGAATCCGCAGAAATAGGCGCGGCGAAATACGGCGTTAAAGCCTATACCGATGTCCGGAAAATGATTGATGAAATATCCCCTGATGTTTGCGACGTCGTTGTCCCCGTGCCACTACATCACGTCGTTTCCTGTTACCTGTCCCGATGCGGTATCCCGCATAACGTTGAGACTGGGCTTGCACCAACACTCGGTTTGATGGATATGATGATAACTGACGCTGACGAGAATGGTGTAAAACTCCAGACATCGGAGAATTTTCCGTTCGTTCCTGTGGAACAGTTTGTGTGTAAACTCATTAAGGAAGACGTAATCGGGAACGTCCACAAGTGTTACCGACTTTTTTCTACAACCGGCTATCATGGACTCGCCGCCATACGGTGCCGTATGGATGCCGCTCCCAAAACCGTTAGCAGTATCGGACATACGATGCCTGTTTCGCCCTACGTTGACAGGGCAAAACGGGATCACAATCGGGAAGGTCTTGAGTTTTACGCCATAGATTTTGAGAATGGCGGCATCGGTATCGCTATGGTAGGCAATAAGAACGGATGCCTCGGACGGAATAAACTTGTCGGTTTCGAGACGTGTGGGGAGCGCGGCACAATTATCACCAACGGGAACCAGGGTGCTACCGGTGGTGAAACCGTCAACGTTTGCACGGATGAAGACCTCACGTTAAACAGCGGCAGGGCACAGACTTATGAATTCCAGAGGGAATATAGTGACAGTGGCACTTTGCAACGTATCTTTGTGGAACTCCCTGCGTCTTTAGGGGGCACTGTAGAGTGGGTGAATCCTTATCGGCGGACAGATATTTCAGAAACGGGCATTTCACTGGCAACGATGCTTGATGGTATCGCACGCGCCGTTCGAGAAGATACGCAGCCACTATGGACAGGCGAAATGGGCAGAGCAGATCAAGAGATGGTGATTGCCGCACATCGATCAATTCAGATGAATCGGCAACCCATTCAACTCCCGCTTCAACCTGACCCCGCTGAAGAAGAGGCTTTTGATCGAGATTTTGAAATCCAATTTGGCGTTCACCCCCGCGCGGATATTGAAAAAGCATTACAAGTGAATTTCAAAGCGCGTTAGCAAAAGTAAAGTTGGCAATAATTCTTAGGTGTTTATAGAGGTAAAGAATGACAGAAATTAAAATCGGATTTATCGGATGCGGCGGCAATGCGAATGGGCACATGAACCAATTAACCAGCATCGAAGGCGCAAGGGTTGTAGCCGTGTGCGACGTTCAAGCCGAACGCGCCCAAAGCGCCGCCGAGAACCACAATGCTGATCCCTACACCGCACATCAAGCCCTCCTCGAACGGGATGACTTGGATGCCGTCTATCTGAGCCTCCCAGTTTTTGCGCATGGACAGCCAGAACTTGACGTTATTGAACGAGGCTTACCCTTTTTTGTTGAAAAGCCTGTTGCTATCAATATGGAGATTGCCCGTGAGGTTGAAGCCGCAGTGGCGAACGCTGGACTCATAACGTGTGTAGGCTATCAGCTCCGTTACCTCGGTTCGACAAAAATAACGCAGCAGATCCTGCAGGGAAGAACAATTAATATGGTCGTCGGCAAGTACTGGTGCAGCACTGGGCACGGTGATCCAAACGCATGGCTCCGGCAGATAGGTAAATCCGGGGGTCAACTCGTCGAACAAGCCACACATACGATCGACATGATGCGTTACATGGGCGGAGAAGTGGAAACCGTCTATGCCATGCAGGCGAACCGGTTTCTCAAAGAGACGGATTGTCCCGATGCCAATAGTGTCGCTCTCCAATTTGAGAGTGGCGCCGTCGGTTCGTTGACGGCTACCTGGGCTTACGCAGGGGACTGGTCAAACGCAAATGTCCTGGATTTATTGTATGAAGACGAGTTGTTGAATTGGAATCCATCAAGGGTCTTGGTCCAAGAAAATGGCGAATGGGTGGATAAAACAGAACCGAGCCCAACAATTGATGAGGTCTTCGTGGACGCCGTGCGACGCGGTGATGCGTCTTCAATCTTAAGTCCTTATAGCGATGCAGTCAAAACCCTCGCAATATCGCTGGCAGCCAACCAATCTGCCCAAGAAAACAGACCCATCACCATTTCAGAAATTTTGACCACGCCCTGATTTCTCATCAGTGATTTACCACTCATCAGGGTAAGCCTTCAATCCGTTAAATCATAGTTCAGACTTGTTCCGTAAAAGGAGTCAGTTATGTCTCGTGACTCACAAACGTCCCCAAAATATCGTGTCGCCATCGTCGGGTGTGGTGGTATTTCTCAGCAACACGGCAACGCGTGGCGGAATCTACCAGAAATTGAAATTGTAGGTGCCTGTGACGAGAAATTTGAACCCCTCAAGCGTTTTGCTACAGAATATAACGTTCAGAACACCTACAACGACCTCCGACAGATGCTGGAGAAACAGCAACCCGAGGTCTTAGTGATTGCAACATGGCCCTCAAACCACCTCAAAAATGTCTTGGAGGCAGTGCGGTGCGGCGTCACAGGTATTCTCGTTGAGAAACCGATCGCGGTTAACACGACGCAATTAGAGCAAATGATCCAGGTTACAGAGCGTGCTGACATCCGATTAATGGAAGCCTTCATGTACCGACATCATCCGTTGACGCTTGCCGTGAAACAGAAAATAGAAGCGGGCGCGATCGGAGAGGTCCGCTATGCCCGTTCTACCTTTTCAACGGGACTCACAGACCGGCAGAATTGGCGATTAAGAGGCGATCTCGGCGGGGGTGCCGTCATGGATTTAGGCTGTTATTGCATCAATATCATCCGTTATCTCGTTGGGCGAGAACCACAGTCCGTCTGGGCAACGGGCAAGTTTGAACCGATTAACAACGTCTGGGAAACGCTGATTGGAACTTTGGACTTTGGTGATGGGATTACCGCGCAATTGGATTGTAGTTTTGGATGGACGTGGCGCGAATCTTATGAGGTCGCTGGGACGGAGGGCACGCTCTTTGTTCAGAGCGCCTGGGGCAATTCGGAAGGTGAATCCCATTTTATTGTAAACGGCGAAACTATTCGTGTTGCTAACGGTGTGAATCCTTACGCCGCTGAGATTTTGGACCTCTGTCGAGCCGTGGAGACTGGTGGTCCAACGCACTTACCGATATCGGATGCGCTCGGAAATATGCGTGTCATTGACGCATTACACGAATCCGCACACACGGGTCAAAGTCGCAAAGTGGACTAACATTTTTCGAACTATCTATTAGAGGCACAAAATGCGACATACAACGACAATTGAACTCGTGAATCGAAAAGATATGCTTTTGGCAGAAGCAGGCGTTATGAAGTCTGAAGACGTTCGGTGTATCATCGTTGACGACGCAATCGTTGATACCGGGGCAACACGTTTATCGCTGCCGAAACCGGTGATTGAACAACTCGGTTTAACACCCATCGGGAGAACAAGGGCACGGACGACAAACGGCATTGTCGATCGCTTCATCTATTCAGAGGTTCGCTTTACGGTTTTGGAGCGGTCAGGGACGCTGGAGATAACAGAATTACCAGAAAATGTGCCTGTTCTCGTCGGGCACATGGTTTTAGAGATGCTTGATCTCTGTCTTGATATTAGAAAAGGGCTCACCTATAATCCCGACCACGATAATGAGTGGATTGAAGACCAACTCTGAGTTAAAAATATGTTTGAAAAAATGATGAAGTACCCCATTGACGTTTTCCGAGAGGGGAATTTCTCGTTTGGGGTGCCATTGCCAGGGCTTCTTATAGCCGTTCTACTCGTCGCACTGTTTGCTGCTACAATATGGGCATATCGGAGCACGCAAGGACGCACGCAACGCGTCTTCCGGGGCTTTCTCATCTTCCTCCGTACGATTGTACTCTGTCTGCTTGCCTTCTGCCTCCTTAAACCCTTTCTGACAATTTATCAAACAAACCCCGATGATTCCTATCTGTTGGTGATGATCGATAGGTCCAAAAGCATGCAGATTACCGATGCCGAGGATTCAACGACACGGTTGGACCGCGCCAATAACCTCCTCTTTCCAGAAAAAGAAGGACTCCTTGAAAAACTGGACGCTAAATTCAAAGTTAGACTCTTTGCGTTTGACACGACGGCAAAACGGGTTCCAAGCGAGGCGTTGACCAGTGCTGAAGGGGAAAGTACGGATATTCCACAAGCGTTAAACGAAGCACTTGATGACTTGCAGGGAATTCCACTCTCCGGGGCTGTCCTGCTAACTGACGGTGTAGACAGAAGTGGTCTTGATGTCGCAAAGTTCGCAATGCAAATCCGTGAACGGAAACTGCCTATCCATACGGTTGGCATCGGGGCTGAAGAGGGAAATCCGGACTTGGAACTTATCAAGGTCGATGTGCCCCGAACCGCAGAAGAGGATTTTCCTGTTGAGGTATGGGTAACGCTGCAACGCAAGGGATTCAAAGGGGAAAAGGTGAACGTCCAGCTAACACACAATGGACGAGTCCTGAAAACGGAGTCCGTTGATATGGACGAAGGGGTCTCTTGGATGTCGCAGCTGAGCGGGACAGATGCAGCTTCCGTCCCCAAGACAAAACGCATCCTGCTTAAATTTACCCCCCGTGAAGCCGGCACACAAAAATTTGAAGTGCACGCAGCGTTAGAAGAAACGGAAGCCGTTCCACAAAACAACACAAAAACGTTCTTACTCAAGGTAGCCCCGACCAAACGTGTAAAAATCCTGTTTGTTGATGGTAGACCGCGTTATGAACTCGGTTTTATAAAGCGTGCCTTGAAAAACGATCCGAACATCCAATTAACCGATCGGTTTTTGAAAGGTTTCACTGAGGGACGTCCAACATACGGCGGCACTCGCGCCGAGGCATCACACGATTTTCAATTTTATCCGGACGATAAGGAGATGCTTTTTGACTTTGATGCCATCATTTTAGGCAACGTGGATGCATCCCAATTTACACCTGCGCAACTGGAGAATACAGTTGAGTTCGTACGCACTCGAGGCGGTGGACTGCTTATGTTAGGGGGTTCCAGCTCTTTAGGGAACCACGAACTTTCTGGGTCCTATATCAACACGCCGATTGCGCAATGTCTCCCCGTAGAATTGGAGCTTGGATCCCCGCCACCTCCATTAGCACCGAGGCGAACCGGTAGGTCAGTCAGGAGTTCGCAGTCTACTGGAGACAAGGACTATAAATTGCAACTCACACCGGAGGGGAAAGTCGAAACTTTGATGGCTTTGGCGGATCTGCCTGCCGAGAATTTGGAACGCTGGCGGATCTTGCCGACATTGAAGGGGTACAGTAAGGTAAAACGTGCCAAAGCAGGCGCACTTGTTTTGGCGGAACACCCAACCGATCGAAATGAATTCGGCAAGCGAATTCTTATCGCAACGCACAATTACAATGCTGGGCGCGTCATGGTATTCACACCGCATACCTCTTGGCGTTGGCAGATGCTACCTTCCCACGAAGAGGGAGATCAACGCTTCTGGCATCAAGAGGATAGTCCAGAACGGTTCTGGCGACAGGTTGCGAAGTGGCTGACGACCGCACCGAAGGAACATATTAAACTCGATGTCGCAAAAACGGCTTACGCCTTGAAAGAACCTGTCGTCATTGAGGTTACCGCTACGGATCCAGAGTTTCAGTTGACCAACAACGCGAAAATCCGAGCCGTGATTCTTGATGCGTCGGGGAAACGCAGGGCGTTAAAACTTGAACAGGTCCTCGGTAAGGATGGACTTTATACGGGGCGTTTTATTCCCAACCGTTACGGCGAATACACGGTTACCGCAACCGGGACCCTTAATGGCGAAAATTTAGGCGAACAGCAAACCCTTTTTGAGGTAAAAACATCTTACGCCGAATTTAGTAATGCTGAACTTAATGTCTCACTTCTCAAGACGCTTGCTGAAGGGAGCGGCGGAAAGTACTACACCCTGGAAGAGGCACCGCAGCTTGTAAATCAGATTCCGCTCGTCGAAAGTGCAACGTCAAAGATTACGGATGTTGACATTTGGGATATGCCCTTAATTTTCGGATTGGTTATCGCGTTGCTTGGGTTCGAGTGGTTTTTGCGGAAACGGGGTGGATTGATTTAGCAGAAAGCGATAATTTTTATGGAAAATTCGCTATAAAACATCAAACGAGGTTTTAAAGGTATGACACAACAAGAACTCCACGAAATCGCGGAAGGGACTCTCGCACCTGAACAGGTCTCCATGACGTTGGCGGAATTTCTTGAGAACGATATAGACGGATATGAATACGTTAAAGGAGAGTTAGTGCCGAGGTCCCCACCAACAAGGATACATAGTAAGATTAGTGTTAATGTTATCCGGCATTTGGATCGGTATGTGGATGAGAATCAGTTAGGGGAGGTACACGTAAAGGCAACGTTTCAGGTCGGTGAACGTGGACTGAAACCAGACGTGGCGTTCGTTTCAACGCCGCGGTTGGATGGAGACGAAAACACAGGGTTTCCGATACCGCCCGATCTGGCGATTGAGGTTGTTTCGCCATCAGACGTTCAGTGGCGTGTTGTAGACAAAGCATTTGCTTATCTGAATGCAGGCACACGCCTCGTTTGGGTTCTGGATCCCCGCTCTAAAACGGTGACGGTTTATCGTTCTGAAAGCGACATCGGGCTGTTCACGCGCGAAGATACACTCACAGGTGAGGATGTTGTGCCGGGATTTACATGTCCTGTCTCGCAACTTTTCGAGTAGTTGCGTTGAGGCGATTTTTTTGTTACACTTCCGCACATAAGGAAAACTATGAACAATTCCCATAAAAGCGTTATGTTCGTCATTGCTGATGACTGGAGCCGTATCGCGAAATGCTACGGAAATGAGGTCATCCGAACCCCGCATATCGATGCGTTTGCCGAACGCGGCGTTGTGTTTGACTACGCATTCTGTACAAGTCCCTCATGCGCCGTGAGTCGCGCCTGTATTCTCACGGGACAACACAGCCACACGCACGGACAATACGGACACTGCCACGGTATTCACGGATTCCGCACACATGAATATATGCAATCGGTGCCGAAAATTCTGAAAGCACACGGATTTGCTACGGCGTGCCTCGGAAAGAAACACGTTGAACCCGAAAGCGTTTACCCTTTCGATTTTGAACCGAAAGTCGATCCCCGGAGTCCTGTGGACATGGCGGCGAAGGTTACCCAATTTCTCGATGAGAATGCAGAGACACCCTTCTATCTCCACATCGGTAGCAGTTATCCGCATAGAGCGGGTAAAGGCTTCGGAAATGATCGAACGCACCCTGGTATTGAACCCTCTCCTTACGCACCTGACGAAGTCATTGTACCGAATTTTTTACCGGACGTGCCGGCTGTCCGTGAAGACCTCGCTGATTATTACGAAAGTGTTTCACGGTGGGACGCTGTAGTCGGTGCGGTTTTGGAAGCACTTGACGCTTCTGGACGCGCAGATGAAACCCTCGTCTTTGTTACGACCGACCACGCAATGCCGTTTCCGGGGGCGAAGGCATCCAGTTTTGATAGCGGACACCACTGCCCACTCCTTATCGCCAGCCCGACGCAACAGAAACGCGGTTTCCACAATCAGGCACTCGTCAACTGGGTAGACTTTTGCCCAACAATGTTAGCGTGGTGCGATGTTAAACATCCCGACGGAGCAGAGGCACTTCCGGGTAGATCGCTGCTCACCGTCTTGGAGGACGATAGTCCACAGCCCGGCAACGGGAACTGGGAGGAGACGTATTTTTCCCACTGTTTCCACGAGGTGACAAACTACTATCCATATCGCGTGTTACGGGGCAGACGGTATAAGTACGTTCGCAATCTGGCATACCAATTGGAGACACCACTCCCCAGCGATCTGTTCCGTTCAATCTCATGGACAGCCGTGCGGAACGACAACGTTCAGCACCTCGGTGATCGACAGCGAACCGATTTTCTACAGCAGAGCCGTGAGGCGTTATTTGATATGCAGAACGATCCAGCGGAATCGCAAAACCTCATTGATGTGCCGGCGTTACAAGACATAGCCAACGAAATGCGCCAAAAGGTTATCGAATTCCGTCAGAAAACCGAGGATCCGTGGCTTGAGCAGTCCTTCCAAGAGGGCGAAACAGGTCCATTTTTCGTGTAGCACCCTGTCTTCACGGTAGGAGCGATCTCCGAATCGCGACACCCTTATCCTGGTAATCCTATAATCCTGATTCAGACGTATGGAAAAAAATTACGATTTAGAAACGATGAATGCTCGCATCCAAGCAGATAGTGGGCTTATACAGCAGATTCTCACAGAGACAGGGAAAGTCATAGTCGGGCAAAGCGCCCTGTTAGAGGGTTTGGTGATAGGTTTACTCTGCAACGGGCATATCCTCCTTGAAGGGGTACCCGGACTCGCCAAGACGACGGCTGTGAGTGCACTCGCTCAGACGATAGACGCTTCTTTCAATCGCCTTCAGTTTACACCCGATCTACTTCCCGCCGACCTCGTCGGTACGCTCATCTACGATCAACAGAAGGGTGATTTTTACACGAAAAAAGGACCGATTTTCGCCAACATTATCCTCGCGGATGAAATCAATCGCGCACCCGCCAAAGTGCAAAGCGCCTTACTTGAAGCGATGCAGGAGCGTCAGGTGACGATCGGTGGGACGACTTATCCGCTTGACGACCCGTTTCTCGTCCTGGCGACGCAAAACCCGATTGAGCATGAAGGCACCTATCCGCTCCCCGAAGCGCAAGTCGATAGATTTATGCTCAAGATTAAGGTTGACTACCCTTCGCATGCAGAGGAATTGCAAATTCTCCGACGAATGACAACCGAAGAGCTCTCCGCGATTCAACCGGTGATTTCCCCGGAAGATATTATCCGATTCCGAGGGGTGGTCCGAAATATCTATATGGCAGAGCAGTTGGAGAATTATATCGTCGATTTGGTGTGTGCGACGCGCACGCCGGAAGCGTATCAGTTGGAGGAACTCAGCACTCTCATTGAATACGGTGCCTCACCGCGTGCGACCATCTTTCTGGCGTTTGCTGCGCGGGCGCGGGCGTTCCTCTCGCAACGCGGTTACGTTACGCCTGAAGACATTCACGCAGTCGGCATGGATGTCCTGAGACACAGAGTCATCATCAGTTACGAAGCAGAGGCGGACGGACGCGAGGTCGAAAGCATCATTGCGCAAGTGTTCGCGAAGATTGAAGTGCCTTAACCTCTATGCCTCTGTCTGCCCAGCAACAGCTGAGGCACGTGCACCAACCCCAAGCACTGCTAAAAACCCTTCTGAATCCGCGTGATCGAAGTCACCAATCGCCTCCATAGAGGCGGTCTCTTCGGAGTAGAGCGAGTGTGGGACACCACCAGCAGTATAGAAGGCGACATTCCCCTTGTAGAGTGCCACTGTGATCGTTCCACTCGCTAAGTTCGTGAGCGGTTCAATAGAAGAGAGTAATGCTTGCGTCGCAGCATCGAACCAGTACCCTTGATATATCTGCTCCGCAATCGTGGTGGCTACCCCCTCAAAGTGTCGGCGTGCGCGTCTATCTAAAATCAACTGGAGCAGAAACTCGTAACACTTCCCAAGCAATTCCATCCCCGGAGATTCATAAACACCACGACTCTTAATCCCGACGAACCGGTTTTCAACGGTGTGAATACCGATCCCAATCCCATTTCGTCCACCGATACGATTCGCCTCTAACAGACCCTGGAGCGGTGTAACAGGGCTCCCGTTAACCTCAACAGGTGTCCCACGTGCAAAGGTAACCGTAAAGTGCTCCACGTCATCAGGGGCGTCTTTCGGATGCACGCCCATACCGGGGCTGATAAATCCTGCCGGGGTTTTCAACGATTCGAGCCGTCCGGCTTCATGTGTGAGTCCCAACAGGTTCGCGTCGGTTGAATACGGTTTCTCGTGTGTCGCAGTAATCGGTAGGTGATGTGCTTGGCAGAAGTCTATCATCTCTTTCCTGCCACCGAAGATTTTGAGGAAGCTCGGATCCCGCCACGGTGCGTAGACAGAAAAATGTGGATTGAGCATATTGGTGGCGAGTTGAAACCGCACCTGATCGTTGCCTCGACCCGTGGCACCGTGTGTTAAGATGGTGATACCGCGTCTTTCCATCTCCGGCAGGAGTGCTTTCACGGTGACATGTCGCGCGATGCCAGTTGTATTCCAATACCCGCCTTCATACATGGCTTGACACTGGACGAGGCGGATACCCGCTTCCGCAAGTGCGTCTTTCGCGTCGACAATAATGGCGTCTTCAGCACCGCATGCCAACATCCGTTCCCGGATTTCAGAAACGTCCCGTTCGTCAGGTTGTCCGAGGTCCGCCGTAAAACAGACGACCTTGACCCCGTTATCGACCAACCACTTCGTGATGGTGCAACTATCTAAACCACCTGAGACGGCAGCTCCAACCGTTTTTCCTTTTAATGTATCAATGTTCAAAAGTAATCTCCAAGGTATTGTATTTTAAGATAGGACAGAATTATGCCGTCGCCTCCGGTAAATGGGTCTGCATTAAATACGCTATCGCGCCAAACACTCGTTCTAACTCGCCGATGGAAAGTGCTGTCTTGTGCCGTGTAAACAAATCCTTCGTTAACCTCCCGAATTGCCACAACTCACCATCGGTTACAATGCCATAAACAGGGCTGATGTCATCATCTTTAATTTTTTGAATTGCAACCAATTCCGCCAGACACTGCCCCCATCCTTCGATAAAATCGTTCCGTTTTGCTTCCACGACAACAATGATCGGAGTCCCAAGCACGGTTTTTCCTAATGCCGATCTTGTTGAGATAAGGTAATCAGGCGCACCACTCAGTTGCGCGTCGTAAGCGATAGATTTATGGCTCCACAATGAAAAACAGTCTACATACCTTTTGTAAACATCTCTGAGAATCGGGTAGATCACATTCTCACACCGGGAGGTCTCTGAGGCAAATACGTCGATATGTTCCCGGCTAAATGTAAACTCTTCCAAAAACGCCGAGGAGGGTTCAATATTAGGGGTGTATTGGATGTAGTCCGCTTCGCTATATCTAATGTCAAAAGTTTCCTGAACTTGTGCAATGGATTTGAAATCCGTAAATGCCATCTGTTTTCCTCCTTTGAGACGATGAAAAAAGTATAGCACGAATTCGCAGTGATGTCAAATCAAAATAGGCGATTGAATAGGGTCATTTAGGGTAGATATTAGAATTAATTAAACCCTTTGCGTCGGCGAGGTTAGGAAACCTCGCCAGTGGTACAAGGGGACTGTTCCACTGAAAGGTCTTTATTTTTCGGGTTTACCATAATTTTAAGAATTTATAGGACAGAAAGTTTCATGAACTCTGCTTATAAACATCAGCGATGGTTTCATTCACCGTTTCATACCACGAATCTTCAAATAACATACGGAAAGACATCGTTTTGTTATTAGACACCGTGATATTCATCGTGCCGTGTTGCGTGGCGTTTCGGTAGGCTGTCTCTAACGTTTCAATGAGCTGCTGTTTATACGTAGTGTCCCGATTCCCTTCAAGGTGCTGCCCTTTGGTTTCAAAGAGACAGAGCCGTTGGGATCCCGTTTCACTCCTTTGGAGACACGCAATAAAATCGGGATAGACGCGGTCGCGTCGCCACCCTTGCAAGAAATACCCCTGCTTCACGGCAATGCGATGCCACCACTGAATCGCGTTCTGTTTGTCCAAATAGAGTGCAAAATCCGTTTCCAAGTTGTTAAATTCCGCTTCAAACACCTGTTCAAAAAGGTTGAGTTGTAACGGATCGCCGTGTGGATGTATCATCGGCCTTGCTTCAGGTGTGAGACTGATCGCAATCGTTTTTTCCAGTTGGTAGTTTAACGCCACATCTGTTTCCAGGTTAAACTGGATTTCTCCGGCTTTCAACTTCTCTCGAAAAACGGCTTCAGCAAACTTATCAATGCGATCGCGCAAACAGCGTTTCAAATGCTCGGAGAGATACAACCGGTGTGTATACAACGTATCTTCGCCAACGCCTTCTTCCCGGTAAGCAGCAAGTGTGGCTTTCACGATGCGTGCAGCGTGCCACGGATTCGGCAGCACATCGCCGAGTCGCCGAACGAAAAACGCTACCTCCAAGTTATGTGCCGCGCTCTCTTGCAATTTCTTATGAATTACCGCTTCGTCTTGGAGATGGATAGTGGCACGGATCTCTTGAAGTGGTGCCGTCTCGTCGAAGTTGATAGGGGCTACCGGACCGAGTTGATGCCAGTCAATTGCCTTCAGGATGTCCCGCTCATAATTGAGTTCCCGCCACCCTCGTCCCTGCTTATGCAGAACACGCGGTAGAAAGATGTCTATCTCACGGTATTCCTGTTTACGTTCGATGGTTCGCTGCACGCGCTCCACACCCGTCCCCTCAACAAAGTCGCCTAATTCTGTCAACCCTTCTGCCTCTAATCCTTTCTTGACGTTCTCTACTGCCCCTTTGACCTCCTGATTGTAACAGAAGATATAACAACTATCGAGTTCCGGTCGGTTTGTGACACGGGCGTAGGGTTGGCGCATCACCCTCCCGATGAGCTGCGTCATTGCTGTCGGTGCGGTGGTGTTGTCAAGAAGGGCAAGCAGGTAAGCAAACGGACAGTCCCACCCCTCTTTCAAGGCATCTTTGGTAATGATATAACGGACAGGACAGAAGGGACTCATGAGGTCTATTCCTGTGAGTTCATCTTGTTCTGATGATTTCACCTTGATCTGTTCCGCTGGCACTCCTAATGCCTCAATGAGTTCTTCACGAGCATCCTCGGCATGGACCTTCGTACCGTCGCGTTGGTTTTTGCCGGTCCGATCGACACGAATCACAGCAATCGGTCGGATATAGCGGTCCTCTGTTTGCTGAAATTGCTTTGCTACCCCTTCAAGTCTATCGCGCTCTATTTTCGTCTGTCCGAGCGTATATCTCCAATCGGAATTCGGGAAATTTCGGAGTTGAATCGGGAGTTTCATCATCTCCTCTTCTTTCAGGGTGAGACCGGAGATATTGACGAGGATGTTGCTGATACCGAGTTTCGGTGTGGCGGAGAGTTCCAACACGAAGCGAGGATTGAGTCGATTTACCGCTTCCACAAAGCCTTTATTGCGGACCATGTCAGGACTTCCGTAAGCCTTATGCGCCTCATCTAAAATCACGGTTGGACGGAGTAACTTCAGGACGTTAAAAAGACTCTGTTTGATGAGTGCGTCTTTGGGGTTT
The DNA here is from genome assembly GCA_965205015.1 of Candidatus Poribacteria bacterium. Lineage (GTDB taxonomy): Bacteria > Poribacteria > WGA-4E > WGA-4E > WGA-3G > WGA-3G. The sequence goes on along the minus strand of OZ242029.1, from coordinate 2,584,326 downwards.
CTGGCGAGCCGGGGTTGTGCGGTTTGATCATCTTCTGCTGTTTCAAGGTCGGGATGTTTTTCTGAGAGTGCCTGATGCTCTCGCACGTCGTCCTCGACAGGAAAGAACGAGGCATAACCGCTACTATCTCGAAAAATCTTCAGGAACTCTTTGTTTCGGTTCCGATTTGCGGCAGGGAGCATAAGGAGCATCACACAGAGATGATTCTCAATATCCTGCTTCGTGAACCTATCGTCTTTTTCGAGGAGCTTAACGCGACCGCCGGAGGCACGTTCCAAAATTTGCCGATACGGATGTTCTTTGTTGCGAAAAGCGTCCCACGTTTGCGTATAGATGGCTTTGGTCGGGACAAGCCATAGCACAAAACCTGTACCGAGTTTCAAGTGGCGCACCGCCTCTACACCTAATAGAGTCTTCCCACCCCCCGTCGGGACTTTTAAGCAGACATGCGGAATCGGTTCACCGGCGGCACTCTCACGAGAGATGTGTTCTGGAATTCGGTCCTGTCCTTGTGCATCCGTGATGCCCGGCAATATAGCGGCTTGTCGTAAACTTTCCCAAGCAATGTGTGGGTAATCCTCTGCTTGTCTTGCTAAATTCTCCGCCTGCTCTATCAGGAAGTCCGGAATCCCCTCTGATGCAAGGTATGCGGTGGCTTTATCCGCTTGTTGGTGTGCTTCCTTGAGTGCCTCCAGATAGCGGTCCAACGCATCCAATGCCTGTTGTTGGTACTCTTTCAGTTCCATTATTTCATCACCTACAGTAAATTTTCAAATTCACAAATCTCCAGACTCGGTAGTACGGTTTCCTAACCGCACCCTTTCATAGCGCGATCGTAACTTCCTCAAAAGTCTCACTCTCTGTTCGGCGAATTGCCTCTTCGCGATTGTATTCTATCATTTCGAGGAGCGTAATTCGCAGCGATTCAAGCAATTCGTCCTTCGTCCGTTCTTGGCCGTTTACACCGGGAATTTCCTGTATCCACCCGATCCACCAGCCTTCGTCCTGTTGGATGACTGCGGTGTAGGTTTGTGTCACCGATTCCGTCCTCCTTTTTGCAGACATGCAACGAAGAAAATTCTATATTCTTAGGGTTTAGAATTCGCTAAGCAGCAACGTCGGTTAACTACGGTGCTTCTTCTCGAAACCGGAGGTTTTCCCGCGAACAACTTTAGACTTAAGAATCAAGCCTCCTTTTTCGTTTTTTATGAAGTTTCCGTGTTCATCGGTGAGAAAGTCCCGTTTCTCTTGCCGTTTGATGTCCTCACAGAGTGCCCGTAAATCGTACTGGAAAGAAGCCGCCCATTCGTCACGGATCCGGTGGATTTCCTCAATAATTGGGTCCTTGAACATTTCAAAAAGCCTCCCACAAAAATTCCAAAGGGGTGCAAATAGTTGTAGGCGTATAACCTGCGGTTTCACACACCTTGTGTATTAAAGGTAACTTGTTTGTGTTCGCGATATGCTTAAAATTCCATGTCGCCAGATATTCCACACCATGAATCGCCGCAATCGCAATATGAAGTGCGTCTGTTTTTGCTCTTAGCGGGACAGCCCCGGCAGCAACCAAATCCTCCGCAAGAGGATACATCTCCGCTAAAGGGGCAAGTTGCAGCAGCGAAAAATATAGTAAAATATAGTCAAATCTATACATTCTTATTCACATCTATACATTGATATTTTTCTCTTGACAAAGCTTTGTAAAAATACTATAATAATTAGTATGAATGACAGATTTGTGAAGATTGGCGAAGCTGCTAAAATACTCGGTGTGAATCCTCAAACGCTCCGGCGTTGGGAAGATGGTGGTGTTATTAAGCCATTTAAGCGAACTCCGAAAGGCACTCGCCTCTACAGTCTCCAAGAGTTATTAGGGGCTAAAGACGACTCCTATCCTACCATTGCTTATGCCAGAGTCTCCAGTAGCGATCAGAAGGAGGATTTAGAGCGTCAGCACGCCGTCCTTGAAGCGTTTTGCAATAAGAAGGGGTGGCAGACTGAAATCATAAGAGACCTTGGCAGTGGTATGAACTACAACAATAAAGGCTTAGTACGCCTTTTAGACCTGATTGTGCAGGGTAAAATGTCACGACTTGTGCTAACTCACAAAGACCGTCTTTTACGCTTTGGTGCGGACTTGATATTTCGTATCTGTGAACTCAAAGGTATTGAGATTGTGATTATCAATAAAGGCGAACCCCCTTCTTTTGAAGAAGAACTCACTGATGATGTCATGGAAATCATGACAGTGTTTTGTGCCAAACTTTATGGGCGTCGTTCCCATAAGTCAAAGAAAATGGCAGAGCAAATAGAGAATATCGTAGCAGAAGCAAAATCGCAACTGGAGTTAAGTTTTGGAAGTTCTCCGAGCCCAGCAGATAGAACTGAATCCGAATAACAAACAATCGACGCTCATGGCACAGCACGCTGGCTATGCTCGTGTTGCGTATAACTTCGCCGCGTCGTCTTTCCAATCGGGACAGAAACAAGGCGAATGGCGCAGCCATGTGGATATAAAGCGTGAGTTCAATGCCGTCAAGCGTGATTTGTTCCCTTGGTGTTCAGAGTTATCCCAAAATGCCTCCAAGAATGCTATCCACAACTTCGGAGACGCCCTCACCCGCTGGAAAAAAGGACAAAACAGGTTCCCCGTCCGTAAGAAACGAAGTGGTAAATGTTCATACCAAGCAGACAATGGAGCCGGAACTGTAGAAGTCCACAAAAAGCGTATCCACCTGCCGAAAATCGGGTGGGTCCGCATGCGTGAGGACCTCCGATACACAGGCGAAATCACGAGAGTGTCTATCTCAAGACGCAACGATAAATGGTATGCCTCTCTTCTCGTGCGGTGCGATAGCAACAACTACAAACACCAACCCTCTCTCTTTGAAAAACAAGAGAAAGCACCGATGGGTATTGATGTAGGTATCAATACACTGGCGACCTGTTCTAATGGTGATACCTACGAGAATCCACGCCCCCTGAAGCGATATGAGCGAAAGTTAGCACGTGCGAATCGGTCATTATCGCGTAAGGTGCTTGGGTCAAAGAACTGGTATAAAGCCAAAAAACGACTTGGCGGTGTGCATCATCGCATCTCTAATATCCGTGAAGACGCTCACCACCAAGCGACGACAAAGATCGTCCGCAGGTCCAGTGCTATCGGTATAGAAATGCTGAATATCAGCGGACTTCTACGTAATCGGAAACTTGCTAAAGCCCTCTCAGACTCGGCACTCTCTCGCTTTCTAACTATGCTGAAATATAAAGCAGAGAGACGCGGGATACCGATAACCGAAGCAGATAGATTCTTTGCTTCGAGTAAGACCTGTAGCCGTTGTGGACAGAAGAAAAAAGACCTAACGCTTTCAGATAGGCAATATCACTGCGACGTCTGTGGTATGGATATGGACCGTGATTTGAACGCTGCAATCAATCTCTGTCCCGCTTGACCTTCACACGTCGCCACGAGTTGCGCGGAGACGCTAAACGCCTGTCGAGTTTCGGTAAGACCTCAATAGAGAGGCACGAAACGACGAAGCAGGAAGTATGGCAACACTCAAGCAAATATGTCAGATGTGTATAGATTCGTATACATTTTACCATATTTGTGAGATTTGTATAAGTCCTACACAACGGTTTCTAATACGGTGATTGCTTTTATAGTGAAGTCGAAAAATAAGTTGACATATTTTTGAGTGAATGTAAGACTCTAAGTCTTATGAGTTATTCATCAGATTTACGCAAATGCGTGCTTGATTTTCTCAGTGATGGTGGCAGTAAATCCGAAGCCTCACGCACCTATAAGGTGTCTCGGACGTGTATCTATAAATGGTTAGCTGCCGAAGACCCGTTGAGTCGTCGAAAGCCGGGGCCCCGGGGGCCTCATCGACTTGACTACAACGCCCTTCGGCAACATGTCGCTGATTTTCCTGACCACACCCAACTCGAACGTGCTACCCACTTTGGGATTTCCAAGAGTTGTATCAACTATGCGCTTGGCAAACTCAACATCACGCGAAAAAAAAGACACTAACGTATAAAGAACAGTCTGTCGAAAAACGCCAAGTCTATTTTGATGCGTTTGATGCTGAAGTTCGGGTCGGGGGGAAAACGCCCGTTTATATTGATGAAAGCGGTTTCCCGACTTCAGATATCCGTCGGTATGCTTACGCCCCGAGGGGCGTCTGCGTCAGGGATAAAATATCGGGTTCACATCGGTATGAATCTACCTCTTTGATTGCCGCACGCATTGGAGATCGTTTTACCGCTCCTGTGCTTTTTCAAGGTGCCTCTGATACGCTTGCCTTCAATGCGTGGTTAGAGCATCAGTTATGTCCTTTGCTTGATGAGAAACACGTCGTGATTATGGATAATGCCTCCTTCCACAAGGGGTCGGAGACAGCACAGTTGATTGCCCAAACGGGGACGAGTTTATTATTTTTGCCGCCGTATTCTCCGGAGTTGAACCCCATTGAGAAGGACTTTGCTAACATTAAGCGACGCTATCAATACACCCCTGAAACATCTATTGAACAAATTATAAAAGTGTATAACTAATTATCGACTTTACTATAATATGTCAAGACGCTGTTGTGCTGCGTCTGTATTTCCCCGACTGATTTCCTGTCTAACAACTGCTGAAGAAACGAGCTCAAATTTTCGATTCGCGACGTTGTCCCACCAATAGCGAGTTATCTGCTGACACATAGAGACAATAAAATCACGACTTGCTCTTGAAGTGAGATAACTAATGACCGAAGTTTCTACGTAAATACGGGGCTTAGTTTTCATAAATTCTTTGCTTTCCGATCAGTCCCGTCCTCCTTTAAGTAGATGCTACTAATAAGTATAGCATAAATTTATAGTGAGGTCAAGTAAATAGACACAATGCAAACCGCTTACTACACGTCGGCAAGGCGATGGATGTTGTAGGGCAGCTGGCAGAAGGTAATCCCCATATCTGTCAACTCTTTCTGACTGATGAACTTCTGCGGTGCATAGACGTAAGCCTTTTTACCCCTCTCTTTGCACACCTTGGCGATCTGCTCTGCACGTTCGCCATCTAACGCAGACCTATTGCTCTCCAGAAATTGTAGTGTCGGTTCATAGATGAGATAGAAACGGATGTTGTTAGTTTCGCCGAAGTAATAATCTTCCCGTTTTGCCATGGAAGTCAACGCACTCCCGGTGGCAGTATAGGCGATATAGTCCGCTAAAGCCTCGTAGGTCGGAAGATTTTCGCCAGTGAGCATGCCTTCCTCGTCAATAGGTTCACCGAGGGTGCAGTAGGTGAAGGAACCACCTAAGCCGTTCTGAAGTGTCTCATCTTTGGCATTTTCAACGCCGTTGATAACACGGCGGACGCGTTCAGCGGTGATGGTGTCTGCATAGTCTTCGCATTCAACGAGGATAAACTTTCGGTTTCCACCATCCTCTTTGTTAAGTGCGAGGACAGCATGAGCGGTGGTGCCGCTGCCTGCAAAGGAATCAAGAACAATCGCATCATCCTTACAAGCGATCCGTACTAAATTTGCTATAAGTTCTGTTGATTTGGGATACGCAAAAGGAGCAGCGGAAAATAATTTCCTTAGCATTTCCTTACCAACCTCATGATTAACCTCTGTACCGGTCAAAAGAGATTTAGGCATCGTCAGCAGACTTTCGCCTTTTAAATAGTCTTTACGGTAAATCCGCCATTTACCATTTTGGACTTTTTGAGCCACAATCAACCCTGGAGCTTCGTTAATTTTTTCTTTGCCCCAAGTCCAACACCCTTCCACTCCATCGTCAGTTATTGGCAAAACTTCAATAGAAAAATCCACACTCGGAATAAGAGAAGTATCTCCAGTTATTGGGTTGACATAGATAGGAAAAAATAAATTAGGGCGGGTCTTCCGATTGAAAAATTGGACTCCAGTATTTCGTAAACGTAAAAGACGATAGGAACCGTCCTTATCCTCTTTATTGTATTCTGAAAGAGATTTTTCTGTTTTCGGAATTTTATAAACTTCCGTCATCTTTATATCTTTAGCGTACATTAGAACATATTCGTGAGTTTGCGCGATATATTGTTTCAAAGAACGTCCACGTGGATTTGTCTGTACAACTATTTGTGCAATAGAATTCTCTAATCCAAAAATCTCGTCCATCAGCATCTGCAAGCGATGTTGTTCATTGTCATCAATTGAGATAAAAATAACACCATCATCGGACAGCAATTCATGCAATAAGTGGAGTCGGGGCCACATCATACACAACCATTTATCATGACGTTCCAAGTCTTCGTTATCAATCGGGCTGTGTTTCTCCAACCACGCTTGCATTAAGGGACTGTTGACGTTGTCGTTATAGACCCAACTTTCGTTGCCGGTATTATACGGAGGATCGATGTAGATACACTTGATTTTGCCAGCGTATTTCGGGAGAAGTGCTTTCAGGGCGTGTAGGTTGTCACTGTGGATAATAAGGTTATCATTGAGTGATGGCTCGTTTTCGCCAGTAAAGGATTTATCTGCATCTATCTCTATAGTACTGATGGGAACGGTGAGGTGGTGTCCGTAAATGAACTGTTTACCTTTGAAATCGAGTGTGGGCATTAAGGAATCCTTAAGAAAAATATAGACTTAATGTATCAAGGAAATTATTGCGCGGTTTAAATTGGGAAACCTCTATTGAGTTATCGGATTATTCCTTCCCGGTCTAAGACTTGACGAATTTCCTCAAAGGCTGCCTTTATATTCCCTTTAGGAAAGCGAATCTGACCAAGCCCCTGAATGTTGCTAAATTCCTGACAGCCCTCTTCAAGTAAAACAATTGCCCTTTCAAAACCAAGTCTACCTTGAAACAGACCAGCTTCATGAACCACATTTTCACGGGCGCGTAATTTGCCATCAGCTTGTTCATCCTCAGCTGTCATCACAAGGAATGCCATACACGCCTGCCCCAACATTTCATCAAGGCGTGCAATATTGGTTACACCAGCAACTGGAACTCGGTTGAATTCATCCCAAGGCAGTTTCAGTTCATCGCTTATAAAATCTTTGAGCTCTCGCCAATTCTGTGAACGCCCATGTCCGATAAAAACGTAGGGCTCAGTGTTACCCGAAGTGCGCAGGGCGATGTCTAATGGTTCGCTACATAGCTCAAGTAGGTCAAGGATCCCTTCCAAACTAACAATGCTGGATTTCATAGATTTCCGATATTTGTCCAATTTCTGTGAAAAAGCAGGTTCACGCACAGGCAATCCGAGACCAGTGCCAAAGTAAGTAATACCCCGACCAGAGAAGCCAGAATAATAACCCCTTCTTGGCATTTTATCAAATAGGTTAGATAAGAGGCATTCGTTATATGCTGACCATCTTTCACATTTTTCTACGGCATTTTCCAATTCATCCTTTGTATCTATCTGTCGGTCGCGGAATTGCTGCCCCTTATAAATTCGCTCTTGTATTTTCTGACGTGCTACTTCTTTACTTTCGTGTAGTTTTGGTAACTTTGGTAGAATTTCCTCTTCCATAAATACTTTCCGCCGATTTTTCCCATCCATAATCTTCCCTCCATTTTTGTGGCGACGCGGCACTTCAAAAACATCCCTGTTAATATGAAATTAGAACATAACATTACATCATAATACATCATATTATAGCATAATTACGCATAATATACCACAATTATAGCATAAATTGCATAATTACGCATAATATACCACAATTATAGCATAAAAACGCATATCATAGCATTAATGGATCAATGAAAGAATTAGCGACCGAAGGTAATGGGTCAACAAAGTTCATTAACGAAGTACAGCCAAACTATGCTAAGCGAGAACATTAGCCGATTTTTATAAGGATAGTTTCTTTAGGTTTATAGTAAAGCCTACAATTAAATGGACACTTAGGAGTCGGCGAGGTTAGGAAACCTCGCCAGCGGCGGTGAAGTATCAGGTCCGAATTGTGTTCACATGTTTTTGGACTTTACCCTAATGGCTGCGGGATCTCTGGCGAACATATCCGGTGCGGGATTATGGAAAGGGATGGGATTGGACAGGTTCAGGTTCGTAGTAAGGCGATTTATCGCCTTGTGGTGAGGGGACAAGGTGAATGTTGGGATACAGTTTCGTAGTAAGGCGATTTATCGCCTGCTTCTATGCGCAATGAATTGCGCGACTACAAACCAATGGTGCAATCAAGCAATGGAGTTGTTGACCTTTATTAATTCGTTCTTATATTTTCTTCTCTGCTCACAAGAAACTTTGGTAATGTTTTCTCTTCCATAGTTCCTCCTCTATTTCACCATGGGTCTATTTCTTCAACTGCCCCAGTTCATATCAATAGGCAGTCCCGCTTTTCGCATGCCCTGACTGAGTTTTAGTTTCCAATCATCGGCACTATCCATGGGTATATAGGCTACATCACGAATATCGGATGGTAACTCAACGCCTTCTTTATAGAGGGCACACACTCTTTCACTGCCCAAACCCCCCAGGAGATAACCAAGTTCAAAGATAACATTTTGACGGGCTCTGGGCTTGCGTTTTCCTGTGGCTTTTGAGGAACCAACATCGTCGGGAGTCAATAGGACGATTGCGAAGCCCGCCTCATCTACCTGTTCCTCAAACCTATCAATGATTGTTTGTCCTTTCTTAGGTTGTTCGTCAAGAACGGTTACCTTTACACCTAATGTCTCTACGAACTTAGCAACAGTTGTTATAGCTTCCTCGTCATGTCCATGGGAGATAAAAACGTTCCGCCGATTTTTCGTGTTCATGATTTTTCCTCCATTCTTATGCCGATACAGTGCGGAGAGACCTCCGCTCGTATAAGATGAGAACCCTATATTGATGATAACATTAATCCGTTGGTAGCGTCAAACCCAATTTTGGAAGGACAATCTTACAAGAATCCTACCAAGAGTTTCACATTCCATGTTCTATAAAAGTTTGTTTGCATCGAAAAATAGTCCCGCCTGCCTCATTTCTCTCGCCAGTGTCAGTTGCCATGCATCAAACTCATCAATAAGGACATAAACAACACCGTAAATATCCGAAGGGAGCTCAACGCCTTCTTTGTAGAGAGCACAAACGCCTTTACGCCCTAACGCATGGAAGAAATACCCAAGTTCAAAGATAACGTTCTGCCGTGCTCTGAGTTTGAGATCGCTCTTCTTTTGAATAGAGGCACCAACATCGTCGGGAGTTATCAGGACAATCGCAAAGTCGGCACTTGTAGCGTATTTTTCAAACTTTTCAATAATCGTCAAACCCTCACTGGGCTGTTCAGCAAGCACGACTGCCTCTAAATCAAGTCTTTCTACGAACCTTGCAACAGCGGACTTGGTTGCCTCGTCATGCCCATGGACAATGAACACTTTTTGCGAAACTTTTTCTTCCATAGTTCTCCTTCATTTTCGCGGTGACTCATCGCAGAATTGTATGAAAACGTCACCAATCCACCAGCCTTCATCCTATTGGATGACATATGAACAACACAAACCGTTCACTACGCATCTGCAATGCGATGGATGTTGTAGGGCAGCTGGCAAAAGGTGATCCCTATGTCGGTTAACTCTTTCTGGCTGATGAATTTTTGAGGCGCATAGACGTAAGCCTTTTTACCCGTCTCCTTGCACACCTTGGCGATCTGCTCTGCACGCGCCCCATCTAACGCAGATTTATCACTTTCTAAAAATTCTAACGTCGGTTCATAGATGAGATAGAAACGGATGTTGTTAGTTTCGCCGAAGTAATAATCTTCCGGCTTTGCCATGGAAGTCAACGCACTCCCGGTGGCAGTATAGGCGATATAGTCCGCTAAAGCCTCGTAGGTCGGAAGATTTTCGCCAGTGAGCATGCCTTCCTCGTCAATAGGTTCACCGAGGGTGCAGTAGGTGAAGGAGCCACCTAAGCCGTTCTGAAGTGTCTCATCTTTGGCATTTTCAACGCCGTTGATAACACGGCGGACGCGTTCAGCGGTGACCGTGTCCGCGTAATCTTGGCATTCAACGAGGATAAATTTTCGATTACCGCCATCCTCTTTGTTGAGTGCGAGGACAGCGTGGGCGGTGGTACCTGAGCCAGCGAAGGAGTCAAGAACGATGTCGTCCTGTTTGATAGTGAGACCAATCAAATCCTTCAGCAGCTGAACTGGCTTCGGGTTATTAAAAACTTCCCTGTTTCCAAATATTTGCTTCAATACGGCGGTTCCATTACCACTGCTGTATTCAGGCTTATAAAACAAAGACTTCGGCTTTTTAGTTGGTAAGTCACCGAGACCAGGCCTCTGTTTCTTTAACAAACTGATTCCAGATTTCGTCCGCTCCACTATAATATTGTGAGATTCAGCTGATACCTTTTCTTTACTCCACCGCCAACTCATCTCTTCTCCACCTGTAATCGGGAATAATTTTTCATAATTCTTATTCTTAGATAAATCTTCAGTCACTATCAATTCATTATTCTGATTGACATATATTGGATAGTACAAATTAGGTCTCTTAGCTCTCGGAGCGTTCACGCCAGTAGATTTCAGATTAGCTCCTTTTTTGTAATATCCATAATCATCTTCCAACCACGCTGTTAGTTCTTCCTCATCCAATTCAAACTCGCCAACTTGGGCAAGTTGCTTGTCCTTCGCCCAGCAGAAAGTATATTCATGGGTTCCGGCAAATCCAAATTCATCATTGTTACCTTTAAGATTCATAACAGTCGGCAAACAGGCAATAAAATTCAGCCCATCGAAAATCTCATCCATCAGCAAATGTAAATTGTGTACTTCATTATCATCAATTGAGATAAAAATAACGCCATCATCGGACAGTAATTCATGCAATAAATGGAGTCGGGGCCACATCATACACAGCCACTTATCGTGACGTTCCAAGTCTTCATTATCAACCGGACTGTGTTTCTCCAACCACGCTTGCATCAGCGGATTGTTAACATTGTCGTTATAGACCCATTTTTCGTTGCCAGTGTTATAGGGAGGATCAATATAGATACACTTGATTTTGCCAGCGTATTTGGGGAGCAGCGCCTTCAACACATGTAGGTTGTCGCCGTGGATAATCAGGTTGTCATTTAGGGATGGATCGTTTTCGCCAGTAAAGGATTTATCTGCATCTATCTCTATAGTACTGATGGGAACGGTGAGGTGATGTCCATAAATGAACTGTTTACCTTTGAAATCGAGTGAGGGCATAGGGATTCCTAAAAAAATCTTATATTATTGCGAAATATATCAAAAACATGCACAATATACCACAATTATAGCATAAAAACGCATAATTATGCACAATATACCACAATTATAGCATAAAAACGCATATCATAGCATTAATTCATAAACAGATATACCTCGGAAATACGTGTATTTTTCAAAAGCAGTATCCCTGGCGCCGCGTTCATGCCCCTACAGCACGTGAGTTAAATCGTCGCGAAGCGCTATCTGGACGGCAAGTTTGGTATCGTTTCAGTGATCGACAGATTCGCAGCGAAAGACATTACTATACAACCTTGAACTATATCCACTACAATCCGACAAAGCATAACTACGTGCAAAAACCGAAAGATTCGACATGCTCAAGTTTACATTGGTATGAAAAACATTTTGGGATTGAATGGCTGCGGGATCTCTGGCGAACATATCCGGTGCGGGATTATGGAAAGGGATGGGATTGGACAGGTTCAGGTTCGTAGTAAGGCGATTTATCGCCTTGTGGTGAGGGGACACGGTGAGAAGGTCGTGGCAAAAGACAGAGGTTTCCGAAGGCTGCGGGGAAATCTATGGGAGGTTGCCCCGCAAACGTGCCAGTTCGGAGCGCAGGTCTGCGGCTTCCGCTTCCGCCGCCGCCGCACGGGTTTCCGCTTGCTGGCGGGCAAGACCCTCCTGCGCAGCACGTTCCGCTTCCGCCGCCGCACGGGTTTCCGCTTGCTGGCGGGCAAGACCCTCCTGCGCAGCACGCTCCGCTTCTGCCGCCGCACGGGTTTCCGCTTGCTGGCGGGCAAGACCCTCCTGCGCAGCATGGGCTTCGGCTGCCTCTTCAGGAGTCTGAAGCCACCGCTCTGTGGCCGGGTCATAAAACTGTAAATCCCCAGGAAGTAGGTGCACCTCTAACCCAAGCACCGAAGAAGCAAACCCTCCCCCGTTCAACGGCGTAATCGCTTGATAACTCCCATCAACTAACGTCCACCCCATCAGAGGCTCCGGTAAATACAGACCCTCTATATCGCATAAGAAGTAGTCCGTAATCCCCAGACCCGCATAAAGTTCCTTCTTCTCCCGCAAGTCTTTTTGGTACGTGCTTTTACTTGACAACTCCAGCACAAAATCTGGCGGTTTGCCCTCCACCCAGACCTGATACGTCCGTCGCGCCTTCTGACCTATCCCGAAAGAGACCAGCACATCCGGGGACACAACTTTCCGTGGATCCCCCTGAACATAATACATCATGAGATCCCCAGAAACATACACATCCGGAGTCTCCCTAAAAAACGCTTCAAGAACCCGTAAGACCCGCATTAGGACACGTCTATGATCATCACTCGCCGCCATCGGTTTTCCATCCGTTTCTGGGTAAAGGCTACTTTCTTGGGTCGGGGCAGAACTCAGGTGCGCCCCCTTTTTATACATCGCCATCCCGATTCTCCTTGTTAAATGCAGTGCCTGTGGAAACATCGCACCACACACCCACTTTTTTCAAAACGCTCAGACACGCTCCTTATTATTATACACGCGATCCCCCTCAAGGACAACCTTTTTTTCAGCGTCATTATGAAAGCGAATGTAAGAGGCACAACGAATTGCGCTCCTACGCACTCATAGTGAGCCGTCCAAAAAAATCCTTGACATCCTTTCCAAAACCTCATAAAATAAAGCCTCAATAAGATATTTTTCTGCGGAGGTTTCTCATGCCCGCAATCGAAAAAGTTTTTAACACCCCAGGTCCACAACCCAACGGAATGCAAGCCACCGAAGACGGACTCTGGATCCTCGATCAACAGACCAACGAAGTGCATCTCGTCTCCTATGACGGCGATGTGAAAAAGACGCTCGCCACCGGCTCCGATAGAGGGAGCGGTATCACGGATACAGGCGACACGCTCTGGCTCGCCTCAACCTACAGTTGCGAAATCCTTGCAACCGATCCAGAAAGCGGCAAAACGCTCGCTTCTTACGAGACACCCGGCGCAGAGCAGACAGGCGCACACGGCTTAGAATGGCGCGACAATAAACTCTGGATAGCAGTACCCCCCTCTGCCACCATCTATCAGGTCGATGTCGAAGACGGGTTCAAAGTGATCCACACGCTGCCAGCACCCGGTATTCGACCGCACGGTATCGCATGGATAGGCGACGATCTCTGGTGTGTTGAGACGAACCATCGCGCAATCTTCCATCTCAATCCAGAAGATGGCAGCCATCTGAACAAAATCGAGATACCGGAACCACATCCGGAACCCCACGGCATGACCTACTGGGATGGGTATTTCTGGTACTGCGATGCACATACGACTGAGGTATGCCGCGTGGCATTATCTTGATGCAAACAGCCGGACGACTCTTAAATATGGGGACGAACCCCGCCGCGATGAATATGGCAATTGACGAGGCAATTCTGCTCGCACAGAAAGAGCAACCGAACCCGACATTGCGGTTTTATGAGTGGTCGTCTCCAGCTTTCAGTTTCGGCTATTTTCAAGATATTGCCTCGGAAGTTGACATAGAGGCGTGTCGCGCAGACAGCATCGAATTGGTGAAACGGATGACCGGCGGTGGGACTGTCGTGCACGGATGGGAACTGACCTATACACTGGTGCTCCCACGCGCTGTTGCAGGGATGGGCATCTCCGAGGCGTATCAACGCATTGGACACTCTCTCGCCAAGGCGTTTCAGAAACTCGGTGTCCCAGCGCAGTGCTATGCCACTTCCCCCGACTCTCCCGAAGCCACTCCAAATATCTGCTTGACGAATCCTGCTGAACATGACGTTATGTCTGACGACAAGAAGTTAGCAGGTGTTTCTGTCAGACGTAATCGGGGCGGGATAATGTTTCAAGGGTACATCTCATTGGATATGCCGCCCGACTCTATTCTCGATCGCGTTTCAAAGAATCCAGAGGTTCAACAGCGCATCCGCGAAAAATCGACTGCCATTAATGTAGATGGCCGTTTTATCACAAGGGATGTGCTTATCCAAGCCATTCGCGAAACATTTGCGCTCGGAATTGCGTTTAATTCAGGAGAACTCTCACTGGCAGAACGTGCACAGGCTGAAACCTTGGCGGAAACCAAGTATGCTACAAACGCGTGGAATTTTGGATGAAGACCTAATGGAAAAACCATCAGAAACGTTAGCCCGTAATGTAATGGAGGGCGGGTTTAAGAAACGCACGTGAAAACCGCAACTGCCGTCGTTTCTCCGCAAGGTATAATTAAAAATATTCTTATTCCACAGGGCGCGTTCATCATGGGCACCGATATTGAAGCATTCTACGGGACTGCCTTAGCCAATTCGGAGCATGCTAAACTCGATGAGGCACCAATGCACGTCCGCTTTCTGGGGGCATATCTGATTGAACAGTACCCGGTGACCAACGCCGAGTATGCGGTTTTTGTAAAGGAAACGAACCATCCACCACCGCCACATTGGAAAAACGGCGACTTTGCGCCCGAAGAGGCAAACCTCCCCGTTGTTCACGTCAATTGGCATGATAGTAACGCGTATGCCCACTGGGCAGGCAAGCGGCTACCGACAGAAGCAGAATGGGAGAAAGCCTGTCGCGGTCCCGATGGACGGATTTATCCGTGGGGGAATGTCTTCGTTCCCGATGAATCTGACGCTACAGAAACACCAGCAGAAACTTTACAGATTCTAACAGCGCATCTCACCCCTGTAGGTGTTCGCCCTGCCACAGTCAGCCCTTACGGTGTCGGCGACGCCGCAGGAAATGTCTGGGAATGGACCGCCGATTGGTACCAACCCTATCCTGATTCAAAACCGCCTAAACACGGGGTGGAGGATAAACAGAAAACCTTACGTGGTGGGTCATGGTTAGAAGTGCGTGACGGCACAGCGGAACGCTATTTTCGGTGTGCCAATCGTTTACATGCCCCGCCAGACTATGCCGCCGGGAATATCGGTTTTCGGTGTGTGAGCGAGGGACGAACCGGACAAGTCGAGTCGGTGCATGTTCCAATAGAACCGCTCGCTGACTATGTAAAACAACGGAAACTCGCGAATCTACGTCTCCTCCAAAAACGGGCAGAAAAGAACAGTCTGAAAGATACCTTCATCGCCGCCCTGCTCATCGGAGGCGCGATCTACGGTATCGTGGCAAAGCCTGAATTGATATTGGGTGCTGCGACAGCGGGTATTCTTGGGGTCGGATTTCTTTTCAGTGCCAGCGTGAATTTCTGGCGGAGATGGCGGGCGGTCGCGCGAGCCAAGCAAGTGGAATCCGAAAGTTTCCTACCTTCTCGTTAGAGGTATTTTTCCTGTTGACCAAAATTTAGATTCAGTGTAAACTTATGCAAACTCAAGCATCGCGACCGAAGGTCGCTTCTATAAGGGGAGAAAAATGGACTCGCTATGTTTGGAACACTGTTTGACCGAAACAGAAAAACAGCAATTTGAAGACAACGGTTTCTTCGCGGTTGAGGATGCCATCCCACAGGAGATGGTTGATAAGTTGGTCGCCGCTGTTGACCGAGTCGGGGCAGAGCATCTGGGCAAAGAGGAACTTCCGTCCGATGCACGTTTCAACCTCCTCGATTTTGTCGGCAGAGACGATAGCTTCATCGAGCTGCTCGATTGGCACACAACCTTTCCGAAAGTCTGGGGAATTTTGGGGTGGAACATCAAACTTTACCATTCACATCTGATTGTGCTACCGCCGCTGCCCCCAGAAGAGCGCGATAAAACCCAACGCCTCGGTTGGCACCAAGACAGCGGAAGGCTCAATTTTGAATTGGAGGGCGAGCCGCGACCACGGATATCGTTGAAAGTGGCATTTTTCCTCACCGACACATCCGTGCCGGGACGCGGTAATTTCTCTGTAGTGCCGGGGAGTCAAAAATCGAATACATTAGAAATGCCCGATGACCCTACGGCGGATCCCGACGGGGCGATATCCGTATTTGCTAAACCGGGAACAGCCGTCTTTTTCGATCGCAGGCTCTGGCATGCCGTAGGACGGAATAGCTCCGACATCACTCGAAAAGTGTTGTTTTACGGCTACAGTTACCGCTGGCTGCAGCCACGCGATGATATGACCGTGGAACATTACATGGAAGGCTCTGACCCAATTCGTCAACAGATTTTGGGTAAAAGCACTGGTGGACACGGCTTTACATCCCCCAGTGAAAAGGATGTCCCACTTCGCGCATGGATTCAGGAAAACCTCGGTTCTGACGCAGTCGCCCGCTAACATGAAAACCCAATGGGCGGGCAACGCGGCTCGCCCTTCATCTGCATCCGCTGCACGCTTTCCTGACCTCGCCCGTTTCCCAATCAAGGGAGGTGCGGTTTCCCAACCGTACCGAGTCTGAAAATTGGATACGCATCCTCTCCAAAAAACGAAAAATCTTACATTTCTTTGGCAATTCTCCAGAGAAAAATTGTATACTTCTAAAACACATCACATACAATTTTCTTAAACGATTAGGATAGGAGTTGCCAATTTTCATGAAGAAATTTTTTTGCCTACTGATGGTATTTTGGATGCCGGCAGTTGCCTTTTCTCAGACAGGAACAATTCAGGGGACCGTCTATAACAACAGTACGAAAGAACCATTAGCAGGCGCAGAAGTTTTTATCGTTGAAATCGACACACGTCAGAAAACCGATGAAAATGGAAAGTTCGTTGTTAGTACTATTCCCGCAGGAACCTATACTTTAATTGTCACGGTACCCGACACCGAGGTGTTGCAACGCACCTCTATTGTCATTAAGGCAGAAGAAACACTCGCACCTGAAATCTATGTCGAAACAACACAGTATCGGCTTGAAGAGGTCGAGGTAACCGGCGAAACTGCCCCGAAGACTGTCAGTAAAAAAAGCCTTCAGGCACAAGAAATTACACGCCTCCCCGGTACAGCCGGTGATGCCCTTCGCGCGCTGCCAGCGATTCCCGGTATCGGTGTCGCAAACGATTTTAGCGGTGCCCTCTATATCCGCGGCGGTTCCGATGAAGACAACCTCTACTATTTCGATCGAGTGCCTGTCGGGTACCCCTACCACTTCGGTGGGATCGTCTCATCCCTGAGTTCCGAAATCATCGACCGGATTGATGTCTATGCTGGCGGCTACGGCGCGGAGTACGGTGTCGATTCTCAAGCCGTAATTGATATCTATTCCCAAGACAACAGTCCAGCAGATTTACGCGGAAAATTTAATCTCAATCTCCTCTTCTCAGAGGGATTGCTTCAAGGCAAGGTCGGCGAAAAAGGCTACTGGTATGCAGCGGGACGTAGGAGTTACATCGACCTTTTCATCGGATCCTTTTCATTTGAGACGGGAGCCATCACGGCTTTTCCGCGTTTCTGGGACTACCAACTAAAGGCCGGCTACGACTTCAACGAAAAGCACCAACTCTTTTTTAATATCTTTGCTTCTGGGGATCGGTTCGCCCTGAAACTCGATGGTGAAAACGTAGACACAGATTTTCAAGGAAACGCAAGTTTTGAAAGCGGTTTCGAGGGAGCAGGCATCCATCTCCGCTCCTTTCTGACGGAACGGCTCACCTCCTATCTATCGCTGACCCGTTCAAAATTCCTATTCGATGTCAATTTCGGCCCAACACTTTCACTTGAAATTGATGCACCCGACTATGTGCTTCGCGAGGATCTCATTTATGAGTTAAACCCGAAACACCGACTCGAATCCGGGTTAATCCTCGGATTTGAACCCGGACAAGTCTCTGGCACCTTCACTCGGATCCCTGACGAAGGTGAAGCCGACTACGACATCCGGTTGGAAGAAAAAGTCGACTTAGACGAGTCTGTGCGTGGGCAACGCCTCGAAGCCTATTTGCAAGACAGATACACCGTCCTGCCGTTTTTGTCAGTTGTGTTCGGGCTACGGTTTGATTATTTCAATCGCATTGATCAGCTGTCTGTCCAGCCGCGCGGCAGTGTACTCGTGGAACTTCCCAACAGTTCTGAACTCCAATTTGCCTATGGGATTTACAATCAGACCCCCCTACCCCCACAACTCTCGCCGAGTATCGGGAACCCTGCGTTGAAATCAAGTCAAGCAAGTCATTACATCCTTGAACTTAAACAGCAACTTTCACAGGATACAGAAATTAAAATGGCAGCGTATTACAAAAACCTTGCCGACTTGGTGACTGTTGACGAAGAAGCCGGGTATCTCAATCAAGGTGTCGGGTACGCGCAAGGTACCGAGGTGTTTCTCCGACACCGCCGCAGCGACAGATTTTTTGCATGGATCTCCTACGCGTACGCCCTCTCTAAACGCCGCGACCGCCCTGGCGAACCCTATCGCCCCTATTCCTTCGATCAGACACACGTCGCTACGTTCGCCGCGAGCTACAACCTCACGCCTACATGGGAGATTGGCGCGAAGTGGCAGTACCGCACCGGCAACCCCTATACACCCGTTGAAGACGCTACGAAAGGGATCGACCCGAGAGAGAACGGACGACCTATTTATATCCCTATCTATGCGGAAACCTATTCCGACCGATTGCCCCCCTATCACAGATTGGACCTGCGTGTCAGTAAAACCTTCCAGTTTACAGGATGGAAGTTCGGGATCTTCTTGGAACTCCTCAACGCCTATAATCGAAAGAATTTACTTGATTATAGATACAGATATACCGACGACATTGAGTCGGGAGGTGTTAACATAGAGCGAGAAGATGCTAACCAGTTGCCTATCCTCCCTTATCTGGGGATTACAGCGGAATTTTAAAAACTCTTTCCGAGGAGACAAAACTTTGAAGCAAATATTAATCCTCCTAATCCTCATATTACCATCGGGGGCTTTCGGACAGACCGATGAAGTCAATGGTACTGAGTCAGACACGACAAAGGATGAGACATCACAACCTGTAACCACGTTAGAAGAGATAAGGGTCGAAGCAGAGCGATTTGAAAAAAGTCCTCAACGGACGTTGAGGGGAGACTTACTCAGACGTGCCACAGGCAGTGCCGGTGATCCGATTCGCGGGATAGCCCGACTCCCAAGCGTCGGTACAGTTAACGATTTCCTGGGGGTCCTTTCCATAAGAGGTGGGGCACCCGGTGACAATCTTTACTACTTTGATCGATTGCCGTTAGGATACCCGTACCATCTGCTCGGTATCGTCTCAGTGGTGAGTTCCGAAGTCATTGGAAAGGTGGATGTGCATCCAGGTGGGTTCGGCGCGGAATTCGGCGCGGACTCACAGGCGGTGATTGATATCCATTCCCGCCCAAAAAATGTAAGGTCTTTGGGGCGGCTCGATGGCACCCTAAAACCGAGTTTCATCTATTCGGAAGCCCTCCTCAGCGGGGCTTTCTCTTTCAAAGCTCTGCCCGCAGACGACCCACCTGACAACGAACCTCGCGAAAAATCAGCGAACACCGACCAAGAGTACATAGAAAACGTAGCATCAACCGGGCAAGGCTATTGGTACGCTTTCGGCAGACGCAGCTATCTCGAACCATTTTTCGAGTTGGCTGCAACATTAGTAGATATCGAGGATCTGGTTCGAGAGTCGCCACGTTTTTGGAGCTACCAGCTAAAGGGCGTTTATAAACTTAATGAAACCCATGGAATGGTGCTTAACGCTGTCACAGCGTATGACGCATCCGAATTGTACCTCGGATCAGATGAAGTCCACGACAGCGATCTCCACGGTCCCTTGATCTCGGAAAACCCGTTTGATGTCCAAGGAATTCATTTCTATTCCCGACTATTGCCGCGATTTAGATCTATCCTCTCATTTACGCGTTCGTTCACAGAAAATGAACTCGCTTTCGGTGAAGGGTACTACTACCGGACGGCTGCCTCTGTCTACGCACTCCGAAATGATTTCACTTATACCACATCCTCGCAGAATACGGATGAGGCTGTAGAATTCGGCTACCTACTTTCAAGCACCCCTTCAACCGTCACGAGTCATGGGGCGCGCAGAGTTGAAGAGGGGGATGCTGATTATGAATACCGAATTTGGCACAACCAGAAAAAAGTCAACGTCACTGAGACCCGAAACCTCCATCGTTTAGAGGGATATCTCCAAGCTCGGCAGAACCTATTTACCCCTAAAGTTTTAGGCACCTTGGGCATCCGAGCGAGCTACTTTAACCTTACAGATAATCTATCCCTTCAGCCCCGTGCACAACTCGGTTTTAGTCTTTCACCGGGCGCATTTCTATCCTTTTATTATGGTCGCTATGCACAGAACCCGAGATTAGATCAGTTTGTGCTTGGGGTAACATCAAACGCAGCCCTTGAACAGAGTCTCGCAACGCACTATGTTCTTGAGTTGAAACAGACACTGCCCTTAGATATGCAAATGAATATCGCAGGTTATTACAAGACACTCCGAGACCTCATTATCTACAATAAAGATGACAAGCAATATCAGAACGGTCAGGCGGGATTTGTCCGTGGATTTGAAGTTTCATTAGGGCATGAAACCGATACTTTTGATGCGTGGGTGGCGTATGCGTACACCGTCTCCAAACGCCGCGATTCTCCTAAAGAATTCCATCGATTTTATACTTACAACAGTCCGCATGTCCTAACTGTCGCGACGAGTTACAGTGCTTCCCAAGAATTCCTTTTCTCCGTGCCACTTATCGACGCATTGGATATAAGCGCAAAATGGCAATACCAGAGCGGTATCCTTTATGCACCCTTAGTAGGCCGTACGCCTTTCACGAACTTCCGCACTAAGGAAAAAAAGTGGCGACCCCTCTACGGAGAATGGAAGCGCACCGCACCCTATCATCGGTTAGATCTAAGTCTCCGCTTGCAACTGTTCGGTGATTTAGAGGATCAAGGATGGGAATTGGGGGTGGCACTTGAAGTATGGAACGTTTATAACCGCAACAACATACTTGAAGTTCGCTACAGTCGGAACTTTACAAAAGAGGCACCCGTTTCACAATTGCCGATTATTCCATTCCTTGCAATAACGTTGGAATTCTGATGTATCCGTTCAATTAAAATTTATATATGCCAATTCGCCTCTTTTTACGTCTTTAAATAATAATAATATTAATCACATCCCTTTTTTAAAAGGAGGCGACGTTCTTTGGACGACTATCTATTATTTTCTTTACCAAAATTTCAAAAAGTCACACCCTATTTACTCCTTATTGTGCTGTTGCATACCTTTATCACCAACGTACACGCCGAATCGCACGATTACCAGATCAAGGCACATCGCACTTATGAGAGTATTGAGATTGACGGTGATTTAACGGAAGAGGATTGGAAACACGCCGAATCAATTGACCAGTTTGTGCAGATTGAACCCTATGAAGGCGAGATCGGTTCCGAGTCAATGGAGGTTCGGGTCCTCTACGATAACGAGAATATCTATTTCGGCTTTACCTGCTTCGATTCGGAGATATCGAAACTCGTCGCCAATGAGATGCGTCGTGACTCCCGGGACTTGCACGAAAACGACACCGTATTTCTGATATTGGATACGTATGACGACAAACGGAGCGGTTTCTTCTTCCGTATGAACGCTCTCGGCGCAATACAGGACAGAGCCGTAACGAACAGTGGGGACACGCTCAACAGGGATTGGGACGCCGTTGTAGAATGTAAATCGAAAATCAACGACACATATTGGACGTCCGAGCTGAGTATCCCATTTAGTCAACTTCGTTTCAAGCAGAGCGATCAGATCGTATGGGGTATGAATACCGGTCGCGAACTCGCCCGAAATCAAGAAGAGATGATCTGGGTCCCCGTTCCAGCGTCCTATGGCGGCATGGCAAAGTACCGAACTGCTAACCTCGGAAGACTGACGGGACTCTCAGGCGTTGCCCCCTCTCGGAACTTAGAGGTCCTTCCGTATATCCTTCCCGGCGTGACCCAAATTAATGAGAATGACGCAGGACTTGAAACGGCAGGAAAGTTCAAGATGGGTGTCGATGTCAAGTACGGCATCACATCAAACCTCACTGCAGATGTCACCTATAACACCGACTTCGCACAAGTTGAAGCCGACGAAGAACAGGTGAACCTGACCCGATTTAGCCTCTTTTTCCCTGAGAAGCGTCCCTTCTTTTTGGAGGGTGCCGGACTCTTTGATTTTGGGATACCGCGGAGCAGCTACCGCCGCCCCCCACCGATGCTCCTTTTCTACAGCCGCCGGATTGGACTCGCTGAAGGGAACGCCATCCCGATTATCTTCGGGGGAAAAACCAGCGGTAAGATCGGTTCTTACGGCGTAGGATTCCTCAACGTTCTAACAGATGAATTCTATGATGCTGATACGGAAGATGATCCACTTGACATTCCGCGCACTAATTATTCTGTGATGCGAATTACGAAAGACATCGCCTCGGGTTCGCGCATCGGCATGATCGCCGTTAATAAAGATGAAATTGGCGACTATAATCGCGCAGGTGGCTTTGACTTTGAATACCGTCCCAATGACAATATGGATGTCCGAGGATTGTGGTCTCGCACGTTTGAACCCGACGCCTCTGGACGAAATAATGCATGGTATATCGGTTCCAATTGGCGGAGCAATCGTTTTCGCATGGAAGGTTCGTATACCGACATTGATGAGGATTTTAACCCCGCCGTCGGATATGTAAGACGTACCGGTATCCGGCAATTCCGCGGTGAGGCGCGCTGGGTCCCTATGCCTCAAAGATTCGGAATCCGACAAATTTGGACCGGTCCAGAAGTCAACTATATTCTCAATCACGACAACGAATTGGAAGAGTGGAACATCTCTTACACCAACTGGTTCGAATTTGACAGCGGAGACTATATCCTTTTTAATGGAAGACGCACCTTTGAACGTCTGAACGATGTTTTCGATTTTAGGGATGGCGTAGAGGTTCCGATTGGCGACTACTCGTCTAACTCATACCATGTACGTCTCTCGAGTAGTGATAGTCGTCCGATTAGTACAACGCTCGGCGGTGGACTTGAAGATTTCTACGAAGGTGAAGTTCGCAGAGCATATATACAAACCACGGTTAAACCGAACGGTCATATTAGTGTGAGTGCCCAGTACCAATTTAACCAGGTGGTTAACCTGCCCACAGCCTATTTCACCGATGGAAACCCGCGCCCTGTTTACGTCAATCTTTTCAGAGGTAGATTTGACTATTCCTTCACTACGGGGCTCTTTGCAAAACTATTTGCCCAGTGGAATGCCGATACAAACGTTGTCTCCACCAACTTCCTCATCAATTATATTTATCGTCCCGGAAGCGATTTCTACTTCGTTTTCAATCAAACGTATGATACGAACGGCACCACTCGATCTCGCTTATTGGATTCGGCAGTGGTCGCAAAGATGACCTATTGGTGGAACCCATAATCCGAGAAACGAGCCTGCTTTGATACAAAAATTGACACAAAACTGGAAATGTGTTATAATTAGAGTATGCTTATGCTAAAATAGGACGCATGAGTTGTGGATAATTATTAGCTATTTTTTTAATGGCACTTTCGCCCACCTCTTAATATAGGAAACACGAGCGAGCAATGTGTCGAGCCCGAGACTTCCCTCTTTTGTTTCATAGGAGGAAAAACAGATGAATAGCAGAACTTCCGGCATGCTCAGTCAGATGCAGCAGCGCCGAGCAGAGCGTAAAAAACCGAAACGTTTTGTCGCATTGAAAAAGGTTTCGCTTGATGCCAACCAGCAGCACGATATTTCCACGGCACAAACGAACATGCCAAAGCATCCTATCACACAAATACACGTCGGACGCAGTTCCGCCGCGTTTGTCGTTGCGATGGTGTTTCATGCCCTTATAGCAATTATCATTGGGGTCTTCTATATCGCCGAGCGGATCGAATTTGAACAAGAGACGTTTGATATTAGTATCGTCACAGAAGAGGTAAAAACCAGACGCCGGTTCATACGTAGGGAAGCACCGAAGTTTAATGAGGCAAAACAGGAACAACAGCAACTCCGTGTTCAACGACCTGTGACGACTATCACTGACCAGCCGCTATCAAATGACGCATTTGCAATCCATCAGGGGCTTGAGACGACGGGGGACCTCACAACACCCAGCACCGATGAGGGACCAAGGCTCATAGATGTCAATCGCGATTTTGTACAGCCCACAACGACTGTTGAACCCGATACAAAGGTAGCGGCATTTGAGATACAGCGTGAGTCAACAACACTGATTGACAAGCTCGATACCGAGGCGCCCGATGCAGCCCTCGGGTTGGATGGTGTTAGTTTTGAGAGCGAACCCGGGGTTGTGAGGCCACAATACAAATTTAAGGCGGAACCTAAATATCCCGAAGTTGCCTCAAAGGCAGGCAAGGAAGGACAGGTCATCCTGCAGGCAACTATTGATGAGAAGGGCATTCCGAGAGACATTGTCGCGATTACAGATGTCGGATTTGGATTTGAGGCTGCAGCAATCGCGGCGTTGAAGAAAACCACTTTCCGGCCTGCGACAAAAGGCGGAAACCCAATCAGCCTTCAGGTTGAAATACCTTACACCTTTACGCTTAAAGATAAAAAGTAGTGGACTGTCCAATTTTTAGCAAGCCTTTTGCTGCAAAGTTACGAACTAAGTTGACAACCGAATGGCGTGCTGTGTCCGCTATCTGCGTCTGCTCAAATGTCAGCTGAGCCGTTTCTGCTTCAACGGCTTCTGCCTGGGATGCTGACATATTTTCAAAGAATCGGTCCTGTATAGCAGGCGGTGCCTTGTGCAGGGCAAGGGCTAAGGTCGGTGTATCCAACACTTGCAAAATAGTTCTGATCGCTTCATTCTCCAAATTCCCCAAGTCCTCAAACGTAAACAACTGTTCAGAAACGCTATCCACCACTCCAGGTTGCTTCTCTCCTAATGCTTCCAGCAATGCGTTCTGTTCTGTTACGTCCAGATACGATAACAATTTTGCAAGATTCTCGGTACCTTCCCCCAAGAAGGTGGTTTCTTGGATTGCCGCCTTAATCCTCTCAATCTGTTCATTCCAAATTTGTATGGCGTGTTCAGAGGCAACCGTCTTTGTTATCGTCACCTGCTCAGCAATACTCACCTGTTTGTCAAAAGGGAGCTGCGCGAAAAGTTTTCCAGCATGCGTGGCGAGCGCATCTCCTGTGGATTCAGTTTTTAGGTGTGTACACATAACAAAAAACAGTGCCGCGTCGTTATCGTCCACATCTTGGAATGCCGCCAAAGCCACTTGTGCGGGCGTTTCGTCAAGCAAGTCCAGGAGTTCTTGCAGAGCCGCCGCGTCTAAAAAGGTGGGAGCGGTCTGCTGCGGAGGCGCGCCATCGTGTGCCCTCCGAGAATCTGTGTTAGGCAGGGACACCCTGTACCCCCTTTTCCCCCGCGATGATTTCGCCAATTCGGTACGTGGATTCCCCAGACGCGTTGAGAGACGCCAGCGCAGCATCAACGGCATCAGGAGCAACGATCACGACCATGCCAATTCCCATATTGAAAACGCTATACATTTCTGAGGCTTCAACGTCCCCTTTTCCTTGGAGAAACGGGAAAATGGGCGGAATTTCCCATACACCGTTCCGAATGTAGGCGGTACATCCTTCTGGTAGAATCCGCGCGATATTTGCGGGTAAACCACCCCCCGTGATATGGGCAAGCCCTTTAATGTCGCATACCTTACGAAGGGACAGAATAGAATTCACGTAACTTTTGTGGCAAGCAAGCAATGCCTCCCCGACTGTTGCAGAGAGTTCAGGAAGATAGGTGTCTACGCTGTAATCACACCTGTCGAACAGAATACGCCGAGCCAATGTAAAACCGTTCGTATGTAAACCTGCCGACCCTAAACCGATGAGTTGATCCCCCAGCGCAATTCTCGCTCCAGTAATCACGTCTGCTTTTTCAACCGCGCCGACAATAGTCCCCACTAAGTCGTATTCACCGGGTGTATAGATATCTGAAAGCTCTGCGATTTCACCGCCGATTAATGCACAACCGATCTCTCTGCATCCCGAGGCGAGACCGGTTATGATATCTTCAATCACTGCTGGCGCCACTTTGCTAATGCCGATATAATCCAAAAAGAAGAGTGGCTCTGCTCCCTGCACGACGATATCGTTGCCGCAATGTGCCACAATATCGAAACCGACCGTGTCGTGCCGTCCGACTTTAAAGGCAACCTTCAGTTTTGTGCCAACGCTATCTGTACTGGAAACAAGAACCGGTTCTCGATAGGTTTTCAGGGCAAAAAGCCCGCCGAAACTCCCGACATCACTGAGTACCTCAGATCGATAGGTCGTTTGAACAAGGCGTTTAAGCCGAGATATCGCCTCGGATTCTGCTTCAAATGAAACGCCAGCATCGGCGTACGTCAAAGGCTTTTTAGCTGCCATCTGATTTCTCTTGTTCCTTCAATAACTGTTTACGAAGCGGTGAAACGCTTCTCTTGGGTCTTAGGAGACTCACGACTAACACGATACCGCTAATGCCTAAGGCTATGAGAACACCGATCTCTTCCGCCTCCGCTGGTGTCATCTTCGGGCGCAACTTCCCAATCAAGAACGGAAGGATTCTACTCAAAACCATGCCGAGAATCGCGCATCCAAGGAGGGAGATGAGTGTATATCGCCCCTGCGCTGTACCTATCGTTGTACCTATCTGACTCGGTTTCTTCTGGTTGCCACGCTGTCTATACTGCATAAAATATCCCTCGTAAGGCGCGCCGCCACGTCCCTGTTAAGACCGGGGTTAATCTACGATTAAGGGGAGCTGTTGTGAGGATTCTTCCACAAACGGAATCGGATACTTTCCGTCAAAACAGGTGGTACAAAAATCCTGAGGTGTTTTCACGGATCGGAGCAGTCCTTCAATGCTGAGATACCCCAGACTGTCAGCACGGATGTACCTACGGATTTCATCAATTGTGTGTGAACTTGCGATTAATTCACCACGGGTCGGTGTGTCTACACCATAGAAGCATGCGAATTTGTTCGGAGGGGAGGCAATGCGGAGATGAACAGCTGTCGCGCCGCCTTGCCGAACGATTTTGATGAGTTTCCTACTGTTTGTCCCCCGCATGATTGAGTCGTCTACAAGTACAACCCGTTTGCCGCGCAGCACATCGCGCACCGGGTTGAGTTTTATCTTCACCATCAGTTCCCGGATATCCTGCGTTGGATTCATGAAGGAACGACCGACGAAAGTGTTTCGAGACAGTCCTAAATCGAACGGGATGCCAGATTCCTCGGCGTATCCAAGAGCAGCGATTGTCGCAGAATCAGGCACTGGGATAACAACATCCGCTTTGACGGAATGTTCGCGGGCGAGCTGTCTGCCGAATTCACGGCGCGTGTTGTTCACGCTCTGCCCAAACATCATGCTATCCGGCCGTGCCAAATAGATATATTCAAAGATGCACTGCGATAATTGGGATTGTCTCTTATGAAAACGCAACGACTCTACACCACGATGTGTGGAGCGTATGAATACCAATTCCCCGGGTTCTACCTCACGTATCGGTTCCGCTTCAATCACATCAAAGGCACACGTCTCAGAGGCTAACACGTAGGCATTCCCAAGTTTACCCAGCCAGAGCGGGCGGAATCCGTAGGCATCTCGGGCACCTATCAGGGTATTTTTATCCATGCATACGAACGAATACGCACCCTCAAGACTTCGCAACGCATCGATAATTCTATGTTCTAATGTATGTTTCCGCGAGTGCGCTATCAAGTGGAAAATGACTTCAGTATCTAAACTCGTGCTAAAGATGGAACCGGCATTCTCTAAGTGATTCCGAACTTGTGGGGCATTCACGAGATTGCCATTGTGACCGAGGGCGAGCGGACCCTGTTTGTAGTTCCGGACCAAAGGTTGCGCGTTTTCAAGCGTACTCGCCCCTGCTGTTGAATATCGGTTGTGTCCGATAGCAATATGCCCCTTCAATGCCCCTAAAGTCTCAGTGCTGAAGACGGAGTGAACGAGCCCCATACCGTGGTGATATGTGAACTTCTCGCCGTCTGATGCGACGATACCGCTACTTTCCTGACCTCGATGCTGAAGGGCACGTAACCCTAAATACGTCAATTCTACCGCTTTTGGATGACCGAAAACGCCGAATACACCGCATTCATCTTTGGGTTTATCATCGTATTGCATTTTGACGGGTGAAACCTCCAGCGCGGACCCCTAATTTAACTGATGGACTCTGATGATCAGAGATCTCATCAGGGTAAATCACAAGAATCAGCGGTCGATTTTCGCAACTGTTCATTAAAGAAGCCTTTCTTGAACTAAGCCAGTTCTGCATTCACTTCCGTTTTTTCTACAGATGTTAACCTGTATCCTAATATCGCACCGATAGGAACAGCAAGAATGTACCAGATTTCGACCGGTAAACCGAGGTATACCCACCCGCGCATCGGTAACGAGACAATATACGCGAGTGTCTTAAGGATTGGTAGGAGCAACGCCAAGATCAGATTCGGTCTGCCAAATATCTCCCACGGAACGTTAAGCAGTGCCAGTAAACCGACGACCGCAGGCGGACCCAAAAATGCCCCCGAACAGAGCGGTTTTAGAGGTATATCGGTACCAAATTTTCGACTCACGAGACGGATCCCCATGCCCGCCCCTATAATCACAATTCCGTATGTGACGCTCAGTGAGATAAGGAGGAACAAGCCTACCCAGAAACCGTGGCCGACTCGGTTTTCAAGCAGGAATTGCCAGATAAGATTCTCAAATATTAGCAAACAAATCCACCCACCTGCCAGCCCAATGATACTCCCCGCGGCGATTTGTCCAAACGTTAATGTAATGTTATTTTTTCCCATGCGCTTTCAACTTTCTGTGCAAATTTTTAATTCTATTGTATCACGATGCAACATTAATGTCAAAATTATCTAATCTTTTCTCTATAGGGTCATTTGGTTTTAAGTTTCGGTCCGGAGAAATATCCATCCATCACAAAAATTGGGATTGACGAAACAACGAATATCTATTAGAATGCCGACAACACTCCGAATATCAAAAATTTTAGGAGTCCACTCATGAAAGAATATCTACAGATTCAGAAACCTGAACTTGACTACACTTACGAGTTTGAAACCGATCAACTCTCTCTCGTGTCCGAATGTCTTGAGGCACACGGCTTCGCGATTATCAAAGATGTCCTGCCTCCAGACCTGGTCGACAGTTTAAAAAAAGCCGTCTTCGATGGCACAGATCCGAAAAGAGAATTGGAGCACGGACAAAGTAGCACCCGACACGCGTGGATTGAGTCTGGACCCGGGGCTTGGCAACTGATGGGATACGAACCCTTTATGAAAATCCATCGGCACCTGATTGGCACAAAGGAATTGACCCTCCACCGATCTGCCGCTATCATTCGGATGCCCGGCTCTCAACCTGTCGCATGGCACACGGACTGGTGCGGGTTTTCAACAGATGCCCCCAAAAATTCCGGTGATGTTCTGAACCGTGGATTTTGGCCCTCAGGTAAATGGTTCTACCTGACGGGTTCTCGTCCAGAACACGGCGGTTTATGTGTTATTGAGAATTCACACGTTGAGAACTGGGAAGGTCCCGAAGGCTTCAACTTGACAGCAGACAAACGCTCCTTCTATAAGATCGGTGAAGAAGAAAAACCTTATGTAGGATTTGATATTCCAGGATTGGTGCCACTGTTCACGAATCCGGGGGACATGATTGTATTTGCGCATCGGACGTATCACGGTGCATTTCCGAACCAGATCGATGAAATTCGGTTGTCGTGCGGCGTCGGTTTTCGGAGACGGGACCACCACATCGATATTCCATGGGAGATCCCAGAAGAAGGAAGACAGTTCTTAGCGGACTTACCGTCGCACTTTCACGAATACACACACGGCTACACCAGCATCAACCTGAATTGGCGCGGGTAAAGGCGGGGTTAGATGAAGTTTAAGAAAATATTTCGGTAATTCTATCCCAAAAAACGACTGTAGGGGGTTTTTGCTTGGGTGTTTCCCCGGGTCTTGTGCCTGCCCACGCATTACCGAATTAAATTGTTAATCCTCATGAAACCCCGCCAGTAGAGGACAGGGATGACACATTACATCTACAGATCACCGATGTAGCAGGCGATAAAGAAGAGTGCGAAGTAGTAAATGACAGGATGAATCTCTTTTCTACGACCCGTCACCAACTTCAAAAACGCCAATGAGATAAACCCAAAACCAATGCCGTCTGTAATACTGAAGGAGAGCGGCATCATCAGCATCGTAAGGAACGCAGGGATCGATTCCGTGATGTCTTCCCAATCAATCTGGCTGACATTCCTGAGCATCAATCCACCGACAACGATGAGGGCTGGGGCGATAATCGGATAAAGGAAAGCAGAAGGTCCGATCTGAAACCCGCCGCCTACAATCTTAACAAGCGGATATAAAAAGAGAGAGAGCAACATACAAACCGCTGTGACGACGGCGGTAAGCCCTGTCCGTCCACCTTCCGTAATCCCCGTCGCGCTTTCAATGTAACAGGTCACAGTCGAGGTGCCGAGTAAGGAACCACCAACGGTACTCCCTGCGTCCGTCAAAAGCGCCCCTCTGGCTCTTGTGAGTTTTCCCTCTTCCATCAACTCCGCTCTATAGCCGATAGCCGTGAGAGTCCCAATACTATCAAACATATCAATCGCAAAAAACACAAAGATGACAGGGATGAGTTCCAACTTAGCAAAGATGTTGGGAAACTGTAGTTTAAAGAACGTTGGCGTGATATCGGGGGGCGGCGCAGCGATTCTACCCTCATACATGGCAGTTCCGACGATCAGGTTGGCAGCAGTTGAAACAAGGATACCAATCAGGATCGCGCCTCGCACCTTGCGTGCGATGAGTGTGAGCGTCACAGCAATGCCGAAGAGTGAAAGCAAGACCGGAGTGGAGTCAAGGTTCCCCCGGGTTATAAATGTGGCAGGGTCCTTTGTAATGATTCCACTCATCTGCAGTCCGATGAAGGCAATAAACAGCCCAATCCCGATAGCAATGGCATTTTGGAGCGAGCGCGGAAGGGCATTCATGATGGTGGCGCGGACGCCCACAAACGAGAGGGCAAAGAACAGCATGCCGGCGATGAAAACGATACCTAAAGCTTCCTGCCACGGCACGCCTGAACCTCTGCAAACGTCAAAAACGAAATAGGCGTTAAGCCCCATACCCGGCGCCAATACAACGGGATAATTCGTAAAATATCCCATGAATAACGTCGCGAGGGCACTGGAGAGGCAGGTCGCGACCATAACGGCACCATAATCCATGCCGGCCAACGACAGCATCGACGGTTGCACGAAAATTATATATGAAATCGTCATAAAATTCGTGAGACCCGCAACCAATTCGCGTCTTAACGAAGTGCCGTTTTCTTTTAACGCAAATAATTTTTCCAGTATCATCTTCCCCCCTTTACGGTTTTCAGTACGCCTGCTGCGCAGGCTTTCAGCTTTCAGTTGTTGGTTAAAGAAATCCTCGTGGCATTCACGCAAAACACAACTACCACACGTCTTAACTGATGACTGACAACTGTTAACTGATAACTCCTAAAAGTTTGGCTGAAGCACACCATAGGGCAATTGCTCTCCCTTTAAACCAGCAAGTAAATTCTCCATCGCCATTGTCATCATTTTCATCCGAGTCTGCACAGTCGCACTGCCGAGATGGGGAGCAATAATCACATTGTCCAAATCAAGTAATGGATGGTCGGTATTAATGGGTTCCGGTTCGGTTACATCAACAGCGGCACCGGCAATCTGCCCCTGCTGGAGCGCATCATATAAAGCATAGTGGTCAACGACAGGACCTCTCGCGATATTGACTAAAATGGCGGTCTTTTTCATCAAAGCGAGTTCCGATGCGCCGATGAAGTGCGTCGTTTCCTCCGTTAACGGGACATGAAGCGTCACGAAATCGGAGACTTTCAATAGATTCTCAAGTGTCACGTATTCTACGCCGAGCTCCTGTTCCCAGTCGGGTCGGCGTTCACGTTTGTAGTAAAGGACACGCATGTCAAAAGCCCTGGCACGTTTGGCAACCGCATACCCAATACGTCCCATACCCACAATTCCTAAAGTCGAATGATGTACATCGGTTCCCCAGAGGATGTTTGGATCATAGTAATGCCACTGTTTAGCAACTTGAACATGGTTATAGGCAGGAACAATATTTCGTGCCGCAGCGAGCAAGAGTGCCATAGTCATATCGGCAGTGGTATCACTGAGCACCCCGGGGGTATGTCCAACCGCGATCCCTCGTTCTCTACACGCCTCAACATGGACGTGATCATAACCGACCCCAACGACAGAGATAGCTTTGAGATTCGGGGCTGTCGCAATCATCTCTGGAGAGACGGGCTCATGCCCATAAGTCATTAACCCATCCAAGGGCGGAATTCTTTCAGCGATGGGCGGTAAAATGGCACTCGTGTGCCACATATCAACCTCGCATTCTTCTTCTATTTTTGTGCGGATCTCTTCTCGGATAGGACGCGTAACAAAGACTTTAAATTTTGACAAAGCATTTCTCCTTTTATGACCTGCGATAAAAAATCCGTATCGGTGTGCCGTGAAATCCAAATTCCTTCCGAATACTGTTGATAAGGTACGCCTCATACGGCTGCTGCACGCGATGGATATTTCGTCCGAAGATTAAAAAAGTCGGCGGTTTGGTTTCCACCTGCGTGATATATTTGAGCGCCGGACGTGCACCTTTAACCCGCGGCGGCGGATGCGCACTCCGCAATTCCAGCAGCAATTCGTTGAGTACCGGTGTAGGGATGTGTGTACAATACTCACGGTAGACCTCAAGCGCAGTCGTTAATACTTGGGTAACGCGCTGTCCAGTGAGTGCCGACACGAAAACCCGTGGAACATAGCCGAGTTGTGGAAACTGGACATCTATCGCATCCATAAACGCTGGATGCGTTGTGTTGTCTTTATCAATTAGGTCCCACTTGTTCATGACTAAAACGGAGGCTTTCCCTTGGCGTTCGATGAAATTAGCAATCGTTTTATCCTGCTGCGCGACCTCCTGGGTTACATCCAGCATCAGTACAGCGATGTCACTTTGGCGAATGCTGTGTATCGCACGTTGGACGGTCGCCGATTCAAGCGCATCATTGATAGTGGATTTACGCCGCATTCCCGCTGTATCAACGACCTCAAAAGGGATATTGTCGTGAACGATCCGTATATTCACTGCATCACGCGTGGTACCAGGTCGGTCATCAACAATCATCCGTTCTTCACCCAACAAACTGTTGATAAACGAGGATTTTCCGACATTCGGCCTGCCAACAACGGCGATTTTCATCGTAGCTGGCGCAGCGTGGACAGTTTCATCGGTCTCTGGAAGGGCATCAACGACGCGGTCAAGGAGTTCCCGAATTCCATCGTTTTGGACACACGAGGTCAACAGTGGCTCTGCCAATCCGAGCGCGTAAAACTCAGCGGCTTCATTGTGAAATCGGTCGCTATCTACCTTATTGACGACGAGGAAGATAGGTTTACCAGCGGTTCTGAGTTTATCAACGACAACCCTATCGTGGGGCATGATACCGGCTCGCGCGTCAACGACAAAAAGGACGAGATCCGCTTCAGCCACCGCTGTATCTACCTGTGCTTGAACGCTATCAATGAGTCGGTCATCCGGATCAACGTCCAAACCACCGGTGTCAACGATGGTAAAAGCGCGGTCTGCCCATTCCACGTCAGCGTAGTTCCTGTCGCGCGTCACGCCGGGAGTGTCATGAACGACAGCGTATTTACGCGAGACACGGTTTTCGGCATTTGGTTGGAAGAGTGGAGGAGTGGAAGCGTGGGACTCCCATCCTTCCCTTCTTCCTTTCTTCCCTTCTTCCATTCCCTCTTCCTGACGCCTGACGGCTGACCGCTGACGGCTATTCTGCCGACGGCTATTTCCAGTGATTCGATTGAAAAGCGATGATTTTCCGACGTTCGGTCTGCCGACGATCGCAACAATGGGACGTGGCGTTTCCATGAGTCTTCCTCCAGAGCATCAGTGCGTCAGTTGGGAATCGGAGTTCCCGCCTACAGTGGGCCCATCTGTCGCCACAGATTGAGAAACGGCAATAACCGATTTTACCACAACAATCATAGGAATTGCAAGCAATACACCCCAAAATCCGAGTACGGCTGCCCCAACAATCACAGCAAACATAATCAACAGCGGGTCCACATCAACAGCGGTGCTCATGATTTTCGGTGAAATTAATGAGTTGTCAAGCATCTGAATGCCAAGAATGGCAGCTAACAGAAATGCACTGCGAACGAGGAAATCAATTATGCCGAAATCCCCAGCCGCCAGTCCCATTAGCATCGCCACATAGGCGAAACCGCCACCGATAAAGGGTCCAAAGGTTGGTATAGCATTACAGATCCCGGCGATAACACCAATAACCAATGCGAAGGGTACACCGATAATGCTGTACACAATACAGGAAACCACAGATACAATCGCGATGACCGCAACTAATCCTTTGAGGAACTGCTGTAAATTTCTATCAATTTCGCGCAGATAAGTCTTGACGGTTTCGCGATGGAGTTCAGGAACCAAGGTGATGAAACCGCGGAAATAATTGTCAAACGACTGGTTTGCGTAGACAAATACAATGAACGCGAGTGACACTGTGGCTAAAAATCCACCGAACCCAAAAGCGATCGAACCCGCGAACTGAACCCCTTCCCTGACAGCCTCACTACCGGTTTGGGCTATTGTTGGAAGCCTTTCGGTCAGGTATGTTTTCGCCTGCTGGACAATAGGCTCGTCCCTGTAGGTGTAACTGACCCCTTCGTTCCGCGTCGCAAACGGCTGCCAACCCGCAGTAGCCGTAGCACGATGAAGGATAGCAGTTTCGGTACCGATGTATACGCCGGAAGGTGCCGACGCTAACAACGAGACGACAGGGGTCCCTTCCGTTTTCCGCCACGTGCCGAGACGATGCCATTCATAAAGCCCATCGGACGTACCCGCGTACAGTTCAATATCAAACACCCGTGTAGGAGGGGTTTGCAACCCCGATTCCTTATCACTCCACGTTCTACCGCCACTTGCAAGCGCGTAAACCGGATGCGTTATGATAGAAGGAAGCGGATTCCACTCAAGAGAGGAATCCGCCAGATACCAATGCACCGTTGTAGCTTTAGGCGTGGAGACCGGCCCTTCTGAAGGCATCGCATCAATTATCGCTGTACTGGCGACATAAATTGTCCTATCGCCATTCGCATCCACAATTGAGACAATACTGACGATCGACCTTTCACCATAAGTGTCAGGGGCAACCTCACGCCATGTTCGTCCTAAATCCCTACTGCTGTAGAGTCCTTTTTGTGTTCCAACATAAATCTGGGCATTATCCCAAGTCGGAACGTTGAGAGTTTGGACGGAAATAGTATCGAAGGGGGTCCCTTGCACCCTATGCCATATCTTCGGTTTGATGTTCTGGGTACTTGTTGCCTCACCGTCAATTGCTTCCGGGACATCCGTAGGCAACGCCTTGTAATACCGATATAACCCACTCTGCGTACCAGCGTAGATAACATTTCCAACTGCTGCAAGGGCTTGTATCGGTTTACCAAGAAGGGCACCGTTCGTGATACCAATACTGTGCTCCCCCTCTGTCCGCTGTCGAATTTCATAGACACCGTGGTTCGTCCCGAGGTAGAACGTCTCTACGTATTGGCTATCGGTTTCCATCGGTTCTCGCGGGAAACCTTCAGGTGAGCGGTTCTCTTCCTGACTGCTATTAACACTGATAGCGATTGCCTCAAACGTTTCACCGACGACATAAGGCAGAACAATTTCATGATAAAACTTCAGTAACCCACTGCCCATCTGACTTGCTTGTTTACTCACCTGTTTTCCAGTATAGAAGAGCAGCCCACCACAAACGAGTAAAATCAGGACTGTCGCGATCCCACGTTGGTATTGTGCTTTAAAGGGGAGAGCATTCCAGAGAAACCTAAAGATATAAGCAAAGCCAAATCCTAAAATGAAAGGGGTCAGCACGCCCAACAAACGTATAAAAATCCATACAGTTATCATCAGTATCTCAAGAATAACGATACTTTTTAGGTCGATCCAGCGGTAAACGCGGATAAGCAAAACAATCAGCAGTATCGGTACGACTGGGTGCAGCAGTAGTATTCGACTGCTGTTAGCACTGCCTTTGTAATAGGCAAAGGCTATCCATCCGGCGGCGAGCACGACGCTGATAATGGAGAGAATCGCTGTAACACTGAGCACTATCTGCTGTGGATTCGGTTCATTGGGCGTGTTCATTTGATACTTCTTAACGATGCGGCATTTACGCCGTTGCTGGCGCGTCAGTTGAATCTCCGGATTCATATCTCTCAATTACGCCTGCCCCGATGCTGTCACCCCAGACGTTAATTGTGGTACGGAAGCGATCAAGGAGCCAATCGATAGAGAGAATCAGTGTGATACCTTCAACGGGGAGGTCCACGGCTCTGAGTACAATAACCATTGTGACGAGGCCTGCCTCCGGAATCCCTGCTGCGCCGATTGCTGCCAAGGTCGCGGTGAGCACCACAACAATTTGTTGCGCGGGATCCATGTTGATCGCATAGACCTGCGCGATGAACATGACAGCGACCGCCTCATAGAGTGCGGTGCCGTCCATGTTAATGGTAGCGCCTAAGGGAAGGACGAAACTGGAGGTCCGTCTGGAGACCCCGTTCTGATTCTCAACCCCTTCCATCGTTAGGGGCAGGGTCGCACTTGAACTCGCCGTTGAAAAGGCGTTCAATAAGGCAGTTGCCATGCCCTTGAAGTAGTCAATTGGATTTCTGCGTCCGAGGAACAGCAGCAGTAGCGGTAAAACGACAACAGCGTGTAAGCCGAGCCCTAACAATACTGTGGCACTGTACTTGCCGACTGCAATGAGTTCGGGCCAGAAACCTGCGAATCCCTTTGCCTCACCAATCCTACCGGCGATTAAGCCGAAGATGCCGACGGGTGCAACATACATAATCCAATGGACGAGCTTCATCACTGCTTCGTTTAATCCCGCAATCACGGAGATAACGGGTTTTCCGATATCCCCAAGCATGGACAAGGCGGCACCAATGAGGAGTGAGAAAAAGATTAAGGGGAGAATGTCAGTGTGCACCATCGCTTTGAAAACGTTCGAAGGGATCATCCCCTCTTTGCCGGTCTTTTCGTTGCCGAGGAATACCTCTTTGATGGTGTTGCCCATCGTCCGCTCCGTTTTGTCGGACATTCTTGTAGCGATCGGTAAGCTGATGTCAATGCCTTTACCGGTAGCGTTGGGTTCTATCCTGACGAGCCGACCCTCAGAGAACAACAAACGTTCCCCATCGTCAGTGGTGACATAACGGGCGTCCTTGAAGGGTTGCCACGATTTTACTGTGACGGTTGCTCCCGAAATTGATTCGACTTCACCCCGGATGTCTTGGTCGATGAGGGTAATGACGTATTTATTGTTATAGGTCCGATTGAATTCCCCACTCAACTCAGCAGTGAGCATCTCAGGACCCGAGAGTGTGTAACTCAGATCCGAGCGTTCTTCGCCTTGTGAGAGTCCCTTCCCGGGCAAGATGATGTTGACGAGAATGATGCCGATGAGAACGGAAATAGCGGTTGTCGCCATGTAGTACAGAACAGTCCGTCCACCGATGGAACCGATGTTGCGAATATCGCCTAAATTCGTTATCCCGACTACCATGGATAGAACAACGAGCGGCACGACTATCATTTTCAGGAGGTTTAGGAATATTTCACCGAGTATTGTTGTATGGACTGCAAAGTCTGGCGCGAACCCACCGATAATCGCTCCAGCGATAATCGCAATGACAATCCCGTACAGCAGACCGAGGCTGACCTTTGGCTTATTTCCATTTTCGTTCATAGTTTGATTCCCTCTTTTTTTTGAACGTTAATTTCAGGCACCACT
Organism: Candidatus Poribacteria bacterium; assembly: GCA_965205015.1. Classification (GTDB taxonomy): domain Bacteria; phylum Poribacteria; class WGA-4E; order WGA-4E; family WGA-3G; genus WGA-3G. The sequence continues at coordinate 2,546,209 of OZ242029.1, read as the reverse complement.
GGCGAGGTTAGATGAAGTTTAAATAAATATTTCGGTAATCCTATCCCAAAAAAGACATTGTAGGGGGTTTTTGCTTGGGTGTTTCCCCAGGTCTCGTGCCTGCCCGCATATTACCGAAAATCCTATCGCAAAAAAGACATTGTAGGGGGTTTTTGCTTGGGTGTTTCCCCAGGTCTCGTGCCTGCCCGCATATTACCGAATTAAAAAATTAATCTTCATGAAACCTCGCCAGCGAAAGCGCGACTGTGCTTAGAGTTCTGCATCAACGCGAATTGATAACTCTTCCAGTTGGGCATCCGTTACAACAGAGGGAGCGTGTGTGAGCGGGCACAGTCCCTGTTGCGATTTCGGGAACGCGATGACCTCTCGGATGTTCTCCTCATTCCGCATCAACATAACAATCCGGTCTAAACCCGGGGCAATACCTGCATGCGGCGGCGTGCCATACGCCAAGGCGTCTATGAAATAGCCAAAGCGATTTTTGACATCCTCGGGTGTAATGCCTATAATCTTAAACACCTTCTGTTGAACATCCCACTGGTGAATTCTCACGCTTCCGCTACAGATCTCATAGCCGTTGCACACCAGATCGTAGTGTTGACCTTGGACTTTACTCGGATCCGTCTCTAAGAGCGGTAGAAATTCTTCTTTCGGCGCGCTGAATAGATGATGTACCGATTCATACCGATTCTCATCCTCGTTCCACTCAAACAGCGGATAATCAACGATCCACAGGAAGTTGTACCGAGTTTCGTCAATGAGGTTGAGTTTGCGTCCGAGGTGGAGGCGGAGGTTGCCGAGGGCATCGGCGACGACCTTCGGTGTGTCGGCGACAAAGAACATGATATCGCCCGGTTTCGCGCCCGTTCTCTCCTGTGCCGTTTCAAGTTGCTCTGTTGTGAAGAACTTAACGATACCCGAGGAAAATCCGTCTGCTGTGACCTTAACCCATGCCAATCCTTTCGCGCGATAGATGGCGACAAATTGCGTCAGGTCATCGATATCTTTGCGTGAAAAGTCTGCACCCCCTGGCGCGGCAATGGCTTTAACCTGCCCACCTGCCGACAAGGTGCGTGTAAATACCTGAAACTCACAGTCCGCCATGACATCCGAGAGATCGGTCAGCTCCATACCGAACCGCGTGTCGGGTTTGTCGTTCCCGAACCGTGCCATCGACTCGTAATATGGGAGCCGTAGGAAAGGCGTTTGGACGGGAATACCCCCCGCATCCTCAAATATGCGTTTCATCAACCCCTCGGTCACCTCAAGTACATCGTCCACGTCGGCGAATGACATTTCAATATCAAGCTGGGTGAATTCCAACTGTCTGTCAGCACGGGTATCCTCATCGCGGAAGCACCGTGCTATCTGGAAATACCGATCAACACCGCTCATCATCAAAATCTGTTTGAACTGCTGCGGGGATTGTGGAAGCGCATAGAACCTGCCGGGGTAATGACGACTCGGAACGAGTACATCGCGCGCCCCCTCTGGCGTGCTGTTCATCAAAATGGGAGTCTCAATCTCAAGGAAACCCTGCTCGTTCATATAGTTGCGTGCTGCAAGTGCTGCCTTATGCCGCATCGCCAAAGTCTTCTGCATCTCAGGACGGCGTAGATCGACGAATCGGTAGCGCATCCGAATGTCTTCCGCTACGTCAACGTCGTCTTCAACTGGGAACGGCGGCGTTTTGGCAGTATTCAGAATATTCAGAGAATCCACAGCGACTTCAATTTCACCCGTATCGAGTTCCGGGTTGACCGTGCCTTGATAAATGCTGAGACCGTTTTCCGCCCCCGCATCTTCACTGACGATGTGATACGTCCGATTGTTTTCGACATCGGTGAGCAGCCACCGCGTGCCGGCGACGCGGGTCGCTACCTCAATCTCTTCAGAGAGGGTGTACTTCGTATCGACATCCGAAAACAGAGATCGGAACGCTGCGGAGAGGGTGCCATCGGCGAGTTCCGTCTGGTACGCAGCGTCCGCATGGAACAGCAATTCGCCTGGATCCCGTTCGCGGACGATGCCGCTGACGTTCAGCACATATTCGCTTCTAATACTATCTGCGAGGACGTGTGCTTTTTCATCAATCTGTGGATCAAAGACAACTTGTGTGATGCCTGTTCTATCGCGTAAATCAACGAAGATGACGCCCCCATGGTCTCGACGGCGGTTGACCCAGCCGTTGAGTTGCACAGTGACGCCTGCATCGGCTAAGCGCAGGTCCCCACAATAATGGGTCCGTTTTAAACAAGGTGATGTAGCTTCTTGAGTTTCTTGAGACATTTTAAATTTTCCTTGCGGTTCGGTTTTTTAATTGTTCCTTGCGGCTCGGTCAGGTGGGTTTTGAAGAATAACGCGCTTTTCCGTATATCCGCCCTCCACTCCGTTACAGGCTACGGCTTTTCGTTCTATCCAAGACAGCAGCCTGCAACAATACACAGAAATACCCAAGCAAAAACACGCAGGCGGATATAAGAGGAAATCCTCAATAAACAAAACACCCCATTTCTCGCCTCGCGAACATTTAAAAAATTCCTTGCGGTTCGGTCAAGCGGTCGAGTCCTTGACCTTTATATTCTATTATTAAACACCAGATCGCTTCTGAAATTCATATCAGAAACAAATATTATTTTCTAAGCCGTTCAAGTTCATTTTGGATCTGTTCTCTGGCACGCAATAACTCACTCGGATCTGTGGTAACACGGATGATTCCATCAAGTACTTTCAAGGCAGTGTCGTAGGACGCTATCTGTTTCCGCGGTTGATTCATAGCGGCGTAAACGTTTCCAAGAATGTAATGTGAACGCCACGAATTGGCATCTGTCGCGATGCCCTTCTTTCCATATCTTTCAGCTTCCTTTAGATTTTCTAATTGCAGATGGAGCCCCGCCATTGCCGCAAAAATAGGCGCAGGCAGCTGCGAAGTTGTTGCCTGCCGTTCAAGTCGTTCATAAGTCCGAAGCGCATCCTGGTATCGCTCTTGGCGTTCATATAAGGGACCCAAGAGTAGGTAGACCTCAAATCTTTTTGGATCGCGTCTGAGCAGCGCTTCCAGTTCCCGCGTTGCCTTTCCAAGTTCACCCTGCATCTCATATAAGGTCGCCAAGTGGAGGTGTCCCTGAAGGTCATCAGGATTTTGCGCCATTGTTTGCTGTACCTGCTTTTCAATCTGTCGGAGTTCTTCCTGTTCACCTTCACGGATTAAGCCTGCAACTACACCGAAGTTGTAACGAATTGTCTCGTCAACAGGGTTGATTTCTACAGCATCATTCATGAGCGATGCGGCACTCTGATACTGCCCACTGGCGTAAGCAATCTGTCCACGGATTAACCGCTGTGTGGCTCTGAAGTAAGTGTCGAGCTTCTCTCGGACACCCCGTTTCTCTGCAAGTGTTGCGCCGTAGTTTTCGAGATAAGGTAGCACCCGCTCCCGATATTCTGACATCCCTTTAACGTTTTGCAGTGTCGTCCCCACCAAGTCTATCCCCCGAAAGAATTCTAATCGAGGACGGTTGTCTGTGTGAATCGGTCCAACGCCAGCGTATTTACGCACAGTTTCGGGTCCCATCATGAATGAATCGAGGAGCGACGGACCGTCAAGGTCATCGGCAGCAAGCCCTTCGCGGATACTCGCGATCCGTGCACGTGCCATGAAGTTTTTGTAGTCAATTCGGAGCGGCTCAGGCGTGCCAATGAGAATCACAAAATCGGGTGTGTATTTGTACCACAGCGTCGTCTGTGGGAACACCTCAATGAAGGTACGCACAATCATCTTATAGTGTGCCTCCGGTAAGCGATGCAACGGCACCCACTGGCACATAATCCCATCTTCACTCAGAATCCGACGACAGAGTCGGTAAAAGTCCGCTGTATAGATATTGGAACTCCCCGCACTCACAAGCGGATGGATAATACCCGTTGAGATCATGTCGTACTTCGTCTTCGTCATCAGGATATGATTTCGTCCGTCATTGAGTCTATAATTGAACAATGGATTCTCAAACACATTTCCATTGATGTGCGTGAAATGCTTTTGCGCCGCGGAAATCACACCACTGGACAATTCTATCGCATCGACGCGGACACCGTGCTGTGTGATTGAATGTGAGGTAAGCCCCATACCGAACCCGACGACGAGTGCCTGTTTCGGACGTGGGTGCAACAGTAACGGTAGGTGCGCAATGACGCGATGCGACGGTGAATCCCAGCGCGAGGCATCTGCTGCTTGATTTGTATCCACATAGAGACGGTAGACCCCTTCATCATCTTTTAACGTCGTTACGGTGGCATCCACCTCTTCGTTGTAATCAATGAGTGTATCGCCGGGACGTTGCGTTTTGAAAATAGTACTCTTCAGAAAGAGCGGTTGATTCACCGTAAGCAAGAGAATCACAGCCAACCCAGCACTGAGAACCGGTATCCCTACGCCTACGCCTTGTAGGAGCGATCTTCCTGTTTCGGTTTCCCGCGCCCTATCTTTTAAAACAAGAAAACATCCAATGCCCGTGTTCAAAACCACCGTCAGCACGATACTCGGTCGGATACCCAGCAATGGAATCAGGATAAACCCCGCACAAAACGCGCCCAAAATACTTCCAACCGTGTTGACTGCATAGACGTTTCCGATACTCCTCCCCAATTGGCGTGCGTTACCTGTGTAAATTTTCGTTACGAGTGGAAAACTCGCGCCCATCAGAAACGTCGGCAGACACATCACAAGAAAACAGGAGAAAAACGCCCAAAATCTGCTCACACCGAACGTCGATTGGAACGCTTGGCTCATCCCGTACAACTCCTCAAACGCCGGCATCAAGATAAGCGCGAAGAGCCCGATACCGAGCTGAACGATGCCGAAAACCGCGATCGGTTGTTTAATCCGGTCAACCCAGCGCGAAAACACCATGCTCCCCAGTGCAATGCCGAACAGGAACGCCGCAAGCATCGTCGCAAACGCATACGTCGTGCTCCCAAGGAAGAAGACCATGATACGGGTCCATAACACTTCATACGCCAAAGCACAGAACCCGGAGATACCTATCGCCCATAACACTAATTGCCTTTCAGGTAGATAGGGCACATCTTCAGATTCCGCGTGTTGTGTTTCTTCAGGCGGTTCGTCCGCTTCTGTTCCCGATACCTTCTGTGCTAATGCTAATGCAACCGCTGCGACAGCGAAATTGATAGCGATCCCGATCCCGAGTGTCCATCGGATGCCCAACGCCTCAATCAGGAAAAAACCCGCCGCCACAGTTCCAACAACGGCACCGAACGTGTTCAACGCATACAGGATTCCGATGTTCGTGCCGAGTTGCTCCAATCTTTTCACAAAGAATCGGGTCAGCACCGGGAGTGTGCCGCCCATCAACGTAGAGGGAATCAAGATGACCCCGAAGGTCAACAGAAACCGAATCAGAGAGAGGGTATAGAATTCCGATGTGACGTTGCGATGGATCAGCACATAGATCGCGCCAAGTGCCGTTAAAATGAGGGGCCACACAAGACAGAACGCACCGATACCGGCTTCCAGAAGCGCATACATCCGTAGGGGCGAGGTCGCCTCGCCCGTAAGTGTGCTTTCGTCGATCTTCCTACCGAAGTAGTAACTACCGAGTGCGAGGCCTGCCATGAACGCCGTCAGGACGGTACTCGTTGCGAAAACAGTGCTCCCGAAAATGAGCGTGAGTTGCCGCATCCAGATGACTTGATAGATAAGTCCACTGGCACCGGAGAAGATAAAAATGAACCAAACGATGGGCTTGATGTATCGCATTTTTCGTGTATTTTATAGATATTTCACTTTGCAGGTCTCTTCTAAAGTCTTAACATATATGATACGTTAGTTCACGCCACAATTTCAAGTAGAATCCTCTAATTCCTTCTCCAATCGCTCAATGTATCGAAACGTTGTAGAGAAAATCATGTCCAACGTAGCGATGTCTCGTGCTTCTAACGGTGCACGGGAAAAAACCCTTCGCAGCGACTTCAGATACGTTTCCCATTCGTGGTTATACGGCGACATACCGACCTTATCCAGCAAGCGGGTCACACGTCCATAGAACTCTTCCAAGGCGTTCACTTCGGCATAGTCAATTTCGGAGGGAGGATACTCATTCAGACTTGCAATGAAGACCTCATAGGCAAATATCTGGACTGCCTGCGCCAAATTCAAGGAGGGGTTCTTTGTCGCCATCGGCACACTCGCAGTCAACTGGCAAAGACTCATCTGATCGGTAGACAAGCCGAAGTCTTCACGTCCGAACAGCAGCGCGACGGGTTTATCCTGCGAAATTGTGGCGATCGTTTCTGCGGCTTCCCTTGCGGGGACAGGTGGCGGCAGACGCACATCACGACGACGGTGCGTCGTCCCAACCAGATACTGGACACCCTCAAGTGCGTCTTTGAGTTCGGGAACGACGTGGCAATTTTCAAGGATATCCTTCGCACCGTGCGCCATATACCACGCCGCGTCTACGTCGCGGAACGGAATTGGGTTCACCAGATAGAGTTGAGAGAGTCCCATCCCTTTGACAACTCTGGCGACAGAGCCGATGTTGCCCGGTTCACGCGGTTCAAAGAGGATAATTCGGACGTTCGTGAGATTCTCGGGCACCGCAACAGGAATCGCGCGGAAACTTCCAGTCGGTTGAATCGCTTTTTTGGGGGTGTTTGTTGACATACCAATAGGGTATCTGAAACCGCCTGAATTGTCAAGTCAAATTGCTTCAGAACAGCTATGGACTTTAACAACGCGCTTGCAATTTACTGCACTTTAGAGTATAATTAAAAAGGCGTAAATCGTGAAACTTGAGTAATAGTACATCAAAAAACATCAAAGGAATCTATCTGCCTTATGTCAACTAAAGTAGGTATTAATGGTTTTGGTCGGATTGGTAGGAACGCCTTTCGAGCGGCACTGCAGAACCCCGAATTAGATATAGACTTCGTGGCTATCAATGACTTGACAAACCCAGAGACACTCGCGCACCTTCTCGAATACGACTCCATCCACGGTATCTTGTCCGATGACATCACTGCCACAGACAACGGATTGGTGGTAAACGGGAAAGAGATACGAGTCCTCGCTGAACGGGACCCCGGTAATCTACCGTGGGGCGAACTCGGTGTGGATGTGGTTATCGAATCCACCGGTTTCTTCACAGAGCGAGAAGATGCCGAGAAGCATATCACCGCCGGCGGTGCGAAAAAAGTGGTTATCTCTGCTCCCGCGAAGGGTGAGGACATCACGATTGTGATCGGTGTCAATGACGATAAATATGACAAAGCGGAACACCATGTCATCTCTAACGCCTCGTGTACGACGAACTGTCTTGCACCCGTCGCAAAGGTCCTGCACGAAGCGTTTGGAATTGAAAGTGGTTTGATGACAACCGTTCACGCCTACACCGGCGACCAGCGGGTCCATGACTTCCCGCACTCCGACATGCGCCGCGCACGTGCAGCAACGCTCTCAATGATTCCGACGACGACCGGTGCCGCTGTCGCAGTTGGGAAAGTCCTGCCAGAATTGAACGGCAAACTCGATGGATTCGCAATCCGTGTACCGACACCGAACGTCTCCGTCGTGGATCTCACCGTCGATCTCAAGAAGAGACCGAGTGCAGAAGCCGTCAATGCATCGCTGAAAGCAGCAGCAGAAGGCAACTTGGATGGAATCCTTGGTTATTCCGAACTCGACCTCGTTTCATCGGATTTCAACGGGAACAAACTCTCCTCCGTTCTCGATGCTCCTTTCACCAAAGTGATCGAAGATGGGTTAATCAAAGTCCTTTCATGGTATGATAACGAGTGGGGCTACTCCAACCGTCTCGTCGAACTCGTCGCGCAGACACTTTAATGGAAAAGATCATGAGAACACCTATCATTGCGGGAAATTGGAAACTAAACAAAACCATTTCAGAGGCGGTCGCGCTCACAACGACGTTAAAGTCACTCGTTGCGGACAACACCGGCGTTGAAGTCATTGTTGCGCCGCCATTTACTGCGCTCTCGGCGGTCAACGATGCCATAAAGGGCAGCAACATTCGTCTTGCCGCCCAAGATGTCTATTGGGAGGACAGCGGTGCCTTCACCGGCGAAGTCTCTGTGCCACTGCTGAAAGATGCAGGGTGTGATTACGTCATTATCGGGCATTCGGAACGACGACAATACTTCGGCGAAACGAACGCCAGCGTCAACCAAAAGGTGAAAGCGGCGTTAGCACACGACTTAAAATCAATCATCTGTGTCGGTGAGCAACTCGCAGAACGGGAAGCCGGACACACAGAAACGGTGATTGAGAACCATGTTACGGGCGGCATTGCGGACTTATCCGCTGATGACCTTTCGGCCTGCGTCATCGCTTATGAACCGGTTTGGGCAATCGGCACCGGAAAAACCGCCACGCCTGCCCAAGCACAGGAGGTCCATAACTTCATTCGAGGTTTGCTAACGAAGGCGTATTCGGCAGAAGTCGCGTCGCAGATTTGTATTCAATACGGTGGCAGCGTTAAACCGGAAAATGCAGCAGAACTCATGGCGCAACCTGACGTGGACGGCGCACTCGTTGGCGGTGCAAGTCTCGAAGCGGAATCATTCGCACAAATCGTGAAAAACGCCAAATAGGAGGAAAGAATCAGATGGAAATTATTATCGGTTTCGTAGTGTTTCTCTTCGTGCCGGTCTGCGTCGTTCTGACGCTGATCATTTTGTTACAGGACAGTAAGGGTGAAGGGCTTTCATCAAGCGCATTTGGCGGCGCGGAAATGCAGTCTGTTCTCGGAGGGCGCGGGGCCGCGACCTTTCTTAGTAAACTGACGACATGGCTTGCTATCGGGTTCATGGTTATTTCACTGTTCCTGATGCGTTTCTATGGCGAAGATAGCGGGGGTGAACTCACACCGCTTGAGCAGGAAACAACACAGGAAGCCACGACCGAACCTGTTGACACGACAGACGAAGGAAGCGTTGAAACAACAACAGATGGAGACAGCGGAACCGCTACCGACGACGCATCAAAGACAGAACTCGACAGCGATGGGACAGAATAGTAGCTGGAATGGAAGACGCTCGGATGGAAGAAGGGAAGAAGGGAAGAGTGGACACCCATCCTTCCACCCTTCCACCCTTCCACCTAAGCTTTCATGGACAGTCCATCCACTCGTTGAAAATTGGCGCAAGTCCATCTTATTAGCGGTTTTTCTAACCCTTCTTTTCATCGGCATCTATTGGGGTTTCCAATCAATTTACATCGCCCTGCTATCCGCCACTTTTCTACTCGGGTCGCTCTACAAATATTTTCTCCCGTTTCACCATCACTGTGAAGCAGATAAACTTATCATCACAAGTTGCTGCTATAAATTAGAGCGATCCTGGGAAACATTTCGCAGTTTTTACGTTGACGCGAATGGCGTATTGCTCAGTCCATTCGCCCATCCGACACGCCTTGAAAACTTCCGTGGTGTTTACGTCCGATTCGGAAAACACTCCCCTGAGGAAGTCGTTAATTTTATCACCAGCAAGATTGCGTCAGAATCTTCTTCCTAAATTTCACAAAGGTGTCAATGTCCGTTTTTTTAGCTGATTTTGTTACAAGAGAGGATCACGATGAACGTTCCTGAATCAAACCACGCACAAAAAATTAAAACCGCAGATGAATTGAAAACCGCCGTTTTAGATGCCGTGGACACACAAAGTGTCACAGATATTCACACACACCTCTTTAGTCCACCATTCGGTGAGTTGTTGCTGTGGGGTATTGATGAACTGCTCACTTATCACTATCTCATCGCTGAAGTATTCCGCAAATCTGATGTCTCATACCAGCAATTCTGGGCGATGTCAAAGGCGGAACAAGCGGAACTGATTTGGCAGACGCTGTTTATCGAAAATTCACCGCTGAGCGAGGCATGCCGCGGTGTCGTGACGACCTTAGACACGTTAGGCTTGGATGTAGATTCGCGAAACCTACAGGACTACCGAGACTATTTCGCGGATACGACCGTCGATGCTTTTATCGACACCGTTTTTGAACGCGCCAAAGTCGCTAAAGTGGTGATGACGAACGATCCGTTCGATTCGGCAGAGGCACCCGTATGGCAATCCGGCGACCTCGGTGACACACGCTTTGAAGCGGCTCTCCGAATGGATGTCCTCATCAACACCTATGAAGAAGTCGGTTACGAACACCTCCGCCGTCTCGGCTACGACGTCGATCCGAGTCTATCAATGGAGAAAACCTACAAAGAGGTCCGCCGATTTTTAGAGACATGGATTCAGCGGATGAATCCAAAGTACATGGCGGTCTCTCTCCCACCCGATTTCCAATACCCCGATTACGGTGTTCTCGGACGCTTGTTTGATAACTGTATACTACCGATCTCCCGTGAATTTAACGTTCCCTTCGCACTCATGATCGGCGTGAAGCGTGCGGTGAATCCACAACTTCAGATGGCAGGCGATGGCAGTGGAAAGGCGGACTTGACAAGTCTGGAAACACTACTCCGTGAAAACCCTGACAACAAGTTTCTCGTTACACTCCTGTCGCGTGAAAATCAGCACGAGTTATGTGTGATCGGACGGAAATTCAAAAATCTCATGATATTCGGATGTTGGTGGTTTATGAACAATCCGAGTGTCATTGAGGAAATCACACGAGAGCGGATTGAACTGCTCGGTTTGAGCGTTATCCCGCAACACTCCGATGCGCGAATTTTGGATCAGCTCCTCTACAAGTGGAAACATTCACGCCAAATTATTGCAGAGGTCCTGGTAGAGAAATACCAGACGCTTCTTGATGTCGGATGGACCTTGACTTCAGCGGAGATTCAAAGGGATGTCAATAACCTATTCGGCGGCAACTTTGATCAGTTTCTGAACGGGAACTAAACTCGGCCACGGGCTAACATCGACAAGGCGTTTCGCTGCACTTTGGACAGCCCGCTGCGTAGATTTTCGCGGCATCCTCAAGGGAGATACCGAACAGGCTTGCTAAGGTCGCGAGCCACGCGAAAACATCAGCGAATTCCTCGCGGAGTCTCGTCATGTCCTGTGGCTGTTTGCGGATCTCTTTCGCCAACTCGCCTACCTCTTCAACAAACCATGTGAAGGTTAGCGGCACGCCACGCTCAGCATCGCGGGTGTAGTAGATATCTTCAATCTGTTTCTGAAACGCTTCAATTGTCATTTTTTTAATTTTCCTTGCGGTCGGTTAGGTGATCGGAGGTTTGCACGTCCTTCTCCGTAGATCCGCTTTCCACTTCGTTCCAAGCTACGCGCTATTTTAACTGAGAAAATCGCGAGTCCCTATATTCCCACAGCGAAGCAGGCATAGACGACTCTTGCGCGAAAACCGTCATTAAACCACCCCTTTCATTAAAAATTTTCCCGTTGGCAATCCACCGAAACAGATAATGCGTGTGTACCACTTCCAAAAATAACGCCCTTCAATGGCGTTACATCCGAGTAATCTCGTCCCCACGCGACTGTGATATGCTGATCTGCGGGTATCTGATTATTTGTCGGATCGAAATCCACCCAACCGAGTTGTGGGAGATAGACCGAAAACCATGCATGGGAAGCATCGGCACCCTCTAAAGGTTCCTGGCCGGGTGGTGGGTCGGTTTCGATATACCCGCTGACATACCGCGCAGCAAGCCCCAACGACCGTAGACAGCCAATACCGAGATGCGCGAAGTCTTGACAAACCCCTCGGCGGTGCTGTATCACATCCGCCAACGGTGTCGCGACTGTCGTGAAATTTGGGTCATACGTAAAGTCGGTGTAGAGACGAGCGGTTAACGCTTCAACCGCTTCCAGCAGGGGTCGATTTTTGGGAAATGACTTCTCAGCATACGTCCGGAGTTCAGGTATCGTCGGAATCATAGAGGAGTCGAGAACGTACTGCCGCAACTCCAGAACCTCTGGATCCATATCTGTTTGTATGCGCTGACGGACTTCCTCCCACGCCAAATGTTCGGCGAAATCCAATTGCATCTCTCTGCCTCTGACTTGTACATGACTCGTAACTGTAACGGTGAGTTCCCGATGGGGCTGCTGGATTGTGAAATAGTAGACGGTATTTCCGAAGAAATCCTGACGTTCTCGGCACACGCCAGGTTCGGGATCGACAACGAATTGACTGTCGCTACAGTGTTGATGCACAAAACTTCGAGGTGTCAAGCGCGCTTCGTTGTAACAGAGGTTCACGGAGCCGCTGTAACTGTATTCAGTCTTGTGAATAATCCTATAATTCATGACAATAATCCAATATTGGAGAAACAGAACACGAGGTATCCCGCTACGGGTTATTCGTGGTAATAAGCTGCTGAGGTCCTTGGACGTGACTGAAATACGTCTGCGTCAGGACATCGGAAATAGCAATTAGTATTTGGGCAAGCCGAACCAAGAGTTTTTCTAATCCCCTCCGTTGTGTCGTATGCTCTGAACGTTCTGAGAGGTCCACTGTATCGGAGAGTTGCAACTGCGTGAGTGCCTCCAAAATGAGTTGTTCTTCTTCGCTGAGCCGATAGCCGAGTTTCTCTCTCGGAAGCACTTGGATTTGTTCCTCCAGTCGTTTCAATTGATATAGAAGTGAGCGTGGATTGTGTTCATCGAGAAGTAGCAATTCAAGAGCAGTTGGAAAGTGAAGTGCCGCACGATAGCGGCTGCGGTAAGTGATCAGACTTTCAGCCGCAGCGAGAACAGATTCAAGCAGGAGGCGTTCGATCCATTCATCTTGCACCGCGACGAGACTTGAACGACAAAGCACAATCAGAAGCAGGGCGCGCTCAATACGCCGCCCTATATCCAAACTAATCCAACCGATCGTTCGCGTCATGCTCTCTGCATTAAGTCCGCTTAATGCAGAAAGAAAAATCACGAGTTGGTCAAGTGCAGCCAATTCTGTGTCTTGTAAAATAAAATTCGTTAGTACCTGTGCATCTGTGCCACTTTCTTCGGGCATATTCCTATCAAGTGTAGCACATAAATCCTCAATATTGTTCATCACACGCCACGTATCGGTAGACCAGCGATCCCGGACAGCATACGCCGCGCTGAGGAGCGCCTGAAGTGTTGACACCAGGCTCCCACTGTTTTCTGTATCCCGCATGATAGAAAGGAGATCGCTTTCCAATGATTGTTCGTCCTTACTGACAAAACCCGGGTGAGATGACCGCAAACCCGTGAGAGAATGGAGCATACTACGGAGGTACGCAAGTTCAGAAACCTTTCTCGCATCTTCGCCAACGATCTCTGTGAAAACAGTGGACGGTGGCACCTCGCCTAAAGTCGAAGTCTCCAAACCCATTTTACTCATCTTAACTTTATCCAACATAATTCGGAGGAGCCGCGCTTGCCCCTCGGCGCGTTCCGCATAGCGACCGACCCAGAATAGGTTTTCAGCCGACCGACTCGACAATCCAGCAGGATTCGTAGAAGCAGGACCCCGCACCTCGGTGATACGCCGCTGCCATAAACTCACATGTGGTTCAGGTTCTGAAGCGAGCACCCAAGTGTCTTTGCTAACACCACCATCTTGGATCGAGATCGTTACCTCGTCTCTCTCTCCCGCACAACGCGTGAGTGCCCCCGGCATCACGGCGTATCCCTCTTTCTCAGCAAATAGAAAACAACGCAGGATTGCACGGCGGGGTTCAAGTCTTCCTTCAATCAGCGAGGGTGTTGTCGATAGGTGAATCTGTTCCTGTCCCACGTATAAGTATGGATTAGCATTGATCTGGATGCGGAGCGCGTCACGTTCTGCCTTGCTCAATTGGGTCCCAAACAGAGGTTGATCGCCCGGTTGACGATGAATAGCTTTAATAACCAGCGTCTCAAGATTTGCCAATACATATTCTCGCTCCTTCGGTTGCCCACACCACCACGTTGCAGCAGAGGGAAGACGGAGGTCTTCGCCCATCAACCGTTTTGCGATACTCGGTAGGAACGGTATCAAGCCCGGATTTTCCAAAACACCGCTGCCGGGTGGGTTTATCACGATCACGTTTCCCTGCCGAATTGCCTCCAACAAGCCTGCAACGCCAAGGCGCGAATCTTGTCGGAGTTCCAATGGATCGCAGAAGATGTCGTCTACCCGACGCAGAATAATATCAACAGGACGTAGACCATCAATCGATTTTAGCCAAACACGCCCATCCCACACCGTCAAATCGTCACCTTGGACTAAAGTATAACCGAGGTAATTCGCGAGATAGGCATGCTCAAAGTAAGTTTCGTTGAGGGGCCCAGGGGTGAGTACAACGACGTGTGGATTTTCTGTCTGGTTCGGGGCAATGCGGATGGCACTTTCGAGTTGATATTGCAGATCTGCTACACTGTTCTGGAGTGCTCGGAAGAAAAAGGAGAGTCGATGAACACCAACTTCACCAAAGAGATTCGGCAGTGCTCGCGCGAGGACAGTGCGGTTCTCAAGCGCATAACCTGCCCCTGAGGGGGCCTGTGTCCGATCACTGAGTATCCACATATTGCCATCCGGTCCGCGTGCTAAATCGGCGGCATAATTCAGAAGGAATGGGAATTCACACGGAGCAAGCCCAACACAGGCGCGTAAAAATCCGGCATGTGCATAAACCACTTCTGGGGGTATTACCCCCTCTTTGATTAAAGTGCGTTCCCCGTAGAGATCGGTCAAAATTAGGTTCAGCAGTTCGGCGCGCTGGATAAGTCCATCAGAGATAGTTTGCCAGTCAGTGTTCGAAATGATAAATGGAATAGGATCAAGTTCCCACGGGCGGTGTCCCTGTTGCTCCCCGTGTAAGACGTAAGTAACACCATTTTCACGGAGGAGCCGCTTTACCTCTTCGTCGCGAGATTCCATCTCTGTGAGTCCCAAGATGTCGAGTGCCTGCATGAAGGCGCGCCAATGCGGATTGACCTGTCCATCCCGGTTCAGCATCTCATCGATCTGTCCACCCGGAAAGTCGCCTGTCCGTCCATAAGGCAAACTAAAAGAATCGAGGTTACGAACCTCTTCTATAGGGATGTTATAATTATCGTCTATCACCTTCAACTATTCCTCCGCGGGTTCTCCATTGACGGGCCGCAAAGCAAAAAAGGTCTTGTGAATGTCATCACCGACTAAGTTCAGCTTCGTTTGGAAGGCATCGAGAAACTCGTGCAAACCCATCCTGAGAATCTGTTTGACTTGGGCATACGCAAATTCAGCACGCAGCTGCCCCAACCGCTGTTCCGCTGGGTTGGAGAAGGTTTCTAACGGGGTGCTGGAGATCGCATGCAATGATTCTTCAGCCTTGGAAAGACAATAAAGTACCGACCGCGGAAACTCACGATCCAGCAATAAAAAGGAGACGACTTCATTTGGGGAGATGAGCCCGTAGGTCCGACGATACATCTCAAAACCACTGGCAGAGTGCAACAATGCTCCCCACTGAATATCATCAAACGGTGTATCCACATCCCACACGGATGGAAGTAGAATAAAATATTTAACATCTACGATTCTTGATGTCTTGTCGGCACGCTCAATCAAACGCCCCAACTGACAGAAGTGCCACGCTTCGCTATGGGACATCACATTATCTGTGAGTCCCATGAAGAGATGTGATGCAAGTTTGATGTCTCTAAAGAATTCATGAGGCTCCGCCATCGCCCACTGTTCGGAGGTGTTTGTCACCAATAAGTAGGCATCATTTAACTGTTCCCACATCTCTGACGAGATATTTTCACGGACCGATCGGGCATTTTCACGTCCAGCCCGCAGACAAGAGACAATTGAATTCGGATTTTCAGTGTCAAATGCTAAAAACCGAATCACCGCTTCGCGTGATGCTTCACCGTAGCGTTCAGCGAATACTTCATCATCACCTGTCGTGGCTACCAAGGGTTCCCACTGTGCCTGTACACCGACCGGTAGGTCGAGAATGAGGTGGAGGTTGACATCTACAAAACGCGCAACATTTTCGGCACGTTCAATGTAGCGACTCATCCAGTAAATTGATTCCGCAACGCGACTTAGCATGACATCCTCCTACGCCGAGTTCGATAAGACCCAAGTATCCTTGCTACCACCACCTTGGGACGAATTGACGACCAGTGAGCCTTTCTTGAGGGCGACCCGTGTTAATCCACCCGGAAGCACATAGATATCTTCGCCGTAAAGGATGAACGGACGCAAGTCAACGTGTCGTCCTTCAAAATGGTCGTTAATCAACACAGGCACCCGTGAAAGCGAGAGCGTCGGTTGCGCAATGTAGTTGCGTGGGTTCTCTTTGATGCGGCGGGCAAATTCCTCACACGCTGCCTTGGTTGAATGCGGACCGATCAACATCCCATAACCACCCGACTGATTTGCTTCTTTGACAACGAGTTCATCGAGATGCTCCAAAACGTATTTTCGATCCGTATCTTCCCAACACATATAGGTCGGAACATTTGGAACGATAATATCTTCGCCGAGATAATACTTGATAATCTGTGGCACAAACGAACAGACGACTTTGTCATCGGCGACACAAGTCCCGGGGGCATTGACCAAAGCGACCCGTCCCGCTTTGTAAACCTCCATCAAGCCTGGAACACCCAGCATTGATTCAGGATTAAGCACCGTTGGGTCAAGGAAATCGTCGTTAATACGGCGATAGATGACATCAACACGCTCAAAACCTTTCGTTGTTCGCATGTGCACAAATCCGTCCATCACGACAAGATCGCGCCCCTCAACCAATTCGACACCCATCTGCTGTGCCAAGAAAGAGTGTTCAAAGTAGGCGGAGTTGTAAATGCCAGGCGTCAGCACAGCCACTTCAGGGGTCAGTACCTTGTCAGTCACAAGGTACCGAAGCATATTCAGAAGTTGGCTCGGGTAATCCTCCACGGGTTGAATCTGCGACATCCCAAAAAGCTGCGGGAAGGTCCGTTTCATTAACTGTCGGTTCTCCACGACGTAGGAAACCCCTGACGGACACCCGAGATTATCTTCCAAGACATAAATCTGCCCATCGCCATCGCGAACCAAATCCGTCCCAGTGATGTGACACCAAACACCGCGCGGCGGATCCAAGCCGATGCATTGCTGCAGATACCGTTCCGATGAAAGCACGACATCTGCCGGGACAACGCCATCTTTGAGGATCTTCTGATCGTGGTAAACGTCGTCAATGAATAGATTCAGCGCGTGGATGCGCTGTTTGAGCCCGCGCTCTATCCAGTTCCATTCACTCGCATCGATGATTCGCGGGATCAGGTCGAACGGAAAAATCTTTTCGATGCCCTGTTCGTCCGCATAGACATTGAAGGTTATGCCCATTCGCAGCAAAGCATGTTCAGCGGCAATGTGACGACGCGCTAACTCGCCTTCCGGAAAACCTTCAATGCGTTCTACCAACATCTGAACCGCGGGACGGGCACTTCCATCAGCCGTAAACATCTCATCATAAAATCCATCAGTATTATATCCATCAAATCCTGCCATCGCGATGAACCTCCTCTATCTCGTACTGTCAAGAATACAGTGATTCCGCAGCGAGGATGCAAAGATACTATGGGTTACGGTTTGCAGATTGCGTAAGCCCTATACTCAGGCATGATGCAATACTTATGCCAAGGTCAATGTATACGGAAGAATGATAACCTGTCTCAACGCATGCGTAAGCCACCCCACTTCGGACGTTGTACGGAGATGAGAACACAGGTTATACCCCTATTGTCGCTTGCTAATTTTTTAGGCAATACGGTTGGCTCCTGTCTAATTATGATGCAGCGGTTTGGAAGGCTTCCCACGCGTCGCCTGCTGCTGCGGCTTGACGTTCCAATTCAGTCTGCCACCCAACGACTTTTCCAGACTTAATCTGCCTGACGTCAAATCCGGCGTACCTGTCCTCAAGCGTGTCTCCGAGTTTCTGGGTTTCTGCCCACCGGTCCCACGCCGTCTTCATAAACTCGTGCGGCAAAGCGTCTCGGACAGCAGGATCGAGTTGCCAAGCGTTTCGTGCGTCCGCGACTGAAGGCTCACCGGTGAATTCGCCCGACCATTTCGACCAGCCGATCGACAATGTGTTCCGCTCGCGCTCAGGCACGGTGTGTCCCGTATGGATGTTGTTGCCATTGCGGATGAGTGCCTCTCCCGGCTTGAGCCGAATAGCGACCTGACCGGGTAACGGATCAACCCTGTTCCAACTCGGTGTATAGGGAACCCCCTGATCCTTCATCGCCTGTGGAAGTAGCACGTCATGCTCAAAGGGAGTGCGCCATCGATGATGGCTGCCTGGAATCAACTCATGGCATTCGTCGTCTGTGAGTGCCAAAAACATGCTCACGCCGTTCCGCTCGGTAATTCGTTTCTCATTACTTTCTTGAATTTCTTTCCAGCGGATCCGTTCTACCGCTTCGGAATAGTCTTCAGGGGTATCTCCGCGGATTTCCCGCTGTGAGAAGTAGCCTGCGCCGTCCCCCCACCACGTCACGTCTCTGTGCCAACTGGGTCCATTTTCGTTCTTTCGCGGATTTGCCCACAGTAGCATACCACTAAACGTCAGGTCCTCAGGTTGAAGTCCGTGACACCAAGAGGCAACAAAGTCCAAGAAATCCGAAGAGCCGTGGAATTCGGAGAAACTCGGTTCACCGAAAGCGGGATGGATAAGTCCTCGGATCGCCCACGGTTCATCTTCCGCGGCACGGTGGACGTAGCCCTTTGAGCAGTCGATCGTGTCGTAGCAGTGCTCGGGGGCACACGCCTCCGTGACACGGCGACCTGCCTCCCGAAGAATGGGAATCCACGGATTATCAACAAAGTCGTTGATGATGACAAAACCGTGCTCCTTCAGGTATGCCAATCTTTCAGGTGTGGCACCCGGAGCCGAAAGTTCAGGTTGGAAATCTGCAAACGCTGTCGCGCGGTAGGTCTCTTTCACTGATGCTTCATTCGTGTTCATTGTCATTCCTCCTGTTAGATAGTGACTTTGAACCAATACGCTATTTTAGCACACTTCACATATTTCTCAAAACTTTAGCGGTTCGTACTTGATAATTACTCACGAAGATACACTTTACTACAATATCTGTCAAGAAAAAACGGGTTGACTTTTCCACCAAATGTGTTATTATTTCCACAGCCCTTCAAAAGATTGTCGCCCACCGCTGCAAATCAAGGAACAGGAGATTAAAATGAACGCAGAACCAACACCACAGAATCGGCGTTTTAAACTAAGCCCGGATGAACTCTCATACTGGAACGAGAACGGTTACCTTGTCCGTTTGAACGTATTCACCCCCGAAGAGAACGATGCATTCCGCCAAGTCGCTGAAGACATTGTGGACAGAAAACGTCCCTTCCCGTCCGTACACATCGATCAAAATGCCCTCGTCAGAGACGGGAAAGCAGCACAGCAAGGCATCTACGCGATGCACAAAATCCATTTTCCGAGTTGCTACGACCCAGAATTCCTCACACGTGTGCGGGATCCTCGGCTCACTGATCCATTGGTCGATCTACTTGGTCCAGATATTCTCGGTATCAACACGTTGTTCATTTGGAAGGCTCCCAAGATTGGTCTCGGTTTCCCGTGGCATCAAGATAAGTTCTACTTCCGCACTCGGTTTAATACAGAGACGACTGTTGGAACATGGACGGCTATTGACCCGGCAGACAAAGAGAACGGTTGTCTCTACGTCATCCCTGGTAGCCATAAATGGGACATCTTTCAGCATGGAGACCTTGAAGGCTCACAGCAGCGGGAGTTCAAAATGGCACGCGGTGTTCGCGATGAAGACGGTGTAGCGGTAGAAGTGCCACCTGGTGCCGTCATCTGGTTCCATAGTCATCTCCTGCACAAGAGCATGGACAACCACAGTCTACGGTTCCGCCGGAGTTTCGTCGCCCATTACCTCAGTGCGCAAGCAGAATGGGTGACGCCTAAACCGGAGCGAGGTTGCGCTGTCATGTGGATTCGCGGCAAAACTTATCCCAGTAAAGTCCACGAAGTCGAGCGCGATGTGCTCCCAATCTCCGAATCCGCTTGATATGATTATGGAGGGCATGATTGATTCGGACATTATCCAAAACAACTTCACCTGATGGCCTAAAGGTATGAAAAAATGTAATCCGCTTGAAGAAACTTGACACGTTTTTCTAAATATCTAAAATTGTAGGAGATTTTCAGTGCGTACATCAAATTGTTTAGGCGGAAATCAGAATCTAAGGAGGACTGATCCATGAAAACGAAATTGTCTGCCTCTGTTCTGCTTTTAGTCAGTTTTGTAATTTCTATCACGGTAATTCAGTCCGCAGAAGCCGAGGATCCGAGAGTAAAAATGGGGCTTGCGGCACTTTGGACCTTTGACAAAGACACCGTTCAAGGGAAAAAAGTTGAAGATGTTTTGGGGAAGAACGGCGGAACCGTTACGGGCAAACCCGACCACATCGACGGATTTCGCAGTGAAGCCCTCGATTTTGATGGTGTTGTTGATTTGATACGAATCGGTGAGGACATCTTCTTCCCTTCTGTGACGATGGAGGCGATTATTAAGCCGACCCTTGGGACACGAAATCCGATCTATGACAAATACAATTACGGTATCCAACTGCTTGATAACAATAATGTTGGCATCTGGATTCGAGCGGACACGGCGAACGCCGCAAAGCATTGGCCCTCCGCCTATGTACCGTTCCCCACTGACGGCGAGTGGCATCATGTCGTTGGGGTTGTTGAGAGCAAAAAGTCCGTCCGAATCTACTTGGACGGTGAGCTCAAAAAGACGACTCCAGCCCCTGATCCCATCAGTATTGCCTACGGTGCCGCGCATAAGCCGACAATCGCCTACACACAGCATTTGGGCGGTATCTGG
Source organism: Candidatus Poribacteria bacterium (assembly GCA_965205015.1). Lineage (GTDB taxonomy): Bacteria > Poribacteria > WGA-4E > WGA-4E > WGA-3G > WGA-3G. The sequence continues at coordinate 2,525,383 of OZ242029.1, read as the reverse complement.
TACGCCGGTGGCATTGACGAAATTGCGATTTTTGAAGGGGCGTTCAGTGATACCGACGTGAGGAGATTGCATACACTGGCGTTAGCGATTGAACCTACTGGAAAGCTGGCGGTAACTTGGGGCACACTCAAGACTCAGGATTGATATACGCCAATGTCCGAAAATGCCAGAGATGAAAAATCGGTATGAGGGACCGCCGCTTGCACCATCCCAAATTGCGTCTGTCCTCCAATGAATTGTTGATGAAGACATCCGAGATTGGGTTCGACACCAAAGGAACACACAATGATGCCTGTTCAAAAACGACCTGTGATGATGTTGATAATGTTGTTGGTAGTTCTTCTGTGTAGTACCAATATATGTACAACGGACGTATTGGAAGACGCACTCGTTGGCGCATGGCTTTTCGACGAAAACCAAGGTGGGACAGCGAAAGATACCTCTGAGAATGGGCATGATGGCGATATTCAGGGCGCGAAATGGGTTCAAGGCAAAATAGGAGCGGCTCTCGAATTCAACGGTGATGGTAATATCGTAGAAATCCCACATCACGCCGATTTCGATCTCACCGAATACACAATATCGGCGTGGATCAAAACGGAACCAACCGGTCTCTGGCAAACCGTGATCGGGAAGGAACCTGTCGCTGGGAACCCGAGGAATTATGGGATCTTCGTTGCCGGCAATACGAACCTACTTGGCGTGAACTACACCACTGCTGGTGCATGGAAGACCGCCTTTAGCAAGACGGTCGCTGCCGACGGCAAATGGCATCACGTCGCTGCGACCTTTGATGGCACGTTCCTTCGGGCGTATTTTGACGGTGTGATGGAAGGCGAAACCAAGACTGAAATCCCGCCGGATCACAATACGGAACCCGTCCGCATCGGACGCTGGGGGAATCCGAGAGGCGATTTCTGGTCAGGTGTGCTCGATGAAGTCGCAATGTTCAATCAGGCACTCACCGAAGAGGAAATTCAGGACATCACGATGAACATGCGCGAGGCATTAGCCGTCGAGGCATCGGGGAAGCTTGCGGTAACATGGGGGATACTCAAGCGGTCAGGGACTGAACGCTACTAATCCGAAAAGTCTCGTCTGTTTCTGCGCTATTCTACCTCAGTCCCAACCAATCTGATGTGCGATTCTTTCAGGCATTTGACCCGCACCGTATACTATAAGTTCTGGGGTAAGATATAGCCGTTTAGTTTAGTTATCGGTTAATCTCATGGCTCAAGTTACCGTGCATAGGGTTTTCTGAGACTCCTGTTGATGCTAAGGCGTTCCGTAATGCATCGCTGATAACACGCTCACCCAAGCAAAGTTTGAGCGATTCCGCTACGCTCTGAATATCACTTAGTGCTAACGCTTGTGTCAGGTCCGAGTATATCTGTTTAAGCCAGTCCTCAAAGCAGACTCTTCGGATGGGATACTCCTGCCACTCCTCGGCAAGATTCTCAAGCGAGTTTACCGGATTGGGTAGGACAACTACACCTGTCTTGTAAGCCGCAATATGCCCCTGCATTCCCGTCACAATTTTCATTAGTGCTTGCTGCAGATCGGCTTGATTATCATAAGCACGGGCTGCAAGTGTTGTAATGATGATAGAGATCGGTTTCGCCTTTTCCTCGTAAGCAGATTGATTTTCATCAAACCAGATATCGCGGTGCCGTTTTAATATCTGGATCGATTGCTGAAGTGGGGTTTTCACTTTATACTCAGGCACATTGTCCATACGACTTCGGAACCATTCTGCGTACCCCTTTGGATTACTGCGTGGCCAGTCGGCATCAATTCGGCAATAATTGGGAAGCGTATTGTCTGTAATTGCAATCGCGGAATCTGACCAATCAGACGGCACGGAACCCTTTGACGCAATAAATTCTTTGAAAGACTCTGCGTCCGGAATAGCTGGTAAGATATTTACATGAAACTGAGCACCATCGACATAATTCAGCGTCCAAAGATACCGACTTTCTTCAGGTTGAGAATTTATGTCATTAGTACGTGCATAGGATTTGATTTCTTGTCCCACTAACTTGTCGAGTTGCTTTTGACTGATCTCTGTTTTCTGAAGTTTCAACTCACAAACAAAGTCTATGTCGTACACTTCGGCATCAGAAAGAGGTTTCGTAACCGTGCCGAGTGCAAAAGAACCTTGAGGATAAATTTCAGGATTATAACGGGCAACGCTGGATTCATCTCGTTCTAACCACGCACGGATCCCTTTGTAACGTTTTACCGCGGATTCATAGTGGGTTTCAGATATATCCAATGTTTCAGCTATGGCCTCAAGTAGTAGCGTAGATTGCGTAGAATAGATACGCTGATAGGATTCTGAGGCTTCCCACTCAAGCCGCTCACGAATGACCTTTTTCACTGCGCGTTCAACCTGACGGACTGTAAGTTTTCCGCCTCGTTTGCGGGGGGGGAATTTGACGGTTCTTTCTCTTGCCATGTGGATTACTTCCTTGAGCTATGCTTCAATCAATGCCCTCTTGCAGCTACTAACCATTTTCCTATTACAAAAATGTAATCATGGAAAATCATTTCTTCAGCTTCTAATTGATACTCCTCAGCCGTTTGAGGCAGATCTCTCAGAAAGGTCTGGTAACGTTCCCAAATGATGTTTCCGCCAGGAATCGTCTGCCGTCCTGATGCGGTGCGGAGCCAGTTCCGAACGCCTCTCACAATCATTTCAACATCGTTGTTATGTGCCTGAATATCTTGTCCTGCGATATCCGAGATAAATTGCTGATACCGATACGGCTCTTTATCCAAGACGAGACATTTTTTCGTTTTCTGATCCGCTACTCCGAACTTCTTTGCCCCAAGGAAAATACCCAGCTCCAGAGGCATGTTAAATCGAGGAAACCCCGAATTCTCGTCTAATTCCGTTCTGGATATATCGTGAATTCCATAACGACAATCCGCAATGATGTTGTAAATTTTATCAATGCGGACCTGACTTGCGTCTTCTTCCTCAAGTGCGCACCGGGCAATGAAACCGCAATCGTGGACAGTAAACACCATCGCATCAAACAATGGCTTATACATTAAATCAAATGGGCAATTGATGAAAACATTATCGGTATAGCGAGCTGATCTCATGATCTCCTACGATTGTGCTGAATTTCGGACCGGTTTTCACAATGTGAAATTGATCAACCTCTAACAATTATGCCATAAGTCTGTTGAGATATCAAGACATTTTTAGGTTGAATTATCAGAAACAGTTTTCCTTTCTGCGATAAGTTCACGTAGGCGAATAACACCAGGGGGCGGATTTTTCTCGTATTCCTCCCGCGCCGTTCGGCAATATTCCAGATAATTTTCCAAATATGCGCCAACTTTTTCTTGGTTTTGCAGATAATATAGGATCGTAGCGTAGACCTGTTCCAGTGTGACCGTATGGTAACGATCAGCAATTGCCTCTACTGTTTTGCCGTCGTGAATATACTCGCCCAGAACAGTTTCAATACCTATACGTGTTCCCTTAATACGAATGTCATTTTCTGCCAAAAAGTTGAAGTAATCTTCAATTTGCATGTCAATATCTCCGTTAAGAGTTGGATTTGAAAAGGATTGGTTTCGAGGTGCTTGCAGCTTGAAATAAACCAATTGTCTAAAATTATAACATGCTTGAAGCAAGAATATCAAGTTGGTGCATTTAATTCTTCATGCTTTAGTCCCGTAGGGCGACATGTGCTATTGAAAAAGAGGCTTACCGCAGACCCGGTAGGTGCGGTTTCCTAACCGCACCGAATCTATAACCACATTGTCTTTCCGATTATTTACGCTCGATAGAAAATACATTCTCGCAACTCTTTGTAGACTTCGGTTTCCTCCGTGATGAATTCTGAGAGATTCAGTTTGAACGTGTCTGCATTGATGCTTGTGTTGATCCCACAAAAGTTTTTTATTCGATTAATATCGTCTTTGACATTTTGATTGTTGATGTTCGTCACAAAGTTATCATAGTCTACCTCACTGAACGTTAGACCTTTAAATTGACAGTATTTAGACAGAACCTCTTTGTCAAAAAGGTAATTTTCTAATTCAAAACGCTTGAGAACACGATGATGAGATGGATTATTGCTTAAGTACTCCTGACGATCTGACTCATTGATTGGTTTCCCCGATGCCATGTCGCGATCTTTGAGTACCCATATCTCTATCTCATTGAATACCTTACCAAGAATATCTATTGCAATATCACTTCGTTGGTCAAGTTCAGTATTTCCACCACTTGAGACAAAAACCGTGTTGGGAAAGGCAATGGAAAATATCTGTTCATAGATTTGTGCGTCTAAACCTTTCTCCATTCTGTTTGGACCTGGCTTTGCCCTACCCTCACAGTAAACTATTCGACTCGGACCTACCAAATCTATCAAGTCGTCAAGGGCAGTCTCAAAGATTCTCATCCAGTTTTGACGATTCAGTTTCATTGGCTCAATTGTATGCCTGCCTATAAAATCCTTCTCTGAGAAATCTAAGATTTGAGCATCTTCTTTTAGTTCATTTTGCAACGCACGCATAAATCCGAGGCTATGGGTTGCAATCCAAAGTTGACAATTAGCTGGAATTAGGTTATTAATCTCAATGAGAAGCCTCCGCTGTATAGTTGTATTTAAATGTAACTCTGGTTCATCAATACAATAGACTGTTGTTGTATACTCTTCTGATTTGAGGATGAGATCAATAATTATGTTAATTACTTCCTTTTCCCCAGACGATAGGTTGGCAAACGGAAAGTCAATTGTGTTACCCTTCTTACAATACATTCCAGTTTTTTCCTCCCACGGATCGCCTAAATCTGATATTTGCACATCAAGCATCATATTGGATAGAATATTGTTAATCTTGTCAATGTATTCAGTACGGATTTGCTTTCCGGTCTTTGGCCCTCCAGAGGCCTCTTTCTCTGAAGATGCCACCAACTTTGTGTAGTTTAATCCAAGGCGCTGATCTAAAGCATTTGTGCTACGGGGTGGACTATCTTGTCGACTCAGTATCTCAGGAAAGGGTTGTGTCCAATTTATAGTGAGGCCAGAAGTAAAGCGGTACGGCGTTCTAATGTAAAAACTTTTTTCATTCAGTGATCCCGAATCGAAAGTTACGTCTACTTTTTCTATCTGGTACTGTTTATTTTGGGGATTATCATCATGAAAACGCGATCTTAAATAAAAATGTGCTTCTTCAGTTCCGTGATTTTGAAAATGCTGCAATTGGTATTCAAAAGCGTCAAATACTGAGCTCTTTCCACAACCATTCGGACCAACCATAGCGACAATCTTTTTGGGGATAGGGCCAAGATCTATAGTTAAATGATCGAATCGCTTGAACCCTATCAATTCTACAGTTTTTACTCTCATTAACTTATCTTTCTTTCCTTTGCCTAGTTTGAATTGGGAATCCTTGTCTTGTCAATATGCTAATCAAAATATGATGTTACAGAGGCATTTCGCTTTGTCCTGTCTGAATTTCCGAGGGGGAGTTCCCGAACTTAATTATCATTATACCAATTCGGAAACGGAATACCCTTCAACTTAAGCTTCGCCAACTCCGCGTCAAGATCACACTTAGATTTTTTCCCACCGTGAATGCTCGGTTCAGCGCAGAGCATCTCGCGCAAAGTCTGCATCGCTGTGAGGACACCGAGATCCTTGATGCCAAGCACCTCCGTTAACAAACCTGTATCCAATTCGTGTCGGACAGGGTCGTGAGCGCATTCGTTGAATGGCAGCATGCGTTTGTACTTTAACTGTTCAAAGACCGATTCAGCGTTGGCTAACGCTGTTTCAGAAAGTGCTCGGACATCCAGTATCGGCGTTGTTGCTAACGTATTGAGTGTTAGAATACCGCGCCCCGACTGTTGCTTCCCACTATGTATCCAGTGACACATCAGTCCCAATGTTGAGTTACACCAGAGAGCAAAAGCAATTTCGTGCCGTGGATCCTCGAATGCCACGTTGGGTAACCTGTTAACCCCAACCGAAGGGTTTTCTGTTAAGAGGATGAGGGTTGAGTTAGCATTGAATCGTAAGTAGAGATTGTAGTGAGCTCTGCTGTTCTTTGTAAGGATTTTTGAAAGAATACCCTCTGTATTTCTGCGCGGAATTCCCCTCGAATCAGGGTTGACAAGCATTGATCGCTGAGTTTCACTGTTCAAACTCCACAGACAAGGATACCCATCACCGTTGGCATCTCCTTTAATCATATCAAAGGGACCATCCCTTCCGTAGATACTTTCCGGATGCCATCCAACCTGTGCTATGTCCTCTACACGGCACATAGGAACATTAACATTAGTTGTTTGCATAGGTAGATGTAGGATACCTTTTTGTATACTATAAGCAGACTGAATCAATGACATCGATTGTACACGGGACACTCCCCAACCTTCACCAAGCAAGAGCGGACAGTTTAGCATTTGTCCAGCGATGTCATCACCGATTCTGATTATATCGCCACCATTAGGGGTATCTTCTAATCGTCGCGCGCTGCTGTTTTGGTTAATATAGTTTGCAATTTCCACCGCTTCTAAGACACTCCGTGGTCGTTGGTTTAGACATACAAATTTCCCTCGTCCTGTATCGGCATTCACCCCTTTCTTGGCTACCACAATGCACTCCGCCATGTTAGTATCCGCGGAAAATGCTGCATTTTCTGTCTTTGCTTCGGCAATAGTAACCACCACGATTCCGTGGTATTCCGTGGCCAGCATGTCACGTACTTTTTGCATGGTGGATGACGTTAGAATTGTCGCTGGCATGATAAAACCCATGATCCCATCGTGTTTAATCATGCGATCAGCGAGGTCGACAAAGTAAGAAACAAGGCCGCTCAATCCATGTGCTACACGGGAGTCTTTATTTCGCAGCGCAGCTTGCATCGCTTTCTTATCTTCTTCTGGACGGTCACTACCTTGGAATGTTGTCTTTGGTACGTCACTACCTTGATCTGTGCCCGGTTTTGTAAAGGGAGGGTTCTGAACGACAATATCAAATTCGCCACGTTTGAACACATGTTGTGTTTCTACCGTTACATCCTCTGTTCCACCGAGTTGTTGTGCTTGAGTATCCATTTCTTTGAAGACGAGGGTGTTATCAAGCCAATCGAGTGCACCTATAGCATAAGTCCCGTTATCCTGTCTCCCGTAGGGAGCCGTAATAATCCTGGTTCCACGAATCTTCAACTCTGCATAGGTACTGGCGAGTGCAGCCGCCGTGAGGTGTGTTGCATTGGGCATAATGTCTGCACCACCGATGTTTTCTTCAAGCATCTTCTGATGGATATCTCTGCCGTTTTCACCTTGCTGTTCGTATAGAGATAAGATGCGTTGGTAAACACCGTTGAGGAGCGCACCTGTCCCACACGCGAAATCTGCCACTTTCGGCAGTTTGCCTTCGGGCAATTTCGGCAGCACAAGTGTTGACAGCAGCACCGCACTTTCGGGGAGTGTGTAATTTGCTTTAACGTATTTCCTATCGGTGATGAGTTTTTGGAAAACGATGCCTGAGAGTTCGTGAATCTGCGCGATACCCGTATCAACGAGGTCTTTGGCTGCTTCACAGAGGAGAGTTAAGATAGGTTTAACTAACTTGTCATCGGTAGCGAGTGCCTCAACGAGATCGCGAGCATCCTCAAAGATCGGACGGTAATTGACTTTGAGGATAGTGTTCCAATCGGCGATAACATCAGCATAGTCAACCGTAGGCAGAAGTTGGTGGAGGGAACGAACGGATTTCATCTTTGCTTTGCCAGCGAGCGAACTCTGGAAGACAAAGGCATCGGTGATAATTAGCGCTGCCATACGGAGGGTTTGTATGTTGAGTTTTTCTTCCTCGTCGTCTTTGTCTTTAGAAAAAACCTCTTGGTGAAGAATCGTTTCAATTTTCGTGCCGATAGCACGGTGATCAACGATTGCATCCGCAAGTAGATGGGCTGCGCTGTCAATACTCAGTTCCATCTCTTCTGCAGCCTGTTCCAGTTGGGAATTAGGCATTGCACCGACTTGTAACGCATTCGCAATGTCTCCCACGGTGCCAGTTGCCCATCCGTTCTTTGGGAAATGCCCGATGATATCCCCGAGGGTACTGATGAGTTTGTACTGCAAGTCGTCTGCTGCGCGAAGTTGCGGATTGATGTCCCGTCCTGGCATCGCTTTAAAACGATCAGGATATAGAACCGCCATGACGTTGTTCAGGGTTTTCCGAGAAGTATGGTATTCTGCTTCAAGTTCATAGACGAACCGTGTTTCGGCTTGTTTGATGAGGTTTTTGGCATTGGTGGTGGTAGCGAATTTAGCTTCTATGCCGATAGGTTCACGTCCGCGCTCAATCACAAGGGCATCCAGTTCGCTGTTGCCTCGGATGAAGGCATTGACTTCCGTCTCAATCTCCCATCCGTGGCGCATGTTTCGTAGGATGTTCACCAGTTCATTCGTGATTGTTGTTTCGCGTTGATTCGGCATGATATTTTCTGTAAATATATATTAACCTAAGTTGCCATCTACTTATGAACATAGCACTCCGCTGGAGTGCAAGAGGTTGAACACACGATTTTCTATAGACATACCACCCCTCTGGGGTGAAAAAAGGTGCTGAAAAGGGTTCCTCAAACATGCAAAACCCGTTAGTAGCAACTTGGGTTATATTAGGATTAGGTCATTTTTTTCAGAAAAAACAGTGTGGATATAGTATCAGTATAACATGTCAACCCTAATGCAGGCAATCAAAAACACAGGGCTATTCAGTATTATTCTTTTCCACAACGGAGAGATGAGGAGAGAGGTCTATAAACCCTTACAGCCACTGGGTTTCGGTCAGATAGCCGTTACCTACCAAATGTTACACGGGTGTAACATTTTAACGTGCTAATTTATCAAGATGTTATATCAAATTAAACAATATAATCTTTTCACAGTAAACCCAAAAAGCACACATTTTACAAAATGCTGATAAACCCACACCACGACTACGTTTACAAGGGATCAGAGCAAACCTCTAATTCTAAAATTTCACAGTAAACGCCAAAAAATGCAATGTCCTCCAAACGGCTCTCACCCTATACCACACCTATGTTTTGAAAGGGTTACAAAGACTGTTTCTCAAATGCTTACTGTGAAATTTTGAAGACTTCCGCAATTTTTTCCAAGAGGACCCACGTCCCGTAGGTTTTGCTAACGAGGTTTCCAACTCGCTCCTACAGTGGTACGACAGCGGAACTGGCTGATGTGGTGGGATTACAAATTGCGGACTCCAATCGTCATTGGGAAGGTACCTACTTAGACGAGGCTGGGAACGTCTATATCGTGGTGGCATTTCGCGTGGCTGACATTCGGCAAGTGATATGGACTCTATTTTTACCTCTGCTTTTCAAAGCGGCGGCACCGATTTATGCCATCGAGGTAGATTGATGATTACAAAATCGACATCAGGTAAATTTTCAGCCAACTTCGGCTTAAATACGATTTCAAGGAACTTCTCTATGCCTTTTTGTATCTTCTCTGGTCCAATTACAGATAAGGTGGAAGCCCACGTAACATACAATCGTGCAGGTTTATAGGCTCGGATTTCAGGGTCTTTGAGGTGTGCCGCTAATTTATCTTTGATAATTCCGCTTCCGACTTTAAGCACTGTGCGATTGTTGTCCGTTCCTGCCCAGATGATATAGACACCACTGATACCCGCACTATAGTCACCGAGGCGTGATTCAAGACGACCATCGTTTAAGAGTTTTTCATTGAATGGGCACCAGAGAGAGTTCTTGATACATCTTTGCCAATAAACGGTTATCATCGTCATAGTACGGGACCTCCTCCTGTTCTTGACTGAAAGCGATTGATGGGTTTTCGGATAAAAATCGGAGAGTGTTAAAGCTTCCGCTTTAAATTGTAACGTGAAATTTGAGATTAACGTTACAGCTTTTGTTAGCAGGAGAAGAAAAAACCCCCGTGCGGGGGCTTCTAAAGTTTTCGTCAGTGAAATGCGATTATCGAGTAGGTTGATCTGGAGGTTGGGGTTGGGAATCGAACCCGTAGATGCGGCGCATAGTCGGGGTTGCACGTTCGACGACCTCCGGATTGAGATGATGCACGAAGTCGAACATCGGTTTGACAAAGGAACGACAGCAGAAACAGATTAACGCAATGCGCTGCCGATCGGTTTCATTGGCACCCGCGGAATGCCAGATCGCACCGTTGAAAAGGAACACGGAACCTTTCGGTGCGGAGAGCCGAACTTCATCGGGATGGTGGGTGGTCCCCGGAGGCGGCTTGATTCGCTGCAGATGGATACCCGGCACATGACGCGTGCCACCGTTCTCCGGCGTGAAATCGTCGAGCAACCAGAGACTGTTGGCGACCAGTGGGAAACTCGGGAGCGGCTCCGGCATCGAGCCAAGTACACTGTCAACGTGGTAGCCACCATCCGGCGCGCCCGGATCGATAATGTTAGAAGTGAGGGTGCTGAGTGTATAATCGGGACCGAGCAGGTGTTCAAAATAGGGCATCACCTTCGGACGAGCGACGAGCTGCTCGTACATCTGGCCCTTGTTTACCAACCAACGGACGTGCTGACCATACCCATCGGTATGTTGGCGTGCCAACCCGTTCTGTTTTTCCGCCTCCGCTAACCGGAGTATATCGGCTCTGTAGACCTTAATTTCTTCGTCGGAAAGCACATCTGGGATAACAATGCATCCCTGTTCGTCCAATTGCTTCTTTTCTGCCGCGGTGATACCCATTTCGTATTCTCCTTCAATAGGCGAGGCATTCACCTCGCCATCAAATGATAGAAACTACGCCGCAAAGGGTTTTAGACACTCCGCATAGACGTTGAAACGTTCGCCTTCATGCTCCTCGGCATCAACAAGTTTCAGCCAAAGCGCGCTATCCTTCTTTTCACCGCTCAACTGTCGACGGCTGCCGAGATTTGACGGATCCGGTCCACTCCAGACAACCTCGCCACCTTGCATGTAAATGAATTCGTTGCGATACCGGTCAATGAGTTCCTTCTGGTTTTCGAGGTAAACCAACCCTTGCTCACACGTCGTTCGCCGCCAGTTGCCAACCGTCTCCGGCGTATCCGTTTCGACAGAATCAAACTCCGCCAACGGTGCCTTGACTTCGCTCTCCCAATCGATCTCATCCAAGTTGACAGTGCCGTATCCACGCTGTGCCGCGATGAGGATATGGTTCCGATCGCGCTTGAAGGGCGGTGTGGGCCAATCGGACTGCGGATCGTGTCCCATCAGGTGCATACCAACGGTGTCAGTGGAGATCGGATGATCCCCAGCGATAAGTGCGTTACAAATCCTACCTTCGCCACCCCATTCGCGTCCCCACTGTCCCGTCAACGCATCAATAATATTAAGGCACGGCTTCGTGATGAGTGCCAGGTCGGGAAGCACATAAGAGAGTCGGATGAGATGATGGTAATAACTGCGTGTCCTGCCTTCCGGAAGGAGCATCGGCGGCAACCCGAACAGGTTTTTGGTGCACAGGGTGATACCCATGAAAGCATGGTTTTTCATCTTTGCCACAGAAACGACAGCATCCGCATCGTCGAAACACGCACTCAGCGTATAGCGATCGAACATTGAACCGCCATCCGGGACATCGTAGACCTTGAAAGGTGGCAAGTTGGAATCGACGAACTGCACATCGAATTCTTTCAGAAGGTATTCATAGTTGAAACCGGGGGGCATTCGATGTCCGTGGGTATACGGATTCGTGTCGGTAGCGACCAACTGCGCCGTGGTGTGTTCCTTGATTAATCGCAACACGGCACGACAGACCGCATCGTCTACCAATTCTCGGCGGCGCCCCTCAAAATAGATAATGCGTTCCGCCGGTTTCATCATATTGAACTTCATGACCACCTTCTTAGCGGTCTCAATCGGTTTCCAAGCACGGGTGAGCGGATCGGTGATGCGGCGGAGTGTTTGATAAATCTCCTCCTCCGTTGCGCGATAATCGCAATGCGCCGCTCTAACTTTGAACTGTTTCTCTTGCATGGTGCAACTCCATTTATTGGCGTGAATTTCTAAAATAGCATGAAATTTTGGGACTTCGCGTATCAAGCGTTAGTCCTCTGACAAGCGCCCTTTGAGACGCTCAAGTTCTTCGCGTAGACGCGAGGCTTCTGCTTCCGCTTCCGCCCGTGCGGCGGCTTCACGCGCCCGTGCGGCGGCTTCACGCGCCCGTGCGGCGGCTTCTTGTTCTGCACGCTGCTCTGCCGCTTCAGCAGGCGTTTGCAGCCACTGCCCCGTCGCCTCATCATAAACGGCTAATCCCTCATCCGACAGATGGAACGATACGCCTAATATCACAGAGGAGATACTGCCATCGGTGTTCTCCGGTATCCGCTCATAAATCCCATCTTTGAGACAAAACCCCATCAGCGGCGTGGGCAAATAGCGTTTGTCTATATCGCAGAGAAAATACTCCGGTATTCCCATTGACGCGTAATGTGCCTTTTTATGTCCTAAGTCATTTTGAAACGTCCCTTTGCTTGAAAACTCCATCACGAAGTCTGGCGGCTTCCCCTCTTCCCACACCTTATAAGTGCGGCGGAGTTTCTTACCTATGCCGAAAGAGACGAGGATATCGGGCGAGACAGCGGTACGGCCGGGACCCTCTACATCATACATCATGATAGTCCCGGAGACATAAGTATCCAGATTATCCGCGAAGAAGTTGTCAAAACGGTGCCGTAAATCGATGATAGCCACCGCGTGCATATCCGTCTCAGCCATAGGTTTTCCATCCGATTCAGGGTATAGATCAGCAGTTTCTGTGGGAGCGTAAGGGATGTGGCGTGAATTTGGATGCGTTTCCATGAGAACATCTCCTTTTCCACAAAGGGTGATTGAAAAAATAAGCACCCGTCACTCGGGTATTTGTTAAGTATACCTAAAAAAACGACAGATGTCAATTTTTAGTGAAATTTCCGGTGCGTAAAATGCGGCGCATAATTTTATTAGACGCGGTTCGTGGCAGCGCATCCACGATGACGACATCGTGAATTCTGAACAGTGGATTGAGATGCCCGGAAAGCGCAGTTTGCAATGCCTCGTGAATCTCCTGCTTTGTCGGTTCGGACGCCGATGCTGCCAGTACGGCGTAAATGACGAGTTGGCTGGGACCGCCATCTTTCGGTGAAACCGCAACCGCTGCTGTCTCTTGGACCCCGCTAACGACATTAAGCACCTCCTCTATCTCTGCGGAACTCACCTTGATCCCACTGAGGTTCATCGTATCATCAACGCGCCCGTGAATGCGGTAATAACCTTCCGCGAACCGTTCAAGCGCATCGCCGTGCCGGCGCAGATCAGGACGCGGTGTCCCGGCAAAGTAGACTTCATTGTGATCGGCATTGAGCAGGCTCGTAGAGAGCCCAAGGGAGGGTGGGACGATGAAAACTTCGCCGTTATCAGAGGGAATTCCATCATCATAAAGTAGGAAATCTAAACCGAGTGCCGGCGTTGTAAAGGTCGAAGGGACAGCAGGTTGCACCCGCGTGCCGGTGACATATCCGCCTCCGATCTCGGTGCCGCCGCAATACTCTATCACCGGTTTATAACCCGCCAAAGACATCAGATAAAGCATTTCTTCTGGGTTAGAACATTCACCCGTTGAACTGAAGGCTCGGATTGCCTGCCAGTCGACCCCGTGCATACATTCCGTATTTTTCCACGCGCGAACGAGGGTAGGAACGACACCAAGCATGCTGACCTTGGCGTTCTGGACAAAGACCCCGAAGTCGCGTCCTGTCGGAACGCCATCATATAGGGCAATAGTGGCTTTGTTGATGAGGCTGGCGTAGATGAGCCACGGTCCCATCATCCAACCGAGGTTCGTCGGCCACGCAAGCACATCGCCGGGATGAATGTCGTGGTGTAGGTAGGCATCCGCTGCACATTTGATCGGGGTGGTATGTGTCCAAGGGATCGCCTTCGGTTCACCAGTGGTCCCAGAGGAAAAGAGGATATTGGTATGGGCATCCGGAGGGCACGGAACGGCGGTAAAGGCATCTGTATCACTCAGGAAACTATCCCATGTCATATCACTTTCGCGTTGGATCCGTGCGACGCTGTCCCGACCCTTGTATGAAGAAACAATGGCTTTCGGAGCATTCGCGACGATCACTTTCTCATACAACGGAAGACGTTTACCTGCCCTGTTGATGTAATCCTGTGTGAAGATTGCTTTGGCATTACCGATGCGAAGACGGGTGGCTATCTCGTCCGGCGCAAAACTATCGGCGATCCCAACAACAACACACCCCGCTTTGACAATCCCCAGATAGATAGCGACGGATTCAGCGTTCATCGGCATATCAACTGCGACTGCGTCGCCTGGCTTCATACCGATTTCGACAAGTCCATTCGCGACCCGATTGGTGAGGAACTCCAGTTCGTGATAGGTGAATGTTGTGAGACCTTCATCGTTTTCTCGTTGCGTAACAATCGCAATAGCCTCCGGAGGCGTGTTGAAGCAGCTCTCGACGATGTTGAGCGCATGAAAGGGTGTTGCGATTCCTGTTGCGTCTCGCTGTGCCTCGGTGTTTGTAGATACCGTTTTAATGCCCAACGCATCGATCATCATCTGCCAAAACGTGTCCCGATTCCGCACCGTCCAAGCGTGGAGTTCACGGTAGGTTTTCAGGTTTAAAGCCACCATTAGACGGGTGATATTTGCTTCGGTGATGTCTTTGTCCGTAGGGAACCAAGCAGGCGGTGGCCCGTGCGTTGCGCTATCAAAATCGGCATATACCGTCTCATAAAGCAATTGGTGGAGTGCGAACGGGTGGTGTGGTGTGAGACTGTGGCGTGAAATGTCGGACCAACAGGCAATCGGCGATTGCGCCTTCAATATCCGATTGACGACTTCGGTTATTTTCGATGCTTCTGCTTTTTCCAATCCACAAGCGATGAGTTGTTCAACAGTCAGCATGAGACGGATTTCCTCTTTGTAGGGGCTGGGTTACCCAGCTCCTACAGTCGTTTGAACGGCGGCATCGGTTTCAAATTCAACAAATCTGTAAATCTGACGTAAGGGAAGTTCTGCCTCAATTGAAGTAAGTGGTAACACGTTCTCAAGTGCGCTAAATTCGCTGAGTACCCATTGTTTCCCTTGACGGAGATAGTGCTCAACATGAACCTGATCCTGTGAAATCAGGATGTATTCTTGGAGTGATTCTAATTGTCGATAGCGTATGAATTTCTCACCTCGGTCATAGTTTGCAGTTGAATCAGAAAGCACTTCAATAACGACTTGGGGATTGATGAGTGTATCGAAAGCATCGTCCTCAAAACGGGGTTCATCACAGACAACGGTGACATCTGGATAGAAGTAGGAGACACCCGCACCAATGCCGACGCGCATATCGCCTGTGAACACTCTACATCCGCCTTCTGTGAGTTGATTATAGAGTTGAGTTACGGTGTTCACTGTGATAAGGTTATGCGCGAGACTGGCACCAGACATCGCGACGATCTCGCCGCTCAGATATTCGCTTTTGAACGTTGCCTTGCGTTCGGCAGCAATGTATTCTTCAGGAGTTAAGTAGGTTCGGGCTGCAATAGATGACATGCGTGTCTCCTGCTGTGATAGGTGTTAACTTGACGATAAAAGTATAGCATATTATCGGGGAAAATTGCAACAGCTTGCAATTGAATGGGTGTGTAAAGTTTTTGACACAACATGGGATAAAAGCACACAAATGCCGTGCGTGAGTTGATTGCCAAGCACACAGCCAAAAATCACCCACAAGCGGGACAAGGGACTTAGGATCTCACCGTTCGGGTGCCAACTCACGCAACCGACGAACGATCTTTACGACCTCATCGGCGACAACCTCGACCTCCGCCGCGGTGTTGTAGCGTCCCAAGCCGAAACGGATAGCCGTCAACGCCAGTTCATTCGGAACCCCCATTGCAACCAAAACGTGTGATGCCTTCACCGATTCAGAATCACATGCCGATCCAGTTGAGACAGCAACGCGCTTAAGCCCCATCAGTAGGGCATGACTCTGCACCCCCGCAAAGCAGAGATTCAAATTGCCCGGTAGCCGCTGTTCCGGGTGCCCGTTGAGATGAATGTCCTCCAATCGCGCGCTTAACTTCAGATGGAGTGAGTTCCGCAAGATCGACACGCAATTTTTTCCCGTTTCCATATAGTTTTTAGCAAGTTGACACGCTGCCCCTAAGCCGACAATCCCCGCGACGTTTAAAGTGCCGGGTCGAACCCCGTCTTCCTGCCCACCGCCGTGGAAAAGCGAATCCGGTCGGGGACCCTTTCGACGGATGTAAAGCGCGCCGGTCCCCTTGGGTCCATAAATCTTGTGTGCCGTCAGAGATGCAAGAGCTATACCGAGTCTCTCCATATCCGATGGCAACTGTCCTATACCTTGCACCGCATCCGAATGGAAAAGCACGCCGTGTTTGGCAGCGACAGCGGCAATATCGGCGATCGGGTTTATCGTGCCTACCTCATTGTTGGCATACATGAAACTCATCAAAACCGTCTTCGGCGTAATGGCAGCCGCCACATCGTCAGGACTCACCCTCCCATATTTGTCTACCGGAAGATACGTGGTTTCAAATCCCTCTGTCGCTAAGGCGTGGCATGTATCAAGGATTGCGTGATGCTCCGCCGTGCTTGTGATGATATGGTTTCCCCTCTCCCGACAGGCGTAGGCGATCCCCCTAACAGCAAGGTTGTCCGATTCGGTGGCACCGCTGGTAAAGACAATCTCCTCTCCTGAACAACCGAGCAGTTCAGCGACTTGGTGGCGCGCTTTTTCCACAGCATTCTTCGCCGTAACACCGAACGGATGCGCGCTGGAAGCGTTGCCAAAATCTGTGGTGAGATACGGCATCATCGCCGCTAAAACTTCAGGGGCAATTGGCGTTGTGGCATGGTTATCCATATAGATGGTATCGTTCATGAGGGTGTTCCTTTTAGGGTGCCTTTAATTGGATGAAATAGGCGAGGTTAGAAACCTCGCCAGCGCGGAAAATCGGAAATTTAAAGCCGTTCACGGAACATGTCAATCATGCCATCAGGTGGATCAAACGGCAATTCGACGACGGTGTTCGTCAAACCACTATAGTAGATTCCCAACAACAGGTTGAATTCCGCAAGGGATTGCTTCAAATGCGTCGGATGCACTTTGCTTTCATCATCGAGCCATTCAAACACTGCGTCTGTGAGTCCGCCTTGGGCAATGACATCCTGTGCCCCGTAGTTGAGATCACCGCCTTCATACCCACTTCCGGGTAGATTGCGTTCCCAACTCTCGAACCGCCAGTGGACAAATCCTTGTTCACCGAACACGCAGACGCGCTTATGCCGGTTGTTACCTGTATCCGGCAGTACGCGTGGTGCCATCTCTGGTCCGAACGCAACTGAGGTTTGCACGCCGTTTGCGTAGGTCACGAGTGCTGTAGCGTTGGCAGGCGAAGGTTGTGCTGAATCGAGTTGTCCCGCACCGGAGATTTGTCCTTGGACCTTCACGGGCCGCGAGTTGTCAATATAGGAGGACACGAGTTGTAGGACATGCGGTGCTTGGTCAACAGGTGGGTTACGGGCGCTTGCCTCAATAAATTTAATCGCACCGATTTTGCCTTCTGCGACATCACGTTTAAGGGCAAGATTCTGCGGATGGAAATTGAGTTGTGTATTGACGACAAACTTGGTTTTAGTGCGTTGGGCAAGCTCGGAAATCTGCCGCCAGTCTTCGCTCTCAACAGCGATCGGTTTCTCGACAATCGCGGCAGGAACCCCGTGTTCAGAGGCTTGGCTCATCAGGGGGTAGCGGATGCGTTCGTTACTCCCGCGCAGCACGGGTGCAGTAACAATGTGTAGGAGATCCGGCTTCTCCTTTGACAGCATCTCATCGAGATCGGTATACCGAGCCTCAATACCGAACTCATCGCCAAAATCGTTGAGCAGATCTTCCTGCATGTCGCAAATAGCGGCAAGTTTACCACCCTTGACGTGTTGATATGCGCGTGCGTGCCCACGGGCACGTCCTCGGCATCCTAAAATCGCACTTTTATACATTGCGTTATCTCCTTTTACTTATCAATCCAGATACTGCATTATAGGTCGAGTGCTATTTTAAAGCAACGATTTTCACAAAATTCCCCTGTAAAGAAAAGTGAGAATGTGGTATAATATTTTGAAAAGCGGAGCCATAGCGTAGGAGGAAAAGATGCAACGTTACCTTTCTATTTCCACAGTGTTCTGTGTAATAATACTCTTTTCAGGATGCCAATCCAAGGCACTGCAGATGCTGATCGAACCGCAGGAACTTTACAACTACGCCGTCACAGAAGGCGTCACCTGCACCTCACCAGAAATGATAGACGGCGATGTGAACACGAGAGGCTACGCCGATGGACGGTGGATCCATCTAAACCTACCAACGCAAAAGGCGATTCACCGGATCACCATCAATGGGACTAATATTATAAATGCTATGATATACGAGAAATTGGAAGGTGACGGACGTTGGCGCGCAGTTATGCAGATCCAGAACAACGAGAGTCCAATTATTAAAATGCGCGTCAGCGGTGTCGTGACGGAAGCAATCCGTATCTACATCAGCGGCACCACCGATGACGAAAAACAAGCCAGTCGGTATGATCCAAGACGTGGCGCAATCGTACCCCAAATAAAGTTAGGCAGAGCCTTCATACATGAACTGGAGGTTTACGGACTCGTTTCAAAGGAAAAACAGCAATGAAACGCTTGATTTTTGAAGATATATACAGTTGGACGGTCTTTAGTCAAGACCGACAGATAGACTTTAATGGACATCTGTGGGTGCGTCCGGACGGAAATATTCTCATAGATCCGGTTCCAATGTCCGACGACGATCGAGAACACCTGCAAGCACTCGGTGGCGCAAAGCTAATCGTTCTGACCAATGCCGATCATGAACGAGAAGTCGCTGCCTTTCAGGAATGGACAGGTGCCGACGTGATTGTACATGAAGCCGATGCAGACGCGCTGAACATCACACCGACGCGAACGCTTCAGGACCGTGAGGCAATTGTCCCGGGTTTACACGCTATTCATCTCAGGCACGGAAAGAGTCCAGGCGAAATCGCACTCTATTTCCCAGAGAAACAGACCGTTCTGTTCGGAGATCTCGTGGTCGGTGAACCGATGGGCGCACTGACGCTGATCGCCGACAGTAAACTGAGCGATCCACCGAAAGCCGCACTTGAACTGCGCAAAATCTTGGCACTCCGATTCAATACAATCCTTGTCGGGGACGGTCACTCTATCTTTAAAGATGCCCGTCAATACCTTATTGATTGCTTGCAAGAACGGCGCGACATCTACATCAACCGCATTCATATCGATGAAATCGCGTGGCAGTATAAAAATGCCCCACACCCTTACGACTTCGAGGATAAAGATATCGACCCGCTCATCGGTGGTAAGAATTTAGGCTATCGCGTGATTCGGCTGCAACCGGGTAAGATGAGTTTCCCGATGCATTTCCACAATTTCGGGGAGGAGATGTGCTATGTCATGGAGGGCACCTGCACGCTCAAGACCCCTCGAGGTGATGTAGAAGTCAATGAGGGCGATTTCCTTGCGTTTCCACCCGGAACCATCGGCGCACATAAGTTTGTAAATAGCAGCGATGCGCCAGTCACCCTATTCATCCTCGGAACGACCACACCGCACGACGTGAGTGAATACCCGGATTCTAATAAGGTCCTCCCCTATGTCGTCGGAAAAATTTATCGTAAAGACCCAAGCCTGAGTTATTGGGATGGAGAAGTTTAACAGTTAGGTATCTCCACCTTTCAAGCTACGCACCCTTTGGTTCTCCTTTGCCCGGGCATCTTCTCGCTCTGGATTGACAACCGTCCGCAAGGCGATTTCCAGTTCATTACGTATCGCCGCATATTCAGGCTTCAATGCCACGTCATCATTCTCCAACGGGTCAATACCCACATTGAACAACTGCGGTTCGCTTCCGACGTAATGACACAATTTGTAATTTCCACGCTTGAGCATGAAACCAGCGTTAAGCATACCCATGTGATGATACTCCGAAAGGACGGCACGCGTTGTCTCGTTCGCTTCGTGTCGCGCTATCCCCAGCAGACTGTCGCCTGGTAGGTCAGAAGGTGCCTCCAAACCAGCGACCTCCAACAAAGTTGGCAATACATCTACCAAAGAGACATTTTGGGCGACGCGACCGCTTTCGCCTGAAGGTAGGTGCAGCATCAACGGTACTCTTACCGCCGGTTCGTAGAAACACTGCTTCTGCCAGATGCCGTGGTGTCCCGCCATTTCACCGTGATCGCTGGTATAGATGACAACCGTATCCTCGCGTAACGGCGATGTGTCAATTGCCTCCAGTATCCGTCCAATCTGGGCATCAAGGGACGAAACAAGAGCATAGTAGCACGCTAACGCACAGCGCACAACAGCCTCAGGCGGTGGGATGTCGTTCCGCCATGCCCAACGGTGGCGTTGAATTATCGGATGTTGAGATTCGAGCGGTTCGTTCCATGTAGCAGGTAATTCGAGTGTGTCCGGGTCATACTGTGAGAAGAATTCGGGCGGTGCGATCAGTGGAAAGTGCGGATGCATGAATCCGCAGTACAGCAGGAACGGATTACCATCGGGTGAAGCCGATTTTTCGCGGAGGAAATCGATCGCCAAGTCCGCGACGTTTCTGTCATATCTTGTGTGTTCGTGGTCTCCCGGTCCGCATTCGGCAACGTGTGAGTTGGAACCTCGACGGGCATCCGGTGTGCGCCGTGGCGGTCTTCCATTTCTGTTACACCATCGCGGCAAATCGTCCAGCAAACGATGGGAGAAACCGAGCAACCGATCAGTGCCGTTGAAATGCGTCCGTCCGCACAGCACAGTCTCATAACCCGCCTCTGTCAAGTAATCCCCCCACATCGGGTATTGCCGATCTGCAATTACGCCCAAATCCCACGCCCCAATTTGATGTGGATACCGTCCGGTGAGCATTGATAGGCGTGAAGGCGTACAGATTGGATAATTGCAATAAGCGTTGTCGAAGGTGTAACTCTGTTCGGCGAGACGGTCAAGGTGAGGGGTTCGGACAACCGGATGTCCGCTATTCCCCATCACAGCACCGGCGTGTTCATCTGAAAATAGAAAGACGATGTTCATAAGTCCCTACAATTCTCCGTTCGCTACAAAACTTCACAATGGACAATTCTCCAATAGTACCTTATGATAGTATATCCAATTCCGACAAAGAAGGCGACAACTTTTTATCCTTGAAGGTAAGTTCGACATAGAGAGCAGAATCAACACGAAGGAGGTTAACTTTGACGGAAACAACGGACCGCCATGTTACCGAGTTACTCCGATCCGATACGAGGCTTATCTCGGATGTTCCCCCGAGCAACACGGTTATCTTTCGAGGAGACGGAGAACCGAAATCACCCTCAACGATGCTACAGGAACTTGCTGCGTTCGATCAAAAATTTACGCTTAAGGAAGATTCCTATTCCCTTGGTGGCACTGTCGAACAACTTGAAAAAAAATGCGCTGAAATGTTGGGCAAGGAGGCGGCGGTCTTTATGCCGACGGGTACGCTCGCCAATCATCTTGCCATCCGAAAACTCTGCGGCATCAAACCGCGTGCGATCGTCCAGGAGCAAAGTCATCTCTACAATGACAGTGGTGATTGTGTAACGCGGCTCAGTAATATCAACCTCATACCCTTGGCAAAGGGATGTCCCTATTTTACACTCGAAACGTTGAAAGCTGCAGTAGGGCAGGCAGAGAGTGGAAGAGTCATCACACCGGTTGGGGCAGTGATGGTCGAAAGCCCTGTCCGCCGCCAATCGGGGAAGATTATGCCGTTTGATGAAATGAAGGCGGTAACGGACTACTGCCAAGACAAACAGATTGGGAGTCATCTTGATGGCGCACGGCTCTACATGATGTCAGGCGCGACCGGTATTCCGCCAGCGGATTACGCAGCGTTGTTTGATACGGTGTACGTGTCGTTATACAAATATTTTGGGGCACCCTTCGGGGCAATATTGGCAGGCACGGCTGCGTTCGCGGATGGGTTGTATCACGACCGTCGTATGTTTGGAGGCGGGTTGGCATCAGCAAACTTTGCGGCGGCATTGGCACTTCAGGGCATAGATGGGTTTGAAGCACGTTTCAATCGTGCTATGACACGGGCAAGCGCACTTTTTGATAAAATCAACGCGTTGGAGGGCATCACTGTTGAACGTTTTGCGCACGGTTCTAATATATTTCCGCTGAAGTTAGCATCAGGTGTTGATCGGACATGTTTCGTTGAGGTGCTTAAGGAGCATTCGGTATCTGTATCCCCTGCAGATAGCGATCACGCCGGACGTATCCTGCTTACTGTGAACCCAACCCTATTGCGTCAGGATATTCAAAATCTATTCTGCGCCTTTGAACGTGCTATTAAAGAGAGTCAACAGTGAACGGGTCGTTGTATTGATATCCCTAACTTTCGTTAAAAATTGTCCGCTTGTATGCATAGGAAATTTGTGATAGAATAGCGGACGTTTGGTGATACAACCCACACGCTAAAGCGTGGGGCTTCGGCTTCATAGCGATTGCGTTCTTCCCTAAAGGGTTGAACGTCTTATTATCGCTCCACCCGCAGGCTCTTATTCCGAATCAGATCGGTTTTATCTGGTTTAGGTCCAGGGTACCCCAGCCTGCAAAATAATGAATGAGGGGGTACCGATACAAGGCGTAGGGACATTACTCCGCATTCGTCTTACAGGAACGATACCCAAAATGTAGTTTAGAGTGGTGTCGCACTTCGCACTCACACACCATATCACTGGTGAGGATAGGACTCTCTCAAGCGAGAGAGGTGACATTCCTATCCAAGTGCTAAGCGCATTATACCACTTTTTAGAGAAAAAAGTCAAGGAAAAAGCGTTTCATCCCTAACCTAAAGGATAGGGCTTTCACGCAAGAATCAATGGTAATATCTATTTGAGGTGAAACAGTGAAAGAAAAAATCGAAGCTGAAATCATAGAAGTGCTTGACACGTGGATGGCGGCATTTAATCGTCTCGATATAGTTGCATGGGAAAAAACGTTTCACTTTCCGCATTACCGTCTTGCGTCTGGCAACATGCGAATCCTCAACGAACCGGGTGAGCAGGATGGGGCGCGAATAAGAGAGAACTTAACTGCACGTGGCTGGCACCATAGTGGTTGGGACAGACGCAATATTGTCCATATCTCAGCATCTAAAGTCCATGTTGACACGCAGTTCACACGCTATCGCGCCGATGGCACGATCATTGCCTCCTACGAATCGCTCTACGTCTTAACCTACGAAGCGGGACGCTGGGGCATCAAACTGCGATCGAGTTTCGCACCGTGATAGACAGGAGTCGAAATATTGAAGTTAGCATTCATTGAGGAGATATACGTCATATGAAAGGATTTATACCATTTGGTTTCATACTCGCCCTTGGGATCGTGATCTCGACCTACCTTGTTACAGATGCACTGCGGGATATACGAATGTCTCACCAGATTATTAAGGTGAGGGGATACGCCGAGACGCCAGTCGAGTCAGATATGGTGAAATGGTACATTACAATCAAAGCAAAAGATAGAAATATGGCAGAAGCCTACACTGTTCTCGCTGAACACCGGGAGAAAGTATTAAATTTTCTACAGGAAAACCAAGTGGAAACTGAGGAGATAAGAATTCGCGCGGTCTCTGTAAATGAGCGCAGGAGACGGGCAGAAAATGGACATGAAACAAATGAGATAGAATTCTTTGAACTTTCGCAGGGAATTGGCGTTAAATCAAGGGACGTGCATAACATATCAAAGTTATCTACAGCAATTGCTTCACTGCTCGGAGAAGGCGTAGCCCTGCGTTCAGGAATGCCGAGTTACTATTATACGCAAGTGAATGCGCTGAAGAGCCAGTTGCTGGTAGAAGCGACTAAGGATGCGCGAGAACGCGCCAAAACGTTGGCTGAAGGGAGCGACGTGAACCTCGGTTCGCTCCGTGCTGCGCGTCAGGGGGTGTTCAGCGTGCGCTCTGCAGATTCGAGCGGTATTTCCGAAAAGAGTACTGATGATGTCTCCTCTATATCTAAGAAGGTTAGTGCTTTGGTAACAGTAGATTACGCGATGAAATAGAAGGGACACATACCAGATTAATCCGACGAAGGTTTGAACACTTTTCATGCCTTCTCACATAGCCGTTTCAAAGTGATGACGACATCTCGACCGAATATCTTACTCATTATGTGTGATCAGATGCGGTGGGACGCTGCCGGGTTCGCTGGCAGTCCAGTCGTTCAGACGCCGCATCTGGATCGGTTGGCAGCAAGCGGTGTCTGCTTCGAAAACGCTTACTGTGCATCGCCGGTCTGCTCACCCGCACGCGCAAGTTGGTTGACGGGACTCTATCCGCATGCCCATTTACAACTGCGGAATTATGGACCGAAAAGGATGGGCGAGTTCGGCGGCCACCTCCCTCACGACCGGATCACTATCGGAGACGTGCTCAAACGTGCTGGCTATCGCTGTGGTATCGTCGGACCGTGGCATTTAGGAGACGACCAGCACCCACAACACGGATTTACCGATTTTTGGTGTACCTATCGTTATCTCGGTGACGCTCCAGACCCACTGTTTGATTACTTCGATACGGAAGGGGTTGAAAACCTCTATCGCTCAGGGGCACCAGGAATGACGCAGTACGGAAATATCCTGGAATTCGGCACGATTACGGACCCTCGACAACAGCGCACAACCTGGACAATCGACCGTTCGCTCGAATTTATTCAACAACAAGATGACGATGCCCCTTTCTTCCTATTTGCCAGTATCAAAGACCCACATCCTCTTGTTTTGGTGCCGCCGGACTTGCTGGAGCACTATCGCGAAGAAGATATGCCGCTACCTCCCTCTTTGCGCGATCCGCTTGAGGGAAAGCCTGAATTTCAAACGCGTGGAAAATTCCGTATCCCCCCAACCGTCACTGAGGCTGAATTCCGCCGAATGATGACTTATTACTACGCCCTCATCACACACATCGACACCCAAGTTGGACGCCTGTTGAATGCGCTTGAGGGAACGAATACAGTTGTCGCCTTTATAAGTGACCACGGCGAGTTGCTCGGCGACCACGGCTACACCGAGAAGTGTTTGATGTATGAGGCCTCGGTGCGGGTGCCGTGTCTGCTCTCATGGCAGAACCATTTGCCGTCCGGTTTTCGAGTTACGACACCGCTGGCGGGTGTGGATCTGATGCCGACTGTGCTAAGTTTCGCAGATCAGACGCCGGAAACGCCGATTGACGGACGATCCGTCGCGGAGGCGATTTTGAACGGGCGCGAACCTGAACATCAACCCATTTTCGCTGAAATCGCCAGTCTTAATGCGATCTATCATAACGCAAACGAACCGGAAGAATTGGCAGCCTGTATGATGATAAAAGATGGAGACTGGAAATATATTCGGAACCGCTTCGATATTGATGAACTGTACGACCTAAAGACCGACCCGGACGAAATGCAAAACGTTGCCAATCGCCCGGAACACCAGAACCGCATCGCACAGATGCGCCAGCAGATCGCCGAGATGGTTTGCCACACAGGTCCCGGTCCTTATGCGTGGTGTTTATAGCGACAAACTCACGTGAGTTGGTTGCGCCATCTCCGGTTTGACCATCACCGATAACAGGAGAAGCAAAATGGATAATGACGTTATGAGTAATGAAGAGAATTATGCTTTTGATGTGGCAGGCTATCTACACGTTCCGAGTGTCCTCACTCAAGAAGAGGTGGCAGCACTCAACGCTGCATTAGATGTCGTCGGAGAAAGTGAGAAGTTGTTAGGCGGAGACAGTTCACACCGCGAATTGTTCCGCGACTTACTGGTACATCCGAAATTGGTGTGGTATTTGAACCAGATTATCGGACACGGCTTCCGATTGGATCAAGCCCCTCGCTTATTGGGACAGCGAGAAGGCGAAGCAAGTACAACACTCGTCGGCGGTGATGAACCGAGAAATCCATCTTTGGCATACCGCCAACAAAACGGCAGGAGAAGCTGCCAGGGTGTGAAAGCGGTCTGGGTGTTGGACGATGTCGAAGAAGGCGAGGGCGGACTGATTGTCGTTCAGGCAAGCCACAAGAGCAATGTTGAAACACCGCACGACTTGGCAACAGGTATTGACGATATGGGAGTGGTGGTGCAGCCGGTACTCAAGGCTGGCGATCTATTTTTGGTTGCGGAACCTACGCTCCAAGGCGTGCGACCGTGGAAAGACAAGCCAAAAAGGTTATTGACGTACTGGTATGCGGCGCGTGCGGCAGTTCAGTCCAACCCAGTTGGCCCCCACTCAGAGACCGAATCTTTGCCGGGATGGGCAGATGAAGCGACCCCCGCACAAAAGGCAGTCATGTATGTCCCTGGGTATAAGGGTTCAAGTCCACCACCCGTGATAAATACAGATGGCGAAGAGACATGGGTAGCGGAAGACCCGTCCATCCTTCATCCATCAATTTATACCCGCGACCCAGATTCTGGCATTGATGAGAAAGAGTTTTACTTTTGGGATCTGAATGGATATGTGGTGGTGCGCGGCGTAATGGATGAGCAGTGGCTCGCGGAAGCCAATGAAGCGGTGGATAAATTCCAAGACCGCATCGTGGTAGGCGAGGAACTGGCACGAGGATCGATAAGTCAGGCTGGCACAGGGCGCCCCCTCCTACCGGGTTTGTTAGACCTTCCTGACCCGTATAACGCACCGTTTCGGCGTATGATTGCGCATCCTGCCGTGGTGCAGCGGTTGAATTGGATGGGCGGTAGCGGCTATCGCATGGGTGGCGCGACCGTGTTCTGTGCCGTTCAAGGCACATCGGGGCACTCGCTCCACGATGGCAATGAACCGATGACACCATCACGCGGTTATTATTTTAAGAACGGACGTAGTTATGCAGAGACCGTCACCATCACATGGCAACTGCGCGATGTTGAACCGGGACTCGGCGGTTTCGCATGTGTGCCCGGCTCTCACAAGACCCAGTACTCCATGCCTCCCGGGATTCGGACGTGTGATGATACCATGGGTTTAGTGGTCCAACCTGCTATGAAGGCTGGTGATGTCCTCTTCTTTATGGACGGCGGTTGCACACACGGTGCCTTAGCGTGGAAGAATTCTGTCCCCAGACGCGGCGTATTGATTAAGTATCAGTCGAAAAATGTCAATTGGGGCGGCGGTGTGATTGATCCGCAAGACCGGTGGGGGGATATGGTTGAGGATATGACCGAGACACAATTCGCTGTTATGCGAGGCCCCGAACGGGACGGTCGTCACCGGACGGTGCCGCGACTGGTTGTGGAAGATGGGCAGGTATCCGTTTCCTACGATCCAGAAGGGGATAGCTACGCCTCAAAGCATCGACGAAAACCGGGTGAAAAACGAGCGTAAAAGTCTTTTGACTGAATGTTGGATTGTATGCTATCACTTACTGTTCCAGTACGAAATCTATGAATGGTCAGTGATAGCATAGACATCTTTAGAGCGCACCAGAGTATACCGGCGGATCCGTCATTAACTCAGCGGGGACATCATTTATCATTACCGACTTTTAAATCGCCCCACGTCAAAGCCAATTTGTCTGAAGGTTCGACAGCCAATATACCGAGCGTCTCCTCCAAGCCGTCGTTCATTATGGCGTTGATATCCTCTTCTTCCAAAGGAACACTAAAAATCGCAGCCTCGTCGATAAGACCGTTCACTGGCTGAATACCGGTTGGGTAATTAGTTCCAATGACCACAGGCGCGTTCGTGTCGGCAATCTCCGCAGAGAAGACACGCGTGGCAGAGACCACGCCATCAACGTAAAGCTGCGTTTCTTCGCCGGTATAGACAGCACCCACATGGTACCATGTGTCGTCTTCTGGGAGGATGTCGGATGCTGTCCAGCTGTCGTTGCCGCCTTCTCCAAAAAGAGCAAACTCGAATTTGCCATTAGCAGCCCGTTGCAACAGGTAACACATATCGACTCGCCATCCCTGTGCCTTTGTCACTAACCCGTGCCAATCGTTGGGTCTGTAAGTGCCTTTAACCCAGATGACGATTGTGAATGCCTCACTGATTTTAGCATCCAAAGTTTCATGGTCAGGGACGCTCACATAATCACCTGCACCATCCAATTCCAGTGCGTTGCCAAATTTGCCACCGGGGACCCATTCCGGGTCACCCTGCAGTGTGCCATCGTTGCCGTTTTCAGAGGCGTCGGATGCTGTGTCCCCATCCGTCTCATTAAAGAGCCACACACCAACGGCGGTCGTCGGGTCGATTTCAGCAGTGCTGTGTTTCACAAGCATGGCAAGGCAACACAGGATACTGAAGGCAATTAATATTAGACGTATCATTGGGTTTCCCTCCGTGATCTACGGGTTCAGAAAGTTGACTGACACCAATAAAAATGAGTGGACATCAAGTTTAAAAATCTGTTAGACTTCTATTAGACTTTTGACATTATCGCATGTTCAACAGATTTATGCAAACGCGTTTTAGGTTAGATTGAAATCGGATTGAAGAGAGTTTCACAAATGATCGGAGAGGATATTATATGAGACGTGAGGTGCAATGGGAACGGATGTTTCCGGATGAGTTAGAAGCAGCGATAGAGGCGTGTCCGATGGTGTATCTCCCGTATGGGTTGTGCGAACCGCACGGTTGGCACAATGCGGTTGGGATGGATGCAATTCGCGCACATGAATGCTCGTGTCAGGCGGCGCAAGCACACGGTGGGATTGTCGCACCCCCCTTTTACTGGCACTGCCATGAGATTAGCGGTTACGGCGCATGGGGACACAAGCAAGTCAACCAAGAGCGACCATGGCTGACAGCAATACCACCTTGGATGTTCTTGAAGAATATATGCTATCACATTCGGGCGGTGGATGCGCTGGGTTTTCACGGTGCAATTCTGTTTTCAGGGCATTCGGGTCCCCATCGACTGGACGTGCCAGTCGTGATTGAGATTATGCAGGCACATGTTGGCGTTCGGATGTATTCAACGATGAGTATCGGTGCAGATATCGAGCGTTTCGAGGATGGTAAAGGACTCGGCGGACACGCTGGACGCGGTGAGACATCCGTGCTTTGGGCGGTGGCACCTGACTGTGTCGATATGTCGCGGATGCCGACAGATGATGCACGCGCACCTGATTTCGCAATGGGAGATTTCAATGAATCCTCCAGCCGTCAAGTTGGAGAACAGATGGTGACCGATATCGTGGCGCATTTCGGTGAAAAGACGCGGGAGTTGCTATCGGCATATAAAGCGGAAGTCTCGAATCACACGCCACTCACGTTTGATGATGTCGAAGGGATTTGGGAAGACGAGATCCGACCGAAGTTGACTGAGTTTGCGTCCCTGCAGCCTCCCGAACCCGCACCGCCTTCCGAGTCTCAATGGTATCCGAACTCGCAGATCCCCAAAGGACGGATACTGTAACACATTGTGCTATTGGAATTAAACCGTGAAATGGTTCGCCATACAAGCCCCAATTCTTATCTGAGGAAAACTATGAAGTCTCAAGATGAAAAACAGATTAAAGAATCTGTTCGTAAACATTATGCCGACAGAATAAAAACGGATGAGTCGTGCTGTTCATCACTTACCTGCTGTCCAGACACCAATACAGATAGTCCAGCAGAAAAGAATGGCTACACCGAAGCACAGATTTCCAGTATCCCCACGGATGCCGCTGAACACTCCTTCGGCTGCGGGAATCCACTGGAATATGCGGACGTTCAAGAGGGCGATATTGTGGTAGATCTCGGCTCTGGTGCCGGGATTGATGTGTTACTCGCCTCGCAGCTTGTCGGTGAAAGCGGCAGAGCAATTGGTATTGACATGACCCCTGAGATGATCGAGAAAGCACAACAGAATGCCGAGGAAGCCAGCGCGAAGAATGTCGATTTCCGTTTGGGTGAGATCGAATCCATGCCGATTGGAGATGAAAGTGTGGATTGGATCATCTCCAATTGCGTGATCTGTCTGGCACCGGATAAGGATAAGGTTTTTGAAGAAGCGTACCGCGTCCTCAAGCCGGGCGGTAAATTGGTGGTATCCGACATGGTCGCCAACAACATGCCCGAGTGGGCGAGAGCCGCGGTAAGCGTATGGGTGCGTTGTATTTCAGGGGCGTTGCCTGAAGACCAGTATTTAGATTCGATTCGCCAGGCTGGGTTTGAGAACGTTCGGGTTCTTAGTAAATCAGCCTATGCGAAAATGCGTCGGGTGGAGATCTCGAGCGTTAAGGTGGCAGCAGTTAAATCGGCGTGAACTGACGGCAAGAATCTTTGTATAGTGTTTGCAGCCACAATCTACCACGGGTTGGTTGCGTCCATCTCCCATTTGACGATATTCCTGACCGCAATCCGTCCATCCTCGGAAAAAAATCGCACTTCCTTGCTGTCGGGTCGCATCGGATAAACCCGCTGGACGAGGCACACTTCTGAATTGACGAATATTTCAATTACGGATCTGTCAACGAAAATATCCAGTTCAAGTGCGTGGTCGCCTCCGAGTGCGAAAGGCACCGTCTGTTTGAACTCTCCAGATTTCAGCACTTCACGTCCACACCGGTATGAAAGTGCTTTGTCATCGCTCGCATTCTCAAAGTCAATGACAAAGGCTTGCTGCTCGGCATCGTAACATATCACCGTTTCCTCCTCGAGATCTGGCGAACAGAACAGTTTTACCCCAAATCGCTGCGCGGAATGGGGTTCTATTGTCAGTTTTAGCTCCATACAATCCGAGGCAAGCCCGTCAACGGTAATTTCTTGCTCGGCTTCTAAAAACAGATTTTCGACGTAGCACGGATTATATCTCAAAGATTGCAATTCCGAAGCGGGCTCAATATTGAGACGGTTATCCGATGTGGGTTTCAGGTGCCACGGCAGCGTCATGATGCTCTGCCAGCCATATTCGTCTGCATCTCGGGCATCGGCGATCCATCCCCAAAAGAGGCGTCTACCCTTATCGTCAATGAGGGTTTCGGGACCAGAAAGCATACTACCGAGATGGCTCAATTGTCCGTTGATTTCGGGAGTGAAGGTCTCATTTTCGTAGTGTCCGATGTAATACTGGCATTTGTTAAAGGGGTGATGGGTGTGCATCAGCAGCATGTGTTTCTCCCCAAAGCGGAAGAAGTCGGAGCAGGCGCAATCTTCAACCTCTGCTGTCCATTTGCGCGAGGATTTATAGAAGGGACCGACGTAAGTCCACTGCTTGAGGTCTTTCGACTTAAAGAGGCTTGTCGAGTCGCCTTCGTAGCCGGGACGATGGTTTTTATTTCCGATGAGGGCGTAGTAGGTATCCCCCTCTTTCCAGCCACTTGGATCGAAGATCACGCATTCGGGGAATTCATCCGTATCGATTGGAATCACTGGATTCTCTGCGAGTGGTGTCCAGTGTGAGAGATCGGCATCGTGGCATTGGTAGATACAGATTCCCCTTCTGGGCATGTTGGTGATAATCGTTGGAATTTCCATTCCATCCATGACATCGCCGCTATTGAAATAATCGCCCTTCTTTTCTTCGAGTGGCTCGTCAAGGGACGCTGTGTGATAGGTCCAATGCAGCAGATCCCGACTTGAAATGTGTTGCCAACTCGAAAAATCCCTTTCATCGGGCCCGTTTCTAATCTTCTGTAGGTAGCCGAGATGGTATCTACCGTTGAAGAAGACTGCGCCGTTGATGTCGTTCCAACGACCGTGTGGTGGTAAGAAGTGGTATTTCGGTCGCAATTTATCGGCGACCATCTTTTCCCTGACTTTATAGGATTCCATCAAAAAATCGTCATACATGCGCATAGTTTACCTTCCTTCGTGTGATTTCCACACATCTATGAACCTTTCATATCTCAATCCAATAAGATGCGATAGCCGGTTTGGACACCGGTTAGCATTCCAACGATCGACCAGAGTCCGGCGCAGGTCATCTCACCGAGGATTAATCCGAGAAACAGGGGACGTGCTTCTCTATAGGCTTTGAGTCCGCCGTATTTCACAATCCCGTATTTCAGGAGATAACCGAGGAGGATAGAGAACCATAACTTAAACGATGCCCACGAGCTCAGCATCGTGTATCCGATCGGATGGATCGGCCACCAGACGAAAACTTTTCGCATCCACATCAATCCAATTGTAAAGGCACTGCCGAAAAGTGTAAAACCGGTATGCGTCCAGTCTGTTCCCATCGGAGGGCTGTTAAGGACGGCACTCAGCCAGCGCACCCCGCCGCTACCCCCTGTATGCACGTGTAACGCCCCGTGTTGATAACTAACTTTCAGCACGGAATAATATGAAACGAGCAATCCGAGCACCATCGCCACTCCCATCGCTATGAGGAGTTTGCGCCGGTTGGCTTTCACGGTATCCGCTGCCTTGAGTCCATTCATTACATTCGGCATCATAAACTCTCTTAGGTGGGAGGTTAAACCGGTGGGCTGCATGAACAGCCATGTTGTTGTTGAAGGGGTCATCCGTGCGGTTCCAAGGGTTGTGAGAAAAAAACTTTGCGGTGAAAATGAGGGATTGATAAAAGGGATACCACCGTTGATAATCTGCCATGTCAAGGCGACAAACACACCTACCGAGAAGATCACAAAGAGGACGGCAAATCCGATAGACATTCCCATCAGGACACTCAGGTATATTAAGAGGAGCACGCCTCCGATCAGCCCTATGACTGTCAGTCCAGCGGGCATCGGTTCCTCTTGGACATCCGACTGCGGGGAACCGCGTCCAAAACCGCTTAAGAATAGTTGCTTGATATGCCGCCGCGCCTTGAAGAGTGCAAATCCTCCAAGCGTAAGACACGCACCGGCTTCCTGCGCCGCGCTAAACGAATACGCCGTCCATTTTACACCCGGACCCTTCGTTATGAGGAAACCGAGCATACTGCCGACGAGACATTGCAGTTTGAAAAACAGGAAGAAAAACCAGAGGCTGAACGCGACTTCAAGTGTAAGCAGGTAACTGAATCCAACCATCGACATCAGCACGACAATCTGAAAGGGTCTTAGAGCATTGAGGGGTCTGCCGACGAGAAACGGATCGAGCCAAAATCGGACGGGGATGTGTGGGAGGGTCGGGAAATACGCTTGCAGCCCGTTTAGGGTGTGGATGAACGCCGGTATCGCGAAGCCGAGCCACATCTTTCTGCTTCTGAAGAATGAATTGACAATGCCTGACCGATGGACGGAGAGTTCTACAGGCAGTTGAACGAGCGGAAACGTGCATTTCTCATACTCAATCCACTGTTTACGGAGGATCACAGCGAGGCACACCATGACGAAATAGGCGGTTAAAATATACAATGCCCATACGGAGAGCGGTTTCAGCCATGCGCCCCAAGGAATCCGCTCGCCGACGGACACGCCTTCATAGAAGGAGGCAATCGCGGTCTCATCTCGCACGACACGCCATTCGGGGATGTATTGGAAGAAAAGGGATCGCCACTCGTTCTCTGGGGTTGCGAAATAATTGTAAGCCGCGAAAGCGGACAATGCGTCGCGCATCATTCCCGATGAGGGGATACCCGCGACGGCAATCATGATACACCAGATAACGACGAGTTCCTGAGCGGAGAGCGCGAGTTTCGGATGTAGGCATCTTAGGACAGCATTCACAACCAGCGCCAAGACGGTTAGGGCAAAAAACGGGGCAAGCGGGAAATGACCCCCTGCCAGAAAGGTGTTCCGAATGACAAAATCGTTGTAGGGCGCGATCAAACATTCTAAAACAGCTAAGACGATGCCGATAATTAATGCCCTTTTTGACCAATGATTTTCATAATTTCTGTGATGTGCCATGATAAAGACATGTCATATCAATTATAGTTAAGTAGCAAACGATAACATGATTTCTCCAGATTATAGCATATATCGGATAAGATGTGATTTTTTGTTTTTTCTCCACTTTCTTCGGCTTGCGAAAAGGAGAGAGTTGTGGTAGCATAATCCAAGTGTCAACTGATGCAGGAACAAACAAGAGTCGTATAACAAACATAACGATATGTTTACGATGCAGCTTAAACACCTCAGTCAATCAGCACGCGCAAGGAAGATAGCCTTATGGGCACTCTCCATCGGACTCCTATGTTTTGGGTTTCTCTTTAACTTATGGCACGTCGCCGAACAGCAATGGTTTGACACGCATCAGCGAGACACCGAAAGTCTCATTATCGGAAGGATGGTCAAATCCCGCCAAGATGGTATCTTCTCATCAGGTGGACTGACAGGGGCAGGAATTACGACGAATATTCAGCAGGAATGGATATCTTCAAATCAGATTGACAATCAATATGCAACCTATCTTAACAGCGGCTCCTTTGATAAATTCTCGCCCTATATGTCACAACCCGGTGGGCAAGGCATAATTTTCAGTCTACTCGATAGATTCATTCCGCTATCGCCTCAAATCAAGTTATGGTCATTCTATGTGCTAACGGCTCTACTCTCGGCAATCGCATTGACCTTTATTGTAAACTGGTTCTATGACGAGTTTGGCGGGTGGGTCGCGATCTGCGTCATAGGTTCGGCGGTACTTTCGCAATGGTTGACTGTCTTTGGAAAGAACCTTTGGTGGAGTCTATGGGCATTCTACCTACCGATGATTGTCGTCATATCCCTCCTTAAACGCTACAGAATCCCGGCGAACCGCCAGTTCATCAAGTTTGGGATCCTGATCTTCATGGCGGTTTCCATTAAGTGTTTCATCAACGGCTACGAGTACATTACGACCACTCTGCTAATGATGGGGACCCCGTGTATCTATTATGCCGTCCTCGACAAGTGGAGGAGGCACCAATACCTGAAGTGGACGCTTGCAGCCCTGTGCGGATCGGGTATCGCAATTTTTTTCAGTCTCATCATGTTATGTTTCCAGATCGGTGCCGCCAAGGACGGGTTTATGGACGGTGTTGAGCATGTGGTCTATTCCTTCGGAAAGCGCACGTATGGAGAGGCACAAGACTATCCGGCTGTATACGCTGCCAGTTTGGAAGCCGGAACGGTAGGGGTGGTCGTTACTTACGTGAACGGTATTTTCTTTGACCTCAATAACTATTTATCCAACGTGAACACTTTCGTCTCTGACTTCCTATTGAAAGTCCGCTATGCTTATCTAATCGTTCTTTTTATCGTCATGTCTGCGCTGCTGTTTTTGCGGAGCCGAAAAATGATGACAGAGCCGCAACAGCGGAACATCGCATTAATCTGGACGACGTGGTTTTCAATGCTGGCACCGCTATCATGGCATGTCATTTTCAAGTCACACTCATTTATCCACACGCACATGAGTTTTCTGCTGTGGCAGATGCCCTTTACTTTCTTCGGCTTTGCCGTGTTAGGATGTGCCGTTATCACATGGCGGAAAGGAAGCATAAAAAAAGTAATACGGAGGGGGTATGAACGCAAATAGATTAGATCGGTGGATTGGTAGAGACCGATTGCGTCCTAACAAAATAGAGGGCAATCGCTTCCTAAAAGCGGCAAGCCGTTTCGCGGATACAGCGATACAATACGGGAGAGATAGATACAGCGGCAAAGATATGCCACTCTTTGCCGACTGCCTTCATACCGATCACTTGAAGGCACCCAGATCCATGACATCGCACCGCACTGGCACTGAACCGAAACCCGCCGTCTGGAGTTTCTTTCAGAATCAGCAGAACCTGATGCGGTTACTGTCTTCTTTAAGCCAGTTCACTGGAGATGGCAAATATGTCCATGCCGCTGGAGAAGCCGCTGAATACATGTTCAATAACTACTGGTATCCAGAAAGTGGCGTTCTGCACTGGGGCGGACACGGCTATGTGGACTTGGTAACAGGGAATCGGTACGGCATGAAGGGCGTTGTCCATGAAATAGAGGACGTATATCCCTACTGGGAATTGCTGAGAGCCGTAGACCCCGACCGCGGCGAGATGCTGATGAAAGGTATTTGGGAAGCAAATATCAAGGATTGGGACGCATTACATTACAACCGGCACGGTGATTTCAAGAAACAGGTCGATCACGCCAATACCTGGAACAGACCGTGGGATGGATACAAACCCCCCGAAATCAGTGAGGATCTCTCGTTTATCAGTGTGGCGTTGGATCTGGCTTACGCCGCCTATAGTTTAGGCTACCAAAATCAGGAGGAGGCACCGCGGATGTGGGGGGAACGCCTCTTAAATCTGATGATACAGCAGCGGGATCCAGAAACCGATATCTGGCCCAATTTGGTGCATCCACAAATTTCCAGGCGCGGGCTTAACATATTCGGCAGAAAATATCCGAAGGCGACTGAACCGAGAGTCTATGTAGGGAATCAGTTGAACCACACCATCACCCAGATGATGGGCATGCTGACTATCGTAGAAAATGCCGAAAAGTACGGACGCATCGGCGAAATGGCACACATCAAAGAAGCGGTTGAGCAACACATTATCGGTTTCCTCAACGCCTCCTACGATCCGAAAAACAATACGCTGAAAAGCATTGTCATTGATGGAACAGATCTCACGGGCTTTCGGATAAAAGGCCCCTTCAAGACAGAGAAACTCTACTTTGGTGCGAAAGAGGGTGGCGCATTTCTGCCGCAAAACATCACGCCGCTCTTTACCTCTGTTTGCGCCCGTGGCTATCGGGTTTCCGGAGGCAGAAGCGAGTTCAGAGACTACCTGCGCACGACGTTTAAAGCCTTCGGGATCGGAGACATAGGCGCCGATACAAACTCGCCACCGTCGTTGAATTTTGACACAACCGCCTTGGAACCCGCTTATATCTTCGCACTGGTGGATCTGTATCGGGTGGAACCGAAGGCAGAATTTCTGGCAATGGCGGAGCAAATAGGCGACAACCTGCTTCACGGTAGACAACATACCAATAGCGGACTATTTACGCTCGAAGATGACTTTATCCCCCACAGCAAGGTCATGGATAAACCGGAGTTACAAGAGGGGCATGAAGGGAAAACCGTGGCTGAACTTCTCCAGGATACCCATAGAATCGCAAATCTCGACGCCATGGAACCGTTGGCACTGCTCAGCATCTATGCCGCACAAACCGGACGGTATGACATCATGCCCGGATGGACAGCGGGTGGTCTTTACCTCAAGGTAAGCAGTGTCGGTCATATTGTGGGCAAAGAGGTTCAACTGTGGTTCGATAAGCCAGCCCTAAAACAATTTTACAAGGACAGTAATATCAACTGCACCTGGTCTATTGACGGAGACTAACCGCAAAATCCTGAAATTGCCCACACATTCCATTGGAATATCCAGCGAGACACTAAAAAACTTGTAGGGCAAGCACTATGTCTGAACCCTACAAGTTTTAATATGCCACGCGTCCTGAACGCAATTTATTTTTACTGTGAATAATCGTTCCGTTTCGCTGGATCCTCCGTGAAGTATTCGACGAACTCCCATTCAAAACCGTCCACATCAATGAAATAGATGCGTTTCCGGTAAGGATGGGGTTCGACTTTGTAACCTTCCTTATATCCAGCAGCCAACATGCGTTCTCTGATACCTTCAGCGTCATCAACAGCAAAACCGAGATGGTTCACATAGGTCCCCTCACGGTCACCTGTGAACGGATGCTTGCGATCTGACAATGCAATATAAAAATCGTCAGTCCCGAGATGGCACCATTTCGTTCCGTTCGCATTATCACCACCGCCCCTGACTCGAAATTCTGGGAAGGCAGTCGTTAGAAAATGGATCGCTTTTTCAAGGTCATTCACGCTCATGTTAGCATGTTCAAGATAACGGCTCATTTTTAGATCCTCCTGAAATTTAGGGTTATAGTAAAGCCTCAAAATATATTGACATTTGTAGCACAAACTGCCAGTTTGTGTAGGTAGTGTTGAGACGCAAACTAAAAGTTTGCTCTACAAATACGGAACTCACGTTAATAAATAGGTTCGCAAGTTTCGTGCCAAACCCTCAGGTTCGTATACAATTGAGATAATTCAAGGTTTTACAGGGTAAAATGAAATTTCAGATTTTTTCGATATGTTTCAAATCTGAAACAAAACTTGAACTAAGTGCTTTGAAGTTTTAGAAACAGGACTCACGCAAAATTGAGCTGAAACGCCTATCTTCGGACAGCACAAAGGGTTACTATCACGAGTCCGGTGCGGTTAATGAAGCTTAAATAAATATTTCGGTAATCCTATCCCAAAAAAGACTTTGTAGGGGGTTTTTGCTTGGGTGTTTCCCCAGGTCTTGTGCCTGCCCACATATTGCCGAATTAAATTCTTAATCTTCATCAAACCGCACCTACCAGTGGCGTGCGTAAGTGTTAAAAAATAAAGATTATTTCATAAATGAAACAATTTTCATTTATGAAACAAAATTCTTGACATCCGCTTCACCGTGTGCTACTCTGTAACCTATAGGTAACAAATTTTGTTCACGCGTGGGAGGAAAATGGTGAAGTGGATTAACATCGCTAAAACATCTGAAATTGAACCGGGACAGAATATCGTCATCAAATTGGACAATGAAGACATTGCAATCTTCAACACAGGGACAGAATTTTATGCGATCAATAACACCTGTCCGCATCAGGGGGGACCGCTCAATGAGGGAACACTGGCGGGTGAAGTCGTTACCTGTCCGTGGCACGGTTGGCAATACAATCTGAAAAGTGGATGTCCTATTACCACGCCGAACCTCCGAACCTATCCGCTCCGAATCCATGGGGATACCCTTCAGGTTGCAATCACCCTTGAAGAACACGCAAACAACAGTCTCGAAGATACCGTCTTTAAGGCAGCCATTGAAACCGATCAGGTCTATGAGATCCTTGAGCAGATTCAGCTGGGAAAGACACTCGATGAAGTCTTTGAGAATATTTACACTGGACTTCAGAACATCGTGCCCCATAACCGGTTAGGCATCGCACTTATTGACGAATCCTCCGGTAATTTAGTGCAGTGTAAAACGAAATCCAACAGAAAAATTCTGCTGGACAACGGGTTTTCAGCGAAAATTAAGGGATCAAGCCTTGCGCCTATCCTCAATTCAGGTGAAGCGCGGATTATTGACGATTTTAAGGAAATTCTCGCAAGAAGACCGACGCACTGGACACGGTTAATGGTCCAAGAGGGGATGCGCTCCAATCTAACCCTTCCGCTCAAAGTGCAGGGTAAACCCATTGGGGTCGTCTTTTTCACCAGTGAAAAACCCCGATCATTTTCCGAGGTGCATATCAGGAGATTAAAGCCGATTGCTGGACAACTCTCAATTCTGATTGAAAAAGGGGATTGGACAGACAAACTCGCCGAAAACAACAAACGATACCGCACACTTTTTGAGATGTCAAACGACGCAATCTTCATTTGTCCATCACTGACAGAAGCGTTTGTTACCGTAAACGAAAATTTCTGTGCATGGCTGGGTTACACACACCAAGAACTCGTCAATCTTTCACTGCGTGACCTAACGCCTCCCGCTGAATTTCAAAGAGCCAGCGAAACGCTCAAAGACCTTGACCCACAGAATCCTATTACTTTCCAAACGGAACTGTCGCGTAAAAACAGAAACCGTTTACCCTTAGAAATTCGCGCCATCCGAATTGCGCATGGCGAGAGAGAATTCATCCAAGGGTTTGCCCGTGATCTCTCGGAGGTAAAGGCACTCAGTGCCCAACTGAAGGAGCACCATTCGTTTGGAAATCTCATTGGAAAAAACCGGAAAATGCAGGAGATTTTTGAGTTAATTCGACTTGTCGCTCCCATGAAAACGACCGTCCTGATTCAAGGCGAGAGCGGGACCGGCAAAGAACCGATTGCTCATGCAATCCACGACAATAGCGAGAGGGCGAAAAAACCCTTCATCCGCGTCAATTGCGCTGGCTTGGTTGATAATTTGTTAGAGAGTGAACTCTTTGGACATGTCAAAGGTGCGTTTACCGATGCCATCGCTACGCGGAAAGGACGATTCGCAGCTGCGGACGGGGGCACCCTTTTTCTTGATGAAATCGGTGAGTTAAGTCTCGGAACACAAGCAAAGTTGCTCCGCGTCTTGCAAGAGGGCGAATACGAAATGGTCGGTTCAACGGCGACAAAGAAAGTAGATGTTCGCGTCATTGCAGCGACCAATCGAATCCTGAAGACAGAGATCGATGCCGGACGTTTCCGAGAGGATTTATACTACAGGCTCAATGTCGTCCCGATTACCCCGCCGCCACTCCGTGAAAGACGCGATGACATTCCACTCCTGATTGAACACTTCATCGAAAAATTCAATCAACAAACACAAAAATCCATTCATCGCACCTCACCCGATGCCCTTGAAATCTTAGTGGATTATACCTACCCCGGCAATGTGCGAGAGTTAGAGAATATTATAGAGCACGCCTTCGTCAAATGTCAGGGGGGCAGCATTGAAAAGCAACATCTACCCCCCGATCTTATTTCCTCAAGAGACGATATTGTTGCGCAGGCACTCAGGGAAAGTAACCCCCTTGCTGCATTGGAACGTGAATTAGTGCAACGCGTTTTGGAGGAATCCGATGGAAAGCCACAACTCGCTGCACAACGTTTGGGGATCAGTCGGACAACCCTATGGCGAAAACTTAAAGCGGTGTAGTTGATGTATCGGGCAATCGCTTTGTGGTGGACCTTAGCGGAAATCCCGGTGCTTGAAATCCAGTTCGGACACAATTTTTATTGACAACGGCGTTGCGGTTAACATATCATATCGGATAAGCTCTGAACCGTTGTTATTGTTTGAAAGGAGTCCAGAAAATGGCGAAAGCCCTCTCCCTCGTTGCATACAACGACTTGGAAAGCCAAATTGAGGCACTGGAAAGGGATGGGTATGTCTATTTCCCGAGTGTGCTTGATGCCGATGAAATCGCTGAATTGCGTGCCACTATGGATCGATTAGAGGCGATCCCTGAGTCTCATGATCGGGATGAAACACCTGAAAATGGCGATCAATTCCTCCACAAACTTATCAGCAACTCGTTTAATCGCGACCCGTTGTATCTCCAATTCCTGGACAGATCCCCCGTTTTTGAAGTTGCCGAGGCGGCACACGGTGCGGATTTTCATTGCATCGGTATGCATTCGTGGCTGACAGGACCGGGACGTCCGGATCAGGGGTTACATACGGATTGGCTGCCGATCTCTCTACCCGCAGAGATTCGTTCCGATCCACGCGTCAAAATCCCGGTCTTTATCACCACAGCCCATTACTATCTCAATGATATGTACGAGGAATTGGGACCGACGAAGTTTGTTCCGGGCAGTCATCTCTCTGGAGGTTCTCCAAACGGCGCAACGGCGTGGAATAACCGCGAGGAAGAGAGTATCCTATGCAATGCGGGGGACGTGGTGCTTTTCCGTAGTGAAGTCTGGCATCGGGGTTCTGCCAATACGAGTGACGAAGTCCGTTATCTCATGCAGGTCCACTATGCACAGCGGATGATTACACAGAAATATCCACCCTATCTGAATAAGTTTCAGTTTGATGCATCGATTCTCGCCCAAGCGACCCCTCAACAGAGACGGCTTATGGGAGACCATCGACCAAGTAATTACGATTAACAAAGGAGTTATCAATGAAAACGCGTTTAATGTCTATCGGTATAAAACCTGTATTCTTTCTATTGCTCGGTATTTCTATCATATCAATGGGTTGCGATCGAGTGAACCCACAAGCAGGGATTCTCTCAACTGCGTCCGCTGCACAAGCACACGCCATGATCGACGCACTGGGCGACAGTGGCGTAACCGGAATGGCAGTCTTCACACAAAACGGCGACCAGATCACGCTCACGGCTGAAATTCACGGTGCCTCCCCGGGTCTTCACGGCTTTCATATCCACGCAAACGGGGATTGCAGTTCACCCGACGGTAAATCCGCCGGGGGGCACTGGAATCCCACGGATGTCGCGCACGGAAAATGGGGAGAAGGTGAGTTTCATCTCGGAGACATCGGCAATATCAACGTCGGAGCAGATGGAACAGGTCGTATTACATTGACGACAGATCTCTGGGAGATCGGCACAGGTTCCGACATAGATGTTGTCGGCAAAGGCATCATTGTCCACGCCGACGCGGACGATTTCGTCTCGCAACCTTCGGGTGCTGCAGGCGCGCGTATCGGGTGTGGTGTCATTGTATTGGCAGAATAGTTGTAATAATCCTACTTTCGCTGGCGAGGTTTCCTAACCTCGCCTTTCAAGGAGTGTCTTCGCTGGATACGGACGATTGGACAGCCAGCAGTGCGCCTTGAATTATTGAACTTTGAACCATTTTAAAATCCGCAAGGAGTACTGAAAATGGCGAAAGCTCTCTCCCTCGTGGCACATAACGATTTAGAAAGCCAAGTTGAAGCATTGGAAAGGGATGGTTACGTCTATTTCCCCGGCGTGCTTGATGCTGAGGAAGTCGCCGAATTGCGAGCCATGATGGATCGATTAGAGACGATCCCGGAGTGTTTGGATCGACACCAAACGCCTCAAAATGGCGATGGATTCCTGAATAAAATCATCAACAACTCATTTAATCGCGACCCACTGTATCTCCAATTCCTTGACAAATCACCGATTATTGAGGTTGCCGAGGCGACGCACGGTGAGGATTGTCATTGCATCGGCATGCAATCGTGGATAACAGGACCCGGGCGTCCGGATCAAGGCTTACATACGGATTGGCTGCCAATCGGTCTCCCTGCAGACGTTCGTTCCGATCCACGCGTCAAAGTTCCAATCTTCATCACGACTGCTCATTACTATCTCAACAATATGTATGAGGAATTGGGACCGACAAAGTTTGTTCCGGGTAGCCACTTCTCTGGATGCTCTCCAAACGGGGCAACGGAGTGGAAAGGCAGGACGGAAGAGAGTATCTTATGCAATGCAGGGGATGTGGTGCTTTTCCGTAGTGAAGTCTGGCATCGTGGCTCTGCCAATACGAGTGACGAAACCCGCTACCTTTTACAGGTACACTATGCGCAGCGGATGATTACACAGAAATACCCACCCTATCTGAACAAGTTTCAGTTTGATGCCTCAATTCTCTCCCAAGCGAATCCACGCCAGAGACGACTCCTCGGCGATCACCGACCCAGCAATTATGATTGAGAGGCACATATCTCCGATCACCTAAGATGCCATGAATACACAAGTTGCGAACGATCAGATTGAATTTTACCGTGAAAATGGGTTCCTGGTTATTGACGATTTCCTGAACGGTGCCGAGTTGTCAGTGTGGCAGGATGCCGTTGACGAGGCTGTCGCGCAGCATGTGAGCCGTCCTGACGCCTTCCACAATCAAAAGGGAAAAGACGGTTACTACAAGAACGTCTTCGTTCAATGCGTCAATTTGTGGAAGACGAACGAGAAGGTTAAACGATTGATCCTTGATCCCGAGTTGGGTAAGTTGGCGGCAGATCTCGCTGGCACTTCGGGTGTGCGGTTGTATCACGATCACGCCATGGTGAAGCAACCGTGGGCAAATCCCACGAACTTCCATGTCGATAATCCGTATGACCCCTTCTATTCGCATCAGGCGATCATGTTCTGGGTGGCACTTGATGATACAACCGTTCAGAACGGCTGTTTGTATCTTCTGCCCGGGACGCACAAGACAAGCAACTTTGAGATCGGCGGGATTCTCGGACAAGCGGGTGTCGGCGAACTGTTCCGCGAGTATCCAGAATGGGCAGAGATTGAACCCTACGCTGCTGAGATGAAAGCCGGAGCGGGTGTATTCATCAGTGGGATGGTTGCGCATGCGGCGGGACCGAATATGACGACGCACCCGCGCCGTGCGTTTGCCATGCTTTTTATGCCGGAGGATGCCACCTTCAACGGAAAAAAAAGCGCGTTACCCAATGAAGTGGTTGCGAAGTTGAAAACCGGCGATGTGTTGGCGGATGATGAACACTTGCCACTGGTTTTCTCATATCAAGAATAAATGCCGCACACGAAACCGACTTTATCTCCATCAAAACCGCCCTCATCGGTCGGCTGGCGGTCTATAGCAATTGGAATTATTCTCATCCCTCTCAATTGTTATTGGATTACGTATATTGAACTGGTGCAGTATTCCGCACAGCCCACCATCGTCTCGCTTATTTTCACGGTTGTTTTCAATATTCTTGTGTTGATCGGATTCAACCGAGTATTCAAGCGATTCCTGCCTCGGTTGGCTCTCTCACAAGGTGAACTCCTGATCATTTATGTCATGCTCTCCGTGGCATCCGCGACTGCGGGACACAGCATGATGGAGATTCTGGTTTCCACATTGGGGCACGCGTTCTGGTTCGCAACGCCGGAGAACGATTGGAAA
This sequence comes from Candidatus Poribacteria bacterium, assembly GCA_965205015.1. Taxonomy (GTDB): domain Bacteria; phylum Poribacteria; class WGA-4E; order WGA-4E; family WGA-3G; genus WGA-3G. The sequence continues at coordinate 2,480,987 of OZ242029.1, read as the reverse complement.
GACCTGTTTTGGCGGTATATTCCGCGTTGGCTTGCCGTGTCGGACAAGGGTGTTCTTTCGGGCTACTACGAGGGAGATTCTACACTGCACACAAAGCAACATCTGTTGGGTTGGCTAACGCCTGTGCTAAACTGGTTCGCCTTTCTCTTTGCGATGCTGTTTGTTATGGTTTGCATCACTGTCATCGTGCGGAAACCGTGGACAGAAGATGAGAAACTGGCGTACCCGATCATCCAACTCCCAGCCCGGATGACGAGCGAGGGTTTCTTCACGAATCGGCTGATGTGGATCGGTTTCGGGCTTGTCGCGGCTTTCGATGTCGCTAACGGTCTCCACCACGTTTTTCCTGCGATCCCCTCCGTATATGAGAAAGCATACCGTTTCAGATTCACAGAGAAACCCTTCTCTGCGATGGGGTGGCTGAGATTGGGAATTTATCCCTTTGTGTTAGGCATCGGATTCCTGATTCCGTTGGATCTGTTGTTTTCGACATGGTTTTTCTTTTGGGTGTGGAAGGGGCAACAGGTCGTTGGAAGCATGATGGGTTTGGAAGGGACGGGGTATCCTTACGTCAACTATCAGGGATTTGGGGCGTATATGGGCATCTTTTTTATTGCCATGTGGAGGGGCCGAAAATATCTGCAGAATTTACTGGGCGCGAACGTTCATCCCACATCTACGCGGGATGAACCGATGTCCCCCAGGCTCCTTCTTCTCGCCCTGGTTGCTGGTGTTGCGTTTCTGACGTTTTTTTGTTTGAGGGCGGGTATGTCCCTCTGGGCGATTCTCGTCTTTTTTGGACTCTATTTTGCATTTTCAACGGCGGTCTCTCGGATGCGCGCCGAACTCGGATCGCCAATGCACGACTTGCACTATACAGGACCCGAACGGGTCATGGTCGCGGCTGTAGGCACGCGTCCGCTCGGACCGAATAATCTTTCGATGTTCTCTTTCTTCTGGTTCTTTACACGCACCTTCGATTCACATCCGATGCCCCATCAACTTGAGGGGTTCAAACTTGCCTCAACGTCGGGAATCCGAAGTCGTTTTATGCTATTTGCAATCCTTATCGCGCTGTGCGTCGGTATCCTCTCGCAATTTTGGGCACTCATATCCATCCCTTACCGACTCGGTGCTTTACACGAGATGTCCCGCGTGCCAATCATATACGGGTCTGAACCGTGGACGCAGCTGCAGAAATGGTTAGCACATCCGCTTGCTCCAGACTATTGGGCGTTGGGATTTACGGGAATTGGTTTACTCTTCGCGCTGTTCCTCATGTTGATGCGCATGAAGTTTTTCTGGTTCCCTTTTCATCCGGCAGCGTATGCCGCCGTGTGTGGGAGCTGGGCAGTTAATTATATCTGGTTCAGTTTGGGGATCGTGTGGGTGTTGAAATTGCTGCTGCTGAAATACGGTGGGAGAAATGCCCATCGGCAGGCGATGCCCTTCTTTCTCGGCTTGATATTGGGACAATTTACCGTCGGGAGTCTATGGACAATACTGGGAATGGTGTTTAATATACCGACTTATGGAATTTGGCCGTAGTATAATATAACGCAAGTTGCCAGTTATTTATACACATAGCACGCCTACGGGGTGAGGAAAGCACTTGAAAAATCCTTTTGAGGACCGCTAAGTCAAACAAAATTTGACTTATGCCAGAAAGTTGTGTATAATTATAGTTTTTAATTCTAGGGGGGTCCAACTCTGGAGGTAATTATGCACTTCACTACACTAAAGCCTATATCAAAAACAGATATTCTGAAAAAGGTTGAAAATGGCCTGAAAATTAAAAACTATTCCGAGAATCCTAAACCTCTTAAGGCACCGGTTTCCAACTTGACACCTTTGATGAAACCAGGGGTTCAAGCGATCATCTTCGACTTTGACTATACCTTGGCAGACTCTTCACCTGGTGTCATTGAGTGTATCAACTTCGCGCTTGGCAACCTCGGGATGCCCAGCGCTGCTGATGCCACGATTCGGCGGACGATTGGTTTATCCTTACCAGACACATTTATAATGTTGGTTGGGAAGAAATACATCAAATACCTTGAGGCTTTCACACGACTGTTCGTTGAACGTGCTGATGAGGTTATGGTTGATAACTCGGTACTCCTTACAAATGTTCCAGAGACCGTCGAGGCATTGCAGCAGCTTGATATCCAACTGGGTATCTTATCTCTGAAGGGCCGCTACCGGATTCAAGCAATTCTGGAGCGAGAGAGATTGCTGGAGCCGTTTAAAGTTATCATTGGTGGAGAGGATGTGTCCGAACACAAGCCGAGCCCAAAGGGACTGCTGACAGCAATTGTGGAAATGAATTGCCATCCCCAGAACGCCCTTTACGTCGGAGATAGCGTAACGGATGCTGAAACTGCGCGACGTGCCGGTATTGCGTTTGTTGCTGTGCTTTCGGGTGTTACGCCACGAACGGCTTTTGAAAGTTACAATGCTTATGCGATTCTTGAAGATGTGTCTGGGTTGCTGAACTTAGAACCAATAAAAAATAATATGGAAGTGTCCAGAGTTTGTAAGTAGTAACTTGGATTCATATAGTTGCCTTTGCTGTGTATCTCCGGTAACTGAAAAATCTTATTTGTCTTGCTGACGGGACAAATCATCAATTCCGGTCACGACTTAACCAGAAACCTATGCGTAATGCAATTAGGTTTCCTTAAACGGCATAATTTGTCTTTGCTTTACATTTGGCGCGCAGTCCAGGAGGACATAATCAAAAATATGAAAATTCAAAAAATTCAGGCGTTTCCGCTTGCTTACCCGGAACCACACTACAAAGGTATCGAACGCTACATTACACTCGCTCGCGTGGAAAGCGATGACGGTCTCGTGGGTTGGGGGGAGTGTATCTCACAATTCCGAGAGGCGACACTTGCAACACAGATAATTATCGATCAGGGATTTGCACCGATGCTTACGGGTGAAGATGCTTTGGATGTGGAACGGCACTGGCATAAAATGCTCGACCATATCTGGTGGTATGGTCCTGAAGGCATTGCCGCATTCGCTGTTAGTGCTGTGGATATGGCGTTATGGGACTTAAAGGGCAAGGCACTCGGTTTACCTGTTTGCCAACTCCTTGGGGGTCAACTTCACGACAAAATCGTCGCAATGGCATCCATCATCTTCGATATGGAAGATCTGGACTGGACGCTCAACGAATTTCGGTGGTTGCGAGAGCAAGACTACCGCGTCGTCAAAGGCGGTTGGGGGATGCGACCCGAGGCAGTCTTCGGTCTCGACCGCCAACGTGACATTGAGATGATTCGTCGTGTGCGTGAAGTGATTGGAGACGAACTGGAACTGGTCATTGATACCCCCGGTCACCGCCGTATTTGGGATGTCCCGACAGCGATTCAACGCTTCCGGGCCCTCGAACCCTATCGACTCAAATGGATTGAGCAACCCCTGCCTCCCCAAAACTTTGAAGCCTACGCCCAACTGCGATCAGCAGTTATGACGCCTATCGGTACAGGTGAAGATGAGTGGGATGTCGAAAGTTACAAACGGCTTATCCAGTCGGGGGGTGTCGATATCGTCCAAATTGATCCGGGGCGTTGCCACGGGCTTACCGGCAGTCGGCACGTCATCAAACTCGTTGAGGCGGAGAACCTACTGTTCAGTGCGCATTCATGGAGCAGTGCCTTAAACACGGCGGCGAGTCTGCACATGCTCGCGAGTTCACCGCATGCGGATTGTACGGATTTTAAACCCCATGAATCCCCGATGCAGCATGAATTGGTCAGCGATCCGTGGGTCCAAGAGGATGGGTATGTCGCTATCCGAGATGTTCCGGGACTGGGTGTCACGGTGCGCGAAGATGTTGTGGAGAAATATTTGTTTGGATAGGAAGCATACCGCCTTCGGGCAACTATAGGGAAGCACGGGCGACGACGCGCCGTTTTGGGTGTAGGCACCCCCGTGCTTTGAGTTGTTAAGAAAACCGCGCCCGCTACGGAACGCACGTTCTCTTATGTCACTTTCACCACACCTTTGATGTAACTGCCGTCTCCACCCGTTGCTTCTTCAAGGAGTGCGGGATACTCCGCAAGCGGGACGATGTGCGTTACAAGCGGTCTGAGGTCGATGTGACCACGCTCGAGGAGCCGAATCGCTGGTGGAAACGTGTCCCGTATCTTCGCGCCCGGTGACGAACTCACCAAATTAAACCCACCGCCATGCCACTCAGAACCATTGATTGTTACTTCCTCTCGAATCCAACCGAAAAGATTGATATGTCCACCCCTACGGACAATCTTCGTTGAGAGATTCAACCCTTGCGGTTTGCCGGAGCAGTCGAACACCACGTCAATTGGACGTCCCTTCAATTCTGACACCAGTTCGGCGGCATCAATTTCCGTTGGATTATATGCGAATTGAGCACCGAGTGATTTCGCCAATTTCAGCCGGTCTTCGACAATATCAATGGCGATAAGATCGTTCGTGTAGAATTGGCTCAGTGCCTGGACAAACATAAGTCCCATAAAACCACACCCAATCACTGCAACGTTGTCGGCGGGTAGCAGAGGTGCAGTATCCAGCCCTGTTACAACGCATGAAACCGGCTCAACAATCCAATACTCGTCTGCAAGGTCTGATTCTGGGAGGACATACATACGGTCGGCTGTGCAGTTCTTAATACCGTCAAATCCCAACCCTTGCCCTGTAACACGCATCCCTTCCTCAATATCCTGGACACCACGTCCAACTTTTGTGACATAGCCGACACCTTCGTGACCGGGTGGTGCCGTGCCACCATATCGAAAGGTGGCTAAGTCCCATGCACAGACCCCACAGGCGGCACTCTGAACCTGAACTTCACCCCCCTGCGGATCAGATACATCAACATCAATGATCTCGACCCCACCGTTTTTTCCATACCTAATCGTTTGTGTTTTCATTTGATGTGTCTCCCTGTCTGTTTGCTTCCATGTATGACCGGAGCACGGTGTTAATTTGTGCTTCGTAATCAACGTCCCGGGCTTTGAACCACTTTAAGATATCCTGATCGATACCTGTAAAGTGTGAAGGGAGAGGTGCGGTTTTCCAAAAAGTTTCATCGGTAGGTTGGGCATCTTTATCATTAAGCGCGTCCTGATAAACTTCCTCATCGGTCATTGCATCGACTTTCTCCCAATCCGTTTCATCGGTAACCTGTCCAAGTTCTTCACGGGTGTATTTGACTAAAGTAGATTTGTCTTTCATTTTTAGTTGCCTTCCTTGCTGAAATAATACGACGCGTGTTGCCGCGCCATGTATAAACCACATACAAGAGACGACCCGCGCTTCGACCAAGGACAACGATTCTTTCTTCGCCGTAGTCGTATCGAACATCTACGCGCTCTATCCGATCAGGATCATTAAAAACGAGCGAAGCGCGTTTGAAACTAATTCCACGTTTTTGGATACATTCTTGATTTTTCTGTTCGTCCCATTCAAATTCCATTACGACGGGCGTGAGGTGTGTCTTGTCCTAATTTTTAAAAATATTGTGTACAGTATAACATACTTCATGCGAATAGTTAAGAGAAATCTAACCCTGCAAATTATCCTCGCTACATAGGACATAGGTCTGGTTTGATCCGCTACCAGTTGGTGTGCGATCCGTCCCGTCGGCGAAGGTGTGGCGGTTCCGCGAATTTGAAGGTCTGGGACGTTACGAGCGCTTCATCAACCTCAACGCCCAAGCCGGGCCCGTCGGGTACTGGTATAACTGCCCCTTCGAGTTGGTGTTGCACAGGAAATAGGTCCTCATCATAATGTCCAGATTTCTCTGTGGGAGAGACTCGGATTTCCAACCAAGCGAAGTTCGGGACTGCCGCTGCCAGATGAACCGTCGCCGCCGTGCATATCGGACCTAATGGGTTGTGAGGCATCAGGTCAATATAATGCGCCTCAGCCAAACCCGCAACCTTCACAGATTCCGTCAATCCACCGACATTGCATACGTCAAGTCGGGCGAAGTTCGTGATGCCGCGCTCCAGATACGGGAGAAACTGCCACTTACTGGAAAATTCCTCGCCAATCGCGAAGGGGACATCGACCATCGTCCGTAGTGATTCATACGCCTCGGGGGTCTCATCTCGGATCGGCTCCTCCAAAAAATCGAGCGTACCAGAGGGCATACGTTGACAGAAGGATGCCGCCTCCGCAACGCTGAGCCGGTGATGATAGTCGATACCGAGGACGGGTTCAGATCCGATGGCTTCTCGGAGTGCCGTCAACCACTCCGCCGCGAGACTGATGGATTCGCGGGGTTCAAAGATGTTTTCCTCGCCTGGTTTCGCACGATGCAGGACGTTTGTTCGGATGACGTTCCATCCGTTCTCAAGCAATAAATTCGCGTTCGCGATGAGTTCCTCAACTGTCGCGGCACCCGTCGTTGCAAAGCACGGGACAGCGTCGCGTTGCTTTCCACCGAGCAGTTGATAAACCGGTACGTTCAACGCCTTCCCAACAATATCGTGGAGTGCGATGTCGATCGCCGAGATCGCGCCTGTTAATGCCCGACCCCCCTCAAAATACTGGCTCCGGTACATCTCCTGCCACAGTCCCCCGATCCGCATCGGATCGCGCCCAATCAGAAATTCACGATAGTGTTTAACCGCTCCCGCGACAGCCAATTCTCGACTCGAAAGTCCAGATTCGCCCCATCCATAGATACCTTCATCGGTCTCCACTTTGACGATGTGTTGATTTCTGTGTCCTACCCAAACAGGATACGGTTTGATGTCAGTAATTTTCATAATGCCTTCCTCCTAATATTGGCTATCAGTTTCCTTCGGTTTCCGATGACTGTTAGTGGGCCCGCTGACGGAATCTTTCTTGCTAATTGCCGATGACTCACTGCTTCTTTATATCAAATTGATCGGTACCTGTCAATTGGTTTTCGTGTTTTGTAGACGTCAGCGATGCTTGAATCGAACAGATAGGTATGCTATAATAACAGAAATAGAAGGGAGGCACTCAGATGGCTAATAACCAGATTAAAGTCGCGGCGTGTCAATTGCTCACAAGCGAAGACGTATCCACCAACACTGCAAAAGTGCTTCAGCAGATCGAAGCGTGTGCAGAACTGGAGATTCAGATTGCAGCGTTCCCCGAAGGATGTCTGTTCGGCTACTGCTGCCGGACGGATTATTGGGAACACATCTCGCCACAGGTTTTTAAAGAGGCTGAGGCAAAAATTGCCGAAGCGGCGCGTCGGCACGGGATAGCTGTTGTCGTTGGATCGGCACATCACGATGGAGATAACTGGCACAACGACCTCGCTATTTTTGACCAACAAGGGACCCTCAAATATCGTTACGGCAAAACCTTTCTCGCGGGGGAAAAGTGGTGCACGAACAATCGCGGTCCGCTACCGATTGTGGAACTCGCTGGCGTTGCGTGTTGCTTTATCATCTGCCACGATGTCCGCTACCCAGAGTTGGTTAAACTACCCGCGGCGATGGGGGCACAACTCTGTATCTTCTGTTCGTGCGAAGCGGGATTACTATCGGAGTATAAACTCTCCGCCTACCGCGCTATGCCGATCTCACGTGCGACGGAAAACGGTATCTATCTCCTGATGGCGAATACACCCGCAAACCCTGATGACATCCGCTCACCCGGATCATCGCATGGCAACTCGAAGATCGTGCATCCAGATGGCAACGTCATCAGAGAGGCTGGGTTTTTCGGGGATGACATCGTTTCGTCAACAATAGACCTCTCACAGGCGACAGGTTCGCAGGCGAAACGAACTTGTAACGAAGATACCATCCTGCGGGAATGGTTTCAACAGGGATGTGAGTTCGTTGTGAAAGTCTGAGATCAGCACAGCACCTAAAGGAGTCGGATTTATGCCAAATCAAACTGTTCAAATCCGTGCCGCTCGGCTCGTCGATGGGATAAGTACATACGCTAAAACCGATCAGGCAATTCTTGTGACCGATGGACGGATTGATGCCGTTGGACATCACGAAGAAATTGCGAAACGGACACCACCTGACGCACAAATCGTTGACCTCGGTGATGCGTGTCTCGCACCGGGACTCATTGATGGGCATACACATCTGAGTCTCGCAGGCGATGGTCGAAACTACGTTCAGATGTTTTCAGAAACCGATGAGATGATGGTGCTGACCGGTGCGATGAATCTACAACGCCATCTCGCCGCAGGGATTACGACTCTTCGCGAACACGGTGCGAGGAACAAGGTAGGCTTCACACTCAAGGAGGGGCTTGAACGCGGTTATATTCCCGGTCCTCGCACCTTGGTGAGCGGACGACCGATCACTTGCACAGGCGGGCACTTCCACATGTGTAACGAAACAGCAGACGGCGAAGCCGAGATGCGACGCTCCGTTCGCCGCTTGGTTCACGAAGGCGCGGATTACATCAAAATTATGGCATCGGGTGGGGGAACCGCCGGAACGATTCCGGGACGCGCCAGTTACTCTGTCGCCGAGTTGCACGCCGCTGTTCACGAGGCACACCACTTCCATCGGCTCACGGTGGCGCATTGCCGCGCAAAGGAATCGATGGTGCGGGCAGTTGAGGCAGGCATTGACTTGATGGAGCATGCGGAATTCCTCGACCCAGACGGTGAACTCCGGTTCGATCCCAAAATTGCCGAGATGATGGTTGAGTCTGGTATCTGGATTAGCCCGACTCTTCAAGCGTGGACGGGTTATCCCCGCATTGTTGAACTCCGTGCGAAACGGGACACGGATACCATTTCGCCTGACGAAGTAACCGAATTGCAAGGACTTGAAACGCGGGCGGAAGTACGCCTTGATGTGATGCGACGTATGCTTGACTACGACCTTCGTGAGCGGATTGTTCCCGGCACGGATTCAGGGGTTGGCAATCTCGCATTCGGGCATCTCGACTACGATTTGCAGCTACTCGTTCAAGTCGGGTTTACGCCTGCGGAAGCACTCATCTCAGCGACCCGTATTTCTGCCGAGGCAATCGGGATGGCGGATGAGATTGGGACGATCGCACCGGGCAAAATCGCCGATCTCGTTGCGTTTGAAGGCGATCCGACAGACGATGTAGATGCGTTCAGCCGAGTAAAAGCGGTGTTCCAAGCCGGACAACGCGTGAAATGAACCACAATATGCAGTCAAACATTGACCATACGACTATTCAGCAATTGCTCACTGATGCTCAAAAAGACGGCGTGCAAAAACTGGTAGTGGGCGCGGTAATCTCGAAAAATAACAAGTTCTTGCTTTTAGAACGAGTGCTATCTGATTTCATGGGTGGATTCGTTGAAATTCCGAGTGGTACCGTGGAGATGGGGGAGGACCTACTCACCGCGCTCGCACGGGAAGTGCAAGAAGAGACGGGACTTATTGTAACAGCAATCTGTGAATATCTCGGATCCTTTGATTACAGATCCAGTTCCGGTAAAAAAACGAGACATTTCAACTTTATTGTTGAGGTCGGGGACGGTAAGATCAAAATTAATCCCACCGAACATCAAGCGTACTATTTGGTTGCGTTGTCCGATGCGGCGTTCACAACGCTTAACATTTCGGACGCTACCAAAGCCATTCTCAGGGCTGCATCGCAACAATAACGCGAGCGTTTGGTTAGATTAGAACTCATAGATATCTGCACGCCGTTTCGCAACCTTGTGGCGGACGAGTGCTTGGAGGTCCTCTGGCATACGCGTAAACGTCTCTGGGAAAACAGGTTGGTGACCGCCCTCACGCATGAGATTCCACCAAGGCGGGTAGTAGGCGATATTCAACGCCATGCGGTGCTGGTCGTCGGTTGTGTTGGGACCCTGCCCGTGCCACGTGCCACCGTGCCACAATAGTACGGAACCGCGTCGTCCGCAGACAGGCACTGGATGGCTCTCGGCAATATCGGATGCTGAAGGTCTACGCCGTGCGCGATGGCTGAATGGCACAACGAGTGTCGCACCGTTCTCAACGGTAAAGTCCGTTATCATCCAGATTGAATTAATCATCCACGGTGTTTCAGGTAGGCGCGCAGGCAAGTCGTGCGTCGAATCGGAATGGATGCCGCCCTGCGGGGCACGCGGTTTAACCCATTTCGTACACGCCTCACCGAGTCTGACGGTATCACCGAGAAAATGGCGGACGACCTGCAGCACCTGTGGATGTGCGATGCACTCCCAACACATCTCATCGAGATTGACTACACCGAACAGGGTCTGATACAGTTCATCATTGGGATCCTGAAAAGTGTCGCGATTTGCAGGGTCTCGGTGGAGTTGGAAATACTTCTCCGCCATCGCATCCGCTTGTGCAACAGGAATCGCATCCTCAATCAAGCAATAACCGAATGTCTCGAGATGTTCTATTGCGTCTTGTTGTGCCATTTGTGAGGCTCCTGTCCTCTTTGAAGAGTCCTTTGGTATTCGTGTATCCTTATTGTGTAATTCAATGCGAAGGCGGTTCTGAAAACGTATCGGCTATTTTATCACGCTTTATCGTGTGAGAACAAGCGGAAAAATTACGAATTTTTAAAACTATATAGGATTCAAACTATTGGACAGGTTTCTGAGGATCCTTGCCCTAACTGAAATGAGTCACTGGACACTAACGACGGGGATAGAATTGATGAAAAAAGAAAATGAAGTCGAAATGGGTGAATGGAATCGTCTGGTGAAGGATGCTTATAACTCGCTGGAGTTCTTGGTCACGATGCATTACCTTCGGAAACACCTTCCTGAAACAGGTAAGATTTTAGATGCAGGCGGCGGACCAGGGCGTTATACGCTCGAACTTTGTCGGGCAGGCTATGATGTCGTCCTTTTAGATATTGACCCAACATACACGGCTTTTGCTGAAGAAAAAATCAAGTTAGAACCGAAATCCGTTTCGAGCCGATTGATCGCGTCAATTGTTGGGGATATACGGGACCTTTCAGATTTTAACACGAATGATTTTGATGCAGTGCTATGCTTGGGTGGTCCACTCACATGTATCAGTGATGAAACCGAGCGAATTCAAGCAACCTCTGAATTGGTTCGGGTTGCCAAACCTGGGGCACTCGTCTGTATTGCCGTTGTAGGTTATTTCGCAATGCTGCGGACGGTTCTCAGTCGTGTAAGTCAAGAACTGATAATGCCCGAGTACTGGAAGTTAATAAAAGAAGGAAAAGGAAACAACCTCGTTCAAGATAGCCTATGGCATTTTTTTCGGGCTTCTGAACTTCAGCAGCTCGCTGAAGCGTGTGGGTTAATCACACTGGAAATGGTGGGGTGTGAGGGACTCTCAACGGGATTACCGGAAGCTACCAACACGGTGGCAGCAGACCCAGCAAAGTGGGAACGTTGGGTCGAGTTAGTCCTGGAGACGGCGATAGAACCTGCTATCGTGGATATGGCTGCGCATATCTTGTACATTGGTCAGGTTAGTTAAGTCCTATCCAACCCTCATCTCTTTTTATTACGAAACACCAACATAAACCTGTTTTCTTCTATCTGTTCTATCTGTTCTAAAGGAAGATGTTTCTCGATGATGTACCTGGCAAAGGCAATTGTCCAAAAGTACGTTGGATTCGCGTATACACCTTTGTCAGGAATTGCCCTGATTCCTCCTACCAAACCCGTCTGGATATCATATCGTTCTGGAAGACTTTCCTCACCCGCCCTTTTGACCAACTCATCGTGCATAATGACAACAAAGATACCATTGTCCGATAGAATCTCTTTAAGTTGAAGTGTTAATCTCTCCAGCGTCTGATATGATAAGTAAACATTATTTTGTGGAAGCAACGCAAGATCGAAAGAATTCTGTTTGTAAGGTAGCGCAGCTATATTCCCGATATTGAATTGACACCTGCTCCTTCTTTTTCGTGCGACCTCTTTTGCGTGACGGAGCGGAATCTCTGCGAAGTCGATACCTGTTGCTATCGCGCCCATGTCTTCCATAGCAAAGGTATATCGTCCTGCATTGCAGCCCAAGTCTAAGGCGCGCATGCCGGGTTTTATGAGTTTAGGCAAATAGTCTTCATATCTCTCAACGGCAAATTGGGATCTTGGGTTATCAGGATCGGTTGTCGGATGGACACCCGCCGCATTGTAATGTTTCCGAATCGCATCAAATGTGTTCATATATTTCTCTTTCTTCAAATATGGCTTGCGTTGTAGGACGCAATAGTGTAAATTGGTTGGATAGGGTATACCAAACATTTTGCCATAGTTCATTACGTTAGACAAGAGAAAATCTACCGTAGAGGGAGTTCTGCAGATGCTATCAACCGAAAACATGGGAGGCGTCGTCGTCACCCCAAGCGAATTAAGCGAGATGCAAGCGAGTGACTACATTCTACACGCCCGCGATGGCGGGCTGAGCAAGGTAGCGGTGGAGAAAACCCGCATGCCCTTGGACCCGCAAGCGCACTACCAAGGCTTGAACCTCGTTAAGGCTCCTGATAACACCATCTATGCAGTGCAACAGACCATCATCTCCAAGTCCACGGATGGCGGCAGAACTTGGGAACATCTCAACAGAGATCCGTCTGCATTCGGTTTCAACGGGTGGTTGTTGCAAGCCAATCGTCATGGGCAACTCATCAACGTGAGTCAACAAGGCGAAAAATCACCAATCACTGTTTGGCTGTCTGATGATGAAGGTCTAACGTGGGAACAAACGAGCGAAATAGATGTCACGCCATTTCAGAAAACCGTCGCCGGTTCAAGTTTGACCCGATTGCATGATGGCATGCTTCTCCTCCCCATTAAAAGACGGGATGATCCATTCTACGAAGGGACGAACCCAACGTACGTCTTCGTTTCGGACAATGACGGACATACCTTCTCGAACCGCTTCTTCTTATCGGACTACGGTAACGAAGTCAACATTGCAGAACTTTTTCCCAGAAGACTGCTCGCAGTTATTCGGTACCAACCGGGACCGCCAGATCAACCCCATACGAACAAGACAGTTTTTCTCGCTGACTCGGTGGACAGTGGTGCCACATGGTCAAACCTCCGCCAACTGACCAGTGTGCATGGGCAATGCCACGGTGCCGCAGTTGGGCTTTCTAACAATCGCGCTGTTGTGGCATACGACCACCGTTATCCCCGTGAACTCGGCAGTGGCAGAGCAATGGTAAGCAACGACAATGGCGAAAATTGGTCCGATGAAGTCTATTACCTCTGTCACGGACATGTCGCCGGTTTCCCACGACACATCAGTTTGGACGGAGAAGACATACTCACCTTCATCGGTTCCTGCTACGGCGATGTCAGTAAATGGGAGAACGCGACAGGGAACTCGCACTTCTGTATTATCCGGTGGCAACCGGTTTAGGACCAATATTATGAAGATTACTGGATTTGAGACGATACCGATCCAAGGTCGTGCAATGGTACTGAAAATGTTCACCGACAAGGGGATAATCGGTTACGGTGAACCCATGAACTATGAGCATTGGCGCGTTGTCGCCCAAGCCGTGGACGACATGGCGGAATACCTTATTGACAAAGATCCACTACAGATTGAGGATCATTGGCAGGCGATGTACCGCTCGAGTTATAGCCGGAGCATGCCGGTACTAATCGGTGCTTTGAGCGGCATTGAGATGGCAATGTGGGATGTATTCGGCAAAGTCGTTGGGATGCCGGTATGGAAACTGTTGGGAGGTTCAGTACGGAATCGAATCCGTGTTTATACGGGTATAGGCGGCACAACACCTGAAGAGTGTGCAGAGAGTGCGAAAAAAGCGGGTGTAGCGGGATTTCGTGCAGTGAAGATGGGGGCTTCATCTCAACCTGTTCGGTTCGTGGATACACCAAAGGCAATTGATACGATGGTGGCGCGGGTAGCGGCAGTACGAACAGCAGTGGGTGACGAGGTTGACATCGCTGTTGACTTACATCGACGGTTAAGTCCAACGATGGCGATGATTTTAGTGAAAGAATTAGAACCCTTCCGATTACTGTTCGTTGAAGAACCGTGCCATCCAGAAAACAACGAACCTCTGCTGACGCTGTCTCAATCAACGACGGTGCCGATAGCGACTGGTGAGCGACATTTAACACGATGGGGTTTCCGAGAGATAATTGAACGCGAGATGTGCGCGATTTTGCAACCGGATATCCGCCACTGCGGTGGGATACTGGAACTGAAAAAGATTTCAGCGATGGCGGAGATTCACAATATGGCAATCGCTCCGCACAACGCCGCTGGTCCTATCGGCGTCGCAGCATCGGTACATGTAATGGCGACGGTTCCGAATTTGTTGATATGTGAGGGCGGACACCGGCGTGGAGAAGGGCTATTTTCGACACCTTTGGTGTTCAAAGACGGGTTCATTGAACTTCCAACAACTCCCGGGCTTGGTGTGGATATGGACGATGCCGCTATTGAAGCAATTCGAGATGAGACGTTTCGGTTGCGTGGAATGTTCTGGCACTCAGACGACGGAGCTTTCGCTGATTATTAACACAGCAGGCTCGCCTCTCATAACATCGTATCTCGATCCTGATCCGTGGGACGCGTCGAAAGATTCGTTTTTGGAGGGATATCCCATGAAATATATCCGCAACGCGGGCAGCGCATCTCAAGTTCAACGAGGTTTCTGACGGTCCCGGTCCTTTCAGGTTTCCGCCGAGTTTGGCATTGTGGGCACCGAACAGCACGAAATTCATCCGCATCGCTTTTGCCAAAATAGGCACCTATTTTAAAGAGGACAAGCAGCAATGCGACGATAAAAACACATACAAAACTGAAGATGAGAAAAGGCAAGAGTGTTGGCATGTTGCTTTCCTCAAAATATGCGTTAATCTTGCAGCAATATTAGCGGTTTCACCGAGTACTGACGAAAGGTCGCTTCTGTAACGGTATCCTCAAAGAACGGAGCAAAAAACGCGTCGGCGGTGTCCAAAAACGCTGGCAGGTTGAGTCCCATATAATTTCCCGATATGTCGTCACATTCAACCACAACTTGTCGCAATTTATCGCGTCCTGCAGTGGAAAGCGTGCGTAGCGGACGCAGCATCCGTGTATGATACTTGATGAAGGCCGCTGACACCTGAATCAGTCCTTGAAGGAACAGACGATAGGTGTCTTCTGCTTCGTGCCACAGTCCTTCCCACGCCTCATGTGCCTCCCACCAATAAGCAAAATTGTAAAGATCGACGCCGTATAGGTAATCCTCATTTTGTCTCCACATCTTTGGCGACAAGGGTTCAACGTCATGATCTTCGTCTATCCCGTAACTATGTCCAAGCGGGTCGCGAATCGGATGCGGTGTAACGCCCGGTATATGTCGATACGGCGGGAACGGCTTTTGCGGACAATATCGCTCCCAATTTGCGTCAAAGGGTTCAGGTTGCTTAAGAGTGTCCATAGTGTTATCGGGACCGCTATATTCTACCGATCCCGATGTATTGGAAACCTGCCGCTCTGGCTTCTTCCGGGACGTAAACGTTGCGTCCATCAATGAGGATTGGCGTTTTCATCTGCTTAGCAAGTCGACGCAGTTCCAACTTGTGGTAGAAATCCCATTCGGTAATGAGGACGAGGGCATCGGCATCGTAGGAAAGTTCATATACATCTTCCGTGAAAGACAATCTGTTGTTGCGAGTCTGATTCTCTGTGGAAGAGGTTTGTAACCCCGATAAAGCGCGCCTTGCGTTTGCGATCGCAATCGGATCATGGGCACGAACCGTCGCACCTGCTGCAATCAGTTCGCGGACAATGTCAAGTGCGGGGGCTTCTCGAATGTCATCGGTGTTTGGTTTGAAGGCGAGTCCGAGGATACCAATGGTCTTACCATCAAGTGTGCCTAATGTGCTACGCAACTTTTCAACGACACGTTCCCGCTGGTGGAAGTTGACGGTGCGTGCGGCTTCCGTAATCGGCATCTTATATCCGGTTTGCGCGGCAACCCCTAACAAAGCAGCAGTATCTTTGGGATAACAACTACCGCCCCACCCGAGACCTGCTCGGAGAAACTGATTCCCGATACGTGCGTCAAGTCCGATACCACGTGCGACTTCTGTTACGTCTGCCGCGACCTCCTCACAAAGCCCCGCAATTTCATTGATAAAACTAATCTTTAGCGCGAGGAAAGTGTTCGCAGCGTATTTAATCATCTCAGCACTGTTCGGATCCGTTGTCATCATGGGCGGCAAGTGGTAAGCAGATGGACGCGGGAACTCGCTGGGTGGATCAAACGTCTGTTCGAGAATCGGTTTATAAAGACGACGCAGGGTATCAATTGCTTCATCACTGTTCGCACCGACAACGATCCGATCCGGATAGAACGCGCCTTGCAATGCCAATCCCTCTTGCAAAAACTCTGGGTTTGAAGCGACAGAGACGTTTCCTCGAATCCCGCGTTCTGAGAATACCGCCTCCACAACTTCAGCGACACGCTGGTTCGTGCCTATCGGGACCGTCGATTTCACAACAAGTGTATAGTGCCTATCGGGCAGACAGACGTGGGCAATCTCCTTGGCAGCCTGTTCCACATGTTGCGTATCGGCTTCACCGTTCTTCTTTGGGGGTGTCCCTACAGCGATTAGAATCAACTCTGCCTCTGGCACGACGTCAGCCGCACTCGGCGTGAAACGGATCGTGTGCTGCACCTCTTCAAGAAGACTTTGGATGCCGGGTTCATGGATCGGGCTTTTTCCCGCGTGCAAAAGGTTGAGTTTGCTTTCGTCTTTGTCGACCGCGGCGACATCATGATTGAGATAGGCGAGCACCACAGCCGTGGTCAAGCCGACGTATCCCGTTCCTATAATCGCAATTTTCATTTTTTTTACTATCAGATATGGGTATCGTTCCCTGTCTAAGCCTCTATAGGCTTGCAGGACAATATTTCACGATGGTTTTTGGTTGATTTCAACCGGTTATTGAACCGCCGGTGGTTCAACATTTTCCAGCAATCTATTGATGATATCCAAGCTTGTGATCCCATCAGCCTCAGCGTTGAAATTCGTCAAAATTCGGTGGCGGAGCACAGGGACAGCGACTGCCTTGATATCCTCATAAGCGACATGATAACGCCCGTGGAGAATGGCGCGCGCCTTTGCCCCCAGCACGAGATACTGCGATGCACGCGGTCCTGCTCCCCACTGCACCCAATCCTGAATGAAATCAAGGGCATCTGAAGCAGGGCGCGTCTGCCGATTCAATTCCACGGCATAATCCACAATCGCTTCGGCAATCGGCACCTTCCGGACGACCCGTTGTATTCGCAACACCTCTTCTCCCGTAATAACAGGTTCTATCTCCGGTTCATAAGCCGCAGTTGTCGTCATTACAATCTCTTTTTCGGCAGTTTTATCGGGATAATCCAGCGTGATATGGAACATGAATCTATCGAGTTGCGCCTCGGGTAGCGGATAGGTGCCTTCCTGCTCGATCGGATTCTGCGTCGCTAAAACAAAAAACGGGAGTTCCAATGGATAGGTTCTGCCGCCCGCAGTGACCTGATACTCCTGCATGGCTTGTAAAAGTGCGGCTTGCGTTTTAGGCGGTGTTCGGTTAATTTCATCAGCAAGCACGACGTTAGCAAAGACGGGTCCATTAATAAAGCGAAACGCGCGTTTCCCCGACTCACCCTCCTCAATAATATCGGTACCGATAATATCCGAGGGCATCAGGTCCGGTGTGAATTGAATCCGATTGAAAGGGAGTTCCAGGATCCGCGCGAATGTGCTGATGAGCAAGGTCTTCGCTAACCCCGGCACGCCCACAAGTAAACAGTGTCCCTGCGAAAAAAGTGCGATAAGCAGCTGTTCAATGACTGCGTCTTGTCCAATGATTCGCTTTTTGAGTTGGTTTAAAATATTTTCCTTCGCCGTCTTCAAGGCTTCGGCGGCTTCTATATCTGTTCCGGTCTGCGTCGCTGAAATGTCATTTTTCATAAGAAATAGCCATCAGCCGTCAGCTATCAGCGGTCAGCAAGGGTCCGCAACTTCACCAGAAAACCCTTTTGCTGATGGTCGAAAGCCGAAAGCCGTTCCTTTCAATCACTTGAGGCGTTCCACATTTGGAGCCCGTCAAAATCAAAGTTCACATCAATGACCCCTGCGCCTGCTTCTTGAAGTTTTTGACGGACGCGGTGTTCACGTGTAGGTTCGCAGTAAAATAGTAGACATCCACCACCACCAGCACCACACGCTTTCCCACCGATCGCACCATGCCTCATTGCGATTTTAAAGAGGGATTCTATCTGTTCGTTCGTGACAGAGGGATGTAACTTCTTCTGATGCTGCCAATTTTGGGTGAGAAGCTCGCCGAATTCGGTGAGGCGACCGCGCATGAGTGCCGTTTTTGTTGCCTCAGCCGTGGATTTGAGGACTTCCAAGGCGTCGCGGACACTCGGTTCCCCGCTTTTATAAGCATCGGTCACATTTTGATGGATATTACCAGAGAGGCGAGACTTTCCGGTATAACAGAGGACAAGGTTCTTTTCAAGTTCACAACGGATATGGGGTGGAACTTTCAATGGTGAGGTCTTCACCTCCTCCCCCTGAAACTCCATAAAATGAATTCCGCCGATTGCACTGGCGTAATGATCCTGCTTTCCACCGAGGATACCGAGTTCATGACGTTCAATATTGCTGGCGAGATCCGCATACTCATAAGGGAGATAGGTGACTTCCTTAAGTGCGCCAAGCACACCGACGAGTGCGACTCCCATTGCTGCGGAGGTGCCCAATCCACTTCCGGGGGGGGCAGTGGACTGCGTAATCAGGTCGAAACCGCCAATCTGTATCGACATGCGTCGCACAGCTGCCTTGACTAAATCAATGTTCCCATCGTATTCAAGCTGACGGACATCGTCCGCTTCAATGAATGTGTCGAAATCCGCAGAATAGATACGAATGCTTTTATCCAAGACGCGCTGGAGCTCAACAGAATCGTCGTGTGTCACTTGGCGTTCACAGCGGAGCGTCGCATAAGCGTATCGGTTAATTGCCCCGTTGACGACAAGCCCTTTTGAATGTTCAGTAAAGAGGGCTACGTCGCTCCATCCACCAGCAAAGTCGATGCGGACCGGGGCTCTCGTTCGGATCAACATGATGAGTCTCCTGACATCAAATTCTAACCAACGCGCCCGAAAAGCGGGGTTCCTATAAATGATGCGGACAAAAGCATGGAAAACGTACCTACAAATGGACCAGAGAAAAAGTTGTGTCGATAACTGCAGGCGATACGCATAGTATTAGAATACGTTCTGAAAATGGTTCCCGTTCTGAAAAATCCCGCAGAGATTTTCGTCAACAGGCTTAACGTGGAAAAGCCGCAGGCATCCCTCCATTAAAAACGAGGCACAACCCGGCGGCTTTTCCAGAAACTGAGCGAGAGCACTGCCAGTTTTAGGCAGTAGCGTCGCGAAGTTTCTTACCAGCTTTAAAGACAGGGACTGTCTTTGCTGGAATCTCAAGTGGTGCGCCAGTCTGCGGGTTGCGACCCGTACGAGCCGGACGATTTTTGGCTTCAAATGTTCCGAAACCGATTAATCCAACAGAGTCGCCATTACTCAAAGCTTCGCTAATAGTCGCAGCAAAAGCATCAACAGCGGCGTTCGCATCTTTTTTGCTAAGGCCTGTTTGTTCAACGATACTGTTGACCACATCGCTCTTCATTAATTTTGCCATGTCAAATGTTCCTCTAATTTTTAGCCCGATTCAGAAAATGCTCTGCTTCCCGAACTGTTCGGAAAACGAGATTCTCACACCTCGGACTTAAAATGGATTTAACAAAAACTAATAGTAATTATATTATACTATACAAATATAGATATGTCAAGATAAAAATGAGTTAACGCCAAAAAATTAACCTGAATGCCAGGGAAAAGCCCACGTTTAACCGTAAATAAACGTATTAGAAACAGAGAGAATCTAACACGGTTACCTTGACACAATACATAGATGTCTTAATTTTAATACCACAGACTGCGCAATTTGTCAAGTTTTTTTCTCCTGCAGGCGAAGAATTCTGTTGTAACACGGCATTCTTTACCGAAATATTTGCTTAAAGGGTATGTTTGTGGTAGAATTATACATTAAACTTAACAAAAATCCTGCTTGAATAAATAGAGGAAAACATTAGAAATGCGTGAGAGTTATCGTGTCGCGGTTGTCGGTGCAACGGGTGCCGTCGGTAATACTATGTTGCAAATTCTCGAAGAGCGATCATTCCCAGTTGCTTCCCTCAAACTGTTAGCATCACACCGTTCTGCCGGTGAAATTCTATCCTTTAAAGATGAACCCATCATTGTTGAGGAACTGACACACAACTCGTTTGAAGATGTAGACGTAGTGTTCTCATCAGCAGGCGCGTCTGTCAGTCGCGAGTTCATTCCTACAGCCGTAAAAAAAGGCGCGCTCGTCATTGACAACACGAGCGCCTTCCGCATGGACCCAGGCACCCCTCTCGTTGTCCCGGAAGTTAATATGGATGCTGCCCGTACTCACAATGGACTTATCGCCAATCCAAACTGCTCTACCATCCAAATGATGGTGGCACTGAAACCTATCTACGACCTTGTCGGCATCAAACGGATCGTTGTCTCCACCTATCAAAGCGTCTCCGGCAAAAGTGGACGTGCTGTTATGGAACTGGTTCAACAAACGACCGAAGCACTCGAAGGCAAACCGATCACCTTAGATAAATTCCCGCATCAGATGGCATTCAACGTCGCATTCGATTGGCCCTTCTTGGAGAGCGGTGACAACGAAGAAGAAGTGAAAATGATTAATGAGACTTGGAAGATACTCGCAGATGACACGATTGGTGTCTCCGCGACAACCGTCCGAGTCCCCGTCTTCTTCGCGCATTCTGAATCGATAAACCTTGAAACACACGAGAAACTCACAGCAGCCCAAGCGAGAGAGTGTCTCGCCACAGCTCCCGGTGTAAAAGTTGTGGACGATCCTGACAACCAACAGTATCCACTCGCCGTTGATGTTGCTGGGAAAGATGAAGTCTATGTCGGTAGAGTTCGCGATGACGCTTCGATAAAAAACGGTTTGAATCTCTGGGTAGTCGCGGATAACCTCCGCAAAGGCGCTGCGCTGAACGCTATCCAAATCGCCGAAAATCTGCTGTAAGGCTGTCTGAAAGATATGGAACTTGACCTTGCCACGCTGCCGGACTACCTACGTCAACGCCGTGCTGAGATCGGCATGTTTGCATCGGAGGCGGACCTCCGTATAGAAGAGATCGGCGATGGTAATCTTAATACAGTCTATCGTGTCTCGGACGCAGCGCAACCGGAGCGTTCGGTCGTCCTGAAACACGCGCCACCTTACATTAAGATATTAGGACCCGAGTATCCATTATCCATCGAACGTTTGGCTTACGAATCCCGTGCCCTGGACATCTACAACCGGTTCACAAGCGGGAGCGTCCCTGAATTATACGACTTCGATGCTGAAACCGCTGTCATAGTGATGGAGGACCTCCGAGATGCCCAGGTCCTGCGTGCCGACCTAATCGCAGGTAGCGTGGATACTGGTGTCGCTGAACAGATTGGGCGATTTATGGGCATCGTACATAGCCGCACCTATGTTGAGAACCTCGATAGCGCAACTGTGCAGCAGTATAGACAGCAATTTGCGAATACTACCATGCAGTCGATAACTGCCGATTACGTGTTCACTTTCCCGTACACCGAACATGAAACGAATTTCTGGACGCCAGGCTTAGAACTTGATGTCCAGCGATTGAAAGTAGATACGGACTTTCTGCAGCAGACAAAGGATCTCAAACGGATTTTTCTAACAATACAGCAAGCCCTAACCCATGGTGATCTGCACACAGGAAGCGTTCTGGTTCAAAACAACACAGCGAAAGTGATTGATGCCGAGTTTGCCTTTTATGGTCCTGTAGGATTTGACCTCGGATTGTATTGGGCGAACTATCTCTTATCCTATTTTTCACATCAAGGCACCGTCGACGTACAATCCGCACTCAAAACAGCGATTGCAAAAATGTGGCACACCTACACGCTTGAATTTAGAACAGTTGACGCCACGTTGCAAAAACAGACGTTACAACACATTTTCCACGAAGCAGTAGGGTTTGCAGGACTGGAAATGCTGCGTCGCCTTATCGGTGCAGCACACGTTAAAGACATAGAGGGTATTGCTGATGTACCCAGAAAATTACGCGTAGAACGGGCAGCACTCCAATTCGGAACAACACTCGTTAAACAGCACCAATCCCTACGAGATATGCCAGCGGTTCTCTCGATGCTTTAAGGGACAATCGTTGCAGCATTTGTGAAAGGACTATGAGAGACTACTACGAAATCCTCGGCGTGAATCGAGGAGCCACTCCAGAAGAAATCAAAAAAGCCTATCGCAAACTTGCGGTCCAGTACCATCCGGACAAGAATCCCGGTGACAAAGCGGCGGAGGAGAAGTTCAAGGAGGCATCGAACGCGTATTCGGTCCTCTCGGATCCTGAAAAACGGCGTATGTATGATATCCGCGGGCACGCCGGGGTCGAAAGTATGGGGTTTGAAGGGTATCGGACGATGGACGATATTTTCAGAAACCTGAACCTTGACGATATCTTCGGACGCGGTGGGTTCGGTAGGTTCGGTGGATTTGGCGAGGCATTCGGTGATGCGTTCGGACAACGGCGCACAACTGTTCCACCTCGCGGACGCGATATCCGTATTAACGTTAGTATCCCTTTCGCGGATGCGATGTTAGGTAGCAAAAAAGAGGTCAATGTCCAAGGAAAACCTCTCAGACTTACAATTCCGCCGGGTATTCAAGATGGAAAAACCTTACGTATTCAGGGGCATGGAGAATCTCTCGGCAGCGGTATTTCGGGCGACTTGTTGGTGACGGTCTCTGTTCAACCACATCCAACACTGACCCGCGAAGGTGCAGATCTCCTAACGGATGCGAACGTCTCTATGACGACAGCGGCGTTGGGTGGTTCCGTTCGGGTACAAACGCTAACGGGGGACGTGGATCTGAAAATCCCGTCTGGATCGCAACCGGGACAGCAGTTTCGCTTACGTGGGCGCGGCGGGGTAGACACCTCCGGCAGAAAAGGCGACTTACGGGTGCGGTTGGTTGTGGAGATTCCGAAGTCTTTATCTCGCAAACAGCGGAATTTGTTGAAGGAATTAGATAAGACATTGTGAGGGGAATTCGACGATGGAACTGGAAAGTTACTTCGACTTCATTCAAGAGGACGTCATCCGGATTAATGGGAATCGCATTGGGATTGAGATTGTATTAGAAGATTATCTGGAAGGTGCGAGTCCTGAAGAGATCCTGCTACGCTACCCAACCTTAAGTCTTGAAAAAATACACGCAACTATTCTCTACTACCTCGCAAAAAATGAGGAAGGAGAATTCAATGTACATATCACCAGCATATCAAGAAATCATTGATTTTATTGCAGCAGGGACGACCCCTCAAAATTTAATAGACTTTTGTCCATCCGAAGATGCAAAGGAGCGTATTGCAGATCTTATCCATCGAGAGAAGACAACCGGACTAACCTCTGAAGAAACGGTAGAACTTAATCACTGTTTGCAACTTGAACACCTGATGCGTCTCGCTAAATCTCGCGCTCGATATTATTTAAAAAATGAGTAAGACTTATGTCTCTGTTGCCTTAAGACAGTTGGTTAGGACCCGCGCCAAAAGTCTATGTGAATACTGCCTGATTAACGAAGAGGATACCTACTTTGGTTGTCAGGTAGATCACATTATCAGCGAGAAACATGGAGGGACCACTCAAGAAAGTAATCTTGCCTATGCGTGTTCATACTGTAATCGCAACAAAGGCAGCGATATTGGATCTATTGTATGGGAGACACAGCGGTTTTGCCGTTTCTTCAATCCTCGCGTTGACCAGTGGAAGGACCACTTTAGATTAGATAGCATTAAGATAGTTGCTCTTACACCCATTGGTGAGGTGACTGCCCGTATTCTCAATTTCAATCATGTCGACCGATTAATTGAGCGTGCTGAATTGGCTGCACTTGGTGAATACCCTTCAATGGCTGCTTTAACTATAATTGCATAAGAATGAGAAAGTTCAATTCTGGACACATAGACAATTTTCAAGTGCAATAAGAATTTTTGGAAGATAGAGATAAGACTTAAACTTGCCCAATTCCAGTTACATCTAAAAATAAGGAGAGCGAATGATCTCATTATCAGAACGGAGTCAAAACGTAACACCTTCGTCCACTTTGGCGATCACCGCGAAAATCAACGCGTTGATCGCTGATGGCGTAGATGTCGTCAAATTCGGGGCAGGTGAACCCGATTTTGACACACCCGATTATATCAAAGATGCCGCAATCGCCGCACTCAATGCGGGGTTCACGAAATACACCCCTGTTCCCGGCACCCCCGAACTTCGGGAGGCGATCACAGAGAAATTCAAACGAGACAACGGACTCAGCTACAAACCTTCCGAAGTTATCGTCTCATGCGGTGCCAAACACACCATCTATAACATTTTCCAAGCCATCTGTGATCCAGGCGACGAGGTCATCTTCGCCGCACCCTACTGGGTCAGCTACCCAGAGCAGGTCAAACTTGCGGGGGCAGTGCCGCGCGTCATCGAGACGACTCCGAAGCAAAATTTCTGCATGGCACCCGATCAGGTCGAAGCAGCCATCACGCCAAAAACGAAGGCGATTCTCGTTAACAGTCCGAGCAACCCGACCGGCACGACATACAATGTGGATACGCTCAAGGCAATCGCCGACCTCGCTGTGAAGCACCAAATCTATCTCATCTCCGATGAAATCTATGAAGCACTGCTCTACGACGGGGCAACACATCAGAGTCCGGCTGCGTTCAACGAGGAGACGAAAGCGATTACCTTCGTTGTCAACGGGGTATCCAAAGCCTACTCAATGACGGGATGGCGGATTGGATACACCGCGGGTCCCGAAGACGCCGTATCGGCGATGTCGCGTATCCAATCCCACAGCACTTCAAATCCGACATCCATTGCCCAGAAAGCCGCCCTCGTTGCACTCAATGACCCCCAAGACGCTGTCGAAGAGATGCGAAAAGCATTCGAGGAACGCCGAGACGTAATCTGTCAACGTTTTGACGAGATTGATGGGATCAGTTATGCCAGACCGCAGGGCGCGTTCTACATCTTCCCCGATTTCTCTGGTCACTACGGCAGAACCCTCGGCGGACAGAAGATCGAAAACTCAATGGACATCACCGATTATCTGCTCAATTCAGCAGGTGTCGGCGTTGTGCCGGGAGACGGTTTCGGCGCAGACAATCATTTACGCCTCTCCTTCGCGACCTCGTCGGAGGAGATTCATCGCGGATTGGATCGAATCAAAAAGGCGTTAGCATAAATATTTTTATGTACGGCTTACAGCACCCTTGACGTTGCATACCTCGTAGACACGCCGCCAGACAACTAATAGGCGTGTCTTTTGAGGCGCTATAGGAGATTTTATCGTGGCAGAACAGACGACACCGAACCTCGTTTTTGTTATTACGGATGACCAAGGTTACGGCGATTTGGGGTGCACCGGAAACCCCGTTATCAACACGCCGAATCTGGACGCACTTGCTGGAGAAAGTGTGCAATTGCAGAACCTGCACGTCGGTCCCACCTGTTCACCGACACGCGCAGGAATTATGACGGGGCATTATTGCAACTCCACGGGGGTATGGCATACCATCGGTGGACGCTCACTCCTGCGCAGCGACGAAGTCACGATGGCAGATATCTTCCGACGCAATGGTTACAAAACGGGTATGTTCGGGAAATGGCATCTCGGCGACAATTACCCGTTCCGTCCACACGACAGAGGTTTTGACGAAGCCCTCTACCACGGTGGTGGCGGTATCAGTCAAACGCCGGACTATTGGGGCAATGACTATTTCGACGACACCTATTTCCGCAACGGTTCCGAACAACCCTTTGACGGTTACTGCACAGATGTCTGGTTCCAAG
The DNA here is from genome assembly GCA_965205015.1 of Candidatus Poribacteria bacterium. Classification (GTDB taxonomy): domain Bacteria; phylum Poribacteria; class WGA-4E; order WGA-4E; family WGA-3G; genus WGA-3G. The sequence goes on along the minus strand of OZ242029.1, from coordinate 2,455,049 downwards.
AGGCGATGGCATTCATCGAGAGACAAGCGGAAGGCGGTCAGAACCGTCCGTTCTTTTGTTACCTCTCTACCAACGCACCGCACGGTCCATTCCGCGTTCCCAATGCCTACAGTGAGGTTTACCGACGAAAAGGCGTGGAAGGCGAGCGTGCGAATTTCTGGGGAATGATTACCAATATCGACGACAACATGGCACGACTGCGGCACCATCTCCGAGTCTTGGGACTTGAGGAAAACACCATCCTCATCTTCATGACCGATAACGGGTCCGCAATGGGGTGCGATCTGGATGCACAGCAGTTTGTCAGGGCGGGCTACAACGCCGGAATGCGCGGTAAAAAAGGGTCGCCGTATGAAGGCGGCCACCGTGTGCCACTGTTTATGCATTGGCCCGACGGCGGTTTCACTGAAAAGCACGAGGTACACGAACTCACCGCAAACATCGACCTACTCCCAACGTTGATAGATCTGTGCGATCTTGAGGTCTCCTCAAACGCATACTTCCATGGCACCAGTATCGTCCCGTTGTTGAGAAACGAAACGGAAGCGTGGGAGGAACGGGTTATCGTCACTGACTCGCAACGGGTTGAAAACCCGATTAAGTGGAAAGACAGCGCGACGATGTCGCAACAGTGGCGGCTCATCAATGGAACCGAACTTTACGATATACAAGCCGATCCCGGACAACAACACGATATCGCTGACGACCATCCGGAAGTCGTCTCGGAACTCCGCGAGCATTATGAAGCGTGGTGGAAACTGGTTTCGGAACGGTTTGATGAGGACTGTCCGATCGTTATCGGGACGCAAAATGAACCCGTTACGTGCATCACGACCCACGATTGGCACGGAGAAGCGCACGCTTGGAATCAGGGGATGATTCGTCGAGGTTTAGAATGCAACGGTTACTGGGCAATTGAGGTCCCCGAAGATGGGGAGTACAGTTTCGAGTTGCGTCGGTGGCCCCTCGCCGAGGATAGGGCAATAACGGATGGTATTCCGGGGGAACACATCGATCTTTATAACGGCGGCAAGGCTCTGGGATTAACAGCAGCGAAAATCCGTATCGGGGATAAGGCTGCAACAAAAGTGATTCCACCAGGTGCGAAGGGTGTAACGTTTACGTTCCATCTCACCGCTGGTCAAACACGCATGCATACCGAGTTCGCCGACGAAACGGGTGAGTTGGCAATCGGGGCGTATTACGTGTACGTGAAACGGGTGATTTGAAATACGGGGTTTACTGGTAGACAGGAGTGGTGGCGACGCGGGAAAATAGACGGGCGAGTTCATTTATTGACACACCAAGACTCTCTTCGAGGTCCTTTTGTGTTAACCCAAGCTGTTGGGCACCGAGGCTCTCTTCAAATTCTTCCTGCGTCAACCCAAAATCACGGTAACCCTGAATAATAGTTTTTAGGTACCATTTTGAAGGGGCTTCAAAATCCTTCTCATATCCCTCCCGCATCCTGTAAAACATGACACCGTCTTGGTAATACTTTCCGTAATAGTCGGGATACCCTTCATAGGTATCAAGTGCCTCTTCGTGAGCCTCTGTAATCTCCCAGAGTCCGCCGTGGACTATAGATCCCTCTGTCGGAAGAATATCGGCGTGGTATTTGAAAACGAGGCGAAACCCCTCAAGTTGGAATTTTTCTATGGGCGTGACACCCGGGCACCGCTGTTGCATGTGAGAGAGGTTCATGTTGGACCCGTATGCGAAATATATCATAGGCCTTTTAACTATGGCTGCTTGAACAGCAAAAACACGCAGATACAAGCAGCCAATACTTATCCGCAAGGGAGAATTAAAAACGCGACTTCAGTTTTCCCCACAGCACAGGGAGTTTACCTGACGGCTCCACAGCAAAAACCGTGAATGAGATACCGTCGTTCATAATACCCTGAACTTCATCTTCGGTGAGTCCATCGTTGAAGAGACCGACCTCGTCCATAATGGTGGCGGAGAGGAAACCTGTGCCTCTGTCAGTTGCGAGCCACGCCGTTTGATCCTGATCTTGGAGTTGGAACTTCGGGACCTTTTGTGAGACTTTCTCTTCGCCGTTGATATAGATTGTACAGTTATCCCCGTCGTAGACGTTGGCGACATGATACCAAGTTCCATCTTTGACGGTCACACCACTGGCGACATCCCAATTATTCGTCCAACTGCGGAGGAGGTTGCCACCGTTTTTGTAAGGAACATAGCGGTTGTTGCTCTGATCCCATATCGAGAAGTAGTTCTGTTGACCGCCGATGTCGGTAAAGTTTATCCATAGGGTGAAGGTCACTTTATCTTCGATAATACCTTTACCGAGGGGGATAGTAACCGTCCCACCTTTTTTGATTTCAAGAGCACCATCGACCTTGCCTTTTGCCCATTCCCCTCGCGTAATCGTGCCTTTACGTCCATTTTCGGATGCGTCTTCAGCGACATCGCCTTTACCTTCGTCCATTAACCAGATACCGACAATCCTATCAGGATCAATCTCGGCTTGACTATAACCGACGACGAGACTTAGGGCGAGTATTGTGCAAAGAAATATTCCTATTCTCATGAATTTGCGCTCCTTTTTTGCTGTTCAGAGAATCACGATCCCAAATCACTGCTACTAACTGAAATGTAACCGGTTTGTTATAGTAAAGTCGAAAAATATGTAGACAGTTGCTTAGCGAAACAATCCTCTCCGCCGCTGGCGAGGATTGTATCCTCGCCTCTTTAAAGTGTCTAATTAATTCTAAACTTTACTATAATTACGTTAGACTGATCAAGTATATTACAAGTTTAATCCGATTTCCTGTTGTCCTGTTTCCGGGAATATAATTTGACAAAGGATGGAAATTCGGGTATACTATAATTGCGTGCCGGGATGCTGAAATTTGGTAGACAGGCTAGGTTCAGGGTCTAGTGTGCATTATGCGCGTAAGGGTTCGAGTCCCTTTCCCGGCATTCACGAAAGACGGTTTAGGCGCGCTTGGAAAGCGCGCCTTTCTGATTCACTCTCTTTGCAACGTTTCCGGGACCCACCGCAGGAAAATGGTCACCGCGAGATAACCGATACCTCCCAATGCGAAACCGGAATAGCTCAACCCGAACAGATCGGCAAGATTACCGACAATAACGGGTCCCGCTGAACCGCCGAAATCTCCCGTGAGTCGCCATAAACCTAAGAACTCTCCGGTTCCGTCGCGGGGTGCCAAGTCTGCGCCGAGCGTCATCATCGTCCCTGAAGCGATGCCGTTCCCCATCCGCATGAAGATTGCGGCAAGCAGTAACCCCGTAAATGTCCCAGTAAACGGCATTAACACCATGCCCGTGGCAAAAATGAAAACCCCCGGCACTGTTGCATATCTCCGACCGAACCGATCCATCATATATCCCGCAATTGGGAACATCGACATATCTACCGCTGAGGAGATCATGACGACGGAGCGAACCTGTTGTGTTGTTAGCCCGACCACCTCGTCCGCATAGAGTGGAATAATGATATTGCACCCGCGGCGTAACGTCTGCACACATACCTGCCCCATCCCTGCCGTGGCGAGGAGTCGCGCATGCTGGCGCGAGATCTCAAGGAGATGTTTTAGGTAAGGCATTTTCTTCTCTGCCACTTCAGTTGCAGTGCGCCGCGTTCCCGGAATGAAGAAGAAACAGAGGAGAAGGTTCAGCATCACAATGCCAGCATAGATGAAGAAGGGAAGACGGAGATTCACCCCAAGAAAGATAGAGCAGAACTGCCCCGCGAAGGTGCCCATCCGATTCACGCCCCCGAACAGGGCAATCGCTCTCCCGCGATTCGCTATCGGGATCACATCCGTCATATACGCATGCCGCGCAAGCATCCACAAAGCGTGTCCAATGCCCCCAAGTAACTGGGCACCGATCAGTTGGAAGAAATTCCCTGCCGTTCCCATACCCAGCGTTGACAGACCTATCATGACCAAACCGAGCAACATCGATAACTTGCGACCGAGTCTTTCCACTAAAATGCCAGCGGGAATATTTCCAAGCACACCGACAGCAAGGACAACCGTCGTCAATGTATAGGATAACTCAAACGATTTAACATAAATCGAAAGCGTCGGTGAAACAATGCCTCCGCCTGTTGCCAACAGAAACGCTGGAATATAGATGGGAAGGATAAGTGAGATTCGGCTAAATTTGCGGTCGTTCAATTTGGGTCTATAGACATGGAAACCCTCCGCCGGAGAGCTTCATCGGAAGCGTCGGGAATCGGAGTTCCCGCCTACATGGGATCTTGTGTTCCTCTATGGAGCCAGAAACTCATCGTTAAAAAAGTGCGTTCGTATAACATGTATACGTCGCCTCATCAAACAGGACAAACTGAATGGATGCCGGTGCGGTGTTATTTTGTTCCACGAAACGTCTCACGGCAGTCAGCGCAACACGTGCCGCCTTCTCTGTCGGGTAGCCAAAAATACCGGTACTAATAGAAGGAAAAGCAACGCTCTGAACACCGTTTTCCACAGCAAGTCGGAGGCTCTCTTGATAACAACTCGCAAGCAGTTCCGGCTCACCGGAATTCCCACCCTCCCAGACGGGTCCCACAGTGTGAATCACGTATTTTGCGTGAAGATTGCCGCCCGTCGTAATAACCGCTTTGCCGGTAGGACAGCCCCCCTCACGGGCGCGAATCTCGGCACACGCTTGCTCGATTGCATCGCCACCGGCGCGACGTATTGCCCCGTCTACACCACCCCCACCGATAAGGGCACTGTTCGCCGCGTTCACGATAGCATCAACGGGGGCTTTGGTTATATCCCCTTGGATGAGTTCCACATCGGTTTGTGCAATCTGCGTTTTCATTTCATTCCTCCTTTAACGATTTCTCTGGATAAGACCGGCGCTGTGTAATTCCTGTAAAATAAAGGGCTCTATAGGCGCATCACTTTTCAATTGCGCGTAACTAACACCTTGGTCGGTACAGAAACGTTGCAAGGTTTCACAAAACGCCTGTTGTTGGTTCCGGTATTGTGAGAGCGTTTCAGGATTCATTGTGACGGCTCTCGTTTCACCGGTTTCGGCATCCTCTATCAACCAGTCCCCTCCAGTAGGCGTGTTTTCCAAGTATACCTGTGGGTTCACCTCCTCCGGACTCATCAGGTGGATAGCTGCGAGTGAGAAGCCGCGTCCTGTGAGCAATTTGAAGCCCTGTTCATAGCCACTGGGATCCAAAAAATCGGAAAGGATGGCAACCGCGCACGGGTGTCGTTGATACATCGGCAACTGCCTGAGACATTCCGTCAGCCGCGTTTGTCCATCTGCTGCAATTGCGGTCAAAATCTTTGTGAGACGTGAAAATTGTGATGTGCTCGATGCAGGGGGTAGTGCCACGGAGAGCCGTTCGGCACAGGTATAGACAGCAACGCTATCGGCGTGTCCCAAAGCGACATAGCCTAACGCCGCGGCGATCTGTTTGGCACACGCTAACTTGGTGGGTGAGCCAAATGCCATAGAACGACTGTTATCAATGAGGAGTGCGAGTGGGAGCCCCTCGTCAGCGTGGAAGAGTTTGATAAAGAGTTTCCCCAGACGGGCGTAGATGTTCCAATCGACATGCCGTAGGTCGTCGCCAGGTTCATAAACCCGATAATCGGCGAATTCCATGCCTACACCCCGGTTCGGACTCCGGCGTTCACCTCTGAATTTACCTCGGAACGAGCGGTTCGATCGGATATGGAAGGGTTCAAGTTGCTTCAGGAATTGCGGTGTAAGCATTCTTTTAATAATTCGCAGGGCGTTAGCTGAAGAGATTTGTGTCTTTTTAGGCACTCATAAAGTATTGGACACAATTATTGAAAATAAGTTTATAGAAGTTGCGTTTGGAAAAACAGTTAATTTGACGCGAGGATCACAGATTGAATCGAATGGATAGCGTGAGATTGGGTTTCACGTGGAAAGTCGCGACCGAGAGGTCGCTCCTACAATGGAGGCAATCGCGTTATTCCAGCCGGGCGATGGTCTTCCGATAGCGGCTCTCCATCTCAGGTCCTTGAGACTGTAAGTATTCCTGTTCTGAACGGCGCGCCGCCTCGGTTGATGGGAGAATCGGGATATCAATGTCTGCTGTACTAATCTGGTCGTTCCCCCATTTATATGCCACAATCTCACCTTTGCTGATGATGAGGTTCATCCCGACATTCGCCTCTACGATCGGTACACCGTTTTCCCGCGCTCTGGCGAGCACAGTCCGATTCTGCGATTTGCCCTTTGAACCATACGAAGGAATCAGGAGGAACTGCGCGCCATCTAAAACCAGTGTGCGCGCTATCAACGGATTCCATCTGTCATTGCAGATTAAGATACCGGCACGCCCGAAAGGCGTATCAAACGCGCGAATTGTCTCACCGATGCAATTGAAGTTCCACGACGGATGCGTCCCCTCGGCAAACTGCGTTTTGTGATAGGTGCCGCAGATGTCTCCGTTGGCATCAATAAACACGGCAGAATTGTAAACAGAAGTAGAACCACGGAGTTCAGCGAAACCGAAACAGAGACAGGTTTTGAGTTGACGTGCCAACCGACGGAATCGATGGATGTACGCCCCATCAAGCGGTTCTGCGATGTCGAGCATCGCCTCTGGTGTGGCGCTGCCTTCGATGACATCCATCACGACATAGCCTTCCAGGACACCCTCCGTCGCCAAAATTAACTGTGGCGCGTCCTTGGCAGCTTCAACGAAGAAAGCCTCCAGCTTTTCAGCGTTGGAGGCTTTATCCCACTTGGTAGGTTTTAACGAAATTGCGGAGACTTTGATCGACTGATACATCTTTTAATTATACCTTGCGGGAGAACAACGGGGTTAGGCATTTGACGGTTTTTGATCAGCATCCGTCTGCACCGTTGTTGCAGGCTACGTTTTTGGTACCACTAAGCATACAATCCTGTAATTAGAAAAACCTATTTCGGATAGGCGGTGTCCAGAGAGAGTACCACATAAGCCGTTACGAGTCTCGGATCCGCTTCCATCCAACGGCTTTGATCATTCACCCAAAACCCATCGGACTTCTGCAACTCGATCATTTTTTCTGCGAACTCCCGGTACCAATCGTGTGAGATGCCTTTCGAGTCCACAAAGGTTGACTCACCATAAAGCCGTAACGCCTTCGCCATCGTGTGATAGTGATAGTATAGACCTTGTGCACCCATGCCGTAGTTTTCTTCAAGCGTGAAATGCTCCTTTATCCACTTGAAAGCCGACTGTACACGTTCATCGTCCTTGTCGACATTGGCGTAGATGAAACTCAACAATCCGGCATACGTCATGCTGGCATAGGAGCGCGGGCTTCCCGCGGCATCTGTGCCGGCTTTGCTTTCACCGTCAGGCGAATAGATAAACCCGCCATCATTGCCTGCCCACGACTGATCGTTGCTCTCACTCCGATTCTGCGTGCGTTCCAGAAACTTAATCGCCTTGTCCCAGACCTCTTGGTCGTCGGAGCCGCTCTCTTTCAACGCTTGTATAGCGAGGTTCAGGTTGGACAGGTCATGCACGGTCTCACGGCTTCCATAACCGATCCCACCGTAATAGACGCTCTCCTCATCTGTGACCTGTAAACTTTTCAGGAAACCTTGTGCCCTTTCAATAATAGACGCATACTCCGAGTTACCGGTTGAGGAGAGTGCCATTACTGAGATAGCGGTATTGTAATTCGGAAGTGCGGGTTGCATCTCGATATTATAGATCGCACCGTTGGGCTGTTGCATCCCAATCAACCGCTGAAGTCCCTTTTGGATAAACGGATGCTCTGCCTCCGAATATTTGTTCTGAGGATGCCGCAAAAAAGCGGTGAGTGCGAGAGCCGTTATGCCGGGATGATTGGCGAATAGTCCATCTTCGGCCTGTTGTCCCTTCAGCCATTCCAATCCTCGGTCAATACTCGCAATGACCTGTTTGTTTAATTCGTGGTATTCCGATGCGTCCGTCTCATGATGCGCGGTCATACCGCTTTGCACAACAGCAAACACAAGGAGCAATACCAGTATGAATCCACGCTGCGTTTTCATTTTCATTCCGTGTCTCCCTTTCGACAAGTTGTTTGTTAGTTATGATATTAGCAAATACGATGCCAACGCTAAAAACCTATCTCCTCGTAAATTCTCGGAATTCAACGGAGAATTGTGTCAAAAACTGAACGCCACTGTCCATAATCTGAACATTTTAATTTTACTTTGCGGTTAAAGGCCGCGGGTCAGGGATTTAACGTGCCTTTCTCAAGAGTCGCCCGCGTGTTTTTGCTTGGGGTGTTTTTGCTTGGTGTCTTTGCTTGGGTATTTCTGCGTATTTCTGCGTATTGCTTGGGTATTTCTGCGTATTTCTGCGTATCGTTATAGGCTTCGGGTTTGAAACTAACGAGGACATCGCGGCTATAGCCGCACGGTTTCTCCCGTCTCAGCAGACTGCATCGCTGCATCATAGACCTGCATGACCTTGCGAATTTCCTCAGGCTTGACAACCAATTCCTCACCCTTGTTCAGCACATCTGCAATGTTCTGATAGTAGGATTTCCATGTCGTTTGGACGCTTTCAACGACGCGTTCTCTGTTCTCGCCATCCGCCTCTGTCCAGACCTTGGCGTAGTTTTCGGGGTCCTGCTGCGCGGCATCAATATTACCGGCTACCATCGGTCCCTCCTGCGGGTCCAAGCCGTATTTAATTAACCCACCCAAATCCCCGACGATATACCAACGCGGTTTCTCCGCTTTGGAGAGATTGCTAATCTCAATTTGATACCGTACATCGTTTTCAAACTTAATGATGAGGTTGGCGTAATTGCCAATGTCGATATCCCATCTCGAATTGTAGTGAACGTCGCAGTACACAGATTCAACGGGTGCCGTTACGAGTTGTAGCGCCTGATCGACGAAGTGTGCGGGCCAATCGTAAAGGATGCCGCCGCTTTGACTTTTGACACCCCGCCACCCGCGAGGCGGTCCGTATCGCATAATCGCGACCTGAAAGAGGTAAGGCGTTCCAAGTAAACCGTCGTCAATAATCTTTCTGATGGTGTTGTAATCCCAATCCCATCGGCGATTATGAAAGACACTGAGCAGGACGTTGTTCCGCTCACTCGCTGCAATCATGATGTCCGCTTCGGCGGTATTCATCGCCATGATTTTGTCTGTGACGACGTGCTTCCCGGCGTCCATCGCCTTGATAGAGAGTTCGGCGTGTGTGTCGTGCGGTGTGGCTAACACAACGAGGTCGACTGAGTCATCTGCAATGACTTCGTCAATCGTTTGATACATCTGTACGTTTGGATATGCCTCACGGGCGGCTTCCCGGCGTTCGGCATCTCGTGTCGCAACAGCGTAAAGATTCAGACCATCTGCCAAACCGACGAGATAGGTATGAAACGCGCGTCCGGCATACCCGTAGCCAATAACGGCTGTATTCACCATTTTTTAAACTATTAGCCTCCTATTTTTTAATTTTACCGAAGACGGCAGCCTGCAACAATACGCAGAAATACCCAAGCAAAAACACGCAGGCGGTCAGTGCTCAAAAACCGTCGTTAAACCAAACCCTTCATTTCACGCCTTGCGAATTATTAGAAAAATCGTTTAGGGTCCAGTCGTAGTCCAAATAGCGAACCTTAACATCTGTCGATTCCAAATATTCCGCGTCTTCAGGCGGTAAATAATCGGCGAGAAAATCCACTACACCGTCGTAACCTTCCTTAAAATCCTTGTTGTACCATTTGAAAATTTTCGAGACGTAGACGTGGCGTTTCGCGCGATCAATCCGAACCTGTTCAGGATTCTGAATAAAGTTGAACGTTGCAGTCTCAAGACGCTCCTCAAGCGTCTCGGCAGCATAAGCACGGTTCCATAAAGGCGGACAACTTCTCGAAGCGCATACGAGGACGAAGTGAACACGTGGGTCCACAAACTCTGTGCGGATAATGCCGTGTTCAATTTGATTGAGTGTGTACATCTTCCCCGCAACGTGGAACTTCAATCGAGAGAAGAAACCGTTGAAGAGTTTGACTTTTCGGACACTCGTTATCGGATAGTGGTTGACGACGCCTTTAATGACGAGTGCGTTGTAGGCGTTAATCCAGAACGTCAGTCGTTCATTGTAAGAGAACGCCTCTGGATCCGCAAAAGCCAATAGGTCCAAATACGCTATCAACTTTTCAGGATTCGCCTTCAGTTTTGTGTAATTAACCCCTCCCTTTTCATCGACATGCTCCCGCAGCACCTGATCAAACAGTTCATGCGAAAATGAAGCATCCTCCATCGGTTGCTGGGTACGGGAATCCGCTTCGACGCGGAAGTGGTAGAGGAAGATAACGCTACATACGGATAAGAGTAAGAGGCATACAATTAGGATACGTTTTTTAATAGTCATCAGTCTTCGGTTGTCGGTCTTCAGTTGTAAAAGGGCGAGGTTAGGAAACCTCGCCAGCAAAGTGGAATGTCTTCATGCGTACTGTTCTAATACGTCTCGGTCAATGTCAATGCCCAACCCGGGTGCCTGTGGAACATCAACGTGTCCATCAACGGCACGTATCGGTTGCTGTACCAACGCTGTGCGGAGCCGGTTTTCGGTCATATCGAATTCCAACAGAGAAGGGACAGGGTTGAGGGCTTGGGGTGCATCCGGGAGCGTGGCTTGCCAGTGCAACGTCGCAGCGAGGCGGATACTACCGCCCCACATGTGGGGTAACACCCGAACGTAGTTCGCACTCGCCATAGCAGCAATTTTTCGGCACTCCGTGAAACCGCCTGCGATGCTCAGATCGGGTTGTACAATATCCAATCCGCGTGCCTGCAGCAGGTCTCGGAACGCCCAACGTCCTTTTAGCATCTCGCCGCCAGCGATTCTCACCTTCAGTGCGTGTCGAATCTCCCGATAGCCTGTCACATCGTCACTGGTAATCGGCTCCTCATACCAGAAGAGGTCGTAGTCCAAAAGTTTCTGCCCGACATCGATCGCAGTCCCGACATCGTAGCCACAATTTGCGTCGACGGCGAAGAGCGTATCGTCTCCAATGGCGCGCCGAACCGCAGCGACGTTCTTCACATCGTAACCCTCACCGAAACCGATTTTCATCTTGACAGCGGGAAACCCAGCATCGACGTAGCCTTTCGCCTCGTCCATCAAGGCTTGGGTGATATCAGGTTTGTCTTTCTTGAAGAGTCCGCTTGCGTACGCCGGAATCTTCAATCGGAACGCGCCGCCGAGGAGTTGATAGATCGGCATGTCCAACGCTTTGCCCATGATGTCCCAGAGTGCGATGTCGATCCCACTCAGCGCGCCGATGTCGCTGCGCATCGCCTCCCAAATCCGTTCCGTTTCAAAAGGCGACTGTCCGATCAGATGCGCTTCAACCGATGAGGCAGACGGAACGCTCACGCCTTCACCCCAACCGGTAATGCCGGCATCCGTGCAAATTTCGACAACGACGGCGGTTCGCGTGTTCGTCCAGCCGCGTGAATTCGCGAAGGGTTCGATGAGTGGATAGCGTAAATTGTAAGTTTTAACGTCGATGATTTTCATAGTTTCAGTAGTTGTGGTGTGGTTTTAGCCCCTCCTTCGGGTCGTATGGGTACCCATCATGTATCCCTATTTTACCACATCTTTACATTTTTTGCAGGAAAAATGGAAATAGGATAGCAATTAGCGGTCGGCAGTCAGTTTTAGGTTGCCCCATGTTGTTGTGAGTTTTCCGTGGGGCGTTACGGCGAATCCACCCCTATCTGGCACCCTATCTGGAATGCTATCACCGGTGACAGTGATGTTATCAAAGCGCGCTGTATAATTTCTGAGACCGAAACCGACACCACCCGTCAAAAAGTTAGGAAAATCTTCAAGGTCTCTAAATCGAGGTGCCCGACGGTTTATAATCCGTTCACCGTTAATCCAGAAGGTAAAGGTGTCGCCTTCAACACTCAACTTTAGATGGAACCACTCGTTCAACCTTGGAAGTGCACGAGGGTTAGAATGGAAAGATGCGAACATTCCAGCGTGCAAATTACCTCCTGCACAATCTACCCGAGGTTCCTCAATAGGAGGTTTATTCTTAAATATAACCCTTATATCATGAAGACTACAGTAAACTACCCAAGCTCCCTGAATCCGCACGGCAATGGAAATCCCGCCCCTACCGTGCTTTTTCAGGGGCTTGACATCAAATTCGAGAGTGTAGTCTTTCCATGTGTCATCTCCGGTCGTTAGTAGACGAAAAAACGCTTCACGATTTACGGCGTGGAGTTCACCGTCAACGACTTTCCAAGAACCGGGTCCTTTATCTCCCTGAATGTCCCATGCGATAAGTTCTTGCCACGCTTCCAAACCTCCACCCTCAAAGGTTTCCAGAAATGTGCCTGACCAGCCGGAAAAGGGCAAGAGAAAAAGGACAGTGACAATACATATACATTTCATTATGAGTCTCCTTCAGTTTATGATTAGAAAGTGAATTTTGGGTTTCGCGGGAATTCGGAAACCACACCTATCACCGCGATTCAAGAGGGATATGAAACATCCTGCCATGCTGAGTAGCAACGTAAAGTTTGTCATTGCTGATGACAAGGGAGCCAACTGTCTCTGGAACACTTGGGAAAATCTGATGCCATCTCTGATGGTCGTCCAAACGATAGATCCCTGCATCACCCGCACCATAAAGATTGGAATGATCGACAGCAAATCTATCTATGACGGGACGGGCACCCATTTCATCGGTGAGCACGCGCCAGTGTTCACCGTTCTGTGAAGCGAGGACACCTGCGTCCGTTGCAACGTAAACCGTTGACCCCACAAAGACTATCTCTTTGAAACGGGTAAAATGGAGCGGCAGGATTGGTGTGACATCTTTCCAACTGTTCCCCTCATCGAGTGATTGAAACAACTTGCCGTCCCGTTTACCCACGTAGACAGTTTCCCCTGAAACTGCTAATTTAAAGCCTTTATCAGATCTGTCATTAAGCGATCCACTGGTATCTATTAACCCGGTATCCGTCCATTCCGAGTCGCCGAGTTTCCACCTAAAAAGCCGGTGCTTCCATTCAATATAGAACGCTTGTCGGCTGACTGCGAACCCGCCAATCCTGCTATCGTCTGTAACCAAGGACGCTACGACTGGTGAGGGGTTCCCGTTTTCTTCAGGAGGACCCTGTTTGATTCCTTCTGTCCATGTGGCGAGTTCAATAGACGAGTATTCCCGTTCAAAAGTGGGTGCCTTTTGAACCGGAACAAGTGTGTTGTTACCTGTAGATAATTGCACAAGGCGTAGATTGTCTTTTTCGCGAGCGATTCCATAAAGAACGTCTCCAGCAATTGCTAACTGTGAATTGAGAGAGAAATGAAACGGAGAAAACTCTTCTTCTATCCCTTCAAGCGAATGTTTACCGGAATCAATCCCAACGGTTTTCCACACCTCGCCACCGTCAGTTGACTGAACAAGTCCTTTATTGGTATGTGCATAAAGTCTATTGTTGACCGTGACAAGATCGTGTATTGTTGTTCCCATTATCCCGTTCATGAATGGCTGCCATGATTTACCGCCATCGGTTGTGCGATCCATACCAAAGGAACCGCCCCTGTAAAAAGTATTCTTGTCCGTCGCGACAACCCCTTGCGATAAGAACATTTCGCCGGTATTCATCAGAAATATCGCCTCCAGTGCTGTATCCCTAAAAGGAGATTCATTTCTGTCCGCTATCTCAGTCCACGATGCCCCCAAGTCAATCGAATGGAAAACCCTCTCTGAATTTAGGCTGTGCATGATGCTCATCTGTACTGCTATACTACTTTCAACTGTAACATTTTCACTTGATTCGCGAAACTTCCATCCTGATGGCTCAGGTCCCGTTACAACATAGAGATTATTTTCAAAAACGGTTAGAGACAGGATGGCTTGTTGGAAGGGATGCACCGATAATCGCTGCCACACATCTGAATTGAGGCGATAGAGTCCCTCGTTTGTGCCAGCAAACATCGTGTTTCCAATCGCAGCGACAGCGTAAACGGTTTTGTTTGCCAGTCCGTTTCCCAGGAGATCCCATCGCTCACCAGCATCTGTGGATCGGAAAACGCCTTTCATTTGAAGGGCGAGATACATTATAGGACGTGGATGTGAAGTATGCCCGGCTGCCTCATTTGTTATGATAAGTCCAACAGCATGCCCTTTTGGTCGGGAGCAGAACACATTCCACGTTTCACCCTTATCGATTGAAGCGAATATTTTATCGGTGGAAACAATATAGAGGGTGTCGGCATGCGCTGCCATCGGCGTTCGGATCCGATTGGTCGGTATATCCCTGTTGATGAGTGTCCATGCAGTTTCGCCCGCTGCCAGTCTATAAATGCCTGATTGTGCAGCAGCATAGAGAGTCTTGTCGGATGTAGCGAAAATATTTTGCACAGTACCACCATACGGTCCATTTGTTCGGGACCACTGCGAAGTAGAGAGCTTAGCAAGATCGTCCTGTACATTGGACGTTAATGTCTCAGTACTTGGCAAACCGGTACTAACGCTTTTACCGGGGTTAACGGCACGTCCAACTTGATTCCGCACTGCCGGTTTGGCATCAACATCAAGCACAATAAGCGTGTCAACGATTTCAATCATCGGTTCAGATTGCGCCTCGAAACTGTAAGGCTTTTGAAAACGGATAAGATATTGATTGCTCATGCCCAGCAGCAATATAACCAAGATGGCAGCCGTGCCAAAAGCCATCCATGGAAGTAAGGGTTTCGTGACTGGAGGTGGCGTCGGTCTCAGATCAGCAACTTGCTGCATGATGTTCTCAATGAGACGGGTGGGTAATTGAACACCGCCGAGGACATCACTCACCAAAAGTTCCTCTTTCTCTTGCAAACGCTTTCGTGCCCGATGGAGTCGACTGTGAATCGTCTTCACGGATACACCTAAGAATTCACCAATTTCTTTTGTTGTCATTTCGCCGAGGTAGTAGAGCGTAACGACCGTGCGTTCGCTCTCTGGCAATCTGGCAAGAAGTTTTTTGACGATTTCATTGCGACGTTCAAAGGCTTCTGTCTCGCGCTGCTCCGATACATAATGGCTATAGGAAAATTTCTCTATCTCTCCCGTAGATGTCCCGTCCAGCGATTGCATTACAGGTTTTTTCTTGCGCATCCAATTGAGGCAAAGTCTATTTGCAATGACGTAGAGCCATCCCGCAAACTGGTTGGGATCCTTGAGTGTTGAGAGTTTTTTGTATGCCTGAAGGAAGGTGTCTTGCGTAATTTCTTCTGCATAGTGAAAATCGCCAATTTTCCGCCAGGCAAGGGCGTGAATACCCTTTTGGTATTTTTTCACTAAAGTGCTGAATGCCTCGTCATTGCCTGACAAGGTGCTGCGAATCAGGTGAACATCATCTTTTTGCATCAGGATTCTCCGTGATTAATGAAGAGGTTTGGTTATCTTAACATTCTCCGTAAAAGTGAGTTAAAGACGTCACTGTTTCTCCTCAAATATCTGTACGGAAGAATCTCAGAAACGCCACGGTTGTTAGCACCACAGCAAAGCAGCAGAGGAGTAACACATCCACAACCGATCGACGGAATGTCTCGCCTAAGGTCATTGTCTCTAAAGGGGATGGTTGTGTGACCTTGACACCTTCATGGTGATGTCTGTTATAGGTCTGATCTGAAATTTTGCTGAACACCTCCGTGTCGAGCCTATCCCAGTAGCGATTTCCTGCTTGCAAGTAGTCGCTTCTTTTTGCCTTTCCAGTCTGGGTCAAGTTCGTCGCGAGATAGATTAAAGAAGATGTCGGTGTCATTCGGGAGAGTGTCTCACCGATTTGCTCTTGTCGTCCTGTTTCACGTTTGTAATCTCGGTCGAGTTTATCAGAGTGGTTTTGGAATTTCAAGCGATATTCCTCTTCAAACGGTTCCATGTGCGCATTGATTTTTTCCGCATTTTTCCCTCCGGGTATTATGAGTGTAATTCTGCGGCCCATCTCATCTGTCATCTCGTCCCATTCGAGCTGGGACATTATTTTCATTTTTTCCTTTTCGAGCACTGCGTTGAAATCTTCTCGCATGGCTGTTTTCTCCATATAGATGCTCTGCGGCGTTCGTGTTGGCGTAATGAGTTTGGCTGCCAGAAACCCAACGCGTGGTGTAATCAGCACGGCAAACACCCAGACAGTAAAGGCGACGATGAGGGCTGTCTTGGCGCTATCCAAGTAGATGGAAATCACTGTCCCTATCGCGAAGAACACAGCAATATAAAGCAAGGAGACGAGGGTTAAACTGAGGACTCGTGGAAAGATGTCGGACGCACCGAGCGGAAAGCCTTGCCAAACGATTAAGAGTAAACCGAAGACAAACGACACCAAGAACGGAACAACAAACACAAGGTATCCACCGATCAACTTGCTCCATAGGAATAAGTCGCGCGGGAGAGCGTTTGCTAAGGTAATCCGCAACGTCCCTGCTTCTCTCTCCCCGGCAACGGCATCGAACGTAAACAGCAACGCCAGCAGACTGAAAACTGTACCTATGATAAAGAGAAAATCGAGATGTCCCAGCAGGTAGGAAAGGGGTGAGGCGATTAAAGCGTCGGGCCCCTGTGTAATTCCGTTGCGGGTCATACCGAGATAACTCGGCAGCACGTTCTCCAATCCGTTTGCGAAGACACTCAAAGGGGTCGGTTTGAGGAAAAGTTTGGAAACTTCCTGTTCCGGCTCAGGGGGCGACATAGGGTTCACTTCTGCCTCTTCAAGGTTCGCTCGTTTAACGGCTTCTTGATAATCCACTAAATTCTGGCGATAATTGCCGTAATTGATATGCAAGGTAAGCGGAACAAGCAAGAGACACATCAAAAGGAGCGCGACAAATCGGACGCTCAGAATGTGATGCATCATCTCTTTCTGAATTAAGGTCATTAACATTAGCGTATCTCCCATTTACTTTGACGTTGTGGGCGGGACCGACGGGGCGGCTGCTATCTAAAAGGTCAAATATATTTTTCCACTTTACTATAAACACCGTATAGATGTCCTTCAGTCATTAAAGACACAATTTTTCTCGGAAAACTTGCATAATTTGAAAAAAAATAAAAAAAATTAGATTTTGCGGAGGATGGGACTAATTCATGGGGCGTGGGCAAGAAAAGGGTGCCCTTCAGTTTTCAGATTGCTGTGGGATTATAGGATACGTCGCAAGCTGGCGCTCGCGACGACAAAGGACTCGCGATTTAGAGATCGTTCCTAATGGAAAACTGAATAACCGTCCCTGTAACGTTTCTTCCTCAAATATCCAATCTAAAGAATTTCAGAAACGCCACGGTTGTTAGCGCAATTGCAAAAAAACAGAGGAGCAGCGCGTCCAAGGCGGCGTGCTGGAGTGTCTCCGCTAAGTTTAACTCAGCGAGCAGCGGCGGTGGCATCGGGTCCGGAATTTCTTCTTGGATAAGAGCCGCCTCTGACATTTTGCTGAACATTTCCGTATCAAGTGTCTCATAGTAACGAGTCCCCGTTTGGAAGTAGGTGTTTCTTTTCATCTGACCGGTTTGTGTGGCATCCGTCGCCAGAAAGATGAAGGAAGCCGTAGGCGTGATTCGTGAAAAGTTTATGCCGATTGCATCTTGATGTTTCCTTTCCTGTTGATAACGCCTGTCGAGTTGCGTCGCGAGGTCTCTGTATTTTAACCGGGCTCCCTCCTCAAGAGGACGCATCTCCTCATTCATTTTGTCGACAAATTCTTCATCTAACCTAAAAAAGCCGGTCGTTTTCTCTCCCTGTAGGGCATTCGCATTAGATTCCTGTATCATCCTACCCATGATTTCGCCTCTTTTCGTTTCGAGAGAGAGACGCATTTCTGCACGTCTCGCTGCCTTTTCCCTATAGACGCTCTCCGCTGTTGTTGAAGTCGGCGCGACGATTTGCGCAGCGAGAAACCCAACTCGGGGTAAAATGAGGACCGCGAACACCCAGAGGGTAAAAGCAACGATGAGGGCGGTCTTGGAACTGTCGAAATAGATCGAGATCACCGCCCCGATCGCAAAAAAGACCGCAATGTAGAGCAACGAGGCGAGGACAAGACAGAGGACGCGCGGAAAGATGTCGGGTTCAGCCAACGGGAACCCCTGCCAGACAAGCACCAATAAGCCGATGATTAAGGAGGTTAAGAAGGGGAGGATGAAGACGAGGTATCCACCGATAAGTTTGCCCCACAAGAAGATATCGCGAGGCAGCGCATTGGCAAGGGTTATCCGAAGTGTTCCCGCTTCTCTTTCGCCCGCGACTGCATCAAACGTAAACAGGAGTGCAAGCAGACTAAAGACAGTGCTGACGACAAACACAAAGTCGAGATGCCCTAAAAGGAAGGCGATCGGTGCGGTAGACAGTGCCGCTTCGCCCCGCTTTATCCCATTGCGTGTCATACCGAGGGAATTCGGAAGAGCAGATTCTAAACCGGTCGCAAATACACTTAAGGGTGTCGGCTTAAGTATCAGTTTGGAAACCTCAAGATTCGGGTCTGTCGTCTTCCTCTGTTTCCAAGGTTGCTCTGCCAGGTCCTTGTTGTTTTCCTTCTCAACGGTTTCTTGATAGTCAACTTGGCGTTGGAGATAACGGCGGTAATTGATATGGAAGTTGAGCGGGATGAGCAGAACACACATCAACAGCAGCGCGACAAATCGTGCGCTCAGGATATGATGCATCGCCTCTTTCTGAATCAAGGTTATTAACATGAAAGTCTCTCCGTTAAATTGATTGATATAGCGTGCCCATTTCCGTCCGATTCTCTGTCCACTAACACACCGCCGTGTTTGAAAGGTTCCCAAGCGGATCCAGTAGCCATCCATCCTGCTCTCTGAAAATGCTCTTGGTGTCATCTATACTCGTAACATCACTGCAAGGTCTTCAGGGAGGCGTTGTTTACGTGCTTCCGCTCAAATTGTAACACGTAGCATTCAAAGCGTAAACCCACCTGAATATCATACACGATATCTTTCAATTACCAAAGACACAATTTTTCGGGGAAAACTTGCCTAATTTGAAAAAGGTGGTAGAAATTTGAATTTTATAGTAAAGTCGAAAAATATGTAGACAGTTGCTTAGCGAAACAATCCTCTCCGCCGCTGGCGAGGATTGTATCCTCGCCTCTTTAAAGTGTCTAATTAATTCTAAACTTTACTATAATTCAATGAACTGGGGATTGCTGAGAAAAAGGCGAGGTTGGAAAATAGCGGTCAGTTGTCAATAGGAACCCCTAATCCTCTTATCAGGGGACTTTATTTAAAGGGAAATGCGCAAATCCTATTTTACTGGGTTCGCGCCGTTTTCATAAAATTTCCTACTGAATTGACACGCTCGGAAGCCGCTCTTGGATCGTAAACTTCGACACTCGTAGGCGGTCCTCCCCCAAAAATATAGATTTGCCCATCTATCACCTCAGTGGCATGTCCCGATTTTCCAATCAGCATGTCCGGCGCTTGGGTCCAACGATCGATTGCGGGATCGTAGATTTCAATTGTTGAGAAGGTTTTATATTCCTTACCTTTCCGCAAGTAACCCCCCATGACATAGATTTTGCCATCAATTGCGCTTGTCGAGTGATCCGCTTTCGGGACAGACATCTCTGTTCTTTCGTGCCATTGATTCGTCTTTGGATTGAACACCTCAACACTGGAAAGATATAGACTTGACAGATACTGACCTGACGGGTCCCGATTCGGGGGCCAACCTAGCCCGCCCATAGCATAGATTTCTCCGTTCACAACACTAATTGCTGCAGAGCAACGCGCATGGTTCATACTTTGGGCTTTTGTCCATGTGTCCGCCGCTGGATCATAGATCTCCACAGTTTCTAACTGCGACTGTTCATGAGCCGTTAACCACCCACCAACGGCATAGATTTTGCCGTCTACAACGCAGGTCTTCGTCTTCCTTGGGGTCGGCATGTCCGCTTTCTGGGTCCATGTGTCCGTAGCCGGATCATACATTTCTACAGTTGGAAGTTCTTTAGACTCGATCCTGGAACCGCGGGTAACCTCATCTATCTTTACTGTAATTTTCTTTTGTTCTGAGCCGCCAATGGCGTAGATTTTACCATCCACAACTGATACAGATACACCAGACCGAACTGTTGGCATATTCGCCTTTTCTTCCCATGTATCGGTTTCAGGGTCGTACATTTCTACGGTTGAAAGCGACATGTCTCCGCTTTCATGTATTGTGAGCCGTGCACTGCCCCCTATTACGAATATCTTTCCATCTACAACACACGTAGAAAAGTCAGACCGGGCGGTTGGCATGTCCGCTTTTCGCGCCCACTGCGCCGCAGAAAACCTGAGAGAATTTCCCTGTGTATCGGATACCAAGGGTGTCTCAGAAGTCTGTCGTCCTGTCCCGATGTTTTTATCGGCGGAAGTCGCTCGTCCGATCTGGTTCCGTACATCGGGTTCTGAATCGACATCAAGAACGATAAAAGTGTCAATAATTTCAACCGTCGGTTCGGAGGCTGCCTCGAAACTATAGGGTCTCTGAAAGCGGACGAGGTATTGACCGGTGGCACCTAACAGCAAGACAACCAGAAGCGTCGCAATACCAAAAGCACCCCATGGAAGGAGCGGCTTTGCAACCGGTGGCGGCGTCGGTTTTACGTCGGCGATCTGTCGCATGATGTTCTCGGTGAGGTTGGCGGATAATTGCACACCGCCGAGGGTTTCCTGAACCAAGAGCTCTTGGTCCTTCCGCAAGCGTTCCCGTGCCCGCCGCAGCCGACTCGTAATTGTGTTTACTGAGACGCCTAAAAATTTGCTAATCTCCTTCGCCGTCATTTCCCCGAGGTAGTAGAGGGTCATGACTGTGCGTTCGCTCTCTGGGAGCTTGGACAGCAGCCTTTGGGCGATTTCATAACGATATTCGGTGCCTTCGACTTCGCGCTGTTCCGCGGCATAATGGTTATAAGCGGATTCTTCTATTTCTTCCACAGGCGTGTCCTCCAGCGATTGCATCGCAGGTTTGTGGCGTTGGAGCCAATTAATGCAAAGTCGATTCGCAATGACATAAAGCCACCCGGCAAATTGGTTGGGATTTTTGAGCGTCGAGAGTTTTTTGTATGCTTGGAAGAAGGTATCTTGCGTAATTTCCTCGGCATAGTGAAAGTCGTTAACTTTCCGCCACACAAGGGCATGAACACTCTTTTGGTACTTTTGGACCAAGATACTAAATGCCTCGTCATCGTCCGACAAAATTCTACGGATCAGTTGAACATCGTTTTCCACCATCAGGATCCTCCACGGTGCACGAACAGATTTGGTTATCCCCACATCTCCATCATAAGTTATCAGTTATCCCACAAACAATTGAATCAACACACTGAGGTAGGTGAGAAAAGAAAACAAATAATTTACTGCATAATGTTTTCCTTGACCTGAAACAGTATATCACATTTCTTTTTTTTTCATAAACTGGATAGGTACGAGCCCCAGCCGGCGGAGGACAGGGGTATCAACCTATCCTGAAGTGTTCCCATATTTCCAAACTTTGCGATAATTACATAGTTTACTGGGATTTTTTCAGTTCACCCCAACTTGTGGACAGTTTATCCCTCGCCGTGACGGCACGAAAGCCGGTGTCATATACCAGAACGTCTGAAGAATCTCTACCTGCTTCAAAACCTCCGAAGACATAAATATTGCCGTTGATCGTTGCTGCTCCATTAGGATACATGGGTGTTGGCAGTTTGGGACCCTCGCGCCATGTCTCTTTCTGTGGATTATATACACTCGCCGCCGCTAAAAATTGGCGAAATTCGTCCATACCCCCAATTAGATAGATCTCATCCTCAACAACAACCGTCGAGAACCCACGCCTAACGTCTAACATATCCTTCTTCTTCCGCCATTGACGGCTGCTTGGGTCATATTCTTCAATGGTCTGTAGCACCCGCCCGATACCGGCAACTGGCGGTGGCCATCCAAAGCCACCGATGACATAAATACGATCGTTGACCACTTCCACACCTCTGGGCTCACGTCGCGTCGGCATTTTTGGACCCTTCGCCCACATATCGGTGGCAGGATCATAGATGTCAACGCGGTCCATCCGTTGTTCATGCCCCTCACCGAAGCCCGTTGAACCGCCGATAAGATAGACTTTTTCGGCAGCTACACTGAGTTCGAAGTTGATACGAGAAACGGGCATGTCCTTTTTCCGGGTCCATGTATCCGTCGCTGGATCGTACGCCTCTACGCGAACCGGCAATTTCATATTCACAATTTTACGGTCTTTCGCGCTGGATCCCCCAAAGACGTAGATGAGTCCGTTAACAACTGCGACTTCAGGATAATTGCGTGGTATTGGCATATCTGCGACTTTCTGCCATGTGTTGGTTTGCGGATCATACGCCTCAACGGTTGAAAGCCCAAAGGGACCCCCACGGTTTATAGAGAGGCTGCCACCGATGAGATAAATTTTATCGTCTACAACTGCGGTAGAAAAGGCGTATCTCTTCGTGGGGAGCTGCGTTATTACTTCCCAACCCTGACCCGCAAAGGACTCTATTTGCACAAGCGAAAAAATGAAAACAACAACGCCCATAACGATAACTTTTTTGAGAGATTTCACTGCTTAAGCCGTCCCCATGTGGTGGTGAGTTTTTCATGCGGTTCGACTGCAAGTGGGATACCGGTCATCGCGCCACCTTCGCCGACCAGATCATGTGAATTGCCCGATGCATCCGAAAATATCCGTCTTCCACCCGGTTCATCAAAATGCCACAACGCGAGTGTCTGCCGATCTTTTTTGAACGTGCCGCGCGGTGTAAAACCTCGTTTATTGATATCGTAACGAGCAATGCTCGAGATACGGACCTCATCAATATATCCCGCAAAGGGTCCCCAAAAGTAACCGGGATGAAACTCAATTTTCTTTCCAAATCCTCCGAGTGTAAAATCCTTTGGACGCTTGAAACCTGAGAGATCGTGTGCGAGTTTGGTTCTTTGCGGTAAGATGCCTACGAAATCGTTAACGATGGTTGCTGTCTCCCTCCCTTCCGCCTGATAAGCGATGTGATACCATTGATTCAGGGTAAAAGGTGCCGGTGCGTAGGGAGTCGTAGCTTGCCCTTTCGCAATAGGAAGATGCGCTTGGAGCCTGAAGATTAAATCTCCCGCATCAGTATCCTCCTCAATACATATCCGCACCTGTTGGCTGAGAATCGTTGTGAATGTATTACTATTGTCAGGCGGTGTGGTTGGATATACCCACATTTCGACGGTAAACTCGTCCGTGTCTTTTGGAAAGAGTAGACCATGGGTTTTAAAATCCAAAACAGCGTAGTCGTCCACCCCGTCAAGGACTAAATAGTTACCCCCTGCGGGTGAAGCAGGTGGGAATGCATGAGCACGCAATGGCAATAGCACGAGCATAAAGAGGCATATCAAGATGTGCAGGTGTCTCATTTTTTCTCTCCTTTTTCGTCTAAAAAACGTGTGTTCAACCTAAAAGTGTTCAGCAAGAGACCCTCTTCTATTATTAAAGACACATTTTTAGAATACGAACTGTGCATAATCTGAAAAAAATGTAAAAATTAGTTTTCAGTTAACGCCGCTACTTCAAAATCACCATTCGCCGCGTTGCTGAGAAATCCCCGGCGGTAAGTGTGTAAAAATACAGACCACTGGCGACCGGTTC
Source organism: Candidatus Poribacteria bacterium (assembly GCA_965205015.1). GTDB lineage: Bacteria > Poribacteria > WGA-4E > WGA-4E > WGA-3G > WGA-3G. The sequence goes on along the minus strand of OZ242029.1, from coordinate 2,431,406 downwards.
GCCGACTGTATTCCGGCCATCCCAATACGCTGCACGGGCGCGCGAAGTATACCGACCCGCTGCCTGATACCCGAGCGATAGTTCACGGACCAGAACGCCACGCGGATTGTAAATAGCAATGCGAACCGCTGCGGGTGTTTTTAACTGGTAGGGGATCCACGTCTCCGGGTTGAACGGGTTCGGGTAGTTGTGCAATAAGGCGGTTTCTGCTGGGGTCAGAAGTGCTAAGAGGTCTTTAAGCACCACGATTCCTTTTGCCATCGTTGCATCTTTATGTTCGAGTTCCTTTGCGCCGAGCAACCACCTCTGGACTTCTCTTGCAGGGAGCGTCTCAAGGAGTTGTGGATGTGCAGCGGGTGCCGACGTAGTCGTATCGAACGCCCCTGCCACCAAGACCAAATCTTGAATGTTGACGACACCATCTTCATTGATGTCCGCCGTATTCTGCCCAGATTGCCCGAACTGCGACGCAACGAGGACGAGATCCTGGATATTAACAACACCGTCGGCGTTGAGATCGCCTGCGAGTTGGACTGGTTCGTCGGTGGGCGTGACGGGTGTAGGTTCCGACACCTGATGGGCTGGTTCGTCGGCGGGCATGGCGGGTACCAGTTCCCAGAGCTGAATCGTCTTGTCATAACTCCCACTCGCCAGCGTGCGACCATCCCGAGAGAAAGCCACGGAAGCGACACCATCCGTATGCCCTCTAAACGTCTCAAGATATTGCCCGGTTTTCGCATCCCACAACCGAATCGTATCGTCATACAACAGAAATGTATTGTCCTCACCCCCACTCGCCAGCGTGTGACCATCAGGAGAGAACACTACGGACAGGACATTACTCGTATGCCCTTCAAGGGTCTCCAAGTGTTGCCCGGTTTCCACATCCCATAACCGAATCGTCCGGTCATAACTCCCACTCGCTAACGTGCGACCATCGGGAGAGAACGCTACAGTAAGGACACCATCCGTATGCCCTTCAAGTGTCAATTTGTGTTGTCCGGTTTCAGCATCCCACAACCGAATCGTCCGGTCATAACTCCCACTCGCTAACGTGCGACCATCGGGAGAAAACACCACAGAACGGATATAATCCGTATGCCCTTCAAGTGCCGGCTTGTGTTCACCGGTGTGAACATCCCACAACCGAAGTATATTGTCATAACCCCCACTCGCCAATATGCGACCATCAGGAGAGAACACTACGGAACGGACACCATCCGTATGCTCCTCAAGGATCTGTAGGTGTTCGCCGGTGTGAACATCCCACAACCGAATCGTATCGTCCCAACTCCCACTCGCCAATGTGCGATCATCGGAGGAGAATGCTACGCAAGTGACACCATGCCTATGCCTCTCAAGTGTCAGCTTGTGTTCGCCAGTGTCCGTGTCCCACAACCGAATCGTCTGGTCCGCACTCCCACTCGCTAACGTGCGACCATCGGGAGAGAACGCTACGGCAAGGACATAATCCGTATGCCCCTCAACTGCTAGCTTGTGTGGGTCGCTCGGGACATCCTCTGCTCCTGCTGGAATGCTCGTCACTGTTCCTTCTGGCGCGAGCAGAAGAATATTCCTGCTGCTGTATTTTCCCCACACACCCTCCACTTTAATCTCGCCAACCCATCTATATTCACCGGGAAGCGTTACTACATAGCCGTATAATCCGGTCGCTTTTTCTGAATCAGGAACATCAACCCAAGGGCTCGTTGAATCCTCTCGCCTCTGCCATTTAGAGTTGCGGACTGAATCGACAGAATCAGTCCTTTGGTTTCTTGTAGAATAAACTATTACTCCGCCTCCTTGCCATGCAAGGGTTGCTTTAATTCCGTCCCTGAGTAGGGAAATACGTGATGACGGGGGATATTCGTCCGTAGCCTGACCATAACTGATGCCCTGCGCGCCGATGCCTATCAACACAACACCTAAAATCACTACCAGGCTTTTTCGATTAACAATTGCATTTTTCATCAAAGTTTTCGGGCTGGAACCCCATGCTTTAGCGTGGGGATGAAAGCCCACCTCCTTTTTCGTGTAAAAAGCGTGCGTTTGACCTAAGGTTGTTCAGAAAGAGACTTTTCTATCTGCTTTGAGTTCACCCCAGCGTGTCGGGAACTTACCTGTTGCTTCGACGGCACGAAAGCCGATATCGTAGACGAGAACGTCTGTAGAAAATCGCGCACCTGCCCCAAGACTTCCGAAGACATAAATCTTTCCGTTGACCGTCGCTGCATCAAAAGTGCCAAGAGGGTTTGGCAATGCTGAAATCTCCCGCCACATCTCCGTCCGTGGATAATATACATTCACAGTTGCGACTTCCTGCAAGCCCCCTTCGCGTGTGTAACCCCCAATCAGATAGATGGCACCCTCAACAACAACACTTGAGAACCAATTTTTGAGTTCTAACAGATCCTTCTTTTTTTCCCATTGACGGTTTATCGGGTCATATTCCTCAATGCTCCCCAGAAACTCACCTGCTCCCCACTCTTGAGGGAGTGGCCATCCTTCTCCACCCATGACATAAATACGATCGCTGACAACCGCCACACCCCCTGGATCGCGCCGGGTCGGCATTTTGCGACCCTTCGCCCACGTATCCGTGGCAGGATCATAAATGTCAACGCGGTCCATCCGTTGTTCCTGTCCCTCACCCAGACCTGTTGTTCCCCCAATGAGATAGACTTTTCCAGCAACCACACCCAGACCGAAGTAGAAGCGAGAAATCGGCATCTTCCTTTTCCGGGTCCATGTATCTGTGCGTGGATCGTATGCTTCTACGTGATCCGCCATTTTCCAATTCTGAAGGAATCGGTCTTTTGAATTATACCCGCCAAAGACATAGATCGTGCCATTGACGACAGCCGCTTTTGCATTCGTGCGCGGCGTTGGCATATCTGCGCCTCTCTGCCACGTGTTGGTTTGCGTGTCATAGATCTCCACAGTTGAAAGTCCAAAGGGACCCCCACGGTTTTCAAAGAGACTGCCACCGATGAGATAAATCTTATCCTCTACGACTGCAGTCGCGAATTCCCATCTCTTGGTGGGAAGTTGCGTTATCCGTTGCCACTCCTCATCCGCAAAGGATTCTATTTGCATAAACGAGAGGATGAAAGCAGCTACACCAATAAGGATACGTGTTTTTAGAAATTTCATTTTTTTCTCCTGTTTCGTCTAAAAAATGTGTGTTTGATCTAAGAACGTTTAGAAAGAGAGTTCCCTTTATTATTAAAGACACATTTTTAGAATACGAACTGTGCATAATCTGAAAAAAAATGTAAAAATTAGTTTTCAGTTACGAGTCGGGATTCGGAAATCCCTCCTACAGGAGAGACAGATCCCTACAGTTACGGAAAACAAAAAACTTGACATTTTTTTATTTTAATTATAAGATACAGGCAATCTTATAGTGGTTTCTGCAATCCATTGTCCTGCAAGCCTCTATAGGCTTGCACAGAACCGCACATCAGAACGGTATTCCATCGAAAGTTACTAACGTGAGGGACCTCCTCACGGTGAACGCATCGGAGGTGAACATGTCACAGAACGATGTTGCGTTAATGGCGCACCTCATGCGCCGCGCAGGGTTTGGAACAACCCGCACCGAGCTGGAAGCCTACGTCGAAAAAGGCTACGAGAACGTCGTGGACGATCTCGTCCATCCTGAACGCGGGACCCCCATTGATGAAGACATTTTAGATCGCTACTTCGGCGGTGAAGGTGCCTATGTCGGTATCTGGATCTACCGGATGCTGAACAGTAGGTGTCCACTGCAAGAAAAGATGGCACTCTTCTGGCACCATGTCTTTGCAACGGGGTTAGGCAAGAATCAGCATATCCTCGCATCTTCAAACCAGATTGATATGCTGCGGCACGTCGGTATGGGCGAGATGCGAAACATTCTACTCGAACTCTCCAAAGATCCGGCGATGATCTTCTGGCTCGACAATAACGAAAATCGCAAAGGCGAACCCAACGAGAACTACGGGAGAGAACTCCTCGAACTGTTCTCATTAGGGGTAGGCAACTACAGTGAAGATGATATAAAGAGCTGCGCGCTCGCTTTTACAGGCTGGACATTCGGGCAACCGATTCCGTTGTATCCGCACGGCTACTATACGCCACCCTTTTTGTTCGCTGAAGAGGAACACGATGACTGCGAGAAAACCTTCTTAGGGCATACTGGAAACCTCAACGGTGAAGACATCATCGACATCATCGTCGAACAACCCGCTTGTGCCAGATTCATCTCCAGACACCTCTATAACTTCTTTGTCGCAGATGAACCACAGGTGCCGTCGTGGAACGTAACGCCACCGCAGGATCCAGACGCTATTGAGACACTCGCAGACGCATTCATGGCATCCGATGGGCATATCTCCCACGTCCTCAGCGTCCTCTTCAATTCCGACTTTTTCAAAGAAGCCCAATTCAAGAAGGTGAAAAGCCCGACAGAACTCGTCACGGGGATACTGAAACTGGTAGGTGCCTTCCAAGGTCCGCAACCCGGAATCGGGCAATATGCCAGCGCCACGCAATTGATGGGACAGAAACTCATGGATCCACCTACCGTAGAAGGGTGGCATACCGGTAAAGAGTGGATTGATGGTGGGCTGCTGACTGCTCGCGTCAACTTTGCCGTTCGCGAAGTTAGCGACACATCACAACCCGGAATTCAGGACATCATCACACGTCTGAAAGAGAGTAATGGGAGCTCGCTTTCTCCGGAAACGTTTGTGGACAAATGCCTTGAACTCGCTGGACCGCTGACGATAGGGGACACCACTCGTGAGTATCTCACCCAATTTGCGGAAGCGAACGGTGAACTCAACCTTGCGGATGATGACGCTGCGGAGGAAAACGAAGCACGGATCGTCAGTATGCTCCAGTTAATCGTGGCTTCAAGAGAGTATCAACTTGGTTAACGTTTTGGCTGGCTGGCACACTTGCGTGAAGATGAGAAGATATATTGGGTTATCCAATTTAGAATACCCTTATTAAATTCTAAACGCTAATGAAGTGTGCCTACCGATAGGAGAGATTGACATGAGTACGACTAAGAAAGCCCCAGTCCTTGTCGTTGTGCAACTTTCGGGTGGCAACGACTTCATGAATACACTCATTCCCTACACAAGCGGGATCTATCACGATTCCCGTCCAGTCGTCGGTATCAAAGCGGAAGATGTGCTACCTTCAGAGGTAGACGAGGCGCTGGGCTGGCACCCGCAGGCCGCCCCACTGAAAAAGATGTTTGACGCCGGGGAGGTCGCTGTTGTACAGGGAATCGGTTACCCCGATTCAAACCGCTCGCATTTCCGGGCGATGGATATCTGGCACACCTGTGAACCCCTGAAAATCGGTGATGAAGGTTGGGTCGGCAGGCTCGTCCGAGAACTCGATCCGCAGAGCCACAACGTCTTAACGGGTATCAGTTTCGGACAGGGACTCCCCCGCGCCTGTGCCCTTTCCGGCATCCCCGTCACCTCTGTTGGCGATTTGGACAACTACGGATTGATGACCAGCATCGGTGATGAAGGACAACGGACGAAAACTCTTGAGATATTCAAAGGGATGTACAGTAGTACGGTCGGCACGGGTATCGTGATGGACTACCTCAGCCAAACCGGGTTAGATGTGATTAAAGGTGCCGATGAACTCAAGAAAGCACCAGCGATGTATACCTCCGAAGTGGAATATCCACAAAACTCGATTGCAAAGAGCCTGCGGGATGTCGCACGGGTCCATCTCGCTGATCTCGGCACACGTGTTTTCTATACGCAGCACGGCGGTTATGATAACCACGCCAATGAGGTCCCGACGCACCCACGACTCCTGACAGAACTCACGGAAGCCATTCAAGCGTTCTTCACGGATTTACGGGCGCATGATGCCTCTGAAGAGATCGTCATGTACGTCTTCACGGAATTCGGCAGACGTATCCGAGACAACGCCAGCGGCACTGACCATGGAACCGGCGGTGGTGCCTTCATTATCGGCGATCGGGTGAAGGGTGGACTCTACTCAGAATATCCGTCTCTCGACCCCTCCCGTTGGGTACACGGCGAGGATCTTGAGCACACCATCGACTTCCGGGGTATTTACGGAACGCTCCTTGAGCAGTGGATGGGTGTAGACCCGACGCACATCGTCGGTGGGAATTTTGAACAGATTCATCCCTTTTCAGTGTAGCTTGCAAACTGAAACTTGCTATTCTAATGACGCAGGGATAACTGCAGGAGGTAATTATGGGCAGACCTTACGGCTTGCTGCGTGCCGGGTATCCATTTCACAAGACCCTCAGCATGCGGCGGACGACCAATTTTCCAGTTGACATCGCAATCGGAAAAGAGGGACGTCTCTATATCATGTGCCGTAGCGACGGCACTGCGATGATTCGGAAATATACCGTTGAGGACGAAGACCTCGGCACAATGGGCGGCTATGGACAGGGTGAGGGTCAATTTACATGGCCCGTGACGATTACCGCCGACAGCGAAGAAAACCTCTATGTCTCCGATGAATACCTGCATCGGATTGTCGCCTTCAATAGTGAAGGTGAACACATCGGTACGTGGGGTGAACACGGCACCGATCCCGGGCAGCTCAATGGTCCCTCTGGTATGGCTTTCGATCCAGACGGGAATCTCTATGTCGCTGACAGTCTGAGCCATCGGGTGCAGAAGTTTACGAAAGACGGGAAGCTCCTCTCAGGATGGGGAAGTCATGGCAAGGGTGAAGGTGAATTCGACATGCCGTGGGGCGTCGCCGTTGACGAACTCGGCGATGTCTATGTCTCCGATTGGCGAAACAACAGGGTACAAAAGTTCAACGCCGAAGGAGAATTCCTCTTCGCATTTGGCAAATCCGGTAGCGGCAACGGTGAACTCAATCGTCCCGCCGGGATTGACGTTGATCTGCACGGTGATATCTACGTCGCTGACCGAGGCAATGATCGCATTCAGCTCTTCAACGCCGAAGGACGGTATGTGCAGAAATTCCTCGGCGATGCTACCCTATCAAAGGTGTCACAGGATTACATGATGACGAACGGCAGCCCAAATCGGATGCGTGACATGGCGGACTTGGAACCGCAGAAATACCTGCGTTCACCGAAATCCGTCGCCGTCAGTGATGAGGGATTGATGTTCGTGCCGGACTTCGGATCCTACCGGGTTCAGGTTTATCGGAATATGGCAGTACCGCTGACACCGCAGCAGTTTTCCCCACCGCGTCGGTCGGTTACGCTGCACCAGGAATAACATTTAGACAAAGACTGAAACACAGAAAAGTCAAGCATGTGGAGGTCCATGTGCTTGGCTTTTTTGCGTACGGACAGATAGATAAATTTCAGGCAAATTGAAAAATTGTATTGAACGATGCATCGTTATACATTTCCATTTTTTCAGAATGCACATTTTCTGACATAAAATCGCGTCTTTAACATTATAACCCTATTATTTGTTCATTTTTTTCTTCAGAATGCACATTTCCTGACATAAAATCGCGTCTTTAACATTATAACCCTATTATTTGTTCATTAGATTAGGAGGGTCCCTCATGAACAGAGAAGACGATGCCCAATTGATTCACGAAATATTGTCGGGCAACGAAGCCGCGTTTAGCCGCTTAGTCCAAAAGTACCAAAGAAGCGTTCATGCACTTGCGTGGCGGAAGATAGGGGATTTCCATTATGCTGAAGAGATTACACAAGACACCTTCCTTCAGGTGTATAAAAAACTCTCAACGCTCAAAAATCCCGATCAATTTGCGGGGTGGCTCTATGTTATCGCCAATCGGCACTGCATTGCTTGGAGGCGCAAACGGAAACCAACAGTTCAATCGTTGGAGGAGACACCTGTGAAAGAAACAGAAAAGTCAGATTATGAACGTTACGTCTCCGAACAGCGCGAGGCAGAAGCCATCGAACGTCGGTATGAACTCGTTGAAAAACTTCTTGAAAAACTACCAGAGAGCGAGCGCACTATCGTAACGCTCTACTATCTCGGTGAAATGACCCTCAAGGAGATAGGTAACTTCTTAGGGGTATCGGTGAACACGATTGCCAGTCGGCTCCGGCGTGCGCGAAAGCGCCTGCAAGCAGATCAAGAACTTTTGATTCAGGAAACCCTTGGTGGGGTTCAGTTATCAGAAAATCTCACACAGAACATTATGCGGCACGTCGCCGATATCGATCCCACACCACCAACGGCTACGAAACCCCTGCTTCCATGGATCGCTGTTGGTGCGTTTACTATCTTGGTGATACTCCTGTTAGGGACCAGCAATCGGTATCTTGTTCGCTTTCAGAAACCTTATAACTTTGAAGCCGCATCTCAACCCACAATTGAAATTGTGGATGCACCCGTCATCCATAATATAGATGCTAAACCCGCCGTCCGAAATCAGATTGGACAGACTGTGTCCGAGGATGAAAAGGGTAATGGGGATCCGCAGATTTCTCAGAAGGACTCAACATCTGACACCCAAGGGGATTCCCCAAAGAGAAATAAGACAATACAGGTGGATGCATATTGGGCCCCGATTGCTGATACCGCACTTAACTCGCCCAAGCACGCTGCCCTCTTTCATAATCTTTCACCGGCTCACCCGAGCCAAGAATATGGGACGGACGCTTTCAGAGTCTTTTTCCCGAAGAAAAGTTTCACCGTAGGACACCTATGGACCCTTGATACTCAAAACATTATACCGTTTCTTCGTCAATTTCATCCCGGAGCGACTGCGGAGATGCATAGCAATCCAGGCACAGAGTTTGTCCTGGAATTTTTTGGCTTGACGCTGTTTCGTTCACGTCGGTTTGAGTCAGAAGGTGCCTATGCGTGCATACGGGCAGTCTCGCCAAATTACGTCGAAATCGTCTTCAGAATCCATGCCGAATTCCTACTTGATGGAGAGGCGGGTGCTTACTTTACCCCAGCACAATTTACCGGGCAACTCATACTCAACCGGAAATACGGCACGATCCGCGAGTTTTGGCTCTATCTTCCACCTCGCAATACCAATGTTGACCTCAACGCCCATAACTTAGCAGATACGGTTTTCGTTCCGCGCATGGAACTTGTCGGACGGAACACACAGGATCAGCGTGATATCGTTTGGAAGACTGCCATCACTGAAAAAGAAGCAAAGGATATGTTAGAGGCTGCCTTCTACAAGTTTTCAGAAATTGAGAGGTGCCCTATTGAAGGGGTCGTTGCACAAGCACAAGCCAAGAAGCGCCCAATTCACGTCGTTCTAACAAAGGGTGCTTTCGACGATGAATCTTGCTGCGGGACCGGTAAAACCTTGAGGACATTTGTCCTCTCTGATTCTAAGGTCATCAAGTTACTCAATAAACACTATGTCAGTGTGTTCCTTCAACTAAGCGATCTACCCGAACTTCAGAATGGAGCAAAGGGTGATCAGATAAGCAAATTAGCCACACGGATCACCGAAACCTATGAAAAGACTCTCACACACAACCCAGATTATTCCGTAAACGCTTTCGTCCTATCACCCCAGTTGGAGTTGATAGATCATTTACCTTACGGAGTATCGAATAAACCCTATATGGATGCAAAAGAATACCATATATTTTTAATGGACGCTTTGGAAACGGTTAAGAGGCACTAAATCCGGAGTGGTTTCTTAGCCAATTCAAAGTATCCCACAGCATTATGCCGTGTTTATACCGAATTCACGCGGTGTTAGTGCACGCAGCGGAGGTCAAAACGAGTAAATGAAGTTGAGATTCGTTATAGTTACGCTTGTGTTCACCATCATGTCACTCTCTGCCTTAGCCCAAACCGGCGATGTTCAAGGCACCGTCTACCAGCGAAGCACAGGGAAAGTTCTCATAGATGCTAATGTTCATATCCTCGAAACCGACCAACACCAAAAAACCGATGAAAACGGAGTCTTCCAATTCACAGAACTGCCTGAAGGCACATATACCTTTGTCGTAACACACCCCGCGGAAATGGCACCTACAAAAGTATCGGTGAACATCAGCAGCGGCGATACCACCGAAGTCAAAATACACCTCGGTGCAGCCGTTACACTCAAAACGGTTGTCGTAGAGGGGAAACGTCTCCCTCCGACGGTGAGTCGTAAGGAGATGCGCGGGAGTGAACTCCTTCGTATCCCCGGCACTGCCAACGACGCACTCAAAGGATTGACCACCCTTCCAAGCATCGGCATTCCAAACGATTTCTTCGGTATCCTCTACATTCGCGGCAGTAGTCCCGGAGACACGCTCTACTATTTTGACAGAACACCCCTGGGGTACCCGTTTCACTACGGTGGGCTTGTCTCAACGATGAGTTCCAATATTATTGACGATATCCATATATACGCTGGGGGCTACGGTGCTGAATTCGGGTTAGAGTCCCAAACTGTCCTTGACCTCCGTTCCCGCGACCGGATGGACGAAGGGAGGTTGAGCGGTAAGTTTAATCTTAACGTCCTCTACTCCGAAGGAATGCTTGAGGGTCGCATTGGCAATAAAGGCTACTTCCATGCCGCTGGTCGGCGGAGTTACCTTGATCTTATCGCTGGAATGTTTGTAGACGATTGGGTGTCACCCTACTTCTCCGATTATCAGCTCAAATTCGTCTACGAACTCGCCGAAAAACATCACCTCACGCTCAATGCATTCGGGGCAAACGACCATTTTAACATTGTATTAGAAACAGATGGGGTGCTCGACCTTGATGCTTATTTCAAAAACGGTTTTGAAGCACAAGGTATCCATCTCCGCTCCGAGTTCACTGAAAATCTGACATCTCATCTCTCCTTGACCCGTGCCTTCACCTTTCTCAATATGGATTTTCAGGCAGCTGTTAGTCAAAATTTTGATATTAACGAGAAGGGCGAACGCGTCTTCATTTTCGCGGAATATGCGCACCACAACCTAAAGGCTAACGTGCCTGTCTATACGCTCCGCGAAGATATAACCTACGAACTCACACCGAAATTCCAACTTGAACCGGGTTTGCTCTTCACATTCAGCCCAGCAAGCAGCTTTGAAGACCGGGAGTTTCCCGTTGATGAGGAAGTGACAGATCCAGAGGTTCGTTTTGAATTGGAAGAAGATGAAGAGTTCTACGCTTACGACGATGGCACTTATGAAATACGCCGTTTTGAAAAGGTCCACGATGAATTCACGTACAATTTTCAACGCGCGGAAGGCTATCTACAGGGACGTTATGATCCCCTCTCTTTTCTGTCAATTGCGCTCGGCGTGAGACTCGATTATCTCAATTTAACGGAGGAACTCTCTGTTCAACCGCGCGGCAGCCTGAGCGTAAAACTTCCTAACAATTCCACGCTCCGGTTCGCTTACGGGACTTATGAACAGAGTCCGTTGGCGTATCAGGTACTCGGGAAGAATGGAAATAGAGACTTAAAATCCAGCGTTGCGAGCCATTATATTATGGAGTTCGAACACGAAATCTCATCACAGACAGAACTTAAACTCGCAACCTATTACAAAAGTCTGCAGGATTTGGTAACGGCGGATAATGCCGATCTTCTTCATACCGATTTACTGGCTACAGTCAATTACCTTAACCAAGGGACAGGGTTCATCGGTGGTGCCGAGGCGTTCCTGCGGCATCGCGTCAACGAAAAGTTTTTCGGTTGGCTGTCTTATGCATGGACGCATAGGGAGCAGCGCACGCATCCTGATGTCCCTTACGAACCCTATATCTTCGATAACACACACATTATCAGCCTCGTCGGCAACTATAACATCAGTCCAACTTTAGAGGTTGGTGCCAAGTGGCAGTATTCAAACGGAACATCGGGAGCACATGTCAGCAAAATCCTTCTCATTCAAGACCCGACGACACGCGGCATGCAACCGCTTGTCAGTAATATTCAAACGGAAGAAGGGACCAGGTCGCTGGCATCGTTGCCGACCTATCACCGGTTAGACCTACGCGTCAGTAAAACATGGAATCGAGACGGATGGCGGATAGGCACATTCCTTGAAATTTTGAACGTATATAACCGCAAAAATGTCATCAAGTTTTATAGTCCTGTGGGCGACGGGGTAGAGGAAGCACCGCAATTTCCGATTATCCCCTACATCGGTTTAACAGTTGAATTTTGAGAATACTCCACTCACATATCAAATCCACTTATCCATTTTCGACATTGACAAAGCCGAGCGTATGTATGTTACACGCTCGGCTTTTCTGCATACCGTGGAAAAATAACTCTTGAGTAAACCCAAAAACGCAATTGAGCGTTGAATTGTTATGTCAATACCCGAAGCGGAGGTCACAGCCACTGAATGAAACCACAACTCGTCATAGTTCTATTTGCGTTTATCACCATGCCACTCTCTGTCCTAGCCCAAACCGGCGATATTCAAGGAACCGTCTATCAGCGAAGTACAGGCAAAACCCTCGTAGACGCTGATGTTCATATCCTCGAAACCGACCAACACCAAAAAACCGATGAAAACGGAGTCTTCCAATTCACAGAACTGCCTGAAGGCACATATACCTTTGTCGTAACACACCCCGCGGAAATGGCACCTACAAAAATGTCGGTGAACATCAGTAGCGGCGATACCACTGAAGTCAAAATACACCTCGGCGTTGCCTTTAAACTCGAAGCAGTTGTCGTAGAAGGGAAACGCCTTCCACCGACGGTGAGTCGCACAGAAATCCGTGGGAGTGAACTCCTACGGATTCCAGGGACCGCCAATGACGCACTCAAAGGTTTAACGACGCTTCCGAGTATCGGTATCCCAAACGATTACTTCGGGGTCCTCTACATTCGGGGAAGTGAACCCGGCTCAAATTTGTATTATCTTGACCGAACGCCTCTCGGTTACCCTTTCCACTGGGGCGGTTTACTTTCGACGATCAGTTCTGAAACGATTGAGACAATTGACATCTACGCCGGGGGTTACGGTGCCGAATTCGGACTGGACTCACAAGCTGTGCTTGACATCCATGCACGGGACAGCATTGAAGAGCGGTTAGATGGGAAATTTAACCTAAACATCCTCTATTCTGAAGGGCTACTTGAAGCCAGAATCGGTGACAAGGGATATATCTCCGCCTCTGGACGGCGCAGTTACTTAGACCTCATCGCTGGTCCGATCATTGAGAGTCAGACGGGAACGGCACAGCAATTGCCCTATTTCTCAGATTATCAACTCAAATTTGCCCAGACGCTTGGCGAAAAACATCATCTCACAGTGAACGCCTTCGCTGCAACTGACCATTTTAGGATTGAGGAAAACGCGACCTTGGTAGAAGAGGACGAAGAATTACAAAATGTAGAGGAAATTCCCTATATGGAAGCCGAAATTCCCTATGAAGATGCTGCACGTTCCAGTGTCCTTTTCAAAAACGGGTTCAATGGACAGGGGCTGCATCTCCGCTCAAATTTCACCGAAAATCTTACTTCTCATCTCTCTTTGACCCGTTCCTATAATTTTCTGAATATCGACCTCCAAGCTGTGACCGGGGAGAGTTACACCGTCATTGAGGGCAGGGTGGACCCTTCAAGTTATGAGGCGAACTTCGCCCACTATGAGATAAAGATTAATGCCCCCGTTTATACTCTGCGCGAGGATGTCACCTACAGGTTAAACCCTAAACTTCAATTGGAGTCAGGTTTTCTCTACGCCTTCAATCCGGCGAAAAGTTCTGAAAACGGCTGGGTTGAGGAAAATTTCGAGTCAGATTCTGATCTAAGTTATACAACGGAGACACCTGACGGTGAAGTCGTTCAGGAGTCCCCTTTCGAGGAGGTACACGATGAATTCGGACACGATTTTTATCGGACTGAAGGGTATGTGCAGGGACGATATGACCCGCTTTCGTTTTTATCTGTCGCTCTCGGTGTTCGATTGGATTACCTGAATGTGACAGAACAGGTCTCCGTTCAACCGCGAGGCAGTGTGAGTTTCACACTGACAAACGGTTCTAATCTCCGCTTCGCGTATGGACATTATGAACAGAGTCCACAACCCTCTCACCTGTTAGCAGAAAACGGCAACCGGACGTTGGAATCGAGTCTCACGCGGCACTATATCATGGAATTAGAACACGAGCTCTCATCGCGGACCGAACTCAAACTTGCCACCTATTACAAGGACGCACGGAAGCTGGTAACACCCGATGAAGTCTCGAACTACCTCAATCAAGGGACGGCGTACGTCGGCGGTGCAGAGGTCTTCTTACGGCATCGGATCCCAGATAAGTTCTTCGGTTGGATTTCGTATGCGTATACACACGCTGAACGACGCGAGACTCCAGACACCGCCTATCAACCTTACCTCTTTGATAATACCCACATCGTCAGTGTAGTCGCCAACTATAACTTTACACCGAATTTTGAGATCGGCGCGAAATGGCAGTATCTCAGCGGCACCTCGGAAGTACCTATCAGCTCCATCGTTCTCATCCAAGACCCCGTAACGCGTGGACTGAACCCGCTTTTGGCGAGTGCCGATGAACAATTAAGCACAGAACTCGCACCGTATCATAAGTTGGACTTGCGGGTGAGTTATAAATGGAGACTCTGGGGATTACGTGTCGGTGGATTCCTTGATGTTCTGAATGTATACAATCGCAAGAATACGATACAGTTCATTTTTGAAGAGGCAACGCTTGACGTCCAAGGTCAGGAGGTTGGCATTGAACGTGAAGTCTTTGATGCCCAACAACTCCCTCGGATCATTTATTTCGGATTGACGCTTGAATTCTGAAAGCAAAGGGCGTTATGATCGGACGCCCTCGCAGCGGATTTTTTTATCGTAGGAACCCTGATTATTTGAGATAATGCAACCTTTCGGCAGTAAAATCGCGTCATTATAGTAAAACATACAATCAACCACGGAGGGCCTCTGTGAAACTCACATTAGTTTTGTGTTTACTGATTCTGCTACAGCTCTGCAACGGTGGTTTGTCCGTTGATGCCAAAGCCCCTGAAACAGCGAAAATTGTATTTTCATCGAGCCGCGATGGGAATCTGGAAATCTACCTAATGAATCCAGACGGGAGTGGAGTTATCAGATTAACAGACCATCCTACACGCGATTATGAACCTGTTTGGTCTCCAACTGGAGAGCAAATTCTCTTTGTTTCACATCGCGACGGTGTTCGTGATTTGTATCTCATGAATGCCGATGGTAGAAATGTAGAGAAGGTGTTTAAAAGCACGGTCGATAGATCTGAACCAGCCTGGAGCCCGGATGGTGAAAGATTTGCTTACCTCCGATATAATGAAGCGACACTTTATGTTGCTAACATTAATAAACGACAGGAAATCCCTGTCGCAAAAACAGGTAAGTTCGGTGGGTATCCTGCATGGTCGCCCGATGGTGAAACGATTGCCTTTACTTTTAGCCCAAAGGCACCGAAGGGTCCAGTACTAATAGAAGATCTACCGGGCTATCCACTAATTTTAATATCTCCGCAGGGGAAAAAACGAAAGGAAATCCTTCCAAAGCCTCGACTACGTTTGACGAGGCCCGCTTGGTCTCCATCAGGCGATCAAATCGCCTTTGCTGAAAATCCATGGATGGCAGGTGAGAAGGGGACAATTTACGTTGTGAATCCTGACGGAAGCGATATGAAAGCGGTTGTACCTAAAAATTCGGGTGCGGATCGACCGGCTTGGAGTCCGCGTGGGGACGAACTCATTTATGAAAAAGATGTTGACAACAAGAGTCAACTTTTCACACTTACATTGGGTAATCGCAGAACAATACAAATTACGCATAATGAGGAAAATTGGAATGCCGATTGGTTTGACCCAGCGGCGTTGCCTGTTACACCCCAATCACAATTGTTAACAACGACATGGAGCGAATTGAAATGGGAATAGTAGGTTTCTAAGAATACAAACTGAAGGTTTGTCATTTACAAGTTGCTCTGGTATAATACAGCTGTAACGGGAAGGGCACCCCTATGTATGCCGATAATAAGGAGAAGCACTGATGAAAATCTGGATCGTTTTTGGTATCTGCGCTCTGATGTTCGCCGGTTGTACGAGTGCCGAGTACCAAAAGATGCAAGCGGAACGCGATCAACTGCTCAAGAATTACGAAGACCTTCGCGAAGAACACAACGAACTCACACTCAAAACCGATGTAACCGACACACTCCTCGGGAAGTGGAAGTTTCTGAACCTCGAGATAGAGGAAAGCAGTGTCAGCGAGGAGATCGCGGAGACCAAAGCCGCCCTTTATGCGCTTGACTTGAAGAATCTCACGCTTGAATTCTTCGAGGAAAAGGGGATATACAACTACCGTGGCGAAAACGGTCACACGGAGGTGTTGGGTCAATTCACTGTCATTACTGTGCGATACGGCGACGAACCGTTTCCGTTTATTCGGTTCATCAGACGCTCCGGTCCGGAGATGTCACAACTCCTCTTCGCAGCAAGTTCCGATGGAAGAACGCTTGGTTTGTCGGGTGCGTCTGGACTTGATACAGCGAATGAGATCAGTCTCTCGGTTACAGAAGATAGGTTATATCTCACAATGCACGGCAAGATGCAATTAAGTCCTAAGGGCTGGGTGCAAAGCGGTGGCGTGCGGTGTTATTTTGAAAGGATTGGAAAATGAAAATATTAAGCGTCTTCACCTTCGGAATATTGATTTTTGTAGGGTGCACCAGTGCACAGTATCAAGAGATGCAGAACGAACGCGATCGACGACGGGCAGCCCATGAAGAGGCGCTCAGAAAACACGACCCGCGGCGGTTGGAAACTGACTTAACCGAGAAACTGATTGGCAAATGGCAATTTCTGGATATGGAGGTTGCCGAAGGCGACCTCAGTGAAGAGATAGCGGCGTTAAAGTATGAACGCCAGGCAAGGACTCGTAAAAATCTCACGCTTGAATTTTTTATGGACCGAAACGTATTCCGTCGATATCGCAGTAAAAATGGAGACACGGAGGTGACGGGAAGTTTCAAAATCGCCTCCCAGCGTTACGGCGATGAACCACTTCCGTATCTGCGGGTCTTTCGGGACACAGGCTTGCCACTCTACGATTTTTTAACGAATATGTCCGCAAGTAGATTGAAAAACCCAGATACCGTTTCCATGAAGACCGCTGCAGATAATTGGCTCGGTATCTCGGTGACGGATGACAAATTGTACCTGACGGTGTACGGAAAGATGGTATTGACTTCTGACGGTTGGGCTCGAAGCGGCGGGATTCGTTGCACTTTCAAACGGATCAAATAAGACCCTATTAAGGAGAAAAAATCGTGAAAATGCTAATGTCGTTCACTATCTTCGTGTTAGTAGTGTTTACAAGTTGTACCAGCGTGCTATACCAAGAAGCACAACAGGAGCGCAGTAGATCAATTGAGGATTACGAAGATGCGCACATGAAATTCGATCCAGAGGAGATGAAAAGCGAGATAAAAGCGCAGCTAACCGGCAAATGGCAGTTTATCGGCATAGAAATCCAAAACGAGACCGTCAACGCACAGACGGCGAATCCAACATTCGAGAGCGATGGAACAGCAGCGCCTTCCGATGCCAAGGCGCAAACGCCAACAGCACTTGAATCCGATGCGTCTGACACAGAGGACCAGACCTCTGAAACGGATCGGGTGCAATTATCTCCGATCACGGTCGAGGAACGCGAAGATAATCAAAAGATAATTGCGGCGAAGATGGCATTAGCCTCGGCAAACCGTAAAAATTTAACGCTCGAATTTTATGAGGAACGGACATCCCTTTATTACCGTGGTAGCAACCGCGGCAGGAAGGTCACAGGGCAATGTAAGGTGATCGCTCCACGCGTTGGGGATGCCCCTTTGCCGCTGATCCGGTTTAGACGCCGCACAGGTCCGAAGATGCTTGAGTTCCTGTTTACTTCCGAACCTACAAGACTTATGGTCACCAGAGGCAAGCAAGCGTTTGCCGAAAATACGCAGAGACTGGCAGGGAAAAATTATGTAAATACCAATCAACCCCTATGGTGGGACAAGCACGAAAATGTCCGTAGACTGAGCGGAAAAGGTGGTGAAAAAGCCGCTCCAAAAGGGGTCTCCTATGTCCCAACTTCAGCACTGGGAATCGAAGTGACGGACGACCGACTCTATATAATTCTACATGGAGATATGGAACTAACCCCCAAAGGTTGGATACGAACCGGCGGTATGCGAGGTGCCTTTAAGCGGATTGAATAATGGGATTACCCTCAACTTGAAAGCCGATAGAACACTATGTGTTCAAAGCAAGGAGGAAAGTCGATGAAAATGTTAATAGCCTTGGGGATTCTGGTGATAGCGTTCACAAGTTGCGGAACGCTGATATCCCCGGAAACGCAGTATGAACGAGAACGTTTGATTGAGGCTTATGATGCCGCACGCGAAAAACACAACCCGGAAAGGGTGAAGGACGCCGTAAAAGACCTTCTCGTCGGCAAATGGCAGTATGTCGACTTAGAAGTCGAAAAAGGGAGTGTCACGGCGCGGCGGGCAGATTCCATGTCCTTACAGCCAATCAACTCGCCGACCCTTTCCACAGCGGTGGCTTCTAAAGGTGTTACAAGCCAACAAGCAGCCCCCAATGCCTCTGAACGAGCAGAGGCACAAAACCTACCGAACATAGAGGCAGAGACACAGACCCCAGAAGCAAATGCGACCCGTCTACCACCCATTGAGGTGGAGGATGAAGAATCCAATCAACAAATGCTTGGCGCAAAAGCCGCGCTTATCGCATCTACACGCAAAAACCTGACGCTCGAATTTTTCGAGGACCGCGGCTCGTATCATTACAGCGGTAGCAATCGCGGCACGAATGTCACCGGACGGTGCTCCATCACCACCAAGCGATATGGCGACGATCCGCTCCCTTTCATCAGTTTTAATCAACGGACGGGACCGGAGATGCTTGAGTTCCTATTCGGTTCCGAACCCATCAAGCAGATGGTTGCCAAGAAGAAACAGGCGGATGCCGAGAGAAGACGCAGGATGGGAGCACAAATCGGACGGAGAGCCTCCGCGAAAACCGCCTATACAATCGCCTCAATCGCAGGAATCACGGTGACAGAGGATACACTTTATTTAGTTCTCTATGGAGATATGGAGTTAACACCGGAAGGTTGGATGCGAACCGGAGGACTGCGATGCACTTTCAAACGGATCGAATAAGTGTGGAAATCTTAATGCCACTTAGCGTCATAGCTCTGGTCCTGACGGGTTGCACCTCTGCGAAATACCAGCAGATGCAACACGAGCGCGACATCCGTCGGGAGGCGTATGAAGATGCCCGAGGAAAAGTGGCAGTTAAACGCAGTCGAGACTTTCTATCGAACGACATGCTCGGTCAGTGGCAATTTCTTGAACTCATTGTTGAGGAACGGGGTGGGAGCGAAGACATCTTGAAGGCAAAAGCCGCACGCACCGCTCGTAGACTCAAAGGACTTAGACTGCAATTTCGGAAGAATGGCGACAATTACGCTTATCGTGTTGAAAACATGCTTGCGAAGTTCCACGGGACATACACGACGCGGAGTGTTCATGGAGAGGATAAACCACAAAGCGGGTGGCTTCAGTTCTATCCAATCTCCGGTTCACAGATACCGGATCTGATATTCGATTTCGCGAAGGGAACCCCTAAGCAGGTGCTTCTCGGTGATGGAGAAGTTGATACTACGATGATAGGGACAAAAATCATACGGGTTTCCATCAAAGAGACGCGTTTGGATTTGACATTAGATCTCGGCATGGTATTAGCACCCGACGGATGGCTCCACCGCGGGAACATCCGCTGCACCTTCGAACGGATTGAATAGTTCGGGCAACATCTAAAGACAGGTACAAACGAAGGCTTTTATACAACTACCCAAGAGGTTACGGACCTCACTACCAAGGAGGAACCCATGAATTGCAGATTTGAATACACGGTCTTGTCTATCGTTTGTGTGCTTATACTCACAGTAATCGGTTGTGCGACACACACTGTCGAACATGATCAAGGTGTTGAAACTTTCTATAGTCCTTGGTTGGACAAATCCTTTGAAGAATTTCTGGAGGAAAACCCCGATCCGAAACAGTCAACGCCCATAGGTCAAGGTAACTATAGGCATACTTTCGTTTATGACATTGAGTCACAAGCTGAGATTGTTGTCAATCTATTAGCGGCATTGGGAGAAACGGCTACCGGACGCGATGATTATTATCATACCTATGTCTACGTGAACAGTGTCGGCACTATATATAAAATAGATTACCGACGCAAAACTGAAGCGTGGTAATGACCGCAAAGGCGGTAGATGAAAATACAAGACGAATACACTATCAGTGCTATATTTCAGGAGAGAAAATTTTATGAAGGGCGGACGTATCTTTACTTTTTGCTGTGTCAGTTTAGTAGTGGTGTTCACGCATATAGGTCAGGTTTTGGCAAAAGCTCCGAAAACTGAGAAAATCGCGTTTTCATCGAACCGTAGTGGGAATTGGGAGATCTATATTATGAACCCTGATGGAAGTCAACAAGAGCAACTCACCCGAAATAACGCAGGAGATTACGGTCCTGTTTGGTCTCCGACAGGTGAGCACATTCTTTTTGTTTCTAACCGTGACGGCCTCCGCGATATCTTTCTGATGGATGCGGATGGACGAAATGTGCGACGGGTTTTTAAGAAAAAAGCACAGAGAAGAGAACCGACGTGGGCACCGGATGGACAAAGGATTGTTTATCATGCGGAAATGCCGCAATGGAGCATCCAAACCGGGACGATACACGGTATCGGTGGCGTTCAGGTGGCTTTGGCGGAGGTGCAGGGTGGTAATCCCTCGTGGTCCCCCGATGGAGAGGAGATCGCGTTCGTTGCTGGCGCACATAGTCGTCGGATATACATTGCGGAACTCCGTTCTCGGAAAAAACGAACGTTTCTACCGAATGAAGCGTCGTGGATGTACAGTCCGGCGTGGTCCCCAGATGGGAAAAAACTGGCGTTTTCTTGGTTAAAATGGGGTCTGGGCGGTAGGGACACAATTCATGTTGCAAATCGCGATGGGAGCGGATTGAAGCAAATTGGTAAACCTGTGCTGGGTATCTTTCAGCCGACGTGGTCACCCGATGGCGAAAAGCTGGTTTATGCGGAGGAAGTCGTAGACGGGGATCGTCAAATTGTCACAATTGATTTGCAGACTCGACGGAAAAAACAACTGACGCGTCGTGGTTTAAACATTGCACCCTCTTGGTTCAATCCAGCATTTGTGACGTTGCCTGTTGCACCGCAACCGCAGTTGCTTACCACAGTCTGGGGAAAAATGAAAGCGGATTAAGAAGGGGGACGCACCGTCCGCAGCTGCCCCCGGAGGTCAACTTGGACTTTCCAATTGTTCCAGCGGGGTAGCAGGACTGTACTCAATGTGGGTTGACGGATACCGCGCTGCCATCGCAACGTCACCAATTTTTGGGCGGGATTGTATTCTACATCGAATTTAGCACCGTTGACAGAGAATTCTTTCGGATATTGCGCTTCAATTTCAGTGATGGTGTCGGTGTCTATCTCAGTAAATATGAGATCATCTGGAGAGAGGAGTTGGCATTCCTCTGCGACTTCAACACCCAACAGCGCGAGTCGCGAGACCAACCATGTGTGGGGTGTCACATCTGCGGTTTCCGCGGGAGGCGCATCAGGATTGAGGGCACACTGCAGTTGCCACGCCCCAATCGCTCGTGTGAGGTGTTCCGCAACGCCGGGGAACAGATCTCCCGAAAGAATGACGGATGCCAGTGCCTCTCTCAGCAATGCCCCGTGGAGAGGACGACGTTCGCGTCCGATCTCTCTTCCTGCATACTCGGTTACCACCTCCGCAACAATGTCTTCACCCTCCACTCTGGGTGCAGCAAGGTGTGAAGTGCCAATCCCAGCATCGACGAGGGCGGCGAAAGCGCAAGGCATGGCAGCGCGTCCGAGCAATTGAACGCGTGTGCCTTTGCCAACACCAACGGTTTCCAAGATCAGCGCGGCGGGCTGTCCTTCCGGCAGCAATGAATCGGAATCAAGCAAAACCTCCTCCTGTCCGTTTCCCCATGCCTTCCCCTTTCGTCTGCGGACGTAAGCAGAAGCGTCCCACTCCCGTAAAAGATAAGCAATCAGCGCGGCTCGGTCAGGTTGCGGCGATGCGCTTTCTTGCATCACAGGTGGCAATTGAAAGAACGTCCTGAGCTGCGTCGCGATCCTGCGGCACTCGGCAATGGCGGTTCTATGGAGATGATGGCGTTTCTCATCGCCGCAGCGTAACGTTCGGATCGCCGTCGTGGCATCGCATCCGTCGCGAAATAGGTCTTTCTGGCGTGCAGTCTGAACAGCCTCCTGCTTTTCAATCGGCATACGTGCCATACGCTGCCATAACGGGGCGGGACGTTCCAGAGTGGCAATCAAATCGATCAGATCGCGTCGGAGAGAGGGTGGAGCTTTTACGAGCAGCCGGGCATGCAGTGGATTGACAGGCAACGCGCAGATCTTCGCGCCTTCCGCTGTGAGCATGCCATCATCAGAGAGGACACCCCAACTTTTCAACGCAGTTTGCGCACGTTCCACTGCGAAGTCGGGCGGCGCATCGAGAAACGTCAAATCCTGTGGACGAAAGCCGGTCGAAGCGACTGTAAGCACAAATTGCGTCAAATCCTCCCGCCGCACCTCTGGCAGTGTTTCCTGTTCAAGTTGACCCCGTTCCTCCCAGAGTCTATAGCAGATTCCCGGTCCGAGGCGACCGGCTCGTCCGCGACGCTGCTCTGCTGACGCTTGAGAGATCGGACGTAAGGCTAAAACGATGCGCCGGTTCTGATGGATACGCTGACGCACTAAACCTGTATCTACGACGGCAGTGACACCGGGAAGTGTAATCGATGTCTCAGCGACGTTGGTTGCGAGAATAACACGACGGTGTTGGGATTGCGTCTCGAAAGCTATATCCTGTGCATCGGGGGGTAGATCTCCGTGTAGTGGAACAATCTCGATGTGTCGCATCTTACGAAGTGCGTCGTGGCATTCATTAATCTCACCCTTCCCCGGTAGGAAAACCAAAACATTTCCGGTGGTCTCTTTGAGTGCCCGCTTAACGCCCTTTTCAATACGTTTTACTAAATCATCGGATGTCGGGACGACTGTCCCACCGAGATACCGCACCGCGACGGGATAGACACGTCCCTCCGCCCGTAGCACCCGCCCCCCCATAAACTGCGCGAGATGCTGCGCGGCTATCGTAGCAGACATAATAACGAGCCTCGCATCACGTCGTTTTTTCCGGCATATCGCGAGAAAGAGATCCGTCTCCACACCGCGTTCATGGAATTCGTCCAAGATGATGGTTCCGTATTGATCCAACTCCGACCCTGCAGCATACCGCAAAGCGACACCAGGTGTGACGAAACGGATGCGGGTTAAAGCGTCGGAGCCAACGTCTTCAAAACGGACCGTATAACCGACGGAACGTCCTAACGGTTCGCCGCGCTGTTTCGCGACCCACCGGGCAAGCGAACGGCAGGCGACGCGCCTCGGTTCAACAACAAGTACTGGGGCATCCGATAGTTCAGCACACCACGACGGAATTTGTGTCGATTTTCCACTACCGGTCGGTGCTACAACCACCACAGGACCTGCTACGATTGTCCCCTGGAACGTCTCTTTTAATTCTGTAATTGGAAGTGCGATTTCGTTCATGACAGGTACTATTATAACGGATAGTCGATTCGATATCAAGTACAGAGGTACTCGATTTTCAACAGTCAGCAAGATGGCATTGAGGGGCTGAACGTGCCTCAAACTTCCTTGACTTTTCTGGGTCTTTCTGATATTATAACCCTATATTAATCAACAGACATTTTGAAGGTAAGCAAATTATGTTGCATCAGAAACGCATAAAAAACATACAGATTAAAAAACAAAACGTTTACTGTCTATTTACATTGATAGCATCAACCCTCCTATTCGTTTTCCAGCACTTTTCCTATAGCCAACAATATGTCATTGTGGACAATGAAAACGGCGATAGACTCACCGGGCATTGGCGCGGAGGCACCGACACCCATTTTGAGATTGAGTACAACGGGCAGATTTTACAACTTCCATTGGCAGGTCACACCCTCAAGTTTACGTCAGATTTGACACATGTTCCGGACCGAATCGCCGCAAAGCATTTTCACAATGGACTTACACTCCTGGAGTTAGGACTTCCCAAAAACGCCAAAAAACAATTTGAAGCCGCTATTGAAGAATTTCCGAAATACCCAGATGCGCACTACCAACTCGGATTACTTTACAAAGCAAATGGTGACAATGCGAACGCATTGGAACGATTTCGTTTTGTAGCCATCCTTGATGCTCCAAGTTTCGATCTTGTTCCACTCTTTCATGAACTTGGGGATATTGCCTTCGCTAACGAGGCTTACGATGTAGCAGTGGATAGCTACCAACTCATTCTCACCTATTATCCGGATCATCCAGACGTATCCGGGTTGAAATATCAGACTGGATTTCTGCTCATCGAACAACTGGCGGACCCCAGTGCCGGATTATCCCTTCTCGAAGCTGCAATCCAAGATCATCCCGACACGGCGTACCACGAAAAAGCACTTTTCCTGATTGGAAAGTTGCGAGCGGATATGGAGCAGTTGGAAAATGCACTGCATACCTTAGACAGATTTGTTACGCGCTATTCGGAAAGTGAGTGGATCTATGAGGCACACCTCATCCGAGCGGCTGTCAATTTGAAACTGGGGAGACTGGAAGCGGCTGCGAATGAAGCAATCCACGTCAGCGAGATTAGCGGAGATGAAAAGATAAAAGAACGCGCGAAACAGATTCTGGATCAGACAAAATGGACGGTTTACACCGATGCCAATGGGCTCCCCGACAACCACATCCAAGCCATGACAACCGATGACACACGGTTATGGATAGGTACACCAAAAGGGATAATGCTATTCGAGACTGCGTTTGACAAATGGATACCGTTTGAACCCATCGCCGAACTTATTAACACGGCTTTGGGAAATGTGCCGGATGTTACAGCCGTCGCAGCAAACTCGCAAGAAGCGTGGATTGGCACGCGTTCCCAAGGCGCGATCCACTACAGCCACCTAACGGGCAAAATCATAAACTATTCCCCAGCAGAAGGATTCCCTGCCTGGATTAAGGACATTAAAATGGATGAAGCGGAGATTTGGTTCGCCACAGATACCGGAATCATACGGCGGATCCGCGGAAGCGTCGACCCTTTTCTCTATTACAATACCCACAACAGTCTCCTACCAGCAAACGATATCGAGACCCTGTTGCTAACGCCTCAAACGATTTGGAGCACTTCCGCAGCAGGAGATGTCATCATGTTCGACCGGGAAAAAGAGGAGTGGGACTCCTATCACTCTACAGAAATCCGAGCGGGCATGAAGGTTGTAGGACTTGATATTGCAGAAGAGCAGTTGCTCTTTACATGGTTCAATGCCGATGAAAAATCCAACGGTTACTTTCGAGCAGACATGGATGGTAGCAATGGAAAATCGACGACACTTGGCACCGGCATAGAAAATGAAAACGACTTAAGAAACATCTACATCAGAGGCGCTCTGGACACTTCACCGATAGCCAAAAAAGAACCTGAAGCAGTACCGGAAGAAACACCGGAACCGACAATATCCGAATTTCCATCAGAAACAGAAGGGTCAGAAATTGAACCCCCTCCCCCCGCGCCACAAATTCCGTTGGTCCTGTGGATAGCGACGAATAAAGACCTGTACACACATCACACGCGCTCTGCCGATGTATGGGAGTACACAACGACACCCCAGATACTCACGGGCGAATTAATAGTAGGGTCTCTCGTCGTAGTGAACAATAGAGTATGGTTAGCAACTTCTAATGGCTTAGCAACCATGAACGCTGAATAAAATGTCTGCGTGAACGTTTAGGCACGGAAATTAAAAAAATGGAACCGACATCCACAAAACTTATTACGCGTTGGGCAGCTACTGAACCCACCGAGGTCGAAGACGTATTGGTTGTTGAAGAACCACTTGAGATTCGGGTGGGACAACAGAGTTTAATCGTTGTGATGCGGACCCCCGGACACGATTTTGAACTCGCCGCGGGTTTTCTCTATACGGAAAGCCTCATCGCCTCTGGTGATGATATCGAAATTATTGCCTACTGCGATGAAGACCCGTCTGAAACGCAGCCTGCGGGTTTATCATCGTTGCAGAATATCGTCAACGTTCGTCTGACGGAGGAACTGGACCTTGATGCCGAATCGGGGTGGCAGCGGAATTTTCACGCAAATGCGAGCTGCGGACTCTGTGGCAAAATGACGATTGAATCCGTTAGACAGCAGGTGTCGCCGTTGAACTCAAGGTTCCATGTCAATCAAGAAGTGTTCTATAAACTCAATGATCGGTTAAGAAAAGCACAATCCGTTTTTGAAAGAACGGGTGGACTCCACGCCGCTGGGTTATTCGACGAAAAGGGTGAACTCCTAATTATCAGAGAAGACATAGGTAGACACAACGCTGTCGATAAAGTGATTGGACACGCGTTACTCGCTGGCTTGGTCCCGCTTGAGCAACATATTCTGATGGTGAGCGGACGCGCCAGTTTTGAAATCGTCCAGAAAGCACTTTTTGCACGTATCCCGATTATCGCCGCTGTCTCCGCGGCATCTACACTCGCCGTAGATCTTGCCAAAGAGGGGAACCTCACGTTAATAGGTTTCATGCGGGGGCAGAGCATGGCAGTCTATAGTTGCCCAGAACGTGTTCATTCTGAATAGCAAAAAAATGAAAAGGAGCGTCGGGTAGTTTTTGCTATCTTTTTGGGATGCCGCGTCTCTATAGGGATAAAAGGAATTTGGGCTTACAAAGCCCTGCTACAAAGGAGTGAAATTCTCATGTTAAGCATCTTAAACGGCATACAAGGGCTCGTCAATCTTCTATTTTTCGTCGCTATTGTTGGGACTTTGGTGGTCTCGTGGATATATGCCAGTCGGTTAAAAAAACAGTACAGTGCCGACTTTCCGTGGAACAAAACAGCCCTTATCGTCGGGATTGAAGTCCTACTGTGGATCGGATTTAACTTTTTCTGGGAAATTTTTGAAGCATTCTGGTTGCCAATTACGATTGTCGCGATTATTGTTATTGTGCTTATCTCCCGAAAGAAACGGAGATATGTATGAACAAAACTAAGGGTAGTGTGCAATAACGCGCGCTACCCAAAAATGAACCTAAGGAGAACCAAATATGAGCCGGACAGGGAGAGCTGTCGTCGCTTGTGGTCAAGATTTTGAAATTCGCGAATATCCGGTCCCGGAACCTGAACCTAACACAGTGCTGCTTCGTCAGGAGTTAGCAGGGATCTGCGGAACGGACCTTCACAACTGGCAGAACGGTTTCCAACAAGAAGTTTTACTCGGACATGAGAACGTCGGTATCATTGAAGCACTCGGGACAGGTGTGGAAACAGACTATGTGGGCAAATCAGTTAAAGAGGGAGACCGGGTTATCTTCGCGCCCGGAACAAACTACGGTGCTTACGGCTTTCAGTGGAATCCAGATGAGGCACCACACTTTCGTGGTGGGTTTGCGGATTATATGTATCTCAACTATCCAAACACGTGCTTCATGAAAACCGATGCGTCGCCTGAGGTTGCTGTGCTCACAGAGCCGTTCACTATCGGTGTTCATGCCGCAATGCGGGGTGAGATAAAACTGGGGGATACCGTCGTTGTGCAAGGTTCCGGTGCTATCGGACTTGTGACGCTCGCGTGTGCGAAATTGAGCGGTGCCGCAAAAGCAATTATGGTCGGCGGACCTGCTGGACGATTAGAACTCGCCAAACGCCTCGGTGCCGACGTAACAATTAACATTGAGGACGTCACTTCCGTCGAGGAACGGACTGAACTCGTGAAAGCGGAAACACCCCGTAAAGAGGGGGCGGATGTCGTTTTTGAATGTGCCGGTTTTCTGCCTGCAACGCCGGAAGGATTAGGGTACACCCGACGGAGTGGTACTTTTGTTGAGGTGGGGCACTTTGTGGATATGGGGTCCATTGACTTCAACATTAACCAATTACTGATGCGTAAAAATCTGCGTGTGGAGGCTATCTGGGGAAGCAGCTACGAACACTTTGTCCGCGGCTTACCCCTCCTTGAACAGAGCAACTTACCCTTCGCCGACATGATTAGCCATCAACTCCCGCTCTCACGGGTCGCAGATGGTTTTCATGCACTCAATGGGGACTACCGTATTAAGGGTGAAACAGCGATTAAAATCGCGGTTCGAGCCGAAGAGTAAACAAATTCAAAAAAATCGTGCGTTTTAAGCGCACATACACCGTGCGCTGGTATCACGCGCATAGGAGGCATAATTAATGGCAAAAACGTATCGCGTCGGCTTCGCATCCCTCGTGCACGATCATGTATGGGGCGAACTTCGCCACTGGAAGGCACATCCGAACGTTGAAATTGTCGCCGCAGGTGATGTCAACGCGGAATTACGCGCCCAATTCAGCGCAGAAGTCGGTATCGAGAACGTCTATAACTCTTGGCAAGAAATGGTGGAGAAAGAGGAATTAGATATTGTTCAAGCGGCAGCAGAGAACAATGCGGGGGCCGACATTGTCGAGGCAGCAGCGGCAAAAGGTATCCACGTCGTATCCGAAAAGCCGATGGCGGCACGACTCTCGCAAGCGGATCGGATGCTTGCCGCAGCGGAGAACGCCGGTATCGTATTGATGGTGAATTGGCCCACAGCATGGAGTCCACCGCTCAACACTGCAATGAACCTCATCAAAGACGGGGCAATTGGCGACGTTTTCTATTTCAAGTGGCGTTCCGCACACAACGGACCGATGGAGATCGGGTGCTCCCGCTACTTCTATGAGTGGCTCTACGATGAAGAGAAGAATGGGGCAGGCGCGTTGATGGATTACTGCTGCTATTGCGCTGATATGTGCGCCTACCTCCTCGGGCTGCCACAGCAGGTAACGGCGTTCCGCGGTACCTTCGTCAAAGATTACCCAATCCCTGACGACAACGCCGTTATCCTCATGAAATACGGTAACGCCTTCGGACTCACGGAAGCCTCTTGGACTCAAAAGGTCGGTTATATCACACCGAATCCAGTCGTCTATGGCACTGAGGGTGCGCTCATGGTAAGCGGTAACGAAGTTCACCTGCACCCAGCAAATGGTGATGCTGAAGTCGTCACCCCTGAACCACTCGCAGCGGGTAGACGCAACGCTGCGGAATACCTCATCCACTGTTTAGAGACAGGGGAAGCGATCGAAGGACTCTGTAATGCCAAGGTGAGCCGAGATGCCCAAGAAATTCTTGAGGCGGGATTGGTGTCGGCAGATAGTGGGCAGGTCGTTAACTTGCCGATGTCGTAACGTATGACGGGTGCGGTTTCAGACAACACCCATAGGAACGTCAGGAGAACTTTATGAGCGATAGAATTCCAATTGCACTACAACTGTATTCCGTCAGAGACGATTGTGCAGGCGACCTCTCTTTAACACTCCAAGCCGTCGCACAGATGGGGTATGAAGGTGTTGAGTTTGCGGGTTACTATGATCGGACTGCTGAAGAATTACGCGGGATGTGCGATGACCTCGGATTGAAAGTTGCCGGGACGCATACAGGGATAGATACACTTCTCGGCGATGAACTCGCTAAAACGGTTGCGTTCAACAAGGAACTCGGCAATCCGTATCTGATTGTGCCCGGACTCCCTGCGAAGTATCAAGGTTCACAACAAGCGTGGCTTAACACAGCAAAACTCTTCAACGATATTGCTGAAAAAATCGCCGATCAGGAGATGTTTACGGGTTACCACAATCACACGGGTGAATTTACACCCATGGAAGGTAAGCTGCCATGGGATACATTCGGGGGTAATACCCGCGATGATGTCGTGATGCAAATTGACATTGGTCATGCCCTTCGCGCCGGTGCCGACCCTGTATCGTATATTGAACGCTACCCCGGTAGATCGAAATTGGTACACCTGAAAGAGTATTCCGCCACGAATGACAAGGCAAACGTCGGTGAAGGTGAGATTCCGTGGGAGGCTGTGTTCGATGCCTGTGAAACTGTCGGTGGCACAGAGTGGTACATTGTTGAGCAAGAGAGTTACGCCTATCCGCCGATTGAATGTGCTGAACGCTGCATCGAAAATCTACGAAAGATGGGGAAAATTTTTTAATTATACCTTGCGGAAGAACGACGTAGGTTTTTTATGAGTGCGCGCCTCTCTGTATATCCGCTTGCGCCGTTGTTGCAAGCTGCGTTTTTGGTTAAGAATTGCAAGTAAAACTCGCGCCTACACAATCCAGTGTTGAAACAGATCTTTTACTCTGGTGGGAAGATTTTTATCTTCCCATCTTCGAGTACGTCCTCCCGAAAATGGGGAATCTGGAAGGGAAAAAGGTTCTGGAACTCGGTACCGGTACTGGTGGCACTGCGACGCTACTGGCGAAACGGGGTGCCTCTGTTGTCGGTATAGATTTACTGCCTTTTCGACTCGTTGAAGCGCAGGCGCGCGCAGCGGAACACAACGTCGTTGAGGCGGTTAATTTTGCACTGATGGATGCGATGCATCTCGCCTTTCCCGATAACACCTTCGATTTTATCATTTCCAAATCCGTATTGGTTTTCACGGATCATAAACACGTTGCGAAAGAGTGCTATCGCGTTCTCAAACCGGGGGGAAAGGCGATCTTCATGGAAAACATGCGCCATCACCCGATGGTGTGGCTATACCGAAAAATGTTTCTGAAGTATTCGGGTAAACTGCGCTACTTTTCAGTGAGGGACATTGAAACCGTCGGTGCTGAATTTGAGCAGTTGGAGCACCGTGAATTTCATCTCTCCGCAGTGAGTGCACTATTCTGGCAGAAATGCATTTCTATTCCACTATTTTATCGGTGGAGCCTTCGCATCCTCAAGGCGATTGATATAGCTTTCCTGAAATGCCTTCCATTCCTCAAGCGATTCTGTTGGATTACTGCGATGATTTGCCACAGAGATTAGTGCTTATTTACCTCAATTCTCAAGAAAATAAAAATCGCGACCAGGAGATCGCTCCTACAGAAAGAACCGGTGCTGTGGTTACCCATATTTCAACCAATTGTCAAAGAGGGGTTTGAGCCGTTCGGGGAGGCTCCCTAAAAAAGTGGGTTCGTCGAGCCATTCTTGACTGGTCGGACTCTGTAGATTTGAGGGTTCATTTTCCGAAGGTGCAGTGAGAACAGCATAGTGGAGGGTCTGCCGTTTTGCCCCAGAAAGGTTGCATCCTTTGTGGAGCAGGCTTGAGTTGTAAAAGACAATGTCACCGGCTTTCAGTTCAACGACCCATTGGTTCGGCATCGCTGCCTTTGGGGTTTGTCGTATAACAGTACGCTCAGCATCTGTGAGTTCACGCCGATGGCTACCCGGGACGATGTAAAGGGTCTCATCGTCATAAAGCGCACCGTTGAGTTGGACGTGGCTCCTGAGCCGACTCTGGAGGGTTTCCAGCGGGACCTCCCCATCGGGTGCAGAATCTCGATGCCAGTTGATGTGATACGGTTTCCGTTCGGAGCTGACGAGGAGCGTGCAAAGGTAATACCTTAACCTTTGTCCGATAAGTGCTTCAATGACATCTAATATCTGGGGGTGTGCAAGCGCGTCAACGAGTGCTTGCTCACGAATGCTTGGATGAAAAATGTTATTGACCCCCCAGATATCATCGCGTTCGCCATCTATATAGCGCAAGTAATCAGCGTGTAAACCTTCAACACGGCACTTGTGGAGAATCCGATCAATAGCATTCCGATAGATGCGGATGTCGGTTTCAGAGAGTGCCCCCTTACGAATGATATAGCCGTTTTCAACGAAGGCATCAATTTCTGACTGGGTTAGCATTTTTAGGTTTTCCTCACGATACGATAATGGTCTCTAAGTCGAATTTTCTGGACAGTAGAGGTCATTAAATTCAATTTCGTTTCCGTCCGGATCAAAGATGAAGAAAGCCCGACATTTACCGCGCGGGTCATCAAAATCAAAAGGTCCGCGAGTCTGATAAGGCAAAGAAGCGAATTGTTTGACGAGTTGATTAATTCGATCAGTGCTTGTCACAAAAGCAAAGTGCATGGGTCCCCCTGCATCATGCCCTGGTGAACCGGTTTCTTTGAGGACAAGATGCCCATTATCTAAGTAGATATAAAGTTGGCGATTGTTGCGCTCGACGACTTCAAATCCGAGCAGATCTCGGTAAAAATCTGCTGCTCGCTCAAGGTTGGCGACTTTAACGAAAACCTCTCCAATGCCGTAATAACCGTTCATTGCGTATCCCCTCCGACATGGCGGTATTTGATAAACAGAAAGGCTCTGGATTCATGAAACCCAGAGCCTTTCTGTTTCAGGTTAATAACACTTAGCGTTTCTTGACCTGTGCCCATGTAGTCGCGAGTTTACCTTGTGCCTCCACAGCAACGACAGTCGCGCCACCGGCAAGGTCACGTACTTCGTCTTCACTAAGCGCGCGCTCCCAGAAGTAGACCTCATCAATCATGCCATCAAGCCAGAAGTCGTTGCCTGCATCGCCGCCGACTTGCCGTCCGACACCGATTTCAACCGGACGCTCTGGGAACGTCAGTAGCGGAGTCTCAATCGACCTTGGATTGGACTGTCCACTGGCAGGGACCGCAGTATCACCGGTAACGGAAGAGGTAACGTACGCTGTTGCTTCTGAACCATCAACAACGTAAGCGACGTGAACCCACTCCTCCACTGCGTAAACGTTGTCAGTAGCGAACCAACCTTCACTACCTTCCCAGCAGCTGCCCCAAGTCATGTTGGTGTCACTTGTGGTGCACATCCGGACCATGAAGTGGTCACCCCAGCCGACCTTATCGCCTTTGAAGAACATCCCGGCATGGTTTCTGCCACCGTCGGGTCTGACGTAGACCCATAAGGACACAGAAAAGACACCATCCTCTTTTTCAAGACTTGACGACGACGGGATTTCAACATACTGTCCGCTATTATCACCCGTTGCCGGATTCTCGGGGTTTTCAAGGTTAAGTGCCATGCCAAATTCCCCGTCTGTGGTGCTGGCACCGTTCACAAATTCGCCATCGTTATCTCCGACGGCATCGTTTGCCGTGCCATCGTCAAAGGTCCACGCGGAGACGAGACCGTCTTCAAGCCCGGCGTAACTATTGGCACTGAATACTATAAGTGCTAAAATGAAAAACAGACAAATTTGCTTCATGATAAGCTCCTTATCGTTTTAACCTTATCAAGCGGGTTTGCGGTAGAATCTCACAAACCCGCGCTATTCTTTAGTTTCTTAATCGTGCTTAGCGATGGTGATAGGATTTAACCTTTCCCCAGGTAGTGGCTAACTTGCCTTCCGCTTTCACGGCGAGTGCTTTCTCTGGACGTTTACCGCTCCCGAGTTCCTTGACTTCATCTTCAGAGAGGGCACGGTCCCAGATGATAACATCATCGATGATTCCATCAAGGAACATGTCGTTTCCTTGGTTTCCACCAATCTGTCTGCCTGCCCCGAGTTCCAAAGGACGATCTGGAAAAAGGTTGTAAGGTTCCGGTGAGGCTTTGGGGTTACCTTGGCCACTGACAGGTATTTCGGTTTTCCCGCCCTCTGGTGTTACGTATCCAATTGCCTCCTCACCATCTACCGTCTGGCAGAGATGGAACCACTTATCGGCTTCAATGGCACCATCTGTGGCGAACCAATTTTCGGTGCCTCCACTTGTTGTTCCCCAGGTCAGACCGGTACTACTGGTCGTCACCATACGAAAGGTGAAGTGTGCCCCCCAGCCGACCTTTTCGCCTTTCCAAACGCCGGAGTGATTTGCACCGTTTCGGACGAAGAGCCAATAAGAAACGGTATGCGCTCCTTCAATCGCTTTCTCAAGATCATCGTTGAACTCAATGTCCGCACGCGTATCGTCACTTCCATCAACATCCAATGCCTTGCCGAATTTTCCTTTGTTAATAATTTTAGCCGCCTTAAAGAGTTCTCCGTGCGCATCTCCTATCGCATCCGTTACCTTGCCATCGTCAAAAGTCCAGGCAGCAATGACGCCGTCATTTAGGTCTGCGAACGCAGAAACTGAAATGCCGATCGCCAATACGGCAATAGCGAAGATTACAATAACCAATTTCATTACAATTTCCCTCCTAATTTGAAACTTACATTGAATTGTTCCAACAACCTACGTAAAGACATATCTACGTATTTTGCTGTATGTCATGTCCCCATTATACAAAATTTTACTTTTTTTTCAACAAAAAATTAAAATTGTTATTCTGAAATAATTTCTTTCCCCTCTACCGCGATAAATCGTCGATTCACCGGAAGATTGGTTGCGGTATCAACGATCCCACTGTTCCAACGAATCTCCAACAGGTCAATGCTTTCAGCATCTTTCAGTCCAAAGTGAACCCGAAGATCGCTGAATGCGAGATAACTTCCGCTACTCTTCACCTCTGCATACTGCGTGAGTTCACCCGTAACAACTTTGATACGTGCGCCGATACCGGAGCGGTTACTTTTCGTGCCAACCGCTTGCACCTGTATCCAGTTGTTTCGGTTCCCGCCCTCATTCCTTAGGAGGTCAACGGTCTGATTCCAGTTTGTGATGAGGATATCAATGTCGCCATCGTTGTCATAATCGCCAAAAGCAGCGGCACGGCTTGTTTTACGCAGTGCGAAACCCGCTCCCATCTGTGCCGTGACATTCGCAAATTTCCCATCCCCTAAATTCCGAAAGAGTAAGTTCTGCTGTGGTGTCGTCGTGGATCGATCGACCTCGGCGATGTTATCCATCGTATGTCCGTTTGCGACGAATATATCCTTGTAGCCGTCATTATCGTAATCGAGAAAACCGATGCCCCAACCGAGGTAACGATGCGTGTGTTCAGCAACACCCGCGGGAATCGTGCTATCAATGAAAAAGTTGTCGCCTTCATTGTGGTAGAGGGTGTTCGTCTCGTTCTGGAAGTTACTGACGGTGAGGTCCAACTTGCCATCATTGTCGTAATCTGCGAAGGCAATCCCCATCCCTGCTTCCGCTTTTCCCGTATCGCTGCAGCTGACACCGGAGAGCAACCCTGCCTCTTCAAAGGTGCCATCGCCGCGATTTTCAAAGAGGAAGTTGAAATCCTGATCGTTGGCGACATAGATGTCAATGTCACCATCGTTATCACTGTCTCCAATGGCAACGCCGAGACCGTGTGCAGCAGGGACACTTAACAAACCGTTCTGTTCGGTTAGATCCGTAAAAGTGCCATTCCCGTTATTACGATACAATACATCCGGTTGCGGGGGATAAGAACTGGGACCACAGTAGACCGGAATATCGTGTCGATAACACGGTTTATCCGCGTCAGGGGTGTATTTCGCATAATTGCTCACATAGAGTTCAAGAAACCCATCGTTGTCAAAGTCAGCAAAGGCACAACTCGCCCCCCACCCAGCATCCGCGACCTGTGCGGCGGCTGCGACATCCGTGAAAGTGCCATCTCCGTTATTACGATAAAGCGCATTGCTCCCGAAGTTGGTTAGATAAAGGTCTACGTCGCCATCGTTATCGTAATCACCGGTGGTTGCGCCGACACCGTAGCGGGTATCGCCTACGCCTGCGACACGGGTGACATCCGTAAAAGAGCCATCACCGTTGTTGTGGTAGAGAACATTCGTAGGGAGCGGAATGGATGCCGTTTGCTTTCCCTGCGGACGGGCATTGATAAGATAGAGGTCCAGATATCCGTCATTATCGTAATCGAAGAAGCCGCCGCCCGACCCGTATTGCTCATTAAAGAGGCGTTTACCGCTTTCACCATCGGTATGCTTGAAGTGAACCCCAGACTTTTCAGCGACCTCGACGAAAGTGACGGGATATGCCACAGATGACACGAGAAAGGCACACATAAGGAAAGAAAAACGAAGATAGCACATCACTGCTTTTTTGCTTCCTCCATCGCCTGCCGAATCTCGTTCAAGCGGTCTTTGTAGGTGGTATTTTTCGGTTCTAAGTCGATTGCGCGTAAGATAGCCTGCTCCGCCTGCGCGTATGCGCCATAGCGGTAGTATGCGTAAGCGAGCGTGTCCAAGCGAGCGGCATTCGCGTCTAAAGCGACAGCACGTTCCGCCAATTCAACGGCGCGCTTCAACTGTTTCCCTTGCGATGCATAGAGCCACGCCAAGTTGTTATGCGCATCTGCCGAGTTTTCATCCACGGCAATTGCCTGCGTAAAAGCGAGAATAGCGTCTGAAACCCGTTGCTGTTTGAGATGAAGTACCCCCTGTCGTACCCATGCCTTTGCTTCATCGGGATGGATAGACGTCAATTGTTGGTAAACAGCAATCGCATCGGCAAACAACCCTTGTTGTGCGTAGACCTCTGCCAGACCATAGTAGGCAGAAATTAAATTTTTATCTTGTTGAATCGCCGTCTGGAGGTAAGTCTGTGCTTCAGTGAACTTGCGTTGACGAGCGTGCAACCAACCGAGATGGAGATGTGCTTCAGCGTCTGTATCATCAAGCGCAATAAGACGTTGAAAAGCTGAAACTGCCGCTGCTAACTGTCCCGTCTGCATGTAAAGTCCACCTAAATTGTGATAAAGCGGGAGTCTCTTGGGATGCAACGCAGTAGCGATTTGATAAACACGAATCGCCTCCTTAGAGTTGCCCATTTCAATGTGTGCCTCTGCCAACTTTACACGCGGCTCCAAGGCAGTTGGTTGCTCCAGCAAGATCCTGCGATATCGGTTCGTCTGCTCGTTATAAGTTTTCACCCGTTGGAAAGAGGTCATCAGATTTTTCGCTTCCGCGAGATTCTGTAAGGCATCGGGGTTAGAAACCCCGCCTACGGAACGCTGTCCCAAACGCCGATAAACGAGTCCGAGGTTGTAATAGGTCTCGGCGTGATACGGCGCGAGCGTAAGAGACTTCTGGTAATACTGAGCGGCTTCCTCTAATCTATCCCGTAGGAACGCAATTTTGCCCAATCCCTGGTAGACCGATGCAAGGTTTTTATCCAATGCCAGTGCTTGGTGATACATACGTTGCGCCAACGCCAACTTTCCCCTTTGTACGTATGTATCCGCGAGCCGAAAAAAGGGTTCGGCATTTCTCGGAAGTAGGTTCGTAGCGTGTTGCCCGTGGTTTTCAGCGGCTGTGAATTTTCCTTGTGAATGGTAAAGCCGTGCCAAACAGAGATGCGCGACCCCATGGGTTTGCGGGGACGCTGGCAATTCCAAAGCATAGAGATATGCCTCCAACGCCTGGTCGGTTTTTTCCTTGAGCCTGTAAGCCGCACCGAGTTCGCAGTACGCCTCGGCATTTTGTGGGTTCAGCTGCAAGACCTGTTGAAAAGCACTGATTGCTTCATCGTAAAGCCCTAACTGGATTGCGCGCATCCCGCGAGCATAGTATTCAGTTTCCGCTTGATCCGTTTGCTGCGCGCTAAGTGATACCACGAAACAGAAGGCGAAAAGACTCCCTACAAACCAATTTTTAATTTTACTTTGCGGATGAAGAATGTGGGTTTCATCTTTGACGGCCCTTCTCACGAGTCGCCCTCCACTACGCTTACGGGCTTGGGTTTCGGACTAATTCTCATTCCACAGATCAAGCCTCTGAAGGATATACCAATTCGTCTCCAATAATTGTCGCCAGTAGATTGATTTGGCATTGTGCGGCGTCCCATTCAAAGAGAATCAGGTT
Source organism: Candidatus Poribacteria bacterium (assembly GCA_965205015.1). Lineage (GTDB taxonomy): Bacteria > Poribacteria > WGA-4E > WGA-4E > WGA-3G > WGA-3G. The sequence goes on along the minus strand of OZ242029.1, from coordinate 2,393,672 downwards.
CGTCTGCGCCTCTACCCGTTTTTCCGCGTTGAGGAGTCGCATCGGTTGTAGCGTGGCGAGCGAGACTGCTTCCTCAAGGGAGATACCTGCGAACCGGACACTGTTCTCAATACCACGTGCCAATTCAATGGCAGAACCCGCGAGATACTCTGTCCCGACCAATCGGACACACCGTTCTGCGGTTAACTCCACCGATTTTCCTGCAAACTGATAGATACCCGGTTTCATTCCCGCTAAAGCGACAGCATCGCTGACCAGAAGACACCGATCAAGCGTCTTGGCGCGTATCATTGATTTAGCGACAGTAGGGGGCAAGTGATGTCCATCAACAATGAGGCTTGCCCAGAGTTCATCGGCACCGAGTTGCTCCCAAATATAATTCGGATGGCGACGGATTAAGGCGTGCGCACCGTTGCCGAGATGTGTGGAAAGTCTGGCACCAGCGTCAATTGCTGCTTGAATATCGTCCGCCGTAGCATTTGTATGTCCCAATGCGACAACAACCCCATTCGCAACCAGTTTTTCAATAAATGGGATGGCACCCTTTTTCTCAGGGGCGAGCGTTACGATGGTGATGTGTCCTTCGGCAATGTCCTGCCACTGCTGAAACTCGTCCCAATTTGGTTCTCTAACATGCTCTAATGGATGTGCCCCTCGCGGTCCATCTTCGGCGGAGATATAGGGTCCCTCAAGATGAATCCCAAGCATCGAGTGTGCCACACGTGAATCCGCTTTACACGCTTTCAGAATGGCACGAAGAGAATTGCTGATTCCGTCGAAAGAACCGGTCACGACTGTCGGGCACAAGAAGCCGGTACCGACCCGCCAGAGGGCGCGGACCATCGCAAGCACATCATCCGACGTAACGATAGCAACATTGAGATCGAATCCAGCGAAACCGTTCACTTGAATATCTATCAAGGCAGGTGCGATCCATGTGCTGCCGTTGCCGGCGTCTACTTCGTGAATTGTTTGAACGCGTCCGTCGGCAAGGACGATTTCGGTAGGGGTATTATGGAAAATTGTACGTCCCCTATACACATGCCGCCCCTCTGGGGCTAAGTCGATGCGGCTCTCCAGACTGTTTTCTCGCAAGGAATAACGCTTGGTCATCAATCATACCTCCGCAACGTTCGAGCGCTCTTCTTATGATACCTGAAAAGCGATTTGTTACCAAGAAAAAAGGGTTGCATTTTTTAGCAAAATTCGGTTAAAGTATACACAAGAATATCTGAACCAGTTTTGACCAAGATTTATTAATTTATGTGATTACCATGATGATGGAATCTTCAATAATCATGGAAATCATAGTGCAGACTTTAACTGACGACTCAAAGGGTCGCGTAATAACTCGCGCTGAAAACTATTAAATAAGGGCTCCTGAAGTGAATAGCGACTGGACGTGGAGGACAACATGGAATATTTAGCATACGGAAAAACAGGTTTAGAAATCTCACGCCTCTGTTTCGGGGCAGGACATCTCAACAACACCTGCGAAAACTACGAAGCCGGTGGTAAATTGATGTTGAAGGCACTTGACGAAGGGATTACGTTTTGGGACACTGCCGAAGGTTATGGGAGCCAGCCGCACCTTGGGGAGGCAGTCCGTCAAATTTCTCGAGATGAAGTTGTCATTCAAACGAAAACCGGTGCAAAAGATTATGAAGGCGCCAAGGTAAGTATTACACGTTCTCTTCAGGAAATGCAAACGGATTACTTAGATGTTCTATTACTGCACGGCATTTCCTCACCTGAAGATTTAACATCACGAGAGGGCGCACTTGATGCCTTCCGAGAAGCGAAAGCGGCTGGCAAGATCCGAGTCATCGGCTGTTCCACGCATATCTATACGGGTCCCGTGATGGATGCGGTAATTGACCATCCAGAAATTGATGTCATTCTGACAACGGCAAATAAAGAGGGTAAGATGTTAGAAGGCGGTCCCTTTGACCGGCATCTGGAATACATTGAACGCGCGTATTCGCTCGGTAAAGGCATCAGTATCATGAAAGTTATCGTCGCTGGTGATATTCCAGAGGCGGATATGCCGGAATGGATCGAATGGGGCTTTAACCTCGAAACGACACATGCGATCAACCTCGGCATCAGCGATTATCCCCACATCACGTTGGATGTCGGGCTTGCCCGTGCGAGTGCAAGACGCCGTTTGATACAACGTAAAGCGGCTTAAAATTCGGATGAAACAGTTACGTGGCAAACCGCTTAAAGACTTTTTGAAGCAGGCGAAACCGCCGGAAAAAGAACTGGTTTTTATTCTACAAGACGTACAAGACCCGGTGAATGTCGGTTCCGCGTTTCGGATAGCGGATGCCTGCCGCGTGAAAGAACTGATTTTAACAGGTATCAGCGCACAACCGCCCCACCCATTGGTGCGTAAAGTGGCGCGCGGGAAACACCGACGCGTGAAATGGCGGTACATAGAGCAGGCAGCGGACGCGATTCTATCCCTCAAAGCAGAGGGTTACACGAGTTGCGCCTTAGAAGTTACCGAGCAATCGGTCCGTTACGATGAAATAGACTATCCAGATAAAATCTGTCTCATCGTGGGACACGAGGATCACGGGGTAACGAAACGGACCCTTGCTGCCTGTGATATGGTAGTTTATCTTCCGATGTACGGCGCAGGCGCCTCACTGAACGTTCATGTCTCACTCGGAGTCGCCGCCTACCACATCTTGCACGTTTTTTAATTATACCTTGCGGAGGAACCACGTGGGCTAAGACTATCAAATGCATTCCTTAAATCCGCACTCCATTACATTACGTGCTACGTGCCTTGTTTCTTTCGCGGATCCTTCGCGTCCCCTCGTGTACAAGACTTACTGAAAATCCGCTCTTAACGAACGAAGTGGAGGGCAGGCTGGGAGGCCATAGTTAGAAAAATGTCGAAAACGATGCGAGCGATTATGTGTCGCGAACCCTGGGATTACCGCCTCGAAGAGGTGCCACTGCCGGAAGCGGGTCCCGGTGAAGTCGTCATTAAGGTGAACGCATGCGGGGTTTGTGCCAGCGACATTAAGTGTTATACAGGCGCGCCACTTTTCTGGGGCGATAAACACCGAAAACCCTACGTAGAGGCACCCGTTATTGCCGGACACGAATTCATCGGTGAAGTCGTGGAACTCGGTCCAGGGGCAGGTGAGAAGTACAAACTTGAAATCGGTGATACGGCTATCGCAGAGCAGATAGTTCCGTGTTGGGAGTGTCGGTATTGTCGAACCGGGAAGTATTGGCTCTGCCAAGTCCACAACATCTACGGGTTTCAACCTGTTGTGAACGGTGGTATGGCGGACTATATGAAGTTTCCGGCGCGCTCGCTTGTTTACAAAGTCCCGTCCGATATCCCAACGGCGAGTGCAGCGATGATTGAACCGCTCGCTTGTTCTATTCATGCCGTGCAACGAGGGAACATCGAGTTCGGTGATGTTGTCGTGGTTGCGGGAGCAGGCACGCTCGGACTCGGTATGATCGGTGCGGCGAAGTTAAAAAATCCGGGGGTGCTTATCGCCATAGATTTGATGCCAAACCGGTTGGAGGTCGCCAAAAAGTTGGGAGCGGATATCGGGATTAACCCATCAGAAACGGATGCTGTTCAAGAGGTGTTAGACCTCACAGAAGGCTACGGATGCGATGTCTATATTGAGGCAACGGGACATCCGAAGGCGGTTGAGCAGGGACTGCACATGATTCGGAAGGCGGGCACTTTCGTCGAATTCAGTGTCATGCGGGAGCCGGTAACCGTGGACTGGACGATCATTGGTGACACAAAGGAGTTAAACATCCACGGTTCGCACTTAGGTCCGTATGCGTATCCACTGGCGATTGATTACATCCACCGCGGTCTCATTGAGGTCGAGCATATTGTGACGCATCAACTGTCGTTGGAAGATTATCTTACGGGGTTCGAGATGGTTCAGGAAGGGTCGGATTCGATTAAGGTGCAGTTGGTGCCGTGAAGGGTCGGATATGGCAAAGTAGTGTCTAACGCTAAGACAGACACCTACTTTGCCTGTGGGTTGTTTGAACCAGCGATAGGTTACTTCAGGACAGTTACGGTGCGGCAATAGATCGTGGCAGTACCGACAAACGCATTGATAACACCATCAAGCAGGTTCACCTCGGTGATGATGTCATAATCGGTTGCCTCACCTGCCATTGCCTGTGTATCAACCTCGTTGATCGGCACCAAACCCCACAGCACGTACCATTGCCGTGACTCGATCAGATCGGTGCCTTGTGCCCCGTTCCCGACTTTGTGCATGTGTGTCGCACAACCAATGACGAACAACATTCCTACGATGAGAAGCACAGCGGAAAGTTTTTTGAACATAAATTTCTCCTTGGGGGCATGCTTTTACAGCGTGCCTATTGTTGTTTGTGGATTAGATTATAGTAAAGTCGAAAAATATGTAGACAGTTGCTTAGCGAAACAATCCTCTCCGCCGCTGGCGAGGATTGTATCCTCGCCTCTTTAAAGTGTCTAATTAATTCTAAACTTTACTATAATAGAACCAATTCTTCGGTGCTGCTATTTTGATTCCGAGCGTTGTATCCGTTACTGCAGGTCCAAGTCGGGTTTCATCAACCTGAAAAACTTCGTTGTTTCAACCTCGAAAAAGGCGCTCGCCGTATATTTGATTCTGAATTTTTCTTGGACTTCAGAGATTTTTTTGAAATCGCTAAATGCCATTCTGCGATACCACCCCCTATTTCTCGCGTTCTTCAATAATGGCGCGGCTAAACTCGTTATCCTCCGCCCGGATGCCACGACGTGCCATACTCCTGCGAAGTTCTTCAAGCGGCATGAGTTCTATATCGGCAATGCCGAGATGTTCACGCATTTTCTGAATAGCTTGTGCCTCATTCTGTTTGTCCGTGATGCGAAAAGTTCTCTGTTCATCCGCTGCCTTGCAATTCTTTGGATCCACAAGTGTCGAGACCTCAACGGAGCGGGAGAGTTGCAGCGTCATCTCTGCAACCACCTTTTCTAACTGAGTTACCCTTTTTGCTAATGTTTCAAGCGTCTCTGCCATGAGAAATACCCCCTTATATCATTTTTGCGTAAGACGTTGATATATTATACCTGATATAAAATTCAAACTCAATCCTTTTTCCAACGCGCTACAGGGGTATTTAGTTTTAAGTTTTGTCACTGTATGAGTTTAACTGCGAGTTTAGGTTTTGCAGCGAAAAATCGCAGTGTTTCCGCAATTTTTGTGTGTCCGTCAAAGCGTAAGAGAGCCAGGGCAGTGTTGCGTAGGGCAGCCATGACTTGTGGGAGTCTCCCTGTTCTTGCTTGTGAAGCGTCCTCCCCGAGGACGACATCTCGCACCCAATGGACTTTGTTTTCTATCGTCCAGTGTTGGCGTCGGAGTTTGAGCAAAGTTTCTGCGGATGCGTCTTGTGGTGTAAGACTCGTGATGCCATACTGCGTCTGGTAGGTAGTCTCGCCTGTTTTGGTATTCTCCCGCTTGGATTGGTATTGATACACTTGTGCGAGTCCTGGCCAGTTGATATAATCCGTCAAGAGTGTGCTTGCTGTTAGCGTGCGTGTGGTGATAAACCCGTGTGATGTTTCAACGTCTGTGTGGGTATCAAGGTGTGCGTCTGCCTCGGTGTGTAGGTTCTGAAACCGTCGTGCTTGGACGTGTGGTGTGTCTGTCTCCGAAAGCGGTTCAAAGAGTTCGCGAATGTCGTGATACATCTGTTTGTGATTCTCTTTGACGGGCATTGCATAGTTTGCGTGATATTTGAGAACCTCTTTACAAAAGGTTCTTTGGGTCAAAAGTGCATCTGTTGTTATGACTTTCCCGGTGACATCAAAGGTTTTCAGAAGTTGCGTTGAGATGGGGATCTCATTTGTTTTTCCACTGACAGCCCGCTGTGTAAGGGTAATCCCTAACTCATGAGAGACAGCGGAGAGTAAATGTGTGCGGTATCGGGTTTCTGGGTCTTTGGAGCCACATAACTCTTTGCCATCTATCGCCACCCCTTGTAAATCCTGTGTTTTCAAAACTTGAAGACTTTCAAGTTTTGAAAACACCCATTTCGTGAGTAAGGCTTCGAGACTCACGACGTCAAGACGCTTCAAAAGATTATGAAGCGTTCCAGCACACGGGGTCTTCTCTGATTTGAAACCTAACGCTTTTGCCAGGGCCCCTTGATGCCGTGCCCAAGTCGCTATAGACGTATACCCTTTATGATTCGACATTACACCGATGACGAGCAGCGCAAGGATAGACCCCAAGTTGTAGCGTTTCCCTTTTTTATGGCGTGGATCCGGAACTTCTGCTAATATGTCAAGTAAGTGGCAAGAGGAACTTCTTGTCATGATTCACCTCAAAAAATGTGATGGTTTTTTACGGTGAAGTATAGCAGATACAGCGGGAAAAGTCACGCTGTATCTGTTTATTTTATAATATTAACAGATGTGAAAAATATTACGAAAAAACCGAAAACTGAATACCCCTGCAACGCGCTATTCTACGCTTGGAGCACAGGAAAGATGTACGCGTCCTATGAGAACGGAGTGAACCAATTTTAGCATTTTAGGTTTGACTGTTTTCAGGGACTTTGGTAAAATACCCGGAAATATGGAAAAAACACATGGATACAAGGAGATAGGCAATTCGCGGGTTCCGTGCCTAATTTTTTCGATGAAGATTACCGAGATTGAATCTATTCCATTACGTGTACCTTATGAGGAACGGATTCGCAAGAAATATTACCACTTCGCGATGACGGAGTTGGTCACGGTCTATAAATTTTATACCGATACGGGTCTTGTCGGTCTCGGAGAGAACCCGGGACCGCCGTTTGATCAGGAGGTCCTGGACACCTATCTCGGCACGAATCCGTTCGACCACGTCATGGGTGAAGGACGTTTTAATCTCGACATGGCGTGCTACGACCTGATGGGCAAACATCTCGGTCTGCCAGCATGGAAATTGATGGGTCAACAGGTTCGGGAGTGGGTTGCGATGGGGTGGTGGATGCCGTGTATGTCGCCTGAAGACACCGCCGCTGAGGTTCAAGTCGCTGCTGGACGTGGGTATCGCGGCTTGAAGTGTAAGGCGCGTGCCTTCTACGATGTTGTCGAGCAGTCGCAGGCAATTCAAGACGTCGCGCCTCCCGACTTTCGGGTGGAGTTCGATTTCAATGGCTCGTTAATCAACGTTGAGAAAGCACTCCCCATCCTACGGGAATTGGAGAAAATTCCAGTTGTCAAGGGTCTCGAAGAACCGATTTTCGCTTATGACGTGGAGGGCTGGCGACGGCTGCATCAAGAGATTCGGATTCCATTTTATCTGCACGGTGTTGGCGTTATCCGGGAGGGTGCCTCGCGTCAACCTTCAGGTCCGTGGATTGGACTTCGGGAAGGCGATTTTGACGGTGCGCTGTGTAGCCATGAAAGTGTCAAAAGCGCGCTGGCATCGGGGTGGGCTTTCGCTGCCGCGAATACACCGATCCTGCTCCAGTATGTCGGTACTGGCATTACGGCGGCATTTGCGTGCCATCTGGGCGCTGTGATTCCGACAGCCACCATACCCGGTGTCACTGCAAGCCACGCTTATGAAAGCGACTTAATTGTTGCACCGCACAAAGTTCAGCGCGGATTTATGCAGGTGCCAGAGGGTCCCGGTCTCGGTGTGGCATTAGATGAAGCTGCTGTGAAACGGTATTCCCAAACACCTGAACCCACATGGAAACGACACATCTCTGTTGTCACCTTACCCGGTGGCATAAAGCATTACTACCGAAACCTACAACAAGCCGAACGCCTCATGAAGCAGGGCGTGGACGAATCTTATGCCCCCGGTGTGCGTTTGGATGAATGGGAAGATGACGGTAGTGAAGCCTTTGACAAACTTTTCAAGCAGTTACAGGACAGTGAATGGCCCGTGTGGGAAGCACCGGCTTAGATGAAGGACGGAAGGATGGATCGGGAATGGAAGAATGGAAGGATGGGGATCCCAATCTTCCAACCTTCCAATCAAGCGTCTTCCACTCGCGTCAGCAAAGAAATGAGTTTTGCATAAGTTCTATTTGTATGGCAAGGAGTAAAATACTATGATGACCCCTGAACAACGGTATCTTTTCGATGTTACGGGATACCTTCACCTGAAGAATGTCATGACCGACGCAGAACTGAAAGCGGCACAAGCAGCAGCAAATGAATACATCAATACCCCTACCGAGAAGCTTCCACCCGGATTTAATTCCAGCGAAAAAAACCTTCCAAACGGCTTTGCCTTTGCGAAACCCTTAGAAGCCCTCACAATGCACCGATCAACATGGCCCATCATCAAAGAACTGACGAATAACAAACCGCAACTGATGCGTGGAACTATGATAGCGGATCGGGCGGGTGCGTCGGAATCGGAAGAAGGACTCCGCTTGCATTGTGCGCGAGAAGATTTCGGATGGCACTGCAACCGTTATGAGGTCCGAAACGGTCGAATCTTTTGTGACGATTTTGTCGTTTTTCCCTACCTCTACGATGTGCATCCCGGAGATGGTGGACTGTTGGTCGTCCCCGGCACACACAAGACCCTTTTCGATCGTCCTGAACACCTCTACAACAACGGAAAAATTAAGGATGCCGATGATATTCCAGAAGGGGTCGTTAACATCACGCCAAAGGCAGGGGATTTCGTGATTATCTCTGAACTCTTGACGCACGGTGCGCTGCCGTGGAAACCGAAAGACCGCTATCGTTGCGTCTTAACCTTACGCTACAGACCGCAGCATCGCGGTGAGAGTCGGGTGCCGCCAGAGGTTAGAACACGATTGTCCCCGGAAACGCTGGAACTCATCTCCCAAGCGGGTCACTATGACACGAAAGAGATCGTTAAAAAGGACGTTATTACCTTAACGTAATCGGGATTACAAACCTCTCCCCCATTGGGGTTACAATCCCTATCCCAAATGCGTTAATCGACGGGCCTCACCGCTGGCGCGCCGTGCTGCTCACACCATGGAACGAGTGGGTTTTCACCGCCACCCGGATGATATTCTTTCGTCTTTTTAAAGGGTTCACCCACCAGATACTGCTCCAGTGGTGACAACTTATCCAACAAAGTCTGTTCCTGTGTCCGATAATCCATCGGCATCACCCAACGGTAACCGTAGCCAAACATCACAGCTTTGCGGGTCTGGGCAGTTAGGTTTGTTGCCCCGGCATGAAAGATCCGATTCTCAAATAGTAGGCAATCGCCGGGTTGCAGGCTCGGTTCGAGTGCCCCTTCTGGATCTGCCTGTCCCTCTGGAATTCTGATCCGTTCAAGGAGATGGTTGCTACCGGGAGCGACAAGTGTCGCACCGGAATTGGGTTCACTCAAATCGGTAAAGTAGTAGGCGCATTTTAGTAAAATGCGTGGTAGTTTGTTACCGTGTGTTCTTGTTGCGATAGCGTAGTCGCGGTGCCAACCCGGCGCGCGTGTGGTATCGGGTGTTCCTGGCGGATCCGGATGTTTGTATATCAGGTGTGAGGTCATCAGTTGCAAATCTGCACCAAGAAGTTGCACCACAACAGGTAGGATGGTTTTCTGCGCGAGTAGCGGAATGAAGGCATCGTCAATGGAGATACAATTTCGGAAACTGTCGTATAAGTTGTTAGAGCTATGTTGGCGATTCTCGATCCGATCACTCGCCATGAGTTGATCACTGACTTCAATGAGTTCCCCAAGCGTATCCGAATCCAGCACATTCCGGACGATGAGATAGCCTGTGTCGTCAAAATGGCGTATCTCTTCATCAGGGAGCGGATACCAGTCCATATCAATTGCTGCTTTGTTTGTGTATGTCATTACTTTTTCTCCTGTATTCTCCTGAGAGGCGGAGGTAAAAGTCTCTTATTAGAATTTGTCCTCAGGTCAACTCATTGAAATAGAGACTTTGATACCCCAAAAACTCCAGAAAAGCCTCGGGGGTATTGTGCAACCTTTGTCTCGATTGGTTTCTTGGCTTGTAGAAACGTGTGCTTTGTTTGTTGATATTGATGCCTGAAATGCTTACAAATCGGTACTGATAGTCGTCAAGAAATCCTGCCGATTTCCAGAAGGATTTTCCTATACATTTACAGTAGCCGATAAAGCATTGCGCGCCTCTCAATTGTTGTTCAACGTCTTCTGGATCTTTACCTGTTCCTGCTTGAGTTTCAATACAGATAATCCACTTTTCCGTCGCTGCATGGGACACAATGACGAAATCAGCTCGTCTGCGTTCACCCTTTGAGCCCTTAAAAACATTAGGTGGTTTAAAAACTTCCGCTTTTATAACAATTGAATTATGGGGAAGATCTGTGATCTCTACGGCTGTCTTTGCTTGCTTATCTCTCAGTGTGACGAAACACTTTCCTGCTGTTTGTTGTAAAGGAACTTGAGCACCAGTACTGAGCATTTCTTGCAATATGATAATATCATTCACCAATCTTACTTTGCTCCCCACACGATGTCCCGCTGAATCTTATTCATAGTATCAATTGTCTTGTCAAAACTGCCGACTTCAATGCCGAACTCGGGATCGATGTCAGCTGGGACGAGTGTGTGCTCCCTTTTACGTCTCTTTTGTCCCTCCTCTAACGGCAGCAATGCTTTTTCCGCGATATACACTTTGACCTGATCCGCTTTGATCAACTCGTTATCCTGATAGCCATTTTCTTCAGCAACTCTTTTCAGGTGCGGCTTGTCGTGGTTGAGCATTATGAGCGTATTCAATTCCTTGATGATGTAATCGCTGTGGGTAGTGATGAAAACTTTGACACCTAAATTTACGAGTCGTGCAAAGAGTCTAGCGATACGACGTTGATTTTCTGGATGGAGACTCAATTCGGGTTCGTCTATCATCAGTAGGTCCCCTTTTTTGGCAATACAATTGAGATAAAAACTGAGGTCTAAGAGGGAGCGGGCAGTACTTGAGCTTTCCACCATCGTCAATTTGAGCTGTGTGCCTTTAGGGATATAGTAGAGTTGGTCATTTTGTGTAACAGTATATTCGCCTCCGACAATATCTGCAAAGTCTTCTAAGATTTCAGGATGTTCTTTAGCGATGAAACTTTTGCTTTTAGCAATATCTTCAAGTTGACGTGTAAAGTCTACGTTATCTTCTACCGGCGAAGGATAACTTTGGTACGACTTCAATAGCAATTCTCGTGGATCAATTTTTTGATCCGCTCGTCTCATTTCCTCAAGTAGTCGGTTGCGAGCAAAATTGAGTTCCCTGCGAAAAATAGCCGTACCCGTTCGTTCAACTGAGCAGATAAAAGGTCGAGGAAGATAATCCGAAAAAAAAGCCCTAAGAATAATAAGTTCAACGAGCATTCTCGCGAAATGCGGATCAATTTTTTTTCGATCTTTTTCTATCTCTATCTTAACTGTTAGGATTTCACTATCTTCGTGTTTTGAATAGTTAAAATTCTCCTCATACGCGGTCATGATTTTTTCATTGATTTTTTTGTTATGTACGTTATTTTCGCCTACATCAATGTGGAATTTGCTGTTATGAAAAGTACCCTCATGTGCTGCAAATATCTCATCCAATTGATTAGGGTACCTCTCACATGCCGCCATAAGTACCTGATTTGCCTGTTCGACATATTGTGTTAACTCAATTTTAAGAGCACCATGCGTAAGCAGGGTACGAATCTGATCCTCACTAATCGAAATATAGCCAGCATTAGACCAAGACTTTAAGAAACCATACAGTGTATAAGCAATATACGTTTTACCAGTATTATTCTCACCACAAATAAGCGTCAAGTCCCCCAGCGAAAATTCTGCTTGTTTTAGGATGCCAATGTTTTTCAAGTGGACTGTGAGACTCATACAGATACCTCTACAATTGTTGTTATGTCATCGTCATCATCGCCCATGACTTCTCTAACTGCTTGGTTGAATCTCTCTGGATCCTTAAAGTACAACTTTGCGTTGTTAACAACACTCTTCAACAGTGCCACATCGTCTTGCTCAGCATCCTCTACTTTCAACAGAGAACGGATCTTTTCCTCACTGAATGTGCCATATAACTGACCTACAGCGGCGTTCAGAAAAGCACCTGTTAGTGCTGTGACATTGTGAAATGAGAGGACGACCTCTTGATTCGCTCTGAGAGCAGCATCCAGGTGTTTATGAACCTTCTGCCCATCATCGGAGGCAACGCAAAAAGGACTCCCGACGACTTCAAACATGGATATTCTAATATTTTCTGACACGGGTATCTCCTTAAAAGATGTCTTTTGCGTTTGGAACAGAAGTAGGTCTGTAAAGGGATGTATCTATTATTTGATGTATCTTTCGCCCTATGTCATTGCGATTTTTTTGCGCTAGGGACCAAAGATATCATTTTCCAACTCTTGATAAACAGTCATATCTTCACTAAACAATGGAGCAAGCACATCAGACAGAAATTCCTCTCTATCGTCCCCAATGATCAATCCGTATCCCTTACTAATTTTTTGATATATTTGTCCGCTCCTCGCCTTACTATCGTCTCCATTAATGTCTTTTAATTCTTGCAATTGGCACACATCTAAGCCATTCTCATTAGCGAACTTCTCCAGCACTTCGTCATCAATAAGATAATCTTCTATACGGCGGCGAGTTAAAACACGGGTACCTTGTTCAATAAGCTCCTTGCGCTTTTCAGGAAGCAAATTATCCCGATCTCGTACAACGAAGATTTCTGCTTTTTGTATGATATCCTGAAGTACAGGAATGATTTTATTTAATTCCGATTTGCCCCCGGCTGAAACAAACAAAGCATCGGGGTAATTTTTAGCGAAAATTTTATTGTAGCAACGGGCATCAAAAGCTGCACTATTTGGATCAGATTCACAAACAATGATTTTTTCTGGTGCCAGTAAACCAGATAGATCCTCTAAAACATTTTGGTGAAGCTTCTGCCAAAGTTCACGGTCAGGTTTGGTAATGGGCTTTATCTCGACTTTTTGGTCAAAATCGTGTCCGGAAAAATCCAAAAAAACTACTTCCCCCGGGTTTTCTTCTAAGATTTTTTTTGATGCTCGTAGAATTCCAATGGAGTGTGTTCCAAGCCAAAGTTGGGACTGCTCAGGAATCAAATCATACAACACCTCAAGCAATTTTCCCTGCGCACTTAAGCCCATATGCCCTTCTGGTTCATCAATACACATTGCCGCATTTGAGTAATATTCGCTCCGAATGATAAAGTCAAGGAGTAGGTCAAAAGCTGCTTTCTCACCGCCTGATAGATTTACAAAGTTATATTTTTTTGCCGCTCCTTTCTCAAAATAGAAAGTGCCTCTACCTTCAGGGTCTTCGAGTGAATGCAAGCGCAAGTCAGGAAAGATTGATTGTAAGGAATCACGAACTAAACCAATAACTTCTTCTCTAATATTCACATTAGTGAGGACTTTAGGGTTAAAAATTTCTTTCATCATTTGTCCGTATACCCTCTGATAATTTTTTTGTACTTCATCATCGGGTGTGGAGAAATTCCGTTGTCCTTGATGTCGCCAATATTCAGTTTCATCAATTCTTGTCATGGAAGAAATACTGAATTTTGGAGTATGTCTATATGCTGAACGAATATAACAAGCCGCACCTAAATTTGCAGGCAGATCATCAGCTTCAATAGTTACACCAAGATTATGGAAAACTTCCCTGGCCTGAAAATTTGTCGGTTGTACATCTCTCTTATAGTATTCAGGATCATAATGGCTATAACTATAGTCTTTCCCCCAAACATTAATAGCTTCAAATAGAGATGATTTCCCGCTACCACTGGGACCAACTAAAATAACCAGTCGTGCTGTGTTGGGGATGTCTTCAATTGTTAAGTCCACAAATCGTTTAAAATCTTTCAAGTATATGGATCTGATTCTCACACTGAAACCTCCACAATCGTCATTGTATCATTGCCAAAAATATCTACCACTTTGACGGCGATTTTGCGGCGACCGGGTTCGCATTCGTGGGCAACGCTGGTCAATTCTAAGGAGCGGTCCTTTTTGGTACGGAAACTCTGCCACTCGTTTTCAAAGACATAGTCGCCTGTCCACTGTTCTTCCCACTCGCCTGTTTTTGAATCTTGCATACGGATAATCTCGTGTTTGCTCTCAAAGTCGAAATCAACCGACCAGTAGTCGATCCAGTCCGTCCAGTGCTTGGTTAGCACCTCACGACTGACAATCCCATCAGCATCTTTACTCACTTTCACGACTTGCCCTTTTTCTACCACGATGCGACTGCCCCTGTTTTTGAGGGTCTGCTCAGCGTTGGAGATAGAGTCTTGTGAGTAAAAGACAGAAAAATCGGTTAGCTCTACCGTTACGATTGCGGGTTTGTCTTTCTCCCCAGTGGTGATATGGGGTTTGACCTCAATAAACGCCATGTCGTGAAACACCACCTGACCTTGCTCTATTGCGCGTTTGTCGAACACTTCGGCGGGAATGAATTTCGGTGCGATGTCTATGCCTTTGCTTTTCGCTTCGTCCAAAACGTTAGGAAATAACCCCATCTCGAATTCAAAACCGAGAACGTCTACCCGCGTAATCTGATGCTTGCGGCACTCAAGGATAATTTCTTCTACGAACAGCCGCGTCACCGGTAGATTGACAGGACCGATTGCGACAAGCCGTCCCGCTTTTTTACCCTGAAAATTGGTGAAACCGTCTGTTTTCTCGGCAGCGTAAGCGCGTAGGATGAGATCAATGAATTCCTTTTCCTTCTCTGCCGATTGTTTCTGTTGTTCAACTTCACGTAGATTTGGATTGACACCAAGGTAATGCTGCCGTTCGTATTTGCCGAGATTGAGAATTTCAAAAGCGCGATAGTTTTTACCGTCCGTTTTGAGTTGACGCTGAACACCAATCATCCGCTTACGTGTGGTATGAATGGCGAATTTACCGAGGTCTGTAGCAATCCACTTGCGCCCCAGTTTTTCAGCAACGGCAGCAGTGGTACCGGAACCGCAGAAGAGATCAGCAACGAGGTCGCCTTCATTAGAGGACGCTTTGATGATGCGCTCAAGGAGGGCTTCGGGTTTTTGAGTAGGGTAACCGACAATCTCACCTCCAATATTCAACATAGGAATTCGCCAAACACTATTTACAAGTTTATCAACTACTTCAACATACAGAATCTTGCCATCGTGATTTCGTACAACATCCGCTTTTTTAGTGGTAGAATTAAATTTTCGCATAGGTTGTCGCTTAACTTTACCATCATCAAACGGCTCGCGCTGCTCGTTCCAAATAAAATTATTACTTTTAGTGAAATGAAAAAGCACATCATGAACTTGATGGAATTTTTTTGATTTTGCCTTTAATCCAGAGTTTGGATAGAACCATATAATTTCGTCACGAAAATTCCCAAAAATCTCATCTAACACCGACCTGATATAATTATTAACCCGCCAATCACAATGTACATAGATACTGCCATCTTCTGTTAGCAAATCTCGCATTAGCACTAACCGTTCATAGATCATAGTAAGGAAAGAATCCGCACCTTGTCCCCAAGTATCGCGGTAGGCTATCTCCTCAAGAATATTTGGATCTTTGGTAAAGGTCACCTCACCAATTTCGATATCCATGGAAAAATCCGCCCCACGTCAAAGGGTGGGTCAATATAGATGAGTTTGAGCCCGCCTTGTGCCTCAATCTCCTCGCGCAGGGGTCCGTTCTTGAGCGATGACAAAACCAGTTTGTTGTCACCCCAGATGAGTTTGTTGGTCCAACCCTTTCGTTGGCGTCCGCGGGTGTCAAAAAGCAGAGTTTGCAGGTTGTCTTCGGTCAGTTTTTCGGCGCGCGGTTCGTCTACCTGTTCGATTGTTTGAAAAGGTAGGACGATGTTGCAGACTTCGTTGGTTTTGCCGTTCCAGACGAGTTCGACCTCGCGTTTGTCTTCAAACAGCAAAAAGCGGTATTTGTCGGGCAGCGGTTTGTCTGCCTCAATGAAGCGAATAATTTCTTGTTGTTCCTGTTCGGTGAGTCTTGGCATGGGTTATCTCTTATATCAGTTGAAAAGTTTGAGGCTTGAACATATCAAGTTGGTTGTCGCTTGGAATTCGACCTGCAAGGTAATTAGCTATTCCTTCATCAATTTCGCTGATAGGATCCAACCAAGGACGATCCGGTAAGATTGGGTCTAACATTTTGTTAAAGACACCTTTATCAACAAGTTTGATAGTCATACAATAAGGTTTAACCTTGGCCGCAGAAGCAGTTTGTATCGCATATCGTGAAAACTGTTTAGCTGTTGAGATTATAATACTGTTGTGAGTTCTGTTCTCAATCATAGCACCCAGTACATTCCGAATAGTATTAACACCTTCAGAACGGTTTTGAGATTTGCGACGTTTGACCTGTATGAGCCAATCCTCTTTTCCCGTATCTATTAACAGAACATCAACACCCCCATCGTGAGGCTTTCCGACATGCAATACTTCAGCATTCGTATAATTGGCCCGGAAAACGTCCGCGACAAATTTTTCAAAACGCGTAGGGTTGAAAGAATGCAACAAAGCAGGGCACTGTCTTATGTGCGAAGCCAACTCTTCATTACAGCCCTCAGGTAAATCTCCATTAAACTCGCGGAGTTTTGAGATATACGCATGAAAATCTGGTGGTGGCATGTCATAACAGGATGGGTCCGGACGAAAGCGTGCCTGCCAGAAACGGCACTTGCGACAATACCAAAAGCAATAGTCCCGATAATTACTTACTTCATGAACCTGCCCTTCAATTCTTAGTAATTTAGTTGAGCAATAATCACAATACCTGAGGTTTTGAAGAACATTATCAATAATCTCACCAATAGTTTTGCCAGAACAATAATCCTCATCAAAGGGCACGCCATCCAAACCGCCAATATCATACGTATCGTATGAGACCATTTGTTTCGGTTTGTTTGTAGTATCTGACATAATGAATCACCTATTGTATCCAAATTAATTTTACCAATCACATACCGCTCCGCTGGAGCGGAAGACCTAAAACCCACACGTGCTATAGACATATCGCTCCGCTGGAGCGAAGGATCGAAATCAGTGTGATTCTCGCTATAGAGTTCCTTCAAAAAAAAGTATGAATCTTGTTAATTTGGCATTGATTACCAGATGCTGGTAAGCCCGTAAGTTGACTCAATATGTGCTTTCATGCCCGCGTCCGTAACATTGACAAGATTTTTGAAGAAAGCCTCAATATCTTGAATGGCTTTGCTCGTTAGGCGGACTCTGCCATTTGGCAATTCTGTCCAATTGTAAGCGGGTATATTAAATCCATGCGCGAAACTATGGCGAACCCGTAATATTTCATTCAATCTCACACGAACCTGTAAACCGCTCATTTCACGTCTACTCCAGATCCAGTCATTAATAGGATCATATCCTGTGCACTGCTCAAGAAATCTCTGTGTATTTTCCCAATTTGGCGTATTGAATCTCTCCATTGATCTTTGCGATGCTTGTCGGGCGATTGCGTAAACAGGCGATGAATTCGGTATTACATCGTAGAAGTCGTTCACGACATTTTTTATGTACGCGTTCCACGCTGCGACGTAAGCTGCAAGTGCCGCGTGATAGTAAACCTGTATTTCGTCATACGACATGGGTCGTAATCGCCTATCTGTTGCTGCTCTACGCAGCGTTTCTATACGATTCGCCGATACCGTGTACTTCAATGCTGCTGGTGATGACACAAGAAACCTTTAAAGACAATTTACAAATTCAGTGAGTGCTTTTCGATACTTCTCTAAGGGTTCGGGATTGAGTTGGACAGGTTTATCATGAACTTTATTTGGTCCGGGGCGAAGTCTATCTAAGGGTATTCCTTTAACGGTCATAACCACACATGCACTGTGATAATCAGGTATCTCCATGAGTCTCTCACTCGGTAACTCTCTTGGGTTTGCGTAGATTTGACGATGATCTTTGTGAAGCTCATCCAACGTGACTTTGATGGCTTGATTCACTGCCTCAAAAGCCTTGCTTGCTTTGCGGCCATAGAGGGTTACGCGATTACTGACAAACGTATGGAGTTTCGGAACATCTAAGCCTTCGTCCTTCGCTCTATTAGCAAAGTTGATCCTCGCATAGGTTTCTATTTTGCGGTCACTAACGCCGTGGCCATAAAGTAGCGCGACAACGTTCTCTACAGCCCGACGCGAACTATCATCAGGCGTAAAAGGCACAACAAGGTTATCAGCTGCAGCAAGTGCCAACTGAGTATAGATAGCGAAACTCGGATTACAGTCAATAATAAAAAGGGCATCTCTGCTTCCGCTCCGCTTACGTAACGCAGCTGTTAAATCTTTGATCCAACTGAGTACCTGTTTCCAAGCATCCACTGGAATGGCGAGTTGTGAGGTCTGACGGATCGCTTCCGAAAGGATCTCCAGTAGATAGTCACCACAAACTAACAGTAAATTCGTTGGAACTTTTGCATTGGAATTCCGAGGACGGCACACATAAGGGGACACATCTTGGATCTGCTTGAAGGGGGAATTCAGGCGTGCTTCAAGATAACCTGCGACCGTAGCACGCGGCGTTCGTCCGACCAGTTTGTGTATCGGATCAAAATTTTCGCGCACTACATCATAACTATATAGTGACTTTTGGGCACCGGTATCAATTAAGAGCTGGGAATCTAATAGCAACATCTCAGAAATATTCGCTTGTGGGCAGAGGTCTATAACATAGACATCAGTGCTCGGATGAGTGCGAGCATACTCGGTTGCTGCAACAAAGCTTAAGAAACTCTTGCCAATTCCGCCTTTATTGTTCCAAAATGCGTAAGCTGTCATAGTGCCACCCCCTCTCGAAAATGAGAAAACTTGTGAAAAGATGTCTTATATTCTAACATAGATTGGTATGGTATGTCAAGTAGTTTTCGCGTTTGTTTTCAGTTGCGATTCAGAGATTGCTTCTACCTCACCACAAGTATATTTCAGGTTTTGTATTCCGTGAAGCCATCAAGAAGTTGCTGGAATGTTTCCTGTCTATACGCCTTGAAATTCTCTTGATCGACATAGACAAAGTCATAGATAGCTTTTGGCGAAACCTTGTTGACATCCTCACACCATTGCGATAAGCGTTGCATTTTGCGCGGGACATCCAAATCTTCCCTGCCTTTCGTCTCAACAACGATTACACGTCCATCTGTCAACTTGACGAGGAAATCTGGGTAGTAGTTGGCAACATTGCCATCGGCATTGATATAGTCGAGTTTGAAATCCAGGCTAAACTCGTTTTTGACGTAGGAGACGACATCTGGGCAGTTTTCCAAAAATGCGGCAAACTCCAATTCAAAATGACTATCACCAGTGATTCTATTGAACACAGACTTTTGGGGGACCAAGTAATCCTGTTCTTTCACCATAAACGGACGTGCGTCCTGGGCACGCGTCGTTTCGCTCAGTTCCGCTTCTCCTCTATCTTGTATTGTGAGGTCGTTGATGGCGTATTTGAAGGTTTCCATAACAGTTTTCGTGGCGGGGAGCTCCGACAGATTTCGTAAGGTATTGGGATCCTCCAACACTATCGTCTCGCCGAAGAGTTGGTTTTGCACAAAATTCTTAACCTTTCCATACAGGACATCGTAGCCACTAACGAGGCGGAGGTCTTTGCGGACAGTCTCTGCAAAATAACCGATTACGCTGCGGTAGTCGGCGATCCCGTTACTATCCATCACTGTGGTATGTGTAACCGCGCCTGTTGTCATGTCCTTAAACACGATCTCCCGTAGTTCATCCTCGCCAAATGCCTGATACGAAATGGGCGTAAAATCGAGATGTGTAACGTCTAAATCCCCCAGATTCTTGTACTCGCGGTAGATACGACACGTCAGTATTGGGATTTCAATATCAAGCGCGTCAATATCTTTGTTGACGTTCGTATGGTCTACCTCGATGACGAGGGGTGCCTTCGGTTTTGTACCACCACCCATGGGTTGCCGTTCCAATTCCACACCTTCCGATTTAACGGATTCAACAAATTCCATGAAGGCATTGGTGCCAATAACGCTCACGGTCTCTTCGATAGCACCCGAGTACATCAGGCGTAATCCGCGTCCCAAGGTCTGCTCTGGCAAGATGTTGGGTTTAGCCGAATAAGCACGGAGTCCAACAATCGTGGTAACGTTCTTGACATCCCATCCCTCTTTGAGCATCAGCACGGAAACGATCGCTTTATATGGACTCTCCAGCGAGTCAATTGTATTCGCTTGTTTACGGAGTTTCTCAAGTTCTGCTTGTTTCTTACTGGATCTGGCTTCGGAGATTTCACCACTTTTGTTCGTGTGAATCACAAGCACGGCATCTTTGAGGTCGGGGTAATGGTTTTCGAGATATTCCGCCACCTCATCGCAGCTCTGAGTATTGTCGGTCATCACGAACAGAACGGCTTTCTTTTCCAGTTTTTCGTGTTCGGCATACGCTTTGCGCCATTCAATGACTCCGAGATCAAGATAGTCGGCATATTTCTCGGTATACTTTATGCTCTGTCGCTCAACAAGTTTCGCTCTGCTTTCAGCATCCGGGAGGACGGGGTGTTTGACGATATTTTGTGAAATCGCCTCTACAAGCGGATAGTCGGCGACTGTCTGGACAAAAATTGCACCGTCGCTATGCTTAGGCGTGGCGGTTACGTCTACTTGCAACGCTAACTCGCCGCCTTTTTGCAACAAGCGATTGTGAATATCTTCAATGGACTTGAACCATGCCATCCGTCGGTCATGGACATGGTGTGCTTCATCATTGAGGATCATCAGTTCGTCAATATCGCGGACAATGTCTCCGAGGTCCACTTGGGAATCCGTGGTTTCACCCGTCGGTTTTTTGCCCAAGAAGTAGTCCATACTGTCTTCATCATCGGGTGCTGGTGGGGACTGGTTACTGGAATAGACACGATGGATATTGGTGAGAAAGATATTACCGGTAGGCCGGGTAGTGCGCACCTCATCTTGGACATGCAGGGTGAGTTGAAAATCGTCGCGCCAATTGTTTCCTTCAAAGCCGTTATCGGGTAGCACTGGGTCTTCAAAGAAGATGCGTAATCCCTGAAAATCGTGATAGAGACGATCAAGCACAATGATATTGGGAGCAATGACGAGGAAGTTGCGCGAGAGTTCAGAGTCCTGTTCATACAACTTATGAAAGAAACTCCATGCGATTGCGAGGCTCATCACCTTTGTTTTCCCAGTGCCTGTTGCCATCTTTATCACAAACCGCCGCCAATTTTCGTCAAACATATTCGCTGAAACAGCACCTGAACTGTCAAAGCGCATCAGATCGAATTCGTCTCGGACCTTGACGACATCGTATAGATAGATGATAGTTTCGATTGCCTCGCGTTGGGCGAAGTAATACTGAAACTCTTGCCTTGTTCCCTCATCTCCTTCTTGCAGATGAGGGATATTGAACCACCAATTGAGGAGTGCTTTGCTTGTTTCGGCAGCACCACTGTACTTGTTGTCTCGCCACGTTTTGACTTGCTCACGGATTTTGTGGACAAGTGGCGGGAGCAGCATTGCATATTCCAGATCAAACAGCAGAGACTGATCTGGGAGCCACCGCACCGAAGGATCAATGACGGCGTGTGGAGATTCGGGAAAGTCGGGATGTAAAGCCATACTTGTTGATTCTGTCTTTAATCTGTGTCAACAGAGGTCTATTTTTCGTGGCTTTATTATACCGAAGGTGTATTAAAATCGCAACCTAAATTGATTATGGTAAAGCCCCGACGGGCGAGGGAACCTCGCCCCTACGAGCTGCCTTCGTTAAAGGAAAAGCCTCTACTTAATTTTCGACTTTACCATAAAAGGGTTTTTGAGGATTGTCCGATGCGGTTGGGAATGCAGATCGCATTTGGGCGTGTACGCCGCAAAACCGCACCTACCTTCTGGTTGGAGATTAGGCGAGGTTGGGAAACCTCGCCAGCAGAAGAAAAGAGAAGTTATTGAAGCAGTTCCGTAAATACCTCGACATCCGTTGTGGGGGCTTGGCAGACGTAATTCTCACAGACGTAGGCGGTCGCGGTGCTGTCAACTTGGGTCTTGCCGGCGAGAAGCGGTAACGTCTGTCCGTCAGCGGATTCGCTCAAGGCAACGATTTTGTTGGGCAGATACGTGTTGTGTAACGCTGCTAACATCGCATCCGTTTCCGCATCCCCTTTTTCACCAACAATCGCAACCTCTTTTGGTGTTGATAGCAGGAACGCTAACTCACAGAGGAGCTGTCCTGACCCTGATGGCATTCCCTCCATCTGATGGAAGTAGAGCAACAACGTCTCAACGGCTTTGTCGTGGAATTCGGGGGTGTCGAGGTGTTTCGCAAGTCGTAAGAGACTGTGAATCGCCATAGATGCCCCGGAAGGTGTGGCACCGTCGTAAGCGGACTTGGATTGGACGATAAGCGTTTCGTGCGCTTTGCCGGTGAAGAAGAATCCGTCGCCGGCGTCATCACCGAACTGATCGATCATGATATGTGCGAGGCGTTCGGCTTCAGTAAGCCACCGCGGTTCAAAACTGGCTTCGTAGAGCGCGATTAACCCGGCGATGAAGTAAGCGTAGTCCTCAAGATAGGCGTTGAGGTGGCTTTTACCGGCACGGTAGGTACGTAAAAGGAGTCCGTTCTCTTGTGATAGGGTCGTCAAAACGAATTCGGCGGATTTTTCACACGCCTCAAGATATTCCGGTTTCCCGGTCAGTTGGTATCCCATCGCCATACCGCGGATCATGATGCCGTTCCAACTGGTGAGGATTTTGTCGTCTAATCCGGGTTTAATCCGTTTCTCTCGTTCATCAAACAATTTTCGTTTTCCATCTGCAAGGAGAGCTTCCAGTTCCCCGACATCCATACGCAGCTTCCGAGCAAAGATATCGGGCGGTGCTTGAACATTGAGGATGTTTTCTCCTTCAAAGTTGCCTTGTGGTGTAATGTCGTAATACTCACAGAAGACTTCGGCGTTTTCTTCGCCGACGACGTCTTCCACATC
Organism: Candidatus Poribacteria bacterium; assembly: GCA_965205015.1. Taxonomy (GTDB): domain Bacteria; phylum Poribacteria; class WGA-4E; order WGA-4E; family WGA-3G; genus WGA-3G. The sequence continues at coordinate 2,370,680 of OZ242029.1, read as the reverse complement.
GTTCGGCTCCCAGACGAAGAACTTACCCTCCACACCCTCACTATCGGCATCTTGGGTGGAATAGAAACCGCCGTTTTCTGCATCGTACATCTCACGGAGGACGTAATCGAGGGTTTCCGTGGCTATATCACGATAAAACGGTTTCTGAGTGGCTTGATACGCCTCAAAATAGGCGACGACGAGTTGGGCGTTGTCATACAACATTTTCTCGAAGTGCGGGACAAGCCAGTGCGCATCGGTGGAATATCGGTGGAAACCGCCACCGAGTTGGTCATACATACCGCCGCGTGCCATCTTCTCCAACGTGAGTTCGACCATCTCTAAGGCGTTGGCGTTGCCGCTGTGGTGCCAATAGCGTAACAGGAAGGGCAACCCCATGCTGGGTGGGAATTTGGGGGCATTGCCGAATCCGCCGTGTTGCGAATCGAATTGCGAGCTGTACTGTTGAAACGCCTGGGTCATCAATTCTTCCGTGAGTTCACGGTGGGGCGGGTCAACGACGTTACTCATCTGGGTAAGGTGGGCGGTAATTTGGTCGGCTTGCTGTAGGACCTGCACATTCTGACCGCTGAACGCCTCAGCAACGGCGTGCATCACCTTTGGAAACCCGGGTCTCCCGTATCTGTCGGTCGGTGGGTAATAGGTCCCGCCGTAGAACGGTTTCAGGTCAGGCGTGAGGAAGACGGTCATGGGCCAGCCGCCTTGACGCGTCATGATCTGGACGGCGTTCATGTAGATTTCATCTAAATCGGGACGTTCTTCTCTATCGACCTTGATGTTGATGAAAAGCTCGTTCATGACCGCGGCGATCTCCGCATTCTCAAAGGATTCGCGTTCCATGACGTGGCACCAGTGGCACGCGGAGTAGCCGATACTCAGGAGGATAGGCTTCTGCTCATCTTTGGCGCGCGCTAACGCTTCTTCGCCCCACGGATACCAGTCAACGGGATTATGCGCATGCTGGAGCAGATAAGGGCTTGTTTCATGGATAAGGCGGTTGGTGTGTTCGGGTGTACCGTGCATTTGTATTTTCTCCAGCGTCATGAGGGTATGGCATTCAGATCATCTAATAGATTGTACCGATTCCTTATCAGTAGATGTTAGCGAATTTGCAACTGATTTAACCGCTTTCGTTGCCTCAACAATTAGCCTGCTTTCAACGGCATCAACAAGTTCGGCGAGTACTTCCTCGCTTAAGTGCTCATCGGGATTTTCGGTAGTGCGTGCATACGCGTCAACGACCAACTGTTCTGCATAGTTTTGCATGGCAGTTATGAAATCCTGCTGTTCTTTGATGTTAGGCATCGAAAGTTCCTCTCATTAATGCGCGTTTAATTTGCGTTAACTTACCTTCCTATTCGTAACCTTTGTCACGCCGCTGAACACTTTGGACGATCACAAGGTCATTATTGTAGGTGTGATAGACCCCCGACTGAAGTCGGGGGCTTCTGCAAATATTAAGCAGAAGCATTTGTAGAATTCAGAATCGGGTGGTTAGATTCAACGGAGGTGCCGACAATCCTATTGAATAGGACGATCGGTCTTACGACTCCTAACCTAAAGGAAGCTACCCCTTCCTTAAGAATGTTCAGCGCAGCGTTCTGGTCGCGGTCAAGGTGTGTATGACAACTTGAACACGTCCAGTGACGATCTGCTAACGTGAGATTTTCGTTTTTATGTTCACAAACACAACAGCATTTTGTCGTTGGCGACCAGCGATTGATTTTCAGCACAGAACGGATACGCTTATGAGACTGGTGCTTGAGTTTCCGCAGGAACTCACCAAACGCAAGATCCGAGACCTGTTTCCCCCACAAGCGTTTCATGCCGTCAAGGTTCAGGTCTTCAAAGAACATTATATCGAACTTGCGACACAACTTTATCGCAAGTTTCCAATGATGATCTGATCGCTGATTCGACGTTTTCTTGTGGATACGCGCAACCGTCTTGCGTTCGCGTTCTTGGTTGTGAGACCCTTTGACCTTGCGGGAATACGCCTTTTGTGCTTTTGCCAACTTCTTGGCATTGAGGTTGTAGAACATTGGAGAAGCCTCTCGGTGTCCACCACTGTCAATCAGGAAGTCCTTGATACCAAAGTCGAACCCTTCAGCTTGACCCGTCTTGGGTTCGATCTTGATTTCGGTAAAGTCTTCTGTCAACGTAATATACATATCACCGAGTGCGTCCCTCGTTACGTGAACTTGGATGATTTCGCCTTCGATTTCACGATGCAGGGCGAAACGATACCAACGTCCGTTCAGGCGGATTTTATACGTCGGATGGTTTCTTTCGTTTTTCTGCTTATCCAGGACTTTTTCAAGCTTGACCTGTTCACCCCGAAACGTCATCCCTTTGTGTTTCTTACACGACTTGAATTTTGGGTGACCTCTTCCGAGTGTTTTTATTTCTCTAAAGGATTGTGCTAACCGTTTTAGCACATTTTGGAGGCTCCACGAGTACGGGATATTCCAATGCTTGTATTTCTCAAGTTTCTTGAGTTTCGTCAGATGCTTGGACATTTTCCGATACGAAAGTCCTTTACCATAGCGGCGGTAATATCGCATGCAGAGTGCCAAAAAATGATTTTTCACAACACCACAGATATTGCAATCGTCGTGCAAGTGACGCAACGTCCTATCCTTGAAAAGTTTATGGGTCGTGTTTCGCATAGAAACCTATCAGGTATCAGGAATTTATCCCCTTACAAGTGGGAGGCAGACACATTACCGAGAGGTAACGCTTGTAATGTCTGCCAACCTGATACTCTCATTATACCACACTTTCGGACCAAACGTCAAGCAAAAAATGAACGCTTTGGTCCTTTCCAAGAGGGCGAGACTGTATCCCCTGAATGAATTCAGGGGTTTTAGACTCGGTTAAATCCGATAAACGATCCGGTAGATTCCAACTCGGAATCTAAAATTACCAGCAAGGTCTCCTCTCAGAGGTCGGTGAGGATAACGCGGGGCATTCCCTACTATTTCTTCGAGTTTATTGGTGATACGTCTCTGAATAGTAGTGTCCAACTTGGTAAAGACATCACGCGCTTGTTTCTTCCACCCGAGTTTCACCACTTGATCCCTAACTCCTTGGCAACATCTTCCATTGGAATTACTTCATCATCCTCAAGTGATTTTAAGATTTCCGCATAAGCTTCATGCGTCAAAAACTCGCCCCCGTCATACGGGTCATATCGCGAATAAGCATCATAAACCAATGTTTCTGCGTAGTTACGCAGAGCATTCAAGAGATTCTGCTGTACTTCTGCAAACGTGTCTTCCTCAGAATTACAATAACCGGAACAAGCACGATAAACTGTATGTTCCGCAAAGGAACGGATAGACGCGAACAATTGATTTTGGGCTTCTGCTAACGTTTGTGCCTGTTTCATCTGACGTTACCTTTTTAAAGACATGAAAAAATGAGCGGTCCCGAAGTATGGCACCGCTCTTATAGGTAAAGAAATACCGCTACGGGGATTCGAACCCCGGTTTGGTGGCTGAGAACCACCCGTCCTAACCCCTAGACGATAGCGGCACATTGATATAATAGGAAGAACTGCCCGGGAAGGACTCGAACCTTCACTACGTGGTCCAGAGCCACGTGTCCTACCATTAGACGACCGGGCATTAACACGCATTTGCGGCGTGTTATGTTTAAGTATACCTTAAGAAATCGCGTTTGTCAATTTTTCGACAGATAAGTAAATTTAACTTTTGTTCGCGTGTCTAATAGCAGTGCCTACGATTGTACCCAAACCAGCAAGAAAAGCAATAAATACACCCGCAATAACCCATTCCATCCAATTCATCAATCTTCCTCCAATTCATCAATCTTTCGATATGCTATTCTATTAATCAAGACATTTAGAAATGTAAGTAGAATTGCCGCAAGAGCTCCGATGAGAAAAAGAACTGAGTTAACTCTTCCATAATTCTGGACGAGCCAAGCGATTAAAGAAATATCGGTTGCAAGCAAAATAGCAAATATAACCTTTAACCAGCCAATTTCTTCTTTGAGCTTATCATTCATGCCATGCTGATTTTTCATTTTTAGGAATTAAAAAGGATAACCACTCTCCGAACATTATACCTTGAAGATAAACTTTGCGCAAGGTAAAACGTAGCCATGGAAATTTACTGCATCGGCATGACCGAAACTGAGATATTGGAGAAGGTATAGAAAATATTGAGGAATCCGATGAGGATCGTTGGGATGACAAAGACGCTCAAAAGGGCAAAGGTACCAGTAGAAAAGGAGACCTGCGTTGTTTCCTCGCCAGCATCTTCAAGAAACATCGCTTTCACAATGCGGGCATAATAGTAGAGCGAGACAACGCTATTGAGTAGACCGACAAGTGCCAGCCAATAGTAGCCTTGCTCAAGGACAGCGGCAAAGAGTAGCCATTTTCCGAAGAAACCTGCGAACGGCGGAATCCCGGTCAGCGAAAATAGGAAAATCGCCATTGCCCAAGCGACCATCGGTGCCCGCGAGGCAAGACCCCGATAACCCTCAACCATCTCAGTTCCCTCCTCGTTCGCAATCAGCACAACGACATAAAACGCCCCCAAGTTCATAAAGAGATAGACAACGAGGTAGAAGAGGATCGCGCCGATGCCTTCAGAGGTGAGCAGGACACCGCCCATCAAAAGGTAACCACCGTGTGCGATGCTGGAATACGCCAATAAACGTTTCACATTCTGTTGTGGCAAAGCGGCAAGATTTCCGACAGTCATCGTCAATGCGGAGACGATCGCCAACATAAGGGTCCAATCAACAGCTTGCATCAATTCAGAGTTGCCAAACCCGGCGTAGAAAAATCTGATGAACAGGGCAAAACCTGCGGATTTTGAAGCGACTGACAGAAAAGCGGTGATCGGAATAGGCGCGCCTTCGTAAACATCGGGGGACCACATGTGAAACGGAACTGAGGCTATCTTATAGCCGACACCCGCAAGAATGAAGGTTATCGCAATCAACACGGCAAGAGGCGCAACGTCCCCGGCTGCGAGGAGTTCCGTGAGTCGCACGCTAATTTGACCGAGATCGCCAGAACCAGCCATCCCGAAGAGGAGGGACAGCCCGAAGAGCATGGTTCCGGAGGCGACTGCGCCATACGTAATGTATTTGAACGCCGCTTCACTGGAACGGGGATTATGCGTCAAGAACCCAGCGAGGATATAGGAGGTAAGACTCACCGTTTCCAACGAGATGAATATCATCAACAGATTCGTCGACGATGCCATCAGGAACATCCCAAGGGTAATCGCTAACAAGAGTGCGTAGTATTCGCCTTTCAACCGCGCGTCGAGTTCCTCGGAGCGGAGAGAAAAGAGAATCGTTGCAGCGGTTGCAAGCAGCAGCAGCACCTTGAAAAAACTGGAAAACGTGTCAAGTCGGATCATTCCGAAAAAGAGGGAAATAGGACCTTCATTGCCGAAAGAGAAATGCGTGATCAGGACAGCGGCGAAGACACAAATACATCCTGCGAGGGAGAGATGTGCGACCGCGGAACTCTCTCTATCTTTCACAACGAGATCAAGGAGCACAACAGCTGCGGCAAAAATCACGAGGAGGATTTCTGGACTGAAGTAGAGGAGGCTTCCGATGTTGCTTAAGGGTTGCATACTTTCCTCAAACCTCCTATATCGCCTGTAGGACGTCTATGAGGTTGGTAACCGATTCTCTAAACATATCAATAGCGAAGTTGGGCCAGACACCAAGCACAATGGTTAGGATTCCAAGCGGCACCAGCGTCAGGATTTCGCGTCCATTGATTTCGGGAAGGTCTTCATATTTAGGATTGAGTGTCCCTAAGAAAACCCTTTGGAGCGTCCAGAGGAAATATGCCGCACCGACAACAATACCGATTGTGGATAAGATGGTCAATAGTTTGAATTTATCGTAGGCACCGAGTAAGGAGAGCGCCTCTCCGACGAATCCGCTCAAGCCGGGCAATCCCAAAGAAGCCATGAACGCAAGCGTCGTAATGCCGGTGTAGACAGGCATTTTGGTTCCCAGACCGCCGAATCCGTTGATTTCACGATGGTGTGCCCTGTCGTAAAGAACACCGACGAGTAGGAAGAGCATCGCGCTGATAACACCGTGGTTAAACATCTGAAGAATTGCCCCAGTGATGCCGCTGTCATTTCGGGCGGAAAGTCCTAAGATGACGAAGCCCATGTGTCCGATACTCGAATATGCGACCAACTTCTTAAAGTCGGTTTGTGCCAATGCGCAGAAGGAGCCGTAGACGATATTAATAAACCCAAGAAGTGCGAGACTGTTGCCCCAGAAACCGATTCCATTACAGAAGAAGTCCAAGCCGTGTGGAAACATCGCCATATTAACCCGAACCAACCCATAAGTCCCCATCTTTAGGAGAATCCCGGCAAGGATAACGCTAATGGCTGTCGGTGCTTCGACGTGTGCATCGGGAAGCCACGTATGGAACGGGAAGATCGGCACCTTAACGGCAAACCCGATAAAGAAACCGAGGAAGACCCAGATCTGGAAGTTGAGGGTGTTAAGCGCGTGTCCTTCCGTAGATGCTAACGTAATGAGTGTCGGAATATCAAAGGTTCGCGCCCCCGGGGCACCACTGTTGAGATAAACCGCTATCATTGCCACCAACATTAACACACTGCCGAAGAGGGTATAGAGGAAGAACTTAATCGCAGCGTATTCGCGGCGCGGTCCACCCCAGATACCGATCAGGAAGTACATCGGCAGGAGTGTCAATTCAAAAAAGACGTAGAAAAGGAACAGATCCAAGGCGGCAAAGAACCCCAACATTCCGGTCTCAAGCAGTAGGAACAACGCCATATAAGCCTTGATACCTTTTTCGATGTTGCGCCAAGAGGCAATAACGCAGATGGGACCTAAGAGCGCAGTGAGGAGCAGAAGCGTCACACTGAGCCCATCAATGCCGATGTGATATTGGATGTTAAACGCTTGGATCCAAGGAACGTTAACGACATACTGCGTTCCTGCAGTCGAGCGGTCGTAGGATATGAATAAAGCGACTGCGAGTGCGAGTGGGATGAGTGTAAAGAGGAGCGTAACGCGTTTAACCAGTTCCTCTGACTCGCGCGGCAGAAGTAAAACAGCGATCATCCCGAGCAACGGGATAAAAATCATCAGCGATAGTAACATTTTTTAATTATTCCTTGCGGTTCGGTCAGGCGGGTTTGGGGTTTAGAATGCCTTTCCGTATACCCGTCCTCCATTTCATTACGGACGATGCGTTTTGTAAAATTAGCTTAAGACGGCAGCCTGCAACAACGGAGCAGGCGACTCCCAGAAAAAACCGTCAATAAACAAATTACCCTTGCTAACGCCTTGCGCATCATTAAAAAGCCCGGAAAATTAAGATTAACAACACAATTCCAGCCAGCACAACGAAGAGATAGGTCTGAATCGCGCCGGTCTGGATCCGACGGACCCTTCCGCCGACTGCCCATGTAACCTGAGCGACTCGATTGACCATGCCATCGACGACACGATTATCAAAGAAGCCGATGAACACGGCGAGGAAGTCCCGCGTCACTTTTCCAACACCGTTGACGATGCCGTCAACGATAATCCCATCAAATTGAGCGAAGAGTCGTGCTTTATACACCGTTAGCGCGACCAATACACCGTCGTAAAATTCGTCAAAGTAGTATTTGTGCCAGAAAAGATTATAAAGCGGTCGGAAAGTCGTTGCGACAGATTCGGCAGACAACGTTCTCCTGTGGTAGAACAACCATGAAAACAGGATACCGAATCCAGCGACGCAGATAGATAGTACCATCGCGATGGTATGTGCGGGACCGTGTCCATGATGCCCATCATCCGCGTGTGCGCCGTGTGTGTCGTGTCCGCCTTCTTCGGCTGCGACTGCTTCAGAAACACCGAAGAGTGATAGCGTGGCTCCGACCGTGTCAGTTTTGCTGTCAGGTGAGACATGTGCATGCTGCGGGGCATGAAGATGTGGTTGTTCTGGTGGTTTAACATAGTCTTGGTTAAACCAAAGTGTATTCACGATAGGCAGACTCAGAACTGCCAGAATAAGGAGTGGCACGGTCATCGACTTCGGGGATTCATGCGCCATGTCGTGCATCTCCTGATTGCGTGGTTCACCGAAGAAGGTCATGAAAATCAGTCGGAACATATAGAACGCCGTAATTCCAGCGGCAAAGAGTGCGATACCGAAGAGGAGATAGTGATGAACAGAGTTCCATTCCATCGCCCGCCCCAGCACGCCGGCTAAGATTGCGTCCTTACTCCAGAACCCAGAGAAGACAAAAGGCACCCCAGAAATAGACAACGTTGCGATGAGCATTGTGACAAAAGTAATTGGCATTTTGTGGCGCAACCCACCCATGTTTCGCATGTCCTGATCGGGCGGAATTTCCGAACCGTGAGCATGTACTAAACCGTGGTTATCGTGGTCATGTCCGTGCGTATCGTGGTCATCGTGGACGTGTTCATCATCATGTGCGTGCGCATGCATGGCATGGAAGGCGTGGATAACGCTTCCTGAACCGAGAAACAGCAGTGCTTTGAAAAAGGCGTGTGTCGTGAGGTGGAAAAGCCCTGCGACATAACTACCAACGCCAATCCCAAGCATCATATACCCAAGTTGGCTAATCGTGGAATATGCCAGAACCCGTTTAATGTCGAAACGGACAATAGCGATAGTTGCAGCGATAAGTGCGGTGATACCACCGATATAGGCGATGACTAAGGATGACGTCTCCGTCAGAATAGGGAACATCCGAGCGGTGAGATACACGCCAGCAGCAACCATCGTAGCGGCATGAATCAAAGCACTGACGGGTGTAGGACCTTCCATTGCGTCAGGAAGCCATGTATGTAGCGGCACCTGTGCCGATTTACCGATGGCACCGCAAAAGATGAGGACCCCCGCGATCGAGAGCCATACCATATCGCCGGTATTCAGGCTGGCGGCGAGGGCAAAAATACCGCCTTCTCCGTAGAGCGAGAGCGTCTTAAACTTAGTGAAGAGCATCATCATGCCGATGAACATACCGACATCACCGACACGCGTCGTCAAGAACGCCTTTTTACACGCATCCGCGGCGGAGTCCTTTTCAAACCAGAAACCGATGAGCAGATAGGAACAGAGTCCAACGAGTTCCCAACCGATATAAATACCGAGCAGGTTATCCGACACGACCAAGAAAAGCATCGAAAAGGAGAAAAGCGAAAGATAGGCAAAAAACCGTGGGTATCTCGGATCACCGTGCATGTAGCCCATCGAGAAAATATGGACGAGGCTACTGACGAGCGTGACGACAATCAGCATGATCGCTGTGACGCTGTCCAAATAAAAACCCATAGAGAAGGTAACACCACCGAGCGAAATCCACTTAACTGTATGAGGTTCTGGCTCGGGGCCGACTTCTCCCAAAAGCAGGAACGAACATACGAGCGCAATGAGCATTGCTGCAGTGGATAGGTAGTCCTGTCGCGGGAAACTCCGATTTCCCAAGCCCAAAAGCCCAAAGATCGCAAATGCGGCAAGCGGGCAAAGCAAGATGAGACTTATTAACGGGATCATCATATTTTTTCTGTTTAAGCCTTTTCTTTTTTTAGGATTCAGCTGTCGGAAACTGTTGGAAACCATCCGTCAAGAGGTTTTCGTTGAATAAAACCCTCTTGTAACTGACAACCGATAACTGATAGCCGATAAGCCTTCTAACCTTTTAGCGTATCGACTTCGTTGGGACGTATGCTACCGAATTCACGATAGATGGCGAGGATAATCGCCAGAAAGACAGCGGCTTCCGCTGCGGCGAGCACAATCCCGAAAATCGCGATAATTTGTCCGCTGATGTCCTCCAGTGGCGTCATAAAACGCGAGAATGCGGCAAAGTTAAGATTACACGAATTGAGAATAAGTTCAATTCCCATCAAAATGCTAATAGCGTTCCGTCGGGTCAGGACGGCGAAAATGCCGAGTGTGAACAGAATCGCACTGATGACGAGATAATGTTGTAAGGTCATTGTGTTACGCAGGGGATTTAGTCCCTAACCTCCTTTCGGGAAATTAGGGCGGCTCCGATTAATGCGACCAATAGCAGCACGGAGACGACTTCAAATGGTAGGAGAAATGGTCCATTCAAAATCAACTCGCCAATACGTTCTGTTGTCGGTGGAAGCTCGGTGCCGTCATCGGTGAGATTCTTCCATGCGGGTGTATTCGCAATAACAGTTAAAAGCAACATGAGCAGTGCCAATGAAACAACACCACCGAGCAGAAGTTGCCCGCGTTCAATATGAATGCGCATCTCTAAGCGTCCGCTTGTCATCATGACACCGAATAGAATGAGAACGAGTATACCGCCGACATAAACAATCACCTGCGTTGCAGCAAGGAAATCAGCTTGTAAAAAGACGTAAAGCCCGGCAACACCGAAGAGCGTCACCATGAGCGAAAACGCCGCGTGGACGATGTTTCGTACCGTGACAACAACGAGCGCGGACGCAATTGTCATCAGGGCGAAACCGTAAAAAATAAAGGTTTTGAGCGTAAATTCCATTCTTTTAAGCTGGCGCAAGCGAATTGTCAGGATTACTTGGCGTGCAGCTCCTCTTTTCAAGTCCGCACTGCTGCCATTGTTGCAGTGCTGCTGACTTTTGCCAGTCTTTTCAACTTTTTAGGACATCAAGCAAGTGACACAGAAACCTCGTTCAATACGAATTAAATCTGCAACGCAAGATCCGATGTTATGAAAGTGCTAATCTGCGGCATCCACTTCCTCGGTGCTACCTTTACCGTACATCTCTTGCTTGTCAAACTTAAAGATTAGATCCGATCGGTCGAATTTGGAGTACTCAATCCCGGCGAGTGTGTCCTTCATGGTGAGACACTCTGTCGGACAAACCTCAGTACAAAGTCCACAATACATACAGAGGGACATATCAATATCAAACTGATCGAGGTAGAAGACCACCGGATTTCGGGTAACAACACGCGATACCTCGTCACTGGAAAAGGTCTGGGTTCGACGCTCAACCCCGGATGGCTCAAGGCGGTCTATGACCTCCTGTGTTCCCTGGCGAGAAGTGATATTCGTAAGGGTTATCGAATCTGCCGACTTTATCTTTTTATCGTCGCCTTCAACAATACCGATGACTTCACGCCCATCCTTAAGGTGCACAACGTTCATGCTATCCCAGAGCTGTTCACCCTTGGGAAGTTTGGTGCCTGTGATCGTAATGCAATCAACAGGACAAATCATTTCACATTTTTTGCACCCGATGCAATCCTCAATTCGATTATAGAGTTGCCCACGATATCCTTTCGGAATCTCTCGGATGTTCTGTTTCTTTTCAAAGTCGTGTTCATACGGGTATTGATGCGTGACGTTCGGTTCAAAGAACTGCCTGATTGTCACCCGCATCCCGACGAGAACGGTATAAACGCCTCTGTAGATGTTCCGTATGTATTTGTCCATTTTAGGTGCTCCTTCCAAATAATGGATACAGATACGACCCTAACTCGGTTGTGGTGCTGGTCTCTCTGCGAGACCCCGTCCAGCAACTTTATATGCGGCGATAAGTCCAATATAGATAATTGCGCAGCTAATGGCGGTGCTAATCACGGTGTCCTCTGGAAAAATGAGTCCCCAGATGCCGGTGCCTAAGATATTGAAGAAGGCGATCGGAATAAAGTATTTCCAGCAGAGATTCATCAGCTGATCTACCCGCAAGCGCGGCAACGTCCATCTCAACCACATCATCAAAAAGACGAGTGCCATAGATTTGATAACGAAACCGGGGAATCCACCGAGAATATCGTAACCCGGCAAAACACCCTCCCAACCGCCGAGGAAAAGTGTCACAGCGATTGCACTCACAGCGAACATATTCGCGTATTCAGCGATGAAGAAGAGGGCAAAGCGCATTCCGCTGTACTCGGTATGGAAGCCGGCAACGATTTCAGATTCGGCTTCGGGCAAATCAAAGGGGGTTCGATTTACCTCAGCAATAGAAGAAATAAAGAAGACAAAGAAGGCGATAAAGGTGAATGGAGTTCGGAAAATGAGCCAACTGAAAACACCATTGGATTGACTTGCGACAATCTCTTGCATGCTCAAACTTTCGACGAGCATGACGACCGTCAGGATGGAAAGACCGAGCGGGATTTCATAACTGACGATCTGTGCGGCGGAGCGGAGCGAACCCAACAACGACCATTTACTGTTTGAAGACCAGCCCGCCATAATCACTCCCATGACAATTACAGAGGAGATCGCCATGATATAGAAGATACCAATATTAAAGTCACTCACCAATATACCTTGACCGAAGGGAATCGCAGCGAAGACAGCAAACGAGCAGGCAAAAATGATGTAGGGGGCAAGTAAGAAAAGGAATTTATCGCCTTGCGGTGGGATATAATCCTCTTTGAAGATAAGTTTTACGCCGTCGGCTAACGTTTGCAGTATACCCCACGGTCCGACCCGCATGGGTCCCGTTCGATTTTGGAAACGTGCGGAGACCTTTCGCTCTGCGAGCACCAACACCAAAGGAAGTAGTGGGACGACTCCAACAAAAACACCAGCACATGCAAACATGACGAGAACTGTGCCTATCTCCACCGGAAAATGCGAAGCAGCGGCTTCTGGTAGTCGCGGAATCACAACATTCTGTATAAATTCCTCAGCCCAATTGCGTCCATCTTGTAGCTCTATATTGGGTAAGAAACTTTCAGATACATTGAAATATGGGAAACCTACAAGCATCGCCCTAAAATCCGACATCTAACCTCCTCAATCTAATTCAAAACCTATTGCCTACAAATTAATCTCTATCTTCATACAGAATGTCGTGTCGACTATCCTGTAGATATAACTTTCCAGAGCTCAAAAACTCCATGTGTTAGCATAAAAACAATTAAAAAGACAAATGTCCCCTGCAAAAACTTGTTGTTCGATAATATTGATATTGGGAGACACTCGGGATCCGCTATACGAACGCTAGTGATCAAAACACTAAAAAAAACGCCAGTGATAGCGAATAAGTTGATTCCACCAAAATCGGTCAAACAGACTATCAACGCATAGAAAAGTAATAATCCAAAGGCACCCCACATTACTCCCTTTGTCTGTTCCTTCGCTATGATTCTCATTTTTTACTCCACTATCAAGTGCGTTTAGCGGTCCACTTCTCCCATCACAATATCAATGCTGCCGATAATGGCGATAATATCTGCGACCATCAAACCGCGACTGAGTTCCTGGAGCGCACTCAAAGCACTGAAACACGGGGAACGTCCCTTGAGACGCACCGGCTTCGGTGTGCCATCGCTGACGATGTAGAACCCAAGTTCACCGCGCGGGGCTTCACTGCGGAAATAGATTTCGCCTTTCGGTGGACGGACGGCTTTCAAATCTGCCATGACGGGACCGTCGGGGAGTCCTTCCGCTAAAATCTGTCGTACAATCCGGACGGATTGCTTCATCTCATCCATACGTATTTTGTATCGACTCCAGCAGTCCCCAACGACGGAGCCTAATTCTGGGACATCCACAGCAACAGGCACATCAAAGTCAAATCTGTCGTAAATAGAGTAGGGTTCGTCTCGTCGCAGATCCCAATCAACACCGGAACCGCGAAGGTTCGGACCCGTTGCGCCGTAGCTCAGCGCCATCTCTGCTGACATGACAGCGACCCCCGTCGTGCGTTGCGCGAAGATACTGTTTTTTGTCAGGAGTTCGTTATATTCATCAATCAACGGTTCAAAGTAGTCTAAAAACGCTTCGACTTCGTCCAAAAAGTTCTGTTCGGCAATGGAACCCGACTCCATCGGGATGATTTCGGAGACCCCACCGATGCGGATATAGTTATAGGTGAGGCGTGCGCCGCATATTTTCTCAAAAAGCAGGAGCAATCGTTCCCGATCCCGGAATGCGTAGAGAAATGGGGTAAATGCGCCGATGTCCATTCCGTAGGTCCCGAAGGAGAGGAGATGGCTCGCAATACGATTTAATTCACAGATAAGCACGCGCAGGTATTCCGCCCGTTCCGGTACCTCAAAGTCTTTGCTCTCATCCGCCTCCAACAATTTCTCAACAGCAAGACAGAATCCCCAATTCTGGTTCATCGCCGCTATGTAATCCATTCGGTCGGTAAAGGGAATAATTTGGGGGTAGGAGAGATTCTCGGAGTGCTTCTCAAAGCAGCGATGCAGGTAACCGATGTGGGGAATCGCTTCCCGAACGACTTCACCATCCAATTTCAATTCCAGCCGTAACACACCGTGTGTACTTGGATGCTGAGGTCCCATATTGACAACCATTTCATCGGCGAACGGTTTCAACTCTATAATTTTGCTTTCAGTCTGTGGTGTATTTTCCATTTTTTAATTTTACCTTGCCGTTAAACAGCATAGGTGTTTTTGCTTGGGTGTTTCCCCTAAAAGTTCAACGCGCCTTTCTCAAGAACCGTTCTCCACTTCGTTACGGACTACAGGCTTGATTTCGGATTCGTCTCCACATCTTTGGGTTTTACCATCAATCTCTTCAGACTGGGAACGCCACGCTTTCGCATGGACTCTCTGAATATATATGATACCATTTTTGCCGTCTAATGTCAAATCTCAAAGTAGTTTTCAGTTTTCAGTCATCGGTTGTTGGTTAAGAGGTATTTTATAGCAATTCTCTCTTTCTTGAAGTCCGCCCATAGAGCGTCAATTGTTATAGGAAAACTTCTTAACTGAGAACTGACAACCAACAGCTAATATGGCACACGCATACCGCGATAGAATTCAGGCTCCTGGTAGTCCTTGCGTAAGGGATATCCTTCCCAGTCATCGGGAAGCAGGATGCGGCGGAGGTCACTGTGTCCCTCAAAGAAGATTCCGTAGAGGTCGTACGCCTCGCGTTCGTGCCAATCTGCGGTTTTCCATATATGCGAAACGCTGGGGAGGTGTGGATCGGTTTTCGGAACTGTCGTTTTTAGAACAACGCTATGCCGGTGCCGCATGGCATAGAGATGATAGACAATCGCAAATTCTTCATCCCTGGCATTCAAATCAACGCCACTGAGGCACATCAGGGAATCAAATGCCAATGTGTCGGTTTCGGCGAGATATTGGCACACATCGGCGATTGCTGAGGGAACAATGCGTATGTTCGGATCACCAGCGAGTTCGGTGTCAAAACCGAGAATGGCTTCACCAAACTGTTTGGTTAGGACTTCATAGATTTCTTCCGGTTTCACGTATATCCTGCTCCATGATCGCGATTACAAATCGCTCTTACTGTTGGTTGAAAAAGCCGCGATTACAGATCACTCCCGCTGTTGAACGCATTGGCATCTTAGGCGTTGGTTTCAGGGGTATCGCCTTCTGCAGTTTCGGTTCCTTCGAGTTCGTACCACTCTGTTTTTGTAAAGAGTCTCTTCAGGAACGGCACGTGATCGCGTTTCGCGACGGTCTGGGTTTTAATCTTCTCTTGTAATTTGAGCAGCCCTTCAATAAGTGCTTCTGGGCGCGGTGGACATCCAGGCACATAAACATCAACAGGAATAACCCGATCAACGCCTTTGAGGACGTGGTATCCGTGTTGCCAATAGGGGCCGCCACTGGTAGCGCAACTGCCCATCGAAATAACATATTTCGGTTCCGGCATCTGTTCATAAAGCCGTCGGATCCGAGTTGCCATTTTGAGCGTCACCGTGCCAGAGATGACCATGAGATCAGATTGACGGGGTGTCGCCCGCGGCACACCCGCCCCGAATCGGTCGAGGTCGTAGTTAGAAGCCGCAGTCGCCATAAATTCAATGGCACAACAGGCGAGTCCGAACGTCATCGGCCAGAGTGCAGACGAACGTGCCCAGTTCGCGACGGCATCAACTGAGGTGACAATAACATTTTTGTCCAGTTTCTCATCAATTATCATAACTTTCTTCCCTCCGAACGGATTGGACTTCCAACTGCGTGGATCGGATCCACTCCAGATCCCCTTTTGCCCAGACGTATGCAAGCCCGACTAACAGAATGGCGATGAAAACAAGCATTTCCAAAAACGCGAAGAGCCCGAAGTCGCGGAAAACAACCGCCCACGGGAAAAGGAATACGACTTCTACGTCGAAAATGAGGAAAATGAGCGCGATGACGTAAAAGCGGGTGTTAAACTTAATCCGCGTATCACCGATCGGATCTTCACCGCATTCATAGGGGATATACTTTTCGCCTGAGAACAGTTTGGTATGCAGGAGGCGAGAGATAGTAAGGTTTAGGACGACAAATACACAACCAACAATCAAAAAGATTAGCACATTTGCGAAGTTAAAAAGCATTCTGAATGATCCTTGAGAACCGCGATATTGCGAAAACTTTAGGGTGTATGTGTTTCGTTACTTAATAAATTATATATCATTCTACGCCAATTTGCAAGTAAAATTTTTAACGGGCGCGGGCGCGTGGTGTTCATACCTATTTTCACGAGAACACCTCTCCAGCGTCCAGATTCAGTCCCGACTTTTAACTGCACCCCATGGGGTTGTTAGCAACCACGGCTGAAAGTTTACGCTACAAAACTCGGGTTATTCTATCGTCAAGACAACAGTGTTGGACGTGAGCGTTGCCTTACCGAGCAATGATTTGACGGGCAGATAGACCTCTTTGGACCTCTTTTCAAGACGTTCAATCTGTTGCTGTAGATCGTTCACTGCGGAACGTTTGTCGGCAGCGGAGACATGGGCATCTGTAACCTTTTTAATCCTTTTAATCTCTTCTTCTAATTCTATAATCTCTGGATTTCGCTTTTTCAGAAAATCTCGGTAAACCGGTAGTTCCATCGTGAGTGCGATTGTGTAGTTACCTTTCTGAAACTTATAATATTTCCGCAAATCCGCGAGAGAGGCAACCTGTGTTGTGGCAGATTTCAATTCAAAGCCTCGGATGCACTGAACAGATTTACCCTTTTTTTCGATAAAAATTTCTTCTGTGTTGGGAAGCGTAACTGGACGTTTGGGTTCAACAACGTTGCCTTCGGGATCGGTTACTTTCAGTTGGGTAAACGCACCGGATGTTGCGACATTGACAAAAGGAACGAGCAGATTAAACTCCCCACCCTGAATGCTGAGTTCGAGAGGAATAGGTGCCTTAGAGGTATAAGTCGATGTGGACGTTTTAAGAGAGAGGGTAACACCTGAAACCGCAGTCGCTACATCGGTTGGGGAAGATGGGGTTTGTAAACTCGTGATGCACCCCATCACGCTTAAAATCAGAACTATACAAAGAAGGGCAAGACAATTAGATGGTTTCATAGAAAATTTTACTCTATCGTTAGTGTGATTTCGTTAGATACAAGCGACGCCTTTCCACGCCGAGATTTGACAGGCAAGTAAATGTCCTTCACTGCATCCTTGTGTCTTTCCTCAATCAGTTTAATTTGTTCTTGGTAGTAATTGACAGCGTCTGCCTTTGCGGCGGCTTGAAGATTCGGATCCGTCTGAAGCCGTGTGAGATCGCGCTTTAATTCGAGTATCTCGGGGTGATCTTCAATGATAGATTCTCGGTAAACTTCCAGATCAATTGCGAGTGTTATCGTGTAAGTACCGGGTTGTAACCGATAGTATCGTTGGATATCTTTGAATTTCAGTTCCTGATTCATGTCCGCTTTGAAATCAAACCCGTGAATACATCGGACGGATTTTCCGTCGTGCGTTATATATTTCTGCGGGTTCTCTTGCGTAATCGGGCGCTTCGGTTCGACAACCTGTCCGTTCGCGTCCTTCACTGTTATCTGGGTAAAGGCACCCTTTGTTGCGACCCCAAAAGAAGGCACAAGAAGGTCAAATTTGCCGTTCTGAATATTGAGTTGAAGGGGAATCTCTTCCTGTGCAGCGTAATTTGTTTTAGGTGTCGAAAGTTGGAGTTCCGCGAGCGGAGGTGGTGCTTCCTCCGTCTCTGTAGCAGGGGTAGACGCTTCGGTTCCCGTTTGCATCGTCTGTATATTCCCGAGGCATCCAGCAAGAACAACGACAAGTAGAAAGAGAGAAACGAAAGTACATTTTGTGATAACTTGTCTATTAACATTGCACAGCATCATTAAGACTCCTGATATGTTTTAGAACGTGATACCTAATCCCGGTCGGGAAGGCACTTCAATAAACCCATCAACGATGTCTTCTGGCGGATCAATGAGAGCAGCACGCCAGTCGACTTCCCCCCACGCGTATTCAAGGATTGCGAAGTTCGGGACACTCGCCATGCATTGCACACTCGCGGCAGTTGCCACGGGACCGCTCGGATTGTGAGGTGTTACCATGACGTTTCGTGCAGCAGCAAGCGTCGCAATTCTTTTCAAACCCGTAATTCCGCCAACATGCTTGACATCCGGTAAAATATAATCGACGTGTGCCTCGGTTAGCAACCGATCAAAATCTGTGAGGGTTCGTAAACGTTCGCCGGTTGCAATCGGGATACCGATGGATTGGCTCATATAGGCGAAGGCATCGAGATTGTCCAGCGACACGGCGTCCTCAATCCAGAAAAGGTGCAAATCCTCCAGTTCCTTGGCGACTTGGATAAGAATCCCCGGGTTAAAACGGCTATGGCAATCCACCATGAGATCGATATCGTCTCCAATCGCGGCGCGTATCGTGCGAATGCGATCAATTCCGGCGCAGATAGCAGGAGTCAGCGTCCCGCGCGAAAGGTTCGCGACGGAAACATCGTCAAAGGGCGCACATTTTATGGCAGTAAACCCCTCAGCGACGGCGCGCTCCGCATTGGTGGCGAAACCGACAGGGCTGCGATCGAGTGTCGCACGGTTGATATTGGCGTAAAGACGGATCTTCTCTCGGCACTTGCCACCTAACAATTGATAACTCGGTACCTCCAACCCCTTCCCTATCAGATCGCACATCCCCTGCTCGATCCCACTGAGAGCGGTATGGTAGGTATGGCTTTCAGAGTCGTGATAGAAACGCTGGCGAAATGCTTCCAGTTGAAACGGATCCCAACCGATGAACGCAGATTTGAGGGTGTTGTTAATGATATGTTGGATGCTTGCGTCATCCCTACCGTGGGACGCCTCACCAACACCGATTGTGCCGTCGTCGGCATGGACTTTGACGAAGACCCAATTGCCGCGGTGGTTTACCTGAACGATCTCGGTCTCTATGTTTGCGATTTTTAGTGTGGGCATTTAGCTTTAAGGTAATGGAGTGGCGAGGCATGGGTGCCCCGCCTTACAGAATTTTGGGTGTAGCCTATCGGTTTTCAAAACGTGCCACATAAAACTACGATGCCGCTGCCCATTTCACGCCTTGGGTGAGGAATTTCTGCATTCCGGCACGCTCGAAAGTTCCGGGTCCGTGTCCTAACGTGGTATAAAAGACGCGTCCAGAACCGTAAGGTTTCACCCAAGCCATCGGGTGTGACTTGCCGAACCACTCAGCAGATGCCAGCACGTGAATATGGGGATCATGCGCGGAGATATAAATTTCATCCTCCACATCAAAATCTTCAACGCCTTGGGTTGTCGGATGTTCACTATCCTCAATATGGACGGTAAAGGTCGAGCCGGGCGGATGCCAATTGGAAGCACCACCGATGAGATCCATTGCTTGACCGCCGATCCACCACGCGGTCCCGTGAATGCCGACCAACCCTTTGCCGCTATTGACAAATTGGAACAAACCTTCTTCTTCAGCGGATGCTAAATCAGAGACACGAGCGACGGAGCCGTCCTCTTGGCGTTCTGTACGTGTGAAGCCGGTGCCAAAGACACACACATCGTAGGTATTCAACGCCTCGGATGCTAAAATCGCTTTATCGTCAGTTAGCGTCGCTGAAATATTAGCATCTTCGGAGAGAAAGTCGTGAATGATGCTGGCACTTGCACTGAAACCGTGGTTTTCACCTGATAACACGAGAATTTTCGACATGAGAGCCTCCACTGTAAAGGAAAAACACATTGTGCCTTAAGAGCACAATTTGGGAACGGCACGAAATCCGCCGCTTCCATGAAAAATCGAACGCAAGAACTGCAATTTGTGGAGATAGTTTAATTGAAAGTCAAAATTGTGTCAAACCAATTCTTCTGAAAAACCTTGTCGAAATCTCCAAAATTTGTTCAGTTGTAATTCCGACCTCCGAAAAACCTTGAACACTATCAATACGTCCTGTATAATTGGCATAAATTTAACACTCTTGCTACACAGAGGTTTCAAATGAAAAAGGCTAAACTTGTCGTTGGATACCTTATTGAAGACGAAATGCTCGTGAAATCTGTTAAGATTTCAAAACCCCTCAATTGGATCAGCTCGTTAGTGGTCGAAGAACTTGTTCCGTTTTTTGAGGGATTATTTGAATTGATAGCACAGATTTCAGAGGGAAAGGAAGATAGCGAGACGCTTCGGACCTTTCTGGACCATTGGCGTGAAACCGCATTAGAATCGGAGGATTACGCGAGGATTTGGGAATCTCTCCCTCCTTTGCTCCAAAGAGTTTTGCTCCATCCAGAAAGCGATGTCTTGTCAGATATGACTGAGGCAGAACAGGAGTTGGATTCACCTTGGGTAAATATTATCGATGTCCAAGATGAACGGGACCCACTGTTCCCTAACATCTACAGGGAACCGGAGATCGCTGATGTGACGGAACAGGAGCGGGATGATTACTTAACTCTCTCTATCACTGCACTCAGACTCCCGACCCGAGCCCACAATTGCCTCGAAAGGGAAAACATCTATACCTTACGAGCACTCGTCGAAAAAACGGAATCAGAACTACTACAGATCAATCATTTCGGGATGGGATCACTCCAAAAAGTCAAAGCAGGTCTCGCTCCCATGGGACTTTACCTCGGAATGGATATGGATGACGAGGACGACGAGGAGACATCATTCTAAATGCCCCGTATCTTCGATAATATCGACCAACCGCTACTTCCTGCACTCCAACAGACACTTGAAACCGCTACACATGCCGACTTTTGTGTCGGCTATTTCAATCTTCGTGGCTGGAGAGGACTCGCATCTTACGTTGAGAATTGGGATGGCGGTGCAGACGAATGCTGCCGCTTACTTGTCGGCATGCAACGCTTGCCAAATGAAGAACTCCGGCATGCCAAGAGACTCGCGAAGCAGGACGGCAGAATCGACAACCAAACCGCACTCCGTTTGAAACGGAGATTGGCAGAGGAATTTCGAGAACAACTGACTGTCGGTGTGCCGACGCGTGCGGATGAAATAGGATTGCGTCAGTTGGCACAACAACTTCGTGACGAGAAAGTAAAGGTAAAACTCTTTCTGCGACATACGCTCCATGCGAAACTCTATTTAATCTATCGTTCTGACCTCGTCGCGCCGACTGTGGGTTACCTCGGCAGTAGCAATTTGACGCTTTCTGGGCTGTCACATCAGGCAGAACTCAACATTGATGTTGTTGACTCAGATTCTTGTGATAAGTTAGAGGATTGGTTTGAAGACCGGTGGAATGACAGATGGTGCATCGACATTTCTAAGGAATTGATTGAAATTATCGAGCAGAGTTGGGCGCGTGAGGAACGCATCCCCCCATATCACATTTATATCAAAATGGCGTATCACCTCTCACAGGAAGCACGCGCTGGGTTGACTGAATTTCAGATTCCACGCGAATTTGAGGACAAACTCTTTGAATTCCAAACGGCTGCCGTGAAAATCGCAGCGCATCATCTCAACAGACGCGGGGGTGTGCTCATAGGGGATGTCGTCGGACTCGGCAAAACGCTCATGGGGACGGCACTGGCGCGCATACAGGAAGACGATTACGACCTTGAAACACTGATTATCTGTCCGAAGAATCTCGTTAATATGTGGGAAGACTATCGAGAGGAATATCGCCTACGGGGAAGGGTGCTCTCAATTAGCCGAGTGCTTAACGAATTGCCCGATCTCCGACGCTATCGCCTCGTCATGATTGATGAAAGCCATAATCTCAGAAACCGTGAAGGCAAACGTTACCGCGCCATTCAGGACTATATCCAACAAAACGAGAGCAAGGTCATCCTCCTCTCCGCGACCCCCTATAACAAAACCTATCTCGATCTCTCTAATCAACTCCGCCTTTTTGTTGATGAAACCGAGGATCTCGGCATTCGACCAGAGCAATACATCAAGAAGTTAGGCAGTGAAACCGAGTTTATCCGTAAACACCAAAGCGGAGTCCGGACGCTTTCAGCGTTTGAACACAGTGAGTATATTGACGACTGGCGTGAGTTGATGCGCCGGTATCTTGTGCGTCGCACGCGAAGTTTCATCACGGAAAATTACGCCGACACGGATCCTGAGACACAGCGGAAATTCCTCTCCTTTCCTGACGGCACGCGATCCTACTTTCCTACGCGCGTGCCAAAAACAATACAGTTTGAAATTGACGATCAAAATCCAGACGATACCTACGCACAACTATACTCTGCTTCTGTTGTGAACGTGATTAGCAGTCTCAAGTTGGCTCGGTATGGACTTGCAAACTACATTGTTGACGCACCATCGGAGCCACCGACGGAAACAGAGCAGCAGCAGTTAGAAGACCTCTCCCGTGGGGGACAACGATTGATGGGATTTTGCCGAACGAATCTTTTCAAACGACTCGAAAGCAGTGGACAAGCGTTCATTCAATCCGTTGATCGGCATATCCTACGGAATTATATCTTCCTTCACGCCCTTGAAAACGATGAACCGCTGCCGATCGGATCCCAGAACGCCGAGATGCTCGATTCTCGGTTTGAAGACAGAGATACCGAGGACGCCACCGTTATCTTAGATGCTTCTGGTGATGAAGATGACACACAGATTGATAATACCGACTCACAATCTCGGCAATACACGGACGACGGCTACAAACAACGCGCCGCTGCTATCTATCGACTCTACAGGACAAAGTATAAAAGCAGGTTTAAGTGGCTGCGTCCAAATCTCTTTTTGTCCGTGCTACGGAAAGACCTTACTGGTGACGCGCTCGCACTCACTGAGATCCTGCAGCAATACGGCACATGGAACCCCGAACAAGACGCAAAACTCAATGCCCTTCAAGAACTGCTAATCCAGACACATCCGGACGATAAGGTCTTAGTCTTCACACAATTCGCGGATACAGTGCAGTATCTCACAGATGTCCTCTCAGAACGCGGGATGACACAAATCGCTCCAGCGACTGGCGATTCGGCAGATCCCACCGCCTTAGCACATCGCTTTAGTCCTATCAGCAACAATAAACGGGATAGAATTAATCGGGCAGACGAATTGCGGGTGCTCATTAGTACAGATGTCCTGAGTGAGGGACAAAATTTGCAGGACTGTTCAATTGTTGTCAACTACGATCTGCCATGGGCAATCATACGCTTGGTGCAGCGTGCAGGTCGGGTTGACCGGATTGGTCAGATGTCAGAAGACATTTTGTGCTATTCGTTCCTACCCGCCGAAGGCGTGGAGCGCATCATTAACTTACGCGGACGCGTCCGTGCGCGCCTTCGCCAGAACGCAGAGGTTGTCGGCACGGACGAAGCCTTTTTTGAAGACGACGGTGAGGAAGGCAATCAGACGATTGTTAATCTCTATAATGAGGAGGCAGGCTTGCTTGACGATGAACGGGATAACGATGTTGACCTCGCCTCTCATGCCTACCAGATTTGGAAAAACGCCATTACGCAAGATCCGAATTTAGAAAAAATTGTTCCTGCACTCTCCTCTGTCGTCTATTCAACCCAACCGCATACGCTAACCGATAACGAACCCGAAGGCGCGCTGGTCTACATCCGAACGGGACAGGAAAACGACGCGCTGGCATGGATAGATCAAGACGGTCAAAGCGTAACCGAATCCCAGTTTGCGATTCTCCAAGCTGCAGCGTGCCAACCGAAGACTGAGGCACTCTCACCGCTCGAAGAACATCACCGCCTTGTGGAAGAAGCCGCAAAGTTGATTGTCTCTGAAGAACGGACGAGTGGCGGACAACTCGGACGCCCATCAGGGGCACGGTTCCGCACTTATGAACGCCTGAAGGATTACGCCTCAGAGGTCGAAGGAACGCTACTTAACACGCCTCAACTTAAACAGGTCATTGAAGCTATTTACCGGTATCCGCTGCGGCAGACAGCAACTGATACTCTCAACCGTCAACTCCGCAGCAGTATTTCCAACGAAGCTCTTGCAGAATTGGTAATTGATTTATGGGAAACGGATCGGCTTTGCATTATTGAGGAAGAGCGGCAAACGCGAGAACCGCAGATTGTTTGTTCGTTAGGACTTCGTACAAGTAACGCATAAATCTACGAAAAAAGATAGACTCGTCCCAGAACCGGTAGGGTCTTTCACCTAACCGCCCCGGACTCTTAGATCCAAAACCTTAGTTTACCTAAAAAGATACTTGAATCCCATCAATACATCGTGTATAATCTGCCTAAACCTAACACTGACACACATGGAGACCTCAGATGAAAAAGCCCAAACTTGTCGTTGGACACCTCATGAATGATCAATTGTTCGTCAAATCTGTTCCGATTTCAAAGTCCCTTGAGTGGCTTAAATGGTTGGATCCCGAGGAACTTGTTGAGTTTTTCGAGGAATTGCTTGAACTGCTAACACACACCTCAGAAGAAAAAAAATATCGCGAAACGTTTTCGGTTTTTCTTGCGGATTGGCGCGAAACAGCACTCATCAATTCAGAACCAGAGGTCCTGGCAGATATTGCTGAGGCAGAACAGGAATTAGATGCTGGCGGCGGAAAACCGTGGTCTCAGATTAAGAAGGAGATTGGGCTGTGAATCACCAGCCCTTCACGCTTGAGCCTCTTCCAAGAAAGGTTGAAAATTTTATTAAGCGGCGAGATCAAAAAACACGGGAACGAATTAATGCCGCTTTTGAATATATCACCCACTCTCCTTTTCATCACGAAAACCCTATGACAATCAGGCGATTGCGCGGCAGAACAAAAGAACGTTATCGCTATCGCATCGGGGATATTCGTTTCGTTTACCGAGTTGATAGAGACAGACGGGTAATTCGCATTGTTCAAATTGATAATCGTGGTGATATCTATTAACCATGATCTACTCAAATTGGATCGTTAGGCTTTGAAACCACACGAATTCACAGGAAAACATAAATGCTGAACCTTCGAGAAACACGCCAATATCTCAAAGAATCCGAATTTGAAACCCTCTTTATTGAAGAACTCGGTTGGGATTATCATCGCACCCAACCACTCAATATCACAGTAGACGAAACCGACTATCGACTCACGGCCATTGCTGAAAAACGCGGGATGGTCGTCTTTGAGTGTTCACCAACTACATCTGATGACCACATCCCAGATTACACGACTCGCCGCAAGATTCAAAAGGAAGTTGCAAAATCTTTTTACGAGCACTTTATCATTTACACTGATGCCCCAAAAAACACACACATCTGGCAGTGGGTAAGGCGAGAGCACGGAAAACCCACAGCGTGTCGTGAACATCGGTATCATACAACACAACCCGGTGACTTGCTGATCCAAAAACTTGAAGCCATTGCCTTTAGTTTTGAGGAGGAAGGGCAACTTACACTGTTCGATGTAACGAGCCGTGTTCGGGTAAGTTTTGACATTGAAAGGGTTACCAAAAAATTCTATGACCATTTCAAAAGAGAGCATACTGCATTCCTCAAATTCCTCAACGGCATTCCCGATGAAGAAATGCAACGCTGGTACGCCTCCGTCATGCTTAATCGCTTGATGTTCATCTACTTCATCCAGAAGAAAGGCTTCCTTGATGACGATCCAAACTATCTGCGCAACAAGTTGACACAGAACACTGACCGATATTACAAAGGATTCCTCTGTCCGCTTTTCTTTGACGGATTCGCGAAACCGGAAAACGAACGGAGCAGAGAGGTGAAACGTCTGCTCGGTAAAATCCCCTATCTCAACGGGGGCATCTTTCAGAAACACCACCTTGAAACACTCCACGGTGAAAACATTGAGATTCCTGACAAAGCATTTGAACAACTTTTCAAGTTCTTTGAGCAATACCAGTGGCATCTCGACGATCGTCCGCTACGGAACGATAACGAGATTAACCCTGATGTCCTCGGTTACATCTTTGAGAAATACATCAACCAGAAGCAGATGGGTGCCTACTACACCAAAGAAGACATCACGGACTATATCAGCAAAAATACCATCATCCCATGCCTCTTTGACAAGGCGCGAAAGGCATGCAAAACCGAGTTTGAAGGCAACCCGTCTGTCTGGAAACCCCTACAAGAAGATCCTGACCGTTACATCTACGATGCCGTAAAAAAAGGGGTCAAATTAGATTTGCCAGAGGAAATCGCTGCTGGAATCGACGATGTCTCCAAACGTAACGATTGCTGGAACACACTCGCGTCCGATGAATACGCCTTGCCAACCGAGATCTGGCGAGAGGTTGTCGCACGGCGGCAACGTTACAAGACCGTTCGAGCCAAACTCGCAAATGGAGAGGTCCGCGACATCAACGATCTAATCACCTACAACCTTAACATCCGTCAATTCGCGCAGGATGTTATTGAAAATTGTGAAAGTCCCGAACTCCTCCGCGCCTTCTGGAAATCCATCACGCAGGTGACAATACTCGACCCCACTTGTGGTTCCGGGGCATTCCTATTTGCCGCACTGAATATCCTCGAACCGCTCTATGAGGCATGTCTTGATCGGATGCAAGTCTTCTTAGACGAGATAGAAATGATTTCTGAATCACGCTCCTCTCGTAAATATAACGACTTCCGCAATATCCTTGAGGACATTAAGCAGCACCCAAATCACCGTTACTTCATCCTCAAATCCATCATTATCAACAACCTCTACGGCGTAGACATCATGGAGGAGGCAATTGAGATTTGCAAACTGCGCCTTTTCTTAAAAATGGTAGCGCAACTTGAGGACGTGAGACGGATCGAGCCACTACCAGACATCGACTTTAACATTCAGGCAGGAAATACCCTCGTCGGTTATACCTCCTACGATGAGGTGAAGGAAGCAGTCACCGGTAAATTTGACTTCGACGATACCATGAAGCGCATTGAAGAAAAGGTTGAAGATGTTGAGCGGTTGTCTTTCCTGTTTCGGGAGCAGCAGACGGAATTGGGAGGCGATGTGCGCCCAGCAGACAAACAAGTTTTACAGGATAAACTCAGGGCGTTAGAAAACGAACTCAACGAATACCTTGCTGGCGAATACAATGCGGCCCCCCCCCCCACTTTACAAACGATAAGCAAAAAGTAAATCTCGACTCGGCGGATACCAATCCCGCTTATCAGGCATGGCTTTCTTCACATAAGCCGTTCCACTGGTTCATTGCGTTCTACGGGATTCTGAAGGACGGTGGCTTTGATGTGATTATTGGTAACCCGCCGTATGTGGAATATAGAAAGGTTAGGAAAGACTACGCCGTGAAAAATTATGAGACAGAAGATTGTGGTAACCTCTACGCGTTTGCGAGTGAAAGAAGTTTGAGGCTTTTGAATAATTCTGGAGGTTTTGGCTTTATTGTCCCCATAAGTCTTGTCGGTACTCAGAGAATGGAAACGATGCAGAAAATACTTATTCGATCATCAAAATTAGTTTGGCTAAGTAATTTCGCTGAAAGACCTAGCAAACTCTTCGCTGGGGCTGATGTTCTATTGACAATTTTACTAAGCAGAGCCGGGAGAAAGGGCGAATGTGCTCTTGCTACAACTGAATTTATGAAGTGGACTAGCGATGAAAGATTTCATCTTTTTCATCGCATTACTTACCATTTTGCAGTGGAGAAAGTCAAACCACATGTTATTCCAAAACTTTGCTCCAATACCGAGGCAGGGCCATTCAATTGTAGGTTTTTGGTGTCATATTTTTCACAGGTGTTAATATTTTCAGATAAGCAGAAGTCGCGTGACTTTTCACGCGACTTCTGCTATACTTCACCCTAAAAATTACCACGTTTTTGAGGTGAATCATGACAAGACGTTCCTCTTGCCACTTACTTGATATGTTAGCAAAAGTGCCAGATCCACGCAAGAAAAAAGGACGCCGCCACCCCTTAGCCGCGATGCTCGCCCTCACGGTTGTCGGACTCTTGTGTGGACAACGCAGCTATACACAGATTGCCAAATGGGCACGCCTCCACCCAGACCTGCCAAACGCCTTGGGGTTCAGAGCCAAACAAACCCCGGCAGCATCGACGTTTCATTATCTTTATCAACGTCTGGACATCACGGCTGTAGAAAAGACGCTCACGCAGTGGACAACACAGACTTTAGCCAGTTTGCCCATTTCCACGTCTGGCTTGAAGGGACTTGCCATAGATGGCAAAACCTTAGGCAACAGTCATAGCGAAGATGCCCGCAGGACACATCTCCTCGCAGCCGTCTTTCATGAGGTAGGCATCCCTGTGGCAGAAGCTGCGGTGGGTGAAAAGACCAATGAAATCCCACTTTCCATCGAACTCCTGAAAGCCTTTGATGTCGCAGGTCTGGTGATTACCACCGATGCCCTTCTCAGCCAACGTAAGTTCTGTCAACAGATTCTTGAAAATCACGCAGATTATTGTCTCCCCGTCAAAGCGAATCAGAAGCAGTTATATGAAGATATTCGAGACCTCTTTGAACCCTTTGATGAAACTGACCCCCCTGAAGTCGAGCATCGCCGGTTTGAAAACCTTCACGTAGAAAACGAGGCAACACTTCAGACGTATACAGACACAGAAGACGCAAAAGGTAGGATTACCACTCGCACCCTCACCGCAAGCACCCTCTTGAGAGAGGATTCCGACTGGCCAGGGCTACAGCAAGTTTATCAATACATCACACACCAGGAACAGAAAAACACCAAAAAGGTCAAGTGCCACGTGCAGTATGGCATCACGAGTCTGACACCTCAACGTGCCTCGGCAGCGGATTTGCTCAAACTCCGACGTGAGCATTGGACGATTGAGAATAAACTTCATTGGGTCCGAGATACCGTCTTTCGAGAGGATGCCTCATGCGTCCGAACCGGCGTGATCCCTCAAGTCATGGCAGCCATGCGAAACACGGCACTTTCTGTTTTACGATTCACCGGACATACAAAAATCACTGATGCTCTCCAATATCTCGCAGCAAAACCTATACTCGCAGTTAACCTCATAAAATGAGGAATCTTAAAATTGAATGACCCTGAATACCGAGGCGAGTATTCTTGCAAAATTATTTTTTTATGTTGGGAACTTACAAACTCATCTGATATTTATCACAGTTATCATGAAGGCAGTAATAACAAAGAGAAAGCAGGTATAGCAAGGTGAAAATGCGATGGTTTTGAAAAGGGTGCTTGATTTTTAGCACATGAAATGGCATCCTAAGGATTCAGAGAACCACCTTTGAGTCATTAGGAGGCCATCGCATGCGTGATCATCTTATCAAATCCACCCTCTTTTTTCAAGACCTTCTTTGTTCTTCCTTTCAGTGTATGAAGCGTCAAGTCGTTGAGACACTGCTGCTGCTCTGCGTTTGTCATCTCTTTGGACTTTACAACCCGAATCAAGTTGCCGATGCCTTGGAACTTCCGAAAGCCGGTCTTTATCGGCACCTCGGTTCTCTGAGTTTCTATCACTCGAAGTCTTTGAATCTACGACTCGGGTGTGCGATGGCAGTCGATTTCATCAAAGACGCCGAAAGCAAGAGTGCTTCAACGCAATCGCGGCGGCGGATTACCGTCAGTGTTGATGATACGAATCTACCTCGCTACGGAGAGACGCTCTCTTATTGTTCAAAGTGGTGGTCGAAAAAACACAAGACCTCTATCTGGTGTCAGAACGTCTTAGGGATCACACTAAAAGTTGGCGATCGCGTGATTCCATTACAGACGCGTCTTGTCAGTAAACAAGGACGTGGCAATACAGATAAACCGAGTCTTGCGATAGCGATGCTCAAAGATGTCTTAGATTTCTTTGATACCCAAGGCGTTGATCTAAGAAAGTATCCGATTACCTTCGATTCGTGGTATGGCAGTCGTAAACTCGTTGAGGCCTTATCGGAGTTAGGGTTTGCTTGCATACTCGTTCACGGAAAAAACAACTATGTCATGACCATAGGCGATACAACTGCGAAACTTTCGGCTCATAAAAAGCACATAGAGTTGCGTGAAGATCAATGGGGGTGTGATAAACCCGTCTGTCGTCTCAAAGCGGAAAGCCCAACTTTTGGCGAGTGTGTCGTCATCTTCTTTGTGGATCGGAAAAAGATACGCACCCTCTTAATCTTTGGTAAACCGCTACGCACCTGCGAGGCACTGAGGATTTGGTCGCAACACCATGGTATTGAACAGTATTGGCGGTATTTGAAATCGAGTTTGCACATCTCCGCGATGAGTTTGGAAAGCAGAGAAGGTGCGTATGTGAGTCTTGGCATAAAAGCCATGAGCTACCTGATGTTGCTTCAAGTTAGCATCTCAGAGCGACGCACATTTCATCAAATACAGCTTCAACTCACCGGAGAAAGACAGACGCTCATGGATTTCATGACGCATTTTCATAAACTTAATCCTAAAGAACCTTGATAACTATTGCTTTAGGACAACTTTTGAGAAATATCAGCTCATTTATTAAAGCGGTCTTCATCTCCTATTTATTATCGAACGAGTGGCGGACGATACTGGAAAATATTCACGAACTTCCAACCCCGGTTCGTTTTAAACGGCAAGGAATCTATGTCGAGTAAAGAAAACCATCTATATTTTCAAGAAGAAAGAGCGAGAAACATCGGAATCTCGATCTTGAGTAGTTCCTTATTTTATTGGTATTACATACTTACGACAAACTGTCGTGATTTGGCTCCAAGTGTCCTTTACGAGTTTCCAATAAATTTAACGCAATTATCAGCAACCCATGCCAATGAATTAGAATCTTTATGTAAAAAGTTGATGGTCGATTACAGAGAAAACAGTCAACTGAAGGAACAAACCTCGTCCCGGACAGGACAGATTATCTATCAAGAGTTCTACCCACGTTTGAGTAAAGACATTATAGACGACATCGACCGCGTGCTCGCTAAACACTACGGCTTCACCGACGAGGAATTGGACTTCATCATCAACTACGACATCAAATATCGGATGGGATTAGGGCATTAATACAGCCAATTGGACGCAAAAAACAAATAAATTTGACCTTCCTTGTGCTGTGTGCTATACTTAATATTTGTTGACATTATCAGGGTGTTATTCAGAAGAATTTCCGATTCATTCCGCGCTATTTAACCCAACTTGCTACTAACGAATTCTGATCGTTTGAATCCCTTTTTCAGCACCTTTCTTCACCCCAGAGGGGTGGTATGTCTATAGAAAACGGCGTATTCAAACCCTTGTACTCCAGCGGAGTGCTATGTCTATAAGCAAGTGTTAACTTGTGTTTAGACAAACATTCAATTTTGATAACCAACGGAGGA
Organism: Candidatus Poribacteria bacterium; assembly: GCA_965205015.1. Lineage (GTDB taxonomy): Bacteria > Poribacteria > WGA-4E > WGA-4E > WGA-3G > WGA-3G. Next base: position 2,339,243 of record OZ242029.1, on the reverse strand, counting down.
ATAATTATAATGGAAATTCCACCAACAGCCGAGGAGTCTTCAAACTACGATGCAGGCCTCGCAGCTTACTATCGTGGACACTACGAAATGGCAATGTACGATTTTGAACAAAGGGCAGTCGTCCACGACGATCCCGTAGCACAATTCTGCCTCGGTTTCATGTACAAGCACGGTAGAGGAGTAAGACCTGACCTTGAAAAAGCTATCGCATGGTATACAAAAGCTGCCGAACAAGGTTATGTTCTAGCCCAAAACGATCTCGGTGTAATGTATGAATGTATTGGGGCACATGCATTACTTTCGAGTAAGGAGTTCGGAATTGAAATATTAACAATAGTTTTGCAGTGGTTCCAAATAGCTTTGAAGTGGTTCCACGATGCAGCAAACCAAGGCAATGCGGTTGCACAATTTAATGCTGCCTTAATGTGCAGATTAGGTGTTGTTCTTTCTTCCTTTACGGATGCTACAAGGGCTATTGAATTACCCGTCCTAATAGTAGACTGGAATGAGAAGGCTGTGGAGCAAAATTATCCACCAGCCCAATATGAACTTGCCGAGATATACCGAACTGGCTTGTGGGGAGTTGTGAAAGACTCTGAAAAGGCCTTGGAATTGTTTACAAAGGCAGCAACTCCAAATCTTAGTGAAGGCTCTCCATATAAGAAAGGCTATGCTCCAGCGCAACACAATCTCGCCACAATGTATGCTACCGGAAGTGGAGTGGAGCGGGACTTTAAAGAGGCATTAAGATGGTATCAAATGGCAGCTGAACAAGGCATTGCTGAATCTCAATTCAGCCTCGGTCTCGTTTACCTTAAGGGTAATGGCATAAACCAGAATTTCAAAGAAGCTGCCAAATGGTATCAAATGGCAGCTGAACAGGAATTGGCGCGGGCCCAACATGGTTTGGCCGAAATGTATAACGAGGGAAAAGGTGTGTCCTATAACCCCGAAATGGCGCGGAGGCTCACTTTTGCATCTGCTCAGCAAGGTTTTGCTATCGCACAGGCCAATCTTGGCATGAACTTCACCAAAGGGCAGGAAAAGGTACCACTAGACGACGAGGAAGCATATTATTGGTATAGCTTAGCACTTGAGGACAACCTGGCTTGGATAAGACAGACTTTCACAACATTGCTGCCGAAGTAGCTAAAGAAGCATCAAATGTTGGAAATAGATTATCTGAAAAACAGAAAAGTGAAATTCAGAAACAAATTGATAACTGGAAACCCAAGCGGCTAGCTTCCTCTGGCACAGGGTTTTATATCAGCGAAAATCACATTCTGACCAATGCTCACGTTATAAATTCATGCGATGAGTTACGCACTCCTTACCACCGCGTAAAAGTAATCGCGGTGGATGAAGATATTGATTTGGCATTACTGTTTGATCCACACGGAAATCCCAATACTGCGACATTCAGGAGTTATCCGGTTGATTTTGGAGAAGAGGTGGCCGTGTTCGGCTATCCACTGAGTAGTCTATTGTCATACAGAGGTAATGGTACATCAGGCATTGTTAGCGGACTGACATCTACAATAGGTGATCCCCAACCCAATAATCTTTTTCAGTACACTGCACCAACCCAAGGAGGGAACAGTGGGGGCCCTGTATTGGATTCTGCTGGAAATGTGGTTGGGGTTGTTGTGAGTAGTCTTAATCCTGATGTTGTCCGGAATCAAAACGTCAATTTCGCCATAAAATTCAACGTTGTCGAGGATTTCCTGCAAAGAAACAACATTACCAATTACGAAGATCCAATTTCAGTTTTGGCAAGAGATATTGACCTAAAGAACGTATACGTGAAAGCTGAGAGGTTTACAGTCCCGGTGTTAAACTTCGTGAACAAACCAGAAATGGAACCCGTGCCATCTGAGGAAATCGGTATTGATGGACTGAAGCAGTGAGAAATACAAGCCACAATACAACTAACGTTGGACTCCACCTAATATCGTATGGATTCGGGAAATTGACAAGAAGAATAGAATACATCTCACAAATTGCCAAACATGGAGGATGCGATGGATACTTTAATCCGGAAAAAAATTATTTTACACTTATTAGATTGCACTCCCAAGACTACAAACGAAATTGCTAATGAGATTGGTGAGTTGTTGGCAGCTATAGAGGAGCAACTTACAGCACTCGTCTCAGAAAATATTGGTGAAAAAGTAGGCCAAGATGAGGTAAGTCAGTATGTTCTCAGAAAAGATATTGAAACTTTCGCACGATTAGTTAAAGAGTTCCTTTCAGAGAAAGAAGAAAATGATGAGGAAACGGAGCAATTTATTACTTCTGAGTATTACTTTGCTAGAATTGACTATCGGTTAGTTGACTATGTTCTTAGACGTTTCTACCTTGATTCAGTGTATCAAACTGATGGGGAGAAACAGCAAATCGGAAGAATACTACTCGCGTCTCCCTCAGCATTGTTTTTTGCTTTGCATGGTGACACAGCAGCTTTTAACGAATCTTGGTCACATTGGAATCAGTTAGATTCTCCTGGTTGGACTCGTGACGAACTCCTTCAAAACCTGAATAACGAATTCATGATGAAATTATCGGAAATGCTTGCTGCTGATATGAACCCTATCGCTTATATGTCTCTTCACGACAAACTCCAAATTCGGTTGGTCAAGATAAGTACCCAAGTGAGCTTGGCAACCATCAACGAAAAGTACGTTGAGACAACAGGGACAAGGGTTTTTGGCTCCCGTAAAGTGGAGGAGGACTTAGCACAGAATTGGCGCACTGGACAATTGATTACGTATGTTAATCCGATTGACTTATCTGATGATGGTTTAGCATTCCTTCATCTTGGAGAATTCCAAGCTGCTCTCAACAATTTCGATGATGCACTTGACGCGGTGCAAGATGCAAGCCACAAGGCAATTGTTTTAAACAACAGAGGTTTGACTTTTCTCAGTCTCAAACAATACCAAAAAGCACTTGAGTGTTTTGAAAAAGGCATTGCGTTTGACTCAGAAAGTCAATTTTCCGAATTACGTGACAACAAACAGATAGCTGAAAAATACTTAGCAATTGCGACTGATGCTGATAAATTAACCAAACCGACCCAAATCCGTTTTATCCAGAAGCAACCTGTCCCTTTTGAAGAAACACGCTTTTATGAATTTAAGGAAATCAAAAGTAAAAATCCTGTTAGCCCAATTACAAATACTTCTGATGAATATGCTGTTGCCTTTCTTAATGGTGAGGGCGGACGCATCTTCTGGGGAATAAGGGATCGTAATAGAATCACAGTAGGCATCCCTCTTGATGACCGACAAAGAGATGAGGTGCGGCGTAAAGTATCTGAAAAACTGGGGGCTGTACAACCCCCAATTAGTGTTGAAGATTGGCAGCTTGAATTGCATCCCGTCTATAACTTGAACAAAGAAACAATAGAGGATTTGTGGGTTGTTGAACTTTTAGTTCCACCTCTACAGAGAAAGGACATCTTTTACACAAGTAGCGGGAAACTTTTTGTCAAAACTGAAGGTGGTAAGAAAAAGTTATTAGGACCGGAGGCAACAGAGTTTATCCGTAGGCATTTGCAGAATGATACAGAAACGGACTAAATCAGTTCAGGTCAAAAATCATGTTCTCCATCTGTTTTCATGTCGATCATTTTGAGGAGAGGAATTAGATTTCATCATCAACTACGACATCAAATATCGGATGGGATTGAGGAATTAACGCAGCCAAAGGATAGGATTTCATGACGAAAGCCCCTGACAATGTCTCACGTGAATTGCGAAAAATTGAGAAAGAAATAGACGATTATTACAAATCTAATCTGCTTCTCAAACATTCTTTTGCAACTGCCGCGTGGTCTTTGTTGGCGTATGCTGAAGAGTATATGCTAAATGAGCAAACTCGTGGAATAACCAGAGTACAAGATAGCCACGCGCTGAGTAGTGACTTTATTACTGAAATCGAGCACTCTGTGTCTTGGCTCCACCGTGAGTGCGAACAAGGTGGGAAAATTCCCTCTGCTTATAACCCCGAACTTTATAACCCATCTAAGGATTTGTTTGAGTTAGGCAGGAAATATGATTGGTTCGTCTTCGCCTACACATGTGCCAGTGGGGGGGAACTTGAATTGGAACTTCAAGGATCAACTATTCAACCAACGGGGAATTTTTTCTCAAGTATAGAATACGAAGCGTATAATATCTTGATTGATCCGCGTGAACCTGAAGAAGCATTATCTTTCTTGGATCCTAGTAATTTTCCTATAGCAGCAATCCAAAATTCTCTACAGGTAGAAGGCGATAGATTCAGCTATAAATTGGATACAAGAATGGTTTCTGATGTGAAAATATACCTGAAACCTCTATTTGACAGAATGTTTTTACTACCCAGTGAATGGAAATTCGGTCGCTACTCGTTAGGCGATTTTCGGAAGGTTTTTGAGGTAATATGTGCTATAGCACATATTCACTGGGGAGCACGGATAATGGCTATGAAGCAGGGCTGTGCTCATAAAGGTTATGTTGATGGTATTTACCTAATAACCTACGGTAGATTGATAAGGTCCGTTGCGAGATATTCTGATATGTCCCCTATAAAGGTAAAAAGTGTTCTTGATGATTTGACCTATGGAGGTAGTAATATTAAAAGGCCTATCCCTGCCTTACAACCTTTAATGAAATTAAATTCAAAACATTATGCAATTGCACCTAATATATGGATTTGTTCCGCAGCAGAGCGGAATTTTATTTCGCTTTTAAATAGGTTCCCAACTGAAAAGACAATCTATGAAAAATATGTTGATAAAAAAGAAAACCTCATGAGAGAGCGTTTTAAGACCCGATTATCTGATAAAGATTTTAAATTTTATTCGGGCAATGTAGCAAAATTAACAGATATTGATCTCGCTATTGTAAATCATTCCGAAAAAGCGTGTTTACTCTTAGAACTCAAATGGTTCATTGCTCCAACGACAGCACATGAACGTATTAATAAATCTAAAGAAATTAAAACGGGCATTTCTCAGATTCTAAAACTAAAACAAGCTTTTACGGAAAACTATAAGCCGTTATTAGACAAACTCAACATCGACTCGAGTTACAGACTTGAAGGAGTTGTTGTATCGGAGAATTGGATCGGTTATGGTAATGTTCAAGCTCCCAACGTACCTGTCATTCGAGCCAATCATCTCATAGAAAAGTTAAAAACGACGGACAGCCTTCGATCTACGATGCAATGGCTAAAAGACCGAAAGTACCTGCCTAAGGAAAGAGAGCATTATTTAGTTTCCAGACCGGGAACAAGAATCGGTGATTGGAACCTGAAATGGTTTGGAATTCAAGACCTTAATCGGAATGTATTTTTTCCTTTGTAATATGGTTGCACATCCGGCAAATCTTTGTTAGAATTGTATGTAAAAGGAGAACTGAACATATCATGAAAACACTACAATACACAAACACAACCAACGAAAAGCCGATGCAACGCCCTGATTTTCCTGTCTACGATGAAGAGGACATCCTTAACGTGGATGCGGTCATAGTTACCCCTCCACCACGTCAATCTGGTACAATACGGGTTAAGTTGAAATACATGGGACGCAGTAAACCAATTCCAGTTGACAATCCTTCGGAAGAATAGGTATTAGAATTTGCCAAAAACTATGGAAACTGCTGATCTTAAACAACGCATCACACAAGGCGAAAACACCACAACCGAATTCAAAGAGAATTTTGATCAGGAGGCTATTGAGACCGCCGCTGCATTTGCCAATACCCACGGAGGGATCATTTTTATCGGTGTCTCTGATAACGGAGAGATCCGAGGAATTACCATTGGAAAAGAGACACTCAGAAACTGGTCAAACCGGATCGCCCAGGCGACCGAACCGCGGGTGGTTCTGGAAATTGAATCGGTTGATATAGGTGGAAAATCGATTTTGTTGATACATATCTCGGAATCGTCGCTAAAACCTGTTTCTGTTAAAGGCGTGTGTTATAAGAGGGTCGGGAATAGTAACCGAGTCATGTCTCCACAAGAGATTGCCCAGATGCACCTCAACGCCACTGGACAGAGTTGGGATCAACTTGTAGTTACACGTGCCGGAATTGATGATATAGATGAGAAAAAAGTCGAATGGTATCTGACCCGTCGAGAAACGATCCGAAATGTGGCAAAGCCACAGGATATGCGTTTAACTGCCTTGTTGAAGAATATTGATGGACTTAGCGATGAAGAGACCCCAACCTATGCCGGTATTCTCTTCTTTGGCAAGTATCCCCAAAGATTCTTCCGAAACGCACAATTGAGGGTTGTCAGATTCAAAGGAATATCGGTTACCCATCCTGTCATTAATCGACTGGATTGCTCTGGGGCACTTTGGGAGATGGTCGATGCTGCGGAGGAATTCATCAGGAAAAATATTCGGCTCCTGAGTCTTCGGACTTCAATGAGTTTCCAACGAGACGATAAATTTGAATATCCGCTTAAGGCATTAAGGGAAGCGATTATCAATGCACTAATTCACCGCAACTATCAAAAATCCGCAGATGTCCGGGTCTTTATATTTGATAACCGCGTTGAGATTATTAATCCCGGCACTTTTCCAGAAGGTGTCAATCCAGATGAACCAGTTCATGAACCGGTAAATCCTACTTTGAGCCAATTGATGTATGATGTCGGGTTTATTGAACGGTATGGTGCTGGCATCAGAATGATGAAAAGACTCTCTGCGGAGTGGGGAAACACAGAACCGCGTTACGCCTTTCATCCACTTCAAACCACAATCATCTTTGACTCTCCGATTCAAGAGACGACCTACATTGAAATTGACGACATCTCGGAGCAGTTAAATGAGCGGCAAAGGAATGCATTTTTCTATGTGCAAAGACACGGGCAAATTACAACCAAGAAGTATGTAGAGATTAATCATGTCTCGCGCCAGACGGCCTATGCAGAACTAACCGATTTGACCAACAAAGGTTTACTGACTGTGGTAGGAAAGGGACGAGGAACCAAGTACGTCCGAAAAGTAACTGATTAATTAGGCGATTAATTAGGCGATTAATTAGGCGATTAGGTGAACGATTAATTGCGTGATTAACTACGCCAACATAAGAAGTAGGATCTACATGTCGGAAAAAACGATCGAAGGTATTACCAAGATAGCCGTGAAGGGTTTCAAGTCAATCGCGGAAGAACGTGAGATCGACATCCGTCCGCTGACGATCCTTGCCGGCGCGAACAGTTCGGGGAAATCCAGCATCATGCAACCGTTATTGATGCTGAAGCAGACGCTGGAGGCACCTTATGATCCAGGACCGTTGAAGATTGATGGACCAAACGTTGAATTTACTGAAGCAGCGCAATTTTTGTCCACATTACCTAATGGAAAAAGATCAGATCGTTTTCAAGTTCTGATTGAGACTCATAAATCCAATGTTTCTAACGCAGTACGGACGACTTTTAGAAAGGGAAAGAATGGGATTGAAATTGTCGAAATGGCTAAAGAAAATTCAGGTCCCGATCAAACGTTATCTACCAAGTCCCTTACATTATATCCAGAGATGTCGCCTGAAGAAATCAAGTCGCTGGGTGATCAAGATCCGGCATTCAAGAATTTTGATATAGTGAAGCGTTCGCGTTGTTTCTTGTATTTGGGATCTCAACATAGTAGCAGTTTCTATGAGGTTACTTATGGCTTTGGAACATATATTTTTAATACCATTCACCTCCCCGGATTACGCGGGAATCCAGAACGCATTTACAAATTGAGCAGCACCGGTCCCCAGTATTCCGGCACGTTTGAAAACTATACTGCGAGTATTATTCACGAGTGGCAAGAGACGAAAGACAAACGCCTGAAAACGGTTGCCGACGCACTTTACACACTTGGCTTGACTGGACAAGTTCGGACTCAAAAAATTGGTGATGTTAGTATTGAAGTTCGAGTTAGTCGCCTCCCGCATGACAGAACCGACGAAGCGGACCTGGTTAACATCGCCGATGTCGGATTAGGGGTATCCCAGGTATTGCCCGTTTTGGCGGCACTAATTGTCGCAGAGCCAGGGCAGTTAGTCTATCTTGAACAACCCGAGCTACATCTCCATCCACGCGCCCAGGTCGCATTGGCACAAGTGCTTGCAGACGCGGCAAAACGGGGTGTGCGCGTCGTCACCGAAATGCACAGTTCGCTGCTGCTATTGACTCTTCAAACACTTGTTGCTGAAGGAGACCTCCCGCCAGAGTTAGTCAAGTTGCATTGGTTCACACGGCGCGAAGATGGAGTAACCGAAGTTGATAGCATGGATTTAGACGAAGCGGGGACTTATGGAGAGTGGCCCGAAGATTTTGCAGAGGTCAGTCTCAACGTGCAGAGCCGTTTTCTTGATGCCGTTGATAACGTTAGATTTGGCAGCAAGGAGACTTCGTGAGAGCAAGAGATTCAAAACGATTGGTGATTGACACTGATGTTGCCCAAGCTTCCGGTGATGAAGATGCGACTGATCCACGCGCTATTCATTGTCGTGATTTCCTAAAGGCAGTAAGGTCCCAGAATCATAGAGTAGTAATGACAAGAAAGATCAGCGATGAGTGGAAAAGACATCGATCTCGCTTTGCCCTTGAGTGGCGGGTGTCAATGGATGCGCGCAGAAAAATAGATCGCATCAATCCGCCAGAAAATGAGGAGCTTCAAGACAAAGTCACAGATACAGCAAGCGATGAAGATGAGATTGAAACGATACAAAAAGATTTTCATCTTCTTCAAGCGGCACTGGCAACTGATCAAACCGTCATTTCGCTTGATGAAACCGTCCGCGTGCTTTTCAAGCGCGCATCCCAACAGGTTGGCGAAATCCGAAATATTATATGGGTAAATCCAGATAAGACAACGGAAGAACACCCTATTTTCTGGTTGCAAAATGGGGCACCGCCTGAAGCGCATCGTCGGCTTTCTGCTGTAACATTTTAAGGTAAAAATTTATCTATATGTTATTTTTGATACAACATAACAATATTTTCACAGTAACCCCCAAAAAACACGAAATTCCCAAAGTGGCTCTAAACCCACACCGTGACTGGGTTTTCAGAGGATCGAACCGAGTCTCAATTTTAAAAATTTCACAGTAAACCCCCAAAAATTCCATACGCCCCAAATGGCTCTAAACCCAGACCACACCTATGTTTTGAAAGGGTTACAAAGACCTTCGTGCAAACGCTTACTGTGAAATACTATGAAATTTTCAGATCTCTATAGTTTCCAATAGCCAACCTAAAACTACAAACCTGACGGTATCAACTACAATCTACCCTCGAAAAAAAATGGAGGGCAGTGACAATAACCAATAAGTTAGATGCTTGCACTAATTACTGGGTTTTGTTAAAATAGTCCTACTGACATTTAGACCCTTTACAAGAGAAAAATAGCATTTATCTTCCACCAACTGTCAGTTAATATCATGTAGGATTGGGAAGTGACGCAGCCGATTCAACGTATCACACAAAAAGACCCAAATTATCCAGCAGGATTAGAACGGTATTTAAAAACAGAAACCCCAGAGACGATCTGGGGACGCGGGAATATCGACTTATTACCTGGGCAAAATACCACCTTAAACGGGGACCTCTGGGCACTCTTCTGCTCCAGCAAATGTCCGGGAGAGATTATCCTGAAAGCGCACGACTTGGCACAGAGATTCAAGGAAATAGGCATCCCAACGATCGGTGGGTACCACTCGCCAGTTGAGCAGGAATGCCTACGCGTTTTATTGCGAGGCGCACAACCCATCCTTTTATGCCCGGCACGCAGCATCGAGAACATGCGGCTAAAATCGGTGTGGAAGGATGCATTCGCCGAAAATAGACTCTTAATTTTATCCGTTTTTGGAAGTCATCAGCGGCGATCAACTGCGGCATTGGCGAACCAGCGAAACGCTTTTGTTGCAGCACTTGCGGACAAAATTTGTATCGCGCACGCTGCAGAAGGTAGCAAAACCTTGGAATTCGCACAGATGATAATATCATGGGGCAAACCCGTTTTTACCTTTGACACACCAGCAAACAAAGCACTTTTTCAACTTGGGGCGCGACGGATTGAAACGTCCCTATTTGGAGGGAAATAATGGCAGAAACCGTTTTTCTCGGAGAACATGAACTCACCTTTCCGGGTCCACACCTCGGTGTGCTTCGGGACTGTAACGCTGTCCTCGACTCAGGAGAAGGCTTACACGAACAGATAGCAGAGGACGGGTATCTCCTCGTTCGGGGCTTAATTGATAAAGAAAAGATTGTTGCGGGGCGTCGGGCTATCCTTGAATACGCCAATGGCAACGGAAAAGACGACGTTTTCAAGTCCGACACTGACATAATGGAGGCGATCGCTGGTGGTGGCAGTCCTGGTCGAACGATGGGCACGCCCGCCGTTACACACCATCCAGACGTGCAGGCGGTTTTGGAGGGGGATGAACTTTTCAAGTTCTTCCGAACCTTCTTTAGCGGCGATACCCGCACCTTCGATTACAAGTGGCTCCGATTCGTCCGCCCTGACGGCTGGTCGGGACCCCATTTCGATTTTGTGTATATGGGGAGAGGTTCAGAGCAGTTGCATACCTGTTGGGTGCCGTTCGGCGATGTGCCAGCAACAATGGGAACGTTGGCTGTGCTTGTCGGATCGCACAACCTCCCAAGTTTCGCCCCGATTCGGGACACCTACGGCAAAACAGATGTCGACAGAGACGGCACCCCCGGACATTTCGGGCGCGTTCCGATGGAGATCAGCGAAAAATATGGGGGGGACTGGCAAACAGCGGATTTCGAGATGGGGGATGTCATCATCTTTACGATGCACACGATGCACACCTCTACGAAGAATCTCTCCGATAGATGGCGAATCAGTTGTGACATCCGTTTCCAACCCGCAGAGGACCCAATTGATGAACGATGGGTCGGCAAAAACCCGATCTCTCACACGGGCAGCCAAAAGATTTCGTTCGAGGAAGCGAAGAAAGAGTGGGGATTGGAGTAGTTCTCACACTTAAGGGACATGGTTTTTGAGCAATTTCTATCACTTTAGGTCAGATATGTATACTTTTTCGCAATTTGTATACATATCCAAGCTGATATGTATAATTTGTATACATATTCTATTTCCAGTTTTCACCTAAAGTTTATTCTGACAGCAATTCCATAAGCCCCTTGTTGATGTAGTAGTACTCTCGTCCTATCTTCACTCGCTCAAGTACCCCAAGTGTTACCATTTGGTTCAGGTACCTTGTAGCTGTAATACGACTACACGCTAGTTCCCTTTCAACGATATTAATTTTGCAGTAAGGCCACTTGAAAAGCAAATCGACAAATCCTTCTCGTTCAACGGCTTTTGTTCTGCCACGCGTTTTTATCACGACGTTGTTGATAAGGCGATTAACTGCCTCTATTTTCTCTACAGTGTCTCGTGAGGTCTGTTCCACTGCTGCCAAGATGTAGAGAATCCACTGCTGCCAACTTCCGTTTTCCGTGACTTCACGAAGATAGCAATAATACTCATCCCGATTTTGGATAAAGAAACGGCTGAGATAAAGTATTGGTACATCAAGCAGTCCTTGTTGTACCAAATAGAGGATATTAAGTATGCGTCCCGTTCGCCCATTGCCATCCATGAAAGGGTGTATTGCCTCAAACTGGTAGTGCATCACGGCCATTTTGACAAGCGGTTCAAATCCATCATCCTTATCATTAATGAATCGCTCAAGATTAATTAACAATCTAATAAGATTTCCATATCCGGTTGGGGGTCTGTAAATGAGCTCTTGTGTCGCTCGGTTTTCAATCACTACCGGGCCGTTACGTACTTTCATTTTTTCGTCAAGAATACGCGAGCAGATCTGTTCAAAGAGTTGTATGTCCAGAGTTGAGCCTTCTCGGATGTGACTGACACCTTCCCACAATGCCTCGCGGTAGCGTAACACTTCTTTGACATTGGAGGCAATTTGGTTTCTATCAGATGTCATAGCTCGGTACAGTTCATCGTTCGTTGTAACGATGTTTTCGATTTCCGAACTCCTACGTGCTTCCTGAAGCGGTAGTGTATTTATCAGAACCTCTTCGCTTGGCAGCTGCTGCACCAAGGCATTTGCCCTCGCAAGCGCAGTCATCGCTGGTATGCACGCTTTGAGGATGTCACGCGATTCAAGGTCTACAGGAGGCGGAAGTTCAGGAATATCGTTCCATGGGAGATTTGGATCGAGTTGAGGCATTGTTGTCACCAGTCTTGACAACCGGACATGTATAATTTTTGGCGATTTTTATACATATCGGCGTTGATATGTATAATTTGTATACATATCCATCTAATATTTGGTATTTAGCGCGTCCCTACGATTAACCGAACAGTGCCCGTCGGATCTGACGCACTGCCTGACGAATCCGATCTTCGTTCTCTACGAGGGCAATACGGATATATCCCTCACCGTTGTGCCCGAACCCTGCACCCGGAGAAACACAGACCTCTGCCTCACTCAGAAGTCTCATGGCGAATTCCATGGAGCTGAGGTGCTTCCATGCGTCAGGAATCGGTGCCCAGACGAACATTGATGCCTGCGGTTTTGGGACCCTCCATCCGATCCTGTTGAGACCATCCACAAGCACATCCCGGCGTTTTTGGTAAACGGCAGCGTTTTCCATCACCGTATCCTCTGGGGTCCGCAGTGCCATAATCGCAGCAACCTGGATCGGTGCGAAAATCCCATAATCGTAATATCCTTTAATCCGAGCGAGTGCTTCGACAATCTCACGGTTTCCAGCAGCAAACCCACACCGCCACCCCGCCATGTTGTAGGATTTAGACAGAGAGATAAATTCGATACCGATATCCTTCGCCCCTTTTGCTTGCAAGAGACTCGGTGCCTTGTAGCCATCAAAAACAATGTCTGCATACGCCAAATCGTGGATCACAACAATCTCTTGGCGTTTCGCGAAGGCAACAATCTCCTCAAAGAATCCGAGGTCGACAACAGCACCCGTTGGGTTATGCGGAAAACTTAAGATTAATACCTTGGGTCTGGGCCAAATGTCGCGCGTGATTTCGGTGAGCGAGGGGATGAAAGCGTTCTCTTCTGTGAGGGGTATGCTCACAACGCTTCCACCCGCGAGCACAATGCTGTACATGTGAATGGGAAAGGTCGGATTCGGGACCATCGCTAAGTCGCCATTGTCAATCAAAGCTAAAGCGAGGTGTCCAAGTCCCTCTTTTGTGCCAATAACAGCGATTGCCTCCTCATTCGGATCAATATCAACACCGAACCGGCGTTCATAATGCCAACTGACTTCCCTACGCAGGTTGTAGATACCACGCGAAACGGAATAGCGGTGATTTCTGAGTTCTTGTGCCGCCTCCGTCAATTTATCAATAATAGGTTGCGGGGTCGGTTGATTCGGATTGCCCATCCCCAAATCGATAATATCGATGCCTTGCTGCCGACGTTCGTGTGTTAACTGCCTGAGTTTGCCGAACATGTAGGGTGGGAGTCGATTTAAGCGTTTTGAAAATATATTCATCTTTTAATTATACCTTGCGGGTACAGTTCGTGCGTTTGGACTATAACGTGCGTCTCTCAAATTCGCCCTCCGCTACGCTTACGGACTACGGGATTTGAGGCTCTCTTAAGAGGATATTTTTGTGAGACGAAAACCTCTTAACTAACTGCTGATTGCTAATGGCTGTCTGCCATCTGCCAATACGTTCGTAACCGATCGCCCCAATTCGATATGACTCGCTTTGGACTTGGATGCACGAGGACTTGCCGATGAAGTGTGGCTTCTTGGGCGAACAATTTGTTTCTGCATATCTTAACGGCTTCGTCGTAAGTTGGGTTTCCTGCTAAATTTTCCGTCTCCCCAGGATCACTCTGTCGGTCAAACAACTGTGCCAGTCCAAGTTGTTCGGTATCCGGTCCAGGAGGTTGGAAGTCCTCTACTGCTTTCGGTTTGTATTCTGTAACGTATTTATACCGATCAGTGACAATTGCACGTCCCCAATAATTGCTCTCTATGTAGGCGTAATCGCGCCAAGGGACATCCTTCCCCTCCGCAAGCGGACGGACACTTAATCCCTGTATCCCTTCAGGCACATCAATACCGGCGTAATCGCAGACAGTAGGGAATAGATCAACACCAGAAATGAAATGCGTATCATCAAACCGATCCTTCTCTACAGGAACATCTTCTCCCAAACATGCGACGATGAACGGGACCTTCACGCTCTCTTCATAAAGCGTGAATTTCTGGAACATCTGGTGGCTACCGCATGCCTCCCCGTGGTCGGCGCTGAAGATAATGAGCGTGTTATGGTGTCGAGATGTCTCTCGGAGCAACGTGAGGACTCTCCCAATTTCTGCGTCAACCTTCTCAATGAACCGGTAATAGTTCCATCTCAGGTAACGCCAGTGGAATTCATCCCAATCCCGGACCCCTTTAAGAATCGCCGCGTGGATAAGCGCGTCGTCAACCCTTCGGCAGACACGATGTAACGCCGTTTCCCGTTCATCGTAATCGAAGTTTTCTGGGAGCGGCGGCAGATCGTCTTCGGAAACGATTCCCTGCTCCAATGGATTTGGGATATGCTTCTCCTCATGGTTGTGCAAATATTCGCATACGTCGTGCGGATCAACGTAACCGATCTGGAGGTAGAATGGATCGTCGCTGTTGTAGTTCGTCAAGAAATCAGCAACTGCGTGCGTAGATGCCGAATCGTAGTATGCGGCACCCCCTGCGCCAATGTCCTGTTGCCCGTAATAGAGGGTCTGAAAACTCTCGCGGACATCTCTGCCCGGAACATGCCACTTACCGCAGTGGAATGCTTGATAGCCACCTGCGTTGAGCAATTGTCCAAGGTCAGGGATTTCTGGGTGCAAATATCCACCGTTAAACGGGACTCCCGTTTCGGAGGTGTATAGACCCGTCGCCCAACTGGAACGAGCGGCGGCACACACTGGATCTGTGCAGAACGATCTGCGAAAGGAGGTCCCGTTTCGATGAAGTTCATCAATATTGGGTGTTCGAAGGAACGGATTACCGTAAGCCGAAATCGCATCCCACGAGTGCTGGTCGGTGTTGATAAAAAGAATATTGGGACGTTTG
This sequence comes from Candidatus Poribacteria bacterium, assembly GCA_965205015.1. GTDB lineage: Bacteria > Poribacteria > WGA-4E > WGA-4E > WGA-3G > WGA-3G. Next base: position 2,324,135 of record OZ242029.1, on the reverse strand, counting down.
TTCATACACGGTCCTCCATCCTCTCTCTCAGCACGAACGTCTCGAAAAAGGTTGAAGCGATAGCGATGTTTCCGTGTGCATCGAGCCACCAATACGAAGGCAACAGTCCAGTACCGTAAAGATAATAACCGTCAAGCGGGATAGGGGTCTGGATCGACTCAAGGAAACCGATCTTACTTTTTAGTCTCAGTTGTTCCAAGTCCTCAAGTACAGCGAGGTCTATCCCATCGCCCGATGCCTGAATTGTTCGGGCAAGCATGGGAATCACATCGAAGAGTGCCCAATTGCACGTTAATGTGACGACTCCGTCCACTGTTCCTGCAGCAATTTCAGTCCCGTTGATGCGCAGCCACACCTCTGAATCCGAGGTGAGATAACCCGTACACGTCAATTCGGAGTATTCATCGTTAGCACTGTTCCGGGCATCAACACTCCAATCACCCCGAAGCGGACGGTAGTTTTCATCACGACAACAGAATTGCATTCGTAGGTTCTCGCCGCTCGTTGTATTCTCGTATGTGACAGAATAGTGCCACAGATTGTCGTTTTTGCGCCGTTCGACGATGGCTGTTCCGATCCGCAGTGTCTCCGTGTTCCCTCCTCTGTGATAACCACGCCAATAGTTCGGTAGCACATTGTAAACATGTGTGATCGTTTGCGCTGTCTGGGTGTCGTGCGCGCCAACTTCTGGACCATATCCGCGAAGCGTTCCGATTAATTCTTGTGCAAATTGGGGGTTTTGGGCACCGTAATTGTAGTCAAAGGACCAGTGCAGCGAATTGCGATTATTCATGGTATTGGAAGCATTGGTGTATTTTGGGGAACTTTACCGGATGCAGCGTTATGTGCATAACGGGTCGTCTCGGGTAAGCGGTAGCCTCGACAACACGCGAGCGTCCATGTACGTGCGGAATCCAGAGAAATTCGGTGTCCTATAGATATGTACACCACCTGAACATTTTTACGCGTGCGGACAGCGGCACCGATCACCTCGTCTTTGTCCATCAGGTAGGTGTAAGAGGCCTGTTCCGTTTCCGGCTCCTCGTAGCGTCCCCAAAGTCGGGATTTTGCACATCCAATCGTGGGTTTATCCAAAACCAGCCCCAAGTGCGATGCGAGTCCAAACCGCCTGGGGTGTGCGATCCCCTGTCCGTCTACTATCACCAGATCCGGCTCGGTTTGTAACTGCGTGAATGCTGTCAGCAGGGGCGGGATCTCCCGAAAGGACAACAGTCCCGGTATATAAGGAAAACGAACAGGGCTTTCAGTGACCACGCTCTCCACCACCTGCAACTCCGGAAAACTGAGGACTACCACGGATGCACGTGCGATGTCCTTCTTGAATCCGATATCTGCCCCAGCAACGGTGTTGATTTTTCCAAACCGGTCTGTTCCAACCACCTGCGTGCGGAGTTCGTTTTGGAGCTGCCGCGCTTCTTCAGGCGTAACATCCCATGAATGGAGGTCGCGATACTGCATAGCTGCCGCTGTTCGTTTTCAATGTAAACGTCGTGTTTTAAATGTTTCAGGCACAAAGAAAGCGTGCGGAGGTCAACCCTCCACGATGGATGTTTAATAAATTATAACACAAAACACTTCGATTGTCAAGCCTTCTCCGCGTAGCTTATGAGCCCAATAACTATTTCTCTTGCCTCGTCTCTTTGACCTCAACGGCACCGGGCTTCGTGATGTGCCGGATACCCGCGAAGAAGGCAGAAAGGACTAAGTAGCCGCCACCAATACCGATGAGGGCACCCAAACTGCCGATAATGAATTCTATTCCGTTGAACATCGTATGTTCTCCTCAATATTCGATTTTATAATGGCTCTATATGAACCTGTAGACGTTTCTCAAAACTTGAGAGTATCGCCTGAATTATTGCATGCAGTAAACGAAAATATCTATGAGTCGGTTTCAAATTTTGCATGTTAAGTTTTCCAACTAATGGGTAGCATAGCAAGAATCATGCCATCGTAGGGATGCCAATGTGGGCGAATAAGTCAGAAAAATGTGTGTAATTAAACACAATAGGACAAGAGATATACATTTATGTAGGAAAATAGAAACATATTGCGGATTTAAGGGAGGCGTCCGATAGTTCTAACACACGTTATTTAACCGCAAGGAAAAATTAAAAATTAGGCAAGCATGGCAAGAATACTGGGGGGAACGAGGTGTTCAATGGATTCTCCGCGCGCTAACAGTTCGCGAACCTCTGTTGAGGACATATAAGCGTAAACATCAGGGAGTAACAGACATGAAACGTAAGAAGTATATCGTCGGACTTCCAGTTGGTCCATGAAGGATTCTATTGTTTTGATATCAGCCGCTGCTCGGTTCGCAACAATAAAACGGGCATCTACAAAGAGTTCTTCCAATTCAGCGTGGAAATCCGTGTAGTATTTCGGATCAAAGATTCTAACGAGCGTATCGTACCCAATGATAAAATAGAACTCGGTTTCTGGTGGTGAAATAGTTTTTAAAGCGGTGACTTTATCAATATACCTACCGTGGCTCGATACACCAACAGAGAATCTTTCTCGGTCCTGCGTGTACCTTTTGAGTGTCAAGAGTCTCGCCGCAAGCGGTAAGCCGAACACCGTCTTATCTACATTCGCCTTCGCAAGGAGTAGAAGCAGTTCGTCCAACCGATATTCAGCAATTGTGTCCTCGATCATCTTGGTATGCGCAAGCGTCAGCGGATTGAAGGAACCTGAAAAAATGCCGAGTCTCTTACCACGTTCAGATACTGATGATTTCGCACGGTGCACCAACTCTATCCGCGGCGCTGCTGTTGGATCCAACCGATTAAAGAGTTCGGTGTACCGGTCATAGTCCGGGTGGTTTTCACATTTTTGTATCAACAGGTCCAATAGTGAATGTGCCATTCGTCTACCCGTGTTTGTGCTTTTAGGATCACAGGCTAACAGCCTATGCTACAAAGGTGGAAAACTCCAATAGTGAATGTGCCATTCGTCCACGCGCTCCTGTTGCATATTAGGACTTACGCAAGGCGCATCGTCCCGTAAATCCACACGCGACTTGCGCTATTGCGCTACTACGGACCGAGGTCCCCATCAACTTCCGCCTTTTTCGCTTCTTCCCAGATTGCATCGAGGCTCTCTAAGTCTTGCGCTTCAAAATTTGTGCCGCGGCGTTCCAATTCCGCTTCCATCCATTTAAAGCGGCTTACAAACTTACGGTTCGCCGCCCGCAGTGTCTCCTCGGCTTGGATCTCCATAAAGCGGCACAGATTGACGATGGCAAAGAACAGATCCCCAAGTTCCATCGAAATTGCTTCCGGTTTATCCGCCCGGATACTCGCCTTGACCTCTTGAAGTTCTTCGTCAACTTTGGCAACAACATCGGTGAGTTTATCCCAATCGAAACCGACACGTGCTGCCCGGTTCTGTATCTTCTGGGCGCGGAGCAGGGTTGGAAGGGCGTCCGGAATTCCGTCAAGGACCGATTTTCGATCTTCGTAGCCTGCCTCTTGGCGTTTAATTTCTTCCCAGTTTTTCACAACCTCGTCTGAATCCTCAACGTCGATATCGCCAAAGACGTGCGGATGTCGCCGAATGAGTTTCTCTGTGAGTGTTTCAATCACGGCGTAGATGTCAAAATCCTTATGTTCTGCTGCGATCTGTGCTTGGAGCATAACGTTCAGCAGGAGATCACCCAATTCCTCTTTCAATTTTTTCGGGTCGCCTGCATCAATGGCTTCAAGTGTTTCGTAAGTTTCCTCAATGAGTGTAGATTTCAGCGTTTCATGCGTCTGTTCCCGATCCCACGGACATCCGTTCTCACTTCTTAACGTGGCTATGACACCGACAAGTTCTTCAAACAATTTTTTTTGCATAGGATCCTCCTTATTTTGTTCCTGTTCTGTTTCTCAACGCTTTTACCTGTCTTTGGACTTCCGCGTAGCGCCTTGCCTTTGGGAAGTGGGTAAGATAGAGTTTGTAGAGTTGCAAAGCACGCGTATATTTTTTCTCTGCTTCTGCCTCGCGCGCTCGACCCTCTAACGCATCTGCCTTGGCATTCAGCAGTTCACCGAGCAGTTGCACCGCGTGTTCTTCAAAGACGCTTCCGACATATTTATCGCGGAATGCTTCTAACGCCTTTACCACCTCAGCGTAGGATTTTTCATCAGCCGTCTTTTTCAACCGATTGAATTGCGTTTCGGCTTCGGTGCCGAGATGTATTGCTGATTCTTCCGCCGTGCGGCACAGTTCTGTATCCGGTAAAATCTCCGCAATTTGGGTGTAAAGCGTGAACGCCTCACCCAGTTTACCCTTCTTCTCTGCGGTCTGTGCCTTTTCAAATCCAGACGCAGCCTGTTTCATGGGTCCATAAGCGATAAGCCACTCCCGCATCTTTGTTTTTCTCATCCACTGTGAAGAGAGCTTGTGCGTTTCATCTTTCCATCCCTCAAAGGTCACATCTGCGCCGCACTCTGTATAAAACCGCAAAGCACGTTTTGCGCGTGGGTAATGTGGGTCATCTAATTCCCCAACACCATAGAAGAACGGATGCCCGCGGATGAGCTCCGCCGGTGGTGGCTGCATATCCACATAGCATCTACCAGCACCAAGGACGAGACTCCCCGCCAACCGATCTAACAGCTGTTCTCCGAGAACGGTCGTTGAGTAGCCGCCCTGGCTATAGCCCCCCATAAAAATGTAGTCTTGGGCAACGTTCACCCGTGTTGAGATAATTTCTAATGCCTCATCAAAGAAGATTTTCTCCGGTCCCGTTGTGGTGAACCGGAGTTTGTGGTAGTAAGCATCAGTTGCGTAATTCATACCCACAACGATAAACCCTTGCCCCTTTGTCACCTGTTTGAAGGGCCAGGTTGTCGCTGATCCGCGGTAGCCGTGATAACAAAAAATAACCGGAAATGGACGTTTATCGGTGTAATCCACCGGAACGTAAAGCAGGAAGGTCTTCCCTGTTTTTGGAGCCGTGATGCGTACTTCTCTGCCCGGCGACACGGTAGGCACCTCGGCGGCGAGCACACTATGGCACAGCAGCAGTAGGAGTGTATTGCAGCATACGATTCTCACGCTGCGGCATAAATAATTGGAACGGAGAAAAAGACGTGTTTTCATGCGTTCGTTCCGTTCTCTTGGTCTTGAAGGGTCTCTAATTGAATAATCAGTTGACCGAGCTGAAGGCGCAAGAGTAGTGTATAGATCTGCATCAGGAGCGTAACCTGCGCTTCGGTTGGTAAATCGCTGGCATGGACGACTGCGAGCAATCTGTCCGCGCGTTCGCGGATCTGCTCGGCTTTCGCTAAGTCGTCTTCTGTTTCCACCGCGCTTTCTTTGATGAACTGCCAGATGCGATCCTGGATTTCCAGCATATAGTTTTTTGCCATTGCGGTACGTGCGCGTTTCGCGGAGTCCACCCAAATTGTATTCGCTTTCCAATTGAGCATAAACGCGACACTGTTGATGAGCACATCGCGAAGGGTATCTTCGCCAGAAAGGAGCTCCTCAATATTGGTAATTCCTTCTGCCTCTGCAGAGAAGGTCCGCACGCGGGTATACTCTTTCAGATTCTTCAGCATCAACTCATTTTCAGCGATGAGATGCCAAAGACCTGAACTCGTTGAAAGCAAAGTCTCTACACGATTGCAAACCGGATTGGGAATCTGTGAGCGGATGCAGTAATAGTGGAGGCTGTGGAGCCGACTCCTGAGGTCTTGCAAACCCTCAGTTGTCTGGAGTTCCGAAGGGTGTGCGATGGACGGGAGGACTTCCTCCCGAATTTGATTCAAAAGTGTAGGGATAGTGCGTTCAGCATTCATATTGCGGATCCGAATAATAGGAAAGCGTTTGTTAGCACAATTTTCTTGTCTAATAGCGTAGCAGGTTTCCACTAAAAAATCAACTTGACAATTATTGAAAGTTTTGAATACCTCTTGCTAAGAGGAAAGCATTAATGTTACAATAGGCGTAAATCAATTGATTATGCCTATTTGAAAAGGAGAACCTGAAGATGACAAACGAACGACTAACACTCCAAGAAATAGAGCAGAAGTACCCAGATGAATGGCTGCTTATCGTGGATTGCGAAATCAGCGAAAATACCGAACTGCTGTCCGGAGTAGTGGCTGTCCATAGCAAATTCCGAGAAGATATTCATGATGCCATAGCTGACTACAAAGGAAAGGTGGCTATACATTCTACGCGCGAAATTCCAGAAGATGTGGAGTATATCTTGTAATGGCACGTGTCCCTTTCACTCGCATACGTCGGTTGATCATTCTGCATCTTGAAGTCGGTAGCATTGATGGAAACGACTCTGATCTGTTGCCCGTGGCTTTAGATACTGGTGCCTCAAATACAACTATTCCCCCGAAGGTTGCCACCGCTTTAGGATATGATTTATCAAATCCGAAGCAAGAGGTAGAAATCATTACCGGAGGCGGTACCGTTTCCGCGAAAATTGTCACTGTGCGTAAATTAACCGCTCTTGGACAAACTCTTGAGAATATTGATGTCTTGTGCCACGACTTACCTGAAAATTCAATAATAGATGGTCTGTTAGGCATGAATTTCCTGGATCATTTTGATATCAATATCTCATTCTTAACTGGAACGATTGAACTTCATCCACACTGAGGCAAATTCGCAGGAGTTGCTGTCCGCTATGAAACTACTTATCGTTGCAGCTATTAGCATTCGTCTTTTTGGAATGTTCGTGGCTGTTGCCGATGAAAAATCGGAAACAGCACCGCCGAAAGTCGGCGATACAGCACCGGAGTGGACGCTCCAAGACGCTGAGGAAAAGGATCACCATCTGAAGAAGTTGCGCGGTAAGGTCGTTTTCCTCATTATGGGCAACCGTAAGATTCGAGAGGAAGACGACAAGTGGGCAGAGGCGTTCCAGAAGGCGTACGGAGAGAACGAACAGGTCGTCGCCTACATCATTGGTGATTTACGGAGCGTTCCGGGATTCATACCGAAACGGTTTATCAGGAGCCAATTGAAGAAAAACCCGCCTGCTGTGGGATTCCTGCTGGATTGGAAAGGGGAAGTGCACAAGCGGTATCAGACAGAAAAAAAGAAACCGACGCTCTACCTCATCTCGCAGGAAGGGATTATTGTGTTCCACCGGAAATCGGATTTCAAAGCAGAAACCTACGCTGAACTGAAGCAAGCAATTGACAAACTTTTAGCAACACCCGATGCCAATTAATCTTTTCTGTATCAGTGTCTTGCTCCGATCATAGAACATCCTCTGTGATGGGGGAAATATGTCAACAAAAATTAGAATAGAACCCTATTTGTCCAATCCAATCTTTCTTCTTGTTGCCGGTCTACTTCTCGGAGGATTCGGTTTCTTGGCAATTCGCGTGGCAGTAGATGACGGGGTCTTTCAGATCTTAGCGTCTATCCTCCTAACCCTTTGCGGTTTATCTGCTGCGGTATATGGGTTCATAGGGGTGTTGGAGGGTAAACAAGTTAGGAAACTGACCAAGAGTGACCTGCGGGAAGTGCGAACACTTGCCCAGAGCCTCAAGGTGCGTTATCCTACTTACATCTTGAAGGTTCACAAATTAAAAGAGAAACACGACGCACTTCATGAGAAGTTCCCTGAAGTTCGGAGGTATTCTGAGGAATTCAAACGCCGTATCAAGGCATTTCAAGCCAAATTGGTTGAATTGGAAACTCAACTTCACGATGACTTACAGAAGCACGCGCCCGTCATAGATAGCGACAATGTGGACGGTGTCGCGAAAAAGATTCTCTGGTCGGATAAGCAGATTCAGTTGACCCAGTTAGGTACCACTTTAAAAACGCTCGCTGAGACAGAGAACCCGATGGTACCGGAGCATTACCGTGGCGTATTGAATCAGATACACCGCGATTTCAAAAGACTTGATGGGGGCGTGACGCTTTATCACGAATTGTTGACAGCGTGTACCAGTGAAACCTCAGCATTTGAAGCGATCCTTGCGTTGAAACAGGAAGTCGAGGAAATTGACGCACTCCTGTCGCAAAACGAAACCGAACTACAAAAATTGGAGACAGACACCCAAACACAATATGAGATGTCGGAAATAGCACTGTCACTGTTTCAAGAGCGTTTTGAAGCATTCAAGGCAGGTTGCGTATAACCATGAAAGGGAACAGATATGAAATATCTCGTCACCGGTTGCGCTGGATTTATCGGATGGAAAGTGACGGAATTTATGCTGGAGGCGGGTCATACCGTTGTTGGGATCGATAACTTAAATGCCTCGTATGACACGCAGGTCAAGCAATGGAGGCTTGAACAACTTGAAGGCACCCCAAATTTCGAGTTCCACCGCTCAGACATCTGTGATCGGGAAACATTGCAGGCAATATTCAAGAGGGAAACCCCTACATTTGACGCTGTGATTAATCTCGCAGCGCGTGCTGGCGTGAGGCATTCTGTTGAGGATCCATGGGTATACGTGGATACAAACGTGACCGGCACGCTGAATCTGCTGGATTTGTGCCGCGAATTTGACGTTAAAAAATTTGTGTTGGCATCCACATCAAGTCTATACGGTTCGAATAACAGTCTTCCGTTCAGTGAGGAGACGAACACAGATGGACCGTTGTCCCCTTATGCTGCCTCGAAAAAAGGGGCTGAATCGATCTGCCATAGTTACCACCATCTCTACGGTATTGACGTGACAGTCTTCCGTTTTTTCACTGTGTATGGACCCGCTGGCAGACCCGATATGAGCGCGTTTCGCTTTGTACATTGGATTAGTGAAGGGAAACCGGTTACCGTCTATGGCGATGGCAAAGAATCCTCACGCGACTATACCTACCTTGAGGACATTGCCCGTGGTGTGATTGCCGGATTGAAACCCCTCAAATACGAAGTGATTAATCTCGGTTCAGATAGTCCCATCGTGCTTATTGATACGATCCGACTGATAGAGGAACTCGTTGGTAGAAAAGCCGAACTCTCACACCAACCGTTTCATCCGGCGGACGCTCGCGCGACGTGGGCGGACATTCGTAAAGCGGAAAAACTTTTAGGGTGGCGTCCACAAGTCAGTTTTCGTGAAGGCATCACTGCGCTTGTGGAGTGGTACCAAGCAAATCGGGAATGGGCACAACACATCCAGACAGATTTTTAATTTTACCTTGCGGAGGAACAACGTGCGTTAGAACTATGAAATGCGTCTCTTATACCCGCTAAGTTAGCAAGGGAACTGCTCTTTTTAATGCATCTGCGTCTACCTTTATCTTCGCTATCTCTACCTCGCGTTGGACATAGGCGAGCGTATGTTCCGGGGTCATTGGGGTGGCAATGTCCTGAACAATCTTATGGAGACGTTTTACATCGGTTTTCTTTATGCCGGTTTGTGCTTCAATACGGGTATGTAGCGCGGCTGGCGTTTCTGGTTCTTCAACGGGTGCTGCAGGTTTGGAAGATGTTTTACTGTTTTTTTTCGTCTTTGATCTCGCTGTGGTAGCAGTCGGTGTCTTCGCGCGGCGGGTCCGTTTCCGAGATGCCCCCTGTTTGGAAGCCTGAATCTTTCCTACCTCCAAGGATTTGACACCACACGCCTTACACAACTTCGCTGTGACATCAGCCAAGGTCATCGTTACAATCATTTCTGTGATTGCGCCGCAGAGTTCACATTCGGCAAGGTTTTCAATGCTTGTAAGGATCTCAGCGTGTATTCCGAGCATCTTCTCTTTGTCTGTTTTTGTCTGTTTCTCTTTCTGACAGAGCGTAATCAACCTTTGTGCTGCTTTTTCAATTGTGTCTAAATGTCCCATGTTTCCCCCAAAGATGTGAGGCACGGCGACCTCTATTAGGTATGCAACGAAGCGGCACGAACTTTGTCTGTATAAAGTTTATACTCGAAACTATCTATCAGTGCTTCACAACTTGCGGAGATAATATTCTCTGAAACACCCACGGTACTCCAAATCCTTTCACCATCGCTCGCTTCAATTAACACCCGAACTTTTGAACCCGTGCCAGCTTTCGTATCCAACACCCGAACCTTGTAATCTATGAGTCGAACTGTCTGCAGGGCGGGATAGAACTGTTCCAGTGCTTTTCGGAGGGCAGTGTCAAGGGCATTGACGGGACCATCTCCATCAGCGGCGGTATGCGCCGTAAGACCATCCGGCGTCGTAACCTTGATGGTCGCCTCGGAACGCATGGCGAAGTCGCTGAACTGTTCGATAATCACGCGGAAACCAACAGATTCAAAGAAGGTTTCGTACCCGTTGAATACCTTATGCGTCAAGAGTTCAAACGATGCTTCAGCGGCTTCGTATTGGTAGCCTTCCTGTTCCGCTGCTTTGAGGCGTTTAAAGAGTTCCAGCACCTGTGGTGAATTCTTGTCGTAATCGGGATACGCCCTCTCGATTTTCTTCATAATAGTGCCGCGCCCTGCCTGATCGGAAACGAGAATCCGTTGTGTGTTGCCGACTGTTTCCGGCACGATATGTTCATAGGTGAGGCGGTTTTTACGGATGGCATCGGTATGCAAACCACCTTTATGCGCAAAGGCGGAACGCCCAACGTAGGGTTGACGTTCGTCATGCGGGAGGTTCGCCAATTCACTGATAAGTCGGGACACGCTTGTGAGTGCTTGTAATTGCGTATCGCGGAGGCATTTGATTCCGAGTTTGAGTTGAATTGTGGGGATAATTGAGGCAAGATTCGCGTTTCCACACCGTTCACCGTAACCGTTGAAAGTACCTTGCACATGGCTTGCACCTGCTTGCACGGCGAGTACTGCGTTCGCGGCACCCATTCCAGCGTCGTTGTGGGTATGGATACCGACAGGCAATGACAGATCGGAAAGGACGACTTCGACACCTTCCTGAACTTCTAAGGGCAATCTGCCACCATTCGTATCACAGAGGACGAGGCAACTCGCGCCGCCAGCAGCAGCGGCTCGTAGCGTCTCTATCGCATACGCAGGATCATCGGCGTAACCATCGAAGAAATGTTCGGCATCGTAGATAACTTCGCGACCATTTTCCACGAGATAACGGACAGAACTCTCAATCAACTCCAAGTTCTCTTCTGCTGTGACACGCAGGACCTCAGTGGCATGGAGTCGCCAACTTTTTCCAAAGATCGTTACAGTTCTTGCACCAGTGTCGAGCAACGCGGTTAAATTCGGATCGACATCGGCGGTATAGGTGGGATAGCGCGTGCTACCGAACGGCACGATTGTTGCCGTTTCCAACGTCATGCCTTTTGCTCGTTTGAAAAATTCTATGTCTTTTGGATTGGAACCGGGATAGCCGCCCTCAATATAACGGATGCCTAACTTATCGAGTGCCTCTATGATGATGAGTTTATCTTCAACAGAAAACGCTACGCCTTCTGCTTGGCTGCCATCCCTGAGTGTTGTATCATAAAATTCAACCATGTTGTTTTTCCAGCAAGTTTTGGCTTCAGGCTACGCCAAAATTCAGTGTCCCCTTTTATATTTTCGCGTCTAATTTCTGTCTAATCTGCCTATTGATATTTTATCACATTTCAGGGGAAAAGTCAAATTTTGCAGGACTTACATAACTTCCCACACTGGGCGAGGTTTCTCAACCTCGCCTCTCTTTCAAACCCGACACTCCTCTACTATCACTTACTGACAACTGATAACCGATCACTGACAACCAACCCATCAATTTCTATTTTGACAATTCACCCAATTGTGATATGATTAGAAACCATGAAGACCTTTGCTATTTTTCTATTTTGCGGTGCGGTGTTGCTCTCAGGGTGTGGGATATTCACTACCACGCCGATTCAAACCGCACCACCGACACCCGTTGTAGACCCGCTCAAAAAACTACACACCGATATCGATGCCGTCTTGGAGGAAGTTTTGTTCACAACTGCAAGCATCGGCATCAAGGTTGTTGCCGTTGAAACAGAGGAAGTGATTTACGAAAAAAACAGCCACAAGTTGCACCATCCCGCCTCTACAACAAAACTCTTCACCGCAGCGACTGCCTTAGCGAAATTGGGATCGGACTATCAATTTGAGACAACACTCTATGCGGATACCATTGTGAAGGGTGCCGTCGTAGGAAATATCTATCTAAAAGGCAGGGCTGATCCGGTGCTCCGCCCTCAAGACATTGTAAAATTGACAGATGCCCTGCTTCAAATGGGTGTCAAGTCGATACAGGATCACATCGTCGTTGATGACACATACCTCGATGCCATTTGGGAAGGTCCAGGGTGGATGTGGGACGATAGACCGCTGTGGATCAGTGCTTTGAGTATCCGAGAAGTCGAACCCGATGCGAACAAAATGAGCAGGGCACTCGCCTGTGGACACCTCTTGAAAACTGCGCTCATGGAAAAAGGCGTTCACGTAATGGGTGATGTCGTTCAAGGAACAGTGCCCCCAGATGCACATCGGGTCGGCAAGCATCTATCACCGCCGCTCGCCGACATCCTCAAGTTGATGAACAAACCGAGTGACAACTGGACCGCCGAATTGCTTTTCAAAACGATCGGTGCTGAAGTTATCAGTGAACCGGGGACATGGAAAAAGGGGAGAGACGTTGTCGGTGGGTTTTTAGCAGAAATCATGGACGAGCCGCCGATACACCGGTTCGTTGACGGTTCTGGACTCTCTCGATACAACCTTCTCAATGCCGAATTGCTCACGAAGTTGCTCGTCTATATGTATCACAATTTCGAGGTGATGCCGGAGTTTCTGGCATCGCTGCCGATTGCGGGTGTTGATGGCACCTTGAAAAATCGGATGCAAGGGATGTCCGCCGAAAAGGTCCTACGTGCGAAGACAGGGACGTTGAGCGGGGTATCTGCGCTGGCTGGCTACACCGTGACAGCAGACGATGAGGTGTTCGCGTTCGGTATCCTCATCAGTCATTATATCGGTCCAGCAAGACTTGCACGAAGTCTTCAAGATAAGATTGGGGATTATCTGACCGGATTTAGTCGTCATTCGGTTAGTAACGTTAGCGGTAAACTCGCGCCAGACCAATAGAAACAACTTAAGGGTGCTGCTCTATCAACGCAATTCTTTTGTCATATAGATTTTCACGTGGTATAATATTAGCGGTCTTGAGGGACAGATCGAATAAGATAATGTAATTTTACTATCGGCCGTGCCGGCGGTTCCTCTGCTGGTATTTCAAAAACATACGCAGTCCTTAATTCAACAAACACACTACACGGCCCTTTTATGCGAATTGTTAGAGAAAATGAGTTAGCGAAATTTGCAAAGCGACATCCGAATACTCGTGCCTCCCTCAACCATTGGGCTCAAGTGATAAGAGAAGGAAGTTTTAAGTCAATTATTGACCTGCGTGAAACGTTCGGACGCGTTTCACCGGTGAAGGTACAACCCCGAAGATTTAATCGCGAATCGGTAACACTAACGGTTTTCAATATTAGTGGCAACGATGCCCGTCTCATTGCGGTTGTACAATACACGAAGCAGGTTGTGATTATCGATCAGGTGCTAACGCACGATGAGTATGATACAGGAAATTGGAGAAGGTAAACCATGTTAATTGAAAAATCTCCTACACAAAATGTATCACCAACACCAATTTCTTTGGGACTTAATGTCCTATTTGAGAAAACAGACATTAGTGCGTTCCTCCAAAAGCAAACAATTGCTGAATTCAGTTCTGAACATCTACAAACACTGATGTGGGAGAACGCTCCTGAAATTCCCATATTATTTTCCGAACCGGTGCAAGCATCAGTACAGCAACAGGTTGAATCCGCTTCATATCCGGAAAGCGACTACCAATGGCTTGTAGAGGTCCTTGAAGAGTTAACCGATATAGCGAATCGGAATGCAAATAACAGCTTCACTACACTAACCGAAACCGACTACAAACAACTTGATACGGTATTGAAAGAGTTAATCTATGTCGTCGGTGACGATGAAAAGCATCCCTTGGCACCATTAATGGATTTCATCGGTATTCTTATCACGGAATATGAGAACGAGCACTTTCCAAAATTGACAGATCTGTTTCCTGAACTAACAGAAGGCACAAATCCAGACAACATAAAAAATGAGGATCGACACGATAATCCTACCGGGTTGCCGGAAAAACCCCTCAACGTGCTCGCAGCGGAGGCATTTTTCTCCATCGGTAACTCTCTTTTCGCAGGAGATAAAAAAGAAGAAGCAATTCTCGCTTACCATCAATCAATTGGGCTAAAACCTGATTCTGCTGAAACCTACTATTACTGTGGCGAGGCAAAATACTCGCTTGGGCAGTATGAATCCGCGGTTGCTGACTTCAATGAAGCCATTCGGATTAACCCAGCTGATCCTTATGCCTATCTTAAGCTCGCCAATGTAAAGTGCACGCTGAGTCAATATGAGGCTGCTATTGCTGATTTTGACAAAGTTATCCAATTGGATTCAGATGAAGTTTGTGTTTACTTCGCTTATCTCATTCGCAGTGGTATAAATAGATTACTGGGTCAATATGAGACTGCTATTGCTGATGCTGATGAAGCCCTCCGATTAAATTTGGATGATCCTTCCATCTATCTTGCTTACACCGCTCGCGGTGGTGCAAGGAATGCCCGCAAAGAATATGAAGAGGCTATTGGTGATTTTAACGAAGCTCTCCGGCACAATCCAAGTGATGTTGCAACTTATGTTATGCGTGGACACGCGAGGGCTGCATTAGGTCTACATGAGGCTGCTGTCGCTGACTATGACGAAGTAATACGCCATAAATCAGATGACGCGGACGCTTACTTTAGGCGAGGACTTAGCAAACTCGGCGAAAATATGTTTGAAGCTGCACTTGCTGATTTTGATAAGAGCATTCAACTCAAAGTAGACGCTCCCTATGCCTACCTTATACGAGGAATAGCACAGTTCACGAGGAAACAATACGACGCTGCTATTGTAGATATCGACCAAGCCATTCGGCTAAAACCTGATCCTGCTGTAAACCATATAGGCTTTGCCTACACCATGCGAGGGGGTGTAAAATTCATAAGAGGTCAATATGAAACTGCGATTGATGATCTTGATAAAGCTATCCAGATTAAATCTGATCGTTCTCTAAATCATATAGATCTTGCCTATATCCTTCGTGGCAATGTGAAAAGCACCATAGGGCGATACATAAAGGCTATTGCTGACTATGACGAGGCCATTAAGGTTAACCCCACTTTGGCACAAGCCTACAAAGACAGGGCGGACGCAAAGCGTGAACTAGGGGAATATGAGGCTGCTATTGCTGACTACAACAAGACTATCCAATTAAATCCGGATGCTGTTACTTATTATAATCGTGGATATGTGAAGGGGCAGTTAGGAAGACATGAGGCTGCCATCCAAGATTATAGCGAGGCTATTAAGATTAATTCAAATGATGCCCATGCCTACCATAACCGAGGCATTGATAAAAGTAAATTAGGGGAATATGAGGCTGCTATTGCTGATCTTAATAAGGCTATCCAGTTAAATCCCGATGATATCTATGCCTATCGTAACCGCGGGATTGCCAAAATCTTACTGAGCGAATATGAGAATGCTATTACTGACTGTACCGAAGCCCTCCGCCTAAGTCCGAATTATGCCGAAGCATATGATACCCGAGGCAAAGCAAACGCTCTCCTAGGCAGAGATCAGGCAGCAAAAGCGGATTTCCAGAAAGCCTTGGAATTGGCAGAAGATACGGACAATCAAGACCTTAAAGCTGAGATAGAGCAATCGCTTCAAGAACTTGATAACACTGAGTGAATCAGAGATAATGTAAATCTGTTTAGCAAAACAGTCCGCCGACCAACTCTCATCAATCAAACCGCGACGTAATATCCGGTGGTGGTTCCCCGACAACAGACTTTCCATCCCGCAACAATGGCTCTGCATTGCCCCACAACCGACTCCCGTCGTGTGAAAGGAGCGGTTCCGCTGAATACTGCGCAAGATACGCACGCCGCAGGTTGGGCGTGTAGTTTGTGCCGCTGGAGTGGAAATTGATACTCGTGAAGGCGACAATGCTGCCCGCAGGCACAATCGCAGGTACCCCTTTTTCCGGTCCGAAATAACCCACCATATCGTTGCTTCCCGCTTCACGGATATGCTTCACCCATGAACGGATGCCGATACTCGAAAATGGCATCACGTAGACGGTGCCGTTCTCTTCGGACATATCATCGAGTGCGCACCAACAGGTAAGATACGGCTTATGGTCAGGATAACCGACGTAGCCTGAATCCTGGTGCCAGCTGAACTTCATCCCGGCTTCTGCGCCTTTGACGACATACTGTTCCCAGAAAAGGTACGCCGTCTCGCCTAAGGTGGCACGGCAGACTTCCGCCATTAAATCGCTGAATAGGAATTCGCGAAGTTTCGGCTGTTTCCTGAAGCAGTTTGAGACGAAATAGCGTTTGTTGCGATGATTGATGCCGAGGACATCCGTGTCCTGCCGGTCCATATCGGCATCCATCTGATCGATAAAGGTTCCGCATTCACCGCGGAGCAGTTCCAGCAGCGGTTCTGGGATCACATTCTCTAAAATGAAATAGCCTTCCTCTTGGAATTGCTGTTTTTGTACATCGGTTATGTGCATACAATCTCCATAAAGTCTTCTATTCAATATTGACTCGGCGGATAACCTGACCGTTGCTCTCCCAATAGGTGTGCTTTCCAGTAATGTAGTCGGAATCACCCGCGGGTTGGATGTTTCCCATCGTATCAATGGCTCTGGAGACGACGGTGTGTTCCCCCTTCGACGGGCTGTTCCAGTCGAGATGCCAGATTTTCCACGCGAATTCAGCGTCCTCCTCCGAGTCTATCGTCGCCTTTTGCCATGCGCCTCCGTCAATGCTCACTTCAACCGTTTGGATCGGAGCACCCCACGCGGCTCCGTAGATACGGTATTTATCGCCGATACGGGTTACCTTCGCCGCTAACGATTTCAACTTTGTTCTACCCACCGAAGTCTCCATCCACACCGATTCACCATCCGGACGTTTCTCCTCGCGTATCGTGACATAATCGCGTCCCATGAACCGTCCCATGTACCGGGTATCGCGCACCTCAATGCGTTTGAGCCACTTGACACAGGCAATCCCATACCAACCGGGAGCGATCAGACGCAAGGGTGCCCCATTTGCGTGTGGTAACGGTTCACCGTTCATCTCATAGCAGAGGAGATTTGTGTCCTGTAGTGCGTCTTCAACGGACATGCTTCGGGCGAAATTCTGACGCATTTTCACTTTACGCCGTTCCTCTTCCCCGACATCGTGTCCGAAGAAGATGACCTCAATGCCGTTTTCTCGGATACCGGCTTCTTTGAGAATCGGTGCGAGGGGTGTCCCTGCCCATTTCGCGTTGCCAATACCACCAGTGAACGTTGGAAATCCGTGGTTACCGGAGCATTCCAGCGTAAAGGTCACCTCCTGTCGGGGACGTGCTTTGATGTCCTCAATCGTGAACATCAGCGGGTTTTCAACCAAGCCACTTACTTCCAGCTTCCACGTCGCGAGGTCTACCTCAGGTTTGCCGTAATGTGAAACGTTGAAGAATTCAGCGTTCGGTGTGATAAAGGAATCGAGCGCGTCCCAATCCAGTAAACCGCGCTTTGAAGGCGGTTCCGGTGGCTGATCGGTAAATGGAATAAGCACTTCACCTTCACGACTCGGGAAGGCGTAGACCGCCCACGGGCTGAGCAGCAACCCGGTAAGCGTTAAACCGCTCTGCCGCAAAAAATCTCTACGCTCCATAGTGTCTCCTCTCTACTTTAACTGCGCCGATGTTTGTTATCACTTCATTGCTGCGAGATAGTTGGTGTTGACCTGCTCCCAATTGACGACTTTGCCCCACGCATCAACGTAGTCGGCGCGTCGGTTCTGATAATTGAGATAATAGGCGTGTTCCCAGACATCGAGACCGAGGATAGGGGTATGCCCCTTCATCAGTGGGCTATCCTGATTCGATGTTGAGTAGATCTGCAACTTCTTGTTTTCGTCGACAACGAGCCATGCCCATCCTGACCCGAAATGCGTTTTCGCTGCTTTGACGAACATTTCACTGCCGGCATCAAAGGAACCGAAAGTGGATTGAATGGCTTCGGCGACTTTACCTGTCGGTTCGCTGCCTCCCGGAATCATAATACTCCAGAAAAGCGTATGGTTGGCGTGTCCACCGCCGCTGTTGATAACGGCTTGTCGGAGATGCTTCGGCACCCTTTCAATATTTCGGAGCATGCCTTCAAGCGACATGTGCATCAGGTCATGGCTGCGTGCGACTGCTGCGTTGAGTTTATTGACGTAGCCCTGGTGGTGTTTCCCATGATGGATTTCCATGGTGCGCTTGTCAATATGCGGTTCAAGCGCATCGTAGGCGTAAGGTAAGGGTGGTAATTGCTGACCTTCGTGATGGTTGGCATATACACGCAGGGGACTATGCGCAACGAAAAGTCCCGCTAACGCGGTGCTTCCGTGAATTAAAAAGTTTCTACGGTTCATGGGTTCTCCCTGTCCTGCTGTTTTGACAAGCATTTTAGCAGAAATTGTGGGTTTGTGTCAAGTGCCAAAATTCAGTTGATTTCGGCAGAAAGGTATGGTATTTTGAGTTAGCATACAAAGATAAAGAGATAAAGAAAAATCGATGTATGAGATATATCAGGAAACAACCAATGAGCAACACAGACACCTTCCACATCCTCGCGTTAGATGGCGGTGGCACTCGCGGCATATACACCGCTCAACTCCTTGCCAACATTGAACAGGCTTTTGGGACACACATCAGAACCTGTTTTGATCTTATTGCTGGGACAAGCACGGGAGCAATCATCGCTGGTGCCGCCGTCTCCGACATTCCTATGCCAGAGATTGTCGAACTTTTTGAGACGGAAACCCCTTATATCTTCCGAAGGAGATGGTATCGCATTCCGCTGTTTCTCAGTAAATATCCGAGTGAGCCGCTCGCACAGATTCTCGCGAAGCATATCCCCCCAACGCCTCTTCACGAAATAGCAAACCCGTTGATGATAACGAGTTCAGAGATTTCCAAAAGTGAAGTTCACATTTTTAGATCCAATTATGGATGTCGCGATTCGGAGATCGCTCCTACAGGTAAAGATGTGAGCCTGAGAGAGGCAATCCTCGCTTCCTGTGCCGCGCCTACATTTTTCGCGCCAAAATCCGTTGGCAAGTTCCTGTTAGCAGATGGCGGTCTCTGGGCAAACAATCCGTCCACGGTCGCTTTCACAGAGGCACTCTCGGTGTTTGGGAAAGAGGCACAAGAGGTTCGGATGCTATCCGTTGGCACGGGACATTCAGTGGATATGTATCGCAACAGACGCGGATGGGGATTCATCACGGGGTGGGCTGGTGCGAAGTTGACCTCCTATGTGATGACGCTTCAATCTCAAGCCTCCGCGAATACAGCAAAACTGCTGTTAAAGAAGAATTATCTGCGAATCAATCCAGAAATTGATTTCTGGGAGTTGGATACCCTTACGCAGTTGGACAATCTAAAATCTCTCGCTGCGCGTGATTTTGAGAGGTATGCTGCGGAGATTGAGACATTCCTTCGCTTTTAACATCCCGAGATACTTTTTCGCAAAAATTTGACTATATATGTTGTAAAATGTATAATGCAGGCGAATTTGGTGGATTTCTTTGTAAACAAATGATGGACCTAACTTCGATGCTTGGGACAGGATTTAACTATCCCTCTAAGGGAAAAGGAGAAAATCATGGAAGCCCTCAAACGAGTTATAGGCGTTGCGCTTATCATCATCGCGGCGATAGTCGCCATTCAAACAGTACTTGAGCCGATTTACCATACTTCCACCGAAGATAGTCCGCACAGTTCTGCTTGGGACTATATCAACTGGCTCTCTGCTATTTCAATAATACTGGGCGTGATTTTCAGTTACAGTCGCATGAGCCGTGCCGGTGCGGATGCAAGCGTCCAAGAGTTTATAGCGGCGAACACAATGTTCTATGGGTTTATGTTCGCGGCGATCATCTTCCTCTGGAACTGGTTCGGTATCAGCGATATCGGGTCAGACTTCACTGCTGTCAACATGGGCACTCGACAGTTCGTATGGATTCTCTTTGATGCCATACTTCCGTTGCTGAACGGCGCGATGGGTGCTTACTTGTTACGCGCCAGTGCCAGTGAATAGGAAACTGAGATTGATATTCCGGTTCGTAGTGGTATGATTCATTGAATGAAAGTACAACTACGACGCTGAACGCGAAGTGCGTGCTTTTCAAGTGCGCACTTCACTTTTTTATAGACAACTTTCAGGATTCCTGATACCCTTACGCTAAAATAATAACCTCATAGGAGAAATCTATGGAAATAAGACCAAATCGGGTTAAAGAGAAGTTAGCGGCTGGCGACCTGGCGTTCGTCATCTCAGGGTTGACGAGTGCTGATGATATAGATACCTTCGGTCCGAACGGATACGATGGTGTGTGGCTGGAAGGCGAACACGGACGGGTGGATGCGGCAGAACTTGGGGACCTGACGCGTGCCTGCGATCTCTGGGGGATGACCTCTATCACACGTGTCAACCGCAACGACCAGGGACTCATCTACCGCACATTGGATTGTGGTGCCATGGGCATCTGTGTCCCGCACGTCAACACGAAAGCGGAGGCACAAAACGTCGTAGAGGGCGCGAAGTTCGCACCGATCGGACACCGTGGAATGTTCACCAGTCGCCAAGGCTACGGGGTGGACAACTATTTTGATGTCGCCAACTCGCAAACGCTCGTCATCGTCCTGATTGAAGACATCGTCGCGGTTAACAACCTGGACGAGATTCTGACCGTCGATCATATTGACGTATTTTTCGTTGCCCCTTCAGATTTAGCGACCTCTATGGGGCATATCGGAAATCTTACCCATCCAGATGTTCAAAACACAATTGACTCCGCGCTTGCTCGTATCCAAGAGGCAGGACGGGTTGCCGGGACTTTGACGCTCGATGCCACGGTTGAGAAATATGTCAAAGCAGGTGTGCGGTTTTTAATGACCGGCGTTGGTGGATGGATTACGGCAGGTGCAGCAGCATTTAAAGAACGTGCAGAGGAGGCAAAACTCTAACAGATTCGATCTTGACAGTGTTCTCTCATCTCATCAGCGCGGTTTTTAACCGCGCATTTTCGTTAAGGCAACTACGCCAAGAACGTTACACTTCCAGATGCCTCCCTCCCCTGCCAGACGGAGCCTGTCGGATAGGTATGCGCTTCGACGAACTCCGGATACATCTCCAGTCCCCAACCGGGGACCGTTGGCGTAACATAGGCACCATTGCGTACCTGAATTGGGTATAGGAAAACGTCCGCTTGTAAGAAGTTGAGGTACTCAACCACCTGTGTTTCTGAATGCGCGGCGACGCAAATTTGATCCCAGATGGCGTAATGTTGAATCATGTTACACAACCCGATACCTCCACCGTGCGGGCAGACAGGAACACCGTATTTCGCCGCCATCAAGATGACGCCGAGCACATCGTTGACCCCTCCGAGCCGCGTCGCGTCAATCTGGCAGTACTGGATCGCCTCACTCGTGATTAATTGTTTGAAGATGACAGGCGACGGTACCTGTTCCCCAGTAGCGACGCCAATACCGTATTTCTCTAAGGCACGTGCGATTTTCACGAAACCGAGCACATCGTCGCGGGCTGTAGGTTCCTCAATCCATGTCGGTTTGAATTGTGCTAACGCTTCCATATAGGCGATTGCTTCATCGACACCCCATATCTGGTTTGCGTCAAGCATCAAACGTGCCTGTGGACCGATTGTCTCCCGGATGAAGGCGAGTCGTTTCTTGTCGAAATCCAGATCCTGTCCAACCTTCATTTTGAAGCAGTCAAGTCCGTCGGCTTTCACCTGATTCACAGTTTCGATAATTTGTTCGTCTGTTAAACCGAGCCATCCCGCGGTGGAATAAGCCTTCGGTCCTTGCTGACGGAGCGTCTGCTCGCGTACTTCGCGACTGTCCCAATGCGTGTTGAGAATCTCTTCCGCTTCGTCGGGTGTTAAGGCATCGCGCAGGTACCGCCAATCAATAGACTCCACAATCTTCTCCGGTGGTAAATCGACAAGGAGTTTCCAGAGCGGTTTATCCACCAGTTTTGCCCAGGCATCCCACATCGCGTTGACGATGCTCCCGATCGCCATCCGGTTAACGCCGTCAGCAAGCCACCGTAACTGGTGATGGTCAACGAGAAGCCTGTGAAACGCGCCAGGGTTATCAACGAAAGTCGCCATCTCCATCCCAACCACGAGGTGCGCGAGGTCTTTAACCCCGTAAGCGATCCAGTCGTTTCCGGCACCAGCGGTGAACGCTACGGATATGCCGTGGTACCCTGTACTCGTTTCGAGTGTCGTTAGGACTGCGGAATAATTCGGTTTTTTATGGAAAGGATCGGAACCGAGGAGTGTATCCGATGTGGGAACGCGTAGATCAACAACGTCAACTTTTACAATTTTTCCTAAGCTATCCATGTTGCTTGACTCCTTTTTCGACAGAGTATATAATGAATTGATATGAAAATCTATACTAAATTTGGCGATTCTGGAGAGACCGCGCTTTATGGCGGAACGCGGTTGGGGAAAGATGAACCGCGTATTGAGGCGATCGGCACTGTTGACGAACTGAACGCCTATCTCGGCTATGCGCAGACGTTGGTTGAGGATGTTGATCTTTCCGAGCTCATGGCGCGGGTTCAGAATCACCTCTTTGATGTCGGGGCGGATTTAGCGACCCCGGCGTCCCATACGAAAGCTGCTGAATTCCGTATACCGGCAGATTTCACCACAGAGATGGAGACGGCAATAGATACACTCTCTGCGGAGCTGCCACCGTTGACGAATTTCATTCTGCCCGGTGGCTGCACCGCTGGAGCTACTTTACATGTCGCGCGTGTGGTGTGTCGGCGAAGTGAACGGTGTGTTGTGCGTCTGGCACGCGAGGCAGAGGTCAATCCTGAGATAATCCGAAGTTTGAACAGGCTGTCGGATCTCCTGTTTGTTCTCGCTCGTACAGTGAATTTCCGTGCGCAAACTTCAGAGCCGATTTGGGAGTCGCAAGCAAATTCTTAAAAAATATTGTATTATATCGTGTGATATGTTAGAGTTAGAAAACTCTAATATTTTATTTATTTTTTTCAACAGAGGAGATGAAATAATGAATTTGAAGAAATTAACAAATCTCTTTTTGATAATTCTCATCGCGGTTGTTGCGTTGACGGGTTGTGAGAAGGCACAAAAAATGGTAGTAGATGGCATGCCAGCAAATACCGCTACGGATGAGACGATGACGGATATGGAAGCAATTCCAGTGAAGTTTGTTCTGTTGATTGACTATCCAGAGGGCGGAAAAGATGCGTATATCGCGTGGGTTGCCTCCGTTGCACCAACGCTGCAAGCTCCTGAAGAGGTCGTCCGGATACGGTCTTACGACAACAAGGACCCAGAAATGAGTCCTAACCGGCTCGTCGAATGGGAATTCAACAGTTTTCTTGATATGGCGACCTATCTGAACCGTCCAGAGATCGCTGCGATTCTCGAAGATATTCCGAATCACTCAAGCGTATCAATCGCCCACACATTTATCCAACGTTCTGACTACTCGAAGGATGCGGAAGGCGATTTGCCGATTAAAGGTATTATTTTTATTGACTATCCGCTGGGCGGGAAGCAGGCGTATCTGGAGTGGGTTGCGTCCGTTTCCTCCACAATTATCGGACAGCCTCAATTGAAAGCGACTGCCGCTTATGACAACTACTATGGTGAATCTCCGCACCGGCTTGTTGAGATAGAGTTCGCGAGCCAAGAAGATGCCGAGGCTTATGAGCAGCTGGAGGATATCATGGCGATTGAGGCTGAACTTGATAATCAGGCAGGTAGCTGGGTGTCACACACATTTGAGTTGCGCTCGGATTATATCAACGAATAACATCTCATCAATTGATTGTTTTACGCAGGCGCGCTTTCCGAGCGCGCCTCTCTTTTTTGCGCGTCACCGTGCGTGCCCTGGACCGCTGTATTTCCTACCGAACGCCAAACTATGGGGTTCCTCAAAGGGTCGGAACGGCACCATATCCGCGATTTCCTGAAGTCGCTCTAATATTTCTGAGGGCAACGGACCGGCTTCAACAGCCCGAACATTCTGTTCAACCTCCTCTACAGACCTCGCCCCCACCAGCACAGTAGAAATATCGGGATTGGAGATAACCATACGGAGTCCTGCCTCTGGAAGCGAGAGTTCGATTTCATCCAAAAACCGATAGAGTGCCTTGAACTGTTCCTGACGCGGGCGACTCAGCCACCATGCCCCTGTCTCTACTTCGGTGTGGCGGCGGGATAATGCACCCTGTTGTAACGGAGCACCGATGACAATCCCCATATTCTGTCGTTTCGCTTCTGGAAAAATTGAGATTGCCGCCTCACGCCAGAGTAGACTGTAGTTCTGCGCCGCCAGCACGACATCATAGACACCTGTTGCCATAATTGCGGGAAGTTGATGTGCGGTTGTGCCGCCCAATCCCGTGAAACGCACAATTCCCTCCTCTTTGAGCTCGGCTAATACCTCACAGACGGGTCCATCAAATGTCTCGTGGCTTGTCCACCAATCGTATTGTCCGGGTCGATCGGGTTCATGCACCATCAAAATATCAATTCTATCCCTTTTCAGCAAGCGCAGACTCTCTTCAACCGACTGACGCAAGAGTTGCTTATCCTTTGGATCGAAGGGTTGCGGTCTACCACCGATTTTCGTGGACAGATAGTGCGGTTGCAGCACGCCATCTAAAGCCTCTCCAACGACCTCTTCACTGTTACCGTAGCTCGGTGCGGTATCGACGTAGTTGACACCGAGTTCCAAGGCTCGGCGGATAGCGTTACGTCCGTCAGCGCGATTCCTGCCACCAGCGGTTGAGACAAAGAGTCCCCCCATTCCTAAAACACTCACTTCAAGTCCTGTTCGTCCGAGGATTCGCTTTTCCATAGGCTGCCTCCTTCGGTATCTCTGCAGTGTTAGCATATACGATAATACAAAGTTTACAATGGATTCTGGTTTACGTCAACACCAAAATCCATCCCTATTTCAACAAGAGGTTTCCCTTTATCGCATCCGCTACAGCAACAAGATCAAGGACATTGACGACTCCATCACCATTAACATCCGCTGCATTTCCTTCTCCGACCTGACCGAAATGATCAGCAACAAACGTTAGATCGTCAATATTTACACTTCCATCATTGTTGACATCTTCTGGCTCTTCAGATCGAGTTTTCCACAAAAGAATCGTCCCCTCTCCACCGCCACTGGCGAGTATCCTGCCATCTGGAGAAAACGCAACGGAATTAACCTCATACTCATGCCCTCTAAGAATGGTGCAATCTTGATCTGTGTGTACATCCCACAACCGAACAGTCCCGTCTCGACTGCCGCTGGCAAGCGTTTTTCTATCCGAGGAAAACGCAACGGAGCTTACACCATCTGTATGACCACTAAGAATTTTCTTAACCACCTGAGTTTCTACGTCCCATAATCGAATTGTTTTATCTGAACCGCCACTGGCGAGTGTCTTACCATCTGGAGAAAATGCTAAGGTATTAACCGGTCCACTATGTCCAATGAGTGTCGTTTCTAATTGAGCGGTATAGACGTTCCACAACAAAATAGAGCCTTCTATACCCGCACTGGCAAGTGTCGAACCATCCGGCGAAAACATTAAACTATCAAAGCTGCTGCGATATTCATCAAGAACAGTGTGGCTCTGAGCGGACTCCCAGTTTTGGATCGTGCGCGTATCCCATAACTTGATTGTCCCATCAAATATTCCGCTCGCTAATGTTCTACCATCTGACGAAAATGCAATAGCACCATACCATCTTTGATACCTTGCGTGGAGTTCTTCAGTGTGCGCACTCCATATCAGCACCTCTTCTGAACTACCACTCACAAGCAGCTGCCCATCTGGCGAGAATATAAGTCCCCAGACCCAAAACGCATCGGCTTCAAGCGTAGTATGGCATTGTTGGGTATCCATATCCCACAATTGTATTATATGGGGAGAACTACCGCTTGCGAGGGTTTTTCCATCCGGTGAAAACGTAACAACCCTAACCGATATGTTGCCTTTACCGAGTCGCGCTATGGCCCCATCCGGCAAGCACCATTGAGAAGACTCCTGGGCGAAGCTGCTTGGCAAGGATAGTATAAAAATCAATAACAACATAGACCTAAAAAAGATTCTCTGCTTCATCAGTAGGATCCCTCCTTTTCAAACAATAGACTCTTGTTATAAAAATTGAGCAATTTATATGCCAACGACCGGAACCGTAAATATATCGCTATATCCAGTCTCAAAATGGATAACTTGCACCAAAACGGGCAAGCCGATATTCGCGTTGCACCCTATAGGGCATCCACACACCACAAAATTGAAATTTGTTTGACACAGTCGGGTTGGATGTGATAAATTGATTATCAACTCTTATCAAAACAATGCCACCGTTAAGCGTGAAGCCTATAGAACAGTAGGAGAGTAAGCTTATGAGTGATTTACAGTTACAACAGTACCTCTTTGACGTGCAAGGTTACCTCGTCGTTGAGAATGTCTTGAGTCCGGAAGAGGTTGCGGCACTCAATCAATGTGTTGACGAACAACAACTTCCCACACCGGGAAAGGTTCAAAGGTTTGGAAGTGCCCCAGAGGGTCCCGGGTTTCTGCAGTGGGGAAAACCGTTCTGTGATTTACTTGACCATCCCAAGATTATGCCGATACTTCAATTTCGCCTGGGGGATTGTTTTCGACTCGACCGGATTTACGGGATGTATATGCGGGAAGGAATGCCGCGTGGACACCTACATGCTGACTACGGCGCTACCTCTCCCACGGCAAGAGCGACACCCGGAGAATACTACTCTTTCCGAGATAACGAAATCCACAACGGGTTCGTCGTTGTGACGTGGAACCTCGCAGATACCGGACCGGATTACGGTGGATTCTGCTGCATTCCGGGGAGCCATAAAGGCAATTTCAAACTCCCACAACAGATAGCTGAGGCACCCGAACAGTCACCCAGTGTCATCATTCCAGAGGCACCTGCCGGCTCAGCAATTCTGTTTACGGAGGCACTGACGCACGGCACAGCGGCATGGAACGGCAAACATCAACGCAGATCCCTTCTGTATAAGTATTGCGTTTCACATATCGCGTGGACCTCGCGCCGCGTGGCGATACCGGAGGACATAGAGCTAACGGAACGCCAAAAGATTCTCTTCCGTGAGCCTGCAGACCCGCATCGTCATTTCCCATCACTGTTTGAAGCAGCATAATTGAAAGCAGAGGTAGGCGCGTGCCAAATTTCACGCAGAACCAGTTACAGAAAATCACGACTGACATTTTTGAAGCCGGGGGTGTCCCCAGCGATGAAGCAGAGATTATCGGAGAACTGCTCGTCGCTTCAAATCTCGCAGGGCATGATTCCCACGGGGTTATCCGAATTCCGCAGTATATTGGACTCATCGACTCCGGGCTGATTCAGCCGGGAGCACCGATGCACATTGAACGCGAGTCGACTTCGCACGCGCTCCTTAACGGCAATTGGGGCTTTGGACACGTCATCGCACAGAAAGCGATGTCCCTCGCGATTGAGAAGGCGAAGTCAAGCACAATCAGTGCAATCAGCGTCTACAACTGTAATCACATCGGACGTATCGGGAGTTATCCACTGATGGCAGCTGAAGCCGGTATGGTAGGCATCACGATGGTGAACGCCGGTGGAACTGCGCTCTACGTCGCTCCGTTCGGTGGAAGCGATGGACGGCTGGCAACGAATCCGCTCGCGATTGCGACCCCGACCCGCAACGGACATCCGATTCTGCTTGACATCACAAGTAGCGTCGTGGCACAAGGCAAGATTCGCGTGGCGTTTAATCGTGGGGAGTCTGTCCCCCTCGGCTGGCTGATTAACAGTGAAGGGGAACCGACCCAAGATCCGCGGGACTTGATGGAATCTCCGCAGGGCGCGCTGTTGCCGCTCGGTGGTATTGCTGGGCACAAGGGATACGCGCTCGGTCTGATGATTGACATTTTGGGGGGTGCGTTGTCGGGTGCCGGTTGCAGTGGATCTGGGAACACCCGTCTCCAGAACGGGGTCTTGATGATTGCCTTGGATATTGCTAACTTTACGCCGCTTGATGACTTTTATGAGCATGTTGACGGACTCATCGCCCACGTGAAAGCCTCACCTAACGCACCGGGATTCGATGAAATTCTGACACCGGGAGAAATCGAGGCGCGCCAAACAGAACGCCGTCAGCGCGAAGGCATCCCTATTGATGACGAGACCTGGCGACAGATCCAAGAAACGGCAATGGAGGTCGGGCTATCCGAACTTAAGTTTTGAAAATTAATTAATGGTGTATCTGAACTTACAAAGCACTCACATCTTCATATATCGCAGTGCTGGGACTTTGGGATGAACATGCCGCGCTGCTCTGGAGAAGAATATTTAATGCAAAACGGGCAATCTACTATCGGTGAGTACCTTTTGAAAAAACTGCGAGATTACGGGGTTGACCACATCTTCGGCATCCCGGGTGATTATGTAGTGCAGTTCTTCGATCTGATTGAGAAGGGTCCGATTCAACACATCGGCACGACACGAGAAGATACGGCAGGATTTGCAGCAGATGCATATGCTCGCATAAAGGGTATGGGGGCTGCCTGTGTGACGTACGGTGTTGGTGGATTATCCATGATTAACGCTGTCACCGCTGCATACGCTGAAAAGTCACCCCTCGTTGTGATTAGCGGGAGCCCAGGAATAAAAGAGCGCCGTGAGGGGGCACTCTTACACCATAAAGGTAGAGATTTTTATACACAACAACGTATCTATGACGAGATCACCGTTGCATCAGCACTCCTCGACGAACCTTTTACCGCCTTTAACGAGATAGACAGAGTGTTGGATGCAGTCTATCGGCAGAAACGTCCAGGTTACATTGAACTGCCACGGGATATGGTCAATATACAGGGGCAGGTCTATCAACGTTCCTCAACGGGCGGGCACCACAGTGACCCAGAAACGTTGAATGCCGCATTAGCGAATGCAATTGGGTTCATAAATCAGAGTGAGAATCCCATCATTTTAGCGGGGGCGGACCTCCACAGATTCGGCTACCAAAACAAATTATTGCGGCTTACCGAAGAAAAACAGATCCCCGTGGTGACAACACTGTTGGGCAAGTCAGTAATGCCAGAAGCACATCCGCTTTACTTGGGTATCTATGGCGGCGGGATGAGTAGAGATGAAGTCTCTATGCTTGTTGAAACTTCCGATTGCGTTATTATTCTTGGGGCCTTCATGACGGATGTCAATCTTGGCATTTACACAGCAAAACTTGAGCGAAGTCGCTGTTTATACGCAACCTCGGATAGAATTGCCGTCGGCTACTCCACTTATGAAGATATCACATTTGGAGATTTTATCGACGGATTACGTTCTCCAAAACTCCAGGAACGCGGGGACATAGACTTGGAATGGGTCATGGAAGTACCAGAACCTTTTAAGATAGCACCTGACCAGCCGCTTACAATGCACCGCCTGTTCCAACAACTGAATCTACTTCTACGCGAGAACATGACGATTATCCCGGATGTTGGTGATAGCCTCTGGGCTGCTGCGGACTTGCGGCTCCCTGAACGCACCGAGTTTATTAGCCTCGCCTACTATACCTCAATGGGATTTGCAATCCCTGCCGCAATTGGAGCACAACTGGGTAAACCCACGTCCCGTCCACTTGTTGTTGTAGGGGATGGGGCATTCCAAATGACTGGCACCGAGTTGTCAACGACTATCCGCTATGGGCTCAATCCCATCGTTCTGATCTTAAACAACCAGGGATATGGCACCGTCCGCCCGTTCATTGAAGGGCCCTTTAACGATATAGAGAATTGGGACTATACTCGGGTACCAGAACTTTTCGGCACAGGGCGCGCGTTTGCTGTCCGTACCGAAGGCGAATTTGACACCGCTATGAACGCTGCACTTGCTGAAACGCAACATTTTGTCCTAATTGAGGCAGCACTTGGGAAATCGGACATGTCGCCTGCCCTGATTCGATTGGCAGAGCAAGTCTCTAAGCAACTATAAGCCTATAGCGGAACTATTCGCTTGCGTCTTGATTTTTTATCGCTACACAGTTACTGGTGAACATTCGTATTGATGACGATCAGAATATCCGAACCTGAATTTTGAGGCAATTGAAGATGCCAATCCAAACTATTATCTTCGATTTTGACTATACATTGGTAGACTCGGCGCGAGGCACAATTGACGGTGTCAATTATGCGTTTGAAAAAATGGGTTTGCCGACCGCTTCCGATGCCGCGGTGCGTCGGACAATCGGCCTGTCGCTACCGGATATACTGACGGCGTTAGCAGGAGACGCATACGCCAAGCGTATTGATGAATTTACCCATCTGTTTCTCCAACGCGCGGATGAGACGATGGTTGCGTTGGCGGAGTTTTACGCAGAGGTGCCACAGACGGTGAAGGCGTTACGAGAACTTGACATTCAACTCGCCATCGTTTCTCAGAAAACTCGTCGCTATATTCAACCGATTCTTGAGAAAAAGAAGCTATTGGAGGCATTTGAAGTCATCGTTGGGGGTGGGGACGCAGCGTATAAACCGGATCCTGAAGGGTTACGACTGGCGGTTGCCCAGACGGGGAGCGTCACCCCAAATTGCCTCTACGTCGGAGATAGCGTGACGGATGCTGAAACCGCGCGACGTGCTGGCATTGCGTTTGTCGCTGTGCTTTCGGGTGTCACGCCACGAACGGCTTTTGAAAGTTACAATACTTATGCGATTCTTGAAGATGTGTCTGGGTTACTGAGTTTAGAACCTGTGAGGAGATTACAATAGTGTAGAGGAAACAACCAAGCAGTAGCAGAGGAGGCAACGTAAGCGATGAAAACGGCAATTTTATCGATTCTCTTCGGGTCTCTACTTGTTTTTTCAGCGAGTGGGGCGTTCTTACCAGAGGACAACAGCGACGCGTTTGGGTTGGAATATGGGGAATCCATCGCTGGTTTTATCCCGAACACCCCCAAGATTGATGGAAAACTTGATGACTGGAAGTACGCCGTCTGGGTCGCGTTTGACTCGGAGGATGAGCTGCTTCGTGGACAAGGGGCATGGAAAGGGAAAGATGATCTGACGATGACCTGGTCGACGATGTATGACGCGGAGACCTTCTATTTCGCAGCGGCGGTGCGCGATGATATTTTCGCACCGGCGGCGAATGCGGCACAACCTTGGACGGGTGATACGATCTTTTTGTATATTGATTGGGAGCAGGTCGGAGCCGGGCAGCCTTCAAGCAAACCCAATTTTGCGTTTATTAAGAAAAAAGCCCTCGTATCTGACTTCAGTGGTGGCAAAAATCCGAATCTCCCCAAATCCGATATTGCGGCGGTTCCGACCCCGGAACTCGGCAAAGGTGGCATGATTTATGAGGTCGCGATGCGATTTGAATGGCTCACCGATGTCAAAATCGAGGAAGGAACGGAAATCGGTTTCACACCCGGATACGAGGAAGGGACGGACAATCCGGAGAAGAAGGCAGGTCTTGTGTTCATGGATTGGCACGGTCTGAATCCTGACGATTCGGGGAATCTTGGAACGCTGACTTTCGGCGGTCCGCTCGCTGTTGATGCAGCGGGCAAATTGACGCTAACGTGGGGACAGTTAAAGAACCCGTAAAATAGTAAGCACACATCTTAAATAGGTGTCAGTCGTCAGTTATCAGTTAAGAGATGGGTTTGTAACAATCCATCCACTGTTGGAATATTCCAAGAACGAGAGGATTGTTACAGGAACTCTCTTTAACCGACAACTGATAACCGATAACCAAAAATAATGTCTGAAAAAACGCGAAATCAGGAAGAACTTTTTATCCAACTGCTGGAGAAGGCAGATAACGTATTGACCCGCTTGGGTGGACTCCCAGTTCAATCGTCGAGTGCGGTGCTTGATGCCCAACTTGATAACCATATCGCTTTTCGGTGGCGATCCCAGAACGGATCGGGGCATTTAATTCCCGTTAAATATCCGAATCTCGTGGGGCTATCGGATCTGATCGGAATAGAGCGGCAGGAGAGGAGACTTGATAGGAACACACGTCAGTTTCTACAGGGGCTGCCTGCGAATCACGTCCTGTTATGGGGGGACCGCGGCACGGGTAAATCTTCGCTTGTCAAGGGGATGCTGAAACGCTACGCTGATGATGGACTGCGGTTAATCGGTATCAGCAAAGAGGGACTTGTCCATCTCCAAGAGATTGCCGAGGTGCTCTGGGAGCGTCCTGAACGGTATATCCTTTTTTGCGACGATCTCGCCTTCAACGAAGATGAACCTGAATATCGTGAGTTGAAAGCGATGTTAGAGGGTGGCATCTCGGCGTGCCCGGACAACGTCCTTATCTATGCCACCTCAAACCGCCGACACTTGATGCCGCGACAGGTCCAAGAGAACCGATACCCACAGAACGACGAAGATGAGTTGTATCCGCGTGAGGCGACAGAGGAAAAGGTTTCCTTAAGCGACCGTTTTGGGGTGCGCCTCGCTTTCCAACGGATTTCACAGGACACCTATTTGCAGATTGTCTCCCATTATGCACAGAAACACGGGCTATCCGTTCCAACGGAAGCGTTGCACCGAGCTGCGTTGGAATGGGAGGCATCCTCAAGTGGACGTTCAGGGCGCATCGCCTCTCAATTTGTGGCGGATCTCGCTGGACGGTTAGCACTTGAATCAAATACATAGACAAAAGAATCGGCACATGCTGTGTGCCACAACAAACAATTGGTACGGTTTCCGACCGTGCTTTTATGGAGGTTTTTATGACAAACCGATTAATGTTTTCTTTCACACTCATGCTCTTCCTGAGCGGTATGCTTCTGATGCAAACAGTGGATGCCGCGCCAACAAAAGGCACCTTGCGGGTCAGTGGTGATAACACTTGGGTTGCGTTCGTTAACGGTGAAGAGGTCGCTGCGAGCGGGAACTGGCAAGCTCCCACGGTCAGTGAGTTCGAACTGGACAAAGGCTTCGCACAGATCGCTGTCTATGTCCACGATGCTGAACCCGGTGCCGCCGGTAGAGGCGGGTTTCTCGCCGATATTATCCTCAACGATAAACCCGACTACATCGGCACAGGCGAAGACGGGTGGCGATGTGATACCGGTAAAGTCCTTGCCGATCGGAAAGACGGCTGGGAAGAGGTCGATTTCGACGATAGCGATTGGGAAGATGAACTCGAAATCTATGAAAAGTTCGGGGGTGGTATATGGGGGTTTGGTGCCGCAATCATGGAACAAATTCTCAAAGACCCCGAGTGTGAAGCGAATTGGGTATGGTGTGGACCTAACGATGCTGAAGACGACATCTATTTCCGATACACCATCGGGACGCTCTCCGTTGAACCCGAAGGCAAACTCGCTACGGCGTGGGGTGCTTTGAAAAATGAGCGGCGATAGATTTAATTTTTTATAGAATTTGGGGCACCCACAAGGGGTGCCCCTACAAGATGCCTACATATTTTGACGATTCACCATAGTATATCCGCGTGTGGCGTTCACCACATTCAATCCAACCGACGGGCTATGCGTCCTCAACAACCTCTGCGATTGTCCTGAAGACAGTCTCAATATCCGATTCCTCAAGGCACGAATAAGCCACCCGCAGTTCGGTTTCACCGAGTGAAATCGTGCCGATACCGTGCGCCTCAAGAAGTCGTTGCCGAACTTTCTCAGCGTTCCCGGATTTGAGGTTCAGACACGTGAAATAGCCGGCATGGCTCGGATAGACCTCCCAAAGTTTCGCATACCGCGCATCAGATGCTACCGCTTTCACTTTTAACGCGCGCGCCTTGAGAATCTCATAGTTTCGCTGTTTTTGCTCAGCATAATCGGGTGCCTTCATCGCTTCGAGGATAAGCGTTTGAGAGACTTGTGATGCACCGGAGGTATTCGCTCGAATCAGGCCACTGAATTTCTGTTCAAGCGGTTGCATCGCTATCTCTCCGAGCCCAAAACTGATAAATGCCACGCGTAGTCCCCACGCATATTCCTCCTTCGTTGCACCATCTACCTTCACGGGCAGGACATTCGGATGACATCCGACCAACAACCCAAACAGCGATTTGTGCATGACGGATGCGTCATACCACAACCCGGCGTAGGCATCGTCAATCATAACAAGAATACGGCTTCCAGCGTCGGCACGCGCTACAATTGCGTCCACAATACGCTGCGCTTCCGTGCGGTTAATCGCGTAGCCTGTGGGGTTGTGTGGGAAATTCAGGAGAATCAGCAATTTCTCGTCGGTCGTGTTGGTAAGTATTTCACGAAAACCTTGTGTGCTAAAACCGCCTGCAGCGTTGAAGAACGGATAGGTTTGAAGGCGCGCCCCTGCTTTGGTTTGGAAGATGAGTCGATAGTTCCCCCAAATCTTGTCGGGGAGGATGAGTGCGTCCCCACTGTCAACGAAAAGTTCGGCGAGTAGACTAAACCCGTGCGTCATGCCACTCGTCACAATTGGTAGACTCAGTGTTGCCTCGGCAAGCGAAGGATTCTCTTTCAAAAGATGCGTTTTCCACGCCTCCCGTAATTCGGGTTGACCGAGCACGGGGGCATACCCGTAGATGCCTTCCAACGGGAGTGTTGGCACGAGTTCTCGCGAGACCGCGAGATGCATCATGTCACCATCTTCCGAAGCGATCGCCCGTGTGGCGTTGAAACGATGTGCTTTCGCACCCGCCTCTGCCGTTTGGCTTAAGATGCCTCTTGGTAGGTAGATACGTTTTCCTAATTCGGAGAGGAGTGCAAAGACCGCTGGTGATGCGGCGCGAAGCTGCTCATTTAGTTCAGTTGCTAAGGCGTTTAAGTCTTGCATATTTTTCCAAATCGTAGACAATAATGAAATACACAGAGATTTTTTGAAGTTAATTGTGGACTGTCAGCAACTTAATGTCAACCGGTTTTTCCGAATATCCGTTTAAAGAGAAAAAAGTTCAGCAGTAGGACAAAAATATGAAAGCGTTTTTGAAAAGACTCACATTTCTCATTATTTTTATCTTTGCGATCGGTTTTGGCATCTGTGTCTATCTCCTCCAAGCCCCACCGGTTGAGCAGAAAAAGGTACCGAAACTCCAAATCCACACACGGACAGCCCTACGCGGAAGACCCACGGTTGACTCGAAGCCGATTGTATATACTAAAGATGTTTACCGCTTTAGTTTGGACCCACAATTCATTAGCAACCTGAATAGCCGTAAATTGGAGCGTGAACTTCTATTTACAGCGGGGTTGGCGCATCGTGCGAGATTGAAAACAGCCCGTTTGGACGCGTCTTTGAAGACAGGAACGGATTGGCAAAAGATGTTTTCGGATATGACAAAAGATATTCGATTCCGTCCGAGCGCATCCCCTATTGAAGTTTTGCTAAGTGGCGAAGAATGGCTCCTCAGGGATACCATAGGGGCTGCTTATACAGTCGTGAAAGCTGACAGCAATGTTGAGGTCTATCTCCCCGATCTAAGGGAGGCGTTTGACGCAAACAAAATTTCACTCTCACAGGATTTGGAAATCTCCACTAAACAAGCAAACAGACGGTGGCTCATCAAAGATAACGGATATAAGCAGGCTTACAGCGTTGTGAAGGGTGAAGGGAAGCTCAACGTTTTTCAATTATCGAAGTTTGAAATTCTGACGTTTCTGTTTGAGGCGGATGCGGCATCGCAGGATTCCCTCGCACAAGGAAAGTTACCTTCCAAATTGCTCCAAGAATTTGTTGCGGAGAAGATACCGCTATCGCGACGGGCGCGGGTGTCAGCAGGCACAGACGGTATGCGTTGGCAGATAAATAGTCCTCCCTTGAAATATAATATCCGAAGTGAGAACAATCGATTGAAGGTTTATCTCGATCTTGAGAGCAGATGGCTCCGTATTAAGGTTGACGACAGCACAAAAGGCTGGGTGCAAAGCGAGCGCGGGACTATTTTTGAACCACCCCCTCCGACGTTGAGTTCACGCCAGCAAGCCAAGGAACGGCTGCTCGTACTCATTGACAGATTGAAGGAGAGCGTCAGATTTCCCGATGGATAAAATAAAACCCAAGCTGCTACGTCCCGGTAGCCGTATCGCAGCGATTTCGCTCTCTTGGGGGGGTCCCGGCACTGTTCCCTACCGCTACGAGATAGGTAAACATCAATTTGAAGAAGAATTCGGCGTGACGGTTATCGAAACGGAACACGCTTTGCGGAATGCAGTCTGGCTCTCCAAAAATCCCAAAGCGCGTGCCGACGATCTGATGGCGGCTTTCGCCGATAGTACAATTGACGGTATCATCTCAACGATCGGTGGTGAAGATTCCATTCGCACCCTCCCATACCTCGATTTGGATGTAATTCGGAATAATCCCAAGGTCTTCATGGGCTTCTCGGATACCACTATATCGCACGCTGCTTGTTTTAAAGTGGGTCTCGTGTCGTTCTACGGTCCCTCGTTCATGGCAGGGTTTGCCGAAAACTGTGGGATGTTTCCATACATGGTGGATTCCGTCCGGCGGACCCTCTTTTCTACCGAACCGATTGGCGTTCTTGAACCGAACCGCACAGGATGGACAGTCGAATATTTGCCGTGGGAGAATCCAGAAAATCAGTCAGTTCGCCGAAAATTGAACCCCTGTACCGGTTGGAAGTTTCATCAGGAGGAAGGGGTCATTGAAGGACAACTTTTTGGGGGCTGTGTTGAGGTTTTGGACTGGCTCCGAGGCACCGACTTTTTTCCGGCTCCCACCGATCTTCGAGGTGCTGTTCTTTTCTTGGAAACTTCGGAAGACGCACCGCCACCCTCGTTCCTAACGGAGTTTGTGAGATGCCTCGCCGCGATGGGTATTCTCGAAGGACTTGGCGGTATACTCCTCGGACGCCCCGGCGGTGGTGTTGATCCCGACACCTTTCACGAGTACGACACTGCCCTCTGTGAAACCGTCCGTGAGGAATACGGGTTAAATGAGATGCCGATTGTCACCAATATGGACTTCGGACACACCGATCCAATGTTCGTTATTCCCATGGGCATGAGGGCTCGCATCGACGCTACAAATCAGGAAATCACCATTGACGAGGCAGCCGTTATAGATGTCTGACGAAAAAATGCGGATCCTCTTCCTATCGCCTACCGTGCCATTTCCACTCACCGATGGGGGCCGTATTCGGGTATTTAACCTCCTCAAACAGATTGCCACGAAAGACGATGTAACTCTGCTCGCCTTGGAGACACAACCGACGGATGCGGAAGGTGTTGCGCAACTCCAGCAGTTAGGAATTCAGGTCCACCTCGTCCCAAACGCGCAGACGCTTCCCCCTGTATCATTCGGTACGCTTCTTAAAGCGTCCCTCAAACGACAACCGATCACCGTTGCCCGTTACGATCTTCCCACCTACCGCCAGAAATTTAAAGAATTAATCGCAACCGGAACCTTTGATCTCGTCCATTATGAAATGTTTCACACAGCGCAATTCCATACAGAAGCGCGCCTGCCGAGTGTGCTTTCACAACAGAACGTCGATTCTGCAATCTGGCGGCGACTCTGCCGTGAAACTATCAATCCGTTCTATAAATTCGCGTACTGGACGCAGCAACTCGCATTTCAACGGTATGAGCGGGTGCTAAGCCCAAAGTTCGATGCGGTGGCGTGTACCTCTGACATTGATGCCGCCGTATTCCAACGACATTGTGCGAAAAATACTATTGAGATAATCCCAAACGGTGTTGATGTTACACACTACCTGCCAGATTTTTCCGCTGAAGTTCCGGCACATCTGATCTATATCGGGAGTATGGACTGGTATCCCAATGAGGACGCTGTCGGCTTCTTTGCGGATGAGGTCCTGCCACGGATTCAAGAGCGCGTCCCCGATGTCAGATTCTCGATTGTTGGTGGGAATCCATCGGCGCGTGTCCAAAAGTTGGCGGAGAGAAAAGGGGTCGTTGTGACGGGACGTGTCCCGGAGATCAAGCCGTATTTTGCCGAAGCGACGGTTTTTGTCGTGCCGCTGCGGATCGGAAGCGGCACCCGTCTGAAAATCCTTGAGGCGTTGGCGATGGGTAAGGCGATTGTCTCTACCTCAGTCGGGGCAGAGGGATTGGATCTCAAAGACGGCGAGGAGATCTTCATCGCCGACGAACCCACGGTCTTTGCCGAAGCGGTCACCCGATTGCTCACGGAGGCCTCACTTCGCCGTCGGATCGGTGAAAATGGACGTGCTCGTGTGGAGCGGGATTACGATTGGAGAAGCATCGGCGAGAAACTTCATGGAGTCTATGCGAAGATTGCTCATTCGGATTTATGAAGATATGAGTGTTATTTAAAACGCTCTTCCAATTCATCCATTGTGGCAACAAAGGCATCTTCAAGATTAATCTGCAATTTGTCCGATAGAACCAAAACCGACCAAAGGCAATCTGCCAATTCATGTGCTAATTTCGCCTCAATTTCTTGCGTGGGTAGTGTCCCACGGATACCTAAATGGGCTTGAATTAGTTTCGCCAAATCCCCAAGGTCCCCCATGAGTCCCAAGACAATTTCAGCCGTTGACCACTCACGTCCATAATTTTCCCGCTCATAGTCTTCATAAAGCACTCGTATATGTCGTGCTCTGGCGATGATGTCTTCTAAGTGCATGTTTCTTTTTCCTTTAAGGTCCCCTGTTCAAACTGTTGATAATCGTGGATTCGCGGAAGCCAATTAAGGGCGTTCCATAATTAATAGCAGAGGCCTCCGGTCACTTGGAACTGCGCGCCTCGCGTCACCATTATTATCAAGGATCACATACACGTAATCTTTGTCCATGCATAGCCCTTCGGCTCTCCCAAATATCATATTCTCATATTGGAATTCTTCGCGAGTCACAATGGCTTTGTATGACCAGAAATTTTCTTCCTCAAATCCCTGCTGGTTTTTAACTAACTTGCATAATACGTAAGCGTTTCTTTGGAGCGTATAGAGAATTTCGTTTTCCCAAAAGAGTCCAGTGAAATCGGGATTTCTGTCTTTTGGCAGCTCGGCTCTGGTGGTATTATATTTGAATGCTGTAATTTTTGGAGGCGTTGTGTCGGTATTGACTTCAATAATTCCTCGGGGTTGCCTCTCCGCGCAAACAACAAATTGATTTTCGTCAACGAAGGTAATTCCTTCCAAATAAGCCCCTCGGGTTTGAAAAAGCCCGACTTTTTCCCCATAAGACTGTAAACTGGGAGAGACCCAAGAAACCTCTTTTCCATCAGCACTCACTCGAAGAATTCTGAAAGTGCTTTCGCTGATAATGTAAAAGTTACCTTCGCTATCACACGTGATCCCTTCAAAGTCAAGAGCCTTTTCTGTAACAAGTTCTGACGGTTCAAATTGAACATGCGGCACTAAAACGGCTTTATTGCCGTTAAGTTGGATACGAAAAATAGTGTCGTCGTGTTTGTCAGAGACTGTAAATAAAGTGTTATTGAAAATCGTCAAGCCAGAGGGTTGGTTATTTTCAGGACCTTCTACTGGAAGCACTTTAACAGCCTTCAAAGGGGTTACTATTTCCTCTGGAATCACCACACGGTTCCAAGCCAGAAAGACAAGTACCAGAACAACAGAAAATAATTTCACACTTTTCTCCTAATATCATTTGTTTCTTTAGTGCCAAACTACACCTTTTTTCTTCAGAAGATGTGAGATTTTCATAAAATCGAAAGCGTGTGCAGGTGTTCCCTAAGTCACTTACCCCCATTTTTTTTCGAGAGTAGATTGTAGTTGATGTAGTCAGGTTTTTCTGTGAGAAAGTCAGTCAGTGAGTGGGTCCGAAAAGTGGATCCCCTCTGGCACCTATCTCGGTGAAAAAGGAGATAAGAAAGTGTTGGTTCCATAAGTCGGTGAGCACGCGTTTGATAATAGTAATAACAGAAAAAGTTTTTCTGTTATTACTATTATATGCCCTCTGCCAATGCGTAGAGGCGACCTTCTCGTAACTGATAAACAGCAATCCATAAGCGAGGCAGGCACATAACCAAAGGACCTCCAGACGCGCTTGTGTCGGTTTTTTCAAGACGAGTTTACCAAATCCGAAGCACGACTTTATATCTCGAAACCCGTGTTCAATCTGCATGCGGCGTTTGTAGCAGTGATGTATCTGATGTCCACTGAGGCGATTGGAGATAAGATACATCGGGTCTTTGAAGGTCTCATCTCTGAGGATATAGAGTTGAAGCGGTATCTGCTCCTGCGCCTGATAAAGGATATGCCGATACCAGCCCGCTTCGAGGTCATCAAGTTTCTTCAGACTCCCATCATGCCGGATACCGACATTTCTCGCAACACGCATCACGAACGGGATATCCCGTGCCTTGAGAAACTTGATGACGTATCGCGCACGCCCAAAACCACGGTCAAACACCAGAACAGGTCGTTGTTGATGCCGCGACACCACCCCTAAAGCCTCTTGATAAACATGGACACAGAAGTATTGGATAATCTCATTATGACTCTTATAGATACCCTCGTGAAGCTGGTGATCGCTATAGATGAACCAAAAGACAGGGATCGCACGATGCCGAAACGGGATCGAAACAACAAGGGCTTTCCACCCGGCAATCAGAGACGTCTCATCAACGAGCAAATACAGATGAGCACCCGCATCCTTGAAAAACCAACCCACAACCGACACGAACCACGCTTCTTTGAGCGCATCAATCGGCAGTGGGGTGTCAAGGAAACGCAGAAACCTTTTCTGTTTCGACTTCTCCCGCTTGACGACGAGCGACAAACGCGACGCAACTTCATTGATCCGAAACGTCGGGGCAACACTGATCGCTATCAAGACCAATACCAGATTCCGAAAAACCGGTTTTTTCATACCAACAGACTTGAAGATTTCTCCAAAACGTGTTATCATCGTTTCTGGATTTACCCGTTTTGGGTATCTCTTTTTCATAAAATACCTCCTTACATGTTTTGTAAAATGCGTTTACAAACAGTTGCTGTAAGGAGGTATTTTATCATAAACCCACTGAGTTTCTCACACTTTTTACAACTAAAACCTTTCACCACAAACCTTCAGAAAAAAATGGGGGTAAGTGACCTTCCCTAAAGGTTGACGATTTACAAAAATTTATGATATACTTTTAAGGAGAAAGGGATAGAGTCGTTTTCCGAAAAATCTCTACATAGGTGAAACCGAGTAGGTAAGTAGAATGCCAAGACAAAGAGTCGTCAAATATCCGCCCAAGCGAGGGAAACTTTCAAAATCAAAAATTGAACGAGCAGTAAAAGAGGTACTTGAGGCGAGAGGCGTCCCTATAGAACCTAAACGTGATACCTATAAATACCATCTAAAGCGCGGTAACCAAATTATCCGTAGTGGGATTACTAACGACTTAGACCGCCGCGAAAAGGAGCACCAACGGAATTACGGTAAAGATGTCCATATCCAGCGGGTTGGCAATAGGACGACGCGAGAAGGTGCAAGGGAATGGGAAAAGAAGCAAAGGCGCGGTACGTCTTAGTTTTTGAGTCTTTCTCAATAACGAACTACTTAAAAGGAGCGATTCCGATGAAAGTCTTTATGTTAACTTTGGCAGTCACCTTGATGATGATGAGCACCACTATAGGAATTGCGGGTGAGGATCCAGATTTGGTGGCATACTTCCCCTTTGAGGGTAATGCGGAGGATGCATCTGGAAACGGAAACGATGGCGAGATTGACGGCGGATCCAATTGGGTTAAAGGCAAATTTGGAGACGCTATCGAGTTAGATGCAATGGCTTTTGTCCAACTGCAAGTTTCCGATTCCCTCCACGGAGACATCTTCAAAGCAGATCCCTTCACGATTTCCGCTTGGATTAAACCGAATTTTGAGGGGACCGAGTGGGAGCATATCTGGCGGAGTCTCCCGACGGCTTCGGGGCATAATACCTTCTTCCTCAACAAAGTTCAAGGCCTCCTCTCTTGGCGCGGACAGGTCGCCGGGTGGACAGTGCTGTGTCAGAGCGAAGGTGGGATCGTCGAAAAGGATAAGTGGATGCATGTTATCGTCCAAGGTGATGGCGATAAATTCAGGATTTACGCGAACGGCGATATGGTCGCTGAGACCGACTTCCAAGAGACACGCGGTAACAATGTGACCTACCGTCTTGGCGGCTCCGGCGGCGAGACGTTTGCCGGTATAATGGACGATTATGCAGTCTTTACCCGTGCGTTAGATGAGGACGAGATCAGCCTGATAATGGAGGGCGTTGAAACGTTTCTGCCCGTTGAACCACACGGCAAGTTAGCAATACAGTGGGCAGAGCTCAAACGCTAATTCCAGACCTGGTAGGTGTGGTTTGATGAAGATTAACTTTTTAATTCGGTAATTATTGGACGTGCGATAAATCGCACGACTACGAGCAATCCCGTTTGTAGTAGGGCAATTCATGGTCTCCCATCAATTACCGAAATATTTTATTAAACTTCATCAACCGCATCGCTCCTCAAGAACGCTCCTTCGCGCCGCTGGCGAGGTTCCTAGGGAAACACCCCAGCAAAAACACCTCGCCTACTGACAACCGATAACTGATAACTATTCCCCAGAGGAAACCAACCATTGCCGAAAAAGAACACCGAAACAGATACAGGCCAAACCACACTTCCTTTCCCATCCGAGAACGATGAGCACTTGGATATCTCCACCCTCGAAACATGGCTATTGGATGCCGCGAATACCATTCGAGGCGCGAGCGATGCCCCAAAATTCAAGGACTTCATCCTACCACTGATCTTCTACAAACGGCTCTCCGACGTGTTTGATGACGAATTCGCGAAACAGATAGAAGAATTCGGTGATGAAGAAACCGCACGGGAAATCATTGATTTAGACCTTGAAAACGCACTGAAAACGGGAGGCAACCCGGTTGTCCGTTTTTACATTCCGCAGGAATATCATTGGGAGACACTTCGCAACCACCCCGCCGACGGGCATTTGGGAGAGTTTGTCACTGAGGCGATGCGTGAGGTCGCACGTCTTAACCCACTCTTGCAAGGTGTCCTTGACGTGAAGGACTTCAACGAGAGCCAAAGCGGACAACGCACGCTTGACGAGGAACGACTGGAGGCGTTGATTGAAGTGCTAAGCCGCCATCGGCTTGGACTGCAGGACACGGAACCAGATATCCTCGGTCGCGCCTATGAGTATCTGCTACGGAAGTTCGCCGAAGGGCAAGGACAGAGCGCGGGTGAATTCTACACTCCGAAGGAGGTCGGGTGGTTAATCAATCCCGAACCCTACACCACCATTTATGACCCCGCGTGCGGCTCTGGCGGTCTGCTTATTAAACCCCGTCTGCTATTCGAGCAGACACGTCCAGACGACACAAGCCAAGCACCCCAAATCTACGGACAGGAATTGACTCCCACCACCTAC
Organism: Candidatus Poribacteria bacterium; assembly: GCA_965205015.1. GTDB lineage: Bacteria > Poribacteria > WGA-4E > WGA-4E > WGA-3G > WGA-3G. The sequence continues at coordinate 2,280,643 of OZ242029.1, read as the reverse complement.
GCCATGGCGAAAATGAACGCCTTTCTGCACGATTTCATCGGCGCAGATATCCAGATAGGCGACACCTTCCGTAACCCCCGTTTCGTTGCGAACAATTCATCGCTGCAACGTTTTGACTATGTACTCGCCAATCCGATGTGGAATCAGAAGGAGTATGACGACGCTTTTTACGAGAGCGACAGTTGGAACCGATTTTCTTACGGAATCGCGCCGAGCTCCTCAGCAGATTGGGGATGGGTGCAGCATATTCTTGCGTCTCTAACAGACAATGGTCGCGCTGCGATTGTGCTGGATACCGGTGCAGTCTCTCGCGGTTCCGGGAGTCAGAACACTGATCGGGAGCGCGATATCCGTAAAAAGTTTGTTGAAGCAGACCTGATCGAAGGTGTGGTCTTTCTACCCGAAAACCTGTTTTATAATACCAGCGCGCCGGGTATTATTTTCCTATTGAACCGCAGCAAGCCAGCAGAACGTAAAGATCAGATACTGCTCATCAATCTCTCTCAGCATTTCGAGAAGGGAAAACCGAAAAATATTCTGACCGATGAAGGAATTGATGCCGCGACGGAGGTCTATCAGGCGTGGGAATCTCGTGAGAAATTGAGCCGTGTGATCACACTGAAGGATGCCCAAAAACAGATTACAACCTGAGTCCCTCCCAGTTTGTGGATGTCGGTGATAAGGTTGAACACCGTCCAGTGAATGAGATTCTGGCGGATTTAACGGAGGCACGCATCGCCCGCGAGAAGGCGGATAAAGCATTGGAAGATGTGTTGGCATGGCTTGGATTGAATCAAAAGCATTAAAAGGGCGGTTTCCTAAATCTTGAATTAACAGCATAAATATGCTATAATGATAATAGGAACTTATCAAAAAACAAATGCCTGATAGGAGATGAAAATCCATGACAATACTCGGTTTAGTCTTCACAGCATATAACATTGTAGGCACTGGATTTTCTATTACTGGTGGTATTAACCACGCCCTCAAACATTTTTGCAAAACTACAGCAGAGGAACTTTTCAAAGAGTCTTTTGTTAAGGTAGTTAAGCAACACGCGTCTGACTTTGCTGATCTTACTGATCCAAAAACGGTTGAAGTGGATCCCCATACATTTGACAACGTTATTGCTTCACTTAAAGATGCTGACGAAGTCCAATTCACACAACTAAATGGAAGTGAAAAAATCGCAAAAATCACAACGCTTTTTCGCAATTGTATTATTGTTCCCAACCATCAATTGCCCACTATGGATTTTGAACGAAGAATTCGTCCCATTATTGAGAGAGTGATTATTGATTTCTATGCACAACTGCCATTCAAACAGGAAGCCTTTAATCAAATTGTACTTGAATTTATTCAAAATGCCACGACTGAGCAAGCGTACACACGTTCCATGCTATCGGATTTTTTGAATGAAATCGAACAGGTACAGATAGAAGTGAGTGAACGTATAAGCCAAGATATCCAAGCCATCAAAGATGACACCGAAAAAATTAAAAATGATCATCAGGAGCTTAAGCAAAAAACGGATAGTAATAGTTTAGATACATGGGGGTCCCTCATAGGGGACTCTGAATTAGGGATTAGGTGTCGTATTGGTGATTTTGATTCAGACCTACTATTGGAAATGGCAAAACGGGCAAATTGGAAAATCTCTGAACCTTACAACAGTTTTGTGCTTGCCTTAGGCAGAGACCGAATGCATTTAAATTATGCCTTAGACGTGTGCGTTGATTTTCTCTTTACGCTTTGGGATGAATCAATTTCTTTCAGAGAAAAAGAATTCTTGACGTTGGGTTTGCTAACTGGACTTACTTATGGACGGAATGCCCACACAGTATTAAACCGACTTGAAAATCTAATCCAAAATAAGCATACACTTTTTTTGCCCGTCGAAAACAGTATTCGCAGACGAATCAATGAATTCAAACAAATCTATCCTCTTGAAGATAACTTTATGTTTTTGGCAGAAAATGATATTCGTCTTAAAGGAACACGTGTAGGTATCGAGACGATCCTATACGAATATATTTACAATAGCAAAATGCCAGTAGTCATCGCTGATCACTACTATACACCCACACTGGAACAGGTTTACGCCACGATCCTATATTATCTTCAAAATCAAGAAAAAGTTGGTGCATATTTTGAGGATTATCTGGAATACTGCCGAAAGGCACGAGAAGAACAGACGAAAAATCCGTCACCCGCTGTTATTCGCTTGCGTAAACTTATAGCAGAAAGGGAAGCCAATTCTGATACTTCACATCCCCACATTCCAAAAAACGGATCAGCCGGCACAACACAATCTCCATCCAAAAATGAACAGGGATAAAGATGCGTCGGTTTCTGATAGACGAAAATATTTCTCCGAGATACCGTACGCAATTGCTGAGGCATGAACCCTCACTAACGGTCTTGGTAATTGGTGATGAAGATGTCCCAGCGAGAGGTACTCCGGACCCAGAAATCTTAGAGTGGTGTGAACAGAACCAATTTAACTTGATAACAAACAATCGGCAAAGTATGCCTGAACATCTCTCCGACCATCTATCAGCGGGACACCATGTTCCCGGCATTTTTACGATTAATCTCGAAGTGCCAATGGGTAAAATTATTGACCAGTTGCTTCTCATCGTTGGTGCCTCTGACGAAGAGGAATATATTGACCAAATTATTTATATCCCATTTTAATAACGAACTTAAGTTAATGATGCGGCCTGACCCCGCTCAATCTGCTTCATTCGCGAAAAACTGGCACCGCATAGGTTGAACCGGTGAAAATGATGCCATGAATAATATGGATTTCCCAGATCATTGGAGAGTAGCGCGTTTTGGCGACATTACTGTGTTTACAAAGAAACCGAAAGACTTAAGATACTCAGAATATGATGAAATCCCTTTTATCCCCATGGAATTGATTCCAATCGCTAAACTATTCTCGGAAGAATTCGTTACCAACGATATGCGCGTGCGAACGGGCCCGAAAGGCTCCTACTTTTATCCAGACGTTGTTGTTTTCTGTGCCCCCCCAATTTGAAGACAACGTCTTCAATACGCTCCTCAACCCTATCCTTATCGTAGAGGTGCTTTCACCGTCTACCGAAGCTTTTGACAGAGGCGAGAAATTTGCCCACTATCAAGAGCTCAACGCCTTGCGAGAATATCTCCTCGTTTCACAAGACAGGATTCACGTTGAGCATTACCGTCTTACGGAGACACAGTGGGTACAGAAAGCGTTCCACGCATCTGAAGATGTTCTGCTACTGAGCTCCATTGACTGCAAATTGCCGCTACAGGATATCTACACACGCGTCACATTCCCTGATTAACGGATCACCACACCATACAGTCATGTCTGAACGTTCCGCAGTCCAAGACCCACTCCTCAAATACGCCGATGAAATCGGTTGGCAGTCGATTTCACCAGCAGAAGCCATGCGCATGCGTGGCGGTAATGCCACCGAGCGTTACCTTACCGACGTGCTGAAAGCGCAACTCTTGAAACTCAACAAGGGTGTCGTAGACGATGCCAATTGCGCGGACGTTATGCGATCACTCGGTTTACTTAGGGCAACACTTGAAGGAAATCAGGAAGCACTTTCCTGGATGTGCGGTGAAAAACCAACTTTTGTTGCAAGTGAAAATCGCAATCGTAACGTTACCCTAATCGACTTTGGAAATCCCGACAATAACCTGTTTCACGTCACCGATGAATGGCGATAAGAGACCGGCGAAGCTCAATACTCGTGAAAGCGTGGCAGTGCTGATTGACGAAGCACACCGAACACGAGCACTGCTGCAGGAACATACCGACAGTAATCTATTTGAGTTACCAGATGCTATCTATGAATTGAACGAAGCCACCCTGCAGAGAATAAACGAAAGCGATGCCTCCGATACCGCCAAGGTGCAGAATTTAAGAAAGGCATTGTATCGGACAGTAACGGGCGAAAGCAGCTCGAAACCCTTCCTGATCTCCATTGGTGAACGCGCAGAAGCAATTGTAGAGAGGATTTGAAAGGGACAGTAGAGCAGTGGGCAGACCGTATCGGTGTGAAGGTGCAAGAGATTCATCTCCGTCAGATGCAGCAGAAATGGGCATCTATCTCAATGAAGGGACGATTGACACTTAACACGGATTTGCTCAATCTGCCGGAGGCATTGACGGAATACGTAATTGTCCATGAATTGGTGCATCTCCTTGTTCCGAATCACGGCAAATTGTTCAAGAGTTTTATGTCTGCGTATCTTCCGGATTGGGAGGAGAGACAGGATCGTTTGAGATCACTTTAAAAAACGGAGCTTATTTCGGATGTCGCCCCGCTGGGGCTCAGATTCGGCAATACACAAATCCCTCTTACAATCCGCGCAATCCGTATAATCCGCGATTCAGACGAATTATCTCCCGTTAAATGCTACCAGTGCAAGTCCGGTGCGGTTAGGAAACCGTACCTACCGGGCCTGGGGGAAATATCAAATTATCGGGTTATTTATTGAAACTTCATCAAACCGCACCTACCTTGTGCGACTAACTACCGACCGCCGACTGCTGACCGCTGATTGCCACACCATATTTCCCTTGCATTCCTACCCCGTTTCTGATAGAATTCCCGATAAAGTCCACCGACAGGTGAAAACATAAAGGACGGAAACGCATGGCACTTCCAAAAATGACACGGATTCAGCAGCGGTTTGAGGCACCCGTTCTCGCCGATCTCCCCGCCGCGATTCACGCAGAACTGGCGCGGATTAACGCCGCCGCGATTATCAAACCCGGCGAGACTGTCGCCATTACCGCAGGGAGTCGAGGTGTTGCGAATGTCGCAACCGCGGTCAAGGCGACTGCTGATTATCTCAAAACACTCGGTGCGCACCCCTTTGTCGTTCCAGCAATGGGAAGCCACGGTGGGGCAACGCCCGAAGGACAGCGGAGTGTACTGGAGCATTACGGTATCACTGAAGAGACTGTCGGCGCACCCGTGAAGGCGACAATGGAGGTCGTGGAACTCGGAAAGACGGCGGATGGCTTGCCCGTTTTTTTCGATCGGTATGCCGCTGAAGCAGATCACGTTGTCCCACTCAATCGCATTAAGGCGCACACGGATTTTAACGGGTCCATCGAGAGCGGCGTGATGAAGATGATGGTTATCGGACTCGGCAAACAGGAGGGTGCGAACTTCTACCATCGCGCATTCTTCCAGTACGGGTTCGAGCACGTTATTACGGCTGTGGGGGGCTTCATCCTCGATAGCGGAAAAATCGCTTTCGGGATTGGGCTGATTGAGAACGCGCACGAAGATACCGCGAAAGCGGTCGCTATGCCCGCTGCACAACTCCTTCAAACCGAACGTGAACTCCTCGTCGAAGCGAAATCGCTGATGGGACGACTGCCCTTTGATGAACTCGATCTGCTTATCGTGGATTGGACAGGCAAAAACATCAGTGGTACCGGTATGGATACGAACGTCATCGGCAGGATGATGCAGAACTTTGAGCCGGAACCCGCAAAACCCGCGATTCTCCGTATATTCGTCCGAAACCTCACGGAAGAGAGTGACGGAAACGCGACGGGCATCGGACTCGCCGACTTCACAACGACCCGCCTCGTGGACCAGATCGATCGGCACTCTACCTATATGAATGGTATCACTGCGCTTGGACCACAGAAATCGAAAATTCCGTTCTACTACGACACCGACCAAGAAGCGATTGAAGTGGCACTCGACACCATCGGTCTCACCGAACCGGAGGACGCACGGGTGATCCGTATTGAGAGTACGTTGAGATTAACGGAACTCGACATCTCTGAGGTACTGCTCGAAGATGCGAAGCTGCATTCGAGGTTAGAGGTTATCGGCGAAACGAAACCGCTTGCGTTTGACGCAGCAGGCAATTTGTTACCGTTTTAGATAGCCATCAGCAATCAGCAGTCGGCTAAGAGGGTATCGTCCTGCAATAGTTTAAATGCCGGTTGTCCCTCCGCAAGGAATAATTAAAGAATGCGGAAACTTAAGATTATCTTGGAGATGATCAAATTTGAACACACGATCTTCGCGCTCCCGTTTGCCGTCATGAGTGCCTTCATTGCTGCAGATGGATTCCCTTCGCTGGCGAAGTTTGGCTGGATCCTCGTGGCGATGGTAGGGGCGCGCAGCTGCGCGATGGCGTTCAACCGACTCGCCGATGCAGAGTTTGATGCGAAGAACCCACGCACCGCTACGCGTGCGATCCCTGCAGGCTTGATTACGAAAGGTGCTGTGTGGGGTTTCACGATCGCTTCGGCTGGACTCCTGGTTTTCGCGGCGTGGCGATTGAATCCGCTCGCTTTTGCACTGTCGCCGGTGGCACTTGCTGTCGTTATGGGGTACTCCTATACGAAGCGTTTCACTGCGCTCTCGCATTTCTGGCTCGGACTTTCCCTCTCCATTTCACCTGTCGGCGCGTGGATTGCGATTCAGGGTGCTTTTGCCTTGCCACCGATCATCCTCTGCCTTGTGGTGCTACTCTGGACAGCCGGATTTGACATTATCTATGCGTGCCAAGATGTTAATTTTGACAGAAAGCATGGACTGCACTCGATTCCGGCGAAAATCGGGATCCGGGGGTCGTTATGGCTCTCGTCTACCTTACACGTCATCGCAGTATTGCTACTTCTCGGACTTCCGCTTCTCGTTGAATTAGGACTTTTCTATTATATCGGTGTTGGGATTGTTGTGCTAATCTTCATCTATGAGCATGCCATTGTTAAACCGACGGATCTGTCCCGTGTCAATCTCGCTTTTTTCACGCTGAATGGTATGATTAGCCTGGTCCTGATGGCACTTTCAATCGCCGATATTTTGTTGTTATAGTTTTCAGAGGTTTTCGTCTAACGCAGTTTACCTCCTAAGATAGCATCATAACCCGTAGCTCGTAATGTAATGGAGAGCGGATTTGAGGAACGCCCCCGATCGTTCTAACGCCCGTGATTTCTCCGCAAGGTAAAATTAAAATATGAAACTCTCACTTTCGGTACGCGTCGCAGAAACGGCATCGAAAAGAGATGCCACGCATAACTTCAAACAACTGACTGAACTGGCGGCAGGACTCGGCTACGAAGCCGTCTGTATGCGTGCCTCCCAAGTCGGTATCCATTCGCCTTTGGAGCAAATCACCGCCGCGCGTAAACAGGCGGAATCGCTTAACCTGAAGGTCTCAATGATCACAGGTGATTTTCCCGTTCCCCTCAACAACGAACAGGGACCAGATGGACTCCGCAACATAACCCCTTACCTGGATTTAACGGAACTCCTTGGCGCGGATCTCATCCGCATCGCGATGAAGGTCGAGGCAGACATTCCGTGGGCACAACGTGCCTCCGATGAAGCCGCTGAGCGCGGTATCCGTCTGGCACATCAATCGCATACACAGAGTCTGTTTGAAACAGTGGAGGGTTCGGTTGATGTGTTGAAGCGGGTCGGTAGAAAAAATTTCGGAATTATCTATGAACCTGCCAACCTCGACCTATGTGCTCAGGATTACGGCGTTGAGACACTCAAACGCTTTTCACCGTATCTTTTCAACGTCTACCTTCAGAATCACATCCGCCGCCCAGAAGGAAAGACACACCTTTTGACGTGGATTCAAGGTGTAGTCCCGCACGATCCCATTAGGTTGCAAGACGAAGGTGGCATCGATTATCCACTGGTGTTTCGCGGATTGGAGGCGATCGATTACGATGGCTATGTGACGGTGCATCAAGCGTTCCGAGAGATTATGGAACCTGAAGACGCAGCGGAGCAGAGTTATACCTATTTAAAACCATTTTGCACATAATCTATAATTCGTTTTCAAACGAGTTTAAAATTGGCATTGAATTGTGGGAGGTAGTCCTCATGGCGTTTAGCGATTTTAAGACGATTTCTGAAGTGCAAGAAAAATTCAGAATCAAATACGCATCTCATGACTTTTTTGGCGTTGCGGCTAAAAATCCCTCAGAACAATTCTTACAAGAACTTGAGTTTAGTAGGCAGTATATTGATGTTTTCGGATCTGAGGGATCAAGGTGTGAAGTCATTATATTTCCTATCGTAAGAGAGGCTTATAAAGATTACGCCGAAAACTACGGACTTTGGGTAAAGAAATCTATCACCTATGATGAGACTTTGAGCGGCACTCCAGACTATCTTATTGCCACACGGTCTGAATTAGGCATGACGGTTGTCGGCACACCTCTGGTAGTGTTAGTTGAGGCGAAAAAGAACGACTTTGAACAAGGTTGGGGACAATGTCTGGCTGAATTGGTGGCAGCACAAAAAATAAATGACGATTCCGATTTTCCGGTGTATGGTATTGTTACCGACGGAAAATTGTGGGAATTTGGTCAGCTTGTTGGCGATACCTTCATTCAAAATAGAACTAACTTTACTATAGATAATTTGCCGACGCTATTCGGGGCTATGAATTCTGTCTTCAAAGCAATACAAGCACACTAAAACTGTCAATGCCAAGAGAAGAAATATCTATGAGCGCACAGCAACCAAATATCCTGATTATCACAACCGATCAGCAGCGGACAGATAGTTTGAGCTGCTACGGGTCAACGTTTACAGATACCCCCCATCTGGACAAGTTCGCATCTGAAGGGGTCTGTTTTGAACGGGCATATTGTGCGAATCCAGTCTGTACACCCGCCCGCGCCTCAATTTTTTCGGGACGATATGTGAGTCGTCACGGGGCGTGGAATGTTGGCATGAATGTCCCCGAAGACGAAACCCTGTTGTCCCCCCGACTTGCTGAAGTCGGTTATCGCACACATTATATCGGCAAAGCACACTTCCAACCTTTTGGCGCATCTGCGGAACAATCAGTTGAAACCCGCAGCGATACGACGCGCTACCCGGATTTCCGGGGTCCCTACTACGGATTTGAAACAGTGGAATTAGCACTCGGTCATGCGACGTATGGCGTTGCGGGACATTACGGTGAGTGGGTGCGTTCGTGCGTTTCTGAGGAAACGTTCGCGAGTTACAGCAAAGCGACACGCCTGAGTGAAAGGGGCTTCGGTGGCGAAGCGTACGATTGGGATATACCCCTGAAATACCATAATAGTGTCTGGACAGCGGATCGGACAATAGATTTCCTATCGAACCGAGACACCTCTCAGCCGTTCCTATTGGCGGTCGGCTTCCAAGATCCGCATCATCCGCACTGTGTTCCAACTGAATTCAAGGCGCGCGTTGATCCCGCGCGAGTCCCACTGCCAGACTTTGTCGAAGGTGAGTTGGACGACAAGCCGCCCCACTTTTTAGAGGCGCGACAGGGTCAACTTGAAAAGTCGGAGATCCGTGGCACGTTTGCCATCGCTGGACAGGGCGGCGGTGCAGATTATCGCCAAGTCTCCGAAGTCGACGCACGACTGGGTAGGGCATACTACTACAATATGGTGAATATCATCGATCAGCAGATGGGACGGATTCTGGAGTGTTTGGATACGTATGGATTCGCGGAGAACACGTTAGTGATCTTCACGACGGATCACGGTGAACTCCTCGGTGATCACGGTCTCTGGATGAAGGGACCCTTCCATTACGAGCAATTGGTTCGCGTGCCGACGTTGCTGCGATTTCCCGCAATGATTCCCGCTGGACAGCGTACCCAAGCACTTTTTAGCCACGTCGATATTGTCCCGACGGTCCTCTCCACAATCGGTATGCCGATCCCATCGGATACGGATGGTGTGGATGCGATACCGATGCTTACGGGTGAGACGGCATCCATCCGAGATTCGGTGTTGGTTGAGTGTGTAGACGATCCAAGCGGCTTGCGACTCAAAACGATCGTAACCGACACACGGAAACTCACTTGGTATTGTGGACATGATTACGGTGAACTCTATGATTTGGAGAAGGATCCGGATGAACGGGTCAATCAGTGGGAAAATGCCGTCTATGCTGCAGATCGGATGTATCTTATGGGTCGTGTTCTTGAGACGATGGAGCCTTTGGAGAGAAGGGTTGAGCGGCTATCGTATGCATAGGATTCGATTTTTAGACTTGCATAAAAAGGAAAGATTGGGTATCATACTAAAATAGGAGGTACACACCGTGTGCCGTAACCAGATTTCCAATCCTCTTTCGTCCCGTAGGGATGATATATTTATAGAGGGAAAACATTGGGGGCATCCAGATGGAGCCTACGCTATCCATTGTGATTCCGATTTATAACGAGGTTGCAAGCCTCAAGGAGTTGCTGCAACAGGTCGTCAGCGTTGAAATCGGTATGAAAAAAGAGTTGATTCTCGTTGATGATTTTTCAACAGATGGCACACGCGATATTTTAAAGGAAATTGAAGCCATTCAAGAGGATTCAGACGGGATACACCAGTATATCTCAACACCCCAGACACCTCCACGCGAAAACGCTGCTTCTGATAGCGAAGTTCCGAAATCCAAAAGTTCTACAGAAAATACCTCCAAGATCTCCGCAAAAGTCTTTTACCACGAGGTGAATAAGGGAAAAGGAGCAACACTCCGTACGGGATTCCAGCACATCACGGGTGAAATTACCCTCATCCAAGATGCTGACTTGGAGTATGATCCCAAAGATTATCCGAAATTGTTGCAACCTATCCTAACTGGAGAAGCCGATGTTGTCTACGGCTCTCGGTTTATGGAGGGGAGACAAACCGGGTTGTTGCGAAGCTACCTCGCAAATCAATTTCTGACGACCCTTGCGAACATCGTCAACGGCACAAGACTTACCGATATGGAGACCTGCTATAAGGTAATCCGGACATCGATTCTAAGGGAGATTTCGCTTTACTCCGATAGGTTCGGTTTTGAGCCTGAAATTACGGCGAAACTTGCCAGACGAAAGTGCAAAATCGTTGAGGTGCCTATCTCCTACCGCGGCAGAGACTATCACGAAGGAAAGACGGTGAGTTGGAAAGATGGTGTCGCCGCAATTTTTCACATCCTACGCTTCCGATTCTTTTCGTGATTGGTTAGTGGTCTTCGGTTAACGGTTTTCAGTCACCGTCGACGACGGTTGAACCTTCTCAAAAAAGGTCCCGCGTCGACAACACCCACCGACACCCCTTAACAAAATATGTCTAACTTGCGAGACTTGCTTAAAGAGGTAGATGCTATCCTTGATGCGGAACCCGATGCGTCAGGGGTTCCGACACAGGATTGCGACCCGCCAACAGATCCCCTTTTGGGAGCACTTAATACCTACTTCGGTTATACCTCCTTCCGTAAAGGGCAACGCGAGATTGTCGAGGCAATTTTAGACGGCGAAAACGTATTCGCCGTATTCCCAACGGGACACGGAAAGTCGTTGTGCTATCAACTTCCTGCCCTGATGCTCGACGGCATAACGATCGTGATTTCACCCCTCATTTCATTGATGAAGGACCAGGTCGATGCCTTGCGAGAACAAGGGATTCATTCGGTTGCGCTCATAAACAGCACACAGACATGGGAAGAATACCAGAGCGAATTGGCGCGTCTGAGACGGAACGAAATAAAACTCCTCTATATCTCACCAGAACGTCTTCGGAGCCGACGGTTCTTGGACATCTTGAATGCGTTCCCTATTTCGCTATTCGTCATCGATGAGGCACACTGTATCTCGCAATGGGGACGTGATTTTCGTCCTGCCTATCTATCGCTCAAAGATACAGTTGACGTCCTCCAACCGCGTGTGATCGCACTTTTCACTGCAACGGCACCACCAGAGATTCAAGAAGATATCCTCACTGTGCTAAACATACCGACCCCTCGTATCCTTACACAAGGGATCGAGCGTCCCAACCTGAAATTGATCGTCCAACAGAGTGAAGATGACGATGAAAAGTATCAACACCTCGAAAGGTTTCTCACCGACCAAGCCCCAAATCTCCTACCCGTCCGTCTGGGACATCTGAAGACCTCACCGAAAAATGGGATCATCTATGCGGGACGGCGGCGAGATACTGAAGAGATCGCCGACTTTCTTCAAAGGCGCGGATTCCGAGCAGATTTCTATCACGCTGGACTTGAACCCCATGAACGCACACGCGTGCAAGAAGCCTTTTTCGACAATAGTGAAAACGGCTTGGATATTGTTGTTGCCACAAACGCCTTCGGTATGGGTATAGACAAACCCGATATCCGATACATCGTGCATTGGACGCTTACGGGTACGCTTGAAGAGTACTGCCAAGAGGTCGGTAGGGCGGGTAGAGATGATGAGGATTCACTATGTATCCTACTTTTTTGTAACGATGACCGCGGGTTACACGAGTGGTTTATCAAAGAAAATGCACCCGATAAGCAGTTTTTGCTTAAACTCTTAAAGGTCGTTGAAAATTTCAAGGGAAGCGAAAGGTATCGCACAATTTCCAACGATGAATTGGAGTGGATGAGCGGTGCTAAAGGGACAAAAGTCCATGTCTGCCTCAGTTATCTTGAAAAACTTGGGTTTTTGAAGCGATGGTATAACGTGCCGTCCCAACTTTCTGTGAGATTTCGCGGATCTTGGATTGAAAAAGGAGAACCAACGGAGGCAACCCAGCGTGAATTACTTCGCCAATTGCGGGGTGGAAAATCAAAAACGATTTTGGAACTCTGTGAAGCCATCGGACAAAACCCAAAGGTGATCATAGAAGACCTCGCCGAATTGCAAAGCGACGGCTATATTCAGTATTGGGGACAGGAAGACTTGCTCCTGATTGAACTCCTTGAGGACAGCCAAATGCTCAGCACACTGACGGATGAGCAGATTGAGGCGGGCGATTACGTCCGCCACAAACAGCGTCAACTCGATCACATGGTCGTTTATGCGTTAGAGACGACCTGCCGAATGCGCGTGATTCGAGACTATTTTGGTGAACCTGTTGACGAAAGTTACCAGTGCAAGACCTGTGATTTGTGTCATGGAAATAGCCGTCAGCCATCAGCCATCAGCCACCAGCAAAGAGGAAACCTTTGCTAAACGATACCCGCTTCTACTGACCGCTATTCTGCCGATTGCTAATTTTCGGTGCGGAGTGCCTCAATCGGTGAAAGTTGCGCTGCGAGTATTGCTGGATAGACCCCGAAAGTGATGCCCATGAAAATTGAGAAGATAACGGACGTCGATATCCACGGTACAGAGAGGACAACGGGCCATTCTGGCACAACCTTTACAATGCGAACAGCAAGTTGCGCCATACCGTGTGCGGCTAACCAGCCTCCTGCAATACCGAGTACCGCGCCACACAAACACAGACAGATCGATTCCGTCAAGAATTGATAGAAAATGTGAATCCGTTTCGCACCCACCGATTTCCGCAAGCCTATCTCTCGCGTCTTCTCACCAACAGAGACGAGACATATATTCATGATGCCAATGCCACTGACAAAGAGCGAAAAGCCGGCAATACTCCCCAAAGTAATTTTTATCACTTTTTCAATGTGTTCAAGTCGCCTGGCTGTCCATTTTGCTATCCAATAGCCGATAAAGTCATCTTTTCCCCGATGTCTCTTACGCAGAATCTGCTTGACTGAATCAATGATACTTTCAATCTCCGTACCCTTTTCAAAAAAGACGACCATGTCTTCAAGATAGCGGGTACCCGTGATCCGTTGCTGGTATGTTGTTAGCGGCACACATAAAGCATCATCTAAAGAATACCACCCGAAACTGAGGCTACGTCCCTTTGTTTTCATCACCCCTACGACCCGTAACCTCACCATCGCTCCCCGCCAATGATACCGGACCTTTACCTCCTGTCCAATTGGGGATTCCTCTCCAAACAGTTCAGTCGCGGTATCGGCCCCCAAGACACACACCTGCTTTGCGTTTTCAATATCGCCCTCGGAAAGGAATCTGCCCGCTTGCAGCTTCCATCTCATACCGTGTGCGTAGTCTGCGGTAACACCTTCCAGAAGCGGCCTGGCTTGGTTTCCGTTTCGGCTGGTCACGAACGTCTCGTAGCCTTCGTGTTTGGGCAGGACATACAGAACATTCGGGCATTCTGCCTCAATAGCCAGAGCGTCCTCAAGGGTATATCGCTCGGTGGTGCGCCGAACGAACCGTCGACGTTTCCAGATAGAGGTCCGGGTCCAGAACTGGACTTGGTTTGCGCCACCGAGTGTTTCGATGTCCTGGGCGACAATAAGTTTCGCACCGTCGCCGATTGCGATCATGCAAAGCACACTCGCAATCCCGATGAAGATACCGAGAATGGACAAACCGGCACGGAGTTTATTTTGGGCAAGGTGCGCAATACCTGCGGTGATAGCGTCACGAAATTTCATTGTTATAGTTCTCAGTTGTAGGTGGGACGTGTGGCAGTTGCAAACGTTTGTCTGCCACAAACCCTTTTAACCGAAGCCCGATACCCATTAATACAGACCTTTGGATGCACTTTCAACGGATTCAACATGTTTCACGCAAGTGCTGATTTAAAGAATCACAGGTGTATTGGCGGGCAGGTACAAGACCTGCCCCTACAAGGTGTCTATTTATTTTTCAAATTCACTATAGTTGCACTTTTTCTGACTTATAGGACTTACGCAGCCTCTATGCTGGCGAGGTTTCAAACCTCGCCAGCGGCGTGTGAACTATAGCGTATCACCCGCAAATTGCGTAAGTCCTGACTTATATAAACCTTGTTTTTACTTGAAAATTCATTTTTCTAACCATCGCGCTTTTGCCCCGATGGGTCTTACAGTCCAATCGGGTTTCCTAATTTTTTCAGGCATCGCTACGGTTATAAAGAGGCGGATTTTCGGCAAAAAGGCTTAAAAAAGATAAAATCAACCTTCTGGCGTATGTGAAACGGGAGGAAATAGGTGAAAGGCAAGTTTAGATTTTAGATCGATCTACGATATCAATAGGCTCAAGGTTGTTGAGTGCCTCTGCATAGATCTGTCGGAGTGGGACGCTATTTTGTTCCGCAAGCCGTCTGCAGTCCTCATATTCCGGAACGGTCTTGATAAGGGCACCGTTGAGATACCCACGTTTCGCTTGAATTGTTCCCCATTGCGTCTCGACTTGGATGAAGTCGCGCCGTAGTTTGACCCGATTGGCGGAAGAGAGCCTGACACCAAAGGTTGTGGTTTCGGTGAGAAGGAGTTCGATGAGTGTGTCGCGGTGTGCAGTAGGACAGAGGACAGTTATCTGTGTCGCGGGTCTGTTCTTTTTCATGAAAATCGGTGTCAGAAAGACATCAAACGCGCCGTGTTCAAAGAGTTGAGAGGTGACATATCCCGTAATTTCTGGGGACATATCGTCTACATTGGTCTCAATGATGTCTACATTGTCAGTTTCGGCGTGAGGGTGGGTCGTTTGTAAACGGATACTTGAGGTTTTTTCACCGAGACAGAGCCGGAGGAGGTTTGGGCGTTGTTCGAGGTCGCGAGTCCCCGCCCCGTACCCGACGCGATCCAATCGCATTTCGGGCATGACACCGAATTCCTGTGATAACGTCGTAATGAGCGCCGCTCCCGTCGGCGTTACCAGTTCCTTCGGTATATCGGTTTGATGAACGGGAACACCTTTTAGGAGTTCCATAGTGCCGGGGACAGGAACGGGCATAAATCCGTGAGCGCATCGAACAAAACCCCTACCGAGAGAGAGGGGTGATGCGTGAACAGCGTCAACACCGAGATGCGCCAAACCGATGACAGACCCGACAATGTCCACAATTGAATCGATCCCACTCACCTCGTGGAGATGAACGTCGGCTTTGTTCATATTGTGAACCTTCGCTTCTGCTGCAGCGAGTCGATCAAAGACGCGTTTCGCGGTATTTCGAATTTCTGGATCTAAATCACTGTCATCGAGCAATGTGAAAATATCGGAGAGATGACGCGTCGGTCCGTGAGCGTGGTGATGCCCGTGATCATGGGCATGGTGATGGGCATGCTCATGCTCATGATGCGAATCTGCGTGTGAGGTGTGTGCGGGATGCACCTCCACAATCGCTCTGGTCCCAGTAATGTTGTGTTTCGTGGCTTTTTCAAAGCGTAGGCTGAACTCGGCATCGAGTTTGAGCGTAGACAACCTCTCCCTAAGCATTTCGGAGGGTACGCCAACATCAACGAGGGCACCAAGCGTCATATCGCCGCTAATACCTGAGAAACAGTCGAAATACGCGATTTTCACTATATTATAGTCATCCTCTTTAGAAATCTTGCAGCAGATCTCGGAGCAATGTCTTTGAGTCGTGGCGTTTGAGCTTCACAATCGCTTCAGCCTCTATCTGTCGGACCCGTTCACGACTAATCCGAAGTTTATCCCCAATGTCGGCTAAGGTATACTCGGTGCCGTCCATTAAGCCGTATCTCAGAATGATGACCTGTGTCTCCCGCGGATTGAGTGTTCGGTTGAGAACCTCTGTGATAACCTCAACTTTTGCATAATCGAGCAAATAGTTTTCAGGCGTAATTTGGGATTGATCTGGAATCAATTCGGAAAACGCGCCGTCCGGGGAGTCTTCATTGATCGGTGCATCAAGTGGAACCGGATCCTTTGTGGCGTTGAAAATTTCGGAAACCTTTTTCTCGGTAAGTTCGACTTCTTTGGCAATTTCAGTCGTAGTGGGTTCGCGTCCGAGCTGGGTTGTCAGGTCCGATTGTGCCTGCTTAATGGCGCGACGCGCTTCACCGATATAGCATGGCACACGGATCATCTGTCCCTGCTGATCAAGCGCACGTTTGATAGATTGCATAATCCACCAAGTGGCGTAAGTGCTGAATCGGAATCGCAGTGTGTGGTCGAACTTATCTACGGCTCGCATTAATCCGAGGCTACCTTCCTGCATCAAATCCAAGAAGGTCAAGGATGTTTTACTAAAGTGATGTTGTTTGGCAATACTGGCGACGAGGCGCAGATTCGCTTCAACAATTTTTAGTTTCGTTCCGTGCGTGACTTGGTCCGCCGCTTCCAATTGTTCCGCCAACCACTTGACGTGTGCAAATTCCCTTCGGACATCTTCAAGTACAAACCGGAGTGTGTGCGGCTTGCAGGTCGTCGTCCGTCCGCCTAACATATCGGCAGGTAATTTTTCCAAGAGCATTTCAACCTCATGGCGGATAACGTCGAATTCCTGAAAAGCCAAAGACTCCTGTTCTTTGTCAAAACATGCCGCTGCGATCCGAGAGAGTTCGGGAATCCGATGTGTTTCTGTTAAAGGGAACTCAACTTGTCGTTGTTGTACTTTCGTTGTCTTTTTGTTGAAGGTGTTGATGTTGCTGCGAATCGCTTTGCGAGCGTATGTCCGAAATTCCGTACCCCGTTTTGTGCCGCTATCGTCAATAGCTTTCAAGAGTCCGAGGCTTCCAACCTGCATCAATTCAGGGGATGCAGTGGGGTCAACATATTTTTGGAGGAGATATAAGTTTTCTTCAAAGATTTTCCAGCGTGTCTGTTCTAACAAATTCGCCTTCGTTTCTAATTTTTCCAACAGGACACCAAGGGCTTGGATTTCGGCGCGGACCTGGTCTATAATTAATCCGTGTTCTGATTGCGCGGGTTCTAATTTTCGGCTTTTGTCTGAAGTACTGTTTTCAGCAATGTTAAGCGAGACTATCATCCAATCTGGAAGTTGATTTAGCAGGTTCGTAAACGTCTGGAAACCTTCTCGGTATCTTTTAAAGAGTGCAGTTTCTTGCTCAGGCTCCAACAAAGGGGTCTTTGCTATCTTCTGTAGGTACGCAAAGGTCTCATCCCTTGGTGATTCTGTGGGGTTATCTTCCCTCTCCTCATCCTCTGCAAAAAGTTCAGCTTCTATTGGGTATGCCGGGTAATAGTCTCTCATTTCTTCAACCTCACTGTAGCCTCGATCTCCCGAACGAGATGTTATTTAGGGTTACCTAACACAGCAAAAATTATGGAAAAAAGTTTAACTTTTAATTGCGTATGTGGTATGCTATTAAACATAACTTATATATCTTCTGGATAACATGATTGGCTTGCAAGTAGCCCCCAAAAAACGCCGTATAACACTGGAGGCAGGTAATTAATGGCTCAACTCACACAGAATGAAATAATTAAAAAGTGTCAAGCCGGTGAATCTCTTGCTGGTGAAAACCTGGCAAACTTAGATTTAGCGAATCAACCGCTCGTGGGTGTTGATCTGTCGGAAGCGGATTTGAGCGGTACGGACCTACGGAACGCGGATTTAACAGATGCGAACCTGAACGATGCGAATCTCACCGGTGCGAATCTTTCCGGTGCGACCTTACATCGGACGTATTTGGTCGGTTCTAATTTAACGGATACCAACCTTGAAGCAGCGAATCTATGTGGTGCGTTCCTCAGCGGCAGTCTGCTCTGTGGTACGAACTTCCGACGTGCTGACCTGCGTCGCGCTACCCTCGGTTGCCCAAGATGCGAGGTGTCGGGACTTTTCGGTTCACTCACCAGTTTTGAGGACGCGAACCTCGGAGAGGCGATTTTCGGTGAAATTAAGCTGATAGGTGTTGTCTTGCTCGGTGCTAATTTCAAAGATGCATATCTATATGAGGTTGACCTCTCTGAAGCCGTCTACCGTGAAGCCGATCTTGAAGGTGCTATTACGAAAAAAGGGCGAAATTAAGCAGCGGCGGTTTTGTTTTCACCAATGTGTTTACCAATTTCATCCCTGTAGTCTCGATCTACCGGTCTTATCTACCAGCCGAGGATCGAGGCTGCAAAGAATTGAATAACACCGACTGCGTTTTCTAATATATGTGACGTTAACAAGGGGTAAGAGGTTTATCCAAATTGTATTTTTTTTAGCGTTTCGACAATTTACGCGTGATTTTCTATAAATGAGTCACCTTACGCAGGAAAGGCGTTGCGGTTACACGCCTCACTCGCCTATATTCCTAACACGCTTCGGATTAATTCAGCTGCATTTCGCAGAGTTTTTGATACAACCCCCCACTTGCCAATAGTGTTTCGTGTGTTCCCGTTTCCAGAATCTCCCCATCCTTGATAACAAGAATTTTGTCAGCCCGAACGACGGTTGAAAGCCGATGCGCAATAATAAAACTGGTTCTCCCTTCCATTAGGTTTACCAGCGATTTTTGGATGAGTGCCTCAGACTGTGTATCCAATGAGGACGTGGCTTCATCTAAGATGAGAATCGGGGCATCCTTTAAGAGGGCGCGGGCGATAGATAAACGTTGCTGCTCTCCACCTGAGAGTTTCATACCCGCCTCACCTATTGGGGTCTTATAACCTTGCGGAGTTTTCATAATAAACTCGTGTGCGTTTGCCTTTTTCGCCGCGACGATAACCGCCTCATCCGTGGCATCTGGGCATCCATAGCCGATGTTCTCCAAAATCGTGCCATCAAATAGGAACGTGTCTTGTGGAACAAGCGCAATATTTTCTCGCAATGACTCCAAATTTAACTCGGAAATAGAGACCTCGTCGATCAGGATTTTCCCAGAACTCGCCTCATAGAAACGTAACAGTAGGTTAAGGAGGGTTGTCTTTCCACTACCGCTCGGTCCGACAAGTGCTACAACTTCCCCCGGCTTTGCTCCAAAGGTTACGTTGTCAATAACAGGTTTCGACCTTGTGTGCCGATTCTTCGAATTCGTTGCTAAAGGTTGCGGGTAGGTAAAAGAGACATTCTGAAATGTGACGGTGCCGTGGATATTCTTCAGTTGAATCCCGCCCGCTGTGTCCTCAGATTTCGGACGGAGATTATACTGACGTTCGTCGTTCTCCTGAGGCATCTCTGGTCCGAAGTCGAGAAGATAAAAGATCCGTTCCGCGGAGACGAGGCACTGTTGTAAGGCACTGTTGACGTTCCCAATCGTCTTAATCGGCTTGAACATCCAACTGACCATTGTAACATAGCCGATAAACCATCCTGTGGAGAGTTGTCCTATAATGACTTGCCAGCAGCCTAACCCGAAAACAGTTGCGACCCCGAGGGCTCCCAACCATTCGATCGTTGGTGGGAGAATTGCAGCGAAACGGGCGCGTCGGATCGCCGAGCAGTACTGATTCCAGTTGATGGCTTCAAAGCGCTTGATTTCAGCGTGTTCAGCGGTAAAACTTTTGATGATTTTGATACCGGTAAGTGTCTCTTTGAGTTGGGAATAGATATTTGCACTCTGCTGCTGAATTTCTATGCTGGCGCCCCGAATTCGCGCGCCGATAGACGTGATGAAGTAAGCAAGAAATGGAAGAATAAGCAGGACGAACAGGGTGAGTTTGAAACTTGTGATCAGCATTACAGAGATAAAGACACTTACGAGGACAACAGCGCGGATAATGTTCGCCATCGCGGCGACGAGGTTCTGCCACACTCGGACATCGTCTGTGACGCGTGCCATGAGATCACCGGTGCGTTCTTCGCGTAAGATACCTAACGCTGCGGATACGATTCGTTCGTAAAGGGCGTTCCGCAGTCGGAACGATAGTTTGTGTCCGACACGCGCCATTACGTAATCGTTGCCGTAAACGAAGAAACCCTTGATAAAAACGAGGATGAGCAACCCCCCAAGCAGCCATAGGAAGGCTTTGAGAGCATCCCCAGCATCCACCAACAACATCTCGAATCCCTCAAAAGCGAACAGACCTTCGCGCTGGAAGTACCGGATGGATACAGTCTCGTCGAAAGGGTTTCCACCGACAATTTCAAGTGTATTAATCGTATCGGCTAAAATCTGAACAGCCCCTAATTCGCACACAGCAATTACCACTGCAAAAGCCATTGCCAAGAGAAGGGAACCGGTGTAAGGGACGTGATACCGGACAAATCGAGTAAAGGTTGGATTCTTTGTGAAAGTTTTTTTATCCATGTCGAGTCTGTCCATTAGGTTCGAACCACAGGTCCACCCAACGGATTTGCTTCATCTCAATTGGTAACTACCAAATTGGATGACACATGCCTGCTTCGTAATATCGCCTTCCTCTGAAAATGGACAACGGATACTGAATTCTCGCTTTTGGAAATCAACGGCTTCAATGATCCCAATGGCGTAGGTATTACCGGTAGTGTCGATTAAGCCAATCAAACGGCGTTCAAAATATGCGCGGACGCCTGTTGTGACGCGCGTCAAACTTAAATAGTTTTTGATGTAGGTGGTGGTTGCTTTGGAAAGCGGTTTTGACGCAATGAGGCACAAGGTACGATGCCCCCATTCGGCGTAATCAATTTGCGTCTCGGCGAGTCGAGAGAGGATTTCCAATTCTTTCTCATTTGCGATGCGTCCGATAAAGAAAGGGGTGCGCTCCCCGCGAATCTGTTCAAACGGTAGATCTTGGATGCTATTTTCGGACTTTTGCAGAACAGGTTCTGGAGACCCGCAAACTTCGTCACTTTCAACACCAGACGTGGGCGTCCTACAAATCTCGCCACTTCTAACAGCAAGTTTTGGAAACCCGCAAGCTTCGCCAAAATAGGCATTAAATTGGGCTTTTCGGTATTGGCGACGCGCCTTGCTACTCTTAGATCGAACATTTTGGTGTGGAAGAAGGTAATGAATATTGAGCCAGTCCTGTTGACCGTAGCATGCGGTTATCTGTTCCAATTCGCTGGAACGACCGATGCATACCACGTGGTTAGGCCTGATGAGTTCGATCTTGTGCTGTTTGAGCTTAACAGCGGGTGCGTCGTGAATGTAACCACTCGTATCGACGACAATGAAATCCGCCTCGGTTTCACGCGCTCGATCTACCATCAATCGCGTCCCTGTTAGCACTTCAAGACAGTGCCCCCGTGGCGACAAATCACCGACAAAATATAACTGATCAGCAATACCATTGAATTGGACGGGGGAACTTTCTGGATCAAAGGATCGCATACCAATTGTGGTGGGAGGCCCGATTTGAGATTGCCCGACATCTGTATCCACAAAAACGGTTTTCAGACCCCGATGAATGGCAGAATCGACCAAAAAACGGCAGAAGGTCGATTTTCCAACATCGGTTGACCCTATCACAAGTACAACCTGTTGGGGTTTGACAATTCGACTCGCAAGTTTTTCCCAGTTTTGGTTAACTTGATACGTGTCATCCATTTTTGATCAAGATTTTTATGATTTATGTGATTTACCATGATGAGATCTTCGATCATTAGGATAAATCTGATAATCACAACAGTCTTTTGTAGATCCTATTCACTGACGGCTATTTGCCAAGGTGCATTTCATAACGAAAAGTGACACCGGGAGGACTGAACATTTCATTCAAAGGGGATATCTGTTTAACGCCAGCGAGTTGTTCGAGGAGTGACGTCTTTTTCTCCTTACGTACGACCTTGGGTTTGCCTTCAATACCCGCTAACGCTCCGGCGGTTTTAATTGCATCAGGGAGATTCCCGAGTTGGTCCAGCAACTTTGAATCCAATGCCTGTCTTCCAGAGTAAATCCGTCCATCTGCGAGTTCGACAATTTCGGCACGCGTTAATAAATTCCCTCGTGCCTCGAAGATTGTATCCACAAATTGATTGTAAACATCGTCTACGGTGGATTGGAGAACTGTCCGTTCCTGCTCCGTCAAATCACGGAAAGGTGACCCTGTATCTTTAAAGTCGCCGCTCTTAATAACCCGATGCCCTAACCCCACTTTGTCATACAACCCTTTTAGTTGCGTGAATTGCATGATAACGCCGATGCTACCTGTCAAGGTGCCAGGGTTTGCGAAAATTGTGTCGGCGGCACACGCGACGTAATAACCGCCAGATGCTGCACTCCCCCCCATTGAAGCGACTATCGGTTTCTCTACCTTCTTCAATTCACTGTAAATCTCTTGGACCGGGGCGACACTGCCGCCGGGGGAGTCGATTCTAACGACAATCGCTTTGATACTTGGATCATCGCGGTAGGTGTGAATTAGTTTAATCGTCTCATCTGATCCTGAGATAACACCCCTAATGTCTACGACTGCGACCTTCTCTCCGATTGATACGTTGCTGCCTATTGACCGTAAAATCAGCAGCAAGAAGAACAGTCCAATGATACTTCCTAAGATAATATAAACGCGTCTTTTTTTCATTTTTTTAATGGCGCGAAAATGACCACCCAAAAGGTTTTTAGCAACCATCCCATATCGGTAGCGATGCTCTGTGTCGCAACATAGTGGAGATCCAACGCAAGTTTTTTTGGCATCAACTCTGTTATGTAGTAATGCTCTGCATCGAGGTGCCCTTTAAGTTTCTCCTCTTCATCGCGGTTCGCGAGTTGTGAGGGACCCGTCATCCCCGGCTTCACTTGTAGGACCTGTTTCTGTGCCTGTGTGTAGTATTTGACGTAATCGGGTGCCTCCGGACGTGGTCCAATGAGACTCATTTCACCTTTGATAACATTGATTAAGTTTGGCAGTTCGTCCAACTTCGTCCATCGCAAGAATCTACCGATAGGTGTAACCCGTTTATCCCTATAGGTTGTCAAGCTACTACCGATCTTATCGGCATTTACCACCATCGTCCTGAATTTATACATTTCAAAGATGATTTCGCCCCTACCAACACGTTTTGCTTTGTAAAATACCGGTCCTTTTGATTGCAATTTTGCGAGCAGGATCCCAAGGCAAAACAGGGGAGATAAAAGCAGGAGTCCAATTGCCGCGAATAGGACATCGAACGTCCGTTTTGCCCAGTCGCGATTGAACTTTATAACATCCTGAGAGTCTACCCCTAAACGCTTCGTATGATCCATACAATTGCTCTTGTTCCAGATTGGGATTCCCTATAAACATACCGCCCCTACAGGGTTGAATCGGGGCTGCGCGTTTTTTATTTCACGTTTCAGAGCAGGCTCCTGGTGCAATTCACACAGGGCAGGCTCGTTGGAACCATCGCGTACTTCGCCAGACCCCGGGATCCCCGTCCGTTAATGGGGAAGGGAGCGATGCGCCCAGATTTAATAGTGTAAAAACTAACGGCGGTTTGCTCTGACGGTTTCCCTTTCCGTTTCCGTAGGAAACTGGATAATCTCGAACGCGCTCTCTTCATCGCTTTCTGTCAAGAAGGCGCGTTTGGGTTGGTAGGTTGGGACCAACTCCTGGAATTTAGAAACAATGCCTTCCGAATCCAAGGCGTCTGCAAGTTGTGAGAGTTCCTCTATCTGAGAAAGGAGTTGGCGTTCCTTTATCTGCTCCAACTGTGCGACGAAAATGCGTTGGTGTTTTGTTGCTGTAACGCCTTCTTGAGGGGTCAGGAGTTCCTCGTACAATTTTTCCCCCGGTTCTAAACCCGTAAATTCAATTTTGATGTCCGTGTCGACTTCAAGCCCAGAAAGGCGGATGAGGTCTTGGGCGAGGTCAAGAATTTTAATGGGGTCCCCCATGTCTAACATGAGAATCTCGCCGTCGTTCCCCATAGCTCCCGCTTGGATGAGGAGTTGTACTGCTTCTGGGATAGTCATGAAGTAGCGTGTCGCCTCGCGATGTGTGACGGTGACGGGTCCCCCCTTCGCGATCTGCCGTTTGAAATTCGGAATTACACTTGCCCGACTTCCGATAACGTTCCCGAAGCGGACTGCGATAAATCGAGTGCGGTTCTGCTTTGCTTTGCATTGCACCAATTTCTCTGTCACACGTTTGGATGCCCCGTAAACGCTCGTTGGATTTACGGCTTTATCCGATGAAACGAGTATGAAAGCCTCTACCTCATGTTCGATTGCGGCATTGATGAGGTTTTGCGTGCCAAGTATGTTGTTTTTGACGGCTTCATCGGGATGGTTCTCCATGAATTTAACATGCTTGTGTGCAGCAGCGTGGAAAATAATATCGGGGCGATATTTGCGCGTGACCTGTGAAACTTTAGCATTGTCTCGAATGTCGCCGATAACTAAAGCGCGATTGAGATGCGGTTCGGATTCTCGGAGTTCTATATCTGTATGATAGAGACTATTTTCACCGCGCCCGAAGAGGATAAGGAGTTCGGGGTCCAGTTTTGCCACTTGACGACAGAGTTCAGACCCGATTGAGCCCCCCGCGCCTGTTACCATCACGCGTTTTCCTGAGAGATATTTAGAGACTTCCGCGAGGTCCATTTGCGTGGTCGACCGGTTCAGAAGATCCTCAAATCGGACTTCTCGAATCTGACTGACGCTGGCTCGTCCTTCAAGAATCGCATGAATGTTTGGGACGATTTTAAACTGGCACCCCCGGTATTCGCACTGCCGGATAATATCACGAATTTTACCGCCTGGTGCTGAGGGGATAGCAATGACGACCTCATCAATCTCGCGCTTGCGCGCAATATAGGTTAGGTCGCGCGTCGTACCCAATACCTCAAGCCCTGCGACGCTTCTGTCCACTTTGTGGGGTGCGTCGTCAATAAAGCCGACGGGTACGTAGCCTTTTTCAGGATGGTTTCTCAGGGCGCGAAGTACACCGATACCTGTTTCACCTGCGCCAACAATCAGGACTTTTGTTGGCAGTTTCTGCATAGACGATTGCGATCCAGGGTGTAGTCCCATCGCTCCCTTATTTTTTTGGGATCTCCTATGTATCGCCTCTTTATCCCGTTGAAAGATTTGGGCAGAAAATTTGGTAAACCCGATGAGTGCGAAGTTATAAAATCCATCGATTAAGAAGAGGACCCAAGCGATTTTCAGGAGCATGGAAATTCCGATGAGTCCTACAGTTGCGACGATAATCGCCGTTGCTAATGTGCGAAATTCCTTCGCAGCGGCATATTGCCATATCGGTTTGTAGAGATTGAAAGCCAGTAGTAAACCGATACGGACTATCGTGACAGCAGCAGCGACACCGAATCCGATAACATGCTGTGGCTGGAAGGGAGATAGATCAGCACGCTGCAGTAGGGTGGAGAGGACCGTGGCTTGTTGTAAAAAATCAAAGTTTCCGAGTTGCCTACTGGTCAAATAAGCGAATAGAAATGCCAGGTTGACAAGAAGCACATCAACAACAATTGTAAAACTCCATTTTATTTTCGGTTTATCCATATTCCCTCCTCAATTTTTTAATGACTCGCAAGGCGTTAAATAAAGCAAAAGGTAAAATTAAAATTTCTGTGTACGAACTGCCTGTGTATAGACATGCTCTAAGCGTTCGCCGATGGCTTCCCAACTATAATTGGTCTCAACACGAGTTCTGGCGGTTTGTGCGAGCGTCTCCCGCGAATGCTCATTATTCAGTAAATGAACGACCTGTTTCGCGAAGTCGGCAGGTGTATCCGCAACGAGCAATTCCTTGCCGATATCTGCCTCCAACCCCATTGCACCGACAGAGGTTGTGACGACGGGTACCCCCATCGCCATTGCCTCCAGATTCTTTGTCTGTATGCCTGACCCCGCACGTAAAGGGGCAACAAAAACAGATGCCTTTTGAAAATACGGACGGACATCTGGGACATAACCCGTGACGACTACACCGTCCTGTGCCTCAAGCCGCTTTACCTGATCCGATGGATGATTGCCTACTATATAAAACTGCGCGTTCGGATGACTTTCCCGGATACTTGGAAAAATTTCATTACAAAAATAGATCGCAGCATCCGAATTCGGAAAATAGTTCATTGTCCCGGTAAAGAGCAGCAAAGGTGCGGATTGTGTTGTCGGCTTCGGTTGAAAGTATCCGAGATCGACCCCCATTGGCACTACCGACAGATTTAGACTGCTGTCCTGCTTCAGGAGATACTCCTGATCAAAACGTGCGACAACGGTGCCGCAGTCAAAAGCCTTCATAATGTTGACTTCGTAACGCCGGACCCGCTTTTCTTCTAATTTTACCAAAAAACGCTTCGGAGTGCAATCTAATTTAATTTTCGCAAGCCACGGGTTGCTTTCCAATTCGGCACGGCGACTGAGATTTAGTGCCAATGAATCACACAAATCTAAGACTTTGGTGGGACCCTGCACTTCCGTCACGTATTGTCCCATCCGAAAAAGTTGGGCGTGAATCAGTTCAAAGTCCTCCTGTTCGAGGAGTTGGTTAATCTTCCGTTGCATCTGGGGGGCATACCAGTAATGCAACTGAAGCGGACGACGCGATAAGCAGTGGAGCCCTGTATTCATGAAGGCGAAAGAACGATGAAAAGGGACCCATTCTACCTGTTTACAAAAAGGTTCTAAATATTTCGCGGATTCGATATCGCTTTCAGATTCTGCAAAGTAAACGAGAGTGACGGCATGTTGTTTCGAAAGTTGCTTAATAAAATTGTAAGACCGGATCCGATCGCCTCGATGCGGTGGATACGGACACCGGAGGCTTAAGAATAGAATTTTCATTTTTTAAACTATCGGACATCTTCATTCGCCGAGTTTTTCGTCGGGCAATTCCGCTTCATCAATCAGCATGACTGGGATGCCTTCCCGGATCGGATAGCGACGGTGACATTCACCGACACATACGAGTTTCTGTGCTGCTGCATCGTGTTCTATCGGACCTTTGCATGCTGGACATGCGAGAATGTCCAATAGCGTTTTTGAAAGTGTATATGCGTTTTCCGAATTCAAAGCGATTCTCCTTTTATAACTGTCAGTTATCACTTAAAAGAGGGAACCGCGATAATCCGAGAGGAAACACCCAAGCAAAAATACGCCTCTTGTTGTAACTGACAACTGAGAACTGAAAGGATTTTTTGAAAAAAATCCGAACCGAAAACTACTAACCACCGTGGCATCTCTTATATTTCTTGCCGCTTCCGCAAGGACATGGCGCGTTTCTACCGACCTTCGGCACGTTCCCCATTGCCTGTTGTGAAGCAAATTCGGCATCATTAGGGGTCGCGGCTGCCCCCCTGTTTTGGGGTGCCCTTGGTTGGGGTCTACGCTGTCTACCGGTTCGCCGACTCGGGACCCTGCGCGGTGCCTCGGTATTGACGCGAGATTTGAAGATGAACTCACTGACCTGTTCCTCAATCTGTTGATACATACTTTCAAAGACAGAGAGCGCTTCGTTTTTGAAAACGACGATCGGGTCCTTGCCTCCATATCCTGCGCCGAACCGAATACCTTCTTCAATATAGTCGATGTTATGGAGGTGTTCTTTCCAGTGATCATCAATTCTATCCAAAAGGAGTAACCGTTCGAGGACGCGCATCATCCCGGGTCCCATTTCGGCTTCGCGTTCCTCATAAGCGGCACGCAACGCCTCCAGCGTCTGTTCCTGAACATCCTCCGGACTCGCTTGCGCCAAGGGTGTTTTCCATGTTGGCTCGATTGGGAAGGTGGTTGTCAACCACTGCTGAAACCGATCAGGGGTCTCAAGGGGACTTCCCACCTTTTCTCCCATATTGTCCTCGATTGCATCTCCGACGACCCGCTCAATCATCTCCCAAATAGTCGTTTTCAGGGAAGCAGGGACTTTGGCATCCTTTTCAGCGAGCGCGGCGAGCCCTCCACTTTCGGTTGTACCTTCGTTTCCTGGTAACTCGACGACATCTGTGGCGGAAGCCAAGACGGTATCACGCAAGGTGTAGATGGTGTCGCGCTGTGTATCCATAACGTCATCGAATTTGAGGAGATTCTTTCGGATCTCAAAATACATCTGTTCAACACGCGTCTGCGCTTTCTCAATGGATTTGGTGACCCATGGATGCTCTAACGGGACATCATCATCTATTCCGACGCGTGTCATTAACCCTTGCAAACGTTCAGATCCGAATTTTCGCATCAATTCGTCTTCAAGGGAGAGGTAGAACCGAGATGAGCCTGGATCCCCCTGCCTCCCTGATCGTCCAC
Organism: Candidatus Poribacteria bacterium; assembly: GCA_965205015.1. Lineage (GTDB taxonomy): Bacteria > Poribacteria > WGA-4E > WGA-4E > WGA-3G > WGA-3G. The sequence continues at coordinate 2,252,027 of OZ242029.1, read as the reverse complement.
GGAGCTGGTTATCAATACGTCGAGACTCATGGCGTTCAGTGCCGATGATATGAAGTCCGCCAGCGGCTAATACCTTCTCCTTGTTTTTGTTGCAAATGGCTTCTGCCTCTGCGAATGCTGCTTGGTATTCTTCCGACTCTGGGGACAGTGCTTCTGTCTTTGCTTTCTTTTTTCGCAGCGTTTCGATCGTCATCCCTTCGGGGTTACCGCCAAGGAGAATGTCTACACCTCTACCTGCCATATTCGTTGCGATTGTCACAGCCCCCGGTACCCCTGCTTGTGCGATGATGTCGGCTTCGCGTGCGTGCTCTTTGGCGTTCAGAATCTGATGTCGGATTTTTCGGTGTTTCGTTCTGAGCATTTTGCTCAATTTCTCGGAACTTTCAATCGAAACAGTGCCGACAAGGACTGGACGTCCCTTCTCGGTTTGTTCGACGATATCTTGCAGGACGGCGTTGTATTTTGCGTTCTCGGTGCTGTAAATTTGATCCGGATTGTCAATCCGAATCATCGGTTCGTTGGTGGGGATAACGGAGACCTCTAATCCGTAGATGTGTGCGAATTCGTTGGCTTCCGTCGCGGCGGTACCCGTCATCCCTGCGAGTTTGTCGTACATGCGGAAGTAGTTTTGGTAGGTAATTTTAGCCCCTGTTTCGCTTTCCTCAACGACTTTGACGCGCTCCTTTGCCTCGATCGCTTGATGGAGTCCTTCGCTGAGGCGTCTCCCGATCTGTTTTCGTCCTGTGAATTCATCAACGAGGAGGACTTCGCCATTTTCGACGAGATAATCGACATCGCGCTTATAGAGCTGGTGGGCGGAGAGCGCCTGATTGACATGATGCACCATAGCGATGTTCGTGTGTTCATAGAGATTCCCGACACCGAGACGCCGTTCGACCTCTTCAACGCCTTCATCGGTAAGGGTTGCACTGCCCCGTGATTTCCCCTGTTGATCGATTTGAAAGTGTTCACCCTCTCGGAGTTGTGCGACGACGCTGTTAATTTGCCTATAAAGTTCCGGCGGTTTACCGGAGGGTTCTGAGATGATGAGGGGCGTACGGGATTCATCAATGAGGATGCTGTCAACCTCGTCAAGGATGGCGTAGACATGTCCGCGCTGTACTTTATCTTCAATTGAGAGTGATTTGTTGTCCCAGAGGTAATCGAATCCAAATTCGCTGTGAACGCCGTAAGTGATGTCTGATTTGTAGCCGAGCCTTTTTTCTTCCTTCGGCATTAGGCTGAGTGTCAATCCAACGGAGAGTCCGAGGAAGTTGTAGACCCTGCCCATCCATTCGGCATCCCGGCGTGCGAGATAATCATTGACGGTGGCGAGATGGACACCTTTTCCAGTCAAAGCGTTCAGATAGACGGCGAGGGTTGAGGTGAGCGTTTTGCCTTCACCTGTGCGCATCTCTGCGATACTGCCTTGATGGAGTGCGATACCTCCCATGATCTGGACATCGTAGTGTCGCTGCTTTAAGGTTCGCACGGCGGCCTCACGGACGACAGCAAAGGCGTCTGGCAAGAGGTCATCAAGGGATGCGCCGGCATCCAACTGGCGGCGAAACTCCGGTGTTTTGGATTGCAGTTGTGCGTCAGTAAGTTTTTGGGTTTCAGGCTCGCGTTGGTTGACGGCTTCGACGATGTCGCGAAACTTTTTGACATCGCGATCCTCTTTGCTACCGAAGACTTTAGTTATCATTTTTTGGAACATCTTTTTAACTATCGCTCCCTGGTACTTTTCACGTTGAAAAAGGAAGTCATGATCGACTTGACATTGATGCTTCGTTCGTATCTGTTAATTGTGAGTCGAGTGGCTCCAACAAATTCTGTCCATCGAGTCTCTGTCGCACTATCGTATAAATTACCGTGTTTCCGGCAGAGGCGATCGAAAACAGGTATGCAATTACCAACCCCGCACTCATGAGAAGCGTGATCGTCAGAAAGATAGCGGTCACTGGGGTTGTAACCGTTGCTATGCCTGTCAGTGCCGGCATTTGACCACTTGTCGCGGTATTGAAGACGCCGAGATTATTAATATAGGGCAGTGTTGCCATTTTTTCGATAGCACCACCCAGCCATAAGTTCGCGTAGCTCATAAGTTGCTGCATCACTTCGGTGTGGAAGAGGCGCGTTGGGAGCATCACAACCGAAAAGCCTGCGAGGCAAAAGAACGCCCAAATGGGGACGAAAATCAATTTGATAAGGAGCAACATCGCCTCATAGCACATTAACAGCCAAGGTTTGTTCCAAACGATCGCGAATTGCTGATAGATTATTTCAAATGTATCGGCACCTGTCGTGGCGGCAACGGCTGGCACAAAGAGCAAACCGACACTGAAAACGATTGCTATCAACGCCATCAGGAGACCAAAGAAAAATCCGAGCGGCATGAGCAGTGAGGTGAGCATGAGGAACGGCTCTCCTACTACTGGTAACTTCGCGATCCCCGCGATGCTGAGGGGGATGATCGCGAGAAATATCTGGATGAGAAGTAAGCCGATGAACGCGCCGAAAACGGATTTCCAATGCCCCCTGAGGAAGGTTAAGGCATCCCCAACTGAAAAGAAGATATCTCCACGGAGTTGTTCGATGGTGATTTTGGAGGCCACGGTGCTTGCTAAGAAGAAAATGCAGGCGAAGCTGACCATCCCTATCCACATTGCGATTTCAGTCGTCGGTGTAAGTCCCGCATCACCGAAGGGTGGTAGGGGTAGGAGGGCATACCTGTTCCAAAAGTCCTGCGCGGCGGTGCCGCCTACAATGACGAGACTGAGATACACCAAAGTTTGGTAAATTAGATATGCAAGAACGAGTCCGATGAAATGAACTGCGATCTTTCGTCCACTGAATCCGTAGCGGATCACTTGAAAAATATCCCTGAAATCGAAGTAGCGTTTTTCCATGAAAGGGTTCTTCTGTTTTTTTACATGTTGTTGTATTTAATGATACTACAATTTAGGGGATTTTGTCAAGTGGTTATTTGGTTGTCAGTGAGGGAGCACTTCGGCGGTAACAGGGAGGGTTAGCGTTCGTTGGTTTGGAAAGTAAACAGTGAGGAGCGATGCAAAGGTGCCTCTGTATTTCAGGAAACCGAGGTGGACTGTAATGCGAGCGGTATCTGTGTCCAGATAGGGTGTTATCTCCCATGTGAGTGCTTCATGTCCCGATGGGAGAAGACGGATGCCCGATGTGTCGAATGGAGCATTCACAGTGAGTTCGATGGCCCTTTGATGCCTCGTCTCGGGGCGGATGTTCCCGAACTCGCAAAGGTTTGGCGTGAGTGTCGCAAATCGTTTCGCTGTGGCGATAACTGTCAGATGGACAACCGGGGTTTTGGGGCTGTCTGTGAAGATGGTGGCGGTTGCTGAGGTCTCGTCATCGGGCAGAAGTTCTGGGCTGATAACTATCTGGAATGTGGCTTCTGTATCGGGTTGGATTCGCTCTGGACCTGTGATTTCGGCATAACCGCACCCTGTGTGGATGCTTTGGATGTGAACTGGAAACGCGCCGATGTTTCGTGCTGTTACGGATCGCGTTACGGGTCCCTCCCATTCTGGGAGCGTTCCGAAGTGAATTTGTTGCTGCGTTAGGACGAGTTCGGCTGCGGGTTCCTGTCGGTTGTTGATGAGGAAGACCATGAGTCCAGAGATCAGCAGGATCGGGATGACGATGGTTGTGAGGATTGCGCGCTTGGACATGGTTTGGTTTCGCCTTTTTGATGTATGATAATATATTTAATTTGAGGATGCAAATTTATTTTTTATTCAGCGTGGTTAGAAAATCTTGCTAACTACTCAGGGCATACCTAATTGTAAACTTTTTGATATTTGCGGGATCCGTCCGTTTAGCGAAATCAAGATAGGACATATATATCAATATGTTATATATAATTCAACAAAACAATATTTTCACAGTAACCTAAAAAATGACTGACTCCCCAATCAGGTTCTAAACCCATACCATGACTGGGTTTACAAGCAATCGGACCGAGTTTCCATTTTTAAAATTTCACAGTAAACACCCAAAAAGTCAATATCCTCCAAACCGCTCTCACCCTATACCGCACCTACGTTTCGAGAGGGTCACATAGACCTTTTCTCAAATACTTACTGTGAAATTTTCATATCTCTCTCACAGAACCTTACGCCGCAACCTAATATACCCTATATCACCCGAAGATCCCATTAAATCCAGAAGTATTCGATGCTTCCATACAGGTTCCCATCACTCCACCGAAAACTGAAAGGCTTTGTGAATTTGGACTTTTCGCTTGACTTTGCGTTTGCTATGTGCTATACTAATGTATAGTTTTTAATCATTTGTTGTCCCTATAAAATATTATCCGCTCGTGATAGTGGGACCAAAGCAGGAAAGTGGTGAAGGATGTAGAGGCGCGGTGTAAAAATTTGTAACTTTCTATTCCTTTTGTGATATACTATTCCAGCCAACCTTCGAGTGGCACTGTTAGGAAGCAGAAATTCTCCTTTTTTGTTGACTTCTTATTCTAACAGTGAGAATAAGAGGGCTGGACTTGGAAAATGAAGGATTCATAATCCAAAACTCAACTATGTAATAGCAAACTGGATAGGAAACGATTTGCATTCTAACACGTTGTTAGAACACGAAAGGTAGCATAAAGATGAGCACAGAACCGGAACAATTGGACCGAAGGCAGGAACGATTAATAGAAATCTACAAACTCCAAGCACAGTTAGCCAACAGCATAAGTAACCGCCGAACTACAACAAATCGCTTCTATATCTTAATAATGTCTGGGTTAGCTCTAATTTTTTCAGCGTTTTTACAGAACAAAGACAAATTGCCTACTGAACTTTTGCAAATAATATCAATTGAAAATCTCATCGTAGCCTTGGGAGTATTGGGCTTATCTTTATCTTGGATATGGTGTTTTTCCATAAACTCTTACCTCCGAGTGAATTCCCGAAAATATGAAGCGTTAAAGAAATTAGAAAATGAATTGGAATATAAATTTTTCAGAAACGAATGGGAATTTCTAGGCGATGATGAAAAAATAAATACCTATTGGCAAAGGTCCGTAATTGAACTTACTGTTCCAGGTCTTTTCTTTGTGTGCTTTACGGTATTGATGGGATTTGGATTATACAATTTGGCTAACGAACTTTACCTTCTGTTTCTCATCTACCCCATATTTCTAGCTGTGCTTTTATGTTTTGGGTTACACAAATGGTATAGAATAGAGAAGAATTTTGACAAAGGAGATCAGAATAATGACAAAATGGATAGATAGAATGATGAATTGGGGTTTCCTTGCTGTTCCTCTATTTATAGCTTTAGTAGTTTTCTTATTAGGTCGTTTAGGATGTAGCGGAGCTACTATTAAGGAAGTGGAATCGGTAAAGGAAAAACCAGCAGTGACAAGTTCGTGGAAGAATACGAATGAACAAACTCTACTTCGGTGATAACTTAGAGATACTGCGAGAGATGGATGCGGGACGGGTGGACCTCATCTGTACGGATCCGCCGTTTAATAGTGGACGGGATTATAATTCGTTCATCGGGGATTCGCTGGCGCAGAAGAAGGCGTTTACGGATACGTGGACGTGGGATACGGCGGCTCAGGACGCTCGCGCTGACATCGAACACTACGCATACACCAGTGATACCTACAAGGCACTCGATGAATGCCTCAAGGGGTACGACTTGGTTCTCCGCCGCGCTGTGTCGGGGAATAGCGGTGCGATGCGTGCGTATCTGGCGTTTATGGGACCGCGACTTGCTGAGATGCACCGTATCCTGACGCAAAAGGGGAGCATCTATCTGCACTGCGACCCGACTGCAAGCCACTATCTCAAGGGTGTGATGGACGTTATCTTTGGGGTGGAGAATTTCAGGAACGAGATTATCTGGCAACGCACCAATGCCCATAACGACGGCAAGCAGTATGGCAGGGTCCATGACACAATTCTGTTCTATAGCAAGAGTAAGCAAACAGTATGGAATCCTGTCTATATGGATCACGATCCTGAGTATGTGAAAAGAGCCTATCGCCATCAGGATGAAAGGGGATTTTACCAAGTTGGCGATCTAAATGCCTCAGGAGTTAGACTTGGCGAATCCGGTCAGCCGTGGCGGGATGTGGATCCAAATACTGTCGGGAATCACTGGCGGGCACCACGCAGAGAAGCATGGCCCGAAGGCGTTGAACCGCCTGAGAATTATGAGTCGCTCTCAGTTCACGAAAAACTTGATACGTTGGATGCAAATGGGCTGATTTACTGGCCTCCCAATGGTAAAATCCCAAGATTCAAGCGATATTTGTCTACGTCAAAGGGGAGAAGGGTACACGATATTATCACAGATATAAATCCCCTCACGAGCAAATCAAAAGAACGCTTGGGTTATCCGACGCAGAAGCCACTCGCGCTTTATGAGCGTCTGATAAGCGCGTCCAGCAACGAAGCGGACATTATTTTGGATCCGTTCTGTGGGTGTGGCACGACGATCGACGCGGCGCATACGCTCAAGCGGAATTGGATCGGTATTGACCTAACGATTTTGGCGTTGGACCCAATACGTCAACGGTTGGCAGACCGACACGGATTGGAGACTTCAGTCGATTATCAAATCGAGGGGTATCCGACTAACATGCAGGAGGTCCGGCGGTTCTTGAAGGATGGCGATAAACGGAAATATCACGATTTCTCGAATTGGGCGGTGACACGACTCGGCTTGAGACCAACACGGGATGTCGGTGATGGTGGACATGATGGTGTTGGGTATATGACGTTATGGAACACACAGCAGATGAAGGAATCAGATGCTCGGATTCTTGCGGAGGTCAAGACGGGGAGACCCTCGATTACACAGGTGCGCGCTTTTTGTCAGGTGATGCACGAGAACAATGCGGAGATCGGGATCTTTATCACAATTACGCCTATCAGTGCGGGGATGCGGCAGCAGGCGGAGAAGATGGGGAGTTTTGCGCATAATGGACGGAACTATTCGCGTCTCCAGTTCTGGCAGATCGATGATGCGTATTTTGAGAATCCTGAGATTATCAATACGTTCGTTCGGCTGCCGATGGAATGGCGGATTCGTCCGAGTCAGAAGTCGGAGCGGCATTTCGGTGGGGAGCAGCGGGAGTTTTTTAGGTAGTTGTCAGTTGTCGGAATTTCAAACATTTGTATGTGATTTCCCTGCTTGTGTGGTATACTATTTGTTAACGAGTTAAAAGCAGAGTTTGATCATCAGAAAAGGAGCAGATTCGTATGACACGCGTCATAAGTAAACAAGTCACAGATCATAGTTTGCCGGACAAGCAGATCAAAAGCAAACGCGTTCACACTATCGAAATTAAGGATCCGGACTTTGGTGAATCCTATACCGTTCATCTTAGAAAAGAAGGGAATGAGTGGAGGGGATGGATTCCGGACGTTCCCGGGGTGGAATGCAAAGGACAAACGAAAAACGCTCTGCTGAAAATCCTCATTGGTAAACTACAGGAGGCTTTGATAGCTTTGGAATATCTTCGCAAGGAGGCCCTTGAGGATATTAAGGACGGGAAGTTCACCGATCTATTTAAGTGGGATGTCCTTCACGCATCGGAACCCGCGGAAGACGCTCGTGTAGTTTTGCGGTCCCCAGTCACGGTAAGCGACTCGCAAAAATAATCCGTTATCGCTCCAGCAACCCCCACGCAGCACTCGGTTTTTGTCTTTCACGTTTTTGAAATCATCGATGGTCGCTTTGATCGTCTCGTTTGGAAATGGATTTTCACGCGGGGCTGTTGTATAGTAGTCGGGATCATACTCATCAAGACACCACTCGGAAATGTTACCTGCCATATCGTATAGACCGTAGCCGTTGGGTGGGTACTGCCCGACAGCGATCGGAGCGTTGTGATGCCGTCCGTGGTTTGCGTGGGTTGCCTCATACGTATCGCCCCATGGATACAATTTCCCGGTAAGTCCGCAGACTGTCTTCCGCATGCCCCACCTGAACCGGGTGCTATCATCTCTGCTTGAGTCGTCCCCATATTAGGGTCAATTTTATCTCTGGAGAGACGTTCAGTCCGGAGATGGTGAAGGAATCCGCCCACGCCGCGCCGACCCATTCGTTTGCGATATTGATGCCCTCCATGACGAAACCGAGAATCTCGATCTTATCAAAGTTCGCGTCTTGGAACGCTGTGCGGAGTTTGCCATCTGCGAACACTATAAAATGTCCAGCATTAAATCGGAGTTCCATCTTTGAGAGGGCATCCGTTTCCCAGCGGGTGCGCGGCTCTCTGGAGAGCCGAATTTGGAATGGATGGCTGCTCCCTTTACCGTCAAAACGCCTCGCTCTGATTTCATCTGGGAAAAACACGTAGAAGAACGGATCCGCTTTCGGGGTATCCGGAAAACGGCGTCCTACACAAAAACCGAAACGTGTTTTGTCACCCCCGAAGTCGTTGATCGTGATTGTGAAGTTTCTATAGGGTGGCGGGAGTGCGATGAATTGGTAGAGTTCGTATTGCACATCCCACTCCCGTTTAACCTCTGCGTGTAAGAATCCGTCGCTGACTTTCCAAATGGAATCGTTTCCGACGACCCGCCACGCTTCAGGCTTTTCGGCATCAAAATCGTCGTGCCATGTCTCGGCGGAGACGGAAAGGGCGCAGTTAATGAGCGTATAAAGAAGTATGAAGATCGTTCGGCTTTTGTTTCGCATGGGCTAATTGATTTTGATGCAGTCGTACCACTGTTGTGTTTTCTTTCCTTTCCGACTCAGGACCCCGGGTTTGCGCTCGACAGGGGGACCGAAGTCTCCATCTTTCTGTTTCAGGACGTTCCAGTCTGGGGGAAACCATGTTCTGAGGGTTTTGCAGTTGACTTCAAGGGGTTCACCTTCCCATCCGCCGATTTTGTAGTACATCGGGCAGACCCATCGTTCTGCGCCGCGGGCATACCGCCGCCAACCGATGACGGAGGCTTGCGCTCGGATAATGTTCCCGTCCCGCCAGTGTCGTTCAACGCCGCTCCACGGATAGCCCGTTGTTCCGCCGCCTACACTAATTTCATCCCATCCTAAATCGTCGCGGAGTGTAATATAGGAGAAGTTCGTGCCCCACGGTGTGTCGTCTGTGCTGAAATACCACCGCTGCCCACGATACCAACGGAGCGCGCCTCGGATGCTTGAACGGGAAACCGCTGCACTTTCAATGGTTTCCACGATGTCGAACCGACCTCTATTGTTAAAGGGGTTATGAACACCCGAGCAGAGGGTCAGTGAGTTGACTTCAGGTCCGAACCACGTGCCATTTACACCCGGGGTTCTATAATAGGACCCTGAATTCGCGGGTTTGGCACTTTCCCCGGGATTCAATCTCGCTCCGGCATGGGTGGTCCAAAATACGACCCCGAGAACCACCACGAGTAAAAATGCATCGAAAATCAGATCCAAGTTTTTTCGTAACATTGCTATTCTTGCTTCAAACTTGCCCATGTGGTTGTTAATTTCCGTTTTGGTGAGACGGCGAGTCCATCAATCGTAAACGTGTCTACCCACGCGCTCCCCGTGTTAACGTCCTCTGTGACAAATCCAGCGAGCACGAAGGCGATCGTATCAATGTGGTCGAAGTTTGCATCCCTGAAGTCGAGACGTAATTCACCGTCGGCACTCAATTGAAATCTGCCGTCCTTGAAGTGGAGTTCCATCTGTTGGAGTGCGTCGGTGTCCCAACGTCGTTCGGGTCCGACAAACACGCCTCCGCCTCTCGAAGCTTGCATATCGTTTGTGAAAAAGAGGTAGTAGCCGTCCTCCTCCATTTCGGTCACAGGATTTCGGAAATGCTTTGCGAGTGCAATACCGAATCGAGCGCGCGCTGCACCGACGGTTGCAAGCGTAATTGTAAAATCATTATAGGGACCGGGATAGGCGATGAGTTGATAGCGTTCAAATATGACACTCCATTGGTTCTGTGCCTGAATTTCTGCCCTTAAAAACCCATCCTCGACCGTCCAGACGGAATCGTTTCCGACGTGCTGCCAGTCCTCCACTGCTTCTTGTTCAAAGTGGTCTTCCCAAAACGCGGCATTCACGTTCCCTTGCAAAAGGAAGAGGATATAAAAGATGATAAGTGCGTTTAATGCGTGTGCGATGTTTCTCATCAAAGCAGCTCTCCGCTATGTATTGTATCACTTTCCTGCGAAGTTGACGACTTTTTTCCGGCATCAACTACTTCCGCTAAAAAAAATGAAGTTCTCGTTCTGACTCGCCAACAAAAAAGTAATTATCAGCATTTCCTCAGAAGTGGATAGCATCACAGGAGGTATTAGATGCGATTTGTTTTTTTTCTAATCGTCTTCAGTCTACTATTTGTATTCGGGTGTCAGGACACCGAGTCCCCGGTTTCGACAGCTCCCTCAGAGCCATTACCGGCACAGGAAGCCACGGAAACGGTATCGACCCTGGAAGCTCGCGCTGCGGCATCCGAAGATGCGATTGCGAAGTATATCGAACTCAAGGACACCAATCCGGCAGGGGCGTTAACCGCGCTAAAAGAGGCATCGCGTATTCTCCATGATGGGCATCCGAAGTCCGAAGCGTATGCCGAATTGCTGTTTGAAATGGACAGTGCTGGGGTGTATACGCTCCCGCAAGCACTCACCCTGAACACCTTACTTTTGGAAATCGCGACGGATAAGAAGTATCCGAAAGAGATTATTGAACATCAAAACGAGGCGATCGCAGATATTGAAGCCGATATTCAGGCACTCAAAGCCGAAGGGAAAGATCCGGACGAAGAAACCTTTAAGTTCATTTTTGATCCGACGCGATGAGTTGCTAACGTTGACACTGAGATGGGTATTTTTTTATCGGATCCGGTGAAACCCTGCCCTTTTTACTATCCCATCCGCAGAAAATAACTATTTCAGCGGTAGACAGTCGTACCAATTGTCTGTGCCTTTTTCGCGGCGGCTGAGTTGATTGGATTTGGGACGCAATACGGGGTCCGTAAAGTGTCCTTCGGTGTGGCTGAGGACCTTCAAGTTAAGCCATCCCGTCCCCGTCGCACAGATGTAGTCCAAAGTTCCGCTTTTGTAATATTTCGGCGCGAGGTATCTCGCGCCGTCGCGCTCGTACGGGTAATAACCGATTATTTCCGACTTGGATTTTACGAAGTCTCCCTCGCGCCAATGCTCCTCGAATCCGCTCCAAGGAAACCCCGTAGTGCTGTCTGTAGCGTCGATATCCATCCAACCGATCTCGGATGCGAGGGTGACGTGGACGGTGTCTGTGCCCCAAGGCGTGTCGTCAGTTGCGAAACGCCACTCCTGTTTCCGATACCACCACACTTTTCCGGGTCTTGAGGAGGGCCAGACGTGTGCCTCTTCTCTGGTATAGATGATGTCAAAGAATCCTGCGTCGTTAAAGGGATGGGCAGTCTTATGACAAAGCACGCGACTGTCGATTTCCGGTCCAAACCAGCGATTTTCGTCCTCGGACGCTATGTATTTGCCCGGGTTTCGGTAGTAGCCGCCAGCGGCTTTCGGAACGGCAATCTCCTGAGTGATGATTCTTTTCCCATCATTATACACGCCGTGCAAGCCAGCATTTGCCGGTAGCAGGACAAATAAGATGGAGATGATTGCTGTGAGTGTGAGTGTAAAGAAATGCTTATGTGTCATTTTGCAAAGGGGGTGCCGTCTCGTCTGCCGATGTAGATATGATATTCGGGACCAGCGGCAGGAATTTCAACCCGTTTGTGAAGAAGCGTCCGTTGATAGCGTTCCGTCTCTGTTTCAAATATCGCGTGAACAGCACGGATGTGGAGTTGATAGCGCGCCTGTGTTAGGTTGTGGAATTTAAATGTGCCGTGCACGTCCGTTTCCACTTCAAACCGATCCAGCGTCATTGACATGTCATAGGGGTGTAATTCCCAAGGATACCATGAACGCGAAACAATCGCATTGTGGATAGGTTTACCTGTATCTGCCCAGAAGATTTGTCCGTGTAGTGTTGTTGGGGACTGATCCGCTACAACCAGCACCTGTTCGGTATTCATTGCGGCATCTACATCAATTCGAGCCGCCGCAATGCCATTTCCAACGATATAAAGCGTATATTTTTCCGCAAAAAGCCCGTCAACCACAAAAGCGGATTCTGTCACCGGAAAGTGTCTTGACAAAATCGGTCTGTATAATACTAATGGGTTCAGGCTTGGCTCCATCTGTGCCTCTATGGGAAACACCTTCACAGCATACTGTCCATCAGCGGGTATATTCTGCGGGAGGACCACACGTCCTTTAATACTCACCCCTTTCTTTAGGGGTAGAATTGACGGCATCTTACCGAGGTCTACGTTCTCGTATACCCTCGAAAAGTATCCTTTTTTGCTGACTTCAAGTGAAAGGAGTCGTGGTTCAGTCTCTAAGACCTCCATCTGAAAGTTACCTGCCTCGTTTGTTTGTGCTGCTGAGAGGAGACCCCCGTGCCCGTGAGACGTTTCTGCGTGCCGAGTTGCGTGGATCTGTGCGCCCGCTATGGGTCGTTCGTGCGCATCGACAACTGTGCCGCGTAAGGTCTTCAATTGTGGTAGACGGACAGAAATCTGTGCCTGTTTTTGTGGATGAATGGACGCTATAAACGCTATGATAAGACCGTCCCGAGAAATTGTCAAGGTGTATTCGATTGGATAGAGCTCGGAAAAATGGAAATTGCCGGTGGGATCGGTCTTTACAGCGTGTTCAATCGGTGCAGCGGCACGAAAGAAGTCGGCTGACGTGTTGTGCATCTTCAGGTTCACAACAAGTCCACTGATACTTTTCTCACCAGAAACGCTGCCTTGCAGGGGTAGCGTCCGCTTCAACGCAATCACCCCCAAATTATATTCGCTTTTACTGGGAGGCATCTCCTTCCGTAAGCGCTTCGCCAAATACTGTGGGTGGAGTGCCATGAGTGAGAAGGCGTGATAGGCTTGGTTTTCGCTGGGAATGGTGAGCGAAAAGGTGCCTTTCGTGTCCGTTACGGTTGCGTGTTCAAACTCTTGATCGGGATAGACCCGTTCAATTTTTTCAGGCGCAAGGCGGACGAGAACCTCCGGAATAGGGTGTCCATCTTGGGCATCAACGAACGTGCCGTAGAAAGTGGTGTCATCTCGTGATGTTTGGCAGATGCCGGTGCCAGTCCAGAGAAGGATCAGCAGTAAAATCGAGTGGGTGATACGCGCGTTGTTCATAATATTAAGTAACAAAAAACAAGCCCCTTGGCAACAGAGGCTTGTTTTTTTAAAGGAACTATTTTTGCGTTGCTTTGAGTGAGATACCCCCGACGAGATTTGAACTCGTGTCGCCGCCGTGAAAGGGCGGTGTCCTTGGCCAGGCTAGACGACGGGGGCAAAAGAATGTGAGCCGTACAGGGATCGAACCTGTGACCACCTGATTAAAAGTCAGATGCTCTACCAGCTGAGCTAACGGCTCGAATTAACAACATTTAATAATACCATACTTTAAGTCAGATGTCAAATTAAAATTCAGAAATTTTAGTAAAGCCAGGTGTCGGGATTCAGAGATCCCTCCTCCCTCAATTTTGACTCACCAAAGGGGTTGTCCGAGTGGCACGATCTGATCTCTGTCGGGTCCGACGGAGATGATCGGGATTGGCACGTCAAGATAATCCGCGACATACGCGATGTAGTCTTTGGTGCGTTGCGGAATGTCCGCGGCGGTGCGCGCTTCCGTCAAGGCTTGCTGCCATCCGGGGAGTGTTTCATAGACGGGTTCGCATTCCTCTAAGACCTGTAGGCTACTCGGGAAAGTCGTTATCTGTTCGCCTTTGTATCGATAAGCGACACAGACCTCGAGGGTGTCAAGGGTATCAAACACATCTAATTTCGTCATCGCAATAGCGGTTAGCCCATTAATTTGCGTGGCATATCGGAGTGCGACGAGGTCTAACCATCCACAACGTCTTGGACGGCGTGTTGTGGCGCCATACTCTTTGCCGATTTCCCGGATTTTCTCATCCAAGTCAGGCGGCATCTCAGTCGGGAATGGACCCCCGCCGACGCGTGTGACGTAGGCTTTGGAAACACCGAGTATCTCTTCAAGTGCTTTCGGTCCTATACCGAGTCCGGTACAGACGGCACCGGCGGTGCAGTTAGAAGAGGTAACGTAGGGATAGGTCCCGAAATCTATATCGAGCATCGTCCCCTGCGCGCCCTCAAAGAGGATGCGTTTCTCAGAAGCGAGGGCGTCGTGCATGAAAGCGACAGTATCGGTCACATAGGGTGCGATCCGCTGTGCGTAACGGTGATAAGTTTCGAGCAGGACGTGTCGTTCCGGTCCGCCTATTTGGAGAGCGTCCGTCTTGGATTCGAGGTTGTAATCCAACTTTTTTTGGAAGTGGTCAAACTCAAGGAGATCACCGACGCGAATGCCAGCATGTCGGTTCATCTTATCGGAATAGGTGGGACCGATCCCACGGGAGGTCGTGCCGATTTTGGTAGCACTCCCCATCTGCTCCCACTGTTCAACGACCTTGTGGTATGGCATGATGAGATGTGCGCGATCGCTGATTTTCAGGTTAGTGTTGCTAACTTCAATGTCCTGCGCTTGTAGCCGATCCATCTCACCGAAAAGTGTCTCCAAATTAATGACGACCCCGTTGCCAATAACGTTGACGGTATCCGGGCGTAGGATGCCAGATGGAATCAAGTGGAGAATAAACGTTTTTTCTCCGAGAACAATGGTATGCCCTGCGTTATCGCCGCCTTGATAGCGTGCGACAATATCCGCATCTGCGGCAAAGACATCGGTCAGCTTCCCTTTACTTTCATCACCCCACTGTGCGCCTAAGATAACAATGTTTGACATACGAAACCTCTTGATACTCACAAACGCTTGTAGGCGCGGTGCCTGCCCGCGCGTGTTTGATAGCCATGCGTCCTTTTGGAATTAGAACCAATTGATGATTTAACGGTACGCTGTTGCTGGCGGAGAAGGAATGCGCGCGTGGCACTCCAGAAGCGGTTTCCAAAGAGGATTGAAACCCTGCCAGCGAGAAATGGAGACTTGCGTTAACTGCTGTAAATGTCCGAAGCCCTCAACAATTCTAACGCTTGGAGAATTGGAAGCGTGCCCGTGCCCCTTTCTGTCCGTACTTCTTCCGTTCGACCATTCTCGAATCGCGCGTTAAAAATCCTGCTTTTTTCAATGAAGACTTCAAGGATTCATCCGCTTTGACGAGTGCGCGTGCAAGTCCATGTGAGATTGCGCCAGCCTGTCCAGTCTTTCCGCCGCCTTTTACGTTGACGTGGATGGCATATTCGCCGACCTTCTCAACGTGCTCAATGGGGCGTTGTGCTGCCTGCCAATGGTCTGCGCGTTCAAAGTAATCTTGAATCGGTTTTTTGTTAACGGTAACGCCGGCTTCACCACCGGGAATGATTCGGACACGCGCGACTGAGGTTTTGCGTCTGCCGGTTCCCCAGAATTGTTCAATAGCCATACTATTCGTACTCTCCGTAGTTGTAGGAGCATCATCTGTTGACGACGCCTCAACTCAACTTAAAGTGTTAAGACTTCCGGTTCCTGTGCTTGGTGCGGGTGTGTCGGTCCAGCGTAAACTCTGAGCCCTTTCATCAGTTGCCGACCGAGGTGATTCTTTGGGAGCATCCCCCTAACAGCGTTGGTGATAATTACCTCCGGTTTGCGAGCCATCTGTTCATCGAAGGTTCGATATTTATCACCGCCGGGGTAGCCGCTATGCCTAAAATAGGTTTTCTGTTCCCTTTTATTGCCTGTGACGACGACTTTTTCCGCATTCACAACAGCAACGCGAAACCCTAAATCGGCGTGAGGTGTATACCGCGGGTCATTCTTTCCGCGCAGTACCTGTGCGATCCGGGAGGCTAAACGCCCGAGCACTTGTCCCTCGGCGTCCACCACATACCATCTAATATCTTTTTCCGTTTTCGGGAAATAGGTTTTCGTTTTCAGTACCATGATTTCCTGTCCCTTCAACCGAATTCAGCCCGTGCGCGGGCAAATTTGGCTTGCTTTCCGTTGCTTTATGTAGTTTGTTGTTCGAGTGTGCCTTTCTCAGAAAGGTATTTTCACAACTGCGAACACAACCGAGTAATATTATACTATGAAAGAGACGGTTTGTCAAATTTTTCACAATTCTCTGCTTTGCACATTTCCTGTCTTTTGTGTTATACTATAGTATAAACGATCTGGACCAACTGAAAAAAATAAAATGTAGGAATTTAAAAACAATGCGAATTATTCTTTACACAGGTAAAGGGGGTGTCGGCAAAACGACGATTGCCGCGGCTACGGGGATCAAACTCGCAGAACTCGGTTACAAAACGATCGTAATTTCACTGGATGTGGCGCATTCGCTCCGAGATGCGTTTGATAACCACGAAAAACTCGTTCACCAGCGCGCAGAGAAACAGATCCACATCAGAGACAACCTCTGGATACAGGAAATTAACGTCCAAGAAGCAATTGTTGAATACTGGCATGATGTGTACAGTTACATCCGTTCGTTGCTCAACCGTTCCGGACTTGATAGCCTCGTCGCAGAGGAGATAGCAGTGTTTCCGGGAATGGAGGAGATTTGCGCGCTTCTGTACATCAATCAATATGTTCGCGAAAAAAGTTATGATGTGATTATCCTTGATTGTGCCCCGACGGGTGAGTCGCTCCGGTTTGTCAGTATTCCGACGACGCTGGAGTGGTACATGAGCCACATTTTCAAATTGGAACGCAACCTTGCGAGAGTTGCGGGCCCAGTCATCGAACGGGTGAGTTCCGTCCCGATTCCCCGAGATAATTACTTTCAGAATATTCAGGATTTATTCGATAAATTGGAAGGGATTGATGGGGTCCTAACGGATCCGAAGATCACGACGGTCCGCTTAGTGACGAATCCAGAAAAAATTGTTATTAAAGAGACACAGCGGGCATTTATGTATTTTTGCCTTTACGGGTTGTGTATTGACGCTGTCATTATCAATCGCATCTTTCCTGACGGTGTTGATTCGGCATACTTTGAGGCTTGGCAGCGGTCACAACAGCACTATATTGAAGAGGCAATGGACTATTTTTCGGACGTACCGATTTGGAAGGTGAACCTCTTTACGGAAGAAATTGTAGGGGAACAGGGACTGCATCGGTTGGCGGACACGCTCTATTCAGGGATTAACCCGGCTGATCGGTTCTCTGAAGAACGTCCGTATCAATTCCAAAAAATGGCGGATGCGTATCAGTTGTCTATGCGTCTTCCGTTTCTGAGCAAAGAGGAAATTGGATTGACAAAACACGGTGATGAGTTAATCGTCACAGTGGGGAGTTTCAAGCAACATATCGCATTGCCGCGGACGCTCGCGAATAAGAAAACGACTGGAGCGAAACTCACCGGCGATCAACTCGTGATTCAGTTTGAAGGGGAAAAGCGGACCTGAGGCGTATGGGTATCAAAACGGACAAGGTGGTTTTTGCTGTAACAGGGACAACGCTTTTAACGTTCTTAATGGCAGGTCGCATCGGGACTATTTGGATGCTTTATCCAAACGTGTTGATTGCAGCCTCTTTGTACGTTTATTGTATCTGGCAGAGTGACGAAGATGCTTCGCTACTTTTAAGTAGTTCCATTTTTGGGGTTGCGACGACGTTGACATACGTGCCGATGGACTGGTTATTCTCGCGAAAAGTGGGTTTAATCTTCTACCTACGTCCAGATTTTCTGGCGAATCTAACGACCCCGATTGGAATAATCCTGAATTGGATAGTGTTTGCGACACTGGCAGGGTACTGTTATCAGCGGCTTACAACGATTTTCCAAACCTATTTCGCGTCTGAGGTTGGTAATCCGAGAGTTGGTCCCATGGGAACTGCGCTGCTGGCGGCGGGTGCCACCGGTATCGGTGCGGCGGTGGGCAGTAACATCATTTACGCGTTTGGGGAATCGCATTTGTGGTTGTGGAATGCGACACAGGTGGATCGGATACCAGAGATTGGGTCGGTCCCGATTTTTATGCCGGTCTCTCTTCTGGTTACTTTTCTGCTGTGCCCTTACTTTTTCGGGGTATCCGGTGGTTTTCCGAGAGAGCAACACGCGGGGGTCGCTGGCATACGGTGTGGCATCTTTATGGGAGCCCTGCAGTTTTTTAGTTTTCTTCTATTTTATGTCTGGAAATAGTTATTGGTTATCAGTTAAGAGGAATGTGGCGTTACCGAACGCCTCTGGCTCCGGTCAGATAACCGAAAACTGATGGCTCTCAGAAAGGAAAATTATAGGCATGCGTATCCGTTCAACAACGATTTTAGCCGTTCGCCGTGATGGTGAGGTCGCTATCGGGGGTGATGGTCAAGTCACTTTAGGGGATACGGCGATTAAACACGGTGCCCGTAAAGTACGCAAAATTCATAATGATAAGGTGCTGATCGGTTTCGCGGGTTCCGCCTCGGATGCGATCACCCTCTATGAGAATCTGGAGAAGAAACTGGAGCAGTATCGTGGGAATCTTCAGAAATCAGCGGTGGAACTCGCGCGGGAATGGCGTAGCGATAGGGTTTTGAGACAGGTAGACGCGTTATTAATCGCCGCGGATGCCGACGACAGTTATCTCATTTCTGGGAGCGGCGACGTAATTTCGCCTGACGATGATGTGCTGGCAATCGGTTCCGGGGGTTCCATTGCCTTAGCAGCAGCAAAGGCACTGCTTAAATACTCAGACTTGACCGCACGAGAGATTATTTCAGAAGCACTCCAACTGACGAGTGAAATTTGTATTTACACAAATGCGAGAATTGAAGTTGACACGATAGAGAAATAGCCGTCAGCGGTCGGTTCCATCAGCAGTCAGTAGAGCACTCTGGTGTGAGTATCGTTTCTGATCGCTGATGGTTTCCGATAGCTGATAGCCATTTTACGGAGGTTTACCTTTGGAAAGACCAAAAGTAAAACGTGAGGAGAACACTTTAGCAGGCGCTCTGACCCCTCGACAGATCGTTGAGGAATTGGATAAGTATATCGTTGGGCAGTTTGAGGCGAAACGCTGTGTTGCTATTGCGCTTCGCAACCGCGCACGGCGGCAGATGTTGGCAGAAGACATGCAAGACGAAGTGTCGCCGAAAAACATAATTATGATCGGTTCAACGGGCGTGGGAAAAACCGAAATCGCCCGTAGGCTGGCGCGCCTTGTTGACGCGCCTTTCATCAAAGTAGAGGCATCAAAATATACCGAAATCGGTTACGTGGGTCGAGATGTTGAATCAATGATTCGCGATCTCACCGAAACCGCTATTAGCCGCGTCAAAGCCGAGCAAACGGAGGCGGTTGAAGAAAAAGCACAGGAATCAACTGAAGAACGACTGCTTGATTGCATTTTTCCGGTTCCACGTTCACTCCAGCGACGGCCCCGTTTACAAGAGGACGATCCACTCGACGAACCGGAGGAGGACGATGATGGTGTCCTGCAACTTCCATTTGACCTGGGTCCCGACGTGGACGATGAAGCCGAGGAAGCCAGAGAGAAGGAGCGCGAACGTTATTTGAAGACGAGAGAGAAATTTAGAGAGTGGCTACGCGAAGGTAGACTTGAGGAGAAACCCGTTGAAATCAATGTGAAGCATCAGAACATGCCTTTTGTAGAAATTTTCTCACCCGGCGGTATTGAGGAGATGGATATCAATTTCAAGGATATGTTCAGTAACATCCTACCGAATCAGACAAAGAAACGGCGAGTTCCCGTCTCTGAAGCGCGAACTATCTTGATGCAGGAGGAATCCGAAAAACTTATTGATATGGATGCGGTCATCACCGAAGCGATTCAACGGGTTGAAGACTCTGGCATCGTTTTTTTGGACGAGATTGATAAGATTGCAGGTAGGGAATCTCGGCATGGACCTGACATTTCGCGTGAAGGGGTGCAACGGGATATCCTTCCTATTATCGAAGGTAGCACAGTGACCTCGAAATACGGAGCCGTCCGTACGCATCACATCCTGTTCATTGCCGCGGGTGCGTTCCATGTCTCAAGCCCGTCTGACCTTATTCCGGAGTTACAGGGGAGGTTTCCGATCCGAGTCGAACTCAAAAGTCTGAATAAGGATGACTTTAAATCTATTCTGACGGAACCGAAGAACGCGCTGGTGAAACAGTATGCCGCATTGTTAAGTACTGAAGGTATTGAAGCGACTATTACCGATGATGCGATTGACGAGATCGCTGCGCTTGCCTTTCAAGTTAACGAATCGGTTGAGGATATCGGTGCACGCCGTCTGCATACGATTATGGAAAAACTCTTCGAGAACCTCTTTTTTGATGCACCTAACCTCGAAAAAAAGCACATCACGATTGATGCGGCGTACGTCAGGTCGGAATTGTCGGAAATTGTCAAAGATCAGGATCTGAGCAGATATATCCTTTAATAGCCATCAGTCTTCAGTTGTCAGTTATCAGTTAAAAGAGGGTGTTGTTAAACGAATATCTCTTAACCGAAAACTGAAAGGGTTTTCGTAGAAAACCCGTACTGACAACCGACGACTATTGAACCGTGAAACATCACCGAATCTTTATCTATCTGTTCGTTTATGTCTTGTTCCTACCGAGCAGCCTTGCCCAAGATGTGACGCAATGGCAGGTATTTGAAGGCGATGCGGCATCCCTCGGTCCAACAACGGCAATAAACGCTATAACTTTCTCTCCTGATGGCACACACCTCGCTGTCGCAGGCGTAAACGGTATCACCGTGTATGACATCTATACCGGTGAAACCCTTGCGCTGCTACCGTCGTCAATGGGGCACGTGACGACCCTGGCGTTCT
The DNA here is from genome assembly GCA_965205015.1 of Candidatus Poribacteria bacterium. Lineage (GTDB taxonomy): Bacteria > Poribacteria > WGA-4E > WGA-4E > WGA-3G > WGA-3G. The sequence continues at coordinate 2,231,217 of OZ242029.1, read as the reverse complement.
CTCCCGACAACCGCATCGTTGCAAGTGCGAATGAAGATTCTACTATCCACCTCTGGAACACACAGACCCGTGAAAACATAATAGATTTTACAAGCCATACCGATCCAGTCGTAGCGTTGGCATTCTCTCCGGATGGTAACATGCTCGCCAGTGGAAGTTTCAAGGAGATTCGTTTGTGGGATTTAACCTGGGGACAGATGCGTCGTGCCACAGTCCTTCGTGGACATCGGGATATGGTCACCACGTTAGCGTTCTCATCCGATAGCAAGACGCTGGCAAGCGCGAGCTTTTATGGGACAATCTTATTATGGGATTTGGAAACTTTTCAACTCCGACACAATCTCTCTGCACATACCGACTCAATTCTGGCACTCGCTTTTTCGCCGGACAATCAAACCTTAGCGAGCGGCGGATATTGGAGTTCGGAGGCGGGGAGTACCATTCGTGTGTGGCATATACACACTGGAAATCTCCTCGCTACCTTTGAAAACCACACCACACCGGTGCTTGCCTTAGCGTTTGCGTCGGATGTCTATGGGGTTAATGGGAGCCCCCTTGTGAGTGCGGGTTGGGATAACACAATCCGTATGTGGGATTTATCCACCGGGCAGTTACAGGCAATATTTGAAGCGTATACCGCTCCAGTTTTTGCCTTAGCGTTCCTACCGGATACCGATAGTTCTGATGGCACAGCCCTCGCAAGCGCGAGTCTTGATGGCACTATTCAGCTGAGATCTTTGACGGCTTCTCTGGCGCGTATTCCGTGGGATGTCAATAACGATAGGGTCGTGAATGTCTTGGATTTGGCGTTTATTGCATCGCGTTTCGGGCAGGCATCACCGGATCTTAACGGTGATGGTGTTGTTAACGTTTTAGATTTGACACTCGTTGCAAAGTATATCGGAAAATAGGAGGTGAGTTGTGAAGGCTAAGCAATTGCGTTTCCGCATAGGGGCACTTTCTACACGTGTATATCTGCGTGATGCTATTCAGACCTGTTTTCTCGGTTTGCTTTTCTTGTTAACTGCCATCCTCCTTCCATCCAACGTTCATGCCGAAGATTATACACAATTGCGGTTACCTGAAGGTGCGAAAGCCCGCATTGGGAAAGGGACTATCAACGATATAAAATTTTCACCCGATGGGACCTTGGTTGCTGTAGCGGGTTCTATCGGTGTTTGGCTCTATCATGCGCAGACCGGTGCAGAGGTCGCCTTGCTTACGGGACATACGCAGCCCGTCTGGAGCGTGGCGTTCTCGCCGGATAGCAAGAGCCTCGCCAGTGGTAGCGGGGACACCACAATCCGTTTGTGGGATGTAGAAACCGGGCAACATAGAGTTTCCCTTACGCAGCATACGTATGGTATCTGGGCAGTAGCGTTCTCACGGGATGGAAAAACGCTCGCCAGTAGTAGTTATGGATCCGTTCGTTTGTGGGATATAGAAACCGGGCAGCACAAGGCAATCCTGGATGCGCAGACGGGGCGGGCAAGGGCACTCGCGTTCTCGCCAGATGGTAGCATCCTTGCCAATGGGGGGCATGCGCTGCCACTGACAAGCAATAATTACATAGTTCAGTTGTGGGATGTCACCACAAGCCAACACCTCGCGACGTTTGAAGGACACACGTCTGAAATTGAAGCGGTTGCGTTTTCGCCAGATGGAAAAACACTCGTCAGTGCGAGTTGGGACCGAACAATTCGTTCGTGGGATATACGCACTAAAAGCCAACTCTCAACTTTGATGGGAAGTTCGGATTGGCTCACAGCGGTTGCGTTTTCGCCAGATGGAAAAACCCTTATCAGTGGCAGTCGACGCGGTGAAGTCGGTTTATGGGACGCGAGCACTGGACAACACATCAGGGCACTCAGCGCGCATCCGACTGAAGTTGCTGATATTGTATTTTCCTCGAACGGCACGACTTTCAGTAGTGCCAATCGCGATGGGACAATTCGAGCGTGGGATGTTAGTGGTGTGCAACTCCAAAAAACTGACCTGAAAGGTCATACGGATCATCTTACTACTATGGCACTCTCTCCGGACAGTCAGACGCTTGCGAGTGGAACTTACGGTTCCAGACGTGCCAGTGGAGATTGGGAAGCCCCGATTTTGTTGTGGAATATAGATACACAACGATCAGAAACAGCGTTAAAAGCGCATACAAGGCAGGTGAATGCATTGGCATTCTCTCCGAATGGGAAAATCTTCGCCAGTGCGAGCGACGATAAGACGATTCGGTTATGGGACATAAATACTGAGCAATCACCATCGGTTATTGATTCCCAACCACAGGTGATTCTTACAGCGCATACTGACGAAGTCCTTACGTTGGCATTTTCGCCAGATGGCAGCACCCTCGCCAGTGGGGGTAGAACAGAGCCGATTCGGTTATGGGATGCTCACACGGGTCAACAACAAACAATCTTTGAAGAATCCGCAGAAACCATTTATTCCATGGCGTTTTCACCAGATGGCAGCACCCTCGCCAGTGGTCGTTGGGATGGAGCGGTTCGATTGTGGGATCCAGAGACTGGAGAACTGAAAACCACGCTTGGAGAGGTGCGTCCCCACTGGCGAGCGGGGACAGTTGTAACGTTTTCTCCAGATGGAACTATTCTCGCCAGTGCCGGCTATCAGGGAATTCGGTTGTGGGATCTAAGGACTGAGAGCCGTCTCTTCACCCTCAATGGTGGGCATACGGATGATGTCTATTCCCTCGCCTTCTCCCCGGACGGTAAGACGCTCGCGAGTGGTGGCAAGGACAATACAGTTATCCTATGGGATGTGGCCATCGGTAGCTACCAGCGTGCTTTTGAAGGACATACGCAGGGCATCGTTGCCTTAGCATTTACATCAGATGGTGGGACGCTCGTAAGTGGGAGTTGGGATGGGACGATTCTTCTTTGGGATCTCGCACCTGGCGAGCGTGCGTCGTCGTTAGTGCCGGTTTCACAAACGCCGTGGGATGTCAACGGTGATGGGATCATTAATGTCCAAGACTTGACGCTGGTTGCCAATAGTTTCGGACAGGATTCACCCGATGTCAACGGTGATGGGGTCGTCAATATCCTGGATTTGACGCTGGTTGCCTCACGTTTGGCGCAAGCCCCAGCGGATGTCAACGGTGACGGGATCGTCAATATTTTGGATTTGACATCCGTGGCGAGTCATCTTTCTGAGGAGGTGGAGTAGAAAATGCAAAAAACGAAGATTCTCTTTTTTATTCTCTCTCTGCTATCCACTTTTGTTCTGTTTTCGCACGAAGGTTTCACGGTAGATTTCGCTCGCTGGCGTTTACCCGAAGGTGCGAGTGCGCGGCTGAGTAAAGGCAGTCCCACTGACGTTCAGTTCTCGCCAGATGGGACCCAAATCGCCGTAGCGAGTTCGATAGGCATCTGGCTTTATGATGCCCAGACATACCAAGAGATTGATCTGCTCACGGATCGGACGCGCGGCACTCGGTCCTGTGCGTATTCGCCGGATGGGACAGTCCTTGTCGGTGGTGGGACAGATGGGACGCTTCTCCTGTGGGATGTCTCTACCAGGGAGCTACGGACGACACTCAAAGGACATGAACGACCGATCGTAACACTCGCGTTTTCCCCCGATGGCAGCATGCTTGCGAGTGGCGCGGATTATGAAAATATCGTTCAGTTGTGGGATGCCACAACTGCCCAACATCATGCGACCTTTACGGGACACACGGAAGGCCTCAGAACTGTGAAGTTTTCACCGGATGGTAGAACACTTGCAAGTGGCAGTCGGGATGGCACGGTTCGGTTATGGGATGTCAATACTGGCGAACACGATATTATTTTTAGGGGAGCTCGAGTCTGGGCTTTGGCATTCTCATCAGAGGGTGCAACCCTCGTCAGTGGCGACAGCACCAATACAATTCGTTTGTGGGATACGAACACGAACCAACATCGCGAGCGTCTGACTGGGCATACACATTTTGTTTCTGCCGTTGCGTTCTCACCCGACGGTACACGCCTTGCCAGTGGGGGTGGAAACGGTACAATGCGCTTGTGGGATGCAGACACCGGACAACAGCGCGGGACGCTCGCAGCACATAGATGGCACATCTATTCCGTCGCGTTCTCCCCGGATAGCAGAACACTTGCCAGTGTAGGTGATGATAATACGGTTCGCTTGTGGAGCCTTGATACCCTGCAGACCTCAAACACTGTTGATATTCAACTGAAGACCGTTCTCCATGCCTACCCAGGGATTATTACGGCACTTGACTTTTCTCCAGATGGGAGCATGCTTATGAATGGAAGTGAGGATGGTATCCTCCGTCTATGGAATGCAGAAACAGCACAAGAGCAGGAATCCGTCTTTACCGGACATAACCGTTGGATTAGAGCCGCGGCGTTTTTACTGAATGGTATAGCTTATATCAATAGGGTAAGTTCTGAAGGCACGGTTTATCTCTGGCATGCAACTGGTGGCGCACAGACGCTCCTCATGTTGCCAGATTTCTTCGGGACAGCGGCGTTTTCTCCAGACGGTAGAACCCTTGCGAGTACGAGTGAAAACGATGTGATTTTTCTGTGGGATTTAGCAACTGGAGAACGCCAAGCCACCCTTGAAGGGCATATACACTGGATTTTTGAGTTGGCGTTTTCGCCGGATGGCAAGACGTTGGCAAGTGGTGGTGGGGACAGTGCGGTTCTTTTGTGGGATGTCGCTTCGGGGCAACATCGCGCGACGCTTGGTAAACAGGAGCGGGTTGGCGGACGTAGGGATGATGTCTTTGGATTGGCGTTCTCGCCGGATAGTAAAACCTTGGCAAGTAGCGGGACTTATGGACCGATTCAGCTATGGGATGCAGACACTGCTGAGCGGCTTTCGACGCTCAGAGGGCACACAGGCGAGGTGGGTGCGTTAGCATTTTCGCCGGATGGTGAGACGTTTGCGAGTGGAGGTTGGGACGGTACAATTCTGCTGTGGGATGCATCTACCTTCCGGACGGACGAACCGCAAGAATTGCCTATGGCTATTCTCAAAGGGCATACAAAAGATATAACACAGTTAATCTTTTCACCCGATAGCAGGACGTTTGCGAGTGGAAGTTGGGACGGCACTATTCTGCTGTGGGAGCTGGCATCCGAACCTTCACAAGTTCCGTGGGATGCCAACGGCGATGGTGTCGTCAACGCCTTAGATTTAACGTTTATCGCTGAGCGTTTTGAGCAGAATGCGCGGGAGCCTGCTGATGTCAATGCCGACGGTGTTGTAAATATCCTGGATATGACGTTTATCGCCTCGCGTTTTGGGCAGGATTCGCCCGATCTCAATGGGGACGGGATCGTCAACATTTTGGATTTGACGCTCATTGCCCGGCAGATTGGAGAATAAAAAAGGGCAAAGGATTTGCGACTTGACACACCTGCCGTTTTATGGTAGAATGGTGAAGTCAAATTGGATGCCAAAAGAGAGGAAAAATCAATGAGATTCTTACAAAAATGCGCGTTTCTACTGGCGTTGCTTGTGCTCGTCTCGCCGGTATTCGCTGAGGAACAGGCGACGGAAGAAGTCGTTCCCCCCGTTAAAAAATATGTTGCGTTCACACTGGGCGGCACCTACACCGATACCAAAACAGTCAACACCTTTGGAACCTCCTCGACGAAAACGCTACGCGGGCTTTTTAAAAAATTAGATACGCTCAAAACAGATGATGACATTGCCGGGATTATCTTCAAAATAAACAATGTTAGCATCGGGTGGGCAACGCTCCAAGAAATTCGCAATAAACTTCACGAATTTCGGGAAACCGAAAAAGAGACGATCGGGTATCTCGAAAGCGGTGGCAATGCCGAATATCTCCTCGCCGCTGCGATGGATCGCGTTGTCCTGATGCCTGCCGGAAGTCTCAACTTAACGGGGTTACGCGCCGAAGTCTTGTTCTATAAGGGACTGCTGGATAAGCTGGACATCGAAGCCGATATGTTGGCAATGGGAAAATACAAATCCGGCGTTGAACCCTATATGCGGAACGGCATGTCTGACGCGTTTCGTGAGTCGATGACTGCGTTGCTGGACGATTTATACGCCCAATTGCTGGCACATATTGCGGAGAGCCGAGACGGTGTCACCGTTGAAGACGTGTCGGATTTGATAAACAGCGGACCGTTCACAGCGGAAGAGGCACAGCGGGAGAAATTGGTTGACGCGTTGCAATACTATGACGAACTCCTTGATGCCTTAAAGACAGCATTTCCAGACGAAGATGTTCAGGTCGTCAAACCGGATTACGAGCGCAAGCGAAATGTGCCGGATATGAATAGTCTCGCCGGACTCATGCAGCTGCTGAATCTGTTAAATCCACCGCAGCGTGCAAAAAGCACAGCGGAAAATCAGATTGCGCTGATCTATGCCAACGGACCGATTTTACCGGATATTAATCAGTTATTGCCGCCAACGTCGGTAATTATGCCGAGCAAGTTGAAGGCAGCGTTCAAAAAAGCGCGCACCGATGATACCGTTCGGGCAGTTGTGCTACGTGTAAATAGTCCAGGGGGTTCTGCGCTCGCATCGGATCTGATCTGGCGGGAAGTGATGCTCACACAACGCGAAAAGCCGGTTGTCGTTTCTATGGGTGATATCGCGGCGTCTGGTGGCTATTACATTGCGATGGCGGCAGGGACAATCGTCGCACACCCCAGTACGCTAACAGGCTCAATTGGTGTGTTCGGTGGTAAGCTGAACATGAAGGGGTTTTATAACAAAATCGGTTTGACGAAGGAGATCATCGCACACGGTCAGAACGCCACCCTCTATTCGGACTACGGCGGTTTCACACCAACCGAGCGGGAACGCGTCGAAAAGATGATGAAAACGGTGTATAAGGACTTTGTCAGTAAGGCGGCGGAAGGTAGAGATAAATCCTTTGATGAAGTCGATGAGATCGCACAAGGGCGCGTCTGGACAGGTAAACAGGCGAAAGCACTTGGGCTCGTTGATGAATTCGGTGGGCTTGACACTGCACTGTCTATCACCAAAGCGCAGGCGGGTTTTGCCGACGATGACGAGGTTAACCTTATCGTGTTGCCGAAGCAGAAACCTTTTTTCGAGCAACTCATGGAACGGATGATCGAGGATATGGGGGGCTCGATTCGGATGCCGCTTGAATTGACGGCGACTCATCCGGTGCTATCCTTGTTTGGCGCGCAGTGGCAACATGTCGTTACGTGGCTAAACCTGTTTGGTTTTGAAGATGGAACACAAGTGGTAACAATTTTACCTTACGACCTTTTAATTCGGTGAATTCGATGAAATCCAACGATAATTTGCACGTTGATGTAACTGACGAACAGGTCGTTTTCTTTCAAGAAAACGGGTACCTGAGTATTCCGCGTATTACCACAGATGAAGAGGTGGAATGGCTCAAAGGCATTTACGATGAACTCTTCACGGAACGGACTGGCGAAGCGGAGGGACGGTATTTCGATCTTGCGGGTCCACGTGCGCACAAGGGACGTGAGACGTTGCCGCAAGTGTTAGGTCCAGAGGCACAGTTTCCAGAACTTCGTGAGACTGTCTATTTCCGAAATGCCCAGCGGCTCGCCGCGAAATTGCTCAGCGTAGCGACTGACAAGGTGAGCGGCGGTGGACACATGATTTTGAAGCCTGCGCACTACGGCAATGAAACGCCGTGGCATCAAGATGAAGCGTACTGGAATCCTGAGGTGCTCCCACACAGCCTGAGTGTTTGGCTTCCGCTCGACACGGCGACAATTGAAAGTGGCTGCCTCCAATTTATCCCGAAATCCCATAAAGGCGCGGTGCGTTGGCATCGACACATTGATAACGATCCGCTGGTACACGGGTTGGTGACAGATGATGTTGACGTATCAGAGGCAGTGGCATGCCCGATACCGGCAGGCGGTGCGACTTTCCATCACTGTCGGACATTACACTATTCTGCGTCGAACAGTACACCGGAGGCGCGTAGAGCGTATATTCTCGTGTTTGGCGGACCGCCCAAGAAACTGGATACACCGGCGCATCGTCCATGGCAAAAGGAAGAGCAGGAGGCACTCGCGAATCTTTAAACTATTAAATATGAGCTGCTGCGTCCGTTGTCCTTGCAGATTTCCAATCGTTAACAAACCCTTGATATCCTAAAGCAGGTTTTTTAACGATTCTGGATCGATGCCGACAACGGAGGCATCGCCCAGGAGTACATAATCAAAAAAATGAAAATTATTTGTACTGGTATCAGTTGTTCAGGGCGTAAGGAGCTGATGGCGAATTTTAAGATACTGTGCATGAAACGAAAGTTGAATATCGGTTTCTTCAATGTCGGCGATGTGATGCACCGTGTTGCTGCGGAGGCGCGTGTCCATTTTACGGACAAGGTCCTCGATTCGGATCCTGCTGTTTTATCACTGGCACGGCGCACGGCTTTCTATGAAATCGCACGGCGCGCCGAGGATTATGAGCATGCTGTCATTGGATTACACGCCTGTTTCCGGTGGCGCGGGAGCCTCATTGAGGGATTTTCTTTTAAAGATATTGACATTCTTCTACCGGATCTGCTGATTAACGTTGTCGACAACATCACGGATATATCGGAACGGATGGAAAAAACACCACAATGGGAAGGGATGGGAAAAGCGGCACTCAACGTCTGGCTGGATGAAGAAGAGTTCCTGACGCGGCAACTCGCACATTTCACGGAGAAACCCCATTACACCGTTGCGAGACAGCACAACCTCGAGAATTTTTATGAACTCCTCTTTTCACCGAAACCGAAATTTTACCTCAGCTACCCCATCACGCTCCTGAGGGATACGCCGAAGGAAATTGAGAAGATCCGCGAGATCGGGGAAAAGCTGAGCCGTTCCTTCATTGTCTTCGATCCGCTCACGATTAAGGACATGGAACTCGTTACGCTCACGAAAGATGAAAGTGCTGATGCCCCACGCGTGAGTGAAATGGGTGAGGAAGTGATTGAACAGATTCAGACGCGAACAATCTCACGGGATTATCAGTTCGTTCACCAGAGCGATTTCGTGGTTGTGATTTATCCGACGGATAAATTATCGCCCGGCGTTCTCAGCGAGATGAACTACGCTTCCCGCCATAACAAGCCTGTATATGCGGTTTACCCAGGGACGCGGAGTATCTTCTTTGAGAACTTGTGTGATCGGATATTTGATACGTTTGAGGAGTTGGCGGATTTTCTGACCACAACGTATAAAAGGAATGAAGGTTGACACCTAATTGAGGACGGAAGGAATCAAAAAAAGAAAAGGATCTTGCTTTAGTAAATTCTAATCCGTCTAAATTCTAACCTGTCGATGCGTTGGAGCATCGCTCCTACTATCGTTATAGAAAGGTCTATCCTATGGCTGATGCGTATTACACAACTGATGAATCTCATTATAATGAGTGTCTTGAGAAGGGAACTATTGTTCCGACGAAAGATTGGTACGGTAAAAGGTTTTGCATCGAGGATTTTTTAGCAGGTGATCATCAGTACATTTTTATGTTTGTCAATGACCGCTACAGTATTTTTGATGAGAATGGGAAGGATCAAACTTTCGGTTTTGTCTTGGACGCTGAGTCATTGATTACAGAGAGCAATGCGCTTGTAGGACCCGATTTACTAAACGAGTATCGCTCTCTGATTAACGAGTGCGCAACCCTGTCTGTTCAACAGAACCCGGCGCTCAAAAATGTCCAATTGATTATTCGAGGCGTGCTTGCTGGCGCTGTTACCGAACCGGGGGTGGCTGAGACGATGCTGCTCTTCAGAACACGTGTATCTGAACTCCAAAACGAACGTCGTTGTCGGGGAGAGGCGGCACTGAAACTTTTGCGAGAATCAACGGAACCCTTGGAGCTGCTCATAGGTGGGAACTCGTCAGCATCCAGATAGCATTATATCCCTATCCACCGGCAGAGGATTTGATTCTGTCATCACACTATGAAAATCGGCATCCTCTCACGGGGACCTCAAAACCACTCCACACGCAGGCTTAGCGAAACAGCCCTCACTGCAGGATACACCGCAGAAATTTTAGATCCCTTCGGTTTCTATCTCCATATCGGTGGTACCGGTAACCGTATTACCTATCACGGGAAACCGGCAGAAGATTTTGATGTTATTGTGCCACGGCTCAGCCGGACGACAGCGCAATATGGCGAAGAGGTCTTGGCGCATTTTGAATGGATCGGCACGCCTGTGGTGAATCGGGCAAAAGCGATTGCAGCGGCACGCCACAAATTCCACTCCCTGCGCATCCTTGCGCAACACGGTTTACCTATCCCACCGAGTCTCACCGTCGGCTCCGCAGCGTTTTTAGAGGACGCTGTGGCGGAAGTCGGGGAGTATCCGTTTATTTTAAAACCGTTTCACGGCACACACGGCACAGGCGTTATGTTGTTAGATACGCCGACATCGCTCACTTCGGCTGTAGATACGCTGTGCGATCTTCATCAGGACTACGTCATCCAGTCGTTTATTGCGGAAGCAGGGGGCGTTGACATCCGTGTTCTTGTCGTAGGGGATGAAGTCATTGCGGCGATGAAAAGGAGCGCGCCCCCTGGTGAATTCCGAGCGAATATTCACAAAGGCGCGTCTGGAGAAACGATCACACTGCCTGATGAATACATCCGCTTGGCTATAGAAGCGGCAGCAGCACTGGAATTGAAGATAGCCGGGGTCGATCTGCTCCAGACAAACGAGGGACCCGTTGTCCTGGAAGTCAACCCATCCCCGGGTTTCGAGGAACTGGAGTCGGTCACAGGTATCGATATCGCGGGTGTGATTATTGAATTCGTAACGTCGTTTGTGATGCCATGAATAAAGGAAAAATTAAAAAGAAAAAAATTGTGATGTTCAATCACGAATTTCCACCGATTGGTGGGGGTGGTGGTTGGGTCAGCTACTTCTTAGGTAAACACTTCGCGGCGGCGGGACATGAAGTGCATCTGATTACTTCTCAGTTTCGTGATTGTCCGATAGATGAGAAAGTGGAGGGTTTTTATGTGCATCGCGTGCGTGCACTTCGGAAGAACCGTGATGTGTGTGCGGTCCACGAAATGCTAACTTACGCCGTAAGTTCAAGTCTCTACGGATTGCGGTTTGCGCAGCGGTTTCAACCCGACATCGTTCAGGTCTTTTTTGGTATCCCGGCGGGTGGCGGTGCGTATCTTCTGCAGAAACTCCGCAACGTGCCGTATGTTGTGTTTTTGGGGGGACGTGATGTGCCGAGCCGTAATCCGGATCCACCCTATTATCGGTGGTTATATCTGCTCCTGAAACCGATCATCCGAGCGATTTGGGGCAACGCATCAGCGGTTGTGGCGTGTAGCGACGGTTTACGCGAACTGGCACGAGAGACGGACTCGATTGTGAAAATGGATGTGATCCCTGACGGTTTGGATTTAGGACGTTTTGAGCCGGTTCAACGCGACGCTTGCCCCGAAAAAGTCCGAGTGCTCACAATCGGGAGGCTTATACCGCGTAAAGGGTTCCAATTTCTGATTCGCGCGCTCCCGCACATTATTGAAAACGCAGCACACAACTTTGAAATTGAAATTGTCGGCGATGGACCGTATCAAGGGGAACTTCTAAGATTGTCAGAAGATCTCGGCGTCGCGTCCCATATCCGCTTTGCAGGTTCAGTGCCGTATGCCGAGTTGCCACAAAAGTATCGCGACGCTGACGTTTTCATCTTGCCCTCGCTCGCGGAAGGGATGCCGCTTGTCGTTTTGGAGGCGATGGGGACGGGATTGCCGATCGTTGCGAGCCGCGTTCAAGGCATTGATGAACTCGTGGTGGAGGACGTTAACGGTACGCTTTTCGACGCGGGTGATGTTGATGGACTTGCACACTCACTCGTCAAACTGATTAATGCCGGTGAAGGTCGTGTTGAGATGGGCAAAGCGAGTGTTGAACGCGTTAAGCCCTACGATTGGAAACACATCGCCGACGCTTATTTAGCCCTCTATGATGATATTTTAGGAAAAGATGGCGGTCAGCCGTCAGCAGTCGGCGGTCAGTAAAGAGCGGTTTGTTGCAGGGAAGTCTTATACAACCACCACATACCGAAAGGGCATACCCATAAAGAAGGAGAATAACTGATGCTTCCAGTAAAAATCCTGGCGATCGGAGCAGGCGGCTTGCAACGCGCTTTAACCCACGAATTCGTCCATATCCTCAACCAACGGAACCTCTATGACGGCGGCATCTTTGTCGGTCAGCCGCGTGGCACTGAGAAAGCCGATGCCTTCAACCAACAAGACGGTATATACCACGTTGTCACGTTCGATATGCGTGGTGTTCATGACATCCAACAGGTCTCAAGCGTCGTTGGTGCGACGACACTCGCTACAGAGGCAGGACGCGAGCAGTTTTACGCACAGACAGAACATCCGTTGGATCTCCTCCTTATCGGCGTAACTGAAGCCGGCATCGCCAAGGGTGAATTGGCGATGGATGTGTTGGAAGAGACCCTCCATCGCTATTTCCATCATCACGGTGCGGAGGCGACGCTTTGTGTTATCAACACCGATAACCTCCGAAATAACGGCGATATTATCCGCGATATTCTCTGCAATGCGTATCCGAAACGGAGTGATGCTTACGCGGCGTGGTTGGAAACAAAGGTAGGGTTTCTCAACGAAATGGGAGACCGACTTGTGCCGCAGGTCTACGCTGTACCCGATGAGATTCAAGAGGAAGCGCGTACCCAGATCGAAAGTCAAGATGCATTGATAACGTACGCCGAGGCAATGCCAGCGACACCGCTTATCTTGGAGGATTCGGACGACCTGTTGCGGGTACCGTTCGGTGAACTTCAAGACTACGGCGTTGTTGTGAGTCAGGAGAGCATTGAACCGTATCACGACTGGAAGTTGCTCTTGGTGAATTCCGTGCATGTGCCGGGGATTACACACAAAGGCACCCTCTCTGGTATTGAATATGTCAACGAAGCAGCGGCACATCCAACGTTTGCGCCACACTTAGAGCGTCTGATGGATGGATACGCTCAGATTGTAGAGGCGGACATCCCGATCGCTGGAAAAAATGCGCGGGCCTATTCATTGGAATTCATTGAACGCATCCGTCGTGTCAAAGACGACAATGCCAGGATTAACATCATTGAAACGGTGAAACTTCGTGAACGCGCCGCCGATATCGTCCGATCACCGAACTATGATGCGAGCACAGAACGCTTCAAATCCGACTTCGCGTATTCCTTCGCAACGGTCCTTCGGTTTCTGACCCCACATACAATCTCGTCTCCTGAAGACTACCAAGGTATCACCGATACGGGTGAGGCATACGAAATCCGGGATCCTGATCGGACGATACAGGACATCCTGAAAGGCGCGTTTGGCGCGAGCGAATCAGATGTAGGGGAACGGATATCGACGATTCTCTCAAATGCGGCGTTGTGGTCGCCTGCCGGCACTGCGTCCGCGATCGGTTTGGAGCGGAACCGGGACTTCATGGAACGCGTCAGCGGATATTATCATCGATTGGTTAATGGGGAGACGTGTCTCGGAGTTTTGGAGCGTATTAGTAGCGAATAGGGGTCATACGTGTATACCGGCGGGTTGGCGAGGTTGGGAAACCTCGCCAGCGAATAGGGAGTGCGGGTCTCGGTCAGGCTAATCGACTAAGGAGATAACGCCTTTTTTGCGTTGAAGGACCGCATCGTAGAACCGCATCGTGCCAACACAGTCGTGTATGCTGGATATTGGCTCTCGGTCTTCACGAATGGCGTTGGCGAACTCGGTGAGACTGATACCATCGCCTGTTAATTCGCCATTGCGCTGATCGGAGAAGTTTGAGGTGAAGGTATTGCCGGATTCGGTGAAGTGTTGGGCACCCCACAATCCGTCTAAAACGATGTATTCATGTTGTCCCGTGATTTCGATGTAGTCATAGTTGCGCTGCCACAAGCGTTGGCTGGTCAACTGTAAACTTCCCACAGCACCGTTTGTATATTCTACGGCGACAGCAAAGGCACCTTGCCCGTCGACTTCATTGTGAAAAACGCTAAGTTCTTTCACATCCGCGCCAGCGATGTGCCGCGCTAAATCGAAGTGGTGGATGGCAAAATCGAGCAGGTAACTTTTGACTGTCGGGTACTTACCACTACAGAAGGAGCAGAAGAGCTGCGTGAGTTGCCCGAAGGATTCGGTCTGCATAATCTCTCTTGCCTCCCGCACCCCGAGGCTGAACCGGCGCTGGAAGTTTACCATCAGGGTCTTACCCTGCTGTTCTGCAGTTTCCGCCAGCGTGATTGTTTCTGCGAGCGATGGTGCGGGGGGTTTGGGAACGAAGACGTGGTATCCTGCCTCCAGCGTTTCAAGCACAAGCGGCTGCCGCGGGTCGGGTCCCATGGAGATGATGACTGCTTCGAGGTCTTCCTTTTCAAACATTTCGTGCCGATCGGTGTAATATCTTCCTGTACCGAATTTGCCAGCAGCGTCTTTTGCGCGATCTTCGTCGGCATCACAAACGGCTTGCAATGCGACAGGGGCGAGATGTAGTGCGGGATAAATGGTGTGCCTTGCGAAACCGCCGGCACCGAGAAATCCAATCCGAAGAGGTTCCATTTTTTAATTTTTCCTTGCGGGAGAACGACGTGGGTTAGAACTTTGACGCACCCTTCTCTGGAGTCGCCTGCGCCGTTGTTGCAGGCTTGTAATCCGATGATAAAAAAGATGCTCAGATTCCTAATTTTTCCTTGCGGGAGAACGACATAGGTTAGAACTTTGACGTATCCTTCTCTAAAGTCGCCTGCGTGTTTTTGCTTGGTGTCTTTGCTTGGGTGTTTCTGCGTATTGCTGCAGGTTTGCGATCCGATTTTAAAAAGGATATCCAGAGTACTCAAAAAACCTGATAGCGAAAAAAGTTTATATGAACTTTAGCACAACTTTGGGGGACTGTAAAGGAAATTTTGTTTTCGTGCCGAATAAACGATGGCAATTTCAATTCAACCTAATTGCAAAAATTATGTCAAAAGATAGAGTAGCCGTCAGCAGTCAGGTCGCTACGCTTTCAGCAGTCAGCACCCGATGCGTCGCGGGCAGCCACAAGGGCAGCGGTCGGGCAGCCACAAGGGCAGCGGTCGGGCAGCCACAAGGGCAGCGGTCGGGCAGCCACAAGGGCAGCGGTCGGGCAGCCACAAGGGCAGCGGTCGGGCAGCCACAAGGGCAGCCCCTACAAGATGTCTATTTATTTTTAGAATTTACCAGAGTATCGACAATGTTCTCTGGTTCTCACTGCGAGCAGACTGCCAACCGATGGCTGACACCTCTATAGATACAAGAAACTTGGATAGGAATTAAAGAAAGAATGCCTAAAGTAGAAGGGGTTTCTAACTCCGACACCAAAACGCGTAACTTCCGATTTGGGGTGCTCCAAGGCACTTTTATGCGTATCAACTTAGCGTTTGCGGATTCATCGACGGTCCTTCCTGCTTTTATCCATAAATTAAGTGGCTCCGATATTCTGGTGGGTTTAACGGGTTCAATGATGACGGCGGGGTGGATGTGGCCCCAACTGCTGATGTCGAACCTGCTTGAACATCGTCCGCGAAAAATGCCGTTTTACGTGCTCGGTATGAGCGTTCGCGTTTTAGCTTGGCTCGCTGTCTTTTTCTGCACTATCACAATTGGTGAGCAAAAGCCGATGCTGCTTGCCGCCTCTTTTTTGTGTCTCTATTTCATATCCTCCTCCGCCATGGGGATTTCGACCCTTCCGTACATGGACATCGTTTCCAAAGCGATAGCCCCGCAACAGCGTGCGCGTTTCTTCAGCCTGCGACAACTATACGGTGGATTTTTCGCCATCTGGGTTGGATTTCTTGTTCGTGCGGTGCTGGGGGACGAATCCGAATTTACGGGTATACTCGGTGGCATTACGCAAACTTTCAAAACGGTCACGATGTATTTTATCGGTTCCGTTTGTCGTCTGGATACCGATCTGGGGTTCCCGTATAACTACGCCTTTCTCTTTGTCTGCTCGGTGACTTCAGCGTTCTTCTCTTTCGTGAGTTTCTTGGGCGTGCGCGAGCCTATCCATCCCGTCCATCCGAGGCGTCAACCGATGTGGCAACATTTAAAACACGGGGCACATTTTCTGCGAACAGACATCAATTATCGGCGTTTTATTCTCTTCCGGGTCTTCGCACATTTCTCTGGCATGGCATCCCCCTTTTATATGCCCTACGCGTTGAATGAACTCGGGTTTTCAGAAGCAACGATGGGATTTTTCATCGTCTGTTCGGCACTCAGTGGAGTCGTTTCAAACACACTCTGGGGACACATCGGCGAAAAGTATGGGGTGCGATGGTTGCTGATTATCACGGCAGGATTGATGGGTATTCCACCTGCGCTTGCTTTTTCATCGAGTCTACTGCCGACTTCATTACAAATGCCCGCCTTTTTCCTAATCTTCATCGTTGGGGGTATATTGTCAAACGGCATGATGGTGGGGTTTATGGCATACATGTTGAACATCGCGCCGCCTCGGAACCGTCCGAGTTACATCGGTTTCATGAACACGCTCCTTATGCCCGTGAGTTTCGGGCCCCTTCTTGCCGGATTTCTCGCTCCCCATATCGGTTATCAATGGTTGTTCGCGATTTCAGTAGGCATCTGTCTCGCCGCTTTTCGGATTGGACTCAAGTTAAAGGAAATTATGCACGAAGATGAGACGGCAGAAGAAACCGACGCCTAATATTCAAAAAACGGAGGTTTGAATGAAAGTTGTTGCAAAATTCGGTCCCGAAAGGGCAGGCTTAATCGATAAACCCGACCCAGTTGCGAAGGGTGAGTTCGTCGTTGTCAAAATTCATTCGGTCCCCATGTGTACGGAATACAAAGGCTTCACAAGCGAACATAAAAGTGACACTTTCGGACACGAAGCCGCGGGTGAAGTGGTAGAAATCGCACAAGAGGGCACTGTCAAGGTAGGCGACCGCGTTGTCGTCATGCCACACTTCCCTTGTGGAAAGTGTCATCTCTGCTTAACAGGTGAATATGCCCACTGCCCGGACGACAACAAGATCCTACATGCTACCGGACAGACGGGTGTAACGGCGACTTTCGCGCAGTACGTCCTTAAACAGGACTGGCTATTGGTGCCGATCCCGGAGGGGGTTTCCTATCATCACGCTGGAATGGCATGTTGTGGACTTGGCTCGACATCTAATGCCATGCGGTTGATGAACATCAACGCGTTTGATACTGTTCTGATTACGGGAATGGGACCCATCGGACTGGGTGGCGTGATTAACGCCGTGTATAGAGGTGCGCGCGTCATCGCAGTTGAGAGCCATCCGTATCGAGCGGCCCTGGCGAAAAAACTCGGTGCGGCGGAAGTCGTCAATCCACAAGACGAGGATGTCGCCGATCAGATTCAAGATTTGACGGAGGGCAAAGGGGTAGACAAAGGTATCGAATGCTCAGCGGCTTCCGCAGCCGTCCGATTATTGATTGACGTAACACGCCCGAAAGGACACATTTCATTGATTGGCGGCATTGGTGACGTGGAAATTCAGGGGAGCGGTATTATCAATAAAGGCTTGACATTACACGGCACGCGGCATTACAATCTCGCAGACACGCCTGCTATGATGCGGATGATTACACAAGTGAAGGATCCGTTGGATACATTCATCACGCACACCTTCCCTATGAGCGAGATTCAGGAAGCGTGGGCGTTGCAGTGTACACATGACTGTGGGAAAGTTGTCCTTGACGCGTGGGAATAAAGTTAACCGGATCCGTTTTGACGAAGGGAGACCGTTATGAATTCGATGCGAAATAATATGCCCCTCTCAACACCACTGGACATCCGCCGAGGGGTTACAGATGCGGCAGATGTCGCATTTCCGTTACGTTGGGGTATTCTCGGTGCTGGTAACATCTCGGCGATGTGGGTAGAGGCTCTACACGCTTGCGAAGGCGCAACTGTAACCGCCGTGGCGGCACGGGACCTTGACCGAGCGAAAGCGTTCGCGAGACAGTATGGCGTCGCGACTGCTTACGGGAACTATAGGGAAATGGTTGCAGCCGATGACATAGATATTGTATACATCGGCACGATCAACCGACTGCACAAGGAACATACCCTTCTCGCCATTGAGGGAGGTAAACATGTGCTCTGCGAGAAACCTCTCACCGAGACCCTCTCCGATGCGCAAGAGATGTATGCAGCAGCCGAGGAACAGGATGTGATGATGCAGGACGGTATGTGGACCCGTTTCTTTCCTGCCGTGGAGCATGCCCGTGTCGCCATTGAGGCAGGTACGATTGGAGAGGTTGTGCTAACACAATCCGATTTTTTCGACCCGATCTATACCGTCCAAGCAGCACCGCTGGCATTCGGGGCTTCTGCCGTGCCGATATCGGTCACTGTCGTCGTCAACAATGCCGGTGGCGCAATTGTGGACTACGGTGAGGACAAATACGCGATACTGACCTTCCCGCCTCGCACCTCGGAACTCCCAGAGGTGACAGAACTTGTCGGTACAGCGGGACGCATCACGCTTGAGCGTCCGGGACATTGCCCGACGCGTATCTCTATCCGGATTCCACCGCCCAACGGCGTGCCTTCGCAATACAGGACCCGAAACGCACCTGCTCCGTTACATTACTTTGAGTATCCGTTGCCGGGATCTGTAGCGATGACGAGATCTTCTCCGAATCAACACGGATTTCTCTACCAAGCTGAAGCCATCCATCGCTGTCTTGCCGCCGGTTTGCGTCAGTGCCCGCAATACGATAAAGCGGAGTCCCTGCACGCCATGAATGTGTTGACGGAGATCAACAAGGCGAAACAAGCGGCGGCAGATCGCTAATTGGATATCAAACACTCCTGATGAAGTTGGGTTTCACTTGGTTTTTGGGTATATACGTTCCTCTGTTAGATTTGATGGATTAGGAACTCTCGTATCGGTTTTCTGAGTTTCGTTCAACCCACCCTACGGTACTGGTCATCACTGTACCCAATCAGAGATGTTGCCATCAGCGTGGGTCTCGGGGACCTCGGCTTGAAATCTTGCCTTTCTTGTCTCCCGATCCGTGTCTTCATCGAACAGGGCAAGTAAGCGCACTTCAATGGTTTCACGAAGCGGCGCGTCTTCCGGTGTCGTTGGATCGTCTATTGCACCGTGGAAGGCTGTGCGCATGTTAGATTGTTCTTGACGTGTGTCGTACTGCTTGAAAATCAGCGTCTCCTGGGGTGTCATCCGCGGAAAGTAGTACCACCGCTGATTCGGGCTATGTACAAGCCGCAAACTGACAAGTCGTCTCGGCGTTTCTGTCTGGGACCACGCATCGGCGGCAATTATATCCTCTCTTGTAACCGTCGCCATGTCGCAAATGGCGAGTGGCATGACGTAAATGTCTCTCTCCAGATCGGTACTCCGCCATACATTGTACATCTGAAAGTGCTTTCCGTTGGCAATCTTTTCAAACCCGTCTTCGGAATACGGACTGACATCTGAATGGATGCCACCGTAGGTGCCTTCACTTCCATTTGCCGTTGGTTTATCGCCACGCGGGTGTCCCTTAGGAAGTCCACCGAACCCATTTCGATATTGGTGTTGCATCACCCGTGTTTCGCTGCACCCTGTAATTGCTGTGATGAGGTCAGTGCACTCCTGGTAGAAGCGCGTCGTTACGGCATCCTGATCGTGAAGATTTCTCACCTGTGTATCTGCGTCTACCAACTGGAAGCCGTTCGCCTCCAGGTTTGGAGGGGGTTGCAACAGACGCCCGTTGTAAACCTTGATCGATTCCCGTACATACATGCTCTTCCGTTCATCGGGATTTTCCACCCACTCTGGTGGCGGCATACGGGTGCCTCGGTATCTTGCATTTGCAAAACTGCCTGTCGACTCTACGAAAGGTAGCGTTTCTCGTTGTGCCATGGGTGTCTCCTCTATTCAATGATGTGTTCGGTAACTAAAGGTTTGTCCCTCTCAAGGTCTGTATCAAACGCATTTTTGTTTATCTGTCAACAGGATACCAAAGCCCCACAAAAATCGCAATTTAAATGCAGTTAAGGGGTATGTTGTTGGGTTTTGGATTTTTCAGAGGCATTCAATCCAGCCTACGCGCCAGCGCGTCGCGAGCACAGCTCACTCCTACAAGAGAACTGAATGGATATGGGACTAAAAAAATTTCTTGACATTTTTGCGCATTTAAAGTATACTGGGATTATACAGCATTACCCAGATATGTATTGTCTTTCCTATTCGCTCTTAGTTTTGGTGGAGCGACACGTTCATAGGAGGTGTACCATGTCAAGAATTGTTGAAACGACACTCAATGCACAGAGCACTGCGAAATTAACTCGACGAAACCGGTTGCCGAAACTCAGACAGACGTTTGCGACAATTTTCAGCGAGGAACTCCGAGTTCCTGAAATCGCCTTGCTCAGTGAAGCTATGCTTACGCGAGACTGGCACCTTTTGGAGGAAGATGCTGCCCGGGCACACCTCCAGCCGGAGTAACTCCCGGCTTATGTCCAAGAGTTCTTGAGAAATAAAGAAGTTTTTTGCAGAATCGGCGCGCTTCGTAAGCGCGCCTACTTTATATTAACTTTATATTAAAGGTTACGACATGAACAAACCCAATATAGTGTACATTCATTCACACGATACAGGTCGGTATGTGCAACCTTATGGGCATGCGATCCCGACTCCGAATATCCAGAAACTTGCGGAGGAAGGGGTGGTGTTCCGAAACGCCTTCTGTGCGAATCCAACCTGTTCTCCCTCTCGCGCCGCACTGCTCACTGGACAGTGGGCACATAGCTGCGGTATGGGGGGGTTGGCAAACCGCGGTTGGAGCCTCCCAGTGCCAGAGCACCTCATCACCTACACCTTGAATGCGGCTGGATATACCACCGCCTTGGCAGGATTCCAGCATGTCGTCCGAGATCTGAAGGAAACAGGATATCAACGGCTTCTCTCCGAAGGCACCGTGCGTGCGGGGGCAGAAGAACGCGCACGCGATTTTATCTCGGAGAAACATGATGGTCCCTTTTTCTTAGACGTCGGATTTGGTGAGACGCATCGCCGAGCAAAGGGGTTCGATCCACCACCGGATGGCGAACCGAAAACCGACCCGCGTTATGTGAAACCGCCTGCACCGTTCCCTGATACACCTGTGACTCGTCAAGATATGGCGGAGTACATAGATGCGGCTCGGACGCTTGATAGGAAAATGGGTATAGTCTTTGACGCGCTGGAGGAAAATGGGCTTACCGAGAACACACTTGTGATATGCACGACCGACCACGGGCTGGCCTTCCCACGTATGAAGTGTCATCTCAGCGACCACGGCATCGGTATCATGCTTATTGTTCGCGGTCCCGGCGGTTTTAGTGGCGGACAAGTTGTGGACGGGTTAGTGAGTCAGATTGACCTCTTCCCGACGATTTGTGAGTTGGCAGGTATTGAAGCACCGGCGTGGCTCCAAGGGCATTCTGTGCTTCCGTTAGTTCGCGGTGAGGCGGAAGATGTTCGCGATGCGATTTTCGCTGAAGTCAACTATCATTGCTGCTACGAACCCCAACGCGCGATCCGAACGAAGCGATGGAAATATATCCGCCGTTATGACGCTGCGGAAAAATGGGCACTGCCGAACTGCGATGACAGCATTAGCAAGACCTTTATGATGGAGCACGGTTGGGGTGATGATCCGGTTGAATCGGAACGGTTGTACGATGTCGTGTTTGATCCGTCGGAGGCACACAACCTCGCGGAGAACTCCGATTACGCGGACGTTTTGGCAGAAATGCGAGACCGTTTGGAGCAATGGCGGACGGAAACCGATGATCCGGTGAACGAGAATCAGATTATGGTGCCACCGGAGACGGCTGTATCGAATGACCCAACGGATATATCGCCGGGGGATACGCATTATCCGGCACGTGAAATGGTGTAGGGTTTTAGAACCTCGACTCATGTCGCTGATGAGGTTTCATGAAGCGTAACAATTTAATTCGGTAATTTCCTCACGAGTCCGGTGCGGTTAGGAAACCGCACCTATCGGGTCTGGGGTAACATTGTTTCCTTCAAAGCCGGTTTCCAACCCACAGCGCGCCTCGGCAGATAATCCTCTGAAAACTCGGATTCTCGAGGACTGCCATATCGTGTCCGAGCGCGAAGTAGAACACTCTGCCCTTGCCATACGGATGGTAAAACGCCATGACATGCCTCGCATTTTTCGTCTCGTCATAGGCGTGCATCAGATGGTATGATATACTGGGCTCGTGCCTTAGATAATAGAGCTCATCCGTCACCTTAAAATCGGTTAATCCTTCGGTAATCGGATGATCCGGATCGGTCACAGTAACGGTGAAGTCCATATAGGGACTGTGTCCGTTGAAGAACGCGTTGAGCATACCGTGGTAGCCACGAGCTTTCCTGAACGAAGCCGCTGCGGTGTGCAGTCCAAAAAACCCGCCGCCCGTTCGGATATGGGCGAGTAGACCGTCTTCCTGTGCTTCCGTGAGTTCCCCAACATCAGTGTAGAAGAGCACGGTGTCGTATCCGTCAAGTCCATTCGCAAGTATATCGTAGTCTTGCGAGAAATCGGCTTGAATCTCATCGGTGTCATTGACAAAGCGTGTCAAGAACTGCCCGTTCCCAGCATGATCGTGGTAAATTCCTTCTGTTCCGACAAATATGAGTAGTTTAAGAGTTTCCATTTTGGCGTAGCTTGCAAGCTAAAACTTGCTATACAAACCTCCTCCGTTAATTGTTAGGTAGGACGAGAACCTTGACGGATCCGTGTTCATCGCGTTCGGCTGCGACTGCGAACGCTTGTGCGACGTCGTCTAAGTCGAACCGATGTGTAATCAGTGGATTCGGGTCAAGTTTACCAGCAGCGAGTAAGTCGATGGCGACTTGGAACTCCGTTTTCCCACCCCGTCTGCCGTAGCAGAACGACCAGATGACCGTGAGTTCTCGACTCCGTGCGAACCGTTCTGAAAAGGTAAGCGGTGTCCGATGACCACCGACCATACAGACGCGTCCGCGTTTCGTGGCGATCTCTGTCGCCTGTTCCAGTGTATTCGCGCTCCCACCAACCGCCTCAAAGACGACATCCGCCCCTCTGCCATCGCTCCACTCCTCGATAGCCTCGACAGCGTCCGTCTTATCTACGTTGATAGGCATGGCTCCGACTGCCTCGTGTGCGATCTGTATGGGACCGTCCGGCTTGCCGAGCATGGCGATAGAGGTTGCCCCAGCGATATCGGCTACCTGAGCGATCGTTAAGCCGACGGGACCGCTTCCGATAATAGCGACACGGTCTCCAGGGGATACCATCGCTCTGTTGACGGCATGAACGGCGACTGCGTAAACCTCTGCCAATGCACCGCCCTCAGCAGAGACACTATCGGGTAACGTGTACACGTTTGGCGTGCGGGCGACCATGAACTCCGCGAAACCGCCGCCACCGTGCCGTAGATTCCCGCAGATATTGTAATAGCCGTTGAAGCATTCGGGACAGTTGTTACACGGCGTGATCGGTTCAACGGCGACGCGTGTGCCTTTTTCATGCGTTGTAACACCTGTGCCTATGTCAACAACCTCTCCTGTCAATTCATGTCCACCAATACGTGGCGATAGCGGTTTCTCTGGTTGATGATGGTACCCGTGCAGGTCGCTTCCACAGATCCCTGCTGCTTCTACTTGGACCAACACTTGTCCTTCTTCGGGCGTTGGGTCTGGAACGGTTTCAACCCTTATGTCTTTTCCACCGTAAAATTGAGCGGCTTTCACAATAGTCTCCTCAGATGTTAAGAATCTGTCTGAAATATAGCATAGGAAGGGAATTGTGTCAACATGCGTTGTAGAATTTCTCTTGACTTCTGAATCATAGATGCGTTAAAATCAAGGAGACATTATACGAATAAGGAGATGGAAATGCGAACAATTAAATTGGGCTTGATTGGGGCGGGCGGTATCTCGGGAGCACATTGTCGAACGCTTGCTGAGATTGAAGGTGCTGAGATTATCGCTGCCGCCGACCTTGTCCCTGCAAACCTGGAACGTGCGCAAGAACAGTGGGGCATCAAGCGGACGTTCACGGATTACAACGAAATGCTTAAAATGGACGAGATTGAGGCGGTGTACGTCTGTACGCCGACAGGTGTGCATGCGGCACCGACCGTCGCCGCGCTGAACGCTGGCAAACACGTCTTCTGCGAGAAGCCGATGGAAGCGACGTTGGACGCTGCCGCCTCAATGTGGCGTGCTGCAAAAGAAAACGATAAAATCCTCATGATCGGTTTGAAACTCCGATATTCACCAGAGGTCATTAAAGCGAAAGAGATTGTTGACGCTGGCACCCTTGGCGATATTTACTATGTCGAAACGGTTGCAGATAGACGGCGCGGGAATCCGGGCGGCAGTTTTATCCGCAAGGCGACCGCCGGTTTAGGGGCGTCTGCAGACATCGGTGTTTACGCACTGGATACGGCTCTCTATTTGATGGGGCATCCGAAGCCTGTCGCGGTTTCTGGTATTACCTCCAACTACCTGAGTCTACATAACACGTGGAACCCGGCACTTAAAGAGACCGAAGTTGAAGACTTCGGTGTCGGCTGGGTGGTTTTCGAGAACGGGGCGCGTATGGTTTTCAAAACGTGCTGGTGTATGAACATGGATTCACTCGGTGGGACGATTTTCCTCGGCAAGAAGGCGGGACTCCGCCTCGGTATCGGCGAGGTCCGCGGACCGCAGGACGGCGTGCGTGTCTATGGCGACAAAGATGGTGAGATTTTTGACCAAGAATTCACGGCGTTTGAATCGGTGAGCGTGTTCCATGAGGAAGACACGGCATTCATCGATGCTGTTCGTGAAGGGAAACCGTCGCCGATTGATCCTTACGGTGTGATGCTCACGAATGTCATTATTCAAGGCGTTATTGATTCCTCGAACGCTGGTGGACGTGAGGTGGCAGTGACAGTGCCAACTCTATGATCTGTAGGACGAGGTTTTGCACCTCAGTCCTACCACATTGGGGAGGTCTATCAAATGGCTTACAGCGATTTCACTTTAGAATCCGTTGGAATGGCGTTTGAATTGGAAAGGGTTGCGTCTATAGACCTCTTTTCTGAAATAGAGCCGATAACGCCGAGTTCACACCTTACAACGCAATTAAAAAAAAAGGTGCCGTTAGCCGTTGCCATAGGTACAGAAAAGGCCCGCTCGGAGCTGATTATTACCGATGTCTTATTTGAACTCCGCGAGCACTTCGATCGTCGTATCAGTCTCTTTTCGGGTGTTGATTTCAACGTTGATGCAGAAAATGACTTAACCGGGGTGTGTGATTTTTTGATAAGTTTGTCGCCAGAGCAATTTTTCGTAGAGGCACCAGTCATTGCGCTCGTAGAAGCAAAAAATGCCGACGTGAAACTCGGATTGGGCCAATGCGTTGCTGAGATGATCGCTGCGCAACGCTTTAACGCTGAAAGAAAAAATAGCATTCCATACGTCTATGGAACGACTACCTCCGGCACGGATTGGATTTTCCTCAAATTAGAGGGGCAAAAACTGCATATTGATATGGCTGTCTACACAATTGCACAGTGCGACCAGATTCTCGGCATCCTCTCAAGTATGGTAGAACAAAAAGCGTAAACAGAAAATATAACTTGACTATCCTTTTTTGCGCTTGCGGACTCTATATGTATAGCGAGGAGACTGTTTTAGGATGAAGTTTATTGAGATTGCAGGGAAAAAATTCAAATTGGCATCCCGATTTGCGCGATTGTTCGCGTTTTTCATTGATGGAATGTTCTTAGCGAGTATCCTACTCGCTTTATTCCTTCTTCTCGCAGCTGTAAGTCCCAGTTTTGTCCAGATTGGATTGCTCAGTGCATTACTGTGGATATTAGGACCTAAAACGAAACTCCCAAGAAATGTATTGGTTGTCGCGCAATTGCTTTTAGTTTTCCTGTTCGGACCGTGGGGACATAATAATCCCGAGACTTTAGCGAAGAGTGGTACCGTCTTGTGGATAGCCAGCATGTTTCTCATAGATGGCTTCAAAAATGGACAGGGATTTGGCAAAAAACTGCTGTCCTTACAGGTGCTAAAATTGAAAGATGGTAAACCGTGTAGTTTCAAAGATTCTTTTATTCGCCGACTCACAAGCGTCTTTCAACCTCTGGATTCTCTCTGGACACTTGGAAAAAAACGGCAGCGGATGGGAGATAAATTCGCAGAGACGGTTGTTGTGAAGTTTGAACCCGAATCGGAGCAGACTGAGATTGAAACTGAAGACCCAGAGCGGGTTTTAGAGGGTATTATCGTTGAGCTGAAAGACAGGCTTGCGGAAGCACGTGAGAAGGTTAACGCTTCTATCGGTGTTGAAAAACAGTTTCAGGATGCTTATGAAAGTGCTGTTTCCCAAGCTGAACAGTGGCAAGAACGCGCGATTATATCTCTCGAAGCCGGACGCGAAGATCTGGCTCGTGAAGATTTGGAAAAACGGAACGAATATCGACGGTTAGCGGATCAATACAAAAACCAGTGGGAAGAACAGAAAGAGATGGTCCGAAATTTCAATGATCTCCTCGAGCATCTTCAGCAGAAAGCGATGGAAGCGGAGGGGAAAAAAACTGTTGTCATGGCACAACACAGAAACATCGACGCTGAAGCGCATCTGCGCGAGATGTTAAAAGAGATACAGGACAGCAAAGCACTCGACGCGCTTGCAAAAACGGAGCAGGATGCGACCGAGGCGGCCACCTTGGCGAAAGCAGCAGCTGAAGTAGATGTGGCATATCAGGATATGAAATTAGAGCGTGAATTTTCGAACTATGCTGAAGAGGCATCGCTTGACAAGGACCTCGCTGAATTAAAGGCGAAATTGCAGAAGTAAAATTTATCGGAACGTGTGTAACGTAAACACAAAAAAATTTTCAGGATTTGAAAATGAAATCTATTAAAATTGCAGGAAAAAAATTTAAATTAGCATCCCGAATGACACGGTTATACGCACTCTTTATAGATATCGCGCTTTTAGGTGCTGTGCAATCAGGTTTCGTACTTCTTCTAACGTTTCTAACAACATTCGTGCTTTTCCCGATATTCCCTGCAGGCCCCGACGATTTCCCTACAGCCCCTTCCAATGTATCCAGATCGCTATTAACTGGCATGGGACTCAGCGTCTTTGCTTTTTTGTTTAGTGCTGCCTTGTGGATATTCGGTCTGTTTTTCATAGATGGTTTCAGGAAGGGTCAAGGCATAGGGAAGAAACTGTTGTCCCTACAGGTGCTTCGTTTGAAAGACGGTAAGCCGTGTACCTTCAAGGATGCTTTCCTTCGCCGATTCTCAGGTATCCTTCAACCCCTTGATCTACTTTGGTTCCTTGGGGAGAAACAGCAACGCCTCGGAGATAAGTTCGCGGAGACAGTCGTTGTGAAATATGAACCAGAACCGGAACAGACTGAGATTGAAACTGAAGACCCAGAGCGCGTATTAGAGCGTGTTATCGTTGAGATGAAAAATCGGCTTTCGGAGGCACAAGAGAAGGTCGCTGCCTCTATTGGGGTTGAAAAACAGTTTCAAGAGGCTTATGAAGGTGCAGTTGCCCAAGCAGAACAGTGGCAGGAACGGGCACTCATTGCTCTTAAAGCCGGACGCGAGGATTTGGCGCGCGAAGATTTGGAAAAACGAAACGAATACCGACGGTTAGCGGATCAATATAAAACACGGTGGGAAGAACAGAAACAGATCGTTCGGGACCTCAGTGATCTCCTTGAGCATCTCCAGCAGAAAACGATGGAAGCGGAGGGGAAAAAGACAACTGTCGTGGCGAAACACAGAAATGTTAATGCAGAAGCACACCTTCGCGAAATGCTGAAAGAGATACAGGACAATAAGGCGTTTGAAACGCTTACGAAGATGGATCAGGATGCGACCGAAGCAGCGACTTTAGCGAAAACGGCAGCTGAGGTGGATGTCGCATATCAGGATGCGAAATTAGAGCGTGAATTTTCGAGCTACGCTGAAGAGGCATCGCTTGACAAAGACCTCGCTGAATTAAAGGCGAAATTACAATAGGCGCGATCTATAATCGCCAGACTTTCTTCAGGAATTATAATGGATATACACAGTTCTCCAAACATTGTCTTTATCATGGCAGACGATATGGGATACGGTGATGTCGGCTGCTATAACCCGGATTCAAAGATTCCCACCCCGAATATGGATAAACTTGCGCAGGAGGGAATCCGCTTCACCGATGCGCACTCTCCCTCTGCAGTCTGTACGCCGACACGATACGGGGTCTTAACGGGGCGGTACTGTTGGCGAAGTCGCCTCAAACATGGTGTGCTTTACGGGTATGAGCCACCTCTCATCGAACGTGAACGCCTAACAGTTCCTCGGTTACTGAAAGATGTGGGTTACAACACCGCATGCGTCGGTAAATGGCATTTAGGTATTGAATTTTCGACCGTCCCAGGCTACGATTTCGATTTCCATGCGCCGCTGCCGTGGCAGAACGCGGAACGTGAATTGGAAGAACATATCGACTTCACCGCGCCATTGACTGGGGGTCCAACAGATATCGGCTTTGACTATTTCTATGGAAACGCCGGTTGTCCGACCTGTCAACCCCCTTACGGTTTCATTGAGAATGATAGGTTCGTCGAGATTCCGAGTGTCTATCATGACGTGCCAGAGTTTACGAGCCGCCATGGAATGATGGTCCCGGGGTGGGAGCACAAAGATGCCGATCCGATTATCGCGCAGAAGGCGGTTGAATATATTGAGGGACAAGCCGATGGAGATGCTCCTTTCTTCCTGTATCTAACGCCTTCCGCGCCGCATGAACCTTGTACAGAGGCAGTCGTCCCTGATTTCGCACGTGGTAAAAGCAGCGCAGGTCCCCGGGGGGATCTGGTATGGCTCGTCGACTGGATGGTTGGTGAGGTGATGGATGCGTTAGCGCGGACTGGCAAAACCGATGAGACGCTTATCTTCGTCACGAGCGATAACGGTGCCTTGCCTGGCGACCGAATCCAAGGCGATAACAGTCCGATGCCGTATCACCTCTATGATCATAAGTCGTGTGGCGACTGGCGCGGCTATAAGGCACATATCTGGGAAGGTGGACATCGTGAACCCCTGATTGCCCGCTGGCCTGGGGTGATCGAACCCAATACGCAAAGCGACGCCTTAACCTGTCTCACGGACCTGATGGCGACGTGCGCGGCTATTGTTGGAACAGAGGTCCCCGATGATGCCGGACAGGATAGTTGTAATGTCCTGCCTGCGCTGTTAGGTGAAGTGATAGAGAGTCCGTTGCGGGAGGCTATCGTGCATCACTCCAGCACGGGTGTTTTTTCTATCCGTCACGATGCATGGAAGTTGATCTTGGGGACACAGGGTTCAGGTGGGTGGCCTCCACCGCGCGATGGGGGTCCGAAATCGGATGTGCCAGGGCAATTGTATCAGATTTATGAGGATCCGAGTGAGACAAACAATCTGTGGAACAAATACCCAGAGATCGTGGACGGGTTAACCGCGTTGCTGGAGAGATTTCAACGTGACGGACACAGTCGGATGTGAGGAGACTATGAATTGTCCGCTTTGAATGGGAGAACACGCACTTGAGTTCGATCCTCGGTGATGGTAAGCAAAGCACCGTTTTCTAAGAAGGCTTCGTGTTGCTGAAGAATTCCTGCTAACCAAGGTCCTAAGTTTTCCGGTAGGGCGTTCTGTATCCGAACTTGAATCACACTGGGTTTTTGAACATAGGTAGTTGCAAGTAATGTGCCAAAATCAAGATCTTGGGTGAACACAACATAACCGTTCTCACGCGCCCAAGTCATAATGGTGCTATCTGACGCGTGCGGCTCACCTATATTCCTCCAATGAACCGCACTCCATCCGTATTGTTCAAAAACGGGAACCCATTTCATAGAAAGATTCATATCAATTAGCACTTTCATTATGGGCCGATTGGCACTTCAATCTCTTGAACTCGCCACGCGGCATAGGAAAGGGATTGACGAATGTCTTCCTTTTCTAAATAGGGGTAGGCATCCAAAATCTCGGCGTTGGAACAACCAGAGGCAACCAAACCAACGATCATTCCGACAGTGACCCGCATGCCGCGGATACAAGGCTTGCCTCCCATTACATTTGGATTAAATGTTATACGGTCAAGTTTTTGGATTTTTTTTGCTCCTATTGATCTCACCTAAGACACTAAGGGTTTACAGCGTCAGAAACCTAAAGAATAGTAGAATTATACTGTCAAATCAACCAAAAGTCAAACCAAAACTTAGGGAATGCAATTACGAATTGTGTAAGGAGTTATGGCTATGGAAACAACTACGGCACTTGATTCGCTTTTCCGATTATCGGGTCCGTCGCAGGCGGATATCGATTCTTTTCATGACAATGGCTACATCGCTTATCCAGATGTGTTCACGGACGACGGTAGAGAAGGGTTGATTGAGGAAATCACGCAGCATTTTGAACCGGCGCGCCAGTTTATCGAGGCGTTGCGTAACGGTGAGGAACAGGCACGCTCCTATTTTACGCGTCCATGGAACGATCGCGGTGAATACAGCGATCGACTCATTGATGATCCCTTCATTACGGCACTCATACATGCCACCATTGGCGACGCGTACCATTTCTGCCATTCTGCACTCAACATCGCCCCCCGTGGGATCGGTCCACTTGGATACCATCAGGACCATCACCACTGGAAACATGAGAACCCTGTTAACCTCGCCGAGCGCGATAACTACTATATACAGATTCTGTACTATCCGAACGGCTTTACACGCGGAGATCGGAACCTCAAAGTTATTGCGGGCAGCCACAAGGTCGCTCCGACGAAAGCGGCAACACCTGAACGGATGCTCGCGGGTGATTTCGACAGAGAAGCGGGACGCAAGCTGGAAGAGAAACGGCTTGAATTACCACCGGGTAGCATGGTCTACATTGATGCCCGCATCTTCCACGCGGTGGAGGCGAAACCTGTAGATTCTCCGCAGCTTTATCGTATCTTCGCTATTGACATCTTTAAGGAAGCGGGACCACCGCACCGTTACACGCAAGAAATCCCTGCGGAATGGATAGAACGTGCCACCCCGCATCGCCAGAAGTTATTTGATCGTGAAGCGTATACAGAAGGGTGTTGGCACTAAAACATTAAATCACTGTCAAAAGGAAGCAATAATGAGCACCCCAGATCGTCCGAATATCCTCTGGATATCTTTAGAGGATACAACGCCGCGTTTCGGTTGCTATGGCGACTTAATCGCCCGCACCCCAAATATTGACCGCCTCGCTGCAGGCGGATGTCGGTTTCCAAATGCCTTTTCAACAGCCGGCGTCTGTGCCCCAAGTCGTTCCGCTATTATCACCGGTATGTATCAGACTTCCATCGGAACACATCACCATCGGACAACGCATACACACCCAAGTACACCTAACTTACCTACCCCGTATTCTGTTGTTCCTCCACCTTATGTGAAAACCTTCACCGAATACCTGAGAGGAGCAGGCTATTATTGCACCAACAATAGCAAAACAGACTATCAGTTTACACCCCCTATCACAGCGTGGGATGACAATAGCAATCAAGGGCACTGGCGAAATCGTGCGGCAGGGCAATCCTTCTTTTCCGTTTTTAACCCAATCGTTACACACGAAAGCGGCATGTGGGAAAAGGAAGATCAACCACTGACCACGAATCCAGATGACGTGGAATTACCGCCTTATTTACCAGATACACCTAAAGCCCGTGCGGCATTGGCTCGACAGTACGATAACCTCGCCACTGCCGATGCACGTGTCGGAGAGTTGTTAGATCAACTGGAAGCAGATGGCCTCGCAGAGAATACTATTGTTTTTCTCTGGAGCGATCACGGTGAAGGACTCCCTCGCGGTAAACGTTGGCCCTATGATGCGGGGATTCGAATTCCGTTGATTGTGCGTTGGCACGAAGAACTTAATCCAGGGAGTGAAAGTGATCAATTGGTGAGTTTGATTGACCTCGGGCCCACTGTGCTTTCGTTATGTGGTGTTCAAGCCCCGCAGCACCTACAAGGACACCCCTTCCTTGGACCAGAAAAAGTAGAACGTGAATATATTTTTGCGACGCGCGACCGCCTTGATTTATCGTATCACATGTTGCGTGCTGTGCGCGATAAAAAGTATAAATACATCCGAAATTATTATCCCGAAAAGCCGTATCTCCTCTGGGATCCTTACCGCAATAGCCATCCCGTGATGCAGGAGATGTGGCGACTTCATGCCGAAGGCAAATTAGAGGGAGATCAATTGGTGATGTTCCAATCACCGTGCCCCACTGAAGAACTCTACGATGTGGAAAATGACAAGTATGAACTCAACAACTTAGCAGAGAATGCAGCACATGCAAATGTGCTTAAACGGATGCAAGAAGCGTTGACAGCATGGCAATCGGAATTCGGGGATATGGGGAATATATCTGAAGAACAAATGGTGGCGAAGTGGTATCCTAACGGCATACAACCACAAACGGCATCACCACTTTTCATTCCGATGAACGCGTCTAACCCCGGCATGGAGCCTGCTCATGAAGATGGAGAATGGAACGCACCGCTGCTTCTGCAACTCTACTGTTCAACACAAGGGGCCTCAATTGCGTATACAACCGAACAAGGTGAAGACGTCCGATGGCAGTTGTATACAGAACCTTTGCGTTTACCGAAAGGTGAAACCGTTATAAGAGCAAAAGCAATTCGAATCGGTTACAAAGAGAGCGATGAAAAATCTCTAAAATTCACAGTTTCAGACAATTAAATGACCCTAAATGTTTAGCAGGGGTATTTAGTTTTAAGTTTTGTCACTGTATGAGTTTAACTGCGAGTTTAGGTTTTGCAGCGAAAAATCGCAGTGTTTCCGCAATTTTTGTGTGTCCGTCAAAGCGTAAGAGAGCCAGGGCAGTGTTGCGTAGGGCAGCCATGACTTGTGGGAGTCTCCCTGTTCTTGCTTGTGAAGCGTCCTCCCCGAGGACGACATCTCGCACCCAATGGACTTTGTTTTCTATCGTCCAGTGTTGGCGTCGGAGTTTGAGCAAAGTTTCTGCGGATGCGTCTTGTGGTGTAAGACTCGTGATGCCATACTGCGTCTGGTAGGTAGTCTCGCCTGTTTTGGTATTCTCCCGCTTGGATTGGTATTGATACACTTGTGCGAGTCCTGGCCAGTTGATATAATCCGTCAAGAGTGTGCTTGCTGTTAGCGTGCGTGTGGTGATAAACCCGTGTGATGTTTCAACGTCTGTGTGGGTATCAAGGTGTGCGTCTGCCTCGGTGTGTAGGTTCTGAAACCGTCGTGCTTGGACGTGTGGTGTGTCTGTCTCCGAAAGCGGTTCAAAGAGTTCGCGAATGTCGTGATACATCTGTTTGTGATTCTCTTTGACGGGCATTGCATAGTTTGCGTGATATTTGAGAACCTCTTTACAAAAGGTTCTTTGGGTCAAAAGTGCATCTGTTGTTATGACTTTCCCGGTGACATCAAAGGTTTTCAGAAGTTGCGTTGAGATGGGGATCTCATTTGTTTTTCCACTGACAGCCCGCTGTGTAAGGGTAATCCCTAACTCATGAGAGACAGCGGAGAGTAAATGTGTGCGGTATCGGGTTTCTGGGTCTTTGGAGCCACATAACTCTTTGCCATCTATCGCCACCCCTTGTAAATCCTGTGTTTTCAAAACTTGAAGACTTTCAAGTTTTGAAAACACCCATTTCGTGAGTAAGGCTTCGAGACTCACGACGTCAAGACGCTTCAAAAGATTATGAAGCGTTCCAGCACACGGGGTCTTCTCTGATTTGAAACCTAACGCTTTTGCCAGGGCCCCTTGATGCCGTGCCCAAGTCGCTATAGACGTATACCCTTTATGATTCGACATTACACCGATGACGAGCAGCGCAAGGATAGACCCCAAGTTGTAGCGTTTCCCTTTTTTATGGCGTGGATCCGGAACTTCTGCTAATATGTCAAGTAAGTGGCAAGAGGAACTTCTTGTCATGATTCACCTCAAAAAATGTGATGGTTTTTTACGGTGAAGTATAGCAGATACAGCGGGAAAAGTCACGCTGTATCTGTTTATTTTATAATATTAACAGATGTGAAAAATATTACGAAAAAACCGAAAACTGAATACCCCTGAAATGTTTAGACGACCGTCACTTACCCCCATTTTTTTTCGAGAGTAGATTGTAGTTGATGCCATCAGGTTTGTATGCGAGAAAGTCAGTTTCCAAGGGTTTCCCAAGGCGGATCGCCCCTGGAATGTATCTGCGTGAAAAAGGAGATGAGAAAATGTTGGTTCCATAAGTCGGTGAGCACGCGTTTGATAATAGTAATAACAGAAAAAGTTTTTCTGTTATTACTATTATGTGCCTTCTGCCAGTGTGTAGAGGCGACCTTCTCATAACTGATAAACACCAATCCATAAGCCAAGCAGGCACACAGCCAGAGAACATCCAGACGCGTTTGTGTCGGTTTTTTCAAGACGAGTTTGCCAAAGCCGAAGCACGACTTTATATCTCGGAACCCGTGTTCAATCTGCATGCGTCTTTTGTAACAGTGATGTATCTGATGTCCACTGAGGCGATTTGAGATAAGATACATCGGGTCTTTAAAGGCACCGTCTCTGAGGATATAAAGTTGAAGCGGTATCTGCTCCTGCGACTGATAAAGGATATACGGATACCAGCCCGCTTCAAGGTCATCAAGTTTCTTCAGACTCCCATCATGCCTGATACCGACATGCCTCGCAACACGCATCACGAACGCAATATCCCGTGCCTTGAGAAACTTGATGACGTATCGCGCACGCCCAAAACCACGGTCAAACACCAGAACAGGTCGTTGTTGATGCCGCGACACGACCCCTAAAGCCTCTTGATAAACATGAACACAGAAGTATTGGATGATTTCATTATGACTCTTATAGATACCCTCGTGAAGCTGTTGATCGCTATAGATGAACCAAAAGACAGGGATCGCACGATGCCGAAACGGGATCGAAACAACAAGTGCTTTCCACCCGGCAATCAGAGACGTCTCATCAACGAGCAAATACAGATGAGCGTTGGCATCCTTGGAAAACCAACCTACAACCGACACAAACCAAGCACGTTTCAGCGCATCCACAGGCAACGGGGTGTCAAGGAAACGCAGAAACCTTTTCTGTTTCGACTTTTCCCGCTTGACGACGAGCGACAAACGCGACGCAATTTCATTGATCCGAAACGTCGGGGCAACACTGATCGCTATCAAGACCAACACCAGATTCCGAAAAACCGGTTTTTTCATACCAACAGACTTGAAGATTTCTCCAAAACGTGCTATCATTGTTTCTGGATTTACCCGTTTTGGGTATCTCTTTTTCATAAAATACCTCCTTACATGTTTTGTAAACTCGATTACAAACGGTTGCCGTAAGGAGGTATTTTATCATAAACCCACTGACTTTCTCACACTTTTTACAACAAAAACCTTTCACCACAAACCTTCAGAAAAAAATGGGGGTAAGTGACTTAGACGACCCTATTGACTTAAACCGCTGTTTGGGGTACAATCCTGTCAAAAACAGGGAGTAAAAATGAGCACATCAGATCGCCCGAATATTCTTTGGATCTCTGTGGAAGATACAACACCGCGTTTCGGTTGTTATGGGGATACACTCGCGCGGACACCGAATATCGACCGGCTTGCTGCTGGCGGTTGTCGGTTTCCGAATGCGTTCTCGACTGCCGGTGTCTGTGCGCCGAGCCGTTCTGCAATCATTACCGGCATGTACCAGACCTCCATTGGTACACATCACATGCGCACAACGCACACGAACCAAAACACGCCTGACATGCCGACCCCATATTCTGCGGTTCCACCGCCTTATGTAAAAACGTTCACCGAATATCTCAGGGGTGCGGG
Source organism: Candidatus Poribacteria bacterium (assembly GCA_965205015.1). Classification (GTDB taxonomy): domain Bacteria; phylum Poribacteria; class WGA-4E; order WGA-4E; family WGA-3G; genus WGA-3G. The sequence continues at coordinate 2,195,257 of OZ242029.1, read as the reverse complement.
CTATTACTGCACGAATAACAGCAAGACGGATTATCAGTTTACACCGCCAATCACGGCATGGGACGAGTGTAATAACACCGGACATTGGCGAAATCGTGAGGGGGGACAACCCTTCTTTTCCGTCTTCAATCCGACGGTTACGCACGAGAGCGGTATGTGGGAACGGGAGGATCGTCCATTGACCACGACTACGAATCCGGATGATGTTCAGTTACCGCCGTATCTGCCGGATACACCGAAAGCACGGCAGGCGTTGGCGCGTCAATATGATAACCTTGCCACTGCGGATGCCCGTGTCGGCGAACTCCTCGATCAGTTGGAAGAGGATGGACTTTCGGAGAATACCATCGTCTTTCTCTGGAGCGATCACGGTGAAGGACTTCCACGCGGCAAACGGTGGCCCTACGATGCTGGTATTCGTATTCCATTGATTGTGCGGTGGCCCGGTTCGCTTTCTGCTGATAGTGTGAGTGATCAACTCGTGAGTCTGATTGATTTGGGTCCAACAGTTCTCTCACTTTGCGGTGTGCAAGCACCGGAACATTTACAGGGACAACCGTTTCTCGGACCGGAGAAGATAGAACGGGACTACATTTTTGCGACCCGCGACCGTTACGACGAGTCTTACGATATGGTCCGTGCTGTTCGCGATAAGCGGTATAAATACATCAGAAATTATTATCCTGAAAAACCGTATCTGCTCTGGATTCCTTATCGGAATCGGCACCCGATCATGCAGGAGATGTGGCGGTTGTATGCCGCAGGTGAGTTGGAGGGGGATCAGGCGGTTATGTTCCAATGTCCGCGTCCTGCTGAAGAACTTTACGATGTTGAAAACGATAGGTATGAACTCAACAATTTAGCGAAGGATACCGGACATCACGACGTTCTGGAAAGGATGCGCGGCGCACTGACACAATGGCAATCCGAATTCGGGGATATGGGGGATATCTCCGAGGAACAGATGGTTGCGCAGTGGTACCCTAATGGCACGCAACCTCAAACGGCAGCACCTATTTTCATCCCGATGAACGCCGAACATTCGGGTACAGAGGTGGTACACGAGGCTGGCGAGTGGGCAGCACCTCTCGTTTTGCAACTTCACTGCTCGACGCAAGGGGCATCAATTGCTTATACAACGGAGCAAGGGGATGATGCGCACTGGCACCTCTATACTGAACCCCTGCGTCTGTCAGCAGGCGAAACCACCGTGCGCGCAAAAGCGATCCGCATCGGTTATCGTGAAAGTGAAGAGAGAACGATTCATTTCAAAGTTTCATAAGTTTTTAATTTATTGAATAAGGAGATTTCAGATAATGGCGCAACAGAAAAGCCAAGACTATTTCGTTTATGTCGGCACCTACACACAAGGAGATAGCGAAGGGATCTACGTCTACCGCTTAGACGGAGCGACGGGTGCCTTGGAATATAGTAGCAAAATGACAGGCATTGAGAATCCGTCTTTTTTGGAGATACATCCGAGTGGACAGTATCTCTATGCCGTCAACGAGTTGGGCGAGTTTGAAGGCGAAGATAGTGGTGCGGTCACGGCGTTTTACATCCATAAAGAGACAGGGGAGATTAGTTATCTCAATCAACGTGCCACCGGCGGTGGTGCCCCGTGTCATTTGAGTGTGGATGCTACCGGTAAGTGCCTGCTTGTAGCAAACTACGGGGGTGGAAGCGTTACGGCTTTCCCCATAGGGTCGGATGGCAGGCTCGGTGAAGCCTCTGATTTTGTGCAGCATGAGGGATCCAGCATCAATCCGCAACGGCAGATGGAACCCCACGCACACGCGATTATGATAGCTCCGGGCAATCGTTATGCTTTCTCACCTGACTTGGGACTTGATAAAGTTCTCATCTATCAATTAGATGCAGCAAACGGAACGCTCACGCCTCATATGCAACCGTGGGTACGTGTGCAACCGGGTGCAGGACCGCGGCATTTCGATTTTCATCCGAACGGACAATATGCATACGTGATTAACGAGATAGATTCTACTTTCACCGCTTTTCGGTACGACGCGAGTGCTGGCAGGCTGGCTGAATTCCAGACAGTCTCAACGCTTCCTGACGATTTCGATGGCACCAGTCATTGTGCCGATATTCACGTCCATCCTTCTGGGAAATTCTTGTATGGATCGAACCGAGGACATGATAGCATTGCGATTTGCACAATTGATTCAGAGACCGGAATGCTGACTCCCATCGGTTATGAATCAACGCAAGGTCAGACCCCGCGAAACTTTGGGTTGAATCCGGAAGGGACCTTCCTCTTTGCTGCTAACCAGCAGACCGACACGGTTGTTACATTCGCAATTGACGCCGAAACGGGTGAATTAAATGCGACAGGAGCCGTAGCAGAGGTCCCGACACCGGTCTGTTTGAAGATGCTACCGTGTGCTTAGTTTTTGACCCGCGATTTTTTGTGATTTATCTGATTTACCATGATTAGGATTGGTCTTCGCGCGCGTGGCACAACCTAACAGGTTATGCTACAAAAGCGTAACATGCGTAAGTCCTATCATAGTTCAGACGTGTTCCGTTGCTGTCTGCGTTTCTCTTGGAGCCGATCCCAGGGATAGATGAAACAACGATCTGCCCAGTCACGGTAAAGCCCAACAAGTTCATTTAGTTTTTGCGGATGCTGAGCAGCGAGATCGTTGATCTCTGTCCGCTCGGCTTCCACGTCGTAGAGTTCCCAATCGCCGGGGAACTTGCAGACGAGTTTCCATTTATCTTGACGGACTGCACAATTGCCTTCGTGTTCCCAATAAAGCACCTCTTTCCCGTTATCCTTCCCATCGAAAATCGGTACTAAGCTTGTCCCTTCTAACGGCAAAATTGGTTTCCCGTCGTGTTCTTCAGGGTAGGTTGCCCCTGAAGCTTCAAGACATGTCGCCATGATGTCCGTCAATTGTCCGGGTTGATGGCGCAACTCTCCCGCCGACTTTATAGCATCTGGCCAATGGGCAATCAGTGGCGTAGCGATACCGCCTTCATGCACCCAATGTTTGTATTCTCGGAACGGCGTATTGGAGAGATTTGCCCACGGCACCCCGTAACTTTGATAGGTGGTCTCGGGACCGGGCATGATGCTCGGATCGTTGCCACGATAGATGGGTTGTCCATCGGAGGTCGTCTCAGTACTGATGAGTGAATCGCTGTCGCGTATTGCGGGTGGTCCTCCGAGTTCTTCGGCGCAACCGCCGTTATCGGCTAAAAACAGGATGAGCGTGTTGTCGAGTTCACCCGTTTCTTCCAACGTATTGATAATTTTTCCGATACCTGCATCCATACGGGTGATTTGCGCGGCGTAAACCTCCATACGGCGTTGATTCCATTCCTTGTATTGGGCTTCGCGCCAAGGCGGCTGTGAGGGATCGCGCGCCGTAAGTTGCCATGCTTCATCCAAAATCTTCATCTCCCGCATCCGCGAGAGTCTTTCCTCTCGGAGTTCGTCCCATCCGGCAGCGAAACGTCCATCGTAGGTGGCGATGTCTTCTTCGTGGGCATGCAGGGGCCAATGCGGTGCCGTGTAAGCGACGTAGGTGAAAAACGGACTGTCGGGGTTCTTTTCGGTGTGATTGCGGATAAAGGTCGTTGCTTCGTCGCTGATAGCATCTGTGAGGAAGTAACCTTCAGGGAGTTCGTTGTGTCGGATGCGTGTGTTATCGCGCGTCAGCGTGTTCGGTTTCCAAAAATTTGCGGCACCGGTGATAATACCGTAGTATTGGTCAAACCCCCGCTGGCAGGGCCAACTATGCTTAGGTCCATCAGCGCCGGCATGCCGAGAGATATGCCACTTTCCGCTCATATAGGTGCCGTAACCCTCCGAACGGACGGCATCAGCAATCGTGATACAGCGATCGTTCAAGTCGCCACGGTAGCCTTCTAATCCATCATCGCCCATCATGTGTCCGACCCCAGTTTGGTGCGGGTGTAGCCCGGTAAGCATGGAAGCACGGGATGGACAACAACGGGCGGTGTTGTAAAATTGTGTGAACCTCAGCCCGCCTGCGGCAAGCCGATCCAGATTCGGGGTGTGAACTTCGCCGCCGTAGCAACCTAAGTCAGAAAAGCCCATATCATCGTTCAGGATGAGGACGATGTTCGGTTTTCTATTTTGATCCATCGAATAAGTATTCCTTTCGTTTGCAAAATTGGTGTTGCTTTTGGTGATACGGTATGTTACTATTAATTAGAGGAGTGCCACTTGAAAAAATATACTTAACCTGAAAATCACAGAGACTCATAAATGCCCACAGATTTCCGGAGGTAAAAAAATGATTGCAAATTTGATTACACTCTTCCGTCTGATATTGGTTTTTGTTGTGATCTCCCTCTTTGGTGTTCACGTTTATTTAGACATTCTGCTCGTGGGACTCATAGGTCTAATCCTATTTCTTGATGCGGTTGACGGTTACGTCGCTCGACGCCTGAATCAGACTTCTGATTTTGGTGCGTTATTCGACATAGTTGGCGATCGGATTGTCGAATGTATCTTCTGGGTATACTTCGCCGTTGTGGGTTTAATTCCGTTCTGGATTCCAGTTATCGTGATTGCCCGTGGCTTTTTCACAGATGGTTTGCGGAGTGCCGCCTTTGCGGAAGGCAAAACCGCCTTTGGTGAAAACACGATGATGTCCTCGAAATGGACCCGTGCGCTTACCAGTTCACGGGCGAGCCGTGGTGTTTATGGTATTATGAAAACCCTCGCCTTTCTTTATCTCGGTGGTGTCATTGCCTTCAAAAACTCAGGTGCCTTCCCGGAAATGATCATCGGACTGGAATTGGCAGGCGTGATTCTATCTACAGTGGTTGTTGCGATGTGCCTAATTCGCGGGCTTCCTGTCTTGGTTGATGGTTGGAAATACGTCAAGGGTTGACCCTTTCTGGCGATCAGGTGCGGTTAGAAACCGCACCTACCGGGACTGGAAATGACCAGAGAGTTATTACCGTTTTGACATGCGACTGTAACTCCCCATATTTAGCAGCAAATGACTGCCATCTTCACTCGCAAGCGAAGTAAAAAGCAATTTTGCCGCTGGATATGCGACTGCTGGGAGAACCCTATCTTTAAGAGTAAACAGAAGTCGATAGGTAATGATATTCTCAACCTGCCGATACTGTCGAGTAAATTCCGCGCTCTCCATAGTATGATGACTGTCTTCCGGTAGAGCGGCACTCCATCCATCTGGAATCTGGATACGAATCGTTTTCTCAACTTGCGTTGGATAACCGAAGTCCAATGAATAGACGCGTCGGTCATTAGCAAACGCCTCAGCGTACTCCCCAAATTCATCAATTGGTAAAGGCATCAACATGTTGTTGCGTAAAGGTGTTGCGTAATTCTCAACGCGAAAGCCGAGCCTAATTTCCACCGGTACATTGAGGTCATTGAGGTCGGACATCTCGTGCCATACTATCTGAATACCGGGAAATTGTTGGCTGAGTTCAGTCGCCAAAGAGGTTTTCACGGCGCGAGGCTGTATCTGTTGATATGCCCACCGTGTATTTAGGTCATATTGTCCGCTCGTCTGAATGTGGAGTGTCCCTTCTACAGTGCCTTGGTTGTTTAGGGCTATATCTGTCATGCTCACAAGTCTATTAGAGTCGAATGGGAAAACAGGGGTTTCCACAAATTCACCGTATGTGTCGGAAATGAGAAATCCTGTGCGTCCTTGTACGTTATAAGGGAGGTCCCCGTAGCTACACGTCGCTGAGGAGGGATCTAACCAAATATAAGCATTTGCTCCGGTGGGGATTGCGGCGATCATGTGATTAAATTGGTTAAGTGCGGGGAGTGTTGTGTCAACCCGCTCGTAGGGTGCACTGCTCATCAAAACCGGGTAAGCCTTGATCCCCACCAGATCTAACATTGAAATCAGGAGCGTTGTTTTATCCTTGCAATCGCCGTATTGCATTTGAAAGACTTCAGCGGCAGGCGAGGGTTGATATGCACTCTGCCCAAGTTCAATACCAACGTAACGGATATTTGTGGCGACAAAATGGTAGATCGCGCGTATTTTTGCCGCTTCTGTCGTCAGATTCTGGGTTAACTGGTGGACTTTGTCCTCGATTTTAGCATCCGGCGTGTATCTCCCTTTCGCGAGTGCTTTATACCACATGTAAACATCGTTCCAGTTAGCAATAGAAGAGTAGCGCAAGCGCGGAGCGATGTCATTAATATGTGGCATGCCTTCCTCTATTGTGAGTGCGGGCGTTTCGCCGTACCGCCAAATATACACAACAGTGTCGTTTTCTGTGTAGGACACCTCAGGTTCCTGCGCGTTTGTATTTGACGTATCGTTCGCAATTTTCCATTGAAGATGCCACGTACTGGGCATTTGAAGGGCGTAACTCGTCTGAAGTGTCGCCTCTGTCGCTTGGAAGTTGTATCCCCCTGTGATCCATGTCTCGCCCCCAGGGACTTTGTCCTCAAGTGTTACCTGGTACTCAATGCAGACCCCTGGTGTGAGACCGACCATTGAGATGACCTTCCACATTGCGTCGGAATACAGATTTTGGGACAATAACCCCGGTGGTGTTGCATCGTTAAACGCTTCAGTGGGAGGGTGCAGCACCGTGCCGTCCACAGTAATTGTTCTTGCTATATTAACACCGATGTTTTGCGCAGCGGGTTGATAAGGAATGGCGATATCACCGTATTTTTGGATGCCTCTTTCGGTGAGAATTTTAACGACTTGATGCGTTGTATAGCGGGACTGTCCGGTCGGTAGAACATCGTGGCTGAAATGGTTGAAGAGGACTAAGGTATCAGCATCAGGATAGTCGCCTGCGTCTGGTGCATTCGCGATAATGTGTTCAACATCCGGATCGAGAAGCGTAACAGGCGGCACATCAACAATCTCCATCGGACCAAGGTTCTGCTGGGCGAGTGCTTGGAGCCGCGTTAAGGCAAGGAGATTGTCTGGATCAATTTCCAAAATCTGTCGGTATTGGAGCTGCGCTTCAAAATAACGTTTTTGGTTCTCATAAAGTGTAGCGAGTTGCTCCTTTGCCCAGATATCGTTAGGAAATAACCGAATCGATTCCCGTAGTTCTGCAATGGCTTCACCAATTTCACCGCGCTCTAAGTAAATTAACCCCAAGTAGTTGTGCAAGTTTTCGCTTTCGGGACGCTCACATCTCGGATCAAAAGACAATGCCGCATGGAGCACTTCAATCGCTTCGTCGAAACGTTGGAGCTGCTTGTAGGCTAAACCGAGGTGATTCAAGGCGTAGAGGTTATCCACCGAAACATTAAGGACCCGCTCATAGTATTCAGCGGCTGCCGCATAATCCTGCAATTTTTCAGAGATGTATCCGGCATAGTTCAGCGCTGCGATATTTTTCGGTTCGAGTGCTAAAAATGCTACAAATGCGTCTCTTGCGTTTTCGTACTCTTGGAGTTGGAAATATATCTCAGCGATTTTGCGTCGTACTTCGCTTGCGTCCGGATGAATTGCAATAGCGGTTTCATAAGCCGTAAGCGCGGCGCGCAAGTTTTTGCGTTGTAGTTCAGTATTGCCAATTTCAACCTGCTCGCGCCACTCGCGATTCCGTTCAACGAGTGGATCAACTATTACCGGCGTCGATGGACTTTTTTGGAAAATTGCACATCCACCGATGATAACAAGCAGGCTTAAGATTAAAAGTAGGTTGCCTCTATGGAGCATCATTGTCCATCTCCTTCGGCGGTTAGGTATCTGATCCTCGGTTTTCCGAAAGTTTAGGGTTTTCGCTGTGCCGTTCTTTATCTCGACGCGTCTTTTTTTCCATTGACTTTTTGAAGGCGTCCTCAAGTTTGACCCCTGTTTGATTTGCGAGACAGATAAGTACGAAAAGGATATCAGCCATTTCTTCACCAAGGTCCAAGTCTTTCTCATTCTCCTTGAAACTCTGTTCACCATACTGACGTGCCATAATTCGTGCTAATTCGCCGACTTCTTCCATGAGAATAGTGGTATTGGTTAACTCTGAAAAATAGCGGACCCCAAAGGTGTGAATCCAGTCGTCCACGAGTTTTTGACAATTTTCAAGCGTATAATCCATATCATTTCTCTATAGATATATCACCCCTACAGGGTGAAGAGAGGGTTTGAAACCTATTCAAACGTCTATAATTCGTTAGGTAGCAACTCAGATTATAATATTTTAACAAGATTTGTAACAGAAGTAAACCTTTTTTTGCCGGCGCGCGTTTAAGTAAATAGAGAAATGAAAACGCTTGATTTTTCCGAACACTTGGTGTATACTTTAATAGCACACTTTATTTGGGAGGCGAAATCGGTACCATATAGTTTGGTGTGCCAAAGTCTGAACGTTGGTGTGCTAAATGGCATCAAGGAGAAATCGTATGGGACTTACGAGTAAAGAACAGCAGTTTTACGTGGAAAACGGCTATTTCCTGAAAAAAGGGCTTGTCTCTTCAGAAGACATCGCGCGAATTCAGGACGAGGTTGAAAATATACATAACCGTATGGCAGAACAACCTGCTGATGGCGTTGGAATTTCTTGGGAAGTCTACGATTCGGAGGACCACCCGCCGCGTATCAAGCAGTTGATGCATAGTGAGTTGGTGAGTCCGACCCTGAACCGTCTGCTTCGTTCTGATGCAGTGTTGGATATATTGGAAGCGTTGATGGGTGAAAACATATCCCTCTATCATAGTAAATTACTTCCAAAAGCCGGTGGCGACGGAACGGCCATTCCATGGCATCAAGACTACGCCTACTGGAAAAATGATAACAACAAACCCGTTATGATTAATTGTCAATTGGCTATCAGTGAGGCAAACCTTGAGAATGGGTGCATTCAGTTTGTACCCGGTAGCCATGATTGGGGTTTACAAGAGCACGAACGGAAACATCAGACGTTTGGGGTGTTTCTACCCGGTCACTATCAAGAACGAGAAGACGCTGTTGCCGTCGAGATGGAACCGGGGGACGGGGTCTTTTTTAATGCCCTGATTATTCATGGCTCTGCCCCCAATAATTCAGCGAACGACCGGCTGATGAATACGTTCGCTTACAATGTAACAGGAAACGGTGAAACCCAATGTCGGGAAGTCTTACGCGGGAAATCTCTCAGCCCTTGAAAAATGTAACGACAGTCTGGAAAATTCTTTGGTTCTTGCTTGTTGGTGTTGCGGTAGGTTGCGGTGGTGATGAAACCAGCGGCATAAACGTTGCCCCGTACATTCTGGTGTTTGAAGCAGAATCAAATATAGTTTCGCCAGGCGCAGCGGTGCCAATTCGCCTGGAAGCTGGCGACATTGAAGGACACTCTCTATCATATACGTGGACGGTTACCGGTGGTGAGTTAACAGAGAACGCCTCGGGTGCTCTCTGGCGCGCGCCGGAAATTGAACGGAAATACCAGATTGAAGTTACGGTAAGCGATGGGGAAAATGCTACGAGAAGCACACTGGATATCCAAGTGTGGCGGACTCGTCCCGGAAACTATTATCCATTGGCTGTGGGGAATGTTTGGCATTATCGCGACCCAAGCGGTGCTGAGATTACTTTCGAAATTGTGGATACCATTCAGATTCAACGCGCCGGTGGGGAAACCATTGAAAGTTTTGTCCTCCAAAAATCGAGCAAGGCTGAAGGTTTAGAGAACGTTGTAAACTATTCTTACCTCGGCCCCAGTCTTGATGAAAAGGGTGAAGTCTCAGCGATTGTACAGCACGCGCAGAATACCACATCCGGCACAGGTGATACGATTCTGTTCGTGCCGTATCTCCCACTCTACCAATTCCCACTCATCCCAGGCGAGAGATGGGAGGTTAACTTTCAGGCACAATTAGTCCCTGAACTCTTTCCGATTGGCGGGGGACTCGACGAATTTGAGGTGATTTCAGAAGAGACCGTGACGGTGCCAGCTGGAACTTTTGAACACGTCTTCCAAGTTCAAGAATCCTTTCGATGGGGATTCGATATTGAAAATCAGAATGTTCCACTTGACATCACTGTCGTAAAAAAATGGGTCGCTCCGGATGTTGGGATTATCAAATTTACACAATCGCAGACTCGAGGTGATGTGACTGTCGATACAGTCTTTGAACTTGAGTCCTTTGAATTAGTTGAAAATTAAATCTGTGAAGAATACAACAAAAAAACCAGAAATTTTAACGACAACCGTGGGTTCTTATCCTGTTCCCGCCTGGCTCCTGTCAATGCCAACAGAGCAGACGCTGCTTGATGCGACGCGGGTCGTCGTAGACATCCAGCGGCAACACGGTATTGACCTACCGACAGATGGCGAACTTTATCGTTTTGATGCCAACCACCCAGATACGAACGGAATGATTGATTATTTCATCCGTCCGCTTTCTGGCGTGAGATCGGACGTAGGGAGACAAGAATGGCATGATTTTCGGCAGATGCAGACGATGTCGTTCCGTGCGAAACCGGCAGGGGTTGTTGAGAATGCCCTGGGAGAAGGCACGTTAAACGTCGTTTCTGATTGCGAGCGCGCAGTGAGCGTATCTGGAAAGGATATTAAATTTACGGTAACGAGCCCTTACATGCTCGCACGGACGCTGTTGGACAAATATTATGGGGACTTTGATGCTCTGTTGAACGCTTTGGCAGAAGTATTAGCGACACAGGTCCGTGAACTGGATTGTGCGTGTCTTCAAATTGATGAGGCGAATATACCGGGTAACCCACAAGATGGTCCTCGCGCCGCCGAAGCGATTAATATTGTCCTTGATGCGTTTAGTGGAGAGAAAGCGGTGCACTTCTGCTTTGGCAACTATGGCGGTCAGGTCATCCAAAAAGGGAACTGGCGTGCTCTGGTGGACTTCTTGAACACGCTCCGGTGCGATCACTTAGTTTTAGAACTGCAACATCGTCCCAAGGCAGACCTTGAGGCACTCAGGGAGATTAGATCAGATATTGTCCTCGGTATCGGCGTGATTGATGTAAAGGTCAATCCGGTTGAGACTCCGGATGAGGTGGCAGCCAGCATCGAAACAGCGGAAAAAATGTTGGGGTCTGGACGGATTGGCTGGGTGCATCCGGACTGCGGTTTTTGGATGCTCCAACGTTCTGTAGTGGATCGAAAGATAGAGGCACTCGTACAAGGCAGGGATAAGTATTTAGGGCTCACCTAACGAAAATGGATGTAGAAACGGAAGAACGCAGATGTTTGAAGTGCAGCTACCGATGGTAAAAAAATTTCAGAACGTTGCTGGTGCTGCTGCGGGAATAGGGTTCATACTTGGCACGCTGATTCCTGTCGTGGCTATTTTTATTTTAGACTGGCAGTGTCCGTTTGGAGATGGAATTCTTCGGATCGGTAGTTTTTTGGTAATTGCGGGATTTGGAAGTGCCATTGTTTTCGGTAATATTGTTGCTCTCGCTCTCATCGGTTTTGCGAAATATCGCCAAATACTCTCCAATTCATCAAAAAAGGGGAAACAATAGGGGCATAAAGTGGATTTTAACCTTTTGCACACGGTCTTGCTGTTTGGTACAGGCATTGCCGCAGGTTTTTTAAACACAGTCGCTGCGGGAGGCTCGTTGTTGGCACTTCCAATGCTTATCTTCCTCACCTCGGATCCGACATTAGCAAACGGCACAAATCGGATCGCTATTTTCTTCCAAAACCTCAGCGCCATTATGGGTTTCCGGCGTAAGGGGGTCTCTGATTTTCGGTATGGCATCTTACTCGCTGTTCCTGCAGTTATCGGTGCGGGGATAGGTGCTAAAATTGCGATTGGTACGGATGCAGCCCTGTTTCAATTTATCCTCGCAGCCGTGATGCTCATTATGCTCGGGTTAACACTGCTGAATCCGACAGCACGGTTAAAGGACAGGATTGAAAGTAGGGGTACAGGTTCTACAGTCCTCGCGATGGTTGCGTTCTTTCTTATTGGAATTTATGGTGGGTTTATCCAAGCAGGCGTGGGGCTGCTTGTTATAACGGCACTGCGCCTTTTGACGGGTATTGATCTCGTTCGGACGAATGCGATTAAAGTTTTAGTTATCTTCTTTTACACCGTGCTTGCCCTCGGCATTTTTATCATGGAAAAGCAGGTCGATTGGCGCTTAGGTGTGACGTTAGCAATAGGGAATGCTACGGGGGCATGGATTGGCAGCCATTGGGCAGTCGAAAAAGGTGATAAATGGATTAAAGTGGTGCTTGTTGTAGCTGTTTTGGTTTTTTCGGTGAACTTAGCGTTAAAGCCTTTTAACTTAGATATTATATCCGTGCTTGGACTCGGTTAGCGGCTCAACTCTTGATACGAAAAGATAAGGCGGTGGATAGCGGTAATATGTGAAGTGAGTGTGAGTATACCGAGTGTACAAAGTAGAATCATGCCTGTACTTTGGAGGTAGGGAAGTTTGTGTAAGAGTGCCCCTTGTAGCACGGTTCCAGCCCCGAGTAAAATAATACGTTCCGGTCGTTGCATGAGTCCTACCTTGCAGGTCACCCGAAGTCCCTCCGCCCTTGCCCTAACATAGCTGACGAGTATTGAACCGAACCATGCGCTGAATGCGAGAACTATCCCAAGTAGACTTTCCAAACCGTAAAAGTAGATAAGGGCTCCAAGGAGAAGGAAGCCTTCCGAGTATCGATCAATGACGGAGTCCAAGAGTGCGCCGGATGCGCGTGAATTTCTCTGTGCGCGTGCGACTGCCCCGTCTATCATATCAAAACTCCCCCCAAACAGAATCAGAATTCCGCCGGTGACGAGACGACCTGTTGCAAAGTAAAAGGTCGCGATGAGGTTCACGAGGAACCCGAAGAGTGTCACCATATTCGCTGTAATACCGATTGCGACCATCTTATTTGCTATGACAGAGAGGATCATTTCAAGTCGAGGTTTTAATTTCGCTTCAAACATTTTTTAATGGTTCCTTGCGGATTTTTAATTTTACCTTGCGGAGGAACAACGGGCGTTGGAACTATCAAATGCGTTCCTCATATCCGCCTGCGCCGTTGTTGCAGGCTGCGTGTCCTTTACGCATTCCAAACTGCTAACTATTCCCGCTTTTCGCTGCAAGCCGTAAGGACTCTTGCCGATTTTTGATTAATTCTGAGGCAGGAATCGTTTCTGCTTGACAGAGGAGTTCCAAAATTGCGGATCCAATGTCCGTTGCGTGCCGTGCGATTTTCACCTTTTCGTGTTCAGAAAACTGTGCATCCGGTGGTGTCACGAGTACAACGCCGTCGTTCCATATAAGTTCCGGATACGCGTAAGTGCTGTCATAAGCTTCATCGAAAACTGTGATGATAGGGTATGGCAATTTTAAGAGTTCCAATTCAGCGTTCTGAATTGCCTGTGCACACTCTAATGAGGTTCGACGTTGGACTGTCGCGATGTGTACAAGGGGGAGATTCCATAGAAGAATAGGCTTTTTGAGGCGATGTGCCAGTGTCGTTAATCGTAGAAAACATCGCCACTCCGCAGCATCGTTCAGGCTTTGTGCGTCGCCTTGTACAAGAACGACTCTGGTGTCCTGTATCCACGCGAGACCGGCGAATCTAAAGGTCCCCTTACTCCCCGTTCTATCGCCGTAAAGTTTGATTGCCTGCGTGAAGGGTGGTGTTTTTGCTTGGGTGTTTCCCCGAGGATATTTAGCGATACTTGATGACATATACCCAGGACCTTTGCCCACACACCGCTGGCGAGGTTTGAAACCTCGCCAGCAACGGACAGGGTCTTTGCTGCGTAGCGAATTGTATAAAAAAGGCAGGGAGGTGTTTGAAACACCCTCCCTGCCTAAAAGGTGATGGGTTTCGCTTATTCGCGTCCACCGATGGCGTTGATAGCAAACAAGCCGACGCCTGCTGCCACAGTCGTCAGAAACACCAGAGCGCGTTTAGATGAGGAGAGTTCCTCGTGGACACCTTTGGCATCCTTAAGTATCATTTTGACTTCGTTGATTGCCTTTTGGTTGGCTTCAATACTCGCCAAAAACATCTTCACGTTCCCTTCGATGGATTCAATGAGTTCGCGTGTTGCCGCCTCTGCCATTGTGTGCTCTTTGATCATCTTCTCGATGCCTGCGAGACGCTCGTCAAGGTGGGCAATCTTGTCAATGATAGCCGCTTTTTTCGCTGCCAAGGCTTCCTTGATACTCGAAGAGATTGCGTCACCAGATTGACTTACAGCAGCCATTAACTTTTCTTGTGATTTTAGACTTGCCTCAAGTGCATCAATTTGTGCCTTGAGTTCGTCCATACTCTTGTTGAGTCCGTTAATTTCTGCTTCGAGTTTATCCCGCGTCGCTTCGGATTCGGCTAACTCCGCCCTTAGTTTTTCAAGCGCCTCCTGCTGCGCGACAAGTTCTTCTTCAGCAATCTCCTTAACCTCTTTCATCATAGCGATTGGAATACGCAATTCTTCGCCGGGATAGATGAGGTGTGGGTTAGTGAAGTCGTTATACTTGCTCAGTTCGCGCCACCGGAGTGGGTCCTTGAGGTGTTCCTGGCAGAGATCCCAGAGGGTATCCCCTTTTACAATGGTGATGAGCGTCGTGCTTTCGTCCCCGTCATGGGGTGTGATTTTCGCAGATGCGGATAACACGTAAACTCCACTGAGTGCTGCGCAAATGTACAGAATTAGTGCCAACTTCAGTGTGCCTCTTATCATTTTCATCAGTTATCTCCTTTAAAATCTATAAGAGAGGGACGCAAAGTGAGTCGATCCGACACCGTTAATTTCACTCGCCATACCATCTTGAATAGCATAGTCAATCTGCAGACCGCCGATGTTTACGCCAAATCCTCCGAAGAGATTTTGGGTATCGCGTGACGCTCTGACTCCACCTCTGATAGCAAGTGCGGTGGATTTGTAAGTGACAATGGTATATTCAGTACCAAGTCTTAGACTTGTCGCGCTCTCGTCAAGATTGACCATCTCTTGCTCGAGATCGGCTGCGAATGTGACAACGTTACCTACATAGAGGTTATAGGCTGCACCGACGCTAATCACCATCGGCACGGTATCTTCACCAAGGGCTGCCCCTAAATATTTCACAGCGAGTCCGTAATGGAAAGTCGGGACCTTTTCTTCGCCGACATCTATGTGCAAGGCATGTCCCATGAGTCCGACATCTACACCGCCAAACCCACTCTGGTTCTCAACCCCTTCTACGCCAAAGTTATCTGCCAACATGCGACCAGTTAAACCGATACCGAAGTTTCCGAAACCAATGCCGTAGGAGAGGGAATAGGCGTTGGCACTATAGTTGAATGTGCCACCATATTTCGCGTTTTTACTATATTGTGGGATACCACTCACGCCGGCATTTGTGACAGCAAGTCCGATAGACCCTGCCGAACCGAGTGCTTTCGTCAGTGCGATGAAGTTATGGCTCCTATCCAGATCGAGTTGCTGCGTCGAAAAGTTGAGACTTAAATCCGCTGCGGAGCCGAGTCCTGCTGGGTTCCAAACGGTTGCGGTGGCATCATCGGCGATAGCTGTGAAAGCACCCCCCATGCCGATCGAGCGTGCACCAGCACCAAGCCGTAAATGCGGCATGGCATTCACCCCGGCAAAGCTGACCGGTGACACCGTTAGGATAAGAAAGAAAAGTGGTATTAAACCGCATAGCAATTTCGGGCCCTGTTTGGAAACCCATTTAGCGATTTGCTCTGTCATTAACATTATATCCTCCTTCAGTGTCCACATCGGGAACTGGACAGATGTCCAATTCCCGATATGCAGACTGCCATTTACTTAGCGCGTCAGTGCGATTTTGAGAATGGCATATTCAGGCTCGAAATCTTCACCATCTGTCACCATAATTTGACAGAAGTAGACCCCTCGAGCTAAATCTTCACCATTAGAGCTAGTTCCATCCCAACGGATCGCATTTTTGCCTGCATCCCGCATCTCGTTATCCATAAGCACTCGAACTGGACGGAGTGTTATGTCATAAACAACAATGCTCACGATAGACTGCCGAGCTAACCCAAAGGAAATATCGGTTCTATCCGTGAATGGATTGGGCACGTTCATTGGAGGTGCTACGAATATTGGACCTCCGTCGTGCTCAACAAAGAAACTAAACTCGTGGACTGTCGTGTTCGCTTCACGGGCACCGCTACTCTTTTCAGAGACATTGCCCTCCAGATGCGCGTTGTCAGACACTTCAAGCCTTACCACGTATTTCCCGATCCAGCCTGCTGGAGGGGTATTTGTATTCAGCGGAAGGGTATACATAACCTGACTTGCCGACTTCTGTTCGGGCTTTAGGTTAATCGTATCCCCACTCCGGGTAGACTTGAATATAGGTCCCTCAATTGCCAAGACGATGGATTCAACATTTACACCGGATTCGGAATCGGTATAGGTTACCGAAACCGTCGGAGCTTCATCACCGCTCTCCAATATGAGTCGTGCATCCTGTTGTGGAGACGACATCGTGATAACCGGAGCGGCAGTATCAAAGTCGATTGTGAAACCACCCTTTGCTGTGGCAGAGTTACCGCTTGCATCGGTTGCGCGGACTTCAATCGTGTAAGTTCCCTCATCGAGAGGTTCTTCAGGCATGAAATCCAAGCGTGTGATACCTTCAATACCTCTTTCACCATCATCTTGAGTATCACCTTTCACCTCTTTCCCATTGCTATCCATCAGGACAAGATTGATTTCATCAACACCTGATTCATCGTTGGCACTCACCGAAATTGTTGGGAGCCCAGCACGGATAGTTCCTGTTGGCGTAATGGAGGTGATCGTAGGTGCGACCTGATCAAAGATTATGTCGAATGTCCACGTATGTTCCGTTGTGCCGCCTTGGCTGGTTGCGGACACTGTTGCGGTGTGGGTACCTGGTCCGAGGACAAACTCAACTCGCGCACCTTCTTTGATGTTTATACGCGGTACAGAGAGAAACGGTTTGTCATCTACACGGAACTTCACACTTACAACGCTGGATTCGACATCGGACACAACCGCTGAAAGGTTTACCTTAATAAGAGCCTCTTCATCGGAGACCTTGGTAAATTCAGATGAAGCCAAGTCGGTGGCATTAATAGATCCAGACGGAGCCACTTCAGCGATGACTGGCGGTGTTGTGTCTGCAGGAGTCCCTTCGATAGCGAACTCACGGGAGGCTTTACCGACGTTTCCGAGTATATCGGCAACTTGCACGGTTACGCGATACGCCCCACCACCGAGTCTATCAGTCCGGGTATAGACCAACGTGCCGTTATCCGTTTCAATAGCATCCTGATCGACTGCGACATCAACATCCCCTGCTTCGGGGTGGATGCGTGTTATACCGACTGTTGGACCGGCAGATAGTTCCGTAGTTGCCCACGATAAGGCTTCCTTACCGTTGCTGTCGGTACCACTACCGTCACCATCGTTATAGGTTGCATGAACGGTTGGCAAACTCGCGACTGTAGCGTCTTCCGAAGGCGTTTGAATTTCGACCATTGGAGGTGTGCGATCCAGATTGATTTCTTTCAATGGGAAACCCACCGAACCGTTCCGTTTGGTAACAACGGCATTCGGTGTATACAGTCCGTCGTTGGGTACCTCTGAAACATCTACCATGAGTGAGAAGGTATTTTCAGGATCTTCGGCACTTTCGCTTGGCACGTCACTGCCATCAACAGAACCGCTAAGTTCTTCAGCATCTAACGAACCGTTGTCAACATTAAAGCCGAAAGTCAGTGAACTCCGAAGTGGAATCGGTTCCTGTGGCGTTCTGAGAACATCCACACCGTCAACGGCTGTAACTTTCAACTGAGCGACATCAGCGACTCGGAAGTTCAGCACGTTCACCGTGATTTGTGGCGATTCATCGGTTTGCACATTACCGGCTTCGTCGACTGCAAGGGCGTGGATCATATAAGCGCCATTTCCAAGCATCCCGACATCGGTGGTAACGTCCAGCATTCCGACTTCACCATCGATCATGGTCTCGTTGCCATCGGCATCGACTTGAACTAACTGAATTGAGGCATACGTGCTCGGGTCGGCAGTCGGTTCAGCGGTATACGTTGCTATCGGTGATGGAACTGTTTCATCAACGATGCCACCGACTGTGTAGTTGCCATCTGCGTCAGCTTCAATAGCCCCTGCGACATCGGCGACAGCGACAATGGTTGTTGGCCCGAGTGGGGCGACATCGTCAACGTTGTCAACCGATAGATGCGTCTTTGCGCCTGGACGTCCTGCTCTTTCCTCACCACCGCTGGTCATTGCGACCGCAGTTACCATATACTGGCTGTCATCCTTAGAGGCGTCGCGTGCGGCGTCACTCTCGGCTGTGATGGTATCTTCCAGAGCTGTTGTATCTACTTCAGCCGACCATTTCAGATAGGTTGGATAGTAGATCGGTTTCCCTGATAGCGCATCCATGGCTGTCGCTTCCGCTGCAACCGCAACGAGATCCGTGATAAAGTCGGTATTCTGCTGTAATGCTGCGACCTCTTCTGCGGTCGCGAGAACACCTGTATCGGCTGTGCCAACGACTTCATCGCCAATCATCAACTTGAGGGAGGCAGTCTCTGGATATGTCCGTTGTGGCGTATATCCATCAATAACGACCGTGCCTTGTGGGGCACCACTATCTGGATTTGTTTTCGTAATGGATTCAGCGTTGAGGACGAGTGCCAGAATCTCAAGGTCAACAGGATGCACGCCCGCATCCAACTTGATTGAGAACTGCATTGGATCGGGATCGGAGATTCCAAGGCGATTCATTGCGACTGCACGCACCATGACAGAATCTCCCGCGCTCACTAACGCATCAAAATCGGTGACATCCCACCTGACTTCAAAGGTTGATCCTGTTTCGCCTTCGCCTTCATCGAACATTTCTTCGCCGATTGACTGCCAGGCACCGTTTGCGTCCATGTATTCCACCCTAATGGCTGCGGGGTGGACTGTGCGCTTATCCAAGGTGATAGTCAACATCACACCATCTGTGGTGTTCGAGAAGATGGTTCCGCTTTCGTAGGGTTCGTTGGCATCGCCATCCCCGTTTCGGTCGCCGATACTGGCGGCTGTAACGCTTGCTTTGTCGGGATCTGGCATAACAACTCTAAGCCGTGTGGGTTCAGCATAGGAACCGACGTTGAAAAGCGTATCAATCCCCATTGCCCGAATGCCGTAGTCGCCATACATCCCTTGCAGGATAGGCATCACCACGGTATTATCTGGATCGCTATAGGTAATCGGCACGAGATGATCGACAATTTTCACCGAGGCACCTAAAGCCTGGCGTATCGCTGCAGCCTGGGCATCGGTTAGCGTGAAATCCTTTATCCCTAAATCTTTAAAGAAATTATTGGCTTGCGTTTGGATGTCCGTCGGTGAGATCAGTGCCAATATTGCCTCAGGATTCTGCGCCTTTAAGAGATTGAGTATTGACGCATCGTCAAGTCCACCAACAAGCTGCGGTTGCAATTGCTTTGCGAGAGAAACCATCTGTTTTGGATTGTGCTTAAGGACTTCCATCCACAGCCGTGACGACAACATGGTATTCTCAACTGTCAATGGCATCCATGTGCTTGTCGGCATGCCATGGGCATCGAGTCCAACCTGTTGATAGAACAGGTATCCTTCGCTTCGGCCTACGCCTTGTCCTGCGTAAGCGGGCTTGGGCATGCCCATAATGTTGAGCATTACGGGCGCATCAACAGCAGTGGCAACGTAGATCCCTTCGCTGTTCTGGTAAACGGCAGTATTCGCATCATTGGGTTCGATCGTGATGTCTGCCTCGGGTGCACTGGTATCAACAGTGAAAGTTTCTTGAATCTGATCCACCGGATTTCCGTCGGCACCGTGGACGAGTGCCTCTAAGTAATAGTTACCATCGTCAATATTGGGGATGTGTACAGCCCAAATTGACTCCGTTTCTGGATTGATGCGTGGCACCGTGAAGACAGAAGCCAACAAGGGATCAAATGAAGCCTCAAAACTTGCCATCAGTTTGTTCGCATTGCGGAGCAATAGATTCTGAAGTCTACGTTGTTGCTTCGGCGTGATCGCACTGAAAACCTCACTGGGGCTAACCTCTTCCTTGTTGAGAACCTTTTGAACGATAGGAAGGGCTTGAGGTGATCCCAAAATGCCGAGAATTTCAGCCCGTACCTCGGAGGTGAAGAGTGCGTCAATAATACCGCGATCGGCTAACTGAAGGTTACGCGGATCAGGCATCGCCCAATTCTCAACTGGGAGGACCGTCGTTGCAGCCAGGATCTTTTCAAAAGAAACAGTGTGCGGATCCTGGATGATCTCAGCAAGTTTTTCCCGACTCAACGTCGTGAATTCCACGGGTTCAAGGAGTGTTACTTCAAAGTAATAGTAGACACTGACACCCGGGGGAATGCCTATTTCTTTTTCCCAAACGACACCGTTTTTCGTAACTGCTGACTGCATATCAACCGCTATATAATCTCCTTTTAACCCTGTCTGTGAATAGCGGAGAACAACATTAGAGAACAACTGGGTGTCTAAACTGGGCCATGCGGGTAGGTTGGTAGCAGCGAGTGTTTCTTCCAACCGGAAGGTATAAGAGATGGTCTCCGATCCAATAGTACCCAATGTGACCGGCTTACCTTTATAAGTTCTACCCCCAGAGAGGTTAAAGGTAACACCACCAACGTTTGCGGATGGTACACGTGTATAAAGGTGCAAGCTATCACTGGTGAGGTGTTTGCTGCTTTTGTCTAAGAAGACGTAATCATTGAAATTCGGGGTTATGGCATTTCCGAAGTTCTCAGGATCTAACTGGCTTGCTTCATTCGCGAAAGCGATGGCTTGATCGTTCGTCGTTAGAATCTGCTTCACCTGTTTTTTGGGAAAAGGAACTTCTGGCGGCACCAATGCAAGAAGTGCATCCACGAGGGTTTCTGCTTCAACAGGCACGCCTAATGCAGCAGCCATCCCCTCTACAAACCGCCTTCCAGAAGTTGTGTTGAGGGAAAGCCCCCCGAGACGCGATTTACCGAAAAGGAACTCATTTTCGGGCATTATCGTGTCAAATGGATCTGCCATCGGCATTTTCTCTGTGGGCATTGGTGGTGTATCCACAGGTGGCGTATCTACAGGCGGTGTATCCACAGGTGGTGTATCTACAGGTGGTGTATCTACGGGCGGCGTATCCACAGGTGGTGTATCTACGGGCGGCGTATCTACAGGTGGTGTATCTACGGGCGGCGTATCCACAGGTGCGCCAACATTCAACAACCCTGCGAGTTCGTCAATCGCTGCTACGTCTGCAAGCAAAGACTGTACTTGTGGGTCGTTGAGCATCGCTTGAAGATCTTTATCTTCTTTCAGAAGTGTTATGAACTTCGGATCTGTGTCAGGCGCAAAATTCAGTAAGAGATCCGGAGCAGCAACGACAGTACTAATAAGTGCCGGATTTCCACTCAAAATACCTTGAATTTGGTCTGATTTTAAGCCTTCCAGAACATCTGGCAAAACCGCTTGGATATCCTCACGTTGAAGCAACTCGCTGTATTTTGCAGCCACCTGTTGGGCGAGGGAAGCTTCTTGTCCGAAAACAGTGTTCGGGATTGAAGTGTAAAGAACACACAATGTAAAAATCAAAAAACAAACGAGTGTTCGTTTT
This sequence comes from Candidatus Poribacteria bacterium, assembly GCA_965205015.1. GTDB lineage: Bacteria > Poribacteria > WGA-4E > WGA-4E > WGA-3G > WGA-3G. Next base: position 2,173,688 of record OZ242029.1, on the reverse strand, counting down.
TTCATTAACTCATCCTCCTCGTTAAGTCTGCGCGCTCGCAAGACTCAGTACTGAGTTTCTTAGATGGGCAAGCGAGAATACAACTAAAGACGACTGGGGTAGATGTCCGCCCATCCAATCAACATCCTACCAACGAGCGTTAAAATTTCCCGATACCGATGTAACCATGGAATAGCGTTTGTATAGCCTATGGCACAGGTCAAAACAAATGAAAAGCGGGCATCTAACTTTAGCGATTTGACCCTGCGGGAATTTTTCTATTATTTTAACATAAAGTGGCAAAATTAAGCAAACCTTTAATCGTTAAGTGTCAGAGACATTACGTTACACGGGCAAAACCGGTAAACAGAATCGTCCTGCAGTTACGTGATGTTTTGTGCAATCGGTAAAAATTTGTTCCCGCCGCATCGGTATATCATCGATTAAATTGCAGTCCGCCTATATAATGATACCACAACTCTAAAAATATGTCAAATCAAAATTTCAAATTTTCCTGAAGATTTCTGGCTATTTTCGTAGAAATCCACAATCTGTTTGACATATTACCAAAAAACGCTTAAACTGTCAAGAAAATAACATCGGAGAAAAAAAATGGCTACCTTGAGTGAATCTGAAAAGCACCAATTGGACCAGCGCGGTTTTCTGCTACTGGAAAGCCTTATCTCTGCAGATACCACAACGGAACTCCGTGAACACGCTTTGGCACTCGCCGAAGCAGAGCAAAAAGCCGGCAAAGGTCACTTATATCTTGCAGACGGCAGTGCCCAACGGGTCTGGAACCTCGTTGGCAAAGGCGAGATATTTGAAACGGCGATTCAACAACCGAAAATGCTCGCCGCGATGGAGTATTTACTGGGTGCTGATTGCACGCTGAGTTCCTTTACGGTCAATGTGCTTTATCCTGGTGCGCCTGATGCCGGTCTCCATATTGATTATCCATTATCCGGGCTTCCCACCCCACGTCCAAACTTCCCGATGGTTGCCAACAGCGTATGGTTTTTAGACGACTGGACGCTTGAAAATGGAGCGACACGTTGTGTGCCGGAAAGCCATCGACGCCTTGAAGCATTACCTGAACCCGGTGTGGAATATGACGACGCGCTGCAGATGTGTGGTCCCCGAGGCTCGGTCTTAATCGTCAACGGTGCAATATGGCATGGCTCTTCAGAAAATAGAACGAATGAACCGCGCGTTGGGTTACTCGGTTTTTTTTGTCGGTCTATTCTGAAACCGCAGCAAGCACATCTCGAATTGGTATCGGATGAAGTTGTATCACGCGCAACACCGACTTTAAAACGGTTGCTGGGTTTCGATTCATTGCCGAATATGAACGCTTAGCCCTCAACGGACAACGTGAATTTTTTCCGCCATTAATATCCACTCAGATTCGGGTGTCTTCGGTACCAATCGGTACAGCAACCGGACGGTGATTGTGTCACCCGTCGCACTGGATAAAGTGTCGAAAATGTAGGTTCTGATCTCATTTGGGAGGAGGCGGTTTTGCTGCTTCGCCGAAATTGAGATTTGCGCCTTTCGCCGTTCTATACCTTCTGGAGAGAAAAGTTTTGCCTCGAGAACCATGGTGCGCAATGTGCCACCCGGCAAGATGTGCCCGGTTTTGCTCTGTAGTTTCACATTCACTTTTTCAGGTGTAATTTCAAGTTGAAGCGCGGCAGCACGTCTGAGTTGTGCGACACTTCGGCTGCCGCGCCATGTATGCTTCCTGCCTTTGATACTTTCGTAACTGGCTGTGCTTTGCAGCCGGTTGACAACTGGCATGTGGCATGTGGCACAACTCTTCTCCTCTTCAGCGAATTTACTCTTCAGAAAACTGGAAACCTGGTCGTGCTCAGGAACAGTCGGCTGACCATGGCAAGTACGACAGAGTGTCGTTGGCGCGGTATAGATGGGGTTGGTTACGTTGGCGTGGAAATAAGTCTCTGCACTCGCTGGTGGTCCATGCATCGCGCCTTCAGCATCGAGATGGCAAACAAGGCACGAAACGCCTGCTTCCCGTTGTTTATTTCTCAATTTTGGCATTTCCCCAACGCCTGTGATGAGGACGGGTTGAGGGGCATGGCACTGGTCACATTTGGTTTCTCTATCCTTAATTTGATTTGCGACTTCCTGATAAATTTCGTCAACCCACGCCTTGGCGTGCATCGAATTTTCCCATTCTCTCCAGATGGCGGGGTGGCAACTTTTACACTTTCCTTCTTGAAACCCTTGATAGGCTTCTTTCACGCGATTTTTAGCATCCTCAGCACGAGGGACGAGGCTTCCGATGAATGTCATCAACACACATCCGAAGAGTCCCAAACTTATGGTAACTCTGCGTCGATACGTTCTCATAAAGTATCGCGAGCTGGAACTCGCTCCTACAAAGGAAAGTGTTTTTGATAGGGGATTTCCGCCAGGAATCGGAGTTCCCTCCTACAAGAAAATTAAAGAACCCTATAGGGCATCTAAGAGTGTAAGTGCCGCTGCTTCCGCGCTCTGAATACAATCTGGGATGCCGACTCCATGGTAACCATTTCCTGCGAGTGCTAATCCCCGGAGTGCGCCTGTGAACTGCTCTATACTCCCGACAATATCTTGATGCCCGACCTGATACTGTGCCATTGCTTGTAAATGTTTACGAACCGTGGCAAACTGTGGCGTGTTTTTGAGACCAAGCAGTGGGGTTAAATCTGCCTGACATAGTTCAATGAGTTCAGTTTCAGTTTTTTTCGACGTGGGTTCGCCAACGAAGGCACGGAACAAGACAAAATCGGTTGGGGCGCGGTTCTCAAATTTAATGCTACTGAAAGAACATCCGATGAGAGATAGGTTTTCCGTAGCGGGGACAACAAATCCCATACCATCCAATGGGTGTGTGATATCTTCACGGCGGAATGCTAAATTGACGGTTGCCGAGGAGGCATAGGGGATCGCGTTGAGTTTTGAGGTAAGTGAACTTGACAGGTCTCCGATGAGCCCTGCTGCCTGTGGTGCTGGCAGGGCAATGCAGAGAAGTTCCGCGTTTAGCGTTTCTCCGTTAGCAAGCGAAATATGCCACCTGTTAGCATCGCTCGCTTGTTGAATATGTGCTACCTTCGCATTTAATTTGATACTGTTGGATACTGCTTGGGTAAGCGTATCGGTCAGTGTCTGCATTCCAGATTTAAACGAAAGGAAAAGACTGTAGCGAGGTCCACTCGTGTCCCGACTGGTTTCGGATGCCTGTTTCTTCTGTGCCCGGAGTGCCTTGATAATGCTGCCGTGCGCCTTTTCCATTTCTAAGAATCTTGGGAACGTTGCCTTTAGGCTTAAATTTTCGGCATCTGAGGTGTAAATGCCGCCTATCATCGGTTGTGCCATTCGTGTGAAAGCTTCAGTGCCGAGGCGACGTCTGACGAAGTGTGCTACCGCTTCATCCGTATCCCTTCCCCTACGTGGAATAACGAGGTCGAGTGCCATCCGCAGTTTGCCTCGCCAACTGAAGAGCGGTGTTTTTAAAAACGGCATGAACGCGCCCGGTGCCATCATATAAAACCCTTCAGGGACGGGATGTAACGTCCCGTTCCGGATGACAAAACTCCGACGGACCTTTGGGTTGGTCCCAATGAATTGATCTGCAATACCGAGTTCCTCACATAACGCTTTTGCTGCGGGTTTGGTTGAAATAAACGCATCGGGACCGTGTTCAATGAGAAACCCATCACGGCGTTCGGTTTGAATAACACCGCCGACGCCCTCACTCGCCTCAAGGAGCGTAATGTCAAGTGGAATATCGCGTGCAACAGCCTCGCGCTGCAAACGGTAGCAAGCAGCTAACCCCGTGATACCCCCTCCGATAACAATGGCATGTTTTCTACCCGATTTTTCCGACATAACTTATGGTACGGCACACGACGTGTGCCTACTACCTTTAATTTATTCTTCTTGCGAAGCCTTTTCATATATAAAGTCTGCTAACATATTGATGAATTTGGGATGGTCTCCGACCGTGCCCGCCCGAATGAAGTCGATGCCACACGCTTCCGCGGTTTCTGCCGCCTCTATGTCCAAATCGTAGAGCACTTCGACGTGGTCGCAGAGAAATCCGATCGGTGAAGCGACAACGGTATCAACACCTGCTTCCTTTTGGGTTTTAATCCAGTCATTGATATCGGGTTGTATCCATGGAATAGGGCTATTTTCTACCTCGCTCTGGTACGCGAAACCGAATCGGGTTTTTCCAATCTGTTTAGCGACTGCCTCGCCTGTTTTCTCGAATTGTTGTGTATAGGGTGAAGTATCTGCCGCGGCTTGGGGAATCGCGTGTGCTGTGAAAACAAGTTCAGCGCGTGCTAACTTGTCGCCACATGCAGCTTCGATGATTTCAGCGATGGCACCAATGTAACCCTTGTGTGTGTACCAGGGGTCAAGATAATCAACAGTCGGTTTCTCACCATCGACTGCGTCAATTCCTTTTTTCACTGTTTGTTGGTACCATTCCCAACTGACTTTGGATTGGTGGGGTGCCATGATAATGCCGAGTATTTTGCGGTGTCGTTTTTGTGCCATTTCCGCGATGACCTCTTTTAAATAGGGAGTCCAATGTCTGAATCCGGCGTAAACAGGTAGCGGTAGATCGCGGGCTTGCAGTGCGGTTTGTAGTGCGCAGGCTTGTTTGAAAGTCAATTCGTTGAATGGCGAAAATCCGCCCAATTTTACGTAGTGCGTTGAGATGTCTTTTACGCGTTCTTTTTGAGATTCAGCCACCCCGGCAATCCCTTCAACAAAACAGTAGGCTTCGCCGGGACACATATCTTTATTGTATTTTTGACAGCAGCCGGGTGTGGGTCCACCGAATGCAACGAGTAAGACGCTATCGTATTTCATTTTTGTTTCCTCTTATGTCATATTTGCTAACTGTGCTGGCATATACCTTGGGTCAGCAGCGATCGCCTTCGCGAAAGCTTCACGCGCGAGTGTCTCGTCTCCATTTGTACGATGCGCGAGTCCGATACAGAAGTATGCTTGTGCAAGTTGTGTCCCCTGAATCCCGATGACGAGTGCTTTATAGATGGACTCAAGTCCTGTTTTTGTTTCGTCCCCGTTGCGATAGGCAGAAAGGATGTGGTTGTATCCATGCAAAAGATGTGCTGGCGCGTGATCAGGGTCCAATTCAAGTGCAATACTGAGGGCTTTTTTAGCCTCGGCGAAGAAATCCCCCTTTTCAAGGACGCTCGCCACGGTGCGGGATGCCTGTGTGAGTAAATTCGCGTATTCCGTCCAAGTGTCGGGTAGATTCGGATATTTTTCGGTTGCGGTTTTTAAGATGGCAATTGCTAAGCCAAAGTCATTCCCCTCGGCAACCTCTTCGGCGGTTTCTCGGTAAGCCTGAAAGTCTTCAAGTGTGTGTGTTTTTTGGTGAAGTTTTTCGGTATCCGCGGCTGGAATAGCCGAAGGTTTCAGATGTTGCCACCCCGGTTCTGGATCGTCGATTAACCCGCGATATACCCTCAAGATTGCATAACGGGGTGTTCCCCAGACCTCAGCAATAGCGCGAATCCAGTCGGGTAAGTTGGCTTCCATTTCGGCGAGCAGTGTGTTCAAGGACATATCCTGTTCAACACGTTTTCGGACTTCTGTGAGGAAATAGGACTCAATCTCAAGCAAGCGGTCAATTTCGGCATCACGCGCTAAGGGTCCGTGTCCGGGTAGGACAGATTTAGGTTCATATGCTCGGAGTTCTTTAATTGTGTCGATCCAATCGTGGTTCGCCATGAGTCCTTCATTCATGACGGGCTGTCCAAAGATGGGAAAACTTCCTGTCATAACGGTATCACCAGAAACGATACAATCTTCTGCTGGAACTCTGATAGCAGTGGCATCGTCCGTTTCTGCCTTTCCCAAGTAGACGAGATGTAGCGGTTGATTCCCCAAATCGAGTTCGATTTCGTGTGCGAACGTCTGTTGTGGTAGAAAGGGTGGATCGCCGAGTGTGAAACCGCGGGAACGCAGGAATGCCTCCTGCCGCGGGGACCTGTTCACCATAAAATCTTTGGTCATTTCACGAGCAACAACGGTTGCTCCAGCTTCATGGAAAATAGTGTTTCCATTGGTATGATCCCAGTGATAGTGGGTGTTAATTGCATATAGTATTGGTTTATCCGTAATGGTACGGATTGCATTACGCAACCGCCGTGCCATCATTTGGTTTACCTGTGTATCAATTACCGCAACGCCTTTATCGCCAATGATAATAGAAGAATTTACAATATTACGAAAGAGATATACGCGTTCTGTCACTGCAACGAGTTGTCCGTATTGTCGTGGGGCAAAAGGGTTTTCGAGGATGTTTCTCATCAATTTTCCTAAAGTGTTTTTGCGATATGTACGAAATGCTTAACATTCTCAAATGGCGTATCTCTGTGTAAACCGTGGCTGAGGTTCAAAATATGTCCAGTTTTTCCGCCCTGTTTTAGACACGTCTCAACAGCCTCTGTGATGTCAGCGAGTGTGCCATCGCGAAGAATGTCGTTATCGACGTTTCCTTGAAAGGCGACAGCACCATTAGTGTTTGCCTTGGCTTGGCTAAGATCCACACATTTTCCAATGCTTAGAACGTTTGCTCCACTCCGATGCATTAAATCTACATAGCGACATTCTTTTGCGAATAGGATTCCGGGGGCCTCTGAATTGAGTTCAGCGAAAATTTGTTGATGATAAGGAAAAGCGAACTCTTCATATATCTGCCGCGGTAAGACATCGGCGATGGACTCAAAAAGTTGCACTATTTGAACCCCTTCGCTGATTTGGTAGTTCAAGTAGTTAATAGTCATATCAGTCAACTTGTTTAGAAGACGATGTAACAGTTCAGGTGCTTCCTCCATCATTCGGAAGACCGGAGAAGCTTTTTCAGATACTCCCGAACCGCGTTTGATCGGACTTTCCCCTGCGATGAGGAAAAAAGCAAGCGTCAAAGGTGCCCCAGCAAAACCGATGAGGGGTAGTTCCTCATTCAAGGTTTCGCGTAGTTTGCGAATGACTTTTCCTGTGAACGCCAATTGTGTAGCGGGCTCATCAACGGGTCGGAGTGCGTCTATTTGTGTTTGCGTGCAAATGGGTGGGTTTAAAATGGGACCTGGATCGAATCGGAAATGCGCGCCCATGGGTGCGAGGGGGGTAAGAATGTCTTTGTAGACAATGATGGCATCGACCCCGATACGTTTGGGCAGCAGCGATATTTTGACGGCTGATTCAACCTCGGTTTCGGACATTGGTGCGGGGCAGGTCCGAAAGAGGCGTTCCAATGGGAGATTCAGCTCACGTCGCATCTGTCGATAAACAGGATCTGATCTGCCGGCTTGCCGCATCATCCACACTGGGACACGTTCCACCGGCAGACATCTCGATGCGCGAAGAAGTAAGTCATTTTTTGATTGTCGTCTCATACTGCTCGGAATGACCTCTTTAGCGCGTTTTCAGATCGCCCCACGTCGTCGTCAGTTTATCTGTAGGTTCCACCGGAGCAACACCAAGAACTTTGCCGACACCTTCATCCATAAGTGTTTTGATATCCGCCTCACTCAAGGCATCACTGAACATTGCCACATCGTCGATAATGCCCTTGAAGTAGCCCTCGTCACACCCGTGCCCTGCCGGGCAGAGTCCACTTCCGATGAGTAAACCTTTTTCAGGCTCACCGACCTTATTGGGTCCCTTCGACTTAAATGCGCCATCAATATAGAGTTCGTATTCAGTGCCGTTGTAGATACCGGCGACAAAATACCATTCGTTCGGCGTATTCACCGGTGTGTTCGCTGCAGCACAACCGGCTTGGCAACTTTTGAATTCAAAGTTACCACCGTTCCAGAATTCAAACCACCAATTCGCGCCCCCACCGTCCCCTGGGTTCCCGTTTGCGATGATGAGCGTGGCTGATCCCTTCCCCGCTGGATTATTGCCGCCAACAGTCGTTGGATGCATCCAGAAAGTGACTGTGAATACCTCGGGATTGAACAGAGGTGACGGGGCGATTTCAACGTAATCATCTTTTCCATCGAAGATGACGGCTTGTCCGAACTGTCCGTTTTCCCATTTCGTGCCTTCTTTGAGTTCGCCATCGTTATCGTTCCCGGACAAATCTTGGGCAATTTTTCCACTCCCTTCATCGAAAAGCCAGATTCCGACAACCGTCTTTGGATCAATTTTGGCGTTGCTTGTCGTAGCAGAGTATAGGGTGAGGAATGCGATCCCGAAGCCTACGAGCATCCTGCACCGCTTGGATTTGTCAACAAGGCATCTTAGGAGAGAATTCATTGTGACAGGTCCCCCTTCTGGCGTCGCTCAAGAAACTGCCTGAGTTTGGCAAAACTTTTTATGTTTTTCATGATTCTGCCGCTTTCTCGTTCTTCAAGATAGAGAAAAAAGCCCATAAAATAGAGGCTCGCTAAAAACAGCAGAAATCCTATGAAACACTGTGCGATCGCCCAGTAGTTTGGTTGAAAACTGAGGTAAGGGGTGACAGCTACGGTGTCGGTCTTTGCGTCAGCTGAGTCCTGCTGCGGCCATTCCACCGAAACGAAGCCACCCCATCCAGTTATTCCAAGAGATAAGAAAGCGATTGAAAGGACAAAAAGGATGAAAAATGGGATGCCCATATCATTTATAGGTTAATCAGAAACTTTTATCAAGCCCTTCGTACAAGCGTCCTCACGATTACGTACCTTTGTTATCCCTTCGACGAGTGATTCGAGCGAGAATTCGTGGCTGATGATTTTGTCCATGTTGACATCGCCACTTGAAATGAGCTGTACTGCTTCTTCCCATGTATCAGGTGCCAGCCAAGAGAACCTGATGGTTTTGTCCATAAGAATCGTATCAAGGATAGGGACCTGCATTACATCCGTATCGCCAGGAAGTCCGAAGATAACGACAGTTGCGTGTCTACCTGTAACTTCTAAGGCGGTGTGAATCGCGTCCAGTGAACTGGTCGCCGTAATTGCACGATCTGCCAATTCGCCATCGTTGAGTTCCTGAATCATAGCCCCTAAGTCTTCCACATAGTGTGGAGAGTTGGTATCACTAACGTTGACGACTCCGTCAGCCCCGAGTTCCTTACCGCAGTCCAAGCGATAATCACGGGTCCCGACAAGCAGGACGTTCTTCAAGCCGCGGCTTTTCAGAACTTGCACCATCATTAGTCCGATGGGCCCGGGTCCAAAAACGACTGCGGTTTGACCTTCTTCAGCGTTGAGATTGTTGACAGCATAGAGTCCACATGCGAGTGGCTCTGTTAGGGCACCTTGGTCATAGGTCACGTTTTCGGGTAACCTGACTGTCCAACGATAGTCTGAAACTGCGTACTCGGCGAAGCCACCATCAACACCTACACCTAAGACGCGTTTTTCGGGACACAAGTTAGACAATCCTTTCTTACTCCAGAAGGACTCTGGATTTGATTGCACAGGATTGACGACAACTCGATCCCCTACTTTGAATCCACCTGTTTTTCCTGCTTCGCTGCCAACCTCAACGACTTCACCCGTAAATTCATGTCCAAGGATAAGGGGTCCTTTCCCGTCATCGGTTTCAAGCGAACTATTGCCAAAATAATATGCTACGTCCGAACCACAGATGCCTACCGAACGGACCTGTACGAGTAGGTCATTGTCTCCGGCTGCTGGCACGGGCCGATCTTCGAGGCTCATTGATTCGGGTTCATAGAAAATTTGGGATTTCATTAGTGCCTCCTTAAATCTTTAATGAATGCCATTATTTTAGCATATCTGAAATTTAAATTCCAATTTTTAATTTCTCCTTCTACGGGATTTGAGGGTTCAGAAGATAAACCGCATTTCCAGAAGCAGCAGTCGACTGCAGAACTCACCGAGAAGCACTGTGATGATGGCAATAAAGAGGAAACCTGTGGCAGCTCGCGTCGCACCGAGTACATCGCGGGCGACGGATTTCGGACGCAAGCAGTCCCACGTAATGAAGTAGAGGAACAACGTACCACCGATACCTATGAGCACCCGCATGCTGAAGATGATTTGATAGAAGAGGTTAAAAGATATGGTATCTGTGGATTGCTGTCTGAAAAAAAGGTTCAGGCAGAGCAGCAGCACTACCCCGGAAAGTGCACAGAGCAGGACAGTATTAAATCGTTTCAGATAAACGACAGGTAAATCAGGCACCACGAGGTACCAATGACCAAACCACATCCCGGTGTGGACGGCACCGAGGAGCGCGGCAGCAGTCAAGAATTGAAGTGATAACAAGAACATTTCACTTGGAAGTTGTATGACTTGAAGATACCGCTGAGTACTCAAAATCAGCCACGCCACGCCGCAAATAAGTCCACTAAAGAAGAGGCACCGGGTAAGGAGGGGTGTTTTGAACCACCAACTCAGTGTGTAGATGAGGACAATGAGAACGAAGCAGATAACAGAAATAGACTCGGGATTCTGCCAAGCCCCGAAGAAGTTGTGAAATGTGACGGGCTGCTGATGGAGCGCAAGGTTTGCACATCGTGATAATCCGCTCACGAGTAGATAGATACTACCCATCAAACGGTAGAAATTCGAACCCACTAATCCTGTAGGGACCAAAAGAAGGAGCGCAAACCCACCCACCGCGAGTTGGCTGAAAACAAGATAGAAAACATCAACGATACTGAACATCGGTGCCACACAAATGTCGCCTCGCTGGGGCTCAAGACGATAGGGAAGGTGTTTTTACTAATTGATAACCATCGGTTACAAAAAAGGAAACCCACTATAGTTCGCCGTAGAGCGATGAATTTGGGCATCGCTATGCTCAAGAACCATAATGGGTTTACCAGTCGTGCGCAGTTTAAAGGCGCGCTGTTTGTGATATAGGACGGTATGCTCCCGTCTATATAATTTCGACTTCAGCACCGACGGCTTCGAGTTGTTCTTTCGTTTTCTCGGCTTCCTCTTTGGCAATGCCTTCTTGAATGACGACCGGTGCGGATTCGACTTTCTCTTTCGCTTCCTTCAACCCAAGTCCAGTAATCGCGCGAACCTCTTTGATAACTGGAATCTTTTTGGAACCGAAGTCTTTGAGCTGAACGTCGAATTCTGTTTGCTCTGCGGCTTCAGCGGCTTCTTCTCCATCTCCAGCAGCGGCAGCGGCTGGCATCATTCCGGGCATAGCAATTGCTGGCGCGGCTGACGCACTGACTCCGAATTTATCCTCTAAGGCTTTGACGAGTTCAGAAAGTTCCAGAACGGTCATATTGCTAATTTCGTCAATCAATTTTTCCATATCTGCGGCCATATTTTTATCCTCTCTATGTGTCGTATCAAATTAACTTGATTAGAGATTTTCTGATCAAGTCTTGGGGACTTGGTCTCCCTCAATATTTGATATAAGCACTGGAAGTGCTTTGGGTTAGGCGTCTTCCGCCTCTTTCTTTTGGTCGGCAACCTGTGTTAGTACAGAGGCTACCTGCCGTATCGTTCCACTGAGTACGTTCACCATTCCTGTAATAGGTGAACCCTGATTTAAGGTGTTGATGAGTCCTGTGAGAGGCGCACCGATCATCCCGACGGTGCGGGCAATCAGGACATCTCGTGATGGCATATCTTTGAGGGCTTCAACGCCTACGGCATCGATGATTCGCGTCCCGAGAATGCCACCTTTAATTTTAAAATTTTCGTGTTCCTCGCCAAATTCAAGCAAGATTTTTGAAGATGTCGCTGGATCTGTACCCGTAGCGAGGGCTGTATTCCCTTTGAGATAAGGGGCTAAGCCATCAATACCTCTTTCTTGAGCGACGACGTTTACCAATGTATTCTTACAGACCTTATAGCGGATATCGGCTGCTCGAAGCTGGTTTCGCAGTTCGTTAATTTCTGCGACTGTCAGCCCCTGAAAGTCCGTTAGTAGAACAACATCGGCATTGTCAAAAATCTCACGAATTTGTTCTGTTTGCTGAACATTCGCCTCATTCGGCATGTTTTAGTTCCTTTCTATATCGGTTGTATAGTAACCAGCGCGCGATACCTTGGTTTCCCTATACACCTATCGATTCGGTATACGATTGCATGCAAAAAGCCCCCAGGTGCCTGGAGGCTTAGATCCAAAGAGGAGCAAACAGTGTACAAAGCGACTTCACGGATGCTTCAATCATCCATCACTTGTTCTGTTGCATTCAAGCCTCGGTAGGCAATTAAGCCAATGGCACCTACGTTCTACGACTCTATTCAGCTGTAGGACAATTCCATATCGTATCCCGCGCGGATCATGCAAATTGCTGGGGATCTATCCGAATGGCAGCTCCCATTGTTGCTGATATAGCAACACTCCGAATGTATCTGCCTTTCACCGCGGACGGACGAGCGGCAACGAGTGCACTCATCACTGCGTTGAGGTTCTGTTTAATACTTTCTTCCTCAAATGACACTTTGCCGATTGGGACATGAACGATACCGGAGGAGCGTTCTACTCGGTATTCGATTTGTCCGGCTTTGATATCTTGGATGGTTTCGGCGACATCCATTGTGACGGTACCTGCCTTGGCATTCGGCATTAAGCCTCTGGGTCCAAGAACTCGCCCGAGTTTAGGCATAATACTTCGCATCAGGTCGGGTGTTGCGATTGTTGCGTCAAAATCGAGCCACCCATCAACGATTTTATCAACAAGTTCGTCTGTTCCGACGAAATCTGCCCCGGCTTCTTCGGCTTGTCGTGCCAGATCGCCTTGGGCGAATACGACAACACGGACAGATTTTCCTGTTCCATGTGGCAGTGCGACAGTGCCTCGGATATTCTGGTCTGCCTGTCGGGCGTCTATGCCGAGACGTGATGCCAAATCCACGGTTTCATCAAACTTGGTGCTGCCTGTTTTTTTCACCAGCGAGACGGCCTCGTCTATCGTGTAAAGTTGGAGTCTGTCTACGTGTTCGTTGATGCCGCGGTATCGCTTCCCTCTTTTCGCCATGTTGTTCTCCATGGGCTATATCTGTATAGCCCCGTTTCAAAGTGAACTTATCCGTATATCCACGATGCTGTACTTCGTCAGATGAATAAGTCCTGCTAATTAATCGTCAGCCCCATGCTACGAGCGGTTCCTTCTACCATTCGCATTGCTGCCTCTAAGTCTGTCGTATTTAAGTCGGGCAATTTTGTCTGTGCGATTTCTCGAATTTGCTCCATTGTAACGGAAGCGACCTTGTTTCGATTGGGTTCACCAGAACCTTTGGCAATCTTTGCTGCGGACTTGAGTAAGACGGCGGCAGGTGGTGACTTTACACTGAAACTAAACGACCGATCACTATAACAGGTGATGACGGTTGTCACCACCATTCCGGTTTGGTGCTGCGTCTGGGCGTTAAACGATTTGATAAACTCCTGTAGATTAATCATGTAAGGTGCGAGACTGGGACCAACGGGCGGTTGTGGTGTCGCCTGTCCGGATACTAACTGGAGTTTAACTTCACCCGCTACTTTCTTTGCCATTGTTTTTTCCTATTTTGGGTTGTGAGCGTTCCAAGTTGCGTTTTAAGTTAAGACGACGTGAGCTCACAATCACGGTTCCCTTTCAACAACGCCGTTCGCGTTTAGTTCAATTCTTCCACTTCGAGTAAGCCCAAGTCAACGGAGGTAGAGCGACCGAAAAGCGAAATGCTGAGGCGTAATCGTTGGTGCTCCATGTCAATTTCCTCAATTTCGCCAGGGAATCCACTAAACGGACCGTTTATCACCTTGACCTTATCGCCTACTTCATATTCCATTGCGGGCACTGGTGGGGCTTCCTCTTCCTCGGTTGACATCTGGAGCATTGCTTCAACATCATCAGGGCTGAGCGGTGATGGATGTGAGGTGGGTCCTAAAAAGTTCATGACTCCCGGTGTCTCTTGTATGAGAGCCCAACTCTTTTGCCCAACCGGATTGTCAACATGTGGACCGAGTTCATGGGTGGTATTCACAAGGACATACCCCGGATAAGAAGGCCGGAGACTCACTTTCCGTTGGCTGTCTTTAACCTCTACAACCTCAGTCTCCGGGACATTAACTTGCAGGATTTCGTCCTGTAACTCTTCCCTCACGATCATGTTGTCAAGGTTAAGTTTAACCTTTTTCTCATGTCCAGTGTATATTTGAACGACGTACCAGTATCCATCCATATTCCGGTTCACCAGCGTATGCACATTATGATTAACGAATAAAGAGCGTCCTGAGGAAAGCCATACCGAAACCTTCAAGGGAACTATTGAGGGCATACTGGGTTACAAGTACAGCGATTAAAGGGATACAGGCTACTGCCGCCGCTATCACTTTCCGATTCCCGTCGTTCCCGCCAGACAATTCGGCTTCCCTACTACTTTGCGGTTGATTCTCCCAACTTCGCATAATAAAGAAAACAACGATTGGAAGAGCCGCCAGAAAGATCCACCCAAGTGGGTTGTTCCATTTTGGAAAAGCGGAGTTGCCATCGACTAACCCGATGAAAAGTCCTAATACGGCGGAAGCGATGATGACAGTAATGGTGCTGCCTTGGACCTCTTTGGCGTCCGGCTTAGACACTCTTTGCCATTCTTGATTAATTCCCTGAATGTAATTTTTCAAACGAGCTATCATAAGATTATTAAAGGCAGGCCAGGAGGGATTCGAACCCCCAACATTCGGTTTTGGAGACCGACGCTCTAGCCGTTGGAGCTACTGGCCTGCAAGTTTTTCGTAGGAGATCACGCACCCATTCGATAATCAGAGTGGTGTTATCGTCCCTATCCAAAAAGTTATCGTGTTTCCTTGTGGGATGTATGCTTTCGACAGAAGCGACAGTATTTTTTCCGTTCGTACCGGTTTTGGTTCGTCCGGCGGTTTCGGGTTGTCACATAATTCCGTTGACTACATGCATCACATGCTAATACTACAATGTCTCTGGGCATAATAAACCCTCTACTTTCGATAAGTGGAGCCGATGACCGGGATTGAACCGGTGACCTCGTCCTTACCAAGGACGCGCTCTACCGACTGAGCTACATCGGCAAAGATAATAAACACCGACAAGCGGGAGACGGGAATCGAACCCGCGACACATGGCTTGGAAGGCCAATGCTCTACCAGCTGAGCTACTCCCGCAGCATCTAATAAAAAGAGATGGGGGCAGATGGATTCGAACCACCGTAGGCATAGCCAACAGATTTACAGTCTGCCCTATTTGACCGCTCTAGCATACCCCCATTAAAAAAGCTGACGAGAGGAATCGAACCTCCAACCTAGTGATTACAAATCACTTGCTCTACCATTGAGCCACGTCAGCAGCACTTTTAATTATACCCACTTTATTGAGGATTGTCAAGTGCCCTTCGATTTTTGGCGGTTTTTTCGGCGAGAGGTTGTTTGGGTCGGCACTCTTTCCGTCATCGACGAGATCTAAAGACCTTCCTCACGCTCCTCTGGGTCCGCATCGCCTTCGCGTGCAAGGAGTTCTTCATCGAAGATATCACTCCCGTCGTCTGAATCCTGCGAGTCGGTAAAAATCGACGGTGTATTCTGAGTGGGTACTTTGACTTCGCTTTTTTCAAAGTGAAGTTTCCCTTCAACCAACTCTTGTGTTGCAACGGCGACAGGTTTCTTCTTTTTATCTGCAGTGCTTGAAGGCGCAATAGGCAAACCGTTTGCGTTTATATCTCTGGCGCGTTTTGCGGCAATATTCACTGCAAGGTATTTATTTGATACGCGTTTCACTAAGTCCTCATTGTAAACGACTTCGCTCATTTTTGTCTCTCCTTACTTAGATTCAGAACAAACGTGTTACAATTATACCTAATTTTCTGAAAAAGTCAAATTAAAATGGTGGAAAAGTTGACAAACAGATTGTAAAATGTTAGAATTGAAGTATTAGATTCGGCATCAGTATGCTTTATAGAATTAAGGAAACCCGTAAATGGATACAAACATCCAACCCATCCTTGAGAAATCACTCACGGGCGAACGGTTAGACTTTGACGACTGTTTGACGCTTTTTAAGAGCCACGATCTACTTTCTCTGGGGCACGCCGCGGATATTGTCCGGCAACGCAAACATCCGGCAGGCTACGTCACTTACATTGTTGACCGAAATATTAACTATACCAATTGGTGTTATGTTGACTGCGATTTTTGTGCTTTCTATCGGCATCGTCGAGACCCTGACGCTTATGTTATGGAGCGGGAAGAACTGGGGAAAAAGATACAGGAAACACTGGATCTTGGCGGTGAGTTGATCCTCATGCAAGGTGGATTGCATCCGAAACTCAAACTGGACTGGTACGAAGATCTCCTACGTTGGATCAAAGCAAATTATCGCATTCATATCCATGGGTTTTCCCCACCAGAGTTGGATTGGTTTGCCAAGATAAATCGTATGTCGCTGCAAGAAATGCTTATCCGGTTGCGAGATGCTGGGCTTGATTCGATCCCTGGCGGCGGTGCAGAAATCCTCACTGACCCTGCCCGAAATGAGATTAGTCCGAAGAAGTGCACTGCTGACGAGTGGCTGGAGGTCATGCGTCAGGGACACTTGGTTGGACTCAAGTCGAGCGCGACGATGATGTATGGGCATGTAGAGAGTTACGCCGAGCGTGTTGAGCACCTCGTCAGACTGCGCGATTTACAAGATGAAACAGGTGGATTCACAGCGTTTATCTGTTGGTCCCTACAACCTGACAATACCCGTATGGATCATATACCGCCAGCAGGAAGTTTTGAATATCTCAAAACGCTTGCTATTTCGCGATTGTTCTTGGATAACTTCGACAACTTTCAATCTTCATGGGTAACCCAAGGTCCAAAGATCGGACAATTATCGCTTAAATTCGGTGCGAATGATATGGGCGGTACGATGATAGAGGAGAACGTTGTCAGTAAAGCGGGAACGGTCTATTGCATGCCCATCGAGGAGATCGAACGCACAATAGCCGAGTTGGGTTATATTCCCAAACGCCGCAATTTCTTCTACGAACTCCTGAATTAGCGATAATCTGGATGGATCCAGAGTTCACTCGCCTTTTTGCGTGCGGCGAACCAATTTAAATATGTTTCCCGTTTCTTTGCTTGAATGAGCGCTTGACGATGCCGCGCTTCCTCAGCGGGGTCCATTTGGAACGTTTCAACGTCAGGTTCTTCCCGCTCAATGAGTTGGACAATGTAGACAGAATTGCTTCCCTTGAAGGGACCCCCCATCTCATCAACCTTCATTCCAAATGCGGCAAACATCGTTTCAGTCGAACTTCCCATACCGGCAATATAATCGCTGTTTGGGCTGAGTGGGAACAGGTTACTTTCTCCCACAGAAAGTCGGTCTGTCGCCAAGCCTTCAGGGGCATCATACTTTTCCAATAAAGCCTCCAGCGATGTGGTGTCTGCCCGTTTATTGAACAGGTTTTGTGCGTCCGCAAAGGCACGTTCCTTGGATTTTTCGGTTTTCAGATCGCTGAGGACCTGTGGCTTGATTTCCGAAAACGGTGGAACAGTCGCCGGTTTTTTCTCAAGAACGGTGGCGACAAAATAGGCTTCTACCTGCTCTCCATTCGATTTTTTCGCCTCAACAACCTTTATGACGTTCACTTCCATATCAAAGAGTTCTTCGATTAACCCTTGATAACCCCATCTTGCGCCAATCTGTGGAATCGTTGTCGCATCACGGCTGAAGAACCCGGTTTCCAATGCGATGAGGGAAAGTTCCTTGTACCTTTCAAGTGCGAGCGCTGCGTCATAGTCCTGAATTTCGATTTCATACAGAAGGTCGGACGCAACCTTTTTGGCTTCATCAACGCCGCTGACTTGAACGAGCCTTTGCCGGACGTCGTATTGGACCTGATCGAAAGGTTGAACCTCTGGTGATTTCTTCTCTTCCAACTTAATGATGTGAAACCCAAATTGTGTTTCGACTAAACCGCTGACTTCTCCCGGTTCCAAAAGGTCAAAGGCAGTTTCCTCGAAGGGTTTGACCATGTCCCCACGTGCGAAGTAGTCTCCAGGTGGAAGTTTTGGATTTCCACCTCTTAATGCGCCGCCTTGGGCACCGGAAGGTCCCTCTGAATGTGTCATTGCGAGTTCTGCGAAATCCGCGCCTGCTGCGAGTTCTGCGTTGATGGTTTTGAGGAGTTCCTCTGCGGCGGTTTTGGTCTCTGCCTTTTGTTCGTCGGTGGCATTATCAGGAAATTTTTTCAAGATATGGCGTGCTTTAACCACTTCGGGTGTTGTAAACTCCGTTTGGTTTTCCTCATAATACGTAGCAATATCTTCGTCTGAAACGAGCTCGGCGGGATTTACCCTGATAAACTTTACATTTACCTGTTCTCCGGATTTATAGTTATCCCGATTTTTCTCAAAGTACGCCGCTGCTTCTGCTTCATCTACTTCAGTCGTTGCGGCATAATCACTATGCTTAAATTCAATAAATTTAACTTTTGCCTTGTTTGATTCAAGTCGATATGCTTGTTCTGCTTCAGTATCGGTTACCAACTCAAGCGATTGAACACTATCTCGGAGTGCGGCGGAGCTGAGTTGTAAACGAACATTCTCTGTGTAGAGGTCTGCTGCCCCGAATTGTTGGTAAAGATTGTACTGCTCGACTCGAGTGGTGTCACTTCGGATGTAGCGTTCTATTTCAGCAGGACCGATATCGACACTCCCAAGTATGGTTTGTTGTACCCAGCGATCAATGACTGACTTTTGCATCTCTTCTCGGTCGGTCGCGCCGAATCTCTGGTTTCGCCTTTGGGTTTCTAAGGCATTCGCGACAGCACTTTCAAATTCTCCGCGCTTGACTTCCGTGTTATTAATCCTGAGAACGACTTCGCCTTCGGGATCTTCACCTCTGCCCTGCGTATTGCTGTAGAGGAACACTGTGCCTGCCAGGAACACAATGGCGATTATCCACATAAAGAGTTGCGCAATAAATTTTTCGCGTAGAAAGATAATCATGTTTTACAAGGTCTCTCCTGATGTAATACTAAGGAATGAATTTGGTCTATTCCCAGACTCAATCCGGTCTATTTCCAAACCCAATTCGGTTTCTACTATTTTACAGACAAGGGTGTTAATATTATACTCCTAAACAGGCGAAATGTCAAATCAGGTCGCTGGAAATGAGGTGGATTTTGGGATTCAGAATAAAAATTTGCTAATTTTTGCAATTTGCTATATACTAATTAGCAAATATCAAGGGCGTTGCTTACGAGTGCGTATCAAAACTCAACAAGACACACAATGCAAATTCGGGATGCAACAGATTTTAGTTTAAAATATACCTTAGAATCCGGACAGTCGTTTCGATGGAATCGAATAGATGATGCTTATTACGGTGTCGTGGAGGGACGCATCCTCAAAATTTGTCAAGTAGGAACTACCTTGCATGTGGAAAGTTCTACCACCGAGGATAAGACTACCTTCGTCCCATTTCTCCGACACTATCTTGATCTTGATCGCGATGTTCCAAAGATCCTCGCTGAAGTTGACAACGATGCGTATATGCATCGGACCCTTGAGAAACTTTGGGGGATGCGCATTCTTAACCAAGAACTCTGGGAAACGGTGGCATCGTTCATTCTATCTCAGAACAACAATGTATCTCGGATTCGTGGGATCATCCGGCGACTCTCTGAGCGTTTTGGTGAACGGTTGACGTTTGCGAGTTACGTGGATTATAGTTTTCCAAGCCCAGAAGTTCTCGCAGCGACCACAGAGGCCGAACTTCTCGCGTGTGGTGTCGGTTACCGGGCGAGCTATCTTCAAGGGGCCGCGGCAGCAGTTGTGAGTGGTGAGCTTGCGCTCACGACGGTGAAGGAAATGTCGTATCCTCAGGCAAAGCGTGAGTTAATGCGCCGAAACGGTATAGGTGAGAAAGTCGCCGATTGTATCTGTTTATTTTCGCTTGGGCATCTTGCAGCCCTACCGATTGATGTTTGGATAAAACGAATCTTTGAGACACTTTATCTGCGCCGACGTGCTACGTATCATGAGATACGCGAGTTTGCACACATCTATTTCGGGGATAGTGTGGGGTACGCGCAACAGTACCTTTTTCACTATGTCCATGAATGTCCAGATTGGGCGAATGCTGAGCATTTATCACTAATCGAAACAAGTTTTACTGCTGCGGTGGAGAATCGCAAATCCGCCGCGAATGAATAAACATACCACTTTGGAGGATTAATATGTCTGATGCATTAGAACAAAGTATTGTAGCACTGCTGGAGGAACGTGTTGAACTCGCGATTTCAACCGTTCAGGACTTGAGAGCAGAAAAGTTAGAACTTGAGGCTGAAATTGCCCGGCTCAACAGTGATTTACTGCAACGCGACGCACGGATTCAAAACCTTGAAGATCGTAATAGCAATCTTCAGGAGGAACTTGACTCAGAGCGTACAGCGGTTTCAGATGAACGATCAGAGATCCGAGAAAGACTCGAGGGGTTGATGGATGTCCTCGTTGCTTCAGATGAAAGCTCAGTAGATATCAACGATGAAATCACGTTTGAGGTAGACACCGATGAATCGGACGCGGACGCCTCTGAAGTTGAGGAGTCAGCGAGCCCGAGAATCTTTGGGAGTGTTTAGGGACCTAAACTCGTGCGTGTCTTAGTCCTTTCTCATTCCTATATCATGAAGCCGTACCGACGAAAGTTCGCTCTCATCGCAGAACGTCCGGATGTCACATTACGGGTTGTGGTTCCCGCCCGTTGGTATGAAAGTTTCCAAGATATTGTTTTCGAACCGGAGTCGGACGCGCCGTGTGAAGAATTTCCATGTCCAATTCGATTCTCGGGATACGGCAGTCGTTTTTACTATCGCCAGGGTATGAAGCCCCACTTCCGAGATTTTCAACCGGATATTATCCACTTAGAAGAGGAGGCTTGGAGTCTGAATGCCCTACAGACAGTTCGGTTGAAACGTAAATATTGTCCAAACAGTCGTTTTATTTTTCGTACATCGCTGAGTATACCGACTAAACAGCGGTTCGGCTTTTTACCTGTATGGATCGAACGCCGGGTCTTTCGAGAAACCGATAGCGCTTTTCCGCTGAGTGTGAACGCTGGCAAAATCCTAACGCAACGCGGTTACACCGGACAGCAAACCCCGTTTCCGAACGGTGTTGATGTGCGGCATTTCTATAAAATGGATGTCAGCAAGTTGAAGGCTTCATTGCAGCTCAACGACTGTTTTGTTGTTGGTTACGTCGGTAGATTGCTTCAGATGAAGGGAGTAGACACGCTTCTTGAGGCTGTAGCGCACCTTGTAAACCAAGATACGACGCGCACCTATAAACTTCTAATCGTCGGGCAAGGTGAAGATAAACCGGGCTTTCAAAAAACTGCCGAAACCCTTGGAATCTCTGGACATATTGTGTGGATAGACGCAGTGCCTCCTGAAGAGGTAGCCGCCTATATTAATTGTATGGATACACTGGTGCTCCCCTCTCGGACAACACCCAGATGGGTAGAATTCTTCGGTAGGGTGCTTATTGAAGGAATGGCATGCGAAGTGCCGGTTATCGGTTCAGATTCTGGCGAAATTCCGCACGTGATTGATAGCGCGGGACTTATCTTCCCTGAAGCCGATATGGAGGCTTTGGCAGAACAGATACATCGCATCGCACACGATGTCAGTTTACGGAACGATTTAATTGAAAGTGGACTTAACCGCGTTAAGGATTTTACATGGGAGACGATTGCGGAACAGACGTATCAGGTATATCAGGAGTTGCTCGAGGGGGTTTCGTAAGTTAGCGGTGAAATATAAATCTGGAATCAAAGAAAGGGAAGATGCCCCCGACTGGACTCGAACCAGTATGCCAATTAAGGCACAGGCCCTCAACCTGCTGTGTATACCAAATTCCACCACAGGGGCGTTGTATGGTTAATTATACTTTACTTGGGTGGCAATGTCAAATTTTTTGTTTTTGGGAGGATAAAAAATAACGGTCGCGATTACCTCTCGCGATGTCTACAGTTTTTTGGATAGCAAATATGGACCCTTCTATATCGGAAACTCTTGAACAACAATTATCCAATACGCTTGCAGGGGAGGTACGATTTGATTTGTATTCTAAGGCACTCTACAGCACAGACGCGAGCCTCTACCAAATACAGCCGATAGGTGTTGTAATCCCGAAAGATAGCCAAGATGTTATTAAGACTGTGCAAATCGCGGCAGAACGCAATGTTCCGATCCTTCCGCGCGGTGGCGGCACGAGTCTGGCTGGGCAGAGTGTCGGTGAGGCAATCGTATTGGACATGTCCAAATACATGAACCAACTCCTTGAGGTAAATGTCGCCGAGCGTTGGGCGCGCGTGCAACCCGGCATTGTTTTAGACGAATTGAACCATCAGTTAAAACCTCACGGCTTGATGTATGCGCCGGATGTTGCCACGAGCAGTCGAGCGAACGTCGGTGGCACGATTGGAAACAATTCCGCGGGTTCGCATTCTCTCATCTATGGTAAAACCATTGATCACGTCATGTCGCTTGATTTAGTGCTTTCCAACGCTGATGAAACCACAGCCTCCCCTATTTCCATTGCAGAATTAGAGACGAAAAAACAGGCAAACACATTAGAGGCAAACATTTATCGTGAACTTTGCCGAGTGTGTGCGGACAATGAAGCAGAGATTCGTAAACGTTATCCTCGTATCTTGCGTCGCGTTGCGGGTTATAACCTTGATGAGTTTGTCCCAAATGCCGGTTCAAAAGAGGTTACGCCTTACCGTCGCGATGGTTGTGACGAAGATCATCCGTTTAGTTTGACGAAAATCCTTGTCGGCTCTGAAGGGACACTCGCAACGACAATTGAGGCGACAATAAACCTCGTGCCGCTTCCTAAATTGACGGCTCTGTGTGTTGTACATTTCGACTCACTTGTTGGTTCTATGGAGGCGATGCAACCGATCTTGGAATGTAACCCGACTGCCGTGGAACTTATAGATAAGACAATCCTTGATATGGCGCGGGGCTCATTGGAATTTTCGCGGCTTACCACTTTTATACAAGGCGAACCTGCTGCATTGCTTGCTGTTGAATTTTACGGTGAGACTCAAGCGGAATTGGAGTCGCAGTTAGATAGACTTGAAAAGACGTTGAAAAGTACTGGTTTCGGTTATGCATTCGTACGCTGTTTCACCGCTGAGGAGAAGTCCCGTGTCTGGGAAACTCGGAAAGCAGGACTTGGCTTGTTAATGGGTATGAAGGGTGATGCTAAACCGGTTGGTTTCGTCGAAGATGCCGCAGTACCGATAGAGAATTTACCGGAATATGTCCGCCGATTCGATGAGATTGTTACATCACACGATACCACTGCTGCCTACTACGCGCATGCGAGCGTTGGGTTATTGCACAACCGTCCCATTGTGAATCTCAAATCCGAAACCGATATTCAGAAGATGCACGACATTGCCCGCGAGGTTCGAGATCTGCTCATGGAATTAGACGGTGCGATGAGCGGTGAACACGGCGATGGTCTCGTCCGCAGCGAATGGATAGAGAGCATGTTCGGTCGAGATATATATCAAGCCCTCACTGCAGTGAAAAAAGCGTTTGATCCGAACGGGATTATGAATCCGGGTAAAATTGTTGATGCACCACCGATGACAGAGAACCTCCGCTTCGGTACAGACTACAACACCATCAAGATTGATACTTACTTCGATTTTTCCAGTCAAGACGGATTTGGTAGGGCAATTGAAATGTGCAACGGCGTCGGTGCGTGTCGGAAGACCCTAACTGGCACGATGTGTCCCTCCTTTATTGGTACACGTGAAGAGGAGCACTCGACACGTGGCCGTGCAAATGCGCTCCGATCCATTATTTCAGGGGCGTTGCCACATACGGAACTCACAGGGGAACGGCTCCAAGAAGTGTTAGACTTATGCTTGGGATGTAAAGCGTGCAAGGCAGAGTGTCCATCGAATGTAGATATGGCGAAGATTAAGTATGAAGTCCTTGCGCACTATCACAAAGCAAACGGCTTACCTTTACACCGTCGGTTGTTCGGTGAAATCGGGGCGTTCGCGCCTTTAGGATCGATGTTCTCACCCTTCTCTAACTGGGCAGTCAACAACGGACTTTCCAAATGGGTTGCTGAGAAACTCATTGGCGTCGATCGGCGCCGCGATATGCCGACCTTCGTACGTCCTACCTATGAACAGTGGTTCCGAAAACGAAAATCCCGACGGACATCGGACAAAAAGGTGGTTCTCTTTTCCGATACCTTTATGAACTACAGCGAACCCTCTATCGGCAAAGCTGCGGTGGCGTTGCTTGAAGCGTGCGGATTCGAGGTGCTACTGCCGAAAAAAAGGTGTTGTGGACGCCCCCTTATCTCCGAGGGAATGCTGGACCGAGCCGTTGCAAATGCGAGTTACAATATTGATGCACTTCGCGATTATGCGAACGCAGGCATTCCAATTGTTGGGTGCGAACCGAGTTGTACTTCTGCTATCACTGATGATTACGTTGAGTTGATCGGGACACCCGACGCGAAACGTGTTGCTGAGGCGACCTGTTCGTTTGAGGAATTTTTTGCCCAACTTGCTGATAAGGGTGAATTGCCTTTGGAATTCACGACAGAATCGCGTGACATCTTGTTGCACGGACATTGCCATCAGCGAGCACTCGTCGGTATCCAGCCGACCGTGAAGATGTTAAGTTTGCCATCGGAACACAATGTCAGCGTGATTGATTCGAGTTGTTGCGGCATGGCGGGTGCGTTCGGATACGAGAAGGCACACTATGACCTCTCCATGAAAATCGGTGAATTGAGACTCTTTGAGGCTGTCCGCGAGAAATCTCCGGATAGTTTCGCGCTAAGTGCTGCTGGTTTCTCCTGTAGACACCAGTTGGAGCATGGCACAGGCGTGCAACCGAAGCATCCGGTTGAAATCTTACGTGAGGCGGTAATGGAGGACGGATAGGAGAAAGACACACTAAGCAGGAAACGCACTGCGCACAGGTTTCCTATAGAGGAAACCTGCGGGACAATACGTCGCAAGGGAAGATTAAAAAATGTCTAAGATTTATCAACCGCTCGACGATTTCAGGATCGTCGAATTGCCAGAGAAACAGTTACCTTTTTGGAAAATTGCGGGTCCCGGTGCTATCTTAGTTGGTCTGTCTATTGGTGCGGGTGAGAGTGTGATCTGGCCTCTAATCGCTGCTGAGTATGGCGGGAGTATGATCTGGGCAGCGGTGCTGGGCGTATTCCTTCAACTCTGGATAAACTTTGAAGTGGGCCGCTGGACGATCGCTACAGGCGAGACGGTGTATACGGGGTACAATCGCATCTGGCGAGGTTTTGCGCCATTGTTCATTCTGCTGACTTTGGTGGGGTGGATAGCCCCAGGATGGGCACGGACATCAGGACTCGCGCTCAAAGCACTCGTGCTTGGACCTGGTGGCTGGGGTTCTGATACCTTCTGGACAATAGTGACGTTTGCTGGGGTGGCGGTCATCCTCTTCGGACCGAAGATGATTTACCAGTCCGTTGAACGGACGGTTGAGGTGCTCGTCGCCATTGTAACAGTTGGGTTGATCTTAGTTGCCATCGCTGTGGGTTCAATGGAAACATGGCAGAAACTCGGTTCTGGTCTGATAAATGTTGGATATATAGACCCAGGCATGTCGGTAAAAAAATTGTTTAGTGCGTTAGTTTTCGCAGGGGCGGGCGGCACAGCAAATCTCTTTTACACGTTCTATCTACGGGATAAAAACATTGGTATGGGGGCGCAGCTGCCGGGGCTACAGAACCCACTTCGAGGTAGGAGCGAAAAGGTGCCTGCGACGGGGTTTCTCTTTGAGGTGACGGCGGAAAACCGAAAACGCTTCACTGCCTGGTGGCAATATGTAAAAAAAGATCAGATCCTGTTTTTTTGGGCACTCAACACGTTCACGATTCTACTTTTTATTTTCGGCGCGCTCGCGGTTTTACACCCTCAAGGCATTGTCCCTGAACAGGGCAAACTCATCTACGACGAAGCGCGGATATTAGGCGAAATTTGGGGGGTAGCGGGGCAGCGGATCTTCTTACTCGTTGGTGTTGCGACGCTTTTTGGGACGCAACTTGCGCTGGTTGATGGTGTGTCACGCTCCATTTCTGATATTATCTATACCAACTTTCGAGGCGCGCAGCAGCGGAGTTTAAGTTGGTGGTATCTCCTTATTGCAGGTATCTGGATTGTCGGTGGGTGTGTAATTACCTTCGTTATGGAGCAGCTAAACGTCAGTGAATTAGGATTTCTCTTTAATGCGGCGTATATGGGCGGTTTCGCTATGGCGATTTATGTGCCGCTTACCCTTTACATGAACTATCGTTTTCTGCCTGATTTCGCAAAACCGAAACGGCTTTCTACTTTCATGATGGTAATTGCTTCATGTGTCTATATCGGATTTGCGATTTCAAGTATCATCTGGGAAGTTAAACAATTAATCGGAGGATAAAATGGACATGAAGGCGCGAAAAGCGTTTTTTGAAAAGGAAGGGTATCTCGTTGTTGAGGACCTGTTATCGGCAGCAGAAGTGGAAAGGTGCCAAACGGAGATTCACCGTTTGCATCAGTTTGCAGCAGGACAGGAGTCTGATGCGGAGAAGGAACAGGCAGAGGTCGCCCGTCGGCACGTGCAGCGTGAACCGTTCGCCCAAGATGAAACACAAGCGGACAATTTACCCGTGCTGCGAAAGGCAGAAAATACGCGTCAGTACTCCAAAGTATTTCGAGACCTTGCACAGCATCCGAAGCTCATCAGCGTTGTCCAAGAACTCATTGGAATAGACCTGTTGCTCTTTAGAAGCACACTGATGTTCAAACCGGCGTTTCATGGCTCTTCGCACGGGTTGCACCAAGACTCAGCGTACTGGCCCATGGAGCCTCCGAACCTTGTTACCGTGAGTATTGCCCTCAACGACGCTACAGTTGAAAATGGGTGTTTCAAGGTAATTCCAAGAAGCCATCTGTGGGGAGTGCAGTCATGGGGACATATTGCCCGTCAGCAGGGTGCAGAACTCACGGATCGGACGGAGGTCGCGGAACAACAGATGGATGTCCCACTCTCGGCAGGAAGTGGTTTATTTTTTCATAGTTTAATGGTACACGGTTCCGGACCAAACACCACGCCCAACCCGCGGAACACGGCGTTGTATGCCTACTTTTCACCGCAGGTCCGGTATGTGCCGAAAGATGGAAAGCCAAGCGAGAAAACATTTCCCGTTGTTGCGGGACTCGATGGTAAAACAGAATTGACGCTTGTTGCGCAAACATAGAGAATCCTCAAACAGACGGAGGGCTATATTGTCACCACTATGGACGAAATTACCAAAGACATTTCAGAAGAAAATAACAGCCAGATGCTTGCTGTTAGAAAGCAGGGCGATGCGGAAGTAAAAGGGGCGGAATCTAATGCTCTTGTTGTTTATAATCAACAGCAAATTGCTTCTGAAAAAAAAGGGTTCTTCGGGAAATCGGGACGCAAGTCGATATTGTCTGCCGGACAACTTGTGCAGTTAATTCAGGAGAACATTCAGGCGTTTCCCGAACACGAAGGACACCTCTTACAGGCAATCTTCAATTTGAAAACATTGACGGTGCAGGAGGTGATGGTTCCCTTGTCTGAGATAGTTCCGCTGATAGTCGGATCGCCATGTTCTGAAATTCCGCAGTACTGCCGCGCTTCCAACTATCGTTACATCCCTGTCTATAACGAGCGTGTTGATTGGTTGATCGGAGTGGTTGATGCCATGGAAATCGTCACAAGCGAGCAACATGATCATGATTTAGCACTATTTGTAAGGGAGGTGCGTTATGTACCCGCGCTGAAGTCCGCCTTGGACTTATTAAACGAACTGCGGCAATCCGAGGTTCCTATAGCGATAGTGGTTAACGAACACGGAAGTTGTGTCGGCATTGTAGAATTAATAGATATTTTGGAAAAGTTCGTCGGCGAAATAGCGACAAATCGGAAACGCGAGACGCCTCGTGTGGAGCAACTCGGCAGGAGCGAGTGGCGGATTGATGCGCGGGTGTTAATTTCCGAAGTCAATGCGGCGTTAAATATCCGAATTCCGACAGAACAGTGTGATACTATCGGCGGTTTTATTCTCATGCTGCTCGGGCGATTGCCAGAAAAAGGCGAAAAAGTTGAATATGAAGACTTTGAATTTAACGTAGACGAAGTCTTCAAATACCGCATTTCTGGGATTCGTGTTTTGAAAAAAAATGCGAGTAAGCGGTGAGGTGCTGAATTCCATACGGGTTAATTCTGTAGTACAGGGTGTATCTTGGGCATTTACGCGAATTTCACGACGAAAAAAAGGAACAAATTATGAGACTGAAACGCTCTCGCCCTCGCATTTTCAAAAGAACACGCCTTCGCGCCTTAATTGTGTGGTACCTCATTCTACTGGGTGCTATCATCGTTCTTGTCTGGAAAATGCCAGCGATTGTTGCCCGCTTGTAAAATAGGAGAGAGGAATTCAGTTCAGTTGATTATGGAAATCGGCTTTTTCAGTCAGATTGCTCTTTACAATGTGTTTGCATGGTAACATTTTTGGACAAACAACACCCCTGTGACGTGTTTTAAACGTTTTTTACTTGATTTAGTTACGTTTTCGTGGTATTTTTAATGTTGTTGAAGAAATCGAGCCACTTGCCTTTAGTGAGAAAGGTCCAGAATATAGCCTATCTTAGGGACCATGAAAGCGTCAGAGCGTAAAGGAGGATTTATTAGATGTATACGCTTATCGTTATGTCATCTCGTAGGAACTTAGTCCGCCAGCATACAATCAGCCGAGGACATATATTGCTTTTCTTTTCTGCCCTCTTGCTCCTATGCCTGGGGGGAATCGGTGGGATCAATTACGGACTCTCCCAAAAGCAGCAAAGAACCGGTTCTGAAAAGGAATTACTGGCGAGTACGGAGCAACAAATTGAACAACTCACACAGGCAAAACACCAAGCTGAATCGGAACTCGCTGATGTTAATGAGGAGATGAAAGATATCCTCGAGATGGTAGAACAGATTCAGGAGGCTTTAGGTATCCTGGGTCAAGGTGGTGGGGACAGTAGCGGCTCTTGGGTCCCCGAAGAGACTGAGGGGTCAGCGGATACACAGCAGGCAAATGTCCCTGCGATGGATGGCACCTCGAATGATAGACACGAAAAACAGGAAGCGCTAACGCCCAGTCTCCTGAAACATAAGATTCTGCTGCTCCATGACCATATCAGCGAACATCAAAAACTGCTTGATGGATATCCTTCGATTCTACCGGTGAAACTCGAACAAGAGGGCGGAGAGAAACACGTTTATTGGTATTCATCTCGGTTTGGGTGGCGCACCCACCCATTGACGAAGAAACGCGAGTTTCACCAAGGATTGGATATTAAAACCCAATCTGGGGTTCCTGTCATCGCTGCTGCTGCTGGCAGCGTTGTGAAGGTTGGAATGAGCGGCTATTTAGGAGAGACCGTTGAGATTGACCATGAAGGAGAGAAGTTCAAAACGTTATACGCACATTTGGAAGGTTACGCGGAAGGCCTCAAAGTTGGGGAAAAAGTGGCGCGCGGTCAGATTATCGGCTACGTCGGAAATACCGGTCGTAGCACGGGTGCACACCTTCACTATGGCATTTATGATATGCCAAAAGAGCGGTGGGTGAATCCGATTAAATATATTTTAGATCAGCAACCAACATTGTCCCCGTAACTGCCTGCCTTCAGTATTACTCCGTGTCAAAAAGGAGCGTGAAAAATATGTCCTATTTAAAACCCCTCAGATGTTGCAGCGTATCTCTTGTGACATGGGGGATTGTATTCTGTCTTTTGGTACTACCGCCTATTTCGTTTGCACAGGACGAACTTATCATTATTTCGCCACATCCAGAGGGAATTGAGACGGAGTTTGGAAATAATTTCGAGAAATGGTATGAGGAACAAACGGGTAGAACTGTCAAAACTGACTGGCGAGATGTAGGTGGCACTTCTTCCAACTATCGGTTCATTGAATCGGAGTTTAAGCGCGTGCCAGATGGCATTGGTGTCGATATTTTCTTTGGGGGTGGCACTGACAATTATCTCCGCCTTTCAAATAACGGTTGGTTGAACGCTTACAAACTCCCTGAGACGCAACTGGCACAGATGACGCAATCGTTTCAAGGTATCCCGTTCTACGATGCCAAACATCAGTGGTACGGTGCGGCGTTATCAAGTTTCGGCATCATGTACAATGAAGAGCTACGTGAAATGCTCAGTTTTCCGAAAGTCACGACATGGCGGGATTTGGGTGATGTGGCGTTGCTCGGTAAAATTGGTGCCGCCGACCCAAGAGAGAGTGGTTCGGCGCATATGGTGTATGAGATTATCCTTCAAACGCTCGGATGGGACGAAGGGTTCGCACTCCTGACGAAACTTGGAGGTAATGTTCGCGGCTTCTCCGCTGGTGCGAACGCTATTCCGACAGATGTCGTCGCCGGACAGGTCATTTATGGACTCGCAATTGATTTTTATGCCTACGGCCAAATTGCGGTTGTCGGTGCGGATAAGATCAAATATGTTGTTCCCGCCGATGGCGCGGTCATCAATGCGGATCCTATTGCAATCCTCAAAGGGGCACCGAACATGCCTGTCGCACAAAAGTTCCTTGAATTCGTTTTATCGGAAGATGCCCAGAAACTCTGGATGCTCCGCGATACTGATCCAGATGGACCTCAATGGAAGGGTGGTTTAAACCGTGCAAGTGTACTACCAACACTTTATGACAAATTAGGCGAGCGATGCACCGTCCCAAATCCATTCACTATGGAGGGAACCCCGTTCCAATACAACCCAGATAAAGGCAGTAAGCGATGGGATGTTGTCAACGGTCTCTTTGGTGTTTTAATTATTGATTCGCATAAAGATCTCGTCAACGCATGGAAGGCAATCCGGAAGTGTAAGGACCCGGCGAAACGCGAAGCAGCGATTGCGGTTTTAACGAAGATGCCAATCACCGAAGAAGAAGCGATGCACCTGGCACGTAGCGACTGGAAGGATCCGACTGTCCGCAACGAAAAAATCAAGGACTGGGGACAATTCGCTAAAGAGAAGTTCAAAAAGGCACGAAATCTGGCGAAATAGTCTTATAGCAGATTTTAGAATTACCTATACCCCCTAAGGGCGAGGTTAGGAAACCTCGCCAGCGGCGTCGTGGGATTGCGCGGCAAGCGGAAGCGGATCGATCCTTACACCTAAGAAGTTAGAGAGCTCTTCACACTCCTCTCGGTAGTAGGCAATTTTTGCTGAATCGTCTGCCTCACCCATCATCATTGTCGCCATAAATTCGTGCGGATAGTGCGTTTTGAGATAAGCCATGCGATACGCTAACATTGAGTAGGCGACGGCATGCGCCTTGTTAAAGGCATAACGTGCAGAAGGTTCAAGCGACTCGAATACCCTTTCAGCCTCTTCTTTATCAAAACCCTTTTCTATTGCGCCCTCAACGAATTTCTCACGCTGTGCCGTAAGTAACGCCTCATTTTTCCCATCCATTTTTCTGCCGATCGCGTGGCGGAGTATGTCCGCTTCAGCGAGCGTAAAGCCTGCCATATCGTGAGCAATCTGCATCACCTGCTCCTGATAGAGGCATACACCGTAAGTGCTTTTGAGTGTGCTCTCAAGTGAGGGGTGTATATATTCCACGGGCTGCCGCCCATTCTTGCGGTCCATGTAGCACTGCATATCCCCATTTTCTATAGGACCTGGTCGATAGAGGGCAATAATCGCGCAGAATTCCTCAAAGTTGTCAGGTTTAAGCTCAGTGACAACCCGATACATGCCGGGGGAAGCTGCTAACTGGAATAAACCAGCGATGAGTCCCTTGCTAACCAGCGAATAGGTTTCCTTATCGCCAAAAGGGATATCTTCCAGTTTAATTTTGACGCCGCGATTCGCTTCAATCATCTGAAGACAATCGTGCGTTTCAGTGAGACTCCGTAAGCCGAGGGAATCAAATTTGACGATACCGACATCTTCGACGGTTTCCCCTTCAAACTGTGTCGCGATTTGGTCATGTCTATCCTTGAACAGTGGTACGTAATTCGTCAACGGACCGTCCGAAACGACAATTGCAGAGGTGTGAGTGGAAACGTGTCGTTTCATACCTTCAACTGCTTTACTAAGCTCAATCAACTCCGTATTTTCGGGGAGTTCAGCGAGTGCCTGAAATTCGGGAACCTGTTCCAAGGCTTCATCAAGCGTGATATACGGAATACTCGGAATGAGCCCTGTCAACTTTTCGACAGTTTCGAGAGACACGTCAAGCGCGCGACCGACATCTTTGATAGCGGCTTTCGCACCCAATGTCGCAAAGGTAGCGACTTTACTGACGGAATCCGCGCCGTATTTCCTCGCGAGATACGCAATTACATGTTCACGTGCGCGGTCGGCGAAATCTATATCAATATCCGGAGTACTGAGACGTTCACGGTTTAAAAATCGTTCAAACAGACAACCGTGATCCATCGGATTGAAACCAATCACATCGAGTGCGTATAGCACCAGACTGCCGGCGGCAGAACCGCGGGCGGAAAGCGGGTAGCCTTGTTTGTGGGCGTAGTTGACATAATCTGCCACAATCAGAAAATAGTTGGCATGGTTTCCTTGTCTAATGACATCCAGTTCGTAATCGATCCGTTGTTGGATGGGTTCGGAGAGTTCACCATATTTTTCACGTAACCCTTGGTAGCACAATTCCTTCAGATAACTATCGTGTGTATGTCCTTCGGGGACCCCGTATTTCGGCATCGGATCCTGTTGATAGTCGAGTTCGAGGTTGCACCGATTCGCAATTTCAAGCGTGTTACTGATAGCCTCCGGCGGGTAATCCTTCAGTGCCTCTCGCATCTCATCAACGCTTTTGAAGTAGAAGTGGTTATCATAGCGGAGCCGCTCTTGATCGTTGATAGTCTTCTTCGCTTGGATACAGAGGAGGACGTCGTGCATCCCGTGATCTGATTTGCGAAGGTAGTGGCAATCGTTTGTGCCGACGATCGGAAGATTGAACTCGTTTGCCAGCTGCACCATCACCGGATACGCTTTGAGCTCCTGGTCGATGTAGTGGTTTTGCAGCTCAACATAGAGGTTCTGATTCCCCATTATCTCCATCAACGTTTTGAAGCTCTGAACCGCTTCGTCGCGCCGATTTGCACACAGGAGCTGTGGCACCTGTCCTTGGATACATCCCGTTAGGGCGATAATCCCGTCTCGGTGTTCACGTAAGATTTCCATGTCGATGCGCGGTTTGCGATTGAAGCCCTCTGTGTATCCAAGGGATACCAATTCCAAGAGATTTCGGTAACCGGTTGCATCTTCGGCGAGCAGCGTGAGGTGATAAGGATCTTCCTGCTCCTGCCCACGCGTCTGTCGACCCCCCTGTGCGATATATACCTCACAACCGATGATTGGGTTGACTCCTGCCTCTGTTGCCTTGCTGTATAGTTCCCATGCGCCGAACATGTTTCCGTGGTCGGTGAGTGCGACAGCAGGAACACTATTCTCAACTGCCCAGTCCACCATATCTGGAATACGGCAGGCACCATCGAGCATGCTATACTCGCTATGGTTGTGCAGATGAACAAATTCGGACGTGGTTGTAGACGAGACGCGAGCGCCGCCTCCGGGAGAGCTCCCCCGCTGCTGGGTGGAGGGTGCGACAGCAGGTCCGCTTTGTGCCTCAATTCCCGCGGCGAGGATAGTGACATAAACCGTGCCTGCAGGTTCAGGATCGTCGTCTCTATAGACGAGTCCAAAGATAATCTGTGCGTCAAATGCTGTGTCTTGGAGAACGCGCATCGCCGTATCCAATTCATTCATTATAAAGTCTGGTGTGGCACTAATATTAACAATCAGCCCAGTTGCGCTCCCGATGTTGTTCCCGTCCAGCAGTGGTGAGGCGATAGCGTTTTCCATGGCGACTCGCGCTCTGTTTTCACCGGATGCTTGCCCTATGCCCATCAACACCGTGCCAGCATCCTTCATGATACCCTCTATATCGGTGAAATCAATGGTAATCTCGCCGGACTCCATAATAATATCAGAGATGCTTTTAATGCCGAGTAACGCGGTTTCATCGCTCATCCGGAACACGTCGCTCGCCGCGGGTTCTGTATCCACAGTATCAAGAAGCCGCTGATTCGGGATCACGATAACGGCATCGGTGCTTTCTCGGAGTTCATGGAGTCCCAGTTCTGCGTGTTCAGCGCGGCGTTGCCCCTCGGCATCAAGTGGGAGTGTCGCAACACCTATCGTTAAAATGCCCTGCTCTCGAGCGATGGATGCGATTAACGGAGCGGCACCTGTTCCCGTTCCACCCCCCATGCCCGCTGTAACAAAAACCATACGAGCGTCTGCAACGGCGGCGTTGAGCGTTTCCAGGTCCTCTTCAGCGGCTCTCCTGCCGATTTCAGGGTTTGCATCCCCACTGAGTCCTTGGGTAGTTTCAGCACCGATTTGTACCTGTGTTGCCCCATCGCACGTGCGGAGTGCTGCTAAATCTGTGTTCACAGCGTAAAATTCAATGCCCTTTAAACCGGATCCAATCATTTGTTTGACAACGTTGCCACCTGCGTTGCCGACACCGAAGACCTTAGTTTTGTCCCGTGACGGTCTGGATACCTCTTTTTGATGCGCCATAGTTCTTCCCCTCTTAATTTCTTCAACGCCAAATTCCTCGCGCAGAAGTGCTCGAATTTGGCTGAGTCTTGTCTTGACGGTGCCAACCGCCAAACCCAGCTCGGTTGCAATCTCTTTGATCGTCCACATCTCTAAGTAGTACAGCACTGCGACAGTGCGCACCTTCTCTGGAAGGTCATGTACGGCTTCTGTTACAGCCGATCGAAGTTCGGTTTCACGAAAACGGGCAAGCACATCCCGATCGATGGTTTCAGCGAGTTGTTCAGCACTTTGAAGGATTTCACCCCTTGTGTGCGAGTTGGTGGTGTAATATCTCCTACAGGTGGTGTAAGCTATCTTCCTGAGCCAAGCACCGAAACTGCTGACCTCGCGTAAGCCGCCGATGTTTTCCCAGACGGCTACCCAGATATCTTGAAAAATTTCTTCAGCATCGCGGATCTGACGGGAGTTTAAAACCACCAGCTGCCAAATTCTGGAGCTGTGCCGGGCTGCGAGTTGGGCAAACGCCGCCTCATCCCCATCTCGCACAAGCTGAATGAGTTCTTCATCTGTCAGGTCTGTGTAGGTTGATGAATCGTATCGCATGGATAAATTCCCAGTAAGATTTGCCCAATTAGATTTGATTTAAAGAGGGGATTTTTTGGGAAAAAGGTTTAAATTTTTTGTGAATAGCGAAATTTCGTGGACGATGCTTGTGGCAGGAAAACTGTCATCGCCGCCGGGATGCCATATCAAATCCGACGGCAGCGACGAGCACAATCCCTTTGATTATGTCTTGCCACGAGGCATCCATGTTCGCCATGCTCATTCCGTTGTTGAGGCTTTCCATGACGAACGCGCCTAAAATTGCCCCGAAGATGCTCCCGCGTCCGCCCATTAAACTGGCACCGCCGATAACACACGCAGCAATGGCATCTAATTCCAACAGGCGTCCGGCTTCTGGACTGGCACTCCCGACCCGTGCCGTCATAACAACGCCAGCGATCGCCATTAACGCTCCCATGGTTGCAAACACCCGTAGCGTAATCCCGCGGACGTTGATCCCGGAGAGATACGCCGCTTCGGCGTTTCCACCGACTGCATACACATAACGCCCGAAACGGGTATGGTTCGCGATAAAATGGAATATGAACGCTAATCCAAATAGAATGCAAACTGGAAAGGGAATTCCTTTGTGAGCATTCATCACGGAGATGAACACTACAATGAGTGCAGATGTTCCAATGACCTTCAATAGGAAAGTTCGCAAGGATGTTTGCTCAGGACTGTATTGGCGCTGGGCGGTTCGCTGCCGGTAAAAGCGGTAGCCGTTGACCCCTAATCCAACGGCCATGAGTCCCCATCCGAGTGCTGACGAGAGATAGGCGTTCCCGATGGCTTTGAGCCAATTGTCTGGGAGTAGGATGGTCTCACCTTTGGTAAACGCTAACATCAAGCCGCGATATGCCAAAAATCCACCTAATGTGACGATAAACGCTGGGATTCGCTGATACGCCACAAGGTAACCTTGCATCACCCCCATCAGAATCCCGATACCTAAGACAGCGATGAGCGTCACGAGGATCGGTTGTCCCCACCAGACGTGTACAATCGCTGCAATGGCACCGAGCAATCCGGCACCGTAGCCGACAGAGAGATCAATATTCGCAGAAACGATGACCAAGGTCATGCCAACGGCAAGGATGGCGGTGACCGCGGCTTGGCGAGAAAGGTTGGACAGGTTCCGAGTGCTGAGGAAGGTGCCGCCGGTCAGGAGTGTGAAAATCACCCAAACACAGACGAGGGCAAGCACCATCGCATACATACGGAGATTCAGACGCTTCATATATCAGGAATCACTCCTGTTTAGGTGGGAGCCGAATCCATTTTTCAAGGGCGGCAGCGTCCTCAAAAAACGAACGGATGAGGGCAAATTCGTCAGGGGTCGAGATCGCACAGCGTAGAAGACCTTCCCGAGAACCGTAAGCTTTCAGCTGCTTAAGCCAGATTTTACGAAATACCTCTGTATCCAGCGGCGCCATACCACTCGGTACCGCACCCATCTTCATGACTTTAATCGCATCGGAAGTGGACATTTTTGATGAATACGTATCCATTAACGGATCAATCAGGTGTATCTTCATGAATGCTTCCATCTCCTCGGAATCGGAGGTAATGTCCGGTTCATTCACGATCAGTTCACAGAATTCAAAATAGAAATCTGTACAGATTTGGATTTGCGTATCCGTTGCCTCTGGTGGAAGAATCTCTTTAAGCATCAATAGGGTGGTCGATTTCTGTTCAGTGGTGGGAACCTCGGCAAGATAAGTCGGATAATCCTTATAGGCTGTGCCGTCCTGCTCTTCAAGATATGTCAAATACGGTTGACTCGACAAAACCATATCCAAACCCTCCTTTTCTTCGAGAAGTTGCGTTAAGAGTTTTTCTTGGTTTTCCGTTAAAGGCTTTTCCGCAGATTCTATCAAGAACGCCTCTCGTTCTCCAAGTTGTGCTACCATCCCCTTCATGAATCCCGCCATTTCAAAGGGAGCCTTTACCGCACTTATAGCACCACAACCGAAAAACACTGTCAGTGGAAGACAAAAAAGTAGGAAACAAAGAATGGGGACCGCTTTGTGTAATGTGTGCTTTGCGATCAATAACCGGTTATTTCGTTTCATGGCAACGTCTCCAGTAGCGGAAGCTATAGTTTGTCGCTAACATCTAAAAAGTTTGTGAAAATTTTGGGTTGTTATTTCACCGATTGTTTCTATAGTGGCACCGCGAAGTTCGGCAATCTTTTCTGCTACAGCACGGACATAAGCCGGTTCATTCCGTTTGCCGCGGCGAAATTGCGGTGTCAGCCACGGACAATCGGTTTCTATCAACAGTTTATCTGCAGGCACCTCCCGTGCGACTGCTTGGACCTCTTTGGCATTCGGGTATGTTACAATCCCTCCGATACCGATGTGAAAACCGATGTCAAGACTCCTGTGCATTAATCCGACATCGCCGGTAAAGCAGTGCAATACACCTTGGATTTTTCCTTGCCGTACTTCCAGAATGGGGAGAATGTCCATGTAGGCATCGCGATTGTGGATGACAATGGGCATTTGCATCTCCTCGGCGAGGTCCAACTGTTTTTCAAACGCATCTTTTTGAACTGGACGCGGCGAGAGGTTGCGGTAATAGTCTAACCCCATTTCACCGAGTGCGATCACCTTCGGGTGTGTGGCGAGTTCGCGGAAAGTCTTTAGCACATCGGGAGTCAGATCTTTTGCGTCGTGCGGATGCATCCCGACGGTGGCATAGATATGCGTGTGTTGCTCCGCCAATTCTACAGCCCCGAGGCTGGTCTCCCTGTCAAACCCTATAACAAGAACATGGGAGACTGAGGCGTCGTGGGCGCGTTTTAGTAGTGCGTCGCGATCCCGGTCAAATTGGGAAAGTTGGATGTGTGCGTGTGAGTCAATAAACATACAAATTTACATCAAGGGCGTTCGGATAACGGTTTCAAGCGTGTGTGCGCGGGGTGGCTGCGTCACCAGAAATAGGATGAGATCTGCGACATCCTCTGGGAGTGTGAGATGTTCAATCACATCGTCTGGATGGTTATCACGGCGCATCTTGGTATCGACAGGACCGGGACAGACGACTGAGGCTTTTACACCGTGGGGTCTGCCCTCATTGTTCGTTGTCTCGGTGAATCCAACAACGGCGAATTTAGAGGCACAATACGCGCCGCCGTTGACGTGCCCAGATTTGCCGGAGACTGAGGAGACATTGACGATGTGTCCGTACTTCTGCTCGCACATGTGGCTGAAAACGGCTTGTGTGCCGAGGAATACGCCTTTGAGATTGACTGCCATCGTCAGGTCCCAATCTTCTTCTCGGATCTTCGGAATGGGGTTGTGGATTGCGACACCCGCGTTGTTGACAAGGATATCTACCTTACCGAAGGTGTCAAGTGTTTGGGCGACCATGGCATCAACATCCGCTTTCAATTGGATATCGGTTTTGATGGCGCGCGCACGTCTGCCGAGTTGTTTCACTTCTTCGGCGACAGCGGTTATCTCGGTGTCAGTCCGCGCGGCAAGGACGATGTCTGCGCCTTCTCTGGCAAACGCTAAGGCGGTTGAGCGACCGATGCCGCGTCCGCCGCCTGTGATAATCGCGATACGGTTTTCAAGTTTCATATTTTTAATTACTCGCAAGACGTTAAATCAGGTGATTGGTTTATCAAAGGGTTCTACTCAAATCCGCCTGCGTGTTTTTGCGAATCAACGCTGAATGCGCGTGTGGCATTCAGCGGGGTGTTTCTGCGTATTGTTGCAGGCTGCCGTCTTTGTTAATCTAATCATAGCAAATCCAAGGCATTCATGCCATCAAAACCGCAGTCCGTAATGAAATGGAGGGCGGATTTTAAGAAAGGGACACCAAAGTTCAAACCCGCGTTGTTTAACCGCAAGGAAAGCTTAAAATATTTGATAGGGTGCGAGTTTCTGTTTGTTGAACAGAATGCCGTGCCCCGGACGTTCAGGCGGCGAAAAGTGTCCGTCTCTGAGTGTTAAGGTATCGTCAAGGACCGGGTCAAGTGAAGGAATATATTCAACAAAAAGCGAGTGCGGCACAGCAGCAGAGAGATGAACGTGTAAATCCATCAGGAAGTGTGGTGAAACGGAGAGCCCAAAGCATTCCGCCATGTGTGCAACCTTCATCCATTCAGAGATACCACCGACGCGGACAGCGTCAGCTTGTATAATATCCGCCGCGCCCTGTGCAATGTATTCTTTAAAGACGTATTTATTATAAATCGTCTCACCAATAGCGATCGGAATCGTCGTTTTCTCGCGCAGTGTGACATGACTGGCCACATCGTCTGCTTCGATCGGTTCCTCAAACCAGAAGAGGTCTGCGTCTTCAACACGACAGGCGAGTTGAATGGCTTCTCGGGCGTTCCACTTCATATTGGCATCAATCATGAGATACGGGTCCTGCCCAATCGCTTTTCTGACAGCGAAGATGCGTGCCACGTCTTCGTGGAGACTGTCTCGTCCGACCTTAATCTTGATACCTTTGAAGCCTTGCTCCACAAATTCCACGGATTGCCTAACGAGTTCCGCCTCGGAAAGGTGTAGCCACCCGCCATCTGTATTGTAAACGGGGACAGCGGATCTTGCGCCACCGAGGAGTTGGTAGAGCGGCACGCCTGCGCGCTTTGCCATGAGATCCCAGAGGGCGATGTCTACCGCTGCCATACCTAAACCAACGATGCCACCTCTGCCAACCCAGTGTGTCTCCATCCACATCCGATTCCAAATCCGGTCGATGTTGGAGGCATCCTCTTCAAGGAGGATAGGTGTGAGGTAGGCATCCATCGTCTGCTTAATCGCTTCTCCACCCTTGCCGATCGTGTAAGAGAAACCGGTTCCTACAACACCATCCGCGTCTTCAATCTCGATGAAGGGAAATTCCATAGAGACGAAAGTTTGAATGGCATCGACGCGTTCAACTTCGGGTGGGATGTCGTAAAGGGATGTCCGAACTGCTTTGATTTTCATTGGATATCGCCTACTGTTTTAAGTTTTCGATCATCGCCAGTAAGTTTTGGGTACAGATGCGTGAGGCTTCCTCACCGGCTTCGGAAAATGCTTGACCTGCTGGACGGTTGAGGATGGCTTCGTCAATTTTCAGTGAGGGTCGCCAATGCGTCTCAAGGCAGAGATGTCCTTCGTAGCCGTCGTCAATGAGGGCTTGCAGTTGCCCTTGCCAGTCAATGATACCCTCGCCGACGGGAACAGATTCTATTTCACCCGTATCGGGGTTTGGACCTGCGTCCTTGAGATGTGCGTGAATCATCGTCGGTTTCATACGGTTGTAGGCATCGGGATACGGGGTTTCGCCACCTTTTGCGTGCGCTTCATTGGCAGGATCCCAGATACCGCGGATGTTCGGAGAATCAATTTGTTCGATAAATTCCGCTGTAAGTTTAGCGGTCCGGAGCGAGGTCGTGGATTCGTTTTCCATGCCGAGGACAATGCCTTCGCCGTCTATCATTCTGCGCGGTTCATCGTAGGCGGCGATAATCTCGTCCCACCGTTCCTCAGTTTCACCGGTGTCCCAGAAGACGAAGGTTCGGATGAGATTGGCATCAAACGCCTTTGCCGTCCGTATGGACCCCTTGAGTATATCAAGATGCTCTTTGCGTTCCGCGGCATCGTCCATATCGCATTTGAAGAACGGGGATGCGACTCCGATAATCTCGATGTCGGTGCCGTCGAGTAAGCGTTTCATCTCGTCGATGTCGGTATCGGTGAGTTCATGCGGGAGTTTGTCCCAGACAGAGCGAATTTCGATGGAGTGTAGGTTGAATTCTTTTACAAAATTGACAACGGTGGCGAAGTCTTGTGAAACTTCGTCGTTGATAACGCCGAGTTTAAACATGGTTATATGTCTCCTTTGAAACTTTTCTGATATGTTAGCACAGCGTAATGTTAATAGCAAGCACGATTTTAGTGGCAGTCAGTCAGGAATCGGAGTTCCCTCGTACAGGAGAGATGAATGTCCGTAATGCTTGAGAAATTGGTTTGCAATAGGCGGAAAAATATGCGAAAATAAGATTAATCGTAGCACTGCATAGAGAGGAGAAAGAAAATGATAGATTACACAGAATTGTCGCTCCCACAACATCAGAGAGAAGAAAT
This sequence comes from Candidatus Poribacteria bacterium, assembly GCA_965205015.1. Classification (GTDB taxonomy): domain Bacteria; phylum Poribacteria; class WGA-4E; order WGA-4E; family WGA-3G; genus WGA-3G. Next base: position 2,132,366 of record OZ242029.1, on the reverse strand, counting down.
TCACCGGATTTTATCCAACGCTGCCGATAGAGCCGGTGGTGTAGATAACGAATCTATAGTGCGAAGCCTTCAAGAACTCACCACCGACGACACAGACCTTCAAACATGCTTCGCCGACCTCGTCATCCCCTTGTTGAAAGCCGCTATAGACTCACCCAACCCCGAAGCCGCTTTAAATCGTTTTTCACGTTTTGCAGCGGCATCGTTTAATCGCAAATCGCTCTATCATCTGCTGCGAGATGCGCAGCCTCTCATACGTCCCGTCCTCTTAAGTTTCGGTGCGTCCACCTATTTGTCCGAGATCCTCATTCGGACGCCTGAATATTTCTATGATATTATCGATCCGGATGTGATGGAGACACAGAAGACCTCCGCGATGATGTATCAGGAGCTTAAGCAATCCATCTCACGGTTTGCTTCGGTAGAGCAGAAACTCCGCATCTTGCGGCGATACAAACGCCGGGAAACGCTCCGTATCGGACTGCGCGATCTGCTTAAGGTGGCAAATGTTGAGACAACGACGTTAGAATTGAGCAATTTGGCAGAAGCTGCGCTGCAACACTGCTACGAAATCGGGCGCGATCAGATCATGAAACCGAAGTTCGGGACACCGCTCAATGAAGAAGGCACTGCCCCGTGTCGTTTCGCTATCATCGGGATGGGAAAGTTAGGTGGCTATGAACTCAACTTCAGTTCCGACATTGACCTTATTTTTGTGTATTCGGATGATGCACGGACCGATATGGGGACTGACAATAGCGAGTACTTTTCACGTTTTTGTGAATTTCTCATCAAGGCGATGAGTGAGATCACCCCGGAGGGTTACGTCTTTCGTGTTGACATCCGCTTGCGTCCGGAAAGTAGTGCAGGTGTCATCATCCGTTCGATGGAGAGTTACGAGAGTTACTATGAAGGGTGGGGCGACTTGTGGGAACGTCAAGCTTTAATTAAAGCGCGTCCTGTCGCCGGGGATATGGCGTTTGGCGATGAGTTCATTCGCATGATTCAGCCGTTTGTCTATCAGCGTTACTTAGATGGCGTGACGCTCACCGAGATTAAGGCAGACATCCGACGCACTAAAGCACGGATAGAGGAGCGGCTCGTCAGTGAAGGTGAGACTCTGGAAAAACATGTAAAACTCGGTCCGGGGGGTATCCGTGACATTGAATTCACTGTCCAGTGCCTGCAGATGATTCACGGTGCCAAGCGAAAGTCATTGTGTTCACACAATACCTTAGAAGTACTCGCGGCATTAAAAGAGAGCACACTCCTCAGCGTGGCGGATGCGGACGCGCTCATGGCTGCCTACCGGTTTTTACGCACCGTTGAGAACTGCATCCAAATTGAGGCGGATCAGCAGCGTTACCTCGTCCCAGAGAAAGAAACTGAGGAACGAGAACTTGCTCAGCGCGTCGGGTATCAGCACACGGCAGAAACGGATGCCTTGGAGACATTTCGAGAAGACTATCGTGTTCACACCGAACAAGTGCGCGCTATTTTTAAGACGATCACTGCGACTTCGATCCAGTCTGAAGATGGACTTGACATCGCTGTTCTACTTTCCGAAGAGGATCCGCAACAATTAGAGACTTTCTTGAGCACGTTCCGTTTTGAAAACGTAAGAAATGCGCAGCGTCTCTTAAGACAACTTGCGAACGGTGGGGATGGTATTCAATTCTCACCGGGTGTGCGGCGGACTTTCTTTAAACTCGCGCCGACGCTCCTGAATGTTTTGCGTGACTCCCCAAATCCGGACATGGCACTTCGTTACCTCTCAGCATTTACGGATAAAGTGGGTGCGCGAAGCAGCTACTACACGATGTTCGCTGAAAAACCTTCAACACTCGAAGTGCTTACGCGTGTCTGTGGCACGAGTTTATATCTCGCAGATATGCTCATCGCAAGTCCTGAACTCTTTGATCTACTGACGGTCCCTACGTTGATAGAACGCTCAAAGACACTCGCTGAGAAACAAACGGAGGCGTTACAGGTGGTCCAGCAGGCACCTGAAGGTAGGATGTTGCCTATGTTGCGACGGTATAAGAATGACGAGATTTGGCGTATCGCCTTACGGAACATCCTTGGGAACGCGACCTTGCCGGATACGACACAAGAGCTCTCTGATTTAGCCGAAGCCACTTTGCAAGCCATTCATCCAGAAATCGAGGCGGAACTCCGCGAGGCACACGGCACGCCACTTGCTCCCGATGGAACACCGGTAACGTTCGCGATCATTGCAATGGGTAAATTCGGTGGACGTGAATTGAATTTCAGTTCGGATTTAGACGTTATGTACGTCTACTCGGCAGATGGTGAGACGACAAAAGGCATGCCGAATGTGCAATACTTCTCAGCCGTTGGTTTGGAGTTAGTAAACCGACTTGCTGGAAACGGGGTGAGCATCTATGAAGTCGATCTACGGCTCCGTCCACACGGGACAGGGGGTGCGATTGCGCTACCGTTGGCAGGATACCAGAATTACTACGATAACACCGCGGAGGTTTGGGAACGCCAGGCGTTGACGCGTGCTCGCGTTGTCGCGGGAGCCATAGAACATCTCGGCAACCAGTTTTTGGAAATCGCCCACACCTTCTGTTATGGGGATGCTCTAACATCTGAGGAGATCGCCAAGATTGTGCATACACGCCAGCGGAAAGAAGCACAAGCGACTCGAAGAACATCTACTCGGCGGAGAAGGGGCGGCAAAGCGCCAACTTCGACAGTTAATGTCAAGTCAGGATACGGCGGACTTGTGGATATAGAATTTGTTGTCCAAACCCTTCAATTGGTGCATGGTGGTGGAGAAACCTCTGTGCGTGTGCAAAATACACCGCTCGCAATTGAGAGATTGCACAAAATTGGAGTGCTGACGGAGGCACAGCGTGACGGATTAGGGGAAGCGTATCAATTCCTGAGACGCGTCGAGAACGCCCTCCGTATTGTTCACGATCGGGCGTTGGACGCACTTCCAAAAAATCGTGCGGAACTGGGACAGTTGGCACGCCGTCTCGGATACACCGGAAGCAACGATACACCCGCTGCAGAGGCATTTTTACAGGACTACGGAAAATGGACAGAGACGACCCGTGCGCTTTTCAATCAGATCCTTGTCGAGTAGATTTTTCTTGAGAAATCGCGATGAACCTGCTAAATTAGACACCAATTCATTTTGGAGTAGGGAGAAAATTTATGGTTTATGGACAAGGTACACATCAATATACTGTGCAAGAAGATTGGTGGACACTTCCAGAGGGTTGGGAATTTGGTTGGGTCCCCGCTGTTGCTGTTGATTCACAGGACAGCGTCTATGTTTACAGTCGCAGCGAACATCCGATGGTCGTCTTCGATCGGGACGGCAACTTCCTTGATTCTTGGGGAGATGACATTCTCAAGGATGCTCACGGGATTTTCATCGATGCCGATGACAATATTTATTGTACAGAACGGGACACGCACGTGATGCGGAAGTTCTCTACGGATGGTGAACTGCTGATGACGCTCGGCACGCCGGATGTCCCCGGTGCGGAGGGTGAACCCTTCAATAAGCCAACGGATTTGGCAATCGGACCCGAGGGTGAAATGTACATCACCGACGGTTACGGCAACGCCCGCGTCCACAAATACTCGCCCGAGGGTGAGTTGATTAAATCGTGGGGACAGCCGGGTACAGGTCCGAGTGAGTTTGACCTCCCGCATTGTGTCAGGGTCGATCCGCGCAATAGACTCATGGTCGCTGACAGGGAAAACAATCGCATCCAATTTTTCACCCTTGACGGCGAATACATCGAGGAATGGGGTGGTTTGGCGCATCCAGACACAATCTACATCGACGAAGAGGAACTCGTCTATATTGCTGAACTGGACCAACGTATCACAATCATGACGTTGGAGGGTGAGGTTGTCTCCCAATGGGGCAGTGAACGCGGCAGCAGCGTCCCCGGTGAATTTATGGCATGTCCGCACGGTATTTGGTTGGATTCGCACGGCGATATATACGTCGGCGAAGTTCAGGCGGATGCCCGCCTTCAAAAATTCATTCGCCACCGTTAGATCTGGCCTTCCAAGGCAAAGTTTTTAGACGCTCCTATTGTTAGCCTAAATTATTACAGGGCGAGGTCTTTGTACCTCGCCCGTTCCTACATTCAGGTTAAATATCATGACAGAAAGTTTCTCGTTTTTTCAGAAAGTGAACAAGGATTTTGACAAAGCGGCTCGGTTCACCGACTATCCGCGCGGACTTTTGGAGCAGATAAAGATATGTAATAACTCCTGCCATTTCACATTTCCAATAAAACGGGACGATGGAACCATCCAAACCCTTCATGGCTGGCGCGCGGAGCATAGCCATCACAGTCTTCCGACAAAAGGAGGCATCCGTTACAGTACGCTCGTGAACGAGGACGAGATAATGGCACTTGCGGCACTCATGACCTACAAGTGCGCGCTTGTTGATGTACCGTTCGGTGGTGCTAAGGGGGGCATTCAACTCGATAGACGCGAATATTCAGAAAGTGAATTGGAGCGCATTACGCGTCGTTATACGTATGAACTGATCCAGAAGAATTACATTGGACCGGGCGTAGACGTGCCGGCACCTGATTTTGGGACCAGTGAAACCGAAATGACGTGGATCTTGGATACGTATATCACAATGGCACCTGATAAGCTCAATGCCATTGCGTGTGTAACAGGCAAGCCGATCGAACAAAATGGGATTCACGGGCGGAAAGGCGCTACAGGACGCGGGGTCGCCTTCGGTTTACAAGAAGCCTGTAGTTTCGCAGAGGATATGAAACGACTTGGACTATCCCCGGGTTTACACGGAAAAAGTATCATTGTCCAAGGGTTTGGTAATGTCGGTTATCATGCTGCGAAGTTTCTGATGGAGGCGGATGCACGCGTCATTGGGATTATCGAGCGAAATGGGGGTATCTATGATCCGCGCGGATTTGATGTCGAAAAAGTTGCCATGCATCGTGCGGAAACCGGATCCATCCGCGAGTATCCGGGTGCTGAGCGCATTGAGAATCCGACCGATGGTCTGGAATTAGCCTGTGATATTCTGATCCCCGCGGCACTTGAGAATCAACTCACAATAGAAAACGCGCCCCGAATCAAAGCGGCCATTATCGCTGAAGCTGCGAACGGACCCACAACCCCCGCTGCTGATGAAATTTTCCAAAAACGGGATATCATGATTATACCGGACACGTTCCTCAACGCCGGGGGTGTCACCGTTTCCTATTTCGAGTGGCTTCGGAATCTGTCGCATGTCCAATTTGGGAGGCTCGGCAAACGGTTTGAGGACCAAACGCAACACGTGATGCGTCGTGCTGTTGAGAAGGCGACGGGTTATACATTTTCAGACGATGAACGTGAACTCATGCATGGTGCAGATGAGGAAGATTTGGTGAACTCCGGTCTTCAGGATACGATGATAAACGCCTATCAGGAGATACGTGAAACCCGGATGCAGCACATCAGCGAAAACAGTGCCGTGGATTATCGGACGGCGGCGTATATCAATGCTATTCATAGAATTGCGAAATCCTATATGCAACTGGGCATTTTTCCGTAAAAGGCATGGATGGATCGCGTTTTTTTTGAACAATCACGCTGCGATTCGCGAAAGGAGGGATCCAAATGGCTTATAGCAACTTTACATTAGCGGAAGTACTATCAACCTTTCAACTGGAGAAGATTGAATCGGTCGGTCTATTTTCTGAAAGCGAACCTGTAACACCGCGCCCGTATTTCACAACGGAACTCGCAAAAAAAGTGCCGTTAGCAACTGCCATCGGGACAGAGAAAGCCCGTTCGGAGCTGATTGTCTCCGACGTGCTATTTGAACTCCGCGAAATTTCAGAAGATCGAATTAGTCTCTTTTCCGGGATAGACTTCAATGTTGATGCCGAAAATGACTTGATAGGCGTGTGTGATTTTTTGGTCAGTTTGTCGCCAGGACAAATTGTCTTAGATGCTCCCGTCATTGTTCTTGTCGAAGCAAAGAAAGAAGATTTGATCGGCGGGCTCGGACAATGCGTCGCTGAGATGCTCGCCGCTCAACGCTTTAACGCAGAAAAAGGAAACAACATTCCTTGCATTTATGGTGCTGTCACTTCCGGCACAGACTGGCTATTCCTTAAATTAGCGGAAAAGTGCCTGCATGTTGACTTGACAATCTATCAAATCGCGCAATGTGACAAAATTCTCGGTATCCTCACGAACATGGTCGCTCAAAAAGTGTGAGAAATTCGCGTAACCCTTTATGGAGAAAAAATGATAGCGTTAAGTGTAAATGTCAACAAGATCGCAACATTACGAAACTCCCGAGGTGGTGATATTCCTGATGTTCTCACGGCTGTCGATACCTGCGTCGCCGCTGGTGCGCAGGGCATTACTGTGCACCCGCGCGAGGATCAGCGTCATATCACCCCAACAGATGTACAGGACATCGCTGACCGGTTAATAGAAATCAATACCCAAAAAACACCCAATATTGAATACAACATCGAAGGCGATCCGAGACCCGACCTCATTGATAGGGTGCTACGGACAAAACCGACACAATGCACGCTCGTTCCGGTTGTCGTAGGTGAAATAACAAGCCACACCGTCTGGGATATCCGTAAAGATGGTGATCTGTTGAAACCGATCATCGAAGCGTTGAAAAATGCGGATATCCGTGTGAGTCTATTTAGTGGAACCGACGTGGACCAGATAGCAAGGACACGCGACATCGGGGCGGACCGAATTGAGCTTTATACCGCGCCCTACGCGATGGCACAGACAGATTCGGAAATTGAACATGAATTTGCCCTATTGGAAACTGCGGCGATGAAAGCAGCAGATTTAGGGCTTGGCGTCAACGCTGGACACGATCTGAATCTTGAAAACCTCCCGTTGATGCAGAAATTACCGGGGCTCCTTGAAGTCTCCATCGGCCACCATCTCATGGCGGATGCGCTTTATATCGGGATGGAAGCCGCTGTGAAAGCCTATCGACGTGCGTTAGGACAACAGACAACATGACAGAACCTAAAACATGTGCCATTTTCGACTTAGATGGCACGATCATCCGTCTCTCCTCAGAGCAGATTTTTTTGACGTATCTGTTGAACCAAGGCGAGATCCCCATATCGAATTTACTTGCGTGGACCGCCAATTTTCTGAAGGTTAAGTCCTTACCAGTGGCAAAATCTAACAAAATCTATCTCCGCGGTTTAGCAGAGAATCACATCCATAAGATTGCCCACCACTGTTTTGTTGACCGATTGCGTGCGAGTATCGCGCCCCACATTTCTGAGTTGATCCATGCCCATCGCAGTGAAGGACGAACAGTTATTCTCATGTCGGGTTCGTTGTCGTTCCTGGTTCAACCATTTCATGATCATTTTCAAACCGATATGATGGTCGCTCACGAATTGGAAGTGGTCGATGGAAAATTTACAGGACAACGCATCGGACTGCACCCTTTTGCGGAAAATAAAGCGAAACTCGCTCAGCAACTCGCAACTGAATATGGGTTTGACCTGAGTGCTTCCTATGCATACGGAAATCATCACACGGATGCACATAAACTGGCGTTGTTCGGGTATCCGGTTGCTGTCAATCCGGATAAGCAGCTGAGGCGCATCGCGACGGAAAAGGGTTGGCACATAGAACAATGAGACTTGAAAAGTATATTGCTACTTCAGGAATCGCCTCGCGTCGGTCGGTGAAAAAGAGCATCCGAGATGGGGCTGTCACCGTCAACGGCGAACCCATTTTGGTTCCGGGACACCCGATTGATGTGGAAATCGATGTTGTTGAATTTGAGGGAAAACGGGTTGAACCGTTAGCAGAACACACCTACCTGATGCTTAACAAACCCGCAGGATGCTTAACGACGCGCCGCGATGAACGCGGACGACCTACCGTCATGGATCTCGTCGCAGACCTGCCCGATACCATCTATCCTGTTGGACGCTTGGACTTGGAGACCGAAGGACTCCTTCTCTTTACAAACGATGGAAACTTTGCATATCGGCTGCTCCATCCGAGTCACGAAGTAGAGAAAAGTTATCTCGCGTGGGTGAAGGGTGTGCCGCGGGACGCATCGGTTCAACGGTTGCGTCAGGGTGTTACGATTCCGAGCGGAACAACGGCACCGGCGCAAGTCAAGCGTTTAAGAGTCAGTAAGGACGGCACGTCAACGAAATTTGAGGTCGTGATTCACGAAGGCAAGAAACGGCAGGTACGTTTAATGTTTAAAGCCGTGGGACACCCGGTAATCCGTTTGAAGCGGATCCGAATTGGTAATTTGTGGTTAGGGAATCTGCCGCCTGGAGCGTATAGACTTCTAACTGCAGAGGAGGTCTCGGCGTTGGTGGTGTAGGTACGGTTTAGAACCGCACCTACCAGAGATTGTTAGTTGGAACTCGCCCGATCTTTGACCCATTCCAGCATCGCCTCGGCGTCCTGCCTGATGTTCTCGTCCTTTGCATGGCGGGATAACTTCTCAAGCACGGCGATCCCCTCTTCAAAATTCCGTTTGATGGCGTATGTCACACCGAGATAGTATTGGGCGGGTTCATGTGCCTTGCTTTTCGGGTAGACATCTATGACGGTTTTGAAGTGAGAGACAGCCTTTTCAAAGTACGCCTCCGCCTCTTCGGTGTTTTCAGGCATAGCTTGCTCAAGCAGTACGCCGTAAGCGAGTCCCAATTGGTTGTGCAGGTCGGGAATGAGTTTGGTGCGGTTTTTCGGATCCTGCTCAAATGCTTTTTCACTGAAGGCGCCTGCTTTTTCAAGCTGATTCCGTTCGATGTAGGTAAGCGCGACCTGCGCGTTGAGTTTGGCATCGTCCGGTTTCTTCTTCAGTGCATCAAGTTTCTTCGAAAAGGTTTCCTCTTTAGCCAAAGCATTTTTCATAATCGGTGAAAACTGTTCCGGCGTGAGAAATCCTGAAGCCTTTTCAATGAGCCCTCCATCTGGACTGACGAACAGGACTGCTGGGTAACCAGTGACCCCGTAGCGACTTCGCGTCTCTTCATTGAGTGGATAATTCTTATCTTCGGGATTTACCTTGACGGGGACAAACTTTTCAGAGAGCTCGATAATGCGTGCATCCGTAAACGTTTCGGCATCCAGCCGCTTACAGAACCCTCACCAATCGGTATAGAAATCCATCATCATCGGTTTGCCGGTCTTCTCGGCTTTCGCCATGCTGTCCTCAAGGGTCTTTTCCCATTTAACTTCCTCGCTCGCGATGAGCGCGGGAACTGTGCCGACCATCAGGAGCAGAACCCCGAGTGATACGCGGCGGAAAACAGAATTAAACATTAGTCTTCTCCTTTTTTGTTTAATAACGCCTTAATTTTACTTACGATTTCATTCATTTGAGCAGTATTATTGCACATTGGCACTACTGTTGCGTTGGTACCGCTTCTCCGCTCTGCTCAAGCGCGGCTGCGCTGGTTGTTTTACTCGACAGTGTTGTCCGACACTTGAAACAGGTAATAACAATTCTGACGAGCTCTTTCTGTCTGCCGATGTAGGATTGCTTCTGCTCTGTTTGTACGTGTCTTTGGCATCGCGGGCACCACTGTTGTTTTGCTCCCAACATGACTCACTCCTTTGTGATGTTGTGTCCAGAATGATTCCCACTGCTCGCCTGCAGGAAATAGACACACCCAATCACGATAAAAGTTCTCACTTTTTTATTTTCCGACGCAGAACTGAGAGAAGATCCTATCCAAAATATCTTCAGTTGTCGTTTTACCGACGATATCTCCGAGACCGTCCAAACTAATTCGCAGATCGACGGCGACGAGATCAGGAGGCATACCATTTTCGAGGCTCTCTATCGCATAATTGAGTCCCTCGCTTGCGCGTCGGAGCGCTTCTTGGTGGCGAGCGTTTGTCAGAATCGGCGATTCACCGACGCCTAATTCCCCTCCAATCAATTCCTCACAGATCATAGACTTTAGTGCATCAAGTCCTTTGCCCTCAGGAATCGCTGTCTCGACAATCCGCTTTTTAGGAGAGTGCATAAGTAATGTCGTTGGCGGTGTCACAACTGGTAGATCCACCTTGTTGAGAATAAGAATTGCCGCGGTGGAGTGCGCTGTCTGTAAGAGTTCGAGATCCGCGTTGTTCAGAGATTGCGAAGCATCGAACATCAAGAGCAGCAGCTCTGCACTGTCAATCACCGCTTTGCTCCGTTGAACACCCTGTTGTTCTACAAAATCATCTGTCTGTCGAATCCCGGCGGTATCAATAAGTTTCAACGGGATACCGTTAACATTAATCGTTTCTTCAATTGTATCGCGCGTTGTACCGGGTATGTCTGTAACGATTGCACGTGTCGTACCGACGAGCGCATTGAGCAGACTCGATTTTCCGACGTTCGGTTTTCCGAGTATAGCGACCTTGACCCCTTCTGTGATAATTCTCCCCTCGTCGGCAGTGTCAAGCAGTGTCGTTAAGTCGTTCTGAACAGCATGCGCCGCTTCAAGTTGCGTTTCCACCTTCATGAAATCCAGATCTTCCTCGGGGAAGTCGATGGAAGCTTCAATTTCTGCGAGCAAGTCAGCAAGTCGATCGCTGAGGGAATTTACAGTATCAGAGAGTTTTCCAGCGAGTGTGTCTATAGCGATCTTTCGGCTGAGCTCTGTTTTTGAGGCGATGAGTTCGGCGACTGCTTCCGCTTGTGCTAAATCCAGTTTTCCGTTGAGGAAAGCACGTTTTGTAAATTCTCCGGGTTCGGCGACCCGTGCTCCGCTCTTCAGCACCAAGTCCAACACCGCCGTGAGTGTTACGATTCCGCCGTGGCAGTTAAATTCGACGATGTCCTCACCGGTATATGTGTTGGGTGCGTGCATAATACCGAGTAGCACTTCGTCGATAACTTCATCGGATGCGTTTGTATCTATGACGTGCCCGTATGTAAGGGTATGCGTTGACAGTTCTGTGGGAGACACACCGCGCGGTGATCGGAACAATTCAGTGGCAATCGGTAGGGCAAGGTCACCACTCACTCGGACGATGCCGATGCCGGCTTCACCGCGTGCTGTTGCGATGGCTGCAATTGTATCGTGGAAATTCATAAAATAGTTATCGGTTATCGGTTACAAGAGGCGTTTGTTAAACGAAAGCCTCTTAACCAACAACTGACAACCCTTTTAAGGTTGTTGCGTTGTGACGACGACGCGTCGCATTTCACCTTCGCCTTGGCTGTAGGTAGACACGATCTCGTCTCCCTTTAAGGTAACATGAATGATACGGCGATCGCGTGCGGACATCGGTGCGAGGACGACTTCCCGGTCAGTATACTTGACCTTTTCAGCGACTTGGTGTGCCATTTCAACGAGTCGTTCTTCTCGGCGTTCTCGATACCCCTCTGTGTTGACGAAAACGCGTCTTTTTACAAGCGAGGCTTTGTTGACGATACAATTAAGCAAACGTTCGATTGCATCGAGGGTTTGTCCGTGTTTCCCGATGAGCAGGGCGGGACTGTCGGCGACGATATTGAGGTGTGTGCTTCCGTCAACAAAATTCGATTCAACCTCTGCGTCGATTCCCATCCGGTTAAGCATTTCCTTTAAGATTGTCTCCGGTGCGGAAGAGACATCCTGTTTGAGCGTTGCGCGAATCTTCGCGGGTTTAGCACCGAAGTTCAAAATCCCTTTCGTAGGTTCACTGACGATGTCAATGGTGACCTGATCGCGAGTTGCCTCAAGTTCCGTAAGGGCGCGTTCAATTGCTTCCTCCACTGTATCACCTTCAGTTTCGATGTAGTGCTGCACAGGTTAATACCCTCCTCACATGATTGCTTTCATAGGTAATTGCTGATCTATTACCGGCAGGACTTACGCAATTTGCAGGTGATACTCCACAGTTCACACACCGCTGGCGAGGTTTGAAACCTCGCCAGCACAGGGCGCTGCGTAAGTCCTAACCGGTTTCAGGATGGTCCTACTTCCGTTTGGCGTTGTTCCTTTTTTTTGTATCTGCTGGTGTGGATGGACCCTCGTCAGTCTCGCTTCGGTTTTGTAGGTATTGTTGTGCTATCGTGAAAACGTTATTACACAACCAATACAACACAAATCCGGATGCCCAGTTATAAAAGATGAAGATAAAAATGAGGGGCATAAACTGCATTAATTTCGCTTGCATGTTGTCCGTTGTTGGTGCCATGTTGCCGACGAATTTTTGTTGGAGCCAGGTTGTCAACCCGTTTATTATAGGCAATAGGCGGATGGCATCTATTTGCGTGACAATCAATGGAATCGTAAAAGGCAGTTCGATTAAAGTGTCGGGGGCAGAAAGGTCATCGATCCATAAAAGGAAAGGTGCCCCCCGGAGTTCCACGGCACTTCCAAGAAGTGCGAAGAGTGCCCAAAAAATCGGAATTTGCGGAAGCCATGGTATACAGCCCCCTAACGGATTGACGCCGTGTTCCTTGTAGAGTCGCATCGTCGCGCGATTGAGTTTCTGTGGGTCATCCCTGTATTTCTCCTTCAATTCCACTAACTGGGGCTGAAGTTTCTGCATCTCCTTCATAGATTTATGTGCTTTGCGTGTGAAGGGGTATGAGATGATCTTCACCAAAGCGGTCAGGAGGATAATCGCGATGCCGTAGTTTCCAAAGATATTGTGCAAGCCTTTGAATATCCAGAGCATTCCCCATGCCAGGGGCCAGAAGAATCCAAAGTCAATGATTTTTGAGAGGCGCACTGGGTTTTCAGGTGCATTCGGTGCCTGTATACTTTTTAGGATTGTATCGTCTTTCGGACCAACGTAGAGCCGAAAAACATCCGTCCTTCTCTGCTGCGCTGGGAGATAAAAACTGGGGACGACGAGTGCGGCGGTCTCTGTTGGTGCGGTGACAGTGATGTTAGTTGTAACATCTGCCTGTGGTGCCTCTATAAATTTATATGTCGCGGCAAGCTGGGGATCTGGAATCATCACTGCGCTGAAGTACTGGCTGTCCATGCCCGCCCAGAGCACAGTGGCTAACGTCTGTTCAGATTTGAGTTCACGCCTGGGTTTGTCCTCACCTATATAAGCCTTTGCGCCTTCACTGCCCCGTCGTCCACGTTTGCCGCTCTTCTTTTCATGTGGGAGCAGATCGGCATTGATACCTCGTCCCCATTGAAGTTGGTATCCGTTTGCGGGTTCGGTTTCCCCCATAAACAGCGGTTCGTCAGAGACATTTTGGAAGGTGAGCGTCATATCAACGAAGTAGCTGTCGGGATTGAAGGTGAACTGCTTTGCGACTTGTAATTTTTCTCCGATGGGTGCCGTGAAGATGAGTGTGTCAGCATTTTGTCCGTTTGTGATATTAATTTCGGATTTGTTAGCCTGCCATCTGGTACGGAGTGAATCGAGTTGGAGCTGCGAATTGCCGAACCGAAGTGCGAGGCAGTTGAGTGCGTTTTCAGGAATCAGGTCCAAAGGGGTTTTGTCGGCGTCCGTCCTGTCTGGAAAGTGATTTAATTGCCACTGTTTAGCGATTGCGAGTTTTTCGTTAAAAACAACAGTGTAGTTATCGGTTTGGACGTTGACTTTCGCATCGTCTGGCCTTTCCTCAACCGGTGTCCAGAGGTCGGAACTGACGGACATATCGGTTCCCTCGAGTGTTCCCGGTGTCGCGGTGTCCGATTGTGTTTCACTTGGACTGGATGCTGCCGGTGTCTCGGTCGTTTCTGGTGCATCGGGTTGCGGGGCAAAACGTTTGCCGAAAAATAGGCTCCATCCGATCATCACTGCGATCATTAGAACCAATGCAAGAATATAACGTGCTCCCATCGAGATTAGATGCTCCTCATTTTTTGTGTCTTTTAACTATGGTGGATTTTAGAATTACTGTAGACATTGTGATTAGCGTGTTTATGGCACCCACAAGGGGTGCCCCTACAAGACGTAAACGTAGGTGGATTTTAGAATTACTGTAGACATTGTGATTAGCGTGTTTATGGCACCCACAAGGGGTGCCCCTACAAGACGTAAACGTAGGTGGATTTTAGAATTACTGTAGACATTGTGATTAGCGTGTTTGTGGTACTCACAAGGGGTGCCCCTACAAGACGTAAACGTATTTTTATAGTTCACCATATATTCATTATTGAAGTTTGTCCTGCTATTTTAGAGGGTCAAAGCCTCCTGGATGGTAAGGGTGACATTTTGAAAGTCGTTTAATTGTTAGCCAGCACCCTTTGAGCGCACCGTAGCGTTTTAACGCTTCAAGGGCATATTGCGAGCAGGTCGGATAAAATCGACAGGACGGTGGCAAACACGGCGAAATAAAGCGTCGATAAAAGTGGATGGCTTGTAGAAGTATCACGGTTCCGCTCAACTTATTGCGTATCCATCGGTTTCTATTTTGGTTTATACCTTCTTCGCAGTGCTTACAATGTGGCACGCCTCTATCCCTCATGGGTTTACAATCTGTTTCAGCCTTTCTATTTCCTGCGTGAGTTCTTGAATCCTTTTTTCCTGATTACTGTCTGTAAGTCGCTAACCGTTTTTCAACGCTTTCGATCTGGCGTGTTCAAAATAGATGCTTTCCGAAAGAGGTGACACAATCCATCTTTTGCTTCTTGGCACGTGAGTCGACAGGCTGGTGTTCTTCCGACGACTACGATGTCGTATTCAGTTTTTATTTGTGGGCGCAACTGCCGAAACGCTTCGCGAATGAGTCTTTTGACTCGATTCCGCTGAACGCTTTTTCCGACTTTTTTACTGACGGTTATTCCCAATCGGAGGTTATTGAAATGGGTGTGGAAGACGTATATAACAAAGTAGCGATTCCAATACTTACTGCCCTTCTGATAAGCACGCTGAAATTCCCAACGTTTTTTCAGTTTTTTCGGATCTTGCATGATTTAGTTGATATACAGATATTTTCTCCACGACGGGTGACACCCTCGAAAATGACGATTGAGCTGCAAATAGGTTAAAATTGAGGGCGTTTTCGGCTGACGTTGCAGTTTGAATCGTGTTTCATAGAGCATTTTACTGCCCTTTTTGTTATTACATTTTTTGCAGGCTGTCACGACGTTCTCCCAGGTTGTTTCCCCGCCGCGAGAGAGGGGTATCACATGGTCCATCGTGAGGTGTGCTGCTGGGAACTCGCTATGACAGTATTGGCATGTATACTGGTCCCGGACGAGAACATTCCTCCGTGAAAACTTGACGACGCTGCGCGGGACGTGGACGTAATTTACTAATCGAATTACATGTGGGACTTTCATCGCGGCACTGGGTGAATGAATCTCAATATCAGAGACTTCTTCAGTCTGTGCTGTGCCTTTAAAAACCATTTTCATAGCGCGCCTGAGGTTACAAACGTTGATTGCTTCGTAGCTGGCGTTAAGTACTAAGACAGATATTTCCACTGGCATGCCCTCTAACTTAGACAATTGGTTTTAACCACATTAACTCTTATGAATTTTAACACATTTTTAGTATAATTGCAACTAAAATCTCAGTTGTGAGTTGTCAGTGATTAGGCTGGTGAGGTTAGGAAACCTCGCTAGCAGGGAGTGGAGAAGAAATAAAGATACACCTGCCCCCCGGTTTCGTGTATAATGTCAATACAGTGCGAGTTAGGTCTGAGAGGCATTTGAATGTACAATCGGTTGCGAGACGTTATTGCAGTCTTGAGTCTTACGTTTATTTTCAGCAGTTATGCATCTGATATTCGATTTGTGGATGTCACTGAACAAGCGGGCATTCATTTCGAGCACGCCGGTGGTATAGACTTGCGTGTAGTGCCTGCACTCGTCGGTTCGGGTGCGGCGTGGTGCGACTACGACGACGATGGGAAGTTAGATCTTTACATTGCCAACAGTGCTTTGGTACGCCCGGCATCGGACGCGGTGTTCCCGAAAAACGCGCTCTATCGGAACAACGGTGATGGCACTTTCAGCGATGTAACGGATACGGCTGGCGTCGGCGATACCGGTTGGGGAATGGGGTGTGCCTTCGCAGATTATGACAACGATGGTGATGCCGATCTCTACGTCACGAACTATAAGGCAAACCTGTTCTATCGGAACAACGGCGATGGAACTTTCAAACGCTTTTCGTCCGGAGCCGGTGGTATCGGTCACGATGGTTTCGGGGCGGGGATCGCTTGGGGTGATTACGATCATGATGGTTATCTCGACCTGTACGTCGGCAACTATATTGAATATACCAAAGTTCCGCAAGGGGATGAAGTCTTTTTCCCGTATGATTTCTTCGGACAGGCGAACGTTCTCTATCTAAATAAGGGAGACGGCGGTTTCATCAACATTACGGATGCTGCCAAGGTGAATGGTGGATTTCACCTGACACTCGGTGTTGCCGCGGCGGATTACGATGCTGATGGCGATCTGGATCTGTATCTTGCCAATGATACCGACCAGAATATCCTCTATCGCAATGACGGCGAGTTAACATTCACGAATACGAACCGTCCAGATGCGAGGAGCCGCACGGGTGATATACGGAGTGGTATGGGCATCAGTTGGGGCGATTACGATGCCGATGGCGATTTGGATCTCTTTGTTACGAACTGGTTAGATGAAAACAATGTCCTCTACAGAAATAACGGGGACGGCACCTTTATGGATGTTTCGGCAAAGAGTGGTGTTTTTGAGTCGGGACTCGGTAAAACATGTTGGGGGACTGTGTTGTTCGATGCGGATAACGATGGGGACCTGGACCTCTTCTTTTCGGCGGGGCATATCGATCCGGCTTCGTGGGAAGCTCATGGCCAAGCGGATGTTTTTCTCCAGAACACTGGGGACGGCACCTTCACTGATATTTCTGACGCTGTCGGACTTCGGGAATTTAATTCATACGGGGTTGGTAGAGGGGTCGCCGTTGCGGACTACGATGCCGATGGGGATTTAGACGTATTTATCGTCAATAGTGGTGGGAAGCCGATGTTGCTCCGAAACGACGGTGGGAACCAACAGCAGTGGCTTCAGATTCACACGGTCGGCACCGTGAGCAATCGGGACGGTGTTGGGGCACTTGTGAAGGTGCGTGCTGGCGACCTTCATCAGATTCGGCAGGTGACAGCTGGGGACAGTTATCTTTCTCAGAGCAGTATTGATGTCGAGTTTGGACTTGGGCATCACGAAAACGTCGATCAAATTGTTATTCAGTGGCCGAGTGGCATTGTGCAAACGTTGACCGATGTGCGAGCGAACCAGCGGATTGTTGTGGTTGAGCCCTCGGAGTGATATCGAGCCATCAGTAATGGGCAGTCGGCAGTCAGTGGCGAGGTTACAAACCTCGCCAGCGGGAAGGTAGTGTGAAGTGAGATGAAAACCTTGCAATTGTGACGCGGATGTGTTATTCTTAATTTTAATGTAGGTTCATTTCTTATTTTAGGGTGAATTCAAAAAACAAATAGACATCTTGTAGGGAAACCGGTCTTGTACCTGTCCGTCATCTGATGTCTAAGTAATTATAGAATTTACCATAATTACAATCAGGAGGAAAACATGCGACGGATTTTATTTTTCGTTGTTTTGCTTACCGTATATGTTGCGGTAACGATTGTCCACGATGCGAGTTCAGCCGAAGAGATTCGGGTATGGGGCGGCAAAGTGGAGGATTTTAAAGATTCCGATGGCCGTATCTGGCACGGTGGACAAAACGAGAAAGAGAAGTGGGGCGGATGGATCGATCTACAGCCTCGTATCGCTGAAGTCCGAAACCTTACGAAAGATGCCCAAAAACTGGCAAAGAAAGAAGGATACGATGAAGAACTCTTCTATGCTGTGAGCTGGGCAAAGTTCCCTGATGTCGTCAAGGTCGATCTGAATACCGGTAAAGGCACTTTTAATGTCACCTATCTTGTGGGTGAACACTGGTCGCCTAATAACCGTGGCTTTGACATTATCATTGAAGAAGAGATCGTCGAGCCCCTCTATGTCACCCCCGGTAAGGATGAGATAGATATTAAGCGATATGAGGGCATTGAGGTGAAAGATAAAGTGATGAGCCTTGAGTTTGCTGGCAATCAGAAAACTGGCAAGGGCGACCTGAACGCTATGTTCAGTGCAATAGAGGTCACCCCTGTATTAGCCGTTGACCCGAAACAGAAGCTCGCTACGACATGGGGGGCTCTGAAAGGGGAGCGAAATTAACGAAGAGATGGAGGCATTTTGATGAGATTCTTGAGTGTTTTGATGGTTGCCGTTTTTCTGGGAATTCTCGCCGTTCCGGTGTCGCTACCGGCTGAAGAATTTCGGGTGAGGGGTGGCAAATCAGATGACTTTACGGATTCACAGGGACGTGTTTGGAATGGCGCGCAGCAGACGGACCAAGCATGGGGCGGTTGGACTGAACTGGAGCCCCGTGTCGCTGAAGTCGCAACCTTGACAGCGGATGCACAAGCCCAAGCAGAAGATGCTGGTTATGATGTGGAACTCTTCTACGCCGTCAGTTGGGCAAGATTCCCTGATACTGTTAAGTATCAGTTTAAAACGGGTGATGGCACTTTTGATGTTACCTATCTCGTCGGGGAGCACTGGTCTCCGAACAACCGCGGTTATGATATTTTCATCGAAGAGGAGAACGTTGAGCCGCTTTACGTGACACCGGGCAAAGACGAGATTGACATTAAAACGTATGCCGGGATTGAAGTCAGCGACGGCACGCTTGATCTCCACTTTGCAGGAAACGCGGAGACGGGTGCAGGCGATCTGAATGCGATGTTCAGTGCTTTAGAGGTCGTGCCGGCTGTGAGTACTGCTGTAGATCCGAAGGCGAAACTCACGACAACGTGGGGTGCGCTGAAAGACAACCGTCAATAAGGAACACATCGAAATTAAATGCCCGCGGTCTTCTCGTTACCGTGGGCATTTTTTGTATGCGGAAACATCAAACCTTAGGTGTCGTCAAGTCGCCGCTCAAGATTGTGGGACACCAGAATTTCTCAATATATTCAATGATTAATTGCGTGCCCGCCTCATGACTGACGTAAGGCGGTTTGAACGGGTTGTACATCGCATCGGTGAGGTCCCGTGCGAGAACAGCATTGACCCCCCAACGCACCATCTGTTTAATTGCAAAGGAACGTCCGAGGACGCACATATTGGTGTGGACACCCATGAAGATAATGTTCTGAATACCTTTGTGATTCAGTAGGTTGTAAACCTCCTGCCCGTTGTCACTGATGGCGTCTATATCAGAGATTTCAATGGCTGGATGCTGACGGTGCCATGCTTTGTAACCATCAGTTTCGCCGGTATCTGAGCCCCCATCGGAAGCATCAACGGGTAGGGGCGGGTCAGGCATTTCGCGTTCGGAGGGTGTGTCGGCGTGGGGGAGTTCTAAGATGGCACGGCGTGCCGGATGTGCCTCGTAGAAGTCCATTGTGTCGGACGGGGCGTGAATAATCTGTATACCGTGCTCTCGTGCCCGGCCGAGTACAATGTTCATCCGGGGTGCCATCACGTTCACACGTTCTGTTGCGCCCCAGGACCAGTGTTCGTTCCACATATCAACAACAACAATGGCGGTTTCGGAGGTGTTCCAGTTGACCTCTTCTTCAATGACCCGCCAACCGTTTCTGCCGACTGTCCGTGCTTCCTGTCGGCGGGTTGAGAGCGACAGGTTCGTCGTTGCTGAAAAGGTCTGGCTCAATAAATTAAACAGCATGCGTTTCTTCTCCTTTTCGGAAAACGTAAGCGTCTTTAGAGCGTCCGTAGTAGTTTTTTCGGATGCCACAGATGCGGAACCCGAACTGCCGGTAGAGATACTGCGCAGGTAGATTGCTGACGGCGACCTCCAAGAAAACCTGGCGGCCGTCCTGTGTGTGTATCATTTTTAAGGCTGAGGCGAGCAGGTATTTGGCGATGCCTTGTCGCCGATAGGCAACCGGTACCGCGAGATTCAGGATGTGTGCCTCTTCATGGAGAATACTGAACACAATGTAACCGACGATGGTGTCCTCGCGTCGAGCCACGTAAAAGTGTTCATACGACCGGGGTCGCTTCAGCGACAATGTGTAGTAGGTTTCGCTCCAAGGATCCTCAAAGCACTCGTTTTCGATTTTTAGTACGTCCTGAAGATGGCACGAGCGCATCGGTTCAAAGGTGAGATTTGGGAATGGATTCTCGGTCACCATTTTCGTTATTCTTCGGGTTGTGTACTACTCGGTTGGCGGGGGTTCGTAAAAAGGGTCGCCCTTCCTTTCCGCTTCCATTCTGCGGAGGTTCCAAGCGAGCACCTTTTGCGCGAGTTCCGCTTTGCCTTCTTTAATACCTTCGGCTTTGGCTTTCGCAGCGGCTTCCGCAGCGGCTTCTTGAATCCGTTTCTCCGATCGGTCTGACCATAACATTATTAAATCTCCTATGATCGTTAAAATACCAGCAATTAATCCACCAACAGGGATAAATACTGATGTGTCCGTTAGTACAATACGTAACGATTTATACCCTTTCCATCCGGCATTCATTTCTTGATAGACGGCATAGCCTAAAAAGAGGCTCCCGAGTATCAAACCTATGGTAAGGGCAAAGTTCGTTTTTCCTGTTTTCCAAAATTCTCGATGTTTGCGCAGAAATGCTTTCAAGGGCACCTCCAACCCGCATGTTTTATCTCTCACCAAACTTTGCAATTATTATTGTCACGTGGTGTCTACCCATTATAGCATATAGGCTTTCCTGTAGCAACGAAAAACGAAATTCAGTATGTTTTTCGGTGTTGCCTTTTTTCAGCGAGTCTGTTATAATGCATTTATGTGGAATCTGCGAAGAAGGAGTATATCATGAAAGACTTTGGTTTTACAGGTGGGCGTCCGGATCCGTACACATTCCCGACGGAAGGGTTAATTGCTGCGAGTGAAAAGGCGCTCCGTAAGTTGGGCGGCGATCTGGTCAACTACCCGGGTGAATCAGGCTACCAGGGATTGCGGGAACTGGCATCCATGCGATTTGAGAGACGTGAAGGTGTCCCGCTGCCGATAGATAACATCTCAATTACCTCAGGCTCCATGCAGGCACTGGAATTGGTCCTGGGGACGTTGATTAATCCCGGCGATACGGTACTGACAGAAGAATATACCTACAGCGGCACTTTGGGGATCATGCGGCACTTCAAGGCGAATATCGTCGGTGTGCCGATGGACTATATCGATGGCATGAATATGGATGCACTGGCGGCAAAACTTGCGGAACTCAAACGCCAGAATATCCGTCCATCGTTCATCTATACGACATCCAACCACCAGAATCCGACAGGTGCGATTCTCTCACTGGAGCGTCGTCATCGGATGTTAGCCTTAGCGGAAGAGTACGATACACGCATCGTTGAAGATGATTGCTACGGCGACATTGACTTTACATCGACACCCACACCGGCTTCACTCTTTAAGTTGGATACCTCGAATCGGGTGATCTTCATTGCGACTTTCTCCAAGATTTTAGGGGCAGGTGTTCGTCAAGGATATTTTGTGGCGAGGGAGCCTTATTGGGGACAAATTCACCAGAACCGCTGGGACGGTGGGACGAGTGCGTTGGCGAGTGCCATCGTTGCTGAATTCTTTATGGAACACTTGGAAGCGCACCTCGTGAAAACGAATGCGGCGGTGGGTGCGAAATGTCGCGCAGTGGTGGAGACGCTTGAGCAGCACGTCAGCGATCTCTGTACATGGACGCGCCCCCGTGGTGGACTTTTCCTGTGGATAGATCTGCCGGAGACCACGGATCTCAACAAGTTACAGGAACTCGCCTCGGCAAAAGGGGTCGGATATAGTAACGGAAGTGCTTTCCACTACGCGAGTGCACCTGTAAAGGCGATCCGATTGGCGTACGCTTACTGCCATGTGGATGACATCCCTGAGGGGATCACTTATCTCTGTGAGGCGATCCGTGCGGCACAAGTGTCCTCAGCAGATGTTGCGGCAGGGGATTAGTTTTGGGAAAGGAGCCGAATTTTTGCGTAATATCATCCTCATCTCGTTAGATACGCTACGGGCATCGAGCATGAGTTGTTACGGGCATCGCAACCTGACGACGCCACACCTCGATGCTCTCGCAGAGAAGGCGACGCTTTTTGAGAAGTGTATCAGCCCGCATATTCCGACACATCCTGCCCATACGACGATGTTCACGGGTAAGGATGTCTTGTCCCACCAAATCATTACACAGGGCGGGACGCTCAACTTGGCAACGGACACGAAGACGGCTCCTGAGCTGCTGCGTGAAGCGGGTTACTTCACGGTTGCTGCGGACAACTTGGGACGCTGGTTTCAGCGTGGTTTTCCTGAAGCGCAGTATCGCGGCTACCAATGGGAAACGGGTTACCGCAATGCTCGGAAGGCGGAGGCGGTTAACGAAACGGCGATTGAACTTTTAGACCTGGCGCAGGCACAGGATAAACCTTGGTTCGCTTTCCTTCACTATTGGGATCCGCACACGCCGTATCTTCCACCGTTGCCGTTTGAACGGATGTTTTATAGCGGGGACGAATGTGACCCGAACAATCGAAGCATGGATGCCGTCTACGCATGCGAACCTTTTACGGACTATTTTCGGCAATGGATGTGCACGCCAGACGCATCGGATCCGGACAACATCGCGAAGAAACGGCTCTGGACGGACAGGCGGTACGTGAACGCGCAATACGATGCCTCAATCGCTTATATGGATGCATGCCTGGCGCAATTGTTCCGATATTTGGACGATTGCGGGCAACTCGAGGAGACGCTCCTGATGATTACCGCAGATCACGGTGAGGAACTCGATGAACATGAACTCTGGTATGATCATCATGGACTCTATGAGACGAATTGCCACGTGCCATTAATCGTTCACTGCCCGACACTTCTTCCTAAAGGCCAACGGCTTGGCGGTCTTGTCCGTCTTACCGACATTGCCCCGACCCTCCTTGATTATGCGGGGTTGACGGCTGTGGCATCGCGTGAGAAGATGGAAGGTACCAGCCTACGCGCCTTGATGGAAAATAACTCGAACGATGGGACGACGGCGTCGGTCTATCTTACAGAGTGCGGGTGGATGAAAAAGCGGGGGTGGCAAACCCAGAAGTGGAAATTGATTGTTGAAACCGGTGGCACGTCTGCCGTTTACGGGACACCGGATCTGGAACTCTACGATCTTGAAGAGGATCCTGATGAAGTTTATAATCTGGCTGAAGAGGCGGATGATGTCGTTGCGCGTTTGAAAGCGGATATGGCGGCTTTTCTGCAACGCCGACTCGCCGAAACTGGACTGCCTGACCCAACCGTCGAACAGGACATTACCATGCGACGCATCGGTGATACGTCTAAGGCAGTGCCGCTTTAGAGGGGAATATCGTGAAATATAGAGGCGGATTGTACCTCATTGGTGCGGTTTTCAGTCGCTCCTTCTATAACTCAATGCGAACGCGAGTCGTGTTTGTGCCACTTGTGTTGATGTTTATTTTCAGCGGTTGCACTGCGTTAAAGGAAGCACAGCAACGGCGCGAGGAACGGATCCTCAAAGAACGAAATGCCACATCGCTCATGCTCAGCCCCTCGCAGGCGACGATTAAAATCCATCCGGACGCCCTGCGCGGTGAGAGCGATCACTATACCCTCAAATTTGCTGAAGACTTACGAGTTCTTGCAGACTTTGACGAGGTCAAGGAACGGTGGGAATTCGCGGAAAGCGCGCTCGGTTATATGGAAAGTCTTTACGACGCAATGAATCAACTTTTCGGTTTTAAACCGAAGCATAAGATTCACGTGACACTGCATCACCTCTATAGGGGCAGTAACCTCTCAGCAGTTACGCGCACGGACTATCGTTCAGGTATTCAGGCAGATGGACGCTATGTAAAGGTTATCAGAGGTATTGAGATGGATTTCCCAATACGGATGTACGAAAAACATGGCGTGCGCGTCCATGAACTGACCCATGCCTTTACGAATATCTATTTTTTACCGGTATGGTTCTCAGAAGGCATTGCTGTCCTGATTCAGACGGAATATGCGAAAGGTGGGACACATCCGAAGTTTGATAGTCTTGAGGGAAATCTGCGAGTCGATCTTGATGGTGTGAATCAATTGGAGAGTTGGGCGGGGCATACTGAAAACAATCCGCTGACGCATTGGCGCTATAGATATGCCTACACGCTTGTTGCTGAGTTGTGGGAGCGATACGGTACAGATTTTTATATCAGGGTTTTTCGGTTGATGGAACGAGATGGTCTGCATCAAAAACTGGCGGGGACGATGAAGACCAGTTTTTTGGTTTATTATTTTAACGAAGCAGCGGGTGAGGATTTGGTGCCCTTTTTTCGGAAATTGCATTTCAAGGTGCGTCGATTGACGAAAGAGGACATTCTCAATCAAATTGAGGCAAATAGCGTCCGTCGGAGGCAATAATGCGTGTTAAATTCAGATCATGCAGCGGGCACGTAGCCGTGTTATTGGGGGTGATGTGTCTATACTACGGTTGTAATCTCGCTCAGCAGTGGAGTGAGAACTACGCCCTCTCGCCGGGTGTAACCGCCAGCGACCCAGCAATCATTGATGGCAAACCTGAGACGATTGGACAATCCCAACGTAAAAAAGGGTCGGGCAGTGCCGATACCGATATTGATATTCCGTCGGAGGCGATTATTTATCTACCGGAGAAGCGGTCGGTCTATCGGATTGTGATTCACTCGACAAATTTGGAAGCGTTCGAGTTGATGGCGTATAACTCGCGCGGCGAGTGGGATAAAATTTATGACAAGCGGAGTAATAAGGCTCCGATCATCGATGTCCGTCTTAATAAAGCGGTTACGACAACGGGCATTAAATTGATCGTGCATCGGACGACGGAGGATGCCGCTCGGAGACGCGAGAACGTCCAAATACGACGCGAAAATTTGGAAATCCAAGAGGGACAGGTGCGGCGTGGACCTCTCCGCTATTATATAACAGGACCGACAACGGCACTCGCGAAGATTGCGGAAATTGAGTTGTACGGTTACGCGAATTATAGTAAAGCCGAAAAATAAGTGGGCACTCTCCAAGACACAAAACACCTCACCGCCGCTGGTGAGGTTTCAAACCTCGCCTACCAATTGTCAACCACCGACAGTCCCTTCAATACCTACCGCGCTTGGATAGAGAATCCATTATGCAGTCAACTCGGCTTCAACAGCATTTAGACCGATACCTCGGTATCCCACTTTGTCTGCTGCTGCGTCTATTTTCTAAGCGGGCACCGACAATACCTACCCCGAAAAAGATTCTTTTCATTCAACTCTCTGCTTTGGGTGACACAATCTTGGCGATCCCCACCCTTCGGGCGATTCGATATACCTTTCCGGATGCCGAAGTCACGATATTGGCGTCCCCGACGAACCTCAATTATTTAGCGGCGTGTCCGTATATTGACAGACGTATCACTTTCCATAAACCGGAAGGTCGGTTGATTTCGCTGCTGCGTCGCGAAGGTTTTGATTGGGCAATCGACTTAGAGCATTGGCCCCGATTGAGCGCGCTGCTGGCTTACGCGACGGGTGCCCCGATGCGGCTGGGGTTTTCGACGCAGGGAGAGTACCGTCATTTCCTGTTCACGGAGACGGTGCCGCACGTCCACGGACGGCATGAGGTTCGTAACTTTTTGAGCCTTGCGGCGCAACTGAACTGTTCAGTCGAAGAACTTGGACTTGAGGTTTGGTGGCGTGAAACGGAACGGATGTGGGTGCGCGAAGTTTTGGCAGAAGCGGGTATCTCGCTGGAGAAACCGCTGATTGTGTTACATCCAGAGGCAGGCAGACGCGGCGAGCCTCGCAGGCAATGGCCACAGGGACGCTATGTAGCACTGGCGAATGCCCTCGTTGCAAAGTATGGGGCGCAGATCGTTTTGACAGGCGCGCCCGATGAGGTGGCGGTCTCTGAAGAGATCGCCGAGCGGACGAAACATCGAGCCGTCGTACTCGCCGGACGGACAGATGTCAATCAACTCGCCGCTCTTTTCGCGGATGCGACGTTGGTCGTGAGCGGTAATTGTGGTCCGATGCACCTGGCGGCAGCAGTCGGCACGCCGGTTATCGGGGTACATGGTCCTACGAATTTTGCGCAATGGGGTCCTTGGAGTCGTCAGGCGAGTATTGTGCGTGCGCGGATACCGTGTAGTCCGTGTCTCAATTTGGGGTTTGAATATGGGTGCCAAGCCCTTGCGGATGGGACCTCGCCGTGTATGCACACGATTGCGGTTGCGACTGTGCTTCGGGAGTGCGAACGGTTTTTGGGAAAATAGTTGTCAGTTATCGGTTATTCGCAGAAAAAAGGCGAGGTTCGGAAACCTCGCCTTTCTTGGTTACTCAGGGTTTAGTACATGTCGCCACCCGGCGGCATCGGAGGTGCTGGGGCTTCCGCCTCCGGCAGTTCTGCGATGAGCGTTTCGGTAGTGATCATCAACGCTGCGATGCTGGCTGCGTTTTGCAATGCCACCCGAACGACCTTGGTCGGATCGGGAATGCCAGCTTCAAACATGTCGATGAAGCGTTCTCGATGTGCGTCGTAGCCGACGTTTCCGCCTTCGTCCTTGACCTTTGCGATGATGACGGAGTCTTCTTGTCCGGCGTTCTTGGCGATCTGACGGAGCGGATCTTCGAGGGCACGGCGAACAATAGAAACGCCAACATCTTCCGTGGGATCGCTGAGTTCAAGCGCATCAAGAACTTCTTGGGATCTCACGAGGGCGACCCCACCGCCGACAACAACACCTTCCTCAACGGCGGCGCGTGTGGCGTGCATTGCGTCTTCAACGCGTGCTTTCTTCTCTTTCATCTCGACTTCCGTAGCAGCCCCGACGTTAATAACGGCAACACCCCCGGCGAGTTTCGCGAGGCGTTCCTGCAATTTCTCGCGGTCGTAGTCGGACGTTGTGTCTTCGATCTGTCTGCGAATCTGGTCGATACGCCCTTGGATGGCTTCGGTTGTGCCTTCACCTTCAACGATGGTTGTGTTGTCTTTGTCAATAACGACGCGTTTGGCACTGCCGAGGTCATTCAATGTGATGTTTTCGAGGTTAATTCCGAGATCTTCGGAGATGACGCGTCCGTTTGTCAAGACGGCAATGTCTTCGAGCATCTCTTTTCGGCGGTCGCCGTAGCCGGGTGCCTTAACGGCGGAACAACGGAGTGTTCCCCGAATTTTGTTGACGACGACGGTGGCGAGTGCTTCGCCTTCGACATCCTCAGCGATGATCAACAGCGGTCTGCCCTGTTGTGCGGTGCGCTCTAACACCGGCACGAGGTCCTTGAGGCTGCTGATTTTCTTTTCGTGGATGAGGATTGCGGCGTCTTCTAAAACGGCTTCCATCCGATCGGCATCCGTGACGAAGTAGGGTGAGAGATAGCCGCGGTCAAACTGCATACCTTCGACGACATCGAGTGTCGTTTCAAGGCTTTTTGCTTCTTCGACGGTGATAACGCCATCTTTTCCAACTTTTTCCATAGCGTCAGCGATGAGATCGCCGATAGCGTTGTCGTTGTTTGCGGAAATAGCGGCGACTTGTGCGATTTCGGTTTTCTCGGAGACCTCTTTGCTCAAGCCATGAATTGCGTTGACGACTGCCTCGACGGCTTTTTCAATGCCGCGTTTGAGTGCCATGGGGTTATGCCCAGCGGCAACGTTTTTCAAGCCTTCGCGATAGATAGACTGTGCGAGAATCGTTGCGGTGGTGGTTCCGTCTCCAGCGACGTCGCTGGTTTTAGAGGCGACCTCTTTGACCATCTGTGCGCCCATATTTTCGTAGGCGTCTTCGAGTTCCACCTCTTTTGCGACGGTAACACCATCTTTGGTGATTGTCGGTGCGCCGAATTTCTTATCGAGCACGACATTCCGTCCTTTGGGACCTAACGTGACTTTTACTGCGTCCGCGAGCTGGTCAACGCCTTGTTTAATAGCGCTCCGTGCTTCTTCATCAAACGCTAGTTGTTTTGCTGCCATGTGCTTAACTCCTTTTCTTAGTTAACCTTGGCTAAGATATCATCTTCGCGCAAGATGAGATATTCAGTGTTGTCATACGTAACTTCGGTGCCGCCGTATTTGGCGAAAAGGACGAGGTCGCCTATTGCCACGTCAACGGGCTGTCGGTCCCCGCTATCGAGAAGTCGACCGTTTCCAACGGCAACAACTTCGCCTTCCTGCGGTTTCTCTTTGGCGGTGTCGGGGATGATAATTCCGCCGCTCGTTGTTTGTTCATCGTTATCTGAACGTTTGACGAGAATTCTATCGCCAAGGGGTACAAGTGCCATGTCGCTGCATTCCTCCTTGAGTATGGCGTGAAAATTGTGAATCGCGAGTGAAATTCGCTCCTACAAATACAGAAGCGTCGAGCGTAAAACTCGCTCCTACGAAATACAGTAGCAATTTTCGTGCCAATCTCTAAAACTGCCATATCGTCAGGGTTAGACGGAAGAACGTGACATTTTGGCAGGGTTTCTGCCGTGACAATTTGTCGTATCCGAAAATGGATTTGGAGGATACTGTGCCATTTTGGCATAGTATGGCTATCGGAAACCGTTCGCCATTCTATGCTGCGGGACACGGCACCATCTGTCCGGTCTCTCCTGCGCGATATGCGGCGGCAAGAATTTCGTTTGCTCTTAACCCATCATTTCCGGTTGTGATGGGTGCGACACTTTCGTGTACACATGCTGCGAAATGCTCAAATTGATATTGATACAGGTCCTCGTATTGTGAGGGGATTAATTGCTGTTCGTCGTCAAAGTAGGTTTTGATTTTCCAACCGTCGTCGTTGTAGACCCAAACGGTGCCCTCTGTGCCGTAGAGTTCTAAAACGATATCGCACTGTGGCACTGAAAAACTGAGGTCAGTGAAAGCTTGTGCGCCGTTATCAAAGCGCATGAGGATGCCCCCGGTTTCTTCGACAGTGGTGTCTTGGATAGTCGTGTTGTAAAACGCGCTGACGGCACTCACCTCGCCGATGAGGTAGCGGAGTAGATCTACACTATGGGGACCGAGGTCCATGAAGCATCCGCCGCCGCCCTTTTCTGGTTGCGCTCGCCATTCGCCTGGCGTGAGTTGGTACTGTTTGAGAAATGGCATACGCCCATGGACTATGGTGCCGAAACGTCCAGCGTCTACCCACGCTCGGATCTGCTGGAAGCAGGAGTGAAAGCGGAAAAGGAAGCAGACTTGCAGATGGACTCCGTTTGTTTCACAAGCAGCGATCATTTCTGTACATTCTTGTGGTGTGAGTGCCAGCGGTTTATCGCACAGCACATGCAAGCCGCGTTCCGCGGCGGCGATTACCTGCTCACAGTGTAGGTGAACGGGTGTTGAAACGTAGATTGCGTCAAGTGCATCGTCTGCGAGGAGTGCCTCGACGGTGGTGTAGGCATGGGCTGCTCCGTGTTCCCTTGCCAATCGTTCTGCCCGCGTCGCGTCGCGTGAAAGCAAGGCGTGGAGTTCTGCCTGGTCTGCTTTTTTAATCGCTGGCATTGCTCTGCGTTGTGCGACGCTGCCTGCGCCTAATACCCCCCATTTTAAGCTCATTGTGTTAAGACCTCATCTATTTTTGTTGTTTAGAAGATAGGCGAGGTTAGAAACCTCGCCAGCGGTAGGCGGTAACATTGTGTTAAAACCTCATCTGTTTTGTTGTGGTGTATATTATAGGGGATTTTCGGATATATTTCAAGTCAACAGAAGATGCACACCGGTCGCGAAGAGGAAGAAAAGGACGATCCTTGAAAAGAGGAGCTCCGGTACGCGATTGTTGAGCGAGATACCTGTTAGCACACCTAATCCGATGAACGGAAGCAGCGCGAATGCTTCAATCAGAATCTCAAAAGAGAAAAGTTGTAACTGGAAATAGAATGGAATTTTGATGAAGTTGAGTAGGAAATAGGTGGCGGTTGTGGTTGCGACGAAGGCATTGTTGCCCAAACGTTGTGGAAGTAGGTACATGACGACGACGAGTCCGCCCATGTGCGCGAGGGTTGAGAATGCGCCAGCAAATATCCCTGCAAGTAGTCCTTGCCAGGTCTTGAATTGGAGTGCTGTTTGGACGGGTTGCTCGGAATTTCTGAGTAAAGGTTGCCAATACGGACGCAGGAATTCTAATATCGCAAATAGACAGGCGATGCCGCCGATGACCTTTTTTAGATGGACATCAGAGATGTCCTTCAAAATCAGGCTGGCGACGGTGATACCGAGTAGGGAGCCGAGGATGAGTCGTGTGACGCTTTGGCGATGCCACCGCTTCCAGTAGTGGAAAAGCGAGAAGATGTCTGTTGAGAACAGGAGCGGAAGCATTAATCCGATGACGTTTCGAGCACTACGGAAATGCGTGAACATGGGGACGACGATCATCCCAATGCCCCCGCCGAAACCGGCTTTGCTGACCCCCGTGAGCCATGCCCCGAAGCAGAGGATGATGATTTCGTAGATGGCGCTGCCTCATTAAGTCTGTGCTGTGATTAACGCTGATGATACATTAGGGTCGCTTTGCACAGGTAATTTCGATAAGGGTTGTGGCACAACATCCCCGTCTTGCCGTAGCCCTTCAATATGGAATTGGATGGCTTCGGCAATTAATTCCTTGACCGCCTCCATTGTCTCACCGACAGCGATGCATCCAGGGAGATCGGGAACAGAAGCACCGTAACTGTTTTCTCCTTTTTCAAAAATCACGACGTATTCCATAATTTTTTCCACCTCACTCCTTGAGACCGGCTTGCCTTAGAACGTTATTGAGTCTGCCCTTGGGAACATCTAAACCCATATTTCCGGAAACCGTCACGGTTCCAGATTTGATTGGGTGTTTAAACTGTCGATGACTGCCTCGCGTCCGTTCAAGGTACCACCCATCTTCTCGAAGTGTTTTAATGAGTTGCCTAACCTTCATAGCAAAAGTTTATTGGGATCCGGTTCGCGAATTGTCTCACCAGTTCCAATTCTTTCTTAATTATACACCCGTTTTGAGTTCATCGCAAGAAATTTTTAATAAGAGTCAGTACCAAATACCAAAGAAATATTTGACATTGGGTGTGGGATGTGATATAATTTATGAAGTGTTTTTTTAACTTTAAATTCTAATGGAGGCTTAAAAAAATGGTTCAAGTAGAAGTGAGTGTCGATTCAGGTGAGGCGTTTGATCGCGCCCTGGCACGCTTTAAGAAGATGTGTGGAAAAGCCGGTATCGTCACAGAAATAAAAAAGCGGAGCTTTTACGAGAAGCCGAGCGAGAAACGACGCAGAATTGAGATGAAACGACAGCGGAAGGTGAAACCCCGTAGAATGGGCGGTGAACGTCCACAGTTTTATAGTGGTGGCGGTGGTAACACTCGGTAAATCGCTTGAGGAGGGATACATGGCAGATTTGGCTACTGGCGAGGCATCGGAAAATTATAAAGGGCTTTTGATTCAATATTGCCAGGAACGCGGGCTACGCCCCCCGACTTACACGGAAACGCAACTCGGACCGGCGGATTCCCCACAATGGCAGGTAACGGTGTCTTATGGAGATCGGGTCCATGAGACGCCTGATCCGATTCCTGGTTCAAAAAGATTTGCACACCAAGTCGCCGCGC
Organism: Candidatus Poribacteria bacterium; assembly: GCA_965205015.1. Taxonomy (GTDB): domain Bacteria; phylum Poribacteria; class WGA-4E; order WGA-4E; family WGA-3G; genus WGA-3G. Next base: position 2,100,830 of record OZ242029.1, on the reverse strand, counting down.
AGCAGGTGTTAGACGAAATTAATTCGCGGCGCGAAAGTTTTTTAGCCGGTGAAACAGCAGATACAGCCCCTGCACCGATTTCGGAACCTGTTCCAGATACGACGTCTCTGCTTGAAGTGCCTATACCGCTCGTGTCAAACGCACTGATGATTGCAAGCGAACGGATTACGGGATCGCAACCTTCACGGTACCGGACGCTTACAGATGCCGAATTTTCGCAAAAACTCTCCAAACTGACGCTTGAGATTGTTCGGAGTTTGCTTGAGAAAGCGAAAGCGGAGAAGATTACGTTCCAATAGCGTAAGACTCCGATCAATATTCTAATTTTCTTGCTGGCGAGGTTTCTTAACCTCGCCGTTTTTTTTTGACATTTCATAAGAAGATACTATATAATACGAAAAACACACATGCTCACGGCTTTCTCCCGACAAAATAGACGGCTGATGCCAAAATGTGGGCATCTTTATGGAGGGAGAGTGGTAGATCTAAAAGTAGGAGTGGAAACGTCAACCACCCGACAATAAGAGAGATTGTTTTCGCGAGGAGTAGGCTCCCGAACGAACACACCAATCCGATGTATTCTCGGCAGATCCAGTGCAAAGCGGTCGTCGGACCGGCGCAGGGACCACTCTCAATTTCAGAGAAGGCGGCACAGAGGTGAACAATGCCGGGGACTGTCCATCGCTGATAATCGTGAGGAGAGGCGTGGTAGCCTTGTAGGAACGGGAGCGCGAGGCAAATATATCCCCCGGGTTTCAGCACACGATAGATCTCCGTGACAACGAGATCCGGCGATCGAACGTGTTCAAGGACGGCTTCAGAGACCACGGCATCAAAGGTATGGTCGCTGAATGGCAAAAAGTGTCCATCGGCGACAATATCGACTTCAGGCGTTATCTCGATGTCGAGGTTGATGACGTTTGGGGCGCGGCGGCGATGGCCGGCACCGAGATCCAAGATTTTCGCGTCGGGACCGAGGTGCCGGAGCCGTTTTCTGACACATCGATGCCAGCGTGGGGCAGGATAGGGGCATCCGATGAGGTAAGATAAGAACGGGGTTTGTCTAAGTCTGCGTTTTATGCGTGAAATCAAATCTGGTTTCGAGTCTGTCATAAGATATAATGATACACAACCTTTCCGAAAAAACTCGGCGAGGTTAGGAAACCTCACCAGCAAAAACTGATGATACACAACCTTTCCGAAAAATATGAGGGATACTTTCGCGATGCGCGGGTGTCTGTTTTGCGTCTCGGCGTGAACGTTTGGCATCAATTCATGGGGCATAAATGTCTCCAGCAGGCATCGTCATTGGCGTTTAACACGCTGCTCTGTCTTGTACCGTTGTCGGCGGTTGCGCTGTTTTTGCTGAAAACGTTTGGTGTTGTGGAAGATGGCAATTCGCCGTTAATCGCGGTGCTCCGTGATAACTTCCTGCCGCGCTATAGTGCTGAGGAAATTGTATCAGAACTTTCAGGATTTGCCAATAGAAATCTGGGTGGGCTGAGTGTCGGCGGGTTCCTCCTGTTTCTGCTGGTCTCGACGATGCTATTCATGTCGGTGGAACAGCATTTTAACGACATTTGGGGGGCGCGGCGACGGTTGCCGGTGGTGCAAGCGTTCCAGAAATACGCCGTTTTCTATACACTACTCTCCGTGGGCCCGCTGCTGATTTGGCTCTTTTTTTCGACGGCTACTAACTGGGTGTTCGGTCATGTGTTCCCATGGGTGCTGGTCTATTGCCTCTTTTTCCTGATGTACATTGCGATGCCGAATACGTTTGTAAAGTGGAGTGCGGCACTGCTCGGTACCCTCGTCGCCGGGACGCTTTTCCAGATCGCCCGGATCGCTTTTGGGCGTTACCTTGAGTTGCTATGGCAGAACTATAGCGATATCTACGGGGCACTGGCGATGTTGATTACCTTTGCTATCTGGATATATGTCGCATGGGTGGTGATTCTGCTCGGTGCGGAGGTCTCGAATTCTGTCCAGCATTTCCGTCAGCAGGACGTTACGAGCCGGCGGTTTTCCTATGCGTCCAACGGCTATCTGAACGCTTCCGGTGTCATTGCGTTGTTTCTGATTGTTGCGGAGCGTTTCGCGAAAGGCGAAGGTGCCTGTCTGGCAGAAGAAGTGGTTGTGCGTTCGGGGGTTTCGGCAGAGGTTGTGCATCAGAGTTTTGAACGGTTCAAGGCGGCAGGGTTAATCTATGAGGTTGAAGGGGATACGGATGGGTACCTCCCGGCGTGTGCGTTAGAGGATATTACGCTGGCAACGCTTGTGGATGCGGTTGAGGGTGAGATGACGACGCATTTTGTGCGTGGCATATCGTCTGAGTCGGGTGCGCGTGTGTTGGGAACGCTGCAGCAGGCTCAGCGTGAGTGTTTGGAGCAGGTTACGGTGGCGTCGTTGGTGTAGATGGCAATCGGCAATCGGCAGTCAGCGGTCGGTAATCAGGTTTTACGGATTGGCAGGATTGGGGAGTCGGGTTTGAAATTCCTCCCACAAGATAGCAATCAGCAATCGGTATGTTTATAGAAACGGGGTTCAACAACATCTTTAGTCCCGTAGGGATATACAGCGCAGGCACTGAAGGCAATTAACGATGCACTGTTCAACAACATCTTTAGTCCCGTAGGGACGGCATGTTTATAGAAAAACGGATTACTATACATATAGCCCTGTAAGGGCGGCATGTCATAGAATCTATATGTTGATCAAAATTACAAGGAGATTTCTTTAATCCATGCCAAATACCTATACCCAACTTTACGTACATATCGTTTTTGCTGTTAAAGGCAGACAATACCTGCTTCCGAAAGAACACAAAGATGAACTCCATCGCTATATCACAGGTATCATCACGAACAAAAAACAGAAGGTGATTCAAATTAATTCCATGCCCGACCATATCCATATCCTTATTGGGCTCGCGCCAGAAGGAGCATTGACTGATTTGGTGAGGGATATTAAAGCAAATTCGTCGAGATTCATTAACCGAAAGCGATGGGTTGTGGGAAGGTTTGAATGGCAGAAGGGCTTTTCGGCTTTTTCATATTCTCATTCTCAATTGGATGCCGTTGCGAGGTACATCAAAAACCAAGAACAGCATCATTCAAAAAAGACGTTTCGTGAAGAATATTTAGAACTTCTTGATCTTTTTGGTGTTGATTATGATACGAAATATGTTTTTGAATCTGAAAACGATGAATACGCTTCGTAAACATGCCGCCCTTACAGGGCTAAATATATTGATATACCCGCTTCTATAAACATGCCGCCCTTACAGGGCTGATTTGAACTTACGAGCACATTCTATAAACATGCCGCCCTTACAGGGCTAAATATATTGATATACCCGCTTCTATAAACATGCCGCCCTTACAGGGCTGATTTGAACTTACGAGCACATTCTATAAATATGCCGCCCTTACAGGGCTAAATATATTGATATACCCGCTTCTATAAATATGCCGCCCTTACAGGGCTAAATATATTGATATACCCGCTTCTATAAATATGCCGCCCTTACAGGGCTGATTTGAACTTACGAGCACATTCTATAAACATGCCGCCCTTACAGGGCTAAATATATTGATATACCCGCTTCTATAAATATGCCGCCCTTACAGGGCTAAATATATTGATATACCCGCTTCTATAAACATGCCGCCCTTACAGGGCTGATTTGAACTTACGAGCACATTCTATAAACATGCCGCCCTTACAGGGCTGATTTGAACTTACGAGCACATTCTATAAACATGCCGCCCTTATAGGGCTGATTGCTTTATTTCTATCCGATTCTATAAATCTGCCCTCGCTAAACCGGTTTAAAAATCCCCAAATTGACACCCATGGTACAGTTAAAAACCACACCTATCGAGGTGAAAATTCGCTGGCTTTGACGTAGTATAGAAATCCGATGCACATTTCGTCTGTCGTTTTTTCGCCCCAACCGACCGGGATCGGTGGATCGTGCGGGTTCGCTGGGTTCTCTGCGGAATTATCGAAATGCGCGACGAGATCGACACGGGTGCCAGCCGGGAAGAAGAGCGGCTCGCGATAGTGGTAGGCATCCTGCCAATTGAAATCCCAATCCTGGATCCAGATGAGGTCGTGTTTCTCACCGGATGGCGTTATGGCGACGAGACGCATGTCGCGTCCGAGAAGGTGCATGTGCGGCATCGTCGCTAACAGGTAAACGTCTTTCTTGAACGTTTCGGAGGCTAAAACCTCATACCAATTTTCACCCGCAGGGATAACGAAATCGCTGTTGATGGCGTCTCCGATACGTAATTTGGTGGTTTCCGCTGTTTTGGAGAAGTATAACCCCAACCGCGAACGATCCCGTTCGAGATGCCCCGTGCGATAGTAATGCACCTGCATGACGATGTCGGCACCTTTCGGTAAGAGATACCCGACCCCCTCGGGTAGGACTAACGGCGTAACGCCCGGTGCCCAACCGCCGACCGTCCCGGCACTATCAAACCCTGGACCTGTCCCCTCCGTAACATAGCCCGGCTTCGGGTCCTGGGCGTCGAGTTTACGCGCTTCGCCGTTCACGTCTAAGTAGGCGATGACGTGGTGGACCGTCTTCCGATTGCCGGGTTGCACGTCAACGGCTTGAACGTACATGTCCGTCTCAAAGGTGGTGGGTATAATGAATTGCCGATATTCGTCTTCGCCTTCGGGTTCGATCTCATACTCGACCGGCATCTCAGCGATCCAATCGGGTTCCCCGAGTGCCCAGTCTTCAGGGAACTGAGGTGCGGGTGGCACGGCTTCAAGATCGCCAGCGGGTGCACCGGCTCTCACCCACGCTGCGATTCTCTGGATTTCGGTGTCTGTGAGTCGCCGTTCGTTCTTGAAGTCGCCGTAGCCGGGCGCGGGTTTCCACGGTGGCATGAGACGTGCCTGTGTGTATTCAGCGATTTCGGTTGCCCACGCCTTTGCATCACCGTAATCGGTGAGTGTGAAGGGTGCGACTTCGCCGTGTCGATGGCACGTCTGGCAATTCTTCTGGAGGATCGGTGCGATGTGCTGGCTATAGGTAATCTCTGTAGGCAGATCCGTTTCGGGGAGATGGATCGTGCATCCGAACGCCGGTGTCTCTTGCACGGGGATCGGGGTATCTGTATGTGTTGCGAGCAGCGCATCTTGCAGGTAGTGGTGCTTGACGCGTGGCTCGTAGCGGTTATCGTCAATGGCACCGCGGTAGCTAATTGTACGGGTTGTATCAACGAGAACAGCCTGTGGGGTCATAGTTGCGCCGAGCGCACGTGCGAGTTTGCCGGTTGTGTCCTTTACAACAGGGAACGGAGCACCTGCCTTGGCGATGTAGTGCCTTACGTCGTCCTCAGAATCGTTTTCGTTGGCATAGACTGCAACGAAGGTGGTATTTTGCGGTGCGAATTCGGCGTGCAACCGTTTCAGGCGCATCGTATAGCGTTGTGCGACGGGGCATTCGGTTGCGAGGAACGTGAAAACGACGGGTCCCTGTGCGGTGAGGGTGTCTAAATTGTGTGTATCGCCATGGAGTGTCGTGAAGGTGAGGCGTGAAATTTGTGTACCGATGGGAACGTCGCTCGGGTGTGCGGATGCCTCTTGGATGACGCGGTGTTTTTTTGTAATTGTATATTCGGATGCCGTGTGTCCCGCGAAGGGTAATGCGAGGACAAGGCATAGCGTGAGTAGATAGGATTTCATACGGACCCCCCTGTTGATTTTTCTTATGATTTTAGTATAGCACATTTTGGGGGATGCCGTCAAGGGGTAATTTTCGGATTTTTTGGGGGGGAGAGAGCAAGGCATTAGCCCCAGCGGGCCGACATCTCCGTAGAATATCGGAGGTTCCACCTACAGGATGCTGCCGCTGGGATTAAGGATTCTCTTTATTTTTTGGTGGAGCATTCGAAGGTTTCAATGGCGAATGAAGGGACTCATTATCGGTAGAAACGTTTTCTGCTTTTGCAGCTGCATAGCCCTCTGCGTAACCTTCTTTTCTCCCTTCTTCTCTGGCTTTTTCTCTTTCAGTCTGAATACGTTTTTCCCGTCTATCATAGAACCAATCTGACAGTAACATCATGATGTCAATACCTCCTACTATCATTGCGATTAATGCCCCGCCAAAGGGGATAAATTCGGAAACCGCCAGCAAAGCGGGTATCATTAAACGAAAACCTCTTCACCGGTGGTTTCCGAGAGCCGAAGCCAGTCCGTCGGGAATCGGAGTTCCGTCCTACTTCAAAATCAGCATCTTGCGCAGGGACGACATTTCGTCGGTTTCGAACTGGTAGAAATAGATGCCACTCGCGACCTGCTCGCCGAGGGCATTCCGACCGTCCCAATACGCCGCACGCTGGCGATCGGTGTAATACCCGGCGGATTGCTGTCCGAGATGCAACGTCCGGATGACAATGCCTTGGGCGTTGTAAATCGTGATGCGCACGTCCGTGTCTGTCGCCAACTCATACGGAATCCAGGTTTCAGGGTTGAACGGATTCGGATAGTTCGCCAAGAGCTGCGTCTTTTCGGGACGCGCCATGACGATGAGCTGCTGGAGATACACTAACGTCCGCATTGCGGCGGGTGAGCGATCGCCTGTTGCAATCAATAGGTCAATTTGCTCCTGGAGCCGCTCGACCTCAACGGACCCTAACTTCGTACCGAGGAGTGCCGGCGCACTCGCCGTCCCCTTGTCCCGATTGGCGGTGACGGCGACGACATCATTGATGTCGACCTTTCCATCTCCGTTGACATCGTACTTGGCATCGGTGATCCGAGCGGCGACGGCGACGATCAGCACATCAGAATCCTTGCTATCCACCGTCCCGTCGGCATTGATATCGTATTTGTTGGAGCCGGTCGTCGAGGTCTTGGATGTCGTCGTAGATGCGGTTCCTATAGGTGCGGTAATGTTGTTACTGAGGACCATGTCCCCTGGAAGTCCTAACCCCTTGACGACATTGTGGATCCCTGACCCGTCGAGGTTCGACCGTTGGAGCCTACCGACAGCGTCCGTCCAGTAGAGCATGCTCCGGGCAGTGTCCACGGCGATGCCGACTGGGGCACCCCATATGGGGTCATCCCGGAGTTCTGCGACACCTGTTCCGTCAAGGTTGGCACTGTGCAGCGTCCCGTGGGTATCACTCGTCTGCTCTGTCCAGTAGACCTTCCCACCTGCGATCGCAAGTCCCCCATAAGTCCCGGATGTGGCTGCGACAGGATGTATGACTTTCTTCGGATCTGAGAGGGTGATAAACGAAAGCGTGTCTGTACCCGACCCATTTCCGATCCAATACACATTGCCACCGGCTAAGACGACATCTTGTGGATCCGAGAGATTGCGAAGCACGTTTTCGATATTCAACCCCTCGAGGTTCGAACTTTGGAGTCGGTTCGCGGCATCTACCCAATAGAGTTTGCTACCGGCGGTGTCTACGGCGATGCCTCTCGGCACACCCCACAAGGACCGCAGTTCTTTGGCACCTGTACCGTCAAGATTCGCACTGTTCAGCGTCCCGTGTGTATCACTCGTCTTCGCCGTCCAGTAGACTTTACCCCCACCGATGGCGAGGTTTATGGCGTTTTCAACGCCCGATATGAACACTTTCACCTCAGAACCCACGAGGGCGTAAATCTTACCGCCACTGACCCACAACATCGGCGACCGACTCGCTGTGTCAACAGCGGCATTTAGGACAGGATTCACAGTCGTACTGGGCGTATCCCCTGTGCTGGGCGTTCTTGTGCCAGTGCTGGGGGGTGTAGTACCAGGCCTTGTCGCTTCAATCGTGCCTTTGGTAACGCGCTGCCCTTGGATTGTGCATCCGTCTACAGACGAGCAGGTATACGTGATACCCCCTTGCACAATCTTGCCTTTATTGCTGAAGGTAAAGATGCGTTGTCCGCCACGGCTCTGGAAGGAGGCACCCGAGAGTTCACTCGGGAATCCCGACGCTAATGCCGAAATGCTGTCACCAACAGTATAGGTCCCGACGCTCGCTGCTCCTGTCGGTGCTGCGTCGTCTGTCGTGATGGTGAAAGTAACCTTTCGCGTGACACCCGTTACCTCTGCTTCAACCGTGATCGTGCCATCACTCAGTGGCGTGAAGTCGGCACGGGCATGGCCGTCGGAATTCGTCTGGACGGCGATCGCACGTCCGTTGCCGCGTTGTGAGAGCCGTCCCCGTCCTTCTCGGACACGGAAAATGACGCGCACATTTTCTACGCCATCACCGTCCGCATCGAGGACCTGGACGAGGAGCGGTGCATCGATCTGCGTATCCACCGTCCCACTGCGGTTCGCGGGACCGCTCACTCTGATGCTGGCGGGTTCAGGCTGTGTCTCTTCGACTGTCGTAGTTGTGGTGGTTGTCGTGGTGGTGTCTGTCGTGGTCGTCGCCGTTTGTCCGCCCGCAGGGAATGTGTAGGAACCGTCGTTATACCCCGTAGCTCTGAGAACCACAGAGCCGCCCGTGGTGGGTAGCACGACCTGTGCTCTGCCGGTGCCATTCGTGGTGGTGACAGTTCTGTTGACGACACCGCTGAGGGTTACGGTAACACTACCGCTGGCGAGGGAACCGTTTGCTTCTCGGACGGTCACCTGAATGGCTTGCCCGCCGTTTGCGGCTCGCGCACCGATTTCTCCCAGTGAGAGGGAACCGGGGAGGGTTCTGGTAACATCCTCTGTAGCTGTTGTATAATCTGCAGTCGTTGAGGCTCTGAGGGTATATGTGCCTGCCGTTTGCGGTAGCGTGAGCGTGCTTTCTAAGGGGGTCCCGCCGCTGGTCCGTGAAAGCGACGCCCCACTGCCTGAAACCCTCAGCTCGACAAAGATGGCTCGCTGTGAAACCCCGTTTTGCAGTGCTGTCACCGTAACCTCGCGCGTACTCCCACTGCCTGAAACGTCAATATCCAGGGTTCTTGTGATGGTGGGTTCTTCATCATCGCCATCATCGTCTCCGCTGTCCCCGGAACTTCCTGTGCCGTTGATGTTAAAAACTACCTGTTGAATACCACTTCTAATACTCGCACGAACTGTCTTCGCTCCTGATGTATTACCCACATTGTATCTGATTGAAGCTTTGCCGGTGTTATCAGTATAGACAGCCCTATTTTGAGTAGTTGGATCGGGTCGAGCGGTATCTCCCGGAGCTCCTGGCGGCGTAATGGTCCCGGGGTCAGCACTAAGAGGATCTAATAACAATCCGCTGTCCGTGTTAAATGTGACTCGTTCACCGGACTTTGGCAGACCATACGTATCTCGCACGATAACAACTAAGGGATCAGGCGCGGGTCGGTTTTTCTCGACTCCGGTTTGTCCGTCACCGTCATCTATCTCTATACTTGCTGCATCCGCTGCCGCTTGAGGTGTAAAGCTAAATTCTGCTGTATGGGAGGTGCCAGTAAGTGTCGCTGTAAAAGTGGTCGCAGACCCAGCTGTCCCCAACACACCGTAAACTTTGGCTTGACCACTGTTATCGGTTTTTACTTTGATGGTGCTTGCGGGATATGTAACAGTACCAGAAGTAAGATCTGGGTTGTCAGGGTGAGGTCTGAACATTCCGCCAGAAGTAGTGAAGTCGATTTCTTGATTACGAATAGCGGTCCCAGATGAGGGGTTGGGATACCAATCTCGGAATTCAACAACGAGCGGTTCGGCAAGTTGCGTGGAAGCGGTTGCTATCTGATCCTCACCAGAAACCTTCTTGGGCGTAATGCCTCCATAGAAATAGGTAATGTCGTGCGTGTTGCGAGGCAAGGCGGTGTTTGCACCACGAATGGATGCCCGGATTATGGTGCTCCCCCTCCCCATCCGTAACCTGACCTTTGCTACATAGGAGGTTCCGTCGGTAACTGCCTTCGCTGTAGTTGTAAGTCTCCTGCCGGGATCGAGTGTGGTAGAATCATCATCCAGATCTTCGTAAAGGGTTCCAGAACCCCAGATCCTCTGAAATTCAACAAGGACATGGCTGGGCGTATCAGCCTCACCATCATCGCCCATAAAGGTATCATCCCCATGGTCAAGTGCTTCTAAAGTAACCGAAACCTCTTGATCCAAGTAGAACTGATTGTTTGTGTTAGAGTAGCCGATCTCTACATCATCAGATGCGGCAGCGAATTCAAGATTTATCACATCCTGAGGAGGCCGGACACCGTAAGCCGTGTACACTGGATTCCCACCACCTATAAGCGTAATATCCGAAATTGTAGAAACATCAAAATCCTTTTCACCAAGACCATCACTAGGACCATCCAAAGTATATTTCACCGTAACGGTATAAGTGCTGGCGCGAGAAGGAGGATCCACGGTCGCTGTACCATCAACCGTGTCCGTATCTGTGAGACCACTTACTGTAAGATTCTCAATATTGAGACCAAGGACTGTGTCAATGGCTACTTCGTACTTAGCATCGTTACTAACATCAGTGGTGCTAGTATCATCAGCCTCACCCTCAGCTTTAGTAAATTTGATCTTAAAGGTGAAGCTCTGTTCTGATGTTGTCCCCGATGAGGGGATAGGTAGGAGAGCAATAGGGTTTGTGCTTTTTGTTAACTCATACGCGTCTGCGGTGCCCTGCACGCTGAACGCCAAGACGAGTGTTATCAGTATGCCGAGGACAATTTTTCGTGTTGTTAAGGTGTTCATGAAAATATATACCTCTCTTTCGATTTTTTTCGGATGTGATCGGGAATTAACCTCCCTTGCCCCCTTTATTAGGGGTGTTTCATCCGTTTTGCGCGGGCGCCGGTGGGGAAACCCGCACGCGTGCCTCGCTGTCTGTTCGTTTCGTTGTGTGCTTATCCGAGTTTTGTAGGGTGGGGTCTCCCCTCCTTTTTCATAGGGTAAGGGAACCCCCGCAAGTGGGTTGGAGCGTTGGAAGATCGGAGGGGTGGAAGATCGCGGATACGGTGTTTCTTCCAGGCTTCCTGTGCTTCCAAGCTTCCTCAAAACTGAACATTGATTTTCTGATATTGCTTAATTATGCAAAAAACTGCTTTTCAACGCAAAAACTATCATAAAATTGCGTTTTATCCCTGTAATATACAATTATATCTTATTATACGTTATTTATCAAATTAAAATACAATAAATTGCGTAATTATGCAAAAATAATGCATAATTCGCGAAAAAAGTGTAGAATCGCAGTTTTTGCGTTGACACGCCAGTGGGTATGTGTTATTCTATTTTTAATTTGATGGAGGACGTTTTGAAAAGAGTGGAAACCTTAAAAATTCCATAAAAGGAGGTTTGAGATCATGCCACAGTGGGCAGTCATTCTAACAGTCGTATTCTCTGGAATAATTATGATTATTTCTGTTGCAACGTTTCTAAGGTCATTTAGATTTGCAACCAAAGATGATATTGCAAGACTTGAAACAGAGATTCGGAACATAAATCAACGAATAGACCGACATCTTGAGGGGCATCCGTAAGAAAAAGTGCGTTTTTTAAATCATAAACGACTTATTCCCTCAAATTTTATCCCGGTTGGGGTAACTTTGGTTGGAATGATAGCAGGAGGCATAGATCTGCTGATGTTACTGTCGGATTGGTATTTAGCAAGACAAGAAAAGCGGATTCAAGCCGCGAAAGAGGAAGGGAAAGCCGAAGGCATTGCTGAAGGTATTACTGAAGGTATTGCTGAAGGGAAAGCCGAAGGTATTACTGAAGGAAAAGCCGAAGCGTATCAAGAGATCGCGGCATGGCATGCCCGGCGCACCGCAGCCGAGGCGCGGGGTGAGACGTTCACGGAACCGCCTCCCGGCGTGCCGCAAAATGGGCCTGGGTAGGCGGAAGGGATTCTGCGGCGGCGGATAACATACCGATCGCCTTGAATGCGGTGCGGCACTGAGTGTTATTTTGGTGAAATGTTTCGTGCCAAAGCCTGTCGGAACGCGTCAAGGCTCGGTGCTTGCAGCGATTCGCGGCGTAACTGCCGCAGCTGTTGCAACGTTTCAACACTTTCAAGGGTGGCACGCACGGCTTGCAAGTTCGCGACCTGGAAACGGACTTCCAAATTTTCAAGAACGCTTTCTATTAGACTTTCTCGCGTGCCTTGTTCCATGCCTTGTTCTATGCCGCGTTGGATGACGCGTTCGTAAATAGGAGATTCTTGCATAATTGCCTCCAATACTGGATCCTGAAAAAGTTCAGGCGGATGCACTAACGCTCCAAAAACCGAGAGCGTATATAATAACGTCCCCCGCGTCTGACGGTCTACCGGGGCGGATTTTGTCGTCTCTATACACGTTTCCACCCAAGCTTGAGAAGTCATCCCAGAAGGGGGCCGCATCAAGGGTGTGAACGGTAGGAGCCCTACAACACTGCGATCTAAGAACCCTTCGCCTTCTAACTCATACATACGGATGACATTATATTTCAACCGTAAGCCACCCATTACCTCGTCTCCATACTCGTAGTATCCTGAGTCTGTTTGTCCCGCAGGCGGACGAAGATAGAAAACTGCGGAATAGACATTTTTCTCATGCTGGTGCGCCAGAAAACTGGAATACATCAGAACCCGGAGTGGCATCGGTTTCTCGCGGCTCTCGTCGGTTTGTGCCTCTATATGGAGAATGGCGTTCTCCTTTTTGTCAGGCAGCCAGATCTGAAACGTCATATCGCTGTGATGCATCTTAACCGTGGCTTGCTCGGTGTTCAGCGGAGCCCCGACTTCCACGTTTGATGTATTCAGTGCTAAGGCCGCGAGTGGATTGGGGGCGTAATCCGCCAAATGTTTGAACAGCTCATCGAAGTGTGCCATACTCGTATTATAGCCATACTCGTATTATAGCCATACTCGTATTATATATGGGATCCCGGAAAATATCAACTGTGAAAAGGAAAATGTCCATTGACGATAGAATATTACTAATGTTCCTCCATTTAAATCAAACTAAAAAACATTCTTATCAACAATCACGGGGCAGTAGGGATAAGTGCCCCCGCACACATCACATCGTGTGCTTCTGTATCAAACAGCAAGAATAGATTTTTCAGGGATAAAATCTATTCTGAACTAACCTTAGTGCGTGTTGCCAAAATCCAGTGCGGTTGGGTGAGAGACCCTACCGAAGTCGTTGGTATCTTTTCAAACACGCTTGGGAATTTGGGTTTGGGGGTCTCGATTTACAGCGGTGTAGGGACATCGCTATCGGTTGCGCCAAACCATTTGTATAAACGTTGTTAATTGTAAACGAGTTACGAAAAAAAGTCAAGTCCTTTTTTGTGGTATAGGGTGCTGCCCACGTCAGAATTCAGAAGCCTATTTTACCACAATTCTGTAATTATTATACCACATTTGTGGTATGGTGTCAAATTTTTCTTCAAAAATAATGTGTAGATGGCTGTCGGTCCATCGGCGGTCAGCAAGCGGATGTCGTTAGGCGATACCCTCTTCGCCGATATATTATATCGTAGGCTGTATTTTTTGTCAAATTTTTTCGCAATTCCTGAGGGTGGGTACAAGACCGGTTTCGCACAAAGCGGCGAGGTTAGGAAACCTCTACAGCGGGGTAGGCAAAGCGACGAGGTTAGGAAACCCCTACAGCGGGGTAGGCACAAGACCTACCCCTACCTGTTATGCATCGAAATCTTCTTGGAATGTGCGGAAACTATTGACTAAGGAAGCAGTGAGATTCAACCGCTTGAGACGGTTGAGATCCTCAATCGCTTGAAGCCTAGGGATCAGGACGCTGACATCGACATCTGTGAACCGCGCACGAAGGACTGCTAAGATGTTCTCAATCATCGCTTGGCGCGCTCCTTGTTCTATGCCGCGTTGGATCACGCGTTCGTAAATAGGAGATTCTTGCATGATTGCCTCCAATACTGGATCCTGAAAAAGTTCAGGCGGATGCACTAACGCTCCAAAAACCGAGAGCGTATATAATAACGTCCCCCGCGTCTGACGGTCTACCGGGGCGGATTTTGTCGTCTCTATACACGTTTCCACCCAAGCTTGAGAAGTCATCCCAGAAGGGGGCCGCATCAAGGGTGTGAACGGTAGGAGCCCTACAACACTGCGATCTAAGAACCCTTCGCCTTCTAACTCATACATACGGATGACATTATATTTCAACCGTAAGCCACCCATTACCTCGTCTCCATACTCGTAGTATCCTGAGTCTGTTTGTCCCGCAGGCGGACGAAGATAGAAAACTGCGGAATAGACATTTTTCTCATGCTGGTGCGCCAGAAAACTGGAATACATCAGAACCCGGAGTGGCATCGGTTTCTCGCGGCTCTCGTCGGTTTGTGCCTCTATATGGAGAATGGCGTTCTCCTTTTTGTCAGGCAGCCAGATCTGAAACGTCATATCGCTGTGATGCATCTTAACCGTGGCTTGCTCGGTGTTCAGCGGAGCCCCGACTTCCACGTTTGATGTATTCAGTGCTAAGGCCGCGAGTGGATTGGGGGCGTAATCCGCCAAATGTTTGAACAGCTCATCGAAGTGTGCCATACTCGTATTATATATGGGATCCCGGAAAATATCAACGATTTTTTTCAAACTCACGTTACACAAGGGGTTTGGCCTAAATCCCAACTATTTTTTCGATATGATACCTATATGGAGAAGATCAGGTCGAATATAGACCAAGCCCCGTAGGGGCGACATTTGTAGAGAGGATCCTACAAAATACCGTGAAACCCCTAAGTAGCAAGGGTAACTGACGGATCCGCAACCTCTACCTTATTGACGGGATCCGCCGTGAGCGTCACATCAAATTGCGCCATAGTGGGAGACGCAATCAACGCAAACACCAATATTAAACAGGACTTACGCAAATTTACTAAAGTTTGGACAATATTGTAAGTTTCAAGCTGCTTTGTCGAAAGGTAGCGTGGTATCGTGTTCAGATATGGGATGAATATTCTGTGAGTTGGTCTCTTCTTGGGAACTCGCAGAATATTCCAACGCTCTGAGGTGCGACTGTAAATAAGCGACCCGTAACCCTTGCGTCAGGTGCCTCGGATGATACCAGTGAATCCCGAGATGCTCGCAGACCTCTTTGACGCTCACGCGATCCGAGGGATGCCGAGACCCAAACTTCAAGAAGACCAACTTCGTCAGCGAAGCTGCGACGAAACTCAGCTGCACGAAGCGATTGATGCTTTTGCGAGACTTGACCCGATAGGCATCAAATCCGAAATGCTGCTTCGCATCTCGAAACGCTGTTTCTATCTGCCACCTCTGCCGGTAGTATTCAACGATCTTCGGGAGCTCCAAGGTCATATCTGTTGTAAAGACACAGAAATACCGATACGGTTTTGAGGGTTTGACTCGGGTGCGTATCACGACGAGTCGGACGTCTGTCGGACACATTTTCGTCCGAACGACCTCTGAGGCGACCTGATACGTTTTTTCCAGGATGCAAACGTCTTGATACCGTAAGCGTTGGATGTTCAAACGGTCTCCATATTTCTTCGGACGCCCGCGCTGGGGGCGCTTGGGACGTTTCGGTAAACGATAAAACACCGCATTTGACTTCGCACGACACAACAGATGATGTCCGAGTTCCAAGAGCATTTCAAAGACTTTGCGGCGGCAGAACCCTCTATCAAAGAGGATCAACCCCCGGGGGATCTTCGAACAGATACGTTTCAACACCGCATCACCTTTGTCCCGGAGCGTCTGAGGTGCAATGAGTTTCACCCAGACCGGAAACAGCAACCAATCTGCCGCTGTCTCGCAGAGTAAACCTAATGCCCCAAACTCGTGTCCGAAGTGAAACTTTGATTGATTCACGCGATGTTTACCGTGATAACTGAAGTTGCGGAAAAAATGTAAACCCCATTGGGTTTTACCCGTCTTCAAGGCTTTGGTGGCATCATAGACGTAAACCCAGTCGGCAAACACGCCCTGGAGCCTTTTCATCAGGCACGCAGCAACCGCATCGGTATCCCATTTGCCCCGGGAAAGAAACTTCGGAAACGACCAATAGCGTGTCGCGGATCCACTCGACTGATACAGGTGCGTCAGGCTGCCTCCAGGCGGTTGAGTCATAAACCCAAAAATAAATGCTTGAAAAAGCGCAAAGTTTTGTTGATTGAACAAATGACGAAAATCCGATACAATACTTTCTAAGTGGAGAAGCAGGGGCATTTTTGCCTTCCTTTCAAAACAGTGGTATGTTTATGAAAGGATACCTGCTTTTCTGCTTTCAAACATCTTAATTCTTTAAAATTGTCCAAACTTTAGCAAATTTAGATTCCACGACGAAATTGATTGTTTAGAACACAAGCAGGCGCATTGTCCCGCAAGTCCACACGCGACTTGCGCCATTGCGCTACTATGAACCAAAGATCGCACGAAAATGAGCAAGCTGCGTAAGTTCTATTAAAAGTAAACTTGTTAAGGAAAGTGTCCATTGACGATAGAACATTACTAATGTTCCTCCATTTAAATCAAACTAAAAAACATTCTTATCAACAATCACGGGGCAGTAGGGATAAGTGCCCCCGCACACATCACATCGTGTGCTTCTGTATCAAACAGCAAGAATAGATTTTTCAGGGATGAAATCTATTCTGAACTAACCTTGAGTGCGTGTTGCCAAAATCCAGTGCGGTTCGGAAACCGTCCCTACCGAGGTAGTTGGTATTTTTTCAAAACACGCTTGGAAATTTGGGTTTGGGGTCCTCGATTTACAGCGGTGTAGGGACATCGCTATCGGTTGCGCCAAACCGCTTGTATAAACAGTGTTAAGGGTAAATACGTTTTGAGAATCTTGTTAGGTTTTCCCAATCCTTACGCCCCTAAGAGACACGTTCGTTAATATTGTATCTTAAGTTGCGTCTTTTGTCAAATTTTTCTTGAAAAACGTATGTGGTGTTGGAGCGTTCCGCTTCTCGGTTTTTGGCGAGGAGTGGGGACTCCATGTTTTCTATGCCCTTTATTAACACCTATAATTGTAAAATAGTTACGAAAAAAAGTCAACATCTTTTTCGCATATTTGCAATTTTACAGAAATCGGGTATTTTTGTCAAGTATTTTCTTTCATCAGGGTGCGAAAAACGCGTATTTCGGCGTTTTTGCGGTTGTATTGGTATTAATTATAGCGTAACAGATGTTTTTTGTCAAATAATTTTTTGTCAGAATGACGAATTGCCAAATTTGCGGATTCCAGCGTACCTATGCTATAATGTTTTACAAGGAGACGATTCACCATGACAGCAGACCTTGCCATTGCACAGTTACTTTTAAGTACACTCCTTATCGGTGTTACCTTAATATGGGGCATCCTTCGGTACCGACGGAGCGGTTACTGGCGGCGCGGTGTTCATAACAAATTACAAGCGTATCTGCTCTGGACACTCAGCGCGTTCATCGCGCTCAGCTGCTTCATCCCCTTGGCGCATCTCTATACAGAACACCTCTGGTTCGAACACGTCGGATACGCCGATGCGTTCTGGGGATTCCAGAAGGTCCGATGGGGTATCTTTGGTGTCTGTTTCATCGTCGCCGCTGGATTTATGAACGCTAACACGGCGATCGCACATATATTGTGTCCAGAATCCCGCGAGTTTCGGCGGTGGACACATACGCAGACCTTCTCTTTCCATCGAATGGTCATCTGTATCACGCTGGTTGCGGCACTCCTGCTCGCAGGACCGATGCTCCTCTTGGACGATATCGTGCTTCGGTACTTGAACCAGCCCGAGTCGGTAGCAGCGGACGGGTCCCTCCATTTCGGGATGGACCGGAATTTCTATCTCTTCAGTTTCCCGCTCCACCGATGGGTGAGCCTCTGGATAGAGATAATGCTGTGGGTAACCTGTGTTGTCGTTGGGTTGCTGTATCATTTCTATTACCGTCGAGACGCACATACAATGGCACGTGTGAAGCGACATATCATCTTCCACGGTTCGGTTTTATGGCTGTTGCTTCTGCTCGTCGGGGGGTGGCGGAGTTATGTGAACCTCTGGGACAAAGTCTATACGAAACCCCTGACGAATGGGTTGCGGACCCTCCACGGCTTATTTTACGTCGACTTTCACCTCGCAGGTGCCACGAAACTTTATTGCGGTGTGCTGATAGGCGTCGCGATCGTTATCGTGGCGAATATGTTCTGGCGGAAACGGTTGTTATGGTATGCGACTGGCGCCATCTGGGGATTGAGTTATGTGCTGTTGATTCACGTATATCCGTTGGGACTCCATACCGTGCGGATGCGTGTGGAGCCGTTTCTCAAAGAGGGACGGTATCTACAGCGGCATATTGAAGAGACGCGTCGCGCCTTTGATCTCAATGAGATCGTGAGGGTCGACCAAGCACCTGGCATCGCAACGCTGGAGATGATAACGGAGAACGCCGAGGTCAAGAGCAATATCCAGATTTGGGATCGACGCGTGCTGTATGAGGCGCTCCGAGACAGGCAGATTAAGCCGCATTACAATTTCCACCCCTATACCGATGTCGATAGATACACAGTCGACGGTGAATATCGGCAGGTCCTGATAGCCGCCCGTGAAATTGATCCCAACGACGATATTACGGGCTGGGATCGCTTGAAAACGGATCTCCGCTCCTTTACGCACGGGTATGGCGTGTGTGTCGCACCCGTGAACGAGTTCGTTGGCGAAGGGTTACCGAAACTTTGGGTCAAGGATACGCCAATCGTGAGTGAATACGAAGAACTCGAGGTCGCATATCCGCAGATTTACTACGGGGAGATGATCCGCAATTACATGATTGTCAACACCGACCGCGCTGCGAATCGTGCCGATCGCACCGTGGATACCGAAAGCCCCGCCGGTGTCGCAGCACCAGAAATACCTGAATGGATGCAGCATACTTACCAGGGTGACGGGGGTGTGCCTTTAGGCGGTTGGTTCCGCCGTCTCTGTTTCGCCCTCCGATTCGATTTCCTCCCCATCCTTATCTCGGAGAAGTTGACCCCAGAGAGCCGCATCATGTTCCGTCGAAGGATCGGCACCCGCCGAAATGACCGTCTCGTTAAAGACCGGGTCTCCTATATAGCCCCCTTCCTGAACTACGACCCTGACCCGTATATCGTGATTAACAACGAACAGTTGTATTGGATCATTGACTTCTATGTGACGAGCCGGTATCACCCGAACGCCCAGATGTATGTGGACGATAAGACGCAACTGACAGACAGTGCGTTATATGAGGAACCGGATTTCGATACGTTCAACTACATCCGGAATGCCGGTGTCGCTGTCGTCAACGCTTATACGGGTGCGGTGGATTTCTATGCCATTAAGAAAAATGAGGCGGATGAAGCCGTGATGCAGACCTACCAGAAAGCGTTTCCAAATCTCTTTAAATCGCTATCGGAAATGCCGGAGGGGCTGGCAGCGCACTTGCGGTACCCCGATTACCTGACCCGGATTCAAGCGCGACTCTACGGCGATTATTATCGGCAAGCGAGCGGTTTTTATGACGATACGAACCCGTGGTCGATACCGAAAGAGGCGTATTACTCCTCGGAAGCGGATCAGGAGATGATGCCCTACTACGCTATGCTGAAGTTGCCGGGTGAGGAGAAAATCGAGTTTGTGAATATGATCCCGTTCGCGCCGCGGGACCGCGAGAAGCAGTTGAAGGCGTGGATGGTCGCCCGCTGTGATCAACCCCATTACGGTGAGCGGATCGTTTATGTGCTTCCTGAGAACGCAGGGGTCGCCGGACCGACACAGGTCGAGGACGATATTAACAAAAAAACCGGCGATCAACAGCGCGGCTGGCAAACCACGAGCGATGTGATTCGGGGCAATCTACTGATTATCCCGATTGAGGACGCACTGTTCTATCTCGAGGCGATTTACCTGCAAGCGAAGAAGCCGGAGGGTGAAGATGGCGATGACGATAAGCCGCGGCGTCCGAAGTTAGAGATGGTGGTCCTGAAGGCGGGATCGAATGAGCTCGAGGCGGTGCAGGCGCAGACGTTTGATGAGGCGTTGGATATGTTGCTGTTGGGGATCCCGACGAATGGCGAAACGCCGGTGAATGGTGAGGAGTCGTCAACGTTGGCGGAGTTAGTCCAACAATACCGTAAGCGGGAAGCCGATAGTGATCGGCTCCTTGAACAGATTCTTGAGAAGATGGCGGAAGACGATCGGTAGGAGATTAGCACGCTTTAATGAAGGCGAGAATCACGCCGATGACAGCGACTTCAGCCCCAATGAACCATTTCAGGGTCCCGATCCCACCCTCAATACGGTCTATACGGTGCCCAAGATCCTTAACATCTCCACTAAGGACATCCAACTTTTCGTTGGTCGCGTTGAGGTCCGCTTTATCGGCTTTCGTGTCAAGTTTTTCGCTAAGCGCATCCACCTTTCCGCTAAGGGCATCAAGGTCTGCCTTATCGGCTTTCGTGTCAAGTTTTTCGCTAAGCGCATCCAACTTTTCGTTGGTCGCGTCAAGGACTGTCTGATCCGCTTTGGTCTCCATCAAGCGGTCCATGCGCCCATCAAGACGGTCCATGCGCCCATCAAGACGATCCAGCCGGACGTTTACCTGTTTTAAGGTCTGTAGCAGTAGGTCGTTGAAATGATTCGCCATGGAAATCCTCCCTTTATCATATTATACAGAAGTAGGAACTGGATGTCAAGCACTAATTTTCTGTGGTGGCTACGGGCGAATCGCATCCTTACAGAGTGCCTCGTAATACGCCAAACATACCGCGAAAACCGACTCCAATTCGGTCGGAAACGGCTCCGATTTTGGGCGATACGGCGCGAACCCTGTGCTCCGATGCACGTTCTCATACCAATACGGTGCCCATACACCGTCGGCAGGATTTCCACCCGCCTCCCAAGACAGCATCGAACGCTCAAATTGTAATCCGAGCTGCTCACACAATTGCGATAAAACAGGGGAGGGGTTTTCCAATAGGAGTCGAGCGTCGAGAATCGGAGGGGAGTGCCCCGCGGCGCGTAGGTCGGTTAAGAGATCATATTGTGTTTTAAGCCCGGTATCGGCGAGTGTGGGTGTCCCGATGATCTTTGCAAGAGACGGGAGCATTTCTCGTGGATCTCGGATGAGCAGGACGTTGTGGGTGTGTTGGAGGAAACTTAGGTCGATGTTGATGAGGTGGTGCGCCATCTGTTTCATGAAAAGCACGGGTTTCTCACAGGGACCCAAGATCACCTTTTCAATGACGTGTCCGGCATCTGTTGACATGGACGCCATCACCTCCGCTGTGGCGGGATGTGTACTCTTGAGAGCCTGGGACCCGTATTTTGTGTAGAGATAGTGCGCATAGAGGGGTTCGTCAATGACCTCGGTATCGCTGCGTTGTGCGAAGGCGTACATCAGTGCGGTTGAGACGTTCCGCGGTCCCGACCAGAGACAGATCCGTTTTGTTTGCACGTTTTTTCAGGGTCCTCTATATATTAAGGTATATAAGGGTTGTCAACCCCGGCGTTGGCGGCGTCTGCCACGTCTACGCTGTTGACGCGACTTCTGACCTTCACCGCCGCCGGTTTCATCGGCGAGGTAGCTCCCTTCGCTTTCCGCTACGCGAGGCCGGTTGCGCATCCAGAGTATGAGCGCGATCCCCATAACAAATGCCGCGATACTGAAGAGTTGCGCCGCTGACACCCATCCAAGGACGCGCGGTGTGAGCCGCCAAAACTCGGCAATAAACCGCTCCACCCCCAACGCGACCAGACTCGCACCGAACAGTGCACCGGGCGTCGACTCAAACTTACGGCGTTGCGACCAGAGAATACCGAAAAATGTGAATGCCATCAGCGTCTCATATATAGGCGTCGGATGGACAGGAACATCGGTCGGGACAGTGCCGTTCGGGAACGCCATTGCCCAAGGTAGATCTGACGGGGGTCCGTAGTCGCCATCCCCCGCGAGGAAACACCCGATCCGCCCGATACCGTATCCAAGGACGACTGTCGGACCGACGATGTCAATTGTAGGTAAGAACGGGTTCGGAGAACGGAGCACCACGATAATAACGGCGAGACATCCACCGATGAAACCGCCATACCAGACTAACCCGCCCGTTGAGAAGAGTTCGTGGAAAGTGATTTGACCGTCGAGTAACACATAATAGATTTTCGCGCCGACAATGCCACCGATCGCTGCAGCCATGACGATCGTCGAGGCGAGTTCCGGGACAAAACCGCGGCGCTTTAACTCGGATTGTATAACAAAGACGACTGTAATAAACGCCGTGGCTAACATCAATCCGTAAGAATGGATACCAAAGGGACCGAAATCAATAAGTGTTGGATACATCTGTTTGTTAGGGTTTGACGATGTGCTGTCGTTTGAGGGTTTCGATCTCTTGTGTGAGCGTTTCTATCCGATTTTCAAGCGAGTGGTCTCTTTTGCTCCGCCATCCTATGATGACTTGTGGGATACCTATCGCTATGATAATCAAGGCGATCAATCCATAGATGACATTCAGCAGGAACGTCATCTGTTTCTCAACGCTATC
The DNA here is from genome assembly GCA_965205015.1 of Candidatus Poribacteria bacterium. Lineage (GTDB taxonomy): Bacteria > Poribacteria > WGA-4E > WGA-4E > WGA-3G > WGA-3G. The sequence continues at coordinate 2,078,393 of OZ242029.1, read as the reverse complement.
AATTCTGTTACCCAAACGTTCCTCAACGCCATCAACTTTGGTATTAACAGCATCAATTTTGACATTAACCGCCTCAATTTTGGTATCAATATATGTTTTCATCCGTTTTTCAGAACTCTCAATCTCTGCCTTGACTTCCTCTTTGACGATCAAGCGGATCTTATCAAAGTCAGCATCGGTTAGCGCACCGAAAGCAGGCACCGTAATTATACAAAAGAGGATAGAGAAAAAAAAGCATGTTTTCATGGGGCATCTCCTTGGCGTATAGTAAACCATATTCGCGCGTGGGTGTCAAACATATTTTCATTCTCCGAGGTACGCTTGTCGCACGCGCTCGTCGGCTAACAGGTCGGCAGAGGTGCCTTCAATTGTAATTTCACCCGTCTCCATGACGTAGCCTCTATTGGTCACTTGCAGTGCGATTTGTGCGTTCTGCTCGACGAGGAGGATGGTTGTGCCGTCAGCGTTAATCTGCTGGACGATCTCGAAAATCTGTTTGACGATCAGCGGCGCGAGTCCTAAGGAGGGTTCGTCCAACAAGAGAAGTTTCGGCTTGGACATCAGGGCGCGTCCGATTGCGAGCATCTGTTGCTCGCCACCGCTGAGACTGCCGCCACGCTGTTTCTGCCGGTTGTGTAGGACGGGGAAAAACTGAAAGATTCTGTCTAAATCGTCTCTGATGCCGCTTTTGTCGGTCCTCGAATAGGCACCGAGTTCGAGGTTTTCACGGACGCTCATATCCGGAAAGATGAGTCGTCCCTCCGGGACCTGTGAGATGCCGAGGCTGACGCGTTCTTCTGCCGATGTTGTTGTGATGTCATTGCCATCAAAGTGTATACTGCCTTCAACAGGGGTATGTATTCCCGAGGTTGTCATGAGCGTTGTCGATTTTCCGGCACCGTTGGCACCAATGAGGCAGACCATCTCGTCCGCGTTGACAGTGATGGAAATGCCGCGAACGGCGCGTATGTTCCCGTAATAGGTATGAATGTTCCGAAGTTCAAGCATCGTCAGAAGTTCCTAAGTATGCCTCAATGACGCGTTCGTCGTTCTGCACGTCCGAGGGTACGCCTTCGCTGATTTTTTCGCCGTGGTCTAACACTGTGACCCAATCGGAGATTTGCATCACCAGTTTTACATCGTGTTCGATGAGCAGCACGGTGACACCTTGCTCTCGTATGGCGTAGATAAGGTCGATAAGCTCCTGTGTCTCTTGAGGGTTCATTCCAGCGGCAGGTTCATCAAGGAGCAGGAGTTTCGGTTCAGTCGCCAAAGCTCTGGCAATTTCGACGCGTCGTTGGTCCCCGTAGGAGAGGTTTCCTGCCGTCTGGTCGCTGATGTTGTCTAACCCGACAAATTCAAGCATATCCTGTGCGCGGGCGGCGATCTCCTCTTCCTCACTTTTCTGCCGATTCGTGCGGAAGACTGCACCGACAAATGTGCTGGCTGTGCGGGGATGCCTCCCGATCTTAACGTTATCAAGAACTGTGAGTTCTGCGAAGAGTCGTATGTTCTGAAAGGTCCTACCGATACCGAGTTTCGTAACTTGGTCTGGACGAAGACCTGTAATAGATTCGCCCAAGAACTCAACGGTGCCAAATGTTGGTCTATCCAAACCCGTAACACAGTTAAAGAGCGTCGTTTTTCCTGCCCCGTTCGGTCCAATCAAGCTGAAGATTTGCCCGGGGTGTACCGCCATTGTCACTTCGGACAAGGCGATGACCCCACCATAATGCCGACTGATCCCATTTGTTGAAAGCAGGCGTACGGGGGTATTTTGCATTTTTCTCTCCTACAGCGTTCAATTGTCTGCCCTTAAAGTATACCTTTAATCAAGAAGGCGTGTCAATTTGTTTTTCCCGAAGGATGCTAAGGGCAGGTGTCCGTAGTGGAGGGCGTGTTAAGACGTAAATTTGACATCTATCTTGATAGTGTGTTATACTTTATTTAAACGTAGGTTTTCATAGATATAGCACTCCTACGGCGTGAGCGAACTCCAACCGCCCCTTATTGAAGCGTCCAAACTTTGTAAGCGGCAACTTGCGTTATGCATTATATATTAAGGTATCAACAAAACAGGCTCTGGAAGTGCAAATAGATATGACACATTCGGAAAAAAGGAACACCCCCCTTGAATACTGGCTGGCACTTGCATCTGTTGAGGGACTCGGTAGCGTGCGGATTCGACGGTTGATCGCGCGTTTCGGTAGCGCCGAGGCAATTTTTGAAGCGGAACTCCCCGAAATTGCGCGGTTACCCTCCTTCAACCCCGTTCTCGCATCTCGTATCCTCACAGTATCCGGTAACTTTCCGACCTTTCGTGAGAGACTCGATGCCCTCGAAGATCAGGAGGTCAGGGTAATGTGCCTTGAAGATTCAGACTATCCGGCACAACTCAAAAATCTACCCGATGCCCCCGGAATTCTCTGTAGCGTCGGCACACTCACGGACATCGGTGATCGGTGTGTCTCGATTGTGGGGAGTCAGCAGCCGAGCATAGCGGGGATTGAACTCACCCTTTCGCTGGCGACGCAACTCGTGCTCGCCGGATTTACGGTTGTCAGTGGGTTAGCAACTGGTATTGATACGTATGCACACTCGGGGGCGCTCGCGGGGATGGGCAAGACGGTTGGCGTTGTCGGAACGGACCTGTCTTCTATCTATCCCGGACGGAACAACCCACTTGCCATGAAGATTTATGAGCATGGCTGCCTGTTTTCAGAGCATCCCTTCCCGACAGCCCCGTCACCCGGCAACCTTGTGCAGAGAAACCGTATTATCAGCGGGCTTTCCATAGCAACCATTGTAATTGAGGCGCGAAAGACCGGCGGTGCGATGCATACAGCACGGTATGCGCAGCGTCAGGACAGATCAGTACTCGCATGTCGCTGGGATACAGCGCACGCGCAACGTGAAGGACCACAAGAGTTGATAGGGACAGGGGCGTTTCCTTTCACACCGACCGAGGTTGACAAAGTGATTGATGTGCTAACACATCCAGAACGACTTGAAAGGTATGCGAGTGGAGTCGCGAGTGAACAGATGGGATTGTTTGAAGAATAGCAGTCGGCAATCAGCCGTCGGCTGTCGACAAAGAGGGTTTGCTACGAAAACCCTTTCAGCAGTCAGTTAAGAGGGTATCGTTAAACGAAAACCTTCTTCGCTGAAAGCCGATAGCCAGTAAAAAAAATTGCTTTTCTTTTCAATATGTGATATACTATATAATGTCCTTAAACTTGATTTTACGAGTACATGTACCAATTTTTTCTTGACACCGTTAAAATTTATGGTAAATTTACAAAAAAATGAAGTTTTCTCTTGACAAAAGAGACTAATTTTCATATAATTTTGGGAAAATCCGTAATTTTACCTTTACAAAGTTTGCAATTTTTGCTAAACTTTAAGGTACTCGTTTAGATAGATATTGACTTTCGGGCGAGGGGTACAACAATCCAATGGTGTTTTCCTCTGTAAACTGCCCCCGTGGAATTCTGTTCTCAACGTGTCGGTTTGTTCTTTACGCACTGCGGAGAGAACAACAAACGAAATAGCCTTACGTTTTACTTGACTTAACGAGAATATGATCATAGGTTTCAAGGCGTTGCTGAATTGTACAAGCAGCAACGTACCCGAAACCGACTTTCCCGAGCGCTTTTGCAAGCGTCTCTGGGAAAGGACCGAAAGTTGTTAGAACACCCTATCCGAAGGGTGTATTTTGATAAACTTTACAATTTAAGGAGTTAACTCTAATGACAAAATTGTTTAGAACTTTCGCTTTATTGCTGGCAGGCATGTTCGCCGTTTCGCTGATAGTCGGCTGTGGTGGCGGTGAAGAAACAGACGACACAGCTGCACCAGCTAATTTCGTAAGTGCAACCCCGCCGGGTGGTGAGATTGCCGCGAATGGAAGCATTACGGTTACCTTTGACAACGCACCCGCCGATGTCACGGTAAGTGCTGGTACTGTCACAGTCGCAGGTAAGACAGCGACTATTACGGGTCCTTTCACCCCGGGTCCGCTCGCATTGACGGTCACGTGGGCTGATGGAACCCAGGCACTGAACTATACGGTCACCGCACCGGATATCGATGCGCCCACAGTCACTGGTGGCACCGTCAAAGACGGGGACAAGGATGTTGATCCCGAAGCCATCAATACCGATGGGAAGATCGAGATCGAGTTCAGTGAAGATGTCTCTGGTAACATCGCGCTGCAGACCGAAGGCGGCGATGATGTCGGTTGGCTCGGCAAAGTCGAAGGCAACAAAGCGACGCTTGAAGTCGTCAAAGGCAAAGAGATTGGCAACGAGACAACCTATGTTGTCGCAGGTAAAGTCTCAGACGCTGCTGGCAACTCTACGGATGTCAGTGTAACCTTTGTAACCAAGGGTAAAGAGTAAATTTGAGGCTATTTCAACAAAGAGGGCGGCGTATTTTTAATACGTTGCCCTTTTTTTAATGGCTGACTGCTAAATATTTTTTCTTTACACAATTTTCGGAATAGTGCTATAATAGCGTATAAAGTGTCTTATTTTTTTGAACGGTTTTCAAAAAGGCGTTGTCTAACCCATTAATCCGTTAGAAACCTGAAGGAGAAAGTTCGGTGGAAAGAACTGAAGCCTTGCTCATTGCCGATCTTTGTGAAGGCGACGAGACAGCATTGGCACCGTTGGTGGAAAAATATAAGCGGATGGTCTACCGTCTGGCGATGCAGATCACCAAGAACCACGCGGATGCCGACGATGTCATGCAAGAGACCTTTATTAAGGTATATCGCTCAATTCGGACGTTTCGGAAGGATGCGGCTTTTGAGACGTGGCTCTACCGAATAGCGGTCAATGAAGCCCTGAACTTTGTCAAACGTAGAGAGCGTCAGCGAGTGACTACACTTGAAACGGCATCGGAATCAGAGTATGAGGCGGTCACGCGATACCGTGCGCAAGTCGCCAATGACCCACATGCCCATGCTGAAAAAGCTGAACTGCGACACCATGTCACAAAAGCAGTCAATAGCCTCTCACTGAAACATCGGACAGTTGTTATTCTTCATGAATTTGAAGGGTTAACGCACGCGGAGATCGCTTCAATTCTCAACTGCTCCGAAGGCACAGTCCGTTCCCGCTTGCACTATGCGCGTAAAAAGCTCCGAACTTTGCTCAAACCGTATGTAGATGCAAGCAACGTTTAGGTTTCGATTCAAAGGAAAATTTCGGTAACCGAAATTAGTTGAGTTTCGTGGGTTTATAGACGTGTGGAATACACACTCTCGAGGGGAATATCCATGAGATCGAAGTGTGACAAAATAGAACGCCTTTTATCTGACTATATAGATGGGACGCTTTCCGAACGGCAGCGTAGTGTCGTCGCAGTGCATCTCCGCTCCTGCGAAGCGTGCAAACGAGAACTGGTAGACCTAAAGAAAACGAACCACCTCCTCGAAAATTTTTACGTTGAACCGGAAGCATCGGATGCCTATTACGCTCGGTTTACAACGCAACTCCAACACCGTATTGAACAGAGTGCGCCAACTGCCCTCCATCAACGGCTCTTTGCAGTCGCTATGCGTCTTGGATGGCAGCTGTTCACCCAGCTCCATCGCGGTATTGATCATTCCCGTTTGGGTGGGTTTCTCTCCATAAGACAACACGCTTTTCCGTATTATATTTCCGGTCTAACGCTGACGATGTTAGTTGTTGCGTCGCTTCTGCTAAACCAAGTCTCAACACACGATGACGGTGGTTCCATGCTGGGTCGTCTGTATGGAGCAGCGAAAATTCGGTTCTTCTCTGCCGACTCACCGACCTCGGTCCAACCTACTGCAGCCCTTGCTATCAGACAAGATGCCGCTGGGACTCAACCGACGGGCATTCATCGATCGGTAGGGGCTGGGAATGTAATACAAGGAATGGATTTCATCTATTCACAGACGAAATCCCCCAGCCCGTACAGGCGTCCGACGGAGCCTCCCGCTATTGATTCAAGTTCCGATGTTTGGCTATTCACTGATGAACCGATGACAGAGGGATATATCTTCACCACACTTCAAGAGGGGGATTCTGATACAGTCCCAAGTGCGGCGTTAGACATTGACTCGGAATTGCTCGCTTATGCCGAAATTCCGGCACAGGGTGCGTTCTGGGAACGTCTCACGGGTCGCGATGTATTAACCGAAAGCAGATATGCATTGCTCTTGTTGCAGGGTATGGATGGACGGCACGCACTCCAACAGTATGAGCGGAAGTGGAGCGGATTTAAAGACTTTTCAGAGAAAAAATTGTTGGATGTACCGTTGGAAACATTATCTATTTCAGAAGTCTACGATTCCAGAGAGTTGTAGGTGTTTTCTTACGGACCTTCCCCTTCGAATCCCAACGGCAGCTAAACGAGTGGGATTGCATTGAAGTTAAATTGTGATTATGAACGTTACTATAATTTTCAACCTCGTGGGCGCGTTTTGAGCGTGCACGACGTAAACAAGGAGAATACGAATGAACCCAAGGATTTTGGGCATTATCGGTGGTCTCGCTTTAATAGTTGCGCTCCTTTCACCTTTTATGATGGGTAGCTCCAAAAAGGTGGAGCAACTCTTCCAATCCGCTGAAGATTTGTACGGACAGGCGGATTATGAAGGCGCAATTGCAAAGTATACAGAGGCACTCGAAGAATCAACAAAGCGGGGTGTGAAAACCGAGGTTATTGACAAGGATTTCCCCACCCTCGCCAATTATAAGATTGCAGTGAGCTACTCACGTCTCGCTGAACAGTCAGGCGATGTAAATCACTACGACACTGCGATTGAGTACATCGAAAAGGTTGCGCCAACGGCAACGATCCCCAAACACCAAGAGGGGTTAACCTACCTCTGGGGACATATCCTCTATCGGACGGAGCAGTTTGAATTGGCGGAGCCGAAGTTCACGCAGCTCATTGAGAACTTCCCGAACAGCCTTTTCGTCGAAAACGCTTGGTATGCTATCGGGCAGCTGAACTATAAACTGCAGAACTACGAGGACTCCCGACAGGCGTTCAAAGCGGTTCTTGATGGTTTCCCAAATTCCGATTTTAAAGATGACGCACAGCACCTGATTGCGCAGTCGTTCCTCAACGAATCCAACTATGAACAAGCGTATCAGGAGTTCGATAAAATCGCGACAGAGGAATTCAAGAACTACCCGGATCTGCAAGCCGAGGCGATGTATAAAGCGGCTTATAGTTTGAACCAACTCGGTCGGGATGATGAGTCGATCGGTCGGTATACCAACTTCATCACGCAGTTCCCGGAAAGCCAATACGTCACGGCGGCATACTTCGACCAAGGTGCGATTTACGCCCGGCAGAAGGATTATGACAACGCACGCGTCAACTACGAGTTAGCGCTCCAAAACACTGCCGACCGCACACTCCAAGCAGAAATTCAGTCTGCCATCGGACGTACCTACTTCGATCAAGGGGACTATGAAAACGCCATTGTTGCCTATAACACACTCCTTGAAGGATACCCGGAGAGCGACTTCATCGCCGAAGCAAAACTCGGTATTGCCGATAGCCATTTCCGCTTAGCGAATTGGAGCGAAGCAACAGCAGCATATCAACGTGTTATCAACGAACATGAAGAAGCGACCGATTTCGTTCCCTATTGCTCCTACCAGATTGGTGAAGCCTACTACAAACTCGGCAGCAATCAAATAAAGGCTGGGGAATCCGATACCGGAATGGCAACGCTTGAGCTCGCCCTGCAATGGTATCAAAAAACGGTTGACAACTATCCGCAAGATCCGGTTGCTCCCCACGCGCTCTACGGCGCAATTTGGGCACTCAACGATCTCGGCCGCAAAGACGAGTTGGAAACAATCGCACGCGAGTTCATTGAGAAAAACAAAAACGATAACGAGTTCGACATCCTCGCCGCTGAGGTTCAACTCCGTTTCGCTGACATCAAGCGGACTGAATTCAAACAGTACATTGAAGCCGCTGAAGAATATGCGAAATTGTGGGACTACCGTCCACTACCGAAGTTCCATCTCGTCAAGTTGATGGGTAAATTCTTTGAAGGACGTTCCTATTACGAAGCCGCGAAACCTGAAGGCTATCAAGAAGGCGATGCAGACGCTAACTTCAATGCCGATTATCTCCAGCAGTCTGTTTCAGCGTATCAGGAAGCGGTCGCCATGTTCAATGACGATGCATTCCTCCCTGGGGTCGCCGAGGAACGTTACGATGACTTCAGTGAACGTATCGCTCAGGTGGAAGCGTGTATCATGAACGAAGCCCTTTCGCATGAAATGCTCGGTGACTGGACGCAAGCACGCGACCGCTACGCATCTATTCCTGACACGAGTGAATACTACGAACGCGCACTCCTTCTCGTTGCGAATAGTCATGTCAAGGAAGGCGATAAAGAGGGTGCGATTAACTACTATAACAGCATTTTAGATAAGCTTGCCGACGCTGACAACCGTTCGTTGGCAGAGATTAAACTCGCTGACCTGCTCCGGGCAGAGGAGCGCTTTGAAGAAGCAGCTACCCAGTACCAAGCTGTGGTCGATGGGAACCCGACGGGTGAATACGCAGACGATGCGCTCTACCTCGTCGGACTTTGCTATTACCAAGCCGCTTCTGAAGATCCGGCACTCTTGGAATCCTCCGAAGCAGCGTTCAAACGCGTGATTTCCGATTATGCCGATAGTCCCAACGCCGTTGAAGCCTATTACGGCTTGGCACTCGCCTATCGCGATGCGGCACAAAAGCAGAACGATACGGAAAAATGGCCCCTCATCCTGCAACTCGCCGACGAAGCGAGCGATAAATATGGATCCAGTGACAATGAGCTCGTTCTCAAGACGCTCGGACATATCGACTTGATTAAAGCCACTGCCGTTGAAAACAGCGGTGAAGAGGTCGATGTTGATGCGCTCGTGGCTTCGCTGAAGCGCATTGTCGATAACACAGGTGCGCCGGAAGAGGCACGCAGCCGTTCGCAACTGAAGATCGGGCACACTTACTATAGTGCGAAACGCTATGATGAAGCACTGGCGGAGTATCTCTTCTTTGTGCAAACTTTCCCGAAGAGTGAACTCGCCCCGAACGCACAGTATCAAGCAGCAGTCTGTCATTATCAGATCGCGCAATCCGCGACGGATGCAGGCAGCAAGCAGTTGAGCCTACAGAACGCTGTAAGTGCTGCGGAAAAAGTGAGCACCCTGACGGAAGATGCGAACAACCTCATCAGTGCTAACTACACTGCGGGTTTGGCGTTGCTCGGACTCGAGGACAATAAAGGGGCTGCAGACGCCTTCAAAGCGGTTACAGCATTAGAAGGACAAACCGAGGACGAGGCGCGCAAGTCGCTTATCTTCCAAGCGCATTCCCGTCTTGCTGAACTCAACGGAATCCTCGGCGACCACGCCGCATCGGTGCAAGAGTATCAATATATTATTGAGAACACCGAAGAGGCAGACATGAAGGGACGCTCCTACTTCGCAATGGCATTTGCCCAAGAGGAGCAACTGAAAACTTATCAGGACGCCTTGATGAGTTACCAGAACGCCATTGAGTTAGTAGAAGACGCACTCGTCAAAGCGCAATCCTACTATCGGATCGGCTTGATTTATCAAGACCAGTTGAAACAGCCGTCTAAGGCGTTGGAAACCTTCCAAACCCTTATCGGAGAATATAGCGGTTCGGACAACACGAATGTCGCCTCAATGGTAGCAGACGCTGGTATCCGTCGCTCGACGCTCTACGTTGAATTGGGACGCTTAGATGAAGCGATCGCTGAAGCGATTGAAGCCCGTGATCGGACAACAGAAAATCCGAACGCGAGTGTAGCAGAAAAAGCCGCTGCACAATACAACCTCGGTTTCCTCTATTCTGACAAAGCGCGTTCGCTCTTCTCCACAGAGGCAGGCACAGACCTGAAGCCGTACATTGATGCGAGTCGGGATGCCGCAAGCACATTCTTTGAAGTCGCTTCAATTGCAGCCCCGGTTGAAAAGGCGGACAAACAGACGGTCATCCCGTATGTTCAGAATTCACTCTTCCAATCCGGTCAGATATATTATTCTGTCGGTATTGGCGTGAAACTTCCGCAAGACCTCCTCAGTGCGCTGCAACCGCTCACGACGTTCGTGAGTTACGTCGATAAGGGACTCTTCCCGAAATCGGATACCCTCCGTAAGAATACGGAAACCGCACTGAATTACACAGCCGCTTCGAACTTTGAACTCGGACGGATGCAAGTCGGTATGGACGGTGAGATGTCTGAAAAAGCGGTAAGCTTTTTCATTGCCGCTGGCGATGTCTTCCGTGATATGGTGCGTCGTTATCCGAGTGCGAACGATGCCGCTTTCTGGCAGTATCACGTCGGCGAATCCTACTACGCCGCGCAACAGTTTGAGAAAGCGATTGAGGAATACGAGAAGGTGCGCACTGTGAATAAGACTCACAAGAGTGCTGCTGAATCGTTGTATGCTATCTCGACATGTGCGCAGCTTCTCAGTGAAGCCGCCGAAAAATCCGGCGATGAGGACGCGAAACAGCGCTGGTATGATCAACTCTTTGCGGCGAACGAAGTGCTTGCCGCTGAGTATCCGAACAGTCAGTACACCGCTGATGCCCTTATTAACATTGGCAACAAGTACTACAACGCAGGCTCCGAATCTGAGCTGGAGCAAGCGGAACGGATTCGTCTCTATCAGATGGCGATAGAGAACTATCAGCAAGCAGTCAATACGCCCGGTATCGGTGCAGAGTCGAAATCGACAGCACAAGGCTATCTCAATGATACTGCGAATGCGCTCGCTTTCTACGAGTATGAGGTCGCAACGACGCTCCTGAATGAATCGAAACTCGCGAGGGGTGACGAGCAGAAACCTGCCGTCGAAGCCGCCATCGCTGAGTATCAGAAGATCATCGACGCATATCCGGGAAGCAAGTATGCAGATCTCGGTTTCGTGCAGATTGGTGAGGCATACATGGTGTTAGCCGATAGCGACGACGCGTATTTCAACGATGCGTTGGATTACTTCAACCGGTTGTGGGCAAAATATGAGACAACGCCGCCTGTAGACACGAAGGTCAACCAAGCACTCACGTACGCAATCAGCCAAATCCAGACGATTCAAAGCTACATGCGGGCGAATAATCTGGAAATTCGTGGTGGTGCTGCCGGTGGTGGCGGCGGTGGTGGCGAGTAATTGCAACATCCTGTTCCCATAGTCTCGCTCGCCTGAGCAAGGCTTTCCCTGAAAGGAGGGTGCGGTATAGCACCCTCCCTTTTTATGCGCACACTCCCCTCACGCCAAGACTGTTTGAAAAATTAAAAAACCGCAAGGAAAAATTAAAAAAGTGTACGATGAATTAATAGTGTCACCGCGCGTGCTACTCGGTCCCGGACCGAGCGAAGCCAATGCGCGGGTTCTTAAAGCGATGACCACCCCGATGTTGGGGTATTTAGATACCGAATTTGTCCAAGTGATGGACGACACGGTCGGACTGCTCCGTCGTGTCTTTGGAACCGAAAACAGGTTGACGCTACCCGTCTCCGGCACAGGTACCGCCGGGATGGAAGCAGCACTTGCCAACGTTGTTGAACCCGGTGACGGTGTCGTTGTTGGTGTCAAAGGATATTTCGGCGAACGGATCGCCGATATCGCCGCTCGATGCGGTGGCGTGGTGACAAGGGTAGAAGCCGAATGGGGTACACACATTTCTGCCGAAAAAATCGCTGAAGCCGTTGCGAACGTTTCTACCCCAAAGCTGGTTGCGTTGGTACATGGCGAAACCTCTACGGGTATCCTGCAACCTCTGAAAGATGCCGTTGAGATTGCCCATCAAAGCGGTGCCCTTTTCCTTGCAGACTGTGTGACCAGTCTCGGAGGACACCCGGTAGATATGGATGCTCTCGGCATTGATATTGCGTATAGTTGTACCCAGAAATGTCTCGCCGGTCCCCCCGGACTCTCACCTATCAGTTTCAGTGATCGTGCCGTTGAGGTAATTCGGAACCGAAAAACGCCTATCCAGAGTTTCTATCTCGACATGACGCTCCTCGAAAACTATTGGCATGGCGAGAAGGAAAAGCGGCGTTATCATCATACTGTTTCAATATCGCTTATCTACGCCTTGCGGGAAGCATTGCGCGTTGTTTTGGAAGAGGGATTGGATGTCCGCTATAAACGGCATGTGCACAATGCTCGTGCGCTCCTTGCGGGTGCAAAAGCGATCGGTCTGCAACCTGCAGCCGAAAAGGGCTACCGTGCACCGATGCTCACAACTCTCCGTATTCCTGATGGGATCGACGACGCGCTGATTCGGAAACGCCTCATCGCGGACTACGGCATAGAAATCGGTGCGGGTTTGGGTGTCTTTGCTGGAAAGGCGTGGCGAATTGGGCTGATGGGTGAATCTTCAAACGAACGAAACGTTATGCTCGTCCTGAGTGCGTTAGAGAAACTCCTCATTGAGTCGGGGCATAGCGCGACGCGTGGCGCGGCTGTTCACGCCGCATCGCAGGTTTATTCAGTGTAATGGCAATTAGCCGTCAGCGGTCAGTAAAAAGGACGTGAATCTTGGGAAGTTGTGAAGTGTGCTAAAGTTTCAAAGTTGTAAAGTTGTCAGCAGCGATTAAACGTTCTCGCAACTTTCTAACTTCTCAACTGGCAAACTTTCTACTGATCGTTAATGACTGACATCTATTCCCATTCAATTGTGCTGGGCGGTTTTGAACTAATGTCGTAGACGACACGGTTGATGCCCTGCACTTCATTGATAATACGGTTGGAGATTCTGGCGAGTACATCGGTTGGTATACGCGCCCAATCCGCTGTCATTGCATCACTACTCGTGACGGCGCGGAGTGCAACCGCGTTTTCATACGTCCGCGCGTCGCCCATCACGCCAACACTTTTGACGGGCAGAAGAACAACCAATGCCTGCCAAATTTCGTCATACAATCCCGCTTTTTTGATTTCAGAGATAAAGATAGCGTCTGCTGAACGGAGTACCTCTAAACGTTCATGCGTCACCTCACCCAGAATGCGGACGGCGAGTCCCGGTCCCGGAAACGGGTGTCGCCCAAGGACATACGCTGGTACGTTTAATTCTGCCCCAACCGCCCGTACCTCGTCTTTAAAAAGCTCCCGAAAGGGTTCAAGCAGCTCAAACGGCATGTCGGATGGAAGGCCACCGACATTATGGTGCGTCTTAATCGTAGCGGACGGTCCCTTCACAGAGACACTCTCTATAACATCGGGATAGAGTGTGCCCTGCGCGAGGAATCGGAAGGTGTATCCCAATTCTTGCACCGTTGCTTTAAAGGTTTCGATGAACTGCGCCCCAATCACCTTCCGCTTCTTTTCCGGATCTGTCACCCCTGCCAACCCGTTGAGAAACGGCGCCACCGCATCAACAGCGACGAGAGGAATTCCGAGTTGCTCACAGGTTTTGAGCACTTCAGCGGCTTCGTTCTTTCGGAGGAGACCGTTGTCAACAAAGACAGGTACAAGTGCCTCTCCAATCGCCTGATGTAAAAGTGTCGCCAGCACCATTGAATCGATACCTCCGCTAACAGCACACAGGACGCGTTCACTTCCGACCTGTTCCCGTATTTGTGCTGTGGCACGGGCGATGAAAGCACGCATTGTCCAGGCGTTACGACATCCACAGATGCTACGCGTGAAGTTCGCCAAAATCTGATCGGCATCTTCGGTATGTTCGACCTCAGGATGGAATTGTAACCCGTAAAACGCGCGTGTGGGATCCGCCATAGCCGCGATGGGGGCATTCTGTGTTTGTGCGATTGTCTGGAATCCAACGGGGGGTGCCTCAATACGATCGCCATGGCTCATCCAAGCAGAAAATTGCGAGGAAAGTCCTGCGAAAAGTGGGTCAGCTGCATCAAGCACTTGGAGGGGTGCATGCCCGTATTCCCGTTGTGTCGCTGGATGGACTTTTCCGCCTGCTAACAGTGCCGCCATGAGTTGCATACCGTAACAGATACCCAATATCGGGGTTTCCAACTCGAAGAGTTTGGGATCAATTTTTGGGGCATCCGCCTCGTAGACGCTTGCGGGTCCACCGCTGAGAATAATTCCCTTTGGGGCAATAGCCTCTATCTGCGAAAGGGGTAGCGTGTGCGGATAAATTTCGCAGTAGACGTTTTGCTCACGGATGCGTCGGGCAATCAGCTGCGTGTACTGCGACCCGAAATCCAAAATGAGGATAGTCTCTTGCTGTGTGGATGGTGTGTTTGTGCTGTTGATGTTCGTCATAGCCTTGCAGTTTCAGATGAAAAAAATAATTTGGAATCGCGAGCATCACTTGCTCCTACAGCAAGAAAGGTACTGTTTCGCACTCGATAAGGTCCCCCGTCTGCGGCTCGAAAATCGCGCCGTATGCCCCAGGGGGTGCGAAATCGACATCGCTTGACATAGCCAAACCGGTGTTCGCGTCCTCTAAGTAGTAGCATCCACAGTGCGGATGCTCCGGCGTATTGATGGACCGCAGATGGTAACAGTGGTTGTGGAACTGAATCGTATTCCCGTAAATGATGATATATCTATCTCCAAACAGGCTCATCGCGACCTGATTGATGAGATAAGGATTTTTGTGCTGCACGAGTTTTTAGTTCGTCTTGATAATTATATCAATCCTGCGGTTCTGTTCCTCTTTGGTGGGACCCTCTTTGATAAGGGGCTGGGTTTCTCCCAAGCCCACAGCCGTGAGGCGTTCCGGGTTGACCCGTTCTTCAACGAGAGACCTTTTGATTGCGTCTGCCCGCCCCATACTTACATTTCGATTGAGGTTCGCACTTCCCAAGGCACTTGTGTGTACCTCGATTCGGACGGGGTAACTGCTGAAACTCTCCCGACGTAAGACCCTTGCGAGTTGTTCAAACGTCGCGAAAAAATCTTTTTGAAGCTGGATGCTGCCGTGGGCAAACGTATTGCCTCTGATACGGACAAGGACGCTATCCGGCTGCTCTATAACGGTGGCTTTAGGGATCTGCCTTGCTGCCTTTAGTAAATCTGATTTCGCCGATGTTATTCGTTGTGCGTTTGCAATAGCACGTTCGAGATAATCACTGCCCTCAGCGGAAGCCGCGATAGCCGTCTCATACTCGTTGTTTGCGAATGCGGTTTTTGCCTGTGTGTAAGCTGTATTGGCGAGTTCATAGAGTCGCGCTTCTAACCGCGGGACCTGTGTCTTTGCTTGCGCTGCGAGATTTCCTTTTAGTGTATCAACCGCTCGTTGCGCTTTCGCTGCCTGCTGATCTAACTCCCTCTGTGCGCGTTGTCTGAATTCCGCTGCTTCCGCGATTATGGTTGCCTCGTCGGCGGTTTGCTGCGCCTGCTGCGCAAATTGTTGCGCTTGCTGGTAGCGATTGGTGGCTAATTCCTGTTTTGCGCGTTTCAATCGTGCCGTTGCCTCTTGGAATTGCTGGGGTGCGTGTTGGCTGGCGTTGAGGTATTGTGCGCGCTGGATGATTACCTCCGCCTTCCCAATAGAGACGTGTGCGCGTGTCCTTGCTTCTGCTTCCACCTTCTGGTTTTCCTGCGCCAACTGGTAAAGTTTATCGGCAAGTTTCTGGGCCACCGAGATAGCATCCTCTGCTTCAACGAACGCCTCTTGCTCAATGAGGTTCGCTATCGAAGCGGTTGATGCTTGGGCGCGCTCGTAGTCCGCAGTTGCTTCGATCGCTGGATAGGTATATTTTGAAACATTAACGAATGATTCCACGCTCGTGAGTGACAACCGAAGTTCGGTTTGACGTAGGGATGTTTTTAACTGCGCGAGTTCCGTCGAAAGTTGCTCTGCATGCTGTTGCCCTTTGTCGCGAGAAGTCAACGCACGGGCGAGTTGCTCTTCAAGGATCGCCTCACGAATGCGGGCGATTTCGAGTTCGTGCTCGTGTGTCTTTATAATTTGTTGGTATATCTGTTCTCGGAGTGTAACGGCTTTTTGCCGAGCGTGGTGCTGCCGTGCCTTTGCGCTGGCGATCTGCGCAACCAATTCTGCCTGATACGCAAATTCAGCACTTTGGGGGATGTCTCCCTTTTCCTGTGAGTTCCGAGCGAAATTTAGAAGTTTCACTGCGCGCCCGAATTCCTCTGGCACCAACGGTTCAGCATCCAATGCGGCTGCGTTATTGATCGCCTGCTGCGCGTCCTGGAATTGGGTCGCGAGCATGACTTCATCAATCTCTGGTGCAGTGCATCCAGATGCGATAAGGGCTGTCGCCAAAAGCAGCAATGCGTAATATTTCATCGGTTTCCCTCGTAATTCGGGGTTACAAACCCTTCCCACAAACAGAATGAAGTCGGGGTTACGTCAGTCATTCTGCGGTTATGGCATTTGATTTGCTTAGAATTTCTTTAACGTTTCAAGTTCAGCCCTCATAGCCTCAAGCCTTTGGCGCACTTCGTCAACGTTCTGCTCAGTGAGCGCGAGTTGCGCTTGGACCTCTTGCGCGTTTGCTTCCTCGCGAATCGCGATAGCCGTCTCGGTTGCGATTCGCGCGTGAAGATACGCGCGGAGTGCAAGTCGATACGCCTGCTCTACATCACCAGCATTCATAGCGTTTTCAGCCGTGACAAGCATCTCTTGAGCGGTGCGTAACGGGGTATCGGCAGTCTCCTGTGCCCCCATCGCGTTGGCAGAGGAGAGTGCTACCTGAGCGTTCTCCATCGTTTCGACGGCGAGTTGCTGTAATTGTCCGCCACACCCCAACATTACTGTCAGCGTTATGAACCAGACTGTCCATTTCATTTTTTTAATTTTCCCATCGGTTTCGAGTTAGGCAGGCACAAGACCTCCCCCTACAATGCGTCCGAACTTATGGGTAGTTTGGAGTAAAAAAGCCTCGCTTGGGGTGGTGCGGGCTGCAACACCCTAAGGCGAGGCTTCTGGTCGTTGATTCCTGAGGCGGGTAAACCCGCTAAAATTCAGGACGCTCTGTATAGACACTCACCTTCCGGCGATATTTGTCTTTTCTCTCAAACCATACATATCCATCAATTTTTGAGAAGAGTGTATAGTCCCTCCCGACTCCGACGTTGTTTCCGGCGTGAATGTGTGTTCCACGCTGTCGGGTGAGAATGCTCCCTGCGGTGACATAACTTCCAGAAAATCTTTTGACACCGAGTCGTTTTCCGATACTGTCGCGTCCATTTCGGGTGCTGCCGCCGCCTTTTTTATGAGCCATCAGATTGTTCCTCCACCGCGCCAATGGCGGTAATTTTCACGCGTGTAAATGATTGACGATGCCCTAACTTGCGTTTGTAACCTTTACGGCGTTTCGATTTGAAGACCACCATCTTTTTCCCGCGTGCCTGTTGCATCACTTCGGCTGTAACTGAAGTATTGTCAAGATAGGGTGAGCCGGCTTGTAACTGACCTGCATCGTCAGCGAGAGCCAGAACGGATGAGAACGTGACGCTGTCACCGACCGCTGCATCGAGTTTTTCAACATCAATAAGGCTTCCGACTTCCACCCGATGCTGTTTCCCTCCGCTCGCAAAGACTGCATACATTTTTAAATATCACTCCTTTCTGATTAAATTATACCCTAAAAACGCGTCAATGTCAATTCAGATTTGCAATTCGTCTGTGTTAGTCGAGAAACAATTCTTCACCTTTTCCGACGAAGATCCGATAATCCTCGAGGTGCAAGTCGGCATCAGGTTCCAGAATGAGCTCTAACTTCAATGACTTCTTGAGTTCTCGCAATTTATTCGACATCTTCGATTTTATATGCGAGACGACATAGTCATTGGCGATAACCCGTAGTTGGGACTGCTGCGTTTGTTTATGCGCCATCTTTATCGCACGTAGCAACTGAATGACGACCGTCTCAACGGACAGGATCGTGCCATGTCCATCGCAGTAGGGACACTCCTCCATGAGTAAGGTAGAGAGGCTTGGACGGGTGCGCTGGCGTGTCATCTCAACAAGTCCTAAATCTGAGAAATGAAGGATGTTTGTGCGGGCCCGGTCCTTTCGGAGCGCTTCCTGTAGCATTTTAAAGACCCGTTTTCGGTGCGCAGCCTCTTCCATATCAATAAAATCAACAACGATAATTCCCCCCAAATCCCGCAATTGAATTTGGCGGACGACCTCCTCAACAGCCTCCAGGTTCGCACTCAGAATTGTGTTATCTGGGTCAGACTTTCCAACGAATCGCCCCGTGTTGACATCAATCGAGACCATGGCTTCAGTCTGTTGGATGATAATATGTCCTCCACACTTGAGCCAAATTTTCTCACTGAGTGCCTCCTTGAGTGCGCGTTCAACACCGTAAGCCTCAAAGAGTGTTGGATCCTCCCGATAGAGCGAGACGCGAGCTTTCAGATTCGGCATGACAGAGGAAACGTAGTCCATCGTCTCCTGGTATCCTGCGTCTGAATCGATAAGGAGTTGCTTGACCTCCTTCGTGAGCATATCCCGGACGATCCTGTTGGTAAAACTGAGGTCTTTGCTGACGAGACTCGGTGCGGATTTTTTGTCTGCGCGGGTGCATATCTGTCTCCACTGATCGATAAGGTATCGGATTTCGGCTGCGAATTCGGTTTCGTTCAAACCTTCAGCGGCAGTACGGATGATAAATCCGCCTTCAACATCGGCTTTCACTGCCTTTGCCATGTTCCGGAGCCTGTCTCTTTCAGATGCAGACTCAATGCGTCGTGATACGCCGATATTCGAGGAATTGGGCATGTAGACGACATAACGTCCCGGGAGTGTGATGTTACTGGTAACCCGTGCCCCTTTTGTTCCGATAGGTTCCTTGCCGACTTGAACGAGGAGTTCCTGTTTTTTTGAAATCAGGTCACTTATGAGAAACGGGAAGCCGCGTCCACCGCGTGTCTGTTTGGACTGTTTTCCCTTCAGGTCCAATACAGCGGTGTTTTTGCTGGATTTCCGGTCTCCATTGTGTTTCCCATTTTCGTCCTCATCTTCGTCAGCATGCTCATATTTGAGATCAGAAATATGTAGAAAAGCGTGGCGCTCCAATCCGATGTCAACGAATGCTACCTGCATTCCAGGTAGTACGTTCTCAACGCGTCCTTTGTAGAGATTCCCCAATGTTTGCGTCGCTGCTTTCCGTTCAATGTAAATTTCATTCAGCATCCCCCCTTCAAGTACTGCACAGCGCGTTTCATACTCATCATCAGAAATAAGTATCTCCTTTTCCATTAAATGTTCGGGAAACCTGAGCCCCCTATCTTTAGGTAGGGGAGAAAGGTTTCCCCCTCCTTATGTTGGTTTCTATAGCATATTCATCTGGGCTTTCAAGCTGCGCTTTACAGCCGCGGCGTTAACGTTACGACGGGCGTTATGAGTTCACCCATCGAGATACCGCCGTGCTGGAACCCTCCTTGAAACTGCCGTTTATACTTATAAAAATCGTTCGGATAGACGAAATAATAATCGTCTTTTGCGAGAATGTAGTCCTTGCTGGCATTCTCCGCCGGTAGCCGGTAATCCTTTGGATTTCGGAGATACACAGCCTCGCCTTTTTCGCATCCTAAATTAGAGCCGATTTTAAATCGAAGGCTGGTCGTTGTCTCACGATTACCGTAAGCGCGGGTTGCTCGGTTACAGAAGACAGAACCGTGATCACTGGTGAGGACTACAGTTGCGTTTTGTGCCGCAATAATACGTAAAATATCGAAAAGTACCGAATGCGAGAACCATGAGCGCGCCAAAGCCCGAAAGGCGGATTCATCAGGGGCAAGCTGCTGTAGGACATCAGATTGTGAGCGCTGATGGGTCAAGATGTCAATGAAATTAATGACCAGTGCTGAGAGACTCACACGCGTGTTCGCGGCGACCCGTTTTTTGTAGGTGTTGCCACCTCGGGTGTCAAAAATCTTGAAGTACTGGATTCCGGGTTTCAGTTTGACACCTCTGCGCTTCAGATGCGCTTCAAGGAGCTGGCGTTCGTAGCGATTTGTACTTGTGTCCCCATCAGATTCTTCCTGCCAGTATTGTGGAAAGCGTTCAGCAATCTCTATGGGGAACAAGCCGCTGAAGAGGGCATTTCGCGCGTACATCGTCGCACTCGGTAGGATTGAAAAACTATATTGACGTTCGATAGAGAAATAAGGGTACAAGAGGGATTCGACTGCCAACCAATGGTCTAATCGGAAGCAGTCAACCACAATAAAATAAACAGATTTTCCATCTTGAAGTTGAGGGATAACATGCCGATCCAGAACGTTGACCGATAAAGGGGGTGCGTCTGAACTCCCTGCGACCCAATCAGGATAATGTGTTGCGACAAAGTCAGAGAATTCGGTATTGCACTCTTTTTTCTGTGCGAGATGCGTTTCCTCTAACCCACCCTCGGCTAACTTTTCAGACACCATATCCCATTGCAATAACTTCACATAGATATTGACCCAGTCCTGCCAACTCGGTGACGAGTCCTTCATCGCGCGAATCGTGTTGAAATCGGTTGTATACCGACTCGGAATCTGATCTACAACGATCTGGGGCTGATCGAGGACGCGCTTCAGCGTTGAGACGATCTGGGCTACACCGATCGGTTTCACCAAGAAATCGGTTACCTGCTTACCGAGAGCGACCTCAACAAATTGTTCATCGCTGGATTGGGTGACGAGGATAACTGGGATTTGTGTATTGATGGCGCGGATTGCATCAAGCGTTGCCATTCCATCTTTACCGGGCATCACCTGGTCAAGTAGGATAGCACTGTACTGCGTATCACCGCGCGTTAAAAGTGCTATGCCGTCTTCACCATTTGTCACGGGCGTGACCGCGTAACCTCGGTCGCGTAGCACAAGAATATGCGGTTGCAACGCTTCTATTTCATCATCAATCCATAAGATGTGGTGTGTTTGTGACATACGTAAGTTTTCAAAATCTGCTCAGGTGCCGTATAGCGTCCAATTAACGGGAGTGAAAGTTTTCACTTCAGCGGACGTAGGAAAACCCCACAGGTAATTCCACATCGTCCGTTAAGACGGGTTATGCAACTGGCAGCCGAATTTCAAAAGTTGTCCCGTTAGGACTCGTTTTAATCATGCGGATACTTCCGTGATGGTACTCACGGATGATCCGTTGTACGACTGTTAGCCCGAGTCCCCATCCGTGTGCCTTGGTAGACACCCCGGGTTCAAAGATCTTTCGCTGATTTTCGCGGGCGATCCCGCTTCCATTGTCCGCATATTGGATAACAACATCGCCGTGTCGTTTGTCATACGTTGGTTCAATCTGGATCCATCCATCCGTTTTGTCCATTGCATCCAACGAATTACGAATTAAGTTTTCAAACACCCAGTGCAGTAATTGGGCGTTTGCGAGTATAGGCGGTGTTTCCTGCAATTTCAATCGAATTTCAACGCGTCGACTGATATGCGGTAGCCGTTTTTCAAAATATGCTCGAACTTCTTCAAAGACTTCATTCATATTCACTTCGGTCAGTGGGGGCTGCGTGCCAATCATACCGAAGCGAGCGGTTGTTTTCTGCAAACGCTCCAGATCGTTCCTCATACTTTCGGAGAGTTCAGCAAGTGCTGGATCATCATTCTCTTTACCACGTTCATGGAGCAGTTCTGTCCACGCCAAGAGCGACGAGATAGGTGTTCCGAGTTGATGCGCGGTCTCTTTGGCTAAGCCTCCCCAAATTGCCGAGTGTTCATAAGACTTTATCCGTTGATAGACGAGGAAACAGACAGTCCCAAATGCGAAGAGGACCCCCGGTGCTATGAGAGGCACGACTAATCCATAGTATGGCTTACTTTCATAATAGAAGTAGCCTTTGTGCCATTCGGGTATTGTTTCAATCGCAGAGGATGCGGGTGCGTTCTGAATGAAAATTTTCGCTCGTTCCTGTTCCTCCGCAGTTGCCTGATCCGCAGTAATAATATCGCCCCATATCTGCCATTTCTGCGGTGTGCCAGTGGTATCGGTCATCACAAAAGGCATATCTGCCATTTCACTGGGTGCGGCATCTCCATAGTAAATATACCCCTTTAACTGCCTGTCTTCAAGGAGCATGTGTATTTCACGAGGTAGATGTTTTTTTTTCATGCGTGCTAATGTTGACTCTAACAAAGCACGCTCATTTTGTGTTAACGAGAGATCTTCATTTTCGTTGACTTTGATATCCAAACTGTCAATTTTCGCGTCTAATTGTTGGTCAACGCCTCGCGTAATTAAAACGTTCTCCTGTGCATCCGTGATGATGAACGAGAATGTACGTGATCTGTCTTCAGCGAATGATTTTCCGACGATCGTAACTAACTTTTGTTGCAACCCTCGGTTCTCCACGCCGGGGAGTTCCGCTGCGAGATCCGCGAAAAGGTCTATTTGGGCTTCTATATCCGCATTCAGCCGAGAAATCTGTTGGGTATAATGAAAGAACCCAAATATTAGTGTGCCCAACCCGACAATGAAGTAAACGAGTATTAAACGGGTGGTCGTATACCCAGGGATAATTCGACGATTCAACCGCAACTTCGTATTCCTCCGCACACATCGGACGCAATCTGTTTGCCTATTGATTGCCTACATATAATTATGGTATCACTTTTAAAAGGAAATTGCAAGTCTATTTTGATTCAAGCGCGTTTTGTGCTGATTTTCCTGGCAGATCTGTTTTTTCTGGAGAAAGCGAAACTTACAGAAAAACGAAAACGAAATAGCCCTGAATAAAACCACATCTCACTTGATTTTTTCATCCAAATCGGATAAAATGGAATTATGTTTTATAATCAGGACTTACGCAGCATCCTTTGCTGGCGAGGTTTGAAACCTCGCCAGCGGCGTGTGGGCCGTAGGTCTTCCATAGAAATTGCGTAAGTTGTAATAATATGCGTCCCTTCTCCCCTGAGATGGAAACGCACCTTAGAAATGGAAACACTTGATGTTTAAAGCGATTACATTTGATTTTTGGCAAACCCTTTATGCAGATTCCGATAGCAACTGGCGAAAGCGTCAGGCGATACGCGTTGCGCACTGTCATACGTATCTTGGCAGCCGCGACTATACTTGCACATTGGAGGACGTGGAATTCGGACTTGAAGAGGCATACAATTTGGTAGCGTCTCTATGGCATCAACATAAAGGGATCTCCGTGAAACGGTGTATGCATCGGTTCGCCGAGGTGCTTCACCTGCAGCTTGAGGCGGAAGACTTTGACCAGTTAATTGCGTGCCTTGGTGCAGCTTTCTTGGAAGCACCGCCGATTATGATGCCACATGTTAAACCGGTCATTTCTCGGTTGAGTGAAAGTTATCCCCTTGGAATTATATCAGACTCGGCACTAACGCCCGGCAGCTTTGCGCGAAAACTGATGGCACGTGACGGCATTTTGCAATACTTTACAGCTTTCACATTCTCCGACGAAACGGATTATACAAAACCTCAAGTGGTGCAATTCCATTCAACTTTAGCACAACTGAACGCTGAACCCGCGGCAGCGGTGCACGTCGGCGATATTTTCCGAACGGACATTGTCGGGGCAAAAAACGCCGGGATGAAAGCGATTCGTTTCGCAGGCTTCAATAAAGGGGAAGGAGACGACACGCTGAGTGATGCTGTTGTCGACGACTATCGGAAGTTAGAAACCACCATTACTGAACTGTCAAAATAGGGAACGTAAGGAAGAAAAAATGGCAAATGTATTGGTCTCCGGTGGTACCGGATTCATTGGCAGTCGAGTTTGCACTGTCCTCCATGAACAGGGCGATACCGTGCAGGTCCTCTCTCGTAATCCGACACGCGCACAAACGCAATTGAAATCCGTAAGCGCGGTCTATGGTTGGAACCCTGAAACCGAAAAGCTCCCTTCAGAAGCCGTATCAGATGCGAAAGCGGTTGTTCATCTGGCGGGTGAAACTATCGCCGGTAGATGGAACGCCGAAAAAAAACGGCGGATACGGGAGAGCCGAATTCTCTCGACCCGAAACCTCGTTGCGTCGTTTGCGGAGCAGTCAACAAAACCGGATGTACTTGTCTGTGCTTCCGCAATCGGATACTATGGGGATAGTGGCGACGCGCATTTTACGGAGGTGTCGCCCGCTGGGACCGACTTTCTCGCAGAAGTCTGTCAAGAATGGGAAACAGAGGCACAAAAAGCGGAGGCGTTTGGGATTCGGGTAGTTATGGTTCGCATTGGGCTTGTGCTTGGATTAGGAGGCGGGCTGTTAACACAGGTCCTTCCCCCCTTTAAAATGGGAGTCGGTGGTATACTCGGCAATGGGCGGCAGTGGATGTCTTGGATTCATGTCGACGATGTCGTTGGTATCGTGATACACGCTTTAGAGAATGAAGAGATTCGGGGTCCTCTGAACGCGACGGCACCCGTCCCTGTCAGAAATCTGGAATTCACGAAGACGCTCGGCACTGTGCTACGGCGACCCACACTGTTTCCTGTCCCGACGTTCGGCTTGCGGTTGATGATGGGCGAATTTGCGGACTTCGTTGTGCTGAGCCAGAACGTACTTCCAGAGAAAACGGAAGTCAGCGGCTACGAATTCCGCCATCGGACGCTTGAATCTGCTTTGAGAGACCTGCTATAAACGCACAGCACCCCAACGAAATATGAAGATCCGCGATGTCCCGCTTTCTGATTACGGAAAAGCCTCAAGTATACCGTCCCCAGTTAATCAGCTGATGACCGATTTCGCTGTCGGCTTTCGAGACGGACGCGATATCAACCTCGGTGTCGGATATGTCAATGAACGAACAATTCCGCATCAACAGATTCAGCACGCCTGTGAAGAGGTTCTGGCGCACCCTCAAAAATACCGCGCCTCTCTCAATTACGGTGGGGCACAAGGTTCGCCGAACCTGATTGCGTCACTCAGAAGGTTTCACATCGAGAATCGGATTGGCGGGATCACTGAAGAGACCTTGAACGGTCGAGACATTGTTATCGGCGCGAACGGTGCGACGAGTTTGTTAGAGAGCATTACCCACCTACTTCCTGCCGGTATTGTGCTGACCGCGGATCCGATGTATTATATCTACTGCAACGATTTGGGGCGGAAAGGTTTCAGCGTTATCGCGATACCTGAGGATGACGAAGGACTTAATGCTGAACGTCTGCGGACGAAACTAAAGACGCTTGGCAACCAAAAAGAGGCTATCCGCTTTTTTTATGTTGTAACGGTTAACAATCCGACCTGTACAATTCTATCCAATCATCGTAAGAGAGAACTCGTTGATATTGTTACCCGACTTTCATACGAAGTCGGACGCAAAATCCCCATTTTTTTCGATAATGCTTATAGCGACCTCGTGCATGACAGTGCAGTCGAACCCTTGGCGTCCGCGCGCTGCTACGATACACTCGGCATTGTCTATGAAATTGGCACATTGTCAAAGATCCTTGCCCCAGGGTTACGCATCGGTTACCTCATCGGTCCGAAAGGTCGGTTTCTTGACAGTGTTATTCAACGTACAAGCGACATCGGCTTCAGCGCGCCGTTAATCAATCAAGAAATCGCAAGCTACCTACTCGACCACGGCATAGCAGCACAAATCCAAAAGGTTAATAACGGGTATCACCAGAAGGCGAAACAGGTCAAAGCGTGGATGGCAGAATTACTGGGTGATAACGTTCAGGAGTGCCGGGGTGGGAGTGCTGGATTCTACTACTACTTGACACTGGCGAGTGTCACAACAGACACGACCTCTGATTTTTTCAAGTTTTTGACGCGAACAACTGGACAGGAAACGGTCGATGGACCGCCAGGTTTCCAGCATCCGAAAGTGATTTACATTCCGGGGGAACATTGTGTCCACCCCGATGGAGAAATGGTTGAGGCTGGGAAACGACAGTTCCGTATATCTTACGGATTTGAGGAACTCCCTGAAATTCACGCGGCGTTGAAACACATGAAATCCGCGATCGCCTATAGCCATGACAATTCGTTGGATTACCAACGCACCTCACAAAATTCCTCGTAATCAATCAATTCATGGATGGTGGGATTCTCACCACACATCGGGCAATCGCTATTTTGGCGGAGTTTCAGTTTGTTGAAATCCATCGATAACGCGTCGAAAAGCAGAAGGCTCCCAATTAGCGATTCACCCATGTCCAGCAGGACTTTAAGCGCTTCAACGGCTTGAATTGTGCCGATAATGCCGGGTAACACCCCAAAGACACCGGCTTCTTGGCAACTCGGTGCCATCCCTGGGGGTGGCGGTTCAGGAAAGATACATCGATAACAGGGTCCTTTGCCCGGGTAAAGGACGGTGGCCTGTCCTTCAAACTGGGAAATGCTGCCGTGCACAATCGGCTTGCCAAGCATAACAGATGCGTCGTTGAGAAGATAGCGGGTTGGAAAGTTGTCGCACCCATCTACAATCAGATCATACGGCTCTAATATCTCAAAAGCGTTTTCCGAAGTGATACGCTCGTTGTAGGGGATCACCTTGACATCTGGGTTCATCTCTGCGATAGTGGCTTCTGCGGACTTTGTCTTCAGAACGCCGATGTCGCTGACACCGTGCAATATTTGACGTTGTAAATTACTGAGATCGACGGCATCGTCGTCAACAATGCCGATCGTGCCGACCCCTGCCGCTGCAAGATACATTCCAATAGGGGAACCGAGTCCACCTGCCCCGACAAGTAGCACTTTCGATTCAAGCAACCGCGTCTGCCCCATCCCACCGACCTCGTTGAGAATAATATGTCGGCTGTAGCGTTCAATCTGTTCGTTGCTGAAGTTAAACATCTTAGGCTCCCAGATTAGAGAGGAGTTCTGAAATGGGTTTATCCGCGTTCGCCGAGATTCGCAAAGCGAACCGTTCGCGGGCATCTTCAGAGGTGCGTTCCACGGTGAAATCGTCACCGCCGTACATCTGTTGTAGGACGGGTGTTAGGTCTGCCTCA
The DNA here is from genome assembly GCA_965205015.1 of Candidatus Poribacteria bacterium. Taxonomy (GTDB): domain Bacteria; phylum Poribacteria; class WGA-4E; order WGA-4E; family WGA-3G; genus WGA-3G. Next base: position 2,051,521 of record OZ242029.1, on the reverse strand, counting down.
ACGGACGCTGCTGTCTCTGATGTATTCGGTGCGATATGCCGATTGTTTATCATGAACAGGAGGTCTCCGCCGTTGAAATGCACTGCGTTTTCCAACTCTGCTGCTGCTTCAAGTTGTTCGCACTTGGAGAGCACTTCTGCGAGTGCTTGGCGAATCTTGTCAGCATTGTCGCCTTCGACTGCATGTTTCCGGTTATAGAGGAACCCGTCCTCATGGTAAGCATTGTCGATGCTATAGTTGGCTTGCTTCAAAATCAACAGTACACCCGGTCCTGCATCAACGTGCGAATAGTCGGCGTAGTTCAAATAATCCTCCGAATCCGCTTCCTCCATCCAACGGTTGAAGACCTTGATGAAGTTGGTATAGTTGATTTTGCTATCTTCGGTTGTAAAAACCTTAATGTTAATCTGTTGTAGATCCATTCTGGTAAAAAATTTCCTATAAACATAACGCCCAGAAGGGCTTTTCGTGTAAGAGCAGGGTTCACCCGCGATATTTTAATTACCAGCACACTATTCCTGCTGGATTCATTACAATCCGCTGTCTTTATTATACTGTAATTTGTTCGGAAAGTCAATTTATTGTAATGAGGTAGAGCTTTCCGCCACATGTGTCGTTTGCACAGTATCAGTGCTAAGGTTGGAATTTTCGCTTTCTAAAGGCTTAATTGAAAGTTGGTATCCGAGTGCTTTCAGAACGATTCCAAGTGCGTCAATTAGCGGTGTCTTTTCGTTGAATAGCACTCTTGAAAGCACTTGTGGGTCTATATCGGCATACTTTGCAAGCTTGGAAACCCCACCCTGAGCTTCAACAACAGTATCAAGAGCATCCCTAACTACAGCAGTCCCTCCGTAGATATAGTAATCGTCGAGAATTGCTTGGAGATAACCAATTGCCCTTTCTCGATCTGCAAGTTTTTCGATGAGATACTCGCGCCATTTTCCCATTTTTCTCATGAATGTGTCTCCTTGTATTCTCGCCAGTACGTTTTTGCACGCTCAATATCACGTCTCTGCGATGACTTGTCACCACCACAGAGCAGAAGGACAATTGTACGATCTACCATCCCAAAATATATTCGATAACCTGGTCCAAAGTTGAGACGTAACTCACAGACACCGTCACCAACAGGTTTGTAATCACTAAAATTGCCAAATTTAAGGCGGTCCGCGCGTGCCTGAATCCGATCTTGTGTCCGTATATCTTGGATTGACTCTAACCACTCAATGAAAGGGCGTTGGCCGTTTGGTGTGTAGTAATATTCGATTTCACGCGGATGTACGTCACGCATTATTAATTAATTCATTTCCCACAGTATTATATTGGCTTTATGGAACATAAATTTTGAAAAAAATTAGGGCGTTTGCCCACCCACACCCGTTTTGGGCGCGGGCGGCAATCGCCTGTGTGAAATTCGGTTCTGAGGAACCACAACCTTGGACTTTACTCACCCTTCCGAACGGTGAGACGGTAGTGCTTTCCGATCTTCTTGGTGTCAACGATTTCATGCCCATCGTTAGTGAGGCTCTTGGGGACGTTCTCAATGGGTTCGCCATCGTCGATGGTGACTTCGAGAAGCTGACCGAGGTCCATCGTTTCCAACCGAATCTTTGCTTGGACGTAGTTGAACGGGCAGGCAACCCCTTTGAGATCGAGGCTATCCACGATTTCCTCAACGGGTTTCGCCTTCTTGACAACCCGCGGTTTCCGGGCAGGTCGTGAGCGACGTCGTTTACGACGACTCTCTTCCTCTTCCTCCTGCTTGATGCGCATACGATTATACACGTTATGCGATTCTTCTACGAAGAGTGTCGCTTCTTCAACGCGACGGTGTGCCAATTCGTGATCAAACGTAGAAGCATCTTCCTCAGTCGCCTTGAAGATGTGCGCACCGTAACCGGGGAAGAAGTTACCAGGTTCAAAGAAATGGGTGCGGAATTCGTTGACAGTGGTTGCGTCATCAATATATTGCAACCCCACCGTCGTTGAGAGTCCGTCTGCGGCTCTGATCATTGCATTAAAAGCCATCTCCGCGGAATCTTGATATTCACCCTTTTCCAAATTCAATCCGGATTCATAGATGAGTCGGTCTGCCTCTTCCAACTTCATGGAGACAAGTGCTACGACCTCTCCTGCACATTCACCGACCCCTGTCTTGAGTTGGTAATCCTTCGTGTCGCCGGTGTCCACATAGAACTCTGGTGCTTCCTCATAAGACGGAATCTTATCGTACTTGGACAAGATCTGCTTGATCTCCGCCTTACCGAGCCGTGCGACGTAATCGGTAAAGGACTCTTCCTCATTGCGTTCCGTCGTGTACTTGCCGGTTAATTCCTCAATGAACGCTGGAATATATTTGCCGTGGATTTTTCCAGTGGCAAGTCCGTAAGAACTGGCGTTTTCCACCATGTGTCCACCGAGTAGTACCTGATAGTAAGGCGCAATATGCTCACCCATCCGACGCGAGGATCCGAAGAAGCCAATATTCGCGATGTGGTGCTGTCCACAGGAGTTGGGGCATCCACTAATCTTAATCCGAAAGTCCTTGATTTCATTCTGCACACCGGCTTCAATGAAATAGTTTCGCAGGTGCGCTGCCAGACCGCGTGAAGAAGAAACCCCCAGTTTGCAAGAGTCAGTACCGGGACATGCGGTAATATCAACCATGGATTCTGCGCCCGGGTCACCCAAACCAATCTCTTTGAGTTCACGATAGAGTGCGGGGAGATCCGTCATGGTTACCCAGCGGAGAACGATGTTCTGTTCGACCGTGGCACGGATGGTATCTTTGACATATTTCCGTGAAATATCTGCCAAAGCGCGCGTCTGATCTGCGGTAATATCCCCAAGCGGTAGCGTAATTGTCACAAAAGCGTAGCCGGGTTGACTCTGTAACCGCACATTCGATTGATACCACTCTTCAAACCCATCAGGTCTTGAAGCACCATTGAGTTGCGTCGGTGCCTTGAGGGGACTTTCGTTGTAAGCGTCGAGATTGTCCAGATACGCCGTCCATGCTGGGTCGTGCCGTAAGGTAGCGCGATCTTCAAGGACCTGTCTACGGAATTCCTCAATGCCGTATTTGGCGATCACAAATTTTAAACGCGCCTTATTCCGATTCCGGCGTTCCCCTAAACGGGTGAAAACCCTGCAAATTGATTGTGAAATCGGGAGGAGTTCTTCTGCGGAGACAAAATCATCAAACACTTTCGCCTGATGTGGTACTGCGCCAAGTCCGCCGCCGACATAAAGTTTAAAACCGCGTTTGACTTCACCGTCCACCTCTTTAACAGCAGCGACGGCACCGATGTCGTGCATATTTGCTAAGCCGCACGCGTGTTCTTCACATCCAGAAAACGCGATTTTGAACTTACGACCAAAATCTTGGGCATCTGGATGCCCTAAAAGGAATGCAGACAACGCCTTAGAATAGGGTGTTACGTCAAATGTCTCATCTTGACAGACACCGCTGAGCGGGCATGCTGTAACGTTTCGCACGACATTCCCACAGGCTTCCTTTGTTGTAATGTCTACGCTTGCGAGGCGGCGCATTAACTCAGGGGTGTTATTGATGTCTACATAGTGGTATTGGACATCTTGACGTGTCGTAATGTGGATGATATTATCCGAGAATTCTTCAGCGACATCCGCTAACATTTCGAGTTGTGCTGCTGTGAGTCCACCGAAAGGGATTTTAACCCGAATCATCTGCGACCGGTCATCGCGCTGCCCGTAAACTCCGTGCCGAAGTCTAAATTCGGTGAAGAGCGTTTCTTCAACCTGGCCGGCTTGGACGCGACCCAGTTGAATCTCATAAATTTCAATTTCGCGGGCAACATCAGCAGGGATAGCCGATACATCATAAGCTCCCGCGTGTTCAGTATCCATTCTGTACTCCTTATTGCCTCAGATTCGTAGTGTGCGTTGATTAATGTCCGATTGCTTGCTATTTAGCCGAAGGTTGCGTGCCGATTTGCATGATATCCAGCCATTAGAAGCCCTTTAAATAGTATAGTATACTCTAAAATGGAATAAAAATCAAGGATAATCTTCTGTTTTAAGTTTCGGGTGCGTCTCCCCAATCTGGAATCGGGAGTAATTCTCCGTCTCGTAGTGCAGATTCGTGTGCGACAAACCCGGGTGCGCAGTACCGAACTGCTTCCCAAACGTTGACGCGCGGCAAGCGTTGGCGATTGACAGCATCCACGAATTCGTGTACGAGATAGGCGTGTGAACCGCCATGTCCACCGAGATCCGCTGCGAGTACCTCGGGCAGCTCTTCGTGTGTTTGCGAAGGCTGGACGATCTCCCTTTCGCGTTTACTCGCCCAAACGCACCCTGCCAGACTCTGTTCATAACTCCCCTCTGTTCCATAGATGCCGCTGACGCGTTCAGATCCGGGATGCCCGATCCGTCGGAACTCACAGATTTGCATTGTTGCCCCATTGCTCATTGTGAAAAGCCCAACCTCATTGGAAAATGGGTTCTTGTGAATGGTATCCTTCCGAAACCAATCGTCGTTTGGATAGATGTACCCTTGTGCGGAGACCGATGTTGCGTGTGCCTTCATTACAGAGATAGGAAAGCAGGTTGAATGCGTGGGATAGTACATCGGGATATTACCACTCTTGTCGCGTCCCCAGAGCGCACCCCACCGATTTCTCGCGACGTCGTAGAGTCCGTGGTCCATGTCATGAAAATATTCGGCACGGCAATGAATGAACTCTCCAAACGCACCTTCCGCTGCTTTCTGACGACAGAAGGCGGTTTCGGGACGGAAATAACTCGTTTCACCGTTCATGTAAATCATTCCGGTTCGCTCAACGGTTCTGATAAGGGCTTCGCATTCATCCAACGATGCAGCGGCAGGGACAGCGGTATAGACGTGTTTTCCAGCTTCCATCGCTTGAATCGCCTGCGGTGCGTGCATCCAATGTTGTGTGATAATTACGAGGGCATCTAAATCCGATTTGCAGATGTCGTCCAAGCTTGTATAGGTCTCGGAAATCTCAAATTGCTTTGCCCATTTTGTGAGTCGGTCTTCACGTAAATCACAGAGCGCAAGACGATGCACATCTGGATGTGACTGATACGATTGGATAAATGAGGGCCCGAACATCCCTAAGCCTACCATCCCGACGCTGATACTCATCTGTCGTTTCCTCCTCCACTCTATAGACATAGCACCCCTGCGGGGTGCAGAAGTGCTCGAAAACCGTTATTGAAATCCGCAGAAATACCGAATTTCGTCTGGGAATAGAATAAATCCGTTCCTTGTATTACATTGCAAACCCTTACCATTCGTAAGTAGCAACTTGGGTTATATACGAGAAAATAGCATAGATTGGGAATACTGTCAAGGATATTTTCGAAGATACTTGTTGACAAAACCGAGAACAGCCTTATAATTAGGTGCAAAGCCGCTGTGGGGTGTTACGAGCAAGCATAAATTTAAACTGCACGTCTTCCCCATAGGCGAAATTAAATTTCATTACTGGAAGGAACTTTTGATAAATGGCATTAAAAGTTGGCGTTGTCGGCATGAGTGGGATTGGTAATAATCATGCGAATTGCCACACGAATGACGACTTAGCGGAACTCGTTGCGGTGTGTGATATTGTGAAAGAGCGTGCGGACACCGCAGCGGAACGTCTCGGTGTCAAGGCATACTATAACTTAGCCGATATGATTGATGGCGAACCCGATTTGGACATCGTCGATGTCGGTACCGGTGGGAATGAGAACGGGAGTTGGCATTACGAACCCACAATGGAGGCTCTTGATAAAGGAAAACATGTGCTCGTTGAGAAACCGATCTCTAACGATATCGGACAGGCACGAGAAATGGTAGCCAAAGCCACGGAAGCGGACCTCTATCTCGGTTGTAATCTGAATCACTATTTTACACCGCCTGCAGAGCAAGCGAAGAAATATATTGACGATGGACACATCGGGGAGATGGTTTACTGCCTTCACAAAATGGGATTTGCTGGCGGAGAGTTCGGTTATAGCTACTCGAAAGCCCCGCGGTCAGATGGATTCCCCTATTTTCACGTGAAGGCCTTCCTGTCGCATCCGTTCAGTGTGATGCGTCATTTCTGCGGTGATGTGACGCACGTTCAAGCCTTCATGGATCGTCCGCATTTTAGACGGGGTGCAGGAGATGTAATGGTCTCCATTAACAGTATCCACCTCCGTTTTGAAAACGGGTGTATCGGCTACCTATTGAGTCAACGTGGCGATGCCACATTCGGTCTCGGCGGATGGTGGAGTGTCGAACTCGCAGGCACACGTGGTACCTTCTGCATCGAGAACTGCATCGAGAAGGTGACCTATTGGCCCTCCCCTGGTGCTCCCGACTTCTCTGACGCACCTATTGTCACAGAATCTGGCATCAGCGACTTCGGTCAGACTTTCCCGTTAAGGATTCATGCCTTTTTAGAGGACATCACGAACGGCGTACCGAAAGAGCAGTTACGTGCCTCTGGCAGAGATGCGCTCGCGGCACTTGAGTATACTTGGGCGGCGATGGAGTCTTACGAACAGGGCGGTATCGTGGTACGTCCACATCCACTTCCGTCTTTGAAAGGATAATTGTTGTAGCGCAGGTGGTGCAACATCCGCTGCTACGGAAGGAGAACTTACATTTGAAATTAGGAGCAAATTCGGTACTATTCGGCGGTTACGATATGGAAATCGCCTTCAAGCACATCGCGATGGCGGGTTACGATGGGATTGAACTCTCAGCGATTGACGGGATGAGCCAACATCTCGTGCTCGCGAATTGGAAAGAACTCGCTGCCGACATCAAACGGCTCGCGAAAGAATACGAACTCGATCTGTTGGCAATGGAACAACCCTCACGCGATCCAGAACGCATGGAGCAGGCATTTCAAGCTGCGGCTGAGATCGGTGTCCCGATTATTAACTGCGGTCCCGGTGGTACGTCAGACGATGAATCCGCATGGCCCGAAGTTGTCGATTCATTGGGCAGTCTCTCCGAACGTGCGGAACACTACGGTGTAACGCTTTGCGTCAAGGCACACGTGGGCGCGAGCATCTATAACACACCGACGACGCTCCGCATCATGGAAGCGATTTCGTCACCGGCGTTTGGAATTGATATGGATCCGTCTCATATTCATCGTGCGGATGAGAACCCTGTGGAGGCGATTGCTGCGGTGATCTCGCGCGTCAGACACGTGCACATTCGAGACTGCAAAGGCACACAACGCGGTCCTGGCGACCCTGAGTTGCAGGCGAATGGACGTGGCGACATTGACCTCGTCGGTTATATTCGGGTTTTACATGAAAACGGTTATACGGGTCCGTTGAACCTTGAGGTGATCGGTGCGAAAGAGTACAGTTTAGAACAGTGCTGCACGATTGCGGCAGAATCGCGTGGGCACATGCAGGCATGTTTGCAAGCGTGCGGTGCGCGTTTTTAATTTTACCTTGCGGATAAGTGATGTAGGTTAAAACTTTGATGGTTTCCGTGTTCGAGTCGCCCGCGTGTTTTTGATAGGGTGTTTCTGCGTATTGTTGCGGTCTTGGTTCTTGGTGCGATACGGAACAGAGACTTCATAAATTAAAAATGAAGTTGGATTTCTGATAAGGGAATTCCGCTGTTAAACATCTGTACCGGCGGAATTTCCTCCGGCACTTCTGCCAATCCGCATAGCCAGTTCCATGTCAATTCACCCCTGCGTCGGTTGCGATAGGATTCTACTTCAGTTACGTACGGATGCCGTCCTTGATGTTGGTAAGGCGGAATCTCATCGGAATCCCGCGCCCAATCGCGCGTGGGCATTGCTGTCCGGAAATAGGAGAACTTAATCATCCCGCGTCTATCGGGATTGAGTTTTGGACCCGCCTTATGCCAGATACCGTAGCGTGTCATAGCGACGGTGCCTGCTGGAACGGTGAGGGAAAGTTGTCCGAGGATGTCCCCGTAATGTGCGATCGCTTCCCTATCGACAAGCCGATGGTGCGAGCCGGGTAATATCATTGTCGGACCATCCTCAATTTTCACCTCTTTCGGGTAATAGTAGCACTGGAGATGTGTGATACCGTATCCGTATTCGGTGAGTCCGTCGGAATGCCATGTTTGCCCGCGGTGTGGTGCTTCAAAGAGATGATGATGTGCGCTCGTCGGTACGAGAAAATCCTCACCTAACAGTGAACGGACGACCCCGGCGACTTCCGGGTGCAATAAGACGTTCCGGCGAAATTCATCGGTAAGGACGAAATCGCTGAGATGCCCCCCGTGTACAGATTCACACGCCTTATTGAAATCTGGATCAATAATGCTCTCTAAGGTGATATAGCCGTTATGGATAAACTGCATGACCTGCTGGTCATTGAGTGTGGGTTCAACGTTAATCATTGCGCGCTTCCTTTATACAAATTTCTCTAAAACAAACTCATACGTAAGATAGGCGTTGTCGACATCCGAAAAGTTGTAAAGTTCTGGGCGCGGGAATTGAACAATTCTCCACCCATCGTTAACCGCTTCAAGCACGGATGCGTACGGAACATCTTGTGAGGGGAGTACTGGTTCATCCGGCGCGGTTGGATCGTATAATGCCCATCCACCAAGCGGTGAGCGTAAGTTCGTTGATTTAGAATAGAGATAGAGAATCAGTTGTTTCTCAGAATTCAAAGCGGCAGTTACATCGCGCAAGTCAGTTTCGGTCAACTCGCCTGCCTGAAGTTTTTCAATACAATTATTGAGCCATTCTTGTATCGCTGGTTTCACACGCGTTTCTCCCTTCATTACGGTTATTAACATTGTAGCATAAAAGTGAAAAATATGTTATAATAGTTGGCAAGTTGTAGAATCACAACGAAAGGATTCATTATGAGACTGGAAGGAAAAGTTGCGATTGTCGCGGGTGCCGCCTGGGGGGGTATTGGGGCGGCGACTGCTTATAGGTTTGCTTGCGAAGGTGCGAAAGTGGTTGTTAATACGCGCCGCCGCAAGGAAAAACTTGATGAAACTGTCCATCGTATTCAAGATGCGGGTGGACACGCAATTGCCGTCATGGGTGATGTCGCCGATGAAACGACGTGGCAGACCCTTATCGAAACCGCCTTGTCGAACTATGGGAAAATAACCACCCTTGTCCATAACGCCGCGCATTCTTACACCAAAAAAGCGATTGAATTCACGACGGAAGAATGGAACGAAAGCCTTGGCGTGACGCTCGGTGGACCGTGGCTCGGTGCGAAGTATTGCATTCCTGAAATGATCCGTAATGGCGGCGGTGCCTTGGTGTTCATCTCCACGGTCAACGCTACAATTACAAATCCAGGGTTTGGGCTTTACGGTGCTGGAAAGGGGGGTCTGAACGCTCTGACGCGAAGTATTGCGCTTGATTACGGTAGGGATGGTATCCGTGCGAACGCTATCGCCCCCGGACAGATCGTCGGCGAAAGAGGTGAAGTCTCTCTTGCTGAAGATTCACTCGAAGAACAAGCCTCTCGCGATTGCTATCCGATTGGTCGCTACGGGAAACCTGAAGATATTGCCAATGCTGCGCTTTTCTTGGCATCTGATGAGGCGGATTTTGTTACTGGAATCGTCTTGACTGCCGATGGGGGTTTGACGCTTCAGTCTCCAGAAGCACTTGTGCGCCCATCCTTCCGTCTTCGCTGGAGAGATGATATTCTCGTTCCACAATCTAAAAAGGATGTGTAGGGCAATCCTCGTTTTGTAAGAACAGACCTCCGTGTCTGCTCCATTTTAGGAGATTAAAAATGTGCGGACGATTTACCCTCGCAAGTGATGCTGAAGCCTTGCATCAAACTTTCTTCGACTTTGGGATGCCGCTGGACTTGTCCCCGCGCTATAATATCGCACCGACACAAGATGTCGCTGTTATTGCAAATACATTGCCGGATACAGGGGAGCATCCAGAAACAGGACAGGTGGAATTCTTTCATTGGGGACTTATTCCGTCTTGGGCGAAAGACCCGAAAATCGGCAATCGGATGATCAATGCCCGTTCGGAAACGCTTTCAGAAAAACCCTCCTTCCGGAACGCATACAAACGCAGGCGCTGTCTCATCTTAGCGGATGGCTACTATGAATGGAAACAGATCCCTGGTGACAGAAACAAACAACCGGTCTACATCCGTCTTAAATCGCAGCAACCGTTCGCACTCGCGGGATTATGGGAGGTATGGCAGGCGGATGGGATGGATGAACCGCTCCGCTCTTGCACGATCATTACATGTCCACCGAACGCGTTTTTGGAGGAAATTCATCATAGAATGCCGGTAATTCTGCCGCAAAACGCTTATGCGGAATGGCTCGTACCAGATGAACGATCATCGGATGTGCTTCAACCCCTTCTTGTGCCGTATACCGATGCGGAAATGGAGGCGTACCCGGTGTCAAGGTTCGTCAACCGTCCTACGAACGATTCGCCGGAATGTATCGCGCCCTTTGAAGTTTCACAATTCTTGAACTGAATGCCCATGAAACTGGCAAAACGTCTTTAACGCTTGTAACAAGACAGAAAATAGGAAGGAATTATGTCAAAACCGAGTAAAGATCAGATGCTGTATATGTATCGTAAGATGTTAGAGATTCGTCAATTTGAAGAAGCCGCTGGCACGCTTTATCAGAGTGGTCAACTTCCGGGTTTTTTGCATCTTTACATCGGCGAAGAAGCCACAGCCGTAGGGGTTTGTGCGCACTTGCAAGATGCTGATTATATCACGAGTACCCACCGCGGCCACGGACATCTTATTGCAAAGGGCGGTAAACGCGACCGGATGATGGCGGAGTTGTTCGCACGTACCACCGGTTATTGTAAAGGCAAGGGCGGTTCGATGCATATTGCCGATAAAGAGACGGGTATTCTGGGTGCCAACGGCGTTGTTGGTGCTGGAATCCCGCTTGCGGCGGGTGCGGGGCTCTCTGCTAAACTTCGCGGGACACAGCAAGTCGCAGTGTCCTTCTTTGGTGATGGCGCGACCAACCAAGGGGTGTTCCATGAGACGCTGAACCTCGCTGCGGTATGGGAATTACCTGTCATCTTTGTGTGTGAAAACAACCGATTCGGTATGGGAACGCCACAACGCGAGCATCAGCGGGTAGAAGATATTGCGGCTGTCCGTGCGCCTGCCTATGATATGCCGGGCATCACTGTTGATGGGAACGATGTTCTTAAGGTTTACGCTGCAGCGGACGAAGCCGTCACACGCGCCCGTGAAGGGGGTGGACCGACGCTCCTCAACTGCGATACTTACAGATTCCGAGGACATCACATCGGTGATCCGGGGACATCTTACCGCGACCGCGAGGAAGTCCAGGAGCAAGAACGCCAGCGCGATCCGATTCGGAGACTCGCCGCGGTTCTCATCGAAGAAGAGGGGATGACGCAAGATGAACTCTCGGCACTTGAGACTGAACTCGCAAACGAACTTGAAGCGGCACTTGAATTCGCCAAGAGTAGCCCAGAACCTCTTCCAGAAGACGCTTTGAACGATCTTTATGCTGGTTCTATTCAACCGTGATATAACAGAGACTCTAATCAGGTTTACATTCGCAACTTCGCCCAGTCTCAAAACGGACAGATGGTAGGAGATTCTGAACATGCATAGCGCACCTACAGCAAGAGAGATGTCTCCATCAGAACTTGCGGAGTGCAGAGAAAACCTCAAGCACCAATGGGAAAACCGTCGGGTTGACAAAGCGTTGCTTCAACGCGCATGGGAGACGGCGCGTCGTCTCGCCGCTGTCCTTTATCAAGACTTTGGTGCGACGAAAGTTGCCGCCTTCGGATCCCTCACTGAACCGGAACGGTTCACCCAAAACTCGGACATTGATATCGTTGTTTGGGGGGTATCATATAACAAATGCCTGGACGCGCTCTGGGAGACAAAAGGTTTGAGTCCTGAGTTTAGGATAGATATTATCAATTTTAAATCCATTAACAGTTCATTCCGAGAGCGGGTTCTAAGCCAAGCTATCCCTATTGATAAAGCGGGGATGGACATTCTCACATTGGTGAACGCATCAAGCCCAGAAAATGGAGAAACTTATATAGTGAATCGCGACGAACTGATTCGACGTATCTCTGATGAACGTACAAAAATAGACCAGACTATTGGAAGCATCACGGAACTCTTGCAAGAAATTGAGGTAGCCACTCCTTATCACAGAAAATTTTTTGAAGAGTTAACTGCCAAAAAACTCGCTGAAGTTTACAGTGGCATAGAGAGAATCTTTGAGCGAATTGCTAATGAAATTGACAAACACTTGCCTAAGGGTGAGCGATGGCATACCGATTTGCTCACACAGATGGCAGAACGTCGTCCAGAACGTCCGCCTGTCATTTCCGAAGGCACCCTGCAGCGATTAAGACAACTTTTAAGGTCTCGTCATAAGGTTAACAATATCTATGGCGATGAATTGATCTACAAAAAGGCGGAGAAACACGCGAAGCGGGTAGGTGAACTGTTTGAGAGTGTCACCGAAGAGCTAGATGCATTCAATGCTTTTTTGAACGGGACCTAAGCCGCCCATGAAGGAAGATCAACGTCGCAGATCGCACGGTGTCACGTGGAAGTCTATTGCTATTACGCTCGTGCTGATTCCGTTTAATTTCTACTGGATCATTGCGGGTGAAGTCGGGCTTGTCGGTTATGCGCTGAATACCTACGCCGTGCCGTTTTACAACGTCGTCTTCGTGGTGTTTGCGTTCACGCTTCTCAATCTCTCGGTTCGCCGCCGCCTCTTCACCGATGCAGAACTCCTCACGATATACATCCTGCTCAGCACGGCATGCGCTTTTCCCTCCATTACGCTGATGACGATTCTTGTCACGACCGTCGGACACGCCTTTTATTTCGCAACCCCCGAAAATGAATGGAAACAGCTCTTCTATGATTACCTTCCGAGATGGCTTCTTGTCGACAATCCAAAGGCACTGGCGGGGTACTATACAGGAGAATCGAGTCTCTCTATCGTAGACATAATCGGTGTATGGATCGTGCCAATCTTATCTTGGGCAGCGTTCATGACGGTCCTAATCCTCGTGATGTTGTGCATCAACGTCATTTTACGAAAACAGTGGGTGGAACGCGAACGTCTCGCCTATCCGATCACACAGATTGCGTTTCACGTTACCCACAACACGAAATCACTGTTTTCGCACCGTATCACGTGGCTCGGATTCGGGATTGCGGCATCTATCGCGATTCTCAACGGCTTGAGTTTCCTGTATCCGACGCTTCCTACCTTACCGATCAAGCGGATCGGTGGTTGGCGGGGATTTGGACACCTGTTCACAGAAAAGCCGTGGAACGCCATCGGTGGGATCAGTATGTCTTATTATCCGTTCGTTATCGGACTTGGATTATTGATGCCGCTCGACTTATCCTTCTCCAGTTGGTTCTTCTTCATTTTCTACAAAGCACAATTGGTTTTAGCGAGTGCCGCTGGCTTGTCCAGTCTACCGGGGTTTCCCTATATTGATAGGCAATGCTTCGGTGCTGCCATCGGCATTTTTATTTCTGTTGTAGTACTGAACCTACGCCACTTTCGCGGCGTCCTTCGTATCGCACGTCACCGCACGGATGAGGATGCTGACGAACCGATTTCCTACAGGCTTGCGCTCTGGGGTATCGTTGTCGGACTCGTAACACTTTTTATTTTTTCCAAACGTATCGGTATGTCCCTCTGGCTGATTCCGTTGTTTTTCGCGATCTATTTTATCATCGCTTTGGTGCTCACACGGATGCGCGCGGAACAGGGGTTTCCCGTGCATGCGATGGAGAACATGCCGAACCATCATATCCTCGTTGACGGATTTGGCACACGGCTACTTGGCACAAACAACCTCGTTGCGCTAACGCTCTACCGTTGGTTTAATCGGAGTTACACGAGCCACCCGATGCCCCACCAGTTAGAGGGTTTCAAACTCTCGGAACGCTCTGGAATTGCACCCAGGCGGTTGTTCTTCGCGCTGTTAGGGGTTTCGGGATTCGCTGCCGTAATGGTGTTCGGCGTTATCCTCTATATCTTCTATACCCATGGGGCTTTGAATATGGGGGGTGGGAGCGGTTGGGCAACCGGTTTCGGTGGACGCGTCTTTAACGGACTCCAGCGTTGGATCTATTATCCGACTGAACCGAATCTCTACGCGACTGGCGGCATTGTGTTTGGTTTACTCTTTTCGACGCTCTTGATGTTCATGCGGGCGCGTTTCTTCTGGTGGCCCTTCCATCCGATCGGGTTTGTTGTCTCCAGCGATTGGGGCATGCGGTATCTGTGGAGTTGTATGCTGGTGAGTTCGATTATCAAGTGGAGTGTCTTGAAGATTGGCGGTCCGCGGGCATCGCAGCAGCTGGTGATGTTCGCGATTGGGTTGATGTTGGGTGATTTCACTGTCGGTGGTATCTGGAGTCTTGTGAGTGTTGTGACGCAACAGCCGATGTATAATTTCTGGCCTTAAGATCAAAACAACGCCTTTGTATACACTTCTGATTTAGGGATTTTAATTTGAGAGATCGTTAGAGATGTGCTACAATTCAGTATCAATTGGGAAGATATACTGGAATGGATTTTGAAATTATTGGAGAAATCACGCAAATTGAAACAATTAGTCGCGGCGGTGGTATCCGAAACCGCGCTCGGTTACAACGTCAGTATGGTCAAGGTAGATAGCGTAAGCTAAAGGGAGTAGCATACGTCCAACTGATTGACGGTTCAGTCCGTCTTGCTGAAGTTCATTGGTATCAAGCTGACAACATCGGCAAGAGAGAACTTAAGATTAAACTCCCATTTCTTAACTAAAAATGAACAAAAAAGAAAATCAATTTCCGCAATTTGGTCTGTGCCTTAATAACGAAGGATATGCTGCCTCACTTGAAGTCGGGAAAGTTTATCGTGTGATTCAGGATAACGAAGCAGCATCTCACGGTTATATCCGTGTCATAGACGAAAGCGGCGAAGACTATGCCTACGCAATTAACCGTTTTCACCTCATCCAACTACCCAGTGCTGTCGAAAAGGCACTATCCAGATCATAGCCCAAAACTTTAAATTTACTTTCACACATCTCAAGGCAAAGGAGAAATACCGATGGAAACCCACCGAAACGGTCTTAAAATTCCTTACGCCCCACCAGACACAAGCGACCTTTATCCTGAAACAGACGGTCAACCTATGGCAGCTAGCGCTCTACATAGAGAAATTCTCCTCTGGCTTTTGCAGTCTCTTGAATCCCATTTCGCGCATATACCTGATGTCTATGTCCTTGGGGATATGATGATGTATTACGAAGAAGGCGATCCGCGTAAATCTATCTCGCCTGACATTTTCGTTGCCTTCGGTATCGGCAAGAAGGAACGCCGTATTTATAAGATATGGGAAGAGGGAAAACCGCCTGACTTCGTCTTAGAGTTCTCAAGCAAAGGCACTTACCGTAATGATCTGACTGGAAAGGTGCAGCTCTACGCAGAGATCGGTATTCCTGAATACTTCCTCTACGATGTTGATAGGCGTTATTTACCAACCCCTTTGATGGGGTTTCGGCTCATCGGACACGCGTATGTCGAAATACCGGCACTCACCAATGGTGGAATTCCTTCTGAGAGACTCGGTTTAGAATTCCACCTGCTTGATGACAGTTTTGATATCTACGATCCGGAGGCAGAAGAATGGCTCAATACTGCTGCTGAAGCTGCCCAGATGCGTGCTGAAGACGCAGAAGATCGTGCCGAGGACGCAGAAGAACGCGCCAATCAGGAAGCCACTGCCCGACAGAAGGCGGAAGCGGAAGTCGCACAACTCCGAGAAGAACTGGAACGCCTGAAATCAGGCTTGTAAACTAAAGGAAGTAGCATACGTCAAAACACAACAGATTTCCGGACAATTGAGACGGGAAAGCCGAAAAGGTTATCCGTCTCTTTTTTCTTGCATGCCAAGCCACTTTGTGCTATCCTATTCTCTAAGGAGATAGTGGTATGCATCACCCCACAGATACTCATCGCACAGCGAAAGATTTATCGCCTGAAGAATTAGCGGAATACAGCCGACGGCTCAATCAGCAGTTTCAAAACCGAAAGGTGGACGAGGCGTTACTGCAGCGCGCCTGGCAGACTGCCCATCGGATAGCGGCTATGCTCTATGAAGATTTTGGTGCAACACAGGTTGTTGTTTTCGGATCGCTTGCTGAACCAGACGCTTTTTCAAAATGGTCAGATCTCGACATTGCTGTCTGGGATATCCCAAATGATCAGTATTTCCGTGCAGTTTGGGAAGCCGAAGACATCAGCCGACTATTCAAGGTGGCTCTGGTCGATTTCAAGAGTTGTCCAGCGTTATATCGTGAAAGAATTGAAAGTCAAGCAGTTAGAATCGCAAAAGGTGAAACCTATCCGGTGGACCGGAACCAGTTGATACAAGACATCTCCGATGAACGCCCGAAAATAGAAAGGTCCATTAAAGGAATTCAAAAAGCGTTACGGAAAATCAAGACCGCTCCGATAAAATACAGAACAGCCATAGAAGTTACAATTGCCAAATATCTCTCGGATTGCTATATGGGCATGGAGAACATCTTTAGGAAAATTGCCCTTGAGGTTGATCTATGCTTGCCCGATGGAAATAGAGAGCATAAGGAACTACTGGCACAGATGGCAGAGCCGTATGGTGAACGGTCACCCGTGATTTCCAAAACAACTTTGGGACATCTTCAGGAGTTTTTAGAGTTTCGCTACCTTTTCATTCGTTTCTCTACGGATGAACTGGATTATCAAAAAATAGAACAGAAGGCAAAGCAGGTTAACTCAGTATTTGACAGCATCTTCAGAGAACTCGATGCCTTCATCTCCTACTTAGAGAAATTGGAAGATGATTGACCAGATCCGGCTTTAAAACAAACTCTGAAACTTTGAGAGAATTATGATGCGATATTCAAACAACACAACTGAAACCACCGCGACTCGCGGGAAAACGATATATCAGCAACTCCGAGACAAGGTCGAACCACACCACAATGGAAAATTCTTGGCGATTGACATTGAAACGGAAGATTATGAAATTGACGCCAATGGGACGGTAGCTATTACTCGCCTCCTCGCGAAGCATCCTGATGCTGTGATTTACCTACTGAAAATCGGACACCGGGCCGCGTATCAACTGGGTTTTAGAGGCACTTATGGCATTCTAACAAACACAGTCAAGACCAACACTAAACAATCACAATGATAACAGGAAAAATCGTCAATAATCAAGAAGCAATCATTGAACTGGAAATTGTTGACGCAAATGATACGGAGAAAGTTGAAGCAATCATTGATACAGGTTTCACCGGGGAACTAACGCTACCGGGTGATTTAATTGACCGCCTTGGGCTTCCACGAATTGGTGAACTCCCCATAACTCTGGGTGATGGAAATGAGATAGATATAGGTCTATATCTTGGAATGGTATTGTGGCAGGGAGAAAACCGTATCGTACAGGTGCTACGAACAAGTGGTAAACCGTTAATCGGTATGTCTCTTCTCTATGGAAATCGTCTGACAGCAGATGTCATAACTGATGGCGAGGTAACAATTGAGGGCCTGCCGTAAGAAAACCACGGTGCTATACCGATTCCGGTACTTATTAACTTGACATTCTCATATAAACAATGACTGAACAGACCCTCCTCCAACAAATTACAGATTTCTGTCGCTTGCTCCGACAGATGGGTGTCAATGTGACGACGACCAATCAGCTGAGTTGGTGCGAGAGCGTCCAACTGATTGACATCGGTGAGCGGGAGGCGTTTTATCATACAGCACGAACGAACCTCATCGCTGGAGAAGCTGAACGGGAGACGTTTGACGCCGCCTTCGATCTGTTTTGGCGATACCCGCGTCCTGAATTCCAAACTGTGGATACGGAGGAGCAGACCCATGAACCCTCTGCACTCCAAGATCTCTCGGATGCAGGCGATGAACAGGACATCGTGGAACAGTGGTTGGATACCGAGGCAGAGGAGCATGAGGAAGGAGAGGAAGACGATCCGATCGCTTATAGTGCTGAAGATCTCCTGAGTCGGAAAGATTTCAGCGAGTTCACAAAAGAAGATATGGAGCAAGCCCGAGAGATCGTCGCGAAACTGGCGGCGATGTTGGCGACAAAACTCAGTCGGCGAAAGGTTGTCGGTAAAAAGGGGAAAACAATTGATTTTCGACGGAGTTGGCGGCAAAGTCTTGTACATGGCGGCGAACCGCTTGAATTAATACGGAAACAGCGGAAAATCAAAAAAACCAAGATTCTACTTCTCTGTGATGTGAGCGGCTCGATGGATTGTTACGCCAAGTTTCTCATCCAATTCATCTACGGCATGCAGCAGGAGCTGAGAGAAGTGGATGTGGCAGTCTTTAGCACACACCTGACGGACATCACGGGACTCCTGCGGCGAAAAGGGTTGGCGGAGGGTTTGAATGAGGTCGCGAACGTCGTGCCGGACTGGTCAGGTGGGACGAAGATTGGCGAAAGTCTGCTGGAATTCTATCGGCAATTTGCGCCGTCTTTCTCGGCATATCGTTCAGTCGTTATCCTCATCAGTGATGGCTGGGATCGCGGCGATGTAGATGTGTTGCGCCGTTCTATGGAGATGATCCATCGGCATGCTTATCGGTTAATTTGGCTCAATCCGCTGCTCGGCAGTGACGGCTATCAGCCGATTTGCCGAGGCATTCGTACGGCTTTGCCATACGTGGATTATTTTCTCCCAGCACACAATTTGGAGAGTTTAGCGCAGTTGACCAGGATATTGATTCCGCTCTGGGCACGATAAATAGCGCCTATAAATTAGAAAAAATACAATAAGGAACCTTAACTATGCAAGTTCAGGCGGCAATGATGCTCCAACCGGGACAGATAGAGATCCGCGAATTTGAGAAACCGTCCCCTGCAGATGACGCACTCCTTTTACAAGTGGACAGAGTAGGCATTTGTGGAAGTGATAAACATATGTATCTTGGGCATACCGCCCTAAAATTTCCGGTCATCCCCGGACATGAAGTCGTCGGCACGGTTGCTGAGATCGGTAAAGATGCGAATCAGGCCATGAATGTGATGGGGGGTCCCATCAAAGCAGGCGATCGCGTGACTGTGGTGCCCGGTTCAAAGAACTGTGGGAGATGCTACTATTGCTTGCACGTCCCAGGCCGTCCAACGCTATGTTCTGGACGCACTATTTATGGGTTTAGCAACAGTGAAACGCCCCCGTATCTGAACGGCGAATTCGCCGAGTATACCTATATTCACGGGAACTCTTGGGTCTATAAAATGCCAGAAAGCGTTCCTGAAGAAATCCGCGTGCTGACGGAGCCGGTAGCGGTTGCGACGCGTGCCGTTGAACGGGCGTGTGCCCCGGGTTTACCACAAGTCGGAGATGGATACAGCATCGGGAATCGGGTTGCAGTTCTTGGATGTGGACCGATTGGTCTCCTTGTCATTGCTGTGCTACGGGATAGCGGTGCAGGTACTATCATCGCCACTGACCTTGTTGATAGCCGGTTAGAGATGGCGAAGCAGATGGGAGCGGATGTGGTCATTAACGTCGGAGACACAACACCTGAAGAACGGGTGGAGCAGATTCAGGAACTCACAAACGGTGTCGGCGCGGACATCGCGATTGAGTGTGCGGGGATCCCTGCTGTTTTCTCCGAAGCCTTGGATGTCGTGAGACGCGGCGGAAAAGTTATTGAAGTTGGACATTACACCGATTCTGGAGATATCCGTGTCCGCCCCCACCAGATTTGCAACAAAGATTTAGATGTTTGCGGTGTATGGGCATATCCACAGATTCAGTTTCAAACGGCGTTGGATTTCCTTCAGATAACGCGTGCCCCCCTGCATGAATTGATAACGCACCACCTACCGTTGCATCAACTGGAAAAAGGCATTGAGATGCTTGGGCAAGAAGGGGTTTATAAGGTTGTGATTGAACCACAGTTGTAGGGGATTCTCACAGTGATAAGCCCTAAGGAGTGGGAAGATGAAAAATTGCAAATGCATACTGACGCTATTCTGTTGGTTTATTTTGTTGAGTTGTTCCGATCTGAATACAGCGCAAACTTTGCTTACGGAAGAACAGGAAACACCGCAGCTTTATCAAACGATTGAAGGCGCGAAAACCTATATTGTGGAACATCAAAACCCAGACGGGGGCTGGCCCCTTTTAGCGAGTAACGAAAGCGATGTGGAAGTCACCGCTTTTGCTGTGTGGGCGTTGATCGATGCGGGTTGGGGCACCGGATCACAGGTCATCCGAACCGGGGTTCAGTACCTCAGAAATACGCAGTCGGATAACGGGAGTTGGAATAACAACACCGCACATACGACCTTCGCGCTTATTGCCTTAGCAGCGGCAGAGACCGATCCTGAAGTCCGTTTTAGTGGGCTCCGCTGGCTAAAAAAAGCACAGAATCGTAGTGGTGCGTGGGGAAAAAAGGAACGGAGTCCTGATAACGTTCTTTACACTGCCGCTGTATTAACTGGATTTAGGAGGCTCGGCTTCAAACAAAACTTTGAACCGATCTCCAAAGGGGCGGATTGGCTGGCTAAAGGCATTAATTTCGATGACGGCTGGGCATTAGAACGCGGGAGCAGATCTGACGTTTTTATAACAGCCTGGGTGGTCCAAGGTTTGGAGACTGTTTACGATATTGATGCCCAGATTGCCTGGCTCAAACAATTCCAGAATGAGGATGGTGGCTTTGGAAGGTATAAGGGCAGTCCAAGCGATCCAGAAATCACAGCGATTGCAATTATGGCACTCGCCGCTGGAAACGATCCCCTCAACACCCGCCGGATTGCTATCAATTATCTAACAGATGTGCGGCAGGAGGATGGCAGCTTCGTCAGCAGTACACCGATTGAACTGTCAGAACCGACTGCCAATTTACAGTCAACCTGTTTTGCGCTTATCGCTATCCATGCCAAGACGGCAGATGAACTCAACTTACAATAAATCACTATGGGTGGAGAGACAGTGCGCTTACCGCCGCTCATCAGCCCCAACGCCCTGCCTTGCCAATGCCCCCGGCATAATATAGTGTTCACCTTTGGTTACCTGAGCGACCTGCCGTTGGAAATTATCTCCGATGGAGTTGCTTCGCATGGAGGTAACCCCGCCGATGACGTAAACCCGAGCAAACGCCCCTCGACATACTGAAATTGCTTTGCCCGCGGTATACCCTTTTTCTGATCGTTTGCTTGTTGGTTCATCTGTGACGATGATAAGGACGAGGTTACGCCCTTCTTCGGTGCGGAGTTTTGGCACGCCTTCCATGATGGCATCCAATAGATGCTCATCGCCGTTTTTTGGGAGGCGAAATAGCGACTTTACCTGCTCTGCTTCCAAGGGCGGTTTGGTTACAACAATCGTACTTTCGCCGCCCCCAACTGCCGCCCAAAACCGGATAATCCCAAATCGGTAATCTAATCCGGCCGTGTTGAACACAGAGACCATGAGATCCAAACCGTCGCATGCGGGATCCGTCTTGGTTTGCATACTCAGACTGTAATCAAAGACGAACACAACGTCCACTTTACCAGGGTTACTCGCAACCAGATTCTCGGCAATACGTTTAAACAAGCCATCAATCCTAAGTAGTGCCTTGTCGGCAATTGTCGCACCGCTCCGAATACGCTGTCCATCCATCTTCCGCTGGTTTGAATCAATCGGATACCAAACACCGTTCGTTTCATCAGTCAGTTCCGCTTGTACCTTTTCGCTAATACCGATGCAGTTGAGTTGTACACTGTTTCTGCGACAAAGGTCGATAATCTGTTGGCTAATTTTATTTTTCGCCTTTGCTTCTGTCCATGAGGTGCGCAGCCGAGCGTCGGCCACCACAACGAATTGCGTTCTTGCGTCTTCTCGGAATTCCAACTCGTTCAAGCCTTTAATGATAGCATCGAGTCCATACCCAGATTCAATGTTGTTTCCGGATTCGACTCGCATCTCCCGAAAAGCTTTTTCAATATTGAGATAGTCAAATGTCCATTGATGGAAATTGACGCGTGGCTCTCCGTATACTGAATGGAAACCCACCAAGGCGAATCTGTAGTCCATCGTTTTCGCCTCTATAACGGTGAGCATATCGACAAATCTTTTTTCAAGGGCGGCGAGATGTCCCAACATCTGTTTTCCACCGTCAACAACGAAGACGACATCCACCTTTGGATTCTGAGCGTGCTGCGTTGCGCGTTTTGCGATGTCCTTAAGGTTTGCCCCTATATCCGCCTCGAGGGGCTTTTCCTTCTTCGCCCCCGGATCCACGATGATCCTGTGTTTCCGTCGAGGCGGACGCACCTGTGCCGATGTTGGCAATGTGCACACCAATAGACTGACGATACACAAATAATATATCCACTTTCTCATACTGTCTCCAATCAAAATTCAACCAACAGCTGCAGCACTCGCAGCTAATACGTGTCCAAATCAATCTCTTCCTCACTAAATCGGAGGTGTGCCTGATTGACTAAAGTAACGATAGCGTCCCACTGTTTGCGCGTTTCGTCAGAAATACCTTCTGTCTGAAGTGCTTCAGCGAATTTGAGGAGGTTTTCGCTAAATGTGTCTTGTAAGTAGGTATACTCTTCGGTTTGATCTGCATTCTTGGGTGGCTCGAAGTTTGAAATGCCTTTTGCATATTTAGCGAGTCGTTTTGCGGCTCGAATGGCTTTGGTTTTGCTCTCCTTTTCATCAAAATAATCGACGACCACAAAATAGTCATCTATCATCAACGCCATAAGAGTTTTTAAGTCTTCAGCCTCAGGCAATTCTTCCTCTGGTGCCTCAGGCATTGGTGCTTCTTCGGCATCAGACCTCGGTTCCTGTTTTAGGAAGAGGGCATAACTCATTACCAACGTTTTTTTCGGAATTAGAGCGACCCCGCTTGAAGCGTCTTCATACCCGTCAATAGCTTCAACGTCCACTCCCACCTTAAAAGCATTGTCTATACCCATACCGATGAACTGCTGAAGAAATTCCTCTTCCGTAATAGCGTTTGATTCTTTGTGTTCATAAATTTTTACTTTTACGACTTTCCCTCGCATATCCAATCCAACGGACCCTTCAATAACGCCCCTGGGTCCCTTTACATCAGTAAACAACACCAAGCCCATAGGTTTCTTTTTTTCGCTGATTGGAATGTAGAAAATCGGTTTCAGGTCTTCCGATTGAAGTTTAATTCCGAGTTGCTTTTCAATAGAAACTGTCTGGTCTGGCGTCAAAACGGGGTTCCGTTGAACAAATTTCTTGGCTTTTGGGAAAATAGCCGCCAGTTTTTGATCGTCCCCGTTTGTTTCACGAGCGTTGCTGAGTAGTGGCATGCTCAGTATGAAAAAAATAAGTGCTAACAGAATACTTGTTCGAGGACCCCGACAGATTTGGAAAAACATCTATAATCTCCTTATAGCGTTATATGTCTTCATCAGTATGCGTAAGTTTACCAGAAATCTTTATTTTTGCAAGACTTTTACTGTAGATCACCGTTTAAGCCAGCCACAGCCCTTGGACACCTTAATACCTTCGCTATAATCCTAAGATTTCTAATCGGAAGGTGATGCTATGTCGGTTTAACGATAACGCTTCAACGTCAGGTCTGGTAGGAACGCTAATCCCCGGTCTTAAAAAACTGAACTGATAGCCGAACGATCCGTATAACTGTGCCACCTCGAAAATGCTGTCGATAAGTCTTATGTTGAGTCCAGTAGACGCTTCGGCGCCAAAAGTGTTCTCGATATTTGCAGGCGCAGCAAATTGTTCAGAAAAGGCATAGAAATTTGTTCCGAGTCCAATAAATGGTGCCCACTTCCCACGTCCACTCAAAGTCAACATCATACCAACGGTCTCAACATTCAACGTTCCAAAGGGCAGGACATCGGCGTTGCCAGCGCGGGTATCCACGGTGTAACTGCCGAATGGAACTGAGAACCGAAGGGCAGGCATCAATTGAAACCCCACTGAAAACTCTTCAGTGCGTGCGGTTTCCAGTTCGTCATCGGTGATCGCTAATCCGCGACCGTTGCTTATTACACTACCTTTTGCAACATGTAAGTATTTTTCAAATTCAAGCGCAGTGCCAACAGATGGAAACCCGATAAGAGTGATGAGTATGCAGGTGCTGAATGTCGTTAGAAGTTTCATGACTCCTCCCATTTGATATATATCTTCTACCGTTGGCGAATCCAATGCTCAATCGGATAGAAGAGAGAAAATAACACGGGTGCCAAGATAAGGTTAGCCACCGTCGCCGAGACCATACCACCGAAGGTAGGGACCGCGATGGGCTTCATTAATTCTGCGCCGGTAGTCGTGCTAATTTCTGCTAACATGATCGGCAATAACGCCAAGACTGTAGTTGCTGTGGTCATGATGATAGGGCGGACACGCAATAAGCCGGCATTGATTACCGCTTCATCAATAGGTTCACCACTCCGGACTCGCTGCAGTAGATATTCAATTAAGACGATTCCATCTTCGACGGCTATGCCAAACAAGGCTATATATCCGACCCATACTGCCGTACTGTATTTAATAGCGTAACCGCCGCCGAGTGCTTCTGGCACGTATGCCATCAACCACTGCATCCACATACCCCCGATGAATGCAAAGGGAATCGCAAGGAAGATTGAAAACATCGCAGACGGTGACTTGAACTGGAGGTACAGCAACATAAAGATGACGGCAATACATACCGGCACAACAATTGTTAATCGATCGCGGGCTTCAAGTTCCGCTTCATACTGTCCGCTAAAGGCGTAGAAATAGCCTTGGGGCAAGGTTGGCTTAATTTTCTCATCAAGTGTTTTTTGGGCTAATGTGACAAAATCAACCAGCCCAATCGTGTCAACATCTACATCACAAAAAACGCGGGAAAAGAGGAGCGTATTCTCGCTTGCGATCTTCGCGGGCCCCGGTCGTCTTTCGATTTTTACGAGTTGCTCAAGTGGAATGTGTAGCCCTTTTGGTGTTGGCACAAGTACACGCTTGAGTGCTTCAATATTATCCCGTAATTCTCGCATGTACCGGATACGAATTGGAAATCGCTCCCGCCCTTCAACGGTATGGGTTAAATTCATGCCGCCGATCGCTGTCATGATGATTTGTTGAACTGTTTTGATTTGGATGCCGTAGCGGGCGGCTTCCTCTCGATCGATGTGAAATTCAAGGTACGGCTTATTCCCAATGCGCTCGGCATAGGGACCTTGTGCTCCCTGAAGTTTAAGGAGTTCCTGCTCAATCCGCACTGCGATCTCTTCAATCTTGGCGAGGTCTTTCCCAAACACTTTGATTCCAATTGGCGTCTGTATACCTGTCGCGAGCATATCAACACGATTGCGTATGGGCTGCGTCATAATAGGGGAAACCCCCGGCATCCGGGTCGCCTCCGTCAGTTCGGTGATAAGTTCGTTGCGGTTTTTGGTCCGAAAATAAGTTTTATGCTTGAGGGTCGGCTCAATTTCCTCGGCAATCCGATGAAGTTTCGTTTCTGTCTCAGATTCTCCAATTCTGACCTGTTCCAATCCCATTGCGCCTGTTCGCTCTTCGGAGAGGAGCTCCTCCAAAAGGATTCGTAATAACCAGATTCGATAGAGTTTCTCGCGCGCATCAACTGACAGATAAGAATTATGGTATGTCGTCGCCAAGGTATCAAACCGTTTTATGGCAGCTTTAACAATGTCATCCAGAAACTCGGTGTTAATATGGTTTACATGCTCCTCACTCATCAGTTCCTGGCGTTTTAAGCGTTGGACGAGGTGGTGTACGAGTTCCCTTGTCGAATTATGTTTAATAGCCCGTCGGGGCCACTCTGCTGGGTCAACTATATTGACAATGGTTTCAAACATGCCAATTGGGGCAGGGTCGGTTGCTGTTGCCGCTCGCCCCAACTTTCCAACGACAAGTGAAACCTCAGGGAATCGATTCATAATCAAGTCCTGTTTCGCCATTACATCTTTCGCTTGCGTAATCGAGGCACCCGGGAGCAGCACCGGCATAAACAACAATGCGCCTTCGTTAAGTGGCGGCATGAATTCTTGTCCAATATTTTTATAGAAAGGCGTCAAGGGTATACTTGCGACAAAAGCCAATCCCGCTAAAACAACAACAGCGAGTTTGGTCCAAATATTTCTTACAGCCAATCGAATAATCGGACGATAGAGAGTTCTGAGTATCCATGTAATCCCATCCGCTAACTTTCTTAGGGGCCAGCTGAGTAGTGAAAAGAACCGTGCCACCCACTTGGAAATCATACCCGTCGGGGTACGGGTTGGGTCCGTGAGTAGAAATGAGGCTAAAACCGGCACAAGGCTAATCGCCAAAAGTGCTGCCCCAATCATAGCGAACGTTTTTGTATAGGCAAGCGGTTTGAAAAGTTTACCCGCTTGACCGGTAAGAGAAAAAACAGGTATGAATGCAACAATAACAATGAGCATTGCAAAGAAGATAGGTGGACCCACCTCTTTAGCGGCACGCGTTGCAACTTGCAGCTTGCTTTCGCCTGCATGGGGTTCCCGTAAATGTCGCGCGATATTCTCTGTCATTACAATACCTGCATCCACCATAACGCCAATTGCGATGGCGATGCCACCCATTGACATGATGTTTGAAGGTAAACCGATAATCCGCATACCTACAAACGACAGGAGAACTCCCATCGGTAAGACAAGTGCTATTATGAGACTACTTGAAACTTGTCCTAAGAAAAGCAGGATAACAACCGCCGCGACGATGATTTCCTCCGTCAATGTTTCTTTCAGCGTGTCCGTTGCGCGGTGAATGAGATGGCTCCTGTCATAGAATGGTACAATTTGGACGCCGGGTGGAAGTCCAGGTGTGAGTTCCGCTATTTTCGCCTTGACGTTCTCAATGACGCGCAGTGGGTTATCACCGTAGCGCATGAGAACGACCCCACCGGTTGCGGGGATTCCAGCCTTGTCCAAAGCACCACGCCGAAAGTCGGGACCTTCGCTGACTGTTCCAAGGTTTTTGACGTAGATGGGTACGCCGTTATGCTCCTTGACAACGATGTTTTCTATATCCGCGATGCTTTTGATGAAACCTAAGCCGCGAATTAGGAACTCCATTCCGCCTTCCTCAATAACCTTGGCACCAACATCAAGGTTGCTCCCTCGGACGGCGTTGTAAACCATTGATAACGGCACATCATACGCCAATAAAGTGTTCGGATCGATGTCGATCTGATACTGTTTGACGTATCCACCGACCGAGGCGACCTCGGAAACGCCATCAGCAGAGGCGAGATAGTAACGAACCGTCCAGTCTTGGAGTGTCCGAAGTTCATGAAGCTCCAGATTGGAGGCAATAAGCGTTTCACCATCTTCCGGGCATTTACCAGGCTTCGCATAGCGTCTCGTCGGATGATTCGGACAATAGTACCCGTTCTCAACGGTGTACCAAAACACTTGTCCAACGCCCGTTGCATCGGGACCGAGGATCGGCACAACACCGTCCGGCATGTCCCTTTGTGCCAGATTCATTCGCTCCAGTACCCGTGTACGAGCCCAATAGAAATCAACATCATCTTTAAAGATAATGTTAATGTAGCCAAAACTAAACATGGAAGTCGAGCGAACATCTTTGACATCGGGGATTCCAAGCAGGGTAATACTCAAGGGATAGATAACCTGATCTTCAATATCCCGTGGACTTCGTCCGGGCCAATCGGCGAAGACAATGACCTGGTTTTCACCGATGTCGGGCATAGCATCAATTGGGGTCTGGTTCAATGCCCACCAACCCGTCATTGTGACAAAGACAAAGATGACTAACACCAACAGGCGGTTCTTCATGCAGATTTCGATAATTCGGTTAATCATAATGGTTATCGGTTGTCGGTTATCAGTTATCGGTTAAGAGATTTTCGTTTAACAACGCCTCTTATCTGAGCCTTAATGTTGATGGACAGGCGATACTTTTGATTCATCATCGCCGAGTGCCCCGCCATAAGCCCCTGATGCGGAGCCTGTTAATTGCGTCTGCGAATCTATCAGGAAGTTGCCATGGGTGACAACCATATCGCCAGGGGTAAGCCCACTCACAATAGGATAGTATCGGCGTTTGGTTTCTGAGCCGCTCGATGTACCCCAAGCCTCAGGACCCACTTCAACTTCCACTTGTTCATAACCTGATTCGCCCCGATCCACAAAGACAATCTTCCGTAAACCGGTGTCAATGATTGCACTTTTGGGTACAGTTAAAACTTCACCTGTCATAAGGAGGGGTTTTCCGTCCCGTGGACATAGGCCGGGTACGGTCGCATATTCATCCGGATCATCAGGACACACATATTTGAAAATTAGTGGCGGTTGATCTGCTGGAACAGTCGGCGAGGTGAAAGACTGATGTCCGTGAGAATGCGCATCAGTTGACTGTTTTTCGACGAGGTCCATGCCACAGATAGAACACTCTCCGAATTCGTCAGACTGCACCTCTGGATGCATAGGACACGACCATTTTCCTCCCGTTTCGGTCTCCTGTTTTTCGACGAGGTCCATACCACAGATAGAACACTCTCCGAATTCATCAGACTGCACCTCTGGATGCATAGGACACGACCACTTCCCTTCTGTTTCAGATATTGGCTCGGATGCAATATTCGAGACAGCTCCTTGCGTATAGATCTCTGCGAGTGTAGGCTTCATTTGAAGCGTTACATACATCCCGGGGCGGAGTCGTCCAGTGGGATTGGCGACTTCTATCTGGACTTTTTGGGTCCGCGTTTGGGCATCAAAGAATGGATAAATGTAGGAGACTTTACCAGAAAACGTTAGTCCGGGCATCGACTGCGTCGTAATTTCAACCGCTTGCGCCATGTAGATCCAAGGCAGTTCATATTCGTAAACGTCTGCCATAATCCATAAGCTACTGAGGTCGGCAATGTGATAAAGATTCATCCCCTTGTTCACGTGTTGACCTTCCGTGACGTTCATGTGAACCACAGTACCAGCTATCGGTGCAAACAGGGGTAAGGTTGTACTGACCTCTCCGCGGTTGCGTATCCCCTCAATCTGGTCTAAGGTCAATCCGTATAATTCAAGTTTGGATTTTGCAGCGGTAAGGGTCTGTTCAACTGATTTTCGAAGTGTAGCGTATTCTGTATTTTGCAGTTCCTCAATGCTTTTAAGTGCCGTCAAGTATTCTTCTTGCGCTGTGACCAATTCCGGGCTGTAGATAGATAAAAGCTCATCGCCTTCACGCACGTTGATACCTGTGAAATCAATGTGCAAGTCCTCAATCCATCCGGAGATTCGTGTTGAAGCGTACGCCATACGGGTCTCATTATAATCCAGAACACCGACGGTTCGAATTTCGCGGGAAACCTCACGGAACGCAACAGGTTCAGTACGCACTGGAATCAGCGCCTTTTGTTGCTCAGTGAGTTCCAGTCCTGATCCTTCGTAAATGGGAATCAGATCCATCTTACAAACTGGACAATTGTTAGGTTCTGACATTTTGACCGTCGGATGCATAACACATGTCCAGTAACGGATCGTTTTGGCTTCGTCTGAGGATGTCCCTCTTGCGGTATGGTTGGCGTGTTCATCTATGCTCGAAGTATCCTCTGATACTGTTTCAAGTTTGCTACTAACATGATGTTCCATTTTAGTGTTCTCTGGCTGATTACAGCTGAATCCGAAAAGCACAGTCATTATGAGTGCAGTTGCAAAGCAGAAATTTTTAGGCATTTTGTGAACTCCTTTTCAATGGATTAAAAACCTCGGATCAATGGTTGTTTGGGCAATATCATACCAACTGCCTGTTCTAACTGTGCAAGGTGTTGGCGGTAATCACGCAGCGCCCGCTGCTCTTCAATCCTCAAATTTAATAAAGTGCGTTGGGCATCCAGGAAACTCAAAAAGTCAATTTGCGCCGCTTGATACGCTGTATTCGCGGCACTCAACGCCTGCTGTGCTTGCGGAAGTAGTGTCTGACGATAAAGGCGAATACTCCGATTTGCTGTCTCCATTCCAAAATGATGTTTTTTCACAACAAAGCGGAGATCGCTTTCG
This sequence comes from Candidatus Poribacteria bacterium, assembly GCA_965205015.1. Classification (GTDB taxonomy): domain Bacteria; phylum Poribacteria; class WGA-4E; order WGA-4E; family WGA-3G; genus WGA-3G. Next base: position 2,021,457 of record OZ242029.1, on the reverse strand, counting down.
AGTTTCTCAATTTGGTGCTCCATCGCCTCAATCTTTACACCCATTTCATGGATATACGAATTTCGGTGTCCGAACCCTGCTGTATTCTTTGCATTTAATGTACGTTGCGCCATAAAAGTGCTCGGCATTTTTTGTGTGTGTTTCAAGTCAGGCATGCTCCGATTTTCAAAGTAACTTGCCCCGAGCGTCGGGTCAGGATATGTCATTTGCTTTGCCATCTCCACAACCAAAGCCATCTTACTGATTGCCAATTTCTGTTTTTGAATCTCCTGACGATTCTTAATTGCTAACGCATACAACTCAGTTAAAGTAGGTGTCACGCGATCTTCTTCAACGGGCATAGGGTCCCCTAATGGCAAATCCACAGCACTATTTAACAATGTATTAATGCGTGCCATAACAGTTTCTCGTTGTTGTTCAAGTGTAATAATTGCATCTGCCAATTTCGCTAATTCCACCTGCGCCATAATGAGGTTTGAATATTTGCCCTGTCCAACACGAAACTTCGCCTGCGCAATAGCAATCATCTGCTTTAGTAGTTCCTGATTTTCTTCGTTAATATGGGTTGTCTCAGTAAGAAAAAGATAATCGTAGTAAGCTAGCTTAATCTCGGTCACCAAATCCCGTAATGCGATCTCGAACTCTTTTTTGGCGATTCGCACATCTTCAGTAATAACTTGCCCTTTCAACGCCAAGGTCCCTGGAAACGGAAATTTCATTGCCGTCATCTCTTTATGGGTCAACGGTCCCACTTTTGTATCCAGTTGTTTTGTGAAAGCGTTATACTGACGTAACACATTTTCTAAGTAAACAGCTTGCGGATACTGCTCCAGCACCGCTCGAATTTTTTCATGGGCAGCTTTCAAACCTGGGTTCCATTCATATCCAAGTGCTATGAGGAGTTCCAGCACAATAGGTTGGGCAAGCTGGGTTCTCGCTGCTTCCGGTGATGCTGCCAATCGTCGATGTGCCTTCATGGTGTCCGTTGAAAAATCGTAAAACAGATTGGGTACTGGTGTTTCACTCTCCAATTGCGCTTGCCACTGTTTCTGGTATTTCAACACCTTCGCTTCAATCTCGCTGAGAAATGGGTCTGTTTCCACGGTCGATTCGCTTTCCGTATCGGAAACCTCTGTTTCGACTTCGGTATAGTAATATGCCGGTCGTTGTATCTCAGTGCTACGTAACTCTTGGTAGGTTTCCAGTCGCTGACTGGCACACCCGCCTACCAAAACAGTGAGCACTATGAGACCGATTTTAAGGGTTCTGTGAATCATCGATCCTTCCCCCAACCAGACGTTCCAATCGAGCTACATTCTGTTGATAGTCTGCCATCGCACGTAGGCGAGCAAGATTAAAATTCAACCAAACACTCTGCGTCTCAAGGAATCCGGCTATGCTTTTGGGTCCCTCTTGATGCCATGTCTCCGCCACCTCAATAGCAGCACCCGCCTGCGGAATGAGTGTCGTCTCATAGAGATCGATCAGCCGCCGCGCGTTTTCAAGGCGAAAATAAATCTTTTGGAGGGTAACCTTCGTTTCGTCCTCCAAGGCGCGCTTGTTCGCTGTGACAGTCTCACGGTTTTGCTGCGCCTCGCGAACTTTGCTGCTGTTCTTCAAACTTGACCACGGAATTGTCACACCAAACCCGATGCTAAATGGGTTTTTACCACTGCCGGGTGTGTCGAACATCAAGGCTTTACCCGTTTCGACTGTCATTAAGTCAAACTTAAGCATGGGTTTCGTTTGGAGTTCAGCAAGGACAATCCCTTTGGTGGCTTTTTCGATGGTTAGCGCTGCAATTCGCAACTCCTGTCGCTTTGATAGTGCCTGTTTTTCAATATCGGCTAACGTCACATCAAGCGGTTCATAGGCAACAGGTGCCGTTGCGCCAAGCGGCGTTGTTGAAGGAACAGACAGGATTCCATTGATGTTCGCATGTTCAACGCGCTGCAATTCCTCCAGCAGGACGAGATCGTATTCTAACTGAGCGAGTTGACTTTGTGCCTTCAATACATCATTGAGTATCGCTTCCCCTTCGGCATAACGAGTTGTGGCAATCGCGAGAATAGAGGCTATCAGTTGATGGTTTTGTCGTGTCAGTTCGACTGCCCGCTGGAGATACGCTAACTCGTGGTAACTCAGTTTCAGTTCAACAATGAGATTCCGTATTACCTGCTCGTGCTTCACGCGTTCAATTTCGATCGCTTTTTTGACGACCTGTCCGGCTGCATCAAGGGTGCCCGGGTATGGAAACGCTTGTGAAAAGCTAACCCGATGCCGTTGCGGTCCCACTCGCGTCTCCACGCTCCGTAAGAAATAGCCATACATGAACATCGGATCGGGCAATGCTGTCACTTGTGGGTACTGCTCAATCGTCGCCTGCCACCGTGCCTTTGCGGCTTTAACTTTAGGATTCCGATCGACAGCGACCTGAATTAGATTCGGCAGTTCAAGGGTTTCAGCAAATAGGGTTGTCGTATCGGTTTGTTCTGGCGTTGGTGTTGTCTGAGTGATTCCATGTGCTTCCGTTTGCATCAGAACACCCAACACCAGCATGCTGCCGATAACAATTGCCGTCACTTGATGGCGTAGCCTGACTGTACGCATTATGGTCTCCTTGTTAATAGTCGTCAGTTATCAGTTGTCAGTCGTCAGTTAAGAAGCTGCTCTGTAACAATTTACCGCGCGCTGGCGTATTCCAAGGTGGGGAAGATTGCTATCAGAGCCCTCTTTGACCGATAACTGATAACCGACAATTGACAACCCTTAAAGCAAAATTTTGACAGCTGGGCTGGTTACCCGAATGCGCACCTCGTGTTTCTCACCCTTTGGTATAACAATGAACCCCTCATAGGTCCGCGTCATTTTGCTATATTTGAGTAATGCCATCCTCGTTTCCCCTTCGGCATTGGTAACCTGAATGGCGAGTTTAACATCACCTAACGCAATCTCCCCATGATCTTGCGTCGGGTACACACTGAAATAGTGCGTTTTTCCCTGAATCTCGTCAGTTTTTATCATGCCTCCCATTCCCATGTGAGACATCATCATCTTGTATGCATCTGTCGTTAGCACGTTGAGATCGAATGTCAAATTTCCCACTGAAATTGTCTGGAGGTACTTATCAGGATTCGCCTTGAACATCTCTGCCTGCATGTCGTTGCAGAAATAGTAGGCTTTTCCGTCCTGTTCGACTTTGACCATCGCTGAAGGTTTCATCATCATGCCACTAAATGTGCAACGCACTTTTTCACCAGCAGCTGCGTGATCACCGTGCTGATGGGTTTTATCGTGTTTGTGTGCGTTCTCTGCCTTAAGTGAAAGGATTGAGAACAGTAGCACGGTTGTAATTGCTATGAAAGAGGCGAGGATTCGCCGTGTCAATTTCATTTTCATTTTTTTCTCCTTTTAAAATGAATAGGTTGTTGCCAAAGAGACCAAAGTTCCAAATTCAATTGCGTCGCCGCCATCGTAAAGGGTTTCTTGCGTCAGCGGAAACATGACATTGGCAGACACGGAAATGTCGTTTAGCGTTACTATGGACATACCGAGTGCTGCCATGCTATAACGCATCCCTGTGTTGATGTCCCGCTCCCCAGCCCAAGCGGCAGGGGATTGATAAAATCCGAGATAGTTCCCGTTAAATGAAAACCAATCCGAAAGGCGATACATAAAGCCAGCTGTGTAAGTTAACTCTACTGAACCTCGATACGTCTTGCTGTTCTCATAGAACGGAAACGTTCCACGTGTAGAAGCCATAATCGTCAGACCTCGGTAGAGCGGTAAACTGTATTGCAAGTTGGCAATTGGGTTAAAGGTGCCGGTCCCGAACTGGATATGGAGATGCTCAATGCCCGCATCTCCGAGTTTCCAAGGATTTTCCTCGGTTTTGCCAATCGGAATTGTGGTGCCCAACCGCGCAAACAGTAGGTCATCGGTTTTAAAGAGTCCACGCATTTTATAACCCAAAAACAGATCTGAATCCGTAAGTCCGGCGTAGGTTTCATCTCGATGATGGATATCCCGACTCCGCAAGATCGCTTGCCTATCTTCAGGAGTTACTGAATCAATCCACTCAATACTTGCGTCCTGGTCTTTGACGGCATACGGAATGTTTGCTCGCAACGTCCACCGATCGCTCAGCAAGTATTGGACCCCAACATCAATCCGGTAAGTGCTCAACCCTACACGGTGTCTATGTAAAGGAGTGTCGATAACTTTTCCTGTTGGTGAAAGTCCCCTTGATTCAAGATGTCCACCTTGTGCGTCGGGGGACACTAACATATTGATATTCACTCGAAACTGATCTATCTCTTGTGAAGCCAAACTGACTTCATTCATCAGACCGCTGGGCGGTAAGACGGGGTTACTTCAAGCGGGACAACTTTCTTGTGCGAACCCGAAAGAGATAAATACCGAAGTGAACAACAGTGTGCATAAAAACAGACGGATTTTCATAATTTTAATTTCTCTTATTTGAAAGTCGCGCGGCGAGACACGAAACCCCGCGCGACAGGTTTATTAAGAATTCTCCTTGCCAACCTTCATAAAAAGAAGGCTCGGGAAAACACTCTGAAAAAAGTAATGGGATCAAGGAATACGATAGTGCTTAAGATATCTTGTGGAACTCACTTAGCACTGGATAAACGGAGGACCTCTATGGGATAGAGCGTGGTCGGGGAAAAATGTGGAGGTTAGCGGTGCGGGGGAATTCTTGAGGGATTCCCAAGGTGTAACAGGTAAAGTTGCTGAGATTGGGAGGATTGAGACGAGAGACTGTTCAATCGATTCACGGGATTCGTGCGTGTTGTATCTATCGTCTGGAAGAACAAGTTCTAAACCTTTTGAGCAGCACGAATTATCACTCCCTGATGGAGTTTCGGCTTCACCCGCTGTGCTTGGTTTGGTGCTTTGGCAGCAGGTTGATTGGGGATCGGTATCCCCACTCAGGATTCTTTGAGGTGCGTCGTGGCAGGACTTTTGATCTAAAGTTGCACATAGAAACGGACATACCGAATACACGTACAAGAGTCCCATGAGTAGAATGAGAATGTACCGATGTTTTTGTAACACGGTTCAATAAACTCCGCTGTTTTCGTCAGAAAGTGGAAACCGAATGAAATACTTTAGGATATTATACACCAAAATCAAAAAAAGTTGCAAAAAAAAAAGCAGACAGCCAATTTAAGTAGGTTGGGTATTGGAAATTACTTCAAAGATATGAAAGTTTCACAGTAAGCGTTTGCAAAATGGTCTTTGTAACCCTTTCAAAACATAGGTGTGGTGTAGGATGAGAGGCATTTGGCGCGTCTTGCATTTTTTGGCGTTTACTGTGAAATTTTAAAATTGGGACTCGATTCCGATCCCTTGAAAACCCAGTCACAGTGTGGGTTTAGAGCCACTTTGGGAATTTTCTGATTTTTGGGTTTACTGTGAAAAGATTGTTTTGTTGAAATAAATATAACATATTAGCAAATTATCCCGTTAAAATGTTACACCCGTGTAACATTTGGTAGGTAACAGTTATCTAAAGGAGTCTCTGATGGCGAAACGAAGAAGATTCATTCTCGAGTTTAAAGCTGAAGTTGTCATTGAGGCACTCCGTGGTGAAAGTTCCCAAGCAGAACTGTGTCGGCGACATAACCTCAGCGAAGAACAACTCTCAAAGCGGAAGTACCAATTCCTTGAAAATACGGCATTTTCTATAGACATATCACCGCTACGAGGTGTAAAGAGGCACCTTTCCTCGAAAAATCTGTGTTTAAACGTTCAAACCTATTAGGTAGCAACTCGGATAATTGTAGATAAATTAGTTCGTAGTCGTGCGATTTATCGCACGTTCGCGGGTCAAGAACGGGCAATGAATTGCCCTACTACAAACGGGGATACTCTGAATTTTAGACTGGACAGACTCATAGTCGTATACTTTGGAGAGCCTCTCCCTTTTTCTCAATTGATTTTCTTTCCGGTGCATGTTATCCTTTTATATAGAGGCGACGGGAATATAGAAAAACAAGAGAGAACGCGCTGCGGAAAAATAAAGGAATCAACATCCTGTTTCAGCATATCAAGGATACTCTCAAGAAAACGGAGGGCATCATGAAAGTTAATTTTGCGAAGAAATTTGAAAAAATTTTGAAAGAAGAATCAAAAGGTTTTGGTATAAAATGGCCGTTAGTAGACATCAAATCCATATGTTATCAGTCTACACTGCTGACTGACCTACCTATGACGCTTGACAAATACACTGTTAGAATGAGAGTGGTAGAAACCGAAATTCCTGATACAGATAATATAGATGACTGGTTCAGATCTCATAAGTTCATATATGCCATGATGTCCAAAAGTGTTAGGAGTGACTATGAACAGCAGGATATGATGACTCTTGATCTTGGAACCATTGAGGCTATCGCCCTGAAAACTCGTGAGGCATTCAAAGATTTCCAAGGAAAGTGAAGCGTAAATCATCAGAGAGCAAATCATTCACTAATGATTAAAATCTCGATCAGAGCTGACACGGTTTTGCAAGCTGTATGAAACTCAACCACGGATAACCCGGTGTAAGAAAAACTAAATTGACCCGGATGTTGAAAGCCAATAGCATTCTTTGCGAAGAACTCCATACCTTGGGCATCGCTACGGATAAGGAACTGGCACATTCACTTTGAAAGAAGAATTTTATGTCTAAAGAGCTGAAAGGCATCATACAACCTAAAGATGACACCACTTTGTGGCGATATATGAGTTTTGAGAAGTTTACCGATATTTTAGCAACAGAATCTTTGTTTTTTTCAAGAGCTGATGAGTATGATGACAAGTTTGAAGGCTATATCCCGGAATCAATAATAGTGTTTTATGAATCCGCGGGCATCCGTATTGATCCAAACAGTTTTCGGCCCTACATTATGTGTAATTGTTGGCATTACGGGGACGAGGAATCAATGGGGATGTGGGACAAATATCACCTCCGCAATGGCGGTATAGCAATCAAAACAACTATGGGGAATTTGAAAAATAGTTTGTCGGATGAACCTGATGTATTTATCGGTCAAATAGAGTACATTGAGAATCACAATCAAATTGAGATGCCTGAAAATCCATCAATAGTAAGTTTGGTGTATTCCCCTTATTTCTATAAGAGAACACCTTTTGAGTATGAGCACGAAGTACGTGCGGTCATTAGTGTTGAACCCTTTCTACATAACGATCCTTATGAATTCGGCATACCTCTTGAAATCAACGTTAAAACGCTAATGGGTAAAAATAGCGAAGTAATTGTATCACCACACGCTGACGAATGGGTTACAAAAACGGTCAGATTGATAGTTGAGCGGTGCGGCTTTGAATTTCTTGTGAACCGATCAGAACTTTTAGATCCACCATCTTGAAAAAACTCGCAACAGACTCTCAAAACACGGAGGAAAATATCATGGCGTATATTAAAATTCCGAAGGGATGGGAAATCCCTGAAAATCAGGCAACATCTGAGTCAGATTATATCAATCGCCGAAAATTCATCAAAGATTTGGGGATAGCAGGCGCGGGGACGTTGCTCTTTTCAAGTTCAAATGCGTGCGCGCAGAATAAAGGGGTTGAAAAGCAGTTGGAGCCTTTCCGTGCACAAAAACTCGCTGCTGAAAATAATGCAAACTTTACTGTAAATAGACAGATGACTGATGAAGTGATTGCCGCTACTTACAACAATTACTATGAATTTACGACCAGGAAAGATGTTGTTTGGAAAAAGGTGGATAAATTCAGAACGCGTCCATGGGAAGTCGAAATATCGGGATTAGTCGAAAAACCGATGACACTGGATGTGGACGATTTCATCAAGCAGATGCCGCTTGAAGAGCGTATCTACCGATTCCGGTGCGTTGAAGCGTGGGCGATGGTGGTGCCTTGGATCGGCTTTCCGATGAAAGCGTTGCTTGAAAAGGTTCAACCGAAGGCTGAAGCTAAATACGTTCGGATGCTCACATTTTTGGATGCCGATATGGCACCCGAACAAAACGATCTCCGTATGCCGTGGCCCTACTTTGAAGGGTTAACGCTCGCTGAGGCAATGAACGACTTGACCCTCCTCACTGTCGGCATCTATGGGCATATCTTGCCCCCGCAGCACGGGGCACCTATCCGGCTGATCGTGCCTTGGAAATATGGATTTAAAAGTATCAAATCCATTGTGAGTATTGAGTTGACCGATCAGAAGCCGCGGACGTTTTGGAATACGCTCGCGCCGAGGGAATATGGTTTTGAGGCAAACGTCAACCCTAACGTGCCACATCCACGCTGGTCGCAAGCCAGGGAACGGATGATTGGGACAAATGAGAGACACCCAACGGTGATTTACAACGGTTATGGCAGTTATGTCGCACACCTCTACTAAAATGAATAAAAAACAGACAATCACAAAAACTTTTCTTGGATGCTGCTTCTTGGTTTTACCATTATTCGCTGGATGTGATGAGTTTCGTTCAGACACAGTTGAACCTGACACCGTTGATGAGCGGGTCGTCTCGGCGAATACCAGATTTAGTTTTAATCTGTTCGATGAAATTCGTAAGACTGAGCAAAATAAGAATATTTTTATCTCACCTTTCAGTATTTCTGTTGCCTTGGCAATGACGCTGAACGGCGCAGCTGGGGAAACCGAACAGGCGATGACTGACATGTTGCAGCTACAAGGATTAAATTCCGAATCTATCAACGCCGGTTATGCAGGATTGCATCAAACCCTTTTGACATCAGATCCGAAAGTGACACTCACAATTGCAAACTCACTGTGGGCGCGTCAAGATGTCCCCTTCAAGCAGGATTTCCTACAGCGTAACACGGAATTTTTCGGCGCAGAGATTTCGACCTTGGATTTTAGCGATCCGAGTGCCTCAAAAACAATCAATCAGTGGGTAGATACCCAGACTCGTGGCAAGCTTAAGAAAATCGTTCCGGATGTAATTGACGCAGACACAGTGTTGTTCCTGATTAACGCCATCTACTTCAAAGGAACGTGGCAAACAAAATTTGACCCGTCGGAGACCCGCGATGGCACCTTCCATCTCGCAACCGGTGCCGAAAAGCGAACCCCGATGATGTCCAGGACAGGGGACTACCCGTATTACGCAAATTATGACGCGAATTTTCAAGCGTTGAGTCTCCCTTACGGGAGTGGACGGACGAGTATGTATATCTTCCTCCCAAGTCGCGAATCCGATCTGGATGCCTTTTTAGCGCACTTGAACGCTGAGCGTTGGGAACAGTGGATATCGGAATTTTATCAAGAAGAGGTGTACCTGGCTCTCCCTAAATTCAAGTTGGAATACGAAAAGCGGCTGAACGATCCGCTGAAGGCACTCGGCATGGAGGTCGCGTTCAGTCCGAGTAGAGCGGATTTCGGACGGATGGCACCCTTAGAGATATTAGATGGCAATTTGTATATCGGCGAAGTCCTCCAGAAAGCCGTCGTAGAAGTCAACGAAGAAGGCACTGAAGCCACCGCTGCAACTAAGGTTGAGGTAAAGATAGAGAGTGCTCCCCCTATGTTTATTGTAGACCGCCCCTTCTTCTTTGCCATTCGTGATAATCAGACAAAGACGGTATTGTTTATGGGCGTTCTCATGGAGCCATAGGTAAGACATGTATGGGGGTGCAAATATATGAAGAGTCTTATTTTTCTCCTATTCCTATTGCCTATACTTTTCGCATCGGCAGACTGGCAATCCGTGGAGAGTCCACACTTCCGAGTCTACTACCAAAAGGGGACAACGGATCCAGGGTCAATCCTTCAGGTTGCGGAGGATTTTTACGCTGAATTGCCGCAGTTGACGAGCCGTATGCCAGCGGGAATGATTGATATCTGGGTGTGTGACACACAAAAGGAGTTTCAAAATTCGGTTCACGCGCCGATTCAGGATTGGGCGGTTGGGTGCGCCTTTCCGTTGAGTCGGCGTATCGTTATCCAAAATCCGAAGCATATTGCGCTTGCGAAGTTGCAGTTGGTGCAAGTTTTGCGTCATGAGATTGCACATGTCCTTTTCGGACAGTGCACCCGCAAAGCCGTAAAGGAAATCCCACTATGGTTCATAGAGGGCATCGCAATTTATTTCGCTGAGGAGTGGGTGCCGAGCCGTCACGAAACACTGTTGAAGCATATTTTTTCAAAATCTATTATACCACTTCAGGAACTGGAGCGGCGTTTTCCACGGACGCAAGCTGGTGCGGATTTGGCGTATGCTGAAAGTCAGGATACCGTCCGTTGGTTGGTCGAAGTCAAAGGTAGAGATGTGCTGTTTTCGCTCATCGCGGAACTCCACGCCGGTAGCAATTTCAATACTGCTTTTGAAAGTGTCGTTGGATGGGACCTTGTCACCTATGATATCCTTTGGCGCGAATCGCTGACAGAACGTTATCAATGGGCATCGCTCTTTTCTAATTCCTATGTTTTGTGGGGAGGCTTCGGTGGACTTGCCCTTATCGGTTATCTCGTCTGCTGGAATCGGAGACGCCGGCACCTGAATAAACTCGCGGAGCAAGAAAACACTATAGATCCATTCTTCAAAATTTAAAATGATGAACGTCCCTTTAATTGGCATTATCCTCTGTTTGATCTGTCTGGCTTCCACTGCGATCGCCCAACCCAAGCGACTCGCGCAGTACCCTAACCAACTGACGCGCGATGGGCACATCGTTGTTCTTCCGGATCACGGCACTCTCTATATTGTTTCCGACCTACATGCGCATTGGGACGATTTCAACCAATGGCTCCAACTCACGAGACTGGTGGAACGCATTCAAGCGGACGAAGATGTTTACGGATTGATACTCGGTGATGCGGTTGATTATAAGCCCGATGAACCGAGACATCCGCCTTATGGAGATACGCTTATCGTTGACCGGGTTATGGAACTCCAAAGGCAACTTGGCGATAGGGGGGACAGGATTATCTATCTCCGAGGAAATCACGAATTCGCTGCTGCAGATGCATACGCAATGCTGAAAAGGCAAGGGATGACGGCACAGAACCGGAGACGTTTTATCCGCGATTTATACGAAAGTCCTCTCGGTACCTATTATGAGCAGTTCAATTTTATTGAAAGAATGACGGACACACATTATGACTTTCTGATGAACCTCCCGACGGTGGTCGTTGGAAAGAACGGCTTCGTTGGTATTCATGCGGGTCCCGCGCGTGTTGTCACCAGCCTTGCTGATCTGGTGAATCCGAACCCCAAAACCCTTGAGGAACTCCTGTGGCATCGTCCAGAGATCACTTATAGTGGTGGATATACCTTAACGCATATTAAAAAATTCCTTGAAGCTATCCAAGGGAATATCCTTGTGGTTGGACATACCCCGATTCACTATTTCCCAAGGCGAAATGTCAGAGATGGTATAGCGACGTTCGGTGAAAGCCAACTCATTTTTTCGACAGGCTACAGCGGTCGACCTGGCATCCCTGCGTATATTGAAATTGACTTGGCAGAGACGTATCCGTCTGTGGATGTACTGAAATTAGGTACAAACATCCATCACCTCTATAGCGAAACCCAAAAGCCAACATCTGACTAAGGGCATATTTTCGTCAGAAAGACCCTCATCATGCGACCCCTCATTTACATCATGACCCCGGTGTTGATTCTTACTATTATTCTCGCTTCTCGCTTTGTAACGTGGGATGCGATAAAGGGTGCAAAGCCACAAGCGCAAGCAGACGTACGGGAGGGGACAGTATCGTTGCGGACATGGAAGATTTCAGACGCAATAGCGGCGTTTACACGTGCCATTGAGACCGAACCCCAATATGCTGAAGCTTATGTGAAACGCGGATTGGCACATTATCGCGCGGGGCAGTATAAAGCAGCTATCGCGGATTACACCCGAACCTTAGATTTGAATCGGTATCACGCCGATGCCTACGCAAGTCGTGGCGATGCTTATCGAGCGTTAGGGAACATACCACAGGCTATTGCGGATTACTCAGCCTCGTTGGAAAAGAGGTGGAACGCACGTGTTATGCGAAGGCGGGCACAAACCTATTTTGAACAGGGCACTCTTCAGAACGCGTTCGCTGATTACAGTACCGTAATTAAACGGCAACCGAGTGCCGTAGCTTACTATGCGCGTGGCAATGCCTACCTACGGCTTTCTATCGAAAGTGCGGAAGATCGTTTAAGACTGGCTTTGGCAGACCTGAATCAGGCTATTGGTTTAGAACAGCGTTTCGCCGGTGCTTATATCAATCGCGCGCAGGTTCATGCAGGCTTGGGAGAACAGGTATTGGCAAATGCTGATTACAGAAGTGCTGTAGGTCTTTTTAGCGAAACGATTCGCACATGGCGAGGTGAACCGAACGCGCTTACACAGGTTTATCTCTGGCGTGCCTTCGCTCACCAAAAATTAGGCGAAGTTGATAAGGCAGAAACAGATGTCGATGAAGCGTATAAACGCGTTTTTAGTTTTTTCTTGAAAAAAGTAAGAAATTGTGATATACTATAAGGGTGAGGTCAGGGTGAGATTTCAGCATTTTGCCTGATTTTCCCCTTTTTTTGCGCGTGGATTCGCAATGAAAAAATTGCTTCGACCGTACGACTCATAAGTTAAAAACTTGACTTTATTCTTGAATTCATTCTCAATAGGAGGCTATTGGAATCAATATGACCGGAGAGGCATTGGGTTTAGTTGAAACGAGAGGCTTAGTTGGGAGCATTGAAGCTGCCGATGCTATGGTGAAAGCGGCAAATGTCCATCTCATTGGTTATCAGCAAATTGGTGCTGGCTACGTGACTGTCATGGTTCGTGGTGATGTTGGTGCCGTGAAGGCTGCAACGGATGTTGGTGCTGAGGCTGCAGCGCGCGTCGGCGAAGTGGTTTCGGTTCACGTAATTCCACGACCGCACGCTGAAGTCGAAACTTTGTTGCCAAAACCTTAAATTAGGGAGTCCTTGGATCCGTTGAACGTTCTTGTTCCGAGACGTTCAGTACATCCTAATCCAAAAGGCAGAACATAGATGCCAGACCGTGCCCTTGTTGAGTTGATTACCCAGCGTGTTGTTAATAGACTGACGACAGACCAAGCCTGTAGTGGTTGTGCTTTGCGGACCTGTGATGCGGGAAAACGCGCGTGTGATGCTATCGCACAGCAGCAGCAGATTCCGGTTGGTGTCTCAGCACGACATGCCCATGTAACGCAGGAGCACCTTGAAATTTTATACGGGGCTGGACACCAACTTACTGTCTACGCGCCCCTCTATCAACCCGGAGCATTCGCCGCCAATGAAACGTTAACGATCGTTGGGAAACGGATGCGTGCTATTGAAGCGGTTCGTATCCTGGGTCCCGTGCGAGATTACTCGCAAGTTGAAGTCGCTCAAACGGAAGCAATCCGGCTCGGATTAAAGCCGCCCATTCGCGACTCAGGTGACCTGGTGGGTGCTGATCCTATTACGCTCGTGGGTCCCGCCGGAAGTATCTATTTGGAGGAAGGGGCGATTTGTGCGACGCGACACATCCACATGACTCCCGGAGATGCGAACGCGCTCGGTATTCACGAGAATGACCTTTTAAAAGTGCATTTTCGCGGCGAGCGTGCGCTAACCTTTGAAAATGTCCGTCCCAAAATTCATGAAGATTATGTACTTCAGATGCACTTAGATACCGACGATGCCAATGCAGCAGGGTTAAAAGGCGGTGAACCCGTTGAAATCGTACGCGATTCCGGTTGAAACGTATAGGTTTCCTAATATGTTGAGGCAGTATGAATCAGGAGCTGATTGACCAGATTCGGAGAATTGTGGAGCGGGTGCTGCGCGAGCAAACATCAGTCTCCACGCAAACCACACACGAAAAACGACTTCTCGCTATTTTGGGTGCGACCCAGCTTGCGTTGGATGAACCGATCCAGCAGCTTCAGACTTGCAGACAAAATGGATGGGAAATTACAGTAATTCTGTCCGATCTCGCAATTAAAGTTATAAACCTCGACCCGATTCATGCCGCATTTGGGGAAGATAATGTTTTTCAGGAGAGTGCTCTCAGCGATATAACAACTTTTGTGGAGCCGTATCAGCAAATTGTGCTCCCCGTCCTCTCATATCCGATGGCTGCGAAGCTGGCGTTAAGGTTAGTGGACACACCGTGTACGTATTTGGTCTTTGAAGCACTCTCTAAAGGGAAGCAGGTTATAGCAGCCTCCGATGCCCTTCATCAGAATGAAGTTTCGGTAAAAATGGGTACTGTTTTCAGGAAACTTGAAAACGATTATGTAAACGCTTTGTCTGAACTTGGCGTTCAATTGGTACGAATGCCCCAAATCGCCGAGTCGGTTGTAGAAAGAGGGAGCGGTTCGCGTGCCGTTGTGGAAAAAACTTTAATTAGTGCAACGACTATTTCAAATTTGGATGCGAATGTGCGAGAATTAGTTTACGCAAGTCCAGCGATTATTACGCCACTCGCCCGTGAGCACGCGAAAAAGAGAGGTATCGAACTGATACCTAAAAACTGAGAATTGGTAAAACCCTTTCGTTTTTCCAATATGCTCATTCGTTCCTAAAGGGTGAATCCGATTAGGGTGCCTGAACTATCGAATGGCGTCGATTAACTCTTGACAATTCTTAAAGAAAATTGTATCATTTCTATGGCAATTTGATTAAGACAGTCTAAGTTTAGATACGCACGCGTCACCGGGCTCGGTGGATAGAAGCCTATTGGCAATGCCAAATGAAGACACGAACATAGGAGGAGGATTCTCATGAAGACCCGTATTTCCATTTTAAGTGCAGTATGCCTCATCAGTTGCTTTGCAATTGCCGGGTTGTTAACCCCTGCTGCTGCGGATTATGATTATTACGCGGACCGATTGAGTCGAGAACACCGCGTTGCAAATGATGTCGATGAATGGATAGAACGTGGGAATGCGACGATTACCGCCAGTCCGCGTTTTGAAGATGGTGTTCGGCTCACCGCTTGGGCAAACGCTGCCGAGGACGCAAATAACTACGAATTCGCGATTGCCAGTGCAGTCTATCTCTTTGAAATTCCAACAGGGACACAGTCCATTGAAATTTTGGTAAGGTATCGCGGGGAACCGCATCGCCTGGAGATCGAAGACTACGAAGAACCCATTGCGGGCCGTGTTTGGATCCGTAATACCCAACGTGAGGCGACTCGGCGCGGTTACCATGACGAGAATGCTAAGGAGACACGTTACGGGGACACCTTTGTCCTGCGCGCAAAAAATCGTTCTGAACTCATTAAGATCCCTGCAGCGGGTCATGTCAAAAACGGATGGATGGAACTTCACGTCGTCGCAGAGGGTGGCGAACAAATTGACGTAGAACATCTTGAGGTATCTACGTATCGGAGACAACCGAAGGTTAAAGTGATTCAGCGGTACACACCGACTTACCGTTGGCGTCCGTGGCACCGTTACACCTACCTCTATTTTTACGATGGTCCGATCTATTACGCGACGGACTACGACTACTATCTCCGATGGAGCTATCCGATCTACGATCACCACTATCTTTCGATTCGTTCGTATTATGGTGGGTATCTTGGACGTTACCGTAGGCATTATTCAGGTGCCTACTACCGCGGTTATTCGCCGTATTATGGTTCTTACCATCGTTCGCATCGCGGCACCCCGAAGGTTTATCAGCGGCGAACCCGTTTGAATCGGTGGAGTGCAGCGCATGAAACAACGCGTCGGCAGTACAGTCGCAGCCGTTTGACTGCGAACAGGCATCAAGGTGAACGGACAACGGTTAGGAGAAACATCCGCACCACGCTTGAAAACCACCGAAGGCAGACCCCGGCGACAACGGAACGGATTGCACGTCAGTCAATTATTTTGGAGAAACAGCGCTCGCGTGCTTCTGCCTCAGCACTTCAGCGGAGTAGTGTAAGACGGAGTACATACGCTGGCGGCACACTTAGCAAGCAGCGGCGTTCCTCGAATGGAACAGCCCAGCGCGTGAGCAGTTATAGAAGTACCGTAGAGAGACAACGGACGACTCCACTTTATAGACGTTCGACCTCCTCTTCAAACCGGTCCTTCTCGTCAGGTACCAGCAATGATTCGCGTTCAAAGTATAGGAGTTCGACATCAAGTTCGAGTTCGACGCGTTCACGTTCAAACATAAGCCGTTCAGCGGAGAGGTCTCGTATAAGTCGTTCGAGTTCGACATCAAGTTCGAGTTCGACGCGTTCACGTTCAAGCATAAGTCGTTCCTCTTCTTCTACAAAGACTCGGACGCGCCCGACCACATCAAGTTCGAGTTCATCGCGCTCGCGTAGCAGCTCAAGCAGTAGCAATGATGACGATGACAGTCGAAGCCGGACGACAGAGCGGACGAAACGGAGACGTTAAGACGTTTATTAGGAGTAGTACAGGCTTTGCGCAGCTTTTTAGGTGCGTAAAGCCTTCATATTCAGATGCGATTTTTGCTCATTACATCATTACTGTTGTTGAGCCTCCACGCCAGTTTTGCGCAGGAGGCTGAAAACGGTACAGCAGCCGAAGAGCCATCCCCTGAAGCGGTGGAAGCCGATAACCTCGTTTCACCGATTGGGGCGATGGTGCGCTCTGCCATTCTCCCCGGATGGGGACAATTTTATAGCCGCGGTTATATTCGCGGTAGTCTCACTATTTTGGGAATAGGCGGTTCTGTTGTCGGTGCCTTGTTGGCACAGCAATCTTTTATGGATCGTTACGATGCCTACGCAACGTACGCCAGTTTGTATCCTAATGACGATCAAGGTGTGTTAGCACAGTACGAATTTGCGAATCAACGTTACAAACTCAGGACGTTCTTTATGTATACCGGTATCGGTATCTGGGTTTACAGTCTTATCGATTCCTATGTTGGTGCCAATTTTTACAATGCGACTACATTAATGAAATCTATTGAGCAGGATGCAAAAGATATTGAAAAATTGGGGATTGAGGTCGGGGCAACCCCATCACGTCTTTATTTCGGTATTGTTAAAACCTTTTAAAATAAGGAGGGTACTTACTATGTTTAGGGCATTTGCAAAAGTTACCGGCGTACTCATCTTACTCATAGGTTTTATGGGGTGTGGGGACGCTGACAAGGTCGGTCAGGTGCCGCCGGAAGAAATGCTTCAAATTAATAAAATCTTAGATCGATGGCGTCAAGGTTATGAAACAGAAGACGTTAACTCCTATATCGGGACTTTCTGGGAAGACGGTTTCCTCTATGTCTCTGATATGGGGACAGATGGAGATAAAACAGACGATTTGGAGTTCGATGACATTCGACAGGAACGAGACGCTGCCACTCGTGTTTTTGAGAAGTTTCAGGATATTGAGATAGAACTCTCTGTCCCACCAGAAATTACGATGAATGAGGATGGTAATCAGGCGGAAGTCAGGAATCACTATAGAATCCAACTCTTCATATCCGATGGACATTCGCTTGAGGGCGGATTTAGTGGTGTGTACGCCGAAGGTGACAACCTTTTTATCTTTGAAAAAAGAAACAATGAATGGCGTATAGTTGAATGGCACGACGAAGCTTTTAACGAAGAAGAAATTCGTATCGCCAACAACCTATAGGCTTGAAAAAAGGAGGGGCAATTTCTTGCCCAAGAACTGGGCGAGAATTCCATACATTCATGCCGCAACAGGAGGAACATCTCCGAGATTATCTTCAACTCATCCGAAGGCATGATTTCACACTCTGTCTGAGTGTCTTGTTGGTATTAGGAACCGCCCTGGTTGTTTCCGTCCGCTTGCCTAAAACGTATGCTGCTTCTACTTTAATGTTACTCGTCCAACCTAATACAACGTCTGCCTTGCCTTCAACGAACCTGTTTCAAAGCGTCCTCTCTGGTGGTGTCGATCGGCGGGAAATGGAGACAATCAGTGCTCGATTTTCCACAGAATCAATGCTAAAAACGGCAATCGAAAACCTTGAAGAGAGTGGCAACGTTGAGGCGGTTTCTCTCCTTCCATCTGTAGGTAAACTCAAACGAATGCTGAAGGCGCAGCTGAACCCAGATTCCGACTATATCAATCTTTCGATTGTTTTGACGGAGACGGAGGGAGGGGAACGCAATGCGGCTCTTCTTGTTAACCAACTCGTAGAGGACATGAAAACATTGCGGCGTGGGGATGAAGAAACAAAGCTCAAAAGACGGATGGAATTTCTCGAAAATAAACGACGAGAAATTCAAATTGAAATACAGAAAGACTTAGAGGCTCTCCTCCGATTTGCTCGCCAGAATGGCAGTCCAGAAACATGGATTCCAACGCTTACCAATTTGCTTGAACGTCACGCCAATATCCGAGAAAGACTTGAAACGAACCAGCAGCAGCTCCATGCGACGGGCGTTCACATTTCATACCTACAGGAACAACTACAACGCTTACCAGAGCAGACGAAGACATCAGAGACGACATCCTACGATCCGGTTTGGTTGTTTCAGCAAGAGAAACTCTTCAACCTTGAATCACAGCGTGCTGCGGATGTGGAAAAGGTAGGTCAGACTGCATCAGAATTGAAGGGTCTCGACGCACAAATTGCGGCAATCCGCGAAAAAAACGCTCAAACCTCCCCTACAGCGACTACCGTTACTTCCGGCACCTCTGCCCATCATACCTATATAAAGAATCAGTTGTTGACCCTTATTCCAAGTGTCTCGCGTTATGAAAACGCTGCTGAACATCTGAAGCAGGAACTTCACACGTTGGAAACTGAATTGACACAAATGTTGGAACAGATCCCAGAAAACCAGATAATTCTCACACAGATGGGAGCGAAGATTCAGAAAACGAATCAACTGGCTGAAGAGATTGCGAAACGGTCTCTTGAAGCTGAAATATTATATGCCGAATCCAAGTTAAATACGGCTCGCAACCAGATAGGTGGTATTGAAATCATCGACCGCGCGGTACCCAGAAAAATTCCGGTGAGTCCTCAACTGAGGCTTATCTTAGTCATCGCGGGAATCGCGGGTCTGTCCGTGGGTGTTACGATTGCCTTGTTCATGGAATATTTCAATAGAAGTGCTGAAAGTCTAAAGGACGCAACGTCTTAATTTCAAAGTTTTACTGCCCAATTTTCGGGTTCAGGGGCTTGTATTGACAGTCGTTTGAAAAAAAAATGTCAATTTTTCTTAAAATGTAGTATAATTATAGTACGCCCAATGGGCAGTGGGGCATGATTTGTTCGCTGCCATTGTGAGGATACTTACAAATTGATACCAGGACTTACCAATATTTTTACCCGGCATCCTAGGCGACACAACTTATTATCTATTTGCTATTGTCTTCGGGAATCTTTAGGAGACAGTAGTTGTTAAAATGATTCTCATATTAAGGATGCTCCTATCCGGCACAGTATTCTGTCGGACAATTACTTGGGGCATGTAGGCGCGATTTGTAGATCGCGACTCGTCCTTAAAAATGAGTGAAAAACCGAAAATAAAATGGTGCTGATATAATTAAACTTGAAAAATATGACATTTGTGGTATGATTATGTGAAATTACCATCCCAATGCATGCGTTTTTTCTGTTAAAAACTTGACAGAAATTTGAATCAGTGCTATTTTAAAATGCTAAGAACAGTTTTGCGGGTATTTTCATTACCTGTTTATTGGGAATTCCCGCAAAACAAACCCTTAATCTGTTGGAAGGAGATTTGCTTTTTACATGCTTCGCTGAGTGTTCACAACTGATTGGACACTTGCCCAGTCATAACGGAAAAGGACGAAATTGAAGTGATGTTGGTTTCATTAACGAGATTTTGAGACTTTTCGTTTACATTTAAAGCAGTTTCCATCCATTTTTAAGGTTTTTTGTCGGAAACCGAGGTAGGGACAGCGAGATGTGAAAAATCATATCGCAGTTCCGTCGCCCAAACATCCGATTCATTATTTCCAAGGAGGAAAAACAAAGTAATGAACAGGCTAAAACAATCATTTGATGTTTTACTTGTAGCGACCTGTATCCTGAGTGCTTTTGTGCTTTACGGTTGTGGTGCACAGAGCCTTGGTCCACAAGAGCCCCTATTGCCAACAATTGAGGGGAGTTCTAAATTTTCAGCACGATTCCAGTTGGAAGAGGAACCACAGTTCTTCTATGACTTGTTTGGAAAAGAGCTGCTTGAGGGTAACGAGGTCTATAACTATATTGAGGAGAAAGAGTTTGACCAGGCTGGCACCTTGATTGTTGGTCGGACCGGTCAGCTGGATAGCGAAAGATTCTCAGCGCAGCTGGATAGAACCGTTTTAACAGAAGACAGTTTCCGTGGTAGATATACTGAGTTTGCTATTGGGGATAGCATGCGTTTCAAGCCCTCTACACTGTTCCCGAACCGCTATATCCTCTACAAGACAGAGTTTGATGGGCTTCGTTGGGATATCTCTTTTGCACAGGAACGACACCTTTTCACGCTCATTAACTCACGTATCTCAAACCCCGTTCAGTTGACAGACGCAGCGGCGAACCTTGCGCCGACCCTTGGACGTCGAAATGGTTTAAATGAAGACGCTGGCGTTCGGCATATTGAAAACGCGCGACTCATGGGTTTTCGAGCTCAAGGGCTTTTGGGCGACATTTTCCGCGTTGGGTTTACTTACGTCAACCTTCATAAAGAGCACCCCGAACGCGTTGAAAACCCGATTATGGGTACTGTCGCGAATACACCGCCAGAGGTCATCACTGTTGTTTTCCGCGATGATTCGCCTGAAGACAATCACGGTTCCGTTACGCTATTCTCCGGCTATGATGAAGCCAAGCATGGCGGCAATATTCAAGGTGGTGTCGGTGCGGCTTTTAAGCAAATGACGGCTACAATCATCACGCAAGAGTTGGAAGATTTAACACCCGAAGAGATTGAAGACGGTGTTGAACCGAAAGCGCAACCCGCACAAACACAAAAGATTGATATCTTCTCCAGCGATGTCACTCCGATTGATGTAGGCGGACTTCCCTCTGATATCCGTACGTCCGGGGATTGGGCACTTGTAGACGGCTTCAATAAAATGAAGTATGATCTCGTTTTTGAGGAACATGATGTTGATCCGCGAACTGTTCAATCGGTCGTTTTTGACATGGTCGTCGCGGGTGATTATAACATTGCCGTTATCGGATTCAGTGATGCCAACAAGGCTGCTGAAGGGGCAGATCCATTTGTTGAAGAATGGATTAAAACCGAAGATGGACACATTGAGATGCCATACCGCGATGTTATTCAGGCGCCCGGTAACTATGGGCAATCCTCGGATTACATCCAGAACCGCGATGCCCGCTTTGATAATCCGGATAGCTGGACGGGTGAAGGCAGACCGCGTAAAATCCGTTATCGTTACGGTGCCGCACGTGCTGCACTCCTCTACGGGCTTGACTTAGAGGGTACTGTCGGCAACGTTTTCGTTCGTGCGCACTACTCTATCAACGGCAAATATAAGCAATATCCGACGATCCCGAAGGATCAGGTTGGATTTAGTAGAATCACGCCTACGATTATAGGCGAGGATGGCGAGGAAGAAACCGGTATCTCTGTCGATCCAGCTACGGGTTTGCCATTAGACCGGAACGGTGTACCGACCTATTCAGAGACCGAAGGTGAACGATTTGAAGCCAGGTTGGGTGGTGACGGAACCGACGAAAGCGGCGACGGAGAAATGGGTAGAGAAACCGCTTGGTTCGTCCAACTCAAATCCCGATTTGGGAAGTTGTATCTTGAAGGTGTCTATTATCACATCGATCCCGGGTACACCACAACCTATCTCAACTTCGGTGCCAATACCGACAGAGACCAGCCGTATTCGCTGGAGCGAACCCCCGAATCTCAGGCTGAAAGAGACCCCTGGGATGAAGTTAATTACGCCCTCATTGAAGATGATGATGATGATGATGACTGGCCCGATGATATCGACTTTGACGGAGTCCTACCGCGTGCTGATGATAGAGACCAGAACGGCGTTTTGGATTTCCAAGAAGACTTTCTCATCTTTGATGCTGATCCGCCAGTATTCACCGACCTTGTTGATCTGAACAACAACGGTACTATCGATTCACTTGAGGACGATTTTGAACCGCAATATGAGTACGGGGTAGACAGGCAAGGATACCATGTCTTCGCTGAATATGACCTCCTTGACAACCTTTCACTCAAAGTTGGGTGGCTTAACGAAAACGAAGTTTCAAGCCGCCGTCGGAATGATTCCAAATACTTACATGTCACCTATCAACGTGACATTCCAGATTTTGGAACTGTCCTTTTCCAAAACCGTT
The DNA here is from genome assembly GCA_965205015.1 of Candidatus Poribacteria bacterium. Taxonomy (GTDB): domain Bacteria; phylum Poribacteria; class WGA-4E; order WGA-4E; family WGA-3G; genus WGA-3G. Next base: position 1,999,192 of record OZ242029.1, on the reverse strand, counting down.
TCGTCCGAGTCCGAGACGATATTCCAGATTACACCATTACACTGCGTGTCGGTGAATTGGAGCCTGTCCAAATTTCCGATGAGCTTGATTTCTACAACGCTCGTGTGAATACAACGACGCTGCAGTTCCTCTACACTGCTGTTCCGAACCTCACGCTCGAAGCGAAGTTCCTCGTTGTCCTGCAAAAACAGTTTGAGCAGGATCAGGAGGGCGCGATTTTCTTGGATGTTGAGGGATCAGGGGAAGAAGGCGATCCCCTCAACGCCGATCAACGCGTTGACTTCATGGTTCCAGTTGAGCAGGTCCGAGCTGCTGGTGACAGACGGGAATTCCCATTCTATCCAGATCACGGAATTAACGCGCTGAACCCTGAGGATCCGGGCTTAATCTATGATGCTGAAAACTGGAAGAAGCGCCGTTATCCCGAACGGGATATTCGTAACCAGCAGACAATTCTCAAAGCCAGATACGAGATCCCTCTTGGTGATCTTCCCTTCATCGACAGAATTGGTGAAGATTTGACGCTTACACCGATGGTGAAGTACATTTGGGACCGCGCTTTCGACCGCGGTGCAGAGGAAATCGGGGACGCCCTTAATCCACGTCTGTTTGTTCCAACTGATGATGAACCCATCGAATACTTGCGCTTCAACCGTAGAAGTCGTGAAGATGTTCTCGGCGTAAGGCTTGATTATCAGTTCACGCAAAGAATGAACATTCTTGGGGGTTTCCAGTACAGGAAATTTACCAACCGGGATAATAACTTCAAACAATATTTGACGAATTTCCCGGAGGATGAGGATGTACCAGTCCTTTTCCGACCGGACCTGCGAACACGGATATTTGAAGTCCAAGCAATCAACCGTGGTGAATGGCTTGGGTTTAACATTGTTATCCTCGCTGGTTACCGGCGAACCACCATCCTGCTTGACCACACAACGAGTAACACGACGTTTGTGCGAGCAATGATGGGTTTCTAAATGATGTTTGGATTGCTGGACACGATCTCTTCGTGTCCAGCGATTTCGCGTCTCGCGATATCACCTGTGCTTCTATTTTCCGTAGGGTTTGAATATAACGCGTAACTTCTTAAACACTCAGGTGTTATTAACGAGAATGGTGTTTAAATGGTGGGTGCGGTTTTTGATCGCTCCGACCCGACCTAAAAACCTCTGTAATTTTTGAAATGCTCAAGTGTTAGCAAAATTGAGTTGTTGGGCGAGTTCCGACAACGGCTTATGAGATGATTTGTAAAACTTGCCAGTATATTTGGCAGGTTATCCTAAGGAGGATCAGAACGAATGACTCGTTTAAGTTTAGTGTTAATGTTGGTCGCCTGTATCGGTATGTCTGCCGGTGTTGCGTTTGCACAGGACAGTGGCGGAACCGTCCGTGGCCAAATTGTTGATACGACCACAGCACAGGCCCCAATTGAAGGCGTTGAAGTCAAGATTGTTGCCCAAAGTGGCGAAGAATTTGCAGCAACAACGGATGCCAACGGTGATTATGAGCGCTCCGGTGTTCCCGCAGGTCGTTACCTCATCAGTATCTATAGAGAAGGATACGGCGATCGGCTTGGTAAACCCGTTACAGTCGTTAATGGTGGTGACCACTTTGTTCCACTCAAAATGACGAAAAAAGATAATATCGTCACTTTCTTCCAGAAGTTTGGATTCGTCTTCTGGCCCCTCGCCCTCTGTTCCATCACGGCGTTGACTTTCATTATTGAAAGGCTCTTCACCTTCGTTCGGAGTCGTTCTCGAATTGGGACCGAACAATTTATCGCCAGTATTGCTGATTCATTGCGGAAAGAGAACATTATGGAAGCCGTTTCGACTTGTGAAGAAGCTGGTGGACCGCTTGCTAACGTTCTTAAAGCAGGATTGTTGCGATATAGCCAAGCCCAAATTGAGGAACGCGATATTAGCAAAGAGGAAATTCAGGAAGCCATCGAGGAAGCAAGTCTGCTTGAGATCCCTGAACTCGAAAGAAATCTTCCGGTCCTCGGTACTGTTGCAGTCGTGTCTCCATTGTTTGGCTTGCTCGGAACAGTTACAGGTATGATTAGTGCGTTTACTACAATCGCACTTGAGGGTACTGGTGACCCGCAGCAGCTCGCCGGTGGTATCTCACAGGCACTTCTGACAACTGCTGCTGGCTTGACAGTTGCTATTCCCTGCTTGATTTTCTTCCAGCTCTTTGATAGTTGGGTCAACAGGCACCTGGTTGAAATCTCTCAGGTTTCTACCGAGATCGTGAACCAGTTGATTGTTGGTGAAGGCGGAGATGCCTAATCTTGTAACGGAACGGGCGGGTACTTCGCTCGCCCTCTCCTAATAGGCTTTATAGGGTATTTATACCTAAGCCCACGTCTCATTACGAGAAAGGAGACTCTGAAATGCAACAAGCCGGCGGTGACGTCAAATTGAGTCTGCTTGCGACCAAGATCCGGGAACGCAAGCCCCCAACGCTCAGTATGGCACCTATGATTGATTGTGTGTTCCTGCTCCTGATTTTCTTCATGGTTTCGACAACCTTCTCGCCGATTCCAGGCCTTCGGGTGCAATTACCCCCACCGGGAAAACCGTCACCTGATAAACCGAAAGGGTTAACCGTTCGAATCGCAAACCCGGAACCCGGCGATGACAGAGGCACGATGGTGCTGAATGATGAGGTCGTCCAGATTGATGAAATGTTCAACCGCTTCATCAACGCCCCTGATGAAGCAACAAGCATGCTGATTATCCAATCCGAACGAGAAGTACTACATGAGCAGATCGTGCAAGTGATGGATATCGCGAAACAGGCAGGTATAGATAAAATCGGGTTCGCTATTGTCGCGAGAGACTGACGTGTCCCCCGCGATGACAATAGCACACTACTCTCTATAGGAGAATTCAGATGGCTTTGAACATGTCTCGGCGGAAGAAAACAGGCGACGATGATGACATTCCGATGGCGCCAATGATCGATTGTGTCTTTTTGTTGCTTATCTTCTTCATGGTGTCTGCTGTTATGCGGGTTCCCCCGCCTTTCACTGTCACCTTACCCGATTCCGCAACTAAACATGAGTTCACACGGAAGAAATATAATCTCTTCATTAGCGGTGACGGACGGATTTCGATCGATGACCAAGAGATGCTGACCCTGGAAGACATGGAACTGTTCATTGCAGCGCATGAAAACCAGATTAGCACGCTGATTATCAAGGCAGACAAACGCGCGAAGCACGGTGTCGTCATCGATGTGGTAGAACGAGCGAAACAACGCTCCAGTAAAACGGAGGGGCTTGAAATCGCTTTCGCGGTCTCGGAAGAAGACTGAAGACTGCAATGCAGTTAAGAAAAAAGGCAGCTTCGGCTGCCTTTTTTTTGCGCTAATAGAGTCGGTGATAATTCAGCTATGAGGTAGATCCTTGATGCCTACCTCGCAGTCGTTTTTTAGCGTTTTCGTCCTCTGCGTCCAGCGGCTCTTCTTTTTAGTTGGACAGGTGCTGGCGGCGGTGGCGGCGGCGGTGTTACCACCTTCCAAAAATGCGAAAGGATATCTTCCCAATGGGTGAGGATTTTCTCAGCGTGTTTACTGCCGGTATAAGCCGCGTGATTTTGTATAAGTGCCATCAGGTTCTTAATATCTGTCTCACTGTTTACTTTTTCTATCTGCACCCAATCCGAGTTGTACTTCCTCTCGAACTGTTGTTTTTCGTCGAGAATATAGGCTGTGCCACCGGTCATTCCGGCTCCAAAGTTTCTACCCGTTTCGCCGAGAATTACGGCTGTTCCGGCGGTCATGTACTCACAACCGTGATCCCCCACGCCTTCAATGACAGCAGTTGCTCCGCTATTTCGGACACAGAACCGTTCGCCAGCTCTTCCTGCTGCATAAAGTGTCCCGCCTGTGGCACCGTACAACACTGTATTTCCGATGATTGCATTTTCATAAGTTGAGAACTGTGCAGTCGGTGCAGGTTTAATAATAATTTCTCCGCCTGCCATGCCCTTACCTACATAGTCATTCGCTTCACCTGTCAAAGCGAATTGTACACCGCTGATACAGAAAGCCCCGAAACTTTGTCCCGCACTCCCCCTAAAGTCGCACTGGATCGTTCTATCGGGCAAGCCAGTGTCGCCATAGCGTGTTGCAATTTCCCCGGACAACTTTGCTCCGACTGTTCGGTGTGTATTCCGGATGGAATAAGAGAGTTGGATGGATGTTTTCTGCAAGATTGCTTCCTTAGCATCCTCAAGGATCTGGTCATCAAGAGAGATGTCATCTCGATCATTTCGCTTTTGCAGATGATAACGCGGCTGTGTCCCAGTTGGATCGGCAGGGGTCAAGATTTCGCTCAAATCCAGCGTTTCGGTTTTCGGGTAATCTGCCAAATCGACAGGTTGCAGCAATTCTGGACGCCCGATAATATCGTTGAGACTCCGATGTCCGAGGTTGGCAAGGATGGCTCGCACTTCATTCGCCACACCGAGCATGAAATTGACGACCATTTCGGGGGTTCCGGGATATTTTGCCCGGAGTGCTGGATCTTGGGTAGCGACACCCACCGGACACGTATTTAAGTGGCATTGGCGTGCCATGACACACCCCGTGGCGACCATCGCTATCGTTCCAAATCCATATTCTTCTGCCCCCAACATTGCCGCAATAACAATGTCGCGTCCGGAACGCATCCCACCGTCAGCTCGTAGCACGACACGATCCCGTAATTCATTGGTCACGAGTGCTCGCTGTGTTTCAGCAAGTCCAAGTTCCCAAGGGGTCCCTGCGTTCTTAATAGAACTGAGCGGGGATGCCCCAGTACCCCCTTCATGCCCACTTATTTGTATGACATCAGCGTAGCCCTTTGCCACCCCTGACGCAATCGTTCCAACGAGAAATTCGGATACCAGTTTTACAGCGACCTTTGCCTGCGGGTTCGCTTGTTTTAGATCGTAGATGAGCTGCGCCAAATCCTCAATGGAGTAGATATCATGATGCGGGGGTGGTGAGATCAATGGCACTCCTGGCACAGAGTGTCGAAGAGAAGCGATTTCGGCTGTTACTTTATGTCCTGGGATTTGTCCACCTTCTCCGGGTTTTGAACCTTGTGCCATTTTAATTTCCAGTTCCTTTGCCGATATGAGGTAGGTGGGGGTTACACCGAACCGCCCGGATGCCACCTGTTTGATGGCACTGGAAGCAAGGTCCCCATTGGGTTGGGGTTTGAAGCGGGTACTGCTTTCTCCACCTTCTCCACTCCCTGATTTCGCACCGAGGCGATTCATCGCGACTGCCAAGGTTTCGTGTGTCTCGCGACTTAAGGCACCAAAAGACATACTCCCGGTTGTGAAACGCCGAACGATATCTTCTGCTGGCTCGACGTCTTCAATCGGAATAGGGGTACTAGGTTTGAAAGCAAGAAGATCTCGTAAGCTGGAAGGTTCTCCACTTTCAATAGCAGCAGCATATTTCTCATAGTCCTCCGGCTTCCCCCCCTTCACAAACCGGTGAAGTGCCTTAAATACCATCGGATTAAAGGCATGGAACTCGCCGTTTCTACGGAATCGGAAATAGCCTGCTTCCTCTAAGGACGTATCGTCTTCACTTCCAGAGAATGCTTTTGTGTGGAAGTGAAGCGTCTCCGCTGCGATTTCAGCAAAGCCAATGCCACTTAAGCGTGAGGTAGTGCCTGTAAAGCATTTGTCAATAACTGTTGAATTGATACCAAGTGCTTCAAAAATCTGGGCTCCATGATAACTTGACACCGTCGAAATTCCCATCTTTGCCATAATTTTCAAAATACCTTTTTCGACGGTTGCTTTATAGGTTTCAACGGCTTCTAAAGCGGTAAGTTCTGCGAATTCACCGTCTTCAGCAAGTTGAACAATCGTTGAGAAAGCAAGATAAGGGTTGATTGCGGTCGCGCCGTAACCGAGAAGCACAGCGAAGTGGTGTTCTTCTCTCGCATCTCCAGTTTCAGCGATGAGACTGGCCTGCATTCGCTTTCTTTCCCGAATCAAATGGTGGTGGACAGCACCAATAGCAAGTGCCATCGGAATCGGGGCAAGGTCAGGGCTCACCTCTTTGTCACTGAGCACCAGGAGTGTTACCCCCTCATCAATAGCCTTGGAGGCGCGTTGACAGAGCATTTCCAATGCCTCTTCCAAACCTTGTGTGCCAGAGGCTACGGGGAAACAAACAGGCAGTGTCTCTATCTGAAAATCGGATATATCCAGTTCACGCAATGCTTGTAAATCTGTATTTGTCAAAATCGGGGACTGTAACCGAATAAGTCGAGCGTGTGCTGGCGTTTCCGTGAGCAAGCTATACTGTTTTCCGAGGTGTGTCGTCAGAGACATCACCAAACGTTCTCGGATCGAATCAATAGGTGGATTGGTAACTTGTGCAAAACGTTGCTTGAAATAGCTATAGAGCAACCGCGGATGTCGAGAAATCACAGACGGCGGTGTGTCATCCCCCATTGAACCGATTGCTTCCTTCGCTTCCGACACCATAGGTTTAATAAAACGCTCTACGTCTTCAGTCATATAGCCGAAAGCTTTCTGATATGTTGACAATTTTTCAGGGACAGCATCTGTCGTGACACACGTTCCTTTTTTTTCCGCTGGGAGCGTTACGATACCTTTCTTCACCCACTCAGCATAAGGCTTCCGCTTGGCAACATTATGTTTAATGTCGGAATCTTTCAGCAACCTTCCTTGGACTGTATCCACAGCAATCATTTGCCCAGGTCCCAAACGTCCCTTTTCCACGACGCAACTGTCATCAAGTTCAATAATACCGACTTCAGACCCCATAACGACCGTACCGTCTTCGGTAACCTTGTAGCGTGCGGGGCGGAGTCCGTTTCTATCCAAACTCGCGCCGACACTAACGCCATCAGTAAAGGCGACGGCGGCTGGACCGTCCCAAGGTTCACTGACACATGAGAGGTACTCGTAACAGGCTTTCAAGGCGTCCGGCATATCGGGGATTTGTTCATAGGCTTCGGGAATCAGACACATCATGGCATGTAGGATATCGCGACCGGAGTGTGTTAGAAGTTCTAACACGTTATCCAAACTCATGGAATCGCTGCCCTGTGGATTGATAATTGGAATGAGTTTTTGGATGTCTTCCTTCCAGAGGGGCGATTGCAAGTCGGCTTCGCGCGCCCGCATCCAGTTCCGATTGCCCATTAAGGTGTTGATTTCACCATTGTGCGCCAGTGTATGAAAAGGTTGGGCGAGCATCCATGTGGACGAGGTATTTGTACTGTAGCGTTGATGGAAAACGGCAAGTGCTGCCTGAAAATCAGGGTCTTTTAAATCCGAGTAAAACTGCGTCAGCTGAGGTGCTACCAGCAACCCCTTATAGACGATCGTCCGATGTGAAAAAGAGGCGATATGGAACTCATCAAGTGATGCGGCTGTAACACGATGCTCTAACGCTTTACATATCAGATACAAACGTTGTTCAAAAGCATCATCGGTGAGTTGCTCTGGACGCCCGACCAATACCTGTTGGATTTCCGGCAGTGTTTCGAGTGCCGTGGCACCGAGTGCGGAAAAATCCTGAGGGACCGAACGCCATCCAAGGAGAGGAACATCGTAGTGTTGTAATATCTCTTCAACGATTGCGCGTCCTTGTGCCTGTGCATCCCGATCATGTCTCGGTAGGAAAATCACCCCGATACCCAAGTCCTTTATTGAATCAAGGTGGACTCCGAGTTTCTGCAGTTCTTTTTGAAATAATTTTTCTGGGATTTGCGTTAAAATACCTGCCCCGTCACCTGTTTTTGCATCAGCCGCCACTGCGCCTCGGTGCGTCAAGTTCGTGACTGCTTGCGTCGCCATTTTGATAATATCGTGACTTCGATTCCCAAAACGGTTCGCGACAAAACCGACGCCGCAGGCATCTTTTTCTTTTAAATCATTATACATTTCTAAACTGACTCTCCATACATTCTTCTATATTTCTTTTGTATTGGCATTGTAGAGTGGGCTTCCCATCTCTCGCCATTTTGTATTTAATCTGCGGGGCGAGGTTCACGCGTTTTAGCCCTACTCCTTTTTATCAAGGATACAAACAATCAGAAAACAGATTTCGTTTTCCAGGCTGGATAGGATGTTTTGTACGGCTTAAGTCGGACGCTGGCTACTCATATCCTACCAGAGATAGCGCGCTCCAAGGCAAGAGACCCCTCGGAATCAACAGCGATCCGCGATCGCATCAACGGTGATTTGCGACCGGCTTGGCGGGTTTACATGCTTCGGTTCGGTCCTCAATGTTTGAGCCGAAACCGTCTGTTTGTTTTAATATTATACCCTAATCTAAGCCAAAAGTCAAAAAAATTACCTGCTGTCTCAATAGCCGACTGCACATCCATCCCGTCTTGGATCTGAACCTGCGACCAGCGTGTTAAAGGCTGGATCGATGAAAATTGCTTGTCCACCCCCAAAAAAAGTGTGCCCCGGTATGATATGATGTCCTTTTTGTGCCAATGCGGCTTGTGCGTTCATTGGAATGCCCGTCTCTAACATAATCCGCGAGTCATCCATCACTCGAAACCGAGGCGCGTCTAATGCGTTTTGCACGTCCATATTGAAATCGACGAGGTTGCATACAAATTGTAAATGTCCTTGGGCTTGCATCTGTCCACCCATGACCCCGAAGGTGACTAAAGGCACTCCGTTTTGTGCAATCATGCCAGGGATTATGGTATGCAGTGTCCGCTTATGAGGTGCAATACAATTCGCATGGTCGGGATTCAGCGAGAACCCCGCACCCCGATTTTGTAACATAATCCCCGTATCGCCAGCCACCAAGCCTGAACCGAAACCAGCGAAGAGACTGTTGATAAAGGAGACGACATTTCGCTCGCTGTCAACCGCACAGAGGTACACCGTGTCACTTCCCATTGTAGGAACACCAGGATTCGGCTGATCGTTTGCCCGTTCCGATGAGATGCGCGCTCGCTGGTTTTCTGTATAATCTTTGGAAAGCAGCCCATCTACTGGCACCTCCACAAACGTCGGATCCGTTACGTATTCGTAGAGATCCGAGAATCCTAATTTCATTGCCTCAATTGCATGGTGTAGATGTTCAGGACTGTTATGCCCCATCGTTCCGAATTCAAATCCTTCAACGATGTTAAGTGCAAGAAGAGCGGCGATCCCCTGTCCATTTGGGGGTATCTCATAAACATCGTAGCCTCGATAATTGGCAGAAATCGGTTCTACCCACTCCGACGTGTGTTCAGCAAAATCGCGTTGCGTAAACAAGCCTCCGTTTTCATCGGAGAATTTCACGATTTTGTCAGCAATTTCCCCTTGATAGAAGGCATCGCGTTCGCCTTCTGCGATCAACCGAAACGTCCGTGCCAGATTCGGTTGAAAAAAGATTTCCCCAGGTGCCGGGGCCTTCCCGTTCTTGAGGTATGTCCGTGCTGTGTCGGGGTGCTCCGCCAACATCGGCGCGCTTTCTTGCCATGCGAGACTAATTTGTGGGCTGACAGGAAATCCTTTTTCGGCGTAATCAATAGCAGGCTGAAGGACCTCTGATAGCGACATTGTTCCGCACTCGTCGAGGAGTGTTGCCCATCCGTCAATTGTCCCAGGGACGGTGACGGGATACATACTCCCAAAAGAGGGAATACGCATCAACCCCTGCTTGGTAAAGAATTCTGGCTCTGCAGCGTAAGGTGCTCTACCACTGGCATTTAAGCCGCGGATTACACCCTCTTTGGGTTGATAAACGAGCATAAAGGCATCGCCCCCGATGCCGGTTGACATTGGCTCAACAACGTTCAGTATTGCAGCCGTTGCGACCGCCGCATCAACGGCGTTTCCACCTTCACGTAGAATCTGCAACCCGCCCTGTGCCGCAAGCGGCTGACTCGTCGCAACCGCTCCATGTTGGCAGATGACTGCCGAGCGTCCGGGCCCGAATTGGTTTGGGGAGTACCCATCGAACATCTTTTGACTCCTTGATTAAGACCGTTCTATTTACTATAGCAGTCTCTGTGTTTTTTGTCAAATGTGGAGAATTCCGCAGATGTGTAAAAATTTTGGCAATTGTTTGTCTGAATCACAGATTATCGCGGATTACACGGATGACGCGGATTGTGAGGAAATCGGTTATCAAGTCAACATTACGCCCATATTTCACAGATTTTTAGCGGTTTTGAGGAGAAAATTGAAAAAAAATTACGAAAATTCTGCCAAAAAGTGTAAATTAGGCCTTAACTTTTGCAGTTTCATGTCTATATTAATAGATAAGGGGAGGCGAAACTTTCCCCAATCGAAATTTGATGACATTCAACAACGAATTCTCGGTATTCAAATGAAGACTCCTGATAGCGAGTCAAAAGGAGATTATAAAATGAAACGCTTTTTTGTTTTTACACTGGCGGCACTTTTCGCAACAACTGGTCTCTTTCTCACTGATCTCTACGCTTTCAATTCGGATTTTAGACCGGCCACTAAATTTGCTGGAAACGTTTATGGATCTACCTACGTCGCGACATGGTTTGATACCTTAACAGAAACTGCCCACAGCAGTCATTCTGTCGCCATTGACAATTATGGCCCAGGGGAGGTTAAATTATATGGCACGTTCAGGGTGACAGTGCGTTGGAACGGTGGGTCTACGACACCACCAGCCAAAGAAAAAGAGAAAAATGTAGATGGGAATAGTTTTGGGTCTGCCCATGACAATTTCTCGTTCCTTCTGAGAAACAAAAGAGAAGGACCCGGTCAGATTACCGCGCGGACAGAACTGGAGGTAAGAGACCTTGCGACGAAGGAGAAGGTTGCGTGGCCTACTGCGCAATGCTCCACTCGTTTTGAACTTTAGGAGTCGATTTCTCTCAGATCCCTCTGATAATGCCCGCGGCGAAGACAAGAACCGCATCGCCGCGGGTTCCCCCAAGCATCATCTGTGCATAAGGAGGAACACAATGAACCAGCTAAAAACAATCTTTCTTTCACGAACAATAAGATTTTTCTTTGTTTGCTGTGTGTTCTGTCTCGCCGGGACTACAACTTCCATAGAGGCGAAGATCGTGTTTTGTGGCGATGGTGACATTTACGTCATGAACGATGACGGTTCCCGCAGACGCAGGCTCACACACAGCACGCAAGCGACACACCGGTATCCCCGCTGGTCGCCCGATGGAAAAAGGATCGCTTTCACGCGATATATGGATAAGACGAAGAGTCAAACCACAGCAGAGATATTCATCATGAACGCAGACGGAACAGCCCCGCAACGCCTCACCCATAACAACGTCCTTGACGGAGTTCCGTCCTGGGCCCCGGATGGAAAAAGGATCGCCTTTTCGAGTACCCGCAGTGGAGCATGGGAGGTATTCGTCATAGAACTTGCGACGCGTGCTGTCACACAGTTGACGGGTATTGAAGATGGGGTAGGGTCCGCGTCCCCCGACTGGTCGCCCGATGGCACACAGATCACTTTTGAGCGGTTCGTTCCAATCAAAAACGGGATATCCCCGAAAACCATTTACGTGATGTCTGCGGATGGGCAGCACCAGCGACCTGTCCTCCGGGATCCGCCGCTCAAGGGTCCGCTCACTTTGAGATATTTCCCCCGCTGGTCCGCAGATGGGCAACGTATCTTATTTTTTGAAGTCCAATGGCTTGAAAAGGGAGATGTCGAGAAACTCATTGTTCAGCGAATCGGTGGCGGGAAACAGGTAATTACCGATATTAATGACAGACTCGGCAACAAATGGTTAGGAACAGGAGCAAGTTGGATGGAGCAGGACCGTGCGATCCTTTTCTCACTGAAGCTCATGGATAAACCCATCCCGAATTATAATCTCTATCGCTATGGGCTCGAGACACGAAGTCTGAGACGTTTGACACGGGAGCCGAGTGATGAGAAGTGGCCCGACTGGACTGAAGGCTCTTTATCTGTTTCACCGCATGGAAAGTTGAGTACGCTCTGGGGAGAATTAAAGCAGACTGACCCCTAAAAAATTCTGCGAAAAAACGCAAATGAGGCATTAACTTTTCCGACCTGGGGCAATTCGGCAATTCAATTATCATAAGTGGTTTTGCCAGATGGTCTCCGGACGGTAAACATATTCTCTATAGCGAGGCGGAGTATGTTCCCAACCGGCTTCTTGCTACTTCTATTCTTATAGTTAATGTGAGGACCCAGCATGTGAGGGTGCTTGATACACCGAAAGGCTGGACAATCAATAAAGTTTGCTGGGCAGATGATGGCAATGCCGTGCTTTTTGCAGGGGTGCCCAAAGGTTTAGAAAATATTTACAAAATCTATAAGTATCGGTTGAGCGATGGGCAGATAATGAACCTTACACCCCATCCGAGCGATAATTGGGGGATGGACTGGACACCCCACAATAGTTTGCCTGTCAGGGTGCGCGAGAAACTCACGACGCAGTGGGCACGGCTGAAAGCAAAATAGCCGTTAGAAGATTTTTTGACGATTCGACCGGTCTCATGTCAAAACCTATTATAATTTTGGCAAACCACCCCATTTTTCACGGTAAGGCAAAATAAAAATGATTGACTTAGGTGAATTCCCTATGGAAATGGACCTCCCCGCTAAAATCCTATCAGGACAAAAGGAGGGACTATGAAATACGTCTTCATCAGTTTTTATCTTTGTTTCACGGTGCTGCTTCCGTTTGCAACAACACAAGCGGAACTTACTGGGGAAGTTATCTTTGGACATCCTGAGCATTTCGACGAACTCTGGATGACACACGTAGAGGACCCCGGCACCGCCCACAGGATTTTTTCAGACCCTGTAGAAGCAATTGGGAAATTCTCCGTGCAAAAAGGAGGTCCTCTCCTTGTCTTCATTTCTTTCAGAGGGATAGTCGCGGATGTCCACCTTCTTGATAGAACTCAACCTCGTAGAAAAACACGTAACCTTACAAAGGGCTTGTTTGATGGGATTTCCGATGTCGCTATCTCAAAAAACGGGGATGTCGCCTTTACCACAGCGTTCTTAGATCCACCGGAGGCCCGGGGCATCTATTTCATTCCACATCGTGAACTCCAACGCAACCTTCCCGCAGCAACCCTGTTAAAACACGTGTCTGCTCCTAACGTCGAGTGGTCACCGAATGGCAAGGAAATTGCCTACGCAACCGTCTCCGAGGTTTTTCTGTTGAATCCGTTCACCGGCAAGAGTTTACGGGTCTCGAGGGAGGGGACGGTTCCCGCACTCTCACCTGATGGTCAAAAAATCGCGGTCGCTCATACTTTTTGGCCCGCTCCTCGCGAGAACCACCTGAGCATTCTCTCCCTGGCAACCCTGCAACCGGTGGCACATATAAAAGTGAAAGACATTCCAGAGGACGCGGTTGGCTGGTGGGGACTGTCTTGGTCCCCGGATGGAAAATATCTCATTTACACAACCTTCACCAAGAATTTCCAATCATTTCAGAATACTGCTGTGCCCATCTCTGGGGGCCTCCAGGAACGGGTTTTTGAGAAACTACCTGGGGGCGAGGTGCAAGAGTTCGATTGGACAGATACGGCACACGCCGTTGAATCGATGAACCGAATCACAACACTCTGGGGCGCGTTGAAAGCAGACGATTTAAAGTGAAACTTTCACCTGTCTGGGGAGAACTAAAGCAGACTGAGCATTAATGCTAAGGGACTGAAACTCGATTTGAATTTGACAGCCCTCATGCTTTGTGCTAAAATTCAATTTATCTCACAAAACAGGAGCGGTTATGGCTACGTATGATGTCGGAATTATCGGTGGGGGCCCCGGGGGTTACGTCGCGGCTATTAAAGCGGCGCAACTTGGCGGTAAGGTCTGCCTGATAGAAAAGGGAGCGTGGGGTGGCACCTGCCTGAACCGCGGGTGCATTCCAACGAAAACCCTTTTTGCGGTTGCCAACTTGGCGACACAGGTTCAAGAAGCGTCTGCTTTCGGTGTGAATGTCAATGGCGACGCAACAATTGACTATCCCCAAGTATTGACCCATAAAACCTCGGTCATCCAGCAACTCACGGGTGGTATTGCGCAACTGCTGAAGGCAAATGGGGTTGATACTTTTAACGGGACAGCAACACTTATCAACAGAAATACGATTGTCGTCAGCAAACCTGACGGGACAACCGAACAATTATACGCGAAAAATATTATCATTGCCACGGGTTCCGAACCTGCGGAACCGCCTGTCTTTGAAATTGACGAGAACCAAGTCTTGACGACAACGGGTATTCTCGATCTGACAGAACTCCCCGAAAGCCTCCTGATCGTTGGCGGTGGCGTTTCGGGATGTGAATTCGCTTCCATCTTTAATGCCCTCGGTTGCAACGTGACTGTGTTGGAACTCCTCCCCACAATTTTGGCGACTGAAGATGTTCAAGTTATCCGGCATATCCAACTTTTCATGAAACGGAAAGGTATCACGCTCCACACAGGTGCGAAACTGACCCGTGTCAAAAAATCGGATGCGGGTGTCACAGCAGTGCTTGAATCCGGTGAAGAATTGACAGCGGAAAAGATGCTCGTCTCAATTGGGAGGCGTTACAACACAGATGGGATAGGTTTAGAAAAGGTTGGCGTTCGCACAGAAAGCGGAAAAATTGTCGTGGACCCCCGAATGCAGACGAATGTTCCGGGTATTTATGCCGTTGGAGACGTGGCGAGTCGGTACCTGTTGGCACACGTTGCATCGGCAGAGGGAAAGGTTGCGGCACAAAACTCTCTGGGTGACACTGTCGAGATGGATTATCAGGTGATTCCGTGGTGTGTCTTCACTTTACCTGAAATCGGACACGTCGGTATGACAGAAAAAGAGGCGACGGATGAGGGTTACGAAGTGAAGATCGGACGATTTCCATACGCTGCGAATGGGAAGGCATTGGGACTACGCGAGACGGACGGGTTTGTTAAGATCGTCTCTGATTCGGATAGTGGCGATATCCTCGGTGTTCATATTGTTGGTGCCCATGCTTCAACCCTTATTCATGAAGCCGCCGTCGCGATTCGTACGGGCGCGACTGCGATGGAGATAGCGGGTACTGTGCACGCACATCCAACCCTCTCAGAAATGGTGATGGAGTCCGCTGAAGCAGCATACGATAGAGCGATCCACAGTTTACACTAAAAGCGGACGGCTTCTTGAAGTTCACAATACCGCGATGAAATCTCTGAAAACTGCACCTCTTTTTGTCTATTGATACTGAAGTCTTCAATGTTAAAAGACGCGATAATTGTCCCATACACCATTGCGCTGCGTATTGCTTTTTCGGACGTGTCTTTGATAGATGCGAGATAACCCATCATACCCCCAGCGAAACTATCACCAGCCCCGGTCGGATCAACCACCTGTGTGAGCGGATATGCCGGCACACTAAAGAAAGATGATTCCGTCACACTGATTGCCCCGTGCTCCCCTTTCTTAATGATAACCCGCTTTGGACCATAACGTAGGATTATCTGTGCGGCTCGCATCAAATTAGAATCACCTGTCAATAAAAGTGCCTCACTATCGTTGAGGATAAGGATATCCACCCGAGCTAAGAGTGTTTCTAAAGCCTCCCGCTCTTCGTTAATCCAAAAATCCATCGTGTCACAGACAATCAGTTTCGGTTGGGTTGCCTGCTCAATAATGCTCAATTGTAAACTTGGCGGATTATTTGCCAGAAAGAGGTAGGGGGTTTCTCTGTAAGTTTCAGGCAACACGGGTTGAAAATCACTCACAACATTCAATTCCGTAAAAAGCGTATCGCGCACGTTAAAGTCGTCGGTGTAACGACCACCCCATCGGAACGATCTGCCGTTATCCACCCGTTTTAACCCTTGAAGGTCAATGCCTCGGGTGCCGAGAAAATCTGTGTACGTGTGCGGAAAATCAGTACCGACGACTCCAATAAGCCGAACAGGGTTCCCAAAAAAACTCGCGGCGACGGCAGCGTAGACCCCGGAACCGCCCAGGACATCCTCCACGCGTTTACTGGGTGTTTCTACGGTATCTAAGGTGACTGTGCCAACGACTAAGATTCCCATTCTAAATTCTCATCCCCTTCTACGTAAAGGCGCGTTTTGCAGGCACGCTGGTCTCTAAATCGCGCCCATCGCTGCACGTTCGTTTTTCTTAAAAAGGTCCGGGTCTATTTTTGTTTTCGCGTAGCGCGCGGATAACCCGGCGCAGTCGGCGAATGAAAATAACACCCAGCACAATGATGACTGGATACTGCAAGAAACTTAAGACCTTTAGCAAGGTCGGTGGAAGTTGCATCTGTTGAGAGGATGCCATCCAGATCGGTAACAGTAGCACCGCCGACACGAGTAATATCACTCCCTCCAAGATTTCTGATTTTTTCATAGGTGCCCTCACAAAGAGAGTATCTGTGCTTTAGTTTGCACGGGGGATAGCACAAACTAACAGTTTATGCTACGAAGTCCCTTTACGGAACTCATGTAAAAAAAACGGCACTAAGTTCCCATTTCCCACGAGTTGAGGTATTTTTCCTGTTCCGCCGTGAGTGTATCAATCTCAACACCGAAGGCTTCCAACTTGAGTTGTGCTACGGTTTCATCTATAGATTCAGGGACATCATATACACGATTCTCAAAATTATCCTGATTTTGGGCGATGTACTCAAGACACAACGCTTGGTTCGCGAAACTCATGTCCATGACACTCGCCGGATGCCCTTCAGCAGCAGCGAGATTTACCAATCTGCCTTCGCCAACAAGATAGAGTTTCCTGCCATCTTCGAGGGTGTAGACCTCTACATAGGGACGCGCGCTTCCTTTATCAACACTCAATTCTTCAAGTGCGGGAATGTCAATCTCAACATCGAAATGCCCAGAATTCGCGATAATTGCGCCATCCTTCATCGCTTCAAAATGTTCCTTACGTAAGACATGAATATCCCCCGTGAGCGTTACAAGCAGATCCGCTTCCTGAACCGCTTTCTGCATCGGCATTACACGAAATCCATCCATGACAGCTTCCAATGCTCTCAAAGCGGTAACCTCGGTTACGATAACGTTTGCCCCCAAACCGCGTGCGCGGTTCGCGACACCTCTACCGCACCATCCGTAGCCTGCAACGACGACCGTTGTTCCGGCAATTAGCAGATTTGTTGCTCTGATAATACCGTCGAGTGTGCTTTGTCCAGTTCCGTATCGATTATCGAAAAAATGCTTCGTCTGTGCGTCATTTACGGCGATAATCGGATACTTCAGTACGCCTTCAGCTGCCATGCTTTTGAGCCGGATGACCCCCGTTGTTGTCTCTTCGGTGCCTGCAACGATCTGCTCGACTAAAGCTGGATTTGTCTCTTCAGAATGGAGTCTTGAGACGAGATCCGCCCCATCGTCCATGGTGACCGCTGGTCGCGTCTCAAGAGCGGCATCAATGTGTTTGTAAAAGGTTTCTATATCCTCTCCGTCAATAGCAAAAACGCCTATCTCCTCGTCGACAACGAGAGATGCGGCGACGTCGTCCTGTGTACTGAGCGGATTTGATGCACAGACAACCGCCTCGGCTCCACCAGCCTTCAGTGTTTTCATCAAGTTGGCTGTTTCCGTTGTGACATGTAGACACGCTGCAACTCTCAATCCTTCCAACGGACGCTCACTTTCAAACCGGTCGCGGATAGAATCCAAAACGGGCATGAATCGGTTTGCCCAGTCGATGCGTTGTTTACCAGCCGATGCGAGTTCCGTTGTCTTTATATCGTAGTTCATTATTATCCTTTTTGTCTATGGGTATTTCTATTTTTCCAATCTATCGGAGTTTTTCGACGTAGTCAGTTTCTTCCCAAGTGAAACCGGGTTCTTCACGTCCAAAATGTCCATATGCGGCAGTATTTTGATAAATAGGCTGGCGTAATTTCAATCGTTCTATGATGCCCGCCGGTGTTAAATCGAAGTGTGCGTTGACAAGTTTCGTGAGAGCCTCTGCATCGCCAGTACCAAACGTATCCACCATGACAGAGATAGGGTCTTTTCTACCGATTGCGTAAGCGATTTGAATTTCGCACCGTTCTGCGAGGCCAGCGGCGACAAGGTTCTTCGCAACGTGTCGTGCAGCGTAAGCCGCACTCCGATCTACTTTGGTTGGATCTTTGCCAGAAAGTGCGCCTCCGCCATGCCGTCCCATCCCTCCGTATGTATCAACAATAATTTTTCGTCCGGTTAATCCGGCATCCCCTTGGGGACCTCCAGTCACAAAACGTCCGGTTGGATTGATATGATATTTAATATCTGGACTTTGGAGATTTTCAGGGAGAATTTCTTTGATAACCTCTTCAATAATTGCTTCACGGAGTTCGCTATCCGCAACGTCAGGATCGTGTTGGGCAGAAATGACAACTGTAGTGACAGCCTTAGGTTTACTGTCAACATATTCTACTGTTACTTGAGATTTTCCATCGGGACGGATAAAAGGGAGGGTACGATCTTTGCGAACTTTAGCCAAACGCTGGGTTAATTGATGGGCGAGCATAATCGGTAGTGGCATCAATTCTGGTGTTTCGGTACATGCGTATCCAAACATTAATCCTTGATCGCCTGCACCGCCAGGGTTTACGCCCATTGCTATATCAGGTGATTGCTTATCAATGATGCTCAATACGGCACTTCGTTCGGCATCAAAGCCGTATTCAATATCGGTATAACCGATATCCGTTAGTACTTTTCGTGCGATTTGTTGTGCATCGTAGTTTGCTGTAGTTGTGATTTCACCAGTAATGACGGCAAGTCCAGTTGTGACCAAGGTTTCACAAGCGACTCTCGCCACGGGATCGGTTGTGAAAATGGTATCAAGTACGGCGTCAGAAATCTGGTCCGCGATTTTGTCCGGGTGTCCTTCAGTGACGGATTCGGACGTAAACAGAAAATTTTTGCTCAATTCCACGTCTCCTAAGTCTACGTGTCTATTCTCGCTCCGCCTTGTGGAGCAAGGGCTTTGTGCCTCGCCAAACCTTTTGTATCAGAGAGGGCGGGTGGGCAATCTGCCCACCCATGCAAGTGCCATAACGAAAATGGACGCGCGAAAACCCGCCTCTACATTTAAAAAATGTAGACACACGCGGTAGCGGGCCTTTCCGCTTCATATTTTCGCCTCTGCTCCGAAAGTTTGGATTTAATGTGGGATAAGGATACGAAAAACATTAATTCTCAGAGTTCTTCGTCTCCTCAATGTCCTCAGAACCCTCCACACTCTCAACGGTTTCGGTGTTCTCGACGCTCTCAGCATCTTCTACATTTTCAACGGTTTCGATGCTCTCAACGTTCTCAGAATTCTCCACACTCTCAACGTTCTGGACGCTTTCAGGACTCTCCGCGTTCGACTTACCCATTTCCTCCTTGAGCAATGCGCCCAATGTGGTCACAGTCTCTTCGCGTGCCGGGATTTGCCGTCGCGATTCCCGTTCTCGCCGTGATCGAGGGGGTCGCTCGGATCGCGTTCTCGCTGGCTGTTCTTCTTCAGTTGCCACAGCGCGTTCTTGCTCTGCCAGGAGTGCTTTCAAACTCAACCCAATCCGTCGGTCTTTTGGAATCAGATTAATCACCTTCAAATCTAACTCATCGCCTACCGACACCACTTCTTCTGGTTTTTCAATCCGTCGGTCTGCCAGTTCAGAAATGTGAATTAAGCCTTCAATCCCCTCCTCAAGCTTGGTGAACGCTCCAAAGCTCGTAAGATTGACAATTTTGCCCCGGACAACAGAACCGACCTTGTACTTTTCGGGTACTTCTGCCCATGGATCAGGCTGTGTCTGCTTGAGTCCCAATGAAACTCTACGTTCAGCGGCGTCAATCTGTAATACGACTACCTCAATTTCACTGCCTTCCTTAAGTTCGTCATTGGCTGCAGCCCCCCGTTTCGTCCACGAGAGATCTGAGGTATGGATTAAACCGTCAATTCCCGGTTCGATTTCAACAAACGCCCCAAAACTCGTTAAATTTCGGATACGTCCGGTGATCTTGCTGCCAACAGGGGATCTCTCTTCCAAAAGTTCCCAAGGGTTCTGTTGTAACTGTTTGAGCCCAAGTGAAATACGCTTGTCCTCCCGTGAGATTTCAAGCACAATGGCTTCAATTTCATCACCCTTATTGACGATTCTTGATGGGGCAACGTTCCGGCGGGTCCATGCCATCTCAGAGACATGAATTAAGCCTTCAACCCCCTCTTCGAGTTGTAGAAATGCGCCATAATTGACAATATTAACCACAACCCCTCGAACCGTAGAACCCACGGGATATTTTTCCTCAATGTTTGTCCATGGATCGGGAGTTTTCTGCTTCAAGCCCAAGGAAATTTTCTCATTTTCTTGGTTGATACCGATGACCTGGACTGCGATTTCTTCTCCAACAGAAACGACATCAGAGGGATGATGTATCCGTTTCCATGCCATATCTGTCTTGTGAAGTAATCCATCAACGCCCCCCAAGTCAACAAAAGCTCCAAAAGCGGTGATATTTTTTACCACGCCTTTCACCTGTTGACCCACTTCAAGCGTGCTGAGCACTTCTGAGCGTTTTTGGACGAGTTCGGCTTCCAACCAAGCCCGCCGCGACAGAACAATGTTATGCCGCCGCTTACTCAGGCTGATAACCTTCATTTCAAGGGTTTGTCCTACATACTGTTCAAGGTTCTGGATAGGGCGCAATTCAACTTGCGAAGCCGGTAAAAAACCTCGGAGAGACCCAACGCTGACTCGTAGTCCTCCCTTAATCCGTTCGATGATACGCCCCATGACGGGTGTACCTGCTTCGTACGCGGTCGCAATTTCATCCCAAATGAGTGTTTGATCGGCGATTTTTTTCGAAAGGACTATCTGTCCTTCGGAGTCTTCGCGCCGTACAATATAAACATCAATCTCATCGCCCACTTGAACAGTGGGCAAATCGTCCTGTCCAGCATCGAATTCAGATGCTGGGATATAACCTTCGGACTTAAAGCCGATGTCAATCATGACTTCATCGCGATTGACATCTACGACGATCCCCTTAACAATTTCGCCATCTGTAAACGCTTTGATCGAATTATCATACGCTTCTTCGAGAGATTCCGGACTCATTGGTTCGGCTGATTCTTCGGGTGCTGCCTCCATCGCTCCCTCTTCAGAGGCGAGGGCTTCAGTATCCGCATCCGCAGCGACTACTTCTCCTACCGCTTCAGGTATGGTTTCATCGGCGGCTACGACTGCTTCTTCAGCATCGCTATCAGCCACTTCTATCACCTCTTCGGGGACGGCGTCGTCAGTTTGTTCGGAATCAGCATCGCTATCAGCCACTTCTACCGCCTCTTCGGGTGCACTTTCATCCGTATCAGCGTCGTCAGCACTCATTTCCACTTCACTGTCCGTGGCTTCTTCATGCTCCTGAGTGTCTGCGTTGGTTGCAGAAGCGGCTTCTGCAACTTCTGAAGTCTCTGTCTCGCTGGCTACTTCCTGATTCATATCAACTGAACCTTCAGTCGGATGTTTTTCCTCATCCACATCAACAGTGGACGCATTTGTATTTGCCTGTTCGTTGTTCATCAATTTTCGGGCTGGAGACCCCCTGAATTCATTCGGGGGAGAAAAGCCCGTCTCCTATTTTATTGATATAGAAAGTACATGCCGTTTTTTCGCCACAAGCATGTAGGCGATTCTCTCCGATGTGCTGCTTCGTTCAACAGGACTCGCACTACCTATCTACTTGACCTGACACAATGTCTTTGAGAAAACAGGTAATGACCCTTTCGGGCTCTCCGCTTTTGCGGGTATATATTACCCCATCCCGATCACAATGTCCGAGAGGTGTGAGACTTGGGGAGCATCCTTGGGTAATATCCCACCACAGAATATTACCGTTTAACACACATCGTTTGGGCTGCCACGCACAGACACCGCGATATGTTACGGTAGTCAATAAGTTACCCTCGTAGAACCTATAGGCTTGGCTACCATATTCCACAAGCCCCTGACTTCAGGCAGGGGTTATTGACTAAGATACCTGGTCCATTTAAAAACGCGCAACCGCGTTCATCCGCCAGTTCCTCCTTATATTCTAAAGTGCTTTTGGCACTTTCAAATCCATTGCATAATAGTATACCATAAATGCACAAAGAAAATCAACAATAATTTTTTAATTGATATGATTTAATTGTGAGACAGCCCTGCCATAGAAAAATATCTCTGTGATTTGCGATTCACATACAGAATTTTGCTTGATTTTTTTATCGGGTTAAGATAGAATTTAAGAATGGTTCTTTGAGTTAGGACCGGCTTTAATCTATGGGAGGTGATTTCTATGGATTCGACAAAATTAATGAAACTCCGAGAGGAATCCGGTATTAAAATAATTGAAATAAAAACAGACTTGAGTAGTTACGCAGCATCCGATTTACGAAAGATGCTTGAAGGACTCTTAGCGGAGAAAGTTGAGAGGGTTGTTGTGAATCTTAGTCAAGTGAGTCATATAAACAGCACGGCTGTGGGTGCCTTGGTAGGTGTTGCAAAACGGCTTCGCCAGAGTGGTGGTGACCTTAAAATTTGCGCCCTTGCAGACAACTTAACACGGACTTTTAATCTCATCGGCGCATCCAGCGTCGTCGAAATCTACGAATCAGAAAACAGTGCCCTCGCAGCGTTTTAATCAAAGTAAATTTAGTACATGGCGCAAGCAGATATTCAACTTCAAATTCCGAGTGCTGCCTTTTATATAGAACCTGTTCGGGCATTTGTTGGCAACCTCGCAAAAAGCCTCGGATTCTCCAGAAAACGCGTAGCAGACATTCAACTCGTGCTTGACGAAATCTGTAGCAATGCAGTGCATCATGGCTCGGTTAATGCGACAGTTGGCGTTAAATTGTGTATCCGTATTGATACACATGCCCTTGAAATTGTAGTAAGGGATACGGGGACTCGGCATGCGGGGGAAAAGAGTTGGCTAACACACGAAAGGCTTTCAGAGATTGAGATGAACCGTTCCCCAAACAATGAGAGCGGACACGGCATTTTCATCGCTAAATCTCTTTCGGATATGCATGAAATGCGACCGAATGCGGCAGGTGGCACCGATGTTCGAGTCGTTTTTCGTTTTTTAAAACCAAAAGATATCGAAATTTAATCTTCCCCTGAAACTTCAATAGCGATAAATGTTAGATCGTCGTCTTTTGGACAGTTGTCGGTGAAGGCATCAATTGCTTCCGAGACGCTGGTGATGAGGCCTGCGGCAGATTTTTTTGCGTATGTACAGACTAATTTTTGGAGGCGATCTACCGTAAATTCCTCGCCTTGTGGGTTTTTGGCTTCGTAAACACCGTCGGTATAAAGGAACATTCTGCTCGACCGATCAAATGGATAATGTATCGTTTCATAAACCGAATCCCGCCAAATGCCCAACCCATTTCCTGTGTGTTGATCGCCAATAGCTTGGTATGTCTGTTGCTCGGTATTGTACAAAAATGGGAATGAATGCCCGGCGTTTGCACAGATGAGTTCGCCTTTATCAAGGTCAATGAGCCCACAAAAGGCTGTTGCAAACATGAACAGTCGTGAACTAATCAGATCATTGAAACGGGTGTTTAGTATTTCAAGCAGATATCCTGGATTATCTTCGATTTGCTGCTGGAATTCCGCCAAAATTGTTTTAATGAAGACTGTTACGAAAGCCGCAGAAACCCCATGTCCCATAACATCAGAAATAAAAACACCGAGTCGATTCGGTGCGATTTCCCAGATGTCAAAAAAATCTCCACCGACTGCCATTTCAGGACGACAGTGTGAAGCGATCCGAAATCCCGACAATTCCTGCACACCATTCTGAGGGATCAGAATTTCTTGAATGCTTCGTGCCATTTGGAGTTCTTCTTGCAAGCGGGTATTATATTCTGCGAGTGTATCTTGGTAGCGTTTAATTCGCAAGAGCGAACGCACTCGGGCGAGTACCTCTAAACTATCGAAAGGTTTCTCAATAAAGTCATCAGCCCCTGCTTCAATGGACTTAATTCGATTTTCGCGGGTGTCCCGTAGAGCGGTTATCATCACAATGGGAATGAATTCGGTAGCCTCGTTCGATCGGATTCGTTTAACAACTTCAAACCCATCCATTCTCGGCATGTTGATGTCCAACAAGATGAGATCTGGCATTTCTTTTTCGACGGTATTAAGTGCCTCAAGTCCATCTGCGGCTGTGTAGACTGTATACCCTCGTGCGTTGAGGTGAATTTGGAGAATTCTAACATTTTTGGGTTCATCATCAACGACAAGGATTTTCGCGCCATCTTGCTGTTCAGGACTTACTTCCTCGTGCATGTCTCTGTCCTCTTGATGTGAGTCTCTACACGTTCCACCAACACCTTGATGTCGATAGGTTTACTGAGATAATCATCGCATCCAGCTTTGAGGATGCGTTCCCTGTCCCCGGACATAGCTGCGGCTGTCAGGGCAATAATTGGTATATCTACCCACGCAAGATTGGCTTTAATCCGTCTTGTTAAATCTTCGCCGCTTTGCCCAGGTAAGGCAATATCCATGAGAATGAGCTGGGGTATTGCATCTTCCAAACTTGCGAGTGCTTCCGTAGCATCCGTCGCTTCAACGACTATATACCCCCTTGATTGTAGGACGATCCGCACAACTTTGCGGTTCAACTCTTGGTCTTCAATCACCAAGATCCGCTTTTGCGTTCCTACCTGTTCTCCGGCTGGGGGTAGATTTTCAGTTTTCACAGGTTGCCTTTTATCAAACCAGTCGTTATGAAATGAACCGAAGTTGCGGTGCCAAATCTTCTGTCTTATTTGTTCTATGTCCGTTTTAGACCTCTGTTGCGTTCACGCTTTAATGCGTGAAGGGCGTTGAAGGGGGATTTTCAGAGTGAAATTACTCCCATCTCCTTCTTGGCTTGTCACACTAATTTCGCCACCGTGCAACATGATAAGCCTGTGTGTCAAGGCTAAACCGAGTCCTGTTCCACCGTACCGTCGGGATTTTGACGTATCAATTTGCGTAAAGGGTGCGAAGAGTTTCGCCTGATCCGCTTCAGAGATACCTATACCGGTATCAATAACCTCGGCTCGCAATTCTGTCGTTCCAACGTCCAGTTGTGTTGCGACTCTACCGCCTTCTGGGGTGAACTTCACTGCATTGGAGAGTAGGTTATAGAAAATCTGCTTGAATTTAACCCGGTCGGCTTCAATCATACCGTTCTGGTTATAGTTCAAGGTAAGGTTGAGGTTTTTCTTTACAGCGAGTGCGCTGATAATGGCGTTGACTTCCTCAACAGCTTCAACAATAGAGAACGTCTCCAATTGGAGTGCCATTTTCCCAGCTTCGATCTTTGAAAGGTCAAGGATGTCATTGATCATTTCGAGCAAATGTTCGCCACTAATGTGAATATCATTAATGCACTCCCTTTGCTCGTCGTTAATGCTTCCGACGAGTTCATCGCGTAGAATTTCAGCGAATCCAATGATCGCATTCAGAGGCGTGCGCAGTTCATGACTCATGTTTGCGAGGAAATCACTTTTGGCACGGCTTGCGTACTCAACGGCTTGTTGGGCGCGATAGTACTCAGTTATGTCCCGTGAAATACCACATGTTCCTACGATACGTCCCTCTCTATCTCGAATCGGGACTTTAGTCGTTGAGACCCAAGTATCCTGTTCATTTGGCCAGGTCTCTCTTTCCTGTTTTGCCTCAATTGGTTTTCCAGATTCAATGACATCCTGCTCGTCCTGATATGCCTGTTGTGCGTGTTCACGGGTGAAGAAGTCAAAGTCGGTTTTCTGGACTGCCTCTACAGGATTTCTTAGACCGAACCGATCTGCTAAAGAGCGATTGATTCGTATAAATCTACTCTCAGTATCCTTGAAATAGATGTGGTCAGGGGTATTTTCCATCAAGGTATGCAACAGATCAGCTTCTTGGACATGTTGCGCTGCCAATTGCTGGAATCGGGTTTCACTCTCTTTCAATTTCGCTTCTAACTGTTTTCGGGGCGTTATATCGGTTGCGACGACGTAACAGCGTTGTCTTTCGGCATCTTTTATTGCGCGCCATCTTAGCCATCTGTAGGACGCGTCCTTGCACTGAAACCGGTTTTCAAAGGGTGTTACGCGTTTTCCTGTTTTCACCTTTTCGATCTTGTTCAGCATTTCCTCCCGATCCTCGGGATGTATGCGTGCGGACCATTCGGAGTTCTGAAGTTCTAACCGTGTAAACCCAAGAATTTCTTCCCATACCGAGTTGAGTGCGACGAAACTCCCGTCACAACTGATATACCCGAACATATCCGTAGAAATCTCTAAGAAGCAGTTTGTTTCAATGATTTCATCGGTTAATATGTGCTTTCCAGTTGTGTCTTTAAGCTTCATGTTTACCTCCACAAGATGCGAGGTAAGTGCACCTCGTGCGTCACGTAAATCTATGTGGTTACGAGAACTGCCCGGTTTGCGACTTTTACAACGCTTTGGGTAGTACTTTGGAAAACAAGCTCGTACAATCTTCCATGATGACTCGCGCTCAGTGCAATGAGGTCGCAATCATTTTTCTCTGCGTTTTCCAAGATGTTTGTTACCGTAAAGCCGCGAGCAGTGAGGAAGTCAGTTTGAACGTCATAATATTTCAGATAAGCCTCCATCTGCTGCTTAATCTCGGTTGCCTCCTGCTGTGTGCTTGAAAGCGCGAGTCCCAATATTCCGGCTTTTGTTAACTCCCCGATTTCGGCGACGAGTCCCAAGGCATGATCAGAATAGGCATCTCCATGATGCACAGCGAGTATTTTCCGCAAGAGTGTGCATTGTTCGTGGACCACAATAATAGGTCTCGTGATGTGGAGGAGCACGTCGTCGATCTGGCTCTGGATAAGTTTGAGGCGACGCTTTCTTATATCTTCCGGAAGTCCGACAACAACAAGATCGGCAGAATGTGCTTTTTCGCAGATCATCTGTCGTGGATTGCCAGCGACAGATTCAACGTGATAATCCAAGAAATCGTAGAGTGAGCACTCCGTCTCAGTTCGACGTATGACGGTCTCTGCGACATCAGCGTTTCCACCGTGCTGGCTGTCTTGAAAGAAAACACATGACAAATGTGTTCCTAAAAGGACTGCCAGTTGTCCGGCGTACTCAAAGGCATTTTTCTCGTAATCCGTATCGCCGATGGCAACGAGGATATTTTTTATCATGAGACATTCCCTTATAGATGCGAGGGAGTAGAACTTTACCCAGAAATTTTCGATGTTAGCAAAGCCTCTCTCGCGACAATAAAACTAAGATTCGTCTGAATCTCACTCGGCGTGCTGTAGCAAGCCAGCAACAGCATCTTCTTCACTCTCAAAGTTTTTAAAGACGGTGATTAAGCGAGCCATGACGATGAGGTTTTTGACATGTTTATTGACATTAATCACTGCGATTTTCCCCCCGCGCGGGTGGATATCGGAATAGATTTTCATAAGAACCCCCAGCCCAGAGCTGTCCATTCCGGTTACGTCTTTAAAGTCAAACACGAGTCTCGGAGATGAGGAGTGCACTGCGAGTGCCTCCTCAACAGTTCGCGATACCTCTTTGACCCCTGGGGCGATAATTCTGCCGCTCAGTCTGAAAATAATGACCCCTTCTTTCTCAGACACGGTGATTACCATAGTGTACGTACTCCTAATGCTATTACACGTTTAGGTTATGGGTGGACTGTCCCAATCACGGCACTTAACTTTCGCTTGAGAGTGCCGAAACTGCAGCGTCCTCGGTATCGAAATGTTCAAAGATACTGACGAGCCGACTGCGAACAATCAGATTTTTGATGTTTGTTCCGACGTTGATGACACCGATACGTCCTTTCTTTCGCGTTGCGGCGACATGGGCACCCATCAGCGTGCCGAGACCTGAACTATCCATCATATTGACCCGATCGAAATTAATGAGAATGCGTGGCGCATCCGAGGCATCAATCTGTGAGGTGATTGCCTCTCGTAATTCCGATACTGAGGATCCCATTATTTTTCCACTCGGTTCTAAGATTGCAACACCATCTTTCTGGCGAATCGTAGTTGCCATGATTGCGTCTCCTTTTCTATTTGCTGAAAGACTGAAATTTCGATGCACGCCTTTAATTTTACACTATTTGAAAATATTTGTCAACCTTCAATTTAAATTTAACTTTGCTATCAGATTTCGTTTGTTTTTATCTGCGAAATAGGATATAATGTTGGCGAATTTCTATTACCAGGAAGGAACGCGATGTATAAAGTACGAATTAAGGATCTCCCAGTGGATGAACGTCCCCGCGAAAGGCTCCACAAATATGGACCGGAGATCCTGAAAGATTCTGAACTTTTGGCTATCATCCTCAAAAGTGGTTTCCAAGGGACATCCGCTATTCAACTCGGTGAGCAGATTCTTATGGCGGTTGAAGGCGATTTGAAGCGGATGGCGGATCACAGATCCAAACAATTTGAGAAGATTAAAGGTATTGGCGAAGCAAAAGCAGCACAGATCGCCGCGGCACTTGAACTCGGCAAACGATTGGCGCGTTTCCACGCCGATCGCGATAAAATTACATCTCCCGCTGATGTCGCTGATCTGATGATGTCCAGAATGCGGTACCTACAGAAGGAAATCGTTTGTGTCCTATGCCTTGATACCAAAGGTGGGGTGACAACCAAAGGTCTCACTGGTGATGACAGTGATGACTTGACTTGGGGTAAAAAATTAATATCAGAAGGAACAGTCTTTGAAGGCACACTAAACGCGAGTGTTTTTCACCCACGCGAAATTTTCCGATTCGCTATTGAGGAGTCAGCGAATTCAATTATTCTTGTTCACAATCATCCATCCGGCGATCCTCAGCCGAGTCAAGAGGACATTCGGGCAACAAAACAGTTGATTGAGGCTGGAAATCAGATTGGGATAAAAGTGTTGGATCACATTATCATCGGCGATGGGATTTTTGTTAGCCTGAAGGAAGAAAACTTCATTTGAAGTACGCTGATTCATTTCACATGGCGCTGCCGAATGACTTCATATAACAGCACACCCGCTGCAACTGAAACGTTGAGAGAGTCAATTGTGCCTAACATCGGCAGGTGAACAAGATAATCACATTTCTGTTTGACAAGCCGTCGGAGACCTTTACCTTCACTTCCTAAGACGAGACACAGTGGCACCCTAAAGTCAGCCTCTGTGTACAGACAAGATGCATTCCCAGCGGTCCCGGCAACCCAGATTCCTCTGTTTTTAAGCGTGTCTATGGTATGTGCGATGTTCGTCACTTTGACGATAGGTACATATGTGGATGCACCGGCTGATGCTTTGTGAACAGCTGCTGTGATACCGACAGCACGATTTTTTGGAATGATAACAGCATCGGCATTTACAGCATCAGCGGTACGGAGAATCGCCCCAAGGTTTCTTGGGTCTTGAATGTTATCTAAGATAATTAATAGCGCGTTGTGTTGACTGTGTTCTATTTTCGCGAGTATTGAGGGCAGATCCTTGTAACGCGTTGGATTGACAAGGGCGATAACACCTTGGTGTGGTACAGATGGCTCAAGTCTATCCAGTTCACGTCGCGTACAGCGTTTTATAGGGACTCCCGCCTTTTCCGCCATTGAGACAATATGTTGGATGCGCGAGTGGGTATTCCCTTTGGCAATCCAGATTTTTTCTATGGCTTGAGTCCCACGCTGTAGGTGTTCTATAACTGGATTTCTACCAACAATGTATTCGGACATATCGAAGTGTGGGCAAATACGGATACCAATCCTTACGGGCATTGACGGATTGTCGGAATAAGAACCCGCGGGTGGAGCGACAGTAAGACGGTGGCCGCTTGAGCGAAAACCGCAGTCGCTATGAAGCCGAAGCCCACGCCTTTAGGCGTTGGGTGGTATCACAGATCAGTCACCACGAACGAATTTAACATCTGGTCCGCGCGGTTCAGTATTAATATCTGGATCTGCAATTTGGCATTTAACGCAGGTAATATCACCGACGTTTGCGTTTTCCATGCCCGGCGCGAGTGTTCCCAACTTAAACACAAATCCCAAAATGTCATTCGCTGGGATTTTCTCATCACATGAATCGCAAGGAATAGCGTATCCCGATTTGACTTTTGCTAACAGTTCTGATGCTTTCATGGCTTTCCCTTTGTTCGCATCAATTCAAAGACTAAAGGAAGTAGCGTTCCTTTTTCTTATCCAATTCGTATTCTTCATACGCCTCTTGCGCCGTGTCAACTTCGGAGACTTCTGCGATAGGTACATCCCACCACGATTCATAGCGCGGAACTCCTTGGTAGTAGTCGACATCAATTTTCACAACGGTCGTGTGCTCAGCTTCTCGTGCCTCATGGAGAGCGGCTTTTAGGCTTTGCAAGGTTGTTGCCTCAATTACCTTGGCACCAAGACTGGCGGCATTCGCGGCGAGATCCACTGGTAAAAAGTCGCCCTCAAGTTCACCAGTCTCTTCGTCGCGATAGCGGAAGCGGGTAGCAAAGCCTTGTGCACCGGTTGCCCGAGACAATCCGCCGATGCTGCTATGCCCCTCGTTGTTCACAAGCACAATAATGAGTTTAAAACCTTCCTGAATTGACGTGATGATCTCTTGCGCCAGCATTAAGTATGAACCATCACCAACCATGACGTAAACATCGCGGTTCGGATCTGCCATTTTGATGCCCAATCCACCAGCAATTTCGTAACCCATACAGGAGTATCCGTATTCTAAATGGTACTGCTTCGGGTTACGAGTGCGCCACAACTTGTGCAAGTCCCCAGGGAGACTCCCTGCCGCGCAAACCATGACATCTTCGGGACGTGAAAATTCGTTAACCACACCGATGACCTCACTTTGACTCGGTAAAGGATGATGACCAAGGTGGTAAAGCCGATCCACTTCTTCTTCCCATTCATCGCGATAGTTCTTAATTTGTGTGGCATAGGCGGCATCAACGTGATAGTTCCCGACGGCGGTAGCGAGTTCCTCAAGTGTGACGCGCGCGTCGGCGACGAGCGGTAAGGCGGCATGTTTAAAGGCATCGAATTCCGCAACATTAATGTTAATGAAACGGACGTTGGGGTTTTGGAAAGCAGTCTTGGAAGCAGTCGTAAAATCGCTCAAGCGCGTGCCGATTGCGATTACCAAATCTGCCTCTCGGGCAGTGATATTTGCCCCTGGCGTTCCCGTCGCCCCTATCGCTCCAAGATTTTGTGGATGGTTGTAGGACAGTGAACCTTTTCCGGCGAAAGTTTCACCGACAGGAATACCGGTTTTCTCTGCGAATTGTGCGAGTTGCGCTGTGGCTTCACCGTAGATGACACCACCACCGGCAATAATTAAAGGGCGTTGACTTTCACGAATCCATGCCGTTGCGCGATTAAGTAGGCTTACATCAGCCCGGGGTCGAGATATGGTATAAACACGTTTCTCAAAAAGTTGTGAGGGATAATCATACGCTTCAGCCTGAACGTCTTGTGGAAGTGCTAAGGTTACTGTCCCTGTATCAGCCTGCGATGTTAGCACTCGCATTGCCTCTGGCAAGGCAGTAATTATCTGCTCTGGACGATTAATTCGGTCCCAATACCGCGAAATCGGCTTGAAACAATCGTTCACTGAATAATCTTGTGAACTGGCGGATTCGAGCTGCTGTAAAACTGGGGCGACTAAGCGTGTGGAAAAAATGTCACCCGGTAGTAAGAGCACCGGCAGTCGGTTAATCGTTGCGCCTGCAGCACCCGTAACCATGTTTGTTGCGCCTGGTCCGATGGACGTCGTGCAAGCAAAAGTTCGCAGGCGATTGTTCATTTTGGTAAATGCAGCGGCGGTATGTACCATGGATTGTTCGTTCCGAGTCTGGTAGAAACGGAAGGCATCGGAATACTGATGCAACGCTTGACCGATACCAGCAACGTTTCCGTGACCGAAGATTCCGAACATACCCGCAAAAAATTGGGTTTCGTTCCCATCTCGTTCGACATATTGTTGTCGAAGAAATTGAACGATGGCTTGTCCCATCGTGAGTTTCTGTACTTTCATGAGAATTGCTGCTCCTTTGACAAGTAGTGTATGGCTGCGGTATGGCACCCAAACCACAGTGTGTTACCATCCGCCGCGTTCTGCGACAAATTCATCAACTTCGGGCATTGTCGGCATAAAGTTTGCACAACCGTGCCGTGTTACGACAATCGCACCCGTGGCATTGCCGAGACGGGCAGATTTTTTCCAACCCCAACTACTGAGATGACCGTAAATAAAACCGCTCGCGAAAGCATCACCAGCACCGAGTGTATTGTAAACTTCGACAGGAAAGGGTTCCGCGTGAACGATTTCTCCGGTCGCTAAATGAACATCCGCGCCTTCAATCCCACGTTTTACTATCAGTGCGTCTGGACCCGCGCTTAAAAGTGTCTCAATCGCAAGTGCCATATCCCCTTCAATCGTAGGATTTGAGATTTGAGAGTGTTCAATTGTGAGTTGTGAAAGGCTCGTAAGCGTTGCGGCTTTGATCTCTTCCTCTGTCCCGATGGCAATATCAATATAACGTAAAGCTGATCGCATGACAACACCGAAGGCTCTTGGATCATGCCACTGATCCGCCCGGAAATCCAGGTCCAAAAAGACGTGTTTGCCGAGTGCTTGTGCTTGTTCTGCAGCGTAGAGTGTTGCGCTGCGACTCGGTTCTTTACTCAAGCCCGTTCCAGATATTAGCACTGCTCGACTTTCAGCGATCGGCGAGGCGAGAACATCGTCAATAGTGAGTTCAATATCCGCACAGTTATCGCGATAATAAATCAATGGGAAGCGATCTGGCGGCTCAATACCGAGTACGACGGCACTTGTTCGATACCCGGGTTTGTGTGGAATAAACTGAATTTCAACGCCCTCATCCTTCAAAAACTTGAGTAGAAACTCGCCAACGGGATCCTCACCGACGGCTGTGAGAAGGGCAGCTTGAAGCCCGAGCCGCTGGACACCCACGCTGATATTTGTAGGACATCCGCCGACAAAGGCACCAAAACTTTTAATATCTGGAAACGCCGCACCGATGTCGTTCGCGTAGAGGTCTAAAGAACTTCGTCCGATTGTGAGAATATCGTAAGTTTCCATTTTTTCTGCAGCGTGTATGCTATTTTAAAAATTAAAAACCGGTCAACCCTTTATTTACGGGTGTTTGAAACTGTTACGGCATTTTTGAATTTTTGATGTTCCTCAGCAAATTTACGGGTTAAGAGAAAAGCATCATTTCCGCACGCGATCAATTGAACACCGAGATTTAACCACTGTTCACCGCTCTCAAAGTCGTTGACATAACAGCCTAAAGGAATATTATGTGTCTGCGTGAGGTTAATAATATTTTTTATGGCTTCTAAAAGCAGTGGATGGCTGAGTTCACCGGAGATACCCATAGATGTGGATAGGTCGTAGGGACCGATAAATACAACATCCAATTCACCAGCCTCAAGGATCTCATTTAGGTTTTCAACAGCTTGGATGGTTTCAATTTGCCCGATGGTGAGGATTTCTTGATTTGCGTTGTGGACATACTCTCTGGTATCGAGTTTTGTGAAGTCCCCATAATCGGTATGTCCAATACCGAAAGCGACGCCTCGGTCACCTTCAGGGGCGTATTTTGTCCATTTCTTAATTTTCTCAAGGTCTTCAGAGGATTCGACCCGAGGAATCATGACTCCGGTTGCGCCTGCATCAAGTACTCGAGAGACAAAGTGGCGTTCAAGTGTCGGAACACGGACAATACAGGGAAGGTTTGAACCCCGTGCGTTCCGAATTGTCCGTCCAATCGTTTCTATGGAGAAGGAGCTGTGTTCCAAGTCTGCGATAAGAAAGTCTGCCCCGGCACTTGCGAGCAGTGTTGCAATTGCGGAGCCAGCGAATTCAAGTACAAATGTTCCGACAAGCACTTCTCCGCGTTTTAAAGCTGCTTTCACGTGTAGTTCCTTTAACCTTCGACCGGGATTTCCGACATTAATTTTTGTGCTTCGCTTACCATTTTTGTCGGTGTAGACATTTTTTCACCAACTGCTAAGATTAACGTGTAAAAGTCATAAGCGGTTTGTAAGTCATTATTGAGATGCGCACTTTCAGCAGCGTTAAAATAACAGACGATTGCCATCCGATGGCATTCTTCGACAAGCGACAGCAAATTTGCGTAGCTATGATTGTAAGCAGCGAGGATATAAGATTTTCCTGCTTCTTCCCAGGAACGCTGTAGTTCGAATTGACGTGCCAAGCGCGTGTAATAAATCCCACCCTTTTTAGCGTTTTTCCTGGCGAGCCGCTGTTTCTCTGCAACGGTGTAAGCAAAACGGGCGCGCGTATAACAGTTAGCGACGAGTTCTAAATCGTCTTTCTTGACAAAATTGTTAGCCTGCTTTTGATAGAATTTACCGAGTTTCCTATAAAGCACGTGACACTGCCCGGTCCGCCCCTGTTGTTCATAGATTTGAATTTGCCGGAAGATACGAAATGCTTCTATCTCGTGTGGATATTGGATGTCGCTGTGAACCTGATCAAGCAGGAATTCCGGTGAGGCTTCCTCAATTATGAGTCGATAACTGCCGGTTGCTCTCACGCGAGGGCGTATGGGCGTTACATCTATTGTTTCTTCCGGTGCTGGTACTTGATGTTCAAGCCACGTACGAAGAACACTACTTTCATTCTCCGGTAATTTCTGAATGAGTGCAACAATTTCCTCAACAGTCAGGCTTGATGGAAAAACCATGTTCTCGGATCTGAGCTCGTCAAACAAATTGTCTATAACTCCGGTTAAGTCCCGATCGTCGATACAAAGACTGCTTGCTTTGTTGAGTTCTGATAGCACGCTTTGAAAATCTTGGTTTTCGATGTAACGTGTGGCGAGTGTATAGTGTTTTTGAACTTGGGTTAGGATCTTCTCGCGTTTACTATTTTCCTCTTTCTGTCGTCGTTGAAAAAAGAGATTTTGATTCATCCGTTCGGCATCTGCGAGTGAGAGCCGAAACATTTTACGGTATCGTTCAAGTGCTTCTGCTAATCTCGGATTATTAGAATTAACGCTTGCTTCAATAAGTTGGGACACTTGTTTCACATACTCATCTTGGCGAATCCGATCCAGTTCTTCGTACATCTCATCGGCACTCTGATGGCGTTCTGGGAGTTGGCGGTGCAGTGCTTTTTGTAGGAAATTGCGGAGTACTTCGGGGCATCTATGGATTTCCTCTATTTCCCCGGCTGCTTTCTTTTTATCAATTTCCTTGTTTTCACCTGAAAATGGGAAGCGTCCGGTTACAGCTTGATACAAGATGAGTGCTGTGGAATAAAGATCTGCGCGATAGTCATAAGCTCCGTAGTGTTGTTCGGGTGCCATATAACGTCGCGTGCCAGCCATGGTCTCGGCGAATTCGGTGGTTTCGCCAAATATGCGTGCGATGCTAAAGTCGGCGACTTTTGCCTCTTTTTCGGTTGTGAGTAAAATATTCTGCGGTTTGATATCGCGATGCATAATCTTGTGTGCATGTGCTGCTTTTAGTCCGCGACAAATGTCTAAGCCGATATTGAGGGTATCTGTTAGGCTGAGTGCCCCCTCCTGCATGAGATCATGAAGACTTTTACCCTCAACATATTCCATTACTATCCAGGCAACATAATCATCTTTGCCGGGTTCGACGGTATGAATGGAGACGATATTTGGATGTTTCCAAATTTTCGACATTGCTTGGAATTCGGTCAGCAAAAACTTCATTCTACTGGCGGGATAGGCAGTTTTTGCCAAGGCTTTAATCGCAACAATCCGATTTGTCATTTCTTCGCGGGCGCGAAAAACCGAAGAGAATCCCCCTGAATTGAGAAACTCAAGCAATCTATATTTATCTAAGATGAGTTGATCAATCTGCATAATTGGCACTCAAAGGGGACAGGGTATACATTTTAACATTAAAATTAACAAAATTGAGATTAATTGTCAACATAAAAATACATTTTGAACACATCTAAACTGAATTGGAGCCTGATCGAGCGCGTTGCACCTCCTTAACCAACTTCTCAGCTCTCTCCGTGAGGCTGCCGAATTCACCAGCCGCAATGAGTTGGTTGTTAACGAGTGCACTACCGACTCCCAAAGCGGTTGCCCCGGCTGTGATAAAATCAGCTGCGTTTTCCGCGTTGATGCCTCCTGTTGGAACCAACGGGATTTGTGGCAGCGGTGCCTTCACGTCTTTTATATAATCGGCACCAACACCACTTGACGGGAACACCTTCACATAGTCCGCACCTGTTTCCCAAGCCATCAAGATTTCGGTTGGGGTAAAAGCCCCAGGAATCACAACTTTACCGTAGCGGTTACAAATCTCGATGACCTCTGATTTCGTAACTGGACTGACAACAAAGTCAGCGCCTGATAACATCACAGCGCGTGCAGTTTCTGCGTCTAACACCGATCCGGCACCAACGAGAACAGTATCCCCATACGTGGCTGAAACATCGTTAATTACTTGTAACGCGTTCGGTGTCGTCATCGTCACTTCAATTACGTTAACACCACCTGCATGAATTGCCGCCGCTGCTTCAATCAA
Organism: Candidatus Poribacteria bacterium; assembly: GCA_965205015.1. GTDB lineage: Bacteria > Poribacteria > WGA-4E > WGA-4E > WGA-3G > WGA-3G. The sequence goes on along the minus strand of OZ242029.1, from coordinate 1,962,664 downwards.
TTCATCTGCGCTATTGGCGCGAATAATCGCGACAATACCACAGGCTTCAATCTGTTGCATCTGTTCTAATTTTGTCATAGCCCCCTCAAAATTAGTAGGATTCGTTTGAGGTTAAAGGTATTTCTTAATATTGCCTTGTAAACACTATCTGTAAAAGGTGATATTTTTGTTGCGATTTTTTTGTCAATATGTTATCATTAAGCAAATGCCCAGATTACAAATTACCGCTGATCCAGTGCACTTAATAACAATTTTCGACCTGCGATTTCGTCGAAACATTGTTTTTTAAAAAAGAATGGAAGTTGTTCCACTACTCCCCTATCTAATCGGTTTAGCAGGGTTACTCGTCCTCTCAGGCTTCTTCTCCGGCTCCGAGACGGCTCTATGCGCGCTGACCCGCGTTCAAATTGAAAGGCTCCGCCTTGAAAAAGGCAGTGCTTCTGCAATCGTTAGTTTTGTTGATAACCCACGCAGACTGTTTATCACCGTTCTACTTGGTAATAATCTTGTCAATGTCTCGTTTGCGATATTGATGCTATGGCTTGTGAAACGGGTGCTTCCGCAATACACAGAAGTGATCCAGTTTGCCACAGCCACAGCCGTCAGTGTCATCCTCATGCTTATTTTCGGTGAAATGACTCCGAAAAGTTATGCGATTAAGCATGCGGAATTTTTTTCAAAAGTCGCTGCACCGCCGTTATGGATATTCTCCATTATCATTACGCCGTTACGTGGCTTGTTACGGCGGATCATTGACTTTCTTATTCCAGTATTTGGCGGACATCCATCCCCTACAGAACATCTCACAGCAACAGATTTTAGAGATATTGTCGATACCTATCACGAAGAAGCCCTGCCGCCCGATGAACGGGAAATTGTGAGCAATATTCTCCAATTACGTGACATTGAGGCAAAAGAGATTATGGTGCCACGGACTGAAGTCATTGCAGTGCCAACATCAAACACTATTCAAGAAACATTAAAGCAAGCAAAGGAATATGGGTTTTCACGTATTCCGGTCTATCAAGAGCAAATCGATAATATTTGTGGCATCTTCTATGTTAAAGATTTAGCACTCTGGCGACACGCTGCTGCGAATTCACTTACACTTGATGCTTTCCTCGAAAAACGGGATCAGATTTCTGAAGTGCCTTCTAATGCCTCCGTCATTCGCGACCCCATTTTTGTCCTTGAGACCCGTAAGATCGGGGCATTGCTATTACAACTGACCCGCGAAAAAACCAAAATGGCGATCCTCCGAGATGAGTATGGCGGCGTTTCAGGAATTGTCACCACCGAAGACATTATCGAACAGGTTGTCGGAGACATTGTTGATGAACACGATAGAGACGATGCCGCCCCTGATCTGGTCAAACACTCTGAAGCCCCGTTGTTACTTGAAACTTCTGGGCGTATGAGCATTCGCGAACTCAATCAGCAATTTGCATTAAAACTCAGCGAAGACGACGTAGACACCATTGGTGGCTATGTTCTCGGACTCTTTGGTCGCATTCCGTCCGTTGGTGAATCCTATATTGACGAGAACGGTATCGAATTTGAAATTACTGCTACAGAAGGCAATGCGATCACAAGTTTATTCATCAAGATGCCGGTTGTCAACGGAAACGAAACTGAAGTGTAACAACGGATACGGTATACAAAGCAATTGAAAATTCTTCTATTATCACTCTTTTTAATCGGTGCGAGTAGCACAGGACAGATAGCTGTGTTAAGTTCACTTGTGCTGGCAGTTCTTGTCTGCCTTGTGCTGTCAGCTTTTTACTCTGGTTCGGAAACAGCACTTGTTTCGGTGAACAAACTCCGAATTAATCAACTTGTTGAATCGGAGAACGCCAGAGCGAGCATCGTTCATCGGTTGGTCGCATCGCCCCAGAGGATGCTCGCGCTGACACTGGTCGGGACGAATCTCGCAAATGTGCTTATCGCGCAACTCGGTGAAGGTCTTGTTGCCCGAGGCTTCCCGAACCTTGCAGTAAGTCTACAGGGACTCATTGCAACGGTTGGTATAACGACACTCCTCCTAATCTTTGGAGAAATTTTACCGAAAACTATCTTTCGTGTCAAGGCAGATACCTTGGCGCTCCGCTATGCCTACCTCCTACGCCTTTCCGAAATGGTTTTAGCGCCGCTCATCTACCTTGTGCAAACTTTGACGCAGTTTATCGTTAAACTCGTAGATAGGGGTGCCAGCACACCGAGTCCCGATGCGCAGCGTGAAGAACTCCGACTCCTCGCAACGATGGGGGAACGCTCCGGCAACCTACACACCGACCAACGGCGTATGATTCATAGCCTGCTCAATATACAAAACCGGACGGTTGCCCAGGTCATGGTGCCGCTTGTCGATATCGTTGCGATTGAGAAGCATACAAAATGCGAAGATTTTTTGCAAGTCGCTGCTGACTCCGGGTTTTCAAGGATTCCGGTCTACGAAGAACAAATTTATAATATCGTTGGAATTGTTAATCTCTTGGATGTTATTTACAATGACGTTGAATTAGAGGCGAATTCAAATCCCAACGAAAAATCGGATACCCCGCCTAACACGATTGAACCTTTCATCCGAACAGTGTTGCACGTACCTGAATCTAAAAACATTAATGCACTCCTCAAAGAGATCCAGCATACCCGGCATACGATGGTATTTGCTGTTGATGAATATGGCGGTACGGTGGGTCTCGTCACCGTCGAAGACCTTGTTGAAGAAATTGTCGGTGAATTTGCCGATGAACGCGATGCTCCCGAATTTATCCGCCTGATTACGCCGCAGATCCTTGAATGTGATGCGAGAACTGAAGTAGATTTGCTGGAAGAACACTACGGACTCGCAATCCCCGAAGGTGATTATGAGACGGTTGCTGGCTATATTCTGGATCGGACTGGCACTATTCCAAAAATTGGCGCTGAACTTGATTTAGGTGATTCCATCATCACCGTTATAGATGCTGACCCACGTGCTATTCGCAAGATTCGCATTCGGCGGCGCCTCGGACGCTTTACCAACTGAGAACACTCACAGACATATCATTCCAATCTCTCTATAACGCTCATCGATTTGGTATCAGAGAGAATTCAAACACGTTCCATCAGAGAATGCCGAGTGGCGGCATTACAACGATTTCTTCAGTCACCATACCTGGCGGTTGCTGACAAATGGAGACGATCGTATCAGCAACATGTTCCGGTGTTAACATCTGTTCAAAGTCCGGGTGTTCTGGAACGTCGTCCCAAAACGGGGTATGCACTGATCCGGGTAACACAGCGGTAACTCGAATGTTCTGTTGACGGACTTCACTGGCTAAAACCTTCGTGAGAGCTAACGCGCCTGCTTTCGCGGCACAATACGCACTTGACGCTTGAAAATCGACTTTCGCGGCGATCGAAAGCACATTAATAATCTGCCCACCGCCCCGTTCCAACATAGAAGGAAGCGCATACTTTGCACAGAGATAAACAGCCTTTAAGTTGGAATTGAGTACCGCGTCCCAGTCGTCAGGCTCGAAATCGACAACGGGTCCGAAATGACCGATCCCTGCATTGTTGATGAGAACATCCACGTGTTGATAAACGTCTAATGTCCGTTGGATGAGTTGTTTCACGGCATCGACGTTGGTAACGTCCGTTGGCACAGCGAGTATGGCATCGGGGTTAGAAACCGTTTTTACTCTCAGCTCCGCTGCGACCTGTTCGAGTGTCTCACGTGTTCGCGCAGCGATCACAACCTTCGCGCCTGCTGCTGCGAAAGCGAAAGCGGTTGCTTTACCAATCCCTTTTGAGGCACCGGTAATCACGACAACTTTACCGTCAAGTCTTCCTATTTCTGCCGCGTTAGGATAGTCAGGAGAAACCATTTTTTAATTTTTCCTTGCGGGGTGAGCAGATGAGAAAGTCTGAGAAATATATTAGGATACTTGGATGCACCGTAGAAACTCTGCGCGCGTTGCACTATCATCACGGAACGTCCCGCGCATGACATTGGTTGTCATCACGGGTGCTTGCTTTTCAACGCCGCGTGCCATCATGCAAAGGTGCCGTCCCTCCATCACGACAGCGACCCCTCGCGGGTCGAGAGCGTTTTCGAGGGATTCGGCAATCTCACGCGTGAGGCGTTCCTGAACTTGCAACCGACGGGAAAACATATCTACAATGCGTGGGATTTTACTCAAACCCACAATTCGTTTCCGCGGGAGATACCCAACGTGACATTTACCCCAAAAGGGAAGGATATGGTGTTCACAGAGACTGTAAAATTCAATCTCTTTCACAATCACCATTTCGTCATAATCCTCATCAAAGATGGCTCTATTCAGAATCTCATCAACACTTTGATGATAGCCGCTCGTCAAGAATTCCATCGCTTTCGCGGCACGGTATGGTGTTTTCACTAAGCCTTGACGACTCGGATCTTCACCTAAGTTTTCAAGGATTTTTGTGTAAAGTCCTTCCAACTCAAAGGTAACGTTAGTCTGATTAAATTCCATTATGTTAAAATGCGCCTCCAATGGGCTGTATTTTTATATCCCTACTTGATAGAAAGATGGATTACTCGCCGTAGTAGTCGAAATGGTTTTTGGGTGTTTCTCGCAAGCGAAGGCGGTGTAGAATCGCCGGATGCAAATTCGGTTCTAACACCTCCCACAGCACTTTGACGAAGTTCTCCGAGGTCGGGTTGAGCGTCTCAAACTCGGGCGTGTCGAGATTTAGATGTTTGTAGTCGAAACGCGCATACACCTGTTTTTGAACGACTTCGTCAAGCAGATTCAAACCCGCAACTAATCCGGTTCTTGCATCTACGTCCCCCTTTACAGTAACTTCGAGTATGTAGTTATGTCCATGCCCAGCCGGATTATTACACTTTCCGAAAATATCCCGGTTCTCTTCATCACTGAGTGCATGGCTGTGCAGACGATGGGCTGCGCTAAATTCGTAGGTTTTCGTAAGATAAACCATAGGTCCTTCCCCATAATAGTCTGCAAAATTTGCTGCGCTTTCGTAGAGGCGCACCCTGTGCAACATTCCGTCCGGCAAAGAAGGGGCAAGCCGTTGCCAAATCTCCATAGTGATGTTCTCACACGTCGGTTGTAGATGCGGATTCTTTGCGAATACGGGATGTTGATGGTTCAGGTGTTTGTGATCGTAATTGGTGAGTACCTCGCTTTTCAACAACGCGTCCAAGGTCACCAGATTGATGACCATCCCGTCATCTACATCCACACTGCCTTTCACCATCACCTCAAGCACATAGTTATGCCCGTGGCTATTTGGATTTGCGGCGGCACCAAACAGCTCCAAGTTCTCTGCATCGCTCAATTCAGGGATACGATTGTAATGTGATGCTTCAAACGCCGTCTGCCGAGTTAAGTAGTACATCGGTTTCGTGGTGTTATGTACCTAAGTATTGTGCCGCGGCGGGACGACGAGTTCATCATCGATGGACTCATACTGGACGGCCATGAGCCATTCGCCTGTTCCGCGTATCTGGACGTTGCACTTTTTCAACCACTCGATTAAGGTCATGCTGTCGCGGGCTTCCCATTCGCAGACCATTCGCCCGGACAACGTATCGCACAAGACTCGGATGTTGATTACATCGGCGTTTTCTTCTTCCTTGAAACGCTTTATTAACCGTGAAACGTCTTGGCGTGTCATGCAGGCAATAACATGGGTGGAAACAAATTTAGACACTTTTAATTTTCCTTAAGCACCCCAAGGCTGACACCTATTTTCTTAGTCGCGTGCAATAGGTGCTCCGACGAGATTGCCCCATTCTGTCCAGCTGCCATCGTAGTTGCGGACCTTCTCATAACCGAGTAGATACTTCAGCACAAACCAGGTATGCGATGAGCGTTCACCGATACGGCAATAAGCAATTGTTTCCTGACTCTCATCAACACCTGCGCCGCCGTAGATGGCTTGCAGTTCGTCGTGAGACTTAAAGGTGCCGTCTTCAGCCACTGCAGTCGCCCATGGGATATTCGCTGCGCCGGGGATGTGTCCACCGCGTTGCGCTGTTTCGCTCATACCGGGAGGTGCGATAACTTCGCCGGTGAATTCAGCAGGCGAACGGACATCAACGAGGTTAACAACACCTTGTCCGAGTGTGTCCCGAACCGTCCCCGCTGTAGCACGGACATTGTCGTCGGGGAATTTCGCCTGATATCCTGTGCTGGAATGATCTGGAACGTCAGTGACAAGCGTTCTACCTTCATCGATCCATTTTTGACGACCGCCGTTCATCACTTTCAACAGACTTTCATCGTGTCCGTAATAGCGGAATTGCCACAAAGCATACGTTGCGAACCAGTTATTGTTATCACCATAAAAAATAACAGTGGTATCATTGGCGATGCCGCTGTCATTGCAGAGTGTCTCGAACTGTTCTTTCGTGAGGATATCGCGTCGAACTTGATCGCACAATTGCGTTTCCCAATTGAGTCCCACTGCACCCGTGATATGTCCCTCAGCATAAGCCGAAGTATCAACATCAACCTCAAGGAGTCGGACGCCAGCATCACCACCGTGCGCAGCGACCCATTCTGTAGTTACTAAAACATCAGGTTTTGCGTAATCAGCCATTTTTGTATTAAGCCTCCTCATTGTATCCTGTTAAGATTCTTGTATGGGCATATAAACTGTGCCCTAAAAAGGACGATTCTTGTTTATATTATACATACCTAACCCCGATTTGTCAAATAGAAATGCGATTTTGCTATCATCTCGCCTATCTTTGCGGGATTTGCCAAGCTTTCCAGCAAAATGATTGCGGTTAAGATGGTTTGGGTTACTGGACGGTAGTGATTAAAAGACAGACGAACACGCTGGTAGGACCCGAAAATCAATACTGTCGTCTGTGAGGATGGAAGCAAAAGTTGAAAAAAATAAGCCGTGTCAAGAGAGTGACACGGCTTATTTTGATAGGTAGTTATGTGCTGCTCTTGATTAGTACTCCTACAACTGACTGGCAGCATTGGGTGCCTTTTTCGGGGTGCTCTCTATCTCTCCATCAGCGAGGGCACTTGCAGGAATATAGTTGCTGTAATCCGAGATGCTTCCGTGTGTCACCGCATAGACAACGATGTTAACGAGTTGTCGTGCAGCGGCTGGCGCAAATTCATCTAAGATTCTATTCCGATCCTGATAGTGACCGAAGAAAGGTTTCTGGACGGCACCATCCATCACGTGTATCATTGCTTCTGTATCAACAAGAACAGCTAACCGATCCTCAATGAAAACGCCTTGCAACTGACGATAGGGACCGTGATGGAGAATGGTAGCCCCAATTTTCCGGACGGGAAAACGGAGGGGTCCGCTCAACGCATAGTAACTGTTGTAAATTTCGTGGTCTTGCGGGATAGTTGTGAGGTGGTATTCAGGAAGAATCTGGCGCAAGACCCGCAGCGCGGGCTGCATTGCGGCTTCCGTGTTTCCGTGGGTCGGCATATAGATGAACCCCCCGCGGTTGATGACATATTCGCGAATCCGCTGCGCCTCCCGGTCGGTATAACCGAAGGAAGGACGATCCCCTTTCGCATTCCAGATATTGCCACCCCCTAACAATCCGTTATGGAGTTGCACTGAGGATTTGGGAACCGGTTCCATAAAGATAATGGGTGACTCAAAAAACGCTGCATCCGTAATTTGGACTGCATCCACCATTTGGGTTTGGATACCTGTTTCTGTATTCAGCGACTGGACTAAATAGGGCAGACCTGCCCCGAATCGGAGATGTCCGATGCCGCTGCCTCATATATCGAGGTTCGGATGCAATGGATCATCAAGACGGACGAGATTGAGCCTTCCAATAATCTCTGTACCCCGACCTTGAATGATAGCACCTGGACTTCCCTTCGGAAGTTCTGGGACCCCATTACCGAGAACCATGTTTTTTTCGACATCCGACAGTGATGCACTAATATTTGCAGCACCTGCTCCCGCTACGAGCGAGTTCAGACTGCCCCGACCTTGTGTCCGTCCTTGTCCAAGATTGGATCCAGAACCGAAAGTCCCACGCCCGGTCCCGGTACCCAAACCGTCACCAATACCTGTGCCTATGCCATCTGCAACTGCCCCGCTACTCGGCAAGCCTGCGGGGGGCAATCCATCTGATGCTGTCGGTAGTTTTGCATCCGTTGACAGCGGTTGGGGAGTATGCTGAATCACGGGAGATGCACTCGGAACTTTGATTTGCTGTCCTCTCGGTGCGGCTGGTGCACTCGCCATTAGTGATGCCGCAGGTGCGGCAGTTGCGGACGATCTGACTGCGCGGGCGACTGTTGTCCGACGCTGCGTCGTCTCAGTTTGTGGAACAACTCTCAAATCTGGAACTGGGGTTGTTACAACGGCTGGCTTCTGAATAATATCCCTTTTCGCTGCTTGTGGTGGTGTAACGATGAAGAAACTCAGATCAATCGTATCTTGTGCCTTCAGTTGTTTAGATGAGATCGCCATGTATCCTACGACGACCGCGAAGCAGGTGTGTAGGGCAAGCGATATCATCCATACGAGAGGCATACGGCGCGATTTCATGGGACGCACCTCCTATGTGGTTAAGCGTTCGCGCTTTAACGTGTTGTTACATCCGATTTTTCTCTGATTTATATTAACGTGAATTCGACCAAGAGAACCCTTTCGATTATTAAAGACACAATTTCAGGGTGGAAAAGGTGCTTAATTCTAAAACAAAAAATCTGACTTTTCATCCAAAAATCGGTCGGTCAGTAATAAAACTAACGATTTGCCCGAGAATATTCTTCAAGTGTTTATGTCAAACCCACATCATGTTAGCAATTTCTGCATTATTTGTCAAGAGAAAATTATCCTTTTTACTTTCCGTAAACATCGTCTGTTATGGAGAAGCCGTCGCAGTGTTCCATATCTTTCCAAGGAGGAAGGCTTCTCCACGTTACAGACTTATGGGTGTTAGAGCAATTTTCATGCCAAAGTCAATTTAAACGCCACATCACGCTAAACGCAGATTTTTCACCAATTCCGCCGGACAGATTTGTTTTTTGCAGTCCAATTTTTGGACAGTTCTGTTCAAGAAGGATTATATGCCGAACCAATATCGACATTTAATTAGGAAGATATTCTTTCCAGGATCCGTGAAACTGCTTCGCAAGCGATGCACAGGTCGAAACTCAAGGTCAGTTTCTCCAATGTCTTCCAACGCAATCTCACGCGATTGGGACCAGACCAAAAACAGTGTACTCCCAGGGCGGAATTCCCAGCGAAGAACGGTGTTGCCTCTCAGTGAACGCATGTGGAAATCGGGATTCCGTTTCAATGGATACGGTTTGAACTGATAAGACTTCGGTTCAATCAATTCCTTGAAATTGGTATAGTCTCCAATGGTAATGAAAGGTTGGACGTAGAACTGGAGACTCAGCGTCGGGGTGAAACTAATGTTCGCTCGCGTGGTGAAGTCAAGTGTTTGGGCTGTTAACTCGCCATAGACGTAGTGTTTTTTGATGTGTCCATCGACGTTTTCTTCAGCCAATTCGACCCACTGGGCATCGTAAATTCGGTAACGATACATCGGTCCAATACTTAGCTCAATGTTCGACATAGGCCGAATGTTCAGGCGAAGATTGACCTCTTTTTCAGAACTCTTGGTATCATCATCCCATGCGAAAATCGGGTTCAGTTCGATCTGAACCATCTTGCGACTGTCAGTAGAAAGTCGGCTGAAAATCCACCACCCCGCAGGATTCTTAATCAGTGTCCCACCGCGTCGGACATCCTCGTCCCGAAACGACTCCAAATTCCGACCTACCCACAGGTCATACTCCCAATAGTTCTTCAGTTTTCCATCTGTCCATATCTCGGAATAGCGACCGATGCTAACGCCATCATAATTCCATTCTCGCCAACCGTAGAGACCTAACGTCACTTCTCGGAAAATGCTGAAGGGTTGTTCTTTTTTGAAGATGAGGTCATAGAACCACCGCATCATATCGCCGCGCTGCGTATATCCTACGTCATTTATGTTTAAGCTTGGGGAGCGAACATTAAAATCGGTATGAAGCCGCCACCATCCCCCCTGTTTATTAAATTCAATATGTGCGAGATAACCTGACTTACGCGACTCAAGTTTTCCGGCTTGGCTTGCGGCGAGCATCCCGCCTATCTTATACCGCTCCTTCGCAAATCTCAAGTCCCAGTCGAGTCCACCGACATAGGCGGCATTGGAAGCCCTGCGATTTACCGATGTTGCTATCAGGCCAATACGAGAATTACCTTCCAAAATGTCTTGTGTCACTCGTCCCACAAAGTAATTCGTCAACGGTTCAAGGAGATGATCCCGATCCTTGCCTTTCTCCTTAATCTGTGCAGACTCGGGTGCCGTAACAGCCTCCATGATACCGAAAGAGGTGTTGCTGTTGGTTCTTCCAACGATTTTGGCGGCTCCCAAGATCGTTGTCGCCTCTGGACGATTCAGTACAGTCGCATCCTCTGGCATTTGAAAATGTCTCGGTTGCCGTCCGATTCGTCTTGAGTAAAAAAATTGATTTTCGCCCCCTCCGAAGTTAAAAATGGAAGACCCTTTGACGAAAAAGGGTCTCCGTTCCTCGAAAAATTCCTCATAAGCAGAGAGATTTAAAGTCGCAGGGTCTGCCTCCACCTGTCCAAAGTCCGGATTGATTGTAGCGTTGAGGGTTGTTCCAGTGGTAATTCCATATTGGACATCGCCGCCAACATTACCCCATAAATCAGTCTCGCTGTTCAGGGTCGTTCTTCCCATCGCGTAGGGTATCAATTCCAAATGTCGAGAGGGATGGATGTTCTCAATTCCTATGAGATCTCCAAAATGCGATATCCAGCCCGGTTCAGCCTTTTTAATCAAACGCCAATGGGCATGCTCCTTTCTACGACTGATTTCCCGTTCCACCTGTAGTCCCCATGTGTATTTGTCTTTCGGTGAAAAGCGGAACATGTAAAACGGGATCTTACACTCTACTGCCCATCCGTTTTTATGGATGCGGGTTTTTGCTTCCCACACGCCGTCCCATGCATTGTTCCAGCCTCTCCAGCCGGTTCCTTCAGTAATGGCGTCTATGACAGAACCAGACGGATAGATAGTAAACGAGAAGGCCCGCTGTCGGTTGTAATGCGGGTCAAGGAGAATCTGGACTTTATCGGATTCAGCGTAATCGTCGCGTCTGACGAGCCGGGAAACTATTTTATCTGGCTCACTGTCATAGCACATGACGGCGAAATAGACGGCTTCATCATCATAGGCGACTTGGAATGTGGTACGTTGAGAAGCCGGCTCTCCTTCATCGGGATCGCGTTGACGGAAACCTTCGTGGAGGGGTGCGGTTTTCCAGATGTCATCATTTAAAACGCCGTCTAACTGTGGAGATGCCCCTTCGATTCGGACAGCAGTCGCAGTTCTGTGAGCGGATTCTGTCTGTGTTTCAGCCTGCACTATGCGTGGGAATTGTAACACACAAAACAGCGAAAACAACACCCAAACACCCCAAAAGTCCAATATAATTTTCAGTGGTTTTCTCCTCGATTCTCTTAAATAGTTGTTCAATGATTTTTTCTCTCTTTTTTCAGGATAATTTATGCGATTAAACCCTGTGTTGAGGAAAAAAATCAGAATTTCTGGGAGTCTATCTATGAACAAAATTGCAAATCGGGAATTTCGTTGCGCCTCTATGTTCTTACCGAATTTCAGCGACTCTCATCCGTCCATAAGCATTGATGGGGCTTGTTCTTCTGATAAGGGACTATTTTTGACAAGTTTCCTAACTTATACGCTGGAAACTCATAGCCTGTCTCTATAACGTAGCCTTCATTCGTAAGGATCGGAAGCTCTAATTTGGTGAGAGAATCAAAGGGTTCGATCTCCAGCGACACATCTTGTTCATCTACCACTATTTTGAAAAAAAATTCTGAGGAATGGCTTTCACCTTTTGAAATCATGATTACACCAGACTGTCTAACGTTTCCGTGGGATGTGCATACTTTCAAACCGACGATAAGATCGTCGGTTGGATGGGGATCTGATTTTACTTTAAACCACATGCCATTGAGGGAGCCATCCGCAACGCCTTCGCTGGGAGCGAGTATTTGAAAAGCGACTGTCGGAACCTTGTTCATAATTGGTACTCCTGTTGAGTTGAATTAGACACATTGGCTCAACTTTTTGTAATAAAGTTCAATTACAGTTGAAAGAATTTTGAGGATTAATCAGAAATTTCTGTGCCGCATTGTGGACAGGTATCGCCCCACGTTGAGCGTCTACCTTCGCCACAAACATCACAGGTACCGAGCGGATATTCATCGGGTTTCGCTCGACTACCGCCTTTCTTATAGGTGATGATACGCCATATCGTCTCACCGTCCTCTTCATAGCAGAACCAGACGCCTTCTTTTCTGCCATCGGCGGAGCTGCCATCATGTTTCCGATAGGGACCGCCCCATTTACGGTTCCCGTTCCCATAATAGCACATATACTCGCCTTCGTTTTTGCCATCGCGGAAGGAGGCTTCACTCGCCTTGTTGCCGTTCTTGTGGTACTGAATCCAAAGTCCCTCTTTTTTGCCAGCAATATAGCGACCTTCGCTCCGCTTAAATCCGTTGGCGTAATAGGTGACCCAATAGCCGTGCTTCTTGCCATTGACCATTTCACCATCTGTAAGTGATTTTGCCATTTTTAATTCTTCCTTGCGGTTTTAAGAGCAATCAGCCGTCAGTAAAGAGGGTGTACAGCTTAAACGCGAACCGTTTCTGCTACAAAGTCTTACTGACAACCGACTGCTATTCTTTTGATTACTGACCGCTGACTGCTGTTCTCCTGATGTTTCCCCAAGTCGTTGTCAATCTATCAATTGGGGTAACGGACAGTGCTTTTTCAAGCCCTTTTTCCATAATGGCATTCAGGTCATCTTCACCGAGCGCAGTATTGAAAATAGCAACTTCGTCAAGGACCCCTGCAAAGTCCCACCCCGCTCCACCTTTCCAACGGGTTAACCAGATTGAACCGCCATCGTGTTGCTGACTGAAATCCGGTTTTCCGACACCTAAATCTGCGACCGCTTCGCCATCGACATAGAGGATAAGCGTCTTACCGTCGTGTGTTAAGGCGACAAAACTCCACTCATCCATCTCCCAAGTACCACCCCGGATTTGACTACTGTCTATCCCGCCTTTGAGGAAACTGCCATAAAAATCGGTTGGACCGATGAGGATGTTTGGATTATGCCAATCCCTTTCTATGAGTCGAACGTGCGGGCCGGAAGGATTCCGAAGTGGTTTTGCCCAGAGCAGATACGTAAATCCATCGAGGAAGTCATCGGTGGTCTTACTCGCTGGGATAACCACATGACTGGCTCCGTCAAATTCAATTCCCTTGCCTTCCTTCCCGTCGACCCGTTTAGCATCAACGATTTCTCCATCGTTCCCGTTCGGTGAAGAATCTTTGACCACATCTCCTTTTCCGTGGTCAAAGAGCCACATCCCCATAAGGGTTTCTGGGTCGATTTTCGCTGTGCTTTCCTGAACCCACATTCCTGCAATAAAAAGAACCATCATAGCAATCAAAGCATTCATAACTCTCATGGTTTTAGCCTCCTTTTTCAAATTATGTATCCAGTTCGTTACCGCACTTCGGACAAGTATCTCCCCAGGCTAAACGCCTACCTTCGCCACAAACGCCGCAGACACCCAGCGGATATTCATCCGGTTTGGCGCGGCTCCCCCCTTTCTTGTAGGTTACAATTAGCCACACCGTCTCGCCATCGTCTTCGTAACTGTAAAAGGGACCCTCCTTCTTACCATCGTAGGATTTACCTACATGTTTCGGAAAGGTGCCTTTCGCTCTAAGGTTTCCATTTTCATGGTAGGTGACACAAAGACCTTCGTATTTTCCATCGCGGAAGGTGGCATCGCCCGCCTTGTTTCCATTTTTGTGGTAAGTGATCCAAGGTCCGTCCTTCTTACCATGAATGTAGTTCCCTTCACTTCGCTTGAATCCATTGGCGTAATAGGTAACCCAATATCCATGTTTCTCACCATCAACCATTTCACCATCTGTCAATGAATTTGCCATTTTTCTAATTTTCCTTGCGGTTAGACAGCATGGATTTGAACTTTGATGTCCCGTTCTCAAGTCCGTTCTCCATTTCATTACGAGCTACGCACTTTGGTTTACTTCTTTCCACCAAACCCCTGATGTCTCGCCCCAAGTTTCTCCTATTGGTTTATTTGTTGTCAGATGTCGCTGATAAACCTATAATACTTCATCAAGGTATGCCTCAAGTTTCTGCAACGTCTTTTTGCCGATGCCACGGAAACCTTTGAGTCTTTCTTCGTCAATCGCTGATCGGAGTGAAACGAGACTATCTACACCGACCTCTTCATAGAGTCGCTTAATTGTTTTGGCACCCAGTCCAGGGATAGGCACAAGTTCTACAACAGTTCGTGGCGTATCGCCCGCGAACTCCTCCAGTTTCGCACTCGTCCCCGTGTCCAGAAATTCCTTAACAATTTGTTCCACTACTTCGCCAGCTCCTGGAATTTCCTCTATTAACCGTCCTTGGGCGATGAGTTCGGACATCGGTTCTGGGAATCGAGAGATATAATTCGACAACCATGGATATCGCGAGGCGTGATCTTCCGGATAGTCGGCAATAATCAGGAAAGTGTGAAGTTCCAAGAATTTCAGCGCAATTTCATCGTTCTCATGCCAGCGTGTGCGTCCTTTTGCATCTATGTAAGATCCCTCTTCCAAATTTTTCTCATCGTTCATTATTCATTCCTCCAGTGTAGAATCTGGATGGTAGCATCCCAAAGTGCGACTGCCAAATATTCACCATTTGGCGAGAAGGCTAACGCTTGGATACCGGTCGGATAGGTTTCCCAAATCACCGATTCGCCTTCGGAAATGTCCCACACCTGCAGGTCGCCCGATTCATCACCCGAAGCGAGATAGTCTGAAGTTGGCGAGAAGGCAAGTGCCCGTGTCCAATAGGCTTCAAATTCGGATTTTGTCAGGAGTTGCCTGCCGGTTTCAACTTCCCAAACTCGGATTCCAGATTGTGCATTCTTTTGCGTGTCAACGGCTAACATGGTTGTATCCGGTGAAAACCGAACGTTCCAGACCCCTAAAATCTCGCCCGTGTTGAAAACTTTCATCGGATGCTCATCGGTTGCGTTCCAAATCTCAATAGCCGTTCGATGTCCGTCGCTGTCTCGATAAGTTCCTTCCGCTGCGGCGATGAATTGACCGTTATCAGAGAGTGTAAGACCGTTCCTGACGGGAAAACTTGTCTGAAGCACTTTCAACTTATGAGCAGATCCTTCACTTTTCACGGTTTTTGGACTCTGCTTTGCGAGTTGCCAAACTTCAACTTCGTTGTCACCTCTTGACAACACTGCAAGTGTGCCCTCCGCAGACAGGCTACCACTTTCATACTGTCCATGCGTCAGTAGTGTTTCATCGCCACTTCCCAGCGAAAGGATAGTGATATTGTCATCCGCGTCTCGGACCAACATTTGATCCGTTCCAATGGAATAGGCAAACCACCGTTTCGCGTGGATGTGGCTTATTTCTCTCTTTTGTCGGCTCTGAATATCCCACTCCACCACGGTGCCGCCCATTCCTCTTGTAATTAACTTTGTGCTATCATTGCTGAAAGTCATTTGTCGCGCGACATCGGGGAGCAGTCTGTCGAGTCGTGGCTGTTGCTTCTCACCAAGTTGGAAAGCAAACTCCAACGTTGCACCGTGAACTGACACGCATAACAAGTTAAACAGAAGCGTAAAAAGCAAATTTTTCATGAGCAAAGATAAATAGGGTGAGGCACAGAAACCTCACCTTATTATACCACTAAATTGGTACTATTCATAGAGTTCCGTTGCGGTTTCACCACGAGCGAAACGGTGGGCGGTTTGCACGGCGGAATCGTTTCCAGCATTTCTGCGAATATCGGTTGCCCATCGTGCCAATCCAACGATCAATTGATTCCTTGAAGGATGCGCTTCACATGTTCTCCATTCCTCGGATACTATGCGAATCGAACTGAGGAGATCATCGCCGTTATCATCCTTGAGGATACATAACCCCATTTCAGACATTAATCGCTCCGCGGAACACCCTGCGTTGAGATATTCGCGGGTACGTCGCCCAATTTCTTGGATACGGACGGATTCAATACCCTCCATAATTTCGGAGAGTGCCGTGTCTTCATTGAGAACTACAGATGTTGAAGATGTTCTTGATTCCGTAATTGGCTGGTGGCGGATGTTAAGCCATCGGTTGTTAAAAAATCGCCACGCGGCGTGATAGAGTGCTTTGGCAGCAACCTTGGTTCCGCCGTGTCGAAGCACCTTTCTCACCGTCGACGCGATTTCCATTTCTTCTTGTAGATCCCACCAACCGGGACTCATGTTCACGGGCGTGCGCGCCATTCTATCACCGGCTGTCATGACCATCGTTGTCGCCAACGTTTCAATAGGAACACCCGCAGTGAGCATTTCCGTTACAGCATCAAAAACCTCGTCAAGATCCCCACTCACAAGCGCCGCTGAAAATTCATCTTCGTTGTAGCCAACGGAACGCTGAGTTGATGACGCCTGTGGAAGTTCATCAAAAATTGGATTGATTTCTTCGAGTTTTTGGATGGCTTCACGGTGAAGTTCACCGGGTCTACCCCGTCCTTGCCCAAGTATCTTCGCGCCAAGGTTGCAGACTAACTCCCCAGCCAACTCCCAACCAAATTGTTCTAATAATTCAGCCAAGTGTGCAAGATGAATGAGATTTAGGGAGTGATTGAGAAAGAAGGGTTCAACGGCGCATTCAAAGAAGAGCGGAATGATTTTTTTATCATGCCCACCTAATCGCCGTGCGGTGATGAGGCATTTTTCGATACCCTCCCATTCTTTATCGGTGGTGAACACTCGAATCCAGTCTTCCAGTTTCTCCCAGTCAACCGGAGGTGGGAGTGGTTGCCGATCAGGTCGATCACCGAGTCTACCGGATGCCCCATCTGCAGCCATCATCAATGGGATGAGTCGGTCTTCAGGTTGGTACATACGCGCGACCTTTACGCCGTTCATCATCATTGCCAATTTTCTGCCGCCCTCGAATGCCCCCCTATCTGTAGAGATATGTCCTCCCATGTGCTTCACCATCAGTTCCAACGTCTCTTCTTCGGAGACACCTTTCGCTAACATAATGGCGATAGCTTTAGAAAGCGTCCAGTTATCGGTGGAAAGTAACCCTTCTTTCAATAGGAGAAAATGGGCATCGTCGCGTTTCTTTCCACCACTAGCGACATCTATATAGATATCGCCGTTCCGAACTTCGACGGGGAATGTGGCGAGGTCATCACAACCGCCTGTGAAGCATCCGCCGCCTTCCATGTCGTAGCTCCAGCCGTGCCAATCGCAGGATAAGACCCCTTTTCTGACGCGTCCCCTCACGAGTGGATACCCCATGTGCGGACATTGGTTATCCGTTGCGTAGACAGCCCCTTCATGCTGAAAGAGGGCGATGCTATGTCCCTCAACTCTGACTGCCCTCGGTTTTCCCTCTGCTACATCACTGAGCGCAGCAACTTTGACGAAATTGGAATTCTCTTTTAACATTTTATATTTCTCCTCTACAGGCGCGCCTTAGCGCTCGCGCCCCCGATTATCACTGTTTGCAATTGTCCTTATTGGACGAAGTCCTGCTGTCGAGCATACCGGTGGATTCTATGCTTTTGCGGCACCAATCCGTTGTAAATAGTCAATTGCGCCTCTGTTTCCACTTTTTACAGCGATCCTAAGTGGGGTTTGGTTCTGAAAATGGCGGCGTCGCTTTTCCCTCATTCACAACATTTCCTTGAGTTCGCAAGTGATTACTCTTCAAAAACCTCAATTGTCGTTTTGCCTTCGGCGAACCGTATTGCGGTGGTTGCGGCAGATTTATTGTCGGTGTTTGACCGTATATCTGTGACATAGCGAGCCAATCCGACTAAGAGTTGGGACTGCGCGGGATGTCCTTCGGCATGCTTCCATTCCTCAAACACGGTGCGGAGTGTCGGGAGGACTTCGCTCCCTGTATCATCCCAAAGTGCTGTATGTCCGATCTCTTCAATCAATCGTTCGGCACAGTAACCAGCGTTGAGATAGCCAAGGACACGGATTCCTACCTCTTGGACATTGAGGGTCTCGATTGTATCAACAATATGTTTGATTCCCTCTGCCTCGTTCGCGACATCCAGTTTTTCTTTCTTCAGCGGTTGACTAACGGGTCGCGAAGGGATGTTTATCCAGCGATCGGCGAAGATTTGCCACGCAACATGGAAAACCCCTTTCGCGGCGACCTCGTTTCCCCCCATCTGTTGCGCACTCCGCAAAGAGGCGGCGAGGTTGAGCTCGGTTGTTAGGTTCTCCCAACCGGCATCCACATTCACAGGCGTGTGTGCCATCCGATCTGCTGCGAGGAGGACAAGCGTTGTAATGAGTCTTTCTAACTTTACACCGTCAGTCAAAACTGTCTGCACTGCCTCGAATGATCGCTGGAGATTGACGCTTGTGAGTGCCTCGACAAAAGCATCTTCGTCAAATTCATCGGTTTGCTCTAAGTCAGCATTTTCAAGAGCAGGCAGTATCTGACGCATGAGTTGAATTGCGTCTCTGCGATAGCGTTCTGGCTCTTCTGGACGATGTCCAATGAGCTGGGCACCGAGGTAGAATACGAGTTCCGAAGCACGTTCCCACCCGAATTCATCAATCACTTCCGAGAGATAACTGACATAGAGCGGAATATGAGACAGATCCATAAAATGGGGCTCAACAGCACATTCAAACAGCAATGGACGCAACTTATCTGCGTCCCCCTTATGATATGCTGTAAATAAGCATCGCTCAATGCGTTCGGATTGCCCTTCGTATGAGAAATTGCGGACCCACTGGCTTATCTTCTCCCATGTGACAGGTTCTGGTAACGGAACAACTTCAAGGCGTTCGGATGCGGGTCCCGCGGCGGAGCAAGCAGAAGTTGTAACGGCAATGAGTCTATCGGCATCCGTATATCTGCGTCCAACCCTGAGTCCGTTGATGAGTCGAGAGACATCACCTCCGCCTTCCGCTCCGTGGGAACTGGCGATGTGGCGACTGACGTGCTCCAAAATTGTCCCCATTACCTCTTCTTCCGGCACACCCCCTTTTAAGAGCAGCGAAATCGCCTTGGACATCGTCCATCGGTCTTCGCTTAAAAGCCCTTCTCGTAGCAATTGCTTATGTTCCTCGGCGCGCCGGTACGTCAAATCTCCCGGCTCTATCCAAACCTCGTTCCCGCGGACATCAACCGGAAAAGTGCGCAAATCATCGCATTCCACATGGAAACAACCACCACCTTCCAAATCGAAACTGCGGCGGTGCCAATCACATGTTAGGATGCCATTACGAACCGTTCCACGTGTTAGCGGATATCCCATGTGCGGACACTGGTTATCCGTCGCGTAAATTTTTCCGTCAACATTGAAGAGGGCAATACTACGCCCTGCTCCCATCTGAACCGCTTTCGGTTTTCCTTCAGAAACCTCACTTAACTCGGCGACCTTCACCCAGTTTTGTGTTTGATGTTCCATCGTTTTATGTTCCTCCCAATTGCGTGTTGCCTATCTTAACTCATACAAATTATTATATCATAACCGAATAAAAAATGTCAAGGCGAAATCAGACATTTTTCTCTGTCTGATTTGCATATTCCGTGAGGAAATCTGCAACAGATTTTCGCTTTGGTTTTTGCGCATAATCGAGGGGTGTTTTGCCATCTGTATCGCGGACGTTAATATCGCCGCCGTATTCTATGAGCAACTGTATCTGGTTCTTTCCGACTCCTTTTTGCGCAATAATATGCATTGCGGTGCGCCCCTTGTCATCGGTTATATTCGGATCTGCCCCATTTTCCAATAAACAGAGGATCCCATGGGTCAGACCGCGTTGCGTCACCCAATGCAAGGGGGCCCACATTCCACGTCGATGTTTCCGAAGGGCGTTGATGTCCCACCCTTTGGCAAGCAACCCCTTCAGCAATGTATCAAACCGCTTCGGTCCCTGCCCAACAAGCACATACCAATCTCGAAAGTTGATTTCATAACCTGCGTCAATCAGAAGATCAACGATTGCGCTCTGATTGTAATTAAGAGCCATTTCAAGCAGAGGGATGGTAGGTCCGACCTGATAGGCATAGACATGTCCACCGGGGACTTCATCGGTTTGTTTGTCGTCAATATCCGGCGATTCCAACGTTGGTATAATGTAGCCCTTAGGGGATTTGACATTAATCCGGAGGTTGAGGAGTTCAGGATTTTTTTCGAATTCCGCCTTCGCCCGTTCAACGTCACCCATCGCACAATAGAGGACAATATCCGTCTCGGCACCCTGTTCAAGGAGATAGCGACACACCTCAGGTCGTCTTCTCATCGTCCATTGTGCTGGCGTCCCGTAATGGTCGCGATCGCGTAGGTTCATGTCTGCGCCGTGTGTAATCAGAAGTTCGGCAATTCGAGGGGTCGCAGCGAAATGAAGAGGGGACATGCCATCGCTCCCCGGGGCATTGACGACCTCGGGCGTTTCGCGAATCAGTTCGGCAAGCTTCTCGGACATATCCAAACCTGCGGCGGCGTGCGCGTCAATGGTCGCGCCGCGTTCAATCAGGTATTCGGCGAGTTCTTTGTTGTAATTTAGCATGGAGCCGGTAGCGTGTTGTAACGCTGAAGTGCCGCCTGCCCACCAACTGCTCTTGATATCAATATCAGCACCAGCATCGAGCAGAACCTCAATGAGTTCGCGATTGCCGGCGGCGGCGGCAAACACGATCGCCGGGGCATCGAAACTGAACCATGGTGCGTCAATATGTGCGATGAGTGTCCTGTCAATCGTCAAAAGGTGCTCGACTGTATCTATGTCGTCATCTTGCACGGCCGTGATAAATGGTTGTTTATTTTTCATGTGTATCTCCTCTTTCTATACATGTTTTTGCTAAATATGGTTTAACTATTATACCGCATTAGATTATTAAATGTCAAGTAAAATTAAATCTTTAGATAGACGTTTAATTTTTGAGTTTCCTATAAAATTCCTTCGCTTTTTTGCAGAATTATGCATCTATTTTATCCCTAAGTCGCGTCACTATACATTTAATTACGAAATTATGAACTTATCCGTTTCCGGAGGTACCTGATGAAAAACGACGACGTTGAATTAATTCAACGCGTTCTGGCAGGCGATGAAAACGCCTTCTCCATGCTCGTGAGAAAATACGAAAAGCCGGTTCACGCGCTTGTATGGCGGAAAGTCGGAGACTTTCACATCGCTGAAGAAATTACACAGGATGCCTTCCTGCAAGCATACAAGGCGTTAGCAACGTTGAAGAAACCGGACCGTTTTGCTCGTTGGCTTTCTGTGATAGCGAGGCGCGGTTGTATTGCGTGGCTACGTCAGAAACGTTTATCAACACAGTCTCTGGAAGACACGAGCCACGCGCAATTAGAGAAAGCAACATATTCGGGATACGTAATTCAGGAAAACGAACGGACGACCGCAGAAGCCCAGAGTGAAGTCGTCCAAAAGTTGCTTGCGAAATTACGAGAGAAAGAACGTACCGTCATCATGCTCCATTACTTTGGAGAAATGACGCATGAAGAGATTAGCGAGTTTTTAGGGACATCGGTAGGTACAATTAAGAGTCGGCTCCGTCGTGCGCAGCAGCGTTTAAAAAGAGAAGAACCGATCGTCCGCGAGGCTTTAAGTGGTTTCCAGATTGCACCGAATTTCACGGAGAACGTTATGCGTGAAATTTCTCGGATCACCCCTATCTCTTCCACTGGTGGAAGTCAATTGCCTGCCCCATGGGTCATAGGCGTTTCCGCTGTTGCTGTGATATTATTGATACTGGGCATCGGGTACCATTACGCAAACCGTTTCGGGCTGCCGTCCAGTTCTGAAGGCGACATCGCGACGAAAACCCCGAAAACAGGGAAAGTCGTATTTTCGTCCAACCGAGACGACAATTGGGATATTTGGACGATGAACCCAGACGGAAGCGACTCTGTGAATCTTACACGAGATGCGGCAAGCGATCTTCACCCTGCGTGGTCCCCTTCAGGGGAACAGATTCTCTTTGTCTCCTTTCGAGAAGAAGGAAAAGAATCAAGCCTTTATCTCATGGACGCAGACGGAAACAATATAAGAAAAGTTCTTGATAATTGGTACAGCAGATCCTCCGCAACATGGGCACCTGACGGAAAACGAATCGCTTCTGTGCGCGATGGCGTGCTTTACATTATAACGTTAGATGACAAATCAGTCGTGCCTGTGGCGGAAACTGGCTTCGGAAGCGTCGGAGATCCTGCCTGGTCTCCAGATGGAACGGAAATTGCCTTTATCTATCTTTGGCGGAAGCAGGGCTATGAACTTCGCCTCCTTGATGTCCAAACACTCAAACAGAAGGTTGTTCTGGCACAATTAGAGACGTATCCAGTTAAGTCCTATCCAGCGTGGTCTCCGGACGGAGAGCAAATCGCTTTCGTCCTACACAAATGGAGAGCCATATTAAATTTTAGAGACGCAGCGAATTGGCAGGATGAGGAAACAATTTATGTTATCAACCGAGATGGGAGTAATTTGCGCCAACTCGTTTCAGAAAAGGGACCGGACGCCCTTCATCCGACATGGTCTCCACACGGAGATGAAATTATTTATCAGCAGGGAATCCATCTACCAGAAGTTGGAGATATCAGGCAACTTTTTAAAATTAATGTAGACAGCCGTACGAAGGTCCAACTGACGGACGTAGGTAGCAATAGTGGTGCGGATTGGTCTGGCCCCCCAGCATTGCCGATTCAGCCCAAGGAGAAATAGTCAGTTTTTATGAAAATGAAGAATTCCAAACCCAAAAGGAGAAAAATTATGAGCGTTAGATTTTTTGCCTTGTTCTGTTGCCTCGGTTTCCTACTGTTCAACAGCGGTGTAACGACATCGGCAAAAGCACCAACAACCGCAAAAGTTGTATTTTCATCCAACCGAGACGGGAATTGGGATATCTGGACGATGAATCCAGACGGAAGCGATCCCGTAAATCTTACACAAGATACAGCAGCCGATTTTTCCCCAGTTTGGTCGCCAACAGGGGAACAGATTCTTTTCGTCTCGTTTCGCAAAGGAGGAGAAAGCTTGTATCTCATGGATGCTGATGGAAACAATGTAAGACAAGTTCTTGACAATTGGCACAGTAGATCCGAGGCAACGTGGTCTCCAGATGGAAAGCGAATTGCGTCTGTGAGCGATGCCGTGCTTTACATTGCCACGATAGACGGTAAATCAGTTGAACCGGTAGCACAGACTGGCTTCGGAAGTGTCGGCGATCCTGCTTGGTCACCCAACGGAAAGGAAATTGCCTTCATTCACCATAAATCAAAACAAGGTTATGAACTTCGTCTCCTCAACGTTGAAACGCTCAAACAAACTGTTCTGCTCGGTGAACTAAATAAGTATCCATATAAGAGTCACCCGGCGTGGTCCCCGAATGGGGAACAAATCGCTTTTGTCTTACACAAATTTAGGGCGATACTAAACCTCGCAGATGCAGTCGCCTGGCAGGATGAGGAAACCATCTACGTTATCAACCGTGATGGGAGTCGCTTACGACAACTTGTGTCAGAAAAGGGACCGGACGCCCTCCGCCCGACTTGGTCTCCTCAAGGCGATGAAATCATCTATCAACAGGAAATCAGAGGTGCCACACAACTTTTCAAGATTGGCGTGGGAAGCCGTGTAAAAACGCAGCTCACACATAACGGAGACAATAGCCGGGCGGACTGGTTTGACCCAGCAGCCCTGCCTGTTCAACCCAATATAGAGTTGCTAACAACAATGTGGGGAAAATTGAAGCGAAAATAGTATACGAGCTAGCGAGGATACAATCCTCGCCAGCAGTGAAGTGGGGTCAAACCCCACTTCGTTTATATGCATTCCTGTTTAATCGACGGTGAACTGGATTGTGTCAAAGCGACGCGCGACTTCCGCAACCTTCGGTTTAAGTTCCTCAGGCATCCCACCAGAGAGTGCTGAGACAATACATTCCGCGATATCCGGGGCATCCGTTGGGGTCATGCCCCACCGCGTGACCTCTTGAACACCCATACGCAATCCAGATGTGCCGACTTCTGGTGACACTCCCGCGGCGCCCGCGATAATATGACATGCCTCCAGATGGTTTGCGAGTGCGCCGCCGTCCCCATATTTATCCACAATCAGTATCAAGGTATGCGACTCCGTGAAGCCGAGGTCGGCACCGAGTATCGGAACGCCGCGTTCTGCCAACGCCTGTCCGAGCGCCTTTGCATTCGTAACAATCGCATCCGCTTGTGCCTTACCGCATTCCATCCACTCTATAAACGTCCCTGCTAACGCTGGAAGCCGATTGAGATGATGATTACTCATCAGCAAGGGATAGACCCCCCTCGCAACTCGCTCAGCAATGGAGGCATCGTTCGTCAGCACCATTCCACCCTGCGGTCCCGCAAGCGTCTTATGCGTGCTGGAGATGATGACATCAGCGCCTTCATCAAACGGCGATTGAAACCGTCCACCGGCGATGAGTCCAATGACGTGTGAGGCGTCGTAGATGAGATAAGCGTCTGGATTCGCTTGGCGCATTGCCTCTTTCAATTCCCGCACGGGTTGAGGGAAAAGAAACACCCCAGAGCCGATGTTGACGATGCTGGGTTTGTGTTTCGCAATCAGTTCAAGCGTTGCATCGAGATCAATATTTGAACGCCGTCCGTCCCACGGAATCGGAATCGACTGTAGTTCTATTTTGAGGGGTGAGGAGCGTAGTTTTTGGGCATAGTGGTGTCCGTTATGAACTTCTAATGCCGTATCGCCGGGCTTTGCCAATGCAAACGTCGTCGCAATCCCTGCGATGTTCCCCGATAGCGGACGGAAATCGACATGCGCTGCGCCGAACAACTCTTTTGCTAACGCCTGTGTGTATCCCTCTATTTCGGCGATGTAGCGGTTGCCCTTGTAATTCCGTTGGTAAATGTCAACACCAGAATAATTCCCATATCGCCGCGCCAGTCGTTCATCGAAAAGTTCTTCCACCAACGGCGAAGGCGTGTTCTCCGAAGCGATGAGATTGAGACAGGTGTCCCGATAGGCTTGATGTTTATCGAGAAGTGAAGTGAGCTTTTGGACTTTTTCATTCGTATTCATTCAAAAGCGTCTCCTGCTAATTGAAGGGTAGGTTGTCTTTGGGTATAGTTTATCAGTTCACAGGAGAGCTGTCAATTTGTTTTCTGTTTTCTTTTTTGTTGACAAAGGGTGAAAAATAGGATATGCTTAAGAGATACATAGGTGGTATCTGTATGGAAAATGAAAACAACAGCAATAGACAAGCCCCAATGTTCACGGTCCGGAACGCCGAGGGAGCGATGATTGCTTTTGCGATTTTCGCACTTACTTGTCTGGCAACAGTTTTCCTACACGAGATATTATTGAAAGACAAGAGTTTTTTGGAGGCATTTTATACGATTGCCAACAACTTTCCAAAAATCATGTCAGCTGCCACAACCTTAACATTTATTGAGGAGGGAATCGACGTTATGTTTCAGCGACTTAGAGATTCTTTAGCGAGAGACAAAAGATTAAAAGCGGAAGGCAAAGCGGAAGGCAAAGCGGAAGGCAAAACGGAGGTTTATCAGGAAGTAGCCGCGTGGAACACTCGTAGGTTGGAGGCTGAAGCACGCGGAGAGAAGTTTACGGAACCCCCTCCGGCACCGTCCCAGGATTCTTCAAAATAAGGCACCCCGGGAACATATCCTTTGGACATTTGAATTTCAGGCGGGATCAAGACGTATAAGAGGAAGTTATGCCAAAACCGACAGATATTCGCATCCTTGACGTTCATTACGATTTTGAAGAACACCAATACCGCACTCCGCTCAAGTTCGGTGGCGTACCAACGAATCACTGCGTCCTCTTTAATGTCCGGGTACAGGTCGAGACGCGCGATGGAAACCAAGTGGCAGAAGGAAAAGGTTCCATGCCCCTCGGTAACGTTTGGGCGTTTCCGCCGCGCTACGCGCCTTTTGATCAGAGCCTCGCCGCGATGAAAAAGCTCGCCGAATTGGCGGTAACGGCAACACGGGATTGCACACTCTGTGCGCACCCGCTTGAACTTTCTGAAGTGCTTGAGCCAGAATTTTTAAAAATCGCCGATGATTTGTCTCACAACATGCAACTCGCGTCGCCGATGCCGAAACTCTGCACCGTCGTTACGACGAGCCCGATCGACGCGGCAATTCACGATGCGTTCGGCAAAGCCAACGGGATCAATAGTTACAACGGACTGGGCGAAGACTTTATTGAGGCGGATCTGTCGCATTTTTTGAATGAACGATTCAGCGGAAAATACCTCGATCAGTATACTTCACGTCAACCGAAGCCGAATATGCCGATCTATCATCTCGTTGGTGCCTTGGATCCGCTCACTGACGCGGATATCCCAGAACGCCTCAATGACGGTCTTCCGGAAACGCTCCCTGAATGGATCGTTGCCGATGGGTTGACGCATCTAAAAATTAAACTCAACGGCGACGACTTGGCGTGGGATGTTGCGCGTGTCCTCGCAATCGATAAAGTCACCGCCGAAACGCAAGCGAAACGCGGTGTTGATACTTGGCACTACTCTGCTGACTTCAACGAAACCTGTCAAAATGTCGAATACCTATTGGAATTTCTCAGCCAGATTCAAGAAGCAGAGAGCAACGCTTTCCAACGCCTCGCTTACATTGAGCAACCGACGGATCGGGACCTGAAGGCGCATCCTGAAAATAAGATGCACAAAGCCGCCGAGATAAAACCTGTAGTGATCGACGAGTCACTCACCGATTTTGAGACCTTTCTACTGGCACGCGAGCAAGGATATTCCGGTGTTGCCCTCAAGGCGTGTAAAGGACAGTCTCAAGCGTTGCTGATGGGTGCCGCCGCCGCAGGATACGATATGTTCCTCGCTGTGCAGGATCTAACGTGTCCGGGTGCATCCTTTTTACACTCCGCGGGACTCGCTGCGCGTATCCCTGGTGTAACGGCTATTGAGGGCAATGCTCGCCAATTTTGCCCGAGTGCCAATGACGGTTGGCTGGACGAATTCCCATCCATTTTCAACATCACCGATGGCACTGTCGGAACACAGGTCCTCACTGCCTTGGGGCTTGGACATTAGTATTCGCTGCTTCTGTTTCCTGATCCGTGACGGTAATATTGGTAACAACATTCCGTTGTTCAGGGAGTCGGACAGGAAAATCTTCGATCACATCGTTAATCAGTTTTTTAATTTCCGCTTTGATTGGATCAAAGGGTATGCATTCAAGGACGATGATGGCGCGATGTTTTGATGGCGCGATGTCATACGTCAGTCCGTATTGGAGTCCGAGATGCATCAGTTCCGGTTCAACGCTAATAGAAATCTGCCGGCGTTCCTGTTCGGTGACGAAGAAGCTATCAAGGATGAAGTGCGTGTGAATCCACGCTTCTCTTTCTTCAACGATTTTCATGTTTTTAATTTACCTTGCGGGAGAACAATGGATGTTAGAACTTTTGCGTGTGTTCTTTCCATCCGCCTGCGCCGATGTTGCAGGCTACCGTTTTGGGTTTACGGGGCACCTCTTAACTGACTATTAATTGCTGACCGCTAATCCCCCCTATTTATTGTAGTATTAACAGCGAAAAGTGTCAATCCTGCGAAAATGTGACAATTTGACGGATCGGCACTTTACTTAATTGCTGGACATTCCCGTTGTGCCATCGGACTTGGAGGTTCTTTATCTCCGATGCTTCTCCCAATCCAAAGGTGAGACGAAGATCGTTGCCCGAGAGGTAACTTGCACCGCAGATAACCTCCCGTAGGAGTGTCATCCCATCCGCTTCCAACTGAACCTGCGCGCCGATTGCATCTGTATTGCCGTCTGCTCCGACCAATTTCACCGTTAACCATGCGTTCTCACTACCGATTTCATTGCTGAGGATGACCGTTGGACGGTTCGATTGACAAAGCACAACGTCCACATCACCATCGGTATCTATATCCCCAAAGAGCATCCCGCGGACGACGTAAGGTGTTTTATTCAATCCCACTTCAGCGGTAATCTCGGTGAAGCCGGTATGGCTTTGTGAAGTGCCGCCTTGATTGTGAAAGAGTTGCACGGGTTGTGCGTAGCTCTGTTTCGCGTCAATCTGTTTCACGTTGTCCCAGATGTGTCCATTTCCGACGAGCAAGTCTAACCAACCGTCGTTATCAAAGTCGATGAAACGGGTGCCGAAACCGAGTGCGTAGAAGGAAGGATCGGCGAGGTTTGCGTCAAACGTCATATCTTCAAAGTAGCCGTCGCCATCGTTCTGCATGAGGCAGTTCGCCTCCAATGCAAAATTGGACACCCAGAGGTCAATATCGCCGTCGTTGTCATAGTCACCAGCGTCGATACCCATAGAACCGTTTGCTATGCCATCGCCGTTGTATGCAACACCGCGAAGCACGCCCTCCTCTCGAAAAGTGCCATTCCCCTGATTGATGAAAAGCGTATTCGGGGACATATCGTTTGCGACGTAGATGTCCAGCCATCTGTCGTTATTTACGTCTGTGAAGACGACACCGAGCCCCCGCGTCGTCGGTTCATAGACCCCCGCGGCTTTCGTTATGTCTGTGAACGTGCCGTCGCCGTTGTTTCGGTAAAGCACATCGGCGATGCCGTGATACTCGTTGGGACCGCAGTAGATACGCAGAGTATTTTTGTAATAGCAGGGGATATCGGTTTCCAAGGCGTATTCGACGTAGTTACACACGTAGAGATCCAAGTCGCCATCTCGGTCAATGTCAGCAAATGCGGCACTTGCACTTAACAAGGGACAACTTACCTGTGCGTGTTCGGTTACATCGATAAAGGTACCATCGCCGTTGTTTCGGTAGAGGACATTTTTGCCTAAGTTTGTCACGTACAGATCGCGGTACCCGTCAGAATCATAATCGGCAGCGACAGCACCGAGACCATAGCCGGTATCACCGACGTTTGCGGACGCTGTGATGTCAACGAAAACACCCGCATCGTTTCGATAGAGACGGTTTGTGGGCGGGGCTTCTGTTGATGATGAGAGTAAGTTGCCTTGAATGAGGTAGAGATCCAAGTCTCCATCGTTGTCGAAGTCAAAGAGCGCACCGCCGCTCCCCATGGTTTCAACGAGTCTACGTTCCGTAGAGAAGCCGTTGATGTGTCGAAAATCAAGTTTCATCGCATCGGTCACATCTCGAAAATAGGGGGCAGTACTTCCGAGTGGTAGGCGCATGAGAAGCAGATAGGTCTGTAGTATGAGGAATAGGAGACGAGATAGGTTGTGTTTCCGTTGGAACATAGTGATAGAAAGGCTATTCTTTTATTGCTGGGCGCGGACGGACGACCCGAAATCCGATTGTATGCGTTGAATCCAAAGGATAAAATTTAAATCGGAGACTTGACCGAAGAAATGCTCTCCCCACATCCCACGCGCCGCCTCGGATGACCCTTGCGCGTAGGATATCTCGGAACCGAAGATTGAGTGGATTTTGGGAGGTTCCACCGTTGTGTTGCTGATAGAAAGTTGGGCTGTATTCATCAAGGCACCATTCCCATACATTTCCGGCAAGGTCTGCGATACCGTTCGGAGATTCACCTTTTGGGAACTGACCCACCGGCACCGGACGATTATAGCGGCGTGCGAAGTTAGCGTGTTGACGCGCTTTTGGTGGAACGTCGCCCCACGGGTATGTTCGTCCCTCTGCCCCACGTGCTGCACGTTCCCATTGTGCCTCGGTCGGGAGGCTTCCGCCGATCCATTCTGCAAACGCCTGGGCATCAAACCATGTTACACCGACAACGGGTTGTGTGTCGCTGTTGAGCGTTTCATCTGCCCACGTCTCCTCGCCGTTGTGTCCGCGCGGTGTCGGACGGTTCGTTGCCTCAATGAAAGTGCGGTATTGGGTATTGGTGATTTCATACCGCGATATTTCGTAAGTGCTTAGGTAGATTCGGTGTCGTGGCAGTTCAGCATCGAAGGTGTGCTGCTCCAGCATGGAACTCCGCAATTTTGCGTCCTCGTAGGCGGCTTTCGCCTCCTCGGGGGTTGAACCCATCAGGAAGGTGCCTTCGGGAATTGAGATCCATTCTATAGTGGCGAGAACCTGCTGGGCGGCACTGCTAACTTCGGAAACAGCGGAATTGTTGTGGAGAAGAAAAATGAGTATGACAATTGCAAAACAGGTGCGTTTCATCTATGTCACCGCATTAAAATTGGCGTAGGAATCGGAGATCGTTTTCATAGAGAGTGCGCATGTCCGGGATGCGAAACTGGAGGTTCGCGATCCTTTCTACCCCCATACCGAAGGCAAACCCCGTAACTTGATCCGGGTCATAGTTCACGGCTTCAAATACAGCGGGATCAACAGCACCCGCCCCTAAGACTTCAACCCATCCCGTACCCCCACAACTTCGACACCCTTTTCCCTGACAGACGGCACAGGTGATATCCATCTCCGCGCTCGGTTCCGTAAAAGGGAAGAAGTGCGGACGGAAACGCATTTGTGTCTGGTCCCCGAACAGTTGCCGGGCAAAGGAGGTCAAAACCCCCTTGAGTTCGCCAAAGGTGGCGTGTGTATCTACGAGCAAGCCTTCTACCTGATGGAACATCGGTGTGTGCGAGACATCATAGTCCACGCGATAGCATTTCCCTGGCACGATAATCCTGATTGGCGGTTTTTGGTTCTCCATGGCGCGGATCTGAACAGGCGAGGTGTGGGTGCGTAAAAGGTGCCCATCCGTTAGGTAAAAGGTATCGTGTAAGTCGCGAGCGGGATGATCGGCGGGTGTATTCAGGGCATCGAAGTTGTAATATTCGGTCTCAACGTCGGGTCCCGTCACCACTTGGAACCCCATTTGACCGAAAATCGCTTCAATCCGCGCCAACGTTTGCATTATGGGGTGTGCTTTTCCGTAGGTCGGCTTCCGTCCGGGGAGCGTGATGTCAACGGCTTCTGCTTCAAGCTGCTGCTCCTGTTGCTGGCGATGCAAGGTCTGCGTCGCGGTTTCAAACGCCTCTGTAAGCGTGGCACGCACCTCATTTGCGAATTTACCGATTATCGGACGTTCCTCTTTGGAGAGTTTACCCATGCCTTTCATGACATCGGTGAGTTTTCCCCTGCGTCCAAAATACGTGATTCGGAGCGCCTCAAGCGCGTCTGGCGTTTTCACAGCTTTCAAAGCCTCAAGTGCCTCCGCTTGAATCGCTTGTAATTCTGCTTTCATACTTCCTCTGTTTTTGGTTATCAGAACCTCTTTTAACCGCCGACCCATACCCCACAACTAACAACCATTAAAAAATGCCTATCACTTTGCTCCATAAAGGTTAGTATCCTTATGGGACGAAAGCAATAGGCATCTACCAAGAAGAGGGGACTAAACCTACACCTAACCTTTTGCGCGGGCGACAAGTTGTCCAAAACCGGCTTCGTCATTTACAGCGATATCGGCGAGGACTTTCCGGTCAAGCTCAATACCAGCGGCTTTGAGCCCGTGTATGAACCGGCTGTAGGTGAGTCCGTGCAATCTGGCGGCTGCATTAATTCTCGCGATCCAGAGTCGTCGGAAATCGCGTTTGCGTGCGCGTCGGTGTGCGTAGGCGTGGTTCCATCCCTTTTCTACCGCTTCTGTAGCAGTGCGTTTGAGATTATTCCGTCCCCCGCGGTAACCTTTAGAATACTTAAGCATCCGGCTCCGGCGTTTGCGTCGCACGCTCCCTGTTTTTACTCGTGCCATTTAAAACTCCTATTACGATCAGCAGTGTTACCCGCGGTCGCGTCTACACTTCGCCCGGATATGTGTTGTTATCGTAGATGCCGGGCATTCAGTTCTATTGATGAATGAGGCGTTTCAAGCGTTTCGCGTTGCTCGGATGGACAAGGGTTGCCTGTCGCAATCTGCGTTTGCGTTTCGCTGATTTTGAAATGAACAGGTGTCCTGCGTATGCGCGATTGCGGCGAATTTTGCCTTTCGATGTGAACTTGAAACGTTTTGCTGCACCTTTATGTGTTTTAATTTTCGGCATAAGAATATCCTTGAAAAGTACAGCGACCCCCTAAACACCACCCTCGCGATCGGCGTTGGCTTGAGGTCGCACCTACAAAAAGAGGAAATGTCGTGACCAGGAGATCACTCTACAAAAAATTAGAATCGGAAACACGCGTGCAACGACAAAAACATTACACAGATTTGGGTGCGAGGATCATTGACATGATGCGGGTTTCCATCCGTGGCGGTTGTTCCACATCGGCAATCTCTTCCAAATCGTCCTTGAGTCGTGAAAGTAAGCTTCTACCAAGTTCGGTATGAAGCATCTCGCGTCCTCGGAACCGCACGGTTGCGCGGACCTTCCATCCATTTTTCAAGAAATCTTCGACATGCCGTTTTTTGAACTGGTAGTCGTGTTCCGCGGTATCTGGACGGAACTGCATTCCTTTCAGGACAACTTTCGACTGCTTTTTTCGAGCCTCGCGTGCGCGTTTGTTTTTCTCATACTGATACTTCCCGTAGTCCATGATTTTACAAACAGGAGGCTTGGCATTCGGTGAAACCTCTACCAAATCCAATCCAACTTCTTCAGCAAGTTTCATTGCGTCGCGGGGCGTCATGACCCCCAGTTGCTTGTTCTCGTGATCTATCAGTAAGATCTCTTTGGCTCGAATCTGATAATTGGAACGACTCTGTCTTTCCTTCGTCCTCTGATTACGTCTGCCTTTGTAGTGTATTTTTCACACCCCCAAGTCAAGGCGCTGCAGTGCGCCGCTTGCAAGCCTATAGGCATCGCTTACAAGCTTATATAAAAACGAAAACGAACATCGGACGTTGCAAAGCACGCCACATACGTGATTCACACTGTTTGTCCGAATGAATTAACTAATTATACCATATCGGTAACAAAAATGCAAGTTAAAAAAAGCCGATCGTCCATAAAGTCCGCAAAACAATCAACCCACCTGCCAACCCGCCGAAAACAACAATAAAACTGATGCTGATTGCGAGGGCGAGACGGACAATCCGTTCACCGAGTTCCGGCTGTTCGCTTATCCATGCCCTCGCTAACCAGAAAGTCAGCGCAACACTGACCAAACTCAGGAGGCACGCGCCTAAAACCGATACCAATATCCCTGAGAAGTCCACCATCTGCATCGTTTCTGGCAGCGATTCGTATTCGGAGAAGTGTTGGATGACACCGATCAAAATGCCCCCCAAAACGACAATATATCCGATGAAAACAATGAAGACTTTTTTAAAGGCAGTTCCCATATTCCGTCCAATCTATGCCGTACATCTCCTGACGCGTGTTTTTAATTTTATCATATTTCGGATTAAATAGCAACTGCTTTGTAAACTTAAAAACGCTTGATTTATTTGACAAAAGATGATAAATTATTTTTAAATTAGACCAATTTGAATCTTAAGGAGTTTTCTCATGGACTTAACATACACATCAGCCATCGCCGAAGTCATCGAAAAGTTGGAAACGGGTAATCCACTTCCGACACTCGTGCCACAGAAGGCATGGAGCAGTGAACTGACGGATACTTTGGAAGCGGCATCCCTTGATGATCTTTTCGACGGAGCATCGTTGAAAAATACGACGTTTGCTGAAGCCATTAAAAGCGGTTTACTTTTGTGGAACGACGCACTGGATGAATCGCATACGATCTCACAGGGATTGGCAGATCAGACGGGGAGCTATTGGCACGGCATCATGCATCGCCGTGAACCCGATTACCCTAACTCCAAGTATTGGTTCGGCAGAGTTGGAACACACCCAATTTTCCCAGCACTCCGTGAACGTGCCCTCGAACTTCTCAAAGAAACAGCGAACCCATCGGACGCGCTCACAGACATCGGGCAGGCTATCGCGGCGGAAGAAAACTGGGATTCTTATCAGTTTATTGATTGGTGCCAAGCTGCCGAAGGTGACTCCGACTCGGATGTAACCCGTTTCTTGCAACAGGTGCAGGCGGAAGAGATCAAACTGCTACTGGCGTACTCCTATCGGAACGCCCTCTAATAACCGCCAACTCATCTGAAGGAGACAGGCGATGTTTCCGCGAAACAAGCGTATCAGAATAAATGGAGACCGGCACTACCTTGCCATTGTGCTGATGGGATTGCTATTGATGGCTTCCTGTGTGAATTCGACGCTCACCACAACAATTTCAGAGTCGGTTTCAGCCAACCGCGCGTATAGCGAAATTAAAACCGCTCTTGATGAACTTTCAAAGGGTGGTGAACCTGCTGATTATGATGCGGTGATAGAGAAATTAAGGGTTTTCATTAAGACCTACCCGAAACACAGACAGGTAGATGAAGTTTACTATTTCCTCGGTTCCATTTTAGTTGAACTACAGCGCACTGAAGAAGGAATCGAGGTACTTGAAGAACTTATCCGGGACTATCCTTTTGCTACCTATGCCGAACCGAGTCTGCTGATCTTAGGATTAGCCTATGACAAAATCAGGGAGCATAGGAAAGCGGATGCCCTCTACGAAAAACTGGCAAATCACCCAAAGTACCGTAGTGGTAGATACGCTGTAACAGCACAACAGCTTCTTGAACAGGATAAAACCCAACGAAAAGGTGAACTAACGAGTTTGTCTGGCGAGAGTCCACGCCCAAGCCGGAACCAATTTGTAAATCAACCGGCGCCAGATTTTCGGGTGATGGACATAAGGGGTGAAGAACTGACACTGGAACAGTACCGCGGGCAGGTCGTACTCCTCGATTTCTGGGCAACGTGGTGTGGTCCGTGTATCGCCGAGATGCCGAACATTAAGCAAACTTATGCGAAACACAGAGATCAAAAGTTCCAAATCATCGGGATTAGCTTAGACAGATCCATGGCCCCTCTTGACGCATACATTTACGGAGAGGGGATCGAGTGGCGGCAATGCTTGGACAGCACCGGCCAAATCAGCAGTTTGTATGGTGTGCGAGCGATTCCGTCTACGTTTCTTATTGACGGGGCGGGAATTGTCCGTAGGGTGAATCTCCGCGGTCTCGCGCTTGAACACGCCGTCGCGGAACTCGTGCAGGAAAATTTGGGGAATTAAGAATCGCGAGCACAACTCGCTCCTACAACAAGCGGAAATCTCTGATACATCGCACACAAATTCACACAGAGGAGGTCGACGATGTTCTCCCGAAATGAAATAACTTCACAGCAAAGCGGGAATAGCAACCTTTGTGCTCATCTCATTTGCGTGTTCATCAGCCTTGCGTTAATAGGTCTTGGTGCGAATTCTGTGGGTGCCGCCCCGCTGAAAGCGGCTTACAAATACCAAGCAATTAAGGCAATTTCTAAAAACCTCAAGCAGCAGAAGAAACAGGAAGATTTAGAGAAATTAGTTGAGAAATCCGCGGAATTCGTTGAAGCACACCCGGAATACAAACGGGTGGATGAGGTCTATTACCTCCTCGGCAACGCCTTGGTTCAGCTGGCGCGTGTTGAAGAAGGTGTTACGGTTTTTGAAGAGGCCATCAACGCGTATCCAGAGGCTCGCTACGTTGAACGTTGTCTGTTAGACTTGGGATTGGCGTACGACAAACTCGGCAATCACGATGCAGCAGACAGCGCTTACCAAAAATTGATAGACCATCCGAAATACGGGTCGCGATCGCAGGCGAAATTTGCGAAGAGGATCCTCGAACAGGACAGAGCTGACCGAAACGGTGAATTACCGAAACCGCCCGGGGCAAGCCTGAACCCAAGGGAGTGGATCGGTAAGCCCGCACTGGATTTTCAGGTGACGGATTTGAAGGGTGAAGAACTCTCGTTGAAGCAATACCGTGGACAGGTCGTGCTCCTTGATTTCTGGGCGACGTGGTGTCCTCCCTGTATCGCAGAGATACCCAACGTTAAGAAGACTTACGAAAAGTATAAAGATCAGAAGTTCCAAATTATCGGTATCAGTCTGGACAGGTCAATAGAACCTCTTGAGTCTTATATTGAGAAAGAGGAATTGGGATGGCTTCACTATTGGGATAAAAGTCGCCAGGTTAGCACAATGTATAAGGTGCAGGGGATTCCCTCGACCTTCCTAATTGACGGTGAGGGTATCATCCGCAAAACGAACCTTCGCGGACACGCGCTTGAGCATGCCGTCGCGGACCTGATGACGGAAAATCTTGAGAGACCTATTGACCCTCACGCTAAACCTTCTGGAGACAGTTCGAGACGACAATCAATACCCGCAACAAAGATTATCAAACAGGATAAAACCGCTCAGGACGTTGAATTACCTGAACTCTTCGGGGCAAGGACGAATCGGTGGATTGGTAAACCCGCACCAGATTTTCAGGTAACGGATTTGAAGGGCGAAGAGATCACTTTGAAAAGTTTTCGAGGACAGGTTGTCTTGCTCGATTTCTGGGCAACATGGTGCCGACCCTGCATCGCAGA
The DNA here is from genome assembly GCA_965205015.1 of Candidatus Poribacteria bacterium. Taxonomy (GTDB): domain Bacteria; phylum Poribacteria; class WGA-4E; order WGA-4E; family WGA-3G; genus WGA-3G. The sequence goes on along the minus strand of OZ242029.1, from coordinate 1,926,121 downwards.
GATGCCGAAAGTGAAGCGGACTTACGAAAAATACAAAGATCAGAAGTTTCAGATTATCGGGATCAGTCTGGACAGGTTAACGGGACCCCTTAAAGCATACATTGAAAAAGAGGAGCTCGGGTGGCTTCACTATTGGGATGAAAGCGGGGAGGTGAGGAACCTATATGAGGTCCGAGGGATTCCATCAACCTTTTTGATTGACGGTGAAGGGGTTATTCGCAAAGCAAACCTCGGTGGTTTTGATGTTGAGTCCGCTGTTGCTGAATTGGTGAAGGAAAATCTCACGAGACCTGCCGATGCCTCTGATAATCCTATAAGAACACCTTCCGATTCTCCTGAAGGTGCGCAAAATGTAGAACCCCAGGTGAAAGAAATTATTGAGGCGGCTGTCGCGGCGCACGGCGGACTTGAGAAACTCGAAGCGGTGAAAAGCGTTGTGATGGAATCTGAGAGTTTTGAACACCTCTCCGATGGTACCCTGCAGAACGAGGGACCGGCTAAAACATATTTTGATGCGAACAGGATCTGCAGCGATTGGGGAGGTATTCACACCGAGAGGGGTAGCCGCTTGATCTTTGATGGGGAATCGGTGTTTATGATAGTAGGTGGAGAGGTCAAACCTGTTCCACTTGAGGCGGCTGCGTCTTATACTAACTTCTTTAGGGATAGCCTTTTCCGAGAACCTATGTGGCTTTTGACAACGCTCTCGAAAGACGATATTCCCGTTCAATACATAGGAACAGAAGAGGTGAAGGATGTTCCTACATCCGTTCTTCTCGTTACGCAGCCTTCTGGGAAAAAGTTAAAAGTCTTTATTAGTCAATGTACCCAAGCCTAAAGACTTGGGCTTGTTAAGAGGTCGTTAAACAACAGCAGTTGTTCAGCAGTCTCAAAGCCCGTGTCTCGTGCTTCGTTGGTGTTTCTCGCTTCATAGAGGTCGGTAACCCAACGCTCTCCACGAAGGGCGCAAGCCGCCCGTAAAAGTATGTTTATCGCAGCGTTGTGGTCTCGGTCTAAAACCGTGCCACAAAAACTACAATCAAAGGTGCGTATCGCTAAAGAGAGTTTCTTGGGCGACTTCTTGCCACAAGCCGAGCATGTTTGCGAAGTGTTCTTGGGATCAACTTGGTGGAAGTACAGACCGTCTCTTTCGGCTATGTCTGCAGACCACTGAAAGAACTTTGCCCAAGACGCATCCGAAATGCTCTTGCTGAGGTGTTTGTTCTTTACCAGGTTTGATACGCCTAAATCCTCTGCCACTAAAACATTGTTTTTTTTATGGTGGTAGAGTTTATAGACGAGTTTACCGATAAAGTCTTTGCGTTTGTTCGCGGTTCGTTCATGGTGTAAAGCGAGTTTGTGTTGTTGTTTCTTTCTTCGGTTGCTACCTAACTTTTTACGCGATAGGTCTTTCGCGTGTTTTCGGAGCAAACCTTCTGCTTGGCGATACCAACGCGGATTCTCTTCCTTTTCACCTTCGGAAGTCGTCAGATAGTGTGTCGTGCCAACATCAACCGCAATCGCATCTGTTGGTTCAATCTTTGGAGTGTCAGGTAGTTCACAAGTGATATGTGCATACCAGCCACTTGCTTTTTTCACGAGTGTCACTTCTTTCGGATCGCCTTGAAGCGGACGGTGCATGTATATCTTGATTTCATCGAGTTTCGGCACTTTCAAACGGTCGTGTTTCCATGTGGTTTCTCGTATCGGATTTTGGCGGACACGTTCACCTGTTTTGCGTTTATGCTTTCGCAAGCACCACGTCAGAGAACGCACACGCATTTTGTAACGAGGATACCCTTTTTTCTCCGCACCTTCTTTACACCGCTTACGGAAGGCATCAAAGGCCCTGTCAACACGTTTGAGGATAGACACTTGGAAATCTTGAGGGACTTGGCGAAAATCGTCATATTTCTCACGGGCACCCTTCAAGAGTTGTTCCTGGTCATATCGCGAAACAAAACGACCTTCTGTCTCATGCGCATGTTTGCGATTGTTGCGCGCGGAATTCTGAAGTTCACAGAGATGGTCAAGTCCATCCTAATAAGGTTTCTTCCTGTGTCTGTGTTGGATACACAGGATATTCAAAGGTTAATTTCATGGTATATCAGGTATCAGATATTTATCCTCTGCTTAGTGGGAGGCAGACACATTACCAAGCGGTAATGCTAAACACTGTCTGCCAACCTGATACTCTCATTCTACCACAATTTCGAACCAAGTGTCAAGGGAAAATAAACATTTTGGTCCTTTCCAAGAGGGCGGATTTTCCTCCCAAACTTAAAAGTTTGGGCTTCCAATCCGTAAACTTAGGTGAAGAAACGCATTATGTCGTCCAGTTTAGTTACGATATTGAAATAGGAGGAGGCGTGAAAAACGTGGTGGCATTCCTTGACGATTATCGGGATGTAGATGGCATTAAAATCCCGCACTATCGTACGACAGAAAACGGGGAATATCGACGGGTCTTTATTACCGACATCACGTTGAATGCTCAAATTGACGAAGCACTGTTTCATCCGGAAGGATAAAACGAGGGGTCTAACGCTATCCTCATAATTTACAGTGTCTCGTCAACGCAGAAATTATGGCACACCTTACCTTGAAAGATGTCACCAAAATTTACGACGGTGACGTTCTTGCAGTCGAACAGGCAGATTTTCAGATTCCCGATGAGTCTTTTACCGTGCTGGTGGGTCCGTCGGGATGCGGGAAATCGACAATTCTGCGGATGATCGCCGGATTGGAAGAGATAACGGAAGGCGATATCTATATCGACGATGAACGGATCAATGAAATCCCACCCAAAGATCGGGACATCGCCATGGTTTTCCAAAATTACGCCCTCTATCCACACATGACGGTGTATAAGAACATGGCATTTGGTCTGAAACTTCGGAAATATCCGAAAGCGGAGATAGACGAGCGTGTCAAAGAGGCAGCGGAGATTCTGAGCATCTCGCACCTCCTGAACCGCAAACCGAAGCACCTCTCCGGTGGCGAACGTCAACGCGTTGCCGTCGGTAGAGCGATCGTCCGACATCCCAAAGTCTTTCTGTTCGATGAACCGTTGAGCAATCTCGATGCGAAATTACGTGTGCAGATGCGGATGGAGATCAGTCGTCTGCACGACCGACTCAACGCCACTATTGTCTACGTCACGCACGATCAGGTTGAAGCGATGACGATGGGGGACCAGATTGTGGTGCTCAATGAGGGAAAAATCCAACAGATTGCCGATCCGGGAACGCTCTATCACAAACCGGCAAACCAATTCGTCGGAGGCTTCATCGGCACACCGCCGATGAACTTTATAGAGACGGACATCGTGAATAATGGCGGGGACCCGATGCTGAGATTTGAAACTTTCACGGTGGAACTGAATGATCACCTGCAGTCGGCACTCGGCAAAATTTCAGGGGATTCGGTGACGCTCGGCATTCGCCCGGAAGATATTCACGTCGGTGAAAATGGGCAAAATAGTGTCGGAACACAAGTGGAATTGGTTGAGCCGCTCGGGAATCACGCGCTCTTATATCTCCGGACAGAGAAGAACAGTTTTGTCGCACAATCCGATCTCGTTAACATGCCTCAACACAACGCCCACCTGACGGTTAGTTTTGATATAGAGAAAGCGCACCTATTTCACCCAGAGACAGGTAAATCTTTAACCGTGGCATAGCATAGTCGTGATATTGACTGAATAGAGGATCACCATAAGTGAACGGCACGACGGAGCGTGCCTACTACTTTAATGCCTGGATGTGTGCCCATGTCTCGGTGTCTATTGGAATGCCTTCCTGTTCCCGTCTCCGCTGTTCTTCCCAACCCCGTTCGCCTGGCACCCGAATTACGTCAACCCCAGGGGCGCGCTTTGCCGATTTGAGATAATTGATAAAACGTTCTATCTCGGCACTGAATCCCGGAAATTCTCTAAAACTGGCAACATTCATCACCAGCACAAACAACCCATTGCCTACACGAGCATCTTCACCCTGACTACACCCCGCACCCGTGAGTGCGCCCGATAGGAGATCAACGATGACACTCAGTCCGAATCCTTTGTGGGCAGAAACTGCTCCACCGAACGGCAGCAAGGCGGCAGGCGGGACGTCATAGAAATCGTCCGAATTCGTCGTTGACCCGCCTTCTGCGTCAATAAGCCACCCGTGCGGGAGCGCTTCGTTCCGATGTTGCTTGACCCGGATCTTCCCCGATGCGACAACGCTCGTGGACATATCCAATACAATCGGATCTTGCCCTTCGATCGGCACTGCACACGCGATCGGATTGGTTGAGAGCCTGCCTTCAACCCCACCGTGCGGCGCGACACACGTACCACCGCCATGGTCATTCGCCATGAGCACCCCAATCATCTCTGCCTCCGCGGCGAGGCACGCGTATCCGCCTAACCTACCGACTTCATTGCACCGTGAAACAGCAACCGAGCTGATATCCGTCTGTTTTGCTTTCTGGATTGCCATCTCAACGGCACGCGTCGCGATGACGGGACCAAAACCCCAATTTCCATCTAACACCGCGATGGACGCAGATTCGTGCAAGGTTTCCGTTGGTGCTCCAGGTTGGATCAATCCGGCTCCCAGTTCACGTACATATTTCGCGAGATGGATTACGCCGTGTGAATCGTGTCCGACGCGGTTGGCATCCACCATGGAACGGGTTACGGTTTCCGCTTCGGCGGCTGGGATATTTAATTTCTGAAAGACGTTCAGGCAAATTTCGGTGAGTTCTTCTGCTGTAAAGTTCGGCACTGCGCGGCTCCTCCACTGGCGAGATTTGGAATCTCGCTATATCAGATATACCTATTTTACAAGTCCCCATTGGTACCGTCAAGTGCAAATTTGGCTGCATCCGAATTCTCATTATGATATGATATGGGTCGCACACAACAGGGAAATCAAAAAATCGTTCAGATGTTGGACAAGAACGTTCAGTTCTTGATGCAATTCTGTGTTGACTGTCGAGAATTCACGCTGAAATAGGCGTTTCGTATTGGCCTCCTTCTTGCGAATATCAAACGCACAAATAAGACCATTTCTCAGTGAATAACTTTCATGCGAGGAGTCTGTAAAAATGAAACGTAAACTTATGGCCTTTACAGCGGGATTCGCTTGCTTCCTGCTGGCACTCCGTCTTTGTGTACCCGCCTCTGATCCTACACGTATCGCCTTCACTTCTCCGAGAGAGGGGAACAATGAGATTTACATCATGGATATAAATGGGAAAAATCTTCAGAATCTCACAAACCACCCAGCACAGGATGTGCAACCCGCATTCTCACCCGACGGACAGTGGATGGCTTTTGTTTCCGATCGAAATGGCACTAACAGAATTTATTTGATGAATAGAAATAACAAAGAACTCCGCCCCCTAACGACCCATCTGGCATCAATATCAGATTTTGATCCCGATTGGTCGCCTGATGGACAGTGGATCGCCTTTACGTCCAAGCACCCCGGCGTTCCAATGTCTACGAAGCACATTTACAAAATCAATGTCAACACCGGAAACCTGCAGCAACTGACAGACACCGGATACAATAGGTTTCCGAAGTGGTCGCCCGATGGAGATCGAATTCTTTTCTATTCTGACAGAGAAGAAGGAAAAGACCTCTTTCTGATGAAGTCCAATGGAAAAAGTGCCAGACGCGTTAGAGAAAGGAGGTTCGGGGGAGGCGAGCCGACCTGGTCGCCCGATGGAAAACAGATTGCCTATGAAATGACCGATCTTGTGGGAGTTGGCATTTACATCATGACAGATGACGGACAAAACAATCGGAGAATCACACTGGAAAATACATGGGGTGGCGTTCCCGCGTGGTCTCCGGATGGGCAGTGGATCGCCTATGAGTTAGAAGTTGAAAGTCCGTGGGGTAACCTAAATCGAGATTCAAATATCCACCTTGTCAGTCCTGATGGCATCGAAACGCGGCAATTAACAAAGCACCCAGCAAGAGATCGTTATCCTGCCTGGGTACCTGCGGAGTTTCTCTCTGTGTCGCCGACCGCCGAGAAGCAAACGACCCTCTGGGGCAGACTGAAGCAGTCTATCTATGACGAATAAATGAGGCGTATCTCATGTCACAATATGGCACTTTCTATGTCATCACAACAAAACAGGAGGTCAGACCGAAATACCGCTCTTTCTTTTGAAAAAAATTGAGAAAAAGGTGTATAATTCTTATGACTGCTAAGGGAGAACCGAGAACTGAATGCCTCTGAAACTGGAAAATCTCAATAACATCAATGGAGGAGGATAGGAAAATGAAAGGAAAACTCGCCTATATTGTTGTATTGGGGACGCCCCTACTATTCGCGCATTTCTTGCTCGCGGCGAACCTTTATGTCTATGCATCCGATGTTCCCTGTATTGCTTTCAGTTCCAAACGGAATTGGAATTACGACATCTACATGATGGATATAAACGGCAAGAATCTCCAGCAGCTGACAGATCATCCAGTGAATGAATCTCATCCAACGTTTTCGCCGGACGGACAGCGGATGGCTTACGTTTCCTCTCAGCATGGCAATTGGGACATTTATGTGATGCACCTCAAGACAAAGGTATCCGACCAGTTGACGAACCATCTGGCACGTGACTTTAGTCCGGCATGGTCTCCAGATGGTCAATGGATTGCGTTTGTCTCCGAGAGAACGGGGACGGGGCACATCTATAAAATCGAACCCAGTGGTGCGAATCTCCAACAGTTGACGCATGGGGATGAGAGGAACAACGCCCCGGCTTGGTCCCCTGATAGTCAATTCATCGCTTTTCGTTCTTTCGAAGACCCGGCTGGCATCTCTATAATGGATGCGGATGGTGGAAATCCGAGCAGGCTCAAAAACCAACCCAATCAGGCATATACACCGGCGTGGTCTCCGGATGGGAAACGTATTGCCGTTAGTGCAAATTTAGGAAGAAATTGGGATATCTACATCGTAAACGTTGACGGGGGGAACCTCAGACGGATTACCCGCCATCTGGTGGGTGAGGGATCGCCTGCTTGGTCTCCAGATGGACACTCGATTGCTTTCCTGTCCTGGTGGGAGAGAACTGCTGATATCTATTTGATGGATGTCAATGGCATCAGAGGGAATCGCCGCAGATTGACACGCCATTTGGCAATGGATATAACTCCGACGTGGGTGCCAACGGGTGCGCTTTCTGTCTCTCCGACGGTCAACACACAAGCAACCGTGTGGGGTAGGCTCAAGCAGTCTGTCGGTGACTAAGTCAAGTTCATCTGAGTGGACCAAGTGATATAGTCATTTCTGAATGGCATCCGTGGGAGTGTAAAAATGAGACGAAAATTTACCTATATAGAGTTAGCGATTCCAGCGATATTCATGTGCTTCTTGTTTTCGGTAAACCTATATGCCTACGCATCCGATGTTCCGTATATCGCTTTCAGTTCCAAGCGGAATTGGAATTACAACATCTACATGATGGATATAAAAGGAGAGAATCTCCAGCAGCTGACAGACCATCCAGCGAATGAGTTTAAGCCAGCGTTTTCGCCGGACGGACAACGGATGGCTTATGTCTCCTCTCAACATGATGGCTATATGGAAATTTATGTGATGAATCTCAATACGAAGGTATCCCGCCGGTTGACGCACCATCCGAAACATGACAGTAATCCCGCATGGTCCCCAGACGGACGATGGATTGCGTTTGACTCTAATAGAGAAGGGACGCATCACATCTATAAAATCGAACCGGACGGTGAGAATCTCCAACGCTTGACGCACGGGGCAGGGAATAGAAACTACAACGCGGCTTGGTCGCCTGATAGCCAATCCATCGCTTTTGTTTTCGTCCATGCGCCTGGTGAAGGTGGCAATAGTGGTATTTATATCATGGATGCGGATGGCGGAAATCCGAGACGCCTCGCAAACCAACCGCTCGCAGGAAGCATGCCCTCATGGTCTCCAGATGGGAAACGGATCGCCTTTTGTGATAGGGTTTTACGGAGGAATAGGGAAATCTACACCCTAAACGTTGACGGGAGTGGTCTCAGGCAGATGACACGCCATCCGGCGATGGGTTTCGCTCCTGTCTGGAGTCCTGATGGACGATCGATTGTTTACTTTTCCAAGTGGAATCAGAAAACTGACATTTATCTTATAAAAGACGTGCGCTCGCGGCATGAGGTCAGATTGACGCGTCATCCGGCGGAGGATACGCATCCGACGTGGGTGCCTGTGGGTTATTTCTCTGTTTCTCCGACTGCGGAGACAGAAACAACACTCTGGGGCAGACTGAAGCAGTCTATCCATGACGAATAAATGAGGCGTATCTCATGTCACAATATGGCACTTTCTATGTCATCACAACAAAACAGGAGATCAGACCGAAATACCGCTCTTTCTTTTGAAAAAAATTGAGAAAAAGGTGTATAATTCTTAACAGAGATGAAATCAACCTAAGCACAAACTAAAGACGGTATGTTAGGCTCCTTCCGCTTCCTTCAACAGTTCTGCCAATCGGTCGGCAAAACGGCGTTGACTGTCGTCCTCAGGGGCATAACCTATTACTTTTCGTGCGTTGACGATACTCCAGAATTTATGCGAATTGTCGCTGATGCCGTAGAAGATCTGGAACGGGATCCCGTTTTCGTCCGCTATGTCCTCTGTCTCAATGCTCTTGACGAAGAGTTGGACCTGATCTCGGATGCTCAAATACGCGCCGAGTCCTCGGTGCATCGCCTTCAGATCGTCGGCTGAGGAATTCGCCATATCCGTCTCGCGCGGTCCACCGATACGCAGCTGAACGTTCTGTAATTTCTTACCCTCAACGTGTCCCGTCGCAAAGACAAAACCGAGGTGCTCATACGCCTCTTTTGCCCACCCGTAGAAGTTATCGGAGAGCGGACGCGTCTCTGGTGTCACCACATCCCATTTATCTGACCAGATGAGACGCTCGTAATAGTCGGCGGCGTGGTTGGAACTACAGACAACAACACGCCGGACATCGGTCTCAATACAGGTCTGATAAAGGTTGTATGCCATCTGGACGTTGGCGAGCTCATTCTCGAAACTACCGCCCTTAAATGCACAGTGGACGACTGCGTCAACGCCTTCAAAATGGTGTCGGTATGCGTCGCGATTGGGGTCGGTCAGTTCAGCAATTTGAACACCTTCGACTTCCTCTCCTTGCCGATTCGTGGTTTTCACATCTAAAAGGACGAGTTCATAGCGTTGGCGAAATTCGGGGAGCATCCGTCCAGCGATATAGCCGGATGCCCCGGTGATAAGGACTTTTCTACGGTTTTGCATTTTCATGTGTCTCCCTTTAACGTTATTTCAAGGGGATATTCAGGAAGCGGAAGTTTGCACTGCGATTTTTTGCTTTACCTGTTCCATTAATCTGTCTAAGAGTGGATGATCCTCAGGCATTCTAAGTGCTAAGTTGTACAGAGCATAATCGTTAAGACTAGCCCTCACAAAGCCATGGGCAGATCTACTAAGAAAACGAATTAACAATTGGAAAAGCTGTTTGCCTCTAAGTCGAAGTTGATATTCGCCTCTTATTTGTTGAACTAACTCCACTTTAGGCATGCGAAAGCCGCGGCGCACACAGAAATCTGCGTCCAACTCGGTTTTACCAAGCGGAACCATTTCGTCACAATGGAGATCAAGATCGGGACCATCTCCCGCTAAATACGCTTCAACAGCAAAAGCAAACCATGTGCTGATTGCATCCAAGACTTGCCGATGTTCAGCAGTGTCATTTTCATCCAGAAGGCGTTCTAAGGCCGCATCTGAATATAAGTCGTTCTCAATACTATACCCGTGTGTCCAAATAACATCATCATAACCTTGGTCAATTCCTGAAAACAACCACATATCCTGATCCGCGATAAAAACAACAGGAATATGGGCGAATTCGCTTCTCCGTTCATAAACTTGGAGTAATTTGTCTCTTCCACCAGAAGGCAGTAAAACGACTTCAAGTATTCCAATTCGTCTGGTTAATTCCCGATAGATGATTACATCATCGTCCCCCTCAACGACAATATTAGGTTTTCGAGTGCGGCGCAAAACACCGACTAAATGCTCCACTGTCATAGGATTTGGTGTCGGCACTAAACTGCTCCCTGATATCCCCGAGTATCATCCAACATAAATTCCTTGTCAGGATACATAGTATAGATGAAAGGTGAATGTGTCGCGACAAAAAACTGGTTAGTCGTTGCTTGTTCAAGCAGAGTAGGCAAGAGGATCCCTTCCCAGTCCACATGCAGACTTAACTCGGGCTCATCAATGAAAATAGCAGTGTCTTCGCTAAAAGCGTTGTAACAAAGAAAGCTAAGCATCTGCTTTTCACCAGAAGAGAGTTTGTCAGAGGAAATAGCATCTTTTGCTTCTCCAACAGTAATTCCGTCTCCTCCTTCTTCTAAAGTAATCCCCTCGGTAGTTTCTCCACCAATAACCCGTCCGGTAACATGAATTGCATTATATCGTAGAATCTTCCGAGATAACTCAGACAACACAGAAAACGGCTTACCCAACTGTTCTCGTTCCGCATTAACTTTCTGAATAGCATTCAAAACAGCCAAAGGATCTTGAATAATCTCAGAAACTTTTTTCTTATCTGGATTGTTTTGCACCTCTCTTAAAATCTCTTCCAATACCCGCGACTGGCGTGTGCTAATTTCTTCATAAATATCAGCGTATTTCTGCGTGAGTAGTTCACCGAGATCTTCTGTTGAGATCGAAGCGATGAACTTGTGTCCGTTGATTGACACCTTATTAGAAAATCCCAATATTGCGGATTGAAGCATTTCTGGCGTGGAAGTGAGAAGTATCATCGCTAAACTATCGGTCTCTGTGGTAACTCTCGAAAAACCACCTTCAATTCTTCTAAAGGTTGGGAAGAATAGACTTCGTTTGGTTGTTTGAACAATCCGCTTTTCAAGCGAATTCACTCTATCCATATCTGTCCGGTTGACTTTTCCTGTTTCTGTATCTATGTCAATAGGTTCGTACACGCCATCTTCTTTACCGAATCTGTAATCAAATATAATTTCGTCGGGTTCAACGCGTTTCATACTGAAATCAAAGAGATCCGTTTGAATTGAAATAGTATGAAACGGAATTTCAAGCACAATTTGCTGTAAATTGCCACTTATGAAGTACCATATCAGTTTCAGCAGGGTCGTTTTACACGAACCGTTGGCACCAGTAAAAATGTTTAGGTCTTCATTGAACTCAAATTCACCGTCAAGACGATTATTGAGTCCCTTAACTTTAAGGTATTGTATCATCTGTTTACCTCACAGAGAGAGTCCCCAACATCAAACCTGAATGTCTATGGAATCTCCAGTTTTTCTTTGCAGTGCCGAGCGAGGGTTTTCATTTCTGCGATGACCTGTGCCTCGATTTGCATCAACTGGCTAAAGATGGGCGGGACAGGTCGCCTGCTGAAGATTCTTTCAAAGAAGCCCTGCTGGACATGGAGCGGCACGCCGAAACGTGAATTTCCAATACGGTTAGCATCCAGTCCTAAGTATTCAATTGAGAGATAATGCGCAACATCGTCCTGGGTAACGTTGCCTTCACGGATGCTGCCGATATTCCTCCGTCCGTAGCTCACGAGATAGACCCTCCCGGTCATCCGGCTGAGGATGGTATACCCACCGACATCGATGGCTTCATTCCAACACTTTTCAAACCCGTTTTTGGGAAGGCGTTCGCGAAGTTCTTCGGCGGAGCGGACCACGAATTTGTTCTGATGCGGCGTTTTGATGATAAGAAACTCTTCATCCTGGTCCTTTAATGGCGGTTGTCCCGTAAACAACTCAACGGAATCCAACGTCCAGACGATGCCATCTCGGATGCCCTTCGCCATGTTATGATGCCGCTCAACAAACTCCCCGTTCAGTGAATGCAGACGATAAGCACCGCCACCGTTAAAAATAGTCCGCAATTTTCGACGATGTTCTATGACAGAAAATCGCTTTTTAGGGACTGGTATCTCTAACTGGAGCGTATATCCGGTATGCAAATCGGTTGTGAGATTCAGCTGGGATTGGCGAAGTTCAGCCAATCGGGTCAGCGCCGTCTGGCTTTTCGACAAAACGCGTCCGATCAGATATTGGCGGCGGAGTCCAGGGATCTCCGTAGCAAGTCGTTCAAGCGTTGGGGCATCCAACTGCTCCAACATAACTTTATGCTCCCATCGGGTGCCGCGTTCATGCATTAAAATTTGGAATTGCTGCGCGTCGCCGGCAGTTCGGATATATCCGAGTGCTGTCCACGGATCGAATGTTGCTCGGTAGTTCCCGCTGGTTTCCGCATCCCCATCCGCTAATATGCAATCTCGCCGTTCATACCGAGAATAGAGTCCAAACTGAAATTCAAAATCTTCGTAAGGTGCTAAGGCTTCGCGCAAATCACGGGCAAATTCTTTTCCGCGTGCAAAACGTTTGAAAATCTGCTCAGTCTGTTTCGGTTGATTGAGGGCGTCAAGGAACGTTCCAATCTGAATCCCTCCTTCTTCTACACCTTCATCTTCATTTTTTCCAAAAACCTTGGTTTTGGTTTTAAAAGGCGGGTTGCTGAGGGATACATCGCGCTGTGAGACGAGCTGTAACGCAGGATCATCCGTTACGTCCTTGAGTGCGGGGGCGTCTCCGAGGATTTCTGCGAGTTTGACATCATCAATCTTTTCTGTCAAATCAATGCCGCGTTTTAACTCAGCGAAATGGATGATGTCATCAAGACGATACTTTAGGGGTGCACTCGAAGAGAGGTTATCGTAGTTAGAGCGATGGAAGCGGATACGTGGCTTGATGCGAAAGACCGGCGTAAGTCCATAATCCTTCAGCAACACATACAGCGTGACGGTGTAGGAATCGGCATGAACCTTCTGTGCCAAAATTCCGTCCCGCTTTGCATCTTTTTCCACGATTAACCGCTCTTGAACGAGGCGGCTATCGTTGCCGAAAATCATCATCCGATGTTCTTCTCTGTTATCATCAACTAACATGGATTTACCCTCCCCGCACTTATAAAACGATACCGTCGGGTCTCAGTTTCGCTACGCCGCTTCGGATCGCTGTCGTGCCAAGGCAGCTGCGCCAAGAATAGCGGAATTATCGCCCAGTTTTGCCGGTACAATTTGAACCCCGCTCAGTGTATTGGGCAGCGCGTATTTTTCAGCGGCGGCACGGATATCGTCCAAGAACGTATCGTCGAGTGCTTCAACAACACCGCCACCGAGCACAATCATCTCTGGATTTAAGAAATTTACAATAGAACCGATGCCAATTCCCAGGTATTTCGTTACTTTTTTGAAAACTTTGAGGGTTAACTTATCGTTTGCGCGGATCGCTTTCGCCAAGACCCCACTCCGAATAGCATCGAGGTCCCCGCCGGTAAGCTCGGAAATCACACTTTTCTTTCCCTTTTTGAGAATTGCCTTTCGGAATTGCTTTGTCATCGCCGTGCGACTGGCGATTGCTTCCAAACACCCGCGCGTGCCACAGCCGCAGCGTGGCCCCCCTGCTTTGACGATGATGTGTCCGATTTCACCGGCTGTCTTGCTCGCACCGTGGAACAGTTTACCGTTTAGAATGATGCCCCCGCCAATACCCGTGCCTACAAAAATCCCGACGACGTTCTGGACGCCTCTCCCCGCACCAAATACGTGTTCCCCGAGCGTTCCGACGTTCACATCATTGTCAACAAAGGTTGGAAAGCCGGTACGTGTTTCCAATTCTGTTTTCAGTGGAACATCCCTCCATCCGAGATTCGGTGCGAAAATGACAACACCTGTTGCAGGGTCAAGCGGTCCTGGAGCACCAATGCCGATCGCTTGAATTGAATCGGAGGCAACGCCTGATTTGTCAACCGCTTTTTGGACAGAGCCTGCGATCCGATCAATCACTTCGGATACGCCTCTGTCCGCCTTCGTTGGGACTTTGGCTGTGGCTAAGATATTCCCCTCTGCATCAATGACAGCGGACAGAATCTTGGTGCCGCCCATATCCACACCGATAACATTAGCACTCATATTTTTAACTTTCCTTGCGGTTCGTTGAGGCGGGTTTAGTCTATGATCTGCCTTTACGTAGATCCGCCCTCCACTACGTTACGGGCTTGCATGTTTGGTTTTTCTATTCTAGTAAAAATGGATAACAACTTCTGTTTGAAACCTGCAGCGGAGAGGTGATCCCACTTTTTTAAAAACGTTTCATAATCCGTTTTGCGGGTTTCCGCCGTCCGAGTAATGAGTGTAGAAATACCCGGAGGAACCTCCATCTGTCCTCCTTGATTTTTGGATTGAGATGTATAATCCCCTAAAACCTCTAAGACGACATCAGCGTCGTGAATATCGCCGAGTATCTCTTGTAAATCAACGATTACGGCGAGAAATTCAGCGTACTGACTGTCAGCAGTCGGCAATCCATAAACTACGCGAAAAAGTTCCATCGTATAGCGGAGGCGTTTAATGGAAATTCGCATATTGTGGAGTTCTTCACGCTTCGTCTCGTCCCGAATGAACGATTCCCACGTATAAACCTCTTCAAGCCTTTGTGGAAGAAGGATGCGTGCGTTCTCCTGATAACTCCGCAGCGGTGCAACACCGGTAATTTTATGCGCTTTCGCCATTCTTTAATTATAGTTTCCCCCAAAGAATTCCAAAAACTCAGTTTCAAAATTGGTTTCTTCGAGTTCCTCAAAGAGTGTCAGCATCGGTTTCCGCGCGTCCTTCCGTTTCCGCTGTAGATGCGCAATCAACCCTCGGATGTCTGGCTGCTCCGCTGCAGTCAGATTCACCAATTCGTTCTGAAAACGGACGATGAGGACATCCAGATCCCGAACGGCTCCCATCGTTCGGGTTATTGCCTTTATCTTTTTGTAATGTTTTTTGAACGGGGACCCCTTTGGAAAGCAGTCAGCGAAATTGTCCATTGCGGCTCGTAAGCGACGCGAGGTAACGCGCATATTGTGGACAAACTCTATATCAATCCCCGCTTTAGCCCCCTCTTTGTAGGACATCATTTCGTAAAAGTAACTCACGATTATCTGTCGAGCGCAGGTTTCTAAGGTTTCGTCAGGCGATATTCCTTTAATTTCCGGTTCTGTAGCCATTGTCCCGTTCCAGTTAGAAGAGTAAAGCTTTCGCCAACAAAAAATAGGCGAAAATACCAACCACATCAATCGCTGTCGTAACGAAAGGTCCCGTCGCAATAGCTGGATCAATGCGAACCCGCTTGAAGAACATCGGAATCAGCGTGCCAACCGTCGCTGCAATGATCATATTGAGAAAAATAGCGAGTGTAACAACAAGCGGTAACTTCCATGCATACACCCGAAAGTGCGGAAACCAGCGAGCGATGTCAGCTGAGTGGGTTTTGGCAATAATATTCCGGAGGTTCGGGAAGGCGCGCCGCTGGATCAGTCGAATCACTGTAGAAATAAACAGTTCATCGACATCGTGTGTGGTTATGATTGTTTGGCCCTGCATCAGAATTTTTCGGGATCGTGTGATCTCCGAGCGCGCTGGCGGAGTAGATGATCCGTGAGGACAAGTGCTGCCATCGCTTCGACAATAGCAGGGGCTCGCACTAAAACACAGGGATCGTGTCGTCCGCTTGCTTCTAACGTCACCTCATTCCCGTGCATATCAACAGTTTGTTGCGGTTTACCGATTGTCGCTGTCGGCTTGAAAGCGACTTGGAACAGAATATTTTCGCCGTTTGAAATACCGCCCTGTGTGCCGCCGGAGTTATTTGTGCGCGTCCGAATACGCTCTGTTTGATCGTCCTTTTCGAGATAAAAAGGATCGTTATGCTCAGACCCTGTCATCGTAACACCCGCAAAGCCGGATCCGATTTGGAATCCCATCGTTGCGGGGAGAGACATCATTGCCTTCGCCAAATCCGCTTTGAGTTTGTCAAACACCGGTTCGCCGAGTCCCACAGGCACAGGACGAGCAACCGATTCGATGATACCCCCCAGAGAGTCGAGATCCCGCCGCGCCTGATCAATGCGTTCCGTCATTTTCGGACCAACAATCGGGTCGGGACACCGGACAGGACTCGCCTCTATATCTTCGAGCGTCACCGTGTCTGCATCGACTTCGGCTTCCAATGTATGAATCTGTTTGACGTAAGCGAGTGTTTCGGTTCCGGACATTTCGCGCAAGACTTGCTTGGCGATCGCTCCAGCAGCGACACGCCCAATGGTTTCCCGTGCGCTTGCTCTACCACCCCCCTGCCAGTTTCGGATACCGTACTTCTGTTGGTAGGTAAAATCGGCGTGCGAAGGTCTGTAAAGGTCTTTCAGGTGTTCATAGGCTGACGGACGCGCGTCCTTATTCCAGACCAACATGGAGATAGGCGTTCCGAGCGTCTTTCCCTCAAAAACACCGGAAAGTATTTCAACGACATCGCTCTCCTGACGCGGTGTTGTGAGTCGGCTTTGACCCGGTCTCCGCCGATCCAGTTCAAATTGTATTGTGGATATATCCAGGTCGATTTGCGGTGGACACCCGTCAACGACAACGCCAACAGCTCCGCCGTGCGATTCGCCCCAGGTTGTAATCCGAAAAAGATGACCGAAGGTATTCATTTATTTTTACTGATAACTCATACTTAGAATTGTATGTTTTGAACGTCTTATGGTATACTATATCAAATTCCGTGGCAAAAAGCAAGCATTTTTAATGAAGATTAAGAATTTAATTCGGTAATGTGCGGGTAGGCACAAGACCTACCCCTACGGTAGGAAAAATTAAAATATGCTATCAATTTTTAAACGTTATATTGCGCTGCTCCTGATTTTCATCGGTATTGGGTTTTTATGGAACACGCCGTTTGTGTATCCCCTCAAAATCTTCGTTGTCTTTATGCATGAAGTGAGCCACGGGCTTGCGGCAATCGCAACTGGAGGGCGTATTGTAGAAATTCAAATTAACCCGCAGCAAGGCGGGCATGCCCTGACACAAGGGGGTTCTCGGTTTTTGACGTTAACTGCTGGCTATCTTGGGAGCCTGCTGTGGGGTGGACTCATCCTACTCTTGGCAGCGAGGACCCGCTTCGATAAAGCGATTAGTATCCTTATCGGCATCGGCATGGTGGCTATCTCCATAGGGTTTGGCGAGAGCACATTTACCTATCTGTTCGGCATCGGCTTTGGCGTTGCGCTGATCGCCATCGGCTTTTATCTCCCAGAAGCTGTCAACGATTGGGTATTACGTATTATCGGCGTGACGAGTTGTCTCTACGCGATTCTCGACATTAAAAGCGATGTCTTGGACAGATCCAACCTCCGTTCGGATGCCCGAATGCTCTCGGAGATAACAGGCATCGCGACTGAGATTTGGGGAGTGTTGTGGATTCTCATCGCAATCGCGCTTACGATATGGTTTCTTTATCTGGCAGGCAAAACGCCAGTTGCCCAAGAAGAAACATCTGCGGAGGAAGACCTCTGATTTTGCAATGCGCTATTAACCAAATGGACTAAATTGTCCCGACGATATTCCACTAAAGTGGAGAAACCACACGCCGAGACCCAATAGAAAAAGTGGCACGCAGATAAGCACGATGAGAATGAAAAATCCCCATATCCACGACCTCTTAGATTTGGCAACCGTTGCCAAGCGTGCCAATAGCACACCGCCACATATCATAACTATAACAACAAAACCAAATACCGCCATCATCGCCATTTCCTGTTATCTCCTCCCATCTGTCAGACCATAGCAATGTACATTATTAAAAAACATGAAACACCCTTCAAAAAGTCCTATTACGCTACGCGCAACGCTGATCGGTATCCTTCTCATCCCCTTTAATAGTTACTGGGTTCTACATCTCAGTTATATCTGGGATTCCAATCGACCCACGAGTTTGGCATTACTGTTTAACGTTCTATTTACGTTGCTTGTGCTTATTGGATTCAGTGCGGTTCTGCGGCGTTTACGTCCTACACTGGCGTTTACACAGAGCGAGTTGTTAACCATTTATGCAATGCTATGTCAAGCCTCTGTTTTCGCAGGGCGCGATATGCTACAGGTTTTGGTACCGTTAATGGGTAACGGTTTCTGGTACGCAACTACCGAAAACGAATGGGCACACCTCTTCCATCAACACCTTCCCGAATGGCTTGTCGTCGGAAAACAAGAGGTACTGCAAGGCTTCTACAAAGGCGAATCCACATTCTATCTTCAAACAAACATAGAGGCATGGCTGCCGCCGACCCTGATATGGGTGGGCTTCTGCCTCGTCATCGGGGTGACAATGCTCTGCCTCAACGTGCTTTTACGAAAGCAGTGGCAGGAACATGAACGGCTCACCTATCCGATCGCACAACTCCCTTACGAAATCACACGAGCCGCTTCAAATATAGGAAACTCCGCGCGAACGACGTCTCACCTATTTTTCAATAAACGGATGATGGTTGTCGGATTAAGTATTGCTGCTGTTCTGAACATTCTTTATAGTCTACACCAAATCGATCCTGTTTTCCCTACAATTCCGCTGTATCGCGGCTTCCGACTTCCCGATAAGCCGTGGAGCGCGATGAACAATCCTGGGTTCCGTATCAGTTTCTTCCCGTTTGCGATTGGCGTAGGTTTCCTGATTCCGCTGGATTTGGGGTTCTCCTGCTGGTTCTTTCATCTGTTTTGGCACTTCCAACGGATCGTCGGTGAAATGTTCGGTTGGCGAGGTGCTATCGGATTTCCGCGAGAGATGGCACAAATTCGGGGCGTATGGATAGCACTCTTTCTCTGGACCTTGTGGATGGGACGCGCACATGTCAAAGTAGTGTTACAGACGATTTTCAGTAACCGATCTCCTACGACTCATGATGAAGGTGAAGCGTTACGCTACAGAACAGCGGGAATCGGCGTGCTTGTCGGATTTATTTTAATTATGGTCTTCTGTCTCAAGGCAGGAATGTCGCTCTGGTTTGCGGGTCTATTTTTCGTGCTCTATTTCGCGATGTCGGTCACAATCACCCGTATTCGCGCCGAACTGGGACCACCGGCACATGACCTTTACAACGCCGGTCCAGACTTGCTCTTGACAGATGCTCTCGGTACACGGCGCATCGGAAACCGGAATCTCTCGGTGATGTCGCTCTTTTTTTGGTTGAACCATCTCTCCTATCGCGCGCATCCGATGCCGCACCAATTGGAGGGATTGAAACTCGCACATCAAACCCGTTTCAATCCTACCCAACTGTTATGGGTATTGGCGATCGCGATTTTCGTAGGCGCGCTCTCCGCGGCTTGGGGACATCTGCATCTCTCCTACCAAGTCGGCTTAGAACAAGCACGCTCGTGGTATGCCCGCGCCGCTTTCAACAGGCTCGCGGGATGGCTCTACAATCCGAGCGAAACGAGCATCAGCGGTATGCTCTATACCACCGGTGGATTTGCTTTTGCCGTCAGCCTTTTGCTCCTGCGATGGCGATTCGTTCAGTGGCCTCTACACCCTGTCGGTTACGTGGTTTCAAGTTGGTGGACGTTTACTGGACTCTGGTTTCCGCTCCTCATCAGCTGGATCGTGAAACGGATTCTGCTTTCAACAGGTGGTGTTCGGTTGTATAGACGTTCGATTCCCTTTTTCATCGGCTTGGTTATCGGGGACGTGATCGTTGCATCCATCATTAGTATTCTGGGGTTGATCTTCGATTTTCGCGTCGTCTACCTGAGTTGGTGATGGCTCCTGTCTGACCCGTCAAGGCAGCCACAGGGTCATTTAGTTTTAAGAATTTATTTGAGAGTTTTCACCTTCTTTTCCAATATGGCGAGGTTAGGAAACCTCGCCAGCGGGATTTGAGGGGCCCAAAAGTGCCAAAAATATTCACAAATATGAACTAAATATATAAACTAAATAGCCCTGGCATCTAACTATAAGTATATAACAGTTTCACGAAAAAACAAATTATTTCCATAAAAATTGCGAATCTCGCATAAATACATGGGGACTTACGTGAGAGTGTTGAGACGTTAAGCTGAGGGACCTACTGAAGCGACTTGGGGAAACCAACTCGTGGCTATGAAAAAGTTTCGCAAGGGTCCCCAAGTGAAGTCGCTCGGGTGGGTGTCGGGGTGCGGACGGACGGAATATAGGGTTCCATAATAGCCCGCAACGGGATGTCCCTCCGAAACAGAAGCATCTGCGGGAGCGAAGATTCTTCACCTCGTCGGAAGGTACGCCGAGAGGACGATCACTTTATACAGAAACCTCACTTGCTGATTTGAATATAGTATTCACAGCACTAAAGAGGCGTGGCAAATTATCTACGCTAAAACTCGTTCTGTTTTGGGTGAAAGCATCCGCAATAAGGTATCCAAATTGCCACCATGTTCCGTCGCTGACAATACCGTACACAGGGATATCTGGATCGTCATTTATCTTTTGTGCCGCCACTAACTCGGACAAACATTGCCCCCACCCGTGTTCAAAGTCGTTTTTCTTCGCCTCTACGAGGATGATCAAAGGTGTTCCAACAACCCGTTTTCCTAATTCCGATCGTGTAGAGACGAGGTAATCCGGCGTGCCGTTGAGGGTCTCATCGTAGGCGATAGTTTTTTTTATCCAAAGCGCATAGCCATCGGCATACCCTTTATAGACTTCCCGCAAAATAGGGTAGATAATTGCTTCGCACCGCGATGCCTCTGATGCAAAAATATCAATATATTCTCGACTAAATTCCAATTCCTGTAGAAATTGTTTCGAAGGGAACCCGACGGTTTCCTCAACATTAAGAAAGTCATTTTCCACGTGTCGAATGTGAAATTTTTCCTGCACTTCAGGGATTGTCTTGAAATCACTGAACGCCATGCCGCAACACCTCCAACGCATGCCAAGCAAAGACAAATTTAAATTTGATGTGCGTTATCTAAGGAATTATAGCACAGATTGAGCCATTCGGTCAAGAAAATTCTTGAAATTTCCACGTCAATCTGCTATCATTTTTCATAATGGATGCAACAGATTTGTCCCTCAGTGTGAATATCGGCGGGATTCAGATGCGAAACCCTGTCCTGACGGCATCTGGCACATTCGGCTACGGCAGTGAATATGCGGATTTCGTGGACCTGAACCGCCTCGGTGCGGTCGTTGTTAAGGGCGTTACGAGCGTACCGTGGCCCGGCAATCCGATGCAACGCATCATGGAAACCCCGTCCGGCATGCTGAATGCGATCGGACTCCAAAACGTCGGCGTAGACGGTTTTATCTCGGAGAAACTCCCCTACCTGCGTGATTTTGATGTACCCGTGATTGTCAATGTCTGTGGCAAAACAGTCGAGGAATACCTCATCGTAACAGAGAAACTGAACACCGCAGAGGGGGTCGCCGGTATAGAACTCAATATTTCCTGCCCGAACTTAGACTGCGGTGGTATGAGTTTCGGTGTTGATGCGACATTGGCGCACCAACTCGTCAAAGAGGTCCGAGCGAAGACCCACTTACCGATATTGGTGAAATTATCCCCAAACGTTACAGATATTACGGTGATTGCTCGTGCTGTCGAGGATGCCGGTGCGAACGCGCTCTCTGCGATCAACACACTGCTCGGCATGGCGATTAACGCGGAAACCCGGAAACCAGAACTCGCAAATGTAACAGGCGGACTCTCAGGTCCCGCGATAAAGCCGGTGGCATTAAGATTGGTTTGGGAGGTTTATAAGAGCGTCTCTATTCCCATCGTTGGAATGGGGGGCATCATGACGGCCACAGACGCTGTGGAATTCTTCATCGCTGGATCATCCGCCGTAGCGGTCGGAACAGCGAACTTCGTCAATCCACAGGCATCGATGGAGATCGTGAAAGGCCTTGACATCTACCTCAAAAATGCAGATATGGTGTCAATTGCGGAATTGGTTGGTAGTTTGCAAGTCGATTCGTAATCGTTTTTGAAAAAAACTGGTACATGATAAGGATAAGGTGGATTCATAACAGATCCTCAGAGGAGGCACATGCGGCATCTGATAACCCTCGACGATTTGTCGAATTTTGAGATTGAACAAATCTTTCGACTCGCGGCAGGCATGCAGTCGCAACTGGAGACATGGGCGGGGATCTGCCGAAGTAAACTGCTGGCAACTCTCTTTTTTGAACCCAGCACCCGGACCCGGCTTTCGTTTGAAAGTGCGATGGGACGCCTCAATGGCGGCACCCTCGGCTTCGCCGACCCACAGGCGACTTCTGTCACCAAAGGAGAAACTCTCGCCGACACCGCACGGATGGTGACGAACTATGCCGATCTCATTGTCGTGAGGCATAACTGGGCAGGTGCAGCGCGCGTCATTGCACAGCACGCACATATTCCGGTCATCAACGGTGGTGACGGGAGTCATACACATCCGACGCAGGCACTCGCGGACCTTTATACCATTATACAGCGAAAATCCAAGATAGAAGGGTTAACTGTCGGTATTTGCGGGGATCTTCAGTTCGGACGATCGGCACACTCCTTTGCCCTTTCAGTCGCACGATTCGGAGGGAATCTGATTCACATCGCGCCAAAGCCGTTACAGATGCCACCGTGGGTGCTTGCGCAACTGGAACAGTGTCATGGACAGATACCACTTGAAGTAGAAAATATCACAGAAGTGATCGAGAGGCTGGATGTTATCTATGTGAACCGACTTCAGGAGGAACGACTGCCATCGAACATGGATCCAGCCGCCGTGCGCGGTAGTTATCTGCTAAATGCAGAAGTCATGAAGAACGCGAAGTCGGATGCGATGATTATGCATCCACTCCCACGCGTCAATGAACTCGCTTATGAGTTAGACGACGATCCACGTGCTGCCTATTTCGAGCAATCCGCGAACGCAGTGCCTGTGCGGATGGCACTGATCGCCAGCCTTGTTGGATTGGAGCAGCTCATCTTGACCCAACCCCCAGAGCGGGACATTGCCGCTTCTACACATACTTGTGAAAACACAAACTGCGTCACGAATCACGAGACCTACCTAACGCCTGAACGTGAAACGTTTAAGGGGGATGTCCAATTGCACGCCTGTGCCTACTGCGGAAACCTGCTTTTTTAACACGACCACACGCAATTTACACGTTTTTTGTTCTGACCTTTTCATTCTTCTTGGACAGGGGAACTATCAAATATATCTGTTTTTTCGAGGATCGCCATTTCTGTCATACGCCAAATAACACTGTCAGGACTCACGGCATACCACTTGCCATTCGGAAGGGTCATAACGACATAGTCTCTTTCGCTGGCATCCAAAGATTCAGCAAAGAAATCGTTGGTTACCCAGTTTGCATAGGCGATAGGATCACCGTTATCCCATTGCCACCACTCTTTTGCCCGTTTAGAAAGCGAGCCTGTCGTGGGGACGCGCTGGAGTCCTATCCAATAGAATTTATGACCGAAAACTGCTTCCACCCATGCTTGTTCTGCCGCGTCGTTAATCACGACGAGATGTGCTTTTTCTTCGGTGGCTTGGGCACTGGCATCCTCGCGCGTTTCGCAGTGAATTCTTTTATAGGCGTGTCCATTTTCGGGATTGACGACCCACACGTCATCAGAAGACGTTGGTATCGACGGTGATTCTGCTACGGGCGGAGGCGGTTCAAACGCGTCAGTTTCCGTTTTTTGAGGGGGACGTTTAGGGGGAATTGGCGCGCTGTCAAAAGTCAATGTCAGTCCGTCAAATCGGTCCCCGGGGTCAAGGCGAATTGGTTCAGCCTCCACAGAAAGATCTTGATATTCAAAAGAAAACGTGTAGACTGCGGCATCATTTTTTTCAGCTATATGGTAGGTAAAGTATCCGTCAGTGTCTACCCACACGTCACCGCCGCCGCTGCTGGAACCAGCATTATCCACATTACGAGAGCGAGTGTAGAGACTGATACGTGTATTGACAAGTGGCGTTCCGTCCTTGAAAAGGATACGTCCGCGAATTCGCATCCGCGGCTGCACCGTGACCTCCACGTTCTTTATAAGCGCGCCGGGTTTGAGACCGAACGCGATTTCATCATAATCGTGGCGCGGGTATAAGGTTATCCCTCGGATACGGAGGGACAAAATTTCAACATCTGGCGCAAAGTCCCCTGGATCCATACCGAAGTTGGAAACGAACGCATCTATATCGTTTTGTGTAAGTTCCGTCCAATCTTTCGATGTGAACTCGTCTACAATGTTTTCAAAGTCCTTGGGTAGGCGTGTATCTATGTCGTAAGGAAGTGCACCGATGTGTAGCGGACCTGAGGGGACACCTGTTATAGAAAACCGACCTTCTCGGTCTGTGCGTGCCCGACGCAACTGCTCGTGCTCATTCGGTAAAAGCACCGGCGACATATATCCATCGCCATCATCATCAAGAGGTGCAATAAATATCGGCAACTCGGTAACCGGCTTCCCATCCGGATCAACAACGCGTCCGGTAACAGTCCCCGTATCTTCCTGAGCAACACCCATCCAAACAAAACTGATGAGAAACGTAGCCGCCATCATTCGGCAAATCCGAATTTTTCTTTTGGAATTTGTGTATTTCATCGTTTTCTCTCCACAAAACATCCGTTGTGAACGCACAATGCTCACTTCTTCACAGGAGGTTTTTCCTTCTCAAAAAGCACTGTCTGAATAAAACGCCATCGGATGTCTCCAGGCCCAATATCTATCCATCTATCGCCCATCATAACAACGTAATCTTCATCACCGTTGTCAGTATCCTGCGGTTCATACTGTGCCCAATTGGTATATGTGACGGGTTCGCCGCTGTGCCACTGCCATTGTCCCTCTTCCTCGATATCGTTGAGTCCAATCAAGGTTCGCATCGGGGAAAAGGCTTGCTCTAACCACTGCTGCTCTGTTGCATCGTTAATCGCGACGAGATGAGCGTCTTCTTTCGCTGCTTGCGCGATAGCATCTTCTACGCCGCTAAAACGGATCTTTTTGTAGGCGTGCCCATTTTCGGGATTGACGATCCATACACCCGTCGCGTCAAGCCCACCATGAAAACGAGGGACAGCGTTCCCGGGCCTCTCAGGGATGAGTGGGGTCTCGAACGTGAAGACCGCCTCATGCATGAGATCTCCAGGTTTAACCACAATTGGATCCAATTGTGCGCTTCCGTCCCCACATGTGAGAGACATGAAGTAAAACATAGGTCCATCTACATCAGGCGGAATGTACTGCACGAAATTCCCCTCGGCATCCGTTTCTGTGGTCCATGACGTTCTACCATCGTATGCCCCATCTAAACTGAGTTGCTTCACCCTGAACTTGACCCGTTGTGCATTGACGAGCGGTCGTCCGTCCATCTTCAGCACTGTTCCTCGGAGTTGTAGAAACCGCCGTACCGTGACCCCAACATCCTTAATGGACTCCCCCGGTTCCACAGAAAACACGATGCCACGTCCCCACGATTCTTCAGGGGCATAGAGAAACATATCGCCGATTTGGACCTTTAAGATATGTGCCTCTGGCTTATGATACGGAAACAATGCTAATAACACGGGACCGACACTGGCATCGGTAATGGCGAAACGCCCCTCTGCATCGGTTTCCGCTTGGAACGCCATAGGATCGTCTGGCCACTTACGACCCTCCACCTTAATCGGAAACCACGCCCCGTGTCCATCCTCAACGGGAACGAGGACCACCGTAAGTCCAGCAATCGGATGCCCTGCTTTATCAACGACGCGACCGGAGAACTCGGTTAATGTATTCTCCTCCGCGCGCATCACCCACACATCCGTAAGTAAAAATGCTACAATTCCGAAAAAAAATATAAGGATTTTCTTTCCGAAATATAGATGTGTCATTTTTCTATCTCCTCTGAAACCGACCTGTTACGGCACACGGAGTGTGCCTACTACTTTTAAAGGTACAAGGACACCCTATTTATCAATGGTAGAAACCAATCCGTCTTTTTCGATGACTGCCCATCGTGCCATGCGCCAGAGTGGACTCTCAGGACCCGCAGCCTGCCACCCGCCCTGTCTAAAGGTGACCACGACATAGTCCTTTTCGGCATCTGGAAGTCTATCAGGGAAACTTGGATGGGTCGCCCAATTGGTATAAGTGACAGGTTCACCGCTATCCCACTGCCATTCTCCCTCATTTTCTGCATCGGTGAGTCCGATCCAAAAGGGTTTGTGTGTAAAGATTACCTCAAGCCAATGTTGTTCGGCTTCGTCGTTGATAGAGACGAGGTGCGCGCCTTCCTCAACAGCCTTGCGTTGGGCATCCTGCCAGTCTTCACAAAGAACCTTCTTGTAAGCGTGTCCGTTTGTAGGATTAATGATCCACACGCTTTTTACTGGCGGCGGTGCGGGGGGCTGATGGAACTTAATGTCACCGGGGACTGGAATGTTATCAGCGGGGGGTGTAACAGGATCCGGTTTGCCCTCAAGCGTTAAGACAACCTCTTCAGGTTGCACGCCATCTTTAAGCAGAAAGGGACCCACTCCCGCAGAAAGGTCGTTATATTCCACAGAGAGCGTATAGAACCCAGGTTCCTCTACATATTCCGTAAAGTAACCACCGGCATCCGTAAAAAAGTTGGTGCTATGGCTGCCACCGTGATTCGGACGGGTCTCATGACTCTGTTCCATCGTGAGATCCGCTTCGGCGTTGGCAAGAGGTGTACCATCGTTGTAAACAACGCGTCCGCGAATCCGAAGCCGCGATTTAATGGTAACTTTGACACCTGCAATAATCACACCGGGTTCGAGTGCGAACGTGAGTCCCTCAGAAAAGAAGTGGTCTCCCACATTGAAAAAGGTAACTTTTCCAACTTGAATAGAGAGAATCTTCTTATCTGGATGAAGTCCGCCACGGCTCATCAATTCCGGTGGAATCGCCCCTTCTGGAGGGAATCGTTCTGGATCAAACATCTCAAAAGCATCAAGCAAGGGGGCTGGAAGCGCGATTAATTGAATAAGCCCCGGCTGGATATCGCTGATAGTGAAAGTTCCCGCCGAATCCGTTTCCGCCTGGGGTAAAGAGGCTGGGTCACCGTGCTCGGGTTCCAGAAAACCGTCGTGTAGTTGGACGGGTCGAATGGCAAATGTGAAGCCAGCGACGGCGTTTCCCTCTAAATCGACGACTTTCCCCGAAAGTCCGCTAAACTCCTCTGCGCCTGTCTCAATACTTGTCCCAACAAACGAAAATATCAATGCAAGTACGACTAACTTTGGTGTAACATAGGTCGGTTTCATGTCAATACCTCCTCGTGTCTCGCTGTGCTTTAACGCCTTTCAATATTATCGTCTAATTCAGGGGCTCCAACAGTGAAATGCTCTTGCTCCAGAATCGCTCGTTGTGTCAAGCGTGCGAGAGGGTTGCCCAGACGCGTCTCTTGCCATTTCCCTGTCAATCCAATGAGAACAGTGTAATCCGGACTTGTGTCATCGGCTTGACCAGTCGCTTCATCGCCAGCAGTTTTCTCTGACGCACTCCAACTGGTATATGTAACAGGTTCACCGTTATCCCAGTGTGGGTTCTCCGCTTTTGAAGCGTCGGTGAGTCCAATCCAATAATTTTCACGTCCAAAGACTTCAAGGAGCCACTCCTGTTCTGCTGCATCGTTGATAGCCACGAGATGTGCCCCTTGCTCAACAGCGCGAGTGCGTGCCTCCTCACGGGTTTCGCAATAAATCCTTTTGTAGGCATGCCGATTTTCAGGATTAATCGCCCACATACCTTGACGATCACGGTTCCACGCGGCTTCAAATCGTTCTCTGTCGGGGGCACGAGCGACCGCTCGGTCGGGCTTCAGCGGCGGTTTATCGTCGAGCGTTAAGACGAGTTTATCGTGACGTTCTCCGTCTTCAAGCAATATTTCCTCCGACGTTGCGGATTGTCCCTGATATCCTACGGAGATAGTATAATAGGCAGACTCTTCCACGTACTCCACAAAGTAACCATCGGCATCAAGGTCCCTCGTGCTTCCACCACTGCCACCCCCTCTACCATCTATGCCGCGGTGTTCTATTCTGAAGCCGATTCGTTCATTGCGAAGCGGGGTGCCGTCGGCAGAAAGAACACGTCCACGAATCCGCATTCTTGGACGAACAATTATCTCTACATTTTCGACATCTGCTCCCGGTGCAATAGCGAACGTGAGCCCACTATAACGACTCCGGTGCTTATCAATATAGAAAGATACCCCCTCAATTTTGGCAGCGCGAATTTCATAGGCTGCCGCACGGAAGGGAAGCAATACCAATTGAACTGAAGGTGAAGTAATCTCACGAATCGAGAACTTGCCAGCCTCATCCGTCTTAGCTTGTTGAGAGGCGAAAAACACGGGTTCATCTTGGTCCTGAGGTGTGGTCACTCTGAATCCAGGCAGGACTACCTCAACGCCAGAAACGGGGTTTCCTGCTTCATCAACAACACGACCAGAAAATGTCGTCGCAGCACTCTGGAGAGACAGTGAAAACAGAAGCATGATACCGGCGATAAAAGTTGGGGAAAGGACATAAGAACGGTTCATTGTGCAGGTCTCCTTTTGTGAATTTTAAGGGTTTTTCTCAAAAAGGCTATTGTGCAAAAAACGCACGGAAAATGACTTTAACCGCGCTGCACCGAACCAACTCATTTAAAAAAAATAATAACACGTCCAAAGGCTTGTGTCAATCTCGCAGATATATAGGTCAAGGACCTAATACAATTCCTTTAAACGGTAGATTTAAAATATCAGTTTACGACTCAATTCCTGCCATCATCTCCGATTGTCCTATAGTGACGCTCATTAGATGGAAAACTGGTGCATAATTTTGTAAAGAATAAAAACAGATACCATAAGTTAAATATAATTTCACATTCGTTTCTTCACGGAGAAAGGTTATAGTGAACCTTGGGAACCCGCGGACCACCTACGACGATAAAGACCTCCGTGAAGTCTCCGTGAAAACGAAAGGATTCCTACCGTGTAATTGTTGACAAAATTTACGGAAAATGGTAATGTAACATCAAAATCCACAAAGCAAACCGTTTCAAGCGGGGAATTGCTGCTTGCAAGTCCCTATTAATTTTCAAGGTGTCCGTAAAATAGAAAACCGTAGCTTGTCATGAAATAGAGAGGTATTTTTGATAGGACATTTCTGCGTATTGCTTGGGTATTTTTGCGTATTTTTTCGGATTCGAGAAAGGATCGTTAACGTCCCAGGGGAAACCCCCAAGCAAAACACCCGCGTCATTTAACCGCAAGGAATCATTTAAAAATGAAGATAACAAAATTGGAAACTTTCCTGGTCCAACCGCGCTGGCTTTTTCTTAAAATCCATACGGATGAGGGTTTAGTCGGACTCGGCGAACCTATTCTGGAAGGACGCGCGAAAACGTGTGCACAAGCCGTCGACGAACTCGCACCCTACCTTATCGGTCAAGATCCGAGACGCGTTGTCCACCATTGGCAAGCGATGTATCGCCACGCATTCTACCGCGGGGGTCCCATTCTCACAAGCGCATTGAGCGGTGTAGAACAAGCCCTCTGGGATCTCGCAGGGAAGTCGCTCGGTGTTCCCGTTTATCAACTCTTCGGTGGACCGACACGCGATCGCATCAGACTCTATAAAGGTGGCGGGGACCCAGACGGCATCAAAGAGTGGATTGACAAAGGGTTTACTGCATTTAAAACAGGTCCTGCAGGGGGCAGACCCGCACGTATTATCGAAAACAAAGCCTTCATCGACAGAGCCGTGGACCACTTCGCAGCGTTGCGCGAAGCCGCAGGCACAGAGGTTGACCTCGCGATTGACTTCCACGGTGCAATCAGCCCGCAAACCGCAAAAGTTCTGATTAAAGCGTTAGAACCCTACCAACCCATGTTCATTGAAGAGCCAATTCAGTGCCAAAATGTGGACACCCTCGCTGAAATCGCGCGGAGCACCCACATTCCGATTGCGACAGGTGAGCGGGTGTTTACAAAGTGGGGTTTCCGTGAGATTTTAGAGAAACAGGCAGCATCTATTCTCCAACCCGACCTCTGTCATGCTGGCGGTATCAACGAGGTGCGTATTATTGCCGGTATGGCGGAAGCCTACTATGGGGGTATTGCTCCGCATAATCCGCTCGGTCCCATCTCTTTAGCGGCGTGCATTCAGTTAGATGCCTCGATCCCAAACTTTTTGATGCAGGAGCACACGACCCTCGGTGAAGGCTATCTCAAGAATCCCTTCGTCTTCAAAGACGGATTCGTTGAATTGCCCACCGGTCCCGGACTCGGCATCGAACTCGATGAAGACGCCCTCGAAGATAAGATTGACCACGATTGGCAGAATCCCGTGACATACCATCCCGATGACGGTTCTGTCGTGGATTGGTAAAGTAGTAGGCACGCTCCGATGTGCCACAAACCCGATGGAAAAGAGTGGCTCAAATCTTTAAAACCGTACAGATCCTTATTTCAGTCGCGGGTTAACCAGACACCACCGCGTAATGAAATGGAGCGGTGTCCAAGAGGCCATAGTTAGAAAAATATGAAATTTATTATGTTCACGAAACATCTGGAAGGCTTAGAGATTCCAGATATTATTACCGCGTTACAATCGGTCGGCGTGAGCGGTGCCGATCTATGTGTGCGTCCAGGCTATCCAGTGAACCCAGAAAATGCAACGGAAGCATTGCCCGCCGCCGCAAAGCAGTTCGCCGCTGCAGGCTTATCCATCCCACTTGTCACAACACCGGGTGATTTCCTCGACCCTGGACAGGAAGAGACACGCCGCGTCTACGCCGCTGCGGGTGAAGCAGGTGTTGAAAACATCAAACTCGGATACTGGCACTGGCACGCAGCGGATGGCGGCTACTGGGCACAGGTCGATTTTATCCGCACGCAATTGGATGGGTTCGCGAAACTCTCCGAGCAGTATGGACCTCGGACATGCATCCATAACCATTCCGGGACCTCCATGGGACTGAATTCGTGTGCAGTGATGAACCTCGTAAAGGGTTTCGACGCGCAGCACGTCGGTGTTTTTGCCGATACAGGACATCTGTCCATCGTCGGGGAACCGATTAACATGGCACTGGATATCGTCAAATCGCACCTCGCAGTTATCGCCTTCAAGGATCTGGCGCGTTCACCCGGTATGCGAGGCGGGAGCGTCGTCCGGATGGGAAAAGGCTTCGTCGATTGGGAAACGGCGGTCCATACGCTACAAACAATCGGTTTTTCGGGTCCTGTGAGTTTTCACAGTGAATACAGCGGAGAGCCTGTGGACACCGTTATTGACCTTGCGCGTATAGATGTACGGTTCATTCAGGGTTTATTGAAGAAATCTGGTGCGTAGTAGGGCAATTCTGCGGCGTACTCGCCCAAATGCGACGTGCATTATTGCCCGTCCAAGGAAAAATAGAATGACACAATTTCAATTAGGCTTGAATACAAGCACAATTCGGCCCGCCGGATTAATGGATAAGATTCAGATCGCTTCTGAAACCGGCTATACAGCGATCGAGTTATGGAACGACGATTTAACGGCTTACGAGGGACAAGGCGGTTCGCTTACGGATGTCAAAAAAGCACTCGATGACCACGGGCTTTCAGTGCCTTCCGTTATCGCCTTGCACGGTTGGCTCAACACGACAGGTGAAGAACATCAGGAAGCGATCGAAGAGGCAAAACGGCGAATGGCACAAGCCGCCGCTGTCGGATCCACCTACATCGTCTCAAGCCCACCGCGTGAAGTCGCAGACCTCGAATTAGGTGGCGAGAATTACCGTGAACTGCTTGAGCTCGGCCGCGAATTCGGGGTTAAACCTGCTATGGAATTTCTCGGTTTCGTCGATGGTGTCAATCAAGTCAAGCATGCGTGGGAAGTGATGGAAGTGGCAGATCATCCGGACAGTACGATTGTCCTCGATCCGTTCCACATCTATCGCGGCGGTGGGGAAATAGACGACATGCAAGGCATTCCCGGGGATAAAATCGCCGTTTTCCATTTCAACGACGCGCCTGCGGAACCGGCGCGAGCGGAACAAACAGATGCTGACAGGGTTTATCCCGGCGATGGTATCCTTGACCTCGGGCAGATGATCACCATCGTAAAAGATGTGGGATACACAGGCGTCATCTCATTGGAATTGTTCAATCCAAGTTATTGGGAGCAAGACCCGGCAGAAGTCGCACGCATCGGATTAGAGAAGATGAAAGCCGTTCTATCCGATGCTTAGTCGGGCGTCAAAAAACACAAAAGCCAAAAAGCGTATTGATTTTCCACGCGTATGTGGTATAATAGTAAGAACATCTTATATGTCTCCCCGCGCTTCTGAGCGAGGAACTTTTAAAAAATTAACAAGGAAGATTGAATGACTTACGTTGATGGATTATTGTCATCGCTGACGCGCGTTAGAAAAGCGCGCTCGTTACGCGCTTCTTCATGGGATACAACAGGCAGGAACAACGATGCTTGGAATGTCGAACCCGGCGAAACTCGTGTTATCGCAGAGCTTCAAGGACCCGGTTGTATCAATCACATCTGGATGACACAGCCAAACGGGTATCGAAATGTACTGATCCGGATGTTTTGGGACGATGAGGAGCACCCGAGTGTCCTCTGTCCGTTAGGCGACTTCTTTGGACTCGGCAACGAAATTGTTAATTCTTATGATTCCATCGCTTTCTCTGCCTCCACGCACCAGAACAACCAGTTCAATACAGGATGTGCGCTTAACTGCTATTTGCAGATGCCCTTTAACCGCAGTGCGAGAATCGAACTCGTCAACGAAGGTGATACAACCCACCGTCAATACTTCTATATCGACTACGAGCAGTACCCTGAGCCCCTCGACGATGATATCGCCTATTTCCATGCCCAATTCCATCGTGAAAACCCGTGTGACGGGTGGGGACACGAAATTCGCGTGAATACGCCGGAAGCCAATATTATCAACGCCGAACGGCTCGCGTGGGACACCAATTACCTGATTCTGTCCGCTGAAGGCAGAGGACACTATATCGGTTGCAACCTGTCGGTTACCAACTTTCAAGGCACGTGGTGGGGTGAAGGCGACGATATGATCTGGGTTGATGGCTATAAGTGGCCCCCAGATCTGCACGGCACGGGTTCAGAGGACTACCTCAACCAAGCGTGGGGCATGCAGGAGAACGCTTTTGCTCACAACGGTTCCTCCATCCACGAAAACAATACCGACGGTTACCAGACCTCTTACGTCTATCACATTGAAAACCCGATCCGTTTCGAGAAAGAGATCCGGGTTACAATAGAGCACGGACACGGGAACCATCTCAGTAATGAGACATCCTCTGTGGCATACTGGTATCAAATTGAACCGCATACGCCTTTCGGTGTGCTACCTGTTGCGCAACGCAAACCCGTACTGAAGGACGAATCCGGTGCGTGGCAGATTGAGGCTTCCGCACAAACGCCTTCAGTAGAAATCGTGCTCAACGATGAAATGCAGCAGATGAAAAAGAAATGGAGTGAGAAGGAATAAATGCTCACCACCCCCTATATCGTGCAACAATTTTTAGCCGCTTGTATCGGAAATACGGAGGACGAGACCGATCCATCGGTTTCCGAAACAGAGCAGTGTGACGAACACCAAACGGAATTGGAATCCACAACTGACGATAATTCCACGAACGATGCTGAATCTGAAGCATCAGATGCCTCCGAGCCCCCGGTTTCTGAACCGCCGGAAATCGAAAACGCTGACACGCCGTCTGAGTCGGCGGAAATCCCCTCCGAAGACGATGGGTCTCCGTTTGTGGCGATAGAAGATGATGACAGTCCTCAAACACAACCCGACAGCGAGGTCTTACCTATCTCTATAGACGAAGAGGCTTACGCCAGTGAGGACGACACTCCCGACACATCCAGTGCAGAAGAAACACCTGTCGTTGAGATCACCAACCTCTCGCCGTCGGATGATGAAGCGATTGCGTCATCGGAAGACACCGATCCCGTCCCCGAAGACGAGACAGAAGCTGCAACGGAGATTGTAATATCTGAACAGGAAAGTGAGGATGCTATAGCGCAGCACGCACAGGTTTCTGATGTTGAAACCACAACACCTGAAGCACAGGAAGCAGACGGAAGCGACGATACCGAAACAGAAGCAACAACCCCCGAAGCAGAAGAGGAAAAAATACCGTTAGAACTCGGCATTATTGAAGAGATTTATGACTTCGTGGAGATGTTCGAACAAAGCACTATTTCCGGGACAGATCAAGCATCCGTCAGCGGAATGGATTGTTCAGGTGGTGTGACAAAGCCCGCTATCTTTGAACATCCGACCCCAACAGAAACCGCAAAAATCGACTACACGCTGTCCCTTCCAGATGTTGATAAAAAAGAGAAACTCTTTCTACATTTTTCCATCGGATTACGGGATGGCGTCGTTTTTGACGATGCGGAGCGACCACCCGGCGGCGTGAAGTTTGCCATCGAAATTTTCGATCTACTTAATACAGACTTAGAAGCTACACCGGAAAGATGCTTTGAATCCGTATCAACCGAATGTCTTTGGGTAGAAGAAAGCATCGAACTCACCTCCTACGCTGGTAAAGAGGTCGTCATCTCATTCCTAACGGAATGCAACATAGGTGGCAATAGTAACTACGCGTGGGCTTTGTGGGGTAAGCCGCAGTTACGCAAACTCAAACAGACGCGCCTTCGGAAAGGAAAAAGAGACCCCGAACCGGAACTACGATGTGGCATTGCTATTCTACACTTCAAAGACGATACGATGCGGTTGCGGGAGTTCAGTCAATCCACATCAACAAGGGCTTCCGATTTAGCAAAGATTTGTCTCGAGGCGCACGACCCCGAAGCGTCTCCTGTCAAAATATCGCTTTACGCGGCACAACCGACATTAGAAATCGTGAACGTAGGTGCGACGGCTGCAGTTGTGACTGCAGGTGAAGATTTTGAAGTGCAATGTACACTTCGGAATACCGGCACCGCGCCACTCGGTAAAGCGGATACGGCGCGAATCTCTATCAACGGCATGAAACTCCGGCGTGGGCGTCCCAGACAAACCATTAAAGAAATTGAACCGGGTGAAGAAGTCTCCGTCTTCTGGATCGCGCGCCGCTTCCCAAATCCGACTGTAGTTTCTATTTCTGTCTCGCTCAAATGTCAAACCTCAGCAGGCGAAGAACGTCAAACAGCCCAAGAAAACGTTGTGATTCGCCCTGAACCTCCTAAACTCGCTGCCAAGGTGGTGAAAGAACTGCACACCTATACGGAAAATGGTAGCGTCGTGCTGGGGAACAAACACCTTCGTATCGTTTTCGTTCATGGATCCGAAGCAACGTCAGAAATCAATAATGAAAACAATCAAGAGACTGTCATCTCTAACAAAAAGGGGGATGACGGAGGATTTGCGTATTGCATAATCTTTGCCACAAAAGGGGGGAACTACCAGCAGGTAGCGACCTGTCCGTCCCTCTCTGAGGTTGTCTATTTAGATGCATCACAAAATCGCCAAACGTCGCAACTTGCCCCTACAGCCTATCAACTTTCTGGGAACAATCAAGGGGAGTCAATTGTCCGTCTAAGCGGTTCGGATACGGATGCAGATGGCGTTACGTGGACGTATGGGATGCAGTGGACGCTCAGCGAAAATGCGACGCGGGTGAAAACGGAATATCAGTTGCAAACGGATGGTAACAGAGAACTCCTTGCCTTTCGGGGCCCGATGCTTTATGCGGGGCAAGGACGACATCGCGAGAAGAAAACGACAGCACTTTTCCCCGGGCTCGAATTCTTGGAAAACGATGAACGTTCCTCAAGTACACGCGACGCAGCCCCGCCGTTCGACAACCGCCTTGTCCCACATCCGTATAAAATCACAGTGCCAGTTATGGCAGTAGAGATGCAGAAATCAATAGTCGGCATCATCTGGAATCCTCTGGACACTTGGGATGGTGAGAATCAGATGCTCTCTGCGGTATTCGCTTCACCCAATTGGCATCAGTACCAGAAAAATCACGCCCTCGGTGTATTCATCCCGACTGTGCCAACATGGGTCCCAGAAAACCAAACAGAGGCTTCTATCCCGTATCCACTAACACCCTCGCGTCCGGTGTCCATCAAAACTGAAATCATCGTGGATGAGAATGCCTCTACCTTAGATGCTATAGCGCACTGGAATGACGCTTACGGTGCCCCTGAACCGTTGCAACCACCCCGTAGTGACGCAGATGAGGTCTTACTTTCTCGGCACGGGTTTATGCAGACGACCTGGGACGAAACGACTCGAAAATCCCGTCACTGTGTAGACTGGGCACCGCACAATGAACCGGGGTTCGGTACTCTACTTTGGTACGACTATCTTGCTACAAAAGATGAACACGTGAAGGAACGGGTGTTAGAAATTGCCAAAAACACCATAACAGAATCCGGAGCAGGCGGCTTGGCGGCACGCGGTTCGTGCCACATTTTAAGATGGGAATTCCCATTCTACATCGGTCATGTCAATGCTGGATTATCCTATATGGAGGAAGAAATACAACAACGGATTGCGACACAAGCGTCGGATGGAAGTTGGCGATGGCACCCAACAGACGCGAAAACTGCTGCTCTCGGAACGGCGGGTGAAGCGGTGCTCGGCACTTGTGCTGAATCAACACTTTTACTCCTTAAACACGCTCGGATTACCGGAAATAAAACCTCGCGTGAAGCCGGTCTGAAAGCACTTGAATTCATTCAGCAATTTTCCGTGCCACGCGGGGCACAAATGTGGGAA
Organism: Candidatus Poribacteria bacterium; assembly: GCA_965205015.1. Classification (GTDB taxonomy): domain Bacteria; phylum Poribacteria; class WGA-4E; order WGA-4E; family WGA-3G; genus WGA-3G. The sequence goes on along the minus strand of OZ242029.1, from coordinate 1,889,435 downwards.
TGCCCGATGTATCAACCAGATATCCTTGCGGCTGCGCATGCCATCGGTGCCTATGTTGAGGCTTACGAATTGACAACGAAAAAAGAATATCTCAAACGCGCAACGTACTGGGCGGCAACAGCGTTACCATTCCTCTACCATTGGCATCTCTCCGACCGACCCGGTATGCGGTTCGCCTCCATACCCGTTTTCGGAACATCTTTCTACACGCATCCATGGTTCGGTGTCCCTGTTCAATGGAACGGATTGGTTCTCGCCTATTACTTACAACGCTTGAACCGACACACTGCAGATGACAGATGGCTTCAAATCGCTGAGGGTATCACGGTAAGTGCGATGTATCAACAGTGGGAAGATGGTGAACTCAAAGGCACCTATCCCGATGGATTTTACGGCTTCTGCACCGAAGGCAAGGGACCACATTTGAACCCTGAAGATATTATGGTGAACGTTTATACGCTCCGAGGGCTTGATCCCGGAATTAAAACCGCTATCACCGGGGAGATACACCTCAGTTCTGGTGCGATGGTAGATGGACTTACCCTAACCGATAACGGTCAACTCAACTGGCAACTCAGCTATGCCGACAACGAAACAAGTTATGCCCTTATTGTTGGTTACGGACGCGCGCCACAAGCACTTCGGGCACGCTATCAGTTCTCATCAACGGACGCATCGGCAATTACCGATGCGGATACATCCGATGACGATTCTGAATCTGTTAACATACCGGACAAATATGCAGAGATCGAGATCGCGGGTGTGCAAACGCTTGAAGATGTCGAATCTGGATGGCTTTATATCGAAGATAAGGACGCTATATTGATAAAGTATCTGCACGCCGCCACGGATGTGCAATTCGAGATTGTTTAACTGAGTCATTGCACAGGGATTTCCCATAAACCGGTCCTGAAAAATAAGGAGATTTTAAAATGGCTAAAAAAATTGTATTCACCACGCTTATCCTGGTTACTGTAGCACTTACTGCCTTCGTCCTATTTTCACATAACGCCGTTGCCCAATCCGACGCGGCTGCGGCTGGAGATGCCCCGATGATAGATTTCAAAATCTTGGGGGGTTTTATCATTGAAGGCATTGTCTTCAGTATCGTCGGTTTAATCATTTTGATGGTAGGTTACAAAGTCTTCGATATGGCGACCCCCTATGACTTAAACCGTCAGATCGCCGAAGAGAACAACACCGCTGCGGGCATTGCAGTTGCGGGTGTCCTCATCTCGCTCGGTATTATTGTCGCCGCCGCGATGGGTTAAATGCTATTCGTTGAACTCACGTTGCCTTTACTGGATGATGAGAAGACTGAAAGGTTGGCGCAGCGTTTTTTCCGCTTCTGACCTTCCAGTCTTCCTTCTATCCAAATGTGCCTGCGAGAGCCCACTCTTAATCGTATAACTTCGGGAACGCGTAAATATCATGGACACCTCAGTAAGAAAAAACTGCATCGTCCTCCACGAAAATTGTGCGACTGCGTTAGATAGCAGGCGCGTTGAATCCAAAATAGATCTATCCTTCCTCGATCCACCTTTCAATCAGGACAAGGCATATAATATGTGGGACGACAATTTGTCTCCAGCGAAATATTGGGGGTGGATGCATGAGGTCTGCGCGAAGGTGTACGCTTTGACTTCCGATGGCGGTGCAATTTACTTCATGCAACGAGAAAAAAATACGGAATTCGTGTTGCGGTGTTTACGCGATACCGGATGGAGTTTCCAAAACCTGATTATTTGGAAAAAGAAAACCTCAGCAGTACCGGGGTTGAAACGTTTTGGCAAACACTATCAAGTCATTACGTTTGCAACGAAGGGGAAGACCCCGCGTGTTTTCCATCGACTGCGCATTGATCCACCACTGCCGGTAGGCTACAAGCACGCGCGAGAGAACGGTATGTTTGTGACGGATGTGTGGGATGATATCCGTGAATTAACCGCTGGTTACTTTGCAGGTGATGAGGCTTTGCGCGATGCAGAAGGAAACCGCCTGCACAAACAACAGACCCCTATTCAATTGCTCCTCCGGATTATCCTTTCTTCTACAAATCCAGGGGATGTCGTCCTCGATCCGTTCGCAGGTTCGGGAACAACGCTCGTTGTCGCAGAACAATTAAGGCGCCGCTCCATAGGAATCGAGCTCGACTCGCACAACGTCGCGCTTATTCAAAATAGACTTGCCGATCAGAGAAAATCAGATGATGTCTCGCGCTTTTTCAAGGATTATGCCTGTACCCCGGATTTAGACACCATTTGGGGAGACCGTGGGCTAAACAAAAAATGCGTCTCCTTCGACGAAACCGGTACCAAACAGATGGCTTTTCTTAAATCAAACCAATAGATGGCTTATTCAATTTACCATTTCTTCGCCGATTTATGCCAAAAAAAAGAGGAATTTCTCTCGGCAAATAAACTTGAAAGTTTTCCGTTTGATGAGCAAATGCTTTCTTGTATTAACAAGGGAAAATTTCCCGATTTAGCCATTAAACTCAATCGTGGTGATTCACAGTTTACGGGCGGGGAATTGATTGAACTTAAAGATAGCAAAGCTTATGAGGTGGCTTCTTTCAATTCAACAATCCCAACAGGTGAAAAGGCTATCGAAAAGTTAACGGCAGGCCGAAAAAACATCATCCGAACACAGATGCAAAAGGCAGGCAACGACATACTTTCCTTACCTATTCGCCAGGTTTTTTATCTAATTCGAGGTAGAAAACAGTCAAACGTGAAAGTCTGCTTGACTCACGGAAAGTTTTTCGAGACAGTCCCGGTTTCAACACTAATTTCAGGGTCATTTGCTCAAGCTTTAGAAGAGCGGCTAAACGAACTTGGAGAAACTTTGTCCGTATCAATGAAACAGAAATTGCTGGATCTGTTTAGCGAACAACAAACCTTCAGTAAAACAAGAAACGTAGACGATGCCTCAGTACGGTTACGTTTTCGTATTATGACAGAAGTTAAAGCTGGCGCAAATATTCTGAATCCGAATCAATATCCTCAAATCCGAGATAATACATTGAACTTCGGTGTTCCATGTCATAATGAGACCGAGCGGAATCGTCTGCATAGTCAAATGAAAATTGTATTTAAGGAAATGAACTGCACAAGGCTATTTTCTCAAATGGAAGTTTTTGTTCTTCAACACCATTTTAACGGAAATTTTCTTATTTTTTCGATGAATCTACCAACTTTGACTGAGGGGGCGTAGAAAAATGGCACAAACAACTTACTTGGCAGATCAGGTTGTTAGCGAGGCACAAATCCAAGAATGGGTAGAGACATTCCACGAGCGAGGCTGTCTGTTTCTGCAAAACGTCCTACCCCCTGATCTATGTGCGCAATTGCGACAAGATTTAGAGTGGGCACTCGAAAACGATCCGAATGGCTTAAATGGTGGGAGCCCCACAGGTCGTATGCACTTAAGCCATCGCATGTTTGAACACAGCGAAGCGAATCGTCGATTGTTCGACCTGGAACCTATTGTTTCCTTCGCTGAAGCACTCGTCGCGGAAAATTGTCATGTGATTCACAACAACTCTTTCCAGACCTTTCCCGGTGGCGGAATCACATCGTGGCATCAAGACGATGCTCCACACTATATCGTGACCGAGGGGGACCCCCCAAAGAACGTTCGGTTGCCGGTCCTACTCTTCACAGCAAATTATTACCTCACCGATGTCACCGAAATTGAACACGGTGGCACAGAGGTTGTTCCAGGCTCACATCTTTTCGGTGCATCGCCTCCGAACCCGATAGAGGGAACAGAGTGGGAAGACAAAGTTCAGTATAATCTCGGAAAAGCCGGAAGTGTTATCATGTTCAACAATCAGGTCTGGCATCGCGGGGGTCCGAACCAGACCGAGCGCATCCGATATATCACACAGGTGACTTATGGACGCCGTCTTGTTGGGCATAAATACTATCCGTTTATGAATTACAGTATGCCGGAGTCTGTTTACAAAGATGCGAGTCCGCGTCTGCGTCGACTGCTCGGTTTCCTCAACCATGGTGCTTACGGGTAGATTTTCGTGCTGTGCCGACAAACATAACGTGCCTACGCAATTTGTTGCAAGGGATTGGAAATGCATCAAGAATATCTGAAAGCATTTGCCGATAAGGTAGCATCGGACGTGCGCGTATTAGGGACGTGGCTTGAAGGGAGTTTCGCAACAGGCACCGCTGACAGATATTCAGACATTGACCTTCATCTACTGGTCGCCGAAGAAAATAAAGAAACTTTCCAACACGGATTAGAATCTTGGTTATCCGATATTCAGTCGTTGGTTCTCTTCAAAGACACGTTTCCTGGACAGATGATAACCTGCCTCACAAGCGAAGGCTTGCGAGTTGATGTTTGGATACATGCTGGGGACACAATCAGCCTTGAACGGACTAAGGTTCGCGTGTTGTCTGCTGCCGAAGGATGCATTCAACTTAAGGAAACGTGTAGCGACAAAGAATTAGAAGGTGTTAGTTCGGTACTAAAGCAGCATTTCAATGAGTTTTGGCGGGTGCTCTCTATCCTTCCTACAGTTTTGGGACGTGAGGAACGCATTGCAGGATTTATGGGCACTACATTTGCTGTGATGTCGCTGACAGAAGTCCTCATCATAGGAAGTGGGAAACAAAGAGACAGAGGTGTAAAAAATATTAATGCTTTTGTACCGCAAACTCTCAGAAAAGAAATCGAAGATGCTCTAACAATGCAGACTATTGATAGAGAAGGCATTGCCAAAGCACATTTCCGGTTAATAGCGATTATGCAACGGCACGGACCCGATATTGCCAAACAGCACGGTGTCGTTTATCCGTTGGCACTGGAAAAAGCCGTCCTTAGTTATATCTCCAGAGAATTACAGTTATTAGGGTTTTCTGATTGCTTAGACGAGTTACATCGGCTCTAAACTACCAACCATAGCGTGAATCAGGAAGTTGCTCTATCTACTGCCGCTTTCCTGTGTGCTTGAAAAAAGTTCTCAAGCTGCCCAACCCGGTTGGAATTCACCAGAAATCATCGTGCAACGATGCCGAGAGTTAATCATTAGAAAAATGCAAGCAATCGTTTTCTCAGAACAAGGCAGTGCGGAGGTTCTTCAGTACACGGATGTCCCTAAACCAACGCTTGATACCGATGAGGTGCTGGTTAAAGTCGAAGCCTGTGCGGTGAACTATCTGGACATCCATGCCCGGCGGAACCGGCCTGAGATAGAAGCAAAACTCCGTCGAGGGGATACGCCCCATATACTCGGTTCCGACATCGCTGGAACAATCGCCGAAATTGGGGCTGCAGTCCGCGGTGTTGCGGTCGGGGATCGAGTCGTTCTCGCACCCTGCATCCCGTGTGGCATCTGTAGCGACTGTTATCGCGGTGCCGAAAACTTGTGTGACACGCAAGAACTCATCGGTTTCCAAACAAATGGCGGATACGCAGAATACGTAAAAGCCCCTGCCCAAAACGCTATTCAGCTCCCATCAGAAACCCTGTCATTCGTTAACGCCGCTGCGATACCGATAGCGTATCTCACCGCATGGCATATGCTCATGACGCGTGCACAACTTCGTCCAGAGGACGATGTTTTAATTCTCGGTGTAGGGGGCGGTGTCGGAAGTGCAGGACTACAAATCGCAAAATTAACGGGTGCCAGAGTTTTTGCGACAGCGAGCAGTGATGAGAAACTTGAACGTGCCCGGCAGATGGGTGCAGATGTTACAATTAACTATAAAGACAGAGATTTTTCGGAGATCGTGCTTAATATAACCAACGGACGCGGTGTGGATGTTGTCCTTGAGCATGTCGGGGCTGCAACATGGGATCAGAGCATTGCGAGTCTTGCTAAAAATGGGAGACTTGTTTCGTGTGGTGTGACAACAGGCAACATTGGCACAATTAACATCCGAAAGATGTATCAAAAGCAGTTAACACTGATGGGCTCTGCCCTCGGGACAGTCGCTGAACTCCGAACGCTTGTCTATCTCGCTGGACAGGGAAAATTGGAACCTATTATTGACAGAGTTTTACCGCTCCATCGTGCGGGTGAGGCACACCTGCTATTAGAGAACCGCCAAAATTTCGGAAAAATCTGCCTCTGTCCAAGAATAACTGACGATTAAAGTCTGAACTATGATTTAACGGATTATCTGATTTACCTTGATTCTCGGAGGCCGCATCATCATAGTAAATCACAATAATCACTGGTTGGCTTTCACCTTAAGAAATTCATAGAACTCGTAGAGCGTTTCCTTATCTTTTTCCGTAAATTCCATCATCCCCTTGAACATAGCACTAATCTTTGGGTCGGCTAAAAGATCATCGTAACTTTTGTCGGCTTTTCCAAGTAGGTAATCGGTAGTGACTTTTAGAGCATCGGAAAGACTTGAAAGTGTTTTAAACGACGGTTTCCGGGCTCCTGATTCAAATTGGGAGATCGCCGCAGGTGTTAGATTCGCCACTTTCGCAAGTTCTGTTTGTGTCAACTTCAGTTCGTGGCGACGTAGTTTTATACGTGAGACGACTTTGTCTGTATTTGAGTCTCTTGATTCTTTGCCCACGTTTGGCTCCTTATCAGGCAGCAAGATTAGGGTTGGACTGCTGCTGATTTTTTTTGAAATTTTTTAGTATTGCAGTGAAATGTAGTTTGAAGAGGATTCTGCTTCAATGAGAGGCAAAAGCGTGAAATATATTTTAACCTAAAAAAGCCTTAAATGCAAATTTTTTTAATTTGACAAAAATTGCAATAATAGTATACAATATAAATATTGCCTCCCAAAACTACGCCAGTAGGCTCCGAACATAGGAATCTATGCGGCGGGGAGAAAATCTGAAAAACCAGAAAAAGGCGGGAGACTTCACAACATGAAAATTCATAGTAGACCCGAGTGCCGCGAGCGGCTCTTCAGTGCGTTCACAAATGTATTAATGTTTTTTCTTTCGGTTTTGCTCGTCGCTGGGCAACTATCCGATACTGCATACGCACAAGCAATTCCCAGTACCGGCATGCAATCTGCAGCCATCCAGATTCGGGATGACCTCTCTATCGGCAACATTCGAAAGGACCTTGCACGCCTCTCAAGTCTCGACAGTCGTGTAACGGGTTATCCTCAAGCTGCGAGTGGAAGCAAATACATTTTTGATCGTTTCGTCGAAACCGGTTTGCAGAACGTGGAAAGTCGCGAATTTTCCGTCACCGTGCCGATCGACCACGGTGATAGCATCATTGAAGTCCTCTCACCGGAAGCCAATGTGCTACACGCCTTTAAACTCACTCCCCTCTGGCCCAACCTTGTGCGGACCTCTCTATTAGCAGACGGCATTAAACACACTGTATTGGCAGGAGAAACACTCAAAGACATCGCAGAAAGTTACCATATTGACGAGACGACTATCCTTGCAGACGAGCGGAACCAATTTCTGGCGACGCCAGTTGTCGAAGGAAGCACGGTGTTTATTCCGACAGGAGGTTTATCTGGTCCCCTCCTTTACGGCGATGATGCCGAACTTGCTGATTTCAACGGCACGAATATTGGTGGATTTTGGCATAAACTCCAAGATGGGGACACACTCACAACACTCGCCCGACGTTATCGTATCACCGACGCCAGTATCACCGATGATATACTTAATGAACACCTACAAAAAGCATCCGATGGCATCGACAATGACGAGGATGGCACTATTGATGAGTACGGTGAAATCCCTCTGCTCTCTGAAATCTTAGGATGGGCAACAGATGGCATTGATAACGATGCCGATGGCTGGACAGATGAAATCCCAGGGGATGACACTGATGGCATCGATAACAACAACGATGGACAAGTCGATGAGTCCGGCGAGTTTGTTGCTGCGAGTGAATCACACATATTTATCCCGAAAGGGGCAATCGTTCTTCTTGATTTTAACTCCAGCACTCGTTATATCAATGCGGCAATGCTCGGTGGCACTGCTGTCATCTTTATCGAACCCGACACAACCATTCGAGGAGAAGCAGAAAATAAGTTCGGTACCGTCCCCGCTAATATACCGCGATTTTGGATTTCTAAAGAAGATGCTGCTGTCCTCACCAATTTGATGACGGCACAACAGGCGGAAGGGAGTCAAGTTAATGTTCGTATAAGAGGGAAGATGACGTGGGAGCGCCGTGTCGGGCAAAATATACGCGGATTTTTGGAAGGCGGAGACCCAACTTTACGCGATGAACTGATTGTTCTCACAGCTTATTACGACTCAATGTCGGTCGTTCCCGCCATGGCACCCGGTGCTGATCCAACGTGTGGTATCGCGACCCTCATGGAACTCGCGCGTCTTTTTAGTCAGCCCCAATATCGGCCCGGCTATTCTGTCCTCTTTGTTGCAGTCGATGGACACTTCCAAGGGCTTGCCGGCATGCGTGCCTTTATGGAAGGTATTGGACAAGATATCGTCGGTTCCGACACCGATTCACCCGGCACCCCCACAATGCACGGACTTCGCCGTGGTCTTTCTACAGATGTCCTTGAATTTGAAGAGTTGGGCAGAAGGCTTTTGCTCTCCATTGACCGGAGCGTTCTTGTCGATCTCCCGGCTGACTTTTTCCACGGTATACACAACGTAAAGTCTGACTTAGACTCTCTCGCAACTACACTGGACGGCTTGTCAAAAACACGATCTGAGATTGAATCTCTTACGGAGCAACAGCGTGACTTTTCAGAACGCCAGAAGAAGCAGGCAGACAGGAATCGAAAACGCGAAAAGCAAGGCTTCACAGGTGAAGAGAAGAGCCGTTTATTAGCAAATCTTGCCCGCTCGAAGAAAGAAGCTTTGCAAACGACACATTTCCTCCGAGATATTGTCGGTAGGTTAGCTGAGGTTCGTGGTGTTGCCCTCAATACGAGCCGATCCGCACAGCGCGAATTGATTGAAACGCTTGGACTGCCGATTGCGCGTCTTGATATATGGGCGGTTGAGAAACTCATTCACGCGGTGGAGACCGGCAGTACCGACGAATACAATACGCACCCGAATGACGCCTATCTTATTCCGGTGCAACAGGGCTCAGACTGGCACATCCCAATACCGAATGATCTTCCGCAAGAACTCATCGCTGATATCGAGATGCTTAACAAAACCCTCGCAAACTGGGAGATGAGCGACAAACGCAAATTTGCACTGATGTGGACACCTGAGAAGATACTTGACCGGCATCTCGACCTACACTCACTCAATACAGCGAAAGAGGCACGCAGTGTTTTACGCGATGCCAACGACACCCAAGCAGCAGCGATTCAGCGAGAGGTTCAGCTCCTTGAAAAGGTTCTGGCACAAATACCTGATAGCCAACCCGTTGAAAATGAGGTTAAAGCGAGCATTCGCCGACTCAAGGAAACGCCGATGGGAAAATCGGGCGGTGATTCTTTGATTTATGGCGGTCAATTTTTGTCGAAAGCCGGGATAGAACGTCTCAACACGATCGATACCCAGCTGCGACAGAGATTAGCCGAATCTGGAGATACAACTGATGTTGCCGTATTGATAGCAGATCTTCTTAAAGATAAACAAGGTATCTTTGAAATTGCACTCCGGAATGCCCGATTGGAACGCACGCGTATTCAGACTTTGATCGCAACATCGGGGACGTTAGGTCGGGAATACTTGGATGAAGAACGTCTCATTTTGGAAAACTACCTATCGGATGATGAAGTTGAACAAGCACTTTCGTTGCGCTTACGCATCGCATCACAGATTAGCGAAAAAGAATTGTTAACGATCGTTAAAAATCGCGCCGATACGGATATCGTAGCACTCGAAAACCTCATTGAACGGTTACCCACATTAGACACCGATTTGGATGCAGAGACCAAAGTGCTTCTACGCGATAACATGTTAACGCTTCGCAACGCACGTTTCCGTAACATCCAGAGTCGTATTGAAAAGATGTTGCGTATTGATACCGATGAATACAACCGAAAACTCGGACAGATCGAGGCGGCAATCGCCCTACAAGACCTATTCAACCGGTATTATACCTCTCTCTATATTAGCATTGACCTCTCCTCACAGTCGAATCAGTTCGGGGTGTTCAACAAGGGATGGTTCTACGATCAGCAACCCGAATTTGTATTACGTCGCGAGTTTGCGAGCATCGGCAATAAACTTGCCTCTTACGCTGAAGATGCCGATTTTGGTGTCCGTGTCAGGAAACTTTGGCAGTGGACAGACGATCAAATTCGCCAAGCCGTTATGGCACGTCAATGGACGGTTGCAAACGGGATATCTGATAAAGCGGCACTCGAAGGAAAGACGCTTGAAACGCTATTGAGTTCGCACTTCAATAAACTCACCGGCCTCAGCGGAGTGAGCCGACTGATGAAGATGCAGTTTGAACAGTGGCGCAATCAAGGTGAACCCTCTGAGGATATGCTCAAAGATATGGATTACATCCGTAAAGAGGTCGAGCGTTTCATCCGAAATGATGTCCGCACTGCAAAGAAGAATCGAAAGAATAACATCCGTACACGTGAACAGTTGGACGCCATGCTCCGACTTCGTCATGAAGATCCGGACACCTTCTCCGATGAAGAAATTGAGGATATTAAAACTCTCATTTCGATTGCGGGTCTCGGCGGTGAGTCAAATTTCGTTAACGCCATCTCCGCAAGCGGTGGAAAGACGTGGAAGACTTATATCCCAGGTAAAATTGCTTTTGATAGCGAGGTCGCCACGCTTGTCGGAAAGACTGGCATCGCTTTTGCAACCATTGAAGATGCCCGCGTCTTAACGGACACCCCCCTCGATACGATTGAACGCGTTGATTTGCGCGAAGGTGGTAACCTCCATCAGCAAGCACAGACATTGGCATCGTTACTCATCCAAGCCCTTCGAGATGAAGAGATGCCCACCGCGGCACGTGTCGGGAATTTCTACTGCAACCTCTTCGGTGATGTTGTTGAATTTGACGCACGTGAATCCGCACTACCGAATAAACCGGTGCCTTACCCGATTTTGACGCTCCGCAGGAAACACAAAACCATGATGGGGGTCCGTGGAGACCTGTTTGTGATGGGCGATAACAAGGGTAACTTTGAGGTCGCCGGATTAGCAATGGAAGGTAGAGCTACACGGCGTCTCGGTGGTGCACAAGAGGTTGAAGCATACATTCTTGACAAGGATTCAGGCGACATCGTCTATGCCCCTGATCTCGGGAATTACGGTGCGAAACTACTTCCGAACAAAATTCCGATCAACACCCGTAGGCGCGGTTGCCGTGTTGTTACATTTCCGTGTGTATCTACAACGATCTACGACTTAGTGGATCAACGGTACCTGCGAACCTTGCGGGAACTCGAAGTTTATGATGCGCTCACGGATAGTGCGCCGGAGAAGTTCGGGATGTCCAAACCGTGGCAGCAGGAAGGTGTGTCCGCAGCCGAACCTATTGCACTCGTGTATAGCGAACCCAACACGCGCATCAAAGTTGGAATGGCATACGGACAGATTGGTAAACGTCTCCTTCTCATCAAAGCAACGAAAAGCGGTATGAAGAACCCGACGCTTTATACCGGTGAGGGTTTCGTCGTCCGCGAAAACGGACAAATTCGTCTCACGCCGTACGTCGTTGTCCGAGATATGTGGTGGCTCGATGAGAACCGCTCACGACTTTACAAACGGTTTGGTATCTCCAGTGACCGGCTTGACAAACTCCACCAATTTGCGAACGATTACCTTGCACGTGCGGAGACCGAATTACTCCAAAGCGACTATCAACAGGCACTCAAACTCGCCCGCGCCGCGTGGGGTTATGAATCACGCGCATACCCAGACGTCAAACAGACCGGTAACGATGTCGTCAACGGTGTGATGTTCTACCTCGCCTTACTGATGCCGTTCGCCTACTTTATGGAACGGCTCATTTTCGGCTTCCCGAACATCCACAAACAGATTTTGGGTTCATTCGGCATCTTTTTACTTGTATTTTTCTTCCTCAGCCAAGTTCACCCCGCATTCCAGATTACGACCACACCTGTGATTATTCTGATCGCGTTTGTTGTACTTGCCTTGACGGTTATCGTCATCAGTATTATTGTCCGGAAATTCGAGGAGCAACTCGAAAAGATCCGACAAGAGGGCAGTAAAGTTTATAAAGCCGATGTCGGCAGGTTGAGTGCGAGTGCTGCTGCATTTAGTTTAGGTATTTCCAACATGCGGAAACGGAAAGGACGGACGATCCTGACGTGTTGTACGTTGGTCATCCTTACCTTTACTGTTATATCGTTTACCTCTGTGCGGACGTTTATGCACCCGAACAGAACGAGCCTTCCACAAGTGACACCGCGCTATACCGGTCTCCTCATCCGTGACCAGTATTGGCGTCCACTTGAGGAACCGGTGCTTACCTCCGTACTGAACGACATGCAAAAGACGCAAATCACATTGACCGCCTTAGAACGACTTTTGGAACGTAAAAACGAACTCTTGGTCAAGCAAGGCGAACAACCGCTTGACCTTGCGGAAGCGCGTAGCACTTTAAAAGAAGGGGGTTTCATTGAACAGGTAGACGCAGAATCCGTCTTATTCGTTCGGAACGTCGTCGCACCGCGCGCATGGTATCAATCCTCAGGAACCGGCGACCAATCGTTTGTCCAACTCACACGCACGGAAAACACAGCAGATACATCGCCTCCAACGCACCCACTCACAGGCGAAGCATTGACCTTCGCGGCAAACATGCTCGTGGGCATGAATGAATCAGAACCCGGTGTTAGCGGTATTGATAGATACCTCCAATACGGCAAATGGTTTGACCCGGCAGATGCCAATGAATGGCCGACGGAGTGGCCCTACGCCATTGTGCTGCCCAAAGGAATGGCAGAATTGCTCAAGATCACCGAAAGCGATATGGGGAAAGCCACCGTCTCTGTTTACGGTGCCGATTTTACTGTCGTTGGTGTCCTCGGTATCGGCTTCAAGGATCTTACTGATAACGATGGCGAAGAACTTACGCCTGTCGATTATCAGCTGATGCAACAGCAGCGGAGCCGGGGTGCCACTGGTGATGAGACGCTTGAAGGCGAATTACAGAAATACCTCCATCTCACGCCAGACAGTGTCGCTATTCTCCCTTATCAAGTCGTTATGAATCAAGGGGGCACCCTCCGAAGTGTTGCTGTTAACATGGAACCGCGAGAGGATGATCCGCAGTTGTTAGGCGCAATAGATAAGTTAGACCTTATCATGGCACCGCTCATGAACCGTATCGCTCTTGACTTCTTTGTCGGACGTGATAAAGACACATATCTCTACAGTAGTATTGGCATGACGAGTTTCAGCGGCATGGGTAACCTATTCGTACCGATCTTGATCGCCGCGCTTATCGTTCTTAACACCATGCTTGGCGCCGTTTATGAACGGGTCCGTGAAATCGGCATCTACAGTTCCGTTGGACTCGCGCCTGTGCATATCGCCTTCCTCTTCCTTGCGGAGGCATGCGTATACGCCATCGTCGGTGCGGTGTTAGGCTATCTCATGGGACAAGCAATCGCGACAACCCTCGTGCATTTCGGTTGGCTCGCTGGATTGACGCTTAACTATTCGTCAATGTCAACGGTCGTCGCAACAATTATTGTCATGCTTGTCGTTTTACTCAGTACCATGTATCCGGCAATCAAGGCTTCACGGATGGCAGTCCCTGATATCGAACGTAAATGGAAACTCCCAGAACCCGAAGGGGACGTATGGCACTTTAATTTACCCTTTACCGTCCTTGAAGAAGAATCACTCGGGTTGAACGTCTTTATGCGGGACTATTTTGAGGCACATGCAGACGAATCCGCCAGCGACTTTTATACGGACCAGGTTGCGTTCAGCCAAGAAGAAGCCGAAGACTCCTATCAGATCGGGATGATGGTATGGTTGGCGCCTTATGACTTAGGTGTGAGCCAGTCTATTCAGTTCGTTACATCCCCAGTCGGTGGTGAAGAAGAGGATCTCTACAAAATCACGTTGGATGTACATCGTGAGAGTGGTGAGATCGCCTCTTGGAAGCGGGTCAATCGACGTTTCCTGAATCTGCTGCGGAAACAACTCCTGATTTGGCGGACATTCAGCGTCGATATCCGAGCAGAGTTCCATGAACGCGGTAGAACCGAAGGTATGGACCCGTCGGCAGAAGAAGCAGGACAGATGGAGCCTGTACCGACACCGGCAGATTAAATTAAAGTTCACAAGTGTACTAAAGTTGTTGGGTTTAATATAATTTTAGTTCACTTTCGTTACACTTTACAGACTTTACACTCGGACTTTAGAACCCTATTTGGGGGATCATAGTTAAAATAATGGAAAAAGTAGCAAGTCTTATTATTATCATTGGCACCTTCTTATGGCTGTTCAGCGTTCTCGCCCTTGAAGGGCGTTGGCAATGGCAGATGTTCTCAGCTCTTGTGCTGATAGTTGGTATTTTCTGTGCGCATTTCTGGGAAGAACTACGAAGCACCGACGACACCGAAGAATCAGGCGAAGAGTGAGCATCAGCAGTCAGCAGGATGGCTGTCAGCAATTGGCAATCAGCCGTCGGGTCGGGTTTTCTACGAAAACCCTTTCAGCAGTCAGTTAAGAGGGTATCGTTAAACGAAAACCTTCTTCGCTGAAAGCCGATAGCCGACAGCCAATATGCCGATAGCCGACAGTCAAGAAAGGAGAACATTCAATTTGGCGAGAGAAAGAGTATCACAAGCAGATGAATGGCAAGCTTGGGCACAGCGATATGACATTGAAGGCGGTATTCGTACCTTTGAGTCGGGACTAACAGTTAAAGTGTTTGTTGGAGCACTTTTCGTTGGCTTGCTGATGATGCCGGGTTCCATTTATCTCAGTTATGTATCCGGTGAATCCGGTGCTGGTGCAGCACCTTGGGTTGCCGTTATTCTATTCACCGAACTCGCGCGGCGTTCCTTTACAACTGCCCGACGACAGGAGCTTTATATGCTCCTCGGGTTAACAGGTGCGGCTGTCGGAAGTGGGCTCCAATACCGGAATTTTATCTGGTACGCCTATTTTGTTAACACGCCACAGGCAGCTTCCTACGAAATCGCCGACAAAATCCCAGATTGGATTGTGCCGGCAGGCGATTCCGTTGGCGTGCTCACGCGAAGTCTTATACATCCAGACTGGTTTCTGCCTATCGGTATCTACCTGGCAGGAAAACTACTGGGAACCCTGCGTTTTGTCAGTGGGCAGTATATTCTGTTCCGACTTACGGCAGACCTTGAACGCCTCCCCTATCCGATGGCACCGATTAGTGCGCAGGGGGCAACGGCGCTTGCAGAAACGACAGGTAAAGAAGAAACCTGGCGATGGCGGGTCTTCTCTATCGGCTCTATGGCAGGACTCATTTGGGGGTTCCTCTATATCGGTGTGCCTTCACTCACCGGTGTGATGATGAGCCAACCGATTCAGATTCTGAAGATCCCGTGGATAGATTTCACACAGAGTATCGAAGGTTTCGCGCCGACGGGTGTTTTCGCGTTCCGAACCGATTTTGGACAAATGCTCTTCGGGTTCGTGTTGCCGTTCCCGATTGTGATGACAGAATTCATTGCCGCAATGGCAACGCAATTTATCTTGAACCCACAAATTCTGTACCGGTATGAGATTCTCCATCAGTGGACGCCGGGTTTGGATGTCCGGGGTGTCGGCTTGTTCAACGGACTGGATTTCTGGATTAGTTGCGGCATGGGGAAATCCTTTAGTTTCGCAATCGTAGGGATGGCGGCTTCAATTCCGATGCTCTTTAAAATGCGGAGGGCTCAGAAAACCGCAGGCGAGCGCGGCACCTTCGCTCCGCCTCCGAACCGTGGTGATTTCCCGATATGGTTGATGGGATTAATGTGGCTCATCGGTATGGGTGGATTTGTATGGCTTATTCACTGGATGGTCCCGAATTTCCCGCTGAGTTTCCTGTTAGGTTACGCTTTCCTGTATACACCGATCAATTCGTATATTACCGCACGGACCTTCGGTGTGCTGGGACGCGACCTCTTTGAGATACCGTATCTACACGAAATTACCTTCATTTTGAGTCGCTATGAAGAGGTCGATATCTGGTTCGCACCATTACCCGACGAAGATTACGGGCGCGGCACACAGAGTTGGCGAGTCCTTGAATTGACAGGAACGACCTTCACGTCAAATCTCGCCGGTACACTGTTGATTATGCCGATTCTGGTCGTCAGTGGAATTGTGGTGCTGCACTTTATCTGGAAGATTGCACCGATCCCCAGTGCGCAGTATCCATTCGCACAGATGATGTGGCCGATTAACGCCACAAATGAGTGTCTCTGGAAAACGTCGCTGCGGGATGGAAACAGCCAAATGCTGCAAGCAATTCGAGGGGATTATGTGGCCGCCGGGTTTACCGGAAGCCTTGCAATCTACGGGATGTTGTGGGTATTTAAACTCCCCTCCATGTGGTTCTACGGTATTGTTGGTGGCATCGGCGCGGATCCAGGAAGTATGGTTACACGGCTGCTCGGTGCAGTTATTGGACGGTTTTACATGATCAAGCGATTTGGGATGCGGCGTTGGTATATGTACAACCCGGTACTTGCAGCAGGATTTGCCTGCGGTGTCGGTCTCATTGGTATGGGAACCGTGGCTATTGCGCTTGTCTCTAAAGCCGTAATCGTCAAACCGTTTTAATAGTTGTCAGTTATCAGTTGTCAGTTGTCAGTTACAAGAGGTGTTGGGTAACAATTCACCGAAAACTTGGAATATTCCAACACCCGGGAAGATTGTTACAAGATACCCTCTGGATTGACAGTTGACAACTAAAAGGTTTTTTCGCAAGAAAAAACCGAACCAACAACTATTAAAACCGATAATCATTCATTTGAATATCAATGTGAAGAAAATGTTAACCGCCTTGCTGAAAAAACTCAGAACTTAGGAATAGCCATTAGTTTTCGTTTAACAGGACCTTCTCTTAACTGATAACTGACAACTGATAACTGACAACTATAAAAAAATGGAATGGACTGTTTTTGGGTGGGCAGGCATAGAACTGGAAATCCCCACGACGTGGGAACTGAGTGGACTCAGCGGAGATCAGAAAACAGGATATCTCCGGCTTGACGATCCAGAGATGCCTCGCCTTGAACTCAAATGGGCGCATACCCGACGCAAAAAGCCGGATCTCCACGCAACGCTTGACGAATATTTCAAGCTGATTCGCAAGACGTATAAGAAAGGCACCGAGCTCTCCTTTCGTCGGAACGTTAATCTCATCAAAGAAGAGGAATTCTTTAAGGGACGGACGGTTCTCGGTTTTAGTTGGAAAGGGAGCATTCGTGCGAATGGGCTGATTTTTCACACTGGGAAGCGAATTACGATCGTGCAGGTGATGGGACGGCTCAAGGAGAATTGGCGACCTACAGTTCTTCGGATTTTTGAATCAATTACAGACCGCGGGGATGCCCCATTGACATTGTGGAGTGCCTACGGGCTTAAGTTAGGGGTTCCAAAAGAATACAAGTTGGAACGTCAGAAACTGCTCAGCGGCTACCTGTTGTTTGCCTTCGTTGCCAAGCCTGTTCCCTTTCAGAGTGCAGTACGGCTGGCGAAACTGGCAAGCAATCGTCTAAAGAATAATGGTTCTGTAGAAGATGGTAGGGGTGAGATAACCTTGGGGAAATCCGCAGAAAATACCCAAGCAAAAACCCCAAGCAAAAACCCCCTACCCCCCGACAAAGGACGACTGAGTGTGGAGCGATACGGACCCGCAGAAGTGATGCTGAGCGACTATAAAGATGCCCCAAACCCATTAGAGGCATGGTTTCGTACCAAATACGCAAAAGCGATTCGTGGCTACGGGTTTGAAGTAACATCCGAGACAGATTCAGATAATGAGCGTTTGACACTCATTGGGGAACAAACACGGCTCTATGATGGTGTGCCATTCAGTCCCGTGCTGATGCTTGATAAGTTATCCAAGAGAACAGCCCTTGTGTTCCATCTATGGCGATGCAATCAGTCTAATCGTATCTATGTTATCCAGTCGATCGGCAGTACCGATGCGCGTTCGACCGTGCAAAAAGTTGCTGAAAGTATTCAATACCACGGATAGTTTTCGGTGAATCAACGGTATGAATGCCGTGTGGCATTCACCGGGTTTTTCTTGCGAAAAAAAATCCGCACTGACAACCATTATGCTAAACAGAATTTTATACGCTCTCAAACTTAAGAAACGTCCGGATATGGATCGGACTCGGATCATGAAGTCGTTTCCTGTTCGGAACCAGTTGATAAATTGGGAGCTAGACGACAAAGGCGAAGCCTCACTCGTTGTTCCCCAGAAAGACAAACTCTGGATCCGACTCGCCAGTAAACTTTTTATGCTCCCCAATAAAAGGGTTATCGTATTAGATTCCATCGGAACTTATGTGTGGCAGATGTGCGACGGTAAGCATACCATCTCACAGATTATAAAGGGGGTCCAAAACCAGTACCAGTTGACCCGGAAAGAAGCGGAAACGTCCCTGTTTACATTTATGCAGCAGCTTGGCAAACGGAATTTCATCGGGTTCGCCATTCCGAACCCTCAACAGAACGCTCCCGTAACGCCCGAACCCGAACCTGAAAAACAGGGTATTTTTGGATTCCTACAGAGACGGTAAGTAACGCAATGACGATTAGTGGTCAGCGCAGCTGCAAACGCTCTCCCCTACCACAAGTCCCTCTGGCTGATGGTTTTCGATAGCCGACTGCCAATAACCACTAAAGGAGAAAAAAATGAATATACCAACAGAAATCGGCGATGTTAATGCCATTCTCTCCGAAACTCCGGAAAAGTTTCAACGCGTTCTCCCTAAGGAAAATACGGTTCGCGTCCGGAACCTTATCAAGCGATATGAGATGGGAACACAGACCGTCGATGCCCTCCGTGGCGTCAATTTCCAAATCCAGCGCGGCGAGTACATCTCTATTATGGGTCCCTCCGGTTCAGGGAAATCGACACTTTTCAACATGATTGGTGGTTTAGACAAACCGACCGAGGGCAGAGTCTACATTGATGAGGTGGACATCGCACAACTTGACGCGTATGAACTCGCATGGCTTCGCTGCCGGAAGATCGGCTATATCTTTCAATCGTTCAATCTCATCCCAGTTATGACGGCACTCGAAAACGTTTCACTTCCGATGATCTTCGCGGGTATGAGTGCCGACGAAAGCAGAGAGAAAGGCGTTGACCTCCTTACACTCGTCGGACTCGGTGACCGCGTGCAACACAAGCCGTTAGAACTCTCCGGTGGACAACAACAGCGTGTTGCGATTGCACGCTCGCTCGCAAACGATCCCGCAATCGTTCTCGCCGATGAACCGACTGGAAACTTGGACACCAAAACCGGACTCGAAATCATCGCCCTCCTCCGTCGACTCAATGCTGAAAACGGCGTAACCATCATCACCGCAACACACGATCACAAGATGTTAGATGTCTCTGACCGTATTTTCCACATGGCAGACGGTAAGGTCGACAAGATTGAGTCGCGCGATGAGATCGATCTCCACGTCGGCAAATTAGATGGTGAAGAGGTTGGATAGATAGTTATCAGCAGTCGGCAGTCGGCAGCCAGTGTGTAGCATATAAAAGTTGCATAACTGCCGCAAGATCCTTTTGCTGAAAACTGATAGTTTCCGATAACCATTCAAATGAGCATTTACAAACGCTTAGGTATTCGCACAGTCATCAACGGTAATGCGACGCTCACACGGCTCGGTGGTTCGATCATGCCCCCCGAGGTCATAGCGGCGATGGCGGACGCTGCCAAGCATTTTGTAGACATCATTGAACTCCAAAAACGGGTCGGGGAAGAGATTGCGAAACTCACCCACAACGAAGCGGCGTATGTCTCCTGCGGTGCTGCCGCTGCTTTGACCCTCAGCACTGCGGCGTGTATCACCGGACTTGACTCAGATAAACGCGAAAAATTGCCGCACCTTGATCCCTCAATGAAAAGTGAAGTCATTGTGCATCGTCACGGTCGGGTCGGATACGATTACGCCGTTCGGCAGGTTGGTGTCACTTTCGTAGAGATAGGTGATGAAAAGGGAACAACCCCCGATGCGTTAGAGAACGCCATTACGGAAAAGACCGCTGCGATCTTCTACTTCGCAAACCCCAGTAGAGAACACCTCTGGGTGCCTTATGAGGAAGCCATCTCGATTGCGAAAAGGCATAATATTCCCCTCATCGTTGATGCCGCAGCACAATTACCACCCCCTGAAAACTTATGGCGTTTCACGCAGATGGGTGCTGATTTGGCACTCTTTAGCGGCGGGAAAGGGTTGCACGGACCGCAGAGTAGTGGGTTAATTGTGGGAAAAAAATCGTTGATTGAGGCTATCGCTTTCAACGGACCCCCACATCCTTTCATCGGCAGGGGAATGAAGGTGGGGAAAGAAGAGTTGGTAGGACTCCTTACCGCTGTTGAATGGTATCTGGATCAAGACCACGACAAATTACAGCAATCCTACGAGGATCAGGTTACCTACTACGACGAAGCGTTCTCGGATATCCAAGGCGTTACCGTCCATCGTATCTTCCCTTCCGAAGCCGGACAACCGATGCCCCGCACTGAAATCCGATTTGATGCAGAACACCTCGGTATCACACGGAACGAAATCCTTCAGCAACTCGCAGACGGTGAGCCCTCGATTGACCTTCCAAGCGCAGGAGAAAACGGTATTATTATCAATGGACAAACGCTAATGCCCGGAGAGGTAGAAATCATCGCCCAGAGTCTACGACAAATTTTAAACAAGAGGAAATAACACATGTCTATACCTGAATCAATGTTACGTGACTTCTTAAAAAAACAAGATAACTCCACTTTTGACGAGAGAATAAAGCGCCGTATTGATTTGGAACATCACACCCTTATTGGCCACACATATTTTTCGGCAGCATCAACAGAATGTCTAGAATGCTATTTCGCAGGGCATTTTATTGCAACCGTCATGATGGTCCAGGCAGTAAACGAAGGGATTCTAAAGTTTGTTGCTGTTGAAAACAATATCAACACGGCAAATTTTGAAAATAAGGAACAACTTATATCAGAACTTAAGAAACAAAATATTATCACAGAAAATTGTGCTAATGCCTCCTTAGCTATCTATCGCAGCTACCGGAATGACATTCATCATATGAATCCTAAGGTGAAGACAATTGATTTTGAGAAATTAGCACAATCGAACATTGAAAGACTTGTCATTATTGAAAAGGAAATTTGGGGATATACAGCGGACGCAGGAAAGGTTATTCCGCTTCAAAAAAAATATTGGGAGATTACGGAAGAAAATGGGGAGTCAATGATTATAACCGATCTTAGGGGTATGATTTAAAGTAGGACAAAAGCATTCGATATTTAGGACATAGCATGGTACAACCTCAGTATTCAAAAAGTCTTACAGCGTAAAGAACCATGGTAAGAGATGAATATTTGCCAATGAATTTATCTCGTTCTACGAGTAAAAATAAAGGAACAGATCCAATGAAACTTGACAACGGTATACGCCTGACATGGCTTGGACACTCCACCTTTAAAATCGAAACAGATGGACAAACACTTCTTATAGATCCATGGGTAACCAACAACCCAGTATGTCCCCATGCGCTCAAGACTTTTGATCGCCTTGATGCTATCCTCATCACGCACGGACACGCGGATCACATTAGCGATGCAGTGCCACTGGCGAAAAAACATGGATCAACAGTTGTGTCTATCGTTGAAATTGCAGGATGGCTCGGTAATCAGGGGGTCGAGAACACGATCGGTATGAACAAAGGTGGCACTGTTACTGTTGGGGGTATAAAGGCAACGATGGTCTCAGCAAACCATAGTAGCAGTTTCACAGAGGAAGACGGTACCACAGTTTATCTCGGTGAACCCGCGGGTTATGTTATTGAATTTACGAATGGCTATAAAATCTACCACGCTGGGGATACCAATGTCTTCGGAGACATGCGAATTATCGGCGAGATTTACCAACCTGATCTGGCACTGCTCCCTATCGGTGACCATTTCACGATGGGACCGCGTGAAGCCGCCTATGCCGCACAATTGCTCAATGTGCCAGCGATTCTGCCCATCCATTACGGCACTTTCCCACTCTTGACAGGAACGCCCGAAGAACTCCGACAATTGACAGCATCCCAGAATGTAGAAATTGTTTCGTTAGCGGTTGGGGAGACATTAGACTGAAGCAATTTTTTGTAGCACAAACTGTTAGCTTGTGCCCTACGAGATAGCATAGTGAGGAAAGATCGCTCCTAAAATTTTCTCTCCTCCTCAACCCTTGCCTGCTCAATGCCCTCTTCTAATTGCTCTATATATTCATCAAGCCAACGTTTGACGTTCGTGTTCTCTTCGCTTTCCTTAATGCGAAGTAGTTTTTCTTTTTTCTTCTCAAGGTGCAAACTTCGCTCACCAGTCCATCCCTCTGTCGAATAGTTCGCACATAGATTTCTGCGGACATCTTCACGTCCACCGTATCGAATAAGGAAAGCACGCACCAA
This sequence comes from Candidatus Poribacteria bacterium, assembly GCA_965205015.1. Classification (GTDB taxonomy): domain Bacteria; phylum Poribacteria; class WGA-4E; order WGA-4E; family WGA-3G; genus WGA-3G. The sequence continues at coordinate 1,866,886 of OZ242029.1, read as the reverse complement.
AGAATTGTGCCATTCCTCTACCGAGAGGGTTTTAGAGACGAGTCTGTAGGCAAAATACCATGCCCGATCTTCTACATCTCCATCAATCCACTCCCAAATTTTTTCACGCGGAATGAAGGTTAACGCTCCCTTTTCATCCGCCGTTGAGAAAGACTCTTCGGGATCTCCCTCTTTAAGCCAACTTTCTAAGAAAAAATCACGTTCTTCCAGGCGTTTGCTAACGTGCTTCCACACTTGGTCTGGATACCGTTTTGTCAATTCAGTTATCACAGAAACTGTTTCCGTGTTGAATGCCCCAAAAATGGTACCTCCCTTCCCAAAATGAGGGAGTACCCGCTCAATAAATTCCAAACCCTTTTCTGGGTAGAGATCTAGGAACGCTTTTGTGATCTCTACCCAATAACTATCTGTCATTGAATTTCCCTGTTGGAAATGTTGATATAATACTGGCACGTTTTCAAATAAGGGGGAACGGATGATCAGTTGGAACGTCAGATCACGCGGTAAAACCAACCCTTGCTTGTCGTAAACATAGTAGAAATAATACAACTTGAGTGCAATTGGTACAGCTAAATCGTCTGAAGAATTGAGAAGAAACTCGATCCACTCAGCGAAGACTTCATCCGATAAGTTGTCTATCACATGCTTGCGAAAGAAAGAGGCGAAGAATTTGATGTCCATAACCCCATCTTTGGCAAGTTTGAGAAGACGCAACCCCGCCGGCTTTGTCATTCCAGAAAGGTGTGTAATTTCTGGAATTAGCACATTTAGCGTGGTATCTTCAACCAACACATCAAGTTGTTTCTCCCATTCTGCTATGTTGCCTTCAAAAAGTGCTCGGAAATAGCCACCAAGGAAATACACACTTGCATTATCCTCCGCGTTTCGTTGTGCCTCAAGAAGGGTTGGTAGAATAACAAAACCATCGTCTCTTTTCCCGAGTTGATTCCCAAACGCGTATCCATTGTGTGCTTCGGTTGTGACGAGCCACGGTAACTCTGATTGCAAAAGGCGTGGATTTTCAACGGATTGCTGAGCGAGGGCATGAATCTGTGGATGGCCTTGATCAAGATAATTTTCGTTCTCGTCAAAGGCATCCTCAAGCAAATTCATTCCAACATACCGTTGCATCATGGCATGAAAATCGGAGCCAACCAATTCATCCCTAAGTTGTTCCCAGCGGTGTCTTATGCCGTCGGGCAGATCCTTGCCATTATGACGAAGAAACTCAACAACAGTTTTGATAAGCCATTTATTATCAACGTAAGTTTTTTCTGAGAGTATCTGTATTGTATCAGCGACCATATTGCTTAGGTTGGGCCTTCTCGCAATCCTGGAAGCGCGTTGCAGTAAAATAGTAACTGCTTCTACCTGTTCATCTTCTGACAAACTTTCTAACTGCTCAGATAGAAGCTGCCATATCTGACGGTAAGCATCAAAAAGTTCACCGTACGTTTTCGGATCCCAAAAGTCAGCATTCTTATGTAATCCACGATACTCTGCACCGGGCACCCGCGAGAAACGGTCAAACTCTAGACCTTCATTGCAAGCCTTCAATGCAAGGAGGTGTTGTTCTCTTGATCCTGATTCAAATGCCTCTTTCAAAACAGGCAAGCGTTCTGCCGGGGAGGCTTCGGTCGGTGCGACTCTCCCACGTCCGTGTGAAAAGAGCCTAGCAAATACACCACTGGCATTGTTCGACCAACCTTCATTTTCCGCTTCGCCGAGGGCAAGGAGCAAACGCGCAGCATCAACAAACAGATCGCGTTGCATAGCAATCTTTTCAAGTGCCCATACTACATCCCTTCGCCCATCTGTGAATTTCAAAAGGGCATCCTTATCCCATGTCCCTATCGTGCACATCAGGCATTTTAGGGCTGCCTTCGGCTCCGCTTCAGTTAATGCGAGAAAAAAACGGCTACCCAGCCTTGTATTCAGATATTCACCATCCTGAAAGGGGCCATTCGGGCCGAGAAGTTTCTTGACTACTCTTGATGCGGGCTCTGATTCAGCGGCGTATTGAAACATTTCATGGAACCACGTAATCAATTTAGATTTAGACGGTAAACCTTGTGTGAAGGTTTCAAGATCAAACGAGGCCCCGTAAATCCACCACCATTCTACCCATAACTTGATATGGAGTGCTTTCGGTGTAATGTAGAGCGTAGACTGACCTTGAAGAATCTTGCGTTTCTTGAGGTCATTGACAATTTTCTGAAATTTGCTCCAGGTAACTAATGGGTTTGCCTCTCGCACCTTCTCGGCAATTGCTTGTGCATCAGCGATAACAGCCCCCCCAAAGCCAAATCGCTTAAAAAGCGCGATGTACTGCAGGACTAATTCTCTCTGTTGAACCTCTTCTTGACTATCTCCAAAATCATAGAACTTCTTGTAGAGATAATCATCGCTCAGGAGCTGCGATGGATCTCCTGGATGACTCACTAAAACTTTACCCGTATGATGTGCCATACGTGGAGAACCGTCACAGAATTCTATGTACTGTTCCGCTTGTTCTTCGGAGATTCCATATCCTTGAATAATAGTGGAAACCTGATCGTCCGCCAACCGCAACGTTTCTAATTCAGAAATATCACTACCGGGAACCTGATCGTAATCGTTATAGATGCTAATCAGTTTAATCCGAGGCCCCTGATTCTGCAGCTCATTCCAGATATCATACCGGTTGCTTGGATCGCACTCATCAACTATCAAAACAGCCGAAAAGTGGCTATCCTCACGGAGGATTTCACGTCTCAGACCGCTAGCACGAAACTCAGCAGGCGTACAATAAATAACAAGGGGTGCTAAATCGTCTGCCTTCGTAGCTTCAAAAACGAGTTTTGTCTTGCCGATGCCGGGTTCACCTAACACTCGCACGTGAACCGCGTTCACTTTTTCCCGCAACCCACCTTGGATCTTTTCAATTAATTCGTTCTGTGCTGCCGCAGCAATAAATGGAACTTGCATATCCGCATTGTTCGACCAACTCTGATGCGTTTGAAATTCGGCATGACTGTACCCATTAATCAACAACGCCAACGATGGAAATGACTCAAGCATACCTATCAGGGTGTTCTGACTCCACACTTCAACTTTGGGGGGCTGCGTACTATACGGCTCTAGGCAGCCCTTAATCTGAGAAAGGAGTTCCTTGTGCCGGCGAGCATCAAGGTCTATACCGGTGCAAACTAAGACGTAAGTCCCATCAGCATCAAGGCAGGCTTGCACACCTTCCTTAAGGTTTTCCTCATCCTTGAAAAGTTCCGTTTTGATATTAGGCTTCGTCTTCCCCGACTTGATCTGATAACTAGTATGTCCTACTTTAATCAGACCACTCACTGTTGAAGTCCTGTTTTTAACAACGACTACATCAAGGTCATTATCTGTGACGGTCGCATCAACACCACCATCTTTGACATTTACTTGGAGGGACACATTGACCTTGTTAATTTCTATACCGAGTCGACGTGCTTCCGCCCAAAGCAACCGTCGAAAGAATTCAACCGATGTGTACTGATCAAGCCGGTTAAGGTCTTCGTTTCTCACAGTGAAAATTGTTGCGCTATTCATTGGATAACTCCAAACAATTCAAGATACGAGTAGGATACCATAGATAGCCTTCCCCGTCAAGAGCATTTACAAAAGCAGCTCTATTTGTGTCTCGTTTGAATCCTTACGGATAAGTTCTGGTGTTCCTTCCTCTAAATCACAAGCATCCAATTTTCCGCCGTGGATGCTTGGTTCCGCGCAGAGTTTTTTGCGGAGCAGATCAAGCCCTTCATGCACCTGCGGGTGCGTGTCCTCTCCTAAATCCAGTACCTTTGATAACAGTAGCCGATCCAGTTTCTGCCGGACTGGATCATCCATCATTTCGTTGAAGGGAAGCATCTGCTGGTGTTTTAACTCATGGAAAATCTGTTCTGCAGCCTTAAGTTGAGATGGACTCAACTGAGTGACATCCAAGGTCGGCAGAGAACGCAAGGTCGTTTTTCGGAGTATACCGCGCCCCTGCTGCTGTTTGCCACACTGCATCCAATGACAGAGCAGCCCAAATGTTGAATTTCCCCATAATACCCACGCGTATTCATAGATTTCGTTAGCAAAGGCAATGTTTGGAAGCGTATTTACACCGATCGATTTTTGATCGGTAAACATTACTAACATAGAGCCGGCGTTAAACTGTATGCTTTCACTGTAATGTATTCGGCTATTAACGCCCATTATGTCTGCGATTTTGGACTCCTTGTTTGGCCTAGGCAGCGCGTGGGAATCAGGTGAAACAAGCATCGTCTGCTGAATCCGAGAATCAACATGCCATAAACAGGGATAATCCGCAGTGTCAGGACAACCCTCTTCAACATCAAAACCACCACGTCCACCATCACCATATATGTCTAAGGGGCCGGGGCTGGTTTTAGCAATATCGGACAACCGACAAATTGGTATCGGGAGCGGTTCTGTTTGTCGAGGTAGTCTCAGCTGTCCATTAGCGAGTTGATATGCCGATTGGAGTAATCCCATATCCTTGACACGACAAACTGCCCAGCCTTCTTCAAAGTCTGGGAGCGGGGCATCCATTACATAGCCCACAGTCTCTGCCCCTACCTTGATAGGATCGCCGCCAGTGATGCCGCTTTCAAGTTGGCGGATGTCGTCAGATTTCCTGTGAACCTGGCTCGCTATTTCAAGTGCCTCCAGTACGCTTGCAGGGCAGCGATGTAGGCAGACAAAAGTGCCTCGACCCGTGGTTTTGGATTTTCCTTTGGTTGCAATAACAAGACACTCCGCTATGCCCGTGTCCGCAGAAAAGGTACTATTTTCAATTTCGGCATCCGCAATCGTGACAATAATGACATCGCGGTATCCTTTCGCCCAAAGGTGCCGCACCTTTCGCCAACTCGCGCCTGCCATGGCGTTTATAGGCAAGACTATTCCCATTCTGCCGTTGGACTTCAGCATTTTATCAGCGAGTTCAACAAAGTATGAAGCGATACCAGCATTCCCATCGGCAACACTGTCTTTCTCCTTCTGTGCCTTAAGCGACTTTTTCATTGCCTTTTCGACTTTGGGATCTTTATCCCCAAAGGTTGTTTTCGGGACTTCGGAATTTTTGTCTGTATTTCCCTTGGTATAGGGTGGGTTCTGTATCACGAAATCGAATTCTTTGTGTCTGAATTCCTGCTTTGCATCGGTTTCTTTATCTCCTTGGCCACCGACCCTACGGCTGGTTGTCATCGGTATCGGCAGAGTTTCTTCTGGGTTGCGAAGCAGGTTTAGAGCACCAATGGCGTATTGTCCGTCGGGACGCTGTACACCATATTCCATCGTATGGATCCGTGTGTCACCAATTTTGATGCCTGGGTAGGTGCTAGCGATAATGGATGCGGTCAGATGGACAGCATTGGGCAGAATGTCGCAGCCGACGATATTATTTTTCAGCATATATCGATGGATATCTTGCCCCTTTCCACCCACTTTTTCATGAAAACCAAGAATACGCTGGTAAATATCGTTGAGGAGTGTCCCAGTCCCGCAAGCGAAATCTGCCACCTTAATCTGCCGAGCACCGCGTTTCAATTCAGGTAACATGAGTGCTGAGAGAAGAGCTGACGATTCAGGACGTGTATAGTGTGCCTTGATAAATTTCCGGTCTGTAATCAATTTCTGAAAGACTATTCCGGCAAGTTCATGCTCTCTCGCAAGTCCCATTTGCTCTAAGTTCCGTGCGGTGTTGCGGAGTGTATAAAGTACCTTTCCGACAAGTTGGTCATCAAGTGCGATGGCATCAACTAAACCAATTGCTACATCATAAATAGAGCGATAGTTTATTGTCCGAATAGTATACCATGCGTCAAAAACCAAATCAGAATCAAGTAAGCCATCTTGACCTCGGAGTCCGCTAAGTGAAGGCACTGCTTCCAGTTCAGGTTTTCCTGCAAGGGAACTTTGAAAGATGAAAGCATTTCCTATAATAAGCATTGCCATCCGCGTCGTCTGCGGACAGGACTCTTGGTAGAGGATTTTTTCTATTTGATTACCGATCTCAGGTCGTTCTGCTATAGCTGCATCAACGAGTTCGCCCGCATTATCCACACCTTGCTCCAAGATTACCGCTGCTTCATTAATTTTAGCGATAGGTATTGTTCTGACGCGGATAGCAGTCGCGATGTCCGCTACGCTACCGGTTAGCCATCCTTTTCTTGGAAAACGATAGGGTTCATCCGTACTGAGAATGCAATAAGCGATGTCATGCTCTTTTTTTATTTCTGCATCAAGATTTGCTTCCTCTATCTCTCTGAACTTGTACGGAAATCGAACGGCAATACCCATGCGAATCTTCCGCCCTGTTGTGTTAAGCGTCTTACCGAGATAGTCATCTTTGAGTTGCCCTTCACCATTGAGATTTGGACTACGCTCGTTGTCAACTTTGTCCTCAATAGCAATCGGATCTCGCTTTGGCTCGGTGACAATGACATCGGGTTCTTTATTATTCTCAATAAAGGGTTTCGATGGACGTTGTTTAAGTGTCCATGTAGCACGCATAGGGCGGAGTACATTTACGAATGCAGATGTAATGAGGTCTTCTTTGTTTGACATTCTGTTTTCTCGTTTCCAATAGTAGGGACACTCTATTTTTGATAATTTTGATTTTCAAACCCTTCCCAATAGGGGCTTTGTAATCCAAAGGCATTTACGGTCTTCAGCAGGTCCTGTGGGTTTCCCGTATCGTAACGCTTACCTGCGACGCGATACCCGGACATGCCTTCCTGTTTTATCATTTCCGACATTGCATCCCGCAGTTGAATCTCTCCATGCGTCACAATTCGGTGTCTGTAGTTGTAGTCCAGAATATCAAAGAGGAGGGGATTGAGGAGATCGATGCCGAAGTTGCAGAGGTATTGTTGATTAGGGAGACCCGCAACACGGAGGTGTTCCTGCGCGAACTCGACCGTCGGTTTTTCGGAGATTTGTGCTAATGTAAAGCACCGCGGGAATTCAGCGGAAGGACTCCCGTGAACGATGCCGTTGCGTGAGAGTTCACTCTCATGACAGAGATCCAGACTCGTGACAGATTGACCCACCCGTGCGTAGACATCCGCCAATTGTTTCGCGCAAGAGACATTTGACTCGGAAATATAGAGGTGATCCCCGAGCAGAATCATGACTGGCTCACCAGCGGCGAAATCCTTTGCGCAATAGATGGCGTGTCCAAAACCCTCCGGCGCTGCTTGAATCGCGAAATGCAATCGTTCGCCTATTTCCGCTAACCGATCCGCTTGTGCAGCTAATTCCGCCTTTTCGTGAATCGCGTCCGCGACGGTGCCAGAAAAATAGTCGGCAATCGGTTCGACCTGCTGGGGTTGAGCAACGAGACACACCTCCTCCACACCTGCCGTTAGTGCTTCCTCAATAATCAGCTGAATGATCGGCTTCGCGATACCATCCTGAGCGATAATTGGAAAGAGTGCTTTTGGCACGGCTTTCGTTGCGGGGAAAAGGCGTGTCCCGTATCCGGCAATAGGAATAACTGCCTTCTGAATGCGCAAAGACATCGGGATTCCTATTAATTCCTCAATGCTTTGAGGTAGCCCCAAGTGGCTGAGAGTTTTCCAGCGGGTTCCACAGGCAATTGATCGCTTTGGGACTCAAAATTCTGTGCAACCTCGTCTTCGTCAAGGATCCGGTCATAAATACGGACGTTATCAATCATACCGATCAGGAATCTACCGTCGTGTTCGCTACCGATACGGCGTTCGTCCATCAGTTCCGGGGTTGCGCCGGCGTTCCCTTCGTCAACCAATTCACCATCAACATAGAGTTTCAACTCATTGTCTTTGGTATTGCTGGTGTAAATGATGTGATACCACCGATCCTCCTCAGCATTTAAGCGGATTTTCACACCATCGTTCTTATGAACTTGGATTTGGTTGCCCTCAAATTTGAAGTGGACTTTGCCCGCCGCCCACTGCCATGTAGATACGATGCCTTGAATGCCGCCGAACTGTCCTTCAAGCGCATAGCATTCAATACTCACATGCTCAAACTCACCCATCGCTGGGATTTCGATGTAACTATCCCCTTCAAATTCCAACGCTTCTCCCGTGCCATCAGCCGCACCTTCGACGGATTTAAGGGTGCCTTCGATCTTCGCATCTTTGCCCCCAAAGACATCTTTGACAGTTTTACCGTCGATATCCGCTTCATTGAGCGTATACATGGCAACGAGTCCATCTATTACGAAATCTTGTGCATCAGCCGCTGTTACATAGCAGAACATCGTGAGGAGTGCAGCGAGTACACAGACTATTCTGATATTCCTTAAACGCATTTTTAATTACTCCTTTTGGTTATAGAAATTAGGGTCGGTGAAAACTATCATATATTTTACCTTATAGATTTTCGGTTTGTCAAGTCAATCCGCTCATGCGTCTGGAGATATCGGCGCCGTCAATTTACGTTCAAGTGTGAGGTTGTCCTCATAAACGGTTTTGATTAACTCCTCAATATCAGGTTCCTGGACGGATATGTCTACAATTCTGAACCTTTGGAGGATTGTCCCGATAAGATCCGCCGTGCTGATTTCTTCAGGAGAGAATCGATACTGCACGCGGGCACCCTCCCGATAGATAACGTGTGCGTTGGGGATGCTAATGTCAGGGTAGACTTCAGCGTAATCAACAGTCAAAAGCCGCTCCGTTGAAAGTAATCGCCGAAGTGTAGCGAGTTCTCCATCAAAGCAGAGACGCGCGTTGTCAATGAGAATGACACGCTTACAGAGTTTTTCGACATCGTCCAAATCGTGTGTTGTCAGCACGACCGTGACCTGCCGCTCAGCGTTGATTTTTTGGATAAACTGTCGGATACGCGCCTTGGCGACAACATCTAACCCGATCGTGGGTTCATCAAGAAATAGAACATCCGGATTGTGGAGTAGGGCAGCGGCGATGTCGGCACGCATCCGCTGACCGAGACTCAACTGACGAACAGGGGTCCGGAAAAAATCGCCAAGATTGAGTAATTCGTCAAACATCTCGACGTTATAGCGATACTGCGTCTCTGGAATCCGATAGATACGTTGTAAGAGTTCAAACGACTCTTGAACGGGCAAATCGAACCACAGATGTGAGCGTTGTCCAAACACGACCCCAATGTGTTTGGCATTCTCCTTTCGCTGCCGATGCGGGATATACCCATTCACGGTCACGCTGCCTGATGTCGGCACCAAAATGCCCGTCAGCATTTTGATAGTCGTTGACTTTCCGGCACCATTTGGTCCCAGATACCCCACAATTTCGCCGCGTTTGACGGTGAAGGAAATCTCGTCTACCGCTTGGACAATGCGGTGTTTACGGGAAAAGAGGTTCACAAAACTCCCGAAAAATCCCTTGCGGTGATGATAGACCTTGAAAATTTTGCTAAGGTTGTCAACTTCAATCATATTTTTAATTTACCTTGCGGATAAGTAGCAGAATTTAGAACTTTAGTGGTCTTCGTGTTCGAGTCGCCTGCGTGTTTTTGCTTGGGCATTTCTGCGTATTGTTGCAGGCTGCGTTTTTGGTTTCAACGGGAAAGGGTCTATCTGTTTTTGGGCTCCACCATAAAACTGCACAAACTAAAAGTTTATGCTACAATTAATGTCAAAATCCTCAAATCCAGTCGCGAATTAACCGAAAACCCGCAAGGACAACGGACGCAGCGGCCCAGAAGCAATAAATTAAAAACCCGTGCTTTGGTAGTGTAAGACACCCCATCTCCAAAATAGCACAGTGATACCGAGAAACAGGAACCCCGCGAAGGGTGCTAAATGGACACCGATCGGTGAAACACCCGATGCTCCAATTTTTCCGAGCAGAAAAAGGGACGGAAAATAGTTGACACACGCCAACGGGACAATAAAGGTGAAAAAATGCCGAAACCACCACCGATAAATGGAAAATGGGTAACTTCCCATGAAAACGCCGCCGTTCGTGAAGATATTAATAATCTCAATGGATTGGACAGTCCAAAAGCAACTTGTCGCGCCGATGACGAAGAGACCTACAAAAAAACAGGTCCCGCTTACCAACGAAATCAACAGATACCCCACCTTGGTAAGCGACCATGATACAGTTAACTGTGAATTAGCAATGAGAAACACAACGAGGGCTTGTGCGATCCTCCCTAATCGACGGAGTAGGAATTCATGCGAAAACACTTGAAAGAAAGTGCCAAGCGGACGGATGAGGACTGTGTCAAAGTCGCCGCGCACAATATTTCTTTGAAAGACATCAAACCCCCTCCCCACCATCTCGGCGATGGCAAAGCAGATGCCAATCATGCCGTAGAGGAATCCGACTTCCCAGAGACTCCATCCCGCTAACTCTTTAAAACGGTTAAAGAGTAGGGCAATCATGAAAAAGTCAATGACAGAAATGCTCGCTTGCGCACATACGTCAAAGACGAACGAGAGCCGGTACTCCATCTGCGATCGGATACGAAGTTTGACAAAATGGAAGTAGAGTGAAAGATGGTGCATTTCTTTGGGGATTCCGCCGTAGGGGCTGGGTTACCCAGCCCCTACCCGCCTTGTATAACCAGTCGCGAAAAACCACGGGTTAAGAAAAGTCGTCCCAACCCAATAAAAAAGAGGTTCCACACCATTTGTTTGCCTATAGCAATCCAGACCTCAATCCCCGTAATCTTACCCAGATAGATACTAAACGGGAGGTCAATTAAACCTTCAAACGGCAGCCATCTGGCGATGTGTGCCAACCCTTCGGGCCATAGCGCAATTGGAACCAACATTCCAGAAAATAGGGTGATTATAGAATAGGACATCCCAGAAATCCCTGTTGTATCCAGTGTCCAGAACCCCGAGCTAAAGATTGTTATCGTGATAGCGTTACTCATGAAAATAGCGAGCAGCATTGAAACTGCAAATACTATCAAAACGGTGGGCTGCTGCGGAATTGTAACCTTAAAGAAGAGAATGCTGATAAGAAAGGTCGGAAATCCCCGCATGAGTAAAAAATAAAAGGCTCTCCCGCACTCATCGGCAAACCAATACGCTTGGAAGTCAACCGGTTTGGTTAATTGGAGCGCAATACTGCCGTCTTTAATCGCGCCCGTAATTTCGGAGCGCGTCCCCCAAAACGGCATGAGCATGAAAGAAACCTGACAGAGAACGAAATAGGTGATAATTTCATCCAGATTCAGGGGTTGAGGGGCGGTACGCGCTGCGTAGAAAGCAGTATAGACGAAGATATGCACCAGCAGAAAGAAAAAATTGGTCGTCAAACCTGCGAGGTTTGCCACCCGATATTGCATCCGTCTCTGGAACGCTTTCTTTGCAAACGCCAGATAGACCTGGAACGCTAAAGAGAGGGATTTCATCCGGTTGCGGCGCTTAAATCCGCGACAGGCACAGATCGCCCCTTTTCTGCGGATTCGTAGATACCATCAAGCATCTGCATCAGCATGGTCCCCTGTTCCGCTGAGGAGATCGGTTCTTTACCATCAATAATGCACGCCACGAAGTGCTTTACCTCCTCATCAAAGCCGTTAATCGGGGGTGCGCTAAGGGGCTTATCCAAGTCCTTGCCGTTTTCTTCGGTATAAAGCGTGAAGGGACTGAGCGTCGCTCCTGCTTTTGTTCCTGCCACCTTAATGTAATTATCGCCTGGCAGATTCAATGCCCACGTCGTTTCAAGGATAATCGTCGCACCGTTTTCAAAGCGGATCTGGGCAAAGGTTGCATCGTCAACATCGTATTTAACGTCGTCAGGCACCAGATGCCTGAAGTGCGAATAGGAGGTTCCCATAACCTCAACGGGTCTCGGAGAATTCATGAGCCACCAAACACAATCTAACGCATGGACGCCAATATCAATGAGAGCCCCGCCGCCTGCGCGTTCTTTATCGACAAACCACCCTTCCTTACCGATAGGAACGCCACGCCGTCGGACATACCCTGCTTTGCCGAAGTAAATTTCACCGAGTTCGCCTTCCCGTATCAACTGCTTCAACCGCTGCGTGCTTCCATCAAACCGCTGCACGAGGGCATACATTAAGGTTTTTCCATTTTGAGTGGCGGCATCTGCCATAGCCTTTGCTTCCTGTGCACTTCGAGCAGGGGGTTTCTCACAAAGCACATGCTTGCCAGCGTTCAACGCGTCAATAGAGATAGGGGCGTGGAGGAAGTTCGGCAAACAGACGCTAACGGCATCGATATCTTTATTCTTCAACATCTCCAAGTGGCTGGTATACGTATTCGGTATTTTATACTCCGATGCCACCTGTTTGACCTGCTTCTTATCTAAATCGCAGACGGCAATCACTTCTGAACGCGGATCAGCAGTATAACCCTTGAGATGTTGCATCCCGGGCCAACCGAGTCCAACGACAGCCGCGCGAATTTTTGTTGTTCGATTTGACACAGCACGTGCTCCTTTTTTCGGCGTAACTTGCAAGCCAAATTTTCTATTTTATAGTAAAACCGAAAAATAAGTGAACATTCGTAGCACAAACTGTCCAGTTTGTGCAGGGGAGGCACGCAAACTAACAGTTTGCGCTACAATCGGGGTGCCCAAGTAATTATTGACTCTACTATAATTTCCTATAAACTTTGATTTTGCGAGGGAGGCGTGAAATTATGTGATTTTAGTCATGACGCAATGCCTCTGTTGGGGTGAGGCCTGAGGCTTTGTTCGCTGGATAGAGTCCAAAAAATATGCCGATTAATGCGGAGACGCTAAATGCGATCAAAGCGGCTTGGACTGAGACAACAGCGGGCCAACTCGCATTCATGAGTTTTGAAATAATCAAACCCGACACAGAAGCGAGACTACTTCCGATGAAAATACCGATAAGCCCGCCACAAACGCTCAAAACGATGGCTTCAATGAGGAATTGGATCAGGATATCGCGACGCTTCGCACCAACGGCTTTACGCAAGCCGATCTCACTGGTTCTCTCTGTTACGGAGACCAACATAATATTCATGATGCCGATACCCCCCACGAACAACGCAACGCTTGCAACACCGCCTAAAAGTATTTGAACAATTCGGCTGACGTTACCTACCTGTTTTATAATCTCCTTCGCGGTGAAGAATTCAAAGTATTTTTCGTCTCCGTGTTGTTGCCGCATCGCAACTTTGATTTCAGCGACGGCTTGTTCCACCTTTTCATAACTCTCGGCTTGTGCCCACAAGAAGAGCCACCCTTTCATCTGCCCGATATAACGGATTTCCATTGTGGTGAGAGGGATAATTACCCGATTATCCCACCCCTCACTCGCCATACTATTGCCCTTCTCTTCCATGACCCCGATGACGGTGAATCGTTCTTCGCCGACTCTCAATTCAAGACCAATCGGGTCTTCCCTTTCAAACAGGTCCTTGCGGACTTCAGAACCGATGATACAGACGGGTTCTCTCCGTTCCATGTCACTTTCCGTAATAAATCTGCCGGTTTGAACGTACCAATTATTAACCTCTTCATAGAAAGGTGTCACGCCCCAAATCTCAAGCGATTGATTCACGTGCTTGTGTGATACGGTGAGATTCGTCTGTGATAGTGCTGTGGCTGCTTTAAGAGAGGGACAATTCTCGAGGAGAAAGTCCAGATCCTCGTATTCAATGTATTCTGGATATTTATTTTCGTAGTAGGAACCATCTTCTCTACGGAACGCCTCTTTCCGAAAGCAGACAATCAGCCCTGCACCGCCGATCCGTTCTAATTCAGCGAGCATAAGATGTTCGGCACCACCGCCAACAGAAACAACAGCCACAACCGCTGCGATACCGATGATAATTCCGAGGGTTGTGAGTACAGAGCGTAACTTGTTGCGTTGGAGTGCTGTCAAGCCGACAGTCACCCCTTGTGTAATCTGCATAATTCGCTAATTCTCGTAGGTGATTTTTATCCTTCAGGTTTCATGGATTCGCCGTGCAACAAAAACGCACGGATATCGTAACGCCCTGGGCGTTCAATAGGCAACTCTCCGCTTTCGATCATCAAATCCAACGGATTGGCATGCGTCTGCAGCGGTAATTGGACGACTTCGTGCATTCGTGCGGATTCATAGATCGCCATGATAATTTCAACGGCAGCACGCCCATGTTTTGCCTCACCGCGGTGTTCAGGACCGCCTTCGATCCATTCAACCAGCTCAGTTGCTTGCGCGACGTGCTGGTCCTTTCCATCAGAGGGACGTTCTTCCCAGTCTGTAGCCTTATTGTTGAGAAGACGGACGCGCCCCTCCGTCACATCTGCGATACCATCTGTCCCGTAGACGATACCTCCTTGATAGTTCGGTCTACCGATCTCCTGCAAGAGCGTACCGATACAACCGTTTGAAAATCCGATAATACCCGCACTCCGGTCTTCAATTTGAATATCGCGTTCGTAACGTTCCGTTTTCCGTTCAACGTTACCGATAACCCATTGTGGATCGGGGTCACCGATGACATAGCGCATCATATCAAAGAGGTGTGAGCAGTCATTCAGTAGCCCTTGGCCGCCTTGACAAACAATCTGTTGAGGTTCACCGATTGCCCCGTCAGCGATGAGGTTTCGGGCATCCGTCCATGCGGAATTGAATCGGCGTTGATGTCCAATGACAACCTTGACACTGCTTCGGTTGGCGGCGATTAACATTTCATCGCATTCGCCGAGACTTACCCCCATCGGTTTTTCACAGAGCACTGCTTTTGGACTTCGCGCGCACGCTGCGATTGTCATGGGTGCATGGAGTTTATGCCACGTCGCGACACTGACAATATCAAGATTTTCGTTATCCAACATCTCGCGCGCATCCAAATAACAGTTTTCAGGGGATACGCCGTAGGTGTCTGCGAACTTGTCAAGAGCGACTTGAACCGGATCGGCAAGTGCGACAATTTCTGTTTGCGCAACGCCCTGATAGCCACGTGCATGAGCATTGGCAATACCACCACATCCGATAATTCCAACGCGATATTTAGATGCCATTTTTTAATTTTCCTTGCGGTTGCGTAACGAATTTTGTAATTTAATGTCCGTTTTACTGATCAGCATTCGTAGCTTCACCGAAATGCGAAGATACAAGGACTAAATCAAGGACATTCACTGTTCCATCACCGTTTACATCCCCTTTCAGATCCTCTCCAGACTGACCGAATTCACCGGCGACTAAGACGATGTCCTGAATATTCACATTTCCGTCTGCATTGACATCCCAAGGTGTCGGCGGTGGCGGCGGCGCTTCAGGGGCCGGCGGTGGTGGCATTTCTATGGTTGTTGTTGTTGTGACTTCAGCAGTCATCGTATCATCTGTCTGAGAAGTTGCCGTCACGCTGATGGCATAATCGCCGGGTGCTAAGGCATCTCCTGAAACCTTCAACGTTACTTCTGTCGATGCACCGGCTTCAAGTTCAACTGATTCGTTACTGAGTGCTGCAACGATATTGCCTTCAATGCCAGCTTCTGCTGCGGCTTCAAGCGTTATCGTGTCCATCATATTCCCGGTATTCGTGACTTTGAGGGTATAGTCTACACCTTCAACGGCATCCATTGTAGAGAGTGCTGTGTCTCCGACGATTTCCAAGGACACACCGGCAACTGTGGGAATTGGAGGTGTCGATTCTGCTTTTGTTGTGTAGATATAATCACCCGTGATTCCAAAATCGGCATTGGCGGCGTTTCCAGCGGCGTAGAAGGTAATAGGTCCTATGTCAGCGTCAGGAGCGGTCCATTTAAGGGTCCATTGATTCTCATCATTTGTTCCTTGGGCACTTCCTGCAGCAGTGTGCATAATATACTGCTTACTGTTCGCGTCCTTTAACTGTGTATTTGCTGCATCTGAGGCTTCAAAGGAGCCAGCGCGTGCGCCATCATCATCTAACGCGGTCATTTCAAACCCCCAACGGCTTTGCCCATCCCGTGCAAGACTGACGACAATTTCATAAACCTGATTTGGCTCGTAGGTTTCAGGGATTGTCAGCATCAGTGAACCATCTGGAGCGTTAAGTTCATTGCCGACATGGCAATCTGCACATGTGCCTTCCTTAAAGGCTCCTGTTTTTTCTTCCGGGGGTCCGAAAGAAAATGCGAAGGCACTGCCGGTGCTTGCAACGAAAAGTATCACAAGCACTCCCCAAATAGGTAAGCTATTTCTTGGATAAATCAAAAAATTTCTCCTTTGTGTACACATTAAAAAACGCCCCGACGCCGACTGCTAATCAGCGCTGATTCGCGGTTAGCGCAACCGGCACTTCCGAATAGCACACGAGGGGGCGTTTTATTTTTCAATTTTTTAACGATGTGTCATTGTTAAAAAATTGCTGCTATACCTACTTAAGGATAACCATCCGTCGGGTCGCAGCGAAATCTGACGTCTGGAGCGTATAGAAGTAGATACCACTCGCGACACGCTCACCGACGGCATTCCTACCATCCCAATACGCAGCACTCGACGGCGTCATATACGAACCTGTCGGCTGCCAACCCAAATCCAACGAACGAACCAAGCGACCCGATACATCATAGATAGCGATCTTCACTTCTGTCGCTTTGCTCAACTGATACGGAATCCATGTCTCTGGATTGAACGGATTCGGGAAGTTCTGCGCCAGTAACGTATCTTGCGGCTGCACATCTCCGACCCTCAGTTGCAGACTCAGGAACGCGTTGCGAATGTCCCCGGTCGTCACCGTGCGTTGGAACGGACCCGAGACGATTCTGTTGTTGTCGTCGTAAAGTGCGACTTTGAGTTTATCACCCGCTTCAACGACGCTCTTACGGTTCAGGTCTGCCCAGACAGCAGAGGAACGTTTTGCTGTGCTTGTGATGTTCTCCGTGGCAATCGTGCCGGTGCGGAGGTTCTCTGCGACGAGGGTATATGCTGTGCCAGTTTCCATGCCTTGGATGTCACTGGTCACGATGAACGCCCATGCGCTTTTATAGGTTGCGCGTGTGGGTGCAGCGGGTGCGGCGTCTCCACCAGCATCTGCGGCATCATCTTCACCAGCAGCATCACCTTCACCAGCATCGGCTTCGGCATCAGCATCTCCACCAGCGTCAGCAGCGGCGTCATCTCCACCAGCATCGGCTTCAGTATCACCTTCACCAGCATCGGCTTCGGCATCGGCTTCGGCATCAGCATCGTCCGCTTCGGCATCATCCGCTTCGGCATCATCGGCGGCTGCGTCATCCGCTTCGGCATCATCGGTTTCAGCATCGACTTCAACTTCAGCATCGGCTTCAACTTCAGGTTCTTCAGGCTGTTCAGGCTGGTTATCCCACGCATCACCCGTGAACTTCACCATACCCCCCGCAGGGGTATTCACAATATAACCTCTACCCCCGTCAATACCAAAACCATCACCTTCATCGGCTACTGTGTAGCCCACGAAATTCTGCGTCGCAGCATCGAGTTGGATCACAACCGTGGCACCGAGCATTTCTGCGAGTGATTTCGCTGTGTAAGGTTCCGCTGGCATCAGCGGAATCGAAATCATGTTCAAGCCCGATTCCAACATCACATCAAAACCAGGACCTTCCACGACGGGTTCCGGCATCGGTTCTTCTGGCATCGGTTCCGCAGGCGCTTCAACTGGCATGATCGTCAACATTGCTGTCGGCTCTTCCCACGCAAACGCTTCAGTGACATCACCAACACCTTGGATACCTTCATGCGCTGCTATGACCCCACCTTCCGTCGGAACACGCTCATTGCTCCCTGGGGGATCCGTTGCTTCATCTAAACCGAGGGGTCCCGGAATATCGGAAGCCATCTCTGTGTTATCTTCACTCCCAGCATCATACGCCATCAAGTCAATGGTTGTCGAGACAGGCATACCGTCTTCATCAAAGAGGGGTTCGTCAATAACCGCGATGAACGCATCGTTCGTTGAGACCAACATTGAGCCGACAGAGAGCGAAGAATTCGTCATATCAGCCGTTATCGTGACCGTCGTAGATTGACCTGGCATCGTATACCGACGCGTCATATCCGCATTCATAGCGATCATGACGTTCGCGCCAGCAGCAGTTGCGAGTGCTTCAAGCCCTGACGTATCGCCACCTTCAGCAAGCGCGACAATCGCCTCATTTGCGGGCTGACCGACTTCGGCAAGTTTAACGCCGGCGGGGTGTGCTGCGAAAATGGCGGGAGATAGCGTTTGTCCGCTCTCACCGTGTACACCCTCCGTCAGGTTCGTGAGGGTAATCTCGAACATCTGACTGGTGGGCATTTCGGCTTCGGTTTCCTCAGTTTCCGCATCGTCAGCGGCATCGTCCGTTTCCGCATCATCGGCGGCTGTATCATCGGCAGCGGCCTCGTCCGCTTCGGCATCATCATCTGCTTCGGCATCATCGGCGGCTGCGTCATCAGCAGCGGGTTCTTCGGCTGCTGGACCAGCACCATCAACAGTAACCATACCGTCCATAGTCGTGAATTCTAATGCAGCAGCAGCGGCATCAGAGAGCAGAACATCTGTTAAACTGATAGTGGAGGCTTTCGCTTCAATGACCTTAAATGTTACCGTAGCGAGTGTGCCATCGGCTTCTGCTGCCGGATTTGCTCCACCAGCTCCGACTAAGACATTGCCATCACCTGGTGTTACAATCGGGAACGCGCCTGCGGGCAGGTAGTCGGCATTCGCGGCAGAAACATATTCGAGCGCAGTCGCATCGAAGTTTACGGTTGCTTGGTAGCCCACGACTCCCGCGCCACCCGTTATATTAATACTCACCATGAGTTCTTCCCCAGCTGCTGGGGATTCTACTTCAGCTGGGTCCACAGAAATGACAGCTTGGCCATAACTCATGGCTGTAAATCCTAAACACAATACAACAGCTAATAAGGAAAAGAGGACTTTCCTACTAAAAAGCTGGTCTTTCATAAGACACTCCTTCATAATTCATTTATATTCTGATGTCCCTTACCTTTCGGTAAAGATTGTAGCCTCTCGTTTGACAAAAGATTTCAACCGTAATAGATATGGGAGATTCTTCCGCATCAGCGCATTGGAATCAGAGCACAAGACGAGTCTCTCAAACGGGACTTTAAAGGTTAAAAGATAAGTTTATCCTAATTTTAAAACGTTGTCAAATTAAATTCGGTTCAAATTTAAATAATTTCCGTAAATTAGGCGAACACACTCTTTGTTGTTTTAAGTATAGCATAAACAGAAAAATAAAACAAATTAAAAATAGTCTATTGGCTCACGCGGGGCGCAAGCGCGTTCCAAACATCACCCAATTCAGCGACAGCCTTGTAGACGGGATAGATGGCTTCCCACATGGCTTTACGCGCTGCGGTGGCAGTGTCGGCATCCTCCTCAGCGAGTGCAGTCTTAAGTTGCGTCCCCATCTCCTGCTGAACAGCTGCGCAGGTGCGGGTAAGTTCTTCCAACAATTGTGCGGCATGTATCTGGCGCGCGACGAGTTCCGCGACTGACACCTGCATATCCGGCTCAACATCGTAAGCACGCGGTGAGACGAAATTGTGCGGGAGCCGTTCGCCTTCTTCCGTACGTGGCGTATGCGTCGGGTGGATATGCGGTGTAACAGACAGATACATTGTCATCGGTTCATCACCGAGAACTCGCACTACGTGCGGCTGGTCTGCCAAAGCGACACACATCTGTCCCGGTCCCACCTCTTCAGTTTCGCCATCAATCTCAAATTCGACGCGTCCTTCCAGAATTAGGAAAATTTCATGTCCCAAGTCATGACTATGAAGTTGGGCACTTTGCCCAGGCTCCATCCTTAAAAATCGAGAGCGAATTTGCGGTGTTACCAACACATTCCGTATATCCGTGCGATAATCGTAAACAGGGAATCCCATTGTATACCTCCATGGACTTTTGCGATAAAAATACCATTTTCTGTGAAAATTGGCAAGGCAAATTAGGGGATCGGTGTACTTTTTCTCTTGACACGCTTTGGCACTATGATAAAATATTTGGCATGATAAAATATTGGCAAAAGACATAACATCTCATCTCTCGAATTGGAAGGACATAGAAATTATGGATTTGACACGCCAACCGCCACGTCGCCCTTCAAATCTCGGCATCGCTGGGATTGTAGGTGTGGCACGCATGACAGACAAGGCACGCGCACATAACGCGGAAACGCTCGGTGATTACATCTACGGTGAGAGTTCCGGCTTGGATCAGCGCGTTTTAACGTTTTTAGGGATTTCCGCCGATGCTTACGCCGAAGCCGTTGACGAACACGACGACGACGCTCTGGGACACTGGGTGCTTGAAACAAGTGGAAAGACAGCAGCAGAGATAGCGGCGTTTAACGACGACGCCCTCAGCCAACTGCCCGACACAGAGGGACATAAACAACGGTTGAAGGAGCGACTCGCTCGCTTTGCGCCAGGCAGAACCGATATCACAACGGTATTACAGTCGATGGAACTCGACGATTGGGGAAGTTTCTGGCAGGTTGACTTGACTGCTGGTCCACCTCGGAGTGCCCGCGCCAAAGATGTCGGTGGCATCTGTGGTGTCGCACGCATGACAGACAAAGCACGAGCGGAACGCGCAGACAAAATCGGTGAGTACCTATACGGCGACAATTCCGGGCAGGATGTACGGATTCTAACTTTCCTCGGCATTTCAGCGGCAGATTTTCAGGAAGCAGCCGTCAACAACCCGAATAATCTCGAACTCGGTGCCTGGGTACTGGAAAACTGCGGTAAATCACAGGATGAGATTGATGAATTCAATCAGACGTTGGTAAACTATGGACCCACTGAAACGACCCGGGAACGGTTTGAAGCGCGTTGTCAAGAAGTAGATCCGACCCGCACAGACATTACCACATGGGTTATGCTCCAGGACGTGGACGATCAGTTGAGTTTTGGTATTGTCGACCTCAACCGCCGCGCGCCACGAAGTCCCTATAACACCGAAGTCTGCGGAATGGTTCAACTCGCACGGTTGATTGACAAAGGTCGAGCATCTAACAGCGATACGTTGGGTGCCTATTTTTACGGTGAAGATTCGGGGATCGATCGGGCAACGCTCGATTTCTTGGGTATATCCGCAGCAGAATTTGCTGAAGCATTGAAAACGTCGGCAACCGATGCAGAGGTTGAGGCGTGGCTGCAGGCGAATCATCCGAAAAGCGAAGCAGATATTGAAGCCTATAACGAACGGATGATCCAGATGGGTCCCACGGATGAACGCTACACGGCACTCATGGCGAAAATGATCAGCCGAATTGCTCCAGAGCGTACGGACATCAATACATGGTTCGCACTGATGGCACTTGATGATGAGAAGACCTTTGCGTTGTAAACACGACCTTAAGAAATTGACAGAGCTGCCAGCACGTCCAGTTTGTGACAGGCAGGCAGCTTCCTTTGTTTTGGTGTAGCCCCTATGGAGCAGAAAGCATGAAAAATCTTGAAGCGATTGCGGATGTTCGTGCCGGAAAAAATCCAGTTGCCAACGCGGCGTGGTGGGGATTTGACCCGGAAGACGCGACAGAAGCACTACAAGCGGCTATCGATTCTGGCGCAAAACGGGTGGTTGTTCCGAATATGAACGCTGATTGGATAATCCAGCCGATTAAACTTGCGGGAAACCAAGCGTTGATTTTTGAACGCGGGACAGTCATCACAGCAAAACGGGGTGAATACCGCGGTAGAGGCGATTCGATGTTCACCGCACAAGATGTTGAGAATCTTACCATCCGTGGCTACGGTGCGACCTTTCGCATGTGGAAACAGGATTATATCAATGGGCTTGTGCTTGAACAGTTTGGCTGGCATCGTTGGTATGGACAATATCCAAAGGCGGAGTGGCGCATGACGTTGGCAATTCGAGGGTGTCAAAACGTAAATGTGTCCGGCTTGACGCTCAAAGATAGCGGTGGAGATGGTATCTATATTGATGGCGGCACAGAACGACGTGCCTCTGAAAATGTGGTCTTACGTGACATTGCCTGCGACAACCATTATCGACAGGGCATCAGCGTTATTAGTGCTGAAAACCTTAAAGTCGAGAACTGTACGTTTTCAAACACCTGGGGAACGCCCCCAGCATCCGGGGTGGATATTGAACCGGACAAAAGCGAGCAGCGAATAAAAAATACGGTCTTCTCCGGATGCCAGTTCATTGATAACGTCGGTGACGGCATTGAGGTATTCTTGGCACACACCAGCGGCGAATCTGATGATGTGACGCTGCGCTTCGAGAACTGCTACATCAGCAGTAAACACGGAACGGGTATCCGCGTGTCAAAAATCGGAGACAACGGTCCCGATGGCAGCATTGAATTTGATAACTGCACAGTTGAGAACACCGTCGGTTACGGCATTAAGGTTCAGGAAAAGTCCTTAAAGGGGGCGCGGGTGAAGTTCACCGATTGTAAGGTCATCCACGCTGCCTCCGATCGTCAGTTCGGGGGTGAGTGGTCGCCGATTTCGTTGTCTCTGCCAAAACCGGAGTTGGTCCAGACGATGGGCGGTATTGATTTCATCAACTGCTTTGTTGAGGACAATCGCGACCGTCCCGTCATCGAATTTACCCAACCGGAGAGCAGTTTCCCACTTCATGACATTACAGGAACGCTCACGGTGTTGAACCCAAACGGTGTTAGTGCTGAGTTAGGTAAGGCGCGCGAGAAACTTCCGTTGGTTGTCAAGGAATATCAATAGGACGCCGACACCATCCATCCCAATCTACACATTAGGATTCAGAACCATGGAAATCAAAGAACAAACACTCCCGGCTGAACCTTTATCCCCAGAGACTTTGAACACTATCTTGGAGGATTTTTATCAAAACGGTGTAACGATTATCCGAAACGTGCTTTCACGCGAAGCGTGTGAACGGATTGTTGCGCGCGTTGACGAAATCTTTGCCGAACCTTACTTCATGCATAAGCGGAATGTCAAAGGTTCTCGACAAGATGGTAAAGACCCCATCGTGGTGCATCGCCTCTTTGAGTGCGACCTCATGTTCCGGGATCTGTTGGTGCGGGAGCCGATCATCAGCATCGCTGAAAGTGTATTAGGGGAGCACTGCCACTGTATCGCTCAAGGGTGTATCCTCAACCGAACAGATTTAGGGATCAACCGGTTCCATATCGACGATGGTGTGGAATTTCCGATTACGCCGGAGATGGAACGGCACGATCCGAGATTACGGATGCCCGTGCTTCGTATGTCCGTGCAAATCGCGCTGACCGACCAAGATGATGTCAAATACGGTCCCTCCCAATTCGTCCCGGGTAGCCATTACTCTGGCCGGCAACCCGATGATCCAGAACACCCAACCTTTGATGGCAAAACACCCGTTTCGCTCCTCATGAAAGCAGGCGACCTCTACCTACTCAATGGACAGACGTGGCACCGAGGGGCACCAAACCAGACGGATCGGACCCGATATCTATTCCACCAAGTCTATGGACAACGCTTCGTTGCCCAGCGGTTCTGGCCCTACCTGAATTACCGTATGCCCGATTATGTCCTGGAAGGGGCAGATGAACGTCTGTTGCGGGTTCTCGGGAAACACCCAGAAATGGCTTACGGATAAAGAGAACAGCGCGGGCAGAAAAGCGTCAATGTGATGTTATAGGCGATTCACGGTTTCCGTTAGGAAATCTTTCATGGAAAAAGAAATTCTTAGAGAATTTACAATAATTTATGTGGCGTCTGCAAAACTAATTTTAGGATGTGGTTTGCATCCTATTACAAAGTCATTGATTCGCATTATGTGTATTTTTATGTGTATAACAAGTTGTGGAAAGACCCAGAGTGTCCCCTCCCACACCGAGAAAACGGAATGGGGTTACGAATCAGAGAATGGACCAGACGTTTGGGCGGAGCTCAGTCCAGAATATATCCTTTGTGCTACAGGGAAACATCAATCACCCATCAATCTTGTGAATCCAACACCAGCAAAACTACCTCCTATTATCTGCGAGTATTATTCGACAACACGCCTAAACATCCGCAACACTGGCCATACGATCGAAGTTGCGTCCCCGGAAGGGAACTGGATTGAAGTCGATGGTATGCGGTATCAGTTACTCCAATTCCATTTCCATGCCCCGAGTGAACATACGGTGGCAGGTAAATCTTTTGATATGGAGATGCACTTTGTCCACAAAAGTGAAGCGGGCAACTTGGCAGTCGTTGGATTGTTAATTGAGAGCGGTGATCACAATTTCGCGTTTGACTCTGTCTGGGCACATTTGCCTGCAATCCGAGGCGAAACGCAACGGGTTGAGGTTGATGAGAATTTCGGCATCAACCCTTTCCTTATGTTGTTACCAGATGGACAAGTGACCGACGAGGGTGTGCAGCCCTTATCAGGGTACTATCATTACGACGGCTCACTGACGACACCACCTTGTTCGGAAGACGTCAAATGGATCGTGCTGACAACCCCGATTGAGATGTCTGAAGCGCAAATCGCGGCATTTAAAGCGATTATTCATGACAATAATCGGCCGGTCCAGCCGTTGAATGGACGAGAACTCCTTACGGATGTTGAGGCAAACGAATAATTTACAATCATCCATTTACCCCACAAAAAATCTAAAGGAGATTTACGATGTTTATTGAGATCATCAATCAGGATGGGAAGTATAACTCTTCCTACCGAGGGATGGTGAATATTGAGTACGTACACCAGATTCAGATAATCAAAGGGAGGCATCGTTCCTACGAATTACATATTAATTTGTCAAATTCGCCCAGCATAGAGATGCTCGGCACCAAAGAAGAATGTGAGCAATTCTATAATCAGTTGCAAGACGTTTTAGAAACCCATCAACAATTATCTGCAACTGACACGCTTACCTTCCCACCGCGATTGTCACCAGAATTACCGATAGGCGAAAATGCAGAACAGAAATGACCGAGAACAACAAATGATTGCTACGATATTTGATATCGACGGTACCTTGGTCGAAAGTTTCGGTTTCGATGATGCCTGTTATGTCACCGCAGTCAGAGAAGTTTTGGGTAAAGTTTACATCCATAATGATTGGAGCAAATACAAAAACGTAACCGACACCGGTAGCTTGCGACAAATTATGGAAGAGAACAATATTAAGGAAAAGGAGCAAATTAAGGAAGTTCGCACGAAATTCGGTGAATTGATTCGGCAGTATCTGCAAAACGGTGGCAAATGCCGTCCGAAGGAAGGTGCTATTCACCTGATTGACAAACTTCTCACCTCGGATGGCTATGAAGTTGGATTCGCGACAGGCGGGTGGGAACACACCGCCAAAATGAAACTTCAGCATGCAGGATTTAACTTGAGAAATACGGTTTTGACGTCCAGTGATGATGGTGACGAACGCGTAGCGATTATGAAAAAATGTTTGCTCGCATTAAAAAAGCGTTGCTTTCACCGCATCGTATATGTCGGTGATGCCGAATGGGATATGCAGGCGACCCAAGAACTGGGATGGCATTTCATAGGCGTAGGGGCACGGTTAAAGGGGAAATGTGAATTCTGGGTTGAAGATTTTTCGTGTCAGGATACATTTATAAAAATGCTACACGCCTAAAAAGGGAATCCCTTGTTTGTTAGATCATATCTGATTTGAAAATCAAACTTTCATCTAACCTACTTTTGCCAACGAAAAGGTTATACTGATGACAACCCCTATGCAGACTCCGACAGAACTTAGCGATGGAACAATCGCGATTCGCACTTATCAACCGAGTGACGTTCACCCTTATTTTGAGGCTGCGCGAGAGTCAATTGCAGAGGTATCGCGTCATCTACCATGGCTTCATCCAGAGTACTCAATTGAAGAAGCTCGGACATGGATTGAAAAGATGATTCCGAGATTCTGGGAACAACAGAGCGAATATCACTTTGTCATTACCGAGATAGCAACCGGTAGCATTTTGGGCGGATGTGGTTTGGACCAAGTCAATTGGGGGAACCAAATAGCAAACCTCGGATATTGGGTGAGAACCTCTCGAACACGGAAAGGTGTAGCAACGGCTGCCTCTAAACTTCTCGTCCGCTTTGGATTCGAGCACCTTCGACTCAAACGTATTGATGTGGTGACTTCAATTGATAATATTGCAAGTGCACGAGTCGCTGAAAAGCTCAACCCTTCTGAGAAGAAAAGAGTAAAAAATAGTTCCTCAACCAAAGAAGGTGTTTCGGATACCATCGTTTTTTCGCTATTCTCACAAGATGCCCCTTAATTCAAGAAGTTTTGGACACATTTTATATCTACTACAAATAATGTCGGAGAACATCCCAAAGGAGATAACATAATGTTTATCGCAACCTACAACGCTATCTATGCCGTTGAAGATAACGGAAATGGTGAACCCACCGTAGTCTATGAAGGCACGCTCGGCGGAATGGCACCTCATGGTGCGATGGTTTCACTGTCAAGCAGCAACACCGTGGTGTCTGCCTTGTCGGATGGAACGCTACTGGTTTTATCGGAGAACGATGAGAAACGAATTCCAACAGGTATAGAGGATCCAATCGCTGCGTTGCTCGTTGTTCGTGAGGATCCGTTGACCCTGCTCATTGGAACGGATGAAGGGGCTTATGTCTATCGTCTTATTGGAGAAGAAGGACCGGCAGAACGGGTCATCGCGTTTGATGCATTAGAATGTCGGAAAGATTGGTATACGCCGTGGGGCGGTCCCCCAGCCGTGCGAACTTTTGCCAAAACCCAAGACGGCTTTTGTTACGCAGATATCCACGTCGGAAGTATCATGCGTTCCAACGATGAAGGAATCTCTTGGGAACCCGTCACACCAGAACTTCATAAAGATGTCCACCAAGTCGCTACGTGTCCTGCGGACGATAATCGGGTTTATGCGAACACGCAAAACGGTGTCTATGTCAGTCCAGATCGTGGCAACTCATGGGACCATCGACCTCAAGGTTTACCGCGTCGCTACGGCACTGCTATCGCTGTACATCCAGTAGACCCAGACCTATTGATCGCCACAGTCCAAAGCGGACCGAGAGGCGGTGGAGCGTGGCTCTGTCGTTCGGAGAACGGCGGTGCGACATGGACGCACCTCAACGATCAGCTCACGGAACCCACTGATCGGATTAGCACGGGCTGTATTGCGTTTACACCCGATGGCACAGCATGGGCAGTCATTGGAAAAACGCTTTACATTGGTCAGGATCGAGCCACAAATTGGCGTGCTTTCTGGACAGCTCCCGAATACGATGGTGAGTACCAGCCACCATCCGACGAGTATTCTCTGTCCTATCTCCTTGAATATCCGATCCAGGTCCTTGTTGCTTAGTGCATCATTCCGGTTGAAACGCTAATAAACGAGGTAGAACCCTGATACAATATGCTAAGGACTTTCTGATATTACAAATTAGATTCGCCCAAAAAATCGCCGATGTCTCCGATCGGGCTTTGGAAGATGTGTTGATAGACTACACAATTTTGCGAACTCTGTTCAACCTGCGAGTTTCTCACGATCTTCCCAACCCACTGTGGGATGCGTTCATCGAAGGTCTTTGCACGTCTGATAATCCTGAAGATTGGACATACAATTTCTATCTCCAACGGATGACAGTGAAGTCAGATACTCCTGATGATCGGCAATTTTTCGGGTGTTTCTCCTACGTCTACCCGTGGCGCAATACGAAAAAACTTCGGCTCCATTTTGAAAACCGTGAAACCTCTGAACACGGCACCTTAAGCAAAGAAAGAATGCCCGTCCGAAAGTCGGAGTTGTCAGCGATGTTTCGACACATCCAAGCAAATCATCCTGACGTGGAAACGGTGCGCGGTGGATCTTGGCTTTACAATATACCTGCCTACCTTAGACTCTTTCCACCAGACTATGTTAAGACGACGAAACCCGTAGGTTATGAAACCGAATTTTGGGCATTGTGGGGACAATTTGTTGCCCGCAAGGGATCCGTTCGACAACCCACTGCCTCACAGTTCTTGGAGTGTCTTAGCAAGCAAAAAACGGTTGACGGTTGCCTTCAATGCTTTCCGTACCAAGTGCTGAGACCTGAATGTCCGATTGAGACGTTCTATGATTTTTACAATTTTTTTTGAAATTTAGGAAAATTGTGGATACAATATAAAGAAGCCTATGGTTTCGAAAGAAAATGTGCACAACATAACTTTTTCATTCAAAGAACAAAGGAATTCAACATGAACATAAAAAAAATCACAAAATTCGCATCTATACTGGCTATTATTACTTTAGTTACAGGACTTTTCTCATGCGATCGGGCTCAGCAAATAGTAAAACCAGGGACTTCCCAGATAGACATCTCAATTCCGATACAAGAACGCGATCATATTTGGGTTGTCGATCAAAATGGTGTTGAAGTGCCTGTCCGCGGAACTTGGAAACTCGCCGTGCAAACAAACCCAAACTCGCCTTTTACGATAGGCGAAAGTTTTACCTTACCCCCAGAGATACCACACAAGGTCTTGCTGTCCGAAGGAATCTACACGGATGGTGAAGGTATTCTCTGGACAAAGGGGAACATAACAACCGACGACGACTCGCAACTCATGTTCCTTGAGCGCGTGGACACCAGCGTTTCACCACATCAACTTCACATTGTTTGGAAACTCACTGATGACGGGTCCCTTTCGCTGGTTTATGGTGAATATCCGTTTGATGTACCAGGACATGACGTGCAAATCTGGGAAAAACAGTAAGATCGTAAAAAATGGTTCAAATAAAAAAAGCGGTAATTGAACCGCTAATATCCTCTATTCTGGGCTTTTACTAAAAAAATTTTAATATTTTTTTGACATTTACAGAAATTGTGTGTATACTTATATCCGATTCGTGCGGTTATCTGCAATTCCCGCGAGTTTTCGGACCCTCGCGAGCAACGCAGGCACGAAGATGAAAATGAGTCTCATTATCATTTTATTGAAGTTAGGTGATTTCTTTCAAGCGTCCGCTCCAGCGCAAGATCGAAATTCCTACAAAAGATGGTAAGCCGTATGTGATAATGAGATTCACTTTCAATAAAATTAAACAGCTTATTACCTGGTCAAAACATTAATCCCAAGGGCAAAAGGGGAAACAATGGATACCAACAACCAAGAAGGAACCCTCGGTGAGAAACTTGACACCATCAAAATGCCCGGACACTGGCTTTTGGCTCGACTCGGAAAGCGTGTTCTGCGACCTGGTGGACGAGAACTAACCCGGCAGATGTTGAATGGATTGTGTATTAAATCTTCAGATGATGTGGTGGAGTTCGCACCGGGCTTGGGGTTTACGACACAACTCACATTGAACCAGAAACCTGCCTCTTATACTGCTGTTGAACGTGACGAAGCCGCTGCCAACGCAGTGCGTCGGTACTTGACGGGAAGTCATCAAACGTGTTTGATCGGACGGGCAGAAGCGACAGGACTTCCAGACACAACAGCAACCGTTGTCTACGGCGAAGCCATGTTGACGATGCAGACCCCAGGTAAAAAGCAGCAGATTGTACAAGAGGCATTTCGGTTGATGAAACCTACAGGCCGTTATGGGATTCATGAACTCTGTCTTGTTCCGGAAGATCTGGATGAAGATACCAAACAAGAGATTCAGAAAGCACTCACAGATGCTATACATGTCGGTGCCCGTCCGCTCACCGTCCCTGAATGGCGGGCACTGTTAGAAGCTGAAGGGTTCATCGTCCATACCCAAGCAACTGCCCCCATGCATCTGCTGGAACCGAAACGCTTGATTCAGGATGAGGGGTTTTGGGGCGCACTCCGTTTCGGGCGGAATGTTTTACGTGACAGCGAAGCCCGGCACCGAGTGAAAACCATGCGACAGGTGTTTCGGGATTATGCAGAGAATCTCGCCGCTATTATGTTAGTTGCTGTAAAACGGAATTCAGAGAACAATTCATTATAAATCTCATAGTCGGTCTGATGACCATAACCACAGATGTTCGATTCAATTAACATCTATGTTTACCCAAGAATGAGGCTTAGAGAATTTCTTTGTTGTTTTAGACAGAGAAGACTCGTTAATCTTTATTTTTCAATTATTAAGGAGCAAATAATGACACAGATTAACACCAGCACCAACGGAAAGATGTCTGTTATGGAAGTGATTGAGTCGCGGCGGACGATTTTCAAGTTTAAGCCAGACCCAGTCCCGAAACATGTCCTTGAAGATATTCTTTATGCTGGCATCTGGGCACCAAACCACCATCTGACTGAACCGTGGCGGTTTACCGTCATTGGCGAAGAAGTGAAGCTGAAACTCGCCGAACGATACGCCGAAATTCAGATTGAGAAAGTGACATCCAATCCGGAGGCGGCTAAGGCAGCGACAGAAGAAACGCTCGCTGAAATCGGAGAACGTGGATTCCAGAAGTTCATGTCCAAACCGACAATCGTCTCGATCTCCTGCATTCAAGAAGGAGATGACCAACGTCAGCGAGAAGACTATGCGTCCGTCTGTTGTTCCATGCTCAACATTCAACTCGCTGGTTGGGAACAGGGCATCGGTATGCAGTGGAGCACTGGTGGGATTACGTTAGAACAAGGAACTTACGATCTCCTCGGTATTGATTCAGAAAATGAGTATATCATAGGCTTCTACTACATGGGCTATCCAGAGGAAATTCCGACACCGAAGCGGCAACCTTTGCATGATGTCCTCCGATGGGTCGATTGAACCAATCGCTTAGAAAAATAGTGAATTTCTATAGGGGTTTATTGGTAGCAAAAATCGATAAACCTCTATAAAACCCGTTCTATGTTTTTCCAAAACAGAAAAACTATCAGAGCAAAAAGTTTACACTGCCTTTACTGGAAAGGAGTCCTTACCGAGTTGGAGGAACTGCAACGAGGTTCCCTAACACCTTAGACGGCGATGTGGTTTAAAATAAGTGCGTCTACCGATCACTATTATTGATAATGAATCTCATTTTCAATAAACAGGAACATCCGATTTTTCTCATAAAAAGGAGTTCTACCATGTATCTGGAGAATCTGAAAAAAGAGAGGAAGTTACCTGAAAAAAGTAACGTGGGCTTTCGGAGTTTTTGGGTGTTCCTTGCAATTGTTCTAATCTTTCAAGCCACAGGCAATGTATTCGCTGAAGACGCAAACGCAGCCGCGCACCGAACCGCAATCGCTATACGCATCACCGGTACACCACCGCAAGTGGACGGCGTTTTAGATGATGAGATATGGAAAAATGCCCCCCTCCACGAAGGCTTTCGTCAACGCGAACCCGATGAAGCGAAACCGGCAACCGAACGCATTACGTTCCAAATCGCTTACGATGATGAGGCACTCTATTTTGGGGTGATGTGTTATGACAGTGAACCCGATAAAATTGTCTCTCGACTGGTCAGGCGAGACACTGATATCGAATCGGATAGAGTTACCATCAGCCTTGCTCCACATCAGAACCGAGTACGTGGGTTTTGGTTTACCGTTTACTCCTCTGGGTCTGTCACGGACGGTACTGTTACGGATGAATATAACCCTCCGTTTGACGATACGTGGGACGGTGTGTGGGATGTGAAACCTCAGATTCACGACAATGGGTGGGCAGCCGAGTATAAAATCCCGTTTTATATATTGCGTTTCTCCCCAAAAGATGAATACACGTGGGGATTGCAGGTCGAGCGATACATCAGTCGTAAAAAAGAGATGGATCACTGGCGGTTGGTCAAGCTCGATGCGCCGAGTTGGGTGTCCCGCTTTGGGGATCTCACCGGTATCAAAAACATCAATCCACCCCGTCATCTTGAGATTGTGCCGTATGTTATGGGACGCACGCGGTTCGACGATGACCCCGACTTATGGGGCAATATCGGCACTGATGTGCGACTGGGGATTACCTCCGGAATTACACTTGACGCAACAGTTAACCCCGATTTTGGACAGGTGGAAGCCGATCCCGCGACGTTAAATCTTTCCGCTTATGAGGAATATTTTTCGGAACGTCGTCCCTTCTTTGTTAAAGATTCAACTGCCTTTGACCACGCGGATTATCTTTTCTTTTACTCGCGTCGGATTGGGCGCAGACCCGGGCATTTTCAGGTCCCCCACGATGCTACCGAACTGAGTCGCCCGGAAGCGACAACGATTCTCGGTGCCGCTAAGATTGTGGGCAGAACGGAAGGCGGAACCTCTTTCGGCATCATGGAAGCCATCACTGCGCCAGAGCACGCACAGATTGAACGGACGATCAATGGCAAGAAAGTCCAAAGCGATCACCTCGTTGAACCCCTAACGAATTACTTTGTCGGTCGACTTAAGCAAAGCGTCCTAAAAGGGACCTCGACCCTTGGGCTGATAACAACCGCTGTGAATCGATGGGATTCTCACACAGGGTATGTCGGTGGTCTCGATTGGGATTTGAGATTTGCCAATGATATGTACCAGATAACGGGGACCCTTGCGGGAAGCCAAGCGGGGAAACCGGATGCACGCAAGTCGGGATATATCGCGCTCCTTGAGATCGATAAACGAGGCGGATGGCTGAGAGGCGAAACATATCTGGAAGCGATATCACCTGATTTCGATATCAACGACCTCGGTATCATTTGGAACACTGGTAGGCTGGATTGGACCTATTACCTCTCGGCAAACAAGGAGAGACCTTTTAGCATCTTCAGACGCGTTTCTCTTTACGCCTCTGGTGATCGCATCTGGACCTACGAGGGTGACAGTCTGAGTCGTTACCACGATATAGCAGTAGAGGCGCAATTCAAGAATTATTGGACATATACGTTGGGAGCCGGACGCAATCTTGAATCGTTTAGCGATCGCGATCTTCGACGCGGCGGCATCCTGCTTAAGAGACCAGCCGTCTGGTGGATGTTCACATCGCTCTCAACCGATAGCCGTAAAAGGATTCAGCTGCAGTTGAATCCGCGTTGGTGGAGAACGCCTATCTATTATTGGGAGAACAATAGACAGAGTTATGGCTCCGAGGTGGACCTCCGTATCCGCATTCGCCTCGCACCCAATATTGAGTTTACGATAGGTCCGAGTTATAACTACGGTGTAAGGGATGCCCAATGGGTAGATCTGGTCGAAGAGAATGTCAATGGACAGATCAAAAAACACTATGTCTATGGCGAGTTAAAAAGTCAAACGCTTGACCTTACCACGCGCGCCGACATCAGTTTTACACCGACACTGAGTCTGCAGCTCTACCTGCAACCCTTCTTGACGGTCGGTGAATATACCAACTTCAAGGAGCTCATGGCACCGAAGACCTATCAGTTCAAACCGTATCCCCTGAAGAGAAATCGAGACTTCCATTGGCGATCTTTGCGAGGCAACACCGTGCTCCGCTGGGAGTTCCAACCTGGAAGCACACTGTTTTTGGTTTGGACGCAATCACGAGAAGCTGACTTGGTATCCGTCGGGGAAGCTGACTTTGCGTTCCGTCCATTCCAGAGTTTGGGAAGCAGTTTCACCGATGAAGGGGAAAATATCTTTCTGGTGAAATGCCGATATTGGTTCGGTATGTAATCATCTAACTTATAGAAAATTTTAGGAATTTTTTGAGATTCACGAAAATCAACTGAAAAACGGAGGTAGACCTATGTATGGAGTAGTGCGAAGCACCCAACGCTTGACCCCGTCGATGGTGCGCGTCGTGTTAGGCGGCGGCGACCTGGACGGATTCATTTCCACCCCCTATTCGGATCAGTATATCAACGCCCAGTTCTTTCCCGGCGGGGAACCCTACACAGCCCCATTTGATCCGGCTGACTTTGAAGCAGTCGACAGCACCCACCGGCCCCGGGGCCGCCGTTACACGGTGCGCGCTTGGGACGACGACCGGCGGGAACTCACCATCGACTTTGTCGTCCACGGCGACCACGGCTACGCAGGTCCCTGGGCGCAACGCGCCCAGTCGGGTGACTGCCTCCAGTTCATGGGACCGAGCGGTGCATACGCTCCTGACCCCGATGCGGCGTGGCACCTCATGGCGGGCGACGAGAGTGCGTTGCCGGCTATTGGCGCATCACTGGAGGCACTCACACCAGGTGCTCGCGCGGTGGTGTTAGCAGTCGTCGACGGTCCCGATGACGAATTGGTGCTCACCACGCCTGGCGATCTCAACATCACCTATTTGCATCGGCGCAGCACCGAGGATCCTGTGACGCTGCTACCCGATGCGGTTGCTGGCCTGGACTTTGCCCCGGGCCCCGTGGATGTGTTCGTCCACGGGGAGGCCGGCGAGGTCCGAGCAGTGCGCAAGCACCTATTGTCCGAACGCGGGATCGACAGAAAAAAGGCCTCGATCTCTCCGTATTGGCGACGCACGATGACCGACGAGGCGTGGCGGACCATTAAATCCGCCTGGCTGGCCGACCAAGCGAACGATGTCTGAGGATTGCTCATTCGGCAGCCGAGGAAATTATCCCCGTGCTGGATACCCTCTTCCCACTCGGTCATTCACACGTGTGGTGGTCCGACAGATTTTAGTGGATTGCAAACTTTGATATTTTTTGCAGATTTTTTTGACATTTGCGAAAATTGTGAGTATAATTAATACAATCCATGGGGTTATTTGCGAATTACTCGCGATTTTTTTGACATTCGCGAAAATCCTGTGTATAATTTATGATGAGGATAATGAGATTCGTTATCAATTTTTTAGAACGCGATCTCCAACAAATATTCAAAATACCGAGTAATCAAAGACTAAATATGATAATGAGTCTCAATATCATATAAAAAATCATATTCATGAAGAAACAACTGGCAAATTCTATAAGATTTCTTGCGGTTTGTGGAATGTTTATTTCACTCAGTGTTGGTGTTATTGCTGAATCAAATCCATTTTCTGTCTCTGGCTACGGCGTGATTCACTACTCCCATTTCGATTGGGAACTCGATCCAGGCAGGCGCGCCGCCATCGATGTAGAACGTTTCGTTATCGCGCCAAAATACCGTATCAATGATACCATTCGACTGGAATCGGAGCTTGAGTTTGAGCACGGTGGCACCGGTAGCACGATGGAATTTGACAAATTTGAAGAATTCGGAGAATTCGAGACAGAGATCGAAAAAGGCGGCGAAATTATTGTCGAAAAACTTGCCGCTGTCTTTTCTTTCCAGCCATCCTTAAATCTCCGCGTTGGGCATATCATCGTCCCAGTAGGACTCGTCGCCAAAAGGCATCGACCGCAACATTATTTTACGACAACGCGTCCCGAAGCGGAAGCACACATTATTCCAACCATCTGGCATGAAACAGGTATTGAAATTTTTGGATCGCTTGGTTCACTGAACTATCAGGCACAAATTGTTAATGGACTGGATTCAACGGGTTTCAGTTCTCGGCACTGGATCGTTCGCGGACACCAACTCCGATTTGAAACAATCAACGCCGAAGCACCGGCATTCGTCGGACGCCTCGATTATGTGTTTAATGAAAACGCTACCATCGGCATCTCCGGTTATTACGGAGATACCGCGGCAAATCGACCGAAACCTGACGTAGATTTCGATGCCCATGTCGGAATTGCAAGCATTCACGGATTCTACGAAATGAATGCTGTGAAAGTTCGCGGGTTATTTCTATGGGGAATGCTTGAGAATGCCGATCAACTGTCTAAAGTCAACCGGACCCTCTCCAATAATCTCAATGCAAAGCGAACTCCGATAGGGAGTTCAGCCTTAGGTTGGTACATTGAGGCGGGTTACGACCTATTATCACTTTTCAGACAACCTAACAACGGCACGGAACACCAAGATCTGCAGGACACTCCGCCAGACGACCAGGTCTTAGATGTTTTTGCGCGTTACGATTCTTACGATACAATGGCGAGTGTTGAAGGTATTATCTTCGACAATCCACGATGGGAAAGAACTGCATGGACTTTTGGCGTTAACTACCATGTCCATCCAAAGATGGTTTTCAAGAGCCATTATTCCCTTCGTCGGTTAGCGGCAAAAGATAAAAACCGAGAAAATACCTTTTCGCTCGGTTTCGGTTTTCAATATTAATAATAGTTGTCAGTTTTCAGTTATCGGTTATCAGTTAAAGAGCGGTTGATAGACAGATGTCTTCTTTAACTAACTGAAGACTAATAACTGTACCATGGAGGTTTTTATGAAAGTTTATAAGATTTGGACATTGCTCTTCTGTTTGCTACTTGCAGCCGCTTTTGTCGTGGGATGTGGTAGCGATGATGAAGATGAGAGCGACGAACAATTGCAGGGCGAAGCTTTTGATGCTACCACGATGCTCAACGATTTTGCGAATGGTCTCGTGTTACCCACCTATACCGATCTGGATAATAAAGCAGGGGAACTTTTATCCGCTGTCAAGGCATTGGAAAGCGATACCTCACAAGGGAATCTCGAAAAAGCACAGCAAGCGTGGATAGCCACGCGAATACCTTGGGAACAGAGCGAAGCATTCCTGTTCGGTCCCGTAGACACGCAAGGACTCGATCCGGCACTGGATAGCTGGCCGGTTGATCGTGTCAATCTACAATCCGTTCTGGACAGCGGTGATTCCTTAACGGTGGATTTTGTCGGTGGATTAGAAGATACACAGAAAGGTTTTCACACAATTGAATTTCTACTGTTCCGCGAAGGTGACCAACGCCAAGCATCGGATATAACGGATCGTGAGTTGGAGTACCTCGTTTCGACGACAGAGAATCTCAAGGCAAGTACCTCTCAACTTCAGGCGGCGTGGGCACCAGGTGGCGAAAATTTTGTCAGTGCAGTTGCCCAAGCTGGCACGGGCAGTGCTGTCTATCCCTCACAAAGTGCAGCAGTGCAAGAGATTGTCAACGGCATGATTGTCATCGCAGATGAAGTCGCGAACGGTAAAATATCTGATCCATTCAATGAATCTGACACAACCCTTGTTGAATCCCAGTTTAGTTTCAACTCCATCTCGGATTTCCAAAACAATATCCGTGGGATTCAGAACGTCTATGGAAAAGGGATTAACGGATTCGTGAACGGTCAAGATCCAGCGTTAGACGCTCGTTTCCAGCAAGAGGTGCAGGCAGCGATTTCTGCTATCGGCGCAATTCCAGATCCGTTCCGGGATTCGATTACAGCGAACCGCGGTGCTGTCCAAGCTGCGATTGATGCCGTCAGCACGGTTCAACTGACCCTCGAGCAAAATATACTTCCGCTCGTCCAATCGAGTGAGTTTAATTAATATAATTTGTAAGGCGTTTAATTTCAAAAATGTAAACACGAAAGGGCTATTTCGTTTTTGCGGGGAACAGCAGAAATGCTGTTCCCTCACGACACATTTATAGTCTTATTGTGATATCAATAGCGAAAGAGATGAAATCTTTTTTTAGTTTACTCCCTCTAATCCTTTTGATGTCAATTTTGCTAAGTGCGTGTGACGCTGCGTCACCTGTGGCTGTAGAATCGACACCCATATTTGCAACAAGCGAGTTCTCCGGTGGTG
The DNA here is from genome assembly GCA_965205015.1 of Candidatus Poribacteria bacterium. Lineage (GTDB taxonomy): Bacteria > Poribacteria > WGA-4E > WGA-4E > WGA-3G > WGA-3G. The sequence continues at coordinate 1,829,521 of OZ242029.1, read as the reverse complement.
AGACGACTGTCTTCGATGCATCAAGCCACGCGTTTTCAATTCCTGCTCCCAACCTTTCGGCCTCGGCATTTGAAAAGCATCTGGAAGGCGATGTCGAATTTGAAGCCAATTTTGTAACAGCCCCTGCGGAAGTAAACCCGGGGCTGGGACCTATCTACAACAATATTTCGTGCATCAACTGTCATTCCCGGGATGGTCGTGGGCGACCGCCAAAAGTTGATGAGAAATTCGTGTCTATGCTCTTTAGGCTCAGTCTTCCGAAGCCGGCAGATGCGATGGATGGACAACCTCCTATCCCCGTTCCAGGATTCGGTACACAACTTAACAACCGCGCCATTTTCGGAACAGCCCCAGAGGGTAAGATCAAAATTGACTATACCGAACAAACACTAACAACAGCAGACGGTACGCGTGTGCATTTGCGTTATCCGAATTACACATTTACGGAAACCTATCAACCCCTGCCAGCAGAGGTTGAAGTATCACCACGCGTCGCACCCTCCGTCTTTGGACTGGGTTTGCTGGAAGCGATCCCTGAAGAAACCATCCTTGCTTATGCAGATGAAAACGATGTCGATGGAGACGGTATCTCAGGCAAGCCGAATTATGTATGGGATGTCGTAGCACAGCGTTACACGCTGGGACGCTTTGGGTGGAAAGCGAACCAACCGACACTGTTGCAACAGGTTGCAGCAGCATATCACGACGACATGGGGCTAACGACATCCCTGTTCATGACGGAAAACTCAGCGGGGCAATCGCAACTCACTGAACATGACGCAACACCGGAAGTTAGCGACGAGATTTTAGACGTGGTGACGTTCTACGTTCAAACACTGGCAGTGCCAGCGCGACGCAATGTAGACGATCCACAGGTTAAACGGGGCGAAGTACTTTTTGCTAAAGCACAATGCGCCAGTTGTCATGTTCCGACGTTAAGAAGCGGTGTCTTAGCAGGGGTCCCTTCAGTGAGCAACCAGACGATTCAACCATTCACGGATATGTTGTTACACGACATGGGACCCGATTTAGCGGACAATCGTTCCGATTTTCGCGCCAACGGTCGCGAATGGCGGACGCCACCGCTATGGGGTATCGGTTTGGTGAGGAGGGTTAACGGTCATACCAACTTCCTCCATGACGGCAGGGCGCGGGACTTAATGGAAGCGATTCTCTGGCACGGTGGGGAAGCAGAAGCATCACGGCAAGCCGTTGAACAGATGTCAAAAGTAGAACGCGATGCGCTTATTGCGTTTTTAGAATCTTTATAAAAAACGGACGCTTGCACCAACATCGGTTGGTGCAAGCTTATAGCGATATTGAGTCTCAATTTCAAAATATGACGATACCAGATTAAGGATTAGAACATGAATTTAGCCTCTATCGTACGCAGGATTTTGTTGTTCATCTGTGCTGTAGCAGCCAGTTTGGCTTTATTCGGTTGTGAGAGCGACCCTATACTCGCGCCGCAATCCGAAGTTGCTGAAGAGGGTGGCAGTTACGGCAACACGAATCTGCCAGTTACTGGAACTGGCAATACGGGAAACACGGTTAAAGATGAACAAAACGGTAAAATTAACAACAACCGCATCACAATTACGAATCCTAAACTCTTTTGAAAGCGCAGGAAACAGAACCCATGTATCAATTTTTTAAGACAGCCTGCAGCCAGACCTGGTTATGGCGGCCAAAAACTTGCACTAAAATAGCAACAACTGCAATCGTCTTAGCCCTCCTATTGGGAATGTCACACATTTGCCAAGGTTCGACTGAAATTAGCGGCAAAGTGATTGACAAAGAGACAGGACAACCGATTTCGGGTGCCGCCGTTAAGATCGAATCGGACGGACAGATTTTGGCAGAGACACTGACAGATAGAGATGGTAATTTCCGATTTTCTCAGGATGTTCAAGGGGAAAAGCAGATTCAGGTGAGTTCAATTGGATATAATCGCTACAGTGAGATGCTTGGACCTGCGTCCGATTCAACACATAATTTGGAAATTTCGCTGTCCAGCCAAACCTTCCAACTCGCTCCGATCGAAATCATTGGCGAATCATCGCGTAAGCACCGAAAACTTACTGGAACGATGAGTATGTTGGAACCAGAAACTGTTGATCTCATAAAACCCGTTGGAACACAGGAATTACTTGAACTCATACCGGGTATTAACGGTTATGCAGATGACGGCTTTGGTAACTCTCGCTTGAGCATCAGCATCCGAGGTCTAAACCCTCGCCGAAGTGCTCGTGTCCTTATATTGGAAGACGGTGTCCCGATACAACCCGCTCTTTACATCTATCCAAACGCTTACTATAATCCCCCTGCAGACCGGATCAATGCAGTCGAGGTGATTAAAAGCAGTGCAGCACTCCGATACGGACCGCAGACAATGGGGGGTGTTATCAACTACACAACACGAAAGCCAGATGGTGCAAAGGGATTAGCGAATCAGTTAACAGTTGGCAACAATGGGTACTACAGCGCATTTTCGGAGTGGAGAGGAATCGGCAATCCCGACAAAATCGTGTCTGATGTCCAACTCCTCTACAAACACGGAAACGGATTTAGAGAAAATAATACATTTGATCAGGTAAATGGGACAGTAAAAACACTTTTCCAACTGAGCGAGGAAAAGACCCTCTATCTCAAACTTAACGGTAATTTTGAAAACTTAAACGCAACATATACCGGTTTGACAGAATATTCCTTCCAAACAGATCCAAATTTCAATCCGAAAGAGGATGACAATTTTAAGATCCTGCGGACATCCCTTGACCTCATCTACACCAATAAAATTTCGACGAACCTCGTCAGTAATACGACTCTGTATACAAGCGTGTTTGACCGACGGTGGTGGCGTGAGGACGATATCTTCGTCCGTCCCGAGGCTCTTGAAACTGGGAATCTGGTGCCAGTACCCTACTTTCAAACGGGTGATCTTGTTAGAACCGGGAACGGTAAAAGCAATTTCGGTATCCTGCGCACTTTCTACGTGGGAGGCATTGAGCAGAACTATACTTTTAACCATGGCATCGCTGGGAATTTAGCACGCGCCGAGATCGGCGGCAGAGTGCATTGGGAACGTTTTATTGACGATAAGAAAACCGGGGACGCGCCGGATGCGCGCGACGGTATCTACTACACCGGCACCCCTGATTCTGAAACAGATCCGGTGCAGATTGTAGGACAAAGTCATCATTACGAAACGCTTGCCTTGGCACTCTATGCCAAGGAACAGATGAATTTTAAAAGATTGACGGTTACACCAGGCTTAAGGTTTGAGGTATTCAAACAGGATCGAGTGGATAGGTTACACGGCTCGGTACTCGCAGACAAGGTCTCATCAGTGCTATTACCGGGCATCGGTGTGAACTACGAGTTGGGACAATTAAACCTTTTCGGCGGCATTCACCGAGGTTACACAGCGCCTTCCAGTGGTGCTTTGAAGATTACGAATTTCGGACAGAATGTTGATACCGGTGGACTTGATCTCAAACCCGAGAAAAGTTGGAACATCGAACTCGGATTCCGTTCATGGCTACCAGGGATTATCTTAGAAACTTCCGGATTCCTGATTAGGGTTGAAGACTTAGTCGCGGCTGGACGCGGTACAGCCTTCAAAAACTTAGGCAAGGTCGACCTATCGGGCATAGAGATGGCAACGACATTAGGTATATCAGAATTCGTGTCAATACTGCCTGACCTTAATCTCTCTTATACATACCTTCAGACAAACATTATTGACGGCATCGTGAAGTCTGCGACTATTGCCGGTAACGTTGATGTGGAACTAAACGGCAATGAATTGCCCTACGCACCGAGGCACACGTTCACAGTAGGATTGGCAAAAGGCATCGGTGATAGCGTTCGCATGCGGGCAGATATGCGGTTTGTGGACGAGGTCTTCACCGACTTTGAAAATCTCCAGCAGACTTTCAACCGTGGAGATACTGGACCCATTCCGAGTTATGCAATTGTCAATGCAAGCATAGATTATAAATTAACCAAACAGTGGCAGATATTTCTCACTGCCAAAAATATTTTCGATCACGTATACATCGGGTCCCGGCTGCATTCAAATGCGGGCCAACCCGAAGCCAACCTGAGCTCGGGCATCCTGATCGGTCCGAGACGCCAGGTACTTTTCGGTATCAAGCAAGGTTTCTAACACAGGCGTATACTGAAGCAAGGTGTATCCATCGGAGACACCCAAAATTACGCCTACTCATAACTAACAATTGATAGATAATGAGACTCATTATCTATAATTATGAAGGAGAAAACATGAATTACCTGACCCAAAAGTTCCAATGGTTAGCGGTGCTGCTAACTGTTGCGAGTCTATTCTTATCCGCTTGCGGAAGCGATGAAGCGGATGAGCTTGATGAATTAACAGAAAACGGCGATGCTACAATAGCAGTTCCACAAGCCTACGTCTTTGATAGCCGCTTTGTAGAAGGCGAAAGTAGTGTCTCTTATTCAGGTCAAGTCGTCCGTAATTTGTTGTTGCAAGACCTGAAATCCCTCACGGACAGTGTAGGAAAAGATGGAGGGCGTTCCATTGCCGTAGCGGATATGCTTAAGCTCTATGAATACGATGATGCGCTCAACCTGAAAACACGAACAACCACAGGATCACTGTCTGCAGGCGAAAGCCACTATTCCTCACTTTCGACGGGGAAAAACCTTGTCGGCAAGATTTCAGATGAGCCGGTTATCGGGTATAATCGCACCGCTGATGACTTGGTGCGCGAATGGTTCAAAGGTATTGCGGAGAATTCGCAAGACTCCGGTAAACTTGGTACACCAATGGCTTATACCACCGATGATGGTGTCGATATGTCGCAGATGGTTAACAAGGTGCTCATCGGCGCGGTTCCCCATTATCAAGCGACAGGTGTTTATCTTGGCGGCCTACTTGAACGGGATAACAGTGTCGGAAAAGATGGCAAGGCTTATACCGCAATGGAGCACGCATGGGATGAAGCCTTCGGCTACTTCGGTGCTGCTCGCGACTACTTCCGTTATACCGATGATCAGCTCGCTGGAAAGGTTGATGATTTTACATTCGATTCTAACGGCGATGGAAGCATCGACTTCAAATCGGAATACAACTTCGGGCTTTCCAGAAACGCTGGTAAGCGAGATAAAGGTGGATCGGGTGTTGATTTCACACAAGAAATTTTCAGTGCCTTCCTCGCTGGCAGAACAGCCATAACGAACCAAGGCTCGGTCGCGGAAATCACTGCATATCGTCAAACTGCCGCAAACGGTATGGAAAAAGTTATCGCAGCGACAGTCGTTCACTACATTAACGATACGATCAGTGATATGTCTGCGTTAGGTACCGCGGACGAAAACATTGCCAACTTAAACAAACATTGGGCAGAAATGAAGGGATACACGGTCGCGCTGCAGTACAATCCTTTCCGGTTGATTACCGATGGACAGCTCGCCGAATTACATGGTATTATGGGGGAAGCACCCATATATGATAAACCGGGTAGCAATGCCTATAATACACAGGTAAACAATTACAAACGCGCGAAAGGTGTCCTGCAGGCGGCATACGGATTTTCCAATGCGAACATGGAGAACTGGTAGGCATCAATGTAGGTGGGGCTCGAAACTGCAAAGATGTCTTTCCACCGGTCGCGTGCTTTCAAAGCACGTCGACCGGGCAACAATCGGCGCGCTTCCAAAGCGCGTCGACCCCATTGTCTAAATATATGACGCCGGAATTCAGAGTCTGGAGTATCGTCCTCATCAGTTGCATAGGTTCTCGGCTGCTCAGTACTATCTACTATATCGAAGATTTGGACAGTCTTCGCTTTGCACTGAGCATGGTAGACTATGATGTGGCTAAGCTGCAACCGCATTTTCCAGCGTATCCTGTTTTCTGTTGGACCGCTAAACTCTTTTATGCTGTTATCCGTCGCTATGCGTTAGCATTTTCGCTACTTGGAGGATTGTCAACGTTTTTCACACTCCTCTTTACACTAAAGATCGCGAAAATTCACAGCATCACGCGGATAGGAAAAATTGCCATTTTTGTGATATTCATGAATCCCTTGTTCTGGTTGATGGGCAATCGCTACATGCCAGATGCAATGGGGGTTGCATGTCTGCTGGCAAGCCTTTACTTCACGACATTACAACCGGAAAGCCGTAAGCATGACCCAGTGTGGTGTACCAATTGTGTCGGTTTCCTCCTTGCTGGCATTCTGCTTGGGATACGGCTTTCCTATCTTCCGTTATTAGTGCCCGCGCTATTGGTGAGGCTAAAGCATCCTGAGCGGTTGAAATACATTATAGCGGGGACCATTGGCGTTCTTGTTTGGCTAATTCCGTTGCTCTGGATTACAGGATGGAACGCGTTGATAACCTCGGCACAGACACAGAGTCACGGACATTTTTCAGATTTTGGTGGCACTGTTTCCACTCACCCGGAATCATGGCTCCGTTTGACGAAAATTTTTGAGAGTATTTGGGCAGACGGATTCGGGTTCTACTGGCATGGTCGTCATCTTATAACCGCTTGCACGACAATTTTAATCGGGGTCATTGTAGTTTTTAACTGGAAACCAACATTGAAGAAATGGACGATAGAAAAACTTTCTGGGGACGATTCCATACTTTCAAACCCTATCTTCATCGGCTGTATCGTCTATCTCGTATGGATATTCTTAGGGCAGAACGTCATCCACAAAAGTCGACACGTTTTACCTTTACTCCCCTTTTTAGCACTCGGCATCGCGTCCGTTTGCAACCGAATCACAGAAATCCCGATCCATGGAGGAAAAGGAAGATTCGGCTACATTTTTGCCTGGAGTACCGTTATCATCTTTTTTTTCTGTTACAGTTACGTTACGATAAATATAGTTGTTCAACACACCAAACCGACAGCGATCGCTCAGATCCACGAATATCTGCGTGACACACAGCGTGAACAGGGCAATCAACTGCATATTGTATCCGTGCCGCTGATTAAGTACTATTTGGCTGCTCAAGCAGTAGAGGCAGTTTACATACCCATTAAAAGCGAGGCTGACCTCGCACAACTCGATGAATTGGAAACGGGATTGGTCGTTATCGGAAGTCCTCTGCCACATCGGGAACCGAAAGTGGAAAGGATCTTCTATCACAACCCGTATGTGAACCGGATGTGGCCCGAACTACCCTTATTTGAGTATTGAGTCTATACGGATGGAGCCTGAGGCATAGCACACAATGGAAACCACTTATCTTCATATCTTAGGTGGCGGTCCCGCGGGTTTGACAACAGGTTACCACGCTAAGAAACAGGGTCTCCTCAATTTCACCATTTTTGAAGCGGGTGAGCATCCCGGTGGAAACTGCCGGACACTCCAGATTAAGGGCGCAGATTGTAGGTTCCGTGTTTTGCAAAGCGGTGATTTCCGATTCGACACCGGCGCGCACCGTTTCCACGATAAGGATCCACAGGTCACCGAAGAGGTCAGGACCCTTCTCGGAAACGATTTGCTACGGGTAGAAGCACCGAGCGAAATCTTTTTCAAAGGGAAATTCTATCGGTTTCCACTCCAGCTGAGCGATTTGACCCAAAAACTTGAGACAAAGACTCTACTGAAAATTATGTGGGAGCAACTACATAACAACCGTGAAAAATACGCCGAGAATTTCGCAGCGTTTGCGATCAACCAGTATGGCAAAACGCTGGCAGAACGTTTCCTGCTAAACTATTCCGAAAAACTGTGGGGGGCGCCCTCACACAGTCTCTCTACCACAATTGCCGGCAATCGACTTAAAGGACTGGATCTACGGAGTTTCCTCCGTTCAACCGTGTTAGGCACCCCACAAAATCCAAACCACTTAGATGGTTCCTTCTTTTACCCGAGGTACGGTATCGGCATGATTAGCGACAAATTGTGCGAATTCATCGGAAAGGGACACATTAAGCTGCAGCACCGAATCAGCCGTTTAATTCACAAAGATGGAAGAATTGAGCGTATTGTTCTAAACGATGATATTGAGATACCAGCTGCTACAGTGATTAATACCCTACCGCTAACGCTTTCGATACGGATGTTAGAGCCACCGCCACCATCAGAACTCCGTGCTGTTGCAGACAGGATTAAATACCGTCACCTGATGCTTTGCGTCTTCTGTTTAAATCGGGATACTTTTTCACCCAACGCCTCCCTCTATTTTCCGGACGCAGCGTTTCCATTTACGCGCCTGTACGAACCCAAAAATCGAAGTTCTGAAATGGCACCCAAGGGACAAACGGTTATCGTGTTAGAATTGCCCTGTTACAGTGACGATGCGGTTTGGAACATGCCAGAAGCGGCATTACAAACCGAGGTATGGGAAGCGTTGCAACGCGTTAAACGGCTATTTCCAGAAGAGGTTATCCACTATCAAACTTATAAGCTCCCATTTGCTTATCCTGTGCTTGAAGTAGGATTTGAAGAAAGGGTAACGCGTCTGGTAAGATACTTTGAAACGTTCGAGAATCTGTATTTGACGGGTAGGAGTTCCCTGTTCCGCTATCTACACTTGCACGACCTATTTAAAGCAGGACAGGAAGTGATAGCAAAAATTGCAAATGCTTAAGAGGGCAGAGACGGATAGAAGTCCACAAGTTTGGGTAAAAAACACAAAATTAGTACTTTTTCTTGATTATAAAACCGAAATTTTGTAGGATGTAATGCGTATCGTGATACCTTACAGCGAAAATGTGGACGATATTGATCCAATTAAGGAACTGATAAAAAAAAATTTGACATCGGTTCATGGCGTACAGTATAATATATATGTTCGGATTATGTTCGAACGCGTTGATTGATATACTGCCCCTCTGAATACCGCCTTCAGAAAAAACGATAATGAGTCTCATTTTCAATTTTTGAAGGTGGTACTCAGGTATATCACTTTCCTCCAAGGGTGGAAATTCAAAAGAAGATGCGTACGAAACGGGAATACAAGATGCATTCACCGAAGTACAGCATGTTCCGCATGGTCGGCGGGGAACAGGATACCCCGCCTTCCCATGAATTTGATAACGAATCTCATTCTCAAAAAAAGAAGGAGAACCTTTATGATAACTGTTGCGAATCGAATCTATGTCGCGCCTGAATATCAGGACGAATTTGAGGAACGGTTCCAAAACCGGGCTCGTCTCGTCGATGGAATGCCGGGGTTCATCTCCAACCAAGTCCTACGTCCTGTCAATGACAGCGATCCATATATTGTCTTTACACTTTGGGAATCGCGAAAGGATTTTGAAAATTGGGTAGAATCCGAGGAGTTCCGTAAGGGCCATGCTCAATCCGGTACGTTGCCGAAAGAGGCGTTCACACAATCAAATAAACTCGAACTTCATGAGGTGTTCCTCGATTCCGCTCGACCTGAGTTGAAGGAAGAACCTCGCGGAGGTCCATTCAAGGTTCACTAAAGTAAAATAATAGCAGAAAAAGCGACGCAAGAAACAGGACCCGCTCCCAACTGCCAATTGTTAGCTATCGTCCATGTTTCTGCGGGAAATCAACACATGCCGATTGAAAATCGACAGTATTTTGCGTACCGCGGACCTTTCGCGCTTTTTGGTTCGCGCGTTTCGTGTCCGATGCCTTTTCTGCCTTAATTAGATTACGCTATCGGCATTGGGATTGTCAAGAGAATTCGGAGACTCACATGCCAAGTCCTACACATTCAGTATCCGTTGAAAAAACAGTGAAAAAGCTGGAGAAACAGCGTCGACGTTCGCCATATTCCTTTTTACCTCTTGCATGGAGCAGAGGCGCGTTCCTCAAATGGCTTCGGCGAATACACGCATGGCTTGGATTATGGGGAGCGACTTTGGGTATCCTGTTCGGTGTCACTGGTATCCTACTCAACCACCGAGGAACTTTGAAAATTAACGCAGCTAAAACCGATCAGACGAAAAGAGAACTTCCACTGCCAGATTATAAATTTGAAAATGTCGAGGCGTTCGCAGCCTGGCTGCAAGTAGAACTTGATCTCGACAAGAAATGGAGCCGGGCGCGCTCACAGGAGCCCCGAGAAATCAGTTGGGGCGGAAAATCCGTCACGCAACCTGAAAGATGGAGCGTCAGTTTCAGCAACCCGAAACAGAGTTACAGCGCCGAATATTGGGTCGGCAATGCTTACACGACTGTCAGGCAGTTTGATAGGAATATATTCGCCTTTCTCAATCGGTTGCATATGGCGAGTGGAATGGGGGTTGCATGGATTCTCCTCGCTGATACGATTGCTGGCAGTCTAATTATCCTTGCCCTCAGTGGCATATTGCTCTGGACGCGTTTACATGGACCGCGGCTGCTCGCTGCAGGACTTGGGCTCGGATCGCTAACCCTTGCCATCTTCTTTGTTTGGCGAGCCTTCTGACAAATCGAAGGGAAGAGATTATGCTTTTAGACAGAACAATTCGTTCTTGCAGCGCAAACATTGCTTTCAAATGGCTTTCAGGGATACTGATAAAGCTTGTGTTGGGATTATTTCTATTCGCAATATTGCGTTCAGCAGAGAGCAGTGAAACCGATGGGACGGTAGCGTTAGAGCCGGTCGTGGTAACAGCAACAAAGACACCGCAACGCTTGAAAGACACACCCGTTATTACAAATCTCATTACACGCGCGGAAATTGAAGCAACAGGGGCAGAGAACATCGGAGAAGTGTTAGAGCACACGGCAGGCATCATTATCCATCGCGATGGGCACGGCGACGGTGTACAACTTCAAGGACTTGATTCGGAATACGTACTGATTCTTGTGGATGGTGAACCGCAAGTTGGGCGTATTGCGGGTAAACTCGACATGGCACGGCTTGCTGTTGAAAACGTCGAGAGGATAGAAATCGTCAAAGGCGCGACCGCCTCTCTTTTCGGGAATTCTGCGCTCGGCGGCGTTATTAACATCATCACCCGTAAAGCCACTGCTCCCTTTTCAGTTCAGGTCTCCCAAAATTTTGAGCAAAACAGTACCCTCGACAGTCGAGGCACGCTTGAATTGCAACGCGATAAACTCAACGCGCTTTTAACGCTCAGCCACAATCGTCGAAGTCCAATTGATCTGGATACGTCCGACCTCACAACCACAATCGATGGCTATGCCAATGTGACAGGTTCCGCACGGACCGAATACCAACTCACACCAGCGACCAACCTGATACTCTCTGGACAATACTTTACACAAGACCAGGAAGGAATCAGTGAAAATGGTCCCATTGCCTTGGACAGGCTTGGTGATATCGAAAACTTCAGTGGAAGTATGGGCATAGCGCACGAATTTGACGCTGGGAACCTGCAGAATGTGTCTTCACCTTTACTGACTGGAAAACTCTATGCAACCCGATATGACGATGAATCAACAGTTATCAACAGAGAGACAGGAGAAACAAGTTCTGGAAACCTCAACATCCAAGATCTGGTTAAGGGCGAAGTTCAATTTGACACAATGCTTTGGGAAAAACATCAATTGACGCTGGGGGGTGAGGTCATCCTGGAGAACCTGCAATCGCAACGCATCACAGGTGGGGAACGTGAGATTTTTACGAACTCCCTCTTTGTCCAGAACGTATTCCGTCCGATCTCTGCGTTCGCACTCGTCATCGGTGGACGTTTAGACAATCACTCCGAGTTTGGTTCTCATTTGAGTCCAAAGCTAAGTGCGATGTATCGGTTGATCGACAACTTGCGGATCCGTGCCTCGTATGGTCAAGGATTTCGGGCACCAGACTTCAAAAACCTTTACCTCGACTTCACAAACGTGACAGCCGGCTACCAAGTGCTGGGCAACCCAAGCTTGCAACCCGAATCCTCACACAACTATAATCTGGGGTTGGAATATCAGGTATTCGACGGTTTACTTACCAGAATCCACATGTATCGTAATGACCTGTACAATCTGATTGAAGCGGAACGTGTTGGAGAAAGCGCAGCGGGGGGCAGCAAGTTCGAATATCAAAACATCAGTAGAGCTTACACAGAAGGGGTTGACGTTGAAGCGACTACCGGTTCAATAGATGGATTCACCTCGGCTATTGGCTACGCTTACCTCCGTGGTGCGGATAAGGAGACGGGACTCCCTTTACTGAACCGTTCCACACACAGTGGCACCCTCAAATTGGCGTATCTGCATTCGGATAGCGGTGTTCAGGTTGATTTACGTGGACGATATGCGAGTCAGTGGGGTTTCTTCGACGATGGGGACAAAGTGTTGGAACCCGAAGAGCTCGCACCGAGTTATTGGGTTTGGAACCTTCGCGCCTCAAAGACACTTTTTAAAATGTTCAAAGCCTCAATCGGATGCAACAATATCTTTGATTTCAAAATGCCGACATTTTATACCTTTACGGGCCGCTCATTTTACGGCGGTCTCTCTTTAACCTATTAATACTGGAAAGGATACGAAAGACATGACACGGCTCATGGTCTACACAACTTCAATTATGGTTTTCACCGTCAGCATCGCTGTCCATACAGTGTCTGCTGAACTTCATCAAAACACACTCACGGTTGATGCGACCGATCGTGAGAACTGGGCATATATCAACTTCACCGAAGGTGAAACGGTTGATATTGCTGATGCTGCCTCCTCACTGGCGTGGGACCTCGGTTTTAAGCGGACCGCGGTCATCGCCAATGGGGGTGTTAGCGGTCCCGGGAAAACCGGTGTATTGGTTTTAAAGGACATCTCTTTTGAAGATGTCCTTGAAGCCCCGGAAGGTGCCTACGTTTCGGACACCGACCAAATTATGACCTTCGCGCGAGGCGATGGTTGGTATACCTACACCGGACCCCCAAATCACTGGGTCTTACCGAACCCTAAAGTTTACGTCTTACGGATTGCTCGCGACCCAAAGGCGCAGCCTGCGAGTCCATATAACTACGCGAAAGTCCGTTTCATTGGCTATTATGAGAACAACGAAACCAAAGAAGGCTCGGGGAACATCACTATAGAATACGTTTTTCAAGATGATGGCACCCCCATCTTTGTTGAATCTGAACCCACGCGTGTTGATCCGAAAGGAAAGGGAACGACAACGTGGGCAGCGATTAAGTTACTACAATAGGCGCGCCGCCGTGCCGTGAGGAGATTAGCAATGGGTTATAAAGTCGAATTTTTATCACAAGCCGAAGTATGCGCCATCTACCAATGTCTTGATGGTCATATCCACCTGAAATATCGCACCCTGGATATCGCGATGGATTCCTGCGATTTCCACCAAGTCGCCGAAGTCTTTGTTGAAGCCCTGCGTGTTTTACGGAAGCTTGATGAGTCGGGGACCGAGGAGCTCGATTTAGAAAATATGGATACGCTCGTGAAAGTTTAGTCGGATAAAGGAGAATTATCATGGAAAAAACCAGAGATTTTGTCAACCCGTACATCACCATTTCTCTCATGCTAATGTTAGGTGTTGTCATCTTTTTCAGTTTCGGTTGCGATTCTGTTGACGAAGGCGATATCGATCGGTTGCTTCAGCCGGAGGAAACCCCTGATGCAACACCATCTGGAACCCCTGAACCGGATGCCCAAATTCCGGCTGACGCGCCTGTCGGGTTAGAGAGCCTAACGTTCACAATCGACGCGACGAATAGAGAGGCATGGGCATACTTCTCTTTTGCGTCCGGTGACACCGTCAACGTTGAAGATGCCGAAAATTCGGAAGCGTGGGACATCGGGTTCCAGCGGACCCAAGTGAAACTTAACGGTGGTATCAGTGGACCGGGCATGGGGAGTGCCGTTATGCTGACTGAAACGACATTTGCGGCTGTAACCGAAGCACCCGCGGACGGTTACCTCTCTGATACAGAGGATACCCTTGCGATCGTTCCACAGAGTGAAAAAGGCTGGTATATCTACACCGGACCGCCAGCACACTGGATTCTTCCCCTGGAAGATCGAGTGTTTGTGATCAAAGCCGCTGATGGAACATTCGCCAAGGTTCGCTTCATCGGATACTACAAAGATAACGAAAACAAGAAAGATAGTGGTTTCGTGACGTTTGAGTATGTCCACCAACCAGATGGGAACCGAAATTTCTAAAGTCAGCACAACAAAGAACTTTACACTGAACAACTGAACAACGAGTTCATAAGCCGTTGGGCATGGCACAATTTCGTCTAAGAATCTCCTTTCACTTAAACGAGTTCCATGCCCGACACCTCATTTTCAGAAGGAGGACATGATGGAAATTATTCGATCGAACTTATGTAAGGCGTGGATATTAAGCGTTTCGATTTTCGTTCTGTTTGGCATCTTACTCTGCCTTGCTGTTGCAGATGCAATCGAGGTAACAGATGCTGAGGGCAAAACCGTCGTCATTACGTCATCAGAACGTATCGTGAGTCTCAACGGCAGTACGACTGAAATTTTATTTGCTCTGGGTGTCGGTGATAACGTAGTCGGTTGTGATGCGTCATCAACGTATCCGAAAGGTGTGAAGGAACGACTTCCGAGTGTCGGATATCAGTATGGACTTAACGCCGAGGGGATTCTCTCCTTGAATCCGACACTGGTGATTGGACGAGACGATGTGAGGCCTCCACAAGTTGTGCAGCAACTTCGTATGGCAGGCGTAACCGTTTTATCGCTGAAGGAACCTCGCAGCTTTGAAGCAGCCAAGCAACGATTACGAACTATCGGTAAAGCAGTTGGACGAGAGAAAAAAGCGGAGGCATTAATAAACGCCTTAGACACTCACATCAAAGAACTGGACGTTAAACTTGCCCCGCGAAAAGAGCAACCGAAACAGAAAGCCCTGTTCCTCTATCTACGCGGCACACAGACCACTCTGGTTTTAGGAACGGATACCGCACCTGGCGCAATGTTTGATATTATTGGCGTTGAGAATGCAGCAGGAAGTATTAAAGGCAACAAACCGATGACGGCAGAAGCGGTGATCGCTGCACAACCGGACGTGTATGTCCTATTCACCACAAGTCTGAAATCCGTTGGGGGTGTTGATGGATTGCTCAAATTGCCGGGTTTGGCACACACACCAGCCGGGCAAAACAGACGCGTTGTAACATTGGACGGGCAATATTTATCTGGATTCGGTCCTCGTTGTGGGCGCGCTGCACTCGATCTATTCCGAGGTATCTATGAAACCGACGGATATTTTGTTGCAACAGGTGACGAGGAAAGACATTAATCTGAGACCAAAAAGGAAAGATTTATGAGAAATAGATTTTCTATTTCACTGATTTGGGTTGCCATATTTGCAGTGACAACAAACGTTTTTGCCCAAGATTTCACACAATCGGATTTACCGGAAGGTGCCAAAGCCCGCCTCGACAAAGGCACGATAAGCGAAATCGCGTATTCTCCCGATGGCACGCATCTCGCGGTAGCAACTGGTACTGAGATTTGGCTTTACAACGCGCAGACGGGTGAGGAACTTGACCTGATCGCAGCGCCTACAGATGCGGTCATTAGCATAGCGTTTAGTTCAGATGGCAACACGCTTATGAGTGGTGGTTCGGACGGCACTGTCGGTACTGGACACCTGTGGGATGTTGCAACTGGCAGCAAGATACGAACGCTCACAGAGCATGCTGGCGCCATTAACGTGGCGTTTAGTCCAGATGGCAGCACCCTCGCAAGTGGTGATAGGGACGGTATCATCCGTTTGTGGGATGTGGCAACTGACAGCGAGATACAAACCCTGAGAGGACATACAGGTTGGGTGAGTAGCATAGCGTTTAGTCCAGATGGCAAGATCCTTACCAGTGGTGGTTCGGACCGCACTGTCCGTTTGTGGGATGTTACGACTGGCAACGAGACACGAAAACTCACAGGACATACGGATGCGGTCATTAGCATAGCGTTTAGTCCAGATGGCAACACCCTTGCGAGTGGTGGTGCTTGGCAGGAAGGCATCGCCCGTCTGTGGGATGTTACGACTGGCAACGAGATACAAACCCTCATAGGACATACGGACGCGGTCGTTAGCATAGCATTTAGTCCAGAGAGTCATACCGTTGCAAGTGGTAGTAGGGACAGCACACTGCGTCTGTGGGATGTTGCGACTGGCAACGAGATACGAAAGTTCACAGGACATACGGATCCGGTTATTGGCGTAGCGTTTAGTCCAGATGGCAATACCCTTGCGAGTAACGGGTTGGATGGCGTGGTGTTGTTATGGGAGTTGCCTTCTGCTGCACCAGATCACCTTGCCGAAGATGTCAATAGGGATGGTGCTGTTAACATCCTTGACCTAACTCTGATTGCGTCCAACTTCGGCAAAAGCGGAGAAAACGATGCGGATGTCAATGCAGATGGCATCGTGAACATACTGGATTTGACGTTGGTCGCTGCGGCATTTGGAAACATCGTCGATGCCCCTTAAATATATCAAGATTCTCTTAACACTCATCGGTTTACTTCCAGTATCAATGTGCGTTGCGGCAGGGATAGGCGCATATCAAATCCTACCGTGGCGTATCCCTGAGATTCTATTTTCCCGAGAGAATGGCTTCGCAGTCCTGGTCCATGTCCGTTTCCCACGCGTTATTCTCTCTGCTGTTGTCGGCGCAATGTTAGCCATTTCGGGGGCGACGCTGCAAGGTATTTTCCGCAATCCACTGGCGGACCCGGGATTAATCGGTGTCACAGCAGGTGCGGGGTTAGGCGCGACACTCTGGATTGTCCTGATTGGTGGAGGGGCGTTAGGCGTGTGGGGACTTCCTATCGCCGCTTTTGGATGCGGAGTCCTTGTGACCATCGCCGTATGGAAAATAGCAGAGGAACAAGGCAGAGTGCGCACATTGACCCTCCTGTTGGCAGGCATTGCTCTTAACAGTTTCGCTGGCGCGGGTATCGGTCTAATGACGTTTCTCGCTGACGATGAGGAGTTACGCAGCCTGACTTTTTGGTTACTCGGTGGCTTTGGGGGTGCGACGTGGCCCGTTGTTTTCATAACGCTACCGATTGCAATTATAGGATTGTCCGTGTTGTTAAGACAGGCAGCCGCATTGAATGCCATGAGTTTGGGAGAATCCGAAGCGTATCATCTCGGCGTTTCAACGGAAACTCTGAAAAGGTGGTCGGTTTTCGGTGTTGCACTAACGGTAGGCGCGGCGGTCTCCGCCGCAGGTGGCATCGGTTTTGTAGGGCTCGTTGTGCCACATCTGCTGAGACTTTTGGGTGGCGCAGATCATCGGTATGTGTTACCCGGTTCAGCAGTCGGTGGTGCGATCCTACTTGTCTCGGCAGACCTATTCTCACGAACCGTCGTCGCCCCTGCTGAATTGCCCGTTGGCATTGTCACCGCGCTGATCGGCGGTCCATTTTTTCTGTGGTTACTGCTCAGATTCAAACGTGAGGTTTTTCTATAGGAAATCGCGAGCACAGCTCGCTCCTACACTGACAATCGCCAGTATAAGGCGCACTTCCCTAAGTTTTTGGAGGTAAAGATGATCGAATTGGAAGGGGTTGGTTATCGTATTGGTGGGAATTGGTTAGTCCGCGACATCAACATCAGAATTGAAAAAGGGATGCTCTGGGGTTTCGTCGGTCCCAACGGTGCGGGTAAGTCCACGCTCTTACGACTGATTTCGGGTGAACTTTCGCCAACGACGGGGGCAATACGACTCCTTGGTAAACCGATTCACAGTTACACGCCCCAAAAATTGGCACGCCTCCGAGCCTATCTCCAACAAAAAAGGGACCTAAACTTCCCTTTCACCAGCTTGGAGATTGCATTATTCGGGCGACACCCATACCTTAACGGCAGAAAAGAAACAACTGCTGATCTCTTAATTGCTCAGGAAGCATTGCGACAGGTTGAAGCCCACATGTTTGCGGAACGGCTCTATCCAACGTTATCCGGCGGTGAGGCGAGCCGTGTTGATGTTGCGCGGATCCTCACACAGGCACCGGAACTGTTCCTGTTAGATGAACCAACGAATCATCTGGATCCGAGACACCAAGTGCAGATACTCAACTTGTGCAAAACGATTTGTGAACACGGTAAAACCGCTATCACGGCAATTCATGACCTGAATCTCGCATCAATGTATGCCGACCAACTGCTGCTGTTGAAAGAGGGGGTTTCCGTTGCGTGCGGTCCGCCTAAAAAGGTGCTAACCCTGGGTCTGTTATCGGAGACCTACGGTATTCCCTTTGAAGTCTTGCCGCACCCGAACGGCTATCCGTGGGTGATGCCGAGTCTGAATCCCTCGTAGAAGTTTCATCTATGTTTCTGAAACAAAAAAGCATTGAAATTCGTTTTGATGTATGCTACACTAATAAAGGTAGCAATAGAAAACTGGAATTCTAACAACACTTATATCATAGGAGACATATTATGAGTCAAGCAACAACCGACACAATCATCGAAGAACTCGCTCGTGCCTATTGGCTTGAGGTAGAGGCAACCATCAACTACATTGCGATTTCCGTCGATTTGGATGGCATCCGCGCTGAAGAAATCAAGAAATCTTTGGCAACAGATATCCAAGCAGAACTAACACACGCCCAAGAATTAGCAAATCGCATCAAAGAAATCGGCGGTCGGGTTCCAGGTTCGTTCGGCTTCAAAGCGGAACAGGCATCGCTTCAACCGCCAGAAGATTCCACAGATCTTATTTCGACGATTCGTGGTGTGATTGAGGCAGAAAATCTCGCGTGCGATCAATACAACAAGATTATCCGCATGTGCGATGGGATCGATTACGTCACACAGGACCTCTGTATCAAACTTCTCGCCGATGAGGAAAAACATCGTAGGGAATTTGTCGGGTTCCTTAAGGAATTTGAGAAGGAATAGTCTCTTTAGAACAAACCGAAAAGCGAACAACGGGCAGTGATGCCCGTTGTTTACTTTTAATTGGTCTAATATGGGTCTTTCCCGTTTTCCTTATAAGCTATCTACTCCGTCCTCAGCCTTGGATCTAAGGCATCACGGACGGCATCGCCGAAGAGGTTTGCAGGGAGTACCAATCCGAACATAAACACAAACGCCGCAGTGAGATTCCACCAGACAACCGGGTCGCGAGCGAGTTCTAAACGCGCTGTGTTGATCATATTGCCCCAACTTCCCGTCGTCGGTTCAACACCGATTTGGAGGTAACTGAGCAACGCTTCTGTGAGCACCAGCCCACTAAATCGTAAGATGGTGGAAATTAACACGATATGCATGAGGTTCGGAACGAGATGTTTAAGAATAATAAGTCCACGATGGACACCAAAGGCTTCGGACGCTTGGATGTACTCCAATTCCCGGAGTTTCAAGGTTTCACCGCGTAGGATACGACACAGTCCCGTCCAACTTCCGATGCCCATGATGAGACAGAGATTGAATAACCCCTGTCCAAAGAGGAGCATAAAGGCAACAATCAGAAGGATAGACGGAATGGAATCGAGCGTGGCGTAGATGTACTGAACGGCATCGTCTATCCACCCCCCAAAATAACCGGCGATAACACCGAAAAATATGGCGAACGGAACAGCAATCAAGGTGGTCAATCCACCGATAACGAGTCCTGTGCGGATGCCTTTTAAAGCACGGTAGAGGACATCATTGCCGACTTTGTCGGTACCAAGGAGATGACGCCGGGGATACTGAAGCGGTGGATAGTCGCGAACCGTGCGTCCATCCGGTGTTTGGAGGGTGCTTTTCGCATACAGATGTGTTGCTAACGGTGCGGAATAGGTTTTTTCAGTCCGTTCCCGAAGCGGTGTGCAAAGTCTATCAAGAAGACTTAACCCTCTCGGTTTATAGACAACGGCACCCCTCTCATTTCGGGTAAGTGTTTGATCGGTCTGCCGTATGAGTGGGTCACGCCAACCGATGCTATCTAACACACCGACAAGGAGGTACCCTAAGAGAACGAAAAGGCAAACAATAGCGAGGGGGTTCTTGCGAATTTGTCTTGCGGCGTTGCGCCAATACGCTTGCTGTGCGGCGTATCGGAGGAGCCACGCCGCACCGATAAGGCATGCAATGACGATGAGATTTTGATAGGCATCGGAACGCCAAACCCAACTCAGCCGATCATCGATTCCGATGTCTGGAGCATTCGTCCCGATGAGAAAAATAGGCATTCTTTAATTATTCCTTGCGGTTAAACAAAGTGGGTTTGGACTTTAGCATCTTTTTCTTAAATCCGCGCTCCATTTCATTACGCGCTACAATCTTGGTGCTATTCTTGTTGAAGTTTACCCATGACTGAAGACTCCTCCACTGACAACTACTGTGTTTGATAAACGGCTTGGCGTGTGTGAAACCCATCTTTAATGACCTCTTCGTCCAAATTTTCCTTGTCAACCTGAATAGGTGTCAGCAGGATCGATGGCACATCAATTTTGCCGTTGTTAACGGTCTGTGTTGCTTCAGCGATCGCTTCCCCCTTTGCGAGTGCGACAGCGGCTTGTGCCGCCTTCGTTGCGATGAGGTGGATCGGTTTGTAAACCGTCATGGTCTGCGTGCCTTTGACAATCCGTTGGCAGGCGGCGAGTTCCGCATCCTGTCCCGAAACAAGGACACTTCCTGCTAAATTCTGTCCCTCAAGTGCTTGTATCACGCCACCGGCTGTGCCATCATTCGATGCAACGACAGCATCTATCTGGTTGTTCGTCTGTGTCAAGACCTGCTCCGCCTTTTTGAGTGCGTCCCGCGGATCCCAATTAACCGCCCAATGTTCCCCTCCTGCGACTAAACGAATGGCACCGCTGTCAATTGCGGGTTGCAAGGCACGGAGTTGTCCCTGTCGGAGGAGTTGTGCGTTGTTGTCGGTTGGCGCACCACCGAGTAGGAAATAGGCACCCTCTGGCTTCTGACGCAATAGGTACTCGGCTTGCAGGTATCCGACCTGTTCGTTATCGAAAGAGATATAAAGATCGGGTGAACTCTCGCGGATCAGCCGGTCATAGGCGATGACTTTGATCCCCTCCGCGTGCGCGGTTTGGACAATCTGGGCGGCAGCGACGCTATCCTTCGGAATAACAACGAGAACATCCACACCTTGGGTAATCATGTTCTCGGCTTGCTCGTTCTGTCGACGTTCATCTCCATCCGCAGATTGAACGATAACTTCGGCACCGAGTTTCTCTGCTTCAGTCGTGAAAATATCTCGGTCCTTCTGCCAGCGTTCCACACGCAATGAATCCATGGACAAGCCGATTTTGATTTTCTGGGTGGCAGTCGTATCCGCCTTTTCGCTCTCCTTTTGTGTGCTGGGGTCAGCACATCCACATAGCAGGACGAGACACGCCGTTAAAACGCAGAAAATGGGGAGCAATCTCAGATAAATCTTGCTTTTAAGGATAGGCATACTGTTAAAAGTCGAGCGGTGCTTCATGTATAACACTCCTTTTAAGATTTACTCTTGTTTCTCGGGTGTCTCCGTTTCCGACGCCGGGGGCTCGGGGGCAGCCGCTCTAACGACATCACCTCTTTTCAGGGGTTCCGTTATTTCAACGACACGGAAAATAGAGACTTTACCCGTCTGAATTTCGGAAACCGCCAAGGTCCCGATCTGCTTCGGTACGTATGTTAGGATTTCACCGGTATCTATATCTCGCACTGGCTTGCCCTTGGTATGGACAGTAAATTCTTGGTTGATGGCGATTCCTTTATCGGAACCAATATTGACGTAGATCATATCCGGATTTTCTTCATCAACATACAGAATTTGCCCTTTGACAGGTCCATCCGCTGTCTTTGCATCGGTTTTCCCTGATTTTTCGGCAGTTGCAGGTTGCGATTCCCAAGGCGTAATGAAGTTGGGTCCTACGTTGTCTCGAAGTGCCAAAACGACCTTAATCAACGCCTCATTGGTTACGACGCCAAAAAGGGTTCTGTCGTATTCGGCACTTGCAAACTGGATCCGATTCAGTTCAGTCGGTTTAACAATCGGGCGTGGATTCTTCCGCTGCGTGTCCTTTGTTTGACCAAAAGAGAGGTTTGTTCCTTCCTCAGTCATACTGGCTTCAAGAGAAGCGAATTTTGTGCCGGTGTACCGGTGGTCGCGGCTGGCGGAGATTCGAGGCTCAGCCAAAAGGTTACCGGAGGCGTTGTAGAATTTCATGTTCAGTTTAATGGTGGCACGGTGTAGGGACCCTCGTAGGATAACAGGAGCAAGGAGACTCGCCTTCCCAAGTCCTTGCTGCGCTTCACGTCCACCTTCCCGCAGCGTGCGCGAAGCGTTAGCCCGCAACCGTTCCTGATTAAATTTGCGGATATCACCTGCCACAATTACGTCTGCATTGAGATGCTTCGCAAGCGTTGCAAGCTGCGCCTGATCCAGCTTTCTGAGGTTCTGTCGTGAGAGCGTCATAAGTGCCATCGCATCAAGAAGTTCGTCTTTGCTGACGGGTTCATAGACATTCGTTTCGACGACTTTCCGATTGAGCATTTTGGCAAATCCTGCCTCCAAATCCCATCGTTTCTTTGTACTGAATATGTTTCCGATGAAAGTGGGGACACAACCACAGCCGGTAGGAGAATCAAAGCGGCTGTGATCCTCAAAATAGAGAACAGCAATGCGTTTCTTTGGAGCAACCTCACCAACAGCAACCGTGCTAATCATAAAGCACAGACTGAATCCCATCACTAACAGATATGAAAAGATGCGTTTCACCGTTTTTTCGCCTCCTTCTTTTCCTTTGGTTACCTTTTACACCTATAATTTAGCAGTCTTCGTAAGATTTATCAAGAAAATTTAAGCCTCCGGGAAATTGGGCTTCTACCCAAGCCAGAAAAGCACTTGAAATCCGAGAAAATATCTGGTATGCTTATAGTTATCAGTTTTCAGTTAAAGAGGTGCTTTGTCCAAATAGCCCCAACTTGGCGTATTTCAGGACAAAACAGATCGTTACATCAAATTTCTTAACCGACAACCGACGACTGATAACCGACAACTCTTCAATATACAAACGAAAAAGGAAATCTTATGTTTACAAAGGACAGAAACGCACATCATAATTTACGCCATATATCTATATCCCTCCTGTTAGCTGCACTGGTTGTCCTTCACGGATGTAGCGATAAGCAGTCAAGTGAAAAGGCGAAAACAGGTGATGCCGTCCCCCCAAAAAAGGAGTGGCTGTCGATTTTGGGTGGCGTGATGGGCGGTAGTTTTTCACAATTCGCCGGGGGCGTGAGTCGCGTTTTGGCCCACCAGGAACCACATGTGAAAATATCCGTCGATGCTTCCGCAGGTTCGGTCGAAAACACGCGGCGTGTGAACGAAGACCCAGAAGCACTTGGCGTTGTTTTTGCTGCTGAAAGCTACCTCGGTTACCACGGTGAAGAAATTTTCGCAGAAGAGGGACCGAAAACCAACATTCGTATGGTAACGCTGCTTTTCATCGCTTACGACCAATTTTCGACGCTGGCAAACAGTGATATTCATCAGTTTGAAGACATTGTTGGGAAAAAAATTGCTTCTGGAGCGAGTGGGTCCGGGACCGCACAGACGTTAGAACGTCTATCAAAATTGGTGGGCATCTGGGGAAAGTTTACGCCGATCTACAAAGGCGGGAGTGCTGCTGCTGAGGCTCTCCAAGATGGACAGGTCGCTGGGTTCCAGTGGCTCGTCAGCGTGCCGAACAGTGCTGTTATCCAGTTGACAGCGATTAAATCTATTCGGATGATCGATCTTGACGCACCTGCGAAAAAGTATGGCTTCTACGAAAAGTATCCGTTCTACCTCCCCGGCGCTCTGCCAGAGGGCGCGTATGAAGGCAAAGTGAAACCGGTGAACACTATCCTAATGCCAACAGTACTCATCTCAAACAAAGCGGTGAGCGAGGAAACTATCTATAAACTTCTAAAGCATGTTTATTCCTCGGAAGGCCATCAGACGATGCTGCAAACCAACCAAGCCGCAGCAGACATGACGATAGAGAATGGACCGAAAGCCTTTGTAATTCCACTACACCGCGGGGCATACAAATTTTGGAGTGAACAGGGCGTGGAAATTCCAGCGCATGCGATGCCGGTGGACTCATCTAAAACGGGATCCCTATAGGTTCGCAAAAAATTATGATACTGAAAGCGGAAGCATGGAAAAGTGGACGCTTTCCGATCTTCTAACCCTCCAATCTTTACCTATCAGGCAGCAACAGAGATAAAAAGGATATTTCTGTGTCGGGAAAAAAAAACGTTATCATCATCGGTGGCGGTGTGATTGGCCTCGGTATCGGATGGCAGTTAGCAAAAACAGAGGCTTCCGTCACTATCCACGAACAAGCTGAAGCCGGGCGTGCGGCTTCTTGGGCAGCTGCCGGAATGCTCGCCCCACTCGCCGAAGCACATACCGAAGAACCCGACCTGCTGAAACTGGGATGCCAAAGTTTAGCATGCTACCCGCAATGGGTTCAGGAGTTAGAGGCGGATGCCGAGATGTCTATCGGGTATCGGGTGGAAGGCACCCTCATCGTCGGATTGGAACCTGATGATACACATCAACTCCAGCATCTCTATACGGCACAACAAGATTTAGGATTGGATGTTACATGGTTGACAGGACGGGAGGCGCGTGAGATAGAACCTGCGCTTTCACCGCGTGTGACGGCGGCGATCCGCTGCGAGAGCGACCATCAAGTTGATAACCGACTGATGGTGAAAGCACTTGGACGCGCCTATCAGAGATATGGTGGTGTGCTGCACGAAAACAGCGCCGTCGAAAACATTCACATAGAAAACGGAATCGCGGTTGGCGTAAAGACACGAAATGGAGAGAAACAAAACGGAGATGTTATCGTGCTGTCAGCAGGATGTGAATCTGCCCAAATTGAGGGAATTCCAGATCCCATCCGCCCCCCGGTGCGCCCTGTGAAAGGACAGATGCTGGCGCTGCAAATGGAAGCTGGTATCACGGTTAAAAACGTTATCCGGACTGTCAGAGCAAGGTATCCGACTTCGGTATATCTGGTGCCGAGAGCCGACGGCAGGCTTCTCGTGGGTGCAACAAGCGAAGAGATGGGATTTGATACGCGTTTAACCGCCGGTGGTGTGTTTGAGTTGCTCCGCGGCGCATGGGAAGCGGTGCCGGGTGTTTATGAACTCCCACTTCTGGAAACATGGACAGGTTTACGCCCCGGTAGCAGAGACAACGCACCGATACTTGGCGAAACGCCCATCAAGAATCTGATATACGCTACTGGACATTATCGCAACGGCATCTTGCTTACACCTATCACGGCTTACGAGATCTCCAAACTGATTCTGACCGGTGAGACTTCAGAAACAATTGCCTCGTTTCGGTTGGACAGATTTTTGGTATAACAGGAGTCAAAAATGAAGATACGCGTTAATGGCGAAGAAAAAGCGGTCCGTCCGAATTTGAATGTCCATGATCTGCTCAGTGCTTTAGCGATGGATCCAACACAGTCGGGTATCGCCGTCGCCGTGGATCGGGAAGTCATCCCGAAAATGGAGTGGCAAGCAACAGAACTTCGCGAGAATAGTGAAGTTGAGATTATCCGCGCCGTCCAAGGTGGATAATACTCCGGCAAAGCATGTCCGTTCGGAAATGCGGACCTTCGTTTAACGCTTGATAAAGAGGTTTTGAAGGTGTTATACTAATTCAAACCCTTATTTAGAGGTAAACTCCGGCAGAAGGATTATGAAGAACCAAATGGTTGATCAGATCGAGCGTGTCGGCGTAGCACTTTACAAAAAATAGCGTCTTTAACGGAACTTTGCTTTGAACAACGGATAGAGTTTAGGGAAAACTCAATAATAAAAAAGAAGAAATGCAAGAATTTAAAATTGCTGACGAAATATATACATCAAGACTCCTTATCGGAACGGCAGGATATCCGAATTTCCATATAATGACGGAGTCCATCGCCGCGAGCGGTGCCGAAATTGCGACGGTGTCGATGCGTCGCGTGAAATTTACAGATACACCGGGTGAGAATTTGTTCGCGCTTCTCCGTGAACGGGGTATGACCATCCTTCCAAACACCGCCGGTTGTTTCACAGCCAAGGACGCGATTCTAACAGCGAACCTCGCCAGTGAAGCACTTGAGACATCCCTCATCAAACTCGAGGTTATCGGAGACGAGGAAACACTGTTTCCGGATGTGGAGCAGCTGCTCAGCGCAGCGGAATCACTCGTCAAAGACGGCTTTACCGTGCTCCCGTATTGTAACGACGATCCGATTACGTGTAAGAAATTAGAAGATATTGGCTGTGCAGCGGTGATGCCGTTAGGTGCCCCGATCGGCTCAGGGATGGGGATCCGCAATCCGTATAATATCCAGATTATCCGGAATCTTGTGCAAGTGCCGCTTATCGTGGATGCTGGCGTTGGGACGGCATCGGATGCAGCGATAGCAATGGAGTTAGGGTGTGATGGTGTTCTGCTCAACACAGCGGTCGCGAAAGCGCATCGTCCGGTGCTGATGGCGGAGGCAATGAAAAAAGCAGTCGAAGCGGGTAGAGCGGCGTTTTTAGCTGGACGTATTCCGCGCAAACTCTACGCGACCGCCTCAAGTCCGCAGGACGGAATGATTGAGTGATAGACCCCCGACTGAAGTCGGGGGCTTCTGCAATTGTTAAGCAGAAGCACTCGTGCGATCAACGACCGTTGCTTTCTTACGAAAGTCTTACTCGGTCCTACTGCAACAGTTGCTATCCCAACTGCGACACCGAAGTGTCCTTACGAAAAGTTTTGAGTCGTATGTTTCAAACGGGATTCGCCATTACGCGTCTTTCCCTACTAACGACTGTAAGCTACGGCTTGCGGGATTTTAGATATTAGAGCTTTACACTATAGGAATCTAACCCTGTAGGCGCGTAACAACCCTCTATAGCAACCTCTTACACTCTAATAGTATTATAGCACACTTTCGGACCAAACGTCAATGGAAAAATGAATGTTTTGGTCCCTTCCAAGAAGGCGGTGTCTACATCCCCCGAATGAATTCAGGGGTTTTGACACCGGAATCCGATAAAAAATGAAAAAAGTAGCTTTCTCTTTGGTGACATACCTCCTCATCTTTATACAACTGGGTGTAAGCAGCGTGCAAGCCCAACTTCAATCTGAATTTGGGCAGAGCCTGTTAGAAAGAGAACCCGAAACGCCTGAAACCGATGCCGCGACACTTACAATTGACTCCCACTTTTCTAATACATTCAACAACCACATTGAATTCGGTCTCAGCCTCGACCGTTATACCAGTGGGCTCGTCGGTAAAGAAGATCCACAACTTGAAGGTATGATTAACCGTTTCGGTGTTAATCTGGTCGGGGATTTACCGGTAACCGATAAACTTAGGTTCAAGTTGCAATACGCGCCACAAGTTGAAAACTACACCGGTGCTGACGGAAAACTCAACGAATTCAATGCGGTTAGCGATGTATTCTTAACTGAAGTGAGTTTCCAACCCGTTGCGAATTTACCACCTCTCGTCACCTCACATCGACTACAACGCCTCGTGCGAACTTCAAACGTCTATAATAACACCGAACGGCAATTCGGTCTCCGTTTTGGGCGCGTTTTGGAATATAATCTGCGGTTACACCGATTTGACGATGAAGACTCGCGAAGAGATGATTTTCTGCTCGTCGGTTCTACCAGCCATCATATAACGACACGGTTGCAATTTGGAATTTTTAAACAGATCTTGGGCAAACTGGAATACGGAATAGAGCAGAGTAGCTACCAAACCAATCTGAATAATCTTATCTTAGGGATAACAGGGCTTGACGACGACAAACCTCGGAAGGATTGGCGACACATAGGTTCCGCAAAACTGATACAGGCCGCAATGGACAGGTTCGTGTTCCAAGAAGAGGTTAACCTATTTCTGAACCGTTCCAACGCCGATTTCTTTAACTTCGTTAGCACCGAAGTCGCAGCAAGTTCCTTTTATCGACTTGAGACGGGAAGATGGCTTCGGCTTCGCTTCTCCAGACTCTGGGTGCATTTTGAAGGTAGACAGATTCCGGATGAACTCGGGAATATACCAGAAAACGCACCAGACCGTCGGGACACACAGATAGGTGCGAATGTGCAGTTGAATTGGGGATTTAATCCATATCTAACACTCAACGCTGATTATCAGGTTACCCAGAACCGTACAAATGAGGTAGATCCATTCCTTGATTTCCTTAACTACACACATACCATCGCGACTGTTACGCTTCGCGGTCAGTATTGAGTCGTATCCCAGTTCAGACCGTCGTTACCGCTGTCCCTTAAATAACTTCAACTTTCCCTCAGATGCCACCAAGGTATAACACGCCTCAATCGCCTCGGCGACAATAGGTTCATCTGGCGTGTCCCACAGCAATAGATAATCCACATTGTCAGCATAATCGCAGAGGTCAATCCTTTCGGGCTCCCAGTGCACGACTTGTACCCATTCCTTCTCGTCTAATGGGGTCTCAAAATCGGCGTTGAATCGGATTGGAAAGTAGTCGAACTGTATCTCATAGTTGCCGAGATTAATGCCCCCATTGTCAAGGCAGTAGTAATTGGCAGCGTTGACAAAGATACCCACGCGTTTAGAGCTGCCCCTCGGATCAAAGTGAAGCGGAAGGATAACTTTGTTCTTCCCAACCTGTTGGACAAAAGCGTTAAACTCGCGTATCTCGGCGTTAAGATTCTTGAAGAGAATGCCGACATAGAGGATGTTAAGGAGCGCGAGTAGGACGGCTATCGCTGTAAATACGCGTCTCCATGGGAGAGGATCGAGAACACGGAACCATGCAAATATAGCAAGGACCGCCAAAATAGCGAGCCTGTCATTCACCCAGCCGCCGGGACCTATAGAATTTGGCAAAATGAAATAGAGTCCAAACAGTATACCCGCAAGATAGAGAAACGTCCTCTGTCCAACGGGACCTTCCTCGGGGTCTTTCCTATTTTGCCAGATTGTTACGGCAGCAAGAAAAAGCAAGAGAACGGAGACCGCAGCAGAAATCCAATTCGGCGGTTCGGCGTAGGCAACAAGCACATGCATACCGATGAGGTTACGGAACAGCTCTCCGATCCGTCCGATTCCAAATTCGGGAGGCGCTCCCGCAAGGAGATCAGAGGTAGGGAGATAGACAAGGATGAGTACGGCTGCAGGTAGCAGATAACATCCTGTCATCAGAATTCGCCTGAGATCCCGTTTGAAATGGAACAGTGCCAGCAAGGCTATAGAGAACAGGATGAAAGCGTACGAGATGAGGTGTGCAAAATAGGTAATAACGATAAGCAGGTTGAGCAGAATAATTCGTGTTCTGTTCATCTCATCCTTGTGTTTCCACCAGTAACCGAGGGCGAGGAAAAAGAGCGGCACGCTGACAGCAAAATTGTAGAACCCCATGAGAAAGAGATAGTTGTAGATAAAGGTGAAACTGAGTATTACGAGCGGCTGTCGTCCACGTTGGACAGCCTCGAGAAAATAGTGGATTGCAAGCGGGAACAGGATGACATAGAGGCTCAGAAAAATTTTCTCAGCAATGAGAGGCGGGAAGACGAACATTAACACCGCTAACGAAAAATGAGAAAGCCAGTTCGGAAAAGGGTACCAGTTAATCTCGTAATAGTCGCGAAACTGATATTCCGCGTTGTTATACTCCGTCAAAATT
Source organism: Candidatus Poribacteria bacterium (assembly GCA_965205015.1). Lineage (GTDB taxonomy): Bacteria > Poribacteria > WGA-4E > WGA-4E > WGA-3G > WGA-3G. Next base: position 1,799,974 of record OZ242029.1, on the reverse strand, counting down.
TGCGAGTTATAAACATGACTCACGCCATCTTGTGTTGGAAAATAGGGGAACAACCATATCGGTAGTAGATAGACGATAATTAGCGCACCCATTAAAAGCGCTCCCCTTTTATGTAGAAGTGTGTAGAGACGAGAAAAGAGTGTCATTGCTTTCCTTCTATCCATTTCGGTAACGGGCAGGTTCCCTAAACCGACTCAGGACTTACGCAGCCCCTTTTGCAGACGGGGTTTCAAACCCCGCCTGCAGTGTGTAGAATATAGGTTTTCATGGAAAAATGCGTAAGTCCTATTACTGTTAAAAGATTCAGTCTTGAATTTTTCACGACTTCAGTTATAATGCTATCATGTTTCACGATTTGTGAATAGCATTTTTGATACAAAGTATATGGGTCGCGTTGCACCTCGATAAAAGAGACTTTTAGGAAATTCATTTATATGTCCGAGGTGCGAACCATCGGAGAAGATTTTGATGAATCCAGATCAGGTCAAACGTTTCGTTGAAGAAAGCGGTATTGAGTTTTTTCTCTGCTCTTTCGTAGAGATGAGCGGTGCCCCGAAGGCAAAGGTTATTCCCTCCACACACCTTGAAGATATGGCAGAAGCGGGTGCGGGGTTCGGTGGTTTCGCTGCGGGTGAGATCGGGCAATATCCCCACGACCCAGAGATGGCAAGTATCCCCGACTTTAACTCGCTGACAATCGTGCCGTGGCGGAAAAACATAGCGTGGGTTGCAGGAGATATGTATGTCGAAGGCGAAGCATGGCACTACTGTCCGAGAACCATCCTGCGGCGGCAATTGGAAAAAGCGCGTGAAAAAGGTTATATCTTCAACGTTGGCATAGAGGCAGAATTCATGTTGTTAAAACAGGATGAGACGGGTTCCTATGCCCCATGGGACAAACTTGATACGTTGGATAAACCGTGCTACGACCTCAGGGCACTCCATCGCAATCTTGATATGATGACCACCCTGATTAAATACATGCAAGAATTGGAGTGGGAACCTTACGCAAACGATCATGAGGATGGAACGTGTCAGTTCGAGGCGAATTGGACCTATTCGGATGCCCTTACGACGGCGGATCGGCATACCTTCTTCAAGTGGATGGTCAAAACGCTCGCAGAGGAACGGGGGTTGTTGGCAACGTTTATGCCGAAACCGTTTACCAATTTGACGGGAAACGGTGCCCACTTCCACATGAGCCTCTGGGATGAGGAAAATCAAACGAATTTATTCTTGGATGAGAAGGATAGAAACGGTTTGTCTCAACTCGCTTACTGGTTTACGGCAGGTATTCTCAAACATGCGAAAGCAGTAACGGCGGTTACGAATCCGCTTGTGAACAGTTACAAACGTTTAGTTCGCAGACCCCCGCGTTCCGGTTCATCGTGGGCACCCGTTTACGTCACCTATGGGGCAAACAATCGAACACAAATGATTCGGATTCCTGCTCCTGGACGGATTGAGAACCGATTAGGTGATGGCGCGGCGAATCCTTACCTTGCGGCGACGGTTCTGCTTGCCGCTGGTTTGGACGGCATCGAGAATCGGATCGATCCAGGCACGCAAAATGAGGATAACCTTTATGAAGTGCCGGAGGACGAACTGCAGCAGCGCGGTATCGGTTCGCTCCCCGCAACACTTGGCGAAGCAGCAGAGGCCCTCAACAAAGATGAAGTCATCAAGAATGCACTCGGAATGGAGTACGCCGACTATTACATTCAGGTTAAACGCAAGGAATGGCGGAACTACCATTTGAGCGTCAGCGAATGGGAGATTGACAACTACCTGGAAGTCTACTAAAGGGTGTAAAGATTGTGGCATAGCTGAACGTAGGTTGGGTTGAGCGGAATCGACTCAGCTCGGGATATACCCAAGAAACCTTTAAGCTTGGATGAGCTCTACCGTATCAGAGAAAGGCAGCGAAACCCAACTTTATTGATGCTTTCGTTGAGTTTCACTACGGCGTTGGGACACTAATGTGTTTTTGTATGCCCGAGGCTGTCGGGGAATTGAGGGGTTCTGGTGAAGTTCCGTTCAACCCAACCTACAAGAAATTGGAAAACAGAAGGAAAGAATTGGTGAAAAAATCATTTAAACTGCTCGGCTTTGCCCTTATAGGTCTGTCCGCTATTTATATCGTGAGTTGCGGAACGCGTGAAGATGGTGACGAAATTACACCAGTTGGACTGGTGCGTGCGGAGCCAGCAGATGGGAGTACTCTCGACGTAAACGGAATTATTACTGTTACTTTTGACGCTATTCCCGGAAGCGTATCAGTGAATATAGGTATTGTTAAAACAGCAGGAACAACGGTTACAATCGCAGGACCTTTCAACCCGGGTCCACTGCCCCTAACAATTACTTGGGAAGATGGGGCGCAAACACTCACCTACATCGTCACAACACCTAAAATAGGGACGACTGAACCAACTCCCGAAGTTGAACAGGAACCTATCCTTGAACCTGAACCCATTATTCCAGATGGAATGGTATTGATTCCAGAAGGCGAGTTTAAGATGGGTAGTAATGATGGCGGTGCCGATGATGATGAACAGCCAGTTCACACCGTCCATCTTGATGCGTTTTATATAGACGCAAACGAGGTAACCAATGGAGAATTTAAGGATTTCGTCCTCGCGAACCCGAGATGGCAAAAAGATCGCATTGACGATAAATTCGCCGATGCTAATTACCTAAACGATTGGAACGGGAATAACCATCCTCTCGGTGAACGGGAGCATCCCGTTCGCTATGTGAGTTGGTACGCAGCGATGGCTTACGCCGTGTGGGTAGACAAACGCTTACCGACAGAAGCGGAATGGGAGAAAGCGGCACGCGGTGGATTAGACAAAAAACAGTATCCGTGGGGCAATGGCATCAATTTGAACAGAGCAAATTACGGTAAGCATCTCGGCGAGACAACCCCTATCGGCGATTACCCTCCGAACGACTATGGTGTATATGACATCGCGGGAAACGTGTGGGAATGGTGTCTCGACGGATATGAGGCTGACTTCTACGCCAACTCCCCACGTCAAAATCCCACGGCAGGCGCGAATACTATCGAAGAGATCGTCAACGATTTCGAGAATATTGCAGATTTTCGCGTGTTGCGGGGAGGCGGATGGAACAGTAATCCTGAGTGGCTGCGTGCGGCGAATCGTCACGGGACAAGTCCAGCGTATGCTGGCATCGGTGCCCTTGGATTCCGTTGTGCGACATCTGTATCGCCTTAGTACATATTCCGATGAGTAATGTTTTTTCATTGACCCAGTATAGCATTCTGTGGCATAATGTTAACAGCATCTAACAATAAAAAACATAGAAAATATAAGGAAGGAACACCGACACAGCACCAACAAAACAATCGCATGGACAGAAAAGAGACAGACACAATACAAGCCGCAGGAGAAAAACGATGACAGTTCAGGAATTAAGAGAGGTTTTAGACCAACGATTTGAACGACTTGAACGCGATGTTCGCGATATTCAAGAGAAGTTAGATAAGGCATTGGAGTTGCTAAATTACCAGCGTGGGCAACAAGCGTTTTCAGCACGTTTCTGGAAACATGCGGCGTGGATTGTCCCGACAACTATAGCACTGGTAGCACTTCTCAAAAGTTTTTTTTGAGTTGCAAAGCCAATTTCAATATTAAATTCAAACTGTTTACTTTTCAATTCAGGAGGATACATGAAAATCTTTTCAATACTCACGTTCTGTTTACTCTTATGTGCGGCATTTTCGCACGCTGACTTAATGGAGGGGCTTGTCCTATACATGCCGCTCGATGAAGGCTCTGGGACCGCGACACAAGACTTCTCCGCAAACGGCTTTGAAGGTGAAGTACAGGGCGGCGCGAAATGGATCGACGGGCAGCACGGCAAAGCCCTCCAATTTGGGGCTGCTGCCGATCACGTCCTCATTGAAGATGATGCCGCTTTTCATCTTGAAGGTGCGATCACGCAAGCCGCATGGGTCCAGCTGGACAGGTTACCGAGTGCACACGCGATTATCTTCGGGACTCGGCAGGGCGGTGCGACTCGACACATCGGTTTCGGGTTTGGTATGAATCCAGCGAATGGCATCAAAGTCTGGACCAACGGCGCAGCCGGTGGATTCAAGGACATCAACGATAACGAAACAGAACTGGAAACAGGCAAGTGGTATTATCTCGCCTACACTCACACAGATGATAGCAACGGCTTAGTGGAGATTTATGTAGATGGTGAGGTAACATACTCAGAAGAGTCGGGAAATCCGGTTGCACCAGCGCAAAATACGAGTGCGGTGACGATCGGCACTTGGGGCGGTGAAGCGTGGCCGGGGAGCGTTGACGAAGTTCGACTGTGGGATCGCGTCCTCTCAGCCGACGAGATCAAAGCGAGCATGGATCAAAACGCTGAATCATTCCTGACGCCAGTAGAACCGCAAGGGAAACTCGCCACGACCTGGGCGAATATCAAATCGAACAGATAATCTGTAAACGAATCACCTAATTCTGTGCTAAGTTTCGGAAAGGCTGGGGCTTAGGCACCAGCCTTTCTTCTAATATACAGACAAGGAGGTTATCATGAAATTGTTAGTATTTTGGTTAGCTTTTGGCGCGATCCTCGCGCTTTCTATGAACGTTGAAGCGATTCGGAATGACGCAGACCTGATAATCTACTATTCCTTCGACAAAGATGGCAAAGAGGTGGCAGACGACACCGGTAACGGGTTTGATGCTGAAGTCTCAAATGCGGATTGGAGCAAAGATGGCAAACACGGTGGCGCGATGGAGTTTGACGGCGGCAGTGCTATCAAAAGCCCACAAGAAGTCCCGGGTCTCACTGATACCGAGTTAACGGCGATGACAGTGGAGCATTGGGTGATGCTCACTGCAATCACCGGCGAGACGCAGCAAGTTTGGGAAGCCTTGAATGCCGCAGGTGCATGGCCCGCCGAAACCTTCATTGAAGGGACGGGGAACATGGTGTTTTATATCTACGACACCAAAAACACGGAACATCGGACACCGATTCCAGAACTCCCAGTCAAAAAGTGGGTGCATATTGCCGGCACGTATGACGGCAAAGTCCAGAAATCCTATTTTAATGGCAAAGTGGTGGGTGAAACGGATTGGAGTGGAAAAGTCTCGATCTTTGCGGCACCAACAGGTGCCATAGTCCTCGGTAAAGACAATGAGGCAGATATTCAATACCTAAACGGGTTTATTGATGAGTTCGCCTTCTATACGCGCGCCTTGAGTGAGGACGAGATTAACGCCGATATGAATGACGGTGTTTTATTTGCCGTTGATCCTGCCGAAAAATTGAGCACGACGTGGGCAGCGATTAAGGCTGAATACTAATGGACTGTCCATCCTGAAATTATGGGTAGTCTCGTTCGTAGTAGGGCGACGTATCACCCGTCATTATAGAAACTAAATCCCATGTTACAAACGGATATCCAATTTTGGATTGAACACGCTCCGAAATTGTATGTTGGGTTGAACGCTTGCCGTGAAACCCAACATTTCACAATTGAGAACCGGAAAGAAAACGAGAGGCCCGATAACCATGGCACGAAACCCCAGACAGAATCGCGCACAAACACAACCATACCAACACGGAACGGAAACGCGAACCAATAATCCAGCTGTCGGGCTCGGCTCCGATGGAGATATTACCGAAATGTCACGGACGACCTATTACTACAATCCACACCTCCAACCTACACTCCGCTTCGATTCTACAGACAACACATCTGCCCCCCCACTCCACAAATATTAAGCATATTAACTAAAGCAGAAAAAGAACCGCTGACAGCTGACGAAGTCCAGCGGATTTCTGACGCGCTTCATGCCCAACCGTGGTTAGAATGGGCAAATAAACGCGAGGAAGGTGAATCCTTTACTGTTGATCCAGTACCGCTCTTTATCCACGAACGTTTGAGTGCGCAAGCCATCCTTGAAACCGCCAAACGTAACGATATCCAACGCGATCTCTTCGCCGATCCGCAGCAGAAATATCGGGATGCCGTGCAATTTTATGAACACGAGGTCCCGTGGGCTAACCGTCTTATCCTCGGCGATAGCCTGCAGGTGATGGACTCACTCGCCAATCGTGAAGGCTTGGCAGGACAGGTCCAGATGATTTACATCGATCCGCCCTACGGGATTAACTTCCGTTCTAATTTTCAACCGGATGTTGTTGACACAAGAGGTAAAGAAGGCGATAAACATCTCACACGAGAAATAGAACAAGTTAAGGCATATCGCGACACATGGAAACTCGGTATCCATTCCTACCTCTCCTACCTGCAAAAACGAATCATCACTTCCCGTGAACTGCTCAAGGACTCGGGAAGCATCTTTATGCAAATTGGAGAGGATAACGTCCACCGGGTTCGCTGCTTGCTCGACGAAGTGTTCGGCCCCGAAAATTTTGTGGCCGAAATTATCTTCAAAACACGGAGTAACACCCAAAGTAAGTACCTATCAACGTTGAACGACTTTATCCTCTGGTATGCCAAGGATCGAGAACAGTTGAAGTTCCGGCCCCTGTATACAGAAAAAGATATTGATAAGAAGAAATTTTCAAACGCGCAACTGCTGAGTGGGGAAATAATTTCCACCTCTTCTGGAGAGCATTTGCCTGAAGGGGCTAAATTCATCGAAAGTCTATCTTTAGGTGGAGGAGCAAATCCTCAACAGCCTTTTATATTTCGCAAAAAAAAATATGAACCATCAAGGCGAAAAGGAGGTTGGCGGTGTACACTTGATGGAATAGAGCGATTCTCAAAAGCTGATCGGATAATTGCCCACAAGACCACCATCCGTTATAAAGCCTACATTTCTGACTTTTCCTATATGAAACTAAATAACCTTTGGACTGCACAAATGTCAGAGCAAAATAGAATATATGTTGTCCAAACGAACAAAACCGTTATTCAACGTTGTATGTTAATGAGCACAGATCCTGGTGATCTGATAATCGATCCAACATGCGGTAGCGGGACCACTGCATACATCGCTGAGCAATGGGGTAGACGCTGGATAACAATTGATACTTCACGGATTGCGATTACACTTGCCCGTACTCGGCTCCTCACCGCCAACTATGACTACTACAAACTCAAAAATGAACCAAAGGGAGTCGAGGGCGGTTTTAGGTTCAAAATGGCTCCACATATCAAGCCAAACGACATCGCAAACAACGTGGCACTTGACCCAATCTTTGCGAAACATGCGCCGATACTGTCTGCAAAATTGGCAAAACTTAACGCAGCACTGAAACAGGTCACTCCCGCGATCCGGCAAGAACTCCAACGGAAATTAGCGACTAAAAAGAAAAGCGAACTTACAGATGCGGATAAGAGGCGTTGGAGTCTGCCAGAAACAGCCTGGGAAGAGTGGGAAGTCCCGTTTGACGTTGATGAAGTGTGGCCCGAAGCACTGCAAGAAGCGTTATTGGTATACCGGAAAGCATGGCGGGCAAAAATGGACGAAGTGAATACATGCATCGCTGAATCCGCGAAACAAGAAGAATTAGTAGACCAACCGGAGATTGAGAAAAATCTCCTGCGGGTGAGTGGTCCTTTTACAGTAGAATCTGTACAACCGCCAGCACAATCGCTGGATAGTGACGCAACACCTATTGCATTAGACACAGAGCCTGCGAACGCTGCGGCACATCTGGAACAGATGTATGCCCTGCTCAAAACAACCGGTGTTGACTTTGAAAACAAAAAAAAGAAGTTCGCGCGTTTAGACCGACTTGAAGATGAGGTTTTTCACGCGGAAGGGCAATTTGAAAATGACGAGCGAGAGGTGGGGATCGTGTTCGGACCACAACACGGGCCCGTAACCGCTTTACAGGTAGAAGACTGTTTACGAGAAGCGAGGCGAATTTATGATGTCCTGCTATTCGCTGGGTTTCACTTTGAAGCGGAGGCACAAGCGATTATTCAAGATCGACACCCCCGACTGCAAACACATCTCGTGCAAATTGCACCAGATGTCGCTATGACAGATCTACTCCGAAAAACGCAGACCGATAAACTCTTCACTGTTATCGGGGCCCCGCGAACAGAGGTGATAAAGGCGACGGATGGACAGTTCAAAGTCATCATGGAGGGTATTGATACTTACAATCCGGTTGATAATACCATCGAACCGACGCAGGGATCGCAAGTTGCAGCATGGTTTTTAGATGCAAATTATGATGGCAGAACATTTTGTCCGACGCAATCGTTTTTCCCAAACAGAAGTGCATGGAACAACATCGCGCGTTCATTGAAAGCAGTCATCGACGAAGAAAGTTTAGCAGCATTTTCCGGGACAGAGTCACTTCCATTTTCAGTAGGTGAACACAAACGCGTCGCCGTGAAGGTTATAGACCGCCGCGGGAATGAACTCATGCGAATTCATAAATTAACCTAAGTTGTCCCGTTGTAGCATAATCTGTTAGATTGTGCTCGTGAGTGCCCAAACTAAAAGTTTACACTACGAAACCTTTGGAACAGTGAACCTCTCTCAATTAGAAACAGTGTCTGCATGCTACAATCTTGTAAGTAGCAACTTGGGTTAAATTAGGAGAGAAAGATGGATAGAAACCGAGAACAACAGGAGATCCCTATTCAACCAGTAGATGAACCCATCTTGTGTTCGCCTTACGAAGAACCGATGAAACACTGGGTTTACGACAAAGATACTGGTAACCCTCGCGAAATGCCAGGGCGTCGTCCTGCCGGTTACTGGATAGGAGATCAGGGGACCAGTGATGAGCAGCTAGAACTGAGCATCACTCGGGAAGAGGGATGGAGCACGCTCCCGTTGGTTAGTAAACTTCGCAACGATGTTAAACGCTGGCGCGCATCTGGCTATAGAAATGCTACAAACATTACAAAGCAGCTGCTACGGTATTGGCAGCGCGAAGGGAGACAACGCCCACTCTTCTTCTGTCAATTAGAAGCAGTAGAAACCGTTATCTATATCGCCGAAATCCGCAGAGCAGGACACCGTCTTGGCTTCACCCCTGAATTTGAGGATCCAGATTTGGAGCAGCTCCGCGACGATGAGATCATCCGTTACGGGTGTAAAATGGCAACTGGGAGCGGAAAAACCGTCGTCATGGCAATGCTTATCGCATGGGCGTTTTGCAATCGTGGAAAAGTGCGTGCGGATACACGCTTTCCATCCGCTGTACTTGCAGTCTGTCCGAATCTCACTATCAAAGAACGCCTACAGGTTTTACGCCCAGACTCGGATGAGAATTATTACGACACATTCGATCTGATTCCACCGACACTTAAAGCGTTTCTCCGGCGCGGTAAAGTCAAGATTACTAACTGGCATCAACTCGAGTTGGCTTCAGAGAACATAGAAAGTGGTACATCCCATAAAGTCGTTAGTAAAGGCGAAGAAACAGCAGAAGCGTATACCGAGCGTATTTTAGGGGAACTCGCTGGACGCGGTGAAATCATGATCCTAAACGATGAAGGACATCATGCCTACCGCCCCCTCGAATCCAACCTAAAACTTAACAGAAACGAGAAAGAGGAACAACAGACCGCAACCATCTGGATCCAGGGACTGGACCGAATTCAGCAAGCGTGTGGAATCCGATTTGCGGTTGATTTGTCAGCAACGCCTTTCTATCTTCAAGGCAGCGGACACTCAGAAGGGAAACCCTTTGAATGGCTCGTCAGTGACTTCAGTTTAGGTGATGCGATTGAGAGTGGTATTACAAAAATCCCGCGTATCCCTATCAGTGACAGTACCGGTCGACCGGAACCGAAGTATTTTCGACTGTGGGAACACATCACGGACGAACTCGGTACGAAACCGAAACCAGAGGATATCTATACCGAAGCCAACGATGCACTCATAACACTCGCCAGTCAATGGAAAACGCAGTTTGATGCAAATGGATCGGATATACCGAACTGCATGATAGTCGTCTGTCCAGAGACGAAAGTTGCCGAGGTATTTCACCGCGGTATCTCCGGTGAAACGGTGACAGACGGTGAAGTTGTTTATGGACACGGGGATCTGTTTCCAGAGCTTGAAAACAGAAATGGGGATGTAAAAACGTTCCGTATTGACAGCAGAAGACTCACGGAGGAAGGAAGCGACGCGGAGCAGTTGCGAAAAGTCGTTAGCACAATCGGTAAAGAAGGGCAGCCGGGTGAACAGATCCGGTGCGTCGTTTCCGTCTCAATGCTAAACGAAGGGTGGGATGCTAATAACGTAACACAGATCATCGGATTACGCGCCTTTCAGAGCCAATTGTTATGCGAACAGGTTGTCGGACGCGGGCTGCGCCGTATGAGTTACGATATCAATCCAGAAACAGGACTGTTACCCCCGGAGTACGTCGACATCTACGGTATCCCCTTCACACTCATTCCATTTAAAGGTCGCCAGCGTCGGCAACAAAGACCTGATAAACCTACCTACCGTGTGCGCGCCTTGCCGACACGAAAGTCTTACGAGATTCAGTTTCCCAACGTTGAAAGTTATAGCTTTGAACTACGTCACGATGCAATTACCGCCAACATTGATCAGATGGAGAAACTCAAACTCGAACTCGGTCCCGATGAACTTTTCGCAGGAGGGATCGTTTTGCACGAAGGCAAACCTGTTTATCTCGGGGAACGCGAAGTGCATAACAGACAAAAATTTTACGAGTCCAATCACTTCCAAACCATCAAATTCGATATCGCTCGGCAAATTCTGGCAAAACTCCCAATAGACCAATGGGAACGAAAACCCATGCTGTCTCGTCGGCAACTCTTTCCACAAATCTACAGGCTTATAGAGAACTACATGCACCAGAGAGTTAAATTTGGATACACCGATCCGCGCGAATTAGGCAATGTAAAATATAAGAATCACATCGTGGGGCTTTTCCTAGCCGCTATTCAGCCAAATGAAACGGCAGGCGAAACCCCGTTACTCCCGATTATCAATCTGAACAAACCGATCGGCAGTTCTAAAGACGTGGATTTCAGTACGACTAAAGACTGTCACTCAACGGAAAAAAGCCACGTTAACTTGGTTGCAGTCGATAGTACATGGGAAGCAAGTGCAGCGTTCCGACTTGAACGTTCGGAACATGTTAAAAGCTACGTTCGGAATGACGGTCTCTGGTTTACAATACCTTATCATTTCGCAGGCACGACGCGCGACTACGTCCCAGATTTCATTGTTAATATGACGAACGGTATACATCTGATTATTGAAATCAAAGGGCAAGAAACGATGCAAGACCAGGCGAAACATCAAGCGGCACGGCGATGGGTTCAGGCTGTCAATCACTCCCAAAAGTTTGGCAGATGGGATTTTCTGGTGTGCCGCAATCCTCGAATCCTGGGATACGAACTTGAGCGATATAAAAACCATTAGCACCATCGGGGATGTAATATCTTGTCAAAACCGAAGATGTTGGGTTTCACTGATTTTTCAGGAATTCTAAAGGGTTTGAAGGGGTTTGAGTTCTCTGGACCAATGGTGGGATTTTTCTGTTCCGTTCAACCCAACCTACAGGCTCGGGACAGTGAATGTCAAAAGCTTTACACATCCCTATCTTTTCTCTTTGACATCAAAAAGAACTTTTGGTATTATATCCTAAATCGCTATCAAGTTTGTATAGGACCCTTCCCTTGATAAAAACAGAAACCCAGTTAGAATCATATCTATCCGAACCGACAGACGAAGTCATAGCGTCCATGGCTGCACTGGAGGGGGATATCCTTATCCTCGGTGTTGGTGGAAAGATGGGCCCGACGCTCGCCAAACAGGCGAAACGCGCCATTGACCTCGCAGGGATAACAAAAAAGGTTATCGGTGTGTCCCGTTTTTCGACGCCCAGTGTGCAAGCAGGTTTGCACGGAGCCGGTATTGAAACGATTGCGGCGGATCTGCTTTCGGAAGAGTGTCTGCAAAACCTGCCTCACATCCAAAATGTGATCTTGATGGCAGGTAGGAAGTTCGGTTCTACAGATAATGAAAGTCTAACTTGGGCGATGAATAGCTACATGCCGGGACGTATAGCAGATAAGTTCAGAGATTCTCGACTGGTCGTTTTTTCAACGGGGAATGTCTATCCGCTGACCCGAGTCTCCCATGGGGGTGCGACAGAATGTTTGCCCCCCGCCCCAATCGGTGAATATGCGCAATCCTGCCTGAGCCGTGAGCGTATATGTGCCTACTTTTCATCGCAATTCGGTACACCTATGGCGATTTTGCGCTTAAATTACGCGATCGATCTCCGCTACGGAATACTGCTGGATATCGCCGAAAAAGTTTACACAGAACAACCGATTCCACTTGAGATGGGCACCGTGAATGTAATATGGCAAGGCGATGCCAATTCTGTGGTTTTGCGGGCTTTCGCATACTGCCAAAGCCCACCCTTGATCCTCAACGTGACCGGACCGGAGACTGTTTCTGTCCGATACCTTGCTTTACGTTTCGGCGCGCTTTTCAACAAACGGCTACGGTTCGAGGGCGAAGAGGCAGAAACGGCATTGCTCAGTAATGCATCTCGGTGTCATCGTCTATTTGGATACCCACGTGTTTCTTTGGAGCAGATGATCGAGTGGATAGCAGAGTGGGTTCGGAGAGGCGGTACAACACTCCGTAAACCGACGCATTTCGAGGTGCGCGACGGAAAGTTTTGATATTTTGTCCCAGCCGGTAAAAACAACATAGACAAAAAATGCAAATTTTGTTAGTATACGGTAGGCGCGATCTCCGAATCGCGACCTTCGGCAGTGTTTTTGTGACGTTTGCACTTTTAATCAGCAGTGCTCTGTGCCAACCGCACCCGCCGGTGACGATCGCTTTTGCTTCGGACGTGAGCGGTGATTGGGAAATTTACTTGACGGATACAACCGGCAGACGACCGGTGAATCTTACGCAAAATCCGGCTGCGGATTATTACCCGACGTGGGCACCTGATGGCGTTCAGATCGCTTTTTTTTCTCGGCGCGATGGGAATCATGAAATTTATGTGATGCAGGCTGATGGCACCCATCAGCGACGCTTAACACATCACCCAGCAACGGATAAGGCGCCTGCTTGGGCACCCGATGGTAAGCGACTTGCTTTCACGTCAAATCGAGATGGGCATTTCAATATTTACCTGCTGCATCTCAAGAACGGCGAGGTAACCCACCTCACCGATAATCCATTTGAAGATGAAGCCCCGGCGTGGGCACCCGATGGAAATACCTTAGTTTTCCACTCAAAACGGGAACTTAACTGGGATATCTACGTGATTGATGTAAGCAGTCGGGTGGAGCGGCGATTGACAGATCAACCGCTAATGGACACCTATCCTGCCTGGTCGCCCGATGGCACACGGATCGTATACGCGTCTATGCATCAAGAGGTAGAACTCGCCGATTTCGACTTGTATATTATGGATGCACTTGATGGTGGGAACAAGCAAGCACTCACCGACACACCAACGGATGAGGCAGTTCCCGCTTGGGCGCCTAATGGCAAAACGCTTGCGTTTCAATTTGAAAAGGACGGCAGATGGGTTATCCACCTGATGCATGCCGATGGAACCGAACGTCGTGAATTGATTAACAATGGGGCATGGGCAGCGCAACCGAAATGGTTCAGCGGAAACTCGGATATCCTGCCTATAGAACCGTCAACATTACAGATTCAGCAATGGGGCAAAATCCGGGCTCATAAGAAAATGTAAGGTAAATAGGTAGAACAGATTATACAACAGTTTTCAGTATCAGGATACAAATCAGACATCTCTTTAACTGACAACTGATAACTGACAACTGACAACTTATGAAAGGAGACATTTCATGCGTTTCAAAACGTTAGTATTCGGTATGTTCTTTATACTTGGTTTACTGCTCACAAGCGGTATCAGTTACGGCTATGAACGGGCGATCGAGGCAGAGATGGCGGATGCAATCGAAGCACCGATGGTCGTCGCTGACGATGCAGATGCTTCCGGTGGACAGTTCATCTGGATGGAAGGTGAACCCGTTGCTGGTGGTGGTGGTGAAGGGTGGGCGGAATACACGCTCCATATCCCCGCACCCGGCACTTACGCACTCTGGGGCAAAGTCATCGCTTGGGATGGTAATAGCGATTCCTTCTGGGTGACATGGCAACCCGCCGATCCAGACGAAGACGCACAAGCCACTCAGAACACTGAGTTCCGCTGGGGCGTTGCTCAAGGTAACGACTGGCATTGGGATCGGATTAACCACTGGTTAGACGGTGGCACGTTTGAACGGGAATGGGAGATAGACGCAGCCGGGGACACCACGCTGCGTATCGCCGTTCGGGAAGATGCAACAATGCTGGACGTGATCTACATCACCGACAATCTTTCAGAAGACGAAGCAGAGGTGAATCCGCGGGATCCAATTCCTGAAGATTCCTTAACACCTGTCGAACCGCAAGATAAACTCACGACAACGTGGGGTCAACTCAAAGCGGGTTTTTAATTTTCCCTTGCGGATAAGTGGGCGGGGAAACCCCGCCCCTACGATAAGGAGGTCATACATTAAAAAATGAGATACGGAATAATTTTTCCACTGATTATATTGACAGCGTTTTTATGCGGTATTGTGGGGCTTAGGGCGGAGGTAGAAATTGCACTTGAAGCCGAACTGGCACAAGAGATCGTAGAACCGATGATTATTGATGAAGAGAAAGACGCCTCTGATGGGAAATTCATCTGGATGGAAGGTGCCCCTGTACAAGGTGGCGGCGGTGCAGGTCATGCAGATTTTATTGTCAACATCCCAGAACCCGGGAAGTACGCACTCTGGGGTCACGTTATCGCGTGGGACGGCAACAGTGATTCCTTCTGGGTAACATGGGAACCCGCCGACCCAAAGGAAGATGCACAAGCAACCCAGAATACACAGTTCCGTTGGGGTGTTGGTCAAGGTGCTGCTTGGCATTGGGATCGGATCAATCACTGGTTAGATGGCGGAACCTTCGACCGGGAATGGAAATTCAACAAAGCCGGTGAAACACTCCTACGGATCGCAGTGCGGGAAGATGCCACGATGTTGGATGCGATTTTCGTGACGACTAACGTGAAAGCCACAGTCGCCGACCAAGCAAACGTCCGGCTTCCAACCGATAAAGATAGGAAGATACAGATTGAGGGACTCGCTGTGGACGCGAAAGGGAAAGCCGCAACCACGTGGGGCGGTCTGAAACAGGTGTATCAATAAGAAATGGCGTTTGATTGGAAGGTTGGAAGGTGTTTGATTGGAAGGTTGGAAGATTGGAAGGTTGGAGGTTCCATCCTTCCATTCCTCCGTTCTTCCATCCGAGGGTCTTCCAAGGAAGCCTCTTTATGGAACAGGAACAGGAAATTTTCAGAGCTGTCTTGCCTACCAACCGGTTGTTGCGAAATAGATAACACTGCTCTCCGTAAGCGTTGATACGCCATCGATCAAACCCACGTTCAAACTGGATAACCCGATCAGGCGGGCCGAGGTGAAGCTGCAACTTCTCCGCTGCCCGCTTGTCACGTTTAACAAGCGCATACGTCGCATACGCCACCCCCGAAAGAATCCCACCTAAAACTATTTTCCCTCTTAATTTGACTGAAACACCCTCCGCAGTTGGTGCTAATCCCGGGATGAGACACACAATAAGGACGAATGCACAGATTTTTTTTCGTTTTAGCGAGAAAATATGACATAAATTTAACATTTGTGTGTCCTTTTGAATATATTAGGGCTTGACAAAAAAATATTTTGGGAGTATCCTAATTGGAACGAATAAAAATGGTTTTCGGTTCGGATTTTCTAATGAAAATCCTTTCGGTTCTCAGTTTTCGGTGAAGAGGTTCTCGTTTAGCGAGGGAAACACCCCCGCAAAAACACCCGCTTGTAACCGACGCCCGACAACCGATAACCGACACCTACTGGGAGCGTGTAAAAAAATGACTGTCAGACATTCTAAGGGAGAGACTCCCGACACAGCAGATGCACCGAATTGTACGACAGAACTGAGCCTTGAGGACGTTAAACAGGAATTATATAGCCGTCACCACCCGAGTTTAACGTTTCTTGACATAGAAGCCCATGCGAAGACGATTCACAAGATACGGACACTGAAACAGAAACACAACGTTGTGATGCTCGGTCACAACTATATGGAGCCGCTGGTTTTTGGACTTTCTGAAAAAGAGGAGCAGGGCGATTCGCTCGGGCTGAGTATGTACGCCGCAAAAACAGAAGCCCCGTATCTTATCTTTAACGGCGTACCCTTCATGGCAGAAACAGCGAAAATTCTAAATCCAAGCAAAACAGTGCTGGTTGCAGATAAAACAGCAGGATGCTCGCTCGCCGATAACTTCGGTGCCGAAGATGTCAGAAAATTGAAAGCACTTTATCCCGGTGCGCCAGTGATGATTTACGTCAATAGCTACGCCGACGCGAAAGCAGAATCGGATATCTGCTGTACGTCAGCGAATGCAGCACACATCGCGAAGACGATGCCCGGGGATACCGTGATTTTCGTGCCCGATATTTTCTTTGCGCAGAATTTGGAGGAAGAACTGAAGGGCGAGAAAAATGTCGTCTATCCCGGCAAAGACAACACAGCGCGCGGCGCCGTTTGTGAAGTTCATGAAAGATTCACACTGGATGATCTCCTCGGAATCCGTGAATCGTTTGAAATCCCGAAAGGACATCCTCGCCGTAAACTCTACGCGCACTGGGAATGTCGTCCAAACGTTTTACAGGAAGCAGATTTTTACGGCAGTACCAGTCAAATCATGAAGGATATAGCGGAGCGTGTTGGAGCGAACCAACTTGAGCGTGCCTTTGTTGCTTCGGAGTGTGAATTGACCTCGAATCTGGCACAAGAGTTTCCAGAAGTTCAGTTCTGGACAGCGTGCTCAGTCCGATGCTCACATATGGCACAGGTGAGCTTGGGGAAAATAGCGAACATTCTGGAAGCGATCGATCAGAACGCGGATCTCGGTGAATACGAAGTTACATTGAGTCCTGAAATTATTGATAAAGCGCGCACGCCGATCCAGCGAATGCTTGAAGCAAGTGTGTAAATGAATAAAGTCTGAACTCGGATTATCAATCTTCCGTAAGGGCTGGGTTCCCCAGCCCCTACATTGAAGGATTGCCCTGCCCTCCGATATAAGAGGGCGACGGTCTCATTAGCATGGTAAAAATCCGGGTCAAAACCGCGTGATGAAAGAGACGCGATGCGCATTACCGACATAGGCGTCTGGCACGAAAGCGTAGTCGAATTGGAAATCAATATTCGCCAATGCATCTTCACCGCTGCGTCGCACACCGACACCGAGTGCTAACCCATCACTGGGATTCTCGTTCATCCCGATCCGGTATCCGATACGTGCAGCAATGCTCTCGTAAAACCACCGTTCTGCCCCGATGTGAAAACTCGGATGTGCATCAAGGAGCGGGAGGTTTGCGTCCGCAACGAATGCCCACAGCTCACTTGGCGGCATTGTTTCTTCTGTTTCGGTTTCCGCGGGTTGTTTCCAAGTTCTATAAGCCAGCCCAGCCCGGAGTGCCATCGGCAGATTTTCCCCACCATCTAAGACCCCAGCATTTTGGACAGCAACCCCGATTCCGAGGTGATTGTCAAATAAACGTAAGATCACACCGACATCTGCTGCAACACCATAGGCATTCTGAATGTCCAATTGTTGCGAAATCATCTTTGCCGTGCCACCGACTGACAGTGCTGTGCCAAGCGGGTAGGCGAGAGACAACCCCGTAGCGAACCCCCCGACTGTCACAGTACTATCTGGGTCTTCTGTTGGTCCTTGTCGGCGTTCGATTTCAGTGAAACTTCCGAGAAAACTCGCGCCCCAGACGAGTTGGTCGATCCGCTGCGCGTATCCGATGGTTTGATTGTTGATGTCCGCAAACGAGAAGTGTTGCATTGCGGTGAGTTCCTGATCGTGGACAGCGGTTAACCCTGCTGGATTCCAAAAGATAGTGCTGACATCATTCGCAAGTCCAGTGAAGGCACCCCCCATTCCAACAGGCCGAGTTCCACCTTCAATTTTTAAGAAAGCGGCACCGACTGTTCCCGCGCCATCGTGGATACTAATTGCGTGTGCGCTTGGGGCAGCCACAGTTAACATGAGAAGTACTATTGCGATTAGACCGATTCCCCTTTTCAGCATTATAAATTCTCCTTTTTGATGATTTAAAGAGTGGAAGGTCCTCGGATGGAAGAAAGGAAGGGTGGAAGGATGGAGACCTCAATCTTCCAACCTTCTAACCTTCCATTCCCGCTGACAGCTATTCCACGACCAACACTTTGCCGACAATGTTGGCGCGATTTCCCGCTGAATTGACGGCTTCCAATCTGAAGACATAGAGGCCTCGTGCGACAGGGGTACCCGCCTGATTCTCCAAATTCCACTTCACCAACTGATCGTTGCGCTGCCCTGATACAACATCGGGATACGTTTGGGAGAGTACCATGTCACCACTCCAATCGTAGATACTCAGTGTGAGTTCAATCGTGTCTCCGCGTGGCACATTGACATCAAAGGAGAAGAAAGCAACATCCCGCTTTGAAAGTCGGAGTGGGTTTGGCCATCCAAAGGTCGACCCTCGGAAAGTGAGAGATACAGACATCGTATACTCGCCAATGTCGTAAACCTCATAGTTCCCCGCATTGTCAGTGACCCGGACATCTAAGTCGTATTCACCGGAACGTGTTGGCAGAAAGTCAATCGACCAAACGCTCCACGGTTCCTGTTCTGCGTCGCTATCATCAACAGCAGCAACAGGATCTATGGGTTGTTTGTCGGGTCCGGTGCCGACGATCTCAACGAGCCATACGCCGGATGCCGGGACTTGAATTTCGTTTTCACCGATCCGCTGCGTGCCACTTGGGTCGGCGGCTGTACCTTCTAAAGGGAGTGCCTTATCGGTCAGCTCGGTTTCACCCCCATCGCTCGTTATAGCGGCAGTCGGTACGGTGGTTTCATATAGAAATGCGGTGGTCAACGAATCCGTTGGTGCGAATCCGAGGAGTTCGGAATCATTCCCGATGCTCACAATCGTGACATTATAGATACCTTCGACCCTAAATCCATCGGATTTGAAAATGAGAGTGTCCACGCCGTTCTGCTGCGTGCTACCCGAAATCTCCGATCCATCGGGACCTCTCACAACAATCCTCGATTTCGCCAAGTTCACCCCTAAACCAGTGTCAAAGATGTTCGCCTGGAGGACAACACCGCCTGTTGTTGAAACCGCGGTTGGGTAATTTTCCGCATTGATGTCAACAAGGAGTGGCACCTCATTGATAAGTAACGTGCTTGAATCAATCATCGGCGGACTGGTATCGTAGACGAAGACCTTTTCATAAGGTTCATCGTCGTTACCTGCCCGGTCCTTCGGGTTAAGGGTAATTCGATATTCACCATCTGCGGAACCGTTGTCTGCGAGCGGCACAGTCAACCGGAAAGTCAGGGTCTCTTCTCCATCGTCAGAGATGTGTCCCGAAATTTTGGCTGGATTCGGTGACAGTCGTTCAAAGGTCAACCATTTCTCGTCAAGGCTTTTCCAATCAATGCCGGACGTGTCGTCGGTAAGACTGACGTGAATTTCTGTCAGAGAATTGTTAACCTCCGGTTGCACGACAACGAGGTTAATTGCTTCATCTGTCTCAATCTCTGGTGCCTCTGTGTCGTAGGTGAAGGTCAATCGTTGAAGCGCCCCGCTCCGTCCAGAAGCACTGATGGGTGTAAATTCAATGGTATAGACCCCATCTTCGGACCCGTCGGTGGCGAGTGGCCGGACAAGATTATAGATCAACTGATCAGTTTCTCGTTGCAGTTGTCCCGCGACGACCTCAGTAGCAGGATTTAGTAAACGAAGTGTTGATAAGTGATTTTCGTCATCTGTTTCAAGCGTTACTTCTATCCGCTCGAGTTCTTCATTCATAAACGCTTCATCCACGGGTGCTGTAATAGGTTCCGTCGAAACAATGGTGGGCAAACGCCTTGACAAGAGAAAACTCTGCTCAAAGATGACCGCGCCTCCGTTGCCTGCACGGTCAAAGGCTTGCACACGGACGATATATCGACCATCTTCAACGAGTTGGTTTGTCGTAAGGGTTAACTCGGTTTCTCCGTCACTGACGAGTTCACCGGATATTTGCTCGCCAGTCGGGTCAACCAACATCACCGTCGTTGCTGTCCAGTCAATACCACTCCCACCTTCATCGTTGAGCGTTACGTGTACCTCCGTAATATCCTCTGTCAGTAGGGCACCATCAGCTGGCACTGTAGAAACAAGCGTGGGTGCCTGTGTATCATAGACGATCAGGTGTTCGACCGTGTAGGGGTTTCCTGCCTTATCCACCAACGCAACACGGAGGGTATATTCCCCATCCATACTGCCATCGAGGGGTAAGGGTTGGTCTAACGTGAGGAAGAGTCGGTTTTCAGCATTGTTCGTGAGTTGTGCCGGGACCAAACCACCCCCTGCATCGCGGAGGCTGACTTCCTGATCCGACAACTCAAGGTCTGCGGGACCGATATCTTGGATAGTGAAGTTGAATTGTGTCAAACTCTGGCTCATATAGGAGACGGGTTGACTCAAATCTATTGGGATTGGGCCAGCCGCTGTGATCTCTGGTTCCTGTGTGTCATAGATAAATTCACGATACACCGCGCTTCCTTGCCGCCCGGCTTTATCAATGGGTACAACGACTACATTGTATCTGCCATCCGTGGTGCCATCCGATGTAAGGGTTACCGGTTCCCAAACGATCAGGTCTTCTCCATTGGAGCCTATTCTACCGGGAACAATTGTGGTTCCATCGGATTCCGTCACCTGGATAACCGATCCTTCATTACCAAAGGATAACCCCGTCTCCGTCGGGTCAAGGAGAAACGCGCCGATGCGCATATTGCCTGCATTGACGTAGGCGACATCCCCGCTTGCCTCTGTTTCTACTTCCCCGATAACAACAGCACCGACGCGCGGCAGCGGTATCTCCACAAGGAATCTATACTCAGTAGGACCTGCGGCGGCATTTCCTGCTACGTCTTGCGGTGTAACAGACAGGACATACGCACCGATCTGTTCCAAATCCAAGAAACTGAGGGTCATCTGAGATACGCCATCATCCTCCAATGTCAGCGGAATTGTGGGTGTTGTAGCCTCACCGTCCGTAGTCGTTGATTCGGGTCCCATCAACGTGATCTGCGTATTGGCAAAATTAATCCGCGTCGCCTCTTCAAATTGAAGGGTGATACTGTTGATAGGTTCCACGAGCTCGGGAACCCGATTCGGGATAAGCTCCATCGGGGGGTCAGTATTCACCATCACCGAACCTATTTGAGGTGCCTTGGAATCATAAACCGCGGTGTACTCGGAATCCGAACGATTCCCCGCCTTGTCGACGAGCGAGACTTTTACGGTATATTCACCATCCACACTCCCGTCTCGAGGAAAGGAGGCAGGCAGTGACAAAAAGATTTGATTCGTCAACTCGTCATACGTCACAGCGACCGGAATATTCACCCCAGATGCACTCACGACTTCAATGGTTTGTTCCTCCAAATACAGATCCGCTGGACCTACATCTGTAACAGTAAACGCGAACTGAAATTGTCTTAATGCGCTACCGATATACGTAACAGGACTCTGGTTAAATATCAAAGGTGTCGGGGCAGTGATCTGAGGGGCTTCCGTGTCGATCATAAACGCGTAACGCACGGCACCTTGTGCAGCATTCCCCACAATATCCCGCGGCGTTATCGACAGTGTATAGGAACCGTCCTCTATCAATTCAACAAAACGGAGAGTGAGTTGTGTAGGCGTATCCACAGATACATTGACCGGGACAGCAGCCTCTACTGGACCTGCTAACTCAACCGCGGTATTGGTAAAGTCAATGCGTGTCGCTTCCTCAAAAAATTGAAGGGTAATACTGCTAACGGGCTCAGTAATCATCTCAATCAGCTGCGGTTCCAGCACTGTTGAAGGCTCAGTATTCAACACGACAGAAGAAAGCTGCGGCACTTTGGAATCATAAACGACGGTGTGTTCAGAATCCGAACGGTTCCCCGCTTTGTCAACAAGCGATATTTTCACGCTATATTCGCCATCTGAACTCCCATCTTGGGCAAATGGAGACACAATCCTGAGGTACAGCTGACCTGTTGGCTCATCATACGTTAGTGTAGTGGGAACAGTATTGCCAGCAGCGTCTAATAACGTAACAGTCTGTTCCTCAAGAAATAGATCCGCGGGCCCCACATCTTCAATCGTAAACACAAACTGTCTGAAATCCGTGCCGATATAAGAGACAGGTTCACTCAATGTTATCGGAGAGGCCGCAGTTATCCGAGGACTCTCAGTATCAATCAGAAATGCGTAGTGCAGGGCACCTCGGGCAGTATTACCAGCAATATCTTGAGGGGTCACCGACAGCGTATACGAACCATCCTCTATCAATTCAACAAAACGGATGGCGAGTTGCGTGGGACTATAGACAGAGACATTCGTCGAAATGGAACCCTCCGGTCCCGCTAACGCAACCACGGTATCCGCAAAATCAACATCATTACTGAGTCCCTGCGAATCTTGTTCAGCGTCTCCGCGGGTGTCCTCAAAAGTTACGATGATTTGCGAAAAACTCTCGGTAAACGTCGTTATGGTCTCCACAGAAAGCTCGGGTTGGGATTCGATTGCCACGTGTACGCTTTCAACTTCGGGAACCTGTGTGTCCAAAACAAACGAGAACTGCTGTGTAAAACTTTTTCCCGTAAAATCGACAAACGTCGCAATTATGGTATATTCACCATCCGCACTTCCATCAGGCGGGATCACCGCTTCAGTCGTCCAGGTTAATGCGTTGTTTGCTGCATCGCGTACAATTTTTTCCTGTGAGACCGGAGCCCCCTCGGGGTTTCTGACAACCAGCGTTGACGCGTTAAAGTCGATACCCGCGCCGACATAATCCACCAGTTCCACGGCAACCATCGGGAACGTGTTGACGGTTGTCGTTTCGGGCAGTGTCAATCGGACTTCGGGTTCGTGCTTCTGGCTGACGAGGTAGAACTCGCGCACGGCATTCCCACCTGGATTGCCCGCGCGGTCAATGGGAGCGACTTTAATTGTGTAGGTGCCATCATCTGAAAAGTCCAAAGCAATCGGTTTCAAGAGGGTCAGCGTAACTGTATCCATGCCGTTACTCGCGATATTCACAGGCACCTGTCTTGCTTCAGACGGCTCGTCTTGGAGAACATCTGCCGCTCTCCCTTTCCAGAGTTGAAAGTTGATGTCGCTCTGAACGAAATCGATGCCGCTGGTTTTTTCATCGAGCTTGATCTGAACCTGTGATAACTCTGAGACGGTCTCGTTGGAGGTTGGCGTTGTAGAAACGAGTGCTGGCGGCTGCGTATCGTAGACGATTTGGTAATCGTAAGTCTTGATATTGCCGAGGGTGTCCGTTGCCTGCACGTTGAGGAGATACTGTCCATCTTGGGTGCCATCGCGACTGACGATCGGCTGATTGAGGATGTAAGTTAATGTATTGCTATCGGTATCTGTGACGACGCGTCCTTCAAGGACATTCACACCCTCCCCAGATTCTTTCGGTGTCCCAAACACAATCTGCGTAGATCGCCGCCTGCCGGCAAGGTCCACGTCCGTTTCCGTATCACCAAAGTCAACGATAAATCCGGTGATGGGGGCATTGTAATAATTGGTATCGGGAAAGGGACCAAAGGGTTCGTCCCTATTGTCCATAGGGCTTACCGACACAGGGCTCGGTGCCCGGTTATCGTAGCGAAACGGAATCTGCACCGCATCCGCTGGGTTACCTGCCTTATCAACGACGGTGACCTCAATAATATATTCACCATCTTGGGAATCGTCTCTGCCTAACAAGGGTGTTAGGAGGCTCCACCGGATTTTACCACTTTCAACATCCTCCGTTTTTTCTCCCGGTATAAGAGTCTGCTCGCCAGTACCGTCGGCTTTGCGATAGAGCTTTATGGTAGATTCAAAGAGATCGACACCGTCTTCAAGGTTATCCGTGAGTACCGCTTCAACATAATTGAGGCGCTGACTCACACCGCCCCCCGGAATGAGTCCCCCTCTGTTGGTCGAGACTCTTCTCAAACGGGGTTTGATGTTATCAAAGGTAAATTCCCGCAAACTTTGGACCACATTACCGGCTTCATCTATTAAGATGAGAATAAGGGTGTATTTTCCATTTTCAGAAGGTTCGTCCAAGGGATCTACTAAAGTAAAGGTTAGACTGCCAGGAACCGCTGGCCTGTCTTGTCCGCCCTCCTGTCCAGGACGATAATCGAGAGTTCCGCGCACGACAACCTGCTGTGCATTTCTCAGGAAAATAGTGTTTCGCCTGTTACCGAGATCAATATCACCGCCTACGCCTTCATCCACCCCTGTTACCATAATTGATTCGAGCGGTTCCGTGATAAAACTGCCATCGGTAATCTCTTTAGCAGGATCATCGTTTGCGAAGACACCGGAAACACGCGGTCTACTGGTATCCAAAGTTGCTTTTGCTGTCAAAACCTCATCTGCCGGAGGAACACCATCATCAACAACACCATCATCAACAGTAACACGGATCGTATAGATAGCGTCCGGCAGGCGTGTGCCGTTAATAGTGCCGTCCCAAAAAAGGTTCACCGTCTCATCTGCCGACACGGTCCCTTGATCGATGATCCCCAAGGTCTCAGTCTTACCCTCGTTCATCACCTGAACGATATAGGGAGCCTCGTCGTCCTCATCATCGACACTGAAGGTAATCCGCAATCTATCTACGCCGCCTCTGAAAATGTTATCCCCACCCGCATCGACTCTCAAACCGGTCAGTTTTGTCCAACCGGGGGTCGGTATCGTTAGGATTGCGAAACAAACAAAACTCAGAAAAAAGAGAAAATTCGCCAACCCGGAGCGGATTGGGAATCGGGTGGGAGGATAACTTCCACTATCACGTTGATCTCGACTGTTGTGCATCGACCTGCAAGTTACACCGTACATATCTTTATTTGTTGACACTCGCTTCTCCCTACTTGTCGCGAGTCCGAAGCTAACTAAATTTCGGCGATTCGCGTGAAGGCACAAGTTTTCCGGACAGATTCCGTGCCCTATTTTTACAGGTGCCAGTTATTCATTAAAATTTAAAGAGGACTCTGGTTCAACAGGACAGTCCCTTAACCGACCTCTGTTAACTATGGTAAACCTTAGAATTAATTGGACATTATGGACCTATGCATTGGCGGGCAGGTACAAGACCTGCCCCTACGAGATGTCTATTTATTTTTCGGGTTTACCATATTTTGTATCTATTGACTGCTTCCGATTATTTGATTTCACGTTCTTGGGGAACAGATGTGTAAGAATCCCCTTTATTCTGATTAGACGCAGAAATTTCAATTAGGTTGATAAAATTATAGAGACACCAACGGAGCGAAACACTGTAGGACTTACGCAGCACCCTGTGCTGGGCGAGGTTTCAAACCTCGCCAGCGGCGTGTGAATTGTAGCGTATCACCCGCAAATTGCGTAAGTCCTGAACTGTTACAATGCGCGGTTAACTTGTGAACCGCGCCTGTAACCTGTCGTATAGCGTCTAACCGATATCGCCAGTGGCAACCATGGTCAGCAACGCCGAATCGTCCACTGTCAGCGGCAAATTCACCTTTGCACGCTGTCGGCTCGACTGATACGTTGCAAAAATGAGTTCGGTTGCCTGAAGTGCTTTGCGACCGCTGAGTTCCGGCTCTCGTCCTGTCTTTACACCGTGGATCAGATCAAGTATAGAGAGTGTGGTTGCGTCGCGTTCAGGGCTTAAATCGCTTAAATCGGGCACTTCCCATCCGTCTCCGCCTTCACGGAGCATCCGCAACGGCGCGCCACCCCCTCCCACATCAATGATACCTTTCGTACCGATGAGACGGTTGCCGAAGCCGCCTAAAGACGTATCCCCCGTTGCGAGCAGCCCTTCAACGCCGTTCTTCCAGCGAATCCACGAGATTCCACTCGTTTCAACCTGAACACCGAAGACGGTCTTTTCCTCTGCTACATCTATTTGACCGATAACCCAGTCAACAGGTTCGTCATTATTGTAGAAAAGGAACATATCAAACCAGTGTGTTCCCCAGTCAAGCAAATTGGGACATGCCCCTTCAAGCCGCCGCAACTCACCGATTGCGCCTTCATTTGCCAAGCGTTTCGCTTTGACGAACTGCGCGCCGAAACGGCGTTGATGACAGAACGTTATCACGACGTTGTTATCAACACAGGCTTGATAGAGCGCCTTCGCATCACCCCACGTGGGTGCCATCGGTTTCTCACAATGGATGGCTCGAATTCCACTCTTGGCGGCGGCGATGACCATATCCTTATGGAGTTCAATCCACGTGCAGACGCTGACGAAATCAAGGGATTCTGTATCCAGCATCTCTTGATAACTTTCGTAGGTGTTGGGTACCTCAAACTGCTCTGCAAAGTCGTTCCGCGCATCTTCAACTGGGTCAGAGCAGGCGACGATGTCCACATCTGAGGAGGCTTGATACCCGCGTGCATGCGAGCGTCCCCGTCCGCCACAACCGATAACGCCTGCTTTAAAAGTAGTTTCCATTTTTTAATTATTCCTTGCGGTTCGGTCAAGTCAATTGGTTAAATCACACGAATCAACCATAATAGTAATGCGTGGGCAGGCACAAGACCTGTCCCTACAGTCGTTAGGATTAACAATTTAATTCGGTAATGCGTGGGCAGGCACAAGATAATGCGTGGGCAGGCACAAGACCTGCCCCTACAGTTGTTTTTTGGGATAGAATTACCGAAATATTGTCTTAAACTTCATCAAACCTCGCCAGCGGCGTGTGGGCCGTAGGTCTTCCATAGAAATTGCGTAAGTCCTATTCTACAAAAGAGGTGTTTCCGATGTTCATTTTATAACAGGTTTGCGATAAAATGCAAGAGATTCTGAGAAGTCTCTAAGTGCGCATGTGAGGGAGGTCTCGGTTTTGCAGATATGGTGTGAGCAACTCTCGGCGCTGAAGGCGTGCGTGGCGGAGGTGGGTTTTGATCGTGCCTTGGGAACGTTTCAAAAGTGATGCGATGGCTTTGATGGACAGGTCTTCTCCGTAATAGAGGTGAAAGACCTGTTTTCGGATGGGGGTCAGGGGCTTACAATCCGCTGTTGCTTGATCGTTTCGATTTCCTGTGTAAGGGTTTCAATCTGCTTTTCGAGGGCGCGGTCTTTTCTGCTGCGCCACGCGACGATAACCTGTGGAATCCCGACGGCGACTATAATGAGTGCCATCAGCCAATTGATGTGTTTGTCGAGACTGTCAAGTTTTCCGCGCGTCCATGCAACGTTTGTCTCTACAGTTCGAAGTCGTGTGTCTAACCCGTCAAGTTTCGTGTGGGTTATCGTGATCTCTGCTTTGACTTCCTCTTTAACACGCTTTTCGGAATCATTGACAATCAAGCGGATTTTGTCAAGGTCAGCATCGCTGAGTGCCCCAATTGCTGGCATGGCGATTGCACAGAAGAGTATTGAGAAAAGCAAAATCATTTTCATGGGAGGTTCCAGTGCCAGTGTTTTATCCCCCTGCGAAGGTAGGAGAGTGACAGACATCCGTTGCGGGGATGCTTCGCAGTGCCACCCAAACTGGTTTTTATAGTATATCAGAAAGGCGAACCTTAAGCAAGTTGCTTTTCAGACAGCATCATAGGGAATCCTAAAAATAGATAAACATTTTCCCGTCCCTCGTTAGCATCGTAGGTTGGGTTGCGCGGAACTGAGAAAAACACTATGGACACCCAAGCAAAAACACCCACGGTCTGTGGGGGTCACGGACTTACAATCCGCTGTTGCTTGATCGTTTCGATTTCCTGTGTAAGGGTTTCAATCTGCTTTTCGAGAGTGCGGTCTCTTCTACTGCGCCATGCCGTGACGATTTGTGGTGCCCCAACAGCAATGACGATCAATGCTATCACAGCGATAACGTATTTATCCAGAATATCAAGTTTGCCTCGCACATAGGCGACTTCAGTTTTTAATGTTTCTATATCTGCTTTTACAGGCTTGAGTTCCTCATTGAGTTCCTCCTTGACCATCAAGCGGATTTTGTCAAGGTCAGCATCGCTGAGTGCCCCAATTGCTGGCATGGCGATCACACAGAAGAGTATTGAGAAAAGCAAAATCATTTTCATGGGAGGTTCCAGTGCCAGTGTTTTATCCCCCTGCGAAGGTGGGAAGGTGGCAGATATCCCTTGCGGGGATGCTTCGCAGTGCCACCCAAACTGGTTTTTATAGTATATCAGAAAGGCGAACCTTAAGCAAGTTGCTTTTCAACGCGACGGAAAATCTATTACGTTAATTGATTAACGAGTGTGTCCTCTAAGTGGATACCGTTCGCGAGGTGTATCTCCCTTTGACGATAGGCGCGTTCACCGGGGATCAGGATTTCCGCAACGCCTGCTTCTCGGCGGTTCTTTTTGACGCGCGCAATGAGGGTATCGACTTCCGTCTTGAACTGGGGCAATGGAACAAAACTTGTTGGGTCTATCGCAACAATAAGTAAGCCGTAGTTTTTACCGGGAAGTGGGATTGTCGCGGCATTGACCAAGGCACCCGCAAGGATTTGTGTGATAAGCGCAAGTCCGAACCCCTTATGTCCACCGAATGGACGCACACTCCCCTTCAACGCTGCATCGGCATCCGTGGTCGGCTCACCCTCCGGATCAAAGGCGATTCCTTCAGCAATTGGAGCACCTTCCTGCATGGCGACGAGCAGATCGCCATTGGTAATCGCAGCGGTAGACATATCAAAGAGAAGTGGGACTGTGTTGGATGGGATTCCAACAGCGATTGGATTGGTGCCTAAAATGGCTTCGGTTCCGCCCTCGGGCGTAATTCGGGGTAGACAGTCAACGAAGAGGAGTCCAACGACATCCGCCTTTCGTGCCATATCGACGTAGTATCCTGCCATACCACAATGTGATGTATTGTAAACACCAACGATGCTTGCACCGCTCTGTTTTGCGCGTTCAATGGCGAGCTCCATTGCACGATAAGCGACGAGGTAACCGGGTTGATTTCCACCATCAATCCGCACGCAGGGTCCTTTTTCCTCGTCAATCCGGATGTCAGTCCGTTCGCCCTGTTCATAACGGCTTTTAATTCCGGTCAATCGGATAAAGCCGTGTGTTTTTCGCCCGCGGAGTTCTGCTTCTAATAGAACATCTGCAATAATAGCGGCATCCGTTGGGGGCATGCCGCTTTTTGCCAAAAAAGTTTCCGCGAGCTGCCGCGCATCAGCGATCGAAATATGCACGTTATCGCTCCATCCTTTATAAATTGCTTATTGACTTCTATTTCTGGGTTTGCTATACTTTAGCGCAAATCTGGTTCAAATTCAAGTCACTTTTTTATCCTGGTCCTGTTAGACGCGACCATAATCGCGTAGAAACACCCAAGGAGGGTCTACAGATGGCGAATGAAAAACACGACCTGGTTGAATACCCCATCCAGGAGAACGTTCGGTTAGAATCATACTGGCGTGACGATGCCGGCGGACGCGGTCCTGCGGCTTCGTTATTCGTTTATGACGATGAAATTATGCGCTTCGATTGCTTCGGTGGCGATAATGGGCATTGCCATTTTAATCTGCGGCAGACCCGCGGTAGACGGTGGATGTACCCAGACGGTACTTTCCAAGACCACATTCAGCAGAGCCTGTTCGATCTCCGCAAAAATTTGAATTTCTGTCTCCAAACCCACCAAGATGAAAGGGTTCAAGAAATACAGATAGCGCAGGAAACCTTAGAACAGGCAATCCCGCAAATGGAAGCGCACCTGTTAGGGCTCGCGGACAAATTGCAGAGCGATGCTGCATGAGAGTCGTGACAGCGACGGAAATGCGCCAGATCGATCAGGACACCATTGAAGGTATTGGCATTCCCGGCATCGTTCTGATGGAAACCGCTGGGAGTGCCATTGTCCGCGCAATCGAACAACACTACCCGACCTGTCAACGGATTGGCATTTTTGCGGGTAAGGGTAACAATGGCGGCGATGGGATCGTTATCGCACGTCAACTCGCTCACATAGGGCGCGATGTGCTTCTCTTCTTGGTTTCTCCTGAAGACAGTTTTACGGGAGAGGCACAGATTAATCTTCAAATTGCGAAACGTTTAATAGCAAGTTTTGGCTTGCAAGCTGCGCCAAAAGGTGGGTTGCGAATTGAGGAAATTCTGACGGGGACGGGGTTTTACGGCACAGGGACTGTGCCTACTACCTTCGCGCGTTGCGAGCTTCTTGTGGATGCGATCTTGGGTACCGGGTTGCGGGGTGCGGTGCGCGATCCAATCGCTACCGTAATTAACGCCATCAACAGGCTTCCAACACCCACCCTTTCTGTCGACCTGCCTTCCGGTCTGGATGCAGACACGGGACATCCGTTAGGTACCTGTGTTCGAGCGGATCGAACCGTAACGATAGGCTTACCCAAAAGGGGACTGTTGATGCATCCGGGTGCCGAACTCGCCGGAAAACTGGAAGTTGCCGACATCGGTTTCCCAGAACAGGTTGTAAACGCACAAGACATCAAGGTAAACTGGACCACAGCAACACAAGCATCACAATGGATGCCCTCGCGTCCGCTATCTTCCCACAAAGGGAGTTATGGACGCGTGCTTGTCGTCGCTGGCTCGACAGGCATGACTGGAGCCGCTGCACTCGCAAGCGAAGCGGCTTTGCGCGCCGGTGCAGGGTTGGTGACACTCGCGACACCGAAACATCTCAACCCAATTTTAGAGGGTCTTCTCCCCGAGGTGATGACCCTACCACTCCCAGAAACGGACGCGGGGAGCTTAGCAGCCTCCACGACTTCAACTATCCTCGAATTTGCGGAAAAAACCAAATCAATACTTGCAATCGGTCCGGGACTTTCCCAACATCCCGAAACAGTAGCACTCGTCCATCAATTAATACGTGAGAATCGAGAATCGGGACTTGCGTTACGAATGGTTATCGATGCGGATGGATTGAATGCCCTCGCGCAAGATAGAGAAACCCTCTCATTCCTCAACACCGAGACGGTGCTCACACCGCATCCCGGTGAGATGGCGCGGTTAACGAATACCGCAGTGCCTACATTAGAGTCAGATAGGATTAGCACCGCCCAGCAATTTGCGAGTGAACACGGTGTAACCCTTGTATTTAAAGGGGCACCAACCGTTATCAGCGATCCAAAGGGTAATCTATGGGTAAATTCAACTGGTAATCCCGGCATGGCAACAGGTGGCATGGGTGATGTGCTCACAGGTATCATCGCGGGATTAGTAGCGCAAGGCATATCCAGCGAACATGCAGCCGCGCTTGGCGTCTATCTACACGGTTTAGCGGGAGATAGTGCAGCGGAGAGATTGGGGATGCACGGACTCATTGCCAGCGACGTGCTCAAAGCAGTCCCGCAAGTAATTTATTCTTTAACCCAAAGAATGCCAGAGCCAAAACGGTAGCCTGCAACAACGGCGCAGGCGGACCTGAGGAAGGCACGACACACATTTAACTCACGTCGTTTAACCGCAAGGAAAATTAAAAATATGGAACTCGGATTAACTGGAAAAGTAGCCATTATTACCGGTGGTAGCGAGGGAATTGGCAAAGGTATTGCGCTCCGTTTGTGTGAAGAGGGCGCGAAAGTCGCAATTTGCGGGAGACGCGAATCAGTCTTAGCAGATGCGGCTGAAGATATCCGCGCACAAACCGGTGGTGAAGTGCTGGCAATCCCGGCGGATGTAACGAAACCGGAGACGCTGGAGAACCTTATTGGACAAACCGTAACCCATTTCGGAAAGATTGACATTTTAGTCAATAACGCGGGCAAGTCTGCGGGGGGTGCGTTTGAAAGTACCAGCGATGCGGATTGGTACGAGGACTTGGATCTCAAGTTAATGGGTGCTATCCGCTGCGCACGATTGGCAATCCCGCACATGAAAAACAACGGCAGTGGTAGGATTATCAACATCACGCATCCGGGCGGCAAACAGCCCAGTGCAGGTTCTTGTCCGACCTCCGTCAGTCGAGCGGCTGGCATCGCTCTGACGAAGGCACTCTCTAAAGAACTGCTACCTCACAAAATCTTGGTTAACACGGTCTGTCTGACCTCGATTAAGAGTGCCCAGGGGGAACGCGCCTGGAAAGCCGCGGGTTCACCCGGAACGCTCGAGGACTATTGGGAAGAACGGGGTGCGGAGCATCCGCTCGGACGTTTAGGGGAACCGGGTGAGGTGGGCAATCTTGTCGCCTTCCTCGTTTCGGAGTGTGCATCGTTTATTACAGGGACTGCGATCAATATTGATGGCGGACTTTCCGCGGTGGTATAGTAGACATTTTCTAAACGTAGAGAAATGGGCGGTTCCCATCCGATGGGACCGCCTTTAATGCGTGGGCAGGTACAAGACCTGCCCCTACAATCGTTCTTTCAATCCGTAATGCGTGGGCAGGCACAAGACCTGCCCCTACAATCGTTCTTTCAAATAGAATTACCGAAATATTTATTTAAACTTCATCAAAACTTGCTATATACCAAAGTTAACAGCTTATGGAGAAAAACATGGAAATCTACAAAATTTATCCCGTTCCAGCGGCGGATGCTGCAACTGCGTTTCAAGTGGAACTGGATCCGCGCGCAATTGCCGCAGCAGAAGACCTTGAAAACAGTGGGGCACAAGGCACTGAAAGAGAAGAAATTCTACAGAAACACCTCGGTGACGATTATGAGAAAGGCTACCGAGGGACAGCATGGAGTCTACACGGTATCTCTGAGGGGTTGACCCCAGCACACTTGGCAACTTTGCTGGAAGCACACGGTGAATACTTCGATCCGTGCGCCGAACGCGAAACATTCGATCACAGCCTGATGGTTAACGTCGAAGAAGAGTTAGCGTCGCAATTGGAGGATATCCCTGAATCTGTTTTAGCGGCAATTGTTGAAGAATATAAAGCTGAATTGTTAGGCGCGTAGCACTGCGGTTTTTATACCAATTATTTTTGCGGGAACTTTTTTGGAAAGGGGGTGTGCAATCCGATAATACGACACTGCGCCTTACACAATTGTAAGTGCTAAGGAGATTCGAATATGCCAGACACACTCGGACGATTGAAGGTTCGCGTCCTACTGAACACAATCGCAACGTTTCTGATTGCCATCCTACTGAGTCTGACTTCAGTTGTCCCCGCAGATGGAAATCAACTTCTGTTTCACAGTAAAGATCTTAAAGATCCCGGCAGCTTGGCAGTGAAACTTCAAGACCCGCGCGCTGCGGTATCCAAACCTATAGCCACACAATTGTCTGCGGAGACCCAGAGGCTGCTGGATGCATATGATGGTATAAGTATCCCTTCCCCGGCTTTTCAGAAAGCACTGCTCGACGACTTGAACCGATTGCTCCAGGTTCCCTCCCTCTACGATGCACAACATCTTGCTAATATCGAACTCAGTGAACAGACCCAAGAGCTCCTTGCGCGAAATCCGCAAAGCGGTGGAGATTTAATCCGTTTGAACCGCCTCCTCTTAGCAGACCTCTACCCTTATGAGTTAGCCTCACCCTCAGAAAAACAGCCCCTTGACAATTCCAAAGAGATTCAGACCTGCCGAGAGAATTTAAGACAAATACAGCTTGCTCTCGAAAACCACCGCGCTGAGGTAGGGACGGAACCGCAATGGCTTTCCGAACTTTCTCCAGAATACCTGAAGAAAAAAGTGCTACTTTGTCCTGCGGATCCAACAGCAGGAAGTCCAGGAGTTCTCACCGAAGGTGCATCGGACCCGATCCTGCCGTGTAGTTATCTCTATGAATTTCGTCCCGAACAGAAGGCAGGACAGGAATTTCTATTGGAAATAGAGGGCGATATGGTACCCATCGTGCGCTGCCAGCATCATCTGCTGAACCTAAGCGTCAGTGGAAAACTTTATCGAAACGGACCGCAAAGAAACATCTATGACAGAACAATCGTAAAAATGATTTCCACCCAAACGCAACTGCCGGAGGGTTTACCCGCAGAAGTCAGAAAGCAAATGGAAGCGCAGCTGCTCAAGAACCCCAAAATGGTAAAAAGGATCACCTTCCAAATCCATCCCTCGGACAACTTAGAGGCGAAACTTAAAGAGCAATTGGAAGAGCAATTGGGTGAAGCGTTTTTTGACTCCGTAGAAGGAAAAGCACTGCTCAAGCAATTGACACCGACATCCCCCGTGTCTATAGATCAGGAAGAATTGGCACTCCTATTGGGCAAACCGATGCCAGACATCGCGCTGACTGACCTTTCAGGACAACCCGTTAAGTTAGAGGCACTCCGCGGCAAGTTTGTCCTTGTGAACCTTTTTTCACCAGATTCTACCACTTGTGGGCCGAAGTTAAAACAGATAGAGAAACGGCTTTCAAACTACGATGCCCCCCAATTACAAGCAGTTGGGATTAGCACCAGCGGTTCCGTGAAGGCGATTGCGGCGTTCAAAGAGAGACACCAACTTTCGATGCCCATCTGGATGGATAAAAACGACCAGATGCAGACGCTCCTCAATATACAAACGCTCCTCAACCGAGATACCTCCGAACCGCAAACGGAACTCATAACCCTCCTTTTAAATAGAGAACTGGTCGTCAAAGATGTGTTTATAGACTTGGATCCAGAGAACCTTTCAACGAAGATTAAAAGTTTAATTCGGTAATGCTGGTTTTAATTGTCTGAACCAAGATTTTTGGGATTAGAGGTAAAATATGCTACGAACGCTTATCCAAAAAGAGATAATGCATCATGTTCTCAGTGTTCGGTTTGTCGCGCTCCTTCTGATGTGTCTCCTACTTGTTCCATTTACGCTTTTTATCAATTATCGGAGCTATCACCAAAACATTGTTGACTACCAAGAAGCCGTGAAACTGGCGAACATCGAAGAGACTAGGGTAAACCCGAAGATGCCGCTGGAACCGGAGCTGGAAGTTTCCAAACTTATCCTCAAACCGACACCTTTGAGCGTCTTTGCAAAGGGATTAGAGGACTCACTCCCAAGTTATCTTGGAATGACGCGCAATGGAATTACACAGGGACCCCCAACAACATTTTCTTCGCCTCTCTCCGAACTTTTAGGTCATCTCGACTTTCTGTTTGTGGTAGGTACTGTTTTCAGCTTGCTTGCCCTGCTGTTCACATTTGATGCCGTCGCAGGCGAGCGAGAGATAGGGACCCTGCGAGTTACCTTAGCAAATTCGCTGCCGCGGGACATCTTCTTATGGAGCAAGTTAATCGGTGGCTACCTTGTGTTTGTAGTTCCGTTTTTGGTATCGCTGCTGTTCGGTTTACTCGTGCTTGTCTGGCAAGGGTTCCCGCTCGGTGAGCCTGATATTTTTCCACGGGTTCTCAGCTTAACAGGTATCTCGCTCCTCTACATTGGGGTGTTTTTTGCGATAGGAACCGTCATTTCCACCTATTTAGACAGTGCCAAGACAGCCCTCATCGTCGTCTTTACTGTCTGGGTGTTTGCTGTGCTGATTACGCCCCGCGTCGGTTTTCTTGCAGCGAAAGTTATCGCACCCGCACGAACTTCACAGAGCGTCTATATGGAAAAGAAAGCGATGCGAGACGATTTTGACGCGGCGCTCCAAGAGGAAAAAATGAAAATTATCATGGAGACACCCGCAGAGGAGATGTCCGCGGCGGGTCACGTTGCCAGAGTCATAGCCGGAGATGTACTAAACGAAGTTGATGAACGCATGAAGCCTTTGGAAGAAGAATATCAACAGAAATTCCAAGAGCAGGCGGATAAACTTGATCGGGATTACAAACGTGAAACGGCACGACAAGAACAGGTCGGTGAGACACTTTCTCGAATCACGCCGACATCCTCCCTTATCTATCTCGCCACGAACTTGACACAGACAGGAAAACGAAAAATGAACAATTACTATCAAGCCGGCGAGCGTTACTATAATGAACTCCATACGGATCTGTTCAGTAAAATTGTAGATCATGCAAGTATGAGGATGTACAACCCAGAGACGGATATTGTCAAAATTACACAACCGCCCCCTTTGGCGACAACTACCTTAGGAGAAACGTTCCGTCAATCAGCAATAGATGTGCTGCTCCTCTGTTTCTTTGGAGTCGTATTGACGACCGTGGCGTTTCTGAAATTCTTCAGGTTGGATATTTGATGTGCACATTAGCCGGTTCTGAAATTATGCACCCTTTTCACCCACATATTGGATCATTAATTATAGAGACTCCATTTCTAAGGAGAAATCGGTTTAAACCAGTCAACACTAACAAAGGAGGTATAACGAAAATGAGAAGTAAAAACGTTGTTAAAATGTTCACATTTTTGACCGTTTTGGGTATTATGGCTCTCTGGGGGTTCCAAGCGAATTCGCAAACAGTTAATTTCTTCATGGAATCGATAGAAGGCAGGTCACCCGCACCAGATACCATCCCTGAAGCATACGACGGACCGCAAACCGTGAAGGGATTGATGAACGCCTTCGATGCGGCGTACAACCGAAAGTATTCAAAAACGACGGTGATCGCATCTTTTAGCGGGGATGGTATTTATAAAAGTGAGTTTGCAATTAGTGGCGAAATCGATACGAGATATCCACGAGTAGAATGGCTTCAGATGCTTTTAGAGAGAGGTATCACTATAGAGAATTTCGACGATTATAGGATCTATCTGTCAAAACGGCATACTTTGGCATTTTTGGAGGACAACCCGAATCTTCGCACGCTTAAACTTTCCAGTATTTCACCGACAAAAGACTGGAAAATATACAAAACCGCTTATATTGATAAGTTGGCAAACAAGCACATTCGCGCCAAGGTCAAGGAAACTTTGAAACAGGTTAAACGCACCAAGAAACAAGCTGAAGAACGGGACAAGGCATGGATTGAACGCACCGAAGTGCAACTTGAGCGCATCAAGGCGCAACTTGAAAGCTTTATAGAACTTGAGATTCCCCACAATCAAAAAAGGCTTGAACGTACCAAAGCACAACTTGAACGGATCAAGACGGAATTCGAACGAGCCAAGACTCCCAAACCATCGCCGAACACGCCAAAGCGGAACATGAGAAAGACATCACCCTATCCACCTCTGTAGGACATAGGTATACCTTGTCCACCACATAAGGAGCGTACCAGATGTTAACGACGCTCATTCAAAAAGAGATGATGCATCATATTCTGAGCGTCCGATTTGTCGCGCTCCTTTTGATGTGTCTCTTACTCATTCCGCTCACCCTCTCTATTAATTATCGACACTACCAACAAAACCTCGTTGACTATCAAGAAGCCGTTAAACTCGCAAACATCGAAGAAACCACGATGAACCCGAAGATCGAATTGAAACCGGAGCTGGAAGTTTCTAAGCTTTTCCTGAAACCGTCACCTTTAAGCGTATTCGCAAACGGATTAGGGGATGCCTTGCCGGGTTATCTTGGAATGACGCGTACTGGGATTATTCGACGACCGTGGCATTCCTGAAATTCTTCCGATCTGATATTTAATTCAACTTCCACACTGCGCAGATTCCAATCGGAAAATCCTCCTCTTTTTCTATCCCGCGTCGTTTTTACTATCCTTTTCATTTCAAGCGTCTCTAATAGACAAACCCGAAACTTTTAAGTAAGGAGGCACCATGTTTCGAAACCTCATCCGTCAAGAACTCCTCTCCCATCTGATGAGCGCTCGCTTTCTTGCCGCTGTCGTGATTACGCTTCTTCTCGTTGTCGCCAATGCCGTCGTCCTTCTCGAAGATTACGAGCGTCGATTAGGGAGATATAACCAGCAAGAAAATACACATCGTCAGAAAGCGCAGGAGGCGAAAACGTACTCAACTTTAAAACTGTCCGTTGAACGTCCGCCGAACCCTTTAAGTCTGTTTAGTGCGGGATTGGATAAGCGGCTGGGAAGCACCTTCGAAATTTACCACGGTTCCGTCCCACTGATTTCGGACGGCTCGGCGCGAAGTCTCGATAACGCGTTCCTGAACCTCTTTTCAAAGATCGATCTCGTCCTCATTTTTCAAGTGGTTTTGAGCCTGATGGCACTGCTCTTCGCTTATGACGCGATTGCAGGAGATTGGGAAAATGGCACATTGCGTTTGGTTATCTCCCACCCAGTGCGACGTGGAACCATCCTGCTTGCCAAATATATTGGGGCAATGGTTTGTCTGCTGCTCCCGGTGCTAATCAGTCTCCTGATGGTCATGATTCTGTTATCGACTGTCGGTTCGATCCAATTGGATGGAGCGGATTTTCTCCGGATCGGTGGGATAGTTTTAACGACCGGCATCTACTTGTCCGTATTTTACCTGATTGGACTGTTGATTTCTACAGCAACACGCCGCACTGCCACATCCCTGATGCTCTGTATGTTTTTGTGGGTAACTTTGGTGCTTGTCTATCCGAATTGGAGCCGGTTTACTATCACCCCCGTTGGTGATACGCGCGCCATACGGTCATCAGGCGATCAACAGATTGAACAGATATGGGAAGAGGTTGACAGAGAAGAAAGCGGGTTTTTAGCGAACAGTCCGCTTGAAGGTAAGCCACAAAAGTTCAATCTAAATACCAAGCAGTCAAATAGTTTCTCGTCGTCGGGAGGCCACAACAGACGGTATGGAATAGATATGAAATTGGCAAACCAATCAGACCCTCTCGTGCCACATGTTCAAGAGTATCATGCCACTATGGGAGCCTTGTACATCCGCTCGGCAGAACAGATCGCTTTCGTCCGAAAACAGACTTTAGAGAGTACCTCTCTCCGGCGAGCGATATGGCATGAACGCCTGATGAAACTCAGTCCTGCGAGTCTGTACACGTTTGCAACCGCGGCGTGGGCAGGTACCGATCTGGACGGTATGTCTGATTTCGTCCAAGCCGTCCAAGGTTACCGCCGCACCATTATTGACTATTTCCATGACAAAGATGCGTTCGGCAGTCGGCAATGGTTCGCCTCTGACAAAGGCGCGGTAGACTGGTGGGATCTGCCCCAGTTCCGTTTCGCACGGGCGGATGTCTCGGAAAACGCAACACGGGCACTGCCAGAACTGTTTTTGCTGCTACTCATCAACCTGGTTGTGTTCACGGTGACATTTCTGATTTTCACCAAACTTGAAGTCTAAATGTTGCTTGCGCGCGAGCAAAGTATTCAAGTGAACGTGTTTTCTTGTTGTGTCCGCTACACGCATTCGTTAGAGACCGTAAGTCCAAGCGACGCGCCGGGCTGGCTCAACAGAGATGGACCTCAATTACCAAACGAACTTCATCGAACCGCAAGGAACATTAAAAAAATGATTTGGCATATCATTAAACGAGAACTCTTTGACCACATCAATAGTCTGCGTTTCATTCTAACCGTTGTAATACTCTCCATCTTAATGGTTACCAACGCCGTGGTGCACCTTCGGACGCACTCGGAAAGGATCCGTGATTATTCTGAGAATGTTACAGGTTCGCTCAACAAGTTGAAATCCCGGACGGATTTGTACACCTTAGCGCAAAAGGGACCCAGTCAACTTCACAAACGTCCCTCTTCGCTTGCCTTCATCGCGGATGGCGGCAATGCTTATCTGCCGGGAAATATAGGGAACGAGGGGTCTTGGTCCAAAAGCGGTCCGGGGTGGAAGGCAAAAAGCAATTGGTGGCTGAGTTACGGATCCGCGAATCCAGACGCGAAAGATTTACGTCCGCAGGCAACAAAGATAGATTGGGTATTCATTATCACCTACCTGCTCTCCTTCATTCCGCTCCTGTTCACCTTCGACGCGCTTTCTGGCGAGCGACAGCAGGGAACCTTGCGATTGTGTCTGGCGAATCCGATTTCGCGCCCGGTTCTGTTAATCGGTAAATTCCTCGGCACCTTAATAACCGTCCTCATTCCTTTCGTTTTTGCGGTATTGCTGAATTTGACGGTGATCTCTGTCGACAGTTGGACACAACTGAGCGCAGCCGATTGGGGACGTTTGGGGTTGATTCTGTTAATTGCTTTCAGTTACGCCGGTATCTTTGTTGGATTGGGGCTGATGATCTCCGCTGGCACGCGAGAACCTCGGGTGAGTCTGGTTATTCTGCTACTGATTTGGGTAGCCACCGTGGTTTTTATGCCGTCGACCCTCGGTACCCTCTCCACAAAATGGATGCCACCGCTCCAAACGATTGATCAATTTCATGCCGCAAGAGACGCTGCCCTTAAGCAGATTGACACAGACTATAATGACCGATTGAACGCAATCAAGGAAAAAAAGACCCCTAACCTTTTAAACTTAGATGAACTTCAGAAGCTTTTTGAAACGTCCCCTGAAGCTGCCAGAGCCGAAGCAGAAAAACTCATGGCAGCGTGGGAAGTCGAAGGTGACGAAGAACTGGTGCTCAAGGCGGAACTCGTCAACAGAGATGTAGAAACCCGAGAACGCTTTAACCGCGAGTATTTAGACGCACAAATCGCACAGGTCCAACGCGCAAGGGGGGTGACCCGGTTTTCACCGGCGGCGATTGTCCAATACGCCCTTGAATCAATGGCTGGCACCGGTTTCAACCGCCATCTGCAATACTTAGAACACGTGCACGATTACACAAGACAATTTCGACAATTCATCGTAGAAACCGATAGAGCAGACACACAAAGTCGCCATCTCATCGGCATCCCTGAAGGCATGTCCGAGAAGCCGTTCTCAAGTGAGGCGATTCCGAAATTTGAGGATAAGATCGCCTTCAGCGATACGCTCCATACCGCGACTTTGGATCTGCTGCTACTCGTTCTACTCCTCGGCGTATTTTTTTCGGGGGCATTTCTTATCTTTATACGTTCGGAGGTGTGAACACCCACGAAGGATACTGAAAGGAACCCGGCACTTTATCTATCAACACTAATGAGCATCAACGGCTCGTCACCAAACAAAAGGAGAAACAACCGTGATTATAATGTTGAAAAGATTTCGCACCTTTTTTACACTTTTACTTGTCTGTGGACTCAGTGCAGCACTGATGGGCAATGCATCGGAAACTATCCAATATTTTCCAGAGACACCTGGAAGTTACTGGGTTTACGAGGATCAGGATGGAAATGAATTAACACGGTCGGCTGTAGAGAAAAGAGAAATTGAGGGTGAGACGTATAGCAGCTTCAGCTATGAACCGACCTTGGAGGATTGGATAAATTATGACTATCACATCCATCCGAATTTCTACAAGGTTGGTGAAGAGAAGGTTACGTTCTTGGTCGGGGATGCGGCACAGAAAGCGATCAAGGCGCGCCTTACCAAAGAGATGGGAACCCTCCGGACGATTTTACGGCTGATGATGGAGGGATTTGATCTTCTCTACGAGATCGAAGCAGAGACGGAAGACTCTTTCTATGTGCTTCCAACGTCTATCACCTTCGACGAAGCGTGGGAGGCAACACAGATAAAAGCCAAAATTACGATGCGATCTGATCCACCACAAGCTCCTGAAGAAATCATATTTGAAATCACTATTGTTGAAACAGGCAAAGTGTTAGGCACGGAAGATGTTGAGACACCCGCCGGTACTTTTGAAAACTGTTTGAAGATTGAATACCAGACAGAGACAAAAGTGGAAACATCTCCTCCTGACCAGACCATGAATCCGCCCGGCGAATCCGTTACGACGCTGTGGGTAGCACCCGAGGTCGGCATCGTCAAGTTTCACCAAAAAAGGGAGGATACCCTTCTGAAAACGCTTCCTCCACCTCCACATCCTCTATTTAAGGTTTCAACCACCGTCAAAACCCTTGAATTAAAGACGTATGAAGTCAAATCTGCTGATGCGGGGGACAAATAAACAGCTTCCGACAAAAGGATCCTTAAATGACAAAATCTAAGCGGTTCGTCATTTTTCTCATCTTGTGTCTGGGAGTGGTTGTCCTTCTCTACATCATACGCATTAAGGAAATTTCGCACGTCATACAGACAGGGTACCCCGTTAATTCTATCGGGCATCTAACAGTTGACATAGAGTACGGTACGATCACTATAGAAACCACAGATCAGCATCATGTAGATATTACCGCCAGAAAAGACTGGAGCTCAAAATTTAGAATATTGAAACCCAATTTTGGTAAATGGATTGATGACCTGCTTGAGGATTTTGAGTTCACAATTGAACACAACGATTCAGATACCGAATCCGATGTCCGAGTTGAAGGAAACTTCAAGCAGGGGCGGGAATATTGGCAAGACGGATTGAAGTGGTTGACGGTTGAAGTTCACGTGACAGTCCCGCGTTCGTATAATGTCACGCTCAAAACTGCCTCTGGTGGAGATATCCGTGCGGAAATGACAGTACAACCGCAACATCCGTGGACCTTGCACACATCCATGGATGGAGCGATAGATGTCACGCTCCACCCCGATATTGCCGTTGACATAGACGCGCAAACCCAAGGGAAAATCTCAAGCGACTTCCCTATCCAACCTCAAGGTGACACCATAGAAAATAGATTAAAGGGAACACTTAACGGGGGTGGACCGCTACTGAAATTGTCCTCCGCTGCCGGCAAAATTCGTCTGAAGCGACAGTAGGCTAATTTTTTAATAGGGATTTGTGTCCACAATCCTACCTAATGCAAGTCTAATGGATTGTCCACCTTAAAATTACGGGTAAAAATTATTTAAAATGCATTTGGATTCTGCGCTGCCCGATCTTCTGCAGGAGCGAGCGCCAGCTCGCTCCTGCCATACTACAAAATTTAGACTGACCAACCTATTTAGGATCTCTCGTAAGTAAAATTCCCAACTTTTAGATTATAGTAAGTCCCACAATTACGTGGACACTGGGGCGAGGTTAGAAACCTCGCCAGCGGGATGCAGGATGGTGCTGCTACTCCCTGAGGTGTTAACTTATTTTTCGACTTTGCTATAAAATTGAAATTTTCCCACTCTTTGACATTATGCAACCTTTTTGTCTAAAACTGTGTCTTTAATTATAAAAGGGTGAGACAAAGTTTAAATAATTGTGGGCTTCACTATAAAATTTACGCAAGCAACAACTTTCTATATAGGTGTTGTTGGTATAGAATGTTAATTATGACCAAGGAGATAGAAAATGAAAACACTAACGATTGGATTTCTCATTCTGGTGATGATGAGTGGACAACTTCACGCTGATGAGAACACCACACCTAACAAAATCACACTTACCCTTGACAGCACGTCAGAAGTCTCCGTCGAAGGCTTCATCGCTCCGATTGCGTATACAGTCGACAACTTTCATGTGAATTGGGACACATTAGCGAACTTGAAAGTCGCTGAACCAGAAAAGCGATATGCAGCGTCGGTTTTTCAAGCATTTCTTCCGCATCAGCCTGTCTCCGTGGGCGAACTGTGGCACGTTAAACCGGAGGGCATTCTGGAATTGCTGAAGCAACTTCACCCCAACCCATACGTGGAGATGCACAGTCCTGTGGATTCCTCAGGGTTATGGGCAACGCTTCGCGCTTACAATGATCTCTTTGCCGAAATTGTGTTTCGCATCCATGCAGAATTTGCCTTAGCGGACGGTTGGTTCACCCCGTCCCAGTTTGCCGGTCGTTTGGTTATTGACCGTCCGCAGGCGAAAGTCGCCTTCTTTGAGATGTACGTCCCTGAAGGCACCCTCAACTTCGATGTGAACCGGAAACACGAGAATAGTCGCTACTTCGGTACGGATGCCGGCTTTTGTCCTCAAATATCACTCCTTGCTGGTACACAGGCTATCACGTCAGACACGCAATTCACCCAAGCCATCACCCAAGAAGAAGCGGAACGTAGACTGATACACCGTTTCTATAAGTCGGAACAAATCAAATGGGTAGCGATGGACAAAGCGTTAGAGATAGCAAGATCGCTGCGAAAGCCGATTCATGTGGTTTCGATCAATGGACCCCTCACCGACGAGGCGTGCTGAGGGAGTGGAAAAACCTTGAGGGCAGTTGTCCTCTCCAATGACCGAATCATCGAATCGCTCAACGAAAAGTTTGTCAACACCTGGGTGCTGAACACCGATATGAAAAGATTACGTGAAGCAAAGGGAATTGACGGAATGCAGCCCTTGGCACGAACAATTATTAGTGGGTGGAAGCGGTATTCTCCGGTAGATTGTTTGGTGATATCGCCCGATCTGGAACTGATGGGACGTCAACCGGTCAATGACCTATTCAATGCGATGCGCTACATAGACGAGGCTTACCAACGGTTTCTCGTGGAATCATTAGAAGGGAAACGTCCCGGATTGGGTAGTAGCCGACACGTCGCCCTCAACGCTCAGCGAACCTCAATGGAGATCCTGAACATTTT
Source organism: Candidatus Poribacteria bacterium (assembly GCA_965205015.1). GTDB lineage: Bacteria > Poribacteria > WGA-4E > WGA-4E > WGA-3G > WGA-3G. The sequence goes on along the minus strand of OZ242029.1, from coordinate 1,755,607 downwards.
TCGCGCGCCCGGTCATGGCAATCAGGATTACACAACCGTTGAGATTGACACCACACTGTTTGAAGACGGCGGTACACTTACCATTGATACCTGGGTGGGCAACGGCGAGGTGCCGGGTTCGTTCGATCTGTTCGCCGGAGACACGGAACTTCCCACGACAGGTATACCTGATAATGCGCTGGTTTCCGCGTGGGAAATTGAGCCGGGCATGAGCGGACACATCGTTCATCCTTTTGACCGAGGGCAGCCCTTTAAGTTGGGGGTAACCGGCAATTGGTCCAGTGAGAAAGGGTTGGTCAACGCTTTTTGGGCAAAAATCTCTGTCGAACCGAATCGGAAACCAGAGCCGAGAAAAGCGTCATCAGCGCGCCCGGAGCAATCTGCGGAAGATACGATGAACGCTTTCGTGGAAGCATTTAAGAATCTCGATTCAGAGACACTACGCTCGATGCTTACAGGAGATGCCAGAGAAACATTTGAAAATGATTTTGAGGATGTGCCAGCGGATATGCGTCCTCAGGTGCGTCAAATGTTAAGTCAGATGGAGGTGTTGAGCAGCGAATATGTGGGTGATGAATTCCACTTTCGATTAAAAATGCCGATGGCGCAGCCGCCGGAGATATCTGTTAAGATGCGAAAAGTGGAGGGTGTGTGGTTCATTTATGATAACAAGTGATTCAAACCGCAGAATGGGTAATTTATTGAGGGTGGCGACTGGGAAAATTTCGCAACCCGCAATCTGAACAGATAGAAGAACGCACAGCATAAAGGAAGTATTCCGATGGAAGAAAACGATGTTCAACTGATTCATAAAATTTTGTCAGGGGATGAAGAGGCATTCGGTGCATTGGTCCGAAAACATCAGAAGAGCGTTCACGCGCTGGCGTGGCGCAAGCTTGGGGACTTTCATCTCGCTGAAGAAATTACGCAAGATGCTTTCCTTCAAGTACACAAAAAACTCTCAACACTAAAAGATCCCAATCAGTTCGCTGGATGGCTTTATGTCATTGTAGATCGACTCTGTATTAATTGGATTCAAAGGAACAGATATATGATGCAATCGCTGGAGGACACACCTGTGGAAGAAATAGAAGAAGCCTCTTATACCCATCATGTATCGGAGCAGCTCGACGTGGAAACGACTGAACAACGACATGAAATCGTCAAAAGACTTCTGCAAAGGCTGCCGGAGAGCGAACGTACGGTCGTGACGCTCCACTACCTTGGCGAAATGAAAGTGAAGGATATTAGCAAATTTTTGGGTGTATCGGCGAACACAATTAAAAGTAGGCTTAGCCGTGCGCGAAAGCGTTTGCAGACACAAGGCGAAGAACTTTTGGTTAGTGAAGTACTCAGTAGTGTACAATTGCCAGCCAACCTAACTGAGAATATTATACGAGAAGCCAACCGCATCAAACCTGTTCCTCCTACAAATGGCAAACCTGTAGTGCCATGGGCGATAGCGGCGTCAATCGCTATTTTGGCGACACTCATGCTTGGCGTAAGCAATGAATACCTATCCCGTTTCCAGCACCCCTACAGTTTAGAGACAATCCCTGCTATAAAGGTTGACATTGTAGAGGCAACGCTGGAACCCATCATTAAAGCCAAACCTGCTGTGAGAACACAACTGGGAAAGATGGACATGTCGGGAAAGAATAGCAGATCCAATCCGCAAGCAGACATCCTGCGGGTAACAGGCCCGCAAACGCAGGAGACACAAGCACAAATAGAAAAAGCACAGCAAATTCAAACAGAAATATTAGACTTTTTTCGGACACCCGAAAGAGGGCATCAGGATTATACTGTTGTCAAAATTGATGCCACGGCGTTTGAAGCTGGCGGCATGTTAACCATTGATATCCGGGTCGGCAGTGGCAAAGCCTCGGGTTCATTCGATCTATTTAGGGGAGACAGTGAACTTACGACTGAAGGCTTCCCTAACAAAGCCCTCGCGCATGAATGGGGAATTCCGCCCGGTGGAACAGGAATAATCGCTTATCGGTTCGATCAAGCCCAAGTCTTTCAATTAGGGGCTACCGGCGATTGGTTTAGTGAGAAAGGGAGCGTCAATGCTTTTCACGCACGAATTTCCATTCGGTAACCCCCCAGCAGGTACACTTTATTTCCAATAGGACCTACGGACTGCCCAACGCCGGGTGAGGTTTCAAACCTCGCCAGCAAAGGGTGTGTAAATCCTGTTCATTTTTTTTGGATCTCTCAAAATGAAAACATTCGGTATCGGTTGCCTGATTTTTATCTTGTCTTTGCAACATGGGTTCGCGGATGAAGTATCTACTTCTAACAGAATTGTTCTCACGCTTGACAACAACGCCAAAGTGTTGGTTAAAGGCTTCATTGCCCCAATCGAGTACACCCGAGACAACTTCCATGTGACGTGGGATACATTGGCACATCTGCGAGTCGCTGAGCCTGAAAAGCACCATCCTACTTCAGTGTTTCAGGCGTTTCTCCCGACTGAAGCCCGCCTGCAGAAGGGAAAAGAAAAACCGTTCTTGCCGGGATTGAAGAGACTTTTTCGCGAAAATCCTCCAAACCGAGGAAACAGTGTTTCTGTCGGCGAAGTCTGGCAGATTGAACAAAACGGGGTACTGGAGCTGTTGAGACAACTTCACCCCAATCCCAATCTGGATATGCACATCAATCACGGAGATTCACGCGGAATGTGGGCGTGCTTGCGCGCTTACAATGCTGAATTTGCCGACATCGTATTCCGTATTCATGCGGAGTTCAGGTTAGCGAACGGCTGGTTCACACCCTCACAATTTACTGGGAATCTCGTTATCGATCGAGTAGAAAAGAAAATCGCCTTCTTCCAGATGTACGTTCCTGAGGGAACACTCAACTTCGATGTCAACCGATACCATGGTGCCGGTCCCTCTTTTGGGGCGGATACCGGCTTTTGTCCACAAATCGAACTCCGTACCGGTTCAGAAGATATAATTCAAGACACGCAATTTTCCGAAGCAATAACTGTAGAAGAAGCCGAGCGTGTCCTGATACTACGTTTCTACAAATCACAACAAATCAATTGGGTATCGGTAGACGAAGTGTTGGAAATAGCAAAGACACAACAGAAGCCCATTCATGTTATTTCAATCAATGGTCCGCTTGATGACGAAGCCTGTGGCGCGAGCGGCAAAAATTTGAGGGCAGTCGCTCTCTCTGATGATGGGAACATCAAATTCTTGAATGAAAATTTTGTCAACACATGGGTACTTAACACCGATATAAGACGTTTGCGCGATGCAAAAGGTATTGACGAAATGTCTTCCTTGCTCCAAACAATCGTTCGGGCGTGGAAGAGACATTCACCTACAGATTGTTTGGTTATCTCGTCCGAACTTGAACTCATGGGCAGGCAAGCCGTCAATGAACTCTCCCCGCACAAGTGGCACAAGAAAGCAGAACACTATCAGTTGTTCCTTGTAGAAGCCTTAACAGGAAAACGTCCCGGATTGGGTGAGAAAGATCGGGTCTCTTTATCAAGCAGTCGCAATATTTCCCTCAATCCTGTGCAACCTTCAATAGAGATATTAGACACTTTCCGCACCGCTGAGGCAGGCTCTCAAGATCACACCGTTGTAGAAATTGATGCCACAGCATTTGAAAACGGTGGCGTGCTCACCATTGATATTCAAGTCGGGAGGGCAGCCCTTATAGGTTCGTTTGATCTCTTCGATGGTAATAGCGAATTCTCGACAAAAGGAATATCTAAAGGCGCGCTCGCACATGTATGGGGGATCCAACCCGGTGAAACAGGAACAATCATATATCAATTTGACAAAGGACAGGTTTTTCAATTGAGAGCGACTGGGGGTTGGGTTGATGAGCAGGAAAGTATCAACGCTTTTCGAGCACATATCTCCATCCGGTGATCCATCAATTAAACGAAACAGTTATGTACATTACATTGAGGTTGAAACATGTTACGCACCCTGATACGCCAAGAACTGCTCACGCATCTGATGAGCGCGCGATTCTTTACCGCAGTCGTGATTACGCTCCTGCTTGTCGTCGCCAATACCGTTGTGCTGATTGATGCGCACGAAAACCGAGTGGCGAGCTATAGCCAGCAAGAGAAAGTTCATCGTGAGAAAGCGGTGGCAGCGGAAACCTATTCGCGATTAGAAATCTTTGTTGAACGCCCTCCGAACCCCCTAACTCTCTTTAGTGCAGGATTAGATAAGCGACTCGGAACGACCGTCGAAATTTATCACGGGGAAGTGCCGGTGCTCTCAAGTGTCTCCGCACGAAACCTGGAGAACCCGTATCTCAATCTTTTTTCACAGATTGATCTGGTGTCCATCTTTCAAGTTATATTAAGCCTACTCGCCTTACTCTTCGCTTACGATGCGATTGCAGGCGATTGGGAAAGCGGTACCTTACGTCTGGTTATCTCACATCCAGTGCGACGCGGGTCCATTCTATTTGCGAAATATATCGCCGCCATGATATGCTTGCTGCTGCCCGTGCTAATGAGTCTGCTGATGGTGCTGATTTTGTGCTCCCTTGCCAGTTCAATACAGCTCAGCACAGCGGATTTGCTCCGGATCGGGGGGATAGTCTGGACGACCACTGTCTACTTATCCGTTTTCTACCTCATCGGACTATTGATTTCCACGACAACCCGCCGCACGGCTACATCTTTGATGCTCTGCATGTTCTTATGGGTCGGTTTGGTCCTCGTTTATCCGAACTGGAGTCGGTTCGCCATCAATCCGGTGGGCGATATGCGCGCCGAAAGACAGTCGGCAAGTCAACAGATTGAACAGATTTGGGAAGAAGCCGATCGGGAAGAACAGCGGTTCTTAGCAAATAGTCCGCTTGCGGGGGAGCCCCCCAGGTTTAACATAGGATATTCAGGGTCAAGCGCTCGTAGTGGCAGAAGGTATGGGTTCAATATGACCAAAGTGAACGCGGATTCGGAGCCGTCCGTCCCGCATTTCCAAAAGTATCAGGCATTCATCGGTGCGACGCACATCCGTCTGGCAGAAAAAGCTGCGTTGATACGCGAACAACGCTTGGCGCGGACAGACATCCGGCAAGCAACGTGGGATAAACGGTTGATGAAGTTCAGTCCCGCAAGTTTATATGCATTTTCAACATCCGCCTGGGCAGGCACGGATCTAAATGGTATGTTAGACTTTATCCACGCCACGCAAGGATACCGTCAAACACTCATTAACTATTTCCGCGACAAAGATGCGTTTGCGAGTCGACAGTGGTTTGCCTCTGACCAAGGGCCAGTGGATTGGTGGGATTTGCCAAGGTTTCGCTTTGCGCGGGCGGATGTCTCGGAGAACGCACAACGCGCCCTTACGGATGTGTCCCTTCTTTTCCTTATGAATCTGATCCTGTTTATGGTGACATTTCTGATTTTTATCAAAGTTGAAGTGTAAAAGGAGAAATATGATGATCGGACATATCGTTAAAAGAGAATTCTTTGACCATCTCAACAGTCTCCGCTTTGCCTTAACTACCCTTATTCTGGTGGCACTCATGGTAACTAACGCTGTGGTGCATCTTCAGAACCACCCAGACAAGGTCCGACGGTATTCTGAGAAAGTTACCACCGACCAAAACAAATTGCAGTCCCAAACGGAACTCTATCAGCTCCTGAAAAAAGGACCCGGTAGACTTTACAAACGTCCCTCCGCGCTGACTTTCATTGCAGACCGGGGCGATGCGTTTCTGCCGGGATCGGGAACAACAAATTGGGGGTCTTGGAGTAGAACGGCGGGACCCGGTGGCCAGGTAAAAAGCATCTGGTCGGTGGACTATCCTACTGCCAACCCGAATGCGCGGGACCTGCGTCCGAAAGCAACAAAGATAGACTGGGTATTTATCATCACCTATCTGCTCTCTTTCATCCCACTTTTGTTCACGTTTGATGCGCTCTCCGGCGAAAGAGAAAGGGGGACGCTTCGGTTATGTCTCGCGAACCCAATTTCCCGCCCGGCGTTGTTAGTCGGAAAGTTCTTAGGCGCCCTGATAACCATTCTCATCCCATTCTATTTCGCCGTACTGTTGAATCTGGCGGTGATCTCTTTAGATAGTTGGACACAACTCGGGGCGGCGGACTGGGGACGTTTGGGAATGATTATGCTAATTGCTTCAGGATACGCCAGTATCTTCATCGCAGTAGGGTTAATGGTCTCCGCCAGCACGCGCGATAGCCGAATCAGTCTTGTCGTGTTATTGATTGTCTGGGTAGCACTCGTCGTCTTTATGCCTTCTACCCTCGGCACGCTTGCCACGAAATGGACGCCACCCGTTCAGACCGCTCACCAACGAGAAATGGCAAAAAGGAGCGCGCTTGAGCAGATTAACGCAAATTTTGACGAGCGAATGCAGAACAAACAGGAGGCACAGTTACCAGCGGGTAGCCTTCTCCATAGACTTCAGGAACTTTGGAAAACCTCGCCTGAAGCGGCGGAAAAACTGGCGAAGGAGAACGAGGAAGAAATCAGATTGGCGATAGCAGAATTGGAATCCCAAAAGGCAGATGTGGAGGAATTGCACATCAGGGCTGAACTCGTCAACAAAGATGTTGAGATTCGGGAACGGCTGAACCGTGAACATTTAACGGCACAACTCGCGCAGGTACAGCGCGCAAGGATGGTGACCCGGTTCTCGCCCGCAGCGATCGTCCAATATGCTCTTGAATCAATGACAGGTACCGGATTAAATCGGCACTTGCAATTCCTTGAAGGTGTGCATCTTCATATCAGACAGTTCCGAAACTTCATCACTGAAACCGATCGCGCTGATACAGAGAGCCCCCATATCATCGGAGTCCCTGAGGGAATGTCTAAAAAGCCGATTTCACCTCAGGCACTTCCAAGTTTTGAGGATAAGATCACCTTTAGTGATACCTTCAATGCAGCGATAGTGGATATGCTGCTACTCGTTTTATTGCTTGGTGTGTTTCTTTCAGGTGCCTTCTTAGTCTTCATCCGTTCAGATGTGTGATCCTATAAAATCCCACCAGACAGTGTGAATCCATTCTATGCAATACCGATTTAGGAACTTCTCTGAAAAGATGGTGTGTAATTAACGTGAGTTCGGCTTAAACACGTAGGTTAAGTTAAACCAGGCAGTTTTTACTATCTTTTTCCGTATGAAGGGTCTCTAATAAACAAAACCTCCAACCTTTAGATCACAGCAAAGTACGCAATTACCTGAACATCGTAGATAGGCGAAATTACGAACCTCTCCTGCAGGAAAAGGAGACTGCTTCTATCTGGAATAGCTACATTTTTTCAAATTTTCTACGACTTTTTTCAAATTATGCAACCTTTTCACACCTAAATAGCGTCACTATGACATAAGCCAAAATGTGATTTGATGGCTATATTCAAAAAATAGGGCAATTAGGGGCAGAATATTATGGCGGATGCTAAGATCCACTATAGGTTGATCGTTCAACCCGAGCATTACGTTGGAGTACTGCTCGATTCTCTATATGCACCCTTTTCAGTCCAAATGTGTATCATTAAATTATAAAAGGGCACGAACCGTATTAAAGGTCAAGCAACCAACTAAAGAAGTGAATCGGTGCAAGTCTTGCTTGAATTAGATTTCCGATACCATATACTATAGTAGAAAATCAACCGTAGGAGGAACCTCATGTTAGAAACTCGTGAGCTCACGAAAGTCTATAACGAAAGTGTTTTAGCCGTCAACAAGTTGAACCTGAAAGTAGACGATGGCGAAATCTATGTTGTCCTCGGCGCGAACGGTGCTGGGAAAAGCACAACCATCTCTATGCTCCTGAACTTCATCGAACCCACAAGCGGCACCGCACTGATAGGCGATATTGAGATTCCGAAGTTCCCACTGGAGGCAAAGAAGCATCTCGCTTACGTCTCGGAGAACGTCGAACTCTATCGCAACTTTACGGCGCGGCAAAATCTGTCTTTTTTCGCAAAACTCGGTGGACGCAAGAAGGTATCGAACGAGGAGCTCGATGCGACACTTGGACGTGTCGGTCTACCGGAGGAAGCCTTTACACGGCGTGTTAAGACCTTCTCCAAAGGGATGCGTCAACGCTTGGGTATTGCCATTGCGATTATGAAAAACGCACAAGCCGTCCTTCTCGATGAACCGACTTCGGGCTTGGATCCGAAGGGGGGTGCGGATTTCCTGAATCTGCTCCGCGAGTTGAAGGAGGAAGGGAAAGCCATCTTCATGTCAACGCACGACATTTTCCGTGCGAAAGAGATCGCCGACAGGATCGGCATCCTCGTGGAAGGCAACCTTGAACGTGAGTTGACGCGCGAAGAGATTCAACAAGAGGATCTTGAGGCATTGTATTTGCACTATGTTGCCGGATACGAACCTGAAGAAGCTTAAACCGAACTGGGTTAGAAGGGTAAAAATATGGATGGATGGAAAAAGTATGGAAAGGACAGATGGAAGGATGGAAAGATAGGGTCCCCACCCTTCCAATCTTTCAACTTTCCAATCTTTCAATCTTTGATGTTTGCACTGATATTTATGAGTGCAATAGGGGTATCACTGCCTGTTCCATTGGCAGCAGCGTCAGAAGAGATTCCACCTGTTGACGATAACAGCCCGAAAACGAAAGAGGAACAAAACCGTCAAATCCTGATAGAAATCGATCGCCTGAAGATGGAATTGGCAAAAAAGCTAATGGATAAGAAGCAGGTGGACCTCGAAAATCTCAAGGCGATGATGATGGAGGAAAATAACATCGTCACCGTCTCCGAAGTGAATATCGCAGAGGAGGCTTACGAACGCGCCGTCGATGAATATGAACAGGCAAAGCTGACGCTGCAACAGACGGAACTTGATTCCCTGAAAGATGAGTGGCACATCACCGTTGAAAAAACAAGGCTCTATGAATCCGCCGATGGTCGGGAGCTGTTCTCAATTACCTTGCGGAATAGTTCGTCTCCCGTCAAACTCGTTGAAAGCTCGAAAGTGCTGGGACGAGAAATTATCATTAGTGCCCAGATTGACGACATCTTCGTCGAGATTAAAGAGCAGGAAGGTTATGGCACAAGCGGGGCAACTATCACCGAACCTTACGAGCAACGGATTGAGACGCTCAAAGAAGGGGAGTCTGTCACACTGGAGTTTGAACTCATAAAAGAGAACGTGCGGGATGTCGTCGTCGAGTTGAAGTACTCGGGACGTGAGGAACAGAAGAACATCCACCTCAAACAGGAGGATCCGTATATTTCTGTGGTCTCTGCGAGACGTTACAAACAGGGGGACCGGCGGCGTTTGGAAGTCGTCCTTACGTACGGGGTGATTACAGGTGAAACAGAGGAAATAGACACCAACACCGCACAGGAAATCAACAACGTCTACGTCTCTATCAAAGACGACACGGAATCTATCATCGGTTTTCCTTACGAACACCGCATTCCGGCATTGAGAGATGGACAGGAGAAAACGCTCGATTTTGAACTGAGACGCAATGTGGATAACCTCACTGTGAGTCTGAACTACCTTGATCGGGAAATCCCCTATAAAATCCATCTTGAGGAGGATACTCGCCATATCTCCATCCTGAGTGCGAAGAAGTTTCGCGTTGACAACCAAATGATGGTGACGATCCAACTGAAAAATACGTCCACGACTGAGGCAATGCCGAGTGATGCGACCCCTGAGGAGATTGCAGCAGCAAATGAGATCCGCGCTATCTATGTCTCTTTACTCGACGTTACGGATGACACGAACATCGTCAAACCCTACGAAGAGAAGATCCCGGTGCTCGGTTACAACGAAACCGTGGATTTGACCTTCCAACTCCAGAAAGATGTGGAAAGTCTGAAGGTATCGCTGAAGTACCCCGAACTTGTCGAACCCGATACACGCCTTATCTATCTGCAAAAAGAGTCGGCGTTGGATGTGGTAAACGTCAGTTCGCTCCGCTTTTCGCAGGAAGGGAACTTGGGAAGCAGCGTCACCTACGATTTGACGCTCGACCGGTTGGCAGAAACGGAGAACACCTTCCAACTCCGCGTCATTAACCTCCTCAACCGCATCAACTTTGAATTCCAAGACCCAGAGACGAAATCCCGGCAGTCTCAGGTAAAATTTACGCAGGAACAGTCAAAACGGAATCTATCGTTGATTGTCTATCTTCCAGAAGAATTGGATGCGTCCTACCTCGATAGCACGCTTGAGTTCTACGTCGCTGTGCTCGATGACGCCGAGGCAAATGAGCTCGGGGGTGTCAACAATCGCTTGGATTTACCTGCCGATAGGATTGCGAGTATCCAAGGCGGTGTCGAACGGTTCGAATTAATTCCAAAGGGTGTCCCGGAGATTGAGGTATTCGTGCCGAACGCCTTCCAGACGATTAAAATCGGCGAAGAGGTGAACATGACAGCGACGCTCAAGAATATCGGCACCCGGGATCTCGTGGACATTCGTATGCTCGTCGATGTCAACACGGATTGGAAATACACGGTTATCCCTGAAGTCATCGGTTCACTCAGCCGGAACGAGGAGACAGAGATCCAACTGACGTTGAGTCCACCTGCGGACATCGGCGTGGGGGAATATCAAGCGAAGTTGAACGCCGAAGTCACCGTGGATAACCGTAAGTTTGAGGCACGCGACCGATCAATCACAGTGCAAGTGGAGTCTCAGACGCAAATGTCGGTGACGACGTTGCTGTTCGGTGCGTTAATACTCCTGATGATTGGAATTGTTATCGTTACAATCCGTATCAGCAGACGTTGAGAAATAGTGGTTTCCGATAACCAATATATGGAGATAGTAGTGAATAAGAAGTTAACAAAAGTATTAGCGATCTGCCTATTCTTTACCATTGGGAGCACCGTCTCAGCACAGCGGATGGTCGTACTTCAGCCGGCACGTGCAATCGAACTCGCGCTACAAAACAATGAAACGGTGAAAAAGGCGGAAAAAGTGGTGGAACGCGCCAAGGCAAACCTCCGTGTGTCCAAAGCCATTTACCTCCCACAAGTGGGCGTCACGGGTGAATATCAACGCCAAAAAAATGGCGATATTGATGAAAGAGACTACCTCACCCGCGCACAAGCAAGTATGCTGCTCGCCCAATTCGGTGAGATCCCCGAAGCCCTTGATGCCACACAGGAGGAGGTCCGCAAGGCAGAGATTGAATACGAACGCGCCAAAAAGCAGAGCGTTCACGATGTTCGTAATCTCTGGAACAATATCATCCTTACACAGGAAGAGATTCAGGAACGGCGTGCGATTGAGGTAGAACTCAATAAAAAACTGAAAGGCACACAAATCAGGCACGCAGAAAAACGGATCCCTTTCCTCAGTCGCCTCAACACGGAACTTGAACTCTCCGAGCAGCAGCTTGCTCTCAATGAGCTGCAGCGTAGGCTTGATGTAGACACCGCGGAACTCATTCGTCTCACCGGACTCGATCCACTGGCACAAGTTATGCTCTCACACCCTCTTTCTGAGGACGACATGACATTAGAGAAGGCAGTTGAACTCGCACTCGCAAACAACCTGGATTTACACGACTTACAGGGCACTATCGTGCGTCAAGAGCGGCTCGCCGCGGAGACAATCTGGAATCGATTTCCCGAACTCTCCGCTGAAGCCCGTTACAAGGACCTTCATGTGCTGCTGGAACAACACCAACAGAACCAGACCTGGGACGCAAAGGCACTCTACGATCCGGTGATACTCGACCGTGAGCGAGATGCATCAAGTCTTTTTCAAACCCGTCCGCGGACACAAGATGGGTGGGAACTGCGTTTCAACTTCAACATTCCGTTATACGATGGGAACAAAACGAAAAATCTTCGCGCCGTAGAACTCGCAGAACTTGAACGACTTCAGTTGGAGTACGTCGAAAAAACAAAGTCAATCCGTGTAGAGGTGCGACGTGCTTACCGTGCCGTGGCGAATGCCAAAGAACGGGCGGAGATCGAAGAAACACGCGTGAGAATTTTTGAGCAAAGGCTACGAACCATAGAACGCGTGCTCGATGAAGTCACGGTTGAAATACCCGGATATCAAAATATGACTTATAACGATGCGTTTGAAACACAAGCACAATTTACAGTGGCACAACGTGTCTTTTATCAAGCTCGCCGAGATTATGCGAAAGCAAAGGAACACCTTCGAGAAACAATGCAATGGATCGAATAGGATACGCACCAAAGATATCCATAAGGAGAAAAATATGAGAAGTGCTTTAACAACACACACTGAACTCAACGATTTCGACGAGGCGGAACTTGTCGCGCGCGCCCAAAATGGCGATACAGAGGCGTTTAACCCACTCGTTTACAAATATCAACAAAAAATCTATAATCTGATTTATCGCAAAGTTCGGGATCGAGAAACAGCGAAAGACCTCTGCCAAGAGGTCTTCCTGAAGGCGTGGCAGGCATTGCCTAACTTCAAGGGACAATGCGTATTTTACAGTTGGCTTTACCAAATTGCCGTCAATCGTAGCATTGACTTTCTCCGCAAACGAAATAAACAACATATTATAGGATTCGAGGAATTACCTCAGAACGCAGACGATACACTTCAAATGGCCGAGGTGCAACCTTCGCCTTGTACACTTCTCGAAAGGAAAGAACTCGAACACATCATCCGTAAAGCCGTCTACCAGCTGCCTCTTATTCAACGCAGTGCCTTTTACTTGCGTCACTGGGAGGGACTCCCGATAAAGGAGATTGCATCACGCTTGGGCAAGTCGGAGAGCACGGTTAAAACATACCTGCACCACGCACGTCGGAAACTCCAGAGTCTGCTGCTTCCCTACCTCCAAAACGAATCTATTGCATGGTACACGGAAACTTAAAAAATCTCTTGGAGACACCGTCTGATGTAAGGCACATCGTCCGCCCACAAGCCATCAACACCCCCTGCTTTCTGCGGCGAAACCGCCCAAGCGACATCCTGCGCTGTCAGAATAAACCCGGCATCTACAGCGATCCCATGTGCCTGGAGCTGCTTGACTTGGCGCGTAACCGTCCGTGTGAACGTGTTATAAAGCCCGAAGTGATTAATCCCACTCCAGCCTAAGATGATGCGATCTGCATCAATAGCCGTCCTCGCCTTGAGGAAGTTCGCCGCCGGATTAATGAGAATGGCACTCGTCTGCAACTTCGGTTCTAAACGCTTCGCTTCCACAAGCAGATGCTTTCGGAAGTAAAACGTGAGAATATTGACAAGATGAACGACTTCAAAATGGCGGATCCGTTCTACGAGGATTGGGAGTAATTCTGGTGTGTCCGTCTTCGGTTCAAGGAAGCACGGCATTTGGTTTTCTCGTGTGAAACGGAGGGCATCATCAAGGTGGGCAACAGGTTCATTAGATGCCTCCATGGTTAGTTGCTGGACCTCTTTCCAAGTCAGTTCACTGAGGGATTCAGAGCATCCCGTCGCTTCCCGAATACTGTGTCGGTTGAAGCCAACGTGAATTAGGACGGGTTGTTTATCCTGGGTGAGACAGACATCACACTCATATCCATCAGCCCCGTCCGCCAATGCCTGCCTGAAGGAAGCAAGGGTGTTTTCGGGGGCACGCCCCATGCCTCCCCGGTGTGCTAAGAGTTTAATCCGCATAGTTATTACTCAATCAATTTCTGCTGGATGTTCCCCTAAACTTAGCAACGCTCTTCGTAGGTTTATCCGCTGAGGAAGATTCATATGCAACGCTTCAATTGTCGCTCTGCCTATTTGTGTCCGTCCAATGATAGATAAAGAGTTTTCGCTCCATATAAAATGCCGTTTCCACTTTTTCAGACGTGGGTTAAAGAGCGGAACACGTCGTCCTGTCTGCGGATCGCGAGCATGCGTTTTAGCGTGTTTATGATTGTTGCACCGCGGGCATGCCCACGCCAAATTATCCAGTATACTCTCGCCTCCAGCACTTTGAGGAATGATATGCTCACAATGAAAAGGAGAGGTGGCAAAACTATCAGAGGCTCGGCAGTATTCGCAAAATCCTCCGGCACGCTCTTGAACCCGGCGGCGTAAAGTCAGAGAGATCGGATCAGAAGGCATTGCTTTCTAACCTTCTCCTCGTCTTGGGATCTCAGAACGAACTCCTTGCACAGACGCCTCAGAGAATTGGGGCTCATCAAAATGAGACACGTATAGTCCCAATTCCGCCATAATTTCCCTTACAGGTTTGTCCCAACGTTGCACTAAGATAGTTAAGGCTTCAAGACGTTTGACGTTCATAGTCTCCAACTGTCTGATCAATTCTTCATACTCTGACATTTCATTATCGCTTAAAGTTTCATCTTCACGTTTGTGCCGTAACTGCCAATAACGTCGATTCTTCTTTTCAGGCAATTGCGAATTTTTCCTTATGAATGCTACAATTGTAGCATCCGAGGCATTAGGATCCACATCTTTGCCTATCGCTGCTTCCTGCCGTTGCTGCCATTCTGTTAACTTTCGAGTGAATTCATCTAATTCGACAGGCGATAACTGTTTAACGCTATGCAGCAAATGTTCAACCCTTAGTTCCGCTGAGTTCTCAATGTGTGCCATCCATACGCCTCCTTGGATGTTTGATAGACGTTTCTGGTCTAACTCGCGCCTATCTATAATTTCTGAATGCTATAAGTTTAACACAGATTTCTATCGGATGCAAGGTGCTGTGCGCGTGGATGCGACCGTAACTCAATCCTTCTTATGCCACATTCGTTCAAAGTTATCTTGAGGCGCAAAACCTAAAATCCGCTTCGTTTTGAGGTTCGAGAACTGCTGATGCGGTAAATCTGCGAAGATGTTGAAAATCTCACAGCGTGATGGGAGGTCCTCCAAATCGATCTCCAGACCCAGCCGGAAGGCTTCACCTGCGTCCCGCCAACTGACGGAAAATGGATTGAGATCGGTGCCTTCCGCAGGATCGTCGTGTTCCCGGAAACTCAGGAACAGATAGCAGAGAACATAGATGTCGTAATGTTCAGTGAAGACTTTACAGATTTCCTGTCCTAATCCCTTGGTTAACGGATAGAGTCCGGTGCTTGTATGTGGTGGAACATCCGGGTTAATCTCGTAATCGTAGGTGGTATAGTCATCGCCTTGGATGGTGAAATGGGGTCCCGTGTTGATAACGCGACGGATACCGTGTTCGACGGCGGCGCGCATCGTATTGTAACAGCCACGTGTACTCACATCAAAAGCCAGCTGTCGATCGTGTCGTAGGACGGAACAATTGAGAATCGCGTCCATCCCCTCAGCCGCTCGCATCACCTGATCCAGTGAACCGACATCAATGTGCATCGATTCGTGTTTCGTTTCAATCTCGTTGATGTCTGTAACACGCAAAGTATAGTAAGGCTCCAACGCCTTGACGACATGCGGTCCAAGATACCCATTACCACCCAAAATGAGAACTTTCATTGTATTCCTCCTTGAGAAAACGTCGCTCCTACTGAGATGATGGCACGAATTGTGGATCGAACTTCAGATGCCCTTTGGCTTTCCCGATCGAAAAACGGGAGCCGGGGAACTCTGACTGGATGTGAAAGACTCGCCACGGCGAAGGCGATTCAAGCGCCCCTTGGAAGGCAGCGACCGCATCGCTCATCTCAAGCCACATTGCATCCGGCTCAGCGGTTGCTGCAGCATCAGCAGTAATGAGGTTCCCGAGACGGAGGCACGTCACATTGAGTTTGCCCTCGCGACCGAATTCTCTACATGTGAACTCACCGAGATGCTTTGAAAGCACGAAACTATCAACAGAAGGACGAGGTCGCCAACTCTCTGTAACCGTCCAGTCTTCACCGTGCTGCTCAAAGAGGCGGAGCGTACTTGCGTAAATGGCATGTTTCACGCCTTCCTCCGATGCTGCCATCAGGAGGTTATAAGTGCAGCGCGTCTGATAATCGATAGCGTAATTGTCGGGTTCGTCAGCTTCGGACCCCAGGAGATCAGGCGGCATTTCAGCGATGTGGATAATGGTATCCATGCCGCGGACGAGTTCGTTGGTTGACTCGTCGTGTCCAAGTTCGCTTTGCACGAACGTTCCTTCAACAGTGTCAACAGGATACAGCTCCGTCAAGCGGAGGGTGTGTTCTTCCGCTAATGTTCCCGCGACGTTGCGCGCCAGTTCAGAACCAGCGGAGGTAATCAAGATATTCATTTTCTACAGAACCTCCCGAATTTTTGCTGCAATGTTGCCGATTTCTGCCATATCTCCCTCGCTCGGTCGCCATGGTAACCGGAGCGGATCGCCTTCCCATCGCGGGATCAGGTGGAGATGGAAATGGAAAACGGTCTGAAATCCTGCGGCTTCATTCGATTGAAAGAGGTTAAGCCCGTCAGGGTTCAATGCCGTCCGGATCGCATTTGCGAGTGAAACCGCGGCTTGCATAATTTTACCGCCTACTTCCGCAGGCATATCATAGATATTTCGATAGTGTTGCTTCGGTATAACGAGGGTATGCCCCGGGTTTGCAGGAGCAATATCCATGAATGCGAAGACATGTTCATCTTCATACACCTTAGCTGCTGGAATATCACCGGCAACAATCGCACAAAAGATACAATCCATTTTTTTAATGTCCCTTTCATATCGTTTAATGCCCGCGGGCTTGGCGTGCTTCACTTTCCCTAACGATATGTCTTAAATCCAGCCTCGACCCGCGTTTTACGATAGAGGTTTAGCACGTCCCCTTCAACCCGTGCAGTCACCCGTCTGCCATCGCTGAAGGTCACCTGAAATTGTGTATCCGAGTCCTTTGAGATCGCCTCCGTCTTCGGCAAAGGAATGTCTTTCTGTTCCGCCCACTCTTGAATTAATTGCGTGAGCGAATCGGCGTCACTCGGTGCGGATTTTGCGTCCTTCAATTCAATGCTGAAAGCTGGCATGGTTTTCTTAACGTAGTTAAACCAACGCGCAGTCCGCAGGAACGGCACGAGAGCCTGCAGTGCTTCAGCGGTGCCAATCCGACTCAACGCCTCAGAGGAGAACCCACGCACATACGCCGATTCGCTCATTAATGCCTCTCCTAACGCAGGAATAGCCGCCGTTGCATCCGGTCCAATACGGGTCAATGCCTGCGCCGCAAAGAACGCTAAATCCGTGTCTTCGCGATCCTCCAGCACTTCTACCAACGCGGGAACCGTCTTGGATACTGGCACCTTAATCATACCGAGTGCAGAGATCGCATGCCGTCTCACCTCTTCCGATTCATCCGTTAGCAACGCAATCAGCCCATCAACTGCCTCTGCGGCGACAGGTCCCATCTCGCCTAACGCATACGCCGCCGAAGCGCGTACGTTCTCGCGTTCGTCCTGTAAAGCCGTTACGAGGGCGGGCACGGCTTCCGATGTACCCGTTGCGGCGAGTCCGTGGGCGGCATCACAGATATGGAGAATCGGCTCCATATCAAACGCCTCTTTTTCTGAATTAAGCGCACCAACGAGGGGTTCAACGGCGGGTTCACCGATCGCACCCAGTGCATAGATGGCGTTCCGACGGACGGGTTCATAACTATCTTCAAGCGCATCTACAAGTGCAGGGACAGCCGCCGCGGCGTCCGTTCGTGCATTTTTAGAGCACGTTTTGGCTTGCAAGCTGTGCCAAAAACCCAATTCGTTGGCGGCTTTCATACGCTCGTTCGGATCGTCTGCTTTCAATGCCGCAACCGCTGATGCTATCTCCATCGTGGTATCTGAACGGTTGGTTTCATATAGATCCGTCTTGCCGTACATCCAATTCCAGATATACGTCCAGAGGATCTCCGCATCGTAAGGGACGTGGTTGACTTCAGGCGGTTGCCACATAGAGGTATCACTGTTCCATGAAGGGACTGTCGGCTGCTCGGTCCGCATAAAGACGAATTTCATGCCGTAGCGATTCAGAGGAACATAGTTCTGCAGGAACGAATGCACCATATCAAAGTGCATAATCCACACCGTGCCGAGTTCACCGGACATCGGGACAAGATTGCGATTCAGGAAATCTTCGGAAAGGCGTCGTGTCCCGTTTCCACCCTCGGCATGTATCTCGTGCCGTTGACGTTCACCCCCCAGCATAAATTCTCGGAGGTATTGCGTCCCGGGAATGATACAGGTCGGTCCCTGCTCGGCAAGACAAGGTTGCGGATAATAGAAGAGAATCGCCCAGCGAGGTGTTCGATGCCGTGGGCGCTTCCCACCGGCGTGTCCATCTTTATGAAGCGGCATCATCAATCGCTCTTCGCTGTCTTCCTTCCTGCTCGGTGTGCTTCCCGCGAAATTGGGGTGGCAATGCCGATGCGGGTGCATGACGTACCCGTTCCCCAAAATGCTGGTAAGCGCGCCGCGCACCTCTGGAGACTCCAAGACGACCTGAAGTTCCGGCACCAACGGTAAAATGTTATTGAGCGGGTTGTGTTGCCTATCGCCTCGGAAATCCGTCGCGCCGGCAAAGAGTTCATCGGTTTTGTCGTAGATAGTTTCGTGGATACGCGTCGGTACGTCAGCGGTGACGTTGATATATCCATTCACAATAAAATGGCGAATCTGTTCATCCGCAAGCAAATATTGAGATGTAAAGGTGCTGTTTGTCAATTTCATACCTCTTTTTCTCACGGCACAACGGCGTGTGCCTACTACCTTCTGAAATGCTTTAATACCATGCCGCCTTATTGACGACGTTCTGCAACGGTGCCCCTTCGGCGAACCGACGTGCGTTTTCCAAAAGAATCTCGAACCGCCGTCCCAGAAGGTTTTCCGCATCTTTTACAGCAATATGTGGTGTTATCAACACATTGGGCAGATGCCATAACGGACTTTCAGCAGGCAAAGGTTCAATTTCAAACACATCTAAGCCACATCCGGCAATGATCTGCTGCTCAAGTGCCTCAACAAGGTCGGCAAGTTTTGTCGTCTTACCGCGCCCGATGTTAATAAAGTAAGCCGTTTGCTTCATCAACGCAAAGCGGTCTTTATCCCACATTCCCTCGGTTTCAGGTGTGTGTGGTGTTGTAGTTATTACAAAATCGGCGAGTGGAAGGAGTGTGTCGAGTTCTGCGGGTTCGTGTTTCTCTACAAACGGCACTTCATACTCCCACCGCGGATCGACACCGATCACTCTCATCCCGAATTGATCGCAGAGCCGCGCGGTTTCATGTCCGATACCGCCAACGCCGACGATTAACGCCGTCGCTTCTGCGAGGTCGATGTATCCACTTTTACGGGCATCTTTCTCCCAAACCCCTTCACGTTGTGCATTCATATAGTAAGGGAGTCCACGAGAAAGCGCGAGCACGAACATCATGATATGTTGCGAAATATGGTCATTGTAAATACCGCGTGGATTACAGGCGACGACGGGATGTTCGATCAACGCAGGGTAATAGTAACCGGGGAAGGGACCTGCAGCGGGATTCTGGAGCCATCGCAGATTTTTCGCCAACGGCAGCTGTTCCGGTGACACCCAGCCGTAGACAGCATCTGCATCGGGAAGGTGTTCCTTTACTGCTTCATCTGTCTCCGGTAAAACGACGGTGTATGCGGGCAATTCGCTCTGGAGACGTTCAGCCCATTCGTATAATTCCGCGTCCTGTGGCGGCATGATTATGAGTTTTGGCACGGGTTCTGTTCCTCTCTGTAGATTTTATGTTTAAGGTAAAGGCATTTTAGCAGAGTCACATCAGAAGGTCAAGACTTATAAAAAAAACGCTTGAATACTCACCGGATTTCGGTATAATAGAGGCATTAGCAGCGAATAGAAAACTCCAATTTAAGTTGAGAAAGCATTATGTCTTCACCACTTAAGATCAACTTTGACAAAGGCACTCTCATCCTCCAGAACGTTCCAGAGACACTCGAAACCCGATTGCCAGACCTCCGTTGGGATGAACGCACGCTTACCTTCCGCGCCCCCGCCTACCGCTACCGGCACATCGTTTCGCAGCTACGCGCACACGACATCGCGTATCAGGACACAGCACGGCAGTTTACAGTCGAACCCTTCACACACCAAAAAACGATGCCTCCGTATCCTTACCAGACCGAGGCAATCGACGCATGGCACGCTAACGGCAAACGCGGCGTCGTGAGCTTGCCTACCGGTGCGGGTAAAACCTTTATCGCGATTCTGCTGATCGCCGACACGCAGCGTCCCACACTCGTGCATGTGCCGACAATCGACTTGATGCATCAATGGTACACCGTGTTGAAAGAACACTTCGGACAAGAGGTAGGGCTTTATGGCGGCGGCTATCATGAATTGCGAGACCTCACTGTGACGACGTATCAATCCGCTGTCATGCATGCCCCTTACTACGGAAATCGGTTCGGTTTCGCCATTTTCGACGAATGCCACCATCTACCGAGCGATCAGTATCAGTATGCCGCAATCAGCAGCATCGCCCCTTTTCGATTGGGATTGACAGCCACCCCAGAACGTACCGATGGAAAAGAAAACCGACTCTATAGGCTCGTCGGTGACCCGTGTTATGAGGCGAAGGTACAAGAACTTTCCGGGAAAACACTTTCCGAGTACCGCGTTGTGACGATTGCAGTTGAGATGGAGGACACGGAACGGGTTCAGTACGAAGAAGCCCGCCGCACCTATTTAGACTTCCTTAAAGAGGAGCGCATTAACATGGGGACACCGCGCGGCTGGCACACTTTTCTCTGGAAAGCCTCTCGAACGGAGGAAGGACGTGCTGTCTTTAAAGCGTATCTCGCCCAGAAACACCTCAGTTTTGCCTCAACGACAAAACAGGAGTGGGTGTGGAAACTCATTCAGAGGCACCGCGGCGATCGGATCCTTATCTTTACACAGGATAACGATACGGCATATCAGCTCGGCACGCGTTTCTTCCTGCCAGTGCTAACGCATCAGACGAAACTCAAGGAACGGAATGATTTTTTGAACAAATTTCGCGATGGCACCTACTCTATTCTCGTCACTTCTAAAGTCCTAAACGAAGGCGTAGATGTCCCAGAAGCGAATGTTGGTATCATCGTTTCTGGCAGTGGGAGCGTTCGGGAACACGTCCAACGGTTAGGACGCATCCTCCGCAAACAGGAAGGCAAACAGGCAGTGCTCTACGAACTCATCTCCAAACAGACGGGTGAACACTACGTCAACAAGCGGCGCAGACAACACCACGCTTACCAGTCTTCTCAACGGAAAGGTAAAAATTTAAAATTCGTATAATCTAAAATCGCGTAGCTCGTAATGAAATGGAGGGGTGTTTTTGATAGGGTATTTCTTCAGATTCGGGAAAACAGTGCTAAAGTCCAAAACCACGCCATTTAACCGCAAGGTATGATTAAAAAATGCTGACCAAAGACTTACTCCGTTACAAAACTCAGAACGGGGAAATCCATCCACAATTTGTAAAGCCTACCGATACGAAGTTATTGGCAATCGCTGAGGAATTAATCGCTGTTTTTGAAGAATCACCAGATACGCCACGCGCGACGCTCTTGGAAACCAGCAAGCACATTATTGATAGCACACCGGGAATACCCATCATCAAGCGTGGACTCGAAAAACTCCTGTTAGATCGGACAGAGTTTGATACGACGCCCAACGAAGAATTGATCGCGTTTCGGCAAAAACTCTTCACAGAGACGAGCCGGCTGCTTTCAGAAGAACAGTTTGAGAATTACGTCGATTATGCGCAAGCCGCGTGTGGACTTGCGGGACAATGTAAAGGGGTCGGGACGGTGGAAGCGGGACCGCGACCAGAGCCTGTTCCCACAGAGAGGGAAGACCTGGCTGCCAAACTCTACGCAGATCTGCCGAGTTGTCAACCGGTTTTGGGATTCAAGACGCTTTCTGCTGAGCATTTGCTCCACCGCTACAATACCGCACAGGTCCAAGGGTTACTTCTCCATAGCAACAGTCTCACGCTAAAGCTCGTTGACGCCATGACAGCCGAACTCCGTCAACTGTTCAAGTACCTCAGATTCAACCAACTCCTTTCCACAATTCGGAAAGAAGAAGAACGCTATCAAATTTCAGTGGATGGACCGCTCAATCTCTTTTATAAAACAAAACGGTACGGCATGAATTTGGCGAATTTTTTCGTTGCGGTGCTGCATCAGTCCAAATGGGAACTCACTGCGGAGATCCAGTTCCGAAATAACCAGCGTCATCGGTTATCCCTCGATGAATCGTGCGGGATTAAACCGATTTCACAGCAGTTCCTCGCCTATATTCCTGAAGACATTCAACTCTTTCAGACAATGCTCCACAACAAAACTGACGACTGGCAGATCCGTCCCGGAAGCCGGTTCATCCCTTTACCGGGCGATTTCTACTGCTTCCCCGACTATCAACTCGTTCACAAAAGTGGTGTAGAAACCGCCATTGAGCTATTTCACCCATGGCATCAAGGACATCTCATTGCTCGACTCAACACGCTCGCTGAACAGAGAGATGTGTGCCTGATCCTCGGTGTCTCAAGGGAGTTGGAAAAAAAGCCACTTATCGCGGAAGCGCTCGCGGCATCTGCATATTTCTCAGAGTTCGGTTTCACATTTCGAGATGTCCCAACCATACGCACCTTGCTCCCAATCCTGAACGCACTTGTGTAGCCTCACAAAGCACATCACCAAAAAATGTGACATTCTGTCACTGATGTGGTATCCTTAACAGGAGAAACCCGTAAATCCTTAGCACTCGAAACTCTCCGCAAAAAGAAGAACGCCATCATGGACACCGAAAAATTAAACCCCAACCGAATCGCTGCACCGCACGAGGTGGGACTCTCAGCGAAACAACTTGCGTGTATATCTACGACCTCGCAAAAGTTTATTGACGAAGAGCGACTCGCGGGTGCGGTCACAGTTGTGGCACGGCGCGGTAAAGTAGCACATTTCAAGGCATCGGGCATGATGGACATTGCAGCGAATAAGCCGATGCAAACAGATACGATCTTCCGCGTCTATTCAATGACCAAACCGATCGCCGCCGCTGCAGTCATGCTGCTCTGTGAGGAAGGGAAACTGTACTTGGATGCCCCCGCTTCAATGTACCTACCAGAATTAGGTGGATTGAAAGTCGCGGTGGATACAGATGGAGCATCACTCACATTGGTTGAAGCAGACCGGGACATGACCGTCCGTGACTTAATGCGTCACACCGCTGGATTGCCTGGTGCCGCCCGATATATGGCAGGACACACCGCAGTCGATAAACGCTATCGCGAGGTGGGTCTCCACCGCCTGCATGAATGCGACCTACAGGAAATGGTTGAGAGGCTTGGCAGGATTCCGTTGTTGTACCAACCCGGAACGAAATGGCACTATAGCATCGCTGCAGATGTTTTGGGTAGATTGATTGAGGTGGTTTCCGATCAGCCCTTTGATGTGTTTTTAGCCGATAGGATCTTCCAACCGTTAGGCATGCACGATACCGGATTTTATGTACCGGAGGAGAAAATAGACCGGTTCGCGAGTATGCACGGTCCAAAACCGGGAGGAGGTCTGCAGACTATTGATGCCCCAGAGGGCGGAACAGGTCATGTATCCAAAAGTAGTTTTATACAGAAACCGAAATTCCTATCTGCCGGTGGTGGCTTGGTCTCTACCGCTGCTGATTTTGCTCGCTTTTGTCTGATGCTCTCAGGCAGGGGCACACTTGAGGAAAAACAGTTGATGAAACCGGAATCCGTCGAATTGATGACACACAACCATTTACCGGAGCATTTGATACCACTGGATAAAAAACCGGATGAACGTTATGCTGGACTCGGTTTCGGACTCGGTGTCTCCGTTCGCGTCCAGCAGACGGACTGGATACCCGCTTCCCAAGTGGATGAATACGGCTGGATTGGCGGGACAAGCACCGAATTCTGGATTTCACCGCGAGATGAATTGGTAGCGATCACGCTCGCACAACATATCCCATTTTCCGAATTGAGCCAGACCCTTAAACCGCTCATCTACGGAGCAATCTTAAAGGAATAGTTGTTAGTTAACGGTTAACTTCCTACAACAGTCGCTTTTGCGGTTACTACTACAATGATCATCAAAAACAATCCTGAACACGTCAGCACCGATCAGATAGTGCTGTTCCCTTTCGATGACTACAGCATCCCGTTTCAACACGGTGTCCGTCTACAACTGGTGCCTTACAGAGCCGGGGTTGATCGGACCCAAATTGTAGTACGCCCCGGTCCACCCGGCGCGCCAGACAGTGCCTGCGTCATCTACTACGGGTCTGTCCATCGCGTCGGTGATGAACTCTGGATGTGGTATCTCGGACACGGAGACGACGAGAGTTGGCACCAACGGGTGTGTTTCGCAAAAAGCCGTGATGGTTACAACTGGGAAAAACCGGAACTCGGACTGGTAGCATATAACGGCTCCACCCGAAACAATCTCGTCGATATTCAAGGTGGACACTATCACATTCAGGCGTGTGTCGTGTATTATGAACCAGACGACCCCGATCCTGCGCGTCGGTTCAAAGCGATTATTGAAACATCCAAATATTCTCCAAAATTCGCAGTCATGTTTAGCGAAGATGGACTTCAATGGCACGAAGCCGAACGGTACCCGAATCCACCGTCCTGCGAGATGTCGGGTGTTACGAAATTCAACGGATGCTACTATCTCAGCGCGCATGGCGGCAGCCACATCGGTCCTACACGGCAGATGGTAACGTATGCATCTTACGACTTTGAACATTGGATCGAAGCCTCGTGCTTGGGGTTCAGGAGGGGTAACATCCCACCAAGACCCGTGGTGCCCGGAGCACACCAAGGCGAGCAGGTCCATCTCGGTGCAGCACTATGGAACCGTGGGAATGTGATCCTCGGCTTCTATGGACAGTGGCACGGACCGGAAAATAATGACCGTCGGCATGTGACGATGGACCTCGGCTTCGTCGTCAGCAACGACGCCTTGCACTACCGCGAGCCGATTCCGGATTTTCAGATGGTAGAAGCGGCGGAAGACGACTTTGAACATCTCCCAACGCCAATGAATTTCAAACACGCCGCACTTATGCAGGGACAAGGTTTTGAGAACATTGGTGATGAGACCCTTTTCTGGTATGCCCCGTGGCCAGAGCAGCTGAGTAATGGGGTCCGGATCGCAACATGGAAACGCGACCGACTCGGCTACCTCCAAGCGGCAGACATGAATCGAAAAACAGAACAACCTCGCCACGTGATTTCGGCACCCATTGACCTTGAGGGACAGCCTTGCACAGTGGCACTGAATGTTGATGGTTTGTCAACGTATAGTCAGGTTCCACTTGACATTTTGGACGAGCACTTCCAACCCATTGAAGGATATACCAGAGAAGATTGTCTTCCTCTCACATCGGGCTTTCATCAGACGGTGGCGTGGAAAAACGGAGAACAGATTGACAAGAGAAACGGCGCAATCCGAATCAGGCTGAATTACACCGGTATTCGTCCAGAAGACCCGAAAGTCTACGCCATTTATGTTAAAAAAACACGGATCCCTTGATTCCAATCCTATCTTCTGCTAAAATTTAACGGAGAGATGGAGGAAAATTATGGCTTTTCTATATAGAGTGAACAAACTACGCCTCAGTGGGTTACTATTAATTACCGGCTTGTTGCTCTGTCTTACGGCATGCGGTCCGAAAGCGATCCCGTATTCACAAAGCACGGACGCCCCTGAACCGAACGATGTTGCCATCGCGCACTATAATTGGGGCATGGCGTATGCCAAGGACGGCAATTTTGGGCAAGCTATCACGGAACTCAGTTTGGCAATCGAGAATGAACCGGGATGGGTAATGCCATTTTTCACATTAGGTGTTGTCTATGGAAACTTGGGAGAACTTGATAAAGCCATTCAAGCGTGGGAGCGCGCCACTCAGTTAGATACTGACTTCGCGAAAGCACATTATAACCTCGCGGTCGCCTATTCACACAAGGCAGAGAAAGGGCTCTCAATTGCCTCATTGCGTGAGGCGATTCGCGTAGACAAGGCGGCACTTTCCGCCGCGAAAACGGAACCCGCATTTGACAACATTCGCAATTCCCCAGAATTCCAAGATCTTTTAACAAATTAGGTTCTCGCGCCGCTTTTCTGTCGTCAAAAGCCCGTTTCTGACGCAGTTGCGCGTTTCCCTGGTGAATCGCTAAAACCAAAATGGCACGTTACACAACCCTTTCATCCACAGAACTCGACGGCATCGTATCACAATATCCAATCGGTACGGCACTGAAACTCGAGGAGATTCCCGGCGGATTTGGGAACAGTAATTTTAAACTGACGACCACAAAGGGCGAGTTTCTGCTCAAGATTTGCGATGAAAAAGACTTAGCAGAACTTAACATGCAAATCGCACTGTTGCAACACCTCCATCAGCATGCTTATCCGACGGTATACCCTATTTCAACGAAAGACCAAAGACCCCTCACACAGGAGACATTTGGCAATGTGATGCTCTATCCCTTCCTGAAAGGGGAACACCCACAATCCTCACCAGATACGCTGGCAAAACTCGGTGAGGCGCTGGCAAAACTGCATTGTATTCCACCCATCGCTGGACTTCCCCATTTTGCAATGGGGATTTCACAAATGACCCCTTTTTTCGAGGAGGTCAAAGGCACACAATTCGCTACGCATCCGTTCGTTGAATCGTTGAAATCGCAATTGGAATCGATGAAACCACAACTCGGTGCCCCCCTTCCGATGGGACTTCTACACGGAGACCTTTTTTTGGATAATACCCTTTTCGAGGGCAGTCAGATGGTCGCGATTCTCGATTTCGAGGAGGGATGTCATGATACATTGCTCATCGATGTTAGCATGACGCTTATTGGGTGTTGCTATACATCGGAGGATCGGCTAAATCTTGAGGCTGCCCAGCGATTTTTAGACGCTTACAACACATTGCGTCCTTTGACAGAAAATGAGTGGCAGTGCTTAGACTGCTTCGTTCAGTATGCTGCCCTCTCCATAGCGTTCTGGCGATTCAGGCAATTTAACATTCGTCGTCCAGACGCACATCGCGCCAACACATACCAGGAAATGATTACCCGCAGTACTCAATTTACACTGCATAAGAACGATCTGTTGACAGAAACTCGTCACAGAAATAGCAATTAGCGGTCAGTCAGAAAAAAATGTCCTTAATACGATTAGAACACGTCACCAAATTGTACGATCCAGACCTGATTCTTGACGATATTTCGGTTTCCATTGAACATGGAGACCGAATCGGATTAATTGGGCGTAACGGCACCGGAAAAACAACGTTACTTAAAATTATAAACGGTTTGCTTGCTAATTTTAAAGGGAAAGTTGTTTCAGCGAAGGGTTTACGCATCGGTTACCTCAGTCAAGAACCGGATCTCGCACATGACTGCACCCTAAGGCAAGAGATGCTCAAGGTTTTTGAAAAACGGCGGGTGCTTGAAGATAAGATGCTCGTACTCGCAGAGGAGATGGAAACAGAAGAGGCACCAGACCTCTTAGCAGCGTACGCTCGGATTCAAGAACAGCACGAACGACTCGGGGGCTACGATTATGAGTACGAGATTAACCGTATCCTCGGGGGCTTAGGTTTTAGCGAACTGGATTTCAACCTCCCGATTCGTGTCCTGAGCGGTGGACAGAAAAGCCGAGCGACACTCGCAAAACTACTTCTTGAAAAGCCGGACCTCCTGCTTTTTGACGAACCCACGAATCATCTTGACATCAACGGGATTCAGTGGCTTGAAAACTACCTCAACATCGAATATAGCGGCGCAGTCCTTGTTGTGTCTCACGACCGGTATTTCTTAGATAAGGTCGTCCGAAAGGTGTGGGAACTCGAAGCGCATCAGATAAAAATCTATCGAGGAAACTACGCCAAGTACATCGAAACGAAAAGGGTTGAACAATTAGTCGCGGAACGCGCATTCAAAAAACAACAGGCGTTCATTGAACACGAAGAGGACTTTATTCGCCGCAATATTGCGGGGCAACGCACACGAGAGGCACAAGGGAGACAGAAAAAACTGAACCGCTTGGAAAGAGTCGAAAAGCCGAAATCCGATGCACCCACTCTCAACCTGAGTTTCACGCCGGAAACCCGTGGGGGAAATGACATCCTCCGATGCCAAAACGTTGGCAAAGCATTCGGCGACAAGGTCATTTTCACGGATTTGAATTTTGAGGTATACCGTCGCGATGTTATCGGAATTATTGGGGCGAACGGCACCGGAAAAACAACGTTTTTCCGGATGATTTTAGGCGACGAAGCCCCAACCGAAGGCGAAATGTGGGTAGGTCCGACGCTCAAGTTTGGGTACTACGCCCAAGAATTGGAAGGACTCAACCTGAACAACGAGATTATCGACGAAATCTGGGCACTGCGACCGAAGCATACACAAGGCGAAATACGCAGTTTCCTGAGCAAGTTTCTATTTTTCGGTGATGATGTGTTCAATAGGATTGGAAACCTAAGCGGCGGGGAGCAGAGCCGTGTGCTACTCGCGAAGTTGTTATTAGCGAACGCGAATGTCTTACTCCTTGATGAACCGACGAACCATCTCGACATTCCGGCGCGTGAAGCGTTGGAAGCAGCACTGGCGGAATACCCGGCAACGCTTTTTATTATTTCTCACGACCGATACTTGCTAAACAACCTCGCAACAAAACTGTTAATTTTCGACGGTAAACCGGGAGGGACCGCGGAGCTTTTCGATGGTAACTATGCCGAGTATGTGGCACAGCAGCAACAGACACTTCAAGTGGATCCGTCGAGCGAAAACAACCAGGACACGCAACACATTCAAACCAATTCACCGAAACCTAAGTCGAAAGCGAAACGAAAACGAAAAATGAAGGCACAACGCCTCGTCGGCAGCAACTAAAAACCGCCGATTTCGTAAAAAATGCAGATAATTTTAGCCAAACACCGAGTTTGCACGAAAAAAAACCGAAAATTACTATTTTTTTCAGTTTAATTTGACATCTGGAGAAAGTCGGTGTATAATTATATTATATCGTATACGACGGAAAATATATCCGATATAGGATATAATAACTCTTTGTGATTTAGCAGGGGGTTTGAAAGCAACACCCTACACCGCCGACTTTCACTCAACAGTAAGTTTGGCTTGCAAGTATCGCCAAAAAATGTCTAAAGACCAGGAATTCCATAATGAAATTGATGTCGTGATACGTGTGATGCGTCATGCGCAAGCGGCTGTCAAATCCAGGTTTATTCAGGAAGTCGTTCCCAATCGCCTGACGATTGTCCAATTTAACGCCCTCCAACATCTTCATTGGTATGGGCGTGAGGCGGGTATGTCAGTGAGTGAACTCGGCGAGCACCTGGGGCTTGCACATAATACAACATCCGCCTTAGTCAGTCGCCTTGAACGGCACGGTTGGGTCGTCCGTCGTAAATGTGATCAGGATCGGAGACGTGCGCGGATTAGACTCACGCCACAGTCCGAACAACTTTTCCGAGAGCGCGTCGTACACGAGACAAACTTTTGGGAGAGTACCTTTGGACAATTATCCCCACAAGAGCAGGAAACCCTGATTGAAAGCCTCAAACGGTTGAAACAGGTGATGGCGAAGCCGGTGTGGCCCAGTTATGCACAGTTACATCCACGGGACGCCGACCACCTACAAAAACGGTATGAAGTGGATCTGGATGAACTTGCACAAGCAAAACTCAAACTTGTCGGGATGCGATTGATTCTCGCACAAATCGCCGAAAAACGTAATGAACATGAACTTGCAGCCTACTTGAACCAAGCTGCTTCTGAGGAGATACGTCATACGAACCAATTGTTGGCAATGCTCGGACATGGTGAGAACTTCGAGAGGCTCCTCTCATCACTCGTCCATGAAGATTCCTTGGTGTATGAGGAATTGCTATCCTTGCTCGAGACGAACCCCCATGCCGAAGAAGACGAGGAATTAGGCGTTCTACAACAGATGGTTCAAGACAGCCAAAGATATAAACGTTGGTTTCGCAGTGTCTACAAACAAACGAATCAGTGACTTCCATTTTATCAATGACCACTTACGTTTCTGGCTGCCAATGATGGGGTTTAGCGACATTTGTATAGCAAACTTCGCTGCCAGAACCTAACAAAGTCAGAAACCGCTTTCCCGGTCAATGATGCTTAAGAGGAGAACATGCAGTCCCAAAGCCCAGAAAGCATCCCTCCAGAATGTAACGAGGATGTTGAATTAATTGAGCGATTTCAACAAGGCGACACCGCCGCATTTGATATGCTCTTTACCCGCTACCAAAAACGCACCTACCGGTTGGTGCAACGCTTCGTCCCAAACCCAGAAGACGCATCGGACCTGACACAAGATGCCTTTATACGCGCATACCAAGGATTAGGCGACTTCAAGAGTCAGTGTCAGTTTTACAGTTGGCTTTATCGAATCACGGTAAATCTCTGTATCGATTTCCTACGGAAAAAAGCAAGATCGGAAGTCCTCCTGTACGACTCCGACGACTCCGACGAACTGCCGATGTCCAATATTCCGGATCCCCGCTCAGAATCACCCGCAAAAGCCATCGAAAATAAGGAATTGAGAGCCCACATTCGGAAAGCAGTCCGTCGGCTCCCGCCAAAACAGCGGCAAATCTTTATTTTACGACACTGGGACGGGCTATCGCTTAAAGATATTGCGGCTACCGTTGGACGCTCCGATGGAACAGTGAAAGCCCATCTGCTCCACGCGCATCGTAACCTGCGCAAACACCTCCGTCCTTACCTGCGAGAAACAGATTCCTAAGAACAAAGGGATGCGCGTTAGGTAAGCGCGCATCCCATAGGTAAGACGTCAGGTTTCAAAACGTCTCATACGTAGACGATAGCCCTCGGCGTTTCTTTAAGCGTCTGCTGTCTCCTCTGCAAAGAGTGCCTCAACGAAATCCGCACCCGCGAAATCTCGCAAATCGTCGAGCTTCTCACCAATGCCGATGAGTTTGACAGGCGCGCCGATTTCCGCATTCACGGCGATAACGATACCCCCTTTGGCAGTACCATCAAGTTTTGTAACGACGACCCCTGTAATCGGCACCGCCTCATTAAAAATCTTCGCCTGCATGAGAGCATTCTGACCAACCGTCCCATCAACGACAAGCAGAACTTCATGGGGTGCACCGGTATGCGCCCGTCCCATCACACGTCCGATTTTCGACAATTCATCCATCAGCGGTTTTTTCGTATGCAGTCTACCAGCAGTGTCTACGATGAGTACATCGGCATCGCGATGCTTCGCGGCGTGAATCGCATCGAAGACGACAGAGGCGGGTTCAGCATTTTCGCCGCCCCGGATGAGTTCTGCTCCAGCACGCTCACACCAAATACCGAGCTGATCCTCCGCTGCTGCGCGGAACGTATCCCCCGCGGCAACAAGCACGCGGTGTCCGTCGGCGATAAAGCGACTGGCGAGTTTGCCGATAGTTGTCGTTTTCCCCGCACCATTCACACCCAACACTAAAATCGTATACGGTTTCTCATCTTTAATTTGCAACGGTACATCCGTTCCAAGCAAATTGAGAATTTCCGATTTTAGGACGGATGCCAGCTCTGAAGAATCGCTTAAGCCTTCTGACTTCACCCGCTCCCTAACGTTATCCATGAGGGTCAGGGTTGTATCAACCCCCACATCTGACTGGATTAAAATCTCCTCAATCTCTTCCATCAAATCCTCGTCGATTCTTCTTCCAACCCGTAGGAGTCCTGATAATTGGGACAGGAACTGGTCCCGGGTTTTCGTCAAGCCGGACTTGAGCCGATCAAACCAGTTCCCTTGCTTATCTATAGCATCGGATTCATCGTGGCTTTTATCACCACCTTTGAATAAATTTCTGAGCATTATCTTTCCTTTTTCTTTTTTATTTCGTATCTTTAACTTTCAGCAGAAACCCTGCCAGGTCCTTCCATATAATACAACACCAACCAGCGAAAAGGCAAATGAAAATTCGCATATTTTACCCTTTTGTCCGCTTTATACGCCATCACACCTTATAATAGGAGGCGTTAATCAGACAGGAAGCCCTAAATCACGTCCCTACCAACATATACATTTTGGAAAGACGTGTAAAATAAGGGTCGTAGCAGTGCCACCCCCGAGAACTGATCCATCAACACGGATGACCACAATGAACAACTTGGAAGTAACTTGGGATGAGTTGAAAAGCATCCCCTGAATCACCGGATATAGGTATCCAGTGATTTTAGGATTTCTTTAGTGTTGGCACGTAATTTGCTACCTAATTATATATTCATAATCAGGATTTATGCGGCTTCCTTCATTTTTCGCGATGGAATCTGACTGGCATTCCGTCTTATACATTAAACGAATCAGAAAAGAGATTCAAGATGATACCAAAGTGTTATTCCGTATTTACAAACAATATGCATCGTCTAAAAGACTGTCTGAATACTATATAACCAGGAGAACCAAAATTCAAAACATTATCCGAGATGAAAATTTAATCCTGACCTAGATGTCTCACGAGATTAAAAAGAGGAAGTTTTTATGGCACGCTCCAGAAAAGACGGACGCCGTGGCGGTGGACACAAATCTTTGAATCTGAAAAGGAAAGCGATCGGGGACCGCCGCAGAACATCAAAACAAATTGAATTTGAGGCAGTCGAGAAACATTTCCAGTCCGATGAATTATCGTTCCTCTATGAATGGGGGTTCCATGGACACATCACGCGTGCCCTCAAGCGCGTCCCGGTCGAGTTCCTTTCGAAATTCCTGGAGAATATCGCCGATAAGTCTTACTTGTTAACATATTATACGGACATCTTCGACTTCGATGACTCCGGGGCGGGTTGGATTTGGGGAATCTTCGACCTCGTCGAAGACAAGGAGAGTTGGATTCGCCCAATTGAAACGTGGTGTGTCGAAACGCATTTCCGACACAATCAATTTTCCGAACTTTTTCGACACCTGCTCGCTGCTTATGACGTACCGCGCTTCATGGATAAGGCGTGGTTTTACTACAGGGATAGGGTGGGGTTTCATAGAAACCCAGTCCATCTGCGTTGGTTCAAACATATCGCTGCCGGTCAAAACATTCGAACGGCAGCCGGGTTGCCTTTCGTGCTCACCAAAAAGATGGCACACCACTTTCTGACAGCGCCCGAAGATTACACCATTAACGAGGCACTCCGTTGGGGACAAGTCCATGCGCTCGGGGGGAACAGACATTTGGCGGAAGCCCTTCGCGGAACATACCTTGTCAGCGCTCTTGACACCAACGATACCGACCCTCGGGACTTTTGGTTCGTCGAAGATGATTTCTGGATCAGTGTGATTCGCTTTTTTATTCAGAACCCGAGGTTGAATACCCGTCACATCAGTCCGATTATTGATTACATTCGGCACCAGAAATACGGGGATCCGCAAAGGAATATCGAGCCTGCCCACCCCAACTTCAGTATGAAAGGGAGAACGCCTGAGGCTTTACTCCGAGAGGTGGAAGCATGGCATCAAGAACTTTATCGACCAGCCGAAAAAGAAATGAGGCGGTGTAGATGGAAAGGTGCAGGGATCGGGGCATTCCGCTTCCAACAAGGGAGTCGTACTTGGGATATTATGGAACTCACCAACGAGGCCGAACTCTATACCGAAGGGAAGGATATGAGGCATTGCGTTCGAACTTACTTGAGATTATGCATGTCTGGCGAGACATCCATTTGGGCAATGGCGATTAAAGACGAAGGAGAAACCGTTTGGAAAAAAGCTGTGACAATCGCGGTGGATCCTCGCTCAAGACAAATCACGGAGGTCCGTGGCAGATCCAACCGGCTTCCAACCCAGGAAGAGAAAAGTATTTTAGAAAGATGGGCAGCGAAGGAAAACCTCGAGATTCCCTCATATATAAGAATTGATTGTCAATAACTAAGTGATACGGCTGAAATTACAATCCGGGGGTGTTAAGGTTTCGACGAAGGTAATAAGATATAGGTTGCATGCCGAGGTCTCCGCAGGCCTCGTTAAATAGGCGGAACATTCAAACAACACTCAAAAATCGCATTCGCTTCTTAATCCTGTCGCCTGTCAGGGAAGCGTATGCGTTACCATACAGGCTAGCCGTTCGCCCATTCTCAAGGGGCGTGCTGTGAAACACCTTTTGAGATAGTCTATTCTTTACAAATCCCGCACAGGGGAGTCTGATAGGCGAATCTGAAACCTGTGATAAGCATGTAGACACCTCTATTGAAATATCTTCGGACGCGGGTTCGAGTCCCGCCACCTCCATCTCCACTGCGGTATTCTGCGCTTAAATCGTCCCAATTGCAGATATCGAGATAAAAATCAGGTTTGCAATTTTGGCCGCATGGATTCGGTTAATCCTTATTCTGCAATTCTTACAACAATTGCCCAAATCTGAGTAATGCTTAAGCATTGAGGAGGATTTTATGTCACGCTCTAAGAAAGATGGCCGCCGGGGTGGTAATCATCGCCGGTTTATTAAGGACTACGGTCACTATGGACTTGCGAATGGTAAGCCCGGAGGATCGGATGATTTCACTAGCCCAGAGAGACGTCGCTACAACAAAAAGAAAGTGAGTAGGCAACGCCGCAGAAAATCCAGAGAGATCGGATTTGCGGAGGGCGAGACACACCTCCACACCGAAAACCTTGCGCGTTTAGGAATGCCAACATTAGACTATCGCGTCTATGTAGCTGTCACGCGGGCATTTGAGGAGAGCGAGCCCGCCGACGATCTTTTGGAATTCTTGGTGGATATCGCCCATAAGTCTGAGTTGTTAGAAGATACCACCTATATTCAGGGACTCATCGCCCTTGCGGAAGATAACGGCAGTTGGATTCGCCCCCTTGAAACGTGGCATGCCGAAACGGATGACCGAGGTGAACAGTTTTCCAAACTCACTCGCCACTTGTTTGCCGCTTATGATGTTCCGCGCTTTATGGATAGTGTGTGGCTTGATGGAAACCCAACACATCAGAACTGGTTTAAACACATCGGTGGGGGCAGGAATATCCGAACCGCATCCGGATTGCCTTTCATGCTCACCAAAAAGATGGCGCACCACTTTCTGACAGCTCCCGAAGATTACACCGTTGCCGAGGCACTCCGGTGGGGACAAGTCCACGCCCTCGGTGGCAACAGACAGTTGGCGGAAGCACTTCGGGGAACATACCTGGTTCGCGCTCTTAACACCCACGATACCAACCCTCGGGACTTTTGGTTCGTCGAAGATGATTTCTGGATCAGTGTCATTCGCTTTTTTCTTCTCAACCCGATGTTGAACCCCCGTCATGCCAATCCGATTATTGATTACATTCAGCACCAAAAATACATTGGTCAACCCCCAGCACGTCCCAACTTCAGCATGAACGGTAGAACGCCTGAGACTTTACTCCGCCAAGTTGAAGCATGGTATCAAGAACTTCATAGAGCAGGAGAAAAAAAAGAAAAGAAAGGGACCCCGGGTAGATGGGCAGGTTCAGGTATCGGCGGATTTCGTTTCCAACAAGAGCATCGCATCTGGGATATTATGGAACTGACCAACAAGAAGGAACTTTATGCCGAAGGGAAAGCGATGGGGCATTGCGCTTCAACTTACTTGTCCTTCTGTATAGCAGGCGAGATATCCATGTGGGCAATGGCGATTAAAGACGAAGGAGAAACCGTTTGGAAAAAAGCTGTGACAATTGAGGTGGAACTTCCCTCAAGACGGATCACGCAAGTCCGTGGCAGATTCAACCGGTTTCCAACCCAGGAAGAGAAAAGTATTTTAGAAAGATGGGCAGCGAAGGAAAACCTCAGGATCCCCTCATATATAAGAACTGATTATAATAACTAAGTGATACGGCTGAAATTACAATCCGGGGGTGTTAAGGTTTCGACGAAGGTAATAAGATATAGGTTGCATGCCGAGGTCTCCGCAGGCCTCGTTAAATAGGCGGAACATTCAAACAACACTCAAAAATCGCATTCGCTTCTTAATCCTCTCGCCTGTCAGGAAAGCGTATGCGTTACCATACAGGCTAGCCGTTCGCCCATTCTCAAGGGGCGTGCTGTGAAACACCTTTTGAGATAGTCTATTCTTTACAAATCCCGCACAGGGGAGTCTGATAGGCGAATCTGAAACCTGTGATAAGCATGTAGACACCTCTATTGAAATATCTTCGGACGCGGGTTCGAGTCCCGCCACCTCCATCTCCACTGCGGTATTCTGCGCTTAAATCGTCCCAATTGCAGATATCGAGATAAAAATCAGGTTTGCATGGCCGCATTGAATTCGGTCAACTTTTAAATATTAAAGAAATACTCAAGTAGGACTTACGCAATTTTGAGCATCGCCCGTGTGATGAGAAAGGGATCGTATAAAAAACATAGGTGATCTGTGGTACAATCTAACAGGTTATGTTACAAAAGAGCACCCCGCGTAAGTCGTATCAAATTTGGACAATTTATGAAAATGGAACCGTCGGAGAGCCATTTATTGCGAATGCCCAAAATAGGAGGTTAGAAAGAAATGAGTTATCGTGCTTCAGCATGTTTTGGAACAAAAGCCGGGGCAGGGATTGCCGCTACTGGGGCCACTGCTGCCAATGTGGGTGTGGGTTTAACTGCCACAGGAGCCGGTATCGGTGGCGGCATAGGGGCGGTCTTTGGGAAAGCGGGTGCGTTAGTTGCGGCGACCGGACTGGGTCCGATTGGTCTCGGTATTGTAGGAGGCGTCGCTGTGTGCGGACTTCTCTGCGCGGCTACCAAACTCTCCCAACGTTCCGAGTAAATTATTCAGAGAGTTCACTGTTAGAATGGTGGTAAATGAGAAGATATTAGCATTTTTTTGACATTAAATTTAAAAACCGGTATACTAAACGAACCCGTTTTGGGTATCTCTTTATCACGATGGGTTTTAGCAGGTATATAAATACCTTGATACCCGTCAAAGGGAGGCGTAAAAATGAACGCAGTAACTGCACGTCTTGTGCATCGTGGAGCGATCATACTGTCTAAGCATTTGTCGCGTAATGAAGAGTTCAAGCAATTCGTCGAGAAGTTCCATCCGAATCTATTGCCTACAGAGGTAGAGGCACTCGTTAAAAGTGAGATGGAACGGCTGTCAAGGCGGATCGAATTGAACGGGACAGAAGATAAGAAGTCCTTGCTTGATTTGATGAGGTCTGATGTTGATGTTCGCCAAGAGAATTACTGGGAAAATTATCTGTCGGATCGGATCGATACTGCCAACGTGTCCGAGGACTTAAAGGAAATCCTCTCCGAATTCCAGGAAATCGAGGCATTCTCATCCGATTTGCCTAGCTTCGCTGAATCTAATGCTGGTCTCTTTCGCGAGGATCCGGCATCCTTTTGGAATCTTGAAGGTCTCACGGATGAGGAAATCCAAACTAAGGTCCAGCAATATGTCAATGGTTACTCTGAACAATTAGCCGAAGTTGATAGGAGCCTCACAGACGAATTAGCCGCAGTTGAACGTATCTTCGATCAGTTCCGCGAGTTAGATGCTGCTAATGTTTCCGCTGAAAGCAGCATTTCCAACAGTGCTTCTGGTGCTGTTAGCGATGACTCAATCATACGTGAGATTATAGACGCGGTTTCAGATGGAACCAACGCTGCAGAAATCCGTGAGATCGTCTCTAAGATTCGGGAATTTGATCTTGACCCTCACGATATTATAGAAGCCCTTAAACAAGAAGTCACGCCTGGTCCCCCCCACACACCGCGTGAAGCTTTCGATCCTCAGGATTTGGGTGATAATTGTGTGCAGGCACTTTCAAAAGTTATCGCTGCCCAATTCGGGAGACATGCTCCGGAGGGTGTTATCACGCTACACGCACTCCTTGAGGGAAGATTGCCATCCATAGACTTGTTATATGGTAAGTGTGTAGACTTGATTGTTGCGAAGTACTGTCCCTACACACCCATTGGTACGTATCCTTTACAATTGACGCTCACACTGGAAGATCTGGGGATTCCGGTCGATATCGACTACGATGCTACCCTTGAAGGTGCTGCGGCGAAACTTGCCGAAGGTAAGCTAGTGATGGTCGGCTTGAACGTGAAACCCCTTGCGCCATGGGATGGTCAGGAAGGCGGTCACGTGGTTCAGCTCGTGGATATAGACTGGGAGAAAGGCACAGTTACCGTAATTGATACCGGTGTCCGAGATAATCTCGGGAGACCCAACGGTAACCACATAGCGTATGATCTTGAGCAATTTCAGGAAGCTATGAGAGGCCAAGAGGTGATATTTACCCGGGAGAGTCCCCCGAGCACGGCGCGTGAAGAACCGAATGCAGAAGTTTCCGAAAGCACCCCAGCAACGGGTGATATTTCGCAAACCTCCATGGGAGGTGAATTGGGTGAAGATGACGTGGAACTCACCCGCCTGTTTAATGCGTATTCACCTCCAGAGAGCGAAAGCGAACCGGATGAAACTGATAGGGTAGATGGATCTGAGGGTGCCATGACCGATGCGACTCTGAACAATGCCCTGAGTGCTAAATCCGATGAAGGCAACCCATCTAAGAATAATGTAGAGGAAATATCGGAGTCCACCGCTGAAGTCCCATCCGCGGGGTATGTCCCAGACAACAATGCGAATTCCGCCTCCCGGGTGTCGCCTGGTGTTGAGGGTCAGAATGATGGAGACGCAGATGTCTCAGGCTCCTAAGTCTCTATCGTTTACGCAAAGCGTTTCCTGTTTCTGAACAGAACAACGCTGACTGAAAAATCTTCCGACTCTTCATCTATTCTATCTACTGTGGATGTTATGGATAGAGGGAGAGTCGGTCCACTCTTGCAACAGAAGGGAATAGACATGGATGAAAAACAGGATGGTTCAGGTCAATCTTTTTGGTTAGATCACTTTGATAATTTTCGTGACATTGCTCGAGACCTTCGAGAATTTGAAGCGTACGAAATAATCAGCGACTTGGAACACCGCCTGCGCTACTGCAGGCATCCCACCGAAAGTGCAGAAACTTTAGAAGATGTTTATAGGAAGGGCATCCGGATTACCGTCGTCGGTGAGGCCTCTGCCTCCGAAAAACGCAAATTCATTGAGGATGCTTTCCCGCAGGCTGTCCCCCTTCAAGTTGAAAATTTTCTTGGAGTTGCATCAGGCATTGAGTACTACGCTTATCGCGAGAAAGCAGATGGCATCCGGTTCGTCTTCCTTAACACACCGAGCTTTAGCAACTGGCGTGATGTCAATCAGATTATGGGTATGGGAGAATGGCACACAGAGGCGGTCGTTTTTTTAATTTCCGGGAATAAGATAAATCAGGCCGAAAAAAGGTGTTTAAATGAAATCAAGTATCTGGTTGACAGCGATTTTCTCTTTCTCGTGCAAGGCGCGAAAGGACAGGGAGACAAAGAAGATACTCTCGATAATTTAAACACGATTGCTGATATATTGGCTGTTAAGAAAAAATTGGATATTCCTTACCTTTCATCACCCAAAAGTAGGGAGATCGCCCGGTACTTCGCTGTGGATACTTCTGAAAAATGGCGTGGCTTGCTGCTCCGGAAAATCCGAAACTACATGCTTCAATATTACCGGCAATTTGAAACGAGAGTAGAAGGGTATTTAGAGTCGCTTACCACACTCGACAGATTTCAGCGTGATCTACAGGAGATTGAAAATCAAACGACCAAGGCAGTTGATCGGATTAACAAAAGGTTTATTGACGAAATCGTTCGAGACTTTCCTATTGAAGCAAATTATTCCAGTGATATTCGCGCTGAGATGAAACGAATCGCTCAGCTGCTTTCTGAAGGTAAAATTAAAACAGAATCAGACGTATCCAGACTGCTTGAATCCAACACAAAGGAACTCCTTGAAGACTGGACGAGATATTTGGAGGATATAATAGCGAAATATCTTCGGGACATCAGCCGCGAATTGAGTGAGAGAATCTCTGAATTTGGTGGCATCTCTTATAGGTCGCCTATTCCTTTGAATCGAAAAATAGAACTCCAAGTAATGAGTGACTTTAGTTTGTATCTTTTTAGGACAAACGCAATAAGTCAATACCTACGAATACTCCCCTCTGGAATCCTTCCAGGTTACTTCATAGGTGCCGCAATAGCAGGCCTAGCATCAAATCCGGTTGGATGGGCAATTGTTGCTGGTATTACTATTGCTGCTGTGATCATAGCTGTGAACACGTGGGCTAGTTCCGAAGATCGGAAAAAGCAGCAACAGAACGAGATGCTTGCTGAAAGTGAAAAAAATATGAGACCGTTCAATTACTATATAGCACAGACAATAAGAATGGACTGTGAGGAGATTATACATTTCTCTCAAGATGCTTTGCAAGATATCTTTAAAGAGATTCGCAAAGCTGAGCGAAAGCGGGTAACCCTAAATAACTTTTATCCGACAATCAAGGCAATTACCGAGGATTCTCTATTAGAAAAAATTAGCGAAAATCGCACGTCAATAGCGTCCGTAAGTATGCAAGCGATCCCTTCTGTACATCCGTGAGGTGAATGATGTCGAACGAAAACAACGATCTTGTAATTTTTGAGTACAAAACCTTTAGGGCCAGGCTTCGTGAGTGTGCCCGTTCCCTTCCCGTTTGGGCTCCCACAATACGAGCCTGTATATATATACATAAAGGGGAAGAAAATCTGAATAAATTAGTGGAGGCACTCACAGGCGAGGAACCTCCGTGTGGGGATCTCATCGCCGATTGGCACAAAATCTCCGAAAATGTAGCAAAGCACAGCGAAAGCATCGATGCTCTCATCCAGCGACTCAGAGCCAGAAACTTGCTTACCGCTTCGGAGCAGCCTCTCGTTTACCTCATTGATGCTTTGAATACGTTGTGTCTATACACATTAGGTAGTCATTCGTTCGACATGAATCCTACAGAACAGAATTGCATGCGGAAAATAGGTTCGACCCTTAGAGATCAAATGAAAGTCTGGAAAGAAGACAGCAGTTTCGTTGCACGGATGAAAGCAGATCCCGATCTCGCTCGGATCATGGGGCAAGATGTACACCTTGAGGCCGATACCCAAATGGACCAACCAGAAGGACTTCCAGATGTATATTCCAAAGAGATAGACTTACAGAACCTACAGAAAACGTTCCGTGAAGAGTTGAATTACATCGCCAAAAGTGATGAGACGGATGACATTTTTCGGGATGTGAAAAAAATTAGCAACAAAATCATACCTGACATCGTAGCAAAACTGGGGTCAATTGGGAACGAAAGGTTTCGTTCGGATTTAGACAATCACTTGGAAGCGTCAAAGCAGGACATTAAGGACTTCATTTATCGCTCACAATCCAATATGGATAAACAAATAAAAGCAGCTCTTGACTCCCTGGAAGAAAAATTTCATGAGATGTTAGAATCGGACATTCGTCCTCAAATCCAACAAGTTTCTCCGTATTTGGCCCTATTCATTTCTGCCGAGCATCATCTGAAGGAAATTAATGAAGGTCTTACGGATTGGCATACCCGGACGGCAGCATTTATTGAGGACTTCTTCCAACTCCCAAAAGATATAAGAGACAGTTGTGAGAGTTTTCGTGAAGACCTCAAGTGTCTGGATGCCCTTAAAAGGCACGAGCAGGACCAAGGGATCGATCCTGAAGAAGTAAAAATTCTCAAGCATCTGTTCGGAGATAATGGAACCGGTGTTTTTGCCCGCCTTAATTGTAAACCTGAAGACCTGAGTATACCTGAAAACGCAGAGAAAATATGGGAGCGTTTCTCTGAAATCAAGAAACGCTGTAACCGTATTTTGATAATCAGGGATGAAATTGATTGGATCTCCGAGCACGCGGCTACTCGGCTTGAACATATTGATACCTACTTAATGGAGAAAAT
The DNA here is from genome assembly GCA_965205015.1 of Candidatus Poribacteria bacterium. Taxonomy (GTDB): domain Bacteria; phylum Poribacteria; class WGA-4E; order WGA-4E; family WGA-3G; genus WGA-3G. The sequence goes on along the minus strand of OZ242029.1, from coordinate 1,713,844 downwards.
GAATGCGTAAGAACTCTGTCGTGGCGATAGATTTTGGAACCAGCAGAACCAAACTCGCCTACTTCGATCCAAAAACGGAAAAAGCAGAGTTGATGCGCCATGGTGTCGAGAATTACCTCCCATCATACTTTGCTCTTAACGAAGATGAGGAAATCCTCCTTGGCTATGATGCTCAAAAGATGTTTGAGTCTGAAGAAACCCGCCAACAAGCTGTAAGCAATATTAGCAATATTAAAGGTCTAATTTCTGAGAAGTTTATACTGTTCCGGTTGCCTCGTTTTAGACGCGTTAAAAAAACGCCTCAGGAATTGCTGACAGCACTTTTCACACACCTCAAGAAAGAAGCAGGAAAATGTTCTGCTTTTGAGAGTGAACCTGAGATAGCCTATCTCACGCATCCCTGTACCTTCACAAAGAACGAACGAGATAATATATTGAAGGCTTCTGCTCAGGCAGCCGGGTTTTCGGTCGAATTGATAGAAGAACCTATAGCAGCAGCCCAATTCGTTGAGAGATGGAAGGAGGACCTGCCGGCAGATATTATTCTTCTGGACTGTGGAGCGGGGACACTGCATTGGACATATATGCATCGGCAGTATATCTATCGTAGTAAGCCGAAGTACATGCGAGAAGAAGGCGAATCGGGTAAACTTAAGGCGGGTGGAACCCGAACTGTTGGCGGAAGAAATATCGAAGTCGACTTGGCACGCACGCTCCAAAATCGATTGAGGAACAGGATGAAGGAGGGAACCAGAATAACAGAAGATGACTTTGAGTTTTTGTGTCACGAAGCCAAATTACGTAAAGAGGCACTTTGCCGAAACCCGAATGATCAACCGCGTCCCATAGAAATTGAGGAGAATTTTTCAGTGCCATTGAGTGCACGCGAAATTGAATCAGCCATTGAGAAAAATTATATTACACCTGCGTGCGACGTAGTTGAACCCTACATAAACAATGTTGTTAAGGAGACGGGCAGAAAACCAGCACTCGTGCTAACAGGCGGTTGTGCACAAATTGAAAGTTTCGCGACTGCCCTGAATGAAAAATTTGGACTCGACTGCATTACAATGCTCGACTTTGAGTACGCTACAGTGCTTGGGGCTGTCCCTCTCTCTGAGAAAGTTAGAAGTAAACTTTCTGAGCACATGCAAACCCAGCAAAGTGAACGTATAGGAACCGCTAAGCATGAAGAGATAACCGCTATTAAAGAGACATTTGACACATTCGGCAAAAAGATTGGTGCCACAATCGCCAACGACGTGATGTCTTGTCTTATGGAGTTATTGTCTGGGGAGCGTTACAACTGGAATTTGGACATAGGAGGAGCCGACTCGTGCTATGTGCCGAAAAAGGGGTCTGATGAGGCTGGATGGGATCATGAGACAGTAAGACAGAACATCATTTCCTACTTTGTTGAGGAACTCGATTCTATATTCTGGAAGGTTGACGAAGTTTCTGAATTTTTTCAAGAAGAATTTTCTGGTTTCTACAGAGAATTAGGGAGAGAAGCCCTTCAAGTTCATGACACCTATAAGAAAGATGTGAAGCAAGTTGTTCGGAGCCTACTAGATGAAACACTAATTCAAATTGATATAAGGAAGAAGATTAAGGATACAGTAAAGTTTCGCCGAATTATGAGAGGTGTTGCTGCTGGTGCTGCATCGGAAATAATACCAATCATCGTAGCAGGCTTCGACAAGAAAAGGTCCAGGCTACAGAGGAAAGCCGAGTCAAGGCGAAAGGAGGTACGGAGCGAGATCCATGACGCATTGACGGAGTTCTTCAAGCCGATGCGGAAGTACTTCACACCTGATACTGCACATGACATTACCCCACTTCTCCTGTATCCGGAGACATCAGAGAATGCATTTGAAATGGTAGAAAGATGGCGTGGGCAGTTATGGGCTGACCTCAACGCTAAGGAGGAATCTGGTAGGACCGCTTTGCATAGGGCAGCGGAAGAGAATGCAGCCGAGATGGTAGAAGCATTGCTTGCACACGGGGCTGACCCCAATGCTGAGACTGCATTTGGCTACCCCCCCTTGCATAGTGCAGCAGTGGAGAATGCAGCCGAGGCGATAGAGGTATTGCTTGCACACGGGGCTGACCCCGGCAACTTCTCCTGGCGTTATGGGCATCAGTCGTATCCGGATGAGTTTAATCCGTATCCGTTAGACGCGGTAGAAGTATTGCTTGCACACGGGGCTGACCCGAGTGGGTTTGACATGACTCGTTTTGAGAGGGAGCAGAATAAGTTCAAGGCGAGAGCCGAGGAATTGGTGACCCCCACTGCTATAAGTTCCTCCAATGTAGTATCCAATGTAGTATCAAGAAATGAGTTTAAGGCTTACATCCGGTATACAGTTGTCAAAGCTTTCATAACTACCGCTGAGAAACTCTGCCAGTCTATCACAGAGCGATCGGCAAACTAATATTGAAGTGCCGCTTCACGTTATTCGCCGTTGAGATGGGTGAGGTCCCAGATCAGCAGTGTCCCATCACTACTTGAGCTGGCGAGGGTTTTACCATCCGGACTGAACGCGATTCTCCACACGTGTCCCGTATGCCCTATGACCTGCTGCAGGAGGCTGCCCGTCTCTGCGTCCCAGATCAGGATACTCTCGTCGTCACTACAACTGACTTACGCTCTCTTTAGGTGTTTGTCAACGGATGTATAACGGTGTACACCGGTGTTACCGAATTTCAGAGAGCTCTGCAATTTTCATATTAAGTGTGTTAATCTCCTGACGCACAACAAAATCGGGTGTGTCTTTGAGGATACTCTCGAGACTGATCGCCTCCCGAATCCGTTCTACTAACACGGCTTTATCTGACTGACCAATCCGCTTCGGGTTTACGATAAACATCACAGCATCGGCATTCCGAATACCTTCCGTGATAATAATGTCATGGAGGGTCGCCCCTGAAATTCCCGTTGAAAACGAGTGAGGCGGGAAGCCCCACTCGTCTGTTATGTCCTTTAAGCCGCTGCGGGTGCAGGATCTGCCGCAGGTGCTGCCGAGGTTTCAGGTACCGTTGCGTCGTCCAGCTGGATGTTTGGCGCAGTATAGACACCATTCAAAAAACCAAACACAGGCTCGGGTGCCTCAAGCACAGCATGCTTGCCATCTTTTGTCGTCACAACGAATCTCGCCAAGCGTGTGAGTTTCGACCCTGTGTAAACTCCGGAAGCGTAGGTGGCACCGAGCCAAGTTCCGCCGATAAGTAAAGCAGTAGCCTCTGTCACCTCTACCAATGCGAAAATTACGACTGGAACACCAATAAAAGCACCAACCGTGGTAAACAGCGGTGTTCCCCACTGGTTCTTGCTGAACCAGCCGTTTTTTTTTGCCACCAGCTCGACACGTTCTACGGCTGTCAAATCCAAAGGTTCCGGGACACCTGTCTCCGTTGGAAGTAGTACTTTGACGGAGACTTGATTGCCAGTCAGGGGCAGAATAGCCATCGTTCCTTTGCCTTGAGCTGCTAAATCTCCAGACTTCACGCGGATATTGCATTCGGTCGCGTGGTTTTGTACTTTCGTACTCATCTTATTTTCTCCTTTTTATGATTATCAGTTGTCAGTTTTAAGAGTTGTCAGTCGCCAGTGAATCGTGTAATTGTGCAACCGTTTGTAAATACTACAACGATCTCTCGACTGAAAACTGTAGACTGATGCCTCTCAAGACCCTTAAGGGATAACCGGGTAGGAATCGGACAAAAAGGTAAATCTGGCTGGGGTTTAGGGACACATTTAGGCGTCCTATTCTTTTATCGGGGCACACCCTTTCACGAGTTCTGATGCGCTGATACCGACCTCTTCTGCATATCTCTTCACAAGCGGGATGATTTCGTCAAGGTAGCGGCGGATGCTTCTATCCGTGGCGTCTATGACTTCACCGGCCCACGCCTGCGTGGCTTTTGACCGATATTGGTCAAGGACGTGGGCGATTGCCATGGCTTCCCCGGGATACTGACATTCGTAAATAGCACCCGGTTTAGTTGTTCTTAACCCGTTGAGTTTCGGCTGTAGAATGTAATGTGTCAAAAGAAACAACTTTTTTTCCGGTTTTTTAGACCTTAAAATCGCCCTAGCGGTCTTTGTTAGCAATTGGTGCCAACGTTTCCTTTCACGCTCCCAAAACCGTAACTCCTTCTTTTCCGCTTCTGCTTTCTCTATTTCTTCATGCGGCTCTAACGAATCCGCGGTCGTGCTGAGAACATAGACAGATTCACCTTCAGCATTTACATAGACGCGCCCGCGCTTTTGGGCGATATATCCGTGGCGATTCTCTTTTTTTTTCGAATCGAGGCTCAAACTTTTGGCAGACTTGGTTAACCATCCCTGGTAGTTTTCTGGGACGAATTTGTAAAGTCGCTCTTGCAGATTCGTCAAGGCATCTTCTATAGCATCCTCATCGGCTCGGATCTTATACGCTTTATCCAGAACCCATCGGTGATAAATTTCGGTCAAAAATTTATCATAGAATGCTTCACGGGCATTTGCCAAGATTTCAGAAATCTCAAGAAGTGAAGTCTGCTGTTCGGACGCGATCGCTTCTACAGAGCGTCCTTGCACGCACCGCTGTCTCAAGACTTCTCTCTCTATCGCATCCAGGGAATCATAAGCGCCTTTAGCCGCGAGGTACTCTGCTTCAACCTTGAGGACGTCAGGAGAAGATGAATCAGCATCTTCACAAAGTTTTTCGATAAAGTACGCCAGCGTGGACCACCGCTCACGCGTGAAAAGTTTCCAAAACGTGTCCTTCGCTGATGTGGCATCCCGTTTAACCTGGTCAAGCGGTGTCCTGGAGACTTGGGCAATGGTTTTCTCCGATAAACCCTCGATACCTTTGAATTTCAAAAGATCCTGCTCTGGATATTCAAGCAAATCATAGGCGGTCTTTGCGGCTTCAAAACCAGCGACTTTTCGGGCAGTTGGATTCACCACTGCTTTGATAATTTTCATAAATGCGGGATCGTCCCAGTCTGGTGTGGTATCCCAGCATGCCACCAGGGAATTGTATATGTGTTGACTCACATTTTCGGTAGGGATACCACGTTTATAGAGAGCAGCTGCGACTTCGTTCGCATCTATATCATCGTGAATTAAGCGTCTGCATTCGCGCAACACGATAGGATATTTAATTCCGTCCAAGGGATTCTCCTTTTAGCAGTCCTTTAAAAATTCAGGGAAATAAGATTCCGTGAAACCTGCTACTATAAGTGCTAATGCTTCTGCCTGAAGGTTTTTAACCTCTTTTTGTGTGAGTTTTTTCCCGTTTTTGGCTCTGTGCTTATTGAGGAGACTGTGTATGCTTCGCGAATTGCCGCCGAATCCCGTGCATAAAAGAAAGATTTGTCGATGATTGAAAGATAACTTCGCGATCGCGGCTGCCCACGGATCCTCCATCCACTGCTTTAACGTCGCTTTCGCCAGTGGATTCTCCGCCTCTGGACGCAAGATCATGCGTTCGCAGCGGTGCCGTGTTATTTTTTTTAAGCCAGGCCAGTGCCTTTTCCCCTCCCAAGCAGTCTCTACTTCAAATTCGGCACACCGCTTGAGACCAATTCCCATCACCTCATCCCGAATTTCCCACGCTGCGTCGGCATCTGGAATGATCCGGTAGGCAAATGCCAAGACGGACGCCCCCAAAGCTTTACGATCTTTCGTGTTTTTGTTATAGGACAAGTGGAAATCGTCTTTGGTCATTTATTCACCTTTTCGTAGCATTCACTTTCCATCCGTAGCACACGACACATCCAGTAAAATACGCACTATAGTGAACACCTCATGCAGCATCCGTAGCAGGTACTAACGCATAGGCACACGAAGAAACGCCACACCTAACTCAGCATTCCCTCTATCCATGAGATCACGCACTTCTTCAAGCGGTTTACTTAGGATAGAGGCAATCTGTTCCGGCCTTTCTTCAAATAGGTAAGTCAAGAGCAGAACGCGCTTACAGTCGAAAGGCACCTCTCGTAGCAATTGATAAAACACCTCCAGTTTGGTGGTAGGCACTGCAGAATCCCCGGAATCAAGGCGCGCCAGTGGATTTTCCGCTTCAGGCAACTGCAACATTTTCATACACAACTCCCGTGTAAGATCCCGAAACAGGACCCACAATTTCGTCGAGGCTGTCATGTCAAGATCGGCAGCGAGTTCAAACGCTTGTTCATAAACCGATTCCCGCACCGTTTGTGCTGCGTCTTTATGTGCTAATAGCCCGAGCGCATAAGCTTCAACGAGCTCACCGTAGGGCGCGGTCCGATAGGTGCCTGTGTTATAGCATGTGTTGTACTGCTCTTTTGTCATCTAATTCTCTTTCCTTGTCGGAGGTCCCCAAATCCTGTGATTCGTTTACAATATAAGACGGACGGCGCGCCAAATCCCATCGCGAAACTTGAGTCGAATTGTCAGTTACTGCCACAACGCGTTACTGAGAACCCTTAACTTTTACCATTGTCTTTCTCTCTGTGGTGTCGAAGTCTCCTGCGGATTTCTCCAATACGACTATCAACAGTTCCGAGTTTTATTCCCAGTATTTCTGCAATCTCGGAACGGGTGTATCCTCCAATCTGTAGAAGAGCGACCTCTCTCAAGTGCTCTGGGAGTCCCTCAATATCCTTTCTGATCTCATCGGCTTTCTCGTCTTGAAGGACCGCGTCCTGGGGATCGACGGGTTCTGGAGGGCGGGTATCTTTCTCTCCTTCCTGGGGTCTTTTGGCACCAACGCTGCGTAAATAATCAATAGTTGCGTTCTTAGCGGTTGTGTAGATCCACTTTACAGGTGCTTCTCTCTCACCAATGCGATCCAATCCGTGCTTTTCAAGCTCCTTGGCGATTCTGAGGCAGACTTCAGAGAAGGCTTCTTCCATGTCTTCGGCACCCCGTGCGCCAGCGGCACGAATAGCAGCCTGTATAGCATGGCGATGCCGCGAGATGAGAACTCTAAAGGCAATCTCCGATTTTTTCATGCTTTTATCATCTCCGTCGTTATCAAAGGTAATCATTTCGAGGAGTTGCGCGTCGGATGCCCTAAAACCGAGAATCCTTTCTGCCAACCCTTCATTAAATGCAAACATCATATAGAGGGTCCTGAGTGTATGGACGACACTGCGTTTGCAACCGCCGCCTTTGAATGTATTTCAGTCTCGGTGTCACGCTACGGGTGTGCCGAGCAGATCATCCGCATCTTCAATGCCGGCGCGAATCTCTGTCTCGTCAATGGTCTCGTCAATGACCTTGCCGTAAACGAGTTTGCTGATAGCCTCCCACTGGTGGGTGATAGCGGCATTTATTCCATGCAGGCGTTCGCGTTCCGCATCAGCAGTGGAACTCTCACTGTTCTTGCGGGAGAGAAGCTCGTCAAGTTGTCGTTCGCGTTCGGAGATTTCCTGGTTCAGCAGGGCATCAAGTTTATTGTAGACCTCTTTAAAATGGTCAATGAGCTGAGACCTGATGTGATCGGTGATTTTGCCACTTTCCGCTGTGAACTGTTCACGAATCTTAAGAGCCACGTGGGTGGCGAGCCGATCCTTGCGACTCCCTTGATCCATAAGAAGATTTAGCACAAATTCAGCAATCAGCACGCCGAGAGCAGCAATTAGCCCCACGGGTCCGAACAAAATCATTGCTCCCCCAACAACGATGATTTCAACGACCATTCGTCTAACGAACGCCCCCCAATTGGAAGCATACAGGGTACCTACAAATTGAGAGGGATCTAAGAGCAAGACACCCAATAGCATTTGAAATACCCGTTTCGCATTCGCTTCTCTGTCAGTTACATCCAAGTCTTCGGGGTCAATATTCAAACTCTTAACAAGGTTTTCATCGACATCCACAAGGGACTCAGCGAAATCCATCGCAAGATCCTCAAACTCTTGAAACGAGGCTTGAAGTTTCGATGATACAACTGTTGGGAGTTGGTCACCCCATTCCTCTAATTTTCCACCAATTAGCCGTTCAAGGGGTTCCTTCAAACGGGCTTCCAGCCGTTCACGCCGTCCCTTAAAAAATACACTGACCGCAAATTCGAGCATGCCGATCTTCGGAGAGACTTCAGTCCATGCTTTCTCCCACGCCTCATTGGACAATCCGGAAAAGTAATGCATGTAATTAGAGACAACAACATCGATGAATGCGTCGCGCGTGCTATTCAGCTCACGGAGCAGCACCTTCGCCTTTTCTCTACTGGTTTTCAGGGCTTCTTGCCCTTCGGCGACGGCTTTTTCTAAGGGTTCAGCACCGAGATCCAATGCCGTTGTCTGCTTTCGGATTTCCGCCCGCGCTACCCGGATAACCGGAGCAATTTGGCGGGCAACAACCGATTCCATGACTCGCTGCTTCCCTCCTTGTAACGCCTTTTTTATCTCGCGTTCAAATGCGGGTAGCCCTGTGCGTTCGAGCGTTTCACCCGTCTCGGAATTTTGCCGTGCCGCTAACGCTTTAAGGGCATCAACCATGAAAACCTGCTTTTCAAAGTCTTCCTCATCAAGGAACCCCTTAAGTTTGACACGTGCCGAGTCCCATACTTCAGCCTTCTCCTCTTCGCGTAGGCTAAAATCGTTGAAAACCCAGAAGATATGCCGAAGTTTTGAATCGTTGATCTGCGCTTCGGCGAGCTGCTCCAGTACGAACGTAACATCATCATTACTGAACGGCGGCCGCGTGCCGAGAACCAAAACAGCGATATCTGTCGTTCGCAGTTTCTCTCGCGTGACATCTGCGGTCAGTTGACCAGCACCGAAACCGAGCGTGTCTATTAGGGTAACACCCTCTCGAGAAAATGCTGAGGACGATTGAACTCTTGCCGAACTCACATTTATCAGATGTGGGGGTAAAGGAAACGGATTCCCACTCTCGATAGAACCTGCAGGCAAGGCAGAAAACGTTTTAAATTCCGCCATCGACATGTTTTTTTTCGTGGGGCCGGTATAGAAGACCTCTACTGTATTCGGGTCGTTTCCGGGCACGATTTCGGTAATGACCCCCGTCTTCGCGTCCACACCCATGGGAAGCTCCAACCCCGTGATCGCGCATAAGAGGGTCGTCTTGCCTGCCGATACGCCCCCAACCACGGCAATACGGGTCGTTCCCGTCTTTAAGTTTTCGGCATTCTCGGAAAGTTCTGCGGCGCGACTTTCAAGCCCGAGTCCGGGATCGACAATCGATGGTCCCTCTGGCAGTGAGACAACTCCCTCAGTCCGCTTACCCACGAGAGTGACTATTGTATTCATCCTATCTGCAACTTCAAGATAGGGGTGAGTGTTAGTCATTTTTTACTCCCTATTGAGAAAATTAACGTAAAGTATAAATATAGACGAGAGCGATCAATAATTCCATCGCGAAATCTGCAGAAAGCAGGCACAGATCTCGACCACAACGACAGGTCCCTGTCTCCCGGTCCCAGAGGCGGGCGGTCTCGTCCATTGGGACTGAATGAAAATTCGCATATTTTTCCCTTTTGTCCGCTTTATACGCCATCACACCTTATAATAGTAGGCGTTAATCAGACAGGAAACCCTAAATCACCTCACTACCGATGAAAGTCAACAATAGGGGAAGACATCATGAAGCTTAGATATACAATAGGCATTGTTGTTTGTGTGCTACAGGCGGTCCTAGTATTGAATGCCCACAGCCATAATAGCCAGTTGAGACACCATCAGGATAGCGACTATTTCGTTCGTCCCATCGAAAAAACGAGTGGATTAGTTTATGCAGGTCAATTCCATCCAAAAAATTCGGACCACTGGAAATGGATAGCGTTAGGCGAACACAGCGTTCGGTACCGAGGAAAAGTACTCGTATTCATCTACAGGTACTGCTCCGATTTTCAACACAGAGGGAATCCAAAGCACCACCGCAACGCATCTGGTAGGCGTAGATTGCTTATCCTTGAATCATGGAGGATAGACACACACCCGTCATTCTTTCGTTCGTTATGCAGTTGTTCTAAATGCATAGCCCGCCCGCGATTAAAAAAACTGAGTTTGCACAGTGGCAGCCTCCATTATGTAATTTACTATAGAGGGCACGCGGAAATTCATGAGGATAAGAAAACGGAACATCCTGTGCAGCCAAAGACGAATGCGAAGCCAAAGTCAAAGCGAAAAATGAAACAGTTAGAACAGCACAGCCGAAAACGATCCCACACGAAAAAGGAGAAGTTTGAACCACGCAACCGAAAAAAGGAACGCCGCAGACCACGATGTGGCGTTTCTTCTCACCAGTAATTATAGTGGTGTGGGGCATATCTGTTTTTCATAAAATACCTCCTTACAGTTTTATCAGTTGCTGATAAATATTGGGTCGTAAGGAGGTATTTTACTATAATTCCACTGCCTTTCCCCTACATTTTCAATCAAATATCTGCTAACACAAGGCTTCGATAAAAAATGGGGGTAAGTGAGGACACTTTCTTGCTAATTTGGCAATGAGAAAAGGCGAGCCTCAGAGAACTCACCTAACAAGGGATGGGTGTGTTTACTGGTGAACGTTGTGTTATTACAATCGGACACCGAATTTGCATTTTTGTCCGAAGTTACATCTGTCAACTCTTTATATGGTATAACCCAAGTTGCCACCTATGCGAAAAGTTGTTTGATATTGGTAGCGATGATAAACAAAAAAGTTTCAACTCGAACCCATCAATTGTTGTGTTAATTTCGTATAAGTCTATGAAGGACGAAGGGACAGAGAAATTGGATACAGAACTCGAAAAGGAAAGGGCACGTGAAACAGCCAAGTCTATGGTCACAAGAAGTGGCATGCCTCTCTTTTAGATATCAGTAATGCGTGGGTAGGTACAAGACCTGGGGAAACACTCAAGCAAAACCCCCTACAGTGATTTTTCGGGATGGAATTACCGAAATATTTATTTGAACCTCATAAAGTTTGCGCTACGAAACTCCGCGGATAATGGACCGCTTTCAATGAAAAATGGGTCCACATATCCAAAATCCTATAAATAGTAACTTGGTTACAGAGGAGACTAATTAATGATTGCCCTGTTTACTGGGGGCTTCCCCATTGTAGAAATGGCGGTAGCGTATAAAATAGGTCAATGGCTCTTCAAAGACCCCAAGAAGAAAGAGACTGTATCCCAGTCAATCCAGACACCTACGGCAGCAGAAGGTGTCCCGATGCCAAACAATAAGAGTGGCGATTCCCAAACAGATTCGGGGTTGGTAAACCCGTTAGGGGAGCCGCTCAATACCTCAATCTCGGACCTCGGGAGCCGACCGAAGAATTCCTCTGGTGTGTCTTCTGTAAAGCCTCGTTGTAAAATTGAGGACCTCCATATTGGAAAACTCAACACTGGCGAGGACTATGCCTATATCTTGGCTGGAAGGGACACCGAAAGGGAGCAAAAATATGGGGAAGTGATCTATGAACATACAGTTTACCCGCATGACGTGATTGGCGTGGAGAGCGAAGGACGCTCCAAGTGGGGATTCCTCCTTGTTGAAAAACTACCGCGGTGGCGGAAAATCGTCAGAGGGATAGCAGGTCTGATTACACTCGTTGGCGGGACTGCCCTCCTCACACCGTTTGTGCCCTCAATACCTGCTGCCATTATTAGTGCCGCTGCTGCCATCGGGGTAAGGAAGTTGTTAACTTTGGGAAGGTCCGTCCATTTTGAAGCAGAAACCGCTGGACTCCACCTCACCGGCTCTGCCCCGAAGCGCGACTACGATATATTTAAGCGTCTCGTTCGCGAGGCTACCCACAAAGTAGTGTCGAGTGCTGATGTCTCAGTGTGCCTTCAGCATTAACCAAACTACACGCCAGCATTACAGGAGAAAAAGATGACAAAGTTTATTGCCGCTCCTTCGATCGAGATATGGCGCGCCCTCCATAGAAGTCTCGTTCGCGAGATAGTCAAAATGACCAAACGCCAGCATCGCGATCCAGCATTAACCAATCAACGGCAGACTTACCGTATGACCAAACGCCAGCATTACAACAGCTGGAATAGGAGGAAAAAATAAATGACACAGTTTGTCCCCTCTAAGTTTGTCCCCTCTAAGTTTGAGGGGCACCCGATCCGAGTCAGCCACGGTTCCCTGCTCCCGAGCGAAGTGTTCAAAAGGACATGGATCGTGCTACGTCGAAAAATCCAATCCGAAGAAAAGCCCATCTCACTACCGATTCGGATTCATCGTGGCTATTTTGATAAGGCACACGACCATAGGGACGCTTATCCTGACCGCTTGTTTTCTCGTTGGGTTGGCGAGGCAGACGGTGCGATTGTATTTGATACCACCTGTGATGGCACCCCAAATGTTATTATCGGCTGTCGTAGCGGCGAGGTGCTCCATGACGAAGAGGTCATGATGACTTTTATACTGGACGATATTGAAACCCTGAGACGCTGCGAAAAGGCAGTCTCAGTCTCAACCAGTGGTGCGATTAGCACAGTATCGTTTAGCGTGTTTTCAGTGATCAGCGATTTAATTCCGGTATGGGCGGAAATTTCGGCGATCATCGGGCTTGCGGCATCGTCACTACAGCAACGTGTTCGATGCCTCATGGAATTCAAACCCATCGAGTCTGACGACGCGGCTGAAGAACAAAAACAGCCCTTTATCATCGCGGATCTACCGGAAATCGCTTTTATTTTATTGGATGCTTGTATGCATCAACCCTTCTGGCAGTCTGAATCCGTGAGCTCCGAGCAGGAACAAACTTCGGAACTCCTCACCGATGAAGCATAAGGGGTTATTATTGATACTGCTGAAGTGGAGGGACCCGATGTCGCCTCCACTTCACACAACCCGCAAGGCGGAGGAAATAATGGCTTACAATACATTCAAATTCCACGTCCGACACGGCGACAGCAACCAATTCCGTAAGGGGGTCGGGCACCTTCATATTGAAGATGAGACGATTCGGTTTGACTTGCCGGTTAAGTCGGAAGAGCAAATCCAAACCGCCCCGGCAATTCGGAACGTGATGTTGTGCGATAGATCCAAGTGTTTGAAAGAGGCACTTCGCACATGGACATTACCTGTAGCGGTTGACTTTTCACGGTTGCCAATGTCCCTGGCTTTTTCGTTGATAATTCTGATGTTTCCGGTCTCAGTAACACTACCGTGGGAGTGGATTTTTAAAGGGATCGCCATCGCTGGATGTGTTTTCTATAGCCTCGCTGTACCGTTTGTGCGGCTTCTCATTGAATTTGAAGACGACACCTACGTTTGCGGTGACATCGATCATCGTGTTTTAGATGCACATCATATGCGCATTTTAGAAGGTAGGACAAAATGAGGATATTCCTTTGCGGCACTCATCTCTTTGGCAGGGGCAGAATCGACAGGTAGTTGGCTCACAAGCATCTAACAGTCGTTAACTCACCGAAAGGAAAGGAGGCATCAGCGATGCAACTCGTTATCTGCGTTGTTCTCATCATAGCAGTCTGGTGGGGCAAATACTACTTTACGAAAAAGTGTCTTGAAAAAAATGGCGACTTACCGCCGACTCTATAATGACAGGGTAAGAATCCTATGGCGGTTTTAAATCACGTTAGCCCCATCACAGCGACCGGGGGCACATCCTTAACCAGAACCAACCGGGGAGATTTCCCCCTATATCAGGAGAAAAATCATGGAAATCTTTTACGGGATTTTGTGTACGGTGATGATAATAGGAATATTGTACCTTGCTTTTGGAAGGTTAATTAAGTAGTGGACAATCTATACGAATGTGAATTCGATATAGGGCTGTTTAGTTTTCCGTTTTTACGCGTTTTGAGCCCCGGCCCGGTAGGTGGGGTTGAGAAACCGCACCATAGGTGTCAATTTAGGGGTCTTCGGTAGCATCTTGGAGTCTCCGCCAAGTTGTATTTTTTCCACTGCTTAACTTGACTTAAAATTACAAATTTAGTAACATTATAGAAACAGCAGATTTTTGAAGATGCCGAAGTTTGGTGTCGCCATCTCGGTCAATGTCATAAATATGATAAGAGTCGAGACTCGCAATCGACTTGGAACGACTTGGAACGCATCCGAAAATTTTCCAAACGTAGGGTCCACCTATGTTTCTTAAAATAGATAATTGGCATGAAACTTGCTACAACAATTACAATATATTGAATGGATGCATATTTTCCTGATGAAAATATTGCTAAAATAGAGTGTTCTATTATTTGAACTTGACAAACCAACGGTAACTTCTATAATTACAATATATGGAGGCAAAAAAATGTCGTTCGACCCTTTTGAACATACAGACCCAGGTGAACATGAAGACCCCCGTGATGAACTCGTGATACCCCCATCGGATCCACCCATGGATAACCATGCGGCACAACGCGTGCAAACTCGGGATGCCTCCGGGCATACGCGTTCGTCTACCGGTAACGGTGAAGCCAGAATGTCGGATGAGGACGTTATCAAAGAAGCAATTCGTGAGATTCGGAAATACGACAGAGATAAGAACGGGCGTATTACTAATAACGACATCTGGTTGGCAGCTTTCGACCTAAATAAGGATGGGGAGGCTACTCCTGAGGAACGCCGCCAAGCAATTTTCGACCTAAATAAGAATGGGGAGATTACTGAAGAGGAAAGAAAAAAGGTCGCAGATTTAAATGAGGATGGGCATGTTACTAAAGACGAATACAATCAGGCATTTAAGACCAAGGCGGATGCGTTGTTTAAGGCGCATTTAAAAGCGTTCAAAGACACGTTAACATCAGTAAGAGACCTCAATCCTGATGTTGATACAGTCGTCAAGGTCATTCATGACCTCGCTGCAGATAAAGAACTGGATATTGCAGAGGCTTTTGTTCTTCAGTCCATTTATCTCTCGCCATCAGCGAGAGTAGTCGTTTTGGCTCAAATTGACCAAGACATCAAATCTGGTGTCTTTGATGATGTCAAATGCCAGATTTATAAAAACCAAATGTTGGAGAACTGTGTCGTCGTTGTGCAAAAAATGGTGCTTGCTGAGTATGGAATATATGTCTCGGAAGCTGCTCTCACCATCCGTGCGCTTATAGACGGAACGCTCGAAGGTCCACAGGAAGGGATGAATCCGCTCTTTGTCGGAAAAATTTTAGAGCGATTTGGTATTCCGACTGTCGAGCTACCATATGCGACAATAGAACAACTTGAGAATCTCAGAAAAGAAGGACGTGTCCCCATAATTGGGTTAGACGCAGATGAGATCTGGCGGAAAGATGAAAAATGGGTATATGATGACAATGAAGATAAGGGACGGGGTGACAATCACGTAGTTGTATTTATCCGAGTCGATCGCAGCGATCCCGATAACCCCATGGTCATCGTTAATGATTCCGGCACTAAGGACGGAAAAGAAAGTGCTATTCCGCTCGATCGGTTTATGGATGCCTGGGCAGACGCTGGGAATTATGCTGTCGTGACAACAGAACCTGTTCCGCCGCTCCAATGCGAAATGTCGCCATCGACGATGACGGAACAGGAGCGAAACGAGCGTTTCCGAAACAGGTAAAGTTCGGTCTCCCTCTGCTGATAGGCGTTTGTTTTTTTGCAAACCCATCAAGCAAAGAAAACAGAAATGTGATATACGCTTTTCTGTCAGGATAATACATCGGGTATGCCTTATATGGGTGGTTTCATTAAAGCATACCCATTATCCTGATGCTCCACAACTTTATTTATGCAGCTTATGTTTCCGAAATTTGTTGCTGTGTTTCCAATGGATGCTGTGCAATACAAGTTTAGCACCAGTAGGACTGGGAACAGCCCCCCTAACTTCTATCGTTACAAATCTGGAGACCCAAAAAATGTTAGAAGAAATATTAGAAAATGCCGAAGACTCTGAGAATGAAGACTCACGTGAGAAGGAAGATCAGATAGCCATCACACAGAATCAACACATGGGTAGCGGCGCAATGGAAAACGGGCACACTTCGACTGGCTCCGGGCATACGGCTCCGTTGGCGAATGTTAGGTGGTCATCGATAGCAATCGATAACATTATCAGAGCCGTCATTGAGGGCATTGCCTATCTTACACAGAAATACAAGGAATACGACTTAGACGAAAATGGAGTGGTTACTCTCAACGAAGTCTCCCGGGTACTTTTCGACCTCAATAACGATGGGCAGGTTACTGGGGACGAAGTCCGCGAGAAAATCTTTGGCCGAAATGGGGCTGGGGAGATGACCTCGGATAAATCGGGGCCCACCTACCCAAATAGGGATAGCGAGATTAATCGCAATGTTGACCTTGATACAGCAGTCAAGGTGCTTCATGAGATAGTTGCAGATAAAAAACTGAATATTGTAGAAGCTGGGGTTCTTCAGAACATTCCGCTCTCGCCAGAAGTGCACTCCATATTTTTGAATCGCATTGACCAAGCCATCGAATCTGGGACTTTTAATGACGTCAAATGCCAAATGTCAGAAGACCCCATCGTAGCTACAGAAAAGATGGTGCTTGCTGAGTATGGGAGAGATGTCTCGGAAACTGGGCTCACCATTCGTGCCCTTGTCGACGGTTCGTTTCAGGGATCATCGTTTGGGGTACTTCCTCCGTATGAGGTAACTTCTGTACAGGTGGGAAATATTTTAGAGAGATTCGAAATTCCGATCGACCGCATGTCGGAGTTAACGGTAAATGAACTGGAGGTTCTCAGACAAGAAGGACGTGTTTCAATACTTATAATAGACAGAGATGAGTTGGTGCCTTTGATAACAGATTATGATGACGATTTCGATGCCGGACGGGGTGCGAATTACGTTGTGGTATTTGTCGGCGTTGATCGGAGTGCCCCCGACAATGTGATGGCCGTCGTCAATGATTCTGGAGTCGAGCGAAAAATCCCGATGGCACAATTTATGGATGCCTGGGAAGATTCCGGACGTTCTGCTGTCGTCACAAGGCATGCCGCGCCGTCGCACGAATCCGAAAGGTCGCCATCGACGATGACGGAACAGGAGCGAAACGAGCGTTTCCGAAACAGATAAAGTTACTATCTATTGACAGCGTAAATTCTTAAAACTTTTCAATAGCGGTTGTGTGTCGTGAATGTTATAGTACATCCACGACACACCAACCCTTCTGTGATCATCAGGAAACGCTATGATACACTCAAATCCACAAGAAGAGAAGCCACAGGAAAAGTCGCCGAAAAATTTTCGGGTAATAATCAGCGATTACGCACAGAAATTTGTAAACCTCGTGAGCGAAGTGCCAGAAACAGCCGACCGCATTAAGGAAATTAAGGACGACTATGATTTCCAGCAATTCAACCTCGTTGTTACCAGTGGAAAACCGGGGGTCGGCAAATCGCAGCTGATTTGCGGCATACTCGAAGAACCAAAACTGCTTTCCCCATACACCACAACGGTTTACAGAATCCTCCATTGGGCAGCATCCGATGAACCGGTGGAAGACCTCGCCAATCTGATGGCGCGCGGTTACGCTGAATTAACAGTCGATCCTACGAATGAGAAAATAAATGGCGAAATCATTGCGGAAACCCCAACGACCGTTACGCTCAAGACTGGTAACGGAGAACGGGAACTTCCTAAATCCCTTTCCACTCTTGTCACGTTTGACGACAGGAAAATTGGTCAGATCGAACGAGACACCCCGGATGACGAAACAATTATTTTTAAAAAGATTGATGGCACAACAGAAACAATAGACAAACTTGATATTAAGCCGCCTACACCTACTGACCTCACGACCCCTACTGACTTCATTGGTAAAAGAAAACAGGAGTTCACCGCCATCTCCAAAACAGGCAAAAAGGATGATAAAAAGATTGATGCGCAAGCCGTCGCTAACTATGCGAACCGAGACGATGTTAAATCTATCCTGATCGGTCTCGACCACAACGACTTTTTGAAAAATCATCATACCTGGACTGCAATTATGGACACCCCACATCTCGATGATTTGATCGACGACGAAGATAGGTTGCCTTACTTGTTAAGTGGGAACGCCTTTCTTTTTGTCCTTAACGGCCTAATAACACAGGCAGAAAAAGAAGCCTTAAAACGACTTCGCGCAATTACAGATGCCATTTATTTCGTCCAAACGAAAATCGACACATACATAGAAACGAGAGCATGGAAGGAACAGCGGCGCAGCAACGTGCAAATCATTTCGGAAGTGCTTGACCTGCCGCCGGGAGATATCAAGTATTTTTCAGTCAGTACGACAGAAAAAAGGAAGGCCGATCAAACGCAGGACCCAAATGAGAAAAAGAAGGCGCTGGAAGCCAGCAACTTTTCTCAACTGCTCGAATTTCTTGAAGAAAAGTTGGGTGAAACCGATAAAGAAATCAACAGCCGATCGCGTGATTTTCTACAGGAACTCAAATTTGAGGTTGAAACCTTCCTACTACACGTTGGTCTCAATAATGAGGAACTCTCAAAATTTGAAAACTGGTTTAACGAGACCTATAAACCCCTCAAAGCGACTTTTGACCAGAAAGCTGCAGATATTTCTTCAGACACACAAACCCGAATGAGTGAGACGTTTGGTGCGTATGGCTACAGACCCATAACCACAGAAGTCATGGATCAATTCAGGGACATGAAGGCTAAACGGCTGATAACAGAGGTAGAGGAGATTCAGCGGCTTTATGTTGACGTGTGCCTCAAGAAAATTGAGCCTATCTTTCTTTCTTACATTGAATCCATGGATAAATTGTGCCGCGATATAGCTGAGCAGATGCAGCGCCACTGGGAAGGTTCAGTTGAATCCCCTGCGGTTAAATTATCAATTCGCTATGTAGACAATCTTCGTCAGTTACCCGATAGTGTGTGGAGGCGGAGCCAAACCCCGCAGAGTCTCATGTACCCGCTGATGATAGCCTCAGGTACTTTTGAGAAAGTTTTTAAGGGTGTGGGTGCAGCAGCATTGGTTGAGCCATCAGGTTTGATGGCACTTGCCGCGGGTGCACTTTGGTCGATCTCAACGGTCTTCAAAGTCCGCGAAGAAGAAATTATGCAAAGGGAAAAGACAACTGCTGAGATAGAAACTATTTTGAACGGTATCCTAACGTTAGCCTACGACAACACGAATCGCGAACTTGAGAAACTGATTAGAACTTACAGAACAGAAATGGGAAACGAGTTTGAAAGTTTTGAGAAAGAAGCCGAGGAAAAAATCAGGAGTTTGGGTTCCGAAAGCCAAAAGCACCAGAGTCAAAAACTTGGAGCAGAGACATTATTGGAAAACATTGACGAGACTTTAAAAGAGTTGGAGACATCCCTTCAATGACGACACCAAATCCTTACGCTATTTCCGCCGGAGACCTCGAAAAACTCGTCCGCGAGTTTGCAGAAGATGTTTGTGAACTTCTGCTTTCCTACCCTAAAACTGCCGAATTTGCAAGGAAACTGAAGGCGCGATTGGCTTCTGTATTCAGTGCGCAAATGTCTAAGGAACCCATCGTTGGTGTTCTCCTGGGCCCACAAGGAGCAGGAAAATCAACCCTCTTAAATGAAATGGTCGGTGAGACGTGTGCGCCTATAGGGTATACTGTAACCACAGAAACAATCAATCGCTTCCAATACGGCAGTGAAAAACAATCCGATAAGTTTCGGGTCCATTGGCGCAAGAGGGAGCATGAGGATCTGGCACTTGAGGATGTTAACGAGACCCTTAAAGACTGGATTGCAGGCGGCAAGAACGTCTCGGAAACCGCTTTGATAGACTTTTTTGTGAACTCAGAATTTCTCAGAAGCCACAATATTGCTCTCATTGATACCCCCGGCATAGGCAGCACGCAGCAACACCTTGACGCAGAAATCCAGCAATTCCTTCACGGCGAACACGCAGCAACAACGCAGCACGGGGTTATTCCACACGTACTTATTTATGTGATTTCTGACGTGCATCCGGCAACTGTTCGCAGCATTCGCGCAAAATTTGGTGAATACAAACAGACACTTGGCATTCTCCCCGAAGCCAGCATCATTGTCGTCCAATCCTCAGATGGAAACGCCGAAAGAAAGTGTGAATTGCTCCGTGAAGAATTCGGAAGCGAGGCACCTCCTTTACTTCTCACGCATGAAACCGAAGCTTTGCAAAAACAATTATCCTATCTCCCTGACCCTCATCTGCTCAAAGTCTTAACTGTCTACAGAATTGTATCAAATGTGTATGAAAAAGCAGTGGAAATCCTAAAAGACAGTGTCGAAGCGGAAGAAGCACACAAACAGGGCGGTGAAAAATTTAGGGATAGTTTGAAACCCGAAATAAGGGATAGTTTGAAATCCGAAACCGGAATCACTGCGAGTGAAAGCAGGAAAATCTTACAAACGATTGTATCGCATCTACACACGCTTAGGGAGTTGCGGGAATCTCTTGAGAGTGATTTGCAAAAACGCCAGGAACTTGTAGAAAACTTTCGGAAAGTTCTGGCGAAAACACGAGAAGGGATCAGGGATTTCCCAGTAGCTGTCGAAGCGTTTCGCCACGCTCAAGCGGAACTCAAGGCGGATTGGAAGCAAGAAAAACAACGGGTAGAAGATTCCAGTCATACTTGGAAAGAGGTATTCGCTGCCACGCCTCAAATTGTTAAAGACCTTGAAACCTTAGAAACGTATCTCAAGGAATCAGCATGGCCCACGATTTATGATGTATACGAGACATCCGAAAACTATCTCAACGACTTGATACCGAGTATAGAAGAGCGAATAGCACAAATTCACCAATTGTTGGAAAGCCTTCACCAGACGAAAGCCAAAATTGAAGAAAACGCGCACCTCTTTGAGGAAGACATCAGATGCCTCAATCTTTTGAACACGCTTGGGGATTCTGAAATAACGAATCAAAAGAAACAAGAACTCCAGCGTCTCTTCGGACAAAACGGGACATCTGTTTCAAGACGTCTTAGAATTTCTAACGGTTCAACGTCCGCGGAAAAGGAGAAAAAGTGTTCGGAACTTTTGGACTACTGGGAAACTGAGAGGTATGGGGCGAGTTCCAATGAATTGAATCAGATTCTTGACCATGCGACTCTTCGACTTGGCACTATATATGAACGCCTTTAACGAATCCAAGGGGAAAATGCAAAATGACTGATATTAACGACGCAGTTTCTATAGATTTCGGCCATACACGCACGAAAATGGCGTTCTATAATCCAAATACAGAGCAAATAGAACTCATGACGTGGGGAGAGAACTCTAAGCCTTACACTCCGAGTGTTTTTGCCAGTGAAAAGAACTCCGGAAAGATAATTGTAGGTGAAGAAGCTGAACGTATCATTGAACACGACTTGAAACTTAAAACAACTTCAAGAAAATGGAATCCCATACTGGATTTTAAAAGGGATTTGGGGAGGTATCAAAAACGACTTTCTAAGTTACTCGGCGTAGATCCCAGCAAGACAAACCCCTCGGAACACCTAATGACTGTATTCCTTACCGAACTGTGCGAAAAGGCAAGAAAGCATCCTGTTTTTGTTGGAAGGAAGCCGCCAACTACAGTCTATCTCACGTATACCCCACGATATGACTCTGATCAGATAGCAATTTTGATGACAAGTGCCAAGAACGCAGGGTTCGAGACGATCGAGGTCGTAGCGGAGCCTTTAGCAGCAGCACAGATGTTTCAAGCCATGGGCGCAAAAACTACGGATGACATTGTGATCCTGGACTGCGGGGGCTGGACATTAGACTTTAGTTATCTACACCGTTCAGAGGACGATAGCAATCCCTACAATATAGAAATCACAGACTGCAAAACAATCGGAGGCAGAGATGTGGACGCCGAGCTGCTTAAGGTTGTCAAAAGAAAAAGCAACAATAGCAACCAAGTAGCGGCAGACAGAATATTTTTCCGGAGGCAGGTCCGCCGCTGTAAAGAGGAATATTGTGATTATCCCGAAAGTTGGGACAGCTTAAGGCACCAGATATCCGTCCTCCGAGGACAAACAGTCGTATTGACCAAAGACGATATTCAGCCGATTATTGATACACAAGTCGAGCGTATAGGCGAGGCAGTTAAGCCTCATATAGAAAGGATTAAAGCGGAACTGAAGGATAAGGGCAGAGAAGAACCGGTAATCCACTTGGTAGGGGGTAGTTCAAGGCTCCCAGGCTTGAAAATTCACCTTGAAAATTCTTTCGGACTTACAGTGTTTGAATCCATGCCTGAGACCGAATACGCTCCCGTGCGAGGCCCTCTGAAGATCCTCGCAACCGAGAAAAAAGAGGACAAGCATGACACCCCCTCGATCACAACCGAGAAAAAAGAGGACAAGCATGACACCCCCTCGATCAGAAAGAAAAAGAAGGATACAACCGACAACCCTACTGTTACGTACACGGAAAGCGGGCAGGCAATCATTGACCACCCTAACGCTGTATCGTCGGTTGCCATTTCTCCAGATAGCAAACACCTCGCGACAGTGACAGGTTCAACTGTCTATCTATGGGATGTTTCCGCGGAGATAGATGTTTCCGCGAAGAGAACGCGGAAACCTGTCCTTTTGGAGGGTCCGTTTGTCGATGCTGCGTATGTCTTGGATGCTGGGTATGCGGTCACTTCCGTTGCTTTTTCCAGCGACAGCATGTTCTTAGCCGTAGCGGCGGAAAACTCTATCCAATTGCATGAACTAAAAACTCGGAGATCCGCTGAACTCACGGAGCACACTGACTTTATTACCTCTATTGCGTTTGCCCCCGACGGCCCGTTTCTCGTCTCGGGTAGTCGGGACAAGACCATTAAATTGTGGGACGTAGTTGAGAAAAAAAATAAGCAAACACTTAGCAGACATAAAGGATGGGTTAATTGGGTCTCATGGTCGTCCGATGGTGGACACATCGCCTCTGCGGGGCAAGATGGAACAGTCCAACTTCACCTACCATGGGTTGATAAAGAAGAGTCTGTTTGGAGGCGACATTCGGCCCCTGTTACTTGGGTAGGTTTTATCAAGCACGGCCACTTCGGGAAGTTCTGGTTATCAAAAGATACGGATAACCTATTTAAAATGTGGCGGATTGGAACCACGGAACATCCGCATTATAGTTGGAAATTGCGTGATGAATTTACTTCTATCATTACAAATGACCTGGCAGATGACATTGATAGGCCGTATTTTGATTTCAACCATTTTATAGTAGCCACAAAAGATAGAAAATTATGTCGCATGACTATAGATTCCTCTTTTATGCGCGCAGTTTTTCTCAATAAGCGTCTATACTGGAAACCCCATTGGCGAAAGTTGTTCGCGGAAACAAAATTTCGAGGAATTAAGAAGTATGATTTGCTGGAGATACCAGCTGAGATGATTAATAATGAGGCAATCACTTCTCTAAGCATGTCCCCGCAATACCTTGCATTTGCTGCAACAAATCGGACATTCATTCAGGACCTCGGCTATTTTTTGTAGCCATAAGCCCGGTATTTGCTAAATTTGCGTAAGTCCTATCATTGATAAAATTGGGTATTAAGGGCAGATGGCACCGCCCCAATGTTACTGTATTTCAGAGAGTTCAGCAATTTTCATATTCAGATCGTTAATCTCCTGACGCGCCGTCAGATCGGTTGTATCTCTCAACATACGCTCAAACAACGCCGGATCCGAAAGTCGCGTATCCCGGAACTGCCGGAATAACTTCTCAATGTTCGTATGGAGGGATCGCTCGGCTTTCAACATCTCGTATTCATACACATTGACGAGTGCGTTTACGCCGTTAACCAGCACCACAGACGCATAACGTTCACGCACCGCTTGAACAAACGGGTCAAAAACGCTCGGTTCGACATAAGGTGTCGGTGGAATCCGCGCCACTATTGCCATCAAGTCATCAGAGGTAGCTAAAACCTTTCCTCCGTTTTTGTGTCCATTTATGGGGGTCAGTGCTTTCGGGAGTCTCGGTAAACCGCTCAGGTTCCCGCGTGCAGATTTCGTCTTGAGCCTTGCGTCTTGCCCTGGTGAAATGAAACGGAACGCTGGCTCCGGAATAAACGCCACGATTAACCGCTCACTGAACTCTTCCAAACCGCGCCGCATCTCTGAGGAAAGTGCCGCGATCGCGGTGTCTCCAAACGCTTCCATCGCCAAAGGATGCCCGTAACTCCCGTCAATCAACTGCTTTTGCATCGCATCCGCTGCAAACACAGTCTCATAATGATCCACAAGCGAGGTGGCAAGATACTTCAGTCGGAAGGTCAACTCCGACCAGACCATCGCCTCAACCTCCGAAACCAACTGTCGCGCTTGAACCGTATAAGACGACACCGCACGGACGACGTCTGTATCCCGGGCAACATTTTTTTTCCACAGATGCGGCAGTTGTTCCCGGACGGCTGCGTCAACACCGTCGCACAGTGTATTGGCTTGATTGCGTAACTCGCTCGTCAAATCTGCCTTATTCCTCAGTTGTGTATTCCGAAAGGTTAAGAGTAAATCTTCAAGTTCGCGGCACCGTTGAACGAGCTTCTCCTCATCGCGACTCTCAAAGTCTCCACTGATTTTTGAAGACTTTGAGGCGACTTGCATCTGATACTGACTGATAAGGCGGTTCACAATCTTTGTTATCGCCTCGTTGGCAGTCTGAATCTGTTTCGCAACGCGTGTGCCAGCAAAATCGTTCAGGGCTGTGACCAATTTTGAGATGCCACTCCCTGCCAACACCGCTCGATGGTCAATCTCAGCGTCCGTCCCCGCGCGTTCGAGGACCGCATCGGGGGCGAGGGTTTGAACGATAGCCGCATATTTGCGTGGGTCGCTAAGCGTGCCGCCTTGCAACTGGACCCGCGCCAAAGATGCCGCCAACGCAGACAACTCAAAATACGGGACATCGCCATCTCGGTTCGGCATTTTTCCAGCGTCGACGTACAATTCACGCGCAAGCTCCAGCATCGGTGCCCTATCCATGCGTTCCGGGTCAACAGCACTTTCATCAATCGCATTGAGAACAAGGAAAATCTGTTCTGCAGCATCCAGCTCGCCATTCAGACTGATAGCCTCTCGAATCCGACCGACCAATGCCTTTTCATCTGATTGACCCACCCGCTTCGGATTCACGATGAACACCACGGCATCGGCGTCCTGAATTCCTTCAGTGATAATGATGTCGTGCAAGGGTGCCCCTGAAATACCGGGCAGATCAACAAGGCAGGTGTTCCGTGGCAGCTGCAGTTCCGGCACGATTTCCTGATGAACGTCGCCGTGAATGTAATAAGCAACCGAGTGGACTAACCCGACTATCCGAGTGTTTTCATCCTGATTCCGTTCGCTGTTCTCGGTAATCAATGAATTAAGTTCCGCACACGCATCCTTATCTGCCAAGGAGAATTCTGTCGGCACATCCGCATCTTTGAAACGAAGATACTGATCAATCACATTTGCAAGTGCGGTTTGCACATTTTTAAAGCGTTCGGGATCATTGCCCAAAGGGGGTTCTATCTCTCGAAGCGTCGTAGCAAATTCTTCACTCAGTTCATCTGGCATCCCTAAATCCGCGTTGGTTAACCCAAACCGCTCAATGAGTTCCTGTTGGATGAGTCTGCGGATATTTCCCATATCTCTGTACTGGATCACTGCCCGCTCTTCGCCTTCAGAAGCGTCTTGGAAAATCTCCGTAATAGCGCCGGTCACGGGTTGTCCCTGCTGACTGGCTAAGAGTTCTCTACCGACCAAGGTATTCAGCACTTGCGTTTTCCCAACACCCGTCCGGCCAACCAAGGCGATCCGATACGGACGTTGATATGAGAGGGCACGCGTGGCTTTATCAAGTAAGGCTTCAAAACCCTCCTTGGCAGTCGGAGTCGCCGCCAAGAACGCTTTCAGATGTTCTAATCGGAGGTACTGCTGGATGAAACGGTCAATTTGGGAAGGGACCGTCTCGGGCAGGTGGCTCTCAATTGCTTGGACGAGTTCCGGATTTTCAAGTATCGTTTCCTCAACGCGTCCGGTTCGCAGATCAATGGAAGTATCGGGGGTGTGTCCCTCGTGGGATTGGGTGTTCATCTGTAAAGTTCCTTTCTCCTATGAAGATTCTCAAAGTTTCACAACTGTCCAAACTCTAGGACCGCTAACGAACCGCCGGTAAAAGTTCGCAGATTGCCGTCCGGGTCCCTCACCGCACCGTAACCTACCCCTCTGCTTCACGCTCCGTGCCTTCGGTAGACGAGGGGTGCGACTGAACTGCGGGTGCCTCTGTCGAATCCGTGTTTGATCTTGTTGAACGCAATTTTTCTAAAATTCGCAGAATTTCAAAGAGACGCATTGTTTTGATTCCTTCCAAAGCCAACGAGTGAGGCGGGAAGCCCCACTCGTAGATTCTGTCCCTTAAGCCGGTGCCGGTGCAGGATCGGCTGCCGGTTCCTCAGAGGTTTCAGGGACTATCTCTTTCAATTGAATGTTCGGCGCCGTATACACACCATCCAGAAAACAGAAAGCGTTCTCAGAACCTTCCAAAACGGCATGCTTCTCATCTTCGGTTGTGAGAATGAATCTTGCCAAGCGATTGAGTTTCGAGCCAGTATACACGCCAGCACCATAAGTTGTCGCAACGAAAGTACCCCCGACGAGCATTGCTGCTTCAGCTATGTGAGCACTGAATGCGCCAATTACGAACGGCGCCGCGATGTACATCCCGATGAAATTCCCCGCTGTAACGACGAGCGGTTTAACCCATTGGTTCTTGCCAAACCAGCCAATTTTTCTCTTCACTAATTCGACACGTTCCACGGCGGTTAAATCCAAAGGCTGCAGCGTACCCGTTTCACTGGGGAATAACATGTTGACCGAGAATTGCCCATCAGTCATAGGCACAATCCGCATCATCCCTTCACCTTTGGCTGCTAAATCCCCAGACTTCACTCGGATTTTATACTCGACACCTCCATTTTTCAACTTCGTAATCGACATGAGTTTCTCCTTGTTTCGTTAGATATTTCTCAGTGGCGTGTAGTCCACGCACGTTAGATATCAGTTTTCAAACTGACTTTTCTTAAACACTTAAGAGATAACCGGGTACCAATCGGACAAAACGGTAAATCTCGTAGCAGACCTCAATGAAGTTTCAGAAAATATTTCGGTAATCGACGGGAGAACCATGAATTGCCCCACTACAAGCGGGCCAGTTCATAGTAGTGCGATTCATCGCACGTTCAGATGGGAGGGGTGCCTTGATGACTACGAACCCTACTTCTATGAGAACTCACCTTTTAAAAATCCGGTCGCGACAAAGCAGAACCTTCAATGGATAGTAGAGAACTTTGAAGGCATCAATCCGCGGAGCCACGCAGTGTCCCGAGGTGGAAGCTACGCAGATTGGTACCAAACGTTACGTGTTTTTCAACGAAATGGGAACACAAGAATGTTAACGAACATGTCGCTCGGCTTTCGATGTGTCCGAGATGAAACCGGTGAGGCATAGAACAAGTCAGCAGAAATTCCCTGACTTTACCGCATCTGCCTGTTCTGTCTGCTGGATCAACGCTTGTGCTAAACGGAAACCGTTTCGTGCTATCTCCCCACAGAAATACTTATTCTCTGTGGCACACACAAACCGGACATTTCGTGATGCCAGCTCCATGCCTTGTAAATCAACCAGAGAGGCACTCGCCGCTAACATTGACACCGAATGCGGCAGCAAGTAGTGCATCATCCAGTCGCCTACCCTGAATTTGCCGCTCGTGGTCTGTTCAAACCTGACGATCGCCTCCATTTCAAGGGTTTCCGAGTCCCCTTTCTCCGTTTTCATCTCAAAACGCCCGTGGATTTTATCCTCGGAGAGAACCGTCACGCGAAACCAGTGTCTCCGCCCTTTTTGGTAATTTCCATGGATAACCTTCACGCGGAACTCTTGTGTGGATTGCTGTGTCTTTTCCATCGTTCGCCTCCATCTGGAGGAACCCTCGCTTCCGTTTCCGAGTTTATTTTTTTTCAGTTGCATTTCCGCGAGGCACTCTCACAAAAATCGGGGATAGTGATGCACAGGAGACCAACGGTCTCCTATGCTACAACTGTCCAAACTATAGTTAATTTAGGAACATCGGGTTTAACCGAGATTCTCCCTGTTTCTGCCACAAGGTTCTCGCTGCAACGAAACCCGTTAGAGAAAGACTCCCCGTAAAATGATCACCCCCGACTGTCTCACAGACGAAACGCACACGCGTTTTCGTGAAACCACTGGACACCGCTGCAACTGCAATTCCAACGAATTCCAGAAACGCAGGTAATGGGGTGAAAAGACTCAGCGCTGCAACCGCTGTAGGTGCCGCCCATTTTCGAGGATTTACCTCCAACATACCCCGAGACATCTCAAGTCGGGATACGTCTGTCAGTGCCAACTGTTGCCTCTGACTGTTGCTCACAAATTTGAACCAGCCGTGGAGCCCAATATTCGGGTCCTCTCGGATACAGAAGGCGTGTCCCGTGCCGAGAGGTGCGGCTGTGCCTTTAAGTACATCGAGCGGAAAGTTCGGCTCTTTAAAGAGACGCATTTTTGATTCCTTCCAAAGCCAACGAGTGAGGCGGGAAGCCCCACTCGTAGATTCTGTCCCTTAAGCCGGTGCCGGTGTAGGATCGGCTGCCGGTGCCTCAGAGGCTTCATCTGCTGCCGGCGCCTCCGGGATTTCAGATGCTACCTCTTCCAATTGAATGTTCGGCGCCGTATACACACCATCCAGAAAACAGAAAGCGTTCTCAGAACCTTCCAAAACGGCATGCTTCTCATCTTCGGTTGTGAGAATGAATCTTGCCAAGCGCGTGAGTCTCGTCCCTGTGTAAACCCCAGTACCATAGGTAGTAGCCATAAAAGTTCCCCCGGCAAGCATCTGAATTGCTTCACCAGCAGTTTGGATACCACCTACAAGCGCGTCAAGTACGAGCGGAACCCCGATGAAATTACCTGCTGTGATCACCAGAGGTTTTACCCATTGGTTCTTGCCAAACCAGCCAATTTTTCTCTCCACCAATGCGACACGTTCCACGGCGGTTAAATCTAAAGGCTGCAGCGTACCCGTTTCATTGGGGAATAACACGTTGACCGAGAATTGCCCATCAGTCGCAGGCACAATCCTCATCATCCCTTCACCTTTGGCTGCTAAATCCCCAGACTTCACTCGGATTTTATACTCGACGCCGCCATTTTGCAACTTCGTAATCGACATGAGTCTCTCCTTGTTTCGTTAGATATTTATCAGTGGCGTGAATTTCACGCACGTTAGATATTAGTTTTCAAACTGCCCTTTCCTAAAACACTTAAGAGATAACTGGGTACCAATCGGACAAAACAGGAAATCTTGTAGCGGATCCCAGAGGTCTACAACTTGATACCCCTGATTCCCCGCCATCTAATCCCGTCTCTTCTTGACATCCGATTCTTTTATAGGGGCACAACCTGCAACAAGTTCTGTTCCTTCTATGCCAACCTCTTCTGCAGACGCCTCCACAAGGGATATGATTTCGCCAACGTAGCGGCGGATGCTCCTATCCGTTGCATCTATGGGTTCACCGATCCATGTCTGCGTGACTTCGGATTGATATTGGTGATCGACGTGGGATACCGCCATCGCCTCGCCGGGCTTCTGAAACTCGTGAGGCACGCGGGTTTCGGCGCCCCTGAGCTCGTTGAGTTTCGGTTGGAGAATGTAATTCATCAAAAGATATAACTTTTTTTCCGGCTTTTTAGACCCTAAAATTGCTTCGGTGGTCCTTGTTAGCAATTCATGCCAGCGTTCCCTTTCATTCTCCCAAAACTTTAACTCTTTTTTTTCCGATTCTTCTCTTTCAAGCACTTCATCTGCCTGTAGTGGACGCACGGATATGACAGGGACTAATTCGCCTTCAGGATTCATATAGGTGAGTCCATGGTCTTTGGGAATAAGTCTCCGGTGGTAATCTTTTTTCTTAGAATCGAGTTTTGAGTGTTGCGCAGCAGTCGTTAACCAACCGCGGAAATTCTCTGGAACGAATTTGTAAAGTTGTTCCTGTAGTGTCTCCCAAGCGTTACTTATATCATCCTCGTCCCCTCCGATTTCAATGGGTGTCTTCAGCCCCCAGAGACGATAGATTTCGGCTAAAAATTCTTGATAGAATTTTTTACGAGCTTCCGTCAAAGTTTCCGCAACCTCAATAGGGAAGACCCGCTGTTTAGCGGCGATTTCTTCTACAGAGAGTCCTTGCACACACCGCTGTCTCAAGACCTCTTTGTCTATTTCATCCAGTGAATTATAAGCCGCCTTAGCGGCGAGGTACTCCGCCTCAACCTTGAGGATATCAGTAGAAGACGAATCAGCGTCTTCACAGAGTTTTTCGATAAAGTACGCCAGCGTGGACCACCGTTCACGCGTGAAGAGTTTCCAAAACGTCTCCTTTGCTGCACCGGCTTTCTCTTTAACCTGATTAAGAGGTTCCATGGATACTTGCGCAATTATTTCATCTGATACACCCTCGACCCCTTTGAATTTCAAAAGGTCTTGCTCTGGATATTCAAGCAGATTATAGGCTGTCTTTGCGGCTTCAAAGCCAGCACTCTTTGGAACAGTTGGGTCAACCACGGCTTCGACAACTTTAATAAACGCCGGATCGTCCCAGTCGGGTGTGGTATCCCAACGTTCCACCAGATAGTCATATATGTGTCGACGCACGTTTTCGACAGGTACGCCACGCTTCTGGATAGCGACCGCGATTTCTTCAGCGTCTCTATCATCATGAATTAAGCGTCTGCATTCGCGCAGGACGACGCAATCTGTTTCAACGAGTGTCCTCCAAAACTTTGTCCGATAGGTTATTAAGGACGCTTCGACATGCGCTTTTGTCTCGTCACGCGTCCTCGCGATTGTCGCAATGGTGTGTCCATCGACGACTCGCAAACGGAGGAGGGCTTTCTCGGAGGCTTCAAGCGTCTCGAAAATTTCTTGGACATCACGCGCTGCGGTTCCAGCGTCCAATGCCTTGAAGTCAATTGCCAAGGTATCCCAATTCTCCCAAGATACCGGCGTGGTGTCTAAGTAGGCGAGCACGTCTGTCTTGGAAATTGAACAACTGTGGGAGCAGCTGGCGATCGCAGCCTCCATCGCATCGGTATCAGAATAGACGAACTGGCGACATTTGTGGAGAACACGCGCCTCGGAGATAACAAACGCTTTCCAGAAATTGTATCGCGCCGCTCTCAGTACTGCATGAACTTTTTGCGGGGTCAGCCGACACGTTGAGGCAATTTCGGGTATAGAACAACCATTAAGGGCGCGTAAGCGTAAACACTGCTGTGCTGGCGCGTCAAGGGTGTTAAAAGCTTTTTGGGTGTAAATATCGCCCACTCTTAGACGCGCAGCTATAGTATCCCAGTGACGCGCGTAAGGACTATTTTCCATTAGGTAAGTCAGCACACGGGTATCAAGGTCTTCAGTCGAAATAGGATTTTCATGAACGAGAGTAGCGATTTCCGCTGATGCCCCATCTTTGTAGATGTACTTCCGGCAGACCTGCTCTACATTAGGATGTATAATTCCGTCCAAGGGATTCTCCTTTAAGTACTAGGTAAATAAGATTCCGTGAGGTTTGTTACCATGAGAGTTGATGCCTTCACCTGAAGATTTTTGACCTCTTTCAGCGTAAGTTTCTTCTCATTTTTGGACCTGTGTTTATTTAGTAAGGCGTATATGTTTCGCGGGCAATTACTAAATCCCATACCTAAAAGAAAAATTTGTCGATATCTAAAAGACAGGTTTGCAATGGCGGCTGCCCATGGGTCATAAGGCCACTGGTTTAATGTCTCTTTTGCCAGCGGATTTTCTCGCGCCGGTCGTGAAATCATTCTTTCGCAGCGGTCACGTGTTAGTTTTTTTAAGCCAGGCCAGTGTCCCTTCCCCTCCCAAGCCGTTTCTACTTCAAATTCGGCACAACGTTTGAGACCTATCTCCATCACCTCCTCCCGAATTTCCCACGCTGCGTCGGCGTCCGGAACGATCCGGTAGGCAAGGCCAAAAACATTGGCTCCCAAAGTCTTACTATCTTTAGTGTTTTTTTTGTTATAGCACAAGCTGAAATCGTCTTTAGTCATTTATTCACCTCTTTGTGCCATTATTTTTTTCGTTGGTGTTAGGACCGGCATAGACAGAGCGAGAGTACAGCTCGTCCTTACATTGAACGGCTCGGGCAGCACCCTTCATAAGTTCTAACGCATCGAAACACGAAGGAACGCTACGCCTAACTCAGCATTTCCTCTATCTATCAGATCATGCACTTCCTCAGGAGGCTTATTTAAGATATAGGCAATCTGTTCCGGACTCTCTTCAAATAGGTACGTCAAGAGCAAAGCGCGCTTATACTTGAAAGGCACCTCTCGCAGCAATTGGTAAAACACCTCAAGTTTAGTGGTAGGCACTGCAGCCCGCCCAGAATCAGGGCATGCAAGTGGATTCTTTGCTTCAGGTAACTTCAACATTTCAATACACAGCTCGCGCGTGAGATTCCGAAACAAGGACCACAATTCCGCCGAGGCTGTTATGTCAAGATCGGCGGCGCGTTCAAATCCTTGTTCATAAACCCATTCCCGCACCCTTTGTGCTGTGTCTTTATGTGCTAACAACCCAAGCGCATAAGCTTCAACAAACTCACCATACGGAAGGGTCAGATAGGTGCCTGTGTTATAACAACTGTCGTACTGCTCTTTTGTCATTCGGTTACGCCTCCTATATTATCTCTGTAAGGGATACGTCCTTTAAAGGTTACAGAGAATATTCCAACTGCAAACGGACAAATCTGCAAAACGGTTTACAGAAAAATTGAATGGCTCTGTGTCAAAACTTTATACACTTGACATATTCGGCATTTCGTGGTATATTAAACAGGTATGGCGGGGATTAAGAAAGACTTCAAGACCCATCATCTAAAAATGAGGTACTCATCATGAAAACGCACACACGAAACCTGCTGGCTGTCCTGGCGATAACTTTACTCTTCACCGCCTGTGCCAGCGAAAAACAACTCGAAGAAATTATTCAACAATCCGAAGAAGAAACTACGACCGTAGAGGAACCCGTTCAACCTCAAGAACCGGTAGTGGTACTCCCCGGCTTGCCCGACGATGTGGCAGGTTACACACAATGGCTCAAATTAAATGCAGAACCTATCCCGCCTACGCCTGGTGGCGACCCACACAACGGCACAAAAAACGTTTACGTCAATCAAACACGGGCCACCATTGCACCGAATGGGACCCAGCAGTTTCCATATCCGGATGGAAGTATCGTCGTAAAAGATGCGACCCGTCCGGGTAAGGATTATATCGGGCTCATCGCGATTATGCGGAAAAAAGCAGGCACGGACCCCGATCACAATGATTGGGAGTTCACTGAATACCTCCGAGACGCGCCAGATGCCGCGTTCAGCCTCAAATTTCAAGGGCGTATCTGTTGGGGATGCCATGTCCAAGCCGAAGACATCGATTACGTTTTCACGAAACTTGACTAAAAGATAAGGAGAACCTTTTGAATTCACACTGTAACGACTGGGTGAGATACCTGAGTCATATCATTTCGCTGCCAAAACGGCTGGACATATCCGGAGGTGTATCATTACTTCCATGGCTCGCGCTCATCGTCAGTATTTCACTGAGTCTTTTTTTCCCGATCATTGTAGAGGCACGACCTGAGTTTGCAACCGAACTTGAGAAAGAGTGCAGCTTTTGTCATCTTGACCCGGCTGGCGGCGGTCCCCGAAATCGGGTCGGTGAGATTTTTGAAGAGAACTATTTCGAATTTCCCGAAGATTTCGATATGGAAGCCGTGACGGAAGAAGTCAAGGAAGTCGTCAAACGACTCACAACTTCTCTTGATTTCCAGACGGCTTTTATCAAAACAACGCATGCCAACGAAGAAGACAGCGAAGGGGGTGGGGCCATCGCTGGATGCAATTCATGCCACTCTTCGATCGACAGATTTCTGCTCATGCAAGCAGAAGTAACGTTCAACGCGGAAGCCTCTGAACACGTTCGACTCACCCTTTCCAACAACGCTGGGACAACGATGAATGCGTTTGCAACGGTAGATGCGATTCCAAAACACCTCTATGTCAAAGTCGGACAATTTCGACTGCCCTTCGCTATCAAACAGAAGGACCATAATATCCTTGTTCGAGAAGGGTATGGACTCGGTTCTAATAAACGGGATGTCGGCGTTGAGATCGGCGGAAGTGCTGGAAAGGTTTTCTACAATGCCGCTTTCTTTAATACCAACACCACCGCAGCGAAAGGCGGACTCGGGACCCTTGGTGCACAACTCGGACCGATTCGAGCAGGCGCGTCCGCAATCCTTGAAAAATCAACCGAAGACTGGGAACGACTCATCGGGGCATTTCTCACTGCTTCTTACGCAGGCGTGAGTATTGAGGGTGAATTCAATTTTGGAAATAGCGGAGAGGTTGTCTCTTTCGCACCGGATGCCGTTGATTCAAAAGGGTATTACGTCGGCGCAAAATATCGTATTCTCCCCCAACTCACTGTTGCGGGTCGATACGGTCTGTTTGACCCAGATCGAACGGTTAAGGGAGATGCAAGCCAACGGGTCACATTCAATGCTCAGTACAATTTTATCGAAAACGGGGCAATTTCTCTCTTTTACTGGGCAAACCTCGCCAACGCGGATCACAATGCCAATGATACGACCAAAGACAAAGGCACACGCCGTCAACTTCAAGGGACCGATCAGATTATTTTAATGTCACGCTTCTGGTTCTAAAGGCTTTTACGCTGGCATCAAAGTACTCAATTCTACTCAGAACGAGTTTTGGCGCAAATACTACACTTAAAAACCCTTCACGTGTAGGGGCGGATCGCCACATCCGTCCCTATGTGTTTATATTTACACATAACGTCACTTAAAGACATTTTCACAAACTTACAGTTTATGCTACAAAGTGGCAATCTACGTTAACATAAGAACCAAAGTTCAATTGGCATAAAAATTGCTTATAGAAATTGCTTGGAATTTAAGTATCTTTGCCTTGCAGAGGAGGCACTTCTGATGGTGGCCAAACTCTCCAAAAATTTTTCGGCGAAATCTGGAAATCGAAATTTGCTCTTAAAAAGCTTAATCGGCGTGATCGGACTGATGTCCTTACTCCTTGCTGCCTGTATCTTCTACATTGTCCAAGGGAGCGTGCGTGCCAAGACACGATACAGTGTCAAAACCTTCACGCCACAAGGTGAGGTTCCACAATGGGTCGATTTTTCGATTACGTTCTCGGAGGCAATTATTGATAAGTCGCGCGTCGGGACCGAAGTTCCAGCAGAAGCCCTTCGGTTTACGCCCGCCGTTCAAGGCAGTGCACGTTGGATCGCGCGCGATAGAGTCGGTTTCTTTTTAGATGCACCTTTAGCCCCCTCCGCACAATATACTGTTCAACTCACCCCAGAACTCAACCCTTCTGAGACATTCCTACTCACCGGACAAAAAGAGTTTAAATTTGCTACCGATCCTTTCGCAGTGCAGCAAGCACGCATGGAATTTACCGCCAATGACGCCCGTGAACACGCAACAGGTTTCGGCACGATAGCATTTAATTATCCGGTAACCATTGTCGATTTAAAGGCACACCTCTCTATTGAACTGGACGACGAGACAGAAATTCCATACCAGATTCAAACCAATACAGCAACAGCACGGACGGTAACATTCGAGACAAAACGCATAAAACGCGGCACTGCAGACCGAGAAATAAAGATTAAGATTGAAAAAGGGTTCAAATGTACGGGTGGGAAAATAGGTTTAGTAAAAGCGAGCGTTACACCCGTAATACTCCGAGGGCGCGGAACACTCGGTGTAACATACGCTGACGTTTGGGAAAGCGATGGAACGCCCTATATCTCAGTGAGTTTCAGTGCACCGGTACTCAGTAATACCATTGAGCCGTACATAGAACTGACACCCGCAGTCGCCTATCAGGTGACATCCGACTATCGAAACGTGCAGATTCACGGCAACTTCAAACGGCGTACTACCTACACGCTGAAGATTCGGCGGGGTCTCACAGCCCGAAACGATGCCGTCTTAAAACAAGATTACATGACGCGCCTGAAAATCCCGGATATCCGCCCCCAACTTCGGTTTCTCGGCGACGGCTTCTTCCTCGCGAGAAAAGGGCACCTGAACTTAGGTCTGGCAACAATTAACGTTAAACGCGTGAAACTCAGTATTGAAAAAGTTTTTGCGAACAATCTTATCTATGTATCGAAATTAGAACAATGGAGTCGCTGGAGCAGAAACTTAGGTAAATCCATTCATACAGAAGAACTTGATATCCCCTCCCAATTGAACGAAGAGGGAACAACCCCTATCTCCTTGGAAGAATACCTCTCAGATGAACACGTCGGTATCTTCAAGGTTGTGGCGCGAAACGCAGAGAGGGAGTGGGATAGTGCACATCAATGGGTGCTCATTACAGATTTGGGGATCAGTGCCAAACGCACAGAAAACAGACTATACGTTTGGGTGAAATCGCTCGCCACTGGCTCGCCCGTACCAGCAGCGCACGTCAAACTTATCAGTGATAATAACCAGACACTCCTCGAAGGAAGAACCAACTGGGCAGGGCATGTCGAGTTCACAGATGTTGCGGAGAAGACAGAAGACTTCACACCGTTTATGATCACCGTCGCGAAACGGGACGATCTCGCCTTCATTCAACTCAACCGGCACGAAATCGCGACAGCAGACTTCAACATCGCTGGCTCTGCCTACCTGCAAAAAGGTTATGAAGCCTTTCTCTACACCAGCAGAGGGGTCTACCGCCCGGGTGAAACCGTCCAACTTGCTGGAATTGTTCGAGGACCAAAGCAGGTAACACCGCAACCGCTTCCCGCCCGGATTGAAGTGCTCTCCCCAAACGGTAGAATCATGCGAGAGTTAAGGCTGCAAACAAACAAAAACGGTGCCTGCGATATGCAAATTCCGATCCCTGGCTACGCCCTGACTGGTAACTATATTGCTAAGATGCGGATCGCGGATCGCGTCGTTGGAAGAGTCCAATTTCAGGTTGAAGAATTTATGCCCGATCGGATAAAAGTCGCTGTAACAGCGGATAAATCTACCTATAAGCTTGGAGAGGAACTCGGCATTGAAGTCTCCGCTATTAACCTATTCGGACCCCCAGCAGTCGGTCGCAAGGTGGAAGTCTCTTGTGAATTGGAAGCAGTTTCGTTTGTCAATTCAGCACTCAGCGCAAGTGCAACACAGTGGAACTCGTTTGTCTTCGGGAATGCCCGCTCCAATTTTGAAAAACAAAGAATCGGATTGGGAGAAGCGAAAACTGACGCAGCGGGCAAAGCGTCCTATCAATTCACGATTCCCGAAACGCTGAAAGCCCCCTCTCTGCTAAACGGCACCCTGACAGCGACTGTTAGTGAAGCCGGTGGCAGATCCGTCACCGCTTCTCATCGAGTTGTGATACACCCGTACTCGCATTACGTTGGACTTCGACAGACAAAGACCGGGGACGTAAAAATTAACCAACCCCTTCGATTCGACTACATTGCTGTTAACGATGCAATGGCAGTTGCACCCGGGAGAGACCTAAAACTAAGCCTCCATAAAGTCCATTGGAATACGATACTCCGTCAGAACGGTGCCGGGCGTTACGCGTACGTCTCTGAACCTCAAACAACAGAAGTGGAAACGGTTACATTAACTTCAGCAGAAACAGTGCAGACGGTGACCTTAACGCCCTCAGATTATGGTGAATACCGCGTCCGTCTTGAGGACATCACCTCAACAGCGACTGCAGAACTCGGATTTTACGTTAGCGGATGGGGAAACATCCCAGTTTCTATGGAACATCCGACTCGACTGGAACTGACGCTTAACAAGCCTGCTTACCATCCGGGACAAACAGCAAAACTATATGTTAAAGCACCGTTCCCGGGCACACTCCTGCTGACGGTCGAACGCGAAAAGGTGTTGAGTTACCGGACAATCGTGATGAAAAATAACACCACAACTTTATCAATTCCAGTCCGGTACGCCTATAGACCGAATGTGTATCTCTCCGCGACGTTAATACGCGCCATCCCGATGGAAGGAACCGTGACGGATAAGAAGTCGCCTCTCCCCGCGCGCGCGTTTGGCGTAATTCCACTCAAGATAGATGAAACACGACGGCGACTTTCGATTCAGTTGTCAGCTAACGGTCAGCAGTTAACAGATGGTTTGGTTAGACAAAATTCCTCCTTAACTGATAACCTTAACCATCCACTCGACTCCGATACAAGACAGCAACGCACGAGTGAATGGTTAAAACTGAAAACTGACGACTCTAAAGGAGTGACAGTCCTACCGAACAGCGAAGTGACGATAGCGTTTCAAGTCCACGGGAGACGTTCTTGGCAAAAATATGATGTTTGTATCGCAGCTGTTGATGAAGGGATCCTCGCGCTAACCGACTTCAAAACACCCAACCCACACGACTACTTCTATCGACAGCGCGGGCTTAAGACGCGCTCCTTCGACCTGTATAGTGGGATCCTCCCCGAAATCGCAAATGTCACCGACAATTCAAGTACAGGGGGAGATGCAGCCACGACACGGCAGGCAGCACTACGGAAGCGATTGAGCACAGGCAGCATCCAGCGAGTAAAGCCAATTTCACTCTGGTCGGGATTCGTGAAAACCGATGGAAACGGTCGCGGGACTGCTCAATTCAAGATTCCACAGTTCAATGGAACACTGCGGTTGATGGCAGTCGCATTCGCGGGTGGTGATTACGGCAGTACGGAAGCGTATCTGACCGTCCGCGAACCCATTGTCTTAACACCAACATTCCCCCGATTCCTCGCAGGTGGTGATAAGGTGCGTGTACCGGTCACCCTCTTTAACGGCACGGGTGCGGCAGGGGAATTTACGGTCGAATTGCAAGCATCAGGCGACGTGCAACTCCTTTCAGCAATAGGTGTCAGCGATCCGTCATCAGCATTGTCCCGTAGGTCTCCCACACGCGGAGACTTGCGTCGCGATCAGCAAAAGCCCCCCTCTGCTGAAAGCCAACAGTTTCCGCTGGTTTCCGATAGCCAATATACAGTAGACAAACTCAGTATAGACCAGCGGGTCGACGCAGGTACAGAGGCACAAGTTTTTTTCGATATTCTCGTTCAGGATGCAATCGGGGAAGCCAACTTCAATCTTTCTGCACACGGTAACGCACAAATAACACAATTAGATGTAAAAATCCCACTGCGTTCCGTCGCTCCACCTGTCACACAAACTGGGCAAGGAGTGGTACGCGCAGGTGAATCTGTTGACTTTATTCTCCCGTCGAATTTAATACCCGATTCGTCAGAGTTTAGTCTCACGTTATCGCCGTTCCCAAATATCAGGTTTGCGGACAGTCTCCGCTACCTTATACGTTACCCGCACGGCTGTCTGGAACAAACAACGAGCAAGGTTTTTCCGCTGCTTTACTTCAGCGACTTGGCGCGAAGTGTCGAACCGATGCTGGCAGCAGAAGACTCAGTGGACCACTATATTACATCGGGTATCACGAAAATCGAAAGTATGTTGAAGTCAGATGACCGTTTCGCTTATTGGCCCGGTGGCACTTACGTGAACCCATGGAGCAGTATCTATGCGTCTCACTTCCTCGTCGAGGCACGAAAGGCGGGCTATGAGGTATCAGACCGGGTTTACGACGCACTGCTGGAAGGTTTAAAAACAGAGGCGAAATTCTCGCCAAACACGGAAGACGACTTTAGAAGCTCGCTTGGGGAAGCACAAGAGATACGAAAAAAGATTTCATTAGCAACCTATGCTGCTTATGTCTTAGCTGCTGCTGGACATCCCGACCGAGGCACGATGCACTATCTGAAAAACAGAGGCTTGAGTGGACTCAGCGATTATAGCCACTTTCAACTCGCAGGAGCCTTCGCCCTCAGTGGCGAACTGGAAACTGCCCTGTCAATGCTACCGGTGTCAGTATCACCCAATTTTAATAAGGGCAACGGACAACGCCAGACAGGCGGGACGCTTGATTCCCCCATTCGAGCCCAAGCCATCATGTTAGACGTTCTTGCGGAAGTTAACGAAAACCACCCGTCAATCCCGATGCTCGTCCAAAATCTAAGTGAGGCAGCATCTGACGGGAACCGATGGGCAACAACACAAGAAAACGCCTTTGCATTTTTGGCACTCGGCAAGATCCTGAAGAAACAGATGGACAGAAATTACACCGGTACCCTGACGCTCAACGGTGAACATTTCGCCAACTTCGACGCAACGGAGATCTGTCACACCGATCCAGCATGGGACGGGATGCGTGTCCAGCTCTCTGTTAAAGGTGAAGGCAGTTGCTACTATTATTGGAGCGCGTTTGGCATCCAACGTGATTCCTTCATCGAAGAATATGAACGCGAACTTCAGGTGCGTAGACGCTATTTTAACAAGGACGGTGAAGAACGTACTGGCACCTTCACACATGGGGAACTGATCATCGCTGAGGTAAACGTCAAAGCCCTCACCGCCAATCTCGAAAACGTTGTTGTCGTTGATATGTTGCCTACAGGATTTGAAATTGAGAACCCGCGATTAGAATCCCGAGAGGGTATTTCATGGTTGAAAGCCCAGGATTTCAAACCGGATTATATTGATATTCGCGATGACAGGCTCATCTTTTTCGGTACGTTCCCACGTCAACGCGAACGTAAATTCTATTACGCGCTACGCGCCGTCACACAAGGTGAATTCACCTTACCCCCTATTGCCGCCGAGGCGATGTACGATACAACAAAATCTGCTGTAACGGGTAGCATGCGTATCGCAGTGGTTGCAGAATAATGAAGAGTTTTCAGTTTTCAGTTTTCAGTTTTCAGTTAAGAGGTTTTCGTTTAACAAGGCCCTCTTATAACCGACAACCGACAACCGACAACCGGCAACCTCTCTTCCGAAGACTGATAATTTTCATATTCCCTCCCCTGTTGATTGCGACTCTCTTTATGCTCGCAAACTGGTGTTTTCCGTTACCCAAAGCACGTCTCCATCCACCTGTATCTCAGATTGTGTTGGACAGAAACGGTGAGTGGCTTCGAGCATTTTTAGCTGACGATGGCATGTGGCGAATAGCCATCAGCCATCAGCAGTCAGCATTGTCCCGCAGGTTTCCCACACGCGGCTTGCGCCCCAGTCTACCAGAAGACGCTGTGGAGGATACAGCGATGTTTCCTGCCACACGCATTACTGACAACCGACAACCGACGGCCGATAGCCATTTCCTACACCAAGCAATACTAACTTCAGAAGATAAGTGGTTTTACTATCACTATGGCATCAATCCTGTGTCGATTGCAACAGCCATCTATGACAATTTGAGAGCGGGTGAAGTTGTGCGTGGGGGGTCAACCATCACCATGCAACTCGCTCGATTGATGGAACCCAAAGCCCGTAACATTCCGAACAAACTCATCGAGATGTTCCGCGCAGTTCAACTTGAACATGCTTATTCCAAATCAGAGATCTTAGCGTTTTATTTTAACATGCTCCCGTATGGTGGAAATATAGTCGGAACAGCAGCAGCCTCGCGATTCTACTTCAACAAACCCCAGCATGCCCTTAGCCTTGGGGAAGCCGCACTTCTTGCCGCCATTCCGAACGCCCCAGAACGTTTACGACCTGACAGGTTCCCAGAAAACGCCCGAAAGGCACGTGAAAAAGTCCTGAATCGGCTCCTGGCGCGTCGACAAATTTCTGAACAGCAGTGGCAAGAGGCAGTTCAAGAACCGATCCCGCACAAACGCCACCCACTTCCATTCAAAGCACCCCACCTCTCACGGATGTTGGTTAAGAAAAACCGCTGGTCTGCGAAATCAACAAAAGATGGCAGGATATACACAACAATAGACACGAAAGTTCAGGAAACTGCGGCACGCATCCTTAACGAATATCTGGTGGACGCAGAGCGTCAACCCAGTTTGCGCGGGTCTCATAGCACCAGCACAGGTGCAGTCATCGTCATGGATACCCAAAACCGCCACGTCTTAGCAATGGTAGGTTCCCACGACTTTTTCGACCGGAAGGCATTAGGACAAATAAATGGGACGCTCGCCCCGCGTTCTCCCGGTTCCGCCCTTAAACCTTTCGTTTACGCACTGGCAATGGAAGAGGGCTTGATTACACCGGAGACACTGTTATTCGATGTCCCTGTTACCCATGCTGACTATACGCCGGTGAACTACGATGGAAAATATAACGGTTATGTCACTGCCCGTCAGGCATTGGCACGTTCTCTCAATGTTCCCGCCGTTAATCTCACGGCACGCTTGGAAAACCGCACAGCACGAGTTGGGGGTTCGACACTACACGCCTTCCTCAAACAGGCTGGCATCTCTACACTCGCCCCTGCCCAAAAGTACGGACTTTCTATGGTTCTCGGTGGATGCGAAGTAAATCTGCTTGAATTGACAACACTTTATGCTGGGTTGGCAAATATGGGAGAATTTGGACCCTATCAACTGACCCTCCCAAGAAATAGCCAACAGAAGAGTGGCAATCAGCCATCAGCCATCAGCAGTCAGTCCCAAGACGGATCTGAACGTTCAATCTCTCTTAACCGACGGTTTCCGACAGCCGAAAGTGAGCACAGCGAACGCTCCGAAAGCCATTTCACGCAACGTTTACTCCGAAAAGAGACAAGCTTCATCATAACCGAGATGTTAACAAAATCACAACTGCCTACCAACACGGTTAAAAATCCAGAAGCCTTTGAAAGGACAATGACCCTACCGAAGATTGCGTGGAAGACCGGGACCTCTTATGGACATCGGGATGCGTGGTGTATTGGATACTCGCCGACATTAACAATCGGTGTATGGCTTGGGAACTTCGATGGAAAAGGGACGCCAATGCTGAGCGGTACAGATGCAGCAACCCCGATTCTATTCGCGCTCTTCACTGCCTTAACAGGACAAGACACACACCGCTGGTTTACCAAGCCGGAACAAATCAAAACACGACACGTATGTGCCTTGAGTGGCGCACCAGTTTCACCGCACTGTCCTACGCATAAAGAGGATGTGTATATCCCGGGTATCTCGTCTGTAGCGGTCTGCTCAATTCATAAACGCATCTACGTTGACAAAACAACAGGATACAGTCTCTGCTCCCACTGTCGGATTCCTAACTATGGGAATTTGGGGCTACAGACATCGCACCCCGCTGGCGTGCTTAAAAGGAAACCCCGTAGGGATGACATATCTGTAGCGGAAGCACGCATATTTGAGGAGTGGCCCGCCGATGCGGCGACGTGGTTGGCAGAGAATGGTTTTGCTGTGTCTATTCTACCCGAGCATAACCCTTTGTGTACCGGAACAATTGCAGGGAACGCTCCGATTATTTTATCTCCAGCAGAAAA
Organism: Candidatus Poribacteria bacterium; assembly: GCA_965205015.1. Classification (GTDB taxonomy): domain Bacteria; phylum Poribacteria; class WGA-4E; order WGA-4E; family WGA-3G; genus WGA-3G. Next base: position 1,670,523 of record OZ242029.1, on the reverse strand, counting down.
CACTATCTATTACATTCGGGGAGGGGTGCCGCTGGAAAACCAAAAGATCCGATTGACCGCCTCGGCTTCGAGTCGGACACAGGATCTGTTCTGGTTTTTGGATGGTGAGTTAATTTTCCAAGGGAGCGCGGGAGAGCAATACTGGCTTACGCCTACCAGAGGGAAGCATGTGTTAACTTGTGTGGATGCGGAGGGCCGCTCAGCAACCCGTCCGCTCCATATCTCATTCATTCGGTAGACATGTTAGGTAAGACGCTTAAAACCTGATTCCATCAGAACCCGATTTAAGCTTACCCCATGTCGTTGTCAACTTACCCTCCGCTTGCACAGCAAGCGTTGCTTCCATACTGGCTTTGACATCGTCAGCAGTGAAAGCGACACTCCACATCTTAAATTCGTCAATCATGCCATTGAAGAAGTTGGCGTTGCCCTGACTCGCCGCGATGCACATCCCTTGGGTACCGAAATCCATGCGGGCATCCCCACCGGCATCCGTTTCGTTATCAAGCTCCCCGTTAATATACATCCACCCAGTCTGTTTGGTCTGCGTCCCGACGAAGTAATACCATTCCGGCTCAAACGCATCATGATTCGTGTGTATCGGTAATTCCACACCTTGCGTCGCAAAGTAGTATCCGAATAATATGCCACCACGATTGAACGTAACATGAGGTCGTCCACCACCTTGCAAACGATAGAGCAGATCAATTCGGGCGCCACTGTCAATTTTCTCGTCCGGTTTGAACCAGAATTCGATCGTCATTTCCTTGGGTTGATCAATTTTGAGTGGATCAAAGTTGACACTCCCACCCTTAAATTGGAGTGCTTGACCTGAGACACCCTCTACCCATTTTGCGTTCTTTATATCACCAACGAATCCATTAGGCCCAACATCTTCCGCCGTGTTCCCTTTACCCTCATCAAAAGGTAAATAGATAAGTAAATCCTTATCTGGATCGACTGCATGCGCCAGTACACAGCTCATCAAAAACGTTGCAGCCACCAAAAGATATGCTAATTTGTTCATTTTTTCTCTCCTTTCAGGTTTCCCCAAGTCGTTGTTAATTTATCGACAGGTTCAACCGATAAGACCTCTGGTAGGTAATAGTTAACGATGAATTCCCCCATAATATCGCCCCACGAGACACCCGGATGCGGTACATCCCCCACATAGACCTGAACGAAAATACCGAGTCGACCCCCAGTCTCTTCGTTGAATATTACAGCGGGGTCAACCCGTAAATCGTCATCCTTATTTTCAGCCAGCGCGATCTCTAACTCCCACGGCGATTTCTCATAATCTTCCACGTGGAACGGATAAGAGGTGTTATACTCTTTCAGACTCGGTATGAGGTCTTTGCCTTCCTGTGTCGGCGTCATTTCCACTGGATTGGCTTGCCAGGCGTCCGGACCTCTATTCATCCACACGAAAGCTTCTGGAACGTCAATGATATGGGGTAATGCAGCTTGCCCATTCGTTTCCGCGGGTCCTTCCGATGTGTAGAAGGTGTATTCACCCGTATTGAAAATCGTGTTGCCGGCATCAAGGAACTCTTCAAGAAGCGAGCCATCGGGTTTCGCATTACCAGTCGGATAAATTGTTGAAGGGGTGATCCCTGTCAGAATAAGAGTGTTTCCACCCCCCTCCGTGTGTGCCTTGACCCAATCGGCTAATCCCTTAATATCTTTGGGTTCAAAAGCCGTTAGGTTTACCTTATTATCAATAATCTTAATCAAGGTATCAATTTCCGCCTGAGCCCCTTTTAGGTCTTCACGCGCCCAAGGGTGCGAATCGGTGTGAAGCGCAAAATTGTAATTGGCTTCAACCTGCGTAGAAATTAAAACCGTGAGAAAAAGAATAGCAAGATTCTTCAATGTCTTCCTCCTTTTTTAATTATTCCTTGCGGTCAAACGACGTGCGTCCCATCTTGGACGTGCGTTCCTTAAATCCGCTCTCCAAATGTAAAGCAAAGACAAATTATGCCATTTAAGGCATAATTTCATTACGAGCTAACCACTTTGGTTCACTTACGCTTCAATTCACCCCATAGCGTAGCCAATTTGTCAGCAGGTTCCACTGCTGTCGGTGGGATACCCTCACCATTGATTTCAACATATTCATACGCAACAGTTGAATCCCTACCGCCTAAACCGGGACGACCTTTATCGTAGGTTTTATCTTGGTTTTCAACCATCAGTTTTCCATCAATGTAGGTTCTGAGGGTTTCCCCTTCTATTTCAAAGACGATGGTATATGCATCACCACCTTTGGTGTCCTTTGAGTCGGGACGTTTTGGGCGCGGACCGCCGGTAATCTCATTTGCGCCACCGCCTTGAAACATGAAAATCGAAGTTGTATGTGAGTTGTAACTGATCTCCATGAAATAGAAATCCACCGCGGGTTCTTGCGTCCGAACGAACAGATGGAAATAGGGTCCAGCAAGTTTTCGTGCTTTGACTTCCATGCGATAATCCGTCCAATTTTCTTCCCCAAAGTAGATACCTGAATTCTGCCCACCGGCAACGGTAAGTTCAAGCATACCGTCTTTCACCTTTGCGGTTGCCTGGGGTCCCAACTCCCAATCGGCAATCTCCTTGTCACTATCAAACTCATAACGAATCGCCTGTGTGGTGTGCCCAATTAGCATAAAGCCCAAGCAAATGCACGCGTAAACCCATTGGATATTCAACTTTTTCATGAGAGATTCTCCTTAGATTTATAGCCGGAGCATCGAATATTTCGTTTTTCGAGTTAAGGACGCTCGCGGTCGTCACAAAGTGGATAGATCACGTTCTTTTCGTTCTCATTATTTTACACCAACATGTCCCAACTGTCAACCCTAAACAGACTGAAACACAGACGTTTTACCCGCGAATCGCAGCGAGTGTCAGACAACCCCAACCGATAATAAATGCCAACCCCCCGATCGGCGTAATCGCACCGAGCCATCGAACCCCCGTGAGGCTCAGGATATAGAGACTGCCCGAAAAAATTAGGATACCTGCCAAAAAGCACCATCCCGATACCACCGTGAGTTGGTTCTGCCACTGCGATACCGCCCACGCCGCAGCAATCATCCCCAGACTGTGATACATCTGATACCGAACTGCGACTTCAAACGTCTCAAGCATCTCCGGCGAGAGTTTTGATCGCAACGCATGCGCCCCAAACGCCCCGAAAACAACACCAAGCAGACTTAAACCTGAACCGAACGCAAAGAAAAGATTTTGCATATTTTTAATTTACCTTGCGGGTAAAGCACGGAAGTTTGAACTTTGAAGTTCATTTCTCCAGAGCCGTCAACCCCTACGGGCTTGACTTAGTTTTATAGAGAACAGTTTCCATAATTAATTGAATTAATTATACCTTAAATCCGACACGTTATGTCAGGCGTTTTTGCTTGGGACAGCATTAATAGAAATATTTTCTTGACATTTTTGCCATATTGTGCTAAGATTTATCTTTAAACGGCGTAGCTCGCTCTATTCCGTGTGGTTAACAGTAAAAGGAGAAATTTTTGGACGTATGAAACAATACAGGACAGACCAGATCCGAAACATTGCAATTATCGCGCATTCAGGAGCAGGCAAAACATCACTCGTTGAAGCGATGCTTTATAACGGGGGTGCTATTGAGCGAATGGGGGCTGTCGATAGTGGAAATTCTGTAGCTGACTATGCCGCTGACGAGATTGAACGTAAAACAACCCTCAACTGTTCAGTCTGTATTGCAGAATGGGAAGGACATAAACTAAATCTGATTGATACTCCGGGCGCAGAAGATTTTTATGGCGACCTCCACAGTGTACTCCGAGTCGTCGACGCTGTCATTGTCGTTGTCGATGCAACTACCGGTGTCGAAGGTGGCACCGAAAAGGTATGGGAAGTCACAGACAAATATGAACTGCCACGCCTCATCTTTATCAATAAAATGGATAAAGAGAACGCCAGTTTTGAAAACGCACTCGCAAGCGTTGAAGAAATTTTAGAGACTCGGGCGGTTCCGATTCAACTCCCGATCGGCAAAGAGGAGCAGTTCGCCGGTGTCGTCGATGTCATACAGATGGCGGCTTATTTGCAACCCGATGGAAGTAAGCGTGCTGCAAAAGCCGAAATCCCCGCGGACTTGGAGACACAGGCTGAAGAAACCCGCGAAGCACTCGTCGAAGTCGCTGCAGAAAGCGACGATGAACTCATTGAGAAGTTTTTTGAAGGAGAGCTATCAGACGAAGAGATTCAGAACGGCTTGCAACTTGGGATTTTCGAGAACCAGTTTACCCCTGTGCTTTGTGGTGCTGCCTTAAACAATATCGGCGTGCAACAATTGATGGATATGCTGTTGATCGGCTGCCCATCTCCGGTCGACGCAGGCGCAGTTACATCTGCAGAGAATGAAGAGGACAGTCGCGAACCCTCACTGGATGCACCGATGTCCGCTGTTGTCTTCAAAACGATTGCCGACCCGTTTGCGGGGCAATTGAGCTTCTTCCGTGTCTACTCTGGCACATTACAAGGGGATACTCAGGTCAGTAACTCGACGCAAGGACAAATTGAACGCCTTGGAAAAACCGCCTTCATGAACGGTCAGGAGGCAATCAGTACACCACAGGTAGAAGCAGGCGACATCGGCGCACTCACGAAACTTGCTGTGACCCAGACCGGGGATACGCTCTGCGACAGAGACGCCTCAATTCAACTCCCAGGTGTTGATTTCCCAAACTCCGTTATTTCCTATGCTATCCACCCGACGCGCGAAGGCGACGATGAAAAGTTGATAACATCACTCACACGGATGTCCGAAGAAGATCCGACGTTTAGGATTGAACGTAACGAAGTTACGAAACAACTTCTCATCTCTGGGCTCGGAGACCTGCACATTAACATTAATCGGGAACGAATGGCAGACAAATTCGGCGTCGAGACGGGACTCTCACCGCCAAAAGTGCCATATCGGGAAACGATTCGTCGCAGCGTTCGGAGCGTCCAAGGTAGACATAAACGCCAATCCGGTGGAAGAGGACAGTTCGGCGATGTCACGATTAATCTTGCCCCTTTGCAACGCGGTGAAGGTTTTGAGTTTGTTAACAACATCGTCGGCGGCGCGATCCCGCGTAACTATATCCCGGCTGTCGAAAAAGGCATCCGTGAGAGAATGGATAGAGGTTTACTTGCTGGCTTCCCAATCGTCGATATCCAAATTGATCTCTATGATGGCAAATATCACCCTGTTGACTCTTCGGACATGGCGTTCCAGATCGCGGGTTCTATCGCCTTTTCTGCCGCTGCCGAACAAGCCGATCCGTGCTTGCTCGAACCGGTTATGAGCGTCGCGATTACGGTGCCTGAACAGTTTATGGGGAGCATTATCGGCGACTTGAACGGACGGCGTGGACAAGTAATGGGTGTTGAACAGTTGGGGAGAAAGCAGATCATCCAAGCAAACGTCCCGCTTTCGGAGATGCTCCGGTATTCCATCGATCTCAAGTCGATGACGAGTGCCCGTGGCACCTTTATAATGGAATTCTCACATTACGAGATCACACCTGACGATGTCGCGCAGAAGGTAATCACCGAGTCGAAAACCGAAGAGGAAGAGTAGGCTATCGAAAAGCCAATTTTTAGCGAGATTTCAGACCTCAGTCCCTCTATTTAGAAGGCGCGGTTGCTACCGCGCCTTTTCTCTTTAACTTGAAAAATACCAGAGCCGTTTGGTAAAATATAGATATTATCAGATTAAAGAACGGAGGCTTCCTCTCATGGCATATAGTGATTGGACTTTAGAAACGGTGAAGAAAGCATTTGACTTGGAAGAGGTTAATGCCGCCGGTATCTTTTCCGACGCAGAACCCGTGGAACCGAGTGCACATCTTACCACAGCACTGGAGCGGAATGTGCCGTTAGCTTTTGCTATGGGCACGGAGAAGGCAAAATCAGAACTGATTATCTCCGTAATTCTGGTTGAACTCTGGGAGCACTTCAACCGTCATATCAGTTTTTTCTCGGGGATTGACTTTAATGTTGATGCCGAAAACGGATTGACCGGCGTTTGTGATTTTTTGGTAAGCCTGTCGCCGGCCCAATTTCATTTGGAGGCACCCGCTATCATCCTGGTTGAAGCAAAAAGGGATAATTTGACAATCGGGCTTGGACAGTGTGTCGCAGAGATGGTTGCCGCCCAACGTTTTAATACCGAAAGCGGGAATGACATCCCCTGCGTCTATGGTGCCACCACGTCAGGCATAGATTGGGTATTCCTTAAGTTGGAGGGCAAGAAACTTCAACTTGACATGGCAGCCTACACAATCGAACGGTGCGATAAAATCCTCGGTATCCTCGCCAGCATGGCAGCACAAAAGGCATAAAAAAACGGGCAGATGTCGTTATCTGCCCGTTCTCAAAAAATCCGCTAACCATCTAAATGGAAGATCGCCATCTTCAATTCAGTCATCTCTTCTATGGCGTATTTCGGACCCTCTTTGCCCATACCGCTCTCTTTGACGCCGCCATACGGCATCAGATCCGCACGCCACTGCGTGCCCCAGTTCACCATCAGGTTGCCAGATTCGACCTCACGGACAAACTTCATTGCCCAATCAACGTTCTGTGTGAAGATCGCGGCACTCAGTCCGTAATTCGTATCGTTGGCGAGGGCGATCGCTTCGTCAATGTCATTAACGCGCGTTACACCGACTGCCGGTCCGAAGACCTCATCACAGGAGATCTTCATCTCTGGCTTGACGTTGGCAAGGATGGCAGGCGTAACAAATTGATCCTGCTTATCGCCACCGGTGAGGAGTTCTGCGCCATCCGAGACAGCCTCCTGAATCCATTCGGCAACACGAGTCGCATCGCCTTCGCGAATCATCGGTCCCATCCGTGTCCCTTCTGCGAGTGGGTCACCGGTGCTAATCTGGGTAACTTCCGCCTGGAAAGCATCTAAGAAATCACCGTAGATTTTTTCATGTGCGATGACGCGCTGTGTTGAGATACAGACCTGTCCTGCATTGGAATAACCGGATGCCGCTGCTGCACGCGCGACCTTTTCGGGATCCGCATCGGGCATAACGATGAGCGGTGAATTCGAGCCGAGTTCCATCGTGACACGCTTTAATCCGGCGACCTTACAGATATGCTCGCCGACATCACGGCTACCCGTAAAGGTAATCTTCCGGACGCGCTGATCCGCACAAAGGGTATCACCGATTTCGCCGCCGGGACCTGTCACACACTGAATCGCCTCAGGCGGGGTCCCTGCTTCTAAAAAGAGTTCCACCAGCTTCAGTGCGGAGAGGGGTGTGTCCGTCGCAGGTTTGATGATAATAGCATTTCCACCAGCAATTGCGGGACCTGCCTTGTGACAAACGAGGTGCAGTGGGAAGTTGAAGGGACTAATACCAGCGACGATACCACACGGCATGCGTACTGTAAAGCCGAGTTTGTCTTTCACACCCGGCGCGCCTTCAAGAGGAATCGTTTCACCGGTCAACCGTTTTGCTTCTTCCGCAGAGAGGGCTATAATTTCGGAAGCGCGTGTCGCCTCAATCGTCGCCTCGGCGAGGATTTTCCCCTCTTCGCGAGTGATCACCTCGGCGAGTTCGTCCGCCCGTTCCACCATCAAGTCCGCAACTTTACGCAGGACCTCGTAGCGTTCATAGCCGGTCATACCCGCCATGATCTTTGCCCCGCGTTCAGCAGTTTGAATAGCGGTCTCGACGTCGGCTGCGTCCCCCCTGGGAACGGTGTCAACAACTGAACCGTCAAAAGGACTCAGTACGTCAATTTTATCGGATTTATCAATCCATTCTCCACCTACGTGCATTTGCATAATGCGTCTTCTCCATTTCTGTTTAGCACACGGATGTGCCTGTTATTTATTTTTTTGCTTTCAGCAAAGCCCAAGTTGTTGTTAATTTGCCAGCCGCCTCAACAGCGGCATAATCGGCTAACCCATTCTCCAGCACATCGTTGAGTTGATCTTTAGAGAGTGCCTCAGTGAAGAATCCAACTTCGTCAAAGAGGCCTGTCGCCGCAACATTGCCGGGACGGGCACCTATCCAGATAGGCGATTCGCTCGTATCCAACGTACCGCCGCTCGGTTTCTCACCATCTACTTTTCCATCAACGTACAACAGATAGTAAATACCTTCATCTTATATCTCCATTAGACGCGGCAATTCTCAAGCGCGTCCTCATCCAATTCAACGCCTAATCCCGGTTTATCTGGAATCGTTGCGTATCCATCAACAAGTGGAATCGTTGAAGGCGTAACAAGGTCAAAAGCGCGCAAAGCGTTCAGCGTAATCGCTGGCAGGGTTGCATTCGGCATCACCGCAGCAAGATGCATGACATAACAGGTCGTAATACCGAGCCCGACAATCTGTAGCCAGACGGGAAGATGGGCAGCGTTTGAAATGACCGCCTCCCGTATAGCATTGGCAGCGCGTGAGTCCGGATAAGCGATAATAAACGAATCGTTCATATTTGCCCGTATTGCTTCGATTGGGTCCGGGTTGCCGAAGTGAATTGTGATCGGCATATCGGTGTGTCGCTTGATCTCCTGGTATCCAACAATATCGGCTTGTGGAATCGGCGTTTCAAATGACTCTATATTGTAATCTTGAAGTCGACGTGCGACTTCGAGAGTACGCTCTGGGGTTTCAAACGAGTCATTTGCATCGACACGGAGTCGATAATCATCTGGCACAACCGCCGCGATTGCTTCTACCTGCTCAAGTACTTCAAACCACGGGCGGGCTTTGATTTTGTGGAGCCGATAGCCGAGCGCATAAGCGTGCTCCGCTTCTGCCGCCCATTCCTCTGGGGTCATATCAATCGACCAGTAGCCGAATTGCGTTTTGTCGTGAACTTTTTCACCCAAAAGTTGATGCACCGGCACGCCAAGAGCCTTCCCCATAATGTCGTAAAAAGCCTGTTGAAGGGGGGTCGGTGCCCAACCGTTCATAAACTCAAATGGGTTTCTACCAATGTAACGCGCAACGACATCGTCCGCCTGAAATGCCCCATCGCCAATCCCGACGAGTCCTACATCGGTGTACACCTTGTAGACGTAATCAATCTGGTAGAGATTACGGCGCGTCATGAGTTCATAAATGCCTTCATGATACGGCACTCTTACTTTGATAACATCAATCTGAGTAATCTTCATGTTTTACTGATGGCCTCCTGGGCTGCACTCCACTTCGTTACGAGCAGGTTTTCGGTTATTCTGTCGGGAACCGGAGGTGCCTCCTACAATCAGATCCGTAGCTCAGAATGAAATGGAGAGTGGATACTCAGGAAGACACGTCAATGGCGCAAACCTATGTCGTTCTCCCGCGAGGTGAAATTAAATTACTCATCACGCCGGATCCAGCTAACGATATCCTCCGCTTCACCTGTTCCACCTTCAACACCATCACTACCGAAAGAGATGAGATCGTACCCGTACCGGTCGTGGTTACCGGGGCGAACATAGATATAAGGATTCCCCCACGGATCCTCCGTGATTGGGATCTGAATATAGGGCTCTACCCAGTTTATGGGTCTTGGTGGCGCCTCAGGTCTTTCCCAGAGTGCTTTCAAACCCTGCTCAGTCGAGGGATAATCACCATTATCTTTGGCATACCTATCAAGCGCAATACCAAGCGTTTCAATATCCTCAGCGGCTTGCGCTTGCAACGCGCGCCCCGCCTGTCCGAGCAATCGAGGTGCCAAAAGGACAGCCGCGATAATCCCGAGAACGATGACGACAACTAAGATTTGTATTGACGTTAATCCTGCTTGTTTAGAATGAATTGATTTCACACATTTCCTCCACAATCCGCGCATTCACGCCTAACCTGACATAGTAAAGACAAGAACGTTATCAATCATTAGTTAAAATGTTTTGTAATGAAGCCAGGACGAACACAGATTTAGTCATTTACGGTGAATGCGTCAGTCCTCAAAGTATCAAAGACAACTGAAAATCATTGTATCATATCTCCGGAATTGTGTCAATTTTAAAAACTTGACATGTCCTCCCACACGTCTTATAATAATCTACTGTAATGTGATTTCGGTCAAAAACAGTTCACTCCACAACACAACGCGTTCAGAGAATGTTATCAGGAATAAGACGACTACGGTCTAAACCGGCATAAAGGTTGGAAACGAAGCCCAACCCCATCAGATCAGAGGAAACGAAATGGCAAAAACAGTTTGCATCGTCGGCACAATGGACACGAAAGGCTTGGAATTCTCGTTTATCAAAGCGCAAATAGAATCAACTGGCACTTCAACATGTGTTATGAATACGGGTATATTGGGAGAACCACAATTAACGTCGGACGTTTCTGCAGATGAAGTCGCTCAAGCGGGAGGCTCATCCCTTCAGGCATTGAGAGATGAAGGAGATCGAGGCAATAGTGTCGCTGTAATGGCGCAAGGTGCCGCGACGCTTGTTGCTGAAAAACAGGCGGCAGGCGAAATTGACGGGATCATCTCACTCGGTGGCTCCGCAGGCACTACCATCGGCACAACAGCAATGCAGGCAGTCCCAGTAGGTGTCCCGAAAATTATGGTGTCGACCTTGGCATCGGGGGACACGAGTCCTTATGTCCAATCCAAAGATATATGCATGATGTACTCTGTTGTGGACATCGCGGGTATCAACCGGTTGTCTCGACAGATTCTCGCCAACGCCGCTGGGGCGATCGTCGGAATGGTCAACGCGGAGATGCCAGAGGCAACAGCAGATAAGCCTTTAATCGCGGCGACGATGTTCGGCGTGACAACCCCGTGTGTCACAAAAGCGCGGGAGATCCTCGAAGACGCTGGTTATGAAGTTCTCGTCTTTCACGCAACAGGCACCGGTGGACAAGCGATGGAAGATTTGGTCAAAGGCGGTTTCCTCGCTGGCGTGTTAGATGTGACAACAACCGAGCTTGCTGACGAATTGGTCGGTGGCGTCCTCAGTGCCGGTCCCGATCGATTGGAAGCCGCAGGAGAATCCGGGCTGCCGCAAGTTGTCGCGCCGGGCGCCTTAGATATGGTGAATTTCGGTCCGCCTGACACAGTGCCAGAGGAGTTCAGCGACCGGTTGTTCTATCAGCACAACCCAACTGTGACACTCATGCGGACAACCCCTGAAGAGACTGCTGAGCTCGGACGCATCATGGCTCGTAAACTCAGTGAAGCGCAGGGACCTACAACGGTTATTATTCCAATCCAAGGTGTATCGGCAATTGACAAAACAGGACAACCCTTCGACTCACCCGAAGCCCGATCTGCCTGGATCGAGAATCTGAAATCACACATCGGGGATAACGTGACGGTTATTGAGATGGACGCTCATATCAATGACGACGCGTTCGCAACAAAACTCGTAGAAACGTTGTTAGAAAGTATTCAATAATTGTAGCCTGCAACAACGGAATAGGCGGACCTACGGTGGGTAATGTTGTTTAACCAACCCTCTGACCGAACCGCAAGGAATAATTAAAACATGGCAAAAACCTATAGGACACTTACCCAAGAAGATGTTAACCACTTCGTTGAGAAGGGACATGTTATTCTGAAAGACTGCTTTCCACGCGAGTTGGCAGAAGAATGGCGAGACTTTGCTTTCAAACGACTCGGTTATGACCCAGACGATCCAACAACTTGGGAAGAACCCCGAGTTCATCTGCCTTCTATGAACAGAGTACTGATTGAGGACGTTGCACCGAGGGCGTGGGATGCCATCTGTGATCTGCTCGGCGGTGAAGACAGGATTGTCAATTTTTGGGGCGACGCAAAGCCCGGATGGGGCGACGGTTTCATTATTAACTTTGCGTTAGGCGCGGACACACCTTGGCAACCACCTTCTCCAGAAGTCGGTGGGTGGCACAAAGATGGCGATTTCTTCCGTCATTTCTTAGATAGCCCGGAGCAGGGGTTGCTCACAATCGTCGTCTGGTCGGATATCTATCCAAAAAGTGGTGGGACGTTTGTGGCGTGCGATTCAGTCCAACATGTCGCACAGCGGTTGTATGCACATCCAGAAGGGGTGTTGCCTGGCGGATTTGGGCAACTCATTGACAAATGCCAAGACTTTGTAGAAATCACGGGGAACGCGGGCGATGTTGTGCTGTTGCATCCGTTCATCTTGCACGCCGCCTCGCAGAACCCATCGGGACGCGCCCGTTTCATCACGAATCCACCAGTTTCCCTGAAGGAACCGATGAATTTCAACCGTGAGAATCCAGACGATTTCTCACCCGTGGAATTAGCCGTGCTGCACGGATTAGGGAAAGAGAGATTGGACTTTAAACCGACGGCACAGCGGGAACGTTTAGTCCCAGAACGCGTCAAGCGTCAGCAGAAGATGCTCGAAGAGCAGAAAAAGCGGCTCGAAGCCGATTCCAAGAGATAGTTTAGGCATCAAACTGGTATCGGCTCTGACGACATGCCGTGCCTTTACCCCGAATCACATCCGCTTGCTGCCATGTATCAACAGCACCGCAAACAGCGTCACCCTCACCGAGGTGTCGTTGCAGCTCGGACTTTGTAAACCAGTCGTAACCGCCATTTGCGAGGGCATCGATGTCTAAGCTTTCATCGGAGAATCCGTAGATGCGGCAGATCCCATCTGCTTCCTCAACATCTTCAATATAAGACATCCAAGCGACATCTAAACCGAGTTGGGTTTGGGTGAGCTCTTGAAGTGAACCGATCCGCGCACCGACATCCCAACCGACTCCTTTCTCCTCTTCCCAACCTTCGCCTCCCGGCAACTCCCAAGAATTTGTTTCGGCATTGCGGTGGAGCAAGAATTTCGATTCCTGAGTCGATGAATCCTCAATAAGCAGGCGCGTCGTCGCAATCGGCTTGTCAAAACAGACGGGAATCAGACGCTTCCCATCGTCGCTCAATGCGTCCAACGCGTCGGGATTGTAAGGGTAATATCCCGCGGCGGGCGGCGCGTCTATTGCACAATATTTATTGAAAATCCCGCACCGATCCTCGGTTGTGGTGCCAGGGGGTGCTTCGTGCCAGACGTGCTCGTTGACGACAAGTAAGTCCCCTGCTTTGAGTTCCGGATCAATGAAATCGGGTAACTGCTCCGGATCAGGACGCGTGAGATCTAAGATGTGTGCGTCCGAATCAATTACCTGTGTCAATTTGTGTGATTTGGGTGACACAAGAAAGGGACCGTACGCCGTATCAAAATCGGTCAGTGGGATGATGGCGAACACCCAGTTCATTGATGATCCGACAGGCCGCCAGCGTTTGTAGTCGCAATGCGCCCTACCCCCTTTATCGCCGGGTGTCCGCAGATACGCGACATAAGCCGTGAGATGTGCCGGTTGACCGAGGGCGGATTCTACGGCACCGATAACCGTCGGATGCTCAGCAATTGCGGTGAGTCCGGGTTCGGCGAGACGGTTGCCACTTACCGTATATTTCGCCGGCTCAGGATATTTAAGTGTCGATGGATAGGCATCGCGTTTTACCTCTTCTTGGACGACGCCCCGAAGTTCATCCGCCTCCTTCGCGGATAAGACACTCCGCAGAATTACATAGCCGTCCTCATGGTAATCGGTGATCTGCTGCTCGCTAAGAGATGGAATTATTGTCCCGTTCACAATGCAATCTCCTTTAAAATAGGGTGCTCCAAAACGGATGCGACCTCTGTCCAAGCTTCTTTGCTATTCTCATGTGAAAGGTCCGGCATGAAACCAAAGTCAAGATACACTTTTATTGCTGCCATACGCCCGGTTGACGTGCCGAGAAAACAGCGATCGTGGGATTGTTTCAGACGCTCCATCGCTACGGTCATCATCGGTTTCGAAAGCCCATGTCCTTGATAGTCGGGATGAATCACGACCCAGTGTATCTGTCCCCACACCTCTCCCTCTATATTTTGCCACCACGCCGTGATTGTGCCGATTTCCTCGCCTACGTCCGTCGTTAGGTAAAAACTTCTATCCTCCATTACTGAGAGATGGCGTTTAAACTCGCGATCAAAAAGCCCGTCGTCAATTTCCATATAGGGTTCGCCGGCTTTCAGAATCCGTGTCCAGATATGTCCCTCATTCCGGCGATAATTCCGGATGGCATACCCCTCTGGCATCGGAAATTGCGGGATATTCTCCATATTCTCACGAATCATTCTGACGCTATAGTTCTTCATCATTAGGTGAGGGAGTGCGGAAGACGCAGTTCTGATAGTCTGTTTTTATTGCGGATAATATAGCATACACTGGAGAAAAATGGCAACGATATTTTGGAACACTGGTATTTGGTTCAAGACCCTATCGGATTGTGCTGAAGCATTATCTGTTTTTTGTGAGATCCGGAGTATTCTGTAGATATCTCACTGATTTTTGGGAAAAGAAAGCAGAAAAATGAAAAAATTGCCCAAATTCCTAAAAATTCTGCAAAAAAGTGCAAATTGGGTATTAACTTTTTCGATTTTATGTTTATAATTAAAAGTAGAAGGCATACGCCGCGTGCTGTAACATCTGGTGGTATTTCTGTCGTTTCATCGTTCGCGGCGCGGGTGAATGGAGGTTATTTCTATGATTTGTGTGTCTGAACTTACGAAAACCTATGGTCGCACTGTCGCTGTTGACAATATCAGTTTTGAAATCCCGCCGGGTCAAATTGTCGGCTATCTGGGTCCAAACGGGGCAGGTAAATCGACAACTGTAAAAATGCTGGTTGGTATGCTACAACCGACGCGCGGACAAATCGTTGTTGCAGGATGTGATAGTCAGACAGACAATATTGAACTCAAAAGACGCATCGGGTATGTCCCTGAAGACGCAATCCTCTACGAGACGCTCACATCCGTTGAATACCTACAATTGGTCGGTCAACTGTATCACATGTCTGAAAATTCGATCGCTGAGAAAATAGATGATTTTCTTGAGGTGTTTCAACTCACGCGGGCGGCACATCAACGGATTAGCAGTTTATCAAAAGGGATGCGGCAGAAGGTACTGATTATCTCCGCGCTCCTCCATAATCCCGATGTCCTTTTCCTTGATGAACCCTTTAGCAACCTTGATGTCTCAACCGTGACACTGATGAAGAAAATTTTGCAAGACCTCGCGGGTATCGGAAAAACGGTTCTCTATTGCACCCATATTCTGGACGTTGCCGAGAACATCTGCCACCGTGTTCTGATTTTGAATCGCGGAAAAATTGTGGCTGACGGGAGCATTGATGAACTGCGGGAGATGGCACATCGGACCTCTCTTGAGGAGATCTTCGCACTCATGACGGACGCAGACGAAGTCGGTGTAAAGTCCGCCGGCGTCATTCAAACCATGACGGAACACAGAAATGTTTAACAGATTTCTTAAAATCCTTGGTGCTGAACCCCATCAATACAGACTGCTGCTGAAGACCGATAGGCGTGTGAACGCGCGTAGGGAACCTTCAAAATCTTTTCTCAATAATTCTCCGGCTCTATTGGTAGGTTTGTATGCGATTTCAAGTACATTTGTATCCTTCTCCGCCTTCGCACTCGATAGCTTCAGTTTCACGCTCCTCACACTGTTCATCTCAATGACGATGCTGGCGTTCACTGTCATCTCTCGGCTTGAGGTGATCATCAACCCAACAGATTATCGGACGTTGGCGCATCTCCCCGTTTCATCGCGAACCTACTTTCTTGTGAAATTCACCCATGTATTGCTTTACATAGTTGTTTTCGCAGCGGTATTGAACCTTCCGCCAGCAATTTTAGGGATATGGTCGAAAAACGCACCCACTCTCTTTCCAGCAATTTATCTACCCGTATCCTTCATGGCAGCGTTCTTCGTTGTCGGATTCATTTCAGCGTTCTATGGATATTTGATAAAACTGTATCGGTGGGAGAGATTCCGAAACCTCGTTGCATATTCACAGTTGGTTCTCGCGATTCTGGTGCCACTATGTTTTTATTTTCTACCGCGTCTTATCTCAATTTTTCGCGTTGCGCTCGTTGACTGGAATCAGATTGGAGAATTGAAATGGATTTACATCCTGCCGTGCAGTTGGTTTGCTGGGCTTGTCCATTTCACACTTGGAGAGACACAGGTACTCTTTTTATATCTGTCGATTCTGGCTGTCCTCTCGACGATTTTATGCGTCGTCCTCCCACTGGGACGGATCTCGCTGAAATACGCCGGACACGTTTCGCGCTTGTTGGAGTCGCCGAGTACCATACGGAAGGTAAACAGGGTAGGCAGCCGTTTAACGGTGTTCCTGAAAAATACTGAGACACAAGCGGGTTTCCAACTCGTATCCATCTACCTGAAAAGGGACCGCAACATAAAAGTCAGATTCTTCGCGATGATCGGGATTCCCCTGGCTGCTATCATTCCTATGCTCCAGATGATTCCTGAACTCATGGGTCTTCCGTTTAGCATCGGGGTGGCAGTCGGCGTTCCGATCTATTCGTTCTATATTTGCACGTTTCTTCTGAGTTATCTCCTCAGTGTCCTCAAGTACTCAGAAGATTGGAAAGCGGCATGGATTTTTACAATTGCCCCGATGGAATCCCATGCACATTTCTTTAAGGGTGTGAAATTAGCGATTATCGCTTACTTCATCGTTCCCTACTTCACTGTTTTCACCGGAATCTCTGTCCTTCTTTGGAACCCTCTTTTGGCAGTGGTTTATCTGTTACCGAGTCTCACGGGTTGTCTGTGTTACCTCTCCTTCTACTGGGGATCAGTGGCGATACTCCCCTTTTCACGAGAACCGCGACAGAAAAAAGGAATGGACGACATTCTGACCTTTGCCCTCGGTTTGATTATTTTCGGTGGGGTTTTCAGCATTCACTATGTTGCGTATCAGTTCCACATCTATTTGTACATCGCCGCATACACGCTCACAATCGGGGTGGGAGTCATTCTCACCAAAAGAAGAGAATACTTCGCAAGGGTACGTCCCGTTAGCGTATAATAAACGTGTCCCAGAAGATGCTAACAGCTGAACTGGCTCCAAACAGCAAAAGAGGTCTATGATGTATCGGACATTGAAGATTTTCGCAAATATTATCGGTAAACCGAGCGCAGCGTTTCGGGTGCTAAAGGATCAACCCGACGGGTTTAAAGCGTTCATCATTATCGCTTTGGTGTCCATCGGCATTGCGTGGGCAGTTTTGCCATTTTCACAACAGATTAAAATGCTCGAACCCGGTCTTGATGCACCTCACATCGAACAAAATCAAACAACTGTAGAGAGACTGAGCTTTCTAACCCTTCTCTTTACGCCGTTTTTATTGTTCGCCAAATGTTTAATTTCTGCCGGAATACTCTATTTCGGTTCCCAATTCCTCGGGAGCCAGCAGGCGTTGAAATTTAAGCAAAAGTTCGCCGTTGTGGTGCATGTGGAATTAATTCTGGTCCTTTCAAATCTCATCAATGCAGTGCTGTTGTTAGGTTTCAAGGACATTAATGATGTCCAAACGCCGATAGACCTCCAAATGATTCCGGGGCTCCATCTTCTCTTCGGAGACCACCCCCTCGGAACTCTGAAGCTTACGCTTCTCAGTCAGATGACTCCATTTGCGCTATGGTATCTTATTGTCCTTTCAGTGGGGGTCGCAATTGTTGCCGATCTAAAAAGAAAAAGAGTGGAGTGGTTAATCGTGTTGGTCTGGCTGGTAGACATCGGCTTTCGGGTGGTAGCCTCTTTATTTTAAACAGCAGGATTCAATTGCCTTTTCGGGGACCCTGTGATATGATATATCTATTATGGAAAGATCACTTAGGCCCATTCCAATCTATACCATAGGCTACGGAAGTCGTTCGATTGCAGAATTTATCGAAGTGCTGCATCGGCATGAGATCGCCT
Source organism: Candidatus Poribacteria bacterium (assembly GCA_965205015.1). GTDB lineage: Bacteria > Poribacteria > WGA-4E > WGA-4E > WGA-3G > WGA-3G. Next base: position 1,652,709 of record OZ242029.1, on the reverse strand, counting down.
ACCTTATCGATGTCCGCTCCGCCCCCTATTCACGCTATAAACCGGAATTCGCCAAAGCCGCGTTAGCGAAGGAACTCGAACAGCACGGCATCCGATATGTGTTCATGGGAGACACACTCGGTGGTAGACCCGACGACGAAACGTGTTACGTCAACGGAAGACTTGACTACGAAAAGGTCAAAGAGAGGGAATACTACCAACGCGGTATTGAACGCCTGCACACTGCCTTCTCGCAACAACACTCTGTTGTCTTGATGTGCAGTGAAGGGAAACCAGAGGAGTGCCACCGATGTAAACTTATCGGTGCGACCCTTACAACACAGGATATACCGGTCATCCACATCGACGAAAATGACGTCCAAGTGACACAGGAGCAAGTCGTTGAACGTCTGACGGGTGGACAATTGTCAATGTTTGGCGAAGAGACGTTTCATTCTCGAAAAAAATACACATAATTCTATCCACTATGAAAATTAAAATTGTTACCATCGGTGTATACGGCTTTGACGAATCCGGTTTTTTTGAGGCACTCTGCCAGGCAGAGGTCGATACATTTTGCGATATCCGTAGTCGGCGCGGTCTCCGCGGTGCAACTTATGCATTCGCCAACAGTGTGCGACTGCAAGCGCGTCTATCAGAACTCGGCATCCGATATATCTACCGAAAAGACCTCGGTCCAACGAAAACCGTCCGAGAGAAACAGGCAGCGGCCGATAAAGCAAGCAAAACGGCTAAACGCAAACGCACCACATTGGGAGAAGCGTTTATTGAAGCCTATCAGACTGAATGCCTTGCCGAATTTGAACCCCAAAGTCTGTTGGATGAACTGGAATCGGATGCCAAAGTCGTTGCTCTCTTTTGTGTAGAAACCGCACCGGAGGCATGTCACCGCTCCTTGGTCGCGGCTAAATTAGCGAAAACCCTCGATTTGGAGGTCGAAGACATTTTACCGTGAGAGTCCTCATTGTTGCGAAAACCCGAATGGGAAGTGGTGCGTGTATCGGCGCGATTACACAAAAAGGGGAAAGCGTCCGGCTGGTTCCGTTCAATGCTGATCCACATGACGGCGCGAATCGGGAATATGAGGTTGGTGATATTTGGGAGATTACGGGAGAACCCGAAACTTCGTTGATTCCACCGCACAATGAAAACTTTGTCGTGCATAAGAAATCGCGTCTCCACACCACAGAAAACATGAAAGACCTGGTGAGTGCGATTGAACTTTTAATGCCGCCGAAAACTGGGCATCCACGAGTCCTCTATGAAGGTTTATTGCAAAACACTGCGCGTGGTAGACTTCACATTGCCAAGCGGAGCGGCATTCCACCCTACAGTACTATATTTTGGCGAACCGACCAGCCTCTCACTCGCGATACGGAGGGGCGGAAGGTCCGGTATCGCTACCCCACCGAAAACGGCGGTTGCACATTTACTTTTGCGGGTTTTCAGGAACCTCCTGAGACCCTTCCTACCGGGACGCTCTTGCGTGTATCTTTAGCACATTGGTGGAAACCAGAAGATATACCAGAAGTAGGTGAGCGTTGCTACGCGCAAATTTCGGGTTGGTTTCTCGAAGCGGTAAAACAGAAAGAACAGAAACCTTCCCATGAAGAGAAACTCCCACTCCCTCAAATATTGACACGATCCCCTTTAGAGATTCTCGAAAATATTTTCAAGCATACGGAATTCCGTCCATTTCAGGAAGATATTATTAATCACATTCTCAAAGGACAAGATGCGCTGGTTGTTCTACCAACAGGTGGTGGGAAGTCGCTTTGCTATCAATTGCCCGCGCTCATTTTTGAGGGTATGACCGTAGTCGTTTCTCCACTGATTTCGCTCATGCAGGACCAGGTGATGCAGTTGACAAACCGTGGTATTCGTGCGGCTTTTCTTAACCATACTGTCGGAAATGCTGAATACGTTGCCACAATGCAGGCGGTCAAACAGGGTGAAATCAAATTGCTTTATCTTGCACCTGAAACGCTCATGAAGTCTGAAATACGCATAATGCTTGATGAAGCAGATGTCGCCTGTCTTGCGATTGATGAAGCGCACTGCATTTCACAGTGGGGACACGATTTTCGTCCGGATTATCGAGAATTGGTTTCTATCCGCGAACGATTCCAAAGTGCGGTTTGCCTTGCCCTCACTGCCACTGCAACGCCGCGAGTTCGAAGAGACATTAAAAAATTACTTAAGTTCGACGAACGACATGAGTTCATTGGAAGTTTTAATCGAGAAAACCTCTTTATCGCTGTTGAGCCGAAGGTTGAATTGTTTGATCAGACCCTTGCGTTTCTCCATAAGCATCGCCAAGAACCCGGCATTATCTATTGTCAAACGATCAAACAGGTTGAATCCTTATGCCGCGATCTAACCGCCAGACAGATTTCTGTCCTTCCCTATCACGCAGATTTAGATGACGAAATCCGCAAACAAAATCAGGACGCTTTCATTAAGGGTGATATCCAAGTGATAGTCGCCACGATCGCCTTCGGTATGGGTATCGATAAAGCAGATGTCCGTTTTGTGCTACATGCGGGTTTGCCGAAGGAACCGGAATCTTACTATCAAGAGATTGGACGCAGTGGACGCGATGGACTTCCAGCAGACTGCCTCTTGTTATTCAGTTATGGTGACGTGGACACTATCGAATACTTCATCAATCAAGGGGCATCATCCGAAAGACAGGGACGACAGGAACGATTGCGGACGCTTGTTTCGTGGGCAACATCAATAGCATGCCGCCGAAAAGTGTTGTTAGCCTATTTCGGGGAGCAATACGAAAATCAGAATTGTGGGATGTGTGATAACTGCCGCAACTCGGAAATGGAACGGATTGATTTGACGACTTCGGCGCAAAAATTTCTTTCCTGCGTTCTGCGGACAGGCCAGCTGTTTGGAGAAGCGTATATTATTGATGTATTGCGGGGTTCGCAACAAAAAAAAATCCTGAATAACAGGCATGATCAACTCTCCACGCATGGAATTGGCACAGATTACAGTAAAACACAATGGCGATATTTGTCTCTCCAATTTCTCCAGCACAAACTTCTGGAGCGAGATGCCCGACACGGCAGTCTCCGCGTGACACAGAAGGGGTGGGGTGTGCTTAACAGAAGCGATCAGTTTTGGGGATTACCGGTGGAGACCGAAGCACTGAATACATCTGAGACAGCATCTGAAGAACCGCACGCATACGCTCTGGAACTTTTTGAGCAACTTCGAAACAAACGCAAAATGATTGCTGATGCAGAAGACGTTCCGGCGTTTGTTGTCTTTTCAAACAAAACGTTGGAAGTGATGGCGACTTTTTTCCCCCAAACCAAAGACGAATTTATGCAGATTCACGGTATTGGTCCTGTAAAAACTGAAAAGTATGCAGATGATTTCTTACCAATTATTCGTGATTATTGCAAAGAACATGGAATCTTAGAGCGGTCTTGAGATATTTCGTGAGTTATGGTTCTGGGATTTTTAAATCTTTGCAGATTTTCGCGACAAGCGACTCGGCAATCTCGTTGTGTCTCGGCACGGAAGTTGAAGTTTTGATACCCTGTACGGAATTCCCCACCGCGAGTATCGGCCGCCTTCCCGCAGAAAATAGCAACCGTGTTCTCTGAGATGTTTAATGAGTGCTCTTCGTCTCATAAACGTAAAGCAAAACAGATCCGATTCTCCGCGCACGAACTAAATTTGGATGATTACTTCCTCATGTTGATTTTCTGCTGCTCGCAGAACCTCTTCCCGATTGTAGACTGTCGTTTCGCGAAGTGTAATCTCTAAAGCAACCAGCAGTTCATCTCTGGTCCGTTCTTGACAATTAACACCCGGAATCTCTTGCACCCACCCGATCCACCAACCGTTGCTCTGTTGGATGACAGCAGTGTAGTTCTGTTGCATCTTTTTCCTCCATTGATATAATTGCCAACAATTATATCAGCTGATATTTTCTAAACGCGCGATGAATCGCACGACTACGAACCTATCTGTTTGTAGTAGGGAGACCATTTATTGCCCGTCAATTACCGTTAATCTTCATAAAATTTGTGCTATAAAAACACAGCGAATAACGAATCGTCCTTACCTAATTAACGTCTGCTGCGGGGATCTGGGACGCTTGAAGGTGGTTCTTGCATCACAGGAATGATGTAACTCCGAACCGTTAAACCCTCTACCATTTCCATCTCTACTCGCGGTTCCGGGTCCTGTCGATGGTCAAAGACAACGTAGTATCCTTCTGTTAGACCTTCAGAACTGAGATAGGATGCGAGTTGCTTTTTGCCTGCCTGATAACGATTGTCGCCTCTCCAAATTTTCGTTTCTATGATATACTTTCGCTGATTGTGGGTGATGATAAGGTCCATCCTGCCCCTGCCGGTTTGCACTTCAATATGCATAAAACCACCGATAAGTTTAACAAACTGGTCGAGATATGCAAGTAAGAGATGCCTTCCAACGGACTCTTGTGGCGTATCAGGCACCTGTAAAATTTGGAACCCGACACGGACAATGAAATCTCGAAAGTTGTCAAGCAATGCTGCCATATCAATCTGTCCGGTCGGCGTAATATACTTGAGAAAGTCTTCACTGCTTCCACTGGAAAGGTACTCATGCTCCAACCCATTCACTGTCGGTTTAAAGGTTCTCATGATACGATACAGATAGATCGGGTTGAGAATTTCACACATACCATCAGTAGCTCTCCTGATGACCCCATACATGGCGAGTTCACTGATAATGTCATCGTCCATATTGAAGTCCACACCTTCATCACGTGCCATAATGCGCATCAGAACGCTTTCAAAGCGTGGGTTTTTGCGGATATTAGTGGTTAGATGCTCAATGTTAGTATTCTGTCCATGAAGGAGCTCCGTGTGTGCCTCTGAAAAGCGAGCCATGGTAATCGGCTCGGTCCTCGGAATGTCCAACTCTTCGGTGAGAATCTGCGCGAATCGGTTGACAAGCACAGGTTGCCCGGCAGTCTGCTGATGAATAGAGGTTATAACTTCTGGGACGAAGGGTTGTCCGACTTCGTCTGTATATTGTCCAAGCAGTTCCTGCACCTGTTCGAGGGTAAAGTTGGGCAGATGGAACTCATCTTGGATATTGAAGGGAGAGATAGATCGGTCGTAGTTGAGTTGCGCGATACTCTTAACGCCAATGATACCGACACTGTGTGGGCACCGAGGTTTACCGGAAATGTAGATATGACGGAGGGTATGAAGAAAATCGCTCAGAGCAGCGGGTGGGATGCCATCAAACTCGTCAATGATTAAGACGAATTTCTGGGGCGTTAGGAAACGCGCGAGGTGTCTAAAAAACCGCCGCATTGCGTGATGGTCGGTTAGTTTTGTGTCTGCCAACAATTGACTTAAAGCCTCAGGCGGTGTTCCGCCGCGTCGTTGGAACAAGTTCTCAATTTCTTCGCAAATATCTTGGTAAAGGTTGGCATAAAAATCGGCAACAGACGTGTTCTTATACACATCAAAATTCAGTTGAATAGGGAAATAGGTGAACTTTGAAGCGGATTCGGCTTGAGCGGTAGCAGCGTTACCGATCGTGAGCGTTTCCAACGCAGCCTGAAAGAAGGTAGTTTTGCCTGTTTGGCGGGGGGCAAACAAGACAATATATTTACCTCCTTCAACACGTTCGATGAAATCGGCGATCTCCTCGGTCCGCGCAACAACGTAGTGCTCTTGCGGATTAACGGGTCCCTGTGTCCCAAAACGTCTCATTTTTTCTCCTCCAACGCCTCGGCAATTGAGTGTAGCAGATTGGAGCAATGAAGTCAACGCGAAACACCGCTAAATTTTTTCAAAATATACGAAATGACATCAGGTGTTGACTCCCGATCCAGCCATTCAATTCGGGTGTCCTTGCGGAACCACGTTAACTGTCGCTTGGCGAATCGACGGGTGTTTTGTTTCAACTGAGAGATCGCTTCCAGATACGTGCAGTCTCCGTCGAGATACGCGATCAACTCCCGATAGCCGAAACTTTGGAGCGCGACTGTCTCACGCTCATATCCCATCGCTAACAACGATTCAACCTCCGCTATCAGCCCGTTCGCAAGCATCACATCCACACGTTGTTCAATACGCCGGTATAGCAGCGCACGCGGCATCGTGAATCCGAAGGCGATGAACGGATACCGCTGTTTTTCCGGATGCCACTGCTGCTGGAGTTTAGACATGGGGGTGCCTGTCAATTTATAGACCTCTAAAGCACGGATGACACGGACGAGGTTGTTCGGATGGATTCGGTGGGCAGATTCCGGATCGCAGGCTCGAAGCCGGTTGTGGAGGTTATTAACACCAAGTTGTGCTGCTTCCGCCTCAAGCCGTTTTCGGAGCGAAAGGTCGGCTCCGGGTCCCTCAAACAACCCATCAACAATCGCTCGGAAATAGAGTCCTGCCCCGCCAACGAGCAACACCCGCTTCCCCCTGTTTTGGATGTCGGCAATCGCTATGTCTGCGAGGGATTGATAGTCGGCAACGGAGAAGGGTTCGGAAATGTCAACGCAGTCTATGAGGTGATGCCGTGCCGCCTGCTGTTCTTCAGGGGTAGGTTTGGCGGTGCCGATGTCCATCTGCCGATAGATTTGGCGGGAATCGACGGAGACAATCTCGGCATTGAGCCGTTGTGCGAGTTGAATGGCTATCTCCGTTTTGCCAACTGCTGTGGGACCGAGGAGACAGAGAATTTTTAAATTTACCTTGCGGGAGAACGACGTGGGTTTCATATGTGACACCCCTTTCCCAAGAGTCGCTTGCTCCGTTGTCGCAAGCTTATTTTAAATCGACCTTGCGGGTAGGTTCGGGGTTACAAACTCCTTCCCCAGTGGTGTCGCGAGCGTCTACAATCCAACCGCCCCCGAGGACGTATTCCCCATCGTAAAAGACCGTAGCCTGTCCGGGGGTAATCGCACGGCGCGGTTCATCAAACTTCACGACTGCTTCTGTGTCGCCGATAGGTGTGATTGTCGCGGGACCGCCGTCATCACGGGATCGGATTTTGACGTGCGCACGAATCGGTTCTGTCAATTTCTCAATGGCGATAAGGTTAATCCGTTCGACATGCATGGTGTCCTCAAGAAGGGCATCGGATTCGCCGACCACAACGGTATTGTCTGTTGCGTTGAGCTGCGTTACATAGAGCGGTTTCCCGACTGCGATACCCAATCCACGCCGTTGCCCGACGGTATAAAACGGTACACCGTCATGCTTACCGAGAACATTGCCTTCTTCATCTATAATATCGCCCCCGTGAATCTTCTCAGGGACTCTGTCTTGAAGGAAGCGCCTATAGTTGGTATCAGCAACGAAGCAGAGTTCTTGACTCTCAATCTTCTCAGCCGTTCGCAGTTGATATTTTCGGGCGAGGTCACGGACTTCAGCCTTCGTGTATTCACCGAGTGGCATCATCGCGCAGCGTAATTGCTCCTGTGTGAGCGCGGCAAGGAAATAGGATTGGTCTTTGCTGACATCTCGCGCTTTGCGTAAGAGATGGCGTTCTGTCTCTGGGTGCTGTTCAATACGGGCATAGTGCCCTGTGGCGATTGCATCGCACTCCAATGTTTTGGCAAGGTCGAGGAGTCTCCCAAATTTCAGCTCCCGGTTACATACCATACAGGGACTGGGGGTTCTACCGACGAGGTATTCCTCCACGAAATAGTCGATAATCCGTTCGCGGAAAGCGTCTTCGTAATTCACGCCGTAGAACGGGATGCCGAGTTGCGTGGCGACGCGGCGTGCATCCTCAATGCCTTCAAGCGAACAGCAGTTAGGACGTTCCGGTTCTACCTCGATGGTATCGGGCGCGCCGAGGCGCATGGTGATGCCGGTGACATCATACCCTGCGTCCACCATCATGGCAGCGGTAACGGAACTATCTACGCCACCGCTCATTGCGACAAGAATCTTCTTCATAGAACCACCCAAATCTGGTGCAAAGCACACGACTAATTGCTCTTTAATCTCCCCCATGTCGTCGTGAGCTTGTCCGTTGCCTCCACAGCCGCCGCTCCGGTACCAGGCATTAGGAATACCCAGTACATGGGCGCCAAGTTCGCAGGTGCATCGTTGTTCCCACCGAGGGATATGTCACCTGCGGGAAATTCCTTGTTCCGAAGGACGAAAATATTCGTATCCTCCTCATTGGTTTGCACCAAATAATCAGGTTGCTCTTCCCATCCTTCACCGTCTGAAGCCCATTTTGGCGGACTCCCCCATCTTTTGTCAGCAGCCAGCCAAACGACGACAGGAACATCAACGCTAAATGTGATGAAATCAGCACCCTGAGAGCCTTCATCGTCCATTGCCGTCATGATAAACGTCGCGCCTTCCAACTCTTTTGACATATCCTTGACGAAATAATCCCTGTCAATGAGATAGACGCTCCCTATCTCAAGTCCCTCCTCGCCGACAACGTAATCGCCGACAACGCTCCTCGATTCGAGATCGGTGACTTCTATATCCTGTGCCAGCACTTTAGGAACATAAAAAGACGCGAAGATAAAACAGGGCAAAATTAAACACGCCAATCTTTTGATATACATGATACACTCCTTCTTTTTTCCGTTCATATACCCCTACAAGCAGTTGAAGTGTTGGGTTTCGCTGGAATTTCAGAGCATCCAAGCCTTTTGGAATGGAAATTTCCTGCGTCATAAGCGTTTGGTTTTTGATGTTCCGCTCAACCCAACCTACGCTGCTGAAGTCAAATTCACGTTAATAATTATACCACATAAAAGGGGGACTTGTCAGGGAAAAGTGGTAGAGGATAGATATAGCACTTTTGACGAAGAGTCGCGATCGGGAGATCGATCTTACGGGCATTGACGGATTGAAGGTTTCCCAATCCTTCAGGTTTGGGATGAAAATCCGCTCTCTTGGAAAGGTCCAAACCTTTATCAAAAAAAGACTTGACATTTCGCCCCAAATATTGTATAATGAGCGTATCAAGTTGGACCGACATATAGAGCGTTACCGCTTGGTAACGTGTCGGTCCTACCCACTCTATAGGGGTTAAAGACTTGATACTTGAGCGTCCATGAACACCGAAAAATATGAGTTCTATCATCAGTCGAATCTCATACAGATGGGGAATCTGCTTGACGACTTGCATGGCGTGCATGTCCACTTGCTTTTATTGCAGAGACGCTATTATCGTATCTATGGCAAGTATGCCTCGTTTGGGCGTATCTGCGCGCATATAACGAAGTTGAAACATCGGACGCAACCGCATTGGAAACAACTGCCAAGTCAGGTAATCCAACAAGTCGCCAAGCGTATTCATCTTGGATATGACAAGTTCTTTGACTACCTCGATGCGAAAAAGAAAGGGTTATCACCGCGCAAAGTCGGCAAGCCAAAGATAAAGCCACAACACAAGTATAACTCATTGACGTTCACGCAAGCCGGTTATGAGATAGAAGACAATCGCATTCATATCAAGTGCCTAAACACGTCATTTACGTTTTGGAAACACCGTGAGTGGACAGGCACGATAAAAACTGTAACAATCAAGCGTGATCCCGTAGGTGACTACTATTTGTATCTGACGTGTGAGGATTGTGAACCTTCCGAAAAACTCCCATTGACCGGTCATGAGGCAGGGGCAGATTTCGGTATGAAAACATTCCTGACGCTTTCAGACGGTATCAAGATAGCGTCCCCGGAGTTTTTCAAGCAAAGCCTCAATGAAATTCGTTCCGCAAACAAGGCACTCTCTCGTAAGCAGTATCTTTCTAACAGCTGGTTTCGTGCCAAACGACACCTCGCACGCGTCAATAAGGATATAGCCAATAGAAGACGCGACTGGTTCTTCAAGTTGGCACTTCGGCTTGTGCGTAGATACGATAAGATTGCGATTGAGACGCTGAACCTTGAGGGTATGAAACGGCTGTGGGGTCGCAAAGTCTCTGACCTCGCTTTTGGTGAGTTCTCATTGATACTTCGCTGGATGTGTGCCAAATACGGTAAAACCTTATTGAAAGCGGGGCGTTGGGCAGCGACCACAAAACCTTGTTCGGATTGTGGCTATCGCAACAAAGACCTAACGCTTTCAGACCGATATTGGACGTGTTCTGACTGTGGTTCGTACCATGATCGGGATATCAACGCTGCGCGAAACATTTTGCGGGTTGGGGTACCCTGGACCTAAACCAGATAAAACCGATCTGATTCGGAATAAGAACCCGCGGGTGGAGCGACAGTAAGACGGTGGACGCTTGAGCGAAAACCGCAGTTGCGATGAAACCGAAGCCCACGCCTTTAGGCGTTGGGTGGTATCACAGTGGAGATACCTTAAACGGAGAACCGGCGAGGTTAGAAACCTCGCCTACCGAGTGGGGTGATGGAATGGGTTGTAGCTCAATTAGTCGGGGACAGCAAAGCATTTGGGGGAGAGGTAGAGGCGGGTCGCTTTTAGAAACCGGATGCCTTCATACGCGTCCCGTTTATGGAGGAACCGGGCGTTATCCTCAGTAAAGAATTAGCTGATCTGCCAGTCCTCTTTTCCGGCGTAGCGATCGTCGTACACATCTTCATTGAGCGCCAGTCCAAGTCCGGGGGTATCCGGTACCGTGAACGTTCCACCGGTGAAAACGTAGTTAGAAGTATCGATTACATCGCTCGTGAGGGTTGCGACTTCGCCGTAGAGGAAATGGGGAATCGTTTTGCCGAATTGGAGACTGAGGTAGAAACCGAGAAGAGACCCCCAGTTATGAGGGGCGCACCGGACACCGTGCGCCGCAGCCATATCGGCAAGTCGCCGCCAGCCAGTAACGCCAAGCCCCTTCATATCGTGCTGAATGACATCGATAACACCCGCCTCAAAGAAAGGATCATAGAATTCAAGCGGGTCGCGCGTACGGGTTTCGCCATCGGCAATGAAGGTTTTCAATCCCTTTTCTTGGATGAACGCTTTGAGGTTGCGGTACAATTCAACTTCTTCCTCAAACATCTCTTCTATCCAAAAGACATCACAATCACTCGTTTCGTTCAAAAAGGTGATGACTTCATCGTAGGTGTAGGCATTGTTTGCATCAACGAGGATATTGAAGCCTTCGCCTGCGGTGCTACGGGCAAGTTGGACGAGTTCTATGTCCCGTTGCAGTCCCGCCATGCGTTCCATGAGATAGCTACCGCGCCCGATTTTCATTTTGCATGCGGTAAACCCATTGGCGAGACTACTTTTGACATCATTCTCGATGCGTTGAAGTCCTTCGGCTTTTGTCTCATACAGGAGATCGTTGAAATAGATAGTGCTGTCGTAAGCGGGCAATCCGTTTGAAAAAACATCATCACCGATGAGCTGATAGGCAGGTTTCTCAAGGATTTTGCCGATTGTGTCCCATAGGGCGTTTTCAAGACCGCGAAATTCTTCAACAACCCCGTCCTCAGGGTTTAAGAGGTCAAACGGGTTTTGATTGAGCACGCCTTCCGCATTTTCAGCCGTTGTCGCTCCCCAACTGCCAGTCCCCCAACCAAGGGTACCATCGTTGGTATAGATGCGGATGATACGTTCGTTCCATTTCGCATTCGGATCCGGTTGGTGAATCTCCGTTGCGCGGGAGTTACAACCAATAGCAGGTTGATCAATTTCGACGGTAACCTGTTCAACTTTGGTAATCTTGATACCCGTTGGATAATTTTGCATTTTTTAATTTTACCTTGCAGGTCGGTCAGGTGGATTGGTATATCAAGGTAACCACACGTTAATCCGCCCTCCGCTACGCTTACGGGCTACCGTTACGACAATTATCTTAAGACAGCAGCCTGCAACAATACGCAGAAATACGCAGAAACACCCAAGCAAAACCCCAAGCAAAAACACGCAGGCGGATAGAAGAGAAACATTCAATAAACAAAGACCCCTCATTTAACGCTTTGCGAACAATTAAAAGTATCTACTCAAGCACAAGGAGGAGTTCATTGAGTGCGTCTTTCACCATATCGTTGGTTTCGTTCTCCCTGAAGTAAACGTCAAGCTTATGGGGCAGATTGTCGTACTGGTCAGCCTCCTGAATCTGTTTTATCAAAGCAGGTTTTTTGAGAAGTTGAACGATACGGAGCCTATCTTCATGGTCAACAACTTCAGGGTTCGCTAATAACACGATCAAACGTCCAGCCAATCCATCAGCGAGTCCGTTTTCGGCGTAAAGGTTCAAAGTATCGATAGCGGTTTGCTTCGTATTGAGACTTGAGCCGTTTGTGAGGATTGCGACAAGACCGTCAACAGCACCCGCGTCAGGATATTTCTGCAGCGCTTTAGCAATGTCCATACGCACGGTGTCATCGGAATCGTCAAGCGCATCAATCAACATGTCAGTTGGGTGTTCTTTGAGGAACATCATAGACTTTGCGGCGGCGCGTCGGACAACGGGGTTCGCATGGGTCAAGCCCTCAACGATTTTTGATTCGGCCTCTTCGTTTCCGAGATGATAGAGTGCGGTGTTAATTTCCATCTTCAACCCTTCATCAGGGGTTGCATTATGGAGTGCCTCTAACTTAGTGATGGCGGATGCGTCTCCTATATCTCCTACGATACGGACGAGTTGAATTTTCACAGCAGCGGGTGTCTTGCTGTCACCAACCGCCTCGAGGAGGTCGTTAATAGCCGGGCTACCGATGTCTTTCAAAATTTGAACGAAGTCACCATGGACGTTGCGATAGCGGTTTTTAACGAGGTCCTCTAACAGGAAAGGCACGGCGGGCGCCCCTTTATCAACGAGAACCTGCATGGCATCTTTCTGAACCCTATGGCGTTCCCCAAGGATATGTAGAATCCTCTTCATCTCATATTCGCCTAATTCACCGACACGGCGATCACGTTCAGTTTGATATCTGGCTTCCACATTATGCAATCTTGCCGCGCCCGTTGAAATAGCATGGCTATAAGCAATAATTAGGAGTGCACGAGGTTCAACTTTGTTTTGTTCTTCGTTTTCAGCATTCTCAAGATGCTGGACAGCTTCCAGTGTGAGCCCTGCGTCTAACAACTTACTCCTACCCACTTCAAGTTGGGTGATGACCTGTTCCTGCCGACAGCCGAAACTCACGACTCCTATCAGTAGTAATATCAGCAAAAGTTTTTTCATGTTCCGTTTTTCTTTTCCTCCTGAAATCTCGATTAGACTTACCCGTTCGTGCCGGTTGCCTACTCCATGAAGATAGTGCGCAACTTGCAAACAGATAAAACAGTGTCGATCCAATACTTTTCAGTAGCGTTTGGCAGGAAAAACCGTAGGTTCTTCATATCACAACGTATTCAAACCTCCCAAACAGGGATTACACATCTGGGCAAGTACTGACGTAAAGAATATTCTAAAATAAATACATTTTTCTGTCAACAATTTAAGTACAGACAGATAAGAAACAAATTATCTAAACTTCCGAGACGAAAACCCAATGCTTTAGCTTTGGGATACAGTCTCGCCCTCTTGGAAAGGACCAAAGCGTTCATTTTTTGCTTGACATTTGGTCCGAAAGTGTGGTATAATGAGAATATCAAGTTGGACCGACATATACAGCATAACCGCAAGGTTACGTGTCGGTCTCACCCACTGTATAGGGGTTAAAGACTTGAGACTTGAAAGTCCATGCGAAACACGACCCATAAACTTTTCAAGGATAAGACGTTGCGTCACTTGCACGACGATTGCAATATCTGTGGCGTTGTGAAAAATCATTTTTTGGCACTCTGTATGCGATATTACCGCCGCTATGGTAAGGGACTTTCGTATGTGAAACTGTCGAAACATTTGACGAAACTGAAGAAACTTGAGAAGTATCAGCATTGGAATATCCCTTACTCTTGGGCGTTGCAAAATGTGCTAAAGCGTTTGGCACAATCCTTTAGAGAAATGAAAACCCTTGGCAGAGGTCACCCAAAGTTCAAGTCTTGCAAGAAACACAAAGGGATGACGTTTCGGGGTGAACAGGTCAAGCTTGAAAAAGTGTTGGATAAGCAGAAAAACCAAAGAAATCACCCGACCTATAAAATCCGACTGAATGGACGTTGGTATCGCTTCGCCCTGCATCGTGAAATCGAGGGACACATCATCGAAGTTCACGTAACACGAGATGCCCTCGGAGATATGTATATTACGCTGACAGAAGACTATACCGAAATCAAGATCGAACCCAAGACGGGTAAAGCTGAAGGGTTTGATATGGGTATCAAGGACTTTCTGATTGGCAGTGATGGTCATAGATATACGTCTCCGATGTTCTACAAACAGAACGCTGAAAAGTTAGCGGAAGCACAAAAGGCGTATTCCCGTAAGGTCAAAGGGTCTAACAACCAAGAACGCGAACGCAAGACCGTTGCGCGTATCCACAAGAAAACGGCGAACCAACGGACAGATCACCATTGGAAACTGGCGATAGAACTGTGTCGTAAGTTTGATATACTGTTCTTTGAGGACCTGAACCTTGCGGGTATGAAACGCTTGTGGGGGAAACAGGTCTCGGATCTTGCGTTTGGTGAGTTCCTGCGGAAACTCAAGCACCAGTCTCATAAGCGTATTCGCTCCGTGCTGAAAATCAATCGGTGGTCTCCGACGACAAAAGCCTGTTGTGTTTGTGGACATAAAAATCAAAACCTCACGTTAGCAGACAGGGACTGGACGTGTCCAAGTTGCAATACGCACCTTGACCGCGACGAGAACGCTGCGCTGAATATTCTTAAGGAAGGGATAGCTTCCTTTGGCTTAGGGGTTGTAAGTCCTATTGTTTTGTTTGACAAGATCGTAGGCTGCTCCGTTGAATCCAACCATCCGATTCTGAAATCCACAAATGCTTCTGCGTAACGATTGCAGAAGCCCAAGTCTTTAGACTTGGGTCTATCACAGACTTACTGAAGTGCATCAAGGAGTTGTTTAAGCGACGTTTTAACGAGTTCGCTCTGTTCTTTTTCTTTATGATATTCATAAAGCTTGAACTCAAGGTTGTCGTACAATTCTGTCACCTGAATCTGCTTCAGAAACGGTTCCCGCTTCAGAAGTTGAACGAGATGGAGCCGATTGTCTGCCTCACTAACAGTTCCGCCAATGAGCAGCATTGTAATGCGCTTTGCCAAGCCTCTCGCAAGCTTGTTTTGTCCATAAATGTCGAGTGTATTAATCGCTGCTTGCTTCGGATCCTTGCTCAATCCACCGGTCAGAATATTTACGAGTTCATCGACAGCGTCAGCATCGCGATGCACTGCGAGCGCTTCCACAAGTGATGCAACGACTTCAGAGTCGGTATCTTTTAACCCTGCAATGAGTGTTTTGGATGCCACATCGCCGAGATTTGCCATGGCTTTCGCAGCGGCGCGTCGGACGACAACATCACTATGACTTAAACCGGCGATGATGTCCTTTTTATAGGATTCCTCACCCAGCTGATAGAGCGTCGTGTTAATTTCCATCGCCAAACCCGCTTCACTCGTTCCACTTTGAACCGCTTTTAATGCATCTATGGCTTTCGCGTCGCCGATCTCAGCGAGGACCTGAACGAGTTTAACCTTGACAGCAGGTGGCGTCGTTTCATCAGTCAGCTTCGCTAAAACCAAATCAAGAGCATCAGTCCCTATCTGAATCAGCATTTCCGTAAAATTTGCATGAAGCGACGGATACCTTCCTTTGATGAGGCTGTCGAGAATAATTACCGATGCTTCAGGTCCCTTGTCCACAAGTGCCTGTAAGCCATCTTTTTGGACCCGCGAGGGCGTGCTGAGAATTTGTAGGATTTGCTTTATCTCAGCCTCGGTAAGTTCTTGTATCCGTTGTGCTCGTTGATTTTTGAACTTGGCTTCAACGCCGTGACTACTTGCGCTTCCCGTCGAAAGCCCGTGAGAGTAAGCGATAACGAGTAGAGCACGGGGTTCCAGTTTATTGACCTCTTCCTGTTCAGCTTTTTCGAGGTGGTCAACTGCCTCCAAGGCGTTACCGCTGTCAATCAATTTACTTCTGCCTACAGATAGATTGCTCGGACCCTTTTGCTTTGTCTCACAACCGACACCCGCAAGCAGTAAGACAACCAGTGGAATAATCACAACCCTTTTGATACTCCCACGCCTAAAGTCGTGGGATTCTTGTTTCTTCATTCGTAGCCTCCCTGTGGAGGTCTTACACAAACTCCACAAGCGTTTTAACTCTCCGTGTAGCCCACGGCGAGCTTCTTGAGATTTATCGCAGCGTTTTGGTCCCTGTCTATTTTCGTATCGCACCAATCACAGTGAAACACACGCTTCGATAACGATAGTTCGTCTTTGACATACCCACAACTACTACACGTTTTACTCGAAGCAAAAAAGTGGGGGGCTTCTCTGAGCGGTATCCCAAGCACTTTTGCTTTGGATTTGAGTTTCTCAAGGAAACCGCCAAGGGCTGAATCTGATAATGTCTTGGCAAGTTTCCTGTTCTTGAGCAGGTTCGTAACTTTCAGGGTTTCTATGCCAATCGCACTCGCCGTATTCACAATCTCTGTGGTCGCTTGGTGGTGCGCGTCCTTTCGGATACAAGCAATCTTGTAATGAACCTTCGCGACTTTCTCTTTTTGCTTATACCAATTGTTGGATAGAAACTTCTTACGACTTAACTTGCGCTGCTCTGTCGCAAGTTTTCGCTCATAGCGTTTCAAAGGTCTTGGGTTCTCATAGTGTTTACCTGTATCAAGGGTGGCAAGTGAGTTGATACCTACGTCTACGCCGATAACAGGGAGTCCACGTATATCACGTGGGGGGGTTGGTGTTCCTGTGTCAACGGTGATAGAGACAAACCACCTATGTGCCGTCTTGGATATGGTAACACGGATGATCTCACCTTCAAAACGCAACTCTTGAAACATCTTTACCCAACCGATTTTGGGCAACTTGATACGCTTTCCTTCTACTCTTACTGATTGTTCGTCTGTGGTATAGGATAACCTATGCCCGCGTCTTTTGAACTTTGGGAATCCACTGATCTTATCCTTCCAGCGGTTTATACCTCCTGTGAGGTTTTTAATAGCATATAACGCAGCACGTTGATCCTGTGCTTTCGTCCATTCATACGCTTTTTTTCCTTTGATTAAAGCGATTATTGAGATCAATGCCTGAATAAAATATATCAGCATCTAAGCCGCCTCTAAAATCAGAGAGAGCAGCGTTAGACGCAAATCGCGCATAACCGCATTGACTGCGAAACCATGCGTCTTCCTTGGGTGTAGCCCGAAGTGCTATCTTATGGGATTTATGTGCCATTTGTGGTATATCTCGTATCTCGATTTATCCCCTTATCAGTGGGAGGCAAGCACGTTACCAAGCGGTAACGCTGATAATGCTTGCCAACGAGATATTGTAATTATACCACATTTCTAAGGCAATTGCAAATGTTTTTTTGACACCAGCACGGGCGTTACGGGGGTTGACCCACAGCTAAAGCAGTGGGATTGTGAGACAATGCCCTTCATTATCTTCCCCTTCCTCCTGACGTAGATAAAAGAGCGTTCTTTTTGCCATGAATGCCGAATGTAACGTACACTACGGCGCGTTGCGCCCCTAAAAATATTTCACCTATTACAATACCACAAAATCAGAAAAAAGTCAAGTGCATATGTGGCGTCACTTACCCCCATTTTTTTTCGAGAGTAGATTGTAGTTGATGCCATCAGGTTTGTATGCGAGAAAGTCAGTTTCCAAGGGTTTCCCAAGGCGGATCGCCCCTGGAATGTATCTGCGTGAAAAAGGAGATGAGAAAATGTTGGTTCCATAAGTCGGTGAGCACGCGTTTGATAATAGTAATAACAGAAAAAGTTTTTCTGTTATTACTATTATGTGCCTTCTGCCAGTGTGTAGAGGCGACCTTCTCATAACTGATAAACACCAATCCATAAGCCAAGCAGGCACACAGCCAGAGAACATCCAGACGCGTTTGTGTCGGTTTTTTCAAGACGAGTTTGCCAAAGCCGAAGCACGACTTTATATCTCGGAACCCGTGTTCAATCTGCATGCGTCTTTTGTAACAGTGATGTATCTGATGTCCACTGAGGCGATTTGAGATAAGATACATCGGGTCTTTAAAGGCACCGTCTCTGAGGATATAAAGTTGAAGCGGTATCTGCTCCTGCGACTGATAAAGGATATACGGATACCAGCCCGCTTCAAGGTCATCAAGTTTCTTCAGACTCCCATCATGCCTGATACCGACATGCCTCGCAACACGCATCACGAACGCAATATCCCGTGCCTTGAGAAACTTGATGACGTATCGCGCACGCCCAAAACCACGGTCAAACACCAGAACAGGTCGTTGTTGATGCCGCGACACGACCCCTAAAGCCTCTTGATAAACATGAACACAGAAGTATTGGATGATTTCATTATGACTCTTATAGATACCCTCGTGAAGCTGTTGATCGCTATAGATGAACCAAAAGACAGGGATCGCACGATGCCGAAACGGGATCGAAACAACAAGTGCTTTCCACCCGGCAATCAGAGACGTCTCATCAACGAGCAAATACAGATGAGCGTTGGCATCCTTGGAAAACCAACCTACAACCGACACAAACCAAGCACGTTTCAGCGCATCCACAGGCAACGGGGTGTCAAGGAAACGCAGAAACCTTTTCTGTTTCGACTTTTCCCGCTTGACGACGAGCGACAAACGCGACGCAATTTCATTGATCCGAAACGTCGGGGCAACACTGATCGCTATCAAGACCAACACCAGATTCCGAAAAACCGGTTTTTTCATACCAACAGACTTGAAGATTTCTCCAAAACGTGCTATCATTGTTTCTGGATTTACCCGTTTTGGGTATCTCTTTTTCATAAAATACCTCCTTACATGTTTTGTAAACTCGATTACAAACGGTTGCCGTAAGGAGGTATTTTATCATAAACCCACTGACTTTCTCACACTTTTTACAACAAAAACCTTTCACCACAAACCTTCAGAAAAAAATGGGGGTAAGTGACCATATGTGGCTCATCAGGGCTATTTAGTTCATATTACTGACTGCTGACTGCCGACTGCCATTCTTGTAGGAGGGAACTCCGATCTCCGCCCCTCCCAATCGCGACATCCCACCCAACGGATAGAAAACCGACAATTGAATCCCCTCACTTGACATAGTCACAGGCTGTGATTATACTATAGTAAAGTGTACAATTACGTTTACATTGGTGAGGTTAGGAAACCTCGCCAGCAGGGGTACGGGTTTTCGCTTCTAATGTAAACTTATTTTCATAATTCACCATAAATAACAAAATCCGCTGAGGACAGCGTATTTATATAAAAAAAAACTAAGCCGCATACCTCCATAGAAAAGGAACCTATCATGAAAATCTCTGGCTTCTTTCACGCCAATTTCATACCTCCGTTTTATCAACGAAAAACATCGCGAGTCGGCGCTCGCTCCTACAAGGAGGTCGATACTATACTCCTATGGCATATACGCAGTGTGTTGCTAATAATAACAATGTTCGTTGTGTTGCTACAGGAACCGGTACATGCGCAACTGATGACTCCTGAAGAGGTGCTCGGGTTCCAAGTCGGTTCCGACTATCAGGTCGCAGGATGGCAGACAGTTTCTGATTACATGCGGCATGTGGCAGCGAATTCAGATCGGGTGCTGTTAGAAGAACTTGGAAAAACGACAGAGGACAACGATTTTCTGATGTTGTTGATTTCCGCACCAGAGAATTTAGAGAATGTGGCACACTACCAACAGATTCAAAGACGACTCGCGCTGCCCAATGCACCGATCAATGAAAACAGTGCGGCAGAATTGGATGCACTTGCGGCAGAGGGTAAAGCGGTGGTGCTGATTAATTGTAATTTGCATTCTACAGAGATCGCCTCTTCACAGATGTCGATGGAACTTGTACATCAATTCGCAACTACTGAAACACCACAACTCGAAGAGATTCTTGAAAATGTGATAATTCTGCTCATCCCCTCGGCGAATCCGGACGGTTTGGACATCGTGGTGGATTGGTATAATCGCACTGTCGGCACACCTTATGAAGGGTCAGAAATCCCGTGGTTGTATCATAAATATACGGGACACGATAACAACCGCGATTGGTTTATGCTGACCCAGATAGAGACGCAGATACTGACGCAGGTACTTTATGAGGCGTGGTTTCCAGAGGTTGTCTACGATGTGCATGAGATGAGTTACCGAGGACCCCGGTTCGTGATACCCCCTTATTTTGAGCCGGTCAACCCGAATATTCCGCCGCTTTTACAACGGACGCTTTCGCTCATCGGTGCGCAACTCGCTTTCGATTTGACGAGCGACGGGTTTACAGGCGTGCTTTCGAGTGCCGTCTACGACACATGGTGGCACGGCGGATTTCGGACGGTCCCCTATCGCCACAATATGGTAGGCATTTTGACGGAAGCGGCACGCGTGGAGATAGCAACGCCAATTTTCCAACCGCATCACACTTTGAAAGGATACCGGCGCGGGCTTGATAAATACACACTCCGTACAAATTTTCCTGAACCGTGGCCCGGCGGCTGGTGGCGACTGCGAGATATCGTAGAGTATGAGAAGGCAGCGGCACTCTCAATTCTCTCTTTCGCTGCGGAACATCGGGTAACGCTGAAGACAAACTTTTACAAGATGGGGCTCAATGCTATAGCGAAAGGAAAGAATGAGCCACCGCGCGCCTTTCTAATTCCAAAACAACAACGCGACATCCACACAACGCTCAAGATGTTGGATATTTTACGACGCGGCGGGGTGGAGATTCATCAGGCGAACGCGCTGTTTGTCGCTGACGGCGTAGACTATCCCGCGGACACCTACGTTGTTTCGATGTCCCAACCGTTTCGGGCACACGCGAAGGATCTGCTTGAGGTGCAACGCTATCCGGAACGCCGTCCTTCACCGGAATCACCGCCCGAACGTCCTTACGATATAGCGGGCTGGACACTGCCCTTACAGATGGGGGTGAGAACAATCGCTGTTGTGCATCCTTTTGAGGCGGATTTAAGGAAACTGACTGCACCTCCTGAAGTGGAAGGGACGTTAGAAGGTGCCGCTGAACCGACGGGTTACCTGTTTGAGAATCGAACGAACACCGAAGCGATTGTCCTCAATCGTCTGTTTCAAGCGAGATTCGCAGACAATAGTCCGAGATACACACTTTATTCAGCACAACGGGACGTAGACCTCGGTGGCACTTCAAAAATATCCGGGTTCCCACGTGGGACTATCCTGATTAGAACAGCAGAACCGCCGTTACAACAGAGAGCGGAGATACGAGCCCTCGCATCGGAATTCGGTATCCACATCTACGCCGATGCCTCTATCGACGCAGAAGTCTCCAGTCGAGAATTCTCCAAGTTAAATGCCCCACGTCTCGGTCTGTATAAACCGTGGACAGCAAACATGGACGAAGGTTGGACACGTTGGGTTTTGGATACACACGCGTTCGACTACAGCACTCTCACGAACGCGGAAATGCGTGCGGGGGATTTGGCGGCGCGTTACGATGCAATAATTCTGCCGGATCTGGGTGCTTCCGGTATTCTTAACGGGCATTCAACAGGGAAACTACCACCGGAGTATGTCGGTGGAATCGGAACAGAAGGGTTGGCGAATTTACGAGCGTTCGTGGAGAACGGCGGCACGCTTATCTGCTTGAATCGTGCGTCAGAACTCCCTTTGAAATACTTCGGACTCGGTGAAAAGGGCATTGTCAACGTGGTCCAGAAAGAGCATCAACCGAAGGAAGGGGCGTTTTTCTGCCCCGGTTCATTGCTACGAGTTCGGATAGATACGACACACCCCATCGGGCATGGACTGGACACAGAGATGGCAATTTTTTTTAAATTTGGACCTGTCTTTGAAGCCGGACGGGGTGGCGCGAAGGTTATAGCGACCTATCCTGAGTTCAATCCGTTAATGAGCGGTTGGCTCGAGGGAGAGAAACGGATTCGCAAGAAAGCGGCACTTCTGGAAGTCACCTTGGGTGATGGGCGCGTGATTCTTTTCGGTTTCAAACCCCAGCATCGCGGACAATCTCACGGGACCTTTAAGTTGCTTTTCAATGCGATTTTTTACAGCGCACAAGACTAAGAGGTATACGCCTTATGTTCACAACGACGGACAAGACACTCGTCAGTTGGTTCTGTTTCGATGAAGAAACCCCAAAGCACTGCAGCGTGATTACCGTGCAGGCGGCGGAAAAGTATGACGCGCTCGCTTTTGGGCAAGATGCGCCAGGTAAGTGGTCTACCGCCAGCGATGACAACACTCGCACGCAAAATCCGGAACACCTCGCGCAAAATTCGGTGCAGGAAATTGTACTCGGACAGTTTATGATGATGGCCGCCGTTTACAAGGACAACGCAGTCACCATTTATCGCGATGGGGAAGTGTACGCCAGCTATACCATCGAAAAGCCGTTTGATTTTCTGAACAGCCCCTATCTACAACTGGTCATCGGATCCGTCAATCTAAATCCTAACTACACCACATCATTCAAGGGGAAAATCAAGGACGTTCGGATTTATGCACAGGCGTTGACGCAAGCGCAGATCCAGGAGCTGAGACCGAACCAACCTTCTACAATTCAACCCTTCAGCTGGTATGACTTCTCAAAAGATGGTTGGTGGGTAGATCAAGCCGGAAAATTTCCTGAGTTTAAAAACATTGCAGCGATAAAACAGAGTGAAGAGGACCCATATATCGTTTTCGATCGAGACGACAGACACATGTTCACCTTGGACAACGAAGCCGTCCGTATTGCACGTGATTTTCGTCAACGACTGATGCACGACCCGAGTCGCCCGACATATCACTTGGTTAACTCCGAAGGTGATAACGAAAGGAACTATTCGACCGATCCCAATTTTATGATCTACTGGAAAGGTCAGTATCATTTCGGTTATATGTGCAAAGGGGATGAGCACGCCTTCGGTCACTTCACGAGTACCGACCTTGTTCACTGGAGACGACGTGGGGACTGTGCCTTGGGCAGTGGCGGTTGTGGTACGGGGGGTACGATTATCACTAAAGACGGTAAGAAAGTTATCTTTGTCGGCATATTTGGCGGGCGTCCGACTTATGTCGAGGCTTCCGATGAGCATCTGGAGGACTGGTCTCAACCGATTGAGATTGCGGTGCCGCAAGAAGCACGGGATGCCGATTATTGGGTATTTTGGGATCCAACAGCCTGGGTTGAGGGAGATTACTACTACATATTTTCCGGCGATCACGCCATGGAGGATACCCGACCAGGATTGGGTGCTTGGTATAAAAGGACGACGCTGATGCGCTCTAAAGACTTTAAGAAATGGGAATTTCTGGGTGAATTTATGACGAAAGAGTTACCGGGACTTGAGCATCACGATCATTCCTGCACCGATTTCTTCAAACTCGGCAACAAGCACATGATGCTACTTATCAGCCACAGCTGGGGGGCGCGGTACTATCTCGGTGAATGGAAGAATAACAAATTCACACCTGAATTCCATACCAAGATGAGTTGGAGCAACAATTATCGCGGAATCCCTATCTATTGGGCACCCAAAACCTTCCTCACACCAGACGGACGCAGAGTCGTCATTACCAATATACAGGTTAACCTTGGCAGCACTTTATGGAGCTGCGTATTCTCATTGCCGTGGGAGTTGAGCCTGCCTGATGATGGAATCGTGCGTATTAAACCGGTTCGTGAGCTGGAATGTCTGCGCTATAACGAGATGGTTGAAAATGACATTACGGTTAAAGACGGGGAGGACTACAGGCTAAAGGAAATCTCAGGCGATACGGTCGAATTGAATGTCACAATCAAACCCACCGAAGCGAGAGATTACGGCGTAAAGGTGTTCTGTGACAAAGATAATCGGAATGGAATGGAGATTTTCTACTCAGCGGACGAAAAGACAATTTTGGTGGGTGATGGTAAAGAAGCGACAGAACCCTACAGAGGATCCCAATCCCAACCTTATGACGTTGCGCCGTTCGAGTTGAAAACTGGAGAGGATTTGAATTTACGGATATTCATCGACAGAGCACTCGTGGAAGTTTTTATCAATGAACGTCAGGCAGTCGTACAGAGTCAACTACATAAGCCGGAAGATATTGGAGTATGCCTTTACAGCAGAGGCGGGGACATCCAAGCAGACGTAACGGGTTGGAAGATGGCGGCAGCCAATCAATGGTAAGAGAAGTGAATTTTCCTTTGCCAAAAGATGTCAAATGAATTAAAATTGTCTGATACAGAAACCGAGTAATCCCAGTGGAGGTGGCCGTGGGAGTTATAGCGTGTTTACGTTATTTTCGGGCTTGGTATAGTCCACATACGCCGTCGGATCGGTGCTGTTGAGGTACTCCTCAATGTTGGTGTATCCATCATTGTCGGCGTCCTCTGCGGCATTGGAAGCGTCATGCGAATCAAACCCGTACTTCTTTTCCCACGCGTCCGGCATGCCGTCACTATCGCTGTCAGGTGGAGCAGGCAGGCTTTTGAGTTGGGGCCACCCACCAACATCTGCCTGTGAGTCAATAATACCACACTTTTTAGATTCATCAGGTACGTGCCTCTTATTTTTGTATGTGTCCCCTTCATAAGTCGCATAACCGTTCCGGGTTTCATCAACAATGCGGGCATCTATCGCATCGCGTTTCGGCAACGAGGCACCGACACTCTCAAGAACAGCAGAATATGCCTCTTCAGCGGTTTGCTGGTTGATAGGTATAGCATCAAAAGGTTCGTCAAGTTTTAGTCCTGCGATATGTGAACTGCCACCCTGAGGTTGCACGCCACCGTCCCAGTTGTCAGCTGTAACTGCGGGGTTGCCCTGAACAACATTATCGGCAACATACCACTTTCCAAAACCGTCGTCCAACCCCCTCGATGATGGATTAATAATCCGATGCGTTCCCTTGCCCGGACGGGTTGCAGGTCCTGGCTTAAAATAGTTGGCGACCATGTTGACAATGGTAAAGTTAAACCGATCGTCGCCCTCGTGTCGTTTCTCACCCCCGTAGGCACTGTTATAACCCCAATTGTACACGACATTATTTCTGAAATCGTTATAGCCACAACCGGATGCAAACCGCGGATTGCGACTGCTGTGGTGCGCCAGCAGATTATGATGGTAGGTACTATAATTTGATCCCCATATTCCGCCAAACCCGTGCGTCCCTTTGACGTGGCCAGCATTGTATAGACTCTCCGATACCAGACACCACTGAATCGTCACATTTTCGCAATAGTAAATAGACACCGTTTCATCAATACTCCAACTCGCCGATACATGGTCAAGGATGATGTTCTTGTGATACCTGCCTGATACGGCATCTGCGTCATTATCCGTCTCATCTCCCAATCTCACCCTTATATATCTGATAATCACCTCGCTTGCATTAATTGAGAGCTGATATTTCTTAATACAGATACCATCGCCTGGCGCCGTTTGTCCAGCGATGGTGATATACGGATTAGAGATTGTTAATCGACTTTCAAGCGTGATCGTCCCCGAAACCGTGAACACGACAATCCGCGGTCCCTCGGCTTCACAGGCTTCGCGCAAGCTACCGGGTCCGGAGTCGTTCAGATTCGTCACGACGATGACTTCCCCACCCCTACCGCCGCGTGTCATCGCGCCATAACCCTCGGCACCCGGAAATGCTGGAACAGATGGGGTATCCGCCGCAAATCCACTACTCGGAAGCAGTGCGGGAATACCAGCACACACAAGAAGAATAAAGAAACGAAAGGAATCCATAAATTTCTTTGTTATGAGAGATTGCTAAAGAGTTCCCGAGAGTACACGAGACATTAGCGGCAACGGAGAATCTTTTACCGAACTTACATTATATGTATAAGCAGTATTAAAGTGCTACGCCCGATTGAGGTTATCATCTGAATCGTCGGCCGTCTGTCTGTAAGCGTCCAACTTGCGATGTAGCGTGCGCACACCGATATCAAGAATTTTCGCCGCCTCTGTTTTGTTACCGCCGACTTCTGCGAGCGTCTTTTGGATAGCCGCTCGCTCAATTTCTGCCATTGTCATACCGACCCTGCCAATAACCTCCTCATCGTCAAGCACGGGTAGATACTCGCCCGGCACCTGTGAACCGCCCTGTTGTTCCATCGGTGCAGCGATCGGTAAAATTCCGTTCTGCGCCCGATTCTCAAGCACTTTGGCTATCGCTGAAAGCACTTCCAACGCTTTTTTGAGGACACCTGCGGCGTCGTCTGTTTCGCTAAGTTGCATCCAACTGGTATCTTCATCTGGGATTAGAAACGGCATCTCATCGCTCGCGGTAGCGGTTGGTTCAAGCAGACGAATTGCAGAGAGGATAAGCCCTAAGATCGTCTTGTAAATCACCATGTTTTCTGTTGCGATCGCATTACCGGGCGTATCAACAACTTGTAAAGCTTCCCCAGTTACATCAAGCAGTTGAGTGTCGTTGTCGGTTGTGTCAACCACCCGCGTAGGTGCGAGTTGCGTGCCAGAGACTTGTACAGGAAGCAACGAAACTTGTTCAGGTTCCGGATCTATCGGGAAATCTTTAAGTTGCAGTTCTTCAGTGGTGGAGAGAATAATAGCAGTCTCTATGGCATTCCTCAATTCACGAACATTGCCGAGCCAGTCAGCATTCTGGAGATAATTAAGTGCCTCTTGGGTGATGCCGGTAATGGGTTTACCGTGTTCTGCGCTTAACTCGGTGATAAATGCACGGACGAAAAGCGGGATATCCTCGCGTCGATCGCGCAGGGGTGGAATATGGATACGAAATAGGTTCAATCGGTAGTAGAGATCTTGCCTGAACTTTTTTTGCCTCACAGATGTCGCAAGGTCAATATTTGTGGCGGCGATAATTCGGACATCGACTTTAATATTTTTTTCGCCACCGAGCCGTGTGAATTCCTGTGTCTCAAGGACCCGCAGGAATTTCACCTGTACTTCAGGCGACATTTCGCCGACCTCATCTAAAAAGAGTGTGCCGCCGTCCGCTTGTTCAAACACACCCCGTCGTTGGCTCGTTGCTCCCGTAAAAGATCCTTTTTCATGCCCGAAGAGTTCACTTTGAAGGAGATCCTGGTAAAATGCACCGCAGTTGACGGCTTTAAAGGGGCGGTTTTTACGCGGACTCCCTTCGTGGATCGCCTGCGCGATGACATCTTTGCCAACACCCGTTTCGCCTGTGATGAGGACAGTCGCTTTCGTCGGCGCGACCTGCGCGACTTGACGCAAAACCGCCTGCATCGGTGCGGATTCACCGATAATGCGGCGTGAACTGTCATTGATAACGGGCATTGGAAGATTCATCTTCTTTTGTTCTTTTACAACACTCTTTACTTTACTACCTATGTGCAATTTCAATCAGCTGCTGAGGGTCTTGTTTGATTTGTTCAAAAACATGAAAACCATCACGACAGGCGGCTTCACACAACCGTCTCAACACAACCCCTTTTAGAGCCCAATTTGTAGTGCGAAGGCTTCTCTGTAAAGCCCTTCCAGTCTCAACGACGTGGAAATTCGGCAATTCTTCGTTCACGACGTGCTTATGACTCGGCGCGAGTAAGAAAATCAGCGGTGTCGTCCGTTCCACCTCAAAAACGCGTTGTAGTGACAGAATATCGTCGGGTCTCAGTAATAAAAAAACGAGGTCGTAACGCTCGATTAAATCTACCGTCCGTTCAGGGATGCCACTCTCACCAAATTCTAAAACCTCAAGCTCGTGAAGTGGCGCAGTGTCAAAAGGCACGATAAGGTCTTCTTCGTTAACTGGACTCTTTTTCCCGTCAACGCGGCAGAAATACCACGGAAAATATAGATCCAGCGTCGTCTCACCGTATTGCGCGTGTTCCCGAATTTGTTTCAAGCCTGCCCGTAATTGGGTATTCAAAGGTCCCGTGAACATCTCCCCAGCGGGCGCGCTGTAGTCTCGACTTTCATGATACCATCCCTCATCGTTGTAACCACATAATTCTTTTATGCGCCGCTCAAGATGCTCAGGCGAACTGCAATCCTCACCCCGAAGAAGATTATTGGGTTTATATTTTTGCCCCGTCGTGTAAGGACTGAAGACCAATACTTTCATTCGACGTTTAAGCCTCTGCTTGCGGTCGTCCGCGGTTCCAGAGATACAGGATCGGACTCGCGATGAATACTGAAGAGTATGTACCTACCAATATACCGACGATGAGTGCCAAGGCGAACGTGTTAATTTCCTCGCCTGAACCGGTGATGAGGAAGATAACCAGAACAACAAACAGCGTTGTCAAAGAGGTAATAACGGTTCGACTTAGGGACTGATTAATGCTTCTGTTCAAAACTGCAACGTAGTCAGTGCCACGTAAGGTTTGTGTATTTTCCCGAATTCGGTCGAATACGACGATTGTATCGTTGAGTGAATAGCCAATAATCGTGAGGAATGCGGCGACAGTTGGTAGATTAATTTCTTTTGAAAGAACGGCAAAGAGACCCAAGGTAATAAGGACATCGTGGACAAGTGCGGCGATTGCACCGATGGCAAAACGGAACTCAAATCGCCAAGAGATATATATCAACAAAATAGCAATTGCACCCAACACCGACCAGAGTGCCGCCAATTTAAGGTCACGTCCGACACTCGGTCCGACTTCAGAGATATTGACCCCACCAGTGAGTGCCTGCCAACCATTGCCACCTTCAAGTAAAGCATCTGTGAGAATTCTTCCCACACTTGTGCCCTGCTGCTGAAACTCAGGACGATGCCCCATAGAGACGAATGCCTCATTTTTACTGGCATCTATCTGGATTTTGGCACGTTCATAGCCAACTTCAGTGAGTTTGGCTTGCAACTCGGCTTCAGTAACCGCTCTGTTGAACTTGGCTTGGATCTTAACACCACCGCGGAAATCGATTCCGAAATTGGGTCCCTGATGAATGACAAGAAAAACCAAACCGATAACGATAATTATGGCGGAGAAGACAAAACCGCTCCGGTGTTTACTGATAAAATCGAAGTTTGTATTTTTAAGGAATTCCATATTTTAATTATACCTTGCGGAGAAACAACGTGAGTTTGAACTTTGATGCGCTCTTCTCAAGAGTCGCTTGCGTGTTTTTGCTTGGGTGTTTCTGCGTATTGTTGGAGGCTGCTGATTTTGAGTCTTCAGTTAAGAGGTTTTCGGTTAACTGAAGTCTCTTGTGACTGATAACTGACGACTGACAACCGATAACCATCAAATGCTGAGTTTCTGCACCTCTCTATTTCCAATAGTCAAGCCGTATATCTCGCGTGTGACAATAATCGCCGTGAACATACTCGCGAGAATACCGATACCGAGCGTTACCGCAAACCCTTTAATCGGACCCGTCCCGAAATGATAGAGGACCAGTGCGGTAAAGAACGTCGTAAGGTTGGCATCTAAAATTGTTATAAATGCGCGTTGATACCCGCTTGTGATAGCCGACCAGACGGTTTTGCCGGTCCGTAATTCCTCGCGAATTCGCTCGAAGATGAGCACATTCGCGTCAACAGACATACCGATCGTCAGGACAAGCCCAGCAATACCCGGAAGCGTCAACGCCGCGCCGAAGCCTGCCAATGCCCCAAGGATGATGAACATATTAAAGACGAGCGCGATGATAGCGACAATTCCAGATAAGCGGTAGTAAATCACCATGAAAATGAGAACCCCGCCCAACCCAATAAGTGCAGCGAGAACGCCATCGTCAATGGATTCCTGCCCAAGCGTGGGACCGACAGTCCGTTCCTCAGCGATCTGAACACCTACTGGAAACGCGCCTGCTTTCAGGATATTGGAAAGGTAACTCGCTTCCTCATAGGTGAAATTTCCTTGAATAATGGCGTTTCCGATAATCTGATCTTGGATAACAGGCGCAGATTGCACCTTTCCATCAAGGAGAATCGCCAAATGTTCACCAACATGGTCCCCTGTGACCTGCGCGAATTTGCGTCTGCCGATACTATCAAAACTCATTGAAACGACGATGTCAAAACTGGTTCTACCTGTAGAGGGTCCAGCATCGTTGATACGGTCACCGCTCAGGAGAACCGGGCTTTCAAGCACGTACCAATTACCGGTTTCGTAGTGATAGCGGACTTCACTATCATCGGGGATACTATCTGGGATCGGTGTATCCGAAGTCCCGCTCCACAAACTCCCGCCCGTCGGTGATTTTTTAACAAGTTTAAACTCGAGCCTGCCCATGGTCTTAACGATTTGCAGCGGCTTCGAGGAGTCTTTGGCACCTGGGAGTTCAACGATAATTCTCGGGTGATTCGCTTCTCGTCGGATAGAGGGTTCTGAAACACCGAATGCATCAACGCGGTTTCGCAAGACAATCAGCACCTGCTCGATCGCCTGCTCACTATACCTCTGAATACCTCGTTCACTGAGTGCTAACTGATATGTGGTCTGCGTTTCTGTTTCGGTACCGATCTGGGCATCTTCAAAAAATTCGATTTCGTTGAGGAGACGTTGGGCTTTCTCCAGATATTTTGTCTTTTCATCAGCATCCGACCGGAGTCTGGAAGGGATTCCCACGAACACGTTGAGTGTGTTTTGTCCATCTACCTGTTTAACTTCCCGGCATAAAACATCGTCTGTGCGAAGCCGTTCGGGAATCGAGTGGGTATGTTCACGGAGCAATTCTGCCTTGGAGGTTTCCAAATCTACCTCAAGAACGAGGTGGACCCCCCCTTTGAGGTCCAATCCTAATTTCAATCGGTTATCGGGTATGAGTCGCCGTAGGACGGTTGGGAGGCTACCGTATAGATGTAAACCGTCAAGTGTTGCGCGTGGGTTCTGACGTGCATTCTCCGAGAGAAGTCGCACATAAAATTCGCGTGCCTCAGTGGTATCAAACTCATAATCCCGTGTCTCTTCAAGTTCAAGTTTCCTTAAGTGGACTCGAAAGACATCCTGAAGCTCAAAGGTTGCGTCCTGGAAGTTAATTCCTTCGGGGTACTCGACATCTGCGAGATTTACCTTCAAAGTGTTGTCTTCAGTGACTTCAAAGGGTGGGAGTTTCTCCTGCATCCAGAGCGGTAGGTTTCCGTACAAGGGATTGTAAAAGTCATCCGGGGTAGGAATGAGGTAGAGTACGGAAAACAGAAAGACCCCGAGGATTAAAACTATTTTCCAGATACTGAATCTGTACATTTTTTAATTATTCCTTGCGGTTTTTTAATTTTACCTTGCGGTTCGGATAGGTCGGTTTCAAGTTTGAAGTTCCTTTCCGTATATCCGCCTGCGTGTTTTTGCTTGGGCATCTCTGCGTATTGTTGCAGGCTACCGATGCGTGCTATCAAAACCCGCTTTCATCACGGTTATCACGGTCAGATTTTGACGACACAAACGTTAAAAACGCGCCTGGGAGGAATCGAACCCCCGACACGAGGCTTAGGAAGCCCCTGCTCTATCCCCTGAGCTACAGGCGCATGCGTTAATCCTAATATTTAATGAGCGAAAAAATGTCGTGGTTTGGGACCTTCTCCCTGCCGTTGAGTTCAGTTAACTCAATTAAGAGTGCGATCCCAACGATGTGACCTTCCAGCTTTTCAATGAGATCGACCGATGCAGCAAGTGTTCCCCCAGTTGCTAAGATATCATCGCATAACAGGATCCTGCTGTGCTTCGGAAACGCGTCCTGATGAATTTCAAGCGTATCAGTCCCGTATTCAAGATCATAAGTGGCTTCGTGCGTATCGTAAGGCAATTTTCCTTTTTTTCGGATAGGGACAAAACCGACCCCGAATCGATACGCGAGCGCTGTACCGAAAATGAAACCGCGCGCCTCAGTCCCAGCAACTACATCAATTGCCTCGGATTTATAACGGAGCGCGAACTCATCAAGCACCCGATGAAAGGCATTTGCATTTCCTATAAGTGGCGTGATGTCTTTAAAGAGAATCTCCGGTTTCGGAAAGTCGGGTATTTCTCGGATAAATTGTGCAAAATCGTGCATTACGTGTTTTTCTCCTCCTGATGCGGATGAATCATTATCTTCATCCCTTGTCGGGATTCCATTGCCTCAAACGCTTTGTCAATTTCAATAAGCGGAAAATGGTGTGTGATGAGGGGTTTCACACGGACCAAACCTTTTTCAAGGAGCCGGACCGCCAACTCATGGTGTCGTGGCACACAGCCGTGTGAACCTGTCACAAAACACTCTTTATAGTGGATAACATTGGAGAGGACGCTCATCGGACGCATCGTCTTTGGCAACCCACCAAACAGATTGACGTATCCCCGGTGGGCTACCATTTCAACCGCTTGTTCATGTGCCTCAACAGAAGCACACGTGGTAACAACGATATCAGGTCCCTCGCCTCCCGTTTCCGCCTTGCATCTCTCAATCACGTCTTCTTCTTCAGAAGCGATATAAGCATCGGCTTCATAGAACTTTGCGATTTCCATTCGGAGTTTGCTGCGTTGAATACCAATCACCTTCGTCGCACCCATCACCCGAGCGAGGTCAATCATCATACATCCGATCGGTCCAAGACCGATGATAACGACCGTCTTCCCAAGAGACATGTTGACGAGTTCAAGCCCGTTGATAGCACAAGCGAGCGGTTCCGCAAGCGCGGCTTCATCAAAACTGAGTGTCGTATCAAAGGGTGTAACCGGTCCCTCCTCCAAAACGAGACGGGGAAGCTCCATATATTCTGCGAAAGCACCGGGGATTTGGTAACCGATGGCGTAATTAATGGCACAGTTGTTTCCGAGACCATCTCGGCACCAATGACATTGCCCGCAAGGAACATCAGCACCAATTGAAACCCGATCCCCTTCTTTGACGCGCGTCACATTTTTGCCCGTTCTAACGATGACACCGGAATTCTCATGTCCAATGATAGTCGGAGGTTTGACTCTCGGATTCCCGTGATGGAGAATACGAACATCAGAGCCACAAATACTGACGGATTCAACGCGCATCAAAGCGGCATCATCGTCAATTTCGGGTTCAGGGACATCTTGCACACTCAAGTTATCAAGACTTTCAAGTATAGCCGCTTTCATATTTTTAATTTTCCTTGCGGTTAAACGACACGGGTTTCAACTTCGACGTGCCTTTCTTAACGCCGCCCTCCATTACATTACGGGCTACGGGTTTTGGTTATAGAGAAATAGGGGCGCTGTTTTTCGTCTTTCCTTACGGATGAATCAAAACTTTCGCGTAAAACTCACTTTTATCTCGCATTTTATGTAACATGTCAGCACCCTCAACCAATGGAACTTTGTGCGTTATTAGGGGCGTAAGCATTAGCATGCCAGAGGCAATCGCTTGGAGCACAGTACGCCAGTCATCGTCATTACCTGCGGCACTATAATCGGAATTCCAAGTTCCGAAGATAGACACTTCACGCCGCATCAATTGCGAGATAAGAGACGCCGGCAGCGTTACATCTGCAGCAGGGTTTCCGAGTAAAACGACACTTCCTCCGCGTCCAACACTTCCCAAGGCATCCCGATAGGTAACAGGCACTCCGGCTGCCTCAACACAAACATGTGCCCCCTTTTCATCAGTCTGTGCATTCACGACCTCAATCGGAGACCCTTCAGTTGTGCTATTGAAGACTTTATCGAAACCGAGTCGCTTCGCCAATTCCAGTTTCTCTGCAACAATATCAAAGAGAAATACCTCTGCTGCGCCCATGATTTTCGCCCATTGCGCTACCATTAACCCGATCGGTCCAGCCCCGAAGATAGCGACTATCTTTCCAACGAGCGGGGTTTGAACACGACAGAGGGCGTGCAGTGCGACTGCGGCAGGTTCTGTCATTGATGCGTCTTCCAACGTTACGCCGCGCGGCACAGGTATCAAATTCGTCCTCGGTGCGACGACAAATTCAGAGAAGGCACCATCGCTTCGTGAACCGAGATAGTCATAATCGTGGCACTGGACATATTTCCCCTGTTCACACGCCGGACAACTGCCACACCAGAGCAATGGAAAGACGACGACAGGATCTCCTGGCGCGAAATCCTCAACCCCAGGACCGCATGCATCAACAACACCAGCGAATTCGTGCCCACAGACCGTTGGAAAACTATAGGTGCCTTTGACAAAAATTCTCGGAATATCGGAACCACAAACCCCACAGAACCCAATTCGGACACGCACCTCCCCTTCAGCGAGCTGCGGTACTGGGATTTGTTCTAATCGTAAATCTCCAATTCCATGAAGGACAAGTGCTTCCATTCTTTTTCTTATTTTACCTTGCGGGTCGGTCAAGTCGGTTAGAGACCTTCACGTGCCTCTCCGTAAAATCGCCTGCATGTTTTTGCTTGGGTGTTTCTGCGTATTGTTGCAGGCTCCTATCTTGGTAGCATCAAAAACCTGCGCATAGGGTGTACCTATACTTGCGCCCCGTCTTTCCGTTCTGCGAGTCCGAGTGCAATCGCTTTCTGTGCCTGCTGAACGTTCTCAAGCCGTGAACCCGATTTTTGAAAAACGCTACTGGTTCCGCCGACCAAGATATCTGCACCCGCAGATACCATTTTGGGGATATTCTCAAAACTCACGTTGCCATCGACCTCAATAGATAAATCGACACCGCGCTCGTTCAAGAAAGCACGACATTCCGCGATCTTTCGGAGGGTTGCCGGGACCAACTTCTGTCCTGCAAACCCCGGATTCACCGTCATAATCAGTACAAAGTCAAGCCGTTCCAGGACGTAAGCCAATGCAGAAAGCGGTGTTGCTGGGTTGAGAGCTACCCCCGCCTTGATCCCATGTGCTTGAATCAGAGATAACGTTCTATCAAGATGCGTTGCTGACTCAACGTGAACGGCAATCTGCTGAACACCTATCTCAGCGACCGCATCGACAAAGAAATCGTTGTTTTCTACCATAAGGTGAATGTCAAAAGCAGCGTCTGTCTTTGCGCGTAATTGTTGAATAAGTGCAAGTCCGATCGGCATATTCGGGACAAAATGCGCGTCCATTAAGTCAAAATGTAGCATGTTAATACCAGCCGTTTCCAATTCCCGAATATCAGCTTCCAAGTTGCAGAGATCCGCACACATCACAGATGGTGCGATATGGATGTCCGACTCTGAAAACGCCGTATTTACAACAGACAAAATAGCACTCCTAACGCTCACTACGAGGCAGAAATTCCTGTGCTTTTCCTAAGGCAGGCTTGCAAATGAAATCGTTAATAGTATAGCATAAAACGAAGAATTTGTCAAATTTTTGAATGGCATGCGGTCAAGAATATTCCAAGACTTCGCGAAGCCGTGAATCCAAATCTGCGGGTGGATCAAAGGGCAGGTCAATCGGCTTGTGAGAAATCGCACTCGCATAGATGCCCAAAATTGCATTGAACTGGTGCAACGCGAGCTTTAGATGTGTTTCAACCGGACGGGTATCGTCTTCAATCCAGTCGAACATCGCCTGCGTCAGATTGGCTTGCGCGCGGTCGTTTTTTGCGCGCCAAGAATCGGGAGTTTGCACACCGTTCTGAGTTAACCGAGCAGTGCCAATCTCCCACCTATTGAATTCCTCAAAAAGCACGTGTCCGTTCTCACCGTGGACGGCAACGCGACAGTGCTTGTAGATAGCATCGTCGTCCATGACGCGTGGGGAGGTAAAGCCGGTGTTCCAGAATCCGTGGACCCCGTTTTCAAACACAACCTGACACGACGATGTATCGGGAGCAGGATAGTCGCTATCAAGCGACTCGGCACCGCTCACAGCACCGAAAACTCTGACAATCGGCGAATCGTTGTTCAGGGACATCGCCCAATCAATGATATGCGTGCCTTGGGCGGTGAGGTTCATACCACACGAAAAATCTAAAAGACGAATCCTTCCCAGTTCACCGCTCTCCACCGCCTTTCGGCAATTGGCGAGATCCGGATGCCACCGGTACTGTTTGCCAACGCCGAATTTCGTAGCGGTCCGCGCTTCCAACTCACATAGAAAACGCCAATCCTCAACCCCACAGGCAATCGGTTTTTCAACGAGGCACGCCGGAACGCCCCATTCCGATACCATCGGTATCAGCTCGCGCCACTGGTCAGGCATTGCGACGAGGTGAACCAAATCAGGCTGCTCTACGCGGAGCATCTGTTCGGCATCCGCATAGCCGGTGATACTGAAGGTCTCAGCGAATTTTTCACGTCGAGCGACATCCGAGCGGTTGGCGCACGCGACTAACTCGGCACCCGAAACGTGTTGATAGGCATTCGCATGACCGTAAGCTCTACCCCCACAACCAATGATCGCACTCCGATATTTTTTTGGCATCTTTTAATTATTCCTTGCGGTTACACAGGAAGGTTGCAGGGATGGAAGATTGGAAGATTGGGGGGCACCCCTCCTTCCCTCCTTCCCTTCCCCATTTCATTACGAGCTACGCACTTTGGTCCACAGTTTTTTAATTAGTCTTTTTTGACGCGCGCCCACACCGTCGTCAAACGACCTTCTGGTGATACAGGCGTAAACCCAAAGAGTTTACCAAGCCCTTTGTTCATGATGTCATTGATATCGGCTTCACTTAACGCCGTGTTGAAGACAGCAACATCGTCCATGAGACCCCACCCAGGTCGTTGATCCACCATACCCCCAATCTGAAGGGACTGCCCCGTCAATCCAAAAACACCACCCGTATTGGCTTGTGCATCTACCTTGCCATCTACATAGGCGATCATCTTCTTTCCATCATAAGTGAAAGCGATGTGATGCCATTTATCATCGTTGACGAGCGTTGGCCCCGCAACCCATGCCGGTGCGAGCTGTCCACTACCGATTTCAACCTTACCGTGACCGCCACCACGTCCAGGTCCAAAGATGTTCAGCAGACACGTATATTTGAAATTAATGATGGCATGATCGTCGTTACAGCAGCCACCCAAGACGACTTTCTCTTTTTTCTTGAGTTTCACCCATGTCGTCGCGGTATAGGTCTCAGCACAACTATCCAAACTCTTTGAAGTCTCGACCACCGCGACTTGGAATTTGTTGTCCCCAGAAAGACTCAATGCCTTATCGAATTTCCCATCATCTGCCAATTCGGCACCTTTCAACAATTCAGCGTCATTGCCGTTTTCCGTAGAATCAGGAGAAATGCCTTTGTTACTGACCTCATCAAAGAGCCATACGCCAACGATGCTTTTTTCATCTATCGCCGCATCGCTCACAGGCGCAAATATCACGGGGACAGCGATTAAACAAACTATCCCGAGAATCAACAGTTTTCGCACAATAACCTCCTCTGAAAAATTAAAATGAATTGAAAGCATGCAACAACGGTGCATGCGACTGCAGCGCAAAACCTTCAAAGTTCTCATCGCGTCGTTCCCCACAAGGGAAAATGAAAAAATCTCCATTGTTTGAAATATCCATCATCTTACCTTAACGGTGTCAAAGCTGTCAATAGAAAAAAGATGTGCAGCTTCGCTCTGAATCTGCTAAAATAAGAGAAATCAACAAACAACCGTAGGAGGAGATCAGGATGAAAACGCTAACAGGTCTGATGCTTTCAGTAAGCATTTTTTGGTATTTCGGCACTGCTGGTGAACTTAAAAGTGCCACCGCTGAAGCGATAGGTGTATGGCTCTTCGATGAAGGCAACGGCAATACCGTCAAAGATGTATCCGGGAACGGACGCCACGGCGAAATTGTCGGCGAAGTGGCGTGGGTTGACGGAAAATTTAAGTCAGCACTCGAATTTGATGGTGGGCACGTTCTTGTGCCGCATGAAGATGTGATGAACCTCAGACAATGGACAATGACAGCCTGGATAAAAGTGCCTAAGATTGTCGAACCGTACCAAGTGATCCTTGGTAAAGAGGCGTGGCCAAATCGAAACTATACGATGTGGATTCGTCCCGGCGTGATGACGTTTGGGTTTACGCTTCCTGGCGGTGCACAAGACCTACAGGTAGGCAGTAAAGTCGTCACCGATAATCAGTGGCATTTCGTTGCGGGTGTATATAACGAGAAGCATCTCATTCCCTATGTTGACGGCGAGCAATTTAATCCGCGGGGTGCCGCTGGCAAACCCGCAACGAGTAACGCGCCTTTGATTATCGGCGCACAAGGACCCGATGGCAGAAACGGACCGTTGAAAGGTATCATTGATGAGGTCGCTGTCTACAATACAGCACTCGACGAAGATGAACTTGCCGATGTGATGGAAAGTCTCACGAAACAATTCCAAGCCGTGGAAGCAGTGGGGAAATTAACTGTGACGTGGGGACACCTTAAAGAAAGATAGCGTTCTTCATAGTTTTTAATAAGTCAGGGTTATAAGGCCATCCGACTAAAGTAGAGAGTATTGGCGGGTAAATTAAATAAAGCCTGTATGTAAACATACAGGCTCAATTTTTCGTTTGCATTCAAGATTCAAGTTCAAATAACTATTGATCTTCGGTTAAGAGGCTTTTGTTTAACAACACCCTCTTGGAACCGACAATTAACCACTGATAACCGACACCTCTTAAAATACGAAAAATCAGGAATATACGTGCAGAATCCTTTGTCGCAATTGGCAAACCAGTTAACCTTAAAAAATAAGCAAAACCTGCTGTTAAAAACTGGGATCATCCTTATCATTGCCCTCTGTTCAACGTCTGAAGTTGTCGTCAGTCGTATTGCCGAAGAAGAACCTGAACGCCAAAATAGCAGCCAGCCCTCAGCAGTCAGCAGTCAGCAAACCGATAGCCCCTCCGCTGATAACCGAACTGACACCTCTCAAATTGAATTTGGGTTATTCACCCGTAACCCCTTCGACACCGATAACAAATCAAAGCACTTCATCTGGCAAAATGGCAGCCAGCAGTCAGCAGTCAGCAGTCACCAGGGATGGTGGGAGACAGACAGGACACAGGAAGATACTACAGAATCTACTGAAGATCCAGAGTCAATAACCGATAGTGATCGCCTCATACTCCCCTATTTGGACAGTCTTCGACGATGGCGGTATCCCCCCCATTTAACCGATCTCGATAAACTCTATGACTGGAAACCAAGACCGAAGCGTGATGAAAAAGGCATTGCCCTCCCGATGGATTCCAATCTCAGGATAACAGGCTTACAATCTGTAACCGTAGAGGCGAACAAAACCCACTACTTCGGTGAAGGCGACCTGAATCGGTATGGTGGTTACGGTTATAGCGGGGGATATGGGGGTTATTCATCAGGACTCGACTTGGGACTCACTTCGTCCTACGGTTACGAAGACTTCGGCTATAGCAGCGGCGGTTTTGGGGGTGGATACGGGTCAGGATATGGAAGTAGTTACGGCAGTTATGGCTCCAGCTACGGTTCCAGCTACGGCGGTTTTGGGGGTGGATACGGCAGCGGCGGTGTCCCACGCGCAAGCGGGTTTAACCTACGTCAAATACAGCAATTTGGGCTACACGGCCGCGTGGGGCAACGGACGCATATCGCTGTTGACTACAGTGCTGGTGGCAGTGGTTTCGGCAGTGGTGGGTATGGCGGCGGATATGGCGGATACGGCGGGGGGTATGGCGGCGGATATGGCATCGGCGGCACAAAGGAACAGAAGATTAAAATCTGGTACGAAGGGACACCAGAGAGTATCATAAAAACCTTCTCCTTTGGCGACATCACACTCAGTTTGCCGAACACCCGCTTTCTGAACATCAATCGGAATCTATTCGGACTTGAAGGCGTCTTTGAATGGAAAAACACACGTCTTACGGCGTTCGGTTCTCGAAGTAAGGGGATACGCGAAGTGCGGACTTTCCGTGGACAGTCGCGGCGCGCTGGCGGCGGATACGGTTATGGACCCCGCGGGATCCAGATACCGGATACCAACTACGTAAAAAATCGGTTCTACCACATCCAAAAAGGTGAAGACGGCGAACTACACGACGCCTATCTCCCTATCAAATCAGGGAGTGAGCAAATTTTCATTGACGACGGGGTCGTAGGAAACAATCAGGGAGGTCACCGAACGAGTCGAGGCTACTTCAATCCCCAATTCTCCGGTCAGGACTACAATATTGACTACGAAACCGGTGAAATAGAATTTCTATCTCCGATTTCTGCAAATTATACCATCGTCGTTTCGTATGAATATTTAGGAGACACCGGCGGCGGCGTCGGGAAATCTGAAGTCTTTGTTGACGAAAACGGAGACGGAAGGATTGACGAAGAAGGTGAGGAAATTGGCTACGTCGTGCTAAAAGAGAAGGGATTCCGCGGTACAGAGGCAACGCATGTTTATAGCCTTGGCAACCGCAACATTAATCCACGTGATTTCACACTCCTAATTCTTCGACAAGGACAGAGCGAAACCTTCCAGACAAACACGGGTTCTGTCCCGTACATCCAAATTTTTGGGTTGGATCAAAATAGTGACGGTATTGTAGACGCCCAGTTTATAGATTACGACAGAGGCTTACTCCGTTTCCCTACGACGGATCCGTTTCAAATCGTAGACGCAGCCCATCCATATTATGATGATCGCGATTCGCTTAACAACACTGCCATCTATCAGGAAGGGGTCCGAACAGATGCCCAAGTCTACACAATCATTGCGGACTATGCGTATCAATCAGAAACCTACAACGTAGGCTTGTTTGTGATCCCAGACAGCGAGACGGTCCGCTTGAACGGGCAACTCTTGACTCGCGATACCGACTATATGATGCTTTATGAGGTCGGCACTATCCGATTCTTCAGAC
The DNA here is from genome assembly GCA_965205015.1 of Candidatus Poribacteria bacterium. Classification (GTDB taxonomy): domain Bacteria; phylum Poribacteria; class WGA-4E; order WGA-4E; family WGA-3G; genus WGA-3G. The sequence continues at coordinate 1,612,071 of OZ242029.1, read as the reverse complement.
AACTCGATGAGTTCGATGAAATCGTTGTGGAATTTGAAAAGACACCCTTTGGCGGTTCATCACAACAAACAGTCGCCGGCGTCTGGTTAGAGTATACGCATAAACAGAAACCCAAGTCCGATAGAGAACAGAGCCTTGAGGACAGATTCAATCGGTTAGGGGGTCTCCAAACGATGGACGGAGATATGCTCGGTCAAGGAACGGATGCCTTCGGTACGGGCTTGTCAGGCGGACTTCAACGGAGGAGCGGCGGTTTTGGGGGTTTCGGGCGCAGTTCTGGCTTCGGTAGGGGTGGATTCGGGGGTGGATTTGGTGGCTATGGCGGCGGCTATGGCGGCTACAGCAGTTTAGGCGGTCGATCGCGAACATCCTACGGGAGTTATGGCGGCGCAATGAACTATTTCAACCCCGTTTTCCAAAAAGGATTTTCGCTCTCAACGGGATACATTTTGAACACTGGACAAAAACCGGCAGAGATACCAGATGTAAACAGCGTTCCAAACCGCTTGCAAGCGTTCAACGTGAATACGAGTTTTGGGAGAGAATTTAACGTCGCTGGTATTTTAAATCTGTTGCCCTTTATTAATGTGAGAAACCTACCGCTCTCACTCGACTTCAGTGGAGAGGCGGCTTATTCACATAATAACCCAAATAGTATTGGCGTCGCGCTCATTGATAGTATGGAAGGGGCAAAGGAATCAACGACCGTACCGACATTGAAATACAATTGGAAACCGAGCAGTGTCCCACACGTATCGGAGAATGCGTCAACCCCCTCTGAGGATTCCGATTACCGAGTCATACCGACCGACGAAAATAGAGTGATCTTTAACGTTGTGTTGAAAGACAAAAACGAAACGGAAGCAATAGGAAACTATATGCGGAATCGCGATGTGCCGGCTTCGTCAATTCAACCGCTCTCGCTCTCGACAGAAGAACGCCTCATCATGGAGCTCGGCTACAATTTCACAGACGTGATCGGCGAATGGGGCGGTTTTTCAAATGGACTCTCCGCATCCGGAGTAGACTATTCGGAACGCAGTTTCGTTGAAATTTGGATGCGTGTTCAAGGCGACGACAATGTAACACTACACCTGAACCTTGGCGTGGTGAATGAAGATGTAGATGCCGATGAACGACTGGATAGCGAAGATCTTCCGGAAACACTCACAGATATAAATGGAGACAAAAGTATTGATGCCTTGGATTTAGACCTCGAGAACCTCTCGGAGGTCGATCGCTATCGTGGAAATGGAGCCCTCGATACAGGTGAGGACATAGGATGGGGGCTCAACGGTCCGCTTGAAAGAACATCTATTGGTGTAGGCAACCAGATTTTGGACAGTGAAGATCTCAACGGTGATGGGGTCCTAGACACGATCAATGCATATTTTGAAGTTTCAATACCACTGAATGAAATCCCGAAAGAATGGGTTAAAAGCAAAAATGCGAACGGTTGGATGTTCCTCAGTATTCCACTCTCTAAATTCAGACCCGCAGGTTCCCGCCTGCCGAGCCTGGTTTTTGTGCAACACTTCCGATTCTGGTTAAGCAAAAACGCTCCGGGTAACGTAGAAGGTTTACTACAATGGGCGGATATTGAAATTGTTGGCAACAAATGGAAACAGGGGATTATAACCCGTTCCAGATCTCAACCTACTATCGAATCCATAACGAACAATCCAGCACTCGCCTCCACCGGAGAAACCTTGTCAACGAGTACAATTGTGGAAGACACATTGGAAAAATTTATCGTTGGCACGAGGGATAACTTCAGTTATGACGCGTATCAAAGTGCGTATCTGGATATCGAAGATAATGAGCTTTTCAAAAAATTACATCCCTTCACAGCCACTGCACTCGGTTTTCAAACACAACAACAACGCGAACAGACACTCAGCCTTGAATATTACCTCTTTCCCGGCTCCTATGGTGTCACCTCAAAGCAATTGAAAGGCTTAACGCAAAGTGAAGGACAAGACTTCAGCAAACACGATACACTCCGCTTTTGGCTCTATGGGGACAAAAGCGATACAACCTTCGTTTTACAACTTGCCCCAACCGTCCGAACCGGCTATCGCAGTTCCTTCTATAGTTCAGACCCGTTTGTCAATCAGACAGAACAGGAAACAGACATTAACGTTTTCGAGAATCTAACAGACTACTATGAATATACAGTCCCGATTGACTTTGAGGGCTGGAAGTTAATTGAAATTGATTTACGGGATCTCGGTGGAAATGACTATCCAGATGTTGATAGCGATCCGCTGAATAGCAGTCAGCAGTCAGCAGTCAGCAGTCAGCAAGAACCTTCTGTGGTAGAAACGATTCCCACGCCGCTACCCACCGAAAGCACAGAGGATGCACCAGATGGACAACCGGACGGTTTCACGATTCGAGGGACGAATAGCACGCGGCTTTCCATCAAAAATATCGGTGGCATCCTCTTGGGTATACGGAACGACACTGGACGTGAAATCAGCGGAGAAATCTGGGTAAACGAGATTCACCTCGGTGATCCGCTCGTGCGTGCCGGATGGGCGCGTCGCGGCAATATGGCGGTGTCCCTCGGTAGAATCGTTAAATTACGCGGCGGCTACGCAAGTCAAGACAAGGATTTTGAAAGTAGCGCGGGGGAAGTCGGTAGACAACGCCTCTCTTCACGCGGATATAGCACAACAAACAACGATTTTAATATCGACGCGGATGTCACACTATTCCCATGGCTACCGATCCGATACGGGATTCGACACCAAGACACGGAAACCGAAAGCCAGCGCGGCAGCTACAGCAGCTTTCAGAGCGGGAAAAGTGAAATCCGCACCCGAGATATTTCTGTGCAGTTCATTCAAAACCCATATCCGAATCTCGGCTTTGCTTACAACTACCAAGACTTTTGGAACGAACGTCAAGGCACACAAATTAGCCACCTCTATACCGGTAGCTTTCGGTATGAACTCGGTTCAAAACTCGGGGTTAACGCGCAATATCGGCACGAAGACCTACTCGCCAAACCCGAAACCGCGACAGAGACATCCTCGGGAACCTCAACATCCTTCTATAGTTACGGCTACGGTAGAAATCGAGATGAAAAAACAGATAGCGGCACTATAACATTTAATATCAGTCCAACGAGTATCTTCAGCCTGAACCCCAGTTACGATGTCAGCCGGACGCTTGAAAGACGGGAAGATCCGAACACCAACACCCCCCTTCCTGGTACAGCACCGGAAACCGTCGAATCTGAAGAAGAGACACCCGCCGAAGATATTAAATGGTCAATTGCCGAGCGAGAACACCGGTTGTCGCTTACCCCACGCTTAAACCGGGATCTGCTGGGCATGCGTCCCACCGTAACAAGCCGCATGAGTTTTCGTGAGAACTGGTTCCGTGAACAGAAAAACGCTTCACTCAATGGAAACGTCAGCTTCGGCGTAAACCTCCGCGTTCAAAAATGGTTCGGATGGTTCCTCAAAGAAGGGAATGGAAGTATGGAAGAAGGGAAAGATGGAGCCCCCAACCTTCCAACCTCTGAACCTTCCACTCAAGAATCTTCCACACTTCCAACGGGATCGAAAGCAGAACTCGCTCCTACAACCGATGACTACACTGAACAATTAAGGGAAAACGGTATCGACGAAACGCAAATCCAAGAACTGGAAGAGAATCGAGGGGATTGGATCGAACGGGATAAGGCAGCAATCAGCAATCAGCCATCGGTTTCCGTCAGCGATCAGCAAGAAGGGAGAGGTTCACGAGAAACCTCTTTACTGACCGCTGAAAGCGAAGCGCAGCGCAGCGACCTGACGGCTGCCCGCTCTGAGGGTATCCTGCATCGAATTTTGAAAAGTTTCACTGTTAACACCAACGCAAACTTTACCGCTACTGAATCGTATCGGCAACTTGCATCTGGGCTATCCATGTTAGAAATCTACTCGCTCGCGGAGGATGCAAAGGAACGGACGAACTCCCGGCGCAGCAATCGTTATACAGTCCGGGGCTCGGTAGACCCGTGGAACTGGGCATCTTTCGGAACAAACGTCAGTACCTCCGACAGCTTCCGGAAGAGTTCAGGGACAACCTACATACAGAACACCAATGCCTACGAAGCCGACGTAAAACTGAAAGCACGAGAAACCTCCAGTTTCCAACTCCGCTATAGCTACACAACGCGAAATAACGGGACACTGGATGACACACTTGGCGACAGTAAAGCACACACGCCTTCACTCAGCTGGATGCAGACATGGGGTAAAGAGACTCGGACAGCGTTAGGGATACGGGCAACAATGCGTGATCAACTCCGAAGTGGTATTCGGGGCAACGCCTTGATTATCACACCGAACCTGAGCGTTGACTACAGATACCACACAGAAAACGGTATACGAGTGCCGTTTTTCGGTAGAATCCCCCTGAAACACGATCTCGAGTTGACAAATACGCTCTCTTGGGCTATCCGCAGAGAGTTATACGGCGCGAACAGGGAAGAGCGTTCGGAGCGTTACGAGACGACTTTGCGCGTCGGTTACAAAGTCAGCACCCATATTACAGCGAATTTCCATCTCGGCCTTAGCTACAACCATGATCGCGTTGAAGAAGGCAGAGATTTCCTCTCCATCGCCACCGCACTCACCGTCCGCGGTGAGATTCAATAGTTAAATCCCGGCACACCTCATCCTTCGTATCCTTAGAGAAAAAAATTGAAAAGAAAAGCGATTTATGATATATTAGTCGTCAGTGGTCAGTTTTCAGTGGTCAGTTAAGAGGGTATCTTGTAACAATCTTCGCAAGTCTTGGCATATTCCAAGTTTTGGGTGAATTGTTACCAAAGACCTCTTGTGACTGAAAACTGACAACTGATAACCGATAACTATTAAAAAGGAAAAGCATGAGAGGCAACAATACAGACACACCTCGTCCAGAGTATCCGCGCCCAGATTTCCAACGCGGAACATCAGAAGGCATCGATTGGATCTGTCTGAATGGTCCATGGGAATTCGCTTTTGACCCTGACGATACCGGCGAACAAAATCAATGGTTTGATCCGGAGCCAACCCCTAATTCCATATATGCATTGCAAATACAGGTTCCCTATCCTTGGGAAAGCCTTGCCGCATGGGGCGACGAAGAACAAGCAGATAACGCAACCTATTTGAGCAAAAACGCCTATATCACCCCCGAAGACGTCACCTGTGGCGGTTTAGAACGTGGTGGAAATTATCGAGACGAACCGAGACATACAATCGGTTGGTATCGCAAAACGGTCTCTATCCCTGAGAATTGGGGAGATAAACGCGTTATTTTGAAGTTCGGTGCCGTCGATTGGGAAACCACCCTCTGGGTGAACGGTCAAATAATCGGCAAGAACGAAAACGGGTATCTGCCGTTTGAATTTGACATCACGGATGCACTCACACCAGGGGAAGCCGCAGTTATCGTCGTTCGGGCTTATGACGCACAGAATCATGGCGAGCAACTCGCGGGCAAGCAGATAGGTTGGTATGAACGCACCAGCGGTATTTGGCAGTCTGTCTACTTAGAACCCAGAAACGAAACACACATCACGCAGTGCCACATAACACCCGACATTGATAACGCTTCCGCTACAGTCGCCGTTAAGATAGACGGATACGTGGAGAGTACTGGGTTAATCTTGCGTTGGCATTGTGCGGGCGAGGAAACCTCGCTGCGAGGGACACTTGAAGTCTCTGGCAGCGATACACAATTTACCATTACTATTCCTCCAGAACAGCTCCGCTTGTGGGATATAGACACGCCAAACCTCTACGACGTGACGCTTGAATTGCTGACGGAAAACACTGTCATTGATAGGATTTACACCTACTTCGGAATGCGAAAGGTTTCCATTGCGAAAGCCCCGGGTGGCGATTATCAGTATATCTACCTCAACAACCGCCCTATCTATCTGCTCGGTGCGCTCAATCAGTCATTTAACCCAGAAGGTGTGTACACGTTCCTGACAGATGAAGCCATTCGCAGAGACATAGAACGCGCGAAAGAATTCGGATTCAACTTCCTCCGACTCCACATCAAGGTAGATGAACCGCGCCTCTACTATTGGGCTGATAAATTGGGTTTGCTCTTTATGTGCGACATCCCGAATTTTGGCGACTATACGGAGAAAGCGAAGGCACGATTTGAGGAAACGCTTCGCGGAAATATTGCGCGCGACTACAATCATCCTTCGATCATCTCATGGTGTAATTTTAACGAAACTTGGGGACTCGGTGGCAGGGAGTATAAAGAGATGCACGAACGGCAAGAATGGGTGCGCGAGATGTACCACCTCGCCAAATCTCTTGATACCACCCGCCTCATTGAGGACAACTCACCCTGCTTGTACGACCACGTAGAAACAGACATCAATTCGTGGCACTTCTACATCAACGATTACGAACAAGCGAAGGAACATATCGGCAACGTTGTGGAAGAAACATATCCCGGCTCAGCATTTAATTACGCGGGGGGTAATGTCCAGAGCGATGCTCCACTGATTAATAGTGAATATGGTGGTATCTCAGCAGGGGCGGGGGATAAGGATGTCTCATGGTGTTTCAAATACCTTACCAACGAACTCCGTCTCCATCCGAAAATCTGCGGTTACATCTATACCGAATTGCAGGACATTGAGTGGGAACACAACGGTTTCATGAACTACGACCGGTCAATTAAGGCATTCGGATACGACTACCTCGATATTAATACCTTAGATTTTATCGCTATTGATTATCCACCTGGGACAACAGTTACACCGGGTGAGAAGGTGAAGACTGACATCTACGCCAGCCATTTCTCACACAAAACTATCACGGACACAACACTCCACTGGCAATTGGATACGATGTCAGCAACCGGAGACATCACACGAGGATGTGTTTCAGGAAGCGTTGATATTCCATTCCCGCAGTACCACGTGCAAAATGTGCATCAACTTGAACTTACGATGCCTGATGTCCACCCGGCGGTCGGTACACTCCACGTCTGGGTAACAGATGGCACCGGCTCTGTTGTCGCCCGTAATTTCATCAACTTTGAGCATTTCGTTGCAGCGAACCCAACAGTTGAATCAAACGATTCCCAAATTAGTATCAACCACGCCCCTGGAAGCGCGTCCAAATCGTCTTGGGATGACCCTATAAGTGAAGCACAATTGTTTTCCGCAGAGGAAAGTGGTTACGTTGAATATGAGATTCCATTTCCGGAAGGGATCGATCCAACAAATTCCGCAGAGATGGAACTCATCTTTGAAGCATCCAGCGCAAACGGCGGTGCGCGTCAAACGGAACCTGAAAAACACCCATCTGATGTGACAATCTCCGTCAACGGTGTTGAAATCGAGACGATCCACATACCCGACTGTCCGGCGGATGCGCGCGGTGTGCTCTCTTATATCCACGGGCAACCCGGCACCTACGGTTACCTTTACAAGGTCAAAGTAGACCCGTCCATTGTTTTTCAGAACGAGGCAGACACATTAACAGTCCGATATGAAGTGAAAGCAGATGCAGTGGCGAAAGGGGGGTTTGCACTCTACGGTGCACATATGGGTAGATACCCGACTGGACCGCATCTGCGCATTCATCTTTAATGGTTATCGGTTATCAGTTATCAGTTATCGGTTAAAGAGGTTCCTGACAACGATAACCTAATACTGAGCAGGACTTACGCAGCATCCTTTGCTGGCGAGGTTTGAAACCTCGCCAGCGGCGTGTGGGCTGTAGGTCTTCTATAGAAATTGCGTAAGTTCTAACTGAGAAAGGAAGAAAGGGTTGGAAGTTTATCGGAAGATGCTCGCGTCCCAGGAGACGTAACCGACAACCGACAACTGACAACTGACAACTACTATGGCAAGTCCTGAATTTGTATTTACACGTTACCCCAATTTAGAAATTTCTTGGCCCTACGTACACGAACAGATGGTGAGTCGATTAGAAGAATTAGGCGTAACACTCGTCCTCAACACAGACAACCGCGACCCCATTCACGAACAGGTCGACTTAAGCGAAACCATCGGAATATCCCACTTCGGCGGGAACCTGACCGAAGCCTGTATCGCGGCAGCCCCGAAACTGAAAGTCTTCGGAGCGATGACTGACAATTCTGGGCACGGTATCCCATATCAGGCACTTCAAGCACGGGGCATCCCTGTGATCGAATCGACACGAGCGTGGTCGCAATCCGTAGCGGAATGCGCTTTCGGTCTCGCGTTGTCTTCGCTGCGTCGGACAGCACAGTGGCACCTGCGGATGGCACAAGGTGAAAAACTGTGGGATTGGGAGAACCCGATGTGGGGTTCGCTAAACGCACGTGAAAGTGGTGCCTCCCTGGATAAACTCCCTGCTGCACATCAGTTCTGTGATGACCCTGATTTCGTCAACGGCGATCTTGGCACAAAAAACATAGGCGTTATCGGACTCGGGCAAATTGGCGGAAAAATCGCAAAATGGTGCAGGGTCTTCGGTGCGACGGTGAAGGGCTTCGATCCGTATGTACCGGACGAACTCCTCCAAGAATGGGACGTGCAACGCACCGATATGGACACGCTCGCCGACAGTTCGGATATCGTTTTCGTGGCGGTTCCACCGACCCCCTCAGCCAAACATCTGCTGAATCGAGAACGGATATACCATCTGCGGAAGGGGAGTTTGGTCGTCGTGATTACACGCGCCTTTGCCGTTGATATGGATGCATTACGAGAACGCATCGTGAAAGACGAACTCGCTGGTGCCTTCGACGTTTACGATATCGAACCGGTTCCCGTTGACGATGAACTGCGCAATCGGGACAACGTTGTTCACACACCGCATATCGCAGGTAGAACGGAAGATTCCAATTTACGCGTGGCGGACATGACTGTGGACGATTTTGTGCGGGTCCTAAACGGCGAGGCACCTATCGGTGCGTTGACACCGAAAGCAGTTGAGGTCCGAACCTCACCAACGCCAACCCAATAACCGTGAACAGTTTTCAGTATTCGGATGGAAGGTTGGAAGAATGGAAGGTTGGTCCCATCTTTCCACCCTTCCATTCTTCCATGCCCTGTTGACTGCTAACAGCCATAAAAAAATGCCACCCAAAACACGCTATCAGAACCTCGTTCGTCCAAACATCGCTGATATGGCACCCTATACGCCGATAGTTCCGTTCGATGTGCTGAGCAAACGCCTCGGCATCGCTGCTGAAGATATCATAAAACTGGATGCGAACGAGAACCCCTACGGTCCCTCTCCTTCTGTCTATCGCGCCCTTGCCGATGAAAAGGACTATCACATCTATCCAGACCCGAACAGCACCGCCCTCCGTCAAGCACTGAGCCAGTACACAGGCATTGATGCGACACATATCATCGCCGGACAGGGGGCAGATGAACTGATTGATCTTATCGTTCGATTGTTCATCAGCCCTGGAGACGCGGTCATCAACTGTCCTCCAACGTTCGGAATGTACCGTTTCGACACAGAACTGAACGGGGGCAAAATTATTGATGTCGAACGAAACGCAGACTTTTCCTTAGACCTTGAAACGACAGTTGAAATTGCTAACCGTAGGGGCGAGGTTCCCTCGTCCGCCAAAAACACTAAAATCCTTTTCATTACGAGTCCAAACAATCCTGACGGTAGTGTTCTCAGTGATGCGTGTCTTCAGCGACTCCTGGAGTTGCCACTCATTGTTGTATTAGATGAAGCCTATATCGAATTCGCCGGGGGTAGCCGCGTAGACTGGGTTCTACAAAATGAAAACCTAATTGTGCTTCGGACGTTTAGTAAGTGGGCAGGACTCGCAGGATTGCGGGTAGGCTACGGCGTTTTTCCTGAATGGATAATTTCGCACCTGTTAAAAATCAAGCAGCCATATAACGTAAATGTCGCTGGGTCAGCCGCGGCAGTGGCTTCGCTGGCAGATGTCCCGCAGTTACAGGAAAATATAAGGAAAATTGTAGAGGAGCGTGAACGACTCTATGCCGCATTGCGAAATTTTGATTTCTTAGAGCCTTATCCGAGTGAGGCGAATTTCATTCTGTCAAGGGTTATTGGAAGAGATGCGGCGGGATTGAAAGCGGCGTTGGCTGCGCGAGGTATTCTTATCCGATATTTTAGTACACCCCGCCTACAAGACCACGTCCGGATCAGCGTGGGCACACCGTCCCAGACATCCGTTCTCTTGGATGCGTTAGAAGTTGTCGGTTCACAGTAATCAAACGCTCATCGAAAACCGAATATCCCTGAAACACGCAAAACTCAGCCCTCGATCTTTTGAGTATTCCAATCCGTAAGATGCAAATGTATTTCGCGTTTTGTCATGCATTCGGTTCACTACTCCTCCGCCTTGATTTGAATTTTGAATTTTATATGGACTGCGTCTTTCCCATGTGCAATTTTCTGTTTCCAACCCATCAAATTTTCCTCTATTTCTTTGATGCGTTGTAGGTCCCTTGGTTTTTTATCCTTTTCTATTTGCAGTCTGATTTCAGTAAAACGAATCATATCATCGAGAGATATTTCACCAGCTATATCACTTTTCATCATTATATCAGCCCATTCTTCAACTAATTCATGGTCGTTAAAAGCGATCTTTGCATGTCTGACGAGGGCTTCACGCGCAGCACCAGGAAACTTATCTTTGAGTTCCATGTATTTTCTCAGTTCCTCTGTAGCTGCTTTACTTCGCTCTTTAAAATCATCTGAATGTCTTGCAGCGGTAGTTGCAACCTCTGTAGGATCTATGGGTGTTATCACTGTTTCATTATCTTCACCACAACTGGATAGGCACAGTACTATGAGTAGAAGAATTATATATCGCATTCAGTATTCCTATAAAAGCATGATATGAACGTGGATACCCCACATATCGTCAAGCATATTGCCGAGTTTGATTGTGTTAGATTGATTTTGAAGTTTGTATTTGTAGGCTTTTCTCATGGTATATCTCGTATCTCGTTTTTTATCCCCTTATCAGTGGAAGGAAACCAGCACGTTACGAAGCGGGAACGCTGATAATGCTGGTTTCCTACGAGATACTCTAAGTATACTACATTTTTCGGTAAATATCGAATTTATTTTTTTCAACAAAGTCTTGCGCCGCCTACATCCCGCAAGCGAAAGTATGGGGATTTGACGGGAGAGCGTTAACATAGATTTCCTTATCCGATATTTTAGCACCCCCGCCTACAAGACCACGTCCGAATCAGCGTCGGTAAACCGTCCCAGACATCTGTTCTTTTGGATGTGTTAGAAGTTGTCGGTTCACAGTAATCAAACGCTCACCGAAAACCGAATATTCCTGAAACACGTAAAACCCAGACATTCATGCGAGCCAAGGCACATGTTGATTTCTCAGATAGGGCGTGAGGGACTCTTGGAGCTGCAAACGGGCGTTGCGGAGATGGCTCTTGATGGTGCCTTCGGAGCGTCCGATTTCTGCGGCGATCGCTTTGATGGACAGTTCGTGGTGATAGTAGAGCAGAAAGACGCGTCGGCGGATGGGGGTGAGTGCCACCAAGGCTGCCCGAAGGAGCTGTCGGAGTTCTGCACGCTCAACGCCACGACTTGGACACGGGTCGGTCTTGGTGATGCGGTTTTCGTCAATAAGATGCAGTGGTTCGGTGTCATACTTTTGCCTACGGAAATGGTCGGTGCAGACATTTTCAGCAATCCGATACAACCAGGAATAGAAAGCGGAGTCACCCCGGAAACTGCTGATGGCGCGAAATGCACGAAGCCACGTCTCTTGTGTCAAGTCCTTGGCGAGTTCAGGGTCTGGGACGCGTCCGTTGATGTGACCATATAGGCGGTCTTGATACCTGCCGACGAGCGGGGTAAAGGCTTCAGGGTCGCCGGATTGCGTGCGCGTGATGAGATGTTTTTCGTCGAGCATCAACAAAGTTTAGGTGTTCCTTTCATTTCAGCCAGGGCGTGGTGTTGAGGTGAAGGGTTCGCCGCACATCTGCTTTTTCCAGTGTCACTTGTTTCGGCTGGATTTCAACAACAGTGATGTCGGTATCAAGCGTTTCACCGAGGGAGACGGTGTAGGTTCTTCCAGCAGTTGTGCTTTGGAGAATCGCCTGTGCCTCGCTTTTCCCATCCGTGGGCGTGCGTGTGCCGATCAAGCGATAGGTGTCTCGAGGGCGTGGCGGTCGCCAACCGAGCGGACGAAACAGATTGTTATCTACAATCGTTCGGTAGAACTTGGTTGTCTGAAAGTCCGTCAAGGTGTCCTGTAAGTTTTGTGATGGGCGATATACTGTCTGTCTTTGTGTAGTGCGGGCGTGGTTTTCCTTCGGAGTCGAGTCTGCAGTGGCTTGTGTCCGAATCAACAAGACCCCTGAGAGTAGGGAAAACACACCCATGCTGATGAAGATACTCGTTTTTAGGCGTTTTTTGAACATCGTGTTCTCATTGTGAAACAGAAGGGCATCCCCCGAAGCAGACAAAAGCCAACCGCAAGCCTCGCTCAGTACGTTGTTGAGGGGTCGGGGCTTTCCAAAGAGGGTGATGACCACGAAAGTGAGGAGAATTCGAGCAATTGTTATGGTGTTTGCGAGCATACTTATTCAAGGGCCTGTAACTGTGCTTCTATTTCGGGAATCTCTGTTTTGAGGTATTTCGGGTTCGGTTTTATGTCGGGCGGATAGTGAATTTCCCACACCTGGGTTTTGGCAATATCATCTTCATTCACAAGATAAATGGGAACAAAAGTGGAGCTCTGTTCGTTCTGCATGAACAGTTTAACAGCGAGGCTGTTCCACCCTAATGGAGGGATATAATAACCGGTGTAAGGCTTACCTTCAAAATCAAAATAGAGAATCACACCGCTCTCTCCAAGTCGGATAGCAACTGGCTTATTTGCATCCCACATTATATTTTTCGACACGGGGTCTTGTGTTTTAAGATGGACAGTCACGGATCGTTTTGCCGGGGAGAGAACAGCAATCTCAACAAAATCCAAAGGCGTACCCCGGTAGGGTATCATCCGGTAGTGTGTTTCAGTGGAGTTTATTCTATCCCGTCGTAGTTTAGAGAGGCGGAAGTGTCGATCACCCTTCTCATTGCTACCAATGAAAGAATGACTGCCAGAAAAGGTAATGATCTCTTTCTGGGTCAACATCAGGTGTGTCACTCCATGGGTTTTCAGAAAAGAGAGTGCCTCTTGCTCTGATTGCGCACAGAAGACGTGTCGGTAGTAGAGATGTATCCAGTGGGGGATGTAATGATCTTGATCTATGATGGTTTTGACACCTCCTAGGACGTTGAGTTGGCTGCCATGTTCCCAGTTGGCTGCGACAATACTATTTTGTGGAAGTGCGGTGCTCATCCACTGAAATGTAGCTGCAATCTCACCTCGTCCAGGAACAGGTTCCCGTACATGATTGGCTCTTTTGATAGCGTATGTTGCGTGGCCGCCGAATGCAGGCCAAAGCAGGATAGGGACAAACAGAGCGATGGTAATACAAGCCGTTACCCACCTGTGTCTAACATAAGGATTAAGTTTCTTTACTACCATCAATTTTTGTTTTAGGTATGCAGAGATCCAACACAAAAGTGATGCGGTGCCGAAAGCGAGCGGCACGCCAATAAAAAAATTATACCGTTTCCCTTCGCGCGCGAGGCCTATCCATACGAGTGCCCACACGATGGCAGTGAGCGTTATAAGTTCGTTTTTAGGTTCCTTTTTTCGCAGATTCGCTATACCGAGGCCAAGTGGAACGAGTACCAGCGAAGTGAAAAAAAGCATATTGCATCCGTCCATACCTATTGCCCTACTGACAGGATAACGAAAGAAGGTTGTTGTAAAAAAGAGTATGAGAGCAGCACTCAAAGGGACAGCTCTCCATTTCCATACACGGAGACTTTCAATAATGAATCCGAGGCTGCCTAAGATAAAAATACTCCCATAGCGTTCAATCCAATAACTCATCTGTGGATTGGCGAGTTCCTCAATGCTCCGCATCAGGCGGTTTTCGCGAAAAGGGTAGGCGGTGAACGCGAGGTTGTCAAGGTTTATAACTATGTAGCAAACTCCTATCGCGATCCCGCTTAGCGTCAAGAGCCATGCAAGTTGCCGGGCATACCTCAGGAAGCGTTCTGAGAAATCAAGGAGCAGGTACTTGACACTACGGATCACAAAAACAACAATCGGTGAGAATATCATCAAAGCGGGGACATGGGTAGCAAATCCATAACCCTTCCGATACGCGTGACTTACAAGATAAATCCACGGCACAAACAGAAAGAGCCATAGGGCGTATTCTTTTAGATGCTGCCCCCTCTCAGTAGAACAGAACCTCCAGAGTTCTACAGCGAGGATTATAGCGACAAAAAGCCCGAAAGCCTCCCAACTAAGACCACCGAGAAAAACAGTGCTACCACTGACAAGGGTCCAGTAAATTCGCTCACGAGGGGTGTGAGCTTGTAAAGACGCGATATAGGTGGTCGTAGCAAGGACGGCGAGTAGGAAGCACCAGGAGTCCCTATCTCCAAAACCGGCAGAACTGCGCCCGATGGCCCCCGGGAGAGTCGCCAACAGCACACCGACGATACTGGAAAAGAGAAACCCATGAGTATAGTAAAGAAAAAGGCAGAGAGAACCCAAGGCTATGACAAAACAGACAGGGGGCGCGTAAACACAGACATCATAGAGCGAGACGTTTGGCAAGCACACAACAATCAATTTATGGACATAAGCGAGGGCATAAGAGTAAAGGTTTAGCGTCTGCCCTAAATCTCTACCGAGGGGTAACCACCGGTACATGTCGCGTGGGGGGAGTTGTCCATGTTCTGATATGATGTGTGCCTGCCAATAGTAGAGATAGGCATCATGTCCGGTAAACTGTCCATTGGGAATTCTGCTTGTGCCTTGTATACGTATCCAGAAAGTGAGCAGTAGGATGCTCCCAAAGGCAAGAATGAGAACATTTAGATGCCATGGGTTGGAGTTCCACGTTTTTCGTTGGCAAGCATCGTACTCATTTACTCTCATTTAGACCGAGTTCCCTCGCTTTTTCAAAATCTATCTTTGCTGTATCTTGTTGTCCTAGTGCTACCTTCGCAAGTGCGCGATTGTAGTAGGCTCTGGTAAAATCCGACTTCAGATCGAGGGCCCTATCGAAATCATCAATCGCTCCATTGTAGTCATCAAGAGCCGCTTTCGCAACACCGCGCGTATGATAATAGTAGGAATTCTCCGTATTTAATCGGAGTGCTGAATTAGCATCGGTTACCGCTGTTTTGTATAAGGCTTCGGCTGCACCTGTATTTCCTCTACCCGATTCAAGATAGCCTAAGCATATTTTGGCATATCCACGAACCCCGTAGGTATACCCGTAGGTATAGGCATCTGCTGTGTTGAGGCGGATAGCTTCATTAAAGTCCTCAATCGCGCCAGAATAGTATCCGAGTGCTACCGCTGCATGCCCTTGGCTGGCTTCAGAGAGACCTAAGAATACTTTTGTTACCCCGCGATCCGTGTATATAGGCGGGTACGTTTGTTTGTGAGTGAGAGCTTTATCAAGATCTTTTATGGCTTGCTGATAGGAGAGGCGCGCTGCCGCTATGTTCCCACTAGAAAAATCCGTATGCCCAAGGTACGTCTTCGCATGACCCCGTTTGGCATACGCGGCAATATTTGCGGGGTTGTGGGTGAGAGCTTTATCAAAATCTTCTATGGCTTGCTGATAGGAGAGGCGCGCTGCCGCTATGTTCCCACTAGAAAAATCCGTATGCCCAAGGTACGTCTTCGCATGACCACGACTGTAGTATGTCGGGACTATCCCAACGTACGTCCGACTATACGTAGGGTTTAACGCCATGCCTTTATTGAATGTCGCTATTGCGTTGGCATGGTCTCCTGCCGAGAATGCCTTGTGCGCTTCACCAAGGACAACATAGGCACGCACAGAGTCCCTCTGTTCCCACTGTCTGACAGATTCCGGTGTTCCTGACCCGACGAATAATATTTTCAGGGCGTTTGATACAATCGCATAACCCGAAAAACCGGAGCCAGCGACATTCATCCCAATGACCTCACCCTTAGTATTCAACATGGGTCCACCGCTGCTGCCTGGAACGATATGGGGTGTCACCTCGATGCATGTGCCGCTCCCCTGTAAAGAATCCACACTATTCTTCACAACATTGTATCTATCCAAGGAATATCCCACAGAAAAAACAGTATCGCCGCTTCTCACTGTCTCACTGTTGCCGAGGACGAGCGGTACCCCCCCACCAGATACCTTAAGGACAACGAGGTCGTTTTGGGCATCATAAGCGATGACCCCTTGAATTGCATAATCTGTGTCTCCGCTTCTCACGCGTAAGGTATCAAGATCAGCCCCAGTAACAACATGAATGGCCGTGGCAATCTTGTTAGGTGCCACGAAAAAGCCGCTCCCTTGAGGCCCTTCACTGTCAATCACTTGCACGATAGACTTTCTGACTCTTTCCGCGTCCAAACCTTCGGCGACACCCAGAGGAATACTCGGTCCTAACGGAATGCGGCGCGGCACCCTGTAGAGTGCGTGTAGCCTGATATTTTTTTGCTCTCCCAACTCAGCAGAGGGAAAGCGACTTTCGGAAACTTGTTCCTGAGGGACTATCGTACAGGAGAGAATGACCCCAAAAGTAAAGCAAAGCAATAAAAATGTATATATCCGTTTCATCTGTGGATTCGCTCCTTTTGCGAAACGTGAGTTAACTCAGAAATTCCCAGTCAACTCATTGCCGATTTGAAAGGGAGAGTTGTCAGTTCTGGTGGCGTTATCATTACGGAGAGCCCGCTGACACGTCCAACAGTGTGGCGGACTCTCATTGTTTTTTTCTCCCCTGCAAGCGGGGGGACACGGGACAAAGGTCTTTTTCAAGCTAGTCTCCAGAAAAATCTGGCGTGTTTCCGCCAACATCCTTAGGCAATGTTGTCCCCCTTGCCCCCCTTGGATTTTCTGCCGGAGATGCCTGTTCATTCACAGTGGAGGTGTTCTTCTTCCGGCGCAGGGAAACATTCAATCCGGTTGCGTCTTTTATGACAGCTTCCCCTTCTTCGGGAGAAAGATCACCCGCATCAATAGCAGATTGTATGAGGGGACGTGTCTCTTGGAGGAGTTTGATGTTCTCTATTTCTTTTGCCTTATCCTGTATAGCAGCGTCGAATGCTGCGAACACTTCTTCATCGTATCCATATATATTGGCAGAGAGCTCGACTACCTCCTTAGCGACTGCTATTGGTTCATAGCCGAGATATTTATCTACCTCCGCTGCGTCACTATAGTCCAGTGTGAGTGCCATGTCATCTGCGATATGTAAAATTTTAGACTTGGCTATCAACCTTGGAATATCAGGGTTGGGTCCCAACTTATCAATAAGTGCCGCCTCTAATAAATCAAACCTTTCTTCAAAATTCGGGACATTTGTTTGACTCAGTTCGAGAACTAAGTCATTTAGTTCATCAATCGTCAAGCCCCCATAACGTTCTGGTTCGTTTCTGCGTACATCTTCCGTATTTTCGTCCCCATGGGTGTGACCTCCTGCTCCATGGGTGTGACTTCCTGCGTGGTTACATCCCACGTGCTTACTGCTGGCACCTGCTGAGGCTTGTTTTTTTTCTTGCTTTGTTTCCTGAACCTCTTCAGGTTCAGAGATGGAAGAAACGTCTTCAGATGCAGAGATAGAAGAAACCTCTTCAGGTGCAGAGGTAGAAGAAATCGTCTCGGTGAATGAAACCGGGGATAGCGATGCATCGGGGGGTGTCTTCGGGACTTCTGGCAAACTTGCTACAAACTTCTGTGTATCATACCGCATGTATAAATAGAGGACGACACTCAGCAACACAACCAAAATGCCAACTATCGCGGTAGTACGGGGAGAAATTCCTTTCTGTGAATTCATTGTGTAAAGACCTCCTGTGCATATTGCCCCCTCACAGCCACCAAAAGTGTGACCGCGAAGGGGCAATGTTTTTTGAGAAAAATACTAACAGTTACACGGCGAATAGCAGCCACACATGTTACTTCCAGAATGATCAGCACCACAGTTATCAGAAACGCCTTTATGGAATACTGCGTGCCCTATCCCGCCCCACCCCCGCTCTGGGTAGTGCCAGTGATTTATCGTTTCACGGGTAGCTTCCGCTCCCGACATGTAACTCATATAAAAAGCAACGGCAAATATTGCCACAAGAAGGATTGAGACAGTGCCTGCTACCCTCTTATCTTTCAAAAAGGACATCAAGTTTTCTCCTATTTTTATCATGGATTGCGTTAGGGAGGCAAAAAGGTGGTATTTTGTCCTCTTTGGCAATCCTCTGTACTCTGATATTAGGCACTAACCTAAAAATCTCACCAAACAAAGGCGTTCTGAACTACAATTAGGTTAGTGCTGTCATACTCTATCTATGGCAGGGTTCTCCGCGCTGATGGGGCTGATAGCGCCTCAGCGCACCTTAAAATAGAGAAACTGCCATTACAAGAAATGTGAACTTGGTATGAGAACCAACGCGTTTGCGTCGAAACTCACATCCTCATAGTTAGCAAACTTCGTGCCAATCCCTTCAATAAAATACGAATCCACTGAAATCAAGAAACCTTATTTATGACAATACGCCCAAAACACAAGTACACATTCGGTTTACCCACAACTGTTCCGAAGAATAGAATCTTCTTCCTACCCTCAAGGTTTCTATTGTTACGCCGAATGCAGACCCATTTTGAACTATTCATTTTGATACAGTGCACCATATTGATGCATGTGACTCGCATCATTCCATCTGCGTTTCTACACTCGCGCGTTCTACGGAAGTGCTGTAGTGCTACAAGCCCAGAAAACTGATGATACCGTTTATACGATGCCAACACGTCTGTGTTTTTTACACAAGGAAAACGAAAAGCCGAAAAATCCCCTCCTCAAGAGCCAGCATCACCCAAATAAATACCACAGGACTCACGCAATTTTGACCGTGGCATGCACTGTGAGAGGCGTAGCCCTAACCTAAAAACGCAGAAGGTTTTTTAGGCACAACCTAACAGGTTATGCTACAAAAAAGCACCCTGCGTAAGTTCTAATTATACCTTTTCAACTTCCTTTGCAGCGTGCTTCTGCCAATCCCTAACATTTTTGCAGCTTGGGTCCGATTTCCCTCAAGCGATGCTAACACCTTACGGATGAATGTTTCTTCCACCTCTTCAAGCGTCATGTCGAGCGGAACCGTTACGCTTTGGTCATTTTCCGGTGTAGATGATTTTTCAGAGATGTGCAATCGGTGATTATGATATGGATGAAACTTTTTCGGTAAGTGTTCCGGTAAGAGCATCTGCCCTTTAACAAGGTGAGATGCTCTTTCAATGACATTTTCCAACTCCCGCACATTTCCGGGCCAAGGATACCTTTTGAGAAGAACCAAGGTCCTCGGTGCTACCTGTAGAATTTCTGATGCATTGGGTCGGCGATGCTTCCCAAGAAAGTGCAGGACTAACGCTTCAATGTCTTCGCGGCGCGCTGCCAGCGTCGGCAGGGAAATAGAGGCAACATTTAAGCGATAATAGAGGTCTTCACGAAACCTCCCACCTCTAACGGCTTCTGCCAGATCTTTGTTGGTAGCCGTTACGATTCGGACATCTACCGGAATCGGCTTTTCGCCACCGACGCGTTCAATATCAGATTCTTCAACTGCATGTAACAGTTTCGACTGCATAGAAAGCGGCATTTCCGTGATTTCATCCAAGAAGAGTGTCCCTTTGTCTGCCCTTTCAAACCTCCCGATACGCCGTGCCTCGGCACTTGTAAACGCGCCTTTCTCATGTCCAAACAACTCACTTTCCAATAAGGTCTCCTGTATCGCGGCACAGTTGAGCGAAACCATTTTTCCCGATCTATTGCTGTTTTTGTGCAGCGCACGCGCGACCATCCCTTTACCCGTCCCCGTTTCGCCAAAAATGAGGATTCTCATCGATGTCGCTGCGACGTTTTCAATTTGGTGTAGGACTTCAAGCATCTGCGGACTCTCGCCGATGATGTCACTATAATCTCCACGTAATGTATTTCTTGCCATTGTAAATTGAGGTTCTCCGATCTACCTATGATAACCCAACATGCCACTTTTATCAAACATACGTTTTCTCTATAATTTAAGGACACACGTTTCGGTCAAAAGGGTGCATTCTTAAATTTAACGCGAGTTCGGTTTAAACATTACTTATGTTTTTATAATTTAAAGACACGGTTTTAGTGAGAAAGGGTGCATAACATAGAAGACCCAATGCCACAAAAAAACCGTTCCATCTCCGCTGGACAAAACGGAGGTGGGACGGGCAGAAAAAACAGGTACAGCGATACCCGCTGATACCGTATTGTGAAAGATATTAGTTAATTCGGGTAAAATAGGGCAAGGGGCTGTTGTTACTTCATCAGTAACACAGCACGTTATGGATGAGCAAAGCACCGAGGCATCCACAACATCCTCGCGGACATCATGGAGATGAGGTCGGGAAAAATCGTTTCAGTGATGTTAGTCTTCAGGTTGATAACTCTCCAGGACTTCCTCTACGGAGCGGCTATTTGGAAACCATCCGACGATTTTTTGTAATACCTCGTCCAGCAACACATCAGGACAAGAGGCACCAGCAGTCAACACAATGTCAGTAGGAATAACTGTCGACTGTCGACTTTCAGCCATCGGTAAAGAGGTCTCTGGTAACGGGATACCCTCTTGCTGACCACTGACCGCTGACTGCTGACTACTTTTTGGAAAAAGCCAATCCTTCGTGATCGTCACCTGCTTTGTTTCCAACTCAAGATGCCGAATCTCCGTAGGGCTCAGTAACTCGTCCGCATCCCGAATGAAATACGTAGGGAGACGTTGTTGACAAAGCTCCACAAGATGGCTTGTATTCGAGGAATTATAGCCTCCGACGACGACTGCAATGTCACCACCATCCCCAATGAGGGCGAGCGTTGCGTCTTGGTTCTCCTTCGTGGCATAACAGAGCGTGTCTCTCGTATCGGCGAAATGTGCCCCTATATCAGCGTCCTCAGCGTCCCCGTAAGTCGTCCGGATCGCCTCTCGTAATAAATCGGCGATTGCCTGTGTTTCGGTAGCAAGCATCGTCGTCTGGTTGACAACACCGATGCGCTTGAGGTGAACAGTGGGATCAAACCCCGGAGAGAATCGGTCTGCAAACTTTTCAAAGAAGAACGCGGCATCCTTTTCACCCGATATCACCGCGGCTAAAGCTTGCGCCTCCGACAGGTCACGAACAACGACCACAGGCGCGCCTGCTTGTGCATGGGAAAAGGTCGCCCGGGTTTCTTCATGGTAGCGTTTTCCGTGAATGACGACCGTGTAATCCTGATTTCCGATTTCCTCACTCCGCCGCCACACCTTTTCAACGAACGGACACGTCGTGTTATAGGCTGTGAGGGTGACGCCGCGCGCGCTGAGTGCCTGTTCTACTTCAAGAGTCGTTCCAAAGGCAGGAACGATGACAACATCGTCAGGCATTAGAATATCAAAGGGGAGGAGTGGCGTTCCGGCGGTGTCCATTAGGAACCGGACACCTCGATGTTTCAGGTTTTCGTTGACCCGCGGGTTGTGAATAATTTCGGAGAGTAGAAAAATACGCTTGTCCGGGTTTTCCGCTAACGCCTGATAGGCGATCTCAATGGCATTTTCAACGCCGTAGCAGAACCCAAAATGACGAGCGATTTTAAAACGGACGGGTCCGAAATCCAATAAGGTCGGTGAGAGGTCTCGCTTTCGGGCATCCAACTCTCGACGGGCATGCTTCACGACAGAGATCACCGGACTGTGATAGAAGTGAGGGAGTTTAAAAGTTCGCGGCATTTTTTAATTTCACCTTGCGGGAGAACAACGTGGGTCTCAATTTTGACGCGCCTTCCTCGAATCTGAAGAAATACGCAGAAATACGCAGAAACACCCAAGCAAAAAACACCAAGCAAAACCCCTCCATTTCATTACGGATTACGGTTCCACAACGAGGAAAGAAAAAGCAACCGCCAAATACCTGACTGTCCCTTTCATGCGAAGTATGCTATAAAGTCTTTTTTCAGGCACTCAGGACTTTCCGTCCCTTCGCGCGACGGCGCGAAATCGTTTGCCTTCCATGCCGGGTGGACATCCGTTTACGGAAGCCCAGTTTATTTTTCCGTTTCCGACGATGCGGTTGATAGGTACGCTTCATGTTTTTAATTTTCCTTTTACTAACGAATGATTTTACGCGTGGCTTTAAAATGATACCCTATTTATGGATATTTGTCAAATTTTTTGTACCGCTTGCTTAACAAAGAACTAACTTGATAAAATTTCGATTTCAGTCCAGAATATTTTGTCAGCAGGAGTTGCCCCATAAATTACAAATCTAAAAAAGTCTTCTACAAAAAATGTTGACATTTCTGGAATATAATGGTATGATATTTTTTATAAATAATGATTTTTTTCATAAGAATGGCATCATGATTGTATCATAGGTTCTTACAGGAAATATGCTCATGCGGCACACCCCAAATGAAATCTGGCTGGAAATATTAGAAAAACTCAGCGATACAGCGAGGCAGGATGTCTATCTTCACCAAGCCGTCCCGCTGTCAATTACAGCAGAGGCACTAAATATAGCTGTCCCTTCTGCATACACGCGTGCAAGGATTGAGGAGCGTTTTCGTGCCGATATTCAACGTGTATTAGCAACACTCATCGGGGCACAATGTGCCCTCATTCTTACTGTAGACGAACCGACCTCGGAAGACAGCGAAGACTTTGGGAGAACGCAGAACACAGAGAATCTTAACCAATTGCCTAATTCAAGACAGACATCCGATACGCACGCCTCCATTCCACCAACACAGAATGAGACGGGATTGAATCCTACCTATCGGTTCGATAGATTCATTGTTGGTTCCAGCAATATGATTTGTCACGCCACAGCCATAGCCGTTTCGGAAAATCCCGGACATGACTATAACCCGCTCTTTATTTATGGCGGCGTGGGATTGGGGAAAACCCACCTGCTACACGCAATTGGGAACCGACTCTTAGCAAACCAACCCGATAAGAAAGTCCTCTACGTCACATCAGAAACCTTTATGAACGAGTACATCGAGTCCATCGTCAACCGCGGATCGGCGCAAGGATTCCGGGCGAAATACCGAACCGCAGATATGCTCCTGATTGATGATATACAGTTCTTACAAGCCAAGGAGGGAACACAAGAGGAGTTTTTTAATACCTTCAATGCCCTTCACATGCATCAAAACCAGATAGTCATGACCAGCGACCGGACACCAGACAACCTCGTGAACCTTGAAGAACGCCTTCAATCTCGGTTTCAATCAGGCATGGTCGCCGAAATCAGCATGCCACAATATGAAATACGTATCGCTATTCTCCGGCAGAAATGCCGAGACCAAGGATTAGAAAACCTCTCTGATGATGTACTCAGTTACCTCGCCGAAGTCGTCACCACCAATATTCGAGAACTTGAGGGAACGCTTACAAGACTCATCGCGCAAGCCACAATCCTCAAAGAAGATTTGACCCTGGAATTCGCGCGGCAGGTGCTGAGTGATTTCGGGACCCCTGCCCCCATCCGACACCGAAAAACGGCTACATCCAGAGCCATACAAATAGCCGTCGCCGATTACTTCGGAATCGAAACAGAGGATCTCGTCTCTCAGAAACGCACAAAGGAATTGGTGCAACCGCGTCAGATCGCTATGTACATGTGCAGAGAACTGACGCAACTGTCATATTCAAATATAGCCCAAGCATTTAATAGGGAAGATCATACCACTGTCCTCCATGCCTGTAGACAAATAGAAAAAATTATTGAGGAAAATGGCGAAGATCGACAAGTGATTATCCTATTACTCGACCAATTCCGTTAACTTAATCCGCGAGGCCTATCGTCCCGAATTTCCACTTTTCAACGCTAAATCATCCCTTTTTTAGCCTTATGAAGCACCTTAAACCTGTGGATAACCTGTGGATAACCTGTGGATAACTCCGTTATTCATTGTGGATAAATTGTGGATAAATTGTGGATAAGTCAGAAATTTAAAAAAATTGTGGATAACCTGTGGATAAGTCAAAAAGTTATCCACAGGTTATCCACAGGCTAAAGTCAATGGCCACAAGGGTTTAAGCGAGTTATCCACTTATCCACAGCCCCTACTACTACTACTACAATTTAATATATATATCGTAATTAGTACTAATATTAGAATTGTGGATAACTCAGAAATCGCCAAGAAAAGAAAAAATTGTTAAGCAGGAAGAAAAAATTTTCAATAAGAATCAAAAGTTAAATTGGTTAACACAAATAGATAAATGTTTTAATAAGACAATACGTACAACTTTCCTTTCTCTCAGCAGATACAGTTTCCTAACTTTGCAACAACGATTTATTTACCTGTTTGGAATATAAAACAAATATGCTGCTCAATCATATTGTTCTCCGCAACTTTCGAAACTATGTCGATTGTGAGGTGAGTTTTTCCACGCCCGTCAATCTAATTATTGGCGGCAACGCGCAAGGGAAAACGAGTCTACTTGAAGCAATTTATTTCCTTTGTACTGCTGAATCGCACCGAGCAACTCGCGATGGTGAACTCATTCGGCACAACGAAGCAGGATTTTATTTGAAAGGAACGCTGGGAAATAGGAGTAACGACGTGATGTCGCTTGAAGCGATGAAGCGCGCGCGTGGGCAGTTTAAACTGAAAAAGAATGGAGTGCTTCAAACGAAACGTTCTGAATGGATTGGGCAGTTTAATGCAGTGCTCTTCTCACCAGAATCATTAATATTGGTGAAGGGCGGACCTGCAGAACGCCGAAGGTTTTTGGACTTGCTCATTTCACAAATCGACAATATCTACCTAAAAAATTTGCAGAAATACAGACTGGTTCTCAAGCAACGGAACGAACTCCTTAAACAAATTCGCACGACGTTCGTCGATACGGTCCAATTGGATGTCTGGGACAAACTTTTAATTACACATGGTACTGCAATTATCATAAAGCGTTTAGAAATTTTTCACGAATTAAAATCCTACGCCATGCAAAACCACCAAAAACTCACCGGTGGTAAAGAAAACTTGGCATTGACGTATTGCTCCGCATTAATACGTAATGCGGATGAAGATGCCGAAAATCCAATAGACGAGCCAGAGGTTGGGTTCCTTGAAGCCAAAACCGAAACCGAGATAGAAAAGCATTTCGACGCAGCTTTAAACGCATCGCGTGGTGCTGATCTACAAAGAGGAACAACCCTCATCGGACCACATCGCGACGATTTCCTCATCGAATTGGAGAACGTGCCTGCAACACCCAGCCCTGGTTTGGAAGGCACAGACGCTAACGAGGCGGACAAGGAACAGTCCGAAAGCCAAAATCTACTCCCAAGATCTGAAATTAGAATATTTCGAGAGGGAGCGCGAGCTTACGGGTCCCAGGGCCAACAACGGACGATAGCATTAGCACTTAAACTGGCAGAATTAGAGTTAATCCGAGCCGTAACCAAGCAGGATCCGATCGTCCTTCTGGACGACGTCACCTCAGAATTAGATTACAAGCGGACAGAGTACCTATTAAACGTCCTCCAAAATTTGAGTGCGCAAACCTTCATTACCGCGACCCATGCTGAACCGCTTGTGCATCACCTGAACCAACCAAACGTCTTAACAGTAGAGAATGCCCAGATACATCACGCACCCGAAATTAATTTTAAATAATTGGTCCCTGGACAGCACGTTCAGAAGTCAATAGTTTAAAAAATGGACAAAAGCCAAAACTTACATCATCTTCTTGCCGAACTCATGGAAACCGACGACTTTAAGCCTAAGGTGCTTGAGCACAAAGTTTTTGTTCTCTGGCGAGAATATCTCAGCGGGGACAAACACCTTGCGCCACTCGCTACAAACACCGTACCCGTATCGTTGTCAAATGGCATCCTGAAGATTTACACAGAATATCCCGCTTATAAATCGAGCCTCCTGCTCAATAAACCGGGGATTTTAGCCGACATAAACGCTGAGTTAGGACAACCCGTTCTCACCGACCTTCGGATAGAAATACACCAAGTTCACACGGCAGAACTTCATAAAATTGAAGACCCGCCCTCAAGTCCAGAAACATCAGAAGAAGATTCTACCATCTGTAACACCCACCAAGAAGTAACACCCGACCAGCTAGAAAAAATTGAGCAAACTCTCACAAGCGTGTCTGACCCTCAACTAAAAGCATCTTTGTGGCAATTATTCACGACACAAAGCAAGGACAAACCTTGACAATTCCTAACGCTTTAGATTTGGGTTCGCCTCGCGTGTATCGTGCGAAAAAGTTCATCTTTTTCCTTGACAAAAAGCACCAAAAAGTGATATAATACCTTTACCACTAAGAGGAAACGCAATCGTTAGCGATCCTGCTAACGTTCCTCTTAATTACGTTAAGTAACGTACTTGTAAGGGGGTACACACGGAATTTTCCAACAAACGGGTACCAACTCCACTAAAAATTCTCACTACAAAGCAAACCATACCCGTTAGGGTCATTTATAGCGAGGGACCATAATTAAAAATGTCAAAAGAAGCACAAACATACACAGCAAGTGATATACAAATCCTTGAAGGTCTTGAAGCCGTCAGAAAACGCCCAAGTATGTACATCGGCAGCACGGGTCCCGCTGGATTACACCATCTCGTCACAGAATTAGTTGACAACTCCATAGACGAAATAGGTGCCGGTTACGGGACACAAGTCGAAGTTAAACTTCATCGCGATGGTAGTGTAACCGTCAGTGATGACGGTCGAGGCATTCCTGTTGATACACACGCGACAGGTGTTTCCGCCCTTGAGGTCGTCATGACTACACTGCACGCCGGTGGTAAATTTGATGGTCGAGAACAAGTCGGTTACCAAACCGCTGGCGGCTTGCACGGCGTTGGTGCCTCTTGTGTCAATGCCCTCTCCGAATGGCTCCATGTTCAGGTCCATCAAAACGGATCCATCTACGAACAACGCTACGCACGCGGTATCCCACAGACCCTCGTGGAGAAAACCGGTAAAAGCAAAAAAACGGGCACGCAGACCACATTTATGCCCGATTCCGAAATATTCGACACGCTTGACTTTTCGCACGATGTCCTTCGGGATCGGCTTAGAGAACTCGCTTTCCTTAACAAAGGCGTACGCATCCAATTTCACGATACACGCGATGATGAAAATTCGGAACCGACTGCCTTTCAATACGACGGCGGGATCGCTTCCTTCGTTACTTATTATAATCAAAACAAAGAAGTCTTGCATTCCAAACCCATCTATATAGAAGGTGTTGAATCAGAGATCGTAGTGGAGATCGCCTTTCAGTTCAATACGACCTATACAGAAAATATTAGCTCCTACGCCAATAACATCCGTACCTCCGAAGGCGGGTTTCACGAGAGTGGCTTTAAGAGTGCCCTTACCCGCGCTTTCAAAACGTACGCCACCGCTAACGATCTCCTACGAAGCGCTAAAGTAGACCTTACGGGTGAAGACATTCGCGAAGGAATAACCGCGGTCATCAGTGTCAAAGTTCCTGACCCACAATTCGAGGGGCAAACGAAGTCCAAACTCGGAAACACAGAGGTCGAAGGAATCGTCCAGAGTTTTGTTGGCTCTCGTCTGAAAACACTTTTGGAAGAAAACCCAGCGGTCTCCAAGCGTATTATCCAAAAATCTATTGATGCTGCGCGAGCGCGTGAAGCTGCCCGCAGTGCACGAGAAGTAGTCCGCCGCAAAAGCGTCCTTGACTCGGCATCTATGCCGGGAAAACTTGCCGACTGCTCCGAACGCGACTCGTCGCGAACCGAACTCTTTCTCGTAGAGGGAGACTCCGCCGGTGGGACCGCCAAACAGGGAAGAGATCGACAGAATCAAGCCGTCCTCCCGCTTAGAGGTAAAGGTATCAACGTAGACAAGGCACGGCTCGACAAAATCCTCAGAAATCCCCAAGTCATTGACATCATCACGGCATTAGGCACAGGGATCGGTGCTGAAGAGTTCACCCTTGAAAAACTCCGCTACGCCAAAATTATCATTATGGCAGATGCCGATGTTGATGGGGCTCACATCCGAACGTTGCTTTTAACGTTCTTCTTCCGTCAGATGCCGGAACTCATCGCCGCTGGACATCTCTACATTGCCCAACCGCCACTTTACCAAGTTAGAAAGGGCAGAAATTCACAGTACCTACAAGATGACGAGGAAATGGAAGACTACCTCCTCACCTTAGCACTTGATACCGTCCAGATAACAAACGCTCGGCGGAGCGCACCTTATACGTCATCGGAGTATCGGACCATCGCCAGTGCTGTTCGTAAAATTCAAAGTCTCATTAATCAAATTGATCGGAGCGGTGTACCACTCTCAAGTTTGAGGAATGAAACCCCAGATCCAACAGACACATCCGACAAAGTAGATAAACTACTTTCCATGCTTGTCGACGTATCTCCTGTTCAGGTGGATGATCCTCTAACCGTAGCACAAGAGACTCCTGATGATGAGGATTCGGCTTCCGCTACGGGAAACCCGCAAACAACACTCTTCGGAAATTCCGAGCACAGTCCAACTGAGGAAAAGACCGGCAAGTTGAATACGGGAGACGCTACCCCGCGGACCTGGCACTACGAACTGAGACGCGAACTCGAGAAACTCGCCGAGTTTGACATCGAAGAAACGGACTTTCGCTCGTCCGACGAGACGAATGGGGCAGGAACATCGAAAAGCCAAAAATTGTTTAGCGTCCAGACGGAAAATGGCGATGCCTATCAGGCAGACGATATTTTTTCACTCGTGCGACACCTTTTCGAGATAGAACATCGCGGTCTCACAATTACTCGATACAAAGGCTTAGCCGAAATGAACGCCGATCAACTCCGCGACACCACTATGCGTCCAGACGAACGCATTCTGCTTAGGGTAACGCTTGAAGATGCTGTGGAAGCTGACCGTGTTTTTACACTTCTCATGGGGGATACCGTTGAACCTCGACGTGAATTCATAGAACGCTACGGGACTCAGGTAAATCTTGATTTATACGGTGCCTAATTTTTTAAAAAAAGATCGGCTATCGTACATGGTGGCCAGAGGACCATAGTTAAAAATATGGAAAACATCCAAGAACGCAATATAGAAAACGAACTGACGACATCGTATCTTACCTATGCAATGAGCGTCAACACCAATCGTGCGATCCCTGATGTGCGCGATGGCCTCAAACCGAGTACCCGTCGAATTATCTACGCGATGGGACAGATAAATCTTACTGCAAACCGACCTTATGACAAATGCGCTGCTGTTGTCGGGGAGGTGATGAAAAACTATCATCCACACGGTGATGGTCCCATTTACGGCACGCTCGTTGGTTTAGCACAAGAGTTTAGTATACGCTATCCGTTAATAGACGGACAGGGTAACTTCGGAAGTATTGACGACGACCCACCGGGTGCGATGCGTTATACGGAATGCCGGCTTGATGTTATTGCCAGTGAGATGCTCACTGACATTGAAAAGCAGGTCGTTGACTTTCAGCCGAATTATAAAGACTCTCTCGAAGAACCGACAGTCCTTCCGGGCCTACTACCGAATTTGCTCGTCAATGGCACAACAGGTATAGGTGTGGGTTACCTGACCCGAATACCGCCGCACAACCTCACTGAGGTTGTTGACGCGCTACTTCATCAACTCACGGATCCAGATGCCACTTCAGAAGTTCTCATGGAACACATCCTTGGGCCCGACTTCCCTACTGCAGGTATTATTGTTGGCACCCCTGGTATCCAGCAGATGTACACTACAGGTAAAGGAAGCATCACTATCCGAGCGAAAGCAGTCATAGAAAGAATTTCGGGGCGCGGAGGAGACCGAGAGCAAATCGTCATAACCGAGATTCCGTATCAGGTAAAGAAAAATCAACTGTTACAACGGATGTATGACTTGGTCGTCAGCAAAACCATTACTGGAATCGCCGATATCCGAGACGAGTCAGACGAGGAAATTCGCATCGTTATACCCCTCAAACGCGGTGAAATTGCACAGGTTATCCTGAATCAGTTGTATAAACACACGCAGATGCAGACGAACTTCAGTGCAAACCTTCTCTGCCTTGTGGAGGGGCTCCCGAAGGTCCTGACGCTTGAGGAAATCCTCAGACACTATCTCGAGCATCGCAGGGATGTGGTGCGGCGGCGGACGCAATTTGAACTCACACGTGCTGAACGTAGAAATCACATTTTAGAAGGATACCTTCTGGCACTGCAAAATCTCGAGGCAATCATAGAACTCGTTCAAACGGCAGACTCGCCACAAGCAGCAGAAGCGGAACTCCGTGAGACCTATCAACTCAGTCAGGAGCAAGCGAGAGAAATTCTCACGATGACGCTCCGGCAGCTGACAGGACTCGAACGCCTGCGAATCCATGATGAATATACAGAACTCCTTGATCATATCGCCGAATTTCGCGCAATTCTTGCCGACGAAACGTTGGTAACGGATATTATCCGAACAGAACTCGAAACTCTTAAAGAGAAATATGGGGATGCGCGGCGCACCGAAATTACGGGTGAAGTCAAGGAATTTGAAGTCGAAGATCTCATTGCTGACGAAGAGATGGTCGTCACACTATCCCACGCGGGTTACATTAAACGGCTTCCCATGGACACCTATCGGAAGCAGCATCGCGGTGGCGTTGGGATTCGGGGAGCTACACGAAAAGATGGCGATTTTTTGGAACACATCTTTGTCGCCACTGCTCATCAGAACATTTTGTTCTTCACAGATTTAGGCAAATGTTATACACTAAAAGTCCATCAAATTCCTGAAGCCAGTCGCCAATCAGCCGGACGCGCAGTCGTCAACCTACTCCGCTTATCACAAGGCGAGAATATCACAGCCTATGTTACAGTCCCTCCCAAAACCTTAAGTCGTAGGGGCGAGGTAACCTCGCCCGTACAGGGGGCAGACGCCGGCGAGGTCGCAGCGGATGCATTCGTTTTCATGGCAACGCAGCAAGGTATTGTCAAAAAGACAGAGCTTTCCAGTTTCGAGAACACGCTGTCGAGTGGTATTATCGCCGTTAATCTCGGCGATGATGATAAACTTATCGGGGCACAAGTAACAGACGGCAATGCCGATGTCATTCTTGTCACCCACAAAGGGGTTGCTATTCGTTTCAGTGAAAAAGATGCGAGACCTCTTGGACGCAACACACGAGGTGTACGTGGAATAGAACTCAGCGAGGAAGATTTCGTTGCGCAAATGGTTATTGTTAAAAATGAGACATCGGAAACAGAAGAAGAAACCGCCACTTCCAGAGAAGACGATACTTTGTTAATTGTTACAGAAAATGGGTACGGTAAGCGGACAGCAGTCTCTGCATATCGTTCTCAGAAACGCGGTGGAAAAGGCATTATCGCCATCGGGAAATCTGCTCGAAATGGGGCGGTCGTCGCTGCAAAACGCGTCGCAAATGCTGATGAACTTGTTCTCATTAGTTCAAATGGATATATCACTCGGACGGCGGTCGGTGACATTCGACGTATCGGACGGAACACCCAAGGCGTGCGAATCATGGCACTCCAAGCAGACGAAAAACTTGTTGACGCAGCCAAAATCGAACTCTCATCCTCCCTACTGGAGTAGTTATCAGTTATCAGTTACAAGAGGTGTTCGGTAACAATTCACCCAAAACTTGGCGTATTCCAACACGTCGGAAGATTGTTACCAGAAACCCTCTTAACTGAAGACTGACCACTGAAAGGATTGTCGTAGAAAATCCGTACTGACAACTATAAACTAAATGAGGCGGATCAAATGAAATATTTTACCTGTCAAGAAGGAAGCCCTTTGCTCCAACGGAGCAACATATCCATAGGGATCTCGATCCTTGTTTTAATCACAATATGTCTTCCTCCGGGCTCCAATTTGCAAGCGCAAACGGGCGGGGAAACCCCTGAATTGGTGATACTCTCTGATGCTGATACAGGATTAAATACGGAGATGACCTACATAGCAAAACTCTATACCAATCTGATGTGGGCGGCATACTACAGAACGGGGGAACGCAGCATCCCGAAAAGCAAAGCTCTCTATGATGCCTTGATCGAGGAAATTGATGGATCCACTACGATCCTCGAAAACGGACTTCTATCTGACCGAGAGATAAGTTTTATTTATGCCGAGCGTGCGTCACTTCGGTTTCCTAAACTGCAAGATCCCACAGGTGCGGAAGAGGATGCTACAATAGCCATTAAACTTAATCCTGAAAATGTAAAAGCAACATGGGTGCTTGCCCAAGTAGTGACGAACCGATTCATTTATAATATGGAACGGAACAGAAGTGGTAGAATACCCAATGTCTCACAAAAGAAGATGTTTGACCTTCTAAACCGCGTGGTTGAGTTAGATCCCGACCATGATAGGGCTTACCGCTACCTGGGTAGTATGGCACGGGATCTCGGCGATACTGAACTTGCCATTACCTCCTTCAAAGCACTTACACGCATTATTCCTTATGATGACCGATATTATAGGGAACTTGCCGAACTCTATAGAAGTCAAAATCGGCTTGATGAGGCTTTACAGTCCTATGAAAGAGTTGTCACCATTCGTCCCGAACAAAAAAGTGCTCGAAATCGGCTTGGGCAGCTTTATCTTCAAACAGGTGATTATCCTGCAGCGATAAAGACGTTCCTCTCCGTTTTGTCACCGCTCGAAGGACAGTCGGAAACTAATGGTATAAGGGGGCGCACTACGCGTAATGTCAATGAAGTTGAAATTGAAGCACATCACGGCATTGGCCTCGCATATCAGGCACAAAATAATTTTGATCGATCTGAATTCCATATCACGCGTGTCATTAATTTGCTGGAGGAACGGGCAAAACGCACCCGCACCGGTTTCCGGACCAGAAGTAGTGAGCGCATTGAATTAGCGAACCGCATCCAAGAAGCACGCTACACTCTCGGGCAAATTTACCTCAAATTCAATGTTCCCCGGAAAGCCGTACAAACTTTCACGAAGATTCTATCTGTCAATGATAAATATGTCCCCGCACTCTCCGGTATAGGAATGGCGTATCAAATGCAAGACGATGTGAAACGCGCGGAAATCTATCTTCGCCGAGCAATCGAGTTATCTACTGAAGAAGAATTGCCGGATGCCTACAACGCATTAGGATATCTCTATGCAGAACAAGGTATTAATTTAGATGAAGCCGCAGCTTTGGTTCGCCGAGCACTCAAAAGCGTACCGAAATCTGGAGCATATCTTGATAGCTTAGGACTCATCTACTTTAAACAGGGGAAACTTGATGCCGCTATAGAAAATCTGGAGCAGGCTCTCCACTATCTACCCGATGCCCCTGAAATTCTCTTGCACCTCGCTGACGCTTATCTCGGGAAAGGCTTGAAACAGAAAGCTCTGCAAACTTTGGAGCAAGCGATCCTTCTTGAACCAAACAACGCTGAACTACGCCAGAGACTTGAAAGAAGCCGTCAGCAATCAGGGATCAACGGTTTCCATCAACCGACAGTTGATAGCGATGCACTCGAAAGCCGATAGCCATTCTTGCTGTAATATAACCTGAGCCATGTTAACGACGGACTGGGTGGATAAAATGCACATCTCAACACTTCAGGGGTTTCTTTCTTTACTAACGGCGACGCAGGTCTCCGCGTGTGGGCTTGCAGGAGAATGCCAACGGAAACCGACTGCCACGTCGCTTGCGAGGTTTTTATTTATAGCCTTATTGCTTTTGGGGTATTCCTACAGCAGCTCGGCATATCTCTGCGGGACACCGCATCTATCAAATAGCGGTCGGTTTCCGGCAGCGGTCAGCCACCCGCAAGAGGATGTTAGGCAAAAACCTCTGGGTTTCCGACAGCCCACTGCTCCTGCCTTGCCTGCTGCGCCTGCTTTGCCAATTGGCACAGAACGGACCTTCTTCGCTCCTGATTTCAGAAGCATGCAACAGTACACCGTCTCTGCTGTTCTCCGCGGTATAGGCAGTTTCTGCTATGTTTTCGTTGAAGAAGCTGAATGGAACACAAGGGTTACCGCCGGAACCGTTCAGGCAATGATCCGGGCTTTTGATACCGCCACGCCAGCGAATCCACAGCAAGGAATTTATCCGACGTTGACGAATTTCTTCGGAGCCCCACCAGATATTGATGGAAACGGCAGGATTATCTTACTGCTGCTTAATATTCAGGACGGACGCGCCGCGAACCGTTACACGGCGGGCTTTTTCAATCCAGCCGACCAGCAACGCGGTTTACTTCGAAACCCAGGGTTCCGAGGGTTCCCAATTCGTAGTAACGAAGCAGAGATACTATACATTGATACACAACCTCTGAACCCTAACAGTGAAAGAGCACACAATGTCGTTGCCCATGAATTTCAACATCTCCTCAATTGGCGTCATGATGCAAGAGAAATCAGCTGGGTTGATGAAGGATGCGCAGTGTATGCCGCATTTCTCTGCGGTTATTCTGTGCGGGAACATGTAGCGGCATTTGAAAAAATGCCATCTATTTCACTGGTGACGTGGCCCGAGGGAAACGCGGACTCGCTGCCACACTACGGTGCTGCCTTCTTATGGATGCTCTATCTTCACGAACAATACGGAGGTATAGGAACACTCATCGAAATTGTTCAGAATCGCGGCACATCGCTCACCGGTATCTCAGATGCGCTTGCATCCCGAGGCATTACCCAAACGATTCCTGACATCTTCATCGAATGGAAATTGGCTAACTATTTATCTGAGTATCGTGCTATTGAACTTTCTCTTGCACCGAGCCGTTGGTATGACGCTTATCCGAGCGGCACGCAGCAGGGGCAGTTGCGCAACTTTTCGGCGGCGTATATCGGTTTTAGAGATGCCAATGGATTAACACTTGGATTCTCAAGTAATTCCCCAGCAAGTAGTGCTGTTCATGCAATTGAATTTCATAACACCGGTACCGTTGATATCAAGGAGATAAAGTTGTCAGCGGGTAATACCGGCTCCCTTGTGTTAGCGAATACTGCCGCAGAGGTGATTCTTGTTCCCAGTTTGCAAGTCGAAGCGATCAACATCGATGCACAAAGTTCGACCTATCAGTATAGTGCGACCCGTGGCGCGCATATCACGTTTGTTACCGCTGCACTTCCTAATCCCGTGCATCCGCGTTACTGGGACATCATCGCTGAATCGGGTGAACCCCTCGTCGGGCTAACGCCTACGCTAACGCTAATGATCTCCGACGGTAGGACGGAACGGCTTTATCGGGAAGCACAAGCAATGTATCTCATAACACAGGACTTACAGAATAATCGCCTATATCGATTCTCGTTCCTTCTTGAACCGGAAATAGCACCGAAGTCTGTGATATATAGAGTTTCGCTTGATTCGAGGCTTGTTGGCACGGGATCCTTAACCAATTTTTAATTAGCAGTCGGCAGTCGGTAGTCAGTAAAGAGGTTTTCATTTAACGACACGTTCTTACTGATCGCTGAAAGGTTTTTCGTAGAAAACCCGATCCGATAGCCGATAGCCATTAACTAACCTGCCTGAATGGAGGGCAGTCCAGGAGGCCATAGTTAAAAAATGCAACCTACACTCTATGCCGGAACCATTGGACAAAGCGTCTGGCGCAGCACTGACAACGGAGACACATGGCGCAGGGCGAGTAATGAGCTTTTTCCTGAAGCCGACGTTCGCGCCATAGCAGTTAATCCAAGCAACTCAGACGTTCTCTATGCCGGAACCGAAAAAGGTATCTTCCGATCAGACAATGCCGCCGAATCATGGCATCGTCTCTCAAGTCCTATGGATGAATTGGAAGTTTGGGCAATCGCTATTGATCGAGGAACGCCGGATACCCTCTACGCGGGTACGTGTCCTTCCGCGCTTTTCAAATCCACTGACGGTGGTGATAACTGGAAACAACTCAACGCTGATCTCGCACAAGAATGCGAAGGGGTTCCGATTATTCCGCGTGTCACGACGTTTGTGGTTGATCCCGAAGATTCGCAAACGCTCTATGCTGGGATCGAGATTGATGGCATGCGCCTTAGTACAGATGGTGGCGACACATGGGTTGAGCGTAGTGAGGGGCTCAGTAGCCTTGATATCCACGGGCTTTGCGTGGTTCCGGGTTCACCCAAAACGATCATCGCTGCGACAAACAATGATGTTTGTGTAACGACAGACATGGGGCAACAGTGGACACCCCTAAACGTCAAGGCACACTATCCATGGCCCTACTGTCGTGCAGCATTTTTCCTCAACGGCGATGCCGGTCAAGTCTTTATCGGTGCCGGGAACGGTCCTCCCGGTGATCAAGGCGGGATCTTCTCGACGCGTGATGCTGGAAAGACGTGGAACCGAGCGGACATCGGTAGAACAGCAAATAGCACAATCTGGTGTTTTGCTCACAATCCGCAGTTTGATGACCTTCTTATCGCTTGCAGCGTGAGTGGACAACTCTACCGTAGTACAGATTCCGGCAATTCGTGGACCAAACTTGATCACGAATTTGGCGAAGTTCGAGCATTGGCTATCGGTTAAAGGCTTGACTTATTTCTGTAATTTATGGTATGCTGTTGGTAAAATGTAGGGCACAAGCGAATTGTGCTTTGATGGCACAGTTCGGTTTCCAATATATGGGCGCGATTAAGCCATCGCGCCCATAATGAAACAGGTTTACCCATCTGATCGTCAGGAAACCGAAACCCTTCGCGCCCAAGACATCGAACATGCCGACGAGATTTTTAAGTGGACGCAAGCGCATCAGAAATCTCGCGGGTTATAGATTGGGGTGGGAGACAGAATTTCTGACCCAGTCTACAAAAATTTGGCTTTCAAGTTACGCCCAAAATATAGGAGGCACACTTCAGTGGCACGTTTCTTTACACTTTTATTCATATCGCTTCTCTGCATCACAATGACAGGGTGTATTGGTGGTGATGGTGGTGATGGTTATGATAATATTGATACCCCACCCCCGATTAGTGATGCAAAGCGCATTGCAATTGTCCCATTCTTTGCGAAAACAGGGGCATCAGAAGACGTTGACAAGTTAGCGGGACGAATTGGCGTAAACCTCGCAACCCGTCTGGAACTGATATTCAAAGAGGCAGAATGGGTTTATGACATCTCAAACAAGGTTCAACCGGTTAAAGACAAACTCACGGAGTTAGGCTTAACACCGGAGCAAGTCTATGGAGATCCTGCTTTGGCAGCAAAACTCGGACAGGAGCTCGGCACCGATATGGTTATCATCGGAAGTGTGGACGAACCGAAGATAACCAATCAGGACTACAACCAACTTCTCATGAAACAGGGGAGACAGGGCGGAATCTCCGGTACATCCACCTATATCCGCACCCGCCTTACTGCCAGGGGGCTTACCCGCGTCAGAGTCATTGATGCAAACTCTAATAAAATTATTTTCAACAACCGTGTGGGATCGTATCTCAAGTATTGGTACGCCTATCAGACCCAGCAGAGTGAACAGCAAATATTTAAGAGCCGTATGGATAGACTTGCCGACTTAGGTAAATATCTCCCGCTCAGAATCGCTTATGTTCTCTATCCAACTGGGTTAAAGTTGGAACCCGAAGAGAAGATTCTGCTTAAACCAGACATGGTACTTAAAGGGACAGGCGGTATTGTTGAGTTTAATTAAAGCGGATAGAAATGGTTTCTAACGCATCACATCTTCGGCGTGGAATCCTCTGCCTTTGGGTGGGGGAGGAAACGCCGTTTCTTTTTTACGGATCAGCGAGCTTCTTTGCTTATTTTCCTCAAGGTGAACGACTTACGAAGAAATTTTCGAGTTGGTGGGTGTAGGATTCACCGTACTTCAAAAGTTGGAGCGCGGCATCATACAGTTCTGAAGGAGCGAGTTCTTGGTAGGGATTCGCGATTTTTTCATAGAAATCTAAAGCTTTGATGAAAAAGTCTAAAGTCTCTTGATCGATCGCCCTGTTTTGATATAAGGCACGAAAACTATGGAGTTTTTGCTGTGGTGGGGTCTGTCCACTAAATTCGATAATAACATTGTTGATGTCCACAGCGCGCTGAATAATCATAAGGAAGCAGCTTTTAACATAAGAATGTGTGATCCTGTCCGCTTCAATATATTCTTCTTCGTTTTCCGGTAGCCCATACCGTAATTGCTCAAAACACTCATTTATAGATTCCAGCTTCGCTTTTACTGGATTGAAGCGACGATTCGCGGTTTTCTTTGAGTTTCTAACTTTTCTTTTTCCCATTTCCCCTTCCTTTTCTTGTATAGTTTTTTGTGCTTCTGAGGTGCTCAATTCTTTTAGACGTTAGTAAACTGAAAAAGTTGTAACCTTCTTGTTTTTCCTATAGTCGACGCCGAAAACTGACACGTTCACATCCAGTAAAGGTGGTATAACCTTTCTAAATGTGCTAAAATTGGATAAAATATTAAAAGAGAAAGTGGAGTACACACAGTGAAAGCAATTATTAGAACGGGTGATGGTGGACCGGAAGTCCTGCAATTAGGCGAAGTCTCATCACCGAACCCAACAGAATCGCAAGTCTTGGTGGACGTTCATGCGACTGCCTTAAATCGAGCCGATATGATTCAACGACGCGGTGGATATCCCCCACCGCCAGGCGATTCTGAGGTCCTCGGCTTAGAGATCGCTGGTACCGTTTCAGCGATAGGCAACGCCGTAAAAGGCGTGTCGAAAGGGGACCGCGTTTTTGGACTCGTTGGGGGTGGTGGTTATGCCGAGCAAGCCGTCATTGATTACCGCATGGCAATGCCGATGCCTGACGAATGGACTTTTGAACAAGCTGCCGCTGTGCCGGAAGTATTTTTTACAGCAAGTGATAACATTTTCACCCAGGGGAGATTATCAGCCGGTGAGGCGATCCTGATTCACGCAGGAGGGAGTGGTGTTGGCACTGCTGGCGTTCAAATCTCACATCACGCCGGTGCCACGGTTTTTGTGACCGCAGGGACCTCAGAAAAAATTGAAAATTGCAAGGCACTCGGTGCAGTAGAGGGCATCAACTACAAAGAAAGCGACTTCGTTGCCGAGATCCTACGCTTGACAGATGGACAAGGGGTAGATGTTGTTGTCGACTTTATCGGAGCACCCTATCTTGAACGAAACCTTTCCGTGCTTAAAACAAAAGGCAGGCTTTTACAACTCGGATTAATCGGTGGTTCAGGCACAGAAATTAACCTCAACACACTGATGCGCAACAGGCTCCAACTGATAGGCTCTGTCCTACGGACCCGATCTATTGACGAAAAAATCGGTGTCACACAACGCTTTATGGATCGCTGGTTGCCCGAATTGGCGCGCGGCAGCATCCGCCCCATTGTTGACACCGTTTTTCCATTGGCAGAAGCACCCCAAGCCCACAAATACATGGAAGCGAATCGCAACTTCGGAAAAATTATTTTAAAGGTGAGATAGAAAAAAGTGAAGGATATACCCTTCGCATAACACTTATAACACAAAGTTTCGTTTTTTTAATTATTCCTTGCGGAGAAAAGACGCGGGTTCTCTCTTTAGGGGACCTTCCTCATATCCGCCTGCGTGTTTTTGCAGGCTACGGGTCTTTCATTGTTTCTTAAGGTAAAATTAAAAATACTATTGCCAAGGCCAAAGTCCAAACCTGTAGTCCGTAATGAAATGGAGAACGGATAGATGGAATGCACGCAACAGTTCAAACGCCCTTTATTACTCCGTAAGGTAAAATTGAAAATTATTTTACTGGGTATCTACGTCCTCACCTTTATAGGAGGGGTTTGTAACCCCGATTCCTTCGCGGAGATTACCCAAACGACATCGACAGACGGAATCACGCTTCAATTCACCTTGCCAGAGCTGACGATATCCGAGGTAACCCGGAATAATATCCGCTACCAAGAGGTGCAGTACGCAGAATGTCACTTCATCGACGAGCCGGGAAACCCCAAAATTCCCGTCACGCGCCTCATGTTGGGTATACCCGCGATGGCGACAATTGAAGCAGTCGATGTCTCTGCTGCACCCGCTGAGACACGCACCGGCGTGCGTCTCGTTCCAGTTCCGATTTTTGATATACATGAACGC
Source organism: Candidatus Poribacteria bacterium (assembly GCA_965205015.1). Lineage (GTDB taxonomy): Bacteria > Poribacteria > WGA-4E > WGA-4E > WGA-3G > WGA-3G. Next base: position 1,571,925 of record OZ242029.1, on the reverse strand, counting down.
AATTCACAACACGCAGCTTCGCAGCACTGGTCAGAAAGCGGGAGCGCGTATCAGTTAAAAGAAAATGGCGCGTTTGCTGGAAACCGTTCATACCCTGGACATCCGCTTGCTCGGATCGTGCGCGAAGGCTATATTCGGAATCAACGGGTTATCGCGTTGGCACTATATCCAGTGCAATATCTGCCGAACACCCGGACGCTGCGTTTGTATTCACGTTTCACAGTGAACATTCGTTTCTCCTATACGGAACAGGGAGGACCGCTAACAGCACAAGGGAGCGGTTCACAAATCTTCCCTGTCCAAGGGACAATTGCCCCAGAATCGGAGGCGTTTGAGCGTGCATTTTCACATCAGCTCTTAAACGCTGAGCAAGCCGCCCGTTTTCGAGCACCCCGTCCACAGGTGCCTGCAGCACCAACACTCATCCCCAACGGGGGTACTGAAACACGCTATAAGTTGTCTGTCCAAGAGACAGGCATCTATGCAGTGACAGCGGCATCTCTACAGAACGATTGGGGTGTAGAGATCATCGGTACGCATCCTGCGAGACTTCGACTCACACAAGGAAATAGAGATATCCCTATCTACATCAGTGGTGCGGCGGATGGCAGTTTTGACCCGAACGACGCTCTCTTTTTCCTTGGTCACAAACCCAAAAATCGATATAGTCGTTGGAATGTCTATTGGCTCACTATTGACAACAGGGGTCGTATCCCGACACGGGTGCCACAGATTACCGCCAGTCCCACAGACCAAACAGCAACGCAGGTTCCTACTTTCCGTTCTAAAGTGAATTTTGAAGAGGATTACCTGACGAGTAACCTCGAATTTGTCCATACCGAGACTGTTTCGCCGGGTGACAAGCACGGTTGGTTTGATGCTTTGGATTTCTGGTACTGGGACGGTATCAAAAATGGGGGCGATGCTGCCGAAATGCGCCTCGAATTTCCGCTTTATGATGTCGCAAAAAGCTTTGACCCACCACGTATCTCCGTTGATTTGCAGGGTGGTACACCGGTATCACACGAGATTTTGGTCGCTATTAATGGGGTCCGGATCGATTTCGCGAAGTGGGAACAGCAGGACACACTCACTATTGGACGTACATTGCGCACTTGGGATACGCTCAAGGACAGCGTCAAGGGCGAGCAGAACGTGTTGTCTTTAGCCAGAGTTGACAGCAACGTTGATGAAGATACCACCCGATACCCCTATCATGTCTACCTCAACCGTTTTTCTGTCGAGTATACTCGCCTCTTCCGAGCCGTTGCTGACGAGTTATGGTTCAGATCACCCACTGCCGAGGCAACCTCCCAAGAGCGGACACTTCCTGGAGGGCGTAAACTTCAGTATAAAATTGAGGCGTTCCGTGACCCACGGATACATATCTTTGAGACGGATGGTACATACCTTACTGCCCAGATGCAGGGTGTGAATGTGGAAGTAGACGCAGAACGCTCTAATTCGTATAATGCGCTTTTCCAAGTGCCTGATACCCGAAGCACACACTTTATCGCCGTTTCCAATACAGCATTGCGTCAACCCGACCGCATTGAGGTTGTTATGCCTACAGACTTAGCGACTGCAGTGCACGGGGCTGATTATCTAATTGTGACACATCCTAACTTCCTATCCGCCGCACAACGGTTGGCAGCGTGGCGCGCGGCTCCTGGTGGGGGGGGATACCGCGCGAAAATTGTTACGACCGATGATATCTACAACACCTTTGGGGATGGTGGCGTGAGTCCGAAGGCTATTAAGGCGTTTCTGAAACATGCATATCAGTCTTGGACCCCGCCGGCACCAACGTATGTCGTCCTTTTTGGCGACGGCACCTTCGATTTTCGCGGCATTGACACAGACATTTATGCTGAACCGCCTGAACGGATTGGATACATTCCGACCCATTATATTCGAACCGATTCCTTCGGACGGACCGCCGCAGATCACTGGTATGCGACTGTCTCCGGACACGATGAATTCACCGATTTCTATCTCGGTAGGCTTAGTATTGAAACCATAGACGAAGCGGAAGCGGTTGTTGACAAGATTATCGCTTATGAGCAGGCACCGCCTAATGGAGACTGGCGGAGGAGGATTATTTCTGTTGCTGACGATGAGGTTAGCAACTCCGGAGATTTTATCTTCAAGAAAAGCCTTGATGAAATAGCGAAAGATCACACGCGCCTTGGCTATGAAACCGTGGAAGTATTCCTTGAAGATGTTATCGACCAAGTGGAAGCGCATCCCGCGGATTACCCAGGACTCTTGCCGCAACGCGTTGCGAAAGATCAGATCATTGAGGCACTCGGAGAGGGGGCTGTACTCGCACAATATGCTGGGCACGGGGGGAGAATTGTTTGGGCGCACGAAGCGATCTTTGATAATGCCTCTGTTGATCAAGTTGAGGAAACCGATAAAATCCCTTTCATGTTAGTTTTGAGTTGTTACAACGGCTATTTTGACAAGCCTGGCGAACCGAGCATGGCGGAGAAATTGTTACGTAAAGAGAGAGGCGGTATCATCGGCATGTTGAGCGCAACCCGCCTCACCTATGGTAGCGGAAACGATGCCCTCAACCGTATCATCTTTGACATGCTCTTTAAACGAAACGTTCGACAACTCGGTCCCTTGAGCTTCGATTCAAAGGTTGAACTTTTAATGACAGAAGGCACGGGTCAAATTGATATTATGATGGAATATACCCTTTTCGGAGACCCTGCCTTACAAATTGCGATCGCTAATCGTGAAATTCGACCGACTATTGAGACAAAAACTGTTGCGCTTGGAGATACCCTCCGAATTGCAGCCGGGCACGTACAGACTGCTACTTACGACGCAGCAAGCCGAACAAAACGTTTTGTTACCGATACGACTTTTAACGGCACACTCACCGTTAAAGCTTTGTTTCCTGGGAAGACAGCTACGGCTCAAGGTGTTGCAGGTCCAGTAAAATACTACACTGGAGACGTGATTCTCACGAAAACGGCAAATGTTAACCGCGGTGCCTATCCTGCTTTAACTTTCTCTGTTCCGAAAAACATCGCCAGCGGTGATGCCCATGTCGAGTACTATGCCCAAAGTAACACGACTGTTGCTGTCGGGGGTGATGGATTTACCGTCAATATCCCAAAAATCCTTGACATTAAACCCGAGTTAGTTGATGAGGACAAGTTCCGTATCTCCGTTCAGGTTTCCGATGAAAAAGAGGAACTATTCCTGGTCCTCTTGGACTGGCGGAACCCACAGAGTCGGGAATGGGAGAAGCTCCAGCTCGTTCCAGCAGAGCCTCCGTTGTCGGAGGACGGATGGTGGACGGTACCTGAACCACTCAACGCGCCGACAGATGGTTCCGCTATCCGGTATACTCTTCAAGTCACGGATATAGATAACAATACGGTTACAAGCGACAGGCTTCAATATTATCCCTACGTATATCCGAATCTTACAATTGTGGAGGTCGACAGAACGAATAGGATTGGGTACGGCTATAACACGAAAACGGAGCAATGGTACCTCTCGGCGGATGTACAGATAGAAGGCGAACGTATCCAGACCCCCATTGAGGTCGCTTTTTTCAGTGGCAATCCGGATGTTAATGATGATACGCTTGTTGACGACGATATAAATCTTCTCGGGACTACCCGCGTCCAGCCCAACGATTGGGTGCAACGCACGCCGTTGGCGAACCCCGGTGCAAAGAAGGATGTTTATGAACCCGATCCCCTGAATACATTCCCAATCGCAACGGCTACTCTAAATCTGAAAGACCCGCTACCTCTCGGCACACACGACATATTTGTCTATATTGATGTGACAAACACTGAAGCGGATCAGCCAGGGGATGTCCTTGAAAACGATGAGGAAGATAATATCGATTACCGACGACTCTTTGTCGATACGAGTGCAGTGGGAACGGCTTCTTCGAGTCAGATTACCAGTTTGGATCGGAACTGCATTATCACTGTTCCGCCTGGTGGTTTCCAAGAAACAGCAGTACTGGCAGCCCGTGCCTTAGATGAACGAGAGTTCGCGGCGATAGGGATGGGTTCTCTTACCACAACGTCGAAACCCTCAGCGCCCAATGAATCTGAGGAAATGTCCAAGCGGGCACCGCTCCCTGGGATTTCTGCTTACGGCTATGAAATAGTAACCATCAGTGGGCAGCAGTCAACTCTCAGCACAGCATCCAACGGTTTCCGAGATCCGACACCCCTTAAACTTACCGCACCGGTGGCGATCGACTTAAGTTTCGATCTCGGTGCACTCAGAACACAACTCACGCGAGAACTCTTGGGCGGTATCGAATCCGAAGAGACACCTTTAGAAGAAATGCCCGATGAATTTGGGGTTGCAGATACAATTAACACCGCCCTCGCATCCCGCGCACGTGAGTTGGGCATCTATATGTTTAACTCAACGCTCGGAAATTGGACGAGGCTTCCTTCTCAACAACTTGTTGATACTACAGGCGCGTTACAGCAGCAGATACACATAACAAATGTGAGTGAGGAAAACTTTGGGGAAAGTACACTTCGCGATGTCCGTATCCAGTCCGAAGGCACTCGGACCGGTAAATACGTCCTCTTCTTTACAGGTCCTCAAACCTATCGGCTTTTCCTTGCGCCTTCAATAGATGATACGCAGGCACTCGAGCCATTGGAAGTTATCGCATCCGCAGAGCAGCTTGGAAACTTTACGACAGACTTGCCAAGCTTCAGACACGGCTTCTCGCTTAATGTAGAACTCAATTTTGAAAAACCTTTTGCATTCGGGGATATCCTAACATTCAACATAACTTCTCTGATACAACCCCCGGATGTTGAGCCTGATCTCGATACCCCGCAACAACAGCAGCGTTGGTATGCGTCTGGATTCAGGGACACCAACCGAGGCACGGGTACCATCAGTTACATTGAACTTCCGCCGGACACTACGATGCCGGAGGATAGATGGATTATCTTCTTCCTGACGGATCGTCTTTTCCAGGTGGAAGGTGAGAGAACCGGCATTTTGCGTTCCCAAACTGATGGAAACCAACCGTTGCGTGGAACAGTCGGAGAACCCTTCTCATATAAGCCCTACGGCTTGCGGTTTCAACTCACACAAGGCGAACGTTCCTTTACCCCGGGTGATAGATTTCGCTTTCAAACCCGATCTGTCGGCACGATTCGAGCGACAACGGATCGACTCGGACCGATTACGCTGTTGTATACTGACGATACCGTGCCACCAGATATACAACTCACTATTGCCAATCAACAACACTTTGTGCCAGGGGACGCAACCGATTCGGAACCGCTCATCGGGGCAACATTGACTGACTTGAGTGGGCTTGATTACCTCACCCGTCCACTGTTGCTGGAAATCGGCGATGCGTTCGGTGAGTATGAACGTATTGATCCAGAGGCGTATCAAGTGACACATCATCCCGGCTCAAATCAACTCGTTGTGACATATCCGTCTCCGGAGCTTGAACCGCGAGAATATGAGGTTCGCCTCACTGCAAGCGATGTCCATGGAAATATGGATACAAAACAGATCACATTTCGAGTCCACGACGCTTTGCAACTGCTATCGTTTCTTAACTATCCAAATCCTTTTCCGCGCAAAACAACGCTCACTTGCGAACTCACAGCCCCTGCTGACTCACTTGTTGTGAAAATCTATACGCTGAGTGGAAGGCTGATCCGGGAACTTTCCCTGCCAGCAACGCCTGGGTTTCTCATGGTGGAATGGGATGGCAGAGATGCGGATGGCGTTGAGGTTGCAAATGGCGTTTACTATGCTAAACTCCGAATCCAGCGCGAGGGTGAAAAAGATATAACCGAAATACTCAAAATGATGAAATTGCGTTAATGGTTGTCAGTTCGGATTTTTTCGAAAAAAATCCTTTCAGTTGTCAGTCGTCGGTAAGAGATTCCTTGTAGTCATCACAGGAAACTTTGCTGACACAACATACCTCTTTAACTGAAAACCGATAACGGATAACCCCAAAAATGAAATATCTTAAAAAAACTATCTTCTATTTTCTTGTATGTGTAACTACGTTCTGCGTGGTCGCTCTCCAATCTGTTGAGGCAAGATACACAGCTGATTTCCTAACACTTGGGGTTGGAGCCCGTGCACTTGCTATGGGCGGTGCAGGGACTGCCTTGAGCGACAATGCTTACGCACCCTATTGGAATCCTGCTGGATTGGGACAGCTCACTCGATATGAAGTCAGTTTCATGCACTCCACGCTCAATGGGGAGGATGCTTACGATTTTGTCGGGTTTGTGGTGCCGCTTGCAAACCGAAACTTGCAAGACAAAAGTCATCCACTCAAAAAGCGTGGTGCAATCGGGGTCAGCTGGCTCCGCGTTGGCGTTGACGACATCCCTATTACCAGCCTACCCGTGGTCAGCCGTCCCGTTGGACCCACAAACCGCCCAGAGGTCGTCGGGTCTTTTAACAACACTGATAACGCCTTCCTCTTCGCTTATGGTTGGAGACTGCCAGCTTTCCGTGGTATTAATTTACGGCTTGGTGGGACGCTCAAGCTCCTCTATATGAGTGGGTATCGAAGCACAAATGCCATCGGTGGCGGGGCAGACCTCGGTATCATCGCAATGACAAATCCCGAAAAATCGCATCAACTCATGCTCGGACTTCAGGCGAGTGATGCCTTCACGACGAAACTCTATTGGAATACACCACCCCCATCGACGGATCTTACGTCTCACACCGAAACGATACTGCCGCAGCTGAAAGTTGGGATCGCCACAATACATGCACTCCCTATCTTCCGAAGCACGCTTATCTTTGCACTGGATACCTACATCCAAAATCGGGGGGGCTCAGGGACCAAATCTGAGACACCACAGGGGAGTCCTGTTGAGTTACATGCGGGTGCCGAGTGGACACTTTTCGACTTGCTTGCCTTACGGATTGGAGTAGCGGAACGGAGTGGAAGTCTTGAAAGTGTCCGCCAACTGACAGCAGGAGTTGGATTGAACCTCCGATTCGTTACAGGGGCAGGTGCGGGGTTAGACTATGCGTTTGCCAATCACCCGGCGTTAGGCGGCAGCCATCGCATCTCCCTCAGAATCAGGTTTTAAGTGGCCATCAGCAGTCAGAAAGAAGTTTCCGTTTCATTGGTTTGGCAACTGACGGTAGATGGATATCATTCCTTCAACGTAGAGGATCCTTGAAGGATTTCATCCCAATCCCACAGAAGAATTGTGCCGTCCTGTCCTGCGCTGACGAGTGTTTTGCCATCGGGCGAAAATTTCAACGTCCCTACTCCTTTCATGTGTCCATTGAGGGGGACAAGTTCATTTCCCGTTGCTATATCCCATAGCTGGATTCTGCCGTTTCCGTCACCATTCACAAGCATCGTATCATCTGGCGAAAACACCAGCGCTTCACAACCGTGAAAAACTTCCCTGCCGTCTTTATGCGCGTCAATTGAAATAATGCCTTTTCCCCAATTGCCAGTTTCCATGTTCCACAAGCGAATCTGTTGGTGACTGCCTGCAGCAAGCAGTTTACCATTTGGAGAGAATGCCAACACGGAAATGGGATCTTTATATGTGGTTGTCACTACCATCCCCCCGTCTTTCACTTCATGTTTTGCCCCGTCTGAATCCTGCGCTACGAAGGAGGTCAGTTCAATCCCAGTCTCTGGATCCCACATCTGCACACTTCCCGCCATCGTTGCACTGACAAGTCTTGTCCCGTCAGGTGAGAATACCAAAGCACTGATTCGTGGCAGTTGGTGGGGTCTCATTCCTGGTGGTATTGCGATCCCTTGTGGTATTACGGAATCATCATTAGCATGTATCTCGATGTTCACACGCTCCCTGAGGGATGTCTTGTGAACATCGTTCTGATCTAAGAGAGAAATATCAAGATGGTTACCTGTTTCCGTGTTCCATAAGCGGATGTTGCCGTGATTGCTGAAGGCTACGGTTTTGCCATCGGGCGAAAATGTGAGATTTGAGACCCCCTTCTTGTCTTTCAAAGTTGCGACTTCGTTTCCCGTGTGGACATCCGTCAAACGAACGAGAGAATCTGGGTTTACCGTCCTACTAAATCCTATGACCATAGTACTTTCAGCACCAATGCTGGCGAGTTTTGTGCCATCAGGTGAAAACGCTAAGGTTGATAACCAATCGCGATGTCCTCTAATTTGGTGAGAGGTTTTTTGCGAGGTCTTCACATCCCAAAAAGTAATTGCACCGTTAAATGCCACACTCGCAAGTGTGGAACTCTCTTTAGAGAAAGCAACTGCTTTTACCCACGCTGTATGTCCAGTGATAGGGGTGGATAGCGGATCCCCATTTTCTGTCTTCCAAAATCGGACTGTGCCATCAGTACTCCCACTTGCGAGTATAGTACCATCTGATGAGAACGCCAAAGCAGTAATACCGTTGAGATGCCCAGTCAGTGTTGCGAGCGGACCCCCCGTAGCCGTGTCCCATAACTGCACCGTTTTATCGGTACTCCCGCTGGCAAGCATTGTTCCGTCTGGAGAGAATGCCAACACGTTTGTCCAACCTGTATGTTTTTGGAGGAGAATCGATTTCTCGCTGATGGTACTCCATAATCGAACGGTTGTATCCTTACTTCCGCTAGCGAGCCGGGTGCCATCGGGTGAAAATGCCAACGCTAAGACATATTTTTGATTCTGAAAAGGCCGCGGTGGTAGGGGTAAGCGTGAAGGCGCGCCTAAGGATTGATCGGATAAATCTGCATGTCCCCTGAGGGTGAATAATTTTTTCCCTGTTGTTATGTCCCATAACTGAATCTCCCCATTCCAGCCTCCAATTGCAACCTTATCGTGCGTGATCGCATGGGCTTCAGAATAACGTTCCTCCGAGTCAGATTGTCGTTCTTCAAGATGTTTTCCATTTTCTTGCCCAGTTTCAATGTCCAACCGGTGGATTGTATTCCCCCAACTGCTCAAGCTAATCAGCATTTTGCCATCTACGGAAAACCGCAACGCTGAGGCAGGAGAGAGTCCCCTAACGGATGGGACTCTGCGCCCGGTCGCTGTTTCCCACACTTGGATTTCGGTTGTTCTATACAGACCACCACCATTAGCAAGGTAACGGCCATCGGGCGAAAATGTGAGGGATTGACACATGCCTGCGAACAGGGATATTTCTTTACCTGTCTCCACATCATAAAGCCACACACCGATATTGCTACCTATTGCAAGTTGCGAACCATCTGGTGAGAATTGAATCACATTGATTCCACCCTTTCCCAAACGCGCTTTCGCCGCTTTCGGGAGTTCCCACTTTGCGTAATCTTCGGTTGTTTCATCCGTTTGTGCTTCGGCATATAACGCTGCGGTATCGTTAGGTTTCCGTTCAGGGGTCCTGTTCTGATTGAGTGCCTCTGGATTTCCGAGGTGTGTTCGCTTATCCGTTTTAGACGCGAGGTTCAGCACAATCGGTGCCTCAATGAGTTCGATCGTCATTTCTGAAGTTGCATCGAAACTGTACGGTTTTTGGAAACGTCCTAAGTATTGATGGGTTCCGATGCCTAACATCAACAAGACCACTGCAATCGTGGAAGCCGCAATTGCCCACGGCATGATCGGTTTGCTATTGGAAGGTGTCATAGGTTTGATACGTGCGATTTCCCGCATAACGTTTTCCGTGAGATTCGGCGTGATGTGGAAGTTATCTAAGGCTTCTCTGATCATCGGTTCCTCCTTTTTTAAACGCTGCTGTGCACGACGGAGGCGACTCTTGATCGTATTTGCGGATACCCCTAAAAACGCGCCAATCTCTGTACACGACATCTCGCCGAAGTAGTGAAGCGTGATAACTGTGCGTTCACTTTCTTGAAGTTTCGCCAGCAACTTTTTGACGACATCGCGTTGTGCAGCGACGGCGATACGCTCGTTTTCTTCAACGACATACCCAGAATATGTCGCTTTTTGTTGCTGTTCGTTGTCCGTTTCCTCCAACTGCTCCAACGGCTGGGTCCACAACCGTTTTTTTCGGAGCCATGAACTACAGCAATTCGCCGCAATCACATAAAGCCAACTCACAAAGCGTTGAGGCTTCTTCAGTGTTGGAAGTCTCTTGTATGCCTTCAGGAATGTGTCCTGTGTAATCTCCTCCGCGATGTGGAAATCTCCGATTTTCCGCCATGCGAGGGCGTGAACCTGCTTTTGATATTTTTTCACAAGCGCGGAGAAGGCATCATCATCGCCAGCAAGGACGCGTTGGATGAGTTGAATATCGTTGTTTTTCATGAGTCGTCTCCAAAAAGAGATAGTTTACCATTGTGGATTCGTATCTGGTGACGCTACTTAGGAGTGAAACGGGTGCATAATTCCGCAAAAAAAGGTGTGTATTTGAATAAAAGGAGATAAAGTTTCATTTTTTGATTGCTGAAACTTGAAGGTTATTGCGTCACGGACACACAAACTTCCCCAAAATTTTTCGCACAGACGCGCCTGTCGCGGAGGGCAGATTCCCAGCCTGCCCGTGGAGTGATTCATTCGCGAGAATTGCGAACGCTATCGCTTCCTTTGCATCTGCGGAAATACCTGAATTATCTACAGGTTCCACCGTCGTATTCACTAACACTTCGCCGAGATGTCGCATGATCGTCTGGTTGCGTACCCCGCCGCCGCTCACATAGAGTATGTCTATTGGGTTCTGTTCCAACACAAATTGTGAAATGTAAAGAGCAATCGTCTGGACTGTCAACTCGGTCAAAGTTGCAATAGCGTCGTTATCCGAAAGATTGTGTTCACGACATGCCGCCAAACATTCCAGTGCGAAAGTGTGTCCGAAGGTTTCGCGTCCAGTCGTCTTCGGGGGTGTCAGTTGGAAAAATGGGTGCTTTAACCATTCGTCAATGAGAGGTTGGTAAGGGGTCCCCTGCGCGGCACGCTGTCCGGCTTTGTCATAACGTTCTTTTCCACCCGTTATTTCACTCATGACTGCATCAATACACATATTTCCCGGTCCCGTATCTGCCGCGGAAACCGAATCAAACGATCCATTTGCGGGAAGCACAGTAAGGTTCGCAATCCCTCCAATGTTTAGGAGTCCCACTGTTTTAACACTGTTATGGAACAGCAGATAGTCTGGATATGATACCAACGGTGCGCCTTGCCCGCCTGCCGCCATATCAGCGACTCGAAAATCCGCTATCGTTGGAATCCCGGTTTCGTGTGCGATGACCGCAGGCTCACCAATTTGCAATGTTGATGGATAGCGGAAATCATTACAATCGGTGTTTGAGTCTCTGGGTAAGTGATGAATTGTCTGACCGTGTGAACCGATGAGGTCAATGGTGCTGGTGTGCATTCCATGTTTTTGTAGAATATGCTTGACAGCCTCCGCGAAGAGATGTCCAATGTAAAAGTTCATCTCACAAATATCGTCAACGCGGCTCGTATCGGGCTGGCAGAGAGCGAGGATGCGTTGTGGCACATCGGGTGGGAAGGGGAAAGTCTCAAAAGCGATCAAGTTCACTGTCGTTTCCAAACCGTATCCCGTAATTTCAACAACGGCTGCATCAATGCCATCGACAGAGGTACCAGACATCAAGCCGATAACATACTTTTTCTGTTTTTTTACGAGTTCATAGAATTCTATCATATCTTTTTATGGTTACCGGTTGTCAGTTGTCAGTTGTCGGTTACAAGAGGGCGTTGTTAAACGAATCCCTCTTGTCTGAAAACCGATAACTGAAAGGATTTTTTTCAAAAAATCCGCACCGAAAACTACATTTAATAGTTTAAAAATTGTGATCTTCGATCATACCACGTCTGAAGTTCATCGCTCCACTGTGCCTGAATCTTATCGAATGACTCTCTATCCAGCAATGCATCTCGGAGCCAACTGTTTCCTACTAACCGATTGAAGTGCGCGTCTCGGAACGCAAAATGATCTCTGTATTCGGGGATTAAAGTGGATAACATGTGGATAACCGTTTCTACTGGACGGAAGCGTTCTCTATCCGTAATGTGAATTGCAACACCACCACACGTCTGTTGCGCGTGCTTCGTGTTTTCAGCAACTGGAGCAGGCGTAAAAACGACTGGGCGGAACAGGACACCGGGTAGAGACAAAGCATTCAGTATCTCAGCCCACCTTTCGCCGTTGCACCAAGGCGCGCCAATATATTCAAACGGCTTCGTCGTGCCTCGACCCTCACTCATATTGGTTCCTTCAAACAGGCATAAACCTGGATAGAGGGCTGCCGTTGTGAGTGTCGGCATATTCGGCGAGGGTGGCACCCAGGGCAAGTCTGTGTCATCATACCACATGCCGCGTGCGTATCCGTGCATCCATGCAACCTTTAGAGGACATGATGGCACACATTCCGCCTTCAACAGTGTTGCTAATTCGCCGATTGTCAATCCGTAACGAACAGGCACCGTATGTACTCCCACAAAGGATTCAAACCCAGGTTCCAATATCGGTCCCTCCACAGCATTACACGTAATCGGATTCGGACGGTCTGCGACGATGAACTCTATGCCGTGATCGGCGGAAGCCTCCATTGCATGTAGCAGGGTCGAAATGTAGGTATAGTAACGCGCCCCGACATCTTGTATATCGTACACAAGCAGATCAATACCTTCAAGTTGGCTCGCTGTTGGGCGAATTGATTGTCCATATACACTATAGACCGGAACGCTCGCGGGGTAAGGTGTTTTTGCTTGGGGGTTTCTTCGCGATGCGTTTTCATCTGAGACCTTGAGGCTGTCAACGGCAATGCCATCTTGGACCGCGCCCCAGAATCCATGCTCTGGAGAAAAGATTGCGGAAAGCCGGCACTCTGGCATCTCCGCGAAAAATCGGTAATTGCTCCGCAAGGTGGTATCAACCCCCGTGTGGTTTGTAATCAGACCAATTGATCGCCCGCGAATCCAGTCATTTTTCTTTGTGAGCAGAACATCCAATCCTAATTCAATTTTTTGCTGCTGTACTGTAGATGTGGAAAACATTTTTTCTGCCGATCAGTTACAAGGGGCTACGTTAAACGAAAACTTCTTAACTGAAAACCGATGACTAACAACTGAAAACTATTGAGTGGAATATCTTCCTGAAGTCGATAATGCCACGCCGATCGGCATCCGGATGCACGCGATTTGTCAACAAGATCACTGCAAGTTTTCTTTTTAGACAGATGCGTATTGAAGTGCCAGTGAACCCTGTGTGGTAGAGACACCCATCATCTGTCACGGCCCAACCGATGCCCCGGCGTTCTCCTTCCGCCGAAGCGACCTGTTGCATCGTAGAGAGGCTCTCCGGGCGTAACAGACCTCCACCGTTGTCCATCAACGTTCTGCAGAACAGACTGAGATCTGTTGATGTAGAAAAAAGTCCAGCATTGCCGGAAACGCCGCCGAGGAAATGCGCGTTCTCATCGTGGACCTGCCCAATAATCACACCTTCTCGCCAATCGTAGCGTTCGTAGTTCACCATCCGGCGTTCAAAACTGTTGGAATCCTCGGTGGCTGCACAGTGTTCACGCCATATGTGTGGCGGGTTGAACCGCGTCCACTCCATACCGAGCCGGGCAAAAATCCGTTCTTGTGCCAATGTATCCAGAGATTTTCCGGCTACGTTTTCAAGGAGCGTACCTAACACGATATACCCCAAGCAACTATACACGGCTTTCTTCCCGGGTTGAGATTCCAGTGTCACCCCTCCGAGATACGAGATGACATCCTTTCGGGAGGGTGCCCGCAGATAGACAGGTAACCATGCAGGGAGTCCTGAGGTGTGTGTCAGCAGATGTTTAAGCGTTACTCCTTTCTGCTGGAACTCCGGTAGGTATTTCTCTGCGAGTGTATCCAAGCAGAGTGTGCCTCTCTCAACGAGCTGCATACAAAGCGTTCCTACAACAATCGGTTTCGTTAGCGATGCCAAATCGAATAGCGTCGTGCGAAGCATCGATAGCCTTTTCGGTTTCACACATCGATACCCAAATGCTTCGTGGTAAAGCACCTTTTTATGAGTAAGGATGCAGGCAACGGCACCGGGAAACACCTGCTCGGAAATACTATTCTCAATAAGGTTTTTTAAATTTATCCTGCGGTCAAATGACGTGGGAGTGGAACTTGACATTTCTTTCTAAAAATCTAGGGGAAAACACCCCGGCAAAAACCCCTCCATTCCATTACGGACTACGCGGTTTGGACTATGTTTAAGTATGTGCTTCTTTTGAGTTGACGACAAGCTACTGATATGATACACTATCTATTGTGTTTTGGTAACCATTTTTTCGCCTGTGGAGGCGGTAAAGTCTGTCTTGGTCCCACGTTTTTCGATGGATCCGTTTCACAATTCGGAGAGTTTAGTCATGCCTATATGCCCGAAAGAACTTCAGGAAATTATAACAATTGAAAAACCGTGGGGGCGTTTCATACAATATGTCCTCAATCAACCCGTTACCGTCAAAATTTTGGAAATTCGGGCAGGCGAGCAGGTAAGTTATCAGTATCATCACCACCGAAGTGAGTTGTGGATACCGCTTGATGAGGGTGCCTGTGTAAACCTTGAGGGCACAATTCAACGTCCCGCGCCTATGGAACCGGTATTTATTCCACAAGGTGCCAAACATCAACTCATCGGTGAATCTAAAGACTATCGAATACTCGAAATTGCGTTTGGTCACTTTGACGAAGAAGATATTGTTCGTCTTTCGGACAAGTATGGAAGAATTGAGTGAAGAGGATATCTTGTTGGACAGTAAGCTACATTTTTTAGTTGACAATGGGAGGATCGGTTCGTTCCCGCAGGCGGCGCAACAGGAAGTTGATACCGCTTTGCAAAGCATTCACCTTCTATTTCAGGAGGACACAGGGACACCGCTGACTGAGTTGAAGTGTGGACTTCGTGCGTGGACTCGGAGTCATCTCCAAGCAGAAGATATTGCCCAGGTGGCGGCATTAGCTACACGCGCACGTGAAGCGTTTTCGGTGTTAGTCACCATTGGCGTTGGTGGTTCTGACCTGAGTGCCCGCGTCTTTCACGATTCCTTCAACCATCCGTATCATAACTTACTGTCGGTTGAAGAACGCGGGGGTGCCCCTGAAGTTTATTTCACGGGTGATACTTTCGATCCACGCAAGCTTGCCGGTTTACTTGAAATGCTCAAAACGAGAAACCTCCTTGATAGAACGCTTTTTAATGTCATTAGCAAATCTGGAACAACGACCGAAACCATGGCTACGTTGATGATTATCCGTGATGCGCTTGATGATGTAAATTGGCATCAACAAATTCTCGCGACGACCGGATTAACCGCCGACAGTGTGCTCTTCCGAATGCATAAGCAATCACCTTTCTACGGGGACACACTGCTTCCTGTTCCTGATGGCGTTGGGGGACGGTTTTCAGCGTTCTCTCCGGTCGGGTTGTTCTTTCTTGCTATGACGGCAGGAAAGGACGAAACACCCGATACTCGAATTCGTGCCGCTGTCGAAGGGGTGAGTCAGGCGCATGAAGACTTTAATCTCGCTTATAATCATCAGGATAACATTGCCTATCAATTGGCGCGATGGGTTCATCTCTTTGAAGAAGTCGATGGAAAAGGAAGCATTGTTTTTTACAACTACGCTGATAGTAGTTGTCTCGGGGAATGGTTCGTCCAACTTTATACAGAATCTATTCAGGAACGCGGCGGTGGGGCTAATGTCATAAATGCGAAGGGACCCACGAGTAATCACTCTATTCTCAACGGTATTATCGCCGGTCCTAAGGATAAAGTCGTTTTATTTCTCCATTGGGAGGAACTCGGTCCCGATTTAGTACTACCGAGCGAAACTGGAATGGACAGCAAATTAACCGAGTTTGAAGGATTATCCATGACCCACATGCAGACCGCTTCGTATCGCGGGACGGCTTTAGATTTTAGTGAGAACGGGGTCCCGAATGCAACGCTAACCGTTCCGAAGCGGGATATTCGGTCTGTTTGCCGGGTGATGCGCCTCTTAATGGATACTATTGCCGTAAAGGGTAGGCTCCAGCGGTTACACCTTGACAATAATGGCGAGAGTGAGTTAACATACCTGCAAGATGGGGTGGAAGGCTATAAACGGAAATTCCGATCTTTTGCCTTGACACCAGACGCAGATAACCGATAGATGGTAAAAGAGTAACTTCCTCTCGTGTTACAAATTTTCGAAGTTTAAAAGCAAAGATACTTTGCGAGTGGTGCGAGAAATGAGGAATAAACTCTCCGCTTTGCGATTCCATGATAAAATATTTATCGCCTACGGCTTCGTCTTTCTTGTCATGTTCGGCGTTGTGTTTGGAAGTACCAGTTTCCTGATTCGGCTCGCTTTTAGAAGGGAAATTGACACTTATGTTGAGACGGTTCAAGCACAAATTTCAAACAATTATCAGAAGTTGCTCAACCAAGTTCAGAAAGAAGTCCACGCCACCGCCAATGATGTGAGACTGCACGATGTCATAGAAACGAAGTCGTTGCTCCCATATCTACCAGCACCGGAGTTTGATCTCTTAGAATACGGGGCTCCGGATGGAAGACTGCTATATCCCGACACACGGATAGGACGAAGGAACCCAATATATAAGCCGCTGGATAACGAGAAGGGACATATACAACTCAGAAGTATTCCTGAACAGAGCGATTTGGGGCTACAATATGTCGTTCAGGTAACCGAAGCAGGCGATTGGGGATTCGTGACGGGCGGCTACCTCTTGCAAGCGTGGCTGGAGACAAAACAAACGAGCATCCAATCAGATGAGCATCCGATCTTCCTTGTGCGAAGGTCCCAAAGGTCGGACCCAGCATCCTTTGATCCTGAATCGATGGCGACAGCGGCGGAGAACTGGTTTCCGTTAAATTACGCCTCTCAAATAGCACAGGGGAAAGGTTGGTTTAAATCACAGCCGAGTTGGCTTCCAGCGCGAAAAATCTTTTTACAGGGGACAGAGGAGACGGGCGGACGCGCTTTTACTGCTTTTCAAATAACACCTTTCAACTCACCTTTCGCGACAACACGCGAAACACCCTCTGTTGGCTTAATCGTGGCATATTCCCATGAACGTCAAGCGAGGTGGCAGCGGCAACTGACAATTACACTGCTTTTGAGTGGCGTCGGTGGACTCGCGTTAGTTTATCTCATCAGTTATATCATTAGCCGTCGGATTACGCGTCCGATCGCGGTGCTGCGTGAGGGGGTGAGCCATATCGCGGCGGGGGATCTTGATCATCGCGTTAAAATCCAATCCCGTAACGAGGTCGGGCAGCTTGCTGAAGGGTTCAATCAAATGGCACAGGACCTGAAGCAGAGCATGGAGGAGCGTATGGCGGCAGAGCGTGCCGCGACTTGGAGAGATGCCGCACGGCAAGTCGCACACGAAGTTAAAAACCCACTCTTTCCGATTCGGCTTTCTGTTGAGAACCTGCAACAGGCGAAATCTAACCCTGAGGTTTTTGAGCAAATATTCAGTGAATGTACGGACACAGTCATTGAAGAGGTGGATCGGATCGGTAAACTCATAGATGAGTTCCATCAATTCGCACGAATGCCGAAACCCCAGCGAAAATGGTGCCAGTTGAATGACATTGTGAGATCTGTTCTGACACTTTACACCGGTAGACACATACCCGACCTTGAGCAGGAAAATGAAGTCGCACCGATGAGTTCAGAGCAGGTGGACTCAGTCCTACAAGATTCTACTGAGAAGTTCTGGCTTGAAAACATCTCAAAAATCAAAGTGAGAACTGAGTTAGTCCCGCTGCCTCTACTTTTAGTGGATCCGGAACAGATTACACAAGCACTCGGCAACCTCCTGAAAAATGCGATTGAGGCTATGCCTGAAGGCGGATTGCTTCAGGTTAAAACCTATTTCACACCAAATGGCCGTCAGCCGTCGGTTTCCGTCGGCAGTCGGTCGGAACACGTTGTAACGGGAGAAGATGATAAGAATCGCACTACACCAAGGAGCAGTCAGCAAGAGAATCTTGTCGCAGATGAAAGCGATAGCAATCGTCAGGCACCGAAAACCGACAACCGAGAGCCGACCGTCATTAATGGCACGGTTTCACTGGAAATCCAAGATACGGGTCACGGTATGTCCGAGGAGACTCAGGCGAATCTCTTTGTGCCTTATTACACGACAAAGTCAGAGACGAATGGTAGAGGACTCGGCGTGCCGATTGTTAGGAGGATTGTCACAGATCACGGTGCCGAGATAGACTTTCAGAGCACTGAAGGCGTAGGCACAACCGTCCGTATCCATTTTCCCCACAAGCAAGGGACTCGCGCCGAGGAACTTACATCGGTGGCTGAAAAGTTAATGCCACACACGAACTTGGTTACTGAACTGGAAACCGAAGATCAGGTAATAGACATTAAAGGTTCTTAATTTATAGTCTCCTGGGCCGCTCTCTATTTCATTACGATCAGGTTTCTGGTGAAGTCGAGATTGAAATAAGGATATGTCCGGCATCGCATCAAAAAACGCAGCCTGCAACAATACGCAGAAACACCGGATTTAGTCTGGGGAGAGACTAAATCCGTTCCTTGTATTACATTGCAAATACCCCAAGCAAAAACACGCAGGCGACTCGAACACGGAAACTCCGAAAATTTTTATCACGAAACTTATCCGCAAGGTAAAATTAAAAGATGGAAACTATTCTGATTGTAGATGATGAAAAAAATACGCTTAAGATGTTGTCCCAAGGACTCAAAATGCGCGGGTATCAAGCGCTCACAGCTGCAAGTGGTGAAGAAGCGTTGCAACAGTGCCTCACGTCCGATGTGGATCTTGTACTGTTGGATATCCGCATGGAAAATGGAATGGATGGTGTTCAGACGCTTGTAAAACTGCGTGAACGCTACCCGGAGTTAAATGTGGTGATGATGTCTGCGCAGCAAGATATTGAAATTGCTGTTAAAACAATGGAACTTGGGGCAAAGCGATATATCACAAAACCGATCAGTATTGATAAAATTCTCTCCAGTGTTCAGCCGTTTTTAGATATATCGCGCTTATCGCAAGAGAATGAGATTCTGAAATCACAAATTACGCCCGCCGATGAAATGGTAGGTGAGAGTGCCGTTATTTCGCATCTCCGCTCGCAGATTCAACGGGTCGCGGGAAGCAAACTCGGGGTCCTCATCTCCGGCGAGAATGGCACGGGTAAGCAACTTGTTGCCAATGCGATCCACCAACAGAGCAGGCGTGCCGCGAAAACCTTTATCCCTCTCAACTGCGCCGCTTTACCCGATGAACTCATTGAGAGTGAACTCTTTGGGCATGAACGCGGCGCCTTCACTGGTGCTGACTCCCGAAGACAGGGACGCTTTGAACTCGCTCACGGTGGAACTATCTTTCTCGATGAAATTGGGGATATGAGTTTAAAGGCACAGGCAAAGGTCCTTCGGGTCATTGAAACCGGCGAAGTTGAGCGTCTCGGCGGAAATCAGATCCGGACGGTAGATGTTCGAATTATCGCGGCGACCAACAAACACCTCCCCGAGGAAATTGAGAAGGGGCGGTTTCGGCGCGATCTTTTCTATCGGCTTAATGTCGTGCCGATTACTGTTCCACCGCTTCGAGAACGGACAGAGGATATTCCGCTGTTAGTGAAATACTTTGCCGAGCGTTTACAACTCAATATCGCATCCACTCCGAAAGTCATTGATCCAGGGGCTTATACTGTGTTTCAAGGTTACAATTGGCCCGGGAACATCCGGGAATTAAAAAACATCGTTGAACGCCTCCTGATTATGGTAAATCGAGATGTTGTGATGGCACCCGATGTCGCTGAGGCTTTGTCATTGATTCCGCAATCCACTTCCTCATATTCACCGACGAGTACGGCTCTGGATCAAGGGGTCTTACAGTCCTCTCTGGGGATACCACTCTACAAATCTGGAACCGCTCTGAGTAAGATGATGGATACTGCCGAAGCGCAATGCATCCTTGCGGCTTTGGAAGAAAATAAGTGGAACATCCGACGTACCGCAGAAGCATTAGAGGTGGAGCGGAGCAATTTATACAAAAAAATGAACCGATATGGCATTTCTCGGCCAAGTACTGCGGCTTAAACTGTAGGAAGGAACTCCGATTCCCGACTGTTACCATGCTACAGAAAAATATCAACGAAAACGGCGGGATGACTCGACTTCAACTGCTCATCCTTGTTATTATCGCCATTATCATTGTGGCACTTTCTTTTCCACCCTGGCAGGAATATCGAAAAGTGAGCACGGCGGATATAGATGTCGAAACTATTGCCGTTGCTATCCAAAAGTACTTCAAGCACACCGGTGGATATCCAACAAATTTAGATGCCTTGGTAAAGGATCCTGGCGTTGAGGGATGGCGTGGCAACTATCTGGAATCTATTCCTGAGACACCCTGGGGTGGGACCTATGTTCTCCACCACGACACCTACAAGGTAGGAATTGCCAAAAATCACTCGCGTGTCCCCGAGAAATATCGAATCGGCGGTGTCGCGGAGATCAGCAGAGTCTATCATGCGGACGTGCGCCTCGGTGAAAAGTATTGGTGGTAATTAGTTATCGGTTCGCCTGCTACGCAGGTTTTCAGTTGTCGGTTTTCGGTAAGAGGTTTTCGTTGCACAGAAGCCTCTTGTAACCGATAGTTATAAAACCATAGAAAAATATGTGGGTCTTTATTTTCCTTTTTGGTCTGGTGGTCGGTAGTTTTCTCAATGTCTGTATCTATCGCATTCCGCTCCCAGACG
Organism: Candidatus Poribacteria bacterium; assembly: GCA_965205015.1. Lineage (GTDB taxonomy): Bacteria > Poribacteria > WGA-4E > WGA-4E > WGA-3G > WGA-3G. Next base: position 1,551,201 of record OZ242029.1, on the reverse strand, counting down.
TGTCGATTCATTCACCGCGTCGCTCTTTTTGCCCTGAATGTAAGGCACCGATAAACTTTTATGACAACATCCCCGTTTTAAGTTATCTGCTTTTACGCCGGAGATGTCGGCAGTGTAAGACAAAAATTTCCGTTATATACCCGTTGGTTGAGTTAGCGACAGGGGCACTGTTTCTACTCATGTTCTACCACTTCGGGTTATCCCTCGAATTCCTACTCGCTCTTATCTTTGTTACACTGCTTATACCGATCTCCGTAATCGATGCACAACACTATATCATTCCAAACGTTCTAATTGACATCGGGTTGATTCTTGGACTGGCGATAGTTTGCGCAATTGCCTATCGGCGTGGTGATGTGGATTACCTACTAACTAGGCTCACCGGGGCAGTAATTGGGATTGGTGTTACATATTTAATCGGTTATATCGGTGAGACGGTTTTTCGTAAAAGTGCAATGGGTGGTGGAGATATTAATCTGATGGCACTTAACGGATTGTTTCTGGGGGCTTGGAAAGAAATCGCTATGGTAATAGCCTTCTCTTCACTCAGTGGGGCAGTTGTCGGAACTATCATTGTCGCTCGACGAATTATCGCTCGAGGAAAGGAGCGTCATAGCCTTGAAACGTGGCTGGGTTACCCCCTGAAATCTTTGATTGTCGCTCGAGGAAAGGAGCATCATAGCACTATCCCGTATGGTCCCTTTCTCGCAGGGGCCGCTGTGCTTGTACTGTTATGGGGAGATGAGTTATGGAGCATGTACTTGGGGTTCGTTGGATGGCATTAAATGGTTTTCAGTATGCCTCGCAGTGAGAGTTATCGATTTTCAGTTAAGAGAGGTATTTGACCAGTTTCTTCAGCCCCGGAGGGGCGACATGTGTGTAGCAATCTTTGGAGAAGATATGAAGATTTTTTGCATAATCACCTGCCTCCTTCTATTCACCTTGAGTCAGCAGATTGGGCAGGCACAACAACCGACTGCGACGGAACCAACGGAAGAATCTGCCGAAGGTTTTATTGAACTCGGAATGCCTTTGGAAGAAGCACTCACCAAAATTACTTTCAGTGTTGAGTGGTTAAGCAGCGATGGAAGTGATGAAGTGGTTTTTGAAGGTGAAGGTGTAACCCGGGAAGAAGACTACATAGAACTTAAAACATATAGAGACGCCTGGAGCCTTGAAGGAGTTCCGTACCGCAGATTGGACAGTCTTTACATACTTCTCTCTAAGTATGCCGCTGAAAGCAATCGATATATTTTTGTGCCTTTAGCCCAATCGGGTGGAGGTTCAGGTGTCTTTTGGGATCTCAATGTGGTGGATAAAAAAACGCTCCGAACTGTTGGTGAGGTTGGCTTAGGAGATCGTGCCAGGGTTGAGAGCGTAATTGTGGCTGATCCAGCCAGTGACACTGTGTCTATCACCTATATTAGGCGGGAGGTTAATAAAGGCAAAGTCTCACATGATCCGAACAAGGCAATCAAGCAGCATTTTAGGATGATAGAAGGCAAACTGCGAAAGGTCGAGAATCCTTTGAAACCTTTACCTCTTGATATGATGTTTATTCCTGCTGGTAATTTCGATATGGGAAGCAGAAGCAATGCCAACGATGCGGAAGACGATGAAAAGCCTCGGCACACCGTCTATGTGGATGCGTTCTATATTGACAGATACGAAGTGACAAATGCGCAATATAAGAAATTTGTTGATGCGAATCGACAGTGGCAAAAAGATCGTATTCCTGAAAAATACCACGATGGAGATTATCTGAAACACTGGGATGGAAACGATTACCCACCCAATAAAGGGAACCACCCTGTTGTTTATGTGAGTTGGTACGCGGCAATGGCGTATGCACAGTGGCAGGGAAAACGCCTTCCAACGGAAGCAGAATGGGAGAAGGCAGCGCGCGGAAATAGGTTTGGCAGAGAATACGCATGGGGCGACTCTCTTGATTTCAACAAGGCAAATTACGGAGAGTATATTGGCGATACGACGCCTGTTGGCACCTACGATATGAACGGATACGGTTTATACGACATGACAGGCAACGTCTGGGAATGGTGCCTTGATGAATACGAGGCAGATTTCTATGCTATCTCTCCCTCTCGTAATCCACTTGCGGGTGGAACTGTAACTAATTGGACAGATGTTAGAAGTGTCCGTGTATTACGCGGCGGTTCTTGGGCAAGTAACGCCAAGTTCGTTCGGGTTTCCGATCGCACAAGGTTTACGCCACGGATCACCAACAAAGCCCGTGGATTCCGTTGTGTGAAGCCTGTAACACCTTCTGCCGAAGGTTTTATTGAACTCGGAATGCCTTTGGAAGAAGCACTCACCAAAATTACTTTCATTGTTACGTGGTCAAGCGGAGAAGGAAATAGTGAAGTGATTTTTGAAGGTGAAGGTGTAACCCATTATCCGGATCGAATCGTCTTGAGGAAAAAACATGAAATATATGGGCGCACTTCTTATAGTAGTTACACCATCCTTCCTCAGGATACTGTTGAAAGTAATCGCTATATTTTTGTGCCTTTAGCCGACTGGGGGGGCGGATCGGGTGTCTTTTTTGATCTCAATGTAGTGGATAAAAAAACACTCAAAAGTGTGGATGAAGTCAGTTTAGGGGATCGTACGAATATAAAAGAGGTTGCTTTGGTTGATGCACATAGTGACACTGTGTCTATCACTTATATTAGGCGGGAGGTCAAAAAAGGGGAGCCCTTACATGATCCAAAAAAGGCAATCAAGAAGCATTTTAGGATGATAGGAGGTATACTTCAAGAAGTAGAAAACCTTTTGATTCCATCTGAGCCTGATATAGTTTTACCCCAGGATCCAAAAATGGCAGTCCCTGATAGGACTCAAATTCTGCTGAGTCCATCCGATCCTAACATGGTTTTGATTCCCGCAGGCGAGTTTCAAATGGGGAGCACTGATAAGGCATTCGATGACGAGAAGTGGATACATACTGTCTACATTGATGCATTTTACATAGATATATATGAGATTACCAATGCACAGTATAAGATGTTTGTTGATGCCAACCCACAGTGGCAGAAAGATTATATCCCTTGGAAATATCATGATGGGAACTACCTGAAAGACTGGGATGGCAATAATTATCCTATTGGTAAAGGCGACCATCCTGTTGCCAATGTGAGCTGGCATGGTGCCAGGGCTTATGCGAAATGGGTAGACAAGCGTCTTCCAACAGAAGCAGAATGGGAAAAAGCAGCACGTGGTGGATTAACAGGTCAAAGGTACCCGTGGGGTAATTCGATTGATTTCAGTAATGCAAACCACGCAAGGAATGTTGGCGGTACAACTCCTGTTGGGAGTTACCCACCTAACAGGTATGGATTGTATGATATGGTAGGTAATGTTTGGGAGTGGTGTCTTGATGAGCATAACCGCGATTTTTACAAAACTTCACCGGGTCGCAATCCGATTGCTGGTACTGCCAGTGTCACAGACATTATAAACGGATTTTTTAATCGTAAATCGTGGCGTGTATTGCGGGGTGGTTCTTGGATTAGGTTTGCTCGAGACGTGAAAATTTCTGATATTGACTACGGTCCGCCTAATTTTTCAAACGATGACTTCGGTTTCCGATGTGTGAAGGATGTTACCCCTGATTTAAAGAAACACGGCGACTTATCGCCACTGCGTACTCCACCAATTCAAAAGTAACACAAGCACATGCCTAACACTGACAATTAATAACTACCTTTGGAAAAGATATGAAGACCTTTTACAGAGTCATCTGTCTATTAATCTTAGCCTTGAGCCAGCAGTTTGTGTATGCACAACAGCCACTCGCACAACAGGCGTTCACTATCTTTGAACAACATTGCCTCGACTGCCACGGCGAATTTGGGTCATATAGCGATGTGCTTACCATTAAGCATAAAGATTTAATCGAAAACCGCTCTGTCATCCCGAGGCAACCCGATGCCTCCGAATTTTATCTGCGACTGCTTGGCGATACAGATAACGGCTCGCAAATGCCGTTAGGACAAGAGCCTTTGGACGCTGAAACAATCGCCACAGTTCGTCGCTGGATTGAATCAGGGGCACCAGATTGGGAGGCAATTCCTAAGCCCGAACGTCGCTTTATTACTACCGAGGCGATGCTCAAAACGATCCATACCCACGTGACATCGCTTACTGTCTTTGATCGCACCTTCGCACGCTATTTTACATTGACGCATCTCTACAATGCTGGGGCGACAGATGACAACCTCCGCGCCTATCGGAACGCCTTATCAAAATTGGTTAACAGCCTCTCTTGGGGTTCTGAAGTTATCAAGCCTACACCGATCGACCGCGAGGAGACAATCTTCTACATTGACTTACGACATTACGAGTGGGACGTCAAAAGCGATAAATGGTATAAGATTGAGCAGGCATATTCGTACGGTGTGCAGTTGAAATCATCAATGTATACAACGCTCTGTCAAGAGACGGACTGTGAACTGCCGTTTGTCCGAGCCGATTGGTTCATCGCTACTGCCTCTCTCCCGCCGCTCTATCACGAGATCCTTGGTCTACCAGAAACAGATAAAGAATTAGAAACACAACTTGAGGTGAACGTTGCTGAAAACTTAAAAAATGCACCGGGGGTTCGTGTCTGGCGGGCGGGTTTTAACGAGTCTGGTGTATCCGTTAACAACCGCATTGTGGAACGCCACAAATCCCGATATGGCGCATATTGGAAATCTTATGACTTCGCTGGGAATGTCGGCACGCAGAACATCTTCACACATCCCCTCAATTTCACGCACGATGGCGGTGAGATAATCTTCAATCTCCCGAACGGACTGCAGGCATACTATTTATCCACGGCGACGGGTGCCCGGCTTGATGAAGCACCGATTAACATTGTGTCAGATGCTGGATCGCGGGACCCTGTTGTCCGTAATGGTCTTTCCTGTATGGGCTGCCACACGGAGGGAATGAAGACCTTTGAAGATCAGATGCGTTCGGTGATTGGGCAGAGTCGGAATCCCTCTTATGACAAGGCACAGGCATTGCGTCTCTACGCAGAAAAGTCAAAGATGGAGAGCCTTGTCCGCGCCGATGTTGCGCGTTATCGGCAGGCGATTGAGGCAGCTGGTGGAGTCTTCGGTGGCAGAGAACCTATACAGCAATTGGTTAAACAGTTTAAGGGACCACTTGACGCCGCTCATGCAGCAGCAGAAGTAGGGTTAGAAACCACTGATTTCCTCCAAAAGATTCGTGAAAATAGCGCACTACAGAATGCTGGTTTGCTCGTGTTGGATGTTGAAAATGGAAGTGTCAAACGAGATGCCTGGGAATCGCAATTTGGGAGGATAGTCTCTACGGTAAGTTCTGATAGGTTAACTAACACAACGCGTTCCTTTAACCAGAATAACCGTGAAGGAGAATCTCTCCTGCCGCTATTAGAAGTGCCCGAGCTTCCAGATATTCACCGCGCCATCGCTCAACGTCAGTCTCTCCTGCCGCTATCAGAGGTGCCCGAACCGGGGGTTGTTAATCCACAATACAAGTTCAAGGTGGAACCCAAATATCCGGAAGTTGCTGCAAAGGCGGGCAAGGAAGGTCAGGTCATCTTACAGACAACCATTGATGAGAATGGTATTCCCCAGGACATTGTAGCGATTACAGATATTGGGTTTGGATTTGAGGAAGCATCGATTGCGGCGTTGGAGAAAACAATTTTTCATCCTGCCACAAAAGGCAGTAACCCCATCAGCCTTCGAGTTGAGATACCTTATTCTTTTACGTTGAAAACTCGATCAAACTCTATTTATGCCGACATGGTACTAATTCCCGCAGGCGAGTTTCAGATGGGGGGCAATGACAACGATGCGGAAAACGACGAAAAACCTAGGCATACTGTCTATATTGATGCGTTCTATATAGACAAGTACGAGGTGACAAATGCACAATATAAAAAATTTATTGATGCTAACCCGCAGTGGCGAAAAGATCGTATTCTTAGGAAATACCACGATGGGGATTATCTGAAGCATTGGGATGAGAACAATTACCCACATGGCAAAGGCGACCATCCCATTGTTTATGTGAGTTGGTACGCGGCAATGGCATATGCACAATGGGAGGGTAAACGCCTACCAATAGAAGCTGAATGGGAGAAGGCAGCGCGCGGAGATCGGTTTGGTGGAAATTACGCTTGGGGCGATTCACTTGATGCTAATAAAGCAAACTACGGTGGAAAAATCGGCGATACGACCCCTGTTGGGACCTACGATATGAATGGATACGGTTTATACGATATGACAGGCAACGTCTGGGAATGGTGTCTGGATGAATACGATGCAGATTTTTATGCTATCTCCCCGTTTCGTAATCCGCTTGCTGGTGGAACTGTGGATAATATCTTATCTGATTTTGAAAATGTTAAAAGTGTCCGTGTATTGCGCGGTGGATCTTGGGTAAGTGATGCGAAGTTTATACGAGTTTCCGATCGCACAAGGTTCACTCCAAAAATTACGAACAAAGCTCGTGGATTTCGTTGTGTGAAGCCTGTAACACCTTAAATCTTTCTCAAATTCGCTTAATATTCTTTGATAGAATGTGTTATCATTAACTTCAAAGTAAACTTGTTTTTTGGGAGTAAGATAAATGAGCACACAAAACCAATCTGATCGTCAAACCCAGTTAAATAAGGTTTTGGAAATAATCGGCAAGATCGCGAAAATATCTGCCGATGGCGATTACATTTTCCGTGGTGAGTCTCAATGCCATCCCAAAATCTCCTCAACTCTATACCGCGCACTTGAGAACGTTGGGTTGTTAAACGAACACAATGTAGAGGTTTTTCAACGTCAAGAGTTGAAGTATGCTAAAACGTACAGATACACCCAAGAAACAGACGATTTTGAGATTCTGACCGAAATCCAACATTTTGGTGGAAAAACTAACCTGTTGGACTTTACGACTGACTATTGTATTGCTCTCTTCTTTGCTTGTAATAGTTTTCCTTTTAAAGATGGCAGGGTTATCTTGCAAAATAAAAATGGAGAAATAAAAAATTGGATTGTAAAACCTTGCGATCCATCTCCAAAAAGTCGTGTCAAAGTCCAGAAGAGCATATTCATTAAACCCCCCGAGGGCTTTATTAAACCACACGAGAACAATATTGTCACTATTCCGGCAAATCTCAAACAGTTGATGTTAGAGCACCTGCAAAACCATCACGGCATATCTGCCGAAATTATCTATCCTGACCTGCATGGATTTGTTAGTAGTCAAGATACCCGCTGGAATATCTATGAAGATATTAGTAAAGGCAATGATCATCTGGAGAGTGGGCAAAAAGCAGATATCCGTGAAAAAAAAATCAAGAATTATCAAAAGGCAGTTGAGCATTTTACTGATGCGATAGATAATGCGATTCAATTAGGTGAAGGGCTTGCTGTCGCGTATGATGGGCGAGGTAGTGCTTATCTCTCTATAGGTGAACTTGACAGTTCTAACGGCAAGTTTGACGATGCCGTTGAAGACTTTACAAAGGCGATAAAATACAAATCAGATTACGCCTCTGCCTATAATAATCGGGGACGTGCTTATTTTGCTAAAGGCGAACTTGAGAATGCCATCACTGATTTTAGCAAAGCGATAGAATTTATACCAAGGTGTTCAGAAGCCTATCACTACCGAGGTTTGGCTTACTTCCGCAAAGGGAACTTTGATGATGCTATTGCTGACTTGAATGAGGTAATCCGTCTAAATTCTGATGATTCGGTTGCCTATCACCGACTTGGTATTGTGTACCTCAGAAAAGGGAATTTTGATAGTGCTATCATTAACTTGGACCAGGCAATGCAGATGAATCCTAACGATGATTTGGTTTATTATTCTCGTGGTGAAACGTGGTTACACCTGAAAGAATGGGATAAAGCCAAAGCTGACCTAATAGTTGCCAAAAACTTGGGATTGGATATTGTCACCGCGTTTCATAATTCTTACAGAGATGTTGCCATGTTCGAGCGGAAAAACGGTGTTAAACTACCGAAAGACATCGTCGAAATGTTGAGGCAATATCCAGTGAACAGTTTTACGACAACGCAAAGAGTCTTGACTGCCGAGGGGGAAACACAAGAATCTTATGCAGTGTTGGAACTGCTTGAGAAATTTCGCAACGCCGGCAAACCCTTGAGCGAATATCTCTACAGACAATCTGCAAGGGGTATCACGACCGGGTGCAACGGAGCATTTATCGTAGAGCGTGCGACGCGAGATGAACTCATTGCGGAACACCCCTCATCTGCTGATGTTTTGAAGCCGTTTCTGATGGCGCGTGACATCCAACGGTGGCGAGTGAAGCCAATAGATGAGTCGCGGAGAGAGACACAGGACAAGTGGTTAATCTTTGCACACCGAGGCATAGACATCAACGCCTATCCAGCCATCAAGAAACACTTGGAAAAATACCGTGATGCCCTGGAAAAGAGATCAGGGAAACAGAAATGGTATGAACTCCAAACGGCTCCAACGGATACGACGCGGTTTACGCAACCGAAGTGTATCTATGCAGATATGGCAAGTGAAACCGCGTTTGCTTTTGACGATGAAGGCTACTATGTAGGCAGCCCCGCATCTCTGCTGCTTACAAGTGAACTGTGGCTTCTCGGTGTGTTGAACACCAGAGCGGTTTCTTGGTTTTATGCGCGGACATCTCCACAGGTTCGGGGTCCGTTTTTAAAATTCGTGCCGCGGTATGTCTCGCAAATTCCGATCCCTGATATGACATCGGACCAGAGGGCACTCATCCACAAAATCGTTGAATATATCCTTTATCTCAAGAAACAGCCTACGGTAAACAGTAGAGATTTAAAATACGCCCGCGACCGTGTGATGCTCGGATATTTTGATCGAATCATTGATGGACTGGTTTATGAGGCCTATCTGCCGGACGAGCTTCATAAAGGCCGCAAACACCTTTTCCAACCGTTATTAGATGAACAGTTACCGTGGCTTGAAGAGATTCAAGGCGATAAAATGTCCGCGTGCCGAGACCTCTTTGAGCGATTATATGAAAAAACGCATCCGGTTGCGGTCAATCTATTCTTTTTGGATAGTGTCCAACCTATCCGTATCATTGAAAGTAAGGCATGAGAATTACCAAAATTGAACTTAAAAACTTTAGAGCCTTTTATGGGGCATATCAGATAGACTTGCACAAGGCAGGAAAGAATTTACTTGTTTACGGCGAAAATGGTAGTGGAAAAACTTCGTTATATCAGGCGTTGAAAAGATTCCTTGAATCCAGCGAGGGAGGCCACCAATTTAAACCCCACCAAAACATCTTTAATTCGGATGATGGATATATCAAACTGCACCTCCAGGCTGATGCACAGTCGAAACAAGATACTTATGAATGGTCTGAAACTGTTAAGGACGAGACAAGTGAGGAACTTCTTATTGAGGCATCAAGAGCAAAAGGTTTCCTGGATTATAAGGATCTTCTGGGAACGCACTATCTGCATCGTGAAAAAGATATTGTGAATGTGTTCGATTTGTTGGTTAAAACGCTCTTAGGGAATACCGTTAGTCGTGAAACAGATCGGAGTCTTGCCGAAGATTGGGCGAGTATTCAGCCTCCCCCAGATCAAAGCGCGATAGATCAAATTGCGTACCTTGAGGAACAAATAGCGAATTTCAACGATGAATTAGCGAATAGATTAACAGATCTACAAACGAAAGCCTCCGAAATTCTCGGCAAATTTGGATATAATGTTGCATTTGACTTAGATTTTCAGGGCATTACATACAACATTGACGACAAAAGGCTTGATAATCAGGGAATTCTCCTAACTGTTAAGTTCTTCGACAAAGACATCCCTGAACATCACCGTTTCCTAAACGAGGCAAAGTTGTCAGCGATCGCGATTGCCATCTATTTTTCATCAATCCTACTACAGCCTACCAGTGCCCTAAAAATCCTCGCCTTGGATGATGTGATCATCGGTTTGGATATGTCAAATCGCCTCCCGGTACTTGACATTCTGGACGAGTATTTCGCAGACTACCAAATCTTTTTAACGACTTACGACAAGACGTGGTATGAGATCGTCAGACAGCGCATAGCCCACGAAGGAAAGTGGAAAGCCGTTGAATTCTATTTTCGGCAGACGGATGAATACGAGATACCGGTCTATGTGGAAAATGAGGCGTATTTGGATAAGGCGAGGGAGTATCTTGATGCGAACGACTACAAAGCCTGTGCAATTTACTTGCGCACCGCTTTTGAGGTAATGATTGAGGAATTTTGTGACGCTAAGCGTTTGCCAGTTAGATACCGTCGAAATCGGGATAAACTGCAGAGTCAGGATTTCTGGGATCCGATAAAAAGCACTTCTGTTTTAAGTGGTAATCTCATTAGAGATATCGAATTATATCGAAGCCGCATCCTAAATCCGCTCAGCCATACTACCATCACGAATATACCCAAGCAAGAGATTGAGGATGCGATTGAGGCTGTAGAACGTCTTAAAATCGCACTGCAATAGGACAGAAACCGCACCTTGCAATTAGTTACCCAATACAGTATAATTAAATCCTATAAGGAGGACCTAACTTATGGATGTTAAAGACGCGATTCTTTCACGACGCACTATTTTTAAGTTCAAACCGGAACCAGTGCCGAATGATGTCATTGAACAGGTTTTCAGTTACGGAATATGGGCACCCAATCACCATGTCACCGAACCGTGGCGCTTCACCGTGATTGGTGAGGAAACAAAACTAATCCTTGCAGACCGCTACCGAGACATTAAGATTGAGGATACACCCGACCACGTTGATGCCGAGAATCTTGCCAAAATTGGTGAACTGGCTTACGAGAAATTCATGTCCAAGCCGACAATTATCGCCGTTTCGTGCATACAGGAGGGCGATGAGCAACGTCGACGCGAAGACTATGCCGCTGCCTGTTGTGCAGTGCAAAACGTCCAGCTCGCCGCATGGGATGCTGGCGTCGGGATGCAGTGGAGCACCGGTAGAATCACGCTCGAAGAACAGACGTATCAGTTGCTCGGAATTGATTCGTCACAAGAGTACATCATCGGTTTCTTCTACACGGGTTATCCCGCCGACATCGGCGCACCGAAACGACAACCCGCAGGCGAGTTTATCCGCTGGGTAGCATAAAACGGAAAAGTAGTAGGCACGCTCCGTCGTGCCGTTCACTCTGTAGAGGAAGGGGTCTGCGCTTTGGTTACGCTACTACTTTAAAGCGATAGTCGATACGCTGCCGTGGCGTTCTGATAGAAAAACTTCGCCTTGACTGCATCGCCTTTCGCACTAAAGTAGTCGTTCACAATCTGTTGCACGACTTTATACGGCGCGAAGCGTTCAGATACGGGCCAATTGCTCCCGTAGATAAGCCTATCCTCACCGAATGCATCCCATAAAACGTCTATCGTTGGGGTGTAATAGGCGACATCCGTCGGTGCCGGAATGTGTCCTGTGTGTTCTGCGAGTCCAGATACCTTACAATAGATGTTTGGGTAGCGAGCGACTTCATGCATTGCGGAAACCCAAGCTGGATCGGGTGGCTGTTCCGATATTCGCGCGCCTGCGATGTGGTTGATGATGATGTGCATCTCTGGTGTATGTTCAACCAAGGTTGGCAGCGTTGATAACATTTCCGGATTAATCAATAGATCCAAGGCAAGTTCTCTCGCTGCTAATTTCTCAATATTAGCTAAAAAGGTATCGTCACCAATGGCGCGTAGATGTCCCCCACCGAGGCGTATCCCGCGAAAGAGCGGATTCGCAGAAAACCTTGCCAAAGAGGCTTCAAAATCCGCGTCGTCGGGTTCTAAATGCCCAACGAACCCTACGATGAAAGGTTCATCTGCGGCGAGGTCCAGAATCCACTGGTTGTCTTCAAGCCATTTGCTCGCCTCGACGACGACGGTACCGGTCGCACCTTCAGGGACAGCGAGTGCTTTGTAGTCTTCTGGCATAACCTTTCGGTAAAGCACATCGTCATCTGGATTCGGCCACGGTACGCCTTCAGGGCGTGTTGGATCGTAGAAATGTGTATGTGTATCAATAATCATATTTTAATTTTCCTTGCGGTGGAACAATGGACGTTAGGACTTTAACATGCGTTCCTTTTATCGTAATAGGGCTCTTAACCTATTTACTGTTGGGATGTAATCCATCTGATCAGACACAACAGCAACGGGAACTGCAACGCGATGTGTTAAGGCTCAGAATGGGACAGGCACTCAACCCAACAGATGCAGAGGGACATATTCAACTCGGCAAAACTTATCAGGAATTGGGTGAGTATGATAAGGCGATAGAGTCTTTCCAAAACGCCATCGCACTTGATGATGAGCACCACCACGCCTATAACAATCTCGGTTTGGTTTACACCGATATCCGTTTGTTCGCACTTGCGATTGATATGTTCCTCGCTGCACTTGAGTTATCACCAGGAAACCCTGCCTTCTATAACAATCTCGGCTATGCTTACGACATGACAGACCGATTTGACGAGGCGCTTGCCGCCTTTCAAAACGCAATTGAGACAGAACCCACCTTTGTCGATGCCTACTACAACATGGCGAACGCCTACCTCCACCGCGAGATGTATCAGGACGCTATTCAACATTACGAGGCGGCCCTCGAAATAGAGGAGGGAGACGCTGATACCTATTTTAACCTCGGTCTCGCTTACGAGGAGAACGGAGAATTCCTTCGCGCCATCCAATCCTACGAAAAAGGCTTATCCTTGGATGACAGTGACGCAGAAGCTTATTATCGTCTCGCACACGCGTATCAGAAAAATGACGATCCACTCATGATGCGTCGCTATCTGGAGATTTTCTTAAAGCGTGCTGAGGGGCTCCCTTATCTTAAAGAACAGATCCGCACCGCTGAGCAGATGCTTGATAGATAGCATTCTTCCTCAAAATCAGCAGGAATTCGGACTTCATTCCATCCGGGTTCTTATTTTTCCGAGCACCAAAAAGTTTCCGAGTTTTGATCTTGTCCTCATAGACTTTCTCAAATACAAATCCACGTTCCGTGAAATACTCCGCCAATATTCGCCATATTTCGACCGTTATACCGTCAATCCGCGGATTGCCGACGAAGATGCAAGCAGTTGCCTTCGGCTTGAGTTGATTCATCGAATTCTCAAGGGCGTTAATCGTGTGGCAGAAGTAGGAGTCAAGCCGTTTCTGGAGATCGTCCCGAGTGAGCATCTGCCTGATTTTGTCCAACGTTTCGGTCTCAATCAGCCGATCAGCCTTCCGATACGGAATTTCAAGCCGCGATAATTCACGAATCTCTTCTTCGGTATGCCCTAACCAAAACAGGTCCATCTTTGTAGAACGGATATATTCTTGCGCTTGGAGATACGGCGGAGATGTGATTAACGCATCGCATTCTCGCGGCACGGGGACATAAGACGAATCCACACCCCCATGAAATTCAACCGTCCCCAGATGTTCACACTGGTGCTGTGTATGCATCACGAAGTCATTGAGGTTTTTTAATGTTTTCAAGGAGAGACTATATACCATCTCATCTAACTGTTCTCGCCAATTTTCCTTGAGCAGCTCCGCTATCATGTTCAATTTACGCTTGGATTTGGCAAGCTTAGGTGTTCTATCTTCTGTGTAAGAGAAACGTTTGCTCACTTTCAACAACGCGGATTTGATAAGAGTTGAATAGATTTCATCGTCCGTGTTGTTAACGAAACCCCAATACCGCAATAGCACATCTAAAATTTCCGGGGCATACCAGTAGTCAACATTTGACCAATTCGGTGTGAACCGGTGTTCGCTTTCTCTCATGCCATCTAACAGTTTATACAAATCCGCTGCATCTAACCTGTCTTTTCCATTGTAAATTTTCAGTGGCATGATATGGTTTAAGAGTAGGTTGAGATCTAGAAGAACGGCGTTGCGTTTACACAGATACGCCTCAACACCTACGGTTCCTGAACCTGCGAATGGATCGATAATCCAATCCCCTTCCTTTGTGTAGGTGTTAATAGCGTATCGGACGACTTGCGGAATGAATTTCGCAGGATACGCGAAAATAGCGTGTGTCAAGTAGCCAGTATCGTTGATTTCGGGAACGAGTTCTCGGAAAGAAACTGACTCTATCTCATCGGATGTAGAGTCGTCTTTTGGAATCTTAGTCCCGGCATCTGTGCGGAAAAGCATGAGTTGTTTTTTCAAATTATGGTTTTTCATAATATGCTTTCAAAAACAGTAAGTCTCTGATGTATTGTAGTTGGTCCGCTGGTGTTTTTACAGGAATACTATCTTCTGTCCAAAGCGGGATTATCTTTTGGACGATACTATCTATTGAATCTGTTAAGTCTTGATAAGATGTGTAGTTAAAGTTGATTCCTATTTGGTCGTATTTCTCATTTAATAGTTTTATATTCGATTGTCCAGAAAATGAAACGACTTCAAGTTCTAAACTTGCTATCGCGTAGGCAATCCACAAGTCATCCCAGTCGCTTACTAAATTAACAATAGTGGATATAGCCTCCAAAACATTCTCATTTTTACTGTCTATCCATTCAAAGAGAGAATTTGCTATTTCGTCGGTACCATAAGCCATCTTCAAATAAATATTTTCTCGCAACTTTACTTTGTTTATAACAATCTCGTTAAAAGAGTCTTCGTTTACCATAATGTCCTCCTCCAAAGATGAAAACATTTTTTTCACTGTTGAAGTCTTTTGTTGCGAGTCCCGAGGAACCCACACACAAACGAGATAGAGTATATTGTTTTGTGGGGTTTTGTTAAGCCTTAAAAATTTTTGTGGCAACTCAGCGAGTGATCCTTTAGCGGTTGTGCCACCGGTATCATCTCTTGAGCGGAGTTGAATGACAAGGGTCTTTTTGTTCTCGGAGTCTGAGGCCATTACATCAATGTCAAGGTTTGGAAGTTCATCAGACTGGAAAATTTCACCCAAGAGCGAAAGTCTATCTGCGTTCTTCTCTGGTACATTATCACATCCGCCATACTGTTGGAGAATATACTGTAGTATTTTTTCAAGCACTTTACCTTGTCTTGCTCGAAACGAGCTGTGAAAGTATTGGTGAAAGGCAAACATAGATGGGTAGTAAGAGGCAAGCGAGTAGAAAACTGAAAGTTCCTCAGCTCGCTGTATTCCAGCCGCAAAAAGTTTTATTTCATCTAAGTCATCCTTCCATTTTGTTAACTTTTCCTCAAAAAGAGATGTTATTATCTTTGAAGCGAGACCAAGTGGGCTTTTAAGAATATCTTTTACCAATATTGCTTCTTCGTTGGGGTCCATCAGATGTAAAAATTTTCTCTCAGAATATATGTTTGGCATGAGATATTCCCTTTGTTGCGTTGATCTTCAGTTTGTGAATGGAGTCCATAAAAAGTTTCAGGAACGTTATGCTATGCCATGAAAACATTACTGTAATTCTTCCTCAGTTAACTGAAAATCAAAGACCTCTTCTCCTTCTCCAGTTCCTTCAATTTCTTCCTCTGTGAGTTGGAAATCAAAGACTGCTTCTTCCCCTTCCTCAACCGCTTCTATCTCTGTATCCGCGGGCATAGTGCTTTGGGCCTGTTCTGTGGGTTGCGGTGTTTCCTCTGTTTCAAGTTTAGGAGAACTTGCACCGAGAATCGTTAACCCCACAATCGCCACAACACAGACAGTCGTGACCGTCAACGCAATGGGACGTTTCCAGAGGACGGCGCGTTCACTTCTATCTAAGAACGGGAGGAATAGCAAAAGCACCATACCAACCGTCGGAATTACAAACGTTCCAACGATTTCGAGCGGACCTTGGAAATACTTCAGCAGTTGGAACAGGAATAGGAAATACCATTCGGGACGCGGATCGTAGTTCGCGTTCGTTGGGTCGGCGACATCTTCAAGCGGAACAGACATGAACAACGCAGCAGCCGCCAAAGCAACAAAGAGGATTAGCATGCCGACAACGTCTTCAAAGACCTGATCCGGATAGAAGGGTTTTCCTGTCTTCATCTCTTCTGAGGTGTTCTGTGGCGTGCCTGAAGACCCGTAGTATCGGACGAAGAAAAGGTGTACACCGACCAAACCGAAAGCCAACCACGGCAACCAGATCGTGTGAAGGGCGTAAAACCGAGACAGTGTTACCGCACCTATCTCCGTTCCACCGCGCAAGACCTTCGCGACAAAATCGCCTAATATAGGGGCAGTGCTCGCGATTTCGACCCCCACAACCGTTGCCCAATACGCTTTCTCGTCCCATGGAAGGAGATAACCCGTGAATCCGAAGCCGAGGACGACCAGCAGTAGGAGGACGCCGAATATCCATGTGAGTTCACGCGGGGCTTTGTATGAACTATAAAGCACAACACGGAGCAGGTGCAGGAAGACGATGATGACCATCGCACTCGCACCCCAATGGTGCAACCCGCGCACGAATGACCCAAAGGGTACCTCTTCGCTGATATACGTTACCGCGTTATGGGCATGTTCCGGTGAAGGCGAATAGTATAACGCCAGAAATGCCCCCGTAGCCGCCTGAAGCAGAAGCAGGAACATCGCCAAGCTGCCGAGTGAAAAAAGCAGATTGATGTGTTTCGGTAAAGGTTTGCGTAAATGTGCAGAGAATTCCGCTAACGGGAGACGTTCGTTGAGAAATTGACGCATCTACGTCTCCTTCACGTATAAAATGCCGGCTTCGACTTTCGTTTGGAGTTTCTGCAACGGGCGCGGCGGCGGTCCGGCAACAACGATTCCGTTCTTGTCGAACACCGCACCGTGGCACGGACAGAGGAAAGATTCCTTCTGTTCATCCCATCGGACGAGACAACCGAGGTGTGAACACGTTCGCGAAAAGACGTTCCATTCCCCGTTACCGGCATCCGTTACATAGACAGAGCGTTTTTTCGTCGCTTTGACCCAGCCGTCTTTTGCAGTGAAGGTATAATCTACCTTTTTAAAACGACTGTTTTTGAGTCGGTCAGCGAGCCCCAAGTCCACCCATTTCGACTCCCCTTTTTTGAAGGCAGGCGAAATCGCAAAGCCGATGAGCGGGATACCGGCGGCGAGGCTTAGGATCCCACCCATAAACGCTGTCGCCCACTCTATAGAAAAGACTAAAAATGAGCGTCTACCCTGCTTTGCCATCCATTTTCTCCTTTACGGCTTTTTCCACGTCTGCCCTTCAAAGGGCCTGCGCAAATCGTATCGTCCTTCTACTAAGACAGGAAGCGTACCATCGTTAACCATGAGCTCCAACGGTAACGCTTTGGTTTCCATCGGCATAGTGACGACGTCCTTGATCCGTAAAGATTCATAGATAGCCATCATGATTTCAAGCGTATAGCGTGCCTGAACGCCACTGCCGCGATGCTCAGGAATTTCACCCTCAATCCATTCAATGAATTCATCGTACTGATTTTTAGTTTGTGGGGGTGGCGTAATAGTTTGCCAGCCCTTCGCGTCCCCGTTTTGGAGCAGAAGGGTGCCGTCAGGTCCGTTGCGGATTTGTCCCTCTGTTCCAGCAATTCTGGGGTGGGAGACTGACGGTTCCGGCAGATCGCCTTCGTAGATACCGCGCGCTCCGCCTTCAAAACAGACCAAGCCCATACAGAGGTCCTCACAGATCGTACGGCGTTCCCACCGATCCGTCGTCCGGGCGGTCTGTCCAATGACCCAGAGTGTTTCAGGATCAGACAGGATGAAACGCCAGCCATCGATGGCGTGTGTGCCTGTGTTCAGCAATCCTGCGTGCCTTTTGGCACTGTGGTGGACGGTTGTTGGTTCGCCAATCGCTCCTGCAGCGACGAGCCTGCGGGTTTCAATATTTGCCGGCGCGTATCTGCCTTGGTGGCCGATGATAAGCTTGACATCGTTCTCTTCGCAGGCAGCGATCATAGCGTCGGCTTGTCCGAGTGAGGCTGCCATCGGCTTCTCGCCGATAATGCCTTTCACACCTGCCTTCGCCGCCGCGACCGTAGCTTCCGCCCTCGGTCCCTGCCATGTTGTGATACTGACGATGTCCAAATCCTCTTTTGCTAACATTTCGTCAACATCGGTGTAGACAGCGGATACATCGTACTCGTCTGTGATGCGGTGTGTTGCCTCTTCGTAGATGTCCATTATTGCCACGACTTGTGCCCTGGGATGTGCGGTCCATGCTCTGGTGTGGGACCTGCCCATTCCGCCGCAGCCAATAATTCCAACTCGATATGTCTGGTTTGCCATCTCTTTAGCCTCCTTCTATATTAGCAAGGATTCTATCAATTTTTATCCTTTCAGTCAATAATTTTCTAATGTTCCTTGCGGTTAAGCCGTATATGCACCCTTTCCATTTCAACAGAGTATCTTTAATTATAAGAGGATTCTGATGTCTCTTGGTGGTTTTGGCTTTTTTAAATGGGTGTGTATCGCACGAGATGCAAAACGACCGGGCACTGGTCAGACAATCTTTAATAAACTTTCTGGAGGAAATCGTAATGAAATTGGGACTTATCGGATTAGGGATACTTTTTCTTATTTTCTCTGCCTCGGCAGGAACATCTCTATATACTTTTGATGATGGGAAACTCGTCGGGTGGCAAGAATTGGTCCTTTTCGGTGTTGATGCTCCCGGGACTTGGGAAATCGTTAATGGCGAGCTTCAGGCAATAAGCGAGGGAGACATAACTCGTTTGCTTACAATTGGAGAGGAGACGTGGGAAGATTATGACATTGAATTTGATGTTAAACCGCTCGAAAGACATGGGCCTGGCGGTGTTGCAGTTGCTGCTCGGATTATGGGAACATCGGGTGTAGTATGTGAAGTCGGTGACACAGATTTTCCCGGAAAATCAGAGGTGCAATGTTTCGGTGGCGATTTGCATGGAAGAGCATTTTTGGTCTATGATCAGGAACCCCACCCTTTGCTAAAATTGCAGAAATGGATAGCCATCAAATTGAGCGTTCATGGAAAGCGTTTAACCTTCTGGATAAATGGGAAGCAAGTCTTAGGTCCCATAGTTTTGGAACCCCTCCATGGATTTCCTGAGTTTCCAACCGGTAGGATTGGATTAGGTCTCGCAAATTACACAACAAGATTTGATAATCTTAAGATCACAGGACCCCGTATTCCAGATAAGGGTGGATTGTCGATAACGCCTCACACGAAACTCGCAACAATGTGGGGAAATTTGAAACGATTTTGAGGACGTGCCGTGAAGTACCTTCTACTGAAGTGTTCCAAGGACGGTTTGTGGAGATCCTGTTGGCAAAACCTATCGAAAAACGGAATTTCTCTAAAATCTTGACAAACTTTCACAGACGTTGCAAACTATAAAAAGCAATATAGAATTGATACACAAATAAGGATATGTACGGTTTCTTATGGGTTGCTATATAGTGTCTTTATTAGACCAAAACGGTAGCCTGCAACAACGGCGCAAGGTTTTTGCTTGGGTGTTTCTTAAAGGTTCCCTCGTCCGATACCAAAGCAGATACCTCTCATTTTAAGTTTGACGGAACAGTAGTCCGTAATGAAATGGAGGAGGGATAGATGGAACGCACATAACGGTTCAAACGTCCTTCATTACTCCGCAAGGAAAAATTAAAAAAGGAAAAATTAAAAATGGCAGATTATGAAGATAAAGGTTCACAGATTCGAGTGACCAACCTTGAGGCTTTTCCGATGGGTGTGAAAGCCTACGTCAAGATTGAAACGAACATGGGGGTTACGGGGTGGGGCGAGATCAACAATATGGAGACGACCGTCACCTGTGCGTTGGCGCGTTCGTTGTCCGAGTTGATTATCGGGGAAAACCCGACGCGGATTGAGCATCACTGGCAGCGATTGTTCCGCGCACATCGCAACATCCGGGGCGGTGGCTTGATGGTGCATACCATCTCCGCCATTGATATGGCACTGTGGGATATTGCCGGGAAACTCTGGGGCGTACCCGTCTATCGCTTGCTCGGCGGTCCCTGCCGCGATAAGATTTGGAAGTATCCGAGTCCGAAAGCAATTAAGACGGGACCGGGAGGCTCCAAACCCTTTGCTGGCACCCCCGATGAAATCGCTGATCTCGTTCGACGCGTACGGGATGCACGGGATCAGGTCGGTTCCGATGGTGCCGTGATGTTCGATGCGCATAGCTGCCTACCGCCACCCATTGTCAAACAATTCGCGAGTTATCTCCAGCCAGACGACCTCCTCTTTTTAGAGGAGGCATGGGTCCCGGGCAATATTGAAGTGATGCGTAAAATCCGGGAATCCGTTCCTGTGCCGCTCGCCACAGGAGAGCGCGACCGAACAATCTGGGAGGTCCGAGAAATCCTGGAAGCACAAGTCATTGACATCCTTCAACCCGATGTTGGACACGGCGGCGGTATCACACAGGTCAAAAAGGTCGCCGCACTCGCAGAGGCGCATCATGTCCCGATCGCACCGCATTGCACGATGTCCTACCTCGGTCTCACCGCGAGTTTGCACTTATCCGCCGCTGTGCCGTTTTTCCTGATCCACGAGGGTTATGAGAACGTCCTTCCAGATGGCGTTGCCCACAAAGCGTGGGAGATGGACGAAGAGGGTTACGTTTCGCTTCCAGAGGGACCTGGCTTAGGAGTTACCGTTGATGAGGCAAAAGTGATTGAAGTCGGACAGGAAGAGGATAGACGTTTCACCTGGCCCAACAGTCGATTGGCGGATGGCTCTATTGCCGATTATTAGGAGCCTGACATACTCCCAAGCCTAAAGGAAACCAGGGGTTCTTTTGTTCCTTGTAGGAACATTCCTCGCGTCTAAGACGAGGCAACAGGGACTTTCAATCGAAAGCCCAAGGGCGGTGTCATCTTCATGGTTCGCAGGTCCATGTCCGCCACTACGGGGACACCAAAGTGTCCCAGATACTTTGCTCTGATATTGATAGCACCTACACCGTCGCGATGGTATTTGAACCCGCAGGGGCAGGTATAGGTCCGATTTGTAGGTTTCTTCCGATTGCCACAGCTTGGGCAAGTTTGTGAGGTGTAGGCTTCGTCAATCTGCACAACCTTGATACCAAACACCTTCGCTTTGTAGGTTAGCAATGCTGTGATTTTACCAAAAGCCCACTGGTGAAGTTTCTGGTTGGCACGTTTTCCGTAGTGAATGCGATGACGGATACCGGTGAGGTCGCCAAGCACAATCGTGCCGATGCCTTTGAGGTTGCAATACTTTAGAAACTTACAGGTATGTTGATGCAACGCATCTTTAAGCTGATTGTCAATCTTTTTGATACATTTCCACTTCCGACGCGTGAGTTTCCACCAGCGTTTCGAATGGCGTTTACACCGACTGATGGCTTGACTGAACTCGGCAATCACTTTGTTTCTATGGCGATAGAGCGAGCGGATATACCGTCCATTGAAAATCCGTGTGTCTGTTCCGTCATGACTCACAATCGGGTGTATTTCACCAATATCAACGCCGACAACCCCTTTACCTGTTTCGGTCTTTTCCAGTTCGTATCTATAGGAGAAATGGAGTTCCCATTGACCGAAGGTGTAGACCAAATCAATCGTCGCAATCTGCTCCGTTTTGGACATATTGAAGTTGGAAGGCAAAGGGATACAGAGGCGATCTCTACCCAGTCCCATTGACAGAGAGACGCAGCCGTCTTGAAAGCGAATCGCTGATTTTTTCCAACGGGTCGTCAAAAAGCGTTTCGGCTTCCGTGGGGGTCTCGCAGTTGGGTTACCCTTTTTCAGAATACGATAGGACTCCCAAGATTTAAAGTAACGTTCACGAACAGCTTGAATACTTTGTGAATGCAAAGGTTGGGATTTGGTAAGCCTTTTATCAATCCAGCCTTCACACTCCGGACCAAAGTAGAAAAAGTCCCACGCGTGAGGATACCCACGGTGCCACTGATACATTGACATTTGAGAGAGACACTCGTTCCATACAGACCCCGACGCCTCATTGATCTCAGCATATATCGGTTGAGGTTCTATTTTCAGGATATCGGTGCGGTGAAACTTCGGCATTGCTGGATTCTCGCATATCGCATCTTTTACCCCTTCTCAGTGGGTGGAACCGACACGCTCCCAAGTCCGTAACGCTGATAATGCCGGTCCTCATACGATACTTTCATTATACCACGATTTGCCTGCAAAAGCACATTAATTTTCACAGATAACCCCGTGGCCCTGTCCACAAAAGCGAGTCTGTATCCCCCAGCTGAAGCAGGGGGTTTTAGACTCGGAGGTTTTGATAAACGCACCTCCTTCGCTGGCGAGGTTTCCCAACCTCGCCTCTCTTCTGTAGGAGGGAACTCCGATTCCCGACAATATTGGCGATTTGGTGGCGGAACCTCGCAGCGGGAGATCGTAACAGCGCGTCTGCAACACATCTATCAACTCGCGAAAGGGACCGAACACCTTCAGCAATTCCTTAATGGCGGACATATCGGGATACGCTCAATCGCGCACCACTGGCGCATGAAAGTTGGTGGTATTGATTAAAGATACGATAGTCCACAGACATCTTCCTTTATTTTTTTCCCACAACAAAAAAATTTTAGATAAAATTGCATTTTATGCAACCTTACCCCCGTTAAAATACGACATAACGTCACAAGGCATTTCGGCGAAGCTTACAGGTCTCCGAAACTTGCTATCAAATGACTTGGAGGGTCATCGTGAAAAACGAAGATGTTAATCTGATTCAACGCATCTTGTCGGGCGATGAAGGTGCGTTCACCGCGCTGGTGGAAAGACACCGGAAATGGATTCATTCGCTCGCGTGGCGTGAGATCGGTGATTTCCACGCCGCACAGGAGATTACACAGGACACCTTCATCCAGGCTTTTAAGTCGCTTCCAAGCTTGAGAGACCCCAATCGTTTTTCGGGGTGGTTACATGTCATAGCGAAACGTCAGTGTATTGAATGGCTGCGACGAGAGCCGATGACGATGCAGTCTTTGGATGCGATGCCGAAAGCCGAGTTAGAGGGAGTGTTCTATACGCAATATCTTGAGAAAGAGCAAACACAAGCGTCAAGGGAGGGACTGCGTGAAGTCGTGGAACGCCTCCTCCAAAAACTGACGCCCAGTGAGCGTTCGGTGATGATATTGCACTATTTCAACGGTCTGACATGTGAGGAAGTGAGTGAGCGTTTAGATGTATCTTTGAACACAGTAAAAAGTCGACTATATCGTGCACGGAAGCGATTGGAGCAGGAGGAGTCGATGCTTCGGGAAAACTTGAGTCCGAATTTATTAAAAAACGAACAGCGATACATTGGTGTTCAAGCAACTGCGGCAATGGAAACCGGTAAACATTTGGCGGAAGGGGGTTTTGATCTCAGCCAAACCGATAAGGTTTTCGCATCTATGGGTTCTCGTACGACAGGGCTCAGAGGGGACTACCCGCTACCAATGTACATGTTGCTACACTATATTAACCACCGTCGTAATGAGATAAACCTCTTTAAATTCCCTTTGGTTATTGGAAGTCGTTGGGAGCAGGAAGGTCCTTACAAATCGAAAGCGACGATAACCTTGGAAGGGTATGAGACTGTCGAAATCTCCGCTGGGAGTTTCCGATCGTGCCTGAAGCATAAAACTGTCTTCACAGATGCTGACGTGGAAGACCCCGACGCTGAAGGGGGAAACGCATACCTAAACGGCACGCGTTATCTGTGGTTTGCCGAGGGCGTTGGGATCGTGAAGATGCGCTATGAGCATGCCAATGGTGTCATTACAGAAGCCGAATTGCTTGAATATGAGATCCCCGTCCAAGAACAAGAATACCTACCTTCGCAAATTGGCACGCAGTGGACATACAGATGGCACAACGATTATCGCGATGAGGCGATCGTTGAAGAGTGGCGCGTCCTCCGGAATTTCAGTCATCCCGAAAATCTTGATAATCTCATGGAACTTGCGTCAGCGAGATATGACGTTAAAATAGATGCCGATGAACGACGCGTGGCGCATGTCAAGTGTGTACTAACGCCGAAAGTTGGCAGTACAAAAGGGGAGCAAAAGCCTTTGCTGTTATCCATGAGTCGTTTTGGGGCTGAATGGGTATATGATGGGTATGCCCGGTATCTTCGAGATTTGACGGTGACCGATGTAAACGGTGAAACATTGCCGGTAGAGGAGATCGGCAAAACGCAATGGTTAGTTAAAGCACGGGACGCATCACCTATAACGGTGCGTTACAAAGTGTTGCTGAATCACGATGAATGGGAATGGGCACCGGGTCCAGATGAAGCCCCTTATGTCCAAGAGGATTGTATTTTCTGTCCAGGGTATGCGCTGTTTGTTGTCGGTGAGACGAGCGATGTCGAACTGTGTGTGGATGTGCCAGAGAATTGGCGTGTTTCAACACCTTGGGAACGGATTGCGTCTGAGGGGCACCGTTTCGTTTGTAAAGATCACGACGACTTGATGTATGCGTATCTTGTGCTCGGTGAACACGCTGAGCGTCTGGCAAAGGTTGGGGATACCGAGGTTGTGCTGGTGACTGGGGCACACTTCAAAGCGTCTATGAATGAAATACAGGGGACTATTGAGGGACTTCTGGACGCATATTCTGGGATATTCGGTGGCACCCCGGAAGGTAAACTGTTGTTTGTTGCAAACCCCTATGGTGAAAAGGGACACATGAGTGGAGGCGCGTCCGGACGCAGCATCAGCGTGCTGATCGGTGGTGAATTAGATGAAGCGAGCAGACGTTTTTGGCTGCCGCTTGTGGGATATATGGTTTGCTGTCTCTGGGTTGCGGGTCAGGCTATCACTTTTAGGGAACAGGAGTATTGGTTTAGCGCAGGTTTCACAGGATATTACTCAGATGTTGTTTCTGCCCGCCTTGGACTTATTTCTGAAAGCGATTTTCTCAGGAAGTTTGAACGCAGGTGGAAATCTTATCTATCTCGACACGGACAACTTTCGATTCGCGAGGCAGGGAAAGACAAATCCGCCAACCGCGAACTCGTCTATGACGGTGGCAGTTTAGTCGCCGCTACTCTGGATTTACAGATCCGTACACTTACACAGAACCGAAGCAGCTTGGACGATGTGATGAAGCAGATGTATCAAGAATTCGGTCTTACCGATATTAGGTATACAATGAACGATGTCATCCGGATCGTCAGCCAAATGACGGGTGAAGATTTTAAACCCTTCTTCCACAAATATGTGGCAGGGACAGAGCGGTTGCCGTTAGAGAAATATCTTAAGGACGCGGGTATGAGTGTTGAGATAGACTTTGGCGAAAGACTTCCAAGTCTTGGGTATATTCTTTTTCAGATGCTTCATATCAATTCACTTGGTGGACCAACAGGCGGCGGTATGTTCATCCATCAGTCACCGCAATATCAGGATGACGATGCGTTGATAAGCATCAACGGTACCTCGGTGAAGACGTTTGACGACATTAGAAAGGTTGCCAAAGATTGGCGTTCCGGTGATGTCGTAGCGTTAACGCTTGAGAGAGAGGGGGAGGAAATTACCCTACCGGTCGCATTAGCGGGTAACACATCTGAAAAACCTCCCCTTGAAGCTGGACCTATTGATGTTACCATCACAAAGAGCGCGGATGCCACGGACTCGCAACGCGCCATCTGGTTAGGAATGTTAGGCAAGGAGAATTCTGACTGATGAAAGAAACGATTAAATCCGAACGTAATATTGTCTTTAGTAACAGTGCCGCTACGGAAGATGGAGTGCATTTGGCAGAAGGAATTTTTAATTTCAAGAAGACCAATGAGGCTTTGACATCTAATGGTTCTTCTACGGAAGGGCGCAGTCTTGGCTCCCCGATGTACATGTTGCTACGCCATGTTAGCTATGGGGGTGAGAGTGACCTCTTTAGATTTCCTGTGGTTATCGGAAATCATTGGCGGCAGGAGGGTCCTTGCAAATCAGAAGCAACGATAACTTTGGAAGGGTCTGAGACAGTTGAGGTTTCCGCGGGGGCTTTTTCGTCATGCCTTAAACATAAAACTGTCTTCACAAACGCTGATGCTGAGGATGCCGACGCTCAACTGCGGAATGCGTTTGTGAACGGCACCCGTTATTTGTGGTTCGCTAAGGGTGTTGGACTCGTGAAAATGTGTTATGAACATTCCAACGGTATCGTTACGGAAGCCGAGTTGCTTGAATACGAGATGCCTGTTGAGGCACAAGAGTACCTCCCTGTCCAGATTGGCACACAGTGGACATACAGGTGGCAGAACATCTCTCGCGACGAGGCAACTATTGAGGAGTGGCGCGTCATCCGAAATTTCAGTGAGCCTGAGAATCTTGATAATCCGATGGAACTCGCGTCGGCGCAGTATCAAGTTAAAATAGATGCTGCTGAACGGCGTGTCGCACATGTCACGTGTGTCTTAACACCAAAGGCGACCCATGATACAAAAGGCGACCGAAAGCCGTTGCTATTATCCATGAGCCATTTTGGGACGGAAGGTCTCTACGAGGGATATGGCAGATATCTGCGAGATCTAAGCGGCACAGATGCTAATGGTGAAAAAATACCCGTCACAGAGATTGGCAAAACACAGTGGATGATTGAAACCGAGAATGACTTACCTGTGACATTGCATTACAAAGTGTTACTAAATCATGATGAGAGGGAATGGCAGTGGGGTAAGCCTGAAACCCCTTACATCCAAGAGGACTGTATTTTTTGGCCCGGATATGCTCTGTTCATCGCCGCAGAAGTGGAGGATATCGAACTGTATCTTGATGTTCCTGAAAATTGGCATGTTTCAACATCTTGGCAACGTATTGGAAACCAGGGACACCGTTTTGCTATCACCGACCAGAACAATTTGATATCTGCCTATCTCTTACTTGGAACGCATTCTGAGAGGTTGGCACGTTTGTCAAGAGGGACGGGAGAGCCCGAGATTGTGCTTGCACTGGGTGGACGCTTCAAGGCGTCTATGGATGAAGTTCAAAAAACTGTTAAATCACTCTTGCACGCGTATTCCGGAGTTTTCGATGGTACGCCACAGGATCGTATGCTGTTTGTGGCAAATCCCAATGAGAAACACCGCGGAGGCGGTGTTTCTGGAAGCAGTATCACTGTTCTGACGAGTGGGTCTTTGAGTGAAACCGATAGAAGTTTTTGGGTGCCGCTGGTTGCGCATGAGATTTGCCATATCTGGATCGGAAAAACTATCGATTTTAAATGGCAGGAATACTGGCTTAGCGAAGGTTTCACCGAATACTATTCGAGAATTATCTGTACCCGTCTCGGATTAACCTCTGAAAATGATTTTCTCAGGGATCTGGAACGCAAGTGTGAATCGTATCTCTCTCGACAGGGGCAGCTTTCTATCCGCGAGGCGGGTGAAGACAAATCCGCCAACCGTGAACTCGTCTATCAGGGAGGAAGTCTCATTGCTGCGGCTCTGGATTTACGGATTCGCAGTCTCACGCAAAACCGGAAGAGTTTGGACGATGTGATGAAGCAGATGTATCAAGAATTCGGTCTCACCGGAAGCAAATACACAATGAAGGATGTCATCAGAATTGTCGGTCAAATTGCGGGTGAAGATTTGGAACCGTTCTTCTGCAAGTATGTTTCAGGGACAGATCGGTTGCCCCTGACGGAATATCTCGGAGATGCAGGTGTGGATGCAAATGTAGAATTTAGCGAAGAGCTGCCGCGTTTCGGGTATGTCGTTCATGAGATGCTTGGTATCAGTTCAATCGGGGGACCAACAGGGGGCGGTATGTTTATCCACCAGTCCGAGCAGTATCAAGATGAGGACAATCTGATAGGTGTCAACGGCACACCGGTGAAATTTTTTGACGACATCAGAAAGGCTGCCAAAGCGTGGAAACCGGGTGAGATGGTAAAGTTAACCCTTGAAAGGGAGGGTAAAGAAATTATCCTACCTGTCACGTTAGGCGGGGACGCGTCTAAAAGCCCTCCGTTGGAGGCGGGTCCTATTGATGTTACCATCACCAAAAGCGCAAATAGCACACAAGCGCAACGGGCAATTTGGTCAGGAATATTGGGCAAGGGCAACTTTTGTGAGGAAGGCACTGATGGAAGAAACGATTAAATCCGAACGTAACATCGTCCTGAGTGCCAGTGCCGCTACAGAAAGTGGAATGCGTTTGGCAGAAGGCGTTTTCGATCTCGAAAGAACCGATACGGCTTTGACATCCACCGATTTTGGCTCCAGTGGGACCGGTGGGAGCGATCCATCGCCGAGGTATATGTTGCTGTATTATATCAGTCACCATGAAACTGACCTCTTTCGATTTCCTATAAGGATTGGGGATATCTGGACGGAAGGAGGACACTGGAACACGCGGACAAAGACAAGCTTGGAAGGCTATGAGTCGGTAAAAATTTCCGCAGGCATCTTTTCTGATTGCCTAAAGCATAAGACAGTCTTTACGGACGCGGAAGCGGGTTCTGAACAGCGAAACTCGCTTGTGAACGGCACGCGCTATCTATGGTTCGCCGAAGGCATTGGAGTTGTAAAGATGCGTTATGAGCATGCCAACGGTGTTGTTACGGAAGCTGAGTTGCTTGAATATGAAGTTCCTACCGAAGCACAAGAATACCTTCCCTTACAAGTCGGTAATATGTGGCGATATAAGTGGCAGAACGATTATCGTGACGAAGCGGTTATTGAGACGTGTCGCGTCGTCAGAAATTTTGAAAAACCTGAAGATTTAGGGAACCCGATGGAACTTGCGTCAGCGAGGTATGAGATCAAAATAGATGCTGATGAGCGACGCGTGGCGCACGTCAGTTGCGTCTTAACCCCAAAACGGAACAGTGGCGAGACCCTCTTGTTATCCATGAGTGAGTTTGGCACGGAAAATATACATGATGGATATGAAAGGTACCTCAGGGATATATCAGTCACGAATGCTGACGGAGAAAAATTGCCACAGGTGCTCCTCGGTAAAACGCGTTGGGCAATTAAAACAACGGATAAATCGCCTGTGACGCTGAGTTACAAAGTACTGCTGAACCATGATGAACGAGAGTGGCCCACCGGTCAGAGTGAGGCTCCATATCTCCAAGAAGACTGTATTTTCTGTCCTGGATATGCCTTGTTTATCGTTGGTGAGGCGAGCGATATCGAACTCTATGTTGATGTGCCAGAGAATTGGCACGTCTCGACCCCTTGGCAGCGCATTGGCGATAAAGGACACCGTTTTGCTATTGGAGATCAGGACGATTTGATGTATGCGTATATGGTGCTTGGCACGCATTCTGAGAAGGTGGCGAAGTCTAAAGAGGCGGAGATTGTAGTCGCAATCGGTGGGCGCTTTAAAGCCGCCGCTGATGAAATGCAACGCACAGTGGAAGCACTTTTACACGCGTATTCAAGGGTATTCGGTGGTACCCCGAAGGGCAGGATGCTATTTGTCGCAAATCCTTATGGCGGGAAAGGTGAAACGTGCGGCGGTGTTTCTGGACACAGCATCAGCGTTCTGATGGGTGGATCCTTAGATGAAACCAGTAAGAATTTTTGGGTGCCGCTGGTCGCACATGAAATTTGCCATATCTGGATCGGCACAGCTATTGATTTTTTTGATGAGCAGGAATACTGGTTTATGGAAGGGTTCACCGATTATTATTCAAGGATTATCTCTGTTCAGCTTGGGCTCCTTTCTGAAGGCGATTTCCTCAAAAACCTTGGGCGTTCCTGTGAGTCGTATCTGGGTCAGGTGGGGAAACTCTCCCTACGCAGGGCGGGTGAAGCCAAAATGGCGAACTCGGGTTTAGTCTATCGCGGTGGCGGTCTGGTTGCCGCTGCATTAGATGTGCAAATCCGCAAACTCACACACGTCTCAATAGACGCGGGACAAAAGAGTCTGGACGACGTAATGAAGCAGATGTATCAGGAGTTTGGGACCACCGGTGAAAAGTATACGATAGATGATGTCATCCGCATTGTTACTGACGTTGCGGATAAAAATTTTGAGCCGTTCTTCCGAAAGTATGTTTCGGGAACGGAAAAATTGCCGCTCGCTGAATATTTCGGAGAGGCGGGTCTGGATGTACAGATAGAGGAGGAACTTCCCGACCTCGGTTATGTTTTCAAAGAGATGCTCGGTATCCGGTCCCTTACACAAACGCCGGCGGGGGATGTGATTATTGATAAATCCCCTGCGTATCAAGATGGAGATCATCTGGCTGCCATCAATGGTACACCCGTGAATTCATTTAGCGACATAGCGAAACTTGCCAAGCGGTGGAAATCCGGCGATGTGGTGGAGTTAACCCTTGGACGAGAGGGTACAGAAATGATCTTACCTGTTACATTAGGTGGGGACGCTTCCAAGAAACCGCCGTTGGAAGCGGATACTATTGGTGTTACCATCACGAAAAGCGCAGATAGTACAGGATCGCAACGTTCGATCTGGTCAGAAATATTGGGCAACAGTCGGTAATTTTATGGTAAATTTTAGCATGACTTGGACATTATGACCGGTACGTTCTCAGATGCTTGTGGATGGGATTATCAGCCTCAAACACACGCTGCGCCGCAGCAGACAGCTTTCCTTGAGCCGCGGCCTGTTCCACCCAATGGGTGGGAATACCATTTGTCCACTTTTCCGGTTCTGCATCCGGGTCGGGCGTTCGATACGCCATCAGGAGTCCCCACCGAGTCGTCGTCCCCGGTTTTCGATAACCAACATAATGCGGCATATGATGGACAAAGGACACCATGCTTCCGGGCGGTAGCGAGAGATGTACAATTTCTAAGGGTTTCCTTGTAAAGGCGTGAATTTTACCCTTCAACCACCCTGCTTTCATGGCAGCGTCATCATCGGGTCGTTCTGTGCTCCATTTGTACGGAATGCGATAGAGATGCGCTCCAGGGATAATCGCAAGTTCTCCACCCTCTTCGATGGTTGCCCCTTCTGGATAGCACAGCGTCCGAATACACTGTCGTTTTAGAAATTCAGGGGTAAGGGCGTTTCCGGTCCCAATGGGGTCCTCAACTTCGTACTGCCCATCCCGATACTGATGTGCATGCCATCGACGTCCTTTTGAACCGATCGCCCGGTTGAGCATAAAACAGTGGTCAAGTATGAATCGGTCCCCGAAAAGTTTCGTGAAGAGTGCCATCATTTGCGGGTGAGCACTGGTCACATCCATGATAAATTCGTCATATCCGGCAGGGAAGTATTCCGGCATAACGCCTTGCGACTCGAATCCATGTGTGATCAACGCCGCTCCCGGCCCGAATAGCCCGTAGGTGTGCATATATTGACGCAACTCAGCGGTTCTGAGGAAACCCGGCATTTGCTCTGAACCGCCACAGCACGCTGCCAAAAACTCCGGTGTGATTTGTTCAGGCGAAGGCGGAGGAAATCCCCGCGCCTCAAAGTCGATAGCACTCCACTCCGTATCCATGAGGATCGCATCGTTCATCTGCTGTAACTTCTGCAAGCTGGCTGTCCACCGTTTACGGGCAGCGTCCGTCAGTATCCCTTCCCACACCCAATATCCATCGCGCTCAAACGTAGCACGCTCAAACGCCTGAAGCACTTCCGGTCGTAACAGATCATCCACACGGTTTTCCGGGGAACAGTTATGCGTAGATAAGGTATCCATTCACGCCTCCTTTGACCCGAAAATTCACGGGTCACAATGTCCAAGTCATTCTGAAATTTACCATAGTTAGCAAAAAAATTGGCATAAAATTCATTTTATGCAACCTTTCCGCCCTTAAAATACGACATAGCGTCACAAGGTAATATATATTTTTCAAATTGTCCCTTGAGATTTCATCGGTTTTCAAGCGAAATTAGGAGAAGATAAAAAATGGCAACCCCTTTTATCCTGTTGGGCGTGTTAATGATCTTTTTGTGCGGGGCATCAGCCACCCTTTTGGCGCAGCAAGATACAGCACTACCCATTGATTTTGTTCACATTGAAGATACCGGGAACCTGGATCTTTCAAAGGGGTTAGCTGCACGTGTATCAGCAAACCCTGCAGCCGGATTTTCCTTCCCATATTATCTGTTTGTCCCAGAAGGGATGGATTCCAGCAAACCGGTTCATCTATTCGTAGAACCGTGTAATACAGGAACGACCAGTGACGATTTTGAACGCCATGATAGCAAAGCAAAGTCCTTGGCATTAAAAAAATCCTCCCACGCTAACAAAATCGCACGCAAGTTAGGAGTTCCGCTACTGGTGCCTGTTTTCCCGAGACCGGGTGGAGAGCGGTGGCGAATCTATACGCATTCCTTAGATAGAGACACCCTTCTGATTGCGGACGGAGATCTCAAGAGAATTGACCTGCAGCTGATCAAAATGATAAATCATGCCCAAGGGCTCCTGCGGCACAACAACATGAAGATAAATGAGCGAGTTTTCATGAACGGATTTTCAGCTTCTGGGACGTTTACGAATCGGTTTGCGATTTTGCACCCAAAGATTGTCCGAGCCGTCGCGACGGGGGGTGTCAACTGCATTCTGACCTTCCCAACAGATCAATGGAACGGGACCCCAATGCGTTATCCCGTCGGCATAGCGGACGTAAAAGAGATCACCGGGATTGACTTTGACGAAGCGGCATATAAACGTGTCTCCCAATACATTTATATGGGTGCGTTGGATAACAACGATACCGTTCCGTACCGGGATGCTTATGATGAAGTAGATGCCGAGTTAGTCAAAAGCCTCATCGGCGCGAAAATGATGCCGGATCGGTGGGACGTGAGTCAGTCGATATACAAGACACTTGAAATTCCCGCGCAATTTGTTACTTATGAGAATACTCGACATGAAATCAGGCGGGAGATGATTGATGATGTCGTCGCGTTTTTTGAGGCGAATTCGGGTGCCGATATAGTTGAAATTAACCCGTATCAATATTCAGATGAACGCACCATTGTTCTAAGTGCCAACGCTGCTACGGAAACCGGACAACATTTGGCGGATGGCACTGTTACGCTCAGGGAAACCGATACGGCTTTGACCTCCGCAAGTTATCAAACTCGTGGAATGGGGAAAAACGATCCATCGCCGAGGTACATGTTGGTCCGTTATCTTGTGCACCATCCAACAGACCTATTTAGATTTCCCCTGGTTGTTGGAGATACTTGGACCCAGGAAGGGGATTGGGATTCACAGGTGGAGACAACCTTGGAGGGCTATGAAGCCGTGGATGTCTCCGCGGACATTTTCACAATATGCCTGAAGCATAAAACCGTCTTCACAGGTGCTAATGCCGGTGCTGAGCGCAAGAGTTCGCTTGTCAACGGCACGCGTTATTTATGGTTCGCTAAAGGTGTTGGACTCGTGAAAATGCGCTATGAACATGCCAACGGTGTCGTTACGGAGGCGGAGCTGCTTGAATACAATGTTCCAGCCAAAGGAGAAGAATACCTTCCCTTGCAGATTGATAACACGTGGACATATAGATGGCAAAATAGTTACCGGGACGAAGCGGTTATTGAGAAATGGCAAGTCGCCGAAAATGCCGATTTGGCGCAACAAGGGACAACACCGCCAAAAGTAGAAAGAACTATTCCCGACGTATCTAAAAAAGTTTCTACGGATCTGAAAGAGATACGAATCGTCTTCAGCGAGAGGATGCAGGGAATGGATGTCGGGTTTGCCGGGGTTCCACTCGGTGATATCCAGTGGGAAGATGACAATACAACCCTCGTTATTTCGTTTAATCAACGTCTATCACCTTCAAAAATCTATAGACTTATATTGGGACGCAATGAAGGTTACAGGAATATGACTGGCGTTCCGCTGGAAGAGTATATCCTAACATTTACAACGGAAGGTCCCGATCCAGTTACGCCTACTTTTGTGGATATGACACCTATCCATGTAACAGATATTGAAGAACTCGATCTCTCGAATGAATTGCTTTATCGCATTTCAGCCGACCTCACAGAAGGATTTGCTTTTCCGTATTATCTGTTCGTTCCACGAGGAATGGATTCCAGCAAACCGGTTCATCTACTGATAGAGCCTTGCAACACGGGAACACTGAGTGACAATTTTAAAATCCACGATAGGAGTACAAAGGAATTAGCGGAGGGATCGCATGCGACTGCAATCGCAAGAAAACTGAAAGTCCCATTGCTCGTTCCAGTTTTTCCGAGACCCGGCGGAGATCGGGGACATATCTACACGCACGCTTTAGATAGAGATACCCTCCTGATTCAAGAAGGAGGACTTAGGCGGATCGACTTGCAACTCATCAGAATGATAAATCATGCCCAAAGGCTCCTACGACACAATGATGTCAAGGTGGATGAGAAGGTCTTCATGAACGGGTTTTCAGCTTCCGGGACATTTACAAATCGGTTTACCATTTTACACCCAACGGTTGTTCGCGCTGTCGCAACGGGTGGCATCAACTGCATTCCGACCTTCCCAACGGGTCAATGGAACGGTACGACGATGCGTTACCCGGTTGGAATTGCGGACGTGAAAGAGATCGCTGGGGTTGACTTTGATGAAGCAGCGTATAAAAAAGTCTCCCAGTACATCTACATGGGTGCCTTGGATGACAATGATACCCTTCCGTATCCGGATGCTTATGATGAGGTGGATGCCGAGTTGGTCAAAAGCCTCATTGGCGCGAAAATGATGCCGGATCGATGGGACATGAGTCAGGCGATATACACGGCACTTGGTATTCCTGCGCAATTTGTTACCTACGAGAATACCAGACATGAAATCAAGACTGAGATGATTGATGATGTTGCCGCCTTTTTCGAGGCGAACGCTGGAGATAAAATTGTTGAAATCGTTCCACATCAATATCCATTGGAGGAGAAAAAATGAAACGGATACTATTTCCTTTGATTCTTGTACTATTTGCAGGGAGCCAAGTCTTTGCGGGACTCGATAAAGATCTGGTTGTGTTTTTTTCCTTTGACAACGTGAAGGGTAAGAGGGTTCTTGATGCCTCTGGCAATGATCTTGATGCTGAAATCATCGCAAATGTAGATTTTGTCAAAGGCAAATATGGGAATGCGCTTCATATTGCCGCTGTAGCGGAAGACGATGAGTGCGTCCATATCCCCACGGATGATCTGTTAAAACTCGAAGACAAGATAACGATGATGGCTTGGGTATTCAATGAAGATTGGGATAAGAATTCAGGAATGTGGTTTGACAAGGGTAGTTATGTTTTGGGTGAGGAGAAGAAGGGCTACAGTATGGGACTCATCAATGATGTCGGGGCATTCAAGGGCCCAAATATTGGAATGCGTTTAGGCGGAATCCAAGCCGTGTATGGCTTCAACACCACGGGGGCAATGGTAGATAAAAACTGGCACCACATTGCTGGGACTTACGATGGTAAGACCGCAAAGATCTATTTGAATGGCGAAATCCTCTCCAACGTTGACAGAGCATTTGAATTCAGTGGGGCCAATGACATAGACCTTCGCATCGGATGTACCAAAAACCATCCACAGTATACCTTCAAGAATGGCTCTATTGACGAAGTGGGTGTCTGGCGACGTGCGCTCTCTCAGGCGGAAATTGAGAAGGCGATGAAAGGTTTCCTCGTAGTTTCACCGGAAGACAAGGTTGCCGCCACTTGGGGCGATGTGAAGCAGAGGGCAGTTGCTGACTAATTGGATTTTGAAATCTCTGGGAGGAAGTATCAATGAAATCGATAGCATTTCTTTTCATCGCTGCACTATTATTCACAACAAGCCAAGCGACTGCTGAACTGGAGGATGACCTTGTTTTTTATTTTACCTTTGACAACGTGAAGGGCAAGAAGATTCTGGATGCCTCTGGCAATGATCTCCATGCCGATGTCGTCGCCAATGTAGATTTTGTTAAAGGCAAGTATGGAGATGCGATTCATATTGCCGCTGCAGCAGAAGGCGATGAGTGCGTCAATATCCCGGCGGACGACCTTCTAAAAATAGAAGATGAGATAACAATGATGGCTTGGGTATATCATGAAGATTGGGAAAAGGCTTGGGGAGCGTGGCTTGATAGAGGCAGTCAAAACCCGATTCATCAGAAGCGGTCCTACAGCATGGGGTTCTTTGAAAGTCATATTGAATTCAAGGGTCCAAAGATCGGCATGATCTTGGGTGAAGGTCGGGGGGAGAAGAGATTCATCACCTCGGGACCCATGGAAAATAAAAGCTGGCATCACATCGCAGGAACTTACGATGGTAAGACCAAGAGAATCTATCTGGATGGCGTAATCCGTTCTGATGGCGAGCAGGAGTTTGAATTCATGGGAACTAATGACTCAGATCTGCGCATTGGATGCGCGGTAGGCCATCCGGGATATATCTTCAGAAACGGTTCTATTGACGAAGTGGGTGTCTGGCGACGTGCCCTCACCGAAGCCGAAATTACGGAAGCAATGAAAGACTTTCTCGCGGTTTCATCAAGAGACAAAATTGCCACCACTTGGGGGGATATTAAGCGACGGACAATCGTTTATGAATAGGCATCTGCAGGATATGCAATCTGAGCGATCAATGGAGAATAAATAGTTGAGGGTGGTTCATCGTTGTTTGTAGTAGCGCAATTCATTGCGCATCCTTCGCGGGACAAACGGGCGATGAATCGCCCTACTACGAACCGAAACCTACTATCGGAGGTGCCTTGATGCAGACACTTTGGCTGGTTATCCAACGAGAATTCGTCTCGAATGTGTTGACATCCCGCTTCATGATTGGGTTTATTGTATGTGTGCTTTCAACCGCTGTTGCCGTTTTCGTCCAAGTGGACGATTATGAGAAGCGTTTGTCGGGGTACAATACCGCTGTCCGGGAGGCGGAGGTGGAAGCGCGGGAATGGGATCTCTATGTCGACATCAAACCGAAAGCGCACCGAAAACCGAATCCGTTGAGTATCTTTAACGTCGGAGCGGAGAATGAGGGGGCAAATACGGTCACCGTTGAATTGGGAAAGCCTATCTTTGAATTCTCCTCCCCTATGTGGGGGGCACCGACACAGAAACGAGGCTCAGACAACCCCTTCCTTGCGATGTTCCTGACAGTTGATGTGGTTTTCATCTTCAAGATCGTGCTGAGCGCGTTGGCAATTCTGTTCGCTTACAATACGATTTCGGGAGAGAGGGAAGACGGCACGCTGAAGCTTGTATTGTCCAATTCGATACCGAGGGATACAGTCGTTTTGGGAAAATATCTCGGTGGGATGCTGTCGCTGTTCCCGATCGTTTTGGTGAGTTTAATCGTGGCACTCCTCATCGCTGTTTCTTCTCCAGTTACCGGGTTTGATGGAAACGATATTACGCATATCATCCTGATGTTTGGGGTCTCATTGTTGTACGTGTCGACGTGGTATCTTCTGGGATTGCTCCTGTCAGTTTGGACGAAGACAGCTGCAACGACCTTAATCCTTTCCATGTTTATCTGGGTGGTCCTGACGAGTGTGCATGCGAATGTTGTAACGTTTGCAGTGGACAAATTCTCGCCGTATGTGTCGCAATCTGAAGGGACATTTCTTCAACCTGCCTTTGATGTTTGGGACGAGTACAAAAAAGAGCGGGATGCCTACTTCCAACAGAGAGGCTATGACAATTTGCAAGCGTCAATTGTTTGGGAACCTGAGACGAGTTCAACGGGGTTAGGTTCGAGTTCCCATACGGGAGGCTATTTCAGACTCAGGCGTTATAGCGTCACAAATGTTACTAAAGCGGATACCACTATCTTCCAAGAACTTTTAGGGTATCAAGAGCGGCTTCGGAGTGAATATGCGAGTAAAGCGGAGGAAATTCTCAACAAACCTGCCGAAGAACGAGAGCGGAATGCTAAACTCGCAGACGCGCTCTCCCGTATCTCGTTCGCAGACGTATATCACTTCGCTGTCGGGACAATAGCAGGAACCGACCGGCAGAGTTATAACGATTTTATTCAGGATTCCAGAGCCTATAAACGTGAGATTGTCGAATATCTGAAGGATAAAGAAGCGTTTTCTTCGCGGGCATGGTTTTCCACAGATAAGGGGGTTGCGGACTTGGCAGATCTGCCTGTTTTTAAACATAAAAGGCTCTCCATCTCAGAAAGTTTCGCGCGCGCTTCCGTGGATATTCTGATTTTATTCGCATGGAATATCGTCCTATTCATGGTGGCTTATGTGTCCTTCCTACGATATGATATGAGTTAGAAATGGTTGTCGGTTGTCAGTCGTCAGTTGTCGGAAAAATGGCTGGCTACTATCTTGCTGACTGCTGACTGCTGATTGCTGAGGACTATTGAAAATGATTTTACACATTGCAAAAAAAGAAATTCATCACAATCTCACGACGCTACGGTTCGCTTTGATGATAATCCTGCTGCCTGTTTTATTTGTAGCGAATGCGCTGATCTATAGCCTCGGCGATGATGGGTATACGACGCAGGTTAATGGCTACAACGAACGGGTGCGACAAAATAGGAAGCATATTAAAGAGCAAGCGGACGTAAGTTTAGCGGAGTTAGCGCTGAGGGGACCTGGGGATATCCCGAAACGTCCCAGTCGTCTGATATTCTGTGCCGGTGGCGTTGATGAAGTCGTATCGCGTTCTATTAAATTGAAGAGCGATTACAATATTAGTCGAAGTAGCGGTGTTGAGGATGAAGATTACGCATGGCGACATCCATTGAGATTGGAGTATGAAGTCGTAGGTTCCGACAGCAATTCGACAGGGAGGGTCAAAATCAACTGGGTCTTCATCGGTGTGCTGATGAGTTTCTTTGCGATCTTGTTCACGTTTGATGCTATCGCTGGGGAACGGATGCGCGGCACGTTGAGCCTGATAATGTCGAACGCTATCTCGCGCGGACAGGTATTGTTAGGGAAATATCTCGGCGCGTTTGTGACAGTCTTTCTACCACTGGTCATGGGTGTCCTCATGAACCTCTTAATCATTCGCCTCATTGGCAGCATTCCATTTGATGCTGCGGATTGGCTGAGAATTTTGGGTATGGTCGGACTCTTTGCGTTGCACATCTCTGTCTTTATTTTTCTTGGGCTGTTTTTTTCAAGTCGCGTTTCAAATGCGATTACAAGTTTGGTGTGGCTCTTGTTAACTTGGGTCTGTTTGGCATTTGTTTTTCCGAGTTTACTTGGCACCTTTGTCAGTAATCTGAATCCGATTCCATCCGTTGATGAGATTTCAATGCAAAGACGGGCACAATTAGACCAGATCGAGGACGAATGGCAACGGGGGTCCCCAAAGAAGCTAAAAAAATCACCTTCCGTTGAAAGAATTTCCGTGACACGTCTCTGGGCGGAATACTTCACAGCAATCAACGATACGGACACACAAATTGCCGATGGACACATCGACCGGCAGCTTCAGCAGGTGCAACTCGCCCGCGACCTCACCCAAATCTCGCCGATAGCGACTTTCCAGTATGCGATGGAGGGGCTTGCGAACACGAGTATCGTCGGTTATATGAATTTCGTCAAACAGGCGCGTCGCTACCGACAGACATTCATAGACTTCGTTAAAACAGAAGACCGAAGTGACCCGGAGAGCCTCCATATCTATCCTGTGAGAGAAGGGTTATCCCAGAAACCTGTGGATCCGAATGCTGTGCCGGTCTTTTCGGAGCAGATTTCCTATCGGAGTGTGTTATCCCAAGTCGGTCTGTTGGTGCTCTTTAATCTACTCTTCTTTATTATCGCACAGGTCTCGTTTCTGATGAGCGAAGTTAAGTAACGCGGCGGGATTCAGTAGATTTGTGTATATCTCGTTGCGGTTGGATAGAGGTTACCATAAAGTCCGAAAACATGTAGAGACTTTCGTTAGTGAAATTTCATGGGATTGTAAGTATTCTGAAAATTTAAAATTAAAATAAAATGCAACTTTTTTCAAACTCGTTTGTAGTAACGACAACCTCAAAATGCGCGGTGGGAATTGAAGCAATTCATTTCAGGAAGCACGCTTGAAAATCGCTTCTACCTATAGGTTCGTGTTCTGTCACCTCTACGCTGATAGATTAGATTGGCAGAATACGTTGGGTTTCACTGCGTTCAACCCAACCTACAACCTCTCAAAATAATCCTGACAGAGCATTAGGTTAAAAAACGAAAAATTCGAGGAATCTATCATGTTGAAAAGATTTCGTGTCATTTTTAGTTTGTCGCTCATTTTGGGTTTTAGTGCAACACTGGTGGGGAAAGAAGGGGCTGATACCTATTTTCCACACACGCTCGGAAGTTACTGGGTTTATGAAGACCAAGACGGAAACGAATTAACACGTCGTGTCATTGAGAACAAAGATATCGACGGAGAGACGTATCACGCCTTCAGTTATGAACCTGCTTTAGAGGATTGGGCGGATTATGACTATCATATCCACCCACATCTCTATCGAGTTGGTGAAGAGCAAGTTACGTTCTGGGTCGGTGATGATGTAGAGAAAGCGGTCAAGGCGC
This sequence comes from Candidatus Poribacteria bacterium, assembly GCA_965205015.1. Classification (GTDB taxonomy): domain Bacteria; phylum Poribacteria; class WGA-4E; order WGA-4E; family WGA-3G; genus WGA-3G. The sequence goes on along the minus strand of OZ242029.1, from coordinate 1,510,848 downwards.
GTCTTGCCAAAGAGGTAGAGGTCTTCGGCAAAATACATGAGGCGAATTTCGATCTCCTCTACGACATTGAGGTAGAGGCACAAGACCCATTTTATGTGCTTCCAACGTCTGTTACCTTCGACGAAAAGTGGGACGTAGCACAGATAAAAGCCAAAGTCACGATGACACCTGATCCGCCGCAAGATCCTGAGGAAACGATATGTGAGTTTACTATTGTTGAAACAGGCAAGGTTTTAGGGACGGAAAACGTTGAGACACCCGCTGGCACTTTTGAAGACTGTTTGAAAATTGAGTATCGGACGTCAACAGAAGTCGCAATATTCGTTCATGGCGCGAATGGGGGCGCACGCGACCGGGCTGGGGAAGCGAATCCACCCGGTGAATCCGTTACGACGCTGTGGGTAGCACCCAACGTCGGAATTGTCAAGTTTCACCAAGAAGCGGAGGATATCCTTCTGACAGTTATAACTCACTCTCAAGTGAAGGCTTCAACCACGGGTAAAACCCTTCAATTAAAGAGGTATGAAGTCAAATCTACTGATTCTAAAGGCGGGTAGATAACTTTCCAGCTATCGCCGATCAAGCATCAAAATAGCAATATTTCATGATGTGCTGTCTTTAGGAAACCGCTGCAGATGTCATTCTGCTAATGAGGTGTATTAAATGCATACGCTTTGGCTTGTTATCCAACGCGAATTCGTCTCAAATATGCTAACATCCCGCTTCATGATTGGGTTTATCGTGTGTCTGCTTTCAACGGCTGTCGCTGTTTTTGTCCAAGTGGATGATCACGAAAAGCGTTTAGTGGGATATAATACGGCTATCCGGGAATCCCAAGCAGAAGCAAAGAATTGGAAACTCTACACTGATATTAGTTCAAAGGTGCACAGAAAACCGAATCCGCTCGGCATTTTTAACATCGGGATGGAAACTTCTGGTGTAAATACGGTCGTTGTTGAGCCTGACAAGCCGATTTGGAAACGGGATAGCAGTTCCCCCGGTTGGGGCGAAACGACTCGGAAGATAGGGGCAGACAACCCTTTTCTCGCAATGTTTCTCTCCGTTGATGTGGTTTTCATCTTCAAAATCGTACTCAGTGCTTTAGCGATTCTGTTTGCTTACAACACAATTTCAGGCGAAAGAGAGGACGGCACACTGAAACTCGTATTATCTAATTCGATACCGAGGGACACGGTGGTTTTGGGGAAATACCTTGGCGGTATGTTGTCGCTGTTCCCGATTGTTGTGGTGAGTTTGATTATGGCACTGTTGCTTGCACTCTCTTCACCTGACATTGCCTTTGATGGAAGCGACATTGCCCACGTTGTTCTGATATTCGCTGTTTCGCTGTTGTACGTGTCAGCGTGGTATCTTTTAGGACTGCTCTTATCTGTTTGGACGAAGGAAGCAACGACAACATTAATTCTTTCGATGTTTCTCTGGGTGATCCTGACAAGTGTTCATGCGAACGTGGCGACATTTGCGGTGACGAAATTTTCGCCACATAAACCGGACTCGGAGGAGAAAATTTTTCAACAGACGATTCAACTCTGGAACGATTTCAGAAAAGAACGCGGCGATCACCTGAAAAAGAGGGGGTACGATAGTCCAACGGAGACGGTCTCTTGGCACCGCGATGAAAAAGGTAGAAAACGTGGGTCTGCTGGCACTTTCTCTATGTCTGCACAGTGGTTTCTGACAGAGAGTTATCAGATCAGAAACCTTAAGGATGCCGATGTGTCTGTTCTCCAAGAATTTTTAAGTTATCAGGAACCACTTCGAATTGGGTATACGGATAGGGCGGAAGAAATTCTCAGAAAACCTGCGGACGACCGAGAGCGGAACGCGAAGTTCGCAGATTTTCTCTCCCGTATCTCCTTCGCAGATGTGTACCGCTTTGCTGTTGGGGCAATAGCGGGGACCGACCGGCAGAGTTATAATGACTTTCTTGAGAGTTCCAGGACCCATAAGCGCGAGATTGTTGAATATTTGAAAGATAAAAAAGCATTTTCTTCGCGCGCCTGGTTTTCCGATGACCAAGGTGCTGCGGATTTAGCGGATCTGCCGGTTTATCGACATCAGCGGTTCTCCCTCTCCGAAAGTTTCTCACGCGCTTCTGTGGATATTCTAATCTTGTTGGCATGGAATATTGTTCTGTTTATGTTGGCTTATGTGTCTTTTCTGAGATATGAGATGAGTTAAAAAGGAGAACAGATGATTTTGCACATTGCGAAGAAAGAGATTCATCACAATCTCACGACGCTCCGGTTCGCTTTGATGATAATTCTGCTACCCCTTCTGATGATAGCGAACGCGTTGATATACGGTTATGGTGATGATGGATACATAACACAGGTCAATGCCTACAATAAGCAAGTAGAAAAAAAGTTATCTCATGTTGAAACGTATGCCGCCCAGGGTTTAGGGGAGTTGGCGGTGATAGGCCCCGGGGATATGCCGAAACGTCCGAGTCCTCTGAAATTCTCCGCCAATGGGGCTGATGAAGTGATACCGCGTTATGTCATCATGCAGGAGTACGGCACTGCCAGTCGCAGTGCTAAGCCTGGTAAATTTGAAGCTTATGCATGGAAGGGCCCTTGGACGTTAAGGTATCCGTTGAATAGTTTTGATGAAGGGGGGGGAACCCGTCGTATCAAAATAGACTGGGTTTTCATCGGTGTACTGATGAGTTTTTTCGCCATCTTGTTCACTTTCGATGCCGTCGCTGGGGAACGATCCAGCGGCACCCTCAGTATGATGATGTCCAACACGGTCTCGCGCAGCCAAGTGTTGTTGGGAAAGTCCATCGGCGCATTTCTGACGCTCATGGTGCCACTCGTAATTGGTATCCTGATGAATCTATTAGTTATCCAACTTTCTGGGAGTCTTTCCTTTGATTCGGGAACCTCTCTCAGAATTCTGGGGATGGTCGGACTGTTTGGGCTACTCATTTCTGCTTTTATTTTCGTCGGTTTGTTTTTTTCAAGTCGCGTCTCAAACGCTATTACAAGTTTGGTATGGCTCTTACTCACTTGGGTTTTCCTCGCCTTTGTCTTTCCGAACCTACTCGGGATCTTTGTTGGTAACCTGAATCCAATTCCGTCGGTTGACGAGGTCTCATTACGAAGAGAAGCGCAATTGAAGCAAATTATGGATCAATTTCAGCCTTGGGGCGCCTACGGGCCTTGGGGCGTGTCTGGTGAAACATCGAGTAAGTTGAACCAAGCACCCTCCACTGAAAATCCATCAGCGACGCGACAGTGGGCAACATACTTTACAGCGCAGAAAGGGATAGAAACAAAAAGTCTTGATGAACACATTGATCAGCAGTTTAGGCAGGTGCAGCTTGCCCGCGATCTCACCCAGATTTCTCCGATAGCGACTTTCCAGTATGCGATGGAAGGGCTTGCGAATACGGGTATCGTGGGTTATATGAATTTCGTCAAACAGGCGCGCCGCTATCGTCAAACGTTCATAGACTTCATCAAGGCGGAAGATCAGAGTGATCCAGAGAGTCTCCATATCTATCCTGTGAAGGAGGGATTGTCCCAGAAACCTGTGGATCCAGATGCTGTGCCGGTATTTTCGGAGCAGATTTCCTATCGGAGTGTGTTATCCCAAGTCAGCTTGTTAGTGCTCTTTAATCTACTCTTCTTTATTATGGCACAAGTCTCGTTTCTGATGAGTGAGGTGAAGTAACGAAGTCAGAACCAGGATTTTTAAAATTTTCCATGATAATAAGGCCTCCGACAATCTTGGTAAATCTGATAATCACATCAATCATAGTTCAGACTTCTTATTTTCCTTGCTGTTTTGCCCGGGGTGTGCTAAAGTTAGACCAGCATTCTTATGATTATCACGATTACCATAATGATAAGATCTCTGGCAATCCTGGCAAACCATTGAATCACATCAATCATAATCCAGACTTTTTATGAATATGACCGTCTGCAACCCATTGTTAAGGACTCCGCTGTCGCTTATTGTTGACGATTCGTGTCCCGTGGTCAATCTCACCTACTACTGGATACATCAACGGCACGCCTGGAAAGCGAGACACCAACCCAATATCCCCCCAGAACGTTGGGAAGGCAACGCCACGCAGCTGAAAAGCATACCCCCCGCAATCCCCTCAGACTTCGCTTATGAATGGGCAGAATGGTGCTGGGAAAACGGTGTGAAAGGCAAATTTAGCCTCATTCCTTATCCAGCAGGCGTCGGACGCGTCGACGAAGGGTTTCCGGACTTCCCAACACACGAATATCAAGCGTGGCTGCGAATCTACAGGGAACTGATTTGGCCCAGTTTCGACTTGACCCCCGAGATGCTCACGCATACTGCTGTCGTTGATCTGGACACATTCGCGCTCACCGAAGAATGGGAGCAGGTGGAATGGGTGGATCCGCCGGTTGACAATAGACTCACGGACTACATCATCACAGCGATGGAAATGCTTGACAATGTTGGCATCCCGTGTGAGGGTGTGACGAGTCCCGGTGCCTTTGGAAAACGTCAGGAGGCGGCGTATGCGAAAGCCGTGCTAACCGCCTCCCAATATGTCAATAACAATCCGCGTCCGTTCTATTTCCTCTGGCTCAAGCATGATGAACTGCCGGATGTCCCCATCTGGTATGCTGAGAAAGAGGCAGGGATTGCGATTGCCAGTATTGTCTCATGTGCGGGGGACTGGTTCGGTGGTTGGACAGGCTACGATTTGGGGGATGCCGATCGGTTCATTACAGAAGATTTACAGGGCGGTCGCTTGCCACCGATTCTCGAAAAGGAACTGCCGTGTGTCCTCGTTGGGCATTGGCCCGGATTCTATTTCAACGGCGAAAAATCTGGGTTCGATATACTCAAAACTGTCAAGGCACGGCTCGACAGTTATGATCCCGATGGCACGAAGACGCTCTGGATGAAGAATTCGGAGATTGGGCACTACTGGATGGCGCGTGAACTTACCGATATAGTAGTAGTAGGCAGACGCCGTTCTGCCGTAACGTCAGTTAACCTCTCTACCCAATTCCCCACAGCAAACTTTACGCTCGCTCTTGATGCACCGATCCGCCATGTTCAGGTTAACGGGTGGGATCTGCGCGAAGTTCGTTTCCGACGCGATTTTCAGAGGGATACGTTTCTTATTGAAGGAAAGCAGACCTTCGTTGCGTTCGATTTGGAGGTTGGTGAGACAAAACTTGCGCTGACTGTAGCATAGCCTGTCAGGCTGTGTCTCTTTTCCTTACGGAATAAGGATTCTGCCACCACTCGCGATAACAGTTGAGCCTGTCATATAACTCGATTCCTCACTCAAAAGGAACGCTATCACATCTGCCATCTCTTCCGGTTCACCGAGTCTGCCGAGCGGGGTCGTAGACCGAAGTTGTTCCACCATCTCTGATGAGACTTCCCCTAACATATCTGTCGCGATTGCCCCGGGGGCAACCGAATTGATGCGGATGTTGTGCGGTGCAAGGGGTCCGCAGCACGATTTTGTCAGCGCAATGACGCCGGCTTTCGCTGCTGCATAAGGCAATTGGTTCGGGCGGACTGCCAATGCAGCGATTGAGGATACGTTGACGATACGTCCGAACTGCCTCTCAATCATCCCGGATTTGACTGCCCATAACACGTTGAAGGGACCTGTCAGATTAATCGCGATAATCCTGTCCCAATGTTCAGGCGCGAGTTCGTCAAACGCCACATCACCGACATCTCCGGCATTGTTTACCAATAGTTCGATTGTCCCGAGTTCTTCCGTCACCGTCGCGACCATTCTGTTTACGGCCTCTCTATCAGCAATGTCGGCTTGGACAGGTATTGCTTTTTGTCCCAACTCACGAATCTGCTCACAGACGGCTTCCGCTTTCTCAACGGCGCGAGAATAGTGGACAGCAACAGTTGCACCTTCACCGGCAAGTTTGCGTGCAGTTGCCTGTCCTATCCCACGGCTTGCACCGGTTACCAATGCAACCCTTCCCTGAAATTTCATTTTATTAATTATACCTTGCGGGTAAATAACGGACGTTTGGACTTTAACGTGCGTTGCTTAAACCCGCCCTCCATTACATTACGGGCTACGGGTTCTGATGCTACCTTAAGAGTAACCCTTTGTTAGACGAACACTTCTTAACCGACAACTGACTGTTCTGTTACTTACAACAGTACCTGTAATTGTTCCCATACATCGTCGGAAACTGGGGTCGTAGCGGCGGCGAAATTCTGCTCTACTTCTGCCGCATTCTTGGAACCCGTCAGACTCATCGCGAGGCGAGGTTGACGGAAACAGAATTGAATGGCGAGATTCAGAAGATTCAGATCGTTATCGGTTGCCCACCGCCAGAGTCGATGTGCTTTTTCGGCATCAGATGTGTCTAAGTGCATCCTTTCAATGGATACATCTGGCTCAATCCCTGAAAGCAATCCCATTGCGATGGGACTGCCGTTGATAACCCCGATGTCGTTTTCAGCGGCAAGCGGTAACAACCAATCGTTTGCGGTTTGGCTCAGAAGCGTGTAATCCAAATACGTTAGAATTACATCAACAACACCGGTTTCGATGGCGATTTTGTGAAATTCGTGTTGTCGAACCCCAAGCCCGATGAACTTAAGCAGGCCTTCCTCGCGCATCCGTTGGAGTTCGTCGAATGCGCCATCTTTTGCCACAACGGGGTCCATGCTGTCTGGGTCATGCACTAAGCAGACATCGAGACACTCGGTGCCGAGTAGACGCAGGCTATTTTCGACACTTCGACGCGTCCCCGAGGCACTAAAATCGCCACGCCATTCAGGGTGCGTTCCTATCTTCGTGGCGAGATAAATCTTCTCACGCCAACCGTCGGCGAGTGCGAGTCCTACCCGTCTCTCACTCTCACCGTAGAGCGGTGCGGTGTCGAGATAGTTTATCCCTAAGTCGATGGCTCGGTGGACGGCTTCAATTGCTTCATCGTCAGTAACATCGCCTCTGCCGACGCCTGCGCCTCCCATACCGAGACATGTAACCTCTAATTCTGTTCGTCCTAAGCGTCGCAATGGCAACGGATTTTCTTGTATTGACATAATTTTGCCTTTCTTGATATTAGAGTCCTGCGACATACTCAATTTCCTTTTCGATGCGTGGTCGCAAACGTGGTTTGAGTGAATCAGCAATGACGAGGTCAATCTTCTTCTGAAATAGGTCTTCGAGAAAAATACGGAGTTCCATATACCGGTCAAATGACACTTCCTCAAGTTCTACAAGCAGATCGATGTCGCTCTCGCTATGAGCAGTGTTTTTAACATAGGATCCGAAAAGGCCCAGGCGTTTCACACCATAGGTTCTCAGTGTGTTCTGGTGGCTGAGAAGCGTTTGTTTGATCTCGCTTTTGGTAAGGATTGCTGTATTCATATTGGGCATTCCTTGCTACGGCACAACGGGATATGCCTATAAATCGCGATGCAAATGTCCACGGCGGGCATCAGAGGGAATCACGCTCACCCACTGCACCCCTTTAACGACATCGTCCGGGATGTGTCCATGTTCGACACCTTTAGGCGTAACAACCAAATCTCCAGGACCGATACGATAGGATTCAGACTCTCCATCAGCGTTTCGGAGTGTCACTGTCGTCATGCCTTCTGTGAAATACCAGTACTCGTCGAAATCGTGATAGTGAAGTTCAGTGGGATTTTCCTTTGAAACGGCGAAAGCCCCGATCGTTGTCATGTCTGGGGTATCCAAGACTTTCCCGAGCACATCACCGATGCGCTCTCCCTCACTCAATCGAATAACACAAAGATTCGTATCCATTAGATGACTCCAATATTTTTCAGGTGTTGCAGCGAGTCTGCGACCCGTGCCTTGGCGCCTGCTTCGTCAAGGTTTTCACCCTCAACCCCTTCTAATTCCATCGTGAAAGGACCGTAGAAACCCGCATCGTTCAATGTCTGAAATACCGCCTTAAAATCGACAACGCCCTCACCGAGCGTCGGGAAATTCCACGTTCGATAACCGCCGTTTGTATCCTTGAGGTGGACAGCACCGACATGCCCGATCACTTTCTGGACCTCCGTAACCGCTGTTACATTGTGATTGTAATAGTAGACGTTTCCGGTGTCGAAGTTGACGCAAATATTCGGATGATTCACGGCTTGCATCGTTTCAAGTGCGATATCACCATTATGTACCATATCCGGGTGTGTTTCCAGACAGACTTTAATGCCTGCGGGTGCAGCATTTTCGCCGATGGCACGGAGTCGATCATAGACGGCGTTGATGTCAGTTTCACCCGCGTGCACGCTGACAAAAATAATCTTCACGCCCATCTGATCAGCGATGTCCAGCGTCGTCTGGAAATCTGAGACGATCGTTTCAGATTGAACGTCACAACTGCCAAGTAGGCTCGTAGCGGTGAGTCCGTGCGTATTCAATTCCGAACGAAGTGCCTCAACGGATTCAGGCGCGGGTACACCGATTTCCACGTTCGTCAAACCGATTTCTGCTAAGTGCGTGTATGCTCCAGCGCGAAACTGTCGGTAGCTTCCCAAATTACATGCAATAATATTTTCCATTTTTAAAATTTTCCTTGCGGTAACGAATCACGAAAATCCCGATTCAGACTTCTGCCTAAGGAATTTTCCGTAACACTGTGTTGCTCAGTAAAATCTCGGTTCCCAGTAAGAGTACTGCGGGTATTAAGAAGTATGCCGTCAACGCCTTGTGTGCAACTAAAGAGACCGTCTCAAATTTCGTCTTCTCAAAACGATCAATTTCTGCGTAGATGTGTTTCAGCGATTGCGTGTCTGTTGCACGAAAATAGCGTCCGCCTGTTATGTTGGCAATCTGTTTAAGGGTATCCTCGTCGAGATAGGTTAAAACCTCGCGATAGCGTTTGCCAAAGGTTGTATCGGCGTAAGGAATGCGTGCGCCGCCCTCTTTTCCCATCCCGATCGTGTAAACCTTAATCTCGAAAGATTCTGCGAGGGAAGCCGCGGCTCCCGGCGCAATGCTACCAGCGTTGTTTTCACCATCGGTCAAGAGGATAACAATCTTCGTTTGAGATTCCGAGGCACGTAACCGATAGGTGGCAGTTGCAAGCGCATCACCGATAGCCGTGCCATCCTTGAGCTGTCCAATCTCTACATCTCGGAGCAATTCGACTAACACGGAATAATCTGACGTTAGGGGACAGAGCGTAAAACTTTCACCCGCAAAAACAACTAAACCGATACGATCGTTTTGGCGGTGTCTCAAAAAATCATTAACGACGGATTTAGCGATTTGAATGCGATTGGACCCTTCAAAATCCTCTGCTCGCATGCTCTCCGAGGTGTCGAGTACTAAGAAAATATCAATACCTTCAGTGAATTGATGCTCACGGCTTTGGGACAGTTGCGGACGAGCAAGGGAGAAAATGAGGAGCGCGAGAACAATAAATCTGATCACTCTCAGTATCGGAAACGCTTTAACGGAAGAGGTATGCCGCATCTGCTGAATGCTTGCTGCAAACCCATGTTTAAAATCAGAAAAACGCACGACGGGTGCGATTGTCTGTCCACGTAACCGGGGTCCCCGCCTGTGTACGGGCGAGGTCACCTCGCCTCTACGGAGGTGCCGTAAAGCGAATATCAGTAGCGGAATTACAATGAACAAGCTCAGGGAGAACGGGGACGCTAACTGCATACTGACGACACTCTTTCCTACCGAGATCCCCACTCATTGCTCGTGAGTGGAGAGATGTTTCTACGGGGCTCTTGCGAACGTATCATACTGATGCCGCTGAGCAAGCAGAGTCCAATAGCGATACTATTGACAATGAGAAACACTACCCAGTCAATATACGGCACGGATGTTGCCATGAAGTAGAGGAGATAACCAAATATGACTGCGAGCGGTCTCCAGCGCCCTGAGAAGAGGGTACTGCCGAGCGTCAGGAAAATCGCTGCCTTACCACAGATTGCCAAGGGAACCAAGACCGAAAGCGTCAAAAGCATGAATGGCACCCCAATGATTGACAGGGTCAACACCGCGAGGACAAAGGGGATCATAACTAACATCAAGATGCCAAATAATATGCTACCGATGGGTCGCCTCGCGAAGAGTTCGCTTATCTCGTTTATCGGCTTTGAAAGCACGGCTACTATCAATAGATACATCAAGAGGAAAAATCCAAGTTTGATGAGTGTTAGGCGAAAATTCGCTTGCTTGCTGATACCCCACAGACGATGTGGATGCATGGCAAGGTGTCCCGCAGCGGGTACCAGATGCCAGTCATTGCTTACGTGAAGGTTAGCGACGCCTTGTGTATTTCCAGTAATCTGCCCGCCGATAATGTGTAGAGTGCCATTCACTTGTGCCTCTGACGACAATTGAACGTCTCCACCGATGACTAATACATTGCCCGTCACCTGTCCTTGTAATCTCGCGTCTGCCGCAATAATAACGAGTGTTGTTAATACCTCGCCTTTTGCTAACTGATAGTCGTTAATAATCTTAAATATCCGTCGTGTCTCTTTCTGCTGTATATGCCCTTCATTTCTGGCTTTCACTTTCTCCAAATCAACCGCATCGCTTTGCTTTGTAGACGCGTCAGGAGCATCTTCCAAATTCTGTGCCATTAAGTTTTGTGCAATAAGAACACCTCTCGCCGGCTTTTCATGCGCAAGGGTGGGGTGTCGCGAGTCTAAAATTTGCACCGTGTTCTCTGATATATGTCCAAAAACGGGCAGAATACCAAAGATCAAGAGTAAAGAGATAAATCCTATCCGCTTCATATTTCCTGTGGGAGGGGTTTCTGGGGAAACGCCCAAGCAAAAACACCCTGAATTCCTCTATGTTAAGATAAGTGTATGGAAACATTATAATGAAAATTCCTGTCATGTCAACGATTTTTTAGATATAGTTAGGGCTATTTCGTTTTCCGTTTTTTAGACGTTTTTGATCCCCGGGCCGGTAGGTGCGGTTTTCTAACCAGGGTTCCCACCCGTTACGGGGAAGGGACACCGGATCGTTGAAAAAAGGCGAGAAACTCAATAATTTCTTAAAACGAAATGACCCTACCTGAATTTCAATTTTTCTTGACATGTATCTGTGAATCTGATATGATAGATGTATGTGATATTTTAGCGGCGATTTATACTTCCCCGCAGTTGGGGTGTCCGTGTAAATCGCACAGATATGTGTATACAGTCCTTGAGTTTGTAATATTGAGCAGGAGGTAAAAATGAATTTCAGTATTATTTCTGGCAGCAAATTTTTGCTTGTAAGCTTAGTCCTCGTGTGTTTCAGTCTTTTTGGGGTTGGTGTATTGTGCGTCTCCACCACCTCTGCCGAGATCGACCCTGATACGATTGTCGGGATGTGGCTTTTTGATGCGGGCAAAGGAAATATGGCAACCGATGACTCAGGAAATGGACTGGATGGGGACTTCAAAGGTAAGCCGAAATGGGTTAAGGGACAGTTTGGGCAAGCACTTGAATTTGATGGTAAAGGTGCTTACGTTCAGATCGTCGAGCATGATAATCCAACTCAGGCAATCACGGTCTCAGCTTGGGCGAAGAGTGCAGGGGATACTTGGAACCAACACGGCTGGATGGTTGAAAAGCGGAACGCCTATATCATCCATCCCAATCAAGGAACAAAAAATATTGCTTGGCCCATTTGCAACGGAGGCTGCTGGAATAAACCCGGCGGTTGGAATGACGGTAATGTTGGCACCAAAGATATTACCAAGTGGCACATGTACACAACCACTTTTGATAGTAAAACCGGTAAGTGGGCTATCTATATTGATGCGGAAGAAGCCAGTACATTAGATTTGGCTAAGAATCCCATTGATGCCGATAGCGGTCCCGTCAATATCGGATTTGATGATTGCTGTGGTGGCGCACGCTACGGTGCAGCGACTATTGATGAGGTTGTAATCTTCGATGTCGCTTTGGCGCAAGCGGATATTGAAGAGTTGTTGAACGGTATGCATTCAGCCTTAGCGATTGATCCTGCTGACAAGGTGGCAACCACTTGGGCAGATGTGAAAATCAAGTACTAAGTGATTATCAATTATCGGTTTTATGGTTGTCGGTTATCGACTCGGATTTTCTACGAAAACCCTTTCAGTTATCGGTAAAGAGGTTTCGTTTAACAAAGGTTTCCTCTTGTAACCGACAACCCTTCTTCCGATTACTGACAACTGAAAAAACAGAAATCTGGAGGAACGAATGGTATTTAGTTTTGACGAAACAGACGACTTTGACGAAATAGACGATTTTGATGATGAATCACAGGATTCCTATCTGGATGAAGAGGATGCTGATGTCGTTGATTTGGAAGATGATTTAGAGGATTCTGCTACTGCACTCTCTCACGCATTTCGTGAAGCCGCAGCAGTTGAGGAAGTAGAAGAGGATGAAGATGAAGAGGCAGTGGAAGAGCCTGAAGATGAAAAGGAAGACACTCCGAAAGAAAGAGGTAGCGATGACACTGAATCATACGAACAACGACTCGCTGAAGCGATAGATGCATTACCAGACGAAGAAGATTTAGAAGCAATAGAGGCATTACCGGACGAAGCAGATTTAGAGGCGGTCCCCCCGCTGGAATTACCTCCGGTTGAAGTTGAATTTTTACGACCACAGGAACAAAACAATTTCGCTTATGCAGATGCTCTGAAAGCCTACTATGAGGAGAAAGATTATCAACGCGCAATCGAAAAATTTGCGGAGGCTATAGAAAACGAAGCCCAAGGCACGCCGGAGAATGTGACAAATTCCAATTCGATTGTAGCCAAGGCGATGTACTGGCAAGCAGAAGCGTACGTCAAAATGCAAGACATCCCGCAAGCCATTGTAACTTTTGAGAATCTCATCCAGACGTGTCAAGAACATTATCTTTCGTTAGCCGCAGAGCGACGAGCGACTCAGTTGAACCCAAAATAGCCGTCAGAGGAAGGGTTATCAGTACGGGTTTTCTACGAAAACCCGCAACTACTAAAAAGGATTAGCAAAATTTGTGGAAACCTTGAAAAATTTTCTCAAACAGAAAGCGACTAACCTACGCATTCATTCCGTCATCTCTACATCGGAGGCGGGTTCTGGACATCCAACCACGTGTCTCTCGGCTGCGGATATCGTCTCAGCACTCTTTTTTCACGCCATGCGTTATGACACGACCGATGCGCAGAACCCCAACAACGATAGATTCATCTTGTCCAAAGGACATGCCGCACCACTGCTTTACGCGGCTTACGCGGAAGCCGGGATTATTCCAACCGAGAAACTGCGCACACTACGACAAATTGATAGCATTTTCGAGGGGCATCCGACCCCTCGGTTCGAATGGACAGAAGTCGCAACTGGATCCCTTGGACAGGGCTTATCGCTTGGACTCGGCATGGCTCTCAATGGCAAATACTTAGACAATGCTGACTACCGGGTGTATGTCCTCCTTGGTGATGGCGAGACTGCCGAAGGTGGCGTCTGGGAGGCGGCTGCTTTGGCATCGCACTACAAACTTAATAATTTGATTGGGATTGTGGATGTAAATGCGCTTGGACAGAGTCAGCGGACAATGTATGCCTTCGATGTTGATACCTATTGTCAGCGTTTTGAGGCGTTTGGTTGGCAAGCCATCGGCATTGATGGACACGATTTTGATGAAATCCTTCCCGCACTCGACGAGGCGAAGGTTTCGGACGAGAAACCGACGATGATAGTCGCCAAAACTTTTAAGGGGAAAGGGGTTTCGTTCCTTGAAAACGCCGACAACTGGCACGGAAAAGCACTTGCCGAGGGTGACGAACTTGATAAGGCTTTAGCTGAACTCGGTCCGTTGCATGTGGAGGTTCCCGTTCAGATTGAAGCCCCGAATCCTATAAATGCGAGTACCGATGGTTCAACCCTAACTGAATGTGAACCGCCTGACTATCCGGTGGACGAAGAAGTCGCAACGCGGAGTGGCTACGGCGCAGGTTTGGCAAAACTCGGCAGCGTGAATCCCACTGTTGTCGCCTTGGACGGGGACACTAAAAATTCCACGTATGCTGAACAATTTATGGACCTCCATCCGAATCGCTATTTCGAGATGTTTATCGCGGAACAAAATTTGGTCGGTGCTGGCATCGGTTTGGCGAAACGCGGGAAGATTCCGTTTGTCTCCACGTTTGCTGCCTTTTTATCCCGTGCCTATGATCAGATTCGGATGTCTGCGATCTCACAAGCGAATATTAAATATGCCGGTTCACACTGTGGCGTCTCTATTGGTGAAGATGGTCCCTCACAGATGGGTTTAGAGGACATCGCGATGTTCCGCGCAATTCCGGGAGCGGTCGTGCTGTATCCAAGCGACGCGGTTGCCGCGGAACGGCTCGTCTCAGAAGCTGCTGCATACGAAGGGATTGTTTACCTCCGCACCTCACGTCCAAAAACCGCTATCCTCTACGATGCTAATGAGAGTTTCCCAATCGGTGGATGTAAAGTTATTCGGGAAAGTGGTGAAGATAAGGCGACCGTTGTTGCCGCAGGTGTTGCCCTTCACGAAGCGTTGAAAGCACATGAAATACTTGCGCAAGAAGGGATTGCCGTCCGAATTATAGATCTCTATTCTATCAAGCCGATTGATAAGGACGCACTACGAAAGGCGGCATCTGAGACAAGCAACACCCTAATCACCGTTGAAGACCATTATCCTGAAGGTGGTCTCGGTGATGCTGTCCTTGATGCTGTGGCAACTGAAGGCGTCTGCGTCTACAAACTCGCAGTTACAGGAGTGCCGAGGTCAGGGAAACCGGAAGAACTTTTGGAACATCACGGCATTAGTGCCGACACTATTGTGGAAAAAGTTAAAAGTCTTCAGTAAGAATAGCCGTCAGCAAAAAGGTCCTTTTTCTAAAAGCCGATAGCCAATACGCTGATGGATGACCGCCGATAAACATGCAAAACACAATCGTCTGGTTTACTGTCTTGGGGGTTATCCTCCTCGTTGGGATTGGGATGATTTACGCCTTGCGCGCCCCGCGGGCGGTACCTAAAACCTATCCCGCGGATAAGGGACCCAACTTTATTGATGTTACCACCTATCCGCCCAAGATGCAGGAGGCTTACGAACTTTTTGCCCGTAAATGTAGCCGATGCCATACCGTTGCACGCCCGATTAATTCGACTTTTGCCGCAGCGGAATGGCGAAAATATGTCTATAAGATGATGCGGAAACCGGGTTCAGGGCTTACGCCAAAGACCGCGGAAGAAATCATTAAATTTCTGATCTACGATTCAGAACATCGAGAGAAAAAAACACAATGATTATTGCAATGCTGGCTTCCAAGTTGCGCCCTTCCAAGTTGCGCCCTATTGTAACATGGTTCGCAATGTTGGTAGCGGCGTTGACCTGTACAGTAGGTGTATGGATGGGGGTGACCGAAGAGGGGAATATGAACAAAAAGGATTTTCATATTTCGATAGATGCCCAACCTTTCAGATTTGCCGCACCTCCTATTCTTGAAGATGGTAATTGGTTCGTGCCTTTGGAACCTTTCGCCAAACGGCTCGGGTTAAAGGTTGAGTACCCGGAAGGTGCAAAGATGGTGGTTCTCTGCGGCGGTGTAGCATCGGAACTCTGTGTGCCCCTCGAATTCGAAGATAGTAAGAAGGGTGTTGTTGATATTGATGGCGTAACTTATGTCCAACCGGTGCTTGTCGCGGAACCCTTCGGCTTTGAAGTCTACGAAGTATCAGCAAATCGGTTAGAGGTTGTTCAACCCATGCACTTCGCTCCCGAATTTACGCTCCCCGACCTTGAAGGGACGCCAAAACGCTTACGCGATTTCAGAGGAAAAAAGACACTCCTCTATGTTTGGGGATCGTGGTGAGGGTGTCGTGAACAACTGCCAGGCTGGCAGAGGTTTTATGCCAAACACCGCGAGACGTTAAACCTTGTCTCTATTGCGCTTGATGCACAAGGCGCATCCGTCGTACGCCCTTGGCATCAGGCGGCAAACGCCGATTTTGTCACGCTCGTTGATTCACAAAATACGTTCGGAAACCGCTATGACCTCAAAGCGATTCCGTATGGTGTTATGGTTGATGAAGCAGGGCGATTGGTAAAAGGACCGTTCAACATCAATGTCGCAGATCAAGAAACCCTCGCAATGCTTGAAAAATGGTTGTCAGACCCCGATTATAATGCGAAATTGCTCCATGATGCGAAACCCTTAGATACGCTAAATGCGCAAACGACTACTGAAGCTACTGCACGTTTCCAACTGGGTCTGGTCTTGTTGGAGGTCGGTAAAAAAGAAGAGGCGATGGCGGAATGGCGGAAGGCTTTGGCATTAGACCCGCAGAACTGGATTATTCATAAACAAATTTGGGCAGTGGAGCATCCGGATAAATTCTATGACGGCGGTGTCGATTACAGTTGGCAGAAGGCACAGTTAGAGGTAGAAAAAAGTAAACTGTATGAACAAACTTCTGATTGAGATTTTTCTGTAGGATAGATGTCCCAATAGTTGCTACTGAAAAGTTTAGGGCAGTTTAAAAAGGGGTTACAATCAATTTCAAGAAAATCTTGTCTAATCTGTAGGAAAAAATGATGAACGAGAGTTTACAGAACATCGGGGACCTCGTCGCTGAGCCAAGGAGTACCTTTACACGTCTTAAATCCCAACCGAGGTCGGGAGTCGCCTTTGTTATCTTCTACCTATTTTCTGTTCTACTGTTGTGGGCTATCGCGCCTTACATGCAACAATTGATGTCTAAAGGCATGGCAGAGGGGGATGCACCTTCCGAACAACTTCAAACCATCGCCCGGGTTATGGGAGCGCTTATCATCTTTCTGGGCCCGCTTTTTACGGTGGTAGGGTTTATCGTTGGCAGTGCTCTCCTCAAATTAGGCGCGCGATATCTGCTAAAAAATGAGACATTAAGGTTCCAGCATATCTACGCCGCTGTTATCCATATTTCGTTGATCAATTGCGTCATACAGCTCGTCAACACCGCACTCTTACTTGTTTTTAGAGACGTGGGAGATGTCAAAAGCGGAGTGGACTTCAAAATGATCCCGGGACTCCACATGCTGTTTGATTCTGGGGCAAACACTAAGTTATTGGTGTTCCTCAGTCACATGAATCCGCTGAGTCTATGGCTAATCGCAGTGATAGCAATAGCAATCGCCGCGCTTGCTGATATGGAAAAGACCAGATCCCGTATCGCTGCGGTGATTCTGTGGATACTCATGGTTCTGTCTGAAGTCCTCTTTGCCTCCTAAGTATATTGGGGCTTACGCAATTTGCGAGTGATACGCTACAGTTCACTGTGAACAGCACGCGACAAATGACAGGTGGAAACTGTAGAAACTGACACGAAGACCGTTCCTATGCAAAACATAACTGGAGGCGACTGGTGAATACAAAAGAAAATTATACGGAATTACAAACGAGAGTTTTAGACGCACGGCGCGTCTGGAAACGCAGCCTCTTCTGGACAGGATTTGCTATTGTCCTGACGGGTGTTATCGCTCTGTTTGTGGGTGAAGCTATCGTTGATTGGCTGATGCCGCTCCCGAGTGCTGTACGCATCGCTTTGTTAGTTATCGGGGCAGGTGTTATCGGTTACCTGTTGTATAAGTATCTCATTCAACCGCTCCGGGCATCGCTTACGCTCCGGGATGTCGCCCTTAACGTTGAACGCAATCATCCCGACCTGGAAGATAGGCTGGTGAGTGCCATCGAATTCGGAAACCGAGAATCGGCGGATCCGATTGAGGCACACATGCTTCAACGTTTGCTTGAGGATACCGTTGCGCGTGTAAAAGGTATCAATTTCAAAGCAACGATCGATCACAGTCAAACCCGTAAGCATGTCGGCATTGCGACTTTGGTTATTGTCGGTTGTGTTATCCTTTCATTGTTATTTCCGACAGAAATCCATACCAGCCTGCTCCGTGTATTGGTCCCTTGGGAGAAAACGGATCCGGTTTTGACAACCAGACTCACTGTTGAACCGGGAAATGCACGTATCCTCCGCGGCAAGAGCCTGCCGATTCATGTCACTGTCACCGGTAAATCTGCTGGAAAGGTCGTCTTGACGTATGGGGATATTGGCGCGCAGCAACCCTCCACATCCGAGGTTAACACAGACGAACAACAGTCCAAAACTATGATTGGCATGCTGCAAAATCCGGACGATAAACGCGGGTTTGCCTATGAAATTTTCAACATTGATGCCGATATGGAATACTATGTCGTTGCGAACGAGACGATTTCAGAACGCTACACTGTTGAGGTTTTTGAAATGCCGAAGGTGACTGAAATTTCGGTCGCTTATACGTATCCTGACTATACGGGTCTTAAACCTGTTGTGCAAACGGGGACAGGGGATATTCGGGCTGTCGTCGGTACGCAAGCAGAGATAAAGCTTATCACCAACAAAGCGATTCAAACTGCGTCAATAGCCATCAGCCGAAAAGCGGTCAGTGATCAGCAACCCGACCTGACTGCTGACCTCTATTCCGCCGATAGCCAAATGATTATTTCTAATGGAAACACGCTGACGACCCCTATAGATGTTGTCGAGGATGGGAGTTATGCTATTCAACTGCTATGTATTGATGGGTTCAACAACGAGATACCGATCGAATACATGATTAAAGCCATTCCGGATGCCGTTCCAGAGGTCGTTATCAAGGAACCGGGTCGAGATGTGAAAGCTACGAAGTTAGATGAGGTGGAAATCATTGCTGAAGCAACAGATGACTACGGCGTTGCAGAATTAAAACTCATGTATCGCGTTGGATCCGATGAATTACAGGAACTCGTGATGGAATCCTCGAAAGAATCGGTTTCCGTCAGTAACGAAAACCTCTTACCTGAAAGCGAGTATGCAGAGGGGACCTATACCTTCTATCTGGAGGAATTTGACGTTGAACCGGGCGATATTATCTCCTACTACGCGCACGCGACCGATAATAACACGCGCACCGGTCCCGGCGAAGCCAGTAGCGAGATTTATTTCATTGAAATTCGTCCCTTTAATGAGGATTTCCATGAAGGCGAAAGCGAAGGCCAGCCGGGGGAGGCTGAGCCGAATCCGCTTTTGGATGTAATTAGCTCACAGAAGGAGATTATCCGAGAGACATCGAGGCACGTTCTCACGAAACCTGCAGCGATTACCGAAACATATCAGGCTGCAGTCAGGAAAACGGGCGAAAGACAAACCGAGTTAAAGGATAAGACGCAGCGAGTTGTAGATGAATTTAGTGCTGCGATGCAAGGGGAATCCGCTGTCACGCCTGAGATTCTGATGAACTTGGAGGACGCAATAGACAAAATGGGTGAAGCGAGCGATAGTTTGAACGCTGTCCGTCCCGATGAAGCGATTCCACCGGAACAGGAAGCCCTTGAACTCCTGATAAAAGTGAGTCTTGAGATCCCCAAAGTACTGATGCAGATGCGGAACAGTAATCCTCAACTCGCTGAGAACCTTGAGCTTGAAATGGAGGAACTGCAAAGTGAGCTTGAGAATCAGCAGAACGAACTCGACACGGAGATGCAAGAGCAGACGCAGGAGATGTTAGATCAGGCGCGTCAGATGTTAGGGGAACAGCAGCAGTTGAGCCAACAAAGCCAACAGTTAGGACGTGAAGATCAACCCTCGCCGAGTGAGATGCAGCAGAACAGTCAACAACAGGGACAGTTGGCGCAACAAGCACAACGGATGGCGCAGCAGCTCGACACCATGCAACAAAATGGGCAAAGTACCCAAGGGCAACGCCTAAACCAAGCCGGACAAGCGATGCAACAAGCGGGTGAGCAGATGGACGAAGCCGCACAAGGCATGCAACAGGAGGAACCGCAGTTGAGTGCTGCCAAAGGGCAAAAGGCGGAAGAAAGACTTCAGGAAGCCATTGAGCAGTTAGAGAAGGTCGCCGCAGAATACACAGATGCCGCGCTTGATAGAGCCTCTCAACAACTTCAGGAGTTGACAGAAACACAGTCTGATGTTCAGCAACAGACACAGGAACTCAGGGGGCGTTCTCAGCAATCAGAGATGCGTCCTGAAGATTTCCGAAAAGCGTCTGAGCTCGCCAATCAGCAGCGCGAACTTCAGCGCAATCTGGAGACACTTGAGCGCACACTGAGAAACATTCAAGAACAACTCGCTCCAGACAATCCAGAAGCCTCCCAAAATGTAGCGGATGCGACAAGACGACTCGCTGAAGAACAGACTACGGGAGATATGGCGACTGCGCAACGCGCCTTGCAATGGCGGAGTTTCCGAGCCGCTGACCAGAATCAGCAAGAGGTCTTAGATACATTGGAACAGACACAAGGGGATCTGCAGCAGGCGCGAGCCAATATGGCGAATACCGAAGAAGAACAACTTGAAGCTGCACTTGAACAACTCCAACAGGCGCGAGAACGGATGCAGGACATCCAACGCGAACTTCAAGCGATGGAAGGTCAGGAGCAGACGGAAGAACAACAGCGTCGGCGGGAGCAGCTCGCAGAGCAACAACAACAAATTCAAGAGCAGATGCAACGCGCACAGGAGGCGATGCAACGACAAAGTGGGAACCAACCTGGTTCCGATGAACCCGCAGATCAGGAGGTTTCCCGTACAGGGGGCAGGGAGTCAAACAGGGAGATTGAAAGACTCTGGCTCGGTATGCTTGATACAATGGACTATCGACCCGGAAATCGCTCAAATCCATTCCCTAACTATGACCTCGTTATTAGGGATCTTGATCAGCTGGAATCCGCGCTCGAAGAGCGGCTTAACACGCTCCAAGAGAAAAAACGGCTCGCTCAAGTCGCAAGGGAAGATGTTCCACCTGAGTACCGTAGACTTGTTGATGATTACTACGAGTCTTTGTCGCAATAATTCGTTTTCGGTTAAGAGGTTTTCGTTTAACGAAATCCTCCGCTTTTCCGAAGACCGATAACTATTCCTCCAATAACCCAGACTCGCCCACGCGCTTCAAAAGTTTTATGTCAGTAAGTGTGGGAGAGTCTAAACCGATAACTGACAACTATTAAAAATATGGAACTTGAAACGAAGAATATCATTAAACCCGGCGGGCTCATCAAGCTGAGCGATTACCCCCCCGATTTCACGGGGGATTACGAAAAAAAAGGTCAAACCAAGCGCAGGCTGAAAAAACTCCATAGGCAACTCCTGAAACTTCAGGAACTGCTTTACGCTGAAAGTCAGCATGCACTTCTCATCATCCTGCAAGGCATGGATACATGTGGCAAGGATGGCACCATTCGGCGGGTAATGGCTGGCATCAACGTTCAGGGGTGCGATGTCTTTAATTTCAAAGTCCCTTCTGCGGATGAACTTTCCCGTGATTTCTTATGGCGTGCCCATAGAGCCGTTCCATCGAAAGGGAAAATCGGTATCTTTAACCGTTCGCATTATGAAGACGTCCTCGTTGTTCGGGTACACAATCTCGTACCAGAGGCGGCCTGGTCGCGGCATTATCAGCAGATTAACGATTTTGAAAAGATGCTCGTTGAAAGTGGAACGGTCGTCCTAAAATTTTTCCTTCACATCTCAAAAGATGAACAGAAGGCGCGTCTCGAATCTCGAATTAGCGATCCGACGAAACATTGGAAAGTCGAGGAATCCGATGTTCGTGAACGAGCGTATTGGGATGATTATATGCAGGCGTATGAAGTAATGCTCCAGAAGTGTAGTACCGACTGGGCACCGTGGCACGTAATTCCTGCGAATAAGAAGTGGTATCGGAACCTCGTTATCACAGAGTGTATCGTTGAGACGCTCCGGAAACTCGACATGAAGTATCCCGAACCTTCTGTTGATATCACCAAATTCACGATTGGGGATTAAACGATAAGGGGTGTTAAATGCTTTCAAAGCAACAGTTGGCGCAATTTGAAGAAGAGGGCTATTTACTGCTTCCCGGATTGATTCCGCAAGAGACTGTCACAAAAGCGGAGGCAGCAATGTGGAAGATGATGGGCATGGACGCGGATGACCCGAATTCATGGGACCACTTCAAACGTCCACCGCTCGCCGGTTTTTATATGGAGAAAATGGCAGATGGAAAGCGGATTGAACTCTACGGCGTTACCCATCTGGATGTCTTGGCGTGTTGCACGCCTGAGTATCTCGCTGTTCTCAAACAACTCGCGTCCCGATACCCAGAAATTCCGCATTGTGAGAGTTGCTCTCCTGATGGTATCTGGGCACTCAATCAATTTCCTGTTTCGGATTCCGAGTGGAAATGGCCGTCCCCTCACTTGGATGGCGGTTTTCGGGATTTACGGCTGGATCCTGGGACATTCCGAGTAACCAGTTTAACCTACCTCACGAACGTGAATGCGCACAGCGGAGCGACCGTGATATGGCCCAAAGGTGCACAACGGATTCGAGAATTCCGTGAGAAAAACCCGGAATTTTCAAACCATGTTCGCGATGTTGGTGCCCACTTTCCAAAGATGGATTTAGGCGAACCGATGGAAGTCGTTGCCAAACAGGGAGATGTCCTGTTTTTCCACCATCTATTACCACATTGTGGCGCAATGAATGTCGGTTCTGCCCCGCGCTTCGCAATCCGATATATGTGCTTATGTCTCGCCTGTCGCAAATGGGAGAAAAAAGGGGAGTGGAATCTCTGGATGCCGTGATGAAGACTGAATGGAGGAATGGAAGATGATTCAGAGGGAGCGGATTACCTTTTGCAAATATGTCGTGTTAACTTTCGTTGCTGTTTTGAGCCTCGCCAGTGTAAAAACCGCAATTGCACAAGAGGCTTATGTACAAACTGGGTTCGAGGAATTTTCTGTCGGTAAACTGCCTGACGATTGGGAGGTAATTGGCGGGGACTTTGAAATTTCTGGCGACACTGTCAAAACGGATAAAAAAGCACTCGCTATTTTGGGTGGTGGAGACGGAGATGGACTCGGTGTGCCTATAGAAACCGAGAACCCTATCATCTCTGTTGAATTCTGGGTTTACATAGAGAGTGGCGGTAGGTCTTTCAATCTCAAAGTCGCTACTGCTGACGGCATTGGCGAGAACAACGGGTGCACCTACATCAATTGGAATGCCGATATGGTTCGCCTCTATGATGGTGCCGCGTGGCAACCTATTGGTGATTTTGAAACCGATACATGGAAATACGTTCGGGTCGTAGCCAATGTCGATAAAAGCGAATTCGATTTCTACGTAGGGAACGACAGGAATGACGCTTTAGGTGCCAAGCCGGAGAAAGGGCTTCCTTTTCGGAATGCTGCGCTCGGTCCCGTCGCCAAGTGGGTCGCTTTCTATACGTGGGGAATGACAGCACCCGGTTACGTTGATGACTTGTTAATCTATGAAGGGGCAGATCCACTCGACCTTGCCGTTGATCCGAACGGAAAACTCACAACACTCTGGGGACATATTAAGAAACAGTCAACGCTCAAATAAAAACGATTTGGAGTCGTGACTTCCGAAGTTTACGAGCGGAAGTCTTATTGTGTCGTCTATCAATTATGATGTGTATATTTTTCTTCAGTCCCGTAGGGACGGCATCTTTGTAGAAATATGTATCAACAAAAGACCAAGCCCCGTAGGGGCGGCATTTGTAGAAATGCTTCGCTTATTTTTAGTTGTGGAAATATTTAAACTATGAGATTGATACGAGATCTGGGAGAGCGTGCTCGCACTACAGGTGCATGGGTGCGAGATCTGACAAATACCTTTCAAGAATTGAAAGATGCCATCCTTTCTATAGACAAGGAACGGATCCCAAATCCTAAAGAAGCTATTCAAGCCTTAAGAAGATCCGTGAGTGTTGTACGGAAGGCTGGATTAGATGAGTTGAAAAAGTTGAGAGAGGCTATTCAGGATTTGCAAGATGCTATTGATTCTCTAAGAACTAAAGCAGAAACACAGATGCCGGATCTACCTGTGGCTGAGTGGTGGTGGAATCTGAAAAATGTCCTTGATAAATTGAAGAAAGCGATTCCTTCTATAAATGAGATACAAATCCCAAGAGTAGATGACTTGCCTTTAGACAAAATAGCGGAAGTAATTGCCGGGTTCGGAGTGCCTGGTCTTGTGTTGGTTATGTTAATGACCTCTTCACCTTGGTTCGGTGCGGCAGCGATAACATCATCGCTTGCCGCTTTGGGACCATTTGGGATGCTCGGTGGAATCGCTGCGTTGGGAGTTTTACAATTTATGTCAAGAGCACTCACCAAATTTGGTTTTGAGAAGGTGTTCTCAGCAGTAATTGTTAAATTAGAAGAAGATGGCAAAACTTGTGAAGAAATTCGAGAGGAAATTGGTAGATATCCGATTTCTGAGGAACTAAAGCGAAAACTTGCGAAGGATATAAAAAAGTTTTACGAGGAAGAAAATCATGCGCAATGAAACGGTTCGCCTCACGCCAGCACAAAGACTCCATTTTGACATCTACGGTTTTGTCTTGTTAGAGAACGTCCTAAACGACGATGAAATTGCACGCATGAAAGGTGCCCTCTACAGGATGAAAGCCGACGAAAATCGGGATGCCAAGCGTGTCTATGCCCGTCCCGGCGGAGAACACCATATCCTTTTCGGCAATCTCGTTGAATATGACCCAGCACTCTTAGAATACGCCGCGCACCCACAACTCGTGCCGTTGGTTGAAGAGGTGGTAGGAGGGGCAGTACGCCTTGAAGAGACCGAAGCGATCATTAATAGTCGTAACCCTGAGACAGAATTGGACGACCTCTATAAACGCCGCTATAACCCGACAGGATTTCATCGCGGGACGCAACACGGGTGGGGCACTTATGTGGAACAGAACAAGTTCCACTGTATCTTCGTAAAAACGCTCGCCTACCTCACCGATGTCGGTCCAGACGATGGTGGAACGTGCGTTATACCCGGAAGCCATCGCCTAACGTGGGATCACAAAGAAATGATCGAAGCGGCACTCTCTGACGACAAACTCATCTACCAAGTCGAAGCATCCGCGGGGTCCGTCCTTCTTTTTGCCGAGGCGTTGATTCACAGCACAACTGCCATCCGTAGCGATAAAGAGCGTGTCATCCTCATCTCCGGGTACACACCACCGATGGTACGCGAATGGCCCGGCAACGAAGTCAGTCCTGAATTTATTGAGACATTGCCCGAAGACATCCGTCCGCTCATTTCAGGAAGCGACAGTTGGCACTGGAAACGGCGGTATTGATTTATGCCCCCGAAGTTCGCGGCATCCATAACGGTTCTTTCCCCATCTCCGCGAACAACAGTTTCATCACCAGATCCGCCTTCAGTGCCGCATGCTCAGCGGAATTCCATAGGTTGTTGACTTCTCCAGGATCCGCTTGCAAATCAAATAACTCGCCATAATCTCTGTTATAGTAGACGGTAATCTTATAACGATCGTCAACATAGGTTTTGACGTGCACCGTTGTCGGTTCATGATGATTTTCAACGAGGATATGGTCGCGTGCCTGTTCTGCTTGTCCTGACCAGACCGGCATCTGATCTACGCCTGTCATTGGAAGAGGAATGTCAATGCCAGCAGCGCTGAGAAATGAGGGTGCTAAGTCTACCAACGTCTGCAATGCCTCGGAGTGTTTCCCCGCAGGCACGACCCCTGGATACCGCGCGATAAACGGCACTCGGATGACATCCTCGTAGTGGAATGCTCCCTTTGCGACGAGTCCGTGTTGTCCGTAAAAATGCCCATGATCGGAAGTGAACACGACCAACGTGTTCTCTGCAAGCCCTAATTCGTCCAGTTTCGCCAAGATTTTCCCGATATACTTATCCATCAGGCTCACCATGCCGTAATAGACAGCAATGTCTTTAGCGAGTTCGTCCCGATCGCGTAGATGTGAGTTGAAGCCGTGTACCCCCTTCCCACTTTCACGCCAAGCGGAGAAATCCGGCTTTTCTTGTTGTGTTAGCTGGAAATGCGGTGGGTTGTTATCGTGTTCTCCCTCGGTTACGGAGGGCACCGTCAACGCCTCTGGGTCGTACATCGTATCCCACGGCTCTGGAACAAGATATTTCGGATGCGGATCGAAGAAACTCGCCCAGAGGAAAAAGTTCTCACCGTTCTGTTGATACGTTTCCATGAGCGCATTGGTACGTTCCGCAATCCAGGTATCGTAATGGTATTCTTCTGGGATGTGCCACTTGCGGTATTGCCCGCGAGCGTTCCCTGTCGGCGGTGCGAAATAGTCGCGCCAATTGGTACAGCCGTTCTCTTCCATCCAGATCGCATAGTGTTGTCCGACGTGTGCTTCGTCGGCGTGGTTGCGTGCGAGTTCGACATGCTCAAACCCGTAAAACGGCTCGTTGAAACTGCGCCAAAAGTCCAAATCTTGGAGAATCGGGTAGGATTCGAGAGACGGGAATTCCTCTGTCCCGTGGAGCGGTTGAAAATGTGCTTTTCCGACGAGGGCAGTCCGATAGCCAGCATCCGTGAAATCCTCACCGACGGTATGTTCATCTTCAGAGAGTTTCGTGCCGAGCGACCACGCACCGTGTTGGCTCGGGTATTTTCCAGTGATAATAGATGCGCGCGTCGGTGTGCAGGTAGGGTTCGGGCAATAGGCTCTATTGAAAAGCGTGCCTTGTTGCGCCAATGTGTCTAAGTGCGGGGTCTGTATTTCGGGGTTGAGGCAGCCCAAAGTATTCCAATGCTGCTGATCGCTGGTAATAAGTAGGATATTAGGTCTGGTTTCAGGCATACTGTTTCCTTTATGTTATATGTATTAATAAAATCAGCATAGCACCTTACCAAGAATAATTCAAGCAGAATACTGTAGAAGCGAGCTACAGTTCGCGACCGTTCAGGCTGTTAAATTCAGTTGACATCCTTTGTGGAACGTGTTACTATTTTAAGCAGCATTGTGATCGTAAAGGAAAGTGGATGGACAAAGAAAAACCAAACGAGCCAAGTACGGTTGACGACATACTCCGAAAAATAGAAGAAAAAGCGGACACTGGAGAATACATCTACCGGGGAGAACCTGAACATTATCAGGAGAAGCCTTACTATGGGAAAGTTTCTTCAAATCTTTACCGCGTTTTTCTGGAGCTAGAAGGTTTTGATGTTGAGACCGCGCGATTTGATATAGAAAATGTCCAAATGGGTATGTTGGAAACGGTTAAAGAGTTTTCCCGCGAACCAGCTAGCGAGATAAAACGCCTTGCCGAAATCCAACATTACGGCGGTAAAACCAACCTCATTGATTTCACGGAGGATTACCTCGTCGCGTTATTCATGGCATGTGATGGCTCCCCTGGCAAAAATGGCAGGGTTATCTTGGAAAAGAAGGAACTGATAAGTCCCTACATTGAAAAGCCTTACGAGCCAATAAATCGTGTTATCGCTCAGAAAAGCGTATTTATTAGACATCCCGATGGCTTTATTGGTCCAAATGAGGATGATGTAATTAATATTCCAGCAGTGCTCAAACAACCTATACTGGGGCATTTGCGAAACTCTCACGGTATATCTGTTGAAACCATTTACAATGATATCCATGGTTTCATTAAGGATCAGAGCATCCATCTGGAAGTATACAAGTCGCATTATATAGGCTTAACCCGTGAACAAAGAGGAGATTCAGAGAATGGCTAACCCAGTGAAAATGGCGCATTATGAAGAAGCTGTCAAACACTATAGTAGAGCCATTGACTTGAGACCAAATTTTGCTTTATCTTACGTCTACCGCGGTAATGTTTACCACAAAATGGGTAAATTTGACCTCGCGATTAAGGATTATACCGACGCGATTTTCTGGACTCGGCAACCCGCTAGGGCTTATTATGGTCGCGGTATGGCACATGGGGCTAAAGGTGACATTGACACGGCGATTGAAGACTTCACCAAGGCAATCCAATACGAACCGGACTACGCTGAGGCCTATTATCAGCGTGCTCATGCTTATGTTAGCAAGAAAGATTTCGACCGTGCCATTGAAGACTGTGACAGGGCAATACAACTTAATCCTGATGCTGCTGAAGCCTATCTTATTCGAGGGAATGCTTACAACGACAAAGATGAGCTGGACTCCGCCATTATGGACTATAGCAAGGCGATCCGACTCAAGCCGGATTTTGCTGAGGTTTACGCTATTCGTGGCAATGCTTACCGCAGCAAGGAGGAAGATGATAAAGCTATTGCAGACTATAGCAGGGCAATAGAACTGAAACCAAATTACCCAACAGTCTATGTTATGCGAGGCTATGTTCACTTACTTAAAAGGGAATTTGACTCCGCTATAGCGGACTTCCAAAAGGTGATAGAACTCAATTCAAACGCTGCTCATCCGTACATCACCCGCGCAACTGCTTATAGTCTTAAGGGGGAATTTGACTCCGCTATTGCAGACTGTGAAAAAGCGTTGGAACGTAATCCGAATGCTGCGGATGCGTATCTGATTCTCGGCATGGCTTTCAGCAACAAAAACGATTTTGAATCGGCTATCGCAAACTATACAAAAACGATAAAATTGCAACCCAATTACCTCAATGCGTATTATGAACGCGGTAATGCTTATAGCAGCAGGGACGAATTTAACAAAGCCATATCGGACTATACGAAAGTGATAGAACGCAACCCACATCATAGCATTGAATGCTATTTTAATCGTGGTATTGCTTATAGTGGAAAAGGTGATTTTGATAATGCCATCAGAGACTATAATGTAGTCCTTAGGTTCCAACCCGACTACATTCTAGCTTATATCAATCGCGGCATCTCTTATAGTAACAAAGGTGAAATTGACCATGCCATTAGAGACTATACGATAGCGATACAACTCAACCCATTATTGGAGATAGCGTATTATAATCGTGGTAACGTTTATGGTAATGAAGGGGGCTTTGATATGGCTCTTGCAGATTTTAATACGACCATACAACTCAACCGCCGTTATGCAAAGGCTTATTATGGTCGTGCTAAGGTGTGGTTACACGAACAAGAGTGGGAGAAAGCGAAAGCGGATTTAACAGATGCTAAAGACATGGATGTAGACATTGTTGCTCTATTTCATGATGACTATCAAAGCATACCAGATTTTGAGAAGCAGATCGGTGTTAAGTTACCTGATGACCTCTCATTGATGTTAGTGCAGCAGGAAGAAGAGACTCTAATCCAACCCATAGAGGAAAGTCTATTTCGACCCTCAAGTGAGATTTATCGTCCCTCCTTTGAACGGATCGCTGAAATGTGGGCGCAGCAAGCAAGGTCAAATCCAAACGCTATACATATCTAACCTATCCCATCTCCAAGACGGAACGAGCCTTGAACAATTACTTGTTAATCTTAAAGTTGATTGCCTATGGATTGATTGAGTCCATGTAGAAACACTATGCCCTCAAAACAGAAACCCAATCTCCTTATCATCATGTCCGACGAACATGCCCCGATGTACAGCGGTCCCTACGGACACTCACTCGTCCAAACGCCGCACATGGACAGGCTCGCTGAAGAGGGTGTCACCTTCACCAATGCCTACTGCAATTCACCGCTCTGTATGCCATCTCGGATGTCATTTATGACGGGTCGATATATCCACAAAATCGGTGCATGGGACAACGCCGCGCCCCTGCGTCCAGATGCTGTCACATGGGCACATCTCCTGCGGGCAGAAGGCTACGATGTCGTGCTCTCTGGGAAACAGCACTTCGGTGGTATGGATCAGCTCCACGGATTTCGGGCACAACTCGCCCGCGATCTGCACGCAGAACGACAGCACGGACTGACGGACTGGAATAACGGCACACCACCGGCACCGCGTCCCTGGCAAGGGCTCGCACAGGCACGTCCGGGAACAATGGAGGAAATTGAAGTCGATGACCTCGCGGAAACAGAGGCTTTGGCGTATCTCCGAGATCCGGTACGCCACGAACAGCCGTGGGCACTCAATGTCTCGTTTATCGCGCCGCATTTCCCGCTCATCGTGCCACAGCGGTTTTGGGACCTCTATCCACTTGATGAGATCGATCTACCCAACATTCCAGAGGGACACCTCGAAAACCAACATCCCGTCTACCAACGGATGCGGCGTATGTTCGGGTGTGTTGACTTCCCCGAAGAACTGGTGCGTCGCGGAAGGGCGGGCTATTATGGGTTGATTACCTACCTTGACGAAAAGATTGGCAACTTGCTCAAGGCACTTGAGGAGACCGATCAGTTGGAGAATACGGTCGTCGTCTATACCAGCGACCACGGTGAGATGAACGGCGAACACGGCATGTGGCGCAAATCGAATTTCTACGAGGCATCCGCTCGCATCCCCTTACAGATTATGTTTCCCGACCATTTATCCGCAGGCAAATGCGTTGATGAGATCGTGTCCCTCGTAGATCTAACAGCGACGCTCGTTGATATTGCAGGGGCACAGTTCTTGAGTCAACTGGATGGGGATAGTCTGATGCCTTTAGTGCAGGATACTGCAAGTGATTGGAAGGATCTCGCGTTTTCTGAATACCTAGCGCACGGTGTTGAACGCCCCATGGCGATGCTGCGGAAAGGACGGTACAAATTCAACTACAGCCTCGGCGATGCACCAGAACTTTACGATATTGCCGAAGATCCGAACGAATTTCGGAATCTCGCCGATGAAGCGGCATATCAAGGAATCTGCCAAGAGCTTGAAGCACAATTGTTAGCGAAGTGGGATCCTGTTGAAATCGAGAAGCAGGTTCGAGCGAGTCAAAAAGCGCGTATGCTGATAGATCAGGTCACTGGAGGGCAATGGAGAAAGCCATCTGATAAGTGAAAGCGGGGAAAGAAAAGGCCATCGTGCAGCGGTGTCGTCATTTCTACAACGCCCACTTTTTCATATCTTGCAAAAAACTCCCGCTTTTTTGGCTTTTGTGTGCCTCGCGAGTGCTTGTTTTTTTTTGAATAATCTGCTGGAATATGCTATACTGTAGGCATCATAAACGTAACAATTTTCACGCCTACGGGGTTCAGACCTCGTTGGAATTAGCTCGAAACCCATAGCCTGTAATGAAATGGAAGGGTTTTTGCTTGGGCGTTTCCTCAGATTTAAGGAAGGTACGTCAAAGTTCTAACCCCCGTCCTTTCTCCGCAAGGTATAATTAAAAAATGTCTCGTTCAGTTGGAAAGCGACCGAATCTGGTCTATGTTTTCGCCGATCAGCTCCGCTACCAGTCGTGTGGCTACGCTGGCGATGCCCGCGCGCGTACACCTAATATCGATCAGCTCGCTACGGAGAGTACAAATTTCTGCAACGCTGTTTCCGGTAGCCCGATGTGTGCTCCGTATCGTGCCTCACTCTTCACCGGCAAATACGCAAGTAGTACCGGTATGGCGATTAATGAGCTTCGCATGAACCCGAATCATGACTGTTTCGGGCATGTTTTACATCGCAACGGTTACCAGACAAGTTACATCGGGAAATGGCATTTGTGGGCAAATCAATTGGGGAGACACAACGACCCCGAGAACTCTTACATTCCGCCGGGACCACATCGGCTCGGTTTTGAGGGTGAGTGGTCAGCATACAATTTTCATCATTTGTACTTTGACACATATTACCACAGGGATTCGCCTGAAAAGATCGTGCTACCGGGTTATGAACCGGACGGTCAAACCGATATGGCAATTGATTATCTGCAACGGGCTGCAACAAGTGATGATCCGTTCGCGCTTTTTCTTTCAATCGGGACACCGCACGACCCGTGGACGCAAGACAACGTTCCATCTGCCGATTATGAGATGTTCCAGGATGTTGATTTCCCGTTACCACCAAATTATCGCGATGAAAATGACCCTTACGGCGATACATGGGCAATTATGTCCCCCGCAGAACGTGCCGAATTGCCTGAGTGGATGCGTGTCTATTACGCCATGACTGCCAACTTGGATCGGAATATTGGGCGGTTGCTACAAACCGTTGATGATCTCGGATTGCGAGACGATACGATCTTTGTGTTCACTTCCGATCACGGCGAGATGTTTGGTGCACAGGGTCGCCGCGCAAAGAACATCTTTTATGAAGAGGCAGTGCGCGTTCCGTTCCTTGTTCGGTTGCACGGACAAATTCCGAAGAGGCATGTCTCAGATGCATGCCTGAACACACCCGACATCATGCCGACCTTGTTATCTATGATGGATCTGCCGATTCCAGAAACTGTTGAAGGGAGAGATTTCAGCAACGTCCCGTTTCACCAATCCGCTGATGAACCGGATGCGGCGTTCATGCAAGGAATGGGATGTACTGCCAAGTGGGAAGATGGTTATGAGTGGCGCGCCCTCCGGACAAAGCGATATACCTACGCCATCCACCGTCCAGATCGAAGTGAGAAACTCTTTGATAATGTCGCGGATCCGTTCCAAACCCGTAATCTGATGGACGAACCCGAATCGACCAGACTTCGAGATCAATTCCGAATCGTCTTACAGCAGCGCATGAATGCGATTAACGATACCTTTGAAGCGTGTACGTGGTATCGCGATAACTGGACAGAGGATCGGATTATCCTGCGTACTGCAACATTGACTTAAAGGGAAACTTGGTGGTGTATACCAACAGAAGTGTCGGAAAGGGGTAAAACCGTGGATAAAAGATACCGTATTCAGAACGTTGAGACGATACCGAGTCCATCGCTGGTTGTCTATCTCGAGCAGGTTCGGTATAACATTGAACATGCGATTGCGACCGTCGGTGGAGATGTCTCGAGGCTCAGACCGCACGCGAAGACGCATAAAACCGCAGAGATTATCGCTATGGAACGGGATGCCGGTATCCTCAAACACAAATGCGCCACGTTGCGGGAAGCAGAGATGCTGGCGCAGAACGGTATAGAGGATATTCTGATTGCCTATCAGATGGTAGGACCGAATGTCAACCGTTTTGTTTCGCTACAACTACAGTATCCAGATGCTGATTTCAAGGTCGTTGTCGATCATCAAGAATCGGTGGCAGCTCTCTCATCAGCAGCGGCGAAGCACGGTGTGACCGTCAAAGTTATGCTGGACCTGGATGTAGGCATGAATCGCACGGGGATACCTGTCGGTGATGCCGCTGTGGATGTCTACGCACAGATTGAAACGGTAGACGGATTACAACCGTGGGGATTGCACGTCTACGATGGACATATTCACGATGAAGATGTCGCTGATCGAAAGGTGTCCTGCGATAAAAGTCTCGCGCAGGTAGAAGATATGAAAGATAGACTTGCTTCCAAAGGACTTGACGTGCCATTGGTTGTGATGGGTGGTACACCGACCTTTCCTATCTATGCAGAGACACCGGGTGTAGAGGCATCCCCTGGCACTTTTGTTTTTCATGATTACGGTTACAGCACCCACTTTCCCGATCTCGGTTTTACCCCTGCAGCACTGCTCCTGAGCCGTGTGATTAGTATTCCTACGCCTCATAGGATTACGCTTGATTTGGGACATAAAGCCATTGCCGCGGATCCTGACGGTGCGCGTGGCGTTGTTTTGAATGTTGACGGTGCTGATGTGGACAAACAGCACGAGGAGCATTGGGCGATTAACGTTCCTGACAGCACACCGATACATATCGGACAAGAAATTTACGTCTGTCCGACGCATATCTGTCCGTGTGTGGCACTACATCCTTTTTACTATGTCGTGGATGCGGATGGGTATTGTCGTGGGACATGGGAGGTCATCGCACGGAATCGGACTGCTGCGTGAAGGAGATTTGTAAAAAGTACGTTTCTTGTTGCAACAAGCATATCGCATAGCAGATCAGAGGTAGCCAGAGTTAATCAGGAGATTTGCTAGATGATTTTTACCACTGCACTTTCCTCTCAGGACTAGCAAATCCCCACGGAATCGCACTCTGAGTTGTTTGAGTCCTCTCGGGTTGTTCCATTTAATGCCTCGACCATGAAATAGAACCGGACAGTATTCTGTCCGAGGAGTGCTCGTTGCTGCGGCAATTCTTTCGGCAAACTTCAGGCTGTTTTCCAATTTTTCAACGACATCAGATTCTTGAGCTGTGCCGCTCTTGAGTTCAATCGGCACTGCTACGAGTCTGTTTTCTGTGTTAACGAAAAAAAGAAGCCGGTCACACCGCTTTTCAGTCCTCTTTTGAAGATCAAATTCATTTTCCACATGGACTATAATTCGTTTAGACGGAACGCCCTCCATGTCCACGGTACAACCTTCACCACTACAGGAATTGATCAAGCTATCTCTGTTGATTTGTCTTTGAATTTCGCCAAAAACCTGACGCTCATTCACTGGTATTATCGCCTTCCGTTACCTCGAGTTGGTTGTGGAGTCCGGCTGAGCGGTTATACAGATTCAGTGCTAATTCCTCGTAATCCGGTGGATCTATTCCATCAAGATTCGTAAAGTGTAGTGGTTCCACAGGTTTTTCCCTGTGGAATTGCCACGCCCCGACCTCATTTGGCAGTAGCCAACTTTCTGGTCCGTTAGATTTCTTCCGCAATTCACCTTTTTCCATAAGAACGCCTTCACGAATCAGATTCCCGATTTCCTTGAGTAACCAATCGCTATGCGTTGTTACCACTACGCGGACTCCGGCGCGTATCAAGCGTCCTAAGGTAGCGGCGATTTCTGTCTGGGCACCCGGGTGCAAATGTGCTTCGGGCTCTTCAATGATAAGTGTATCGCCAGGGCGGATGAGACCTCGAATAAACAGGGCCAGAGGGGCAAGTTCAGATACCATTGATGAGGCTTGACTTAGACGCATATCCTCTTTTGTCCCGCATGGACGGTAACGGAAGTCCGGATATCCACTTGGTGATGGTTTCACATGTATTTGCCCAGCAAGTACATCAGTTTCTAATACATCTGCAATGTGCTGTATTTCTCCGTTAGGGACCCTGTCTTCTTCGTAAAGAATGATTTGTTGCATGAATTCCGCTATCACTCCTGGCAAGGTTGGCACCTCTGGGAAACGTTCTAAACCGACTCGAGTAGTGCGTTTAACAAGGGAACTCATTATAACTCGATGGCTCTGCATAATGCCGCTCCGAGCAGCTGGCAAATAATACCGATTTCTTTTTAGTGAATTCGGCCAAGGATGGTTAAAAGAAACTCTCTGTTCATTTTCTGCTAACCCACTTATGGACATCGACCATCCTTCTGGAAATAGGTGTATACCCTCACCGATTGACCCGTCAACAACAATCCCCGACTCGGAAACCTTTAGATTGATTTTCCAACATTCCTTATTTCCTTTACTGACTTTCAGAGAGACTAACATTTCATTATGCTGTGTCTCTGTCAACCTTATTAGAGGCAAAATAGAATTCAGGTCGAAGCAATTTTTGAGTCCTTCTTGTAGCGGTTCTCTGAAAACCTTCGATTCCTTGATAATATCCTGTAACTGATTTTGCATTCTCGTAGTCAAATCTGATAATTTGATCGGTCCTTCACTCGCTTTTACCAGTTTCGCCAACTCTTGGATCTCTTCTTCCGCAATAGCAGGATCTAACAGGATTCCACGTTCTGGATTGTTACCTGTCATCAGTTCCATGAAACTCGTTGGTCCAAAAGGAGATAAAAAACCCGACTCTGAAAAGCCGTTGAAAATGCTATGTAGTGTGTAGATTTGCGTGGAAAAATAGGTCTTGCCGGTATTGCTGGGACCGATAAATACCGTCAATGGACGCAGGTCAATGTTCGCTTCTGCAATCGGTCCGAAATTTCTAACTGAGATTTCGACGTTCGGGTGCTGCTGCATATCTCTAATTTGACTCATCGTCATTTCTCCTAATTCGCCACGTTTTTGCAGTAAGTTGAAACTGAAGTTAAGGCAATTATATCATCTGCCAAACTAATTCGCAACGGAATGTTTTCTTTATGGCCAGGGAAAGAACGGGGCAGGCACATTCGTACTCCAACTGATAAGCGTCCAGAGAACCGCCATGCTAAATTCTCCGAAGACCATGCCTAAAAAGAAGGGGCGGAGCCGTTGATATTGTCGGATACCGCTGTAACGGAGGAGCGGCGTTTTGATGCCCCATGCGATGAAAACGGGAAACCAGAACACGATCAGTGTCCACGAAGCCGATAGTGCATATCCAAGGGGATGGAGGGGCCACCACCAATATAGCATTCTCAAGATAACTAAGCCTGTTGTTACGAACGCGCCAATGCCAAAAAAGAGCCCTCCTGTTGTGCGGAGGTCGGTCCCTAATCCTTCCATCGCTGCGACGTTGTCCTGAAATGCCCAGAGCGGATTGCCGCGATAGGTGTAGCTATACATGTAATTGGCGCCGTGGGTATACGGGAGCCATAGATGAATGACGGCGGCACACAGAAATGCGAGTGTACTCCCTAACACAAACACCCCCACCAACGAACGATACGACATTCCCACCCGATCCCTAATTTTTAAGCCGTCTAAGAAGCCTGTGAGGATGAGACCGCGCTGATCGCGTGTGAAGATTGCATCGAGAAATGACAGTACAGTGAGACTCTGCGCCCCCAGGGCGGCTTTGGTTGAGATGAGTTGATAGAGATCCAGAGGTCGGAACGATGTTTCCGTCATGAGCAGTCCACCTTCCGCTGTGCTACGTGCCATCACCACGGCAACAATACATACATAAACCAGTATCTCGAACGCCGCGAAGCCTAAATTCAGCCCTGCCGTGTAACACCACCCTATCGCAAGGATTAAACTGACGACGAGTCCCCAAGCTGCCGTGCGGTAGGGCAAAAGTTCCGCCGTGTCATCCGTTTTCGGTAGGGGCTGGGTTCCCCATCCCGTAAAGGCGCGACGAAACACCTGCCGAAAGTGTGGGAACCCCATGTAGATGAACGAAATTACGAGTACCATATAAGCGCCAGCAACTTGATAACCGATATAGAGTCGGGTTGGGTAGAGCGGCATCGTGCTTACCCGCCAACCAAATATCGCAGCGATAACATCTTGGAACCGTGTGAGTAAGAAAAAGAACCATAGACTGAAAAGGAGTTGAGTGGGGAGCAGATAAAAGAATCCTACCGCCGCGAAGGACAGGAAAATCGGGGTGTACACCATAGCGTTGAAGGGTCGTTCTGTGAAGTATTGATTGAGTACGTACCTCAACGATAGATTCGGGATTTGGGGCCAGATTTCGTGAAGTCCGTTCAACGTAAAGATGAGAGCGGGCAGTGCAAACCCGAACCACATCAGGCGGTTCCGAAGGAAGCCGCGTCCCTCGTGTACAAACTCAAGCGGTAATGAGACTAACGGGAATGTGAGTTTCTCGTTCTCAATCCACTGTTTCCGGAGAATTGCTGCTAAGCAGAGAAACGCCGTAAACACCAAAAAGACAAGCACACCCCAGACGCATAGGGGCTCTACCCATGCCTGCCACGGAACAGTGTCGCCTGTTTGTATACCCTCATAGAAACTGATGGCGATCGTTGCTTGTCCTTTCTGTTCAGGTGAAAAGGGAATCAGCCACGGCTTGATGTGTGGGAAAAAGAGCGTGTCCCAACTGTTAGTTTCGTTGGTGAAGTAGTTGACGGCAATGAGGGCAGGGATGAGTTTTTCCATAACACCACGCGATGAAATCATCGATGCGACGAGCATCATACAGTAAATGCACATCAATTCGCGGGGTGACAACCCAAATCGGGCGTTCAGTCTTTCAAGCAACCGATTCCCTAATACCAGAAAGAAGAAAAGCCCAATAACCGCGGGTGGAAGTTGCAGAAACCCAATTTGGATGTAGGTAATTACTAATTCGGCGTAGGAGACGATGCAACATATAACAATAACGAAGCAGGTGCCGAGCAGGAAGGAACGTCCTGAGAGACGATTTTCGTTTATTGGAGCCAATAGTGCCCTGTCCTCTATAAAATTTAATAGAATTTATCATGATGTCCTGAATTTGTCAAATTCAACTATAATTTAGAAGATGACATAGCCTGCAACAATACGCAGAAATACGCAGAAATACGCAGAAACACCCAAGCAAAGACACCAAGCAAAGACTTTCTTCGCATTGGATTTCAGCGTTTGCAAAAACACGCAGGCGGATATACGGAGGAGAACGTGAATATCACAAACCACTTGACCGAACCGCAAGATATAATTAAAAATTTTTTTGTAACCAGTTTGTAGATAGAGGCGTTACTCAAGATATGAGTAATTCTATCTCTTTATGGACTGAAGCAATGCGGAATGGATCCCTTCAATCCTTTGCTAAAATTAATCCCCTTGTTGGCTTACCTCCGAAGACTTTGCGTTTGTATAGTGTGTTAGGGGTTATGAAAAAGGCATATTGTTCTGGTGAAGAACCGGGATGGTTTCGTGTACCAGAATCCGACCAGCGTCTTAAAAATATCGGGTTTTCTAAGCGGGGTCTTAGGAACGCGCTGCAAGAGTTGGTCGAGGTGGATTTATTGCAAATCCGCACAGAACAAGGTACACGCTTATACTACCTGAAGTAGCATGCAAACGCGCGAATCCGCTCTAAAAATCCCGCGATTGGTTCTGGCATCTGCGTCACCTCGCCGTTCTGCTTTATTATCCCAGATCGGCATAACGTTTGAGGTGCGTCCCAGTGATATTATAGAACCATCACCCAACGCGTATTTAAATAGCCCTGCGAGTGAAGTAACACAGAAACTCGCCTTGCTGAAGGCAATAGATGTTGCGCAGCACTTTAATGAAAGTATAATTATCGGTGCGGATACTTTGGTATCGTTGGAGGGGACACTTCTCGGTAAACCGACCGACGATACAGACGCGTTCGAAATGTTGACACGCCTGAGTGGCACATGCCATGAGGTTGTTACAGGTGTAGCCTTGGTGGAAGCAGGGACAGGACGCGAGAGCGTCTGGTCAGAAACAACACAGGTTTACTTTCGGGAATTGCATAGTACCGAGATAGCCGCCTATATTGCGAGCGGGGAAGCATCAGATAAGGCGGGCGCGTATGGCATCCAAGGACGGGGCGCAGCGTTCGTTCGGCGCATTGAGGGGTGTTATTTTAATGTCGTTGGGCTGCCGTTAGCGAGCCTCGTTGAACGCCTATCAAACTTTCCCAAGTCTACTGAAAACTCTGATACCAAAACCGTAGCCCGTAATGAAATTATACCTTAAATGGCATAATTTGTCTTTGCTTTACATTTGGAGGGCGACTCGTGATCAAAAACTTTCAAAGTTCTTATCACGATACTTATCCGCAAGGTAAAATTAAAAAACCTACCGAGGGCTACACCGAAATTGTAACGCCCGGCGAAATGGGCATCACGAAACTCCATTTCGGAATTCTGAATCTCACCCCCGAAACCCCCTTTTTTGACCATTCTGATGATACTGAAGTCGCCTTGATTGCGTTAGGTGGACAGGGCACCTTACTGATCGGACATAACGGCAACAAAGCGAACGGAATTTTGGGCGAGCGTCCGGACGTTTTTCACAGCGCGGCGTGTGTAGCGCATATTCCACATCATACTACTTATGAGGTGCTACCAGGCGAAACCGGAATTGAAATCGCGGTTTGCAAGGTACCATCCTATGCCGAATCTGCTGCAATTATTTTAGAGGCAGGGGAGACAATGGATGAAAGTGAGACGCACCTCAGGATACGGGAAAATGTCCTATCGGCGGAGGCAGGTGTAAAGGCATGGGATGCACACGCAATGCTTACAGGCGCGGAAGCAGTCTGTCTGCACAGATTCCAAGATGCCGATGGCGTTGCTACTTTTGATATCACGCGCCCCGTAGAGACAGTACGCGTGCGATTGTATCACAACGATGTATTAGCGGTTCCAGAACAGAATAACATTGTGGCATTGACTTCCGAGGGCGTTGGCTACCAGTTATGGATACAGCCAGATTTCTAAGGTATATCTGTTTGTAGTCATGCGATTTATCGCATGTCTGCGTAAGTCCTACTCAGAATAGTGCTATGGAGACTCTTACATGCACGTCAAACGTCTATTTGTTAGGATCGCGGTTCTATTCGGTCTGTTAATCGCAAACTTTTCACAAGCACAACAGGGACAGCCTAAAGTTGTGTCCATACCCGATGCGAATTTAGCAGCCGCAATCCGGCAAGAGATTGGCAATTCTATCACGACGCACACGCTGCTGAAGCTCACGCGGCTTGAAGCCCCTGGTCGCGGGATAAAAAATCTCACCGGTCTTGAACACGCACGCAACCTCGAGGTATTGATCCTTAACACGAATGAAATATCGGACCTATTCCCCCTTTCTGCTCTCAAACAACTCACTGGGTTGGTGCTTCGGAGTAATAGCATCACGGACCTATCCCCGCTTGCTGCCCTCACACAACTCACTGGGTTGGAACTTGGGGGTAATAATATTTCGGATGTATCCCCTCTTTCTACTCTCAAGCAACTCACTGGGTTGGGGCTTGTTTGGAATAACATCTCAGACATATCTCCGCTTGCTGCCCTCAAACAACTCACTGGGTTAGACCTGCGGTTTAATAACATCTCGGATGTGTCTCCGCTTGCTGGACTCGAACAACTCACTGGGTTGGATCTTGGGGTGAATAGCATCTCGGATATATCCACCCTCGCCGAACTTAAACGACTCAAAAGGTTGAAGCTTGGGAGAAATAATATTTCAGATATATCTCCTCTCGCTACCCTTAAACAACTCACCGAGTTGGGGCTTTCCAGTAATAACATCACGGACCTATCCCCGCTTGCTGCCCTCACACAACTCACTGGGTTGGAGCTTGGGGGTAATAATATTTCGGATGTATCCCCTCTTTCTACTCTCAAGCAACTCACTGGGTTGGGGCTTGTTTGGAATAACATCTCAGATGTGTCCCCTATAGTGGGACTAAATCTGACAGGGACGGAGTGGAACCGCACAGGATTGGATATTGAGGGAAATCCACTGAGTTACGTTTCCATCAACACCCATATTCCCGCCATGCAAGCGAAAGGGATTGAGGTAGAATTTGACACTCGCGTCCCGACGACGCTCGTGAAAGTGTCAGGGATCGCGCAACACGGCGGAATCAATTCGACAGTGCCGTTCCCGTTCGTCGTGGAAGTGCGGGATGAGCAGAATCTTGCATTTGCAGGCGTGCCGGTGCGGTTTACTATCACGGGTGGCGGCGGCAAACTCAGTGCGACAACTGTAACAACGGATACCACAGGTAAGGCGGCAACACAGTTGAGGATGGGACCCACCCTCGGCACGACGACTGTCCGTGTGACCGCCGCACATGTTTTAAAACCCGTTCAGTTTACGGCGACGGCTCGCCCGCGCAGCACACCCGTGTCTGTCCCTGATGACAACCTCCGCGCACGGATAACGGAAACCCTTCGGAAACCGCCCGATGCAACACTGACTGCTGCGGATATGCTGAAGTTGAGGGCACTGATCGCGAACGATGCGGGCATTCACGACCTCACCGGGCTGCAGCACGCCTCAAATCTCACAATCCTATCGCTTAACAACAACAGTATCTCGGATGTGTCGCCGTTGGTAGGCTTGACACAACTGACAACCTTGGCACTCAGGGACAATTGGATATCAAATGTATCATTCCTTGTAGACTTAGCGCAGTTAAGAGCGTCAACAAGTCTACAGATGCTCTATTTGCAAGGCAATCCTCTGAGCGACACCGCCGTCAGCACACATATCCCGTGGCTACAGGGGGCAGGCGTAGATGTCCGTTTCGATAATGACTTGACGCAGTCGGCGTATGTGGTCCGGCTCATCTATTTCCGTCCACGCGACCGTCAACCGCCTCCGAACATAAACGTAAAGATGGATCAATTGATAAAGGATGTCCAACAATTTTATGCCGATCAGATGAAGGCACACGGATTCGGTAGGAAAACTTTCCAGTTTGAAACCGACGCACACGGGAATGCCGTTGTGTATCATATTGTCGGGAGATTTGAGGATGCGGATTACGCGGATCACGATAACAACCCATTCTCAGAAATTGGGGAGCAGCTTCGCGGTTCAAAACGTATCCGTCTTGTTGTGTTGGATCGTAGTTTTTATTCTCGTAAAATATGCGGTAGTGGGGGCGGCGGAAGTCATAGCGGATCAGCGAACATCTACGGCCTCGATTGTCTTGATTTTAGCATAGTTGCTCATGAACTTGGACATGCCTTTGGCTTGCGTCACGATTTCCGTAGTAATACTTACATGATGTCTTACGGGACTGTCCGCAGGGAATTGTCGCAATGTGCTGCGGAGTGGTTGGATGTCCACCGCTACTTCAACACCCACCAAACCACTGCCAACGCAAAAACTAAAATTGAGATGCTCCCACCGAGCCTTGTCTCTCCCCCCAATGCTATCCGCTTTCGTTTCAAGGTAACCGATCCAGATGGACTTCACCAGGTGCAGCTGCTTACAACAACGCTGAGTGGATCCGCAACGGGTTCTCTGGAAGTGATTACTTGTAAGCACTTAAACGGAAATCCAAGCCGTACTTTTGATTTTGTCACCACTGCTTTAAAACCGGGAAACGAGACTGTAAGCCTGCATGTTATGGATGTTCATGGAAATTTCCCATACTCATGGACAAGTTTTCCAGTGGATGATGTTACCTCCCTACTACCACCTCCCGAAGTTGTCTCTATACCAGATACCAATTTGGCAGCCGCAATCCGGCAAGAGATTGAGGGCTCCATCACGACGCACACACTGCTGAATCTAACAAAGCTTAAGGTCTATAGTGGCGGGATAAAAAATCTCACCGGTCTTCAACATGCCCACAATCTCAGGGAACTCGATCTTGGGCATA
This sequence comes from Candidatus Poribacteria bacterium, assembly GCA_965205015.1. GTDB lineage: Bacteria > Poribacteria > WGA-4E > WGA-4E > WGA-3G > WGA-3G. The sequence continues at coordinate 1,468,191 of OZ242029.1, read as the reverse complement.
ATAGCATCACGGATATATCCGCGCTTGCTGGACTCAAACAACTCTGGTATTTGGAACTTCCGTGGAATAACATTTCGGATGTCTCCGCCCTCGCTGAACTCAAACAACTCAAGTACTTGGAACTTACTGGTAATAATATTTCGGATGTGTCCCCACTGGAAAGGTTAAACCTGACAGGGACACGGGGAAACCACCCAGGATTGTACCTTCGACGGAACCCACTGAGCGATGCTTCCATTAACACACATATTCCTTCGATGCAGGCAAGAGGGATTGAAGTAGAGTTTGACTCACTCACAGAACCTTCTCAGAACACCGGGCCGAGTGCAGATGTCAATGAAGATGGTGTGGTGAATGTCCAGGATTTGGTGTTGGTCTCCTCGCATTTGGGAGAGACGGGTGAGAATATGGCGGATGTCAACGGTGATGGTGTCGTTAATATTCAGGATCTGGTATTGGTAGCGGGTGAGTTGGGCGGCGCTACAGCTGCGCCTTCGGCTTCGCTTGGCACTTCTGCGGCACTGTCGTCGCGTGCTACAATAGAGCAGTGGCTGGCAGCAGCATATCGTTTACCGCGCCTTGATGTGCGTTTGCAGCGCGGAATTGATTGGCTGGAACGTCTCTTGACGGCGTTACCGCCGGAAGAGACAGCTCTATTGGTGAATTATCCCAACCCGTTCAACCCGGAGACGTGGATACCCTATCAGTTGGCGACACCTGCGGAAGTGACACTGTGTATCTATGCTGTGAACGGGGCATTGGTGCGGACGGTGGCATTAGGGCATCAACGCGCAGGGGTATATCGGACCCGGAGCCGTGCGGCATATTGGGATGGCAGAAATGCACAAGGTGAACGTGTCGCGAGTGGTGTCTATTTCTATACTTTGATGGCAGGCGACTTTACCGCAACACGCAAGATGCTCATACGCAAATAGTATCAAATGACCATAGGATAGCTGGGATGCCGATGTTTATTAGTTTCCCAGCGATCGTTGCTGAGTATCGTAGTAGGTTGGGTTGAGCGGAACTGAGAAAGACACTCTGGAGACCCCAAGCACATTTCAGCACCCGACACCCTCATAGCAATCAAGGAGATAGCGAAACCCAACGTCATACCGACACGGTTGTAGGAGTTGAAAAAGAAAAATGTTGGGTTTCACTGGGGTCGTGGATGTATGTGTGAGTGGGTCAGATGTGATGTATTTTGGCACACCAGCGTTTGATTCGGATACCGTTCAACCCAACCTACGGTCCTTCTTCTCGGTTAGGGTGTGAGCGATGCTTATCGCTCTGACACGCACCCTATACACGCCCTTGGCACCTATGGCGTGCTATGTAAACACACCTAACAGCCAAAGGTCCTTATGTTTGTAGTGATGCGATTTATCGTATCAATGCGTAAGTCCTCAGTTTAACTCATGGGGTCATTTGATACAAACTATAGTGCGCTCTAATAAGCGATAATAGAATGTAGGTTCAATCCCTACTCGGTGAGTCTAACACCGCATACCTTACCCTAACTGCATATTGGAAACAACTCTGTGGGAAGCAAGGGAAAATGGCGAATATCTGAGGGACAGGCAACTCACAAGAGACCCAAAATTGATACGTCAGGTAAGAATTGACACGTGTAAACGAAAGTTGAATATCCGTAAGCCTCATAAGTATCGACACAGAATGCCTTGAAAAACCGTGGTGTCTCAAGGAATGTTGCTTATAGTTCAGCATTCGAGTAGACCCAATAGACACAACGTTAGGATGCCTAACGAACTGGGGTATAGGATAACACTCAATCAACTCAAGACGTCTATTATCAGGAAATTAGAGAGAACCTAAGTGGACTCTCGTAGTCCATAAGGTTGCGGAGATTAGGTAGCGTCAAGAGACGCAAGCATAATCAGGTTAAGTGCTTTGAAACACTCCTGAAAACATTTTATCTATAGCGTTGAAATCTTGTGAAAACAGGCAACCTATAGAAGTCGATGACTTATGAATAGGGAATAAAGTAAAGGTGGTTATCAAGACCTAAAGCGTATATCGCCACACTTAATCAGAAAACTCGTCAAGCAAAGAAAACAAAAATGTGATATACTCTTTAGCGTCAGGATAATACATTGGGTATGCCTTATATGGGTGATTTCATTAAAGCATACCCATTATCCTGATGCTTCACAACTTTATTTATGCACCACCCTCAATAAAATGAGGATAAAAATTTTCCCATGCGACTTTGCAACTTGCAAGAGATTTAAAAAGCAAAAGGAGCAGGTTGATGAAAAAACTAAACATTCGATCGTTTTCGACACCCCTCATTATCGGGGCTGGCATCTTTTCGGCAATCACGGGGCTGCTGATGTTTTTTGGTTCGGAAAATCCCTTCAAATACGCACATGAACTCGTTGGCATCGGGTTTTCAGTTGCTATTGTGCTTCACATCTATACGAATTGGCGACCCTTCAAGCGATATTTTTCTCAAAAAGGTGTCATCATCATCGCACTCGCTTTTTTTTTCGGGGTAGGCCTTGTCACAAGAACCGCCATTTTCGACAGAGGTGAACCCGAAGAATTGATAATGGATAAGATGGAGCAAACGTCTGTCACCCGTCTCGCACCGTTCGTCGGTGTGGATGTCAAAGAACTCGTTAATAAACTTGGCAACGACGGATTTCCCGTTGAGAATCCCGAAATGACAGTTGAGCAAATCGCCGACCAGCACAGCGCGGATACCGATGATATTCTGCTCTCGGTGTTTCGCTAAGGACCCTTCGGCACTTAACGAAAGCAAAGCCTGCTTTATGGAGGCAATCGTATGCAAAAGCCATTGACACGCTCAACGCTCGTCTGTGTCATTGTCTCTGCAGTTCTGATGAGTTTGTGTGTCAGAGACGCTTGGGCATCCGAGCAACTACCTACCCCAAAGGAAGTAGACAGGGCAGAGAAAAAAGCACTCAAATCAACAAGGCGAGTGGAAAAGACGGCAAAGCGAGAACAGAAGGCGGTCGAACGGCAGCGTCGCAAACGGGAAATGGCAAGAGAAGAGCAGGAACTACAACAGCTTCGTGAAGACATAAGGGATAAGAGAGGCAGCGAACTCTATGAGAACGTCGCTCTTTTTACTGTCGGCACCTTATTCGGCATCTTCATGGGAAGGCTCCTGCCGCGTATCCACAAGTGGTGATTTATGATCTCGAAATGCCTAAAACGTTTTCTGTTCTGGAGAATAGGCGACGTGTTGTGCGAAAGGTCGGTAGTGAGGAAGTTGCCATGAAGTTTGTTATCCATAGCCATCTCGGTTCTACCGATTGCGCGGGGTGTGAGATCTATCGACACGGGAGAATCCTATTCGCAAAACCACTCGGCTCCATATACGACCGGCACCATAAAAAATTCGTTTCACTGCCACTGAAGGTCGCAGAATTCCCCGATGTTCAAACCGCAGCAGTCGCCTATAAAAAGATCCAAACGGCAATCAAGAAGGGCAAAGAATTCATCGATCTCAGGGACTGAGAAATAGAGCATGTCGGGTGGCTCTTCGCATTAGGCGAATATTCTACCAACCCGTGAGGGTCCATTCCACATGAAGCAGGCGCACATGACAGTCTGATTGCTGAACATGCTTTCAGTGGATTGAATTGGAGGTGAACTTTGCCGTTGATGGCATTTTTCTTGACAATTTCTGAGCATTAATTTTTAGACTGGACAGCAACTACTCGCCTTCAATGAGTTCGCCTCCCTTTTTGAGAAAAGCAACAGCACTCCGCGAAATTTGAACCTTTACCTCTTGGCTATTCACCTCTCCAACGGAGATGAGGATGACGTTCTTATCATTGCTAAGTCCAAGAATTTTGCCGTGTAACCCGCCATTCGTTACAATTTCATCGCCTTTGGTCAGGTTCTCCAGCATATTCTGATGTTTTTTACGTTTGGCTTGTTCGGGCCGCCATAACAAAAAATACATAATAGCACCCATCGCGATGAACGGAACAAGCAAACCTGTTATCTGGTCCATGAAATCTCTCCTTCTCTTTTGACGTAACTTGCTTGTAAGGGCTGGTTTCCCCAGCCCCTACTGCTGTTAAAAAATCAACAAATTAGCATGGCATCGCCATAACTGTAAAAACGGTATTCATGTTGGAGTGCTGCTTGGTAAGCCTGCTGAATCAGGTCCTTTCCAGCGAAGGCACTCACGAGCATAAGTAAAGTTGATTTGGGGAGATGGAAGTTGGTGACCAACGCATCTACCGCATTAAATCGGTGACCGGGATAGATAAAAAGTTCACTGTAACCGCTATAGGGATGGACAGTGCCTGTCGTGCTTGCGGTTTCCAAGGAGCGCACGACTGTGGTACCGATGGCAACGATTTTCCTTCCCGCCTCCCGCGCGATGCGGATCCGGTTCGCTGCTGTTTCAGCGAGGTGGATATATTCGGCATGCATCCTATGGGTTTGAATATTTTCCACTTTCACGGGTTGGAACGTTCCAGGTCCAACATGTAGCGTTAGCATCGCTGTTTCTATCCCGTTGTTTTTCAATTCTTCCAGCAATTCTTGTGTAAAGTGCAGACCTGCCGTAGGGGCTGCAATTGCGCCTTCAGTGGCGGCATAGACTGATTGATAACGGACCTTATCTTCAGCGTTCGGTGGACGGCGGATATAAGGCGGCAAAGGCATCCTACCGACATCTGCAAGAATGGCTGAAAACTCACCGCTATAGTTGAAACGGACGATACAATGTCCGTCCTCCGGTTTCGCGAGGACCTCTGCTGTTAGGGTACTGTTGCTGAATGCAACCTGTGTGCCGATTCGAAGACTCCGCCGCGGCTTGGCGAGTACCTCCCATGTGTCTGGTTCTTTTTCGCGGATGAGAAGCAATTCTATCTTTCCGCCAGTTCCGCTTTTGCTACCGATTAACCGTGCAGGGATTACCTTCGTGTCGTTTAGGACTAACAGGGCATCGTCGGGTAAGTATTTCCCAATCTGCGAAAACTGAGTGTGGTAAAAAGCACGGGTGTCGCGATCGACTACCAAGAGTCGGGACGCATCACGCTGTTGAAGTGGGCTTTGCGCGATCCGGTCAGGCGGTAGATGGTAGTCGAAATCTGTGAGTTTCATATAGTAGTTATCAGTTTTCAGTTATCAGAGGAAATAGTTTTCAGTTTTCAGTTATGGTAGTTATCAGGAACAAGAGGTATTCTGTAACGCTTACGTCTTTACTGACGACTGAAAGGTTTTTCTGCGAAAAACCGCACTGACAACTGACAACTAATAGAACAGTGAGGGTTGGGACTCTATAGGGTAGTTGAAATACGCATGGGCGGCATCGGTTGCGATGCGTCCACCCGGTGTTAGCATCAAAAACCCCTCTTTAATATAATAAGGTTCATAAACCTCTGCGATGGTGCGTTCGTCCTCACTCAAAGCGACAGCAAGTGCCTTCAGCCCCGCACGTCCATTGAATTTTTCAATGAGTGTTTGAAAATAGGCGTAGTCTTGTCTGTTTAATCCGCGTTCATCAATGTCAAAGAATTTGAGTGCTTCTTCCACAACCGCAAGCGAGAGAGAGCCGTCTGCTTCGACTTGGGCATAGTCCCTGACGTTAGCAAGCAGTTTATTTGCGATGCGCATCGTGCCACGCGAGCGGCACGCTAATGTGTATTCCGCATCTTCGTCAATATTAATGTTGAGCTTTGCACTGTTAATGCGAATAGCCTGTTGGATGTCTTTGGGTTCGTAGTAGTCAAGGTGGATCCGGATGCCGAACCTGTCGCGAAAAGGACCGGTCAGTAACCCTTCGCGTGTCGTCGCACCAACGAGGGTGAATTGCTTAAGAGACATTTGGACGACATCCGATGCGGGACCTTGACCGATGGCTAAGTCGAGTTGGTAATCCTCCATCGCAGGGTAGAGCAATTCTTGAACATACCCTTTCATCCGATGAATTTCATCGATAAACAGAATATCGCCTTTGTCAAGGTTCATCAAGGTTGAGGCGAGGTCGAGTTTCTCCATGACCGGACCGATCGCTTGTTTATGGTTGGTCTGAATTTCATTGGCAATGATCCTTGCAAGTGTGGTTTTTCCAAGCCCTGGTGGACCCACAAGCAGCACATGCTCGAGCGCATCCCCGCGCTTTTTGGCAGCTTCAATATGAATACGGAGCTGTTCTTTCGCTTTTTCCTGTCCGATAAATTCGCTTAACGTTTCCGGACGGAGGCTGTATCCAAGGGCGTCGTCATCTGCTGCCAAATCTTGTATCCGGTCGAAATCTGGTATTTCGTGGTTATCCATTTTTGGGTCCTAACACGGATAGTTATCAGAAAAAGTCTGAACTATGATTTTTATGATTCACTGTATCATGGTAAATCACACAAATCGCAATAATCCTGATTTAATTTCGGATATAGCGGAGTGCCTGCGCGATGAGGTTTTCTCGTTGTGCAGACGCACCGAGAACTTGCTGTGCCTTATCGACGGCTTGTTCTGCTTCAAATTCCGATGCACCAAGGTTGACAAGGATTTTGATTGCCTCTGCATCTGGAGTCCCCGTGGGTTTTCCGAGATCGACCTCACCGTCGAGTTTCAATTTCATAATGTTCTTTTTGAGTTTAGTGATGATGACTTGGGCGAGGTCTTTGCCTAAACGTGGAACCCGCATGAGGATCGTTGCGTCTCCGCGGTGAACGGCGCGTTGGAATTGTGAAGGTGACAGCCTCGCGACGATGTTTTGTGCGAGTGTGGGTCCTACACCAGAGACCGTCAGAGCCAATTCGAAAACTTTCAGTCCATCCTTTGAGGTGAACCCGTAGAGCGTAATTTTGTTGTCTCGGTTTTGATGATAGTATGTATAAAGCGTAACAGTATCACCTATAGGGGGTAAATCCGTTACGGTTCTCGGTGACACGTTGATCGTATACCCAATGCCATTTACATCTACAATAACCTGTGTTGTTTCTTTATCTACGAGAACCCCTTTGATATAAGAAATCATTTTTTTATTCTTCCTTGCGGTGAAATGACGTGATTTTATAGTAGAGTCAATAATTACTTGGGCACCCCGATTGTAGCGCAAACTGTTAGTTTGCGTGCCTCCCCTGCACAAACTGGACAGTTTGTGCTACGAATGTTCACTTATTTTTGGGTTTTACTGTAAACTGTGAGGTGTCTTCCTTAGGAGTCGCCCTTCCCTTCCATTACAGGCTTATGTTTTTGTGGATGCGTTGCTTTTTTAATGTGCCTTCTGATTTCTTTCGGCAAATGTCATCAATTACGACTGCATGTATTTTTCACGACGTTGAAGGACTTTGTAGGAACGGGCATGACAGAGTGCGAGCGCAAGGGCATCTGCTGCGTGATCAGGGCGAGGCGGTTCCTTGAGTTTAAGCAGTGCTTGTGTCATCTTCTGCATCTGGGATTTTGTGGCTCTTCCGTAACCAACAACTGCCTGTTTAACTTGGGTCGGTGTATACACAGTAACGGGACAGTCCGCATTCGCGGCTGCGAGTTTCACGATACCTTTAACTTCACCTACAGCGAACGCACTGCTTATGTTTTTACTGAAGAAAATATCCTCAAGTACGATACTCTCAATAGCGAATTTGGCGATCAGATGCGTTACGGTATCGTAAATGTGTTTCAACCGTAACTCCGACGCTGTTTTTGCGCTGGTTCTGATATTTCCGAAACCCCGCGAAACGAGACGGTTCGCGTGTGCTTCGACCACGCCGTATCCGGTGTTCGCGATGCCCGGATCAATACCAAGAATCTTTTTAATTTTCCTTTCGGTTCGGTGAGGTGGGTTTTGCATGAGTTAGGCTGCAGCTTCTAAAAGATTATCGGGGATATCAAAATTGGCGTAGACTTTCTGGACGTCATCAAGTTCGTCGAGGGCGTCCATGAGGCGTAGCATCCGTTCCGCTTCTTTCCCATCCAGTTTCACAGTATTTTGCGGAATCATACTAATTTCAGCGAGTTGGATTTCAGCGGATGTTTCTTGAACTGCCGTTAAGACGCTATCGAACATCTCAAAGGGTGTGACAATTTCCATACCTGTTTCGGAGGTGGTTACATCTTCAGCACCGGCTTCAACCGTGATGAGAAACAGTGCTTCTTCGTCAATACTCTCAGGTGTAACGACGATCAATCCGCATTTATCAAAGCCCCATGCGACGCACCCGCGCTCCCCAATTCTCCCTTCATGTTTGCTGAAAGCGTGTCGAATATCTGCGACTGCTCGGTTACGGTTGTCGGTCAGAACTTCTATCATGATTGCGACACCCCCGGGTCCGTAGCCTTCATAAAGAATTTCCTCATAGGTTTCACCCTCAAGCTCACCTGTACCTCGAAGGACGGCTTTCTCAATGTTATCATTCGGGACGTTGCTTGATTTTGCTGCTGCAATTGCGGTGCGGAGTCTTGGGTTCATGTCAATATCCCCGCCACTGACGCGCGCTGCTGCGGTAATTTCTTTCACCAACTTTGAGAAGAGTTTGCCGCGTCTGGAATCGTTTGCTGCTTTTTTATGTTTGATTGTTGACCACTTGGAGTGTCCTGACATGGTGTCTATCCTTTCTGATTTATAGTAAAACCCAGAAATAAGTGAACACTCTCTAAAACACAAAACCCTGCGCCGCCGCTGGCGAGGTTTCTAACCTCGCCAACTCTTGGGTGTCCATTTAATTGTAGGATCTACTATAATTAATATACCATAAGATGGAAAAAGATGAAACTAAAATCTGTACCGCACATGGCGTTACAGTTCCCTTAAACGCCCAATGAAGGCAAACTTCATCGAACGAACAGTCAGCGAGCGAAAACTCATATTAAACCCATCAGGTGATTTAATGCCTTGCGAATCATTAAAAAATTGGACAAAACTCGGAATCTGTGATAGACTTGTTACAATCTTCTTTTAAGGAGTCTGTATAGGTTGCTATGTTACCTTTTATTCTGAAGATCGCCGACCAACCGATAGAGCGTTTGCAGCGTATCAATGATCAAAACCAGCCGATTGATGTTGATGTGCAAATTGAACTTTACTCGCGGGAAATTGACCGTGCCGATACGGAGCGGACGGCGCAATCTCGGCGGTTAAGCCAGGTAATCTTGGACGAAGCCACTGAGAACGCTTATGCGGCATTTACCGGGTTCCTCCGAGATAGGGCGGAACCGGAGGCTTTTCTGCCGTTTGAACGCCTCTCTCAACACACGTGTCGGCAGTATGCCTTGATTCTTTCTGCATCCTCTTCTCACGAACTCTTTGAAATCTGTCAGATGCAACCTGATACAAGTCCTTCCATCCTGCACTACGGAGGCTATGAGATAGCAATCAAACCGCGCAGATACATTTTGGATACCGCCGCTTATTTGATAGCCCCGGATAAATATACGCTTTTTATACGACAGGTGCGGGAAGACGACACCATTCGGGTCTACCGTAGTGATTTTATCAATCTCACTCTAAATTCACCACCGCCGTTTAAACTGGATACCCGCGATATAATTGAGAGTGTACAATTGGAACTCGTGGGAGAACAGGGACAGACTTTACCGATAGAGCAATTGCTCATGTTTCCACCGAGTTCTGAAGAGGCAAACTCCCTTCCGCTTATAAAGTGTCCAGAGTGTGGCGGGCGGGTACGCCAACTCGGCAGGGAAGGCGTTTTCTGCCTTGAGTGTGATTGGGATAACCTACCGCCCCTGAAACATCCACGATGAGGTGGCACCTGCCTTCTAACTTTGACCCCCAAGGTTCGCCATATACAAAATGAATACTGTGTTGCCAACGGCGAGCACTGCGCCGACGACGGTTTGGAGAAGTGTGTGTCGTTTTCGGTAAACCCGTGCCCAAGCGATCAGCGGCGTCAGCAAAAATAGCCAGCCGAATTGTGGATTGACGAGCATGACGAGGACGGTGACACATCCGGTGGCGACACTGCTGTGAAAGCTTATTTTCCACATCGGGGTAATTGCCGAAAAAATAAGACTGTTTACGATGTAAGCAATGCCTGCCCAGACGATTTCCCGTGCCGCACCAAGTTGATGCAGTAGGACAGTCCCTACAACCATACTGACAACCGTACAGCATAAAGGCAGGAGTCGCTCTTCCCTATTATGCAAGTGCAGATCGCTGACTTTAGCATACCGAGCCATCACCGCAATGGATAGTACCGGTAGCACGGTAACAAATAGGACAACAATTACCAACCAGCGGAGTGCGTTTTGGGGCGCCGCATGTTTTTGGATCACACCAACGGCGGTTGCGATTGGAACCAAAAATGGACTGAAGAGAACAGAGGTACCCCACGCGATGCGCGCCGGCATTGTCGATAAATCGCTACGCTCCATCAATTAATTTGACGTTTCCAAATTTTTAAAGAAATCAACTAAGTCCGCACCGTGCGTACTGGCGTTGACCTCTTTATCAATCTCAAGAATCTTTCCAGTTTTATCAATGATAACAGCTAACCGTTGAATCTTCCCGTCTGGGGCATTCGTCGCACCAAAGAGGAGGGCGAGGTTACGTCCGGTGTCTACCAAGAGCGGGAAATTCAGCTGATTTTCTTCCGAAAATTTTTGGTGCGAAGCCGCATCATTCGACGTAATCCCAAAAATCTGTGCATCGTATTTCTCAAAATAACTCGACTCATCCCGGAGTGAGCAAACTTGAGTCGTTCAGCCACGCCCAAAATCGCGTGGATAGAAGGCTAATACGACATTCTTTTCCTGATGCCATTCGCTGAGTTGGTGCGTTTTACCGGTCCCATCGGCTGCAATAAAATCTGGGGCGGGTTGCCCAACCTCTATCTTCGGTAAGACTTCCTTAAGCAGGGCTGCGACATCTTCACCGTGCGTTTTGACATTGACATCCGTATCAATGGCACGGATGTATCCGGCTTTATCAATGATGAAAGTTACTCGTTTTGAGGCATTGAAACTTTCAATGATACCACTATACTGGTGGCTCACCTTAAATTCGGTATCGGCTAAGAGTGAAAATCCGAATTTCTGTTCTGCCCGGAACCGCTTGTGCGATTCAACAGAATCAACACTGACCCCGAACAGGACACTGCCGGTCGCTTCTATCTCGCTCAAATTATCCCGGAGCGAGCAAAGTTCAGTTGTTCAGCCACCTGTAAAATCTTTTGGATAGAAAGCGAGAACGATATTCTTCTTGCCTAAATAATCGCTGAGACTTCGCTCAACGCCTTCTTCATCTTTCAATGTAAAATCTGGGGCGACCATGCCTACTTTTAGTGTGTTTGGCGTTGTCACTGCTTCCTCCCCTGAAGCTGCTGGAATCAAAATCGCTGTTATGAGGATAACAGCCCAGACGCTCGCATTCAGCTGCGTTTGAAACATCGCGTTATGCCTCCGGTAAATACGTTAAGTTAATGGAATTATACGCTATTTTGCTGTGGATGTCAAGTAAATTTGCGTTTAGCATGCCACTGATTTGGGCTGCGTTAACCGCGTGATTTCAGTGAGAAATGATCCCTTTTTCTTCAAGCCATACCTTCAACGGTACATCTACATCCTTGGGTGTAAAATGCCCGTTTGCGTTGGTGCCACCCCCGAGGAGTTGCTGTCGAATCGGATCGTTCCGTTCAAACATCTCTGTGGGGATCGTCATGTCGTCCTTACTCCGTAGCCATCGGTAGCCGTACCCATAGAAAAGTCCCTTTCGGGTGATGTCTGAATCGTTTTCGCTGCGGGCGTGCCATATCCGTCGGTCGAAAAAGACTGCATCCCCGGGCTTGCAGCAGACGGGTGTTGCCCTGTCTGGCATCGAACCGTCTTCGGGTCGATCGAGTTTATCCCAGAGGTGGCTTCCCGGTATGACATAGAAATTCCCACGTCCCGTTTCGGAACAGTCGGATAGCCAATAGACAACTTTTATGGAAAGACGGGGGCGCGGTGAGCTTTCGATCTCGAAGTTAACGCGTCCACTGTCCTGATGCCAGCCAAGTGGGGTGGGTTTACCGCGGACCGCATCGGGGCGCGGCGGCGTGATGATGAAATGGCTATGATAGGAGTAAATATTCCATCCCAAGATTCCCCAGACTTTCGGGAACGTTTTATACCAATCTAAAATATTCACGAAAACTTGATCTGTGCCGAGAAAATTCGGATAGAAGAAGTTGTTATGCGCAGTGAGTTGACGCTTGCTGTATGGATCGTAGCCAGCGTCAAGATGGTTCTGGTAGATGGTGTCCACCTTGGTCTCAAGCCGTTCGACGAGATCTGGTGGAAGCGCGTCTTGAACAGTAAAATACCCGTTTTCGTTCAGCTCGCGACGTTGTTCGTCGGTAATCTGATGTTGTAGATGGCGTTCGTCAAGCATAGGTTAAATCTCCAATTCGTTGTGAGGACTTCCGCAAAATCCCTTTCGTCGCTGATACGATTGGAAAATTGGAAAATTGGAAGGGTGGAGAACGGTTTTGCTCCGCCTTCGGTCCAAAGTTTACCACCAATAAAGGCGTGGAGGGCGTAAGTCCTACGGTTAATCCGGTAGCGGACCCTCTATCTGGTCAACAAAACGAATAGAATGTATAACATCACGGAGGTCTGTGAGGGGGACTTGCCGGTTACGGACGCAATCGGCGAAATGGCGATGCATCGTTAGCACGCCTTCATAGTTGGGGGTGTCGCGCTCGTCCACGCCGTCAACTTCCCAGCCTCCCATAACGGATCTGTCGTTATCCTCATAAATTTCGATTTCTTCTGGAATTTTCATGTAACAGCCGATGCCGACACCGTGCAATTCGGAGCGCAACACGCGTCCGCCGGAGGCACGGCTCCCAAAAAGCACACCTGTAACGTTGTTATCGAACCGGACGAAGGCGGTGTAGAAGTTGCGTTGTTCGGCATCGAATGTGTCGCGATGCGCCGTAACTTCCACCGGCTCACCCCCTGCCATATAGCGGAGGAGATCGACGACGTGGCAGACATCGTTCCAAAGCGTTGTCGTAAATTCTCGGTTGCCCCCGAGCATTTGCTTGTTAAAGGTGGTGACGGCTAACGTGACGGGTCCCTTTTCTGCGACGCGTCGCATGGCTTCGCGCGTAACGGCGGCATATCTACGCTGAAATCCGACCATGCAGTAGACATCGTTGGCGACTGCTGCCTCAAGGAGTTGTTGCGTTTCATCGCTATTCGCCCCCGGTGGTTTTTCGATGAACAGATGCTTGCCGGCGTTGAGGCAATCCAGAGCGGGTTGCAAAATCCACTTCTCGTTCATCACACAATAAACGACATCTAAGTCTAAGGTGTCCAGCATCTTCCGGTGGTCTGTGAAGGTGTGCGGAAACTCATATTTCTGGGCAACCTGCGCGAGTTTCTCCTCGTCGAGTTCACAGGCGCCGAGCATCTCGACATCATCTTCCAGTCGATTCACGTTTGGATAATGCGCCCCCTGACTGCGTCCCCCTGCACCGATAAATCCTGCTTTAAGCATTGTGAGCTTTCTCCTTCGTCTCAATGTTCACTCAATTTTGTAGATCGGAGTATCCGTACTTTAGCACAAGGCGCAATTGATTGCAAGAAAATTTTTCAAACGTTGGATGACACGCGAGTGTCATCGAAAAGTTTGATTTGCGTAATCTTTTGTGGTATTCTTAAAACTACGTTAACCCAAGTTGCGATCTAACGAATGCTACACGGGTGACCCAACTCGCGTCACACGAAGTCGTTTTTTGCTCCATCGGAGCAATAGGTCTATAGAAAAATGTACTATGATTTACCGAACTCACGTTAAGGAGAGACTCATGCCAGTTTTTGACGCAGAAGCCTTAGAATTTTGGGAAGAGAACGGTTACGTCGTTGTGCCGGAAGCGGTGCCACTTGAGAATTGCCGAGCCGCGGAACAGGCTGTCTGGGATTTTCTTGAAATGGACCGTGATGATCCGGACAGTTGGTATCCCGACCCACCGCGCCGAAGCATCATGGTGGAGATTTATCAACACCAAGCGTTATGGGATAACCGTCAATATCCTCGTGTGCATCAGGCGTTCTCTGAGATTTGGAGTACTGAGAAACTCTGGGTCAGTTTTGATCGGGCGAGTATGAACCCACCCGAACGTTCGGATTATACGTTCACGGGTCCGTTTTTGCATTGGGATATGTCATTGGACAATATGCCGGTGCGCTTAAAGGTGCAGGGTGTTTTGTATCTGGCGGATACCCCTGGGAATCAAGGCGCATTCACCTGTATTCCGGGTTTTCATCGGAAGTTGGAAAACTGGTTGAACGGCTTACCTGATGACGCGAATCCGAAAGAAGTCGTGCGAGACTATCAAGCGGAGGCGGTGCCGGTCGCAGGGAAAGCTGGAGACTTGGTCATTTGGCATAGCGCATTGCCACACGGCAGTAGTCCGAACTCCGCTGAGCGTCCCCGCATGGCGCAATACATCACGATGTCGCCTGCACCGGAGAATGGCAATGCTGCGTCCCGAATTGAGGGATGGCGTGAACGTCTAACGGGCCTCGGAAGAGAGACAAAAGAGAAAGAGCATTACCAGGGTAAGACAGCCGAGTTGACCCCTTTAGGAGAAAAACTCCTTGGGCTTGAATCGTGGGGTACTTAAACACGGTAGGGTTCTTTCACCTAAGTTTACGGATTGGAAGCCCAAACTTTTAAGTTTGGGAGGAAAATCCGCCCTCTTGGAAAGGACCAAAGTGTTCATTTTTTCTTTGACACTTGGTCCGAAGTTGTGGTATAATATCTTTCGTAGTGCAAGGTTGCAAGTTATGCTGCTGTTCGCTATCCCCGTGTGCGACTTGTGTAAAGCTACAGCACAATACGGAAAAGAAACAGAAACTTGAGGTGGGCACTCTCGCATTTTGTATTGGCTTAACCGCCAGCGAGAAACTTTTTTAGGGTGGCTTGCACCCTTCGTGGAGAGCGGTCGGTTACGACCCTCTATGAAACGAGAAACACTAACGAAGCACGAGGCAAACAGGCTTTTTACAAGCCCAATGCCTTTAGGCTTGGGTACATTGACCTAACTGGACTACGCCTACTCTCGCTTTGCTGGCGAGGTTTCCTAACCTCGCCAACTATAAAAGGTGAATAGGTGATTATGGGCTTTAATAGATAGGGTGGGTTTCTGTAGCCACCTCACTGGTGTGCAGCTGGTGCATAAGACGCATCCTTCTGTCCTAATGTTCTGGCAGCCTATACACGCCCCGTCGCACCTTTACAATTTCACCGGCGTTGACAAGGCGCGTGAGTTTTGTATTTATTGCTTTTGGGTGTCCTTGAATCGCTGCGGTGAGTTCGGGTGTTTTTTTCTCTCCATCGGCAAGAAGCGCGAGGATCTGCTCGCGGAGCGGCGCTCGGACAATTTTCCCGCCCCTTAACTTTTGCAACACTCGACTCGCCTGCCTTGGGGAGCATCCGAGAACCCGCTCTACCTCTTTTCTGCTGGATTCAGCCGTTAGATTGTCCCGTTCTCTTTCAAAGCGTTGGCGTGTCGCTATCGCCTCAGAAAGTTTGTCTAAGCGACCGGCGACCTCAAGATCTTCCCAGTCAAAAAGGTGGGTTTCAGGTCTGTCGGTAATCCCAGGAATTCGCAAACCCGTAATCAACATAACTTTCTTATTTGCCAAACGGTTGAGTTGCGCTAACGCTATAACCTGTGTGAATATGGAGACGATATCCTTTTCATAGACGCTCTGGGCGCGCCCGTCTTTGTAACGGTAGGACTCACGTTCCATTTCATAAGAAAGCGGTTCTTCGTCGTTTCCAAACAGGACCTGGGTGCGCTGTAAAATGGCGCGGGGTCCCATTTCCGGCATGCCCACTATCCAGATGACTTCTGCTTCTTGAAAAGCGGTTTCCAATCCTTTTCTGTTTCGGAATCCCGTCAGGAAACAGACATTCTCATTTTTCGCGATATTCCCCAACTGTTTAATTGCCTGATCGTGGGTGAGAATGCCGTGCTTAACACTCGGATCCCTTTCTATTTCAGTTTGGATCCTGGAAAAAATCTGCTGCCCGGTTTCAGAAATTCCAAAAACGTCCCAAGTGTTGTAGAGGTCTAAGAGTGTCCGCCGTGGATACGTACCGGTGCGAATCTGAAAAACGCAGTTTCCAGGTACCCACGCCATGGGTTGGGCAGGAAGGGTCTCGGTTTCCGCATCCAGGAACGCTCGACGGAGATGCTCGCCGTAGAGCGCCGATGAGGTGACAAAAAGGTGTTTGATGCGTGGATGCAGCACCGGCGGCACCCAGAAGCGTAGCACTTGGTTCTTCCATCGCATCGGAGCATCAGTGTCCCGCGTGTAATGTGCAAAGAAGCGTTTGACTTGATGCCAAAACGTCCAGTTTGGATCCGAAGAAACGGTTGGAAACTCTTGAATGTTTTCAACCGTCGCCACCTCGCCGTGGCACATCTGTTGGATGATCTCTGCTTCCCGCCATTGAAATGCCTGTATCACTGTCCGAAGTCGTTTGATAAAATTGACATGAGATTTATCTCTGATTTCGATTGCATTCAGGAGGGCTGTGGCAAGGTATCCTAAGGCACTCTCCTGATAGTTGGCAATCCAGTTCTCCAAGGTCGTTTTTGGGAGTTCGCATTTAAGAAACAGGTCATTCTCTCTCGTGATATTGATGATACAGAGCTGCTGTGTTCCATCGCGCACTTCGAGAATTTGTTCGGCTATTTTTGCGTATTGTGGGTCCAAAAACAATCGGTAATCTTGGCGTATTTGTGCGTCTGATCCCACATTTTGCTTTTGAAAAAATTGTTCTATGCCTGCCGCAAGCGCAGCATCCGGCACATTTAAACAGATTGCGCCATTGCGACGCAGGGTGGTGCCGACTTCACCGTCTTTCTCTGAATTTACCGCGGGAATAAATCCAAGAACGCTCACCCCCGCATCGATAGCACGCTGCATCTGAACCCAAATTTCTTCGCGTGTTTCATCCATCTTTTCGGTAGGTCTCAACTTGTCTAACACCGGCTTGGGACGTTTCATTGAGAGTGGACTGAGTTTTCCTTCCCGAATGGCAAGCACCTTATCGTCTATAGGCAGCCCTGTCTCGGGGATCGGTGGCAGGATCCCGGTATCGTTCCAAACATCTGTGATTGGCGTTGCGTCTGTAGGCACCCCGGTTTCAGGTGTAGACGCACATATCCATACGGTCCCTTCGCGCTCCCACAATGATACCTCTGTATTGCCCGTCTCACTCCCCCGTTGGTTCCAATAGTGAATTCCATCCGCTTGTCTGGCATAAGAAAACCCGCGCTTGAAAAATGCCTCTTTCGCGAGGTTAAGGTTACCCGATCCGAGAGAATATGGTGCCTCGGGGCGGTGCGCCTCGTGTTGGACGTTTTGGGGGATAGGTTTGTGAAGTGCAGCGCGAAGCGCGTCAATAGGCGGAAAAAGCACCTCTTTGGAAATCACAGGCGGATCTAACAGATCTCCGAGCAGAATTTCATAGCGCGCATCCCAGCAACTATATCCCTGCTCACCCAAAATTTCAAGATACGTGTCGTGCTGGTGCGGATTCTCCGATGTCGGTGTGTGCTTATGAATATACAGCCGTGCCTGCTGGGTGTTCGGATGTAGATACCCCGGTATCCTGCAAGAAAAACGCAGTCCCCCCGACTTTGACAGCGTTAGCAACGGGTTCTCAACGGCATCAACGAGTGCCTGAACGCAGGCAAAAACGGCATCGGGTGCGGCGCAGATGGCTTCATACTTAAAGTCGATGTCATGCCATGACGCGCTGTCGCGTGCTGAGGGGATACCCGTATACACTTGAACCCCCCACGACTTATGCCAGTAAAGGATTTCCCAGTCTGTCGCCTGTTGGCGTTTCAAGAACCGTTTGCCCCCAAAAGCTCGCGGCGGGCGATCGTTGCCCGGGACCCGTCCTATCGGCATAAAGGAAATATCTGCCGCCTCCAAGTCTTGAAGCATCACAGGGTGTCTGTGTGCACAATAGACTGTGAAATGGTAAGGAAGTCCTTGATAAAGCAGGGGTCCTACGATCGACTTGCGTTGCTTAAGGGGTTTCTCGTGCCGTTGGTGGCAACGTGCAATCAGGTCTTGCAAGGTGTTGGTTGTCATCAATATATTTCCCTAAGGACAGTCAGGTGATTTAAGGCGAGGCCATTGACCTTTTCATATAAGTTAAGAGTGTATATTATCACGCATTTCATTTTCGGTCAAATCTTAAAATGTTATCCACTTTCTTAAGAAAAATTAGCAGTTTTTGTAAATATAATTTGCTTTTTACCTGAAAATTTTGTATCATTTAGTTACCTATGCCGTTCATATTTTATATAATGAATAAGTAAAAAGTGACCCAAGTAACTATAGAGCATTAGAAAGGAGGGGACGTTTGAAACGTCAAGCGACCCGCCTCTGGCGCTCAGTCCTCTTCGCAAGATGAAAGCCTTTCTACCAACGCGTATGAAAACTAATAGAGACCCCCTTCTTCTGAACATCTCCACAGCAAACGTGCCTCTGTGCTGGGTCCCGGTATCCGGCTGGTGTGTCGTTAGTCAAGACGCGAGTCTCCCCCCCCCACTCAACTCAAGTAGAGTAATTTTACATATCTATCTCATGAACTGCGTCCGCAGCGCTGCTGCTGTCGCGGTTTTTTTTTGCGCGCCCGCCCGCGCTGCGTTTCCACACGCTTGCCGCGTTGCGGGCTATTTTTGTTACAGCAAGTATCGCGACCGTTTGTTTTGATAACGGTTATTCTTTCAACGTCTACAAAAAAAGGAGATTTAGAAAAATGGTTTCAAGAATACTGACTTTTAGCGTCTTATTCGTTTTTAGTGTATTGACGGCTATTTCATCTGTATACGCACACACACCTGCTAATCCTAATTACGTTACTATTTGTCATGATCATGATGGAAAGCGGCATTGTCATAGCAATGCAATCCACTCGCACTATGGGACGACGGCTGGCGGAGGGGAGGGTGATCCCGCCCGGTATCACGAGCATTGGAAAACTCCCCACGGTGATCTCCATTCTAATGATGAGGGTATTACAGACTGGGTGCGCGAAGAGCTCGTCGATACAGAGCATACGCATACCCTTTATACCCACCAACATGACGACTACGTGGTTCACACACATACAGGGACACACACGCACGCGTATACTCTAGGAGATGATGATCACACGCACCCGGGTCTTTCATGGAGTTTCGACCACGATGGAGTAGGTAGGCGCACAGATACGACTGTGGATCAGCCACCGAATAATCAACCACCGAATAATCAGCCGCCTAATAATCAACCAACGGTTACCCAACCGACGGTTCCTCAACCCACAACGGTAGCAACGGGTGGCACATCTGAAGGGACATCCGAAACAGGTGATAGCGGAACCCCTGTGGACACAAGCACAGAACAAAATTTCCTCAGAGCCCAACAAAAATACGGAACAACGCTTGAGGGTACACCAGAAACGCAACCCGAGCCTCAACCTTTATTACCCATACGCATCACAGAGTATATGGTCAGAGATTGGTCTGCTGGGAGTGGTGGATTACCACAGTGGATTGAGGTGTATAACCCCAACACCGAGGCAGTCAACCTCAAAGGCTACACGTTCCAATACGCCACCCGACGGTCAGCCACCGCCCCCTATAAAGTCCATACGCTGACACTCGCCGGAACAGAGGACGGGTTCAGCATCGCGGGAGGCGGTGTCGCGATCCTATCAACCGAAACAGTTTCGGCATGGCGATTTTCCGGTATTGGAGCCTCCCAGGTCTACAACCTGAGCATAGACAACGTCCTCAAACGCGGGTGGGTGTTGACGGATGCCGATGGCAAGGAGATTCAGCGTCTCGGTAGGGCTGCCTTTAGTGCGTTAGGGGATCCGGTGGCACCGCTCCATCAGAACGGGGCGCGTGTCTCTTATCAGGTCGTCCCGAGCGAGTCGCCCCCGGAGGTTTATTACTATGGACATCGGGAAGACATGGGGTCTCCCGGGTTCTACAAGCAACCGGCGCCGGCGGCACCGAGTCTGGTTAGACGGAAACAGGTCGGCACTTGGGCAGCCTTGAAAAAATAAGGTTTTATCTCTTGTGGGGGGCACCGATAGACCCCCACAAGATTCAGCGGCTTTGCGTGCATTCTCATGGCGATCTACATCGGTTGACATCGTTTTTTAAGAAAAATTAGCAATTTTTGTAGATATAATTTGCTTTTTATCTGAAAATTTTGTATAATCCTTAGTTACCTATGTCATTTATATTTTATATGATAAATAAGTAAAAAGTGACCCAAGTAACTATAGGGCATTAGAAAGGAGGAGACGTTTGAAGCGTCAAGCGACCCGCCTCTGGCGCTCAGTCCTCTTCGCAAGATGAAAGTCTTTCTACTAACGCGTATGAAAACTAATAGAGACCCCTTTTTTTTGACCATCTCCACAGCAGGGTATGTAAAAATGAATTTCAAAATGTTTAGATTCAGCATTTTATCTATTCTCTGTGCCCTCGCTTTGACTGCGGTTATATTTACAGTATCGTATGTGAGCGCACATGAGGTTGAAGAACCAAAAAGAGATGGGGTTACTGTTGAGATGACTTATCACGATGTTGCCAGAGCTGGCGAAGAAGGGGTCCATACGCATGAATATAAATATTCTGATGGCAGGACCCTAATTGCTCATTTTAGCCGTGATAAGAATACGATACCGCCGAGACCGTCAGTGCCTTCACCGGAGTGGGATCCTTCACGGTACCCGGAACCGCCTGTTCAGGAACGGGGAGGAGGTAGCAGTCAGACTGGTTTAGGTTTAAGGGTAAGTCAACGGGATATAACACCAGATCCCGCAGTAGTGAATCCAACACCGGATCCTCCAGTGGACCCAGTGTCTGATATACCCGTTACAACAGGGACGGGAAACAGTCCACCGGCTACCACCCCAGACACCACAACTGAATCGCCGGCAAGGACATCCGGTCCCCCGCAATCGGTGGTCCCTATTGAGACAAATGCGTCTCAAGAAAGGCGCCCCGGGTCTCCGCTGATGCAACCGATACGCGTGACAGAGTATATGGTCAGAGATTGGTCTGCTGGGAGTGGTGGATTACCACAGTGGATTGAGGTATATAACCCCAACACCGAGGAAACCGTCAACCTCAAAGGCTACACGTTCCAATACGCCACCCGACGGTCGGCCACCGCCCCCCATAAAGTCCACACACTGACACTCGCCGCAACAGAGGACGGGTTTAGTATTCCAGGGGGCGGTGTTGTCATCTTAGCAACGCAACGTCTCCCGGCGAGAAAGTTTTCCGGGATAGAGGTTTCCACACAGGTCTACAACTTGAACATAGAGAACGTCCTCAAACTCGGCTGGGTGTTGACGGATGCCGATGGCACAGAGATTCACCGTCTCGGTCGGGAAGCTTTTGGTGCGTTAGGGGATCCGGTGGCACCGCTCCATCAGAACCAGGCGCGGGTCTCTTATCAGGTCGTCCCGAGCGAGTCGCCCTCGGAGGTTTATTACTATGGACATCGGGAAGACATGGGGTCTCCCGGGTTCTACAAGCAACCGGCGCCGGCGGCACCGAGTCTGGTTAGACGGAAACAGGTCGGCACTTGGGCAGCCTTGAAAAAATAAGGTTTTCGGTAAATGTGCGGAAATCTAAAAGCTGTGGTGGTCAACTCGAAAACAACCTATGAGATCGGAGGATATTTTAATGGACACCGGAAACCCTCAGAGCATCCCGAAAATGCGGCTCGGTAGCAAGAGCATAGATCCGAGCCGCGTCAGTGGTATCAAACGCGTCGGTTCAAGGGTCTGTATTGTTAAGTTCATCACGGGTGAGTCGATAATCGTAACGTGTGGTGTCGAGGTACCCGACTCGATGAGCATCTCGTTTCCAGGGACACCTGAACGCTTGAAAGCGCTTCTATCGGGATATATCCGGGCGAATAAGCACGGACGCTCTATTGAAGCATAAATTCGACAATCCGAGGCGCGCAAATATGCGATTTGATTTTAAAAGATTTTCATTGGTTTTTGTTATTTTTCTTTTTAGTAGTGCTCTACTCTATATGGGATGTGATGAGCCCCCTATTGATGATGTTTTGTCCGAAATCGAAAGCCTTGAACAGGGACCAGACTTTTTCAGCATAGACGAATGGGTACTTATAACAGAATTATCGCCGTTGCCTGCCGTGACGGCACCTTATTTCCACACCGGTGAATTTCCGACGCTCATGTCCGTGATTGAATTTAAAGATGCGGGTGGCTACACAACTGCGTTTCCGGGTATGGCGGGGGTGCTGAGAGCGCCTCTCAATCTGAGTGAACAAGAAAAAAACGATTTGGTCGAATTTTTGAAGACTTTGACAGGAGAATTGCCACCTGAGCATTTGCTAAGAAAGCCAGCACACAGCGGCATGTAGATGTCCACATAGGACCTTATAATAGCCCGAAGGAAACCGATGTTTATGAGATTCCCAATGATCGTTCCCGTCCGAAGGTTTGGGCAATTTACTTTTTTACAAAGGAGACAAAATCGTGAATTTGAGATGTCCCCATTTATCTTTGATACTTCTCATCGCACTCGTCGCACTGGCGGGGTGTGAAAAAGCACAAAGGATGGTAATAGATGGGGTGCCATCGGACTCCGGCACGGACACTACCGTGACGGGTATGCAATCCAATCCCGTCCGGGTGGTCTTGTTCATCGACTACCCAGAGGGCGGCAAGGAGACTTATATTGAGGGGGTCGCCACCATTGTGGAGACGCTGCAAGCCCCCGAAGAACTTGTGAGGGTCAGGTCTTACGACAATCAAGACCCTGAAATGCGTCCACATCGGATGGTTGCGTTTGATTTTAAGAGTTTTCTCGATGCAGCGACCTATCTCAACCGCCCAGAGATCGCCGAGATTTTCGCAGGCTTCCCGGATGTCGCAAGCAAAATGGTCACATACACATTTATCGAGGATGTTGACTATAGCCACGCAAAAGAAGAAGGCGATTGGCAGATAAAACACGTTTATCTGATTGACTACAGTCCCGGTGGAAAACAAGCATATCTGGAGAGTCTCAGGGATCTGCCTATAGAGGCATTTGCCCCAATGCAACTCAAGGCGAGTGCCTCTTACGACAACTATTACGGTGAATCTCCACACCGACTCGTTGAATTTGCGTTTGCCACTCAGGAAGATGCCGCGGCTTACTACGCCTTAGAAGAAGTGATACAGGCGGATGCAGCGCACCTTGAGAGATCCGCAGGTAAATGGAACCAGGTCCTGCATAGGTTTCAACTCCGTTCGGATTACATCGACAACTAAGAGATTTTTACTATGTATACTCAGATGAAAACAGGTTTGTTTTCCATATTTACGTTATTCTTATGCCTCGTTTCCTTTTTCGTAACGGATACTGCAGCACAAGACAACACCGAACCCGTTGTCGCACCCGCCAATGCCAACTATACCTTTGAGACGATCGACGTTCCCGGTGTAGACTTCTTAGCGGTGACGGCAAGTAGTGACTTCGAGGACTACGCAGGCTACACGAAAAGTGCCGATGGTGAAAAAGAAATCGGCTTTACGCTGATTGATGGCGTTTTTACGACCTATGAGTTCCCGGACGCACAGAACACCTATTTCTATGCACTCGGCAATAATGGTCAAGCTGCGGGCCACTATCAAGATAGCAACGGTCTGTATCATGGCGTTATCTTGGAAAACGGCGAAATGCGGCAATACGATTTTCCGGGTGCTGTTGAAACCCAAATCTTCGGTTATAGTGATGCCACTGGGAGACTGACGGGTAATTTTATAGATGTTTCTGGTGTTCGGCGCGGTTTCTCAGGCGACACAATCGTTGCGTATCCCGGCGCATCGGCAACTTACGCCGATTTTGTGAGTGGGTTCAGCAATATCGTGGGAAGTTACGTGGATGCTGCAGGCACCTATCATGCATACGTCCGGGGTGAGAAGGGGAGTTTTGCAACGATCAACCTTCCACTACAAGGAGTGTTGGACTATTTTTTTCTCCACAGTATCAACGATAGAGTGATTGCTGTTGGGCGCGCCAAACCGGTAGGGGGTGTCCCGCGCACTTATGTGGGCAACGTCCTCAACCTACAAGAATTACGGGTTCCGGATAGCGTTGTCACAGAGGGGTGGAACATCAATCAGGACGGCTCCGTCGTCGGGCACTACGACTCCCCCGATGGACGCAGACACGGGTTCATTGCAAAACCGGTAGAGAGCACTGCTCCAAGCGTCAGCAGACGATCTGGCACACTCGCCGGCTTTACATTCGAGACAATTGATGTGCCGGGTGTAGACTTTTTAGAGATAACTGCAAGTAGTGACTTTGAGGATTACGCCGGGAACACTCGGAGTGCCGATGGTCAAAAAATGGTCGGCTTTACGTTGATTGATGGCGTTTTTACAACCTACGATTACCCTGGCTCGCAAGGCACTTATTTCTTTGCCCTCGGTAATAATGGGGTCGCCGCGGGACACTACCAAGATAGCGACGGTCTCTACCACGGTGTCGTCTTGGAAGAGGGTAAGTTGCACCCATACGATTTTCCGGGTGCTGTTGAAACGGAGATATACGGTTACAGTGATGCGACAGGGAGACTGACGGGTAATTTTACAGATGCGTCCGGCGTTCGCCGTGGGTTCTCAGGCGATACAATCATTGAGGTCCCTGGCGCATCGGCAACGTATGCCGATTTTGTGAGTTGGGCAGGCAATATCGTGGGCAGCTACACCGATGCGGCGGGCACCTATCACGCATACGTACGGGGTCGGACGGGTAGGTTTTTATATATCGACCTTCCATCCGCCCTAAATCTGGAATACTTTTTTCTCCACGGCTTCAACGAATCAAGAAGTGTCATTGGCCGCGCGAAAGAGGCGGGTGATGTCCCGCGCACTTATATCGGCAACCCCGTCAACCTACGTGAGTTGCGGTTTCCGGGGAGCGTTAGCACGGAGGGCTGGAATATCAATCAGGACGGCTCTGTCGTCGGGCACTATGACTCCCCCGATGGACGCAGACACGGGTTTATCGCAAGACCTGCCTCACAAGTGGAAGCGGGAAGTTACAGCAACGTCTACACCGTCACGCTCTCTAAAGGGTTGAACATGCTGTCTGTGCCTCTGGCACCCGCAACACCGATGACTGCCAAGGCACTTGTCGCCATGGCAGGGGCGACAACTCTCATCATGTTTGACGCGCCAAACCAAAAATTCGTGGCATGGACACCAGATGCCCCCAATGACGGTTTCTCCATTGAAGGTGGACACGGCTATATCGTCAATGTCCCTGAAATCCGAAACTTCGCATTCGTCGGCGCACCGTGGACGGATCCCACCGAAACGACGGAAGCTGCTGCCGCACCTGCTCTCTCCACGCAGACCCCCCAAGAAGCATGGGCATTCGTCGTCAGTGGGCATTTGAAAGGTAAACCAACGTTTGACGGCTACAAGGTCATCGTCCGTAACCTGAGAACAAATAGCGAGATAGCCGCCTCCGTCCAAGGGGATTATTTCGCTGCTGCGACTGCCGACTTAACGCGACGCAGCGTCGTTGAAGTTGGAGACAGGGTTGAGCTACGTGTCATCGGTCCATCTGGAAATGTTGAATCTCAGACCCTCACTTTCAAAGTGACCCCTGAGCATTTAGCGAACGCCGTTTTGTCTGTCAGACTTGATGGTATTGGTAGACCGGAGCAGAATCTCCTGTTGCAGAACTACCCGAACCCGTTTAACCCGGAAACGTGGATTCCGTATCAACTCTCCGAAGACAGTCCAGTCTCTGTCTCTATTTATGATACAACCGGTAGGTTGATCCGCACACTTTCCCTCGGTTATCAATCCGCAGGCTTCTATAACAGTCGGGAGCGTGCTGCGTATTGGGATGGCAGAAACGCTGTGGGTGAACCCGTGGCGAGTGGTTTGTATTTCTACACCCTCACCACAGGCGACTTTACCGCGACGCGCAAGATGTTGATAAGAAAATAGTATCAGCGGTGCCGCTTGTTTCACGCATTAATAATGTTTTATAGTAAAGTCCATAATTATGTGAACATTTCTATTGTAGCGTAGACTGTTCGTCTGCGTGCGAAAGGTGCACAAACTAAATGAAGTTTAAATAAATATTTCGGTAATTCTACCCCAAAAAACGACTGTAGGGGCAGGTCTTGTGCCTGCCCGCATATTACCGAATTAAAAAATTAATCTTCATACAGTTTATGCTACAGAAGTCAACTTATTTTTCGACGTTACTATAAAGTTTGAAATAGCCGGCAATGCTAAAGACTATGTTATAGAGGAGGGAGTACAAACCATTGAGAGTTAATTTTTCATCTATCCGAGGTTTCTCAACACCGCTGACCATCGGGGCAGATACCTTTGTTGCGACGACGGGCGTGTTTATGTTCGTTATGGCTGTTTTGGTTTTGAGCATGGTCGCCTGTGACCGAGTTTCCGAGATTATCCAACCTACCACACCTCAGATGATGGAAACCAGCGAAGATATTTCCATCGGTATCGTCTTACCCTTGACAGGTCGGTTTAGCAATCAAATGGGCATCCCATTATCGAGAGGCTTTCAGTTGGCACTCGATGAGATTAATGCTGCAGCACCGAGGGGTACACACCTCAAATTCACCATTGAAGACGACCAAAGCACGATAGAAGGCGGCGTTGAAGCCTTCAATAAGCTGATTCACCAAGACGGTGTATCTGTCATCCTCGGCCCCGTGAATTCAGCTCAAGCGAAAGTCGCGTTTCCGATCGCAGAAGAGCATCAGGTGGTGGCAATAAGTCCTGTATCCGCTGCCCGGGGTCTCAGTGCCCTGAGTGATTTTGTCTTCCGTGTTACCCTTTCAACAGATGTGCTTACGCCAAGCAGTATTGAAACAACACATGCAAAACTTGGCTATCAACGCGCCGCTACACTGTATGATGCGGTAGATCTTTTCAGCACCGATGCGGACATAGCAGTTCGGGAAGCACTCGCGCATAACGGGGTTGAAGTGATAGCCACTGAAACCTTCCAAAGCGGTGATACCGATTTTTCTGAACAGTTAACCCGTATACAGGCATTGGATCCTGATGTCATTTTTGTTTCATCTTTACCGCCAGAAAATCATGGGATACTCACCCAAGGGCATCAACTCGGCATATCTGTGCCCTTTATCATGCGCACATTCACCGGAACAGATATACAAGCCGCCGGTGCTGCTGCTGAAGGCGCGATGATTTTTGTAGAATGGGGTGCTACTGTTGATACCCCTGGAAACCAAGCGTTTGTGGAGAATTACAATGCCAAATATGGTATGGACCCCAACAAATACGCGGCATTTATGTATGCAACCCTTTATATTCTCAATGCAGCGATCACTCAGGCTGAATCCACGGATACTTCTGCGATCCGAGAGGCTTTGGCGAATATCAAGGATCTTGACACGATTTTAGGGAAGTTCTCCTTTGATCCCAACGGCGATCCGATTTATGATCCCGTTGTTCTGGTTGTAAGAGACGGGACATTGGAGGTTTTCTAATAACATTCCTACCCCCAAATAAGCATCACTGGTATACGGACACAACGGCGCAATCGAATGTGCCGTATTATTATCGACTCGGAGAGGTCTCGCTATCCGGGGCGCGTCGAGAGGTGGCGACCGTGCGGCTGCGCGGGCATCTATCGGCTGCTGGCAAGTCGCTTGGTAAGTGGGCGGATTTGAAAGCAGCGAATTAATCAAAATTTGAAAGCCAGAGATGTTTCAAAGTATATGGCTTGTGCTATCCCTTTTCCTTGACTTCTGTCTCGTTTCCTGTTAAACTTAAAGCAATTATAAGATGTTTCGTCATTTGCCTGTGTAATGCGAGTTACCATCTTTGTAGCATAACCTGTTAGGTTGTGCCTTTAAAAGCGCAGATTCTCACTGCGAAGCAAGTCTACGCTACAAAATCCACGCAGATTTCGCTCACTGCATTGAAACAACACTCAAAAAACTACATCTTTCTTACAGTTTCGGTGCTGCTGTGCCTCTTTATCTTAGCCGAGGTCAACTACCCGCAACTGACACCGCAGTCGGAGTTAGCACTCTTCGCGATGCTGGGCTTAATAGTGGTATTTCTGAGATACCCTATGCATCCCCGTTTTGCGCGCAATCCTGCTTTCCAACTTTTGGATGTGTTGCTAATCGGCAGTGTGATTCTTTGTTTCGGTTATGTTTTTGTTCAGACGGAACCGGTTTTTCAGACGTTCTGGTTAGACGGTAAGTCCCTCGGAGACCGGGCGGGTGCGGAATTGCCGCTGGATTACATCATCGGC
This sequence comes from Candidatus Poribacteria bacterium, assembly GCA_965205015.1. GTDB lineage: Bacteria > Poribacteria > WGA-4E > WGA-4E > WGA-3G > WGA-3G. The sequence continues at coordinate 1,439,884 of OZ242029.1, read as the reverse complement.
GGGCTCGGACTTCTCTTAATCTTAGAAGCGACCCGCCGTTCTATTGGTGTGACGCTTCCGCTGCTCTCTCTCGCATTTCTGCTCTATGCCGGTTTTGGACAGTTTATGCCGGATGGGTTGTTCCCGCATCGCGGCTATTCCGTTCAACGCATCGTGAGTCAGACGTTTTTACACAGTCAAGGCGCATTTGGCATCGCACTTCGGGTGATGTTCACCTATGTTTTTCTGTTTGTGTTGTTCGGGACGTTGTTGGAGCGGACAGGCGCGACGAATTATGTCTTGGATTTGGCGAGGCGTGTGTTCGGTTCGAGTGCGGGAGCACCTGCGAAGGTCGCCGTCCTGAGTAGCGGCATGATGGGATCGTTGTCGGGTTCCGCCGTGGCAAATACAGCAACGACTGGAACGTTCACGATTCCGTTGATGCAACGCGCCGGGTTTCAGCCAGCGATAGCGGGGGGAATTGAAGCCGCAGCGAGTTCTGGTGGGGCGTTGGTTCCGCCGATTATGGGCGCAGCGGCGTATATGATGCTGGAGATCGTAGAGCCTGCCGTTACGTATCTGGAGATTATCAAGGCGGCACTGCTTCCAGCAGTTCTATACTACACCGGAATGCTCTGTATGGTGCACTTTGTGGCGAGGCGTAGTAGACGGACACCGGGGGGTTCCGTTCACAGTTCTGAAGAGGGGGATTCGAGGTTGGAAACCCCTCCCACACAGGAAGAGAAACACGGAAAACTTCTGACACTGCAAGGGGGGATCTTTCTTGCGGCGTTTATGACGCTCATCGGGGTTCTGTTGATGGGGGCTACGGCGTTCCGCGCAGTGAGTTGGAGTCTACTGGTAGTCGTTGCGATAAGTTTGTTGGACTTCTTGGTTCGCCGACTCCGCGGATGGCATTCGACAACTGAAAGACCTCGCGATTCGGAGATCGCTTCTACGGGTGTTGGTGTGTCGGATGTGCTGAAAGGGGTGAACTTCCTAACATCCCCTTGTGAACGGGCAGCACAGAGCGGTGTGTCGTTGATTGCGGCTGCGGCGTGTGTCGGTATCATCTTAGGCGTGGTAACGCTGACGGGCATCGGTGGCAAGTTACCGTCGGCGATCTTACCGCTTGCGTCTACGAACCTGATGTTGGCACTGTTTTTCCTCATGATTTCAACAATTATTCTCGGGATGGGGTTGCCTTCATCGGTCTGTTATCTATTGATGGCGATCTTAGTAGGTCCCGTGCTTCTGGATTTAGGAGTTGTTCCGCTGGCGGCGCACTTTTTTATTTTCTATTTCGGGATGATGTCGATGGTGACCCCACCTGTCGCATTGGCGGCGTATGCTGCGGCTGCCATCGCGGGGTCGGGGATCATGGCAACAGGGTTCGCGGCGTTTCGGTTCGCGCTCGTCGGTTTCGCGCTGCCTTACGCCTTTGTTTTGCGACCCGCATTGTTGTGGCTCAGTGAGAGTGGTGGGACACCAGGAGTATGGACGGTTTTCGTAAATTTTTCGCTGACGCTCATCGGGACGGTTCTCTTGGCAACTGCTATCGCCGGTTATATCTTTAACAAATTGTCGTTATGGGCACGCTGCATCCTGTTTGTTGCGGCACTCGTTCTCTTTTTTGCGCCGACGGGTCTACAATTTGTATGGATTCATGGGATTGTAGTGCTTGCGAGTGTTGCCATTTTCTATTTTAATAGCCGTCAGCAGTTAGCGGTCGGCGGTCAGCGGTCAGAAGAATAGCGGCGGTCAGCAAAAGGGTTTTCGTTTAACAATACCCTCTGTAGGGGTTGGGTGACCTAACCCCTACGCTAATTGCTAAGGGAGTATTTCATGAAATGTCCGATGAGAGGGGTGTTATACGCGCTTCTCGTGCTTTTGTTCCTACTTCACAACGATTTTTGGTTCTGGCAAACCCCGCAGCTGGTTTTAGGAATGCCGGTAGGGTTGCTCTATCATATAGGCTATTGCGGTGTCGCAACGTTGCTGATGGCGGCTTTTGTTAAAGCGCGAGGGGATTGGGGTGAACGATGAGCCTTGCGGTCATTTTTATTTATCTTGCTGCGGTCTTGGTTCTCGGTGCTTTGAGCCATAAACTTTTCCGAAATACCGGAGAAGATTACTTCGTCGCAAGCCGGACGATCAATTGGTTTATCCTGTTGATGACGCTGTTCGGCACGAACATGACGGCGTTCTCGATCCTCGGTGCGTCGGGTGAAGCCTACCATAGGGGTATCGGTGTTTTTGCACTGATGGCTTCTTCCTCGGCGATAGTCATTCCGTGTGTGTTCCTCTTTATTGGGACCCGCCTCTGGCGGCTTGGAAAGCGGTTTGGCTATGTGACACAGGTCCAGTACTTCCGCGATCGGTGGGAGTCCGATGGTTTAGGGCTGCTCCTCTTTATTGTGTTTGTATTGCTGCTGATCCCGTATCTGCTGATCGGTGTGATGGGCGGTGGTGGTACATTGGCGACACTCACAGAAGGTCAAATTCCACAATGGCTCGGTGGCTTACTCATATGTGCAGTCGTTTTGTGTTATGTTACCTACAGCGGCATGCGAGGCACTGCGTGGGTGAACACATTCCAAACGCTCGTTTTCATGACCCTCGGGGGCATCACCTTTTTTGTCATCACGCATCGAATGGGCGGGTTTTCAAATGCTATTGCTAAGGTGGACACGGGTTTATTAATGCAGGCGGAGCATATCAAGCCGTTGGAACTCTTGACGTATCTCTGTGTTCCGCTCTGTGTCGGCATGTTTCCACATATCTTTTCGCATTTCCTAACGGCGAGAGATGTCGGAACCTTCCGGTATGCGATTATTTTGTATCCGTTGTGTATTGCGGTTGTATGGATTCCGAGTGTGCTGCTCGGCATACTCGGAAATGTGGATGTTCCAGGTTTACAAGGCGCACAGGCGAACAATGTGCTGATTCAGATGATTCATATACACGCCCCCGGCGTTTTAGCTGGGTTTTTAGGCGCAGGCGTCTTCGCGGCGATCATGTCATCATTGGATTCGCAATCCCTTGCCATCGGGAGTATGTTCACACACGATATTGTTGGACATTATCGGCGGAAGGCGTTTTCAGACAGACAGCGGGTGTGGGTAGGACGGCTATTTGTGAGCGGCGTGCTTTGCGTTACCTATCTTATCTCGCTCATCGCGACACCCAGTATTTTTAGACTGGCTGTTTGGTCGTTCACCGGATTTGCGGGGCTCTTTCCAATTGTGGTTGCGGCGTTGTTCTGGCAGCGTAGCACAAAACACGGTGTGTTCGCCGCAATCATCAGTGTAATTCTGTTATGGCTCTATTTCTTTCTCCGAAACTGGCAGACGCCGGGGTATAGTGTCGGCGGTGTCGGGATTATGCCTGCTGCAGTTCTGATCGGTGTCTCGTCTGTCGCGCTGATAATTGTTTCTCTGCTCACGAAGCCGCCGAAGTTACAAACGCTTGAGAAGTTTTTTAATGAAAAAATTTGAGGAAAAGGATGGTAAACAAACCGTGACCGGTAAAAAAAATATCTCGCTTCTCCTACTGGTGGCTTGCATTTTCGCATGCGGAGAAGTGGAAGAGACACCTCAATCGGAATCTGAAAAACCGGCTGTGCTTGAATACGGGACAGTCGCTGGAACCATCGTCGATGCTGGAACGGGAAATCCTATTCCTGGGGCAACGATAACGCTAATCGGGCTATCCTTTGAAACCGGCGTAGATGGCAGCTACACTTTTCAAGGTGTTGTTTACGGAGATGTTCATACTTTGACCGTCACGGATCCAGATTATAAGCCGTATAGCCAACCGCTTGTGATTAAACAAGAACGGTTAACTACGGATATTGCGTTGACCCCCTTGAAGGATCCAGCGGTGGAGATACAGGAATTCTTTGACGGTTTCGCAGCGCTGCTTGAGTCGGTAAACTTTGAAAACATCGAGGCGATTCGAGCGCTTTTCTCGGAAACCTATGTCGCCGCGGACGATCCAGCGACGCTTTTCGGCGTGGCATCCGGGATTATTCCTGAAAATTATGCGGATGTCGTTCCGGCGATGACACAACTTTTTGAGGAGTACGTCTCGCTTCAATTCCTATTTCAAGATATAGAGATGGATATAACGCATGCTCGGAAGGCAGCAGCGACGCTTCGACTGGATGTGGACGCAGAAAAAGGGGAAGAACGGGACTTACGGGAGCTCAAAGCCAGTTGTAAGTTTGAATTCCGGCGTGAAGAAAGAGCTTGGAAAATTGTGTATTGGCAACTTTTTGAGTTAGATATCCGCTTATGATTTTTAATTTTTTACTGAATCATTAAAAAACAAAAAATTTGCGAGGGCTGCAAATTCTGTGATGTCCAATGTCTCAGCACGCCGCTCCGGCGCTATATTGAGTTCCTCAAAAGCAGCCGCCAATACCTTCGCCGATGTTTGTAGGGGCGAGGTGCCCTCGCCTCTACCAATTAATGCATTTTTTAGCATCTTCCGCCGCGTCCGAAACGCCGTCCGGACGACTTTAAAGAAAAATTCCTCGTTTTCAACCCTCACCTTTGGATGTTGACGCATTGTCAGTTTTAGAAGTGCCGAATCTACTTTGGGTGCCGGATAAAAATTTTCTGGCGACAGCGTGGTGATAAGTGTCGCATCCGTCCGATACGCGACACCGATTGTTAAGGCACCATAGGCCTTTCCTCCGGGTTCAGCAACAATCCTTTCAGCGACCTCCTTCTGCATCATCAGCACGCAACTGTGAATCTGTGTGTAATGATCGAGCAGTTTCCACAAGATTGGGGTCGTAATGCTATAAGGGAGGTTCGCTATAACCTTAAAGGTAGCAGGCACAGTCTCTGTGCCGTCAGCCTTAAAGGAATTAGGCGTAGTCGCTGTGCCGTCAGACAACAATAAATCGAATTCCAGTTTAAGGATGTCGGCATTAAGGAGGTGAACACGTGAATCCATTGCGAATTGCGCTGCTAACGCCTTGTATAACAACTCGTCTACTTCAACGGCAATGACGCGTTTGGCACGTCGCACCAAGATGTCCGTGAGACACCCTAAACCGGCACCGATTTCTATGACGGTGTCGGTATCCGTGAGTTCTCCTGCTTCGAGGATAATCTTAAGGACTTCTGGGTTAACAAGAAAGTTTTGTCCTAATTGTTTTTTCGGGCGGGTATGATGGAGCGCAAAGAAGTCGCGGACCTGTCGGTGATTCATTTTTTAAGGGTTGACTGATAACTATGACCTGAGGGAAATAACTTTTGTTAGGATAGCATCCGCCACATCACGCTTTGAGGCGCGTGGGAGTTGTTCGCAGGTGCCGTCTCGGTCGATCAAGGTTACAATATTCGTATCGACGCCGAATCCAGCTCCCGCCGCAAGGATGTCATTCGCGACAATGAGATCGCAGTTTTTGCGTATCAGTTTCTTTTTGGCGTTCTCAAGGATGTCGTTCGTTTCGGCGGCGAAGCAAACGAGGGTTTGATCGGTTTTTTGTTCGCCAAGTGCCTGGGCGATATCCGGATTCCTTTCGAGGGGGAGGGTCAAGGTTTCGGTCGTTTTTTTGATTTTATGGGGCGTAAATTCGCTCGGTCGATAATCGGCAGGCGCGCCCGCCATGATGACAATGTCTGTTTCATTGAAAACTTGCAGGACTGCGTCGCGCATCTCAAGTGTCGTCTCGACGTGCTGGGTCTCAATACCGATAGGGACAGGCACAGTCGCAGGACCACTGATGAGGCGCACCTCCGCCCCGCGCGCTGCAGCCGCTTCAGCAATGGCGTATCCCATCTTGCCACTGGAGCGATTGGTAATAAATCGGACCGGGTCGATATATTCGCGCGTTGCCCCTGCTGTCACGAGAACACGTGTCCCCCGTAAATCGGCTGTTTCGGTTTTGGGTAGGGGTGTCGATTTCGCATCAGCAAGAATATCATTTATCCGTTGCAGGATTATCTCCACTGTATTCAAGCGTCCCGTTCCTTCATAGCCGCAGGCTAAATCACCACTATCGGGTTCAACGAAATGGATCCCGTGCGTTTTCAAGGTATCGATATTCCGTTGCACAAACGGATTGTGATACATGTGTCCGTTCATCGCCGGTGCGAGAAGGATTGGGCAGTGAACGGAAACCGCAACGGTCGAAAGGGCGTCATCAGCGATGCCGTTTGCCATCTTACCGATAATATTCGCTGTCGCGGGGACGATCGCGAGGAGATCCGCCCGATCGGCGAGATCGATATGAGGGGGTTTCCAGTCTGTTCCAGCGTCAAATAGGTTCAGGAGGACAGGATTCCGTGAGATGACTTGGAATTGCAAGGGCTGCACGAGACGCGTGGCGTTTTCCGTCATGACAACGTGGACGGATGCCCCGTCTTTAACGAGTTGGCTTGCCACGTCAATCGACTTGTGAATGGCGATGCCGCCTGTAACACCTAAGATAATCGTCCGCTCTTTAAGTTCCATATAGTGTCCTAGTTGTCTTGGCGATGCGCGAGTTGCCGACGGAGCCGTTCTATCTCGGCTTCCATTTCCTGTGCGCGCGTTTCTGCTGCTGCTGCGCGCGTCTCTGCCTCTATCCGAAGGTGATGCTCCTCCATAGAAGTCGTTATCGGGGTGCCATCCGGTAGATACGGACGTAAAAGCCGCACCTGCATATCTAACTGTGCTTCCCACCGAAAATAGAGATTTAACGCTTCACTGAACAGCCCCGCTTGTGCGTCAGCGGCAATCTCAACGATGTTACCAGACGGACTGCGCCGCCATCCTCGAAACTCCAGCGGCTTCTCCATTTCGGGTTGATGCAGGAAATACTCCTGTGCACCCATATCCCTGAGATAGACCTGAACTTTCTCACCCCGATCCTGATCCGCCGTTGCATCCGAAAGGAACTCAAAGATAACCGTGGGGACAGCACCCTCTGACCACGTGTAAAAACTCCGCCGGAGTGGAAACTTAGCAGCACCTAAGACGACGTAAACATCGGGGGCAACGGACTTCGTCATATCGCCTTCACGGTAATAGATAAACGTGTCAACACCTATATGGACGTGTGGGTGAATCGCAAAATATCGTCCGAGTTGGTCAGCGAGGTTCCTCACCTGTTCGGCGTGAAATTCTGTGGCAGGCATCGGCTCATCGTCCTCGTATGGATAGCCTTCTATGTAAATCGTCGGTCTTCCACTCGCTTTTGGAAAGACGGGCATATATTTTTTTTGTTTGAATGCAAAGTCGTTGAGGGTACTCATAATGTCCTCCGTAGCCGTTTACCACAAATCAAACTTACCCTAATCTACACCATCAATACCGAGTGAGCGGTTGAGTGTCTCTATGCGTTTCGTATCAATACGAGATCGTTCGGCAGTAATAATCGTCTGAATTTGCTGAACTGCCTGTTTGACGCCGCCCTGTGGGTTGCTAACCCAGTAATCGTAGTGCTGAATCTCGCGGACTTCGGATTTTGCTATAGCCAAACGTTGTTTCAGTTCCGACTCCGATTCCGTTTTTCTGCGGCGGAGACGTTTCTCCAAAGTAGCGAATGAGGGCGGGACAATAAAGATAAGGATACTTCTTGCCGGTGCGAGGCTTTGTTCTTGCGCTCGGATTTGCAAGGAACCCTTTACCTCGATCTCTAAGATGGCATCTTTCCCGGCTTCGCGGGCATCGGCAATTTCAGATTTGGGCGTTCCGTAGAGGTTGTCGCCGTATGCTGCCCATTCTAAGAAGCGGTCCTGCCGAATGGACTTTTCAAATTCCGTTTTTGACAGAAAGTGATAATCAACGCCAGCGACTTCACCGCGACGGGGTTTGCGCGTTGTTGCAGAGACAGATAGGTGTAAGGTTTCATCTGCTTTGCAGAGGGCATTAATGACGGTGCTTTTCCCTGAACCCGAGGGACCGGAGATGACGATGACGAGGTGCGGTGTATAGAGGTGTGTGTTCGCCATTGGAAGCATCGTGCCCTTGAGAAGATAGTTCTTATGCCTTGAACGTCAGTCTGCGGCTTCAGCAAGTTCCACAAGCACGGGGGATTCAATGCGGATAGCGTCTTTGATGCAGACCTCTTCGCACAATTTACAGCCGACACAGTCTTTGGGTTTAACGAGCTCGCAGATACCGAAGAAACTCTCGGCGTGTTCGCCGGTCTCTGGGTCCTTGAGTTCAAGACAGTCCCAGGGACAAATATGGACACAGAAGTCGCATCCCGAACAGAGTTCTTCGTAGATAACGGCGACAGGTCGGTGTGTCGGGCGACGAATGAATTTGCACACCTCTCCGAACTGGTCGCGGATTGCCTCGACGGGACAGACCATCCCGCAGGCACTGCAATCAATGCAAACATTCGGATCGATGATGTGTAGCATGTTTCGATCGCCGGTTATCGCATCAACCGGGCAGTTCGTTAAACACGCCATACACCCGATACACTCGTCAGTGATATAATATGCCATGAATCTTTTTCCTGTTTTTGGCGCAGCTTGCAACGCCGGGGTCCCCACCCGTTCCTGGGAAGGGGCTACACTTGCTCTTCTAAAATTGGGGCAGAATCTTTACGAATACACTCAATACATATATTTTAACACAATCTTTATGAATTGTCAAGCGTGTTTTTTATGTCAATCAGGAGATTCAGTTCTTATAGGAGGGATCTCCGAATCCCGACGCCTGCTCGCTGATAACTATCCCATTGATATTTTTCGGGAGTATCCGCTATAATAGCAACATAGAAATGTTAGGGCTTGTTTTTAAGCCCATACTCCAAAAGGGAATGGGAGATCTAATGGACTTAGGACTCAAGAACAAAGTGGTCGTTGTAACGGGGGCGAGTCGCGGTATCGGACGTGCTATCGCGCACGGTTTTGCTGAAGAAGGTGTACGGTTGAGCATCTGTGGCAGAACCCAAGAGACGCTCCAAAACGTGCAGGGTGAATTGTCGGCAAAAGGCGCGGAGGTTTTCGCCAAACTTACAGATGTTACGGATGGCGAACAGGTCGATGCGTTCATCGCAGAAACCGTGGAAACGTATGGTGGAATTGATGTCGTTGTGAACAACGTCGGTGGCAGTCGGTGGACCCCTCTCGAAGAGATTTCGGACACCGAATGGCACGAAATCCTCGACCTGAATCTTGTATCTGCGGCGCGGGTGAATCAACGCGCGATCCCTGAAATGAAAAAGCAAGGGAGTGGTGTGATTCTGATGATCACCTCGATCTATGGGAGAGAGGGCGGCGGGCACATCACTTACAACGCTTCAAAAGCCGCCGAGATCAGCATGACAAAGTCGTTGGCAAGGGAGCTCGCACCGGACAATATCCGCGTGAATAGTGTTGCCCCGGGTTCGATCCTGTTTCCGGGGGGTGGCTGGGCGCGTCGCATCGCAGCGGATCCCGAAGCGATGGCAGCCTTTGTAAAAAGCGATATGCCGCTGGGGAGGTTCGGGAAGCCCGAAGAAATCGCAAATGTCGTCGTTTTTCTCGCATCGGAACGCGCGAGTCTTGTGACGGGTGCCTGTGTGAACGTTGATGGCTGTCAGTCGCATTCAAATATTTAAGACAGGGACAGCGAATTCCGCAATTTCTCGTTTCGTCGCTATCTTCTCCATTATCCTCAAAAAACCCGCGTAGCATGAACCTTCTGGGGCATTCAGCTGCTGTAATTCGGTCAAAAAATGGAAAACACAATTTTTTCATAAAAACACGAATTTTGCATTTTTTGCACGAATTTCACTGAAAAAAGAAGTCTTTAAGAGTAAGGGGCGTATCTATCATCAGATATACGGTCTGAATCCACAAAAAAATAGGTTTGATTTTTTCTTAGGGGAAAACTCTGTTATGGTGAAAAAGAATAGATTACGTGGGAATTGCAGGGAAATCATCGGCGACAGTCCACAGATGTTTAAAATCCGGCAACAAATTGAGTCTCTTGCAGATGCTCCGTTGAAAGTCCTAATTTTTGGTGAGACGGGAACCGGCAAAGAAGTGGTCGCACGTGCCCTGCACATAAGCAGTGGTAAAACGGGAAAGATGGTTTCTATCAACTGTGCAGCGATATCAGAAAGCTTGTTGGAGAGTGAATTGTTCGGACATGAGAAAGGCGCGTTTACAGGCGCGGATGCACGACATATCGGTAGGTTTGAAAGGGCAAACAACGGGACCCTCTTCCTGGATGAGATCGGGGAGATGCCCCTTTCCATACAGCCGAAGTTGTTACGCGCAGTTGAGGCAGATGAGATTGAGCGTGTTGGTGGTGAAAATCCAATTCCAGTAAATGTCCGAATCGTGGCGGCTACCAATCGTGATCTTGTGCAAGCTGTTAAGGATAAAACCTTTCGTGAAGACCTCTATTATCGATTGAAGGGTGCTGCTATATCTTTACCTCCATTGTCAGAACGGCGGGAGGATATTGAGGCGTTGATAGCATACTTTCTTGAAAAGCATCGCCGGCTTGATAAATCGGAAATTCTGCAGGTGGCAGCGAGTACATTGGCTCTCCTCAAAGCCTATCCCTGGCCTGGAAATGTGCGGGAATTGGAGAACATTATTGAGAGCATGTCTTATCTGGTTGAAAATGGAATTCTCTTGCCAAGGCATCTACCGGAAGGGATTCAGGGCTATCAAACGCAGCATGGCGATGTCTCCGCAGGTGAATGCACGCCAAGTGTGAGTGTCCCCCTCGGCATGCCGTTTGCGGCGATGGAAGAAAAATTCATCCGTGCTACTTTAACATGGCTTGATGGGAATCGGACAGAAACTGCAAAAGTATTGAAGATAGGTATCCGGACGTTGCAACGGAAGTTAAAAAAATATGGTTTATAGTTGGTGGGTGCCGGTCGCGTTCAAACATTTGACGCGGTTGAACGGAGGGTGTAGGAACTCCGTCAAAATGGCGCGTCAATAAGACGCGCTCCGTCAAAATGATGGGGTTCAAAACGGGTTTGAATTCAATTTCTTCGTGTTGATGAAAGAAGTATACCGTCAACGAGATCCTATACCCTAAACTGAGTATAACTGAGTATATACCTGTATTTTGGAGACATTGAAGTAGATAGGATTCCTGTGATTTCAGAGATTTCGACAGACATATTGTGTTTTCTTAGGGCGTTGGCACGAAACTTGCTCAAAATGTGATATGGAGACAATGTGATTCGGTTTTCGTTGAACAGAGTTGTTATGGGAATCTGAAGCCGAACTCACATTTTTAGATTGACACGTTTCGTGTTTTTAACACAAGCATGTTTGTAAGAGGTGGCTTTGTTGAGAAAAGCGTTCTTTATTTTACCTGTTTTTGCTGTGACTGGATATTTCTCACTGCTGGCACTGAGTTCACCATCAATGCGTCCAGCAACAACAGAATCTTCGCTTCACTTTACCTTGGTGGTCAGTGGTCAGGAATTAGGTTACCTTGAACCTTGTGGGTGTGCAGAAGGACAGATCGGAGGATTCCCTCGCCGGGATAGCATGCTTCTCCAACTCGCCAGCGGCGATAAAAACTTACTACGGATAGCCAACGGTAATTTAATTTCTCGTGCAGGACGGCAATCAGAGTTAAAAGCAGAAATCGGGTTTACTGCCCTTAAAGAGATGGAATATGCTGCCTTTAACGTTGGACCGCGCGATTTACTTTTAGGGATAGAGCAGTTGAAATATTTCTCAGATACCTCTGGAATTCCTTTTCTTTCCGCGAACCTGTTTCAAAGTGATGCACATGTGTTTCAGCCATTTGTCCTTCACTCCGTGCATCTCAAAGATTTTCAAAATCAGGTGGCAATTGTTGGGATTATCTCGCAACAATTTGAAATATACGCTGAAAACGCGAGTGCGGATTTAATGTTGAAAGTCCCAGAGGACGTGCTGAGAGAACTCATTCCACAACTTTCTTCTAAGTGTGAATTTATCGTCTTGCTGATGCATGCCGGTATTGACGAAGCGAAGGCATTGGCGAAGGCGTTTCCGAAAATTGATGTCATAATCGTTGGGAATGAACAGTCGGACGCTCTTAGAGAACCTATTTCTGTTGAGGATACCGTTTTACTTAATCCAGGCACAAAAGGCAAGGCGTTAGGGATGCTTGACATTCGGTGGGGCGAAGGTGAAAAGAGCGCAGCTTCTCATTTTGAGTTGCTAACACTTTCGGAGCGGATTCCTGACTCGCCTCGGATGATGGATCTGTTGTTTATGTATCAACAGATGCTTGCGGTTGAAAATCTGACAGCGGATGTGGAACAAGAACCCCTTTCAACGGGGGGGATGTACACAGGAAACGCAAGTTGCAAAAGCTGCCATGCCGCGGAGTATGCCAGTTGGAAAAAGACCAAGCATTCTCATGCCTATCACACGCTTGTTGAAAAGGGGCATGAAAAGGATCCCGAGTGTTTGGCGTGTCATACGGTAGGCTTTGGGTTTCAGACGGGGTTTATCGGCGAATCGCAGACTCCGACGTTAATGGATGTCGGCTGTGAAACGTGTCACGGTGTTGGTGGAAATCACGTCAAAAATCCACAACCTGGGTATGGACGGGTGACGAAGGCGAGTTGCCTGACGTGCCACACACAAGAAAACAGCCCTGCGTTTGATTTCTCTGTTTATTTCCCGAAAACTTTTCACACAAAAACAGCTCCAGCTACAGTTCCACAGGAGCAACAGCAATGAAAAACGCCTTTGCCTCCACATTTTTTATGTTTTTGAGTCTAACGTTCCTCACACTTGTACCCCTTGGGTGCAGCATGATAGGGGATGGGCAATCCCGAATGACGGTTACCTCCGTAAAACCACAAGAGACCCTCTTCACAGTGATAGAGACAGAGGATCCAGAATATCCGACACTCGCTGCTTCTATCCGACTACCGTTTCGGGTCAATTCAGACAACACCGTTGTCCTCGTAGAAAAACACGCGTATCTCACGACCGAAAGACATTTGCATGTTATAGATCTTTCTATCCCACAGCGTCCTGTTTATTTGACAACTCTTGCGTTTGCGGATGAACTCGGCAAAGTGCTTTCCTCTGGAAACCATCTCGTTGTCGCAACGAGAAAAACGATTCATCTCGTCGATTTCTCGCATCCCTCGTCCCCCGTGCTGCACTCGACCACGCAGTTACCGTATCCACATGCCATCAAAGACCTTGATGTTCATGACGGGCACCTCTATGTTATCGGCGAGAACGACTCTCTGTATATTTTTCACGCGCCCCGCGGACAAGCGCAACTCATCAAAGCCGTAAAACTGGAGAAACGCAGGTGGTTGCTGTGTCCGAAAGTCGGCGGTGCTGAGATAGAACAGATTCCCCTCTCGACTTCAAACATGCACCCGAGCGGTCTCTCGATCCCGCTCCTGTCTGGCAACGGGTTTTTACAACTCCAGAGCAGTCAAGGTGAAAAGGTCCGCTCATCGTCTGAGTTTCTGGGAGTGGAGCGTCTGAAAGACCCGGCAACCGATATACAGATTTACGATGCATGCCGATGGGGTGATCACAAGATAAGTATAAGCGTGAGCGACTACAACATGGATCGGGAGTATCGGGAGCATCTGGCGACAATAGAGGAAAAGCATCTCACGCGCCGAAAGTCGACACTTGCATACCGCGTAGGAGAGTTCGGCGAGATGCAGCAAATCGCCGAAGATACCTCAAGTGAGACAATAGATATCAACGCAAAACGATTCATGGGCCCTGTCACAGATTTTTACATTTCGGACGCGCGTCTCTCCGTTGTCCACGCAAAGGGGGTCTTTGCTATATTCAGCGTTGTAAGTATAGAGAAAAGCCGTAAAGGCGCATTCCCCGAACTTTTATCTGTCACACCTCTTCAGGCAAGCCGTCCGATAAGCATAGCGATTGGGCAAGACTACGCCTGCGTGTTAGCGGTGTCTAAAGTTTCGCAGAGATGAAAAGTTTTGCCGAGTTGCACCAACAGATAGAACGTATACATATTTTCATCGGCAAGCCAGTGTTGTGATTGTTAGACACATCCACCGCCACGCTGCTCCGCTTTCGGGGCAGGACTGTCGATGCCCACGGTGCTGGTCGTGACAGCACCAGAAAATGTCAGGAAAAAACCCACGTTTTTTCCTGACCCCGAATTTGATATGCAATGCCGCAATCAACTCACTCTTAATAATCTACTTGTAGATTTCTATAGGTAAAAAAGGAGAATATAATGAAACATAAATTTTGGTTTTCCTATCTTGCTGTCGTCTTCCTTTTATCAGGGCTGGCTTATGTCGCCATTTCCGATGATACCGATGTGCCTTTGGCACTTTCGGACACCGAGATGTCCCTCTTGCAAGGCACGGGGTCGGATCAGAAGTGTGTAAGTCAAAGCGGCTGCACGGATACCCAGTGTGATACCTCAAACTACTATGGAAGAACCAGTTACGGCATTTCGCACAAAGATTGCCGGAACTATAATGGCTGGAATTGTAGTAGGAGAGGGGGCCCAAAAGCACAAAAATCGTGTCGGATTGCCTCCTATAAAAACTACTGTGAGACGTACGTTTTCACAACTTATAACTGGCTAGAGGACTGTGTGAGTCACCAGTAGTACTTCCGGCGTATCCATCCGCAACCTTTTTAAAGAGGCACGCTCGTACCGATAAAGATTGAAATACAACGGACCTGAGCGGCTCAGAAAAGGTTCTAAATCTATCTAGATCCCCCTGCCCAGAAAATTCTGATCAGGGGGATCCTAAAAAATGGAAAACGTTGAAAAAAGAGGTTTTTATGGTACTTCTAAAATCAAAGGGGTTCTGGATATGCTCAATATTTACCGTTTGTGCAGCGATATTCCTCGGCGTTGTGGTTCACCGAGCGAATCAACCACAAGCCGTGATAAAGGTGTATAAAGCCGTAGAACTTCCGCAACACCGCACACCCAAGGAGCCAGCGGACCCCTTAATGTCCGACAGTGCGTCCGCTGAAACCGCCCCGCCCGTCGATTGGGGACGTAGAGATTTTTCACAGTTCCCGGAAACTGATACCACAGACACATTCACGCAGGATGAGCTCCCACCCACAGATGTAGACCCCACAACGGTCTCTCATCTAAACACAGAAGCCGATGCTGAAGCCGATGCTGAAGCCGATGCTGAAACCGCCTTGGCTGCCGAGAGACTTGCAGAAATCCGGATCGAACTCCCACAACTTCTTCAAGACCGCCTTGATCTGATGGAACGTGTTGAAGAACTCGCCCCATCTAATGGGGCACCCCCAGAACTTTCGCCTCTCAGAGACAAACTTGACGAGGAAGCAGCTCAACTTCGAAGGACGATCTTTGAGTTGGGGAATGACTATCTTACCTATTCCGAAGGTGATTTTTCACCCTTTCAGCCAGGCGGAGAATTTTACGAACTCTTACGACTAAACCACATGGGCTTCCAAAAAGCCGTGGAGTAACAAGAACTCTAAAGTCCCCCGCATTTCAACAAGGGATTTGAAATGAAAAAAAGACTATTCATCTCACGTTTTTTGCTGCTGTTCTTGATAGGAACGTTCCATATATCTGTTGCAGCGGCAGCACCGAATCTTGACTTACAAACTCTCATCGCAGGCATCAAGAATTTTGATGCAGCAGCACCTTCTGGAAGGGGAACATTTGTCTATAATCACGCTCTGGGAACGATAGAGGAGAAACGCGAATACGATTTCACATTTGATGGCGCGACCTTTGAAGACGCACAAGTCAGAGTCGACTCTTCTAAAAGCAGTATCTTATCGGAGATTTACGATGGCGAAAGACAATGGGAGGTCTCTGAACGCAAGGCGGAGATCTTTAGAGTAGATATTTCACCCATCGACTACGAACGTCTCAACAAAGAGGAACCAGAATTTCCTTCTCCCGTCAGACAGAAGTATAAAGAAATTGGCTTCCATGTCTCTGCCGATTTTCGCATCAAAGCCGACACCTATTCCAAAATAATTGATAATGTAACGGGGCAAAGTTACTACACTTACTACACTGAAGAATACTTCTCGTTTTATGAAACGTCCCTTGAGTATGCTGTTCGCCCGGGATGTGTGATACACGCACATTTAGATCCGAGATACTGGATGACCTACGGAGCGGCAACCCCAAACAGCTACCTCATGACCCCCCTCTGGAAAGTCCTTGAAGATAATGAAACCGACCTTCTGCGAACAGAAATGATCAACGGTGAAGAGACATACCTCGTCCGTATAAAGCATCCACATGTAAAAAGTCTAAAACTCTGGGTCTCCGCAGAGAAGGGGTTCCGCTTGGTGAAACTACAAAAAATAGTTGAGGCTCAAGAGGAAATCGAGTCGCTCCCTTTCAAAAAGGGGGAGCACTATATTACGGAACGCCACGTACACTATAGAGAATATCTACCGGGAGTATGGTTCCTGGAAAACATTGAGGAAACCACTCACCCCTTGTTACCGGGTGTCCAACAACAGAAGGGCGACCTTATCATGAAGACGACACTTCAAGCCGTCTCGTTTGAACTCAACATTGATGTCTCTAACCAATTCCAATTAGCTGTTTCCAAAGACACACCCGTTTATGATTACGGAGTTGGCAAGTTACGGCCCTATCGCGAATTGAGACAGCCCTCTCAATAAAACAGAACGCCCGGTTTCTGCCAACACAACGAATATACAGAAGAACAGAGATACATTACATGCAACAAACAAAAGGAAACAAAAAGAATATGTTGAGATACCTTTTTTTGACATGGATAATTTCTTTCGGGTTGACCCTTGCACTGACGGATATGACTTCGGCACAAGAATACGACGATACATTCTATGCTCGGATGTGCGGTCCTTTGAGCCTCTCTATTATTTGTGAGATGTTCGGACAGAAAGTGGATCCCGAGACAATCGTCCAACTGGCAGGGGCTATAGACGATTCGGGAGAAGTCCGAACCACCGGCACCAGCATGAAAGAACTCGCGGATGTCGCACACAAACTTGGATTCAAAGCTGTCGGCATGAAAATGAGCCTACAAAACCTTAAAAAACTTGGCACCCCTGCGATTGCACACACAACCAAAAACGGAAGAAACCATTTTCTGGTTGTCGAGGGTGTAATAAAGGATAATTTTCGACTGATTGAAGTTGACGGTACCACACCCCTGCTCAGCCCGAACGAGTTTTCAAAAATCTGGAAGGGTGCCGTTCTCGTCATTTCTAAACCCTCACAGACCGCTACGACAGAAAAACCTAACGTCCAGACCGAAGAACTCTTGTATGACTTCGGGTTCGCAGAGCATCAGCAGACAATCACACATACATTTAAACTCAAAAACATAGGGAAGCAGCCTATTGAAATCCTTGACGTAGGGTCATCCTGCTCCTGCACTGCAGTCCTCCTGTCTGAAACAACAATCGCACCAAATCAAACCGCTGAAATTGCAGCCAAATTTGATACACAATACCGTCGTGGGAGACAAACCGCAACCGTCAAAGTGCATATAAACGATCCTCAAACTCCTGTGATTCATTTCACGCTTACCGGTGTCGTCGCTGGGTTGGCCCGGATTGTCCCAAATAACCTGCATCTCAAAAACATCAGCAATCAAAAGTCCATCAAAAAAACGCTTGAAATCTACGACCCAGGAGATGGCAGGTTAAAAGTGAAACGCGTCCAGTCGAGTTCTCCATTCATCCAAACAAAAATTCAGCACATTTACAAAGATGGACTTGTCGCAAAAATCTTTGTCACAATAAAGCCAGGACTCCCGTTGGGTGGGTTGAAAGAAAAGTTGACACTCCTGACAGAAGGATACCGATACCCACATGTTGAAGTTCTCGTCCTGGGGAAGGTTGTCGGTGCCATCCGCCTCGCTCCAGAGCAATTCTTCATGGGTTTCGTCAAAATAGGTGAAGTCGCTCGTCGCAGCGTGCGATTACGAAAAAATGGCACCCCAGATTTGAAAATCCTGCGAATCGAAAGCACTCACCCGTCCATCACGACAGATTTTGAAGTCATCAAACCGGGGCGGGAGTATGAAATATCGGTGACTTTCACAGCTCCCACATCCGAAACTGGCAAGTCGAAAGCACTCATCAAAATCCACACCAATGACATCAATCAATCCCTATTTGAAGTCCCGTTTTATGCAATCGTCAAGTAAAACTGAACGTCTCTTTTCTACAGTCATTTTTTTGTTGATAATCGCCTTTGGTGTTTTCATTCGTGTTCAAAACCGGGACGCACTCGAAGCCCCATATTTGTTCGGTCCAGATTCATACAGGTACTTCCGGCAGACACGCCAGATTGTCGAATCCGGGGAGTTACCACGTATTGATACGATGCGAAATTCGCCGGCTGGCATTGAGAATGCCAAAACGACCCCCCTGTTTCCTTATGTATTAGCGAACGGTTTCGCAGCAGGGCATAAATTTTTCCCCAGTTTGACATTATATCCATTCGCTATCTTTTCTTCCATTTTCTTTATCTCCCTTGCGGCCTTGATCCTATATGCGTTTACAAAGAGACTTTTCGGAAAAATCGCAGCTTTATTTGCTACCCTTATCTTTGTTTCCATCCCTCAGCTGATACTTATATCTTTTACAGGGTATGTAGACACTGATGCCATAATCATTTTCTTATTTTTAGCAGCCCTTGCACTCTATGCTGAAGCGAGTTTCCGAACGCAGCCGTTGTGGAAACGTTATGTCTATACACTCCTCTCGGGAATCACGATAAGTATTCTCGGATTAATATGGAAAGGTGTTGGCTTCGCTATAACAGTTATTGTCTTTTTTAATTTTCTCTGTCTCTGCAGAGAAGGTTACGATAAATATGACTTCGCACAGTACACCATCTGGCTCTGTCCAATTTTAGCAGGGTTACTCGGGCTCACAAAGATATATAGGACCCAGCTCTTCGCGCCCCATGTTCTCCTCGCCATTGGGGTTCCAATCGCGTTCGGGGTAATCGCTGCGATTTCCATCATGATACAATCGCGAACCTCCCACCGATTTGGTTCCGGCTTGCTTAGCAAAATTCCCTTAAGGTTCGCGATAAATATTCTGTTTCTTTTCCTCGGATGTATCCTTTTAACGCTTACACATCGAAGTTTCAATTGGATTTCAACCTTCATCGATGCGATCTTTTACCCTTTCGGTAAGAATGGGGTCATGGAATTTGTATCTGAACTTCATCCGACACCATTCGACATGTGGCGGGAGGATTATGGGCTACTCCTGCTCTTCGCTATTCCGGGATTGTGTTTTTTCACCTATATACATCCACCCAGAAAACGAAAGTCTTTTTTACTTCATTGCACATTGGTATTGATAGCTGTCTTAGGTATTGCTGTTAGCAGATTTGTGCCTTTGTTCACGTTACCCTTCCCACTCACAGATAGTCTTATTTTCGCCATTGCAGCGATCGTGATTGTTGTCAATACATTCTACCAATGTTGCTTGCCAACACATCAAGCGGCTACAGATACCATAACTGAAAATCATTCCCTCCTGATATCTGCTTGGTTCATTCCGGGTTATATGCTGGCGTGTTCCGCCCAGCGTTTTCATCTTTTTCTTGCACCTTTGATTGCCATACTTTCAGGCTATATGTTGAATAGGCTTTTCAAAAAGTATATGCCCTCAGCAAAAAATAACTGGCTTCCACTCGTTTTTTTAGGCGTGTTGTTGGCCTGGCAAGTACTGATTTGCGGTAAAGATATCCTTACATTTCTGCTATCGCTGCTCTCTTTTTCTTATCTATCGGTAAGTTTACCTGAGCGCGCTCAACTCCTAATTACCCTGTTCGTGACAGCAATATTCTTCGGCTTTATTCTTCAGGACCTTTTCTATAGAAAACAGGCACAGGATGGTGTCAAAAAGACATCTGTTTTTGTTTGCGTGTGTTTATTTACATGGCTGGCCATCGCAGGAATTTACCGCTTAGGTCCCACCCAAACCAGTTTTATAACAGCGATACGATCGCAACCGATTCCAGATAGTGGAACGCGTGATGCCCTCAATGGATTCAAAACGAATATCCCTCCTCATGCCGTAATCGCAGCGAATTGGAACTTCGGAAGTCTTATTAATGAATTAGGAAGAAGAACAACAATTGTTGATGAAGAACAGAACTTAGAGAAAATTAGGGAGATGTCCAAAGCGGTGTTTTGTGGAAAAAGCGAGGATGGGGCTTTGCGGTTTTTAAAGGAACATAAAGCGACTCATATTTTCTTACATCCCATGGATCTTTCACAACTGAACCTTCATGTTTTGGCAGCCACGGAACGCCGCGAAAATATTGAGCAATTTCATCAAATCACGCCCCTTAAACTTTCTGATAAATCGGATCAAAAACTTGAATACTTAGTCGATCACCCTATGTCAATTAAAATAAACACTGAAAATCTTCAGGAGAAGATGAAGCGGATAATCATTCCTTTTAAATGGGAAAGTGGAAGTTTTACGGTTAGTAGTCCCGCCTCCATCGTAATTCGTGATGGCAATTCCGAAAAGTTGGTTTCAGTTAAAGGACTAATTATAGCAGATAGACAATGGTACTTCCCGGAGGCAGAAATTGACGGATGTGTTTGGAAACATAGTGAAATCGTTCGAGATGTGCCTTTTGAATCTGCGGATCCAATGGCACTCTATATTTCTCCCGAAGCAAGAGAATATTTGACATTCAAGTTATTTTTCGGAGAACACAGTGATCATTTTAAGTTAATCTATGAATCTCCAAAAATCTATGGACCTGTCCCAATAAAAATTTGGGAGATCCAATATAAGCCAATATAAAGAGTTGTCTAATAATGGAAAATAAAAACCTTCTCGTTTCTATTGTTATGCCCTGTCTCAATGAAGAAGATACACTTGGTACCTGCATTCAGAAAGCACAAGAGACTTTGGCAGCACTTGGCATTCAGGGGGAGGTCGTTGTCGCAGATAACGGTTCTACTGATGACTCAGTCACAATTGCCGAACGTCTCGGCGCACGCGTGGTCCATCAACCTTTGCGTGGTTACGGTGCTGCCTATCTTGCTGGAATTGCCGCCGCAGAAGGGCAATACATTGTTATAGGCGATTCTGATGATACCTACGATTTCACAGATTTGGAAAGGTTCATTATACCCTTACGCGATGGCTGTGATTTTGTCATAGGAAATAGACTAAAAGGTGAAATCCTTCCTGGGGCAATGCCGAGGCTTCATCGATATCTCGGCAATCCCGCTCTGACTGGAGTCCTGAACCTTCTGTTTCGATCAGGGGTCTCTGATGCACACTGTGGGATGCGGTCCTTCACGCGCGAAGCTTATCAGCAAATGGAACTCCAGACCACAGGGATGGAATTTGCCTCAGAAATGGTTATCAATGCCACAAAAGCTGACCTTAAAATTACAGAGGTGCCGATAACCTACTATCCTCGCAAAGGAGAATCCAAACTTAATTCCTTTCGGGACGGTTGGCGGCATTTGCGCTTTATGCTGATGCTGTCGCCAGCTTATCTGTTTCTTATCCCGGGTATCATACTTTTTCTTTTCGGGTTCGCTGGGACGGTTGTTCTACTCCTTGGTCCCCTGCAAATAGATAATCGCGCCTACGATATCCACGTGATGGTTTTGGCGTGTCTTCTGTGTTTGCTCGGTTATCAAATACTCTTATTAGGACTCTCTGCTCGGACTTTAGGCATCACTCGTGGTTTCTCCGACAACGATCCGATCACCCGATTTGTATATCGTAGTTTTACCCTTGAAAAAGGATTGCTTATCGGATGTATAGTATTTGCTGTGGGGTTCCTAATTGATGGCTGGATTGCGTATGGTTGGGTGAAAAGTGGCTTTGGTGAGCTGCAAAGGACGAGACCGGCACTTTTCGCACTACTATTAATGGTATTGGGGACCCAGACAGTTTTCTCTGCTTTCTTTTTAAGTATGCTTGGAATCCCAAGTCATGAAAACTCTAAAGGTCCGTAGAATAGCGGGAATCTGAAGAGCAGGAAACCTTGGGGGACCAACACCGAATTGACGCACAGAATTTAGTGAAACTCCGCGGCGTGTTTAGAAGGAAGTTATCAATTGAATAAATACGCTCGCAAATCAGGAGAATCCTTTGAGCAACACAATACATACAAATGATCATAAATTGGTCGCTCTCATACGACGGGGCGACACCAAAGCGTTTAACCCACTGGTGCGAAAATACCATCCCAAAATCTATACGCACATCCACAGACGCGTCAAAGATTTGGAAGTCGCCAAAGACTTGACTCAAGAAACATGGCTCAAGGCGTTTCGAGGCATCAACACTTTCCGGGGCGATGCCGCTTTCTCTTCATGGATATATCGCATCGCTGAAAACGTCTGTATTGACTTCTTCCGAAAACAAAAGGTCGCAAACAGCATTGAGCCCCTACACACTGTAGACGAACACCGCATCACCAACACGCACCCCGACCCGTCTGAACGTCTCCAGACGCAGGAGCTGCGACAGCTACTCCACAAAGCCCTTGAATACCTCACCCAGTCTCGCAAAGAGGTGTTTCTCTTATACTATGTCCAAGATCTCTCTATCAAAACCATCGCAAAACGATTGAAACGTTCTGAAGGCACAGTCAAAACACATCTCCGAAACGCCCGACTCCAACTCCAAGAACATCTCAACCCTTACCTGAAAAACGAGGACATCCCTTGGCTCGCGTAAGTTCCCACGCATCAAGAAAAATCGGAGTTTTTCAATTCTTTCTTAGGAGCTATCTCTGCTTCACTGTATACTCTTGTAGAGGCGATCTTCGGATCGCGCCCTAATCCTTCCTATCTTCCATCCTTCCATTCCTTATATCCTCAGAGACGCGACCTTCAAAGACCCGATGTATCTTATCTCAAATCGTCTCAGTGGACATCAGATACATCACTGCTACAAAAGACGCATGCAGATTGAACACGGGTTCCGAGATATAAAGTCGTGCTTCGGATTTGGCAAACTCGTCTTGAAAAAACCGACACAAACGCGTCTGGATGTTCTCTGGCTGTGTGCCTGCTTGGCTTATGGATTGCTGTTTATCAGTTATGAGAAGGTCGCCTCTACACACTGGCAGAAGGCATATAATAGTAATAACAGAAAAAGTTTTTCTGTTATTACTATTATCAAACGCGTGCTCACTGACTTATGGAACCAACATTTTCTCATCTCCTTTTTCACGCAGATACATTCCAGGGGCGATCCGCCTTGGGAAACCCTTGGAAACTGACTGACTTTCTCGCATACAAACCTGATGGCATCAACTACAATCTATCCTTGAAAAAAAATGGGGGTAAGTGACAGAAATGTTAGGGCTTGTTTTTAAGCCCATACTCCAAAAGGGAATGGGAGATCTAATGGACTTAGGACTCAAGAACAAAGTGGTCGTTGTAACGGGGGCGAGTCGCGGTATCGGACGTGCTATCGCGCACGGTTTTGCTGAAGAAGGTGTACGGTTGAGCATCTGTGGCAGAACCCAAGAGACGCTCCAAAACGTGCAGGGTGAATTGTCGGCAAAAGGCGCGGAGGTTTTCGCCAAACTTACAGATGTTACGGATGGCGAACAGGTCGATGCGTTCATCGCAGAAACCGTGGAAACGTATGGTGGAATTGATGTCGTTGTGAACAACGTCGGTGGCAGTCGGTGGACCCCTCTCGAAGAGATTTCGGACACCGAATGGCACGAAATCCTCGACCTGAATCTTGTATCTGCGGCGCGGGTGAATCAACGCGCGATCCCTGAAATGAAAAAGCAAGGGAGTGGTGTGATTCTGATGATCACCTCGATCTATGGGAGAGAGGGCGGCGGGCACATCACTTACAACGCTTCAAAAGCCGCCGAGATCAGCATGACAAAGTCGTTGGCAAGGGAGCTCGCACCGGACAATATCCGCGTGAATAGTGTTGCCCCGGGTTCGATCCTGTTTCCGGGGGGTGGCTGGGCGCGTCGCATCGCAGCGGATCCCGAAGCGATGGCAGCCTTTGTAAAAAGCGATATGCCGCTGGGGAGGTTCGGGAAGCCCGAAGAAATCGCAAATGTCGTCGTTTTTCTCGCATCGGAACGCGCGAGTCTTGTGACGGGTGCCTGTGTGAACGTTGATGGCTGTCAGTCGCATTCAAACGTTTAACGATAGTCCCGGTATTATAGGGATGGGCAAGTCTGTGTGTTATCTTATCTTTTGTAGGATGGCGCGTCAGGTTTGTCCCCTTAAGGTTGGTTTTGGTGTTCTGCTTTCAGTTCACCCCAACTTGTGGACAGTTTGCCGTTTGCTTCAACAGCACGGAATCCGGTATCATATACCACAACGTCTGGAAGTAATTCCACACCTTTTCCAACATCTCCCGAGCCCCCGAAAACATAAATCCTTCCGTCGACCGCCTCTGCCCCCTGAGGCAGGAGGGGGATTGGCAGTGCTGGAAGATCGCTCCATATATCTTTCCGTGGATCATACACATTCACACTCGCTAAATACTCGTATCCCGCTCCCTTCCAAAGGACTCCCCCGATCAGATAGATGGAATTCCTAACAACAACCGTCGCGAACCAATCTCTGGGGTCTAACATATCACCCCTCTTCCGCCAGTGGCGGCTTCTTGAATCATATTCCTCAATGACCGTAAGATGGGGACCGAGGCGAACTTTTGGCCATCCACGTCCACCGATGGCATAAATACGGTTGTTGACAACTCCCACACCTAAATTCTCGCGTGGGGTCGGCATTTCTCGACCCTTCACCCACGTATCGGTGGCAGGGTTATAAACATCAACACGGCCCATTCGTTCGCCACCGAGGCGCGTCGCACCTCCAATGATATAGATTTTTCCATCCACCACACCAATATCAAACTCGACACGAGAAACAGGCATGTCCTTTTTCTGCATCCATGTATCGGTTCGAGGATTATATGCCTCTACGTTCACTGGATATTTCCGAAGTGCATGAGCTTCCTCCCCATTCGACCCGCCGAAGACAAAGATGATGCCGTTAACAACCGCCGCTTTCGCACCATGGCGTGGCGTTGGCATATCTGCAACTCTCTGCCACGTGTTGCTCTGTGTGTCATACACCTCAACAGTTGAAATTCCATAGGGACCCCGGACGGCTTTACCGCGCCTCACGTTTTCAAAGAGGGTGCCACCGATGAGATAAATCTTATTACCCACGACAGCAGTCGCGAAAACTATTCTCTTCGTGGAGAGTTGGGTTCTCAGGTCCCAGCCCTGATCCGCAAAGGTTTCTATTTGCATAAGTAAGAAAAGGAGAACAATAATGCCAGTAACGATAAGTTTTTTTAGAGATTTCATTGCTTCAGCCGTCCCCATGTCGTTGTGAGTTTTCCTCCTGCTTCGACTGCAAGTGGGATGCTGGTCCTCGCGCCATTTTTACCCTCCAGATGATATGCATTGCCCGATGCGTCTGAGAATTCCTGTGTTCCGCTCGGCTCATCAAAATGCCACAACGCAACTGTCTTTGCGTCATTTTTGAATTTGCCGTCTGGCATAAAATCCTTTTTCTCGACATCGTAACGAGCCTCCGTTGAGATGCGAACCTCATCAATATATCCAGTAAAGGAAGCATAATTGGAACCGCCAGGCACCTCAATTATTTTTCCAAACCCTCCAAGCACGAAGTCCAGTGGACGCAAAGCACGAGGATCGTTATCATGTCCGAGAGGATCCGCGAGTCGCCGTATCGCTACGAAATCATTGACGATCATTGTTGTCTGATCCCCATTTGACTGATAAGCGATATGGTGCCATTGGTTCTGCTTAAGCGGGATCGGGAAAGCTAATCTCAGACCGAACTTTCCATCAATATAGGCATTCATTATCAAGATGAGGTCCCCCTTCGGGGGCTCAATATTTAACAGATTCGCCACCTCATTTAGCCACGGTTGAAGCTCATCGTTCACGATGAGCATATGCACCTGTTGATGGAGTATCGTCAATAACGTTTTCCCGTTGTCGGGCGGTGTGGTGGGATATATCCATGCTTCGACGGTGAACTCTTTCGTGCCGTTGGGTAAAGGTCTACCGAAAGTTTCAAAATCTAAAACGGCGTGGTCGTCATCCCCATCAAGGACTAAATAGTTTCCCCCTGCGGGTGAAGCGGGTGGAAACGCTTTCGCACTCAGCGGAATTAATAAAAGTAAGAGACATGCGAGGAGTTGGCGGTATATCATTTTTTATCTCCTTCTTCGGCTAAAAATCTATCTACCGTTCTTCGGAAACCAGGGACGTGTGAAATATTCCCTGCCCTTTGATGATACCATAGAGCGTATCGTGAGTGATAGCGGGAGAAATAAGTCCATCCGGCACTTCCGTAGAAACCTGCTTCCATCGATTATGGGTATCCAAGCGGTAGACACCCGCATCACCGATACCATAAACTGTGCTGCCATCTACAGCAAACCTATTTATGATCGAACGCGTGCCGGCACTATCGGTGAGCACGTACCAATGTTCCGCGGTTCTGGAAGCCATAACGCCATTATCTGTTGCGACGTAAAGGGTTGCCCCGACAAAGACCATATCTTTGAAGCGAGCGAAATGGAGCGGCAAGCTTGATGTAATGTCTTTCCAACTCTCCGCTGCATCAAGCGACTGAAACAGTTTACCCTCCCGCTTCCCCACGTAGACGGTCTCTCCGAGAACCGCTAATCTGAATCCCTCTCCGAATTCGAATCCCTCTCCGGATTTCTCATCATATCGATAACCATCGTCTACCAACCCAGTGCTTGTCCACTCTGGATCCCCCAGTTTCCATTTGTAGAGCTCGCCTGCGTATTCTACATAAAAGGTATCACGACTCGCAGCAGCAGTCTCCGTTCTCAGACGAAATGTACGAATATACTCTCGATCTTCTGACTGATAATAAAATTTTTCATAGCCGATTTTTCTACGATCAAAAATGGGGACATCTCGAACTGGAATGAGCATATCCGTATCCGTTGATAAACGGAAAATACCCACATTGTCCACTCCGGTTTCTGGACCTGCAAGAAAATAAAGAATGTCGCCAACAGGTATCAGTTTTGGCGCGAAAATTATCCTGGTCGTGGGGATGTTGAGCACGGCTTCCCGCTCATGATTCCACAGTTTTTTCCAAGACACACCCGCATCTGTCGATTGATAAACATCATAACCGGTATGGGTGTATAATCCACTGTCCAACGCGACGAGATCCACGATACGAGTTCCGATCACCCCGTCCATAAAGATATGCCACGATGTCCCGCCATCCGTCGTGCGGTGAATGCCCGCTGTATTCGCTTTGTAATACGTCCTCTCGTTGACCATTACAACCGGAAGACGACTGTTGCCCACAAAACTATGATCCCTTTCAAGTTCCGTCCACGTTTGTCCGCCATCTGTTGAACGAAATTGGGCGGAGCTCAATGCCAAGAGCGTGTTCCCTGTTGCCAAAACCGTTATCCCTGCCAGTGTGGTTTTGGTACGTCCACTTCGAAACTTTATTTTAGTCCACGACGCTCCGAGGTCAGTCGAATGGAATATTTTGAAAAAATTTAACTTATCTTCTTGTGGTACCTGCCGTAACTCCGTTCCTGTTAACCTTACCAACAGTTCAGAACCTATCCCAACATAAAGATCAGTCCCAGAGACTGCCAAAGAACAGACGGCGCCCGATGTATCCAATGGCAATTTTTTCCAAACATCTGAATCGAGACGGTAGAGACCATTCTCTGTCCCCGCGAACACTGTTTTTTCAATAGCAGTTACTGCGGAAATCTTTTCCGCTGTCAATCCGTCGTTCAGAGGACGCCAGTGCGCCCCACCATCTGTAGACCGGAAAATCCCTTTATCTCTCAGGGCGAGATACATCGTAAAAGGCACTTGTGAACTGGACGCTTCTTCGGCATCTGTAATGACGAGTTCAACGGCATCTCCCTCGGGTCGGGGACCGAGCGTCCTCCACATCTCCCCCCTGTTGTCTGAAGCAAATATCTCATCAGTAGAAACAATATAAAGCGTACCGCCATGCGCTGCCATTGGCATCCAAAACGTGCCAATCGGAACACTCGTGTCAACGCGTGTCCACGCAGGCGCATCCGCTGCTAATCTGTATATCCCTGTTTGTATGACAGCATAGACGGTTCCATCAGGTGTAGCGAAGATATTGCGGACAGGACCCCCTGGCGGTCCATTTCCCTGGGACCACTGTGCGGTAGAGAACTTGGTGGAATTCTCTGGGGCAGTAGATGTTGCGGTTACATCAGAAACTTGGGTGCCAGCGCTGCTATTTTTGTCGGAAGTGGTAACGCGTCCGGCTTGATTTCGCACAGCGGGCTTCGTTGCCATATCAAAGATGATAGACGTGTCGACAATTTCAATCGTGGGTTCAGATCGCGCATCGAAACTATACGGCTTCTGGAAGCGGGTGAGGTATCGGCTACTCGCGCCGATAAGTAAAGCGATCAAAACCGCAGCTGCCCCCAAAGCCATCCATGGGAGAAAGGGTTTAGGAACCGAAGAGGGTGCGGGATTAATTTCAGAGACTTCTCGCATGACGTTCTCATACAAACTCGCCGGTATTTGCACGCCGCCGAAAACTTCCTGGATCATCAGTTCCTCATCCTCTTGCAAACGCTTTCGTCCCCGACGAAGCCTACTTTTAATGGTATCCACCGACACGCCCAGGAATTTCCCAATCTCTTTGGTCGTCATTTCGCCGAGGTAATAGAGCGTAACCACTGTGCGTTCACTCTCTGGGAGTTTGGCAAGTAGTTTTTTGACGAGTTCCTGGCGATGCTCAGTAACCTCTGTCTGCCACTGTTCTGATGCGTGATGTGTATAAGAGGCTCTCTCGATTTCTTCCACAGGGGTGCCCTCCAGCGATTGCGTTAGGAGTCTTCTCTTTCGGCTCCAATCAATGCAAAGCCGATCCGCGATGACATACAGCCATCCGGCAAACTGATTGTGATTCTTGAGCGTTGAGAGTTTTTTGTATGCCTGAAGGAAGGTGTCTTGGGTAATATCTTCAGCGGTGTGAAAATCCCCGATCTTTCGCCAGACGAGCGCGTGGACGCTTTTCTGGTGTCTTCGGAGCAAGATACCAAACGCTGTATCGTCCCCCGATAAGGTTCTCTGAATCAGTTGAACATCGTCTTCTCTTTCCACGAGATTCCCCCTGATGAAAAGGTGAGGTTTCGCTGTATTCACTGAAAGACTGAATCTAATGGCAAGTCTTTTAACATTAAGTCATGCAATACGGTTTACGCGCTCTATTATTAAAGACGAATTTAAAGTCGGAAAAGGTGCAACATGGAAAAAAATCGAATTCCAATTCGGAAATACTGCTGTAGCCGATTTCGGTTTTAAGATAGGATTTACGCAATCGAACAGGACTTACGCAAGTCAGTGCGCCTTTGTTGAGATAGCGGAACCCAATGAAGAGTGATGCGAACTGCAGCGATCAGAGGCGCACATACCGACCCTAACATTTTCTTTTTTCCTTGTTTAAAAGACAGTGGCGTGTTAAAATGGTAAGAATGAATGATTGAGGAGAGCGTGGATATGAACGCGAAAGTGTGGGTTCCAGAATACGACACACCCGAATTGTGGCATACGGAAATCTCACGCCGCTGTTTTGTCAAAAGCGGTATCAGCAGCTTTCTGGGACTCGTCGCGATGCAGCATTTCAGTTCAAATAGCCTGGCGCAGCTTGAGGGTGTTCTACCGCGCGCCAAACACTGTATCGTGCTGTTCATGAGTGGTGGCGCGAGTCAGTTGGACACTTTTGATCCGAAACCCGACACCAAAAATGGCGGTCCCTTTGCAGCAATTCCGACAAGCGTCAAAGGCATAGAGGTTTCCGAACACCTCCCGCATGTTGCAGAGCAGGGGCACCATCTCTCTATTATCCGATCGATGGTTTCTCGTGAAGGCAATCATGAACGCGCACGCTATTTATTGCATACGGGGTATGCGCCTGGTGGGGCAGTCAGACATCCAACCCTCGGCTCACTCACCTCTTATTACCTTGAGGACAGTCTCTCCGATCTTCCGAGTTATGTTAATATTAATTCGCCGACCTACTCCGGCGGTTTCCTGGGTGCAGCGCACGATCCGTTCGTTGTCAAGGATCCGATGAACCCTGTAGAAGACCTTTCGTACCCTTCGCAGATGGACACACACCGTTTTCGCGAACGCTTGAAAATGCTGAAAGAGATTGAGGCGGATTTTATCGCGAAACGGACGGGACGCAGCACAGAGGCGCATGAGGCGATTTACAAAAAAGCCGATCAGCTCATCAACTCCCCGAAAATAGATGCGTTTCAACTCACCGAAGAACCGATGGTTGTCCGCGAGGCATACGGTATGAATAAATTCGGTCACGGCTGTTTGATGGCGCGACGGCTGATAGAGGCTGGGGTCAAATTTGTTGAGGTTTCGCTGGACGGGTGGGATACACATGAAAACAACTTTGAACGGACGAAAGAACTCCTCGCTATGGTAGATCCGGCGTTCGCGATGCTCCTGAAGGACTTGGCTGAACGGGATCTTCTGGAAGAGACGCTTGTACTCTGGCTCGGTGAGTTCGGGCGCACACCGAGGATTAACAATAACGATGGACGTGACCATCATACCACGGGGTGGTCGGCTGTCGTCGCGGGAGGGGGTACTCGCGGTGGACAGGTCATCGGAAGTACAAATGAAGATGGAACTGAAGTCGTCAGTGGCGCTGTTAGGGTGCCAGACCTATTTGCATCGCTTTGCTTCTCACTCGGCATTGATGCTGATGAAGAGAACTATTCTCGCGCCGGACGCCCCATCCGGGTCGTTGACGATGGTTCGGTGGTAGAGGAGTTGTTCAAATAGTTAACGGGTGTCGATTGTCGGTTAAAAAGGTTTCTGGTAACAATCTTCCCCAGTTTGGAATATTCCAAGACACGGGTGAATTGTTACCGAAAAATCTCTTAACTGAAAACCGAAAACTGATAACTGACAACCATTAAACATGAGAGTTATTGCTGGCACATTCAGAGGTAGACGCTTGGTGGCTCCAAAGGGGAATCGTCTCGTCCGCCCTACCGCTGATCGGGTTAAAGAATCGGTTTTTAGTATTCTGCAGGAACGGATGGTAGACGCAAATTTCCTGGACCTTTGTGCCGGTACTGGGAGTATGGGAATTGAAGCGTTGAGCCGCGGCGCGAAACATGTCACATTTTTGGAGCGCAATCCGCGGTGCATCGAGATTATAGAACGAAACCTCCACACGTGTGGTCTGCTTACTGAATCCCAAGCACGGTATTATCTACTCCGTCGCGATGTTGTGAAAGGGATTGCGTATCTGTGTAAGCGATCCACTGTATTTGAAATTATCTATTTTGATCCCCCGTATGGTGTTGATTTGGCGGAGGGATCGCAGCTGTATACAACCTGTTTACCACTGCTTGCTGAGAGTTCGTTGCTCTGTGTCGGTGGCATGCTGCTTGTTGAACACGCAAAGCAGTATGTTGTGCCGGATGCAGTTGGGGATTTGAAGCGGAGTCGGCACGCGCGTTACGGGGATACAGTTGTCTCATTTTATCAGAAAAATGTGTAGAAGGGATCTCCGAATCCCGACATCTTGCAATATAAGGCACCTTGTGCTTTGGGGCAAAAAGAATGAAAATTTTGAATCTTCAATCCGGAACGCCCTTTCAAATGGGTAAAGGTAAAAACTGGCGTGTTGTCCATCCCGATATGGGTTCCAAACAATTGACCTTAAACCATGGGCTTCACGCCCCCGGTCAAGAGTTTACGCAGCATTATCACGATGCGTCGGAAGACGCGATTGTCGTTTTAGAGGGGGGTGGCGCTATCCGCCAAGGCGAGGTCTATACACCCATCGCTGCGGGCGATGTCATCTTTGTACCCGCAGGCGAGGTTCATGGAACGGTGAATACGACCCCGAACATGGCACGTTTAATTAGTTTCCAGGCACCGCCGGATATGGCACTCTACCGCGGCGAGCGAGATACACCCAATGCAGCCCCCATACCTCAAGATGGACATCGAAGTAACGTCCAAGTCATCAATATGGCGCGCAGTGGGCCTGTTTTTGGGAAATCCACGGAATGGCGAAGTGTCGTCTCTCCGCAGAAAGGTTCTGTACATCTTTCCTTAGATTACATCTATCTCAACAAAGAGGAAAACTTCGCACATAAACCGATAGACAGCGAATCAATTTATGTGCTCTGGGATGGGTGTGCTGAAGTGACGACTGATACCGGAGAAACGTGTGCTTTGGAACGCCATGATGTCCTCTTCTTGTCCCCTGGAGATACCTTTTCGCTTGCTCAAGTGGGAGATGAACCCGCAGCGATCCTATCTTGTTGGGCAGTTGCCGCTTCCGGGAGTTAATGGCTTTCAACAGAAGAGCCCTCGGCAGTTAGCAGTCAGGAAAGATGAGAACCGTCAGTCGATGATTTCCGATAGCCACAAGTACCTGATACCCGATGGCTGATGGCTGTTAGCCAATTTGCTGAAAGCCACTAAAAAAAAGGAAATTAATGGATGAGATCAGATGTGATAACAGTTTCACGGCGGGGTAACCTTGCCGTGATAAACCACGCGCAATTTGAGATTAAGTTTAACCTTTCAAAAGGAACATGGGATTATATTGATGAAAACGGCGACACAATTATCCGAGATGGTTGCACGCAGATAACCCTTGGCGATGGGAGTGTCATCAAGACTGAGGACGCTGGTACTCGCGGATTTATCACAGAACTTCCGAAAACCGACGCTTTCGGGAGGTATCACCAAGTTCGCTTCTCACATGAGGCGCCAGGTAAAGGGGTTCGGATAAACACCTACCTCAATTGTTATGCCGAACACCCAGCGATACATCTTAAGGTCGGTGTTGAAAACCTAAAATCGGAACCCCTTCGACTCAATAGTCTAACGGTGCTTGGGGTTTCATCTAACCGGGGTGGGGTGCTGCTTGGCGGGCTTCCATCGGATTGCCATCTCTTTATTAACACGCCACCCGTTTCTCCCGGTATCAGTAGAAAACTCTATGAAGGGTTTCTACTGAGTGAAACCGACGCTATGCATCCGAGCACTGATGGTGTGATTTGCGATACAAAAGGGGGGAAAGCACTCGTCTTCGGTTTCCTGACGACTGAGAAATGGTGGCCCCGAATTCAAGTGGGCTGTCATAGAAATGGGGGGCGCGGTTCACGCGGACAAGGTAAAAAGTCATCCGCGTCGGGTGTTAATCCCTGGGCACTTTATCATGAAGGTCAGCAGCTGTGCAATTCCGGTGAGGAAATCACCTCTGAAACTGCTTACATCAACTTTGCAGATAAAGTATCTGCGGCTTATGAACATTATATTTCACTGATAGCCGCGCGGAACAGCCCGCACGACAACGATCCTGCTCAGAATCAACCCTCCCTCGAATACGACCCACCCGCTACTGTGTGGACGTTTTCCGATACAGAGGGATCCCTTAATGCGGATACGATCTTAACTCAAATAGACGCTCTCGCCGAGAGTCCGATGTTTCAGCCGAACTGTCCAGGCGGCATTAATTCTATTCAATTGAATGCGGTCTCAGAATCAGAAGTGGGGATTTTTTCACAAGGGTCAGAGGTCTCGGTATCGCAAGATCGTGAGGAAATGAAAGCGGTTACCCGTCATATCCGAGCAAAGGGTTTTAAAGCGGGGATCCGGTTCAATCCGTTTTGTGCAGCACTTGATTCGACGCTTGTCCAAAACCATCCAGATTATTGTGTACAAGAGAAAACTGCGTCCCGGGGTGGAAAAAAATATTCACGGGGGCACGCTGCGCGTAATGGCTATAAACCTGCCTCCGTTCACCTACCAGAGACCGGTAAAGAGGTGGCGCTCTTGGATGTTTCGCATCCAGAGGTGCAGTCCCGTATTCGCGAACAAATTAAACAGATAGTTGGCGAATGTGGATATTCCTTCATCAACGCCGACTTTACGGCTTATACGATGGGGCTTACGAACGCTTCTCACAACTTACACTGGCATGATAGCCGCCTGACCTCGGTCCAACTTTATCGCCTCGCTGGGGAATTGCTCAGGGAGACGATTGATGAAGCACAGTCAGAGAAGGGGCTTCTAAAGGATGATGTTCTGCTGGCAGGATACAATACTGTCCCGGGGCTGTACATTGGTAGTGTTGATGTGAATACCCCACTCCTCAGTCCTTCCCTTTCTACGATCAGCGGGGTTTCCAACCGTAACCGTCCAAGCGACGCGTGGCATCATCAACGGGGGACAAAGCATCGCTTGAGCAGATATGCAGCGCATCTGAGGGAACATAACGTTCTCTGGGGACACGTCTTTGGTGAGATTGTCATTGATGAACCCCGTCCGGTCAACGAGGCGATTGTGGAAATGACGGCGGCTGCATTGAGTGGTGGGACAGTCTTGTGCGCGGACCAATTTGCAACACTGATGCCTTCGCGTGCGGGGTACTTAGCAAAAATCTTTCCACTCATCGGCACGGCTGCTACACCAATAGACCTTTACGATGAACCTTTTCCAAAAATATGGTGCCTCCCCGTGTCAACACCTCGTGAATCCTGGTATCTCGCCGCAGTTTTCAACTGGAACGATTACGAGGATGACGCCTATTTTGAACTGGAGACACTTGGGATACCCAAATCTAAGGAATTCCTCGTCCACGACTTCTGGATGCGCCAATATCTTGGAAAGGTTTCACACAGTGTAACGTTGTTGAACATCCCCCCCCGTTCTGCGAAACTGCTCTGCTTCCGTGAAGAACAAGATGTGCCGCAATTCCTCGCTACCGATATGCACTATACACAGGGCGGTGTTGAGATTCTATCTGCGGGTTGGGATCGGCACAGCCAATGTTACATGATTGTCTGCAAACCGCTTCGACAGGCTGAAGGCACCTGCTTTATTCATGTGCCAGAGGGTTACCTACCTGTGAATGTGGCAACCTATGGGAGCGATTATCAATATAATTGGGACAAACCGATTTATAAACTAACATTTACGGGGACACAACCGGATCAGTTAGTGCACGCCAGTATTCACTTCGCAAAAACTTCCGGAGGCAACCTGTAGTTTCATAGATTTCGTTGGCGAGGTGTGAAAAAGTGAGTAGTGTTCAGACACAAATGCAAGCCCTCAAAACGCGGGCAAGCGTCTGTACGGCTTGTGATTTGGCGAAAACCCGTGCGAATGTTGTTTTCGGTAGCGGCAATGCCACCGCAAAGTTAGCGATTGTTGCCGAGGGACCCTCTGCTGCTGATAATCGGACAGCACTCCCATTTTCAGGTCCTGCCGGGGATATGCTTGATGATGTTTTGACCGCAAATGGGTTAACGCGCAGCGATATTTGGCTCACGAACATCATTAAGTGTCGTGCCGCGAGTCCTAAAGGGGATGTGCTAAAGAACCGTCCACCGAAAGCATCAGAGATTAAGGCGTGTTCCAGGTGGCTTGATGGTGAGTTGACTGTGATGCAACCTTCAGTCATTCTCTGTATGGGCGCGCCTGCCGCGAAAGCGCTTATCCATCGTGGTTTTCGCATTACAGAGGAACGTGGTGTCTGGTTTACGGATACCACGTACGCTCCCTTCGCTATGGCAACGTTTAACCCTGCTTATGTCCTACGACAGGAGGGTGAGAATTTTACAGCACTACGGCAAGTTCTTGTCGACGATATCGCCGAGGGAGTGCGAAAGTTACAGGAGGCGGTCGAAATTCCAAAACTGACGCTTTTTTAACTCCTGTAATTATACAATGTAAACGGACAGAACCTCCGAGCGCGCCCGAAAGCGCGCCTATCAGAGGGTATCTGCTCATCGTTCCTGCCTATCTACTGTGCGTTTGCCCTAACTTAATTTTCCCCCAATGTGTCGTCAGTTTACCCGCCGGTTCGACAGCAAGCGTGGCTTCTAACCCGTTTTCCATAAGCGACTGAATGTCCGCTTCCTCCAGTGCGACATCGAAGAGTAGCATTTCGTCGAACATCCCTTCCCACTCTCTTCCACCACCGTCCCATGAGCCGATCCGTCCGGGTCCAAATTCCCCAGGCAAGGGTCCCCATTTACCCTCTGCATCGAGTTCACCATCGAAGTAGACGCGAACGAATTCATCGGTGCTGCTGTAGGCGACTGCGAGATGGAACCATTTATCCAAGATGTCTTTGTCCGCCGTGAAATCTGAATTGGGCCACCCTGGATGTCGCACTGGGTTGTTGGAGTGGATAGCCATCTCCATCTTGTTATCTGGACGGAATTGATAATGGACAAACCCAGCTGCCCAACCGTCACGATTGAAGAAGCATCTCCACAGTCCAACCCTGCCTGTCGAATTGAACCATTTCATGAGTGTAAAGTCGTCAAGCGGTCCAATCTCTGGCACAGTGACCCAAGCGTCCTTTCCATTGAGTTCAATAGCGTTGCCGAATTTACCCTTCACCCATTTCGCACCGCCGACAAGGTCACCGTCGTTGCCGTAATCGGATGCGTCTTTGGCGACTTTGCCACCTGTTTCATCAAACAACCACGCACCCACAATAGATCCCGGATCGATTTCAGCACTGCAAAGGTGTGCGAACATGAAACCGACGACGATTAAGCTGATTGTAAAGCGAGCCATCTTAATTCTCCTTTGTTCATCAGTGTGAGGTCACTGACGGATTATTGGTCTCTGAAAACTGGGAAATTTCTGCGTTAGATTTTATCACAAACCGTTGGGGAATTGAACAAAATTTTACGAACTTTCGTATGGGAAGGCAAAGAATGCAACGGGCGACTGCATCTCGAGGTAAAATAGGTTACCCATCTTGCTATTTTCTCTCAATTCAAATTTGTCGGATTCTGT
Organism: Candidatus Poribacteria bacterium; assembly: GCA_965205015.1. Lineage (GTDB taxonomy): Bacteria > Poribacteria > WGA-4E > WGA-4E > WGA-3G > WGA-3G. The sequence continues at coordinate 1,403,110 of OZ242029.1, read as the reverse complement.
ATAAAAATTGAAAAAATTGGTTGACAAACATTTGAAGATATGTTATAATATGTAACGCTCATTGCGCAAAATGGCTTTGGCTTCAGTTGAGTGCGCTTTTAATCGAAACCATCTGGAATGGATGCCTCTGTCTTGTCTATGCAGAGCAGACCTTTGAATGCGGAAAGATTTTGGTGACATTTATTTCAAATTAGGTTATAATCTTTTGCGGTTTACCTTACAGTTAATTCGTAGGTGTTACGCGTAAGCGTTAGCCTACAAGATCGGGGGTATAAGTGGTATCTCGACGTAAGTTTTTTAAATTTCTCGGCTGGGGGAATTTCGTTGCAGCATTAGGCTTGACCTTCGGCCCGGGATTGGTTCGGTATTTATATCCGCGCGTGCTGTTTGAACCCTCCTCTGTTTTTAAAGCAGGATTTCCAGCAGAATATCCACCGGGCAGCGTTAGTGAAAAGTTCAAAAAAGAGCCGTTTGGTGTTTGGATTGTCCGGAAGCAAGACGGTGAATTCTACGCGCTCTTAACGATTTGCACACACCTCGGCTGCACACCGCGCTGGCTGGGTTCTGAAAACAAATTCAAGTGCCCCTGTCACGGTAGCGGTTTTGACCGGGAAGGCATTAACTACGAAGGTCCTGCGCCGCGACCGCTCGAACGTGTTAAAATTACATTGGCAGAAGATGGTCAGATCGAAATCGACAAGGCTGTGAAGTTTTTAGGTGAGAAGGGGCAGTGGACCGACCCAGGCTCCTTTTTGAAGGTTTGAAGAAAGGAGAGCATTTGTGCCTGGCTCCCGTCAGGTAGAAACGGCGTTTCGGCGTTATAGAGCGAATCTTCGAAGTCCACATCGCAGCGTACACGTCGAAACTTGCTAAAAAACGTATGAACGAAGAACGTAAAGGGCTCAAAGAAAAGATTACGAATTCCGACATTTGGCGCTCTATATTCCGCCACGGGTATGAAAACACCGGGCGCCGTTATACCTTACAGGTCCTCCAAAACGTCTGGCTGCATCTCCATCCTCCCCGGATTTCTCGGCACGCGCTGAACTTCCGATTCACTTGGTGTATGGGCGGGATCACTTTCCTTATGTTTCTCGTGACAGCCGTCACTGGCGTACTCCTGATGTTCTATTACCGACCCACAGCTGAATACGCCTTCCACGATGTTCAGTACCTTGAATTTGACATTCCGTTCGGGATGCTCCTGCGGAACATGCACCGCTGGGCGGCACACGGAATGGTGATCTCGGTAATGCTCCACATGTTCAGGGTGTTCTTGACGGGTTCCTATAAGAAGCCTCGGGAATTCAACTGGGCAGTCGGGGTCATCTTGTTACTCGTGACATTTTTCCTCAGCTTCACGGGTTATCTCTTGCCGTGGGATCAATTGGCGTTTTGGGCGGTGACTGTCGGGACGAACATGGCACGGGCGACACCTGTTCTGGGGCATGAAGGTCCGTTTGCCCCGCAAGACATCACACAATCGAACGATGTCCGATTCGCACTACTGGCGGGTACCATCGTTGGTCCGTCCACTTTATTGAGGTTCTATATTTTACATTGCGTTGCGGTGCCGCTGTTGGCAAGCGTTCTGATGGCTTTGCATTTCTGGCGGGTCCGTAAAGATGGTGGTATCTCTGGACCTCTATAGAGGCGTGTAGAAGCAGATCTTTTGTGTCGGTGGGATCAGCACGGACGAGGAATCTAATCTTCAAAGGAGCAGAAGAATATGGAGCATTTTATAGCACTGGTGACGAAGCCGGATAATGTCCCCATTGTTGCTATTCTCTTTTTGATACCTTATTTCATCTGGCTTTCATACCGGCAGGCGCGCCAGACAGACAAAACAGGTACCCCTTCGGATGCCGCTCTGAACGATAAGGTGTACGTGTGGCCGTATCTGTGTCGGAATGAGTTTATCTGCGCTATTATCGTGATGCTCGTGCTCGGTGTATGGTCAATTATGATTGATGCCCCGCTCGAGGAACCCAGCGATCCGACGAAGACACCGAACCCTTCTAAAGCACCATGGTATTTCCTCGCACTGCAGGAGATGCTCGTCTATTTCGATCCGTGGATCGCAGGCGTAGTGCTCCCGGGGTTGATCATCGCCGGTTTGATTGCTATTCCCTATATTGACATTAATCCCAAGGGGAAAGGGTATTACACAGTAAAAGAACGTCCGTTCGCACTCGCCGTATTCTGTTTCGGATTTATCATTTTATGGATCGTTCTGATGGTCGTGGGGACATTCCTCAGAGGTCCCGGATGGAACTTCTTCGCGCCATGGGAAGCGTGGGATCCACATCTCGTCGTTCCGCTGACAAATGTGAATTTGTCGTATCTTTTCGGCATCCGCGACGCGGATACTGCAAACTATTTCGGGTTCGTGGTGGTCGCAGGCTATTTCGCGATCGGTCCCATTTTCTACTTGTGGAAGTGTAAAAGTAGTCGTTTCTTACAGGAACTCGGCCTTGTCCGATATATCGTTGTTTCATTTCTGTTCTTAACGATGCTTGCATTGCCGATAAAAATGATACTGCGTGTCGCTTTAAATGTAAAATACATCTGGGTGTCCCCGTGGTTCAACATCTAAGAATAGCAATCGGAAGGCGGGCGGCAAAACCTGTAGCTCGTAATGTAATGGAGAGCGGATCTACGGGGAGGCACTTGAAAGTGTCCAACCCACCTGACCGAACCGCAAGGTAAAATAAAAGAGGGAGAAAAGTTCGTGAGGAGCAAAAAGGAAATTCCTGCTGAGAGTAAGTCGTATTCTGCTTTGTTCTTTATTCTATCCGGGTTGTTAGGACTGGTGACGATATGGGGGTTCTGGGATGAGATGATTACTCGGCGCCCCTGGAAGCAGATCCAGCAGCAATTTTATCAATATGAATATGAAAAAACACACGCGGAATTAGAGAACGCAAAATTGGCTTTGCCTGAACTTCCTACGCCTCAAGAACCTGATGCCAAGGAGCTCGCACGGTTAATGAAGGAGGTCAGGGACGCTCAGGTCGCCTTAGATGAAGCACTACAGGAACGCAAATTTCGACAGAGCGAATCCGATGCTATTAACTATAAATATCAGCACAGCCTCCACGTAGCGAAGGGGAAACACAATGAGACTGTTGACAAGTGGCAGAAGAAGTTAGCGGATTTTGAATCCCAAATTGAAGGTGAACTCACCGAAGCCGTTTTGGGAGCGGAAGCAACCTTTGCAAACGCGAACATAGCTCTGGCGCAGTTTTATCAAGCCACTGGGGACGCACAAAGTGCCCTGAGTACCTACCTCATCGCCCAGAAATATAATCCTACAGATACCGAAATTATAACGGGTCTCACCGCCGCAGAAGCCTCCCTTCAATCACTGCGAGCCGACAAAGCAAAACACGACGAAGTTACACGCCTTGAAGAAAAATTGCATTCGGTGGGGGGGATCAAGCGAACCTTCTTGGGGAGTCTATTAGAGAATCCTTTCCGTGAAACACGAACTATCGTTCAATACTATCTTGAAGACTTCAATCATACCGCAGACAGGTGTGCTACATGCCATTTCTCTGCTGATAAGACCGGTTACGATCAATCCGCGCAAGAGGTGTTTGAGGTGGAAGGTGATGGCGAAAATCCTGTTGTGCAGCGTCTCAAGCACACAAGCGTCAAGGTCGGTAGTGAGAATATGATCATTGATGGATTTGAAGCGGAAGCGGATGAATATACATTAGAGGAAAACGGTACGCTTACCTTCAGTGACGTGGATGTCTTCGGTGAAGTTGAGATTTCTTATGAAACCGGCTATCGTTCCGTCCTTCAAACGCACCCACACCGTGATGTCCTTCTTGATAAGCACCCAGTTGATAAATTTGGGTGTACGCCGTGCCACGGTGGGCAGGGACAGGCACTCACAGCGAAAGCCGCTCACGCCTTGACGCATGCTGAATACTGGCTCACGCCTGTACTCGGATTAGATGAGCATACCGGTAGAACGTCCGAAGAAACGAAAGGCTATATGGAATCTAACTGCCGCCGCTGCCATGATGGCGTGATGATGTTAGATTACGGTGTGAACCCCGAAACGGATGAACCGCAGGACTATGCCCCGAATTTAACGAAGGGCTTGGCACTCTTTGAAGACCTTGGATGCCACGGATGTCACGCTGTTGAGGGGTATAGTGCCCTCGATACCCTCGCCAAAGTCGGTCCATCGCTTGCGAAAGTCGGCAGTAAGGTGAAAGATACTGCGTGGCTTGAAAGTTGGATTAAGAAACCCGAAGCCTACCTCGAAAATACGACAATGCCGAATTTCTTCCCCGTTGATGGCATGACGCAGGTCGTCTATCTCAAAAACGGCGGAAAGCGCACCGGTGTTGTTACCGAAACAGACAATGGCATTGTCATTAAAACAGACGATGGCACAGAGTATCCTTACCCCGACAGTTATGTCCTCCGCATTGTTGATGAAGTGAAATCTATCTCGGCTTACCTTGCCGCAATGAATGATGCGGACTTAGATGCATCCAGTTCCAATTATTCCACATCTGAAAGGGCTATTAAGGCAGGCGAGGAAACCGTCAAGACCGTTGGCTGCCTCACATGTCATGCTGTTGAGGGTTTGGGGAGTGATTTTGCCCCGGCACTCGATAGTGTTGGCACAAAGGTTACAGCGAGTTATCTCCGACAGTGGATTAATGATCCAAAGGCATACGACCCAGATACGAGTATGCCGAGTTTGCGGTTAAGTACCCGCGAACTCGACAACGTCGTCGCCTATCTGATGAGTATGCAACAAGCCACGACAAACGTAGCTACCGACTCCATCGGTGAAGTGGATGTCGCGGAAGGTGAAGCACTCGTCAGGACTTACGGATGTTTCGGGTGTCATGAGATTCCCGGTTTCGAAAATGAGTCAAAGGTCGGTGCGGATCTCGGCGAGTTCGGCGCGAAATTAGCGGATGAACTTGACTTTGGCGACACCGTGGGCATTGAACACAGTTGGACGGGATGGACGGTCGGTAAAGTTACCAATCCACGACGGTATCAAACCCGCCGGATTGTTTCTCGGATGCCGGTCTTCCAGATGAGCGATGAAGATGCGAGAGCGATCGCCGTGCTGTTGAAGAGTTTCCAACCCGAGCAGTATCCGCTGAGTTATATCCATAACCGATCCGAGAAACTAAACGACATTGATGCGGGTAGACGATTGATCAAAAAATATAACTGCACCGGATGCCATGTGATTGAAGGCGCGGGCGGCGATTATGAGGAGGTTATCATCGCACACGAAGGGTTAAGTGAGATGGTTGCCAAGCAAGTGGCGCCGCCACCCTTGAAAGCAGAGGGCGCAAGGGTTTATCCAGACTGGTTATTTACATTCCTCAAAGAACCCTCAGACATCCGATACGGACTCAAGGTACGGATGCCGACATTCGGATTATCTGATGACGAAGCGACAACGCTGGTCAAATACTTCTCCGCGCTTGACGATGAACCGTTCCCGTATGAAACGCTTGAGACCCCAATGCCGACGCGTGCTGAATTACGAGTCGGTAAGCAGATTTTTGATGCACTTCAGTGTATCTCTTGTCACCCTTCGCAGGGTGAAATTATTCCTGAAGGGAGTGACAAGGCGGGACGACCAGATCTTGCGTTGGCGAAGGAGCGACTCAAGGCGGATTGGCTTATTGATTGGATGAAGGATCCGCAGGCGTTCCAGCCCGGAACAGCGATGCCGCAAGCATGGCCGCTGATTGGTGGACAACATATGCCACTCGATGGTTACGCTGGCAATGACGCTGAAAAACAGATTCGACTCGTCCGAGATTACCTCATCTCCTTAGGACGCTAATTTTAAATTGTTCGGAATCTGAGTTCCTCTGCAGACATTTCACCCCTACGGGGTTCAAGAAGGAATGCCTTTTAAGCACCACAGCGAGGGGCAATGTCTATGCGAAGGATCCCATAAATTAAAAATATGAAACACCTTGTGGTCGTTATCGTCATGATTATGGTATGGCTCAACGGCTTAATCTGGTTGGCTAAGCAGGTTGACCCGAGTACGAAGTATCAGTCAGAGGTCGAATACAAATACGCTCGGTATTGCGCAGGGTGCCATGGAAACAATGGAGAAGGCAACGGACGGATCGGACGTTTCAAAAGGTTGGATCCCGCAGACCTGACGGACAACAGCCTCTGGGAGATGCACAGTGATGAACAATTGCTGGATAGCATCAATGCTGGAAAGGACGATATGCCGGCGTTCCACTATTACCTCAATGATGCGGAACAACGGGAGCTACTCGCCTATATTAAGGAAATGTTTCGTCCTTAATTTGTAAAGGGAGCCTTTAGGAAAAATTAATTTGAATTTTTAGGTCTATTTATTTGCATCCTAAAACATTGGGGTGTTAATATATTAGAGGTAATTTAAAACATATAAGGAGAAACCAAATTATGAAAGTTTTCGTCGCCCTGCTTGTTAGCACGATGCTTGCAAGTGCTGCGTTCGCAGGGACCATCACCGGCACCGTAACCTATGAAGGCGATGCACCTGCGCGTCCCGCCTTAACGGCTACTAAAGATCAGCATTGCATTGACGCTGTAGCAGGCACAAAATCCGAGGCACTCGTTGTCTCAAAGGGCAAAGGTCTTAAAAACGTCGTCATTTATGCCCGTGTTCGTGGGGCGAAACCTGTCGTCCCGGATAAGAATCCAGTGATGGACCAGAAGGCATGTGCTTACTACCCGCACGTCCTCGCAGTCGTTGCTGGCTCTACTGTTGATATTACCTCCAGTGATCCGGTTGCGCATAACGTTCGCTCTCACGCGAAAAAAAATGACGCGATAAACTATCAGATTCCGAAGTCCGGCATAGTCCTTCCACACAAAGTCGCCAAGGTTGAAGAAATTAAGTTCACGTGCGATATCCACACGTGGATGACGGGGTACGTCGTCGCTGTTCCTAACAACTTTTTCACGGTTACGGGTTACAAAAATGCTGATGGCACATGGATCAGTTCAGATGACTATGAAAAATCCGCGGATACAGGCGGTTATTCGATCGCTGATGTGCCAGCGGGTAAAGTGCGTGTCGTCGCATGGCATGAAGAACTCGGTTCAGCAAACAAGACCATTGAAGTGCCAGCGAGTGGCGATATTGCTGTAAACTTCACGAGTGCTGACTTCAAGAAACGCTCGAGATAAATAGCCGAAAGCCATAAAAAATGTCTAAAAAGAGACTCTATCTTATCCTTGGCTGTGTCCTCCTTGCTTATGCGTTTTTGGTATTCGTTGCACCGGTATTTGCACAGGACGTAACCGAGGCTGAATATCGTAACTTCCCGAAGATCGGCAGCCGAAACGCCGCCTGGATCGCTGCGCAACTCCATCTGTTATTCGGATCTTTTATTCTCGGCGTCCCGATGTTCGCCGTTATCATCGAATTTATCGGTTGGAAGACGAAGGACATGCGGTATGATCGCATGGCGCAAGAGTTTATTAAACTCTGTATGGGCGCGTTTTCAACGACAGCCTTGCTCGGGGGAGTCCTCGTCTTCATCCTCATCTGGTGTTATCCCAAAGTCATGACAAAGCTCAGTGGGATATTCGGACCGACGATGATTTTTTACGTCATCCTCTTCTTCGGCGAAACCTTTACGCTTTACCTGTACTCCTACGGATGGGATAAGATGCAGGGACGCCATAAAGGATGGCATCTCTTCCTCGGCGTGCTTCTGAATGTATTCGGTACTGCGATTATGTTCGTTTCTAACGCATGGTTGAGCTACCAAACCAGTCCCGCAACCCAATACGGCGTGCTCTCTGAAGGGAGACGAAAATCTTGGATTGAGGAGAAATTGGCTGCAGATCCAGCACTCACGCCTGAGACCGCTATGGAAGGTGTCACAAGCCATACGATGGTGCCGCTCCACAATGAGACAACAGGCGAGTTCATGGGAACCGTTTGGGATGCCGTCAACAATTTTACGTGGATGCCTGTTAATATCCATCGCCTCGTCGGGAACATTGCCTTCGGAGGCTCGATTGTCGCCGCATACGCAGCGTTCCGATTCCTCGTCGCGAAGACCAAAGAGGACAAAGCGCACTACGATTGGATGGGCTATACTGGAAACTTCATCGCACTCTGTGGACTGATACCGCTGCCTTTCTTGGGGTATTGGCTCGGTAGAGAAATCTACATGTTCAACAACACAATGGGCATTAACATGATGGGTAGCCTGTTCTCTTGGTTATTTATCATTCAGGCGGTGATGATTGGTGTCCTGTTTATTGGCGCGAACTACTACCTCTGGTCAGGCATGGGACGGATTGAGGGGGCGGAGATCTATGCACGATACCGTCCGTATATGATTACGGTTATCGTTATTTGTGTCGCAATCTGGATGACCCCGCGGACGCTCTCTAAGATTTCAACTGCCAGTGAACTGAGCGCGATGGGCGGTGCAAACCACCCACACCTCGGCTTGTTCGGCTTGATGACTGCTAAAAATACGGCGGTTAATATCATCATTCTCACGACTTTCTTGAGCTTCCTATTTTATCGGCGTTCAGGCAAAATACCTACGGCACGTTGGAAAAAGGTTGGTAACATTGGTATCTCTGCGGTCTTTTTCCTCGCGACCGTCTCAATCGTGGTTATCGGTATCGTCGGGTTCAGTGTTCCGACAGATTTGCGGGTCAATATCCTTACGCCTTATCAGGTCCTAATTGCGCTCGCCGTGATGGCAGTCGTTACAATCGTTGATATTTTCATGTACCGCAAGGCGACAACGTCTGGCACTATCAAATGGGGGGAGATGACAGACCGCTCCCAATACGTGTTAATTCTTGTTGCAATTACGTTCACTTCCTTGATGGGACTGATGGGATACGCACGCTCCGGACTTCGAGAGGCATGGCATATTTTCGGTGTCATGCAGGATACGTCTGCCGATGCATTTACGCCGCTTCTCAGTGAAGCAGTGAATATGGTGGCAATCATCATGGTAATCTTCTTCGCGCTCGTCGGATTTATCTTCTGGCTCGGTTTGTGGGGCGAAAAGAAGAAGGAAGAGAAAGCAGCTATCGCTGAAGCGGCTGTTACTGCTGAAGGTGATGACTAATAGCGGTGGTGGAACAAAGTGCGTCGCTCGTAATGGAATGGAGCGCGGATTTAAGAGTGGCACGCTAAGGTCCAAACCCACGTCATTTAACCGCAAGGAATAATTAAAAAATGTCAAGGAATACGCTCATAAAAATTGCGAGTCTCATCTTAATGGTGGTGAGTTTCGTCGCATATATTGCGGGCGCATCTGCGTTTCCGATCGCTTCCGAGAACTTGCTACCGTGGTCGGTCTGGTTTCTCATCTCGGTCATCATAAATATCGTTTTATGGTCGAACGTCATGAAGTTGTTGACGTTTTCGCTTGCCGTGATATGGTTTTACGCCTTTGTCGCGGGGCTTGTCCCCGAAAGTTCTACAGCGGTGAACCTAACTGAGCTGGATTGGAGTGATCCAGACGCAGTCGCTGAGCAAGGTGCCTTGGTGTTTAATGGAAAGGGACAGTGTGCCGCATGTCATACCGTTGATCCATCGGCACCACCAGGAAGGTGTCCCGATCTGACAGACATCGGTATTAACGCAGCGAGTCGCGTGCCAGGCACGGATGCAAAAACCTATCTTATTGAATCGCTCTACGAACCCGCCAAATATCTTGTACCCGGATACGGCAAGATTATGCCAGAGATTTGGAAGGCTCCGATCGCGCTTTCAAAATTGGAGATTGAGGCAGTTATCGCTTATCTCCAGAGTCTCGGGGGTGAGATTGATCCAACACCCTTTGATGAACCGATAGATCGGGCAGATGCGGGGGCAATCGCTGAAGCACTTCCACCCCTGCTTACGGGTGATCCTGAACTCGGCAAAAAGGTGTTTGTGACTGCGGCGTGTATCTCGTGCCATGCTGTGACAGGTATAGAAAGTCCAGCTGCAGGTGAGACGAGTACAGACTTTGAAGTCGTCACTGCGCCCGACCTCTCTGAAATTGCCGCCTTTAACGACATGCGGTATCTTGAGGAGTCGATCCTGAAACCGAGCGTACAAATAGTAAGCGGTTATGGGGCCGTTACCGTCCGTGCCAATGGAACGACCTATCAAGGAACGCTTGTCTCGCAGGATACAGAACAGATTGTCGTCCGAACCAAAACGGCGGATGGCGTCGAAGAGGAGCATACCCTCTTGTTGAGCGAACTCGATGATGAACCAATTGAAGAACTTAGCAATCTACAAGCGAGAGGTTATTTTACACTGACGCTAATGCCTGCGGATGCGGATGCTCCCGTAAGCGGTGAAATCGTTTCAGAAACTGATGACACTGTAACGCTTAAGGTCGATGGTGAGGATCGGACATTTTCCAAGGCAGACGTGAAAAGCCAGATGACTGTTATCACTTTTGATGGCGATGAGATTGTTGGCGAATACGTTTCAGGCTCGATGGACGACGACGAAATCGTTCTAATCGTTGACGGGACCGAAGAAGTATTTGATACATTTGATCTTGAGGAAGCGACCTTTACCCGTGCCTCTGGCAAGAAGTTGCTGGTTACATCGCCGATGCCCGAAAACTTCCCACTACTGTTATCCGTATCGGACATGAGCAATTTGCTCTCCTTCTTAAGCACGCTTACCGGCGCAACAGCGGAAGCAGTGTCAGAGGAGACAGGAGATACTCCCGCAGAATAACAGACAACTGATATAAATTACGATCGAAAAAAACATCATTCGCTTGAGGTTCTTGATTACCAAATCGAGGCTACAAAAAACGAGTGGAGGACAAAACACGAAAAATGAAAAGGCTGTCGCTCTTCACAATATGTCTCATAGTTCTGGTTGGTTCTTGGGCAGTACTCCGATTCGCCGTTGGCGGCATCGTCTCAGTACCAATACCAGGCAGCGTGATTGCGATGTATATGGGGTTGGTTATCATTGCTATCTTGGTGCATATCTCCGTTGAGGATTCACTCTTTCGGGAATTTCTGCGCCCCATCCGTGAAACCCTCGTCGAAGACAAACGTCAAATCCGCCGTCGTGTTATCGCGGTATTAATCCCGTTGTTCCTACTCGGTTATACCTATTCGATTATTGCCCAGCGAGCGAATCCACCCGGCAGCCCGCGTGACGCACACCCATCGCCGCCCCTTGAATTAACATACAAGGATGAGGTCATTGGCACGATGCAAGATGTGGTGAACCCCTTTCGGCACTATGAAAAGGATGATCCGGAGGCGTTCAAAGCGCATGTTGAAAACGGTAGACGTGTCTATCATGATAATTGCTTTTACTGCCATGGAGATCACTTAGATGGGCAGGGGCATTTCGCGCCATATCTCCAGCCGTTACCCGCTAATTTCCAAGACCCTGGGATCATCCCGAACTTCCAAGAGTCTTTCTTCTTTTGGCGGATAGCCAAGGGCGGACCGGGATTACCTGCAGCTGGCACACCCTGGGATTCAGCAATGCCTATCTGGGAAGACCACTTGACAAAAGACGAAATTTGGGACGTAATTCTCTTTCTGTCTGACTACACTGGTTATCAATTCCGAACCTTTGGGGAGGCACACTAAAAATGAGAACCAGAAATGTAACCCTCCTGATGTTGGTTTTAGGAATAGTAGTCGGCCCACTCTGCTGTGCCGTGACCTACGCACAGAACGCTCCAGAGGCTTCTGAGAAAGGGAAAGAAGTGTATGAACAGAGTTGCGCACACTGCCACGGCATCGAAGGGAGAGGTGACGGTTCCGCCGCTGAGAACCTTCTTCCAAAACCGAGAGATTTCACGCGGGGTTTGTATAAAATCCGGTCTACGGCAGCTGGAGAACTCCCAACAGATCAAGACCTCTTTGACATCATCACCGAAGGGATGCCCGGCTCATCTATGCCGCCATGGGAGACTGCCTTAAATGCCAATGATCGTTGGGAAGTAGTTGCTTATATCAAAACCTTCTACGACGGCTTTAAGGAAGCTGAAACACCCCCCGTGCAGATTAATCTGTCTGGGAAAATTTCTTACGCTGAACAGAGTGTGGAAACCGGAAAAGCACTTTATACCGAACTCGGGTGTGTGGAATGTCACGGAAACGTCGGAAGAGGGGATGGCACGTCCGCGCCTACACTGACGGATGAATGGGGATTCCAGACCTGGCCCGCCAATCTGGCGCAGGGTTGGACTTTCCGTGGCGGTGCTGACGTTGAAGATATCTTCAAACGCTTCATCGGCGGAATTGCGGGGTCACCCATGCCTGCTTTTGAGGGCGATAGTTTTCCAGGCTTCGGACTGACAGCTGAGGAATCCAGTCGCATGATTGAATTAGACAACAAAGATGAAATGACAGAGGCAGAGGAAGAAGAATCCGCGCAACTTTACGAGAAATATGATGCTGCTGTTGACATTGCGCTCAATCTGGCAGAGGGTACAGAACTGACTGCTGCAGAAAAACAGATTTATGATGCGGCGATGAAAGTCGTCTATGAAAAGAGCTGGCATTTAGCGAACTACGTTAAATCTCTCTCTCCTGAGAAACGTCCTGAATCCGCGATTGGGAATAATGTACTCCGCTCGCAATATATCAAGAGTGAATTGCCGCGCATGGACGGTGCCGAATGGGAAACCCTTGAAACCAAGTACTTTCCTCTCGTCGGGCAAGTCGTTATTGAGCCGCGACAGTTTAATCCAACCATTGATGCTGTGAACGTCAAGTCGTTTTACAATGACACAGAGGTCGCTTTCCTCTTTATATGGGATGACCGAACACACACGACTGACGAGACTGATGAAGAAACTGGAAAAACCCTCGAAGACGCTTTGGCAGTCCAGTTTCCCGTGAAGGTGCCGCAAGGACCGACCGCGCCGAAGCCCTATTTCTTAGGGGGCGGGAGGCTGCCGGTCTATCTATGGCACTGGAAAGCCTCCGCACCTGAACAGGTAACCGAACTTACCGCTAAAGGTATTCACAACGCAGAAATTCAGGCAGCACAGGGCGAACTCCAAGTACAGGGCACGTATACAAATGGGCAATACAAATTATGGGTAAAACGTGCCTTGAAAACTGATGACAAGAAGGACTTGCAACTTGAACCCGGCGTTTTTGTGCCTATCGCCTTCTCCGCATGGGATGGCGCGAACGGCGATGTTGACACAAAACGGGTCATGTCCAGTTGGTATACTTTTGTACTTGAACCCGTTCCGTCTTCAAGACGGTTTATTTATCCACCTTTGATTGCTATTCTCTCTCTCGGCTTGCTCTTCGGTTTACGGGCAGTCGTACAGCGGAGAAATTCATGAGAATGACGAAAAATAGATAATCAATAACCAATCTTCAGTTATCGTAGGGGTTGGGTTCCCCAACCCGATAGATTTCCGAAACGGACGAGGAGAACCGCGTCCCTACGATAACCGATAACTACTAACAAAGGAGAAAAAATGAAAACCTATCTGTTAGCAGGACTTGTCCTGCTTCTCGCATGTTGCTATGTTGGTAATGCTTTTGCGGCTGACAGTGGTGCAGGCGAAGTAGAAATGCTGGTATTCCCTAAATCCTATGCTGCTGGAAGCGTTAGCAATGGCGGCACAATTAGCGGGATGGTGACCTTTGAAGGCGACATGCCTGAGAAGAAAGCACTGGAAATCACAAAAGATCAGGCGGTTTGTGCGGTTACCGAAAAGTATAATGAATCCGTTGTCCTTGGTGAAGGCAACGCTTTAAAAAATACGATTGTCTACCTCATCGACATCTCAAAAGGTAAAGGTTTTGACAAATCCGTTAAACCCGAGATCGACCAGAAAAGTTGCAAATTTACGCCACATGTCCAGATTGTTCCTGTTGGCACGCGCCTCACAATGTTGAATTCCGATAAGATTATGCACAATGTGCATATCTTCAGTAGCGTCAACAAGCCGGTTAACAAGCCCCAGTCGAAAAACCGTAGGAAAATGCCGCTTGCGGGGGTGAAGAAGGCGGAAGGTCCCGTCTCTGTAAAATGCGATATTCATGGATGGATGTCTGCTTGGATCGCCTACGTTCCGCATCCGTATTTTGCGGTGACGAACGAGAAGGGTGAATTCACACTTGAAGATGTCCCCGCAGGTACCTATAAACTCGGTTATTGGCATGAGGCGTGTGGCACGAACAGCGGTTCTCCCGCTTCTGTTACCGTAGAAGCCGGCGGCACTGCCACGCAAAATTTCACGCTAAAACTTAAGTAGCAGTCGGCTTTCAGCTTTCAGCAGGCGTTGACGACCTTAAAAGGCTTCGCACGCCCGATAACCGTCGACGACGAAAACTGATTGCTGGTTGTCAATACGCCGACAGTCGTCAGTCACAAGAGGAAACCTTTGCGAAACGAAAACCTCTTAACCGACAGTCCACGGTCTCCGATGGAAACCGATAGCCAATATGCCGACAGTCGAATTGAAGTAAGAAATCTTTCACATTCATATCAGACATGGCGCGCACTTGACACTGTCAGTTTTAGCGTCTCAGGTGGCGAGATTTTCGGACTTCTTGGACCGAACGGGAGTGGGAAAACAACCCTTTTTAAGATTCTGTCCACGCTGATGCCGATAACGTCCGGCACTGTTCGTATCTTTGGATATGACTTGGCCACTGAAGCGAGAGCCGTTCGGGATCTCTTAGCGGTTGTTTTTCAACACCCAGGACTGGATGGCAAGCTCACTGTCGTTGAAAATTTACGGCACCACGGGCACCTTTATGGACTGGATGGCAAAGCGCTGCACCACCGAATTTCGGAACTCCTCGAATGTTTTGGCATCACCGACAGGGCGACAGAACGGGTTGAACGCCTATCCGGCGGTTTACAAAAACGGGTTGAAATCGCAAAAGCGCTGCTCCATTCCCCTCGTGTTCTACTCCTCGATGAACCAACGAGTGGGTTAGACGTACTTGTACGCCGACAGCTCAATGACTATCTCGGTGCCCTCGCGGACACAGGAGATATCCTCGTCCTGCTGACGACACATCTATTAGAGGATGCTGAGGCGTGCGACAGGGTTGGGATTCTGGATTCAGGCAAATTGGTCGCTCTCGGGGCACCTAATGAACTCAAGGCACAAGTCGGGGGTGATGTCGTTATCATAGAAAGTGAAAATGGTGAAACATTGTCCCCGGTTATTGCTGAGAGTTTCGGCGTTTCGCCAGTGCTGACGGATAACCAACTGCGTGTTGAATGTGAACGCGGACATGAGTTCGTCCGGGATTTAGTTGACGCTTTTCCAGATGAGATTCAATCCGTTCGATTTGGGAAACCGACGCTGGAGGATGTGTTTATAAAATTGACAGGCACTCCATTCGTATAGAGGAATGGCTATCGGCTATCAGCCATCAGTTAAAAGAGGTCGTTTCAAATCCGAACACCTCTGGGCTGACTGTTGACTGCTGATGGCTGCGCAAGCCGCGTGTGGGCTTGCGGGACAATGCTAATGAAACCGATTGCAACGATATGGTGGCGTGAAATCATCAGGTTTTATCGCCAACGAAGTCGACTCTTCAGTGCTATCGCGCAGCCCTTAGTATTTTGGGTACTCATCGGAAGCGGTTTGAGTGCCTCTTTTCAACCTTCTGGCACGGCGGATGGACCCAGTTATATCGAATACTTTTATCCCGGGATCGTTATTTTAGTCTTGCTTTTTACGTCCATTTTCGCTACAATTTCTGTCGTGAATGACCGACGTGAAGGCTTTTTGCAAGGGGTCCTCGTGGCGCCCGTGCCGAGGTGGCAGATTGTACTCGCACAAGCGTTAGGCGGCACGACGTTAGCACTCTTGCAAGGTATTCTGCTACTACTACTCGCCCCCATGACCGGCATCCGATTCGGGGCAGCGTCGCTCTTTGCCACGCTCGGTGTAATGGCACTTTTGGCGTTTGGTTTGACAAACCTCGGACTGCTCATCGCATGGCGGATGGAATCAACACAAGGGTTTCACGCGATTATGAACCTCCTGTTGATTCCGATATGGCTGCTCTCTGGCGCATTTTTTCCGAGTACAGGCGTACCCAGTTGGTTAGCATGGACAATGAGGTTCAATCCGTTAACGTATGGGCTTGCCGTTTTTCGGCAGGGTCTCTACATTGATACCGCCGCGAAAGCAATTGGAGAGGGACCGGCTTGGACACTCTCTCTGCTGATTACCGGTCTGTTTTGTGTTTTGACGTATGTAGGGGCAACGCTCACCGCGTCTACACAAGCAAATTAAATAGTTGTCGGTTATCGGTAGTCGGTTTTCAGTCAATAAGGTTTTCGTTTAACAAAAGTCTCTTGTAACTGACAACTGATAACTGATAACTCTTAAAAGGAGAATTTAATGCTTCAATGGCTCCCAGAGAACGTATCAACGTTCGGGCAAAGCGTTGATAACCTCTTTTACGGTATTTATTATCTTACCCTTGTTGTGTTCATCCTTGTGATGGGAACCCTTATCGTTTTCCTGATTAAGTATCGCCATCAGGAAGGGAAAAGGGCGGACTACATTGAAGGGAGCACGACGCTGGAAATTGTCTGGACCGCCGCTACAACGGTGATCGTCTTCGGACTCGCGATGCTCAGTTACCCGCAGTGGAATAATATTAAGTCGCCGACACAATTTCCTGAAAACCCGGAGGTCGTCGTCCAGGTCAGTGGAAAACAGTTTAACTGGGATATGACCTACCCCGGACCCGATAACGAGTTCGGGACAGATGATGATCTGAAATTAGAAAACGAATTGCATGTGCCGATCAACGCGGTCGTGCATATCCGATTAACCGCTGAGGATGTCATCCACAGCTTTTTTGTGCCACAATTGCGACTGAAACAGGATGCCTTGCCTAACCGATTTATCAACGTCTGGTTCGAGGCAACAAAAGCAGGTCGTTATGAGATTCCGTGCGCTGAGTTGTGTGGATTTGGACACTCCGGAATGCTCGGGTACCTCAATGTGCATACGCGAGAAAATTATGATGCCTGGGTGCAAGAAAGATGGCAGTAAAGGAGGAGAATAACGATGCACGATAACGAACATGCGTCACATCATCACGAAGAAAGTTTTATTAGTAAATATATCTTTTCGCTCGACCACAAGACGATTGGTAAGCAGTTCCTTATCTATGGACTGATTATGTTTTTCCTCGGTGGCGGGCTCGCACTCCTCTTTAGATGGCAACTCGCCTACCCCGAAAAACCGCTACCCATTATCGGGGCATCGCAGCAGTACCTGGATGAAGGTGAAGTCACTACCGGTGCTGACAGGATGTGGGAACGAATTTATGAGTCCGAGAAAGAGGAATGGCTTGAGGTAAACATGCCCAATGGCGTCGTCGAACCCGCATTTTACAATATGCTGTTTACGATGCATGCCACCATTATGGTGTTCTTCGTCGTGGTTCCGATCTTGGTGGGGGCTTTCGGAAATTTCCTGATTCCGTTGATGATTGGGACACGGGATATGGCGTTTCCTGTTCTCAATATGCTCTCCTTTTGGTTGGCTGTCCTTGCCGCAATTATTATGGTCGTCGGCTTCTTTGTACCCGGCGGACACGCCGCAGCAGGATGGACAGGCTACGCACCCCTCTCCTCCGATGCACAGTGGACAGGCGTTGACTGGGGGCAAAATCTCTGGGCGATTAGTCTGCTCATTCAAGGGTTCTCCTCACTGGTCGGGTCTATTAACTACATCACGACGATTATCAATATGCGCGCACCCGGAATGACGTTCTTCCGACTCCCGTTGGTCATCTGGTCGCTTTTCATCGTCGCGATCCTGTTGCTACTCGCTTTCCCGGTACTGTCCTCCGCACTCGCACTCCTCATCTTTGATAGGCTTGCGGGAACGACGTTCTTTTCTGCAACGGCAGAAGGCGGCGGCGACCCGCTCTTGTGGCAGCACCTCTTCTGGTTCTTCGGACACCCTGAGGTCTATATCCTCATCTTGCCGGGCATGGGTATCGCTTCTGAATTGATCGCCGTCTTTTCACGGAAACCGATCTTCGGATATCGTTCCATGGTCTATGCTATGATCGCCATCGCGTTTTTGGGATGGATCGTTTGGGGACACCACATGTTCCAAAGTGGAATGCGCCCCGGGCTCGGTTCTGTGTTTATGACGACAACGATGCTCATCGCGGTGCCATCAGCCATCAAGACATTTAACTGGCTCGGCACAATGTTCCGAGGTGCGATCAAATTCACGACACCGATGCTCCACGGTATCGCCTTCGTCTCAATGTTTGTAATTGGCGGGTTGAGCGGTATCTATATGGCAAATACGCCGGTGGACATCTTCATCCACGATACCTACTACATTGTCGCACATATTCACTATGTGGTGTTCGGCGGAAGTCTGTTCGCTATTTTCGGGGGCATTATCTTCTGGTTCCCAAAAATGTACGGACGCTATATGAACGATGTACTGTCCCAAATTCATTTTTGGCTGACCTTCGTTGCCTTCAACTGTACCTTCTTCCCGATGCATATTCTCGGCGTGGGTGGACACATGCGGCGTATCTCCAACCCGATGCAGTATGAATTTCTGCAAACGTTCGAAGGCATGAACATCTTTATCACGATGAGTGCGTTTACCCTTGGGTTTGCACAGTTGATATTGGTCTTTAACTTCTTCTGGAGCATGTACCGAGGAAAGGTTGCCGAACAGAATCCGTGGCAGGTGAATACCTTGGAGTGGGAGGCACCGACACCGGTACCACACGGCAATTTCGGTCAAATTCCGACTGTCTACCGGGGTCCCTATGAATATAGTGTTCCGGGTGAAGAAGATGATTGGACACCGCAAGCGCAGCCTGAGCACGCGCCCGCGACAAGCGGTGACTAAAAGACGGAGGAAGCGTGGAAGGAGGAACGGAAGGATGGAAGGGGGTGCCCTCCAATCTTCCGACCTTCCAACCAAGAATTTTCTTGTCTTCCATTCTTTTTTCTTTGGTGGAAATTTGGCATGGAACAACACGCGTATAGCCCGTGGCTTCACAGAATGGCACGCCTCACAGCAGGCGCGACGTTCTTGTTGATTGTCATCGGTGGGATTGTCACAAGTACAGAATCCGGGTTAGCAGTGCCTGATTGGCCGACGACCTTTGGGTATAATATGTTTCTCTATCCACTCTCGGAGATGGTAGGCGGCATTCTATACGAACATAGTCATCGGCTTATGGGGTCCCTCGTAGGACTTTTGACAGTCGGTCTCTTTATTTTACTTTTGGTAAGAGATTCACGCAAATGGCTGAAATGGCTTGGGCTTGCTGCGCTGGTCGCTGTCATTGTCCAAGGGGTTCTCGGGGGGCTTCGGGTCACACAGATTAATCGCAACTTCGCAATAGTGCATGCATGCCTCGCACAAGCGTTCTTTGCCCTGCTTTGTGGGATCGCTTGGTTTACCTCTCGCGATTGGTGGCAAGATGAGGGGAGACCTGCGATTGAGTCAGCCCAAAAGTTACGCCGGTTAAGCCTGATTACGACCTGTCTCTTGTATGTGCAGCTCATTTTTGGCGCGATTTTGCGACATACCGGTAGTAGACTTGACGCACATCTTCTCTTTGCTTTCTTGGTTGCGTTGCATATCTTTTTATTGGCAAGGCGTGTTCTTGGGGTGAATGGGGACGCACAGCGGATTGGGCAAGCGATGCCTATGGTGTTGCTGGGTTTGCTTGTGATTCAGTTGATGCTCGGCACTGGCGCGTTTTTCGCCAAGCTTACCGCCCTCGGAGAAACGTTCGCAACCGCCCTCACGGTCACAATCACGACTGCACATGTCGCAGTCGGGGCACTCATGCTGGTGAGCAGTTTTGTGCTTACCTTAAGAGTCTACCGATTCACAGATGCATCGGTAGTTGTCGGTACACCCGCGAGTGATACCCTGCTCACAGAATAAGATGGGTATTAGGATGAGGTGTATCTCTGCGTAAATATGAGTCTCAAAAACGTAGCCTGCAACAATACGCAGAAACCCCCAAGCAAAAACACGCAGGCGACTCGAAAGCGAAAAATATCAAAATTCAAATGGACGTTATTTATCGGCAAGGTATAATTAAAAGATGCGTTCAACAACGGTAACGTTACCAGACAATACAGATACGGCGAATCCACCGTCAAAGTCGACGGTTTTTGCGCATCGCGCCGCTGACTTTATCGAACTCGTCAAGCCGAGATTGGTGGTGATGATACTCATTACGACCGCCGCGGGTTTCTATCTCGGCGCACAACAAACCGTAGATTGGCTCCAATGCCTGCATACACTTCTTGGTGCAGGGTTGACCGCGGCAGGGGTCTTGGGGCTCAACCAATATCTTGAGCGCGATGTAGACGCACAGATGATGCGGACACAGGAGAGACCACTCCCCGGTGGTAGGATGAATCCGCTGACGGCACTTCTTGTCGGTGCTGTCCTCACGGGCAGCGGGATGCTTTACCTGACGTTTATCGTCAATGTACTGAGTGGTTTTGTCATTTCGCTGATAGTCGTGAGTTATCTCTTTCTCTATACACCGCTCAAGCGGAAAACCTCGCTGTGTACACTTATCGGGGCAGTGCCGGGAGCACTTCCGCCTGTCGTCGGATGGGTTGCCGCACGGGGTTCGCTAACGGGCGAGGCGTGGGTGCTATTTACGATCCTCTTTTTGTGGCAGATACCGCACTCTCTCGCAATCGCCTACATCTATCGCGAAGACTACGCAAAAGCGGGGTTCCGTTTGTTACCGGTCATTCACCCAGATGGGACGAGTACGTGTCGTCAAATTGTGGTTAACTGCGTCGCACTCCTCGGAATAGGTTTGTTACCGACGTTATACACCATTGCCGGTAGCGTCTATTTCTTCACAGCATTGCTATCAGGCGTAGGGTTTCTGGCGATTGGTATCTATTTAGCACGCACACGCTCCGTGAAAGCCGCACGCTATCTGTTATACGCCTCGCTGCTCTATCTGCCGTTGGTATTTGTCACGATGGCGTTGGACAAGGTTTAGGGTTTAGCCGCAAGGAAAATTAGAAAAATGGCACTATTTGAACTCCTGTTCTCGTTCAGCGGTCGGATTAATCGGGAGAAATGGTGGCTGACACAGTTGCTGATATTCGGTGTCGGTTTTATCGTTCACGGGAGTGCTGCGCTTCTTGATGCGGGAGAGTCTGGAGTTTATAGTTTTTGCACGCTCTGTCTTGGTTTGGCACACTGGGCTACAAGTACGAAACGCTTTCACGATCGGGACAGATCAGGGTGGTGGATACTCATTGAGTTTACGGGTATTGGTATCTTCTGGATAGTGATTGAATTAGGGTGTCGCAGCGGAACTTACGGTCGAAACCGCTTTGGGCCCGATCCATTGAAATACAGAGTTGTGAGAAATAGGGGGCGTGGATGATGGCACAGATGAATGCCCCAGAACATCGCAAACGAAATCGTCGCCTCGGTATTATCCTGTGTCTGCTGTTTGCGGGATTGTTTATCATCGCAACGACAGCAATTGTTACAGGCAGCAAAACGCATCCGCTCGTTGAAAAAGTTGTGCGAGGTATCGGCACACCGGTTTTAGGGGTCATCGGTTTACTACTGGTTATCGCGGCAGTCGCTGAGATCGTTCTTCGGATCACTCGAAATACGTGAAACAAAAAGCATCTTGATTGCGAGATTGAAATAAATGAGCAACGCACGATTGGCTATATTAGTCCTGCTCGGTGCTGAGACAATGCTGTTTGCAGGTCTCATCGGGACGTTTCTCGTATTTCGAGTCGGGAATGTCACCTGGCCCCCGCCGTCGCATCTCGGGATTGAACTCCCACGTGCGGTAACGGGTATCAACACGGCACTGCTTCTATTGAGCGGCTACACGATGTTTCAAGCACACCGCGCAATTCAGAGGGACCATGTGAAGCAACTCCGCAATTGGCTACTGATTACGGGCGGGCTTGGGTTACTCTTCCTCGGCGTGCAGGGAAGCGAATGGGTGCAGCTGATTCGCAACGGACTGACGCTCCAGTCTGGGGTGTATGGCGGTATCTTTTATGTACTCATCGGATGCCATGCCGTCCATGTGCTGAGTGCTGTTATCTGGCTGTTCATCGTTTTTGGCATGGCACTGGCAGGACGTTTCTCTGCTGAACGTTACGTCGGTGTTGATACCTGTACGATCTACTGGATTTTTGTTGTCGCGCTCTGGCCAATTCTCTACGTTTTGGTATATCTCTCGTAAAGGAATTGTTAGAATGCATACATTGTTTTTCTGGGCATCTATCTTGATACTCGTTATGTTCATCGTACCGATGTCTCTTGAGGCGTGTCCGGGCTGTAAAGAACTTGATGATCCTATCAATAAGGGTTTTAATTGGAGTATCCTTTTTCTGATGGCGATGCCGTTTACGGTTTTCGGTCTCATCGGTGGCACAGTTTATTGGCATCACCGACGGGCAAACAGGAAACCGATGGATCAAGAAACCATCTAATCAAAATAGTTGTTAGTTATCAGTACACACTTAAAACTGGATTCTGATAATTCCAAATCCTTCTTTAACTGATAACCGATAACGAATATAAGGAGTTAACTGTAGTGGAACACACTACCACTTTAGATCACACTGAAGATGTATATGAACCTTCGCTGACGCCGGACAGCCTTGGTAAACTCGGCATGTGGATCTTCCTCGTCGGGGATACCATGTCGTTTGGCGCGTTGTTGGCGGCTTATGCCGCTATCCGAGCGGGGGCAGGTGCAATCGGTTGGGCGCCGCCAACGGAGGTTCTTGGCATTGAGTTAACGGCGTTTATGACATTTCTGTTGATATGCAGTAGTGTCACAATGGTAAAAGCATTGGAGTCGATTCAGAACGGTAATGTCTCACGCATGTGCATGTTCCTTGGGTTGACGATCGGTGGAGGTGTCATCTTCCTTGGGCTACAGGCTTATGAATGGTATCATCTGATTCACCACGGATTGACGCTTACCAGTATTCCTGAGCATGGGTTATCGGGGGCAGCAATTAGTGGCTCGACGCTTTTTGGTCCCACTTTCTATGCCATCACGGGTTTCCACGGGATGCACGTAACCGGGGGTGTCATCTATCTCATTGTTATCTTGATACACGGCTTGCGTGGCAGATATACCGCCGAATTTAACCATGAGGTAGAAATTGTCGGGCTCTACTGGCACTTCGTTGACCTTATTTGGATTATGGTCTTCACCTTCATCTATCTACTATAATAGGAGGACATGAAAATGGCACAAAATGGGCACAAAGAGCATCCGAAATACATGAATATTTTCTGGTGGCTCGCCGGGCTGACCGTCCTTGAACTTTTGGTAGTCATCCCGGATTTCCCAACGGTGGTCAAAGCCATCCTGCTCATTGGACTGGCGTGTGCTAAGGCCATCTTAGTTGCGAATTATTTCATGCATCTGAAATTTGAAAGGAAGACGTTGGCAGCTATTGTCGTAACCCCCTTCCTTATCTGCGTTTTTCTCGTCATCATGCTGATGCCGGATCTCACGTCAGATGATCGGCATGAAGGCATAGAAAAACCGGCGGAAGTCGTTGATACCTCGGCTCATTAGTCGGGCGAGGGAGCCTCGCCCCTACGATGTGGTGACTGGATATGGAGACACACACCGAAGCTGCCGGTAACGTTAAACGAAAACTCGATAAAAGCACCCTCATCTGGGTGGTGCTCGGTGTTATTATTATCGGTATCGCGGGTGTCAACTTGTGGTCGGTATTTGATACGAAATCGGAGATGCCGGTCTCTAAAAGTGCCGCTGTCAGCGTGCCAGACTTTCGTCTGACAACGCAACAGGGGAAGTCATTGACACTGTCCGACATGAAGGGCAAAATTTGGGTCGCAGACTTCATCTTCACCAATTGCCCAACGATTTGCCCGGCGATGACGCAGGAGATGGCACGTCTTCAATCCGAATTCGTTGCGGATCCGGTCTATTTTGTCTCTTTCTCGGTCGACCCGGAGCGGGATACATCAAGCGTCCTCTCACGCTACGCAAAGGTTTATGGGGCTGACGATAGACGTTGGCACTTTCTTACGGGGAACAAAGCGGATATCTACGCGTTAGCCGAAAACGGCTTCAGTTTAGCGGCGGGACACAACGGCACTGAACTCCTGCATAGCACGAGATTCGTTCTCGTCGCGCCAGATGGGAACATTTATGGCTACTACGATAGCCGGAGCAAACCCGCACTGCTACGCTTGCGGCGAGATGTCAAAGCACTCCTTAAGAAATGAATGATTTGAACCTATTCATCTCCCTCGCGGCTTTTGTGGTTCATTTCACGTTCGGATTTTACCGTGGACGGTTTAAGAGATTCAGTCGTCCGTGGAGCAGATGCCTTTACATACCGATTGTTATTAATATCGTCGCACGCCGTTTTGTCCTCCATTGGGACTGGCAAACCGCGATGGTTTACTTATGGCCCGCAACATTGA
The DNA here is from genome assembly GCA_965205015.1 of Candidatus Poribacteria bacterium. Lineage (GTDB taxonomy): Bacteria > Poribacteria > WGA-4E > WGA-4E > WGA-3G > WGA-3G. The sequence continues at coordinate 1,378,637 of OZ242029.1, read as the reverse complement.
TTGTGCATATACTCGGCGGCTTTCTGGGGGCGCGTTACAGAAAAGACGAACAGGATGCAAGGTAAAATGAAGAATCCGCAAGGAAAATTAAAAAAATGATCAAAAAAATCTACGTACCCGTTGACAATTCGGACTACTCGGACGCGAGTATCGCTCTATCTGTTGCGTTCGCGAGGAAATTCGGATCCCAATTGGTAGGCTCGCACGTTTATGCCGCAAAAATGCACGATGTTCGCTTTAAACAGATGGAGTATACCCTGCCAGAGGAGTATCAGGACGAGGTCGAACTTGAGAAACAACGTCGTATCCACGATACGCTCATTACCATGGGATTACAACTCATCTCGGATTCCTATCTTGAGGTGATGAAACAGAAGTGCACTGAATTCGAGATCCCGTTTGAAGCGAGAATGCCGGAAGGCAAGCACTTCATTAAACTCGTTGAGGACATTCAGGAAGGCGATTACGATCTTGTGATTATGGGGGCACTCGGTATGGGTGCCGTCAAGGATAGTCTCATCGGGGGCGTCTGTGAACGCGTTGTCCGCCGTATTAATACCGATACGCTCGTCGTCCGAGACCTTGAACCGATTGAAGAGAGTCAAGGAAATATCCTCGTCGGAATTGATGGAAGTCCGGAATCTTTCTCAGGCTTGAAAACCGCGATACACCTCGGACGGAAGTTCAACAAACAGGTCGAAGCCGTCGGGGTCTACGATCCGTATCTACACTATATCGTCTTCAATTCCGTTGTGAATGTGCTCACGGAACGCGCCGCGAGGACTTTCAGATTTAAAGAGCAAGAACAACTCCACGAAGAGGTAATTGATACGGGTTTAGCGAAAATCTATCAGTCGCATCTGGAGGTTGCACGCGCCATCGCAAAAGAGGAGCACGACTACGCGCTAAAAATTACCCTACTTGACGGCAAAGCCTACGAAAAAATTCTACAATACACACGTAAAACGAACCCGTGGCTCCTCGTCTTAGGCAGAATCGGTGTCCACAGTGAACAGGAGATGGACATCGGTAGCACTGCCGAGAATCTGTTACGCCTTGCCCCTTGCAACGTCCTCCTGTCGAGCCAACGCTATTTCCCACAAATCGATGTGAAAGCGGAGGAGACGCTCGTCTGGACGCAGGAGGCTATGGATAGAATGGAGAAGGCACCCCCGCTCGTTCGCGGCATCGCCAAGACAGCCGTCCATCGGTTCGCTATAGAGCGCGGGCATTCCGTGATTACCGAGAGTGTTATTGACATGGCGATGGAGGCCATCATGCCGCAGCGTGCCTCTGAGCAGTTGACCCGCGTCGCAAAGGAGATCGCTGAGCAGAAGGTGCTGGAATCGGATGCCGTCCAGACGTATATCTGTGGCGAATGTGGCTACGCTGCGCACAACCAACAGCCCGTGAAATGCCCCGTCTGTAGTTCACCGCCGGAACGTTTTCAGCGGGTTGACAAGCGTTCACTGCAGAATATCGCTGTCGACGAGGGCGGTACTGCCGAAGAAGAGACGTTTGACGGTGTGCGACTCCAGTGGTCGGAACAGGCGAAAAAGGCACTCCGCGGGGTTCCGCGCGGCTATATGCGCCGAAACGTTAAAGCACGTATTGAGAAATCCGCGCGTTCTCAAAAGATTGCGACTATCACAAACGACTTCGCAACCGAGATTATCAACGACAGCATGGGTGAAGCGGCGGCAGTCCGTGAGGACGCTCCTGAACTCAGAGCCGTGCAAGCGCAGCCCGAGGCTCAGAGTGCTGAAGGCGTTCAAGATTTTGAGAGTCCGGTTCAGTGGACGGAAGAGGCAATCGAGCGTTTGAATTTAGTGCCTGCCGGATTTATGCGGAATATCACGCAAACGCGGATTGAGCAGCGAGCGCAAGAGAACAACGTTACCCAAGTTACACTTGATTTCGCCGCTCGCGTCATTGAGGACGGCAGAAGCCTTGCCAATGAGGTCCTTGGGCAATACTATCAACCTTAGGAGATTGACATGGCATCCCAAGATTCTCGCGTTGAGACAGTTGAAGTTGCAACGGATATTTTCAACACACCGCGTCAAATTACGGTTTCAGAGACCTATAGTACTGATGTAGACGTTGTCCTCTTTGACGGGGATTGTAGCGAGCTGCTAAGAAACATTCCATCAGGTTCAGTGGATTTAGTCGTCACATCTCCGCCATACAATATAGGCAAAAAATATGAGAAGACAACATCCTTAGCGTCATATCTGAAAAATCAAGAACCTATAATTAAGGAAATAGTTCGAGTGCTTGCCGCGACTGGAAGTCTCTGTTGGCAAGTCGGAAATTACGTCCAAAAAGGTGAAGTATTTCCGCTCGATATTTACTTTTATGAGATTTTCAAACGCTTGGACTTAAAATTACGGAATCGAATTATCTGGCGATTTAATCACGGTTTGCACTGCACAAAACGGTTCTCAGGTCGATATGAGACTATTTTGTGGTTTACCAAGGACGACGAATATGTTTTCAATCTCGATCCGGTGCGCGTTCCGTCAAAATATCCAGGCAAACGACATTTCAAGGGTCCAAAGCGCGGTCAACTTTCGGGAAACCCGCTTGGCAAGAATCCTTCTGATATTTGGGACGTAGTCACACAGGACTGGGAAGATGGAGTTTGGGATATTCCGAATGTGAAAGCAAACCATCCAGAGAAAACCGAACATCCCTGCCAATTTCCTGTTGAATTGGTCCAGCGGTGTGTCTTAGCACTCACGCAACCTGGTGGGGTCGTTTTGGACCCCTATTGTGGTGTTGGATCTACTATTATTGCTGCCCTGCAGTATAACCGAAAAGCAATTGGGGCTGAACAAGATTCAAACTATGCGGCGATTACTCGTGAAAGAATACAGAAATTTTCAGAGGGGACACTACCACTTCGCCCGTTAGGAAAACCGATTCACAAACCAACCGAAAAAGAACGGGCAGCACAGATGCCTTTGGAATGGAAATAGAGGGTGAAGATAGGACAATCGTGGTTATTGCTGCTGAGTATTCATTCAATGATGGACATTCTATTCAAGAGACGCACCCTTACCTGTTACAAGAGGTAAAGGATATTATTGCCCTTGTTGATGCCTCGCTTTACAAAGTTAAAGAAAGCAAGGAACTCACGATGCCGGGCAAAAAGTTGTATAGTCCGCCCGACCTTAATCGCTCTTTTGCCGAAGGTTTTGGAGTCAGAGGATGGCAGAAAAAACGTGTAACGTGTCACTATTCAACAGACTACTACCTCCCTGGATATTCGCCTAAACGAATGCGTCCCGCGTACCGAGAAATGGACTTTCTAAAAGAACGGCTTGGCGTGGAGATTCAATTTGGAAAATACGCATTCATGGTCTACAACGTATGTGCAAAGATGACCATTTTTCGCAACTTGGACTACATTGATGCTGGTGTTGAGATTGTCCCTGTGAAATCTTTCGCTGATGATATGTCTACGGGTGTCTCATATTTTGAGCAATTTGTGTGGGATTTGGAGCAGCGCGGAGTCGCTGACATTGATATTCCTGTTCTCATTTTTGGCATTGATGTGTAGGTGCGACTATTTTTTATTCGACTGACTACTATTTCTTATCTCAACGAGGATCACTGAGGAGCAGGACATCATGCAATATATCCTAAGAAACATACTCACACTCCTACTTGGGGTGTTTATCCTTGTAGGGTCTTTATCTGCCGACAACTGGCACCAGTGGCGTGGACCGAACAACGACGGGGTCAGCCAGGAGACCGACGCGCCTATCCAATGGAGTCCAACCGAGAACGTCCGATGGCGTTTGCCTCTTCCCGGTGAAGCCGCCGCTACCCCCGTTATCTGGGAAGATAAAATTTTTCTCACCTCTGCTGAAGGCAACGCACTGGTTCTGATGTGTGTCAGCACGGAAGGCGAAGAACTCTGGAAACGGACTTTAGGACACGGCAACCGCGTCGTCCGTGGCGGTGAAGGCAATTCTGCCGCTCCCTCTCCCGTGACCGATGGCGAACACGTCTGGGCGTTCCTCGGCACCGGGGATCTTGCCTGCTACGATTTCGATGGGAATCAGGTCTGGCACACCAATCTTGCCGAGCGTTACGGTAGGTTCAACCTCTATTTCGTTATGTCAACAACCCCGCTACTGGATAAGGATCGGCTTTACATCCAACTCATCCACAGCAATGCATGGCTCGTGCTGGCACTCGACAAAATGACGGGGAAAGAGATCTGGAAGCATAAACGCAAAAGCGACGCAACCGAGGAGTGCGAACACGCCTATACCTCCCCTATCCTCTACCGCGATTCAGAACGTGAATATCTCGTCGTACACGGCGCGGATTATGTCACCGCACACAGTCTGGAAGATGGCAATGAAATTTGGCGGTGCGGGGACCTGAACCCGAAAAATAGGTATAACTATAGCCTCCGATTCGTCGCTTCTCCGGTTGCAATGGAGGGACTCATTGTCGTCCCCTCGGCGAAAAACGGACCCGTTGTAGGTATTGATCCGGCTGCGCAGGGGGATATTACGAACAGCAAATGGCAACGTTGGAAGCTTCGACAAGGCACACCGGATGTCCCTTCCCCGCTTATCCATGACGGTTTAGTGTATCTCTGTCGCGAAAACGGTGATCTGATATGTCTGGATGCCGAGACCGGCGAACAACTCTATCGCAAACGAACGCATCGGCACCGACATCGCGCCTCGCCGATCTATGCGAACGGATATGTCTATCTCACATCTCGGGACGGTGTTATCACCGTTGTGAAAGCGGGACGTGCGTTTGAGATTGTTGCCAGCAACTCGATAGGTGAAATTATCGCTGCCTCTCCTGTTCTCGCAAATGGCACACTCTATCTACGCAGTTATCAGGCACTCTATGCCGTTGGTGGCACCAAATGAAGACTTACAAAGAGTTACCAAGCGATGCCGGCTCCAATATTATCGGACAAGTCACGGCGCAGATGAACCGACTCCAGCAACGGCTCGCCTCGGTCAAACACACCGTCGCGATTATGAGCGGGAAAGGTGGCGTCGGTAAGAGCGCACTCACTGCGAACCTCGCCACCGCCCTCACGCTGAAGGGGAGTACTGTCGGAGTCGTCGATGCCGACATCAACGGACCGACGCTCGCCAAGATGATGGGGGTACGAAACGCCACGTTGGAATACACGCCTACAGGCGTCAAACCTGCTATTACCGAACTCGGCACCAAGCTTATCTCTATGGATTTGCTCTTGGCAGAAGACGATGCCCCGGTACTCTGGAATGCGCACACCCAGAAGGATGCGTTCACGTGGCGGAGCACGATGGAAGTCGGCGCGCTCCGAGAGTTCATCGGCGATACCGAATGGGGCATGCTGGATTATCTCCTGCTGGATTTGCCACCCGGCACCGATCGGCTCCCGAACGTAGCAGAACTTATCCCGGAGCTTGGCGGTGTGGTCGTTGTGACGATCCCGTCTGAGGTGTCGCAACTCATCGTCAAAAAGTCGGTAACAATGGCGAGAGACATTCTCAAGGTCCCCATCATTGGTGTTGTCGAAAATATGGCATTCTATGTCTGTGAGCACTGTGGCGAGGAGGAACCCCTCTTTTCCGCCGATGAGACGTTGGACGCCGCATTCCAGCAGGATCTGTTGGGCAGTGTCCCCTTCGATCCGAGACTCGCTCGTGCTGGTGACGAAGGAACACTATATCTTGATAAATACCCGGACGCTCCTGCGAGTAGGGCACTCATAGCAGTGGCTGAAAAAATTCGAGACTTTTTTAAAATGTAGCACGAACTGTATGAAGTTTCAGATTTTCGGGTTTACTATATCAGACCTGACAAGGATCCGGAGATGGTTGAGAATATTCAAGACTTGGGGTAGGCTTCTGTAAAAAATCTGAAAATGTTTAGAGCGGATAACAGTCTTCGGCATCAGTGTCGGCATGAGATTTCTTTGACTTCCTGCTTTGGATAGGTTATAATTGGTTGTAGAACTTATACAATTTGTGTGCTCCTTTTGGAAATGGTATTATGTCGTCTATCTATGAATTAATGCCTGATCATGAACTCTTGCTGAGTCTTGAACCGGAGGAATTAGCTGGAGTCGTTTTGGAATATCTTCATTCCTTACCGGAATCAGATAGCCAGTTCAGCCTTCCTAATTTCAGTCTACCACAGACGGTTGCAGAATACCCCGGGGAGCATCATGAGGACATTATTAGAGCACTCAGGGAAGCGTGGCAGTGGCTGGAAAATGAAGGATTTATTATACCGACCCCGGGATTTCACCCGGATATGGTTTCTATTACGAGGCGAGGAGAACGTGTAAAAAACGCAGTTGCTTTGGAAGCCTATCGCCAAGCGAATCTGTTGCCTAGACAACTTTTGCCCCCTACGATAGCCGAAGATATTTGGTTCCTCTTTTCACGAGGTCGTTATGATACAGCTGTACTCCAGGCATTCAAGGCAGTTGAAGTAGCAGTGCGTAGTGTTTCCGGATATGCTGAATATTACGGGATTGACTTGATGCGACAGGCGTTCCACCATGAACGAGGTACATTAGCAGACGCGAGTCAACCAGAAGCGGAAAGGCAGGCTACATCACATTTGTTTGCAGGGGCAATTGGACTTTACAAAAATCCGCACAGCCATCGAAGCGTGCCCGTTACTGCGGAAGAAGCAGCGGAATTAATAATCTTTGCGAGTCATCTGCTTCGGATTATTGACTCTCGAGCCCCGACATCAGCCGATCTATAGTAACCCAAGCTGCGACTTACAAGATTTTAGGTGTGCGGATACCGTTTTTCATGAAAGATGGTTTATTATCTGCAGAGGTAGGTAGCCTAAACTTTCAGTTTGTGCCCCATAAGCACAATCTAACAGATTATGCTACGAAAATGGCAACTAAGGTTATAGTAGGAACGAACTTCACTAGGAGATTGAAAAAATCCCACGACTCGTCTATGAACTCACTCTCCACTAGGAGATTGAAACAATGCCACAACACATCTATGAACTCACTTTCATGGAAAGGTACCGGAAGTCTGCACTTTCCACAAACCCTCGTGATGACACGAAAAGCACATTCGTTCCGAATACTGTCGAAATTGAGCGTTGCGAGTATGTGCTTTTACGGACAACAAAACGGATACAGTATTTTGTCCGAGTGCAAGAGGTGTGCCTGAATTCATCGGAAATTTTCCTTAAACTGCTGCCGGAGTTACCCGAAGAAATTGACTTTTTGCATTCATTAAAAGTGTGGGATGGTGACGATATCGCTTTTGCACACCGAGAATATGCCACCTGGGTTACGCCGCGATCAGTCGAGAAAACTTCCTCTGGTTGGACAGTCACGCTGAAACAGAGCGATGAGCAAGGCATACATAATGAAAAACCTTTCGGTGACCTAGTAGGTGACCAGATTGCCGAACTGCGCGCAAAGCGGATACTTCTGGATGATAAACTTGGTCCTGCAACCCCTTGGTTAGGCGAATATCGTGTTCGTAACGGACTCTCATTACAGTACCCGAATGGTTTGGAAGTCCACGAATCTCCTACTCCTCAACTCTACCGGGTTTTCCGAGAAACGCCTCAGCAGTTCAAGAAATTTGTCCATCTAGTATCGGTGCTTTTTTTAAAATTGACACACACGGTTGAGGAAATCCTCCAATTGGAGTTAGAACTCCAGGAGTCAGTGGAATTCCCGTTTCCCTTAAATGGCGGTTATTGGCATCCGCGTTATCAAAAAATGCAAAAAGGCGCGGCATTAAAGGTGCGTTTTAAGGGACGAAGACACCAGTATTTTCCAATCAGGGACGCTACCATTCTTGAGTTTGAGGGCATTTGTCCACTTATTCACCAAAATGAAGGTGATAATGGTGACGAGCCGAACTCCATAAATCCGCTACGCTAGGACTATTTAACCCAAGTTGCTACGGACAAGATTTTAGACATGCAGCCCCGTTCTTAACTGTAAACCGTTCATCATTCTCGGGTGTTTCGTAGCGTAAGCTTTCAGTTCGCGCCCCCATACGCACAATCTAACAGATTATGCTATAGGGGGGCAATTTGCGTTAAATTAAAAAAGGAAAATAAAAAAATGAAGTTTCTATGTACGGATTGTGACACAGCGATGAAATTTAAAGACGTAACCCGTCCCGAACAAGGCTCCGTGACGGCGCTTTTTGAATGTCCCGACTGTTTCACAGAGATCGCCATGTTCCTGAATCCGTGGGAGACCCAGATGCTAAAATCCTTGGATCTCAAACTCGGTGGGAACAACGAAACCGCGCAGCCGATGCAGATGGTGCGTTCACAGTTAGAAACCGCAAAAACCGAAGCAATGCCGAACGAGTATTCCCCAGGAATGCCTTCAGACGGAACAGCTGAAGGCGGCAAATGTCCCTTTACCGGTGTCATCTCGGACGCATTTCAGGAAGAGGTCGAGCCTGCCGAGCCGAGCGGTCCCGTCTGGTCAGCCGAGGCACTTGAACGCTTGGAACGCATCCCAGCGTTTGTCCGTCCGATGGCGAAAATGGGAATTGAAAGTTTCGCCAAAGACAACGGCTACGATGAAATCACAGGCGAAGTCATGGATGCCGCCCGCGGAAATTTCCCCGCGCAGTTCTAACGTCACATTAGCAGCACAGACCAATCGCTGGCGAGGTTCCCGAACCTCGCCAACTCAGAGTGCCTAATTAATTCTAATATCTACCAATTGATGGTCCGCGGCTAACAAAAAATCCGCGAAATCTGTAAAATCCGCGTCAATCCGCGATTCAGACAATATACACACCTCACCGAATCTGACGCGTTATCCCTGCTTTTATCCCATTTTTTCGTAACACCTTTCGAAAAAATAGCGTTACCTTACTTCAGGAGAAAAATTTTAAGAATTCGCGCGCGATTGGAAACCACATCTAAGGAGAAAAATACCTAAATCAAGGTCCCAAACATATTCCCGCGTTTGAATGTGCCTGAAGGAGGAGAATGACGAATGTTCTGTAATAAATTGACGTATTCCGTAGTTTTAGCGGTGTTACTCGTTACCGGGCTCGCCTTCGTTGCAATCCCCGCAATCGCAGTAATACCAGTCCTGTCGGTGCCGGATGAATTAGCGGATGTTGACGGTGACGCGGACACAACGGGCATACAGAGATACGGTATCAGAGCCGAAACCGTTTCTTTTCCGCTGACCATTACGTTTCAGGAAAATCCCGCTGTTCCTAATCCGGTTAATACCCCAGTCACCGGCTTTGATGTCAGTGATATTGTGTTGCAGGGTTTAAATAGCAACGACAATCTTGTTCTAAACGGTGCCACAGCCGCTCGTCTTACAACTACAGATAGTGCGGTGTGGACAACGACAATCACTGTTAAGGGTAATGTGAGTAAGGTAAATATAGCAGTGCCAGCAGGATCTGCACGAACCCAAGACGATTTTTCCGGCGGCACGTTTGTACGCGGAGCTCTTGTCCCTGAACATGCTGTAACAAAATCAGTCGAAATAATCCGAAGTGCAGCACCCCCGCTCATACTGTCCCCTGATAAATCTATTAGTGGCAATGCACCGTTTACCGTGACCTTAACCTCAACACAGGCAATTACACTGAGATCTGTCGATCTCAAGGTCACCAACGGATATGTTGATAGCCTGTCATCTGACGCTGCCAAAAGAGTGTGGACAGTGACAATTCTCCCCGTTGTCGGCAGAACAGAGGTAACAGTGGAAGCCTCGAGTAACGGCTCCTATATCTTTCCAAAAGGTACATTTACCGTAGATACCACCGGGCCCGTCGCCACGATTACAGGAAAGCCTCCGGTAGGCGGCGGTGTGTTCCCCATAACGATCACTTTTGACGAACCCCTTCAGACGGATGCCACGCTGGTTCCGAATGAAATCACCGTCATCGGCGGCTCAATCCCTGCCCTCTTCGCGATCCCCAATACAAATAGTTACGTCGCAACGCTCACGCCCAATTCCAGGGTGGCGACGGTGACGGTACAAGTCAACGCCGGGGCAGTCACAGACGCAGGTGGAGTTCCAAACGTCGCAACGCCTTCCCCCGCACGCACCTTTACAGTCGCCGCAACCGGCGCGCCACCCGCAACCCCAGACACCACGCCAAGACAAGGGAGCGTCAGAGATCTCACCGGAACAGTGACGATCAGTGAAATCATGTTCGCTACCGAGGGCGGCACAAATGACATCCAATGGATTGAACTCTTCAATAGTTCTGATACCCAAGCCGTTGCCTTAGATGCGGATGCCGGATGGGAGCTGGCCATTGAAAACTATAACGATCCTCGCTCAAGGGAAGACCCCTTCTCCGGGGTGATTAATTTTAAAAATAGTGGTAGGGTGAAAACCATCCCCCCGAGGCAAACAGTGCTCATCGTCTCAACAACGGGCAGAAACTCGGGTAATACGTATAAAAGATCAAATAACGCTCATTTTGTATCCACCCGTGTCTTCGATGTCTACGCAGAGCTCGCCGCTGACTTTGGGATGAGGACCCGGCGAGCTCCGTTCTTGAACCCAACGAGCGGGTTCCACATCCAACTCATCGATGGAAAAAATAACCTCGCCGATCAAGTGGGTAACCTTGATGGGAGAACCCGGACCGCCGATTCACCCACATGGCAATTGCCGAGTGGATGGACATCAGACAACGACCGGACCTCAATCATCCGCAGATATAACAGACAAAGAGCACGTGATGGCACTCGGGCAGACGGATGGATCCCCGCAGCAGAAACCAGTTTCTTGTATCTATCGGAAAAAAGACTTGAGGTGTGGTATGGCGGTCCCTCCGATCACGGGAGCCCCGGCATCCGTGCTGGTGGCGAGCTCCCCGTTCAGCTCTCCCACTTCCGTCCAGACCGCACGGAAGCCGGCACGGTCGTCATCCATTGGACCACCCAATCCGAAATGGATAACGCCGGATTCAATATATTACGCAGTCAAACGAGGACGGGTGAATTCAAAGTCATCAACGCCCAATTGATTCCGGGAGCAGGTACGACTGCGGAAAGCACGACTTACACGTGGACAGACACCACAGCGAAGCCGAACCTCGTCTACTACTATCAAATTGAGGACGTATCTTTTGCTGGTGAGCGCCAAACATTGGCGACAGTCCGCTTGAGAGGGTTGGTCTCTGCTAAAGGTAAGCTAACAACACAGTGGGGACAATTGAAACGCTTACGAGATTAACCAAGGGATATTCTAATTCCAATCCCTGAAATAACCAGCGGGCAATGGACTTCGGTCCGTTGCCCGTTTTTCTGATCGTATTGCTGTTCTTATTCATCCAGTTGATGCACAACAGCGAGCGGTGTCGCCGCCAGTAACCCCGCATCAATCGGAATCGTGACACCAGAGATCCATTTCGACTCATCACTGGCGAGGAAAACGGTTGCCCACGCGACATCCCAGGCGGTTCCCTCTGTCCCAAGCGGTCCGATAAGTCGACGCCGCTCCCGCTCCGCTTCACTCAAATACGGCGCGGGAAATGAGGCGTAAAGATGTCCGGGCGCGATACAATTCACCCGAATGTTATCTCGTCCGTGGTGAACTGCCATCACCGTTGTTGCGGAAATCATCCCACCCTTCGCAGCCGCGTAGGGCAGATTTCGAACCCAACCCGCGCGCAACGCGTCGATGGACGAAACGTTAATAATTGAGCCGCCTCCTGCCTCAGCCATTCGTGGCACGGCGTGTTTGCACGCCATAATCATGCTTTTGAGATTGACATCCATGACTCTGTCCCACTTCGCCTCGTCCACCTGCGTGACCGTCCCGCCGCCGCCAAGCCCGACGTTGTTAAAAAGCACGTTCACTTTGCCAAAGTTTTCGACGGCGGCTTCTACCATCCCGGCACAGGCTTCCTCCGTGGACAGATCGCCGATGAAGGTCGCGGCTTCGCCGCCTTCTGCCTCAATTTCTGCCAGCGTGGCGTTAGCATTCTCAGGGGAAATGTCCGCCAACAGCACTTTCGCGCCCTCTCTTGCGAAGAGCATTGATGTCGAATAGCCGGTGCCGTCGACCTCCCCTTTTTTGCCGGCACCTGTAACAATCGCAACTTTCCCGTTCAATCGGTCCATTGTCTGCTCCGTATGGGCAAATTAACCCAGCCGGGCTAATTTGTCCGCAAATTTGCATTTAGCCAATCCCTAACTTGTCGTTAATCTCTTTCTGATAGCCTTCCAACTCACAATTTTCGATCTCCTCAATCGTCACGGGGCGCCCGAACCATCCCGATTCGTAGACTGCCATGCAGATGGCTTCTGATCGCATCCCTTCGACGGCATCCACTTCCGGTTTGCCACCGCTCCGAATGGCATCGGCGAAATATTTCAGTTCAATCGCCACGGTATCTTCCACACCGCTCGGGAAGTAGTATTCCCGTTCCGAGTCGCTGAGGCTATCCGTAAACGCCTGCATGAGGTCATCGTTGGAGATCGGTTCGCCGCTGCGCGGCACTAACCCGTGATTCCAATCCAGCGAGCCTTCACTGCCGTAAACGGTATGTTGACGGAACCCGTGTCCGGGAGCAGAGCCGACCCATGTCCACTGTGCTGTAACGCCCTGCTCAAACTTGATAGTGGCGATCATGGCGTCCTCAACGTCAACGGCGTATCCACCTTCTCTTTCTGCAGCGTTGTCGTAGCGGAAAGGTTCGTAAGCCTTGTTAATCGCGTAAACCTCCTCGGCTTCCATACCGAGGATATAGCGCATCAGGTCCGTGAAGTGCACACCGCCGTCTAATGCCCAACCGCCGCCGGCATCCATCTTAAAGTTACGCCACCCCCATTTCCCTAAACCTTCGCTGACCTCTACCCAGAAGAACATGCGGGGATCACCGATACGTCCTTGCGCGATTGCCCAGCTGCGGGCGCGTTGGATACGTGCCAGACGATAGTTTTCAGCGACGGAGATAATCCTGTCGTTGCGATCCGCAGCTTCCATCATCAGTTTACATGCCCGCATTGTAATACCGAACGGTTTTTCAATGATAACGTGTTTTCCAGCATCGAGCGCAGGCACGGCGAGTGTATGATGTGCACTATGGAGCGCACAGATGTCAACGCACGCCAGATCAGGATGTTTTGCCAGCATCTCATCGAGGTCTGTATAGATGGCTGGTTTCGTGCCGCCTTGGAACTCATGCGCCTGAGCTGCCCGTTCTTCGGCGCGTTCGACTGCGATGTCACACGCCGCCACGATCTCATAATCCCTGATTCCTTTCGACCAGAGTTCGCGATACCCACCCATGTGGGCACCCGACATACCGCCGCATCCGACCAATCCCATTTTAATTCGTTCTGCCATGTAAAGCCTCCTTGTGTGTTCAACTCATGATTCACGCGTCTCCAACACGCGCCGACAAGTGAACATGCGAAATTATATGCGATACAGGGTCTCATGTCAACATTTTAATCTCTCGAGGCGTTATCAAAACCTTCGGTTCTAAAACTCCCTCGCTTCAGCGGGGAGATACAGAACCGCTTTAGTGAATTAGACCAAACCTCTAAAATTAAGTAAAAAACACTTGATATTTTTTGTAAATTGTGGTTTAATATTCTTACATGGTGGCGGTGGATTCTACCTCCCGCTTGGGAGTGCCACCGCACCGTTTAGAAGCGGTATCACCATGTAAAGGAACACCATGTATACCGCACTCTACAAATTCTTTCGTGCGCCACGCAATCGGAACTTAAAACGAAAGACGTGGATCGCACAGACAATATGGAACTACTTTCTCGGGTGGCAACGCACGCGCTATTCTCTTGGATTGCCGTATCTCTCCTACAAAGAGATGTCGCGAGCGTTCACGATACTGCGTAAATCACACCCCGAGATATTTGCACATTGGCGTGAGTTAGATTCGTGGGCAGCCCGCCAAATACTCAAACGTCTTGATGAAGGTTATCAGCGGTTCTTTAAGAAAATCGCGAAGCGACCGCCAAGGTTCCGATCGTTTCGTAAGCCTTACTCGTTCACAATGTGTCCTTCTGGATACAAGTTTGCTGTCCCTGTCGCTGGTAATAAGGGATTCGGCATCTACAGTGACCGCGTGACAATCCTGGGGAAAACATACAGATTTAATCTCAGTCGTCCTATATTTGGCACTATCAAAACTGTTACGATCAAAGAAGATGCCCTTGGCGATTTTTACATGTCTGTTGTTACGGATCACATTCAGTCCCATCTCAAGCCAATGACGGGTAATGCTGCAGGGTTTGATATGGGCGTCAAAACAATGTTGACGTGTTCAAATGGAAAACAATATCAATCGCCCTATTTTTACACCGAGTCTATTGATAAAGTTAGAACAGCGAATCGCAAACTTTCCACAAAACAGCGTGGAAGTAACAACCGAGAACGTGCGCGACACCACTCTGCACGTACGCATCGCAAAGTCAAGAGACAACGCGAAGATCACCACTGGAAACTTGCTCTTGAACTTGTGCGTAGATTTGATGTTCTGTTCTTTGAAACGTTGAACCTTGATGGCATGAAACGAATCTGGGGTCGCAAAGTCTCTGATATTGGGTTCTACGCATTCTCGCAGAAACTCAAGTGGCAAGCCAAGAAACGTGGTAAACGTGTTGAATGCATCGATCAATGGACCACCTACAACTTCTGTGTGTCACATCTGTAATACTCGTGTTTCTCTTGAATTGCGTGATAGGACATGGACGTGTGAACATTGTAATACTCACCACGACCGCGATATTAACGCGGCTATTAACATTCTTAAGGTTGGGGCATCAACCTTTGGAGTAGAGAACGTTAGACTTGCTATCGCAAGCGGTTCTTGATGATACCAGAATCTCCAATCTTTAGATTGGAGAGTATGTCAATCAGTTTCCCTTAATTTAGATCTCCCATGAAGGTTCAATTTATCAATCAAGCAAATTTTCTCATCCTGCCAATCCTAAAATCTTGTAAATCCTGATTCAGACAATTAACGTCCAACCCCTAAAAACTGAATACCTCTCGAATGTACCACCAAATGCTTGACTTAAGGTTTGTATTCTGGTAGAATACAGCCATAAAGGGGGAAGTGACTATGCACACTACAGATACAAAATCGATCTATAGCATCAAGCAACTCTTCATCGCTGCAGTGGTTTTGGCACTGTTCGGTGGGCTGTCTACAGACGCAGCGGTTGACAAGCACACCGTTGCTGTCTGGCTCTTTGAGGAAGGTGCCGGTGATGTCGTGAAAGACGCTTCCGGCAACGGTCACGATGGTGAATTCGCAGGGAAACCGAAGTGGGTCAAGGCAAAGTTCGGAGGAGGCTTGGAATTTCCTGGCAATGATAGTGGATACGTCGTCGTCAAGTCGACAAAAAAACTGGAATTAGAAACACTCAGTATTGAAGCGTGGGTCAAGGTGGCAGAAGGCACAGGGAAATGGCAGGGCATCGTCTGCAAACAGCAGGCGGGGTGTAACAATCGGAACTACGGTATCTGGGTCCATGTAGATCAACATGTGCTACACTCGGAAATCGGGGCGAATGGGCAGTGTGGATTCAGTATAGATGGCACGACCCAGATCACCGACGATAAGTGGCATCATCTCGCCTTTACCTATGATGGCAAAATGGGACGCGCGTATGTTGATGGTGAATTGGAGACCGAAGCACCCAATGGGACCACGTTTCAGAGTGCCGATCCGATTACAATCGGCGTGCCGAACCTCAATAACGCCAACGGATTGAAAGGTGTCATTGAAGAGATACGCATCTCCAATGTCGCACGGACCGAAGCGGAAATCCAGGAAGCGATGGATGTCGGGTTGGCTGCGATTCTCAGTGTTGAACCCGGTGGAAAACTCGCAACCCGATGGGCGTACCTCAAACGGGCACCGTAGAAAAAAGGCAATAGATCGAGAACGTTCTTCCACTGCTGGCGAGGTTTCCGAACCTCGCCCCTTTATATCCCGTTGTTAATATGCATACTTTACGAGAAAAGAGAAAGGAAAGTAGATTGAAAAAATTGACCTATATGTGTTTACTGATTTTTTGCCTCCCTGTGCTTGCCTTCGGACAAGGACTACCGACGGCAGCACCGGAGGAGGTCGGTGTTTCTGCCGAACGTCTTGAACACATCCGTCCTATGTTGCAAGATTACGTCGATAAGGAAAACCTACCCGGATTCCTGACAGTCGTCGCCAGACGCGGGAAAATCGTCCATTTTGAAACCGTCGGCATGCGAGATATCGAAAATAAGAAACCCATAGCGCCTGATACCATCTTCCGCATCTACTCCATGTCGAAGCCGATTACCAGTGTCGCAGTGATGATGCTCTATGAAGAGGGACATTTCCAACTTGAC
The DNA here is from genome assembly GCA_965205015.1 of Candidatus Poribacteria bacterium. GTDB lineage: Bacteria > Poribacteria > WGA-4E > WGA-4E > WGA-3G > WGA-3G. The sequence goes on along the minus strand of OZ242029.1, from coordinate 1,362,292 downwards.
ACACCCGTTTCTCGGTTTATTCCTGAATTTGAAAATATGAAGGTCTACAACAAGGACCAAACGGAAATCTCGGACGCGAAGAACGAGATAACGATCAAACACCTCCTCATGCATACCGCAGGATTCACCTACGGTTGGGGGAATAAACCCGTTGATGAACGCTATAAGGCGCTGAAAATGTCTGGTGCCAGTGCGACATTAGTCGATATGGTGAAAACACTCGGGGACATTCCACTCGTTCATGAACCCGGTGAAAGATGGACCTACGGCGTCTCTACGGATGTACTCGGTTATCTTGTGGAAACCGTTTCCGGAATGCCGTTTGAAAAATTCCTCCAAACGCGCCTCTTTGGACCCCTCGGCATGGTAGACACCGCATTTTCGGTGCCACCGGAGAAGCGGGACAGGTTTGCCGCACTGTATACTTTTAGTAAAGACGATGGGCTCGAACGTGTTGGAAAGAAAGCCGACGCGGACGGCGAATTCACGTTTTTCCCTTCCGGCGGTGGGGGGCTCGTCTCAACCGCTGCAGATTACATACGTTTTTCTCAAATGCTGCTCAACGGCGGTGAACTCGACGGTACCCGTATATTAGCGAAGGAAACGGTCGAACTGATGCGCTATCCGCATCACGAGGGGTGGTTTGGACTCGGTTTCGCTGTGGTAAGCGATAAAGAACCCACAGATACGGACGCTGATGACGAGGACGCATCAGATAAGGAGGATAAGGATACCTCAGACGCTGATGACGAGGACGCATCAGGTGAGGAGGATAAGGAATCAAAAGACGACCCGGAGTCGGTCGGAAGTTTCAGTTGGGGCGGTGCCGCCGCGACCATCTTCTGGATAGACCCTGTCGAAGAGGTGGTCGGCGTGCTCATGACGCAGATTCACAATAACCCGTATCCGTTCCACCACCAATTTAAAGTGCTGACCTATGAGGCGCTCACGGAATAATGGCTACCAGCACCCAGCTGTAGGGGCTGCCCTTATGGCTGCCCTTATGGCTGCCCTTGTGGCTGCCCTTGTGGCTGCCCTTATGGCTGCCCTTGTGGCTGCCTTGTGGCTGCCTTATGGCTGCCCTTGCGGCTGCCCTAACACCTTACAGGAGACTTGATGACAACATATCATGGATTGCCACGAGCGATCCCCGAAGATGTGGGTATGTCCACCTCGCGGTTAGGACGTATTGCGCCGGTCATGCAGGGCTATGTTGACAACGGAAAAATCCCGTGCGCATTGACAATGATCGCCCGTGAAGGCAAACTCGTCCATTTTGAAAAGTTTGGCATGCAGGATATCGCCGCCGCCAAACCCGTAGAATTTGATACCATCTTCCGCCTCTACTCAATGACGAAGCCGATTACCAGTATCGCAGTGATGATGCTCTATGAGGAAGGACATTTTCAACTCACCACACCTATCTCCGAGTTTGTTCCGGCTTTCAAAGACATGAAGGTTTACACGGAAGATGGCAGTGCTATTGTGGATGCCGAACGCCAGGTGACAATCAAACATTTACTCACGCATACCGCCGGACTTATCTATGAGAGCGATAGGGAGAATCACCCGATCGATCGGCAATATGAAGATGCGGATCTCTACAGCGGTGATCTCGCCACCATGATACAAAAACTCGGGAGTATTCCACTCCTTCATCATCCTGGGGATGCATGGAAATACGGCATGTCTACCGATGTACTCGGCTACTTGGTAGGGATCGTATCGGGTGTGCCGTTTGAGACGTTTTTGAAAACTCGTATTTTTGAGCCTTTAGGCATGAATGACACCGGTTTTTCCGTGCGAGTTGAAAACGCTAACCGATATTCAAAGGTATATGAATTCGGGGAAGACGGTGGACTTCAGGCAATTGAGAAGGTCCATGCTGCAACTGGACCGTTGAGTTTTTTCCATTCTGGTGGGGGAGGACTCCAATCGACCGCCCCCGATTATCTCCGATTCTGTCAGATGGTACTCAACGGTGGTGAACTCGACGGTGTGCGACTGCTCGGCAGAAAGACAGTCGAACTCATCACAATGAACCATATTTCTAACGTTTGGCAACCCAATCAGAGAACTGGATCCGGTTTCGGACTTGGGTTCGCCGTTGTCACGGATGTCGCTGAAACGCACACGCTCGGTTCCTTAGGTACTTGCGGTTGGGGCGGTATGGCAAGTACCACATTTTGGATCGATCCTGTGGAGGAGTTGATCGGTGTCTTTATGACCCAATTAGTAGGTGCCGATTCACCGTTCCACGCCCAATTCCGTGTGCTAACCTATCAAGCACTAACTTAATAGTGGCCGTCAGTTATTTTCAGTAGGGGCAGGTCTTGTGCCTGCCCACAGATCTATCACATGGAGGGTTCTATGACAAGATATGGATATGGCGGATTACCACGCGCAGTACCTGAAGATGTCGGCATGTCAACCGCGCGGTTGGAACGCATCGCGCCAGTCATGCAACGCTGGGTTGACGATGGAAAAATCCCCGGCGCGCTAACGATGATCGCGCGTGAGGGCAGACTCGTCCATTTCGAAAAGCTCGGTATGCAGGATATCGCTACCGAGAAACCGCTGGAATTTGATACCATCTTCCGCATCTATTCGATGACGAAGCCGATTACCAGCATCGCAGTGATGATGCTCTACGAGGAAGGGCATTTCCAACTCGGCACCCCCGTCTCTGAATTGATTCCCGCTTTCAAAGACATGCAAGTTTATACTGAGGGCGGCGAAAATATTGTTGACGCAGAACGCGAGATGACAATCAAGCATCTGTTGACGCACACCTCTGGAATTATCTACGGTGGCGACTGGGATCACCCGATTAATGAACGGTATAAGGCAGCGAATTTCTACGGTGGCGACCTTGCAAACATGGCGCAAGAACTCGGAAATATCCCGCTCCTTCACCATCCCGGTGGTGCATGGAATTACGGCATGTCTACCGATGTTCTCGGCTACCTCGTAGAAGTCGTATCCGGCGTGCCGTTTGCGGAATTTCTAAAAACCCAGATTTTGGATCCGTTGGGAATGACGGACACTGCTTTCTCGGTGCCCGACGAAAAGGCGGATCGGTACCCGACGTTATATGAACCTGCCGAAGACGGCGGTATTCAGGTAATCGAGAACGCTCCGGTTTCCAGCGGACCGCGCAGCTTTTTCCACTCGGGTGGTGCTGGACTGCAGTCAACCGCTGCGGATTATCTCCGCTTCTGCCAAATGCTACTCAACGATGGTGAACTCGATGGCGTTCGACTGCTTGGAAGGAAAACCGTTGAACTCATCAGAATGAATCATATCTCTGACGATTGGCAACCGCTTGAGAGAACCGGATGCGGTTTCGGACTCGGGTTTGCCGTCGTCACCGATGTCGCTGAGACCCACGGGCCCGGTTCTGAAGGCACCTACAGTTGGGGTGGGCTCGCAAGTACAACCTTTTGGATTGATCCTGTCGAAGATTTAATCGGCATCCTGATGACGCAATTGATAGGTGACTCACCGTTCCACGCCCAGTTCCGGGTCCTTACCTATCAGGCGATTACGGATTAGATTTGTAATTGCTGTGCCATTCTCGGTAGGTGCGGTTTGATAAAGTTTCAAAAAATAATTCGGTAATTTGATATTTCCCCAGGCCCGGTAGGTGCGGTTTGCAACCAGGGTTCCCACCCGTTACTGGGAAGGGACACCGGATATGGCTATGGCATTACCGAATTAATAAATTAATCTTCATTCAACCGCACCGAATTAGGCATGAGTGAAACCCATCATTTGTCTAATTTCGGAGTAAAAAGATGAACCTCCTTCAACTCGAAAATGTTCATAAACGGTTCGGTGACTTCGTAGCGGTATCGGATATCTCCTTCAGCATTGAAAAGGGGAGTATATACGGGCTGCTGGGTCCCAACGGTGCCGGAAAAACGACAACCCTCCGCATGATAATGGACATTATTGCGCCGGATACAGGCAGCATTACATTCAGCGGCAATCGGCACATCCAAGATTTTTTGGACCAGATTGGATATCTACCAGAGGAGCGTGGTTTGTACCGCAAAATGAAGGTGCGGGATGTCATCCTCTTTATCGCTGAATTAAAAGGCTTATATAAGCAACAGGCACTCAGCGAAATTGAACGATGGTTAGAGAAGATGCAACTGTCGGAGTGGGGAAACAAGCGGGTTGATGAGCTCTCAAAAGGGATGGCTCAGAAAATTCAGTTCATCACCACAGTAATTCACAAACCTGAGTTGATTATTCTTGATGAACCTTTTTCCGGTCTGGACCCTATTAACATGACGCTTCTCAAGGATATGATGCTTGAACTGCGGGATAACGGCAGTACAATTATCTTCTCAACGCATGTGATGGAACAGGTGGAAAAACTATGCGATCACATTTGTCTCATTCATCAGGGCAAAGTATTACTTGAAGGCGAGCTTCGCGCTGTTAAGCGTGCATTCGGCAAAAATTCTGTTGAGATTGAATACATAGGGGCTCTTGAACCGATTCGCAACTCCCCTTGGGTTCAAGATTTTAACGATTTTGGGCAGTATGCTGAGGTTAAATTACGGAACCCAGAGGACTATCGTCAACTGCTCCAAGAACTGGTTGAGAAAGGCGTTGATGTGACGCGGTTTGAGTTAGTAGAACCGGCGTTACACGAGATTTTCGTCCAAAGTGTTGAAACGCACGGAGGAACAGTACAGGATGCCGAATAAAGTTGTCACCGTTATCAAACGTGAATACATGACGCGCGTTAAATCCAAGGGGTTTGTTGTTTCCTTATTTCTTATGCCGGTGTTGATGTGTGGGTTGGTATTTCTGTCCAGTTTTATCGCAATCATGGCGGACAAAACTAAAGAAATGAGAAAACTCGCGGTTATTGATGAGACAGGTGAAATCTTTACAGAGATGCAGGCGGCTATCGCTGGACACTCGACTTTTCAGCATAAAGGGGAACTCGTTTATCAACTCCATAAGGAGGCTGCTACAACGGAGGAGGCAAGAGCCGCACTCCGGGAACGTGTCAACACAAAAGATCTTTACGCTTATCTTGAGATCCCGAAAGATGTTTTTGCAAACGGCGAGGTACGTTTCTATGCCAGAACAGCGACGAATTTTGAGGTGCAAAACGCGCTCCGCCGCGTCATTTCTGATATCGTTCGGGGCAAACGCTTTGCGGAAAGCGGTTATTCTCAGCGCGAAGCCAGCCGACTCATGCGCTCCGTTAGATTTAACGCGTATGCTGTTAAAAGTGGTGCTAAAGTTGAGAGTGCCTTAGAGACAGGGGCGCGGCTTGGACTTGGGTACCTACTTGTTTTTGTGCTTTACATGTTCGTTATCATCTATGCCAACTCCATCATGCTAAGTGTACTCGAAGAGAAAACAACCCGAATCGTTGAGGTGATCGTTTCATCAGTCAAACCGCATCAGTTGCTACTCGGCAAACTCGTCGGTGTCTGCTCTGTCTGTTTGACGATGTTCGCTATCTGGGTGATATTTGGTGTATTGTTGGTTATGAACATAGAGCCGTTGCTTGGCATCTTTGGTATCGATAGCCTGCCAGTGCAGCTTCTCGGCGTAATTGAGACCGTCAAAGTGAGTAGTGCTGAAGTGCTGACATATTTCTTCATCTACTTTGTTATCGGTTTCTTCATGTATTCGACGCTTTACGCTATCGTCGGCGCGATATGCAACAGTGAGGAGGAAGCACGGCAGACGGCCGTACCCCTCACGATGCTCATTGTTATCCCGTTCATACTGATGTTCCAGTTGTTTAGGATCCCTGATTCGACACTCAGTGTGCTGCTCTCCCACATCCCGTTTTTCTCTCCGATACTGATGTTCATGCGCATCAACGTGCTAATGCCTCCCTTATGGGAGATTCTACTGAACATCTTATTGGTGTGTGCCACTGTCCTGCTCGTCACACTGATTAGTGGGAAAATCTATCGGATCGGAATTCTGATGTACGGCAAACGTCCCACCTTGGGGCAGTTATGGCAGTGGGCGCGATATTAAAGATTTCGGTAATTCCGTTCTGAAAAGTCCACTGTAGGGGCAGGTCTTGTGCCTGCCCGCACATTCTTGAAAGGAGAAAGAACCATGAAAATCGCAGTCGTAACCGGTGAACACGGCTTCCAAGAAAAACAGTTTGACGCCGTTTTTGAAAACATGGAAGACGTTCAATTCGTCCGAGAGGATCTGGACGACTTTGTGAACGATCCAAGCCAGAAAGACTACGATACCGTCGTCTTTTACAACTTTCACCGTCCCTATCCAACGGATGCACAAGCACAGGCGATTCTCGGTATAACGGAACGTGGACAGGGCATGGTAATTCTGCATCACGCCATCTTAGCGTTCCCAGAATGGGAGGCCTACTCCGACATGTGCGGTATCCATGAACGCGATTTTGGTTACTATCCTCGGCAAACGTTACAGGTGCAAATCGCGGATACCACGCATCCAATCACAGAAGGTCTCACCGAATGGGAGATGGGCGACGAAACCTATACCATGAAGTCCGCGGGTGATGATAGTGCGATCCTCTTAACAGTCGATCATCCGAACAGTATGGATGTATTGGGATGGGCGCGTGAATACGGCAATTCCCGCATCTTCTGTTTCCAGAGTGGACACGACGATGTCACCTTTTCCAATCCAAACTTCCGGGAGGTCCTGAAGCGCGGCATTCACTGGTGCGCCAAAGCTACTTTGTAGCATAGCCTGTTAGGCTGTGCATTGTGGCACAAATTGTTAGTTTGTGCCAGTTTACGTTTTTGTAGCATAAACTGTTAGTTTGTGCCAATCTACGCATGAGAGATAGGGTAAAAACAATGGATTGTATTTTTTTACTTCCTCGATTTAGAGGGACTTGGAGGCGCACGCTCCGCGTAGGAATAACAGGTCTTCTTCTCTTACTTTCGACAATATTCACAAATGCAGATAGGGGGAAAGCGATGGCGCAAACACGGTACGCAGTCAATGGAAAAAGGGTTGATGCCCTTGAGTCAAAATACGACGTTTACACCCTACACCAAGAAGGAAAAGCCTTCGCCGAGATTGTTCCCGCACTCGGAAATAACTGTTATGTTTTTAAAGTGGCAGATGGGAAGACGTGGATTAACCTCATAGACCCGCCGCCAGATCTCGCGACCTTGAAAGAACGTCCAACCGCTTACGGGAATCCGATACTGTTCCCATTCCCTAACCGAATCCGCAACGGCAGATGGCAGTTTGAAGGAGAAACCTATCAATTTGACAAAGCACCCGAATCTCCAACGACAATCCACGGCTTACTCTTGAACCTATCCTATCAGGTGGACAAGCACGCCGCCGATGAAAACGGAGCAACACTCGTCTGTTCACTCAATTCCGAAAATTTTCCCGATGTCATCCGGCAGTATCCGTTCCCTTTTAAAATTGAGATCTCCTATACCCTCAAAGACGCAGTGCTAACGATGCGGATTGCTATCAAAAACACAGGCGACCGGAACATGCCGATGGGGTTCGGTATCCACCCGTATTTTAGCACGAACTTGACCGGAGCAGCGGACGCATCACAAGCAGTGATTACTGTCCCTGCCGCGAAGTATTGGGAGTTAGACGATGTTCTCGTGCCAACGGGTAAGCAAAACGATGTCGCTGGCACGCTTGATCTACGCAACGGACAGCCATTCGGAAAACTGAAACTCGACCATGTCTTCACGAGTGTGCAACTGATTGACGGCGTAAGCCGATGCCGCATTGAGAATCGGGACACTGGACATACCATGGTGATGGAATCGGATGCAATATTCAGGGAACTGGTGGTCTATACGCCCCCTGATAGGGGTGCCATCTGTTTTGAGCCTTACACCTGCCCAACGGATGCCATCAATTTAGAGGCGAGAGGTATCCCCGCAGGTGTGATAGTGCTTGCACCCGATGAAACCTTCTCTGGAATCGTCCGCTTTATGCTCCAATGAAACTTATCGCACTACCGCTTTTTCCAATTTTATTGCTAACCGCGCAGCCGTCTATGGCAATCCAAGAGGGCACAGCGACCGCTGGGGTCTTTATTGACCGCTATACGCAGTCCGGTGATTATGGTAGACTTGCCCTCTGGCACGAAGCCGCCGCAGAATGCCTCGTGCGCATCTCTGTCCCGATGAACGAGATCGCACACGCTTACTATACGCGACACGGCTACGAGAAGTGGGCAGCGCGCGCCGAAAAAGAGGCACGCCAGATTCAGAGACAATATCGGTGGCACCGCACGAGTGCCGAAACGGCGTGGCAGAAATTTGTAGGAGGGGTTTGTAACCCCGATGCCTTTTCAATACTCGATGTCGAACGCGAAAATATCGCAAAATTTATCGCAATGTGGCTACCGCGCTACCCCAATCGGTTTTACGAATTTGGTATCTATCCAACCTTCTTCAGAAAACAGCGCGAGGTAGCGGAGCAGAAGGGTGATTATGTAAAAGTGCTTCACCTCGAAGCAGATGCCGCGGAGATGTGTGCCGCGCAGTATCAACAAATTCCAATTGGATACGGACTTAAGCGTTATGAAAAATTTCGCGATGCCTATCGCCGACACGCCATGCACCTTCGCGAACTCGCAAAACAAAATCCAAGGAGATTACCACCAGAAATAGACGAGGGCAAACAGATACTCGGTTCATTGAAAACGCAGGGGAGCCCTTCTCAGAAAACAGTGGATGTAATCCTCCACATCGCAAAATCGGATGCACGCGTGAAAAGAACGTTAGCCGGTCAAAACGGGGTTCACGCATATCCGTCATTTCAAGGGTTCGCGTGGATAGTCAGTTTCTCCAATCACAGCCATGGGAACCTTGCGACTGCCATTATTGGCGCGAAAACTATGAAAGTTTTGGATGTATTCTCTCCTATGAAAACGAATCTTCCTATTTTTTAATCAGGGGTATTCAGTTTTCGGTTTTTTCGTAATATTTTTCACATCTGTTAATATTATAAAATAAACAGATACAGCGTGACTTTTCCCGCTGTATCTGCTATACTTCACCGTAAAAAACCATCACATTTTTTGAGGTGAATCATGACAAGAAGTTCCTCTTGCCACTTACTTGACATATTAGCAGAAGTTCCGGATCCACGCCATAAAAAAGGGAAACGCTACAACTTGGGGTCTATCCTTGCGCTGCTCGTCATCGGTGTAATGTCGAATCATAAAGGGTATACGTCTATAGCGACTTGGGCACGGCATCAAGGGGCCCTGGCAAAAGCGTTAGGTTTCAAATCAGAGAAGACCCCGTGTGCTGGAACGCTTCATAATCTTTTGAAGCGTCTTGACGTCGTGAGTCTCGAAGCCTTACTCACGAAATGGGTGTTTTCAAAACTTGAAAGTCTTCAAGTTTTGAAAACACAGGATTTACAAGGGGTGGCGATAGATGGCAAAGAGTTATGTGGCTCCAAAGACCCAGAAACCCGATACCGCACACATTTACTCTCCGCTGTCTCTCATGAGTTAGGGATTACCCTTACACAGCGGGCTGTCAGTGGAAAAACAAATGAGATCCCCATCTCAACGCAACTTCTGAAAACCTTTGATGTCACCGGGAAAGTCATAACAACAGATGCACTTTTGACCCAAAGAACCTTTTGTAAAGAGGTTCTCAAATATCACGCAAACTATGCAATGCCCGTCAAAGAGAATCACAAACAGATGTATCACGACATTCGCGAACTCTTTGAACCGCTTTCGGAGACAGACACACCACACGTCCAAGCACGACGGTTTCAGAACCTACACACCGAGGCAGACGCACACCTTGATACCCACACAGACGTTGAAACATCACACGGGTTTATCACCACACGCACGCTAACAGCAAGCACACTCTTGACGGATTATATCAACTGGCCAGGACTCGCACAAGTGTATCAATACCAATCCAAGCGGGAGAATACCAAAACAGGCGAGACTACCTACCAGACGCAGTATGGCATCACGAGTCTTACACCACAAGACGCATCCGCAGAAACTTTGCTCAAACTCCGACGCCAACACTGGACGATAGAAAACAAAGTCCATTGGGTGCGAGATGTCGTCCTCGGGGAGGACGCTTCACAAGCAAGAACAGGGAGACTCCCACAAGTCATGGCTGCCCTACGCAACACTGCCCTGGCTCTCTTACGCTTTGACGGACACACAAAAATTGCGGAAACACTGCGATTTTTCGCTGCAAAACCTAAACTCGCAGTTAAACTCATACAGTGACAAAACTTAAAACTAAATACCCCTGATTTTTTAATTGACAATAGTTGCTAACTATGAAATAATGGGCAACGATTAATTTTTTCACACCAGAACGTTGTCTGAGAGTGATGGATCCGCAAAGTGGTTTTGTGGGTATCATCAATATGGGCTTAATACAAAATTTGTTCTCTCTGACAACAATGAATCTGGTTGAAGGCGGTGGCGTTTTTGGTGTGCCCCGCCCGAATTTTCATTTGAAATAAAGGAGATTTAGCATGTATCAGAAAATTGCAACCTTCGCGTTTGTATTCGCAATTGTTGCCTTAGTTGTCGGGCTTTCCGGTTGCGAAAAGGCGGCGCAAATGATGCCTGACGCCAAAACGGAAATGCCTGAAATGATGGAGGGAACGATTCCCATCGGCATCGCCGTGGCGTTGACAGGGGAATACGCCGAGCCTTATGGGCTTCCAATGAAACGTGGTCTTGACTTGGCACGAGAAGAGATTAATATGCACGGCCATGAGAACATCATGACGCACGACCATGGAAACATCATGTTCGTCGAGGTGGACGCTCAGAGCACCGCAGAGGGCGGAGTTGCCGCTGTCCAGCAATTGGTGGATCAAGGGGTCCCTGCCATCGTTGGGATCGGTATCTCAGGACATCTCGAACAGGCTTTCCCAATCGCACAAAAGAGTGGAGTCGTCGCTTTTAGTCCGATTTCCTCCAAGGCAGGTTTAAGTGGCATTGTTGGGGATTATGTCTTCCGCGCGGGGCTCGCCACAAATGTCATCATGCCGGGAACGGTGATGGCGACTCACGAGAAACTTGGTTATACAAAAGTGGCAACCATCTATGATGCCTCTGATCCTTACTCCACCAGCAGCAACGAGGAAGTCGTGAAAGCCTTAGAAGCAGCGGGGGTCGAGATTCTGGCACAGGAAACCGTCCAAAAAGGCGACACCGATTTTTCTACGCAGCTCACGAATATAATGAAGCTCGCACCTGATGCCCTCTTTGTCTCTGCGCTTGCAACACAAACACCCTCGATCCTCATGCAAGGACGCGAACTCGGTATTCCTGATTCTACGCATGTGATTGTCGCTGAACTCAGCGCAGCCGAGATACAAAAAGCAGGAGCTGCCGCCGATGGCGTGATAACGGCTCTCGGTTGGACAAGTATGGTTGATACCCCCGGAAATCAAGCCTTCGTCCAGAATTATCAGGCAAAATATGGGATGGAGCCTGAACCTTGGGCAGCACAGGCGTATGCGAGTCTCTATATTCTCGCCAACGCCATCGCAAACGCGCAATCGACAGATCCCGCTGCGATTCGTGACGCATTAGCACAGACGAAGGATTTTCCCACAGTTTTGGGCAATTTCTCGTTTGATCCCAACGGCGAAGCGGTCTATGATATGATTGTCCTGATGGTCAAGGACGGGGAACTTCAAGCCTTTGAAGCGGCAGCACCTGAGATGATGGATACAGGGATTCCCATTGGTGTTGTCGTACCTCTAACAGGCGGTAACGCTGGACCGTATGGAATGGCAATGCAAAATGGATTTGAGTTGGCACGAGAAGAAATTAACATGACCCTGCCACCCAGCATGCATCTCACCTTCAAGACCGAGGACAGTCAAACCACAGTAGAGGGATCGATGGCTGCCGTGCAAACGTTGGTGGATCAAGGGGTCCCTGCCATCATCGGATTCGCAAGCTCCGCTGAGTTGAGGGAATCTTATCCAATTGCACACGAGAGTGGAGTGGTCGTTTTTAGTTCACTCTCCGCCGAAGCGGGTTTGAGCGCACTCGGAGATTTTCTTTTCCGCACCGGTCCCGCCACAGATAGGCTGATACCTGCGGGCGTGATGGCGACTCAGGAGAAACTCGGCTATAAAAAAGCGGCGTTGATATATGATGATGATGGTGCCTACTCTACAAGTAGTTATGAACAAGCGAAGGCAGCGCTCGAAACCAACGGTGTCGAGATTGTAGGGATAGAAACCTTCCAAAAGGGCGATACCGATTTTTCTGCGCAACTGACCAATATCATGAAGTTGGAGATTGACGCGCTCTTTATCTCTGGATTTGCAGCGGAGATTACAGAGGTTATCATTCAAGGACGCAAACTCGGTATCCCCGATACTGTTCATTTTATTGTTCCTGATTTGAGTATAAGCGAGGTACAAACTGCAGGTGCTGCCGCCGAAGGTGCGATAACTTTTATTAGTTGGGATGGTATGTCTAACACACCCGGTAACCAAGCCTTCGTCCAACATTATCAGGCGGAATACGGGATGGCGCCTGACGCATGGGCGGCGCAGTCGTATGCAACCCTCTACATTCTCGCCGAGGCAATCAAGAACGCCCGATCGACAGATCCAGCCATGATCCGAGATGCATTGGCACAGACGATGGATTTTCCGACGATTTTAGGCGATTTCTCTTTCGATCCCAATGGCGAGTCGGTGTATGACCCGATTGTTCTTATCGTCAAGGACGGAACACTTCAGTCCTTTGAATAACCTCATCATTGGATAGATATAACCAGAGCCTTGTCATCAGTTCCACGCTGACGGCAAGGCTTTTGCTGTTTTTTTCTTCGGTGATATGCTAATATAAAGGTGTCCATACGCTCGTATCCCTCTTTTAACTGAAGACTGATAACTGATAACCGATAGCCATCCATCATGAAACACTGTAAGGTCTTATCAATAACCATCCTCCTTTTAGCAATGGCAATCTGCTCCGAATTCTCTCAGATGAAAGCGGAGAACTTGCCTTTCGCCGACATCGCTTCCCCCATCGTTTCTGAAGTAACCCCCGGTGAGCTGCTCATCCGTTTGACACCGAATGCCGCCTCGGATCTTGAACGGTTGCAGGCGAACGCACCTATCTCCATCTTGCACGTCCAGCATAAGGTTGAGTCCTTACACCCACTGTTTCCCTACATCGCGCGTCCATCACTGAATCCGAACCTGAAACGTATCTATCTGTTACGATTTGCCCCTGACGCACCACTGGAGAATCTCAGGGCTGTCTATGAACAGAGTCCACTCGTTGAGGCTGTCGAGTATAACTACCTCCGTCCCACACTCGCGGATCCGGTCGTTCCCAACGATCCGATGTATCCTGAGCAGTGGAACCTACCACTGATGAAGTTGCCACAGGCGTGGGCAATCGAAAAGGGCGACAGGAACGTTGTCATTGCCGTTATTGATTCCGGGATCGACTACAAACACGATGATCTGGCACCCAAGGCGTGGATACATCCGGGCGAGATCCCTGAGAACGGATTGGATGACGATGGCAACGGTTACGTCGATGATGTCTATGGGTGGGATTTTACCGACGCACCTAATTTGCAAGCAGAGGGCGATTACCTTGAAGGCGATAACGAGCCGATTGATGAAAGTGGACACGGCACGCACGTCGCGGGGATCGCTGGTGCTATGCCTGATAACGGGATCGGGATCGCAGGTGTCGCGTGGGAGTGTCCGATCATGGCAATACGCGCAGGACTCTCGCTCGGTGGCGGTTCTCGGCTACAGGATGATGACTCCGCCGCAGCGATTGTCTATGCCGTTGACAATGGTGCAAACGTCGTCAACATGAGTTGGGGCAGTGAGCGCCGCTCTTTCGTTATTCAGGACGCAATCGATTATGCGTATACGCGAGGTGCCGTCTTGGTCGCCGCCGCTGGAAATTCTCAAAAGCCTACCGCAATCTTCCCCGCCGCCTATCGGAAGGTCATCGCTGTCGCATCTACTGAGCAGAATCAGCAGCGGTTCTACCAGTCTAATTTCGGGGCATCTATAGACATCGGGGCGCCCGGTAACGTCATCCTCAGCACACAGATTAATAACCAATATCGGCTCCTCACTGGGACATCAATGGCATCGCCACACGTGGCGGGGGTTGCAGCACTGCTACTCGCCAAACGTCCCGCGCTGACGCATGAAGAGGTGCGACACATACTCATCAGCACTGCTGATCCTGTTTACCAAGAAGAGAGCGAGGTATTGGATGAGAGATTTGTTGGGGCAGGAACCGTCAATGCCGAACGCGCACTCCTCGCAAGCGGGGCGTTACAGGCACGTATCCTCGCACCTGAAACCAATAGCGGTGGCGCCGATTCGATTACCATCTTCGGAACCGCAGGGGGTTATAAGTTCCGCTCTTGGCAACTCAGTTATGGCGCATCTACAGTCCCAACCGAATTTACGCCGTTCACACAATCTTCCAGCACACAGAAAATCGGTGAAACGTTGACTGTTTGGGATACCACAACCGTTCCAGAGGGGATTTATACCGTCCGTCTAACGGCGGCAGCTACGGATGGACAACAGGTCCACGACCAGGTCGTGTTGAGTGTAGATCGGACACCTCCTCAAATTATCTCCCTTACCGCAACGGATACACTTTACGGCGAGCAACCCGTTACGGTTTTTACATGGGCAACGGATGATGTTACCCAGAATACACTCTATTACCGCCGAAAAGGGAGTCTCGCCCCTTTTGCGCCTGTTGAGACAACCGATCTCGGGGTAGAGCATTCCCTGTTTTTAGGTTTGGCGCGCGGAACGTATCAGTTCTTTGTTGAAGCAGAGAATACCACAAATCTCAAGACGAGAGAGGATAACGGCGGCGCATTTTACACCACTGACATCGTGGCTGGTTATATCTCGCCCAGCGGATTCACTGAAAAATCTCTCAATATTCCACCACTCCACATCGCCAGCGGCACCGCAGACTTCGACAGAGACGGTCAGCTTGAAATCGTCGGAAGTCCGTTGTCCTCGGAAACGCTTGACACCGAGGTGGCGGCTGCGATCCTTGTCGTCTATGAACGGCTGCCCAGCGGAAGATATGAACTGGCACATACGCTTGAGAGTGTAGACGGACTCTCTAATCTCGAGAAGTTCGTTACATGGACAGTAGATGACACCGATAACGACGGTTTGCTCGAAATACTGGCTACCGACGATGCAAGGACCTTCCTCATTGAGAGCCTTGAACCGCGAGGGTATCCGAACCGTATCATCTGGGAAACCCCGTTTCTCTCCGGTGGCACAGTCGCTGATTTGGATGGTGATGGGCAAAAGGAAATTATCGGGGCGGATAACAACAATGACCGGCTTCTCATCTTTGAATATGACACGCCCACAAGCACTTATGTCGAGAGGACTGTATTGGTTAACGAATCCGCTGGCTCTAATGTCTTCGCGCAACGCTTCGCTATTAACGATTTTGATGCTGATGGAAGTATGGAACTGGTAGCGGCGGATAGCGAAGGAGATCTTTTCGTTTATGAATCTACCTCTATCCGCAACACCGTCCGACTTGAATGGCAGACACAACTTCCGCTTAAGGACATCACGCAACTCGCTACTGGAGATCTCACCGGTGATGGTTTACCTGAGTTTGTTGTTGGGGGGTTACTATCGCTACCGGATATCCCCTCGGGACCGCGCATCTGGAAGTTTTTTGTCTTCACGCACACGCTAAACGGCTACGCTGTGCTTTCAGAAGGGACGCGTCATGCGTCTGTCGCGATCGCACCGCACCGACGAAACGGGAATAGTCTCGCTATCGCAGACTTGGAAGGTAAGGGTCAAAATAGATTGGTCATCGCTGCGTATCCGAATCTCTACGTGATGCGGTGGGATGGTGCTGCGATGTTACCCCTCTGGCACCGAAAGATGGCGGAAACCCCTGCCCTTCTTACCGCGGAACTCAATCAAAATGGGTTCAGCGAGTTTTACGTTAACCTTGAAGATGGTATGTACCGCTTTGAATCTATCTTTGCAACCGACCCGAATGCCGTTGATGCGCTTAAGCCGTGGAATGTTGAAGCGAAACCACTGACACAGAAAACGGTTCACGTTACGTGGGATGCTGAGGAGAACGACGAAACAGATGCAGAACAGTCGGGTCAGACGCGCTACTTTACTGTCTACCGCGCACAAGGCGAAAAGAAGGAAGCACCCGCCTCTGGTGCTTATGAAAAGGTGATAGAAAACCTCACCGTTACAAGGTTCCTTGATAGGCGTGTTACGAAGGATAATACCTACTGGTACGCTATCACGACGAAGGATGAAAACGGGAACGAGACCGACCGCACCGAACCCGTTTCCGCGACACCGCGAGAACCCCCGCAGCTGATTGGGGCGACCTATCACCGTCCTGGGAGTGATAGCAGTCAGCGGGCAGCGGACAGCGGGCAGCAAGAGAATCTCTTGCCTGACCGCCATTCTTCTATGGGTGGAAATTTCTGGGTCCTCGTTACCTTCGATCGGCGGATGGATCCCGTGATTGGGGACGAGAACCGGTATGTTTTAAGAGCCGAGAAACGGATTGGGGGTGTGAGTCCGGTGTCTGCTATCCGGGACCGGATGGGCACACGCGCACTCTTGGCATTTGATACAGGCAGTCTCCTTGAGCACTTCGGGCAATCGCTCAATGATACAACCGATCAGTATGAGATTACCGTCTCCAATGTGGTTGATATTGATGAGAATCCTATCCGGGCTTCTACACAACCCCTTAAAATACCACTCGACGTTATCGGAACAGCAGTGTCTGACTTGACGCAGGTGCGGGTCTATCCAAATCCGGTGCGTCCCAACGTCGCTGACAAAGGGGCGATCACTTTCGATAGGTTGCCTGTCGGCACACGCATCCAACTCTTTACCGCAGGGGGTGAGTTGCTTGAAACATTGGAGGTGACCGATCAGGATCACAACCGCAAGGAGTGGTGGCTTACGAGCAATAACACCGCAGATGTATCAACCGGTATCTATATCTATCTCCTCGAATTTAATACCGAAAAACGGATCGGCAAAATCGCGGTAATTAAATAAATGAACGATTTTATCCTCATCGCAAACCCTATTTCCGGTAAGGGACACGCGAAAAAGGTTGCTGAACAGGCTTATGCTGCGCTTACCGAATCCGGGGCTCAGGGACAATTGACCTTCACTTCGGCATCCGGCGATGCCAAACGTTTCGCACAGGAAGCCGTCTCTGATGGAATTCGATCCGTGATTGCGTGCGGGGGCGATGGAACGCTCCACGAAGTCGTCAACGGCATCGCCACGGTTCCAGATGTAACCTTAGGGGTCCTTCCATGCGGGCGTGGCAACGATTTTGCGGCGGCGATCGGCGTGCCCCTGAAACCTGAAGCCGCAATCGCAACCCTCTTATCCGGCACCCCTATCCGTGTGGATTTAGGACGCTGCTATAATAGCTGTCAGCAGTCGACAGTCAGCAGTCAGCAAGGGGGGATGGAAGAATGGAAGAATGGAAGAATGGATGCCTCCGAACCTTCCAACCTTCCAACCTTCCAACCAAATGCTGAAAGCCGAAAGCCGATGGCTGATTGCTACTTCACCACCATCGCCACCTGCGGGTACGATACGGAAGTGAGCCGCCGTGCAGCGAAGGGAACCCCCCTATTTGCAGGCACTGCCTCCTATGCTTACGCAGCCGTAGAGACACTTTTCTATTACGAGCCGCCGTTCGTCCGTCTTGAAGGCGACTTCGGTGTTCACGAGGGACCGCTCCTCCTCGCTGCGACAGGCATCACAAGTCGATATGGGGGTGGATTTCAGATTGTGCCGAACGCCCGCATCGACGATGGACTTTTCGATGTCTGTATTATCCACCCAGTCTCCTCTCTAACGGTGCTACGGCTACTGGTAACACTCTTCTGGGGAGGACATGTGTCGCATCCTGCTGTCTCCATGCACCAGACCCGCACTTTAACGATTGAGACTGACACCCCTCTACTGTTATATGCCGATGGCGAACCGATGTGTGAGACCCCCGCCACAATCGAGATCATCAAGCATGGACTTGCGGTAATGGCACCCTAAGCAGAAGATACCATGACGTATCCGCAAGGAAAAATTAGGACTCCGATTCTTGGTTTTCTTTTTCAAAACCGTAGTCCGTAATGTAATGGAGGGCGGCTCGAACACAGAAACCGCTAAATCCACAGATGCCATGACGTATCCGCAAGGAAAAATTAAAAATCCTCAGGATACATCTCCTCAATCCTATCTCCGTATCGCTCCATAATAACATTCCGTTTCAACTTCAGCGTGGGTGTCATCTCATCCGCTTCTTGAGAAAATTCCTTGTCGAGCAGCGTGAACCGTCGTACCTGTTCAAAGTCGGCGAAATCGGTTAAACCGCTCCGGATCTCACCTTGAATCAGTTGTTGCACCTCGCGCGCCTCATGTAGGGGCGGGGTCCCCCCGTCCGTCCTTCCCGTCGCGACGTTATTCTCCGCTGCCCACGCCTTGAGTGCGTCGAAATTCGGAACGATCAGTGCAGCGAGATTTTTCCGTTCATTGCCCACCAACATAATCTGGTCAATAAACGGACTTTGCACCAACGCGCTCTCTATCGGTTGCGGGGCAACGTTCTTACCGTTGGAAAGCACAATAATATTCTTCTTCCGATCGGTAATCTTAACGAACCCATCCGCATCAATGATACCGATGTCGCCCGTGTGAAACCAACCCTCGTCATCAATAACCTCTGCAGTCGCCGATTCGTTGTTAAAGTAGCCCTTCATAACGTGTGGACCGCGGGTTAAAATCTCTCCATCTTCAGCAATGTGCACCTCCACCCCGGGGACAGGCACGCCAACAGTGCCAAACTTCCATTGTGCCGGATGGTTCATGCTAATGACGGGTGAGGTTTCCGTTAGACCGTATCCCTCCAAAATCAGTATCCCCGCGGCGTGGAAAAATTCGGCAATCGATTGGGGTAATGCGGCACCACCAGAGACGAAAAAGCGGAGTCGACCCCCCGTTGCCGCTTTCAGTTTCGCGAAGACCAGTTTATCGGCGATGTTCTGCTGTAATTGCAAAATCGCAGACGGTTTTTTCCCTTTTTGAATCGCTGAACTCACGGATGAACCGACGGAGACCCCCCAATGGAAAATCTTCTGTTTGAGTGGTGAGCCTTCTTGAACGGCACGCAGGATTCTGTCATGCATGGTTTCGTAGAGTCTCGGCACACTGAGCATCACCGTCGGAGCGACCTCCCGCATATTCTGTGCAACCGTGAACGTGCTCTCCGCATAAGCCACCTTCGCACCGGAGAACAACGGCACATAATGCCCACCGAGCCGTTCAAACACATGTGATAACGGCAGGAACGACAACAGCACGTCTGCATCACTGACATCGATCAGCGATTTACACGCCTGCAAATTTGAAATGAAATTCGCATGGGTCAGCATAACACCCTTCGGATCTCCCGTCGTTCCCGAAGTGTAGATAATCGTTGCGATGTCGTCTTCACTCGCGGCGGTTTCTGTTTCCTGTCCTTCCAATTCACAGACTGCCTCAAATTGGATAACGCCCGCTGGGAGTTCACCTTCAATCGGATCAAAGACAATTATCTGTTCAAGCGTCGGCATTTCGTCTCGGATAGCCAGTACCTTCTCCAACTGCCTGTCCGTGGAGACGCAGATAATTTTCGATCCCGAATCCTTTAGGATATAACCGACCTGTGCCGCCGTTAGCGTTGAGAACATCGGTACGGTTACCGCACCGGCTTTGAGGCTACCAAAATCCGTGATTGCCCATTCGGGACGGTTCTCAGAGAGAAGCGCGACCCGATCGTTCTTTTGCACCCCTAAGGCAGTTAACCCTTTACGAAAGGCGTCCACCGATTCGCCAAGTTCAGTGTAAGAGATATCTTGATAGGTGCCACCTTTCGGTTTGTATGCCAATGCCGGTTGACTGCCGTAGTGCTGGATTGAATGTTCTAACAGGGATATCAGTGTCATATAGTGTTTCTCCTGCTGTTATTTTGCCCCTATCCTAACATACGGGTTGGCAGAAGTCAAGTTAATCGTTGGGTCACTTACCCCCATTTTTTTCTGAAGGTTTGTGGTGAAAGGTTTTAGTTGTAAAAAGTGTGAGAAACTCAGTGGGTTTATGATAAAATACCTCCTTACAGCAACTGTTTGTAAACGCATTTTACAAAACATGTAAGGAGGTATTTTATGAAAAAGAGATACCCAAAACGGGTAAATCCAGAAACGATGATAACACGTTTTGGAGAAATCTTCAAGTCTGTTGGTATGAAAAAACCGGTTTTTCGGAATCTGGTATTGGTCTTGATAGCGATCAGTGTTGCCCCGACGTTTCGGATCAATGAAGTTGCGTCGCGTTTGTCGCTCGTCGTCAAGCGGGAGAAGTCGAAACAGAAAAGGTTTCTGCGTTTCCTTGACACCCCACTGCCGATTGATGCGCTCAAAGAAGCGTGGTTCGTGTCGGTTGTGGGTTGGTTTTTCAAGGATGCGGGTGCTCATCTGTATTTGCTCGTTGATGAGACGTCTCTGATTGCCGGGTGGAAAGCCCTTGTTGTTTCGATCCCGTTTCGGCATCGTGCGATCCCTGTCTTTTGGTTCATCTATAGCGATCACCAGCTTCACGAGGGTATCTATAAGAGTCATAATGAGATTATCCAATACTTCTGTGTCCATGTTTATCAAGAGGCTTTAGGGGTGGTGTCGCGGCATCAACAACGACCTGTTCTGGTGTTTGACCGTGGTTTTGGGCGTGCGCGATACGTCATCAAGTTTCTCAAGGCACGGGATATCCCGTTCGTGATGCGTGTTGCGAGAAATGTCGGTATCCGGCATGATGGGAGTCTGAAGAAACTTGATGACCTCGAAGCGGGCTGGTATCGGCATATCCTTTATCAGGCGCAGGAGCAGATACCGCTTCAACTCTATATCCTCAGAGATGAGACCTTCAAAGACCCGATGTATCTTATCTCCAATCGCCTCAGTGGACATCAGATACATCACTGCTACAAACGCCGCATGCAGATTGAACACGGGTTTCGAGATATAAAGTCGTGCTTCGGATTTGGTAAACTCGTCTTGAAAAAACCGACACAAGCGCGTCTGGAGGTCCTTTGGTTATGTGCCTGCCTCGCTTATGGATTGCTGTTTATCAGTTACGAGAAGGTCGCCTCTACGCATTGGCAGAGGGCATATAATAGTAATAACAGAAAAACTTTTTCTGTTATTACTATTATCAAACGCGTGCTCACCGACTTATGGAACCAACACTTTCTTATCTCCTTTTTCACCGAGATAGGTGCCAGAGGGGATCCACTTTTCGGACCCACTCACTGACTGACTTTCTCACAGAAAAACCTGACTACATCAACTACAATCTACTCTCGAAAAAAAATGGGGGTAAGTGACAATCGTTGGTTATCTTCAAGATCATTGCGTTGGTTTTCCGTTATCAAAGTGCTTCTGTTCTATCCTCCGATTTTCCCAAATTACGCTACCTTTCCTCGAAATTCCCTTCAAACTTGTTTTTTTGTTGCATCCGTGTTGCAAATTGTGCTAAACTATTGCAAATTATCACGGTATTTCCCAATTTGAGCAGGTTCTAAATAAATATTCGTAAAATTGTGGGAAATGTGGTAAACTCTATCGTAAAGTCATCCGCTGCTGTCTGAGGAGACGTTCAAATGTACGATAAGAAGAATCGTAAAACTACTGGTCCAGGTCCCGATGGGAACGACCTGTTTATTGAAGATGACGAGGAACTTGAAGAGGAACTCTCGCCCGAAGAGGACGCAATGGGTTCCGGCTATTCGTTACAGTTAATTCACCACATTATTGCCGATACCCCGGTAGATGACCGGCGCCGTCGCTGGCTCATGGAACTCCGTCGCTCTATTCTCAACGACGAAGGCGAATTTCAGGAGAGGCTCCGCGCGATTCAGCAGGAAGCCGTCCGTATCCACGCGGAGATGGAGGAGCAGATTGAGAAGCTCACCGCACCCGCGAATCGGATCGGAACCTTACTCGGATTGCCCAAAGAGGATATCGCCCGCGTCATCGTCGGTGGCTCCGAATACTATGCGAACATTGATCCGGAGCTCGAAGCGCCCAACCTTAAAAAGGGGTTCAGCATCCTGTTGAACGACGCTTTTGTCGTTGTCGGCGAACTCGGATACAACGATGCGGGACCTATCGCGAAGATAGCCGATGTCATGCCAGATGGACGGCTCCGTATCGGTCAAGAACCGAACGCACAAACGGTTATTCTTGAACGCTCCACAGACCTCGTCGATGCGAAACTCAAGCCCGGGGATGAGGTTCGGATTGACGCCAACTTCCGTGTCGCCCTTGAACATATCGCCGCGAAAGAGACAGACGCGTACGCCCTTGAGGCTGTGCCGAATATACCGTGGTCAAAGGTCGGCGGACTTGACGATACGATCCAACGCATTAAGGATACGATTGAACTTCCGATCCTGCACCCTGAACTTTTTGAACGGTTCCAGTATAGTGCACCGAAAGGGTTCCTGCTCCATGGGCCTCCAGGATGTGGGAAAACACTCATTGGGAAAGCGACCGCTTACAACTTAACGCAGCGACTCCGACGGGAAAGCGGTGAGGATGTCGAAGGGTGTTTCCTACATATCAAGGGACCTGAAATTCTCAACATGTGGCTCGGTGAATCTGAACGGAAGGTACGAGAAATTTTTCAGATTGCCCGTGAGAAAAAAGAAGATGGAAAACTGGCGTTCGTCTTTATCGATGAAGCGGAGTCAATATTGGGGACGCGCCGCGCACTCAGATCCCACAGTATCTCGAACACACTGGTCCCGATGTTTTGTGCTGAGATGGACGGTATTGAATCTCTGCAGGATGTCGTCATTATCTTGGCAACAAACCGTCCTGACCTGATTGACCCTGCCATTTTACGTCCAGGGCGCATTGATAGAAAAATTAAAGTAACGCGTCCAAAGGCAGAGGCTGCGAAGGATATCTTCCGTATCTATCTCACCCCTGAACTCCCCATCGCTTCGCTCCTTGATGACGGGAACGATACCGAAACAGGAGAAGGTGAAACACCCCCCGAAGTGATCCCGGCTGAGAAAGCCGTTGCGGATCTTATCGCACAGGTCGTTGATGAGATGTTCCGTGAAGACGAAGACAACCGATTCCTTGAAGTGTCTCTCAGGAGTGGCAGACGCGATATCCTCTATAAGGGACATCTCTGCAGCGGGGCAATTATTGAGTCAATTGTGCAGCGGGCGAAGGAATCCGCACTCAAACGTGCGATTCAGAATCCAGAGAAGGAAAGTGGTATCACGCGCGCGGACCTGTTCGACGCACTCGCCGCGGAGTATGGCGAAAGCGAAATCTTCCCACCGACTGAGGCGACTGAGGACTGGCTTAAACTCCTGGATTACGATCCAGCAAACGTTGTCAAAGTTACGCCTATTCAGGCTGAAAAACAGGAGCGACGCAGAGCCTCCGGATCACGCGTCATTTAGGAATGGCGATCGGTTATCGGCTGTCAGCAAAGAGAAGCGTATTTCTGATACGCTTACCGCTTTGCTGATGGCGAACCGCTGATGGCTGATGGCTTTAAAAAAATGGAAAGACTTTTTGGAATCGAAACTGAATACGGAATAACACTCGAAAACGAAGCGCACCTTGATGCCGTCAAGCAGTCTATTGAGCTCATAAAAAGTTATCGACAAGCAGATTTTCGACCCGTGTGGGACTACCGCGGTGAGGATCCGTTTCGAGATGAACGCGGCTTTCGGGCAAACACCCTTTCTAATCATCCTGATGAGAAGGAGGAGGAGGAACGCGACCGGAAACGCAATACGAAAGAGCGACTCTCTTTCGCTGAAATCAAAAGCGATCATATTCTCGCCAATGGGGCGCGACTCTACAACGACCACGCACATCCGGAGTATTCAACGCCTGAATGCAAGAGTCTCTTTGACCTCGTCGCACATGATAAAGCCGGCGAACGCATCCTTCAACGGTGTGCCGAAACACGCAGTCAGAAACTCGGAAAACGGGTGCTTTTATACAAGAATAATACCGATTTCCATGGGCATAGTTACGGGTGCCACGATAACTACTTGATGGCACGCGAAGTGCCGTTTGAAACGCTCAAGCAAGGTATCATGCCGTTCTTTATCACACGCCAAATCTTCGCAGGGGCAGGAAAGATCGGGATTGAAACGGAAGCCGGGCTCGCCACACCAGGACACTACCAGTTATCGCAACGGTCCGATTTCTTTCACGTCGAGGCGAGTGTGGATACGATGCATAACCGACCTATCGTCAACACGCGAGATGAACCGCATGCGGATGCCTCGAAATATCGTAGGTTGCACGGCATCGCCGGAGATGCAAATATGTCCGAATACGCAACGGCACTCAAAGTCGGCACGACAGCACTCGTGATTACTTTGATTGAACAGCGGAGGGTTCCAGCGGAGTTAGCACTCGTTAACCCGATTGATACCATCAAAACTGTATCGCATGACCAGACGTATCGTTGGATAGTAACGACGGCAGAAGGGAAAACAATGTCCGCCGTTGACCATCAACGGGAGTATCTTGCCCTCGCACAGAAGCATCTCGCGAATAGCGAGGGTACCGCGTTCCTACCTGAAACGGACTGGGTGCTCACCGAGTGGGAAGATACCCTCAACGCACTTGAGGGGGACCCAATGTCACTCACGGATCGACTGGATTGGGTCGCCAAGAAATGGCTGCTTGAAACGTTTGCTGAGGAAGAGGGAGTCGCCTGGGATGACCCATGGCTCCAAAGCTTGGATTTAGAATATCACAACATCGCTCTCGATGAAGGACTATACTATGGGATTCCGATGCGGCGCCTCGTTACGGATGAACAGATTGATGCCGCGCTCCATAATCCACCTGCCGACACACGGGCATACTTCCGCGGACGCGCTGTAGATCGATTCAGCAGTGCCATAAAGGCTATCCAGTGGGATAGTATTACTTTCACGGTAAACGGACGCACCCGCGAAGTCAGTCTAAATGCCCTCGCCGATGCAGCGATCGCACGTCAATATAACGAGGTACTCGATCAATCCCCAAACGTTGAGACGCTCATTGAAAAATTGCATCGATAAAAAAAGGAGACATAAAATGACAGCCAAGATGATTGCTCAACTCGAACGGAAGCAAAGAGACACCAAACCCATCGGACCCGGTGATGGTGATGGCGATAACGAGGGACCCAAACGACAGAAAGTCAGTCGGCCCGATACACAAGAACTCCTCAAACGGATGCGTCGGGTTGACAAAGATCAGTCCAGACGTTACCGCCAAAGAACGGGTGAGTAATGAGCGATAACGGCAATTTTCTGAATCGAATGGACGCGCGGCTACAGGAAAGCATCAACCATAAAGGTGACTTCCTCAACCTCTTAAAGCACGCAAACTATCCCTTGAAGATAGATGTGCCCGCGGAAACGACACGGCACGGTGTTGACATTGAGATAGCACATAGTACGACTGTTGTCGCTGTTCGTTACCGAGATGGCGTTATGATCGCAGGGGACCGGCGTGCTACCGCTGGCACTTCTGTCATCTATGATCGGGCAGAGAAGGTTTTGCAGATCGATAGGCATTCTGTGCTCGCAATTTCAGGGTCACCCGCAATCGCTTATGAGATCGCCAGAATACTGGAGCACTCGTTTCAATACTTTCGCCGCAGCCAGCTCCAAGAGTTGAGTCTTGAAGGCAAGCTCCGGATGCTCTCGCGGCTCATCCGAGAAAATCTGCCGATGGCACTTCAAGGCATTGGAGGTGTTATCCCGATCTTTGCCCTCTACGATTTGAATGCCGCTGATGATGAGAATGGCGGAAAAATTTTTTTCTATGACGCACTCGGGGCACACTTTGAAAACGTCAATTTTGCCACGACCGGTTCCGGCTCCATCTGGATCCGCGGCGTGTTACGTTATCTCTCTCGGTTCGGTGATACACCCTTGAAAGAGATGGATGAGCGTCAGGCGACCATCACGATCTTACGCCTCTTGGACACAGCAAGCGAGTACGATGCCGCCACAAGCGGTTACAACGCAAGAGCACAAATTTTTCCAAATCTCAAGACTGTAACACGCACCGGCGTTGAAAATATTTCCGATGATGACTTGGAGGCATGTTACGCTGAAGCACAACCAGAGCAAGCATAACTTGAAGCGAGGCTGCTTGTGAAAACTTTGGTGCCGTTCTTTTAGCGTAGTCCGTAACGTAGTGGAGGACGGATATACGGGAGCGCATGTCATCATTCAAACGCCCCTGATCGAACCGCAAGGAAAAATTAAAATATGCGAGATGAACCGTATCGCTGGATAGAAGCCATCCAGGACCGACGAGATTACATTGAAGACCAACTCCGCGCTGGGAGTCCCGTTGTAGGACTTACCTATAACGAGGGTATGGTCCTGCTTACCATTGGTAGAGGACAACGCAAAATTTTTGAGGTGCATGACCGAATCGCACTCTCCGCAATCGGGCACCCTGCCGATATTGAACGCCTCCGAATGCTTGTTACCGACACCGCCAGCGTCCAAGGTTTTCAAAATGCCACCGAGGACGTGAACCTACACCGACTCACGAACTTTGTCTTGGCACATACTTTTAAACAAGCGTTTGAGTCGATTGTCGGTGAAGCATATATCATTAAAATGTTGCTCGCTGAACTCGGCAGCACGGATGATAAAAACCGTTTTACCTGTATCAACTACGACGGGAATGTCCGAACAGACACAACCGCTACCGTTATCGGTGGTACAGAGGCAATCGAGACGGGAATGCAAAACTATCTCACGACTGCTTCTGCAGATACCGACAGAGATTTAACCGCTGCACTCCAGTTGGGTTTAGAAGCGTGGGCAGTGGGTAGAGAATTGAGTTCCCGGGAACCCGAGGAGGCTGAATCGGAGGAGACCCAGATAGATACTGCCCAAATGCACGAAATTATTAATCTTGCACGGGAAGACGGTGAAATTGAGGCAGGGGTTTTGGAAACTGCGCAGCGCGGTACGAGTAAATTTCGTCTGCTGACTTCTCAAGAAATTGAAACCGCACTCCCATAATTTCCCTTTAAAGTAAAATTAAAAATGAAAAAAAGAATTTTTGGGATCGAAACTGAATTCGGATGCATGACGGATGCCGAACGGATTCGTGGCACCTCTGAGGGTGTTGCGGCACGCGTACGGGATTATGTTTTCGATGTGTTGGAACTCGGGCTTCGGGATATTCACTACCGAGACTGGGGTGAACCTCCGGGCAACGGTGGGTTCCTGTACAATGGAGGACGTCTCTACATTGATATGGGGCATCTGGAGTACGCTACACCCGAATGCGGTACGCTTTTTGACCTTATCGCTTACGACAAAGCCATTGAACAGGTTATCAACAATATCCTTACAGATACAGGGTTACCTACGGCATTTTTCAAAAATAATATCGATCATTTTACAGGTGCAACCTTTGGATGTCACGAAAACTTCCAAATCAGTCGAGACGTTCCCTTTTACCGTGTTGTTATCCCGACACTGATGCCCTTCTTCGTTACACGCCAGATTTATGCAGGGGCGGGCAGAGTGGGGGCGTATGATGAAATGATTGAATTCGGCGATTTTCACGACGAACTTGCTGAGCAACAATACTATCAAATCTCGCAGCGCGCTGATCACATCGTTACTGAAATATACGAATGGATCCAGTTCAGTCGCGCCATCATCAATACACGAGACGAACCCCTCAGTGATTATACGAAATATCGGCGTCTCCATCTTCTCGTTGGGGATTCCAATATGTCAGAGTACGCAACCGCCCTGAAGGTCGGCACGACTGCACTTTTGCTCTCTGCTATTGAAATATTCTACGAGATGCATGGCGAAAAATTGCCGCTCCCGGGTTTTGAACTCGCCGATCCCGTCTACGCGATTCGACACATCTCACGCGATAATACCTTCACCTGGCGCGTCGAACTGAAATCCGGAAAAACGATCTCTGCCGTTGATTTACAGAGAGAGTATCTTAACTTCGTTCAGGCTTTGGTTACCGATCGTGACGAGGAAACCGAATGGGTGCTTGCGGCATGGGAGTCTATCCTTAATGAGCTCGAAGATGATTGGCTAAATGTTATCGATCGCGTCGATTGGGCGGCAAAGAAATGGCTCCTTGAAGCTTTCATTGATGAAGAAAAATTGGATTGGGAAGACCCTTGGATTAAAAGTCAAGATTTAGAATATCATAACATCCATACCGAAAGCGGACTCTACTACGCACTGGAGGAGCAGGGACAAATGCAGCGCGTTGTCACCGATGAACACATTCAGCACGCTATTGACAACGCACCCCAAGATACCCGTGCCAAAGTCCGAGCATTCCTCATGCGGACCCTCACCCAATACAGGATGCCTTGTATCGTCGATTGGCATCAAATATATGCGGGACATACAGAGTATTTTGAGATGAAGGAACCCTTTGACACCAACATCACGAAGGCGCAAAGATGGATGAAACGACTACGGAAGCGACCCCCGCGAACTTGATTTTTTTTGTTATTTTTATAACCCTGCTGTCCGGTTGCAGTGCAAGGCGTGTCAAGGAGCCCCTTCAAAACCCACCCACCGGTGATAAACGGGTATCGCCAGATTTTGCCCTCGTTAACCCGCTCACGGATGATCCAAACAATCCGAGTCCTCACAACCCCTTCATCAAGAAATTTGGAGATATTCCAGAAGTCCGCACCTATCTCCGATTGAAGCAAAAACTTGGACGCGGCATCGGACTTACCATTGATGAGGCAATAGAACTCTATACGGCAGAAGTCCACCTCTATCCCACCCCTGCTGCAAAGGAAATGTTAAAGGATCTGAAAGCAGATAAACAGCGGTACCAAAGACTCGGAATCCCCGTGCGTGAGCATTTACCCTCCTATATCCTTGATGCCGTAGTGGATGCCAGTAAGGAGTTCGTTCAAAACCCATCCGTCCGTGATAAACAGGTGTCCCCAGATTTTGTCCTCGTTAACCCTTTCACGGATGACCCAGACAATCCGAGTCCTCACAACCCTTTCATCAAGAAATTCGGAGATATTCCAGAAGTCCGCACCTATCTCCGACTCAAGCAGAAATTCCGATACGGCATCGGACTTACCATTGATGAAGCAATAGAACTCTATACGGCAGAAGTCCACCTCTATCCCTCAGATGCCACAAAAGCGAACTTAAAAAGGTGGAAAAAGGACAAAGAACGATACGAAAGACTCGGAATCCCAATGGGTGGACCTGTATTGGGGTGGAACGTCCCCAGATAACGTATTAAATTGAAAATAAATTTGACATGTATCGCTTTTTGTGGTATACTTAACTCTGTTGCAAAATAAATTTGACATGTATCGCTTTTTGGTGTATACTACATATGATCGTTTGGGGGTGTAGCTCAGTTGGGAGAGCATCTGGTTTGCAACCAGAAGGTCAGCGGTTCAAATCCGCTCATCTCCATCCGGGTTACAGGCTCGGCTTTCACGCTAAAAAATAAAGCGATAACGGGTCAAATTTGGCGAAAATTAGATTTTTTTGCAAAATAAATTTGACAAAGTTAATTTTTTGTGGTATACTACATACCATAGATGAACGTTAGGAGTAGCTCATTCAGGTGAGCATCTGCCATCAGTGTGGCAGAAAACGGTTCGACCCCGTTCAGCTCCATCGCCTATGATTGAATAGGCGTTGTTCTTTGACAATTGTATATAGAGGGTAAATCGGTAGAAGAATAAGATTACTTATCAAGCTACTAAGGGCTTACGGTGGATGCCTTGGTGCCAGGAGTCGACGAAGGGCGTGACAGGCTGCGATAAGCTTCGGGGAGCCGCTTAATAGGCTTTGATCCGGAGATTCCCGAATCGGGCAACCGAGCAGGTTAATCCCTGCTACTCGTGTTTACACGAGGGACAACCAGGAGAAGTGAAACATCTCAGTACCCTGAGGAAGAGAAAGAAAACCTCGATTCCCCCAGTAGCGGCGAGCGAAAAGGGAACAGCCCAAACCCGGTATATGTTCAAGCCTGTATGCGTTGTATATCGGGGGTTGCGGGGTTCGTTAGGTGTGGATACAGACACGCCGGAAAGGACCGTGCTTCTAGTCTAATGTCTCTGGAAAGAGCAACCGAAGAGGGTAAAAGTCCCGTGGACGAAAGAAGTGGCGCCTTTCAACGAGTACCCCAAGTACTGCGGGATAGACAAACCTGTAGGAATCCAGGAGGACCACCTCCTAAGGCTAAATACTCCCTGGCGACCGATAGTGAACGAAGTACTGTGAAGGAAGTGGTGAAAAGTTCCCCCATTAGGGAAGTGAAAAGTCCCTGAAACCGTATAGCCTACAAGCTGTGGTAGTGCTAAGTCACGAAAGTGACACGCATGACCGCGTGCCTTTTGCATAATGAGCCGGCGACTTACTCTGTGTAGCAAGATTAAGCATCTTTGATGTGGAGTCGTAGCGAAAGCGAGTCTGAATAGGGCGTACAGTTGCATGGAGTAGACCCGAAACCAAGTGATCTATCCATAGGCAAGGTGAAGCATATGTAAAAATATGTGGAGGCCTGAACCCACCAATGCTGAAAAATTGGGGGATGACCCGTGGATCGGAGTGAAAGGCTAATCAAACTTGGTGATAGCTGGTTCTCCCCGAAATAGCTTTAGGGCTAGCCTTATGTGTTCGGCAGTGGCGGTAGAGCTCTAATTGGACTCGCGGCCCCACCAGGTTAGCAACTCCAGTTAAACTGCAAATGCCATTGTCCTAAGCATGGGAGTCAGTCAGTAGGGGATAAGCTCTATTGACGAAAGGGAAACAGCCCAGACCACCAGCTAAGGTCCCTAAATACACGCTAAGTGGTAAAGGATGTTTTGTTGCTGAGACAGCCAGGATGTTGGCGTAGAAGTGGCAATCATTTAAAGAGTGTGTAATAACTCACTGGTTGAGCGACTTTGCACCGAAGATTTCCGGGGCTAAGCGTGTTACCGAAGCTGTGGATATCCCGTAAGGGGTATGGTAGGGGAGCGTTCTATAGTAGGACTGAAGGAGAATCGTAAGGCGCTCTGGACGAATTAGAAGTGATTATGCCGGCATGAGTAACGATAAAACAAGTGAAAAGCTTGTTCGCCGAAAGCCTAAGGATTCCTGAGCAAGGTAAATCCTCTCAGGGTTAGTCGGATCCTAAGCCGAGGCCGAAAGGCGTAGGCGATGGGAAGCAGGCGTAATATTCCTGCACCACCATGACACGGACGAAACTAGGGGAGACGCAGACAATAAGGACTACCAGCTGATGGATATGCTGGGTTAAGCCCGTCGGCGCGCACCAGGTAAATCCGGTGCAATACGCGCCTCAGGGTGAACAGGATTCCGTAAGGATGCAAACTGTCCCCACGGTCTGCCAAGAAAAGAACCTCGAGTGGACAACTCATGGTGACCGTACCGTAAACCGACACAGGTAGGCGAGGAGAGAATCCTAAGGCGCTCGAGAGAACTCTCGCTAAGGAACTCGGCAAAATTACCCCGTAACTTCGGGAGAAGGGGTGCTTTGAGTAGGGTTTCTGAAAAAAGCCGCAGTGAAATGGCCCATGCGACTGTTTACTAAAAACACAGGTCTCTGCTAAATCGCAAGATGATGTATAGGGACTGACGCCTGCCCGGTGCCAAAAAGTTAAGGTGAGGAGTGAAGGGTAACCGGAAGCTCCGAACTGAAGCTCTGGTAAACGGCGGCCGTAACTATAACGGTCCTAAGGTAGCGAAATTCCTTGTCGGGTAAGTTCCGACCTGCACGAATGGCGTAACGACATGGGCGCTGTCTCGGCGAGAGACTCGGTGAAATTGTAATACCGGTGAAGATGCCGGTTACCCATACCAAGACGGAAAGACCCCGTGAACCTTTACTATAGTTTGATATTGGGTTTTAATGTTGCATGTGTAGGATAGGTGGGAGACTGTGAAACTGGGGCGCCAGCTTCAGTGGAGTCGCACTTGAAATACCACTCTTGTTGCATTGGAATTCTAACTCCGGCACGTGAATCCGTGCCGAGGACAGTGTCAGATGGGTAGTTTGACTGGGACGGTCGCCTCCCAAAATGTAACGGAGGCACCCTAAGGTTCCCTCAGTGCGATTGGAAACCGCGCGTAGAGTGTAAAGGCAGAAGGGAGCTTAACTGCAAGACGGACGCGTCGAGCAGATGCGAAAGCAGGGCTTAGTGATCTTACGGTGCTGTGTGGAAAGGCCGTAACTCATTGGATAAAAGGTACTCCGGGGATAACAGGCTAGTCGCCCCCGATAGCTCACATAAACGGGGCGGTTCGGCACCTCGATGTCGGCTCGTCACATCCTGGGGCAGAAGCATGTCCCAAGGGTTCGGCTGTCCGCCGATTAAAGTGGCACGCGAGCTGGGTTTAGAACGTCGTAAGACAGTTCGGTCCCTATCTGGTATGGGCGTAGGATATTTGAGAGATGCTGCTCCTAGTATGAGAAGACCGGGGTGGATGTACCTCTAGTGCACCAGTTGTCACGCCAGTGGCACCGCTGGGTAGCTATGTGCAGAGCGGAGAAACGCTGAATGCATCTAAGCGTGAAGCCCGCCTCAAGATAAGATATCCCACAACGTTAAGTTGGTAAGGCTCCTTCGAGATAAGAAGGTTGATAGGCCAGATGTGTACGCCGTGCGAGCGGTTCAGCTAACTGGTACTAATAAGCCGAGGGCTTGATAACTTCTTCTCTTCTACTGACCCCTCACATTATATACAATTGTCAAATACTCTTGTAACGGCTCGGACATCATACTGAGCCATACAAACAATTTTCCGGTGGCTATAGCGAAGGGGACCCACCCGTTCCCATCCCGAACACGGTAGTTAAGCCCTTCAGCGCTGATGATACTTCGGGGGCAACCCCGCGGGAAAGTAGGTCGTTGCCGGGAATCCTTTCAAGAGGCAGGTGCATCACCTGCCTTTTTTGTTATGGTAAACCCCTTCGGAAGTGGTGAGCATAGCCATGACGGGGAACCCGGCGAAAATGACTCAGAACATGACGGCGAGCACGACAAGGAAGGTGGAGATGAACACAACTCACGGAACTTTGACTTACATGTATCTGTTTCTATTGACGGTGTTTTTCGGGTTCGCAACACACGCTTATGCCGAGAAGCCTCCTGAAAATATTCTCAGAAATGGTGATTTCGACCTCAACCTCGAAGCATGGCACCACTGGACACATGCCGATGCCACCGCCCTCTTTCAACCTGAAGGCAAAAAAGCCGAACCCGTTGTCGGAAAGAAAGTGGTGTATATCAAAATCAGTAACGCAGGTAACGCCGTATGGCATGTCCAGTTCTATCAGCAACCTTTCACGCTGGAGAAAGGCACCACCTATACCTACAGTTTGTGGGCGAAGAGCGAAAAACCGAGAACTGTCGTCATGCGCATCCTACATCAAGGCGATCCGTGGAACGAATACGCGAGGCAGACAATCAATCTGTCTGAAACGTGGAAGGAATTCTTCATCACGTTCAAAATGACAGCAGATGATGTGAGTACACGCGCTGGCATCATCATGGGTGGACAAAAAGCGGATGTCTGGCTCGACCACATCCGTCTCTATGAAGGTGAATTCGTTGCTGATATCGAGGGTGCCGAACCACACACCGTTGAACCCACCCATAAGTTGGCAACCACATGGGCAACCCTCAAAGATTTGTAAAAGCGCGCTCCTGATCGTGACGTATCTCTTCCTCGCTGACACATCTCCAGTAACTGAAAGGCTTTGGACCAAGAAGAGGTTTCCCTTGCATATACCCCCAAAACGATATATAATATACATCAAATAAAAGTGGCAAGCATTTCGCTTCTACAAGAAGAACACATTGCACGTCATGGGTTTACAAACCCAGGAGGTGAACCAATGAAATTAGGTCTATTCCTTACACTCTTTTGCGCGGTAGTTCTCGTCTTCACGTCCGCGCCTATAGCGGTGACACACGCACAATCTCTTGAAGACGGATTAGGCGGGCATTGGACCTTTGATAAGGCTGATACCGATGCCAAGGTCGCCAAGGATGCCCTCGGTGAAAACGATGGGGAGATTAAGGGTGCCCCGAAAATTGTAGAAGGCATTGTCGGAGACGCACTCAGTTTTAACGGTGAAGAAGATTATGTCGTCATGGGCGCCGCCACCACAGGACAGGATCTGACCTACGCCATGTGGATTAAACCCGCAGCCCTACCCGAGGGTCCTAAAGTTATTATCTGGGACGATGATCCACAGGGCGGGGGTGATTCATGGCTGGAACTTTTAGCGGATGGCACGATACAAACCCAAAGAGGGGGCGACGGATTCGGTGTCTTCAAAACTGAGACGGCTGTTGAAGCGGACGAATGGACGCACGTAACGTTCGTTGCTGCGGGTGAGGACGAGAAAAAGTTCCTCTATATCAACGGTGAACTCGATGCCGAGGCGGATGGAAAGATAAACAGTCGCGATACACGCAGCCATGTTGTCGTCGCAGTCGGACACGACCGGAATGCCTTTATCAAACCCTTCTATTTTGAGGGTTTGATTGACGATGTCGCTGTCTATCATCGTGCCTTAGATGACAAAGAGGTCATGGAAAATTACCAAATCGCCTTTGATGTTGAACCCGCAGGGAAACTTGCCCTCACGTGGGGGGCAATCAAAGCGCATTAAGTTTTTTGAGTCGGCGGTTGAGTGGATTACATCTTATCTTGGCCGCCTTCAAAACAGCAAGGGCTTAACACGATGTCAAAATTATACACTGAAATCCCCCAGAAACTACAGCAATTTATCAGTGAACAAAAAATCTTCTTTGTCGCAACCGCGACAGCCGATAGCAGAATCAATCTGTCCCCGAAAGGCATGGATTCGTTGCGTGTCTTGGGTCCAAACCGCGTCGCTTGGTTAAATGTAACGGGAAGTGGGAATGAAACCGCCGCGCACGTTCAGGAAAACCCGCGAATGACACTTATGTTTACCGCTTTTCAAGATAATCCCATGATTCTCCGACTCTACGGCACTGCGAAGACGATACACAAAGACGATGCCGAATGGCAATTGCTCTTCCCTTTGTTCACGCCGCTCCCAGGAGCAAGGCAGATCTTTGACCTCAACGTTGACCTCGTGCAAACCTCGTGTGGAATGGCTGTCCCGGTTTATGATTATGTCGGTGAGAGGGAGCAGTTAAACGCGTGGGCAGCGAAAAAGGGCGAAGACGGCGTAGAAGCATATTGGAAAGAAACTAATCACACCAGCCTTGATGGAAAACCAACCCATTTTGCTTGAGCAGTTGTTGATTTCAGTGATCAGTTAAAGGGGGTTTTCGTGCGCGTTAAACCTCTCTTGTTAACCGAAAACTGACAACTGACAACTGATAACTATTAAAAAATATGAAATTATCGTTTATAACCCTCGTTGCACTCTTTATAACATACTTACCTCTTGTGCACGCGCTTCCACCAGACCCCGAACTCCAACGCGCGATCCAAACGGCTCAACAATTCACCCGTCTCAAACCGAGATACACCGCAAGCGAAATAACCGAGTGTGTAACCGATAGTTTTGTCACTATCGCTAAGAATTGGCGAAACTTACCCTCTGTGCATCGGCAGAAACTGAAAGGACTTTTCCTGCGACCCGGACTGCCCGGCAGTTTCTTCGGTGAGATAGAGTTACCAGAGAAGTTCGACACGCCGCATTTTAAACTCCATTACACGCGCGTCGGACCGCATGCACCACCGCTTGAAGATTTCCATCCGCGCAATGGCGTTCCCGATTATATTGATCTCTGTGCCGATGCAATGGAACGCGCATATCACGTCCAAATTGACCTAATGGACTTCAAAATTCCCTACATCGACTTTTGGGCGGCACAAAACGGTGGCAATCATAAATACGATGTCTACCTCTTTACCTTTCCAGCACTCGGTATCACGACCGCAGATTGGTTTGAAGGACGCGTCTTATCCACCGTACTGACCGTCGCTCCCTATTTCATGATTAACTCCCGTATCTACGATTACGTTGGAAAAACCGAGGGGATCCGCTATCTTGAGACAACCTGCACACATGAATTCCTGCACGGTGTCCAGTTCGGATATAACGCTTATATGCCGACATGGTTCATGGAAGCGTCCGCAACGTGGATAGAAGTCATGACGTACGATGGCGGCGTTATTGACGATGGCGATACGCTCCCCGATCCCGATGAACCCAACGAAACCAACTCCTATAACTATTATATCCATCAACTCCGTCGTTGGTTTCTCATTCCAGATATTTCCCTTGAGAGCCGCATCGGCGACCACGAGTACGGCTCCGTTATCTGGGCGTTGTATATGGCGGAGCGGTTCGGATACGACATCGTCCGCCAATTTTTCCAGAACACCACCGATGGCAGTTATCGAGAGATGGGCAATTTTTACGAGGTTTTTACGAATAACGGCACCACGCTTGCCGAGGCGTTCAAGACCTTCACGGTCTGGAACTATTTCACGCATACCCGTGCGAATACAGCAACTGGAATGTCGGGCTATAGAAACGCACACCGCTTCCCACCGGTCGCGATTCATCCCAACGATGTCCATGCCAGTTACCCGGTTCGCTCCGATTTCGATTCCGAATCAATGCCTGAACATTTCTCGTCACGCTATATCGTTTTCCGTCCCGCAGGTCTGCTGCCGGAATTCGCAGTCAAAATTGATGGCGCCGATCTCGCACCAATAAGCCTCCAACACTTGGCACCTGATGATCGGGAGAACATTCAAGACGAACTGCAGCGGCACGCAGGGACCGGTTTGCGTGGATGGGCTGCCAAATTCATCGTCAAGAAACGGGATGGGACCACTCAAATCAAGGAGGCGTTTACCTATCACCGTTCCCAAGAAGCACAGATGACCTTCAAGGATTTCGGCGGAGATATTCAGGAGATCACGCTCATCTTAATTAATATGCACCCCGATGTTGAGCGCGTCGTAATTCCGGGTGGGAGTTTTGGCGGCTCTGTCAGCTATGTGGCGGGCGTGCCACCGGTAGGTGTGCTTTCAAGCGCACAGGTCGTTCAAGGTGCTAACGGACCTCTTGTGACTTGGAATGTTGACGATCCGGCGCAGATTCGAGAGGTGGCAATCATCCGAAAACGCTATATGTTACAGAATGAAACGGATGTCCCGTTGCCTTTTCAGAATCCCGATGAAGTGCTCGCTGCTGCCGACAGCGATGGCAACGGTATTCCCGAAAACGATATAGCCATCGTTGGGCGTGTTGATGTCACACAAACGCGGTTTGAAGATCCCACTGTCTTTGAGGGAATTGATATCAACAGCGAGTTCTTTGATCCGAACAATCTCCACTATTACTATGCCGTTGTGCCTGTTGACGCAATAGGACTTATGGGTACACCGAGTATTGTCCCGCAGAGTATCACGCCGGGTGTGGATACCGTGAGTGGAGCACCTGCCTTCTTCATTCGGACGCACCCCCACGGTATAGGCGAATGGAATGTTGAAGTCCAAAGCACGCGCCCATTACAAGCTTCACCTCACCTGACAGTGGAGGGTCCGAATAGAAATGAATACACTGTTTTTTTGACACAAGAAACCGAGACGAGATGGTTTGGAACACTCCGAACGAACGGGTTTCCATCGACAGGTATCTATCTCTATAAAATACGCGGACAAACCGCTGCCGGCTTAGCAGGCACTCAGATATGGCAGGGACGCACCTTCAATTATGTCGCAAACAGCCAGAACCGAAATGTTGTCGTCGCACCGAACCCGCTTTATGCGGGACAAGGCAAACACCTCACCTTCTATCCGAAGGGTTTAACCGTTGAAATCTACGATGCTTTGGGAAACTTAATTAAGGTACTGGAGGGGGCTTCCGAGTGGGATTGCACGAACGCACACGGCGAAATGGTCTGCACCGGATTATACTTCTTCCGGGCAACCGATGGAAACGGATTCCAAAGCACCGGCAAATTTAGTGTGATAAAGTGATGAAAAGTTATCAGTTGTCAGCCGTCAGCCGTCAGCCGTCGGCAAAGAGCCCGGAATGGAAGCGTGGAAGCGTGGAAGCGTCGGACTCTATCCTTCTAGCCTTCCAACCTTCCAGCCAAATACCGAAAACCTTTCCTATCATACTTCTTTTCCTGCTGTTGGTGGGGTGTGGAGATGAGGGGCTGATTGACCCGTACGGCGAAACGACACTTCCACCACCTGAGACCAGAGGATTCCAAGCGATTGATCTTCCAACGGCTCCAGGTTCCGCATGGACTTATGTCAATGTTGATACCAATCAGGAATTCACAATGCGCGTCGAAGGCACACGCGATGTCAGTGGCACAACGCATCGACAACTCACCATCAGCGAATTGACCACCGGGGAGCCCGACCAATTCAGTGTTGAGGCTGTTGATCACTTAGTAGCGAACGCATATTATTTGCGGATAGAAACCGAATTTTTTGACGGATTCTCGTTCCCAATTTTTGCCACTTACTTTGCTAAGACCCATCAGGCGTTGATAGAATCCGCGTTTGACATGTACCTTCCAGACGCTGAGAATCTCGGGTTTCTCCGTATATCTCACCGAAAGCATTTTCCGCCGCGTCGTCTCTTGGATTTTCCTTTGGAAGTCGGGAAAGAGTGGGTGGTTTTTGAGAAGACCGCCGGAATACCGGTCACGGTTACGCGCTATGTCGTAAGCGACAATGAGCGGGTTACCGTCCCCGCCGGTAGTTATACGACGTATGTCGTTCACGAGGAGGTCGTCTACGGAGACAGTCCAGAGCCGTCGGTTTTCTTAATTAGTCCACCCGCAATTTATTGGATCGCACCCTCCGTTGGGGTTGTCCAGTATCGTTACAGTCGTTATCGTGCCGTTGATGAACCGTTGTCACAAACCTTCGCGTTGAAAAGCGTACATCTACCAGCACCGAATACGGATTAGATTTCTACAGGATGAATAGCCACCAGTCGTCAGTTAGAAGACCTCTTTGCCGACAGCCGACAGCCGACAGCCGCTTGGCACATCGGAACGTCCCGATTACCATCATCGGTGGTGGGATACACGGTGTGTCTATCGCAATCCGGTTGCTCCGCGATATGCCAGCAGCCGCGAAAAGCCTCGCGATTGTTGATCGGCATCCGCAACCCCTCACCCAATGGCGATCTAAAACCGAACGCCAAGGCATGACGTTTCTCCGTTCACCCGCTGTCCATCACATTACGCCCGATGCGCTCGGTATCGTTGAATATGCTGAACGCCATAACCGAACGAATGCGTTGGCACCCCCCTATTCGCAACCCTCCACGCAACTCTTTTGGGATTTCTGCAAAAGTGCGCTTGCTGAACTCAGAGAACATCGGGTCTATTATCAGTTTGATGTAGCGAAATTGCGGTGGGACAAAGGCGCAGGTAGATTTCCCTTCCGCCTCATCTCAACAAATAATGAAGGATTTCGGAGCAGTTGTGTTGTCCTTGCCATCGGAGCAGACGATTGCGCTTACGTCCCTCCTGAGTT
This sequence comes from Candidatus Poribacteria bacterium, assembly GCA_965205015.1. Taxonomy (GTDB): domain Bacteria; phylum Poribacteria; class WGA-4E; order WGA-4E; family WGA-3G; genus WGA-3G. The sequence continues at coordinate 1,322,631 of OZ242029.1, read as the reverse complement.
CGTCCAGTGGCAACGTCGATACCCTGATCAGATTTTACACGCCTCCCAATTCTCGGTGAATTGTGAGGATAAGCAGGTAGGGGCTGGGTTACCCAGCCCCTACAAAGGAGACCAAATTGTTATCGTTGGCGGTGGGTTGACGGCGGGGACACTTGCGAAAAGTCTCAGCGAACGCGGGCATAGTGTGGCACTGATGGCTCGGAAAGCGTTGAAGACGGAGCAGTTCGATTTTCCGCCGGTGTGGTTAGGTCCCAAAGCACTCGCCGAATTCGCAAGCGAGACCGATTTTCAGCGGCGTTATGAGACAATTCAACAGAACAGAGGGGAAGGGAGCATCACGCCCGATATTATGGATGCCTTGTTGCATACCCCGAACATTGACATCTATCCTGAGACCCGTATCCACAACATCACGACGGAGGAAGGAAGTCTGCCTGCGCGAAAACTAAGGGTTGAAACGACACGTGGCGTGATTACGGATGTGTCTCGCGTTATCCTCGCAACGGGGCATAGATTTGACCTGCGTCGATACGGATTTTTAAGGGAATTACTCACACAACACCACGTCCCGCTTGTCTGTGGACTCCCACGATTGGATACCGATTTACAACTCCATCCCATCGAGAATCTCTTCGGATCTGGCACTATCGCGCAACTTCAAATAGGTCCCGCTGCAGGCAACATCGCTGGCGCAAACCTGGCATACCAACGCCTCCGAGAAAAAATTTCCGCTCTTCTGTAGGAGGGATCTCCGAATCCCAGTGCCTGGTTGCTATTCTTGTTATAGTTATCAGTCAGAGTTCAAGAGACCTTAGACCCTTCTTAATTCTAAAACCACCATAAGCGGTTCTGGAGGTGAACGTCACTTACCCCCATTTTTTTCTGAAGGTTTGTGGTGAAAGGTTTTAGTTGTAAAAAGTGTGAGAAACTCAGTGGGTTTATGATAAAATACCTCCTTACAGCAACTGTTTGTAAACGCATTTTACAAAACATGTAAGGAGGTATTTTATGAAAAAGAGATACCCAAAACGGGTAAATCCAGAAACGATGATAACACGTTTTGGAGAAATCTTCAAGTCTGTTGGTATGAAAAAACCGGTTTTTCGGAATCTGGTATTGGTCTTGATAGCGATCAGTGTTGCCCCGACGTTTCGGATCAATGAAGTTGCGTCGCGTTTGTCGCTCGTCGTCAAGCGGGAGAAGTCGAAACAGAAAAGGTTTCTGCGTTTCCTTGACACCCCACTGCCGATTGATGCGCTCAAAGAAGCGTGGTTCGTGTCGGTTGTGGGTTGGTTTTTCAAGGATGCGGGTGCTCATCTGTATTTGCTCGTTGATGAGACGTCTCTGATTGCCGGGTGGAAAGCCCTTGTTGTTTCGATCCCGTTTCGGCATCGTGCGATCCCTGTCTTTTGGTTCATCTATAGCGATCACCAGCTTCACGAGGGTATCTATAAGAGTCATAATGAGATTATCCAATACTTCTGTGTCCATGTTTATCAAGAGGCTTTAGGGGTGGTGTCGCGGCATCAACAACGACCTGTTCTGGTGTTTGACCGTGGTTTTGGGCGTGCGCGATACGTCATCAAGTTTCTCAAGGCACGGGATATCCCGTTCGTGATGCGTGTTGCGAGAAATGTCGGTATCCGGCATGATGGGAGTCTGAAGAAACTTGATGACCTCGAAGCGGGCTGGTATCGGCATATCCTTTATCAGGCGCAGGAGCAGATACCGCTTCAACTCTATATCCTCAGAGATGAGACCTTCAAAGACCCGATGTATCTTATCTCCAATCGCCTCAGTGGACATCAGATACATCACTGCTACAAACGCCGCATGCAGATTGAACACGGGTTTCGAGATATAAAGTCGTGCTTCGGATTTGGTAAACTCGTCTTGAAAAAACCGACACAAGCGCGTCTGGAGGTCCTTTGGTTATGTGCCTGCCTCGCTTATGGATTGCTGTTTATCAGTTACGAGAAGGTCGCCTCTACGCATTGGCAGAGGGCATATAATAGTAATAACAGAAAAACTTTTTCTGTTATTACTATTATCAAACGCGTGCTCACCGACTTATGGAACCAACACTTTCTTATCTCCTTTTTCACCGAGATAGGTGCCAGAGGGGATCCACTTTTCGGACCCACTCACTGACTGACTTTCTCACAGAAAAACCTGACTACATCAACTACAATCTACTCTCGAAAAAAAATGGGGGTAAGTGACGGAGGTGAACCGCTTGTAGTTGTAATATTTTGGGTCCCTGCCACAATATTGCGATTTACTGAAAACTGAAAACCGTTAACCGATAACCATTTTACCGTGTCAAGGCATAGGCAACCACGTTCATCCCCTGTTCAAATGCCCACTTCCGCTGTTCCTCACCACCAGGCTCACACTGTCTACCTTCCCACGCACAATTCAGGTCGCTCGGACAGAAATAGACAATCACACGGTCATCGTCCATGATCGCCTCGTCGTAATCGGAGACATCAGGGATGCGTTTATCACCGCCGAGATACTCATCGTGATCATAAAGCGTATGATAAATCGGATGGCTCATTTCCAATCGTTCAAAATTCTTTTCTGGATAGACCTGCCGCATCATCTCATAGATATGCGGACGCAAGCCGCCGCGATAATTGTTCAGCCGTGCATCGCAATCTTCGACATGGAGAAAACCACCCCGTTCAAAATAGTCTCTCAACTTTCGGACCTGTTGCGGAGAAAGCCGAATCCCGATATGTCCCGTCATATAGAGGAACGGATAGGCGAATAACCCTTCATCGTCAATGTCAACATATTGCGGATGTTCACGGACCTCAACATCAATCGTGGTCTCTTCAGCGAGGACCTTAGAAAATTGCAAATCCGATTGCCAATAATAGTAGTTGACAATGTTCGTATACCAATCGCCACCGGGGTACTTGAGACGCACAAACGTGAACTTTTCGCCTGTTGGATTCATCTCAGGATAATGATGGTAAATCCTCCCATATCGTCCGTAGTGAAAATCCCCAGCTGCATCATAAGGGAGATATTCGCGGAACCGCCACTGAGCGTGTGCAGGCGAGATCAGTTTATCCGCGGTGAGTGCAGCGGCAGCAAGCCCAACGGAGCCTTTGAAAAAGGAGCGTCGCGACAGTCTTTTTGCTGGTTTCGATCCCACACCGGATATAGGTTTTCGGTATTCGTTACCAGCATCCGATTTCTTCCGAGGTTCGAGGTGTCTATTGTTACTTGACATGACCTTTCCTCCTGTTCCGATTTCTATTGTAGCCAAACATGTCTTTTCTCCTGCATTATAACCTAAAAGTGGGAAAAAATCAAGATTGCATCCGCGATCGCGCGTCCATGTTGTTTCGGCATCGGACGTATCCGACGATTCCCACGGGCAGTCTTCGTGTTCTTCTCTGCTCGTGCCTTTTTCAGTTCCGGCTTATCATGAGAAGCCGATTTCAATTCATCTTTAGATTCGGGATTGTTAGAATCTTTCTGCTTGACGCTCACAACCTCATCCCGAATGACGAGCATTGATGAATTACCGCCGTCAAGATTAAGCGCATCCGTCGCGCCCCATTCCAAGAACAGTTCCGCGAGCCGTGGCAGCATAACACCGCGGCGAACGCCTGCTTCTGCTGCTGTTATTGTCACGAAAAGAAGGGTGCCGTCCGCCTTTTTCCCGACAGCCGTCCGCGGATGCCAGAAACTGTGAAATGCCCGATCGAAACCTTCGCGCTCGTACGCCTGTGTGGAAGCCGCAGTTCCATTCTGCAATAGTAACGGACCACCGCCGACAATATGTGCAAAACTTGCCCATAACTCGCTATCGCCGACACGTTCAGAAATGATGGTTTCACGAATCTGAACCGTATCACCTTCAGCGATATGCGATAAAAGTTCATCCCGTTTCTTACCACTCGCGGACAAAACGTAACCGTCTTCGGGAATGCGAGAACTCCCCTGTCCCTCGTGGATACCGACGACCTCGCCGTTTCTCACGACGGTTTCTACGCCATCCGGCATCGTCAAAGTTACTGCGTGAAAATGCGGACGGTAAATGACCAATTCATTTTTCCCACGCTCCCGATTCATACCGTCAATCGGCAATGTCCCTCCACTCGGCAAGACGAGTTCCTGCTGTAGAGCAATCTTATCAATATACGCTTCGATTTTTCCGTCAACCGTTCGGAACCCGATCACTGCTCTGCCCTGCTCCGGTTCGCTGACCCACTCACCGTCGATCTTCAACGCACCCACGGACTCGCCACGGAACGTCCCTACCATTTCAAAAAAGCCACCGTTTATCGCGGCGAGTGCCTTGTGTCGCCGCGCAAGCGACACCAATGTTTCAGTCCCGATCCCCGCACTCAGCGCACGGTATGGACGGATGTCCACGGCATCTGGGGACACCGCAAGGATATTCGTCAGCATTCCGTTATCTTGTATCTGTCGGTGCACAACTCCCCGTGCAACCGATTTTGTCACATCTGCACGCTCACGATCCGCAAAGGAACGCAAATAATCGGTTATTTTGCTGAACTGAACCGTCTGCCCTAACCGAATACCGATACCGAGGATCAGTAGAAAACCAACTATTGTCCACGTACGCGGATAACGTTTGATGAAACGGAAGCATCGCCGTCCTAAATAGGTAATATCAAACATTTTTTAACGATTGGGTTTCTGAGCTGCTGGTATCGCAGAAAAAATCTTCAGTTAAGATTTGCTCTTTAGTCCCGTAGGGTTTATTTGCTTGGGTGTTTCTTCAGCATCTATGTAAAATAAACGCACGAAGTTTAACCGCAAGGTAAATTAAAAATCCGTTTCTCCCATTCATCGCACGTTGCGTGCGTACGCCGCACCGAGGCACCGATGTAATTCGTCGGATCACGCAGTGCTTCGCGCTGCGGTTCCGTCAACTTGTTGAGAAACGGACGAAACGTCTCATCTTCCCACAGTAACGTCGTCAAACTCTTTCCAGTCTCATGCACCTGTCCGATCAACTTCCGGGTGTGGTCGTATGCATCAGGAAACCCGTAATACGCCATCAGTAAATAGATGGGTTCTGCAATCGTATCCTCTGCGCTCAGGGCGAGGTTACGCCGCATGTTATCCGCTTTAACATCCATCTCCTCCAACGCGCGCCGGAGCCGATAGATCGCGTAATCGAACGCCGTGAACAGTTCCGTCAAGAAACGGCTTGATGCCGAATTCGTTAGGTCGCGTTGATGCTCAAGGATACTATCCATGAAAACAGTCTGCATACGCGGCACAAACGCCTTCCACAAACTTTTGATGTTCTCGTAGGTCTCTGGATTCACCTTGTGCGGCATCGTCGATGAGCCAACCAGCTGCGGATTGTACTTCCTGCCGACCTCAGCGATTTCAGTCCGATAAAGGTGCCGCATATCGTCCGCGAAGTTCGCAAGCACTGTATATGCCGCCGTAACCTGATATGCCAGATCAGAGATGAACTCCGGCTCGACACACTGCGTTGATGTGTTTGTATCAGACGGCTTCAAACCGAGCAGTGCGAGGAAATCCGCCTCAATCTGCTCTGGATGTTCATGAATCAGCGTAAGTCCATTGAACGCACCGACCGCCCCTGAAAATTGCCCACGGAGGTTTTGTCCGGCTCTGTGAATCTCTTCAATTCGCGTGCCGAGGCGACTCACATAAAGTGCCAAGGCATAACCGAACGTTGTCGGTTCCGCGTGTTGACCGTGTGTCCTCCCGATTTGCACCGTCTCCGCATGCTCACGCGCCAGCGCGATGAGTTGATGTTCCAGAGCAACCAGGTCAGGGACAATGACATTTTCAGTGAGTGCCTTGAACCGCAAAGCAGTCGCCGTATCCAGAATGTCCGCAGAAGTAGCGAACAGATGGACATACGGACGCGCGTCGGGACGAATGTTCCGCCGAATCACATTGACGAGTGATCGGATATTGTGCCGAATGCGGGACTGTTCCTCATAGACCTCTTCCGCCGTTACGAGGTCTACTGCCGCTTCCACCTCATCGGCAATCGCGGAAGTGCAGACACCATAATTTGCCAAAGTGCGTACCAGTGCCGCCTCCACCTTCGCCTGATACGTGACATATCCTGCCTCAGAGACATAAGGCAACAAGCGTTTCATAAAAGTATCATCACCGCCATAGTACCTAAAATCCAACGGACTGACGGCTTCATAAAGTTCCATAGAGACGTAAACTCCTTCATTTTTCTATGTTTGGGTCCAGTTGCTTCGCCTTCTGAAAGTCCACCGCTGCCTCTCGCTGTCGCCCCATCGCCTGCTTTGCAAGCCCGCGCTGGTGGTAGGCATGCGCGAAATCTGGATTAAGTTTGAGGGCTCTATCAAAATCGTTTATTGCTGCAGTGTGTTCCGCAAAGGCGACCTTTACGACTGCGCGCGTGCAATAGGCATAAGCATTTTTCTTATCGCGCTTGATCGCTTCCTCGCTGTCCACCAGTGCTGCTTCATAGAGAACTCGCGCCGCCTCCATGTTTCCGTGTTCAGATTCATATTCTGCAATGAGGTACTTGGAATAACCGCGGTTGTTATAGTTTCTACTGGCGAGGATAGGGTCTGGAGCGACCTTAATGGCGTATGTATAATCATCGATTGATGCGTGATAGAGTTGAACGGCTTCCGCGCCATCCCCCTGAGCTGCTGTGTCTAATCCCAGGAGATATTTCCCCAAGGCGCGATTGTAGTAGGCACCATACGCGTCCGCCTGACGCATCGGAAATTTGAAGACTTTATCGTAGTCTTGAATCCCCGCAGCGTACCGATTCAGGGCCATTTCTGCCTGGGCACGGTTGTAATAGGCGGGCATTGCGTCCGGATTCAGATCAAGGGCAGTACTACAGTCGGCGATGCATCCTTCAGAGTCGCCCAAGGCATACTTCGCGCCACCCCGGTTGAAGTATGCTTCTGCAAGTGCTGGGTTGCATCTCAGGGCGGCATCCCAGTCAGCAATGGCTGCTTTATGGTGTCCGAGCGTATTTTTGAGAGTTCCACGATTGTGATAAATCTCTCCTAAATCTGGGTTGAGTTGCAGGGCAGCTGTATAGTGCTTTATCGCCGCTTTATATTCTCCTTGACTTTGCTTCACATACCCTTGAGAAGCTTCGGCATAGGCGTGGATTCGGGGCTGCTCGCGCCATGTTTCAAAGGATTCCTCGACGCCTCCCGTCGCAAGCAGCGTCTTGACAGTATTAGAAGGGATTGCGTAAGCGAATTCGGAAACATGCTTTCTGCCGTGTTCGTCAACCGAGCTACCGCCACTAACAGCGATCCCGATAACCTCACCCGCTTTGTTTATCACCGGTCCTCCACTGTTACCATGCGACAGCATCGCTTTTAAGCGCAAATATCTGTCCGTATTTTGGATACCGTGTACCGTTCCTGGCGTGATTGCACCGCTCGCGCCTTTCTCTTCTATCCCGCCACCGACGCACCGCACGGCATAAATCTCTTCCTCCACTTGGACGGTATTACTGTCAGCAAGCGAAAGCGGCATCCCTTCAACCGAAATACGTAGAATGACCAAATCTATTTTGTCATCAAACGCAACCACGCTCTCAATCGGATACACATCGGGCAGACTGACGGGATCTACGAAGGCCCACGTTGTGCCGACAACACAATGAATATTCGTGGCGATCAGGTCCGGTGCGACGAAAAACCCGCTCCCTGCTGCGACCTTAACCCCTTTTGCGAATTTACGCTTTCGGGGTTCAGTCTGTTCTATCTCCAGGAGAGAAACACACGCATGCAAGGCTTTGGAGGCAATCCGCTGAAGTGATTTATCCGCCCTCTTTTTTATTTTCTGCTTATGCGGTGATTTACGTTTCCGCTTTCTCATGACAGGGTGATCCTTTTTTCGAACGAATGCTAAAATGTTGTCGTTTTGGCATGGATGTCATACAGGGGAGTGTATTATCTTTATACCGAACCCATAATATTATACCTTAAGTCTCTCGTTTAATGGAATACAAAAGATTTGATTTGAAAATTAGGGCTTTCTGTAATATAATCAAATAAACGCTATAGGAAGAAAAACTGGCCCAATATGCAGATTCCGACACTCATTGACAATGTAGATGGCAATACCCTCCTGAAAGTTCTCGAAAGCCTTCTCGTGAAAAGTGCCAAGTTAGACATAGCGACCGGAACCTTTGAAATCGGGGCATTTCTATCGCTTGGGAAAACATGGCAACACCTTGATGGCATCCGACTCCTGATGGGCGACGAGACCACACGACGCACAAAAGAACACCTCATTGAAGCCCTGCAAGAAGTTACCAATGAGAATATTGAATCCGTAAAGGAAAAAGACGATACTCTCCACGGACTTGCCGCTGTCCGTGATGCAATCCGCCGTGGACAAATTGTCATTCGTGTCTATGACAAAGCCAAATTTCACGCGAAACTCAACTTGATGCACGCCCAGGACTCAAGTCCCGTTCACTTTGCTACTGTCGGTAGTTCTAACTTCACCCATCCAGGACTCACCCAAAACGTTGAATTAAATTCCTTCATCACCTCCTTTTCGCTCAACTCAATATGTTGGCGCAGGAACGCAAACTCCGAAAAGTAGTTCACCATTTCGACCAGTGCTTCCTCTGTCTCCAACCGTCGCGCATGGCAAATCACAATAAACTCACGATGTGTATCCGTGATCGGTAACATCGCACAACGCGGGAACAGTTCAAAATAGATCTCGTTTTGCTGCTCCTCCAGATAATCCGCAATACACGACGGAACCGTCATATTCCAGCCATTTTTATCGCCTTTATATTCCGTCCCGTCATTCGCTCTCCAAGTTCTGCTGATGAGTTTAATCTCACGCGATTCATACTTTGCCACCCAGTCTCGACAAAAAGCCTCGGTCGCTGCCTCTGCACGGGGTCTATGCAGTGCCGCCAGTTCCTTAAAAAAGTCGCAACCGGCAGGAATCTGCTTCGCTTGCGCTGCGAGATCCGTGTGCTGTACTACCAAATTTCCGCTCATTTGAAGTTCTCCTTCTGAATTGCTGATCGTAAAACCTGAAAGTCTGTAAACAAAGGAGGATGGGACCCTTCCGCCTTTGCCTATCTTTCATGGTAAAAAACGAATTTAATCAAATTATATGAGTAAACTAAATTTTACTTATAATATGATACTAAAAGCCTCACTATTTTGCAAGCATTTTAACCTCAAAAATCCGTTTTCACGGAGAACGTGTTTTTTCGATGCTGGGAAGTCAATGGTCACCTACTACCAGAAAAACCTCCGTGAAGCCTCCGTGAATTGCCTCTTTTTTTATCCCATAAATTTTCTCACAAAACCGCACCAGAATGCATTGTAAACAAGCGCAATAGGTAAACCCAACACTCCAAAAGGCGTTAGATACATAGGAGACCCAAAATCCGAGAAATCTGTATAATCTGCGAGAATCCGCGATTCAGACAATAAGTTTTGTATTCCTTTGAAGAAAGCCAGAGGTGCTTACAACAGAATTTACATTGACCGAACTTCAGGATATGTTATGCTAATTCACGTATATCGCTGGATTCAAACGATAAACCTTCAGCCTAACGAACTTTAAAGGGGAGACACAAATGAAACACACCAAAATCCTTAGCGCAATTTTAGGTTTCGCTTGGTGCATAGGGCTATCTATTCTCGTCGGCTGTGGCGAAACTGAAGACACGGATCCAATCGTAATACCAAGCGAATTTTACGATACCAGCGGGCTTACCTATGACATTAGCGATGCAGAAGTTCAGGAACTCATGGCGTTAGATGTGCCCATAAACTGGGATCAGACGAAAGATCGTGAACTACGCGCCAAATATTACCATGCGCATCTCCTCCAACAATTCGGGAACATTCCAGCCGTTCATATCGTCGCAGCGCATGAACGAAGGAAAGCAAAAGCATCGGGAGATTACGTTACATATACATCTGAGGAAATGATTAACTTTGCCAAGGCGAAACATCTCCTCTGGCCCAACAAGTCCAATCAGGACTTCCTTGAAGAGTTGCTAAAGACCAAATTGAGGCGTGAGACGGATGATCCAGAGTTATTTGCTAAAATCTACAGAGAAGAGTTAATCAAACAACATGGCGATATCCCAGAGGTAGATACTGTTGTTGAGGGAGAGACAAAGTTATGGTTTGGAGGCTTTAGGTTTCCCGGCGATGAAGACGAATACATCGCCTTTCTCGAAGCGAAATATGTGCTGTGGCCTGAGGCCTTGAAGTTGCAGAGGATCGAGAAGTACCGAAAAGCGAGAGCGGAAGGAACACCATTTCACCTCGTAGATGAGGACAACAATAACGAATAGAACGTTCCCAGAGTTTTCAATCACGACAGTTTACAATCCTGTCCATCCTTTAATCCTGATTCTGACAATGGATATCGCCAACACTGGAATGGTTACAAAAAAGATTTGACAACTCCTCATAGAATATGGTATCATAATTAATAGGGATAAGTCTTCGCCGAGTCTGACAAGGCTCGGACAGCATTCACAAAGACCCCATACATTGTTCAAGTAAGACATGGACAGGAAAATGCTTACGACACCGACATTGCAATATAAGGAGCTTGTGCGCCACAACGCCCTACACCAAGGCAACCTTCGGGCTGTCTCGGCTTCGCGCGCCATATCCATTATTATTATTATTGCTATTCGTCGTGCTGTGGTGGGCTAATCACGAGCAGAGAAAAAAGTCTCCATAACAACGCCCATCACTGAAGCAGACGATTTCAGTGAGGGTGTTTTTTTTTAACGTAGGTAGCAGATTCAGAACCTTTAGCTTTTCTGTAGGAGGGAACTCCGATTCCCGACTTCTAAATCATTCTAACGAAACAGGTCCAGGAGGCGAATAGTTAAAAAAATGTTTGAAGAGGTATCATCCCAATTCACATTTGCTGAGAGGGAAAAACAGATCTTAGAATTCTGGCGTGAAAACGACATCTTTCAGAAGAGTATGGATGTCCACAAAGGCGATCCGCCCTTTGTTTTTCTCGAAGGACCTCCGTTTGCGAATGCCCCGCCGGGTGTGCATCACGTCCTCGCGCGTATCATGAAAGATGCCGTCTGTCGTTACAAAACGATGACGGGACATTACGTCCATCGTAAGGCAGGTTGGGACACACACGGACTGCCCGTTGAATATCAGGTCGAAAAGCAACTCGATATTAAAAACAAAGCCGAACTCGAGGCTTACGGCGTTCAAAACTTTATCGAAAAATGTAAGGAGAACGTCTTCCAATACGAGCAGGAGTGGCGGCGGATGACGGAACGCATCGGATATTGGGTTGATCTCGATGATGCTTATATCACCTTGTCGAACGATTACATTGAAAGCGTTTGGTGGGTCCTCCGGCAAGCGTGGGACAAGGAACTCCTCTATCAAGGGCATAAGGTCCAACCCTATTGCTATCGGTGCGGCACAACCTTAGCGAGCCACGAAGTCGCGCAGGGTTACCAAGAAGTCTCCGATCCATCTATCTTCGTTCGCTTCCCGCTGAAAAACAGAGAGAATACCTACCTCCTCGTCTGGACGACGACCCCGTGGACATTACCCTCTAACGTCGCTGTCGCTGTCGGTGAGGATTACGATTACGTTTCCGTTGAAGAAAGCGATGGGAAGCACCTCATTCTCGCAAAAGAATGTATACCCAGTTTATTCGGAGATGAACCCCCACAAATCGTCGAAAACTATAAAGGCAGTGACCTCCAAGACTGGGAATACGAACCGTTGTTCGATGGTGGACAGCATCCGGAAAAATCACACTACATCGTCACCGGCGATTTCGTGACGACAACGGAGGGGAGTGGCTTGGTTCACATCGCTCCGGCTTTCGGACAGGACGACTACGAGATCGGACAGAAACACGGTTTGCCCCTCGTACAATTGGTCGGTCCCGACGGTAGATTTGTCCCAGAAGTTAAAGACACCTGGGCGGGTGAATACGTCAAAGACGCCGATCCAAAGATCATCGAAAACTTGGATGGGCGTGGACTGTTATTCAAGGCTGCCGAGTATACCCACCAATATCCGTTCTGTTGGCGGTGTGATACCCCCTTGCTCTACTATGCCCGTGAATCGTGGTTTATCCAGACGACCGCTATCCGAGATCAGATGCATCAGCACAACCAGCAGATCAACTGGTATCCCGAGCATATCAAAGACGGACGCTTCGGCAATTGGTTGGAAAACAATATCGACTGGGGATTGAGTCGTGAACGCTATTGGGGCACCCCCTTGCCGGTTTGGGTGTGTGACGACTGCGGACATCAACACTGTGTCGGCAGTATCGCCGAATTGCATGAACTCGGGACGGATGTGCCGGATAATATTGAACTCCACCGTCCTTATGTAGACGATGTTGTTCTTGCGTGTGAGAAATGCAGTGGCACGATGCATCGCGTGCAAGATGTCATTGATTGCTGGTTTGACTCCGGTTGTGCGCACACGGCGCAGTGGCACTATCCCTTTGAGAATCAGGAAATGCTGGAGCAAGCCTACCCCGCCGATTTCATCTCCGAAGCCATCGATCAGACCCGTGGGTGGTTCTATAGTCTCTTAGCGACTGGCACACTCCTCTATGACAAGCCCGCTTACAAAAACTGTCTCTGTCTTGAACTGATTATGGGACCCGACGGCCAGAAGATGAGTAAGAGCCGAGGCAACACCATCGATCCGTGGACAATTCTGAACGAACAAGGCGCAGACGCGATGCGCTGGTATATGTTCACCGCAACCACACCCTGGACACCCCGCGCTTTCAAAATAGAGGGCATTGATGAAGCCTTGAAGAGGTTCATGGGAACGCTCCAGAACGTCTATAGTTTCTTCGTCATGTATGCCAACCTTGAGCAGGTCGATGTCTTGCGAGACGCGCCACCTGTTTCAGAACGCGCCACGATAGACAGGTGGATCTTGTCGCGTCTCCACACCCTCATTGACAAGGTGCGCGCCGAGATGGAAAATTATCATCTCACGAATGCTCCGCGCGCCATTGAGGCGTTTGTGGACGACCTCAGCAACTGGTATGTCCGCCGCTCCCGCGACCGCTTCTGGGGCGCGGAAGCCGGAACTGACAAGCATGCCGCCTACGCCACGCTTTATGAGGTCCTCGTAAGCGTTGCGAAACTCGCTGCCCCCTTCGTTCCGTTTTGGGCGGATGAACTCTATCGTAATTTGGTGTGTTCATTGGATGACGAGGCACCTCTGAGTGTTCATCTTGCGAAATATCCGATTGCGGATGCCGCCTTCAAAGACACTCAGTTAGAAGCAGATATGGATTTCACACGCGAAGTGATTCGCATGGGGCATGCCGCTCGCAACCGTTCCGGCATTAAAACACGCCAACCCTTGGGAGAAATCACCCTCGGTGGACTCTCCGACACTGAGAAAGCGGCTGTGAATCGTTTGGCAGACCTCATCCACGATGAACTCAATGTCAAAGCGATCGGCTTCACAGAGAGCTTGGAGGCTTTCGCACAGGTGACACTCAAACCCAACTTCAGGGTATTGGGACCCAAATACGGCAAGGGCGTGCAAGCCATCGCCAAAGCATTCGCCTCCGCAGACGCAGTCGCGTTGAAGGCGGAATTGGAAGCTACGGGTAGTTTACAGGTTGAGGTCTCGGGAGAGGCATACACCCTGGAGCCATCTGAAGTTGATGTGCAGACCCAGAATCGAGAGGGTTTCTTCGTAGAAGTAGACGCGAAGAAATTCGTCGCACTGTCAACGGAATTGACGCACGAGTTGACACTGGAAGGCTTGGCGCGCGAGTTCGTCAATAAAATCCAGAATATGCGGAAGAATGCCGATTTTAACGTTTCCGATCGGATTAAACTCAGTCTCAGTGATACGTCTCCACTTCTGGATGAGGCGTTTCAGGCACATCGAGACTACATCCTCCGCGAGACCCTTACGACAGCCGTCGTAGATACGCCGGGTGAAAACGCTTTCACCCTCGCCCAAAAACTGAACGGCGAACCCGCAACCTTAAGCGTTGAACAGGTTTAGTTGGTCTATTTCTCTACTGGTGAGGTTTCCGAACCTCGCCCGATCCGCATCTTATTTGATAACGGTGTCGGCGTGACAATTAATACAGACGATCTGATGATATTCGGTCAGAGCGTCTCCGAGGAATATCGGAATCTCTATCAAGCGGGTGTCTTTAGTGCTGAAGAATTGGACAGTATTCGGCGCGTGTCCCTTGAAGGCGATCCTTAAATTGCTACTATATGCAAACAGATTGGCATATAGTGCTACTATATGCAAACGAACTTGACAAATAGTACACTATATGCTACTATAAATGTATGGTAGATAGACAATTTTGGCGCAATCGCATTGAAACTGCTTGGGAACACCGTTCAATCGTATGGTTGTCCGGGGTCCGGCGTGTTGGAAAAACATGCTTGTGCCAGACACTTTCCGATATTGAATATTTTGATTGTGAACTGCCGCGTGTCAGACGCTTGATGGAAGATCCACAGGCATTTCTGGATAGTGTAGGCACTGGGCGGATTGTGCTCGATGAAGTCCATCGGCTACCGAACCCATCCGAATTGTTAAAAATTGCGGCGGATCACTATCCACAGATTCAGATTGTCGCGACGGGTTCATCAACACTCGGTGCCAGTGCTAAATTTAGGGATACGCTTGCTGGGCGTAAATCTGAATTATGGTTGACGCCGCTGATACAGGCGGACTTGGCGGATTTCAACCGAATGGACATTCACCATCGTCTGTTGCACGGCGGACTGCCCCCGTTTTTCCTTGAGGCTGAACTTCCCGAACCTGATTTCCAAGAATGGATAGATGCTTATTGGGCAAAAGATATCCAGGAACTTTTTCGACTTGAACGCCGCTACTCCTTTCAGAGATTTACTGAACTTCTTATGGCGCAGAGCGGTGGGGTTTTTGAAGCCTCCCGTTTCGCACGTCCCTGTGAGGTGAGTCGGACTACCATATCAAACTATCTCTCTATTCTGGAGGCGACCTTCGTCGTGCATGTCATCCGTCCCTTCAGTTCTCATCGTGCCACCGAGATTGTCGCTGCACCGAAAGTCTACGGATTCGACACCGGATTCGTCTGTTATTACCGAGGGTGGTTGCAACTCCGACAGGAAGATCTCGGTTCATTGTGGGAACATTTTGTTCTCAATGAAATTATGGCACATACGCAATCCCGCGATATTCGCTATTGGCGTAACAAAAGGGGACAAGAGGTCGATTTTGTACTCACACGTGCACGGGGTCTACCAATTGCTATCGAGTGCAAGTGGGCTGCCTCTGGATTTTCACCGCGTTCCCTACTTGCATTCCGTAAACAATATCCGGATGGCGAGAATTTCGTCGTAGCCCACGATGTAGATCGTTCTTTCACAAGCAATTACAACGGTATCCAAGTTAAGTTTATGAATTTGGACGCGTTGATTGCTGAGATGCACCCTTCCAAAAGATAAAAAACTTGCCTTAAAATCGAATTTTTGATATAGTAGGATTCAAAATAAATATTTCTAAAACCTATCTCATCAATACCGATTTCTGTGGCGGGGGTTCCGCGCCTCAGCCCCCAACACTTTATGAAATGTGAATTCCACTTATTTAATAGTAATGAAAGGAGATTCCGTTTATGCAAGATTTTTCCTATGTTTCCGCGAAAACGGTCCCAGAAGCCGTTGCACTGCTTGATGAAAACGGAGAAAAAGCTCGCATCTTGGCGGGTGGAACTGACCTCATCGTTGAAGTCCGAGAAGCACGGCGAGACGTTGACTTGATGATTGATGTCAAATCCGTTCCAGAGGTGAACGTCTTGGATTACGATGCGAACGCCGGCTTGACGCTCGGTGCTGCAGTCGAGTGTTATAAAATTTACGCCGTTGATGCCATCTGCGATGCCTATCCCGGTTTGATCGATGCAACCAAAATTATTGGTGGCACTGCCATCCAAGGACGCGCCGGTGTTGGCGGTAATTTGTGTAACGCTTCACCCGCTGCGGATTGCATACCGCCACTGATTGTACTAAGTGCTACCTGTGTCATTGCCGGTCCAAACGGTGAGCGTGAACTCCCCGTCGAACAGTTCTGTACGGCACCGGGGCAAACTGCTCTGGAAAAAGGTGAGATGCTCGTCTCTCTGAAAATACCAGCACCCGCAAGCAATTCCAGTTCCTTCTATCTCCGGTTTATCCCGCGCAATGAGATGGATATCGCTGTCGTTGGTGCCGGGGCATCTGTGACACTTGATGACGCAAAACAGACAATCGTCTCTGCTCGTATCGCACTCGCTGCGGTTGCGCCCACGCCGCTCTTTGCGGAGGAAGCAGGGGCACTGCTCGCCGGTCGCAGGGTTTCTGATGCCGCGATTGATGCTGCTGCAGAAGCTGCGCGAGCCATTGCACGCCCGATTAGCGATATGCGTGGGTCTGCCGAGCAACGGACACACCTCGTCGGTGTGCTGACGCGGCGCGCACTCAACGGCGCCATCCAGAGAATTCGAGACGCAGCATAAGTTTTTTGTCCATTTTTTAATTTATTACTCCTGGAAGGAACTATACTATGGCAAGAAAATCGCACGTTCAAACCACTATCAATGGCGAAACAGTAGAATTTCTCTGCGAATCCCGGCAAAGCCTACTCGAAGTTCTCAGGGACGAACTCTATCTTACGGGTGCTAAAGAGGGGTGCAACAACGGGAATTGCGGGGCTTGCAGTGTCATCCTCGACGGCAGACTCGTCAATTCATGTCTCGTCCTCGGTGTAGAAACTGAAGGCAAATCTGTCGAAACTATAGAAGGTCTCGCGGAACCCGACAAGCTGCACCCGATCCAAGACGCGTTCTTGGAAAACGCCGCACTCCAGTGCGGTATTTGCACACCCGGCTTTATTATGAGTGCCAAGGCATTGTTGGATAGCAACCCGAATCCAACCGAACATGAAATTCGGTACTGGTTAGCGGGGAACCTGTGTCGCTGTACCGGCTATGATAAAATCGTCAAAGCAGTAATGGAGGCCGCTAAGGAAACCTCTGCTTAACTTCATACAAACACAGTCTCATGAATTGGAGGCATAATCGTAATGGCAACCGAAAAGAAAGAATATAAAGTCATTGGCACCCGTCCTATCCGCCATGATGGGGTCGACAAAGTCACCGGTCGCGCACTTTACGGGGCAGATTTCCAAATGACCGGACTCCTGCACGGGAGGGTCCTGCGGAGTCCACACGCCCATGCGCGAATCATATCGATTGACCCCAGCCGTGCCGAAGCTTATCCCGGCGTTAAAGGCGTTGTCACCGCGCAAGACTTGCCTGTTGCTGAGGACAGAATCGCGGACCTCGGCGAAGGTGCGGTCAATCTCAAATATCTCTGCGATAACATCTTGGCAAGCGATAAGGTGCTATACAAGGGACACGCCGTTGCCGCTGTCGCTGCGACAAGTCCGCATATCGCAGAAGAAGCTTGCACACTCATTGATGTCGAATACGAGGTGCTACCCCCCGTCTTAGAGGTGCGCCAAGCAATGGAAGCGGATGCACCCCTCCTGCACGAAACCCTGAAAACCACCTCAATGGGCGAGACGGCTGATGAACCGAGCAACGTCGCAAGTCATATCCAGCATCAGTTGGGGGACCCTGAGAAAGGCTTCGCCGAAGCGGATATCGTTGTTGAACGGGATTTCGTTACAGGCACTGTCCATCAGGGCTATATTGAACCCCACAACGCCACGGCGCATTTTAACCAAGATGGTCAACTGACCATTTGGTGTAGCACACAGGGCGCGTTTACTGTGCGTGAACAGGTCGCCGAAATTCTCCAATATCCTATTTCCAAAATTAAGGTTGTTCCGATGGAAATTGGCGGTGGTTTTGGTGGCAAAATTAGCGTTTACATCAAACCTGTCGCCGCGTTGCTGGCAAGGAAAACCGGTAAGCCGGTCAAGGTGCTCATGAGCCGCCCGGATGTGTTTGAAGGCACAGGACCGACACCTGCCTCCTACATCCGTGTCAAGATGGGTGCAACCAAAGAGGGTAAGATAACCGCCGCCGAAGCGTATCTCGCTTTTGAAGCGGGTGCCTACCCGGGTGCCCCCGTTGGACCTGGTGCCATGTGTATCTTTGCACCCTACAACATTGAAAACGTTATCATTGACGGTTACGATGTCGTTGTCAATAAACCGAAAACCGCACCCTACCGCGCCCCCGGGGCACCAAACGCCGCTTTCGGTTCAGAGACAGTGGTTGACGAGCTCGCGGAAAAACTCGGCATCGATCCACTTGAGATCCGATTGCTCAACGGTGCAAAAGAGGGCGACCGACGCGCAGATGGACCCGTTCACCCGCGCATCGGTTGTATTGAGACAGTTGAAGCCGCAAAAGCGCACCCACACTATTCCGCTCCGAATGGGAAAAAACACCACGGGCGCGGTGTCGCTTCCGGTTACTGGTTCAATATCGGCTTGGAGTCGAGCGTGACAATTAATGTCAACTCCGATGGCACAATTAACCTCATTGAGGGTTCCACAGACATCGGCGGCACGCGCGCTTCGATCGCTATGCAGGCGGCAGAAGTTCTCGGTATCCCCGCTGAATCGGTCAACCCAAGCGTCGTTGATACCAATTCTGTCGGTTACACCGCTGTAACGGGCGGGAGTCGCACAACCTACGCGACCGGCTACGCCGCTTATGAAGCCGCACAGGATGTCAAGCAGAAGATGATTGCTCGCGCCGCAAAACTCTGGGAAGTTGACGAAGCCAACGTGCAGTTCGCAGATGGCGAATTTTCATGCATCAACGGCAAAGAGGAGCAGATTAGTTTCCGCGACCTCTGTGGACGGCTCGGTCAAACCGGCGGTCCGGTTGTAGGTAGTGGGACAGTGAATCCCGGGGGGGCGGGTGGTGCCTACGCAACACACATCGTAGATGTCGCAGTGGACGAGGAGACCGGTAAGGTCGAGATTCTCCGCTATACCGCAGTCCAGGATGCCGGAAGAGCCATCCATCCGAGTTACGTTGAGGGACAAATACAGGGCGGTGCTGTTCAAGGTATCGGATGGGCATTGAATGAGGAATACATCTACAATGACGAAGGCACCATGACCAACGCCAGTTTCCTCGATTATCGGATGCCGACCTGCTTGGATTTACCGATGATCGATGCCGTCATTGTTGAAGTCCCGAATCCGGGGCATCCGTATGGTGTGCGTGGGGTCGGTGAAGTGCCAATTGTGCCACCGATGGCTGCCATTGCCAATGCTATCTATGATGCAATCGGTGTTCGGATGACCGAACTCCCAATGTCGCCCGGTCGGCTCCTGAAAGCCATGGACAAAATCTAAAACCCAAACACGGGTAGGCGCGCTTTCCAAGCGCGCCTTTCTCTCTTAACTGACAACCGACAACCGATAACTGATAACCATTAAAAATGCCAACCGTAGTCATTCCACCCCTCATGCGTAAATTCACAGGCGGCGAAGAGAACATTGTTCTCCCTGGTGCGACTGTTCGTGAAGTGATTGATAATTTAGAAAGTCGCCATCCGGGTATAAAAGAGCGGTTATATGAAGAAGATCGTCTTAAGCCCGGCATCGCTGTATATATCAATGGCCTCCTCACTCGGGGATCCATCCTCGAACGCGTTGACGCGGACGCGGAAATTCATTTCCTTCCTGCCATCGGCGGCGGTGTTGCAGAACCACCGCACTAAAGTTCTATAACATTTGAAATCTTAAACTGAATGGCTCTGGATCAGGAGAAACCTAATCTTTCCAGAAAGGAGAAATTGTGATGAAATTCAGGATCCCCACACTCTTTTCATTCATACTCATCTCAGTATACGCGCCGCTTTGTATGGGCGAGGTACTGTTTGAGGATGACTTTGAGAAGAACGAAATTGACAAGAGTAAATGGGCACCTACGGCAGGCTGGGACTTGGATGGCGGGACACTGGAAGTTAACGGCGGAGAAGTTGGGATGAGTGTCAAAGATGACTTCGCTGACTTTGAGTTCTATGTCGATTTTCACATGATAAACCCACTCTGGGCATCGAATTGGGTCGTGCGGGCGGAAGACCCAAACAATTGCACGTTGGTTCAAATTGTCGCAGATAATCGTAATCAATTTTGGTGGTTTACAAGAGTCGGCGGTAACTATATTGTGAATGATGACGATAAATTGGACAATGAATCAGGTGTGCACGCTCAGCTTGGCGAATGGTATACGATAAAGATCGTTGCCGAAGGTAAGCGTTACGACCTCTATCTGGGTGAACAGGGTGAGGAATTGGAATTATCTTGCACATGGGAGGATGATACCCATAATAAAGGCGGTATAGGTTTCAGAGCAAGTGCCGGTGAACATTCTCTGTATGACAATCTGTTAGTTACAACCGTGGGACACAGTTTTGCCGTGGATCCCGCTGATGCCCTACCGGTCACATGGGGAAAACTCAAGATGAGATGATAGGTTCAGAAGGAGCAATTTTAATGCACATCGAATTGCCGTTTGTAGACTGCACAGACTTCATCGGAGACCGTCCTCGACTTCTTGAGCACAGCCGCCAGAACGGCTATCTCTTCTTCCGCGGGCTGCTCCCGACTGAACCCGTGCTTGAACTCCGTCAACAGGTGCTCCGTGTCGCAGAGCAGCACGAACTCCTTGAACCCGGCACCCACCCCAATGCCGCTATCCGGAGAAAAGGCGTTTTCATCTGCGAACAGGACGGATCCGAAACCTTCAGACGTTTCTACATTGACATCCAGAAACTCCGACTTTTCCACGCCCTTCCCCATCACGAGCATATCGTGCATGTTCTGGAGGTCCTGTTTGGCAACTCTGTTTTCATTCACCCACGTCACATTTGTCACGCTATCTTCCCCGGGGAACATCAGTATACCACACCTCCGCATCAGGACTTCCATCCAGTTCGCGGTGCACAGGATACGTGGACCGTTTGGACACCCTTGGGAGACTGTGATGCCGAGTTGGGTGGCTTGGCGATCGCACGTGGATCGAACCGTCGCGGATTCTTAAAGGACAACGATGTCCGTTCGTGGCAGTTGATCGAAGAAAGTACGGAATGGGCTTGGAACCCCTTCAAGTGCGGAGATGTTCTCATGTTTCACAGTTTAACGATTCACCGAGGTCGTAACAATATGACCGAGAACCGCATACGGCTCGCAACGAGTGCCCGTTACCAGTCGGTCAATGAACCCGTTGATGAAGATGCCCTCACCGTCCATCTCGGTTGTGCAAAATGGGAAGAGGTCTATTCGGAGTGGGAGACGGACGATCCGCTGAAGTATTATTGGAACGCAATCGACATGGATGTCCAACCAGCTTACCATCGCCGCAGGAGAGAACCTGCAAATCGTTAGGTGGAAAAATGCAAAAAGAAAATCAGGAATTGTCTAAAGTTGAAACCCTGCAACCCATCCCCGACGGGTTGGTGGTCCTCACCTTTGATGACGGTAACAAGTCGGATTATGCTTATGTTGGACCACTATTGAAGCGTTACGGTTTTGGGGCGACATTTTTCATCACTGAAGGTCTCAATTTTCTCAACAGCAAGGCGCACTATGTCACATGGGAGGAGATCCGTCAATTGCACGAGGCGGGTTTCGAGATAGGGAACCACACCCGTCATCATAAACACGCCAACACACAATCGAAAGAGGAGTTGCTGGCGGACCTGATACACATTGATAAACGATGTGAGGAATACCGTATTCCCATCCCTCAGACCTTTGGCTATCCTGCGGATTGTCGCGGACCGGAAGCGTTAGAAGCGCTGACGGAGAAAGGATATCGTTTCGCGCGGCGTGGCATTGGACCGGAGTTTCCATTTCATCCAGAGGGCGGGCGCGGACCGGCTTACGATCCGAATGTCCATCATCCATTGGTTGTTCCGTCAACAGGTGTTCCCGGTCCGAACTACGGATTTGAGGATTTGGTCTGGGCGGTTGAACAGGCACAGGACGGAAAAATCGCAGTCCTGACGTTTCACGGTGTACCTGCGCTTGAGCATCCGTGGGTTGATGTTTCACCTGAGCAGTTTAAGACCTACATGGATTATCTTCGGGACAGCGGTTGTACCGTTGTTGCGTTGCGCGATCTGGCTAAATATGTTGACCCATCAGAAACAGTTGGGAAAAGCATAACGTATTGGCCATAAAAGCCCAGAAAAACGTTCAAAACAACACTCAAGCCCTGTAAAGGCGGCATGTTTATCCCAACTCTGTTCCTTTTGACAAAATGTTTACACATCGGCAGGTGTATGGAATAAACGATGCGTGTGCAGCGCGAAATCACGTAAAAATTAGGCAAAAATGCCAAAGACCGCTAAAAGAGACGTTTTTATGGAAAAAAAGTCATAAAATTGTTATAAAGATGGGCTTTTGGGGCAAAATTACCCTTTTTTTTTACAATTTTATTTGACAAACTTTTTTTTAGCGTGTATAATTAACATTACCTTTTGACAAGAAAGGTGATTTTGTTCTTTGAAAGTTAAATAGTGAACGTGACGTGCCTATTAATAGCTTGTGAGTGCACTTCGATTCTTTGAAGATGTACTTCAATACTTTTGTGGAGAGTATGATACCGGCTCAGGACGAACGCTGGCGGCGTGGATTAGGCATGCAAGCCGAACGAGAAATCGAGCTTCGGTTCGATGGAAAGTGGCGAAAGGGTGAGTAACGCGTGGGTAATTTGCCTCTGAGATGGGGATAACAGTCTGAAAAGACTGCTAATACCAAATACGATTCGGTTGACTTCGGTCGGCCGAATGAAAGGTGGCTTCGGCTGCCGCTCGGAGATAAGCCCGCGTCCTATTAGCTTGTTGGTGAGGTAACGGCTCACCAAGGCAACGATGGGTAGCTGGTCTGAGAGGATGATCAGCCACATTGGGACTGAGACACTGCCCAAACTCCTACGGGAGGCTGCAGTCGAGAATATTTCGCAATGGGGGAAACCCTGACGATGCGACGCCGCGTGGGGGATGAAGGCCTTCGGGTTGTAAACCTCTGTGTTACGGGATGAATTGAGCGTTGCTGATAACGCAGCGTTTTTGACGTTACCGTAGTAGAAAGCCCCAGCTAACTACGTGCCAGCAGCTGCGGTAATACGTAGGGGGCAAGCGTTGTCCGGAATCACTGGGCGTAAAGCGCGCGCAGGCGGTGGAGTAAGTCAGACGTGAAAGGGTTCGGCTCAACCGAGCCATTGCGTTTGATACTACCTCACTTGAGTCTAGAAGAGGAAAGTGGAATGTATGGTGTAGCGGTGGAATGCTTAGATATCATATAGAACACCCGTGGCGAAGGCGGCTTTCTGGTCTAAGACTGACGCTCATGCGCGAAAGTTTGGGGAGCAACCGGGATTAGATACCCCGCTAGTCCTTACTGTAAACGATGGGTACTAAGTGTAGGGGGTGTTGATTCCCTCTGTGCTGTAGCTAACGCATTAAGTACCCCGCCTGGGGAGTACGGCCGCAAGGTTAAAACTCAAGGTAATTGACGGGGGGCCGCACAAGCGGTGGAGCATGTCGCTTAATTCGACGCAACGCGAAGAACCTTATCCAGGGCTTGACATCGCAGTGACCGCTATAGAAATATAGTTTTCCTTCGGGACACTATGACAGGTGCTGCATGGCTGTCGTCAGCTCGTGTCGTGAGATGTTGGGTTAAGTCCCGCAACGAGCGCAACCCCTGTCTTTAGTTGCCATCAGGTAATGCTGAGCACTCTAAAGAGACCGCTGGTGACGAGCCAGAGGAAGGTGGGGATGACGTCAAGTCCGCATGGCCCTTATGCCCTGGGCTGCACACGTGCTACAATGGTCGGTACAGAGGGACGCCAAACCGTGAGGTGGAGCAAATCCCAAAAAGCCGACCCCAGTTCGGATTGCAGTCTGCAACTCGACTGCATGAAGTTGGAATCGCTAGTAATCGCGAATCAGCAGGTCGCGGTGAATACGTTCCCGGCCCTTGTACACACCGCCCGTCACGCCATGGGAGTTGGTAGCATTCGAAGCAGGTGACCCAACCTTCGGGAGGGAGCTTTCTAAAATGAAACCGATGACCGGGGCGAAGTCGTAACAAGGTAGCCGTAGGGGAACCTGCGGCTGGATCACCTCCTTTCTAAGGAGCATTAACATAAGAACTCTCACACAGTGCTTATGTTCAGCTCTTTACCTTATAAGACACGCACCCAAACTGTTTAACTTTCAAGAACATCTTCTTACAGGATACAGCAAGCCTTTTGCTATACGAATCAATCCAATTTTCCTTTTACATCCAATCTGAATTTCCTTAAGGTTCTATTTACAAAAAAGGATTTTAAGTCTAATTTTTTCGTGTCCCAATTTTTCGTGTCAGTTACTTCGATAATATGGTTGTTGTCGAAAGTATTGCCGATATTGATAAGGTTCGTCCTGTTTCACCCCGTCTTAAGTTAGCAACGGCGTGGGGAGTCATCAAAACCCAATTTTAACAAATTAATTTGACAAATCTGCTTTTAGGGTGTATACTTAATAGTGCTTATTGACAAACGAAAGCGAAACCGTTTTTCGTGAATATCTCTCCTTTTTGTGGGCTTATAGCTCAGACGGTTAGAGCGCGCGCCTGATAAGCGCGAGGTCCCTGGTTCGATTCCAGGTAAGCCCACCATTTCTTTTCGCTCCTCTTTTCCCACTCACTTCAACTCGTTACTCATGTTATGAGTAGAAAGCAAATTTAATGAAGCAGAAGAAGCCGATTCGGTTATAATGGGTTAGTACCGTGGATTCAGATTGTCTTTCGCTTAAGACAGTATCATATCTTGCCTTGCCTTTGCCGAAAAGGGATAAAACTGGTAAACTTGTAAAGAGTTAAACATCATGCTAACAACACTCATCCGTCGAGAACTCCTTGATAATCTCATGACATTCCGATTCGCTGCAGCGGTTTTTATTATGTTGCTGCTTGTGGTCGCGAATACCGTTGTGCTTATAGAGGATTATGAGCGGCGCTTGGCAGGCCACAATACCGCTGTCAAAATGCATCAACGGCAACTGCAGGAGAAAAAGACGTATTCCGCAGGGATGGAGAAATTGCGGGTCGATCGGCCCCCGAATCCATTGAGCATCCTCAATACTGGATTCGATAAACGGCTCGGAAACGAAGTTTTAGTGACACACGGATTTGTTCCGACCCTCTGGGATGCAGGTATGCACGGCTCGGATAATCCGTTCATGGATATGTTCGCCTCAATGGATATTGTCTTTATCCTTGAGGTTATCCTGAGTCTAATGGCACTGATCTTCGCCTACGACGCACTGGCGGGAGAATACGAGCAGGGAACGCTACGTTTAGTCCTGACACATCCCATTGGACGTGGATATATCCTGTTTGCCAAATACATCGGTGCAATGCTCTGCCTATTGGTGCCACTGCTGATGAGCTTACTGCTCTCTGTGATGCTGCTGGCGATGTCTACCGCGATCTCCCTGAATACCGATGATTTCCTACGCATCGGCGGTATTATTTTCGCATCTATCGCGTATCTTTCCGTATTTTACCTCATCGGACTGCTGATTTCGGCGGCGACGCGTAGAACCAGCACCGCCTTGATGCTCTCCATGTTCGTCTGGGGATTTTTGGTGCTGGTGTATCCGAATGTGATCTTGGCTGTGATCCCGCGGCATGATGACCTACAAGCGCGCACGACCTCCAATTTCAATCGAATCAGACAGATGTGGGAGGAATTCGACAGAGAACGGAAGCATTTCCTTGCCACTGATGATTTTCCAGGGGAGGATTGGGGACTTGAACTCAGAGGATGGGGATCCCGCCACGCTTACTTTTGGGATAACCCCCGCGCACTCCTGTACACCTATGAAAGTGTCATGGAGTTTGATGGATTTGGTGAGCAAGATGAACCCAAAATGCCCCACGCACAGAAGCATTTCCGTTTCCTCGGATCCCAGATTATCGGTGCAGCCGACCGGACATGGCTCATTCGCAAGCCTGCACTGGAAGATATCTATATTCACCCGGCGAATGTGGAAAGACTCTATTTGAAACTTTCGCCAGTCGGACTCTATGATGCAACAACACAAGCATGGGCAGGCACAGATTTGCGCGGGGTCAGAGATTTTTTCGACACCGCAAGACACTATAGACAGCAGGTGATTGACTATCTCTACGATAAAGAGGCGTTTGGATCTCGACAATGGTTCTCTTCGGACAAGGAGGCGGCAGATTGGAGCGGTCTGCCGCAATTCTCTTTTCAAACAGTAGATATCGGCAAAAATACCAAACGCGCCTTACCGGATATGTGCCTTTTACTCATGATGAATGTCGCACTTTTCATCGTAATATTCCTGATTTTCGTCAAAACCGAAGTGTAGAATGGTTTTCGGTCAACTGATAACTATAAAATGATTTGGCATATAGCGAAACGTGAACTCTACGATAATCTCAATAGCCTCCGATTCGCGCTGGCAACGGTATTGTTGCTTGGGTTGATGCTGACGAACGCCGTTTTGCATCTACGGGAACATCCAGAGCGGGTCCAGCGATATCGTGACGATGTTGCCAAACATCAGAATCGCATCGCATCTCATGCCGGGAACGGTTTATATGATCTGGCACAGCAGGGACCTGGCAATCTTTACAAAAAGCCTTCCGATCTCCGTTTTTGTATAGAGGGCGGTGAAGCGTTTTTGTCAAATCAGGCACAAGGCGGATACCATCGTTGGAGCACCGACAGATTAAAAAGTTTCTGGATATTGGTATACCCATCTGCTACCCCGAATCGGGATAATGTTCGTCCAGACGTTACCAAAGTAGACTGGGGATTTATCATCGGCTACGTCTTAAGTCTCGTCGCGCTTCTATTTACCTTCGATTCCATTTCCGGTGAGCGCGAACGTGGCACCTTACGACTGACCTTGGCGAATTCCATTCCACGGCATACTGTCTTGATTGGCAAATTTTGGGGGGCATTGATAAGTGTTAACATCCCGTTTACACTCGCCGTGTTGGTCAATCTGTTGGTGATCTCCACGTCGAGCGATGTTCATCTCGGGGCAGACGCGTGGGGACGTTTAGGTATCATCTTCGGTATCGCGTTCCTATACACATGTCTGTTTCTCGCTTTAGGGCTATTAGTGTCGACGCGGGTGCAACGGAGCGCAGTCAGTCTTGTGGTCCTCCTCCTGGTTTGGGTCACCCTTGTTGTTTTTATGCCGAGCACCCTTGCCTCTATTGCAGGCGGATCCGCGTCGCCCAGACCTACTTTTGGATTTTCGGAACGCTCCTGGCAACTTCACAATGAACTTGGAGAAGAATACAGTGATTATCGGTATGGGCCGCGTGACGATTCGATGAAAAGCATACAATTGTCAGGCGAGTACGTTATCAAAGATGCTGAACAGCAGGAACGCTTGCACGCAGAACGCTTAAACCAACGGATTTCTCAGGTGAAACGAGCACGTGCCATCACCCGGCTTTCGCCTGTCACGATTTTCCAGCATCTCCTTGAAGCCTTTGCAGGAACAGGGTTTGAGAGGCATTTACAGTTCTTAGAGAACGTTAAAGTTTACGCCCAACAATTTCGAGTATTCATTGATGACACCGACAGAGCCGATCCGGAGAGTCCCCATTTCATCGGCATTCGTGAAGGTATGTCCAAGAAACCTGTCAGTCCAGAAGCAGTTCCCAAATTTGAGGATACACTCAGCCTTAGCAAAGATTTCAACGCAGCAGCAATCGACTTGCTGTTGCTAACACTGTTCGTCATCGTGCTTCTATCGGGGGCGTATCTCGCCTTTGTGCGCGTTGAGGTGTAATAGATGTTCATAACACTCATCCGTCGAGAACTCCTCGACACTCTCATGACATTCCGGTTCGCTGCAGCTGTTTTCATTACACTCTTGCTTGTGGTTGCCGCCACCGCTGTACTCATCGAGGATTATGAGCGTCGATTAGAGAGTTACAACACCTCCATTGAGACACATCGGCAGAGATTGCATAAGTGGCAAACCTATTCGCCCGGGATGCTGAGATTGTACGTTGATCGTCCACCCAACCCCTTGAGTCTGTTCAATGTTGGGTTGGATAAGCGGCTGGGTAACAAAATTCAGGTGTCCCCTTGGTTTGTCCCGTCACTGTGGGATGCCGAAATGGACAGTTCGGATAATTCGTTTCTCAATATCTTTTCTTCCATTGATATCGTCTTTATTTTCGAGGGCGTCCTCAGTCTACTTGCACTCATATTCGCCTACGATGCCCTTGCCGGGGAACGCGAGCGTGGCACCTTACGTCTCGTCCTAACGCACCCTGTCCGACGTGGGCATATCCTGTTTGCAAAGTATATCAGTGCGATGCTCTGCTTACTTATTCCGTTGCTGATGAGTCTGCTCCTCGCTGTAATTTTGCTAACGATATCCACTTCAATTTCCTTGAGGACCGATGATTTTCTCTGTATCGGTGGGATCGTTCTATCATCGCTTGTATATCTCTCAGTGTTTTACCTCATAGGGCTACTGATTTCATCAGTAACGCACCGCACCAGCACAGCGCTGATGCTGTCAATGTTTGTTTGGGGGTTCTTGGTATTGGTCTATCCGAATATGATTCTTGCCACGATTGTTCCACAAGACACCTCAAGCGCGCGCGGGGCATCTGCTCTCAATGAAATAAAGCAGATATATGAAGAATTCGATAGAGAGCGAAAAAACTTCTTGGCTAATGACCCTGTTTCAGGAGAGGACCCGATGTTTAATATGGAGGGTCCCAGTGGGTGGTCAAGCGGCGATGGATTTATAGAGAACCAATTGACCTTGTTGTATTGGTATTGGAGTGTTATATCCTATAACGACTTCTATGACAGACATCTCCCGCAAGTGCCACACGCCCAAAATTACTACGGTTTCCTCGGACCGCGCATGGTTGATACGGCAAACCGGGCATGGCTTATCCGAAAACAGGTGCTACAGGAAATCTTCGTAAAGCCAGCGTTCGTTGATAGAATATTGCTAAAGCTGTCGCCGGTCGGGATGTACGATGCCACAACACAGGCGTGGGCAGGCACCGATTTGAGAGGTATTCAAGATTTTTTCCACGCAATTCGAGAATACCGGCAAGCAGTAGTCGCCTATCTATACGATAGGAAGGCGTTCGGTTCTCGACGGTGGTTCGCTGCGGACAAGGGGAAGGTGGATTGGGACACACTTCCTCGGTTCTCTTTTCAGAGTGGTGATATAGGCGTAAATGCAAAACGCGCCTTACCAGATCTGTCCTTACTGTTAATGATCAATTTGTCCCTGTTCATCATCATATTGCTGATTTTCGTCAAGAGTGAAGTGTAAAAATGTGGCATATCGCAAAACGTGAACTCTACGATAACCTAAATAGCCTCCGGTTTGCCCTAACAACCGTGTTACTATTGGGCTTGATGCTCACCAATGCGATTGTGCATCTCCAAGAGCAGCCAGTAAGGGTACAGAGGTATCTCACCGCTGTCAGAGATGCGCGTAATACTTTAGAGGCACGGGTGGGGAGTCTGTATGAACTCGCACAAAAGGGACCCGGAAAGCTTTACAAAAAACCCTCCGATCTTTACTTCTGTGTCGAAGGCGGCGATCCCTTTCTGTCAGGGGCTGTTGAGGCACAGCACTACTTTTGGGAAAACGGAGATCTAAAAAGTTTCTGGCAGATGCGGTATCCAGAGGCGACCGCAAATCTGACAAATATTCGTCCGGACGTTACGAAAATAGATTGGGCATTTGTGATCGGTTATGTGTTGAGTCTGATAGCACTTCTGTTTACCTTCGATGTTGTTGCTGGTGAACGTGAACGTGGCACACTTCGATTGATGTTAGCCAATTCAGTGCCGCGCCACACCATCCTGATCGGCAAGTTTTTAGGGGCGTTGATGAGCATTAGTATCCCTTTCGCGCTGGCTGTGTTGATAAATCTTCTGGTGCTGTCCACATCAAGTACAGTCTACCTCGATGCTGATGCATGGGGACGCTTAGGCATCATCTTCTTTGTCGCGCTCCTCTACATCTGTCTGTTTCTGGCGTTGGGTTTGCTTGTGTCTACGCGTGTGCAGCGCAGCGCCGTAAGTCTGGTCATGCTTCTGCTGACGTGGGTTACACTTGTGGTTTTTATGCCCAGTGTTCTCGCGCTAATTGCCAGCGGCTTCTCCTCGCCCATGTCGAAAGATCAATTACGGGTACTCCAAAAACAAATTAATGACAAACACCTTGAGGAATACCGTCGCGTGTTGGGCAGATCCAGATCAGAAGCTTTGCATGCAGGGAGCAAGTATGTCACACATGAAGCAGCAGAGCAGGAGCGCTTGATTGAAAAACGGTTGGACGCGCAGATCGTACAGGTTCAACATGCCCGTTCTATAACTCGCATCTCACCGACTGCAGTTCTCCAGCATCTCCTTGAATCCTTTGCCGGAACCGGTTTTGAACGACATCTACAATTTTTAGAGAACGCCCAGCGCTACGCCAGCGAATATCGCAAATTTATCGTTGACACCGATAGGGGGGATCCAGAAAGCCTCCATCTCATAGGTGTTCGGAGAGCCATGTCTCAGAAACCCGTGCGTCCGGAATCAATCCCGATCTTTGAAGATACAATCAGCCTAAGTAAAGACTTCAACGCCGCAGCGATAGATTTATTGCTGTTGGTGCTGTTTTTCGTTGTTCTTTCCTCAGGAGCGTATCTGGCATTTGTGCGCGTTGAGGTGTAATAGATGCTACTAACACTTATTCGCAGGGAACTCCTTGACAATCTAATGACCTTCCGTTTCGCAGCCGTCCTGCTCATCACGCTGCTGCTCGTTGTTGCAAATACGATCGTGCTTGTCCAAGATTACGAACAACGTTTGGAGAGTTACAATAATGCCGTCAAAATGCATTATCAGGATTTACACAATTCCAAAACCTATTCTAATTCGTATCTGTTCCTTGACCGGGCACCGAATCCGTTGAGTATTTTCAATGTCGGGTTAGATAAACGTTTGGGCAACCTCATTGGTATCTATCACGGATTTATGCCGACACTCTGGGATGCCCAAATGCACGGCACGGACAACCCGTTTATCGCGTTCTTCTCTTCAATCGATATTGTCTTTGTCTTTGAGGTTATTCTCAGCCTAATGGGATTAATATTCGCTTACGATGCGATTGCAGGAGAACATGAACGCGGCACATTGCGTCTCGTTCTGGCACAGTCTATCGGACGCGGGCAGATTTTGCTTGCGAAATATATCAGTGCGATGGCGTGTCTGTTGGTTCCGCTGATATTGAGTCTGCTTTTTGCACTGCTGTTGTTAACGCGTTCAATTCCACTGTCAACGGCTGATTTTTTCCGCATTGCGGGAATTATTTTCGCTTCGTTCGCGTATCTATCTCTGTTCTACCTCATTGGGTTACTGATTTCTGTAGCGACGCGTAGAACCGGCACGGCGTTAATGCTTGCGATGTTTGTATGGGGGTTTCTGATACTCGTGTATCCGAATTTGATTCGGGCAATGGTGAATCCAGGGGGCGACCTCCAAGTACGTGTGAAAACTGCTCACAACAAGATTCAACAAATTGTAGATGAATATGAAAGAGAACGTCAAAAGTTCCTTGAAAACGAGGGAATCGCTGGCGAGACCTCGGAGTTCAGCAAGGCGTTGGGGTTTTATCACCAAGCGGATGTGGATTCCGTAACCCTGACGACTTATATTGAAAATATGAGTGTTGTTTCAGAGATCCGCCCGGACTTTGAGAAGTACGTCCCTGTCGCTAAGCGGTATTACAATTTCGTTGAACCGTTGGCTACCCGAACAGCAGAAAAAGCGTGGCGCATCCGCAAGCAGGCACTTGATGAAATTTACGTCCGACAAGCCACAATGGATAGAACACTGTTGAAACTCTCACCCGTCGGCATATATGATGCTGCGACGCAGGCGTGGGCAGGGACTGACTTATTAGGACTCAGAGATTTTTTCGAGGCAGCGCGACGTTACCGGAAAATTATAATTGACGATCTCTATGCAAAAGACGCGTTTGCGTCACGGGAGTGGTTTGTCGCCGATAAAGGCACCGTAGATTGGAGCACACTCCCTCAGTTTACTTTTCAGAGAGGTGATGTCGGGACGAATGCAAAACGGGCATTACCGGATCTGTTTCTACTGCTTATAGCCAACCTCGTTTTGTTTATGGGGATCGTTCTTATTTTCACCAGAAGCGAAGTATAGAATGGCTGGCACCGATCAGCAGTCAGCAGGTGGTAGGGTGGGTTGAACAACGTGAAACCCAACGCATTAAAAACTGACAACTGACAACCGATAACCGACAACCAATGTGGCATATTGCAAAGCGTGAACTCTACGACAACCTGAATAGCCTCCGTTTCGCATTAGCGACGGTGTTGCTGCTGGCATTGCTGCTGACCAATGCCAGTGTGTATCTGCGCGAACATCCAGCGCGGGCACAGACATATCACAACGCCGCTGCCGGTGCTATAAAGACCTTAGAAGCGCGCAGCACCAACTTATATCGCCTCGCGACAGAAGGACCGGGTGATCTCCATAAAGCACCCTCACCCCTCCGTTTCTGTGCAGAGGGTGATGAGGCGTTCCTACCGACACACGCCAACGGAGCAAACTTCGCTCGCAGGATCGCTGACATGACACCTATCTGGCGGATGGGGTATCCCCAAGAGACACCAAATCTGTTTAACATTCGTCCCGATTTCACAACACTCGATTGGGCGTTCATCGTCGGTTATGTGCTGAGTTTTATTGCACTTTTGTTCACTTTCGATTCGATCTCTGGCGAATTGGAACGCGGCACATTGCGGTTGACATTGGCAAACGCTATCCCGCGGCACACCGTCCTGGCAGGGAAGTTTTTAGGCGCGTTTATCAGTGTTAACATTCCGTTCGCGATTGCGGTGTTGATGAATCTACTCCTGATTTCTACCTCAGACGCAGTCCAACTCAATACCGAAGCGTGGGGACGCTTAGGTATCTTGTACGGTATTGTTATTCTTTATACCTGTCTCTTTATCGCTTTGGGACTTCTAATCTCTGCAGCGGTACGAGAGAGTGGTGTAAGTCTTGTCGTTCTGTTGTTAATCTGGGTGAGTTTCGTGGTGTTTATGCCGAACACATTAGCATCCATCGGCAGTCGGACCTCGGTCCCGATCGCGTATGTGGAATTCTGGAATCGGCGTATTCAACTCGCAGATGAGGCACGCGAAGCCTATCGGGATAAATACGGAGATTCACAAACTACGCCATCAGTGCATGTACTCGGGGAGTATGTTACCTCAGAAGCAGAAGCATACGAACACTTCAACGAAGCATATTTGAAGCAGCAGATCGCACAAGGGAAACGGGCGCGTGCGATAACCCGTATTTCACCAACAGCGATTGTCCAACGCCTCTTTGAATCTTTTGCCGGGACGGGGTTTGAACGGCATCTGCAATTTATTGAGAATGTGCAGCGTTACGCCCGTGAATACCGAGAATTTGTTATTGATACGGATAGGGCAGATCCAGAGAGTCTTCATGTCGTTGGGATTCAGGAGGGTATGTCGCAGAAACCTGTCAGCCCAGAGGCGATCCCCAAATTTAAAGACACACTCAGCCTCAACCGCGATTTCAATACCGCAGCGACGGATTTATTACTGTTGGTGCTATTTCTTGCAGTCCTTGTATCAGGTGGGTATCTCGCTTTTATACGCCTTGAGATTTGAATGGGGTAATACGGAAAACTGAATGCTGCTGCTTAGGAATCTGAATCCCTTGTTTTTTCAAAATTTTTCGTGTATACTTTACGATAAGTAAACTCGAAACCTACCAACAAGGGAACAGCAATGGAGGAGGTTATCCGAATGCTACAGATTAAAATTCACTCACCCACTCTTGAGAAAGAGGTTAATGCTCTGATTTGTGCTGGACTTTATCCTGATTCCCATACCTTGATCATTGATGCTCTTGAAAGACTCGTCCAAAATAAAAAGAAATCTCGTCTTGATGCTTCAATCCAGCTCTATCAAGCAGGGGAAGTGACACTTGGGAGAGCTTCGGAACTGGCTGGGATGCACCGTTTTGAATTTGAAGAGGTTTTAAAAGCGAAAGGCATCTTGAAAATCGTTGAGGTTGGATCGGTAGAAAAACTAAAGGCGGGCGTTTCGCTCATCAAAAGTCTTCACAGAGAAAACAGTAAAACAGAGGAATAGTCGACTTTGGTCTTTGTGGATACTGATATCCTTTCAATTTTTTCCAAGATTCAGCGTTTACCATTATTGTTCGCAGTTTTTGAGCAAGATATACTTAACATTGCCGCTGCCGTAGAAAATGAAATCGCTGTTGGTGTTTCAAAGGGATTCCCTTTTGCCAATGCCCTCATGGAATTGCAAACACAAAAACTGCTTCAGACGCATCATCTAACAACTGCAGACCAAGAATTTATGTCGTCTTTGCCAGATACATTAGGTGCTGGTGAACGTGAATCTATGGCAATATGTAAACGTCTCACAGCATTTTTGGCGAGCAACGAACGCCGAGTGATGCACCATTGTCAAGCAAACGGTATTCGTTGCACCAATCTGGATGAAATTCTACGAGCACTCTGGGAGTTAAAAATTTTGACAGAGTCTGATGTGAGACAAGTCATCACTGAAATTGAGACGAAAGATTCTCTCAAATTCCGATCCACAACCACAATTTTTGAGTCAGCTTAATCGGCGTTAGGGTATTTGACACCTCTTGAATTTGAACAACAACACTTGTCTTAACTTTGCGAAATTGTGGTCTAAATAAGCGTATGCACTTCACAAACCCCTTCATCAGAAAATCAACAAACGGATACTGCGACTCGAATTCGCCGAGATCGCACCTCCCGCGCTCATGCCTGATGGGGGACACACAAACGAGATTCGATCCTGGCGCGTTTTATGACTTATTTCAAAATATTGTTCTATGGCAGCGGTTCACCTTCGTTGGCAGTCAATTCTGCGTAAAGTTCCTGTAGGCGAGTCGTTATGGGACGGATACCTTCGTCGCCAATTTTTCTGCCATCGACCTCTAAAACAGGACTCAATTCACCCACAGTGCCGGTCGTGAAAACCTCGTCCGCGGTGTAAACCTCGGTCAATGAAACATTTCGTTCCGTTAGTGGGATACCCGCGTCGCGAGCGATTTGGATGACCATACCGCGTGTAATCCCCGGTAGGCAGCTATCGGCGTGTGGTGTCAACACATGCCCACGCTTTATGAGAAACATATTCGTGGCGTTCGTCTCCGAGACGTATCCGTGGATATCGAGCATAATCGCATCGTCCACACCAGCGACGTTCGCCTCAATTTTGGCGAGGATGTTATTAATCAGGTTGTTGTGATGGATCTTAGAGTCAACGCACTGCGGCGGATTCCGTCGGATCGCTGAGGTGATTAATCGGATACCGCTCTTGGCGTAGATGGGCGGCTTCCACTCCGCAAGCACAATTAGGGTGGTCCCGTATTGATTAACGCGTGCGTCCATACTGGAGGTGACCTTTTTCCCGCGACTCAGCGTTAGACGGATGTGAACACCGTCCCGCATGCCGTTGGCGGCGAGCGTTTCAAAGATCGCTTGTTTGATCGCATCGCGCGTCGGAATGCCAGCGAACGCCATGGCGTGTGCGGAATCTATGAGTCGATCCAGATGTGGGTCCAGTGCGAATATCTTTCCGTTATAGACACGCAAGCCTTCCCATACACCGTCCCCGCCTTGGACGAGGCTATCGAAGACGGAGATCTTCGCGTCTTCGCGGGGTAACAGTTCACCGTTAACGTGGATTAAAATGTTTTCATTTCTTGAATCAGGTAATTTAGGCACCATATCTCCTCCATTTTAATAGGTGTCAGTTGATAACCAATCCTACCATGTATCTCGGACGCTCACACCTTCGTCCATCAGATAGGTTTTGATGTTCTCAATGGTGAATTCGCCGTAGTGTGTAATAGAGGCGACAATCGCGGCATCGGCGTTGCTCTCAACGAAGACATCTCGTAGGTGCTGTGGGTTTCCTGCCCCCCCGGAGGCGATTACTGGCACCGGCACCAGATCAGCGATCGCACCCGTCAATTCGAGTTCATACCCGGCTTTCGTGCCATCAGCATCGATGCTATTGACGACAATTTCGCCTGCACCTAAATCGATCCCACGCGCAGACCATTCCAAGGCATCCCAACCGACGGGTGTTCTCCCGCCGTCTATGTAAATTTCATAACCGCTTGGGATCTGTTCGCTTTTCGGGACCCGTTTCACCTGCATGCTCAATACGACGCATTGACTCCCGAACGCTCGTGCACCCTCCGCAATGAGTTCAGGGTTCCGCACGGCACCAGAGTCTATACTCACCTTCTCTGCCCCTGCGAGCAGGACGCGGCGCATATCCTCAAGTGTGCGCAATCCACCGCCGACAGAGAATGGGATAAAAATTTCGGCGGCGACTGCAGAGACGACATCAATCATTATATCACGTCGCTCATTGCTCGCTGTGATGTCGTAAAAGACGAGTTCATCGGCACCGCCTTCGTAGTAAAATCGTGCCATCTCGACTGGATCCCCGACATCGACATTGCCTTTGAAAGCGATGCCTTTGGTGACCTTCCCCGCGCGTACATCTAAACATGGAATTATTCTTTTCGTTAGCAAGACGTCCTCCTGTGAAAAACTGATTAATTTCCAAATCGCTGCTTGAATATGTTCAAAATACCGTCAAATTCCGAGACTTTCAAAAGCTTATACATTGCCGCAAGTATCAACAGACTCACGCCTATCGGTACAAACACGCCAGTAGCACGTGGGATGATACCGACCGTTCCGAGCCAGTCGTCTTCAATGACACCGTTTGTCACCCAACAAACAAACCCCATGACTGCTGAAGCGATCAGGATTTTAAGCATTAATGGGAGGGATGATCGGAGTCCCAATCGTCCAACTTTGCGGCGGAGCAGTCGCAATAAAACGGCACAGTTCAACGTCACGGTCAAGACTGTTGAAAATACCACAGCGCGCGGGTCCAAGAAGAGTCCACGATAGATAAACAGATAGTTGAGGCAGATATTGAGCACAACGGCACAGATACTAACAATAACCGGGGCGCGAATATCTCTGTAGGCGTAAAAACCATCTGTGACAATTTTCAGCGTTGAGAACCCGCACAATCCGAACGCATAAACGAACAGAAGTCCTGCTGTTTCGAGTGTGTCTTCTTCGACGGTTACACCCCATTCGTAAAGCAAACGGCAGATCGGTTCTGAGAGGACCATGAGTCCAATTCCAGCGGGAATGGTCAGGGCAAGCATTAAGCGAAGGGCATACGAAAGTGCGTTGCGGAAATTCTCTGTCTCCCCCGCTGCTACAAACCTCGCGAGTTGTGGCAATGCCACCGTTGAAATCGCGACGCCGAATATCCCAATCGGGAGATGCATCACGCGATAGGCTCTGCTAATCCACGTCAACCATCCGGAATCTGAGGTAATAAAGAATGTGTTCGTCAGTAGATTCACCTGCACTGCCGCGACCCCTAACACGGCAGGTCCGATGAGGTGAACAACTTGGAGTACTCTCGGATCTCGCAGGCTCAGCAGTGGACGGTATCGAAAGCCGACCCGGTACATAGACGGCACCTGAATTAAGAATTGGGCAATACCCCCTACGATTACACCCATAGCCATGCCTGTTATCGGGTGAATCTCTACCAGTGGACACAAATAGTAGCCGCCTATCCCGACAGCAAGAGAACTCACGTTAAAGAAGGCAGACGCACACGCAGGGATGCCGAATTTGTCCTTGCTGTTCAATAATCCCATGGCAATTGCCGCAAATGACACGAACAGTAGATACGGAAACATCAATTGCGTGAGATAAATTGCCAATTCAATCTTGCGGTCAAATCCGAAGTGTTCAACAGGGTCTAAGCTTTTGTCAAAGCCGTCTCGTGCCAGCACATCAACAATAACGGGGGCAAAAGTGATGCCGAGGCCTGTGATACCGATTAAGACGAGGAACGTCAGATTGAAGATACGGTTCGCAAGATTCCACGCCGCTTCTTCGCCGTCTTCAGCTTCTGTCGCCAGGAATGTCGTGATAAACGCCTTACTCAAAATACCTTCGCCGAACATATCGCGTAGGAAGTTCGGTATGCGGAAGGCAAGATAAAACGGGTCCGCAATAGTCTTTGAAGGGAAGTAGTACCCGATCGCCGTTTCGCGGGCGAGACCCAATACCCGAGACATCATCACGGCAATGCTGACAATTCCCGCTGCACGAGTGACATTTTGATGCTGTTGCTCTGTAGATTTGGTTTCGTTTTCCATTTTATAGTGGCTATCGGTTACCAGTTTTCCGCTATCGGAAGGAGAGGGCTTTAAACGAAACCTCTTAACCGAAAACCGAAGATTAACAACCACTTCTCCTTGACATCGCTCGTAATTTAGTGTAAATTTTAGAGCAGTGCCAGCATAAATTTAATACACATTCTCACTACGAACATAAGGAGACCAAAAGATGCAGGAAAAACGATATTTTACACTCGAAGAAGCAAATCAATGCATCCCCGAATTAGTTGATGAAATTTCACTGTTAAGAGCAATAAGAGCGCAACTCTCGGCACTCCACGCAGAAATTACCCCACTTCTGGAGGTGGTTTCCTCCAACGGGGGCAGTAAGCATACACCCGCCCTACTCAAATCAATTGAACGCTTTCAAGAAATTCTAGATCGGATTGAAGCACGCGGGTGTCATCTGAAAGGACTCGATCCAGGATTAGTCGATTTCCCACACCTCCGCAACGGTAGAGAGGTCTATCTCTGTTGGCGGATGGGTGAAAAGGAGATCCGCTACTGGCATGAAATTGAAGACGGATTTGAAGGACGACAGCCGTTGTAGGGGCTGGGTTACCCAGCCTCTACGTCTGGAAGAAGTGATTCGTCGGACCGTGTCCATGCCCGAGGTCCAAGGCGTGCTGGATGGCACCAGTGATATATGTCTTTGCTGTATTGATAGCGTCCCCCAAATCTTCGCCATGTGCGAGTTGCGTTGCAATTGCCGCTGAGTAGGTGCAGCCTGTGCCGTGCGTGTTTTCTGTCTCGATCCGTTCCGCCTCAAAAAAACGCCATTGACCATCGTAGTAAAGTACATCGGTTGCCTTGTTTCCAGTAAGATGCCCCCCTTTGACAAGAACAGCCTGACAACCGAGTGCCGCGATCGCTTTTGCAGCGCTTTTGGCATCGTCTGTGTTTCGGATGTCCTGTTGCGCGAGGAGTTCTGCCTCATAAACGTTAGGCGTAATCACTGTCGCAAGCGGAATCAACGCTGTTTTGAGGCTTTCAATTGCCGTCTCTTTTAACAGTGGAAATTTGCTTTTGGAAATCATCACGGGGTCTACAACAATGGCTGGTGGTGTGTATTCTCTCAATTTCCCCACAACCGCCTCGACAATCGCTGACGAGGAGAGCATCCCCGTTTTGACGCTGGCGACCTCAAAGTCCGTGAAAACAGCGTCTAATTGTGCTTCAATCAGCGAAATAGGCAAGTCGAAAGCGTCTGTAACAGCGACTGTGTTCTGTGCTGTAACGGAGGTAATCGCTGACATAGCGAAGCCGCCATTCGCCGAGATCGCCTTGATGTCCGCCTGTATCCCCGCGCCCCCACCTGAATCTGATCCTGCAATCGTTAAAATCTGTTTCATATTCTCAGCCTACTCTTAAATTCACTACTTTTAATACATCAGTGTCAATTTAAGGAAGAATTTCAATGTTCGCATAAAGCGTCAAGATAACATTTCGCTTGTATATGTGCACCTTTGGATGACATAACACCTGACATCACAGCCACCCCGAAAGCGCCGGCAGTTAAACATTCAGATACTCGTGTAGGTGTAATTCCTCCCAATGCGAAGACCGGCAGTTCCACACCTCTGACCACCTCAGCGAGGCGCGCTGTGCCGACAGCGGGACCGTATCCGGGTTTGCTTGCTGTCGGATAGATAGGACTGTAAGTCACAAAGTCAGCCCTTTCTGCTTCCCGCTTTTTTGCCGCCTCAAAAGAGTGCACCGAGCACCCAACATAGAAATTATCGTCTGTCTCGGTTTCCTTTACGGAACCTACGGATTCTGCATTCGCTGGAAGATGAATCCCTGCGGCACCCACGTCGCAGGCAATGCTCGTATGTGTATTGATAAAAAGCTTTGCTTCGTAATTATGACACAATTTTGCAATCGGTTGTGCCAATTTAATCAAGGCAGTATCGCTTAAATCTTTCTCACGTAATTGGAAAGCGGTGACGCCTGTGTCCAGTAGTTCCGAGACAACATCGACCAATGGCGTGGGCGCACACTGGTGTCTATCAGTAATGGCATACAACCTGAAATCGACTTTTTTAATTTTCCTTGCGGTTCGGTCAGGCGGGTTTCGCATACTTCTAAACTTCTTTTCGGAGACGTGCCGCGAACGCTCCATCAACCCCGTGTTCATGTGGAAACGTCTGGACAAAGCCTTGTGGTGTTATCGCACTCGGCGGAACGTCCGGCAGGAAACGTCGGGCGTTTTCCACTGTATACATCGGAAAATCTGCCAAAAATCGTTGGATGACTTCCTCGTTTTCCATCGGTTCTATACTACATGTACTATAGACGAGAATGCCTCCCGGTTTGATGTGTGGTGCTGCGTTCTTCAGCAGGTTGTATTGTATCTCGCTGAGGGCGCGAACCTGCTCGCGCGTTTTGTTCCATCGGATGTCAGGATGCCGCCGCAGCGTTCCAAATCCTGAACACGGGGCATCGATAAGCACAGCATCCGCTGTTTTGATAAACGCCAAGTCGGCTTTCGTTGCATCCATTACACGGGTCTCAACGTTGTGTACATCCAGGCGTCGGCAGTTCTTTTGCAACAACGCTATTTTTTTGGCTGAGGCATCCACGGCGATAATTTTTCCGGTATTCCTCATGAGATGCGCCAAATGCGTCGTTTTCCCACCCGGGGCGGCGCACAGGTCTACTATAAATCCTGCATCCTCCGGTGAGAGTAGATGTGCCACTAACATGGCACTCTCGTCTTGAACATAGAGGTTATTTCGGTTAAGGATATCCTTCAGGGTCAGTTCACCAGCGGTGCCGAAAGGGGCGGAACAGCCATCGGTTTCCTTCGATTGTCGGCTATCGGAAAGAGACGCCATCTGTGTATCAGAACCCTCTTCCTGACTGCCGACGACTGATGGTTTCCGATAGCCATTTTCAACTGCTATCCCGTCGGGTGCGATTTTGGAAAGGGACGCCGATAAACCTTTCGTTTCCAA
This sequence comes from Candidatus Poribacteria bacterium, assembly GCA_965205015.1. GTDB lineage: Bacteria > Poribacteria > WGA-4E > WGA-4E > WGA-3G > WGA-3G. Next base: position 1,281,271 of record OZ242029.1, on the reverse strand, counting down.
AAATTGGCAAACCTCTTCGCGTCGTGTCAGGTGGGTATTGACACGGAACGCGAGCGGTGCGATTTGGTTGCTTGCACGACAGAACGCCAGCGTCCACGAAACGCCGCGTGTTTGAAGCCATCGCTTTACTAACCAGGTTGGATAGGACAGTGAGAACGCGATGTGTTCAGTTGGGTTTGTATCGAGTGGTGGATAGGTGGCTCTTGTGCCTTCGCGTTGGATGGAGCGGAGTACTGCATTGATAAACCCCGCGGTCTTCCGTCTCCCTGAAGATTTGCGTGGGGACGAAGTGGCGAGTTGGACGGTTTCAAAGATCGCTGCGTGTGCAGGTATCCCATCGAGATGTAGCAGTTGGAACGCACCGAGTCGTAGGATATTACGATGCCTCGCGTCTAACTGAAATTTGGGATTGATAAACTGATCGAGCACCCAGTCCAGTTGCTTCTGCCACCGAACGACGCCGTAGACGAGCCCGTTTACCAATCGGCGTTCCCGCCCGTCAATTGCGTACCGTCTGAATGCCTTGTCAACAACGGATGCTATTGACGCGCTGCTGTGAGAGAGGGTCAACAGACATTCTAAGGCGACGCTGCGCGCGTTCATATCTCGCAATAACACGAGGTTTCGGGTTCGCTGTCCCGATGCCTCGCGAGTCTCCTTTGCTTTGACAGCAATTCGTCTAACAGAAAACCGAAATTACGCTGCTTCTGCAGTGAGGGCATGCAATTTGCGAGTGAGTCGAGATTTTTGACGGTTCGCTGTCCCTTTTTTGATAACACCTTTACTGGCAGCCCTATCTAAAAGGCTTGCCATGGTTCGGCACAATTCCTGTGCTGTTTCCACGTTCCCTTCCGTAAGGGCTGTTTCTGTTTGTTTCAGTACTGTCCGCAGGGTCGCTTTACGGTGTCGGTTGCGTGTCCGTTTCGCTGTATCCGCACGTGCGTGTTTCTTGGCAGATCGTCGATGCAAAACTCATACTCCCTTATAGGTTGTCAGTTTTTATAGGTATCGGCTTTTGATGGTCAGTAAAGGGGTTTTCTGATAAACCAAAGTCCTCTTGCTGACCCCTGACGGTTTCCGATGGTTGACAGTTAATATAAATATATGTACTTAATGATACCACAAAATATCAGGTTTGTCCATATTTTTTTGAAGGTTGCTGTGTGAAGTGAGTTTAATATTTTATGTTTTGTTCAACCCAACTTACGGTTTCAGCAGCGAAGCGTCTTATACCATAAATGACCCTGAGTACAGTAAAAAACCTACTTGATTTCTCACCACAAAAACTATAAAATGTATATCAAAGGAGAACATTTTGATGAAATTACCGTCCCTTCTACTGATTTTCGCGATAACCCTCGGATTTTGCACCGCTGTAGCGGCAGCCCCCCAAGACGCAATTGACACACCCCCGTGGCAACCCACAGGACACTACACACATCCCGATATCCAAGAGAGTTCCGGCATCGTCGCAAGTCGACAGTTTGAAGGCGTTTATTGGACCCTCAACGACTCAGGCAACCCCGCGGCACTCTACGCCACGAAACACAACGGCGAATTAATCCAAAAGATCGAAATCAACGGTTCCCGGAACTTCGATTGGGAAGCACTCGGGATTGATGACAAAAATCAACTCTGGATCGGTGAGATCGGGAATAACAGCAGGTTGCGATTCGATCTAAAGGTCGTTGTCATCGCAGAGCCAGACCCGTTCGTTGAAACGGAGGCGGAGGTTATCGCAAGTTACCCGTATCGATACCCCAATGAAAATGTAGATGCTGAAGGACTCTTTATTGTTGAAGGTATCCCCTATATCGTCTCTAAAGAGCGAGAACGCGCCGTGCTTTACCGATTTCCGACGCTGAAGCCAGATACGAAGCAGGTATTAGAAAAGGTTGGCGAATTCAGGGGAGCGAAGTTCGTGACGGGTGCTGGAGTGTCTGAAGACGGAACGCGTCTTGCTGTCTGTACTTACGACGCGCTCTGGGTATATCACGGCACAACGGGTAATTTAGCACAAATGATTCAGGGGACATCGTGGACCTTGCCTCACAATTTTTATGGGGAAGCCGTCTGTTTTGATGGTTACGATCTCGTCTTAACAAACGAGGCGCGAGACATCTTCTATCTCCCACAATTTTGGTATGAGAAGCAGTGGAACTTACCACCGAAGGGCACCCAGTCGGCAATCGACCTATTACCTAAGACAACAACACATAACGCGACAGTCCAGGTAGCAAGTTACCGAGCGGAAGGCATTGATATTGGGGGCAGCCATGTTACCCTCACATCGGAAACTGTAGAGAAAACGGGATCCCTGACCATTCCAATTGAGGTTCCCTATAGAGATGTTTATGAAATTCGTTCCATTTTAATGCGTGGACGCGAATATGCGCACATCCAATTGTCTGTAGACGGCACAACGGTCGGTGTCCCTTACGATTGCTATTCTGCTGAGCCGGTAGCTGGGACGTTGGTTTCATTCGGGACTGCCCCCTTGAATGCCGGTGAAAATCAGATTATGTTCAGTGTTGTTGGAAAGGCTGCCGAAGCCACAGGCTATAAAATTGGTGTCGATTCCTATCAAGTGTTACACGCCTCGCCTTATGTGAAACGCTACGCGGTTTTAGGTCCGTTTCCCAAAACGGATGTTGCTACGATTGACCAACTGCTACAGTCTATCAGTCGATTGGACGTGGAGAAAACTTATACAGGCATTGATGGAAAACCTGTCCGCTGGCAGGCGGCGAATGCAAGAGCGGACGGTTATCTTGATTTACGCAAAGACTTCAGTCCTGCCCCAATGACTGTCGGATACATGTTGGTGTACGTCCACGCGCCCAAAGCAACCGATGCTGTGATGTTAATTGGAAGCGATGACCAAATCGCCGTTTGGTTAAACGGGACTGAAATTCATCGGAAAAGTATTGACGCTGGCGCAACGGCGGATGCGGATGCGGTTCCGTGCCAGCTGAAAGCAGGATGGAACACGGTGCTGTGCCAAAAAGTCGATCTCGGTTGGTCGTGGGGACTCTATTTGCGGTTCACAGACGCAGATGGGATTCTCAAATATGCCACGCAACCAACGAACTCTGGTGGAACCGAAAAATAAATAGACCTATTTGTCGCGTAGACTGTGAGTCTGCACCAGTCCCAAGGACGCTAACCGACATGAGGGATCATTCGGGAAGGTCTAATTAATGCTATCTAATATCTACCCAGTTTACATCTCGTAGGGGCGTCCCTTGTGGGTGCCTGCAAACGCTTTTTCTTTACATTCGTCGGATCTCCCTATCTACAGAAAACCAAACCATCCTATCTGTACCCATTTTCATAGATTCAGCGTTAAACGTTGTAGATGAATATATCACTAACTTCAAAACAGCAATGGGGTGTATCCGATGCAGTTCAATTTTTTTCGAGGGAGTAGGCAATGCCTACTGCGAATCGTCCAACACATCAGTATCGTCGGGATGATGTTGGCAGCCGTATCCGTTTCTGCCGGGACTTCGAGCATAAGCCAACGGGATATTTTTGTGGGGGCAAGTGCCCGCGCCGTCGGGATGGGCAGTGCGTTCACCGCAGGTCCTTCCGCGACCAACGGTTTTCTATGGAACCCGTCTTCATTAGGATTTATGGATGGTGTGGAAGTCAACATGGGGGGGATGCCGTTTCCAGGAAATTTCTCAAGCCGCGATCAGGCGTTTTCAGTCGCCGCGAATCCACAGACCTTCGGTGTGACGAGCAGGAATTTAGGGAATGTTTCCTTTGCCACATGGCTTGATGGGTGGAAAAATAACACGACGGAGTCTACACAGATCGTCCTTCTCGGATACGGATTTGCGCTTGGACAGCGTGCCTCGGCAGGTGCGAACCTACGCTACTATCAGAACAACACACCCATCAGAACCAATTTTCTGTGGAGTGTGGACTTAGGGATGCAGTTCGCCTATCCGTTGCAAAAATGGGGGGATTCGGTAAAGTTAGGTGTCAACTTCTCCGAATTAAGCAGTGGCATTCGTGAGAACGGCGTACTTCTTGAGAGTGCACCCTTAGCCGCACGCTTCGGAACGACTTATGAGGTAGCCGGGAATACACTCTTTTCAGCGGATCTCGCCGTCCGGGGTAAGAATGACGTGAACTGGGGGGAGCGCCTCCGGTTGCACTTCGGGGCAGAGCATTGGTTCATAGATGGGCACATCGGGCTGCGCTTCGGTTATACCGCCTTGACCGCTTCTGAAAGGTTCTGGAGTGGTGAATTGGCACGGGGACTGAGTTTCCGAAATTCCTCGGGACAACTCGATTATGCCTATGTGAGTGGCACTGAATTGGAGCAAGGTGTGCATTGGATCTCGGCGACGTTACGCTGGGGCGGGAACGATACAGCACCCGTATCGGTGGCAACCTCCAGCGAGGCCTCTGATGCCGATGAGATGCCCACGATCTTAATGCCGACAACGCTCGAAATAGATCCTGAAACCATTGATGGAAAGTTGAATCCCTCCGAACCTGCAATTTCGCCGAATGGTGATGGTGTTTCAGATAACACCACATTTCGTTTACACCTCGGAGAAAACGGCACCGCCCCCCTCCAGTGGCAGTTGAACATCCTCGATGAATATACCGAAAGTATTTGGGGAAAGTCTGGGACGGGGGTGCCAGCGGAAGGTATCGTCTGGGATGGTATCGCTGATACCGGCAACTTGGTGCCTGATGGAAATTACGAGGTTCAACTCCACATTCTTGACGCGCAAGGCACACGACACTTCGTAGATACTGAGAAGGTGACCGTAGACCTCATTCCAACGACGTTGGAACTTTTCGCGAAAACACCCACAACTGTTGGTGTGAAGGTGTGGGACATCAATCCGCTTGCGCAGTGGAAATTTGAGCTGTTCGACACGAAAAACGCGCTGATTGAGCAGGCAGAGGGAAACGGTTCGCCGCCTGCCGAGGTCGTTTTGAGCAAAGTCCAAGTGGATCCGAATGCTGTTTACACTGGCAAGTTACACGTTCAAGACATTGCTGGCAATCGGAGCACGGAACAGGCGACGTTACAGTTTGGAATAAGGGATCAGCAAAAAAGCGCGTCGGTATCCAGCAAGTTGACACTCATGGTAGGTTCATTTGTGGAACGCTCCTACGCTGAAGCCATGGGAGAAAGATTACAGTTGCAGAATCCAGATCAGACAGTCGCTCTCCGTGTCGCTACTGTTGATGGCAAAACAGTGCACCGCGTAACGATCGGTGAATTCGGCACGCGGGCTGAATCAATGGAGTTGAAGCAACGCATTCAAGAGACCCTCGAAGTCGAACCGGTACTGATTATGCTCCAATGACATGGCTGGCAGCAGTCAGTTGTCAACGGTCAATTTCCGTTACTGGGGTTCTTCCGTGCTGGCGAGGTTTCTAACCTCGCCCTTTCCCATTGAAGGAATGCATGGAGTTTTGACGCTGAAGATTTTGATAAAACAATTATTCAAACGAAATAGAATAAAATTCCGCAGCGTTTTCATAAAAGAGTCTATTCTTTTCGGCATCGGACGCATCCGCAACGGTCCCTAAAAGTGCCGCGACCCATTCCTGATATGTCGCCGCCAAGGTACACACGGGCCAATCACTCCCAAACATCAGCCGTTCATAGCCGAAAGCCTCTATCAGATGCTGGATATACGGTTTCAGTTCCTCACGCGTCCAATTCTCACTTGCAGTCGTCACAATCCCCGATACCTTGCAGTGAACGTTCTCGAAGGCGGCGAGTGCGTTGATATGCGTTGCCCACGGCTCGAATTGCCCGCCCTTTATGTCGGGTCCCCCGCAGTGGTTAAGGGCATGCCGAACATCCGGTGTCGCCTTGACGAGTTCGATTGCCGCCGGCAGCTGCGCATGATTCGCACAGAGTTCGAAAGAGAGATCGAATTTCGTCAGCAGTTTCACGCCGTTAATCAGTTCAGGTGTGGCGTAAAACTGCGGATCGGGATGATGCCACGCCATCCGACGCACGCCGACGACAAGCCCGAATCCTGTGAGTTGCTCAAGAATCGCCTCGGCATTCGGTTTTTCAAGCGGTGCCGCTGCCGCTATCGCACCTATCATCCCATCTGTCTCGGATATATGTGTGAGCCACTCGACCTCCTTGACAACATCCGTTTCAGCGGGGTCGCCTTCAACGTGCACCGATCTGACGACATTAAGGTCCCCAATCGCCTCGCGGTAATCTTCTGCCGTGTATCGCTTTCCCAATAGGTCGAACCCCTCTAACCAAGGATATTCCAAATTAGAGGTATCCCAGAGGTGTTGGTGGGTATCAATTATTCTAAGCATCTATTGTTCCTCGCCTAAAAATGATTTGAATTTCGTCAAAATATCCTGTATAATTTCTTAACCTGACACACATTTAACGACAGTCATAAGATACGATAGGTTTTTAGTCTAAAAAGGTTTCAAAAACGTTAGCACGTAATGGAATGGAGTGCGGATTTAAGGGATGCCCGTAAGAATCTAAACGCACGTCATTTCTCCGCAAGGTATAATTAAAAATTAAAAATTTGGAGGTGTCTATCATGTTTTTGGGTTTCTTTGATCCGCTCTATTTCGTGTTTCTCGCACCGGGACTTGCTCTGTCCCTCTACGCGACGTTTCGCACAAAATCGACGTTCTCAAAATATTCACAGGTCGGGTCGCGTAGCGGAATGACGGGCGCGCAAGCCGCCGATCTGATGTTGAAAAGGCACGGTGTGAGCGGCGTACGGATCGAACGCTCAAGTGGATGGTTAAGCGACCATTATGATCCGGGCGAGAAGGCACTCAGGTTATCCGATGACGTCTATTCAAGTCAATCGCTTTCCGCAATAGGGGTTGCCTGCCATGAAGCCGGACATGCGATGCAGGATGCACACGGCTATGCAATGCTGAACCTACGGACTGCCCTCGTTCCGGCGACGAACTTTAGTTCGATGTTCTCTTATATCCTGATAATGGTCGGTTTCTTTATTCAACCCTTTCTGCTGTTCGGTGTTGGACTTTTCGCAGTAAGTGTCGTTTTTTCGTTGATAACGCTTCCCGTTGAGTGGGATGCAAGCAAACGCGCCAAAGTCGCAATGGCGGAAGCAGGGATGCTCACGCAAGAAGAGAATCAACACGCCAGTAAGGTGCTCAATGCCGCATTTTTGACGTATCTCGCGGCGGCAGTGACGAGCCTCCTGACACTGCTCTATTACCTGTTCCGATTGGGACTGTTGGGTGGCGGTGACGAGTAATTATGTGAAAGGACGCGGCGTAAAACCGCGTCTATCGATGTTGCCGTGAATTGTCGTCTTCAATTCTTGCTATCGATGTCCACACCGGGCCACTGGTCGTCTTGCTCGGTAATATCAACGACGATGCCGTCCGGGTCTTCTATCTTGAAGGCTTCTGAAGGCAACGCATCCGAATTTGGGTCGTAAGGTTTGTCACCCCCTAATCCTTCCCAGGTGATTGTGAAACCGAGGTCCTCACACCGTTGTGCTGCTTCTCGTAGGTTGGGAACACGAACACCGATGTGGAGGTAATCTAACATCCCGCCGACATGTTTCGGGCGATCGGGACCTCGGTGCTGAAACACGCGGAAGTTGTGATAACCGTCCGTAAGGTCATAACATCCATTCATCGTTGAGAAGACCCGCAATCCGAGCGCATCGCGCCAGAAACGGATGCTTTTTTCCAAATCGGTTGTACGGACACCGATGTGTACAAGTGTTGTTGACATGGGATATCTCCTTTTTTATTACGGCATACGGCGTATGCCTACTACTTTAGATCCAGACAGTCGGTTCCCGGTTTTCTGCGCGATGCTCATAGAGCAATTTGACATCATCCGGTAACTTATCGAACGTTTCGCCCGGAATCGTGGCGGTGTTCGCACCAAAAAGTTCTAAATTCAACCACCACGGCGCGTATCTGACGACGACCGCAGTCCGTTTGCCAGCACTCGGGTTTTCCGCGTTGGAGTGCCAAATCCGGCTGTCCATGATGAGGACACTGCCGGCGCTGCCAACGGCTTGCATTTCTCCATCAATCGGATTCCGGTCACCAATGTTGTCTGCTTTGCCTCTGGGATTTCGAAGGTCCACATGCGTTTTGGGAACAATCCAGGTCCCTCCATTTTCTGTTGTGAACTCGGACAGCATCCAGAGGGTCGTGATACCGATAACAGCAGTCGGAAACGGCTGCGGGATATGCCACTTCTGGTTCAAATCGTATGGAAAGTCGGAGTGGTATGCACGCACCAATTCGTAATGTGGAGGTCGGATCTTATACTCAGTCTGTGAAATACGCACTTGGGGTCCGAGTAACTGCTGGATCGTGGTAAGGAGCCGCTCGTTCGCAAGGTGTGCGGCGAATTTCGGCATGAAACTGATGACGTTGCGTCCCCATACACCGTGCTCTTTTCTAAACTCGTTATAGTCCGCTTCAGAGGTTTCGACCTCTTCACGAACCGCATCAACCACATCGGCGGGAACAACGTTGTCTAAGACGCACCAGCCCTCTTCCCGTAGTTGTATAACGTGAGGTTTGATCGTTTCTAATAGATTGTCGGTTTCCATTGACGCCTCCTTAAATCTTAGGAATTCAAACCTATTTCTCGCTCGCGGTTGTAACGGACTACTGTCTTGATGAGCGGCGCGAGCCGCATCATCTTACCAAGAGAACCGATGATGCCGATCTCGCGTGTTGTTATCGCTCCCATAACGTTGAGTTCGCCTGTCCAAAATTTGTGGGCAACGTCACCTGTCATAGTGAGTTCGACATCTGGAGAGGTATCGTCACAAGTACCGCGGGCAATCGTATATTCACCATTTGCTACCGTTAGGGTCATCTGGCAATCGGGCGCGCTGTAGTTAAATTGAACATTCAGCGTCACCGACTTCAGTGCCTCTTTCGCTTCCGGTAGCATAGCGATTTCTTCAAACAGTTCACTAATGTAACTATAGAGTTGATCGGGTGTTTCAAATATAGCCATAGTTTGCGATATAGCATACTGTATAAGGAATTGGAAGTCAAATAAAAAATGAAAATAAATCCATTCAAACTGTTTCGTGAGGAAATCTCTAAGGAGATACCTTTTGATGCGCAAGCTTACGAAGATGCGCGAAATTACTTTGCCTCTCGGACGATTGCTTACGAGTCTCCGCTCGGGGGCATGGGCATAGTTGCGGCGGATGCGGAGGGACTTTCGCATGTTTTCTTTACCGATGATTTTCCGTTCCGTGAACCATCACCTATCCAAAGCCAATATCCTGTACTCACTTATGCACAGGACCTGCTCGACCAATATTTCGCTGGGCAGCCGCTGGAGTTTTCCACGGTTCCGATCCGAGTGAACTGGGGGACGGATTTTCAGAACCGGGTGTGGGAGACGATTCGTCAGATTCCTTATGGAGAGGTACGTAGTTATAAATGGGTTGCAGAACAGGTAGGAAAACCGAAAGCAGTTCGAGCTGTCGGCGGCGCGGTTGGGGCAAACACTGCGGTTATTATCAACCCGTGTCATCGTGTCGTTAGGAGTAATGGCGCGTTAGGTGGCTACGGTGGCGGTCTGGAACGCAAACGTCAGTTGTTGGCACTTGAAGGTCATCCTATCGAGTCCTTAAGGTGATTTATCAAAATATGTATGCGTCTTGTAGGGGCACCCCTTGTGGATGCCCGCAATTGATCAATTAAGGTGATTTATCAAAATATGTATGCGTCTTGTAGGGGCACCCCTTGTGGGTGCCCACAAATTCTTCCAGTACAAAACCTCCAAGGAGTTTCATGGCATCTCAAAAAAATTTAGGTAAAGCCACCCAAGCCATCCATGCGGGCGAAACGCGGGCATCCTCTACCGAAAAAACAGGGGTTCCTTTGTTACCGCCTATCTATCAGAACAGCACGTTCCGTTTCGCAACAGCCGCTGAATGCGCCGAGGCGTTCCAAGATGAAGAGAGCGGTTATGTCTATACGCGCTGGGGGAATCCAACACAAGAGGTGTTAGAACAGAAACTCGCTGTCCTAGAAGCCGGTGAAGCCGCACTCGCTACCGCGTCAGGGATGGGAGCCGTCAGCACGGCACTCCTTACGGCTTTGGCGGAGGGTGGACATGTTGTCGCCATGGAGAACCTCTATTCTGCGACTTTCCAAATCCTCAATGAGGAGTTCCCACGATTCGGGATTGAGACGACGTTTGTTGATGCCACAGATGCTACACAAGTTGCGCACGCTATCCGAGCGGACACCAAAGTCCTTTACCTTGAAAGCCCAACAAATCCACTCCTAAAGCTGGTTGACTTACAGGCAGCTGCCGAGATTGCAAAAGCGCACGGTGTAACCTCAATGATTGACAACACCTTCGCCACGCCATGCGGTCAGCAACCGATTACCTTTGGTATTGATGTCGTCGTTCACAGCATGACGAAGTACATGAGTGGTTCTGGTGCCGTTATCGCGGGGGCGATGATTGGGCAAAAAGAATTCGTTGTGCGTGCCAAGGAGGGGGCACTCCGAAATTTTGGAGCAGTTATCAGTCCGTTCAACGCATGGTTAACACTTCACGGTCTCGCTACGCTACCGCTACGGTTTGAGCGACACAGTGAAAACGCTACACGTGTCGCAGCGTTTCTTGAGGCGCATCCGGCGGTGTCATGGGTCCGGCATCCCAGTTTATCGAGTCACCCGCAACATGAACTCGCCAGACGCCAGATGGATGCGTTTGGTGGCATGATAACGTTAGAGTTGAAAGGTGGACGCACCGCAGGCGAGCACCTCGTTGATCACCTCCAGCTCTGTTCGTTGGCAGTCAGTTTGGGAGACGTACGCACCCTCATCTGCCATCCGGCGTCAACGACGCATTCACATGTTCCCGCAGAAATTCGTCGGCGGACCGGCATTACGGACGGCTTAGTCAGGATTTCCGTTGGGCTGGAAGATGCCGAAGATATTATCGCCGACCTCGGACAGGCGTTAGAGGCCTGCACTCCTTAAATTTTGGATGTAGTTCTCATTGATATTATTCGATGGATGGGTTGCCTCTTTGTGCGGTTCCGGGAATTCTGTGATCAACTTCTGGTAGGCGTCTACTGCTGAATCCGTATCGCCACCGTCCTCATGGATTTTGCCTACCCAGTACTGTGCCTGTCGCCGGTTATCGTAATCGTAAGTACTGTTATCTGCGACCTTCTGATACGCGTCAATGGCACTCGCCATGTCGTTATTGGCGTAGGCAATTTGCCCGATATAAATCTGTGAGTTGGCAGCATTTTCATTACGCGGATACAGGTCGATAGCTTCCTCAAGTCGAGCGATGGCTTCGTCATATTTGCCAAGCCGTTCATACGCCCACCCCATATAGAAGTACGCATCCTGACCCACCTTGGCGTCTGGATAGAGGTCTATGACTCTCTGGTAGCCGTCGATCGCTTCTTGGTATTTCCCTTCCGCAAGGTAAGTTTGTGGAATGCCGAAACTCGCAAGCGGTGAAAGGTCGGGATCTCCGGAATCAACGACGTTTGTAAATTCCACTCGCGCGCTTTCATAGTCCTGCTTCTTAATGTAAATTTCGCCGGTGACGTATAGAATCTGGTAGAGCAATGGGCTGTCGCTAAACGGTTCTCTGAGCGCATCAAACTGAGCAAGCGCGAGGTTCAATTCACCCTTTCCATAGTAACACATCGCTTTATTAAACTCCGCCTGATCTGAGAGTTCACTGCCCGGGTATATTACAGTCAGTTGGTTATAAAGCGCGAGCGCACGGTCATAGTAAGCATCTACGGATTCAAGCGTACCCGTCTTTTTTAACTGCTCGGCGATCTGATAAGAGGCGAAAGCGATGGCGTACATCGAATCGTCTGCCCACTCGCTATCTGGATAATTGTTGATAAGTCGACGAAAGAGTGCGAAAGCCTCTTCATCAGTCCGTGGGATCCGTGAAGCAAGTTGGTAGATGGCATCATCTGCCCATAAACTGTCAGGATATTTGTCAAAAACTTCGCGATATGCAGCTCGAACTGTGCGTAAACGGTTTTTGTCGGGTTCATCAAGTGTTATTGGCGGATTGTCGATGTGTTGTGCTGCTGTCCATGCTTTGTCGGCGTTGTCGTAGTAGTTTTCGTAACTCGTGTCGGTGCCCGTGATGCGGCCGAGCCAAAACCCGATGGCGAGCGCGAGCACAACGCAAATTTCTGCGATTATAAACTTCTTCATCTTTTTTCTCCTTGACAAGTATTGGTTCAAACTATACTAACAAGGTTTCCGAAATATGTCAAGTATCGTTTATAGTAAAATCCATCTTTACTGTAGCAAATTTTGTGCCGATCTGCGCCATACCGACTGCTGTGATCTTTAGGCGAGTCCCGAGAAAATACTGCACGATATAGGGCATACTTTGTGTTTAGTTGCACGGAATGGGGCAAATTGACAAACCTTTAATTTTCTTGACAACATAGGGGCGGTTTGATAAAATGTATAAAAGTATGGCGACCGCTTTTCTTTTTTAGGGAAAGGCGTAAAAGAGATTTTGGTGAAATTGTTAGCAAATTATAACAAACTTTAATCAATCAAGGTACTTCGTTAAACGATCCCAATGGTAGGGATCACACTAAAAAGAGAGGATTTCTGTGCGTAAATTTTTGTTTCGCGTTTCCGCATTGGTTTTAGCAATTGCATTGGTAGTTCCACTACTCGCCGAAGGTGAGGAAGGGATTCTGGACAAAGTTAAAAATAGAGGTCGACTGATATGTGGTGTAAACAAAGAATTACCCGGTTTCGGTTTCCTCGGTCAGGATGGTGAATGGAAGGGATTTGACGTGGATTACGGTCGGGCGATCGCCGCTGCCGTTCTGGGGGACCCGAATAAGGTTGAGTTCCGTCCCTTAAAGGCTGCTGAACGTTTCCCCGCTCTCCAGACAGGCGAAATAGATGTGCTTATCCGAAACACCACTTGGACCCTGACTCGCGACACGGATCTCGGGGCTGACTTCTGTCCACCGACCTTTTACGACGGCCAGGGGTTCATGCTCCCTAAGGAGCTGGGGGTAACATCACTCAAGGAACTGGCGGGTGCGACTATCGGTGTCACTGCTGGCAGTACGACTGAGTTAAACCTCGCCGATACGACACGCGCCTTAGGGATCGAAGTTGAACCTGTTGTCTTTGAGGAGACTGAGACGCTTTACCAGAGTTACGATCAGGGACGTTGCGATGCGGTGACAAGCGACAAGTCGCAATTAGTCTCCCGGCGTCAATCCTTAAAAAACCCGGATGACCATATTATCCTTGACGTGACCATTTCAAAAGAACCTTTGGGGCCTGTCACCGTCCATGGAGATAACAAATGGAATGATGTCGTGAGTTGGGTCGTTTATGCCACGTTCTCCGCCGAGGAGCACGGCATTACGCAAGCCAACGTCAGCACCTTTAAACCAGAGAATACAGAGAATCCCGAAATCAAACGGTTCTTGGGTTTAGATGAAAGTGGGGGCATGGGTGAAAAACTCGGGCTCTCGAAAGATTGGGCGCGCCAAGTTATCGCTGCTGTTGGCAACTATGGCGAGATTTTTGACCGTAATCTGACGCCACTGGGCCTGCCGCGTGGCGTCAATAAGCCGTGGACGCAAGGCGGTTTACTCTACTCGATGCCGTTCCGTTAAAGATGGAAAATAATTCACCTAAGGTTGTATCGGGAAAAATCCCCTTCTGGCGAGATATCCGAGTTTTACGGGTCCTGTTTCAGGTTATTTTCTTGCTCGGTGTGATCCTGTTGTTAGTCATTCTTTACACGAACATGCTCAAGGGGCTTCGTGGGCTTGGACTAACACTGAACCTCGATTTTCTTCAGGACGAAGCCGGGTTTGACATTTCGGAGGGTATTCCGTATGAACCTTCGGATGTGTATCTCAAGGCGTTCTGGGTTGGGATCCTGAATACCCTTAAAGTCAGCATCATAGGGATCGTCTGTGCGACGTTGCTGGGACTCCTTTTCGGCATCGCTCGACTGTCGAGTAACTGGTTAATCCGAACGATAGCGACCGCTTATGTTGAATGTTTCCGGAACATTCCCCTCCTGCTGCAGATTCTGTTTTGGTACACTGCCGTAGTCGGTCAACTCCCCAGAGTTAGGGAGAGTATAGCACTGTTCGGAGGCGTGTTCATTAACAACCGAGGGATATACCTACCGTCGCCTGAACCTACCGCAGGTCTGGGAATTTGGCTCGGTTTTCTTGGCGCGGGTTTACTCCTGGCGGCGGTTCTCTATGTCGTGCGATGGCGGAAGCTCCAACAGTTGGACCGTCCCGGTTTTCGTGCCAAGTGGGCACTGCCTGCCTTCCTTATCGTGGCACTTTGTGGATGGTTTCTCGCACCGACCAGACCGTTTACGCTGGATTTACCGGTGTTACAAGGTTTTAACTTCAAAGGGGGGATGCGCTTTTCACCAGAGTTTTCTGCCCTTTTAATTGCGCTTTCTGTGTATACAGGGGCTTTTATTGCCGAAATCGTGAGAAGCGGTATACAATCGGTCGTTAAGGGTCAACGGGAAGCCGCGAGAGCCGTCGGTTTGAAGGAATCGCAGACATTACGGTTAATCGTTCTACCCCAGTCTATCCCTATCATTGTGCCACCGCTGACAAGTCAGTACCTGAACCTTACGAAAAATTCAAGTTTGGCTATTGCAATCGGTTTCCCCGATCTGGTGAGCGTCGGAAATACAATGATGACGCAGACGGGACAATCAATTCCGGTTTTCGCGATGATTATGGCGAGTTATCTGGTTATGAGTTTGACGACATCAGCCGCCATGAATTGGTACAACCGTTGGATTAACCGAATCGGACGATAACTAACGACCTCTTTGTAGGAGGGAACTCCGATTCCCGACCCATACTGATAACTGACAACCGATAACCAATAAGGAAGGCGCATCACACAGTGGAAGAACGAGAGTTTACGCAAGAAATTAAACCCCCAGCCCATACAAAAAGTCCCGTACGATGGATGAAGGACAACTTATTTAACACTTGGTACAACGTGCTTTTAAGTTGCTTGGCGCTTATATGCCTTTTTTTTATTTTTAAGGCACTTTTGACGTGGGCTTTTACAGAAGCAGAGTGGGGTGTTATTCCGGCGAACCTTCAGCTCTTTGGCGTCGGGTCTTATCCACGGGAACAGATATGGCGCGTATGGAGTGTGATTTATATCTTGTGCGTGCTTGTGGGTTTGAGTGCCGGAATGTGGGGTGGCTTGATTCTCCGATTTGCCGTTGTGCTTGGCGGTATTTGGTTCATTGGGGCTCTGCTCCCCTTTGAACTCTCGACGCGAGGGTGGTTTTTAGGTGCCGTAGTCACAACAACAGCCGCGCTTTTGCTTGGGCGTGGCAGAACAGGGTTACGCCCTTGGATTTTGGGAGGGTGGTTGCTCTCCTTTCCCTTGATAATGATCGTGTTACGCGGGTTCGGGGAGAATGGTGTTCTCACAAGCAATTGGGGTGGACTGCTATTGACCCTGATTTTAGCGGTTGTGGGTATCGTCGTCTCTTTTCCGCTTGGTGTGTTTTTAGCACTCTGCCGTCAGAGCGATCTTCCTGCTATCCGATGGGTTTCGACGGCTTATATTGAGATGGTTCGCGGTGTGCCGTTGATAACAATCCTATTTATGGGGAATATCTTGATACCGATCTTCATGCCGGGGCTTGATATTAACCAGGTTTTACGGATGGAGCTCGCAATCACCTTCTTCTCTGCTGCCTACATGGCAGAGAACGTTCGTGGGGGACTCCAAGGGATTCCGCGCGGACAACATGAGGCTGCACAAGCGATAGGACTTAACTACGTGCAGACAATGCTGTTTATCGTCTTACCGCAAGCACTCCGGGCGGTCATTCCAGCGATTGTTGGACAATTCATCGCGTTGTTTAAGGACACATCCTTAGTTGCTATCATCGGGCTTATCGACCTCTTAGGTGTCGCCAGAAGTGTTATCGCCAATCCAGATTGGTTCGGACTGCAAGCCGAGGTCTATCTGTTCGCTGCAATTATCTATTTCGTTTTCAGTTATTCGATGTCCTATGTCAGCCAGGAAATTGAAACAGCCCTCGGCGTCGGAGAAATCTAACACGGTAGGCGGGATTTCCAATCCCGACTCACTGCTGATCCCTGATCGCTGATGGCTATAACGTCCACAGCCACTACAAGGAAAATAAAAAATGGAACACCTTGAAAACGCGTCAAGCGATCCGATTATCGTCTGTGAGGATGTACACAAATGGTTTGACGATTTTCACGTCCTCAAAGGGATTACGACCTCATTTGAAAAAGGCGAAAGGGCGGTGATATGCGGTCCCTCTGGCTCCGGGAAGTCTACATTCATCCGAACGTTAAACCGTTTGGAGGAGCATCAGCGTGGCACAATTATCGTTGATGGCGTTGAGCTCAGCGATGATCTCCGAAATATCAATCTCATCCGTCAAGAAGTCGGTATGGTGTTCCAGCAGTTCAATCTGTTTCCCCACCTGACGAACCTACAGAATATCACCTTAGGTCCCATCCGGGTCAGGAAGATGACGAAAAGTGAAGCCGAAGAGATCGCTTTATCGCTTTTAGAACGGGTGGATATCGCAGATCAGGCGTACAAGTATCCCTCAGAAATTTCGGGGGGTCAACAGCAGCGAGTCGCAATCGCAAGGGCACTGGCAATGGAACCGAAGATTATGCTTTTCGATGAACCGACGAGTGCCCTGGACCCGGAGATGATTACGGAAGTGTTGGACGTGATGCGTGAACTTGCGCGCTCTGGCATGACGATGCTTGTCGTGACGCATGAAATGGGATTTGCACGCGAGGTCGCCGATCGGATCCTTTTCTTTGATGAGGGGGCGATTGTCGAGGACGCAGCACCCGCAGATTTCTTTGACAACCCACAGCACGAACGCACGAAACTTTTCATCTCGCAGACGCTACAACATTAGGTAAATCTCGCGGAATAGAATACTTCCGCAGCATATTCATTCACTCTTCATTATACCATACAAAATATGATTTTTCAGAGGGTGAACGCGGCAGATTCTATAATTCAAAAGCCGTCTTTAATATCCTCAATTCTCACAAAAAAGAGATAGGACAAAAAATGCGGTTGGATAATAAAATAGCCATTGTCACAGGAGCTGGACGCGGTATCGGCAGGGCAGTTGCCCTTCGGTTCGCCGAAGAAGGAGCGAAAGTTGTCGTTGATGACGTGAATGATGCCCTCGGCACAGCAACCGTCGCTGCTATAACCGATGCCGGAGGCGAAGCACTCTTCGTCAATGCCGATGTCTCTGATACTGCCGATGCAGAAGGTCTGATTGGGAGAACTGTTGATGCCTACGGCACGGTTGATATTTTGGTGAACAACGCTATCTGTTCCACTGCCGATGTGCTGAACAACAACTGGGAAGCAAACTTAGCGGTCGCGCTCCAAGGCACCAGCCACTGTTCCAACGCCGTTATCCCCGTGATGCAAGCGGCTGGCGGCGGTAGTATCGTCAATATCGCTTCTGTCAATGGTCTCATCGGGTTACAGGCGATCCATGCGTATTCTGCTGCGAAAGGTGGCGTTATTGCTTTGACCCGCTCAATGGCAGTCGCACACGGTAAAGACAACATCCGTATCAACTGTATCTGTCCCGGAACGATTCAAACCGAAGTTTGGGAGCCGATGATGGAGCGTAACCCACAGATTCTCGACGAAATCACGCCCTGGTATCCGTTAGGACGGATTGGGCAACCGATTGACATCGCGAATGCCGCGCTCTTCCTCGCCTCCGATGAAGCCAGTTTTGCAACAGGGGCAATCTTCGTCATTGATGGTGGGTTGACGGCGGGCAATCATCAATTTCCGATCTGATGGGTTAGTAGAAGGAGACCCCCAATTCAGGCGTAGGACAATTGACACATGGAGGAACGAAATGGTAACACAAGAACAGGTTGATTTTTTTCAGGAAAACGGCTATCTCAAGTTTGGGAGCGTTTTAGATAGCGATGGCGTTGCAGCCATGCGCGCGGGGTTAGATGCAGTGATTGAATTGGAACTTAACGAGGGCGACGATTCCTCGCCGGAGTTCAAATACGGACACGACCGACGCGAGAACCGACTCAATCGGGGCAGTGGGCACCCGCGCGCGATTCATCAGTACGTTAACATGTGGAAGCGGGAGCCACATTATGAGGCAGCCATTCATCACCCACTCATCGCTGGGACAGCACGCGCCCTGCTGGATACACCTGAGGTCCGTCTCTGGCACGATCAGGTGATTTCCAAACCTCCAGAGGATAACGGGCATTTCGCATTCCATCACGATTTTTTCTTTTGGCCCCTCAGTCCACCGAATATTGTGAGCTGCTGGCTCGCGTTGGACGATGCCACGGTGGAGAGCGGGTGCATGCACGTTATGCCGAAGAGCCACAAAGACGAACGTTTTTCCGTCGCCGCGAGGGCTGCAGCAAATGCAGCAGCGGCGAAGGCGCGCGAGGCAGGGCGAGAACCGCCGCCTGACCAGTGGGCAGAAAGACGGGAATTGAGCATCAATCACGGCATTCCGGTGGAACTGAAAGCCGGCGAATGCATGTTTCATCACTGCCTGAACTGGCACGGCACGCCGCCGAATGTCACGGAGCGTCAACGCCGCGCCTTTGTCATGATTTTCATGGCGCAAGATGTCTGTTATAACAACGCGCAATCCCCGAACCACGTCCTCGTGCCAACCATCGAGGTCGCCGATGGTGAACGGCTTGTCGGTGACGGATTCCCAGTAGCGTAGCTGCACATGGCATCCTTACTCCAGCGAGGCACCAAGGTGAGGTTTAATAACATGAAAGATCCGACGTTTATTACAAGAGTGGTTCTGAAAAACTATAAGAGTATCGCCGTCTGTGATGTCCGGTTGGGACCCTTGATCTTCCTTGTGGGGCGCAACGGCGCGGGCAAGAGCAATTTTTTGGATGCCCTCCGATTCGTTGCCGATGCGTTAAATATGTCGCTGGATCACGCCATACGCGATCGAGGTGGAATCAATAATGTCTGCCATCGATCTCGGAGGTACCCGAACCATTTCAGTATTCGCCTTGAATTCGTTTTACCTGAAGGTTTAACGGGACACTATGCTTTCCAAATTAGGAAGCGTTCTCCAGGAGGGTGCGAGGTTCAGACGGAAGAATGTAGCGTTCAAAACGAGCTGGGCTGCACGTCAGAAAAATACTTTCGTGTTAAGAATGGGACTGTAACCGACACAAGTGTGGAAGTCGCACCGACGGCTGCAACGGATCGACTCTATTTGGTAAATGCGTCTGGGCTGCCTGAATTTCGCCGTGTTTATGAAGCATTTTCTCGAATGGAATTTTATAACCTCAATTTGGATAGAATCCGAGACCTCCAAGACCCGGATCTTGGAGATATGCTTCTGCGTGATGGGAGTAACCTTACCAGTGTTCTCAATCAGTTATCACCCATTGTAAAGCAAGACATTGAGGAATGTTTAGCGTTAGTTGATCCTAGTGTTCGTGAGGTGAATGTCAAAACGTTTGGTCCCAAGCAGACGTTAGTGTTCAGACAGAAAGTCACAGAGGACAGTTACCGAGGACGATTTTTTGCAAATAATATGTCTGATGGTACCCTCCGCGCGTTGGGCATTCTGGTGGCACTGCTCCAAGAAAATCATGAGGGACAGAAACGCGTACCACTCATTGGAATTGAAGAACCAGAAATAGCACTTCATCCAGCAGCAGTGGGGGTGTTGCTGGACGGGCTTCGGGATGCTGCCCACAGAAGACAGGTCATCGTTACCAGCCACAGTCCGGATCTTCTTGAGGACAAACATTTGGATGTGGATTCAATTCTCGCGGTCGAAATGTGTGATGGAAATACGATCATCGCGCCAGTCAATGAAGTTGGCAAGTCTGTCGTTCGAGATCGGTTGTTTACAGTCGGCGAACTTCTACGTGTTGATCAATTGCAACCAGATCTACATCAGACATCTTTAACTAACCGCCCGAAAGTTCAGCAGCTTGATCTTTTTCATTCCAACAAAAAAGATACTGAACAAAAAAAGAAAAAAGGAAAACGTGAATGATGGTCAAAATTGGATGTATTGTTGAAGGACACGGCGAAGTGGAAGCCGTACCAATTTTGATTCGACGCTTGGCAGCACGCCATTATCCTGAATTGATAACTGTCATTCCAACCCCTATCCGTATTCCCAGAAATAAGGTCTTTAAGGCAGATGAACTTGAGCGGGCAGTCGGATTAGCAGTTCGGAGTATCGGGAGACAAGGTGCTGTATTTATCATTCTTGACAGCGATGATGACTGTCCAGCAGAATTAGGGCCCGCATTGCTTTATCGAGTCTCACAAGTTTTTCGTGATGTACCTATTGCCGTTGTTCTTGCCGCACATGAATTTGAGGCGTGGTTTCTTGCCGCAGCCGAGTCGCTGCGCGGGCAAAGAGGGTTAAAAAACGATATTAACCCTCCGAATAACCCTGAGGCAATTCGTGGGGCAAAGGAGTGGTTGAACCAGCGAATGCAGAGTGGCAGAACGTATCATCCAAAGCGCGACCAACCTGCACTCGCAGCACTCTTTGATATAGAACAAGCCCGTCAAGCCGACTCATTTGATAAATGCTATCGGGACATTGTCCGCCTCTTGGAGGAATTACGAAAGGAAACTAATAATTGATCGCTCCCACTTTATTAGTAAACTGGAGGATGCTATATGGAAAACAAACCGAATGTCATCTTTATTTTAACGGACGACCAAGGACCGTGGGCAGCAGGCTGTTGCGGCAACGATGAAGTCCGAACACCCTATCTTGATCAGTTAGCCTCGGAGGGGACCCGCTTCCCCAACTTCTTCTGTACAAGCCCGGTTTGTTCACCGGCGCGCGCAAGTCTCATGACCGGGCGTATCCCTTCAGCGCACGGCGTACACGACTGGATCCGGGACGGAAATATGCCGCCAGACCCCGCCCAATACCTTGATGGGTTGACATGTTATACCGATGTTTTAGCTGATAATAACTATACTGTCGGACTGAGTGGTAAGTGGCACCTTGGCGATAGTTTAACACCCCAACACGGGTTCACTCACTGGTTCACTTTGCTTACAGGCGGGAGTCAATACAACGATGCAGATATGATCCGGGACGGACAAGTTGAAATGCAACCCGGCTATCTTACCGATGTCATCACCGATGATGCGTTGGACTTTATCTCAGCGAATCGGGAGGGACCGTTCTATCTCAGCGTCAACTATAACGCGCCGCATACACCTTTTACGGGACACCCTCAAGACATTGTTGACTCCTATGACGATTGTCCCTTCAAAACATGTCCGCAGGAGGCATTGCACCCGTGGGCTGTGCAAGGTGCCGCTGTGCACATGGGCAATCGTGAATCGTTGAAAGGCTATTTCGCGGCGATTACCGCACTTGATTTGAACGTCGGACGCATTTTAGAACGGCTTGCCGAGTTAGGGATCCGTGAGAATACGCTCATTGTCTTCAGTAGTGACAACGGTTATTCGTGTGGACATCACGGATTTTGGCATAAAGGGAACGGAACATTCCCACTGAATATGTATGAAAACTCCGTCAAAGTGCCCTTCATTGTCAGTCAACCCGGCAGTATTCCTGAAGGTCGTGTCAGCGAAGCGATGGTGAGCCAATACGATTTCATGCCGACACTCCTCGATTATCTTGGATGTCCCGATCCGAATGATGATATGTCACCCGGCAGGAGTTTTGTGCCCGCGCTTTCTGGGGAAACAAACGACGCGAAAGACGAGATCGTTATCTTCGATGAATACGGACCCGTCCGCATGATCCGAACACAGGAGTGGAAGTATGTCCATAGGTATCCTTATGGTCCACATGAGTTGTACGACTTGGTAAACGACCCGGATGAACGGAAAAATCTGATAGATGACAAGTCTCAGAACGCCCGTATAACTGACATGAAACAGCAGATGGGGGCGTGGTTTCAGCGGTACGTCTTACCGGAGTTAGATGGAGCAAGGTGTTCCGTTACCGGTGGCGGACAGGCGGCAAAGATTGAGGCAGGACAATGTGGTGAAGGTGCTTTCCACCCGAGATATGCTTCACCTCGACGGGATGTATAGAATGGTGAAAGCCTTTGCCCCTGGCAACATTTCGTGTGTTTTCAAAGTTATTCCGCACGCCGATGCAACCCGTATGCACTCGCTCGGCATGGGGTTTACCCTTAAAGAGGGTGTAGAAGTCACCGTCTCTGAGCACCGTGAAACAAGCGTGCTGTTTAACGGACAGATCATAGATTTTCCGACGGTCCGGGCTGTTACGGATCGGCTCACCCAAGACGCAGGCGTGGCAGGTGTGAAGGTAGACTTGACGACTCCATTACCCCTCGGTTGCGGCTTTGGTCTTAGCGGGGCCGCGTCACTCGCGACGGCATACGCACTCAATGGACTGCTCCATCTGGGTAAAGATGTGGAGACGCTGGCGATGATAGCGCACGTCGCAGAGGTTGAAAATCGTACTGGATTGGGTGATGTCTGTTCACAATATCACGGGGGGTGGCTCGTCAAGTTGAGAGAAGGCGCGCCATTGGTTGCCGATAGGTTACCGATAGCAGAACAGCCTATCTATTACCGCTACTTCGGACCGATTCAGACCAGCGAGGTCCTCGGAAACAGAGAGCAGACGATCCGTATCAATCGTGCCGCCGATGCTGCATTAGGCGTTTTACAAACGCTTATCGGTGAAACAGAAGAACTCGGCACAAATCCTCAAAACCAAGCACGAATTAACCAAAAGCCTGTCCGAAATGAAATGGAAGGCAGGTCAGGAGGACATAAATTAAAAACCTGTTTTAGGGTATCAAAACGGTTTTCGGTGGAGAGCGGCTTGCTCAGTGATACCCGCGTCATAGAGACAATCGAACAAATTGAGGCGGAGGGCGGTGTCGCTTCCATGATTATGTTAGGAAACGGCGTTTTCAGCACGCATCCATTTGAGGATGCAGTGGAAACGAGGCTTGTTCATAATCCAGCGCGGCTCGTATAAGGACTGACCTATGATTTTTAGGATTCATCCTGATTAGCGGAGAATTCATCATCATGGTAAATCACATAAATCACAGTTCTGGCTTTCCCTTGATTATTGGCGGTCTTATCATGGGAATCAAACATATCATAAAAATCCTGATTCTGACTTTTTTTGCGGTATCTGCTGCTGTTGGTGCCGTAGAGATTGAAGATGTGACATTCGGATTCAGCGATGGTTACAGGGTAGGCACATGGGCACCCTTAACTGTAACTGTACAAAATCACAATGAGGGCACTGTGTTTAGGGGTGAGTTGGTTGTGGAGGTACGGAACTTTGCTTCGGACATCCCTATTGAGCGTTACGCTACGTCACTGCACCTTATTGGGCTTGAGATACAACAGAAAAATTTCTATGTTTATTGCCCAAAAAACGCTACGCAGCTTGTCATCCGACTTGTACCCTTTACACCATCACAGACGATAGGGTTAGGCAGTACAGCGTCGGTGCGGGTAAAAGATATACTGCTTCCAACACCCGTTGCACGCAAGGATTACTTCGTGTTGGTATTAGCTCCGAGCGGCGACAAGTTGAAACAATTTATTGACAAGAAACAGTTGGCGGTTCCTGGAGACGCGCAGGTACATGTCAAGTACCTTCCAAATTCGAGGGCTTTGCCGCGCGACTGGATAGGCTACAATGCCGTTGATATACTCGTTGTGCGTGAGGTCCGTTTAACCGAACGGCGTATCCTTAAAGCACAACAGACGGCGATGCTGGATTGGATACAACGTGGTGGAACGCTTATTGTCTCCGGCGGTAGCAGTTTTAACTACCTGCAAGGCAGTTTTATAGAACCCTTTCTTCCTGTTGAATTAAGGGGTGTGAAGAAAACTGATAACTATTCCGCCGACAGCCATTTTGAGCATATCCAATTTGCGCCGAAAGCAGGGTGTGAGGTATTGATTGGCACAGCGGAACAGATTTATGTCGCAAAACGGAACTTTGGCGATGGACAGATTCTCTGTTTCGCGTTTGACTACAATGTCCCTCCCTTTGGGGTCCACTCCAAAAACAGTGTAGGAGGGGTTTCCAATGCTGATGATGCGCTCGCTGAAACGTTCTGGCACGGATTGCTGGGTAAGCACGGTAAATCTCCGCGCCACCTCGCCGACCGATACGCACTTGCACTCCAACATGAGAAGAAAATTCATAAGCATTTTCTATCGGAGATGCCTACCCGGGTACCGCTCATTAAACTGTTGATGATACTTCTACCAATATACCTGCTGGGTTTTGGGAGTTTCTTGTTCTATTTCGGGAAGTCGGGGCAAAAATCACGCACCTATTGGATAGGCGGATGTCTCTTCGTACTCCTTTCGGTGATTACAATTGCAGCAGCGCAAACAGTCTGGTTTCCGAACACCGTCAAAGCAGATAGATTGTCAATTTTATCGGTTTATCCTGAACGGCAGCGCACCCACTTATTGAGTTATGTTTCCCTCAGAGCGGTGTCGCGTGTCGAAACATCTGTTGACTTGGCAAAGGGGACGTTCGTTCGTCATCGGGAGGTTGAGGCATCAAAAGGGGAACGCCTTCAAAAGATTGGGACCTTGGTTCAAGATTCACGCGTTCGACTGCGAGATTTATCGATGGACCCGTGGCATCCAACGACGTATGTAGAGGAAAGATTCTTGGCGTTGGATCGTAGGGGCGAGGTTACCGCGCCCCTACCAAACACCCTTGAAAACACGTGGCGCGTTGCGGGAAAAGAGATAGTTTACTTAGGGAATATCGCGTTAAGAGAAGCATTGGGGGTGGAAACCCCGCCTACATTCGAGCCTTCAATGACGCGGCTTCGATTGCGCATGACACCGAAAATGCCGCCTGATGCGGAATTGAAGGGGGTCCGAAAGGCGTTTGCGCAAATCCTACAGCGAGATTACGTGCTACGGTATCTCGCGACAGAGGCGAACCTGAATCCTTCACCCTATTTCATCGGATGGGTTTCTCAGGATTTTACGGGTACGATAGCAGATGAGAATATTGACACAAACCATGAAACTTTAGTAATTTTTCGTCTTGATGCTGGGCGTTGAGGGAAAGTTGTGGTACAGATGACGAAGGGAATAGTCATTAGTTTTCAGCGGAGGCCATAGTTAAAAAAATGGATGTGCTATCGCTTGGCATTTATGTCGTTGATGTGTTGGGACGACCTATAGATCAGTTCCCCGAAAAGGGAAAATTAGCCCTCTTTGATGAGCTCGAAATCCATACGGGAGGCTGTGCGAACAACACGGCTATTGCCCTCACGCGCTTAGGTGTCTCTGCTGGTGCGATGGGGAAGGTTGGCACTGATGCTTTTGGCGACCTAATCCTGCAGGGACTTGTGGATAACGGTATTGACACCGCCGGCATGCACCAAGATGCAAGCGCCAGCACTTCCTTTACCTTCGTCGCTGTCGCCTCCGATGGCGAACGAACTTTCTATCACTACATCGGCGCGAACGGCGAACTCTGTGAGGCAGACCTGAATTGGGACGTCATCAAAAGTGTCAAAATTTTGCACATCGCTGGGGCACTTGTCATGCCACGTTTTGATGGGGCACCAATGGCGAATGTCCTCAGAGAAGCAAAAACTTTAGGGATAACCACCTCACTCGACACAGCGTATGATGCTACAGGAAGGTGGATGGAGACCCTCGAACCCTGCCTGCCTTACGTAGACATGTTTATGCCAAGCATCGTCGAAGCACAACATCTCACCGGTCTATCTGGGTACCGAGAAATCGTCCAATTTTTGAGGCGTAACTATGGTATCCACACCATCGTCATAAAGATGGGTGAAAACGGTAGTTACGCCTCTACACCAGAGGCGGAATACATAGCACCAGCATATCCTGTGAATGCCGTTGATGCGACCGGAGCTGGCGATGCCTACGTCGCCGGTTTCCTTGCGGGGACGATCATGGGTTGGGACCTAAAGGCAACGGCGGAATTGGCTTCCGCAACCGGGGCTGCCTGTGTTACTGCCATCGGTACAACTGCTGGCATCCAAAATCTTGAAGAGACGCTGAAAATTAGCCGTCAGTAATCGGCAGTCGGCGGTCAGCAATTAGCTGTCTTAATCTAATTTTCGTAACCGCAGTCCGTAATGTAATGGAGGACGGATAGGTGGAAGGCACTCTCAGTATGAAACCCACTGAATTACGCCGCAAGGAAAAATTAAAAATCGTTGAAACAGAAAATTTATCCAAATGGTATGGCGAAGTGATGGGGGTCAACGATGTAACCCTCACAATTCATCCAGGAATAACAGGCTTGCTGGGTCCGAACGGTGCGGGAAAGACGAGTTTAATTAAACTCATGACGGGGCAACTCAAACCCAACCAAGGCGAGATCAAAGTGTTGAGCCAGCCGGTATGGAATAATCCAGAACTCACGAGACGGGTCGGCTACTGCCCGGATATAGAGGTGGCGTATCAATTCATGACCGGCTTTGAGTTTATCACTTTTTTCGCCACGTTGAGCGGATACGATAAATTGGAAGTTGAATCTCGGAGTCTACGCGTTCTTGAAACAGTGGATATGCTACCGGCAAAGGATCGTCCTATCGCCTCTTATAGTAAGGGAATGCGGCAGCGTATCAAACTCGCACAGGCCTTGATACATGAACCGGAACTTCTCTTCCTTGATGAACCTCTTACCGGTTTAGATCCGAATGGGAGACGGCATGTCCTTACGCTGCTACAAGAACTTGCTGCGCAGGATATTAGCATCATCGTTTCGAGTCATATCCTCTATGAGATTGAGGCGTTGACAGAGACGATACTGCTCATCCATCAAGGACGTATTCTCGCTGAAGGCACCATCTCCGATATCCGAGAATTGATTGACGAACACCCACACAAAGTCTATTTGAGCACAGATGAACCGCGTCGTTTGGCGCAGGTCTGTCTCCCTTTTGAGGATATTTTGAGCGTTACCTTTGTTGATGGCGATAATATTCCGAATGTAGGGGGAGGTCTTGTGCCTACCGAAAAAAAAGAATCAGGCGACATTATCATAGAAACCGCCAAACCTGATGCATTCTACGCGCGGCTCCCTGAACTTCTCATCGAAAACGAATTGAGTATCTCTCAACTCTATTCGCCTGATGATAACCTTTCCTCTGTGTTTAAATACTTGGTGGGTTGATCCGAACGACCAGCACGGTCTCGTTTTTTCCTTATAATGCGCCTAAGCCGAAGTAAATTTTTTTCTTTGCCTCTTTTGGAAAATGTGGTATAGTTCTGCTTTAGTCATAAGATGATACGGAAAGCAGATAGAGGTGAAAAAATTGAAAACTCTTAATTTCTGTGTTCTCCTTGTTATGCTTACTGTTGGACTCGCTTTCAGCGTCTACGCCGGTAAAGCCGACTGCACAAATTTAAATGGTAGGGGTGCGAAACCTGTCAGGGAGGTTGGTTGGGAAGAAGTTGGCATCCAGAACGACTATGATGAGATTGTTAGAGAAGATAACCGAACGGGTGTCACCTATCTCACCTTCATTGGCGGTAGCACACCGAGACCGAATAGGTGCGGGCTTAACCCCAAAAATTCGCGAGCTGAGTGGACGGGATGGGGTGGTCCGCTCGATACAGACAATGCCACTATCGGTGAAGGGGCAGGCACCCGCAATGAAATCGTCATCGGGGGTGTCTATTTTGAGCGGGGTATCGGCTCACATGCGGTCGCAACCATCGTCTACGATTTAAGTGGAGATGATTACCTCAAATTTGAAGGTTATATCGGCATGTCAGATGAAAAGGACCCAGGTGAGTGTGGGCACGGTGGCAGTGGTCATTTCGTCTTTAATATTGATGGAAACGAGGTTTTCGAATCTGGAAGACTCTTAGGTACCGATGGTGGGCGGAACGTTGAAGCCGTCAAAGTGGAAATTGACATTCCTGTCAACGCGAGAGAACTTGAAATTATCATGGGGGATGCCGGCGATGGAATCGGCTGTGATCACTCCGCAATTGGTGATGCTAAACTCCTCAATGCCCAAGCACTCGCCGTTGAACCTGCTAACAAAGGAATTGGTGTTGGAACAGATGGCACAGAGGTCGTTCCGGAGTCTACTACGTCGGTAACCGTGAGCATTTTTCCATCTCCAATTCAGTCCCCCGCACCCGGTGAGCAGCTCGTCCTTAACCTCAACATTACCGGGGGCGAAAACGTCGCAGGCTATCAAGCAACCGTGCAGTTTGATACCACTGCGCTCCGCTATGTCTCAAGTGCGAACGGGAGTTATCTACCGGCAGGAGCGTTCTTCATACCACCTGTTGCCGCTGGGAACCGGGTAACGCTCGCAGCCACGTCTTTGAGGGGTGGGAGTCAAGGGGATGGCACCTTAGCAACCATCACATTTGAAGTGATTGAGGCTAAACCGTCAGTACTGACTTTATCTGGGGTCGAGTTGACAGATATGAATGCGGATTTTCTATCAGTGAGTTCTGAAAATGGCGAGGTGGTTGGGTCGGGTACACCTACCGAAACGCCTGATACGGAGATGGTTGTGAGCCTGACCCCTTCCGCTGTAGCGTCTCCTGCTTTGGGAGAACAACTCACCTTTAACGTCTCTATTGTGAATGGAAAAAACGTCGCAGGATATGCGTTCAAACTGGTGTTCGATACGACAGCCCTCCGCTACATCTCCAGCGGCAATGCTGACTATCTGCTAACGGGAGCTTTTGTCATTCCGCCACGCATCAATGAGAATCAGGTCACGCTTGCGGCGGTCTCTCTGAATGGCGGGAGCCAAGGGGAAGGTACGCTCGCAACCCTTACGTTTGAAGTGGTCGCCGTCAAACCCTCAGCACTGCGTTTCTCTGAAGTGAGCCTCACAGATAGCGATGCCAACGTTTTACCGGTGAGTTCTGAAAACGGCGAGGTAGTAGAACCCGTCCGAATCCCGGCAGATGTCAATGGTGATGGTGTTGTGAATCTTGAGGATATGGATTTAGCTGCATCGCGTCTGAATCAGAAGGGTGAGAATACGGCAGATGTCAATAATGATGGTGTGGTAGATGCGGAGGATTTACTGCTCATTGCGGCGGCAGTAGAACAAGGGAATGCTGCGCCGTCGCTGTATCCAAAATCGATTGCTGAGATGTTCACGGCAACGGAGGTTCGGCAGTGGCTTCAGTTTGCGCATCAACACGGTTTGACAGGTGCGAAGTATCAGCGTGGCGTGATACTTCTGAAACATATCTTGTTGATACTCACACCGAAGGAGACAACCGTTCTGCCCAACTATCCGAATCCGTTCAACCCGGAAACGTGGATCCCGTATCATTTATCGCACGCTGCGGCAGTCCATATTTCCATTTATGCTGCAGATGGGAAATTAGTTCGGAAGTTATGGTTAGGACATCAAGCTGCGGGTATCTATGAATCTCGGAGCCGTGCGGCGTACTGGGACGGCAGGAACGGTTTGGGTGAACCTGTTGCCAGTGGCATCTACTTCTACACACTCACGGCAGGTGATTTCGCTGCCACGCGGAAGCTGCTCATTCGAAAGTAGGATGTTCGCCCCATAGCAGCACGCGCTATTTTCGGTCAGAATTTGTGTATACGAAAGAACTGAATGACGCTACGTTGGTTATGAGATGATTTGTGTAAATCTATTTGGTATTCCCATTGTTGCAAAAGGAGAATTAATTATGGAAATCCTGAGCACTATATCCACGCGACACACGGTTTTAACCTATCGCACAAGAGTTGTTTGTGGGCTGCTACTCGTCGGTGTATCACTGATTCTTTGGACCGGTTTGGACAACAGCCGTTTGGTTTATGCGGCAGAAGACCTCAAAGCCGCCGCGGATGTTGACGGAAGTGGCGAGATAGATATTCGAGACTTGACCCTTGTTGGGAAGCACTTTAATGAAACCATACGCCCGAATCAAGGGGTTCCGAATCCCGATGTTGACAGAGACGGACAGGTGAATATCCGAGATTTGACGTTAGTCGCTAAATACTTCGGTCAAACCGTCGCGCCCTCGACAGCTCCACTTGATGGACCGATCGATGTAACTGATGCGACGTTCGAGAGCACCGTGCAAGGTTCCGCGCTACCCGTCATGGCCTACTTTACGGCAGATTGGTGTCCCCCGTGTAAGTTTATGAAGCCTATCATCAAGGAAGTTGCCAAGGAAAACAAGGATACCTTCACTATTGCAGTGTTGGATGTTGATTTTAATCCCCGAATGACGGCAAAATATCGCATTGAGGCGATTCCCACTTACATCGTGTTCCGAAATGGAAAGATTATTGGACGGTTCGTCGGCGGAATGAATAAAGCCCCTTTTGTCCGACAAATCTTTGATATACTAAGATAGAGGTTGTAAAGTTTATTTGAACGTCTATAACTCGTTAAGGATACCCGATGATCATGAAACGGCTTTCTCTACTCTCAGTGCTCAGTTTATCGTTTTTGACACTTGCTTTGACAAATGCCTCTGCCGCGGACCTTGCTATCTATTCGGGGCCCACGAATCCCGATTGGATTTCACAAGAGGCTGCCCTCGCAAATGCTGAGGCAATCATGAACGATGCTCGGATGAAAGCCATTTTTGAAAACATTGAAAACTATGGGGATGGCGATGAAGTCGGTTACAATTCCGCGTTGGGCAGATGGATGCAAGCGCATACCGGAAACGGACAACAGGATGTCTTTATTGCTGCGTCCGGGACCTCACCGAGCGCGATTTATCAATTCCCGAACGCCCACCCGGACGGTTCCAACATCGAAAAGTTCATTGAAGATGGCAACGTTTTCATTAACGTCGCGGACTATATCTTGTTTATGAGCTATGAAGGCGGCTTGCGGAGTGCTGATAATTTTGAAGCAGGTGCTGCGAATGTCTTTGATATCCCTCTGCTCCATTTCTGGCCGCCAGGGAATCGTCCCGGGATATTCATGTTCCCGACGGAGATAGGGAAAAAATATCTGCCATCATTAAAGGCGTTTGGATCCCATAGGCCGTGGAATCTTGAGCAGTTCAACGGCACAGATTGGGAAGTTATCCCTTTCGCTGTCTCAGACGATGGGACGCACACCGCTGATCCGGCTGTCGCTGTTAATAAAACACACGGCGGAATTATCGCCGCGATGTGGCAAAAAATGCAACCCAACTGGGACGGTGAGGATCCACGCGCAAGTGGGGTCATTGAATTTATTGCCAATTGGCTAACCGAGCACGGGCGTCTTACAACGCCAGTGGGTGGAAACGGCGAGATTGCAACAATCTCGAGGGACACTCAGCCCGACAGGGCTGGCACCGCTATCGTAAGCGTTTCCCCTTCTCCGATCCAGTCTCCTGCACTCGGTGGGCAGCTCGTCCTCAATCTCAACATTACCGGGGGTGAAAGCGTCGCAGGCTATCAGGCAACGGTGCGGTTTGATACCACTGCGCTCCGCTATGTCTCAAGTACGAACGGGAGTTATCTCCCAGCAGGTGCCTTTGTCGTCCCACCGGTTGTTAAGGGGAATCAGGTGACATTTGCAGCGACATCTGTGAATGGTGGGAGCCAAGGAGATGGCACATTAGCGTCCGTCACGTTTGAGGTCATTAGCGTCAAATCCTCGATGCTGACCTTATCTGAGGTCAAACTGACAGATGTTAATGCCGACTTTTTATCGGTGAGTACTGAAAACGGTGAGGTTCTTGGATCAGCGCAACTTAAGCGAGATAACATTCGGCTCGTCTACTTTCGTCCCAGCGACCGCCCACGCCGACAAGATATAAACGCGCAATTGGATACGCTAATAAGGGATGTCCAGTCCTTCTATGCCACACAGATGCAAAAAACCTTTACCTTTGAAACTGATGGGGCTGGCAAGGCTGTCGTACATCACATAAATGGACGGAACACCGATGCTTACTATCAGGATCACACGTTTAACAGGGTCCGAGGAGAGATCCAGGAACAGTTTGATATCTCGAAGCATATCTATCTTGCTGCGGTAGATGTCAGTAGTGAATTCGTGAACGACGGGAATCAAAATGACGTCTGCGGTATAGGGGGCGGCAATTGGATCTCACGGGACAACAAAACGTGGCGGCGAGATTCGGGCGGCTTTGCTGTGATTCCTGCCTCCGGTAGATGCTTTAACTTGTATGTGACGGCGCATGAACTCGGTCACACGTTCAGCTTAGAACACGATTTCCGGGACGATAATTACCTCATGGCGTATGGCAGCCAAGTCCGGCTGTCACAGGATGCCGCCGAGTGGTTGTCAGTCCACCCTTATTTCAATCCGTCTCAAACTGAACGCGACCAAGAAACAACGTTTGAGTTGTTCTCGTCCAGTGCGTCTGGATTCAAGTGTAAGGTAACAGATGCGAATGGGTTACATCGAGCGCAGCTGCTGATTCCAACGACGACTGGGGAACCAGTTGGCGGTCTCAAACTGCATGGGAGTCAGGCGTTAGACGGTAAAACAAGTATCACCGTTGAGTTTGTTGAACCCCAAGTGGAGGTAGGTCAGGAAGTCACGCTTCAGGTAATTGATGTGCATGGGAGCATCACAAAACAGACGTTCCGGGTTGAGACGGGTAGCATAGTGCAGGTGCCAGATGTATTTTCTGTTAGAGAGGATGTTGCGACAGTCAGTCTCCCGCTTTCGATACCGCCAGCAGCTATAGGGGATCGTTTGACGCTGCCAGTCACAATTGCAGGGGGTGTAGATATTGCGGGATATCAGATAACAATTGAGTTCGATGTTTCCGCGCTACGGTATATCTCAAGTGCGAACGCCGATTATCTACCTGGAGGGGCTTTTGTTGTTCCGGCATCGGTGAGTGGCAATCACGTGACACTTGCGGCGACATCTCTGAGCGGTGGTAGTGAAGGGAGTGGGACGCTTGCGACTGTCACATTTGAAGTGATCGCCGCTAACCCTTCACTACCGCGGTTATCAGCTGCGAAGTTGGCTGACAGCAATGCCGACTTTTTAGAGGTTCGGATTGAAAACCCGGAAGAGGTAGAACCCGCCCGGCTTGCGGGAGATGTCAACGAAGATGGTATTGTGAATCTTGAAGATATGGTTGCAGCTGCGGATCGTCTGGGTCAGACGGGCGAGAATACAGCGGATATGAATGGCAATGGTATAATAGATGCGGCGGATTTACTGCTCATTGCGGCAGCGATCGAACAGGGGAATGCTGCGCCGTCACTGCATTCGGAAGCCATTGTTAATCTATTCACTGCGGCAGAAGTGCACGAGTGGCTTCAACTTGCCCGGCAACAAAACCTCACAGGTCTAATATATCAGCGTGGGTTCCTGGTTCTCGAGCAGCTCCTTGCGATCCTAACGCCGACAGAGACAGTACTCTTGCCGAACTATCCCAATCCGTTCAACCCGGAGACGTGGATTCCGTATCACTTGTCAGCGTCTGCGAATGTAACAGTACGGATCTATGCAGCTGATGGTCGTTTGGTTCGGACGCTGGTATTAGGGCATCAGGCTGCGGGTATCTATGAGTCTCGGAGTCGAGCAGCGTATTGGGACGGCAGAAACCAACTGGGTGAGTCTGTTGCGAGTGGTGTGTATTTCTACACACTCACAGCAGAAGATTTCGCTGCCACGCGGAAGCTGCTCATTCGAAAATAGGATGTGTGCCCCATAGCAGCACGCGTTATTTTCGGTCAGAATTTGTGTATACGAAAGAACTGAATGACGCTACGTCAGTTATGAGATGATTTGTGTGAATCTATTTGGTATTCCCGTTGTTGAATATTTTTCGATGTTACCATGAGGAGTTATAATACTTATGGACCTTTTTTTCAGAAGACTCAGGCTAATAATGGCTGTCCTGCTCACAGTTTACGTGGGTGGATGTGGCGAGGATAAAGAGGAAGTTCAAGAGATTCCGACCGCAGCATTCGTTAGCGCAAATCCATCCGACGGCGACATTGAACCAAACAGCATTATCACGGTGACGTTTGACAATATCCCTGAGGATGTAAAAGTGGATACCGGTTTTGCTAAGACCGGAAAAATTATCATTGCTGGTAAAACGGTTACTATCAATGGTCCCTTCGCACCCGGAGCACTTCCTATCACTATCACGTGGACTGATGGGACTCAGACGCTTAATTACACCGTTACGCCTCCGGCACTTGAGTCCTTTTCAAGCGTGACGGTGAGCATCTTCCCCGCTTCGGTGAAATCGCCCCCACCGGGTGAGCAACTCGTTCTTGACATCAACATTACCGGGGGCGAGGACACCGCAGGTTATCAGCTGACGCTCCAGTTCGATGCGACTGCCCTCCGTTATGTCTCTGGCGGCAATGCTGACTATCTGCCACCAGGCACTTTTGTCATTCCGCCGCTGGTTAGTGAGAATCAAGTCACGCTTGCGGCGACCTCTCTGGATGGCGGGAGCCAGGGGGATGGCACTTTGGCAACCGTCACGTTTGAAGTGATAGAGGTCAAAACTTCGGCACTTACCTTATCTGAAGTCAGAATAACAAATATTGATGCGAACTTTTTGCGAGTCAGTACCGAAAATGCGGAGGTGGTTGGAGAGTTTTAACGTTCGCACAAGCTTCTTCCGCTGTTTTATGTCTAATGCATCTTGCCTATGTCTCAAAAGATGCGGAGCGCTGCCTGGTCACACAAACTGACCCAATTTCACGAATTGACTAATATCGGGTCCGCTGTCTGCTAACGCTGCGAAGTTCCCGTCACAGATGGCGCGCCGAATCCCACGCATTAAACTGACATAAAAATGCAAGTTGTGCAGTGTATGCAATTGTGAACCGAGAATCTCATTTTCGATGTGCAGGTGTCGGAGATATGCCCGTGTGAAGTTTTGGCAGGTATAGCAGGAACATGCTGCATCCAGCGGACTGAAATCGTTCTTATATTTCGTGTTGCGAATGCGGATAATGCCTGCTGTCGTGAACAGAGAACCGTTGCGCGCGTTTCGGGTCGGCATCACACAATCGAACATATCAATGCCGCACCGCACCGCATGGACTAAGTCCTCAGGTGTACCCACTCCCATCAGGTAGCGTGGTTTCTCTTCAGGTAGAAGCGGCGCGACGTATGCGAGTGTCTCATACATCAAATCCTTTTCCTCACCCACGCTTAAGCCACCGATTGCATACCCCGGAAAACCGATCGATACGGTCCCTTCGACACTGGCTTGACGTAGATCGCGTGCCATGCCGCCTTGTACAATCCCGAAGAGCAGCTGATCCGGATTCTGATGCGCCTTTCGACACCGCTCTGCCCATCGCAACGTCATCTCCATCGAATCCTTGAGATATGTGTAATCGTTCGGTAACGCAGGACACTCGTCAAACGCCATAATGATGTCAGCACCGAGAGCGTTTTGAATCTCGATGGACCGTTCCGGGCTGATAAAGTGTTCGGTCCCGTCTATCGTAGAACGAAACGTCACACCTTCCTCTGTAATCTTACGCAGGGGACCGAGGCTGAAGACCTGAAATCCGCCACTATCCGTCAGGATGGGTTTATGCCACCCCATAAACGCATGCAAACCCCCCGCCTCTCGAACAATCTCGTGTCCCGGACGTAGGTAAAGGTGGTAGGTATTGGCAAGGATGATTTCTGCCTGAATTTGCTCGGATAGCATTTGCGGTGTGCATGCTTTCACCGTCCCACGTGTCCCGACGGGCATAAATATGGGGGTGTTTACAACACCGCGCGCCGTTTGGAGCTTGCCGACTCGGGCAGAAGTGGTTGTGTCTTGATGGATAAGGGTATAGGGGGATTCAGTCATGTTGAGAGGTGTTTCAGGAGGATAAATTAGCCGTCAGATATGAATGTAGGGGCAGGTCTTGTGCCTGCCCGAATGTAGGGTCTTATGCCTGCCCGAATGTAGGGGCAGGTCTCGTGCCTGCCCCCTGATGACCGATAACCGATAACTGATAACCAATTAATGGATAATCTTTACCTTGACGATAGGACTATCCTGTTCAAAGGGTGTATCGTTAATCGTCACAGCGCCTCGGAATTTAAACTCGTATGTCTCCGGCGTTAAAGAGCTGAGTGCTTTTAGTGGGACTTTTGCCTCCGTCTCGTTTGCTGGGATGGTAACCGCCTCTGTGGTAAAGCCTTCTGGGACATCGATCGGCGTCAACGTGATTTCATCTGTGAAGCCGCCTTGCCGGACGATCGTTAACGTCAATATCGCTTCCTTTGTTCGCGGATCTTCGGCTTTTGCTGTTTCGGTGTCCGTCGCTGGATTGGTTTCCGTAAGTGCGACTGTCTCGACTTCAGACCCTGGGGGTGCCGTTGCAGGGAAGACAATGCTAAAGCGCAGGGGTTCAACCGTTACAATAAAGGGGGCCTCGACGATCGTCAAAGGGATGGCAGGAGTCGATTGTTTCACCGTCTCGCCATTGACAGTCGACGTTCCGGTAACCGAGATATAATTTGTACCGGGTATCGGCAAGACGGAAAATTCCTCTCTCCGTTCAAAAGTCCCAGCTTTAACCAAAATCATCGCTTCTGTTTCGCCTTCCGAAATCGTGACAGGTTTTTTAGAAACAGGGTCAGGAAGTGCTGAAACACGATTTGGAAGTCCGGATACCGATAATGCGATCGGACCGACGAAGTCATCGCGACGTGTTGCTGTCACGTGGAGGTCAACGGTTTTGTTGTGCACAGTGCTTAAACCGATCTCTGCGAGCGTCAGTGTGAATTCCGGCGCATCCATTACGGTCAGCAGGATCGGAGACGGAGTGGCAGTGCGCTCTATCTGGCGACCCCCGACGGCACAAACCCCAACGATGGAGACCGGCATGAGTCCGAGTGGTGCATCCGATGGTGCCGTTATCGTAAGCATCGCCCGGTTTTGGTTTGCTCCGACAATCGTCGGACTCACATCGAATGTTCTCGGAAGGTCTGGACAAAGTAAGCGAATTGGACCCGCAAATTGGTCGAGACGCGTAACATTAATCTGCAATGTAACGCTGCTGCCTCTGCTAACGCGCGGGTTATCCATGGCGGTCGGACGATTCCGAATGTCAAGGGCAACTACACTGAGTTGGCAGTCGGGTTCCAACGGACGGATGTTTAATCGGTACGGATAAGTTTCACCGCCTTGATTGTTTAGATCCCGAATGGCGATAGAGTACTTTCCAGCTGCTTCAAAATTCCAGTCAATACGGGCATCGGCATTGGTGGCATCGTCGTTTACCATCAGCACCTGTTCCGCTGGCGAGGTTTCCCAACCTTGCCCTTTATTTCCCATTTCTTCGGAGGCTTCCATCGGTTTTCCTGGACCGTAGAGCGTGAGTAATGCATCAAGTTTTGATGACAGGTTAAGTGCCTCTACCTCAAAAACGAGGAGTTGCGGTTCTTTAATCTCAAACGAAAAATAGTCGACATCGCCGGATGTGTCGATTTTTCCGTTGAGCGTTATCGGTGTCGTTACGGCATTCGCATTCCCAGTTGTGTTATTCGGCTCGGTCTCCACCATTTCCGTCCAATTTCCGATAGTGAACGGATGTGGATTGGTTGCCAACCCGGAAGGCGTCTGGACTCTCAAAGATTGTTCGCCTGCCGGTGTTTCAGCACCGATTGAAACCTGTATGGATTCTACCGTCTCCAGGTTCGCGCCAGTGACGGTAACTGTATTCTCGGTACCGCGTTGCCCACCGAGGGGAAAGATCGTCTCAAGATAGGGTAATTCACCGATACTCAAGCGATAGGCGTACCCATCTCCGCCTTTGTAACGAATATCGCGAATGTGGAGCGTGTATTTCCCAGTTTCAGGTGCTGTGTAGTCCAAAACGGAGTCAAAGGCGTTACCGAGACCACTGTTGGCGACCTCAGTCCCATTGGTATCGCGGAGAACGAGGTAGGAATCCAACAGCGAACCTATTTGCTGTGCTGCCACTTCACAGATAAGCCGCGTATCCTTTTTCACTTGAAAGGTAAAACTGTCTTCATCGTCAATTGAAGCGATTGTGCCGTTCACGGTAACCGGCAGCGCCAGCCAGTCGGTTTCCATTGTGGACGAGGTTTCCGACGCCGATGCCTCTGTCTCTTCTTCAATGATTTCTCGTAGATTTCCAACAACGAAGCTGCCAGCATTGGAGACACCATACGGGGTAACGGCGCGTATCTGTTGGATACCTAACGGTGCGTCGCTGGCAATCGTTAGCGATGCGACCAACTGCGTGTCGCTCGGAATACTTCCGGAAACACCAGCACCGTTGAAAACGACAGCAGCTTGCCCCGTTTTTTCTTTAATTTCCGCGGTGATACCCTTCCCACTGAACCACACCGCTGTTGCTGTGCCGAGATTTGTGCCTGTGAGTGTGACGTCTACGCTGCGTCCCTGCTGACCGCCTTGTGGGAAGACAGCCGTCAGGGTGGGTTGCACCTGGGCGTATGCGAAACCAATCGTTAGGAGAAAGATCGCTATGACGAGAAGACTGGATGGAAGGATGGAAGGATGGAGGGATGGACACCCACCCCTCTTCCACTCTTCTACTCTTCCACTCTTCCACTCTTTTCTTTTATATTTCCGAAATGGCGTATTCGGCATTTTTAATTACCTCATTAGTGGTTATCAGTTATCAGTTTCTCTTCTACGGAGATTTTGAGGTTGAAAGCGTTGTGACTCCCTTTCGCACTGTACGGACTCCCGGTAACACACAAGCGAAACAACTCACCTTCGTCAAAAGGGTAGGTGATTCTTTCGGTTTTTTCAGGGTAAACCGCTTCTGTGGCGAGGGCATCGAGAGCTGCCAGATAAACCTCGCCTTCTTGACGCTCCCAGACAGAGGTAGATACGCCTTCAGGTGCTTTTTCTGTTGGGAGGTCTTTGTTGTCATCAAATAGGTAAAAAACCCCTTCCGCCTTACCTCTCCCGACGCCGATATCCAGTGTAAGCGTGCCGCCGTCTTCAAACGCCGTGGTATCAATCTCTACGACGGTGTAGTCTTGATGGGGGATCATCGGCGTCTGAAAAGTGTCCATTATCTCGACTGAGGGACACTCAGGGGTTAGGACGATTCTACCCAACCCAGGGCGTTTGCCTGCTAAGGCTTCCGATAAGAATAGGCGGTACCCCTCCGCTTCGGAGAGTCCCCGATCCCTGCTATCTTCGTGGAGTCGATTGGCATCTTGCCTACCCATGACTTCAAGTTCAGACGAGATAACCAGAGAATCTATTGGCAAGTGTAACTGCCACCCGTTTATGATAGCTTGCGCCAATGGGTGTGTTGTGTCAACCCCCTTGAAACCGTGCTGGATTCTCTTGGCAAGATAGGCGCGTTTATTCGGTGTGCGACCGAAGGCGACATTGGATACCCATGTATTGATGAAATGTTCATTCAAGAATTTGATGTTTTGTTCGTCGGAGAGAGCACCTGCCCTCAGGCCTTTGCCACTTCCTCAGCAACTCTCGTCTGCCAAGGGTCCATCTATGGAAATAGCGTGAATCGGTTTCTGTTGTGTTTGTGCTAATTCCAGCGCCGTCTCCATCGAGACCCAATCGATTTGTTCCGATTTGTAAAACTGGCAGTTTAACACACGCTCAGCTGCCCTCTGCGTAATGGTAGTAGAACCGCCCATTGCGCTTTCCAAACGGGTTGTGATGTCTCGTAGAACGGCTTCGGTCCCAGCACGGAGTTCCATTTGCGAGCAAAAACCGGTATCCATGATCCAGTTGGAGTCATCCCAATTATTCCTTTCGTCCTGCCAGGCGACCTCAAAATTCACGGGTCCTTCTGGAACGCGCATCTGAAAAAACGAGACGCTTTCTTCCCGACGGTTGATAACGAGATGTCCGGTAAATTGTGAAGGCGTGAACCAACCATCACCTAACCTGAATTCTGCATGAATGCGAAACAGAATCTCCGCGAATTCATCGGTGTAAGCACGCAAGCACGCCCACAACCCAGGGGTCCCATTTTCGCCTTCCGTATAGCGCATATCCAAATCTGGATTTGGGTGAAGTTGCCGCAGCAGTTCAAGGACACCCGCTTTTTCAATCTGCCAAGGACTTCCAACAGACACCGCTGCGTCTGGCAGAAACGCGCGGAAGACGGATGCCGAATACTCCTTTTCTGGCGCGGTGACTCGGAGATTCACCAACCCATCCCACTCGAACTCTATGTGGTGGTTACTGAGGGTGTGTTCAATCGGGGCAATGAAACCTTTGATGGAGACTTTGGCATCACCATCAATATTAAGCGCGATTTTACTGTTGATGTTTGAACGCATAACGTTGGAATCTTCTGAGAAATCTGTGTTTCCAGAGCATCTATGAGATAGCGACGGTCGTGAAAAAGTCTGAACTGTGATTTAACGGATTAAAGGATTACCCTGAGTATCGGAGGTCTCATCATCATGGTAACTCACAAAAATCCCAAAAATCCCAGTCCAGACTTCTGCCAACATTTAGAATATCCCGGCAATCGGTTCGCCTTTCACTAACTCGCGTGGCTGATCCAAGTGGTTGTACACGATGGTGTGCGGATCGATACCGAGTGTATGATAGACCGTGGCGAGGATGTCTCTCGGATGCACCGGGTTCTCAAGCGGCGTTGAGCCTGTTGCATCGGACTTCCCGTAGACCTGTCCACCTTTAACACCAGCACCTGCAATCAGACCTGTGTAACAATAGGGCCAGTGATCGCGTCCATCAGGCGCGTTGCTATTACCGGAGGTGCTGATACCCATCCGCGGCGAGCGTCCGAATTCACCGATCGCTAAGACGAGGGTATCGTCCAACATACCGCGTTGATCCAAGTCTTCCAGCAGTGAGGAGACGGCACTGTCTAACTTCGGGCAGTGAAGGTTCTTCAACGGACCAAAGTTGGTTGCGTGCGTATCCCATGCCGTAGTATTCGGATCGCCGTTAGCGACGGAGGGCCAGTTCACCTGCACGAAACGGGTGCCTGCTTCCACCAAACGGCGAGCGAGGAGGGCGCTCTGTCCAAACGTGTGTCTACCGTACTTATCTCGCATCTCATCCGGTTCTTGCGACAAATCGAATGCGTTGCGTGCCCGCTGCGACAGGATGAGGTTATACGCCTTCTCGTAATACTCGTTCAAAGCGTAGGAATCTGCGACCTTGTCAATTTCGGGCATCCCTTTGTTAATCGTCTCAAGGAGGTTTTTCCGACGTTTCAGACGCACCGGCGGTACCTCTGGACGTAAACTCAGATCGTCGAGGTTAATCTCCTGATTCGGATCTTGGAACAGGAAGTACGGATCGTATGCTCTGCCAAGGAAACCAGCGTTTCCACCTTTACCGATGATATTACTCTCTTGCATCGGGCGCGGGAGTTGCACTGCCGCGAGCATCGGTTCATCGGGTGGACGGTAGTTTGCGATATGCGATGCGGCATTCGGATGGTCGGCAGGGGACGGCGGATCGAGCTGTCCCGAGGGCGCGACCTTGTCTGGCGTTTCACCCGTTACCATTTGGTACATCGCAGCGGTGTGGTTGAAAAGTCCCGCCGGTGTGTAACTGACCGAACGGATAAGGCACGCTTTGTCCATCTGTTGTGCCAAACGCGGCATCGTCTCAGACAACTGGATTCCCGGCACATTGGTCGGGATCGGATTAAATTCACCGCGAATGTTCGACGGCGCTTCCGGTTTCGGGTCCCAGATGTCAAGGTGGCTCGGACCGCCTTGTAAGAAAAGAAGGATGACCGAGTTGGCTTTTCCCCATCCGTTGAGCGGCTTGGCGGGATCAACTGTTGTATTCGCGTTGGCTTGGAGTGACAATACTTGTGGCAAACTGATGCCGAGCATCGCCGCACCACCGACACGTAGAAATTCACGACGTGAGAACCCGTCACATAAACGTCCGGGGAGTTGTGGTAACGATAACATCTATTGTTTCCTCCATCTGTTGGTTAACTGAAAACTATTAGCGATTGAATAAGAAGGCGGGACTGTTAATGAGTGCCCACAGCAAGTCTTGCGCGCCTTCTTCCTTGGATTCAGCATTCGCAAGGTGTTTGATCGCTACTGCGTATTCGTTCTTCTCCGGTAACCGAGAAAGCGTCGCGAGATAGAGTTCCTCAACGAGAACTCGGTCATCATGATTCGTTTTAATGAGTTGTGCAATACGTCCTTCTGGATCGATGAGTGACTCTGCAACCGTCGGTCCATTAATAAGATTCATTGCGTGTGCGAGGCTGACCTCCGTGGTACGTTCACATTCGCACGAAGTTTCGCGCTCAGGTCTGCCAAACAACTTCAAGAATCCATCATCTTTAACTTTGCTGTCCGGCAACTGCACTGCACGGAAGTTTTTCGGCATCTCTTCAAACCGGGGCCGGCTGCCTGTCGCGATCCCAATCGCATCTAACAACTGTTCCGCCGTCAAGCGTCTGGCAACTGCGTGCGAAAAGTTAATCGTATCCGCCTTGTTCCACTGATTCGTTGTGATGCTCTGTTGGTAGGTTCGGGAACGTGTGATTGTCTTCATGATATGTTTCATGTCAAATCCGCTGTCCACGAAGTCCTTTGTCAACGCGTCAAGCAATTCAGGGTTAGTGGGTGGATTGCTTGTTCGGATATCGTCTACAGGTTCGATGATCCCACGTCCCATGAAGTAACTCCAGATGCGGTTCACACCTGCCCGAGCAAACATTGGATTCTCTTTAGAGGTGAGCCACTCTGCGAGCATTTCACGTTTGTCGTCGGTTTCTTCTGAAATTTCTCCGAACGGTACTGAGGGTTCAACCACGGCTAACGTCCGGGGGTGTTTCACAGGCTCTGGGGTATAATTGGCGTAAACAACCTCATCGCCGGGGAGCTGCCCCGGTTTGACTTTGACATCCGCGAAGAACGCACCGAATTCATAGTACTGGTTTTGCGTCCATTTTTCAAACGGATGGTCATGGCATTTGTTGCAGGAGAACCGAACCCCCAAGAAAAGTTGGGTTGTGTTTTCCACCGCAGCCGTGTATTCACGCGAAACACGGAAATAGTTCGCTGCGGGATTCGTGTAGGTGCTACCGGTTGCGGTAATCAGATCTCGCACAAACTTGTCATACGGGCGATTCTCGGAAATGGCTTGGTGGATCCATTGTTGGAAGAGCCATATCCCACGCTCACCGAGGAATTTACGGTTAGACTGCAACAGATCGCCCCATTTATGCGTCCAGTGGTCAACAAACTCTGAGGTCTCGGCGAGGGCATCGATGAGTTTCTCGCGTTTGGCTTTAGAGGCGGTCGTATCGGTCAAGAAGCGCCTCACCTGCGCCGGCGTCGGCGGGAGACCTGTCAGATCGAAATAGATTCGCCGTACAAACTCTTCATCTGTGCAGAGTTCAGAAGGCAGGATTTTCATCCGTTTCAGTTTATTGTGGACGTGCGTGTCAATGTAGTTGTATTGAGGGGTTTTGACCCACTTGTAACCGCTCCTGTCGCCCATAACGATGATGCCGTTTGTGCTATAGGCCCCTTCGTATCGAGTGAGGATCCCCGTTTCCCCGCGGCGTTCTGCGGTTACCACGCCGTCGTCCGTCACCTTTGCCACCTCATTGACGCTACTTGTGAACTTCGCTTCACGGGTGACATCCCGGGTTGTGCCATCGGGATAGTGTGCGATCACTATAAGTTGTTGCTGCATACCCGGCATTGCGAGTTCAGCCGAATCTGGTATGACCTCCAACCTTTCGACGCGTTGTGTGGTGTGAACGTCAGGAGTGGCGCCTTCTGCTATCCATTGACGGATGATTTCATAGTCCCGATTCCCTGGGACAATTACCTGTCCGCCTTTGTGGGGCACCTCTGATGTCGGTTTTAGCAACATCAGACTCTGTTCGGGAAATGCCCGGTTAAACCGCCGTCCGGATATGTCCTCGATTAAAAGTTCATAATCGAAATCGGGGTCGTAGCCGCGGAGTGAGAGTTTGAACCCATTTTTGCCCTTTGCTGCACCGTGACATGTGCCGTTATTACACCCAGCATGGCTCAGGAGCGGCATAACATCTCTCACGAAGCTGACAGGGGGTGCCTCCATACTTTTAACGGTCACGGGCAATTCGGTGCTGACACCTTTGACTGTCACCGTAATTTTTGTTGTGCCCACCGCCATTGGGAAGATATAACCATCTTCATATACCTTCACTCCTGCGGTAGTGGGTGTCAGTACAGCAGCAGGTGTTACGTCTACCCATGTGCCACTTTTCGTTTTTCCTGACACAAGCACCCGTCTACCGTCGCGCGCATGCTCCAATGTCAGTGACTCAGGGTGAACTTTTAACGCTTGCACCGTCGGAACTTCTGCACTCGCAGGCTGCTCCATCTCGCTCGCCGCGTAAGCGGGAACTCCAATTCCCGACGCGAGACAGATAGAAAATGCAACAAGGAATGTTGTTACAAAGTTAGACCTGGGTTTCATCAAAAAACTCGGCGTGAGCCCCCGGGCTATGATCGACCGAGG
Source organism: Candidatus Poribacteria bacterium (assembly GCA_965205015.1). Taxonomy (GTDB): domain Bacteria; phylum Poribacteria; class WGA-4E; order WGA-4E; family WGA-3G; genus WGA-3G. The sequence goes on along the minus strand of OZ242029.1, from coordinate 1,236,766 downwards.
AGACGCCGTCCTCCTTTTTTTTCGTTATCGGTTTTCAGTTAATACTTAAAAAAACCTCTGGTTTAGCAGCCCATCTCCTTAACTGACCACTGATAACTGATAACTGGCGACTCTTAACTTCTGAAAACTGTTAACTGATGACGCTTCTTAATAATTTACGTGAGATCCCAAATGAGTACGGTATGGTCATCGCTTCCACTGGCGAGAACACTGCCGTTAGGAGAATACGCGACATTCCTGACGCTCCCTGTGTGTCCTGTGAATGTTTCTTTAAGTGCTGCCCCTGCGACATCCCATAAACGAATGGTGTTGTCATTCCCGCCGCTTGCGACGGTTTTGCCATCGGGTGCGTAAGCGACGCTCCAGACATAACCGGCGTGTCCGGTAAGTGTCGTTATCAATTCCGTTGTATCTGTATTCCACAATCGAACCGTGCCGTCAATACTTCCGCTCGCAAGAACTGCCCCATCGGAGGAATAGGCGATCGAATCGACAATATGCGTATGTCCTTTTAGTGTTGCTTTGTGTCTTCCCGTGGCAGCGTCCCACAATACCACTGTGTCGTCCCCAGTTCCAGCGGCGAGGGTACTCCCATCAGGGGAATATTTAACACATCTGATAGAGTCTGCGTACCCCGTGAGTGTATTTTTCGCTTCTCCTGTGCTGGCATCCCATAACCGCACTGTCCCATCAGGACTTCCACTTGCGACGGTGGCACCATCCGCGGAATATGCAACACTCCGAACAGCGTCCGTATGTCCTACCAGTGTTGCAGTCGCAGATCCGCCAACTGCGTCCCATAAAACTACCGTGTTGTCTATACTTCCACTGGCAATCGCGCGCCCATCAGGAGAATACGCGACGCATCTGACGTATTCCTTGTGCTCAACGAGGAGATTAAGTCCGAGCCCGCTCTCCACATCATAGATCCAAACGCCGATGTCACAAGCGACTGCGAGTTGTGTGCCATCCAATGAAAATGCTATATCTCCGGTTAAGTTTCCTTGATCAAGGCGTGCTTTAGCACCTTCAGGTAGATTCGATTGTGCGTCTGTCTGAGTTTTTAGATTATCCAATGGTAGCGTATCCTTTTTAGGCAATCAAACTAAAATTTGTTATTATCGCTGTTGTCGTCGTAGATATTACAATTACTGAGACGTTGTTAATCAGTGAACATATTAATCAAATATGCTCTATCTTCGTGCGATTGTGACGTTTGTGGCGTGCAGAAGTCAAGTGACACGTGAAATGTGACGTTATTTTCGCTTTTTTTATCGCCGGTGTAGTTTGTTAGACGCTCAAGCGAATATCTCGCGCTACTGCTGATTCTTCAATCGGCTCCACACGATTGGCAGCTTACCGCCAGCGGAAACCTCCGCGAATTCCGATTCACTTGCTAACCAGTTGATAACGTTTTCTGTGAGTTTCTCCAGTTGCTCGATATCCTCGTTATTTTTGTGGTAATTTGGGAGTCGCCAGTTCATATTGAATACCTTTCCGGCACCCGCCTCCCAATAGCCGAACGCCGCAATCCGATCACCCCAATCGTTTGCAGGCGGTCCCCATGCGTTGGCAAGCGTAATAAAGTCCGTCCAAATCTTGTCGTAGTAGTCTCCACTTTTTGGGTAACCTGTGGAATTAACTTGGATTCTATCGTCTACCTGCGGTGCTTTTCCGTCGATATTTTCGAGACCTTCCACTAAACCGCGTTCAATCGTCTCTTTTAGCACGGTAATACCAACCGCAATGCCGTCTTCCGCGACAGGGCCGAACTGACGTGCCACTGCTTTTTCGAGTCCGAAGTTGGTTGCGTGCCGGATTGCCCATCCTGTTAAGAGGACAGCCCCACCACTTTCGGCGTAGTCCATGAACGCCCCGATTTCGGCATTGGACAATTCACCTGGATCGGTATCGCCTTCATGCCACCAGATAACGCCGAACTCCTTGAATGTGTTGCTTTTCAAGTCTGCTTTTGCGAGTTGCTGCGTTTTGAATGCTTTTTCCGCAAAATTCAGCGCGGGCTCAGTGAAGGGTCCCTTCTCACCGAGATAGACAAATCCGACTTCCACGGCTGCGTTGCTAACACTTATACCATAAAGCAGAAGAAATGTCAAGCAAAATACCATTTGGCGACACTTGTGAGCCACATCTTGCCATTTGAAAGTCCGTTCCATGGGTGCTCCTTGTATCTTTACGCAAGGTGGTGCGTAGATGCTTACGACTGATAGCATCCTCTATAAGTGGCATTAATGTTCGTATCGGGTTCCTTTTTCCGCTAATTTACCATAAATAGTATCATAAATTAACGTTTTTGTCAAGTCTTTCGCGTAGAATTCGCCGATATCGCCCCTATAAAGGCAAAGCTGAGTCGTTATAGCACGCACGAAGGCGTTCATTCCCTGCTTTTACAAAACTCGGTTCAATCTCAAACCCGATAAACTCCCGTTGATGTCGCTTACACACAACAGGGCAAGTGCCGACGCCAGCAAAAGGATCCAGAACCAAATCTCCCGGTAATGAACTCGCCAATACAATCCGCTCAATGAGCTTCTCCGGTTTCTGGATCGTGTTGAGGGCTTTTCGACTCACCAATTCCTTGGATTTATAGGTTAATTGCTTTATATCGCCCCAGACATCGCCGGGATTCTTTCCTTTCGGATTGTATTTCGTCTTGCCAAATTTGCCGTTCGTTACCGATGGCACATTTTCACACCGACTCCGATGCGCTAACTCAACAAGTTGCGAAACTCTGATAGCGTCCAAGTTGTAGCACCGCGGCTTTTTGCCCTTAATAAAGTAGCAGATAATGTCGTAGTTGTTCGTGTAACTGATACGTCCCTGTGCGAGCCGACTCGGTTGATACCAGATGATCTTTGAACGCAGATTTAAGTATTCTCGATAGTCAATGAAGTCGATACAGTCCGGTTTCCCGAACAGATAGAGCGCGCCTCCATCCTTCAGTTTCGGCGCGAAATTTTGGATAAGCGTGAGATTAAATTCCTGAATTGAGGAAATCTCGTCCCACGAATTTCCTGTTATGCCATACGGTCCATCGCACACAATCAGGTCCACAGAGGCATCTTCTACCGCTTTCAGTAGATGAAACGTATCGCCGCAATGGATAGTGTTGTGTTCAAGCATAATTTCGTTTTATCAAAGTTTAATCTTTGTAGGCGTGGTGTATCGCCTTTCCACCGACTATCCCGAGTCCAATGATAAACACTGCAAACGCGGAAATTGCAACCCATTCCATCACAATTCCTCACATCGGTCCGACGCGCCGGGAGCCTTTGTCCATGGCGAGCATGGAGGCATCAAAACTCTGTTTTAGAAGTTCAAATTTGACCCCTTGTTTCGCACCGACATGCCAGAGATTCTCAAATTCGTCCGGATCCTCAATTAAATCGTAGAGTTCACCCGCTTCGTGCCCGTGATACACTACTAATTTGTAACGTTCATTTCGATACATTGTTGCGAAAGTGTGATCCGGCAGGTCCACAGCGTCGTAGTACTCACATCGGACGAAATCGCGGTGATGGTTCGGATCCGCTTCACCTCGAAGGATCGGCAGAAGTGATCTGCCGTGCATCTCCTCCGGGACTGCTAAACCCGCCAATTCCAAGAGCGTCGGGGCTTTGTCAACGAGTTCAACGAGTGCGTCACTCTTGAGTCCACTCGCAAATTGTCCCTGCCATGAAAAAATCAGAGGCACCCTGACCAAACCTTCGTAGAATCTACACCCCTTTTGGATGAGTCCATGGTCGCCGAGTGTCTCTCCATGGTCACTCGTGAAGATGATGACGGTGTTTTCCCGTTGCCCTGTTTCGTCAAGTGCTTCAAGGATCCTACCGAACTGCTCGTCAATCAGTTGGATCATGGCGTAATAGGCAGCTATGAGTGTTTTGGCATCTCTCGCCCCGACTGCCTCTGCTTCTTGACGCGGGGTCTGCGGTAAGATTGGACTCCGAATGTCCAGTTCATCAGGTGTACGGACTTTGGATTGAAAATCGACGGCTTGTAGCCGGGTCTGCTGTTCCAGATCACTGTTTCGGAAAATCGGCTCTGGCATTTCCGCCGGATTATATTGGTCTCGGTGTGTCTGTGGTGGATTGAACGGCGGATGTGGGTCGTAGATATTAACACTCGCGAGCCACGGGGAATCCTCCCGGTCTTCGCGAATAAACGCAATCGTCTTTTCCGCACACCAGGTCGTCTGATGCAACTCCGCTGGTACACCTTCCGGGTTCTGGTTCAACTCGCCTAAAATGTATCCCTGCGTGCGGACCCAATCGGCGTAGTCGTGTCCCTGTTCCCAGTCGTCGCGTGGCGCATGGCTGTATTGCCAATAACGGTAGCCGTCGTTTACGCGGGGTTCCACCCGACCGTATGCACTCGCAAGGTGAAGTTTGCCAATCAGCCCGCAATCATAACCGATATCTGCGAGGGTGCGCGTTACAAGCGGATACGCATCTGGAAAAAAATCGTTTCCGTTGCGGATCGCGTGTGTTGCGTTTGGATACATCCCCGTGAGAAAGCTCGCTCGGCTCGGGGTACAGATAGGGCTTTGACAATAGGCGTGCGTGAACGCCACCCCTTCCGCCACTAAATTATCGATGTTCGGTGTGGACACATACGGATTCCCTAATGCGCCGATTGTGTCGTAACGCTGTTGATCCGTGCAAACCCAGAGGATATTGGGTGCCTTGAGAGCCATACGTCAGCCTCTATATGTCTAGAGAAAGAAACTCTTGATGAGCGCAGCAAGGGCGATAACGGTTGGCGTGATCCACGCCGCATGCTTCCAAAAGCGGCCTGCAAATGCCCGTTCCCCGTGTAACATAGCGACAAGTTCCACGACTTTATCGAGTTTGCCTTCCATACGATCCATACGCGTTTCAATGCGGTCCTGGCGTTTCTCTAATGCCCCAAATCGCTGATCTATCGCCTCAAACCGCTGATCTATTCCCTCGAACCGCTGCGCGATCATCTTATCCTGTGCTTCAAACCGCTGCACGATCATCTTATCCTGTGCTTCAAACCGCTGAGACATAATCTCTTGTAGTTCCTGTATTGTCATAGGAAACCCCCAGTATCCTTCGCGCCTTATTTAACCTTCGCACTAAATCCTGTCGCTTTCACGATGTCTGCAAGAGCGTCCGCGGTGGTGGTGTTCTTCCTAACTTTAATAATGGCTTGATCGGGGAGGGAAACTTCAACACTAATAACATTTTGGTGCTGTGTAAGTGCATCCTGCACTTTGGCAACGCACGCCCCTCACGTCATGCCTGTCACGACTAAAGCGACATCCTCGCTTCCGGCGGGTTCAATCGGGACAGACATAAAGGCATCCAGTAGTTTGCCGGTAGCGGTATCAAATATCCGAATCTTTCCATCAAAACCGCCTGTAGCGAGCTGCGTGCCATCTGGATGGAACGAAACTGCGAAAACACCCACTGCATCGCCTTGCATGCTTGCTAAACGTTTTCCGTCTTCCACGTTGTAGATACGGGCTTCACCGCCTGCGCTGCCAGTCGCGAACCGGCTACCGTCTGCTGAGAACGCGACGCCTTCAATTGTACCCGACTGTGCTTCATACGCTTGGATGAGATTGAAATCCGTATTCCCGACATCTCTGCGTATTTCGCGAAAGATTTTGTAGAGCCGCGGGATTCGATCTTCACCAGCACTCAAAACCTGATCTTTCGTCGGGTGCCGCGCGAGCGTGTTAATTTCTCCATACCCCTTGTTGCTGGAATTGATGTCGTCAACGAAAGAGCCTGTATCTACCTCAACCAATTTGAGGGCAGTATCGCGCCCGCAACTCACGAAGTGGGAACCATCGGTAGAGAAAATCGTACCGAAGACCCAGTCGCTGTGGTTGTCGAATTTAATCAGTTCTTTCTCGTCTTCAACGGACAGGACGCGGACCGTCTGGTCTGAACATCCGAAGGCGACCCGGCTTGCATCTGGTGAGAACGAGAGTCCGTACACGGTGTCATAGCTGGAACGCATCGCTTTGATGAGTGTGTTCGTTGCGGTATCCCATAGCTGCACTTCGCCGAATTGGGCAGGGGAGCCACCTGCCATGCCTAAAATCTTTCCATCTGCCGTATACGTCAGCGATTCTATGCGATGTGCTTTACCGACCAAGCGCCCTTTGCGTTCAAAGTTCGTTGTGTCATACAACAAAATTTCGCGGAATCCCGACACCGCGAGGGTGCTACCATCCGGCGAGTATGCCAGTGCCGTGACCACGGGAGGCACTGTGTAGGTCGGATAGTTTCCGTCGCCCATATCGTCGACTTCAGCGGGTGTGTCGTCGTGTGCACCTTCGAGAATCCAGCGTCGGAACAGTTCGACCTCTTCAGCGGAGAGGGGTTCCATGTTTTGTGGCATTGCGGGTTCATCGCCGGAGATAAGTTCAATGAGGAGACTTTCATCCGGTTTTCCAGGGACAATGGCATCCCCCGCCATTCCACCTTGTTTGAGTGCTGCGTAGGTTGTCACAATCAGATCGCCATTTGGATCCCCAGGATGATGGCATCCTTGGCAACTCCGTTTGAGGAGCGGGACAATCTGGGAATGAAAACTAATTTTTGAATCTGTAGCGTGCTGGTCTGCCGTTACATGCGGGCTTAACGCTACAAAACAGAACAGATACACGCCTAAGTAAATCTTAAACTTTGATAGCGATACTTTCATTTTTGTTGAAAACCCTCCCTCTCATTACACGATTTCGGTAAGTTGCCCCCAAGATGTCGCAGTTGACATAACTTTGATAATAGGACTTACGCAATTTCTATGGAAGACCTACGGCCCACACGCCGCTGGCGCGGTTTAAGAAAATATTTCGGTAATTCTATCCCAAAAAACGACTGTAGGGGGTTTTTGCTTGGGTGTTTCCCCGGGTCTTGTGCCTGCCCACGCATTACCTGCCCACGCATTACCGAATTAAATTGTTAATCCTCATAAACCTCGCCAGCACAGGATGCTGCGCAAGTTCTGTATAATTTAATAATTATATCACAATTTTGTAATGAAATTCAAGAAAATTTTGTGCCGAACATTTCATGTTGACATCTGTCAGAAAATACGGTATACTTCTTTTGCCGAATACAAGGCAAAAGATACTTACAAAATTGAACTATCAAATCAAATAGATCAGGACCTACGCAGTCCGCCCTGCTGGCGAGGTTTCCTCACCTCGTCAATGGCGCAATATGAGGCACTTCATGAAAATTGCGTAAGTCCTATAGATTAAGGAGATTTTTCACGATGAAAACCTACTTAGGACGCACCCAACGAATTCCCTATACTGCTGGTCTTGTTTTAGCCTTACTCATCATCGGCTTCGTTGGAAATGGACCCTTCGCCGAGGCAGCCGTTACATACGAAATTGATACCTCGCATTCAATGATAATTTTTCGTGCAAAACACAAGGGTATTAGCTACAACTACGGCAGATTCAATGAGTTCGGTGGCAATCTCATGATTGACGAAACCGATGTGTCCAAAAGCACGGTACAATTTGAAGTAAAAGCAGCGAGCATTGATACTGCTAACAACAAGCGCGATCAGCACCTCAGAAGTCCAGACTTCTTCAGCGCGAAGCAGTTTCCTGTGATAACCTTCCAGAGCACACAAGTGGATATGAAGGAAGGGAAAGAAGATGTGTTGGAAGTCACAGGGGATCTTGAGCTCCTCGGGGTTAAGAAATCTATCACCGTGGATGTCGCGATTACCGGTAAAGGGACAGGCGAGCGCGGTGAATCTATGATCGGGTTTGAAACCGTCTTCACGATTAAGCGGAGCGATTTCGGCATGACCTACGGTGTCGGCGCTGTCAGCGACGACGTCCGTCTTATCGTCACGATTGAAGCCAAGCAGAAGTAGATATATCCGATGGAGGGAGATCCGCGATGCTAATGAAGCAGCTTGTTCTCGGTTTACTCCTACCCACCGTCGTCGGTAGTGCGATTCTTATATTCGCGAGATCGTTTGCTCCCAAAAAATACGCAACTGCTGGAAATGAGAAAGAGCAAGATGGATTTGCGGGGTGGCTCATCGCTGCCGCCTTGGGGGTTGGCTATATAATTGGCTATCTCGGTTTAGAAGGGTTGCCCGTATTCCCGCCCCGTCTGGGAACACAGTGGCTCTGTTATCTCGCTATTATCGGGTTGATCGTTGCGAGTTTTTGGCATTTGGCGGTGTGGGGACCGATAGCACAGATAGCAATTTCTATAATTATACCGCGTCTGCTGCTAACGTCAACATTCAAGTACACATGGGGACCCATTGAGGGAATTATCTGGTGGGTGGGTCTTGCTGTTGTCATCTTCATGTTTTGGCATATCGTAGAAGGCAGTTTTAGTGCCTTACCCGCTGGTGCGCCTGGTCCGTTCGTTTATTGTGGACTCTCTGGAGGGACCGCCTTGATTCTGGCACTTTCAGGCAGTTTGCGGTTAGCACAGCACGCGGGGATTTTAGTGGCACTTTTTGTCGCAAGTTGGATAATTACGCTCGTTCTACAGCGAGACAGGAAGTGGTTCGTTTTTCCGGGCAGTACCTCGCCGATTCTGACGCTTCTACTTATCGGTATCTGGATGAACGGTTACTTTTTTGCAGAAGTACCGACGGTGAGTGTGATTCTGTTGTTAATTTCACTGTGCTTTGTACATGTCAAACGCATAAAAGGAGTTCAGGAGCTCGGGACACGGCGTTCTACACTTGTCCAGATAGCAGCGATTGCGTTACCCGTTGTTATCGCAATCGGTATTGCGATCGCGCGCTCCGGTCTTTTTGGTGGTGACAGTGGTTATTAAGCAATATTAAGAAACAAATTTCAGGTTTTGAGGAAGGATAGAAGAACAGGAAGACTGGAAGGAACACTGTGTCCGCTATCTTCCAACCTTCCATGCTTCCAATCTTCTAACCCACTTGTGGATTCAAAACTTGAAGTTTAATATTGAAACTTGCTTAATTAAAACGTGAACAAAAGCGTGGAGAAGTCTGTCTAAATATCTGAAGAAATTCAAGTTATTCCCTCGGCTTGCCCACAAGAACAAATGATCGGAGGTAAAAATGAGTTTGATACGGAGTCTGACCCGTTTTGGCGTGTTGTATCAATTAAAACTCGCTGTTAATAGCCTTATCCTGCCACTTTTGTTTGGCATCTTGTTCCTTTTTAACGGTTGTGTCAAGATGGAAGCGACCCGAAAGGCGGATTGGGAGACACACTTCACCGATCTCTACTTCGTCAATCATAAACAAGGATGGATTGTCGGGGAGAAAGGGTTAATTATCCATACCGCAGACGGTGGAAAGACGTGGAAGCAACAGGAGGTCGATACAACAAGCCCAGGCTTTCGTATTCCTGATGCCTCCTTAGACTTCAAAGCCGTTTACTTTACGAACGCAGACTATGGGTGGGCAGTCGGTGATGAAGGGTTGGTTGCGTCAACCGACGACGGTGGTAGACACTGGACCTTGCAACGGAGTGGCACCTCCGCGATGCTCCTTGATGTCTTTTTCGCCAATTCAAAAGAGGGATGGATTGTTGGAGAAGATTCGGATGTCCTCTACACCAAGAACGGCGGGAAAGAGTGGAAACGGTACGAGTACGTCAGCGAGTTTATGCTCAATGGCGTCTGGTTCGTCAACGATTCAACGGGATGGGTTGTCGGAACTCACGATAGAATTCTTCATACCAAGACCGGCGGCGAATCGTGGCGAGAGCAGAGCAATCGCTTTGCGGGGGAACGCGACCGGATGATCAATGACAATAAACAGGTCTTCTTCGTCAGCGATAATGAAGGTTGGATTGTCGGCAGTGACGGCTCTATTTTCCACACAACGAACGCCGGTATCAATTGGGAGCGTCAAGACAGTCGTATCCCACTCATTAATGGACACGTCCGGGATACCATCAACAGTATCCATTTCACAGATGAAAATTACGGGGTCGCCGTAGCAGATGTCGGTTTTATTACGCGGACCGAAGACGGGGGCGACAACTGGCAGTTGATGGAAAGTGGAACGGAAAATAATTTAACAGGAATCCAGTTTACGACACCTACAGAGGCATGGGCAATTGGGTGGTACGGCACTATTTTGCACACGATGGATGCCGGCGCGACATGGCAGATGACCAGTGGAACGACTGCGAATGACTTGCAGAACGTCCAATTTACGAATGCAAATCGCGCCATTGCAGTCGGTAGACGCGGGACTATGGCAATGAGTGAGGATGGCGGTCAGACCTGGAACGAAATTGAGACTGATATCTGGGACGGCATCTGGAACATCTATTTCGCGACTGACAAACACGGCTGGGCTGTCGGTGAGCGTGGACTCATCGTTCATACAAACGATGGCGGCACAAACTGGGAACGCCAGCGCGGGCCTTCCGCCTTTACACTCCGTTCTGTCCACTTCATTGGTCCCCAAGTCGGTTGGGCTGTCGGGGACCTCGGTAGTATCATACACACAATTGATGGTGGCAAAACGTGGCTGTCCCAAACTGCCACGGGCGATTTTCTCTCGCTGATGCTAAAGGGTGTATTTTTTCTCGATGAAAAGAAAGGGTGGGCTATCGGATGGCCCGGGGTTTGCCTCACGACGGAAGATGGGGGGTTGACCTGGAACCAGCAAACGACCGGCACCTTCAATGAACTGTATGCCGTTTACTTCGCAGATGAAAACACTGGCTGGATTGTCGGACAGTTTGGCGAAATCCTACACACGACAAACGGCGGAGAGCGTTGGAATTTCCAACGCAGCGGCACGCAAGCGAACCTAAATAAACTCTATTTTGCGGGTACACAACACGGGTTGATCGTCGGTGATGATGGGGTGATGCTCACCACCGTCAACGGTGGCAAAAAGTGGGAAGTTCAAGAAAGTGGCACCGATAACGACCTCTACGGACTGGCACTCTCACCCGACGGCGTTGTTGCTGTCGGTAAGGGTGGAATTGCGATGCGCTACTCTATTGAAGAGGCAGAATTGCCAGCAAAATTACCGCCGGTCGCCGAAGAACCGGAGATTATTACGGCTGAAGCGGAAATCCCTGTTGAACCCGTTGACTATCATTGGGACATTATGCGTCAGGCAACTTGGCGAACGAACTTTGCCGATACGTATTTTGTGGATGCACAGAAGGGATGGGCGGTCGGTTCTGGCGGCGCAATTGCACATACCACAGACGGCGGCAAGACATGGCTGCCACAACACAGTGGTGTCAGTGAAGATCTGCGCCAGGTCGAATTTTCTGACGAAAAACACGGGCGAATCCTTGGTGCTGGTATCTTACTTCAGACCGAAAATGGGGGTGAAACGTGGAAGCCGATTCTTCAGGCAACCCAGCAGAACCTACCCCGCGTTAGCACAATGCATTTCCTGAATGCCGAAGTGGGATGGCTCGGCGCAACGATTGGGCAATTCGTGCATACCACGGATGGCGGCAAAACATGGAAAATCCAGAAGACTGGAACCACACTCGCAAACATTACCGATATACACTTTATCAACAGTCAGGTAGGGTGGGCAGTCACACCGCAACGTCGAGATGGCGGGTTTATTCTCCATACCGTTGATGGTGGCGACTACTGGAAAATACAAGCGAAGACAAATCAAGCAGGGGTTGCAGTCCACTTTGCTGACGAAAACCGAGGGTGGGTCGTTCTCGGCAACGGTAACGCTTTGTTGACCGGGGACGGTGGTGAAACATGGAGATTGCAGACCACGACCCGAAGCACACGCGGAAACCTGCGAAGCATCACCTTCCACTCACATACCAACGCTTGGGGACTCGGTGGAGGTGGCGTGTATATCACCGAAGACCAAGGGGTCAATTGGAAACTTGTGTCTGTTGATACAGGCGAGGATGCAGACGATAATATGTTCGCTATGGAAGCATCCAACGAAGAATTCAACCCGTTTTTACTCGGAGAATCCGAGATAGAGATAGAGGAAACAGAAGAAGCGGAGGCAGAGGGCGCAGAGGGACCGACGTTAACTTACGACGAGACCCCGGAGGAAATCCAAAATCGGCTTCGGGCGCAGTGGCAACGTCCAGGACGTTTCGCACCTGAAGGTGAACTTCCGCCTAACGCTGAACAGGCGACACCACCCACAGTGCAGCGGCAGCAGCAACCCCCCCCACCGCCACCAGAGCCGCGAGGACGCCGTGGACGCGGGGCCCGCCGCATCGCCAACGTATACTTCTTGAATGCAGAACACGCTTGGGCGGTTGGCAGTGGCGGCAGTATCTACCATACCGCAGACGGTGGAGAAACATGGGAACGTCAACTCGGTGAACAGCAGCGCAATGACTTCCGAGAGGTCCTCTTCTACGATGAGAAAAACGGTTGGATCGCAGGGGACGGGGGCGTGCTGTTGGAAACCCAAGATGGTGGACAGACCTGGGAGACCCTCCGAAGTCGGACGCGTCAACGTCTCATCGGTGTACACTTTGCGAGTCTCGAACCTGAAAAATGGGGGTGGGCGATGCAGCGCGATGGAACGGTCCTCTATACAACAGATGGCGCAGCGTGGACGGCAGGGGATACGCCTGAGCAACCGCCTTTCATGGAGGGCGACTCGCCTGGGACGTTCTCGCTGAACGATGTTGATTTCGGCAAGTTTTCTGAGGGCTGGGCTGTCGGTAGACTCGGATACATCATCCATAACAAGGATGGCGGTCCCACGTGGACACCTCAACGCACCACTGCAAACGACACACTCATGGATGTGGATATGAAATTCGCACCCCTCGGTTGGGCTGTCGGGCGAAGTGGGGTGACCCAACGCACCATCAACGGGGGTGAGTATTGGCGGCTGCACGAAACAAAGATTAATTACGATCTCAATGCGGTTTCATTTGCTGCGAAGCGGACAGGATGGGCGGCGGGTGAAGCGGGGATCGTCCTGAAGACGACGGATGGCGGTTTTAATTGGGCGCCGAAATCGACCGGTGTTCACAAAACGCTTCACGGTATCATTGCCCTTTCTGAAAAGGAAGTCTATGCAGTCGGCGAAGAGGGGATCATTATCCGTTCGACCGATGGTGGCGAGACATGGGAGCAGGAGCACACCGATATCGACAACAATCTCTATGTCATCACCCGTTCCAAGGACGGTAAGGCGTTATGGGTTGTTGGGCAGTGGGGTGTTGTCCTACGCCGGAAATTAGAGACCCAAGGACAGATGTCGATGCGCTAACATGGAGGAACTCATGTCATCTATTGCAGCCAGAACGTATCTTACGCCTGAAGAATACCTCGCGTTTGAACGCAAGGCGACCACTAAACACGAATACCTTGCAGGAGAGATCGTCGCGATGTCCGGAGCGAGTTTTGACCATAATTTCATCACTGGAGATGTCTTCGGTGAACTCCGTGCGCAATTAAGGGGCGGGAGATGTAAAGCTGCCGCGAGTGATATGCGCGTCAAGGTCAGCAAGACGGGGTCTTATTTCTACCCTGATGTTGTCGTTTTTTGTGGTGAACCCCAAGCAGAGGATAGCGTATCCGACACGCTTCTCAATCCGATTGTCATCATAGAGGTGCTTTCTCCGTCAACAGAGGCACGCGACCGAGGAGAGAAATTCTGGCATTATCAGCAACTCGTGTCTTTACGGGAATACGTCCTTGTCTCTCAGGATCAGGTTTGCGTTGAGCACTATCTTCGCGAAGGTGCTTATTGGCTGCGTACCGAATTTCGGAAACTGGAAGACAGCATCTCACTTCCCTCAATTGCGTGTGAGTTACAGTTACGCGACATCTACAATAGTGTTGATTTGAGCGATTGAAAAAAGGTAAAATCAAAAAAATGAAATCGAAATCCAGCAAAGCATTGCTCATCTCTGTCCTACTGCACCTCGGCGTTGGGGTGCTCGGATTTTTCTTCTGGTTTAGTACCCATCCGCAGCGAAATGCTGATGCCATCAACGCCCTATTTGTTATTGAAGAAAAGCCGAAAGTCAGACGCGTGACACCTCCGAAACGCACACGGGTCCGGCACAGAAGAACGCGGGATGTCAGTCAACCCCGCCTGAAAATCCTCACGAGCAATCAACCCGCCAGCACCCGAGGCGTCGTCTCTGCAGCGGAACCCGCACCTTTCCAACCCTTTGATACCGAGGACGTCGGTGCGCCTGTGGGACCCACTGCAACCCGTGTCGAATTTGACGATACCCCACGTGTGCAAAGGGTTATCGAACGTCCTTTCAAAAAGGAGCAGAAAGCCAAAACTCGTTTCAAAAGTCGATTGGTGAGGTTCATTGAGGCGCAGGACGGACCGCAGCGCATTGTTTATTGTGTCGATCTGTCTACGAGTATGCAGAATCTCCCGACGCGCAAACTCAAGCGGATTATCGATCTCATGCGGAATTCGCTGACTTTCTTGGAACCCCACGATAGTTTCAACATCATGGCGTTTAGCACGGAACTCATCGTCTACCAAGACGGCTTTGTTCCGGTAACAGAGCAGACGGTTGCCGCCGCGTCAAACTATCTCGCCGAGATCCACTCCCAAATTCATACAAAAGGCACTGACCACGATATGCTATCGGCGTTGACCGAAACCGCCAAAACCGCGCCGACCCTCGTTGTTCTCTTTAGCGACGGCATTCCTACCACGATTTCGGGACCGGATCTCACGCTTGTGGGTGAACACGCCGCAGGCAACGGACGTATCTTCGCGATGGGCATCGGGATGGCACCTAATTTCCCGGGGGCTGTAATGTTGAAACGCCTCGCTGCTGTCAGTGAAGGCGATTTGTGGCTTGTTGATAGAGGTAGGTGAGAAAAACGGACTGTGATTTCTGTGATTTTTGTGATTGAGGAAGGACGGCAGATATGGACTGTGATTTTTGTGATTGATGTGATTGTGAAATGCCAAAAACTTTACACACCGCCTACGGATAACTATTTGACATCTATCCAAGAGTCTGCTAAAATTAATATCAATTAACGCAACACAAGGAGGCATGGCAAATGAGATTAACGATCATCGTAACTGTCCTGCTCTGTTGCCTGTTACCGATAGCGACGCGGGCGGAATTGCCCCTTGACGATCTCGCGCTCTATATGTCTTTTGACGACGTTCAAGGTAACAAAGTGATGGACGGTTCAGCACACGGAAATCAGGGAACGATTGAGAAGGCGTCCCTTGCGAAGGGCGAGGGAAAATACGGCAACGCAATGGAATTCAAAGGTGGAGATAATCATGTCCTCATCAAGAGTTCAGATTCGCTCTCGATTGAGGATGAGGTCACGATTTCTGCTTGGGTGAATTGGAACGATGCCCCTGGCAACGGTTGGTTGTGTATCATGGCGAACGGAATGCAGGGTGGACCCTGGGAGAACTATGGACTCTTTGTCAATCGTGGGAGTCGCTACTTCTACTTTACGCTCTCTGTGGGTGGCGAGGGTGCCCATAAGGTGATGAATTCTGGCAACGGCACGACTGAGCCTGAGAAGTGGACGCATTGCGTCTGTACTTACGATGGCAAAGATGCCAAGATTTATATTGACGGTGATCTGGCAAATTCGGCACCGCATGGCGGCAAATTGATTGCTGGAGAGCAGGATTTACGGCTCGGTCATCGCGGTGGAAGCGGCCACTGGTACAACGGTTTGCTCGATGAGGTCGCAGTGTTTTCAGTGGCTTTAGATGAGGATCAGGTCAAAGAGGCGAGTGGCAACATCGATGAGGCACTTGATGTTCAGGCGCGCGGCAAACTCGCAACCGTCTGGGGAAAAGTAAAAGCGGGACGGTAGCCTGACTTCTCAAGCAGAACTTACGCAGCATCCTCTGCTGGCGCGGTTTGAAACCTCGCCAGCGGCGTGTGGGCAAAATTAGAGGCTGTTTGTAGTAGCGCAATTCATTGCGCCTTGATCTGTGTTTCTTGTATGGTTGTAGTCAGAACAATTTCTAATTCAAAAAAAGGGCGTGATGGAGCGCAACTGTGGTGTCTGCTCCATTTCGTCCTTTTTTTTGCGTGGCTTGCCTGCTCCGAGGAGGAAGCGGTAGAACCGCCCGAAGGCATGGGGCTGATTCCGGCAGGTGCCTTTCAGATGGGAAGTACCACCGGAGATGTGGACGAAGCACCCGTCCACACGGTGGAACTTGATGCGTTTTACATGGATCAACATGAAGTGACGAACGCTGAATATCAGGTGTTTGTCGGCGCGACGGGACACCCTGATCCACGCGGAATCGGCTATACGGCTGTTTATGAACTTCTCAAACAGAGTTACGAACCGTGGGACGACCCAGATTTCAATCACCCAAATCAACCCGTCACAACCGTAACGTGGTTTGATGCGACTGCCTACTGTGAATGGGCAGGTAAACGGTTACCGACGGAGGCGGAATGGGAAAAAGCCGCACGCGGTGGCTTGGAAGGGGCGCGCTACCCGTGGGGCGATGCTGAACCGAATCATACGAGTGCCAACTTCGCTGACAGCCAAACGGAATTTGAGTGGCGGAGTGCCGACGTCAACGACGGGTACCTTTTTACTGCACCTGTCGGAACGTTTCCGCCCAACGGTTACGGTTTGTATGATATGGCGGGGAATGTCTGGGAATGGTGTGCGGATTGGTACAGTCCAACCTACTACAGGGACAGGCAAGATATAGAGAGCCCACTCCGGAATCCGGAAGGACCTGACACCGGTGAACGCCGCGTCCTACGTGGTGGAACGTGGTACCGTGCTGTGCACACGATTCGCAATGCCGAACGCATCAGCGATTATCCCGACAGTAGTCTGAATGTTGTCGGGTTTCGGTGCGCCATGGATGCCGCCCCATAAATTCTTAAAACTAAATCGCTCTGTCCCTGCTGTAAAAAGGGGTTGGTTTTTTTTTCGGTTTTGGGGTATACTCTTAGAAAAGTTTGTTGCTGTCTCTTTGAAAGGTGTAAGGCTCTATGTCAAACCCCGTGAGTTCTGATGAGAAGGTGTACCACTTTCCGGATCGGAGTATGCGGCGGTTGCTGCAAGATGCAGATTATGTAAGATATTTAGTAGAACTTCTCGCCCCGGAGTTGGTGGGTTTTCTTGACTTCAAAAGAGGTGTTCAGCAGAACCGAAGTTTTCTGTCGGCAGCGTTGCGGGAGCGTGAGGCGGATGTCTTGCTGCGTGTTCCGTTTCAGGCGTCGGCATCGGATGAAGCGGTGCATATCTGTATTCTGATAGAGCATCAATCGAGTGTGGAGGCGTTGATGCGGCTGCGCATGTTGATGTACATGGGGCGCATCTGGGAATCGGAATATCAGCAGTTGGACTCGCGGGCTGCGGGTGAACAGCAGTGGTCTCCGATCTTACCGATCGTCTTTTACACGGGGACGGATCGGTGGACGGAGCCGAAGGCGTTGACAGAGATTCTCAATGTCCCGAGAGCCCTGGCGCGGTTTGTCCCTACGTTTGACACACTGTTTTTAGACGTAAAACGGATGACGGCGGAGACGCTGATCGAGTCAGGACATCCTTTCGGTTGGTTGCTGCGCGTGCTTCAAGAGGAGCATGCGGATGAAACCGCCTTCCGTGAAGCCTTAGAAGTGGCGGTCTCCGAGATCAGTCGTTTGGCGGGGACACAAGATGCCCAGTTGCGGGAGGCACTCAACTATTTAATCCTTTTGATTTTTCATCGCCGCTCCGCTGCTGAGCGGGATGCGTTTGTAGACATCGTCAAAGAGCAAAGTCGAGATGAAAGGGAGGTTGCCATCATGGCACAGACGGCTGCTGAAGCTCTCATAGAACAAGGCATAGAACAAGGCATAGAACAAGGCATAGAACAAGGTGCGAAAGAAACCACTATCGAGAGCATCCTGCTATTTCTCGATATGCGGTTTCAGGCAAACACCGCTGAAACCCTCAAACCGCCGCTTGAAGCGATTGACGATTTACAACGTCTCAAGCACTTGCTTCGAGAAGCGATGCGGACGCAAAGTCTTGACGCATTCACCCGAACACTGACAGACCCCGGGAACGTCCTTTGAGTAGGACTTTCTTTTCAAAGATACTGCAAAATATAGTAAAGTCGAAAAATATGTAGACAGTTGCTTAGCGAAACAATCCTCTCCGCCGCTGGCGAGGATTGTATCCTCGCCTCTTTAAAGTGTCTAATTAATTCTAAACTTTACTATAAATAGACATCTTGTAGGGGGTTTTTGCTGGGGTGTTTCCTTAGGTCTTGTACCTGCCCACTCACCGCGCCTTCGTTTCTTTTTGCCTGAATCGATGGACCCAGCGGAGGCAGCGTAGGAGGCATCGGGGGGATTGTGTGAATCAGGCAGGAAGGGGTCTGCAAACAAAAAAGGGTCGGTACCGAGGTACCCACCCTTTTTTGTGGTTAAGGTTAGTTCAAACAAATTTTATCCCTGAAATAACCTTTTTGTTGCTACTACTCATGAGATGCCTTCAACTCACCCCAGAGGGTGGTGGCTTTGCCCGCTGCGCCGACATGCCCTTTGAGGCGTATGCCGCGTGTCAGGGTCTGACGGTTTCCGTCAAGTGATACATCTTCAATTTGGTAGTAGTATACGACGTTAGGTTGAGCAGTTGTATCCGTGTAGGTGTAGAACTGCTTCTCACTGGTAGTACCTGCGCCCGGAACCATTGTGGCGTTGATGACTTTGAACTCGCCATTTCGTTGCTGTGAACGCTTGATAAAGAATCCAGCGTTATTCAGCTCGGATTGCGTCGACCAAGCAATCACGACTTGACCCGTTGCTTTATCGCGTGCGGGACGGAAGTGTGAGAGTTCGACAGGCAGTGCGCCGCCAGCACGGTAGCCGGGTGTGCCGACATCGTTCGCCGCACCGTAGTAGTTCGCCCGACGGATATGCGTGGGGTGTGCGAAACTCGTCATAGAGGCGAGTCTCCAGGTGTCCATCATCTTGCCGTCTTCAGGTTCTGCGGGTCCCACAGAGACTTGAACGTGGGCACGAATGAGAGAGGAACGGGGTGCGCCGTCTTCGCCCATCGGTAATGCCCAAGCGGCTGCGCCATCGGCACCGAGGTTGCCCGCCATATCGGTAGCGGCTGCGTGTGCGGCCTTGGCTTTCAGGTCAGCGGCTTTGGCATCCGCTTTTTCCTTTGCCGTTGCGGTGGCAGCGACCTTCATTGCTGTCGGGGCTGGCGGTGCCAGCACAACTTCAAACGCCATCTCACTCAACAGCGAATACCGACGCTTCGTCACACCTGCGAGGATCAATTCCGTCTGACCCGATTCCCAGAGGTTGAGCACATGATCGGCTGAGAGTCCACCGAGATCGTTGCGTCCGGCTTCGGTGACGACTAACAAGGTCGAGGGTATCGTGTTCTGTCCACTCCGCGTGAGCATCGTCCCATCGGGGATTGTGAACGTGATAGAGCCACCGACGGATACATCGGCATCCGCTGCGGCGTTATTCACCGTCAACGTCCATCCACTCAAGTTTACATCCTCGGTGCGGGAACCGTTAGAGATTTCAAGCCATTGTGGCAATCCGTTGCCCCTGTCAACCATAATCTCACTGACGTAGATAGCACCCGCCTGTGGGACAGTGCCCGTCGCTGCGGCTTTGGCTTCAGCATCGGCTTTCATTTTGGCTTCAGCATCGGCTTGCTCTTTGGCTTTGGCTGCTTCAGCCATTCGCAACGCCGTCATATCGGTCATTGCGCCTGGTGTCCCTATGTGAACACCCGGGGCATTCGCTTCAAAGTTCATGCTCGGAGGACTCGACTGCATCCAGGAATCTTTCATGCGCCCATTTGCCAATGTCCCAGACGCATCTATGAGACGATACATGGAGACGATCGATGCGGTTGCGACCGCTGCTTCTTCCCCAAGGATCCTTTCAGCGGATCGACCATTTTGACCTTTACCTGCGAGCGACCAATAGCCAGCTACTGGATCGAGGGTTCCAACGCTGTCATGAATCCCTGTTGCGGGGGTTTCACCCGGTCCGTAGAAAACCAGATACGTGGTGTTATCGCCATCCTGTGTCTGATACCCGTCACCGGGATTATACAGCTCAATCCATTGGCTCTTGCCGGGATCGTCCAAACTTGCATCCGAACCCCACATGATCTCGGTAATCATCAAAGGTTGTGGTCCCATCACACCAATTACACCGCCATTAGAGAGGAAGGTCTCAAGGTTCGGGAGATCGCCATCGTCAATGACGTTATACATCATCTCGGCAGGTGTCCGTTCGTGCGGTTTCGGAGCTTCCTTAATTTCACCAGGCGTCTTGTGGATAGCGGAGCCCGTTATGTCCTCTGCAACGATTAAGTAGCCACCCGCAGGGATGTATTTTTCTTTCGGTAAACCGAACTTCACACCCGCGGTTTTTGCTGGACCGGTTGTTTGCTTCTTGATCTTGACCGTTATTTTATCTTCACCCTCTTTCCGATCAAGTTCACTGACAGGTGGATCCCATTCGTTTGGTCCTCTACCTGTTATGTCGCTCTTGTCGTCATCGTACGTATAAATCTCTTGGTCTCCAAAAGTTTTTAACTTGAAAACCAAGTTGGCGTCTTTAGCTGCCGGTGTAAGCGTGACGAGGTATCGCTCATCCATACCGTTACGTCCACTTGCTAATCGGGGCGTATCATCGCCGGTTGCGGCATCCGCAGGAGCCGCTATTTCACCCAAATATACACCATCAGATGCAGTTCCTTCAGCAACATCGAAGTGATCTGCGGCAGTGAGCTTGTTCTCTTTCGGCTGCTCAGTCAATGTGACAATGATATCGAACGTGTCGCCTGTGAAACCAGCATCCGGTATTAACACACCCGGGGCAAGCGCAATGCTACGTGGCGACGGAGCGCGATCTTCAATGGCAGCTGGTTCGGCACCTACCAAAAATATTTTGTCATGGAATCCTACATTATTTTTGGTCCCGGCGTTACGGTCTGCTTCAATCAGAGCATCTTTGGGAAGGAATAAACGCAGCTTGTAGGCATGCTCATTCTTATCAAAAACCCCTGCATTGTCACCAGAAGTAGCAGGGAGCTGCGTATCAGCATCAAGGGTAATCGTAATCGTATAGTCCTTACCCGACTGTATCTGATTAACATCATCTAGTACCAAACGATCATCGACTTCGCGATCTGCAATCACAACGGTATTCTCAGAACCGGTAGCATTACTATCAATTACAGCTCCATGATAATTGAGAATATCAATCTTTCCACCTGCTGCGACTGCATCTGTACTCGCAGCAGTAGCGGCGGAATAACCAAATGCTGCTTTGACATCCGCAAGTGTTACCGTCTTCCCGAAGTTGACATATACCACTACTGACGCTGCCCTTTCGAGCTGGATATCGCCAGCATGACTGATATCATGGGCATCGAATTTCACATCAAATGCCGATACAGGCAGAGATGCCAGGGCAAATATAGTGATTAGACTTGTTAACGAAACTGCCATTTTCTTTGACAACATTCGTTCTATCTCCTTGTTCTTATGGAATAAAATGTTTGATGGGTTGGGAGCCCCAACCCCTACTTACCTAAAACCATTGAAAAATAAGAACGGATCCAGGGATTGTAAATCCAGTTCTGTTTTTGAACTTAACCTTGTACACAAAAAGTTAAATTCGGCAAAGAACGAAGGAGTTTTGGACGTGTGGCCTCAGGTGAAAAACCGCGCCTGTAGGGACGGATTAGGACGGTATTTTAAAAAATTGTAATACCATAGAGCCCCGCTATAAGATATGTGGATTTTTTACAAAATTATCAAAAATTTTACAAAATCAGAAGGACCTATGTCATTTTATCCAGCACGGCGGTGAGATTATCGATGGTTTTGGTGAGATCCGCGTGTGCCTTGATAAGCGTTTTGTGGTTTTCGAGGGCGGCGGTGAGTTGGGCATTGAGATCCTGCTCCCGTATCTGGGTTGCTTCCAACGCCTTACGGAGCCTCTCGTTCTCTTGGCGGAGGGCAACTCGAACAAAGTCGACGGACTTGTCTCCAGAGTATTCGAGATACCCGTCAGGGATGTAGATGTTGCCGTATAAACGCGAGAGTTCGTTAATAGCAATGACCTTATGTTTGCGTTTCTGGTCTGGGTTCTCTACCGCCGTAAGATGCCCGGCTTGAATCTCCTTATAGAGCGTTTCCGGCGAGATGCCCAGTAGGTCGGAGGCTTGCGCCACGGAGAGATAGATGTCTGGGTTCATAGTGGTTCGTCCTCAGTTGTCCGTTGTCCGTTAACCCGCTCCACTCCCTTGAATGCCCCTGGGGGCATAAAGGATCGAGAGCGGGAATTTTTAATTTTAATTGACTTTTATCGGCAAATAGTGGATAATTAAAGTAACCTCTTGGACAGAGGTTAAACTTACCCCGTCCTGAGGACGACGCTAATCTCCTCCATTTAATCAAACTAAAAGGATAACGGGAGAGTGTAGGGAATTCTCCCGTTGTCCGCCCTCCTTCTGTACTGTGATTTTTGTGATTTACCTGATGTTCTATGATTAGCGCAACTTTCAGCATCAGGCGTTATCATGGATCGGATTTTACTACCCCGGCAGCCCCCACCAGCTAAGCCACCTAAATGTCTGAACTCTGATTTACTTGATGTTCTATGATCAACTGAGATTCTGGCATCACAGAACATCATAGCTTATCACAAAAATCACTGGTCTGAATTGCGATTTCTGGGATTTTCCTGATGGTCTATGATTCGCCGAAATTTCATCAGTATCGCCGGTAAATCACAAAAATCACAAAAATCACAAAAATCACTGGTCCTATTTTACACTTTTTTGTTGAATTTCGCACTTTTTTGTTGAATTATGCGTTTTTATGCGTTTATTTCGCAAAAAAGTGCATTTTTTTGTATTTTTAATTTGACAAACAGCGTTTAATAGGGTAGAATTATTACTATAAAGGGTTGAAACGCGATATTTTGATGAATTACGCGTTGAAAACGATGAAAACTGCGATATTCTGATAAATTCTGCGTTGAAAACGGTTAAGACCCTTAAAAACACATAATCCAATATAACATTATGTGTACAAGGTTAAGTTCAAAAACAGAACTGGATTTACAATCCCTGAGTCCGTTCTTCGTTTGAAATAGTTTTCAGTTTTCGGTTTTCAGTTTTCAGTCATAAAAGAATTTATCCTCTTCAACTGACAACCGACAACCGACAACCGACAACTATAAAAGGTTTTAGGTTATATGTTTCAAAAATTTTATTCCATAAGAACAAGGAGATAGAACGAATGATGTCTAAGAAATGGGCATTTTCCTTGACAAGTTTAATTACAATACTCGCTCTCGCTTTCGTGGTAACACCTGCAATGGCGGGTGATTTCAGTGCCGCAATCTCAGTAGGCGGTCATGATATAAGTCATGCTGATGGAGAGCAACGGGAGGCTGGTGCAGAGATTGTATTTAATGTGACGTTTGGACAAATTGTCACGAGCGTGCCAGCCAATGCCGTCGCCACTGGTGAAGAATTTGCAGCAGCTGATCTTGTCATGCAAGCCTATGATGAAAATAATGTAATTCAGACAAAACCGACGGCTACAATATCTGCAGGCCTACCAGCGGATGGTAAGAATTACACAATAACGATGACTCCTGATGCCGCTATTAGAAAATTGTATTTGCAGATACCACAAGGCAAAGTTGGTGCAGCAGATCCCACAGTTGGTGATGATGATGATGCCAACGCAAAAGCTGAGATAACAGTTACTTTCTTGGTAGAAGATGGTCTGGCCGACCCTGACACAGCTGAAACAGGTAACGCAACGTTCGGTCATGCCACTAACGGTCCAGATGTTTTGAAAATCGCAAGAGTCGGTGAGCCTTTTGTAATAGTCACTTCTGCTGAATTCATGGTTCACGTTCTATTGAGTGAAGATGCGAAAGGCGGTCTCACCAAAGATCTAATTGATGTCGGAGATAACGCAACTGTTAATTCTGTTCTTAAGTTAGCATCACCAGCGGGAGCTACAATGTCAGATGATGCTGGTCTCGTTAGTCGTACTACCGAATTTGACACCGCAGTTCGTCTTGATACATTAGATACTTGGCGCGATGGAATGTTGCATCTGTATCTCGTTACTATCGGAACAAAGCCGGGCGAAAAGACAGTTACCGTCAAAGTTAAGAATTTTGCTGGCATGGAGAGACCGGCACCCACCGTAGCACAGGAGATGTATAACCGCGATGCTGACAGTGCTCTCGTTGAGGGTAGGGATAAACTGACAGTCAAGACCAAAACGGCGGATCCAAAGACCCCGAAAGCCGCAGGGGTTGCGTTCAAAGTGCCGAAAGAAAAATACATCCCCGGTGGTGGTTACTTAGTCCTTACTGTGAACAAAGCGGGTTCCTCCGTCCACACCCCGCCTGGTGAAATTAAGGAAGCTCCGAAGCCACACGAGCGGACAGTGCCCGAACAGAAATATAACGTCGTTCACGACCAAACAGGTCTCCCGAACTTGGAGACGTTCCTCTCCAATGGTGGTGTGATTGATGTTGTCGGTCCGCAACCTTTGAAGATCACCGAGATTATGTGGGGTTCCGATGCAAGTTTGAAGCCTGCCAGCAATAGCCAGTGGATTGAGTTGTATAATCCAGGTGCCGGTTTTGCGACTGTGGACGATGATGGAGCTACGGCTGCTTATGAATCTGTCACGCTGATCTTCTATAATCCGAGCGAACTCGCTTCCCTCCCTGCCTTAACGGCTGTTCACGACCGAGTCGGCACCGTTGATGCGGCAGGTACCTATTGGTCGCTCGCAGGCAAAGGGCAATCAGGTCGGTCGGGTAAAGAGGAACAAGCCGCAGCCTTAGGCGCAATCGTACCCACACAGTCCATCATCTCCATGTATCGTGTGATGGATGCGACAGGAACAGTCGCCGATGGCACGGTGGCAAGTTCTTGGATGCAGTCGACACCCCCGAGTTTGAACTTTGACGCGGACGCTCCGGGTGTCCACATCGGGAGTCCAGGTGCCGCCCGTCTCGTGACCCCTGCTGAAATCGCCGCTGCCGCCGCTGCCGAAAAAGCGAAAGCCGATGCTGCTGCGAAAGCTGCTGCCGATGCTGCTGCGAAAAAAGCAGGCACCGGAACCGTCCCAGATGCGGGTGCTATCTACGTCAGTGAGATTATGGTTGACAGGGGCAACGGATTGCCGCAGTGGCTTGAAATCTCTAACGGTTCCCGTACCGAGGATGTAAACTTGAGTGGATGGACGTTGACGGTGAATAACGCCGCAGCGGATGCCGATGTATCCGTCGGTGGTTCTATCACGTTCACAATCCCCGATGGGACGATGATCACGCGGAGTGGACAGAACACGATACCCTCGACCTTGTTAGTCGTCACCGAAATGGGCCGCAACGATCTCGGTGGACTCTCAGCCGACTATGTCCTCAACCTCTGGGAATCAGGTCAGACGGAGTTAATTCTGGCGGGCGTGACGAAGCGTCGCTATTCGCTGTTGAGTGAGATGGCATTTGAAGTCGTGCTTGCACCACCAGCCCCCACGGCGACCAAAGTCGCAGCAACGGCAACCGCTGCTGAAAAAGCCGCAGCCAAAGCCGCTGACTTGAAAGCCAAGGCCGCACACGCAGCCGCTACCGATATGGCGGGCAACCTCGGTGCTGATGGCGCAGCCGCTTGGGCATTACCGATGGGCGAAGAGGGCGAAGCCCGTTCCTCTCTCATTCGTGCCCACGTTCAAGTCTCTGTCGGACCCGCAGAACCTGAAGACGGCAAGATGATGACCACTTGGAGACGCGCAGCCGATACGGCTTTCGCACATCCGACGCATATCCGTCGGGCAAACTACTACGGTGCAGCGAATGATGTCGGTACACCCGGCTTCCGTACTGGTGGTGCGTTGCCTGTCGAACTCTCACACTTCCGTCCCGCACGCGATAAAGCGACGGGGCAAGCCGTGATTACCTGGTCGACGCAATCCGAGCTGAATAACGCTGGATTCTTTATCAAGCGTTCACAGCAACGCAACGGTGAGTTCAAAGTCATCAACGCCACAATGGTTCCGGGCGCAGGTACTACCAGTGAGAAGCAGTTCTATACTTACACGGATACAACTGCTCAACCTAACGTCGTATACTACTACCAAATTGAAGATGTTTCTCTTGACGGAAACCGTCAGACCCTGACGCGCGGCATACGCCTCAAAGGGCATGTCGGCGCAGCGGGCAAAGCAACAACCCTCTGGGGTGAGTTGAAGACATCTCATGAGTAGTAGCAACAAAAAGGTTATTTCAGGGATAAAATTTGTTTGAACTAACCTTAACCACAAAAAAGGGTGGGTACCTCGGTACCGACCCTTTTTTGTTTGCAGAACACCCTTTCCGGAGTCGGGCATAACTTTTGTCTTGACACCCGGAAACAGATATGATTTACTACATACAAAGGAAAGGAACTATCCCATGAAAACTGTTTTGCTCTCCGCAATCGTCTTTTGTGTCATCGCGATGCCGGCACTCGGTGCACTAACCGATGCCGATTTGGACAAAATCCGCTTGATTGTCAAAGAGGAAGTCAAAAGCGAGATCGCCGTCTCCGAAACTCGGATGAAAGAAAGGATTATCGTCTCCGAAACTCGGATGAAAGAAAGCATTGCCGCCTCCGAAACTCGGATGAAAGAAAGCATTTCGGAAGTCAAAAGCGAGATCACCATCTCCGAAACTCGGATGAAAGAATACATTAACCAACAAGTCGACACTTTGAAAACCCCAGTCGCATGGTTAATAGGTATCCTTCTTGCACTCATCGCTATCATAGGACTCCCATTAGCGATTCTGACAGTCTTTTTAGGGTGGCGGAGCATCACGGACAACGCACAAGAAAAGCAGATTGAAGTCCTCACGCGCGAAGTTGAAACGCTCAAACAACAGCAGATTGTCAACCCTTGAAAAACCACAGCAAGGAAAACCAAAAAATGCCACAGCGTGATACAAATCAACCGAACGTTATCGTCTTTTTCACCGACCAGCAACGCTGGGACACCTCCGGCTTGCACGGAAATCCACTCGACTTAATGCCCAACTTCGACCGGATGGCACAGCGCGGGACACACGTCCACCGCTCCTTTACGTGTCAACCCGTCTGCGGACCCGCCCGTTCGTGTCTACAAACCGGATTATACGCAACCCGCACGGGATGCTTCCGAAACGGCATTCCGTTATCGCCGAATCTCAAAACCCTCGCACATCACTTCGGTGAGGCTGGCTACGCCACCGGATACATCGGTAAATGGCATCTCTATAGCGGCGGTACCGGTCCCGGACCTGTGCCAGCTGCGCATCGCGGCGGGTATGACGACTGGTTAGCGTCCAACACCCTCGAATTCACTTCTGATGCGTATCAAACAACGCTCTACGATAACGACAATCAACCTGTGGATCTCCCCGGCTATCGTGTGGATGCACTCACTGATGCGGTGATACGTTACGTTGATCGGCATAAGCGCGAACCGTTTTATCTCTTTACGTCATACATTGAACCGCACCACCAGAATCATCTCGACGATTATCCGCCCCCGGATGGGTATCGGGAGCGATACACTGGGAAATGGATACCCCCTGACCTCGCCGCGCTCGGGGGTTCGACACACCAGCATTTAGGCGGTTACTACGGTATGGTGAAAAGGCTCGACGAAGCGCTCGGCAGACTTCTCGATGCCCTCAAGAGCCTCCACCTGCTTGATAACACCGTCATTCTCTTCACCTCTGACCACGGGTGTCATTTCAAAACCCGCAACGGCGAATATAAACGCTCCTGCCACGAGAGCTCCATCCGCGTCCCGACGGCGTTCCACGGCCCCGGATTCATCGGTGGTGGGCAGGTCCAGGAACTTGTGAGTCTTGTCGATCTCCCGCCGACGCTCCTGGATGCTGCCGGTTTGGAAGTCCCAGGTGAGATGCAGGGTCAATCGATTCTGCCCCTGCTACGTGGAGAAACAGATGACTGGCAAGAGGAGGTGTTCGTCCAAATCAGCGAGGCGCAGGTCGGACGTGCTGTCCGAACGCAACGCTGGAAATACGGTGTGGATGCCCCGCATAAAAATGGCGGTGCAGATGCCGGGTCAGACCGGTATGTTGAACAGTATCTCTATGACCTCCAAGCGGATCCCTACGAGTTGCGGAACCTTGTTGGATTGCAATCCCACGAAAATGTCACAGCGGTGATGCGGGAGCGGCTCATTCGCCGGATGTTAGCAGCAGGCGAAGCGGCACCCACGATCGACCCTGCACCCACGCAAAGAAGTGGGCAACGCAGCGTCTCCGAAGCAGAAGCAAGAAGTTAATACGAGGAAAAGGAAGTCAGAACTGTGATTTTTTTGATTTCTGACCCATAAGCAAAGGACCCTAGTTAAAAATATGAAAATTACAGATGTCAAAACCCTTGTCATGGGGACCAGAAATTCGCACGAAAAAGGAGACACGCCGTGAAACGCCTCATTCTTTTTGCACTCCTCCTTTCCACATTTGCGGTCCCGGCACTCGGTGAATTAACAGATGCTGACTTAGATAAGATCCGCTTAATCGTCAACGAGGTCGTCAAAGGAGAGATCGCTACAGTCAAGCAAGAACTCAAAACAGAGATCGCTACAGTCAAGCAAGAACTCAAAACAGAGATCGCTACAGTCAAGCAAGAACTCAAAACAGAGATCGCCGATTCGGAGAAAAACGTGAAAACGTATATTGAGACCAAAATCGAGGGGGTACACAAACAGATTACCCTCTTGACGAATTTCGTCTATGCGCTCATCGCCCTCATCGTCGCTGCCATTGCCATCCCACAGGTTATCTTGACATGGCGAAGTGGGAGAGATAGCCAACAGCAACGCATTAATCAGGAGCTCCGAGAAGAGATCGAAACCCTTAAACGACAGCAGAGTGTCCGTCCCTGACACACGGAGCCCCAATAGCGCTATACAACAAGGATAAACAAAGGACCCTAGTTAAAAATATGAAAATTACAGATGTCAAAACCCTGGTCATGGGGACCAGTTGGCGCAACCTAACGTTCGTGAAAGTTGAAACCGATGAAGGTTTAACCGGCGTCAGTGAAGTGCGGATGAACAACCGGACGGACGCACTCCTTGCCTATATTGATGGTGCGAAACGCCGCCATGTCATTGGCAGCGATCCGTTCAACACCGAAGACCTCTATCAACGGCTGTTCCGCGACGATTATGGTCGCGCCGGTGAGATCGTTGCGACCGGTATCAGCGTTATTGAGATCGCATGTTGGGATATTATCGGGAAGGCACTAAATCAGCCCGTCTACCGCCTCCTCGGCGGAGCCTGCCGCGATAAAATCAAAGCGTATGCCAACGGCTGGTATCGTGTTGAACGCACCACTGAGGAGTTTCACGCCGCCGCGAAAAGGGTGCTGGAAAAAGGCTACCGAGCCCTCAAATTCGATCCGTTCGGTGCAGGGTATTATGAACTTTCTTATGAGGAGAAGTTGAAATCCGTTGAACTCGTTGAGGCGGTACGAGATGCCGTCGGACCGGATGTCGAAATTCTTGTTGAGATGCACGGTCGGTTTAGCCCATATATGGCGATCGAGATCTCTGCAGAATTGGAGAAATTCCAACCGAGTTGGGTTGAAGAACCTGTGCCACCCGACAACATCGCTGCGCTTGCCAAAGCCTCTGACAAGATTAACCTTCCCGTTGCCACGGGGGAGCGGCTCCACAACAAGTATGAATATCGAGAGTTGATTAACTTACAAGCGGCGGATATCCTACAACCCGACATTACCCAGACAGGCGGATTCTTGGAAACCAAGAAGATCGCGGCAATGGGCGATATGTGTTATATGACGGTGGCACCGCATAACGTCGGGGGACCCGTCTCTACGGCGACCGCTTTGCACTTTGCCGCCTGTACCACGAATTTCAAGATTCAGGAGCATTTCAACGATTTCTCTGAAGCATGGGTGAAAGCGGCTGCCACCGGGTGTCCCGAGGTCATTGACGGCTATTTTAGTCTGCCCAATGGACCCGGACTCGGTATGGAGTTGAATGAGGCGCTCATCGCTGAACATCCCTATCGCGAAGGTTCGTTCAACCTGTTTGAAGACGATTGGCACAAACGGGAGTATTAGGGAGAAAGAACATGAGACATACGACAGAAATCGAACTTGCAAATCTCGAAGATGTGGCTTTAGCAAACAGAGGCGTTATCAGCCCTGAAGAGGTCCGCCGCGTCACCGTTAAAGACGCACTCGTGGATACCGGTGCAACACGGCTCTGCTTACCGGAACCGATCATCGAACAACTCGGCTTGACCCCCTTCGGTAACGCGCGGGCGAGAACCGCGGCTGGCATCGTAGACCGCACCATTTATTCAGAAGTCCGGTTTACGATATTGGAGCGAGAGGGTTCGCTCCCCGTAACCAACCTGCCAGCCGATGCACCCGTCCTTGTTGGACACATGGTCTTAGAACAATTGGATCTCTGCTTAGATATCAGAAAGGGGCTCACCTATAATCCCGACCACGGTGACGACTGGATTGAAGATGCATGGTAACCGCATCAAACCGCGCCTATACCTCAAACAACCGTAGATAATCGTCTAACGTCTCAACGCGCCGGATACAGGCGACGGTATCGCCATCAACAAGATACTCCGGCGGACGCATCTTTAGATTGTAGTTGGAACTCATGGCGTGACAATACGCACCCGCATCGCAAACGACAAGTCCAGCACCCTCATGCGGTGTAGCAAGGGTCCGCGCTTTGCCCAGAAAATCTGCGGATTCGCAGACGGGACCAACGACATCGTAGGTTTCAATCGCACCATCAATCGGTTCAATAAACTGGATATGCTGATAGGCATCGTAGAGACTCGGACGAATCAACTCTGACATACTCCCATCCGTGACGATGAAATGTTTGTTGCCGTTGGTCTTCACACCGGTGACACGATTGACAAAGACAGACGTGTTGCCCACCAGAGAACGACCCGGTTCAATAATGAGCGTAATCTCCTTCGGCAGCAGATCACGGATGGAATCGATGAGGTCGGACGGTGTCGGAATCTCCTCACCGGTGCGTTCATAATCAATTCCCAAACCCCCGCCGATGTTGAGATACCGCGGCGAAAAACCCTCCGCTTGAATCCCACGTATGAAAGCGAGCATAATCTCAGTCGCGTCTCGGAAGATGCGCACCTTCTTAATCGTTGACCCTAAGTGGCAGTGGACACCAACTAAATTTAACAAGCGATCCCCGCGAATTTCGTTCAAAAACCAGTCGAGCCGCTCATTACGGATGCCGAACTTGGAATTCTTCATGCCGGTAGAGACATACGGATGCACCTGGGGATCCACATCGGGGTTAATGCGGATGAGCACATTGGCAGACATGTCCAACGCTTTCGCTGTCTGCTGAATGTGTGCTAAATCGAATTCGCTGTCAATGTTAATCAGTACCCCGTGTTCAACGGCGAGTCTGAGCTCTTCAAGCGTTTTCCCGTTGCCGTTTAGGATTGTCCGTCTCAGATCGAATCCCGCCGCGAGTGACATCTGTAATTCGTTTCCGCTGACAAGGACGGCACCACTGCCAAGCGCACTGAGCCGTTTGAGTAAGGCAAGATTGTTGTTCGCCTTAATCGCATAGCCGATGATGGAATTGATCCCCTCAAGTGCTTTCTGATATGCAGCGTAGTTTGCTTCCAACTGCGCCAGACTGTAGAGGTAAAATGGACTGTAGGGCACCTGTTCTTGGAGGTCTTTAACCCTCAATTTTTCGCAGTAGAGGTACCCGTCTTTATAGTGAAAACTCATAATATTTTTACGATGCCTCATTTCATTCCGTGATTTTCCAAAGATGCCCGGTGCGGTTAGGAAACCGTACCTACCGGGACCTGGGAGAACATAAAAATCCGTACTGATGGCTATCCTCACAACCGTCTCTCTAAGAACGCAATCCCAGTTTCCAAATCAATCTCATGTTCACCCTGAAAATGATCCAACACCAATCGGTCGCGTTCCCCCGATGCTGCATAGATGTTCTCTAATTGCCCGAACGCCGCCAAGGCATCCGACTCGATAAAGCACATATCGTCCGAACCGATCTGCACCATACACGCTCTGGGGGCAATGAGTCCGGCTACATCTGCGATGTCTCCTGCTTTCCGAAGCCCGAACATAAACTGAGAGCCGCACGTATTCCCACGTCCCCTGTCATTTAACGCATCCGTCAATGTGCTGAGGTAACAGACGATAACCGCCGCCTTCACGCGCTGATCCAAAGCGGAAATGTAGGTCGTCATCGTGCCACCGAAGGAGCATCCCATGCAGCCTAAACGACGCGCGTCGACTTCCGGGAGCGACTGCAGATAGTCCAAACATCGCTGTCCGTCTGAGATATTCAGCTGTATCAGTTGATAACCGAAGTACCCGTATGCGAGGTAAGCAACATTGCATCCATCGCGACCGGGGCGGCGGACCCACTCGTCTCTGTCCTTCCGTTCACCGAAGCATCGCCAGTCAGGGGCTAATGTAACAAAACCGCGCCGCGCCAATTCCACGGCGTACTGTTTCTGGTAGTCTTCCACGATTCCGACTGCCCCGTCTTTACCAACGCCGTGTCCGTGTGCACATAATACTGCGGGGGCTGGGTTCTTCGCGCTCGCGCTTTCTGGGATTAAGACATACGCTGGAATTGAGGAAAATGGATCTGGGTTAAAGATTATCTTTTTCCGGGTGTAGCCGTCCTGTTTTATCTCCTCCAAGGTCTCAACGTCCAATGGCAACGCTTTCGGCGAAGGACCGAGGTCCTTGACGAGGGTGCGCCGGAATTTTCTTCTCCATTCTTGCCACTCCGTTTTGGTCGTCCCATTGAAATGGAGGGGTGGGGTTACTTTCAGAAGTTGTTCAACGCCTTGCTCTGCTGTCAAAAAACGCCGTGCTGCCATGATCGTATCTCCTATCGTTAGGACTTTTCCGAACACTCTGTTGGTCAGGGACTTACAATCTTCTGTTGTTTGAGCGTTTCGATCTCTTCTCGAAGTTCTTGGTTTATTCTTTCCTGTTCGCGATCTTTCCCACTCCGCCTGTGTGCTAAAATGCCCCACACTGTTGCACCGATGGCGAGGATCACCAAAGGGATACCAATACAGGCAATGATGATGCTATTTTGTCTGTCGAAATTGTTTTGAACATCGTCAAATTTGCTATTGACGCTATCAAATTTGATATTAACGTTATCAAATTTGATATTGAAGGTTTCTTTTAGATTTACGACTTCTGTTTTCATCACTGCCATGTCGGCTTTTAGCGTTGCGATGTCGGCTTTTATGGGTTTGATTTCCTCTTGGATTTCTTCTGTGACGATCAAGCGGATCTTATTGAGGTCTGCGTCGGTGAGCGCACCGAGAGCGGGTAGCGCGATCGCAGAAAACAGTGTTGAGAGGACGAGAATGGTTTTCATTAGGATGTCTCCTTTTGGAGATATTAAAGCATTTTTGGGCGTGCGTGTCAACCACAAAAAATTTAGGCTTTCGATTTCCTTTGACTTTCACTAAATTCCGTGCTATAGTAACCCTATGGACGACACATTGCTCAGCGTACAAAACCTCAAAACCCATTTTCGCACCCCCGAAGGACTTGCCCGAGCCGTTGATGGCATCTCTTTTGACATTAAACCGAACGAAATTTTCGCGCTCGTTGGGGAATCGGGGTGTGGTAAAAGCGTCACGGCACTCTCTATCATTCAACTCATCGCGCAACCCGCTGGGTTCATCGCCGACGGTGCTATCTATTATAAAGGGCAAGACATCACACGTTTGTCTGAAGTTGATAAGCGGAAGATCCAAGGCAACGACATCGCCATGGTATTCCAAGAACCGATGACCAGTCTCAACCCTGTTTTCACCATCGGCAACCAGATTTCAGAGGCAATCCAGGAACATCAGAACCTGCGCGGTGTCGCTGCCAGGAATGCAGCGATTGAGATGCTCGATCGCGTCGGGATTCCGGAACCGGCTGCCCGTTACGGCGAATATCCGCACCAAATGTCAGGCGGTATGAAGCAGCGCGTCATGATTGCGATGGCGCTCTCGTGTCGTCCAGGGCTCCTCATCGCCGATGAACCCACAACCGCACTCGATGTCACCATACAGGCACAGATCCTCGAACTTATCCAACGCCTCCAGCAGGAATTGCAAATGGCAGTCCTCCTGATTACGCATGATTTGGGAGTCGTCGCCAACATCGCTGACCGGGTTGCTGTTATGTACGCCGGAAAGATTGCTGAGATGGGAACATGGCAACAACTCTATGAAACGCCACAGCACCCTTACACGGTAAAACTCCTCGAATCAACACCGGCGCGGGATAAACGCGGAACGGAATTGCACACAATTAGCGGTAGAGTTCCGAAAGCAACCGAATATAATGACGGCTGCCGATTCGCGGATCGGTGTCCAAAAGTCATGGACGGCTGCGATACCATTGTCCCTACGCTACATGCTGTCAACGGGAGCGCACACAGTGTCGCTTGTCATCTCTACAATCCTGAACCGCCCTTCAATGCGAAACTCACCGGGGCCACAAAATTGGTGCTCGAAACGAAAGGAAGATTATCGGATGGAAGCGTGGAAGAGACTGGAATGGAAACGGGGAAGGAGGGACGCGTGCGGACCCATCCTTCCGCCCTTCCACCCGTCCACCCGTCCAATCTGCTTCAGGTGAAGGATCTGTGTGTTCACTACCCTATTCAGAAAGGCATCTTCAAACGGACGGTCGGTTATGTTTACGCCGTTGATGCTGTTACCCTTGATATTCCACGCGGCAAAACGCTCGCACTCGTCGGAGAATCTGGATCCGGAAAGACCTCCTTTGGCAAAGCGATTCTCCGATTGGGCGTGCCTGTCAACGGCGACCTCGTTTATGATGGTGTCAACATCGCTACGACTACCCGGCAACAGATGCATCCATATCGGAAACGGATGCAAATTATCTTCCAAGATCCTTACGCCTCCCTTAATCCACGGATGCCCGTTGGTGCTATTATTCAGGAGGGGATGCAGGCACACGGTATTGGCACATCTGACGAGGAACGACAGACGCAGGTCGCAGAATTGATGCGTCGTGTTGGTTTATCTCCAGATATGGTATCCCGCTATCCACACGAATTTTCCGGGGGTCAAAGACAGCGCATCGGCATTGCACGGTGCCTCGCTATCAATCCGGAGTTCATTGTTTGTGACGAGGCGACCAGCGCATTAGATGTGTCCGTGCAAGCGCAAATACTCAATCTGTTGAAATCGCTGCAGGTTGATTTTAATCTCACCTACCTCTTCATCACGCATAACCTTTCCGTTGTTGAGTACTTTGCGGATGAAGTCGCGGTGATGTACCTCGGTAGGATCGTTGAGCGTGGGACAACAGAGGAGATTTTCGATTCACCGAAACATCCTTATACGCGGGCGCTCCTCTCCGCTGTACCGAAGATGGATGAACAGACGGGGGTTGAAAAGATTCGATTGGAAGGTGATGTGCCTTCCCCCATCAATCGACCGTCTGGATGTCATTTCCATCCACGATGCCCAGAAGTAATGCCGATTTGTAAAGACGAATATCCGGGTGCAACCGATTTTACACAGATACACTCATGCCATTGTTATCTGTATCAGGAATAGTTTTCTTAGGACTTACGCACGTTGCTCTTTTGTAGCATAACCTGTTAAGTTGTGCCGCGAGACCGCAGCCTGCAACAATACGCAGAAACACTTTCTTCGCATTGGATTTTAGCGTTTGCAAAAACACGCAGGCGGATATGAGGAAGGCACGTCGAAGTTCCAAACGCACTCTGTTTCTCCGCAAGGTAAAATTAAAAAATGCCAAAAATTAAGATACTCTCTGCAGATGTTGCGAATAAGATTGCCGCAGGTGAAGTCGTTGAACGTCCTGCGTCCGTCGTCAAAGAACTCATTGAAAATGCTATAGATGCAGGAAGCACCTCAATCCGCGTTGAAGTTCGAGCCGGTGGGAAACGCCTCATCCGTGTGTCTGATAACGGTCTCGGGATGGAACGCGAGGATGCACTCCTTGCCTTGGAACGCCATGCAACGAGCAAAGTGAACCGGATTGAAGACCTTGCGCGTATTCATACTTTTGGGTTCCGCGGCGAAGCCTTGGCAAGTATCGCCTCCGTTTCGCAATTTGAGCTGCTCACCCGTACCGCTGACGCGCTTGAGGGAACAAAGGTGGACGTTGAGGGCGGCGTTTTTCGTTCTGTGCAGGAGAGTGGATGTTCTCCCGGCACCCACATGTCCGCTAACAACCTCTTCTACAATGTCCCCGCACGCCTGAAATTCCTCAAAACCGATACGACCGAGATGAATCATATCGCGAATCAGGTGACATGGGCGGCACTCGCGCATCCGAAGATCCATTTTTCGCTGACACACAACGGCAGATCGATCCTTGACGTCCGTTCCTGTGATTCGTACCTCGAACGCGTTCGCCTCCTCTACGGCAGAGAGTTCGCTGAAAACCTCATCGAATTTACGGAGGCGTTGCCTGACCTGAAGATGTATGGTCTGCTCGGTAAACCCGAATTTACCAAGCCGAATCGAGAGTATCAACTCTTTTTCCTCAATCAGCGACCGATACGCAGCCGTATCATCGGCGCGGCGTTAACGGAAGCACTCGACGCCATGGTTGCCAAAGACAGGCAGCCTGTTGCACTCCTTTTCCTCACGTTGGAACCCGAAACGGTTGACGTTAATGTGCATCCCGCCAAAATCGAGGTGCGCTTTCGGAACGAGCGGACGATTTATAGTGGGGTCGTCCGGATGCTGCGTGACGCGCTCCATAAAACAAAATATATCCCCAAAATTGAAACGCCCATCGAACCGACACACGCCGAGGAAAACACTAAGAATCGTGATGTCAGTCTACCCCGAGGAGGCTCTACACCGGGATCCCCATCCGGTACTGGGCAACGAACAACGTCTATCCCGCAGGCACATCGCATGCAAACGCCGCCTGTCACACCACAGGAGACGGAAGACACGGATCAGGCTTCGGAAGCGCAAACGCCATCTACATCTCCTGAAATCGTTGTACAGCCACCGCAGCAGCAGATTGCTGACGATGCAAATCTCAGGCTGCTCGACTTTGAGAACGTCCAACTCAAGACGAACCTCTTTAAAACCTACATTGTCGTTGAGGCGGGAGATAAAATCTTCTTTATCGATCAACACGTTGCTGCCGAACGCGTCCTTTATGAACGTTTTGTTAACCAGGTCAAAACCGATGGGATTCCTGTGCAGGGGTTACTACTACCGGTGACTTTAGAAGTTACACCGCAGCAGCTGGGGGTCCTCAAAATTCACGGCGACATCTTCAAGAAACTCGGTTTCGATCTGGAAGAATTCGGCGGGAATACGATCCTCATTCGTGCGATTCCGTCGTCTTTACCAACCCGCATCGCCGCGCAGACGGTCACCGATCTGCTCGACAAACTTCCCGAAGAACCCCATACCGACGTACAACTCCCAGAGGCGATCGACAATGCCTTGATAACGCTCGCCTGTAAATCGGCTGTCAAAGCCGGGGATACATTGGATACCAAGGAGATGATGAACCTCATCAAGGAGCTATCCGAGGCGAAACTCCCCTTCAACTGCCCGCACTCACGTCCGATCATCGTTGAGATGGGGCGCGATGAATTGGAACGCCGATTCCATCGGTAGGGGGTGGGTAACCCAACCCCTACGGCAGAATCTATAGTAAAACCCAGAAATAAGTGAACACGCTCTAAAACACAAAACCCCGCGCCGCCGCTGGCGAGGTTTGTAACCTCGCCAACAAAATCCCGCGCCGCTGCTGGCGAGGTTTGTAACCTCGCCAACTCTTGGGTGTTCATTTGCGCCGCCGCTGGCGAGGTTTGTAACCTCGCCAACTCTTGGGTGTTCATTTGCGCTGCCGCTGGCGAGGTTTGTAACCTCGCCAACTCTTGGATGTCCATTTAATTGTAGGAACTACCGTAATCTGAAATTATTGCTTGACAGCCATCAGCCACTTCTGCTAAAATACAACGAAGGAGGGATTTCCAATGGCAAATCATTTCAACGATCTACTGCTTCAGACGCTAAAACAGATAAACGTCCGACTGGATCGTCTTGATGGACGTATGGACCGTCTTGATGGACGTATGGACCGTCTTGATGGACGTATGGACCGCTTGATTGAAACAAAAGCCGATCAAACAGCCCTTGACGCGACGAACGAAAAGTTGGATACCCTTGATGGAAAGATTGATGACCTCGGGCGCCGTCTCGATGGAAAGATTGATGACCTCGGGCGCCGTCTCGATGGAAAGGTTGATGACCTCGGGCGCCGTGTAGAACGCATCGAGACCGGGATTGGAACCCTCAAATGGGTCATTGGGGCTGAAGTCGCCGTTATCGGCGTGATTCTCGCGTTCATTAAAGCGTGTTAGCGGTTCCCTTCTACACACGCTCAGGCAGTTTTTTCTATTCCATCGATCCCATGAATCCCGATTCAGACGATTCAGACAATGTGCTCTCCCCCCTAAAATCTCCCATAAAAATACTGATACTATATGTTAATCCTATTTTCACATCCGTTTTTTCACGGAGAAGGGACGTATTGCGTCTTGGCGACCCACGTCACGCCTATATCCGTGTAAACCTCCGTGAAGCCTCCGTGAAAGTTAGCCTCTCTTCGCAACAGTCATCGTTAGATAGGACTTACGCAGCACCCTGTGCCGGCGAGGTTTCTAGGGGAAACACCCCAGCAAAAACACCTCGCCAGCGGCGTGTGAACTGTAGCGTATCACTCGCAAATTGCGTAAGTCCTGTTAGCTATACAATTGTTTTTCATGTTGCACCTTTTCGACCTCGAAATTCGTCTTTAATAACAGAGGATGTAAACCCTATTACACTGTTTAATGTTTAATGTTAAAAGACGTGATATAAGGGGAAATTACGCATGAAAATTACACTATTTTCGATTTTAGTTCTACTTTTGGCGATATTTGCTGACGTGGCAAACACCTTTGCACAAGATTACACAACGTTGGGATTACCCGAAGGTGCTAAAGCACGTCTCGGCAAAGGCAAGATAAATCAAATAAAGTATTCGCCGGACGGCACACACCTGGCAGTCGTAAGTAATATCGGTATTTGGATCTACGACGCCCAGACAGGCGAAGAACTTGAACTGATCAGGGGCCATACGTCTGGCGTCAACTGCATAGCGTTTAGTCCAGATGGCACCACCATGGCCAGCGGGGGTGAAGACAGTGACATCCGCCTGTGGGATGCGAACACAGGGGGTCCCCTCCACACGCTCACCGGGCATACGAATAGGGTCTTCAGCGTAGCGTTTAGTGCGGATGGCACGACCCTCGCGAGCGGAGGTGCAGACAACACCGTCCGTCTGTGGGATGTGAACACAGGGGGTCCCCTCCGCACCCTCACTGGGCATACGAAGTCGGGCAGAAGTCTTGTTAGACCTGGGATCACCAGCGTAGCGTTTAGTCCGGATGGCACCACCGTCGCGAGCGGGGGTGAAGACCGCACCGTCCGTCTGTGGGATGTGAACACGGGTAGGGAGCGCCACACGCTCACCGGGCATCAGAGGATTGGGGTCAATAGCGTAGCGTTTAGTCCGGATGGCACCACCGTCGCAGCTGCGGACCTCATCATCCGTCTGTGGGATGCGAGCACGGGGGATCCCCTCCGCACCCTCACCGAGCATAGGACGACAGTCACCAGCGTATCGTTTAGTGCGGATGGGACGATGATCGCCAGCGGGAGTTATGACGACACCGCCCGTCTGTGGGATGCGAACACAGGGGATCCCCTCCGCACCCTCACTGGGCATAAGAATTGGGTCAGAGATGTATCGATGAGTCCGGATGGAGCGACGATCGCCAGTGGAAGTCGGGATGGCACCGTCCGTCTGTGGGATGCAGACACAGGGGATCCCCTCCGCACCCTTACCGGGTATACGGATGGGGTCATCGCTGTATCGATGAGTCCGGATGGTACGACGATCGCCAGTGGGAGTGTGGACCATGCTGTTCGTCTCTGGGATGTGAACGCGAGTGATCCCCTCCACGAGCTCACCGGGCATAGGGATTGGGTCAACAGTCTATCCTTTAGTCCAGATGGGACGATGATCGCCAGCGGGAGTTATGACGACACCGCCCGTCTGTGGGATGTGAACACGGGGAGCGAGCGCCGCACGCTCTCTGGGCATGCGGATTGGATCAGAGATGTATCGTTTAGTGCGGATGGGACGATGATCGCAACCGCGAGTGGTGACAACACCGTCCGTCTGTGGGATGTGAACACAGGTAACCATCTTCGCACCCTCACTGGGCATACACATTGGGTCAGAAGTGCAGCGTTTAGTCCAGATGGGATGACCATCGTCAGCGGAAGTTATGACCATACCGCCCGCCTGTGGGATGCGAACACGGGGAGTGAACTCCACGAGCTCACCGGGCATAGGGATGGGGTCGCCAGCGTATTGTTTAGTCCGGATGGGACGATCATCCTAAGCGGAAGTTATGACGGCACCGCCCGCCTTTGGGATGCGAACACGGGGAGTGAACTCCACGAGCTCACCGGACATAAGGCGGCGATCGTCAGCGTATCGTATAGTCCAGATGGGACGACCGTTGCAACCGCGAGTTGGGACGGCACCGCCCGTCTGTGGGATGTGGACACGGGGAGCGAGCGCCGCACGCTCGCTGGGCATGTGGATGATGTTGACAGCGTATCGTTTGGTCCAGATGGCAATCTCATCGCAACTGGGAGTAAGGACGGCACGGTACTCGTATGGGAACTCAACCCGTCTACGATGTCGGAGGCCACTGAACCTGTATCAGATGCGATTGAACCTATAAGACGCAAAGAGGATGTCACTGGGGATGATGTTGTTAACATCCAAGACCTTGTATTGATCGCATCAAATCTTGGGAAATCGGGAAGTAATCCTGCGGATGTCAATCGTGATGGGATTGTCAATATACAAGACCTTGTCTTGGTGGCGGGTGCCATAGACGCCAGTGCTTCCGCGCCTGCTCTGCATGCGCCAGTCCTCGAATAAGAAAGGAGGAAACTACAAAACCCACACAGCCATCTGTCCCGCGCCGCGATTACACCATGCGTAATACGGGATTGCCGTAACGTCTGTGCGCTTCCAAGCAGGTTTTGAAGGTAGATAGAGGTGATTACCCCAATCGGCGGCATCAAGAACCCTCCCTGTACCGTGGATGCGGGTAACGCCGCCCAAGAGCTCATTGTCAAACGCTGCTTCTAAGTCGGCATCGTCTGCCAGCGCCAACGTCTGAAAAACGCCATCGGGATTGTCTACATCCTCAAAGCAGTAGACCAAGGGACCGCGGCGCAGCGCAAATCTGCCGAGATTTTCTTTAACAAGTGGATGTGCGTAGATCCGCTCAATAGGCAGGGTGAGCGTCAGACGAACTGTGTCCTTCGCATGCCATTGTCGCTGAATGGAGAGATATCCGTTAGCATCTCTTTCTAACTTGTGAGCGGATCCATTGACGTACACTTCAAACGCATCACACCACGCCGGGATGCGTAGATTCAATCCGAACCTTACAGACGTTTCCGGTTCCACCCTTATCTTGACCTCGCCTGACCACGGATAATCCGTTTCTTGGGTCACTTTCACCGAAACGTCGCCGGCAACAGTTGCGTCAGCGGTGCCGCCGATGTATAGGTTCACCCATACGCCTTCATCCGATTCGGCATAAACGTACTGTCCGATAGATGCGAGAAGTCGCGCGATATTCGGCGGACAACAGGCACAGCCAAACCACTCGTGTCTATGCCGACCGCCGTGGCTTGCCAGTGGATTCTGATAGAAGAAGCCCGTGCCATCGAGCGAAATTCCAGAAAGCGCGCCGTTATAAAGTGCCGTCTCTAGTACATCCACAAAGCGCGACTCACCCCGCAGTAGGAACATTCGGTGTGCCCAGAATATCAGCCCAATAGAGGCACATGTTTCAGCGTAGGCGGAGACGTTCGGTAACTCATAGTCGTTCGTGAAACCTTCGTTGTGTCCAGAAGGACCCACGCCACCGGTGACATATAAGCGTTTCTCTGTGACGTTCCGCCAGAGCGCCTCCAAGGCGTTTATGATTGCGGTATCGCCCGTCTCATAAGCGATGTCGGCGGCGGCACTGTAAAGATACATCGCACGCACGGCGTGTCCAACACACTCTGTCTGTTCCTGTACCGGGAGATGCGCTTGCGCGTAATGCCCCTCAAATTTTCCGTCGCGCGTGAAGTGATGTCGATACGCCTCGAGCCCACCGGGAATGTCCGGATTCTCTAATTCCTTCTCAAAGACTGAGGGAGAATGCCCACGTCGGGTGACAAAGTATTCCGCGAGTGCCGAGTAGCGTTTTTCACCTGTAACGCTTGCCAATTTCACGAGCGCAAGTTCAATGCCTTCATGCCCGGGCAAACCATCCCGTTTATCGGGTCCAAAGATACTATCGATGAGGTCTGCGAATCGGCACGCAACGTCAAGGAGGATACGCTTTCCGGTGGCTTGATAATGCGCGACGGCTGCTTCAAATAGATGTCCGGCACAGTAGAGTTCGTGCATGATGCCGAGGTTTTGCCACCGCTTCGTCGGCTCGACCAGCGTAAAGTAGGTGTTCAGATAACCATCAGACTGTTGACTCGCGGCGATCTTTGCGATGACGTCATTCAGATCCGATTCCCATACTGGGT
Source organism: Candidatus Poribacteria bacterium (assembly GCA_965205015.1). Lineage (GTDB taxonomy): Bacteria > Poribacteria > WGA-4E > WGA-4E > WGA-3G > WGA-3G. The sequence goes on along the minus strand of OZ242029.1, from coordinate 1,194,003 downwards.
TCGGGTGCGTCCGAAGCGTATACGATGCCGCCTCTACCCATTTGTGGACATCGGAGTCGTTGAAGAAAATGCCTTCAAATTCGCCAGACATCAAACCAGCGGCTTTCGCGAAGTTATCGATTCTTCCTGTTGTTCGGCATTGTGCCAATTCGTGGGGAATCGTTACCTCGGAATTCGTCTGTTGCCGAGGTGCCCAGAACCCGTCGCTAATCGTAACAGCCGTGAAGGGAAGAGCTCTCAAGATTTTATCCTCATTCAACCATTTAGCGACTTCTCACGCCAATCCCTTGGAACGCGTCTGTAGGTAAGTATCTGCCTAACACGTTCTGAACGTCTGTTTCCGAGAGTTGTTGTGGTGTGATTAAAGCACATTTGTTCCGTGAACTCTTGCTCCAAGATGCCTCAAAATCCGTGTAACTCAATCGACGTTTGTTAAGGCTGGTCGGATTCTGGAGCGACATCTCGCGCAATTGGTCGTTGTAATCGGATAATATTACGATCTCGGGGGTTCGTCCTTGGAATTGGATCATCACAATAGGGGGCCATCCTTTTGCGACAAATGCCTTTAAGACATCGAGCGAACAGTTGGAAATAATAGCAACATTCTGTACGCGACCACGGGTCGTTGCATAAAAATCGTCGAGTCCGCCCCTGCTCCCAACGCGCGGGGGTTCTTTGAAGGCGTTTCGGACGTAGGGCAGTCTTTGCAACTGGACGGTAGCACTGTCGGGTAAGCTAACTTCGCTCCCTCCGGACCCCTGCCTCGTGTTCCTTTCCGCAGCAGCAATCGCCGTTTCAGGGACGTGGTACTGCCCCTGCGGGGGTGGACCACAGTTTAGTGCCAGAAGCGCAAAAACCAGTGAGGCAACGCAAGCACCCACTGTTGAATATGACGAACCGGTGCGTAATACCTGACGAAATTTTCTTGAATAAGACGGATAATGTTTCATGGTTGTTCCTCCTTGCATATAGAAACGGGCTGCGTGAGATATGGTTTACCTGTTGTTCTTAATCGATCTTGACTGTAACTTCCCGTTTTTCCTTCCATGACTCCACAATGGCTTCGGTAATCCTTAACGCTTGCAACCCATCTCTTCCCGTTGGAGCAGGCGATCGATCGGCGAGTAAGTCATCAACAAGAGCAGCCACCCGCAAGGCGAATGTTCCATTAAACGCAAGTTGTTCATCTCTAAAAATAGAGGGACGGTATTCTTCGACGACCTGGTTATCCCGTCTCATCAAAGTCGCTCGGGTCAAGACATTATCAACGACAATTTCGCCATCAGAACCGCAGATTTCGAGGCGCTCGATCGGGTGAATAAAATCGCTGTCCCAACTCGCCATCAATGTCGCAACAGTTTCTGTTTCATAGCGGAAAGAGATAGCCATGCTGGTATAACATGCATCTTCACCCTCACGCGTTTCATGTTCCCGCGGCTTCGCCATTTGCACGCAAACGGCGACAATTTCGCCGCCAAACCATCGCAGCAGGTCAATCGCGTGGGTTTCCAGTTCATAGAGCAGGTAATATTCGCCTTTCCACGTTGAGGCGGGTCCACCTTGAGATAATTTCATATCCAAGTAATAGGTCTGCCCGATAGCACCCGCGTCAAACCACTTCCGTGCTTGAACGTATCCAGGCGCAAACCGACGATTGTAATCAATAGCAAGGTAGACGCCTTTTTCGTCTGCCTTCGCAACCATCTGTTCGGCTTCATCGATGTAAAGGGACAACGGTTTTTCAGAGATAACGTGTTTCTCGGCTTCCAGACATTCCATCACGGGTTCAAAGTGCAGATAATCAGCGGTTACAACGTCTACGAGGTCGCACTCTTCATTCGCAAGCATCTCTTTGATAGAAGGGTACCACTTCTCTATGCCGAGCTCTTCAGCACGTGTCTTCGCTTTAGCAGTGTCTATATCGCATACTGCCACCAATTCCGCACCCGGATGCTGAAGATACCCCAGTTGATGACGGTGCCCGATGCCACCGCACCCAACTGCTGCTACTTTCAGTTTCCCTGCCATGATTGTGTTCTCCTTTACGCGCTGGGGCGCGTCGCGAGCACAGTGTGCTCCTACCAAAGTTCTGATGAAGACTGACAACCTTCTGCCCAAATTTTTTCTGCTGTGTATTGTGTTGGCTTACAAATTTCCGCCTACACATATAATATACAATGCAAAAAAAAATAACAAGGGAAAAATTTTCCATATCCATTGAAAATAGCAAAAACTGTGGTAACCCCGAAAAATAAACAGACCCCTCGTAGGGGGTTTTTGCTTGTGCTTGGGTGTTTCCTGAGGTCTTGTAACTGCCCGCCAACGCACAGGTCCATAATGTCCATTTATAGTAAAGTCGAAAAATATGTAGACAGTTGCTGAGCGAAACAATCCTCTCCGCCGCTGGCGAGGATTGTATCCTCGCCTCTTTAAAGTGTCTAATTAATTCTAAACTTTACTATAATTCTAAGGTCCACCATAAATGACCCTATGGAAAGTCATCATTTGATAACCGAGTTTGTTGCATCGTAATCATTTTTATGGTATACTTTACTCCTATCACATTTTGAGAGGAGGACACCGCGATGAACTGTCCGCGCTGCAAACGGGAAAATGCCGTCAAAAATGGGAAAGCCAGGGAACGCCAACGTTATAAATGTAAATCTTGTGGATTTCAGTTTACACGACTTACCACCCGTGGAAGACCACCGTGGCAGAGAGCCTTAGCGGTGTTCCTCTACTGTCGTGGGATTTCTATCAGCACCATCGCGCGGAAGTTTTCAGTATCGCCGAGTACCGTCTTCAAATGGATTCGGAAGTTTGGGACACCCCTCGGACCTACGCCCGAATCTGATACAGAGGGGGCAGTTCTTCTGGATGAAGTTGAAATAGCGAAGTATCTGAAAACGCAGAGCGAGAACTGCGACGCTGGAAAGATTTTTGTCGTTATACCCGAAGACGTGTCATCTGAGGATGTAATCGTCGGCATAAAACGAGATTGACATGGGTACGGAAACAGAGGGAAAAATGGGAAATATATATTTGAGATGGTGGGGATGCGGTGCCTTTGACGTGCGTTTTGGAGATGTGAATATCGCTTTCGATCCATACCTGTTTGATCAGAACTTAGCGGATGCCGAACCGATATACGACTACATCTTCATATCCCATGAACACTTCGACCACTGCCACCCCATAACTTTACAGAAATTGTGTCGCGGTACGCGTTTTAAAAAATTATTCGTCAACCTCGGTTGTATGACACCCGCACAACCCATCGCTGAGAAATACGGGGATGCCGCTTTTAAACGCGACTTACCGATTACGAAACATGTCCCGGCTGATAAAGTCGAGGTGCTCTACCCAAAACATCTCAACGAGAAGCAAGGGACATCACGCGCCTTTCAAGGTTCAGATCCGCTCGATCTCGGGGATATTCGCGTCGAAACGATTGAAAGCGGCGAGAACCAAACGCCGAATCTACCGACAAATGGGTATCTGATAACACACACAACACAGGATGTCTCTGTCTTACACACGGGCGATTTGCACGAACCCTATCCAGCGTTGGTGAACCTCCAAGGCAAGGTGGATTTCCTTATCCACATGAAACTCGGTCTCGGCGAAGGACTTGCGTCTCGACTCATAGAACTTGTGGACTTAATCCAACCGCGCTTCGTGATACCCACGCATTACCGAACCGATCGAAAATCCGACCCGATACCCGCTGGACATTGGCCCCCAAACGTCACCGATGAAATGGCGTTTATCGAATCAATTCGTGAAATAGTCGGAGACAGAACGCACCTCCTCCCTTTCACCGCAGGCATAGAATACGAAGTAGAAATGCCAAAGAAACGGGTTATCTGGAAATGGGACTGGTTCAACACATGGGATGTTCCGCCGTGGCGGGAATAATTTGGAGAATGTTTATCGTGTCAACAGCACAACGCGTCCGGGTCGCTTTCTACGGATGTGGAAACTTCGCGAACCGAACCCGAATCCCGAACCTATTACAAACACGTTCAGTAGATATTGTCGCTGCATGCGATAGCAACTCACAAACGGCACAGGAAACCGCCAAACGTTTCAAGATTCCAAGCGTCTACCAAGACGCTCACGAAATGCTTGACACCGAGGCAATTGACGTGCTATACTCTATCGTGCCGGCATACGTCCGAACCAATGTTGAGTCGACCGCTGCAGAAAAGGGGATCCACATCTTCAGTGAAAAGCCGCAGGCACTCACGATGCAGGTGGCACACCGAATCAACACTGCCATTCAGCAAGCAGGCGTGATCAGCACCGTTGGGTTTCGTGAACGCTATCGTCCGATCTTCCAAGAAGCACGCCGATATTTGCGCGACAAGCACGTCGTGCACGTCCGGTTTCAGAGTTTCGGGGGTTTACCACCTTCAGCAGAAGGAGGTCCCAAAACATGGTGGGAGGAGATGGACAAATCTGGGGGCAGTGCCCTCGATTGGGGGGTTCACGCAACCGATTATACCCGATTCATGACGGGGTTGAACGTTGCGAAATCTCAAGCGTTTTATTGTGAACGTCCAACTTACGCGAATGCGCTGTCTACAAGTTTCAATTACTGTCTTGAGAACGGGGCTACGATGACGCTCAACTTTGTCGCAGCGGGTTCAAGTCCGCAAGCCGAACCGAGATTTACGATCTTCTATGAAGGCGGATGCCTTGAAATTCACGGATATGATAGGATTGTGGTAAATGGCGAGGTCCTTTACCACGCCGACGCATTTGATCCGTGGTTGGAACAGGACAAAACCTTTATCCGTGCCGTTCAGTCTGCGGATCCGAGTCTTCTGCAGAGTGATTATGACGATGGGCTTTTCTCTTTAGCCCCTATTTTAGCGGGGTGGGAGTCTTCCCGACGCGGCGGAGCGTGTATGGATGTCGCAACGTTCATGAATGATATATATTGACGGAGGAATGGAGACACGAATGGAAAACCGCCTTCCAATCTGTTGACACTTTAGAAACGTGAAAATTCCCAAACCCAGCCACGAATTAACCGAAAACCTACAAGAACAACGGACGCAGCAGTCCAGGAGGTCCTAATTAAAAATATGGATGCCAAATTGAAAAAAATTCAGATTACGCCAATGAAATTTGATAAACAGGGCGAAATACAAAAGGAAGAATTCGCCACGCTCACCATTGAGGTACCGATGGATAGCACAGCACAACGTACCGCAATTATAGAGTTGTGCGAACTCCTCGACCAAGAATGGGTTATTGTGAACGTTGAGGGCAAAACGGTTGTGGCTGTTAACACTGCCTAATTTAATATGAAAAAGAAATTGCTTTTTACACCCGGTCCCACGCCAATTCCGCCCGAAGCCCTATTGGCGATGGCGCAACCGATCGATTATCACCGCAGCGGTGCCGCTGTAACGCTCATTAAAGACGTTCTTGAAAAACTCAAACACGTTTTCCAAACTGAGAATGATGTCCTCTTTCTAACGTCGTCCGGAACCGGTGCGATGGAGGGCGCAGTCGCGAATCTTTTAGCGCGTGAAGACAAAGTCATTGTCATCCGGAGCGGTAAATTCGGGGAACGCTGGAGCGACATCTGTATCGCTTATGGGATCGAAGTGATCCCGATTGACGTGACATGGGGGCATTCTGTTGAACCCCAGGCAGTTGAAGCACTCCTAACGGAGCATCCCGATGTAAAAGCGGTTTTTGCAACGCTCTGTGAGACATCGACGGGTGCTTTGCACGACATTGAGGCACTGGCGAGTCTAACGCGAGTGCGTCCGACACTTTTGATTGTTGATGCCGTCAGCGCGCTCGCTGCCGACGATTTACAGATGGATAGTTGGGGTGTGGACGTTGTTGTGTCCTGCTCCCAAAAAGGCTTGATGACCCCGCCCGGTCTGGCGTTCGCTGCGCTCAATCAGCGTGCCTGGGATGCTGTTGCGTGTTCTGACCTTCCGAAATACTATCTCGACTTCCGAAAAGCACACCAAAGCGGTTTGGAGGGTTCTGTGCCCTACACACCGGCAATAACACTCCTGACGGCGCTTCAATGTGCGCTGCATCGCATCTCTGTAGAGGGTATCCGCAGGACTATTGCCCGCCACAATCGCTTGGCAGTCGCGACCCGAAATGCGGTTAAAGCACTCGGTCTTTCCCTCTTCGCGGCGTCTCCTGCGAATACTTTGACCTCTATTCGCTTACCAGCGGAAATTGATGGAAAGGCGTTTATCAATCTGATGCGCGACACATACGGTGTCACCTATGCGGGGGGTCAGAGTCAGTTAAGTGGGAAAATCGTCCGGATCGCACATCTCGGATGGATGAATGAAAACGATGCGATTGTTGCTATCTCTGCCTTCGAGCGAGGTCTCTGCTCCATCGGATATGAGGTCCCACTCGGTGCTGGCGTTACGGCTGCACAGGAAGCTTTTTAAAAAAATGGCTGAAACTACACTTTTCGACGTATCTTACGAACACCGAAAGAAACTGCTATTAACCCAAACGCTGAAACGCCTGCGTCCTATCTATAGCCAGTCTGAATTGGATGCTTTGCGTATTGACAGCATGAGTCGAGAGGGGTTAGCACAACGCTCTGGACGTGGATTTGTCAATCGTGATATTCTTGAGACCGTGCTCGGCAATTTGCTGGAATGCGTGGCACCGGGGTCCCATAACGCCCCGCAGTTGCATAACCAAAGGCGCGAACTCTCAGAGGCGATTGAAGAGGTGGCGGACCAGTTATATGCGATGGTCGCACAGTCGTTTTTGGCTGTTACAGACGAAACGCGGCTCTCGGATGTACCCCATCCCGATGATCGGGATCGCGTGACCTCCGAAGATGCTGCGCTTGAAACGGCTTTTTCGCTCCTCTGGGAACTACCACGGCTCAAAAGTCGCGCCCTCTGGAATCGCTTCGCCTCTCTTAAAGATCCGGCTGTCTGGGACGCCTATCTTCTCCACACCGGTATTTCGCGTGAAAAGCTCGCCGCCCTTGATTTTCGTTCCCAAATTGACACCGCAATTCAGGAACGAACCTTTGAGCCCTACCAAGACTTTCTGGGCAGTTTGAATCTCGCGTCTGTTTTGGATTATCAGCTCCAATTGGTAGGGAGTACGTATCCGGGGTGGCGTGTTCTCTTTTACCACGATGTTGCCCACGCTTTAACACGCAGTGATGATCTTGAGGAGAGCCCGAACATTCATAGAACCCCTGTCCCATTGCTGCCGCGCGCCATCTCGGAACTCGGTGGACGCTACTATCAAGCCGATTTGCACCCAGAAACGCAGATAGGCGATGCCAATTTCTTGGAACACCCACATCGCGGCGTAACCACTGGGCAGACGGGCATCATCGGCTCAGGATGCGTGATCTATCCCTGCACGCTCGGTGGCTTAAGCGTCAAAGTGAAGCAGCGGCACCCCGTCATTGGAGACTTCGTTGAGATCGGCACGGACACCAGTCTGCTCGGACCTGTCCAGATCGCCGAACACTCCACTGTCGGCACAAACACGGAGATATATGGGTTTGTTGAAACGGGACCCCGATGCCGAATCGGTTCTTCCGTTGTCATTGGAACCATCCGGGGTGCCTCCGAAGCCCCCGGTAAAATCTATATCGGCGAAGCCGTCCGTATCGGAGACGGCACTGTGGTTGAAAACACCTCAGAGATGGACCTAATCATCCCCGACCGCTCACAGATCCCTGCGCGAAGCCACGTCGCTAACGACGGATTCGGATTCCCACGATACGTGGTCTGAACAAAGGATAAAAGGCTGAAGAGGATTAAAATTAACGGCGAGAACTTAGTCTGAAACGAAGTGGAAGGGTTTTTGCTTGGTGTTTCTTCAGATTTAAGAAAAGCGCGTTAAATGCCAATCTCGCGTCGTTTAACCCCAAGGAACATTAAAAGAATGAAAGAGATAAAGCGCGCTTTAATCAGCGTTTACGACAAAACGAACCTTTTAGAAATAGCCAATGCCCTCACACACCGTGGTGTGGAAATTCTCTCTACTGGTGGCACAGCCAAACACTTACGAGATGCTGGGATTGAAATTCTTGATGTTTCTGACGACACCGGCTTTCCCGAAATGCTTGAGGGTAGAGTCAAAACGCTCCATCCCAAAATTCATGGTGGACTCCTTGCGGATTGGGATAATGCTGATCACACTGCCCAAGCGGCGGCACACGGCATTACCGCCATTGACATGGTAGTTTGCAATTTGTATCCGTTTGAGGCAACCGTCGCCAAGCCTGACGTAACGCTCCCGGAAGCGATTGAAAACATCGACATCGGGGGTCCTACAATGATCCGCGCCGCAGCGAAGAATTATCGGCATGTCGCTGTCCTCACAAAGGCGAGTCAATACCCCGAAATCATCGCCGATTTAGATGCCAACGACGGCTGTCTTTCGGAGGAGAGGCGGTTTGAACTCGCAAAAGCAGCCTTTGCCCATACTGCGCACTATGATACCGCAATTGCCGCCTATCTCACCAATGATACTTCCCCCCTGATAAGCGGGGATAGGGAGGTTAATCAAACAGAGGGTTCCGAAACAGACGAATTCGCGGATAACCTGACACTCCATTTCAAGAAGGAGCGCACGCTCCGTTATGGCGAAAACCCACATCAGCGTGCCGCTTTCTACAAAACTGAAGCCAGTCCAAGTGCTTGCGCTGCGTGGGCAAACCAACTCAGTGGACAGCCCCTCTCTTTCAATAACCTCCTTGATTTAGAAGCCGCCTTAGAGATCGTCAAGGACTTCGAGACCCCTACTTGCGCTATTATCAAGCATAATAATCCGTGTGGACTGGCAACGGCAGAAAATCTGCAAGCGGCTTTCGCGAACGCCTTGGAATGTGATCGGACTTCTGCTTTCGGTTCGATTGTGGGTTTAAATCGTAGAGTGACACTCCAGACCGCAAACATCATTCGCGAAGCCGCGAAGGCAGGTGTGAAAATTGACGCAATTATCGCACCCAGTTATACCGAAAAGGCGCTGCGGGCTTTGTCTCGTGTCAAACGCCGCCCGATTCTTGAAGCCGGATCGCTCTCGGCTACAGAACCAATCTTCCAAATTCGCAACATTACCGGGGGGGTACTCGTCCAGGATCCAGATGTCCACGACTTAGATGCTAACGATTTAGAGATCGCAACCTCCCGTGCGCCAACGGAAGCAGAAATGAAATCCCTTCTTTTCGCATGGAAGGCGTGTAAACATGTCAAATCGAATTGCATCCTGCTTGCCAACGGCACACAAAGCGTCGGTATCGGCGCGGGGCAGATGAGTCGTGTGGATGCCGCGATCATCGCTATCCGGAAGGCGGGTGAAAAGGCAAAGGGGGCGGTGTTAGCCTCGGATGCCTACTTCCCGTTCCCCGATGGTGTTGAAATTGCGGGTGAGGCGGGCATTCGTGCCATTATTCAGCCCGGGGGCTCTGTCAATGACACACCTGTGATCGAAACTGCGGACGCTTACGGTATGGCAATGGTCCTGACAGGCGTGCGGCATTTCCGGCATTAGAGGAGTCTCAAAGATGACTGAAAGTGCCAAGTACGTCAAGATCGTTGAATGGTCGGACGAAGACGAATGCTTCATCGGATATTGTCCGGGAATCATCGGTCCGTGTGCTCATGGTCCTGATGAAATCGAAGTGTATCGGCAGTTATGCGAGATTGTTGATGAGTGGATAGAAATCTTTCATCATCACACACGGTTGGGCGGGAAATCACCATAGGAATTAAAAATTGTCTGCGACATTAATGCTTCCATCCACAATAATTACAGGGACAGGCGCGTCCGAAAACGTCGGCAAACAGGCGAAGCGGATCGGCGCGACGAATGCTCTCATCGTGACGGATCCGGGTATCGCTAAGATCGGATACGCCGACAAGATCGCACAAAATTTACGTGCTGCTGGTATAAGTAGCACCTGTTTCTCCGATGTAACACCCGATCCAACTTTACAGAACGTGCAAGACGGCTTAAAGCAATATGCTGATGAAGCCTGCGATGTCATTGTAAGCATCGGTGGCGGAAGCGCGATCGACTGTGGAAAAGGCATCGCCATGAAGCTAACGAACGACGGCGATTTCGCCGATTACATGGGGGTGGACAAGATCCCGAATCCGGGTGCCCCTCTCATCGCGATACCAACCACAGGCGGGACGGGTAGCGAAGTCTCCAAAGTTACTGTCATCACCGATACTGAGCGGAATGTCAAGATGATGCTCAGTAGCCCGTGTCTGTTGGCATCTGTTGCATTGGTGGATCCGATGCTATCCCTGACGACGCCACCACATCTGACCGCGGCAGTCGGTGTGGATGCCTTGACGCACGCAATAGAGGCATACATCTCCAAACGCGCCCAACCGATAACCGATGCCCTCGCCTTGAAGGCGATTGATATGATTTCCGGTTCGCTTCGCCAGGCGTGGGCGGACGGTGAAAATATCCCTGCTCGCACGGATATGATGATCGGCGCGTCTATCGCAGGGATGGCGTTCAGCAATTCATCTGTGGCTTTAGTTCACGGAATGTCGCGTCCCATCGGTGCGTATTTCCACATCCACCACGGGTTGTCAAATTCGGTATTGTTACGGGATGTGATGGAATTTAGCGTCGTCGGTGCACCTGCTCGCTTTGCCGATATTGCCTACGCTATGGGTGAGCCGATTGATGGATTGTCACCGATGGAGCAGGCGGATGCAGCGATTGATGCCGTGGAACGGCTTGTCACCGATATTCAGATGCCACGACTCGGTGAAATCGGCATTGACAGGGAAAAGTTCGAGGCGGTCATTGAACGGATGGCAGAGGACGCGATTGCGAGTGGAAGTCCTGCTAACAATCCACGGCAAGCAACGGTGGAAGAGATCGTCGCACTGTATCGGAAATGTTTTGCCGTCCGTTGAGGCTAACGACAGTCCTCAGAAGTTTGTCTGGAATTCAAGCTGTTTCTATGCTAAAATGGAATACCTATGGAAGAAAAGAATAGAGAAGAAGATCAGCGGACATCGTTATTCACCGTTCGTAGTGCTGAAATTGCCGTCGTAACCTTTGCGATGCTAACTCTTGGCTACCTAATTATCGGTGTGCTATACGAGAAAAATCTGATGGGAAAAAGTTGGGGTGGGGTGCTCATCTCCCTCTATAAAAATGCCCCAATTTTTATGGGAAATGCTACAATTTTCATTCTGCTTGAGGAGGGAATCGATATCATGTTTATACGTTTGAGAGAATCTCTGAAAAGAGACAAAAAACTGATTTCAAAAGGCAGAGCGGAGGCATATCAAGAGGCGTATCAAGAGATGCAAGCCGCCTGGGAGCAACGCCGCAGAGAAGCCGAAGCGAAAGGGATTGAATTTAACGAACCCCGTCCTGAACCCCCAGAAAATAAAAAATCTTAGTTTGACTGTGATTTATGGAAGGAACGCCTTGTGAACAAGCTTAAAATCGTTGTTCCCGGTGATTCACCACCGCAAATCCAAGGCTCGCCGCATCTGGAACGTCTGGAACCCTATGGCGATGTTGTTCTCTACACCGATCGCCCTGAAACTCCCGAAGAAAAAATTCGCCGTGCAGGAGATGCAGATATCCTCATCAATTCACGCGGCATCGTCAAATGGCCCGCGGAAATCCTACGCCAACTTCCGAAGCTCAAGTTGATTTCGCTCTGCTCTATCGGTACCGATATGATTGGGCTTGATGAAGCGAAAAAGCGTGGAATTACCGTTTGCAATCAACCTGGACGCACCGCTCCAGTTGTAGCGGAACACGGGTTTGGACTGATGTTCGCCCTCGCCAAACGGGCGGCATTTCTGACAACGGCTATGAAGGCGGGTGAATGGCCCCGTATGGACAACATCTACCTTCAAGGCAAAACCTTGGGAGTTATAGGCACTGGACATATCGGGGCGGAGATGGCGCGTCTTGGACGTGCAATTGGGATGAACGTTATCGCCTGGACGTATCACCCTTCAGCGGCACGCGCAGCGGCGTTGGGAGTTCAGTTTGTTCCATTGGATGAACTGCTCCGTACCGCCGATGTTGTGAGTCTGCACGTTAGGCTGACAGCGGAGAGTCACCACCTCATCGGGGAACGTGAACTCGGTTTGATGAAGCAGGACGCGCTCCTCATCAATGTCGCACGTGGCGGCGTCATTGATACAGACGCGTTGGTTGCTGCGTTGAACGGCGGACACCTCGGGGGTGCCGCTATTGATGTCTATGATCAGGAACCGCCTCCGGTGGACCACCCACTTCTGGAATGCGAGCAGGTAATTTTGACCCCACATTGTGCGGACATGACACCTGAAGGAGTTGAGCTCCTGAATGAGGGGGCAGTCGACAATATCATCGCTTTTTTGGAAGGCACACCACAGAATGTAGTTGTCTAATAGCCAGCAGCCGTAGGGGTTGAGGTTCCCCAGCCCGCATAAGAGAAAATCAATGTCTAACTACCAACAAACCAAAGAAACCGAAAGTGAGCGTAGCGAACGTCCTGAGAGTCGAGAGCCACTAAAAAGTATTGGGGTTGATACGGGGGGCACCTTCACCGACATTGTGATGCGTATAGATGGCGATCTGTTCACGCATAAAGTCTTGTCCACACCGCAGAATCCTGCCCTTGCTGTCATACAAGGTGTGAGTGAAATCCTGCATCAGCACGACCCCGATACTGAACAGAAACCGGACATCGTCCACGGCTCTACGGTCGCCACGAACGCGCTTCTTGAGCGCAGGGGGGCGCGTATCGCCCTCGTCACAACGAAAGATTTTGAGGACGTTTTAGAGATAGGCAGACAGGCACGGCCGGACCTCTATGATTTCTTCGTGGAACGTCCCGCGCCGCTTGTCCCTGCCGATAGACGCTTCGGTATATCAGAACGGACCCTGCACACAGGTGAAATCCAGACCGAGATTGAACCCAGCGATTTAGAGGCACTCGCCTCCAAACTCGCTACATTGGAACTGGATGCCATCGCTGTCTGTTTCCTCTTTGCCTACGTCAATCCACGGAACGAACAGATTGTGGCGAAATACCTCTCACGGCTTGATGTCCCCGTTTCATGTTCACACGAAGTCTTACCGGAATATCGAGAGTATGCGCGCTTCAGCACAACAGTCGCGAACGCGTATATCCGGCCGACTTTGGAACGGCATCTCTCGACGCTGATCGATGCCGAGCAGTTTTCAGCGGCCTTCCGTTTGATGCTCTCCAACGGGGGGTGTATCTCTGCGAAGAACTTTGAATCCGCAGGTATCCGCACAGTCCTTTCCGGTCCCGCTGGGGGTGTTATTGGGGCGTATCAAGTCGCCAAGGCTGCCGGCTACGACCGGATCATCACGTTTGATATGGGGGGCACTTCAACGGATGTGAGCCTCTGCAATGGCGGCATCTCTCTCACGACCGAGAGTACGATTAGTGGGCTTCCGATCAAAGTTCCGCTGATTGATATTCACACCGTCGGTGCAGGGGGTGGTTCTATTGCGACCGTAGATGCAGGGGGCGCACTCCGCGTCGGACCGGAGAGTGCCGGCGCAGATCCAGGTCCCATCTGCTACGGGAATAACGGGGAGGATGTCACGGTAACTGACGCAAACCTCTACTTAGGGCGTATCGCGGCGACCGAGTTTTTGGGGGGGGCGATGTCCCTTGACTCCGATAAAGCCCGCGCACACATTGAAGAATTTGCGAAGCTTCTCGGCGTTCCACCCTTGCAAGCAGCGGATGGTATTCTTAAGGTTGCCAACGCCGCAATGGAGCGCGCCATCAAAGTCATCTCTGTGGAGCGCGGATTCGATACGCGCGATTTCACGCTCATCTCCTTCGGCGGTGCTGGCGGTTTGCATGCCGCATTTATGGCGGAGAATCTCGGCATTAAAACAGTGCTGATTCCACCAAACGGAGGTTTACTCTCTGCTTACGGGATGCTCTTTGCAGATGTCGTTAAAGATTACTCGCAGACAGTGCTATGGCAGTTTAAAAGGAGCGATGAAGATGACGGAAATCTCGTTAAAGCATTAAACACGGGTTTTAACACACTCTTGGCTCGGGCAGAGAATGAGATGAAAAGTGAGGGGTTCGTCCCGCGACAGCTTAAAATTGACTGTTCGCTCGATATGCGATATCAGGGACAGTCTTATGAATTGAATATCCCATGTTTTATCACGGAACAGACGCCTTCAACTGAAATAGTGGAAACCCTTGTTGAAAAATTTCACGCCGCACATGCGTTGCGATTTGGCTATGCCCGAACCGATGCCCCAGTGGAGGTGGTGAACCTTCGGCTTGCAGCCACTGGAGAGACCGATAAACCGCCCATCCAGTCAATTCCGATCGTTGATGCTGATGCTTCTGAAGATTTTACCGTCCAGAATCCTGTTATCTTTGAAGGTGAAGCACTCCCGACCGATCTCTACCAGCGTGAGGCGTTGCGGCCTGGCAATCGAATCGTAGGTCCCGCGATTGTGACAGAATTTAGTGCGACGACTGTAATACCCCCAAATTTCTCTGCCGTTGTTGATGGCTACCAGAATCTTATTTTGGCGAGGCAGGAATGAAATAGGCAGATTTCGGTGGGGGGAGGTCTTGTACCTGCCCCCTATTTAACCGCAAGGAAAATTAAAAACATGAAAATTACGGATGTGAAAACGATTTTGACGGCACCCAACGGGACTCGGCTCGTCGTTGTTAAGATTGAAACGAGTGAACCCGGCTTATACGGAATCGGGTGTGCGACATTTACACAGCGTCCGCTCGCTGTAGCAACCGCAGTCGATGAATATCTCAAACCCTTTCTCATCGGAAAAGATCCGACGAACATAGAGGACATCTTCCAGACCAGTTTTGTCAGCTCCTATTGGCGGAACGGTCCAGTGCTGAACAACGCGCTCAGCGGTGTGGACATCGCCTTGTGGGACATCATGGGCAAGCGTGCGAACATGCCTGTCTATCAACTGCTCGGTGGTAAATGTCGAGAGGCTGCAACGCTTTACGCACACGCGGGTGGTGGCACTTTCGAGGAGGTGGCGGAGAACATCCGCCGTTATATGGAGCAGGGGTATCGCTATGTCCGCGCACAGGTGGCAATACCGGGGTATTCGACGTATGGTGCAGGTGCCGGAAGACGAAGTTCACCCGCTTTTGAACCGACACCTTATGTCAATACCGTCATCAAACTTTTCGATCATTTGCGGACACATCTCGGCGACGAGGTAGAACTCCTCCACGACGTGCATGAACGTATCCCGCCCATCCAAGCGATTAATCTCGCGAAAGGACTGGAACCGTATAATCTCTTCTTCCTTGAAGACCCGTTTGCTCCCGAAGATGTTGACTATTTCCAACTCATGCGTCAACAGACGAGTATCCCGATTGCGATGGGTGAATTGTTCAACAACCCGAACGAGTACGTCCACCTTATCAAGGATCGGCTTATCGACTTTATCCGAGTGCATATCTCGCAAATCGGGGGTATCAGTCCTGCCCGTAAACTCGCTGCGTTCTGTGAATTCTTCGGTGTACGCACGGCATGGCACGGTCCTGGCGATGTCTCGCCTGTTGGACATGCCGCCAACGTTGCGCTGGATCTCGCATGCTATAATTTCGGTATTCAGGAGCAGCATGTCTTTGGTGAAAATACCAAAGAGGTCTTCCCGGGGTGTCCCGAAATTCGAGAGGGTTGTTTTTGGATAAATGAGGCACCGGGTCTCGGTATCGATGTAGATGAGGAACTCGCAGCGCGATTCCCGTTCCCAGAAGATCCACTCAACGGCGGTTGGGCACCCGTGCGGCGGATGGACGGCACAGTTATCCGACCTTAACACGTAGGGGCAGGTCTTGTGCCTGCCCAAACAGGTCTTGTGCCTGCCCAAACAGGTCTTGTGCCTGCCCAAACAGGTCTTGTGCCTGCCCAAACAGGTCTTGTGCCTGCCCTAATCAAACCCCAACCGTTTTACCTCGGTGTGTAGGGAGATCCCTGTCTTTTCGCGGACCTGCTCTTGGATGTAAGCGACTAACGCCAGCACATCCGCTGCTGTCGCGTTGTCGATATTGAGAATAAAATTGCCGTGGACCGTGGACACCTCTGCACCCCCGATACGATGCCCTTTCAGACCGCTGATGTCGATCAGCCGTCCCGCAGAATCGCCGGGGGGATTCTTGAACATACATCCCGCATTCTCTTCGGCGAAGGGTTGCGTTTCGACTTTCTGCTTGTAAAACGCTTGCATCCGTGTCGTGATTGTATCGGCATCTCCGGGTTCGAGTCTCAGCGTCGCGCCTATGACACAGAAATAAGCGTCCAAGCCGCTGCGTCGGTATTCAAATTCTGCTTCGGCGTGGGTTAAGGTGACACGTTCACCCGTATCATTCATGACCGTGACATCTGTAACGACATCCCCAAAACTACTCCCCCATGCGCCAGCGTTCATAATCAATGCCCCGCCGACGGAACCGGGGATACCGAGCGCAAATTCCACACCACTCAGACCCCCTCGAGACATCACCTTTGAGAGTCTCGGCAGCGAAAGACCTGCGCCGACCGAAACAACCTTCCCATCAACCTGTAGTTTCGCCAACTCCCCGACTAACCTGACACTGATGCCGTCGAAGCCGGTATCGCTCACCAGCAGATTTGAGCCACGACCAATGATGGCAACTGGAACCTCCCACTGCCGATGGAATCGAGCCAGTGCTGCCAATTGGTTTACCGTGCTAACTTCAATGTAAGCAGTCGCTTCGCCACCGATGCCGAAGTAGGTATGCTTTGCGAGCGGTTCCCCAAACCGGATCCGTGAACCTGAATCCTTTACGATGTCCAGCAGCGCATCTTTCCACTCCATATCGCGATTCCTCTCAGTAATTTTTAATAAACAGCTCTTTGCCTTTTGGTGCGTTTCCTTGTCGGTAATTGTTCATCCCGTATTGCAGCGTCCATTCCTGAATCTCAGCAAAATCGAAGAGGTCCCGGATGACGGGCGAGTCGTCATAAGTGATCAACCATTTGTGTCGGCACTCCCTCATATTCTCAGCGAATTGCACATGGTCAAAAGCCGTATGCAGTGCGCCTCTCACCCCGTACAATTTTGATTCAGTTGCCCTCCAATAGGGTGGATCGAGAAAAAGAAATACATCGGGATCTCCATCTTGAAAAAGTGCCTCGGTATAATCTCCGTTCGTAATTTTGACACCGGAGAGATAGGGACAAATGTTTTTTACACGTTCGATAGATGAGTCCGTGAAACGCTTCTCATAGGCAGATTGCGAATATCCGCCGGAATCCACCGTTCCAGAAAAAGTAATGCGATTGAGCACAAAGAAGCGCACAGCACGTTGAAATTCACAGAGAAGTTCTCGATTTTGGCTCAGTTTATCTTTTGCCTCTGTTAGTTCTTCAAATAGGATCCGCCCATCTGTAGCGGTTGAGCGTTTTTCTATAAGTGCGTCAACTAAACCGGAGCCATGATCTCTTGCCTGTTTCCAAAAGCAGTAAAGGTCGTAGTTGAGATCGTTAATCCAATAGGATTTAATGCGGTTTTGAAAGAGGCTTCGGATGGCAAAAAAGACAGATCCCCCACCCACAAAAGGCTCTCGGAATTCCGATATATTCACCGGAATCAGCGGCAAAATCTGTTTGAGTGCTCTTGATTTTCCTCCTGGATATCGCAGTGGGCTTTTGGCTAATTTACGCATGGCGACCGGTTATCCATATTTGTAATCTGTTATTTTGACGTGCTTCTTGGTTAAGCAAAATGAGTCT
Source organism: Candidatus Poribacteria bacterium (assembly GCA_965205015.1). GTDB lineage: Bacteria > Poribacteria > WGA-4E > WGA-4E > WGA-3G > WGA-3G. Next base: position 1,176,229 of record OZ242029.1, on the reverse strand, counting down.
TTTTTGATGTGTTTGGGTCAAACGATTTTCTGCACAAAAATTAAACACATCCTCTGTAGCACAAGGTAGAAGCAGGTTACCAATGAGATCACCTGTTAGTTTCAATCGGGTGGTAAACTGGATATTTGTTCTTTCATCAATTGCTACTTCTTCCATATTCGCAAAAAGAATCAGTTTGAACAGTCCGTCCTTGATGTCATCTTCAGCCGGAAGTTTCCCTCTGCTACTGTTTTTAGATTCTTGTATGACTAACTGATTGTTCTCCCAGTAAACTTCATCGGCGGTTAAATAATACTGTCCCCCAAGATAGTTTGAAATGTCGAAAACACCTTTGGTATTTTCTTCAAGAGATTCTAAGATGTGCGTTGTTACGGATTCTCTATGAGCAGCTTCGTAGGAGCGTGGGAGACTGTCCTCTTTAAAGGATATTAGACTGAAATGACCGTCTACCTTAAATTTTTCAAGGGTCTGTAGATGGTTTTTGGGACTGTGAACGGCGACGTTTCTCTCTTGGGATATTCTCTTGTATCCATCAACTGCATTCAAGTAAATTCCCTCAAAATCTCTCTCAAAGTGTGTCGTGTTCCAATGTAACGCAGTCATCTGATACCGACTCACCTCAAACAATTTCTCACGCACACTTTCAACGTTCAGAATCTGATTAGTAATTCGGTCGGTTGTGTTTGGTTTTCTCTCCGCATTTTCATACCACGCTAAGATGATGTAGATGTTCAAGAGATTCATCCATGAAAATGTGATGAAGTTAATCCGGTCATTATTCTGTGTACCCGCGCCCTCATCTTTGATGATCGGAATGATTGTTACCTTTTTTGTATTGAAATGGAACGTGTTATAAATCCGTGCGAAAGGGTAAGAGCGCGTCCGTTTCGGCGAAACCCATTTTGAAAAAGCCAAATTATTTCCTGATGTTCCCAAATTGATGAGTCCGGATGCTTGTGCTTGATTCACATCAAATTGGCTTATATTGTATGCCTCAAATTTCTCTGGATTGAGATGTGGTGTATATGTCGCATCTCTTATGAAGCCTTTCAGATAGAGGGTCGGCACGAGTTTTCTCCGTGTATTTTCGGCGATTGAATTTGGGATAATGCCAATTATACACGAGTATAAAGGACAATTGCAAGGGGAATTGCCCAAGTTATAGGGCTATTTAGTTTTCTCTTTCGTAGCGCAAACTGTTAGTTTGCGACACCCATAGACACAAACTAACAGTTTGTGCTACAAGGGTCCCTGAATCTTGGTAGGGTCTTTCACCTAATCGCACGGGGCATCTTTGGGAAATTACGGAACCACGCCTACCAATATTAAGTCGTTATAAACATATCTTCTCATTTGCAGAGAGAAATAAAAAACGAACCTTTTCCGAACACATCTGACTAAAGAGGCAGAACCCAATTGTGAACGCCTTTCAAAAAGTGTTTGAGGCATTCACACAATCGAAATTCCAATAGGAGAAATGAAAATGAAGCAGAAATTTTTGGCAATCGGTGCAATCGCAGTTATCGCAATCGTAGGTTTGTTTGTTTTTGAACACGCAACGTCAGCACAGCGTCCCGACCGGAACGCACAAGGTCAACGCGGAAACCGTCAAGGTGGCAACCGAGGTGGCGGAGGGATGGGAATGATAAATCCTATGTCCATGGTTGATAACTCTTGGATTGACTTGACTTTTGCTGTGAAGGTAGACGATGAGACACTCATAAAAGCACGTCCTATCTATCAGACGACTCGTGACAAATTTGAAGCGAAGATGACAGAATTACGTGCTTCCGGTGATTGGCAAGCGATGCGGTCTGAAATACAGAAACTTGTCACGACAGTCGGACCCGAATTCCAAGCGAGTCTCAAAGAGGTTTTGACGGAAGAACAGATGAAGGAACTCAAGGAATTGACAAAAAAACGGCAGACAGAAATGCAGCAACGTATGAATCGTGCTCGTGGTGGTGATCGTCGTGGTGGTGGGGGCGGCAGACAGTAGCAAACGCAAGTCTCGTTCGTTATTACGCGTTAGGTCGGGCTTTTTGCCCGACCTTTCTCCTTTTAAATAGTCGTCAGTTATCAGTTACAAGAGGCGTTTGTTAAACGATGACCCTCTTAACTGAAGACTGACAACTGAAAGGTTTTTCGCAGAAAAACCGACTGATAACTATAAATCAGTTGCCCCTGCGTTCTTCAACCCAATCGAGAATCATCTCTCGGTTTTCAGCGTCCCCGTGTTGCTGGAACCAATTGGCGAGGTATCTACCGGTTTCAATAAGGCGCGAATCCATCTCTTCAGAAATGCCAGATCTTTTGACAGAATTCAGCGCGAGTTGATATTTTTCGACCGCCGCCGTCGGCTGTTTTCGATGCATCAAGGCGATGGCAAGGAGACATCGGACCTTGACGAGGGTATCCGCTCTCATTTGAGTCCCACGTCTGCGAATCAACTGGGATTCTAACGACAATAGATTCCGAAAGGCAGGCATGTTAATCGGATCTTTCCGCAGGACGGTTTCAAAACCAGCCAACGCTTTCGTGTATTCGCCTTCCACAAGGTGGAGATAACCGATGGTGTTGTAAATCTCGATGTCGCGCGCAGATTCAGGGATCGCCTTAAATTCAACGAGCGCTGCGGTGTACTGCCGTTGCCGCATGAGGGCGTTGCCCCGTCGAATTTTCAGGTTAATCTGCTCCTCTTTTGCCTGTGGATTTTCTGGGGCTTGTGCCAAAACGCGCGATATTTCCGTAGCAGCACGCCCGTAGTCTTCAGCACCTTGATAGGCGTTTGCCAGGCTCAACCGTAAATTCAGATCGGTAGGTGAGAGTTGAAGTGCCTTTTCAAGCAGTTGAATCGCTGTTGCGTAGTCTTCCATATCGCTGAGGCTTCGTGCATAGTGATGGGACGCTGCAATGAGGTTATGTAGGGCGTGATCGGCGTTCGGATTGATGTTATAAACGTGCTGAAATACCGATAACGCATCGGCGTAGTCGCCTTTTTTGAGATATAACTCCCCAAGCAAATTCCGAATATGCATGTCGTTCGGATGGAGTCTCTGCAATTCGAGATACACCGCCACGGCTGCATCCAATTCGCCGGCTTCACTATGTGCCTTCGCCTTTCGGGTAAATGCGTCGCTCAGGTTCGTTCGGGCGATTTGGAACGTCGGCATCAACCGTAAAGCGTTGCGATACGCATCAATCGCCGCGTCCCATTTTCCACCGTTTCGTAGCGATACACCGTAATTGTTATAGCAGTGTGCGAAGTTTTGCTGTGTCAGTGCATCCACGGGATTCAGGTCGGTCGCTTTCTGATAGTAGTGGATAGCCCTTTCAAATTGTCCGGCTTGGGCGTATCCGTTCCCCATGAGTTGATAGGTAGGCGCGTCGAGGGGTTCCATCTGTAGCACCCTTTCAAAAGCGGTGGTAGCCGTCTCAAAATCTTTTGATGCGAGTGCTTTGAAACCTTTGGCTCGGAGGAGTTGATGTAGGTTTCGCCGTGCGGCTTTGTGATACGGTGCGATGTGCAGTGCCTTTTCAAAGGCGTGGACCGCCTTTTCAACGTCCTTTTTGTCGTAGTAGAAGATGCCGAGCGTATTGTAATCTGCCGCCGAGGGTTTCCCCGCGACCCGTTTCTCAACAAGTGCGATTGCTTGATCGGTTTTCCCTGTTTCGTGGTAGATTTGAATGAGTTTTTCTATTGCGGGTTGAAACTTCGGATTTAATGCGCTACAGGTTTGGAAGGTCGCGATAGCAGCGGGTATATCGCCTTTGTCGAAGTAGACAGATCCGAGCAGATAGCGTGTCCGCAGCTGCGTTTGAGGGTCTGCGTAGGGTTTCTGTTCAATCTCGGTTTTCAGGACCTTGATAGCGACATCGTGTTGTGGTGTATTAAGGGGTGTGTTATAGAGTTTACGCAGCGTCGCTATATCGCGGTCAGACGGCTGTTGTGCGGTCGCTGTCGGATAACAGATGTCTCCAGGATGCGGACTGTGTCCCCACAAACCGATGGCGTGTCCGAATTCGTGAACGCACACCGTGCGCATCTCTTCCTGCGACAATTCCCCGACAGTTCCGTAACCCTCTAACATGAGGATAACCTCTACTGTAAAACTGATCTCATGTATTGTCTCAGTTTCCCGGTCTTCAACTGTAGTGATAGAGCCCACCTCTAATCCATTAGAAAAGGTGCCGATTTGGACGCTATCTTTGAGGCGTGTGAGTTCTGCACTCCCGAGTCGGGTATCTTGGAAATCGGCGAGGAGACCGGTATATCCCCAGCTGACGCGGATATCTGCGTTCTGCGGTGTCTCGGTTTCTTCAAAACGGATAGCACCCTCGCTGGCGATGTGCCAAGTTTCCATCGCATATCGGATTTCAGGGAGGTACGGACTTTCTCTGAGGACAGGGGAGATATACACCCGAATCGGCATCTCTGTAAAACGCGTGATCCTTCCCTGAGAAAAAAGCGTGATGTAGTCAAAATAGTCCGCGTTTCCCGATTGTGGTGCTACATGTGCTGTTGTATGTGTTGTGGAAGCAGATACTATGAAGGTAATAACGAAGAATGTCTGTAAAATTCTGGTTTGCATAGAAAACCTTTTCTTTCGTGATTTAACTCCGACTCGCCAGTTTGTTTGAGAAGATGCTGATAAGCCCACCCAACATCAAATACCCGAAAATAACTTCCAACGTAACGAGCAAACGCGCAGCGGCGTTGTTCGCAACGATATCCCCGAAACCGAGCGTCGTGAAGGTAACAATGCTGAAATAGAAACAGTTCCAGAAGGTTAACGGCTCACCGCTATAAGCACCTGTCGATTGATGGAAGCGAGGTGTCCAGTTTTGCAGCCAAGGTGGCATCCACGTCGGGAGCGGCATATACGCAAGCGCGAACAGAAACGCAAAGAAAAGAGACCAGAACGCCCAGAGGACCAAGCTCCGACCGTAGTCGGAACTCCATCGCCATAACTTTGCCAATATCGGATTTGCCTGGTTGAACGCACGTATGAACTGCCGGTCGGCGACGTACCTTTTGAAAAAAGGGTTCGCGACCTCGTCGATGTGTCGGCTATCTAAATAGAATTCGGTCGGACGGTGCTGTTTTCTGCCAAGTTTGGCTTTCACGGCGTGGAAAAAAGTATCTGGGGTATATTTAACGTCGCCAAAGGCAGCGACAGAGACAAACTGTGCGGCGGTAAAGTGGGCAGTCCCGAAAAATGTGGCGTTGTTGAACACCGTCGTCTCAGGAAACCATGTCCCCGTGCAGTCGAGGATGCCTTGGAACAACACGCGGCGAAAATTGACTTCAGTGAAGAAATTAGCCTCATGGAAAACCGCGTTTTCACGGAATTGAACCCTGTGGAAATCAGCGACGTTATAAAATCGCGCCCGCCAAAAACTGGCACTCTTGTGGAAGATTGCGCTGTGGAAATCGGCACGCCTTTGGAAGATGGCTTCACGGAATGCGCAGGGACCGTGTAAAATCGCTTCATCGAAATCAAGATCCGACTCAAAAAGAGTGCGCCGAAAGTCCACCTCTTGGTGGAAAACGACTGTCCGAAAGTTGACGATGTTTTTAAACGTACACCCGATGCAGGAAAGCCTCTTATTGAGGAGTATCCGGTCATTTGCGTCCCGTTCCAATTCGATAGAAAAGAGGTCAACAACCCCTTCGATCGTGCAATTCGTGAAGGTAACGGATACGGCATCGCTTTGTAGTGCGCCAAGGAAGGTCTGTGCTTTGATTGTTTCTCCGTGCTTCTCGTACATCTGTCTATTTTTACCTTGATATTTATTTTATACGGTGGACGGTGTCGGAGACCGTGTTAAAAATCTGAAAGGAGGTCAGCAAGTGGATTCCGCAGAATCGATTTCCTTTTCGGTTGGACAATGGAATGGCTTATCCCGTCTTTAAGATGATACACTTCCACATCTTCAGGCATTAACCAACATAACTTTGGGACACGCGCCTCCATTTCAGCAGCAGCTTTTGGGTTCTTCTTTAAGCGTCGTCCAGCGGTTAGGAGGTTTTTAAGCACCGCCAAAAGATACGGACTATGGGTTGTCATAACGATTTGACTGTCAATATGATTTCGCATCAAGGCGATGATATGCATGAGGTGTTTCTGGGTTGTTGGATGGAGATGTGCTTCGGGTTCCTCAATCACGCGAAAAATCATTTCATTATAAAGCATACTCATGAAGGCGTCTTGTAGAATTCGAATGAGATTTTGCTGCCCTGTCGACGCATTTTCTAAAAATGTTGTGTTCTCACCCGTTGGATGGGAAAAGAGTCGGGATTGAGAAATTTTGCCTATTGTTTCGTATTCACCGTTTAAGATGAAGGAAATTTTCTTGAGCAGGAATTCCATGATCGGTTTATCGACTTCTTTTGCTTCTTCCGCGATTCTTTCGTCAAAAAGGCTCCGAAAGTTTTGCGTGCTAAAGGTATCGAGGAATTCTTCATTTTTTTCCAAAAAGCGTGCGATGAGATGGAGATTGGCACGTGAACGGGTTGCAGCGCGCGTATGAAGATCGCTTTTTATACCACCATAGAAGATTCTTTTAAGGGCATCTGGATAGTTGGAAGCAATATTCCTATCTGCGGGAATGAAGAGACTGTCACGATGTTTACCGGCTAATGTCTCCGTGATGTCACTCAGTCCGATTGCCATATTTAAAATATAGTGGAACTGGTCGGTATTTTTGTTTTTTTGAGGGGTGTCTTCTGAGGACTCACCTGTTTCTTTCGGGAACTCAGGTTCGCTTGAGACACTGGGGGACTGTTTTATGTCAACGCTGTTCAGTTTATCCAATAAGTTGTAACAGAGGTCTTCAACTTTGTCCATAACAGCGGGTAATTCGATATGGAGCGATTTCTCATCGGTCAACGTCAGTCTGATGGCACTTTCAGCTGTATAGTGATAGGTGATTTCAAAGTGGCTATCGGAAACCGTCAGCGGGTCCTCTGTCGGCTTTCGTTTAACATTCATGTCCTCTTGCTGACTGCTATTCAATTTTGGGAACCCTGTGGCATCACCAAAAAACTCACGGAATTTATGGGCAATTTGCGCGCGAAACACTGTTGAGACTTCCTGTCCGGATGTTTTCAGATGGTCTGGTGGGTAGGTATTAATTTGCCTGATGTATTGGCGAAAGTCGCGGATTAGCTCTTGGAAAAGGTAGAGTAACTTCACGAGGATACTTTTTCCACTGGCGGTTTCACCGATGAAAACCACCAAAGTTTTATCCATATCAATTTCTGCTTCTCGAATGTTTATGAAATTTTTGACAACCAGTTTAGGCATGGAGCCTCCAGGAAGGGTAAGATGTCGCTTGTGAGCGATTAAATCAAGGATTTCCAAAAGGATTTCCAAAAGGTTAAAGGGAGCCCCACGTCAGTCCCAGTTACTTGATGGAATTGTGGCATCCGCTCCTGTAACCACTCCGGAAGCCATGAAGGTCCCGACGTATACAGGAGCGAAAAGGAGAGGGCGATGAGCAGCGACCACAGCGCCCAAAGTGTTAAACTGCGACCGTAATCCGAACTCCACCTCCAAATGTGAGCCCAAAACGGGCTCCTCTCTTTAAGAGAAGAAAGCTGCGGCACTGCCCTTTAGAGAACTATCGGATTTACGATAGATGCCGACGCTTATGCTAAAATCTCACGGACGATCCGCGCTTTTTCCTCAACGCCTGTTAACCGATGATCAAGCCCTTGGAACTTAAAGGTTAACCGCTCGTGGTCGATCCCGAGTAGACGCAGAATAGTGGCATTTATATCCCGAACGTGAACAGGGTCTTTGACGATATTGTAACTGAAGTCATCGGTTTCGCCGTGGACCACACCACCTTTGATACCGCCGCCAGCCATCCAGCGCGTAAAGCACTTCGGATGGTGGTCGCGTCCATAGTTATCCGGGGTGAGAGTGCCTTGACAGTAGACGGTTCTTCCAAATTCGCCGCCCCAGACGACCAAGGTTTCATCGAGCATCCCGCGCTGTTTTAAGTCTGTGATAAGTCCAGCCGAGGGCTGATCGATATCCCGAGCCTGGTTGCGAATGTTCGTGGGGAGTTGCCCGTGCTGATCCCAGCCACGGTGGAAGATTTGAGCGAGGCGGACATCACGCTCCATCATCCGACGGGCGAGGATGCAGCAGTTAGCGAACGTGCCAGGCGTCTTTACCTCAGGTCCATACAGTTCTAAGACGTGCTCGGGTTCTTGAGATAAATCCGTCAATTCAGGCACACTCGTCTGCATACGAAATGCCATTTCGTATTGTGAGATGCGCGCATGTGTTTCGGGATCGCCGACCTCCTCATAGAGCTCCTTGTTGAGTTCAACGAGGGTGTCTAACATCCGTTTTCTCGTTTTTTCGTTGACACCTTCCGGATTCGAGAGGAATAGGACAGGGTCGCCTTGGCTGCGAAGTAGCACGCCTTGGTGTTCTGATGGGAGGAAACCGGAGCCCCAAAGTCGATTATAGAGTGCCTGTGCCCCTTTCGGACCGCTCCATGTGGCGTTCATCACGATAAATGCAGGCAAATTTTCGTTTTCACTACCGAGTCCATAACTCAACCATGCCCCAAGACTCGGTTTACCGGGACTTTCATCACCGGTACAAAAGAAGGTGATAGCAGGATCGTGGTTAATCGCCTCGGTATGTACCGTCTTGATAACCGCAAGGTCTTTCGCTACCGATCCCGTGTGTGGTAGCAGTTCGCTCATCCATACACCGTCACCCCCGTTATCATACTTCTTGAATTCAAATATGGAAGGTGCGATCGGGAACTTATCCTGTCCTGAGGTCATCGTTGTGAGGCGTTGACCCATCCGGACGGATTCAGGGAGATCTGTATCGAACCACTTCCCCATATTCGGTTTGTAGTCATAGAGATCGAGTTGGGACGGGGCACCGGACATGAACAGGTAAATGGCACGTTTCGCTTTCGGGGCGAAGTGTGGTAACTCTGGTAAACCTCCAAATCTCGGTTTCGCTTGACTTTCGAGCGCGTTGACAACGGCGTTCGGTAGTAGTGAGGCGAGCGCCGCTCCGCCGAGACCTGACGCGAATTTACCAAAGAATTGGCGACGGGTTTCAAGTTTCAAGTATTCCTTAATTGGGTCCATTGTCTATCTCCTAATTTTCATCAAATGGGACGCGCCCAATAGGCATCATCCTTTGTTCAGGACTTCGTCCAGGTTGAGAATCAGGTTTGCAATCATTGTCCAGGCAGCGACTTCGACTGCATCTAAAGTCTCATCAGGTGGCGATTCACCGACAGCGATGAGTTCTTTGGCTGCTTCTGGATTTGCCTCCAATTCCTGATAGTGGGCTTGGAACGTCTCCAATATCAGGGCTTCCTCGTTTGGCTTCGGAAGGCGAGCGGTTGCTGCCTCAAAAATGTAGGCGATACGCGCTTCTGGTGTGTCGCCTCCCTCCTTAAGGGTGCGCTCTGCGAAAACGCGCGCCGCTTCAAAGAACTGTGGATCGTTCATCAGCATTAACGCCTGCATCGGCGTGTTGGTACGTTCACGGCGGATTGTGCAGGCTTCACGGGACGGAGCGTCCAGAATGTTCATCTGTGGCGGGGGTGCGGTACGCTTCCAGAATGTGTAGAGACTCCGGCGGTATACCTTATCAGCACCGGTATCTTTAACGAACGTATCGGTATTGGATCCTGTAAACCCGACGGCTTTCCAGAGTCCATCGGGTTGTGGCGGTTTGACACTTGGACCGCCAATTTTAGTATACAACAAGCCACTGAGAGCGAGCGCGTTATCTCGCACGATTTCGGCATCAAGCCGGTACCTTGGACTGCGGGAGAGTAGTTCGTTATCTGCATCGCGTTCCAATTTTTCGGGAGTAACGTGTGCGCTCTGACGATATGTTGCGGAGGTGAGTATCAATTTGAGCATGGCTTGAATATCCCATCCCGATGCAACAAATTCGGTCGCAAGCCAATCGAGAAGTTCTGGGTGCACCGGCGCGGTGCCTTGTGTCCCGAAATCTTCTGATGTTTTCACAATCCCCGTCCCGAAGACGTTTTGCCAAAATCGATTGATCGTGACACGGGCGGTAAGGGGGTGTTCCGGGGACAGCAGCCATTTCGCAAAGCCAAGGCGGTTCGGTGTCGCATCTTCTGGCATGGGAGACAGGACTGACGGGGTTTGCGGATAAACCTGTTCCTCCCGATGCTGGTATTCACCGCGTGCTAAGACGTAGGCACCTCTCGGTTCCTCTCGCTCCTGCATGACGAGTGTAGTCGTTACTTCTGCATCGAGCGTGTTCCGCTTCCCTTTAACTTCTGATAAGTCAGCAAAAAGTGTTTTCAGATCCGCGAAGGCGCGCTTGGCGTTTTCGTTGATGCTCTTATCTGGCGTGATGTTCTGCCTATAGAAATCCCGGATCTGTTCCGTCTGTGCGGTCTCACGTTCGCCACGCGGCATCCCCGCGATATCGACAATATTGGCTGGCACCATCGGTGGCGCACTTTCAATACGGAAGTAGAAACCGGACGGACCTGAGTAGTTGACGACTTTCAGGAGGAGCTTATTGTTACCGGGCTTGAGAGTGACCTGCATCTGTTCTTGGTCGGCAGCCGCATCCCGCTGAACGTTTTTCGCAAGGAGTTCCGTGCCGTTCATCCAAACTTTCAGTGCATCGTTGCTTCCGATATACAGGAGTGCTTTCTGTTGGGTAACAGAGGTTATGGTCCGGGAGAGGTAAGTAGCACTATTTTCGCCAACGATGTCGTTATGCACCTGTTCGTCGACCCAATGCGTCTGCTTCTCCCATTTGATGGTTTTACCGTTCACCTCAAATGTATCGCCTGTGTTGACGTTTTTCGTTTCAGGTTCGTAGACTTGGTAGAAGGCGAGGTTACCGTGTTCAGCAGTAAATGGACCTGCTGCGTGCCAGTCGCCTAAGGTAATCTTGGAACCGATGGGGTAAATCGTTGGGGTATCCGTAAGCGCAAGTCGGAATCGTCCAAGTTGCTTGTGCCGCAAGTCATATTCATGCTTAAGGCGGACTTTCAATCTGCCGCCTTCGCTTCCGAAGGGGGCAGCGGCAAGGAAAATGGCTTGCCGATTTTCACTCCTTCGGTCAAGTGCCCATCCGGTTTCCGGCTTATCGTCAATTGCATTTGCAACGACACCCTCAAGATTGTTTTCCCCAAGTGCTTGTTCGTGATCTGCCCAGGCATGCACGACTTGGATACGTGTCCATGGATCGTCGGTATCGGTATTTTCGGTCTCGCCTTCCACGCTCGCGTCCCCTGTTGATGTGCTTTCCGTTTGCGCTTCGGCATCGACATCATCGGTGGGTGTGTTTCCTGTTTCTGCCTCAGTGTCGGCATCAGGGGCAGGCGTACTTCCCGTTTCTGCCTCAGTATCGACATCAGCGGTGGTTTCGTTTTCTACCTGCGTCTCAGCCTCGGCATCACTGTCACTGCCTTCTTCTGTCGGAGAGGCGTCGCCTTCTACGGCTGGTGCAATGAAGAGTGCGAAATCTGTCAAAACGACATTGCCGTTATCGCTCCTACCGAACCCACTTTCTGGCAGAGATTCGTGTGTGAGACCTTCTAAACGGACGGCACTCCATTTACCGGGTGGTATTTCGATAGTAACCTCGTAGATCTCCTGTTCAGGATTGTTGCCACTGACTAATATGGAGTTGTCTTCTAAAACTTCAAGTGTCGCATCGCCTTTTGAGTAGAGCGAGGTCGGTTTCAGCGTCGTCCAGCGTGGGATCCTATTTTCCCAAGCGATTTGCGTCGCATCTATTTCAGGGATAGGAGTTTTCGTCTGTGCATCCAGTTCGGTGATCTGTTCATCAAACGCCGCGAGTTCAGCTTCCTGCTCCGGGGTCGGCAACTTCACAACAGGCGGAGAATCCTTGCGGTTGCCGTCCATAGCCTTTTCGGTGATGTTGTTGAAATAGGCGTAGAGTTGGTAGAATTCCTTCTGCGTGATCGGATCGTATTTATGATCGTGGCACTGCGCGCATCCGACAGTTAATCCCATCCAGACAGTAGAGGTCGTGTCGGCTCTGTCAATCGCGTATTGGACATAGTATTCTTCATCAATCGAACCGCCTTCACTTGTTGTGACATGGCATCTGTTAAAGCCTGTAGCGATCTGTTGTTCAAGTGTCGGTTCCGGCAAAAGGTCTCCCGCTAACTGCTCCGTTGTAAACTGATCAAACGGCATGTTTTCATTGAATGCCTCAATAACCCAGTCCCGGTAGGGCCACATTTCACGGTAGTTATCTAAATGGAGCCCGTGCGTATCACCGTACCGTGCGACGTCTAACCAGAAACGTCCGAGGTGTTCGCCATATTCCGGTTTTGCCATGAAGGCATCAATAACTTTCTCGTAAGCGTCGGGTGAATCATCTGCGAGGAATTGGTGAATCTCCTCACGTGTCGGTGGTAAGCCGGTGAGGTCTAAACTTAAACGTCGGATGAGCGTTCGTTTATCGGCTTCGTTTGCGGGTTGTAGATCCTCTTTTTCGAGGCGTGAAAGTATGAATGCATCAATCGGGTTGCGTACCCAATCTCCGTTCTTGATCTCTGGTGGCGTTGGGCGGACGGGTGTTGTAAATGCCCAGTGCTCTTCCCATTTCGCGCCTTCGCGAATCCACTGTGTAACCGCTTCAATTTGTGCCGGTGTTAGCGTTTTATTGAAATCTGCTGGCGGCATGCGATAATTGTCATCGTTGGAGATGATGCGAAGGTGGAGTTCGCTCTCTTTGGGTTTACCGGGAACAATGACCGGGTATCCGCTCGGTTCAGAGAACGCCCCTTCTTTCGTATCAATCCGCAGGTTGGCTTGACGACTCTTCGCATCTGGTCCGTGGCAAGCATAACAGTTATTCGCAAGAATGGGACGGATATCGAGATTGTAATTTATATTCGCTTGTTCCGTTTCGTGATGTTCTGCAAACGCCGAGGGTAGTCCTAACACGGTGAGGCAGAAACACACCAACAGAGCCATTAGTGGAATCGTATTGTTAGCAGTTTTCACAGGAATTCTCTCCCTTTTCAGTGTTATAGACAACAGATCGCAAGTTGGCTGATCATCGAAAAATGCAAGCCGCGACTTGCTGTAACAGGATTGGCAATTGTGACGCAAGATTCTTCAAAAGGTTTAGCAACTTATCTATAATTTTACGATAAGGTTGCGTTTTTGTCAAACGTTTCCCGCTGGATTGTTGGAATCATGTTTGTAAGGAGACATCTTACTGTGCCGCAATCTTCTCAAAAATGATAACATGCTGCCACGGCAAGTCATCGAGCGTTTCTACCCACACAAGCGGGTGCGGTGTCGCCTCTTTAATCACCTGTAACTCGCTCATCTTGTGCAAACGTTTAATCGGAACACGCCGGTCTTCCGCACGATATTCCACAAAAACGACCCGACCGCCCATTTTGAGACCGCGACAGATATTCTGCATCATCTCATACGGATGTGAAAACTCGTGGTAGACATCCACCATAATCGCCACGTCTACCGATTCCGGCGGCAATTTCGGGTCGGTAATAGTACCCAATACCCCCTTGACATTTGTGATACCTACCTCTGCCATTTTCTCATCAAGGAGGTCGAGCATCTCCTGCTGAATGTCAACACCGTAAACAGTACCTGTCTCCCCGATTTTCGGAGAGATGCGGCGAGCGATATAACCTGTACCGACACCGATATCCGCCACGACATCTCCTTCTTTGAGTTTCAGCAGTTTGACGAGGACGTTCGGCATCTCTTCGCGTTCACGTTCGGGGCGCTCCAACCATTCTGCCCCTTGGTGCCCCATTACGTGGGAGATTTCGCGTCCCATGTAAAATTTGCCGATACCGTCTCGACTGGGTGTGCGCTGTTCGTAGCGCGTACTGGCTGGACGCTGCGCATTTTCTGCATGTATGGCGTAACTCAGCAGGAGCGCCACGCCAATAATCAGCAATTTCAGAGAGGTCTGCTTCGTAAACTCACCAAGTGTTCTTAGCATCAATTTAACTCCCTATTTTCAAACACTGATAATCCTGCCCATCCTCAAATCCTGTCCTCCTGATAAGGGGCGCTGATTCAGACAGTCGCATCACCACCTGCCGAGGTAGAGTCCTCGGTTTTCCATCGGCATCGGCACTCGGACACCCTGCTGCCGTTGTGAATCAACGATTGCGAAGACCATCTCAGTGCTTCGGTGTGCGAGGTGGATGTTCCCTTGTGTTTCGGTTTCGGTCTCAATCGCCTCAACAATATCCTCAATGCACCCGACGGTGCCGCTCTTGCGTTCGTAGGGTGGGAATTGCGCTTCCAAAATCTCGTTAAACTGTCCCTGCCGTTTACGGAGATGGAAGCCGAGTCCATTATTGAGCGCACGAATTGTGCCTTCGCTACAATTCACCTCAAATTCGTAAGCCGTGCCGGGGATGCTGATGCCGTTAATACCGTTCTGGAAACGGATAAATCCCATGACAATACCCGGATCGGTTTCGGTGCGATTGTCTTCAAAATCGGCATCGTCAACAGCGACGTTCCCTTGGACGTATTCTATTGGAGAGTCGCTTGCCAAGAAGAGAAGCATATCCGCGGCGTGCGTATATCCCCAAAGCGCAGAACCGCCGCTATACGCGATGATAGAACGTCTTTCGCCAAGTTCACCACTTTCGAGAATCTCGCGCATCTTGATATATCCCGGCGTGTAACGACGCTGCGTGCCGAGATTGAACTTGACGTTATATTTTTCGCACACCTCTACCATGGCATCCGCCTCTTCCATGGAAGCACAGAGCGGTTTATCGCAATAGATGCCCTTCACACCATTTTCTGCCGCAAATTGCGTGATGTCGGCATGATTCCCTGGACGTGTAGCGATACTGACAATATCCGGTTTTTCCGCCACAATCATCTCTTGATAGTCTAAGTAGTACTTCGGGATGTTCCATTTATCGCAGACGTATTGTGCCTTCTCTTCAACGACATCCGCGGCGGCGACAATGTCTGTCCGCTCAAAAGCGGTATATCCTGCGGCGTGTGAGTAGGGCAACGCACCATGGGGGGTTGCACGGACCTCTTCATCAATTGTGCCGCCCATTCTACCACAACCAACAATGCAAACACGATATTGACTCGTTCCCATTCGGTTTTCCTCTTTGTTTTGACCCGTAGCAGGTCCTGTTAGAAATCCCTTAAACGGTTAATTCTACGACATCTTGTTTGACAACTTCTTTCGTATGTCCATAGGACGCGGTTTGCACCAGTTCCTGAACTTCAGGTGTTAATCGATGGATGATTGTCTCCGGCAGACTCGGATTCCCCTCGTATTGCGGACGATAGCGGAGGATCAGGAAACGTCTATCGCGATCCTTCGGTTTCCACCGCAAAACGCCGTGTGTCAACAGTTCAGAAATGACGACAAAATCGCCTGCCTTGGGTGTGATATTCGTAAAAACGTCATCCGGTTCGGGGTCAATGCCGTCGGATCCCGGCGTTAAAAGATCTTCAGGTCTCTCGAATTTGCTCTTATGCGAACCCGGAATAACAATAAGCCCACCATCGCCGGGCTGCACATCTGTTAAATAGAAGAACGCCACGAAATCGTTGCAGTAGATTTGGCTATTCTGAACCTCGTAGCGGGTGAGCCAATGCCGTCCCTCGCGTGCGCAGTGCAAACCTGCCGGGTTTGTCCCCATCGGTTGCCTGTCCGGGTTGTGCTGTTCGAGTGTAAGCGTGCCAGTGACAAACCGGGGTTGGTCGAAGGTAAACTCTTTGATGAGGGGCCAGATAGCGGGATGCACCGTCATCGCCTCAAGCGACCGATCAAAGGCGAATCCGTGTTCATATCTTCCACCTTTGCCGGGTTCTAAGTCGCGAGGTCGCGTCGTAAATCCTTCGGGACGTTCATCGAGCGGCATGTGGATATATCGATCCACAGCCTCCTGTGCCTCCTTCAGGGCATCGCCTTTGACGGCACCCTCGATGTGTAAATAGCCTGTAACGTCAAACAGATAGCGTTGTTCTGGTGTCATTTTTTACTCCTGTTGGGTTAGCTGGACATGTTCGCTTTTGACAATATCTTTGATATGCGTATAAAATGCAGGTTGCGCAAGTTCAATCGTTTCAGGAGAGAGGCGTTCCATCACTTCAGGCGGGAACGGGTCTCTGGGTCCCCTATCGTCTTGGAAGAACTGTGTTTTGTAACGCAAGATGATAAACCGTCGATACCGCTCCTTCGGTTTCCAGATGAGGACCCCGTGTGTCAGCAGTTCGGACAGGATAATGGCATCGCCAGCGCGCGCTGTCACGTTAACTAACGCAGGATGGAGCGCATCGGATGGGTTCTCCGGGTCGGGGAAGAAGAGTCCCTCGGGACGTTCAAATTTTGCTTTGTGGGAACCCGGTAATACAACCAAGCCGCCATCGCCTGGATGGACATCGGTGAAATAGAAAAAGACGACGAAGTCGTTACAGTGAACCTTTCCATCCTTAACATGATGGCGGCGCGTCTGCCATCCGCAATCTTCACGGGCACAGTGCAACTTTCCGATAACCTGATCGTGTTCTGGTCCCTTAGCAACGAGGCTGCCTCGATTAAAACGGGGCTTATCATCGGTAAGTTCCTTCACAATGGGCCATGTTTTCGGGTGAAGTGTGAGTGCCTCAAGCGATTTGTCGAACGAAAAACCGTTGGAATAACCGCCACCGCCGTAACTAATACCGGGCGGAAGTTCATCCTGTGGTGTTTGGACGCACCGTTCGACCGCATCTTGGGCATTTTGCAATTCTTCATCGCTGAGGACGTTTTTGAGGTGGATATACCCCGTTAAATCAAAAAGGTATCGCTGTTTGGGTGTCATGTGTTCCTCTCTGCTCTATCTGTAATTGACGCATGTTAAAAAGCCCAACGGTCCATTCGCGCGTGAATTATACACGCGACCTCAGTTTTCGTCAAATGCTTTTTTCAGACGCAGATATTCGATGTTCCATTTTTCACCTGGTTTCCCACTTCGCTGGTGAGGTTTTGCCACCCCATTTACAGCTATACACTTGCAAGCTGCACCTTTCTATAGTAAAATGTCTAAAAACGGAACAGAGGTTAGATAATGAAACTCGGATTTGTGAGTGCTATTTTACCGGAGCAGACATTGACAGAGGTTGTCCAGTTCGCGGCGAATACCGGCTATGATTGTGTCGAATTGATGTGTTGGCCCAAGGGAAAAGCAGAACGCCGTTACGCCGGTGTTACGCACGTTGATGTAGCGGGACTTTCCGAAAAGGAAGCAGATGAAATCCTACAATGCGTCTCGGATGCAGGGATAACCATCAGCGGATTAGGCTACTATCCCAATCCACTGACATCTGACGAGGCGGAAGCCGCTATCTATAGTGAACATCTCAAAAAACTGATTCTGGCGGCGGAACGTCTGTCGGTGGACATCGTGAATACATTTATCGGCAGAGATCAAACGCGCACGATAGATGAGAATTGGTCCCGATTTAAACAGGTATGGAAACCCTTAATCCAATTCGCCGCCGACCGCGGTATCCGCATCGGGATTGAAAATTGTCCGATGTTTTTCACCGAAGACGAATGGCCCGCTGGGCAAAACCTCGCCTATTGTCCCGAAGTTTGGGAACGGATGTTTGAGGAGATTCCCGCCCCGAATTTCGGACTCAACTTCGATCCCTCCCATTGTATCTGGCTCCAGATGGACTACCTGAAGCCACTTGTCACTTTTGCCGATCGAATCTTCCATGTCCATGCCAAAGATGCCCGATTAGATAGAGCGAAACTTGACGAGGTGGGCATCCTCGCAACACCTTTATCGTATCATACGCCGAAACTGCCGGGATTAGGAGATGTCGATTGGGGCAGCTTCTTCTCTGTCTTGAGCGATACCGGCTATGACGGGGCAGTTTGTGTCGAGGTAGAGGATCGAGCTTATGAGGAGACGTTGGAGATGCGGCGGCGCGCTTTGAACCAAAGCCATATCTTCCTGAGACAGTTCATGGGATAGCCTACCACGGGCGGGATTAAAAGTAGTAGGCACGCTCCGCGTGCCGTAACTATGAATTGCACACCTATGAAATTACCCTCTTACTTTTTAATCTTCTTTGATGATGCATAATTACGATTGGTTCGACACAGAACGTGAAGCACTGGAGCAAGCGGGCTTACGACGCCACCTCCGTACCGTCATGAGTGCTCCAACAGGGACAATTAATCTTGATGCGCGCGATGTTGTATTGCTCGGTTCAAACAACTATTTAGGATTAAGCACGCACCCCAAGGTTATCGGTGCCGCTGTTGAAGCAACGCAAGTTTTTGGCACGGGGGCAAGCGGTTCACGCCTCATTTCAGGAAATAGCGAACTCTACGCAACTTTGGAAACGAATCTTGCGAAGGCAAAAGGGACCGAAGCAGCACTTGTCTTCAGTTCCGGCTATGCCGTCAATACGAGTGTGATTCCCGTGCTTGCAGGGGAAGCGGATCTCATCTTAAGTGATGCCCTCAATCACGCCAGTATCATAGATGGATGCCGTCTGAGTCGCGCTACCAAAAAAGTCTATCATCACTGCGATGTGGAACACCTCAAAACGTTGCTATCAGAATCCCACACATTTCGGCGACGACTCATCGTGACGGACGGTGTTTTCAGCATGGACGGAGATATTGCCCCCCTGCCCGATATTTGCGCCCTCGCTGCAGAATATGCGGCAATGGTGCTGGTAGATGACGCTCACGGGTTTGGCGTGTTAGGGAAAAACGGAAGCGGCACTGTTGCGCATTTTGGACTGGAACGGACAAATATTATTCAGATGGGCACCCTCAGCAAAGCAGTTGGCGCGCTCGGTGGATATATTGCGGGGAGTCGCGCACTGATTGAGTTGCTCATTAACAAGGCGCGCGCCTTTATTTTCACGACAGGACTGCCACCGGCAACGTTGGCAGCAGCAACTGCTGCACTGGATGTAATTCGCGCGTCGCCTGAACTGCAGCAACGTCTATTCTCGAATGCGAGATGTCTCAAAACTGCCTTGACTGATTTGGGGTACACCCTACTACCGAGTGAAACCCAGATTCTTCCCGTCGTATTGGGCAGTCCGCAACGGACAACAGGTATTGCGGATGCATTATTTGCCGAGGGTGTGTTCGCGCCAGCGATCCGTCCGCCAGCAGTACCGCCAGACACAAGTCGTTTAAGGCTAACCGTCATGGCAACACATACCGAAGCAGAGATCCAATGTGCTATTGACGCATTTGCGGCAGTCCTTTCCTAAATTTCATTGAAGTAGCAGTTTCAAGTCACGCCGAGCAGTCCCAAAATCTCTTCCAATCCGCGTAATCCGCGCAATCCGTGATAATCCGCGATTCAGACAACTGGCACCCTACACATCTCACTTAAAGGGTTTACTTTCATCTCTTGAAATTTTTCTGCCTTCGTGCTAAACTGTGGCAAATCTTAACAAAGAGAGACGCATTATCCATGAGCACAAAAGCACATATCATCGACTTTGCGAAGCAAAACCCTATTGACCGGGGAACCGGTGTGAAAACCGTCCCGTTAGCCGGTAAATGGATCGATTCCACGTCACTTACCAACGGCGTGACAATGTTTGACCCGGGCGCAGCAATCGCACGCCACTATCACAACTGCGATGAATCGGTTACGATTCTTGAAGGCGAAGCCGCCTGCGAGGTTGATGGTGAAGTCTTCGCCATGAAAGCCTTTGACACGACCTTTGTTCCAGCGGGTATCCCGCATCGGTTTTGGAATGAAAGCGATGCACCCATGAAAATCCTATGGACCTATGCGTCTGTCAGTGTGACCCGCACCTTTACAGAGACAGGCGAAACCGTGGAACATTTGTCAGCGGGCGATCAGGCGGTTGTTAAATGACAACGACTGAGGAGACCTAAAATGTCCGTTCAAACCTATATTAAGGACAATCAAGCCGCGCTGTGTGCATTGCTTCAGGAACTCGTCAGGATTCCGACTGTCAACCCACCCGGCGAAAATTATGCCGAAATTGTTGGACTGCTGGAGGCGAAGTGTCAGGCGTTGGGAATGCAGACACGGATTGCCAATGTCCCCACTGAGCGTGCTGAACAGGTTATCCCGAATGCCGAAAGTCATCCGCGACTGAACCTCATTGCACGTTGGGATGTCGGGGCAGAGAAAACGGTCCATTTCAACGCACACTACGATGTGGTCCCCGTTGCAGGAGAATGGCGTTTCGACGATCCATTCAGTGGCGAGATTGAGGGCGAGTGGCTATACGGGCGCGGATCCGACGATATGAAGGATGCCATTGCTGCGCTTCTGTTTGCAATTCAGGCTGTTCAAGAGACCGGCATCGAACCGAAGTTCAACATTGAGTGCTCTTTCACGTGTGATGAAGAAACCGGCGGAGAGTTAGGCGCCGGGTATATTGTCGAGGAAGGGTTGGTTCATGCCGACTACGTCGTCAATTGCGAAGGCGGTTCCGAGATGAACATCGGCAACGGGCATAACGGGGTCCTCTGGTTAGAGGTTGAAGTCCAGGGCAAAGCGGCGCACGGCGCACAGCCGGATAAGGGGATAAACGCCTTTGAGAAGGCTGCTGAACTCGTGACAGCCTTACAACGGGTTAAGCGGAATTTGAAGTCGCCAGAGCGCGCATTTAAACTCACTGATGGTAGTGACCGTTATCCAACATTAAACATCGGTGGAACGTTCCGCGGAACCGATGGTGATAAGGTCAACACCGTTCCGGCGCGCCTCACGTTCTCAATTGATCGGCGGATTACGCCGAACGAGGAACTCGAATTTGCCGAGCTCGAATTGCGGGAGGCAATTTCCGGGGCGTGTCAATATTATCCGGATTTGGTTGCAGAAGCGCGAGCCATCTTGCGGATTGAGCCGTGTTTGACGGATACCGCATCGCCGATAGCACAGGCGTTCGCTGACGCGGTGCGCATTGTCCGTTTCAATCGACCGAGATTTAAAGGCACGACAGGGTTTACAGACTTACACTATTTCGTCAATACAGGCTTACCGGGCGTTGGCTACGGACCGCGAGGTGAGGGCGGACATGCCATCAATGAGCGCGTGCATATCCCCGATCTGGTCAGAACCTCCGCTATCTACGCAACCTTCATGACCCGCGCGGAACTGTAATACAATGCAAAACCGAAAACCAGCACCGTTCAATGTAGTACCAGAAGATACCATAGGAACAACGTGGGCATTGCCAGAAGGGGCGATCGCTCGATTTGGAAAAGGGGACCTGGATCAGGGAGATGTTAAGGTATCTCCAGACAGCACCTATTTCGCTGTTGGAACCGGCATGGGGCTTTGGTGGTATGACGTAGCGTCGATGTCTCCGATTTCATTGTGGGAAACGAAAAGGGGAGTGGTTAACTCCATCGATTTTTCTCATGATGGCAAATGGATTATCATTGATACTGCGGATGATGTCACGAAAGTGCTGGATGTTCAGAGTGGGGAGTGCGTTACCCAGATAGAAGGTCAAGATGCTTTTGGTGGACTTGCGTGCTCATCGAACGGCAAGTGGATTGCCATTGCAGGGATGAATGGGGTTGTGAAGGTATTGGATATCCATAGCGGTGAATGCGTTGCACAGATGGACCGAGGCGCGCATGAATTCCAATCGAACGATATTCACCAACTCGAATTTTCGCCGGATGGTAGATACCTTGCCGCCACAGCGGGCAATCCTGAACTTTATTCAAACGACGGTCAAGTCCTGAATCCTGATACGGAAGGCACACAAACTTACGTCTGGCATCCAGAGACAGGTGAGGTAATTATCAAGTTTGCGGGTAGGAATTTCGCCTTCTCTCCAGATAGTCGCCTACTGGTGGGGGCAGCTGCTGATGAAACCTCTGGGAATACTGATCGTGTTGACCGCTGCGTTTCGGTATGGGATGTGACAACCGGTGAACGAACCTTGCACTTCTCAGCGCATACGGATTGGGTGGATGATATAACCTTTTCGCCGTGTGGCGAATTTCTTGTATCGAGTAGTAGAGATAAAAGCCTGCGCGTGTGGGACATCACAAACGGAGCGGAAAAGAAAGTTTATATCAGTTCTGGAACAGATTGGGGACTTCTATTCTACTCACCGGACGGGCAGCTATTGACGGCTACGTTTTTCTATGACTATGAGCAGGCTACTGCAACCATTGACATTTGGAGTGTAGAACCCCGTGCAAAATTGCAAACGATTCAGCTTTTGATAGGGAGCGTTGGCGCGAAATGGTTTTTCAGATGTCCGCAGTTGGTTATTGCTTATGCCCTGTCCAGCAAACGGACGGATGGCAAAATACAAACATTTCCAACGCTTTGTGAACCGCATTTCCCGTGGCCCTATCCGAAGGTGGCTTGGTTGGATAACCAAACGCTCGCAAGCACCCGCGATTATCCAGGTATTGCGTTATGGGATGTTGCCCAGAAGCATACACGGGAAACATTACTGAAAAATGAGTATATTCATACCTACACTGTTTTGCCCTGTGGAAAGATACTGGGTACCAACCTCCGCAACAAGACTAAGGTATGGGATATCGACAAACCCGACGAACCTATTGCTGAGTTTACGGCTCCTAAGGAACCCTCGGATTGGGTGCGCCACGAGGCGTTCGCTCCCACAGGGGATCGGGTTGCAGCTGGGAGTAGAGAAGGCACGGTCTATGTATGGAACTTTCAGAACCCAGAGAGCCCAACACTGCTCTCGGGACATACAGATTATGTTGAAGCGTTGGCGTTTTCGCCGGATGGAAAGCGATTGGTGAGCGGGGCGCGCGACGGTATCACTCGCCTGTGGAATGTTGAGTCAGGCGAACAAATTACGACACTGCCCTTGGATGAGCCCCGTGTAATTATGGAGATAGCGTTCTCACCATGTGGCAGGATAATTGCCGGCGGAATGGATAACGAAATTCGCTTGTGGTGTGCTGAGCAACTGACAACGTTACGCGTAATACCACAATCTGAAGACACCCAACGGACGTATGCGCTTGCCTTTTCGACGTGTGGCAGATATCTCGCATCGGGGACTTGGTGGCAGAAAGGGATGGAAAAAATGGCAATCCGTTTATGGGATGTTGCTACCGGTGAGAATATCCATACTTTCTGGGGACATACAACAGATGTGCAATCACTCGCCTTTTCGCCCGATGGCACGATGCTGGCGAGCGGTGGTTTTGACGGCACTATCCTACTCTGGGACGTGAAGCCCTTCATAGATGCCTAATAAAGACGACAGTGGTAGCGAAAAAGCAAGTGCTGGAGGATTCCACTTGAACAAAAAATTCCAACGCCACATTGAAGATTTCACCTGTGCGCAGTGTGGGGCTGCTGTCAAGGGAGATGGCTATACCAATCACTGTCCGGAATGCCTCTGGAGTCGGCATGTTGATATAAATCCCGGCGACCGCTCAGCGTCCTGTCGCGGCTTGATGGAACCGATAGGCTTTACTGTAAAACATGGCGATTATATCCTTACGCACCGCTGCACAACGTGTGGTATAGAAAAGAAAAACAAAACATCGAAAAATGACAACTTCGAGGCGATCCTTAGTTTACAAGGAGAGTTAAATGTCTAAACAAAAAATTCTTGCAATCCTATCTATCTGTATTGTTGCTATCGCTGCTATCGTTTTGGCGGTAATACTCTCTTCAACTTCCGGCACACTCAAACAGACACAGGCGGAATTGACTGCTACCGAAGCCGCATTGCGGAGAACTGAGACGGCTAAAACCGATTTAGAAAAGAAGTTAACTGAAATCCAAACCATGCTGGAAGCAACGCGTTCAGAGCTCAACCAAACACAGGAAATATTGCAAAACGCCAGCGAAGCTGCTCGGAAAATTGCCGCCGAACGGAACGCGCTCCAACAGGATAAAGATGCCCTTGAACGCGAAAAAGAGGGTCTCCGCGCAAAGCTGACCGAAATTGAATCGGAATTACAGCGGATTCGGGTCCAGTCGCAACGTTCAATTGCGGCGATCCAAGAGAAATTTAAAGATACAGTCGGGGCAGTATTAGACGACGCAGGACGGTTGAGGCTTGACGTTAAAGGGAAAATTCTGTTTGAGACAGGCAGTGCGATCCTGAGCACAGAGGGAAAGGCACTTCTTGACGCGATTGCTGTGGAGGTACTGCTCAATACGAATTATGCTGACTATGCGGTACGGGTTGAAGGACATACCGACAATACACCCATCGGTGGTTCCGAACTCCGCAACTGGAACCTCTCAACCGAGCGGGCAATCGCCGCCGTGAAGTACTTACAGGTGCATGCGAAAGTCGATGCCCAACGCTTGGCGGCGACGGGATACGCTTTCTATCAGCCGATAGATACTGCCGACACACCCGAAGCGAAAGCCAAGAATCGAAGAATCGAAATTATACTCGTACCCCCCCAGGATTTCTTATCGGAACTACTGACCTCACTCCAAAGGGTGATGGAATCTATTGAGACGAAGACTTCCCAATAAATTTTGTTATCTTTTTTGGTGCTGTTTGCTATTTGGAACCCCCTGAAACGGCGCGCTTCGCTTCAATAGCGAGTTTTGTCGCTTGTTTAATCAACCGTCTCGTTTCATCAATCTGTTCCATCAGTGGTGCATTCGTCCACGAGACTGCAGCAAGATACCGTAGTTTGTCGGGATTGTTTAGCGTCTCAGCCCCCAGGGCAATCTGCAGTCCGCTTGAAGTGGTATATCGCATGCCGGTGTTCACATCGGCACCATCAAATTCCAAACTCATCGTGATGTCGCCTCGTGCAAAAGCGGGTTGGAATTCCTTGCTCAAACCAACGAAGAAACCGAATGGGCGTTCTTCAAACCCAAACCGTTGTGCACCAACACCGATATGACCGGAGAATTGGTGGATCCGCGGCAGATTGAACGTTTTACTAACTGCCAAAAACGGTGACGGACTCTCGCTGCCGACCGCGTCGGTGATGACAATCCCATCACCGAGATATTCTATACCAATTGCAAGACTTGGCACTGCCCCGACTTCTTGCTCTTTTAAAAGTTGCACCTTCACACTCGCAGCCTGCTCAGTGGAAAGTTTACGCCCAGACTCGTCCCATCCATACTCGTCCCACATGTGCCCGAACCCGACTTCAACCCTATCGAATAATCCGAAGTTCAGGTAGAAACAGCTGGTAGCCGTGAGATGACCGACAACGACATCAGACGAGACGGGGGTCTCATCCATTCGGGCAGCAACATACGTCCCTATCGTGAATACGCCGTGTTCCAGCACAGCACCGGTTGGAATATTCGCCAATCCACTTCCTGTAAATATTTGACCTTTAGCAGAGCCTGATGCCGGTGGAGATGCAAAAACGAGCAAAAAAAATAGAAACAGGTATTTTCCCATAGATGTCACCCCATGTACCGGATACCGGAAGGCGTGCCGATGATGATTTTGTCGGCGCGATTGACAAAAATCCCGTTCTCCACGACGCCGGGGATATTGTTCAGTTGTAGTTCAGCCTCTTCAGGTACCGGAATCCCATCAAAGTGGCAATCGAGGATATAGTTACCGTTGTCAGTAATAAGTGGGTGTTGGTTACCGTCCTGTTTCCCCTTCCCAGTAATGGGTGGGGACTCCGGTGTAAGGCGTAACGTTGATTTTCCACAAATCCGATTGACTGCGGTTTGTGTCGCCTCCCACCCGAACTGCACAATTTCCACAGGGAGCGGAAAGGTCGTGCCAAGAACGCGTGATACCTTGCTTTCATCGACGACAATCAATATCTTTTTGGAGGCATTGGCGATGATTTTTTCTCTGACGAGTGCCGCGCCGCCACCTTTAATCAGATTGAGATGTGCGTCAACTTCGTCAGCACCGTCAATCGTTAGGTCGATGATAGGATGTGAAGCGAGCGTCGCGAGCGGTATCTGTTGTGCCGTCGCAATTTTTTCAGTGCCAGCGGAGGTGGGAATGCCAACGATATCAAGTCCTTCCCGCACCATGGCACCCAGTTTCAAGAGTGCATAGTAAACTGTAGAACCTGTCCCCAATCCGACGACCATACCCGACCGGACGCGCTCTGTCGCTTTTTCTGCGGCAATTTTTTTCTGGTTTTCTGTGTTCATGATGCATATAAGTTTACCAGAGAATCCCCTTGAAATCAAGCGATAATCCGAATCCCGACGCTTACTGACTGCTGACAGTCGATTGCTGATGGCTGACGCCGATTTGACTTATTTCGCGGATTCTGTTAAAATAATCGTTATGAGGAATAAAATTCGCCATAGCCAACTGGTAGTTGGGCAATTAGTCGCCGAACCCGGAACCCGAATGGAAGGACATATCAAGGTCGGCAGTATGCCCGATGGAACGTCTGTCCGGCTGCCTGTTGTGCTCATCAACGGGAGGTACCCCGGCAAAACGCTCTACATCCAAGCGATTAGTGACGGAGATGAACTCAACGGAATCGCCGTTATTCACAAACTGCTCTGTACAATCACACCGGAGCAGTTGTATGGAAAAATTATCGCTGTGCCGCTCGTCAACTTCCACGCCTTTCACACGAAACAGGCACTGAACCCTGTAGACAACCGCAAAATGAATCGCTGTTTTCCGGGGAGGCGCGATGGAACGTCGAGCGAACGGATAGCCTATCATCTCTTTCGCCGCGCCATCCAACAAGCCGATTACTGCCTCGATCTACACCAAGGTGGGGTGCACCCAATGATCGATGAGGTCCGCGTGCGCGTTGACGAGAAACACGCGCTTCACGATGCCTGCCTTGAACTCGCACGCGTTTTCGGCATAGGACATATTCTCAATCAGAAGGGACCGGAGGGCCAACTCGCACAAGCGGCACCAGAGGTCGGTATTCCAACGATTGATCCCGAATTAGGAGGCACCCATGGATGGGATGCAGTGAGCATCGAAAAAGGGGTACGCGGCGTGCGCAATGTACTACAATATTATAAATTCATTGCCGGAACCCCACAGATTCCTGATCGCCAGATCGTTGTTAAGCGGTTTGTACCGGTCCTCAGCAATGAAGGCGGATTTGTCTATTACAAAGCGGAATTATATGAACAACTTGCGATGTATCAACCTATAGCAGACATCTGCGATGTATTTGGCAACGTGCGGGAGTCTATCCGTGCGCCAGTCGATGGTGTTTTCTGGGCAAAGCCCATCTATCCGATGGTCGCCAGCGGTGGTATCATCGGCAAAATCGGCACACCGATCGAATATCTCTAATTTTTATTTTACCTTGCGGGTAAACGACGTGGGTTAGGACGCTGACATATCATTCTCAAGCGTTGAAGAAACACCCTACAAAACCCCCCCGCTTCGCTTACGGGCTTGGTTTTCGTTTTCATTTTTCTTGCGTGGATCCATCGCTTTATGAGGAGGGAACGGCTTGTATAAACAGAATCGCGAGGCTTTTATTGAAAAAATGGGACGTGGCGGGGTCGCTATCTTCGCCAGTACACCCCCCGCCATCTGGAATCACGACACCGAATATAATTATCGTCCGGATCCGAATTTTTTTTACCTTACGGGGTTTGAAGAACCAGAGTCAATCTGTGTCATCGCGCCCGATCATCCAAAACATCAGTATATTTTGTTCGTTCGTCCGAAAGATAAGCAGGCGGAAATCTGGAACGGTAAACGCGTTGGCGTTAAGGATGCTCGTAAACGCTACGGGGCAGATAAAGCCTATCCGATAGAAAAATTCAGTGAGAAAATCGGGAAATACCTACAGGATGCCGAACGGCTTTACTATACCCTCGGCTCCAATGCGGAGGTTGACTCCGAAATCCTCGCGCGTTTTACGCAATCTGTCAGGTCAAGAATCCGATCTGGCAAGGGGTTCGATACGCTTGTCGATCCGAGTCCGATTCTCAGCGAACTGCGGTTAATCAAGAATGAGACTGAACTGCAGCGCACCCGATTGGCGACGGAGATTACCGTAGCCGGTCACGTCGCCGCGATGAAAGCGGTCCGTCCGGGGTTGTATGAATACGAACTGGAGGCACTCGTTGAATCCACGTTCCGTATGAACGGGGCAAACGGCATCGCCTTTCCCACTATCGTTGCGAGTGGTGGAAACGCGACGACGCTCCACTACACAACGAATGACTGCCGGATTGAAGACGAAACCCTCGTACTCATTGACGCAGGTGCAGAATACGGTCGCTACTCCGGTGATGTGACGCGTACCTTCCCGGCGAACGGCACTTTCACTGAAGCGCAGCGAGAGATTTATCAGATTGTTCTTGACGCACACACTGCCATTATTGATTCGATCCGTCCTGGGGTTTCCATCGACGCACCGCACCAAAAGTCGATTGAGTTGTTGACGGAGGGGATGCTCAGCCTCGGTCTCCTCACCGGAAAAGCAAAGAAATTGATAAAGAAGGAAGCGTATCGGCAGTTTTACATGTACCGGATCGGACACATGCTCGGTTTAGATGTTCACGATGTCAATTGCGTCCACGACCCCAACGGTGATTTCAAAACCTTCCAACCCGGAATGGTGATGACAATTGAACCCGGACTCTACGTCGCTGACGATACAAAGGAGGTCCCCCCGGCGTATCTCGGCATCGGGGTCCGCATAGAGGACGATATCCTCATTACTGAGGACGGTTGTGAAGTGCTAACGGACGGTGTCCCGAAAGAAATTGATGAAGTCGAAGCACTTGTACAATCGACAAAGTGGTAGACTCACATCGTGGATTTTTCCGTTTCTTGAGGCGTTTCGCCATGGTTGAAAAACTAAAAAAATAGTCCCGGAAGAGAAGGACGAAATCCGCTAATTTTAAAAATCGGAGGAAACAGATGCCAAAACATGGAATTCCGAAGGCAAGAAAAATGCGAGGCATGAACAAGTATCAGAAGAAAGCACATCGCCGGCGTGAGGATCGGTTGCGCGGTAATGAGGTCGAATACTACCTCTCCCTCGCGTATTCTGCGAACGCGGACGATCGCGTTGAGGCGATGGACAATCTCTGTCCGTGTCACGTTCGGAAAAGTATCGACAAAGTGTGGGTAGCACTCTACAAAGGCTTGGTCGATCCCGATTTGCGCGTCCGCAAAGCCGCGTGGCATACGCTTGAGGACGGCGGAAATCCGAACGATCCGAGACTCCAACCGCTCCTTGAAAGGATCGCTAAAGAGGAAACCGATCCGAAGCTCCGCCAAAATGCGCTTGACCTCATTGCTGCTACCCGCAAGGTTGAGGAGCAGAAGGAAGTGCTTTTGGGACAGAATGCACACACCTTTTCTGGACGCTGTGATTGGTGTGGTGAGTCAAACGTGCCGGTCAGTTATGATTACGAGACCGAATTTGAGGCAAACGGCACTAAACGTTTCGCCTTGGTCTGTGAGGCGTGCGAATCCGTATAACGTTTCGGACGTATAGTGAATTCTACACGAAAACCATCCCTACTGCCGCTGGCGAGGTTTCCTAACCTCGCCGCTTTGGGGTGTCCAAATTACTATAGCGGGACATGAGTTCTCTTTTTTTGCTCTTAAAAAGAAAAAATGAAGAAAAATTGGGTCCGATGCAACAAAAGAAATAACACCCCAATTTATGGGCGCACTTGCCACTTTTTGACGAACCGCAAGGTAAATTAGAAATTTGTATTCTTAGTTACGAGCGCGTAAGCCCGTAATGTAATGGAGGGCTGGTTCTACGTCAAGGAACGTCAAGTGTGAAATCCACCCTCATCGAACCGCAAGGAAAAATTAAAAGTATGATTCCTGATGATGTGTATGTGCACCAAACAGTGGAGGGCGATGCCGAGGCGTTCAACGAGCTCGTCAATCGGCATCATTCAAAGATTTATGGGCTTGCCTACCGAATGCTGGGCAATCCCGAAGATGCTGCTGACGCGACACAGGAAACGTTTTTAGAGGCATACAAGTCAATTAAGGCGTTTCGATTTCAGTCGCAGTTCGGGACCTGGCTCTATAGTATCGGCATCAATACGTGCCAGCAGTATATCCGTAAATCGCAATCGCATGAACGCAAACTTACCGCTTACACCAGAGAAACGGAAATAGAGGGCGCGGTTTCTGAAACCGACTCACCCGAACGGGCGGTGGTCAATATAGAGCGGAACGAAATGGTTCAGGGTGCCATTAGTCGGTTACCGCAGAAACAGCGCGAGGTCGTCATACTCTACTATATGCAGCACCTCAAATACCGGGAGATCGCTGAGATATTGAAGTGTTCGGAAGGTACTGTGGCTTCACGGTTGAATCAGGCACTGAAAAATCTCAAGCGGAAGTTGAGCAAATATTATCTCTTGGAAGGAGGGTCTTGATGAATTTGAATTGCGAACAGACTCTTAACAATTTGCCACACCTCGTCGTGCAGAGGGATGCACGAACGACAGAACCAATTTCTGAGGGAATTTCGCGACGCACCCTTTTGGCGCATCTGCGAGCCTGTCCAGGATGCCAAAGAGAGTATGAAGCGTTGTGGCACACCGCAAGTGTATTGGAAAATACGGAAGCACCAATTCCGCCGCCGGAATTAGTCGGAAGTATTCAACAGAGCATCCGGCAACGCCATCGACAACAGGAATTCGCATTCTTCGCGGCGCCTTTAGCGTGGTGTCTGGACCGATTAAAGTTGCCTCTCTCTCCGCGGTTAGTCAACGCTATTGTCCTACTTTTCTTTCTCGTCGCTTCCGGTTTTGTCATGAAATTAGCATTCTTCACGGATTCACAGGAGCCGGAATTCGGCTTAACCGCAATGGAGAGGACACGGCTTCAACACGTCAAGATATCTCCATCTCCCTGGGCACTGATTAAAGACACTGAGACGAAAGTTGAGAACCCGGACACGCCACAACAGTCTGTAATCGCTGTCCAGCATGCACATAGTTACTTCTTCAGTCCGACGCAGGATTCATCGAAGATGTGGCGCACCGATACCATAGGTTATGAAGAGCAGACAGGCGAAGCCAGTGTCGTTAACTATGCCCGAGATATTGCGAACGAAAAGTTGACTGTGTTTTGGAATCACATTAAAACCGAGTTATAGATATACAAGCACGCCTGTACTGCTCGGGGTGCCTTCATTTTTACTCCTTCCATTTATTCAGGCGCGGTTTCGTAACCGCGCCTGCACTTTTCTTTCCGTTCCTTGATTACCGTTGCCAAGATTAAAAAAGATTGACACACACGCGTTTTTTGTGTATAATCCCCTAAAATTTGGCATACGCTTAAGTTTAAGGTACCCCAAGAGAATGGCTTCAGCGCAAAATACATCCCACGAAAAACCGCTCCTGGAAATTTCAGGCTTAAAAACAGTTTTTCCAACAGACGATGGCATTGTCAATGCCGTGAACGATGTCAGTTTTAAAATTGGCCGCGGTCAGACCGTCGGCGTTGTCGGCGAAAGTGGCTGCGGCAAAAGCATCACTGGACTATCGATGCTTCAACTCGTGCCGTCACCGGGACGTATTGAAGCCGGTGAGATCCAATTTTATCGCAACGGTGAAGATGACCCGTTGGACATTGCACAAGTGTCGCCAAAAAGCGAATTGATGCGCCAAATCCGCGGCAACGAAATTGCCATTATTTTCCAGGAACCCATGACTTCCCTCAATCCGGTCTATACGATCGGAAACCAGATTGCTGAAGCGATCATTTTACACGAGCAGGTTGATAAGAAGACCGCCCGCGAGCGCGCAATTGAGATGATCGCCCGCGTCGGCATACCCGCCCCTACACAACGTGTCGATGAATACCCACACCAACTCTCGGGTGGCATGCGTCAACGCGTCATGATTGCGATGGCACTCTGTTGTTCACCGACACTCCTCATTGCAGATGAACCCACAACTGCACTCGATGTGACGATACAAGCGCAGGTGCTGGGTCTCATGCAGGAGCTTCAAGCGGAAATGGGGATGGCAATTATGCTCATCACCCATGATCTCGGGGTCATTGCCGATCTCGCTGATGAAGTCGTTGTCATGTACGCAGGCCGCGTCGTCGAAAAAGGCACCGTTGATGACATCTTCTATAATCCGCTACACCCGTACACCCAGGGATTGCTAAAGTCCATACCCGTCCTCGGAAAAACGCCGCAGAAAACTTTGCCCTCCATACCTGGGACGGTGCCACACCCCTTGACACTCCCGGACGGATGCTCGTTTCAATCTCGGTGTTCAGAACGGATGTCGGAATGCGAACGGATGCCGGAACTCGCAGAGATCAATGGAAAAACGCAAAATGATGGACATGCTGTTCGATGCTGGCTTCACACAGATCTTTAATTTTACCTTGCGATTCGGTAAGGAGGGGTTGGATATTGAAGTACCTTTTCGTATATCCGCCTTCCCTTAAATTAGGAGATAGGATAAGAGATAAACAATGGCGAAGTTGCTTCAGGTGAACGACCTCAGAAAATATTTTCCGATACAGAAAGGCATCTTTCAACGCACTGTCGGTTATGTCAAGGCGGTTGATGGTATCAGTTTTGATGTCCAACGCGGTGAAACGTTGGGGCTCGTCGGTGAAAGCGGCTGCGGGAAAACCACAGCAGGACGATGCCTCCTCCGATTGATTCCACCCACAAGCGGGAGTTTCATTTTCGGCGAGGAAGAGGTTGATTTAGCCAAGTTGACCTATCACGAGATGCGTCCGTATCGTAGACGTATCCAGATGATCTTCCAGGACCCGCATGCATCGCTCAATCCTCGGATGACGGTGGGAGATATTGTCGGCGAGCCGATGCGCGTCAATCGGACCGAAAAGGGGACAGCACTTCAAGACCGGATTGTGGAACTGTTGGAATCCGTGGGCTTGAGATCGCAGGATATGCGCCGATACCCACACGCCTTCAGTGGCGGACAACGCCAACGTATCGGTATTGCGCGGGCGTTAGCACTTCAGCCGGAACTCATCGTCGCAGATGAACCCGTCTCGGCATTGGATGTTTCCGTCCAAGCACAAATTCTCAATTTGCTGGCGGAGCTCCGTGAAAAATTTCAGCTCTCTTATATCTTTATCGCACACGATCTAAGTGTCGTTGAACATATCAGTGACCGCGTCGCGGTCATGTATCTCGGTAAAATCGTGGAAATCAGCGATGCTGAAACCCTCTATCAATCGCCGAAGCATCCCTATACGGAGGCATTAATATCCGCTGTGCCACTTCCAGATCCGAGTGCACAGCGCAAACGCGAACATATTCGCCTTGAAGGGGATGTCCCTGATCCATCTCAACCGCCTACCGGATGCTATTTTCACCCGCGGTGCCGGTACGCAACCGATATATGCAAACAGGAAACCCCGGAGCTCCGTCAGGTAGCATCCGGAGTTCAGGTGGCGTGTCATCACAGTGATACATTGGCGTTACAGGGAGTATAGTGATGTCAAAGCAAAAGATGTCTGTAGATCAACTCTCCGCATGCAGAAGGCGACTGGAGC
The DNA here is from genome assembly GCA_965205015.1 of Candidatus Poribacteria bacterium. GTDB lineage: Bacteria > Poribacteria > WGA-4E > WGA-4E > WGA-3G > WGA-3G. The sequence goes on along the minus strand of OZ242029.1, from coordinate 1,142,775 downwards.
AACACTGGAAAAGCCGAATCATGGACGAAGAATTGCTCCATCGAGCATGGGACGCGGCTTATGAAGTCGCCACGCACCTCTATGCACGGTTTGACACAATCCAAGTCGTGGTCTTCGGTTCCCTCACGGAACCGATGTGGTTCACAAACGAGTCGGATATTGATATCGCCGTGTCAGGACTCTCCGATGACGATTATGATAAAGCGTGGGAAGTGGTGATGGACTTCGATTCGGGATTCAAAATGGACATCATTAACTTTGATACCTCCAAAGGACTTTTCCGGGAGCGGATCAAACACCAAGCGATCCCCATCGAAAAAGGAACCCGTCCCTCCAGTAGTATGAGAGATATATGGCAGACGCTTTACAAACATCTGCAGCAACAGGTTTTCCCTATTGACGACGGAGAAATTTATGAGATGAACCGAAAAAGACTCACACAACGCATCAACGATGAACTCGTAAAAATAGAGGACGCACTTGAAAGAATCCATAGAGGTTTGGGGTATATTGGTGTGCTACCTATTGAGGCGAGAGAATTCATTGAGAATACAATTGCTACAGATCTCGCCGATGTCTATAGAGGGATAGAGAACATCTTTCTCCGAATTGCCCGTGAGGTCGATATGCACGTCCCGACTGGCAGTCAATGGCATAAAAATCTGCTCGCACAAATGGCGGAACAGCGACCCGAACGATCTCCCGTGATTTCCGAACAAACATGTTTTCAGTTAGAAGACCTTTTGAAGTTCCGGCACAAAGTCAATAATATCTACAATAGAGAATTGAAATATGAAAAGACCATACCGCATGCCAAGTCAATTGATGACCTATTTACAAGGGTTTCCCAAGACCTAAATACGTTCACTGATTCCCTCGTAAAGCGTGAAGAGGAGGTCTGACATGCGAAGGTTTCCGATACAAATCCCTCAGAATGCAGCGAAAGCTCTAATTATCTTACTGATTTTCATCGCCGGATGTTCGGGAAACTCTTTGGAAGATACCTCCGATTTTCCGCGTGGAATCGAAGCCAAAGAGGCACCGATGTGGGCAAAACGCGTCACCGAAGGCAAACTTCCGTCTCTCATGGAACGGCTCCCAGAAAACCCACTCGTTGCTAAGACGAATTTCGATGGCTATGAACGTCCGGGTCCCTATGGTGGCACGTGGCACCGGTTCCACACACATCCAGATTTGGGGACATGGAAGATGACAGCGGGGTACGCACCGCTCATCCGATGGAAATTTGATGCTTCCGGTCTGGAACCCGGTCTTGCTGAAACATGGGAGTTCAATGAGGATGGAAGTGTGTTAACGTTGCATCTCCGCAAGGGAGTCAAATGGTCGGACGGACATCCCTATACCTCTGCCTCGTTCGCTTTCTATTATGACCTCTGCCTTGATGAACGGTACAAGTACAGCCCACCGGTTTGGTGTAAAGTAAACGGCATTCCAATGGAAGTCGAAACGCCCGATGATTATACGATTGTCATGAAATTCGCAGGTCCCAACTGGCTCGTGCCGCTCTGGTTGGCGACGGGTTTTTGGTGGTGCAATCAATATAACATTCCCAAGCACTACATGATGCAGTTCCACCCAAACGGGAACCCGAAATACACGGATTTCATCCGGTTTGAGAAGGAAAACATCCCACATCAGAATCCGGAACGTCCGACGTTGTGGCCCTGGCGGGTGACAAAATATGAAAAGGGAGGTTTCCGTGTAGAACTCGAACGCAATCCCTATTACTATGTCGTTGATGAACTCGGCAGGCAGCTCCCTTACATTGACAGAGTGAAAACGAGTTTAGTGCCTGAGCCGCAGGTACGTGTGCTCAAAATCCTCGCCGGGGAGATCGACTGCCAGTACCGCGGGATGGAACTCCGCGATCTCGCACTCTATTTGAAGGGACAGGAGAAGGGAAACTATAAGGTCCGTCGCTGGAAAAGCACGGCTGGTGCACAACCCGCTATCTTGATTAACTGGACTGCCCCCGATCCGGTGTTAAGAAAACTCATTCGGGATCAGCGTTTCCGTAAGGCACTCGCTTACGGTATTGATCGTGTGAAATGTAACGAAATCGCATGGCGCGGCTTGTTGGAGCCCCAAGCGGCAACCGTCAGTCAAGAGGGATGGCACTTCGCTGATGAAGACGGACAGACCCTCTTTGAAGAATGGAAACGTGCCGACGCAGACTTTGATATTGCTGCAGGAAACCGACTTCTCGATGAAATGGGACTCACAGCACGCGATGAGGACGGTTATAGGCTGCGTCCCGATGGAAAACCGATTGAGATACTCATGGACGTTCCGAGTTCTAATCTGAATAGCCAGGAGAACGACATCGGGTTGATTATTGAGGAAGGGTGGGAGCAACTCGGTTTGAAAACCCTGCTCTATACGCCGCCGGGTGCCGAGTTAAGTTTGCGGCGTACACTCGGTAAATTCACAATCAGTATGCACGGTGAAGCGGAGATGGATCTCTTCACGTATCCCGATTGGGTATTTCCGACGCTCCCCAAGTACTGGCATCCGAAAGTAGGGAAGTGGTACGAAACCGGGGGTGAAAAGGGCGAACCCGCCACTGGACCGCTGAAAAAGTTGCTTGACTTATACGACGAAATTAAAAAAGAACCCGATGAAAAACAACGGCACCAGTATGTCCGGGATGCCGTCAGGATTCACATCGACGAGGGACCGTTTCATCTCGGATCCGCGGCGCGTTCACCATCGCTCTTGGTCGTAGCGAACCATTTTCACAACGTCCCAAACGACGGCATTTTGGGTCCGTGGGCGATTGTCACGCCTGCAACCAGTTATCCCGAACAGTGTTGGCTATCTAATTTTTAATTATACCTTGCGGAGTAACAACGGACGTTTGGACGTTGACGTGCGTTCCTCAAATCTGAAGAAACACCCAAGCAAAAACCCCTTCATTTCATTACGGGCTACGGGTTTGGGTTTATCCAAGACAGCAGCCCGCAACACTGGTAAAAAATAAAAAGGAGATACACTCATAATTACCTATATCATTCGCCGATGTTTGATCGCGATTCCGACACTCATGGCGATTTCCATTATCTCTTTTATTATCATCCAGCTCCCCCAAGGCGATTACCTCGACCGGGAAATTCAGCGGTTAGAGGAGGAGTTCGGCGATAGCAGTTCACTGGCGCATGTTGAGGAATTGCGGGCGCGTTACGGTTTGAACGAACCGCTCTGGAAACGCTACTTTATCTGGATGGGTGGTTTTGTGCGTGGTAACTTCGGCGAATCGTTTGAGTATAAACGAGAGGTCCACGAACTGATATGGGACAGAATCGCCTTCACCTTGATTATCTCTGTCGGATCGCTCATCTTCACCTACGTTGTCGCTATCCCGCTCGGTGTCTATTCCGCAACGCACCAATACAAGTGGTCGGATCACTTTCTCACCTTCCTCAGTTTCGTCGGGATGTCCATACCGGCGTTTCTCTTAGCACTCTCATTGATGGTCTTTGCGTTTGATATCTTCGGTGTTCCACTGTTTGGGCTATTCTCGGCTTACTATGAAGGCGCGCCGTGGACCTGGGGCAAACTGAACGACCTTTTCAAGCACCTCTGGATCCCTGTCATTGTCGTTGGGATTAACGGAACCGCGAGTTTGATGCGGATCATGCGGGGCAACCTCCTTGATGTGCTGGGACAGCCTTTCGTCCAAACGGCGAGAGCAAAAGGGCTTAAAGAGATCGTTGTGGTGAGTAAGCATGCGGTACGGATTGCGATCAATCCACTTATCAGCATTTTGGGGATGAGTCTCCCCGGTATTCTCTCCGGTTCAGCGATCGTCTCAATCGTCTTGGGATTACCGACAGTCGGACCGATTCTTTTACGCAGTTTATTGAACGAGGACATCTATCTCGCGGGGACGTTGATTATGATGCTGAGCCTCCTTCTGGTGATCGGGAACCTGCTCGCAGACATAGCCCTCGCTTGGGTAGATCCGAGGATTCGCTATGAATAAGATACCAAGCATAGATGATCAGGTCAACAAACCTGCGGAAGAAGTTAAAGATGCAGCCGACTTTTATGTAGAGGGGGGGCAGCTGAGTTATCGCCAGCTGATATGGCGACGGTTTCGCAAAAATCGGATGGGTGTTATTGCGGGGGTCCTCTTGCTGCTCTTCTATATTCTCGCTGTCGGTGCCGACTTTTTCGCGCCCTATCACTACAACGAGATCAACATGCGACTGCGCCATGTGCCGCCTCAACGTCTCCATTTCTCGGTTGAAGACGGGTTCTATGTTCACGGCTTAAAGTCCGTCCGTAATCCAGAAAGTCTGGAGTTGGAATTTACCAAAGACTTGGCGCAGCGTCATCCCGTTGAATTCTTTTTTAAGGATGCGGACGGCAGAAGGCACTTCTTCAGTTCCGCGGGTCCCATGTTCCTATTAGGCACAGATCGGATGGGACGCGACCTGCTTTCACGTATCATGTACGGGGCACGCGTCTCAATGACACTCGGCTTGGTCGGTGTGTTTCTGAGCATCATTCTCGGTTCTATCCTCGGCACTATCTCCGGATATTGGGGCGGGTGGGTAGACAACCTCATCCAACGCGTGATTGAAGTCCTGTCGGCATTTCCAGACATTCCGTTGTGGATGGCACTCGGTGCCGCGCTACCCCCTGGCTGGTCGAGCATCCAGATATACTTCGGTATCACCATTATTTTGTCGATTATACGGTGGGGCGGATTGGCGCGACAGGTGCGTGGAAAGGTCTTGGCATATCGAGAAAGCGATTTTGTAATGGCGGCGCGTGCCGCAGGCGCAGGACATTGGCACATCATCACGAGGCACTTGTTACCCGGATGTTATAGCCATATCATCGTTATCGCCACCCTCGCTATCCCCGGCATGATTTTGGGAGAGACAGCACTCAGTTTTCTCGGTTTAGGCATTCGTCCTCCGATGACGAGTTGGGGGGTCCTACTGGAGGAGGCACAGCGTGTCACGGTTCTGCTCCATTATCCGTGGCTCATTTTCCCAGCGGTCCCAGTCCTCATCGTCGTCATCGCTTTTAACTTCTTAGGAGATGCCCTCCGCGATGCCGCAGACCCCTACTCAGATTAAAAGTAAATCGTGGGAGGAAACCGTGTAAGCCGATTTGCAATTCAAGTCTTTTGAGAAGCGTAAGGTAGTGGTGGTGTCCTGAGTCCCGTAGGGACGGAATGTTTATAGAAGGACGTTAATAGAACAATCAAGCCCTGTAAGGGCGGCATGTTTATAGGAGTATGAAAATCCTAATAAATTGACGGAGAAATAATATGCCAACAGATACAGATCTCGGATTCTTCGCAACGGATGTTTCGTTCACCGACAAATCCGCAATCGTGACAGGTTCCAGTCGCGGTATCGGGCGCGCAATCGCAATCGAATTGGCACGCCAGGGTGCCGACGTGCTTATCAACTACAATCAGAATCGAGGTGCCGCCGAATCCGTCCAGCAGGAAGTGGAAGCATTGGGCAGAAAAGCGGTGATTATCCAAGCCGACATCAGCGACCTCGATGCGCACGAAAAACTACTCAATACCGCACATGATGCCTTCGGGAAAGTGGATATCCTCATCAACAACGCCGGTATCACCCGTATCGCTGATATTCTTGAGGAGACACCGGAACAGTTCGATCTGATTGTCAACACCAATCTCAAAGCGACCCACTTTCTCACGCAACGCGTCGCGAACTACATGGTAGCAAACGAGATTCGCGGGTGCATTATCTATACGCTCTCGATTTCCGATATCATGGCGTCCGACAACCGCACCGCCTACTGTATTTCAAAAGCAGGACTGGAGATGAGCATGCGCGCCTTTGCTGGACGCTTGGCGGGACACGGCATTAAGGTCAACGGCATCGCCGCGGGTGTGATTGATACCGACCTCTCACGCGTCCGTATCCCCGATTACGAGGAAGCGGCGGAGAAAGGTTATATCTTCATGGTCCGTGCCGGTGCGCCTGAGGATGTCGCACACGCCACCATTTCTGCGATGAAACTCTACGACACCGGGGTCGTCCTCCCCGCTGCCGGTGGTGTAATGACACCGCTGTTGAATCTCCGCTCTATGGCGGAATTAAATATGAATAAAGAATAGGACTTGTACTCACACCTTACATAATCCCAATGTCCCGTAATATCGACTTTTTAATTTTACAGACCATTGTATATGCTGGATCGAAGACGTTACCCATATCGTATTCTACCGCTTGCCCTAACAGGGTGTGTGCGGCGCGTTTCTCCAAACCGAGTTCAGTCAACCACCGAAGAAGTTCCGTCGTTGCGTGTTGCACCGCCTGATCCAACGGACGCGCATTTCCCGCTGCCAGGATGTAATCGCTGTTTTCCGCACGGGGCCAGTTGATGCTTTTTCCCTTCAGCACTTCAACCGTAAATTGCACGTCGAAAGAGATTTCAATGCCCGTCCCGACGATCTCGCCGTCACCTTGTACGGCGTGTCCATCACCGAGAAAAAAGAGCGCGCCGGGGACAAAGACAGGAAAATAGACGGTGACACCCTCCTGAAAACCGCGATAATCCATATTTCCACCGTGTGTGGAGGAGGTCGCTGTTGAGATCGCTTGTCCTCGGGGCGGAGCAACGCCGAAACAGCCGACCATCGGTTCAAGGGGTAGTGTGAGTCTACCCAACTGTGTCTCTGGGGTCATTAGCGTCGCCGTCCACTTCTCCACGTCAATATGCCACTCTGCGAGGCCGCCTTCGGGCATCTCGGATGCGACATAATCGGGATCAAGGACATTCGGAGCAACAGTCATAGCCGTCCGTCCGATCAAACGATTTGGAACGATTCGATCGAAATGAACGGCTAACGTATCTCCCGGTTCTGCGGATTCAATATAGAAGGGACCTGTTTGTGGATTGCCTCTTTCGGTGACCTGTGTATCGTTGGCATCGTAGCCCGCATTATCCACGGTTGTTGTAAAAACGGTGTCGCCGCTTTCGATGTGAAGCACCGGTTCATGCGCGCCAATTGCTGTGTAATAGACCGTCGGTTCAAAGTGGTGTGTCGCCATGTTTTAATTTTTCCTTGCGGTTCGTTCAGATGGGTGTTTCTTTCGCCCAGGAGCAATAAATTGAAAACCAATGTGAATAATATATCACTTTCGAGAGGTATCGTCAAGATAGGAACATTAACCCATACCGCGATTGAATATTGAGCGATTTCATGGTGGGTTCCCTAAAATCCGCGTCAGCTGCATCATCCGCGACCCTCCGCGATTCAGACAAAATATACCCAACCTCTGACAACCGGCAACTGAAAATAATAAAGATTTGACATCCATCACCCCTTGTGGTAAACTCTTAAAAATTCAAAGCAGAAAAAGGAACATCATGAAACAAACCTATAAAAATGTGATGAAAAATCGCCCGTGCGGTCCAATCTTAACCATTTTTTCACTCTTAATCTTGGTTATCAATGCCAATGCCGAACACGATTGGACGGAACAGGTTGCCGCGTACAAACCCATGGTCGTAAATGTCGAAACCTCTTCGGAGGTCGTCTTTGAAACAGAAGTGAAAGGCACGAATTTCGCCACCGGTTTCGTTGTAGACGCGAAACATGGCATTATCGCCACGAACCGACATGTCACGGGCAGCAGTCCCGCCTATGTCAAAATCAACTTTCACGACGGGAGTTTCACAGAAGCACGGATTCTTTACTACGATCCAACCCACGACTTCGGGTTTTATCAAATTGATCCCGCCGAGGTCGATTTTGAACTTCAAGCCGTTGAACTCGGGGAATGGGGTTCACTTGCCCTTGGAGATGAGCTCCTGCTCATCGGTAACAACGAGAAAGAGGAGTATACGATTAAATTCGGAAGAATTACCAACCTCAATGTTAACAAAGGCGATCGGCACTCCAGTTACATTCACACCACATTTGACCGGACGGGTGGCTCAAGTGGGAGTCCGGTGTGGAATACGGCAGGTGAGGTTATCGCTATTCACGCCCGCGGCACGGACACCTCGAGTTTTGAGCTGCCGATCGATTACCTCTACGATGCCCTTGAATTGATTCGCAACAAGATATCAATCCAACGCGGCGAGATCGGTGTCGATTTAGAACTTATCTCTATTGGGGAAGCCATCAAACACTTCAATTTCCCAAGTGCTTTACGAAAAGAGATAGGTCCCTCCAAAGCAGGAACCCCCAAGGTGATTCAGGTTGAATCCATGGTCCCACGCACAACAGGAGAAACCATCCTCCGTGCCTCCGATATTATCTATCGTATAGATAATGAACTTATCCGGGATGACCTCTATACCTTTGATGCTATCCTGAACCGGAACGTTGGGGAAAGTGTTACCTTGGATATCTATCGGAACGGTGAAAACCTGAAACTTGATGTCCCAGTAGAAGACTTGGAGGCGAAAAAGGTGCGGCGGTTTGTTCGGTTTGGCGGTGCCGTCTTTCACGATATTACGCCGCAACTCCGACGGATACTCTTCTTAGAAGCCGACGGTGTCTATTTACCACATGCCGCTGCTGGCAGTAGCTTCTCACGTGTCGGTTTACAGGAACGGAATGGGAACTCTAAGGTCGTGATTCTTGATATAAATGGAAAACAGATCCGTAACCTTGACGACTTCATTGAAGCGTGCCAGACCATTACCGATGGACAGCATACCTACGTTGTCGTCCGAGATTTCAATCTGTTCGATAGTTCGCCAACCCCGAAAAGTTTGACGGTCAACCTCAAATTCGGTCCGTTGCAGCAATTTGAGTGGAATCAGGAGGTATTGGATTGGGAAGAGGTGGGTGAATAGCCATCAGCGTTCAGCATTGTCCCGCAGGTTTCCCACACGCGGAGACCTGCGTCGCAGTCAGTTAAAGAGGTTTTGGCTTAATCACGACATATCTTAACTGACACCTGACTACTCAAAATTGATAACTATTCCAATGAAATCGGATGCGGAAGGTTTCTCAAAAATTCGGGCATAGTCGATATGAAGGCCCTTCCACGCAACCCCTATTCCGACTGTGAATGCCCCGTTTGAGATGCCGAGTCGGATAGGGACAATGGGAAACCGATCCCACTCGGCACCAATGTACAACTCTGGGGTTTTACCTTCCGTAGAGAGTGCGACATCTACCGAAAATTGATACGCAGTGTAGCGGTAAGCGGTGCCCAGGGTCAGCCATTGAATACCATACCCCTTGAGATTCTGCGCGAGGCACCCGAACTTGAGATTCGGATGCGGTTTGAAGAGGAATCCGAGATCATACGCCGTCTCGTAGCCGAAGAATTGATAGACATCGGAGGGATGTCGTCGTTTAAACTTGAGGCTTAATCCCGCGGCAAGGTACGGACCGAGTTGACGAGCAATGCCGTAGTAGTTGAAATCCGGCACACCGCTATCGACACCAATGGCGATTTTGTTTCCCCAAAATAGACTATAGCCACGGTAGCTATAGCCGATACCCTTTGGGTCGAATCGGTAATCGCTTCGGTCATGAAACTTATTGATGGCGAAGAGTTTCACGCCCTGCCACTGGATGAGTCCGGCTGGGTTCCAAAAACCCGCACTGGCATCGTCAGCGACAGCAGTGAAGGCGTTGCCCATCCCTAATGCCCGCACGCCGACATACAGGGGACGCGCCGATTCAAAGGGTTTTTTGTCAGGGGGCACCTCCGCACATACTGGAACTATCAACCAGAGAAGACATAGCGTGGTGTAGGTCGTTTTCATTCTGGGTAATTTAGCATGAAGTACACAATATCACAAGAAAGAAGAATAGCATTGTCCCGCAGGTCTCCCACACACGGAGACCTGCGTCGCCATCATCGGTCAGGGTGTAGGGGTAGGTCTTGTGCCTGCCCAAATGGGAACCACCCCAAGGGATTGTCCCTACAAGCCTACCGGCAGTCGATGGTTTCCGATAGCCATTAAAAAAATGAACACGCCACTCGGCACGCTTTACCTCGTTAGCACACCCATTGGAAATTTAGAAGATATTACCTTGCGCGCCTTACGTATCCTCAAAGAGGTCGATCTCATTGCCGCTGAGGATACCCGTCAAACACGCCGCCTGCTGACACACTACAATATCCAGACACCGCTCACAAGCTACTTTGAGGGGAACCAACAGATGAAGGGGGACAAGCTGATCGAACGCTTGAAGACGGGTGAGACAATTGCGCTCGTTTCAGATGCTGGCACGCCGATTCTCTCTGATCCGGGGTATCCACTCTTACGCGGATGCATCGACGCAGCGATCCCGATCGTTCCGATTCCTGGGGCATCAGCGGTCATCACAGCGGCATCCATCTCCGGGCTCCCCCTACATAACTTTATTTTTCAAGGGTTCCTCTCTCCAAAATCTGGGAAGAGAAAGCGTCAATTAGGTGTACTCGCTGACGAAGAAAGGACGTTAATTCTCTTTGAATCCCCGCATCGGCTCCGACGTTTTCTTGAAGATGTCTTCGAAGTGATGGGTGAACGGGACATTGTCATCGCACGCGAGTTGACAAAACGGTTTGAAGAGGTATTTCGTGGGAATGTGAGTGAAGCGTTGGAGAAATTCCGAAATACTGAGCCGCGCGGGGAATTTACCCTTGTTATTGCCGGCTCTTCCGCAAAGGAGAAAAAATGACTATTGTCCCGCAGGTCTCCTCTATAGGCTTGCGCCCAATCGCACAAATCGCAGTCATCGGTGCAGGATTAATGGGACACGGTATCGCGCAGGAGTTTGCAAGCGCAGGGTACCGCGTCCTTATGCACGATGTCACCAATGAGCAACTCGAAATCGCGCGCACCCAAATTGCGCAAAATCTAAATCTACTCGCCTCAAATGCCATTATTCAAGAGGACGATATTTCCGGAACCCTACAGCGAATTCAGACCTCTACGGAACTTGAAGCAGTCGTAGAAGATGCAGACTTTGTCGTGGAAGCCGTTACGGAGAATTTGACGCTCAAACAGCAGATATTCGGTAAATTGGACACAATATGTCCACCGCATGCAATTTTGGCGAGCAACACGACGGCATTAATGCCGAGCCAAATCGGTGTAAATGCAAAGCGCAAGGATCAGATACTCAATACCCACTATTTTAATCCACCTTATCTGATTCCCCTTGTCGAACTGATTCGGAGTCCCGATACATCTGATGAAACGGTTGAGGTTGCGTTTGAACTCTTAACAGCGATCGGTAAAACACCTGCGATTATTGAGAAAGAGGCACTCGGTTTCGTCGGACCGCGACTGCAAGCCGCTTTGATTCGGGAAGCATTTGCTATTGTGGAGCAAGGCATCGCCAGCGCAGAGACCATAGATCTCGTCGTCCGCAACAGCTTTGGACGTAGACTCAGCGTCGCCGGTCCCTTTGAAGTTTTTGAACTCGCAGGCTGGGACCTCGTACTTGCCGCTTTTGAAGAACTCTATAAGGATCTAAACAGTTCATCTGATATCAATCCGCTCCTTCGACAGATGGTTGAATCTGGGAAACTCGGCGTAAAATCTAAGGAAGGCTTTTACAGTTGGACGGATGAGAAAATACAGCGGCTTCGGGAACGCATGAATCATGCTTTGATACGGCAAGCAAAGTAGTAGGCAGACGCCGTTCTGCCGTTCAGAAAAGATGTGTAAGGTAATAGATAGATTCCGCTCGATTTCCGTCCACAAAAAGCGTCTTGTTATACTACTGCTTGTGGTGCCGATGGGGGTGGTGTTTGGTGGTGTCTACCATAGACAAGTTTGGGAATATTTCCTTGAACTCACCGCGGCTTTTCAGAGTCTTGAGACAGCACGGGCGTATATCGCGGGTTATGGCGCACTCGCACCTGTTGTATCGGCGATACTCATGGTCTTTCAGAGCGTTATCGCACCGCTGCCGGCATTCCTGATTACCTTTGCAAACGGCATGCTCTTTGGATTTTGGTGGGGCTCACTTTTGTCGTGGAGCAGCTCGATGGTTGGCGCGGCATTCTGTTTCTATATTGCCCGTTATCTCGGGATCCAACGGATTACGCGGTTCATCAGTCAACCAGCAGTTGAGAAAGCAAACGATTTCGTTGAGAAATATGGCACTTACGCCATTCTTATTGCTCGCTTGATGCCGTTCATCTCTTTTGATGTTATCAGTTATTTTGCAGGGGCAACTCGGATGCGGTTTCTCGGGTTTTGGATCGCCACCGGGCTCGGTCAAATACCAGCCACCTTGGTGTATTCTTACCTCGGTGAAAGTGCATCGCCACACATCAAATGGATTCTTTTCGCTTTTGGTATCGTCATCGCGATCTCAATTGTAAAATGGCTAATGAAAACCCGAACTTAAGTTGCTGACGAAGATTAAGTCAGGTTTTCTTTTTTTTGTGAGAGGGCTTTGTAAGCCCGAATTTCTGTGGAGGTTTGAACTCTTGTGGGAGGGCTTTGTAAGTCCGAATTTCTGTGGAGGATTTGAACTCTTGTGGGAAGGCTTTGTAAGCCCGAATTTCTGTGGAGGTTTGAACTCTTGTGGGAGGGCTTTGTAAGCCCGAATTTCTGTGGAGGATTTGAAGATGCGTTCTAGTAAGAGGAAAGGTTATCGTCAATTGCGGAAGGGCCGCTATTCAGTGCCAGAAGCCTTCTATTTATTGACTACCACCACGCACAACCGCAAACCGATTCTTACAAAAGACGGTGTCGTGCAAATCATTTTTGATGCTTTTGAATGGCTTGAAACCAAAGAGCGTATCAGGTGGTACTGTATCATGATTATGCCCGACCATTTGCACGCCATCATTCAACTACGCACACAACATACTTTACCTGACATTATGCATACTCTCAAGCGTTTTACAGCAAGTCAGATTAACAAATTGCTCAAGCGGGAAGGAACCTTCTGGCAAGATGGGTATCACGACTCCGGGATTCGCGGAGAGGCCGCTTTGAATGAAATGATTCGCTACTGTTATGAGAACCCTGTCAGAAAGGGACTTGTTGAAGTAGCAAGGGATTATCCATATTGGCGATGTAAATTTGAGATGGCGGTATCGGGGTTGGAAACCCCTCCCACAAAAAGCTAAGATGGTGGTATCGGGGTTGGAAACCCCTCCCACAAAGATTCAAGATTGAAAACCTTTCTTACAAGTATTTGAATAGAGGAGGTTCAAAATGGTTCGCATAGGTGTAGTCGGAGTCGGTGGCATGGGAAATGCCCATTGCAACTCGCTCCCGAATGTTGAAAATTGTGAATTTGTAGGTATAGCAGATCTCCGCTTGGACGCGGCAGAAGCCGTCGCCCAACGGCATCAAATTCGCGCCTTCCAAGACTATCAGGAATTATTTGATGTTGTGGACGCTGTCGTGGTTGCGACACCACCTGTCGCGCACACGCAGGTCGTCGTTGATGCCGCTGCGGCGGGCGTGCATGCTTTCTGTGAAAAACCGCTCTCATTGACCCTCGCAGATGCGGACACGATGATCGAGGCATCGGATAAGGCGGGAACCCACCTGATGGTAGGACAGGTATTACGCTTCTATCCGGTCCACGAACTCGGGAGACAGATGGTCGATGCCGGCGATATCGGAGACATTACCTACATTGAGACGGATTACACGGGTCCCTATAATGCCCCGCGCAATCGTCCTGAGAGTTGGTACGGCACTGTCGGTGGACTTCTGGAAAACGGCATCCACAAATCCGATCTGATTAATTGGTTCGGTGGCACTGCACTCACCGTCGCCGCTGAAGTCGGCAGTTTTTCTGGACATGACGATTGGGAAGATTACACCGTCTCCCTCATCCGGTACGATTCCGGCGCGGTGGGGATTCTGCGATGGGGCGGATTCCTCGGTGCACGCGGCACCAACGAAACCATTATTGACGGCTCCGAAGGCTCGCTTCGCTTGGATATGGCAGCCGATCTCGCCTATCTTAAAAAGCGAGGTGGGGAGTGGCAAGAAATCGTGCCTGATCGAGATGGACCCCACGGGGTCGTCGGCGAGTTAACCCATTTTGTCGACTGTGTCCGAGAGGACAGAACCCCGATGATTGACGGTCGGGGTGGGAAACACGCCGTAGAAGTCGTTTTGGCAACCTATCAATCCGCGAAAGAGGGAACCAAAGTTGCTTTACCGATGGAGGAATAGACGGACTTGGATGGAAGGGTTTGACAGGAAGGGAGGAAGGATGGAAAGGAGACTTCGCCTTCCAATCTTCCAACCTTCCAACCTTTCAATCTTTAAAGCCTATGCTCTTCCTCGTACTCAACATCGTCCTACTTTCCGGTTTTGGGCTCTTTCTCAAGCATGCCAAGGATAATCAACAACGCTTAAATCCGATCGGTTTTGTTAACTACCTCGTTGCTTTCTTTATCAGCGTCTGGGTCCTGTCACAGGAGCAGGATTTCGAGTTCTCAAAGTTAACTTTCGCCTTAGGTATATCAAACGGTGTGACGTATGCCGCCGGGTTTGAGTTATTTACACTTGGGATCCGGCTCAGCGGGATTGTCGTCACAGCAGCGCTCGTTAGACTCTCGATTGTGGTTCCGATTTTGGTGTCGATGCTGTTCTGGAAGGAGATTCCCAATCTCTGGCAAGCCGTAGGACTTCTCTTAACTTTCGTGGCGATTCCGCTCCTCAGCCAGCGAGAAAAAGAGCCAACCTACAAATTTACGCCTGACAGACCGGAAATGCCGCAAGGTTTGGGGTTCGCTGTTGCGCTTACGATTCTGCTTATCACCGGTATCTCGCGACTCACCATGAAAGCCTTCAATGAGATGTGTCCTATTGACGAGAAATCGCTCTATATGAGTCTGCTGTTCGGCGTCGCTACACTGATTTATCTCGGGATATGCCTCTATCAGAAAACGTGGCCGAATTGGTGGGAAGTCTTCTACGGCACGCTCATAGGCGTCTGTAATGTCGCTGGCAGTTGGGCGTTGCTCATCGCGCTGGATAAGGTGAGTGCGTTGATTGCTTTTCCGATGTCGAGTTCGGGGGGAGTGCTGTTCACGATGTTCGTTGGTATGGTATTCCTCCGGGAGCGGTTAGGTCGAATCCCGCTCATCGGTGCGCTGCTTGCAATGATTGCACTGATTTTCGTTAATTTAAAACCGTGATGCGTCGTCTTGACCTGTATGAAACACCGCGTCGTTCACAGTTTTTTACGATCTTGAATCAAATGTGTAGAGCAAAGACAAATTTGACTTTGGACGTAAAATGTGGTATCATTTATCAAAAATAGGGATTCTGGAAAAGAATGCGGGAGAGCGTAGAGCTTATCATTCGAGGTGTCCACCTGTTAGCGGCGATTGTCTGGTTCGGGGGTATTATTTTTTCTACTTTCGTCGCGATGCCAATTCTACAACGCAACTTACCACCGCAAAACTTGTTGGCAATTCACAATCGTTTTCGGGTCTTGATCCGATTGATGATTCATGTGCTACTGACGACAGGCGCGATGGTATTCTTTATTGTTGCATGGAATAACGGCTTTTTCACGGGGAGTGGTGACGGTAATTTCAGAACTTATATGTTAACGTTTGTCGCAAAACTTGCGGCGTTCGGCGTAATGGTCCTCTTTTGGAGTTTATATAGTTCGCTCTACCGACGACACCTTGAGGCTACCCCTCCTAATGACAAAATATATCATGACCCAAGCCCGTATATCAATGTGTGGAGCGGTTTGATGCTGGTAACGGGATTAATTGTCTTCGCGCTCACATTGCTGTTAAAAAACTGATTTCAAATCTAAAAACATGACAGACACAAAAGTTCAGGCGGTTTCATGGAATATCACCCGATTGTGTAATCTAAAGTGCACACACTGCTATCTTCCCGCCGGATTTGTTGACACAAATGAGTTCCCACACGGTTATCACAAGGATACGGAGTTGAGCCAAGCGCAATGTTTTCGCGTCATTGATGAGATAGCCGAAATCAACCCACACATCCTCCTGATTCTCACCGGTGGTGAACCCCTATTACGCCCGGATATCTTGGAGATATCGAAGTATGCCTCCGATACCGGGTTTCTTGTTGTCATGGGTACAAATGGGGTGTTGTTAAACGATGAAGTCGTCGAGAAGATGCAGCAGCACGGTGTTACCGGGGCAGGCATTAGTCTTGACTCTATCCAGCCGACAAACCACGACCGGTTTCGTGGGATGGAGGGCGCGTGGAAAGCGACGATGAACGGTGTAGAAGCACTCAAACGCGCACAACTCGACTTCCTCGTTCAGACCTCCGTAACGCAGTGGAATTACGATGAAATTCCAGAGATTGTGGAGTACGCGTATCAACTCGGCGCGAAGGTGCTAAATCTCTACTTCCTCGTCCGAACCGGGAGGGGTAAGACGGTGATGGACATTACACCTGCGCAATACGAAAAGGCGTTTGAAACGTTTTTCGAGTTACAGGCGGCGTATGCTGGAAAAATGCTCATCGCCGCGAAGTGTGCACCGCATTACAAACGCGTCATTTATGAACAACAATCCGATTCTGCGTTCCTTCAGGGGTATCCCAGTGGCACCTGTCCGTGCGGAATTTACTACTGTCGTATCACGCCTGAAGGCGAGCTGACCCCCTGTCCCTATCTACCTGTGAGTGTCGGGAACCTCAAAGAGGAGAGTTTCGTTAAACTCTGGAACGAATCGGGGACCTTCCAGGAGTTGCGGAATCGGGATTTGCTTGAGGGGAAATGTGGTGCGTGTGAATTCAGAGAGGTCTGCGGGGGTTGCAGGGCGCGTGCATACGCCACGACTGGCAACTATCTCGCCGAAGATGGCTCATGTGAGTATCAGCCCGGTCAATATGGTGCACCGCCTGTTCAAATAGAAAAAAAGATTGCTTTCGCAACGGAAACCGATTACGATTTACGGTGGACGCCGGCGGCAGAAAAAAGGTTGAAGCGTGTGCCGTCGTTTGCGCGGGGGATGGTCGTCAAAAGTGTTGAGAAATACGCACGCGAACACGGGCATCGCGAGGTTACCCCTGAACTGATGCAAGCCGTCAAGAAACGATTTGATAAAACCGGTATCCCATCCTTCAGACCGAAACGTTTTTAATTTTTCCTTACGGTTAAACGCCGTGCGTTTGAACTTTGAAGTGCCTTTCTCAAATCCGCCCTCCGCTTTGCTTACGGGCTTCGTTTTTGGTGTTATAGAGAGAAGGAGAGTCGTATGCTGACAACAAAACAGATCGCATTTTTTCAGGAATATGGATACCTTATCCTTAAGAATTTAATCGACCCTGAAGTGGTTGACGGATGGCGGACCCAGGTATGGGAGCATTTTAATTCCAGTTTAGAAACACCGGAGACGTGGCCCAACGACTATGAGATTCCGGGCTTCACCTTCTCGCCGTTATTTGGGCATCTGCCTGTGATGGAAGAGATTGCCGAGCAGCTCGGTGGCGGACAGTTTTTTACAGGCGGTGGCGGCTCACCGATCATCAAATGGCCCAATCCTGAAGAGGAGTGGGCACTGCCCAATGACGGGCACATTGATGCCTATGGGGCTGTCGCGGGCTGGAGTCCGTTTATGTTGGGGGCAACCACCTATCTCTATGATGCTGAACCCAAAGGCGGTGCTTTCATCTTTTGGCCCCGAAGCCATCAGTCGACACACAAATACTTCCGCCAATATCCGGAGCAGATTGACGGCAGTTTCTACGATATTGAGGGGTGGGATTGGCGCGTGCTCTCGGATTTATCGCCGGAGGGACCCCGCGAATTTATTGGTGCTGCGGGGGATGTTGTGCTGTGGCACGCCTTTCTCTGCCACACCGGGTCGGCAAATGTGAGGGATGTTCCCCGTTTTGGTCTCTTTGCTCGTTATGCGCATGAAAAACGGGAAGAGATTAAATACGAGATTCCAGAGGATCTCTGGAAATATTGGGCAATTTAAGAAATGGTTGTCAGTTATCAGCCGTTTGCTGATAGAGGAAACCGAGATGCTTACAACAGAACAGATCGCATTTTTTCAGGAGCATGGATACCTTATCCTTAAGAATTTAATCGATCCTGAGATAATTGACGGATGGCGGACCCAGGTATGGAACCATTTTAATTCCAGCTTGGAAGCACCCGAGACATGGCCCAACGATTACGTGGTGCAGAACTTCAGTTTTTCGCCACTGTTCGGACAATTGCCTGTGATGCAGGAGATTACCGAGCAACTGGGGGGTGGGCAATTTACAGGCGGTGGTGGTTCACCGCTCGTCAAGTGGCCTAACCCTGAAGAGGAATGGTCGATGCCCGGTAGCGGACACATTGACGCCTACGGTCCCGGTGGCTGGAGTCCTTTTATGCTGGGGGCAACAACCTACCTCTATGATGTCGAACCCGGCGGTGGTGCCTTCGTCTTTTGGCCCCAGAGCCACTATTCAACCCACAAGTACTTCCTGCAATATCCGGAACAGATTGATGGCAGTTTCTACGATATTGAGGATTGGGGGTGGCATGTACTCTCGGATTTATCGCCGGAGGGACCTTGTGAGTTTATCGGGGCTGCGGGTGATGTTGTGTTGTGGCATGCGTTCCTGTGCCATACCGGGTCAGCGAATATAAGAGACGTTCCCCGTTTTGGGATTTTCGCACGCTACTCCCATGAAAAACGGGAGGAGATTAAATACGAAATTCCGGAAGACCTCTGGAAGTATTGGGTAATTTAAGGAGAAGAACATGAATAAACAAACAAATGCACACGAACGGCTTACGAATGTAGAAGAACGCTTGACACGTCTGGAGAGCCTACTCGTTAGTATCAACGAAAAGTTGGAACAGCGTTCCGAGGTTAGTACTGTTGATACCGAGAAAACGGAAGAGTTTAAGCAGTGGGTGACGAATTACGTCTCAATGCGACTACAACAACTCGTGCCAGAGACCTGCGACCATCCTGCTGAAGTTGCCCTTCAAGATGGTCCTTTCCTCGACAACACCACGATGCCTTGTACAGAGGAAGTCGAGCATCGGGTCAAGCGGATACCGATTCCGTTTGTCCGTGAGATGGTTGTCCAGCGCGTCGCTGAGAATGCACGGCAAGCCGGCGTTGAACGTGTGGATATTGAATTTTTCGAGAAAGCGGCGACATTTTGACAATGCGAAGCCACAGAGGAGTTTCCTCTGCCCAATTTTGATTGGAAGGACTTCTTAAAGGCACCGCTGTAATAGTTGTCGGATGGTTAAATCATGGACTGGGTTTTCAACACCTTCTCAGAATATCTTGAGAACGACTTTAAAAAACGCATCGGGAAGTTAGAGCCTACTGTTTCCGACCTTTGGCAAGCCTTTCAAGTGCTTTTTCCCGCGACGTCGGCACAGTTACTCGTCCAAGAACCGGTGGGCAATACAGTGCGGTTTAAACCGCTCGCTTTCTATCATGCAGACGAAATGGGTCCGTTGATTGAGGCACCATTGGAATATCTCAGGAAAAATTTCGGCGGTGGTAAATTCAAAATCAACTTCTATCACGGAATGCAGTTCATTGCGACCATTAATTTCAAGCCAGAGGGTCCTGAAATCTGGCGCGAACTCCCAGAACTGGAAGGGAACCCGATGGTCGAGGAAACTGTGACGCCTGAAAATGTGTGAACTGGAAATGTAGTGAGCACACATTGTGTGCCGTAACCAAGGACAATGGATATGAGTCAGCAACAGGAATTTGGGGCATGCCCCTCGTGTGGAAATGCGAATCTCCGGCGATTGGATGGTAATTCATGGTTCTGTTTGGATTGTGACTGGGATAACCTCAGTGTCATTCCCAAAGGTAACGACGAGTTGCTCTCCTCTCTCCTTCACGGAGACATCCATTCGCGGCGGCTCGCCGCGCAAGCGTTGATTAATATCGGCGATGGCGATCGACACCTCGCCACGCTAACGGATGCAAACGCACTCTTAGAAGCATTGGATGACGAGGATGCCGATGTCCGCTACTTCGTCGCAGTCGCCCTCGGTAAACTGGAAGCGAGCCTCAGCCTCGGAAAATTGAAGCAACTCGCCCGAGACGATGCCTCCGCACTCGTGCGGGAAGGGGCTAAAACCGCCGTTGAACAGATAGAATCGCGCCTGTCTTAAGGGTGGTTAGGGATCAATTGTCACACTAATCCAGAAAACCAAGTGTTTTGCTTGGGCATTTACGAAAAGAAGTGGAAGGGTTTTTGCAAACGCTGAAATCCAATGCGAAGAAAATGTTTCTTCAACTCTATGGGGAGGCACGTTAATGTCCAAACCCGCTTCACTGAACCGCAAGGAAAATTAAAAACATGGAAAAGATTCGACTCGGTTATATCGGCTGTGGGTTCATGGCACAAAAGGTCCACATTCCAAACTTTACGAGCATCGCAGACTGTGAACTCATCGGACTCGCCGAGGTCCGCACTGAACTCGGTAAGAAAGTCCAAAGCCGTTTCGGGATTCCCCACCTCTACCGGGACCACGAGGCGCTCGCACAAAACGCCGATATTGAAGCCGTCGCGGTATCCGCTGATTTCGCATTGCAAGGTGAAATCGCGAGGGATCTCCTTCTATCAGGTAAGCACGTTTTTATGGAGAAACCGATGGCCGTTTCTGTCGAACAAGCCGAGGCGATTGTAGCAGCCTCACAAAAGTCCGGCAAAAAGTTGATGGTCGGCTACATGAAACGGTACGATGCCGGAAACGAGATCGTCAAGACAAAAGTTGCGCAATTCCGAGAAACAGGCGAACTCGGACGCTTGACGTATGCAAGAAATCACGGCTTCGGTGGGGATTGGGTGTGTAATCTTGATACCCACATGGATGGAACAACAGAAGCAAAGCCGAGCGCACCCGTCAAAACCCCAGAATGGATACCCGAGCAGTACCGAGGTTCTTATTTAGGATACCTTCAACAGTACACGCACAATATCAATCTGATGCGCTGGTTTCTTGATGCTGGCGACAAAGTGAGCGTCAAAGTTGTTGATTTGGACGCGAATGGATACTCTGGGATTGTTATCTTTGATATGGACGGCATCCGTGTGACGTTAGAGACCGGACATGTCTCGCATTATCGCTGGGATGAGCATAGCCAAATCTATTTTGAGAACGGCTGGGTTCACACGTGGGCACCGCCGTTGCTTTTGAAAAACACGCCTGCAGAGGTCGAGGTCTATCGTGCCGGGGAGGAACAGGAAATCACCCGTCCGATTCCGAGACCGAGTTGGACCTGGGCGTATCACAGGGAAGCCGAATACTTTGTAGCGAACCTCCGCAACGATGAACCGTTCCGCTCTTCAGCTGAGGATACCCTCACCGATGTCAGACTCTTTGAGGATATCTACAGGATCTTTGTTGAACAGCAATAATGGTTGTCGGGTGTCGGAGTGTAGCGCGTAGGTTGGGTTGAACGGGACCCTGTGAATGGGATCATTTCCGCAGTAAAATCTCCGTTTCGTTAATGTTCACCGCCAGCGCATAGTTCTCCTGCAGGTATGCTGCGATCAACGGATGCCGTTCCTCGACAGGGATATCGTCGACGGCATCGAACCATCCGCCCGTTTTAAAAATCACTAAGCGCGTTTTGTCTCGTTCAAGAGCGCCGATGACTTCTTGCTGCATCTCCGGTGTCGAGGCATACGAAACTTGATGGAATCGGGTGACACTCAGTCGGTTTGCGAAGAAGTAGTAAGCCCCCTGACTCGTGAAATCGAAAATCTTTTCATTCTCTGCTGTGTTTTCCCGAATATAAGCAACCACCTTTTGAACCTGTTCAACCTGATCGTCCGGGATGTCCACCTTTCCTGCACGCGCTAATTCCTGCGTTACGACGCGTTGTTTGAATGGATTCTGGCGCAACCTTTGCCATTTCTCACGAAAACCTGCCAGCGGCTGATGCGCTTCCCCAACATACCAACAGAATATTGCTGTCGGGATCAGCACCCATGCCGCCTTCACTGCGGACTGCCAACGTCCGTTGCCCCTTAAAAACGATAGAGCCGTCCGGAACATTCTGAAAATTCCGCTCTCTAATGGAAACAGACAGAGCAGCCATAAAAAAGTCGCACCGTAAATCAGATGACCACCATCTGAACGTCCCAATGCGGTTCGGAAGAATGCGATACCACCGAGCAATAGAAGTAGGAGCTTCATCGCGTTCGGTTCTGATGCAGTGCCACATAGGCACCGATATGTTAGGTACGCCGCGACAATCAGAAAGATACAAACCGGCAGATACCATCGAAATCCTTCGCTGAAGATGAAAGCATGCCAACCCGCTGTCGGCAGTAGGGTAAGTGTTTCCGATAGAGATGGAAAGGCGAGTCCCCACGTTGCGAGTTGATAGCGACACTGGATATAGGAATTCCAGATGACATCATCCAAGGCACCGTGCCATAGAAAATAGATGCCTACTGAGAAAAAACCGAACAGCACCCCGCAACTATAACTGATTAGGGGTAATAGGTATTCTCTCCTATTTTTTTCCTGTTGGCTTCGCCTGTTTCCACCCTCGGTTCTAAAGCCGCCTTGAAACACATATATCACCAAGAACAATCCGATGGCACCCAGCGTGTAGAGTCCGATCTCAGTGCTATACCAGAACGCCAAACTTGTGGAGAGTCCAGCGAGGAGCAATTTCCATACAAATGAAGGGACCTTGTTCGGGCGGGTCCTTTGGAAGTGCGTAAGGGAGCTCGCTACAAGGGCAAAACTGATTAAACCGAGGCTGTGCCTTGCAGATACCCAAAACTCCGTTCCAGAGGCAATCAGCACGCAGATAAGAGCCGTCAAAAATCTACCTCGGAATACTTGCAAACCGAGCACGTAGAGAGCAACATAGCCGAGTGGGTCCAATATGTCCTCCATTGAACGCACACCGAACAGGGTCGGTTCAAAGAGTTGGCTACCAAACCATGCCAGGTAAGCGTTTTGGAAGAGTCCGTGCTGGATGTAGATATCCCGGAACGGCACCGCGCCGTGCAGCATTTCATTGAGAGGTGCAAGCCGTTCACCTTCGTGGAATAAATCTATTTTGCCGTGGATGCCTCCAGAGTAGGTAAGGAGATAGATGAAAATCGGGAGGATGATGTATTCAAGTCCACTCCGCTTTTTAATTATACCTTGCAGAGTTATAAAGTGAGGTTCAGGATTCGGCTGCCTTTCTATTGATCCGCTTGCGCCGTTGTTGCAGGCTGCGTTACGGGTGTCTCTGTCATCGGAAACATCTGAATTCCACAGCGTAGGGAAATACCGCTGATACAGTAACACCAATTTAATCAGAATGGATAAACTCATCGGTAGGAGTAAGCCTGTTAGGATGCTCTGACCGGTATGGTAGACCTGTAGCCAACAGAGCCATAACGGAATGGATGCCAGCGCGTTTGCTTTCAGGACACGCTGTATCGGTTGGGCGGTTCGTTCTGCACACCAGCGCGAATAGATACACCACCCGAGCCAGTACAGATATATTATTCCTGGGATTCCAAGCAGTGCCAACAGATAGAAAAAGTATTCCTGTTGTTTCGGATACGCATTCACACTGAGCCAGCCGACGACACCGGAATTTGAATGGTATTCAAAAACGAGAATCTTACTGAGGGTTATTCCTAAGGCAATGGCAAGGGAGGCAGCGGAGAATGTGAGAAGTCCAACGTAGGACTTGAAGGCAGGGGCTTTGACAACGCGCATGTCCGGCATCAATTGCTGACTTTTGTTTGCAAGCTGTACCAAGAAAACTCGCAAGCGTTGCATGGTTCTTGCCTCGAAGAAGGGCGTGATTGGGAAGTCGCTTCTACCGTATTAGGGTTCTTCAAGCGGTCCGTCAACCTCAGTAAAATCTTTCGCTGTTTCGTCCCATGCGAAAGCCTTCACTGCGCGTATTTCGGTATCGTAAATGGAGATAACCAGATATGTGGCACCCGGGTAGGCGGGTTCACCCCATACGGTTGCGTCTGCTTTGTCTTTTTCGGAGAAGTACGCCTCGTGATTTGGGTGTGAGTGGTAAAACGCCTTAATCTGCCGTTGCTGTGTGTCAGCCTCTTTGTGAACGGCGATTAAATCATCAGGGTGTATGACGTACGCTGTGCGGGCATCGCGCGGGTATGTGTCCGGGTTTTCCTGATGCAGTTCATTCTGTATGTTCCGGCATTTCCGGACGAATTCTTGTGCTTCGGTTCCCAGAATAACACCGCAGCATTCATCGGGAAACTCCGATTTCGCGTGCTCACAAATCTCGCTGAGGGTTTCCGGTTTTACAGTCATTAGTTATGGGTTATCGGTTATCGGTTAACAGTTTTCGGTAGTATTGCTTGTAGCAGGTATATTTTCTGTTACTGCCACAAGCGTGCTTAACCGACAACCGAAAACTGACGACTATCCTTCAGCAATCCTTAAAAAAGTCCGCCAGCGATCGCTGGAATAATTGAGATTTCGGCATCATCTTCGACAGCCGTCGCTTTTCCATCGAGGAAACGGATGTCTTCATCGTTGAGATAGATATTTACAAACCGACGGATGTTTCCGCCGTCATCACAGAGACGTTCTTTCATCCCTGGATAGTTTACTTCAAGGTTATCAATGATACCTTCAATATTGGCACCTTCTGCTTCAACCTCTGCCAAGTTTTGTGTCAAGCGTCTCAGCGGGGTTGGAATACGAACTGTTACAGCCATGAAATATATTTTCTCCTTTTTTATTAGCCGTCAGCCGTTAGTCATCAGCGGTCAGAAAGAAGACTCTAATTTATCAGGAAACCTCTTTACTGACAGTCGACAGCCATCTTGCTGACAGCCATTAAATCGAGTAATGGAGTCCACACTCTTTAGTATTTTCTTCTGAAGACGGCGCGTTCTGCCAACGCCACCGTCCGGCGCGTTTCGGTTCTCCTGGTTTTATGGGTGTTGTGCAAATGATACACCCAAGCGATTCATAATAATGACCTTGGGTATCTGCTTCAAGCAACGGATTCACGGGAATTTCGTTTTCACGGACAAACTGCCATACCTGTTCGCTTGTCCACTGAAGGAGCGGATTGACCTTGAGCACCGGATGTTCCGTTGAGGATATAATTTCTGCCTTTCGGAGTTGTTGTCTCGCATCCGACTGATCGTGCCGTAAGCCGGTGATCCAGACATCCAGCGTTTCCAAGAGCCGTTGCATCGGTCGAACTTTTCGGATATTACAACAGTATTCCTGCTTCGCTTTACTGTCAAAAAACAGGTACTCCCCATGCTCTGTCACCATCTGTTGTACTTCTTGCGGATCAGGCTGAATCTGTTCAATCTGGATACCGTAACGCGCTTCCACCTGTTCAAGGAAGGTGTACGTCTCGGGGAAGAGTCGAAGTGTGTCAAGTGTACAGACTCGGAACGGCAATTGGTTTTCTGCCGCCAGATGCAGCAGCACCATGCCCGAAAGTTGTCCGCTTGTGACAATTGCGGCGCGTTCTTTGAATCGCTTAAACAGAGAGAAAAGAATTTCTTGAGGAGCCTCCGTCAAGGCAATTTCTTGACAGAGGGCGTGGTCTACTGAATAGTTCAATTCTTCATCAATTGGTTTCATAGTAGTAGGCAGACTCCGTTCTGCCGTCCACAACATAGTAGTAGGCAGACTCCACTTAGTTTCCATACAGGATAGGTTAAGGGAGTGCCTCCATGATGTCCGATTCGATTTCAAAGTAACGACTCAAACTGAAATACCGTTCCCCTGTGTCGGGGAGAATTGTAACGACGGTTTTATCCGGTCCTTGGTCTTTTGCAACCTGTAAGGCAGCGTAGACATTCGCGCCCGACGACATACCGACTAACAGACCCTCGCTTGTTGAAATTGATTTCATCGTTTGATATGCTTCTTCTTCGGAGACTGTGATGACTTCATCAATGACATCTACATTGAGCACTTCGGGGATCATTCCCGCGCCGAGACCATCAATTCGCGTCGGATTCGGGAGACCCCCGGAAAGTACGGCTGAGACCCGCGGTTCCACTGCGACAACTTTCACATCAGGGCATTCCGTCTTCAGCACTTCCCCAACGCCTGTCAATGTACCGCCTGTCCCGACTCCCGTAACAAAAAAATCGATGTCGCTACCGATGGCTTTGAGAATTTCGACTGCAGTCGTGCGCCGATGGATCTCCGGGTTCGCAGGATTTGTGAACTGGTTCGGCATATAGTGTCGTGAGTGTCGTCTGATGATCTCTTCTGCTTCCCAGATAGCACTTGCCATGCCACCGTGTTCGGGTGTTAGCACAATTTTCGCGCCAAAGGCGGAGAGGAGTTCGTATTTCTCACGACTGACGTTTTCTGGCATTGTCAAAGTGACAGGATAACCCCTTGCGATTCCAACGATGGAGAGTCCTAAACCCGTGTTTCCCGCTGTCGGTTCAACGATGGTATCTCCTTTTCTCAGGATACCGCGTTCTTCGGCATCGACGACCATCGCATAACTAATCCGGTCCTTGATACTGCCACCCGGGTTGTAAGCCTCCAATTTCGCGAAGATGGTTGCATCGTCCTTACCGGGCAAGGCATTCAGGCGGATCGTTGGTGTATTCCCGATGAGGTCTGTCAGATTTTTGGCGATTTTCATTTTTCATCCAGATAACAACGCACGACACCGCTTCTACAACCCTATCTTAAGTTAAAAATTCCACTTTAAAGTATAACATATACACTACAAAAAGTCAAATTTTTCACAGGGATGGGTGCTGGGGCATTCAATTGTCGAATTTACCGATTTACTTCCTTACACTTCATCAAACTTCGTTGGCGAAAACCTACGGGACATGGGTATTCTCTCAGAAAATTGCGGAAGTCCTCAAAATTTCACAGTAAGCGTTTGAGAAACGGTTTTTATAACCCTTTGAAAACATAGATATGGTATGGGTTTAGAGCCATTTGAAGACCCTCTCATTTTTTCGGGTTTACTGTGAAATTTTAGAATTGGGACATCACTCCGATCCCTTGAGAACTCAGTCGTGGTGTGGGTTTATCGCCTGTATGGAAAATTAGTGCTTTTTGGGTTTACTGTGAAAGTATTGTTTTGTTGAAGTAAATATAACATATTGATATGTAGATATATTCTACCATGAGCTCGATGAGGGAACTTAGCGGCGTCCTATTCCTTCCAGATCCGCTTGATGACCATACGGAATAATCGAAACTTTTTGTGTCGTTCAAATTCAAGAAATGTCGGATACCCTAACACCGAGTGAGGACGTTTCTGGTGATACACCCGTATGATAAATGTCCGATTGTGAACTTTCACCCCTGACTACTTCAAGAACAACTGAGGCTTTAAACTCAGGAGTGAAGCTTCTTCGTTTTCGTTTCGCTATCAGATGTTCCTTTCAATGAGAGTGTCATTATACCACAATCTTATATTGGAGAGTGGTCTAAATTTCCGGTGGCAGTACAACCCTTTGGAGAACCATCTTATATTCGCTGGAGAAAATCAACATTTTTTAGAAAATCCACTATATCATCAGACAAATGACGTACACTATGTACACATAAGATAAAATGAGCTTCAGGCATTATTTCTGGCGGTGGTACATCTTTTTTCCAAACATCGTATATAAAAATATCATCTCTTACGAAATTTAAATCAGCCTGTTCCCGATCCAATATCTGGATATTAATATCTTCAAAGAATTCTCCACAGAATATTATATCGGCTATCCATATATCATCCATTATTTTCGTAATTATACCAATGCCCCATTGGCTTGTAATATCAGAATATTTCACGCGATGTTTCACTTGTTATCCACACCTATAGATATCTCGCCAAATGCAACAAAAAATTTAACCTTCAAGGACCGATACTCCGTTCTCTGTGATTCCCCATCCGGCACCAACATAATGATACGCATGTCCATCATGCCGTAGGTGATCAAGGATGCCATGAATCAGAGAGTTAGTGTTAGCACATACGAGCCGCGGTTGCAGTATGTTCAGTTTTTCACGAATCTGCCCTGCTTTGAGGATCCGTCCATTTGGATATCGTGGATATGGTGATTTTTCATATACGCTATCCGTCCCTTCATATAACACCAGTAGCACTGACCGCTTGAGTATGTCTAAACCGTAAGATGCAAACTCGTTTCGTGTGTTGTTATGCATAATCCCGCTTTTCGCCTTCACCTGATATTCCGCTGTTTCTTCTGACATAACATGTTTTTGGCAACGATTAATCCGCATCATCAGAGTCGTATATGTGTTCGTAATAGTATAAAATTGTTTTCAGGTCCTGCCAATGCTTGTTTTCAAACCAAATACGTATGGTTCGCCCGTTCGATGCCAAGTGGATTTGGGGGCTATCCGAATTCTTCAGGGCGTCATGGAAAGTTTCACGTGCTTTTGGATCTCGCTTCACGTATTCTTTGTACTCTGCTGCACATTCTGGACACAATGCCAGATACTGTGCTTCATGTTCTTTGAAGAAGTATCCCTTTCCTAATGCTTCCACTGCCTCAAAGTAATCTTCATCGCTATTCCGCTTTTTGAAGGGCATATCCTTTGAACACATCTGACAGTGCATGCTGTTTTCATCCATCGTATATTGTGCTCTAAGAGCAGTTCTCGGATCAATTGTGTTACTGGTGACCTTAGTACTCCTTGGCACGATTTTATAGATTTTTTCCCCAGCGTCGTCAAGTTCTATAATAAGCAATTCCTTACGACGCTCTTGGGCAACAAGTTTTTTGAGCGATTCCTCCGGTGATTTCCCCTGCTCTTTCCAAGTGTTTGCTATCTCTGCCATTGTGTTGGCTTCATCCACGGAATCAAATCCAAACTCTTTTGCCTTTTGATTTTGCTGGGCGTTTTCCTCTTTTTGTTTATCAATAATCTTACCAAACTCAATCGCCTTGAGCCAAGTGTCACCAGCATCGTGTGGGTAACCTTTAGGCCATGGAAAACCATCTTTTTCAGGAAGATGTTCGCGGAAGGCATCACGAGGACACACAAAGGACACAGAGTCACCATCTTTCTGTGGAACCCATCGACCTTGCTTTAAAGCATGGACAAGGCTAGAGGTACCAACACGATCAGAGTAAGATGAATTCTTACGAAATCTGGCTTCCAGACGATTGTGAGGTTGGGAACACATCGTTTGCCATATCAATTTTGCTGTATCTAATGCTCTATCAATATCGCCAAATTTTGCAAAAAATTCTGCAGGTATACGGGAAAAAATATCAAACTTATCGATGGTGTAATCTTCATTTTTCGATGTGTATGTAATGCGTTCACCTGGGGCATCAGTGACAAGATAATTGTATTCCGGATGGTCGCGCGGAATCTGTTGCATGATGGCCTCCAGCTTTGTTTGGACACCTATCGCCTCGGCAAATTTTACCAATTTCTCTAAGTTTATGCCGAATTTTTCATACTTTGGTGAAATAGCCAACCGCCGCCCCTCTGAATCTTTAAGATCAAGGATCGCGTGGTAAGTTCTCAAACCCGTATTGCAATAAGGAGTATCCAGGAAAGCTTTGCGAGGGAACGACCATGTTTTTGAATCGCTTTTGTCTAGCTGAAATATATGGTAGTCTTTGAACAAAATGGCCTTATCAGGTTCCTTTTCTACAAATTCAATGAACCTTTCTATATCTCTTTTGTGATGAGGTTTACGAAGTGCAATCGTCCCACTTACATATCGCTGTTGCAAAATTGCCTCAATCTCTACAACTTCATCAACTGGGCGGACGTTGATAGCTTCAAGGAAGTCTCGAGCCTTCGACCTTTGATCATCGTCTCCTCCAGATGAATAAACCCCCTTAAGAACGCGAGGGAAACGCTCGTCGCGTTCTACATCATCACTTGGAAAGAAGCATTTATCTCCCGCTCTGTAGATACTATCACTACAAGGGATGAGGGGAAGATCGGATAACTTATTTTTCAGGTTGCTATTAGATGAATACCAGTAGGTGCCACTTTGTCTGAGCCGCAGAAAATCATAAAGCAATGCATAAAGAATCTGGTGGTCCTCAATGCTCTTTTCCCTTAACCAAACCTTTACTATTTCAGGCTGAGCAAGTAGTTTGCTTACAAGTTGGGACGTGTTCCAATCAGGAATGCGCAATGTATTTAGGAAATTATCTATAAACTTGGCATTGGGATCTTGGACAAATCGACCTCTTTCGTCACGCTGTTGTGAAATTTCGTCAACTTTGAAAGGTAGAGAACAATCTTTTCCAAGAAGTATCGCCAGATCTCCATCGCTAATCAAATCCGATAATTCCGTGCTCACTCGATAAAGTTCCGATGCAGCAGCGTGGTCTCCCCGTTTTGTCGGGGTCAATTTTGTATTCCGAAATTCATTAACGACAATATCACTGAGTGGGGCATAGAAAATCGATAGGGAATCCTCTTCATTTGGAAGAATCGACAAAAATTGAAGCGTTAGAAGTTTTATATTTCTGAGTATCGGGAGTAATTCTCTCATTAATTCGCAAGTTACCTGCATAAGATGGCGATTGAAAGCATCAGTTTTTGATATGGTTTCTCGAGCCGGATTCGTACGATAAGGTCCATTAAGTATAAACCTTAAACCTGTTTTTTCTGTTGTTGGAAAGAGAACGTGGAGAAATTCGCCATGTATCGGCGAAAGTTGATGTTGTTCATCTACAGAGAAGGCAATCTCTACTTCTTTATGCTCCTCATTTTCCCAAGTTGGAATCTTTGAGAAAACCAGATACGTATTCTCATTTTTACCGTCTTTAATTGTTGTCAATCGGGCGTTACCTGCTATCTCATCTTCACGCGAGTAGCACTCATATTGATTATCTATCTCCCAACGAATCTCTTGAATGTTTCGCGTGAATAGTAGTGTATTCATATCTAAGTCAATTAAACATTCTGATATTTGTTGATATGCCTCTTCCTGAAACATAGGTTCTTCCACGAAGTCCGGTTGCTCGGATTCATGGTTGAATGGAAGAATAATGCGAGTTCGGGACGGAGAAAAACCTTCTGGATATGGATATTCTCTGACGCGATATAACCCATATATCTGAAAATGCTCGGGCCCCGAAATGATAATCGGTGTCGTTGTGAAAGCAAAGACAGATTTAAAGCCT
The DNA here is from genome assembly GCA_965205015.1 of Candidatus Poribacteria bacterium. GTDB lineage: Bacteria > Poribacteria > WGA-4E > WGA-4E > WGA-3G > WGA-3G. Next base: position 1,111,749 of record OZ242029.1, on the reverse strand, counting down.
ATACCGAAACGCCCTGTCTTTACAAGGTCTTCGCGGCTTGTACTCTTGCCGAAGTATGTAATTGCTCTGACGTTTTCCTCCTCGAAAGGTTCACCGTTGTGCTCAATTACAATCTCATTTTTTGAGAGTTTGAAAAGCACTTCGGTTGCGCCATGGTCATCGGCGTTCTGCAGAATCTCGTATACAAAGTGTGTAGGGTCCGAGTACATAGAAACTTGAGTCTTGCGAGACGACGTATCCTTGCCCAGTTGATCTTCGTTATATTCTGTTATTGCTTTGTAATCGCTTGGCATGTAATGTGCTCCCTTCCATCTCTATAGTCTATCCTAATTGTAAAACAAAAAACTTTCTATACACTTTTTTCAAGTTGCATCGATACCTGTGATTTGTAGGTCGCCTTTATTATTTCCCAATTGTAAATCCAAACAAGCCGTGTCGATAGACGATTACGACCTTTTCTCCGACTCGCATATAGAGAACGTGTTTGTCGAAATGTTGGATCCAGCCGCTCAAGACATGTCCAGTTCGAGCGACAACCTCCACTTTGGATCTGTTCTCTTTCACTTGCGTGAGACGTTTGTCTGAAACTCGAAATTGATTTTCATAAATTTCAACGGGTTGGAGATTCTTGTTTTTTAACGGTCTCCTTACCTTTACATGAGGTTTTAAGACTGGCATCTTCTCTTTGGGAAAAGCAAATAGGATGTCCAGTTTCGTGAACTTAATTTTAGCACCCTTGGTATCAGTGCCTTTTATATCATATTGACTCGCTTCGACTTCTGCCAAATCCTTTATACCTGTATAAGTAATAAAACGGACGGGTTGCGCGAAAAATTGGGATAGCATTTGATCCGCATTCCAATTCTCCTTTTTTTCGTCCGGTTGTACAGGTAGCGACTCCTTCGGTTCTACCTGATTTTCACCTGAATCAGATGTTTCAATAGACTGCTTTGACTGATCTTCGTAAAAACTCAAAATTGATTTTATATCAAGCCAATGCCTCTCCACAAAACGGAGGCTTGTATTCGTGTCACCGAGTTTCAACGGAACTTCAAAACCACTCGCATCATCCGAATCCATGAGTTGTTTTCTCAAGGCATCCATGGCTTCAGGCACTTGCTTCATAAATGTTCTATACTTCGGAGAGCACTCTGGACAAAGTGCTAAGAATTGTGCCTCGTACTCTTTCGTGAAGTACCCTTTCAGCATCTCCACCGCATCAAAATAGTAATTTTCGCCCTTATATTTAAACGGCATCACCTCTTGGCAGATTTGGCATATAATTTGACTGTCATCATTCATATATTCAGCACTGAGCCACGTTTTAGGATCGATCTTACTCCGCGTCGTCCGAACACTCCTTCTTTTTTCAACATATTCCTGGTCCGGTGACTCTTTAAGTTCTGCGAGAATCATTTTTTTTCGTCGCGCCGGGTTCGATACAGAACGCACTGGGAAAGCGGTAGTTTGAGAGGACGACAAGCCATCGAAAAGGGGGGACGGAGAGGGTGGCAAATGACCAAAGTCAGGTCCTAACTGTAACAGTGATTCAATTTGCTGAAGCATTTCCGGTGAGGCATTAACGATCCCATTGAGAATCTCCGAAGATACACCAATTTCTGGGGCAACCTTGTCAACTATCCGAGTTTTGCTAATTGGCATACCAAGTTGTTTTGCCAATTCTTCATCCTTCTTGAATGAAGCGGGAAGATCATCAAGAGTAATTTCACTCGGTCTGTGCATGTTTCCATCGGAATCAGGAAGCCATACAGTATCAATTAACAAACGTCCAAAATAATAGGATTCAATCTCCTCAAACGAACTCTTACTATAAGTTTGGGTACTGGACTTTTCCACAAACCCTTTAATGCAATCTGCATTAGGAATAGCGATGTGATTCCAAATGAAAGAACTTTTCTCAAGAGTTGGGGTGTTGAGAGCGTGTTCTAATCCATCAACGGTGATACCATAATCAAACCCGAAGCATCCTCTCTGGTGGTTTCCACGCTCATTCACAATCGTAACGTACCCTTGCGAATCCTCCGGTTCCCTGTGAATTCGTACAGAACCCAAAATCCCTAAATCGCCGAACAACGATTTGGCAGAAGGCGGATAAATATCAAGATCAACAAAGGCACATGAAGGGTTGTTAGCGAAATATGAACGCAAAGTATTATCGCCAAAATAGAGACACTCGGGTTCAAAGTAGACATTTCCATCTTTGTCCGATTCCTCTGCCCGAATGAAAGGGGTCTCTCGCAGCATTGTTTTAAGCTGCTCTTTTTTCTCTATTGAATCTGTGTTATATGCCCGTTGAATTTTGTCAAAATCCTGTAGATGCTCGTTAATGGGAACTGGCGACATCTTGTTCTTGTATCTTGGGAGCACCTTTTCAATGACTTCCGCAACGATGTCGCATTCTTGAACGCCTAACGTTCTTAGAAACCGATAGGCACTTTTATCTTGGGTAATTTCCCATTTCACAATCGGCAATGAAGTGTCAGGAGTCTTATCAAGTGACAAATAGGCCGTAGGAACGGAATCTTCTTGAGGTGGATTCACATGCCTTCCATCTTGGAGACGCAAGATCGGTTTGGTTCTTAGAACGGCACCGTTGGAACGCCACAATGCGGGCTGTTCGGATAAAAATTTGTAGAATTTGACAAACCATTCGTCAGTCTGTGCGGAAAGGAATTCTTTGGTGAGCCTACGGGCAAACATATCAGGTGTGACTTCTTCAATTCCAAGAATCTCCATGAGGTAGCTACGGAGATATGGAGTTCGGTCTAGCGTGATTTCAGCAGATAGCCATTTGCGTGGAACATTACGATCAGCGTTAGAACGCAAAAGTATGCGTAATTGAGCGGGGGTGATCAGGTTTCTAACTGCATCGGAACGCGTGAGTGCGGCGTTTCGCGCAGATACAAACTCGCCATCGCTGGTAGGGAGTAACGCCTCGTTTTTCAGGGCTTTACAAACTCCCCTAAAAATAGAATAGAACAAACTATCTCCATCATACACAAGATTATTCAGTCGGTTGGCAAGTGCTTCAAGAAAGTTAACGCCTAAAAGTCGCTTTTCTTTTAGAAGCGGTAATAATTCAGATGTAACCAAATTTGCCACACAGTCCATCAACCAGTAATTCCAAGGTACATCCTGAATATCTTCACGCGAACTGGGTAGAATGAAATCGGCGTTAATTAAAAATGGGAATCCGGTATCCGATCGGACAGGAAGATAGGCAAAAATTTTTCCAATCGCAGTTGATTTTTCATCCAATGGAAATGCAACTGAGATATCTCGATTTTCTATTCCGTTTCGTTTCTCATGACGAATCTCTACAGGTCTATCAAAACGTTTGGTGCACACCAAGAAACTATCCGACTTAGAGAAAACTTTCCCCTGCTTATTACCTTCAACTATGACTGCAACCTCTGGTATTGCTGTACTATCTTTCAAAATAGTCAGATTATCTCCAGTATCGGTTCCAATTCGAATTTCTTCAAGTTTTGAGAGAAAAAGAAGAGTCTCTGGCTCAATATCTTGTAGCATCTGCTCAATCGTCTCATATCCAAAATCCGGCTTCGTTAACGGCAGAATAATATGAGTTTCAGAGAGATATAGGTCTTCTGGCGGGCTATCAATCCATTGTGGTACAATGTATCCAAGCCCAGTTTCCGCATCATACTCGGGTAAACAGAAATGGTAACCATTAGAAAAAATATGAGGATTTCCTGTTACACGAAAAACAGACTTGAAACCTATGCCTTTCTCACCAATATATCCTTGTCCCTGTTCTTTTGTAGTCGCACCAACTGCACAAATAGCGTCCACATTATCGCGTTGAAAGCCAATCTCGTTATTTTGGATAATCAACGCGCCCTTAGATCCAGGGGTGCAAGTCGGATCGGTTTTTGTTAACTGAAAGGAGATATAAGGCGGATAAGTCCCTTGTTTTTCGTATGTGTTGTCTTCAGCGTTCTGAATCAATTCAAAGATAAAATGCGTATGCTTGTTGTAAAGATCATCAGCGAGCGTCTTGATTGAATTGTTTGAACTCTCTTTAAGCCGCTTACTCCCTTGATGAAAATCCTGTCTAATGCTCCGAATATGTTCAAATTGCGCACTTGACACAATAAATCCCTCCTTAACCTACAGGAAAACAATATATAAATCTTTATGCACGCTACTCCACTTCCAGAATCCCATACGCCACCGGTTCCGCGGTAACATCTGCTTTTGCCATTGCCTCGTTAAACACTTGGATACGCCGCCGGTAATCAGACTCAGCGTTGTCAAGTTCGCTCTGTCGCATCAGTTGAATTCTTGGATCGGTTGCTTGTGCAATCTTATCTTCAAGTAGCATTACCCGTTTTTGATGACTAGTTGACAAACTCTCTTTACGGTAATCTGCTAACGCCTGTATGCGTTCCTGATGTTTGTCCCGTGCTTCAGCCCATAGGTGCTGGTGCGTTTTTTCTAACGCTTCTTTCTGGATTGGGGTTTGGCTTCCCTGTGTATCACCATCTTCTGCCCTTTCAAGTAGGTCGTTAAGATGCGGCCCCAACGCCTCTGATAAAGCAATCGGTTTTAGGACTAAATGTTCCCGAATCCCAAGAAAGCGCCATTGGTAAATAGCAAACTCATAACGTCCCGGAGGCACCTTGTTGGTTCTGACCTTCAGTGCTGTAACGACTTCTTGGTCTGTGTTTAACACCGCTGCTGCCTGTTTCACGAATGGGTGGGTCGGCATGATAAATACAACGTCAGGATTCCCTGTGGCACAGTCAGCCTCAAAGGTTATAGATAAATGCTGCTCCGATCCTTTTAACCATTTTTCCCAGTCACGATAGACACGTGTCCTTTCCCGAGGGAACTGCTGAAAATCACCCAATAAGGTATTCCGCGCTTCCTCAGAAAGTCGAAGGGTTTTAAGGGGTTTTTCACCGAGGATGAATTCTTGCGCTGTCCCGATTTTTTGGTGAAGATAACGCGTGACGAGCCGCTGTATTGAGTCCGAAGATAACCAGAAACTCGACGCTTCCTCGACCTCTCTCTCCATCTTATCCTCAGGAAAGCGCAGTCCAAACAGGTCTAATTGCTGTGCCTCAAGTTTTTCCTGTTCCAACACCAATCCGATTTTGCTATCAGCTAACACTTCCAATTGGGTTCTCCGTTGTGCTGGAGTCAACCCGTGATTCTGGACGATGTCTTGTAATTCCGTTGTGATTTCACTCAGGATTTCCTCGTTTCCACCTAACGCGCTCTCAAACACCCCGATACGAAGGAGACACCGTTCATAAATATCTGCATCAACGGTTCCGGGTGTAATCAGGTTGATAATGCTAACGCTCTCGCTCTTTTGTCCCCTCCTATCAATACGACCAATACGTTGTTCAACCTTCATTGGGTTCCACGGCAGATCGTAGTTAACGATGCAGTCACAGAACTGGTAGTCCAACCCTTCACAGCCGACCTCCGAAAAGAGCATCAAGTCAAGACTGTCGGGGTCTGAACGGGGTTTTTCAAACCGATTCCGGAGGTCAAGGCGTTCCTCGTCCGGGGTGCCCCCATGAATCAATCCAACGCGAAATCCGTCGCGCATTAGGTGTGCGTGCAGATAGAAAAGTGTGTGACGGAAGCTGCTGAAAATCATAACCTTGTTATTCGGAAGGTTTTGCCGATCACGAACAATTGTCCGAAGTGCTTCCAGTTTCAAGTCTTCTGAATCAAGATTCTTCGCTCTCTCAAGAAGCACTTGCACATGTTCTCGGATATGTGTAACTAATTCCGATGAGGGAATTGCCTCAATCGCATCAGCTTCCGTCCATTCAAGTTCGTCAAGGCGGCGGTTCAAAATATCCTCAAGGAGGGGTTCGAGCCCATGCAAACAACTTGCCAACTGTCGACGGAGCGTTGTCATCATAAAGTTAACACTCTGATTGCCGTGTAAGCTGCGGAATATTTCCGCTTGCGTTTCAAGGAGTGCTTCATGAAGTTCATCCTGCTCTGTCGTCAATTTCACCGGTACGGTCTGTGATTTGCGAATAGTAAACTCACCGATATCGCGACGGCGGGTTCTATTGATTATTCCTGAAAATGTGTGGAGTGCCTCTATATCGGTGATGAGTTGGACGCGATCTTCAGGGGTAATACGCCTCCCAGCAAGCTGATTTCTAATTCGCTTGAATTCAGGATTAGCCTTGAGAATTGATTGCCCCCAGTCGGTTGCACCTGCTTGGTCAAAAGCTTCCTTTGCGATCTGCTTCCAATCGCTCTCTTGTGCCCGTGCAGCGTTAACCGCTTGATTAATGAAGTGATTTGGCTCCGCCATGTGATTGAAACTCTCCTCATCCAGAATCAGATCTGGGCGGAGAACATTAAGCAGGACAAATAGGTCGTGGCTGCCGAGCTGAATAGGGGTTGCTGTAAGAAATATCGCTGCTTCCGCATTTTCACAGAAAAACCGGACTGCTTCGTGGTTGGCTGTCCCCTGATTTCGGATATGGTGCGCTTCGTCAACGATGACCAGATCAAAGCGCGGCGGTGGGTCCAGGTCTAAAAGCCCTTTGCCACGCTTTCGTTTACGACCCCCTCCTGGACCGAAAAGGAGTGTGTTATTCAATAATGAATACGGGAGAATCACCTTCTGGTATTGTTCTGGCCACTCACCGTCAAGGTGCATCTCATTGATACAATATCGCAACTTATCTCCGTCCAAATGTTCAAAATTTTCGTCAAATCGTTTCATCTCCCGCTGCCACTTTTGCTCAGCCACCAAGGGACGCGGGCATATAATGAGAACAGATTCAATATTGCTACGTGCTTGTAGTTCGCGTAAGATCAGACCAGCCTCAATCGTTTTACCAACACCAACACTATCGGCAATGAGCAGCCTTGGTAAGTCCGCTTTGATGAATTTCAGAACGGGTCGGTATTGATAGGGGATAAAGTCAACCCGCGCTGCATTGAGCGAATATAAGGTTGATAAACCGGGGTACCGAATTTGGAGTGCCGTTAGGTAAGCATGAAAGTCATCACATGAAAAGACACGAGAACTATCTTGAACCTCAAGTTGCAACTGAGATGGATAAAAAGTATGAACATTTCCATCAACAAAAACGTTAATTCGGTTCTCAGGGGTACCCGGCAGGATCGCTACAACAGCCCCCCGAGTAGAGGGATCGGCTTTCAAGAAAACAATCTGACCTAGCTCAAACTCTGACAAAGGATTCTGGTGCATATTCATATTTCCTTTTTCGTTTGTATCGTCAACATCGGTAAAGTTCAGACAAGTAATATTGTTTAAATTCAACAGAGGTCCTCTCCCCAAATACTGCGTATTATATCGCACTCTTGATTTAGACAGGGGACTCAGTTCCTGACGGCATCTTGGAGATGGCGATCCACGTAAATTCCACGGAGTTGATGGCGTTGGCCTGCAATTCCCTCAAGAAATTAACTTCCAGTTCTTCAGGAATCACCTCAAGGATTGGTGTAATTTTTTCAACACCCTCTATTTTGCTGCTAACGTGTATGCGACCCCTGAATTCTTCTTGCAATATGTAGCGGAATTCGCCCAGTAATTTTCTAACATACGTACCACGCTCAATGATTAGCATCACCGCTCCAGTTTTCATTTTCTCTACAAGGCACTTCAGGTTCTCTATTGACCGTTCGGACGTGGCATTCCGTCTTTCATTAAGGCAGTTTTGAATGACGATTAACTCCGACCTTTTTACCCATTCTTCTGAATCGGCAGGTAAAAAAACTTCTGAGCTTCCTGCGATGTCTGTCTTGAATTCCTGGATATCGTAGTTCTCTGGATCCCACGCGCGATCTAATAAATGCTGAAACACAATACGTCTGCTATGTGCCCAAGTCTCCCTGTCCAACAAGGCAGCGGAAATACACAGGGACGCTTGAAAGGATCGCAGATAACGCATGAGACCCAGTAGCTCTGGCCCCGGCCCGCATCCAAAGAAGGTGGCAGTTAATACGCCTGTTTCGGGAAGTTGATAGGGGAACTCTTTCCTGAGAACCAACTGGTTGAGCAGGTAAGGGACAGGTTGAGAATATGGCAAAAAGTAGCAGAGCAGATATGCTTCTTGATAGTCCATTCTTGAGTAGTCTGGCGAAATATCTGTGCCTTGATACTCATGCCATAACGCCCCGGCAGCCCCTTGCAACTCTTGAAGATAGTCGCGTTTTTGGATGTCGGTTTTTAGATGTTTTGCGGCATACAACTCGTTGAGAAGGATAGGATAGCCAGAGGTACCGGAAAATGCCAATTTTCTTTCAACGGTCTCGCGATACCGGCTCTCTTGTGTCAATGCACCGAAGAGTTGTTCTTTTTCGCGAGAGAGCTGTTCTACTTTCTGTTGTGTCTGGCGAACGGCACGTTCCAGTCTCTCGCGGTTCTCGCGTTCTTTTTTGATTTCTTGCTGTGTCTGCTGTAGGGCGTTTTCCACTTTATCGCGATTCTCGCGTTCTTTTTCTAAAGCAATGGCGTGGTTCTCTTGTGTCAACGTATTAGAGAATTGCTCGTTTCGTTGCGAGGTTTGCGTCAATGTGCCGGAAATGTGTTTGTTTTCGCGAGAGAGCTGTGCGACTTCCTGCCGGGCCTGCAATAAAGCACTTTCAAGTTCCTTGCGACGGTGGCGTTCTTCTTCTAATTCAAGGGTAGTATATATTATGTCCTGTTGACGAGACATGGATTTATAGAGAAACCCACCTATAAGTCCTCCGATAATAAGAGCGACAATGCTGCTATAGACAATCACAATTGGGTCTATCATACTTTAGATTTCCTTAAGGAACATCCGCGCGTCTATAATATGACTCTGAACGTTAAATTGATCCTCGAACCTATTTTTCGGGTCCGCTTTGGTATCTGGTGTAGCCAATGGTGTTGGGTACTCCCAGCCATTTGGAGATAACTGCCATCCGGCAGGTCTCTGCTGATCTTTAGCGATGTGTCCGTTTTGTGTTTGAGTTGAAAGGTCCTGACATCCCCGAAACTTACCGAGCCAATCGTCGGGTTTTTGCCCAGTTCGGGTTCGTCATCGCTGTGCCAAGACACACTGTCACGTTCATTTCGGTAGTAGTTAAGTAAGACGCTGTTGAATGTTATTTCTGAAACCTCCTCTATTCTGTCTTTGATTTTTAACAAAGTTGGAGTCCACGGTTCAGGCACAACGTTTATGCCTGAATACATATAGGTTTTCCCTTCATCGCCAAACCATGCGGTTAAACGAGGTAACGGAATGGATCTGCCATACAATTTGATTTCCTCTTGCTGCCAATCCACCTGATCTCTGAGTTGGGCAAAAAAGGTTTCTCGTTCTTCCGGCGAGAAAAGGTATGGGTAGAGACATAACATTCCGTCTCGTATTGGAATATCTTCTATTTCATATCGATCTTCTGGAAAAAGTTGGTTATTCATTTTATGATTGGAATTTCTGAGACCTGAGTCTCCGTTTGCATATCCACGCAACTGAAGTGCCAATATTAATTTGGACACAAAATTAGCAAAGTTAAGGTAGCCGTAGAGGGTCGCCCCTCTACGGTTCCCCTTCCAAACCGTGCGTGCGACTTTCACCGCACATGAAACCTTCCAGTTTACTGTGGTGTTATACACGTTAGGTCATATAGACCACTTTTCTTTACTTATGACATCCAAAGGAGACACGCAAGCGTGATTTTCTCCATTGAGATACGAGGTCTGTAAGTATTTCAAAGCAGTAAACCTGATTATGCTCGTCTCACACGAGACTACCTAATCTCCTCAACCTATCGGACTACTTGAGTCCGTTTAGGTTCTGTCTAACTTCCTGTATAGAGACTTCGCAACTCATTTAGGGTTACCCTATGTCCCGATGGACACAGATTGTGCCTTGTGCTATTTATTCCAGTTTGTGGGGGAATGCTCCGCATTTCCACAATTGATGTAGTAACTTGTGGCTACACCTTATAGCACTACAACTGTTGCGTTTCCGCTCAAGACTATTGTATTCGACATGACGGGATTTTTCAGGCATTCGACTTTCGCTTACCCATGTGAGTTCTGTCGGACGCTCCAATTCCGAACACTAAAGGGATTGCTCTCTTTAGTTTTGCCTATGTTCTTGGGAGTGCGCCATTTCCTCTTGATTCCCACGTTAGCGTTTCCAGCAACGCCATTAGAGTGAGATATACGGATGTTGGGTTTACCGAGTAAGAATTGAACTTACATTCCATCATTATTCGTTGAAACGCACCAGTGAGATTGTATTGTAGCACAATCTTGTTTTAGGGAGTGGTCTAAAAAACCGTAGGCAGTACACCCCTTCAAAATCACGCCCCTGTGGTCATTTTCCTCACCAAAAATAGTAGAGGTATGATCTCTTACGTAGTCAAACAATTCTGCCTCATCATGAAAATACCTAAACGGACTTTTATGCACAACTATTCCTTTATGGTTGGATTGCGAATTAGCATCCCAATTGTGAGAAACTGCTGCTGTCTGCTGAATCAGCGTGCGGGGAAGTTGATTCGCAAGTTCCAAAGGATTAACTGAACCCGATATGGTTTATTATCCGACGCGTCCATCGTTGCACCTTCGCCCTGCCTAATTTCAACCAATTACGGGGATCATTTATCTCTGACAGAAGTTCACGGGCTTTAGAATAATTGGGTTGAATGGATAATGCGCCTTTGATCTCCAGTTTTGCCTCTTCTAACCTGTCCAATTTGAAGTAGGCAAATCCAAGGGAGTAGCGCGTTCTTTCACAATTTGGATCAATATCCTTTGCTTTCCGAAGTGGACTTATAGCTTTGGAATGTGCTCCCTTTTGTAAATGGGCGAGGCCCAGTTCGTAACACGCTTGCTTTAAGAGTCTATATGCTGGTTCATAGTTTGGATCAATTCTCAATATTTCTTTCGCGAATTTTTCTGCTGCCTTCCATTCATTCTGTTCAAGGGATGTCAAACCACGCTTGTAATATTCTTCTTTTATAGATATCAAAAGGCAGGATGCCAGTTCATAGTTTGGATCAATCCATAATGTCTGTCTTACTTTTTCTTCGGCAGTTTCAAAATCTCCCATCTTAAAGTAAGTTTCACTAAGTGAGTAGTGTGCTTCTTTAAACCTCGGATCCATTTTTACTGCTTTCTGGAGAAGGCCTATGGCTGCAGCATACATGCCGTTTTCTATGCAAGCGAGACCTTGTTTGTAGTAACCTGATTTTATATCATTCCAAAGTCTACGCACGCGTTGATAGTCAGAACCAAGCCTTAAGGCTGCCTTCACAGAAATTTCTGCTGCCTCAAGGTTATTCTGTCTAAAGTAATTGCGTCCTTGTTTTAAATAGACATTCTGTATATTCTTTAGTAGTTTAAGAGTGTCTTGGTCGTCGGCATCAAGCCTTAAAGACTCAAGAAGTGTTTCACTTGCGGCTTGTAAATTTTTCATTTCAAAGTAAGTTTCAGCAAGGTTGTAGTATGCCCTTTGGTAATCTGGTTTGGTTGCGATTGCACGCTTTAGTAAGTCCACTGCCTTCGCGGGCTCACCAATTTCGCGGTAAACGAAACTGAAATCGCTATAGGTTACGTGAGATCTTTCATCGATGTCTATTGCCTTCTGGTAAGCCTCTATTGCTTTGTCGTATTTTTTCATCCTTCGATAAAGGATGCCGAGATTGTGATAGGCTTCTTTGTATTTATTGTCAATACGTAGTGCTTGTTGGTAGGATTTTAGTGCTTGGGTGAACATTTTTTTCTTCCTATAGTCATCGCCGTGCTCTTTATGTTTTTGCTTTATTTCTCTTAACAGTACACTGGCGCGTTCATAGGTAGCGTCAACTCTCAAAGCCTCTCTTGCTTCTTTTTCTGCGGTTTCAAGATCTCCTAGTTTAAGGTAAACCTCACCAAGATAGCGATGTGCCTCTTTAAAGTCTGGTCCAATTTTCACTGCCCTTTGAAATTCAGGAATTGCTTGATTGTATTCCTCACTGTGAAAGTAAGTTCTGCCTTTGTAGTAGGATCTCATTTTTACATCATTCAAAAGTTCCCGAGCAGGTAGATAATCATCTCTGAGTCTTAAGGCTTCTTCGGTTGCGTTTTTGGCTGCTTCAAGATTACCTACCTCCAAGTATGCCCTACTAAGTCCACAGTGTGCTTCAGTAAAAGTGGGTCCTAAGTTTATAGATTCTTGGAATTTATCAATCGCCATGTTCCATTCGCTATTGTTCAAGAAATTGCAACCAGAGTGGTACCGTTCTATAGCGTCCAAAAGTTTTTGCGAATCAGGATGATTATTTTCCGCAAGCCTTAGGGCTGTTGCAGCTGAAGTTTCCGCTCCATCCAAATCATTTTGTGCAAGGTACGCTCGCCCCAATCCATAGTATGCCTGCGTATAAACAGGATCTATGTTTATTGTCTCCTTGAATGTATCAATCGCTGCTTCATAGTGCTTCTTATCCAAGTAACCACAACCCACCTCATAGTGTTCCTGTTTTCGTTTGTTGCCTTCAAAACGGGAAGAGTTCAGGTAATTCCTGAGGTAACAGAGGCTTGTCGCAATTGCATCCGCAGAATGGTGCGGTTCTGGAATTTGCTGGAGGTTACATATTCGCATGACCCCCTTCTGGACATCCAACTTACATGCGTTTCTGTTGTTCGTAGCGATGTATTTAACATGCTGCGGCGTATAGAGTTGGCATTCAATTTTGTGTTGATCGGAAATATTTCTTATGGTGGCTACACATCCTGCGACGTAACGGAACCACTCCTCTGTAGCCCCCTCAAGTTTTTCAACTGCAATTGCATCGGGATGATATAAAGTTATCAGTTTATTGATTGTGCGTTCTGTTTGTACAAGGGTATTTTGCCATCCAGTGGTAATCTGGGTGCCAGATCTAAGAACAGTGTAGCCAACTGGTGATTTTTTAGTGATTGACCAACCCACATTTTGGATACCAGGATCTATCCCCAGGACAGTCATACCATCCCCAAGTAGTTTCTCAGGGAGAGGTTCAATATATTCTGCTGTTTCTCTGGTAGTTACCGGAACAGTCATTTCGGGAGGACTCGGAGGAATCATCACGCTTTCAAGTGTCTCTACAGATTCAAGGAGACGGGAAGGAATATAACCACGTTCCAAAAAAGGAGACCGTCCACGCTTATGCTGGAATTTCCCTTCTTCTTCATAGGAAGATAGACATAACCAATTTTTCGCGCGAGTCATTGCGACGTAAAGGAGCCGCAATTCCTCACCCCAGTTCTTTTCGTCGCGATTGTGATAATGTGGTAACAAGTCTCGGCATATTCCTGTAACAAATACATTCGGAAATTCTAACCCTTTAGATTTATGAATTGTCATGATGGAGATATCTAAATCACTAAGTGCTGTTTTCAAAGCGTATGCTTGTTTATTCGTACGGTACAGCACTGCAAAATCGCTTGGCCGCCAATTGCCTTGATCAATAGACCGCTGGATAAAAGAGGCGATAGTAGCAGCCTCTTCCTCATCATTGTCACAGTGGAGATATTTTACTTTCTCGCCTTCAAAGTTCCGCGTGAACAGGTCCTTATCTCGCCGATCTGGATTAAATTCTGCCAAAGCATGAGATATCTCAACTATCTTTTGTGTTGAACGATAATTTTGCCCGAGCGAAATTACCTTGGCGTTTGGATAGTTTTTCTCAAAGTTTAATATGTTCTGGATATCAGCTCCCCGCCAACCGTAAATTCCCTGGTCATCATCCCCAACAACACGCAAATTCTGATGAGATTCTGCCAGAGCTTTTACAATCCGATATTGAATAGGATCGGTGTCTTGGTATTCATCAACGAAAATAAGCGCAAACCTATTTTGCCATTTGGTTTTAACTTCAGGGACACTTCTAAAAAGTTCCTCGGTAAAAAGCTGCTGGTTTTCGTAATCAATCCACCCCTTAGTTTTAAGAAATTGCTCATAACTTTCATAAATCTTTATATAGTCCTCTGACCTGTGGAACTCGTGGGCGTGAGGTCCAGCATCAGATGGACTGATTTCTCTCGCTTTGCACTTTTTAATAAAATTAAGAACCTCTTCAGGGTTAGGAAATTTATAAGATTGTATATGTTCAATCTCGGCGCGGACCCGCTGTTCATTAATGCGCGCTAAATTTTTAACAATTTTTCTCTGATTATTTTCCTCTAATGCTCTAAAATTCCGTGCGTAGCCTCTACCAAGTTTATCAATATCTTCTCTCAAAACCTGTCGGCAGAAACTATGGAATGTAGATATGTTAACGAGAGATCCTTTTTCCTCTCCTACATTCTCTTTCACCCGATCTCGCAACTCTTCACTCGCTTTCACAGTGAAACTAAATGCCAAAATCTGTTCAGGCATCACACCGTTTTCTATAGCATAAGCGATAGAATGAACAACCGTTCGCGTTTTACCTGAGCCAGGGCCGGCGATAATTAAGAGGGGACCTATTGTATGTGTAACAGCTTCTCGTTGTGATGGATTCAGTCCTTCTAAAAATTTTGACATCTTAATTTCGTTCTCATTACGACTTGTGCTAATTAGTTTTGGTATTTGAATAAGTCCATCCTTATGCAATCCTGATGGGGTAAACACAGACTCCAAAGGAGGCATAAGGATGGAGTTACAGTCTACTTTAGAACGCTATGCGTTGCAACTGAAAAATCAACCTCACACGCGCCTCACTGTCGCAGGTGTGGTTCAGAAGATCATCAAAACAGTTTATGATGCCCATTTTCCAAATGCCACAGACCCGGACGGAATCCCGATTGCCCAGATGCTGATATTCTCACGATCGCCTACCTGCTTGAATATATCGGTGCGGATAGCGAAAATGCTGGGTATCCACGGTTGAAAGAGCAACTGCGCGGGCTTTTCCCGTCTCTGCTGGAGCGATCTCGTTTCAATCGACGACGGCGAAATCTCATGGCAGCGAGTGAAGTCGTCCGAGAGACCTTGCGGACCTGCTTGCCTCAAACAGACGTGTTCATTGTTGATTCTTTCCCGATACCGATTTGTGATGTCAAACGTGTGAAAACTTTAACATCTGACTTACGGTGGGCAGATGCTTCGGGGTGTCTTGCGACTTATGGACCCTGTGCCACGAAAGGTCTCGGAACGTTCTTTGGGTTTCATGGACATCTGATCACCATCGTTGATGGCGTGCCTGTTGATTTTGCAATCGCTTCTGCGAATATAGATGACCGAAAGGTATTGCCTCTGCTCGTGAAGTGCGGACGCTATCCGATCCTTTTAGGCGACAAAGGATATATCTCTGAAAGCCTCCAAGAGGAGGTGTTAGCGACCGAAAACACCTGTTTACTCCCGACGCTTCGGCGCAACCAGAAACGACAATATCCCGAGACGTTTCGGAAACTTCAAGTGCGGTTGCACCGACGTGTGGAGACCACAATCGGGCAGTTGATGGATCAGTTTTGTGTCTCCCAGGTGCGTAGATGGGGCAGTGGGGCGTCCGGACCCGAATGAGTAATAAGTTCAGGGCGTGTTTACTCGGGTATTTCATCAATCATATACTCGGCAGACCCCTTATGGAACTGAAAAATCTCGTCCTCGCATGAAAAATCTAATTAGCACAAGGCGTTAGAACTCATCCAGTTGTACTGCCAGCAATACACAGAGTAGTCCAGTCCCAGAAGGATTGACAGATATTTAATCCGCTCAACGCCGGAACCTACGGGAAAAGTTCCAACGAGAAGGACGACTATCCCGTTGTAATATCCTACCTATTTTCCTTTTAACATTGCCTGGAAGTGGTGCCGTTAAATTACGAAATCTCTTCATATTCTTTCGATTTGATGCCTTAGCAATTTCAAGTGCTAATGGTAAATACGCCAACCGACGAGTTAACCATCGAGCCCTTCTTCTGGGTAGACGAGGAATAGCCTCTGCGATCCCATCAGTTTCTTTTTTCGACTGGGTTGAAACGCTTTCAGCCAGATTCCCAATAATCTCCCTTATTTTTTCACGATGCTTGTATAACAGGTTAGCAATCTCGAACGCTAATGGCAAAAATGCTAATACCCCCGGCATAAATCTTTGGACAGCCCTGGGTAAATGTGGGATTATTGGTCTTAGAAGCTTCAGCAATTTCTCAACACTCATCATAACAGTTGACTCCTTGATTTTAAGATACCTGGATTATTGAAAAACCTATAGAAATTATGGGGCGCCATCCACTGCCACCCAGTCAGCAGCATTGAGTGCTTGGATACGCGGTCGGAAAACTTGGTTGAATCGTTCCAATTTAGCGGTAAACTATTTATACTGATGGATCCACCAGATAACGGTGTGCGCATCCAATCCAGCATTGTATCTATTATTCCTATTTAGGCCTCTCCACTGTCATACGAATAAAACCATAACGCTCTATCCAGCGTTCGCATGTCTACCCCGTTTCGGTTCGCAATGTCCCGACAAAACGCAATATATTCCAGCCAGAAGGGATACGAGGGTCCCGTTTCCCCTTCAAGTCCCACAGACCAGAGCGCGCGAACATCAAGGATCGGATACTGCCCTTCGTCATAGAGATGTAGGATGGCAGAAGCGGTTGGCTGTCCGATGCCGCGTAACTTCGTCAAAACTAACAATTTTTCCCAGTCGTCTGTGGATGTGAATGCCTGTGTGGTGATTTCTTCTATGAAAGCGTCGGAGTTCTCTAATGTCAGGGTGGCTCTTCTGTGCGATTTCCAATATGCGACCGTATGCAAGTCGTCTTTCGTCAGGTAACCTCGCCGCTGAATGTCATCCCGAAGTTCTATGACCTGCTGTTCTCTCTCATGATAGTACGCACCCTGGTATTCCGTGTAGCCGTTCGCTAAATCATTGATGTCAGATTCGCTAAAACATAGCCTCATTTCCATTGTGTCTGTCCTTTAATCTGTATAGTTTTTCGCAATTTCTATACATATCGCGGTTAGTTCGATCCAACCGTAGAGAAAACCTGTCTCATGCCTTCTCATCATCAACCCAATTCAGATTTCTAACCCCATGGCAAATTCACACTAATGGGGTCATCTTCTCTTTTCATAGTTTTTCCTTAAACTATTGTCGGGACTTCAGTTCGCCCCACGTCGTGGCGAGTTTCCCGTGAGACTCGACAGGCGTGACTTCCAGGAATGTCTCAAGCCCATCCTCGTAAAGTCCTTTGATTTCATAAGCACTGAACCCGGTTTCAAAGAATCCGACTTCATCCACGAGTGTGTTCTGATTGTTTTCAGCGCTCGTCACTATCGTCAGTAAGACGATATCCCCAAAAAACCAGGATGCACCACCGCGGGTTGCGATAGCACAGCCTCTCCGTCAATAAAGAGAGTGTACGTATCTGCAAACAAGACATACGCAATATGATGCCACTGATTGTCGGAGACGTTCTGTTCTTGCGTCGGAATGACCAGAGACTTGCCAGTCGTGTGAATGGATTGTAACGCGCATGTCATTCCTACGCAGCGGGACTGACTGCCGCATCGCTGTCTTCCGGTGCCATGCCAAGGCCTCTTGACGAGGACGGTGTTGTTCATCAGGAGGTGTTCATATATGTTTATCACGTAACTCACTTAACATTCTCTCTGTTGGTTCATGTTCGTGTGAACTTGGCGGAACAATGACGTGATATGTTTCGTTCAAAGAAAATAATCTTGCATCAAAAGCCGTCGGTTTTCAGATGGAAAAACGGATCGTGGAGACTCGGTTGCCGGTTTGATGCGTTCCCGCTATTGAAAACCGTTATCAACTCTGGAAAAAAGGGTTCTTCTTTTTAATTTCTCTGAAAGGGATACGGTTTTCGCAAAGTTCCCGCTTTCAAGCATCTCTATGACGACTATCAAGTGGAACGGTTTGTGAGGTGTCCCCTCCCTGTCTCCGCAGGTTGTTAGCCTTTTGGATGTCGTCTTGTAGCGTGTGGACACTCATTTCTTTTTGAAACTCTGTGAATGTGGAGTGTTGTAGCTTTACTTCCGTATTAGCATCTTCCGCGTCGCTGTAAATTCGCCGGAAACTTTGAGTGTATAAAAATACACACCACTCGCCACAGATTCACCAAGTGCGTTTGTGCCGTTCCAATACGCCGCACGATCTTTGCTCTGATACATACCCGCGGGTTGATGTCCAAGCCGCAACGTCCGAACCAGCGTCCCATCGGTGGTATAGATAGCGATGTTCACCTCTGCAGGTTCGGCGAGTTCATAGGGGATCCACGTTTCGGGGTTGAACGGGTTCGGATAGTTGGCGAACAGGGAATTCTCTTTTGGAACGACTTTTGAGAGGGCGGGGGCTGCATTTACATCACGGAACAGATCCAGTCTGTCTCCCCGACGGTTGTATCTAAAAATATACGTGGGGGCACCACCGTTGTTCTCACCCAATAATAGGGCGGTTTCCAATCTATAAGTTTTCCCTGTAAACCATTGATCCCCGGCGATGTGATCAAACTGGATTTTCGGGTAATTTGAGGGAACCTGCTGTCCATCTGACCTGTGCGTCCTGATAAAACCCGTCTCAAGGGAATAACGTTGCCAATCGTTGTTATGTGACCACCTGATTTGGTAAGGGATAGTAACCCCGGTGTGGTTTCTAATTTTGAAGACCCGTTTAGGATGCGTCCGTTGGGGTGGGACAGTGACCAAATGCGCGGGAACCGTCTTCAGCAGCGCTTTTATGTTCCTTGCAGGAGATGCCAATGACCGGGTTTCACGGTCCCCGGCAGTCAGGATTCCAATGAGTGTCCCTTGCCCGTTGAGGACGGGACCTCCGCTATTGCCACCCCTTGCCCCAGCTTCCATGATGAAGCAATCGCCTTTGCTCGGTAAACAATTTCGCCCATCGCCTACAAAAGTGCCCGGCATCCAATGCCACAACTGCTTCCCCGGATTCCCCAAGATATGGACCTTATCACGTTCCTGCATGCCATCTTCAACGTTTTTGCTAAAGTCGTGCTTAATTTCGTGGGTTGCTGCTGGGAGATGATCAAGTTGGATGATTGCGAGGTCATTCCTCATACTTCTCGCGACGATCCGACCGTCAGCATGAAAACCGCGCTGATCAAGCCATTCCCAATTCTCATAATAGAACCCTTCATCTCCTACCAAGCGTCCGTTCTGTCTAAACGGAAAAAACACAGATATCAATTCAGTGTTACGGACGACATGTTCGTTGGTAACGACAAGTCGACGTGTCTTGTCAATCACAACGCCACTTCCCTTACCGAACCAGTTATCCCCGAGTGTTGCTATCCATACGACGGAATGAATTGCTTGATTGTAGATTTGTTGTGCAGGCAAGTCTGGCGGTCGCTGGGCACTGACCCCTAACAGCTCGGCAAGGGCATCAATTGCCGCTGGACTCTGAAGCAATCTTTGCACCGGCGGATCCCTCAGGAAATTCTTGAGTTCCTGATCCCGCTGCAGCAGTGCCACAAACCTCGGTTCTATCTCCGGAATAAATATCGGCAAGAGATCCGGGTCATTGATGACGATATTGATAGTTTGCGGATTTAAAAGAGCTTGCGTGTCTGGTGATTTTAATCCTTCCAGCACCTGTGGCAAGACTTCTTGGACATCCGCGCGTTGGAGCGTCTTGTTGTGTTTCCGAAACACCTGTTGGGCGAGAAGGATGCCTTGCGCGGAAGCAGGGATCGGCACTAAACCGCAAAAGACGCACATTGCGAAAACTAAAGAACAGAGAACTGCCTGTTTGTTCATCAAAATTTCCTTTTCATCTCCATATAATAGATTTACTTCCGTGCGAAGGGTATTGACTCTATAGCACCAAAATGACAGCAAATAAGAAAACAGGTATTATATTTAAAATCACTAAAACTCTCCTTATACATTTGCTCAATGTCAAGGGAAAATGCTCCAAACAAATAGACTTTATTCCGTCGACGTGTTAAATTCCTCCATAAGTTGTTTTACGCGCTCAATAACCTTTTCAGATTTTGTGACAACTCGAAATTCAACACGCCGAGAGGCTTCTCTGTCCTCCAAAAGAAGACTAATCACTCTTTCAATGGCTTCTGGTTTCGGTTTTATTTTAAAAAAATCACTAACGCTCTTTATTATATCCATTTTATCAATGTCTGGCTTCCTTTGCCAGTTCGGAATTTCACGGAGCAGTCGCTTATGCACAGACTTCACGATGAATTCCTCAATTTCTGTTTCCTCTGAGATGATGGCGTAAGGATTGGTGGGTTCCAGTGAATCTTTCTCAACTAAATCCCGGATGAGATGACTCGAAGATAATCCATTTGCTGTCACTTTTTTCTTCAGCCATATCTTATTCTGAGATATTTTGGGATTGTCTATTGCCAGCACATAGTCAAGGACATTTCTCGCACGATTTTGCGATAACTCCATATTATTCATAAAAGCGACATCAATAGGCACTTGATCCTGCCACTCGCTGGAGGTATGCCCTTCGATACGGACTTCCTCAATTTCCTCTCTATAATCAGCTTCCGTTAGGATCTCAATATATCGTGGGAAGAAATCCGCTAAGTAAATTTTAAATTCATCTGGAACGATTTTGCTACCCACCTGGAAGGGCTGTTTGAAGCCGATGGTCAGTGTATCCATATTCAGATACCCTTTCCACTTTGATTCAAATTGCTTCTTTTTATTCGGATTGCCTTGAAACTCAGTTTGTAAAGCTTTCGCTAATTTGTCCTTCAAATTCTTGTAATCGTCAAGGAGGGTCTCTATATTTTTCTCATGTTCAATAATTTGCTTTGTTGTGTGGTGGGCGTTCAACATGTAACTGATCGCAACGAAGAGAAAGATAACCATCAACCCCGCCATCACGTCGGAGATCGAAACCCAGTGCTCTTCCGATTCTTGCCCGTACCGATTAAAGTGTTTTTCTATCATATTCTCAAACCCGATCTAACTCGCAACGAATACAAAATGCTGGCATGGAATGAATCGTATTTCTCATGAGCCAAACCATCTTCTTTTATTTAGCCTTTCTGATAACGTATCCAAGTGATTCAGATGTCCCTCAAGTCTTTCCGCACTACGGGCGAGTACTTGTATGATATTGTCAAGATCAGTGCTTCTCTTAAGGTCAGTGTCCCAGAGGTTTTTTATCTTTTCGGTGGTCTCCGAAAAAGGTTTCGTGACTTTGGTCAATTGTTGAGTCGTCGTTTCTAAGGCACTCCGAATTTGTCTAACATGTTCGGCCATTGCGCTGCGTTGATTGAGCAGACTTTGCTCAGAATCGGCAATCGATTTCTCAACGGAACTTGAAAATGTGCTTGTGAGGTCATCTAGCCCTTTGTTTATCTGTGGGAAAGCATCAAGGGCTTGCTGGCGCAACAGGCGGAAATCCTCTAATCGATCGTTTAAGTTCTGAAGGATCGGATCTAATACTTCAGTAATAGAAACGATATTTTTGCTTTGACCTCCAATGAGGGTGAGTGATTCAGCTGCCGATTCCAATGATTCACGAGACTGTTCAACACTTTCTGCCGCAATACGAAATTCAGTGGCAAGTTCATCCATTTGTTGGCGGTATTGTTCCTGCCATCTATTAATTTCGAGAACAGCCTCATTTAGTTTTACAAAGTTTTCGCCAAATTGCTCGTTGATTTTCGCATTGTAATCTTGGACAACTGCTTCGAGTGCTTCAACTAATAGGCCCGTACAGTCTTCAACAACTCTTTCTGAAAATGCACTGAATTCTTTTATCCATTGACGATTATTATTTTCAACTGTCTTTTGTAAAGCCTGTAGTTCCGTGAATAGGGTTCCCCCATTTGCTCCACTGAGCGAAACCCTTATACTGTTGAGAAGTTCATCGGTCTTGGATATTGCTTTTTCGCCTGGATCTTCATCAGGTTTCAATGTCTGATAGACCAGTGCAATTATCTTTAAACCCAACGCTGATCCAATACCGACAAGGGATGTCCAAAAGGCAAGTCTGAGACCTTTTAACAACTCCTTAATACTCTCTTGAATTTTATCAGGAGCCGCTTGGAAACCGTCAAGCCCTATGACAATACCCAGAAAAGTGCCGAAAACACCGAAGATGGTTACAATTGAAGCCGCAGTGTTGGTATGCGTATACCAGGTTTTATTTAGCCATAGATAAGAGGACAATAAAGACAAAACAATAATCTGAAAGAAAATAAAAGTCGTTGTAAAAGAGTTCATGAAGAATTCACCATAGATATGCCGCAACTCAAAAGTAGGTTACTCTGGGAAAATGAACGATTGAATCTGATTTTTCAGTTGAGGGATACCCAAATTCGACTGAGTAAATTGAGAATCGGTGATTCCCATAGATTTCAACCATGTGTTCCAATATGTTGTGATGATGTCGAAGTCTTTCTCATAGAGCACCCCAGACTCCGCTTTTGCAAGAGCAATTTCAACCATCATGAACTTTACATTGTAATTGCCGAAATCTTTTCCAGTTTTCAACAAACCTTCATCTTGGATCGTTTTTACCCAATTCGGGTCGCTGCGCAACTTACCGACTTGCATGTATCTACCCTTGCCCAGATCCGCTTGAATATCATCATCGAAGTTAAGGTAACCATCTGAAAGACAAAGGATACGATTGTTTGTGCCTTTTTTGAGTTCTGCTTGATACTTGAACCAATACCAAATATCGGACCCAGGGAACTGCGCCAGATTCCGACTTTCAACAATTCGATACAATGCTTCAATAGATTGAAGCAACGCCTCTTTCTGTTTTTTAAGTTTAGGATAAATTTCCTCAGGCCCAATTGTAAGGTTATCCGTAATCTCTGATGGAATTTTTGAGTCTGCCCCATATTCAGGAGGCACAACGAAAGTGAGTGTGTATGGATACTTCTGGTCTTCAGTCTCCTGAATAAACTTCTTTGCCTTCATTTCAAACAGGTTAATGATCTCTGTCACAAGTTTCTTGTCTCTTTGTGCTTGTCCCAGATGTTTCTCCTTAGAAACCCTATTGGATGTATCAAGGATTACAATGATATTTATCGGAGTTACCGAGGAGGATTCTGACTCTTGCCCATCCAATTTACAAATAGGTAGAAACATAAAAAATATCGCACATACTGTTACAAAAACTCTTATTTTCCTCATATAGAAACTCCTTAAATTTCTGAAAGAGACGCTTTGAATTTTTCAAGTGTTTCGTCTCTAAGGTTCTGAATATGCCTAATTTGGGTCGAAACATCATCAGGCAACTCGGTTTTACTCTGTGCCACATATCGACACCATCCGCTCACGAATTCGTATGCTTGCGCCTCCAATTTCTTTACATTTATAATCTGTTTAGATGCTTGGTCTGATAAAACCTTAATCTCTGATTCACATTGGTTAATTTCCTTTTGAAGACTCTCAACCTGCTCATTGAGTTCCTCAATTTGACTTTGTTGGTTTTCTTTTTCGGCATTCAAACGGGCGATTTCCACTTCAATGGGATGCTTGTGATCCGCGATGTCAGCATCCAACTGTTGCTTAGCAGCTTCCTTATTCTGATTTTCACAGTCTTGCTTTTCCCGATTAAGCGCGCTAATGTTGCCCTCCAAGTGCTGAATCTCAGTAGTCAAAGCGTTTAATCGAACCAACCGGTCGTTCTTCTCGGCTCTTATCTGCTTCTCTACTTGATTGGTTTCGTCTCGGGAAGGCTTCACTCGCTTCCATAATTCTATAAAGCAGTGAAAGCCAAAACTTAGCAAAAGCGAAACTACAAACCCTAAAAATATAATTCCCCCAAGATTTAACCACCATATTGCTGGTGAAGTTTGATCCAATCCTTTTTCATAGATATAGAGGTCTATACTTACTGCGATTCGCCATGCAATTAGAACATCGAAAAGCAGAGTGATGGCAACGGCACCGAGAAATACCCTTTTGTCTCTTTCCCAATAAAAATAACTCACTATTGCAAAAAATACAAAAACAACGGGGAGTAGAAGAACAAATCCATCCATTCTTTCCCACGCTGTCGACAAAGCCTCATAATTAATAACGTTGGTATCTTTTGCTGCTTTGAAAGCTTTATCAGCTACTGAAGCATAAAAGTAGAATATGTAGATAATCAATCCAACAAGCATAAAGGTCGTGAAAATAGCAAAAGTAAAATGAAGCCAAGAAAACTGTTGTTTGGAAGAAGCCTGAGCCTTTCCACTAACGTGAGCTGGGTTTAATTCTACCTCTGTAGGGTTTTCCAAATCGGTTTCTATTGCAGCACATTCTACTCGCTTTTCCTCCAATTCTGAAGTTTTCTCATCAATCCTATTTTTCAAGTCCTCAATACGATTATCTTGTAGTTGAGGCATATTTCCATTGATAGAACCTTCCAATTCTGCGTTGAGTTCAGCTGATTTCACATTCTTCTCGGCAAGTGATTCTGTCATCTCATTGATGCTGCGCTGACGATCAACCTTTTGTTGTTCAAGTTGATCTATATCTGCAGCCAGGTCACTTATTTCTGCTTGGATATGCGCGTTATTTGCCTCAATTTCCAGTTCTTCATTACGGACAATGACGTTGAGATGCTCCTGCAATGCTTCTGTGATACCTCTACCTGCTGCTGCACAAGCGAATCCGTGGTCAGTACTATGGTAAGTCCCATTATTCATGGATATTCCTTTCATTCAGGTGATGATTTACGCCCTATTCTACTTACTACCGAATCAGCTTTTTTCCTGAAACGCGTCAAAAAATGTGATGTATGCTTTCGCCAGCTGGAGTTAACAAGTCTTTGTAGCACTTGAAAAGCCTCATCCGCTGAATATTCAAAAAACTCTCGATTTTTATTAAAACGATGTCTCTCAAGTTCCCTATGTATTTGACTTTCAAGTTGCTCATGATTCTCACACTCAAACTCGTGAGCAATATCAAATGCTATTGGAACGCCGGTTGTATAGAGTTCGTCTACTCGTTCTTGGACGGTTCGAGCAGTTTGTCCAATTTTTATCAAACCCGGCATCGCTTTATTCGTCAAGATATAGACATAACCCATAGCAACTCCTTTGCTTCCAAGGTTATTACAGATCCAGAATGCTGGTGACGATGCTTCTCCATCTCTGTTTTTGATAGTTGTTGACTGTATTTCACAAAAGCAGATTGTTTTTGCACCAAGCACAGCCTGCAAAGCATGGATAGCGGGTTTTCTGTTAAATCATGATGGGATAGTAGTGCGGTATGGGTGTGTAAATATTTTGTTGGGAGAGTCGAAAAGTTCTATAGCCTGGGGATCCCCGCCAGAGAAGTCTATGGGTTTAGAGGGCGCATAGGTTTTTATCCTGCAAATCCTGATGCAGACAAGTGACAACCAACGAACCACAAGTGAACAGTTTGTGTTACAAAACACTACCTTCTCTAAATCCTGTTACGGACGACTGACAACGCTTAAAAATCTGCGAAATCCGTGTCATCCGAGATAATCCTCGATTCAGACAACAATATTTAGAAAAATATACCATAGTCCTAACCCAAAAAATAACTATGGTGGATTATACCCAAAAAAAGAAATTTGTCAAACGAAAAAGAGGACATCCCATTTTTCACTTTTTAAATTCGCCATCTTAGACAACCTCGTTTCTCGGAGGCATCTCTACTTTCAGGTCGATCCCCAATGCATCGGCAATTTTCAGGAGATCCCGTCTTTTGTCTTGCCTATCTTGTGCTGTCAGGATGTAATAGGGACCCGATTGGACTTGTGTATGCTTCGAGTGTTTCATTGTATCAACGATCGGGACATAAAAACGCTCAATATTACAAGTTTTCACGCGTTCTATCCCTAACTTTTCAATGACGGCAACGAAGGTCGCCGATATCGTATCCCGCTCGATCCTTTCACCATCCGGCAGCGTTACAATGAATCTCGGAGATATAGAGGGTCTTCTGGAGGGACGTGGGGGTGGAACATCGGTCTGAGAGCGTCTGTGTTCCGGGGCACTGCTTGGATTCTTCAGAGATGCTAAGACCTGCTCCCTGCAAAGTGTGTCGCGCCGCCTTTCAACGCTCGCTTTTGCTTCAAGCGCGTCGATTTTGTCGAGGACCTCTATAATATGGTACAGGACAACACGCGTATATTCAGTATCTAAATCCGTATCGGATGGATGTGAGACTTGGTTCCGGGCGTGTCTGATAATATGGAGCAGGCTTTCTATGGGCATATCACCACGAAACTGCGGACTGAAAACGCCCTGATAGTTTGTGCCGATAATATCCGGAAAATCTCCGATGTCAATCGCACTTCCAAGGGTGCTGTCATTATTTCGTAGGTTTGTTTGAAACTGGTTCGCCCGGTTCGGTGCCAATGAATCATAAATCACTTTTTCGATGGGTTTCCCTCTGATACGTCTCATGCCACGGACAATGAAAAGACGCATGGCATCTCGGAATTCATCAAGTGCCTCGATCAGCACAGCTTTATTTGGGCGTTTTACCACTTTATATCCTCCTTGGGGGTCACATAAGAACAATTTGGCGAAAGAGTTCCCTATTGAACATCGGTCTCCGCGTCCTCCAAAATCCGCGATAATCCTCGATTCAGACTTTTCTATTTTTGGTCCTCGCGCCATTTCGCAAAGTCCGCCTCGATCTCCTCCGACCATTTTCTATCTATTTCCCCTGGCGTATAGACCCCTTCGCGGAGGCGTTGATGTCCGAACCGATCGCGGAGAGCTACCTCCTCGCCTTGCTCAACGACCTGTTGTGCGAAGTGCGGCGGAATAAAGATGATCCCACCACGTCTCCCTAAAACCACATCTCCCGGTAAAACTGTCGCTTCCGCAATGCGGATCGGGATGTTGATACCCGTAAGGGTGACGTTCGCAATGCCCGTCGGATCCACACCCCGCACGAATGTCGCAAAATCGGGCAATTCATAGATACCATCCAGGTCCCGGATGCCACCGTCAATGACCATACCGGTGCCTGTTTTCGCATAGATGGAATTGCCGAGATTGTCACCGGCAAAAGTCCCGTCCTTGACTTTGCCGAAGAGGTCGACAACGATGACATCATCGCGGACGAGCGTATCAATCACCCACGAGTTTTGACCGCCGACGCGTCCCTCTTTTTCGCCTTGCGTAGAGATGGCGTCATTGAAGTCAGGGCGGATCGGCACAAAGGCGCACGTCACCGCTCTACCGACAAGAATCCGATCGGGATGGAGGTTCATCCAATCGCCAGCAAATTGAAACTTATAGTCGTTGCCGTGTAGGACACCCCACGCCTGCTCGATGCTAATCGCTTTCATCCGCTGAAGGATATCGTCCGGGACGCGAGGGCGTCCGTCAGGGAACCGATCGCCTTCCCATAGATGTGTCATCGCGAGGATGCTCTCTTTATTGATGAGTTGCATGTTCAATTCCTTTCATAAAACAACCTCGCGATATGGAGATTGAAGGGATGCTCACCTACAGACCCGCGTTTTCCCATACCTGATCCAGCGATTCCGCAGTGGCTTTCGCTGCATCGGCGGGTTCCATGCCGTTCACTTTTTGGCTGAACGGTTCGGGTGTCACGGGTCCTTCATAGCCGATGTCCGTCAGGATGTGCATCAGTTCGGTGAGGGGGATAACCCCAGTTTCGGCGGGAAGACACCTGATGTTGTCGATCTGGTCATAAGGGTCAATGCCAGCAGGGGCATCGTTGATGTGGACGTAAACGACATCCGATACGGAGAGTTTGCGAACATCGTCAGTCGTGGAACGACAGGTGTACCAGTGCCATGTGTCGAACAGGAGTCCAACGTTACCTGTGCCGACCGCGGCGGCAAGTCCTAACATCGCATCCATCGAATAGGTGAAGAGGTACGTGGAGCCTTGGCGACTCGTTGCCGGTCCAATAAACTCAAGTCCGATGGAATGCCCGTGTTCTTTGAGGATCTCAGCGATAGGACGCAGCCGTTTCACAGAAAAATCCCAATTCTCCTGAAAAGTCATGTCATTTGAAGCGGGTCCGACAACCGTGGTTGTGCGATAGCAGCCGAGTTCTGCGGCGAGTGCCGCGCGTTCAGGGAGCTGCGCTAAACCGGCATAGTAGTCAGCCTCCGGACCCCGCCAATTTACACCGAACCCCCATCCGCCCATGGTGATCCCTGCCTCTGACCAGAGGTCTTTGACGTGTTGGACGGAGTGTTCCTGTGCGAGTTGACTGGCTTCGTCGATGTTCAGGTCGAGACCTTCAAAACCAGAATTTTTTGCTAATGCTAAGCCTTCTGTCATATTTGCCCGGATGCCGATTGCACCGGTACTCAGATTCTTGAACATAAATAATTACTCCTTTTTTGCTTACACGGAAGGCGGGAAGACTGGAAGATCAGAAGCGAACGCCTTCCATGCTTCCACCTTTCCATTCTTCCATCTTTATCAATCCATCAATTTCTCGCCCCTTAAAACTTTTGCAGCAACAGCCCACGGATAATCGGTGTCCTCTGCGTTTGCGTCGCGATACGTGGGGATCCAGACCCAGCGTTCTTCCCCCGATTGATTAGGATGGCTGGCGTGAAGTGTCAGATCGTGGAAAAAGACGGCACCGCCTGCTTCAATCTCCGCGGTAACGGCACGGTTTTCATCGACTGCCCCCGGACGGAGGCGATTCCCAAACCCATTGCCATCACTGGCATCACCGTCGTGGACAATCGCGGACTTATGGGAACCCGGAAAGAGTTTGAGACACCCGTTTTCGACGGTCGCATCGTCAAGCGCGACCCAGATGGAGAGTTTGTGTGCACCGTACCAATACGACCAATCTTGGTGCCAAGGGCTGGCGAAGGTCGTCGTCTCGCTCTTGAAAACCACCTTATCGCTGAGGAACTCAATATCCGGCGCGAGAATGCCTTCTAAAATATCGAGTATCCGTGCATCACCGACTGCGGTTTGAAAGACGGGACTCCGCGCAGCTAAACCGACATAAACACCGTGCCCAGCGACTGTCCCTGTTTCTGCCCTAACGGTTTCCAGGATGTCGATACACTCTAATTTGAGACGTTGAACTTCGCTGCGTTCAAACAGATTCGGTGCGATAGCGAAACCGTCCCTTGAGAAATCTTCGCGAAGTGTCGTCGTATTAAGGGTCATTTTTGATGCCTCTTCAGTTTATTCGATCCGAACTTCACGTCCCGTTTCAGCACTTTTGAGCAAACCTTCCATCATCTGCTGAACAATCAAGCCGTGGCGGAGCGGTGCTTTGCACGCTACATCGTCTAAGATGCACGTAATGAAATGATCAGCGATCGCATCCCACGTTTTCTCATATTTACTCGGAGCGAGATTAACGTTTATATCCTCAGAGGTGCCGGTATCGTCTGTCCGATAGAGCCGCAACGGCTTAAGCGTCGCGCCTGCCTCCGTTCCGAATAATTCAATTTGGAATTCATCGGGTTGGTGTGATGCCCAGAAACTTTCGACCTGTAAGCCGACTCCATTTTCAAAGGTAATGAACCCGCCTGCGTAGTCGTCTGATTCGTACTGTTCGTAGGTTTCTTTTGGGGGTTGGCTGCGGTTCCAGTAACCGCGGCCTCGTGGTCCGAATTTCGCACCCGCGGCGCCGAGCACTGCGATCGGCTTCGGCAGTCCGAGTATCCACCACGCGGCGTCAAGCACATGGACACCCATATCGCGGAAGGCACCGCCGCCCTTTTTGATGAAGCCGAGATTCCACGCAGGGATCCCGTTACGACGGACACTCCGTGCCCGGGCATAGTAGAGTTCGCCGAAGTAGTTATCGCGTGCGATATTACCGAGATATTGACAGTCATTCCCAAAACGCGTGGAGAGCGACATCATATTGACAACGCCTGCGGCTTCCGCTTCCGTGACGAGTTTTTGTGCTGCATCCTCAGAATCGGCGAGCGGTTTCGTGACCATGACGTGCTTACCGTTCCGCACGGCTTCCAGTGCTATCGGGACATGCCACTGATTCGGTGTACCAACGAATACAGCATCAATATCCTTCGCTTTGCACATCTCTTTGTAGTCTGTATAGAATTTGACCTCGTCCGGTAGATCTTCGGCGAAGGCTTTCATCCGATCTTCAAGCAGATCGCAGAGTGCGACAACAGTGCCTCTCGGGTTTTCGGCGAGTGCCATTCCATTGGGTCTGCCGATACCCATACCGACGACGGCGATTCGGACTGATTTGTTTTCTGATGCCATTTTTAAACTATTGCTCCTGGTCTGCTCTCCGCTACGTTCCGAGCAGGTTTCTGGTCTGGATAGGCACAAGACCTATCCCTACGGTTTAATGATAACTGATAACCATTTTTAGTACGGTCGACCTCGTGAATTCAAGGGTGGACTCACTTCGTTTTTGACAGGCTTAATCGTCCGGAGATACGCCCAGATCGCTTTCAGGTCTTCATCGTTCATTTGGGCGTAATGCTTCGTCGGCATCGGTGGAAAGATCTTCCGGTTGCCTTCCACACCTTGATGGAGTCCAGTCCGCATCGCTTGTATGAACATCTCCTCTGTCCATCCGCCCAATCCAGTTTCATTGTCCGGGGTCAAGTTTGAAGCGAAACTCGTTCCAAATGGACCGGAGAATGCTGTCATTTGCGTTGATGTCAGGATAAAGATATCCTGTTGCATCATACTGAAATTGTAGCGTGGATACGGTGCGTTCGCTGGATGTCCGGCGAGATACATGTTCATATTGTATTCAGCTCCGGCGCGTGGTGTATGGCAATGCCCACACGCACCCACCGTGTCTACGAGGTATTTTCCGCGCTGCACCTTATCACTCTGACTCTCAACAGAATTGATACTCAGCGCAATAATAGCACCTATAAAGAGCAACGTCGCACAAAAGATTAAGAAATTTCGGCGCATTCAAGAGTTCTCCTTTGGATTTCAGGTTCTGGGCAAGTCTCACGTCAATTTAGCAAATTCTACAAATACGTGCAAGAAAAATAAAAAATGCGCGGTTGAATGAAGTTTAATTGTCTGTTGTTTTTTTTTAAATGCGAATTAAAGCTGGGAAAATGTAGCGTATCAGTTTTTTTAACCACAAACTCTGCTTTTGTGCTAAAATCATGACAAAACGTGGACAATTTTTTGTTAGGAATTCGGATAATACCTTCTGTTTGTGTGAGGGTCGGGGAAAAATATGCACGGCTTGATGATGAATGATCCATTGACGCTTGCGCAGATTTTGAAACATGCGCGTCATATACACGGCAGTAAACGGGTTACCACACTGCTGCCCGATCAGACGTTTCATAGTTACACCTATACTGCGTTATACGAGCGCGTAAAACGGTTGGCGAACGCTCTCACGCAATTAGGGCGTATAAAGCCGGGTGACAGAGTAGGGACGTACGCTTCCAATACCTACCAGCATCTCGAACTCTACTATGCGGTTCCATGCATCGGTGCTGTGCTACATCCGCTCAATGTGCGGCTCACTGCCGTTCAATTGGCGCGGATCGTGCGCCAGGCAGAGGACAAAGTTATATTTGTGGACGATGCATTTGCCGAGTCGTTTGACGAACTTCAAAAGAGGATTGGATGTAAACAAGTTGTCCACTTTCATCCGGGTTCCACGCATCCGGGTGTTGCTTATGAGCGGTTACTCTCTGAAGCCGAGCCTGTCTATTCGTGGAATATCCGTGACGAAAACTGGGCAATGGGGCTTTGTTACACCAGTGGGACGCAAGGGGAACCGAGAGGCGTCCTCTATACCCATCGATCCATGTTTCTTCACACGCTTGCCGTGAATCAAGCCGATGTCTTCGGATTAACAGAGGCGGATGTCGTGATGCCGCTCGTCCCGATGTTCCATGCGATGGCGTGGGGATTGCCCTACGCCACTATGTTCGCCGGTGCGGATATAGTGCTCCCCGGTGCCAAGCCCGGCTCCCTCGCGGACCTCATCGCCGAGACAGGTGTCACCGTTGCTGCTGGGGTCCCGACGATCTGGGCAAAGGCGTATCCCGAATTATTGAAAAGGAAACAGGACATCTTCACGTTGCGACGGTTGATCGTCGGCGGTGAGGCGATGCCTCCGACACTCATTGAGGCATACGAAAAGAATCTCGGTGTTGAGGTGTGCCACGCGTGGGGAATGACAGAGATGTCACCGACGGGTACGTTCTCGAAACTGCGTGGCGCACATCAAAATTTGTCGGAGGCTGAAAAATGGCGAATTAAAGCGAAGCAAGGCAGACCGATACCGGGTGTTGAACTCCGCCTCGCCGCTGAAACATCTAACGGTTTCGCGAAACTTCCTTGGAATGGCGAGAGAGTCGGGGAACTACAAGTGCGGAGTCCATGGACGGCGAGTCGTTACTACAATACGGAGCCGACGACAGAACATTTCACCGCCGACGGGTGGTTACGCACGGGAGATGTCGCCACTATTGACGTAGAGGGTTACGTGCAGATTGTGGACCGCGCGAAGGCGCTCATCCGAAGTGGTGGAGAGTCTATTTCAAGTGTTGCCTTAGAAACCTCACTCCTAAAGCACCCGTCCGTTCTTGAAGCGGCAGTTATCGGTGTGCCGGATGAGGAGTGGGGTGAACGTCCACTCGCCGTCGTCGTCCTTACACCGGTAGGTGCGGTTTCTAACCGCACCGATACGGACATCGCGGTCATCCTCAAACAACATCTCATCCCAGAATTTCCGAAATTCTGGATTCCTGATCGGTTTATCGTTGTTGATGAAATCCCGAAAACGAGCGTCGGAAAATCTGATAAGCAAGCACTCCGTAAACAACTGCTAAGTGCAGAAACAAAGGAGAAACTGTCATGAGAATGAAAGCTGCTATCTACACAGGCATTGAAGGAATTGAGATACGTGAAGTTGAACGGGACGAACCACCTCCGGGCTTTGTCCTCGTTGATACAAAACAGACGGGTATCTGCGGAAGTGACCTGCACAGTTATTACGGGAATTGGGGGCAATCGCACGAATACGCTGCAGGGCATGAGACATGTGGTGTAGTCGTGGCACTCGGCGAGGGTGTAACGAAATTTGACCTTGGCGACAAGGTCGCCGTGGAATGTTTTGCGCACTGCGGCGTCTGCAAGTATTGTGAGACCGGACAGTATAATCTCTGCGTCAATAGGACCGGGGTCTCACCGAGTATGCACGGCGGGTTTGCTGAATACACCTCGGCGCACCAGTCTGGATTGTTTAAATTACCGAAAGACATGACGTTTGAGCAGGGTGCACTCGTTGAACCGCTCGCCGTCTCACATCGCGCTATCGCCCGGACAGGTGCCAATTCCAGAGATACAGTCGCAATTATCGGCGGCGGGACGATCGGACAATTCGCTTTAGCGGACGCAGTCGCCGCGGGTGTGAAAGAGACGTTGATTACCGTCAAGTACGAGCAGCAAGCAGAACTGGCAAAAGCCCTCGGTGCAGATCATGTCGTCAACATCAGCGACACTGATGTCCGAGAATACGTCAAGGATGCCACAAACGGCATCGGTTTTGACGCAGTGGTTGAAACCGTAGGCGGTGGGGAAAACTTTGACACCGCTATGAATATCGTTCGGAAACAGGGAGCTGTTGTCCTCGTCGCAGGATACTACAAACCGCTTGAAGTGGATCTTTCCAAGATCGTCTGGTCAGAAGCATTCGTTACAGGGTCTAACTGCTACGGTTATAGTGGAATGGAGACCGACTTTGAGGCGGCAATTGAGTTGATTGACTCCGGCAAGGTCGATGCGACAAAATTGGTGACACACTCCTATCCACTTGAGGAGATCGTCGAAGCGTTCCGAGTGTCTGCCGATAAGACCTCCGGTGCCGTTAAAGTGCATGTCTGTCAGCAATAGTATGGCGAATTTTTAAAAAAGGATTTTATACAAGATGCAGAACGGAAATCAGGCGTTGAGTGCCGAAGAAAAGGAACAGTTTTGGCGGCAGGGCTACCTCGGTCCTTACGAACTTTGTAGTTCTGAAGAAATGCTCACCATGCATTCGGAAATCGAGAAGATACTTGAGACACCACCGCCGGATCACAACCAACTCGAGCATAATCGCCATCTTGACGCTGTATTAATTCACGATCTCGCCACGCATCCGGCTATCATCAAGCGGATGGCATCCCTCTACGGCCCCGATCTTCTGCTCTGGCGGACGAACTTTTTCATCAAGGAACCGGGCGCGAAAGAGATTCCGTGGCATCAAGACTTCAACTATTGGCCCCTTGAACCGCCTATTATTATTTCTGCGTGGATCGCTGTCGATTCGGCAACGTTGGAAAATAGTTGTCTCCAAATCGTTCCCGGCTCACACCGAAAAGTCGTGCCGCACGTGAAAGCGACCTCGGATATGGCATTCAATCAGATGGGGGATCTTGGGTTCATTGATACCAGCACTATTGTCAACCTTGAGATGCAACCCGGTGAATTTGTCCTCTTTAATGAGCGCACCTTGCATCACTCGGAAGCGAATCGCTCTGATAAACGGCGTATCGGTTTAGCCGTCCGGGTCATCCTGCCGATTGTCAAAGTTTTCGATTGGGACGCGCCACAGCACGAACTTATCGTCGTTCACGGTGAAGATCCTGTCCAATTTAACAACAGGGACTAAACAACGCGTATAGATGGTTGTCTATCAAAAACCTCTTTGCTGACAGCCGAAAGCCAACGGCTGACAGTTACGAAAAAAGGAGAAACGTTAAATGAATCGTCAAATTACCCTCGCTTCTCGACCGGTAGGGTATCCAAAGGCGTCGGACTTTAACTTGGTTGAGGTGCCGATTCCAACGCCTGGAGAGGGCGAGGTATTGGTTAAGACCCTCTACCTCTCGGTTGATCCCTATATGCGGGGACGGATTAATGCCGCGAAATCTTATGCCGCCAATGTGGAGATTGATGAAATTATGGTCGGTAGTGTGATCGCTCAGGTGATTGAATCAGAGCATCCAAATTTTGCGGCAGGTGATATCGTCAACGCGGGGATCGGATGGCAGGAATACGGCGTTGCTGCCGGTGATGGCTTAAGGAAGATTGATCCGACAATCGGACCTATCTCAACGGGTGCCGGGCTTCTCGGTATGCCCGGTCTAACAGCCTACTTCGGCTTGCTTGAGGTTGGCAAACTTCAAGAACGGGAGACGGTGTTTGTCTCTGGCGCCGCTGGTGCAGTCGGTTCCGTCGTCGGACAGATCGCAAAAATCAAGGGGTGTCGAGTTGTCGGTTCCGCGGGAACTGATGAAAAAGTCGCTTACATTGTTGATGAACTCGGCTTTGATGATGCTTTTAATTATAAAGAGGTTGACGATTATCACGAGAAACTTCAGGAACTCCTTCCTGATGGCATTGATGTCTATTTTGACAACGTCGGTGGCGCCATTACGGACGCCGTTTTCCTTAATCTAAGAATCAAGGGGCGCGTCGTCATTTGTGGACAGATTTCACAGTATAACTTAGAGAAACCGGAGACAGGACCGCGTTTCCTCTGGCATATGATCACCAAGCGCGCGAGGATCGAAGGCTTCCTCGTCTCCGAGTTCGGCGATCGGCATGCGGCGGCACTCGTTGAGATGTCGGGGTGGTTCCGACAGGGTAAATTGAAATACCGTGAGACGATTGAGGAAGGCGGTATCGAAAGCGCGCCAGCGGCGTTCATTAGTATGCTAAAAGGCGGCAATATCGGGAAGCAGCTCGTTAAAATCGCTGATATGGACTAAAATGAGAGGAACGTATGGGCGAGTTTCCGTAGAACTCGCCCATACCCTTGGTATCTTAATACCCTTTCTCTTTGTCAATCACACTCAGGAGCGGTTTCCCAACGAGAAGCCGTTCCAGATTATCACAGAAGAGCCCAACACTCCGGTCCAAGCGGATCGGTGAGCCACCGGCAACGTGTGGCGTAATAATCACATTCGGCAGATCCCATAGCGGACTCTCTGTCGGCAGCGGTTCCTCAGGCGTAACATCCAACCCCGCGCCGCCGATACTCCCTGAAGTGAGTGCCCGGAGGAGCGCCGGTCCATCTACAATCTTGCCGCGCGTGACGTTGATAAGCAGTGCATGCGATTGCATCTGTTCAAATGCCGCATCATCGAACATACCGTCCGTCTCCGGGGTCAGGGGTGCACAGATAGCAACGACATCTGATGCCGCAAGGAGATCATGGAACCGGTCCATCTTCCAGACTTCATGAACAAACGAGGGTGCCTCAACCGCCTCTGGATCCACAGCGATGACGCGCATATCAAACCCTTGTGCCCGACGCGCGACGTCAATCCCCGTGCCACCGAGTCCGACAATCCCTAACGTCCGTTCGCTCAATTCCCACGTCGCCAGGCGGATCGACATCCGATTCTCCCACGTCCGCTCGCGCACCGAACGTCCGACACCTCGGAGCAAGCCGAGAAGTAAAGCCCACGCTTGATCTGCCAGATGTGGACCGACAAACCCTTTCGCACTCGTGAGGATAACATCGCTTTCCACAAACGCTGGAAACAGCAACCCGTCAACGCCCGCCGAAAGCACTTGCACCCATTTCAACTGTTCCGCATTCTCAAAAAGCGAGCGGTTGAAACCACCCAGCACAATATCGGTGTCTACGATTTCGCGCAGTGCCGCTTCTGAATTCTGCGGAAGCACAAGCGAAAGGTCATCAGAGACCGATGCGATCTGCTGCTGCTGTTCCGATGTAATATCAGTGTTAATCAAAATTTTCATTTGACATCTCCCTTGGATCGTGATATTCTATATACGAAATAACGAGATTCCTGCGCATTTAACAGCAGGCTTTAACTTACAAGTTACACTAAAAAACACATTTCTCAAAAAAGGAGAATCCTGTCGTGATGACTTCATCTTTTATAGATACACGTAGAAAATACGTCCGTTCCGTTTCTATTCCTATCCTCGCTCTTAGCGTCTTTCTCACTTCCATCTTCATCGCCAGCTGCGGCGACGAAGGCGACATCACCGACGACTCCCCCGGTATGACGGATGTCCTCCAACCCACTACAACGCCTCCGGCAACTCAAACGCCACAGCCTGGGGTTGTTGAACAACCCGTCGTTGAAGAGCCGGTTGTTGCAGGAATTTCCTTCAAGGACGACATTCAGCCGATACTCGCTGAACGCTGTGCTATTCCAGGGTGCCACGCTGCAGCCGGTGCAGCAAGAGGGCTTGATCTCACCACATACGATACCTTCAAAAAAGGCGGAAACGGGGGTCCCGCGTTTGCCGCCGGCGATGGTAAAGGAAGTCTTGTTGTCGGGCGCATTGATGGCGGCGGTATGCCTCCCATCCCCCCACCTTTAAACGCTGCCCAGGTCAAACTGTTCATTGATTGGATCGATGAAGGTGCCCAGAATAATTAGTAGTATTACCGTAGCATAGCATTTCTACGCCCTTCTGTCAAGTCTAAACAATATTGGCGATCGGCGAAGAGGTCTTCGTTTAAGGATGTCCTCTTGCTGACCGCCGACGGTTTCCGACGGACCGACTGCCATTCTTGTAGGAGGGAACTCCGATTCCCGACTCTTATTTCCCCTGGAAATTGCATTTTATGCACCATTTCGGTCTCCAATAGGCGTTACTATATCATGAAGCCTGATTTTTCATTTTGGAGGGAGACGGATGAAAGAGAATGACATCGACCTAATTCAACTGACTTTGGAGGGAGACGAGCGCGCATTTACCGCGCTCGTGAACAAATATCAGAAATGGGTTCACACGCTTGTCTGGCGGAAGATTGGGGATTTTCACATCGCAGAGGAAATCACGCAAGATGTTTTCTTGAAGGTTTACAAAAAGTTATCGACCCTAAAACCCCCAGAGAATTTTCCAGGGTGGCTCTATGTCATCGCAACGCGCCACTGCATGACGTGGCTCCGAAAGAAGCGGCAACCGACGACCTCCTTGGATGCGATGCCCACGACTGAGTTAGAGGAGTTATGCTATACGCAATATGAGACGGCGTATGGCGAAGAAGTATCTCTTGAACACCGGCGCGAACTCGTCAAACGCTTGCTTCAAAGACTGCCAGAGAGCGAACGCACTGTCGTAACGCTTTACTATCTCGCGGAGATGACGAGTGACGAAATCAGCACGTTTTTGGGGGTGTCGCCCAACACGATTAGGAGTCGACTCCGCCGCGCCCGCAAGCGATTAGAAAAGCAAGAACACCTGCTCCACGAAGTCTCAGGCGTCTTCCAACTCCCGCCAACCTTAACTGAAAACATCATCAAGGAGATCGCCCGCATCAGACCCATGACACCTTCCGTGAGTAAACCATGGGTGCCGTGGACCCTCTCTTTCTCCGCAACGTTTCTGGTCATCCTAATGATGGGGTTCGGTCCCCGTACATTATCCCGTTTCCAGCAGCCCTATAACTTGAACGCAACATCCGAAATGACAATTGAACTCGTTGACACACCCGTGGTGTTGGACCTCAACCGGAAGCCGGATGTCAAGAATCGATTTGGCAATACCGATGTTGAGGGACGCGGCAAAGGCACTGTGCCGAGGGTCGATACCGGACTATTGGCAGCAGCACAAGCAGATACAACGGAGGTACCAAAGACAGAAGATCCGCAGTGGGTTCCGGCGAAGGGACCCGGAGGCGCGACGGTCGGAAACCTCTTTGTTACATCGCAAAAGGAAGTCTATGCGCTTGGAGGTACCCGACTCTACCGATTGGCAGACAAAGATAGCACGGAATGGACACTCGTCAGCGCTGCCCTCCCTTTTACGAATCACGGTATGCCCATGGCAGAAGGCAAGGATGTCCTCTATATTGTTACGGAGACCGACCTGCTCACGTCAACCGATCGCGGCACGACATGGCAGCCTCTCGGTTCACGTCCACCCGGACGCGCCATCGCACTCCTTATCCCCAGCAGGTTACGCTGGTCACAGAATGCCGAGACTGAAATGTACCTCGTCCTCGCAGACGGTGTATTTCGTTCAACGGATGTTGGCACTACATGGCACGCTTGCAACGAGGGTTTGAACGCACCGAAAATACAAAATGCCGTTGTTGTTGAAAACGTACTCTTTTTAGGGACAAAGCAGGGCCTCTATCGACGCAATTCGGGTGTATGGGAGAAGTTGCCCGTCGCCCAGGCACAATCTATTGACGCGTTAGCAGTCGCTGGCGATAGAATTTATCTCACTGCTGGAAAAGAAAAAGGTCAGGAATCGGGTTCGATTTTTGCCTCAAGCGATTTCGGAGCGTCGTGGACCGACATAACCCCCACAGATCTGCGCATAGGCCTATCGCCGCTAACGGTTGGATCCGTCAAACTTGTGGCGGTAGGTGAAACCGTCTTGGTCCTTGGTGTTGGTGTGTTACGCTCAAGAGATACAGGGGACACATGGGAGTATCTCGGTTTTCAGAAAGAAGCGTTTATGTTAAGTATGCTCCCAGCCGCCGCTTTGGATGAGGAGACTTTTTTCATTTCTACAATGGGCGATGTGAAACGTTCTATTGATGCGGGTGGCAGTTGGCATCTATTCACAGCAGGCATGTCAGAACTCCATATCCTTGATCTCGTCCACGCTAACAACACCCTTTACGCCGTAACCAAGACAGGTGTCGCTAAATCCGTTGATGGTGGGAGCCGATGGATGCAGATTGACACGCATCTGCCACTCCCGCCAAATAAATCGCTCGGGGACTTGAAGTTGTCGAATCTGACAGCCGTGGACAATTCACTTTACGTCAGAACAAATCAGGGGGGCAGCACAAACTGCCTGCTCCATTTACCGCCGCGTACGGATACGTTCTTTCATATTCAGGGCATGCCGGTTTATGTAGATTCAGGCCACGGTGAATGGCTGGAGAAAACAATCGGGACTGCAGCTGCCCTTGGACTTCAAGCAAGAGATCAAACAGTTCTGGCGCACTATCAACGCGGTATCGAAGAAGCCGTTGTGAGAACGACAGGCGAGTTCGCCGTGAGCGACGGGACGTTCTACATCGAATACGAACGAAAACTCTACCGATGGACCCGCGGCGACCGCGAATGGCGCGACATCGACATGCCAGATGCTCCCGTATTCGCTGACTTCTATGCCACCGACGGTTTCCAATTCGCTGTTTCAGGGAAGGTTATCTATCTCGGAAAAAGCGACGGCAGCCTCTTCCAATCTCTGGATGGCGGAGACACTTGGAAAGATATTACGGCAGATTTCCCCTTTCGGCTAAATAGGGCAGCGTCCCAGGACCAACTCCTAAGGAAGTTACCACACTTCAAAGAGATAATCTTTGTACGTGACACCGTCTATGTTTCAACAAGTGACGGCGTCGTCATGTCAAACGATGGTGAGAACTGGCATACGCTCACCGATTCGAGATACGCCCCGATCCCCATGCGTCAATTAACCGTCAACGGTACAATCCTCTACGGCGTTTCCCAAGCGGGTGCCTACCGATTGGACCACGGGACGGGCATCTGGGAACAGGTTGCCTCAGAAGTCTCCGGACGGGTAACTTCTCTCGCTGTTGCCGGAAACGTCCTCTATATCGGCACAGAACACCACGGGATCCTCCGCTTACCCTTACACAGGCTGTAGGTTAGGTTTCACCCACATCATATATATCAATTTAAGGGCAGCCCTTCAGTGTAGGTTGGGTTGAACGGGGAGCAGTCCGATGCTTGCCAATCCAGAAAACCGTCCTTTGCTCATATACGCTCCATCGTAAGGATACCCAGTGAAACCCAACGTTTTCCGGATTCAAATCCCGAATAAGGAGAAAAGCCATGATTCAAAAAACACTGAACGATTTCCTATCGGTACTTCTTATCATTCTGGCAATAGGATTTGGCACACCAACGTTAGATGCCGACGAAGCCGGTGTTTCCGCAGCAGAACCGCAGTGGATCCAGATGAAGGGGCTGGGTGGCGTTTCGAGACCAGGGCTCTTTGTCGCATCCGACCGAACGCTCTATCTTGTTGCAAAAACAGGTCTCTACCGACTTACAGAGGCAGCAGACACATGGCGGCTTATTAATTCCGCCGGTCCAAGTCGGCAGTTTGATCCAATTATGGCGGAGCATCGCGATACTCTCTACCTCCTCACGTCCGATAATGTCTTGACCTCAACTGACGAGGGTAAAACGTGGAAGGTCCTCGGCGCGCGTCCCAAAGGACCCCCTATCGCCTTGGCGGTCACAGATGCACTCCGAGCGCGCGATCCACAGGATGCCAATGTGACGATGTACCTCATCCTCAGAACAGAGGTATTTCGTTCCGAGGATGGTGGTAAGCAGTGGGCACCTATTGGGGAAGGTTTGCAAACCCAGCTTACACCGGAGGCAAATGGTGTTGATTTTAGAATCCACGACGCTGTTGCCATTGACAATATTCTCTTTGCAGGCACAAACCAAATCCTTTTTGTCGGAACGAGTCGAGGACTTTTCCGGTTTGCCGACGATTGGGAAAAAATGACCCTGCCGACGCCAGAGGGTGCCAATTCCTTGGCAGCTATCGAAAACAGACTCTATGTCACAACAATTTCAGATCAACCGGACGCGCTGCATTGCGCACTCTTCTATTCAACCGACTTCGGCGATTCATGGAACGATATTACCCCTAACACCGATAAACATCCATTTAAATTAATAGGCACTGTGAGGGTTGTTCCAGTGGGCGACACGCTTCTGGTAATAGGGCCCGGTGGGGTGCTCCTCTCTTATGATCGTGGCGAGACGTGGACAGATCCAGGGCGCGACCTACAGCACGCTTTTACTGGCGGTTTCTTGCCTATTGTCGCAGTGGATGAAAATAATTTTTACAAATCCGAACTTTCCGGGGTCACTCGCTCAACAGATGGTGGTCACTCATGGCATCCCTTTATGACAGGACTCGTAAGTGCCGAGGTCCAGCGTCTGATTGCAGGCGAAACCGTTCTCTACGCGGTTACCGGGGGCAAGATTGCTAAATCAGCGGACGGTGGTGAATCGTGGGAGTCTGTTAACGTGTATGGTGGAGGTAAACTTCTGATTCCCAGGATTGGGACAACCGATGAGACCCTTTATGTAAGTAGCATCGCGGGGCATCGAACGCAACTTTTTCACTTGCCTATCACAGGCGATGCCTTGACACCTGTTCAAGATATACCGGATTTCGACGAAGACAACTTATATGTTGAATGGAAAAAAAGGCTCAGAGAAGCCAGAGAAACGAACGTCAATGTTCGTGAAACCGAGCGACTGTGGCGAGAGAGTTTACTCGATATCGCGAAAGAGGACATAACAAATGGCGGGTTTATCCTCGCCGGTGAAACCGTCTTTATGGAACACCGTCGGAAACTCTTCAGATGGCGACCCGGCGAAACGGCGTGGCACCACACCGGTTTAGAAGATCACGGAGAACTTCCGCCCATTGACGCAAAAGGTTTTACACTTGCCGCTTCAGAGAATATTGTGTATGCCGGTAAACGGGAAGGCGACCTTTTCCGATCTGTGGACGGTGGGGATACTTGGAACGACATTACCGAAAACCTCGTTTTTTCGTTTACATATTTCAAAGAGATCGTATTTGCGGGTTCAACTGTCTACATCTCAACGGACATGGGAGTCATGCGTTCGCTCGATGGCGAGGGTTGGCAGGCACTCACCGATACTGACGGAAAGGCGTTCCTTGTAGATTGGATTGCACCTAACGGCTCAACCCTTTACGGGGTGCGTGATAGCGGTGTTTATGAGGTAGATAATCGGACGAATATATGGGAACAAATTACGTCGGAAGCCCCCTACGCGGCGACTTCCCTTGCTGTGGATGGCAATACGCTATACATCGGTACAAAACACAGTGGCGTCTTCCGTTTTCAGCGCGACAACTGATAATACCATACCTTGCACCTTCCCCTTGCAACGACAAAACTTGCCAAAAAATTAAAATTTTTCTTGACAGAAATTTGCTTTTTTGCTATATTTTAGACAACGGTTTCGTCAGAAATCGTCCTGTTTATATAAAGTCTGTCTTTGGAAAATAAAAATGAATTTGACACAGACGACTTAACTTGCGGAAGATCAATCAATAAAGGAGTGAAAAATGAGAAGAACCTACCTTCTGGTGCTCATCGCGCTTTTTTCAATCATGCTGATTAGCCACGCGAGTGCCCAGGTAATTTTTTATGCTGATTTTGAAGTGAGCGGCTCTAAAGCAGTCCCGGATGTCAGCGTCAACGATCCGGCAAATTGGGTGCCAGAAAACGCTGGAACCATTTGGGCGGCATCAGATGAGTTCCCTGATGGCAGCGGTGCCTTGCATCAAACT
The DNA here is from genome assembly GCA_965205015.1 of Candidatus Poribacteria bacterium. Classification (GTDB taxonomy): domain Bacteria; phylum Poribacteria; class WGA-4E; order WGA-4E; family WGA-3G; genus WGA-3G. The sequence continues at coordinate 1,068,564 of OZ242029.1, read as the reverse complement.
GCCGAAGGGTGCGGCATCTCCGGGGATACGCCCCTGCCCGGTGTTACGGATTTCTCCGAGGGTATCGTCCAAGCCGTTTTTTCATGGCAAGACGATGACGGCGTTGGTTTCCTAATCGGACGCGTCGGCGACGATAAGGGCTATCTCATCGCATTCGGCTATAACGAAACCCCCCAAATTATCATCGGTAGCCTCGCCGACGGATGCTGTCCTTCCGGGCAATGTCTCGACCAGTGCAGCTGCGAAAACGGTGGAAATGAGCTCGTCGGTGTTGACCACGGCTTGGGCGCGGACCTCTCCCAAGACAACAGCGTTGCCTATTTGGCACGCGTTGAAGTCACCGGAAGCCTCATTCAAGCTTGGTATATGGAACTTGACGATGCCCCCGGTCTCTTTGTGGATTCCAGTGAACTCGGCGATCCAGTCGCTGAATACGACGGCGCAGATGATTTGGGACCCGGTACCGTCGGTGTCTGGCACGAAAGTTGGGGCAACGGAAGAGTCGGTAGCGTCCTTGTTACCGGTCCAGGTAAACTCACAGCAGTTGATCCACACGCCAAACTCTCCACAACGTGGGGCGATGTTAAAAGCAGCTATTAGTCTCCTTCCTTAATATAGACTAATACCGTAAAATCAATTGGCGTTGCAGGGCGAGGTTTTCCTACCTCAGTCTCCCTGCCATCCCACTATTCGTCTTTGTCGGGTGAGGTCAATGCCTCACCCAACACCACTTTCGTTTTACGACGAGGTGCCCTTGGTGATACGGGTATCTAAGCACCCCTATAGCCTCGTCACCACACTGTTGCTTGTGAATAAACGGCAACACAACCTTTTATGAGAACAGAGGAGGCATCTCATGAAAATACGTTTTTTTCTTTTGATTCTCGTTTTGAGTCTATTTGTTTCATTTCACGCCAGCGGTCAAGTTGTGTTTTACGCCGATTTTGAGCCGGGCTCCAAGGAGGCAATCCCCGATGCCGGTGTGAACAATGTCAAGAATTATAAACCCGAAAACGCTGGCACTATCTGGGGTGAAGATGATTTTGAAGGTGGCAAACTCGGTGGAAAAAGATCCATGAAGCAAACCGCTGAGGGATGTGGCATCTCCGGGAACACAGAACTGCCTGGCGTGAAAAACTTTACCGACGGTATCATCCAAATGGTTTTCTCGTTTGGTGATGATGATGGTGTGGGTTTTCAATTCCGCAGAAAAGGAGACGATAACGGCTATCTCGTCTACCTTGGATATAATGAGACCGCAACTGTTATGATTATGAGCCTGGCAGACGGGTGCTGTCCTTCCGGACAATGTCTCGACCAGTGCGGTTGTGAGAATGGTGGAAAAGAATTAGAATCTGTGCCGCACGGCTTAGGCGGGGGGCTCGACCAAACCAACGCTGTCCCTTATTTCGCACGCGTCGATGTCCAAGGCAAGAACGTCAAAATATGGTACATGAAACTTGAAGAAGTCAAAGACCTATTCGCACCCTCCGAAGACCTCGGAAAGCCTATCCTTGAATACAAAAATGCCAATTACACGAGTGCTGGCAGCGTCGGTATCTGGCATGAAAGCTGGGGAATGGGTAGAGTTGATAGTGTTCTGGTTACGAATGCCAACGGCTTTGATATTGATGCCAAAGGCAAACTCACTACCAGCTGGGGGGCGGTTAAAACCTCTTATTAATGGCGTATAGAGCGAGGGGATGACTTCAATCAAATCCCCTCGCCTCTTTTCTTTTTCCAAACACATTCCAAGGTCCCTATACATCGCATCCTTCCATTGAACCTTAGGAGTCCTTCCATGAAAGTCACGAACGTTGAACGTGTGCTTGTAGATGTTCCCTTCACTCCACGACAACAACAGATTACCACCCAGAGCGTGTCCACTGTTTACAACTGGTCGATCCTTGAACTGTGCAAGGTTACCACGGATACCGGGCATGTCGGTTGGGGGGAGACTGTCGTCCACTATACCTATTCCCGAGTCAGCGACGCCAGCGTTGAACGTGTACTGGGGCAGAGCCCTGCCGAACGCATGAACGACGATTCACTCGGTGCAGGCTTACAGATGGCACTTTTTGATGTCGTCGGTAAAATTTTAGAGGTACCCGTCTATCAACTCCTTGACAACCAGTATCGCGAGGCTGTTCCAATTTCGTGGTGGTGTATTGATGCCTCTCCTGAAAATTGGGCAGCGGAAGCCGCAGATGCCGTGGAAAACGGTTATACCAGTTTCAAAAATAAACCCCGTCCGTGGTGGGATATCGCCGCGCAGGTAGAGGCGGTCGCAGAAGGCGTCCCGTCGGACTTCAAACTCGATCTCGATCCCAACGGTTCTTGGCGCGACGCAGAGACGGCTATTCCGATCCTGCAAAAACTCGCGTCACACCCAAACGTAGCGATGTTTGAGACGCCTATTCCGCAGAGCGATGTTGACGGAAACAAGCAAATTCGCCAAGAAGTCGGCTGTCAGGTCGCCATGCACTTCGGATCACCGCCCTATACCACCTGCGTCCGTGAGGACGTATGCACCGGATTCGTCATCGGTGGCGGTAAATCGCAGGTCATGCGTGAGGGACAACTCAGTGCGGCAGCGGATATGCCGTTTTGGCTCCAGATCGTCGGAAACGGCTTGACAACGACGTGGGCAGGGCATCTCGGCAGTGTGCTCACACATGCGACGTGGCCCGCAATCACCTGTATTAATCTCTACAGCGACCATCTCCTCACACAACCGATACAGGTCTCGGAGGGATGCCACAAGGTCCCTGATGCCCCTGGGTTAGGCGTTGAAGTCGATGAAGACGCAATTGAACGTTTCCGCGTGCCTGATGATCAGTTAGACGCTGAAGGTTACACGATTCATTCCGTCCCGCGTATCATCAAAACGGTTGTTTATCCTGATGGCAGTTGCATCCACATGTCCGGTGATGGTTTAAGTTATTTCAATGCCGGCAACGGTGCGGCACAGGTGGAAGGTGCGCGTCTCGAGTTAACCTTCGACGACGGCACTGACGAATGGGCAGATCTCTTTGAGAAAGCACGCGAGACCCCTGTGCACGGACAGTGGTAAGTCTTTATCCTTTCAAAAGGTAAGTACGGTTCTCTTTTTTTCTCCTGGCGAGATTTGCAAACTCTGTGACGATTGACAGCCGATAACTGAGTGGCTCTGTGAAGTTTCATACCCCTTGAAACAGAGTTGAAAAATGTGGTATACTTCCTAATGAGGTTTGGTTAATGAATCATGATTTGCATGATGGTATAAGCGATCAGGCTAGTGCTAGCCGACAACGCTTAGAGGATGCAAGGGTTCTTTACGGGCTTCTCGGTGGCGGGGCTCAATGTACATTGCGGGTTACGCTGTGGAGTGCCTCTTGAAGACGAAGTTGATGCAAATCTATGAATGCCAAAATTTGCGCGAGTTAGAAGCAAAACTCCAGCGGCGTTCGATACTCTCTGGACGTAGTACAGTTTTTACCCATCAATTAGAAGAACTGTTTAAACTTGTCCCTGGCTATAATCGTCTACAGCAAAATCAAAATGTGGTTTCCTTATTTAATTTAGTCAACCGTTGGACCCCAAAGTGGCGTTATACCCGCCAAACAACTGGTGATGCTGCAACTTTTTTCATTGAAGCTGTTGAAGAAGTCATGCACTGGATAAACAATAACATCTAGTGAAGGATATATACATGGCATGCGAAATATTAAAGCAGAAGATTTACGATAAACTCAAAGGTGGGTACTTCTGTGACGAAAATGATCTGGTCGATGTCTCTGATGGTTTTGACGACCTGATTCATATCGTCATCATTAGCAGAAAGTTTGATGGAAAGTTGGCAAGAGAGAGACATAGCCTTATCTGGGATGAATTAGTAAAGCATCTTTCAAACGAAGAATGGGGACACGTTTCTCTCTCAGTCGGGGCGAGTCCTGAAGATGTGAAAACTTTCTTATAGCAAATCGTTTCTGTTTCCGGGACAGATAACAGAGATTGACGCTTTTCGCAGAGGCGAATTAACATTGACTTCTTTCCCTCAACAGCGTGCTCTGACATGGCGCGTCATCACCATCTTCGCTATTAGTGCACCCATCAACTGCTATTTCCTCATCCAGATGGAACTCGTGCGCTATACCTTCCCGACGTGGGTGGTCCCGCTGTCCAATGTCATTTTCATCCTCACCGCAGTGATGCTGATGAACGGTGTCATCCGGCTTCTAAAAAGCAATCTTGCACTTGGACAGGGCGAATTGCTGTTTTTGTATGTAACGCTCAGTTTCGCCACAAGCTTGGCTGGATGCGATGTCTTTCAAGCGATCCTCTCTGTCCTTGGACATAGTTTCTGGTTTGCAACGGAAGAGAACGAGTGGCGCACTCTATTTTGGCACCATCTCCCGGAATGGCTCACGGTTTCAGATAGAAACACCCTCCGTGGTTATTACCTTGGGGAATCGAGCCTATATCGTCCACTTCACTTACGGGTCTGGCTACCGGTGATAGGGGCATGGGTATTACTGTTTTCAGTCATAGCGTTCATCTTTCTCTGCCTCAACACGATCCTCCGTCGGCAGTGGGCACAGCGGGAACGTCTGACCTTCCCGATTATCCAACTCCCGCTTGCGATGACAAATCCCACGTCCGGTTTCTTCCGAAACAAGCGGATGTGGATCGGTTTTTCAATCGCTGCTGGCATCAGTCTTTTCAATGGATTAAGCCATCTCTATCCAGTGATCCCGCATATTCCGGTGACGCGCCGTTTTTTCTCGTTTCAGGAGGCACCCTTGAGTCTTTACGGCACCATCATCACCGCCTTTTACCCATTTGCCATTGGCATTATGTTTCTCATGCCGTTAGATGTCCTCTTTTCGACGAGCCTCTTCTATTTTCTCTATCGGAACGAAGTCGCTTTGGCAAAAGCGGTCGGGTGGAGTAGCATTCCGCGCTTTCCGTATCTCAACGAACAAACGATTGGGGCATTCGTAGGACTCTGTTTCTTTTTTGGGTGGACGGGCAAACGACATTTCAGTGCCGTTTTGAGAAGCGCGCTACCCTCGCGCGGACGAGAGCCACCCGTTGCGCAGCACGATGAACCGATGTCGTATCGAGTGGCTGTTTGGGGTTTTGTCGTGGGTGTCCTGTTATTTGCGTTTCTCCTCTACAAGGCGGGCATGGCGGTCTGGCTCGCGCTCACTTTCGCTGTCCTGTTCCTCATAACGCCGTTGGTGACGACGCGCATCCGCGCTGAGTCCGGCATTTTCGTCCACGCCTACCACTGGCAAGCCCCCCGATACATCTTAAACACCATTTTGGGGACACACCGTCTCGGTGCCCGGAACTTAACGGCGCTCTCCGTCTGCTTTTTCAACCGAGATTACCGTCCGCAACAGATGCCCCATCAGTTGGAGGCTTTTAAAATCGCCGAACTCGCCAATATTAACCAACGCCGGATGCTCTTGACAGTTATCATCGCCACCATTTTCGGTGTGATTGTCGCACTCTGGGTGCAGTTACATTTCTATTACAAATTCGGTGCGGATTCCGGATACTTTGGACCGTGGGCACTCGGTTACGGGAGGGAATACTTTGGACGGTTGACGAACTGGATTACGTATCCGCTCAGCACAGACTGGCTCGGCGTCATCTTCATAGGCATAGGATTTTCTGTGATGATGGTGCTGACATACCTTCGGGTCAAGTTCTTTTGGCTACCGCTGCATCCACTCGGTTATGTTATGGCGAGCAACCAAGAGATGTCCGACCTCTGGATTCCGTTGTTGATCGCTTTGACATTGAAATGGCTTATCCTCCGACACGGCGGTATCCAGAGTTATCGACGCGCCATCCCCTTCTTTCTGGGGTTGGTCCTCGGCGATTATCTCATGGGAAGCACGTGGAGCCTCCTGAACATCCTTCTGAACACCACGATGTATCAGTTTTATCCGTAGGGGCTTTGTGGCATAGGAGACCGTTCGCCTGTGCGTCATCTCGCCCTGTCTTGTGCTGCCGTAAGATGCGGTAGGGACAATTTGAAACTGCGGTCTACACCCGTTACTGACAACTGATTGCTATATCAAAGATCGAAAATAACCTGAGCAAACCAACTTCCATCACACTTTCGCACGACTTGCAACTGATGATATGTGACACTCTTGATTTCGGTATAAACCTCGTGTTTATCGAAATTTGCGGGTTCCCCGTAAACGGTCGCTGATACCTCCGTTTCGCTACAGTCTTTGATGTCGGCGCGTTTAAAGAAAGTTTCCTTTGTTTCGTGTTGGAAAATGAGTTCGTCAAGCCATCTCACAAAGAGGTCTTCCACAGATTCAGCCGTGAGGTGAATTTCGACCGAATCTGTCTCATCGACAGTATCCACAACCGCTATCGTTTCAAAGAGGCCTTGCGCCGCGTTTTTCAGAAGTTCGGACAGATTTTTTCCTCTAACCAACAGTCCCATATCCGCTGTATGTTCAAGGTATTCGTAAGGCTTCATGCAATTCTCCATTTTCTCATTTCCCAGCATCATACCTCGAAAATTCGAACTTGTCAATTCCGAGAATTGCGTGTACCTCCCTGAGCTTCACTCTTGCCACACCTCCCCAGGTCCGGTCGGGTAGGAGGGAACTCCGATTCCCGACTGCTATTTTTCTGTGTGCTCGCGATTGCTTTCCTTATTCCTTGGTAGACGCGGTTTTCTAACCGCACCTGTACTGAATCCCTCCGTTCAAACATCCAAAACACAAATCCGTTGACAGGAAACGGTTTTTGGGGTATAATTATAGAGGTTTAGGCGTGACGTGAAACGCTGCCTTGCTTTCGGAATAGCCCCTGCTGTGCCGTTTCCATTGTAGAACTGAACCGGCTTTCACCGCGGACAGTATTTAACAGCAGATTTTGATTTACAAGACGCGCTAAAAAATGAGGAATGACAATGTCAGCAGCAAATTTGAAACAGCGGATACATAACGGAGAACTCGTCTATGGCGCTAACGTCTCTATGGCAGCATCTGCCGACGCACTCGTCGCCAAAGTCGAGGAGGGCGGCTACGATTTTGTCGCCGTGGATAGTCAACACTCTCCATACAACGAGGACCGACTTGTTGCCTTCTGTAACATGGCGAATGAACTCGGCATTCCAGTCAACTTTCGGATTAAGCACACCCGAAACACGTATCTCATCGGTAACTACCTTGATTTAGGTCCCACAGGTATTGAGGTGCCACAGGTCGAATTAGACGAAACCGTAAACGAAGCCGTCGCTGCTTTCTACTACCCGCAGCAGGGGCTTCGGAGTTGGGGCGGTGCCCCCCGAGTGAATTCCGAAGGCAAAGAACGACTTGAATACGCCGACTGGTGGAATGCCAATGGCATCCTCTGGATGCAGATTGAGTCCATAGAAGCCGTCACACATGCGCGACAGCTCGCGAAGCCGGGTGTTGACTGTCTCTCCTTTGGTCCTGCGGATCTGACATTCAGCATTGAGAGCCACCCGAATCATGCACTCCAGACCGTGGATGCGTGTGTGGAATACGTCGCGAAGGCTTTAGAGGGAACGACAACCGCTGTCTGCTTTAGGAACGGCAGCCCCAGCACCCGTCAAAAGTATGCCGACCTGGGCGTTACCGTCTTTTTGGAATAGGAATGCTGAGTTACGGATTGGTAAGCACAGCAATAGCGGAAGACCGAGAGCGGCTACTTGAGGGTGTCCGACTGTTAGCAGAAATTGCGCATAAGCACCGCATACCCATAACATGGGCAGTCGATACCAAATCCGCGCCAGTCATCGCGAAGTTGCTCACAACATTCCACACAGAGAACGGCGACGCTCCTTTGTTGATGCTCGACATCAGACCGATTTGGGAAACGAACTATGAGGCTGAAAGAAACGCCAATCCGGGTGCCAGTACAGAAGTTATGGCATCGCATCTCGTCACGATGCGAGAGAAGTTGCCGGCATATATAACCAGGGAACGGGAAAGACTCACACGGATACTGCCTTGGGCGGAACTTAGTATGGCTGGGGCAGTCTTCAAGAATGATACTTTTCTGCGGGCACTTGAACAGACCGGGTTCCAAGGGCTTTGGGGTTACCACTACAAGCAGCGAGATGTTCAGGATACCGCCTCTGATGTTCCTGAAATTGGGGATTCCGACCGCGGGGGGTTTGGATGTTTTTATCCGCTTGAGGCTTCAGCGTCTCTTGATGCTGTTGTCGCACGCGGGACGGCTGATGCGGATCTTACGCAATCATTTGAGAAGATTGTTGGCATTCCCTACCATACTGCTGATCATCTTGCTGAAGACGCACATAATCTCCGCGCAGCACTCTTAAACGGAACAGCACAGCAGCATTATGATGTCTATGTAGAAAGCGCTGCGTGGAGTCCCTGGCTTGGGTATGTGGAACATATTGACCCGCTTACCGTTGCGCACCTCGGACAAGAGGGGTTGGAGCGACTGGATACATATTTCGCACACGTCGTTAGTATTGAAGACACAAAACCGCTGCCCCTTTCTCAAATGGTTGACGATTACATAAAACAGTGCCAGAAAACCGAACCGACAGCTGTTGTAGGGGCAAGTACAGAGATTCAAGGGGAAACTGCGGAACCGAAGTCTACGTTAAAAATGTATTATTACGACGCGGCATGTGAATTGACCTTCGTCGAGGGTGTTATGGATCCCGTTGAAATCAAAAACTATACTGGTGAACGGGTGTTACAATCCGAGGCGAATAAACCTGTCCTAATAGGCTTTTTACCGACGCGACACCGGACCCAACTACACCTCGCTATCGCAGTAGAGTCAACGCGGGCAATGCCTTATGGGATAGTCGTCTGGGGCGACCACGAAGGTTTACGGTTAACCGAGTCCAACGCCGATGATGTCAGATGGATAGGGGAACGTTCGCTTTTTATACGTCTTACCTTACAATCCGGGAAGAACGAATTTAGCGTTAAGCTGACAATCTAATCATTTGTCGGAGGGATGGTTACCAGTCGTCAGTTGTCGGTGAAGAGATTTTCGTTGCAGGGGAAATCCGCAGAAATCCGCAGAAATACCCAAGCAAAGACACCAAGCAAAAACCCCAAGCGAACACCCGCTTTAACTGATAACCGAAGACCGATAATTATGAAAGAATGAAAAAGGAAAAAAACAATGGAAAAAGTATTAGGGCTCAAGTGCCGTGAATGTGGTCAGAAGTATCCCAAGGAGCCTCTTCACGTTTGCGAGTTCTGTTTCGGGCCCCTGGAAGTAGACTATAACTATGAAGAGATACAAAAATCTATTTCACGGCATTCAATAGAAAACGGTCCAGAAAGTATGTGGCGTTACGCCGATCTTCTGCCGGTAGATGGTGAACCGACAGATGGCACCAACACCGGGTTTACACCGCTCGTCCGAGCGAAAAATCTCGGAGACGCCCTCGGCATCAAAGAACTCTATATCAAAGATGATACTGTCTGCCATCCGACCTTTTCCTTCAAAGATCGAGTCGTAGCCGTTGCTTTGAGCAAAGCAAAAGAATTCGATTTTGATACTGTTTCTTGTGCCTCCACTGGCAACCTCGCGAACGCTGTCGCCGCACACGCTGCCATCGCGAAATTGAATTGCTTCATTTTCATCCCCGCGGATCTCGAAGTTAGCAAGGTCGTCGCCTCCCTGGTTTATGGACCGATGGTTGTCGGTATCACAGGCACTTATGACGATGTCAACCGACTCTGTAGTGAAATTGGTGGGGTCTATCCTTGGGCATTTGTTAACATCAACATCCGTCCTTTCTACGCTGAAGGCTCGAAAACCCTCTGCTTTGAATTGATCGAACAACTCGGTTGGAAGGCACCGGCGCATATCGTCGCACCTGCCGCCGGGGGTTCTCTCATTACAAAGATTGGCAAAGCTATAAAAGAATTCCATATTTTAGGGTTAATAGATAAACCGAACACTAAAATCCATGTCGCCCAAGCCGAGGGGTGTGGACCCATCGTCAATACATACAAAGAGAATGGCGATTTTGTAAAACCCGTCAGACCCAACACAATCGCTAAATCGCTTGCTATCGGGAACCCTGCAGACGGTATCTATGCCGTTGACACAGTCCGGAACTCCGGCGGTGTCGGTGAACACGCCACCGATATTGAAATCGTGGACGCGATTAAGCTCCTCGCTTCCACTGAAGGTATCTTCACGGAGACGGCTGGTGGGGTTACACTCGCCGCCGCGAAAAAATTGATAGAGAGCGGACACATTCGACCCGATGAACCTACGGTTCTCGCCATCACGGGGAACGGACTCAAAACCGTTGAAGCGCTTGAGAACAAAACGGATACCTCACACATTATTGCCCCGCAACTCAACGCTTTTCGGAAGTTGATGCACGAAATTGAAGTGTAGGGGTGGGGTTTACCTGCTCCGTCGCGCATCTGTTTGAGTAGTTCGCTCTGTTTGTTGTCTTAAAAGGTAAAGTTAAAAGATGGAAACGCTGCAGGGGATACTTGAACGTATCGTCTATGAAAGCCCTGACACCGGCTATACAGTCGGCAGACTTTCTGCGCGCGACCATGCCGAACTCATCACAGTTGTCGGCAATTTAGCATCTATCAACCCAGGCGAGAGCTTGCTCCTACAGGGGCAGTGGGTAGATAACCCCAGATACGGCAGACAGTTCCAGATCGAGAAGTATGAAACCATCCTCCCCGCAAACGTAGTCGGATTAAGAAAATATCTCGGCTCGGGTCTCATCAAAGGCATTGGTCCCAAGATGGCGGGCCTCATCGTCCGTAAGTTCGGTATGGATACCATGGATGTCATTGAAAACGAGCCTGAAAAATTGGCACGCGTCCCCGGTATCGGGCGGAAGCGGGTGCAAATCATCAAGGAAGCGTGGGAAGCGCAACGCGAAATAAAAAACGTCATGATCTTCCTACAATCACACGATGTTAGCACCGCACACGCCGCAAAGATTTACAAGACTTATGAAAGCGATGCAATTCCGATCATCACAGAAGATCCGTATCGTCTCGCCGACGACATTTACGGTATCGGCTTTGTAACCGCAGACACCATCGCACAGAAACTTGGCATGGATAAGGATGCCCCACAGCGGGTCCAAGCGGGGATTAAATACGTTCTCAGCCAGAAGGCAGATGAAGGGCACGTCTTCCAACGCCGAGCCGAACTTGTTGAAGCATGCCAAACCATGCTTGAGCAGGAGCCTGAAGCGATTGCGCAAGGGATCTCCACCCTCGTCGAAAAAGAGGAAATTATTAATCCCAGTTTTGTAGATTTCCGGGATGCCGACGAACAGAGTGGCATAGACGAGACGCAGACCGACTACGAGATGCGCACGCAGCCATCAGCCGTCAGCAATCAGGAAGATAGCGGTCAGCCATCAGCGGTCAGCCATCAGCACGAGGGTTCAACTTCACCAGAAAACCTCTTTACCGAGAGCCAAGAGCCGACAGCCGAGAACCACTCCGCCATCTATCTCGCCCCCTTTTACTACGCCGAACTCGGTGTCGCAAACCAGTTTTTGAGACTCCTATCTGGTCGTGGACAACACCTCAATCACGGAAAGTTAAAAACCGAGGCGACTGATACCGAGGCACTGATCCGATTGGAATCGGATATGCGTATCCGTTTCGCCGCGCAACAGCGCGAGGCGATCTATACCGCCCTGACCACACCCGCCATGATCCTTACCGGCGGACCCGGCACCGGCAAAACCACGACTGTTGTGGGGATGATTCGCCTGTTTGAAGCAGAAGGCAGACGCATCACCCTGACCGCACCCACCGGACGCGCGGCGAAACGGCTCAGTGAGACAACCGGTCGCGAAGCCAAAACCATTCATCGGCTCCTTGAATTCTCTCCGCAAAACAACGGATTTAAACGAAATCGACAAAACCCTTTAGACACAGATGTCGTCATTGTGGATGAGACCTCTATGGTGGACCTCGTCCTGATGAACCGTTTGATGCAGGCAATCCGTCCGACAACGACTGTCATTCTCATCGGGGACACCGATCAGCTGCCCTCTGTCGGTGCAGGCAATGTTCTCAGAGAACTCATTGATTCCTATAAGATACCCGTCATCCAGCTCACTAAAATATTCCGTCAAGCGCAGGAGAGCATGATCGTCACCAATGCCCATCGCATTAATAAGGGCGATTTTCCAGAACTCACGGGCGATACAGACCGGAACTTTTTCTTCATGGAGGAGGAAGACCCTGAGGTAATTGTTGAATTAGTATGCTCCCTCATTGCCGATCGGCTACCACAACACTATGATTACCATCCAATAGACGATATCCAACTCTTATGCCCCATGCGACGCGGGATGCTTGGCACTGAAAGTCTCAACAAACGCCTCCAAGAGGTCTTGAATCCTGAATATATGACCCGTAGGGGCGAGGTCACCTCGCCCTTACAAAAATCGAGGTTCGGCGTTCGGACTTACAAACCGATGTCGGATCCCGCCGGTCAATCTCGCACCGCAGGCGGTTTCCGCATCGGGGATAAGGTGATGCAAATCCGCAACAATTACGACTATGACGTGTTCAACGGCGATATCGGAAGAGTCCTCGAAATTGAGCATCTCGACAAAAAGGTGTACATCCAATTCCCTGATAAGCAGGTCGCTTACGATACCGCAGACCTTGGAGAACTCGTCTTAGCTTACGCGACGACTATCCATAAAGCGCAAGGGAGTGAGTATCCGGCCGTTGTTATCCCCTTGCACACGCAACACTATCTCATGTTACAACGAAATCTGCTCTACACCGGTATCACCCGTGCGAAAGAGTGTGTCGTCATAGTCGGCACCAAGCGAGCACTCGGCATCTGTATCCGCAACAATCAAGTTATGCAACGCAACAGTTACCTCGCTGAACGCCTTCAAGGGAATGGCGATAGAAATTAGAGGAACGTTAACTTGGCATGGGAGTTCCGCGGCGAATTATCAGACAGATTTTTCAAATTCACCTTAATTACAAGGAGCAACGATATGAAGCGATTAATGCTATCTTTCATCGGTTTCCTATTACTCTTCACGCAACCCTTCGTGCATGCCGAGGTTACGTTGCCAAGTGTCATCGGTAGTAACATGGTGTTACAACGCGACATACGCAGTCCTATCTGGGGTTGGGCATCCCCAGGCGAGGAAATCACGATAACTCTCAGTGCCGAAGGCGAGGATGCCGATCCACTTTTCTCGACCCCTGTAGTTGCCGATATGAAAGGTGATTGGCGAACCGAACTCCCAGCGAGAAAAGCCGGGGGTCCCTATACACTTCATTTTAAGGGAAATAATACCCTTGAATTGACAAACGTTCTCTTCGGGGAAGTTTGGGTCTGCTCCGGACAATCGAATATGGAATGGTCGGTACGTGCCTCAAGAGATGCCGATGCAGAAATCGCTGCGGCAGACTATCCAAAGATCCGACTGTTTGACATCCCGCACAGACCCTCAGGATTACTTCAGCAAGATGTCGAAGCCGACTGGCATGAGACCACCCCACAAACGATCGAGAATTTCTCCGCTGTTGCTTATTATTTCGGTAGAAAACTCTACAAGAACCTCAATGTCCCGATTGGATTAATCAGCACCAATTGGGGCGGCACCCGCATTGAGCCGTGGACACCGCCTGTTGGTTTCACAACCGTCCCTGCGCTTGAATCCATATCCAAAGAGATTCAGGAAGCGGATGCGAACTATCGCGAGCAGCTCCCGGAAAAGATGAAGGAGATTGAAGCGTGGATTGCAGAAACGCGGAAGGCATTAGAAACCGACGCTCGCCTTACACAGATCCCCGAAAATAGACACGCTCTGAGACATCACGCCAGACCCACCGGGCTCTACAACGGCATGGTGCATCCGATCGTTCCTTACGCGCTCCGTGGGGCAATCTGGTACCAAGGCGAGTCGAACCTTCAGGACGGAATGCTCTACCATGAAAAGATGAAAGCACTCATCAACGGATGGCGTGAGGTTTGGGGACAGGGCGATTTCCCCTTCTATTTCGTGCAGCTTGCCCCGTTTAATTACGGTTGGGGAGCCAGCCCATTTTCTCTACCGGCAATTTGGGAAGCACAAGCCGCGACGTTATCCGTCCCGCATACCGGTATGGCTGTGACGACGGATGTCGGCAACCTCAAGGACATCCATCCTCAAAACAAGCAGGAGGTTGGCAGACGACTTGCGTTATGGGCACTCGCGAAAACCTACGGCAGAGAGGATGTAACCTATTCCGGTCCGATTTACAAGTCGATGGTGGTAGAAGGCGACACGATCCGACTGCGTTTTGACTTCGTTGGGAGTGGCTTGATGGCGAAAGACGAACAGCCTCTGACATGGTTTGAAATCGCGGGCGAGGATAAGCAATTCGTTGAGGCGAAAGCGACAGTTGAGGGCGACACAATTGTGGTCTCCAGCACTGCCGTTGCGAATCCGGTTGCCGTTCGATTCGGTTGGCATCAAAGTGCGGAACCGAATCTCGTGAATAAGGAAGGGCTCCCTGCATCACCCTTTCGCACGCACCCCTGGTAAGACGTTAAAAAAATTGGCAGGTTTTGGCGCGCTGTGGTATACTATCTCTATGAGACACCGCTACGACAATGCCGCCAAATTTGTGACCCTGGGCTACCCGAAACCCTTCACTGAGCATATTCTTGAGTATCCAGACCTGATAGTACTGGAAGAATTGGCGACGGAGCAACTTACACTCAGAACGCACCACACCGAAGCAGCTTCAAATATAGGTTCGGAGGACGTAAACCTCTTATTAGCGGCTTTGGGTATTTTCGGGGGGTTGGTTTACGACAAACAACTGGTAGAAGAACGTTTACCGGAGGGTATTATGCAAGAATCTCCTTTTTTCCAAGAATATATTCAAGAAGCGGAAGCACGCGGTCTTGAACGCGGTCTTGAACGCGGTCTTGAACGCGGTCTTGAACGCGGTCAAAGAGCCGGGACCATTGACTCAATTCTGACACTCCTCAGCGATCAGTTCCAACCTGAAGCGGTGCAAGCTCTAAAACCAAGGCTTGAAGCTATTAAGGATTTGGAACGCTTGAAAGAGTTACTCCGCTCCGCTCCCCGAGTACAAAGTCTGGAAGCATTCACAGAAAACCTACAAAATCGGAGGTAGGCTCCGGTCTGCCGTAACCGAGGCAAGGGCTAAAAACGTGAAAATTACAGCGATCAAAACCTTTATGGCGCGATTTGGCAATCGACCCCGCGGGCTCATCAAAGTCGAAACAGACGAGGGGCTCTATGGATGGGGTGAAGCCTACTCCACAGGTCCCGACCTCTCTGTTGAACCGATTGCTGATTACATCTTTGAGATGATTCAAGGGGACGACCCGAGACGAATTGAATACATAATGATGAAACTGCATCAGCAGTTCCGGTTCCCGCCGGGCGGGGCTGGACTTGCCGTCATTTCTGCTGTCGATCATGCGTTATGGGACATCAGTGGAAAAGCGGCGGGTTTGCCGGTGTACATGCTCCTCGGTGGACACGCCAGAGACCGCATTCGGATCTATCGTGGTATCGGCGGTAGGGATGGCATCGAAGCCGCCGATCAAGCGCGCAAACTCCATGAAGATTGGGGATTCACCGCTTTCAAGACGAGTCCTTACCAACTCGATCCAGATGCAGATCGCTGGGGACGCGTCTGTGATGCAGCGGCGACCTATTTTGAACAAATTCGGGACAATACACCCACGGAGTGGGAGTTCGCTTTTGATCCACACGCTAAAATTTTCGAGCCGATTCGCGCACTCCAACTCGCAAACGCCCTCGCGCCCTACGATCCCTATTTCTATGAAGAACCCCTCCGACCCGAACACATGCCAGCGTGGGCGCGTCTACGCGCCCAAATGCAAGTGCCACTCGCGACAGGGGAATCCCTCTATACACGCTTTGAGTTTCTGGATCTTATCGCAGCACAAGGTGCGGATATCATTCAACCCGACATTTGTGTCTGTGGGGGACTGTTGGAGATGCGAAAGATTGCTGCGATTGCCGAGGCACACTATGTCAGTATCGCACCCCACAACCCGATGGGACCGCTCGCAACGGCAGTGAATGTTCACTTTGCCGCTGCAACCCCGAATTTTAAAATCCTTGAGTATCTCCTGCCCACCGAGACGGAATGGAATGATTGGGTAGACGAACCTTATCTACCAAAGGATGGGTATCTGGAATTGCGAGACCGTCCCGGCTTGGGAGTCGAGATCAACGAATCCGCGATTACCGATAATGAATACATCCATTGGCAACGCACCTGCCCCATCCGACCCGACGGTTCAACGGGTTACATTTAATCGGCTGTCAGCTTTCAGCATATTGAAAATCATCAGTGTTGGGTTGGAAGGAATTGGCTGGAAGGGAGGAAGATTGGGGACCCACCCTTCTGGTCTTCCAACCTTCCATTCCCTCTTGCTGACGGAGAACCGACCCGCTCTCATCCTGCTGCAAATCCTTGAATCCTGTAGATCCTGATTCAAACAACTGACTACTGATTGCTGACGGTTGTATATGCCTGTAGATGCTTCAACGCGCTCCCATCGTCCATTACTGATCGGGCGCGGGCAAGCGCATCTTTAGGGTCTGGGCAAATTCCTAACAGGTAATCTACCATCGCTGTGTTTAAGAGAATCCTGTCGTAGATATGCCCTTTTTCACCGGATAATGCCGCCACGCCGGCTTCTGCAAATGCCTCCGCGCTAACAACCTCCGGACGTGGGCTTCTTGTATAGTCAAATCCATAAATCTCTGGATCGATATCCAACGCAAAATCTTCACGGGTATCGTTTACCCGACGGAAACCTTGAGAATAGTTAATTGCCATTCTATCACTTGTGGAAGGCTTCCCCAGTCGGAGTGCATAATGGCTTGTCCCTTCCTCCCCCTTTACGGCAACCGCGGCATCAACCCCGCGCTCCCACGCCAATTGGAGAAGTGGTTTCTCGTAACCGATATGATAATAGCCGAGCACCATGTAGTTCGCTTCTCGTGCAGAAAAGAACTGTTGCGCCTTCTCAGTCGCTGCCCAAGGTGGACGTTTTTTGATGTGCACCCGTAGTTCGCGCAAATTATAAGCGGCGGGACAATACTCACGTTGACTGATATATCCGAAACCCACCGATGCGTCTGTAATCAGTGAAGCCGTCTGGGCGAGTGACAGTCGCGTGTTCGCACCGAGTGCTATCAGAATAGTTTCCTCTGTCACACCGTTCTTTGGTGGCATTGCATCCACACTGTGGAGAAGTGATGCTTCGCCGAGTGCGGCACGCACCGCCGCGACGAATAGGGTCGGACGAAAATAACGCGTTGCGCCGTCGTAAGGCTGCCCAAAATGCGTTAACGTTGCAACATTGATCGGTTGGACCGCTTCGGGTCCGAAAAACGCGTCAAGATACCCTCGCACCTCCTGGTAGGTCTCGCGGTTCATCCGCTGTCCGATGAGTGCAGCCCCTTTGAAGGCAGGTTTCACATCGTCGCCAAGGATGGCTTTACACATCTCACGGGTTTCGATATAACTTAAATGTTTTGCCCGTAGAATCTTTTCTAACGCCTTCACGACGATTGCCTCTGTCGGGTTCGCGGCTACGTAACCCTGCTCAGGGTTCATGAGGTATTTAATTTCCGGGGGCAATTGTTCTGTAAGTGCTGAACGGTATTTACGGAACGCTGTCTGCTCTGCCGGACTCCACTGTGTTGCTTTTGGGAAATAGGCGCGGAGCGTCATCGCCGCAAAGAACGCACCCATCTGTGCCTCTGAAGCTGCTGCTGATTCCGGAAGTTCACCCTTTAGGGACTTCAGAAGCGTTTCAAGAAGTGGCTCCGGTTGCGGAAAATCCGAAGGGTTGATACCCAACGGGCGCGTCTGGTGAGGTCCCGTGCAAACTCGCGCTTGCGCCTCAAGCAGATCATCGTTCGGACCCGGGTATACCGGTGTGTATGCGTGAGAATCAAAATCCGCCATTTTGCAATATCCTCCGAGCGTGGCACCGATTCTATTTGATGGTACAAGATGTCAGGTAAGAGTGTTCGTTCTATTATACTGCATTTTTAAGTTTAAAACAAATGTCATGCATCTCAACTGACTGACTGCCAATAGCTGACAACTGAGGACCGAACGTCTCTGGAAGGTGCTGCAAAAGACTTGACGAGATACAGAAAAGAAGGTATAATATGACGTATGCAGACTTAGAATTTTTAACTGACGAGGACTCCAGATTATTATAGATTACCGCAATATTCTTCTTTCGATTTACTGTATGTCTTGATACATTGTTATGCTATTGACAATATCGACTCCATATTCTCCAGCAACAGATCTCGGTTATCTGCTGCATAAACACCCCGCGCGAATTCAATCCTTTACGCTTACCTTTGGTCAAGCACACGTCTTTTATCCAGAGGCGTGCGTTGAGAAATGTACAGCAGCACTACTTCTTGATGTGGATTCGGTTGGACTTGTCCGCCGTCCTCACGGACAATCTGCAGAAAATTTCGCGCTGGCGCAGTACGTCAGTGATCGTCCGTACGTCGCCTCGTCGTTTTTGAGTGTTGCAATCGCTCGGGTATTTGGAAGTGCGTTGTCTGGTAAGTGCAAAGAACGTTCACAACTCGCGGAAACAGAGATCCCTTTGAATGCGAAATTATCCGTCCTACCCTGTCGTGGCGGAGAGGAATTATTGCGGCGACTTTTCGAGCCGCTCGGTTATACGGTAGAGGCGAAACAACATGTGCTAAATCCCCAGTTTCCCGATTGGGGACAGAGTCGTTATTTTTCGGTGGCGCTCGAAAATACTTGTCGCTTAAGCGACCTCCTCACCCACCTTTACGTTTTGATGCCTGTACTTGACGATGAGAAGCACTACTGGGTTGGCGATGCGGAGATCGAAAAACTCTTAAAGCATGGTAACGATTGGCTCGCTGCGCATCCGGAACAGGAATCTATTGTCCGTCGTTACTTGAAACACCAACGGCAACTCACGCGTGAAGCCCTGGCACAATTGCGTGAAGAAGACGCTCAAGAGACTGACGAATCCGGTCAAGCACAAGAAGAACAGGTCGAAGAACGTATCCGTCTGAACGAAGTTCGTTTACATAGCGTCACTGAAGTCCTCAAACAGTGTGGCGCAAGACGCATTCTCGATTTGGGGTGTGGTGAAGGAAAACTTCTCCGTAAGTTGTTGGCTGAAAAACAGTTTGAAGAAATCGTCGGGATGGACGTTTCACATCGCATCCTAAAAATCGCGCGGGAACGGCTTGATTACGACGGGTTGCCGGAGAAGCAGAAAAAACGGCTCCGCTTGTTCCAAGGGTCCTTGGGCTACCGAGATGAACGTTTGGCTGGATACGATGCAGCTGCGGTTATAGAGGTAATCGAACACTTAGATCCGCCGCGACTTGCGGTTTTTGAGCGGGTAATTTTCGAGTTCGCTTGTCCTCGGACTGTTGTATTGACCACACCTAATATAGAATACAACGTGAAGTTTGAGAACCTACAAGCTGGATCCTTTCGACATAGGGACCACCGTTTTGAGTGGACACGGAACGAGTTTCAATCTTGGGCAGTAGGGGTCGCTAAACGTTTCGGTTACGCCGTCGTATTTCACCCGATCGGACCAGAAGCTGAAGAGGTCGGTCCGCCGACGCAAATGGCGGTCTTTACCCGAGGAATTGATGAATAGAGTAGAAGGCGACTCAAGAGAAACAACGTAGACTGAACCGCAAGGAAAAATCAAAAAATGAAAATCCCTGAACCTTCACTCGTACTCCTCATTGGACCTTCGGGTTCAGGTAAGTCCACCTTTGCCCGTAAGCATTTTAAGCCGACCGAGATTCTCTCGTCGGATTTTTGTAGAGGACTTGTTTCAGACGATGAAACCGACCAGGCGGCAACGGCTGATGCTTTTGAGGTGCTGCGTTTCATCGCAGCGAAACGGCTTGCTGCTGGGAAATTGACAGTCATTGACGCAACAAACGTCCAGGTTGAGGCACGAAAGCCTTTGTTGACGCTGGCGCGTGAATACCACTACTTGACCGTTGCCCTTGTGTTTAACATGCCCCCAAAACTCTGTCAAGAAAGAAACGAGGCGCGTCCTGACCGAAATTTAAAACCCCACGTTATTCGTCAGCAGAGCCAACAACTTCGTCGATCACTACGCAATCTCAAACGTGAAGGCTTTCGGAATTTCGTCTATGTAATGTCTACACCCGAAGTTGTTGAAGCTACCCGTATAGAACGGCAGCCATTGTGGACGAACCGCACAAACGAGCAGGGACCGTTTGACATCATTGGAGATATTCACGGTTGTTTTGATGAACTTGTTGAGCTGCTCAAAGAACTCGGTTACGAAATTTCAACGCAGCCGGATGGGGAAACCATCGTTAAGCCGCCGGAGGGCAGAAAAGCGATTTTTGTCGGCGATTTTGTTGACCGGGGTCCAAAAGTCTCCGAGGTGTTACGTCTCGTTATGCGGATGCAGAAGGCGGATGCAGCTATCTGCGTGCCGGGGAATCACGACATAAAACTGGTACGTGCGCTTCACGGTAGAAAAGTGAATCCGACACACGGACTCGCGGAAACTCTCTCACAGTTGGAGAAGGAATCGACCGAATTCAAGACACAGATCGCAGAATTCATAGATGGTTTGGTGAGCCACTATGTACTTGACAACGGGAAGTTAGTCGTTGCGCATGCGGGAATGAAGGCGGAATTACAAGGCAGAGCCTCAGGGCGCGTACGAGAATTCGCACTCTATGGAGAAACCACCGGAGAAACTGATGAGTTCGGCTTACCAATTCGGAGCAATTGGGCTGATGAATATCGCGGTGATGCGATGGTGGTCTATGGACACACACCGGTTGCCGAACCGCAATGGATGAACCGAACAATCAACATTGATACAGGATGTGTTTTCGGTGGCACGCTCACAGCGTTACGATACCCTGAAAAAGAACTTGTGTCTGTCCCCGCACACCAGACCTATTATGAACCGACGAAACCAATTCCTGTAAGAGGGCGCTCCGATTCCCGATCCCGTACTATTAAAACGCAGCCGTCCAGTGATATCCTGAACATCAATGATGTATTAGGAAGGCGCGTTATCCACACACGTTTACATCACAATGTAACAATCCGTGAAGAGAATGCAATAACCGCGCTGGAGGTGATGAGTCGTTTCGCTGTAAACCCGAAGTGGCTTATATACCTTCCACCGACAATGTCCCCAACCGAAACGACAAGCAGCCCCGGCTTACTTGAACACCCAGTGGAAGGTTTCGCTTATTATCGGAAACAGGGTGTATCCCATGTCGTCTGGCAGGAAAAACACATGGGATCACGCGCTATCGTTATCGTTTGTCGAGATCCAGAAACCGCAAAAAAGCGATTTGGTGTTACGGACGACACCCTTGGTATCTGTTACACACGAACCGGCAGACGTTTCTTTGAGGATATCAGGATTGAAACCGAACTATTGAGACAGGTGAAAACGGCAATAGACACGGTCAATTATTGGGAGACCTTTAACACGGATTGGATCTGTCTTGACTGTGAGTTAATGCCTTGGTCGGTTAAGGCTCAGGAGCTATTACGACAGCAGTATGCCCCGGTAGGTGTATCAGCTCGTATCGCTTTGAAAGAAGCGGTCGTCTCCTTAGAAACTGCTGCCGAGAGAGGTATTGACGTGAGTCATATATTGGATGACTATCGTCAACGCACGGAGGCTGTGACCGAATACGTCAACGCTTACCAGCAATACTGTTGGCATGTCCAATCTATTACAGATCTGAAACTCGCCCCATTCCACCTGCTTGCCACGGAAGGTACAGTCTATTTTGACAGAGACCATCTGTGGCACATGGAAATTCTTACCAAACTTTGTCAAAGCTCTGAAAACGACCTGCTCTTCGCGACGCCCTACGGAAGGGTTGACCTAACTGACGACACAAGCCAAACTGAGGCGATCCAGCAGTGGAAAGAACTCACCGGACAAGGCGGTGAAGGCACAGTCATCAAGCCTTTGGATTTTATCGTTCAAGGCACGCGCGGATTAGTCCAACCCGCTGTAAAGTGCCGAGGACGTGAATACTTGCGGATCATCTATGGACCTGAATATACCTTGCCTCGCAACTTAGAACGTCTCCGTTCCCGTGGACTCTCTCACAAACGTTCCCTCGCACTGCGAGAATTTGCGTTAGGTGTTGAGGCACTTGAGCGTTTCGTTCATCGCGAACCTTTGTCTCGTGTTCACGAATGCGTTTTCGGGATTTTGGCACTCGAAAGTGAGGCTGTTGATCCAAGACTCTGAGGCGTTGTCACTAAGGTTAACCTTCACATCCAAATTTTTTGATGAAAATTTCCGTAAACTGCAACAAACCCTACAAATCGCAACTTTTATACGATTCGCGTCGTACTGACATAACTGGAAAAGCCCATACGAAAATGAAAATTCGATTCATACACTGTCTGTTAATCTTCTGCTTCGGTTTGGCAGTCAGTCTCGGTTGTACGCCCCAAGAGCCATCTAATCCCGTAGTTCCTGAAGAGAACTCCGAAATTGTTCTTGAAGACCATCGACTTACTGAGAATGAAACGTGGGACCCCGAGAAAACGTATATTGTACAGGGGACATTGGAGGTGCCACAGAATATAACCCTCAACATACCACCCGGCACGACTGTTAAATTTGGACAGAATGCGCTTCTCACAGTGAAGGGTATTCTAAAGATCGGAACACCTTTAGATCAAGATGAGGTGACTCGACTCGTGCATCTCACATCCGACACTGTCGAACCTGCCCCCAGTGATTGGAACGGAATCCTCTTTGACCATACACACGATTTAGAGAGTTTTGTCAGAGGGGCGGTTATAGAGCATACCACGATTGCTCTTGATATCAAAACGACATCCCCAACTATTGCAGAATGCATCCTTCGTTTAAACAAAACTGCTATCGCTTTAGATGGGAGTGACGCTCGCCTTCAACACAACGACATTCTTGACAACCACATAGGAATCAGTACGATCGGTCGCCAAACGCGTCCAAAGATTGAGAGCAACACTATCACCAAAAATGAGACGGGGATCTTCTGTGAGAATGTCCAATCTATTATTCAAAATAACAACCTGAACACAAATATTTTTGCACTCCGTTTAAATGTGAAATTTGACTTAGTGGTGACCAACAATTGGTGGGGACACTCAGATGCGACTAAAATAGAGCGTGTTATTGTCGATGGCACTGATCCAGTACTGACGACTAAACAGATAGGCATAGTGCATTATAAACCCTTCGCGAATACACGGATCGTCGATGCAGGCTTTCCATATCCGGTGCTCCTCACTGGGTTGGCAAAATAATAGGGAATAGTTTTCAGTAGAAAGATGCGTGATTTTCTTAAAAATATGGTGGCAACCCTCATCTGTTTATTAGGCGTACATATCCTCGTTCGGGAGTGCTTCTGCCGCAACCGGGTCGCTATCCTCATGTATCACGATGCGAAATCGGCTGTTTTCGCTAAACATCTTGCTTATCTCTCGCACCATTATACGGTTATCTCACTTGATACCTTGGTCGCTGCTATTTATCAGGAGGATTTCTCACAGATACCCGCAAAGAGTGTTGTAATTACCATCGACGATGGACACGTCGGTAATATCGAACTCTTGCCCCTTTTCACACAGTACCGTATTTGTCCGACACTCTTTGTTTGCACACAGATTGTTGATACGCATCGGCATTTCTGGTTCAAAATAGAAGGGCAGTCCAAAGCGGAGAGAGAAAAACTGAAAAGGCTGCCGAATGGTGAGCGGTTAGCGTCCCTCAAGCATACGACTGACTTTGAACCAGAAAAGAGGTATCCAGACAGGCAGGCACTGAATATCACCGAAATGAAGAAGATGGTAGCGGACGTTGACTTTCAACCGCATACGCAGTTCCATCCGATTTTAACACACTGTACAGAGACGGAATGTAGGCAAGAAATTCTTGGCAGCAAGCTGGATTTAGAGAAGCTTTTAGAGATTGAATGCTCCCATTTCAGTTATCCGAACGGTGATTATACCGAACGCGAAATTGAGATCGTGAAAACAGCCGGGTTCCGATCGGCGCGTACGACGGATATAGGTTGGAATACGCAGAAGACTGCCCCCTATCGGCTGAAAACCGTTCCGATTGCCGATGATGCTGACTTGACGCTTTTCCGCGCGCAGCTCACAACAATCCCGCAACGGCTTAATAGTTGGGTCAGTGCTTTATTGACTTAAGATTACCTACCGCGATTAAAATAGGTGCAATGCAGAGGGCTTGATCTGCTGAATATTGGTGGGCTTGAGGGGGATTCCAAGGTAATTTGAGATTTGACATTTTTCGTTCAGTGTGTTACAATATTGGCATCTTGCATGCGGGTTTTTTCCACAGTTTCTGAAGGTTTTCACGCCCGCATCACTGTTTTAGGCAAAGATTATACCTATTTTGTGTAGGGAGGTGATTTAGATGGTTTTCCTAACAGGGAACAGAGGTTATATTGGTGGGCACTTGCACCAAGCGTACCCTTCGGCAAAAACCCTTGATGAAAATCAATGTTTTCAGCGATGGGAGACATTATTTGCCGAAATACGCGATTCAATAGAACAAGCGACAACCATTATTCATTGCGGTGCAATAGCCAATTCACTCTATCAAGATCCTGACATCTTTAAATGGAATTATGAAGCGACAAAGCAAATTGCTGATCTGGCGCGTCACGAAAACGCCTTTCTTATTTTTATTTCCTCTTGCACAGCGATCTCTCCAAAATCCTACTATGGATGGTCCAAGCGGGTCGCTGAGGACTACATCCGCGTAAACAATGAAAAGTATTGTATTTTAAGACTCTACAATGTGTATGGGGCTGAGGACAATCGTCCACCTGAAAACCATTCTGTACCTGAAAAACTCATGCAGCGGACGCTTCGCTATGTATTCTATCCCTTTCGCCGAGACTATATCCACGTAGAGGATGTGGTTCGTGCCGTTCGCTATGTTGAAAATTTAAATATTATCGGCACCTATGATGTTGGGACGGGCCAGGCTGTTGAAGTGAAAGAATTGGCAAAGTTAACCCATGGCGGATTCTATACAGAAACGACGGCTTCGGCTGTTTTGGGAGAAAACCATCCACCGCTCGAATTGCAAGCACGTCCGGACTATATGCTCCCTGGCTTTAAAACGGTCCGAGATGTGTATTCTCAGTTTGTCAGAACCTAAATGGAAAAACTGAAATCAAAACAATAACACCAACCTTAGCAGAATATGCACACTATTCTGAATGTCTCACAAAATCATTATGTCCGCGGCGGTTCTGATCGCTATTTTTTTGTCCTCGCTGAGTTGTTAAGAAAGCATGGACACCGAGTCATCCCGTTTACGGCAGCAAATCCTGAAAATGAGTCGTCTGAATGGGAACGCTATTTCCCGCGCGGCGCAAATTTTGAGCAGCCGGCGGTAGGCGACTTGTTGCGCTTTCTCTATTCATACGATGCTGTTAACGCAATTCGGCGGTTACTAAAGGACACAAAAATTGACCTCGCACATTTTCACATCTACTACGGTAAGCTGACCGCCTCAATCTTGAACGAGTTCAAAAAAGCAGGGATCCCACTCATTCAGACGTTACACGATTTTAAGTTGACGTGTCCAGTTCATAGTCATATCTCAAACGATGAAATTTGTGAAGCCTGTGCTGGTAAGCACTTTTGGCGGGCACTCCCGAAACGGTGCAATAAGGGCTCGCTCGCTCGTACTACGTTAAGCGTTACCGAATCTTATTTCTCTCGGATACTGGGTTCACATAACAAATTTGACCATTTCATCTCGGTATGTCACTTCAACCGAAAAAAAATGATCTCGTACGGTATTCCTGAACATAAAATATCAACTGTACACAACTTTGTTGATGTCTCCGACATCACGCCGAGTTTCAAAACCGGGGACTATCTTCTCTATTTCGGGCGGTTGTATCGGGCTAAAGGAATTTTTACGTTGATAGAAGCAGCGATGCCACTCAAACACGTACCGCTTTATATTGTCGGGGATGGTGAGGCGGTGCCTGAAATCCAACGTATGCTTGAAGAAAATGAATGTGAGCATATTCATCTGCTCGGTTTTAAACAGGGCGATGCGCTCCGAGAATTGATTCAGAATAGCATTTGTATGGTCTTGCCCTCCGAGCTGTACGAAAACTGCCCGATGTCTATTTTAGAATCTTACGCCTACGGCAAGCCAGCGATCGGTGCTGATATCGGTGGGATTCCCGAAATCATTGAAGATGGCGTTGATGGATTTCTCTTTCCAGCGGGTGGAAAAGACGCGCTACAAGAACGGTTGTTGTGGATGTTCGAGCATAAAAGCGAAGCTGTTGAGATGGGGCGCATGGGTCGCCAAAAGGTGGAGACAGAGTTTAACGCCGAGGTTCACTATGAAAAAATTATGAAGGTCTACCAACAATTTTTGTAGCATTTTAATGGCTACCCATTATGAACGAATTAGGGGAGCACGTAGCGAATGGAGTTTATATTTGTGAGTTAGAAACGCCGACGTACAAACAGGCAAGACGGCTCGTAGTACTAAAATAATAAGGAATAGTGCCAACCAAACATGAAAAATAAAGCATTAGTCACAGGTGGCGCGGGCTTTATGGGCGCGCACGTCGTTAATGAACTGCTCGAACAAGGTAACACAGACGTTGTTGCACTTGATGACCTCAGTGGCGGCTTCCGTGAGAATCTCAATCCTGCCGTAACCTTTGTTGAAGGAAGCATCCTTGACGCGCAACTCATAAATAAACTCTGTGAGCAATACCAATTCGACTATATCTATCATCTCGCCGCGTATGCAGCGGAAGGGCTCAGTCACTTTATTAAACGATTTAACTACCAGAACAACCTCATTGGCAGTGTAAACCTCATCAATGCAGCGGTGAACCACGACGTCAAGCGGTTTGTGTTCACCTCTTCCATCGCTGTCTACGGTGCGAACCAACTTCCGATGCATGAGGCACTCACGCCTATGCCCGAGGATTCTTACGGCATCGCTAAATATGCCGTTGAACAGGAACTCGCTGTCGCAAAGCGGCTTTTCGGTTTGGAGTATACCATTTTCCGTCCCCACAACGTCTACGGTGAACTCCAGAATATCGGGGACAAGTATCGAAACGTCATCGGCATTTTCATGAATAATATTATGCAGGGGGAACCGTTAGTTATCTTTGGGGACGGTGAGCAGACGCGCGCCTTCACGCATATTGCGGATGTTGCTCCACACATCGCGCATGCCGTTGACATACCCGAAGCAGCCGGAGAGGTGTTCAACGTCGGATCGGACGAGCATGTATCCGTCAACGAATTGGCAGACTTGGTGATGACAGCGATGGGAAAGGAAGTCTCTGTTATCAACGTGCGTGCAAGAGAAGAGGTGAAACATGCCTATTGCACACACGAGAAGTTTCAAAAGGTCTTTGGGACGACATCCGAAGTCTCGCTTCCAGAGGGCTTACAGAGAATGGCAACATGGGCACAGTCCGTTGGACCGCGGGCTTCCACACTGTTTACAGACATTGAGATTCGCAAAAATCTACCCGAAACCTGGAATTCTTAATTTTACCTTGCCGTTCGGTCAGGTGAATTGGATGAATGAAAGGTTCCGTTGCGTCCAGCCGCCTGCGCCGTTGTTGCAGGCTTCTGAATTGGGTAAGCTGTAGCCCGTAATGAAATGGAGGGCGGATTTAAGAAACGCACGCTAAAGTTCTAACGCGCGTCGTTCCTCCGCAAGGAAAAATTAAAAAAACGTTTTGGGTGATGCTGATTACCCTTGCTGGAATGGGGTTGAGTCTGCTCGTCCGGGTCCTATTGATTCCAAAACGCTTCGGATTCAGCGATACCGCCGATGCGCTCATTGTGGCGTTAACAGTCGTGCTGTTAGTAGATACGGTTGTCCGGGAAGGTGCCAAATTTAGTCTCGTTCCGGTCTTTGTCGCAAACGGGAAGGAGATGACACGCACCGAATACCAACGTTTCACGAATAGCCTCCTAATTTTGTTGCTCAGTATTGGCTTCGGAGTTTTCATTCTGATTGAGCTGCTCGCGCCGTGGATAGCAGGTGGGTTGTTATGGAAATCAACTGTTGATGTCCAGAGAGTTACCACACTGTTGCGATTTTGCGCCCCTCTCCTTATCTTCGGATGTGGTAGCACGGTACTGGGGGCTTTCCTGAATAGCCAGCGACATTTCAAGACGGTGGCACTCCGAAACGCCTTACCTGCTGGCACTGCAGCGTTTATATTTTTGCTCCTATGGAATACACAGCGCCTTGAAAACTGGGTGGCGATGGCATACACTGGCGGCTTTATTGCTTACTTTGGGTGGTTGGGCATCGGAGCATATCGAATAGGACATCGATATGAATTCACGGGCGTTTCTGTGGACACGCTGCGTTCTTTGAAAAACACGGTTGCTCTTCCGACGCTCGGCTTCGGGATACGACAAATCGTAAACCG
Organism: Candidatus Poribacteria bacterium; assembly: GCA_965205015.1. GTDB lineage: Bacteria > Poribacteria > WGA-4E > WGA-4E > WGA-3G > WGA-3G. The sequence goes on along the minus strand of OZ242029.1, from coordinate 1,040,006 downwards.
CTTGCTGGTTGAGGTGTACCTTGTTTCACAACTTGGAAGTGGGGCTATCACACTCTATAAGTCTGCCTTCCAAATCTTTTCAGCGCTGCAGACACTCATCGGTATCAGTATCGCAACAACTGGCTTACCCGAGATGGCGACAGCCGTAGCACTTAATCCGAAACTCAACGCCAATACAAGGCAGCAAAGCACGAGTTTCGGGTCAAATCACGATGATCGTGATCACGGGACCACCGAGCACGACGCGACAGGCGATAAAGCGGAATTAGGGCGTAGCCTCAACCGAAACGCACGTGCGGCTATAATTATCGGATTTCCGGTAACCTTGGTCTTGCTGATATTTCACGGAAGGATCAGTTCACTCTTGTATGGGAGAGGGACAATCGATCAGACGTCAATTGAATTGATAGGGCAACTCCTCTTTTGGCTCAGCACGGGAATGATATTTTCTTGTCTGATACCTGTGCTGAATGCCGGACTTTACGCGCAAAGGGCATACCGCGCTATTTTCACAAATATGGTGACAATGGCAATTCTCAATTTTCTGTTGGCGTACGGGTTAATCGAAACCTGGTGGCTTTTGTCTGTCGCGTTATCTGTAGCAATTACTGCCCTTCTATCTGTTGGGAACCTGACGTATCTCCTGCGAAGGACGCGGGTGTCTTGGTTCTAATTAGCAGTTTCTGGTTTGGGCAGGTACAAGACCTGCCCCTACATGCTGATGTGGTGGTTTCTGGTTTGGGCAGGTACAAGACCTGTCCCTACATGCTGATGTGGTGGTTTCTGGTTTGGGCAGGTACAAGACCTGCCCCTACATGCTGATGTGGTGGTTTCTGGTTTGGGCAGGTACAAGACCTGTCCCTACATGCTGATGTGGTGGTTTCTGGTTTGGGCAGGTACAAGACCTGCCCCTACATGTCGTGTGTTAGGTGGAAAGAAGAAAAATGACCTTAACGAAAAACGTTGCGGATTACCATTATCTCATCATAGGGGGCACTACAAAGGCGGCGACAACGTCTTTGTTCACCTACTTGGCGGATCATCCCGCTATTTGCGCTGCCACCTACAAGGAGACTCGGTTTTTTCTCAGCAGCGACTATCCGCTTCCCTCAAAATATCGATATGGAGAAGATCAACAGGCGGGGAATGTCGAAGAGTACAACCTTTTATTCCCTGATGCTGATGAAACGCAGCTTCGGATGGAATCGACCCCCGACTATCTGTATTGTGAGAAAGCCCGTGAGAGAATCGCTACATCGCTACCGGAGGCAAAGTTAGCGTTCAGTCTCCGTGAGCCGATTTCCAGGTTAATCTCTTGGTATCGGTTTGCGAGGCAAATTGGCAAATTACCACAGACTGTGAGTTTTGACGCGTATGTTGAATTGCTTTTCGCTGCTACGAATCGCCATGAAAAGACAGAAGCGCAGCACTTGCAAACACTCCAGCAAGGATGTTATACTAACTATTTGGAGCCTTATTTTCACCGAGTCGGTACGGAGCGTGTCCATATCCTCTTTTATGAGGAACTTGCAGCACAACCGGCGGATACTCTGGCAAAGTTGTGCGATTTCGCTGGTATTGATGCCGGTTTTTTTACCGATTATGCCTTCAAAGTAACGAATCGTACCCAGCAGATGCGAAATTCTGAGTTGCATCGAAAGTATAGAGACTTCCGGTTTCAATTGCGCCAGTGGACGCATAACAAGCCGGTTATTCATATGCCGTTGCGGGCAATCAAACGCACCATTGAGCCGCTCTATCTCCGGTTGAACACACGGGCGGATGAGAGGCCTCAGATGTCAGAAGAAACGAAGCACCGTTTAATTGATTATTACGCGTCGGATGTTCGAGCACTCGGCGAATTGATTGGGAAACCCATACCATGGAAAACTTGCGGAAAATCCAGTTGATGATTGTTGGCGCACAGAAAGCGGGAACCTCTTCGCTTCTCCGCTACTTGGCACAGCATCCGGATATCCACACGCATGCACAACCGGAAATGACGTTCTTCCTGCAGGGGCGTGAATACACGCGCGGATATGAGTGGGCTTTTGCGAAGTACTTTATTGGAGAGAATACCCGCAGCGAAATTGAGGATAAGTCTCTTATCGCTAAGAATGTAATGGTGATGCATTCACCGGAAGTCATGCAACGGATTTATGAACACAATCCGCAGATACACCTTGTTGTTCTCCTACGGGAACCTGTAGCGCGTGCTTATTCTGCCTATTGGTGGGCTCGACGGAGAGGTTGGGAGAACATCAAAACTTATGAGGAGGCACTTGTTGCCGAGGAAGCCCGCCTGAACGAAGACTGGTTTAAATGGCGACAATGTGCTTATCAATACAACGGCATCTATTATCCGCATGTCAAGAATTTGATAACCCAATTTGGCACCAATCACGTGCAGTGCGTCTTAACGGATGATTTAAAGGATAACGCTGAGGCGGTCTGTCAGCAACTCTTTGATCGTATGGGGGTCTCTGCCGATTTCAGTCCGACGATAGGTGAACGGCATAACCAAGCCACGCTGCCACGTTATGAAAAATTCAACTTTCTCTTTACACAATTTCTGGCATCTCACAATCCGCTGAGAAGAGTCATTCGGAAATTTCTGCCGGATGCCACCGCTTACAAGTTGAGAAAAGCCGTTCTGGATTGGAACGACAGGTCTCCGAAGAGCGATACAGATTCAACGCCACCTCCGCTGGACCCGAAAACACGCGAACGCCAGAGGGCGTATTTTAAGCCATTTAACGAGCAATTGGCTGAGTTATTAGGCAGAGATCTTTCTTCTTGGAATTTATGATTTATTTTTTAACAGGATACGTCGCTTTTGAAGAGTTTATACTGAAGTTTTTACCGGTGAGTGATACTATCTACTCTTATTTAAGGTTTTTCGGTGAAAGCCTTATCTATGTAGCCTTTGGAAAACTCGTCATCCATAAACTCCATAGAGGTATCCCATTCGTCAAGACAGCGATTGATTTGCCAGTTATCGGCTTTTATACTGTTGTCCTGCTCTCGATTCTGATAAACGGATCTCCGTTGATAGGCAGTCTTTACAACGTCCGACCCTTTGCTCGGTATATTGTCCTCTTCTATCTCATCGCGAACTCCGCTCTGTCGGAGAGACGAATTACAACCCTCTTGCGCATAATTCTTGTGGTCGGGGTTTTCCAACTTGCCGCAGGTATCATTCAGTGGGTAGGCGGACCTGCCGCGTTTGATTTCTTCTTACCACGTGAGTCAACACTTGGTATTGCTGGATTTACGAAAGAATACAGATTGCTTGAACTCGGTAGAGAGATTGGCAGCATTTACGGTACTTTGGGGGATACCGTAATTTATGGGATATTTATGATTCTTGTCCTTGTTATCTATCTCTCTCGTATTCGGCGACTTGAATACCTGAACCTGCTCGGTGCAATCATACTATTTTTCTTTATCGCGCGTTCGTATTCGCGCGCTGCGACCTTCTCCGCCCTTCTCGCGGGTGGGGCGTGGTTCTACTTCCATCACGGGTGGAAAAAGACCCTTCGCTTAGCATTGGCGATTGTCCTCATCTTCGGGATTCTACTGGCAGTGGTGAACCCGTTCAACCTTGAGTACATAAACCCACGTAAAGCGAGAGTCGGGCTCGTCGGCAACGTAACAGGCGTATTTTCTGGGTCTTATGTCCGTGTCGCACAAAAACAGAGACTGGGGGCGTTGATCGGGAATGTCCCGACGGTTCTTGTTAACAAACCAATCTTAGGTTATGGTGCCGACCAGAACACCACGATTGAAAAACTCAATATGAGCAAGCGATCGTTCCTCCTTAAAGTCCTCAGTAAGAGCGGGTTCAAAGATGTGTATTGGGTCGCTATCCTGTGTTTCTATGGCATATTGGGACTGGGCTTTTTTGCTTTGATATTTTACCAACTCTTTCGCGCTGCGCTGAGGCTTTATAAACGATCTATGAGTCCATCATCTACCGCAGGGGAAACCGGTCTTGTGCCTGTCCGCTCAAACCTGACACAACGGATCGCAATTATCATGCTCTGTCTTGTCGCCGTTACTGTATTCTTGCTTTTCTTTAATCGAACGCTTGAGTATCGAGGTTATGGATTTTACTTCTGGCTCTGTGCGGGGCTTATGTTTGCCAGTGATAGATCGCTTCCAACCTATAGACCGTTGAGGGTAACATTATGAATAACAGTCAACCATCAGCCATCAGCCATCAGCAAAGAAGCCGTCAGGGATCAGTTGTGAGTAAAGGGAACCGTGCGACAGGTGAAAACTGTGGCAGCCCCCACAACGATCGACTGACTACCGCCTGCCGCCTGCCGATAGCCATTCTGGTGATACTATTTCTGGTAATCGGTTGTCAAACCCGACCGCTGTTTTCTGATACACTGTATTTAGAAATTGACACACGTAATAGACAACCGCTTCGTCAGGCACTCTACGGCTTCAATTCAAACATGATGGATGGTGATTACGGTTACCTTGATGAGGATTTTGTTACCTTGACTGAGGCACTTGCACCAAAGACCTTGCGATTTCCCGGTGGGGAGGTTGCGAACTTCTATCATTGGGAACCTGGCGGCTTTTTTGAAAATGAAATGGCATCAACCCTCTATACAAAACTTAATAAACGAAATAAAGGAAAATACGTTAAACTTCAAAGGCGGCGGAACGGTAAAATTCTTTTCGACGATTTTATGCAGCTCTGCAACACGCTGAATATAACACCCATTATTGTTGTAAACTTATGGACGGGCAGCCCAGAAGAGAGCGCAGCATGGGTCCGCTATGCTAAAGACAAGGGATATCAGATTACCCATTGGGAACTCGGTAACGAATACTATCTGCCACATTATTTTAACAAATACCCGACCGTTGGAACCTACATAACGGCAGCTAAGAAACACGCCGCAGCGATGAAAGCCGTTAATCCGGATATAAAGATATCTGTCTGTGTTACCCCGATTGCTTTCCAAAAAGAAGGTTGGTTGATAAAAACCCAGCAACGGAAATGGGATGAAGGTCTCGCAGCGGATACCAGTTTTTACGATGCTTACACCGTTCATGTCTATGCCTATAAGGCTATCCGGAAAAAAGAGATTGAAGAGATGCGCCGCTACCTCATGGGATGGATTCACTTTGGGGTCGCGGAGGCAATTGATTACTATGAGCAGTTATTTCCAAATAAAGAGATGTGGATAACCGAGTGGAACATCGCCAATCCCGCAAATCGAGTCGCGAATACACAACTCCATGCAATGTACGTGGGTGATTTTTTTCTGAAAATGCTATCGATTCCGAATGTCACACAGGCGAACTTTCACGTTCTCACGGGTTTCGGAAAAGGATTCCCTGTGTTTTCGCGTATAACCCCTATAATGCCCAGTACCTTTTGGAAATATGGGGGTGAACTGGAATCCGATTTCGGTAACACCATTCGACGTGCTGTCTACCCTACTTTTCAACTCATCGGTGAAGCATTTGCTGATTCAAATACGCAATTCGCTCTGACTATTCAAAACCAGCCTCTTCTTACCGGAGCCATGGAATATCATGGCAAGCAGATGCCCGGTATTCAGGCGCAAGCCATCGGTGGGAGTGCTGCGGAACATCTGACTATCCTCGTTAGTAATCGCACAGGTGAGCAATACGAACCACAACTCCTAATTGATGGTAAACGCTACAGGGACAGCGTCAACTACCGTTATGTTGCTAATGAAAGGCTCGATGCAACGAATGGAGGCAACGCCAAAATGGAAGGATCCGGCAAAATTGAGGTTAGTATCCAAGAATGGCGTGGGAAGTCAACGGAACTCGTGATCCGTAAAAACAGTTTTGGGATTCTCAAGATAAAGAGGTAGTCTATAGCCGTCAGCCTGTAGGGGCAGGTCTTGTACCTGCCCAAACGGGAAACTACCCCAATGGATTGGACAACCCCAATGGATTGGACAATCCCAAGGGATTGGGCAACCCCAATGGATTGGACAACCCCAAGGGATTGGGCAACCCCAATGGATTGGACAACCCCAATGGATTGGGCAACCACAAGGGATTGCCCCTACAGGAAAGCTCGATGACTGATAACCATTAGAAAAATGATATTTGTTGTAGGAAATAGTCGCAGTGGCACAACGATGATGGGTCGGATTTTAGGAAAACACCCATGTGTTTATACCTTTGGTGAACTCCACTGCTTCGGTCAGTTATGCGCACCGCCTTTTTCATCAGAAGTTGGTAAAAAAGAGATAGAAAAACTCGCTTCACAACTATTCTGTATTCAACGGGAGGGGTATCGCACACACGGAAACCCACGCCGGTTTCTAAGCGAGGCACAGATGTTTCTTGACGGCTTAACGATCTATCCCGATACATCAGCCGTGCTCTTTGAAGCTTTTCTCCGTCATGAGGCTACCGAAAACGATAGAACTATCCCTTGTGATCAGACGCCACGGAATGTCTTTTATATTGCGGATATCCTTGAACTTTATCCGAATTCAAGGATCATTAACATGATTCGTGACCCGCGCGATGTGCTGCTATCCCAGAAAAGGAAGTGGAAACGCCGGTTTCTCGGTGGAAGTGATATGCCTATGAAAGAGACGCTTCGTGATTGGATGAACTATCATCCGATAACCATCAGCCACATCTGGCGCACTGCTGTCAACGCCGCGGATCAATTTGCACACCACGAACGTGTTATTTCTGTCTACTTTGAGGAGCTCCTCACACACCCTGAAAAAACTGTCAAGCGTCTCTGTGATTTTGCAGGTATTACTTACACCGATGAGATGCTCCGAGTCCCGCAAGTCGGTTCTTCTGTCGCAGAAGATCAGCCCCAACAACTCGGTATTAACCCGCATCGAGCACACAGTTGGCACAGCGACACAACTGGCGAAGAACTCAGTTCGGCTGAAATCTACCTTAACCAAAAGATAACTGCAGCGCTCATGAAGAAACATAGTTACAGTCCCGTTTCAATACAACCTAATGTCGCGAGTTTGATGCTTCATCTATTGACGTTTCCAGTGAAATTAGGGGGAGCGTTCCTCTTTAATCTTGACCGGATGAAAAGTATCCCTCAAACCCTGAAAAGACGGTTTTAGGAGCCAACAGATAAGGCGTGTAGTGGCTACAAACGCTTGCCACATCCATAGCATCCTCCGGACTGGAAACTGAAAACCTTAACCATCAACTCATGCTTTAACACTTATAACGGAGGGTTTTTGCGAATCAACGCTGAATGCGCGTGTGGCATTCATCGGGGTGTTTCTTCAAGTTGATGGTTAAAACTGACAACTATAAATGATTGCCCAAATTAATCCGAATTACATCAAAACGCGCCCAATGAAAGTATTAACCCGCTTTATTAGTTATGCACTCTTTGAAGGGCGCCCCGTAACTACCAAAGGTCGCTGGATAAATCCGATCGTTTTTTCTCTTTTAAATATAGTCTCTACGACTAAAAACAGGTACAAGTCAATTGAGAAACCGATCTTCATTTTAGGCACAGGACGCAGCGGCACTACGATACTCGGTATCGTGCTGTCCATGCACAGGGAAATCGGTTACCTCAACGAACCGAAAGCGATATGGCACCTCATTCACCCGCATGAGGACATTATCGGGAACTACAGTCAGGTTTCCGATGCGAAATATCGGCTCACTGCCGAAGATGCAACAGATGAAATGTGTCAACGCGCCTCCCAGATGTTCGGTGCCTATTTGACAGTGACCCGTTCAAAGCGTCTTGTTGATAAGTATCCAGAGCTCATCTTCAGGGTTGATTTCGTGCGGACCCTATTTCCTGATGCCCGTTTTATCTTTCTGGTGCGAAATGGCTGGGATACGTGTCATTCAATCGCAACTTGGTCAAAGCGGCTTAGCGTTCAAGTCAAGGGTGAAAGACATGACTGGTGGGGGGTTGATGACCGAAAGTGGAGGCTTATCGTCGAACAACTTGTTAAAACAGATTCAGTGCTTGCTGAAATGGTTAATGAAATTAAACATTTTAAGCGACATCTTGACAGGGCAGCCATAGAGTGGATACTCACCATGCAGGAAGGGCTCCGTCTCAAGCACACCCTGTCTGATGATATCCATCTCGTCCGTTTCGAGGATTTGACATCAGAGCCGGACAAAACACTCATCGCGTTATGCAACTTCTGTGAACTGCCACCAGACAACACTTTCCGAGAATATGCTCGGCAGACCTTGCATCCGGTACCCGCGAGGGACCCGTTTGATATTCATCCAAAAATCGCTCCTCTTTTCCTTGATACCATGAGAGAACTCGGGTATAGTCCTTAGATAGACGTTTAAATTCCGTATGGGTGAGACGCATGTCTTGCCTATTATTAAAGATTGAATTCATTCATATAATGCACAAAGATCCGGTTAGACAAGCGCGAAGACACTCTCCAACAATACGTCTTTTAACACGGCGGGATTTCCTCTCAACCAGTTTGAAAGTAGGGACTGCCGCTTTCACAACAGGTTTGTTGCCTAAACCCTACGCTGTTTCCGATGAACAGTACAATGTGTTATTTATCATTGCGGATGACTTGCGACCTTTGCTTGGGTGTTATGGTCATCCGGAAATACATACGCCTAATATTGACCGGTTCGCCGAGCGGAGCACGCTTTTCAACCGTGCCTATTGTCAATACCCACTTTGTAACCCTTCCCGGACATCTATGCTGACTGGATTGCGTCCGGACACAAATGGTGTCCGAGATAATCATGTAGGCTTTCGACAAACAGTGCCTGATGCTGTGACGTTACCACAATATTTCAAAGTCCACGGTTACCACACCCGGTCTGTTGGTAAAATTGAACACGGTTCTGCAGATCTATCCGATGAACTTTCTTGGAGTGTGCCGAGTTGGAGACCAAGCGGACGCCCTTATAAAGGGATTCCTGCTTGGCAAGCACTTGACGTTGCTGACGACGAACTCAGGGATGGTAAAACCGCGGAACAGACAATAAAGGTTTTAGATGAAGTTCAAGATTTACCGTTTTTTCTCGCTGTTGGGTTCGACAAGCCGCATTTGCCGTATAGTGTTCCTAAGAAATATTTCGATTTATACGATACACATACTTTCAAAACTCGCCCGGCCATATTTCTGCCATTTCGACATGAGATAACACACTATTCTGGTATACCCTCGGATGGTACTCCGCTCTCTGAAGAGAAGGTTTTAGAGTTAGTGCTCGGATACTTAGCAGCGCTAAGTTACATGGATGCCCAAGTCGGGCGTGTTCTCAATCATCTTGATGTGCTGGGACTAACTGACAGGACAGTCGTCATTTTTTGTAGTGACCACGGTTATCATCTTGGAGAACATGGGATGTGGGGTAAGGATACCCTTTTTGAGGAGTCTCTCCGTGTTCCATTAATTGTTAATGTCCCTGGGAAACTCGGTAGTAAAGCAGATGCACTTGTAGAACTTGTTGACCTTTATCCGACTTTGTGTGAAGCGTGTCACCTTCCTATCCCAACGCGATTAGAAGGTGTTAGCATGATTCCTGTAATTAATCAGCCCACACGTGCTTGGAAAACAGAGGTATATAGCCAGACAAGGTCTTTGTCGGTAGATCGGCGTTCTGTTCGTACCGATCAGTACCGATATACTGAAGAGAGGTCCCGGTGGCAAATCGATGCAGACGCTGGGCGCGAACTTTACAATTATCATGTAGACCCGGATGGGACAGTTAACGTTGCCTATCTGCCTAAAAATAAGGACCTGGTCGCATATCTCAGGAAGAAACTCTATGATCATTGGCAGATAATTTTACCTGATACCCAAAAACCATTCGCTGTTCCATCGACGCTACCGTGGGATGTTAACGACGATGGTATTGTTAATATCCTTGACCTTGTCCTTATATCAAACAGTCTTGGCGCGGCAGCACCAAAACATCCGAAGGCTGATGTAAATCAAGATGGCAGTGTTGATATCATTGACTTGCTTCTGGTTGCTGCCCATTTGGGTGAATCGGGTAATCCTGCTGCCCCGCCGACACACGTCGATATTGATACAAAACATCTTGACTTGGTGAAGCGGTGGCTCATTGATGCCCGTCTCGCAAATGATGGTTCTTCTATTTTTCGTAAGGGTATCGCGGCCTTAGAGGAATTAGTTGACGCTGCTCTGCCAACGGAAACAGTTCTTTTGCCGAACTATCCTAACCCTTTTAACCCAGAAACATGGATACCTTATGATTTGGCGGAAGACTCAGATGTTGATATCCAAATCTATAATCTGAGCGGTGAATCTGTCCGGCAGTTATCGATCGGTTTCCAGGTTGCTGGCACTTATCGGGATCAATCGCGAGCTGCGTATTGGGATGGTCGTAATACTGAGGGTGAACCTGTGGCAAGCGGTGTCTATTTCTACACGCTTCAGGTGGGTCAGGTCAAAGCTACACGTCAAATGGTGATTTTGAAGTAGGGGGAACAAATGATAAAAGATATGAAGCATGAAAAAGTAGTCTCCCGGCGATTTACTCGGCGGGAGTTTGTTTCAACGAGTTTGAAGACAAGCGCGGCTGCTTTTGCAACTGGACTTCTACCGAATCGAAAAACGAGTGCCCAAGGGAAATATAATGTTTTGTTCATCGCTATTGATGATTTACGACCGCTACTTGGATGCTACGGCTATCCAGAGATGCACACCCCCAACATTGATGCTTTAGCCGAGAGGGGTACACTCTTCAACCGTGCTTATTGCCAATTCCCGGTTTGCAATCCCTCACGGGCTTCTGTTCTTACCGGTCTCAGACCCGATACAGCGGGTGTATATGATAATTTCGCGTATTTTCGTAATACAGTACCGGAAGTTGTAACGTTGCCACAACATTTCAAAGCTCACGGCTATCATACACGGTCTGTCGGTAAAATCACGCACGGTCCTAACGCCTTATTGGACCAACTTTCTTGGAGTGATCCAATTTGGAGAGAGTTTTGGAGACCTATTGATAAAACAATGAATCCATCGTGGCAAGCGCTTGATGTTGCTGATAGTGAATTAGAAGATGGCAGGATCGCAAATGCAGCAGTGGAAGTTTTAGAGGAGATTAAGGATCGAGAATTTTTCCTTGCCGTCGGTTTCAACAAACCGCATTTGCCCTTCTACGCCCCAAGCAAATATTTTGATCTATATCCGCCTCAAACCTTTACTGCTCCTGTTGATTCCAGTCTTCCCCAAGACGCTCCGGAGATAGCTTCCAATCCTAAGGGATTAAAAGCGTATCAAGATATCTCAAAGTATCCGCCATTTGATGACGAGAAAACTTCAGAGTTAATTCGGGCGTATGCGGCAACGACAAGTTACGTTGATGCCCAGGTGGGCCAAGTCCTCAATCAATTAGATACGCTGGGGCTCACGGAAAACACAGTCGTGGTTTTCTGGGGAGACCATGGATTTCATCTGGGTGAACACGGGCTCTGGAGAAAAAATACTTTGTTTGAAGATTCTGTACGTTCACCACTGATAGTTAGCGTACCGGGTCAAACCTCCCCTAATACTAAAACCAATGCTCTTGTTGAACTTGTTGACATCTATCCGACTTTGTGTGATATGTGTCAATTACCTATTCCAACAGAGTTAGAAGGTATTAGTATGGTGCCTGTTATTGAACAACCGACATATCCATGGAAGGCCGCAGCGTTTAGTCAACTCGAGAGAGGCAGTAATATACATGGTCACTCCATGCGTACGCGGCGGTACCGATACACCGAATGGGGACAAAACGGCCGCCGTGGCGTAGAACTTTACGATTATGAGACTGACCCAGGCGAGACTGTCAATATCGCGGCTTTACCGGAAAATGCAGAACTCGTCTCACATCTCAGCGAGCAGCTGCACGCTGGGTGGCAAGCGGCTTTACCGGAAGCGAATCAGCGAGTTTCTGTTCCGCGTACATTACCTTGGGATGTAAATGACGATGGAGTCATTGATGTCCGGGATCTCGTTCTGGTTTCAAACAATTTTGGTGCGGAAACGCCAACACACCCGAAAGTTGATGTGAACAAAGATGGTGAAATTGACATTCTTGACCTGCTGTTGGTTGTTGTGCATTTTGGCGAATCCAGTGTTCCTGCTACTCCGTCAACACGCGCCACTATGAGTACGGAGCATTTTAACTTAGTGGAACAGTGGCTGACTGAAGCGCGTCTCTCGAATGACGGTTCTCTTGATTTTCAGAAAGGCATTGCTGCCTTGGAAGGCCTCATCAATTCTGTAGTGCCGCTGGAAACGGTGCTCCTGACGAACTATCCGAATCCATTTAATCCTGAGACGTGGATTCCGTACGATTTGGCGGAAGATTCGGATGTTGAGATTGACATCTATAATGTAGAAGGTGAATCTATCCGTCGGTTATCGCTCGGATTTCAAAGTGCTGGGACCTATCGGACTCGGTCGCGTGCGGCGTATTGGGATGGTCGGAATGCTGTCGGTGAACCTGTTGCGAGTGGTGTCTATTTATACACACTTCGCGCAGGAGGGGTGAATGCTACGCGACGTATGGTGATTGTAAGATAAGGAGATCAGATGATAAAAGATGTGAAGCAGAAGCACGCGTTCTCCGGACGATTTACGCGTCGAAACTTCCTCTCAACAGGTTTAAAAGCGGGGGCGGCTGCCTTTACGACGGGACTTTTACCGAAACGCCGTGTGAATGCGCAGGGACAATACAATGTGTTATTTATCATTATAGATGACCTGCGTCCCCTTTTAGGATGTTATGGACATCCTGAGATGCATACCCCCCATATTGACCGGCTTGCTGAGCGCAGCACGCTTTTCAACCGTGCTTATTGCCAATTTCCGGTTTGTAATCCTTCTCGGGCATCTATGCTGACGGGGTTGCGTCCGACGACAAGCGGGGTCCGGGATAATTACGCGGATTTTCGACAGACTGTACCTGATGCTGTGACGTTACCACAGCATTTCAAAGCCCACGGTTACCATACCCGCTCAATCGGTAAAGTTGACCATGGACTTAAGGCACGCAATGATAGACTTTCTTGGAGCGTTCCGATTTGGTGGCCGAAGTGGCGGCCTTATGAGGGGCGTCCATCTTGGCAAGCGTTTGATGTTGCCGACGATCAGCTGGAGGATGGAGAAATTGCGAATCATGCAATCAAAGTTTTAGAGGCGGTTAAGGAGCAGCCATTTTTTCTGACGCTCGGATTTTACAAACCACATATGCCTTTCAACGCTCCAACAAAATATTATGAATTGTATGATTCCCCAATTACCAATGACGTTCCACACGTAATTCCGCACGCTAAACATGAAATAAAAGCATATTCAGATATACCCCCCGGAAATGTTCCACTCTCTGAAGAGAAAACTTTAGAATTAATTCGGGCGTATGCCGCGTCCACAAGTTATGTAGATGCTCAAGTCGGACGCGTCCTAAATCAACTCGACTTGCTTGGGCTAACTGAAAATACAGTTATTGCTTTCTGTGGCGACCACGGGTTCCATCTGGGAGAGCATGAAACGTGGGGGAAGAGAACCGTGTATGAAGTTGCACTTAGGTCACCCCTGATTGTGAGTATTCCAGGTCAGAAACATCTTGGTGCCAAAACGGATGCATTAGTAGAACTTGTTGATATTTTTCCGACGTTATGTGATGCATGTCAACTTCCTACGCCTTCACAGGTAGAAGGGATTAGTATGGTTCCGGTTATAAAAAATCCGACGACTTCATGGAAGTCCGCTGCCTTCAGCGAAGTTGGAAAGAAGAATGGAAAACGCTCGATGCGAACGGAGCAATACAGATATACCGAATGGGGAGAAAATGCATGGCTCGGTAAAGAACTTTACGATCATCAAACGGATCCAGGTGAGACGGTCAATATCGCGAACCTACCAGAAAACGCAGAATTCGTCGCACATCTCAGCGCGCAGCTTCGCGCTGGGTGGAAGGCGGCTTTGCCGGACGGGCACCAACAAATACCTATCTCACAAGCGTTACCTTGGGATATAAATAACGATGGGGTCGTTGATATCCGGGATCTCGTCCTAATTTCAAGCAGTATTGGTGAGGAAACGCCGGCACACCCGAAAGTTGACGTGAATAAGGATGGTAAAGTTAACATTCTTGACTTGATTCTGGTTGCTGGGCATTTCGGTGAATCCAGCGTTCCTGCTACTCCGTCGACGCGCCCCACTATGAGTACGGAGCATTTTGACTTAGTGGAACAGTGGCTCACTGAAGCACATCTTGCGAATGATGGTTCTTTTGCTTTTCAGCAGGGCATTGCTGCCTTAGAACATCTCATAAATACGGCAATCCCCACGGAAACGGTGCTTCTGGCGAACTATCCGAATCCATTTAATCCTGAGACGTGGATTCCGTACGATTTGGCGGAAGATTCGGATGTTGAGATTGACATCTATAATGTAGAAGGTGAATCTATTCGTCGGTTATCACTCGGATTTCAAGGTGCTGGGACCTATCGGACTCGATCGCGTGCGGCGTATTGGGATGGTCGGAATGCTGTTGGAGAACCCGTTGCGAGTGGTGTCTATTTATACACACTTCGCGCAGGAGGGGTGAATGCTACGCGACGTATGGTAATTGTAAAATAAGGAGATCAGATGATAAAAGATGTGAAGCAGAAGCACGCGTTCTCCGGACGATTTACGCGGCGGAACTTCCTCTCAACAGGTTTGAAAGCGGGGGCGGCTGCCTTTACGACGGGACTTTTACCGAAACGCCGTGTGAATGCACAGGGACAATACAATGTGTTATTCATCATTGTTGATGACCTGCGTCCTTTGCTTGGATGTTATGGTCATCCAGAAATACATACACCTAACATTGACCGGCTCGCGGAGCGAGGGATTCTCTTCAATCGTGCTTATTGCCAAGTGCCACTCTGTAACCCTTCTCGAACGTCTCTACTGACTGGCTTGCGGCCCCAGACGACGGGTATTTTGGGTAACGCTGGGGATTTTCGGGAGATATTACCTGATGTCGTGGGCTTGCGCCAATATTTTAATGAGAACGGTTACACTACACACTCTGTTGGTAAGGTAGATCATGCTTGGGAGGCTTTCATTCCGGGCCCATCGTGGAAAGCGCTTGACGTTCCAGACGATGCATTCACCGATGGTCAGACTGCGAAGGAGACAGAGGGAATTTTGGCGGATATTAAAAACCAGCGATTTTTTTTAGCTGTTGGTTTTGATAAGCCACACTTGCCCTTCCACGCACCGCGCAAGTATTACGATTTATACAATACACAAACCTTTGACTTGCCGGTTACTTCTGACTATCCCAAAAATTCTCCGGTTGTGGCACGTAACAGTATAAATCTATTTAGGCTCTATTCAGATATCCCTTCCGGTGATGTCCCGATTTCTGAAGAGAAAACTTTAGAATTAATTCGGGCGTACGCCGCGTCCACAAGTTATATGGATGCGCAAGTCGGACGCGTCCTAAATCAACTCGACTCACTTGGGCTAACTAAAGATACGGTTGTCGTTTTCTGTGGCGATCACGGTTTTCATCTCGGGGAGCATGGGACTTGGCGTAAGAATACGCTTTTTGAAGTTGGGCTCCGTTCTCCGATGATCATCAGTGTTCCAGGGCAACAACCGAGTCGAACCGATGCGCTTGCTGAGTTGGTTGATATCTATCCAACGTTATGTGAAGCGTGTGGGCTGCTCGTGCCTTCAGCGTTAGAGGGTTTAAGTCTGATGCCTGTCATCGAGCAACCGACACGTCCATGGAAAACTGCTGCTTTCAGCCAGCGTGGTGGAAGCGGCTGGTCCATGCGGACGATGCAGTATCGATACACTGAGTGGGGACGTGATGGAAAAAGAGGACGAGAACTTTACGACTACGATGCCGACCCGGATGAAACCGTTAATATCGTGGATCTTCCCGAAAACGCTGAGCTCGTCTCACATCTCAGCGAGCGACTGCACGCCGGATGGCAAGCGGCTTTGCCGGAGGCGAATCAGCGAGTTTCTGTTCCGCGTACATTACCTTGGGATATAAATAACGATGGGGTCGTTGATATCCGGGATCTCGTCCTAATTTCAAGCAGTATTGGTGAGGAAACGCCGGCACACCCGAAAGTTGACGTGAACAAGGATGGTAAAGTTAACATTCTTGACTTGATTCTGGTTGCTGGGCATTTCGGTGAATCCAGTACGCCTGCTGCCCCATCGCTTGTGGGAGAGGTTTGGAACCCCGAAACCTTAACGGAGCATTTTGACTTAGTGGAACAGTGGCTGACTGAAGCGCGGGGCGCGAATGACGGTTCCCTTGCTTTTCAACAGGGCATTGCTGCCTTAGAGCGTCTCATAAATACGGCAATACCCAAGGAAACAGTGCTTCTGGTAAATTATCCGAATCCATTTAATCCTGAGACGTGGATCCCGTACGATTTGGCGGAAGGTTCGGATGTTGAGATTCACATCTATAACGTAGAAGGTGAATCTGTCCGTCGGTTATCGCTCGGATTTCAAAGTGCTGGCACTTATCGGACGCGATCGCGTGCGGCGTATTGGGATGGTCGGAATGCTGTCGGTGAACCTGTGGCAAGTGGCGTTTACTTTTATACGCTTCAGGCAGGACACATTAAAGCCACACGCCAAATGGTGATTTTAAAATGAAGATTCTTGAAAAAAAACGTACAAATTCCAAAGCCAGTTGCGACGTGATCAGACACCATCATGAAACGAACGGAAATGATGCGAGAAGGTCCATCGTTAGAAAGCTGCTAATTCTCTGTATTTCAGTGTTAGTCTTAGCTGCCTCAACGACATGGGCTGCCTCGCTCATCAATGTTCCGCTCAATCCGGACTTGTCAGACTTTAATCGTGAAACCTATCGCTTTGTGCATCGTTTACTTAATAAGCGGGTTTTGCCCGGCATACGGCGCGGTTCATTACCGCTCACTCGTAAACAGGTTGTGTCTTATCTGTTAGAGGTGGATCGGAAACAGAAAAACGGCGAAATCGCATTGAGTGCCATTGATCAAGACCGGCTAAATACGCTATTGACCTTTTACCGCGAAGCATGGGAGGGGTTTATTCATCCGAAACAGGTTATAGAAAACGATGTAGGAGGGGGTTCTGACCCTGATACGAAAAAACATAGCCCGTCCGAAAACCGACGATTGCACCTCATGACAATGACGGGTAAAAACTATCGTTTCTCTTTCGACTTGAGAGCCTCGCAACGTGTTATCGCTCATCTTGTTGATAATCTGTCGGAGGAACAGCCCACTGAAGGAAACATGCATGTTACCACCTTCTATCCACATCTCTATGGACAGGTGGGAGAAACGTTCGCCTTTACGACTGATATCGCACATAGGTTTGTCTACGGTGAATTTTTTGATGATTTCTTTCCTGATGAAACGAAAATTAGGCAATTGGAGGGTGGACTCAAGAATCGGACTGCTATTAACGCCTATCTGAAGTTTGACTTGCCGTGGTTTGAGCTGCAGCTTGGACAGGATACACTTCAGTGGGGACCTGGCTATCATGACAGCCTTTTAGTCTCCAAAAATCCACTCGCCATGGACATGATTAAGTTCCAAGCCACTTACGAACCCGTCACCTTCACTGCATTCACGGGTGTATTGGAGGATATGGCGGAGGACATCAATGATAAGTATATTTCAGGACATAGGGTTGAGGGATACTTCTGGAATAGGTTCGGTTTTGGCCTCTCTGAAGTCGTCGTCTACGGCGATCGTTTTGAACCCGGGTATCTGAACCCAGTCAATATTTACCTGATTAACGAGCAACCGATTTCACGGGCAGATGGGCGCGTCCCCGGCAGTGGGGACAATGTCCTTATGAGTGTTGATATGCGGCTTCGCCTTGTGGACGATTTTGAAATTTATGGCGAACTGATGGTGGATGATGGGAACCCGGCAGCGAATTTTAAGCATTGGGATACGAAATTTGGTATCCTCGGCGGTATCTATCTAACAGACCCTTTTGGCATCGCAGATACCGACTTTCATGCTGAATACGCCTTTATAAACCAATACGCATATACGCACGTAAACCCTGTGAATGTTTACAAACACTTCACCACACCCATTGGGCATCAGATCGGTTCTGATGCTGATAATCTATGGATAGAACTACGTCGCCGGTGGACGGATAGACTTGAAACGACTTTCGGTTACGAATTGGAACGCCACGGGTCCGGTAATATTGACAAGGAGCATCCCGCTGATGCCCCAAGAGACGACGTTTGGACCCCGTTATCTGGTGTCACAGAGAGTGAGCATCGTCTTTCAGTCGGGGCTAATTGGGTTGTTATTGGACATTATTCACTCTATGCAGAGTGGGCGCGCGTGTGGAGACGGAACTTGGGAAATCGTCCGGAGGTCCGCGAAAATGCGAATGAAATTGAAGCCAAATTCCTCTACCGGTTTCCGTAGGAAAAAAATGAAGATTTGTACCGTTCCAATCATCAAAGGATACGAAGCATTGCCGATGGGTTCCCGATCGTAAAAACAAATTGGACTTTTACGCCTAAGATGGGTATAATATATAAGGAAAAGTAGAAAAATGAGGATTCGGGTGTTGGGAATACGCGGGCTCCCCGCTACCTACAGTGGACTTGAGACTATCATGGGTGAACTTGCCCCCCGCTGGGTAGAAGCCGGTCATGAAGTTATCGTCTACTGCCGGAAGGCACTTTTCCAGGAGAGACCTGCGGAATGGAGGGGCATCAAGCTCGTTTATTTGCCAAGCATAGAGCATAAGATGTTCAGTACCCTGAGCCACAGTTTTCTCGCAACGCTACACGCTTCGGTTGCCGCATCTGATGTCATTTTGACATGGAACGCCGGCAATGGTCCGTTCGGATGGTTCTTCCGTATCGCGGGCAAAACCGCTGTTATCAACGTTGATGGAATGGAATGGCTCCGTCCAAAATGGAAAGGGCTTGGTGCCCTTTACTTCAAGTGGGCGGCAAAGATGGCGACAGCAGCGTTTCCAATTGTTATTACGGATGCCTCTGAAATGAAGCGCCTCTATCTTGAGGAATTAGGCGCAGAAACTACCTATATCGCTTATGGCGCGAATATTGAGCCGTCGGAACATCCAGAAATTCTCGAGACCTATGGACTTGAACCCCGGAATTATTATCTTATTGCCAGTCGACTCGTTCCAGATAACAATGCCGACCTCATTTTAGAGGCGTTCGTTGCTTCAAAGAGCCGAAAACAACTCGCGATAGCCGGGGGCGCTGATTACAAAGGCAACAAACTCGAAAACGAATTTCTCTCGAAGTTAAAAAGCATTGCGAACGAGAACGTCAGGTTTCTTGGACATATTGACAGTTCCGAGCATATTAAAGAACTGCACCATCACTGCTTTGCCTACGTCCATGGACACCAGTTCGGTGGCATTAATCCTTCTATTCTAAAGGCGTTAGGGTTTTCCAACTGCATTCTCGCACTGAATACGCCCTTCAACGATGAAGTGCTGGAAGGTGGGCGTTATGGAGTGCTTTTTGATAAAAACCTCGCGTCGCTTACAGAAAAAATTCAGATGTTGGAACAAAATCCCGAACAGGTTGAGGATTTCCGGCAGCGCGCACCGGAACAGATCCGAAAACGATTTAATTGGGAAAACATAGCACAGCAATATCTTGATGTTTTTGAAAAGCTCCAGAGGACTTAACCATGCCATTCCTATCAAGAATCATAGACCAGATAGGAAAAGATGCAAGCGGAACTGGCTTGCAAGCTTCGCCAAAAATATCAAAAACAGGGACTCTTGTGGAACGACTCTCCTCTTTCTACGCAACGCGTGGCAAACATTTGTTTGATGCTATTGCCGCATTTTTTCTTATCATCATCTTTGCCCCTCTAATGGCGTTGATTGCCATGCTCATTAAGCTCACTTCACGCGGTGCTGTCTTTTTCTCACACAAGCGGGTCGGTTTAAACAACGAACTCTTTGTTATCCACAAGTTTCGGAGTCTCCATGCGGATACGCCGTCCTATTCCGAGAAACCTGGTGCGATTGATGACAAGCGCATTACACTGATCGGCAAATGGCTCCGTAAAACGAGTTTGGATGAGTTGCCCCAACTTTTCAATGTGCTAAAAGGTGAGATGAGTCTGGTGGGTCCGCGTCCAGAAATGCCTTTTCTTGCCGAACATTATGAACCCTGGGAAAATCAACGCCACCTCGTCCGTCCAGGGATGACAGGTCTTTGGCAGCTAAGTCCACGTCGACAAGGAGCGATCCGAGATGGCATCCCTGTTGATTTGGAGTACATTGAGAATCTATCTTTCTGGAACGATTTTAAAATACTCCTTCGAACCTTCAAGGTCTTTTGGGATAACAACACCTATTAACGAATCATTTTTTAATTATTAGGTAAGGTGTTTCACGAACCCTTCTGTGCTATGACGCCCCAAGGTATAATTAAAAACCTCAGTAGGATTCTGCGACGTAGTTTTCAACTGAAATGTCCACAGTGTGGTGAAGGCGCGCTGTTTCAAACGTATTTCAGGATGTTTACCCACTGTGCAGTATGTGATTTGAAGTTTGAACGAGAATCGGGTTACTTTATCGGTGCGATGTACCTCAATTATGGCGCGACGGTCCTCATCGCTTTTCCAAGTTATTTCTTATTTGAGACGTTGATTTCTATTCCTTTCTACATTAATTTAAGTGTGTGGGCACTCTTTTCCGCGATCTTTCCCGTTTTCTTCTACCGTTATTCAAAAAGTTTGTGGCTCAACTTTGACTACGCTTTTTCTTTATAGGACCACGCTGTAAGGTTTCACCTGGTGAAAATCTGCCCGCGGGTGTATGAGCCTGCATCAGACGCGAGAAATGTAAGGACGCGCGCGACCCCCGCTGGATCACCAAGTGAGTTCCGGGCATTCGCAACCGCCGCATCTGGATCTTGTCCATCTCGCTTCGCCGATTCTGCGATCTGTCCGAGTTTGAGGGGGGTTGCGAGTCCGCCAGGGCAGATAGTATGCATACGGATGTTCATTGACGCCACCTGATTTTCTACCGTCATTACAAGACCATTGACCCCCCCTTTGCTGGACGCGTAAGCAACTGAGGAACTGCCACCGCGAACCCCGGCACCAGAGGCGATACACAGAATAACACCGCCACCTCGTTTCATTATTGGGACAGCATGTTTGAGCGCGTAAAAAGTGCCTTTGAGATTCACGTCGATAACTGAATCGAAAGTTGCAGCTTCAAAATCATCAATGCGGACACTCGGTCCACGCAGAACACCTGCGGAAGTTACCAAGGTATCGATCCCACCGTATTCCTTATCAGCGATTTCCATCAAAGCCACTACTTCAGTTTCGATGGTGACATCGGTACGTTGAAACTTAGCAATCCCACCTACCTCAACAATTGTATTGAGTGTTTTTTGAGCGTCTTCTTCATTGATGTCGCCTAAGACGACTTTCGCGCCTGCTTTAGCATATTCAATCGCGGTTGCGGCACCAATACCGGTAGATGCCCCAGTAATCACAGCCACCTTGTCGTTAAGTCGAATGTCCATAGTTTGTCTCCTTGGAAGTGACGGAAATAATCTCCATATCATTGAATTCGGTAGTGAAGATTATAGATGGGATGTGTTGATAGTGCAAGTATTTTTGTCTTGACACAAGAGGACCGCAGATAGCGTTGACGACGTTGGGTGGGAATTGCTAAGAGGGTGACTAACTTTTAAACTGGAAGCGGTACGGAATACGGAGACGCTGACTGACAACTTCTTTGCCCCGTTTCGCTGGCACGAATCGGGACGCTTTGAGTGCCGTAATTGCCGCCTCTTCACACCCTAATCCGCTAATCTCAATTACCTTGATAACTTTGATGTTTCTCGCTATGCCATCTGTACCGATTGTCGCTTCAAGCACAACGAGTCCCTCCTTGTGGGAAAGACGGGCAGATTCGGGATATATCGGATCGACTTTACGGAAGAACCGGGCATCTTGTATTGGTTCGTCCTGCAGTGCTGGCACGGATGGAAGTTCGGAGGCTTCAGCGCTTGCAATGACGGTTGGTATCAAGGTCCACTCTGGACGGGGTATCCGTTTGGAGGTCAGACGGATCGGCTGTGAGCTACGATCCGGTGCCCGAAACGGTAAACTACCCTGAAATGTTTTCGCACCGTCTATTCCAATTTCTGTCGGTGTTGCCTGATGAACAGTCGAAACCGGGAGCGTATCAACAACGAGTTGTGTCTGACTTTGTGGTGTGTGTACGACTTCTGAAATCGTCCGAATCCGCTGTGGCTGTGAGCGGATGAAATCTGGCTGTGTTAATGCTGGCACTTTGAGGTTTCGACGCGGCTCGCGTTTATGTGTCGTCTCTGGGAACGAGACAAATTCAGCGACAATCGCATCGCCGTGTTTATCTACTGTCCCAACGATGGATAAGGCTGCGATGGCAACGCCTATCAAATGAACACAGATAGATAGAGATACAAACTTGTTCAGAAATTGGATAGACCTGTTCATAATTTGAACACCTGTTTACTGGCTTCGCATTGGTGAGTTAGGCTCAGCACGGTGGTGGTGTATACTTTACAATTTCGTTTCTGCAAACGGAGCGAGTATTTACACGAAAATGTAGCAAAATCCATGCCAATCTTCACTAATTTGTGGAGGAAGAAAAAACTTGCAATTTTGCAATGTTTGTTGTAAAATTTCATAAGAGACGATTGGATTTATGATGACAGGCAATGTCAAAATTAATGAGGAGGAACAATTTCCATGGAAGTGAGAATCGAATACTGCACCGCCTGAAACTACCAACCACGGGCAGCCAGTTTGGCAGATGCCTTGAAACAGAAATATGGTGCGGCGGTTAAAACGGTTGATCTGATCCCCGGCAGTGGTGGGGCTTTTGAAGTCTCGTTGAACGGGACACTGCTCTATTCAAAGTTAGAAACCGGACAGTTTCCGACGACGGAGCAGATAACAGTCGCAATGGACGCGGCGGCATAGCCAGCGTCTTTGGAAAGGCGGCGGCGTTAGCGCGCGCAGGTTTCCTATAGAGGGAACTTGCGGGACAATGCCTCCGTCTTTTTTTATTTTACAGCAACAATTGCGATCTTCCACCGGTCTGCTTGCTGAATGAGCACATCGGTATCCATTACAAATGTTCGTCGCGCTTCCACTGCTAACACACTCGCTTTAACTTGATGTAGCACTTCAAGCGTTTGCATTCCCACCGTCGGCACATCAATACGAAAATCGTGGTTCTCAGCGGCGGCTTTCGCGACGACGACTCCCTGCTTTCCCAACTTTCCTCCCCTCTCAATGGTCACATCTGTCCCTTCAATGGCTTCCATGGCAAGGACAATCTGGTTCTTAACGACAACCGTTTGCCCGATATCCATGTTTGCTATCTGGCGAGCGATACTGATACCGAGTTCAATATCTGTCCATTGATTCGCGGTCGGTTGTCGAGTTGTTAAAACGCTGGGCTGTGGGAGAAGGTGTTGGAGGTACTGATCTTGGGTGAGAATGGTAAGTCCGGCGGATTCGAGATAGTTAAGTGCTGCGTTAACGATTACGGCAGGTTTTTCGCGTCGGTTCTGTACGAGAATTTTAATGGTGGTCGTATCAATTTGGAAGGGGCGAAGGAGGATGTTTTTTTCGACTTTCCCGATGATCACAACCTCTTTCACGCCTGAGTTGAGAAGTGTTCGGGCGATCCTTTGAATCTGGCCCACCCCATAAGTATGGAGTTCGCATTCGATTCCGGCAAAGCGTTGCGCGTCGGACTTGGTGATTTGGATGATAACGGGGTGTCGTTCATGGGCAACAGCGGCACGTGCTAATAGCACTGGTAGTTCACCTGCGCCTGCAATAATACCCAATTTTTCCATTTTTTGATTATCAGGCTTTCGCCTTGTGCTCCTTGTGCGAGCCTATAAAGGCTTACAGGACAATATTCCACACAGGTTTTCGCGAAGACCGAACAGGGGTATCACCTCGCTCGTGCCTCGGAAAAAACCGTTAAGGCGTGCGATTCGGTTGACTAAATCCTATGCCACGTTTGGAAGTTTCTATAAATTTAAGTAAATATTCGACTTCTGGGGTTGGTTCAAGTGTTTCTCTGACTCTTGTGACTGCGTGTTTGAGGGGTAGCCCTGAGCGGAACAGGATGCGGAACGCCTTTTTTAGTGCCGCGAGTGCTTCCGGTGTGAGCTGTGATAAAGGGTTAATCCGCGATGTTCGGATACCGATACGGTTGAGGTCCCGGACCCGCGCTGGTTGTCCGGCGGAGAGGGCAAAGGGTGGGATATCCTGCACAATTTTTGAGAAACCGCCTGCCATTGCCATTTTGCCTACGCGCACGTATTGGTGCAGTGCCGCATGCGCCCCCAGTCGGACATCATCTTCAATCACGACATGCCCTGCAAGCGAGACGAAGTTTGCCATGATTGTTCTATTGCCAACAATGGTATCATGTGCGAGGTTAACCCAATTCATCAGCAAATTATTGTCCCCAACGATAGTTGCTTCCTCTTCAAAGGATGACCTGGAGATGGAGACGTATTCGCGTAGTATATTGCGATTCCCGATTTTCACGTAACTCCGCCAACCCCCGTACTTCAGATCTTTGGATTCGTTACCGATGGTAGCCCCGAAGAAGATTTTGCATTCTTCTCCGATAGTTGTCCATTTTTCAATCTGAACGTGGGGACCGATCACGGTGCCGCGCCCTATATGGACATCTTCACCGACAAGACTGTAGGGGCCAATCTTAACCCCTTCTTCCAGCGTTGCTTTTGGAGAGATAATAGCCGTAGGGTGAATATTGGTTTCTAGCACAGATGTCCCTCCGTTTAATAGTTATCAGCAGTCAGTCGGATTTTTTACGCCGTAAAAAATCCTTTCAGTTATCAGTTAAAGAGAGGCTTATGGCAGTTGCAAACAATTGTCCGTGCTACCTGTCTTAACTGACAACTGACAACTGATAACTGACAACCATAAATCAGACAGAGGCCAATACGATTGACAGTTCTGCCTCTGTAGCGAGTTTGTCTTCTACGTAAACGCGACCTTCAATGCGAGCAATTCTGCTCCGTAGTTGGGCGACCTCTATTTCCAATCGGAGTTGGTCCCCCGGAATGACAGCGCGTCGGAACGTTGCCTTGTTGATTGAGCGAAAATAGCCAAGTTCACCTTCCTTACCGATGTCTCGCAGCACGAGCCATGCGGCGAGTTGTGCGAGTGCTTCAATTTGTAGCACGCCAGGCATCACGGGGCGCGTCGGGAAATGTCCTTCAAAAATCGGTTCGTTATAAGTCACGTTCTTGATGCCTACGGCGCGCTTTTTACTTTCGTATTCAATAACTCTATCAACCATGCACATCGGATGCCGGTGCGGCAACACTTCATAGATATCCATTACCTCAATCGGTTCTTGAACAGGGGCCTGTTGAAGATAGTCCGCCTCGGCGAGCGCTTGCACAAATTCCGCGTGAAACATATGTCCAGTTCGCATCGCGAGAACATGTGCCTTCGGCATATGTCCGGCTAAATAGAGATCCCCAATCAGATCAAGGATTTTATGTCGGACAAACTCGTCTTCAAACCGTAGGGGTGTGCTGGATTCACCTTCGGCATTGATAACAACGACGTTATCGTAGTTTGCCCCTTTCCCAATACCGAGGGCTTGTAGTGCTTCAATTTCATTTTCAAAACAGAAGCTCCGCGCTGGCGCGATGTCGGAGGCGTATGATTCTGGGGTTATTTGAAGGGTCATTGTTTGTGGTTTCGTCTGCGGATGCGCGTAAACGAATGTTACCTCTAACGCGTCGGCAGGTAGCAACACGAGTTGCTTATCCGCTACAGAAAGCGCAAACGGCTCTCGGACTTCAATAAACTTCCGTGGTGTATCCTGTTGAACAAGTCCGGCTGCTTGAATGTTTTCGACGTATGGCACCGCACTCCCATCAAGCCCAGGGGGTTCTGATGCGTCAAGTTCCACTGTCGCGTTGTCAACGCCGAGACCCCCGAGTGCTGAGAGGATGTGTTCGACGCTACTAACGGTTGTATCACCGCTGCGTAAACTGGTACATCGAGGCAGAATATCTGCCCAGTTTTCCTGACATACCTTCACTTCTGGGGCACCGGCGATATCCACCCGTCGAAAAACGATACCGGAATCTGCGGGGGCGGGTTTCAAGGTTAATGTCACAGGTTCCCCTAACATTAACCCTTTTCCTGTCATTGTTATTTCATTTTGAATTGTTTGCTGTGAATCAGCTTTTGCCATTCGCTTTTATTCCTATGCACATTTCGCCCCGTTGGGGCTTGCGTTTTCGGATGGAAGACGGAGGGTTCTTCGACTTGAGTCCCCATCTTTTCACCTGTCCACCGTGCCATCTGAGTGACTGCCGATAGAGAACCGACCGCTGTTTTGTTATCACTGCGGAACATGCTTACGAGAAGCACGCCGGATTTTTCGTATCATTCGATTGTGTTCTGAAAGCGTCTTTGAAAAGTGGTGCTTTCCATCGCCTACCGCCACGAAGTAGAGATAGTCTGTTTTTTCGGGGCGCAGTGCGGCTACAATTGAATCAATACCTGGATTCGTAATAGGACCAGGGGGTAAACCCTTGTATTTATACGTGTTATAAGGCGAATCCACCTGTAGGTCGGCTTTCCTTAAGGGGCTTTCTGGGTTCCCTAAGGCATAAAGCACCGTTGGATCCGCCTGAAGTTTCCACTTGCGTGTGAGCCGGTTATGGAAGACACTTGAAATGCGGGGACGTTCCAGATCAGATTGTGCTTCCTTTTCAATGATAGAGGCGAGCGTTACAATTTCGTGACGGGTACGCCCTAAATTTTCTGCCGCCTCGTCAAATTTTTCCGTCCATTGCTGTTTAAATTCATCAAGCATCATCTCAACAACTTTCTCAGTTGTTGTGCCTTTTGCGAATTTGTAGGTATTCGGAAAAAGATAACCTTCCGCAGTTTTGTCTGTAAGCCCATACCGCTCCAATAAATGCTGGGATTCAGAGGCTTTCCGGAATGCCTCGGCTGTCCCAAAGCCGCTCGTTTCCCAAAGTTGAGCAATAGCGGCTGTCGTTAAACCCTCTGGCACCGTCCAACTCACAAGCGTAACTTGCCCCTTTTCAAGGGCATCAAGAAGAGCCCACAGGGACATGTTCCGCTGTAACACATAGGTTCCAGCTTGTAGGCGTTTACCAGTCCCTCTATATCGGACGGCTAAACGAAAGGCGTGTTCGCTGCGTATCAACTTTTGTTCAATTAATCGCTTTGCTATTGCCCGAGAACTGCTCCCTACTGGCACGTCAAAATTGACAACTTCTCCTGACGATGTAGGGGGTCGCGTTAGGGATACCCCAATCAGCAAGATAATGAGGCAGAGAACACCAAGACAGCAGAGCGTTAGTATGCCTATCTTAATTTTTCGTGTTGTTGAGAGAGAGGAATCTTGACGCTTCGGTGATTGGACAGATGGTGAAAGACCGTGTGGACTTTCTGAAGACCCTTCAGCTCTCGGTTCTGTTTGTGCAGACCCCCTGTATTTTCGTAATAGTTGTTGGAGAGTTCCTCGTAACATCTTGACATATCCGAATCGAAAGATTAGGAATCCTCTGTAGGGGCTGTGGGATCCACCTCCCGTTTGCTATTTAAATAGTCTTTGAGAATAATTACCGCTGCCACCTCGTCAATAAGTTCTTTCTGTGCTTTTGTGTCTTTATTAAGTTCACGCAAAATCTCTTCTGCTTCAGCGGTTGTAAAACGTTCATCCTGAAATTCAATCGGAATGTCAATTACATGTTTCAGGCGTTCCGCAAACTTCTGGACCTTCTCCGCCTGCGTGCCGATAGAGCCGTCAAGAGAGATAGGCAGACCGATGACGATACATTCCACCTTGTGGATGGAAACGAGATCCGAGATAGCAATTAAATCAACCTTCCGGTTTTTTCGGGTGAGTGTACACAATGGGTGTGCCGCAATACCGAGCACGTCGCTGAGCGCAACACCAATACGTGTATCACCAACATCTAATCCGAGTAGAATTGCCATTTTTAAACGATTGCTCCTGGGCTAAAGAAACGCCCCACGGAATGCCATAAATTAAAAAATTAGAACCGACCCGAACGCAAAATAGAGATTACCAATCCGAATCCAAAGAAGGTTGCTGTCAAATACCCCATAATCCCAAGAAAAAACTTCCATTCCCAGATTTCAGCGACTTGTAGGATGATCGATGAGCCTACAATCAGTGAGGCAATGATGAGACTAAAAGCGATCCGATTGACGACACGGTCAAATACCTTAATCACCGCTTCAAGGCTCAGATGCTCAAGTTCAAATTTAAGAGAACCTCGTTGTAGTTTTTGCAGAATACGATGCAGTTGAAGCGGTGTATCGCGGACCAATTCCGTGAAATCTTCCATAGAATCTGCTATCTGTCGCTCCCACCGTTTGCTTCCAAAATTTTGGACGAGAAATTGCGCAATATACGGTTGACTGAATTTCAAAATATCGAAATCAGGATTCAGTTTCATCACAACCGATTCAACTGTTGCAACAGTCTTACCGAGCATTAGAAAGGCTGGCGGCACATGAATTTGGTGGCGCAGCGATGCATTAAAAACTTCGTGAATTACCTCACCGAGACGGAGTCTACTTGGTGGCATATTGAAATGGCGCTCTAAGAAATCGTGCATTTCTAACTTTAACGCTGCGATGTCTGTTCCGTCCCCCAAAATTCCCATTCGGATGTAACTTCTAACGACCCCATCTACGTCTTTGGTTAACACTGCGCTCAGCCAATTACAGATATGCCGCAGCATATCGTTGCTGATTCTACCCACCATGCCGAAGTCTACCAGTCCGATCCGTCCGTCCTCTAAAACGAAAATATTTCCTGGATGCGGATCCGCGTGGAAAAAGCCATCGTTCAGCACCTGTGTGTAGAACATTTCCACGAGCGTCTCAGCGAGTTCCGTCCGATCGAACCCCATCTCATCCAATTGAGCGATTGCGTTAATTGGCACGCCATCGATCCGTTCCAAAGTCAAAACACGGCGATTCGTGAATTCCCAATAGACTCTGGGAATTTTCACCTTTGGCGACGTTGCGAACCTCTGATAGAAAGCATCTGTATTCGCGGCTTCAATTGTAAAATCGATCTCTTTCCGAATTGAGCGTGAGAACTCTCGGACGAGCTCAGTCGGTTTGAAGAGATGCATCTCTGGGTCTCTATTCTCAAGCCGCTCTGCTAACTCCATCAATAGATTGAGGTCCGTCTGAATGATCGTTGCCACACGTGGGCGTTGGACTTTAACGACTACCGGCTCACCTGTTTCTAACGTTGCTGCGTGCACCTGCGCGATTGAAGCCGCCGCGAATGGTTGTTGTTCGTAGGTTAAGAAGACCTTCTCAAGCGGCAATTCAAATTCCTGTTCAATGGTGGTGCGAACCTCTGAGAAATCGAACGGCTGTGCGTGTCGTTGCAATTTCTGGAATTCGGTGCTCCACGTCAAGGCTTCTTCTTGTCCGACGAGTTCAGAGAGAATATCCACTCGAGTGCTAAGAACTTGCCCTAACTTAACGAACGTTGGTCCCAACTCTTCAAACGCAAGTCGCAAACGCTCCGGAACGGATAAGAGTGTCCCTGAAGTATTTACATCTGAATCCTTCCTCACATTTCGGAAACCCCACCACCTCGGTTTCTGGGAATGGGTATCTTCTCTCGCCTTCGGCGTGAACACGCTTTTGAGTCTGAAACGACGTGTCCGTCCTCGCTCAAAAATTTGAGAGATGATATGTCCGAAGCCGTGTCTCGCAAAGATGCTAACGATCTCTGGCAAACGTTTTGCACTTTTGAGTTTACGATTCAGATTCAGAATGCGCATGAGGTTCTCGTCTCTTTATAAGTCTGACAATACCGCTCTTAAAATTTTACACGAAAAATTTTGTGGAGTCAAGAAAAATCTCATGTGCACAAAACGTTCGTGAACATAATCTTGATATATTGCCCTAACGCTGGTATAATGTTGCTGGAGGCGATGAAAAAAGATCGTAAGCGGTGTTGAGAACTGGAATTAATTCCTTTTTGCCTTTGGCAGTGAAGAATATCGCTCATACCTGATTGTATACAGAATAGGAGATCAAATGTCTAAGCATCAACTTTATTACGGCGATAACCTCGAAATTCTTCAAAAGTATGTGCCTGATGAAAGCATCAATCTGATTTATATTGATCCGCCGTTTAACACGGGAAAGCTCCAAAAGCGTACGGAGATCCAGGTCGAACTGGATACCGATGGCGATCGGGTCGGCTTCCAAGGTAACACATATCGAACCCTCACAGGTAAAACCACGCATTACACCGATAAGTTTGAGAGTTCGGATGCCTATTTGCAGTTTTTGCGACCTCGGTTTGAAGAAGCGTATCGTGTGCTTCATCCGCACGGCAGTTTCTTCCTCCATATCGATTATCGCGAAGTGCATTATTGTAAGGTAATGCTTGATGAGATTTTCGGACGCGAAGCTTTCGTCAATGAGATTATTTGGGCTTACGATTACGGTGGGAGACCCAAGTCGAGGTGGCCCGCCAAACACGATAATATTTTATGGTATGCCAAAACGCCGGAGCACTACACCTTCAATTTTGATGAAATGGACAGAATTCCGTATATGGCACCCGGATTAGTCGGCAAGGCAAAAGCAGCGCGCGGTAAAACGCCGACCGATGTTTGGTGGCATACCATTGTTGCCACTAATGGTGGTGAAAAAACCGGCTACCCAACGCAAAAACCACTCGGGATTCTCAATCGTATTGTCAAGGTGCATTCTTCACCCGGTGATACCCTTTTAGACTTTTTTGCTGGCAGTGGCACACTCGGTGAGTCTGCAGCACTGCACAATCGATCCTCAATTTTAATTGACAATAATATACCGGGAATCAAAATTATTATGGATAGGTTGGCATTTTATGGAATAGAGCTTGTCAACGTTGACTGTAATGCATTGATGGAGGTAATCTAATGGAAAATCTTCAGTTTGACTCTGATGTGAGAGAAATAGTCACTATTGCTGCAAACTTACGTAGCGAATACAGAAATTATAATTCAGACTGGGTGGGAAGCCCATTCGCTTGGATTAAAGATTTACCCTCCAGAACAAGAGGGAAAGTTGGTGAACAACTTATAGAGCAATGGTGTATAGAACAGAATTTTGATGTTACATCTTCTCCAGATTCCGAGGCTGACCGTATCATTAATGGATTGCGAGTTGAGATAAAATCTTCAACCCTATGGAAGAGTGGTATCTATAAGTTTCAGCAATTGAGAGATCAAGTTTACGATATTGTCATTTGTTTGGGGCTTAGTCCCTATGATGTTCACTGTTGGGTCCTATCCAAAGAGATGATATTAGGACAATGGGCATCTGGTGGGATAGGGTCGCAACATGGAGGAAGTCAGGGCACGGATACTGCATGGCTAGAGGTGAAACCGAATGCTCCTCAGGTCTGGTTGACCCCACAGGAGGGTAGACCTTCAGACGCTATCACAATACTTCGCCAGTTTACAGAAGCGCGGCATCATGGATAAGTTGGCACTTTATTTCATAGAATTCGTCAATGCTGATTACGGAACATTGTGTCCGTCTCAGATAAAATAGCGGTATCTGATTTCCTCGTTCCGTCCAAAAGTCGGAAATTGTTTCTTTGACTATCTTTTTTCAGCCCAATGTTTCTAATAAGAGGGACGGCTACATTGTGGCGATAGGCACAGAGGAGGGTTAGATTTTCATGAAGATAAAAGTTTACGCTTGATTTTCTCGGCACACTGGATATAATGGAACGATGGAGGCGATGATGATGAAAAGATTTAGGGAGATTTCAGAACAGATTCGAAAAAACATAAACCAGTTTCTGGAAGCGGTGGACGGTGCCGAATCGCTGCTTGATAAAGCCGTTGTTGACATGAAAGTGCGACTTGATGAGGCAAAAGATCTGGTGGCAATAGTGATCGCAGAGGAAGAGAGACTCAAACGCGCTTATCAGGAGGCTGTTGATACAGCGAACATGTGGAGTGAAAAGGCTAACACTGCTTTGCAGAATCAGGACACAGCACGCGCAAGCGAAGCGCAACGACGCAGACAACACCATCTGAACCTGGCAGACGGTTATAAGCGTCAAATTGCTGCTCAGACAGCGGTCGTAAAGACCCTCAAAACAGCACTTCACGAATTTTATCAGCAATTCCAAAGTGCAGCGCGGCACGCTGAAAACCTATCCCACCGTCAGAAACAAGCGGGGACGCGCTCGAAACTCTATAAATTAATCGCAACAGCGGAAAAAGCGATCTCCACTGCTTTAGCACAGTCTGAACAAAAATTGAAATCGGCGGAAGAAGAGGCGGAAATTTGGGAAAACCGAAATCGCCGCGATGCCGCTGATCTGAAAAAACGCACGGATGATGCTAACCTCGACCGGGTGCTTGCAGAACTTAAAAGTGATGTCTTAGGCAGTAGTCGCAAATGATTAAAACCTTAAGTTTGACGAAATATTTCGGTAAATTGTGTGCTGTAGATGCATTGACGCTTGAGGTGGATGCCGGTGAGATATTCGGGTTCCTTGGACCGAATGGAGCAGGGAAGACGACGACAATCAATATGCTCACGGGTTTACTCCGTCCGACATCTGGCACTGCAACGCTTGGCGGTTATGACATTCAGAAGCAGAGCTTGCAGGCAAAAGCAATTCTTGGACTGATGCCCGATACGCCTCAACTTTATGAAGCATTGAGCGGTAGGCAGTTTGTCCGGATGATAGCGGATTTGTATGAAGTGCCACCAGCACAAGCTGAAAATGAGATGGGTATGCTACTGGAGCAACTCGAGCTTACCGATGCTGCTGACGATCAAATCAAGGGGTATTCTTACGGCATGCAGAAGAAAATCCTGCTCATCTCGGTCCTTGTGCATCACCCGCAAATTCTTTTCCTTGATGAACCGACCAGTGGCTTGGATCCGAGGAGTGCCCGCACTGTCAGGGAAATCTTGCGCGAACGTTGTGAGCGCGGCTCCACTGTATTTATGACAACACACATTCTTGAAATTGCCGAACGTATTTGTGATAGAGTCGGTATTATCAATAGGGGGCAACTTATTGCTGTGGGAACCCTTGCGGAATTGCAGCAGAAAAATCAAGACTGTCACGGACGACCTGTTGATATCAGTCAGGATGGAACAGAGACGCTCGAGGATATTTTTCTCGATCTTACAGCGGATGTTTGAATTGCT
Source organism: Candidatus Poribacteria bacterium (assembly GCA_965205015.1). Taxonomy (GTDB): domain Bacteria; phylum Poribacteria; class WGA-4E; order WGA-4E; family WGA-3G; genus WGA-3G. Next base: position 1,006,696 of record OZ242029.1, on the reverse strand, counting down.
TGTAGTAGGAACTGTGCGCCTCTAATATATCTCTTTGAGAAGATCAACTACCTGCCCGAAATGAAGTTATGCCTTAAATGGCATAATTTGTTTTGCTTTACATTTGGAGGGCAGTCATCAGCCGATAGTTAAAAAATGTCAAAAAATGTGATAATTCTGTTAAGAGCGGATTTGCAAGGGTGGTTAAATGGTCTGAGGCGCGGTGGGGAAGCGTGGCGAAAAGCCGCTTTAAAGGGTGTCGGTTATCTCGTTTTTATCGTTGCCCTATCGGTGTTGGGGAACTCTCTCTTCACACATTTACGACTCACTGAGGCGGAGCCGGCACTTCTGCTGGGTGTAATTAATGGATTCATGATCTTCGGGATTATCGTCGTTGCCAAGGAATTGATGGAGAGTTCGCTGAAAAGTTTGTATGAAGCACCGAACACCGCATTGCTACACGCGGCACCGATTCAACCGATCGCGATTTTCGGATATAAGCTCATTCATCTCACGATCACCCGCTTTCTGAGTATCCTCTGTTTTTTAGGACCTCCGTGGGTAGCGTTCGGTCTGATATTTGAATTACCGTGGCATTTTTACGCTATACTGTTTCCAGTATGCTTGTGTCTTCTAATAATGATTGCAAGTTATGTTACCATCGGCGTGATGTTGATTGCGCGTTTCTTTTCGTCAGGATGGCTTCTCGCGACACTCAAGGTCCTTGGCACTGCAATCGGCGTAACAGTAGGTTTTCTGTTATCGTTAACACTGTTTTTCGAGTTTGAACCGATCCACATAAAGCAATTTTTGCTCGATTGGGTTTCCGGGAGGACGACGGATACGACTGCTTCATGGTATCCACACGAATGGATTGGGAAGCTTCTGTTGGGTTGGGTGACTGAATCCACAATAGGTGTCCGGTTGAGGTGGGTACTGGGAGGTATTGGAGGCAGTCTCGTCGCTGCCGGAATGGCAACGCTCGTCGCACAACTGATTTATCAGCGCGGTTGGGAAAATATTCGGCAGTTGAAGGTTTCCAAGCGTAAATCCGTGCGGAGTACTATTGTCCCGCAAACCTCTATAGACTTCCGCCAGTCTAAGGGATCGCGTTTGGAACGCATACGAGGGACACTTGGACGTGGTAAGATACGATCTATGATGCTAAAGGACTTTCTTATTTTCGTAAGGCATAGTGGACGGTTAATTGCCATTGTGATGCTCACACTGTTTTTGGTAGTTCACATCGCGATCTTACTCGTGCAGGAAAGCAGTGCGGATGCGAACGCTGGACTGGTTCTTACTGTGCAGATAGTTCTTTATAGTATGCTTATTACCTTCGGTATCAGTTGTAACGGTTTTCGAGATGAGGCGAAGACATGGTGGATGCTGAGAGCCGCCCCTGTTACGCCAGGGTTGGTGTTCACGAGTAAATTCATGGCTGCGCTGCTCTGTGCATTAGTTTATGCTGAATTCTGGTCTCTATTTGCTGTTGGTCTGCTCCAAATTCCGAGGGATGCTTGGATGCCAGTGATGCTAACGCCTATCTTAACACTTCCGACGGCGTGTGCCTTGAATACAGCGATTGGAACTTTGCCGTGGATGGCGGAATTGACATATCAGACGAAGCCGATCTTGCGGGTTTTGACATTCACAGTAACGCTCATTATTGATGTGACACTTGTTCTTGCGTTGGTGATAGCATGGTATATGGAGAGTCTCATCGCGTTTGTTGGATTGGTAATCCTCCTTGCGGGTATATTCGCAATATCTTATAGATGGGGAATAGGAAATCTCCGTAAGTTGTTAGTTGCGCAGCAGTTTTTTTAATCTTGGTGTTGCTGACCGAACAGTCACCAGCCAACAGTTGAGAAAGGAGCGGCTGCACTGCTATAGAGAACCCGTACGGGACGATCAACCACCTGCTTAGGACTTAGTGGTAAGCAGTCACCAGCCAACAGTTAAAAATATGTTGATAGAGTATGAAGGCATAACACCGAACGTACATCCGTCTGTGTTCGTCGCTCCGGGGGCGATGATTATTGGCGATGTAACAATTGGGGAAGAATCGAGCATCTGGTTTAACAGTGTGGTCCGCGGGGATTTAGAACCGATCCGAATTGGATGTCGTACTAACGTTCAGGACGGTGCGGTAATACATATGGATAAAGAGATTCCGTGTCTCATCGGTGATGACGTTACGATCGGGCACGGTGCTATCCTCCATAGTTGCACTATTGGGGACGGGGCACTGATCGGCATGGGAGCGATTCTTTTAACGGGTTCAGTGATTGGCGAAAATGCCATCGTCGCGGCTGGGACGCTTGTCCGCGAAGGACAGGAAATCCCACCGGGTGCCGTTGCGATGGGAGTCCCAGCAAAAGTGCGCCGTGAGGCTACCGAAGCGGAACTTGAACGCGTCCGAGGCGGCAAAGACGATTACGTCTTACGAGGTAAACTCATGCAGAAATCTGCTTCGTAGGGGTGCCCTCAAGCATAATGTGTTTTTATTTTTATTATTATCCAAGAATTAGGAATTAAACAGAGCGCGTAAGCCCAAGCATCGCGCCGGGCTGGATATACGGAGGAGATCGTTCCGATAAAACCAGCCTTATTGAGCCGCAAGGAAAATTAAAAATATGGCAAAACGAACGTGTTTAATGATTGGTGGAAGTGGCATGGCGGGTGGCTGGATTAACAATTTCACGAATAATTTCGGCGACCGGATCGAAATCGTTGGTTTAGCGGATGTGAGTACAGATGTGCTCACAGCGCAGGGGGAGGCATTGGGGCTCGGCACCTCACAGCTCTTCACGGACTTTAACGAGGCCTGTGCAGAAGTCAAGGCTGATTTCTGTGGCATTGCTGTTCCACCGCAATTTCATAGTCCTGCGGCAATAGCTGCTATGGAAAATGGGATGCCTGTTATCTGTGAAAAGCCGATCGCGGACACCTTAGACGCAGCAAAAGCGATGGTGCACACCGCCCAAAAAACAGGATTGCCGTGTGCTATTATTCAAAATTATCGTTATGCAGACAATAAACAGGAGTTGATTCGTATCCGCGATGAGGGCAGGTTGGGACGGCTTCAACACATTGTAGGAAGATACGCGTGTGATTACCGGCGTTATCTTTCGTGGGGCAAGGCGTGGCGGCACGATATGGATTTCGGGCTGCTTTTTGAAGGTTCCGTCCATCATCTTGACATGCTTCGGTTCCTCTCAGGAGGCGATTGTGAGACTTTGATCGGGTTTGGATGGAATCCCGAATGGTCGAGTTTCCAACATTACTCCAGCGGTTTCTATGTGATGCGGATGGATAATGGGGTCCATACCTCTTATGAAGGCAACAGTTCATCGGCGGGTATCGTCAATTGTTGGAACCATGAACACTATCGCGCTGAGTTTGAGGAGGGTGCTGTGGAAATCGCAGGCGGCAACCAGATGACGATCCACCGTGTTGGTGGAGAGACCGAAGTCTACGAGGCACCCGGAATTCCGTATCAGGCACATCAGCATCTCTTTGATGAATTCCTGAATTGGCTTGATGGTGGCGAACCTTCTGATACGCGGATTGAGGACAATATCAAAAGTTTCGTGCTTGTCATTGCCGCGATGGAGACCACCCTCGATGGTCAACCCAAGCAGATTGCCGATTACTTGAGCGATTTAGAGATTTAAGGGTGTGTATTGCAAGGAGTTAGGTGCTCGTTGTGTTCAATCCAAATCCTGAAATACCACGCGTCCTTGAAGATATTCCTGAATCCGAGCAACACGTCCTGCTTGAAAAGGCGGCAACGTGGATTGTACGGCGCGGTTTAACCGCGCCCGCAATTCTTTTTTTAGAGACCGGTAAGCCACTTAACTTTTTGGGGAGTCAACTCTTAATAGCGTTTAGTCCCTTTATTCAGGCGATTTTTAAGGGCGACGAATACCATAAATTTGCACTTATTCTGGAAAAAGATGCGAATGTTGAATTGTTGATTGAATTGATTGAGGCGCACTCATGATATCGCACTGGGTGGGTATACGGAGAAGATCATTCTCGTAGAACGAATCTTATCGAACCGCAAGGAAAATTAAAATATGGCAGTTGAATTAAGAATGCTTCAGATGGATCAGACAATGACCAAAGGGAAAATCGGGAAATGGCTGGTGAAGGAGGGCGATACCGTCACACAAGGACAGCCTTTGTTAGAGATTGAAACCGATAAGGTCGTCCATGAACAAGAATGCCCTACTGATGGTGTCATCGCGCAATTGTTTGCTGAGGAAGGCGCCAATGTTCCTGTCAATGCCCTGTTAGCGATTATCGGCGCACCCGGAGAGGAAGTGGCACGCGTTGAGGTGGACACGCCCCCCGAACCCGTTGAAGTGGACACCCCGCCGGAACCGCAAGCGTCAGTACAACCCGCGCAACCGAAGGCAACGCCACCGACGACGGCTGTCGCACCAAAAGCCTCGCCAGCGGCACGTCAACTCGCCGAAAAACTCGCTATTGACTTGACCGAAGTCAAAGCCTCGGGACCCGGCGGACGTATCCTTGAAAGCGATGTCCAGCGATATATTGACTTGAGAGGACCGGCGCCGATCGAAGAAACCACCCGGCTTAAGGCATCACCGCTTGCCCGGCGATTGGCGAAAGAACATGGCGTCGATCTGGTTTCAATTGTCGGTTCAGGACCCGAGGGCAGAATCGTCCGTGACGATGTCTTACAAGCGAGCGCAGCCGTCGCTGAAGCCCCCGTTATAGAGACCCCTGTTCTTCAACAGGAGACAGAGGTTATTCCTATGGGTGGCATCCGTGAAATTATCGCAGAGCGGATGACCCTGAGTCTTCAAACCAACGCCAGCGTCACACTCCACACAGAGGTTGACGCAACGGCTTTCGTCGAACTCCGTGGGATGCTCAACGATAAGTTACAGACGAGAGAGGTAAGTCTCACCTATACCGATCTGCTCGTTAAAGTCGTCGCAAACGCTTTGGGGGAACATCCGCGCCTCAACGCAACACTCATAGACGAAGGCATTCATCTATTGCCGGAAATTAACATCGGTGTGGCAGTCGCATTGGAAGACGGATTGGTAGTCCCTGTCGTCAGAAATGCCGACAAGGAGCGGTTATCCGAAATTTCTGAACAGGTGAGAGGTTTCGCAGAGCGGGCGCGCAGTAATCAACTGACACCTGGTGAACTTCAAGGGGGCACCTTTACGATTACAAATCTCGGAAACTTCGGGATTGACGCGTTCACACCTATTATCAATCCACCGGAGAGTGCTATTCTTGGGGTGGGACGGATTCTGAAGAAACCGGTCGTTCACGACGATGAAATTGTTGTTCGGAGCATGCTGACGCTGAGTTTGACATTCGATCACCGTGTGGTAGATGGTGCCCCTGCAGCGCAGTTCCTACAAACAGTCTCCAGTTATATTCAAGACCCGTATCTGTTATTGGTGTAGGAGTTACCAGTATTCTGTCTGTAGAGATTCTACTTGATCAAAATGTGAGTCTCGTGTGACAAGAATCAAGTCATATTGTAAGGCAATTGATGCGATCCAGAGGTCGTTGTTTGGGATAGGGCGGCCCTTCCGACGCAACTCGTCTTTGATGATTCCGTACCACTGTGCTGTCTCTAAATCACAAGGAAAGAAAGCATTTTGTTGCACGAACCTGTTAATTCTGTGGAGGTTCTCCGAGACTTTGTCAGATTTTTGGGCACCATAGCGAAGTTCACCGATTATAGGTGGAGCCGATGCTACAACTGCGACCTCTCTCACTTTCTCTTGTACCCTTACTTCTTCGGAAAACAGAGCAATAACGATATTCGTGTCAAGCAGATATCTACCATTCTGATTCATCAATCTGCTCACACCCTTCCTCAATTGCTTGTTTCATTATTTCTAAATCTTCCTTTGAAATCGTACCAGCGAATTGAAGCAGATTTTTTCCCGGGTAACGTTTTGACAGTTCACCCGAAAGTTCTAACGCAAAATCCAAAACCTGTTTCTGTTGCAGGGGAGTGAGTTTTTCTATCTGTTCCAAAAGTTCTGTCTTTAAATTGTCCATTGTGTCGCCTCCTTTTCGATTAGGGGCTGGGGTTTCTGTGCCTACCAATCTCTTGAAAGAATTTTATCATAGGTCGTATAAGAAAATCAACGCTTTTTGGTATGCTGTCCTTGCGATAACGATGCCATTCCACATCCTTCCTCAATTGTCTGCTTCATGATTTCCAAGTCTTCCTTCGAGATTGTACCTACAAATTTAAGCAGTTCCTTTCCCGGTGTGCCTCTTATCGGTTCCCCTAAAAAAGAGAGAACAGAATTCAAAATTTGTTTCTGTTGCATAGGTGTGAGTTTGTCTAATCGCTGGATAATTTCTTGAATAATCGTTGATTTTTCCATTGTGTCGCCTCCTTTTTGGGATAATCACAAGATGGGTTCTGACCCTCATGGATTTTGCTGTGGATAGTTTACCCTCAACCCCATCCAAAAATCAATAGAACAGTCGGACTGAGAACAGTGAGGTTTGGGAACCGTATCTCTCGTTCACGAAGGCGTAATCTAACCCGATATTACCGCGCTGGTAGCCGAATCCAGCAGTGAGTCCATCGCCGAAACGCCATCCCAACCGCAGCGCAAATTCACCGTATCTTATATCACTCCGGTACTCGCATCCGATAAGCGGGACACCGTTAGCGATCTCAAAAGCTGCTAACACAGTCTCCAGTTGTCTGTAGGGTGCCCCTGCGCCGAAATTGACGCTTACCGCAGCACCGATACGCCATTCACGTAGAAGTGACTCGCTGTAGGTGTTCTTGGAAGTCGTTTTTTCAAGTCGACGATACGACAGATTCGAGAACAGGTTCGGGAGGACTATCCCGATTCTAACGATTTCCCTCATAAAGTCATACTGGATGCCGAGATCGGTGCCCCATCCTGTCCCACGCCCTAACGGTATCTGCTCCAGATTGACCGAAGTGCTAAAATACTTCGCATTCATACCGATATGCAGTCTCTTCCATATACGGGTTGCGAGCGACAACAGCACAATCCGTTCTTGAGAGATGCCTTCTGTGTCACTTGAGTTTAGGAGTGCTGCGCCGAGGGTGTGTCCTTTCCGAATCGGGTGTGCCACGCCGACAAAACTGTAACCTAATACACCGTGCAGATCGAGGTAACTGACACCGATTTCGGGAGTCCGTAATCGTGCCAAACCTGCGGGATTCCATATCAGTGCGCTGGTATCCTGCGTTGCTGCCGAGTACGCACTTCCCATCCCCGCGGGTCCCGCCATGAGTTCGATATTCTCAAATGCCGCGTTAACCGATCCATTTAGCAACAAAATTAGCATTAACAAGAGGCATCGCGAGCGTTTAATAGTGAAATAGGGGAAGCGATTTGTGTTTTTCGTCCGTCTGTCTCCTTAGAGTCTGAGTTGTATGGTAAGGCAAGACCATTTTATCAAAAACAGGGTCTCTTTGTCAATCAATGGGATTTACAATGAACCTCTAATTAGCAAGTTTACCGTGTCCGTGTATGAAGGAGAACTTGAAGATAATTATGGTATGCAGCAACTAAAGTTACGACTGTATCATATGAAAGCGTGAACACACCATAACATTAATAGTTCCTGAACTGAGGTGCGGTTGTTTTCGATAGGAGGCGGATTTTCATGGTTATTAACTTTAGGTTTCTACTCGGCACTGCACTATTATTCAACTTGGTTCTGCCTGTTTTTTCCTTCAAGCCTTCCGATGGTGTCTTGGTACTGGATGGTGATGATGACTATGCGATACTTTCATTTGTCGAACACGGATATTTGATCCCGGCAAACACCCTTGATTTTACCGCCGAGGTATGGTTCTATCCGAAGTCTGGACCCAAGCGTGGAAGGGATAATCTCACAGAGAGGAATCTCATTCTCAGCCAGCAAGTTGCCTTCGGGTTGACCTCAAATACTCAGGATTGTAACCTTGATAAGAATCAACTCTGTTGTTATGGCGTGGCGCATCTTGAAGGAAAAGTTAAAGGCGTGATAACACTTGACGTTGAAGTGGAGAAAGATCGATGGAACTATCTGGCAGTCATTTTCAAAGATGGCGCATTTAACTTCGCATACAACAATCGCATCCTTCAAACACGGTTTCCTTTGGTGGATCGAGTGGCTGCGGAGCTCAATTGGGCTGAAGAATATAAAAATTTCTTTGTCGGGGGCTTTCATAAAATTGGAATCCGAGTCAATAGAGACGGCATAATGTTATCCCAAACGACTTACTTTCATGGCGAAATTGATGCGATAAGATTTTCAAATATCGCTCGATATGACTTACCTGCTAAGAAAGGCATTACACCCTTCGATCCGCCCCATCGTTTCGAGAGTGATGAACACACCTTGGCGCTATGGAATTTTGATGAGCCAGCAGGGGCAGACCGCTTTCGAGATGCATCAGGAAACGGTAAGACGCTAATCGGGATGAACGGCGCAACTACCAGCGGTGCGCTTGCTGTTAATCCTCGGGGTACCTCTCTAACCACTACATGGGGACAGATCAAGGCAAGATCGCGTTGAAACTGACGCATGAAATCCGAAATAGACCTGTTCGTTTCGTCACTTACCCCCATTTTTTTCTGAAGGTTTGTGGTGAAAGGTTTTTGTTGTAAAAAGTGTGAGAAAGTCAGTGGGTTTATGATAAAATACCTCCTTACGGCAACCGTTTGTAATCGAGTTTACAAAACATGTAAGGAGGTATTTTATGAAAAAGAGATACCCAAAACGGGTAAATCCAGAAACAATGATAGCACGTTTTGGAGAAATCTTCAAGTCTGTTGGTATGAAAAAACCGGTTTTTCGGAATCTGGTGTTGGTCTTGATAGCGATCAGTGTTGCCCCGACGTTTCGGATCAATGAAATTGCGTCGCGTTTGTCGCTCGTCGTCAAGCGGGAAAAGTCGAAACAGAAAAGGTTTCTGCGTTTCCTTGACACCCCGTTGCCTGTGGATGCGCTGAAACGTGCTTGGTTTGTGTCGGTTGTAGGTTGGTTTTCCAAGGATGCCAACGCTCATCTGTATTTGCTCGTTGATGAGACGTCTCTGATTGCCGGGTGGAAAGCACTTGTTGTTTCGATCCCGTTTCGGCATCGTGCGATCCCTGTCTTTTGGTTCATCTATAGCGATCAACAGCTTCACGAGGGTATCTATAAGAGTCATAATGAAATCATCCAATACTTCTGTGTTCATGTTTATCAAGAGGCTTTAGGGGTCGTGTCGCGGCATCAACAACGACCTGTTCTGGTGTTTGACCGTGGTTTTGGGCGTGCGCGATACGTCATCAAGTTTCTCAAGGCACGGGATATTGCGTTCGTGATGCGTGTTGCGAGGCATGTCGGTATCAGGCATGATGGGAGTCTGAAGAAACTTGATGACCTTGAAGCGGGCTGGTATCCGTATATCCTTTATCAGTCGCAGGAGCAGATACCGCTTCAACTTTATATCCTCAGAGACGGTGCCTTTAAAGACCCGATGTATCTTATCTCAAATCGCCTCAGTGGACATCAGATACATCACTGCTACAAAAGACGCATGCAGATTGAACACGGGTTCCGAGATATAAAGTCGTGCTTCGGCTTTGGCAAACTCGTCTTGAAAAAACCGACACAAACGCGTCTGGATGTTCTCTGGCTGTGTGCCTGCTTGGCTTATGGATTGGTGTTTATCAGTTATGAGAAGGTCGCCTCTACACACTGGCAGAAGGCACATAATAGTAATAACAGAAAAACTTTTTCTGTTATTACTATTATCAAACGCGTGCTCACCGACTTATGGAACCAACATTTTCTCATCTCCTTTTTCACGCAGATACATTCCAGGGGCGATCCGCCTTGGGAAACCCTTGGAAACTGACTTTCTCGCATACAAACCTGATGGCATCAACTACAATCTACTCTCGAAAAAAAATGGGGGTAAGTGACGTTCGTTTCGATTTGACAGAATGCTACCATCAATGGTATACTATAGAAGTGAGAACGCGTATCTGATATTTCAGCCGTTCGCAATTGCCCCTTTTTGTGCACGCTGAGACGAGAATTGTCCCATTTCGTGCGAAGTCTCACGCTTGAGATGGAAAATGGAATGGCATAAAAATTGCACCTCTATGTTGTGAACTGACGGATGTTCTAAGGAGGAACGCTAATGTTTTTAGTTAAAAATGTGCGAATAACGCTCGCGAGTTTTATGGTGGTCTTTTTATTCGTGGCACTCCCCAGTTTTGCTGAGATTGACCCAAAGAGTATCACGGGAATGTGGCTTTTTGATGAAGGGAAAGGTGGGGTTGCCACCGATTCGTCAGAGCACGGAAACGATGGTGAAATTCACGGCGCAAAATGGGTAGATGGGAAATTTGGAAAAGCACTTGAATTTGATGGTGCCAGCAATTGGGTTGAAGTTCCGCACTCAGACACTGTCGGGTTTAAGGCGGGTGTCTCGTTCACGATCACCCTCTATTACAAGGGTAGTAAGGTTGGCGGCTCACTCGTCGGTAAAAACTATGAGGATACATCGCAAGTATTGCCGTGGTATCTTCTTTGGGACAATGGAACCAAGAACACCGTGAGTCTGTATTTGCGCGATAGCGCGTCAACAAGTTTCCCTTGCCACGGCACCACTGTTATCGCCGACGAGAAGTGGCACTTCATCGCGGGACGAGCGGATGCTTCCAGCGGCAAGTCCTCAATATGGGTGGATGGCGAGATGGAAGCCGAGATTGATTTCAACAAAAAAGATGGATACGGCACCGGCGAAGGCGTATTTCACATCGCACGACATTATGATCGATATACTGAAGGTATTATTGACGATGTTGCCCTCTTCAATGTTGCTTTGGAAGAGGAAGATATGAAATTTCTTATGGAGAACGGGGTTGAAACCGCCGCGGCGGTTGAACCCGTGAACAAGTTGACAACGACGTGGGGCAGAATTAAACGCCAATAGGGGCAAAAGAATGAAACAGATACAAGCAGGTCTCGCTTTAGCACTCTTGCTACTCACTGGGTTAAATTGTGGAACAGAGAACCCCCTTGAGGAGACGGGAGATACATTGACGGTTGAAACCGTAGCAACAGGCGCGTTCTCTGGCGAAATTGAATTAATCGGAGACGAAACCATCTACGTACGGGTGTTAAAAGCAGGACGACTCATAGCGCAAATGGAATTTGCAAAAGGGTACACAAAAGGAGCGACCGTGGATGGGTTTCAAGGCGAACTCTCTACCACAAGTTTAGGCGAGGTTGGAACTTATCGTCTTAAGGAAACTGAATTTGGAGACTACACCCTCCAAATTTCAGCGAAGGGTTACCAAACAACGGAACTGAACGTTACCATCACAGCCGACCAGAGCATCTCACTCGATAAAATCGCACTGGTGGTATTGGATCAACCCGTCTCGCATCTACAGGGGATTCTAACCGACGCAGCGACAGGTGCCCCAATTTCTCAAGTCCATCTCCAACTCACTGAGAAAGCCGGGAAAGTTTACGAGGCGTTGACAACAGGAGCAGGTGTTTTCACCTTTGAAAATCTCCCTGTCGAGCAAGCCTTTACCTTATCAATCGCACATGTGGGTTACGAAGAGACCGAAGTTCCCGTGCATCCGATACCTGCGGCGGAAACATTGGAACTACGGGTTCGACTGACTCGGCGGGCTGAACCGGAGAAGTTGGATCCGGGGCAAGGCTTGAGTCTCGAAAGTCAGGCACCCGCCTTTGAACTACCGGATAGTGATGGCAAATTGCACGCACTCGCTGATTCTGTCGGAAACAAGAACGTAGTGCTTGTATTTTACCGCGGCGGCTGGTGACCGTTCTGTAGAGGACAACTCGGAGAGTTGCAAAAAAACTATGCTAAAATTCGGGCGGCAGGCGCGGAACTCATCGCTATCAGTTCCGATGATGAAGGCGATACCAAAAAGACAGTCCAAGGCAGTGGACTTGAATTCCCTGTCCTCTCGGATAAGGACAGAGCGGTAATCAATGCCTACAACGTCTTGGATCCTGGTAACGACAGGATAGCCCGTCCTGCATCCTATGTCCTTCGTAAGGACGGAACAGTCGCTTGGAAATCCATTGACGGGGTAGCTGTCCGTGTGCCGACAGCACAGATTCTCACGGAATTGGGGAAACTTTGATGAAACCTTGCGACACCGTTATAGAAGAGATTATCGCCGACAGCGAAGAAGCTGCGCGGCACCGAGATGCACTTGACCGCCGACAATTCTTAACCCGGCTTGCTACGGGTGTTGGCGGCATCGGTGGCGCGCTGAGTGCACTTCCGGCGTTCGCGCAGCTGAGTAGTGGGCAGTCACAGCCCGATACCACGACAACAACACCCCTGACGCCTGTTGTTGAGGCTGTCAGTGAAAACGTCTGGGATGGCGATCGGCTCGATGAAGATGCTGTCAGTGAATTACTCGATCAGGCGATGATGAAGTTCACTGGACGTGCCTCCGCGAAAGAAGCGTGGCGGGATATTGTCCTACCCGACGACATCGTTGGCATAAAAATTAACCCACTCGGTGGACCAGAACTCAGCACACATCCTATCATTGTTGATAAGATCGTTGAGGGGGTATACGGCGCGGGTGTTCTCAAAAAACAAATTATTATCTGGGACCGATTTGAAAGCCACCTCTTGAACGCTGGGTACCCCATCAAGCAAGACGAGGGGGAAGTGCAGACTTTTGCCTCTGACACAGAGGGGATTGGGTATGATGACGAGGTGTTTTACGAGAGTGAAAAAGACAGTGTTAACCGCCGAGAGAACGAAAGCACTCGCTCCCGGTATTCCCGAATCGTTACGCAGCATGTTGATGTATTGATTAATGTTCCTGTTTTGAAACACCATGAAATGGCGGGTGTCAGTGGGTGTTTAAAGAACCTCGCGTTTGGCAGTGTTGATAACACACGTCGGTTCCATGCAAAGCCGATTTATTGCAACCCGGCTATCGCTGAGATTCTGGAGCATAAAGTTTTAAAGGATAAACTTGTCCTGAATATCGTTGATGGGTTGGTCGCCTCTTTTGATCGAGGACCGACATATCACGCCGAAAGCACGTGGAAATATAACAGTCTCTTTGTCAGTACAGATCCAGTGCTTCTCGATGTCCTTGTCCTTCAGACTGTCAACCAGAAGCGCGAGGAGATGGAGTTGGATTCCGTATCTAAATTAGCAAACCATATCAACACAGCAAGTGGGCTCGGTTTAGGCACAAATACACTTGACCAAGCCGAGCTTCGGAGCATTGAGGTTTAACAATGAAACACATTTTTATAGCATTGTCCCGCAAGTCCACACGCGGCTTGCGTCGTGATCGGCCAGAGATATCACTTCACCAGAAAACCTCTTTCTTGAAGAGTTCCGAGGGGTTCCGAGGGGTTCCGAAAGCCATTTTCGTTCTCTTCTGCATCTTGATTGCCCTTTTTCAGATGACAGGATGCACGGTGACTTTCACGCAGAGTGATACACTCCAACTCAGTCTATCCGAGCCGGCAGCGGAAACGCTGTCGATCGTTGCTGAGTTTGAGGCAGGCGAGGCTGACAGTGTCGCTGGTGATGTGACGCAGAAGCCAGGGAGTGCCTGTGCCGGTGGTGTGTGTATTATCTATTAATTTTTTCCGGTTTACTGGCACGGGGTTTGGTGATGATTTTCTCCCAATCCCGGAGGAGGATCGTGCCATCCGCAAAAATTTTATATCGAATCCATAAATAAAACAAGCGGGCTGAGAAGCCCGCTTGTTTTACAATGTGGTTTGACTGATAGCACTACTGATCCGATTTGATTTCACCCCACGTTGTCGTTAGACTTCCAGCTGGGTCAACCGGAAGCACACCTTCTTCGAGGAAGATCGTCCACATGAGGACCGGGTCTCCGATGACTTCATCAATACCGAGCAATTCCACCATTCCTTTCGGATGCGGTTCATTGGATTTGTAGATAAAATACTCGGTTGGAGCGTGTGGCGCATCCAACATGAGGATTTCTTCGGTATCCGTATATCCCTTTGTGAACCAGCCTTTCGGATCCTGTCCGCGGTCTTCCGGACGTGTATGTCGGCTATCCCAGGCTTGGTAGATATAAGCCGGCCGGTCGATTTCAAATGTGAGTCGGTATTCCTGTCCGCCCGGGCAGTCTGCTGACGTAGAGACTTGTGTGAGTCCAAGAAAGTCTTTCGGGATATTCGTAATCGTATAGTCCCTATCGTGGAAAAATTTTCCACCCTCTTCCAACTCGACGGCTTTATAAATCCCGCCCTTGTTATCCTTGATTTCTGTGACGACTACTGGATCGGCAGCGAAGGCACTTAGTGCAACTGCGATACAGAGTGCTGCAATACAAACATAAGTCAGTTTCATTTTTTATACTCCTTTGTCATGCGTTTGCGAACCTCTTGAAACTTGAAAAAAAACAACATTTGTGTCATACTTATGATTATATAATAATTTTTCTCAATTTACCAAACAAAATGAATTTGCGCGGAGCCAGAAGGGGATCGTCCCGTTTTTAAAGTTCTTCTCTTGAGACTTAAAAGGTCCCGACCCAGGCGCGAATTAACCGAAAACCTGCCCGGAACAGAGTGGAGGGCAGCCCAGGAGGTCATAATTAAAAGAATGGTTGAACACATCGTTCTACTGAAGTTAAAATCGGATGTTACCGCGGGGCAGTTGGAAACTTTGTCCAATGCCCTATTGGGAATGGCTGATGAAATTCCCGGCATTGAATCCATAACTGCTGGCACGAACAACAGTCCTGAAGGTAAAAGCCAGGGATACGCATACGGTTTTATCGTGCGTTTTACAGACGAAGCGGCACGTGACGCGTATCTGCCACACCCCTTTCACCGCCAAGTCGCGGGCGAACACATCCGCCCACTTGTTGAGGATGTCCTCGTTTTCGATTATTCCGCATCTACCAATAACCAAAGCGTGTAGCTTGGAACATAGTGGAAGGCGGATCTACGGAAAAGAACTAATTAACCAGAACTCACCTAACCGAACCGCAAGGAAAATTAAAAAATGAGTTGGAACATAGTCGTCGTTGTTTCGGATACATTACGAACCGCATATCTCAGTCCTTATGGCAACGATTGGATCCATACGCCAAATTTAGCGAGATTTGCCGAACAGAGCGTCAGATTTACGAACGCGCACCCAGAATGCTTACCGACGATCCCAACGCGCCGCACTTTACACACCGGTAGACGTGCCTATCCATTCAGTGCCTATACCCCTGTGCCCTGGGACAACGTTTATACTCCGGGTTGGCAGCCCATGTCTTCCGATGAACCCGCGATTGCTGAATCGCTTGTCCAGAACGGGTATCATACCGGCTTCTTCGCCGATGTACCACACTATTTTGTGCCGGGCATGAATTTCACGCGTGGATTCCGACAGTGGGAATTCGTCAGAGGTCAAGCCGAAGACAGGTACCGCGGGGCTGCTCACGCCGATCCTGCGCTGGTGTCCCGCTATCGAGGCAATCCGGAACGTATCCGTGCCCATATTGTGAACGTCCAGCCTGAACGTCCAGAGGAGATGTGGCACGCTGCGAGGTTATTCCGCTCCGCAATTGAATTCGTTGAACACAATCATCAGAATACGCCGTTTTATCTTTATGTAGATAGTTTCACGCCCCACGAAACGTGGGAAGCACCCATCCACTACTACGATCTCTACGGTAAGCGCGAAGACCGCGAACCTATCTGTCTCAACCTCCCCTACGGTTCACTCAACGATGCGGAACTTGAGGAACGGTTGCCGAGCGTTAAAGCCAACTACGCTGGCTTGGTAACGCTTGTGGATACTTGGTTTGGCAGGTTGGTAGATACCATTGATCGGCTTGGACTACGTGAGAACACACTCATCATTTTCCTCGCAGACCACGGCACGAACTTCGCAGAGAATCCGGACAAAGCCACTGGAAAACCGGCGAACTTTATGTACCCCGGCACGATGGATATTCCTATGATGGTGAGTCACCCGTCTGGCGTAAACGCTGGCACAACTTGCGATGAATTCGTTTATACGCTTGATGTGCCTGCCACCGTTATGGCAGCAAGCCAGGTTGAACCCGCTGGCGAGATTCAAGGACAGAGTTTGCTTCCGATCGTTGAAGGGGAAGGCGGTTGGACGTCGCGCGAATACCTGACCTGTCGCTATGTCAACTCCGTTTGGTATAAGGATGCGAGGAGTTGGTATTTCTCCAGCGTCGACTTCGATCAGGATGTCCGGCTCTTTGACCTTGAAGCAGATGTCGCCTGTCAGCATAACATCGCTGACCAAGGTGCCGATCGGATCGCCCTTGCAAAAGAGCGGATCTTGGCGGATGCAGGTGGACACTTGCCTCACTATAAACGCCAAGGCAGAACGGATGCCCTCGGCAGACCACAATTCGCAGAAGCATAGCCTTTGGCACGGTCACACACATTCGGACTTTAGCCGAAAGGTTTCAGGTCGCACCTGCCGTTTTTGTATAACGGGAGAACCCAAAATGATAAGAGAAATAAGGGACATGACACCGGAGCAGTTTCGTGATTGGCTCCGTGAACAAATTGTAGATGGTTTGCTCTTTACATCTCGTGAAAAACTAATTGCATTACTTGCGACGGATAATTCCCACGAATCACTTGAACGCGAGTTCCGTGAATTTTTCAACGGTTACTGTGGTTTAGCATTCGGGTTGGAATATCACGAGAATTATGTCCTTTCCGTATTGGAGACCCAAGATATATTCGTCCATCTGAGACACCGTGTAGCTAAAGTTGAATCAGTTCGGAAGACATCGCCCGACGGACGCATCGCCCGAAAAATGGGTGGAGCACTCCTCACCGACCCGCAGCCAGAAATAAAGGTTACCGAGTTGTCAATTACTGACTTCCGTGCTTTTGTAGATAGCGTCACAAATCTAAAACTTTTTGCCTCACGGGAACGACTCGTTAAGTTAATAAATATGGGACAAACAAGTGAAATCATAACACAGGTACGCTCGGAATTCTGGGAGTTTTTTGTCTGCTATCTGGAACTTGAGCAGTTTCTTGAGGATTATGATTATGACCCGGACGAAGGACTGGAATTGCGTCCTGAATTCATTGAAGAACTCAAACGAGAAGAAGCGTACATAAAATCTGGCGGTAAGATGTTTACGCTTGAGGAGGTTGCCAAAGAACTTGGAATAAACTTGAAATGTATGAATTGAGACTGACCTCAAATGCAAGACGGGATCTGCGACGTTTGAGTACGAACATTCAAGCGCAAGTTCTCAACAAACTTGAGCGGTTATGTGACATTTGCGAAACATATCCACATAGGGCACTAAAAGGTAGATACAGAGGGCAGTTTAGTTTACGAGTTGCTGATATATACCGGATTATCTATACCTTTGACAGACAAACGCAAACGATTGAAGTTTCCCGAATTCGGCACCGTTCAGTCGCCTATAAGGATTTTTGATACAGTGCAATCTCGCTTTTCTCAACTCAGCCATCACCTATACGTTCATCACGGGCATGTCAACACAGGTATTCTCCGGGATGGCGGCCGCGCACTCCTCATTGATCCGAGTGGCACTACTCTCTGTACCACACTCGCGGAAATCGGGATCACTGACGTTGAACAGATTCTGTTTACGCATCACCATCGAGATAACACTGCAGGCTTCCGAATGCCT
Organism: Candidatus Poribacteria bacterium; assembly: GCA_965205015.1. GTDB lineage: Bacteria > Poribacteria > WGA-4E > WGA-4E > WGA-3G > WGA-3G. The sequence continues at coordinate 989,006 of OZ242029.1, read as the reverse complement.
GATAATGTTCGCGTCGGCGTTCCAGCGAAAGAGGCGGCGTGGTTTGGCGAGGTTGAGACCTTTTGGAACGATCCGCAATATCGATGGCATCTCTATAATTATCACCCTCACAATCTCATGCTCGCCAATGCTGTCCCTGGGACGGATACGTATGCCGACGGTGTGCAGTTTGAATGGGGTCCGGCAGCCTTGACAGTCCTTGAAACACCAGGGCATACCGATGGAAGCGTCACTTATCTCGTTGATGTTGATGGGGAGCGATTCGCCTTCTCCGGCGATCTCATTTATGACGAGGGGCAGTTGTGGGAACTCTACAGTTTACAAAAAGGACAGCAAACGAGCGACTATCACGGATTTCTCGGTGCACGCGATGAACTCACTGGGAGTCTTGAGAAAGTCCGTCGGGTATCGCCAACGGCACTTATTCCCACGCACGGTGTTGTTATGAACAACCCAGACAGGGCAATCGATTCGCTCCTACAGCAGTTAGCACACTGTTACGATAGATACGTCTCAATCTCCGCCCTCCGGCACTATTTCCCGAAACTCTTTGCTGAATTTGAGGGACGCGCGGGACACATGCCTATCCGAGAAGGCAAGCCACCCCCCGAATTCCTGCGTCATTTCGGCACAACGTGGATGATTATTTCCGAAAACGGTGAAGCATTCGTGATGGATTGCGGCTCACCGAATGTTATCAAACAGATCCAACAGCTGCAAGCAGACGGCGAAATTTCAGAGGTCACCCAGTTTTGGGTGACGCACTACCACGACGATCACGTTGATGCTATCCCTGAATTTCAGACAACTTTCCCGTGTGAAACGATAACGGATTCGGTTGTCGCACGTGTCATCACAAATCCAATCGGTTTCCGGCTTCCCTGTATTTCACCTTCGGTTACCCGAGTGGATCGCATTACCCGTGATGCGGACTCTTGGCAGTGGAATGAGTTCACAATGACGGCATACCATTTCCCGGGACAGACCTATTATCACGGTGGACTTCTCGTTGAGGGACGCGGTGTTCGGATGTTTTTTGCAGGTGACTCCTTCACAATGGCGGGAATAGACGACTATTGTTCCGGAAATCGGAATTTGCTCGGCAAAGATGTCGGTTACGAGAAATGTCTGCGGCGTATTCAGCAGCTCGAACCGACGCATATCTTTAATTGTCATGTCGATCCAGCCTTTGATTTTACTGACGCTGAGATTCAGTGTATGCTGGACATACTTGCCGAACGTGAAAAATGCTATACTGCCCTTTTCCCTTGGGACCACGCCAATTACGGCATGGATGAACATTGGATCCGGTGTTATCCTTATGAACAGGAGATCGCACTTGGGGAAACGGCACAGCTAAGCGTGGAGATAACGAATCATTCGTCTGAACCATGTACGGCAATTGCCCAACCGATTCTTCCGAGCGCATGGAATATGGAGCTTCCCCCGGCGGAAGCAACGATTCCAGCGCGATCAGATGGTCACATCGATTTTTCCGTTCCAATACCGATACGTCGTGACGCTTTGGGAAAGAGAATTGTCGTTCCAGTGGACATTACCTATGACACACGTCCACTCGGTCAATTTCGAGAAGCAATCTTCGTTCTGACTGGAGGTTAGAAATTCGTGCTAAACCTATCGCATCCCACTATTGACATTGCTATTACCTGTAGCGACTTTGAAGCCTCGCTGGACTTCTATCACAACAAATTGGGGCTGGAGATCGTGCTGGAGTTGGAAATTCCAGATGACCTTGCCCGCGGTGTAGGGCTTGCGCCGACAGGTTTTCGTCAGGTCCGGCTTAAAGCCGGTAACACACTTATCAAACTCATGGATATTGAATCGCCTCCGCCGACACCCACGGGTGAATTCGCAGCGGGTGTCCGCTGGCTTACCTTTTTTGTAGAAGATATTCAGGGAACCGTCGAAGCCTTAAAACAGAACGGTGTTGAATTTCTGTCTGAACCTATAGGCGCACCGGACGCAGTGGGCGTTGCGTGCGCGAGGGACCCAGATGGCATTCTGGTTGAATTGGTCCAAGTTAATTTTTAAACTTCATCTAACCGCACCATAGTTGTCAATTAAGCAGGTTGGGTTAAACACAGTGAAACCTAACGAGCAGACTACTGTCCGAGCGACCTACCGGGCACTCGGAGAAAATAAATATAATAGACGACAAATACACTTTGTATCTACTTATAGTTTGTATCAAATGACCATAGGATTTATACTGATAGTATGAGTTCACCTAACAGGTAGATGTATTTTCATCACCAAGACTCACCTCATGGAGGTCACTATGAATCCTAAGAAAGATACCGCCTACGGTATCAAACGCCTCGAATCCAAGAACGCCAGAGCTGCTATCATTCAGAAGATCGCCGCAGACTTTCATCTGGCACCTATAATGGCCGAAGCCTACTATAAGCAGATTTCTACCTACTTCGAACAACACGCCGATATCCAACTTACCTCAGGACAGATCTGCTACGAGGCGGTCGCTGCCGAAGAACCCGCAGGGAAACACATCGCTTTAGCGAAGAAAGTCTCCTGTCGACTGACGCTCAATGAGGTCGAAGAAGACTTCGAAGTCTTAGCGAGTTATGGTCTGGCAGGCCTCAGACGCCACCGCATCCTGCGATTGACCAAAGAGGCTTATGACCAAGACGCCTTGCTGAGTTATGAAGATTTAGCCATCTTACTCACCACGAGTCCGGCAAACGTCAAACGCGACATCCGCGCCTTGAAGCAGGACGGGTATTTCGTCATGACGCGCGGGGCGAAACACGACATGGGACCGGGACTGTCTCACAAGACGCAGATTCTCGATTTGTATTTCAAGGACTACACCTTCACCGAGATTGAGCAAAAGACCAACCACTCCGAACGCGCCATCTACCGCTACCTCAGAGACTTCACACAGGTCGCCACGCTCCATCACCAAGACTTCCCGAGGGGACAGATACGCCTGATCACCCACCTCTCGGACCGCCTCATTCGCGAGTATCTCTCGCTGTATGAGCAATACCAAGACACCGATCGCATGACCCAGCTGCTTCACCCCGAACCCATGGAGGAAAAAAAGGGGGATCTCCGATGAGCAAGCCTTTGACGCGCACGCAAATCAACGAGAAGAAGTTCAGACGCATCAACGATAAATCCCTACGACAGTTGCTCATCCATCGCTTTTTGAATGACTACGGGTATGATAAAGGCGAAGTCACTGCGACTGCTATTGTTGAGGATATCCTCAAGACTGTTGAGGAGTATTTCGTCATTACCCTCCCTTTGGAGAAACTTGCCACGGGCGACGAACTCCCCGAGGAGCGATACCTCCGCTATGGACAACTCGTCTGGATGGCGGTGCCGATTGATGAATACCCAGAAAGAGGCAAAGCGATCATCAAGACCCGTATGAAACCCATCCTCCTGACCTATCTTGCTACAGAGGATGTTGAATCGTTTCGCAACGGGTTTACCTCCCGGCAACTCCGGATCAATCGCTTGGTCCGCTGGTGTCATCAAGCTTATGACCAGGGCGCCTTATTGACGCAACTCGACTTGGCAGTTTTGCTCAATGTCTGTGATGCTGTCGTCCAGGACTACGTCAATGAATGGCAGAGAACCACAGGAGACATCTTACCCACTCGGGGCAATATCCACGACCTATCGGGGGCGATTACCCACAAGAGAGAGATCATCACCCTCTATCTTCAAGGGTATCTCACCCCAACTATTGCTGCCAAGACCAAGCACTCCAAGGAGGCTGTTGACCGATACATCCGGGATTATGAGTCGGTGAAAGTCGTTCGCAGAGCGACCGCAGATATTGACGAAATCTCACAGATTACACGACTTTCGAGACGCGTTATTACTCAATATCTCGACCTCATTCCAGAGGATCAACTCAAAACCATGGATGAAAACTTAGTAAAAAAGGAGCAGATCCGTTGAAAATAGGGTTGACACCCCTTACCCGTATTGTTATACTTCAAGCAAATGTGCCTGCAAGCACATCATTTCCACTCATCAGTGATCGCTGGGAAGCTAATAGACATCAGCATCCCAGCACTCCTATGGTCATATGATACTATTTCCGTATCAGCATCTTCCGCGTTGCGGTGAAATCCCCAGCAGTAAATGAATAGAAATACACGCCGCTCGCAATAGGCTCACCGAGATCGTTTTTACCATCCCAATACGCTGCACGGCTACGTGATTTATATAAACCCGCAGGTTGATGCCCTAAGTCTAACCTCCGAACCAAGTGCCCATTGGCAGCATAAATAGAGATGCTAACCGCTGTAAATTTTGCCAACTGATACGGTATCCACGTTTCCGGGTTGAAGGGATTGGGGTAGTTTGGCAAGAGTCCTGTTTCTTCCGGGATCAGCGATGCTAAAAGCCGTTCCAGATTCGCTATACCTTGTCGGAATGCTAAAGAACCGTCGTTTTCAATCCGCGCCAGTGCTAACCACCCTTCAACGCGTACCGGGTCAAGATCTAATCTGACAATACTTGTAGGAGCAGCACGTGTTGATCCGCCCAAATGTTGCGAGACAAGCACTAAGTCTAAAATATTGATACTATTATCACTGTTCACATCTGCCCGTGGGTTCACTGTTAAAGGTTTTTCGAGGTTTTGTGCCACAGCAACCAAATCCAATATGTTGATTTGACCATCCTCATTTACATCCCATACAGGATACACGGAATCAGGCTTTGTGGAAAAAGGCGTAACATCCCACAAAAGCACAGTGCCATCCTCACTGCCACTTGCGAGGGTTTGCCCATCGGGACTGAACGCTACACTAAGGACCGTACGTGTATGCCCTGTGAGTATTTGTTTTGGTTCACCCGTCAACACATCCCATAAACGAATCCTAACATAACCGCTACTTGCGAGGGTTTGCCCATCGGGACTGAACGCTACACTATAGACCGTACTTATATGCCCTGTGAGTGTTTGCTTTTGTTCACCCGTCAACACATCCCATAAACGGACCGTCTTATCCCCACTGCCACTTGCGAGGGTTTGCCCATCGGGACTGAACGCTACACTAAGGAGCGAACTTGTATGCCCTGTGAGTATTTGTTTTTGTTCACCCGTCAACACATCCCATAAACGGACCGTCTTATCCCCACTGCCACTTGCGAGGGTTTGCCCATCGGGACTGAACGCTACATTATGGACCGCATGCGTATGTCCTGTGAGTGTCTGTTTTTGTTCACCCGTCAACACATCCCATAAACGGACCGTCTTATCCCCACTGCTACTTGCGAGGGTTTGCCCATCGGGACTGAACGCTACACTACGGGTCGTACTTAGATGCTCTGTGAGTATTGGTGCGGGTATTTGTTTTCGTTCACCCGTCAACACATCCCACAAAAACACAATGCGACTACGATCCCCACTTGCGAGGATTTGCCCATCGGGACTGAACGCTACGGTGTCCAAAAAATTTATATCCCCTATGAGTGTCTGTTTTTGTTCACCCGTCAATGCATCCCATAAACGGATAGTCGTGTAGTTTGTACTTGCAAGCGTCTTGCCATCTGGACTGAACGCTACATTATAGACCTCATACGTATGTCCTGTGAGTGTTTGCTTGTGTTCACCTGTCAACGCATCCCAGAAACGAATCGTACCATCCGCAGCACTACTTGCGAGGGTTTGCCCATCGGGACTGAACGCTACACTATAGACCGTACTTATATGCCCTGTGAGTGTTTGCTTATATCCACCTGTCAACGCATCCCATAAATCGATAGCACCGCGCACAAAACCTCCCGCACTTGCGAGTGTCCCTCCATCCGGACTGAACGATACTTCGCTAACGACCCAACACCGACCACCTGTGGCTGTTTGCTTGTGTTCACCTGTCAACGCATCCCATAAATTGGTCACGCCGTACCAATCCCCACTTGCGAGGGTCTGCCCATCTGGACTGAACGCTACGCTCCTCAAAGAACGCATATGCCCTGTGAGTGTCTGTTTTTGTTCACCCGTCAACGCATCCCATAAATGGACCGTGTCGTCACTGCCACTTGCGAGGGTCTGCCCATCTGGACTGAACGCTACACTATAGACCGCATACGTATGTCCTGTGAGTGTTTGCTTGTGTTCACCTGTCAACGCATCCCATAAACGGACCGTCTTATCCCAACTGCCACTTGCGAGGGTCTGCCCATCTGGACTGAACGCTACACTAGCGACCCAATGCGCATGCCCTGTGAGTGTCTGTTTTTGTTCACCTGTCAACGCATCCCATAAACGGACCGTGCGATCCTCACTCCCACTTGCAAGCATCTTCCCATCTGGACTGAATGCTACGCTAATAACCGGACGCGTATGCCCTGTGAGTAGGGATAACGCTTGATAGGTCTCCGCATCATAAAGCCAAATACCGATACCACTCGCAACTGCTAAACGGGCACCATCTGGGGAATACTTTATCTCCGCCACACTACCTTTACCGAACCGGGCTTTGGCACCTTCGGGTAGGTACCACGTTGTGTCGTCTTGTGCAAAGGCGTTTGATAGCAAAAGTGTTGAAACGATAATATGCGTTAGAAATATAGAAAGCAGCATTTTTTTCATTAGAATTTTCTCCTTTTAGCGGTGTAATAGGATTTTACAAGTCAAATTCCCGTTAACGTTAACTTTTTGTTAGAACCATTCAATTTTAAGAAATTATTGGGTTTCACGTCTTTTTTCGACGATACAGTACGGCATTTTTGCTTGGGTGTTTCCCCAACCAACACTAATATATCACATCCAATTGTATTCGTCTAAAGAATAACAAATTTAAAAAAAATATCAAAAAAATCAAACTAATTTTTCACTTGACGCATATCAATTGATCTGGTATCCTCATAAAAAAAGAACGCTGGCTTCAGGAGGCACAGACGATGAACTGTCAAAGATGTCAGCACTCACACTTCATCAAAAATGGGTTCGTCAACGAAGAACAACGCAATAAAGCAAAACCCTCTTATAAAAATTATGAAAGCATTAACCAATTCGCAAATCCACGATTTTAATGAAAACGGCTATCTACTCATCGAAGATGCCTTGGCACCGGACGACCTGAACCCACTGATCGCAGAGTTTGAGGAAATTGTCGACACTGGCGCATCGGAACTCTACGCGGACGGTGAAATTGACTCCGAATTCAAAACGGAAGGGTTTGACACCCGTTTGGCAAAAATTACGGCGCAGTCGCCGGTCGTGTTCCAGAAGGTGTTCAGTGGTGCACACACGGGACCGGCACTCTTTGATCTACTTAGTCATCCGAAGTTGCTTGACCTTGCCGAGTCGCTCGTTGGACCGGAGATTATGTGTCACCCAGCATATCGGGTGCGTCCGAAACTCCCTGAACACGATCGGACGCTCGTCCCGTGGCATCAGGACGCTGGCTATATGGAACCTAAATGCGATTCTGTCTTGCAGCTCACAATTTGGATTCCATTGATAGATGCTACCGTGGAGAACGGATGTTTGGAAGTCATCCCGCATGCCCATCGGGATGGTGTTTTCCGGCATCGTCACTCTGAACGTTTCTATCTTGAAATTCCACAGGACGAATTGCCCGAAGTTGATCCGGTAGTGGTCCCTGTCAAGTTTGGCAGCATACTTCTACTTACCAATCTGACCCCGCACCGCTCCATTCCGAATGTCAGTCACCAGGTCCGATGGAGTGTTGATTCCCGCTATCAAGATGCGTCGAAACCGACCGGCTATCAACCGGAAGCAGGCTTTCTCGCGCGGAGTCGGTTGCATCCCGAGGATGTTGTTACGACGCCTGAGGAATTTAAGCGCGTTCGTGATGAACATCAGCCCGGTCCTGGTCCAAATCGGTGGGCAACTTCTGTAAGGTAGTAGGCACACGCCGTGTGCCGTAACAGCCGAAAAGGAGATAAGTGATGCGTAATTTCAAACGATTATCCCCATTTTTCGTTATTCTGGTTTTTCTGATGAGTGGTGCCAAACCGGCAACCGATCCTCAGGCAGCAGATTTTGGCTTGCAATCTACACCAAAAGAGAAACCGCAAAACGTTGAACTCCGAGGCAAAATCGTCTGCTTGGCGGAGGAGATGCACACGCACTATGCCGTAGAACTCTTTAAAACCCGCGATCGTCTATACGGGGTCAAGACCGAGGATGAAGGATACTATACGCTTTTACCGACATCGCTGGCGGAGGCACTCTTTGTGGATGAACAGCTCCATGAGAAAGATCTGATTCTCAACGGTCGCGTCTTTCCCAACACGCAACTATTGGAAGTTATCCGGTTTTATTCTGTCAAAGATGGTGTGATACACGAGCTCTATTACTACTGCGATATATGCTACATCCGAGCAGTTGCCCCGGGGAATTGCGATTGTTGTCAGGCACCGGTTGTGCTAATAGAGAAACCGCTGAATGTCGATTCTACGATACCCTCGCCGTAGATAGGTTTCTGAAAAAAGGAGCAGAGCGTTGCGGCGTATGACCCCGGTTTTCTGGCGGTGAACCCACAAGACAAACTTCCGAGACGCTGGGGAGAACTCAAGAAAGAGGGAGATAAAAAGTAATGTACCGGTAGAAAAATAAAAAAAGGAGAGCGCATGGAAAAACGACCGAAAATCGCAGCAATTGCGACGATTTATCACAAATACTCGCACACGCAGCACATCGTCGATCGGTTCTTGGAAGGTTACGGATGGAATAGCCGACATCATCACCCACCGATGGATCTCGTCTCTCTCTTCGTCGAACAGGTCAAGGACAATGACCTCAGTCGTGAACGTCTGGAGCGTTTCCCGACAATGAAGGGTTACCCCACAATTGCGGAGGCACTCACCCTCGGCGGTGAAGAACTTGCGGTCGACGGGGTCCTGATTATCGGGGAACACGGCGAATATCCCACCAACGAGAAGGGGCAACGTCTTTATCCACGCTATGAACACTTCATGCAAATCGCTGAGGTCTATGAAAAGAGTGGGCGCGGCGTGCCGACCTTTAACGACAAACATCTCTCATGGAACTGGGAGTGGGCGCGCGAGATGTACGATATCTCCGAGTCTATGGGCTTTGCGTTTATGGCAGGCTCGTCCTTACCGGTTACGTGGCGCACACCATCAATCGACATGCCGCTCGGTGTACCGATCTCTGAGGCAGTCTGTGTCGGCTATGGGGGTGTGGACAGTTATGACTTCCACGCCTTGGAAACCTTACAGTGTATGGTAGAACGGCGCGAAGGTGGTGAAAGTGGTGTCAAATGGCTACAGGCGTATCGCGGCGATGCGTTCTGGGAAGCACATCACACTAAGCTCTGGTCGCGAGAACTCTTTGAGACGGCGCTCTGTCGGAGTCATACACTTACACCGGCACGTTCTGGGTTTAACAATCCGTTTCCAAATCTTGATGAGTTAAAAGAGATTGTGAAAGACCCGATAGCGTATCAGTATGAACACAATGACGGACTTAAATCTACCATGATCTTGATGAATGGTTTGGTGCAAGATTTCAATTTTGCCGCTTATATCGGATCAAGCGACGAGATTCTTTCAACACAGATGTATCTTCCGATGCCACCCGCACGGACGACGTTGGCGAACTTCTTTTCGCCGCTGGTTAACAATATCGAGAAGATGTTCCTGACGGGTGAGGCAACCTATCCCGTTGAACGTACCTTGTTGACGACAGGACTTGTTGCAGCAGGGGTTGATAGCCTCTTCGCCGAAAGTACGAAGCAGGAGACCCCTCATTTGGACATTGCATATCAGCCAACAAAAGATTCAACCTTCTGGAGGACATGAGGCTATGAAGCGGATCGCAGTTATCACGACTATCTACCGTTACCTATCGCATGCGCAACATTTTGCAGATCGTTTTCTCGTTGGTTACCCGAAACAGGGCAGATGGCATCGTCCCGATATAAAAGTCGTCTCATTGTTCGTTGACCAGAAGCCGGAGGGGGACCAAAGCCTGGACCGTGCCAGAGAGTTCGGATTTTCTGTGTATCCCACTATCGCCGAAGCACTCCGGTGTGGTGGCGATGAACTTGCTGTAGATGCGGTGCTTTCGATCGGTGAACACGGCGATTATCCTACCAATGAAAAAAGTCAGGTGCTATATCCACGTTATGAGTTTTTCAAAGAGTGCGTCAAGGTCTTTGAGGAAGATGGACGTGCCGTGCCTATCTTCAACGACAAGCACCTCTCCTATAGTTTTGAGAAAGCGAAGGAGATGGTGGACGATGGCCACCGCCTCGGTTTTGGGGTGCTTGCGGGTTCGTCTCTACCTGTTACATGGCGGTTGCCAGATGTGGAATTGCCGTTAGCGTGTGAGATAGAGGAGGCGCTCATGGTAGGCGTTGGAGGCTCGGATCCTATGGATTATCACGCCTTGGAGGCGATGCAATGTATGATAGAACGCCGAAAGGGTGGTGAGACCGGGGTCGCCGCTGTCCAATTAATAGATGGTGAGGAAGTCTGGAAGGCAGGCGAGGACGGACGCTGGTCATATCAACTGCTGGAAGCCGCGCTCTCCCGAAGCGATACACCGTGCGGTTTAACGGATGAAGACGGGAGAACACAGGATATGATCCGTAATGGTGAAATCTACCGGCTCGTTGAGAACCCGTCCGCCTATTGCCTTGAATATAACGATGGGTTGAGGGCGACACTTTTGATGCTTAACGGTGCAGTCCGGGATTACTGCTTCGCTGCGCAGTTGAAAAACGAATCGGTGCCAGTGTCCACGCAATTCTTCTTAACGCCAACTCCGAACGTTACCTATTCTGCCTGTCTTATCGCCAAGATTGAGGAACTTTTTGAGACGGGTATCGCACCGTACCCAGCGGAACGAACCTTATTGGTGAGTGGTGCTCTGGAGAGTTGTTTGACTTCGCGCCTTCAAGGACATGTGAGATTGGAAACACCGCATCTCAATGTTGAATACCGCGCACCCGCGGAATCGCAGCATGCCCGGCGGTAAAAATGTAAGAGCGGGTCCCTGGACCCGCCCACTCCTAATTATCAACCAAGAGATCCCACAACAACACGACACTATTCCAACTCGTACTCGCCAGTGTCTTTCCGTCCGGACTGAACACTATTTCAAGAACACCCGACCGATGTGCATCCAGTGTCCGAAGATGTATGCCAGTTTCCACATCCCACAGACGAATAGCTTGGTCCAAACCCGAACTTGCCAGTATCTTTCCATCCGGACTGAACGCGATGCTATAAACATGTCCCTGATGCGCTTCTATCGTCCGAATCAGTTCACCAGACCCTGAATTCCAGAAACGCACGGTCTGGTCGGTACTGCAACTCGCCAGTATCTTTCCATCCGGACTGAATGCGACGTAATTTACAGAATCACTGTGTTTGTCTAAAATAAAACGAAGGGTACCCGTCTGCACATTCCATACACGTACAATCTCGTCATCACTCGCGCTTGCTAACAGTGAACTGTCCGGACTGAACGCTATGTAATAGACATGTTCCTCGGGATCTAACGCCGTGAGTAGACTTTTACGTAGTTTTTGAGCTGCTTCCTTATCACCTTTTAGCATTCGATCACGCAGCTTTTGTATCTCTTCGGGAGTAGGCAATTTTTGATGTTTTGACATCATACGTATAGGTTTCCGTGTTTGCCTATCCCACAAATAGATGGTGTTTTGACGACTTGCGCTCGCCAGTGTTTTTCCATCCGGACTGAAGGCAAGGGTTGTGACATCTGTATCATGCTTCACCAACGGCGGCAGTTCTGCACCTGTTTTTATATCCCACAATTTCACGGTCTTGTCCCAACCGCTACTTGCGAGTGTTTTTCCATCCGGACTGAAGGCGACGTTTGCTCTAAGGTAGATATCGCTTTCCAGCGGCGGAAGGGGTTCCCCCGTCTGTGCATTCCAAAAATAAACGGTATTATCCCAAGTGCCACCAGCCAGTGTTTTTCCATCCGGACTGAATGCCAGACTATGTACATCCATCATCGTATGCTCTACTATCTTTCGAAGTTCTTTACCGGTTTCCACATCCCACAGCCGCACGGTGTCGTCCGTGCTACCACTCATCAGCGTTTTCCCATCTGGGCTAAATATAACGCGCTCGCTACCCCATTCATGCCCGGACAACACCCGCAGCTGTGTCCCTGTCTGCACATCCCATAGACGGATGGTCTTGTCGGTACTTGTACTCGCGAGTATCTTCCCATCCGGACTGAACGCGATATTTTCAACAATACCACTATGCCCAGTCAACGTCTGAAGCGTCTCACCCGTCTGTGCATTCCACAAACGCACGCTTTGATCCTGACAGGCACTCGCGAGTATCTTCCCATCCGGACTGAATACTACGGTATAAACATATCCCTGATTCCCTGTTAGCGTCCGAACAGGATTTCCCGTTTGTGCATCCCACAGCCGCACGGTGTTGTCTGAACCCGAACTTGCCAGTATCTCTCCATCCGGACTAAACGCTACGCTTGTGACACCATGTTCATGCGCTGCCAGCACCCGAAGATTTGTGCCGGTTGTTACATCCCAGAGTCGGATGGTCTCGTCTACACTGCCACTTGCCAGCATCTTCCCGTCCGGACTGAATGCTACGCTTGTGGTAAATTCTTCATGTCCTTGCAGCGTCCGAAGTTCAGCACCTGTCTGTGCATTCCATAAACGGACGGTGCGGTCTTCACTTGTGCTTGCCAACATCTTCCCATCTGGGCTAAACGCTACGCTCCATACCCAATCCGTATGCCCTGTCAGCAGATTAAGTATTTTGCTCGTTTCTACGTCATACATCCAAATACCGATGCTACACGCGACGGCTAAACGTTTTCCATCAGCGGAACTCGCGATCTGTCCTGTTAACGTACCTTTGCCGTGCCGTGCTTTCACACCTTTGGGTAAGTACCGTAAATACAAATCCTGTGGGTCTTGTGCGATGGTGTTTTGAGGAATAACACATATCGCCAGTCCAATCACTAAAATGAAAGTCAGTGTATTTTTCATGAGAGGGTCCCCTTTTTTGGGTATATATTAACGCGAGCTCGGTATAAGCAATTGGTTCCTAGTGTAGATTCAATTGAACGAAAGTGAGACACAATACCAAGACGCATACTGTGGGAATATATCTGTTATCAAATTAGCGATAGATAGAAATGCCGTCTCGAACTTCTCTGAATCCTTAAGTTGAACTTACTCTATTAAAGACACAATTTTCAGGCAAAACGTTACATCACGGGAAAAAAGAATTTTGTGTGTTTAGTGACGCCAAGTCGTTTTTCATAGAAGGTCTGATAAAGGTGTATACGTGTATACAGGGATACGGTCGCGTGGGGAAAGTTGCTCCTATAGAGGAAAGAGAATCCGCATTCATCTGTGTAATCTGTGTCAATCTGAGACTCAGACAAAACGATGCCCTTCGCTGACAGCTGCTCGCTACTTCCGTATGAACATTTTGCGAGTGGCAGTGAATTCCCCAGAGACCTTGAGTGTATAGAAATAGACCCCACTCGCTACAGGCTCACCGAATTCGTTTTTGCCGTCCCAGTGTGCTGCACGACTACGGTTCTGGTATATACCCGCGGGTTGATGTCCTAACACCAAGGTGCGGACCAAAGTGCCGTTCGCGGCATAGATAGTCACTGTAACATCAGCAGGTTTAGAGAGTTGATACGGTATCCATGTTTCAGGGTTGAATGGATTGGGATAATTGGGCAGAAGTCCTGTCTTTTTCGGTGTCAACATCTCCATCAGGTGCTTTAGGACTCTTACCCCTCTTTGGAAGGTCGGATCGCGCAAGTCAACGCGTTGGATTTGTGTCAGCCAAAGTTGGATGTCTTCAGGGCGTAGGGGCGGGTGACTGGGGGCTGCTCCTATCCCAGCAAAAGCAGAAGGGGCGGCTGCTTCCGTACCCATTAAGGCTGCAGCCAAGACAATATCACGAATATTAACGGTGCCATCACGGTTCACATCCGCAGGATCAGGACCTGTTCGACCTACGCGCGTTGCAATGCGCACGAGGTCCAGGATATTTACAGCTCCGTTTCCATCAACATCTGCAGCTAAAGAGCGTTCTTTAGGAAGAACGGTAAGTTCCTCGCCAGTAACGAGTGCCGCGAATTCTGATAAAGCATTCCGATTTTGCAACAACGTTTGAAAGTCTGGATCGCGGAGCATCGCGCGGACACCGGCATTTCCTTTAATGAACCTTATCGTTTTCTCCGACACACCGAACTGTGTGAGGATGTCTGGATTCTCAGCAACAGTGTTTATTGTAAAAGGGGTCAAAAGAGCTTGTATCTCCGGTTCTTGAAACCGCGTCAATACAGTCGGAAACACTTTCTGAATCTCCGGATCTTGGAGCGTGGCACTGTATTTTTGAAACAGGTGTATAGCGAGGGAAGTATCGGAAGTCCTCATAGGGAGAGCGGTGCTAAAATCGTCCTTCTCAAGATAGATATCGAAGAACATCCCCCAATTCCATAGATTATCGCTTACTTTAACGAGGAGAAGGTTGTCCCCGACTTTCAGATTGACGCGAAATAGGTCTTGAATGCCCGTTGTGGCTCTGTCCACCCTGTTTATATGGACCACTTGACCGTTGAGCCAAACTTTAACAGCGTCATCACTCCCGACCCCCATCGCGACGTTTCTGCGTTCTCGCGAGGAGCGGATGTTAATTAAAGCGTACGCAGAATGGCGATTCAACCCCCGGTCGTTGCTCAACCCTATCCTATTGACGACCCTGTTAACATTATCCGAGTAGCAGCCCCACTGCCAGAATAAGCAGTCGATTTCTGGGAAAATCCGCCCGCGTGTCCATTGCAACTGTCCTACGCTATCTCCTTCGTTTACACCGTATGCGGCGACAAGGTTTTCAGTGACCGTGCCCTTACTTGCGACAGCCAACTGATCGTTATCTATATCTGCACCTTTGGCAATCATCCATAGCCAAGGGCCTTTTATGTAAGCCTCTGCAGAAAGGCAAAAGATACCTGTGAATACAACAAAAAGGCTTACCAAGCCAGGGCGTACTGAATTTCTATATCGTAACTTTTTACAACGATGTAGGAAGTAGTCGGCAGGCGCATTTTCAGATGTGCCACCGCTACCTCGCCAAAAACGGTATAAGGTCATGCGTGTTGCCTTTATGAAGGAATAGAAATCTGAAGGATATCAAAAATGTTACACACGATCTAATATTTTGCTATAATAGGTGTAGTATACTATATCTAATTATCATACGCAAGGGATAACGACTCATGAAATTCAAACGCGAAGAAATTTTGGCGCAACTGCGCAACAATATTGACGCAGGTAAGCCCATCATTGGAGCGGGTGCTGGCACGGGTATCTCCGCAAAGTGCGAAGCAGCGGGTGGTATTGACTTGATTATTATCTATAACTCTGGCAGATTCAGAATGGCGGGCAGGGGTTCACTGGCAGGTATGATGCCCTACGGCGATGCGAACCAGATTGTCGTTGAGATGGCGAGCGAAGTGCTACCCGTCGTCCCGGACACACCCGTTCTCGCGGGGGTCTGTGGGACGGATCCATTTCGTTTGATGGATGTCTTCTTAGGTCAGATAGATGCGATCGGGTTTTCTGGGGTTCAAAACTTCCCGACGGTGGGTCTGATTGACGGCACGTTTCGCCAGCTGCTCGAGGAGACCGATATGGGATACGGACCTGAGGTGGAGATGATTCGGACGGCGCATCAGATGGGAATGCTCACCACGCCGTATGCCTTCAACGAAACCGAGGCAGAGCAGATGGCGGATGCGGGTGCGGATATCCTCGTCGCACACATGGGGTTGACAACGAAGGGGTCTATCGGTGCGCAAACCGCTCTCACGCTTGCGGATGCCGCCGAACGGGTGCAAGCCATTCACGATGCCGCAAAAGGGGTTAACCCAGAGATTCTCGTTATCTGTCACGGCGGTCCGATCGCTGAGCCAGAGGACGCAACCTACGTTCTGGAGAATACCGAAGGGGTCGTGGGGTTCTACGGTGCGTCAAGTGCCGAGCGTCTCCCGACGGAACGCGCGATTACGGCACAGATTGAGGAATTCAAGAAGATTCGGTTATAGTAGTTAACAGTTATCAGTCTTCAGTTTCCAGTTAAGAGATTTTCGTTTAAGGGCAGTTTCTTGTGCCTGATAACTCTCACTGTGAGGCAAACTGAAAGGGTTGCGTAGCAACCCGCACTGCAAACTATTTACTCTTCCAAATAATGTGCGTTGATATAGCGTGTAATCAATGCAATCTCTTCCTCTTCAAGGTAAAGCCCGATCTCTATCATCCGTGTTATGAGCTCGATTGTCTCTTCTTCAGAGCGAGGTGGATAGTCTTCAATATCGGTGATGGGATGACATTGAGAGCATCTGTCCTCAAAGAGGGCTTGCGCTTCTACTGCGTCATAGGTGTCGGTTTCTGCTGTATCCGTTGTATCCATTTCAGCTTCTGCATCTATTCCCAGCGTGAAAGTTGCAATTTGGGCGGCTGCCTTTGCCTCATCGGCGCGCATCTGTTCTTGACGTTGTTGCCGGGCCGAGGTTTGAATATCCGGTGTAATCGCGATAAGATACGCCGAGACTGTCCATTCCTCTTCTGTGTGAATGGGTTCGCCGATCATCGGTTTTATCGCCATGCGGTTGACGAGACGGACCCAGTCCGTCGGAATACGTGGTTTTGCGAGAATGGTGCGTAGATCGTGACAGACAACGCATTTACGCTGTAGGACGTGTTGACCCTCCCGCAATTTTCGCTTTGATGCGAGTTGGTCGAGCGGTGCTTCGGCTGGCAATCCGGCGGTTTCAAGCAACTTACGGGTTCGAGCGATACCTTCTTCACTGAATGCCATTGTCTGTGTTCGCAATGCTGCTTCTCGGAATGTAAACGGCACCGACAATCCAATCAGTAGATAGGTGCAAATCAGCAGGGTCGTCCCGATATACGGCATGGATTCCTCAAAGTGCCGGAAAAACCGAAGGATGGCAATCTTGACGAGGATTAACACGCCGATGGTGATACCGAGCATCAGGTGTGCTACGGTTCGAGGTGGTAGCTCGACTTGGTAATTCCACAAGCGTGGCACCATGTGCCACATCATAAAGACATAGAGTATCGCATACGCATAGCCGATGAGCCGGTGAAGCAGCATCAAGGAGGGGGGCGCGGCACTCGTCCGTGTCTCTTTGTCGAATGGGTAACCCCATAACTTAAACATTAAAAAAACGGAGGCATTCGCGAGTCCTAAAAAAATGAGACCCAGGATTGCACTCGTTGAAGTAGACATATCAGCTATTCCTTCCTACGTTTCTAATACGGGACGATTTAATCGCGAATGATAAGGGGGTTCCATCACAGCGCGTTGGCGTTCATTTGCCCATTCCGGTATTTCATAGGCGGGGACATACGCCATATTACCTGCGGTGTAACGGGTTAAGATAGAACGCCGCGGATGTTCAGCAGTCCACGGCAGCGTTCCGTGTGTCACCGCCTCCGTGAAGATTGCTACATCGCCGGCGTTGCAGACGAGCTGTCGGATATGCTCCTGGTGTTCTTGGTAAAGCCGCATCTTTTGTGGACACGGATAGTTGCTCTTATGGCTTCCGGGTATAACGATTAACCCACCTGCTCCCGGTGGCACATCGGTTAACTGGAACGTTACAACAGTCAAACCGTTGTGCATACGTCCATCGCGGAAAATATAGTATTGGTTCGGATCAAAGCCAGGACCGGAAGATCCATGGAAAATGAAGCCCTCCGCGCCTTGGTCCATTGAAAGCAGGAACATCTGATGATCCATACGGAAGCCTTTTCCGAGTATCTCGTTCAGGTAGGGGACGAGTGTCGGATGCGCGAGCATGTGTCGGAACGGATTACACCACGGCTCTTCCCATCCGAGCATGCCGCCGAGTTCACCTCTCCCCTGTTCGCCTTTCAGTTCTGCGGAGCCGCCATCGAGCGTCTGATCGCGTGGACGAATGCGTGCTTGGTCACTATGTTTATCAATTGCTGCATTCGCGAGTGCTACCTCTTCAGGTGTTAGCACGTTCTTGATAATAAGATAACCGTTCAGATCGAATAGATATTTTTCATCAGCATTCATTTTTTAATTTTCCTTATGGTTGAACAGCATGAGATTTCAGTTGCGACCTCACCAGAAACTTGCGTGTAAGCGGAGCGCAGGCCAGGATCCCATCAATTAAAAACCTTCCTACACCTCCAAGGTGGGACGATTTAATCGTGAATGATAGGGGGGTTCCATGACAGCACGCTGTCGCTCATTCGCCCATTCCGGTATTTCATAGGCAGGGACATACGCCATGTTGCCTGCGGTATACCGGGTTAAGATAGAACGCCGCGGATGCTCAGCAGTCCACGGCAGTGTTCCGTGTGTTACTGCCTCTGTGAAAATCATGACATCGCCGGCGTTGCAGACGAGCTGTCGGATATGCTCTTGGTGTTCCTGGTAGAGCCGCATCTTCTTCGGGCACGGGTAGTTGCTCTTATGGCTTCCGGGTATAACGATTAATCCACCGACTCCGGGTGGTACATCCGTCAATTGGAATGTGGCGACAGTCAGGCCGTTGTGCATGCGTCCGTCACGGAAAATATAGTATTGGTTCGGATCGAAGCCAGGACCGGAGGATCCATGGAACGTATGCCCCTCTGCACCCTTGTCCATTGAAAGCAGGAACATCTGATGATCCATCCGGAACCCTTTTCCCAATATTACATTCAGATACGGGACGAGTGTCGGGTGTGCAAGCATGTGTCGGAACGGATTACACCACGGTTCCTCCCAATTGAGCATACCGCCGAGTTCGCCTCTGCCCTGCTCACCTTTTAATTCCGCGGAGCCGCCGTCGAGTGCCTGTTCGCGTGGACGGATGCGTCCTTGCTCGCTATGTCTATCGATTGCTTCGTTGGCGATTGCTACCTCTTCGGGTGTTAGCACATTCTTGACAACGAGGTAACCGTTCAGATCAAATAGATATTTTTCATCAGCATTCATTTTTTAGTAGTTGTCAGTTGTCAGTCGTCAGTTGTCGGTTACGTCTTCCGTAATGTGAGAGTCTTCTGACAAATTCCAACCGGCTCCTTTCTTTTGAAGTTATGTTACCGTCATCGGCACCCTCTTTCACCGATAACTGATAACTGAAAACTATTTTATACCGCATAAGCGACAGAGCCGTCTTCACGCAAAGGGGTCGTGCCGGTGTTCATCGGTTGATACGGGTTTTTCTCGATTAAACTGTCGTCAAGTTCGATGCCCAAGCCCGGAGTTTCAGGGATCGGGATGTAGCCGCCTTCTCGCTGATACGCGACTTTGTATACGGCGAAGTCTTCGGATTCGTCGCCTTTCGTATATTCCTGTGTGATGAAGTTCGGGATGCTTGTGTCTAAGTGAAGCGAAGCGGCAGTAATGAGGGGTCCGAGGAAGTTGTGCGTAACGACAGCACTATGATACGCTTCGGCAAGTGCCGCGATTTTCTTGCAATGTGTTATACCGCCTGCTAAACCGAGATCCGGACGAACGTATTGCGGTCCGCCTGCTTCCAAGAGTTCACGGAATTCCCATATGCTTACATTGCGTTCGCCGATAGCGAGCGGGGTTGTCATCCGTTTCGCTAATTCCGCTTGCGTTGTAATCGTATCTATCTGAATTGGATCTTCGATGAAATAGAGGTTGAAAGGTGCCAGTGCGGATTCTAAGACAATGCCGTTCATCGGTGTCAGTTTCCGGTGTACTTCAACAATCAGATCCAGATCGGGTCCGCCGCCTTCACGCGCAGCAGCGACGATGTCACGGGCTGTCTTGACGAGTCTATCGACGGTCATGTCTTGGAAACCGCCGACCACTGGGTCAAACTTGAGTGCTGTGAAGCCTTCTTCGACAGCGGCTTTTGCTGCCTCGTACATCGTTTCGGGTGTGCTTCCGCCGCCGAGGAGGTGCAATCGAATTTTATCGCGACAGTTTCCACCTAACAGTTCCCAGATCGGTACATCGAAATGTTTGCCCTTGATGTCCCATAAGGCGATGTCCACAGCACTAATGGCACCGCTCAACGCCGTCCCACGAAACGGTCCCATGCGGTAGAGGTATTGCCAGTGATGCTCAATCCGCAGAGGATTTTGACCGATGAGGTGTTTTTTAAAGGTGTTGATGATGCTATCAACGGCTTCTGGATATCCCCAACACGCGGTCTGTCCCACACCGCTGATGCCTGTATCTGTATAAATCCGAATCACGTAGCCGTTTCTGATAAAAAACGACTCAATCTTATCAATCTTCATGTAGCGCTCCTGTGAGAGGTATTTTCGCTTTAATGCGTTGTATTGTATCACAAGCGCACGAATTTGACAATAGAGAAACATGACGACAAAATGCTTCTGGACTTCCAAATCAAACGGTTGACACAAATTTGTGCGCGTGCTAATATAATAGCAAATTTCGGAGACCTGCGAACTGCACGCTTCAACGAGGAGGCACATTATGGCGATGTATCGAACTGGGATCGTTGGCGGAAGGCGGGGTGTACACCATGCCCGACGTTATGAAGGTATCGAAAATATGAAGGTAATTGCCATCTGCGAGATTGACGAGGAACGTTTAAAAGCAGCGGTGGAAGAACTGAACGTCCCGGGGTATACAGATTACGTTGAGATGCTGGAAAAGGAGAAACCCGATATTGTCCATGCCGTCACAGAACCGACAGTGCCACGGCATATCTGGGTAGAACCTGCTGCTGAAGCGGGTGTTAAAGCATTGGTGATAGAGAAACCGCTTGCGCTCAGACCCAGCGAGGCAGAGGCACTCGCTGCGGCGTATGAGAAGACGGATTTGAAGATTATCGTCAATCATCAACGACGATATCTGCCCTTCGCTGAGAAGCTTCTGGAGTTTTTTGCTGACGATAGTCTCGGCGACATACACTTCATTCGTGCCTGCACCGAGGGCGACATTACCGATATGGATACGCACTTGATGGACGTCGTGTTATTTGCCCTTAAAGACATTCCAATTACGCACGTGTGGGGTGCTGTTCAGGGGGCAGAAACCTATCACATTCCGCATCGGCAATGCCCGGAAGATTTAATGGCGATTTATACCTTCGAGAACGGTGCCCGCGTCTTTTTTGAGTCCGCACGGACAGCGTTCGGAACCATTGATTTCCCTGGCAGTAATCCGCGGTGCAACCTCGATTTTTGGGGGACGAAAGGCAGAATGTGGTGGCGAGAAAACGGTTCATGGGGCTATCAGTTTGACGGTATGGCAGAGCATTTTGTTGAGGAAACCCACTTCGGCGAAGATGACAAGTTCGGACAGCGCGACTTTACACAGGCGGTTGCGACATGGCTTGATGACGAAAATCAACCGCATCGCAATAGGTTAGAGTATGCGCTGCTTGGGTTTGATCTAATTATGGCGGCGTATCGCTCCGCACTGATTGGCGAACGGATTGCATGGCCCCCAAAACTCAGCGATGAAGAGTGGGTGGAACTCAGAGATAGAATCGTTGGTGCCTAAAGGAAAAAATGATAGCGGAATAGTTGTCAGTTTTTGGTGCGGTTTTTCTACGAAACACCTTTCGGTTATCAGTTACAAGAGGTTTTTGTTAAACGGATATCTCTTAACTGAAAACCGATAACTGAAAACTGACAGCCCTAAAAAGGAACATTAAAAAAATATGCTTAATCAAACTCAGGTTGACACATTTCGTGAGAAAGGCTTTCTCCTCGGTAACCGTGTTTTAAGTGATGAACAGGTTGAGGAGCTGCGTGAAGAATTGGCACGCGTTATTGATGATTATGAGAAAGACGAAGTTCCACAGCCGGTGCGTATCGCCAATCTCGGCGGTAAGGAAGAGAGTCCAGTTTGGCAGATCGTTAATATTTGGGAAGCGAGTTCTGCCTATCACCGACTGATTCACAACCCGACGATTGTGGAAGAGATCGGACAGCTCATGTCGGCGACGGAGTTGCGTGTTTGGCATGACCAGATCCAATACAAGCCGCCGCAAGTCGGTGGTGTCAATCGTTGGCATCAGGACTCACCGTTGTGGGGTATTCTCACCCCGAAAACAAGTCAGGTATCGGCTTGGGTTGCGTTGGACGATGTCGATGAAAGCAACGGGTGTATGCGAATGGTCCGTGGCTCCTATCATTGGGGGAGTCAGATGCCGTTTTTGCGCGAGGTCCCAGACATCGATTCAATGCCGGATCAATTTGAAGGTAACGCATTGGAGGTAGAACTCTGCCCGGTGCCAAAAGGGCATGTCCATTATCATCACGCCTTAACGTGGCACGGATCGCATGACAACACCAGTGAGGGTCCTCGGCGTGCGATTGCGGTGCATTATATGACGGGTGAAACCCTTTACGATGTGGATGGCACTCACATTATGAAACGTTTTGTTACCGTCAAGGGTGGTGATAAATTGGCGGGTCACCATTTTCCGCTTGTAATGGATGATGGGGCGCCGACGAAAGCTAACATATAGATATTTTCTATAAGCGCGACGAGAATTAAGTGAATTCCAAAAACTAAGCCTGTAACGTAGTGGAGGGCGGCTCTAGAGAAAGGCACGTCAAAGTTCTAATCTACTTTACTTATCCGCAAGGAAAATTAAAAAAATATGCTCAATCAAACCCAGGTTGACACATTTCGTGAAAAAGGTTTTCTCCTCGGTAACCGTGTGTTAAGTGATGAACAGGTTGAGGAGCTGCGCGCGGAATTGGCACGCGTTATTGAGGATTACGAGAAAACCGATGTTCCCCAACCGGTACACATCGCCAACCTTGGCGGTAGAGAGGAGAGTCCCGTCTGGCAGGTCGTTAATATTTGGGAAGCGAGTCCAGCCTATCACCGACTCGTTCACAATCCGATTATTGTGGAAGAGGTTGGACAGCTGATGTCAGCAACGGAGTTGCGCGTCTGGCACGATCAGATCCAGTACAAACCGCCGAAAGTCGGTGGTGTCAACATGTGGCATCAGGATTCGCCCTATTGGCCAATCCTTACCCCGAAAACGAGTCAGGTAAGTGCGTGGGTTGCGTTGGATGATGTTGATAAAAGTAATGGATGTATGCGTATGGTTCCGGGTTCCTATCATTGGGGCGATCAGATTGCGTTCCTACATTCCGTTAAAGACATCGATTCGATGCCGGATCGCTTTGAGGCGTATGAATTGGGGGTGGAGCTTTGCCCGGTGCCGAAAGGTCATGTCCATTACCATCATTCCTTGACATGGCACGGGTCGCACGACAACGCGAGCGATAGTCCTCGGCGTGCGATTGCGGTGCATTATATGACCGGCGAAACGCTATACGACGCCAGCGGAAACCATGTGATGAAACCCTTTGTCACCGTCAATGATGGTGATAAATTAGCAGGCGACCATTTTCCACTTGTGATGGATGACGGGGTGCCTACGAGTCCTAATGCCAAATAGTTATCGGTTATCGGTTATCGGTTATCGGTTATCGGTTAAAGGCAGGCTTGTGGAATTCACGCAAAACGCGACTGCCACAAACCCTTAACCGACGACTGATTGCTGACTGCCGACAGCCCGAAAAAAGGAACATTCAAAAATTATGAAAGTTGTTGATGCAGTTGCAAAAGTTCTGAAAGCAGAGGGAGTGGAATATCTGTTTGCGTATCCCGTGAACCCGATCATCGAAGCGGCGGCGAAATTGGACATCCGTCCGATTATCGTTAGACAGGAACGGATTGGACTCCACATGGCAGATGCGATGAGCCGGATAACCTCTGGCGAAAAGATTGGCGTGTTCTGTATGCAGAGCGGTCCCGGGTCCGAAAACGCCTTCGGCGGTGTCGCCCAAGCCTATGGTGACTCTGCACCGATTGTGGTCTTGCCGGGTGGCTATTCTCGGAGCGTAACACAAATCCAGCCGAATTTCAATTCTGCTCTGAATTATCGGCACGTAACGAAGTCGTGTGAGCAGGTCACGATGCCTGAAGCTGTTCCGGAGGCGATGCGGCGTGCGTTTACCCAAGTTCGGAACGGTAGACCGCGCCCCGCACTCGTTGAGTTCCCCTCGGATCTATTTGGTGAAGAGATTTCTGATTCCTTTGATCCGGCACCGGTACCCACTGTCCGCTACGGACCTGACAGCGCGTCGATTGAAACCGCTGCAGAAGCGCTGCTGGATGCCGAGTGTCCTGTCATCTACGCGGGCCAAGGTGTGCATTACGCCCAAGCTTGGGATTCTTTGAAAGAATTGGCGGAGCTGCTCGGGGCACCCGTAACAACGAGTTTGGGGGGCAAAAGTGCGTTTCCGGAAGACCATCCGTTAGCATTGGGATCCGGTGGACGGGCGATCCCGAAACCGGTGCATCACTTCCTCCAAAAAGCGGATCTGATTTTGGGTATCGGGTGCAGTTTCACTCGAACCGGCTTCGGGGTCAGGATTCCCGATGGAAAACGGGTGATTCACGCGACATTAGATCCAGCGGACATCAACAAAGACGTTCCCGTTGAGACTGCTCTTGTCGGCGATGCGGGTTTGATTTTAGATGGTTTGGTAGAAGCCGTCCGCGATCGTTCTAACGGGGCATCCGAAGAGCGAACGGCTGCCGTCACTGGAGAAATTAGCGCGGTTAAAGCGGAATGGCTTGACCAGTGGAAGGCGAAACTCACCTCGGATGAGGTGCCGATGACACCGTATCGCGTCATCTCGGATCTTCTGCACACTGTCGATGTCAAGAACACGATTATTACGCACGATGCGGGAAGTCCGCGCGACCAAATGTCCCCCTTCTGGCAGTCTGTGGCGCCGCTCACCTATATCGGTTGGGGCAAGACGACGCAGCTCGGTTACGGTCTCGGACTCGCCATGGGTGCGAAACTCGCCAGACCGGATGCACTCTGTGTTAACGTCTGGGGTGATGCCGCTATCGGCTTTACTGGGATGGATTTTGAGACGGCTGTTCGGGAAAGAATCCCGATTTTGTCGGTGCTTTTCAACAATTTCTCTATGGCGATCGAGATTCCGATCATGCCTGTGTCTACCGAAAAATTCCGTAGCACAGACATCTCTGGTCACTACGCAGATATGGCGAAGGCGTTCGGTGGCTACGGCGAACGTGTCGAAACACCTGACCAGATTATTCCGGCTATTCAGCGTGGCATTCAGAAAACCCAAGAAGGCGTTCCTGCCCTGCTTGAGTTTATTACGGCGAAGGAAATTCAGATTTCTTCTTTCTAAATAGCCATCAGCAGTCGGCAAAGAGGTAGATTTTACTAAAAGACCTCTTCACTGACAGCCGACAGCCGACAGCCGACAGCCGATAGCCAATACAAGGAGTTCGCTATTATGAAACCGATTATCACAGTTTTTTGCCTCATTGCACTCAGTCTTAGTGTCAATGCGTGGGCAATAAACGATGACAAGGCACTTATGTTGTACTTCACTTTCGACGAAGACGAGGGTGGCAAGGTGACAGATGTAAGTGGCAATAACATCGAAGGCACTTTTGAGGGGGCAGTCTGGTCGAAAGATGGCAAAATTGGGGGTGCTGTGCATCTTGAAGATAACCAGCAGTTTGTAGAGGTTGACGCAGTCCCGGAACTTGACATTACCGATGAAATCACCATTCAGGCGTGGTTTTTCCCTGAAGAATCTCAAGGTGACTCTAACCTGATGGGACGCAGGAGCGGGGCGAACGTCGGCGGCTATTGCCTCCAATGGAGCGCGCAGTTTACCGGATCCCCACAAATTGAGACGTGGATTAACATCGGTGGATGGAAAGGTTCACGAAATAAACAGACCATTAAGCCCGATTTGGAGAAGTGGCACCACGTCTCGTCTACCTACGATGGCGGTATGATTCGCCAATATATTGATGGCGAATTAGATGTTGAATTCGAGCCACCGAAGGGTAAAATTAACAGCATTGAGGTAGTTTTTCGCATCGGCAAGGCACAGACGGGGTTGGACGGCATGGTTGGCTTGGTCGATGAAGTCGCTATCTACAACCGCGCGCTTACCGTTGATGAAATTAACCAAGATATGGAAAACGGCGTTTACTTTGCTGTATCGCCTAACGACAAGCTTGCCACAACATGGGGTAAGTTGAAGATGTAAAGGAAGCCGATAGATACCCTCTGTTATAGGGGTAGGACTGGAATGCCTGCCCATTGCCAAATTTTGCTGTAGGGCGGGTTCTTGTACCCGCCCTTCTGTTCATCCTACAAGGAGGAATTACGTATGAAAGCTCAGGTCCTGATGCTGCTGTGCATCTTTCTTAGTTTGTTTTTCTGTCGAGTGGGGGATGCTGCAGGCGGAAAAGGCAACGTAAAACAACTCGGTGAGAAGTTATATGTCTGGCATTTCGATGAAGGTAAAGGGAAACAGGCTAAAGATGAAACTGCTGGCTTGGTCGGTGAATTCACGGGTAATATAAAGTGGGCTGAAGGTATTTCGGGGGATGCTGTGCAAATGGCTGGCGAGGTCGGTAAAGCCGATTTCATAGAGGTCGCACACTCCGATGAGATCGATATCGATGAAGCGATTACGATGATGGCGTGGGTTTATCCTGATGAACTCCCAGCGGGTGGACAGGAAAACAAATTCACCATCTTCTACAAGAACACCTACTATTTACAGATTGAACCGGGTGACGGGAAGCTCGCTTACTATTTCTACGAGACCAGTAGTCCCGGCTACCATATTTCTGATGGCAAGGTGAAGGCGAAAGAGTGGAACCATGTTGCCATTGTCTGGGATGGGAAGGAAGCCCGTTTCTATATCAATGGAGAATCTGATGGCACCGCTATCGCACAAAAGGGACCGGGTTTAAGCAGGGCGGATAAACCCTTACGGTTCGGTGGTGAGAATAATGGGTGTTGTCCGCGTTTCTTTCAAGGACGTATCGATGAGTTGATGTTAGCCAACTATCCGCTTTCTAAGGCGGATCTCCAGAAAATCGTCAAGGATACGCTTGATGTTTCTGTCCGCGGTAAATTGGCAACGGTATGGGGTAAGTTGAAGATTTAAGTACGTGCTGCCTGTAGTCCTCTCGATTTAAGGAAGTTCAGACACGATGCCCTTAAGCGCGCCCTCTTGTTGTGCGAGTGCTTTGAGGTCAGGGTTGATATCTATCGCCTGCCTGAGCGAGTCTACCGCTTTTTGGGACTCACCCGTCAATGCGTAAGCACACGCCAGGTTGTAATGAAGTAGGGCAGTCTTCGGAAAAATTTGGAGGGCGTGTAGGCATATCTCACGCGCGTCGGTCGGGAGGTTCTGCCGGAGATGGGCAGTCGTCAAATTAACATAGCCTTCAGCAATATTCGGTGCCATCACAATCACTTTTTTAAAGTTCTCAACGGCGGGAGCATATTGCCCGTCGTATAGATAGGCTTGTCCAAGGTTATTGTAAACCGACGGTTCTTTGGTGAAAAAGATGGTGCGCGCCTTGTTTTTAATCGCCTTCTGATACGCTTCAATCGCCTGTTTTGCTTCGCCGTTGCGCATCAGAAAGGTTGCTTTCCGGTAGTGATCATTGAATTGGGTTTGGTGGTGCCAGACCCAGAGGAATAGCACTGTCACTGCAAGACAAAAGGTCATACAGACAATTCTGAAAGCTCTGTTGCCGGGTGTCTGCTCTGCTTCTTCTTCTGTAGGTGGATTTTCTGTAATTTGGTTTTCGCTGGAAGTCATAATTTTTCCAATGATCTGACCTATGGTCGGATCGTATAGCAAGGGACGATAGTTAAAAATATGAAGACTTACGGATTTGGTATTATTGGATGCGGAATGATTTCCGATTTTCATTCCGCCGCAATTTCTGAATTAGAACACGGTCAACTCGTCGCAGTCAGTTCACGAAATGCTGAAAACGCCAAACGGCTCACTGATCGTTACAACGTTGACAGTTACGCCGATTATGCGGAGATGCTCAAGCGGGACGATCTTGATATCGTCTGCGTCTGTACGCCGAGCGGTGCGCATTTGGAACCCGCCGTCGCCGCGGCGGAAGCCGGTAAACACGTCATCGTTGAAAAACCGTTGGAAATCACATTACCGCGGTGCGATCAGATTATTGAAGCGTGCGACGCATCGGGCGTCCGGCTCTGTGCTATCTTCAATTCCCGTTTCACTGAAAGTACACAACTCGTTAAATCCACAATTGAGAGCGGTCGGTTCGGCAAGTTGACTTTGGGCGATGCCTACATCAAATGGTACCGTTCCCAAGAGTATTACGACAGTGGTGGCTGGCGAGGCACGTGGGATCTTGATGGCGGCGGTGCTCTCATGAACCAGTCCATCCACGCCATTGATCTGCTCCAGTATTTTATGGGACCCGTTAAATCTGTGCAAGCGTTTACCGATACCTTAGCGCATGAACGAATAGAGGTCGAAGATGCCGCTGTCGCCGCGCTCCGATTTGAAAACGGCGCACTCGGTGTCATTGAGGGCACAACTGCCGCTTTTCCCGGTATGCTCAAGAAAACCGAAATCTCCGGCACAAAAGGGACTGTCATCTTAGCAGAAGAGGACATTGTAACTTGGGAATTCGACCCAGAACTGCCTGAAGATGCGGAGATCCGTGAGAAATTCGCCCAAAGGACAGACACCGGCGGTGGTGCATCCGACCCCAGAGCCATTAACCATGCCAATCATAGACGACAAATGGAAAACCTCATTAATGGGCTTGAGCACGATGCCTCGCATCTCGTTGATGGACGCGAGGGACGCAAAGCCGTTGAGATTATCCTCGCTATCTACCAGTCCAGCCGTGAAGGACGTCCCGTTGAATTGCCGCTGTAATAGTCGTCGGTTAACTGATAACTATTCATAGTCGAAGACGATCTTAATCGCCTCGTCTTTTCGGTTCAGTGCCATCTCAAATCCGAGTTGTGCTTCTGTAAAGGGGAGATGGTGTGTAATAATGGGTGACACATCGAGGCGTCCTTGGGCAATCATGTCCATCGCCAGTGGGAAGTCGTTCGGGGTATCCGGTCCGACAGAGCCGATGAATCTAATATTTTTCCGGAAGAAGTCTGCGAAATGGAAATCGTAAATTTGGTCATCCGGTACGCCGAAGGCGAGGAGTGTTCCGTCCCGCTTCAGGAGTTGAAGACACTCGTTGATGGTTTCCGTTTGGTGCCCAACGACCTCAATCACCAGATCCGCCATTCTGCCCTCCGTAATTTCCTCAATGACAGCGGCGGGATCTTCCTGAGCAGCGTTAATTGTGTGTGTCGCATGCATCTTCTTGGAAACTGCGAGTCGGAAATCGACGATATCTGTCGTAATTACTGTCTTCGCGCCAAGATTGCTCAGCATGTGTGTAAAAAGGAGTCCCATCGGTCCCTGTCCGACAACGACGGTGTCGAGATTCAGGAGGTTCGGCAGTTTCCGGCATGCCCAAACAACGGTTCCAAGCGGTTGGGACATCAGGATGCAGTCCTTTCGCGGGAAATCTGTCAACGGCAACGTGACACTTTCATCCGATAGGAAGTACTCTGAAAGTCCGCCGACGTAGCGGGGAAGCGCGAGGACCTCGTCTCCTGCCTTGAATTTGTCGGATGTGCTTTCTATAACGATGCCGATTGCCTCGTGAATTGAAAGTCCCGGTCCAAGCGGATAACTCTCCGCTGGATGTTCAAGGACGAACGACGGCATATCGGTCCCACAGATGGCGCTATGGACGGTTTTTATCATCACTGTGCCATCAGGATAATCGGCGAGGTTGGGTTGTTCTATGTCAACAATTTCGATCTGACGGGGTGCAACAATTTGCCCAGCTTTCATGTTTTTATTTTTAGCCTCCTGTTATATGGTAGATCCTACAATTAAATGAACACATAGGAGTTGGCGAGGTTAGAAACCTCGCCAGCGGTAGCACGGGGTTTTGTGTTTTAGAAAGTGTTCACTTTACGATAATAGTTTTCGGTGTATTGGTTAGCGGAAACCATCGACTTTCAGTGTAGGGGAATTCGGATTCCCGAAGGAAACTTTGGTTCACCAGCCCCTCTTAACCGACTGCCGACTGCTGACGGCTGACTGCCATTAAAACCTGTTGATGGAGTTTTCCGTTGGTTGCGATGATACCTCGATTCTCATGCATCCGTTTTCCTGTCAAAAAGTTGAGAGGACTCCCGTTCGCGTCTGTTACCGTCCCTCCTGCTTCTTCGACGACGATAAGTCCTGCAGCGTGGTCCCAGATGCATTCACGGTAATCCGGATAATCCGGGTTTGGGAGACGGATGTAGAGCGACGCTTCGCCACGGGAAACGATGCCGTACTTCGCTTGACTGTCCATGCGAACAGGTGATTCTGTAATTCCGAGGGCATTCGCGATGCGACTGTGAGCATCACTATCCCCGTGCGTGGACTCGACGCTTTCTGCGAAGCGATGGGTCGTTTCCGATACGTGTACTGGCTCGATGAAGTCCCCAGTTTTCGTGTAGAGCCGCGTGCCTTCACCGCGGATGGCGACAAAGAGGCATCCATGTTCTGCGCTTCCATCGTTCAATCGGTATGGCAAGTTTGGGCAGCCTAAAACGCCGAGTTGAACAGTGCCATCGACGATATAAGCCAAGGCGATTGCGTACTGATCGCGGCGGAGAAAACCTTTCGTGCCGTCAATCGGGTCAAGGGTCCAGAAGTTCGGTCCAACCTCACCACTTCCGAGATCAATCCATTCACAGACGGACGCTGTCGAGTGGGGTGTGTCTCTGCAAAATCGGTTCACGTAGCCTGTGACACGTTCTAAGAGTGCTACGTTCTCTTTCAGTGCCTGCGCGCTTTCCTCAGCGACAATAACATCGTCGGGAAAAGCGTCGCCGATTGCTTGGCATATCAGTGCCTGCGATCCGAAATCGGCAACAGTTACGGGACTCCGGTCTGTCTTTTGGATGGCATCTGTTGGCACCATTTCAACTTGCACTTGTTCGCAGAGTTGCATGGCTTTTATCACAGCGTCAATGGCGGTTTGTACTTTGGTTTTATCGGTTTCCGTCGGCAAAGCGGATGTTTGATGTGTCATCAGTTTCCTGTTTGGTTTGATAATAGTTGTCGGTTGTCGGTCTTCGGTTTTCAGTTAAGAAGTTTCGTTTAACAGAAACCTCTTGTAACCGATAACCGATAACTGAAACTGACCCCCATTCAGCGTCTGTTGAATTGGTTCATTGCTGTAAGAATATCATCTTTGACGAAGGTTTCAACGGCATCAACAGCACGGTCGATGGTATGTGCTATCTCAATTTCTTCGTCTTGTGTAAAATCCGTAAGGACATAATCCGTTAAGTCACCGATGGGGGCGCCGATGCCGATACGCAAGCGCGGAAATGCGGTAGTACCCAAATGATGAATAATAGACTTCATTCCCTTCTGACCGCCATCGCTCCCTTTCTGCCGCATCCGAAGCACACCGAGGTCTAAGTGAATGTCATCATAGACGACGCACAATTCCGAGTGTGAAATCTCGAACTGTCTGATGAGTGCCGCGACAGCAGTGCCACTGTTGTTCATATAGGTCATCGGTTTTGCAAGGAGAATTGATAGATCGTGCCATGTCGCCTGTCTAACGAGTGATTTACAAATTGATGTATGCGGCGCGGGGACCTCTCCTTTACTGCATTTCTCGTAGAGCGCGTCAATCACGCGAAAACCGACGTTATGTTTCGTCCGTTCGTAGCGTATTCCTGGATTGCCGAGTCCAACAATGAGTTTTAGTTTCTTGTTCATAGAATAGCCCTCAGTCCCAGGGTCTTTATGATTTGTTTGATTCTTATGGTGATGGGCCCTTCAATGCCTATCGGATAATCACATAAATCATAGTTCAGACTTTTTTGACACTTATTGAAACAGATGTAAAGGCTGTGAAAGATTCAGGTGTCCCGCGAGGGTTTTCACTTCCTCGCCATCAATTAAAATCTGAACCTGTTCAATTTCATCGGGAAATGCGTCGAATACGGTTTTAAGAATTGCTGTAATGGTCAAAAGTTCGGCTGTCGTCCCGCCGATATGTCCATCGGTGAGATGATTTGAAAAATCCAAGTATGCGGTTTGTTGACTATCAATGTAGGCTTCGTTGAGGACTGTTCCGCGCGGGATCGTGTTTCTAAAGTTGGGTGGTGTTTCCTGAATGAGTGCTGTAACTATCTGGCTCAAGCGTTTGGCAAATTCGGCATGGAGTCGTCGTTCGGTTTTAACTGGGACAAGCGTCAGGGCAGAAGTATCGAGAAGAAAGAGATTGATCTCTTGTGGTGGTGGTGGTATGTCTGACGGATTCGCGGCGATAGGCAATGGTGGCGGGGCTGTTGGAATCGCCGATTGCTTCGATCGTTCAATCAGAAATAACGTCGCACCGAGACCAACTGCGATGAGGACCGAGGTGATTCCCCATATCACTAAAAGTCTTGAAAACCCTGCATTGCTGTTATATTTCACTTTTTTAATTTTCCTTGCGGATAAGTTTCGATGTTTCGGACTTTGAGCGTTTTTGTGTTCGAGTTGAAGAAATGCCCAATCAAAAACCCCTCCACTTCGTTACGGGCTGCGTTTTTTGTTTTAATGGCTATCGGCTGTCGGCTGCGAGTAGGGGTCGGTCCTGAACCGATTGATGTGTCACTGTTCTTGTTCTAATGCTGTTGATCGGACAGGTGGGTTAATAGAAGAAATGTATCGTTGGAAAGCGCGGACAATTGCTCTGGCAAGATCTGCAATGTATTCAGAATTAGAGAGTTTCTCTAAATCCTCCACGTTGGAGAGATAGCCGACTTCCAAAAGGACCGCTGGCATATAGGTTTCGGATAACACTGCCAGTGGGAGTTCGGTAATTTCGACGGGTGTTTCCGTTAGAAAATTCAATTCCGTTTGCAGTACGTGTGCGAAGTCTTGGCTCTGCTTTAGGAAATTGGCTTGCGCAAGGATATTTAACCGTTGTCCTGTAAGTGCTGACTGAACGTTACTTGGGAATCGAAGTTGCCCTTTGGGACTGTTGAGGTAAATCTTAATTCCCTTTTCATGTGGTGAAAAAGATGCGTTGCAGTGTAGACTGAGAAAGAGTTGTCCTTGGTTCCGTTTTGCAACCTGAATGCGCTCAAAGTGCGTCTTTTTCATATCTGTCTGGCGTGTGAGGTAGACCTGTATGCCTTGTGCTTTGCTGATCGAAGAAAGTTGTTTTGCGAGTGCAAGTACAATGTCTTTCTCAAGGAGACCTGTACTACTTTCGCATCCACGGTCATCTGCCCCCCCGTGTCCTGGGTCAATGATAATTGCCCAATTCAC
This sequence comes from Candidatus Poribacteria bacterium, assembly GCA_965205015.1. Taxonomy (GTDB): domain Bacteria; phylum Poribacteria; class WGA-4E; order WGA-4E; family WGA-3G; genus WGA-3G. The sequence continues at coordinate 955,731 of OZ242029.1, read as the reverse complement.
GGGATTACCTGATCCGGCGAGGAAAGTCCATGTTCCCTTGGGTCTCAGCTGGACCCTTTTCAAGTTGGAGTTGTAAAGGGCTTCGAGATTGTAGAAATCTGGTAGAATTTGGGTAAAAAAAGCGATAGGCAACATCGGCTGTTGCGCGATGATTATTGGGGGAGCCGGAAGGGTATGTGTCAGTCCACTCGGATCGATACCGACGATCGGGTGTCCGATGTGTAAACGGATTTGCGTGTCTTTGGTTTTCAGGGTAAGTCGTTTTCGTGGATGATTGTATTGATCCGTCATGTTAGGATCGAAAACCTGTCTGACCGCGTCAACGGGGAGGTAAATCTGCTCCGCTTGGCGTTGGGCAGGCACTTCGGCGATGGTTGCGCCATTGACATCAATAAAGCGAACGGCGTTTTCTTGAGCATGCCCATTGAGTGCGATAATCCACGTGAGGATGCTGAAAAAAAGCGCGCGAACCATTTTTCTAATGTTCCTTACAACGTTATTCGTCGTCGTTGTCATCGCGCCTACGGGAAATAATTTCTGGTTCCGTAGGTTCTTCAGCGGCTTCTTCCTCTTCTCCTTCACCCTCTTCAGCCTCTGTTAATTCATCCTCAAGTTGGATGCGCGGTTGGCTCACCATCGCAATAGTCCGTTCTGGTTCATCTAAGATGTCGATTTCCTCGCCGAAGGTTAATTCGCTGACAGTGATGGAGTCACCGATTTCCAAGTGGCTGACATCAATGGTGATATCGTTCGGCATTTGCATCGGTAGACAGTGAAGGGTCACTTGGCGGAGGGGGATCTCAAGGACTCCACCCTCTTGAACACCGGGTGGATTGCCTACGATAACTACCGGCACGGCGGATGTCACGGGTTCATCCAGAGAGATTCTGATGAAATCCGCATGGAGTAAGGTCTGTTTATCTACCGGATGACGCTGAATTTCTTTGATAATAACAGTTTCAGTGTCGCCAACACCGACTTCCATATTAATGATGACGTTTTCACCATAGGTGCGTAGGAATTGTTTGAAGGTTCGCGCGTTGAGTTGGATCGCCAGAGTGTCTTGTGCGCGACCGTAGAGCACAGCAGGGACCCCGCCTTCTTTCCGAAGGTCCCGAGCGCTCTGCTTTCCAAAGGTGTTGCGTTGTTGCGCTTCTAATTTTGCTTGTTGCATCTTTTAATTATACCTTGCGGTTAAATGAGGTAGGTTTGAACTTTGATGTGCCTTTCTTAAATCCGCACTCCATTTCATTACGTGCTAAGGTTTCTGATGTTATACTGCGATTCGGTAACCGTGCCTAAAAGGGGACAGGGCGGGTAGGATTCGAACCTACGCATGCAGGTTCCAAAGACCTGTGCCTTACCGCTTGGCCACCGCCCTTTAATCATTAATATACAGATACACCGACGGGGCTGGTTACCGTGGTTGTACAAAAACTGACCCTGTCTTTGAAGTATGACTCACACCGACGTGCTGTGTCCCCGTTTTGCATCACGGCGAACACCGTAGCACCGCTCCCCGACATCAGCGCGCCACAAGACCCAGTCTGCGTAGATAACTCGGTTTTTAGCGCGGCAATTTCGGGATATTCGGAAAAAACTGGGACCTCAAGGCGGTTGTATAGGTTTTTCCCGATACCGGCGATATCGCTCTTCTCCAAACAGGTCCTTATAATTATACTGCTTTTTTCTTCTGTTGTCAAGGAAAAATTCAATTTCTTAAAGACAGTTGCTGTCGGAATTTCGATGCCGGGGTTTAGAAGGAGCAGAGGTACATCGGAGAGGACAGGGAGACGCGTTAACAGGTCGCCGATGCCGAGTCCTAAGGCTGCGCCACCGTGTAGGCAAAACGGGACATCTGCCCCCAACTGTCCGCCAAAACGCATCAGGGTTTCCTGTGTAAAATTTAGCCCGAACAGTTCGTTCATGCCGTAGAGGACGGCAGCGGCGTTCGCGCTTCCACCTGCCAGCCCAGCTGCGACCGGGATCCGTTTGTGGAGGTCAATTGCAATCCCACTGATACCGCCTACCGCATCACTGAGAAGCTGCGCCGCTTGATATGCCAGATTCCGCGAATCGCAGGGGACCCCCGGATGTTCACAGCGAACCGTTATGTCCTTCGTCTCTTTTTTCTCGATGGTGACATCATCGTGGAGTCCGATAGAGTGAAAGATCGTTTCGAGGTTGTGATAGCCATCCTCGCGTTTGCCTACGACATCCAGATAGAGGTTAATTTTCGCGTGAGCACGAACCCGTATCTTTTGCACGATTTTTGTCCACTACTCCCGTAATTCTGACAAGGGGATGATTTCAACATCCTCGCCCAGAAAGGGTTCGGGATCAAACTTACTGTCACTAATCTCGACGTTCAGTTCGACTTTGGCAATCTTCACTGCGACCCGCGTTTGTTCAACTGGACGTTCGATTTCCACCTTGTGGGGTCGGAGGATCCCGCTCACCTCACGGTAATCGCCGAAAATGGCGTGTTGTTCAAGCGTGCCATTTTCATTGTGGATATGCCATTCTGTAACTCGTGGTTCACCGTCGCGAATAAAGAGCGTAATGGTCTCCACATATCCAGTTTGCGCACCGGCACGCTTGATGGTGAATTTTGCCCCTGAGCTTTCAACAGATATGAAGTCAGCAGTGCGTCCGTCAAGGAACGGATTGGCGAAAATCGCACTCAATACATCTGACACGCGTAGATCGACACCGAAAATTTCGCGCAAAACTCCGTCCGATAATGGTCCAAGGTAGGCTTTCTGCTCGTTTACAAGACGGAGTAGGAATTGGTTCTTATCCTGATTGGCAATTGCGATGCCGCGTGTTTCGTTCATTCCTCCGAGTGCTTGGATGTGGAGCAGTTCCCCGCCGTTCTCTGATTTTTTATACCACAATAGTTCTCGAAGTTCCTCACGCCGGTCATCCTCCTCAATCGTTACGATCATTCGGGTGATCTTTAAGGAGCCGGTCAGGTCGTATCTCGCTTGCAGTGTGTTGAGGATAGCGTCCAATTCCGTACGGGTCGCGGGTGACAATTCAATTGTAGTTGTACGACCCGTACATCCGACGACTGCAAGAAGGAGACAGAACACATAGGTTGTTGTCCATGCGGTGGCGTTGCGCTTTTCGATATATGACATCTTAGAGAACTTCAGACATCGATTTTTCGACGATGTTAACGGCTTCCTCAACGTGCCCGGCGTTGATATTGAGCGGTGGTAAGAACCGAAGCACATAATCGTTGGTGCAGATGGTGACCAGTCCGTTCTCAATACACTGCGCAGCGAGCGGTTTCGCATCGACGTCCATGACTAAGCCGCGGAGTAAGCCTTTGCCTCGTACCTCTTTAATCGGGTACTTGTCCTTTAGTTCCATGAGTCCACCGGCGAGGTAATTCCCCATTTTAACGGCGTTCACGGCGAGGTTTTCTTCCAGAATGGTGCTGACGGTTGCAGATGCCGCCGCCGTAACTAACGGATTTCCGCCGAATGTTGCGGCGTGCGTACCGGGGACGAAACTCTCTGCGATGTGTCGTTTCGCCAACATCGCACCGATTGGTACACCGCTACCGAGCGCCTTTGCCATCGTAATCACATCTGGCACAACGCCGTAGCTTTGGTATCCGAAAAATGTGCCTAATCTGCCCATTGCTGTCTGGACTTCATCGAAGATGAGTAAGAGCTCATATTTGTCACACAGTTCTCGTAATCCTTGGAGATACCCATCGCTGGGGATATTAACGCCGCCTTCGGACTGAATCGGCTCGACTAAAATGGCACAGGTTTTGGAACTGATGGCGGCTTCGGTTGCTTCCAGATCGTCGAATGGGACGTATTTGAAGCCTTCGAGCATCGGCTCAAATCCGACATGGTATTTCGTTTGTGCGGTGGCGGTGATGGTCGCCATCGTCCGTCCATGGAACGAGTTCTCCATCGTAATGATTTCGTAGGGATCGGTTCCATCGTCTTCAAATATATCAAGCCGCAGCGATCTTATATCTACGTCTTTGGCATATTTCCGTGCTAACTTAATTGCTGCTTCGTTTGCTTCAGCACCGCTATTACAGAAGAAGCACTGATCCATATCGGAGTTGTCGATAAGCAATTTCGCGAGTTCTGCTTGCGGTTGGATATAGTAGAGATTGGATGTGTGCAGCAGTTCGCCTGCTTGTTCACGAATGGCGGCGACAACCTTCGGATGGCAGTGCCCTAATCCGTTGACGGCGAGTCCCCCGAGGAAGTCGAGGTATTTCTTACCATCGGCATCCCAGAGATAGGGACCCTCGCCTTTAACGAACGCGAGACTTCTGTCACCGTAAGTATTAATGATATATTCCGTCGCCATCTCTTTGATTTCAGCAGTTGTCATTCAATTCTCCTTCGTTGTGGGGTGTGGTGCGGTTTCATGAAGATTAAGAATTTAATTCGGTAATATGTGGGCAGGCACAAGACCTGGGGAAACACCCAAGCAAAAACCCCCTACAAAGTCTTTTTTGGGATAGGATTACCGAAATATTTATTTAAACTTCATCTAACCGCACCTCCCGGGGTTGGTATTACCAATTCGTGTAGGCACCGTCATCGCGTTGGTAGCCGTGAGGCGGTCCGTATTCTTGCGTTGAGACGTCGGTAAGGGCGTCTTCGTTAAATTCGATGCCGAGTCCCGGACGTTCAGGTGGTAGGAGATAGCCTGATTCCCACGGCACCTGAACTGGAAAGGCATCGGTTAGAGCAGACATCGGGGCACGTGGGAGTTCCTGCACGCCGACGAGTGAGGATGACAAACAGAGATGCAGTCCTGCTGCAGCGGATACAGGTCCCAACGGATTGTGTGGTGCTATATAGATGTAATGCGTTTCACACCATCCAGCGATTTTACGTGCCTCTGTTAACCCACCAGCGATGCAGAGATCAACACGGCAATAATCCATGAGGTCTTCTTCGATGACTTCTCGGAACGTCCATTTGCTGTCGAATTGCTCGCCGATGGCAAGAGGCACCGAGGTCTGCTGCCGAAGCCGTCTGAGACTCGCTGGGTTCTCGGCGCGAAGTGGATCCTCAATGAAAAATGGATTGTACTGTGCGACCTTGTTACAGAAATCGAGGCTGTCTGCTGGATCGAGGCGGGTATGCACGTCGATCAGTATTTCGAGATCATCGCCGAATGCCTGACGCACGGCTTCCACCTGCTTGAGGGTGTTTCGGATGGCGCGTCTGGGTTCAAACGTCCCTCCACTGTCAGAATGATCAACCACACTCCAGCGGACGAATTTCCAACCGGCTTCGTAGGTTTGCCTGCAACTTTCAATGATTGCATCAATTGATCCGCCGCCGTTATGCGGGTAGCAGACGACTTTGTCTCTTGTGCGTCCGCCCAGAAGTTCGTAGACGGGAACATTCAGTGCCTTTCCTTTGATGTCCCAGAGTGCGATGTCTACGGCACTGACTGCGGCGGATTGGACGACACCGCCGGGGAAAAAGCCGCCACGGAACATCACTTGCCATAGGTGTTCGATTCGGAACGGATCTGCGCCGATGAGGAACGGTTCAAATGAGCGAACGACTTCGGCTAAGGCAAGGGAGCGGCGACGGAGACCGCCCTCACCAACACCGTAGATACCCGCATCGGTTTCGACTTTCACAAAAAAATAGCCGTCTGCTGAAGCAAACGATTTCACATTCGTAATTTTCATATTTTATCCTTTCGCTACACTATTTACTACACTGCATCCAAGGTTGGCGTGTTGTCCTGACAGTGGACTGGGCGGAAGAGCGTTTGGCGTTTGAACGGCATCTCTTTGACGTGCTTCGGATGCGGTTCCCATTTATGCCATTTGTTTCCAACGGTGTTATAGCAGTGGAAAAGCGCAACGCGATCGATCTCTTCGTCTGTCCATCTTGCACCGGTATGTGTGATTGCCTCTGTGAAGATAAGCACGGAGCCGGCAGGACAGGTGTAATCCTCCCAGAGTGGGGAATTGCGATCTGCTGTTGACTTCGGAGCAGGAAATGCGCCTTTATGGCTCCCCGTGAGGAACATCGTTCCACCCCCACCTTTCTGAACGGGGTTGAGTTCCCAGACGACGCGCGTCAGTCCACTGTGTGCACTGTCGTGGTGTAGGTGATAGGTATGTGAGTTACCGGGAAAGTTGAGCATCCCGCGCCCACCGTGCGGACTGAAGTTGTCGTGTCCATTCGGACGGATTGTTAGAAACGTGCCTTCCAATCGGAATCCGTAGCAGTCCTCATTGGCATAGCCTGAAGTCAGGAATTCGTTCATGAATCCGAGCACAACTGGATGATCGGTTAGACTCTCAAGAGGACCGCCGATGGGAGAGCGGTGGTGCTCGGGAATTATTGATTCGGGTTCCTGTTTGAGTTGATAACAGAACTCGCGCATCTCTTTGATCTCGGTTTCGCTGAGTATACCTGGAAACAGGAGCCATCCGCGGGTATCAAAGAGAAAACGTTGTTCCTCTGTGAGCGGGATCGGTGATAGATTGTCAGCATTCGTCGTAGGATTCGGCATAGTTTTGTCCTTCAAGTGGCTGTCAGAAACCTTCGGCTTTCAGCCCTCAGAAAGAGGCATTCAGTTTACTGAAAACGGCTTTACCGACGGCTGATTGCTGATGGCTGACGGCTATTTGTAGAGGCGTTCGTCTTCTAATGATAGCCAAGTGCCGTAATCGCGAGGCATATCCCTGATTTCACCCAGACCGGCTTCAGTACGCCATCGCAATAGTGGATGCTCTCGGTTTTTCTGGGGCAATTCCACACGTGTGCCGTAGATGGCGGACTCAAAGATTGCCATGAGAATCTCAATGACATGGCGACCCTCTTCGCCGTTGGATTCATGTTCTCGGTTTTCATCCAATGCTTTCACATATTCGTCAACGAAGCAGTAATCATCGGCATTTGCGCCCTTGTCGGGGTCAAAATGGTCTGGATAGATAGAGGCGAGTGTCTCCCATTGGTCGTGGGTGCCGTCAGGGACGAAATGCGGTGTAGGGAGCCACCACGAACCTTTCAATTCCGACCAGAAGAGTCGCCCTTCAGTGCCGTAGAGTTCCATGACGTAGGCATCGGTGTCTACCTTCGGAAATCGGTGCTGAAGGAGCGTACCGGTGACGTTTCCGTCGAATTGGAGCGTCGCTGTGGCGTATTCGCCTGCGACTGTCCCCATGCCAGCGGGTGAAGGAAGGACATCGTCGTGTTCGATGGCACGTCCGCCCGTCGTTGCTTGTGCCATGACGCTCCGGCAGTGCCCACCGAAACGCATCATGTTGTTGACGACGTGCGTTCCGATGTTCATTAGTCCGTAACCGGCGTAGTAGCCTTTTCCACTGGCGTAGATGTAGCGTAGGTCGCCGATTTTTCCTGCGTTTAAGGCTTTGGCGACTGCCTGCATCGATGGACTCGTGCGGCGTTGATGATGCACAGCGACGCGGGCGTTTTTCGCTTTCGCTTTCGCCAGTACCTCATCGGCTTGAACGAGATCGATACAGAGTGGTTTCTCTACCTCGATGTTCACGCCGTGTTCAAGGACCCGCATACAGAGCGGATAGTGTGCCTCTGTTGCTGTGGGGATTGCGACAATATCGGGTGTTGTCTGCCGAATCATCTCGTCTAAGTCGGTGAAGTGTGCGGAGACGTTCACGATGTCGCCGAGCGTCTCTAACCGTTCTTGGACGAGGTCGCAGAGTGCCACGATTTCAGTGCGTGGGTGCGCGTGATACGCTTTTGCTGCCGAGGTGCCGCGGCTCCGACATCCTAATATGGCAACGCGATAGGTTTTCATTTTTTAATTTTACCTTGCGGTTCGATCAGGTGAATCGGACTCGTTCTGACATTAATGTGGCAATATTAACCGATTTCGGTTCTACTGTCAAGTTTTTTATAAGCGGTCAACCGTCAGATTTACCATATAGTATAATCGCCTATTCTACTGTGGCGTTCCACTGCTTGGCACGTTTCATGAATACCAATGGATCCTGCAACCATTCTCCGTAACCGATATTCTTGTTATCTGTCAGATAGTCAAGTTTTTCATCAATGCAGGCGGCGAGATCGGCATCTTCGAGGGCGAGCGTAAATCCGCCATACTCTACCTGCTCATCAAAGGCGGTGACGACGAGTTCACCGTGTGAGGCGTGCGCGGCCTCCTGATTACCGCTCTCACCCCTCGCAATCGCATCAATACGACCCGCGACGAGCGCCTCAAGCAGCTCCGATTCCCCCAAGGCATCACCGAGATAGATGACCTGCGGCATGGTTTCCGTAGGTGGATAGAGATGTTGCCTACCCGCCAAGTTCGGAGAGGCACCGGCGGCTGTAATCGTGTAAGCCGCTGTGCCGTCGACGATTACAGTCCCGTCGCGAGTCTCAACCCGGGTGTCCGATAGCAGAACACCGTCGGCATCAGCAAGCCCGGTAAGTTGAAGTAAACGCGCCTCCCCCGTCGTGCCGGGAAGGGCACCAACACGGACTTCACTGTTGAGGGCAACATGTGTGGAGAGACGTTCCGCATCTTCAGCACGAACCAAAAGCGTTTGTCGAAACTTGATATGTCCAGATGTAAAGGTGACGAGGGGCATACCTGTCGCGTCTTGCCTCCGAGATTCGAGAATGGTAATGCCGCCTCCGATAATATCATACGCGGATTCAGCAGACTTTAGCCAAATACCCTCCCACTCGGCGATAGCCGTTCGAGAAAACGTCAAACCCGCCCCTTCCATCGCTTCAAGTGCGGTCAATAGATCGGCTTCGTAACCGAGATGTGTATTGAATGCAGCCGAAGCAGGGTCTTCGTTAGCACTGTAACTAATGGGCGCGAAATGGGCATAAAAGCCGACCTTCAACACGCGGGTTCCGTCTGTACAAGTGCCCGTGGCTGTTACCTTTTGTGGCGTAACGAGTTGTCGCGCCTTCTCGCAACCTGAAAGCAGCACTGTTATGAATATGAATAAGACAAAAAGTCGAAAATGCATCGAAAGGCTCCTAAAATTTTCTTGATGTTGGATGGATAATTGTATATCTTCGTGTAAATGCTCCGATGGCTTCCTGACTTTCACGGAGACTTCACGGAGGTTTTTGCGGACGTAGACGTGACGTGGGTTGCCAAGAGGCCATAAGCCGTCTCTCCGTGAAAAAACAAATGTGAAAATGTAATTAACGTATTGTATCAGTGTTTTTAGAACAGGGAACCGTGAATGCCGAAAACTTTACACACTTTATTTTCAGGTTTCGGGTTAGCGTATTGTGTTAGGGTTTATCAGGGTTCATTTTCAGGTTAGTTTTCGGTTTCCATTCACGGATGAGTTCGGTTTCTAAAAACATCGTCTCCTCGGCGTTCTGTTCAGGTTCGGTTGGAAATTCGTCTTTGCATTCGGAGGGATCGTCTACCATACTGGCGAAGATGACAGCGCGGCACGCTGTGAGGGGCCGGCGTGCCCGATAGCGATCGAGCATAGACGGATACCCGTGTGTGAGGGAAGCGTCTTTTGCGGATTCTATGTTAATGGCTTGGAGAGGGATATTGACCTCAATGAGTTTTTTCGGTAGTTGTCCATATTTACGCTATTCTGACTGCTGTGCAGGCGAAGACTTTTCTACTTTTTCAGTGTTTTGCAAGGCGGGATGTGCTTGCCTGAAGGTTAAAAGGTTGGGTGCTCTGGCGGCGGCGATGAACACCCCTTTAAGTTCTTGTAAATCCTCTATGCTTTCGAGGGCTGGGGCTACCTTTTTTACTGCATCAGTACCGAATTGTAAGTAGATTGCTGCGCGGATATCCCCGGTGATGCCTTCTCTGGTGTGTTCCTTACTGTTGAGAACCCGTTCAATGAGTGCGGTGTATGAGGTAAATATCCAATCCGCCATGAAGGCGGCAAGTAACATCAACTTTTTAATGACCTGCCAGTCGTCAACATTTTGGAGATATGTTTTTAGGACGTGATCGTCATCAAGTTGCCCTCGACCTTTGAACGTTTCAAGGATAACGCCAATAGCAAAGTCTTTTTTCCCGCCTTCGTGGTTCCATTTTTGAATGAGATCTTTACAGGTTCGCTCAAGCAACTTGTCAAAGCCTTGATTTAAACAGCTTTCAATAATCATCATAAAAAAATCGGGTTCCCGCTCTGTCGGACGGTTGAGAGTCATCTGCTGCATCTCTTCCTGCGTCCTGCCCCGTTGTTGAAGGTCTTTTTCAAACCACCGATCCACTCCCTTTTGCAAGTTTTTGTCCAATATCTCCATTTGTTCAAACATGATGTTCTCCGATATCATTATGGTGTTAATAGGGGCGGTCCCTGTTCCCACCGCTATCCTGTGCTGCTATTCATGCAGCATTTGTGCGAAGGTTTCGATGTTCGGCACCCGAGCTGCTGCGAGATGGAGTTCCTTCAGCCGTTGCAAATCCTCAATGTTTTGGAGTATAGGCGTTAAGGCACGCACCGCCTCTGGGTGGAATTGATCTACCAGCAATTCGAGAGTATTCTCAATGGTAGCCTCTCTACGCATTCTTTCGAGTTGGCGTTGGTAAGTTTTAGATTCTTGCATAAGTTCCTCCGGTATGAGTCGCTCAAGCAACTCGGCGTTATAGACTATTCCGCCAAAGACGGAGATCCCGTGGAGTAAATCCGCTTGTGTTTGCTGATCGACAGGCGTTGCACGCGTCGCATCAATACACGCTTGCACCCACTGCTCTGAGTCCATGTCTGTGGGCGGTTTCATGAGCGGCGTGAAGGGCAGGAGTCCGGGTGCCTGCATCTCTAAAATCGCCTGTCCTTCTATTTCAATGAGCCGTATGACCTTATAGCGATTGATGTGTTCGTAGTTGTTCCAACTATAGGTGTATCCGCCTGGGTCATTCCTGCCTGCGTTCGGGTGAAAGTAGATGACATGTGAGTAAACCGGCATTTGGTATTCACCGACGAGGTATCCTTGATATTGGGCGTTCCGTGCCCACATCGGTGTGCGTGTGCTGTCGCGGAATCTCTCTATTCGCTCGCTTGCGGAGGGAGAAAGGGACGGCGTTAGGGACTGACAATCTGCCGTTGCTTGAGGGTTTCGATTTCCTGTGTGAGGGTTTCAATCTGCTTTTCGAGTGTTTGCTCTTTCCTGCTTCGCCTGTGTGCTAAGATGCCCCATACGGTTGCACCTATCGCTATAATCGCCAAAGGGATACCGATGCAGGCAATGATGATGTTGTTGAGTCTGTCAAAGTTTTTTTCGAGGCTCTCGAAGCGTGTGTTAAAGTTTTTTTCGAGGCTCTCGAAACGTTTATCGAAGTTTTTTTCGAGGCTCTCAATTTTTCCGTTTAGATTCTGGATATCTGTTTTCATCACGGCAATATCGGTTTCGATAGTACTCGTAGAGGTTTCGGCGCGTAAAGGCGACGCGATTGTGCATAAAAGTATTGAGAGAACAAGCACGGTTTTCATAAGACGCTCCTGTGCCAGTTTGATTTAGCAGGTGGCAGGACGTGCCGACATGCTTCGCGGTGTCACCCAAAAATGGATAATTCAATTATACCACATTCTCACAGATGATGCTATAACAAAAGTTGTTTTTGTATCGTAAACAACTATCGGCCGCATTCACGGTCCTCATGGACAACGTCATTGATGAAATCTTGGCGTTCTTCGTCTGTCAGAGTATCCCAATCCAACCCGCGTTCGGTGCATACCTCTCGAACCTTTGATTCAAGATACTTCATCCGTTCCGTGCGGCGAGGCAGAGATTCTTTTGCAAGGGCGCGGACCACAGTTAACTTCTCTTCCCCTGGTAGTTGTTGAATAAAATCAATAATTTGTTCGGTTGTCAGTTTAATGGTTAGCTCCATCTCAGTTTCCTCTTTTTTTCGTAGGGTGGACATGCCTTTTCACCTACAGCGTGTTGCTATTCGTGCAGCATTTGTGCGAAGGTTTCAAGGCTTTGCATATCGGGGACTGTGACTAACAACTGTTTGAGGTGTTCCAAATCATTTCGGACACTTTCGTCCATACTTTCACGTCCTGCTTTCAGGATGGCTTTTACTTCTTCTGTCCGAACGTAGATGGTATTGGCAGCTATTTTAGCGAAGCATTTAATCACCTTTGGTGCATGGTCTGGAAGCATATCGCAAAGTGTTCCTAGTCGAGTCCGCCTACCTTTTATCTCACTCTCACAGACATTCAAAATCTCAGATCTTTTCCATAAACGGTGTAACTGCTTTCGCTTCCTTTCTCGAATCTCACTATCCAAGGAGTTAACCATCGGGTCAACAGTTGCTACTGCTTGCTGCATTTGTTCGTCACGAGTTGGCAGCTGGTTACGCTCAAAATAGTTCTCAATTTTCCTGAGTATTTTGCCCAAACGCGCGTCGATCTTTTTGTTTTTCCAGCCTTCAGAGTAACGTTCTTTGTCTTTTAAAATACGATTGTTTATACTACGTCGCATTCCTTTGAAGTCGGTCGTGTCTGTTTGAACATCGCTTCCATGAACAACTCGCGGGAGTTTTTCGATAAGTTCGCGTAGGGAATGGGCTGCCTGAGCGATACGATCTGGATTGTAAGGGTTATCCAACGCATAGAGCGCGCCGAGATACCACTGGCTCAGGGGGTATTTTTCGGTTTCTTTACGCCTCAGCGCGTCTGAGATATCCCGCTCCCAGGGGGTTAATACTCGTGGTTCGGAAACATTACGATTTTCAAGTGCTTGCATTACGATTCTCCATAGGCTGATAACGTTAGCTTGATTCTTTTTGTAAACATAACATATTTTAAGTATATCATGCATCAGACGGGGAGTCAAGGGAATATCGGTTTTTAGTCGGTCCGCTTACGTTTTATTTTTCGGCTTATGTCCGTTGTCTAACTAATAGACATATAATGCCTTTGGGAATTGCTCTTACAAGTGTTGGATGGTGATTGGGAAAAGATATAATACTGTAGATACAATACATATACAGTAAAAAGAAAAGGCAGGATTGGAAAACTGCACTGGTAGAGGAAAGGGGAACACGGGAACCTCACCCAACATTGCTTATCGGATTGAGGTTAAGAAGAATCGCGTGTGAACTCTTCAAAAACTCTCACAAGCAAAGATTCTTTGAGGTGGCAATGGGACAATTGGGAAGGGACGTGTTAAGATTTGTCGGGGTTCATTTTCAGATTAGTTTTCGGTTTCCATTCACGGATGAGTTCGGTTTCTAAAAACACCGTCTCCTCGGCGTCCTCTGTGAATTCTACTGAAAATTGGACGATTGACCTGAACATTCGGAGTTGTGAATGGAGCCCATCATTCTGTGCGTTTGAATGATGTTGTAACAACCGCCTCCGCACACAGGTTCTGGATTCTCCGACGTAGAGGCACTCGTTTCGTCCCTCGGTGCCGGTTTTCCGCCATAACACGTATACGCCGCTGCGTCGAGTTGGCAATTGTAGGATCTCCTCGCGCGTAAAGGGACGCAAGTTACGCTTGAGTTGATATTGTAGGACGTAAGGGGTGACTCTGTCATGCATGAGATATTTCCTATTGCCTGGATCAGGATTTACAGGATTTTAGGGTAGGTTTGTAGTCGTGCGATTCATCGCACGTCAACATAGCGCAATGAATTGCGCTACTACAAACCAGACTTACCTTCAATTTGAAACCGAATAAAACACTACTTGATAAGTCCAAGTTGTTACGGACAAGATTTTGGGAAACCTGAGGAGGCCCTTTTTCATTGAAAGTAGTTGAGTATCCACGGGGTTTTGTAGCGTAAACTTTTAGTTTGCGCACGCACGGGAAACCTAATCTAATAGATGATGCTACAAGACACAGGAGACCAACGGTTTCCTATGCTACAAAGATGGCATCTTGCGTTACTGTCAAATATCGGCTGTCAACTGTTCTGGTGATCCCATGGATTGCGAGATGTACTGCCACTGGGTTACGAGGTTGTTATAGTGTGCCGCGCTTTCTGCATCGCCACGGCGTTCGTAGTAAGTATACAATATCCCTGCTAAACGCTTTGCAGATTCGTAATCGCGCATGGAACGGGCAACGGTGGTGCATCCCGAAATGCCCCCACTTCTTTCTACACCCGATAGATGCCACACCATCCGCAAACACCCCTCCCAGGCTGTCATCTCTTCACTATTTTCACGTTCAGCGTATTCTTCGCCTCTTAGTAGCCGAACCTTGCCACGGTCTCTGAGCAATACCTTGTTGTGCATAGTGTCGATGTCTACATCCTGTGCCGTTGCCAATACCGAAGCGTCGCCGAAACTACCTTCCATGTAGCCGTGTTGCTTCAACCATGTCAAGCAGAATTGACTCTCGGAATCTAGTTCACCGGACTCCTTTTCATGGTAAGCAGTGATTTCCCTATTAATTTCCTTGAGAACCTCGCGTATCGGCACAATCTCACCGCTGATTCGTGTCACTTTGCTGTAGCGGGAGTAGACCTCCATCCCTGGTCCGATGGCGGCTTGTGCGAGATCAACAGGTCTGATGTTCGCGATGCGCGTGAGTTTATCAAGCGCGGGTGGCATTTCTTTTTTCAGTTCTTGTAGGAATTCGGTACGGGTTATGGCAGGCGCATCTTCAAAACGGGGACGGCAAACAAGAACAATAGAAGATGTAAGTGCGTTTTTGCCTGTTTTCTGTCCTTTGGCTTGTTCTGTGCGCATGGGCCAAGTAGCAACTATCTGAAAACCAGCGGACACAATAGCTGTGAGCATTGTGTCCCAGCCAGTGGAGGTTATACCATCGCTTTCCTTTTCTTGCTGCTTGTATGCGTAGAAAATAGAGGAAGGAAATTTTTTGGAACAGTGTTGTCGCAGTCGTAGCAGCGCCTTACTCAACGATACTTCAAAGTGTCGCATGGGATCTTCAAATCGAGGACTCGCTGTTATCTCTTCGTCCTTTGGAGTCATCATGCCCCCAAATAACTCTGGATAGGTATCACGTAGCAAGGGCCTCAACCAGACGTAGAAAAAGTCTGAGAGGTCTGCATATCCAACATTCTTGTAATAAGGTGGATCAGTAATGATAATTGGTCCGTCGGTAGTATGCTTTGTGGTGGAGGCGTCTGCTTGATATACCATACCCTCATTAGCAAAAACCGGTAAGTTCTCAATTACCTCTGCAACGAATTCCACCTGGCTCATCCAGTTTTGCGTTGAAGTGGAAAATGGATTGACTTCGGCAAAAGCCCAGGTCATCTGAATTTTCTTATCCGTAAAAATTGTGCGGACTCTTGGATATTGCCACCATGCGAAGCTACAACTAGTCTCGACCATCCTTCCAAAAACAAGGGCCAGGTGAGTACAAACAACATCCGCATATCTGTCCTCTGCTCCATCTCGCCTAACCTGACTGCGGACTTCGGTCAGCAGATCCCCAAAAGTATTTAGTGTGTTAGTTTGCCGATTAGTGAAAAGTTGATGCCAATTTATGAATCCATAAAGTTGCGGACTAAACCCTATTGCTTGTCTTGGCAGTTTTCCTCTCGGCCTCCAATTGGGCTTAACAGAGTATGGCATTTGGATGTGATCGTTAGTGGGAGATAAGAACAGTTTACTAGGGCCATTCTCCACGACTATTGCTGTCATTATTTCTTTCATCTTACCTGCTTTACCTTGTTCCCGGATATAAGGCCATTTGACAGCAGTACCACAAGCAATACAAGAGGCCCCATTTTTCACAGTGCCATTCTTTTGTACACCCTCATTGTGGGGTTGAACCACGAATGAGATTGTATTCGATTCGCGATTAACAAGTGGTCTTATCCAATGCTCATTCCCTTTTTTATCACACAACTGGAAAGTCTTAATCAATGGCATGTGGAGACTACAGGCGGGGTTAATACACGGAATGGTACGCGCCCACAACCACGCTACCACTGTGGCAGAGGTGCCATCCGGCAACTGTGCTTTTGGATAGAGGTGCCCAATGCGTTTGTATGCCTCCTCGCGCATCCAGGCACCGTAGTAGCGGATATCGTCTGCCAAACCTGCGGTACCTTTCCACGGGGCGCGCTGCTTCCGTCTACCTGTGCCGGTGAACATCCCCATTGGATCGGCATCAGGATTGACGGGTTTTTGGTTGTGAAATTTCGGGGGCAGTTCAATCATCGCTTTGGTGAGAAGCACGGGCAACGGATTTAAATCTGAGCCACGGGCGCGTAATCCCAAACGTTGTGCCTCAAGAGGAATGGAGCCGCCGCCACAAAATGGATCGTAGACAGAGGGACAGTGGTCGCGTAAATATTGTAGAACTCCCTCTGGATCGTTCCGAAATTTCGTGCGAAAGGCGGTCAAGTTTTCGCCATTATTCCGTGCGACAGAATATGCGATTTCATAGCGTGTCTCTGCCAAGAGGTTTTCGTCGTTGCTATTTTGCCAGACGACAAACCTCTTAATGATATTGTGAAGTCGGGTGCGTTCGGCGTTCTGTTCGGGTTCGGTTGGGAATTCGTCGGGGCACTCGGAGGGATCGTCCACCATACTGGCGAAGATGACTGAGCGGCATGCGGCAAGCGGACGGCGTGCCCAATACCGGTGGAGGGTTGAAGGGTGTCCATCCGTCGTTAGTGAAGGGTCTTTTGCAGACTCTATGTTAATGGCTTGGAGGGGGATATTGACCTCGATGAGTTTTTTTCGGTAAGTTGTCATTTTTTAAGTAAATTCTCCAGTTTTGCGTGAGGGCTTCGCGTTTATGTAAAATTTATATGTATCAATCGTATTGTTTTGAGAGATTGCTAATCACTCTTGAATTCGGCGTTGAGATGTTCGCTGTTTTGCTTGACGGCACGGGTGGTGTTTTCGGAAAAGCCGTCCGATTTGTTGGCAGTAACGGTGATTTCAATTTTCACATTTCCGCCATCGGCTTGGAGGGTGCGAGCGATTTCGTCCTGTAAGGTTTCTATTTCGTCCATGAAGGGTAATTCTAACTGCAAGGCTTTGGTAACAACGACATGGGTAGGTCCCTGTGCTTGTGATGGTTCGACTACAACTGGGGTTGGCGCATCTCCCGTTTGCTGTTTTGTGTCTGGTGCTGATTCGGGAGCGTCCGGTTTCTTCTGTTTTTCCTTTTCCTCCTTGAGGAGTTTTCCCATCTCGGGGTTTATGAGGACAGCCGAGCTACCTTCAACGACTCGAAGCCCGCCGACCTGTTCCTCAAAGTGGAAGTTACGGTAGTCGTCCTCCTCATAAGCACTGGCGTATCCGAAGGTGCCTGCCTGCACACCCTCTCTAATGCAAGCTGCTAACACACTTCGGTCTCTCATCCGTGGCATGTAGACGTTTTGTGCCATGAGTTCCCAGAACGTGTCTAAGCCGATGTGCTCTTGATAGGCATCGCTGCTCCAGATGTATTGCTGCAATTGTGCAGCGAAGATTTCAAGGGCTATTTTTGTTATAACTGCGTCGTCCTCAATGAATTTCTCGCGGAGCCGACTGATGATTCTGCGATCGTCAACTTTTGTGTCAGCGATAGAGAAGTCGTAGGCGTTCTTTTGTGGGTTTGCTTGAGTGGGGGCGAGTGTCCAGCGGTATGCCTTAAAGATTGCAGTTGTTACCGCATCTTCAGCGGATTCGAGGTTTTCTGTGGTTTGATCTAACCTCGTGCCTTCGAGATCGGTGAGTGCGCTGTGTAGGACATCTCCGTTCATGATAGAATTCCAAGCGAGGTAGTTTTTGACGAAATTGCTGAGTTCCCGGATATCGGCTTGCCGTGCTGCGATGAAGAGCAACGTATTTCTGAAGGTGCGCTGCCGCTCATCGTCCGCGCTGTATGTGAGAATTTTGCGTGCTGTATCGCTTGCTATATCCGTTTCCTTTTCCCGGCTCGGTAGGGATGCCTGTGGGTGGAGGATAACGTACTGAATCGTTTCAGAGTCCTTGACGGCACTTGGCGAGATTGGACAGACTTGCACGCTCGGATCGCGTCCGATGGCTCTTTCCAACCGTGAGACAATCTCACTATAAATATGTTCTTTGGTGTACTCCCGTGCGCGGTCGTTAGCGGCTTTGTTGACGTTCTCTTGGGTGTGGAAGTAATATCTATCGTCAAGATTATAGAGAAAATGAAGTTTATCAGTCATTCTGTTGAGGGCATCGTTATAAACGGAAACGCCTTGTCCGGGTTCAACAACTCCGAGATGAATTTGACGAATTGTAATACCTTTGACAGCACGCCCTGTTGCACTACCAAGGAAAATGGTGCGAGCGACTCGACGCGCAGCACCGCCGACATCAAGAAATGTGCCGGAATTCATGTCAATTTGGTCTGTGAGAGAGCCATCGCTGTCTACTTCTGTCAGAACTGGATTCCACTGTCCACCCTGTCTACCAAGTAATTTGGCAAATTCATCGGCGAGTGCTGAATCATCCAAAGTAAGATTTGCAGGCATTATTAACGGAGAAGGGTCCTGTTTCTGGTAAAGGCGGCTAACGCAATTAGCCATTATGCGCAACACACCACGGGTACGCTGGAATGCTGGGATTGCAGACCAATCGTGGTACAAACGGTCAAATATCTCTGGGTGAATCGGATAACACTCCTTCATCCGCTGGAGGTAACGTTGATTGTTAACATCATCGGGATATTCGCGACGTGCGTTTCGGTACATTTTGCTGTAAGCTTCACAAGTCCGGTCGCGTTCTGCTTCGTCTATATCACTCCCGAATAATCGTCGACGTACCACTTCAAATGCTTCATGAATTTCCAGAGGTTCCCAAACATCCTCAATACGTTCAAAAATTTCTTCAAGCGTCTGGAATGCCTCGTTCCCTGCTTCGTCGCCTGCTTGATTCTGGCTTTCTGTTAAGGTAACCACGAGAGCGACGTGTTCACATCGGCGTACCGACTGCGTAAGTGCTTGGATAAAGGTATAGATGCTATCTCGGGTGACTCTTTGCACATTGCGCACGTAGGCGATCAATTCATCAATAAGGATGACGGAGGGACCGACATGCTCAAAAAGTTCGTCCAGTTGTTTTCCACCGGGGGAGATGCCTTGCCGGGCGGCTTCACTGACGATATCGTATGCGTCTTGCCCACCAAGTTGATCTGCCATTCTGCCCCAGAGCGTATTAAGTGGATCCCCGCTTTTAGTAGTATCTGCTTCGGTAGTCGACAAGTAGAGGCCGTCAAGCACAGAAACCTTGGCATTAAGATCGGATGTTGGATCCCATTCTGCCTCCTGCATGATGTCATGAATCTCTGAGCGCAGCCGCCCGTACTCTCCATCGGATGGTAAATCCATCAGGGTTTTTGCACTGGTTACGAGGTGGTATAAGGCGATGAGACTATGAGTTTTCCCTCCGCCAAACCCGGTTTTCATTTGGATAACCGGGTCCCCACCTTTGCCACCGAGTCGTCTAAGCGTGTTAACTAACAATCCACGGAGGCCGGGTGTAATATAGGTCTGATTGAAGAAGACATCTGTTTCGCCGTATGCCTCTGTTTTGGCTGTTCCGTTGTAGACCTCTTGGAGATCTGCTGCGAATTCTGATTTTCGGAAGATGCCATCGATGACATCACTGTTGGGACTAATGACTTCGCGCCACGGAGTAAGGTCGGATATTTTTCTTCGAGGCGGTTTCTTGTTTGATTCTTGGAGAGTAGGTTTTGGCTCTTTCTTCGTTGGTACAATAGAAGATTCGTTGACCAGTTTATCACGGATGGCTCTCACCGCGCTCTCTTGATCTGGTGCATTTATTGCTCCTAATACGTCGGTAATATCTTCCAGACGCGCCAAAGTATAATCCAAGGAGAGGTCCTTTGTCCTTGGGTGTGAGACTCGATTTCGGGCCTCTTTTATTAGGCTAATTCTACTTCGAGCATCCCACTCAGGATCAAAGTGTTGTGCAAAGGCATATCGCCAGTACCGTCTGAAGAGATGTGGAAAATCACCGATCTCGACATCGTCTGGGTCTTCAATACGATCTTCTGCTGCTATACTTGGTACTCTCTTCATGTTACGGAAAATAAAGGGGCGCATAGCATCAAGGTAAATGTTGGTTGCTTTAAAAAGTTCGTGTTGGTTGGGGCGTTTTTGCGAACTCACGTACTTAAGCCTCCATTTTACGAATTTTCCTACTCTTACTTTAGAAGTATAACAGACTTTCAGTTTTAGGTCAAGTGTGATATTCTATTCTTCAGGAGGGTTCCGTTTTCTGTAGATTTTGGAGGCGAGTCGCGAGTTTTAACTCGCTCCTATGGTAATCGACAGGATTGACAGAAAGGCGATAGAATATTCAGTTTTTGGTGGAGGTATTTTCTCTTTATACGAATAACGGTTAAGAGAAAACCCAGTTTTCTTTTTTTATAACACCAGCTATCGTAACACATTCAATATTAGAAGCCTTACATACATCAGGAATTCTTGGGTATTGTAGATTTCCAGTTAATTTTTCTTCAGTTACTGCAACTACGTTTTGAAATCTCACTGCCAAAGCTACTACCCACGGATCTGCCCCTGATATGCCTTTTCTTACATTTAACATCCCCGGATACTTTGACAATATACTGCGGACGGTCTTCTGATCTGCCTCATCAATTTTCAATTCAAGATATGGTTTCAAACTTTTTTCACGACACCATTCATCTAAGACTTTATCTCGCATGGCTTCTTCAAAGGCCAACTCGGACATTTTGAGTCGATCGCTCTTTATAAGTCTCTCAAACTCCTGCCACAAGGCAGGAAAGTTTTCCATTGGGTACAGAAAACGATACGCATCAATTAGTGAACTTGCATCCAGACTATAAATTGTCTGGTTTTGGTTAAAGAGTGAATTCATACGGAGATATGACTTTCAATTTCAAAGAGGTGCTTTGTATCACAGTTAGAGAAAACCGAAGCTAATTCAGAGATTGTGATTTTTTCCTCATAGTAAGTGGTAAAAGCAGTTCTTGCGAAATGCTCACCAGAAGTATTAAGAAGTCGATTGTGGTACGGCCGGATACCGCCGGCTTGATCGGATTTCCCCTTATACTTTTCTTGCTGAGATTTTCTGTACGTTTCGTAGTGTCGTTGCGATATTCTGTCAAGTGTTAGTAGTCGCCGCATAATAACTTCAGGACTTACATGAAAGTGCTTGGAAATTCTGGATAGTTCTTTTTCAAGGGTTTGCAGTTTTACCATTTCTAACAACTCATTTTCAGGGACTAAAACCTCAGCAGCCACTCGGTTGCAAAAGACTTCGGTCTGGTTCAGGGCTGGATTTTCTATTCCTCTAAATCCAGTATTTTGGATAATACTTTTCCCAAGAGCGATGTGGACGAGTTCGTGAATAATTGTGAAAATACGTCCATAGGGTCTGTCTTTAGGGTTTAATACGATCATTGGAAAAGGTCTCTGGGCAATGCAAAACCCACGTACTGTTTTCAATTCAACAGAAAGATGTGTGTTTACAGAAGTATGACAGACCAGAATACCTTTTGCTTCGACAGTTTGTTTCCAAAATTTCAGTGCGGCGTATGGATCATTCGCTTCCTGTAGTTGTGCTCTATTAAGCTCAAGAAATTCAGTTATTTTTTCTGCTTCTTGCGCCGGTTCTTCTCCTTCATTGACTTTCAGCGTTACTTGAGGAATCGGCTCCTCTAACAATTCGTAAAATTCAATGAGCATTTCCCGTCTTTCGAATGCCTCAATAATATTAGCGTTCAATTTATACGTCTGTTCTTCATTAATAGCAGATGGTTCTGGCAAGACCCGATAGTCTATAAGTGATTGGAAACCTATAGGTGGTTCTGGCAGATAGAAAACAGAAATGTGGGTTTTATAGAGTTTCGCAATTTTCTTTAACTGCGAGATAGTGGGTTGCTCTGTACCATTTTCCCATGCCTCAAGGCGTACCGGGTCTATCTTTAATTTTTTTGCCGCGTAGTCAATTTCTAATCTGATGCGTTTTTCACGCGCCCACTTGAGAACTTCCGGCGTAATGAGTGCTTTTACAGATTTAGCCATGATGTGTATCCCCACAAACCGGTTGACCAGTTCGTCGTAAAATCATCAATTGAAATGTTTTCAAATTGCGCGATGTTAAACTCCGATAATTTGCAAACGAATAAATTGCAGTGACTGCGAAATATACTTAACGTATCCTACTCAAAAAGGGAATTAAAGTATACCACAAAAAACCTCAATTGTCAAAAGATGGTTTTTGACGATTTGGTACTAAAGCGTTAAAGACGGGCAATGAATTGCCCTACTACGAACGGAGTTATTCCCAATTTTAGACTGGACAAACCACCAGGAAGGGTGCGTCTTTTCTAAAGATGTTCACAAGTATTCACGAGATTGTTTGATTTTTTTCTATAATGCATCTTTTCTGACTCAAAATTCGTCTTTAATAATAGAGAGTGTAAACGTGTCGCATTGCTTAATTTTACAAGACTTGACATCGGATTCAGTCTTTTAAGGTAGATTTTAGAATTACTTAGACATTATGAACGGTGAGTTTGGGGGTGCCCACGAGGGACACCCCTACAAGGTGTCTACATATTTTGATAATTCACCATAGTGAATAGAACACAATGCCATCTTTTCGTCAGGAGGGAATCTCGTGGAGAGAGAAGACGATGTTCAACTGATTCAGAGAACCTTATCGGGAGATGATGAAGCATTTGGTGTCTTGCTCCAAAGATACCAGAAAAGCGTCCACGCGCTCGTATGGCGGAAGATCGGGGATTTTCACATTGCTGAAGATATTACCCAAGACACCTTCCTTCAAGCATACAAAAAACTCTCAACGCTCAAGAATCACAATCAGTTTGCTGGATGGCTGTATGTCATCGCAGATAGGCTTTGCATTGATTGGAGTCGGAAGAGAGGACTCCCAACGCAATCGCTGGAGGACACACCTGTGGAAGAAGTCGAAAGAGCCTCTTATATACATCATGTATCGGAAGCGCGAGAAATAGAACTCACCGAGCATCGCCGTGAACTCGTCAAAAAGCTGCTCGCGAAGCTTCCGGAGAGCGAACGCACGGTCATGACACTCTACTATCTCGGTGAAATGACGACCAAAGAGATCGGGAAATTCTTAGGCGTGTCGGTGGGCACTATTAAAAGTAGACTTCGTCGCGGACGAGAGCGTTTGCAAGCGGACGAAGAACTGATGATCCAAGAAGTTTTCGGTGGCGTGCAAATACCGGCGAGTTTAGGTGAGAACGTCATGCGACAAGTCGCTGAGATGGAACCCACACCGACTCCGGCTCCTAAACCTTTTCTCCCATGGATGGCTTTGGGGGCAGCTGCGGTTTTGATCGCTTTACTTATCGGCGCGAGCAACCGATACCTCACCCGTTTCCAGAGACCGTATAGTTTCGAAGCGCGGTCTGAACCGACGATTGAAATCATCGATACGCCGATTATCCTTGATATAGAAGCGAAACCTGCTGTGCGAAATCAGGTCGGACGGGATGCCACTCCCGGTAAAATCAGCCGTACTGGCACCCAAGTTTCTAATGTAACCTCGGTATCTGTCGCACCGGAAAATGCTACCAAACAGTGGATGCCGAGAGCAGACATGCCAACCCCCCGATTTAACTTTGGGACGTGTGTCGTGGACGGGAAAGTATTCGCAATCGGTGGTGACGTTGACAAGTTTGGTGACATATCCGTTGCAACGGTCGAAATGTACGACCCGGAAACCGATACATGGGAACGAAAGGCGGATATGCCGACAGCGCGGACTGGCGTAGCTACTTTGGTTGTAGATGGGAAAATCTATGCCATTGGTGGCGGAGCATCAAAGAAATTTCAGCGTGGTCCCGGTTGGGGGTACGGTGGTAAACTTCTCCCGACTATAGAAATGTACGATCCAGGCACCGACACATGGATCCAGAAAGCGGACATGCCTGTGCCGCGGAGTGGCAGGGCTTGTGTCGTAGATGGAAAGATTTATATCGTTGGTGGTTCAGCAGCCAACAAAAAACAGGGACGCTTGGATAGCGTGGATGTCTATGATCCAGCGACTGATACATGGGCAGAAGTTAAAAGTATGAATCATGCCCGTGGTATTCCGGCAGTAAGCGTTGTGGATGGAAAGATTTATGTCATAGGTGGAGTGGGATGGCCCCAGATTCCAAATCATCCAGGTCCCTCTCTTTCCAGTGTTGAAGTGTATGATCCAAAGAACAATCGGTGGACAGAAATAGCTGAAATGCCTACCTCAAAAGCACTGCACACGGCAAGTGTAATTGATGGAAAGATTTACGTAATAGGGGGTGGTTTTTGGGACAATGATCGGTTCATATATCTCTCAACGGTTGAGATTTACGATCCTGAAACTGACCGTTGGACCCGGAAGCCGGACATGCCGACTCGCAGATCAGGACATAGGACTGAGGTAGTAAATGGGAATATCTATATCTTTGGGGGCAGTAATGATGCTTTTAAGCCACTTACAACAGTTGATGTATACGGCACAGTCGAAGTTCCTCGGAGCGTCGACCTAATGGGGAAACTCATGCAAACGTGGAAAGCGATTAAAAAAAGGAACCATTGACTCAAATGAGGGATAGCATTAAATTAAAATCAAGGAGAGTTACGAGGATGAAAAATCTACGAAATCTGTCAATTTTTGCTTGTCTTTTTCTGCTGGTTTTAATTCCGTTGCGTGCTGAAGCGATGCCACCGCCTTCCCCTGCGGGTGGGAACTGTTTAGTCCTTGATGGGGTGGATGACCATGCAGTTTTGGACTTTGAAACCTTCGGTCTCCTCTTGCCAAAAGGCGCAGATGAGTGGACCTTTGAAGCATGGATATATCCAACCACGCCGCCTGACCAGCATATACACGCGGTGATTCTCAGCCAACAGGTGAAGATGAACATCGTGAACCATCCTCACGACAGATTTTTAAAACTAACAGGTGAAGCTTACTTTGATATTGGCGGAGAGAACGCTCCGAACGCTGTAATAGCGTTACCTATGATGGGGCTTGGCATGATAGTAGAGTTTCCTCCGAATCAATGGCATCACATCGCCTTTCAGACAGAAGAGAAACAGACGACACTCATCGTTAACGAGTTAGTACGCGTCTTACCGCAGGGAATACCTCTCGCCCCTGATATCTCACCCGCCGGACATCCACAGGATTTTACAATCGGAGGGTTTGGAGAAGAAATTGAGTTTTGGAACGGTAATTTTTGGGGTCATTTTGCGGGCTATATTGATGAGGTCCGCGTTTCAAGGGTTGCGCGTTACGATATCACTAAATGGGGTTTCACGCCGCGTAAAAAGTTCAAGACCGACGCAAGAACGGTTGCGTTGTGGCATTTTGATGAAACGAGGGGAACACGCGAGTTCTCAGATACATCAGGCAATGCCCACCATCTGGTGGGTAAAAATGGTGCAGAGACCGATGGCACGCTCGCAGTTGACGCGCAAGGAAAGCTCGCGACGGTATGGGGGCGGCTTAAGGAATGAAATTGTTTGAATCAGTCTTGTGTTTTGAGTTTTCCCCATATCGTTGTTAAGAGGGACGATTGGGGTGAGACCGGCAACGCAAACGCAGGATCGAACCAATCCGCTCGGAAGTTATCTCCCTGCCGGTGTGTGAGTTGTTCTGGGACACCATCGTCCAAAGCGACTTTGAAGAGGTCTCTGACGCCACCCACCCCTTGGTTGTAAATGAGTTCATTCCCATCTGGTGACCAGGTAGGGTTAAACGCTGCCATGCCATCTTCAGCATCAATAATCCTCCTGAGTTCGCTCCCATCTCGGTTCACAACATAGATACCCATAGTGCCCCCTATCCCTCTACCTTTCTCTTGCACACCTCTCCAAGAAAAGGCTATCTGCGTACTATCGGGTGCCCAGGCAGGGTTAAACATCCCTATCCCCTCCGGAAGAAGTGCCTCTTCTACATGCGTTTGTAGATTGATAATTTGGATCCTGACCTTCGGTAGTCCGAGATTTCCGTTTTCAGCCCAAGCGAACTTAGCTGCCATGAAAGCGATCTCAGAACCATCGGCAGACCACGCGGGCCATAAGCCATCCGCAAGTTCTTCCTCATCTTCTCCATCACTTGAGGCGGTGTAGATAGAAAGCGTGTGAAATCGGTGATAAGCAAGTGCTTTTCCGTCAGGCGACCACGTTGGGAATTCTCTGCCTATTAATTTTTTGAAAACTTGGCGCACATTCGTTCCATCTGGATCCATAAGGTAGAGCTCCTCTATCCCGCCTCGATCCGAGGTGAAGAGAATCTGTTCACCTGTCGGCGACCAGACAGGCGAGGTATCCTTGCTACGGTGGTGTGTTAAGTTTATCTGATCGGATCCATCCGGATTCATGGTATAAATCTCAAAGTTCCCATCTCGCCTTGATGTAAATACGATTTTGGCGGTTTCTGGGGCTTTTGCGATAACAGCGGAGAGGGGCGCAAAGATAAGGAACGTGCTAAGCGCATAACATAAGCATTTCATGATACTTCCTCCATGGAGGTTTCTGTAGAGAAGGAAACGATTTCTGTATGACATTAGTCTTGTGTTTTGAGTTTGCCCCACGTTGTTGTCAGAAGGGACGGTTGGGGCGAGACCGGCAACGCAAACGCAGGATCGAACCAATCGGCGTTGGAGTTATTACCCCGGCGTGTGAGCTGCTCTGGAACACCACCATCCAAAGTGGCTTTGAAAAGTTGTCTGGGGCTACGATCCTGATCATTGTCAACGTTGTAAATGAGTTCATTCCCGAGCGGGGACCAGGTAGCGTTAAACACTGTAGTGTGTTCTCCAGAATCAATAACCTTCTTGAGTCCGGTCCCATCTCGGTTCACAACATAGATACCTGTGGTATGCAGCCCCACCTTACCCCCTAAAAAACCGTTCTCTTGCCTACCGTTCCAAGTAAAGGCTATCTGCGCACTATCGGGGGTCCAAGCAGGATCATACATCCAAATACTCTTCGGAAGAAGTTTCTCTTGTACATGCGTTTGTAGATTGATAATCTCGATTCTGACGTCCAGAAATCTGAGATTGCCGTTGTCACCCCAAACAAACTTACCTGCCTCGAAGGCGATCTCAGCACCGTTGGGAGACCACTCAGGCCATAAGCCCTCCGCAAGTTTTGCCTCATCTTCTCCGTCAATTGAGGCGGTGTAGATAGAGAATGTGTGAAATCGGTGATAAGCGAGTGCTTTTCCGTCAGGCGACCAGGTTGGGAACTCTCTGCCTATTAATTTTTTGAAGACCTGACGCACATTCGTTCCATCTGGATCCATGAGGTAGAGATCCGGTATCCCGTCTCGATCCGATTGGAAAAGAATCTGCCTACCTGTCGGCGACCAGACAGGCGCAATATCCTGGGCACGGTGCTGGGTTAAGTTTTTCTGATCAGAACCATCTGGGTTCATGCTATAAATCTCAGAGTTGCCATCCCGCATGGATCTGAATACGATTTTGGCAGTTTTCGGAGCTTTTGCAAGAACAGTGGAGACAGGCGCAAAGATAAGGAACGTGCTGAATGCGTAACATAAGCATTTCATGATGTTTCCTCCATAACGTCTTCTGTAGAGAGCAAGTGTTTTTGCTTGGGGTTTTTGCTTGGGTGTTTCTGCGTATTTCCCTTAGGAAACGTACTTACGGTGTGCCTTCCTTAATACGAATGTGTTGGTTGGGTGTGACGTTCTTGCGTGTGCTGATGGCACCGCTGGGCCACGTTACCTCGATTGTCTCAATGATAGGATCGTCATTTATGCCGAAAATGGCGGTAAGTTCGCTCTGTGAGCAGTAGCTGGAGCCGCTCTTAACTGTGTGTGTCTGTGTCCCCAGTGCGGAGGTTATGCGGATCTGCGCGCCGATACCGTCGCGATTGCTTGTTTGTCCGGCGAGTTGAATCTTAAGCCACGCGTTGCGGTTGCCACCGTCGTTTCGGAAGAGATATGCGGGTCCGTTGGAGGTTGTGACGAGCAGATCCCAGTCGCCGTCGTTGTCGATATCGCCATAGGCGCCGCCTCTACCGACCATCGGCTTTGCCAAATCCACCCCGACTTGATGAATCGCGTCGGTGAATTTGCCTTGAGAGTCGTTGTGAAATAGATGCGGGGGTTGGGCGTAGGTGACTTGTGTCTGAATGGCGTTGATGTCGGTTTCAACATGCCCGTTGGCGGTGAAGATGTCGAGGTTGCCATCGAGATCGAAGTCGAAGAAGAAACAGGCGAAGGTGAGCGTCAGTAAGGTGGCATTTCCGATATGCGCGGCAGGGGCATCGTCGATGAAAAAGTCGCCCTCGTTGTGATAGAGGTTGAGCATCTCGTTGGAGAAGTTCCCAATGACGAGACTTTCCTTACCGATGCGATCGTAGTCTGCGGCATCGATACCCATTGCGCCGGTTGCGACACCGCTTTCGTTATAGGCGATCCCTGCGAGCATTCCGGTCTCGATGAAGGTGCCGTCTCCATTGTTCTGATAGAGTTTATTGGGTTGTGTGTCGTTTGCCTCAAAGATGTCGGGTAAGCCATCGGCATTGTAATCGAAGATGCAAACACCGAGTGATTTGCTCGTGTTGTCCTCGATCCGTGCGATACGGGAGACATCGGCGAATGTGCCGTCGCCGCGATTCCTGAAGAGTTTGCTGGATTGACCTGTGTAGGATTCAGGGGTGCAGTAGGATTTATTGATGCCGTCGAGGGTACAGAACAGATCGTTTTCTATACTCCATTCAACGTAGTTCGCGACGTAAAGATCGAGGTGACCGTCCTTGTTGTAATCAAACCATGCGCAGCTTGTGCCGAAACCCGGGTTGTGAATGCCGGCGGTTTCTGTAACGTCAACATAAGTGCCGTCACCGTTGTTTTGGAAGAGCCGATCGGTTTCGAGGGTGCTGATATAGATGTCTGGATCCCCGTCGTTGTCGTAATCGGCGACGGCGACCCCCATCCCATAAAGCGGTGTCGCGAGCCCCGCGGATTCGGTGACATCCGTGAAGGTGCCGTCTTGGTCGTTGCGGTAGAGTGCCATGGTTTGCTGCTTCTGGGTTGCCTCGCCTTCCCAATCTTTTCCGTTGACGAGTAGGAGGTCCTGCCAACCGTCAGTGTTATAGTCGATGAAGGCGCATCCTGAGCCCATCGTTTCGGGGAGGTATTTCTTGCCGAAGGCGCCCGTGTTATGGACGAAGTCGATGCCGGCTTCGTGTGTGATGTCGGTGAATTGTGGTAAAGGTTGTGCAACAGCGTTAAGGGAGATGAGGAGGCAGCAACAGAATAGAAAAACCCGCGTGGAAGAAAGGAAGAATGGCAGGGGAGGCACCCCAACCTTCCAACCTTCCAGCCTCCCAACCTTCCATTCCTGCGGCTTCCATTTTCCTAATTGTAGGAACGAGCGAATCTGATTCATCACTTTTGGATGGGAATCCATCGACCCTCCTTCCATGAGGTTTGGATTGCAGTTTGCACGTCGGCGACTGCGGCGGCTTCTCGGAAACTTGGGTTTGCCTGTTTGCCTGTGTGGATGGCTTGCAAAAACTGATGTGCCTCGATTGTCTTTAGGTCGTCATAGCCTAATCCAACAGCGGGACCGGGATTAAAATAACTGTGAAACGGGTGGCTCGGACCGCTTAATACGCGGGTGTATCCGTCAGGGTAACCCGCTTCGGCAGGGAGGTACACCTCAAGTTCGTTCATCTGCTCGAAGTTCCAGCGCAAGGCACCCTTTGTGCCGTGTACCTCAAACGCCATTTCGCATTTGGGACCGGTGATAACCCGGCACGCTTCCAGTGTGCCTCTGACGCCGTTCTCAAATCGGACCAATGCACCGACGTAATCTTCATTGGTGACGGCATCTGTTTCGCCCTCTGCACTGAGAGTGAAATGTGTGCCGGTTCCTGCTGTCGCTACGGGGCGTTCTGGGATAAACGTCTCCTGTTGTGAGACGACCTTGTCGATGCCGCCGACGATGAAATGTGCCATGTCAATGACGTGAGAGAGTAGATCGCCCAACGTTCCCAATCCAGCGATCTCCTTCTGAAACCGCCATGAGAGGACTGCGTGTGGATGGCTGGCGTAACCCGCGAAAAATCTACCCCGATAGTGGGTTAAGGTACCGAGTTTTCCCTCTGAAATCAGCTGATGTGCGTATTGGACGACGGGTGCCCATCTGTAGTTATAGCCGACACAGGTGGATACGCCTGCACGCTGTGCGGCGGCATAGATTGCTTTCGTTTCAGTTGGGGTCCGTCCGACGGGTTTCTCACAGAAGACGTGTTTTCCTGCGGCTGTCGCTGCCTCGACGATCTCAAGGTGCATATTGTTCGGTGCGGCGATGTTGACGACCTGTACGTCTTCGTCTTCAATAACGTGTCGGAAATCGGTAGTTGTGCGTTCAAATCCGAAACGTGTTTTCGCCTCGGTTGTGCGTTCGAGGACATCATCTGCACAGATGACAAGTCTGGGGTGGCGCGGACTGTCGTGGAACCGATCCAGGATCTGACGATATGCGCGGGCGTGCGTCATGCCCATCCACCCCATGCCGATAATGCCGATGCCAACCGTGGGTTTGGTCTCCATTTTTCGTTTATCCTTCGTCAATTGCTTTTCAAATGTCCCCATGTGGTTGCGAGCTTGACTTTCGGATTGACAGGACGTGCCTTTCCGGGACCCCCATTGCTGATATTCGGACCTGTGATTTCGACGTCGTCAAAGTGGGCTTGCCCGTCTGCGACAACGAGCCCGGCTTGTCCGCCTTTCAAGGGTTCATCGTCAATGACGGTGAATATCTCGTCATCGATTTGAAATTCAAGTCTGCCGTCTTCATGAACAGTCGCAGTGAGGTCATACCATGTATCGATTTCGGCATCAAAGGCAAAGATGACGGGAAACCAGTCGTCTCGGAGTGCTTTGACGATTCTGGCGGTGCCGAAAACGTAGTCTATAAAAAAGAGGTAACGGGTATCTTCCTCACCTCTATCGTGGAGCGTCAATCCGATACTTGGGGGTTCGTTCTTGTCTTCCACTAACTTTGCGCGACAGGAAAGGGAGTAGTTCTTCCACGTGAGTTCACCGGTGATCCAGAGACTCATGAAACCGGGCAAAAAGATTTCGCCAACGGCTTCGCCGTTACTGACCCACCACTTTTCAACCTGTCGGTCGATATTAAAGATTTCCCATTCACGGGTGTCTTTGTCTTCAAAGTCGTCGCGCCACGTCCCGGCAAAGGTGGGGTGCCAGGCATGGACTGAAAAACAGATGATTGTAGTGATTGCGAGTATGGGTGTTAGGTTTCTCATTTTAAGCCTCCTTGATTATGCACTGTCCATCTGGATCCGCATAGGGGCAGGCGCAGCAGTGTTCGAGATTCTTTTCGTAAACCCCGCGCTGCAGGGCTAAGATTTTTTCCTGCCACTGTTCTTGGACTGCCTGCAATTGTGCCGTGCTGAAGTGCATCTGTTCCCATCGGGCGTGCTCCGTAAAAAAGGTATTAATTGTCACGGTCAATTGGGTTGGATATAACTTATGCAAAAGTAGACTATAAAGTTCCATTTCTGGATCGGGTGTATCTAAATTTTGAGCCGCGTCGGTTTTATAATTGATTATCTGCCAATTTCCTGTTTCATCTTTAAAGAGTCTGTCGAACCTGCCGTCAACGATGTGTCCGTTGATGTCTGCGTGAACATGCTGATTCATCTGAACCGTGGCTGCAGAGAATACCGTTTCACCGAGTTCGGAGTTGATGAAATTGTTAACGTGCTTACGAAGTGTTTTTGTTAATTGAGTCGTTCCGTCTTCAACCCCAGCGGGGTGATATGTTTGTAGAGCTTGGTCAATCGTGGTGTCAAGATTTTCTACGTCTGATTGCTGTCTGATTCGTGCGAGCGTATAGCGGAGCGCAGTGTCCATCGCGTCTTCATCCAAATCCAGTGCTTCTTGCCCGTTCGTTGGAATTTGTAGAATGTTTTGTAACTGATAGCGTAGCGGACACCGCGCATAATTCGCGAGTTCAGGGATAGAAAACGCTGCGAAAGTACCGGTTGGTTCCAGTTTGCGTGGTAGATCCGGAAAATCAACAGGTGTTGTTTCATCGGAAATCTCATCTGTGGATGCAATCTCTGTAAGTGCCTGATGGATCGGAATTTGGAGTTGGAAGAATTCAGAATTTCTGCTGTTTCCTGTGAATACGTCCAATGAGACAGGCAATTCCAGTAAGCGATCCTCTTCATCAATATTGAGGTGTGTGTAGAGCCACCCCAGCACGTTCATTGCGGGGAGTGTGCCTGATAAGATGAGCCGATCACAAGCCCGCGTTGTACCGACATAAAACAGTCGTTTCTTTTCAGCGATTTCTTTCTCGTTTGTCCGGTTTTTCATGTGTGTAACAATGTCTGGTTCAGTTTTGCTGTAGTCTTTATCGGGATTAAGGGGGCTGAAACCGATACCGAGTGCCTCATCAATGAAAGGCTCTCTGTCTGTTTGTCCCTTCCGGTCAAGCCTTGGGAGGATGACGACTGGAAACTGTTTCCCTTTGGAGGCATGAATGGTCATAATTTGGACTGCGCCACTGCTTGCCTCAATGGGTGCCTGTCCCTCCCGTCGCTCTTCCTCAATGAGAATATCCAGAAATTCGATAAAGTCTGGCAGAATTTGCTTGGTTTCATCGCCATCAAAGTTTCTGGCGTGTTCTAAGAGTTTTTGATAGTTTACCCAGCGTTGTTGTCCCTGCTTCCCGGTTTTTAGTGTTCCGATCATTCCTGTTTCATTAACGATGGTTACGATGAGTTGGTTTACAGGCATTCGGCGCGCGAATTGCCCATGCCTTTTTAAAGTAGCGATCGCGGTGCGGAGATTATGGGACGAATCTGGATAGTTCTGCACTTTATCCCAGAAACTTTTTTCTTTTTCGCGTGAAATTTCGTAGAGTTCGGTGTCGGAGATACCGAAAGCGGGACCGCGGAGGACGGCAGCAAGAGATATTTGGTTTTCTGTTGGATCGTTAAGGAAGTTGAGATAGTTCCAGATGTCGTAGATTTCCTGTCGTTGGTAAAAACCGACACCGCCAGTGGTGAGATAAGGGATGTCGGCTTCAAGGAGTGCGTTCTCAATATTGGGGAGATGTGTTCGGGTTTGAATGAGGATCGCGATGTCATCATACGCAATCGGGTGTTCCGCTTCCTGCCCATTCTCGCCGCGCTTGTGGATGGTTTCTGCGTTTGCTTTCATGCTTTTGATGTGATGTGCGATCAGCGAGTATTCATCTGCTAAGTCATCATCCTGTTTTCCAAGTAGAATCTCAACTGTCCCGTTTGATTTGACGGGTCGCGCTTGCGTCAGGGCTTCATACTCCACTTCAAATTCGGACTCTTTTCCATCTCCCATCAAGTGATTGAAAAAGTAATTGACGAACCCGACGGTATGACGTAAGGATCGGAAGTTCTCTGTGAGACGGATATCATCTCCTCCATTATCGACGATTTTTTCCTTTGTCTTTGTAAATACGCGGACATCTGCGCCCCGGAATGCGTAAATACTCTGTTTTGGATCACCGACGATAAAGAGATTCGCTGCTGTGAGTTCGTTGGTAAGCAGCATCACCAATTCGTACTGGAGTTCGTTTGTATCCTGGTATTCATCTACCATGTAGTATTTGTGCCGGGACACCA
Organism: Candidatus Poribacteria bacterium; assembly: GCA_965205015.1. Taxonomy (GTDB): domain Bacteria; phylum Poribacteria; class WGA-4E; order WGA-4E; family WGA-3G; genus WGA-3G. The sequence goes on along the minus strand of OZ242029.1, from coordinate 922,164 downwards.
GTTTCTGTCGGATTTCTGCGTTGTTGCGAACGAGATCGCGAGTTTTCAGCTGCAGGTCCGTAAAATCGAGTTTACCTTGAGAGAGTTTGGCGGTTCTGTACGCCTTTGAGATGCGGGTGTATAGTTTGAGTAGGTCGTGGATAGTGCTAAGCAGGAAATCATCATCGGTTTCAACGTCGTCTGTTTTCTCATCATCTTTTTCTTTTTCAAGGCTTGGAATGTTTTTGATCTTTTTCGAGGTTGCTACCAGAAAATCAATCTCATCCGTAATTCCTGTTCTATCGATGCTTTTCGGCAGAAAGCTTTGTGTCGCAATCTCATTTTTTCCAGTTGTAATTAATTGCGCAATTTCCTTAAGTAAGTTCGGCACTTCGGGAGAGTTGAGGGTCACCTCATATTGTCCTTCTAATTGGGATATTAGTTTCTTAGTTCCGTCTGCTTTCTTACCTCTCGCGACCTGCAAAACGGCGTTTAAACATCTGATGAATTCAGGGAGGTCAATGGTTGACATCAATCTTTCCTGAATCTCCTGTTGTCTTTCGCGAATCCGTTTTTGTAAGGCTTCACGTATCTCTGTATCGTTTGGATGCCTATAAATTTCCTGCATTAGGTGTTCGAGGGCATCCCGTTGATTTATCATCGTGGAGAGGAGATCGACCAGTTTCTGCTGGCCCCCGTAGCGTTGTAGCAAACGTGTAAACGCGTCGCGGTGTTTATCTTCTTCGTTTGTAGCGATGTCCTTGAGGGTCTTCTTCACGGTTTCCTGTAGTAAGAGTTTCTGATCAATGCCTTGTAGGATACTGAAGTTGGCTGGGACACCCGCTTGGAATGGAAATTCTCGTAGGATGCGTGAGCAGAATGCATGGATCGTTGAGATGTGTGCCGTGCTCATTTTTTCGCGAAAACCTTGTAGCGCATTGTCCTGTTCTGAACCGTCATATTCTTCTTGAAGTGACAGTTCTTCAACAATTCGCTCCTTCATCTCGGCGGCGGCTTTGTCAGTGAAAGTGATGGCGACAATCTCTTGGGGGGTGGCGTTACCTTCACGCAAAATTTTGAGATACCGCTCGACCAATACGGTGGTTTTTCCGGATCCGGCGCCGGCGGTTACGCAGATGTGTTTTTCTATGTTAAGGGCTTGTCGTTGACTTGATGTTAATCGCATATTTTAATTTTACCTTGCGGGTATATCACGGGGTTTGGACATTGAAAGTTTTCGCGATCGAGTCGCCCTCCATTACATTACGGGCTATGGTTTTGCTTGATAGAAAGCAACCTGATACGGCATTTAAAATTCTAAGGCTTGAACCCGTAACGTAGTGCAGGGCGGATTTAAAAGATGTACTTGATAGTTTTAACCCACTTTATTTCTCGGCCCGGGTATCATTAAAAATCTGGAAGTGGGATAACTGCGTCTGCTGATATTGCAAGTTGGACAGTGTCTCCGGGCTTTTTTGTTTCTGTGCCGGGATTGTAGTGGACGGCTTTAAGGGGAATGTCTGCGGAAACCATCAGTTGATATTCCTCTATTCTGCCCAGATAGTTGACGGCAGTAACTTGCGCTGTTATTCTATTTTCAATGGAGGTTCCGCCATTCTGGTCGTTGTCAATAATGAGTGCTTCTGGTCGAATTGAACACTGCACAGGTGTCCCTTGTGTGAGTTCGTGATAGACGGTTGTAGAGTGGAGCGTTCCGGCGGGTGTTTCTATAATAGCCCTACCGTTTGATGCTTGCTCGACCTTGCCTGAGATGAAATTGGTTTCCCCGACGAAACTTGCGACAAAAGCGTTCTTTGGAAACTGATATACTTCGCGCGGCGTACCGACTTGAATGACGACCCCGTCCTTCATAATTGCCATCCGATCCGCCATAGAGAGGGCATCCACCTGATCGTGTGTGACATAGAACATTGTAATATTAGTGCGGTCGTGGATCTGCTTTATTTCGTCGCGCATTTGCTGTCGGAGTGCGGCATCGAGGTTACTGATCGGTTCGTCGAGGAGTAGGACACTCGGTTCGATAACGAGGGCGCGGGCGAGGGCGATGCGCTGCTGTTGTCCACCGGAGAGGGTATTGACGGCACGGTCACGAAAGTCTTCCATCTGTACCATTTCGAGGGCGCGCGCGATTTTTTCATTTCGTTCCGCTTTTTCCAGTTTCCGAAGCGTTAACCCGTATTCGATGTTTTCGGCGACGGACATGTGGGGCCATAGGGCATAGTTCTGGAATACCATCCCTGTATTGCGTTGGTGCGGCGGCACATCGTTCATGACGGTATCGTCGAATCGGAGTTCACCGGTGTCGGGTTTGTAGAATCCGGCGACGATTCGAAGAAAGGTCGATTTGCCGCATCCAGAGGGACCGAGAAGGAAAAAGAATTCACCCTTCTCAATCTCCAAGCTCACGTCGTTGACGGCAAGCGTCGTATCGAATGCTTTTGTGACACGGTTTAAGTGAACTGCAACTGCCATTTTTTCTTTTTTGTCCTCACATGGTTTTCCCGCGGTGTGCTATCTATCGTCAAGCGGGCGGATAAGCGTGTCTTGCTGTGGCTTGGGGACCGGAAATCGCTGTGCCTTTGTGCCGGGACAATTATAGTAAACAGTCAGGTTTGGCCCGGACCTCCGGTGGGCTTTTTCGGCATCAAATTGCCCACAAGCAGAACATCTATTCAGGACTCCGGACCAGAAACCGCTGATAGTTAACCCCGCTAAACCGCCGAACAAAATGGCAATTCCCCACATTCTCAGGTTAAAAAAGAAGTCGCTTCTCTGTTGGGCAACGAGGACTTTTCCCACGGTGTCCGGTTGTGTTGTGTGAGTACTGGGGTTATGCGATTTTAACGATTTCCGTTCCGCTTCTCGTTTATGCTTCCGCTTCTGTGCCATTCTCCATGTCAATAAGACAGGGAAATACATAAGAATAAGTCCGATAACAGTCCGGATCCAAGAAGCCCCCATGAGTTCACTGAGTAAGCCGCAAAATATAGCTATTACCAGAAAGAGTAAAAAGAAAATAACAAAATCTTTGCGCAAAAGCCGTTGCATGAGTTACCTCCTATTTTTTACGGCAAGAGCAATTTTCCTACGGTGTGACATCTCTCACGCATCGGAATCCGATCGTGCTGCCAGACGAGAGATGATACCATCGATCTGCAACGCGAAGGTCTTCAGGGCTCCCGCCCCAACCACCGCCGCGTAGGATACGAAAGTTTTCGGTATCTGGCGCAATTTCTCTGCCGAAGCGTGGGTTATTTTCCGGGCTGATGCCATAGAATTCGCTGTTGTATTCATCAAAACACCATTCCCACACGTTGCCTGCCATATCGTAGAGATTATAGCCGTTGGGTGGGAAGCTGCCAACGGGTGCTGTCCACTTCCATTTATCTGCCCCCCCTATGTTGCCGAGGTTGGCATCTGCATAAGTTATTATATCACCATTCGGATATTGTTTGCCAATCAGACCCCCGCGTGCGGCATATTCCCATTCTGCCTCGGTCGGCAGTCGTTTATTTGCCCACGCTGCGTACGCAGCCGCATCGCGCCAGTTTATCCGAACAACAGGGGCATCGGGAGCATTGAATCTTGGGTTATGCGACAGCGGCGGTTGAGGATAGCCTGTGCTTTGGACGAATTTCTGGTAGCGGGCATTTGTTACCTCGTGCATGTCCATGTAAAAGGCATCGAGAGTGACGGTATGCACGGGTTGTTCGTCGCTATCACCAGTAGTGGATCCCATCTGAAACGTGCCTGCCGGAATCAGGACCATTGTCGCACCGTCAACTTCAGAGACAATTTCTGTGGTTGATTCAATGGGGGACCCCTTCTCGCTTTGCGTGCAGGCGGACAAACCAACACTGACAATGCTGATAAGCAGGATTCCTGCAATGCTCATAAGGTTTCTGCAACCTGTGTAGCGGTTTCGACTATCCACGCCTGTTCTCTTTCATAAACTGTCCGTAGATCCAACCAAAAAAGACCTTCTTTGATTCTACCAATGACCGGGATAGGAGCGTTTCGAAATTGGGCGGCGAGCATCTCAGCGGAAACTTCCGACGGTTCAAGGACAAGGGCGATACTCGGCAATGTCTCGACAGGGAGGGCACCACTTCCGATTTGTCCGTAGGTTTCTGAGACCTGAATATCCACTTTTTTTCCGAAGAGGGGTTCTAACTGTGCCTTGAGTTCGGTTGCGAGGGTGTGGAGTGTCTCTATTGGTCGGGTATAGCGATTGAGCATCGGAAACCGTTCAATTAGGGTGGTATCCTCTGTGAGATAGAGTTGCAATGTCGCTGACAGACCGGCGATGATGAGTTTATCGACCCGGAGTGCCCGCATCATCGGATTTTTACGCATCTGTTCAATCCATTCCGCTTTACCGACGATAATTCCGGCTTGGGGTCCACCGAGCAGTTTATCCCCGCTAAAGGTCACAATGTCAACACCGCTGGCGATTCGTTCTCCAACGAGCGGTTCGTGCGGGAGTCCATAAGTTGTCATGTCAATGAGTGCACCGCTCCCAAGGTCTTCCATCGTTGGGATCCCGTGCTGTGCACCGAGTTCCGTCAGTTCTTCCATCGTGGGTGTTGACGTGAAACCGAGAATTTTGTAGTTGCTCGGATGCACCTTGAGCAGTAATCCTGTGTTCTCATTAATAGCCTCGGTGTAATCGCGGAGATGGGTTCGGTTGGTGGTGCCGACTTCGCGGAGGATCGCGCCGCTTGCTGCCATCACGTCGGGGATTCGGAACGCGCCACCGATTTCGATCAGTTCGCCTCGTGAGACGATGACTTCTTTACCGCGTGCCATCGTCTGGAGTGCGAGTAGAACCGCTGCGGCGTTGTTGTTAACGATTGTAGATGCCTCGCAGCCGGTCAACTGCTGTAAAAGAGGTTCGGTAATTCTATCTCGATGTCCTCGGTTGCCAGTCGCGATGTCGTATTCGAGGTTGACGTAGTTTTGTGCGGCTTGCTGGATAGCGTCACAGGCAGTCGTGCTGAGCAGCGATCTGCCTAAGTTGGTGTGCGTGACCGTGCCTGTTGCGTTGACGACGGGACGCATGCGTGCCCCAATCTTTGTCTCAATTTTCTGGCGCGTTCGTTGGGCATATTCCGTGTGTGCTGGTAATTGTGTCTGGTTTCCGCTCAGAATGTCGTTTCGAACATCAGCAACGACGGCGCGCAGTGTCTCTGTCACGAGGGAACGCGCGTAGGTGGCTTGCAAGTCGAGCATTTCCTGTGTGTTCAGGAGTTTTTCGATGGCGGGCAGGTGCCGTAGAAGGTTTTTATGTGTATTTACGCTCAACCGCTGTCTCCATTGATATAGGTGGGGATATTCAGAAGGATTTTTATCATCCATTCACCGTCATGAGCGGGATTGTAAATCAATCCGTTTTCTATGTCAACACAGAGGTCAAGTGCTTCCAAGATCATGTGTCCGACGAGAACAGGTGCATCTTCAGGAAGGTCTGTTACTGTGATGAAGTCACTTCGTTCCAATACCGTATATTTTACCTGTGAATAAACAGTCCGTTCTATGGTACCGTTTGCGGTCTGTGCGCGAATGTTTCGGATCGGCGTGAGCTCGAGTTGGTGAATCAGTGATGTAGGTAAACAAAGTCCTGTTGCGCCGGTATCGACGAGGGCGTTTTCGATGGTGATTCTGCGTACATTTTCGGAGTTGATAGCACCTAATTCTACGGCATACAGATCTTTTAGATTTTCGAGTTCAATTCGGGTTGTGTGTTCCATTTTTATCAGTTCCTATTTCTTTGTCGTTGCGTTATGTTTTTTCGGTCTCTGGATTTTCGGGATTAGTATAGCATATCGTAGGAAGGTTGTCAAATGCATTTGGAGGTTGGAGGGATCAGCGGGAGTGTGTAGAGTTTTTGTCTATTGTCAGAATCGGGATTTACAGGATTCAGGGATAAAAGGGTGTCGAATAACGGAGTGCTTACAAATACGTCTACTACACGGAGCCTGCAACTATACTTGTACTATTATCAAGTTCACGTTAAATAGGAGCATATTCGTCAAGCAGCTCCCGCAAAATATTTGTCTTGTCAAGAATATCACGGCTCTCAAAGTTATGGAATTCAAACAGGCGGGGCAGCTTCTCATAGAGTTCTGGTAATCCCAAGATATCTACAATCTGTTCTTGGATCCACTTGTCGTAGGCGATGGGGTAGGTGCGTCGAGCAATGAAGAGGGCTTGTAGGAACTCACGGAACGCATCGTAAAAGCGGTTGAAACACTGGAAGTGGAGTCCGCGCTCAACGTAGGGTGGAATATGGTCGAGGTTGTTGAGACAATACTTCCGCACCATTGATAACCGATCGTGGCGTAGGGGTTCATCGTAGTAGGGCAACCACTTTGCCTTGAGTTCGTTGAGGTAATTGCCTTTCTGGTGGAGCGGGACGTTATAGACGAGGTAGTTGCCAATTACGAGTTCAAACTCATCCGGTCCACCGACCCAAGCGTGTTCCGTCGGCACGAAGTGTCCGTCGCTGAATTCGAGATCAACGTGTGCATATTTCCCGACAGCAGCGAGCTTTTGAAAGATGGAGTCAGTTGTATAGAATTCGTCCCAAACTTTCTGAAGGTCTGCTTGTGCTGTGGACATGGCTTCAGGTCTACCGAGGACGAGGATATCCAGACAACTGTCTCGGGTTGCCTTGCCGCGAGCACATGAGCAAATTAAACAGACGGTTTCAATTTCTGGGATTGTGGTAAAGAGCTCGACAATCGCTTCAGCGGCGTGTTGGTGTTCAGGGGTTGGGTAGGGGTTCATAACTGTTGGTGTGTTCGTGGATCCGTTGGCGTTCACGGTTGACATCGGGATCTGCGCGGCGAGGGATACCGGTGATTGCGTCAACGGATTCGTCTGCTTTGAAACGTAGGTAGAGTTTTTGCGATTTGGCGGCGAGCGAGGGGTTCTTGAGGGCACGGTAACACCGCATCATGTTGTAATGTGCATCCAGGTCTTCTGGGTCGACGGTGAGCGTCTTTTGGAATTCAGATAGAGCGGTTTCGTAGTTGCGTTTTAGGAAGTGCATGCGTCCGAGTTTATTTCGGACCCGGGTATCACGCGGGAATTGCGAAACGGCGCGCTGGAGATGCTCAATCGCTGTGTCGTAATTGCCATACGTCTCCTGAATGAGGGCGTAAAAGTAGTGGACCTTCGCGCGATGTGGGTTTTCAGGGGGCAAGGTCTTCTGGATTTCAAATGCCTTTTCAAGCATCGCTTCTGCGCCTTGCATGTCTCCCTCTTGGATTCTGACTCTTGCCACGTTTACCCATCCATCGAGGTATGTTGGCTCTATCTCGGTTACCTTTAAGAACGCAGTCTCTGCGGCTTTCAGATCGCCTTGTAGGAGTAGCCCGATGCCGTAGTCGTTCCACCGTTCGCGAGCATTTTGAGGTTGGGAGGACATAGAGACTACATCTCCTGCTTTTTGTAACGACGCAGAGGGTGTTTCGCCTACTTCGGCTGACGGCACAGGGACTGTGCCTGCTACTTTTAAGGTTGCTTTGGTGGATGCCATTACGACAGTGGGTAGGTTTGGGATCGCCTTAATTTTTCCTGCGACGTCCGAGGTGTCGCCAGTCCAGACCCACTTGCCGTCATCGTAGCCTTTATCTATCTGAAAATCCGTGTCTTCCGGGTCGCGTACACCGGCGTAAGCCCACTGTGTATGCCACCAATTGAATTTACGGTAATTGAGTTTCGCCTCCACTGTGAGAAGATTTCCGCAATCGGCGGGGATTTCGAGTCGGTAGCGTGCAGTATCGGCGGCACCCGGTGGGATCGTGTTTGAATAGAGAATCGTTCGGGCTGCCCAAGCGTTTCGTTTATTAATCAGGTTTCCGTGGGCATCCAACATATAGGCGCGGTAAAAGTGGGCGCTTGGATCGACAGGTCCATTTCCATCGGGTGCGGCGATTCTGCCGTTCCAGAAGACGATTTTGCCGTTTTCATCGGTGGCTTTCACCTCCAACCAGATGTCAAATGCGTCAATCGTGCCAGCGGGAAAACGGTGACCGACCCCCCGTGTGCGAACGACGACATCAACCCGTGTGTTTTCGCCTCGTGGGACTTCGGTACCGTCACGTGGGATCGGTACCCCGTCTGCGAATAGATCGAGGGTTACCACGTCATCCTGCAAAAAATCTGTTACGATTTTGAGTTGTTCTGGATGCTGATTCACAAAGGGCAGTGCGGTGTTCGCGGCGGGGAATCGGTGGTTGTGGACCTTGCCGTTGATATTCCCAGCGTCTGTGGAGTCAACGAGTGGCATGTGACAATCGACACACTTCTTCGCCGTTTCGGGGTAGTAGAAGGACAGCGCGCCTTGATGTGAGACCCCGCTTTTCTGCCACTGATCGTAGTCGTTAAAACCGCGTAGCCATCGAAAATTGTTGACGGGTTCGTCGAGATGCACTTTATGACAGGTTGAACAGAATTCGGCGGTGTTTTCACGGTGGAACGGTTTGAGGAAACTTTTTTTGTGAGGCTCCGGATCCAGCCGAATAAGGTAGTTGTGCAAATTGCGGATAACCGAATTCTCGCTGGCAGCAATGTCGTGAAGTGGTGGGTATTTAATCACATACCCACTGTTGCCCATCGTATCTTTGACTTTTTCGATGGAGTGGCACGCCGTACATGCGAGTCCTGCTTGCGCGGCGGGTGTATGAAGGTTTTCACGAATCGGTCTGTCCATCACCCCGTTGAGTAGGATTGCGGGGTCGTGGCATCCGCCGCACCATTTGGAGGGTTGAATGCCGTTGACCTCCTGCATATAGATAATGGATTTGCGATACCACTGGTTATTGAAAGAGGAGAAATGATGGGCGGATTCGTTCCATTGCTGATAGATATCTGGGTGGCATCCCTTGGTGGCGCAGGTCTCCGATGTAAGGAAGAAATCGGTTGGGATCAGCGCGCCGGTCTCTGTTTCGACGGATGCGGGAAAGAAGTGCCCGGTTGTACCACCGCCCTCTTCGTACATGCTCGTGGGGGGGAGCGCGGGGTTCTCGACGAGATACGTTTCATTCGGCAAGTAGTGTTGTGTGAGTTTCGCGCCTATCGGGAAAAGGACGACAACCGTCAGCACGCCGATGCTAATTTTTTTGAACAGTGGTGTGAGGAATTCTTTGTCTCTTAAGAGGTGAACACAAAGAAGAATACTCCCTACGCTTACACTGACGATGTGCGTGATGAGTAGCCACCGATAGGGAGTCGTCGCTCCGACCACCATCAGATAACCCCCACTGATGATACCAACTGCTATTCCGATACTCCCTGCTTGTCCGAGTATCGGGATGCGCTTCTGCTGAATATGGGCTTGCAAGCTACGCCCTAAATGTCGATAGACATAGATACTGAATGGGATTATGAGAACAACACCGAGCCCAACGTGGAACAGGACGTTGGAGATGTAAAAGAGCGTCGGTTCGCCGAAGCTGAACAGATACGCACTGTTTATGAGCAAAATGAGGAAGACAGAGAAGAAAATTTTTCGCATTTTTATGCGGCAGTATAGCCACCATCAATCGGTAAAGCGATGCCTGTAACGAAGGCAGACTCATCGGAGGCGAGGTAGAGTGCACCGTAGGCGATCTCTTCGGGCTGCGCGAGCCGACGCATCGGGTGCTTGTCCGCAAGCGTCTTGTATTCCTTTGGCGTCTTGATGACACCCGCGACTAACGGCGTTTCAACGAAGCCGGGACAGATGCAGTTGACCCGAATGTTGTCCTCAGCGTAGTCGAGTGCCATCCCGCGGGTGAGGTTCGTCACACCACCTTTGGAAGCGACGTACGCTGCCCGAACGTCCGCGCCGACCAGTCCGTAGATAGAGGACAGGTTGATGATGGAACCCCCACCATTTTTCAGCATTGCGGGGATCGCTGCTTTGGCAGAGAGATAGACCCCGGTGAGATTCACATCTAAACAACGGTGCCAGTCTTCTTCGGGCAGATCGCCAACGGGGAGTCGCATTGCGATTCCAGCACTGCTGAGCAAGATATCAAGTTTTCCGTAGGTGTTCAGGGTCTCCTGTACCATCCGTTCGGTGTTATCTGAAATTGTCACATCGGTTTGGACATAGATGGCTTCGTTGCCTGCCTCTCGGATAGTGGCAACAGTTTGGTTTGCACGGTCTTCATCAATGTCAGCGATGACTATCTTTGCCCCGTGTTCGGCGAACAGGATCGCTGTGGCTTTTCCGATGCCGGATGCGGCCCCTGTAACGATGGATACCTTGTCTTTGAGTCGCATTTTTTATAGCCCTTTTTCCGTCCATTCGGCGGGGTTCACTTCTGGTTCCCCGATTTGGTTTCTGAGCGCGCCGATATTTTCAACCTCCAGTTCAATGACATCCCCCGGTTGAATCCAGCGGTCGAGTTCCCATCCGCACCCTTTTCCGACGGTGCCGGAGCCTAAAAATTCACCGGGATAGAGCGTTTCTGATTGTGAAACGAACGAAATCATTTCTTCAAACGAGTAATACATATCCGAGGTATTGCCGTCTGCCCAGACTTCGTCGTTGACTCTGGCGATCATTCGGAGGTTGTACGGATCGCCGATTTCATCGGGTGTAACGAGACAGGGTCCCATAATGTTGCTATTGTCAAAGTCTTTCCCTTTCGCGGGCCCGAGTGCCATGGTCATGTGTCGGAATTGAATATCCCGAGCGCTGATGTCATTGTAAATCGTGTAGCCGGCGATGTACTCGGAGGCTTCTGCTACGGAGATGTTTTTCCCAGTTTTACCGATATAGACGCCCCATTCGAGTTCAAAATCGAGTTTTTCGGTGTAGTTGGGCCAGGTAACAACGGTTTTGTGTCCAGCAATGGAGGCTGGACTCGTGCTGCCGCGGTAGTAATTAGGCAATTTGAACCATTCAGGTGAGATCTCTTTGCCGGTGATCCGTGCTGCAGCGTCCATGTGGGTTTTGAATACGCCGAAATCCCGCAGGCTTGCAGGACGCGGAAACGGCGCGAGCAGCTGTACATCAGCAACAGGGAAAACAACATCGGACACGTCTGCGCGTTCGATGTACCCGTGAGCGTCAGCGATGCAATTCTGTTCAAAGAATTGGCACATATCTGGGACAACTGCGGTGAGGTCAATGATCTGATCACCGTCAATCCACGCGCCGAGTTTTGGTGGGGTATTCGTCGATTTGGTTTGAAAGGTAACGAGTTTCATAATTGTTCTTTTTTCGGTGATTATGCCTCTCTGTTCAAATGATTTCGTAGCATAGATTATACGATGAATGCATTTAGAAATCAAGTGTTTTTTGAAAATTTAGATGAGATTTTTCTTGCGTCTACGACGGAGATGTGGCATAATGCGTTGTATACATTTTCCACTTTGTGGGTGTTTCTGTTGATAGGGTTGACGCTGTGATAGACCTGCTGAAACGGAAGAGGGCATGAACATGGTTACTCGGGAAGACATTCAAGCGATCTGTGATGACATCGTGCGTGAATTCGCGCCGTTACAAGTGATGCTGTTCGGCTCTTATGTCTACGGCACGCCCACGGAGAGATCGGATGTTGATCTGTTGGTGGTGATGCCGATAGCGAAATCGGAAACACGGCGACAGGAGATAGAAATTCGGGAGCGTCTCGCGCGTCCTTTCCACCTGCACGTGCTTGTGCATTCGCCTGAAGACCTCGCATATCGCCTTGCGTATAACGACTGGTTTCTCCGAGAGATCACTGAAAAAGGCGAGGTGCTTTATGAAACTCCCAATTTTTTCTTGAAACCCGTAAAGAAGGAAAAACACGTGATAAATCCATTGACAGAGGAATGGGTACAGAAAGCGGAAGGCGATTATACTGTGGCGCAGCAAAATCAGCACGGGCAGAATCCAGTAAACGATGTTATCTGCTTTCTTACTCAGCAGTGCGTTGAAAAGTATCTAAAGGCGTGGCTTCAAGAGGTGAATATTCCGTTTCCGAGGACACACGATTTACAGGAGTTATTGAATCTGATTGTCCCGGTTCTCCCTGCTTGGGATGTGTGGCGGGAAGATTTTTCAAAGCTGTCGGAACATGCGGTGGATCCCCGTTACCCCGGGAAATTCGCGACCGCGGACGAAACGGCACACGCCATGCGTATCTGTGATGAGGTCCGGCGAGCCGTACGCGAGCAGTTGAAACTCCCGCTTGATGTGGAAAATAACTAAGGGAGTTTAGGTTTTATGAGCAGATGGGCGGGTGGCGGTTCCCCTGTCAATGTCTCTAAAAACTCGACAAGGTCTCTTTTTTCCTGTTCGCTGAGATGAAGGGGTTCCACTGGGGCTGCGCGCCTACCTGCAAATTCGTTTGTGGTGCCACCTGCGTCGTTGAATTCAATGACAGAGGCGAGTGTTGGAAATTCGCCAGTGTGGAAGTAGGGTGGCGTGAGGGCAACATTCCGGAGGGTTGGCGTTTTGAATTCACCTTGGTGTTCCAGTCTTGGCTCCAGGAGATTCAGCGTGTTTGCAGCATCCACCCTTGAATCGCTATAAATGCCTGCACTGTTAAACGGATCGGCTAAGAGTTTCGCGATTCCTTGGAAACGTCCGGTATCTTCCGGCAAGGGTCCTTGTGGTATCCCAAGATTATGAAAATCGTCATCTCTGAAATGTGGGGTGCCGTGGCAGAGGACACAAACGCCTTTTCCGATGAATATCTTTAAGCCGCGTTTCGCTTCGAGTGTAATTGCCTCTTCGTCGCCTGCCACGTACCGATCAAACGGTGCGTTCGGAGTAATCAAAAGGCGTTCGTAGGCTTCAATTGCCTTACCAATGTTTGCGAAAACGGTATTCACGGCGATCTGATCCACTTCGGACATGTTATCGAATGCTACATTGCCGGGTTTACCATTAGGTGGGAAACGTGTGGCATCTTCAAGTTCAGGAAGTGCGCCGAAAACGGATTCATATTCTGCTTCATAATGTTGTTTGATGAGGTGCGCGTACTGAAGTCGTGTGCCTGCTTGTTCTTCCTCACCTTCAAGTGCGAAGAGTGCTTGTGCCCAGAGCGTCTCGGCGCGTCCGTCCCAAAATTGCCATTTGTTATAAGCAGCGTTGAGTAGCGTTGGTGAATTTCTTGTGCCGCGTCTGTTGCCCAATGAAGTGGCTTCAACATCGGTGAAGCCGTGGAAGGGTGAATGACATGTTGCACAGGCGATCGTGCCTTCCTTTGAAAATCGAGCATCAAAGAAAAACATCTGACCTAACTGCGCCGCATCTGGATTGTCAGCGACGCGGTTTGTGGGACTTGGTGGGGGTTTGTCAGGTAGCGGGGATAAACTTTCAATCACTGCCCATTCGCTCTCAGTGAAGAGATTGAGCGTCTCTGTGAGGTGTTCCGGCTCAGATTCGGGTTGTATCTCCTCAATGCCTTCCTCACCGCACCCAAAGAGAAATAGAGCGACGTTGCATATAATCCAGAGGGTTGTTAGACGCATGATTGACGTTTCCAATGGACGCAATGAACCGGTGTCGTAGCAGATAGCAGGCGCTATACCGTCAGGGACAGGAACAGTTCCTCAAGTGACATTTCAGTCGTGTGCATTTCAAGCAGGTGCCACCCGCGTTTGACGATGGTTGCTGCCACTTCTGAACGGATGTCAGTCGCCAGTGTATAGTAAAGGTGGAACGTCGATGGGTCATCCGTATCGCTCTCCATCTGTTCGACTTGAATCACGTTTGGTATGTCGTGGAGTGCTGTTGATATATCCTCTGCTGATGCGCCTGCTACCTCAAGCGCGAGAATGGAGGCGGCAACTTGCAAATTCTCTGGATTCCTGGTGGATTCATCGCTCTGTCTGAGGACAGCGCGTCCCTCTTTCAACAGAACATCCCCCGTAATTTTACCGCGGCTGATGATAATTAACCGTTCGCATGTAAGACTGGCTTCCGGTAAGATGTGGGTGCTGAACAGAATCGTCCGTTCCTTGCCGAGTGCTTTGATTAATTCTCGAATTTCGACGATCTGCCGTGGATCTAATCCGGAGGTGGGTTCATCGAGAATTAAGACGTCAGGTTCGTGAATAAGGGCTTGTGCTAAGCCGACGCGTTGTCGGAAACCGCGAGAGAGTTGCCCGATAATCTGGTGTCGACGTTCGGTGAGACCGCATGCCTCAATGGCAGTATCCAGTTGCGTTTTAATGTTGCTACGCGGTACACTACGGATCTTTGCCATGTACGTCAAGTACTTCGTCACCGTCATTTCCGGATAGAGCGGAACGTTTTCGGGGAGGTAACCGATGCGTTTCCGAACCTCTCGCGATTCTTTAAAAACATCGTATCCGGCGACGGTGACGCGCCCGCTACTTGCCGGCATAAAACAGGTGAGGATTCGCATTGTCGTTGTTTTTCCGGCGCCATTGGGACCGAGGAAACCGACAATTTGCCCCTTGTCTACTTGGAAGGAGATGTCCTTGAGTGCTTGGAAAGGACCGTAGTTTTTGGTAATATTTTGAACGTCAATCATCTTTTAACTTGGTCCTGACGGGAGGTATCAGGTGAAACGTGGCATTCACGGTTTTTTCAATCCCTCTAAAGGGAATCTCCCCGTTGAATACTGAAGTTTAGATCCCGATCTCTGCCGAGTAGATACAGGTTGTTGTCTGGGCTGACTGCCTCTGATTCAGCGAGAACATCCGGTACGTCGACCGGCACGGACTTCACGTCAACTCTGTCCGGATATACCAGTACCTGTCGCCACATCATCGGATAACAGATAATCCCAGAGGAGACGATACACAGCATGCCTTGTTCTCTGAAGACGCGATTGAGATGCAGATGTCCACAGAAAAACGCCAAAATTTGTCTCTCAAAGGGGGCGGTAATTTCAAGCACCTCTGCGGAGTTAGCAACTCTTGAACCAATCCCTTGGAATTCGACGCTTGGAAACGGGAGTTGATGTGAGAAGATGAAAACCTCTTGATTGTAATCCCGCGCCCTTTTCAATTCGCGTTCCGCCCATGCCAGTTGGTTCGTGCTGATATATCCGTGTGTGAGGTCTTCAGGGACCTCCTGCGAATCGAGAAGGATAAATCGGATATTTTCGTGCACAAAACTGAGGGATCCCATGCCGTTGGTGCTGAAGCGTGCCAAATAATCGTCTTTGGAACCCGTTTCCGGATGCAAATCGTGGTTGCCGGGGATATAATAGCAGGGCGCATTTATGCGGTGCCCAAGTTGTTGCGCGCCATCAAGCGTGGCTTCGTATTCTTCTGCGGACATGCCGAAGCTCTGACCCCCGCAAACGATGTCCCCACCATGAATCACAAAGGCAGGCTCGAACGCGTTCAGTTGTTCAACCAACTTTTCGTAAAGTTGTGGACTCTTTTTTTGTTGCTGGAGTCCGCTTGCGAAATTCTTTGGCGCATTTAGGTACAGATGTGTGTCCGTAATAAAGGCAAATTTAAAAAGTATCATGACATATCTCGTCTTTTGGCGAGGCTTTCAATTTCATTAACAAGGATGTTCTTGATGGGTGAGATTTCTTGGGGAAATACCCAAGCAAAAACAACTCACCAGCGACGCGCCGACCGCGACTCTTATAATCAGGAATACGTACGTTTAGATAAAATTGCGACATAGGTCGGTGTATTGGCTGCGTCAATGTAGCGTTCAACCCGCCACGCTGTTCCGTCAAGGAGGTCTTCAAGCTCCGACTTTGAAACAAACAGATAATCAAACCACGGCGTGGTATATTGTCGGTAACGAATTCGTAATTTTAACTGGCCGCTCATTCGTCCTCTATCTCGGTTGAATTGGTGATAGGCTAAGTGGCAGGGTTCCTCTGTTTGATAAGGATCCGTTGTTTCAGCGATAATTTTCGCGGTATCTGTTGTCATGGCAGCAAAGCGTCTCAAGAGCCACTTTGCTCTTTTGTAACTTCCCATGAGTCCAAAATTGTGTCCCATCATGAGAATCGTGTCAAAGATGCCGATTTTGGAACTCAACTGTGTGACAGATGTGACGAGGGCATTTTTGAGTCCACGGCTTTGGCACGTCTGGATGGCTAAGGGTGAGATATCCGTGCCTAAGACCTCAAGACCTTGTTCCTGAAGATAGATAGAATGTCGTCCTACCCCACATCCAATATCCAAAACCCGTCCTGTGGCGTGTGCTATTCCCGTTCTTTGGTGTTCAGCCCAGTCGTTATATTCAGCAAAGTAGTTAAAAGGTCCGAAACGGCTTACGTCAATGAACCCGTCTTCTCTCTCCACAATTTCGACATTTTCTCTGCCATTATGATAATCTGAAAGCAGGTGCCCGTAGGCATCTTGGGTATCGGTTAGCATATTATTGCTCCTTGACGTAACCGGTTGTCCCGTTCGGATTGACCCATTCGGTCTCCCAATGCGTTTCAATACCTTCGCGCCATGTTTGGGCGGCTTCCGTCAATTCAGTGGTGACTGCTGGGTGTTCATCTTTCAGGTTTTTCGTTTCCCCCATGTCGGTATCAAGGTTTGCGAGATGTACATCGTCTTCTGGCGGTGCGCCTTCTACCAATTGACCGTTGAGAACCAATTTCCAATTACCACGCCGCACGGCGGTCTGCTTACCCATCTCCCAATAAATTTCACGATGTGGCGTGGATTCATGGGTTGTCACCATAGGTAGGACATCGAGGCCATCGAGTTCGTACTCGGAGGGATCTCCACCTGCCGCTGCGAGAAAGGTCGGAAATACATCCATTGCTGCGCCGATCTCATTAATGACCTGTCCTGCAGGAATTCGCTGGGGCCAGTTCATGATTCCGGGTGAACGGATACCCCCTTCATAGAGGCTAAATTTATGTCCTTTCAGTTTACCGGCAGTGCCGCCGTAATACGGGTCCTGTGTGCCATCTAACCAGTTTCGGGTTTCACGCGAGGGACCGTTGTCGCTTTGGAAGTAGGAGAAGGTATTTTCTGCGAGTCCGAGTCTCTCAAGTTCGGCAAAAATTTCGCCGACGCTATCGTCAACGGCACTGAGCATCGCTGCCATAATCTGTCTGTCCCAAGGCAAATTTGGGAACCGATCTACATATTTTTCTGGTGCGTGCATCGGATAATGCGGTGCGTTGTAAGGCACGTAGAGGAAAAAAGGTTTGCCGAGTTCAACAGACTTTCGGATATATCGGATGGCGTATTCGGTGATGAGTTCTGTGAAGTATTCACCGTTGCGATAGATTTCTTCACCGTTTTCCCAGAGATCATGTGTCTGGTCAATGCCGGGCTGTCCTAAGCCCCAGTAGAAGATATGTGAGAAGAAATCGATGCACCCTGCCATGAATCCGAACCAATCGTCGAAGCCGTGGTGCTCCGGACGTGAACCTTCTGCGAGTCCGAGATGCCATTTTCCAGACATCGCTGTGTAATAGCCTCGCTCTTTTAGGGCTGTTGCGAGTGAAGGCACGGAAGGCGGTAACCCTGTAGCGGTGCGATGTCCTGCTAAAATAGAACGGACCCCCGCATGACACGGGTATCGTCCTGTCAGGAGTGCTGCGCGCGAAGGGGAACAGACGGGTGAATTTGAGTACCAGTCTGTGAAGCGTACTCCCTCTGCTGCCATTCTGTCGAGATGTGGCGTTTTAAAATCAGGGGCACCCATGCAGGACAGATCGCCGTATCCTTGATCGTCGGTTAGGAAGATAATGAAATTCGGTTGCATTTTTCCTTTCTTTTAATTAGTCGCCAAGCGTAGCGGAAATGGCTTTGTGCCTGCACCATTCCTGCTTGAAATCCGCAAGCCTCCGTTGTCGACTTGCTGCTTGCTTTTGCTAATTTTAAGAAAACCTCTCTTTGTAGGGTTACTGTTTCCAGAAGCTTCGGTCGAGACTCCGATATTGTATGGCTTCAGAGACGTGAACTGCCTCTATATGCGGGTTTTCGTCTAAGTCGGCGATGGTGCGTGCTACCTTCAAAATTCGGTCATAGGCACGTGCACTGAGTCCTAATTGGTTAATCGCGACCCGTAGCAGATCCTGTGCTTGGGAATCGATTGTGCAGTACTCTCGTATCTGTTTAGATTCCATGTTTGCGTTGGCGTGTATTGCCGTGTCTGCGAAGCGTTGCTGTTGGATGTGCCGTGCCTTTTCAACCCGTTC
Organism: Candidatus Poribacteria bacterium; assembly: GCA_965205015.1. Classification (GTDB taxonomy): domain Bacteria; phylum Poribacteria; class WGA-4E; order WGA-4E; family WGA-3G; genus WGA-3G. The sequence goes on along the minus strand of OZ242029.1, from coordinate 904,063 downwards.
TTGGACGTGTGCCGAGGGTTCACCGGTTGTTTCGTTTGCAAGTTCAGCATATTTCACCGCTGGCACTTCAACTTGGATGTCGATTCTATCTAAGAGCGGTCCAGAGATCCGGGAGACGTAGTTTTGAATCTGAGTGGACGAACACTTGCAATCCCGGGTCGGATCGCTAAAAAATCCGCAGGGACACGGGTTCATGGCGGCGACGAGCATGAAATTCGCGGGATACGTGAGGGATGCAGATGCGCGGGAGATGGTTACTTGCCGATCTTCGAGCGGTTGCCGCATGACTTCAAGAACGTTTCGTCGGAATTCGGGGAGTTCATCTAAAAAGAGTACACCGTTATGTGCGAGACTCACTTCACCGGGACGCGGTACTCTTCCACCGCCGATTAAACCTGCGTCTGAAATCGTATGGTGTGGTGAACGGTATGGGCGCGTCACGACCAGAGGTGTATCGCTCGGCAAAATACCGATGACACTTTGAATTTTCGTCGTTTCTAACGATTCGTTGATAGACAGTTTCGGCAGAATCGACGGAATTCGTTTCGCGATCATGGTCTTTCCGGAGCCGGGCGGTCCAATCATGATGAGATTATGCCCACCTGCGGCGGCGACTTCAATGGCGCGTTTAACGTGTTCCTGCCCTTTCACATCGAGCAGGTCAAGATGTGTGTCAGGATGCTCCTTGTGTACATGCGTGCTAAGCGCGTGTGGTTCTGCTACGATTTCTTTCTCGGAATTGAGGAATGCAGCCGCCTCTGCTAAGCTTGTGACCGGATAGACGTTCACATCTTCGACAATCGCTGCCTCTTTTGCATTTTCAGCTGGCAAGATGAGGTCTCGAATGCCGTTCTCTTTTGCGGAAATAGCGATAGGGAGTCCACCTTGTATGCCGCGAACGCTTCCATCAAGTGCGAGTTCACCTAAAATTATTGCGTTTTCGAGTCTCGTGAGGTTTACTTGCTTGGTGGCTGCCATCACCCCGATTGCAATAGGAAGGTCAAACGCCGATCCCGCTTTTCGGATATCCGCAGGTGCTAAGTTCGCCGTGATTCGGGTGGGTGGAAAGTAAAAACCGGAGTTTTTAATGGCAGCGGTAACCCGATCCCGACTCTCTTTGATGGCGTTGTCGGGTAAGCCGACAGTACTGAAGGACGGCATTCCACCAGCAACATCTACCTCAACTTTCACGATGTAAGCATCAATTCCGAGCATTGCACTGCTTAGAACGGTTGCGAGCATATATGTGTTCCTTCCAATTTTCAACAGTTTAAGAATGTATTGCAATATTGTGTTTTATGCGCGTGTATTTTACAACGGTGAGATTCAATCTCGTCCGGTAACGTCTGACTCTATTATATCACGCGGAAGATAACAGGTCAACGCTTTTCGTCTAACTTAAATCTCCGGTAAGTTTGTGCAATGTTTGTAGCTGCTTCTGGTTGGCTATGACTAACAGGGCGTCACCGGCTGCAATTTTCTTATCTCCAGGAGGATTATAGAGGAACGTCCCGTCGTTATCATGGATTGCGATAACAACTAAACCGGTTTGTTCGTGGATGCTGGCGGCTTTGAGTAAGATCCCGTCCAGAGCGGAGCCTTCTTGAATAATGGATTCAGTGAACTGGGCACCGTCTTGGTTTTGGGTGATATTTTCTAAGAACCCTACGAGTTGTGGTTGGAGGATGCCGGAGGCGAGGCGGAGTCCGCCGATGTGATCCGGTAGGACGACCTCATCTGCGCCTGCGGTCATGAGTTTTCCGGGTGAATTGTCTTCGACGGCTTTAGAGGCGATCCTTAACCGTGGGTTCAATTTTCTCGCGGAGATCACGACGAACAGATTATCTTGGTCACGGCTGAGGCATGTGACGAGCCCTTTGGCGCGTTCGATTCCCGCCCGTATGAGCAATTCGTCATCGGTTGCGTCGCCGTGGAGGTATAGAAAGTTTCGTGTGTCAGAGAGGTAGAGGAGTCGTTCTTCCTCGAATTCGATACCGACGAAATCTACTTCTGACTTCAGCATCTCGTCAAGCACATGGACCCCGGTATCACCGAGTCCACAGACAATATAGTGGTTTTCTAATTTATCGACAGTTCGAACCATTTTTTGTTGTCGGAAAAAACTTTGGAGTTGTCCTTCAATGAGGAATGCGGTGGCGATCGTAACACTATAGGTGAACACGCCGAACCCGCCAATGAGTAGAAATAGGGTGAAAATTCGTCCAGCATCGCTCATCCCCATGTTCTCATAACCGACGGTTGTTAGGGTGATGACGGTCATGTAAATTGCATCGAGAAGTTGCCACTCCCCTTGAGGATTATCCCCTTCGAGCAATAGATAGCCAACCGTCCCCGTCCCGAGCAAGCCAATCAGCAGTGCCATGGCAAAGAGAATCTTGCGTTGATAATTCATTCTCGCTTTTTGTTTTAATGCTAATACTATTTTTTCGCACTACGTTTGACGGCAGGATTCGGATCGTGCCGTGCGATGTCGAAGAGCGTGCGGTATTCGATTCTATCGAGCCTTGGTAAAAGTCTTGCGACTTCCATACGGACGCACGTCTCAGAGTCTTTGAGGCCCCGCTCGAACCAGCGTTCAGCATCATGAGAATCGTGCTTTGCGAGTGCTGCGAGCGCGCTCGCCCGGATGCGTTTGTTCTTAGATGCAGCATACCCCAGAATAGGGGCGGTGTATCCGTCGTCACACCGTTGCATAGTTCGTAGCGCGTTGCATACCACGTCCACCGATTCGTCTTCAAGATGCAGGACACACCAATCGAATAGGTCCTCAGTTCCGATTTTTTCAAGGAATTGAAGTCCACGTATCCGTCGTTTCGGATTCTGATCAGAAATGTCGGCTATGGCTTTGGTGTAATGTGCATCAACTTTCACTGGCTGGTCTGGTTTTTCCTGTGTGTCTGGGTACAGCACATTAACTTCAATCGTGTCATTCTGTAAGTGCTGAATAGGTAAAACTTCTGGGCTAAAGGGAATTCTACTAAAGAACGTGGGCAACCATTGTTCGCCTTTTGCAAAGAATTCTTTCCGGTCAATACGGTTTCCGGTTCCCGATTGCATTCGGTTATTCATCCAGTGTGCCAACCTCACGACCCCCCAGTGGTTTTGGCTCACGCCGTTGTGGGCGTAAAGTCCCAATTGACGGTTAATCCATTGTGAGAGTGCGACTGGACACGCGAGCCACTCAAAGAGGTTGGAGTGTAAAAGTTGAACGGGCAGGTGTTCGTTAGCGGCTATGATGCCGCCCCGTACATGAATTTTGCCCGGACCGAGAAGCGTTCGAAGTTTGTCGACATCCAACTCGGTTTTAATTACAATTGGACGCCGATTTTTCCGTCGCGCCTTTTGTTCGGCGCGGTTTTTCGCATAATCCTGGCTGTTTGTGAACCAGACGGCTCCGCCACGTGGACGGAACCCGTTTTCAACGATCCCTCTCGCACTGTTTAAGGTTGTACCGTGGTAAAATTCCATAATTGATTCTCCTCGAAGGTTTAACAGAGTTAACCCGATTTGTGGCAGACAATTCATGAAAATAAACAGTGTTGGGACTTATGTGGTGGATCGTTTGTCTCGGTGATTGTTGCGTCTTCAGTTAAGACGAATCCTCGGTTTTTTCAGTGGAGACCTCTTCTTCGGTTTCCTCAGTTGGTGTTTCTGCCTGTGTGGCGGTTTCTTGTCTATTGATGGCACGGACGTAGCCCATTCTGAGTTCATAGAGGGTATTTGCCAAGAAGTTGGCTTCTGGGGCAGTAAGGTTTCCCTTCGTTTTTTCCTCAAGCATCTCAATCGTATCAATAATATGTTTCACGAGCGGAAGGTTTGTAACAACCTCGTCCGTTTCGGGATTCGGGATGCCCTCTAAGTAGAGCCGTCCTGTTTCTACAAGGTTGGCAAGATAACCGATAAAATCGACAGGGGGAATTTGTTGCGCTTCCTCCTGAACCGTGGTGTTGTCCATATATTGCTCCTGGTTCCGATTCGCCCAGTAGAGGCAGTCAATATTTGTAGGAAAATTTTCCTATTCGTCATCAAAGATGATAATTTGTGCGAGTAAGCTCCCTGCCTGGTTATTGTTGTTTGGACTTTCGTTCATTGCGAGGAAAATAACACCGTCAGCGGGGGCGGGATTGTCGTAGCGTGAACCGACAGCGAAGGTAACATCTCCGATCTGAGCGATGAGTGCCCCAATATTCGTACCGGGAAGCAGGTAATCGCTGGAACCCGGTGTCTTGGGAACACCGTCAGCGCCGCACCATCCGATCCGATTTTGCAAATCCGGAGACCATGCGCCCTCCGCATCGATAATGAGTCGTTGCCCTTTTTCAACGCGCACGTAACTTTCCTGCCAAACGGGACTTGGGCGAGCCGTGCGGATAACTGTTAATGCCATAGATGCCTCCATATTGGCAGTCGGCAGTCGGAAACCGACTGCCGATTGCCGACTACTGATTGCTATTCTTTGTCTCGGATGGTGATGTTCGTAATGATGTCATCGACGACGATGCTGTCAACCACGTCCATTCCACTGATGACTTTTCCGAAAATGGTGTAATCACTGTCGAGGATCGCGTCCCCTCGGCAGATAAAGAATTCGGATGCGTAGGAAACGCTTGCCCCTTCCTCTTTTGCCATAGCGACAACGCCTCTCGACATCTCTTGCGAACCGTTCTCAATCGGGAGTGTATCTCCAGCGGCAAGTTTTGAGCCTGCTTGGACGAGGAGTTCTTCTGCGCGATTAAACTTCTCACCCTTATAATACATCACCCGGGCGTTTTTGATGAAGTTCTTAGAAGTTTCGGGTGCTTCGGCTGCGAGAAATTCAAATTCAATGGTACCCTTTGCCGTTTCAACGACTGCGATGACCGTTGCAGGGTCGATCTGCGGTTTTGCAGTGGTTGTTGCGGTGCCTGTGCCAGCGCGGCGGGCACGTGGGACGGGGGCTGGCTTATCTTCTTGTGCGCAACTCAGCACAAAAGTAGCGAAGAAAGTCGCTAAGATAAAGAGTGCTGCGGATGCGAGCTGCCGATGTTGCTTATTCTGCTGTTGCCTTAACATATTTTGACTTCGCCTCCAATTGGATTTTTGTCATGACATCGCCCATTGATAGTTGATCGACGATATCCATCCCTTGAATTACACCCCCGAAGGTAGTGTAGTCTCCGTCAAGATGGGGTTGGGGTTTCAAGCAGATATAGAATTGGCTCCCGGATGAATTGGGTTCGGACGTCCGAGCCATTGCCAACGTCCCTCTGACGTGTGGACGCTGGTTCGGATGTGTGTACTCGTCGGTGATCGTCCAACCGGGACCACCTGTTCCATCGCCTTTTGGACACCCGCCCTGAATAATATTCAAGCCGCGGGTATCAACTTTCCGATGAAATGTTAAGCCGTCGTAAAACTTCTGGTTAATCAACTTAATGAAGTTGTCCACTGCCACGGGGGCAGCATCGGGGTAGAACTCAAGCACGAATAGACCTTTGTCGGTTGTGACGACTGCGACCTGTTCTTCAAGCGTTAGGTTCTGGCTGAAGGGAAGCGCGCAACCGATGAGGGTCAGTAGTAAAAGAAAAAACGTCGGACTTTTATAAAGCACATTTTGGCTTGTAAATTGTGCCAAAAAATAGCGTGTCGCTTTCATCAAACCTCCTGTGTTGCGATGATTAGTCGGTTTTGAGGCGTGCCCAGACGGTAGTCAATTGATCCTGTACGTTGACAGGCAACGTAACAGGTGCCTCCATATCCTTAAGCAGTTCCTCTTGGGTTAAGGCGTAATTATACATTTTGATTTCATCCAAGGCTCCGGTGAGAAAGCGTCCACTTCCGCCACGTGCGCCGATGAAGAGGGGATCGTTGTTCGGCGTTAGTTCACCTTTACACGCCATTTCCGCTTCCAGTTCGCCGTCGATGTAGAGCAGAATTGTTTTTCCGTCCCATGTTCCTGCGAGAAAATGCCACTCGTCATCCTGAATACTGGGACCGATGTTCTCATCGTTACAGGCATCTGGTAAGTCAAAAAATTGAAGGATTGTTCCGCCGTTGTAAAGCGCTGCGAGATTATACAAGCCAGAAACCCAAGCGACGCCTTTTTCGACACCGCTCTGGATTGCCTCACCCCCTTTGACAATCGCCCAGAATTCGATGGTGATGCCATCGACAATATCAAGGCTGGCATGATCGGGAATTTGTCCGGAAGTTTTTCCGTCGAACTCCAATGCTTTTCCGAAAACACCTTCAATGAGTTTTGGAGAACCTTTGAAGGTTGCATCGTTACCAAATTCCGAACGGTCCTTTGCAACCTTTCCATCTAACGCCTCAAAAGAGAGATGCAGCACCAACTCTTGGGCATCGCAAACTGCTGAAACGTATATCAAAGTGAGAGGGAATAACCAAAAAATAGCATGCTGTTTCAAATTTCGATCCTTTACGGTAGAATTATAAGCGACATCTTTACAGGTGTCAACAAAAATTGAAAATGTCTAAACGGTGAATACAATCTTAAGATAGCAACAGAGAAAAAAAAAGTCAAGAGATAACCGTTTTCTTGAAACAATTTTTCACTTGTGCTAATATGATGTTAAAGACTACCTTGAAAACGGAGGAATCTACAATGAGATGGACGAAGTATTGGTGGCTTGTGATAGCAGTGATGCTCATAAGCACGTTTACTGTCTTTGCAGTGCATGACGAAGCGCAAGGACCTGAAAAGTTCGGGCGTTACGAGTTTAAGAAGCAGGACCAAAAAGCAGCAACAGATGAATGTGACGCTGGGGGCAAGCCGGGACCTGAATTTGTGCCGACGGTTCGGGACAAGGAACCCAATTTGGCACTCCTCAAGGATGCGAAACCGGAAGCCTCTTCGCAGCTCGAGGGATGGTGTCCGCGCAGACACTGTGTTGAATACCTCAACGACGGTTTTTACAACAACTGCCGGAGTTGGATCATCGGCGCGATACCCGGTTGGGCACAGATCGATATAGGGGATGTTGCCAATGTGAACCGCATCTACTTCGGTAGCGATCATTCGCAGGGGTTTCTCGATAGGACAACTGCTGACTTTGATATCCTGGTCGCGACCTCGAAAGCGGATCCAAACTCCGATGCAAACTCATGGACGAAGGTTTATACGCACAAGGGTGATCCGGTGAGTGAAACGACTGAGTTTACCTTCAAGGATGTAGAGGCGCGGTGGTTACGTCTTCATATTCGCACGAATGGCGGGGCTCGCGTTGATGAAATCGAGATTTACGGCGGCAAAGACCCGATGGCTGTTGAACCGGACGGGAAGGCTGCTACAACGTGGGCAGAGATTAAGACAGAATAACCTCATCGGTTGTAGGCAGAGTTTAGGGCATTTCGCTAATGCCAAAATTGTGCCTACAAAAGACAAGCGTTACTCCGTAGCAAGGGGATAAAAAGGAAACTCGCGGTAACGTGGGGACATCTCAAGGGAATAATCGGTTTTGGAATCCCAATGCTTTAGCTTTGGGAGGAAAAACCGCCCTCTTGGAACGGAAGGGGAAACCTTTGTTTCGCTCTCTGACCAGCAGACGCTTCTCACGCAAGCTCGTGAAAAATATGATGACTTCCGAGAAGTGCCACAAGATTTCCAAAACCACGCCCTGCGAAGAAACGATAAAGCCTTTACTGCCTTCCGCAAACGTTGTAAAGAAAACGCTGCGAAAAAAGGGTATCCTCGCTACAAAAAGCGTGTGCGTTCTCTGACGTGGAGTCTTCGCAAATATACGAAAGTGGTTCGTCGAAAGACCAAAGATGCTGAAAAACAGACGATACGCGTTCGCGAGAATCCTATCCGAGAAACCCCATGGAAACACGACCGTTTGAAAGTACCAAAGCTGGGTGAAGTCAAGATATACATGCACCGCCCGCTTGAAGGCGATCCGAAAGAAGTGACACTCGTGAAAAAAGCAAGTGGCTGGTATGCTCATATTACCTGTGAACTCCCCGATACTGCGAAAGTTGAACCGAGGGCTGCGGTCGCTGTTGATGTTGGCACGACACACTACCTAACGACTTCCGAAGGCGAAAAGGAAGATAACCCGCGCTGGTATCGCCAAGCAGAAGGTTTGCTCCGAAAACACTCGAAAGACCTATCGCGTAAAAAGTTAGGGAGCCACCGAAGAAAGAAACACCAACACACCCTCGCTTTACACCATGAGCGAACCGCGAACAAACGCAAAGACTTTATCGGCAAACTCGTCTATAAACTCTATCATCATAAAGAAAACAATGTTTTAGTGGCAGAGGAGTTAAGCACGTCTAATATGGTAAAGAATAAACACCTCAGCAAGAGCATTTCGGATGCCTCTTGGGGTATCTTCTTTAAATGGTGTGCAGACATAGCCGAAAGAGACGGTCTGCATTTCCACCAAGTTGATCCCAAGAACACTTCGCAAACATGCTTGGCTTGTGGCAAGAAGTCGCCAAAGAAACTCTCTTTAGCGATACGCACCTTTCACTGTAGTTTTTGTGGCACTTCGTTAGACTGGGACCACAACGCTGCGATAAACATACTTCTCAGGGCAGCTACTGTCCTTCGTGGAGAGCAGTGGGTTACCACTCTCTGTGAAGCGAGAAACACCAACGAAGCACGAGACGCGGGCTTGCAAAACGCAACACAGTTGTTGTTTAAGGCAAGCCCAAGTCTTTAGGCTTGGGTAGTTTGACAATACAATGAGCTCTCAAAAACCGTTAGCAATAGGCATTATTGGTGCTGGTAGTATGGGAAGGCATCATCAGGGTGCGATGACCAATTACGGTGCGCGTGTTGTCGCCGTCCATGATGTGAGACTTGAAGCAGCGCGCGAACTCGCCGCGCATGCCGAATCAGCACTTGCGACGACGGCGTTGGATGCCTTTTTCGATGTGGACATGGACGGGGTGGTTATCACGACACCACCCCCTGTCCGTCTTGAACCGATCCAAATGGCGTGCGACCGCGGCATTCCTGTGATGGTTGAAAAACCGCCCGCCTTGGACATGGCTGAAGGTAGAAAATGCCTTGCATGCATCGAGAAAGCGGATGTCATTTCCGCTGTTGGGTTCCAACTTCGCTACCATCCGCTCTATGAACGACTGAAGGTGTTAATCGCTTCGGAAACGGTCCACCTCGTCCGGACGGTGTGTACTGTTGATTATTACCTAAGTTTCCGGATGTCGCCTTGGTTTCTACAATATGAGATCAGCGGGGGTCCCTTGCCGGAACAAGCGGTGCATGTGCTGGATTGTGCACGTTTTGTAATGGGAAATCCGAAACCGGTGCAAGCACACGCCCTCGCCGCTAAGAACATGGCATTAGAACGCACGGAATTCGATGCCGAAAATGCCATTCAAATGACCTATCAATTGGACAACGGCGTTTTTGGAACACACATGAATCATTGTGGGACCGAGGGATTTAGTTTTGAGGTTGAAGTCGTCGGACCGCATCTGCGATTGCACGCGAAGATGACGGATAACGTTATCCGTGGATACCTTAACGGTGAGGTTGTCAATGAACCGGGGGTTTCCGAAAACAGTCTGGGATTGGATAAATCCGGCGCATGGTTGCGTGCCATTGAAACAGGTGACAGGACACTGATTCGCTCGTCATTCGCCGATGCAATGGAGACACTCGCCCTAATTGATGCAGCCGTCCAGAGTCGTGATACCGGCAGATTTATTAACGTTGGGGACCTATAAGGTAAAAGGAAAATTAAAAAATGATAGATTGGATTTATTCTCGGAGTAGCTGAACCTCGTGTAAAAAGGTTCAAGAGTTTCTTGACGAACACGAATTACAGCCAGAAAGTCGGACTGATGCCCGGAAAGAGCGAATGGATGCAACGGCGGTATGGGATTTAATGGGCAGTGCGGAGCGAATCGTTGTTGCGAAAGGGAAGCGTGTGGAAACCTTCGTGCCGACCGAAGACACACAGGAATCGATCCTAAAAGTGGTAATGGGGCGGAGCGGTAGCCTCCGGGCGCCGACGATACAAAGCGGAAATGTTTTCTTTGTTGGCTTCAATGAGACACTCTATGAAACGGAAGCCTCTTTCGCGTAAATGCCTTGTTACGGCACAGCGGCGTGTGCCTACTACCTTTAAGGAAAACCAATGTCGATTGAAAAGATTTTGATTACGGGTGCGAATGGATATCTGGCGCAGTTTATCATTGATCGGTTGCGTGGTGAGTATGACCTTACGCTCACTGATATTGTTGAACTGGATCGGACGGTTTCAGGCACGAATTTTATCAAGGCGGATGTGACGGATGCTGCTGAAATCGAGGCAGCGTGTACGGATCAAGACGCTGTCGTCCATCTTGTTGCGCTGGTACGGGGACGGTCTGATAAACCGGCTTCGCTATTTGCGGATGTTATGGTGAAAGGGACATGGAACGTCGCGGAAGCCTGTGTGAAGCAAGGCGTCAAAAAATTGGTGAACATCTCAAGTATTTCGGCGTGTCCACCTGCCCCAAGTGCTGAATTGCCTTACAAGGTGGACGATGACTTCCAATTCGGTCCGGGAGATCTTTACTACGCGCTGGCGAAGTATCTCGGTGAACAGATCGGAGCGGCGTATCATCAAGCGCATGGATTGGACGTGATTCATGTCCGTCCGGGTGTTATAGATGGCGACGGACAGAATCCCGGTCCGACGGCTCCTGATATTGTGACAGATCCTTGGTTCGTTTACGTGGATCCGAGAGATGTTGCGCAGTGTGTTGCTCGCGCGATTGAGACAGAGACAGTCCGGTATGGTTCTTATAATGCTGTCGCGGGTCGTGCGGATTCCCGTTTCGCGTGGCGACCCGCGGAAGCGGATTTAGGATATTCACCGGAACACAATTGGCCAGAGATCCCTGATAGTGATACGTAAAGGTTCTTATGACCTCTGAATTTTTGCTGTTTACTCTTGGTGTATACGATTGACGCTGTTGGCATCCATAAATCGCGTTTTCTTATGCTTGTTTCGAATCCCAATAAATGGTCCAGTGTCTTTGGAAACGTTAAGTGTGATACGTTCGTCGTTTTCTTGATTTTGCAAGATGATGGCAGCATAATCTTCTGTCTTTCTTATGAGAATTCTGAGGTTTGAATCTTTGACTCCGATTTGAAGGGAGTCTGTAATCAAAAGGTCTTTGACAAGTAACTTTTCAAAAAGGGTTATATCATCGTCAGCAGAAAGTTGGATACCACCTGCGGAATATGCGAGTGTTGCGAGTAAAGCACCGAGTATGAAAAAAATAATTTTGTCTCTCATGTTTCTCCTTTTGTATTCATCTAATTGTGGCACGTTCGCCCTGTGAGGGAGTGTGGGGCCTGTGCCAGCGGTAGCAGGAGTGAATATGCTCCGGTAGGACGGACAGGCAGCTGCGAAAAATGCTTGCAGAACAGAAATAGCCCTTGAGGACATCTGTATGTGAAGAATGTCCAAGGGGCGGCATTAGGGGGACTACGCGGCGCGAAGGAAGAGGGTCCTTGTGCACATTGCAGCAATAAGTTGTTTAGGTAAGGTTTACTTAACTCGCGTAAAGTGGGGGGGGGTGATGGTTATATCTTGTTGTAACATCTCAGGGCGTATAGATGATGCGCGCAGATTACACACAGCAAAGCATGGTAGGACATCCCAGCTCGGGACCGCAAGACTTTGTAATGAGAAATCCGTATTGAGGGGTCGGGTGTTCATGCTATAAAGATGCTCCTATTGATGCAACGGATGTCTATAGGGCTTTTTATTGTCGAATTCACGTTAATTATACGATATTTCAGCGAATAAAGTCAAATTAAACCTACGACTGGTGCTAAATAACTTTTTATCTAAACTTCCGAGACGAAAACCCAATGCTTTAGCTTTGGGATACAGTCTCGCCCTCTTGGAAAGGACCAAAGCGTTCATTTTTTGCTTGACGTTTGGTCCGAAAGTGTGATATAATGAGAATATCAAGTTGGACCGACATATACAGCATAACCGCAAGGTTACGTGTCGGTCCCACCCACTGTATAGGGGTTAAAGACTTGAGACTTGATAAACCATGCGAAACACAAAACATAAACTTTTCAAGGATAAGACGTTGCGTCACTTGCACGACGATTGCAATATCTGTGGCGTTGTGAAAAATCATTTTTTGGCACTCTGTATGCGATATTACCGCCGCTATGGTAAAGGACTTTCGTATGCGAAACTGTCGAAACATTTGACGAAACTGAAGAAACTTGAGAAGTATCAGCATTGGAATATCCCTTACTCTTGGGCGTTGCAAAATGTGCTAAAACGGTTAGCACAAACTTTTCGTGAAATGAAAACATTGGGCAGAGGTCACCCGAAGTTCAAGTCGTGTAAGAAACACAAAGGGATGACGTTTCGGGGTGAACAGGTCAAACTTGAAAAAGTGTTGGATAAGCAGAAAAACCAAAGAAATCACCCGACCTATAAAATCCGACTGAATGGACGTTGGTATCGCTTCGCCCTGCATCGTGAAATCGAGGGACAAATCATCGAAGTTCACGTAACACGAGATGCCCTCGGAGATATGTATATTACGCTGACAGAAGACTATACCGAAATCAAGATCGAACCCAAGACGGGTCAAGCTGAAGGGTTTGATATGGGTATCAAGGACTTTCTGATTGGTAGTGATGGTCATAGATATACGTCTCCGATGTTCTACAAACAGAACGCTGAGAAGTTAGCGAAAGCCCAAAAGGCGTATTCCCGCAAGGTCAAAGGGTCTAACAACCAAGAGAGGGAACGCAAGACCGTTGCGCGTATCCACAAGAAAACGGCGAACCAACGGACAGATCACCATTGGAAACTGGCGATAGAACTGTGTCGTAAGTTTGATATACTGTTCTTTGAGGACCTGAACCTTGCGGGTATGAAACGCTTGTGGGGGAAACAGGTCTCGGATCTTGCGTTTGGTGAGTTCCTGCGGAAACTCAAGCACCAGTCTCATAAGCGTATTCGCTCCGTGCTGAAAATCAATCGGTGGTCTCCGACGACAAAAGCCTGTTGTGTTTGTGGACATAAAAATCAAAACCTCACGTTAGCAGATCGTTCTTGGAGGTGTCCAAGTTGCGATACGCACCTGGACCGAGACGAGAACGCTGCGCTGAACATTCTTAAGGAAGGGATAGCTTCCTTTGGCTTAGGGGTTGTAAGTCCTATTGTTTTGTTTGACAAGATCGTAGGCTGCTCCGTTGAATCCAACCATCCGATTCTGAAATCCACAAATGCTTCTGCATAACGATTGCAGAAGCCCAAGTCTTTAGACTTGGGTCTATCACAAAACATTGTTTCACAGAAGCGGAACGTTTTATCAGTGTTTCGTATGGATAGATACAGTCTTCAGTTCCGTAGGGACGATATGTGTATAATACAAAACCCAATCGTTGTGAAAACAACAAAGACATATAGGGAGCTAACACAAGTCGTTAAATTTATAAAGAACTAAGGCTATTCAGTTCCTTTGGGGTATGTCAAAATCTTATGTCCCTCTTTAATACGAAGAATTTGGTTTGACTTTAGATTAGAAAACCGCTCTGTAAGCCCGCTCTGCCAGTGGATCTCCAAGGTATCAACCTTTGAATTTTCCCCAAGCCCGAAATGAACCCGGGGGTCACTTTGTGAAAGGTAACTCGCACCACTCCGTGCTTCTTTGGTGAGGGACAAATTTCCCGCTTTTACAACTATTTTTGTACCGATACCGGACGCGTTGCTTCGGGTACCGATGAGTTGAATTGTCAACCAGTGATTGCTATTACCACCCTCGTTTCGGAGAAGCGTTGCGTGTTGATTGGAGTTGTTGAGGAAAATATCAATATCTCCGTCGTTGTCATAGTCCCCGAATGCGGCAGCGCGGCTGACTTTTTTGGGGAGTTCTGCCAATCCGACTTGGGTAGACGCATCAGTAAAATGGTGTGTGCCGTCCTGTCTGCGCATGTTGCGGAACATCAAATCCATCTGTGGATAGGTGCCCTCTGAAAAGAGCGAGATGTTCTCTTGAAGATGTCCGTTCGCGACGAAGAGGTCAAGGAGACCGTCGTTGTCATAGTCTAAGAATTCGACCGCCCATTTAAAGTCGGGGAGCGTCACTGCTCCGATTCCTGAAACGAAAGAGACATCGGTAAAAAATGCAGCGTTTTCATTTTGATAGAGCAGGGCAGGCAGTCCAGAGGCGTTGCTGACGACGAGGTCGAGGTAACCGTCGTTATTGTAATCCCCGAATGCGTTTCCCATACCGCTTCCTGGGAAACCGTTTTCATCATACCCTGTCCCGGTGAAGTCAGCGGTTTCGGTAAAGGTGCCATCGCCGTTGTTGTGGTAAAAGAGGTCGGCTTCCATATCGTTGGCGATGTGTAGGTCTGGGTAACCATCGTTATTGTAGTCTCCGACTGCGACGGCGAGGCCGAGGGCACGATGTGAAATGCCCGCAGTGTTGGTGACATCTGTGAAGGTTCCGTCGCCATTGTTGTGATAGAGGATATCAGGCTCGCTTACAAAGTGGCTGCCGGCGATCTGATCTGTCGGACTGCAATAGGTTCTAATACCTTGAGTTTCCCACCATTCGTTCTCCGCAATGGAGAATTTCATGTAATTGACGACGTATAGGTCAATATACCCGTCTAAATCGTAATCCAGAAACGCACAACTTGTGCCCCAACGTTCATCGCCGACTCCGGCTTTTTGCGTCACATCCGTAAAGGTACCATCACCGTTGTTGTAATAGAGGCGATTCGGCCCATAGTTGGTTACGTAGATTTCGGGATAGCCGTCATTGTTAACATCGGCGGCTGCACATCCAACGCCATAGCCAATATCTCCGACTCCCGCACTATCTGTCATATCCGTAAAAATTCCGTTGCCGGCGTTTCGGTAGAGTCTGTTTCGGGGGATGTATGTCTGAGGCGTCCCTTCACTCGCGGGTGGGGGGATATGTGTAGCATTCACTACATACAGATCCAAAGCGCCATCAACATCAAAGTCGAAGAAGAGTGCACCGGAACCGAGCGTTTCGAGGAGGTACTTCTCACCGGTTCTGCCATCGACATGCCGAAATGTGATTCCTGCAGCGGCGGTCACGTCAACGAATTGGACCTCTGCGGAAGTGGGTATGCTCAGAAGGAAAAAGAGGACCATATAGCAGCGGTATTTCATTCTTTTTGGGAATACCCTTTCTGCCCTTTTATCGAACGGGCACGTGCGTGTTGCGCCTCGTTTTCCAATCCAAGAACGGTGCAAACTTGGGCGAGCGTATCCCAATAGTTCGCTTCAGTCGGGACAAGGCGAACAGCGGTTCGGGCATGAGAGAGTGCTTGGTTCACATCTATCCCCGATTCTATGTAGCAGACAGCGACGTTATTATGCGCAATCGCGAGGGTCGTATCGATGGTGAGTGCTTGTTTGTAAGCCGCGATAGCGAGATTCATTTTTCCTTGCTTATGGTAGGCGTGCCCTAAATTGTAGTGTGCAGTGGCTAAATCGGGGACAAGGGAAATAGCGCGTTTGTAGCTTGCAATTGCGTCCTCAGAACGACGACGAGCAAGATAAACGATACCGAGATTGTTATAGCCTCTTGCGTCATTCGGATGTCTTTTGACCCATACTTCGGCTTCTTTGAGGAGTGGGTCTGTTTGACGAAGGGTTTTGAAGAACGCCATCGCTGCGGCGGCTTTTTTCTTTTCGCCGCGTTTGATATAAATTTGGGCGAGTTGATAATGCGCTTCTGTGTTATCTCCTTGGATTTCGATTACCTTCTCAACGGCGGTGATTGCCTCATCCCACCGTTCCTGCCTTGCATAAACCTTACCTAATCCCAAAATGGCACTCGGATTTCCGTTTGGATTGAGACGGGTGGCTTGTTTATAGGCGTGGATGGCTTGTCCGAAATCACCTTGCTTCAAGTAGACTTCGCCGAGTCCGGTATACGCCTCACCCCACTCTGTATTCATAGTGGTCGCGCGCTTAAACGCCTTGAGGGCACGTGGAAGATCGCCTTGCTTGAGGTAAACCAGTCCCATGTTATAGTGCGGTTCAGCCGTCATGGGAGACAACACGAGTGCTCTCTGATAGGCATCAAGTGCGGCATCGTATTGCTTCAGTTCGGAATATGCGACACCGAGTCTGTTGTAGATGATGGGGGAATTTGGATTAAGCGCGAGGGCTTGTCTGTATTCGGCAATGGCTTGCTCAAATTCTTCGAGATTGTGGTAGGTGGTGGCATCTTTATAATGCTTTTCAGCGAGTGAAGAATCGGAGAAAGTGATATTTATAAAAGTGTTGCAGAGGATGAATATAGCGAGATATTTCAGCATACGCTTCTCTCTGGTGTAAGGGCGGCGTTGGGACCGCCCTTGTCAAGCGTATTTCTAATCGCGATCGGCTTTAATGCTACCCCATGTCGTCGCGAGTTTCTCTGCGGGTTCCACTGGCAGGAAATCGCCATTCATAATGTCATCGATTTCCGCTTGCGTGATGATTCGATTAAAGAGAAACACTTCGTCGATGGTACCGGTGAAAAATTCTTGACCGGGGTGGCGGGCACCGACCATAATCGAACCGTCAATTTCATCAACAGGTGGCGGTTTCGCTCCACCGCCGGCTTCTTTTCCGTCGTTGTAGATGACCACTTTTGATTTGGTATCATGTGTGACCACCATGTGCACCCAGTCTTCGGGTTGAATGTCCTTACTGACGGCTTTCTGTGCCCAAGCGCCGCCAGATGTCGACCAGAAATAGGTCATACTGCCGCCATTCTTAAAAATTGTTGCCCATTTCAAGGAGCCGGCTGCGACCATGTAATTCCAATCCCGAATTTGGGCTTTGCCACGTTTCACCCAAAAAGCGACAGAGAACTGTTCTCTGAGCTGTAAAGTGTCATTGATAGGCACGATGACATGGTCTCCCTTGGTCCCATCGAATTCCAATGCTTTACCGAACTGCCCATCTACCCATTTGGGATTTTGGACAAATTCGCCATCATGACCATGTATAGAACCATCTGCGGTTTTCGCTCCCTTTCCTTCGTCAAAAGAGAGGTATAAGACGAGGGATTTGTCATCTAACCCAGCATGCGAAGGTATCGTAAAGGTAAACAGGGCGCATATTGCGACGAGTCCGCCTATAAATTTTCCAAATTTAAGCACTGTAGATTCCTCCTTTTAGCAAGCCCCACACTTTTTACAGACGGTCGTATCGCATTCGCTGGTCGTGAACCCTTTTTCGTGCTTGTGGAACTCAAGTTGTAGGAATTGCGGTTTAACGTTGAGGTCGATGTGGTCCCATGGATTGACTTCATGCAGTGGACGTTGCCGTGTTGCGTAAAAATGTGGGATTAATTCATGATTCCGGAAGGCTTGGTTCCATGGGACCCCGTGTGCGAGGTCAAGGATAACTTTTCCAAGTCGCCGGTCGCCGCGTGCGAAAACGGCTTCTTGGTGTGCGAGTCTGGCACTGGCGGAGCCAACTTTTATGCTGCCAAGCCGATTAATTTCGCGTTTCAGGAAATCAAGTTTTCGGGAGATGATTTTCGGGGGTTCCATCGCTACCCACTGGAAAGGGGTATGGGGTTTTGGCACCATGGGTGAAATGGTAAAGTTGATGCGCGCGATTTTTCCGGTTCGTTTGGCATGCGGGAGCAGTATCGTTCGCATCTCCTTTGCCATATCAACAATCGCTTCCACGTCTGCTGGTGTTTCATGTGGGACACCGATGAGGAAGTATAAACGCAGGTTGAGGATATCACGTTTCAATGCTTCTTCAAAAACAGAGTAGAGGCGTTCCCGTGGAATCGCTTTATTAACAACCTTTTGAAGTTCTTCAGTCGCAACCTCTGGCGCAATAGTGATGGTGCCTTGGTCGCTGTCTGCAAGTGCGTCGAGGAGCGGCGTTCGAACGGTTTCGGCGCGGAGTGAAGCACAAGAGATGCGAAAGCCACGTTCGACGAGACCTGTAGCAATTTCATCGATGTGTGGATGGTCGGAGATAGAGGCACCGACAAGTCCTATTCTATCTGTAATGCCGCGTGCGCGTTCCGCAAGCGCGAGCGTACTCTCTACAGAGCGGTGTCTCGGCCATCGACGGGCATAATCTGCGACACAGAAACGGCACTGCCGACCGCACCCGCGCACGATTTCAATGAGATGTGCATTTGCGAATTCGGTATTGGGGGTGTGGATGTGCGTACAGGTTTCGACATCATCAAGTCTTGGAACGGCTCCTGCGCGAATCTGAGGCGATATACTGGACTTTGGGGAGACGGCATCAATCGTACCATCCTCGCGATAGCTGACGTCGTAAAAATGTGGTACGTAAAGCCCTGGCACAGTTGCGAGGGTTTCAAGCAATTCACGCTTCGGTGCGCCGGATCTTTTCCACTCGTTGAAATGCGCCATGAGTTGGTGGATGACGAGTTCGGCTTCTCCAATGACGAACACATCAACGAAATCGGCGATCGGTTCTGGGTTATAGGAAATATTGATGCCACCCGCGATGACGAGCGGATCCCATTCCGTTCGTGTTTCTTTGGAGGTCCCGCGATCCCGATCATCGTGATGGCGTGCTTCCGACGCAAGCGGTGGAATGTTCGCCAACGCTAACGTGCGAGGAATGTTCACATAATCTGATTCGAAGGAGACTGAGAACCCGATGATGTCAAATTGGTTCAAAGGGGTCTGCGTTTCAAACGAGAAAAGCGCCTTTTTTTGGGAGGCAAGTTTACGCAGATAGTCAGGCTCGGGAATAAAAACCCGTTCGCAAGCGGTATCCGGGCGGTTGTTAAGCGTTGCGTACATAACTTGAACACCGAGACTCGACATACCAAGAGCATACGTGCTTGGATAGACAAGCGCGAATTTGTTGGGTTTTCTGAAGTTATGATGTGCGCCGTGTTCCTCACTGCGCAAGTGTTGATAATGTTGATGTAGGTTCACTGTTGCCTCAGGTTTTATTCCCACGTCTTTTTTGAACGCGCAGGAAAGCCGGAATTTCCCAATCCGTTTCACGCTGTTGCGAGCCTTGCTCTCTTCCTCGAGTGGGTTTCTGTTGGTTCTTTGGCGGTGCCTTCTCCTCCTCTACGGGAGGTTCGACCTTGGTTCCCCTTTGCCGACGACCCGGAATCCTGGGGCTATCGGATGGCGTCCCGGCAATATTCTGTCGTACTCTGCTTGGCCTTGATGACCGCTGTTCCGAAGGAGCCTGGGGCTGCCTTTGATAGGTGTCTGGGTCAGCATATCGTGCGGATGTGCTTCTGTTGTCGATGCCGTAGCCTTCCGCCCCAACAGTATCAAATCCGGTTGCAATGACCGTCACCAGGACTTCATCACCGAGTTCCAATTCATCTTTATAAACAAGTCCAAAAATAATTTGTGCATCGGGCGCTGTATCCTGAATGACACCCATAGCGTCATCGAGTTCGTGCATCATGAAATCGGGGGGGGCGGTTATGTTCACAATCATACCAACGGCGCCAGCGATGTTAGTTTGCTCAAGAAGGGGTGAGCTGATCGCTTGTTCCGCGGCAATTTGAGCCCGGTTGTCTCCTGTCGCGTGCCCCATGCCCATCAATGCGCTTCCTGCGTTTCGCATAATCGATTCAACGTCGGCAAAGTCAACATTAATTTCGCCGGATTCCGTAACGATGTCGGATATGCTTTTAACACCGTGTAAGAGAATCTGGTCTCCCATGCGAAAAGCGTCTCGGATTGGAAGTTTCCTGTCCATGGTATCGATGAGTCGCTGGTTTGGTACGACAATTACAGAGTCAGCAGCATCTCGAAGTTCCTCAAGGCCTGCCTCGGCGGTGTCTGCGCGACGTTGTCCTTCAAAGTTGAAAGGACGTGTTACGACCCCGATCGTAAGTGCCCCGCGTTCTTTTGCTTGTGTAGCAATGAGTGGGGCTGCGCCGGTGCCAGTTCCACCGCCCATACCTGCGGTGATGAAGACCATATTTGCGTTTTCTACAATCGTTTGGAGATGTTCCCTGTCTTCTTCGGCGGCTTTTCTGCCAATGTCGGGGTTGGCACCGGAACCTAAGCCTTCCGTCGTGTTAACGCCAATCTGGATTTGCGTCGCGCCAAGACAGGTCACGAGTGCTTGTTGATCTGTATTGACAGCATAAAATTCTATGCCGGTAAGTCCCGCCTCAATCATGCGTTTGACAGCGTTTCCCCCTGCTCCACCGACTCCAATGACTTTAATTTTGGCGCGTAAACTTTCAAATTCTTCCTGTTCAAATTCTATCATTTTGGATTTCGGTTACTATAACAATGGCACAGCAACCTAATTCCTCCTATCATTATAGCCTCGATCTCCGGACCGAGGTTCCTTATTAACTTTCATGAATTTGCTTTTTCACATTAAATTATACGCTATTAGCAAGATTAAGTCAAGCGTTACGGCAAGTTTGGCATAAGTGGATTCGTCCTCTTAGATAATCGGGAGGCCCCTTAATATCCAAACCATTCCTTGACCCGCTGCAGGAATGATCCAAAGGCGTTCCCGCCCTGACGTGTGTTGTGTTCACGTTCTAACTGCCGCAGCGTCTCACCGTAAAGAGCGAGTCCTATGCCTGTCGAGTACATCGGATGATTCACTCGGTCTGTCAAGCCTTGCAAGCCACGCGGGTATCCGATCTGGACGCGCAATTGGAGCATAGCCTCAGCGAGTTCTTGCAAACCGTCCATAAGCGCGGTACCCCCAGTGAGTACAAGACCCCCTGGCAGTGGAATATCCCCTAATTCGTCACCGATTGCGTCCAAGATTTCAGCCATGCGGTACTCAATAATTTGGGCGAGTTCAATCCGGTCGATGAAGCGTGGTGGCGTTGAGTCGCTCGCGACTGGGATGGATCTAACTTCGTCAGGATCAATTAATTCTGTCCAAGCACAACCGCGGTGAAGTTTAAGTGCCTCCGCTTCTGGAAGGGTAACTTTTAAGTATTGCGCAATGTCGTTGGTAACGTGCTGTCCGCCAACAGGAATTACTGCTGTATGTCCGATAGAATCTTCTTTGTAGACGATAATTTCAGTTGTTCCATCACCAATATCAACGAGTGCGATACCGACTTCACGCTCATCCTTTGAAATGGTAGCTTGTGTTGCTGCGAGGGGTGCAGCAACAAGCGTTTCAACGATGGGCACGCCCGCTTTTTCGATACTATTGAGCAAATTCTGAATAGCCGTTGTGCCGCCTGTAATGATGTAGGCGTAAGCTTCAAGACGCGCGCCTGACATACCGACAGGTTCCCGAATACGACTCTGGGCATCAACGACGAAATTCTGTTGAATGACGTGCAGTATTTCCCTGTCTGCGGGAATAGAGATTGCCTTTGCAGCTATCATCGCTCGGTCAACATCGTCCTGCGAAATCTCGGTATTTGCCACAGAGACAACCCCATGGGACGTTTGCCCAATAACATGTTCACCGGAAATACCAACGCAGACGGAGTCTATTTTTACACCTGCCATTAATTCAGCACTGGAGATGGCTTTACGAATAGCCTCGGCTGTTTGGTTGATGTCAACGACAACGCCTCTCCGAAGGCCTTCCGAGGCGGCATGACCGACGCCGATAATTCCTATTTTGGGGACGTTTCCGTGCAGTGTATTCCCAACAACTACTGAAATTTTGCTCGAACCGATATCAAGTCCGGCGATAATATTTTGTTTTGGCATTTAAATATTTTCACCTCCTTCTTCAAATATCAAGAGAAACCGTTAGGTGCTATAAGGATAGAGCTACTTGCCTGCGGTGTACCCCCCCAAGTAGAGTGTGTCTTGGTACCTTACGTCAAGATATGGCTTTCTTGCACTCGGAATCTCACCAATAAGTTCAAGGATCCGAGTTTTTTGCTGTTTTAAAAGCAGGGCGGTGTGATGAAGCCCGGATTCAATGGCATCTCCAGCGAGCCATATTGGTATAGGCAGGGCATCAATCTGTAGTTTAATTTTTTGGAAGTCACTTGCATCAATAATCTGTATTTGTGCCGCAAGTGCTGGTTCCTGAAGTAAGGCAGTCTTTAAAATCTCTAATCCTAATTTAACCTCGCTGCTTTGAAAGGGAGTACCAATTCTCGGTAGTTCATTACTTACTACCGGAAGTATGACCATTTCTTCAAGTCCTTCGGATCTCCATTGACCTGTTTCTCTAACCTCTATATTTTTTAACACATGTCCTTCACTATCTACCAGAAAAAACGAAATATCACCATTGCGTAACGCGCTTACGACAGATGGTTGATTCCCTAATGTTTGTACCTTCGGTATATCCGCTTGCGAAGCGTTACTGAACCTCAGGAGAGCGAAAGGCTCACGTTCAGTGACTTCGATGGTGAGTACCCGCTTCATTACATGTTTAACGACGTGTGCTTCTCTAATGTAACTTAAACTTTCCTTTAGGTAGTCAGCTGTTTGTTCTTCGGAATCTGTGACGATATTTTCTAACTTCTCACCTAATACATCATAGATTTGTACATCAGTATAGTGCATATTCCCTGAAACTTCAAGTGAAACGTATTCGGCACTAAAAAAACCGAGAACTATTTTTCCTGCGAACGATAAAGTAACCAGAACCGCGATGACGAGAATGATACGCCGCCACATGTATATTTTGGCGTTGGGGTGTTTACCAAGCCGTTGCGCAGGCATTGAAGTCTGCCGGGTGTATTCATTACGCTTTTTTTTCCCAAAGACCGAAGACCTTCTTCCGGCTTCTCTTGTACCTATAAGGGTGAGTCGTTGATTTGCAGTCAATTGAATCCACATCCTAATGGCTTTCAGTTATCAGCCATCGGTTTTCGGCAAAGAGGTTGTCTGACGGAGCACTGACCTCTGATGGCTATTCTGCCTGAAGTCTCTTTAGGAACTCATGTCCTACTTTACTGATGTCTCCGGCGCCCAGCGTAATGACGATATCTTCTGGTTGTGTTATTTTCATCAAAACATCTGTAATTTTATCTGCGTCTGGTACATAGAAGACCTGACGATGTCCGTGTGATTGTATCGCTTCTACCAGTTTTTCAGCCGTAACGTTTTCAATAGGTTCCTCACCAGCCCCATAGATTGAGGTAACAATGAGGACATCTGCTTGATAGAAAGCGCGAGAAAACTCATCTGCTAAATCTCTGACACGCTGGTATCGATGCGGTTGAAAGACGGCGACGATACGACGTGTATAACCGTCGCGCGCCCCGCTCAATGCGGCTTTCAACTTCGCTGGATTATGTGCGTAATCGTCAACGACAATAATGTTGTTGGCTTCACCAAGTATTTCAAATCGGCGGTGGACTCCCTGAAATGACTCAAGTCGCTCCCGGATTTGATCGAACGGAATATCAAGTTCAAGTCCAACGGCTATCGCTGCCAAAGAGTTAGAAATATTATGGCGCCCCGGCATTTTAAGGTGAATTTCGCCATAGAGGTGTCCATTTTTGCGAACTCGGTACCGAGAGGTCGGACCTTCTACAGTAATGCCTTCAGCCGTCAAATCCGCTCGCGTTTCGAGTCCATAAGTAATATAACGCTTTTTAATCCGCGGGATAAACCTCTGAATATTTTCAGCATCTAAGCAGAGAACTGCGATGCCATAAAACGGGACCTTATTGATAAATTTGAGGAAAGTTTCACCAATCTCATCAACGCTATTGTAATAATCCAGATGGTCGGCATCGACTGACGTAACAACAGCAACAGTGGGATAAAACATCTCAATAGAGCCATATGCCTCGTCCGCTTCGACGACCATAACGTCACCTTCGCCGCTTCGAGCATGGCTGCCATTCATAAGTTTCCCACCTACAACGACCGTTGGATCAAGACTGGCAAGGACTGTCGCAGTCATGGCGGTTGTCGTTGTTTTTCCATGTGTTCCGCTGACAGCCACGCTATAGCGCATGCGCGTAATTTCATTTAGCATCTCTGCGCCTCTGACGATTGGAATTTTTTGCGTTTCTGCAGCGAGAAGTTCTGGATTATCAGGTGGAATAGCCGGAGACATAACGACGACATCAGCACCCTGTATGTGTGATGCTGCATGCTCATAATAGATGGTTGCTCCGCGTCCACGCAGGTGTTCCGTCGTATATGACTTGCGGATATCGGAGCCTGTTACGTGGAATCCGAGGTCCAGCAGGATTTCAGTGATGCCGCTTAAGCCAGCGCCACCGATGCCGATAATATGGATATGTCGTGTTTTTCCAAACATTTTTTAATTATTCGCAAGGCGTTAAATCAGGCAATTGGTTTATTGACGGTTTTTTCTCAAATCCGCCTGCGCCGTTGTTGCAGGCTGCTGTCTTAAGTTAATTTTCGAACTGTAGCCCGTAATGTAATGGAGGGCGGATTTAAGGAACGCATCCGATAGTTATAACGTCCGTTATTTCTCCGCAAGGTAAAATTAAAAAATTAAAAAAATCGACTTGGCAATGTCATCGCTGGCATTTGGTTTGCCAAGTGCTCGACTTGCGGTTACCATTCGTTCGTGTCTATTTTCGTCCAAGATCATATTCGTTAGGTTTTTAACCAATGTCTCTACTGTGAAAGTGCCTTGTTCAAGGACAACAGCCGCGCCTGCTTCTGCAACGGTGTGAGCGTTTAGTACCTGATTATTTCCGGTTTGCGAGGGTAAGGGTATAAAGATTGCCGGGATGCCGCATGCAGTGACCTCAGCAATCGTCATTCCGCCTGCTCTGCACACCATGATGTCCGCGATGCTATAGATTTCTTCAACAGTCTCAAAGAAAGGTTTGACACAGTATAGGAATCCCGAACCTCCAACTCGTGCTTTGCTGTCTTGTCTGGGAGTCGAGTTGGCGGTTCGATGCGGCGCGAGGATCCGATCATACGCGTCTTGAACCTTGTCTACTTCCATTGCCCCCGTTTGATGAACTATCTGGATTTGATCGGCATATTCGACGAAGTGTGGCAGCGCAGCAACAATCGCTTCATTGATAGCGTGAGCTCCTTGGCTTCCCCCCATCACAAAAATAGTTTTTCGCTCTGGGTACAACCCGAATCTTCTATAGGTTTCTTCGCACCTCGGGAATGCAGCAATTGCAGGACGAATCGGATTTCCTGTAATCTCTATGCGTGTGGTGCGTCGGAACGAATTGTGCTCGCGAACCGATTCCATGGCAAGGTAGGCGGCATCCGCCCATCGTGCCAATATACTGTTCGTTAAGCCAACAGAAGCATTTTGTTCTTGGATCGCAATTGGAATCCGGCACAGAAGACCGGCTAACAGAACCGGACCCGAAACATATCCGCCCGTTCCTATAACAATGTCTGGTTTCAACGCCTTCATATATCGTAATGACTGAATAAGTCCATGAGACGCCTTCCAAAGGGTTGGTAGCCACTGTAAAGTGAGGCGACGCGGAAGCCCCGCAACCGAAATAGGCAGGAAACGGAATCCGTGTTGTGGTACAAGCGTTGCTTCCAACTTGTCCGCACCGCCAATGAATGCAATGTCGACGGCAGCATCTAAGCGTTGCAGTGCTTGGGCGATACCAATAGCGGGATAGATATGCCCGCCTGTCCCGCCGCCCGCAATAATGATTCTTTTTTCTGTCGCACGCCGTTTCAGTGCCGATAAGCTACGGTCGTCGGTTGCTTGAATTTCATGTTCCATTTCGTAGCGCTGCCTTCTGTAGGGGCTGGGTTACCCAGCCCCTACCACGTTTCAGACCTGGTGTTCTGTTTTATCGGTTTGATATCAATCTACGTTTTTACTGCTGCTCCGTGATACATTCAAAAGGATCCCGACGCTTACCAAGCTCAGAACGATTGATGAACCCCCATAACTGATAAACGGCAATGTGATCCCTTTTGTCGGCAGTAAACCTGTTACAACACCGATGTTAATGAATGTCTGTAAGCCGATGAGTGTTGTAATTCCGATGGCGAGCAAAGAGGCGAATAGATCACTGGCGTGTCGGGCAATGTGGAGTCCTCGCCATATAAAAAGCATGAAAATAAACGTCACAGTCACAGCCCCGATAAATCCGAATTCCTCACCTAACACTGCGAAAATAAAATCTGTGTGTGGATAGGGGAGACGCGATATTTTCTGAAGGCTGCTATCGATCCCTAAACCGAGCAGTCCACCACTTTCGAGGGCGTCCAGCGATCGTGTTAACTGATAGTTCGTTGCATCCGGAGATTTCAACATTGCCAAATAATCCATGAGCCGTTTGAGTTTATAGGAATCCCGAATTATCAACAGACCGAAAAGCCCTACACCTGCCCCCCCAAGTGCTAACACCTGCCAGATACGCATACCACCGACAAATAGCACGATACAGACGGTTAGAACGAGTAGGGCCGCTGAACCGAAATCCGGTTGGATGTACACGAGACCAAAAGCGGCACCTACAATTAAGATATTCGGCAGTACCCCGTTGAAAAAACTCTTGACCCGTTCTGGGTTACGACTGATGAAATTCGCCACATGTATAACCAACGCTATTTTCGCAAATTCCACGGGCTGAAAATGGATCGGTAGATTCGCAATCCGGATCCAGCGTCTAAATCTACCGCCTTCTGCCCCTTGTACGCTTGCGCCTAAACCTGGCACGAAAACCAATAATAACCCTATAAAGGCGAGTATCAAAAAGAGATTTGCGAACCTTGCATAAAATCTGTAAGGTAGATGGGAAGTAAAAAACATACCCACTAAGCCAATCGCACAGGCAACGATGTGTATCTGTAGATAGCGGTAACTATAACCGTCATAGTGTCTTGAAGATAAGAGATGGCTTGCGCTGTATACCATCAGAATGCCTATTGCGATGAGGCAGAGTGTAAGAGCGATCAACCCTCTATCCATTCGCCCGAATCTTTGCGGAGGGGGAGCGGGCGCTGCTTGTTTCTGCTGCTCCTCTACAACGGAATAGACGCGCGTGTTTGTCCATTTGAACCCAGATTTAGGCTTGGATTTGCGGTTCCTATTGCTATGGGTAGAGTTTTGGTAGTTGCGTGCCATTTTTTCATACTGTTATAACGACACACGGCGTGTGCCGACGACTTTGGGGTTAAAGTGCATCAACTGCTTTTTTAAAGTCAGTGCCTCTTGCTTTATAATCGGAATACATGTCAAAACTGGCATTTGCCGGAGACAGCAGCACGACATCGCCCGGTGCCGCGTGTTTATATGCCACCTGCACAGCCTCTGCCATTGTTTTCGCTTTCATTATTTTCGTGGTATTGGCGAGCGTCTTTTCAATGTCTTGGGTATACTCTCCGAGCATTATTGCCCCTTTAACCTGCGTTTGAACAATTTCACGCAAAGGTGTGTAGTCGTTGCCTTTATCATACCCTCCCATTATCAGTAGAACTTGAGCATCTGCTAATGATTCAAGAGCTGCTTTGACTGCCGCCACGTTTGTCGCTTTTGAGTCATTTATAAACCGAACGCCTTCTACGGTTCGCACCAACTCAAAAGCATGGAATAAAGCGGGATGCGACCGATCGAAACCTTGAAGTGCTTCTCGGATTTCTGTTCCTGTTACACCAAAGATGCGTCCTACGGCGATAGCAGCGAGGACGTTCTGTACATTGTGTGCTCCTGGGAGTGGAAGGTCCACGATGTCACATATTTTTTCACGTGTCCCATTCCGCTGGACGAAAAGTTCCGCACCCTCTCTAAATGTTCCGGAGAACGACGAATTCTCGGGAAGCCCTTTATCTGTGAAATAGACCGCTTCCGCCGATGTTGATACTGCGAAATCCTTGACAGATGCATCTGAGGCGTTGAGGACTATCCAATCTGTAGTTGTCTGATTGTCAGAGATTTTCTGTTTTGCCTCGCGATAAGAGGACATTGTTCCATGTCTGTCTAAATGGTCGCGAGATAAATTAAGCACAACGCTAACTTTCGGATGAAACGTTACGGTACTCTCCAACTGAAAACTGCTTGCTTCAACAACGACTATATCTCGACGTGTCAGGTTTTGAACCTCTGCTGCCAATGGGACGCCGATATTGCCAGCAACACGAACGTTTGGAAATCTACCACTGGATTTTAGTATGGCAGCTGTGAGGAGTGTCGTTGTTGATTTACCTTTCGTGCCAGTGATGGCGACAATAGTTGCCGGACATACGCTCGCGGCAATCTCCAATTCTGCGAGGATTGGGAGGTTTCGCGCCCGCGCCTTGCACAGGATCGGGATATCAAGGGGTACACCTGGAGAGACCACTATAAGATCTGCATCTGTGATGCATTCCAGAGGGTGTCCACTAAAATATGTGCGATACGGACTGCAGGTGTCTGCAAGCCTACCGTTAACAGTCTGTGCTTTGCTTGGGTCTGAGGACGCATTGAGTGCCTCAATTTCTGCAGAGAGTGCTTCACGAGAACGCGTGTCTGTAAGCGTAACAACGGCACCCTGTGAATAGAGTAATTTCGCCGCAGCGATCCCGCTTCGATTCAAGCCAAAAACTGTAACCCGCTTTCCTTGTAATTGCACTTTTTTCTTAGCCATCAGGCATCGGCAAAGACCGCGTTAACGACGGTATCTTTTCTGAGGCTGATTGCTGATTGCTATTCTCCTCACCGAAGTTTCAATGTGCTTAAGGCTATTAAGACCAAAATAAGCCCAACGATCCAAAATCGGATGACAACTTTGGATTCTTTCCACCCTGAGAGCAGGAAGTGATAATGGATCGGAGACATTTTGAACACACGTTTACCAAATGTACGGAATGACCAGACTTGGATGATGACCGATAATGTTTCAGCGACGAAAATGGCACCGACGATCAGGAGTAGAAATTCCTGCTTTATAAGCACTGCCACCGTCCCAAGTGTGGCACCGAGTGCCATCGATCCGGTGTCTCCCATAAAGACTTGGGCAGGATGCCCATTGTACCATAAAAATCCCAAACCCGCCCCGACTAACGCTGCACAGAAAACTGTTGTGACTTCTCCACCGACGGGTAGATGAAAGATGTTCAGGTACGCTGCAATCTCACTGTGACTTGTCATGTACCCGACGATGCCTAAGGTTCCCGCAACAAACAAGGTGCATCCAATTGCTAATCCATCCATTCCATCCGTAAGATTGACGGCATTAGAGGTTCCAACGATGACCAACGTTGTGAGCGGGATAAACAGGATACCTAAGTTTGGGTGGACATCTTTGAAAAAAGGGAGAGCCAGCGATGTCCGTGTTGTTAGATCTCCAGTGTGCGCGGGACCCCATTGGTAAAGATAACCCGCAATCACTAACGCGCCTACTGTTTGAAGTCCAATTTTATGCCAACCTCGAAGTCCTAAGGATTGTTGTTTTACCAATTTACTGTAATCATCTAAGAATCCGAGCCCGCCGAACCAGAGTGTTGTTAGAATCATCAAGTAGATGTAGGGTTGATCCAAACGCGACCAGAACACTACCGATATCAGGACGGAAACGATAATGAGCACGCCGCCCATTGTTGGCGTCCCTGCTTTGCTTTGGTGATCTTGTGGTCCCTCTGCGCGTATATGTTCGCCGATCCGAAGCTGTTTGAGCCGATTTATCATGAACGGTCCCAAAACAAGCGCGATAATCAGTGATGTTGCCGTTGCATAAATCGCTCGAATACTGATATAGCGAAAAATGTTGAATGGCGAAAAGACTTCAACGAGATTCTCATAGAACAGATGGTAAAACATTTTTAGTTGTCAGTTGTCAGTTATCGGTTAAGAGCAGTTTATGGTATTCAAAGCTATTGCAGCTGCCACACGCTCTCCTGACACCCGGTAACCGTTTTACGCGGTGTCTCCGAACTTGTCACCCTTCTTCAATTTGGCAAAACTCGCTCCTGCTTGGCTTAGGAGGTTCGTCGTATATGTGTAGGTTAGCGCATTTTTCTGTGCATGTGCCGTAAATGCTAAATCGATGAGTTCGGATACGAGTTGCGGAAACGCAATGCCTTGATGCGTCCACAAGTAGTAACTATATGACCCGGGAATGGTGTTGATTTCATTCACATAAACGTTCTCGTTTGCATCTACGAGGAAGTCGATACGTGCGACACCAGCGCAATCTAAAACCTGAAAGGTCTGTATTGCCAGGTTTTGTATATGTAACGTCAATTCTTCTGAAATGGGTGCAGGAATTTTCCTTTCTGCACCTGCCATTCCTGAAGATTCTCCATTTTGATGGATGTATTTATCGTCAAAGCTGAGAAAGTTGGTTTCCCGCGTCACAGGTTGCTCGCAGACAGAGGCGGTGGGATCGTCCGTACCCATTACAGCACAGTTGATTTCGAGGGGATTCTTGACCGCCTTTTCGATGAGAATTCTGCGCGAATAATGTCCGGCAACTTCCGCAGCAGCGCAAAGTTCATCTTGATTTTTAACGTGGCTGACCCCAATACTTGAGCCGCTCATTGCAGGTTTCACAAACAGTGGGTAAGAAAGCGATGCTTCCACCGCTTTAATAAGTTCGTTACGGCGCGTCTCCCAGTCATAATTGGACCAATAGAAATAGGGAAGTATTGGCAGCTCATTTTCGCTGAGAATCGCCTTCATCATGATTTTATCCATACCGACAGCTGAGCCGACGACTCGCGCACCAACGTAGGGGAGATTCATAAGTTCAAGTAAACCTTGAAGCGTTCCATCTTCGCCATGCATACCGTGTATTGCTGGAAAGACGACATCTACCGGAAGAACAGTTCTTTTCTGAATGTTTTGACCCAGCCAATGTTTTGTGGTAACAACGAATTGCGGGTTCGGATGAAATTCAACGCTGACTTTGTCGAAGTCGGTTGGATGTGGCAGATTTCCGTCGGTAAACGTGGACAAATCGCGAAGGGCATCGCCGGTTAACCACTCGCCATTTTTTGTGACATAGATAGGGGTAACGTGATGCCCCCCTGATCCGTCACTAAAGTCCTGTAGGGCGAGACAAACTTGGTGTGCAGTTACGATTGAGACTTCATGTTCAGGTGTGCATCCGCCAAATATAAGGGCTACATTGTATTTTGACATTTAATTTTTCCTTCACGAAAATCGCTAGAGAACCAACCGCTTAATCTAACGCTTTGCGAATTATTCAGGACTTACGCAGCATCCTTTGCTGGCGAGGTTTGAAACCTCGCCGGTGGCGTGTGGACCGTAGAGCTTCCATAGAAATTGCGTAAGTTCTATTATTAAAAAGACTGTCAACCGATAGCCGATTGCTGTTCCTCATTGTAGTTATCCGGCAGGTCGTTTTCAAAAAGGACGACATCACCGGCTCCGACCTGTGTTGCTAAATGTTGTTTGACTTCTTCCAAGTTGAGTGCGACAATGATTTGCTGGATCGGATATTGGACGGCTTTCAAACCGTCTAAAATCGGAGTCGTCCGCTTGGGTCCGACTAAAATGACCAGGTCACAGACATCGGCTGCGTGTTCTCCGAGACGCTTATTTTCTTCGTATTCCCTTTCCCCGAGTTCTACCATTCCAGGTGTCACTAACACTTTTTTCCCACCTTGGATTTCCGTGAGAACTTCAAGGGCGGCTTTCGCGCCGACTGGGTTCGAGTTGAAGCTATCGTCAATGATGGTTACGTTGCCTTCACTGGCAGTCAATTGCAAGCGGTGGGGCACGGATTCAACATTAGCGATTGCTACCCGAATTTCCTCAAGCGTCATCCCACATTCTATTGCAACTGCCGTTGCAGCAAGGATATTGGATACATTATGCCTCCCCAAAAGTTGGGTCCGAATTTCGGTTTCCGTACCGACGGATGTATGTAATCTGAAAGCAAGTCCTGCGTCGGTGTGTTGAATGTCCGTGGCGGTTAACTCAGCACGCTCAGCAGCCGAAGTTACAGGAAAGGGTTCTGTCGCGTACCGACGCACTGAGTTTCCAGTTTGCTCCCTTTTATCGGCAAGTCCAGCACAGATTTCATTGTCGCAGTTGAAAACTGCGAGCCCACCCGGTGGGAGAGACTCGATCAACTCATATTTCGTTTTGGCAATATTCTCTATACTTTTGAATCGTTCCAAGTGCTGAGGTCCAACAGCGGTGAGAATGCCGATTTGAGGGGATGCTAAATTACACAACTCTCGGATGTCGCCACGTTTATAAGCCCCCATTTCGACAATAAATATCTCATGTTCGGCGGTAAGTTCCCCGCGGATGACTTTGCAGATACCCATGGGTGTATTGTAACTGTCGGGTGTCATCAACGTGTTAAATTTTTGAGACAAAATCTGATGTAGAATATATTTCGTGCTCGTCTTGCCGTAACTTCCTGTAATCCCGATAACTTTGGGTTGGAGCGTCTTGATTCGCTTTTTCGCTGAAAGGAGATATGCTCCATTTATGGTACGCTCCAAAGGATAGATAAGAAGATTCGCAATTGTTAAATTAAGGACAGTTAATTCGCTAAAGAGGAAGAGCGCGATACGCCACGGACTTGTTTGTGCTATCAGCAGGAGTGTTGTCGCGATACCGATGAGCAAGCAGATTGAGAGTCCGAACACCCGTTTCGCGCGTGCCGTATAAACGAGTGGTTTTTTGGCTTCTACCTTTTTCCGTTGTGTGCTCATATAGATTTGGAACCCGCCCCAAGCCAAACACAGTATAGGGAACAACCACGTATCGTTATATTGTGGATAGAACGCGGTCAAGATGAGAAGCCCACCAATAATGAGAATCTCCTTGATTTCAAAACAACTCTTCAAGTGCTGAGGCATCCATTTCAGGTACCGACCCGTCTTATAGCCATCGAGTTGGAGCATATGGAGACCACGCGTCGTCCTGACAACAGCCCTTACGAAACAGGTTAGCAGCGTGAAGTAGAAAAACACTGTACTCATCATTTCCAATTTTCCAATTTTCCTTTTAATGGCTTTCAGCAGTCGGAAGCCATCAGTTAAAAGGTTCTCGTTTAATAGAAGTCTCTTTGCTAATTGCGACGCAGGTCTCGGCGTGTGGTTTGCGGTTAACCATCAACTCGCCTCCGATACAATATTCAAAGGAAACCCGAGTTGATGGTTAAAATGCTATTCTCCAGCGATTTTCAAAAAACTTGCGACGATTCGACAAAACTGCGGAAATTGATCAAGGTACGAGAAATGCCCCGCTTCCTTTAGGACGACTAATCCGGCGTCAGGTATTTCTTTCTCCATAATTTGTCCGAAAGCCACGGGTGTATCGTTGTCGTCTTCCCCCCAGATGAGTAAGGTTGGTGCGATTATCCGTGGCAAGAATGCGCGCAAATCTTGATTCACGACTTTGACGAGTGTGGCACGCATATCTCCAGCGTTCTGATAATCTTTCGAGCCGGCACGTGCGGACATCGCGTCTGCGACAAAGATACCGTATTTCCCGCATCGGCGGAGCAATTTACCGATTTTTGCCAAACCTACGCGAAGATAGTATCTTGCGGAGCGAGGGGGTTTGATTCCCGCGCTGTCAACCAAGATAAGTTTATCGACTTTTTCAGGGTATTCCGCTGATACGATAATCGCAATTCTACCGCCAAAGGAGTGACCGATGAAGTGAGCCTTCGGAATGCCAGACTTCTCCAGAAACGCTATAACGAACTGGGCGTAATCGGAGGTGTTCCATGCTGTAGGTGGCATCTGACTTTGACCGAACCCTGGCAAATCCAGTGCGTAGACTTTGTGGGATTGTGTGAGCCAATCAAAGACGGGTTGAAAACTCGCCGCTTCTCCACCCCAGCCATGCAGAAGGAGAACGACGTCGCCCTCTCCGCCAACCTGATATGAGATTTTCAGACCGTTAATCTCCGTACTCTGCATGTTTTTTAAAGGCTATCGGAAACCATCGGTTCACCATCAGTTAAGAGGTTTTCATTTTTTGCTGACTGCTGATTGCTGATTGCCATTTCCAAAAAATCTGAAGCCACGACCCGATCGTCGAAGGGAAATCTTTCACCATTAATTTCCTGGTAATCTTCGTGTCCTTTACCTGCGATGACAACAACATCACCAGATTTTGCCGTCGCGATTGCGTGGTGGATAGCGTCGCGCCTCTCGCGAATGCACACATATTTGGTATCATGTGGTAAATTTGACACAATTTGCGCGATGATTTCATCAGGGTCCTCGGTACGCGGATTGTCGGAGGTAATCACGCTATAATCCGCAATTTGTGCAGAAATATTTCCCATCTTCGGACGCTTGCCGTTATCCCTATCGCCACCGCATCCGAAAACACAGATGAGATTCCGTTTAGCGACGCGCTTAGCAGCAGTCAGCACATTTTCTAAGCCATCAGGTGTATGTGCATAGTCGACGATGACAGCGAAATCCTGTTTTTGATCAATGAGCTCAAACCGACCGGGAACGACAGTCGCGGCGAGACCTTCCTGAATTGCTGGGATCGGACAATCGTAACGGCGTCCAACAGCAATGGCAGCAAGGGCATTGTAAAGGTTGTATTCTCCGAGGAGTCGTAACTTAACGGGGATGCGTCCCTCTGGCGTAACCGCTGTAAACGCCAATCGATTATGAGAAAAATTAATATCCTCGGCGTGTAAATCTGCTTTTTTATCGAGTCCGTACGTCAAAAGGCGCACATCAGAGCAGGCATCGGCGATGCGCGCTACTACGGGTGAGTCGCCGTTCAAGATCGCGATGCCTTCCTTGTGGAGTTGCTTGAACAACATCAGTTTCGCCTCTAAATATGCTTCCATCGTTTGATGATAATCGAGGTGGTCCTGAGTGAAGTTGGTAAAAACAGCGGTATCGAAGGTAAGCCCTGCCAGTCGCTGCAGTGCTAACCCTTGGGAGGAGGTTTCCATCGTAACGGACGCTATACCGTCCTGCGTAAACTGTTTGAAGAGTGCGTGGAGTGCGAGCGCATCGGGGGTTGTGAGGGAGGCAGGGACTGTTTCCTCTTTGCCTTGGGCGTTTGTGTACTGGTGGCCGACCGTTCCAATGCGTGCTGTTTTCTGTCCGCTTGCCTTGAATATGGCGTGTATGAGGTGTGCCGTTGAGGTTTTACCATTGGTGCCTGTGATACCGATGAGTTTAAGGTGTTTTGCGGGGTTTCCGTGCCAATTGGCAGCGATCAAGGATAGGGCTCGGCGCCCGCAGGGAACTTGCACATAGGTCGTCGGTGTTCCTTGTATCGCTATAGGTGTTATCGGTTTTTCGCCAATGACAACTGCTGCTCCTTTTTGAAGTGCATCTGGAATGAAATCATGGCTATCTACGTTGATGCCTTGATAACAGACAAAAGCATTACCGAGTTCGACGTTCCGATTGTCGCTGACAACACCCGTAATATCAGTATCCAGCGATCCAGAACTTGTGGTAATGTTAAGTCCGCGGAGCAGTTCATGAAGTTTCATAGCCCCTCTCCTTTCAGCGTTGGTGATTGTTTTTTCACAACAGATGAGAAGTCGGAGGGTTTTTGAAGTTCGGGTCCGAAGAACTCGGTTTGCTTCAAGTATTGCACGGTTTGCGCAGCGATTTGCTGAAAGAGGGGTCCGGCGATTTGTCCACTGAAACGTGCCCCCCTCGGTTCATCAAGCATAACGATTATTGAGACCATAGGGTTCTCGGCTGGTAGGAATCCCATAAAGGACATAATCTCTTTTCCGGCGTAGCCTTTCCCATGTTTTTCAGCTTTTTGGGCTGTTCCTGTTTTTCCTGCCACGCGATAGCCTTCAACACGTGCCCGCCTGCCGCTACCCCCTTCAACGACACCGACGAGTATCTCAGTCATCTGTTTTGCGACTCTCGGACGGATGACCTGCCGGACTTCAATGGGATATTTCTTTTTAATCACCTTTCCGCTACTGTCCTGAATTTCTCGGGTAATATGTGGGCGGAGGAGTTTTCCACCGTTCGCAATGACGTTTAGCGCACTCACCATTTGAAGAGGGGTCACCATAATCCCTTGTCCAAAAGGGACGGCGCCAAGAGAGTGTGTATCCCAGTGTTTTACGGCATAAAGACTTCCATTGTGCTCATAAGGCAAGTCTACACCGGTTGCCTTTCCAAAGCCGTACTTGTTGATGTAGGTACTAAGGTGCTCATATCCCAATTCCTTGACGACTTTAATCATACCGATATTACTCGATTTGTGGAGGACTTCTTCTAAGGTAAGCCATCCTTTCCCGGATACGTCTCGGATGATTCTACCGTTTGGGAGTTGGTATCGTCCGTTCTCGCAAAAAACCGTTGACTCGGGGCTCATAATACCTTCGTTCAGGACAGCGGAGGATGCAACGATTTTAAAGATCGAGCCGGGTTCATACGCGAACCAAACACCGAAATTCCTTTTTGCTTGCTCACTCCCGAGTGTATAATGATTCAAATCGTAAGAGGGGTAGTTAGCGAGTGCCAATATTTCAGCGGTTTTTGATGCCAAGACGATGGCGGTTCCTCGTGGGGCGTTCCACTTTCGACAGGCTGCTGTTAGTTCCTTTTCAGCGACGTGCTGAATATATTCGTCAATAGTCAAGACGACACTGTATCCATAATCGTCGGTAGAGTCACCCTTGGTTAGCAAGTTTATGGGTTCGTTACGGGCGGCTTCTGCCCGCCGCGCGGCTTGTCGCTGCCTCGCGTTCAAAAGATAATTGTTGTACTGGTACTCGATTCCCTCACCCATATTTTGATCGTTTATATGTCCAATGACTTGGGCGGCGAGTTGCCCTTTCGGATAGGAGCGTTGCTGTTCGACCTCATGTTTGATGCCGCGGATGTCTTTTTCAATTGCTCGAATCTCATCAAGCAATTCGTAATCCATATCCTTTTTGAGCCATACAAACCGTTTATCCTTGCGGCGAAGTTTGGTCAGCAATTCGGATTCGGGAACACCTAAAACCGGGGCAAGTCTCCGCGCGGCTTCACTCGGATCCGTCTTCATATACTTCGGGTCGGCATAGACGGAGAGGCTGTGACGGCTCAAGGCTAAAACATTGCCGTGTCTGTCCAAAATTTTGCCTCGTTTTACCGCTGCTGTGCGCGCGGGGCCCCAAGGGTGTCCAGCGAATCCTTGATGTTCAACATCGCTCGATATCTGAACTTTGAACAATTTACCTATCAATAAGAGGAAACTTATCTGAAGTATAATAAGCACGAAAGCCAGTCGGGGAATAGATAAATGCGAATTATTTTTCATTTTTTAATTATACCTTGCGGTTCGGTCAGCTCGGTTTCGACTTTGAAGTACCTTTTCGTTTATCCATTCTCCATTTCATTACGAACACTGCGCTTAAGCGAAGAAGAAAGAGATTGCACAGGATGATTTCAAAAGCAACAGAGATGTGAGTATGTGGTATCAGGAACCCTTCCTTTATTTATCCCAGACGACTTGTGAGGCTTCGGTGGGTGCAACCATTCCGAATTCGGTCGCGATTTTCCGAATCCTTTGGACACCCGTTAAGGTTGATTCTTTCAATTCAAGTCGATGAATTTCGTCCTGAATTTGACGCTTCTGCCTCTCGTAAGTCGGTTGTCGATGCAAAGCAACCTTTTTGGCGTAAGATGAGAACCAGATGCTGCCAGCGAAGGTGCAGAAAGATAGCACCAGAACAATATAGGCTAACGGGAATCTCCTTTTCGGTTTTGGGTCTTCTGTATTGGTAATGCGTGTCGAATGACTATTATGTAATGTTTGCATGTATTCAATATTCTATAGAGAGAGGGTGCTTCCACAGGTGGCAAAAACTCTTTTTTTTAAACGTTGAATATTGTATTTAAGATACATTTTTCTTTGGTAGGGCGCGAAGTAGAGACACCTTACCCTACAACTTGCGAGCGACGCGCAATTTAGCACTGCGTGCTCGCGGATTATTTTCAACTTCAAGGGCATCTGGTACTATGGGACGCTTCGTGAGAATTTCCAGAGACGCGGTGTGTTCACAAATACAGACGGGCGTTTTGGGTGGACAGACGCACGCCCGTGCGCAGGTCTGGAAATGGTGTTTGACGATCCTATCTTCAAGTGAATGAAATGTGATGACACACAGGCAACCGCCCGGTTTCAAAAGTTGTATTGCAACGTCTAAAGCGATCGCGAGATTTTCCAATTCGGCGTTGATATGAATGCGGAGTGCCTGAAATATACGAGTTGCCGGATGAATTTTGGATCTGCTCTTGGGGACGGCTTGCTTAGCAATCTCTGCGAGTTGCGTTGTTGTGGCTATCGGTGTTTTTTGTCTCGTCTGAATAATCCGATGTGCAATCCGTTTCGCGAATCGTTCTTCGCCATACCGTTTAAAAATATCAACGAGGGCATCCATTGGACTGTCGTTGACGACCTGCATAGCTGTAAGGATTCTCGCTTCTCGCTCGCTGTTTAACACCTGCCGTGGATTCATGCGCATATCTAACGGACCGGTATGGTTGAAACTGAAACCTCGGTGTGGTGTGTCCAGTTGCAGAGAAGATACCCCTAAGTCAAGCAGAATACCGTCTACCGCGTGAACTGAGTGTCTGGTTTCCAATAAGACATCCATCTCAGCAAAATTGCCGTTAATGAGAGAATAACGCGCCCCGAAGACCTGTAATCTACCTTTTGCGATACTGAGAGCCTCAACATCTAAATCAATTCCGATCACGCGTCCGTTCGGTGCGGAAGTCTCTAAAATAGCAGCACTATGCCCTCCTAACCCCACAGTGCCATCTATGTAAACACGCTCCGATTTTGGACGGAGAAAATCAATGACTTTATCACATAAGACGGGTATGTGGTGTGTATTCATAGCGTTCGCAAGGGTCCCTACCATTTTATAATATCATCTTAGCAAGAAAGATGCCAATTGATTTTTCGTGCTGGGCGTTCAAGCGTCTATCCGGTTTTGATAGATAGCTGCCACGAGTTCCATCGTCTTGACTGCGTCCGCGAAGCAGGTTAACGGCTGCTGGTTCTGGTGAATACAATCGACGAAATGTCTGCTCTCTCCATAAAATCCGTAAGACCTATGTGTCGCCTCAGATCCCGCGGCGTCTTCAGGGGTAATTTCAGTTGTACCGTTGGGGGTGTGAAGGACCGCACGTCCGCCGGCATCGGGATTAATATAGGCGGAAATCTCACGCGCGTGCATCTCAAATGTATGGATACGCCCGCCGACTGCCCAGTTGGTACAGAGATAACCGGAGGCACCGCTGGTAAATTTAACAAGGGCATTGAAACTATTCTCACGCTCGGAATAGAAACTGTTGATGTCGCTTGCGACGGCTTTCACCTCACCACCACCAAGCCATCGGAGTGCATCCACGGCGTGGATTGCATCGCATGTTAGGACATCTATCACGCCGTCGTAATAGTGTGCGTCGGGTGTGTTTTTGTGGAAGGTTGACATGCACTGAAGGATCGGACCTTGCTTTTCGACGATTGCTTTGACCTTTCGCAAGAGAGGGATAAAGCGACGGTTGAAACCTACCATCGTCTTACAGTTGTTTTTCTCTGCGGCGCGTGCCATTTCCTTGGTTTGGTGGAGTGTAACGCCGGGTGGTTTCTCAATAAAAACGTGATGCTGTTGCGAGAGACAGTGGATGACGAGCGGAAATAGATGTTGCGGCGGCATGAGGATATACACCGCATCCGGACTCGTCTTCTCCAGCATCTGTTTATAGTCAGTGAACGTTTCCTCAATCTCAAAGCGTTCTGCTGTTGCCTGAAGTTTTGATGGGATTACGTCACACAATCCAACAAGATTCACATCTTCACACTCTCTGAGCGACGGATAATGGACACCGTTTGCCATCCCGCCCGCGCCGATAAGCGCAATATTGACTTTTTTCATTTGGAGTTCTCCTAACGAATCTTTCCTTGCATATTATAGCAGGCGATGTTAAAATGCAAGGATTGAGATGATTGAAAATGAATTTGACTTTCTCTCGAAAATGTAGTACAATTCTTAAAATTTAGGTTCACATGAGGTGAACATCATGACTATTGAAGAACTTTACGGATTAATGAAGCAAGGCTTTGATAGAATTGAGAATCGGCTTGAGAGTATTGACAGCCGGTTACGAAACGTTGAAACCGGTGTCGCAGAGTTGAAAGGCAGACGCTTAGCATTCAAGGAATGGATACCTATCGGTTGTGCTGTGATTGCTGTGATTGTCTCGATTATCGCTCTGGTGAAGAACTAAAGATTTAATCACTTACTGATTTGAGGATCTGAACTACCTATATCAATCCATCCATATAACTCACCTTCGTCATAATGACAGCTGATCCAATCAAACTTGAACTTTACAAGAATATGCTGACCTCGGTTGCCGAGGAGATGGGCGTAACGCTACAACGCACGGCGTTCTCACCGAATATCAAGGAACGGCTTGATTTTTCATGTGCCGTGTTTGATAACACGGGTAAAATGGTTGCACAAGCGGCGCATATTCCTGTGCATCTCGGTTCTATGCCACTTTCGGTTCTCGCTGCGATTGCCCATACCGAGATGGCACCGGGTGATATGATCGCGCTGAATGACCCCTATCGCGGCGGCACCCACCTCCCCGATATTACGCTTGTCGCGCCTGTCTTCTCGGGTGAGAGTGAGAACGAATCCGGAAGTAAACCCGTCTTTTTTGTTGCGAATCGTGCCCATCACGCCGATGTGGGCGGGATGACCCCCGGTTCAATGCCGATTGCGACGAGTGTTATTCAGGAAGGCATCCGAATTCCACCCGTTAAACTCATCCGTGGTGGAGAATTGGACACCGACCTCTGGGAATTCATCCTCGCGAATGTCCGTACGCCTGAGGAACGCCGTGGCGATATGGAAGCGCAACTCGCCGCAAACCGCGTCGGTGAACGGCGATTACAGGAGATGATGGACAAGTATGGCGCGCCAGAAATTACGGAGTACATGCAGGAACTCTGCGCGTACGCAAGTCGGATGGTCAGAGCACGCCTTCGGGAAATCCCGGATGGACGCTATACATACACCGATGTGCTTGACAATGACGGGATCACCGATGAACCTATTGAGATACGGGTCGCGATTGAGATCGAAGACGATACGGCATTGGTTGACTTCACTGGTACCGACCCGCAGGTTCGAGGTTCAGTGAACGCGATTTACGCGATTACACTCTCCGCTGTTTTTTATGCTTTTCGATGTATCGCCGGTGCAGACGTTCCCGCCAATGCTGGGTGTTTGGAGCCGATTCGAGTCGTTGCCCCAGAGGGAACCGTTGTGAACGCGAGGTTTCCGGGAGCGGTTGCCGGGGGAAACGTTGAGACATCGCAGCGTATTGTTGATGTTTTGCTGGGGGCGTTGGCGCAAGCCTGTCCGGATCAGATTCCCGCTGCGAGTTCCGGCACTATGAATAATATCACAATAGGGGGGTATGATGCTTCGCGCGGGAAGGACTTTACTTATTACGAGACGATTGCAGGCGGGATGGGCGCGCGCCCAGACCGAGACGGAATTGATGCCATCCATACGCATATGACCAATACGATGAACACACCTATAGAGGCGATCGAAACGAACTATCCGATGCAGGTAGCGGCGTATGCAATTCGACGCGGAACAGGCGGGACAGGAAAGTTCCGAGGCGGTGCAGGCGTCATTCGGGCACTGCGACTTCTTACGGATGCGGAGGTTACCCTCCTGTCGGAACGGCGAAAACGGGGTCCCTACGGCTTGCAAGGCGGTGAACCCGGAAAACCGGGGCGCAACGTTCTAATTTCTGATGGAGAAGAAACTCCATTAGCGGGTAAGGTATCTGTTTCCACGCGCGAGGGTGATGTCATTCGGATAGAAACGCCGGGCGGCGGCGGATTCTCGTTAAAGGACTTGAGTTGAGAATAAGCCGGATTCTGTATATGACGATCATTCATCTGGGATGGATGTTACCATCCACCTCAAGCGGTTACCTGGGGACGAGGCGGGCACACCTGTATATATCCCCCATTTACCTTGCTCCAGACGGGGTTTACCAAGCTCCATAAGTCACCTTATGGACTGGTGCGCTTTTACCGCACCGTTTCACCTGTACAACGCCCAACTGAGTCTATGAAGTAGGCGTTGTAGTCTCCTCTCTGTTGCACTTTCCATAGCGTCGCCGCTCCTGGGTGTTACCCAGCATCCTGCCCTGTGGAGTCCGGACTTTCCTCATCCCGATGGGACGCGACCGTCTACTCAACTCAAGCCTTTCTATTTTAACCTATCTGTCAACTTAAAGCAAGAAAATTAATGTGCCGTCGCAGAGGCATTTAATCCGCTTCCTGATGTGTCCCGGTAGGAGGGACCTCCCGGTCGCGATTTCTCACGCAATGCCCCTGATTACTTCTCGGTTTTGACATCCGCCCATTTCCAAAGCAGCTTATTCGCTGCTGAAACGTGCCCGCGTAGCCGCACAGTCGCCACCCCCCGACGTTCCCCCGATAACGAGACCTCTTCTATCCGGTAGTAATAGGGGACATTCGGTTGTACCGTGGTATCTCGATAGATATAATTCTGTCGCTCCGCCGTCGTCCCGGCACCCGCAATCAGGCTCGGAGACACGCGTAGGAACCCTGACGCTCGGTGTTGACTTCGCAGCACATGAAACCCGGCGTTCTCCATCTCCGATGCTGTCGTCCAGTTCACTACAACCCCACCCTCGGCACGATCCGCACGCACACTCGACAGCGTTACAGGCAACGGACTCCCCCGCCGATACCCCGGGGTCCCATTATCGTTCGGAAGTCCCCAATACGAATATCCCTTGAGCAACGCTGTATCCGCCGCCCGTACGAAACTGCCCGACAGCGTCCCTAACCGTGGCACACGCGCATCATACCCCCGGATCAACGAGGTACGCGTCCCGGTTTCCGTCCACCCGTCGGGCAACTCCCACTTCGGTTTATCGTGCGTTTGTCGTCCATCGAGGTTCCCCGCCACATCCACCAAAGTGCCGTCGGGGGAGAACAACCGCAGCGCAAACCCCTCCCATCCGAGGAATCGGTTCGCACCCTCGCCGAGTCGCCGAAACGCCGCAATGTTGCGACGGTAGAGATCGTAAATCCGATCGGCAGGGATGTTCCCTGAGGTTCGGGCGTTCCGCCCCACCAGTAGCACGGTTGCGTTCGGTCTGATGTGTAGCGGTTTGAATCGAAGCGATGTCCAGCGTCGGACGGTTTTGCTGTCGCGTGCCTCAATCATGAGCTCCCAATCCGTGAGGTCCACGATCTCGGAGGTGTTGTTATAGAGTTCTATCCACTGCGAGAGTCCTCCGTTATCGTTCGTCGCATACATCACCTCAGAAAAACTGATGTTTCCCCATCCCTTTTCAGTCGGTTGTCCCGGCAGCGGATACCCCGGCGTGCCGAGACTCTTTTCGGGGGGTGCCTCGGGGTCATAGCCTAACCCGCTGTGATAGTCGCTCAAGATCCAGGCACCCTCCAGGTAGCCGCGTTTCTCCGGCTGTGGCGTGGTGTCCAGGGTTCTTGACGAAAACTTTGGCACCATGACCCGCTGATAGATGTCGCCTACGGTGAACCGTGCCTCTGTGCCGGTATAGACAGGGGTACAGAGCAGGGGCCAGATGTTGGTAGCGTAGTTGACATCGTCTTTGTGGTAATCGCCTGCGAGGTCTTCAAAGCCTTCGTGTTGACCGTTCTTATCGCGCACACTCCGGAGGATGATCAGATACGGGGTACTCGGCAACTTCATCTCCGGTGCGATGAGATAGTGGGGGAGGAGATCGGGGTTGCGGTTGGGATTTTCGATGTCCTGCCCGCGTATCAGATCCGTCTCACTGGGGTGGGTATTGACGATCAGCAGGATACCCCCTGCGGGGAGTGTATAGTCTCCAAAGGCGACGACCTCCCGATCCATTGCGAAGATTTCCTGTTGCGGTGCCGCCGGACTGATGGCGTGCGGGACGACAAGACTGATCTCCCATTCGGCGAGAGAGACGTCTTCATCGGAGATGTTTTTCAGTTCGATCCAGTCGTGTGTATCGTTTTCAGCATTTCGAAACTCGTTGAAGATGACTGTCTCCATAGGCACGACAGATGGTGGACAGACGATCACACGTCTGCGTCCGAACTCGATGGGGTCGGAGGGGGTATCTGAAGCGGGACCTCTCGTCTCCGTTGGGTTGGTTGCGGCATCTGCTCGGACGATGAGTGTCACGGTGCCTCTTGCGCGGTCGGGGAGTGCCACGGTTGCGGTGTAGGTCTGTATGGGGTCAGGGTCGGGTCTATCGGGGTGTATTGGTGTTTCGGGGGTCAAGTCTGTCACGGTTGCGTCCCCTTTCCCGCTGGTGAGTTCTGTCTCTACCGTGATGTCCTCTTTCTCGAAACCGATGACGGGTTCGGAGAATCTGATCGTGAGCGTCAATTCATCAACTGGTTTCTCTTCAGGGTAGTCCGCAAACGTCACCGTCAGTACCGTCAGTCCGTGAGGGATGCTTGTCGTGGGGGGCGGGTCCTCCGGACAGTCTACGACTGATTGGTCTGATGTAGACCAGCATTTTACTTCACTCCCGGGTGGATAGATCTGACGATTCGGGCTGCCCGGAGCGAAAACGGAACCGAACACTTGGAAATGGTATACGGCACTCGGATCAAGTCCCGTGATGTCAGCGGCATATTCGGGCCCGCCCTCGCCAACCTGTGTGGGCTCAATAACACCTTGATAGTTTGGTTCCATGTCTTCACCCGGTGGAGTAGCATGAGGAAAACCACCTGTCCACAGAGGGGTCAATGTATCCGTACTCGTGTCGGGCCAGCTCTCACCACTCTTCCGATAACGGTAGACGTAGGTTACGGTCCCTCTGGTTCCCAGCAGGTCTGCATCGGCATCGACCACTAACCTAACGGATGTGTCGTCCCCGGTCAGTGTAAACACAGGCGCACAGGTAGGTTTTTCGAGTTGCTCCTTGATCCTCTCCCTA
Source organism: Candidatus Poribacteria bacterium (assembly GCA_965205015.1). Lineage (GTDB taxonomy): Bacteria > Poribacteria > WGA-4E > WGA-4E > WGA-3G > WGA-3G. The sequence continues at coordinate 859,248 of OZ242029.1, read as the reverse complement.
TCGCTCGCCGTCCAGTCCGCCGGATCAATCCAATCAAAAGTCTGCAGATCAATTTTACCCAGGGGATCGCCATCATTGTTACCATCGTAATCCCAATTTTCTAAGGCATTACTGCATATATATAGTCTGTTGTTAGATTGATCCTCATTAAACTTCCTGGTCCAATATTCTCCATCAATTGCCGAGAAATCCCGAACCCATGTATCCGTTATGTCTAAGGACTTCAGATTCGGAAAGTTGGTTTGTGTAAGGATGCTGATGTCCGTAATTGGGTTGGAAGAGAGATCCAAATGCTGTAGCCCTGTCGCGTATTCCAATCCGGTGAGGTCTTCCACGCCCACGCCGCTTGCTGTCAGTGTTGTCAACCCCGCCATCGCTGTTTCTGTGATAGGGTCACCTGCACTGAGAGAGAGCGCGCTCTCTATTGCCGCTCTTAAATTGGCATCAGGAACGTTCACGTTCTGAGAGCTCGCCTGACGCAGCGGGACGAGAAGGAGAAGGACACCTATGAGAAACAGAGGGAAAAGTTTTGTCTTCATAGGATAAAAAAATCCCTTACATACGCCGAAGGGCATGCAGGCGCGGAAAAACGGAGGCAGCCGCAACCGTTGTTCGAGTTGTATGAAGTTTTCTGTAAAGGCGCGCTTAACGGGTGTGAAGTGGGGGGGGGCAGGTAGGAATGCTTGTTAGTCTTGTGCTAACGGTATCACGCTTTGGTGAACCTACAGCACCGAACGGACGTTTCTGTTGAGGCGCAAGCAATTTAATGCTGGGTCTGTTTTGCATAATTCGGTTTATCCTCATCCTTTGCTGGCGAGGTTTGAAACCTCGCCAGCGGCGTGTGGGCCGTAATGATCTTTGGAAACTGACTGCCGACTGCTGATGGCTGACGGCTACGAAAGAGATTAGGAGCATCCACTCGTTGCGCCGCAGTTTGCGCAGCGATAGCAGACCCCGCTTCTCATCATCAGGGCACCGCACTCGAGACAGGGCGGTGCATCCGCATATTCGAGAACGACCTGCTTCTCATGCGCCGACCATGAATCCGTTTCACCGTTACTCCCGTGTCCGTAGGGATGGAGTTCCTCAGGGGGTACCATCTCTTCATCCATATCTATCATGTTCCCGGCTTGTGGTTCCTGCGTGAGGAACTGTGTGCCGAGCCACCGGAAAACGTAATCTATAATCGACTTCGCCATCGGAATGTCAGGGTTAGATGTAAAGCCTGACGGTTCAAACCGGACATGGCTGAACTTATTAACGAGCGACTCTAACGGCACGCCGTACTGCAACGCAATAGAGGTGAGGACCGCGACAGAGTCCATCAGTCCAGAGACGGCAGTGCCTTCTTTACTCATGCGGAGGAAGACTTCTCCGGGGCTACCGTCTTCATAGAATCCAACATGGATGTAGCCTTCATGACCCCCAACGCTAAATTTGTGGGTCAGAGAGGAACGCGTGTCAGAGAGACGCTTCCTGATGGGACGTTCAGTGAGCGTATCGGCGATAGTCTCATCGGTTTCACTCTCCGCATCCTGTTGGCTTCGGGTTGAAAGCGGTTGGCTACCTTTGCTACCATCCCGATAAACGGCGAGACATTTGACACCGCGCCGCCACGCTTCCACGTATAACGTTTTGATGTCATCTACCGTTGCGTCGTGCGGGACGTTGACGGTCTTGGAGATAGCACCAGAGATGAAGGGTTGCACAGCTGCCATCATTTTCAGCGGTCCCATGTGCTTTATGTAACGCGTTCCGTGCTTCCCACACTGGACGGCGCAATCGAAAACGGCATAGTGCGTCGGTGAGAGGTGCGGCGCGCCCTCAACCGTGCCTGTACCACAGATGACTTCTTCAGCAATACTAATTTCATCTTCACTAAATCCAATTGCAGAGAGAAGGTCAAAACTCGGATCTGCTGCTTCTTCTTCGGTGATACCCAACCGCTCAAGACAGGCTTCTCCGAGAAAGCCGGGTGCGAAGGCGAGGTTCAGGTCGAAGGCACTCGGTAACATCTCCGCAACGCGGGCGATATCTTCCAGTGTGAAGCCTTTCCGTTTCAATGTATCCGCATTGATGTGCGGTGTCCCTTCAAAAGTGCCCGTTCCGATGAGATACTTAATGATAGCCTCAGTTTGCTGGAGTGTGTAATCTAAGTTGTGCAAGGCATCGCGGACGCTCTGGTTGACAATTTTCATATACCCGCCGCCTGCCAACTTCTTGAATTTAACGAGAGCGAACTCCGGTTCAATCCCTGTCGTATCGCAATCCATCAGGAAAGAGATGGTTCCCGTTGGAGCGATAACACTGATTTGGGAATTCCGATACCCCCAACGTTCTCCCTTTTCAACACAGGTATCCCAGTCCGCTTGTGCAGCATCCAAAAGGTCGGGGGGACATGCTGTCGGATCGATACTGTAGGCAGCATCGCGGTGCATCCGCATGACGTCTAACATTGAGTCGCTATTCTTCGCGTACCCCGCAAAAGGACCCATGCTCCCCGCAATTTCGGCACTTGTTTGATACCCTTTACCACTCAGGATGGCAGTAATCGCACCGGCGTAGGCATACGCTTGGTCGCTGTCGTAAGGAATCCCTAAACGCATCAAGAGTGCGCCCAAGTTCGCATAACCGAGTCCGAGGGGACGATATTCATGAGAACGCTGTGCTATACCTTCGGTTGGGTATGAGGAGAGATCTACGATGATTTCCATCGCAGTGGCGAACACACGAACGGTCGCGCGGAAACCCTCAATATCAAAGGTGTTATCATCTCTCAAGAATTTGGCAAGGTTAATACTGGCGAGGTTACAGGCAGAATCGTCTAAGAAGAGGTATTCACTGCACGGATTACTTGCGTTAATTCTGCCCGTGTTTTTACAGGTATGCCATTTCTGAATTGTGCTGTCAAACTGGACCCCCGGATCTGCGCATGCCCAAGCGGCATAGGCGATCTTTTCCATCAGTGTTCTGGCGTCATACTCATCGGCGACTTCACCACTTGTGCGGTACGTCGTTTTCCATGAATCTCCCTGTAAGTAGGCACTCATGAAATCATCTGGAATCCGGACGGAGTTGTTGCTGTTCTGTCCGCTGACAGTGCTGTATGCCTCCCCATTGAAATCGGCGGGGTATCCTGCGGCGATGAGTGCTTTCGCTTTATTCTCTTCTCTGAGTTTCCAGTCGATATAGTCAGCGATTTCTGGGTGATCCATGTCGAGGATAACCATTTTGGCTGCGCGTCTTGTGGTGCCCCCAGATTTGATACTGCCTGCCCACCGATCGAAGCCTTCGAGGAATGAGAGGACGCCGGAACTCTCACCACCGCCGGAGAGGAGTTCACCCTTTGCACGAACTTTGCTGAAGTTGGAGCCTGTACCACTGCCATATTTAAAGAGACGCACTTCGGCTCTCTGGAGTTCCAACATAGAGTCCAGAGAATCTTCAACGCTTTGGATGAAGCAGGCGGAATTTTGCGGGTGTTCATACGCGTTGGTAGTGACCTTGACTGCCTGTGCGTCTCTGTCCCAATAATAGTTGCCGCCGCCCCCCTCGATATGATATTCATGCCACAAGCCGCAGTTAAACCAAACAGGCGAATTGAAAGCGCCCCGTTGTGTAACGAGGATATGCGTCAATTCCATCTCAAACATCTCTGCGTCTTCAGGCGTCGCAAAATACCCGCCGAATTCTTCGCCGGCGCGACGAAGCGTACGCGCCACACGGGTAACCAATTGGCGAACACTGTCCTCCGATGCTGCGCCGGGTACTCCGGCTTTTCGGAAATATTTTGATGATGCAATATCTGTCGCGAGCTGCGTCCAGTCTGTCGGTACTTCAACCTGTTCCTGTTTAAAGATGACATCACCCTTTTCATTGTAAATGACCGCGTCACGGCGTTCCCAGTCCAACAAGTCGTAGGGATGAACGCCGGGCGTGGTAAAATAGGGTGTGAAAGTGAGTCCCACCCGATTACCTCCGCTATAATGCTTTGGAGAGGTTGCCTCTTCCTCAACCCCGTTCGGATTATCAATCGTCATACTCGTAGTACCCCTTTGGTTGTCAATACGCCCAAACAAAACACACTGATAACCATTTTATGATGATATACGCTCGAAAGCGCGTCTGTAAGAATTTCTATAGTTATAATTAATTTTCAATAATAATGCGGTGGTAACGTTTCTTTCCAGCGCGGAGGAGCAAAGCATTCTCCTCAAGCAGGTCGCTACCAACAACCGTATCTATCGCCCGGTACTGTTTTTCGTTGATGTAGGCGCCTCCCTGCTGGACGAGCCGCCGCGCTTCACTCCGTGAATTTGCTAACCCGACTTCATGGAAGAGTTCCATGATCGGAATCCCGCTGGCGAGTCGTTCTGGTGCGATAACCGAAGTCGGCATTGCGACTTCATCAAGGTTCCCACCCCCAAACGCGGCGCGTGATGTTGCTTGCGCTTTGTCTGCCTCTGCCTTTCCGTGGGCAAGTGTTGTGGTTTCATACGCGAGGACTTCCTTTGCCTCCCGAATCGCTTCATCTTCCAAGTTACCGAGGCGTCGAATCTCGTCCATTGGAAGGAAGGTGAAATACGCTAAAAATCGGGAGACATCGCGGTCGTCGACATTGATCCAGTATTGATAAAATTCATACGGGGATGTCCGTTGTGCATCGAGCCAAACTGCACCGCCTGCGGTTTTTCCCATCTTCGCGCCGCTCGCTGTCGTGAGTAGCGGAAAAGTGACGGCGTGGACGCGTTCACCTTCGACGCGACGGACGAGATCAACACCTGCAAGAATATTGCCCCACTGGTCGTCCCCACCGAGTTGGAGACGGCACCCGTACTTCTGAAAAAGATATAAATAATCGTATGCTTGGAGCAGTTGATAGTTAAATTCGAGGAATGAAAGTCCGAGTTCACGGTCAAGACGTTGTCGGTAGCCTTCTGCCTTAATCATTTCATTCACCCGGAAGTGTTTGCCGATGTCGCGTAGGAATTCGATATAGTTTACAGATAGCAGCCAGTCGGCGTTGTTAAGAAACCCTCCGGTTTTTGATCCAGACTGGGATCCCTCATTATTTGCTATGCCGTCATCAAGATTTAAGTAACGTTGCAACTGCGATAGGATGCCTTTACCGTTGGTTGAGATTTGTTCCTGCGACAACATTGGACGCATTTCAGTCTTGTCCGTTGGGTCGCCAATCATTGTCGTGCCGCCCCCGATAATTGCAATCGGTTTATGCCCGGCGCGTTGCAGGTGTGCCATCGCCATTATCGGGACCAGGCTCCCGACATGCAGACTCGATGCTGTCGGATCGAAGCCGACGTAGTAAGTGACCTGTTCTTCACCTAACAGGCGTGTCACCTGTTCAGCCTTTGTGGTCTGTTTGATAAAACCCCGTTTATTCAGTTCCTCGAAGACGTTATCCATTTTTTGTCCTGTTATGATTTAAGTGTGCTTGGTTCTATTCATTAATGCAGAAATTGGGGAAAGGATTTCCTACTGGAATATTCTCATCCGACATTATTATACCCCAAGTTGCTACTTATTTCAAATTTTTAGGATTAACCCGAAGCGATCTCGACGCGTCTGTAGACATCTTGCAAACGGAGTTCACAGTTTATAGAAAGAAGCGATAGGACATCCTCAAGTTCCCGAAACTCGCTCCGCAGCCACTCGGACTCTTGACGACGGTAATGTTCAACGCGAATCTCGTCTTGGGAGATGAGAATGTAATCTTTTAAGGAAGCAATTTGCTGGTAATGCTCAAATTTCTCCCCTCTATCGTAACCTTCCGTTGATGGAGAAAGCACTTCCACGATGAGCGTTGGATTCAGAAGGGTGTCAAAAGTATCATCTTCAGCACGCGGCTCACCGCAAACAACGACGACATCGGGGTAAAAATAGGAATTTATTTGCGTAACCTTCACCCGCATATCACTGGTGGCGACTCGACATTCCCCTTCCATCAATTGAACGTTAAGAGAAGTTGCTATGTTCACCGTGATGAAATTATGCGCGAAGCTTGCGCCGGACATTGCGACGATCTGTCCATTCAGATATTCGTGTTTCGTCGTCGCCTTGCGTTCAAAAGCGAGGTATTCTTCAGGGGACAGGTAAGTTTGTGCTGCAGCGGATGCCATAATTTACTCCCCGACTTCTGTTGAAGGGGTGGACTCCTCAGAAAATGTGATGCGTCTATAAATATCCGACAAACGGAGTTCACAGCCAATTGAAACGAGGGACAGCACTTCCTGAAGTCCACAAAATTCAGTGAGGAGCCACTGGGTCCCTTGCCGAAGATAGTGCTCCACACGCATCCGATCCTGTGAAACAAGGACGTATTCTTGCAAAGAAGTAATTTGCCGATAGTGTGCGAATTTCTCGCCTCTATCATACGCCTCGGTAGATGGCGAAAGCACTTCAATAAGCACAATCGGATTAAGCAACGTATCGAAAACATCATCCTCAAAGCGCGGTTCATCACAGACAACAACGATATCTGGATATGTATAGGAGTGTGTTTGATGATTTTTCACGCGCATTTCGCTGATGTAAGTTTCACACGCGCCATCTATCAATTGGGTGTAAAGCCCATTAAACATGTTGCCAGCGATGAGATTATGCTCGCGACTTGCGCCGGACATTGCGACGATCTGTCCGTTGAGGTATTCATGTTTCGTCGTCGCTTTGCGTTCAAAAGCGAGGTATTCTTCAGGTGTCAGAGAGGTTTGTGCTGCAGCGGATGCCATGCGTGCCTCCGTAAAGAAAACCGCTATTCTTCCTCGTCTTCCGCGTAAGAGTGTCCACTGAAAATTGCCCGGACCTGTTTCGCTGTTTTGGGACCCGAGAGCAGTTTCCCTATCCGATCCCCCTCTTCTTTAAGCAACGCCTTGACGTTTGTCAGGACCGCCTCCAACTGATCGCCTGGGAACTTGCACGCGCCGTTCTCGTCCATGTGGATAATTTCGCCGGGCGCGACATCCATGCCGCCTATTGAGACGGGGACGTTGACAGCCTGAACCGCCATCGCGCCGTGTCCGGGTGTAATGCCGCTTAACAGATACTGAAATTCCATTGGACGGATTTCGTCAATATCGCGTGAGGGTCCGTTTGAAATGGCACCTAAGCAGCCGACTGATTTCATCGCCGCTGTCATGTTGCCGCCTGCTAAACCGACCTTATTGGCGAGCTCAGGCGGGAACTTCTGCTCAAATGCGAAGATTGTCGGTTGTTTGGAGGCACCGAGTGCATCGATGACATCCATAAAGGAGAGTTCCGAGTAGTTCGGATCCGGTACGCTGTAGACGCACGTCACCGCATAACCTGCGATGGCTCCAAGCTCAGGATACATACAGCGGATCGTTGTATCCGTATACCAATTCTCTGTCCACGGGTTGTAGAGTCCAAGGCAATGGGGACTCCCCGGATAGGTGGCAACCACGTTTGTAATTGAAGGCGTATCATATTTGCGCAATTCTGCCAACATTTCCTGCTCTGTTAATGCCATTTTTTAATTTTCCTTGCGGTTAAGTGGTGTAGGTTGAGGACTTGACGTGCCTTTATATGGAGTTCCCTACTGTAGGGGTTGGGAATGTAGTACAAGGAACGGAAATGTAATACAAGGAACGGATTTAGTCTATTCCCAGACGAAATCCAGTCTATTCCCAGACTGAATCCCCGCACCCCTACCATGTTTCAGACTTGGTGTTTTGGATCTTGGTTTACAAGTAGGTTTTAGACAGGCATTGTTCTACCGGCGTACGCCCTTCCGATGCGTGCAGCTTCTTCGCCGCCACCGGTGATCCTGACACCCGCGTCGATGCTCGCCTCAATTGTATCGGGTGAAGTGCTTTCCAAAAATGCGATACCGGCGGATTTGCACGCCGCAAAGACGCGATTCCGGGCATCTTCCAATTCCTGTGGACGTGGGCTCGGTGCATTCTTGTAGCCAAATGACATACTCATGTCACCCGGACCCCATTCGGCGAAGGCGATTCCGGGGACCTGTGCCGTGATCTCGACGTTCGCTAACGCGCGCTTGTTTTCGAATTTGAGACCCAAGAGCAGTTCACCGTCCGGGTTCAGGGGCCATGGATCAGCGACATCCAGGTATTTGTCAACGGAGATGCCCCAGATCGGTGCAGCGGAACCTTGTCCGGCGGAGCCGCGTCTTCCGACATCCAATTGTGTGCCAACGCCGATCGTCTGGAATGGATAACGGCATGCTTCAACAAACGCTTTGACGGCTTCTGGGGATTCAGCGTGACACAGCAGCAAGCCGTGCACACCGCGTGCAAGGAGTTGCCGCATCTGCCAACCGTTGGCGCGAATCACATCTGCGCTGATGCCATCTACTGGCAATTCAACAATAATAGCCGGGGTTTGGTGTCCGCTATTGGTGGGACCGCCGTCAGCGAGTCCACGCATGAAACTATCCAATCCCGCGAGATCGAAGCTCCCATGCTCCATGCCGACATTGATGTAGTCTGCCCAAGTTTTTGCCATCGCGCGACCCGCGTCATAGTTCAGGTTCGCGCCCGTGTGACTGCCCGTATAGAAGACAGGCAGGTCGTCTGCTAACAATTCAATCGCTTTATTAACGCGTTTCGGCATTGCGGATTCTCCTTAATAAAGTAACGTGAAAAATGAAAAATAGATACAATCGCTTCCCACTGTTTTTGGTGCAAAAATCTTAAAAAATTATATCAAAAGTGTGACGACCTGTCAACAGGTTTTTTTACAAATCGCGCACGATGGCAGCCAAAAATTCTTAAAATCCTTGACACATCTAAGTGTTTCGGGTAGTCTAAACGGAGGTCACGCATTAAATTTTTTATTTAAAGGAACGGTGAAAATTGTGAGAGCACTTGTCGTTAAATTATTGCCAGATAAAACGCGCGAAAAAATTGTTGTCACCGATTGGGAAGCGCCAGCACCGCCTACCGGAAACGAAGTGCTGTGTCAAGCCGTCTTCACTGGACTTACTAACGGCACAGAACGAAATCAACTGATCGGTGGTAACTATTCAGCCTCCGATAACCGGTTGCCGACCACCGACGGATACCAGAACGTCGGCAGAGTTATTGAAACAGGTCCGGACGTAACGCAGCTTCAGATCGGCGACCTCATCTATGCGAGTGTGAACCATGTCGAACGGTTCACGATTCCAGAGGATGGACTCCTGCTCAAATTGCCAGAAGACATTGACCCAGGCGAGGCTGCCCTCTTCGGCATTTCTGGGGTCGCGATGCATTGCTGCCGACGTGTTGATCCGCGCATCGGGGAAAAAATCCTGATTGTCGGACAGGGCTGCATCGGTATGTTTGCGGCGCAGATCGCTAACGCCATGGGTGCCCGTGTCACAGTTTGCGACATTGAGGAATCTCGACTGGAACAGAGCCGCCAACTCGGCGTAGCAGAGGCGGTTCTCAATACGAGTGGCGATGGGTGGGATTCTCAAATTCAAGAGGGTTCCTTTGATGCCGTCATGGACTTCGCGGGGGTTCCAGATATGGTGACACCGATGATCCAGGCTTGCAAAACCCGTGGTAGATTGCTCTTAGTTGCTGGACGGTTCGATGTCAATTACACCTTTAACGTCGGGCAACATAAGGAAATTAGTATCCTTCAGTGTAGCCACTTCACGTGTGACGATCTGGAAAATCTCTGTCGATTGCTCCGTCAGGGGTCTGTCAAAATTGCACCCCTCATCCGACATCGAGTGAGTGTTGATGAGGCACCACAGATATATAGATGGCTCCGCGATGAACCGATGCGTGTGTTGGGTAGCGTGTTTCAATGGGAATAAGATCTGATTTCGCTTTCGTATTGGTTTGGAAGATTGGAAGCATGGAAGTTTGGAAGATAGCGGACACGATGTTTCTTCCACCCTTCCTACTCTTCCACCTTTCCTGTTCCTCCTCCTTCTTGTTCTTCCTCCTTTCCTAAGAACCTGAGATTTGTTTCTTAATATTGCTTAAATTAAAAAAGTGCAACTTTTTTGCAACTCGTTTGTAGTAACAGCAACCTCAAAATGCGCGGAGCTGAAACATGACAGAAGATAAATTCCTTGAGCTTGTCGATCAACACAAGGCTCGGGTTTATCAACACACCCTCTATCTACTCGGAAATCGGGAAGATGCAGAGGATATAACACAGGAGACGTTCATTACGGCGTGGAAACACCGTAACAAATTGCGTCCGAAGACTGCACACTCATGGTTGCTGAAATGTGCGCAGAATCTCTGTTTCAATCTGCTAAAGCGAGATAAATTTCAGGTGCATTTAACAGGCGGAGACGATACAGATCCCGAAACAGAACTCGAAACTTTGATGCACACGCGTTCTGGTCGATCGAATCCATCACCAGATGAGATTGTGATCCAACAAGAACTCAAAGACTCGGTCCAGTGTGCGATTCAAAAATTGCCACCAGATATGCGGTCAGTCATAATTATGCGGGAATTGAACGGCATGAGTTTCAAGGAGATCGCAGCGGTGTTAGAACAACCCGAAGGAACTGTGAAATCAACAGCATTTCGTGCCCGCAAGCGGTTGCGGGAGTTACTGCGTCCCTACTGGAGAGATAACGAATGAACCAATTTCCTTCCCATCCAGATTTAACGTGTACGGAAGTTCAGGATACCTTAGAAGCGTATCTTGACGATGAATTGGATGCAAATACGGCGACGACGGTAGCGGCACATGTTGCATCCTGTTCAATGTGTCAAGAGGAAATTCGCTTCGCAGAAGCAATTAGCGGCGCATTACACGAACTTCCGAAACCAGAGCCATCCCCGGCAATTTTCAACGCCGTTGAGGCGTACGTTCGCGCGCATCCCAACAAGGGACCCAAGTGGCTACATCGGATATGCCAACTGTTTACGTTCTCGGATGATTTAACTTCGGTACTCGCTCGCGCAGGCGCGTTGGCGTGCCTCATCGGAGTTGTCCTGTTCGGGACCTATCAGTACCAACAGCATCTGAAAGTGCAGCAAGCCTCCCGCGACTTGGCTTATGCACTCAGTAAGTTGAATTACGCCGTGGAGCGAACCGGCACGATTGTTAACGAGAAACTCCCGGATGTGCGGATTGATGAAGTTTCAAGTCGTCCGTTTGTTCAGATTGAAACAGCCTCCCGTCATGTGTCAAAACAGAAGAGAAATATTTCATCGGCAATCCATCGGAGTCTGGATAGTCTTGACCGATTACCGCACGGCACTCTGGATACAAAAACCGATCAACGTTCATATTAAGGAGAAAAAACGCATGAAAAGATCCACCCTTACAGCCCTTTTAGCAGGTATAGCCTTTTTAGCAGTTTGCTGTTTCTTCACCAATGGGCACGCCCAGAACGGCAACGTAGGAGAAACAGTTCGGGGTCAGATAGAAATGAATCTGCCGGATGCCCCTGTCCCAAAGGTGGAAATTACCTTAGACAAGAGCCTCTTAGGCCTCTTTATCAATTTCGGTATCGCAAGTCATCCGGAACTTTCTGGAGATAAATCGATAGATATGTCGGAATATACGGCGTATGCCGAAATGCTAAAAGGTGCCTCTATCCGGGCTTACGATGGAGAGATGAGAGACCTCAACCGGATCGTGGACCACTACCGTAGCATCCTTGCAAATGAGAAGTGGGAGCATCTCATCAAAATCAGGGATACATTCGATCTCAGCCTGCTCTACTCGGAAAAACCGGGCGTAGTGAACGGTATTTTCGTTATGTTCACCGATAATGGCAATTCGGGCTTTGTGAACATCTATGGAGAGATCGACTTTCAGAAACTCGGCACTCTATTTGGACAACTTCTGGAATCTAATTCGAGGGAGTCGATCTCCGAAACAGTTCGCAATTGGATAAACGTCCCGATGTCCCACGGGTGGGAAGTAAAGCGCAACGCCGAGAAACCGGATCATGCCCTGAAATCAGGGAATACAACAACGAATCGTTAAAATAGATAAGGAGTAGAACCCATGAAACCGCAAAAGCACTTTATACGACTGTTCACGTTGCTGTTTTTGGTTGCATCGCTAACACTGATGCATTCAGCAGTCGCGCAGCAGGACAAATCGGACAAGACTGATAGAAAAGGACTCATCCTCTTCGATTTCCCAGAACCTCTTGAGGCAAAGGTCGAGGTTAACTTAACCTCGAAACTCATCAGTCTGGTAACCAAATCGGTGAGCAATCAACCCGAAGTCGCCGAGCTGATCCAGATGTTAGACGGTATCTATGTCCGGACTTACGATAGGGCAACGATTGATGAGAAGAAATTAGTTAACTATTTCAAGGAGAAGCTCAAGAACGATGAGTGGGAAGTCCTCGTCAAAATTGAGGAGCGCGGTGAAACGGTAGAGATTAATCTACTGTTTGATGAAGAGAAGGTTTACGGGATTTTCGCTATCATCATCCCGAAAAGGTCTGGAGAAGCCACCTTTGTCAACATTGTCGGTGAGATCGCACCGGAACGCATTGAGGAATTGCTCGGGAATCTCAGCAATTTCGGTGCGGTGGACATCGATTTTGGCGACAAATTGAAAGGACAATGGAACAGAGGGGACACACGAGACAAAGCGACAGTCATGATTCTGGGTAGTGACTTCTTCACAAATCCGGGAATCAATGTATTCAATACAAGAATGGATGATGTCCTCGCGCCCAAACGCCAACGCGAAATGGAACAACTGGTGCAGCAACTTAGAGCGTTTAGTCCCACCAAGATAGCCGTTTATGTAGACGAAAGGGATGATGCGGAGATTAACGCAAGCTATCAAAGCTACTTGGAGGGCACTTATGAACTCACACGGAGCCTGCCTGACCAATTCGGCTTTCGGTTAGCCAAACAGATGGGACATCCGAAGCTTTATTGTGTTGCTGATTGGCCAAAGCACCGGCCGATATATGATGAAATTGATAAGAGTTTATTAGACTACGCCACATTTGCGGAGACGCATAATCAGGAGCACCTCTTATGGAGCGTTTCCTCAAGCGGGGTGAAAGTTCGGGCGGACGTAGATGGCACGGTCTGGGTTGAGCGCGAAGAATATGAACCCCTAATTGACATGTACATACGGATAAACGAGCCTGCACAGATGTACACCGGTCATCAATCATATCTGCGCACCGCACGCATTGGACTCAAAAACCAATATCCAGGTGCCAATTGGGTTGCACATTGGTGGTATGCGCATAATCTCAAGAATTTTGTGAATTTGACGCGCATCACGGAGTCCACCGATGATCGCATTCTGCTGATTATCGGTGCTGGGCATGTGTATCTGATTCAGCAGTTTCTTGAGGAATCGGGGGACTATATCGTTGAAAGTCCGTTGAAATACTTGGATGCAAACAAAGCGGAAACGCCTTAATCTGTTGTTTTCTTTTTTCAGGCAGGGTTACCGATACCACAGATAGGAGAAGTTTTATGAAAGCCTTAGTGAAATACGAGTTCTATTTGATAATGTTATTCGTCGCTGTGTTACTTGCGGTCGGCACAGTCGCAAGTGATGACCGGACAGACCCGTCTACAGAGGATACTACGCACATGACGAAAAAACCGACGATTATGATTCTTGGCAGTTGGCACTTTTCGGATGATGTCCTCGCGACCAAACGCCAACGCGAGATTGAACAGGTGGTTGAACACCTCAAAGGATTTAAACCTACCAAGATAGCGGTTGAGTTGGATCCAAGCCGTTGCGACGCTGAAAACAAACGCTATCAAGGTTATTTAAACGGGACCTACGCACTCGGACCCTATGAGGGAGATCAGATTGGATATAGGTTAGCAAAAGAGTTCGGACATTCAAAGATGTATTGTGTTGATTATTGGCCCAAACGAGATCCGATCTTTGAAAGCATTAAAGGGCATTTGATAAACCGCAGCGAGTTTGCAAAAGTTCACAATCAGGAATACCTTCTCGGATCTCCTGAGGATCACCGTTTCGGAGATCCTACAGATCCAGGAAAACTTGAGAAATATGAACCGATAATTGACAAGTACATACGCTTCAATCAGCCCGTAAGGACCCGCGCGAGCCAGCGAGCATACTTACATGATGCACGTATTGGGTTAGGCGACAAATATCCGGGTGCGGATTGGCTTGCCCATATTTGGTATGCTCGGAACCTCAAAATCTTTGTAAATTTAACCCGTATCACCGAATCTGCTGACGATCGCATTCTGCTGATTATCGGTGTCGGGCATGTCTTCCTCGTCCAACAATTCCTTGAAGATTCCGGGGATTACATCGTTGAGAATCCACTCAAATACCTAAAGGCGGAGGATGCTGATTGATGAAACATCAGACGAAACCGACAATCATGATTCTCGGCAGTCCGCACTTGGCAAACTGGGGAGCGGATGTATACAATACAAAAATGGATGATGTCCTCACACCAAAGCGCCAAGCCGAGATTCAGCAACTCGTTGAACAACTTGCGCGCTTCAAACCGACGAAGATAGCCATTGAATCCGACACACGTTGGGACGCTGAAAAGCAAGCGGAGTATAATGCGTATCTGAAGGATAACTTCCAACTTGAACGCCATGAAATCCATCAGATTGCGTTTCGATTGGCAAAGCAGATCGGACATCCGAAGGTACACTGTGTGGATTATTTTTGGACGGAACGGTCCCCCCGTCTTCCTGAGAGTAAGATTGATTGGGATTTGATGGATCGCTATAAGTTCGCAGAGACTCATAATCAGAAGCATTTCCTACGTCCCCCACCTATAGAAGGAAAAATCACTCAGGACAAAGATGGCACAACTTGGATTGAACCTGAGAAATACGAACCTATAATTGAGATGTACATACGTCTCAACGAGCCTGAAGGTAGACTCGCGGATCATCAGGCGTATCTACGCAGTGCGCGTATTGGATTAGGGGACCAATATCCGGGTGCGAATTGGGTTGCCCATAGTTGGTACGCTCGGAACCTCAAAATCTGCATTAACCTGACGCGTATCACCGAATCTGCTGACGATCGTATTCTACTGATTATCGGTGCTGGGCATGTCTTCCTCGTCCAACAGTTTCTTGAGGATTCAGGCGATTACATTGTCGAAAGTCCGCTGCAATACTTAAAAATGGAGGATGCTAATTGATGAAACATCAGACGAAACCTACAGTTATGATTCTCGGGAGTCACCACTTGGCAGGTTGGGATGGAGATAATATAGATGATATGCGCGCGCCTAAACGTCAGCGCGAACTTCAACAACTTGCTGATCAACTGGCTCAATTTCAGCCGACGAAGATAGCTGTTGAGGTCGACTACCTTGACTCCAATCTTCAGCAGGAATACAATGCCTATCTGAAGGATGAATTTCAACTTGAACGCCATGAAATCCATCAAGTCGGGTTTCGATTGGCGAAAATGGTGAGACATTCAAAAGTGTATTGCGTTGATTATTGGCCAAAGCAAGATCCGATCTTTGAAAGCATGAAAGGTCATTTGATAAACCGCAGCGAGTTTGCGAAAAAACACAATCAGAGGCACCTCTTTGGATCCCATCCCGGATCTCCGGAAAAAGTTACACAGGATGAGGACGGGACAGGCTGGATTGAACCTGAGGAATATGAACCGATAATCGACATGTATATCCGCCTCAATCAGCCTGCATGGAGCCGTGCGAGCCAGCGGGCATACTTACATGATGCACGTATTGGGTTAGACGACAAATATCCGGGTGCAGATTGGCTTGCCCATATTTGGTATGCTCGGAATCTCAAAATATTTGTGAATTTAACCCGTATCACCGAATCTGCTGACGATCGCATTCTACTGATTATCGGTGCTGGACATGTTTTCCTCGTCCAACAGTTTCTTGAGGATTCGGGGGATTATATCGTTGAGAGCCCGTTAGACTACTTAAGTGCGGAAGAAACACAATGAAATAGAAGGCTAAAACGCGTTCCCTACACGCTATTGTAATTTAGGACTAACCGAGGTAGACAGAAAACGATGTGGGACAAAGAAAAATTAACGCGCCCTTCATTTCGAGACCTACTCTGGTTGTTCGGACAGGTGTTAAAAGCTTCGCCTTTTATTGCCGCTGTGTGGATAACCCTTGTCCTCATCAATGCAGGTGCTGCGGCAGCCCATCTGCTTGTGCTCCGGGAAACCGTTAATACCCTCGTCGATGCAGATATTATGAGGAGTGCTGTCCCATGGCTGGCTGCGCTTTGCCTCCTCTTTTTCGTAGAGCAGGCGATCTTAACACTCCTCCCACTTTTACGCGAGCAACTCCGCATTAGAGCCGGTTTCGCTTTGCAGCGGGATGCTTTGCAAAAGACAGGCAAATTACCATTAGAGGCATTTGATGACGAGGAATCGCATAACCTCATCAATCGCGTCGTTACTGGTGGGGATTCGAGCGTTGTCCAATTAATGCAAAATGGCTTGAACTTTATTGAATACACGCCTGTCCTGTTCACCAGTGCCGTTGTGTTAGGACTGATTTCGATTTGGATTCCCGTGATCATCATCGGTGGGGCAATATTGCTGCGGGTTTTTGAAATTCAGATGGGCGCCCGAGTGCGCCACTTTGAGGTGGAAAATACACGCAACAAACGACTTGCGGATTACTACGTCCAACTTCTAACAGAACGGCGCAGTGCCGCTGAAATCCGTTTATGGTCCATCGGCGAACCCCTTCTCCAACGCTGGCGGACGATCCTCGCCCAATATCTTCAGGAACGCTTGCATATCGATTTTCGAAATGCCTCTCAAGGTATTTTCCAGGTATTTATTTTCGTAGCCATCATCGCTGGGGCACTGCTCGTTACATCGCTTTCACAGGGAAGGGTTGAAGCTGGACTCGCGGCTTTGGTGTTAGAAGCATTTCGGAATATCACCGCGGGTATGAACTCGATGCAGTATTTCGTCATCGGTTTTGTCCAACACGCTGGCTACGGAGAAGACCTTCGCCGTCTGTTAGAAGAAAAGCAAGATGAAGACGCTCCCGAAGCGCGTACGCCTTATCCACACTCGATGCGTGAAGGTATCCGCTTGCATAGCGTCGCGTATCGTTACCCGGGTGCAGACACAGACGCGCTCTCCGATATTAACGTTCACATCCGTCCGGGCGAAATTCTCGCTGTCGTCGGTGAAAATGGCGCGGGAAAGACGACTTTGGCACACATTTTAGCAGGTTTGCGTTCTCCAACAGCAGGAAATATCACGATAGATGGTATTGATACCACCACGATTTCATCTGAAGACCTCCGGCGTGCTTGCACCGTCGTGTTTCAGCATCCGGCACGCTATCCGACCACCCTACGCGAGAACCTGATTTTGGACGGTGCCACTGCCGCCGATGCACACACCGAAGCGACCTTAGCCCAAGTCGGATTGCCAGCAGAAAAATTCCCGCTAAGTTCGCTTTTAGGTCCCGAATTCGGGGGTGCGGATTTCTCTGGCGGTGAATGGCAACGCGTCGCTATCGCTCGGAGTCTGATAAAAGAAGGTGGCGAATTTGTCATTTTTGACGAACCCACGGCAGCCCTTGACCCTCTTGCTGAGTTGGAAATTTTTCAGCAGTTTGTTGAATTGGTAGAGGGTAAAACTGCCCTGCTCATCGCCCATCGACTCGGACCGACACGGCTTGCCGATCGCGTGGTTGTTTTGGATGGTGGACGCATTGTAGAAATCGGGAATCCCACTGAACTCCTACAGCGGAATGGAAAATACGCTGAAATGTTCGCAGCACAAAGTGAGTGGTATCAATGATGAGAGACACAAACACATTACCTCGACGCGCAGTTCTTCGCTTAATCTGGCAATTTATACGGATTGCACCCCTTCCCCTCTTTGTCATACTTCTGCTCCGTTTGATAAACGCCGGAAACCGCGGTTTTTCGCCGGTTATCATCGCCGGATTCACAAACGCGTTAGTAAATGCTGAGGGACTCTTTTTATGGATGGGTGTTTTTCTCGTGCTAATGACCTTAGAAATATTAACCGATGTTTTCAATCGCGTAACACAGATGTGGTTCTCCAATAAAGCGGTGCTACACTTCCAGCAAGACCTTCTGCGTCAAGCTGGACAAACACCCCTGCTCCATTTTTTCGACCCTGACTTTCACGATAATCTTAGCCGAGCAACGCAAGGTTTCAGTGATCGCGTCGTCAGTTGGTTTCAGAGTGTTGTGGATAATATCCATAGTGTCGCGAGTGTCTGCGGACTGTTGGGCGCAATCTTTATTATCAGTAGTGATATATGGTGTATGGCGGCTTTGCTGGTCAGTTCCTCCATCATTCTCTTCACAAGGAAACCTATTGCCAGACTTGAACTCGAGCAAGACCGAGCGGCAGCACGTCCCAACCGAACACAGACAGCGTGGGCAGCTCGGCTCTACGAGCGTGTCAACAGTCCAGAGGTCCGCCTCTTTACACTTCAACGTTGGTTGCTTTCAAAATGGGAAAACGCGTATCGTCAACTCGCCACGGTGGAAATAGGATCCCTCAAAAGGAAAACCGCCTGGAACGCACTCGCCAACCTCAGTTCTGTCTTCGGATATTGTGTGATCGTTTTCATCGCAGCACGGGTTGCACATAACGGCGACCCTGAGAAAATCGCCGGTACCTTCACGGGTTTAATTGCCGCTGCCGCTGGGTTACAAGGATTTCTCTCATATATGGCGCGCTCTATGGGGAATCTCGCCGAACAGAGCGGTGTCTTACGTGATCTTGCGACGCTGTTCACAACGCAATCCACCCAAGAGCTTAGTGTTTCTGATGCGACGGAGAAACATCAGGAAGGCCAGGGGCAACCACAAGGGATGCCACTACTCGCTGCAGAAGCGGGAGAGATAACAGTCGCCATGAATGATCTCTCATTTCGATACCCTCGCGCAGCGACGCAGACCCTCAAGGAGATTACCGCGAAAATAGTGCCTGGCGAAACCGTCGCACTCGTCGGGAAAAATGGTGCTGGAAAGACAACACTCGCAAATATATTGCTCGGTTTGTACGTTCCAGATAGCGGAACACTCATGTTTTCGCAAGGTGCTACGGCTTCCGAAAAACCCACAACGAGTGCTGTCTTTCAGGACTTCACGAAGTTCCTACTGCCTGTTAGGGATAATGTCGGCTTTGCTGACCCGAACCGTATGCAAGACGACACCTTTATGCGGCACACACTCGACAGAGCAGGTTCTACTTTCGCACAAGAACTTGACACTTGGCTCGGACACGAATTCGGCGGACGCGACGTGTCCGGTGGAGAATGGCTGCGCCTCGCCGTTGCGCGTGGACTTTTCCGACAGAGTCAATTCGTCGTATTTGATGAACCCACTGCCGCCATTGACCCAGTCGCCGAAGTTGAAATGATCCGCGAACTCCTCACCAAAGACGCATCGCGTACCACGCTTGTCATCTCGCATCGGCTTGGGGTCGCCCGCCTCTGTGACAGAATTCTCGTTTTAGATGAAGGACAACTCGTCGAAGACGGCACACACGAAGAGTTGCTTGCCATTGATGGATTATATGCCGAAATGTGGAACGCCCAGGCATCTTGGTACGCTTAAATGCCGCAATTCAATGCGCAATGAATTGCGCTACTACGAACCGGGGTCCCTATCCATCCATGTACGAGCGAGGTGACCTCGCCCTTACGAAAGTCCTCCCTTGATTTATCGCCTATTTGCGTAAGTCCTGGCACATTTTATCAGCCCGATCAATTCCCAAAACTGCCTCCACGCGCCCTATCCCAAGCCTTTCCGATTCGAAAGAAAAAAGTGCAACTTTTTCCCGTCCCATTTGTAGTACCAACCACAAGTTCATTGCCATGTTTTTGTGAGTCGATCCAATCAAGGTGTTGTCTCGCTATTGACTTGGCAGGTTCCAATACACGTTGCAGCTAAGTGGGTATAAATCCCACACAATACAGAAAGGAAGAAAGGATAAGCACATGAAAGGAAATTTGTTAATCATTATCACCTTAACACTCACCATAGGCTCTCAGCTCTGGGCGGTTTCAAACGACACAGCGATAAAAAAAGAACTTCCTGCAGTTAAAACGGAACACCCACCTACCATCGACGGCGTCCTTGATGATAAATGCTGGCAAGACGCACCGGAAGCGAATACCTTCATTGATGAACGTACCGAAAAGCCGGCGAAAAACCAATCTGTGGGGCATCTGGTTTATACAGACACCGCCATTTATGTTGGGCTGCATCTCTACGATGATGTGCCCGATAAAATTGTCGCCCGTCAAACCAAAGATCAGACCCGGTTTCAAGGCGAAGACTCGGTATCTTTCAGTCTTGACCCGTTCCACACGCACCAGTTTTCGGACAGAAATTTCTTCATCGTAAATCCACTCGGCACGAAATACGCGCATCTCGCCACCGGACGTGCGGAGAAAAGCGAATGGATCGGATTGTGGAAAACCGCCGCACAGATTGTGGAAGACGGCTGGATCGTGGAGATGGAAATCCCGTGGCAGATGCTGGATTACCCCGAAACTACTGAACCCCTTGGGATGGGTATCAACCTTGATCGCCAGCAGCAGCGGACAGGCGAAAAATCGTGGTGGTCCAACTTAGGGGTAAACGAATTTAAAGAGAACGATGGCCACTGGGTCGGGGTTCTGCCACCGCCTCGAAAACGCGAACTCAAGATACTACCGTATCTCATTGGGGGTATCAGCGAAACGGAAACTTCTGTGGGAGCGACCTCCGGGTCGCGAAGGGAATCCACTGCCCGCGCGGGTGCAGACCTCCGTTATGAGGTTACGCCCCAACTACGGCTCATCGGCACTGTCAACCCGGATTTTGAGAATGTCGAACAAGCGGTAGAGGGTATTGATTTCTCTTACGGTGAACGTTATGTCTCAGACCGCCGGCCTTTCTTTTCTGAAGGTGGCAATGTCTATAACACCGGGGCATTTGGCAACCTTTTTCACTCACGACGGATAGAGGATATGGACGGTGGGCTTAAACTCTTTGGGAAACTGGGGAAAAACACCTCCATCGGTACCTTAGGCACTTACCATCGAAATAACCAGAACTTCATCCTGAGTGCCTCCCAACCCCTTACAGCGACATCCAAAATCAGTGCTATGTTCTTATCACATCACAAACGAGGCGATCCGTTGAACAATGTGGGCCATGTATCGGGTAGTGCGCGACACGGTAGATTTTCAGTCCACGGTGATTTTACCCAAAGTTGGGCGGATGAGTCAGATGGAAGAGATGGGACCCTCGGTTTGAGATACAACGGTCCCCTCATTCAATCCTATTCAAATGTTTTTTTTGTAGATCCGGATTTCGTCAATAATCTCGGCTACCATCCCTTCAAAGGGTATCGCGGTGTAAATTTCGGTGCTACGTTCAAGAACGAGTGGCGCGAGGGGATCGTTCGCAGTCTTATGCTCTTTGCGCATACCGATGCTACCAATACCTATGAAGGTGAAGTTTTCAGTCGCGACATCAGGTTTGCCACGCAACTCTTGACACACAGTGACTATTCAGTTACGACTTTCTGGAACGGCGGTCGATTTAGAGAATTCACAGATTCTGTGTTCGGGATCAGCTTGGGAGCCCGTGCTTCGGATCGCTTCAACAACGTGAGTATCGATTATGAGTGGGGTGAACAAGCGGGTGAACCGATTTATCAAATCAGTGGAAACCTGAATGTGCGTGCTTATGGCTTCACTGCTGGTTTGACTTCACAAGTCCAGTGGCATTTCGAGCAGCGATACCAGCAGATTCTAACCCTTGCTTATGATTTCACACCTGCCTTAAGTCTCGGAAGTCGGTTAATCTGGCAAGTAGAAGGCATTAACGTCTACTTCGCACTGCGCCGCTCCGGGTACGCTGGCACCGACTTCTTCATCATCCTCGGCGACCCAAATGCCCAAGAATTCAAACAGCGGTTAGTTGCTAAGGTGATCCGTGCGTTCTAATTTTTTCAAATGTCGCTTCGGATAAACACATCTAACGGAACCCAACGCCTCACTACGGTCCTCAGTTGAATTCACGTTATATATTGAGTTGGGAAAAGTGCAACTATTTTGGAACTCGTTTGTAGTAACAGTAACCTCGAAATGCGCTGAAATGCAATATGACAGAAGATAAATTTGAGCTTATCTATCAACACAAAGTTCAGGTTTATCAGCACATCCTCTATCTACTCGGAAATCGGGAAGATGTGGAGGATATAATCGAATCAACCGCACAGCGGAAAATAGGAAAAAGTTTTATGAAAGTCTTAGTAAAATGCCAATTCTATTTGATGATGTCATTCGTCGCTTTATTGCTTACAGTCGGTACAGCCATAAGCAATGATCAGACAGACTTGTCTACAGGAGGTACTACGCAAATGACCCAAAAACCCACAATCATGATTCTCGGTACTGCACACTTATCGAATCCCGGAATGGATGGCATCAATCTCAAAATGGATGATGTCCTTGCCCCCAAACGCCAACGCGAGATTCAGCAGTTAATCGAACAACTCAAGGCGTTTAGTCCTACCAAGATAGCAATGGAAGTGGATTTCTCACGGGATGCTGAAATTAATTCAGATTACCAAGGTTATCTGGAGGGAATATTTCAACTGAGACGTAACGAAGGGCACCAGATTGGCTTTCGGTTAGCAAAACAACTGGGACATTCAAAGATATACTGTGTGGATTATTTCCGAAGCAGTAAAGACAATCCAATCTTTAGAGGTGGTATTGATAGTAATTTGATAAACACAATTGACTTTGCCAAAAAACATAATCAGGAGCACCTCCTCGGATCCCATCCCGTAGATCCAGGAAAAGTTATAGTGGATGAGGATGGTACAGTCTGGATTGAACCGGAGAAATATGAGCCAATAACTGACATGCTTATACGTCTGAATCAGCCGACATGGAGCCGGGCAAGCCAGCGAGCATATTTACATGATGCGCGTGTTGGATTGGGGGACGAATATCCGGCGGTGAATTGGCTTGTCCATATTTGGTATGATAGAAATCTCAAGATTTTCGTGAATATAACGCGGATCACCGAATCTGCCGATGATCGCATTCTGTTGATGATGGGTGCCGGACATATCTTTCTGGTGCAGCAGTTCCTTGAGGATTCGGGGGATTATATTGTTGAGAGTCCACTGAAATACTTGAATGCGGACGCTGTAGAGAAACCTACATCCGAAGAAACTGATTGAGCGAATGATCTATCTAACTTCCTTCCTTGTGTGGGGTGTTGCTGGAGAATCCATGCAACCTCACACAAGCGATAGTAGGCTTCTCGTTTCATAGAGGATGTCATTCGCAAAGACCCTCTCCGCGAAAGCGCGACCCTCCCTAAACTAAAAACATGCGTTCGGCGTAAAATCTCATAAAAGTAATGCACCCTTTTGGTCCCTAAACCGCGTCATTAACAACAGAACTTGCGCAAATTAAGCCGAGACACCTGTCTTTGGACAATATAGACGTTCCCTCTCTGAGATCGGTACGGTTACAAACCTCATCTACCTGTGAAGTGCGTAAGTCCTATAAAATTAAGACAATCTTTTCGCACCTAAATTGTATCTATAATACTCGAGAAGAAAGAACACTTTTTTCTTAATATACAAGACCTAAAAAATCTAATCGGGAATCGGTAAACACAGATTTCACTGTAATTTGGAGGATGAAATGCGTATATTCGAGGGAGTATCTGTCGCAATCTCTGCGATCCGTCGCAACAAAATGCGTTCATTGCTGACGATGCTCGGCATTATCATCGGTATCGCTTCGGTATTAGCGATGATAGCGATTGGTGATGGTGCCAAGGAGATTGTCCGGCAAGATGTACAAAAGTTAGGTGGGGCAAATCAGTTCTTTGTGCTTCGGTCTCGGCACAAGCGCGTAAACAACCGGCTGGTCCGTATTCGACACAATGAATACCTGAAATATGGGGATGTGTTAGCAATTGAGGCAGAATGTCCATCCGTTCGGGCAGCCACACCGCAAATCTGGAACTGGGGCGGTGTGCTCATCCAAGCTTCAGGCGGCACGGAGACCCGTGCGGGCTGGAACGGCGTGGATGCCACCTATGACACCGCGATGGACTGGGACGTTAAAGAGGGACGTTTTATTACAGATGAAGACGTTAGAAACGCATCAAGAGTTTGTGTGCTTGGAGACGAGGTCGCAACCGCCTTATTCGGTGATAAATCCCCATTGGGACAAGAAATTAAAATCGCACGAGACAGCGACTATCACAACCGGTTTGGCGTAAAAAAAGACGGAAGGCGATACACCGAGCGCTTCAGGGTTGTTGGAACATTCGTGCCGAGAGGGACAAATCTCCGGTTCGGTGTCAGTTTTGACAGCCTTGCCTTTATTCCTATATCCACCAGCCAAAAACGCTTTATTGGCACCGATGAGATTCAGAATATCACCGTTCATGCACATAGCGTCAAGGAGGTTCCGAAGGCGGTTGAAGAGGTAAAATCTATTCTCCGAAAACGGCATAGAAATAAAGACGACTTCATCTACATCTTTGAGATGCATAAAGGTATGGCACAGTTAGATAAAATCAGCAGCATCATAAAAATCACGTTAGGGAGCATCGCCGGTTTCTCGTTGTTCGTCGGCGGGATCGGGATAATGAACATGATGTTAGTCGCTGTCACCGAACGCACTCGTGAAATTGGACTGCGGAAGGCACTGGGTGCCAAACGCTTGGATATCCTGCTTCAGTTCCTCATAGAGGCAGTGATCATGTGTGGTGTCGGCGGCATAATCGGCGTTGGGTTAGGCATTCTCGCCGGTGAAGGGATGGCGCTGCTCGCCGTCAAAATCGTCAAAATCGTTCCCGAATGGCCCGCCGTTATCTCCTTGGAGTGGATCCTGATTTCGGTATCCGTCTCAGCGATAATCGGCATCTCGTTTGGTTTGTATCCTGCGCTAAAGGCCTCGTCGCTGACCCCTATTGAGGCACTTCGCAAAGCTTAGAATTTAGAACGACAAAAATATTTATGGTAAATCCCGAAAAATAAATGGACATTTCAATAGAAAGCAAAACGCTCCTTCCCGCTGGCAGCGAAGTTGGCACCGACCCGTCGAATGTGTCCGTGCCAACTCGTTCGGTTTCCTAACCTCCCCCGTTCGTAATGTCTCGTCAAGTGTAAACTTTACTATAAACTCCAAAAACGTAATTTTTGCTTTTTTAGTGACTTTCTCGCTTTTTTGCAGAATTATGCACCCTTTTTTTTCTCAGTTCGCGTCACTATAGTGATGGAGTAAATTGATAGGGTATCTCTTCACAATTTGTAACCTTCCGAAGGGGAGAGTACTATATATAACAGTGATCGTTAACGTTTAGAGGAGACAAGGGGTTGGATGCGTCGAAAAAGAAGGGAAATTTGGGAAGTGGCAGAATTGCTGTCCGTTTGTTAGGTTACCTCAAACCGTATTGGGGGTTAGCCCTTTTGTGTCTGCTCTTCCAAGGCGGCATGCGCGCGACCTTTCTGGTCTTCCCATGGATGGAAGGACAGTTTTTTGACCGTGTCATTGGTGAGAAAGATGCCGATTTTCTGCCAATTCTTGTTGGGTCATGGATGGCTATTGCGACCGTCACTTATCTCACATCGGTTGGATTCGCGTATTTTTTGGCAAAGGTCACAGGTCAAACCCGCCGTGATATGCAACTGCAGGTCTACCAACATCTGCGATTCTTACCGTGCCGTTTTTACGATGACCACACAACCGGGCAGATCATGGCTTACATCGATTCCGATACAGCCTCTGCCGCTGAGGGGATTTTGACGAGCGGGTGGATTATCCTTGCAGGAATTGAATTTGCTGTTACCCTGACCGTTGTGTTCTGGGTGAGTCCATGGTTGGGTCTGTTTAGTATTCCGTTTACCCTCGCTGTGGTCGGTCTCCCGGTTCTCTTCCGAAGGCCTGTCCAAAACGCTTCAAAGCAGGTCTTACAGGAAAGGGAAAGTATTTCGTCACGGCTCCAAGAAGGCATTGGGGGGTCCCGGGAGATTAAATCCCTTGGACATGAGATGAGAGATATGGGATTCATCCGACGTTCAATAGAGACCCTCATTCGTGCAGAAGTCCATCAAAAGTTAATCGGAGGGTTGACAGCATTGGGTGCCCTTGCTTCTTGGGTGGGCAATCCGCTTTTCTTTTTTATCGGTGGAAAAATGGTGCTTGATGGACACATCAGTCTCGGGTTTTTATGGATGGCAAATCGTTATTTGAATCTACTCACCGTTCCCCTATACCAAGCCCAAAATGGATATCAAACGCTTCTGAGGACAGGTGAGGGGGCAAAACGGGTTTTTACCTTTTTGGATGAAAACCGAACCGAACCGACTGATGGTATTGAGGATGTTGATTTGCGGGGACAGGTCCGGTTTGATGCTGTCCACTTCGGTTATAACGAAACCTCGAAAGTCCTGCAGAACGTCAGTTTTGAGGTGTTGCCGGGTCAAATCGCTGCACTTGTGGGACCCAGCGGCGCAGGGAAAAGCACGATTCTCAACCTTATTCCACGTCTCTACACCCCTACCCACGGACGGATTTGTGTTGATGAACACGATATTGCGACACTCAATCTGAGTGCCCTACGCTCCCAGATCGGCACAGTGTTTCAAGACCCTTATCTCTTCTCGGGTTCAATTGAGGAAAACATCCGAATCGGTGCACGACACCCAGAGGACGTGAGAAAAGAGGATATTATTGCCGCCGCTACAGCCGCAAACGCCCACGGATTTATCACGCAACTCACAGATGGCTACGCCACGGAGATAGGCGAACGGGGTATCCGGCTCTCCGGTGGCGAACGACAACGGATTGCTATCGCTCGTGTGCTGATTCGGAATCCGAAACTTCTCCTGCTCGATGAAGCCACTTCCGCGTTGGACTCGGAGACGGAACGGGTCGTTACGGAAGCCTTAGAGCGGTTGATGGAGGGAAGGACTTCGTTTGTGATCGCACACCGATTGTCTACCGTGCTAAATGCCGATGTAATTCTTGCCATGGAGAACGGCGAAATTGTGGAAATAGGCACGCATCAGGCGTTGCTGGCGCAGGGCGGGCTCTATGCTCGGTTGTACCACTTACAATTTGCGGCATCCGACGCTCCAAAACAGTAAGGACCTCATAAGAAATAGATGTTTCAAGAGAAAAACGCCTCTGGTATAATATTATATAAGTTATATAAGTTCCGTGAATAAAAATAGCTTTTTGGAGATGTCTAATGAGAAACGACGATGCTGCATTGATCCAACGAGTCCTCACCGGTGATGAAACTGCCTTTTCAAGGTTGGTTAGAAAGTACCAGAAACAGGTTCACGCGCTCGCATGGCGGAAAATTGGGGATTTCCATATCGCCGAAGATATTACGCAGGAAACCTTCCTGCGAGTCTATCACAAATTAGAGACCTTGGAAGATCCGACGCGGTTTCTACGGTGGGTTTATGTGATTGCGGATCGTCTCTGTATCGCTTGGCTCCGAAAAAACCAGCGGCACACTGAGCCGCTGGAAAACACTGACATCTCTGAAGTAGAGACAGAGGCGTATTCCCAGTATATCGCGACAGAACACGCGAGGACCTTCGCTGAAGCGCGGCGCGACGTGGTCGAAAAGCTGCTCGCGAGGTTGAAGGAGAGCAATCGGACAACTATCACGCTTCACTACCTTGAGGGGATGACCTACACAGAAATAAGTAACTTTTTAGGTGTGTCAGAAAACACGATTAAAAGTCGGCTTCGACGTGCGCGACAACAGTTAAAGCAGTATGAATTCATGATTCAGGAAGCCTTAGACCTCACAATTGAACCCGAACGTCGCGCCCAAATATATTTGAATAGGGGTTTTGGAATGAAATTAACTTTTGAAAGGGATGCGCTTTTAACTTCTTTACAAATGCTGCAGCGTGTCACGAGTGGGCAGGATACCTCACCTATTCCCTCAAACGTTCTCATCCGTGCGGAAGGAAGCACGATTGAATGCATGGCGATGGACACGGAAATTGGCATCAGAATGAAGGTTGAAGGGACAGTCAAAGAAGCGGGAGCGATCACTGTCCCCGCCCAAAAATTAGGGGATATCGTTAAAGCGTGGCCCGCGGAGAAACCGATAGACGTGACAAAGACAGCGGACGGTCGGGTTAGAATCACTTCTGGAGATGACGTTTACAAAATCGTCGGGCTTGCGGATGAGGAATTTCCACAACTCCCTTCTGTTGACCCGGGAGCATTTGCGATTGATGGAGAGATCCTGCGGTCGATCCTCCACAAAACCGAATGTGCTGCGTCCACGGAGAAAGTCCGGCGGACTTTTCTAAACGGGCTCTATTTTAACCTGCTTGAGGACAGGACCGAAGTCGTTGGATGCGACGGCAAGCAGATTGCCATCGCACGGTGTGAACCCTTAAGGTTGTCTGAGGATAACGATGGGTTTATCGTCCCGCTCAAAGCCGTCAAAGATATTGAACGAACGTTTGCTGATTCCTTGGAGGTACGGGTTTCACGCGTTGCGAACCAGATTCTTTTCGCGGATGAGCGAACCACGTTGACGGCGCAGTTGGTAGACGGTGAATATCCGAAGTATGAGAAACTCTTTCCAAAGTCTCCTCAGATGCGTACAGTTGTGCAGAAAGCGCCGATTTTGCGTGCAACACGTCAGGTTTCAGCATTTTCGGATCCGAAATGCCCTGCTCTCTGTTTAGAGATAGATGAACAACAGATTCGGATTTCGCCGACGGTCTGTTTAGAGATAGATGAACAACGGATTCGGATTTCGCCGAGGGATTCTGAGATAGATGAGCAGCAGGAAACCTTAGCAGTGGTGTCCAGCACTGGAAGTATCCGTGTCGGTCTCGATGCTCGGATGCTGATAGAGGCGCTCACGCACATTGGAACGGCGTCTTTGGCATTGGAGTTCTCGAGCGCGTTGGATCCTGTGATTGTTAAGCCGGTTGGTGAGGAAGGACATATCCACCTCATCATGCCGATGCTCTTGAAGTCCTAATCACCTATCCCTGGAAAATATCTAATTCGGTAGTAGAACCCGTGGAATTGAGGCAACGGAAAACGATGTTACGGACCCTGATACGCCAGGAACTCTTGATTCATCTGATGAGTGCGCGTTTTTTTGCTGCGGTGGTCATTACACTCTTACTTGTCGTTGCCAATACGTTCGTCTTAATCGGTGCACATGAAGAGCGTCTCGCCGACTATAGTCAGAAAGAAGCGGTAAATCGCGAGAAGGTCGAGGCAACCCCCACCTATTCGGTCTTAAAGTTAAAGGTTCAGCGTCCTCCGAACCCCCTGAGCCTCTTTAGCGCGGGCTTGGAAACGCGTTTTGGCAGTGAGCTTGATATAGCGTTTGACAGTGTGCCAGCCCTCTCAAATCCCATCGTTGATGTCAGACCCGAGGAAGAACAGTGGGTGTCTGGCAGCGTCCCGTCCCTCTCAAGTCCAGGGGCACCGCTCGGGATAAATAACCCCTATCTGTATCTCTTTTCACAGATAGACCTGGTCTTTATCTTTCAGGTTGTGTTGAGTCTGATCGCTCTGCTTTTCGCTTATGACGCGATTGCGGGAGATTGGGAGACAGGGACCTTGCGTTTGGTGCTCTCACATCCCGTCGGGCGAGGAAATGTGCTGTTTGCTAAATATATTGCGGCGATGGTTTGCCTGCTACTCCCCGTGTTGATGAGTCTATTGCTTGCCCTGATTCAGTGTTCCTTCGCGCGTTCCTTGCAATTCAGTGGAAGTGATTTTCTACGAATTGGCGGCATTGTTTTAATGACAATCGTCTATCTGTCGGTTTTCTATCTGATCGGTCTGCTCGTTTCCGCGATAGCCCGTCGTGCCGCTACCTCCTTGATGCTCTGTATGTTCTTATGGGTGATTTTAGTGCTCGTCTATCCAAATTGGAGCCGCTTTGCCTTGAATCCAGACGCGGACATGCGTGGAAAAAAAAGATCCACCGAGCAGCAGATAGCGCAGATTCGGGAAGCGGCGGATAGAGAACGACACCGGTTCTTAGCCAATAGTCCGCTTAAGGGGGAGTCTCCGATATTTTCAGATTCTGAAGCGTTTTCAGGTCTCTTTAGTGGAGCAGGATATTTCTTCCTTGGGGACTTCCCTCGGGTTAACCTTGAACTGAAAGATACAGCGCACCCTTTAGTGCCACACTTACGCCGTTATTATGCATTCGCCGCCTCCCTGCACATCCGGAATGCCGACGAAGTCGGTTTCGTCGGCCAGCAGTTGGTAGCACAGACCACCCTCCATCAAGCACAATGGGATGAGCGTCTCATGAAGTTCAGTCCGGCAAGCCTTTATACGTTTGCTACCGCCGCATGGGCAGGCACCGATTTAAACAGCATGGTGGATTATATTCAAACCGCGCAGGCGTACCGCCGCACCCTCATTGGGACCTTTCATGAGAGAGATGCGTTCGCGAGCCTGCAGTGGTTTGCTCCAAATCAAGCGGATATAGACTGGTCGGTCCTCCCTCGTTTTCACTTCGAGCGAGCAGAAATCGGCATCAACGCGCATCGCGCCCTACCTGAACTGTTTTTGCTGTTATGCACCAATATCGTCCTGTTCATGGCGACATTTTTGATTTTTATCAAAGTTGAAGTGTAGAATAGTTGTCAGTTAATAGGTGTTTTGCTTAAGTTAAAATCCGCTGTGTATCCCTTCAGAAAAATCGCGTATGCAATACTTATTTTTAGAAATGATATGAAACTAACCGATGGCTTCTTAACTGAAAACTGATAATCGAGAACTAATAAATGATTTGGCATGTTGTCAGACGCGAACTTTTAGACCACCTCACGAGTCTCCGCTTTGCCTTAACCACGTTCATCCTCGTAGCATTAATGGTAACCAATGCCGTTGTGCATCTTCGAACCCATCCGGAACGGGTTCGAAAGTATTCCGAGAAGGTTAACGCATCTCAGACCGAATTGAAATCCCGAACGCAGTTGTATGAACTGCTACACAAGGGACCCGGTAAGCTTTACAAACGCCCCGCATCGCTCGCCTTCATCGCCGATGGCGGGGACGCCTTACTACCGGACGAAAGCGTGAGTGGTGGTTTCTGGCGGTTATACGGGCTTGCCTATATTTGGTCGATGGGCGTTCCACGTCTGAATATGGAGGCGATTAGCAATCTTCGTCCCACTGCCACGGGGATCGATTGGGTCTTTATTGTGACCTATCTGCTCTCTTTCATGCCGCTCCTGTTTACCTTTGACGCGCTCTCCGGAGAACGAGAACGCGGGACGCTGCGGCTGTGTCTTGCCAATTCGATTTCGCGCCCGACTCTATTAATGGGTAAGTTCCTTGGCTCCCTCATCACGGTCCTCATTGCCTTCTATTGTGCCGTGTTATTCAATCTCGCCATCATTTCTACCGAGAGTTGGACGCAGCTCAGCGGCGCAGACTGGGGGCGTTTAGGACTGATCGTGCTGATTGCTTCTTGCTATGCTGGTATCTTCGTCGCAATTGGGCTTATTATCTCGGCGATGACTCGGGAAAGTCGGTTAAGTCTGGTTGTCCTGTTGCTCATCTGGGTGACTGTCGTGGTGTTTATGCCGTCAACCCTCGGCACACTCTCCACAAGATGGATGCCTCCGATTCAAACGCACCATCAATTTCAGAGGACAAAGGGGACCGCCTTCGACCAAATTCGGAGCGATTTCCTGGATAAAAGGGAGACTTTAAGAGAACGCCGTCAATCCGCAGAAACCTCTCAGGAGGAAGTTGCGGGGGTAGACACTTCAGAATTGGAGATCCAACAGGCGTTCGTTAACAAAGACATGGAGATTCGGGAGCGGCTGAGTCGCCAGCATCTCGCTGCGCAAAGTGCGCAAGTCCTGCATGCAAGACAGATAACCCGATGCTCTCCTGCAGCGGTTGTCCAATATGCCCTTGAATCCATGGCAGGCACAGGCTTTAATCGGCATTTGCAATTCTTAGAACACTGCCGCCTTCATATCCGACACTTCCGAAATTTCATCGTTGAAATGGATCGGGCGGATCCAGAGAGCCTTCATTTCGTGGGTGTCCGGAAAGGCATGTCGGAAAGGTCCGTCTTACCAGAGACTATCCCAATGTTTGAGGATAAGTTGTCTTTTCAGGAGACGCTCAATCCCGCTATAGTCGATATTCTGTTACTCATTTTACTGCTCGGTGTGTCGCTTTCAGGAGCCTTCCTCGTCTTCCTGCGTTCGGAGGTATAGGTCCCTGTGAGAGGCGTAGCGAAAAGTACAGCGATTTTTCTTTTTTTAAACCACCTTCCGAAAAAGTCCACTCTTTAGGTTAAAATCAATTGGGAACTGTTTATGCGATACGATCTATCAACGCACGCCATTCTAACAGATGAAGAACTCATTGGGCTTACACAAGCCGGTGATGAATTAGCGTTTGCAGAACTGATGTCGCGTTATAGTCGACGCATCTGGAAAGTGATTATCGCACATTCGAGACAACCCCGCGATGCCGAAGAAATTCTCATGGATGTCTGGAGAGCCGTCTGGGAAAATATCAGTGGACTGCGGAGCGTTGAGAGTTTTGGGGGGTGGCTGCATCGCATTGCTTACAACGCTTGCAAGCGGTACTATGCTGCTGCCGATCGTTCCGGAAACGACATTCCTTATAGTTATGCGGATCTGACGGATCGTATCGACCAAGATGCAGTCGCACGCTTCAGGGAAACGGAACACTACGACGCTATAAGGGAAGCAGTGCATCACCTTCCAGATAAAGTGCGCCGCGTTGCGGTCCTATACTATCTGGAATTGTGGAGCGTCAAGGAGATCCACACTGAACTCGGATTGGCGATAGGCACAATCAAGACCAAATTAAGACAGACACGTGAACTCTTACGCAGGGAGTTCGGTGTCGAACCTGAAAGAGGGAGAACTATGTCATCCAAACGAGAAGAATCCAAACGCACCGAAACTATAATCAAGGTTATTGGAGTCGGTAGCGCGGGCGGGAACGCCGTTAAACGAATGATTGAAGACGGTTTGACAGACATTGAATTTTATGCCGTGAATACAGACCAGCAAGCACTTGACAAGCACCCTGAAGCAACACCGGTGCAGATCGGTGCTAAGACTACCCAAGGACTTGGATGTGGCGCGAACCCAGAGATAGGTAGAAAAGCGGCTGAGGAGGACAGGGAAACGCTCAACGCCATCGTTGCGGACGCGGATATTGTCTTCGTTATCGCCGGTATGGGGGGCGGAACAGGAGCGGGTGCTTCGCCTCTGATCGCCTCTCTCGCCCGAGAGCAAGGTGCTTTGGCTGTAGGGGTTGTGACCTGTCCATTCAACTTTGAGGGTCAACGTCGCGCCGAACAAGCGAAACGTTCGCTACAGGAAATTCAAGAGAATGCTGATTCTGTCGTTGTCGTGCAAAACCAGCAATTGCTCGATTCGATAGAGCAGCAGCAGAAACTGTCAATAACAATACGCGAGGCGTTCCATCTCAGCGATGAGATGCTGCGCCGAAGTGTTGAAAGAAGCATCTCGGGATTTCGTTCTAACCGCATCGGTGATGGCAGCAAACAAAGTCAAGCGTGTGATGACCCAAGATAGGAGGAAAATAATGCACACTGACCTTTTTAGCGGTATTGAGGACATTCTCTCGATAGAACTCCTCACGCTATTTGATCCAATTGCTGTTTCACCAGATGGAACACAACTTGCTGTTGCTGTTCAAAGTTATTTCAGAAAACGCGTAGGAGCCGGAGATAAAACATATCTTCCAACGGGTATCGCTGGCTTGCAAGAAGGAAGTGAAATTTGGCTCATCGATGTTCAGAGTGGCGAATCGCGAAATCTCACGCCGAATTGGGGCACAAGTTATAGACCTGCCTGGTCTCCGGATGGAAAAAGATTGGCTTTTTATTCGGATAAGCATAAAACAGCCCAATTGTGGATATGGGAGGTCGGCGAAGATGTCCCACGACTCGCGAGTGATGTCAGGATTCAGCCGTTTTTGTCAAGGGCGCAGCCACCGCTCTGGACACCTGATGGAACACGTATTATCGTTAGGTTGCATTCAGAAGCGGAGACAGATGAAGAAGCACCTCCAGACAAGGAAAAGGCATCGGTAACACTCTTTGCGAGTCCTATTGCTGGACAACCGGAAAATGAATTCCGACCGCGGCGGACTTCGTGGTTTGACGCGCGATATCGCGCAGACCTTGGGATGATAAGGGTTGATACAGGAGAAGTCGAAACGTTAGCGCAGGGACTCTATCCATCTGGTATCCGTGTTGCCCCTGATGGAGCGACCGCGGCGTTTACGAGTTTTCAAGGGTTAGAAAGTAACGCTCAACTACTGTACGAACTCTATCTTTCGTCGCTAAATGGAGGACCTCCGAAATTACTTGCTGACTCGCTGAAATCTGGATGGGGACGTTTGTTTACTTGGTCGCCAGATGGTCGCTACGTTGCGTTTCCGACAGAGAATAAGGCTGCAAAAGATGAGCTTTTCCTCATTTCGACAGTTGACGGTAGCCAACTAAATCTCACCCAAGACACCGATATTGAACTAACAAATAGTTCGCATCCGCCTTTGTGGAGTTCTGATAGTAAACACCTATTCTGTGTTGCCCGGGGGGATCTCTGGCGAATTACGATCGCTGATCGCGCTATTGAAAAATTGACAGACGGATTTGATGGACGTGTTGTTCGAATTGTTCGGCAAGCGGAAGCAGACACTGTTTGGTCGCCAGACTGCACCGAGTCAATATACATGCATACCGTCCATTCAAACAGTGAACAGCACGGTTTTCATCGCGTCAATCTGAAAACGCGCGAGATCACACGGTTGGTTCAGGAAAAGCGTAATTATAATCCTATGGGTAGAAACATGGATGTTGCACCTCAAACGGGGGATATTTTCTACAGCATTGAGGACGTAAATCACGCGCCCGATGTGTGGGTAGCGGACACCGACTTTCAAAATCCACAGCAACTCACTCGACTGAACCCAGATATTGAAACAGAACGACTTGGGACTTCTCAACTCGTCACTTGGCAGACACCTTCTGGAAAAGACCTTAGAGGTGCCTTGCTGCTCCCACCAGACTATGTAGAGGGCAAACACTATCCATTAATTACGGAGGTCTACGGGGGTTCTTTGCTCTCGTATCAATTTAACGATTTCGGCACAGATCGCTATGGGGGCAATTTTCTGCTGACGAAGCAAGATTACGTCGTCTTTCTTCCCGATACCCCAATGGAAACCAACGCGCCGGTCCGAGAGTTGACGGAGATGGTGCTCTCTGGTATAGATACGCTAATTGATATGGGAATTGCCGATCCCAACCGTTTAGGAATAATGGGGCACAGTTACGGAGGTTACTGCGTCAACGCTCTGATTACACAAACATCAAGGTTTAGTGCAGCTGTCAGTAGTGCGCCGGTGGGGAATCTCATTAGTTTCTATGGGCATTTGACGGAAGAGGGAGATAGCCAGTGGATCGATTGGGCAGAAAAAGGACAGGGCAAAATGGGTGGGTCGCTCTGGGAGTTCCAGGACCGATACATCGAAAACTCCCCTATCTTTTTTCTGGACAAGGTGGAGACGCCGCTGTTGTTAGTTGTTGGTGCCTTGGATGGTGTCCCTGCTGTCCCACAGGCAGGAGAAATGTTCTCTGGCTTGCGTAGACTGGGAAAAAAGGCCGTTTTAGCGCGTTATGAAGGTGAGGGACATTCGCAAGTCACATCATGGCGTTATCCGAATGTGGCTGATTATTGGCAACGGATGCTTTCTTGGTTTGATGAGCATTTGTCAGAATCGCCATGAAAGGATCACGAAGGGTAAATTTGATCGGAATTTCATGCTGCAAGTTAGATGTTAGTTTGAATATATAATTAGTGTAGAGATTTAACCTAAAAATGCTTTGATGAGGATTAAGAATTTGGTTCTTAATCCTCGTCAAATTGTGAAGATAGTTCTAAAGATATTCTGAATCGGGGGAAGTTGATTAATGCAAACGCCGAAGTTTACAACGGCAAAGACTCGTGCAGCGCACGGGTATGGCACAAACAAACAGGTAGAACGGAAAAATTACGCGATGGTATTGCTCATCGCGCTATCCTTTACCTTAATCACAAGTTTACAGACTTCGGCAGCTGCAAACATACAGACCGTTCAGAAAGAACTCCCTGCTGTCAAAACAGATCAGCCACCCACTCTTGATGGTGTTCTCGACGATGCCTGCTGGCAAGAGGCACCGCAAGCCATCGGTTTCACCGACGAACGGACTGAAAAACCCGCAAAGGACCAATCCATCGGTCGCCTCGTTTATACCGACACAGCCATTTATGTTGGACTTCATCTCTACGATGATATGCCCGACAAAATTGTGGCACGCCAAACCAAAGACCAAACGCGGATCCGCGGCGAGGACTGGGTCTCCTTCAGTCTTGATCCGTTTCATACGCATCAGTTTTCAGACAGAAATTTCTTCATTGTAAATCCACTCGGCACCAAATACGCACATCTCGCTACGGGACGCGCCGAGAAAAGTGAGTGGATTGGGCTATGGAAAACCGCTGCACAGATTGTGGAAGACGGATGGATTGTGGAAATGGAAATCCCGTGGCAGATGCTCGATTATCCCGATACAACCGAACCCGTTCGGATGGGCATTAACATTGACAGGCTACAACAACGCACTGGAGAACGTTCTTGGTGGTGCAACTTAGGCGTTCAAGAATTTCGGGAAAACGATGGACACTGGATTGATGTGCTGCCCCCGCCTCGCAAACGTGAACTTAAGGTGTTACCCTATCTGATTGGTGGCATCAGCGAAGCAGAAACTACTGTAGGGGCAACCTCCGAGACGGAAAGAGAATATACGGCTCGCGCGGGAGCAGATCTCCGCTATGAGGTTACACCGCAACTGCGACTCATCGGCACAGCAAACCCTGATTTCGAGAACATTGAGCAGGCAGTCGAAGGTATCGACTTCTCCTACGGTGAACGCTATGTGCCCGATCGGAGACCTTTCTTCTCGGAAGGCGGTAATGTTTATCGCCTCGGTCGCCTGTTCCATTCACGACGGATAGTGGATATGGATGGCGGGCTTAAACTCTTTGGGAAAATCGGGAAAAACACCTCAGTCGGCACCTTAGGTACCTATCACCGGAACAACCAGAACGTTATTCTTCAAGCCTCTCAATCACTCACGGCAACATCGAATATCAGCGCGGCACTCCTTTCGCATCACCACCGTGACACCGAAGCGAACAATGTTGGTTACTTATCAGGCGATGTCAGACGTGGCAAGTTTTTAGCCAGATCTGTCATCACCCAAAGTTGGGCAGGCGAGTCAACTGGAAGGGATGGATATGCCAATTTAATCTATCAAGGCCGAGTCGTTCAACCGTACTTTTCCGTATTTTTTGTCGATTCGGATTTCGTCAATAGACTTGGGTACCATCCGTTTACGGGGTATCGCGGTCTAAGTTTAGGGAGTTATTTCCGTAACGAGTGGCGTGAAGGATTCTTCCGCAGCGCATCCGCTTCTATCCAAAGCGAGGTCTCTAATACTTACGAAGGTGAAGTCTTTCGGCGTGGTTTGTCCATATCTTCACTTATCCGATCGCATAGTGACTATGCCCTTGCTGCTGGCTGGAGGGGCGGGCAATTTGAAGAATTCAGCGACAGTGTTTTCAGCGTTGGATTACGCGCGCGTGCTTCTGACAGGTTCAATAATGTTGGGATTACCTACAATTGGGGTGAACAGGCAGGCGAGACAATTCATCGCATCAGTGGAAATCTGAATCTCCGCGCCTACGGTTTCACCGCAGGACTCTCCTCACAAATCCAGTGGCATTTTGAGAGACGTTACCAACAGATTCTAACTCTCACATACGATTTCAGTCCCGCTTTAAGCCTCGGGAGTCGCCTCATCTGGCAAGTCGAGGGAATTAATATCTACTTTGCCCTGCGCCGTTCAGGTTATGCCGGTACTGACTTTTTTGTTATTCTGGGTGATCCAAACGCCTCGGAGTTCAAACAGCGTTTCGTTGCTAAGGTGATCCGCGCATTTTAGACCTCGAAAGTTTGGGAGCATCTTCCTAAAACGCCTTTCAGCAATAACCCTACAGTTTATCCTTCCGAAATTTACGCAATCGAGTGTTTATCGCACATCTGGAATTGTCCTCCCAAAACACCTACTAAAAAATTCAGTTTTTTAATTTTTCTCCTGATGCACGTTTTCTGATTGAGTTCTCGTCTTTAATAATAGAGAGCGTGAACAGTAAAAGAACCATCTGTGCGTTCGTAACCCCAGCTGAAGCAAGGCGGTTTTAGACTCGGAGGTTTTGATAAAAAATGCAACTGTTTTGGAACTCGTTTGTAGTAACGACACCTGACAAATTTTTTACTATCTTTTTTCCCTCAACGAACTCTATATAGGCAAAAGGAGGAGAACTGCAGGTGAATTCGCGCTCATGCGCTCGTTTTTTCAAGACTGAGCAACTTTCCACGAATGGATACTCACACATCCAGAACCAGAATCCGAAGAATCAGAACAATAGTATCCACCACAACACCGGCACCCGAGACGTGAGGGTTCTTTTCAATTTCAAACAATTTTGCTATCTCTTCGATAAAAATCCAGATTTTTTTCGCTTTATGCACCCCTTTCGGCGCGAGCTTGTATCATTAATTATAAAAGGGGCATATATCACCTCACGGAAAAATGAACGGTAGCGTTTCTGAAATTTTTCCGCTCCGATATTTGATGTCGATGATAGCCGAATTGTCGGCAACGTTTAAAACGCGTCATAGGGTTGAGGGGGGTCGGAGAATGCATCTTCTATCTCTCCATTTTTTCAAATTGCGTTCATTTGGTTTCATGGTTTCAACACCCTTTTTGAAAATAATGCAACCTTTTGACATCTAAGATGCGTCACTTAAATCAACGGATGTAAAATTTCAGTAAAATTGCCACTTCCGAATTCAAATGCAAGTCCTACGCTAATAAGGAGAAAAAAATGCGTTTCCTAATGATTAATCTACTCCTCGTCTGTTTGTTACTCTTCGGCATCGGTTACCTTGCTTTCGGCTCTGATGAGACTGTCGTGCCTGCTGAACAGCGCGATCCTCATACAGAGGAGGGACCTTGGGGAGCGGCTTTTGAAACGTTCCATAAACGCCTCAAAACGGAGATGGACTTGGATTTGCGTTAAAAAGACGGTGTTTTAATAGAATTCGGGTTAAGTCAACGCATCCTTAAATTGAACGTTTGAATCGTATTAAAGAACAATTAACAGTGACAAATTTCACAAATAAAAAAAGGAGAAAAAAATGACAACGCAAATTCGCCAGCAAAATGGTATCTCGATTTTGAAACCCACTGGAAAGGTGGGCGGACGCTCCGTATCAGACTTACGGAAAGTTATCTTGCCACAAATAGAGGCTTCTGATACCCCACGTATCCTCATCAATTTCGAGCAGGTCAATCGGATCGATAGTTCAGGTCTTGGCACCTTGATGGAGGCATACGCTGCTGCGTCGCGAAAACAGGGACGCGTGGGTGTCATCAATGTCGGAAAACATATCAGAAATCTCATTGTTCTGAGTCGTGTGGTTAATCTGTTTGAACATTTTGACAGTGAGGACGCTGCTGTTGCTGGATTGTCGGCTTAGCTTCCGAGGTCCAGTAGAATGTCCACAGGGAACTGGTTTTTTACCGGTTCCCTTTTTTGTTGCCTGACACTCACAAAACACCTACTAAAAAATCCAGTTTTTCATTTTTTCCCCAGAATGCAAGTTTTCTACCCAAAATTTCGTCTTTAATATATAGAAGGTGTAAACTACCTCATATTGCTTAATTGCATAAAACTTGGTATTTGATTAAACGCTTTGGCGAGGGTATACAGGGTCCAATCTATTTATTCGGAGGAAATTTCGTGGAAAAAGAAAGCGATGTTCAACTGATTCGCAAAATTTTATCCGGGGACGACGCTGCGTTTGGCATCTTGGTCGAAAGGTACCGAAAGAGCGTTCATACCCTTGTATGGCGGAAGATCGGCGATTATCACTACGCTGAGGATATTATGCAAGAAGTCTTCCTTCAGGCATACAAAAAACTCTCGACGCTTAAAAATCCCGATCAATTTGCTGGGTGGCTCTATGTCATCGCCAATCGGCTTTGCATTGATTGGATGCGAAAGCAAAAGAGGATACAGAAGCACAAGCCTGCGATGCAATCTTTGGAAGGCACACGTTTGGAAGAAATTGAGGAATCCTCTTATACACACCACATGTCAGAACAGCGGATGACGGAGAGAACAGAGTATTGCCGTGATCTTGTCCAACAGCTTTTAGAAAAACTGCCAGAAAATGAACGCACGGTCGTAACACTCTACTATCTTGACGAAATGCCGACGAAAGAGATCGGCAAATTTTTGGGCGTGCCGGTAAACACAATTGCGAGTCGGCTCCACCGGGCGCGAAAACGTTTACAAACAGATCCGGAACTCTTGGATCAAGAATTCTTTGGTCATTTACCGTTATCAGATAATCTGGAGGAGAATATTATGAATCAATTAGAGCAACTTCGCAGCAAATTCGATGCATTCATGGAAAAAGTGAAATCTGACCCTGCATCAAGGGAGGATATTCTTAAGGAAGCCGCCAACGAGATTGAAGATGCACTTAAGGGTGAAATTACGCCTGAATTGGTGCGTCTTGTGGTTGATAAGATATACCCGTATATGGGCAGTCTCGGCATGGAAAAACGGCTCCCTCTACTCCGGAAGTATATGGATGACACTCCAGATGATACGGAGCGTTCCTGGGCACATGACAGGTTAGTCAAAAGCCTCGCTTTTCTTCGGAGAAATCAAGAAGCTATTGAGGAACAGACGCGTCTTTACCGTTGGGCATGCAAGCACTCAGAAAAATATGTGTTGCGGATTGTTTCTAATCCGAACACTGCTGGATGTTGGGCGGCGGAAGGCCGTATTGATGACTGGATTCAACTTTACAATGAGGCATCTGAACGCTTAGAGAACCCTGAAGTGAGTCAGTACAGTCGTTGCGATTTTCTGCAATTTGGATCAGATATCTTAATAAGGAACGATAGGTTAGATGCGGCACTTCTTGAGATAGAAAAGTTGGAACGTGCCAATGGCGAACCGGGTTGGCGGAGTTATTTTCGATTCTGGTTGGCGATAAGAGAGAATCGACTTCGGGTGTATAGCAAACAGGGAGATTGGGATCGTTTCGATCGAGTCTTGATGGATACAAGGACGTTTATTGAAGGAGAAGTCGAAAAACGGAGTGCCGGTTATCCCGTAAATATCTATGAGCTTGTTTGTACTGCTCATAATATCGGTTGTTGTCTGGTATGGGCGAAGAGGTATGATGAAGCGAAACGTTTGCTACAACTCGCCATCGATTTGGGAAATTACAACGATTATAATCACTTCATGCTTGCTGTGAGCGTCTGGGCATCTGAGAAAAACCGAGAGAAGACTTTACACCATTTGAAGATCGCTCAGAGCGATTATATAGTTAGTTCCTACAATTATATGGATAGCTACTACCCGTCTTTCCTTAAAACTCCGGAATTTTCGGATGTAAAGGATGACCCAGAGTTTCTGAAGGTTCTCGGGCAGAAGTAGGATAATGCTGTATCCAGTTTGATTTTAAGGGTAAACCATGTTAACAACGCTTATCCGCCGAGAACTCCTCGACAACCTGATGACGTTCCGCTTCGCTGCAGCTGTCTTTATTACGTTGTTGCTTGTTGTCGCCAATACTGCTGTGCTTCTTAAGGATTATGAACAGCGATTGATGGACTACAACGACGCTGTCAAAACGCATCAGCGACAGATGCAGGCGAAAAAAACCTATTCAGCAGGTGAAGTGCGTATCGACCGTCCCCCCAATCCATTGAGCATTTTCAATGCTGGATACGATAAACGGGTTGGAAACCAGGTACAGGTATCACATACGTATGTTCCATCGCTGTGGGATGCCGGAATGCATGGGGCGGATAATCCGTTTATGGATATGTTTGCTTCCATGGATATTGTTTTTATCTTTGAGGTGATCCTGAGCTTATTGGCATTGATTTTCGCCTACGATACCCTCGCGGGAGAATACGAGCGTGGCACATTACGTCTCGTCTTGATGTCGCACGTCCGTCGCGGGCATGTCCTGCTTGCCAAATACATCAGTGCGATGATCTGCCTACTCGTGCCATTGCTAATAAGCCTTCTCCTCGCCGTCATCTTGCTGACGACGACCCCTTCCATTTCTCTAAACACCGATGATTTTTTACGGATCGGCGGGATTCTTTTGGCATCCGTTGCGTATCTGTCAGTGTTTTACCTCATCGGACTGCTGATTTCGGCGGCGACGTGTCGAACGAGTACTGCATTGATGCTCTCGATGTTCGTTTGGGGGTTTTTAGTCCTCATCTATCCGAATACGATTCTTGCTGTGATCCCCCGCTCTGAAGCACCGCAGGCGCGTGCTGCCTCCGCTTTTAGTCAAATTAAACAGATGTGGGAAGGAGAATTTGAGAGAGAACGGAGGCATTTCCTCGCTACCGACGCTTTCCCAGGAATAGATTGGAATCTTGGATTAAGAGGCAGTGGATCCAACCCTTACGCTTACTTCTGGGGTGACCCCCGGACGCTAAAATACTCCTTTGAAGGTATCTTGGCGTTTGAAGGGTTTGATGAGAAAGAGGAACACAAGATACCTCACGCCCAGAGTCATTTCCGTTTCCTCGGTTCGCTGATTATCCGTACGGCCGACCAGACCTGGCTTGTCCGAAAACCTGCGCTGGAGGATATCTTCATTCACCCGGCAAATGTGAAGCGACTCTATTTGAAACTTTCACCCGTGGGGCTGTATGATGCTGCAACACAAGCATGGACCGATACTGACTTGCACGGTGTCAGAGATTTCTTCGACGCAGCGAGACGATACAGACAGGAAGTGATCGACGCTCTCTACGATAAAGAGGCATTTGGATCTCGACAGTGGTTCTCCTCAGACCAGGGCGCAGCGGATTGGAGCATTCTTCCAGAATTTGCTTTTCAAAGGGGCAATGTGAACACAAATGCTAAGCGAGCCTTGCCGGATGTAGGCATCTTGCTCATGATGAATGTCGTTATTTTCATCCTGATATTTCTGATTTTCGTCAAAAGTGAAGTGTAAAGTGGTTATCGGTGGTCAGTTGTCGGTGGTCAGTAAGAGGTTTTCGTTTAACAAATCCCTCTTGGAACTCTCACTGCGAGGCATACCGATAACCCTTTCCTCCGAAAACCGAAGACCGAGAACCCAAAAATGTGGCATATCGTAAAACGCGAACTCTATGATAATCTCAATAGCCTCCGATTCGCGCTTGCAACAGTCCTGCTCTTGGGTTTGATGCTGACCAATGCCGTTCTGCATCTCCGAGAGCATCCAGAGCGGGTTCAGAAGTATAGCGAGAATGTCGCTGCACATCAAAACCGTTTAAAGTCTCATGCCAACGCAAGTTTCTATACACTCGCACAAAAGGGACCTGGGGATCTTCACAAAAAACCATCCCCCCTCCACTTCTGCGCAGCGCGCGGTGAAGCGTTTTTGTCCGCACATGTCAGTAGTTTTCAGAGCTGGAGTTGGCAGGAACGTGGCTTAGAGGGCTTATGGACACTCGGATATCCATCTGCCACCCCCAATCGGGACAACCTAGACCCAGAGGTTACCAAAGTGGACTGGGGTTTTATCATCGGCTATGTCTTAAGTCTCCTCGCGCTCCTGTTCACCTTCGATTCCATCTCCAATGAACGTGAACAGGGTACATTGCGATTAATGTTGGCAAATGCGATTCCGCGGCACACTGTGCTGATTGGCAAATTTTTAGGGGCGTTGGTAAGCATGAGTATTCCATTTACGCTTGCCGTGTTGGTGAATCTGTTGGTAATCTCTATGTCAAGTGATGTTTACCTTAGCGCAGATGCGTGGGGACGTTTAGGTGTCATCTACTTTATTGCGCTCCTGTACACCTGTCTTTTTCTTGCATTAGGTTTATTGGTATCGGCGCGTGTGCAACGGAGCGCAGTAAGCCTTGTGATACTTCTGTTAGCTTGGGTCACGCTTGTTGTTTTTATGCCCAGTACACTTGCTTCGATCGCCGGGCACTCTTCATCCGAGGGACGCTCTTCATCGTTCAGGACGAGTCTTGGATTTTGGGAACGTAGGGAGGAATTCGACACTCATTGGCATGAAGTCCGCGAAGATGAAAGAAAAAAATTACAATTGTCAGGCGAGTATGTTACCCAAGACGCAGAACAGCGGGAACGCTTGCGCGAAGAACACTTAAAACGGCGGATTTCTCAAGTGAACCGGGCGCGCACCATCACCCGTCTTTCACCTGTCACAATTGTGGAGCATCTCCTTGAGTCGTTCGCTGGAACCGGTTTTGAGCGACACCTGCAATTCTTAGAGAATGTTCAATCCTACGCTCAACAATTTCGCGAATTCATTGTTGATACCGATAGAGCGGATCCGGAGAGTCTTCATATCATTGGTGTTCGCGAGGGGGTATCGCAGAAACCCGTCAATCCAGAAGCAGTTCCCAAATTTGAAGACACACGCAACTTTGGTCGTGATTTCAACACAGCGGCGATGAATTTGCTGTTGTTAACGCTATTTTTCGTTGTTTTTTTCTCCGGAGCGTTCCTGGCATTTGTACGCATTGAAATTTAGCGTATAGTTTTCAAACTTCCCATATTA
Source organism: Candidatus Poribacteria bacterium (assembly GCA_965205015.1). Taxonomy (GTDB): domain Bacteria; phylum Poribacteria; class WGA-4E; order WGA-4E; family WGA-3G; genus WGA-3G. The sequence goes on along the minus strand of OZ242029.1, from coordinate 814,502 downwards.
CAAAGAAACAAATGTGCCCTTGTGTTCTTTGCTTCGGACACCGCACGACAGAAAAGCATTTGTGCTGCTCTTTTCGCTGTTCCATCCATCGATCACCCTGACTTATAATAAAATTTACAATGACTTGAACGTTTTTTCGGCAGAATGCACGTTTTTTGATTAAACTTTCGTCCTTAATAATAGAGAGTGTAAATCGGACTGTATTGCTTAATTTTAAAGATTGGCGTTTGATTAAATCTTTTGGCGAATGCAACACGATTCAATCTGTTCATGAGGAGGAAGTTTCGTGGAAAGAGAAGACGATGTTCAATTGATTCGCAAAATTTTATCTGGGGACGACGCTGCGTTTAGCATCTTGGTCGAAAAGTACCAAAAAAGCGTTCATGCACTGGCATGGCGGAAGATCCAAGATTTTCACCATGCGGAAGAGATTATGCAAGATACCTTCCTGAGGGCATACAGAAAACTTCCGACGCTCAAGAATCCCGATCAATTTGCGGGGTGGCTCCATGTTATCGCAAATCGGCTTTGCATTGATTGGATGCGAAGCCAAAAGTCTATGATGCAATCCCTGGAGGATACACCTGTAGAAGAAATCGAGCAGTCCTCTTATACGCATCATATATCAGAACAGCGAATGACAGAGAGAACCGAGCATTACCATGAACTTGTGAAAAGACTTTTAGAAAAACTGCCGGAGAAGGAACGCACAGTTGTAACCCTCTTCTATCTGGACGAAATGTCAACGAAAGAGATCGGCAAATTCATGGGGGTGTCGGTGAACACAATTACGAGTCGACTCCAACGGGCGCGAAAGCGTTTGCGAACAGAGCAAGAACTCTTGAATCCAGAATTTTTTGGTCATCTACAACTATCAGATAATCTGAAGGAGAATGTCATGACACAATTAGAAGAAGTTCGCAGTAAGTTCAATTTATTCATGGAAAAAGTGAAATCTGATCCTGCATCCAGAGTGGGTATTCTTACAGAAGCCTGTAACGAGATTGAAGACGCACTTAAGGGTGAAATCACGCCTGAATTGGTGCATCTTGCTGCCGATGAGATATACCCGTATATGGGCAAACTCGGCATGGAAAAGCGGGTACCTCTACTCCGTAGGTATATGGAGGACGCGCTGGGTGATACGGAGCGTTTCTGGGCGCATGACAGGTTAGTCGATAGTCTCGCTTCTCTTGGAAGAAATCGAGCAGCTATTGAGGAACACTCTCGGCTTTACTGTTGGACGTGCCAGCACTTGCCGGATAAATATGTGTTGGAGGCTGGTGCTAATCTGGGGGGATCCGGATGTTGGGCGGCGGAAGGTCGTATTGATGACTGGATTCAGCTATATAATGACGCCTCTGAACGCTTAGAGAACCCAGGCGTGAGTTACTTCAGGCGTTGTGAATTCCTGCAGGCCGGAATAGATGTATTACGATGCAACGACCGGTTCGATGAAGCCTTCCTTGAGATAGAAAAGTTGGAACGTGCTAACAACGAACCCGGTTCAGAGCATTATTTTCAATTCTGGTTGATTGCGAAAGAAAGTCGACTTCTCATATACGGTAAACAAGGAGATTGGGGACGTTTCGATCGAATTTTTACGGAAGTGAGTGCCTATATGGAAGGAGAGTTGAAGAAACGGGATGCGGGTCAACCTGTAAATCTCGACGACCTTATGTGGTTAGCACACGATATCGGTTGTTGTCTGTTGTGGTCTAAGAAGTATAACGAGGCGAGATGTTTCCTACAAATCGCCATTGATTTGGAAGATAACAACCATTATGGACACTTCCAGCTGGCTGCAAGCATCTGGGCTTCTGAAAAGGACAGAGAAAAAACTTTACATCATTTAAAGTCCGCTCAGGCGTACTATGTGGTAGATCCTTATAATCAGGATACATACTACCCGACTTTCCTTGAGACCCCTGAATTTTCGGATGTAAAAGACGATGAAGCGTTTCTGAAGGTTCTTGGGCAGACGTAGGACAACATTTATTTTCGTGATTGGTAATTCCGAAAGATTTGTCCGATTTCAAACACATCGGTAAGTCCTTTCGGGTTCTGATACAGGAAAAGGTGCAGCAATGAAATTTCGTGATGCTATCATCGCGGGTGTGAAGCCCGTCGCGCAAAATAGACTCCGTGCTGGATTGTCCATTCTCGGCATTTTCATCGGGATTGCGGGTGTGCTGTGCATGATCGCTATCGGCGATGGCGGGAAACGTATCATCGCTCAAAACCTTGAAATGATGGGGGGTGCCAACCAGATCGCATTCTGGACACGGACGACTATTTGGAAGGGGCCGCGGCTCGCCCGACGTACGACAGAGCGATATACCCTTGAGGACGCTTCTGCAGTTGAGGCAGAATGCCCCGATGTGCTGTACGTCTTGCCTAAAGTAGAAGACTTCAACACCTTTGTGAGCAGCCGAAACGGGAATCAAGCGAAAGCGCGTTTAGAAGGTATCACAGCGGACTACTCTCTCGGCATGGGATGGGAAGTTCACGCCGGTAGATTCTTTTCCGACAGCGATATCAAAAATGCGAAGCAGGTCTGTGTCCTCGGTGCGAATACCGCCAGTGAGCTTTTTGGGAAAACATCGCCCATTGGACAAGAGGTGAAGGTTCGGTATCACTGGCGGCAATCGCAGATTCGGTTACGGGTTATCGGGGTGATGACAACAAAAGGCATGAGCCTCAGCGACACGTATTCTTTAGATGATGCGATTTCTGTGCCGTTGACAACCTATCAGCAACGGGTGAAAGGCTTTCGTTACGTTGACTACTTGCTCGTCTTTTTTAGAAAAGGGGCAGAGATGGACAGTATTATTGATTCTGTTAAAAACACCCTGCGTAAAAGACACCGAGGGAAAGATGAGTTTATCGGCGTTTGGATAGCGAAACTGACGGCTCACCGACTTTTCCACATTCAAAAAGTGATAAAAATCACCTTGGGCAGTCTTGCGGGTTTCTCGCTGTTCGTCAGCGGCGTCGGCATCATGAATATCTGTCTCGTCTCTGTCGGTGAAAAGACACGGGAGATAGGTTTACGGAGATCCGTAGGTGCGAAACGGATTCACATTTTTTGTCAATTTTTAACGGAATCGATCTGTCTCTGTTTGTGTGGCGGGGTGCTCGGGATCGCGGGCGGTTGGGGCGCAGCACACGGAATGGCATGGCTTGCGGTGCGGATTGTACCAGTTGTGGAGGCATGGCCCGTCGTCCTCTCCCTTCCGTGGATATTGACTTCTGTTATTTTCTCGATTGTCATGGGCGTGGGTTTCGGAGTCTATCCTGCGATGCGGGCAGCTCAGCTTTCACCCGTCGACGCGCTCCACACCAAGAATTAACATTTACACAAGGATGGGAAACCTATAACTCTGTCAATCTTCTGGGATATAAATGATTGTAGGTTTACGATAACATGGAACAACACAAAGAACCTGATATCCAACTTGAAGAGTGGAATCCTCCCGTAAAAGAATGGGGTCCAGTATACACAGCGATTTTCCGCGCCTTCAGCATGATATGGCGCGCAGGTAAAGTTGAGACAGTAGTCCTGTTTTTCTTAATGCTCATCCAAGGTGTGTTACCGGTCTTCATCCTTTACTTAAGCAAGGATGCTATTAATATGGTCATCGCTATCGCTGATACGAACGATCAGCGTTTTTGGGACGCGGCGCCACTCTTGATTGGATTAGCACTCGCCACGGTCGTCATGCAAATAATGGAACCGATTTTCCTTCTGGTGAAAAGCGTCCTTGGCGATAAGATGCGTCGGTATGTGGCACTCCTCGTCATGGAAACTGCCAACCAACATCCAGGCATTGCACATTTTGAAGATCCAAAACTGCATGACCAACTCCAACGGGTTCGGCATGTCGAAGGAAGTAGTGCCGATTTAGTTATCTACGCTTTTCAGGCAGGAAGTGATTTTTGGGCGTTGATTTCCGTAGCCATCTTCCTATCCTTATTTCATCCACTGGCACCCCTCCTTCTAATGCTTTGTGCATTACCCTATGCATTAGCGCACTATAAATACGCAAACCTTTTTGGAGTCGCGCTTCAATTTCAAGCACCCGAAGCCCGAAAACTCGACTACTTCAGAAATCAGTTCCTCTCTCACGATACCGCGAAAGATGTGCGTATTTTTGGGCTACGCGATTTCTTTTTCGGAAAGTATCGGCGCATCTTTACTCGGATTCTCGGCGTACTCTGGTCTGTCCGAAAGCGTGAGTTTCGTACGCTTTCCCTCTATGCTTTATTAGGCGGTGCTGCTGTGTGTGCCGTTTATGGCACCCTTTTTCGACAGACGATCGGCGGCGAGTTAAGTGTCGGTGAACTCACTGCCTACGCGGGTGCTGTTCTCGTCATCTGGACGAGCATGAGCACTTCCCTCTTCAACTTCGCATTTATGCACCGCACCGGAAGCTTTTTAACACACCTTTATGACTTTTTAAAAAGAAAGCCGGTCATTAAAAGGGTCCCCAAAGAATTTGCCAAACCGGCACCCCGTCCCTTTCAAAAAGGCATTGAATTGAGAAACGTCTCCTTTACTTACCCCAACACAGACCGAAAGATTTTGGACGGGATCTCCTTGAATATTTACCCTGGGGAAACCGTTGCCATCGTTGGAAAAAACGGTGCCGGAAAAACAACCTTAGTCAAATTAATCACACGAATGTATGACCCGAGTGACGGAGACATTCATCTCGATAATGTTCCTATCCACCACTATGATCTGGACGATCTACGCTCGCAAATGAGTGTCGTCGATCAGGGGTTTCTCAAATATCAACTCAGTGTACAGGAAAATATCGGACTCGGCAATGTTGACCGACTTTCTGAATTAAACGACATCAAAGCAGCGGCTGAAAAAGCAGGTGCTGATTTTATTAACCAACTCCCAAACGGGTATGAAACTGTCCTCTCGCGTCAATTTGAAGACGGCACAGAACTCTCAGGTGGACAATGGCAAAAAATCGCGCTCGCTCGCGCCCTCACCCGAAACGCACAGCTCCTCATCCTTGATGAACCCACCGCAGCCCTTGATGTCCGCAGTGAGCACGATATCTATACCCGATTTCAGGAATTAACAAAAGAGAAAACAACCGTCCTGATTTCTCATCGCATGTCAACTGTTCGTATGGCAGAACGAATCCTTGTCCTTGATGACGGAAAAGTGATCGAAGAAGGGAGTCACGAGGAATTGATGAAGGACAATGGGTTGTATGCCCGACTCTACACCCTCCAGGCGGAACATTACGATGTTTAAAAAACTACTTTCTTGGAAAACACTCGTCGTTGATACTGTGAAAATGAGTCTGAAGGTCCTTGCCTTCGCTTGGCAGACTTCCGCTAAACGCACCTCTTTACTTTTGCTATTTCTTATTATTTCCAGCAGCCTTCCGGCGACTGCCGCGTTGCTGCTCAATCACCTCGTCAACGATGTCGTAGCGATCGTAAAGACCGGAACCCCATTGGAGATGACAACGATCCTTCTGGGTATCGGTTGTATCCTCTGTAACATCCTCCCCTTCGTTATGAATCCAGCAGCAGAGGTTGTCCGCTCTACGCTTTCAGACCTGCTCATTGCCGATATAGATGAGCAGGTCATGAAAAAGGCATCGCAACTCACCGGACTAGCATACTTTGATGAAAGTAAATTTTACGATCAACTCCGCTTCCTCAGAGAAAACTCAACGCTCCTTGAAGGTATGCTCTGGGTGCTGTCATCCACGATTAGCAACGGCATTACGCTCTTCTCCCTCTTAAGTTTGACGATAACCATCAGCCCCTTCATCCCAATTGCGATGGTTCTTGTTGCTTTACCCCACCTCTTCGCAGAGTATCGCCATCACCAATACGCCTTTGACACCCGTTGGGAGCAGCTGCCAGAATCCCGTCAATTGGGATACTTCCATGGACTCCTTTTTAATATTGAGTCCGTAAAAGAGATAAAACTCTTTAACCTGGGTGCCTACTTTACCAACCGGTATCGTGAACTTTTTGACACGCTTTTCAAACGATTCCTGTCTGTGAGAATCTCACACACCAAAATTACCTTGCTTTTCACACTTTTACACGGCATCGGACTCACACTTCTCTACATCTACGTTGTGCTGGTCGCGTTTCAAGGAAGGATTACCGTCGGTGAGGTAGCGATGTATTTTTCGATTGTGAATGGTTTGCAAGCGGCGTTCTGGGACTTAACTCTGAAAGTTGGGAATCTAACCGGTTCCACAATAGAATTTCATACGTTATCGTCCTTCTTCGAGCTGACACCTACCCTGAAAACCGCCGAGGCACCCCAGACGTTTTCTCACATTAATCGAGACGTTGAGTTCCGGAACGTCTCTTTTCGGTATCCGGGATGTGAGAACACCGTATTCAGTGATGTTTCCTTCTCAATAAAAGCTGGAGAGACGCTCGCCATCGTTGGCGAAAACGGTGCCGGCAAAACGACGCTTGTAAAACTTCTCTGCCGTTTTTATGACCCAACAGCAGGACAAATATTCGTTGATGGCATCCCTTTACATCAGTATCGCCTTGACAGTTTACGCCAGAAAATTGCCCCCGTCTTTCAGGATTTTTCACACTTTTTCCTCACCGCTGGGGAAAATATCGGTGTTGGGAATGTGGAGCAGGTCAACAACGAGTCCGCGGTGATTCAGGCAGCGGAACAGGGTCAAGCAGATACCGTCGTTTCACAACTTTCTGAGGGGTACCAGACCTTGCTTGGACGGCATTTTGACGGCGGCACCGATTTATCCGGCGGAGAGTGGCAGAAAATCGCCATCTCGCGTGCCTTTATGAGAAACGCAGCAATCTTAATCCTCGATGAGCCGACGGCCGCACTCGATGCGGAATCCGAATACGCCCTCTTTCAACGCTTCAAAATGCTCACGCAGAATGTGACAACGTTATTAATCTCGCATCGCTTCTCGACGGTTCGCATGGCTGATAGGATTCTCGTCATTGACGCAGGGAAAATTCTTGAGGAAGGCACCCACGAGCAGTTGATGAACAAAGGGGGTAGGTATGCGACACTCTACCGAATGCAGTCGGAAAAGTACCGGTGAAATCATAGAGAGTTATACTATAGTTTACACAGTTCATCATTAAGTTCTTTGCCGTGGAAATCTCACCTTTTAAGGCGGGAAGGAACCGTCATCCTGGGTTCAGATAAACAATGACTATATTAACCCCTAAACACAATACCCCCCTTCTAAAGCTATTCTATTTTTTTTTGCATTCCCAACATCTGCGTGTTATAATATATACCGTTGCTTGATAAGAGGTTACCATCTGATAAACGTGTTCCGTTGTTTGAAGGTGCAGCGATGTTAATATTTAAGAAACGTCTGAAACATCTGAAAAATGACAACATCGGGATGTTCGACCTCGCTTCAATCGGGATAACGCTTGCACTCGCGATTTGTATCGGGTATTTCGGGGGCAAGTGGCTCGGTGGAAAATTAGGCAACGCAGCAGTTGGATCCTATATCGGTTTCGGAATGGGAGTTGCCGCTGGCTTCATGGAGATGTTTCGCTCGGTAGCACGTTGGAACCGCCAACTCGAACGTCTGGAAAAACAGCGTCGTGCCACTTCAGAACAAACACAGGACGCTGAAGAAGGATAAAATCTGAAAGCAATCGAGGTCCGGAAATTTCGGCGATTATCCTTCGCCGTTATTATGACAAAGGAGTCACCTGGATGGGTCCGGTTTTGGAAATTGGCGACCGATTTATCCGCCACGTCTATATCTTGACGATCTGTCTCACCGTCGTCATTTCGGCAGTGTTGTTAGGATTCAAACGCCCCGCGCTCCCCAGTTTTCTGATCGGCAGTGCTATCAGCCTGAGTCTCTTCTGGTCCATTGAATTCGTGGTTCGGCGACTCGTGCGACCCGGGAGCACGAAGCGCACGAAATACGTGCTGGGTTTCATCGCACTCGGTAAATACACGGTACTGGGTGGAATCCTCTATCTTCTGTTTAAAATGGAATGGATGAATATATACGCGTTCGCTGGAGGAATTGCTTTAGTACAGGGAGCCATCATTATCAAAGCGATCGGTTTGATGGTGACGATCCTGTCAAATAAGGATCCGAATCAGTCTTGAGGCAAAATTTACAGGTAGATTTCAAGCGGGACGTGTCCGAAACGCGCCGCGCTCTTAAAAGATATAACAACAAATATGAAAAAAATATCATTTATCTGCTGGGTTGTCGGACTCAGTTTGGCAGCAGGCGCCGGGAGTTTCGCAGCCGAGAACGGTCACCGGAGTCTGCTCTATCCGATTTCAAAAATTTTACCAGATGAAATTATCCCTGAACCGACTCGGTGGCATCAGCCCGATCTAATTCCTAACACATACTTCGCTGTTCTCGTTTTAGTGTTGTTTTTTATTTTCGTCACCCGGAAGTTGAAACGGATACCTGAAGGGAAAGGACAAACCCTGTTAGAGATGTTTGTAGAGGGTATCATTGATTTCTTCGGCGGTATTTTAGGCGAACACGGCAAAAAGTATATTCCATTCGTTGGCTCTTTTTTCATCTTCATTCTCTTCCTGAATTATCTTGGCGTTATTCCGGGTCTTCAACCCCCAACAGCAGATTTGAATACAACGCTTGCACTCGGCATAACGGCTGTGTTAGGCGTTCAAATTATCGCGATTAAAGAGAACGGGATAGGGGGCTATCTGAAACATTTAGCCGGTGACCCTCCGTGGTTGGGGGTCTTAATGTTCCCACTCGAAGTTATTGCGCAGTTATCGCGTGCGGGTTCTCTCGCTGTCCGTCTTTTCGGAAACATTTTTGGCGAAAAATCGGTCGTGATTGAACTGACGAAACTCGGACTTATCGTGCTGATTGCAGATGCCATACCGATTATTCCGGTGCAAGTGCCTATGCTGTTCTTCGGACTGTTTGCTGGCTTCCTGCAGGCATTCGTTTTTACCATCTTAACATCTATCTATATTGTGCTGTTCATAGAACACCACGACGAAGCGCATGAAGCGCATCATTAATTCTCTGGGATTTGTAGGGGCGGGGTAACCCCGCCCCTACAAGCCCTTACCCGTCCAAGGAGGACATTTCATGATTTATTTAGCTGTGTTGGCGTTTGGCGTAACGTTAGGCTTGCCAATCGCCGTCATCTTCGCCTCAAGAGCACAAGGCAGTGCGACAAGTACCGCTCTTGAAGGTATTGCACGTCAACCGGATGCCGCGCCGCGTATCCAAACGGCAATGATTATCGGTTTGGCACTCATCGAGTCGCTCGTTATCTATGCGCTCTTAATGTTCTTTATCTTGCAAGCAAAACTCCCTGAAGGTGAAATGCTGAGAGAGATGATTGATGCAGACGCGAAACGAGTTGCGACAGATGTCGGAAGCGGAAATTAAAATAACTCCTGACTGAGGACGTACAGCACGACTTGCAAGCGGAACCGGAAACGTCCTGACAAAAAATTTGCGAGGGCATACGTCTTCAGTTCCAAAAATAGAGTACAGCACACTGATGCAAAATACCAAGTACAGGACTACACATTACGTCCTATATACCGCAATTTTAATGGGCATCTGCGTCAAGAATGTGTTCGCTGCGGAGGCGCCTGCTGGCGACGGCGGACTGTTGAGTCTGCTCGGGATTGACCCAAAAACGATCACCATCCAAGTCATCGGTTTTTTGATTGTGCTTGCGGTACTTTGGAAGTTTGTTTTCGGCAGGGTCGGCGGACTTTTAGAGGATCGCAGAAATGAGATTAGCACGCAGTTGGAACAACTGCGAACGGATCGGGACGAGTTAGATCGGCTCACTGCAGAGACACGTCAACGTTTAGCCGATATTGAGACCGAAGCACAAGCCAGAATTCAAGCAGCGATTGACCAAGGAAATGCTGAGCGTCAGCAAATTCTCGCGCAGGCACGGCAAGAGGCGGATGATGAAGTGACAAGAGCCAGAGCAGAGATTCAACGTGAAAAAGACGAAGCGATCTCGGAACTACGAGGGGTCGTCGCTGAACTTGCCATTGATGCCGCCAGCAAAATCATAAGCGAAGAACTCAACGCCGAGAGACATCAGCATATCATTGATGCATCTATTAGCAGGTTGCCAACGGAATAGGTATCGGTTATCAGTCGTCAGTTACAAGAAGTTGCTTATAAGCAAGAACGTCTTAATTGATGGCTAACGACTGAAAACTATTGAGGTGAAAACGAACTATGAGAGACATTCGGGTTGCAAAACCTTATGCACGCGCCCTATACGATGCAGCCGTGGAACAGAACGCCTTGGCACCTGTTATTGCAGATGTAGATAGCCTGCGAGAGTTGATTGAACAGTCTGAGGAATTCACACAGTTAATCCACAGTCCTATTCTGTCTCCGCAATTTAAAAGCGAGACGTTTCAGCAGCTTTTCACCGATACGATGCAACCGCTGACGGTTAATTTTTTCAAACTCCTCGCGTTGAAGCAGCGTGAACGCTATCTTATCGCAATAATGGATGCTTTTTCAGCAATCGTTGACGAGGCTGCCGGTAGGCTTATCGCAAAAGTGACGACGGCTGTACCCATAACAGTGGAACAAGAGGAGCGGCTCGCACAGCAGTTAAGCACGTATTCAGGAAAACAGGTGCGATTGGAAACCGTAACGGATCCACACATTCAGGGTGGATTCATCGTGCAGTTAGAAGACACCGTTTTTGATGCAAGCGTTACAACACAACTCCAACGCCTGAAGCAGCAACTCGCAAGAGGATCTTAAACTATAGGTCCTGGGTACCGCTCCACTATGTTACGCCGTGGTTTCCGATGAAGTCTCGGCTGGGTTTGGGTATTTTGAGTTTCTTGTATCTTGGAAACATGAATCACAATTGTAGCCTGCAACAATCCGCAGAAATACCCAAGCAAAAACACGCAAGCGGATATACGGAGATGAGATTGAACCTCTAATTCACCTGACCGAACCGCAAGGAATAATTAAAAAATGGCAAGAGAAGTCCGACCGGACGAAATATCAAATATCCTTAAACAACAACTGCAACAGTTTGAACAGGACGTGGATGTCTATGACTCCGGCACGGTGCTGGAGGTAGGCGATGGCATCGCGCGGGTGCATGGGCTTGCGAACGCTATGGCGAGTGAAATGATCGAGTTTCCTAACGATGTCTACGGTATCGCTTTCAACCTCGAAGAAGACAACGTCGGTTGTGTCCTGTTCGGCGAAGATCAGCTCATACACGAAGGGGATACCGCCAAACGCACAGGACGACTTCCCGAAGTCCCTGTCGGCGAGGCACTTCTCGGACGGATCGTCGATGCGCTCGGTCAACCGATTGATGGCTTGGGTGACATTGAAACAGAACATCGACTTCCTGTCGAACAGAAGGGACTCGGCATTGTTCAACGGCAACCCGTGAGCGAACCCCTTTATACAGGCTTAAAAGCGATTGACAGCTTGACTCCGATCGGCAGAGGGCAACGTGAACTGATTATCGGGGACCGTCGAACCGGCAAGACGGCTATTGCCTTGGATACTATCTTGAGTCAGAAAGATACGGATGTCTACTGTATCTATGTCGCTATCGGTCAAAAAGGTTCAACTTTGGCACAAGTTGCAGCGACGCTTCGTGAGCATAACGCCCTGGAGTATACGACGATCGTCTCCGCGCCTGCCAGTGCACCGTCCCCGCTTCAGTACCTTGCCCCCTATTCTGGTACTGCAATGGGTGAATACTTCAGAGACAACGGCAAACACGCCCTCATTATCTACGACGACTTGACGAAACACGCGTGGGCGTACCGGCAGATGTCATTGCTCTCGCGGAGACCGCCCGGTAGGGAAGCCTATCCGGGGGATGTCTTCTACTTACACTCACGCCTCTTAGAACGCGCTGCAAAATTAAGCGATGAATTGGGCGGGGGTTCTCTTACTGCTCTACCGATTATTGAGATCTTTGAAGGCGATTTGACGACCTATATCCCCACAAACGTTATTTCCATCACCGATGGGCAGATATATCTCACAACGGATCTGTTTAACCAAGGCGTGAGACCCGCGATTGATGTCGGTCTATCTGTTTCGCGAGTCGGTGGGGATGCGCAGGTGAGAGCCATGAAATCAGACGAGGTTGCGGGTACCCTGAAATTGGATCTCGCCAGTTTCCGGGAGGTTGCCGCCTTTGCGCAATTTGGATCGGATTTGGACGCATTAACGCAATCCTTGCTGCTCCGCGGCACACGACTCGTTGAATTGCTGAAACAACCGCAATATGAACCGATGTCTGTAGCACGCGAAGTCGCTTCTATCTTCTGTGGCACCAACGGTTATCTGGACGATGTCGAAGAGACAGAAGTGGCAAGGTTTGAATCCGAATTTTTACAATACCTTGACCGGAATCACGCAGAACTTCTCGCGGAAGTCGCAGAAACGGGGTTGCTGGGTGATGAACTCCTTGAGACCTTACACACTGCTGTGAAAACGTTCAAGGAAAATTTTTAATTTTACCTTGCGGTTCGGTGAGGTGGGTTGGATGCATCGCGTTGATTTCTATATATCCACTCTCCATTTCATTACGAGCTGCGCGCTTTGGGATTATACCGGGACTCCCATAATTAAAAAAATATGGCAACTTTACGAGAAATTCGAAGGCGTATCGCCAGCATTCAAAACATTGAGCAGGTCACCGATGCAATGCGTGTCGTGGCTGCTGCACGGCTCCGCCGTGCCCAAGAGAATATTAATGCGACGCGTCCTTACGCCGATAAACTCGACACGATCTTAGGACACCTAATCTCGCAGATGGATACTGAGAATCAGACACTGACACATCCGCTGCTTGAAACGCGTGAGATAAAGCATGTCTGCATTATTTCTGTCTCCGCAGATCGAGGGTTGTGTGGAAGTTTCAATAGTAACGTTATTCGGACAACGACACAACGCATAGGGCATTATCAAGAGAGTGGTGCAGATGTGACGCTTATCTGTATCGGCAGACGATCGCAAGAGCATTTTACCCGGCGTGGTTACAACATCACCGATGCCTACATCAACATTTTCCGTCAGCTTGAATTCCAAACCGCTGTTGACGTTGTTCACGAATTTGAACATCTTTATACGGATAAAAAAATCGATAAAGTCGAGGTTATCTACAATAACTTCAGGTCTGCTATTCTCCAGACTGTCCTTGTTGAGCAGCTTCTTCCGTTAGAACCTGAAATACCAGAGGGTGATGAGCTCTTTCTGGATTATATCTATGAACCGGGACAAGTGGAGCTCTTTGAAATGCTACTCGGCAAACACCTGAATATGCAAATGTGGAAAGTGCTTCTGGATTCCAACGCAGCGGAACAAGCCGCGCGAATGGCAGCGATGGAGAATGCCACACAAAAGGCGAAAGAATTGATCGATGAACTGATTCTCCAACGCAACAGGGCACGTCAAACACAGATCACGACAGAAATTTCCGAGATTGTCAGTGGGGCAGCCGCACTCGAGGGTTAGAAGTAGCAGGCAGACTCCGCTCTGCCGTAGCAAAAAAGCGAGCAGATTCCGTTCTGCCCTGTAGGAGAGTAGGCACGCGCCGTCGTGCCGTAACCGCGAGGAGGTTTCAGATGCCGATCGATGTCAACAAACAGATCAAGGAAGCGATGGACCGTGGCGAATTCGCAAATTTGCCCGGCAGAGGTAAACCGCTCAAATTAGACACAAATCCTTATCTCACTCCCCAGGCACGAATGGTAAACCGACTCCTGAAGGAGAACGGATTCGCGCCACGGTGGGTTGAATTAGAAAAAGAAATCAAGCAAGAAAAAGCACAACTTGAAAGAGTCCTCATAAACCTGAAAGCCCGTCGAGAGCGGTTGGCGGCTATCGTCCAACAGTATCCGCATCGGCGTGGAGCCATCAGTCGGACTTTTGAACAGGAACGGGCTCGCGCTCTGGCGCAATATAGTGAAAAACTCGAAAACCTGAATCGGAAAGTCCAACGCGTGAATCTCCTGATGCCAACTCGAAATCGGCAATACGCATTAGTGAATCGAGCACAGGCACTCGCCCGCTTCCAAAAGGTGTGTCCGAATCTATGACGCTGCATAGGAGTGCGCAGTGTTCAAGAAAACTATGATTTGAAAGTGCCGTGCAAAACAGAAATGCCAGAAATTTGGGTGTAACGAAAAGTCAACGATTCTGAATTAAAAAGGAACATCTCATGAACCAAGGAAAAATTTTAGAAGTTGTCGGTGCGCGAGTTGACATAGATTTTTCGGGAGGCGAATTGCCGGATATCCTAAACGCTGTTAAAGTTCAACGTTACGATGGAACCGAACTGGTCCTCGAAGTTCAGCAGCATTTAGGCGAAAATCGGGTGCGTGCAGTCGCAATGGATACAACGGATGGCTTAGTCCGCGGCACCCTCGCAACCGATACTGGCGGTCCGATCACCGTCCCCGTTGGCGATGCTGTGCTCGGTAGAGTTTTCGATGTGACAGGACAACCGATCGATGAAAGAGGCGAAGTCGGTGAATCCGAGCGATACTCCATCCACAGACCGCCCCCTGCGCAAGAGGAACTCAGCACAACTACCGAAATGTTAGAAACTGGCATCAAAGTTATCGATCTGATTCAACCCGTCGTCCGGGGTGGAAAGGTCGGATTCTTCGGCGGTGCTGGCGTGGGGAAGACGGTGCTGGTTGCTGAACTGATTTACAACATTGCGACACAACACGGGGGTTACTCCGTCTTCTGTGGCGTTGGTGAACGGACACGTGAAGGCAATCAGTTTTGGCTTGAGCTTGATGAATACGGTGTGATTGATAAAACGGCGATGGTGTTCGGACAGATGAATGAGCCCCCGGGTGCACGCCTCCGCGTCGGGCTTGCCGGACTGTCTATGGCAGAATACTTCCGCGACCAGCAGGGCCAAGACGTTCTCATCTTTATCGACAACGTCTTCCGCTACACACTCGCGGGAGGTGAGGTCTCAGCACTCCTCGGACGGATGCCTTCCGCTGTCGGCTACCAACCGACACTGGCGACCGAAATGGGTGAATTGCAGGAGCGAATTACCTCCACGCAACACGGGTCTATCACTTCATTCCAAGCCGTTTACGTTCCGGCTGATGACTATACCGATCCGGCTGTCGTCTCTGTTTTCGCACATCTTGACGCTGTGACGAGATTGGAACGGACGATCGTTCAGAAGGGGAGATACCCCGCAGTGGATCCACTGACATCCAGTTCGCGTATCTTATCAGAAGATATTATCGGTGAAGAACATTATCAGACCGCCTTTAGGGTCAAGCAGGTCTTACAGGAATATGGCGACTTGCAAGACATTATCGCTATTCTCGGTGTGGATGAACTCTCAGATGAACAGAAGTTGGTTGTCAACAGGGCACGGAAAATAGAGATGTTCCTGACGCAGCCGATGTTTGTTGCAGAACGTTTCACTGGAACCCCAGGTAAATATGTCAAAATTGAGGATACCGTCCAAGGGTGCCAAGCGATCCTGAACGGTGATTGCGACGAACTGCCCGAACAGTCACTCCGCTATATTGGGACGATTGACGAGGCATTTGAACAGGCGAAAAGCGCAGACTTAGAAGCAGCAGACTAATAGTTATTGGTTAAGGGTTTCCCGCTCTCGGTAGGCGAGGTTTCCTAACCTCGCCGATGCGGAGTGCCTAAGTAATTCTAAAATCTACGATAAAACAGAGTAGACATGTTAAATAGAAGTTTTCATCTTGAAATTCGGACACCGGAACAGTCGGTTTATGAAGGGGATGTAACGAGCGTGAGTGCCCCAGGCGTTGAGGGCAATTTTCAGATTCTCGCCGGACACATTCCATTCCTTACGGCGTTAGAGGTTGGTGAGATACGTATTCGTGAATCATCGGACACACCGCAATTAATGGCGACGAGCGGCGGTGTCTTCGAGGTGCTCCGCACTGGTGTCACCGTCTTAGTTGAGACAGCGGAATGGGCATCGGAGATCGATGTAGCGCGTGCTGAAAGCGCGCTCGAACGCGCCCAAACGCAACTCACGACAAATGCCTCTGACCTGAACCGCCCGCGTGCGGAAGCGGCACTCGCCCGCGCACAAAACCGGATCAAAGTCGCAAGTAATTTGTAATCGCACCTCTTTTAATTTTCTGATAGGCGCGCTTCGGAAGCGCGCCTTTTTCTTTGTCTGAATTAGAATTAAGGTTATTAGTAAGTAACAGTTTCCAAAGACACGGATTGTTCAAGTTTCATGGTAGTTCTTCAATATGTGCTAAATTTTGAAGTATTTTTTCAACAAGCAACACGCGCATTAGCAAACTCCAGAGTCATCTGCAAATATGCCACTGCCTGCTCACGTGAGACTGTCGGGAAATCGTCAAGGAATATATCAAGCGAGTCGCCTGCGACAAGATGTTGAATCAGGCTTTCAACTGGCACACGGGTACCAGCAAAAACTAAGGTGCCGTGCATCACGCGTGGATCTTGGGAGACAATTTGTTCTTTCTTCATAACTCATACTGTTAGCCTTATCTCATCCTGTTTCACAATCTCCTTGATGTGCCCATATCCGGCGGATTCCACCAATTCTAATGTCTCTGGAGACAACCGATCCAAGATAGGTTGCGGGAAGCTATGCCTACCCGTGTATTGTGGGAAATATCGCAGGACGAGGAAGCGACGATCTCGATCCTTCGGCTTCCAGCGGAGTACACCGTGCGTTAGCAACTCCGAAATAATTACAATATCGCCTGCCTTTGGCGTAATATTGACAAAAACGGGATCCTCAACTGGATCGATGCCATCTGTTTCATCGAGCGTCAGGAGTTCTTTCGGTCGCTCGAACTCACTCTTATGCGAACCCGGAATCACAATGAGTCCGCCATCGCCGGGATAGACATCCGTAAAATACGGAAAACAGACAAAGTTATCGCAGTAGATATGTCCGTTATCGACCTCGTAACGCGTGCTATACCACCCGTAATCGTCACGCGCGCAATGCAGTCCGCCCGGATTCACTTTTGCGCGTTCACCAGCCTCCCACACATCGTGCTTGTCATGCTTCAGTGAACCCCTACCGAATCGGGGCTGATTGTCTGTTAGTTCTTTGATAATCGGCCATATCGCTTTATGCACCGTTAAACGTTCGAGCGATTTATCGAAGGCGAACCCGTGCTGATGGAGCCCCTGTATCTCAAATCCTGAAGGTAATTCATCGGGGGGTGTTGTGATATATCTATCGACTGCCTCAGCAGCCTCTGCTAACGCATCACCGGTGATAACATTTTCCAAGTGAAGGTATCCGGTTACATCAAACAGATAGCGTTGTTTCGGTGTCATAGTTGATTTCCTTTCTTTGCCAGTTTTGAAAAACTGTCCCCCGGTCAGTTATGGTGTAGAGAGCCAGTCAGTTAAAGTCTGTTTTGGATGTGTTTCGGGTTTGAAAACAAGGAGGTTTTCACTACTTGCGGCTCTCAGTAACCGTTGGTCGGAGGCAATAAGAACGAGTTCATCCCCCATGTCACGGCGTGTTGCTGCAATATCCAAGGCAGAACGCAATACAATTGCATCAACGCTATTGAGAGAGTAGGTTTCAATCAAATCCATTGAGTGCCAAACAAGAGAATTCGGAACAGGAATTGTTCTGAAATCCGATTGATGATCAATTACTTCATAATCAAGGTTAATACCAGCCTGACGAAAATCAGCATTCGTGAGGCGGTTGTCATTTCTTTTTCGCACAAGTACCCAGATAACCTCAAGTGCACCGAGGATGAGGCACATCAAGCGGTTATGAGGTACGTTAGCGAAAAGAAAATTGATTTTATCACTACCAAGTTCTTGTGTATATCGTTTTACACGGGCACTGGCATCACAATAAAAATAGTACACCGTTATTTCTCGCGTTCTTCTATAATTGCGCTACTGAACTCGCTCCCTTCGGGTTGAATGCCGTTACGAACCATCCGTTCTTGGAGTTCTTCAGCCGGAATCGGTTCCCCGGAAATTCCCATCTGCTCAAGGATTTTCCGAGCAACTTCTGCCTCTTGCTTGTTGTTTCCTATGGAATCTGATTTTAGTTGTACATCTTTTCTCCAGTCAGTATCGTTCCCCAATTCATTAACAATCCAAGACAGTTGTAATGTTATGTTCTCTACTGCTTCTTCTAACTGAGTTAACCGCTGGGCGAGGGTTTCAACTGTTTCTACCATGGCCAAAAAATCCTCCTTTCACTCTCACAACCTCATGACTTACCCAAAAATCCAGTGTGGAAAAACGGGCGAATTACGTAAGTCCTAAAAGATTATTAACAACGTTACGTTGAAGTGACACATCTGTATTCTATACAATTTATATTACCCTATCAAACACATCTTTTTCAAAGGATAGAGGCGCAGCTCGCTGGTAGCGGGACTTCATTGGAAACTGATAACTATCCTTCACCTTCAGTAGGGTTACAGTGCCATGTCGAACTTCGTGCCGGTGACGTTGCCCTTTACGTAAGCCTCACGGAAGAGCGTCTGGCGTTTGGGTGGCATTTCATCAAGCTGTGCCTGTGGTGGTTTTGAAAGACTCCACCGTTTGTCTACCGAGTTATAAGCGTTGAAAACAGCGACCCGATCAGTATTAGGGTTTTGCCACGGCTGCCCGCTATGCGTAATCGCTTCTGTGAAGATAATAACAGATCCCGCCGGACAGGAATAGGTATCCCAGAACTCCCAATCTTGTGTGTGGGCACCCTCTGGTGCGGTATAAGCGGCTTTGTGGCTTCCTGTGATGAACATCGTGCCGCCATCACCTTTCTCCACGGGATTGAGTTCCCAGACGACGCGCGTTAGACCGCTATACGCCTGACCCGGAAGACAGGAATACTGATGGCAATCTCCGGGCATCCGCAACATACCGTTGCCGTTGTGGGCATGGAATTTGAAAGGCGTTTCGTCCATTGTGGAACGCAATGCCAAAAAACTCATCTCCATACGGAACCCGTAACAGGTGTCCGATGCGAGATAGGACGAGGCGAGAAATTCGTTTCCGAACGCCACGATGACCGGGTGATCTGTCAATTTCTCTAAAGGACCCCCGTAAGTTGAACGATGGTGTTGCGGAATTGTTTCGGGGTCATGCTTTAAGCGGTAGCAGAAATCGCGCATCTCCTCGGTCTCTGATTCCGTCAGAACCCCTGGAACCAAGAGCCATCCGTTCTTATCAAACAGATATTTCTGTTCCTGCGTTAGAGGAACGACGGGTTTACCATCAGCATTTGTTTGCGTAAGATCGGCAGGGGCTGTTTCCAACGGACTGCCTAAGTCTTTGTTAAATTTACCTAACTGTTCCACTATAAATTCCTCCGTTTCTAACTGCCTGCGGGGACAGAATACCGTGTGCGGATGCCAGACTAATGAATACGTGCCCCCGTGAAATAGTCAGGGTTTGCTCCCATTTTTTCTAAGAGAGGTGCGGTCACTGTGTCAAGGCTCTCAATGACATCCGCAGACGGCGTGTATTCAACAACGTGCAGGTTTTGCGTCAGTTCATTTATATTTCGGGTACCAACGAGCATACACGTGATGCCGGGGCGTGCCATTGCCCAAGCAATAGCAAGCCGACTCATCGGAATCTGTTCCGCCTCCGCGATGTGCCGGATAGCCTCTAAGGTCTGAAACATTTCTTCCTCGGCACCTTCTTCACCGTGTGAGGCCTGTTCTCGGTCATCTCGAAAATGGCGGAATCGAGAATGCACCGGTGGGATCTCCTCCGCACTTTTGTACTGCCCCGTCAAGATGCCTTGCAGCAGTGGCATATATCCCAAAATACCGACATTATGCTCTCGACACAATGGAAGTAATTCCGGTTCGATTGCCCGGGACAAGAGGTTATAGCAGAGTTGATTCACGGCGATAGACGCGCCTGTGTTAAGAGCCGCTGTGAGTTGCTCTACACCGAAGTTACTGACGCCGATAGCACGGATGAGTCCATCTTCCTGTAGGCGCGTTAATTCCGCCATACTCTCATCAATGGCAATCTCATCGTCGGGCCAGTGGATCATATAGATGTCAACGTAATCTGTTTGCAATCGTTGAAGACTCGCCTCGCAGTGTTCACGGATCGTAGCGGGGTCTGGTCTGCTGACCTTCGTGCCGATAACCGCCTCATGCCGTCTGTCCTTCAGTGCGACGGCGAGTGCCTCCTCGCTGCGTCCGTTGTTATACCCCTCTGCTGTATCAAAAAAATTGATGCCGGCGTCCAATGCTGCATTGGCAACAGCCGTAACGTCTGATTGTGCTTGGGGTCCCCAGTAATCACCACCCCCATAAGACCAGCATCCGATACCCATCGATGAGATTTCAATTCCAGATTTTCCACACGTCCGCATCTCCATTTTTCAGCCTCCGTGATGTATGGCAATTATAGTAAAGTTTAGAATTAATTAGACACTTTAAAGAGGCGAGGATACAATCCTCGCCAGCGGCGGAGAGGATTGTTTCGCTAAGCAACTGTCTACATATTTTTCGACTTTACTATAATTGTCGGCTTTCGGCTTTCAGTTAAGAGGTTTTCGTTTAGCAAAACCCTCTTGTGTTGACTGCTGACTGCTATTCCGCTGATGGCTAATATTACGATCTATTCCACTGCCGCACAGAGTTCCGTAATCAACTGTGCGTTCTGACCGATCTGATCACCGAATTGTTGATACATACCGAGCAAAAGCGGATCAATCGACTTGGTATTTTCTATCGCGAATTTCACCTCTTCCCGAATCTGATCTGGACTTCCGATGGTTCTACCTGCGGCAAGCACTTTGAAGATAAGGCACGGCTTCTCAGTCCGTTGTATCGCTTGGCACATTTCATCGCGATCCTCCCGCGCGTAGATTTCGCCCAGAGCCGCGTAACCGAATTTCTTCCTGAACTTGTCAGCACCGCCGTGAAGGTTATAAAGTCCTGTCATATAGTAATCTATATCCCAATCTTCGTCTTCAGCGATGTGTAGGAGTCTCGGATCATGCACAGACAACCCAACGAGCGCACCGGTATCCCGCACCCGTTTGAGGATGTCCTGTAGGTGATCGAGTCTGTTTTCGCGTAGACATCTGTGACCAACACCGCCGCCGTGCGGTGCCATACCGAATGGATCGTGCTTTGCCGCTTCAAAGACGGCGTCCGGTTCCTCATACCAGAGTCCACCTGGACTGAGGCAGAACCAATTCAATGTGCCGCCTTCATTTCGGTACCGCTGCAGGTCAGAAAGCGAGCGTTCCGTTAAACTATTCTGCCACGCATTGAGTCCAGCCTTTTCTGCCCGTTTGAGTGTTGCCACAACACGCTCTGGGGTGTGATATTCCTTTTGGTGCTGCGAAAGGAGTTGGTTGAAGTGAGAGTAGCCATAAATCGGGTTATCGCCGATTATCAACTTACTGATTTGATGATTGCAAAAAGAGACTTTCGGTAAGGTGGTTTCCACTGTTTTCCCTCCAAGCAAGAGATACGCTGCTAAAATGTGCCTAATCGAATAGAAATCCTTGCAGAACAGATGTATCAATCTCACGCACAAGGTGCATCGTCAAATCCAACGCTGCGGTGTAGTCATCACTGTTAATGATCGAGACATGGCTGTGGATATAACGGGACGGCACCCCAAGCACAACGGACGGCACCCCTCTGCCGGATTGATGAATTGCGCCGCCATCCGTTCCACCGGATTGGCGCACACCGAGTTGGTACGGTATTTCATGTTTCTTTGCTGTCTCAATAGCAAAGTCAGCTAACTTCGGATTGACAATCATTGAGGAATCGATTATCCGAATTTGTACACCGCCGCCAAGTTTCCCTTGTGTCGCGCCGACGCTTAATCCTGGCGTATCATCGGCGGGTGGTCCCTCAAGCACAATTGCGAGATCGGGTTCCACACTTGCCGCGACCGTCCTCGCGCCTCGCAACCCTACCTCTTCTTGCACACTCCCTGCCCCAATAACGGTATTTGGATGTTCATCAAGCTTCAGGAGTGCCTCAATTACAACCGCAACACCGACACGATTATCGAACGCTTTGGCAGAAAACAATTTGCTATTTTTCAAGGGCATAAAGGGACCATAAGGGGCAATTGGGCATCCCGGTAATACACCAAATTCCTCAGCCGCCTGTTCTTCGCTCTCCGCACCGATGTCAATAAAGAGGTCTTTCATATCTAAGACTTTATCACGGGATCCTGAGAGCAGATGCGGCGGTGTAGAACCGACCACGCCCGGCACTTTCCCCAACTTCGTTGTGATGGTAACGCGTTGTGCTAAAAGCGTATGTGCCCACCATCCACCGAGCGGCAGAAACTTGACGAATCCATTGTCTGTCACACTCTGCACAACAAAACCGATCTCGTCTAAATGTGAATCCAGCAAGATACGGGGCTGTTCAGCGTTTCCAGCGCGTGTGCAGAAGATACTCCCTAATCTGTCCGTTCCGATTGGACCCACACCGGAGACAGTCTCACGAAAAATCTCACGGACTTCCGTTTCGTAACCGGGGATTCCATCTGCTTGTGTCAATGATTTGAGGAGTTCAATTGATGTTTCGTTCATCTATGCGTTCCTTTGGTGATTGTTCTATTATTTAGAAGTATTATAGCACGTCTCCGATTTTACGCCAACTTTTAAAGGAATCAAAAAATAACTGGATAATACTCGGTAAATCTGGTATAATATACCAAATTGGACAGATCCAACAGATTTCTAATCGCCCTGTTAATGCTTTACACAAAGGAAGTAAATATAGGAAACTTTGATATCCATGTGAGATTGGTAGGCATTGTATAACAAATTTCATGAAAATACCGAATGCAGAACGGGCTATCGTGGATATTCGCAAACTGCGGGAGTATTGTCTCAATCCTCAAAATGAGGAGGGAAAACACAAAGCACACCAATTTTACGTTAAAATCGGTATGAGGGTTGATAACGCGGAAGAATTACGTGAGGCATTGCTGCAAGCAGTCCAGACAGACAACGCACAATTGGGAAAAAATGATGTTTATGGACAACGCTATACTGTTGATTTTACGCTCAAGTGGCATGGCAGACAAGCGACAATTCGGAGTGGTTGGATCATTGATCGGGGATCTGAAATTCCGAGATTGGTAACTGCCTATCCACTATAAAATTCAGCGGAGTATAAACTGTGAAAATAAAATTCTTTGATCTTGTTACACAAATAGATGATTTGCCTGAACACAATCCACGGTCTGAAGCAGTTGGAAAGATTGAACTTCTTGACATCGTCGCTATCACGCAAGACTTCCCTGAACACAATTTAAGGCGTGGAGAAGTGGGTACGGTGGTTCATGTCTTTTCAAATGATGACGCGTTTGAGGTCGAATTCAGCGACCGCAATGGACAGGCATACCAATTTCTGAGTTTACGTGCCTCTCAACTCATGGTGCTTCACCACGAACCAATGCAGACGGAGGTTGACTCTATCTCTGGACAACTTACTGTGGATTGACTGCTTGACATAGTCAACGCCTCACCCGGATGGAAACCATCCACTGTAGAGGATTGTATGGATAAGATCATTCAGAAACTTACAAATATGAAAGCGTGGATTGACTTCAATTTGCCGCCGCCCGCTGAATTCAAGACGAATGCTGAGCGCATGAGATTCGCTGCTGAGGTTATGAATCGGTGTTTGTACCTGCTCAGGGTAGGCATCGCCTCGGCACCGGACGCAGAAACAGCTAACAGAGGGTATGCCAAGTCTAAGGCAATAATTGTGGGGTACATGGTTCAACTCACAAAATTATACGAAGGCGCACTCATCCAGATTTGTGGGGCTCAACCAGAACTCACTCGCCTCTTTTTCCCTCCTATCCTTGAAGTTACGAGAAACATAGAGGCCCTTATCATGGCAAGCAAGCAGGCCCACCACAACTCCGTTTCAACTTTACATCTGTCTGAGCTAAAGACGTTTCGCGAATTGCAAGACAAAGCGAAAAAGCATGTGTCGGATTGTGTTTATAGAAACTGGGAGGATATTCATTCATCTTATCTCATCCAAAGGGGCGACTCTTACGTACCTGACTTGAGGCTTGATAAACCCAATCCGAACTTGGGATATCAATTGACGCAAATATGCCTTGAAACCCTCTTAGTCTATCTAAAGTGGAATAAATCTGATCCTGATGGCTTGATAACCTCCGTAGCTGTGAAACTACGTGAACTTAATCTGGCCCTTGATGATGCACATGAAAGCACCCTTGACAAATGACCGATGTTCAATTTAATTCCCTAACATACCCACCGAGGCTACACTAAAGCAAGGTCATGAAACACTATACCCCCATTTTCATACTACTACTTTTCGTTACGCTCTGTGCGACCGCTGCAGATTATACGGACGACGCAATCCGAACGCTATTGCCTTTCGATGCCATTCCGGCTATCACCGATCCGCAATTCGTATCGGCTAACGACGCAAAATTAGACGCGGATGCCCCCGTCATTGGCGTAACCTTCAACGACGAAAGCCATGCCTATTCGCTCTATCTGCTGAACGGACACGAGATCGTTAACGACGTTGTCGGTGGAATGAACATCGCCACGACGTGGTGACCGCTCTGTAAAACGGCTATCGTGTATAGTCGGGAACTTGACGGGAAGACCTATACGTTTGGTGTTAGCGGTAAATTGTGGCGGGATGCACTGTTGATGTATGACCATCAGACCCGTTCCCTTTGGTCACATATCACCGGGGAGGCGATAAAGGGACCCCTCACGGGTAAGCGATTGAAACCACTCGCCTCTATGCCACAGATCGCTTGGAAAGCATGGCAGCTGAATTATCCGAACACGCGCGTGTTGTCCGTGCCGACCAGAGGCGGGATGCGCGAGAATCGCAGTCAGGATGTCTACGCCGATTATCACGCCAGCCAGCGCGCAGGTGTCAGCGGAATGGACTACACCGATGACAGGTTACCGAATAAATCCCTCGTCATCGGCGTTCAGGTACAGAAAAAGGATGGGAACACGCAGTTTCGGGCGTATCCGTTGACACACTTTACGGAAACTGCCGTTATCAACGATACACTTGGCGGGGTCCCGCTGCTCATCTTTCACGATAAAACGTCGTTCGCAACGGCAGTCTTCAAACGAAATGTCGCAGCGGACGCACGAACCTTTACGCCACAAGATCGATACTTTGTAGAGGACAACACAGGGGCGCGTTGGAATCTCGTTACAGGTGCAGCGATATCGGGTAAAGATGAGGGAACCCGTTTAGAACGACTACCTGCTGTCAATATCTATTGGTTCGCGTGGGCGCGCTACTATCCTGAGACCTCAATCTACCGCTAACCGAACTCAGCAAGTACAGAAATATCAATCGTCCAGTTCGACGATTTCACCTGTCATATTGCGGTGCATCGTCGGACGGATGACTAATTCCGGGATGTTACTCCGCTGTGGTAGCGTCGCAATCAGCAGGATCGCCGCTGACGTCTCATCGACATCCACCATCGTGGCGCGGGCGGCAGCGTCCGGCGGAACCGGACGTTTGTCCAGAATCGGTGTTGCCACCTCACCCGGGACAACGACGCTTGCTCGGATACCTGTGTTCCGTAGATCGGCGTTGAGGAATTCCGTGAAATTGATAACCGCTGCCTTCGCTGCGCCGTAAGCAAAACCGCTAAACGGACCCGGGGTGACCGCCGCGAGCGACGAGATATTGATAATCGTTCCCGATTTCGCTTCGAGCATCGCTGGTACGACCGCTTTCGTGCAGAAAAATGTGCCGATCAGATTGGAATCGATCACCGAACGCATCTCCTCAGGGGGCGTATTGAGGAGTCGCCGGTGATGCGAACTGTGTCCGGCGTTGTTTACAAGCACATCGATCCGCCCGAACTTCTCAAGCACATCCGCAGCCATCTGTTCGACACCATCGTAGTCAGCGACATCCAGTGCGTAACGCACCGCTGTCCCACCCACTGCTGCCACTTCAGCTTTAACGGATTCTAACTTCGATGCTGTTCTACCGATAAGGACGACCGTGGCGCCTTCTTGTGCCATTGAAAGGGCGGCTCCGCGCCCTATACCGCTGCCACCCCCCGTAATAATACAGACATTTCCTTCTAAACGCATTCTTTTCCTCCATTGGGTAAAACGGGTTTCACTGCCGCTTTCACCTCTTTTGATAACGATTCTAATTCATATTGTGCATCTGAAATTTTATCACGATGTTCATCGAGTGGGTATCCACCCTTTCCGGTCTCATTGAAATAGGCACTCAGTTGGTAGCGTTGGAAGATATTCATCCGTGGGTAATCCTCTGTCCATGGACTCGCATCGTGGAGCAGATTTGTGGAGAAGATCGCCACGTCGCCTGCTGCCATCGGAAGTGTGATTGAAGTCGGAGGATCGTGCTTCACGGGCAGATTCTCTGGGGTCTGAAACAGGGATTTGTGGCTGCCGGGGACAAGACAAAAACCGGTTCCGGGTGGCACATCTACAAGCGCGACCCACGTCGCAATGTGGCTGCAATAGATGTGTCCAGCGGCGGCTTGATAATCGTTGTGTGGGTTGCGAAACCCGGGTGGGAATTTGAAACCGCTGTCGTCACGATGGAAGTGTTGCGGGGCATCGTGTTTCGTCATCATCGTGAAGTTGCAATGAAACAGGCGTGGGGCATTCATTGTCAATCCCGCCACAACTCGCATAATGTCAGGATTCATTGCAAGGTCTTCAAAAAGACGATGCCCATACTGGATATGTCCGATGTGTGTCTTACAAGGCTCCTGTCGTCCGCGGTCCAGCGGTGGTGGGATGTCGGCATCATCAATTGTCAACCAATACCGAAGCACATCTAACATCTCTGCAATTGCGTCTTTTGGGATAACATTCCGTAAGACGAGAAAGCCGTGTAAATCGAAATACCACTTCTCCGCTGCCGTCAAAGTGGAATGGATGGTATGCATTAATTTTCTCCGCAGTTTTCACTTCTCGCTCTGCTTGAGTTCCCCCCAGAGGGTCATCAGTTTCTCCGCACTTGGAGATACAGAGAGAAACCCCTCCGGCACCCACTCAAGAGCAGCCGCACTCACCAATCCGCTTGTCTCTTCGAGAGGTCTCCCGTCCCTATTATTTGCTGTATTTGCGAGATGGATGACCGACTTCGCAAAAACCACATCCACTGGAACCGGCCCCTGTCTGAGCAAATCTATCGGCAATTCTGTCAAAGTATAGGCAATCCATTTCCCGCTCGGGGACCACGCAGGTTGGGAGATGCGTGTGAAATCTTTATACAATTGGGTAAGTTGGCGCTGTTTTTTTCTGTCAACGTTAATACTGAAAAGAGCGACACTTCCACGGACATCTCCCGGAGCAATAAAAGCAATCTCTTTACCGTCGGGTGACCATGTGCATCCACCAGAAGATGCCTTCGCGAGGTGCCTTACCCCTCTACCCGCAGCGGTCATCACATAAAGGGAATTATTATCTACTTTGTTTGAAGTGAAGGCGATCCGTTGACTATCTGGCGACCAAACCGGTCTGCTGCAGTGCCCTTGATTCGTCAGTCGCATCAAATTTTCGCCATCGGCGTCCATTCTATAAATAGCCATCTCCCCGACACGGTCTGAGATGAACGCAATCCATTTCCCATTCGGGGACCACGCGGGCCAAATATCTCTGTTACCGTCAAAGGTCAATTGACGTTGTGTATTTGTTCTTACATCCGCCACATAAATATCAGGGTCTCCATCCTGATTAGAGCCGTAGGTAACTGAGCGTCCATTGGGAGACCAGCTGAAAGTACCTATACGTCCCGGACCTACTATCAATCGTGGCGTTTCAAGGAGCTGTCCACCGGTGTTTACGAGATAGATAGAACGGTCTCCGCCTTTTCTGGGGAGAAAAGAAAGGATCTCCCTCTCAATCGTCCATCCGTTACTGACAGACAGCAACAATGTCATTCCTAACACCACGTAAGTTCGTATGCGTTTCATGTCAACATATCCTTTCTATAATATGGCATCTACTTGGAAGTGCCTTCCATTTGCTTGAGTTTCCCCCAAAGCGTTGTTTGCTTCTCCACACTTGGTGATATAGAGAGAAATCCCTCCGGCACCCACGCAGGAAATAAATTTCGTCCCGCATCCTTTACAAGCGGCGTTCCGCGTCCGTTGCCCTCGGCGTCTATAATATAGATGTCAGCGGTTTGCCAGGCTATTGTATCTGAAAAAGTGTAGGCAATCCATTTGCCATCGGGTGACCACGCTGGGGAACCAATCTGGGGAAGTGGAAAGGGCAGTAGCAGTTGTTTTCCTGCTATTACTGGGTTTAATTGTATTTCTATTGCTGGTTTTTCTATGGGACCCCCTTGGGTGAGTTGGTGAAAATTTTTGCCATCTGCGTCAATCACACACAAGTGCATGCGATCATCCTTGGGAACTACAATACTGAAAGCGATCTGTTTACCATCGGGGGACCAAGCACACGCGTTTTGAAATATCCCATTAAGTGCTTGTACCTGTTGGTCATTAACGCGTCTCAGCTTTCTCCCATCGGCATCCATTATGTAGAGCCCTTTCCTGTCTTTACCCCGATGATAAGACACGAACGCAATCTGTTTGCTATCGGGTGACCATGCGGGTCGGAGGTTTTTCCCTTGGTCTGTCAACTGCACCAGATTTGCACCGTTGGCATCTATTCTGTAGATGTGGCTCGTTATTTTGAATTTGGCCGGTGGAATAATTTCATCGCTACGGGAAACAAAGGCGATCCATTTTCCATCCGGCGACCACGCCGGTGCCCATTCTTGCTCATGGTGGTCTGTGAGTCGTCGGTGTTCTCCTGTCCTTGTGTCCATGACATAGATCTTAAAATCTCCATCTCGGTTGGAGACGTAAGCCAAGAAACGTCCATCAGGGGACCACGCCGGCTCCACTTCACGTGCTGGGTGGTTTGTCAAGTTGCGGAGGTTTTTGCCGTCAATGTCCGTAATATAGATATCAAAGTTCCCTGTTCGATCGGAAGCGAAGGAGATCCACTTGCTGTTAGCAGCGTCTGCCCAGTTGTCTATGAACAGCAGACATCCACTTAGCAAAAACGTCATTCCTAATACCACGTAATTTCGTATGCATTTCATATGGACAAATCCGTCCTCTAATGTGGCAGCTACTTGGCTTGCTTAAGCCTGCCCCAGAGTGTTGTCTGTTTCTCTGCACTTGGGGAAACAGAGAGAAATCCCTCTGGTACCCACGCAGGAGATAGATCTTGCCTCGTACCCGTTACAAGCGATGTGCCGTGTCCGTTGCCCTCCACGTCTATAATATAGATATCAGCCGTTTGCCACAATATTGTATCTGAAAAGACGTAAGCAATTCGCTTGCCATCCGGCGACCACGCCGGGGAACCAACATGCGGAAGGCGAAGGAAAGGTGGAGGCGGAGGGTGTTGTCCCTTTGCAGGTTTCTGTTTTTCTACTTTCATTGGTTTTATGGGACCCCCTTGGGTGAGTTGGCGAAAATTTTTGCCATCCACGTCAATCACGCAGAGGTGCTCGCGTTGGAGGTGAGGGATGTCGAGACTAAAGGCGATCTGTTTTCCGTCAGGAGACCACGCACATTCAGGACCAAATCTACCTCTGTTCCTATCAAGAACCTGTCTCAACCTTCTGCCATCGGTATTCATTACATAGAGTCCGTCCTTCTTAACCCCTTTCTTGTGGGAGTCAGAGACGAACGCGATCTGACTTCCATCGGGAGACCAAGCGGGGGGACCATTTCCGCCGAAGTCTGTCAACTGGACCAGATGTGCTCCGTTGATATCCGTTTTGTAGATTTGGTAATTACGTTCGTTATCATGAGAGACAAAGGCGATCCATTTTCCATCCGGCGACCACGCTGGCGACCATTCGCTCTCGCGGTGATCTGTGAGTCTCCAGTGCGCCTGTGTCTTGGTGTCCATAACATAGATTCTCCAATCTCGATCTCGTTTGGACACATAAGCCAGGAAACGCCCATCCGGCGACCACGTGTAAGCAGGTTCTGATATGGTGGCCCAAGGACCAAAATGGTCATCTGGGTGGTTCGTCACGTTGCGGAGGTTCTTGCCATCGATATCCATGACATAGATATCAAAGATTCCGTCTCGGTTGGAAGTGAAGGAGAGCCATTCGCTTCCCGCGGCGTGTGCCCAACCATTTACGAACAGCAAACATCCACTTAGCAATAACACTGTGCCTAATACCACATAAGTTGGTAAGCATCTCATATAGGTTCCTCCTATTTCTAAAAATATAGATTAGCAGAATTCGGCAAAATTTTCAAGGTTTCGCATTTTGCAGAACCATTGAATTTGTGGTCTTCTATGAATTTGGTATCGCTTTGAGGAAAGTTAGAGTGATTTGTGATTTCAAAAGACTTGACAAAAATCTCAAAGCCTCTATAATAGACATCACAATTTAGTTGAGTTCCAAGGAGATCATCCCAGTGTCTTTAAAACAACGCATCCATAACAAAGAAGCGATTAACATCGCATCCGGTGTCCCGTTCGGTTGCACCCGCGACGAGATGGAAGCGGTTCTCGGTCAAGGCAACTACGATTTAGTCAGTGTTGACCATCAGCATGGCGCCGCAAATGAAGACAAACTCGTTGAATATTGTGCGATGGCGAGCGAATTCGATGTTGGTGTCCAACTTCGTATCAAACATACGCGCAACGCGTATCTCATCGGCAATCTGTTGGATCTCGGTCCCCGTGCTATTGTTGTACCACAGGTCGAGAGCGTTGAAACGGTGGACGAAGCAATTGATTTCTTCTACTATCCTCAGATGGGAAAACGGAGTTGGGGTCCCAGCAGTGGTTACGGTATCAAGGGCGGTATGGACCGTCTTGAGTACGCCGAGTGGTGGAACAACACCGGCATCCTCATCTTACAGATCGAATCCGTGGATGCCGTGATTAACGTCAGCAAATTCGCCAAACCCGGTGTGGATATGGTAACTTTTGGTGAGAACGACCTGAATTTTAGCATCGAATCCTATCCGAGTTCCCCGTTTCAGAATCTTCAAGAGTGCATTGCGCATGTGCAAACGCAGTTGGCGGATACCCACGTCAAAGTCGGCGCGGGGCATACGCCGTCAGGGCGGTTGTAGAAGTGGAGTCTAATTCTCCATGGGAGGGGTTTTCAACCCCGATTGCATAAACTTTGGGCAATTTTACCCTGAGAAGGAGTGCCATAATGTCAAAACGGATTAAAATCGGGATTATTGGATGCGGCATGGTATCCGGTTCGCATGTCAACGGGTATCTTGACCATCCACAGCACGCCGAAATCGTTGCTGTTTGCGATACGGTAGAAGCGAATGTAAAGCGGCGACATGCGGAAGTCCTTTCCGGGGCAGCCTCGCGCGCGGAAGCTGCAACTGAAGCAGCAGAAAACGCAGATACGGCGGAAGCACGCGAGCAATCGAAGGCGGACGCCGCGCGCTGGTCAGAATATAGCGACAATGGCGTCAAAATCTTTAGCGACTACGACGAAATGTTGACGGAGTGTGATGTAGACGCCGTCAGCCTTGCCCTACCGCCATTTGTCCATGAACCCGCTACAGTCGCAGCGGCGCAGGCTGGAAAGCACGTCTTCTGCGAAAAACCGATGGCGCGCACAGCAACAGAGGCGAGAAATATGCGGGATGCCTGTGAAGCCGCTGGCGTTAAGCTCGCATACCAAAGCGGCGGCACATGCCTGGATCCGACAAGTTACGCCATTCGAGACTATATCACCTCTGGGAAACTCGGTGATGTCTATTACGGCAGACTCACCAGTTACCGTGTACGTGGCAGACCGAATGTGGATATGTTCGGTTACGGTAGATGGTTCCTCCATTCCGTTTACAGCGGTGGCGGCACGATATATGACACAGGCGTCTACCTTATCAATCGTTCTCTCTATCTTCTCGGTTCACCACAACCCGCTACAATTAGTGGCATTGCTTATCGTGGGATGCTTCCCGAATACACAGGCGAAGAAATCAATGATGTTGAGGAGCACGCATCGGTGTTTGTCCGGTTTACCAACGGGATGTCGTTCACGTATGAAAACGGTTGGTCGAGCAATATGGCAGGGCAACCGCAGGGCATCTTCATTTTTGGATCCAAAGGTTCGTTTAGCAACGACAAACTCTTCCTTGAAAACGGTGAGTGGGATACCGATGATCAGGGCAATCGCAGACGCTATCAAGGCGATCTTGTCGAAACACCGTTGGAACTGCCAGATAGGTCTTTCCCCGATAAGTTCCGTGATTTCCTTGATGCCTGTAACAGTGATGCCCAACCTGTCAGTAATGGAGATGTCGGTCTTAAGGTTACAGAGATTATGAGCGGTGCCCTCTTGTCAGCGAAACTCGGTCGTGAAGTCAGCGTAGAGGAACTTTATGAGTTGGAAGGACTCCGCGCGGAACCGATACCGGGTTGGCACCTTCCATAACGGACTGTTCAGCGAATTTAAAGTTGACAAATTACCCCGCAATCGGGTATTCTTTAAAGGGGTATCGGGTGTGCTGTTGCAGTATGCTGTATGGGATTACCAGAAATCTGCGTGAAACGCATAACAAAAGGTGTCCAGCACCGATTCAGTCCCAGCAGGGCGGCATTTTTGTAGCGGAACGCAGCCCAGGATCAATAAATTAAAAATTTGCTTGAAGGAACATAACACGGAGGATTAAATTTGAAAGGTTTTGAGTTTTTTGAACCGACCACCCTCGCGGAGGCATCTCGACTCTTCGCTCAGGAGCACGCGCAGCTCCTGGCAGGCGGAACAGACCTCGTTATCGGTATGAAGGCACTCATCGAAACGCCGCAGTCCGTAATTAGTTTGCAGAAAATTCCGGGATTGGAGGGCATTACGACAGAGGGCGACGGCATTAGCATCGGTGCGATGACGAAGGTGCGCCAAGTCGAATTATCATCGGATATTCTGAATCACCACACTGCCTTGGCAGAAGGTGCTTCGGAAATCGGTTCCATCCAAATTCGTAACCTCGCAACCATCGGTGGAAATATAGCACACGCTTCCCCGGCTGCGGATACGGTCGCCGGTTTACTTGTTGCTGATGCGCAGGTGGACATCGCAAGTGCGGATGGCGAGCGAACTGTACCAATTGACGAGCTTTTCACGGGACCTGGACAGACCGTCTTAGCACCGGGTGAGATTATCACACGCTTTCGTTTACCGAGCCCAGCGTCTGGTTCCCACTATGTTAAGCATAAAATCCGTGAAGTGATGGATCTGGCGTTCATTGGTGTCGCTACTGCCGTCAATCTCGACAATGGAACCATCACGGATGCTCGAATCGGACTCGCAGCCGTTGCCCCTACGCCGATTCGTGCAACGGAGGCAGAGAATCTTTTAAGAGGAAACGAGCTGACAGCGGAACTTCTGCAACAAGCCGGTGAAGCCGCGGCAGCCGCCGCCAGTCCGATATCGGATTTACGATGCTCCGCGGAACATCGCAAAGAAATGGTCGATGTTCTTACGAGACGAACCTTACAAGAGGCAGTCGCGCGGGCATAAATCCTATTAACCGCAAGGTAAAATTAAAAAAGGAGCAAAAATATGGAAAAACACCCTGTCAGTCTAAAGGTAAACGGGGACGACTACGATTTACTCATTGAACCGCGCAAAACCCTGTTAGCAGTACTTCGCGATACGATCGGTTTGACGGGAACCAAAGAGGGATGTAGTACAGGCGACTGCGGTGCTTGCACTGTTATTGTTGATGGCAAAGCCGTTACATCCTGCATGGTGCTTGGTGTCACCGCTTCTGAAAAAGAGATTACCACCATTGAAGGTTTAGCCAGCGACGGTGAACTTCATCCTGTCCAACAGGCGTTTATTAACACAGGCGGCTATCAGTGTGGTTTCTGTACCCCAGGTTTCATCATGGCAGCGAAGGCACTTTTAGACGAAAATCCGGAGAGGACCGAAGAAGAATTCAGGCATGCACTCGGCGGGAATATCTGCCGTTGCACCGGATACACAAAGATTCTTGAAGCAGTCCTGAAAGCAGCGGAAGAGGTCCAAACATCGGCATAAAAGTTATCAGTTGTCAGTTGTCGGTTAAGACGTGTAGCAGTTACAAACGCCTTGTCTGCCAAAAAGCCTCTCTCTAACCGAAGACCGAGAACCGAAAACTGGGAACCCAATTAATAGGAGCAAACATGGCAAAGACTCATCGTGGAACAGGCATAAGGCACCTTTACGTGGATCCAAACGGGAACGTACACAACGGCGAATATAATAATGGTCGTGGAACCTGTCCGACTTGTGGACGGACCGGCGTGAAAGTCCTTTATGATCGAGAGGTCGGAGAGGATACCGTGAAAGTCTGTAAAAGATGCAATACTGCTATCGGACGCGGTAAACTCCAGCAACTCATTGCAAACGTATCATAGTTATCAGCGGTCAGCAAGGGACTGGACGGTTGGAAGAAGGGAAGGATGGGGACCCACTCTTCCACCCTTCTAATCTTCCCTTCAAATGCTGACAGCCGACAGCCATAAAAAAAGGAGAATTAAATGTCAGAATATACTGTCGTCGGACAAAAGGTTGCACGCGTTGATGCTGTTGAAAAAGTAACCGGTGCCGCGCAATACGGGGCAGATGTTCATCCACCCGGTATGCTTTATGGCAAAATCGTCCGCAGTAAACAAGCCCACGCCAATATACTCAGCATTGACACCAGCGAAGCCGAAAAACTTCCCGGTGTCAGGGCGATTATTACGCAGGACGATGTGCCGAGCGGCAGAAGGGTTTTTGCGACGGACAAAGTGCTTTACTTAGGCGAACCGCTTGCTGCTGTTGCGGCAACCGATCCCGATATTGCCGAGGAAGCCGCTGAACTCGTTAAGATTGAATACGAAGTGCTGCCGGTTGTGCAAGATGTTATGGAAGCGATTAAACCGTCAGCACCACGCTTGCACGGTGATGCAACAAAGGATGGTCCCAATCGGCGGGAGATCAGCACACGGATCCGGAGACTCTCTCGTGATAAGGAGAACGATCACAGCGACGAAATCAGCAAACTTGAGGCAGCCTTAGAGGAATACCCTGATGAAGTTTACTATAACATCTCTGCCGAAAGCCACTCCGATGCGGGAGACGTTGAAAAAGGATTTGCTGAATCTGATGTCGTTGTTGAAGATACCTATGTGATTCCACGGGTCCACCAGACTTACATGGAACCGCACGTTTCTGTCGCCAGCGCAGACTCCTCCGGCAAAATCACGGTTTGGGCATCCACGCAAGGTCCGTTCGCTATCCGTTCGGGTATCGCTGGGACGCTCGGGATTCCGTTGACGCAAATTAATGTCATCGGCACAACAATGGGCGGTGGTTTTGGTGGACGTTTTGGTGTTATTATTACGCACGTGCCTGCCGTGCTGCTTTCGCAGAAAACGGGACGTCCCGTCCGGGTTCAAATGACGCGTGAAGAGGAATTTATTGATGGTAGACCGGCACCCGGATGTGTTATTAAAATCAAGACGGGTGCTACGAACGAGGGGCACATCCTTGCGCGGGAAGCGCTCGCTTTTTGGGATTCCGGTTCCGTCTCTGGCGCATCGATCGGCAGCACGATTCGGGTCCGCGGTGTCTACAAAATTCCGAATCTCAAGGTAGACGCTTATGGTGTTCACACCAATAAATCTGGGACTGCCGCTTATAGGGCACCCGGTGCCCCGCAAGCGATTTTCGCCGGTGAATCCCAACTCGACGAAATTGCTGAACGTATCGGCATGGATCCGGTTAAATTCCGCCTGATGAACATGCGCGAAGAAGGGGACCCCGTCCCCGCAGGTGCTGCGGAACCCAAAGTCGGTTACAAAGAGACTTTGGAAGCCGTTGCGGATGCCGCCGGATGGTGGGATCGGGAAGCGGGTGAGAACCAAGGATGGGGTGTCGCTGTTGGTGATTGGACAAACGGTTGTGGACCGGGGGGTGTTTATGTTTCTGTCCATGAAGACGGGAGTGCCCGTATCTTCCATGGATCTATGGACATCACTGGAACGGATACCGCGATTTCGCAGATTATTGCCGAAATCCTGACAGTGCCGTATGAAAGCGTCACAATTCGACGTGGCGATACGGATTCTGCCCCGTACTCTACCGGTTCAGGTGGCAGTGTTGTTACCTTCACGATGGGCAACACCGCAAAATTGGCGGCTGAAGATGCACACCGCCGGATTCTTGAGCTCGCCTCGGAGCGTCTCAATATGAATGTGGACAACCTCGAACTCAAAGATGGAGGGGTCCATGTTATTTCCGCAGATCCGCCGAAATCCATTTCGTTGGGTGAACTTGCAGCTTACAGCCTGTCTACAACCGGTGGTCCTATCGTTGGAAAAGGGTCCTTTGCCCGACAACCCAGCACACCGGCACTCGCAGCGCAGATTGCGAAAGTCGAAGTGGATCCAGGCACAGGTAGAACGAGAGTCCTCAAACTGATCGCTTCGCAAGATGTCGGCTATGCTATCAACCCGATGGCAGTTGAAGGGCAGATCGAAGGTGGTACAGTGCAAGGTTATGCCTGGGCAATGATGGAGGAGATGCAGTACGGCGAAAACGGGAACGTCAATCCGGGCTTTGTCGATTACCGCGTTCCAACCTCGGCGGATCTCCCAACGGTCGAGTCTGTCATTGTTGAAGTGCCTGCCCCCAACGGTCCTTACGGTGCCAAAGGTGTGGGTGAACCGCCTATCACGCCAACATTGGCAACGATGGCGAACGCTGTCAAAGATGCTATCGGTGTGCGGGTTACCGAATTGCCGATCAAACCGGAGAAGGTTGTCCAAGCGTTGAGAAGCAATGGACACTAATCCGATATCCGTTTTGTAAGGTGACGAACATTAGCAGTAGCGTAGCTTCTCGCGCTGCTGCTAATGTATTTGAAATAATGCCATGATACATAACATTGATGAACAAGCGACGCAGAAGAACATTAGAAGCGATTTTTGCACAACCAATCTCAGGCAACATCAAATGGAGAGATGTAGAGTCGTTGTTAAAAACCTTAGGTGCTGTCCTGACAGAACGTGCGGGTTCAAGGGTCTCCGTATCGCTTAATAATCACGTTATCGTATTTCATCGGCCACACCCAAGTCCAAACATGGATAAAGGGGCAATCAGAGATCTACGAAAGTTTCTCCAAAGGGCGGGGATTACGCTATGATGGAGTACAAAGGTTATATCGGAGTTGTTGATTTTGATCCGGAAATAGACCTCTTTCATGGAACTGTGATCAATACGCAAGATGTAATTACATTCTACGGGGCATCCGTAACCGAACTTCGGGCAGAGATGCAGAAGTCACTTGAGGTGTACTTTGAAGTCTGCGAAGAACAAGGAAAAATACCGGATAAACCTTTCTCAGGTACACTCACAATCGAAACAACCCCTGAGTTGTACAGTCGGATTGCAGTGAATGCAGCGCGTCGTCAATTAGAAATAGATGTCTACCTTCAAGAGGTCTTAGAGAAGGTTGTTTCAGCAGATTAGTACAAATACCTCACTGGCAACCTGTCCCTACTTAACCAAAAACCTGCCTGAAGCATTGTCCCGCAGGTTTCCTCTATAGAAGATCTGCGCAAGGAAGGCAGCCCAGGAGCCGGAAATTAAAATATGTTTGGTGAAATTAGAAACGGACACGGTGAACGCCTCGATTACTCTTTTCATGAAGGCGAAGGCGACAGAATTGTGGTGATCGGACACGGCGTTACAGGCAACAAGGACAGACCTGCCCTCGTCGCTTTGGCAGAAGGACTCGCTGGGGCTGGTATCTCTGCGTTGCGCTTCTCCTTCTCCGGCAACGGTGAATCAGAGGGGGCGTTTACAGATTCGACTATCACAAAAGAGGTGGCAGACCTCGGCAGTGTCATTGACGCGCTGGATGGATATAACGTCTGCTATGTCGGGCATAGTATGGGGGGTGCGGTGGGTGTCCTGCGTGCTGCTGTCGATGAACGTATCCAAGCACTCGTCTCGCTCGCGGGGATGGTGCACACGAAAGCGTTTGCAGAACGTGAATTCGGAGATGCTACACCCGATGCGGGCTTTATGTGGGGTGAACCCGATTGCCCGCTCTCACAGGCTTATGTAGATGACGTGACGACAATAGACAGTGTCGCAAGACGCGCGAGTCAATTTGCGGTTCCGTGGCTTTTGGTTCACGGCACTGAGGACGATATCGTTCCACCTGAAGATAGCCATGATATCCTACAGTACGCGAACGAAGATACAGAGCTTCTCGAACTGCCGGGCGTGGATCACGTCTTTTCTGGGGATGGCACGCCTGTGATGGTCGAAAAAGTCGTCGCATGGATTAATCAAAATCTGTAATTGACTTTTTTGATCCTCCCACCGCGATAAGGAGTAAGGACTGGCGTTGAGAAATACCAAGTAGGGAGTATCTTCAGGGCAATGCAATTGGCTGTTGATTTCAATAGACCCAACGATTATACGGTTTACCTCCCTACCCGTGTAGACGAATTTTGGACATCGAAACAGCGCACTGGACATTCCCTGCACGAAGTATCGTATCGGGCGTGTTACAAACCGCAGTTACCCGAGTATTTCATCAAGAAGTTCTGCAAAACAGAGGCTGTCGTCTACGATCCGTTTATGGGACGCGGGACAACGCTGATAGAAGCGCAGCTGCACGGACATCGGGTCATCGGCAATGATATCAATCCGTTGGCGAAAATTCTCACCGCACCGCGTTTGAACCCACCCACATTAGAGCAGATCGAAACGCGATTACAGAAAATTCATCTCTCTACTGATGCGGAGGTCGACACAGCACTACTCGTATTTTTTCATGAGGATACGCTCCGAGAGATTTACGGCTGGCGGACATACTTCCAACAGGAACGCTCTGACCCTGTGGATGCGTGGTTGCAAATGGTGGCGTGTAGCCGTTTGACGGGGCATTCTACCGGTTTTTTTTCGGTTTTCACCCTTCCGCCGAATTTAGCGACCTCAATTGTGGCACAACAGAAAATCAATGAGAAACGGAATCAGATCCCCGAATATCGGAACACCAAGGAACTCATACTTCGAAAATCTAAGCAATTATTACGGCATAGCCTGCCAGACTGTTTTCAGAGGGATGACGCTATACTGCTGACCGAGTCCGCTGATAGT
Organism: Candidatus Poribacteria bacterium; assembly: GCA_965205015.1. Lineage (GTDB taxonomy): Bacteria > Poribacteria > WGA-4E > WGA-4E > WGA-3G > WGA-3G. Next base: position 775,309 of record OZ242029.1, on the reverse strand, counting down.
ACCCCCCAAATTGCAGACGAATCGGTTGACTTGGTTGTCACTTCACCGCCCTTCCTTGATACGATTGACTATATGCAAGACAACTGGTTACGGATGTGGTTTTGCGGTATAGAGATCGAACAGGGCAAAATTTGGCAACTGAAATCGCTGGAGGATTGGGCCGCTCGGATGACAGATGTTTTGGCAGAACTCCATAGGGTTTTAAAACATGGAGGGCGGATAGCGTTTGAAGTTGGAGAGGTTCGGAATGGAACAGTCTTTTTAGAAAATGCCGTCGTCAAGGCAGCACTTGATGTCGGACTTGTGCCTGAAATGCTCATGATTAACGCCCAGCAGTTCACGAAAACGGCGAATTGCTGGGGGGTCTCCAATAACAAGAGAGGCACAAACAGCAATCGAATTGTTATTTTGAAAAGAAGTTGAAAATTTCAAGACTTTACCGCAAACTTTGGAGGAACAAAAATTATGGCAGCACCGCGTCTTTCAGTCTCAACATGGAGTCTGCATCGACAACTCGGGAAACCGGGATTCACCGGACCCGCACATGACATGCAAATTCCAGTCGAAACCCATAACAAGGGACCTATTCCGCTTGTGGAATTACCCGCACGCGTCGCCGAATTCGGCATTAACACCTTAGAAATTTGTCATTTCCATCTGCCCTCTGTCGAGAAAACGTATCTCGCTGAACTTCGTGCTGCACTCGCAGCTGCAGACGTTGAACTTTTCTCTTTACTGATTGACGATGGCGACATTACCCATCCCTCTGATGCAGCACGCGACATCGCATGGATTGAAAAGTGGATCGACATCGCTGGTGAACTCGGCGCGACGTGTGCGCGCGTCATTGGCGGTAAAGCCGATCCGTCCGCGGAAACCGTAGCGCAGAGTCGCGATGTCCTCTCGCAACTCACCGAACGGGCTGACACCGCAGGTATCCGTTTGATGAGTGAGAACTGGTTTTCTATCTTCTCTACACCTGAAAACGTCAACACCATTTTAAGTGGCTTAGACGGTAAGGTGGGACTCTGTCTCGACTTCGGGAACTGGCGTGGCGATACAAAATATGAAGATCTCGCCGCGATTGCCTCGTGGGCAGAATCGTGTCATACCAAAGCACATTTCGCGGCACCGCGTGAAATGGACAAGGAAGATTACGTGCAATGCCTTGATCTTGCCCAAAAAGCCGGTTTCGCTGGACCCCATACCCTCATCTACGACGGACCCGGGGATGACGAATGGGAAGGCTTGGCGATTGAACGCGAAGTCGTGAACCCTTATCTCAATTAGAGGCGGCGTTTTTGTGTGTGCTTGATGGTGTTACACTCCTATAACCTCAGCGAATCACTTGTTCGTGGAAAAGCACCGAGGTAGGAAATTGGAGAGTACAGATAAAATGAATAACGAATTCATCTCAATCATGACAGACCGCATTGTGCGTGAGTTTGACCCGCTACAGATTATCCTCTTCGGTTCACAGGCGCGTGGAGAGGCAGATCGGCATAGCGATATAGATCTGCTTGTGGTTTTCGAGGAACTCACGGATAAACGGAGAACTGCGATTGACATTGGGCGCGCACTATCTGATGTGCCTGTGGCAAAGGACATCATTGTATCAACACCGGAAGAGCTGGAACGCAGTCGCACACGAATCGGATCAGTGCTGCGGTATGCCCAACAAGAGGGTAAAGTCCTTTGGAAGAATTGGGACGCAACCGCACGTTTCCGTATGCCCGACAAGGGGGTACAGTCCGCTATGCAAACAGCTGATAGGCTCGAAGATACCGCCCGCTGGCTCCGCTATGCAGAGGAAGACTTAACAACAGCTGAAACCTTTTTAGGGCATCCAAATGTTCCACCTCGCCAAATCTGTTGGCACGCGCAACAAGCTGCTGAAAAGGCTTTAAAAGCAGCATTAATTTTCTTACAGATCGATTTTCGGAGAACACATGACTTAAATATTCTACGAGATCTGTTGCCTGATAGCTGGCAACTCAAAACCGCACTGCCAAACTTGGATGACCTAAACACATGGGCAGTTGAAGCCCGCTACCCAGAGAAGATGCGAGAAGCCACCAAAGCAGAGGCCTCCAAGGCTGTTGAACAAGCACGCACTGTCTGGACATCTGTATCTACTGCGCTCGCACAACAGGGTTATCAGGCAGAGCAAGATTACGGATAAAAATATGTTTTCACTCTCACAAACACAAGACAATTTAACGATCACTTGGGGCGGACAACAGGTCTTAGGTTACCATTTTCCAGAAGACGGCAACCGTCCCTTTTGCCACCCGTTAAATTTGCCCGGTGCCCCGCCACTCACGATGAACGAACCTGGGGACCACGTCCACCATCAAGGTCTATGGGTCGCATGGAAGAAGGTCAACGACGTCAATTTCTGGGAACAACCGGCACCCGGTAGCGACCCAACAGGTTTCGGCAAAATCGTCCATCAGCGGGTTGTCGCGCAAAGTGCGGATGCCGACAGCGCAAATTTAACGACAGAGAACGCATGGATAGATTGGCAAGGCACGACGCATCTAACCGAGCAACGGGAGATAGTCGTTCATCGACCGACAGCGGATGCGATGCAGATTTCCGTGTCATTGACGTTGCAGCCGAACAAGCGCGATGTCGTCTTGGATCTGCGGCGCGGTGAACCCGGGGCAGACGGCAGATTCTACAGCGGCATGGCGATCCGATTTGACAATATCATCACACCGGGGCACCTGTTGGATGCCGATGGACGCACTGAACCGATGGACATCTTTGGCAAGCAGAGCCGGTGGTGCAGTTTCACTTCGCAACATCCCACTGACGACAAAACCTACGGGGTTGCCATTGTCGATCACCCCGATAATCCTCGGTATCCGACGACGTGGTGGGTGCGCAACCGAGAAAATTACTGTTTAATCCACCCCTCACTCGTTTACTATGAGCCGCTCCATCTTGCATCCGATGAAACCTTGAATCTGCGGTATCGCGTTGTCCTCTATCGCGGCGAACCCGACGCCGGATTATTTGAGTAGATTCTTGTTGTAGCATAACCTGTTAGGTTGTGCGTGTGCGTTTATTGTCTGAATCGCGGATTTTCACGGATTTATCGGATGACGCGGATTTTAGTCGGTTTGGGTTACGAAGCGTTCATTTACCGCGCCTAATCTTGGAAATTCAATAATAAAGCGAACGTAGGAGATTATGGCAAACAGTGAAAATACCATTACAACGGTGTTTGTAAGTATACTCCGTCACATGCGAGAGTCGTGAGGTGTCAACGAACAAAACACAACCCTTCCTTAATGCTATACAAAGCAACCTAAGGATTGTATTATTAATCGAACCAATTTAGAAAGTAGGATAATACATGAGCATGTTAAATAACAAAGAAGCGAAATATGAGAATATGTATGGTGAAGCACACTGGTATCAACCGTATGCCCGTAAGGCTTTGCCAATCGTTGTGAAGGCAGCAATTGAGAAGCGAACTATAAATTTTGGTGATTTGGCTGACGCAATAAAATATGGTAGTCCACGCAAGATGGGAGCAGTATGCGGTAGTATATCAAAGACGATTTATCAGATAGAAAAAGATTGGGGAGAAAGGATACCACGTCTGACAGCTGTCGTAATTAAGTCGACCGGAAATCCCGGCGCGTATCTATTGGAAATGCTGACTGAGAAATTGAAAAGAAAACCGACAACTGAGGATTACAAGAATTTTGCCATACAACCTGTTTTCGAGTATTCAAAGTGGAATGCTGTTCTTGAAGCAGTGTACAAAACAATGCAACTTTAAAAGGACAAGCACTCGTACTTCGACTTGTTTGAATTTTAGGATAGGTTCCTAGTAGTTCTATTTATAACCTTAAGTTGCCACCTTTGTAGTATGATCTTTTACATTGTGCATATATGCGTGCGCATTTCCTATCCGCGCTTGCGGGGGATAAAGGCGGGTAGAAGTGTTTACAGCACCGATTGGGTTATAGATTAAAGTTTAGCCGATCTCACGTTATTAGGTTGTGCTTGTGTATTATCGTTATTGTTTGAAGTGTGTCCCTTTTGTGCGAAGGGTTATTAATCGCGAATAGAAAGGTCTGGTTTATCAAACCCTCCTACAAGGACTTATCAGGCTTCAGTTCTGCGTAAGAAGCATGGATTTTTCTGAAAACCAGTTCAGTGACTGACAACTCTAACTTATGGCAAACAGTGAAAATACCATTACAACGGTGTTTGTAAATATACTCCGTCACATGCGGGATGCGTGGAGTATCAACGAGCAAATTACAAGACCATTTCTCAATGCTGCAAAAAAGCCTGACGCAATTGTCACCGAATCGGGGCGAAATCCTATCGTCATTGAGGTGAAAATTGATGGAGACACGCCAAATCTTTCAGGTGAAATACAGGCAGAAGCACATTTCGGAATGCTTCTCGATCCGAGTATCTTTGCGGAACTCACCTACAATACCATTGAGAACGTTCTGCGCGTCCGCATGCCTGCCCGATTTAGAACGATGCCCCAAGATAAAATTGAGTCGGAGATGCAGAGGGCAGAGGACATCGCCTACATACTTCTCAATAAATCGGAACCAGAGCGCGAACCGGAAGCCGATCAGGTTCTATTCATCGCCGAACCAGAACCTGATAACGAAGTAGAACCCGAATCTTTCCCGCAAAGCGGTTGGTTGAAAGGTAGTGTCGCCGACATTGCAACGGCTATCCGCGTCAGAGCAACTCCCATTTCTAAAATAGATGCCGCCGCCGATTTGTTGGAAAAACGGATAGAAATCGCCGCGCAGCAGCTTGAAACCGCGATTAAAGAACGTCCCGGCATCGGAACAGAAATTGAGACGATCCTTTTTCAGAAAACTGGTGAACAAACCTCACGAATGGCGATGCTTATCATCACCAACGCATTTGTATTCCAAAGTGTTCTCGCGGGTAAACCTGAAATGAAAAAGGTTATGTCCCTCAAACGGATGCTATCTGACAATGCGAAACGGCTGCGCTACGAACAGGTCATCGCGGGGTGGGACATCATTCTTAAGGTAAATTACCGTCCAATTTTCCATGTTGCCAAACGGCTCATAGCGGCAATTGCAACTGATGATGAGCTCGTTGATAGGGTACTGGCAACCCTCTGTGATACCGCGAAGGAGTTGGTTGACCAGCGACTCACACAGGTTCATGAACTCGCCGGAACCGTTTTCCAACGCCTTATCGTTGATAGAAAGTATGTTAAAGCGAACTACACACGCCTTGAATCTGTTGCGTTGTTGTCTGCCTTAGTCCTTCCCAAAACGCAAGAGAATGTGAGCGAATTGAAGGTGGCGGATTTTGCATGCGGGACGGGTTCGCTTCTCAACGGTGTTTACCAGCGTATCCTCGAACTGCACGAGCAAGCTGGTGGCAAAGGTAGCCGCATTCACACCCAGATGGTGGAGAAGAATCTCGTTGGCTGCGATGTTATGCCGAACGCCAGTCACCTCACCGCCTCCCTTCTGACGAGCATTTACCCTGACTTGAAAATCGGTAACACCCGAATCCACACGATGCCCTATGGCAAACAGAGAGATGGGAGTTACGCCCTCGGCGCACTGGATCTTGTTGATGCCCCTGAAGAAACGCCTCCTCTTCCAATGATGGGTATCGAAATCCAACAAGTCGGCGGAGAAGGGGATGCAGAGGTAATTACACAACATGAATTCCGCCATAATGAATTTGATATTGTTGTCCTAAATCCACCGTTTACGAGACCAGATTCCGATGCAAGCAGTGGTACACCTAAAGCCGTATTCAAAGGAAGCGGCAGGGAGAAAGAAGAAGAACAGAAAATGCGGAAGGCACGAGTGCAAAAAGACTGGCGGATTGGGGATGGGAACGCTGGACTTGCTTCTGACTTTGTTGACCTCGCAGACAAGATGCTGAAGAACAATGGGCATAGTAAAATGGGTTTTATCTTACCTATTGCCTGTCTTGTTTCTCCACATTGGAAAAAGGTACGGAACATGTGGGCAACTGAATACCACGACGTAGTCGTGATTACTATAGCGGATGCCAAAGGTGAAAACTGCGCGTTCTCAGCAGATACAACTATAGCAGAGTGTATGGTGGTAGCAACTAAGGGGCAGAAGGTTAATAACACTGGACGAGGAATATTTATATCCCTGAATCACCGACCTCAGAGCGTAATAGAGTCATTTGAAATAGCTAATACCACACATAGACTTGACAACTTGCGACGATTAGAAGATGAGCCAAGTGGAGGTGATTTACTTAAAGTTGGAGACAGTTCCGTTGGACATGTTCTCAACTGTCCATTACAGATAGATAGGGCATGGGATGCGGTTCGTATAAAGGAAATGGCGTTAATTCAATCCGCATATCGTTTAGCAAAAGGTGAGATGTGGCTGCCAACACAAGTAAACCCGTTAGAAATTCGAATGTGCAGCGTAGGGGATATTGCAAAGGTGAGCGCACATCATCGGGATATCCATGAGGCAGGAGAACGAGGCGCGTTTGATGTGGAAAAAAGTTACACTAATACCGACTTACATCCGGGATTGTGGCATGTAAATGCCCCGACACAAAGGGCAATGATAGTTGAACCAGATTGTCATCTCATCAAACGTCCCAACCGGCATGATAAAGCACAAGCTATCCTCACTCGTAACGGACGTATTCACTTTAACGTTATGATAGGCTTCAATGCCAACTCTCTTGGCGTCCTCTTCACGGAAAAGCCGGCTCTTGGGATAAATTCGTTGCCCAATGTTGTGTTAAAAAAGCGGATTTACGATTATATCTGGACGCTCTGGGGCAATTCAACATTAGGTTTTTTGATCCAATGGGCGTATAGCTGCAAACAGTATCCCGGAAGAGGTGTAAGTTCGAGAACTGCCTTACTGCAAATGCCCACACTGGATGTACGCTGTCTGTCAGATGGAGCATTGGCGAACGCTGAACGCATCTTTCACGATTTGAAGCATCAACGAATGTTGCCCTTCAATGAGATAAATCACGATCCAGTGCGTCACGAACTTGATCATCTTTTGCTAAGCGAGGTGTTGGGCATCACAACTGAAGATGCACACAACGCCATGCATCGCCTCCGAGAATTGTTGTGTGCCGAACCGAGTATCCATGGCGGCAAGAAATCCCGGTGCAATCTTGAAAAGGAATGGGAAAAACTTAAGAAAGACGGATAAAACGGATACAAGGTGATATATTTATAGGTCAGAAACCCTATGTTTTAGCCCCAGCGAGGCGAAATGTGTATAGAAATGCTGTCAACCCCAAGGTAAGCCCCAGCGGGGCAAATGCACTACAGTACAGAGATAAATAAAATGAAAATAAAAAGTTTTAGACTTGAGAGCTATAAAGGATTTAGAAATACTGGTGATATTAATTTAGAAAACATGACTGGCATTATTGGATTAAACTCTAGTGGTAAAAGTACAATAGTTGAAGCAATCAAATCGACTCTACTTCAGGATCCATTTGATGCAGGAGACAATACTAAAATTGGTTCTTCGCAAGGCGGAAGAATAAACTGTATATTAAATCTTGAAGATGGTAGAACTATAAAAAGAATGGGTAATATAAGGTGTGAAAATGAAATAAGTCCAAATCTCGTAGACAATATTTTACCCATTTATTCTCGTGCTTTGGGTTTCTGTCATCAAATAGGAAATACCGTAATACATTATAAAAAACGTGATTTAACGCCTTCACAATGTATATCGGATATTATAGAGAAGAAAGGTTCGGATACTATAGAGGAGAAAGGTGAAATTCAAACTTATAATGCTTGGTTAAATATTTTGTCTTCTGTAGATTTAAGTATGAAAGATATACTAAGTATTGATTCTTCAGAACTACATAATAATTATACTAAAAAAATATCAGAAAATTTAACAGAAATATTTAATAGTTATTTTTCCGAATCTTTAGGGAGGCATTATGAATTTTTAATAAAGTTTTCTGTAACTCATACTAATCTTCCCGTCATGTTTCGTGATTTTGAAACTTCAGTTTATGTGCATTTCAATGTTAGATACCGATTATTAAATGATAGTAAATTCTCTACGGATACGATGTTATATAATGAATCTGACGGTCTAAGAACACTTTTAACTCTTATTAGTTATATTCTAAATGACGAACGATTTTTCTTTATTTTGGATGAGCCGTTTGCTAATATTAATCCTACTTTACATACTGATATTGTGAAGGTACTAAAGGATATAAGCCGCAATTCACAAATTATTTATACCACGCATTCGCCGTACTTATATCAAGAAAATATGTTATATTGTGTAAATCAATCTGTTGAGTCTCTGATGGTGAAAACCGAAAGTCAATTAAACGAAGAAGAACAAAGAATGTTCGTAAAAGAGTTTTCTCAAATACCTCCTTCTAATATGCCTATGATTAAGTTGATTAGACAAGCTATAAATGATCAAAAATCGCTTATAGTTTATGTAGAGGGTAAAACAGACAAGAGATATATAGAATATGCTATAACAAAATTAGATAAAGAATTACTAAAATATATTAGTATTATCTCTGTTGGCGGGAGTCCAAATGTAAAGCAATGTCTTAGATTAGAAAGGATTAAATCTATAGATCAGGATAATCCAAAAGTGGTTCCAAGTATATTAGGCGTATTAGATCCAGAAATAGAAATAAATGAGAATGACGACATACCAGATCTGAAAAGAAATGTATTTTTATTCAAGTTGAATAAAAATAATAGCATTGAAACGGGTATTGAATCTATTTTCCCGTGTGTATTGGTAGATAAAATTATGCAAAGTAATGATTCATGTGCAATAATGCATTCAAACAAGAAGGTAAGAAGTAAACCTAAGTTTGAGACAGAAATACTTAGCAATATATCGGATGAGGATTTAGAAAGTTGTTTTGGTGAATTAATAGAAAAAATAAAAAACATATTGTCGCTCAATGCTTTGCCAATTATCCAGGGTTAAGTTGAGGTGGCGTGTAATGAATAGCACCGGTGGCACCGAGATGTTCAGCGATTTCGTTAATAACAATAGTTTCAGGTTTTTGCGGAAGTATTTTTAAGGTCTCGTGTAAATACTTCCTCCCTCGGTAGCGTGCTTTGAGGTCTAAAATCCTAAACCCGGTCTGTTCTGCTCCAAAGACGGTTTTGAGTTTCGCCGCGACATTGACCATAAACATTGAGAGATTTGCGGCATTACTGACGAAGGGCGCTGTCAGAGCCATTCAATTCTCCGTGAAATTCCCCAAATTTCATAAGGGGTCTGGAGAGTAGCGACTTAAAAGTCCGCGTAATCCGCATAATCCGTGTCATCCGCGATTCAGACAATTTAACAATTGAATGACCCTGGGGTCGCTGTTGATAAATGTGGACTGAAAACACTGAACAATGATAGAATCTCTAACATGGGCAAATATCTTTTCTAAGTTGAGTTTGTCCATCTACAACTTTAGGATATTGTCCTATTTCGTCAACTTTTTTGGCGAAGGTATTGGTAAAATAGAATTCCAATTATGGAGAAAACAGAGCATAAATCCAATTTTACAGATCGGCTTGAAACTGTTCCTAATGCAACGAGGCGGGACTTTCTTGCCAAATTGGGCAGAGGGGCACTCCTCGCGAGTCTCGGAATGTTTGGGGCAGGATGTGAAGCCGTTGACCGAGGTTTGTTCGGTAGGGGACTCGCACCGATTGTCTTGATGGAAGCACAAGAAGCAGGACTCCCGAAGTCGGATATGCTCGTCCATTCGCAGAATCCTTTTAATGGTGAGTTCGCACCGCACCTCCTCAACGACGACGTTACCCCAACCGCGCGGCATTTCGTCCGTAACAACAGTGGCGTTCCAGAGCGAGCGGTAAATAAAGATCTCCAGAGATGGAAATTGGTCATAGATGGCGAAGTCCATAAAGCGTTGGCACTGTCAATGGATGACCTTTCGCGTTTTCCGCAGGTCACCCTGGAAATCGTATTGGAATGTGCAGGAAACGGGAGAAACCTCTTTGTCCCAGAGGTGAGTGGAACCCCATGGCAACGCGGCGCGGTCGCTTGTAGCGAATGGACGGGTGTCCGCTTGCGCGATGTTCTGCAAGCCGCAGGTCTGAAAACGAGTGCTGTCTATACTGGGAACTACGGCGAAGATGTTCCCAATGACGGCAGCGAACCCTTCTCACGAGGAATCCCGATTGAGAAGGCGATGGATGAACACACACTCATCGCGCTTAAGATGAATGGAGAAGTATTGCCGGCAGCCCACGGGTTCCCCGCGAGATTGATTGTGCCAGGGTGGATCGGCAGTGCCATGCAAAAGTGGCTCAACCGTATCTGGGTACGGGATAGGGTTCACGACTCCGAGAAGATGAGCGGATATTCCTATCGCATCCCCGCTTACCCGATAGCACCTGGAGATAAACCCCCGGTCGAGGATATGCGTATTGCGACGGCATGGCGGGTGAAGTCGCTCATCACCCGTCCCGAGCCGCATCTGGAATTTGGGATAGGTGTTCCTGTAAAGGCGAGAGGTCACGCGTGGGCAGGCGAAAACCGGATTGATAAAGTTATGGTCTCTACAGATTTCGGACTTCAGTGGCAAGAAACCCGGTTGATTCCGCCATCAAACAGATACGCGTGGTATCATTGGAAAACCGAACTCACCTTTGCAAACAGAGGTTACTATGAAATATGGGCACGCGCGTATGACGATACCGGTGCCTCGCAGCCTTTCACACAACCGTGGAATCCCAAAGGTTATCTTGGAAATGTAATTCACAGGGTGCCTGTCTCGATAGTCGCCTAAAAAAAGGAAAATTAAAAATATGAAACTTGGTGTCATGTCCGACAGCCACGACAATATCCCGAATGTCGAACGCGCTGTCGCGCTTTTCAATGAAATCGGCGTAGACCTCGTCGTCCATGCAGGCGATTTCATCGCACCGTTTGCTATTGCGCCGTTAGCGGATTTAAACTGTCGCGTTGTCGGCGTTTTTGGAAACAACGACGGTGAACGCGTTGTCCTCGCACAACGATTTGAAGCCATTGGTGAGGTGCATCCTAACCTGGCGAGTGTATCGCTTGGCGGCAGGAACATCGCCGTGATGCACTACCCTGAACTCGCTATCCCGATTGCCAAAAGTGGCGATTACGATGTCGTCGTCTACGGACACACCCACGAGATAGACATTCAAAAGGGAGAATCGCTCCTACTCAATCCGGGTGAGACCGGCGGCTGGACGACGGGGAAGGCAACGGTTGCCGTCGTCGATCTCGAAACGCTTGAGGCAACAATCCACGAACTGTAGAGACGAGTGGTCAAGGCACCCACGCCCTAAAGGGCAAGTCTTGTGCTTCATAGCAGTTAGCCTTCCACTGTCATGCGGCACCTTTACTCGACGTATCCCAAATCGCGCAACCTGCCTTCCAGAATCTCCGTCTCTTCAGTCGTGGATTCTTGTGCCAATAGGTGCTGATAGTTGGAATTCATCAGAATTTCGTCGTAAGCGTCCCGGAAACGGTCTGGATCCTCACAGGCGAGATCTTCACCGCTCAGCACGTGCCGATACACGAACTCACCCGTCTGCTCATCTTCCCGATAGAGGTGTTCACCATCCGTCAACGACCAGAGTCGCACGCCTTCCGAGTACCTACTAATTTCCTCATTATCGACCGACGTCCGAGATGTCACGCGATGGTGCGGCATTTCTAAGTTGTCCCGACTGAGGAACCCGATCCCGAAGAGACTATCCAACTCCGATAATACCAATCGGTTTGCATCAATTTCCGATGGCGATAGTAGGTCGTGTCCGTATCCGTGATAATCCACATCGATGCCCGCAAGGTTTGTGATCGTTGGGAACAGATCGATGGCTGAAATCGGTGGGTTCGGGAATTCGATGTTTGACACACCCGGGATATGCGCCAACAGCGGCACGTGTAGCACATTCTGATTGAGTGTGCCACCGTGATCGGTAATCTCTTCACAGATGCCTTCGCCGTGATCCCCGAAGATGAAAACCGCCCAATCCGAGAGTTGAAGTTGCTTCAGAATTTCGACTAACTTGAATTCGAGGATATGCGTCGCAGCGGCGTAGTAAAACCGCAATGCCTCATCTGTTCTGCCGCGATCCACAAGTGACTTGAGGCTCGGTGCACCTGGAATCCCGCTCATACCGTAACCGCCGTGTGTATACCAGAAGTGCAGGAAACAGAACTGTGGTACGTCCGAAGGCTGCTGGATCTGCTCGACAAGGTCTTCAAGCGAACCGAGATGTTGTGCTTTCGCATTCGGATCGACCGACGTAATGAACGGCTCAAAATCAAGAAAACGGAACACCTCCGGACGTTCGGAGCGTCCCGTGATATGATAGCCTGCGTCATCAAATATTTGGAACAGATTCGGGATGCCCTCAAACATTTTAAGGTAGGTTTGTCCGTAGACCCCGTGTTCAAACGGATAAAGCCCCGTAAAATAGGAGGTATGCGACGGACGCGTCGCCGGTGCTGGCACAAAAAATTTTTCGGCGAGCGAGAAATCCTGCGTCAGCAGATCGAACTTCGGCGTATTGAAAAGGGGATTCGTCCGACTGAGCGCATCGAACCGCCAGCAGTCGATTGAGATGAGTAGAAATTTATTGACAGCGTCAGTTTTCATGTCCTTTAGTCCATTAAACGGGTGTTATATTGTCGCTCGGTATGCTGGTATCCACCGAACAGATCGGGTTGAAAAGGCGTTGGTGTGTAGATATAGACGGCATCGCTATACGGATCGTAGAGGATAACCTCTTCGCGTGCATCACCACAGACATCGGCAGGGAAACAGTGGTACCATCCCATTTTTCCACCACTGGGTGGCGGCAGTTCAGGGAACGTTACCACCTTATCGCCTGCACTATCGTAAAGCGCAGCTGGGCTATAAATCAATTCACAGGTTTCGGACCCCTGCCAGCGAATAACTTCCAAGCCTGTATTGTTCGGCGTTTCATCGACGTTAAACCTGTTTTGAATCTGCCCATTGTTGTCGACTACCATCAGGTCGGTGTGATGTCCGTTATATCGGATAACCAAGGCGTTTTCAGACGTGTCTGGTAGTAATTTACCACATCGGATCTCTTGTCCGTGGGGCACAGCATCAAAACCGAGTGAGAGAATCGGAGTGCCCTCGGCGTCGACCACCTGTCCACCCCCGGAGAGGATGGCTCGGTTCCTACCGTTCCATTCGGAAACTAAAACCGAGTCCATATTGTCGCCAAAAAAGTGATTCCAGAGGACCGTGCCATCCGCAGCGAGTCCGAAATTACCACCGTTAATCTCGTCGAGCCCGTCTCCATTAAAGTCACCGACTGCCGGGATATATGCGGAGTGCTTCGGATACCGAAACCACTCGTCAGTATACTGCCAGAGCAGTTCCAATTTGTGGTTGAAAGCGAGTAGGTTCACACCGATCTTCACAACAAAATCTTGTGGTTGTGCAGTGCCACAGAGGTTGGCGATCATCAATCGTTGATGGACGTAGTTGGAGATGTGAATGTCCCCTTCAGCGAACGCGTTACACTGACGCAACGCATCCGGTGCGGCGGTATGTTTGACAGCACCTGTGGTACCGTCTAAAATCATAAGGCGAATCGCCGACAGATCCCATTTACTCACTTCTGAAGCATCCGCGTCTACGCAGAAACAGATAACCTCTGCTTGTCCATCGGCATCTATGTCGTGAATAGCAACAGGACCCGGGCGGTCGGGTGAGAGGGTCGTTAGCGGAGTATCCTTCGCGTCCGAGTCTCTGATTTCGAGATGCTTATCCCCGAAAGACCAGAGCGGTTCGCCCTCCAGTGTGAACGCGCCGAGGAAACACGGATGAATGCCACCGAGCGATTTGTACACAAGTAAGTCGACTGTCCCGTCGCCCGTCAGATCGCCGATTCGGATATCGCCACCCCACGCGTTTCCCGATGTTTCATTCAGGAATGCGTCTGGGATTGCGACCCGTTTATAGAGGTGTGCGGACGAGGTGACCTCGCCCCTACAAAGTGGAGTGTCCATTTTAGGTAAATGCCTTGAAAATTCCAACGTAGAGTGCAAGGACCTTTTCCGGGTCAGGTCCCGTATAAGCACATTCATTGGAGATGTAACCTGAGAAACCGGTGCGATCGAACCATTGGAACATCTGTCGGTAGAGATCAAACGTCTCTGGCTCTTCCACTCGGTGGGTATGTACCGCAGTAATGTGTGGACCTACACGCGAAAAGAGGGGGTCAATACTCCCGGCATCACAACCGATAAATTGCGAATTGAAGACGAAACCCACGTTCGGAAGATTCACTCCTTCAATGACTTCCATTGCCGAGTCTGGGTCTGTGAATGAGCCGTGCATCTCAATAGAGACGGTAATATCTTTTTCAGCGGCATAAGCACCGAGTGCTTTTAGTCCATCCGTGACGTAACCGACAACGGCATCGCGGTTCTCCTCGGTATACCGGTCGCCGAGCACTCGGACATGGTCACAGCCCATAAATTCCGCCATGTCAATCACGCGTGTAACGCGTCGAACGGTTTCTTCACGGTCAGCGGCGTTTTCGGAATGAAAATTTTGGCAACTTGTGAGTGAAGAGATAACGACATCGCTTGCATCGACTTGTGCCTTGAGTCCGTCCCAAGCCTCTCTTGGCGTGTCCCACTCGAATCCGTGTTTCTGCTTGTAGTCCATCAACAATTCGACACCGTGGTAACCGGTGGCAGCAGCGGTGTCAAGGATGCGTCCGAGTTCCCACTCTTGGCAGGTTTGATAGGTATTCAATGACCATCTCATTTTTTTAATTTTCCTTGCGGTTCGTTGAGGCGGGTTGGATCTTTAAAGTGCCTTTGCGTAGATCTGAAAAAACACCCAAGCAAAAACCCCCCACTTCGTTACGGGCTACGTTCACTTTAGAACATATCTCTTAACGCTTTTCTAATGTTCCCTGCGGTTCGTTTATTCCTGTATTGGAATGGGGAACCAGAGTCCCCCGGTTTTTGTCGTTAGTGCTCTATGCGTGGTATGATTAATGCCGATGACATCCACGATGATGTTGTGCTGAAAACACTGTGCTAATACTTCTGGTAATTTATAGGATCCTTTGCTGGGTTCGTCGGTGACAAGAACAAACCGACGGTTCACGCCTTCTCGAAAATTGACACGGCGGATCGTTTTTATGATGGCATTGTGTGCCCGCTCATCACCTGCAGCAGCGACAACATGTGAAGTCAAGAGCCGTTTGTATTTCTCACTGTCTCGCGTTTGTGGATGGATAATCGTATCCCCTTCGAGATACCTGAAAATAACGATGCCGAGCGTGAAGTCAACCCCTTTTTCTTCAAACACGGCTACCATCCGGTTAAGCTGTCTGCCGACTGCACGGATATTATCTATCATGCTACCACTAATGTCAAGCAGAAAAACGAGATCAACAGCGGTTTCGGTTCTGCTATCGGCGACACTCTCCGCGATACCTTCTAATGCCTCTCCCATCCGCGCATCTCTGTTGATGGGTGGTGCAGGGCTGTTATTATCTGTTGATTTGTTTGTTGAACCCTCTCCGTGTACGGTTTTCGGCTTGGGCGCGATTGTAGGTGCCTGTGCTTGTGCGGTCGCAATTGTTTTCCATGCAGGCGTTTTTGTGGTTTGTTCCCGCAGAGAGGTCTCAGCCACCGGTAACCGAGCGTCTGTCCTTAACATAGGGACTGATGCCCTGGACGCAGTCGGGGGGGCTGAATGCATCAGTTTCGCAATGTTTTGGTTAACAGCGGACGAGGTTTTCGTACGCACGGACGTTGATCTCCGAGTTGGCATAGAACGTTTACGAGTACTGCTCACATGGAAACGTTGGAGCGATGTCACTGAGATGGCTTCCGAAGTCAGGGGTTCCGAAGGTTGCATCGGTCGATACCACTGGATATAACCGAGACCTATAATTCCTGTCGCTATGGCATGTATAACCAATGAAACAAAGAAAGCACGCCGAGTTTTTCTACGCTTCTGCTGGAGTTTGTCTGAATAGGTATCGAGTCGCAGCATATTCCGTTTCCTGTACGGGCTGGGTAACCCAGCCCCTACGGTTGTCTAAACAATTGAGAGCGTTCCCTGATTCCCATCAACCCGGAGCGTCTGTCCATCTGCGATACGGCGCGTTGCATTCGGAATGTTCACAACCGCAGGCACGCCATATTCTCTCGCAACAACGGCACCGTGGGACAAGATCCCACCACGCTCCATCACTAATCCCGCTGCATGCAGAAAAAGCGGTGTCCATGCTGGGTCTGTTGACGGGCATACCAGAATGTAATTCCTGTCGGATGGATGGACATCTGAGGGGTTCAGAAGCACGCGTGCCTGTCCTGTCGCAACACCCGCCGAGACGCCTACTCCGGTGAGTGTGTCAACCGCTTCGAGCGGTGTTGAGGTGCCGATCTGATCCAATGCGTCACTGAAGATAACGTCCGGAACCTCAATTTGTAACATCAATTCACGCTTCGTCTTGCGTGCAGTAATAACGTCACTGAAAACCTCACCGTTTACGAGTCGTCGTAATTCATCTGGTACGAGATAAAAGATGCCCCCATTAAGTTGATACCGGCGATCCAGTTCAAGCAATGCCCGCCGAATCTGTTCATAGCCGAGCATTAGGTAAAATTTCGCTGTCTCCCTGAAAGGCATATAGGTTCTCGTAAAAGCCAGTTCATGCTCAATCTGCTTTCTTAAACCCGTTTTATTTTCAAGACGCGTGGCGAGTTCCTTTTCTACAGACGCCGGTTGTTCCGTCAGTTGATTCAAACTATCATCTTTGAGAGGAGAGGTCCCAGCGTTCTTTTCTTGAAAAGAGGCAACCATCTGTTCAAGATAAGTCGTATCTTCGCGCCAACGCGGCTGTGCTAATTCAAACTCGTCAACGGCGCGATGCCCGTAATCTTTTAGGAAATCGGTAAGGGGTATGTCTCCTGTTGCCACTTCCCGCAATTTCGACGCAAGCCGCGGGTGGGAAACCTGCGGGGCAATAGTTTCAACGGTGAGATTGCCGGAAATCCCACCCATAAGTCTGTTCGCGAAGGTTTTTACTTCTGTTTCATGCAAACACTTCTGAAGAGCCGCCTCCAATCGTTGAAGTGAAAACCCTGCGAGGAGTGTGGCGGTAAGGGCTTTCGGTGCGAAGTCTGCCAGTGTTTTGGCACGCCATTCTTTGAACTTCGTCACTAATTCTGCATCCGTTAGGTCCGAATAGGAAACGTCTCGTTCTGCTGCCACTTCCGCTTGAAACGCTGGGAATACCTCTTCTATTAGCAATCGAGCGAAGTCGGAGCGACACTGGCGTAGACGCATCTCTGCTCTGCTCATACGAATGATATGGAGCGGGAGTTTCAACCAAAATGAGGCGTTACTCCGCGTAATATCAGTTTGTGCTTGGGCATACATCGCTGCTTGTGGATTTTGCTTCAAGGCGTTAAAATCGTGGGCGAAGGGAAAACCGTCGAAGTGGAGTTCCGCCTCACGGTTCAAATTGACGTAAACCCGCCCACAAATCAGGTCAAGAATCCCTTCATTATTGACCCGCTCACTTGGATAAAACCCCAAACCTCGATACGCTTTACCTAACCCGCCGGCACCCGACATAAATTCCTTCATAACCTCCCAGGTCATTGGGAGTGGTGCCGGTAATACCTCCGCAAGGTTGTGATGGCACCAGACGGTACCCTGTTCTTCGGCACCTGCCTCCAATATCTGAATCTCTTCCTGACGGACTTTCCCAACGGCGGCTTCATCGGCTTCAGAGGGTCGCGAGTCCAGCTCGCTCCTACGAGGTGTGATGGATGTGGCGGATGTGGTAATGTAACGGGACTGCAACAGCACGAACTGTCCGTCTGTGAGCGCCCATTCAATATCCATCGGTTGTCCGTAATAGGTTTCAACCTGCATGCCGAGTTGTGTGAGTTCCTTCAGTTGTGCATCCGTTAGACTTGGGGCATCCTGCTGCGCAGCGGGAACCACACTGACACCCGCACCGGTTACCATTTCACGCTTCGTAGCGATGGTTCTTTCCAAAACCTCGCTTGTATCCCGAGACACGTGAAAACTATCAGGTGTGATAGCACCTGATACAACCGACTCACCCAAGCCCCAATTCGATTCAATGATAGCGGCATTTTCATTAAAAGGCGCAGCGGTAAAAAGCACGCCGGAGACATCTGACTCGCACATTTCTTGAATGACGACTGCCATTGCTAAGCCGTCATCGGTAATGCCCTGTGTCTGTCGGTAGGTGATAGCCCGTCTCGACCAGAGCGATGCCCAGCACGCTTTAAGAGCGTCTAAAAGTTCATCCGGTGTTACATTTAAAAACGTATCCTGTTGTCCCGCAAAACTCGCCTCTGCCAGATCCTCCGCCGTGGCACTGGAGCGCACTGCAACTGTGGTTGTCTGCAGTTTTTCTCGCGCCGTATAGATTTCTGCGACGAGTTCTGGCGATAGCCTGATATCTTTAACGCTTCTCTCATTCTGTTCAGATAGACCTTCAACAGACGATCGGTAGGCATCTGTGGTGACGCAAAAACCTTTCGGTACTGGAAACCCGGCGCTCGTCAGTTTTCCGAGATTCAACCCTTTTCCGCCGACACGGGGCAAGTCGGCATCATCAATTTCTGAGAAGTGTTTGATAAATTCCATGCGCTTAAATCGGTCTGTGAGGGATAGAAGCAAGTGAGAATAGTATATCAGAATCTATCTGCCGAATGCAAATGGGTTTAGGATTCGCTGGGTGGAATTCCCTTTGACAAATCCCCGCGAATTCAGTAGACTGCATAAAGATGTTTCAAAACGCGACTGAGATTCTCACTTTAATCGCTTCTACTGCTGTGCAGTGGCTCTTTTATCGGAAACGTTGGTTTCCGAAGGACTTCGCGCCCGAACGGATCCTCGTTATCAAACTCGATCATCTCGGAGATGTCCTGTTGGCGACACCGGTGTTTTCCAATCTCCGTCGGGCATATCCGAACGCTGAGCTGCACGCCCTTACCGGGACATGGAGTCGCGTCGTTTTAGAGAAGCATCCCGATGTCAATAAGGTTATAGAATACAATTCACCCGTTTTTTGCCGCACAGGACAGCCGACCCCGCTCAGAGAAACGTTTAAGCTCTACCGCCAGTTACGCCACCAAAAATACGATCTGATGGTGGATCTCCGCGGCGATTGGCGGACTGTCTGGTTTGCGTGCTTACGGCTTACACCGAAGCGACTCAGTCGCGCAGCCCTGCAAATTGCGAACCGGTTGGGTCTCGCACAATTCAGTGGAACCCACGAAACAATCCGTAACCTTGATGTCTTAAGGCAAACAGGCATCCCGACACCCGTCCAAACCGCTATCTTCTCCGTAACAGCGGAAGATAAAAAATGGGCATCCGATCTTCTTGCCACATATCGGATTGAGCGGCGATGCCCGTTGATTGCTATCCATCCTGGGTCTCCGATTCCACTAAAACGGTGGGTCCCTGAGCGGTATGCGGAATTAGCGGATTGGCTGATTGCCCAAAAACGTGCACAAATCCTGTTTGTCGGCGTGAAAGATGAAATACCGATCGTCACCGAGATTCAAGCGCTCATGCGAGGTGACTCCATCAATATCGCTGGCAAAACGACACTCACACAATTGGCATCAATTTTGCATACATGCACTGTGTTTATCGGTAACGATAGCGGTCCGATGCATCTCGCTGCAGCCGTTGGCACTCAAACACTCGGACTGTATGGACCCGGGGATCCGACCCGTTTCGGTCCAGCGGGTGAAAAGTGTCAAACGATACGACGGAAGTCAGACTGCACCTGTTTGGGAACGACCTGTCGCTTCGGAGAAGCGGGGTGCATGTCTGAAATTCAGGTCACCGATGTAATACAGACCCTTGAAGCGGCTGCATATTTGAGGAAGATAGAAAAATTTGACCCTGAACGGCAGACACGCATCAGCGGTGACAAATTAACTTGACATATTTTTGTAAAAAGGTTATAATGTCTTAAACAGCATCCATGGAAAATGTGTCTTAGCCATTAAGCGGCTGATTTTTGCCTTATACGCATTTGGGAAACTGGAAAGCACGGTTTTTGGATGCGACGGGCTTGCAACCCTCGCTTGCAAGCAATGTAATGGTAATGAATCTAAAGGAGGAATTTGGAAAAATGCAATTGAGATTAACGTGGCTCGTGCTTGTCCTCTTCGCAGTGAGCATCATGAGCGTCGGCATTGTAGGCTGCGGTGGCGACACCGAAGAAGAATCCGCTGAAAAGCCGACAGAAAGCTCCTCAAGCAGTTCTGGTGATGAGCCAGCAGTTGCTGCGAGACCCCCAATCGACTTCGCAGCAGAAAAAGCCGCAATCCAGGAGGTTTATAGTGCCTTCTACAAAGCCTTTAACGACAACGATCTCAAAGCCATTGGGGAGACCTTCCGGACGAATGATGGCAAGGTTGCCTTCGGAACAATCTTTGCCGGAAATGAACCTGTGCCAATCGCCTTCGGTTGGACGAACGTTAAAGTCGCTATTGAAGGTTTGTGGATCGGTATCGGCACAAAGGGTGCCAAATGGGGACAGAACGATCAGTTGAAGGATTTTTGGATTCGCTATAAAGGCAGCAAAATTGAAGCGAGTGCCATAGGTTACAATTGTTACAAAGGCTCGTTTCCTGGCGAAACGCACCTCTATCTGATGAAAGAGGCAAAGGATGGGTGGAAGATCCACGAGCTGGATAGCAGCACGGAAAACAACCTCGGCATCTTTGGCTTTCACAAAGGTAAACCCCGGCTTAGGGAGGCAGGTCGCTTCTTTACGACAGATGCCGACAAAGTCCCAGCCCAATAAGTCCAATTTTGGGGCACACGGTTGCTAAAGACTGCCCCTTTTTGTGCAGCCTTAAAAAGGATTGCCCCTTTTCGTGCAGCTGCATCCGTTTGATGCAGGGATTCATCGCTAATTCACTGTTTTTCGCATTGGCACGGAAATTGCATATATCCCTGCATCAACAACTTTTGTTTTTTCTTAGGATACGCAAATATCCCTTGGAGGTAATAACGAATGAGTGCAAAAAGAACCTCAGGTGCCTTGATGACTTCATTGGTACTTCACGCGGTCATAGCGTTCATTGCTGGCATTTATCTCGTCACGCAAACTGAACAGTTCAAAGATCTCGTGGGTGCTGAAGTGCTCCAACCCAAGGAGCCGCCGAAGCCGAAGGTCCGGAAACCTGTTGTGAAACCTGTAATTAAGCCGACGGTCCCAACACAGAATACCGTTGTCGTCGAACAGGTTCAAGTCCAACCTCGTGTAACGACTGCGTTTGTTGCTAAGTCGAATTTCCAACCGCAGACGGTACTCGAATTTTCAAACCAAACCGTCAAAGTGGACGCCCCGATTAACCCGAATATACCGAGAGTCGTTACGCCGAACGCACCCGCGCCGACGGTTGTAACACACGCCGACCTACCCGTTTCGGATGCTCCCGGTGCCTTGGCGTTCTCCGCACCTGTCGCAACTGCCCCCTCCGCTGGACCGGCGAACATCGGTCGTGGCGTCGCAGGCAGCGTCGTGCAGGTGAAAGTCGCTTTTGAACGTCCACCCGGACTCGCAATGGTTGAAAACGTCGGTGCCGCACGCGATGCTCTCGGCGATGTCGTTGAAAACATCACCCTCGGTAACGTTGAAGTGCCACCCCTGCCCAGAGGCGAACCCGGTGGACGCGTCATCGGTAAAGGTAAAGACATCCGAGGCGTCTTCCGTTTTACACGGATCCGTCACAGTCTCTCTGACTGGTGGGCTGATGCTTCTTCCCTCAACGCATTGACGAAGTGGCTCAACGAACGTACGAAAATCAAAACCGACATGAACGTTGAAGGTGGCGCATTGAAACTCACCGATGCCAACCTCTTCAAAACACCGTTCGTCTTTATGACAGGACATGATCCATCACTGACCCGTTCTCGTAACTTGCTCGGACGGCAGTATGGTGGCGGTAAAATGGATAGCCGTCTCACTGAGACGGAAGCCGCGGGTATGCGTCGCTTCCTCGTCGAAAAAGGTGGATTCCTCGTCTTTGACGACTGTGGTGTGAACGCGCCTGCACAGGCGATGATTCGTCTCTTCCTCGCACAGATGCGCTATGTCATGCCTGAGTATCAGATTGAACGTATCGCGAACGAGCACGAGATTTACGATAACTTCTATGAAATGGGTGGTCCCCCTGTCGGATACGACATCTTCTGGTGGGGCACACGTCCGCCGAAACGGAACTTCCTTGAAGGTATCTCCGTCGGTGAAAAGTTATCGGTTATCATGGTCCGCCGTGATTACATGTGCGCAATGGAGTCTGTCAGTCTCCCGACACGGAGTGTCCACTATTCACCCGGTGTCTATCGTTTCATGACGAACGTTGTGGTGTATGCGTTGACGCACGGTCAGATTTCTGACTACTCCGGTTATGTGCCTGAAGATACGTTAGCCAAGCAGGAACTCCCGACGAGCGCACCTGAAGCTGCGAAAGTCAGCGGTTTCGAGTAGAGATTTTATATCTGAGCGTGGTTTTTAACCCCGCACTTTGTTTGGGCTGTTGAGTTATCCGCCAAGGGTAACTGAACAGCCCTTACATATTGCAACCAAACTCTCTTTCCAACGATCTGATCACAACCCCTCATCTTCCCACAATTCCTAAAAAATCCAGACTTTTTTTAAATTATGCAATGTTTCCTGCCCAAAATCGCGTCTTTAACAACTAACCTTATGAAGATGATATGAACCGTGTCGCATTGCTTAGAGTAAAGCCCGAAAACGTATTGACGGTTTCGGTAATGTGTGGGTAGGCACAAGACCTACCCCTACTATAATTTCACAAAGTTTAGCATTTGCGTATACTTTTTGGCGAATGTCAACACACCCCAATCTGTTTATTAGGAGAAAGCCGCGTGGAAAGAGAAGACGATGTTCAGTTGATTCGCAAAGTTTTGTCGGGCGACGACGAGGCATTCAACACTTTGGTTCAGAAGTATCAAAGCAGCGTTCATGCCCTTGTGTGGCGAAAGATCGGAGATTTTCACTATGCTGAAGAGATTACACAAGACACTTTTCTCCAAGCATACAACAAACTCTCAACGCTTAAGGACCCCAGTCAATTTGCTGGGTGGGTCTATGTCATTGCAAATCGGCTTTGCATTTCTTGGATACGAAAGCAAAAATCTACGATGCAATCGCTGAGTGACGCGTCTGTGAAAGAGATAGATAACTTAACGTATGAGCGTTATGTATCCGACCAGCAAGAATCAGAAGCGAGGGAGCGTCGTTATGAAATCGTCGAAAATCTTCTGGCAAAACTGCCGAAAGGTGAACGCGAGGTGATGCGGCTCTACTATCTCGGTGAAATGACAACAATGGAGATGGGCGAATTCTTAGATATACCGGTGAACACGATCGTGAGTCGCCTCCATCGGGCGCGAAAGCGGTTACAGGCGGATCAGGAGGCATTGATTGTGGATTTGGAAACGTATCATTCTCAATGGAGACGAATCGTCGAAACCTTTTCAGCGGAGGACGCAAAGAAGAAAATTCTCCCTGAAATCGAAATGCTGCTGAGGGAACATCCAGAAACTCCGGAATTATTAAACACTGTCTATTGGGGATATATGGAGCTTCCGGGTCGCTCAAAGAATGTTCCAAACAGTCTGTTTGACAAGATGTTGCAATACCCCAAAACTGAAAATTATTTGACAGCATTGTTAGGATTAGCTGAACGGAGCGAAGACGCATCTCAACAGTGGTACTATTACCAACGTGTCATTAATGCGTTTACTGTCTCAGATACCCCCATATTGTCCTGGCATTGGTCAGCGTATCAACAACTACTACGATTAGCAGAAGCGGATCGCTCTCTGGCGAATGATGACGACCTTGATGAACTGATTGACGGCTGCTTGGAGGCACATCTCTCTTGTTGCCGGGAGACACAGCAGTGGTTCGGTTGGGCTTATACCGAATCGGTTAAATATCGGCTGAAGTTTAACAACCGATTGGACAAAGCGTGGGAAGTTTTAGCGCGTGCTGACATCAGGTTAGGGGAGATAGAGGAACAGAAATGGCTCGTCGAAAACAACAAAGGGTCTGTAGAAGAAGAGCGCAAGAACATCTCGCGTTTACGCTGTGAAATCTATATCCGGCAGGAACGATGGAGAGAAGCGCATGATGGACTTGTCGCGAACGCACCGGATTATTTGGAGTCCCTCTGGGCAAGGTTTAATGAGGATACCATGAATTACTTCTATATGTTGGGCCGGTCAGCGGAAGGAGTGGGAGACTCTGAGGAAGCGAGGCGTTACTACGCCGATGCATATTTTGCGCCTATGCCTCGCGTTGAGAAGGTAAGACATTACTATGACTTCGCCGACCCACACTTTGTGCCTATGCCTCGGGCGGAAAGTCGGAGGGGCCTGGAACGCCTCTATCATGAAATAAAACGCCGGGAACCTACCGATACGCTTGAGGCATTCCTTAAAGACACCGAAGCAGAATACCGGATTCGAGAAGGGACGGATCTCGAAAAAATCCGCGAGAAACTTATCACCAACAGACTGAAGAAAAAAGCGACGGATTTTCGTTTGGAAACGTTGGAAGGCGAGACCTACACACTCTCGGCGATGTCTGGTAAGATTGTGTTGCTTGATGTTGGGGTTTCGTTGTATGGGGGCAACATGGTGATTCCGGAAGTTGAATTCGTCTATGAGCGATTCCGCAACGTTGATGATGTCGTTATCTGGGGTATCAGTGACGGTGAAGCCCCTCAAAAAGTTCGGGAGTTTTTAGAACAGTATCAACCCCCCTGGCCCGTTCTACTTGACCCGCATCGGCAAGTAAAGAAGGCGTATCAGATTAAAAGAATCCCCGCTTTTATCTTGATTGATAAAGCAGGGAATTGGCAATACAGTTTTATAGGTTTGGATATCATAGGCGGTCAACCCTTAATTTGGATGATTGAAGCACTCTTGTCGGATTCGGTGATGATACCATGTTTCTGATTCTCGTTCGGCGAGAATTGCTCGCCAACCTTATGACCTTTCGGTTCCTCGTTGCGATGATCGTCACACTGTCGTTGGTTGTTGCGAATACCGTTGTCCTGATTGCCGATTACGAACGCCGTCTGACGAGTTATGATACCGCGGTGAAGGAACACCATCAGAGGTTTTTAAGAAGAACAAGTACCTATTCGGAGGTGGAAGGCGCAATCCGCGTAGACCGACCCCCTAACCCGCTGAGCATTTTCAATGCGGGTTTAGATCGACGGCTCGGCAACTCTATCACTATCGGGCATACCTTTGTCCCAACCCTGTGGGATACCCGATCACACAGTGCGGATAATCCTTTCCTCAACCTGTTTTCGAGCGTCGATTTGGTTTTGGTTTTTCAGGTAATTCTCAGTCTACTGGCACTGCTTTTCGCCCACGATGCGATCGCTGGGGAACGGGAAGCAGGCACGCTCCGCTTAACGCTGACAAACTCTGTCAGTCACTCCGTTGTTCTCCTGGCAAAGTACATCAGTGCGCTGGCGTGTCTGACGCTTCCTGTCGTCATGAGTTTGCTACTCGCACTCATCTTATTTTCTGTATCTGGGTCGATTTTGCTGACGGGAGATGATTGGCTTCGGATTGGCGGTATTTTACTTACCTCAATCATCTATCTCTCCGCTTTTTATCTCATAGGATTGTTAATCTCGGCAATCACACGCCGAACCGCGACTGCCCTGATGGTGTCAATGGTGATATGGAGCACCCTGGTCCTCATCTATCCAAGCCTCACCGTATTTACAGTCAATCGGTTTTGGCAGACCCCTTCTCAATTGGAGTCCTCTTATGGTGAAATTGAGCAGATCTGGGAAAGTTTTGAAAGAGAACGGATGGATTTCTTAAGGAACGATGAAATTGAAGGGGAAGACTTGAACACCAATATACTTTATTCAGGAAGTTGGGGGGCGCCTCATATTTCAGATCCGATGACGCTCAGGTATTCTAAGGCAGAAATTCGCAGTATTCGTATCAAGCCAGAGGCAGAACCCCTGATGCCTCATGTCAAAGCTTACTTTCAATTCGCAGAGCCGCGACGCATTCGCGCAGCAGAAAGGACATGGCAGGTTCGACAGGCAGCTTTAAATCAGATCTACGTTCGCAAAGCAAATGTGGCAAAAAACCTGATGCGTTTCTCACCGGCGGCGATGTATGATTTCGCAACCGAGGCGTGGGCAGGAACGGATTTCCACGGTATTGAGGATTTTATCACGACAGTCCAGCGGTATCGGCAAACGATTATTGATTATTTCTATGATAAGAAGGCTTTTTCTTCTCGGAAATGGTTTGCCGCTGATCAAGGAGAAGTCGATTGGAGCGATTTACCACGGTTTTCTTATCGTCGGAGCGATATATGGAATGGTATGCAGCACGCCAGCGGCGATATTGCCTGCTTACTGCTCATCAACGTTGTACTGTTTATGATGGCATTTTTAATATTCGTGCGGCAGGAAGTGTAAATTAGCAGTCAGCAATCAGCAGTCGGCAAAGAAACCGACAGCCATTCTTGCTGACAACCGATAGTCGACGACCGACAACTAATAAAATGATTTGGCACCTTGTAAAACGTGAACTTTATGACCATCTGAATAGCCTACGATTTGCCTTTACAACGGTATTGCTTATTGCTCTGATGCTCGTCAATGCAATCGGGTATCTTGGCGAATACACGGCGCAATCGACAGAATATCAAAAAAAGGTCTCAGCGTCTTTAGATAAGATGAGATCCACTGCAGACAGTCTGTATTATCTGCTCATGGGAGGACCCGGTACTCTCTACAAAAAACCGTCTCCACTCTCCTTTTGTGCGAACGGTGGTGAAACATTTATACCCGAATCCGCTGATGGCGTTGGCAGAGGTCTGCTCATGAGCTCAAGCCGTTTTTCAATCAGTGCGATATGGCGAATGGAATACCCGCAATCCAATCCAAACCTATGGAATATTATGCCCGATTATACAAATGTTGATTGGAATGCTATCGTCTCTATCGTGCTGAGTTTGATTGCTATCCTATTCACTTTCGACGCGATATCTTCGGACCGCGAACGAGGTACCCTGCGTTTGACCCTCTCCAATAGCGTTTCACGCGGCACTGTATTGGTAAGCAAGTTTCTTGCAGCATTGATAACTATCAGTATCCCTTTTTTAATTGCCGCATTCATTAACCTTTTTCTACTTTACACGTCGGGAAGTATTCCACTCGGACCAAGCGAGTGCGGACGATTGGGCGTCATTGTCTTCATCGCTTTTGTTTACGTGTCAATCTTCCTTGGACTGGGGCTGCTCATATCCTCTCGCGTAAGTAATTCGTCATCGAGTCTCATGATTCTCTTACTAATTTGGGTTGTTTGGGTCGTCCTGCTGCCCTCTACAACCGGTGCGCTTACCAGCGGCTTACAGCCGACAATGACCCGTAACGAACTCGCCGCCCGTCGGCAACAGTTTGCCAATAATTTTTATCAGGAGTACGACGAACTTGGGAGCAAAGTACCCTCGCGAGAGATTCCAGCAACGGAGGAAACACTGTTGTGGTCGAAATACCTCACCGAGGATGCAAGAGACAACGGGAGATTGAACGAGGAGCACTTAGACGCTCAAATTGCTCAGATTCGACTCGCGAGATCCATCACCCGTATATCTCCAGCATCAAGTGTACAGTATGCGATAGAATCCGTTGCCGGGACCGGTTTCACACGGCACGTTCAATTCTTGAAGCAAGTGCGCCGATACGCCGATGCATTCATGTCGTTTCTCGTTGAAACCGATCGTGCGGATCCAGAGAGTCCCCACGCGATCGGTCCCGAAGAGGGTACCTCACAAAAGCCCGTGCGCTTTGAATCAATCCCGAAATTTGAAGATCATATCAGTTTCAGCGGTGCCTATAACGCCGCAACTACAGACATCCTGTTATTACTCCTATTTTTTGCAGTATTGTTCGCAAGTGCGTTTCTTTCGTTCCTTCGTGTTGATGTTTAGACAGTCTTTTTGCCGTTTCAATAGGTGAGAATTCAAGAGACGGACAGAGAATGTATTGGTCCCTATGCATCAGCAGAAAGTTTCACCGTGGCACTTATAGATGGGTCAATCGTGTGCTTCATCAATTTATGCTAAATTTTTAGCATTTTTTCTTGACATCATTTTTTCTAAATGCTAAAATATTAGCATATTATCTATATTTAACGCCCGTTCAACACGTTTCCTGTGAACACTTAAAGGGAGACAGACACATATCAGACGATAAACAACGGGATTTGGTGATACTGCGATGTTTCTAACACTCATTCGGCGGGAACTCCTCGACAATCTCATGACGTTCCGATTTGCGGCAGCTGTTGCGATTATGCTGCTGCTCGTGGTCGCGAATACCGTTGTGCTCATCAAAGACTATGAACTGCGGTTGGCGGATTATAATACCGCCGTCAAAACCCACCGGCAGGAACTTCGAGAGATCAACAAAACCTATTCAGATGGAATGTTAGGCGTGTGGGGAAAGATGATCGTTGACCGTCCGCCGAACCCGTTGAGCATTTTCAACACAGGTTTAGATAAGCGACTGGGGAACAAAATTGCGATTTCCCATACTTTTACGCCGACAATTTGGGATGCCGACAAGTACGAGGCGAACAATCCATTTTTCAACATCCTCACTTCAATTGATATTGTCCTTATTTTTCAAGGGGTTCTTAGCCTACTGGCACTTATTTTCGCCTACGATGCTATCGCTGGAGAATACGAACACGGCACCCTCCGCTTAGTGCTATCCCATCCCGTGGGACGTGGGTCCATCCTGTTCGCCAAATATATCGGTGCGATGGTCTGTTTGCTCGTGCCGTTGTTGATAAGTCTGCTCCTGATGCTCATTTTGCTGACGACATCCGCTATGATCTCCCTGAATACCGATGATTTTCTGCGTATCGGTGGGATTGTTCTTACGTCCGTCGTCTATCTATCGCTGTTCTACCTCACTGGCATGCTCATTTCTGCAATCACACGCCGAACCAGTACTGCGCTTATCCTCTCGATGTTCGTTTGGGGGTTCTTAGTACTCGTCTACCCGAATATGATTCTCACTGCAGTTGATACTGCCCCACAAACGGATACGGAAGCCGCCGCTTACCATCAGGTTAAACAGATGTGGGAGGAACTTGAGAGAAAGCGGAAGCAGTTTCTCCTCAACGATGCTCTCCCAGGAGAAGATTTGGGATTTGATTTTTATGGGATAATAAGAGACCAGCCATCAAGATTATTATATTACTACATCCACCATGCTGCGGGCGACCTTGAAACGATTGACGAGAAATCGGAACCTTACGTGCCACACGCCCAGAATTATCACCACTACCTCGGAATGTTGACTGTCAACACCGCAGAGCGAACATCGTTTATCCGAAAGCCAGCATTCGAGAAGATCTACGTCCAACCGGCAAACAGAGGACGAATGTTGTTGAAGTTCTCACCGGCGGGTTTGTATGATGCCGCAACCGAAGCGTGGGCAGGCACCGACCTCAATGGCACCCAGGATTTTTTCACAGCGGCGCAACGCTACCGACAAGCGATCGTCAATTACTTTTATGATGAAAAGATATTTGCGTCCCGACAGTGGTTTTCTTCCGATCAAGGTGCCGTCGATTGGGACACGCTCCCGCAGTTCTCATTTCAGAGAAGCGATATCAGCATCAATGCAAAACGAACAGTGCCAGACTTGTTCCTGCTGCTTATGATGAATGTCCTTCTCTTTATAGTGATCTTTCTGGTTTTTATCAAAAGTGAAGTGTAGATATGATGTGGCATATTACGAAACGTGAACTCTATAATAATTTGAATAGCCTCCGATTTGCGTTGACGACCGTGTTGCTGCTGGCACTGATGGTAACCAACGCCGTTAGACATATCCGAGAGCATCCGAAACGGGTCCAGAAGTATCACGACGCTGTCACTGAATCCATGAACCAATTAACGTCTCGCGCCGACGACAGTCTCTATACATTGGCACACGAGGGACCCGGAGTGCTTTACAAAAAACCGTCGCCGCTCCATTTCTGCGCAGCGGGTGGAGAGACCCTTTTACCCGATAGGGTTGACACCCCTTATGGTAGCGACATTTTCTGGAAACTGAGCTATCCAGATGCCAACATAAATATGAAAAATGTTGGACCCGACGTTTCCCAAATCGATTGGACCTTTATCATCGGTTATATCTTGAGTCTCATTGCGCTCTTATTTACGTTTGATGCTATCTCCAGCGAACGCGAGCACGGCACGCTCCGATTGATGTTGGCAAATGCTATCCCACGACATACTGTGCTGATCGGTAAGTTTCTGGGGGCGTTGATCAGTACGACTATTCCTTTTCTGCTGGCTATGTTAGTGAACCTCCTAATGATTTCCTCCGCAAGTGAGGTTCACCTGAATACTGAAGCGTGGGGACGCTTAGGCATCATTCTCTTTATCGCACTTTTGTACACGTGTCTGTTTCTGGCGTTAGGGCTGTTAGTCTCAGCGCGTGTGCAACGGAGTGCCGTGAGTCTTGTGATACTTCTGTTGACGTGGGTCACTTTTGTCGCTTTTATGCCGAGCACACTCGCCGCACTTGCGAGCGGCTTTTCATCATCTATGGCATCTCATGAATATACAGACCGATACGGCCAAAGTTACAGGAGACTTAAGAAAACTTGGCGACACGCTTGGTATCAGTCAGATGACGAAAAAATGCTAAGGATAAGAGGTGAGTGGCACACCAAAATAGCAGTAAGCGGCGAACGCTTGGCTGGGGAGTACTTAACCTTTAAGATTACCCAAGTTCAACGTGCGCGTGCCATAACCAGCGTCTCACCCGCGGCACTCCTCCAGCATCTGCTTGAGGCGTTCGCTGGAACAGGTCTGGATCGGCACCAGCAATTTACTGAGAATGTTCAGCGTTACGCCCGTGAATACCGAGAATTCGTCGTTGATATGGAGAGAGGCGATCCGGAGAGCCCCCATATCATGGGCGTTCGCGAGGGGATGTCCAAAAAGCCTGTCAGCCCAGAAGCGGTTCCCAAATTTGAAGACACACTCAACATCGGTAAGGATTTCAATACCGTTACAACAGAGTTACTGCTGTTAACATTGTTTGTTGTCGTTGTGTTGGCGGGTGCGTATCTCGCGTTTGTGCGTATTGAAATCTGATGAATTCATATTACCAAAAGAGGTGAAAAAGTGGAAGACTACGGTACCCTCAAACTGAGTCGGAGGGAACGACAAATCATGGATATCGTCTATCAGCGCGGTTGCGCTTCTGTTGTCGATGTCCTTGAGGACCTCCCGGATCCGCCAACTTACTCTACAGTTCGGGCACTGTTGGGAATCTTGGAGGAGAAGGGGTATCTCACCCATGAAAAAGATGGCAGACGCTACATCTACCGCCCGACGCAACCACGGCATCTGGCGGGACGTTCCGCACTCAAACAGATTTTTCAGACGTTTTTTGATAAGTCTATTGAGAAAACGGTCATTGCACTGGTCTCCGAGGTGGATCTCTCGGATGAGGAACTTGACCGTTTAAGCCAACTCATTGAGCAAGCGAAAAAGGGAGACACTTCATCATGATGCGATTTATTGAGACGCTCTACGCAGACCCATTGCTGAAATTTCTCGTTGACACCACGATGAAAAGTTTCGTGATTTTCGCCGTTGCGGGTGTATTCGCGTTCTGCCTCCGTCGCAAGTCGGCGGCGGTGCGCGGTTTCGCCTGGAGTATGGCAATCGTCGGATGCCTCACTATCCCGCTGCTTTCTCTTGTGCTTCCGAAGTGGGAACTCGGTATCCTACCTGAAGTACCCGTTTCAAGTGCACCGATCCAATTGTCAACAAAGTCGGTGTCGTCCATACCAATCGCATCGACACCGCCGCAACCCGACCTTGTGCCCGATCAGAGTGCCCCCTTTACGACACGACATTGGACAGACTGGATAGCAATCGTCTGGACAGGTGCTGGACTGTTTCTGTTTATCCGTTTGATTGTCGGCATCGGTGCCATTTGGCATATCTCTGCTCGGAGTCGCAATTTTAGCCGTGCTGTCGAACAGTTACAATCCAATTCAAATCGACGCGTCAATATCCGGCTCAGCGATAGGATTACAGTCCCGATGGTGTGGGGTTTCTTACGTCCTGTGATTTTGCTACCAGTTGATGCAAATCATTGGCAAACCGAGCGGCTCCGTACTGTGCTCCTACACGAATTGGCACATATCAAACGGTGGGATTGGACGATGCAGATGGTTGCACAGGTAACGTGTGCGATCTATTGGTTCAATCCACTTGTATGGTTGCTGGCGCGTTGGATGCGCATAGAAGCAGAGCAAGCCTGCGATGACCATGTCCTAAATGCTGGGTGTCGATCCACCGACTACGCGCAACATCTGCTTGATATTACACGCAATGTGAAAATTACCAAGGCAACTTCGCTTGCGGCTGTGGCAATCGCGCGTTCCTCAAGGATTGAAAGACGACTCCGAACCGTTCTCGCCGAAAATCTGAATCGGCGTCCGGTGACAAAAGTTGCCATGGGAATAGGACTGCTCGTCCTCATCTGCTTTGCTGTTCCGATGGGCGCGATGCGTTTGGCACAGGCGGTTGATCCAAAGGACGCACTGTCCCAACAAATTCAGGCAGCCTCCAAATCCCAATCAACATCAAGCGAGGAGCCTTCTGACCGAACGACGAAGGCGGAACAGATGGACGAGAACGTTGAAATCTGCAAACAGCATCTGCGCGACATTGGCAAGGCACTCCAAGCCTACCGGAAGGAACACGGTGATTTTCCGCAATGGCTCTCAGACCTTTATCCCCACTACTTACCAAATGCGAATCTCTTGCTTTGTCCTGCAGATGGACTGAACGGCAGGACAGTTTTTGCTTCTAATAGAGACCCGAAGATGCCTGTGAGTTACGGCTACCAATTTCACCCTGCGTATCGAGTAGCAAAAACTGAGGAACGCCTTATGTATGGGGACGTTTTACCGCTTGTCCGTTGCCGGCATCATAAGAATCAAGCGTTTGAGTGTCTAAACTTGAGTTTCGCTTTTAAGATATATTGGTCATCCGGTGTATATAGACCAGAAGAGATGTATGAAACCGTTGAGGAAACCATTGCAGCGTTGGAAAAAGGACTGCAGCGACAAGCCGATAATGAACAGTTCTTTCATTTCTATATGACACTTGCCCGTCTCTACATTGAAGTCGGACGCGAAAAAGCTGCCGAGCACCTTATTAACCGTTTCAGATCGGTTATAAAACCTGACGACCTTCAGGCACATTTTATGCTCAGCAGGATGCTTGAAATGGCGAATCAATATGAAGAAGCGCTTAAAGTCTTTGAGAATCTTGAGAAACGGTATCCGAAAGACTCCCGCGTTCTGGAAGAACTTGCGCGAATTCATGAAGTGCTCGGTAATTCCGAGCTCGCCGCGAAATATCGGAAAAAGGCGGATCCGATGTCGGAACTTGTCGGAAAAATTGTGCCTGATTTTTCAGAAACTGACCTTGATGGCAGACCGATCTCGCTTCAACAATATCGCGGAAAAGTGGTGCTACTCGATTTCTGGGCAGTCTGGTGTGGTCCCTGTATAACCGAAATGCCGAATGTGAAAAGGGTTTACAATACCTATAAGGATCAGGGTTTCGATATCATCGGTGTCAGTCTTGACACTGATGAGGTGAGGCTGCGCAACTACCTAAAAAAGAATAACATCCGGTGGCGGCAAATCTTCAGCGGACAAAAATGGAGAAGTCCACTTGCGCAACGGCATCATATTCGTTCCATCCCAGCACCGTGGCTCATTGCCAGGGACGGCACATTAATCTCACGTAAAGCCAGAGGGGTGAAGTTAGAACAACTCGTGGTGGAAGCCCTCAAGGACAAAACCGAGAATCAATAGCCAATCTGGCAATTCAGTGAGAAATCTGAAAAGGAGAATATTGAAATGAAAGCAATCTTGACTGTGGCAATGGTGATAGGTTTACTAATCACTTCTGCAAACGCAGACACACCTACAGAAAAGCCCAGCGAGGATCTAATTATGGAACGGCATGAGAAAAACATTGAAATCTGCACGCAAAATTTGGTTGCGATTGGCGAGGCGATTCAAGCCTATAAAAAAGAACACGGCGATTTCCCGGAATGGCTCTCAGAACTTCATCCGAAATATTTGCCCGATGCAAACCTTTTGCTGTGTCCAGCAGATGAGTTGGGTGGCAAGCCAATCTTTTCCAGCAATGCAGATCCAAAGATGCCCGTAAGTTACGGCTACCAATTTCATCCGCGGTATCGAGCAATGAAAAGTGAGGAACGTTTCGTGTATGGGGATGTTATACCCCTTGTCCGTTGTCGGCATCATAGGAATCAAGCGTTTGAGTGTCTGAACTTGAGTTTCGCTTTCAAAATATTTTGGTCCTCCGGTGTGTACACACCCGAAGAGATATACGGTAGCCCCGAAGCCGCGATTACTGCTTTTGAAGACACACTTGCGCGATACCCGGACGATCGGCGTTTCTTCGAGCTCTACGCAGAACTTCTTGGACTCTACATCCACCGAGTCGGGGATGAACAAGCCGCCGATGCTCTGATTGAGCGTCTCAAGTCAGGCATGATCCTAAACATTGATGGGTATCGCACAGTATTTGAGGTACTTGCGGAAGCGGAATTATATGATGATATGCTTGAGATTTTTAAGGCGGCTGAGCAGCAGCTTCCGGATGCACAACCTATCCATGCGAGGCTTGCCTATATTTATGAGAAATTAGGCAATATTGAACTCGCCGAAGTTTATGAACGCAAGGCTGATCCTAAATATGAATTGTGGGGAAAATTGGTGCCTGATTTTTCTGCGACAGACCTTGATGGGAATCCAATTTCGCTTCAAGACTATCGTGGAAAGGTTGTCTTACTCGATTTTTGGGCGGTGTGGTGTGGTCCGTGCATCGCGGAAATGCCAAATCTCAAAAGAGTCTACGACACCTATAAGGATCAGGGATTTGACGTCATCGGGGTCAGTCTTGATAATGAGGAACCGAAACTGCGGGACTATATTAAAGAGAATGACATCCAATGGCGACAAATTTTCGATAACGCAAGGGGTGAAGATTCCCTTACCCGACAATACGATATCCGTGGTATTCCGGCACCGTGGCTTATTGACAGGGATGGCACATTAATTTCGCATAAAGCAAGGGGCGAAGATTTAGAACATCTCGTCGTGGAAGCCCTCAAAAACAGACCCGAGAATCAATAGGACCTTTACTATGGCGAATTATGGAAATAGGTCTATATCTTGTAGGGGCAGGTCTTGTGCCTGCCCACAAATACACCAATCACATTGTAGGGGCAGGTCTCGTGCCTGCCCACAAATTCTAAAATCTACCATAAATCGTTCTAACAATAGGAGTAAAGATAGTGATAGACCTTCGTAACGTGCTAAGAACTTCAGCGAATATCCCAGTGCAGGCGCATTGGGATCCGATCGAAAATACATCGAATAACTTGCATTGGGCAACAGAAGAAAAGTTTAATCGAACTAAGTCACAGTGGCAAGAACCGGTGGACATGACGTGGGAAGAGTGGTTGGAGTTATTCAAGCCCGGACCTGCGCAGCCGTTGAAGGACTATAATACATCGGATTTCCAAGTTTTTCTTCCACCGTCAACGGTCAACGTAGGGGATGTCTGGGACCTGGATCCGGATCGGATTCTCCCGTTTCTGCGCCAGTTTCACCCCAACGCAACAATGGATGTCGGATATGGTGGGAACGGCGCGAAAGCCTGCTTACGGGCACTATCACCTGAATATGCTGATATTGTCTTCCGAATCCATGCGCGCTTCATACTGAACGCCTCCATCGGTGCCTACTTGAGGCCTGCACAATTTGCTGGACATTTGCGCATCAATCGCAACAGTGGAACGATTTGTCAGTGGACGCTATCGCTTCCCAGTCGCAACAGTAATGTAGATATGGGTGCTTTTGGAACCCACGATATAGGGTTGGTTCCGCGTATGGAACTCCACAGTTTATCGGAGACGCAACCGGAGTCGATTGATTGGGGAACCGCTATCACGGAGGAAGAAGCCGATAGAAAGTTTCAGAACGCGCTTTACAAGTTCGCTGGAATTGCGTGGACTCCTATTGAAGATGCGGTCCAACTCGCGAAAGCATCGAATCGTCCGATCCATGCGGTCCTCCTATTCGGGGTCCTCGACGATGAGTCTTGCTGAGGGACGGGCAAAATTTTGAGAGCGGGTCCGCTCTCCTCACCGAAAATTATTGAATCGCTCAACACGCATTTTGTGAACGTCTGGGTTCTACACAGGGAGTTGCCCGAGTTGCAGACGGGTGCCAAAGGCGCAGCAGCGGGTGACTTGGCAACAAAACTCCGACAGCATTACTCCGATTCTGTGGACATCCTAACACTAACCCCTGAATTGGAAGTGATTGAACATCTGCCCAGCAAGAATTTGTTTCATCCGGATTATCGGTTACCTCGCAGTGAGCGGATACCTCGGTATTTAGAATTGCTAACGTCATCTATGGGTATGAAAGTTGCGGCACAAAAGCCGAGGCAACTTGGAAAGCACGGTCTATCCCGTAGGCTCGCCGAGGCCTATGACGAGTTTGGAAAACCGGCATCTGATTTTTCTACAACAGATCATGATGGCAATCCGATTTCGCTCCAGCAATACCGCGGAAAAGTCGTCTTACTCGATTTCTGGGCAGTCTGGAACGGTTTCTGCGTCGGGGAAATGCTGAGGGTGAAGAAGATTTACGATACCTATAAAGACAAAGGATTTGACATCAT
Source organism: Candidatus Poribacteria bacterium (assembly GCA_965205015.1). Lineage (GTDB taxonomy): Bacteria > Poribacteria > WGA-4E > WGA-4E > WGA-3G > WGA-3G. The sequence goes on along the minus strand of OZ242029.1, from coordinate 738,351 downwards.
CGGGGTCAGCCTTGACACCGATGAAACGAAACTGCGAAATTACCTTAGGGAGAATGACATCTCTTGGCGGCAAATTTACAGCGGTCTGGAACGACAGAGTCCGCTCGCGCAACAGTATAACGTTCGCTCTATTCCGACACGGTGGCTTATTGATAGGGAGGGTAAGTTGATCGCCTATGAAGCCAACCACAAATTGATCTCCCGCAGAGGCAGGGAGGCAGATTTAGAACAACTCGTGGCAGGAGCAGTGGCGGGGGAATCCAGGAACCAGTAGCCGTGTTCTACCGAAAAGGCGAGGTTAGGAAACCTCGCCTTCTGGCAACTGACAGCTGATAACCCATCAAAAAAGTGGATATTGCATGCTGAGTTATGCTATCATAAAGAGCACAAAAACTCTGATTGAGGTGATAAATGAAACTCGGTGTATCCACTTATTCCTATTGGCATTTCAAACCTGAACGGGTACCAATTGAGCACGTCATTGAAGAAGCCGCACGTCTCGGACTCGACGGCGTTGAAATCTTACATCAACAGATGGCATCGGAAGCCAATCCGTATCTCCAAAAACTGAAAAGACTCGCTTTCATACATGGACTCGATCTCTACGCACTCTCTATCCATCAAGGCTTCGTTTCCGCAGACGAGGCGACACGACAAAAAAATATCAATCATACCGTCCACTGTATCCGATTGGCACACGAACTCGGTATCCCCGCAATTCGCCTCAACTCAGGACGCTGGGGCACCGTTCCCTCTTTCGATGAATTAATGAAAACCGAAGGGCAAGAACCGACACTCCCCGGACACACAGAAGACGAGGCGTTTGCGTGGGTCATCGAAGCTATTGAAAACTGTCTCCCGGACGCTGAGAAGTACGGGGTTGTCCTTGGACTTGAAAACCATTGGGGACTCACCTGCACCCCTGAAGGCGTCAATCGTATTGTTTCCGCTATCGACTCAGACTGGTTGAAAGTTACAATGGATTGTGGGAACTTTCTTTCAGATCCATACCAAAAACTGGAACAGATTGCAGATGAGGCGGTGCTCGTCCATGCCAAAACCTATTACGGGGGTGGTGAATGGTATACATTGGATTTAGATTATGCTAAAATAGGCAACATTCTAAAGGATGCCGGATTTCAGGGATATGTATCCATTGAATTCGAGGGGAAAGCCGATGCACATGTCGGCGTTCCGCAGAGCGTGGAAATGCTTCGAAGTGCTCTATGATCTTGGTCATCCTTTAATCCTGAGAATCCTGATTCAGACAATTTAGGCACATTTTTTCTTGGAGAATTGTCTTATGTGGAAAAAAATCGTAACATCAATTCTGGTTTTCGCGTTGCTCGGAATAGTAGGAGGGAATATGACAATGGCAGACACAGGAGAAATGGCGGGGGCAACGAACGCTTCGGAGACTTGGCGCGCCTTGCAACGCCTACAGACAACCGCCACCGTTCTACACACCGTCGCCCATCCTGACGACGAAAATGGCGCGTTGCTAACGTGGCTTAGCCGGGCGCGCGGTGTCAGGACGGGATTATACTCCACGACGCGGGGTGAGGGCGGCGCAAATCTCATCGGACCTGAATTGTTTGACGCGCTGGGTATCGTCCGGACCGAGGAGCATCTCGCCGCTGTTCGCTACTACGGTATCGACCTCTTTTTCAGCAGTGCCGTCGATTTCGGTTATTCCAAACGACTCGATGAAACCTTGGAAAAATGGGACTATCAGATGCTGTTAGAGGATATGGTCCGTCTGATCCGTCTCTATCGTCCTGATGTCGTTATTTCCCGGTTTCAGGGCAATCGTCAAGATGGACACGGACATCATCAGGTATCCGGGGTTGTGACATTAGAGGCATTCCGTGCGGCAGGCGATGTGAATCGATTCCCAGAGCACCTCTCCGAAGGACTCCAGCCGTGGCAACCGAAGAAACTCTACATCACGCGTTCGAGATGGCGGCGCAGTAACACCGAGACCAGCGACGCACCTGTACTGAAAATTGATACCGGCGAATACAACGCGCTGTTGGGACTCTCTTATGCCCAAATCGCACGCCACGGGCTGAGTTTCCAACGTTCCCAAGGTGTCGGGCAGACCCGCGCCTCCAAAGGGTCCGCCGTTACAGAGTTGCGGTTGGTAGATACGACCCTTCCCGAACAACAAAACCCCGAAGAGAGTCTCTTTGACGGGATTGACGCGACCCTTATGGGCATGGCGAGAATTGCAAACATATCCGCATTGGACGCGGAATTCGCACAACTTCAGGAAAGCGTCGATGCCGCCGTCCGTGCGTATGATGCCCGCCACCCATGGAAAGTCGTGCCGCATCTCGCAAACGGGTTAAAAACGACACGCGGCTTAATCGAAAACATCCAGCGTGTAGACCTTGATGACGGTACCCGATCGCACCTTCTGTTCCTGCTTCGGAATAAAGAGCAGGAATTGATGACTGCGGCGAACGCTGCCCTTGGTTTGTCTTTAGAGGTGCTGGTTCAATCCACAGCGGCGCGTTCATCTGAAACCTTTGCTGTCGCAATTCCCGGGCAAAAGTTTTCAATTGGGATGCGGATGGTGAATCCGGCGCCAGTTGCCGCCGAACTCGTCAATGCCTCCCTCCACACCCCCGAAGGCTGGCGTGTGCACCGTATTCAAAAAGACTCGGATCGGGAAGGGATCGTCCCTATTCAGACGAACGACCCCATTTCTACCCTGTTTGAGGTGGAGGTCGCACAGGATGCAGATTACACGCAGCCGTATTGGACTCGGGCGTCTGAGTACCAGGATGCTGTCTATACACTGAAGCGTCCAGAATTTCGTTTCCTCCCTTTCGCATCGCCTGAGGTCAATGGTGTTGTAACCTATCGTGTGGATGGAGTCGACTTTACGCTGACGCAGCCCGCACAAACGGTTTCAATTAACAGACCGTGGGGCGAAAGACGCCGGTTGCTAACGGTCGCCCCGGCTATCAGTGTATCTGTTTCACCGCGTATCGGTGTGATTCCGATCTCTGAATCTGCTATAGCAGATGGGGAAGCAACATTTACGACAACAGTAGAAATGCTGAATAACGTGAAGGGTGAGGCAGAGGGGACACTGTCGCTCAAATTGCCAGACGGGTGGCGGTCATCCCCCGAGAACGCGCCTTTCGCTTTCACACACGAAGGGGCAAGCAAAACGTTTGCTTTTCAGGTATCTGCCAGCGATGTTGGAGTTGATCAGGAATATACCATCCAAGCAATCGCGACCTATAATGGCGAAACGTATACCGCCGGCTATCAGGCGATTGACCATCCCGACCTTGAACCGCGACACCTGTATCATCCTGCCGTCATGACGCTTCGCAGCATCCCACTCAAAGTCCCAGCGCATGTGAGTGTCGGGTATATCATGGGTGTCGGCGACAGGGTGCCCGAAGCACTACAACAGATCGGTATCGACGTGGAGATGCTGGACAGAGAGGAACTCCGCACTGGCGATTTGGATCGGTTTGATACCATTTTGATTGGTATCCGGGCGTATGCCGTTCGGCAGGATCTAATTGCCTATAACAGCAGACTCCTCGATTACGTGCATAAAGGAGGCAACCTCATCGTTCAATATCAGACCCCAGAATTTGATGCCGCGCCTTTTGGTCCGTATCCTTATACGATGGGCAGACGACCGGAGGAGGTCTCTGAGGAGGACGCACAGGTAACCATTTTAATGTCCGACCATCCGATCTTCCAGCATCCCAATCCAATTACAGCGGCTGATTTCGATGGATGGGTCGAGGAGCGCGGTTCTAAATTCCTCACCGAATGGGACGCGAACTATCAGGCACTCCTCACATGCAACGACCGCGAACAGGAGCCGCAACACGGCGGGTTCCTCACAGCAAAATACGGACAAGGGACTTACACTTATGCCGCTTACGCCTTTTATAGGCAACTCCCAGCGGGTGTGGCGGGGGCGTATCGCCTTTTCATCAACATGCTAACGCTTGGGAAGTAGGGCGAGGTGACCTCGCCTCTACGCGTCTTCCCACGGTGCTACATCACCAACAGGCAGTGGTGCAGGGAAACGGCTCACGACATCGACAGGTCTACCGGCGTCCGAGGATTCGATGATGCGTTCACACACCTCTAACGCGTGCCGCGCTTGCGCGCCGTTACAACGCGGGTTCCGATCAGCTCTGATTGCGTCCGCGAAATCCGCAACCCCTTTGCCCCAATCTAACCCAGTAAACGCTTTTGGTGGCGAGGGTTCATCTTGCCATCCATCTCCGGGCGTAAACTTTTGGATACCGCGTCCATCGTCATGTGCTTGAAGCGAGAATCCGCCTGCCGTGCCGTGGATTTCATAGGGCGGAATCCCAGAAGCAACCGTAAAACTGTGGTAGATAAACCCGTGGGCACCGTTCTCGAACTCAAGTACGGCAAATCCGTGATCCTTCTCATTCACCTCAAATTCAGTGCCTTGGCGCGGTCCTTGGTGTAAGGTCCGTTTTGGAACAGCAACCCGGGCGAAGCCGTGCACGGTTTTGACCGGCGCGATCATCGTTGTCATCGTAGTTAATGGATACGGAGCAACATCCCGGAACGGACCGGCATGCATAAGAAACGCGTCAGCACTCGGATGCCAGTGTTCCAAAGGACCCCCGAAATTGCCGATCGCGGAGATTACATCGCCGATTTCACCCTCGCGAATCCGTTGCCAGACGTTCTGCTGAACGTAGCCGAGAATCGCCGATGGCGCACATGCGAGTTTTAAATCCATCGCTTCCGCGGTTTCCACGAGTTCATTCGCCTCATCGGTTCGAATGGAAATCGGTTTCTCGGAGTAGACATGTTTTCCCGCTTTCAGTGCTGCCAATGAGACCGGATAATGAGAAATATGAAGCGTCAAATTTACAATCGCCTCTACATTCGAATCGTTCAGCACTTCATCGAGGGATTTATAAACGTGTCCCCCGTTTCGCTCTGCCAATGCTGAGGCACGGCTCTCGTCTTGGTCGTAATAGCCGACCAATTCAATACGATGCGGGTAGGCTTGGCAACGGGGTTGATAACCGCCTGCGGATATCATACCGCACCCAACAATCACCGTGCGGAGTGGAGTCATATTAGACATTCAATCTACTCCTTCTTATGTATTATAGCGATTCTAATCTTTTCATAATGTAGGACTTAACTTCTTCATCTCCTGCTTCCTCCGCCAAATCCAATGCTGTCTGATAATCTTGCTTGGCATCATCAGCAAAACCTAATTCTCCTTTGACATTGCCGCGGTTGGCATAGGGCTTTGCATCATTTGGGTTTAGCCGGATAGCCTCCTCAAAGTCAGGAATAGCGGCTTCTGGATGTCCTAATTTAGTTTTCATAATGCCCCGATTGTTATAGGCATCCGCACCATTAGGATTCAGACGAATAGCCGTATCGTAATCTGAAAGAGCCTCAAAATGTTGTCCAATCTCGTCCTTCGCATTACCTCGATTGTTGTGGGCGTGTGCATCGTTTGGGTCGAGCCGGATGGTCTCGTCAAAATCAGGGATAGCGGCTTCTGGATGTCCTAATTTAGTTTTCGCAATACCCCGATTGTAGTAGGCACGCGCATCATCAGGATTTAGCCGGATAGCCTCAGTATAATCAGAGATAGCTTCAAAGTATTTTCCAATCTCGCCCTTCGCACTACCTCGGTTAAAATAGGCGATAGCAAGGTTAGGATTTAGGTTAATTGCTTTATCATACGCCAAAATAGCGGATTCATAATCTCCTTGATTATACAAAGCATTACCTTTATCAAAGTGACTTTCGGCAGATTCGACATTGTTATTTGCGTTGTTAATGTTTTCCATTAGACTTTCGCTTTTGTGGCATAGGAATCGGATTTTAGCAAGTCTTTTAACTCTTCTTTCCCATCAGGTAACCTTGATGACAAGGTTGGGATAGAAGCAGGTTCACTCTCATTATCCTGTGAAGTCTGGACAGGAGTTGTTGCACTTTGATCGACTTGCGTAGAGGTAGTCTTGCTCTCACTGTTTTGTCTTATTCTATCGTAAACAGACAGCAATAGCGGCCCAAAAATCCCCGCCAGAATCACATATTGCCAGGTGGAGATCCCTTTTGTTCTTTCGTCAATTCTCGCAACCGTTGTTTTTAATTCTCCTACAGCTGTGTTCAGGGTCTCCACAGTTGTGTCCAGTTTCTCGACCGTTTTCGTCAAGTCTTTCACTGTTTTCGTCAAATCTTCCACGTTTTCGTTCAGTTTCGCCACATCTATCTCTTTCGTAACCGTTATAATGTGTGAATCTGAAGGTTCTTGCCCGAAGGCAGCAGCGACAAAGAGAACACACAGGACCCCTAATGGGATAGCCCACCCATTTAGCATTGTAAATCTCCGTAACTTCAATTTTGCTACATGAAAGGAACGTATATATCGCATTTTGGTTAATAGGGTAAAATATTTTAACATATTATTCAAGAGAAAAGTAGGAAAAGTCAGCGGCATTTAGTTTTTCCCTTGACGCAAAAGGTAGATACGATGTAAAATATATCAGGTAGTTTGCAGACCGATATCACAAAATTTTGGGGTGATAAATGTGTTAAAATACAGCCAACTCGCCTCTATTGCTATTCTCTTCTGCTGGGTTCTGTCCGGATGTGCTATAATATCGCGGGATGTTACGCGGACGGAAGCTTACAATCGATTCGCAATCAAGGCGGCGCAAGCGCAACTCTGGAATGAAGCCGTTTTCCGGTGGAAGCAGGTGATCAGTATTGATCCGGAGGATTCTAAAGCACATAATAACCTCGGTGTTGCTTACGAGGCACTCGGAAACATGAAAGAGGCTATCGCCGCTTACGAACGCGCTGCGGAATTAGAACCGAATAATAAATACTACAGACTCAACTATCGGCGGTGCCGGATACACCTCCGGCGAAGTGGAGGGAGCGATGAAGATGCACCGCAGTTAGACGAACCGCCCCACCGACGAGACGAGGATACACACGATGCAGATAGCGAAAGGGATAGGGATCCTATTGGGCATATTGACGCTTTGCGGATGTAGCAGTGCTGTAACGCGCGTCTCTATTCCAGTGAAGGTTCAATCTGAAATCGACATTACCCGCTACTCCAACTTTGCCGTGTTACCCTTTGTCAGCGAAAAGCAGGCGGAGCGGAACGAAAAGTTACCCCCAGAGGTCGGCGAGGAGATCGCTTCAATACTTCGGAGGGGTTTAGCACGCCAAAAACATTTCGAGGTCGTCAGCACACAAGAAACAGCGAGAATGCTCACGGGGGAAACCGTTGGAGAAGAGTGGCTTACGGATACGAAGCACTTGCGTCAGCTCGGTGAGTACTTTGAAGTGAAGGCGGTTATCATCGGGAGTTTCCGATTTTATTCCGATAGTCGTCCAAGACGTTATTATGGAGAACGCTACTCCGTGCGCCGACAACGCTACGTCTTGGATTATCAGGATTACATGCAGAAAACCTATCTCCTCTCGCTCCGTGTCATGATTATCGATGTTGAAACCGAACAGGTGGTTTGGGATGAGTCTTACCGGCGGAGCACTGCTGAGGCGCATACCATCGGATCGTTCATTTTCTCACAGGTTGGACCGCAAGCAAATACGATTCGAGAACTCGGTAGACGCGCCGTATCAGAATTTACACGCCAAATCTCTCCACATTATGAGAGCGAAGATAGATATTTAGTCAATTAGTCGTCAGTTGATAACCCGTAAAAGGTGAATGGTGTGAAGCAAGGTAAAAACAGAACCTTATTGATGGAATTGGAAGGCAGGATGGATGGATGGATGCGGACTCCCATCTTCCCATCTTCCCATCTTCCCATCTTCATCCATGGTAGAATAGGACAATGGGTAAGTAGGTTTGTCCTGTTGATGCTTGTTGTCCTAAGTTTGTTATCACCTTGTGTGGCATGGGCGCAGAGTTTTGGGAAAAACAAGATTACTGGACAACGCTTCGATTGGCACATTCACCGGACGGAGCATTTTGACATCCATTACTATCCAAGTGAAGCGAAACTCGTGCCGATTATGGCGGCTATCGCCGAAGAAGCTTACGAACAGCACAGCGAAGATTTTGAACATGAGCTGCGAGATAGGACACCCCTCATCCTTTACAAATCCCATAGAGACTTTCAGGAAACCAACATAATTCTCCAGGAACTTCACGAAGGGATTGGAGGTTTCGCTGAGCTATTTAAGCACCGGATCGTTATACCCTTCACCGGATCCTTGGAAGCGTTTCGAGAGGTAATTTTTCACGAGCTCATTCATATTTTCCAATACGATATCATCTATCAGAAACCGCATGCCCGCATCTATAGCGGCGAGTTCCTGTATTCCCCGCCAATTTGGTTTATAGAGGGAATGGCGGACTATTTTGCAGAAGACAATGATGCGATTGGGGAGATGGTCGTCCGAGATGCCAGCATGAATAACAATATCGTGCCGTTACCGCAACTTCACAATTTCAACCGACTCAGTTCGCCTTTCATTGGATATAAGTTAGGACAATTGGCGGTGGCGTATCTCACGGAAACTTATGGACGAGAGAAGATTGCTGAGATTTTGCAGGGGTTACGACAGAGCCGCACAAAGGACATCGACCGTGTTTTCCAAGAGGTACTCGGCGTAGAACTCGAAGAATTTGATAAGGCGTGGCGACAGACTGTCCGAAAACGCTATTGGCCCCTTATTGAGGACAGGGAATTGCCGGATCTGGTCGCAAAGAACCTTACCGAGAAATCTCGGTACTCCCATAACATTAAACCCGTCTGGTCCCCAAGCGGCGATATTATCGCTTACGTCACAGGAAATGAAGGGTTTCTGGAAATTGTGCTCATGTCCGCAAAAACCGGTGAACGCATCGAACGCGTCACCAAGCGGTTCTTCCGTGAGAAATACGAGGAGATTCGAACCGATTTCGGTGGGTTTGGTAGAAGCCTGGCGTGGGCACCTGACGGCGATAGGATCGCATTCATCGCTAAGCATCACGATGCAAATTATCTCCTTGAAGTCAATATTTTGACGGAAGAACTGACGCAATACTTAGAGTTGGATTTTGATAACGTCACTTCACCCGACTACGATGGCAGCGGTGAACGGATCGTCTTCACTGCACTCAAAGAAGGGCAGACGGATCTCTATGTCATCGAGTTGCTGACGGGTGAAGTGGACAGGCTTACCTTCGACCCATTTAACGATACGCATCCGTCGTGGCATCCGGTGACGGGTGAGATCATCTACACCTCTGAGCGAGGCGCGAAGAATAGATTGGTCCTGATAAATCGCACCCAAGAGACCGAACGCGTGCTGACCGATGGCACCTATAACGCTATCAGTCCAAGTTGGACACCCGATGGAAAATCAATCCTTTTCTGTTCAGATCGGCAGGGCATTTACGATATACACAAGCTTGAAATGAGTCGTCAGTCGTCAGTTAACAGTCGTCAGTTAGGAGAGGATGGACGGATGGAAGAAGGGGAGAAGGGAAGGATGGGTACCGACTCTTCCACCCTTCCAACTTTCCAACCAAGAACTGATGACAATCCCTCTGACAACCGACAACTGATAACTGATAACCCCTTAGAAATTGAATTGACGCGCCTTACCAATATGATGACGGGTTGTTTCAATCCAAGCTTGGCTCCCGATGGTAAACATCTGCTGTTTAGTGCCTACCAGAATGGGAAATACGATGTCTGTATCATGGAGGTTGCCAAAGCGATTGCGGAAAAAATTGAGGCGCCAAACGTGGCAGAACCCTCTGTAATTTTAACGGAGGAAGAACCAGAAAATTATAGAATTGCCAGGCGAAAATATAGCACAAGATCCTCTTTTGTATTAGATGCGATCTTTCCGGATTTCAGTTTCGGGGCAGATGGTCTCCTGAGAAGTTCGGTGCAAATTGTCGGCAGCGATATGTTAGGGAACCATCGTATCGGGGTGAGCGTGATGAACCAATCCAGTTACCTGACCCCGGATTTTATCGCACAATACGGTTTTTTGACCCACCGAACGGATGTTGGTGCAATGATTTACAACTATCATGAGTACCATATCTTGGGGGGTATCCAGAGAAGACGCGGCATTCTACAACGGATTACCGGGCTTGGCGCGTATGTGAATTATCCGTTTGACAGATACCATCGACTTGATTTCGCGTTCTCAATGTACTCGAAGCCATTCTCCTTCAACTTCCAAACCCGCCAGCCTTTGGATCCATACGACGATAGAGGCTTGCTCACGATGGGATCTGTTGCGTTTGTTGGAGATACAACGATGTGGCGGGAGTGGGCACCTTATACAGGTTCACGGTACCGCATTGAACTTGAGCAATCCTTCCCCGCACTCGGTAGTGAATTGTCGCTAACAAATGTTATTTTTGATGCCCGACGCTATTTCGGTTTCGGCAGACGCTCTACTTTTGCAGCGCGGTTATTGATCGGTGGTAGTTTCGGGGGGGATAGATCCTATTTTTATCTCGGTGGGATTGATACGCTACGCGGCTATAATTATGAGGAATTGGTCGGAACACGCATCGGACTTCTCAACTTCGAGGTCCGTATTCCCTTCATAGATGTGCTGCATTTCGGGTGGCCCGTCCAGTGGACGATCGGTGGGATACGTGGAATCGCCTTCGCAGATTTGGGAGGGGCGTGGTCGGATTGGCAATATGGACCGGAGAATCCTTTCAGGATATTTGTTCGCGATAAGAACCGTATTCGCCTTGAGGATGTCAAAGCCTCAATCGGGGCGGGGCTGCGTTTGCAACTCGGTGTGTTTTCAGTGGATTTCGCCGCAGCGTGGCATACGGATCTGACGAGTGTGGAACCCGGTATGAAATACCATCTCGGACTGGGACAAGCTTTTTAAACGATGAGTACCTGGGCTCCGCCACGCTTACGTACAGGTTCTCGGTTAATTTCGACTATTTTAAACTATGGGCACTTGGGCTGCACGCCGCTTCCGGGCAGATTCTTGATCGATATCAGCAGCCCGTAATGTAATGGAGGGCGGATCTACGGAGAGGCGCGTTGGTCATTCAACCCACCTCATCGAACCGCAAGGTATAACTAAAAAATGGATTCACGAACCAAACGCTTTATTATCACTGTCGCCGTTCTCGCCGTTGTTGGAGGATTAGGTGCCATCTGGGTTAACCTTTATCCCGACATCCTATGGTTTCAGGTAGTGGACTATCTCAGCGTTTACACTAAAATTCTCACAACAAAAATCTGGGTCGGTGCAATTGTTGGCGTTTGCTATTTGGCGATCCTTCTCACGAACATTGCCTTAATCTATCGATTCACACCCGCACATCTGAGTCCCGCTTTTATGGGGGGCGCGGATTTCATGGGCAATGCCGCAGAAAACCCCGGTGATACGCGAAAACTGATTTACGGCGCACTCACACTGCTTGCGGTTCTTTTTAGTGTCATGATGGGTTATGCAGCCAGCGACCGGTGGGAGATCTATCTGCGCTATGCCAATGCTGAAAACCTTACTTTCCGTGCGGCTACGCCTATTGTTGTGGAAGAGAGCCTCAATTCTGCCGAGATTCCTGTCTCGCAACTCGAACTCCAGGCGAAAAACATCAGAGTCGGGGATCAGATCAGTTTACAAATAAACGGAACGAATCAAGATGCACGGGTTGAAGCTATTTTAAATGATGCCATCCGTTTGAATACGCCTGTTCAAATTGAACCCGGGCAGAAAGCCGTCTTCACGTCTCCTGCGCGCGATCCTATCTTTGATAAGGATGTCGCCTATTACGTTTTCAGGATGCCTGCGGAACGTTATGTTTGTGGAACGCTTTTCGGTCTCTTTATGTTAGTGACGATATTTGCGATCGTCATTTACTTTTTTCACGGCCTCATCACCGGAGATACCAGCCAGTTTCGGTTCCGTCCACCTTTCAATGTGAAAGCGCATTTGTTCACACTTGTCGGTTTGACACTCCTCTTCCGAGCGTGGAACTACCGCTTTGCTATGTTTGATCTGCTCTACACGACAAACGATGTTGTCCGCGGTGGTGGTGGATACGCCGCAATGAAGGCACGACTCCCCATTTTGTATTTCTTAGTTGGACTGACGATTCTGTGTGCCATCATCTTCATCATTAGTATCTTCTTAAAACGCAACACCCTTGCTTTTGGAGGGTTTGCTGTTTTTCTGATTGCCGGATTCCTTGGACAAGTCTATCCGGTCGCGATACAGAGATGGCAGGTTGAACCCAGAAAACAGGTGTTAGAGGCGGACTATATCAACTACAACATCAAAGCCACGCTCCAAGCTTATGGTTTGGCTGAGAACACTGTGACAGAGGAAGAATACCCGTTGACGGAACAACTCAGTTACGATGACATAAGAAGTCCCGAAAACGCTTCTGTTTTCAATAGCATCCGTCTCTGGGATTGGCGACCCTTGCGCAGAACTTTCCGACAACTTCAGGAATTGCGGACACAATATGATTTCAACGATGTTGATATTGATCGCTATGTCGTTGATGGTGAGATTCGGCAGGTCATGCTCTCTGGGCGGGAACTCAATATCAACGAGCTCCCTATTGAAATTAGGAATGACTGGTACAAGCAGACCTATACCTACACGCACGGCTACGGCGCGGTTGTGAGTCCGGTTAATGAAATTGATAATGGCAAACCTAACATGTACATTCAGGGATTGCCACCCATTGACTATGACGAGCAGTGGCAACATCGGTTCAGCGAGACACCGGGACCCCGTATCTATTATGGTGAACGCACAGATCGTTATGTTATCGTTCATCCGGAACGCAGCCAAGGACTTGAATTTGACTATCCCCAGGAAGGGCAACAATACGCCGAATATGCCTATCAAGGAAAGGGCGGCGTACAACTGAACTCTTTCTGGCGTAAAATGGTATATATGCTTAAGTTCGATAACGAAATTAACTTCGTGCTACCCGGTGAAATTTCACCCACAAGCCGAATCCTCTACGAGAGAAACATCAAAAAGCGGATCCAAAAAATCGCACCCTTCTTACGGTACGATGGAGATCCTTACATCATTCTCCATAACGGTAGATTGGTGTGGATGGTTGATGCCTATACGATCACACACCGATATCCTTATTCCGTTTCAATGCGAGAATTCGTCAGTGAGAGAAGTCGACAGATTGCTGACGCCCAGCAAGACAGTGAACCGTGGGGGAACTACATCCGAAATGCTGTTAAAGTCGTCGTTGATGCTTACGATGGCACTGCCGATTTTTACATTATGGAACGGGAACAGGACCCAATCTCGGAATGTTATCGACGGATTTTCCCAGACCTTTTCAAATCGTTTGAGGAAATGCCGGCGGATCTCAAGACGCATATCCGATATCCCACCTCCATGTTCCTTATCCAAGCCCGCGTTTATCAGGATTACCACATGAAAGACCCTGTAACCTTCTACGCAGGCGAGGATAAATGGGAGATCGGCAGAGAGCTTTATGACAATACAGATGCCCAAACGCGACAGGCTGCCGCGCCTCCGCAACCGAGGAGTCCCTTCGCACCGCAGCAGGTTCCTCAAAGTTCCAGGGTAAATGGGCAACCCGTTGAACCCTATTATGTCGTTATCAGATTACCGGGGCAGGAGCAATCGGAATTCATGTTAATGTTGCCGTTCACACCGCTCAACAAACCGAATCTGACTGCATGGCTCGCCGCCCGATGCGACTTGCCTCAATATGGGCAGCTCCTTGTTTACCGGTTCCCGAAAGGGAAGCAGGTCGCTGGACCCATGCAGGTGGAGAACTTTATTAGCCAAGAACCGGAGATTTCACAGCAGATTAGCCTCTGGAATACGCAAGGGTCTCGCGTCTTACGCGGGAATCTGTTGATTCTCCCGATGAACAACTCTCTGCTTTATGTGGAGCCTATCTATATACAATCCGAAGATGAAAAAACCGCTATTCCCGAATTACGACGGGTCGTCATCGGATATGGGAACGAAGTCGTGTGGGGTGAAAGTCTTGAGGAAGCACTCGTCAAGATGTTTGGACAGGGAACACGGTTCCAGACTACCACTGCCACAACGACAACTGATGACAGTGGCGCGGCTGATATCGGGCTTGTAGGAGGGGTTTCCAACCCCGATTCCCAACAAGGACTCATTGAACAAGCGAACCGTTATTTCAATGAGGGACAAGATGCGCTACGCATTGGGGATTGGACAGAATATGGACGGTATCAGCGGCTTTTGGAGGAAACTTTACGTCAGCTTGCTCAATAGCCATCAGCCGTCGGCGGTCAGCCATTCGTAAGAGGGTGTAACCTCATCGGAAAACCGCTTTGCTGAAAGCCGACTGCCGAGAACCGACGGCTAATAACTAAAAAGGAGGTGAAACAGATGGCTCTCGATTGGAAACCACGGCACCGAGACATGATTATTGGGGATATCCCATGGTTAGCCAGAATCAGTGATAAAGCCAGTGCAAAACTGCAAGGTATCCTCGGTGAGTATATTTACCCGTGACCGCAGGATAAGCTGTTCCTGGAGGAACACGAGATAAGTGCTGAGGCGTTCACTGAGATGGTGAAAAATAATCCCTCGGACGAGGAAATGATTGACGCTATGAAGAAATTGGATTCCTAACGATAGAAATCTATAGGCGTGTCGTCCCTACCGGGTTTTTAAAAGGAATTCCCTCTTGAACCCCGTAGAGGTGACATGTCTATAGGAAATTAAAAATGAATTTAACAAAGTACCGGAACCAGATTAACGAGATTGATGACCAAATTTTAGAACTGCTACAGAGGCGGGCTGAGATTTCCACGCAGGTCGGTGCCATGAAAGCAGAAACAGGCATTGCAGAGGTCTATGTTCCGCATCGGCAGAAGCAGATTATTGAACGTTTGAAGGCACAAAATCGCGGCAAGTTTCCTGAAGCTGCACTTGAAACGATCTGGACCGAGATTTTATCCGCATCCCGTTCCTTGCAGGATCTGGAGCGGGTGGCGTTCCTCGGTCCGATTGGGAGTTTCGGGCACTTGGCGGCTCTCTCTCATTTCGGTACATCAACTGAATTTATTCCCATCCGCCCACAGATTGACATTTTTACTGAAGTTGAATCCGGTAGAGCGGACTACGGGGTAGTCGCTATTGAAAATTCGGCACAGGGCACCGTTCGTGATGTTTTGGAACGCTTCCAACGGACGCCGTTGTGGATTTGTGCAGAGACATTCCAGCCCATAAAGCAGCACCTTTTATCAAGGTCACCGCTGGCAGAAATTCGGTGTGTCTACTCGCATCCGCAACCTTTCGCGCAGTGTAAGGCATGGCTAAAGCAACATCTCAGTGGGGCTGAGCAGATTGAGGTGATTAGTACGTCTGAGGCAGCGCAACGCGCCGCACAAGAGCCGTCAGCAGCTGCGATTGCAAGTGAACTTGCCAGCGAAATTTATCAGGTGCCAATCATCGCAAATTCCATTATGGATGACCCTGAGAACACAACTCGCTTCTTTGTGATCGGAAAGCATGTTCCAGATCCAAGCGGACACGATCGGACTTCACTGTTTTTCTCAATTCCGGACAAAGTTGGGGCGTTACACCAAGCCTTGGGTATTTTAGAGAAGGCGCAATTGAATCTGAGTTATTTAGAATCTTTGCCGTCGCGAGCCAAACCGTGGGAATATATCTTTTTTACGGAGATGGAGGGGCATATTACCGACGAACCCGTCATCGTGGCACTTGAGCAGCTTGAAGCATTGTGCCGGAACGTCAGTGTTCTCGGATCCTACCCACGCGGGAATCTTTAATTTATTGTGCTTGACTAACCCAAACGTGTAGCCCGGAAGCGTAGCGGAGGGCGGATATACGGGGAGGCACTTGAAAATTCAAACGCACCTCACCGATCCGCAAGGAAAAATTAAAAATCCGCAAGGTATAATTAAAAAGCAAATTCATGCGCGCGCAAACGAACTTGGATTTGAACTCGTTGGGATCACACCCGCAGCGCGTAGCGAAACGGTTGCACGGTATCGGCAGTGGATAGAAAGCGGGTACGCCGGAGAAATGCGTTATCTTGAAAAGCATCTCCCGCTTAAGACAGATGTCCGTCGACTGCTGGCGGAGGCGAAATCTGTGATTAGCCTCGCGATGAACTATTATACACTCGATCCACCGGAGGCACTCACACAGGATCCGGGACGGGGACAGGTCTCCCGCTATGCGTGGGGAGATGATTATCACGAACTTATTCGTGAACGCCTTTTAGAACTTGTCACTTTTATTAAACAGACGGCTGAAAACGAATTACGAACCCGCGTATGTGTGGATACGGCGCCTATTATTGAAAGGGAGTACGCACAGAGAGCAGGCATCGGATGGATCGGTAAAAATACGAACTTGATTCATTGGCGGTCGGGTTCTTGGTATTTTCTCGCGGAAGTCCTTATCGATGTTGCTTTGGAAGACGATACGCCGGATCTACGTGGGAGTTGTGGCACTTGCACGCGCTGTATTGAAGCGTGCCCAACGGACGCAATTGTTGAACCGAACCTACTTGATTCCCGGCTCTGTATCTCTTATCTGACAATCGAACTCAAGGGGAGCATACCGAAGGCACTTCGTCCTAAGGTCGGGAACTTGATTTTTGGCTGTGACATCTGCCAAGAGGTCTGTCCGTGGAACAGTAAAGCGGTGCCGACAACCGAACCGGCGTTTCAGCCGCGCCATGGAAACCTCGCGCCCAAGTTACTCTCACTTGTTGGTATGACGCAACAGGAATTTAGCCGACGTTTCAAGGGGAGTCCGATCAAACGTGCGAAACGTCGAGGATTCTTGCGGAATGTCCTTGTTGCCATTGGGAACTGGGGAACGCGGCGTGCTGTTCCGGCACTTGAAGGCGCATTGGCGGATCACGAACCTTTAGTTCGGGGGCATGCCGCTTGGGCATTGGGAAAAATCGGGGACGAAACCGCCAAACGGGCGTTACAAACGCGATTAACTGTTGAAACGGATCAAGATGTTATCACTGAAATTCAGGACGCGCTCTTAGAAACAGAGCAATTATCGGGGAGAGAAAAAAATGCGTGAAACAACTGGACATCACATCCCAGCCCCTGGTGCTGGCACAAATGGACTCGCATGGCACGGAACATCGCTCTGGAGTGTTGAAGGGGTTGGACCTATCCACAAAATCAACCCTGAAACCGGCGAAGTTGAACTAACGCTGACGCCTCCCTATCCCGGCAGTGCTGGTATAGAATGGGACGGCGAGCATCTCTGGTATAACAGTATATGGCAACAAACTTTCTATAAACTCACGATTCCTGAACTGGAAGTTGTTACAACATTTTCGTCGCCTGGGGAGGGACCCCACGGGTTGGCGTGCGATGGCGAGCACCTCTGGAGTGTTGATATGAACACAGGGCGTTTTATCAAACAGTGCCCTGAGACTGGCGAAATCCTTGCTGAACTTCAGACACCCGGTGGACGCGCACACGGATTAGCATGGGATGGCGAGGCACTTTGGAACGCCGATACGAACGACCATATCGTTTACCGAATCCACCCCGAATCGGGTGAGGTGCTCAAGAGGGTCGCATGTCCAAGCGAACCACATGGGCTGACTTGGGACGGTACTGCGTTGTGGTACGGCGAAGATAAAGCGAAAACGATTTATAGACTCAGTGTATCAGACTAACGTCAACAGACAGTTCTGTTCAATAAATGAACAGAACATCACAAATTATGTTGACCACAGGTTGAAATCTGTCAATTTCATGCGGATTTACGGGTGGCATACAATTTGCTAAGTTTGCTAACTGTAGACAAAGCGTCTTGAGTGGAATGGCTCTGCCAACGCGTCGAACCGAATACCGATAGGGGACCTTTGCGAGTAAGCTTGTAATAACTGATGTGTATGAGATGGGTGCCAATTTTTAGATTAAGACTCAGGTTTTTACGATTTTTCCGAAATTATGCACCCTTTTTGTCTACAAATTGTGTCACTAATTAAAAATTAAATGAAGAAAGACCTATTTACAACGAAATTCAAGGGAAGACGTTACCAATCCAAACAGTTCACCTTAACTCATGCCTGTTTTTGTCGGTTCAGCGCATCAGGTACTGTTCAATAGTGAGGGAGAGAGAATTGAGAAAATTACAAATAACCATATTAATCTTGTTCTTCGGCGTCGGCTTGGTCCTGCAAAGCAGTGCCGACCGAGTGCAACTCAACACGAGTGCTGCGGTCCTCCAGGACAATCTCGGGGCGAGTGTCGGTATCAGCGGTGATTCTGCAATGGTAGGTGTCCCGAAAGATGACAACGACTTCGGCGTAAATGTTGGATCCGTCCAGGTCTTTCTGCGCACTGAAACTGGGTGGGTTCAGCATCAAAAACTGACCACCAGCGATGCAGCAGGCGGAGACGAATTCGGCACGCGACTCGCAATGAGTGGCGATTACGCCGTCGTTGGTGCACCGAGGAAGGATGGGGTCGGAAGGAACTCAGGGTCCGCATATATCTTTAGGAGACAAGGAACTGAATGGATAGAACAAGCCAAACTGATTGCGTCTGACGGAACGCGTGCTGATTATTTCGGTATCTCGGTAGCGATTGATGGGGATACCGTCCTCGTTGGGGCACATCGTACAAACCAACCTTTGGCAGATTGCGGTGCCGTCTACGTTTTTGAGAGGACGGGAGAAAATTGGAATCAAACCGCCAAACTCATTGCCCCGGATCCTGACAGTTTCGCGTATTTCGGCTTTTCCGTTGGGATTGATGGGGACACCGCTATTGTTGGGGCGACTCGGGAGGATGAAGCCGGAAATGATGCCGGTGCTGCTTATATTTTCGTCCGGAACCAATTCGGGTGGGCATTTCAGGCGAAGCTTATCGGAAACAATACCGAAGCGGAAGATAATTTTGGATACGCCGTTGATGTTGATGGGGATTTTGCCATTGCGACCTCACCGAAAAATAGAGGAAGTGGTGCCGCTTACATCTATAAGCGCGAAGGTACCGAATGGGAGCAAAAAAGAAACCGTATCCGTATCCGTATGATTCCGATTGACCCTGATGGCGCGTCCTCTTTCGGTGTTTCTGTTGACATCAGAGGCGATACAGCTGTCATTGGGGCGACGGGGGCGAACGTTGGAGAAGATGTCGTGGGTGCGGCGTATATCTTTACACAAAATGAGCCGCCCTTCTGGAACCAGCACACAAAGTTAGTCGCAGCGGATAGAGGGGCTGGCGACCAGCTCGGATTCGCTGTCGCGATCGATGCAAACAAAAACGAAGTGATCGCTGGGGCACCGAAGCAAGATGCCGGTGGATTATCCTCGGGTGCCGCCTATATTTTTGAACAAAGGGAGGATGCCTCGTGGGTGGAAAGTGCCAAGTTGAGTGATGGCGAAACCGCTTCAGAGGATCAGTTCGGCGTATCTGTTGCCATAAGCGGTAACTTTGCTATCTCTGGGGCACAACAAGATGATGACATCGCACCTAACGCGGGTGCCGCATACATCTTTGAGCGCAGCGGTCTCCTCTGGCTACAGCGCACAAAACTCACCGCTGACGATGCACAGGTTGGGGATCTCTTTGGGAATGCTGTGGCAATGGACGGCGAAACTGTCCTTGTTGGCGCGCCCGGTGTTGATGATGCAGGACCCGAAGCCGGCGCAGCTTATGTTTTTGTAAAGGTCGGCGAGGAGTGGATTCAGCAGGCGAGATTGATCGGGGACGACCTCGAAATCTTTGATCGGTTTGGGTCAGCCGTCGCGGTACACGGGGATACCGCTATCATCGGTGCCTACGGGAAAGACGAAATCGGCACGGATTCGGGTGCCGCTTATGTCTTTGTCCGGAGTGGTGCCTCTTGGACACAACAAGCGAAATTGACGCACCGAGGTGCCGTTCCCGGGGATCTGTTCGGTTTTGCTGTGGGTGTTTATGAAGATAATGCGCTCATCGGTGCCTATCGAAGTGACGCAGCGGGACCTGATTCGGGTGCCGCCTATCTCTTTACGCGCAATGGTCGCACATGGACTCCAGGTCTCCTACTGATTCCAAATGATATTAGCATCGGAGACGAATTCGGTTACTCCGTCAATCTCACCAAAGGGGCGGCTATCATTGGCGCACCTAAAGAAGATCGACACCTTGATGATGTGGGAGCGGCTTATATTTTTGTGGAGACGCGAAACGCTTGGGTACAACAGGCAAAGTTAGGCGCAAGCGATGCCGACACCGGGGATGAATTCGGTTCAGCCGTCGCAATTCATGAAGATACTGCAATCGTCGGCGCGTGGAAGGATAATCACCCGTTGGCAGATCTCCATGACGATCCAGCGTTACAACTTGATAAAGGGGCGGCTTACTCCTTTTTGCGAGATGGGTTATCTTGGGTAGAAAAACGCCGGATTGAAGCCGCTGGCGCGAGACAGTCGGACCTGTTCGGGGCATCTGTTGCGATTAGAGGGGCATTCGCTATCGTCGGTGCCTTCGGTAGCGACAATGCTGGTGATAACTCGGGGTCGGCGTTTATCTATAACCCAATTGATCTCGGGTTCCGATCTGCGGATGTCCCATTTTCTGTGGATCCGTCCTCGCATTTGCTCTCGATGCTCGGATATGTTAAACAGACAACGATTCTCCAGAATTATCCGAATCCTTTTAACCCGGAGACGTGGTTTCCCTACGATCTGGCGGAGGCGGCAGAGGTTGTTCTGAAAATCTATGATGTCCGAGGAGGACTTGTACGCCAGTTGGATATTGGGTTACAGGAGCCGGGCAGTTATCGGAGCCAAGAGAAAGCGGCGTACTGGGATGGGAGAGACCGGTATGGAACGAAGGTCGCCAGCGGTGTCTATTTCTACACGTTTTCCGCTGGCAGTTTTGAACGCACCCGTCGAATGGTAATTCTGAAGTAACAGGCGGATGAAAGGAAGGGAGGAAGGATGGCACCCACCCTTCCAGTTTTCCAACCAAGAGTCTTCCTTTCTCCCATCTAAACGCTGACCGCTATCTTCTGGAGACAAGTACTATATGAACCAAAGTACCGGCTATGACGATCTACAAACCCATATCCGTCAACTGGAAACACCTCCAATCGAGACATGGGAAAATCAGTATAGCCACCGGGATTACACGATCGAGATTACCAACTTAGAATTCACTGCGGTATGTCCTAAAACGGGACTCCCGGATTTCGCAACCCTCTGTATTACCTACGTGCCAGACCAGCATTGTGTCGAACTGAAGTCGTTGAAGGAATACTTCCTTTTTTATCGAGATATTGGTATCTTTCATGAACACGTCGTGAATAAGGTGTTGGAGGACTTTGTTGAAGCGTGCCAACCGCAGAAGGCGGAAGTTATCGGTGATTTTAATATCCGTGGCGGCATCAAAACCGTTGTACGTGCAAGTTACCAGAAGCCTTCACACCCATAAAGTAGGGGCAGGTCTTGTGCCTGCCCGTATCCTCAGGTCTTGTGCCTACCCGTATCCTTAGGTCTTGTGCCTACCCGTATCCTCAGGTCTTATGCCTACCCGTATCCTCAGGTCTTGTGCCTACCCGTATCCTCAGGTCTTGTGCCTGCCCGCAGGGTAAATTAAAAAATCGGGACGGAACGACCGATCCGCGCCGATTCGTAGAGCGCATCGAAGATTTTCGCGACGTTCAATACCTCTTCAGCAGGAACAGGAGACGGCAACCCTTCTCGAATAGCCGTGTGGAACGATTCAAATTCACTCGGTAATCCGGTAAGAAGTTTCGGTGTATAATTCACCATCTCATCTTTCTTATCAAGATAAATCTGAAGCGGTTCATAGGTCGCACCGGCTAAATCCCCCATAAAGAACGTCCCACCGATGTTCTCAATATGCGATGCCCATGCCGTCTCCAAGGTCACCGTCAGGTCCCCCTCAAAGCGGACAGTGCCCATCGCGAAATCTTCTACTTCAAAATCTTCAGGATCCCATTTGCCCCACGGGTTGATGACATTCTCTTTATGTCCAAACTTCGTTGCTGTCATCCCGAACGCCTCAATCGGTTTCGGGCAACCGATCATCCAGAGCAACACATCAAGGATATGCACACCGATGTCAATCAACGGTCCGCCGCCTGCGATGGCTTTACTCAGAAAAGAGGGTGAAGCAGGCACCCCACGCCGCCGCATTGACATGGCACGGGCATAATAGATGTCTCCGAAAAAGCCTTCATCGTAGAGTTTGCGGAGGGTGCGCGCCTCAGCACGGAATCGAGATTGTAACCCGATCTGTAGAACTTTACCACTCGCTTTCTGCGCATCCACCATCGCTTGTCCATCAACCGCATTAGCAGCGATCGGCTTTTCACAGATAACGTGTTTTCCCGCCTTCAACGCCGCGATCGTTGGACCGGCGTGGAAGTTGTTCGGTGTACAAACGCTCACCGCATCCAACTCATCCATTGCCGCTAATTCCTCGTAATCGCTGAAAACGTGTGGGATGTCGTGCTTTTTGGCGAACGCTTTCGCACGGGCTGCGTCGATGTCACACGCGGCGATAATCGAAACGCCTTTGACGCCTTTATGACCCGGAAGGTGTTTACCTCCGGCAATACCACCACACCCAACAATACCTACCTTGACTTCTTTCATTATTAACTCCTTATTTACGGTCCTCGTGGACGAGGTTATCAACAAAATCTATGCGGTCCTCATCGGTCATAGCCTCCCAATCTAATCCGCGAGAAGTTGCTAATTTCCGAAGTTGTTCCTCGGCATAGTCCATAAGTGCTATTTGTTTTGAATCTGCTTGTTCTGTTGCGATATGAGGGATCATCTGCTTCCCTTCCGAGGGTGTTTTCGGATCGGTTGTTAATTCATCAGATTTACGGATTGGAAACCCAAACTTTTAAGTTTGGGAGGAAAATCCGCCCTCTTGGAAAGGACCAAAGGTCCAGGTTAAAAAAAGAAACTTCTAGAAAAGTGCAGTCCGTTTTTTCGCCACGGTGCTGCTTTGGCGATTCTTCCCAGTAGGCTGCTTCGTTTCGTTTCTGCTGTCACCAGAACTTACTTTGACCTGACCCGGTGCTGTCAAGAAAACAGGTAATGACCTTTCGGAGACCCTCCGCTAATAGCGGGTATATGTTGCCCCTTCCCGATCACAGATACCAAGTGGACAAAGACGAGGGGAGTATCCTTAACTATACCTACTACCAGTTCGGTATAGCGTTTTCTTGACATAGTTGGAGTCTACCACAACTCCTGTATCTGCGATATTTTACGGTAGTCAATGAGTTGCCCTCGTCCACCCTATAGCCTTGGTTGGCGTAGTGGACAGGTCCCAATCCTTTAGGTTTGGGTCACTGACCTATCGTTGATTCAATAGTTGCATTCATTTTTATCCCCTTCTTCCTAAATACTGCGCGTGATTAATATGAGCTCAGTTTAGAACCGAAACGTTAGCTGAGGTTAATATTGAGCAGGAGATTCCTCCAAATGGCTTTGTTAAATTGTACACCGTCGCGTTATATTTGTCAAACTCGGATACATCAATGAAACGCTGCTGCATCCTACTTCCGTATCAACATCTTCCGCGTCGCCGTGAAATCGCCGGCAGACAATGTATAGAAATAGACACCACTTGCCACAGGTTCCCCCAGTTGATTGTGTCCGTCCCAATACGCCGCGCGCGTCCGGCTTTGATACGTTCCCGCAAGTTGATGCCCCAATCCCAACGTCCTCACTAATACGCCGTTCACCCCATAGATATGCACTATCACATCTCCTGGTTCTGACAGTTGATAGGGTATCCACGTCTCCGGGTTGAACGGGTTCGGATAGTTGGCGAGAAGTAGTGTCTGTTTCGGGAGCAAATCTGCGAGCAGTTTCTCAAGTATTTTTATGCCTCGCTGAAAAGTAGCATCACCTATATTCCGTTGCTTCGCTTCTGCGATCCACCGCTGAAGGCTTGATACAGTCCACTGCGTATCCAGGGAAGGCGCAGCGGGTGCTGCCTCAAGTGCCGCTAAAACCAATTCGACATCTTCTTGATTGATGTCGCCGTCATCGTTGATGTCCGTATCGGGAAGCGTGCTGGGAGTCGGCACCGCCCCGAAACTGGATGCCACAAGGACGAGGTCCTCCACATCAACAACACCGTCCGCATTGACATCTTCAGCACGGCGATCTGTCAGCACGGTGGCGGTCGCTGTAAAACGGACGTATGCTGTAATACCTGTGGCAGTTGCGCGAATAGTAGTCGTGTCAGGAGTCCATCCGGGTGTCAAGATTGTTTGTGCCTTGCCATCGGCATCGGTCGCAGTGATTGTTGGGTTGAGCGTGCCTCCACCTGCCTCAACTGCAAACTTGACGCGTACGTCAGGCATTGGCTGGCCGCGTTCATCCTGTGCTTCGACAATAAAAGCTGCCAGAGGATTCCCCACCGATCCTGTCTGTGCATCGCCTGAGACCTTCAGGAGTGCGGGATGCACAACATTGTGAAAACGGATTGGGATCCCTTTTGCCTGCATGGCAGGAATGTGTGTGTGGATAGAGGCATAGCCCAGTGGGTTAGTCTGAAGCCTCAGTTCTATCAGTTGTGTTAATCCCAAGAGGGGTGCCACATCAGTAATATTGTTGTCAGCAAGGTACAGTTCTGTGAGTTGTGTCAATCCCGAGAGAGGTGTCACATCCGTGATTTTGTTGCGATGAAGCCATAGGTATTTCAGTTGTGTTAATTCGGAGAGGGGTGTCACATCAGCGATATTGTTGCCATCAAGGTACAGCCTTGTCAGTTGTGTTAATTCGGAGAGGGGTGCGACATCAGCGATATTGTTGCCAAAAAGCCGCAGTTCTGTGAGTTGTGTTAATTCGGAGAGGGGTGCGACATCCGTGATATTGTTGTCAGAAAGCTTTAGGTATTTCAGTTGTGTTAATTCGGAGAGGGGTGCGACATCCGTGATATTGTTGCGATGAAGCCCCAGGTATTTCAGTTGTGTTAATCCTGAGAGGGGTGCGACATCCGTGATATTGCTGTAAGAAAGCCTTAGGTATTTCAGTTGTGTTAATCCTGAGAGGGGTGCGACATCCGTGATATTGCTGTAAGGAAGCTCCAGCTCTGTGAGTTGTGTTAATCCTGAGAGGGGTGCGACATCCGTGATATTTCTGCCAGAAAGCCGCAGTTCTGTGAGTTGTGTCAATCCCGAGAGGGGTGCGACATCAGCGATATTGTTGCCATCAAGCCACAGTTCTCTCAGTTGTATTAATTCGGAGAGGGGTGCGACATCCGTGATATTGTTGTCAGAAAGCCACAGTCGTGTCAGGTATGTTAATTCGGAGAGGGGTGCGACATCCGTGATATTGTTGTCAGAAAGCCACAGTTCTCTCAGTGATGTTAATCCCGAGAGGGGTGCGACATCCGTGAGGGAATTGTGAGAAAGGTCCAGCCGTGACAGTCGGGGTAAATTTCCAATCGGTGACAAATCTAATACCGAAAACCCCTCTCCACCAATGTGCTGACGCCTAAGATTTAAGCTGAGTAGATTGTGTGCATGTTCAAGACCGGTAAGATCTGTTATTCTGCGAGTAGGGAGAGCAAGAGAGGTTAAATTCAGCAGCGTGCGCGTCGTGATTGAACTGCCAATCTCTCGCCGGATTGCCGATGCCAAATTCGCATCTGGTATAGACACAACTTCAGGCGGAGGAAATAGCGGAGTCAGGTCAACTGGATAATTCTGGGATTGTGTGTATCCATGCACATCAATGCTTTCAATCACTACACCATGCGTCGTCGGCCCCAGTAGGATACTGCTAACAAATTCAAGGGTACTGCTGCGGACTCCTTTTAATCCCTTATAATCCAACAAAGAGTCACCAGCGTGTCCAATCAAGGGATCCCGCATGTGCAGTTGCACCTGATGGAGGCCATCCGAATCTTGCACTTTAAAGCGGAAACGGAAGGTGTTCGGGGCTGCCACGAGGGTTGGCGGCCCAAGCATCTCAATTGTTGTTCTCTGATTGAACGGGGTTTGGGGGGCATTAAAGGCGGAAATCACATCCAACCACTCCGCAGCGCACAAAGATGTTATCATAGGGTCCCTGATACCTAAGGCACGTTTCCAGTTGCCGCCAACGGGGCGGTAATCGTGCCAGAGTCCAAAGGCGTGCCCGAGTTCATGCGCAATAATTGGAACGTTAAAACAATCTGGTTGGGTGGTAACAAATGCTCTTCCAACATGCCCATTTCCACTGCCCCCACCGCATGGCGTTATTCCTTCGAGGTTTACATCTAACACAATAAAATTGATAGAGGCGTTTCGTCTGTCAGACTGTTCAAGAGATTCTCTCTCAGCTTTCCTCCAGTTATTCTGATAATATGTGTGGTTGAACCGGCCCTTCACGTGATGGACGATAGCTTTTCCCTGTGCGTCGGTTTCAAGCAGAAAAGTTTTTCTGTCAAACCCGTGGTTTTCCATGTGTTGTGCGTAAAATGCCTGCACATCCTTTATTAACCTATCTATCTTTTCATCTATGTCTGGCTGCGGAGCGCGGTCATTTGGAGAAAAGTAGATGATCCGTACTATCGGCCTCGGTAGTAGATCTTGGGCAAAACCCAGCGGCAAAAAACTCAATAAGAGGGTGAGTATGAAAAAGAAACGTTTGACTCGCATGTTCACGGCAAAATCTCCTTCAACGGGATGTGTTTGGAAAGCACCAATTAAATATGTCTGTTCCAAGTCCTTGAGAAACATGGTATATCGTGGTGAATTCCTTGAAATCCTTAAGTCGAACTCACATTATTGTAAAGCCTCCAGATCCTTCGCACACCGGAAACCAACACTGTTGTTCGTGCTGGACGGATCGAGCCTGAAGCGAACGGCACTCCGCACACCGAGCACCGTCACGAGCCAGGAACCGCCGCGCAACACGCGTGGGGTCTGAACACTCGAAAAGGTATCAATTATCGCTTCTATAGTGTCTACCTCTGAAAAGGGATTTGTGTCCGGCGAAATCGCATAGAAACCGGGGTCGTATTCATCGAGACACCACTCCCACACATTTCCAGCCATATCGTGTAAACCGTATGCATTGTCAGGATAACTCCCGACTGGGGCAGTGTGTGCGTAACCATCGTCTGTCTCTTCATCTGCCCACCAGAAGTGGGCAATATTCTTATCGGCGAAGTTGCACTGCGTTCCGTCCGGTGCAGCGTTGCCCCACGGATATGACCGCCCGGAGACACCCCCGCGTGTCGCTTTCTCCCATTCTGCTTCCGTCGGGAGCCGTTTACCTTTCCACTTCGCATACGCCATCGCATCGTGCCAACTCACAAAAACGATCGGAGACTGATCGGTCGGCGAATAGCGAGAAACCTTGTCCCAGTCCGGGGCGCGATGTCCCGTTTTTTGAACAAACTCCCGATATTCGCCAACTGTCACTTCATGTTTGTCCATGTAAAACGCATCTACATAAACGGTGTGGACAGGACGTTCATCGTCGTTCGCCTCAGCTGTATCGCTACCCATCTCAAACTCACCTTCGGGAATCAGGGACATTCCTTCTGGCACGGCGAATTCGACTGTATAAGCGAGCGTGTGTGTCCCACTGTCCCATTTCATTTCAAGGGTGAGTTCTCCTCGTGGGAAAGGACCCGGTATAGTGGCTATCCTGCCAGAGACACTGACTTTTCCGGGTGTCACGCTCAAATTCTTCGGCTCTCCATCAAATGAAACGGTAATGAGTGCATCTGGCAATAACAGGCTCCCGTCCGGGGGATTCACAGAAACAAACTTGACAGGGACAGGCTCAACTGTATAGACGAGCGTGTGTGCGCCGTCTTTCCATTTCATTGTAAGTGTGAGTTCACCGACAGTAAAGGGTCCCGATATGATGACAGTCTTGCGGGTCCGGGCAGATCGAGAAACTACGCCTTGCGGCACGATCAGGTCCTCTGGGATGCCGTCGAACGAAACTGTGATAGGTGCGTTTGATAGGAGTGTACTGCCACTGGGTGGGTCCGCTGAAACGAACTGGACTGGATCCAGGTCTCTGACTTCTTCCTCGCTATCCATATCACAGCCAAGGATCACGTTGGCGAGAATCCCTATTAAAACTGAGAACCTTATCACGTTTTTCATACGTTAACTTAAGGTGCTGCCTTTGTAGCACAATCTTTATGAAGATTCAGAATTTAATTTGGTAATTTCCCAACGATGTCCGATTCGGTTTGAAACCGCACCTACCGGGCCTGGGGGAAATATAGAATTACCGAAATATTTATTGAAACCTCATTCAATTTGCGTTACAAACCTCTACGGATAATGAACCAATTTCAATCACAGTATCTGCGTGCCTACAATCTTGTAAGTAGCAACTTCGTTATATTTTAAATTGCCACAACTTGTGGTGCCTGTTCGAGAGCCAGATCATGCGCCGCTGCCCATTCGGTACCAGCCCAATGGACGCCGTTCGGATCGCGTCTACCTTGTGTATCCGTGGAAGCACCGAGAAACTGCCTGCCGAGATCGTCTAAGTTTTCCGTTAGTGTTTCATCCGGTTGCAGGCTATCGTTGTAATAGCGCAGATAGTAATCCGGCTTAATCCAGCGATAATGGTACCCGTAGATGACGACTTTAGAGATGTTCTCTCTGAAATTTAGCCCTGCTGCATGATAGATACGACTTTCAAACAGAAACGCATCTCCTGCGCGGAGGAGCGGTTCGTCATATACAGGCGGATCAACTGTCCCTTCCGGGATACCCAACGGTTGACTCAGTTTGTGACTCTTTCGGATGAACCATGTCGCGCCTGAGTTCGGGACACTGAAGTCCGTTAAGCAGTAGCCTACCTTCAAGCCGACGCGCGGGCACCCTGCGTGCCCAACATCCAGATGCACACCGACATCTCGATGCCAATTGCGGTTGTCGGGCTTCTCAGGTGCCTGTGGGTGTTTGTGGATGAGTGCTGTGTTCGTGATGTGGATATTTGTACCGAGCAGTTGCAGAATCAACGGCACTGCCTTCGACTGTGTCGCAAGATCGGCGAATGCGGGTTCTTGCACCAACCCGTCCCGCCGATGTGCGTAATAGTTGTGGTACTCAAACGATTCCATGAGCCGGTCACCTGTCTCGGTCAGACGTTGAATCATCTCGTCATCAATTGCTGAGCGCACGATGAGGTAACCGTTCTCTTCAAATTCTTGGCGTTGTGTCTCCGTCAACTGAACAAATTCCATCTTTTAATTATTCCTTGCGGTTTGGTCCGCTGGGTTTCGGACTTAACGTTCCTTTCCGTATATCCGCTCTCCATTTCATTACGAGCTGCACGTTTTCTTTAGTAGGAGGGAACTCCGATTCCCGACTTTTCGGATAAGTCGGACAAAGCCCTAAAACTGAATAGTTGACTCCATCCTGATAGAAAGTTGATAGACATTTAGAAGTATGCTATCATAAAGGCAAAACGATGTCTATTGGAATAATTAAAAAATGGAAGTGAATCTTCTTCGCCTTTCTTTCCTAATTTTCCTATCAATAGCCTGTTTTGCACCAGCAGAAGAGGGAAACCAACCGGACAAGGCTGCCCGCGCTTACGAAGCAGGTTTACAGGCACTCACTCGCGGAGAGAATCATAATGCATTTGCAGCCTTTCAACGGGCAATAGAACTGGATCCAACCCTCGCTGAAGCGCACTATCAACTCGGGGTGCTTTATGGCAAACAATCGCAATGGAAACCTGCTGTTGATACGCTCCAGATTGCGATTAACCTTACACCCGATTTCGCTGATGCACACGTTCGCCTCGGTGAGGCATATCTTATCGGCATGGCGAGTGCTAAGGCTGCGACTGAACCCTTGGAACGTGCGCTACAGTTACAACCTGACCTCTCGCGCGCACGAAGGCTATTAGGTAAGGCCTACCTCCGTCAGAACCGAATCGACGATGCGATTCATCACCTTAAACAGTTGGTACGGAATAGCGAAGCCCGTTATCTCCTCGGTCTTGCGTATTTCCAAAAGGAAGATTTCACACAGGCGATACCGCATTTTGAAGCCGTCATTAAACGCGAAAGCCGACACGCCAAAGCGCATTTCAATCTTGGGAATTGTTACCTCCGCACGGGGAAAATCGCTGAGGGACGCACTGCCCTCCGCACATTTGAAAAACTGACTCGCGAAGAGGAACAACTGACATCACTGCAACGTTTGGTCCGCAACGATCCACAACGCCTTCAACCGCGTTATGGGTTGGCAGAACTCCTTATAAAAAGGACGGAATGGGAACTTGCTGCGACGGAGCTTAAAGCATGTCTCGCCATTGCACCGCACGATGAGAAGGCATCTGAACTGCTGGGTTACATTTACCTACAAACAGAGGCGTATCCAGAGGCACTTGACGTCTATGGCGGTCTCGTTGAGGCACACCCAGAGAGCGCGATATACCGGAACAGTCTCGGCATTGTCTATATGATGCTAAAAAAACCTCGGCAGGCAATCGTGCAGTTTGAGGCGGCGACACACCTTGGTACAACAAATCCGCAACTTTACCGAAACTTGGCGAACGCTTATCGTCAAATCGGTGATCGGACGAAAGCAGAACAGGCGTACCGACGTTACCGGTCCTTAACACAATGAACTTCAGCAGGAATGGAAGGTAGGAAGGAGGGAAGGATAGGCACCCCAACCGTCCAATCGTCCAATCGTCCAATCGTCCAATCTTGTAACTGACGAGTGCTATGAATAAATCACAATCTTGGCTTTCAAAGGCTACCAATATTCGATCCACATGGTTGAAGAAAAAAAGTATACAGCGGCAAGAGCGCGCCGATGTGTGCGTCATCGGTTCCGGCGCGGGAGGCGCGGTCGTCGCGAAGGAGCTCGCTGAAGCCGGATTATCGGTGATTATTTTAGAGGCAGGGGAAAATCACGATCCGAGTACCTTCGGTAACTACGAACCGGAAATGCTGCGTCGCCTTTTCTGGGAGAGCGGTTTACGGCGTACCCGGGACAACGCGATTATCGTTTCACAAGGCAAAGGGGTTGGCGGTTCAACGGTACATAATCTCTGCTATGCGGTCCGCCCAGCCCAAGCACTCTTATACAGGTGGCAGGTCCCGGAGATTTGGCCCCACTTCAATCAGGTGGAGCGGATCCTCGGCGTTACGCAGATGCAAGAAACAGACGTAAATCAATTAAACACTGTTATCCGCCGGGGGTGCGAGGCGATGCGGTGGCGCGGTGGAGTGCAAAGGCACAACCGCGGTGAATGCCCTACATGTGGAGTTCAGTGTCTTTTTGGATGTCCTGTTTCCAAAGCAGCGCAAAGCAATTCGAGAGGAACGGGCAAGCAGAGCATGGGGGTTACGTATATCCCTTTGGCACTTGCCGCAGGTGCGAAGCTTTACAGCGACTGCACGGCTGAGAAAATTCACGTGGAAAAGGAGCGAGTCGTTGGTGTTTCCGCGCGGATGCCGTCGGGCAAATTGCATGTGCAGAGCGATAGAGTGGTACTCGCTGCTGGGGCTATCAACTCGCCACAACTCTGGTTAAAAAGTCGGCTTCCCAATGCGAACCGGCGGGTCGGAAAAAATCTCCATCTGCATCCCGCTGCCTTCGTCGGTGGGGTCTTTAACGAAACCATTGATGGACATCTCGGTATCCCGCAAAGTTACTATATTGATCACTTTCTGGATATGAAACGCCTACCGGACAGCGGTTATCTGCTCATGCCGGCTTTCGGCTCACAGGTGATAATGGCGGCAAGTCTGCCGGGATTCGGTGAAGATCATCGGGAATTAATGGAACGCTATCGTCACATCGCCGCGCTCCTCGTCCTTTTGCATGACAGAACAACCGGACGCGTATCGGTGGATTATAAGGGGTCCCCGAACATTGGATACCGACTGCGTCGTTCGGATAAGAAAGTATTGGTGGAAGGGATAATCAACGCCGCTCGCCTCCTTTTCGCCGCAGGCGCAACAGAAATTCTGATGCCTTATACACAGCACTTTCCTATCAAAACAGAGGCGGACCTCGAGATTATCCGTCAACGTGGTATCGTGCCAAATGACATCATGTTGGCTTCCAGTCATCCACAGGGCACGCTTCAGATGGGCGAGAATCCCAACAGAAGCGTCGTTAATCTGTCAGGGGAATCCCACGCCGTGAAAGGTTTATTTGTTGCGGATGCGAGTCTGTTTCCGACCTCCATCGGTGTGCCCCCGACGTTGACGGTCGCCGCACTCGCTACGCACGTTGCCCATCGGATTACGGGGAACGGTAGCGTGTAATCCTACTGTAGGGGGTTTTTGCTTGGGGTGTTTTTGGTAGGATATTTCTGCGTATTGCTTGGGTGTTTTTGATAGGGTATTTCTGCGTATTTCTGCGGATTTCCCTCCGTCTCGTGCCTGCCCATAATTTTACTGTAGGGGCAGGTCTCGTGCCTGCCCACTGGCGAAGGATGCGCCAACAAGATGATTAAATCAATCCCACACTTTTCACTCGGAAACTTCCCGACACCGGTGGCGCGTCTCTCGAACCTTGAACGCGCCCTCGGCTTCAAGTCGCTCTGGATCAAACGAGACGATCTCAGTGGTCCGTTAGGCGGCGGCAATAAAGTCCGTAAATTGGAGTATATGTTCGCAGCAGCGCAAGCCTCTCCGAATAGAGACGAGAGAAAAACGCTCTTTACAATCGGTCCAACAGGTTCTAACCACGTCCGAGCGACAGCCGTTTATGGGAAAGCATCGGGATTTCGCGTAGAATGCTTGCTCTTTAAACAACCGCCGACTGAGTATTCTGAAGCAAACTATCGCAAAATTTGTGAAAATGCCTACCGAGTCTACGAAGTGAAACGTATGCAGACGATGTTCGCCCGTTACGCCTATGAACAGGCGAAGACGGTTCTTGGGATTGGAGAGGAACGCTACTTCATCCCAGCGGGTGGTTCTTCGCCGCTCGGTTCCGTCGGTTATGTGAAAGCGGTTTCAGAATTGAAATCCCAGATTGAGGCGGACCTCTTACCAGAGCCGCGATTTATCTTCGTGCCGGTGGGGACCTGCGGCACGATAGCAGGCTTGATCGTTGGCGTGCGACTCGCCGGATTGCGCACGCAAATCGTCGGTGTACGTGTCGCTGACGCAGTGGTAGCAAATGCATGGGCAATCTCCCGTATGGTACGCCGTATCCTGCGTCTCATCGGTGCAGTGGACGCTCACGACATCAACCCACGCCGGATTGAACTCTGGCACGGCGATTTTGGGGAAGGGTATGCCGTTCCAACGGAAGCAGGGGCGCGTGCGGTCGCGATGATGGCTGGGCATGAAGGCATTACGCTTGAGAATACCTACACCGGTAAAACGTTAGCAGGACTCGCTCACTACATAAGGGAGCACGGATGTGAAGGCGAGCACGTCCTGTTCTGGAACACGTATGGCACAACGTAAGTCTTGTTGTAGCATAGACTGTTAATCTGTGCCTCTTATGATGCATCTGATGATGACACTTTATAAAAAAAACTTGATAACCTCAGCAAAGTGGCGTATAATTCGATCCGAAACACAAAGGAAAAAATGTATGGAAAACGAGAACAGTAAACCCAATTTTGTTCAGGCTGGTATGTCCATTATCGACTGCGACCTCCACAATCGGCTCCCCTCACACCAGATGCTCTATCCGTACCTACCCGATTACTGGTGCGACTATTGCGAGGAATCCGGCTTCCCCGGACCCGATGCAGACGACTATCCTGACGGTGCCCCGACTTCATCGCGCCCGGAAATTATACATCCTTCAGAAAATCGTCCCGCCTCGGATTTAGCGCTCCTGCGTAAGCATGCCCTCGATTTCTGGGAGGTTGAATACGGGATCCTCACCTGTGGGTATCGGGTCCAGAGCGTACACAACGAAGACTTCGCAGCGGCACTCGCTTCGGCAATCAACGATTGGCAGATTGAACACTGGTTGGATCCTGAACCCCGGTTACGCGGTTCACTGATTGTACCGAGCCAAAACCCTGAACTCGGAGCGCGGGAAATTGAACGTCTGGGAGGACACCCCGGGTTTGTACAGGTAATGCTACCTGCCCGATCCCAGGCACCTTACGGCAATAGACGGTATCATCCTATCTATGCCGCGGCTGTGCGTCATGGATTGGTAATCGGCATCCATTACGGCGGTGCACCCGGACTACCTCCGACCTCCGTAGGGTGGACCTCGACCTATCTGGAAGAATATGTCGGTATGTCGCAGGTATTTCAAGCGCAGGTACTGAGCCTCGTGTCAGAGGGCGTCTTTGAGGTGTTTCCTGACCTACGCGTCGCGCTCATAGAAACGGGTGTCACCTGGATGCCATCACTGCTATGGCGATTCGATAAAGAGTGGCGCGGCTTACGACATCTTACACCGTGGGTCAAACAACCACCGTCAGCGTATATCCGCCAGCACATGCGCATGACGCTTCAACCGATTGATGCCCCCCCAACCGCGGCAGAACTCCTTCAGATCGTCGGTCAACTCGATTCCGAGGACATGTTGATGTTTTCAAGTGACTATCCCCACTGGCACTACGATTCACCTGATGAGGCTTTTCCTGTGCAACTGCCTCAATCGTTGGCACGCAAAATCTTATCCGAAAACGCGAGGGAATTCTATCGCTTTTGAGCGTGTCCTGAATGCTGTCCACTAAAATGCATTTCCGAGACAGTTTCTGTGTATTCGTCCCAATTGGCGATTTAGCGAGTTTCCCACCTAATTCCCCGAAACATCTTTTCATAAATCCATATCTCATTCATTTTTTTTCACATTATGCACGTTTTCTATCCTAAAAACGTATCTTTAATTATAAAAACCCAAGAATTATAAAAACCCAAGTTGCAACTCACAAATTTTCGGGGTTTCAACAAGGTTTTCGGGTAATTTCCCCACCCCGTAGAGCTGCTATGTCTATAGAAACCCGGTATTGAAAGACGCTGCCTATTCAATCTATTTATTAATTATGGAGTATCCTGATGGAGAGAGAAGACGATATTCAACTCATTCGTAGAATTTTATCAGGCGACGATACGGCATTTGAGACCTTAGTTCAAAAGCACCAAGGGAGTATTCATGCACTTGCGTGGCGGAAGATTGGTGATTTTCACATCGCTGAAGAAATTACACAAGACACTTTTCTCCAAGTATACAGAAACCTCTCGCAGCTAAGGAATCCGAATCAACTCTTAGGTTGGATGTATGTCATTGCCAATCGACTCTGTCTTAAATGGCTCGAAAAGAATAAATCGGTCATGCAATCGCTGGAGGACACACCTGTGGAAGAAATCGAGAGATCCTCTTATACACATCACGTAGCAGAACAGCGAGAAGCAGAGCGCACGGAACAGCACCATGAACTCGTGAAAAAACTGCTCGCGAAGCTCCCGGAGAGCGAACGCACAGTGGTGACGCTCTATTATCTCGGTAAAATGACGACCAAGGAGATTAGTAAATTCTTAGGTGTATCTGTGAACACAATTACAAGCCGCCTCCAGCGAGCGCGAAAGCGTTTACAAGAACAGCAGGAGGCGTTAATTCAAGAGGTTCTCGGGAGCGTACAAATACCGGCGAGTTTAATCGAGAATATCATGCGGCACGTCTCTGAGATTAACCCCGCACCGACTCCGACTCCTAAACCGTTCCTCCCATGGATGGCTTTAGGGGCAGCTGCGGTTTTGATCGTTTTATTCCTCGGCGCGAGCAACCGATACCTCACCCGTTTCCAGAAACCGTATAATTTCGACGCACAATCTGAACCCACGGTTGAAATCATTGATGTACCTATCATCCTGGATATAGCAGCGAAACCGGCTGTGCGAAATCAAGCCGGACGCGCTACGACTCCCGGCAAAAATAGCAGTGCTGGCACTCAGGTTTCTAATGTAACCTCAGCATCTGTTACATCGGAGAATGCCGCCAAGTTTTCTACCGCGCAGTGGATGCAGGGAAACGGACCGCCAGCGGGTCCTGTCCGCAATATCTTCGCCACATCCGATGGAACCGTCTATGCTGTCATACAAACAGGGATATACAGATTAACGGCAGATGCAACCGGATGGACAAACGTCAACGCGAGTATCCCGATTGGCGAGGCGTTCATGCCAATGGCAGCGCATGGGGAGAGGCTTTATATTGTTTCTACTGATGAGATATTTGCTTCAGACAACAGGGCGGAGACGTGGAGGACGCTCGGTCCCCGACCCGAAGGAGATGCCGTTGAACTCGTCATTACAGATGCCGAAGAAGCGTCCAGTTCACAAGTACCTTTTACGATGTATCTCGCACTGAGAAATGAAGGAATCTTCCGATCCACAGAGGGTGGCGCGCACTGGCGTCCTCTGAACGACGGATTGACAACGGGAAAAATTTCCGCAATGACTGCTATTGGAAAAACAGTGTTTGCGGGAACAGAGAACAGTCTCTACCGTCTCGATTCAGGTACTTGGAAAAAACTGCCATTGCATACATCGGGCGCCATCTGTTCCTTGGCAGTCTCTGGGACTGATCTTTATGCTGGAATAGGGCATGAGGTATTGGTGAGTTTAACGCGAGCGGAATTACGACAGATAGATCACGGAGATTTACACTTTGCCAAGATATTCCATTCGACTGACGTGGGAGCATCGTGGACTGAAATCAGGCTTGGCGGTAAACATCTTCGCAAAACTTCACCCGCAGGTATAACGGTTTTAGCCACGGGGAAAACGCTCTTGGTATTGAGTGCGGCGCAATC
Source organism: Candidatus Poribacteria bacterium (assembly GCA_965205015.1). Taxonomy (GTDB): domain Bacteria; phylum Poribacteria; class WGA-4E; order WGA-4E; family WGA-3G; genus WGA-3G. The sequence goes on along the minus strand of OZ242029.1, from coordinate 701,606 downwards.
TCGTTCAACAGATGGTGGACAAACGTGGACAGAACTTGAAGCTGACCAGAATTTTTTGGGCAGGAGTCGCCTTCCAGCCGTGATGGTTGACGAGAGAACATATTACAAAGCGAATTTAGGAGGCATTCACCGCACGACGAATGGTGGCGCGTCATGGCATATATTTATGAATGGGATGATGGGAACTGCTGTAAGGGATCTCGTGGCGTTTAACAATGGATTATACGCCCATACCGGCTATGATGTTTATCAATCGATGGATAGGGGCGTGTCTTGGGAAAAATTGTGGAATCATGAGCGGGAAGCTGTCCTCAACATCCCTACTACCAAGATAATTTCCGCGCCAAAACTGATACCTGTTGGTGACGTTCTTTATTCTCTTGTAGGTCCAGAAGGCGGGGTAGACAATGTGGGTATTTTCCGTTTATCGACTGAGGGCAATATGCTAATTCCAGTTCAAGATGTCCCCATTTTTGATCGTAGAAAAATTGGCTATGAAAAATTTTATTATCAGTCAGAAGATCGAGAGTATATTCGTGTATTTCGTCTGAGAACGGAAACTGCGGCGGCGAGTCGTGATACCTTTTATGTAGAATACGGAGGCGAGCTCTACAAATGGAAATTGGGTGATCCAGAATGGACAGGCACTGGATTCGTAGATGACGATTATCGGTATGATGATTATCGGTATACTTACAAGAACGGATTCAAATTGGCGGTTTTAGGGGAAACCATCTACGTGGGCAAACGGAAGGGTAAGCTGTTTCAATCGCTTGATGAAGGGGAGAGTTGGAGAGACATCACATCAAGTCTACCCCTCCCCTTCACTCGCTTCGAAGATATGGTCTTTGTCGGGGCAACTCTTTACGTCGCAACAGATAGTGGCGTTATGGCTTTCAAAACCGCGGAACAGTGGTACGTGCCAACCGATAGCACAGGCGCGCGTCCCATCATAAATAACTTTGCTGTAGACGGGAGCAAAGTTTATGGTATTAGCGATGCGGGGGTCTACCGCTTGGATACCAATAGTCGATGGAAGCGGGTTTCTACAAATGTGCCAGATGAAATTGTGTCTCTCGCTATCACGAACGATAGACTCTATAGTATCGTCAAAGGGCAGGGAATATTTCACACGTCCCTGGTTTCCGAAGAACGGTAGATAGAAACTATCAGAGTCATATGATCTATAGACGAAACGGTATTGACCTCGCTGTTTTCATTTTTCTATAGGTTCTCGCTTTATATGTTATATTGCCGTTTGTTGCAGATTCTTGATGTTCCAGAGATTGTTTGTGTTAACGATATAAGGGGGAATTACCTATGTCAACCGTGTTCAGTTCCCAAAAAGCTATTGTTATTGGCGTCGTTGTTTTCATTCTCTCGCTCATGCAAATAGAATCCTTTGCGGATCAGAGCTGGGAACTGAAAACTCAGCTCTCCACTGAGAGAATAACTTTCGCGACCGCTGTTGTGGGTAATAAGATTTATCTCATCGGTGGCAGCCTCTATGCGGACGTGAAAGCAGGCCAGGGTCCCTATGGAATTTCAACTGTTGAGGTGTATGACACGCAGACCAACACGTGGCAGAGGGTTGCAGATATGCCAACGCCACGCCATGGTGCGAAAGCGGCGGTTGTTAACGACACCATCTTTGTCTTTGGAGGATGGCATGGGAAAGACGGGGAGTTGGCAAATAGGAAATATCCAGTGAACGTAGAGGCATATAATCCTCAAACCGATACATGGAGCCAGAAAAAGGAGATGCCTGTTTCTCGTGTCGAGTTTAATATTGGTGTGGTGGATGGAAAAATCTATATCATTGGAGGTGCGATACGCAGAGATGGAGGTGGTGAACGCATAGGCCGTGTTGATGTTTATAACCCTGCCACCGATACATGGGTGGCTGGTCGAGAAATGCCGACCCCACGCTCGAGTTTAGGTGTGGGAGTTGTCGGCAACCGTATTTATGCCATCGGTGGACGTGGATGGCCACCCGTTCGCATCGGTCCCTATCTTACGGTCATTGAGGAATATGATTCGAGAAGCCGTCAATGGCGGAAGAGGGGTGATATGTTGGATGCCAGAGATTCGTTCGCGACGGTTGTTGTTAGGGATGAAATTTATCTGATGGGTGGAGGTTCCTTTCGGGAAAACGGGCCCTTTGAGTTTTTAGCAAGTGTGAATGTGTATAATCCACAGAAAGATGCGTGGCGCGATCTTCCTGCAATGCCAATACCTCTTGTACCTCAGGGTGCAGCGACGGTCAACGGCAAGATTTATGTTTTCGGAGGTTCTGGAGAGGGTTGGGAATTATTTCCAGACGTTGTCGCATATGATACCGGCTTTCGTGCGGTCACAGCACAAGGAAAACTGCCTACACGCTGGGGTGAACTCAAAGCAAAACACCGAAATCAACCTTAAAATCAGAGAATAGAGGGATCCGCTCAATGTCAGACACTTTCACTTGTAGAAAATCTGTCGTTATTGAGGTCATTGTTTGCGTGTACGGATTAGGGACTGAGATTTACAACGAAATTCACGGATTTTTCTTTTTTCACCGAAAAGGAGATACAAAATGAAACATCGACACATTCTGACATGCCTCTTTTTTTTTGTATTAATTCCGCTGAGTGCCAAGGCGTTCCCGCCGTCTTCACCCGCAGGGGGCAACTATTTGGTCCTTGACGGCGTTGATGACTACGCCGTTCTGGATTTTGAAACCTTTGGTTATCTTTTACCGGACGGCACGGACGAATTCACCATTGAAGCCTGGGTATATCCTACCATGCCGCCTGACAACAATAATACGTCCCTGACGATACTACATCAACAACTGCTTATGCTCATCGTGAGGGGTGAATTTCGGGGACTAAATATCGAGCCCCCGAAAGGGAAACTCATCTTAAGAATGAATGCTCATCTTGAGGGACGTTTCGGTTTGACCCGACCTTTCCCAATCCCACTTCTGCTGAACCAATGGCACCACATCGCTTTCCAGTCAAATGGGCATCAGACAATAACGATCGTCAATGATCTCGTAGAGATACTGCAACATGGGACACCTATCGGACATGATCTCCTTGCTTCGCGTCCACAGGACTTCGTGCTTGGAGGGTTTGGAAAAATAATTGAGATGCCTTTTAAGAACAAATGGTTTTATGATTCTTTCACTGGATATATTGATGAGGTTCGCATCTCAACGGATGCCCGTTACGATGTTGAGAAAAAAGATTTTATGCCGCGCGGCAAGTTTGAAAATGACGCAAAAACGGTTGCCTTATGGCATTTTGATGAACCGGACGGAACAGGGGAATTCTCAGACGTATCGGGCAACGCATATCATCTGGTAGGTAAAAATGGCGCGCAGACGGGTGGCGCACTCGCAGTTGAAGCACGAGGAAAGCTCGCGACGACATGGGGACGGCTTAAGCAGTAAAAGAAAACATTGCAAATTTATTTTATAGTAAAACCGAAAAATAAGTGAACATTCGTAGCACAAACTGTCCAGTTTGTGCAGGGGAGGCACGCAAACTAACAGTTTGCGCTACAATCGGGGTGCCCAAGTAATTATTGACTCTACTATAAAACTAACAGGTGCGGTCTCAGCCGCACCTATATTTTTGTCTCAGCATGGTAAAGTACCACTTTTTGTTGCTCCTCAACTCCGAAAAATTAGCACACTTGTTTTTTGGCGAACTTCGGAGACACAGTTGCTTTCTTGATGTCTTCTCTAAACCAAGTTATAAAGCAAAGTCAAAAAATCTCAACTTTCGACGAGGTATGTGGTATCATAGGATGTATTCGTGATTAAACGCAACTACTGGCTGAATTCACATGGAGTGCTGCGAAAATAACTTCAAAACCTTTTGCTAAGAGGAATGACTATGACAACCCATGAGACACGTGAAGCAAAAGTCGATCAATTGTTTGCAGAATGGAGTCAATCGGATTCCCCTGGTGCCGCCTTAGCGATTGTCAGAGAGGGTGAAGTCGTTTATAAACAGGGCTACGGGACGGCGAATCTGGAGTATGACATCCCAATCACGACGACGACCATTTTCGATATCGCTTCAGTGTCTAAGCAGTTTGCGGGGTTCGCTATCGCCACATTATCACACGAAGGGAAACTTTCGTTGGATGACGACATCCGAACCTATCTGCCCGATGTCCCGGATTTCGGGAACACAATCACAATTCGACATCTCTTGCATCACACCAGCGGACTCCGGGATTGGGTCCAGTCACTTGTCATTGCAGGTGATATGATGGATGACGTGATTTCCTTTAAACACATCTTGAAGATGGCTCGGCATCAGAAGACACTCAATTTTGAGCCGGGAGCAGAGTTTTTATACAGCAACACGGGTTACAATCTACTCGCAGAAATCGTCGAAAGGGTAACAGGTGATTCATTCCGCGAGTGGACGAACACTCATATCTTCAAACCTCTCGGTATGACCAACTCCCACTTTCACGATGACTACGAAATGATTCTGAAGAACCGAGCGTATTCATATCAGAGTGTCGAAAACGGTGGGTTTAAACATGCCATTAACAATACAACCGCTCTGGGTTCAAGTTCTCTCTATTCAACAGTGGAAGATCTGGCGAAATGGATCCTGAATTTTGATGACACGCGTATTGGTGAACAAACAGTAATTGAGCAGATGCACCAGCGTGGCGTGCTGAACGACGGAGAACAAATTGATTACGCTTTTGGGCTGAACATTGGTGAATACAGAGGGTTGAAAACGGTCGGACACAGTGGATCATGGCGCGGATTTCGGAGTCATTTGATGCGTTTTCCAGATCAGAAATTTGGCGTAGTTATCCTATGCAATCTGGACACCTTTAATCCACTCAATTTGGCAGAAAAGGTTGCGGACCTCTATCTTACTGATGTCCTTGCTTCCGTAGAAACATCCGAACCGGAGAAAGCAACGGAATCTGCTGAAGATATTAAATCTGAACCTCTATCACCAGAACAGTTGGCAGAATTCGAGGGAGATTATTATACCGAAGAACTGGATACAACCTACACCATCGTTAGACATGAGGGCGGACTTGTAGCGCAACACAGACGACACAATGACATCGTGCTAACCTACACCAACGGTCATTTCCGTGGGGATGTGTGGTTTTTTCCTGAGATTCACTTTATCCAAGACAATACCGAGAACATTACAGGATTTAGGTTGACAGGAAATAGGGTCAGAAATCTACATTTTGAGAAAAAGACGCATTAAGAAAACCAACAGGTGCGCAAACCTGAGTATTGAGAAATAAGCGTACCTCATAGGGTCAACCTCTTTCTAAGTCATGATTGCCGGTTTCCTTCAAAGATTGACAGTTCGTAAAATTCATGATATACTTAAAACAATGAAGTCTCGCAATGTCAAAGTCTTATGTCAATATTTTCTGGTGAAGGTATTGGCGATTTAGGAGGCCTCTAAAATGAATCAGAAATTTGAGAAAAGTCAAAAATTGGAAAAGTGGCTCAAATGGATGGAGACGATTCACGACGAAATTCTGGCACTTGTTCGAGATGCAAGCATCTTCTGGGAAGTCCAAGACATCATCCGCGAAAATTCACGTATCCAAAAACCCAGTGCTTTCTATGGCTATCTTGCGAGGACTTACCTTTCTCATGCATTAGTTGGGCTCCATCGGCAAACTGAATTGCAAAAGGATAGCATATCTTTTGTAAGGTTGCTTGGCGAAATTGCTGAAAATCCTGAAGAACTCTCTCGCAGCTACTTCAATTCCCGCCATCCGCATTCTAATGGACCCGACTTGGATCAAGTGGTGGGTAAGGCATCCGTTGAAGCAGTAGGGATTACTGATTCTTCCGAATTAAAGACAATCATAAAGATGGATGAATTCGCTCAATATGCAGATGCAAGTGGGAAGTACGTTTGTCCACAGATGGTAAAAGAGGATCGAGCGCGACTTGAATCTGTCGTAAAAACACATGGAGAATATGCTGATAAGCGGATTGCTCATTGGGACAAGCGCGAGCCGGAAGCTGTCCCTACCTTCGAGGAGTTAGATGACTGCATTAAATTGTTAGATCAGACGTATGTCAAATACCATTTTCTGTTTCACGCTGAATCAATAGATACCTTGATGCCAACCTATCAGTACGAATGGAAAAGCATTTTCTGTGAGCCTTGGTTAAGGGTTGGCTTTGGGAGTGCCAAAGGACTTATTCACGTCAGTGAAGATTTTGACGATGAACTTCCAGATTTCAAAGAGTATACAGAATGAAATATTTGCTCGATACACATACGCTGCTTTGGTTTCTTCAGGGTGACAAAAAACTCAGTGACAAAGCACGACAGCTAATCGACAGTCCACGTAACTCAAAATTCCTCAGCATCGTCAGCCTTTGGGAAATAGCCGTTAAGGTGAGTTTAGGGAAACTCGTTTTAGATAAATCGTTTGAGAGGTTGTTTCCAGAGCAACTCTATTTCAATCGTATTCAAATATTAGACATCACAGTTGATAGCCTGACAAAACTTACCACCTTACCTTTTCACCATCGAGATCCATTTGACCGGTTGATAATTGCGCAAGCACTCGTTGAAGATCTTCCGATAATTGGTGCCGACGCGGCCTTTGATGCTTACGGGATACGTAGAGAATGGTGAATCCAATGGATGTCGGCGCGGCATTTTTCTTGACATTTGGATAAAACTCCGATACAATGAGGGAATTAGGATCGACCATGAGTTCTTTACGAGGAATTTAACCCATGAAAGCGGAATATGACTTCTCAAAAGCGGAGCGTGGTAAGTTCTACGATCCAAAAGCCGTTTTTAATCTCCCCATCTATTTAGAGAAGGACGTTGATGAATTCATGCGTAAACTCGCTGATGAGACGGGTAAGGATGTTGAGGAACTGGTGAATGAATGGATTCGCAGTAGTATGCGGTTGATTCAAAGCATTCAATGAATACCCACGACTGCTTCCTTCACTTTGAAGCAAGTCTTGAGTTGTAGGAAGGTTTTCAGTAAGTCCCATTATCCCTAAATTTTTCATTGGAATTGAAAGGAATGATTTGTTAAGCAATGGCACTTAAGAGGCATATTGAGGATATATGCAAGCGTTTGGAACAAAATATTTTTAAAAGTGAAACTGCAGTTCGTCAAGGTATTGTAGATCCTCTCCTTAGAAGTTTGGGTTGGCCGACGGACGATACTCTGATTGTTTTTCCTGAATATCCCGTCGGGAGCGGTCATGTGGACTACGCACTTTGCCATCCTTCGTCAACACCTCGCGTCTTTATTGAGGCGAAACAAGTTGGTAACATTAAAGGAGCAGAGGAACAATTGTTCGGCTATGATTCTCGCATTAGAGTGCCAATCGCGGTTCTTACTGATGGTCGGGAATGGCAATTTTTTCACCCAACAGGAGAAGGAACGTGGGCAGAACGTAAAGTCTGTGAATTTGACCTTATCACAGGAGATAGTCAGGAAAATGCTGAAAGGATTAACAGATATCTGAATTACGAGTCAATACGTACGGATGAAGCTGTTGGGACCATCAAGAAGGACTATGAGGAGGTCGTTCAGCAAAGACAGGTTGCAACACGGTTACCAGAAGCATGGAGCAAATTAGTGGAGGAAGCAGATGAGTTTTTGCTACATGCCGTGGCAGAGAAAACCGAAAGCCTGTGTGGGTATAGACCGTCCGATGAACAAGTATTAAGTTTTCTAAAAAGCCTAAAGAGGGAAACCGAACTGGACCGGCGAGAAGTTTTCTCTCCATCTGTTCCATCTGTGCAACCGACACAACCTCGGACGCGTAGAACACAGAAGGCACCGCAGACACGTCTTGTTGTTACTATGCCTAATGGAGCAGTGATTGATCATAACAATGCAGCAACCACCTTCACTGAAGTAATTGAAAAATTAGGAATAAAGCGGGTAAAGGATCTGAACAAAGAAGACATCATCCCTCTCATATCAACCTACAAAGATGACAAATATATCCAACGCCAATCCGGACCATATTACATAATGACTCACAATAGCACTAAGAAGAAAAAAATCCTTCTTGATGAAATTGCTGCGGATCTTGGTGAGCCACTGACCGTGGACATTGTCTGAAATGATTAAGTTGATAAACCATGGGAGGCTCATGTAAAGACTTTGTGCAAATGAAAAAGTAAAACCCGCGTGACCACTGCTTTCAGTAAAAACAATAGCGCATACTTTTTACATGAACCACCATTTACATGAACCACCATGAGATTATCAGAGATATTATCCGTGTTTATTTGCTAAATTCACCCCACTGGCGAGGACAATAAAGATGGCAAAGACAGAGACACTTGAACAACGGCGGAGACCATCCGTTATCGACTGTGATGTGCATAACACCCTCGCTTCCGAGACGGTGTTGTACCCGTATCTCTCCGAACGGTGGCGCAAGCATCACGGTATGGTCGGGACAACCGACCGCGTCGGCGCATATATCCCGCGCGCTCACCCCTTCGGTGCGAGATACGATGCGTGGACACCCTCCGGACACCGTCCCGGCTCCGATCTCGATTTCCTGCGTGAGCAGCTCCTGGACGCATTCAACATCGAATACGGTATCCTCAACTGCTTGACCCCGGTCTGTGAGATGCCCAATCTCGCATTCGCCGCGGCGTGGGCACGTGCCGTGAACGACTGGCAGATCGAAGAGTGGCTTGAAAAAGAACCGAGGCTCCGTGCCTCCATCATCGTCGCCTGCGACGACGCAGAATTCGCCACCGCCGAGATCAATAGAGTGGCAGACCATCCGGGGTTCGTGCAAATACTGCTGCTCGCTCGCACGATGGAACCTTTAGGAAGACGGAGATACTGGAAGATGTATGAAGCGGCAGTCCAACATGACCTCCCGATCGGCATCCATTTCACCGGTGTTGGTGTAGGACCGATTACCGCTGTCGGTAGACCCTCACACTACATTGAAGACCACGCCGGAATGACACAGGCGTTTCAGACGCAGGTAACCAGCCTCGTTTGCGAAGGAGTCTTTGAACAATTCCCGACACTCAAGGTCGTTCTCATTGAGGGCGGTTTCGCGTGGCTACCCCCGTTGATGTGGCGATTGGATCGGGCATGGAAAAAACTACACGATGAGGTGCCGGAGCTGAAACGATTGCCTTCTGAGTACATCCAGGATCATTTCTGGATTACAACGCAGCCGATTGAGGAGCCACCTAAACAGGAATACTTCGATCAACTGCTCGCGCAACTCGATTTGGATGATAGGTTGATGTTCGCAACCGATTATCCGCACTGGGACTTCGATTCTCCCGATCAAGCACTGCCGAAAAGCCTCTCACCAGCACTCAGACACAAAATCATGGCAGAAAACGCTCGCGCCCTCTATCAGTTTTAAAATCCGGATGGCCATCAGATTGTCACAACGTGTGGGACTTCCTCAAACTGCAAATTATGTGCTGCTGCCCACTCCGCCGCTGCACCCCCGCCGCCACCGAGAAATTGATTGCCAAGATCGTCAAGATTCTCCATTACCAACGCTTCAGGTTGGAGTGTGTCGTTGTAATATAATAAATAAGGTTCCGGCTTGAGCCATGCGTAGTGATATCCGTAGATAACGACTTTAGCGACATTCTCTGTAAAGTTGACACCGGCGGTATGGTAGATACGGTTTTCAAAGAAAAACGCATCGCCTGCACGCAAAACGGGTTCATCGCAGGGTTCGATTGGATCAATTTCGCCTTCGGGGATACCCAACGGTTCGTCGGATAGATGGCTTTTTGGAACAAACAGGGTCCCACCAGAATTCGGCACGGTGAAATCCGTCAAACAGTAGCCTACTTTCAAGCCGACGCGTGGGCAATTCTTGTATCCGAGGTCTAAAAATATGCCCGCATCTCGATGCCATCCACGGCTCTCCAGTTTCTCAGGCGGTTGCGGATGTTTGTAGATGAGCGCGGTATTCGTGATATGGATATTTGTGCCGAGCAGTTGGATGATTAAGGGAATCGCTGTTGTCTGTGATGTGAGTTCCGCGAAGACAGGCTCCTGCACCAAACCGTCCCGCTTATGCGCATAGTAGCCGTTATATTCAAACGACTCCATGAGTCGGTCTCCTGCCTCGGTCAAGCGATCTATCATATCGCTGTCAAGTACCGACCGCACGATGAAGTATCCGTTTTTCTCAAATTCCTCACGTTGTGCGTCTGTCAGTTGGACGAATTCCATGCGTATGCTCCTTTATCGCCTTAAGAAATCGGGGTGAATAGGAATGTCTAAATATGATAGCAGAAATTGAAACGACTGTCTACTGATACCTTTTTCTGTAGGAGCGAGTTCTGCTCGCGAAGGCATCCTGACCGCTGACTGCTGATTGCTGACAACTACTTTCAAGGACAAATAAAGACATGATTCGCGTTTCGCATCTCACCAAAAAATATGGGCAAACTACGGCAGTTGATGACATTAGCTTCGACATTCAACAAGGGGAAATCGTCGGGTATCTCGGTCCCAATGGCGCCGGAAAGAGTACAACCCTTAAAATGCTCGTCGGCTTGCTTCAACCGACATCCGGTGATATCTCGGTGGCGGGATACAACGCCGCAACCGAACTGCTGGAACTCAAACAGCGTATCGGATACGTTCCAGAAGAGGCGCAACTCTACGAACACCTCACCTTGGTAGAACACCTCCAATTAATAGGCAGACTCTATCAGGTGGAAGAAAAGTTAATCGCTCAAAAAATAAAAGACTTGGCGAGACTATTTGACATGGAAGCGCAGGCGAACCAAAGAATAAGCGGTTTCTCGCAAGGCATGCGTCAAAAGTGCCTCATCATGTCTGCGCTGCTGCACAACCCGGATGTCCTCTTTTTAGATGAACCCTTTACCAATCTGGATGTAACGACCGTGACGTTCATGAAGACGGTGCTACAACGCTTAGCCGAGTTGGGAAAAACCATCCTCTACTGTACACATATTCTCGAAGTTGCTGAGACCCTCTGTCCACGAATTATGATTATCAACGCCGGAAAACTCATCGCCGATGCACCGGTGGCAGAATTACGCCAGCAGACGAATCAGACGGCACTCAACGAGATTTTCACGCAACTGACAGAAACGACAGGAATCGACGAGAAAACCGAGGAAGCCATTCGGATTGTGATGGAGGGCACCGCGGATGTTTGAGAAGATCGCGGTAATGTTCGGTGCCTCGCCAACTCAGTACAGATACCTTTTAGAAATAGAGAAGACCGTGGAGAAGCGGGCTCTTGAACGAAAAGATGGCCTCCCGCACCTATCGCTTACTTTGACCTGCGCTGTCTGTTTCATAATCAGTGTCTTACTTACGGCTATGCCCTTCCTGCTTCCGATGGATACATTCGCCTACGCGCTTACGGGCATAACAATGTCTATGATGATGATAGGCATCTGGACTATTCCATACTTTGATATTCTTCTCAGTCCTATAAACTATCTCGTTATTGCACATACGCCAGTGTCATCTCGGACTTACTTCCTTGTGAAGTTAACGCAGGTTGTTACCTACACTATCTGGTTGTTAGCCTGTCTAAACCTGATGCCTGCGATCGGTGGTATTTGGGTTCGAGCAGAGGAATCTTCTCAGTTCCAATTTCTTTTTCCTCTTGTTTACCTACCGATCGTCTTTATGTCCGGTCTTTTCACAATCGGCGTGATGACGACTTTCGCAGGTTATTTGACAAAACTATATACCAAACAGACCCTCAGAAATATCGCGCAATACGCCCAGTTTATATTTCCCACTCTCTTTCCCGCAATGTTGGTCATCTTTCCGCATCTATTACCAAGTATTCCAAAGGATAAAATAACATCTGCCCTAAAATGGTTCTACGCACTTCCGAACGGTTGGTTCGCTGGAACAGTCTCACTCGCGCTCGGACAAATAGAGCGACATTTTCTGATTTTAGCGGGATTCGCTATTGCTTCAACCCTCTTTTTGGTGTTCGTTCCGCTTCGCAGCATCGCAAAGAGTTATTCAGAATACCTCTCTTATCTACTGGAATCGGGCAGCAGGCGAAGATCTAAACTTCAGGTGAAAACGCCACTGTTTGCGCGAATGTCCCGAAACCGGACGATCCGTGCGGGGATGTGTCTCTCCTTTGTGTATCTGCGCCGCGATAAACATCTATTACGCCAGTTTTTTGCCTCGCTTGGGAGTATGATTATGTTGGTGGTGTTATTGCTTCGAGACAGCTCGTCTTATCTGACATGGCCCCATCACTCCGACGCTATTGGTCTCAGTCCAGGTTTCTCTGGTATATTCTACTGTATCGGAACGGGCATTGTTAGCAGTTTTATTTTACCAGTGAGATATTCAGAACATTGGAAAGCGTCTTGGATGTTAAGGCTCGCGCCACTTTCAGCCCCTAATGACTTGTGGCGAGGTGTCCAGATAACCGCCCTTCTCTACATTGTGGTGCCATGTATGCTCTTGATGTTTGGCAGTGCCACCCTTATTTGGGGAGTTTTAGGTATATTTTACGTTTTGCCCTGCTTAACCGTTTTACTCTACTATGTCATTCTTTTCCCAAAACCGTCCGCTGGCTTGCCACTTGCCCGAGAATTCATCCAAAGTCAGATAGCGGGTGCAGGGTTAATCCCTTTTCTCGCAAGTCTCTTCGTCATTGTCGCCTTCACGGGTATCCAACTCTTGACATTCTGGCTGAGTCTATGGTTGTATTACGGTTTCTATTGCGTCACGGTTGTGGGTGGGCTTATCGGCTTTATCTATCATTTTAGAAAAAATAGAGAATTAACTTGACATGACTTAACAGCTAACGCTCTTAGGATAAGAGGTGAACCAATGGCAACTCAATCCTCAAAAATCGAGTGGACAGAATCCACATGGAATCCTGTGCGTGGGTGCACCCGTGTTTCCGAGGGCTGTCGGTTCTGTTACGCCGAACGGATAGCAGCGCGGTTTTCCGGCAGAGGTATGGCTTACGAAGGTTTGGCTGAGAATACCGAGGCAGGACCGCGGTGGACAAAAGAGGTACGCCCTGTTCCGAAGCTGCTTAACGAACCGCTGAAGTGGAAAACACCGCGTCGAATCTTCGTCAACTCCATGAGCGACCTGTTTCATGAAAAGATCGAGTTGTCCTACATTCAGAAGGTTTTTTCTGTAATGGAAAGGGCGCATTGGCACCAATTCCAAGTCTTAACGAAGCGATCCGAACAACTACTGGAATTCAGTCCGAAGTTGCCATGGCCCTCGAATGTCTGGATGGGGGTTAGCGTTGAAGACAATCGCGTGACACATCGGATTGACGCGCTCTGTCAAACCGGTGCGCAGATCAAATTTCTCTCACTCGAACCACTATTGGGTGCCCTCCCAAATTTGGCGTTGGAGGGAATAGACTGGGTTATTGTGGGCGGTGAGTCCGGTCCCGGTGCCCGCGAAATGCAGAAGGAATGGGTCATTGACATCCGGGATCAGTGTGTGGATGCCAAAGTCCCGTTTTTCTTTAAACAGTGGGGTGGCAAACGCAAATTGAAAACAGGACGGGAGTTGGATAAACGGACTTATGATGAGATGCCGGTCTGAACCTCTCGCCAAATCCGGCATCTTAGAACTTTAACCTCAAACCCTTGGTAGGTCGTCCGCGAGTAATGCCTCGGAAACAGATTTTTTCGCCGCTTTACGCGCCGGACGTTCAATATGAAAATGACGGAACCATTCTTTAAAATCTTCATCGAGAAAATTTCCGTCATACTCTTCCTTGAACTGATCGTGGCACTCTTCCATATAGACGCGTAGATAACCACTGGCGCGTTCAAGTGCTTTCCAGTCGAAGATATTTGAAGGCATCTCAACAACACCTCCCTCGAGCATATTGCTTCGCATCTTTAAGTAGTAAGAGTACCGAGTGCTTATCATAAAATCTATGAATCTGTCTAAGATTTTTGAGGGGATCTGTACCACTTTACCTTTCAATAAATTATGCCGAATGCCGATCGCTTTTTCCAAGTCTCGATTAAGCATAAATCCAACAATACTATCAAAAATTTTGTCTAACATTTCTATTAATCCTTTATCATGTAGCAAATTGTAAACATAGCACCCACTCGGGTTTAGTTCGTGCTAATCCGTGTGTAAGGGAAAAGAATTTTAACATTAATATGCAAACACGTCAAGCAAAAAAATAAATTCATCCAACAATCTGCAATCGAGATGCTCTGATGTAGAAAAAGTATCCAAATCGCGACACACTACATAAAACCAATTGAGGACCGAAAACCGAAGAGCCGTGGAATTTCGATTGCATTGCGATCCGAAGTCTGTTATACTTAGACTATGCTTATATTCTATCTGGCAATTGCGGTGTTGACGGTTCCACTCGGGGCAGGAATCGCTTTTATTTCGCGGGAGCAGCAACGACTTTTCGGACACATTTTTGGATTGACAGCGGGCGCAGTACTCGGCATCGTCTTGGTGATGATGATGCACCTTTACGACAAGGTCGGTTACATCACGATCCTTGTAATGTGGGGCGGGTTTTTCTTAATTTCGGCAATAGAACATCTCACGACACATCAACGCGCGGACACGGAGCGACACACAAACGGGACAGACAAGAGATGGGGCATCAACTTAACCGTTCTTGGACTGTCGCTGCACTCACTGGCAGATGGACTTAATTTGGTTATCGCCGCGAGAGAGGAGATGCTCGGCGGCGCACTCGCATTCGGCATATTGGTCCATCGCCTACCGGTCGGAACGCTTATCACCGTCGCACTCCTCCGAAATCAAACTTTTGTTAAGGCACTCATTCGACTGACACCGCTGATACTTGGACCGGTTATCGGAGTAGCATTGGGGGAGCAGCTCCTCCGCGGTGCTTTCGGTGAATTGACAGACTACCTGACAGCGTTCGCTGTGGGCACACTCTTACACGTCGTAATGGATGGATTTCGTGGCAACTATACCATCGAAAGAGCAGGAAACCTGAGTCGTTTTGCCAAAGTGCTTTTTGTCATCGGATTCGTTTTAACCTTTTGTGTTATCTATTTCTTGCAGGGATTTGAGGGTGAACATTTTCACTAAGAATAGCCGTCGGCAATCAGGTCGTTTTTTTTCTTCCGAAAAAAAACTTTCAGTGATCAGTAAATCATTAGGGCAGTTGCAAACGATTTTCACCGCTGCACGCTCCTCTTTGCTGATAGCTGATCGCCGATCGCTGATGGCTTCTTTACTGACGGCTATCTTCTGTAGTGTCGTGTTCGTTCTCCCAGCGAGGGGTGATCAAATTCCTATCGCAGTATCCGGTACACCGCGGGCGACGCTTCAGGTTGGCGCGAACGCCTCGGAACAGGAACAGTTCGCAGCCGCTGAAATCCAAACCTTTATCCAGCAATTCACTGGTGCCAAACTCGACATCCGTACCAATCGCCAACAAACGGAAACGCAAACCGTGATTGTACTCGGCACCCCAAAGTCGAATCCAACGATCGCAGGATTACAGGCGAACGTAGAATTGACTTTGGCAAAAGAACTCGGAGACGAAGGCTATCGTATCAAAACAGTGGAGGTCGGCAGAGAGATCGTCATCGTTGTGACGGCGCACACCGAGAGAGGCGTGGTTTATGGGGCGTACGCCTTCATAGAAAATTGTATTACAGCGCTAACGGGTTTGAAGCCCGTCCATCCAGAGTTACCGGTTGCCAAAGCGCAAGCACTCCTCGTACCGTTCATGAACGAGACCTCTTCACCATTTTACCCCGTGCGTGCTGTGTTGGAGATAGAGGATCCTGACTGGCTTGCGCGTCACCGTATCAACATGAGTGGTGGCGAGGGGGTATGGACAGGCACGGGTATTGAAGATGGGTTCGGAACGGCGTTTAAATATGTGGATACGCCTGCGTTTGAAGCCTTGCAAGATGAGCCGATAGGACAGCGGCGAGAACGTATCGCGGATCTACAAAATCGGTTTAATGCGCTCAAACGACGGGGTATTGATGCTTATCTTTTCATGTACGTAACTGGTGAACCGACGGAAGCACTGATCCGGCAGCGGCCTGATGTCCTTGGACCGACGGTGCTTTACGGGGCGTCTCGGAACGAAGTCTCTTATCGGCCGTTTTGTTGGTCCAAACCGGCGTTTCATACGCTCGCGAAGGAACTGACACAAGCGATCGTGCGCACCTATCCGGCACTTGCGGGTTTTCATCTACGTTCTTGGGGACATGAGACACGCGCATGTGATTGTCCTGACTGCGGTGATAGGACGGAACAGGGACAAGCAAAACTTTGGCAAGTCTACTTTACGATTATCAACGCCGCACGAGAGGTGCGTCCGGACTTCAAATTTTATATCTCCGGGTATGACAGTAGTTGGCTCAAGGATGCCGCAGGTGTTTATGCACAGCAGTTGCCGAAAGGGACTATTTTCTCGCGAAAATGGGGCGCAGATGGTGAACCCGTCGCGAGCGCAGGGGTGCCTATCCCACAAGTCAGAGCACTCGGAGAAATCGGACATCGCTTTATCGTCCTTTCACATGAGGTAGAGGAGCTCATGCCGTTCTGGATGCTGGAGAGCGATCTGTTTGTGCAAGGGGTTCGGCAACTTGCCAATAACCCAGAGGTCGTCGGGCTCGGTGGGTTTACCGTTCAAGGTGCAACACAAGGATTGGGATACCTCGACCGGCTTGTCAGTGCAAGTCTCAATTGGGATGTCAACCTTGACCATTATCAACTCCTCCGAAACGAATTGATCGCCCGATACGGTGCCGAAGCCGCCCCACACATCTTGAGCGCCTTACGGGTCAACGGATGGAACATGGCAAGTTATTTCTCAGATTATGCTGGATCCTTGACTGTTGGCGGCACATACGGCAGTGGGTCGGCTGGACTCGCGACGCGATTTTGGACGTTAATTGGACCCCGGACTGTTGAGGATACATTGGCTATCCCGGAACTGGACATCGCGAAACTCGCCGTGAACCGGTTCACCGCACTTTTGGCACCCCAACAGCAGGCTGCAAACGAGATACGGGTAGCGAGTGAGATCGCAGAACCCTTTGATCTGGAAGCGACTGAGGATTTACGCGATGCCGTTCACTTGATGGAACTATGGGTCCTCTTCTTTGAAAGTCGAGCCAAGTTGGTAGAAGCAATAGCACTCGGCTACGAACCGGGGACGGAAGAAGCAATCCGGGCAAAAATCACGAGTGCGATAGAATTCTCGAAGTCCATACAACCCCATATTAAAGGGATTGAGGAATTTATCCCGCTCTTCGGATATTCGCATCGGACGATTGAAGCGGAGTTGCTGAGTACCTTAAACGCGGAAGTTGCTTGGTTAACGAGTTTCGATTATAAAACGCTCCAGAAACACGACGAGGGTTTCTCGCCGGAGGAAACCCCTTTCCGAGTTTGGGACGTTCACAACTATCCGAATCCTCTGAAAGAAGAAACAACGTTTACCTATCAATTATCGTTGGATGCCGATGAAGTCTCTATCACTATTTACGCCACATCCGGACGAGTCGTGAATGTCTTGAAAGGGGCTTCTGGGAATGAAGGCTACAACGAATTTATGTGGGATGCCCGAGACGCTGACGGTATATTGCTTGCCAATGGAGTCTATTTTTTCAAAATACGCGCTGTCCTTGGAGACCAGACAGCGCAGACACTCGGACGTTTAGCAGTGTTACGGTAAAACAATAAGGAGGTTAACGATGCTTCGTGTATGTACATGTCTGACACTCTTACTTTCCGTAGTGGGTTGTAAATCGCAAACTCTGCAAGAACATCTTTTAGAACCGCCACCGCCGCTTATCAATTTCGCGCTGAACCGTAACGGAGCAACCGCGCGTGCCTCACAATCCGTTCCGAACCATCGTGCCGAGGAAATAATCGACGGTGATACCAACTCCGAGACGTGGGATGAGGGCAGTGGATGGGGGAGCAGTTTAGAACATCTACGGACCTCGGATCTAAACAAGCGACCTTATGTGTCAGTGACGCTCGCAAAACCCGTCGATATTCGTAAGATCGTTATGTGGACAATCGACTCCGAGGAATATCCCGCACCGCAATTTGGGTTGAAGGACTATCGGATTGAGTATTGGCACGGCACGGGTTGGGGACTTATTCCGTCAGGCGATACCAAAGATAAACAGTATACGGCGCGAGATAATACCAAAGGGAAGCGAGTTCATGAAGTCCATCAACGCCTAATTGCGAGCAAAATACGGCTCGTTCCTGTTTCTTCAAATGATACAGTACGCAATTACCAGCACATGGCAGGGAGGCGACCTGTGTATGAGGTGGACGGCATTGCGCGCGTTATGGAATTGGAGGTTTGGGGATATGCCGCCCCGGAGGTACATACGCTCAAGCAGATTGCGCAAGGAATTCCGCCGGAATCGATGGCGCATTCTGTAGCAACGGAGGTACAGGAGAGTGAACCTCAAACCGAACCAACGATCAAAGAGATTATTCAGCGCGTTCTAAACAAGTATGAACTCGGATACGACATGTCGAACCTAACGCAGGTTATGTCCTGTTTTTCGAAAGCCTATCTCTCCAACGGACGCACATACCGAGACGTTAAAACAAAGGCAGCCCACTTTTTTGAAGTCTATCATCAGATTGACATGACGTTGACCGACATCGACATCCATCCGAACATCGTTGATGATACGGCGATTGTAACGGGTGGCTACACGTTGCAATATGCCCCGAAAGCGAATGGGCAGGTTGAACAGACGTCTGGCAAATTGACGTTGGTTTTCGCGAATGAAGCGGAAACGTGGCGCATTATCCGAGCGGAATAATCCATGGTTCTAATTTATTGCCGCTCGCGCTGTCCTCTATTCCGTTGCGGACAGGGGTTGGTGAATTTCAGTAGAGTTGAACCCCGTAGGGGTGAAATCTCTGTAGAGAAACGATGAGAGTTTGACCATAATTAAAAAAAGGATTTGAGAATGGTACAAGCGCAATCCAATCTTTGGGCAAAATCATACATCAATGACGGATATTTACTGCTTCCAGATATCATTACGCAGGAAGAATGCAATGACCTGAAAGCAGAAATGCTGAAAATTTTTCGTGGAGATTACCCGTGTGAGGCGATCCCACCCATGCCGGAGACAACAAGCGAAATGGAAGTTTTGGATAGAATTATGTGTGTCGGCGAACCCCATGTCTTTAGTCCGTTGGTTCGGCGTTACATTGAACATCCAAAAATCTGTGAAGTCCTCCGGGTGATCGTTGGGGCACATATCCCGTTTTGGGAGGGTGGCGTGAAATGTATGCAGTCAATGATGTTAGGCAAGGTGCCGGGGCATACCGGGAATCCATGGCATCAGGATGAACACCCGATTCCGACACGGGACAGATCGCTCATCGGTGCGTGGATTACATTAGATGATGCCACGGTTGAAAACGGGTGTCTCTGGGTTTTGCCGAACAGCCACCGTTCCGGTGTAATTTACGACCGTTTTCCACACGATAAACGCCATGAATTCGACAGTTGTCATGAAGCAGCCGGCTTTGATGACACAGACGAAATCCCAATTGAGATGTCAGCCGGTAGCGTTCTCTTTTTCAACGGCTATCTTTTGCACCGCTCGAAAAAGAATCGAAGTGATACCTTCCGGCGGATCCTTGTGAGCCACTACTGTTCAACAGCCTCGTGGTTAGGTTGGAAGGGACAACGGAATTACCGTGGGGTTGTTACCGTCGCGGGCGAAGATCCGTACAGTGGCGAAGGATATGTCACACCGAACGTCTGGGCGCGATGGGAATAATATGAACAACGCACCTGACCGAACCGCGAGGAAAATTAAAAAATGAAGTTGACAGAACATCAAGTGAATTTTTTCAATACTTTCGGTTATCTCGCAATACCCGGTATGTTTTCGCCAAGCGAGATGGAATGGATTATCGAAGAATTTGAAATATCGATTCAAGAATTTGGGGGTGGCAAAGATCATGATGGAACACGTCGCACAATGTTCGGTGGTCCCATTGAGCATCGCCCTCGACTCTGTACTTTACTCGATGATGAACGGGTTAAAGGACTCATTGGGGGTGTGATCGGTGAAGACTTCAACTACGCTGGGGGCGACGGAAACTATTACGCTGGCGACACCGGTTGGCATCCGGATGGAAGTTGGGGACGTCTCTTCGCTTGTAAGGTGGCGTTTTACCTTGATCCCTTGACGAAAGATACCGGGTGCTTACGTATCATTCCGGGTAGCCAAAACCCCGCACACTTTGTCAGAGCTGAAAAGATTGACCCAAATCAATCAGAGGCATTGTACGGTATCCAGCCGCGTGATTTTCCAACCAGCGTCGCGTTGGAAAGTACACCCGGCGATGTCGTGATTTTCAACCACGACACCTATCATGCAGCGTTTGGCGGCGGTACCCGGCGGCGGATGTTCACCATGAATTGTACGCAACATTGCACGACCGAACCGGATTTAGAAACGCTTCATCAGTACTTGAGCGTCCATTCAGCAGGCGGATATAAAATTGAAACGGGCGCGGGGATGTTTTTCCCAACAATGGTTGACACTGCAGACGCTGGGCGGCAGATCCATCTTCAGCAATGCAGCGACATTCATGACGAATTGTTTCCGCAGTACGCCCGACGCTTATAGGTTTTGGTGTTTCAATTGCAATCCCGACGCTTTTGTGGTATTCTATAGTAGTGGAGTAGCCATCAGCCGTCAGTTAAAAGAAGGATACCATAGGCCTCTCGCTCTTTTTGAAAACCCTCACTGTGAGGCAGACTGAAAGGATTTTTTTGAAACAATCCGTCCTGATATGGAATGAAATAAAAAAACAGATTTATGGTTTCATCTTTATTGAGTGAGCATTTAGGGCGCATTGGTAGGAATGTTATCTCCGTCGTGTTCATTTGTGGGATAAGCACATTTTGTGTTGCCGCGCCGCCAAAGGCGCGGACCCATTTGCCTGCAAGTTCCATTGCTATGAGCGATGATGCCCTCGCCACCTTCTTTAATCCATCCGGACTTGCTGCGGGACGCGGGCTGAATTTATACTACCTCCGAACATATCAAAGCGATTGGGCAGGCGATGATGCTTTCTTCCTTGCTATCCCTGGCGCAGGTTTCGGTATAGAATTCGGTACCGCCGATGCCGATACCGACTTCACGCGCTATACGTTTTCGGGTGGGTACCACCTCGGAAGTGCCCTCTATTGGGGAACAAGTTATAGTTGGATGAATTCGGACGATAAGGGATACGACAGGTTCCGTTCACTCTCCATGGGTTTAATGTATCGGCGGCGTTATTTCTCAATTGGGGCAACGGCACGCGATCTCAATCGTCCTAAATTGCTTGCAGAAAAACTCGGACGTACTTATGATTTAGGGATGGCACTCCGGCCGGGGACGTGGCGCGCAACCCTCTCAATTGACATGCGGAAAACGCAAGGAATTGAGGGTGTAGAACTCCGTTATGCGCTGGAGGTCCGCCCTATTCGCGAATTCATGCTCCGTGGTGCCGTAAATAACGACTTGAGTTTTGATGTCCGTTTCGGTGTAAATATCGGAAATTGGGGATTTGGAACGGGCAATGCCTTTGACAATAATCGAGAAGCATGGTCGGGGGTCGGCTATTTTCATTTTTCCAACGCGCCGAAAACCAAACCGCTGCCACGCCGTAGGACATTCCTTGACCTACCGATGCGCGCCGTCAAACGGGTCCTACCTATCGCAAAATGGGATGACGATGTCGCTGGGGTTCTTGTCCGCATTGATGGGAGCGGGTACGGTATCGCTCAGCTTCAAGAGATGGCAGATGCTATCTTGGATTTTAGGGAATCGGGACGTGTTGTTCTCTGCTATCTCTCTAATTGTTCTACTGGCGACTATATTGTCGCGTCTGCGTGTGACGGTATCCTGATCCATCCGTCTGCTGAGGTCCGATTAATTGGGATACGCACAGAGCACTCCTTCTACAAAGGTGCCTTAGACATGCTCGGTATTCGGGCGGATCTTGAGCATCTCGGTGAATACAAATCCGCATCCGAGGCGTTCACCCGGCGCGAGATGTCCGAAGCACACCGAAAAATCCAAAACATCATTTTGGATGACCTCTATGCGCAGCTCGTCGCGGCAATCGCAGACGGACGTGGGTGGACGCACGAAGACGTCAAAGAACGTATCGATGCCGGACCTTACACAGCACGTCAAGCCTTTGCCGTTGAACTGGTGGACAGACTCGTCTATGAAGATGAATTGCATGATGTTGTGACTGAACTCACTGATGCCAAAACCGATTTGGTACCACTGAGTGGATACCTAAGAAATGGACTCTCCTTACAAGAGTGGCAGGTGCCAAAACCGAAGGTCGCCATCATTAAGGCTGAAGGATTGATGTTGACAGGCGATAGTTTCGTTGATCCGCTAATGGGCACTCAGGTGATGGGAGCGGACACAATCACGGGTATTATCAAACGGGTAAAAGACGACGATTCCATAAAAGCAGTTGTGTTGCGAATTGACAGCGGTGGTGGGCTCGTTGTTGCTGCTGACGCTATATGGCGTGAGTTGGTAAAACTTAAAGAGGTTAAACCGTTCGTGGTCTCAATGGGAGATGTGGCGGCATCCGGTGGCTATTATATCGCGGCTCCCGCGGATGTGATCGTTGCTGAACCCGGAACGATTACGGGGTCTATCGGCGTTGTTGGGGGTAAGTATAGCTTCAAGGGGCTTTATGAGAAACTCGGTATCCATAAAGAGATCCTCAAACGGGGCGAGCACGCTGATTTTTACACCGATTACGGAGACTATTCGCTTGCTGAAAAAGCAATCGTACAGAAACAGATTAAAGAAATTTATGACGATTTCATTGAAAAAGTTGCGCTCGGGCGAGCCGAACTCACAGTCGAGGATGTAGATAGACTTGGGCGAGGACGCATCTGGTCAGGCAGACAGGCGAAGGAAAACGGACTTGTGGACGAATTGGGCGGTTTAAGCCTCGCAATCGCAACCGCGCGAGCGCACGCAGGATTGGCAGGAGAATCAGTTGAGATCGTCGAATTTCCGAAAAAGACATGGATGGCGCAACTCCTCAACAATCTCGGACTTCCATTAGTCTCGTGGAAAGGGTTTGTAACCCCCAATTCCTTTAGGAACATTGCCCCACAGGTTTCGTCTATAGGAAACCTGAGCATAGAGGATAGAGATGTGGAAACTAAGTCTCGGCTGCAATTTATTACACAGTACGGGGGCTTGAGTACTACCGCGAGGCTCCTAAATACAATCAGGAAACATCGATTATTTCTTCTCATGCCTTATCATATAAGTGTGGAATAGTTGTCAGTTATCAGTTATCAGTTAAACGAACATCTCTGTAAGGGTTGGGTAACCCAACCCTTACGAAAACTGAAAGGATTTTTGAAAAAATCCGTACTGACGACTGACCGCTACTAAAAAGATGCTTTTCGCCAAGAACTACGCGGCACTCCGTCGCAAAATGGTTCGGAATCAGATTGAAGCGCGTGGTATCCACAATCCGCAAGTGCTTGCTGTTATGCGGAAGGTGGAGCGGCACCTGTTTGTAAAACCGCAGTATCTGAATGTCGCATATCAGGATGGGGCGTTACCGATTGATTGTGACCAAACGATCTCGCAACCCTATATCGTCGCGTTGATGACGGATTTGCTCGAGCTCACCTCAACTTCAAAAGTACTTGAGATCGGAACGGGGTGTGGCTATCAAACAGCGGTACTGGCAGAATTGGCGAGAGATGTTTATTCTGTTGAAATTATATCCGGACTTCTCGAAAGTGCGAAAGCGCGGTTAGAGGCACTCAACTATCGGAACATTTATCTGAAAAAAGGGGATGGGTATTATGGTTGGCAAGAACACGCCCCTTATGATGCTGTGCTTGTCGCGGCAGCGCCTCCGAACGTGCCAGAATGGCTCATTCAGCAGCTCAAACCAGGCGGTAGGATGGTGATCCCCGTCGGTGGTTCTGAACAAAATCTCCTTTTAATTCGAAAAGGACTTCAAACCGATGAGAATTCCGTACAATCTCTCGAAACCACTGAGATTATCCCTGTCCGTTTTGTACCGATGACGGGTAGATTGAATTAAATCTGTTATCAAGATATCGGTTTTCGGAGGCATCGGTTATCAGCGATCAGCATTCAGCAGCACCTAATGAAATGGAGTGCGACTCGAACACGAAAGCCGTTAAATTCACAAACGCTATAACTTATCCGCAAGGAAAATTAGAAAATTGAAACATATATTCTGTCTGATTCTACTCATCGTGTTGCTTTTACCTGCTGTCGCCGCTGCTACATTCAATAATATTGGGGTTGGCGCGCGGCCGTTAGGTTTGGGTGGAGCGTTCGTCGCGCTCGCCGATGATAACAACGCCGCAGATTACAATGCCGCAGGATTAGGTTATATGGATGGGATCCATCTCGGTGCTACGCACGCACAACGCTTTAGGGGGCTCATTACCTATAATGCCCTCAGTGGCGTTATTCCGCTCGGAAGAATGGGGGCGATTGGGGCGGGTGTCGGGGACTTGGCGGAAGACTCTGAAGTTTATCATGAACAGACGGTGCGTCTCTCCTACGGAAATGCGCTTTTCGAGCAATTCGCAATTGGAGCAAATCTGAAACTCTTCCGGACCTCTTTTGACGCGACAAACGAATTCGTCGCAGAGAATCCATATTTCGTCAAAACCTCCAGTTCAGCCGTTTCTTTTGATCTCGGCGTCATTGCCAAACCTGTCCAGAGTTTGAGTCTTGGCGCATCGGTAGAGAATCTGCTCCCCGCAAATATGAGTATATCTGACACCCAAACAGATCCTGTGCCGTTAAACATTCGGGCTGGTTTGGCGTACAGACTCGCGTCTATCGCGGAGATAAGCGCGCAAGGTGCGGCAGTCAGCAACTTGTTGAGAGGCAGTCTCGGGAGTTTTGAAGTTGCTTCTCGCAATGGCGAAATTTATATACGCACAGGAATGGAAGTCTGGTTGAATAAATCCATTGCTGTTCGCGGCGGTTATGGTGTGAAAAGTGGGAGCAGTTCGGCAACGACTCTGAGTTTCGGTGGAAGTGCTAAACTTCCAATCAGTGGTACTGCCCTCCAGATCGATTATGGGTTTCAACTGCTAAGTGGGGATTTCCGAGACAATACAACACAACGGTTCTCTCTTAATCTTTTGCTTTAAGCATTATCGGCAGTCGGCAGAGGTCTGAACTGTGATTTACCTGATTGCAGGATTGCCCTGCTATCCGATATAAGAAGGCAAAAATTTCATCATGGAAAATCACTGGTCAAAAATGAAAAACACATCCATTGTTTTAATATTTATCGGGAGTCTGCTCTTGGTTTCCGCTAAGGGTTATGGAGCGGTTACCTCTGTTGGAGAGATTAACGTCGTAGGACAAAAAGAAGGCGTCGTTCCTGCGAGTTCAACCGTGCCATTGCTCGTGACGCTTGTAATTGACCGGTCCCTGGCGGAGCCGGGTGAAGAAATTAAAACGATTGAAATCACGATGCCACGGGGATTTCTGACCCAATCCTCTTTTTTCAGGGGTATTTCACGGGATGGCAACCAAATCGTCGCAAGGGCTGTCGTCTCAGGTGGAAGTGTTCTGCGCGTTGAACTCGCGGATGCTATCGTTGATTTTCAGAACTCGCTCTATGAAATTACCTTTGAGTGTCAGACACCGAATACACTGATTCCAGAGGCGGTTTTCAGAGCCCGTCTTCGCAATCTTCAAGACGGTCCCATCGGTGAATTCATCCGACCAGGGCAGGCAGACGGAAAACTCAACAACGACGATTTTACTTTACAGGTTATTCCGAATGTGCCGCCTGACCCGGTGACTGGTTTCACTGCTGAAGCCGATGAAACTGGAGAAAACGATGTAACCCTCCGTTGGCAGAAATCAACGGATTCAGATGTCAACGGTTATCTCATCTACAGAGACAAGGACGATTCTACGATTCAGGTCGAAAACCGTTCGTCGACGACGTTTCGCGATATAAACGTTCCTCCAGGAAACCATACCTATCAGATTACCGCTTACAAAACGCTTTACTTGCAGTCGGAACGCTCATCGA
Source organism: Candidatus Poribacteria bacterium (assembly GCA_965205015.1). Lineage (GTDB taxonomy): Bacteria > Poribacteria > WGA-4E > WGA-4E > WGA-3G > WGA-3G. The sequence goes on along the minus strand of OZ242029.1, from coordinate 675,494 downwards.
TACAAACGGTAAATGTATCACCGGATACTGCTGCCCCAGAGCCACCGACAATGCTTAGCATCACTCCATCAAGCGATGGTGTCGAAATTTTGTGGAAACCGAGCGTCAGTCGTGATGTAATCGCCTACCGAATTGCGGAGGGACTTACTACGCTTGCAGAAATCAATGAGTTAAAAACAGAATATAAATTTATTGATGACCGCTCACTACCTATAGGCAGCTTTACGTATGCTGTCATCGCCATTGACGAGGCAAATAACGAATCCATCCCTGCAGAAAAAAGGCTTCGTATTTTTGACAAACCCTATCCGAATCCTTTTACACCGCTTTCTCCAGACGAGGATTTCAATCGGGTTGTCTTTCCCGCGCGCGCCCTTGAAGAAACATCGGGTGAATTCACGGTGTTGATCTTTGACATTGACGGAATGCTCGTTAAGACTTTGACGGCATTACCGGGTGAAACGGAGTTGATTTGGGATGGACACGACGAATCCGGTGAAATCGTGGAAAGCGGCATTTACGTCTACCAACTTCAAGTGGGAGAGAGTTTTAAGACTGGGACTTTAATTGTGGCAAAGTAGGGGATCTACATAGCATTAAAACGCATCCTCGCAAAGATATGGCGTTTTAATTTTTGCTGGGTAGAATCCGTATTGCTTTCAACGTTCCTGTCGCTTGGGTGCTTGGGAGAAATTTATTGACTTAATTTTTAATTCGGGGTTAAATAGTTATCAGTTAACAGTTACAAGAAAGTTTTGCTAAACAAAAGTCTCTTAACTGAAAACTGAAAACCAATGAAAAAAGGAGATACGATAACAATGAACAGGCTTGAGTCACGCCTACTGACGGGAATAATGCTACTCGCGACCCTCAGTATTTTGGGGACCGTTCTACCGGCGTTAGGAAATTGGAACGTTTTACAGGAACGCGATCCAGAAGTTCGAGATTATATGTCAATCGCTTTTACGGGCAAGAGTACTGGTTGGGTAGTCGGTGCCGCATCCTTTGAAGACTTTGAGAATCCAGGTTTCATCGGATATACCATGGATGGTGGTAAATCGTGGCAAAAATCGGAAATCAAAATCCCTGCCGATTTAGCAGAAGTGTACTTCCTCGATGATAAACACGGTTGGGCTGTCGGCGCAAACGGTACGATAGTCGGTACGGATAACGGTAGAGACTGGGAAATGCAAACCAGCAAGGTTGGCAACGGACTTAAAGGTATCTATTTTGTCAATAAAGAGGTCGGGTACGCAGTAGGAGAAAGTGACACCATCCTTTCTACCAAAAATGCTGGGCGTTCATGGAAGGTTCTTCAAGGTGGACAACTCGGTGCGGTTGGCGATGATGACGCAAATATGTACAACGCCATTCAATTTCTTGACGAACAGACGGGATGGGTTGCCGGAGTCCGCGTGAGTCCGAGTACGCAAGGTCAACATGCCTTGATTCAGAAAACAACGGACGGCGCACAGACGTGGGTCACGCAGGCGACCAACAGAGAGGATATCCTTGAAGATATCTTTTTCCTTGATGCGTCAATGGGCTGGGCTGTTGGTGAAAATGGTGTAATTCTTCATACCACTGATGGCGGCGAATCATGGAAACCCCAAGACAGTGGCACAGAGGAGACACTACGAAGTGTTGGGTTCGCAGATGAGAAGAACGGTTGGGCTGTTGGGGGTGACTTTGGCGTTGGTGCCATCCTACGTACCAGTGATGGTGGCGCAACCTGGGAACTTGAAGGTTCCAAGGAAAAATTAGTCAAAGTTTTTGTGCTTGACGGAAAAAACGTGTGGGTAGCGAGTTCCACCGGAGCGATCATGCAAGCAGAATAGCCGTCAGCAAGAATGGCTATCAGCCATCAGCAGTCGGTAAGAGGGTATTGTTAAACGAAAACCTCTTTACCGGTGGTCTCCGATGGTTCCGATAGCCGGCAGCCGATAGCCAATACGCGGAGGTATAATTTTGGAAGTATCCACATTCGCAACGCGGATGAGTCGATTAGGAACGGAATCTGCATTTGAAGTCTTAGCTAAAGCCAAACAGTTAGAGGCGCAAGGCAAAGACATTATCCATCTGGAAATAGGACAGCCAGATTTTCCAACACCGATTAATATTATTGAGGCAGCGTACAAAGCAATGAAGGATGGGCATACTGGCTACTGCCCATCTGCTGGGGTGCCGGAGTTTCGTGAGGTTGTCGCACACCATATAACCGAAACGCGTGGGGTTACCATACACCCTGACGAAGTTACGGTGACACCGGGAGCGAAACCCATTATTTTCTTCACTATTTTAGCGTTAATCGATGATGATGATGAGGTCATCTATCCCGAACCGGGTTTTCCCGTCTACGAATCTGTTATCGACTTCATCGGCGGAAAAGCGGTACCGCTACCCCTTCGTGAGGAGGTAGATTTCCGATTCCGGCTTGACGATCTTGAAGCTGCGATCTCTGATCGAACGAAACTACTGATTCTCAACTCACCTCAAAATCCTACAGGTGGCACGCTAACCCTTGGAGACCTTCAAGCAATCGCGGAACTCGCGCAGAAACATAATTTTTATGTGTTGACAGACGAGGTCTATTCACGCATTCTCTATGAAGGTGAACACCACAGTGTTCTCAGTCTGCCCGGCATGAAGGAACGTACAATTCTAATCGAAGGGCATTCTAAAACTTACGCAATGACAGGATGGCGATTGGGGTACGGTATTGCACCTCAAGCAATCGCTGATAAAATCACGCAGTTAACTATTAATTCCAATTCCTGTACTGCCACCTTCACACAACTCGCGGGGATGGAGGCGCTGACAGGACAGCAAGCCTCTGTTACTCAGATGGTTTCAGAATTTCAGAAACGACGTGACGCAATTGTAGATGGACTGAATGCCATTGAAGGGATCAGTTGTATCAAACCGCTCGGTGCCTTCTATGTGTTTCCCAACGTTACGCAACTGCCTCTTTCATGTGAAGCACTCGCCGATTATCTCATGGAGGCAGCAGATGTTGCCCTATTGCCTGGTACCTCTTTCGGCAAATATGGTGATGGTTACCTTCGTCTTTCGTATGCCAACTCATTAGATAATATACAAGAGGCGTTGGGCAGAATGGAAACTGCGATCTCAAAGTTGTAGCGAATAGTTATCAGTTACAAGAGATTTCAGTTAACCCAAAACTGAAAGCGTAGCGCACTGAAAACTGTAGACTGAAAAACCGTAGCCTGCAACAATACGCAGAAATACCCAAGCAAAAACACGCAGGCGGATATGAGGAACGCACGTCAAACTCGAAACGTCCGGTGTTCCTCCGCAAGGTATAATTAAAAATGCCTCCTACTTTTAACCGAAAAGTTACCGCGCGGATTCCGGCAAGCACGACGAATCTGGGACCCGGATTCGACGTGTTAGGGCTTGCTCTCCAACTCTATAGTACCGTTACGTTAGAACCTTCTGAAACCGGCACTGAGGTGATTGTAAGCGGTGTAGATGCCGATAAAATACCGAGTACGCCGGCGCATGTCGCGTTTCAAGCGGTAGAACTCGTTTTCCATCGCAGCGGCGCGAAACGTCCGAAAGGCTTCAGATTGCAGATCGAAAATGGGATCCCGGCGATTCGTGGTCTCGGCGGCAGTGGAACAGCTATTCTTGGTGGGTTGCTTACTGCAAACACACTCTGCGGCACTCCATTTTCTGACAAAGAACTTCTCAATTTTGCAACAGAACTGGAAGGGCATCCGGATAACGTCGCCGCCTCACTGTATGGTGGACTCGTCGTTTCAGCGCAGGAGGATGCTCAGGTTCATACCGTTCGATTAGAATGTCCGTCCCTCCTTTCGATTGTATTGGCGATTCCTGATTTTCCACTGTCAACGGAACAAGCACGCGGGGTATTACCGACATCAGTCGGTTTTGCAGATGCAATCTACAATACAAGTCGGAGCACACTGCTAATCGCCAGTATTGCCACGAGACAATTTGAAATGTTGCGTGTCGCAATGAAGGATAGGTTGCATCAACCTTATCGTACTTCACTGATTCCAGGATTTGATGATGTCGCAGAAGCCGCTACCACCGCTGGCGCCCTTAGCGTTGCTTTGAGTGGAGCAGGACCAACTATCGCAGCCTATTGTCTGGAGCATACCGAACAGGTTGCTGAGAAGATGCAAACTGCCTTTAAAAAGCACGAGATTGCATCCGATATTAAAATTTTGAAGCCGGATGCTCACGGAGCAAGCGTTTTTTAGGCGATTAAATCTGGGCACCGCTCTTAATAGGTGTTGGTTAAGAGGTTTTCGTTTAACAACACCCTCTTGTAACTGATAACCGATAACCAGTAAAAACATGTCAAATTTTCATGCGGAAAATATTGCATCAATACTAAATAAATTCGACTCCAACATGGATCAGGGGTTAAGTGCGGAAGCCTTTCAAAAGGCGAAGGCACGGCACGGTAAAAACGAGGTGTCTCCAGAGGAAAACGCGTTTCCTTTTGTAGCATTTCTTAAATCGTTGCTCACGTGGCGTGTGATTGTTTTAGGGGTCGCCACAGGTATCCTGAGTGTTTCCTTGACCAACGGTACAAGCGACGTTACGCTTCAGGCAGTCAGTGTTGTTGGAGCCGTTCTGGTTATTCATGCCGTGTCTGCATACATGATGGAACATCGCATTCGCATCCGTGATACCCGCCATAATAGGCGTATGGTACATAGTATCAAGGTGATTCGACAGGGGAAATTAGATGCGTGCGCGCCAGAGGACATCGTGCCTGGGGATCTACTCCCTTTCAGCGCAGGGGACTATGTACCTGCTGATGCCAGGATCATTGAATCAGAAGGGCTGATGATTGACGAATCAGGACTCTTTGGGACCGAGGAACCTGTGCAAAAGGTCGCGGTGGATATTCAAGATAGTGCTGTACCCCCTCAAAAACAGAAAAACATGGCGTTCGGCGGGACATACGTTGTAGCAGGGCATGGACTTGCGATCGTTGTGCAAACAGGGAGGCAATTGGAGATATGGAAGCAACGTCCGGATCCACGTCCAACGATCATCGCGAATACCCGCGCAGAAAGTGAGACACGAGATTTATATACCACAATAAAAATTATCGGTCTGGTTGTGGGAGGTGTGGCCGTTGCGATCGCGTGGTGGTTTGAATATCAGAATCGGGCTACCAATTGGCAATCTCTCATCCATTTAGGCATGCTATTTGCTGTCGCATCTGCCCCGCAAGATGTAATTCAAGTGATCCGTTTATTCTTTTCTAAACACGCCCAAAGATTGTTGGAAAAAGGGGTTGTGCTACGCAATTCACGTAGCCTTGAAAAACTAAGTCGCGTTACCACTGTTTTTGCCAATGAAAATGGGATTGCCACGACACGCTCCCTAACAATTTCAAATCTTTTCGTTGATGAACAATTGGTGGATGGCAAAACATGGAACGCTTGGTTAGATTCTCTCAAGGAGCTTACCCCTACAGAGCGACAAAAAGCTATTGAGTCAATGTCACCCGGCGGAAAAATTCCACAGGGTGCTCCACACTTAGTGTTCACTGCGGGACTCGGTACTTCTGATGGGCAGGATACAGACAGAGCCGACCTCCTCAACTTACGGACAACTTCAGAAGCTATGTCTTCCGAAATGGGACTGTCCCCCCAGATCGCCATTCAAAAGGATGTGAAGAAACTCGGCTACCAACTCGAAAGTGTGAGGACTCGGCTTCCTTTGGTGAATACGTATCCCTTCACACGGAACTATCCGTATCAAATGCAAGTCTTTGAGTCAGCACCAGAGGATTATCTTAATGTCATCTTTGGAGACGCCCGAGCAGTGCTTGACACTTGCGGTTATGTACTCATTAATGGCGAAGCGACCCCTTTATCGGACGATAGGTACGAAATATATAGTGAAATCATAGACTATCTGATGAGTACGAAAGCACAGGCTTATGGCGTCGCCTTTCATTCCTCTGATGTTATTCTGAAACCCCAAGAGATGGAATACACACCTATCTTTTTAGGGTTTATCAGTTTTTCCGCCAACAACGATGAACGGACGAAGGCGATCCTGAAGTCGAGTCTTGATACTGGGCTTAAAATTATCCTCGTCACTGAAGGTGAAGAACAAGAAACGGTCGATCTTGCAAAAGATCTTGGGCTTATCCATAACCGAAAAGCAGTGGTGTCAAGGGAGGAACTTGACAGTGTCTCGCGGGAACAACTCGATAGTGAAACAGCAAAGTGGATTGCTTATTCGCAACCAACGTGGTATCAGCGTCGGAATATCGTCCTGAGTTTAAAACGTCAAGGACATGCAGTAGGATTTTTGGGCCAAAGTCGGATAGACCTCCGAGCAATGACGGTTGCGGATATTACACTTGCGAATAGATCCGAGGCATCACATGTTGTACAAGCCGCAGCCGATGGACTCATTAACAAGGGCGGTTTTCAAGCGGTAAGAGATGTGCTGCTTCATGCGCGCGAGGCTTACCATAACGCCGCCAGTTTTCTGCAGTGGAACTTTTCTTGTACGCTCTCCCTACTTCTCACACTGGCTTTTGGGACGGTCCTACACTATCTCTATAAAATGCCTATGCCATTGACGTTAACACAGATAATTTGGACCCAATTTCTCCTGACGCTATTACCCTCCTTCGTTACAGGCACAGAACGGATATTTGCGGATGCTAACGATACAAACCGGCATCACCGTCCAACGCTGTTTTCGGGATCGCGTTTCCTTTCAAAAACGACAGGCTTGGACATCGTTTGCCGCGCGCTGACGATTAGTCTGATGACAATTATTCCCTTCTTCTTTATCCTGTGGCGTTCACCTGCATTGTCCGATACACTCGGTGTTTCAACGCTAATGAAAGATGTCCTTTCCGTTGGGGATATGGGAGATCCAAATGCTATGGATATTGCGATCGCGCGAACCGCTGCGTGTACCACCCTGATTTTCACGCAGTTGGCTACATGTTGGCAAGCGTTACGTTATCCATGGGAATCGCTGGTTCAAAGGGTACTTGCCAACTCTCGTCTCATCATTATTTCATTTGTTATTATAGCACTCCATTTGGCGACGCTCTATGTTGAACCGATAGCGCAATTTTTTGGAATGGTACCCCTCAAATGGCAATGGCAATGGACGCTCCTGTTTAGCCTAACATTGCTGTTATTGCCCCTGAATTTGGCAGTAGGGTCGCGATCTGACGATTTTTAAACGATTAGGTCTGGTCACTACTTTTGGTTCGGGTTTCTCCGAAAATCCTTCGACGACTGTTATACCCAAAACCCGTAAGTCGGAATACCGGCGATAATCCCTAAGATTGTCCAGAGACTCCCGACCGTAAATTCCCCCAAAATTAACCCTAAGAAAAAGGGAGCGATCTTGCGGTGCCGAACGACGCCGCCGTACTGAAGAATAAGCCACTTGATTAACCAGCTCATGAAGAGGCAGCTCCACGTGACATTCATACCCCAACTCGTGGAGATAGCGAACCCTGCAGGATGAAATGGCCACCATACGAATCGCATGCGAAAGAACATTAGCACCGTTGTTAATAGGAACCCTATGCCCATAAATCCGCTTTCAGGGATGAGTGTCTCTTCTGGGGCTTGCAACCATCCCGCCAGGCGACGATACGGTTCTATTCCAAAAGCACTGAGAGAGGGCCAATACGCGCGTACTTCCATGCCGAGCCGATACCCGCGGTCGATTAATGCCCAAAATCCTGCTAATGATCCCAAAATAGTCGCAAGTGTCAAGGCGAAAATGATACGGTTCATCGTCATGTTTGTCCGTTCCATGATTTTGAAACCTTCGAGCTGGTGCGGCATAGGATGGCTTCGATGCGCACGATTGATAAACCAAAACATCGAAAACATAATAAGGTTGTCTCTCCCTAATCGCCGTGTTCCAACAGTCCGAGTCAGAATTTCATCAGGACCGGAGTAGTGCAGGTCATGCACAGGGGTGCCGAGTTCTGCGCGCATCCGAGTTATGGCGATCGAAATCATGTAATAGATAACAAAAAATGCGAACATTACCCAAAGCTCAGCACCGCCATAGTAGCAGAACAGCACAAGAAATATCATTACCGCGATAAGACCGAGCGTCGCCCCGCGATAGGACATCGATTCCTGCGTTTCGCGCCCTGAGGCGCTGATCGCAGTATTGTCCTGTTGGGTATTGAGTCCCACAACGGTTTTCGCTACATGCAATAGATGTCTGCGACTCGCCCAAATTGCCAAAACGCATAGCGCGAGATAACCACCTGCTGCTTGCTCGTTCATGTACGGAAAACGAGGTAGACTCCGTAATCCAAGCGCGGCACCGAGAACTCGCATGAATCGCCAATACCAGAAGAAGAACCAGCATGAAAACGAGAGATCAAGAGGTATAAAGAAACCAAGTCCAATTGCGAATGGATAGAGTGAAAACGGGATTCTCCCCATAGCGTTCCACGGACTCTCCGTAAAAATTTGGAAGCTTCGCACACGTGTCCGGAGTTCAGGTAAAACCGGATACAGAAAATTAACACCATTCCACAGCGCAAGCGCGCCAGCAATCCCAAACCCGAGCCACATCAATTTATTTTGAAAGAGGCGGTTCTGTGGAGTTTCCGTCAATTGGAGTGGGAGTTGGATGATCGGGTAACTTAATTTCTCGTGTTCGATCCATTGTTTACGCACAATTATATTGATGCAAAGCATGCCAAAAATCAACATAGTGATGAAGGCAGTCCACCAGAGGACCGGCGTTGCCCAGCCAAGCAATGTTTCAACTGTGTAGAGAGGAAGCTCACCCTCATAATAGCCGTGTAAAAGGGACGTGTCGCTAACGGTGAGCCACTTTGGCAGGAAGGGGACAAACAACTGTTGCCATTCGTTTTCCGGAGTAGCGAAACGGGAGGCATGCCCTAACATCGGGACCAAAATCTCAAGCATATCGTGCCCCGTAATTCCCGAAGCGATGGAAAGCATCAGGTAAACAATGACTAACTCGCTTTGTGCCAATGCGAGGCTCGGGATGAAACGGCGCAATAGGTAGTTTACACCGATAACCAAGAACAGACTGAAAATCACATTGAAAAAGAGCGAAATCGTCACAGGATGACCTGAATACCGAATAACTTCCATCTCAATGACCCAGTAGCAGTTAATCGGTATTAGAATAACAGCAATAAGAATAGATTTGAGGGTGACACCGTGGGCGGGAATTCGTGATGATGTGAGCGACGAGGAAGTTTCAAATTTTTTAATTATTCCTTGCGGTTCGTTGAGGCGGGTTTGATGAATGAAGTGCCTTTCTGTAGAACCGCCCTCCACTTCGTTACGGGCTGCGCGTCAGCGCTTAAGAATTTGCGCATAGATATACTGCAAACTTGATAGTAGATAGATACGTATGATTTTAGCGATCCCTACAAACGCCGACCGCTATCTGTGAACATTTCTAAATAAATTTATCACACTTTCTTCAACAAGTCAACTTTAAAACCTCTTATACTTCTTAATCCATCAATCGTTTTGAAGTCGCTGAAAACCGAGTTTCTTCGGCATAAAATAGACTTTTCTAAATAACCCTTCTGTGTTATAATAAATATCGCAATATGGGAGACCTACAAGTTGTGCCTACATTGCATCTGTAACAACTTAGGATGTACATATGAAGCCATTCCACTCTATTAAAAATCGAGTTGAAAGATTTTTTTACAATGCTTATCAAAGGCGTTTGGAATCCGAAGCCAAGGCATGGAAGATCCCACGCCATATCGGTGTAATTTTAGATGGAAATCGTCGCTATGCGAAAGCCAGTGGACTTGAAGATGTCATTGAAGGGCATCATGAAGGGGCGAACAAACTTGAAGAGGTACTCCATTGGTGTGACGAACTCGGCGTTGACATTTTCTCAATCTGGATTTTCTCGCTTGATAATTTCAAACGTGCGGCACACGAAGTTGAAGGGATTCTGGGGCTGATTGAAAGGAAAATGCGGGAGCTCGTCACAATTGAAGGGCTCCATACGAACCAGATCAGAGTACGTGCCATGGGGCAGATAGAGTTGTTACCAAGTAGTCTGCAAGAAGCAATTCGGGAGGCAGAAGAAGCAACGAAACATTACGATAAGTTTATCTTAAATGTCGCTGTCGCTTATGGTGGGCGAGAGGAGATTATTGAAGCATTTCGGGGGCACCTCAAAGCCGAAAGTGAGAGGGGTAAACCTATCCACCAGATCGCAGACGAACTTACAGTGGATAAAATTGCACCCTATCTTTACACGTCAAACCTGCCTGATCCTGAGTTAATCATTCGCACCAGCGGTGAGGTGCGGTTATCGGGGTTTTTACTTTGGCAGAGCGTTTACTCGGAATTCTATTTCTGTGATACGTATTGGCCCTCGTTTCGAAAAATTGACTTTCTCCGTGCTTTGCGGGCTTATAGCCAACGAAAACGACGATTTGGAAAATAAGAAGGAGCCAACGGATGAGATTTGGGGTTTGTACAGGTTTAGAGAATGTCAATCGGCTGGCAGAAGTCGGATATGACTACATTGAATTAGGTGTACGTCCGGGGTTGATGCCTGAGGCGGATGAGACTGAATTCCAGAAAATTCGTGAACAGGTAGCGAAGGCCCCGTTAAAGCCGGAGTCGTACTCGGGGTTTATTCCCGGTGACTTGCGGGTCGTGGGGGATGTTGTTGATTTGCCACGTTTATCTCGGTATGTAGAGACTGCATGTCGTAGGGGCAATGAAGTTGGCGGTGAGATTATCGTCTACGGCAGCAGCGGTTCCCGGAGTATAGAGGAAGGTTATTCGCGCGAATGGGCATTGGCGCAAATCGCTGAGTTCCTTGATATGGCGGCGGATCATGCCGAAGCTTACAATATGACGATCGTCATCGAGCCAATTTGCTGGCGCGAGGGAAACATTCTTCGGACTGTCGCAGATGGACTCGCTATGGCAAAACGCGTGAATCGTCCGGGTATCAAAGCGTTGGCGGATCTCTATCACATCTATCAGGAAGAAGAACCGATGCAAAACACCATTGACGCTGCGGAATGGCTCGCGCATGTTCACATTGCCGAACCTGTCAAGCGTTCCTATCCCGGAAACGATGATTTCGATTTCACAGATTTCTTCACGGCACTCCAAAAAGCAGGCTATGACGGGCGCGTCTCGTGTGAGTGCAAGTTTGACAATTTTGACGAGGATGTTGAAGTGGCTTTGGAAACCATGAAAACGTATATCTGACAGATTTTAATGTAGAGGCGGTCCCTTGTGGTTTCCCTACAGCCTCTTTTGGGAGGTGGCGTTTATCCTTACACGCGAACAAGGCAAAGTTATCCGGGCGCGGACAGGGTTTTACGATGTCCAACACGATGATATTATCCTGCGATGCACACTCCGCGGCACACTCAAACGGAGACACCGCTCTGAAACCGGACGCAGACTCTATGCCGACCCAGTTGCTGTCGGCGATTGGGTCATCTTCACGCAACTTGATATGGAGGAGGGAGTGGTCGAGGATGTTCTGCCTCGCCAGACAAAGTTTTCGCGGCAATACGCCGGAAAACATGGGGACATTGAACAGGTTATCGTTGCGAATGCACATCAAATCGTAGCTGTCGTCGCGACGCTTATGCCGCCCCTTAATTTTCGGACGCTGGATAGGTTTCTTATCTTGGCGGAGGCAGGGGACATGGAGGCGGTGGTATGTCTCAACAAGATGGACTTAGTGGATGAAGCCCAACGGACAGAACTCACAGAGATCTTTGCTGTTTATGAAAAATTGGGGTACCGGGTCATCTATACCAGCATCAATGTTCCTGAGAGTCTCGACGCGCTCCGAAACACGCTAAAGGATAAATTGAGTGTCATTGTTGGCGCGTCTGGGGTCGGCAAATCCAGCCTACTGAATGCACTCCAACCCAGTTTAGACTTGCGCACGGGTGAAGTCGGTATCAGAACGCAGAAGGGACGCCATACGACGACACTTGTTGAACTCTTTCCTTTAGACATCGGCGGTGAGGTCGCCGATACACCTGGGATACGGGAAGTTGGGTTGTGGGGTGTAGATACGGAGAATTTAGAATACTATTTCCCAGAAATGGAACCTTACCTCGGGACATGCAAATACAACGATTGTGCCCATGTGGCGGAACCTGATTGTGCTGTTCAGAATGCCGTTAAAGCCGGGGAAATACATGCCGAACGGTATCGGAGTTATGTCGTGTTGCGGACGGAAGAGAAAAGTCTGAACTATGATTGATGTGTCAGCGATATAAGAGGGCAGATTTACCGTGATTATTGGGGAGTTAATCATTCTATCATGGTACATCACAGAGATCCTGGTCGAAAATACTCTCTCGCGTAAGCTAACCGCTCTGGAACACCGATGTCGATCCAGTCTGCGTCCGTTCGTAACGTATAGAGATTAGAAACGAACGGAAAAACGTCTCGCTCCATAGAGAAATTCTCTTGATCGTTTGGAAACGCCTCAGCAATGCTTCGATCAAAAAGATATATCGCGCCGTTGACGTAGCCCGCACGGCAGATGGGTTGTTTCTCACGGAATGCCTGAATTTTTCCCTCACTGTCCGATACAATTTCGCCGTAGGGACGGGTGTCGGGGACATGAACGCTTAACAGCACGCCTGCCATTCCTTGGTCAAATCGAACCAACATGTCCCGCAGCGAAAAGTTGGCGAGCAAAATGTCGCCATTTAGGACAAAAAAAGGTGATGTATCAATCTGCTGCATCGCATTCTGAATCGCGCCGCCAGTACCGAGCCGCTTTTCCTCTTTGGCATAACGGATGCACATCCCAGCGTAAGCGTCTCCTACGCGCTCATAAAGCACATCGTGAAGGTGTCCCGAGGCGAGGATGACCGTCGTAACACCTACATCTCTCAACAATTGGATTTGCCATTCCAATACTGTTTTCCCAGCGATCTCCAGCAGAATCTTCGGAAGTGTTTTCGCTGTTTCACCGAGCCGCGTGGCAAGACCACCACACAAAATAATCGCTTCCATCTTTTTAATTGACCTTGCGGAGAAACAACGGACGTTTCGACTTTTACGTGCGTTCCCCAAATCCGCCCTCCATTCCATTACGGGCTACGGGTTTTGATGCTATCTCAAGAGGAACCCTTTGTTAGATGACCCCTCTTAACCGAGAACCGACTGCCGGCTGCTGACGGCTATACCGACCTATGTCCTGCGAAACCTCTCGGATTTTCAAAGGCATCTATCCACATATCACACCACGCTTGGTGTTCAGAGAGGACAGTTTCAGGATTCTTGCGACTCCGCACAATGAAGTCGGGATGCGCTGTCCGTCCAGTGTGCTGCCCTGTCGTCTGATAGCGCAAATCCAATGACCAGCGGCATCGGTCAGACGTGTTCGGTTCCGAACGATGTGGTGTGAAACGGCTCAGTAAGATAATATCGCCGCGGTAGCATTCCAGCATAAGCGGTTCGACATCCGGCATTAACTCCGGTTTGATCATCGTCCCACCCTCTTTCTGATGGACCAGATACCCCTTTTCCTCGGTAATACCCGGTAATGCCTGAAGGCACCCCATCTCTACTGTGCTATCACCCAATGGGAGCCAGCATGTAACGATAGTGGACCCTTCTGCTTCCGGCATCATGACGCCGGCATCCTGATGCCACGGCACACCGCCTGCCCAACTCGCGTTCCCGTCGATAACGGGCGGTTTTGCACGTAGATGCTGAATCGGGTTGCACGTAATTTCGGGACCCACAATTCCTTCAACAACATCTAAAAGGTGGTCGTTCTTCAGGAATTCAAAGATGGCTTTGCCGCGATAATGCATGATGTCCAAGCCACCGACCATCTCGCTGGACTGTGCCAGCAGCTTACCAAACCGTTTATCGAAGGGTTCGTCTTCATACAGGTCTTCGATTTTACCTTCCTGTTTTAAGGCAAGGGCGCGTTCTGAAATCCAGTCCGAAATCTCATCAATTACTGGCTGTAGGTCTTCGTCAGTCAAGGCGTTTTTGACGATGAGCACGCCTTGTGTTTCGAAGGTTTCGCACTGTTCTTGCGTGAGTCTCATAAGGAAGTTTCTCCTTCTTAAAGTTTAGCAGATATGATACCATAATAGAGAAAATTCAACAAGGAGCATAACGAAATGAAAGGCAAACGGATTGTGATGCCAGCGAAACGCTCAGCGACGTTGGAGGATTTCGAGCTTGACGAGACACTCACGCCGAACCAAATTCTGTTAAAAACGCGCTATAGTTTGATTAGTCCCGGCACCGAAGGCGCAGGGTATACTGGACTCGAAAGCGGGACACAGTTCCCGCACGGCTCTGGCTATACGGCGATCGGTGAGGTCCTCAAAGTCGGTGAAAACGTGACCAAATGTGCCGTCGGAGACCTCGCCTTCTGCTATGGTCCACACGCCTCTATCGCCAAAACGGAGGCGGTCCTTTTAGCGTTCAAACCCCCTTTAGAGATAGACGAGAAACTGGTCCCGTTCGTCCGAATGGCAACCGTCGCCATGACCTCCCTGCGGGTATCTTCTGCCGAATTCGGGGATACCGTTGCGGTTATCGGTTTGGGGTTGGTCGGCAACTCCGCATCACAACTCTTTAACTTGGCAGGCATGAAAGTCATCAGTATTGAGCGGGTGCCGCGCCGACTTGAAATCGCCCGGCAGTGCGGGATCCAGCACCTGATTAATCCAGACGAGGAAGATGCGCTGGAACGGGTTATAGATTTGACAAACGGCGAGAAAGCGGCAGTCACCGTTGAGGCGATCGGAAACCCACGACTCGTTGAAACAGCATATCAGTTGACCGGCAGACAGGGAGAGGTCATCTTATTGGGTTCGCCGCGCGGTGAATACGTCACGAATGCAACGGCGATCCTGAACTACAGCCACAGTATCGGCTTAGGCGCGATTACGCTCAGAAGTGCGCATGAGTGGGTCTATCCGACGATGCACTCTGGCGAATCCAAACATTCACTCGAACGCAACTCGCGCTTGGTGTATTCACTGATATGTGAGGGCAAGTTCAAGGTAGAAGAATTACTGACCCACGTGATTGACCCGGAAGATGCACAATCTGCCTACGATGGATTGACGGATCGCAAAGATGAATACTTAGGCGTCATTATGGACTGGAGGTAGTATTTTAACAGAAATCAATCTTGCCACCGACTCTGGAATTCCGTCACCATTGCGTCGGGGGCACCGTGCTGCCCTAAGAAGTCCAAAAATGCTTGGTAGAGTCGCCGCGCCTCTGATGTCTCCGATTCAAACCGATTATTCATCTGTTCCGGATCAGAGGGTAAATGGAAGATTTGCTTCGGCGCGCCTTGGTTCTCTAAAAGCAGAGACCATGTGCCATCCGTGATGCTCCCATGCGGGCTGCCACCATCAGGACTCCAGCCCCCGACCCATGCGCCGTGCGTAACGGTATACTCGCGTCCTGTATCCGTATCTCCCATGATAACCGGCAGTAGACTGTTACCTTCCACTTGCGCCTCGTGTTCCACATCGAACACATCAATAACGGTAGGCGGAATATCAATAATGCTGGCGAGCGCATTGGTGTGACGGGGTGTCGCCTCTGGGTGATAAACCATGAGTGGGATATGGATAACCTCTTCATACATGCTGAGGTTCTTCGCGAGGAGTCCGTGTTCGCCCAGTAGGAAACCGTGATCCGCCATGAAGATCACCATTGTGTTTTCCATCAAGCCCATATAGTCGATTTTTCGCAGGAGTTGCCCGATCCAATTGTCAACCAGTGAGGCTTCCGCACGGTAGAGGGCGTTGAGACGTTCTGTCTCGCGTTCATTCATCGGATTGGGACCGTAGGGGGGATAGATCGGTTCCGGTCCATCGTAATCGCTTGCATCGAAACGCTTTAGATACCATTCGGGGGCATCCCACGGTTCATGTGGGTCGAAGGTGTCCACCATCAGGTAGAAATTTTCGTGCTGATGGTTACGTTCCAACCAGTCGCAAGCCGTCTGCATAGTCTGCGCAACGTAAGTGTCCGCCTCGGTCTGCCGGAACGCCATATTTCTCAGATGGTTGCCGAGTCCACCGGGCAATTTGTTCGGGTGTGTTCGTGTGTACTCACGATACTGCAACGATTTTTTCGATTCATAATCGTAGGGCTGCGTCTCTAAATGATCACCCTCTTGCCCGCGAATCCACTTCCATCCGGTGAATCCACGGTTGTAAAAGAAACCGTTGTTGATATGATGCGGTGTATCCGCAATCATCATACTCACAATCCCAGCGTTCGTTAAGTCATCAGCGATGACGGAGACATCTCGTTTGAGAGGTTCCCACCCCCTTCGACAGATACTGACTTGTCCTGTCACGAGTTCGCCACGAATCGGAACAGTCGGAAAACCACAGACATACGCTTTGTCAAAAACGACACATTTTTCCGCGAAGGCATTCAGGGATGGCGTGTATCCTTTTCCGCCATAGATAGCGAGGTTATCGCGTCGAAATGTATCTGAAATAATGTGGATAATATTCATCGTTAATTTCTCCATAAAAGTCTACAAAAGACTGATGTGCCAGCAATATAAGAAGGCAGATCTACCATGATTATTGGATATCTTCTCATTCTATCATAGTAAATCACAAAAATCACTAAAATCTTGGTCCGGTTTCGCGTATAGTCTTTTCGCGATTCGCCATTTGCACGACAGCCGGCAATAGTCCATAGATACCCCAGAAAGGGACTCCAATGGCATCACCGTTCAATAGGTTGTTCACTGTGAAATGCACCATCAATGAGATTTCTGCCGCCATTAATCCAATGACCATGGCACGGTAAAAGCCGTCTTCTAACGTTTGGAGGGCACGAAACCCGTAGCGTAGAAAGGCAAAATTCAGCCATACCCATATCCCTAATCCAACGATTCCCAATTCCGCCATTACTTGAAGGTATTCACTGTGTGCACCGAGTTGGTACTGCGCCGTATAACTTCCAACGAGTGCGACATCCTCCTCATACAACATCGCAAATGCACCGTACCCCTTCCCCAAAATAGGACTTTCAGAGAACATCACGAATGCCTGTCCCCATCGTAACAAGCGCGCTCGGTTTGAAGCGTAACTAAGATCGATCGCGGATGTAATACGTTCAACGAGAATGTTGTAGATGCCCGGCAAATTCAGACATATCAATAAGAGAAGGCACGCAGTGCCGATAAACACAATCTTTTTATGCGTAACGCCTTTTCCGAGTTGCAGCAGCATGAAACCGATCGCAACGATGACCGATAGCCAGACCCCACGTGAAAAGCACATGAGGAGCCCCACGCCGAAGCATAAGAACCATGCTGTCCAGCGCACACGATCGTACCCACTATTGTCAAAGAGGAGACGACTCAGGCAGACGAGGAAGAAGAGTGCCGTAAACGCGCCGTAAACAGAATAGTTCGTAAACGGCGCGCGCCGATACGCGCTCGTCCACTGCCACGCATCTATGTGATAAATCAGAACAATAACTGTCCAAATGACAGCAACCGCAGCGGATGGAAAACTGGCAATAAAAAGCCGTTTCAGAGAAGTCCTGTTTTGGATGACGGCGTGCACAATCACGCTAAACAGCATGTAGACTGTCGCTCGGAGTGCCCCTTTCAGTGTGCCAAAAAGATCGGGGGTGTTGATTACAGACAGGAAGGTAACAAAGATGTAGAGGCAAAGTGGGAGAAAAAACGGGAAGGTATTTTTCGGTTTGTCCCCGTAGGAGGGAACTCCGATTCCTGACCGGATCACCCAATCGAGGATTCGCCGCGCGCAATAAACGGCGACGAGCATCCCTAAGAGGGGTTCTGTCGGTGTTTGAATCTCGAAGCGGCCTGGGAGAATATAGCGAAATGAAAAGGGGAGCGCGATTAACAGCAGATAGACTGCAAGCTCCATGCCTAAAAAGACGAAAGCACACGTTACAGCCAGTAAACTCAGAAGTGGGAGCGGCGTATCCGAGTAACCACCGATGATATAGCCGAATACGAGACAGACAACAAATGGAAAAATACGCTTACCATGCTTTAAGAACATCGGTGAGATAGCCATCAGTCTTCAGCCATCAGCAAAGACGCAGTCAGTCGTCAGCAAGCGGCGTTTCTTAAACGATAACCGACAGCCGACAGCTGATCGCCATTTAAAACCGCATTTTGATGCCTAAACCGATCGCGGTGCCGTCTAAAATCAGATCGAGGGGTGTAGTGCCGGTTGTTTTCACAGTTTTGAGTATCCGTTTCACCTCAAAATTGAGTGAAAAATTAGAGTCCCACTGCAGCAGTTCTGCTCCGATGAGAACGTATCCTGTTGGACCTGAGGGGCTATTGCCAAAGCTGATGCCCTGTTGTTCAATGAGATCTATTGCGTTACCGCTAAAACTTGCTCCCAAATAACCGATCCCACCCCCCAAGTAGATTGGGAGATATTCGGAGAGCAGCACCGGACGATAGATAAACTGATATGAAATCGGAATGAGCGTGGTAGAGAGACTCGCTGAGACAGGCGGCGGAATGTTAAGTTCCATTTGCCAATAGCCGATCTCCAAACGTGAATCTAATTCAGTGCTATGTTCAAATACAACCGAAAACATGGGCAACAGTTGGCTCGGAATCCGCGTTACCCCAACACTCTGGAGGATATCGGTTAAACTGCCCAACTCCGGTTTGTATGAAAATAGGGACAATTGAAACGACGGAGATCGCAGGTGTTCCGCTAAAAAATCTCTGACGGGGGAGGGGCGTAGGGGTTGCACATCGGTGGTATCTGCAAGTGTTATGCAGGGAATTAACAACAGAAGCAAGCAACAAGCAAATACTAAACGCATGAGCGGTGAAGTCCTTATCCACTGCGCGTATAGAACAGTGATACGACAGCAGTAGGCGGGTACAACGACCCGCCTCTATATTGATAGAAAAATACTTGGATTGCACTCATTGGGCCGAAGGAATTAGAACGGTTTCCGCCCAATGAATGATTTGGAATTAATGTGGATGGCTATGTGCAGGAACCAGAATAACTTCGACCCGACGATTCATGGCTCTACCGGCGGCAGTGTTCTGTGGCGCAACAGGATCCGTGTGTGCTTTACCAACAGCCTCAATTCTGCCAGCAGCGATTCCCTTGGATTGCAAGTACTTTGCAGCAGCGTTCGCGCGTGCCTGTGAGAGGTCCCAATTACTTCTGTAACTTCCCTTCAGGACTGGCATGCCATCAGCGTGTCCAACAACCTTGATCTTTGCGTCCGAAGCTTCCATGAGGTGTTCAACGATACCGTCAAGCATCTGCTTGCCGTCGCTGGATAAACTGGTACGACCACTGGCGAAAGTGACAGTAACCAGCAGTGTCGGTGCTGCAGCAACCTCTTCTGCCACCATGGCTAAACCTTCCTCCAAAGCCATGACTTTAGATTCAAGCTGCTTTATCGCTGCGTCTTGGGCTGTATCGGCTTCTCCCTGGGCATCAAGTTGTTTTTGCAGTTTGGCATCTTCACCTTTGGCAAAGTCCATCGCTTTTTGTCCTTGCATGTCAATAGACTTCGTCAGATCGGCGCGAAGTTGTGCATCCTGCTCTTTGGCACTTTGCTTCGCAGCAGCAATACTATCGGCATCTCCTTGTTGGGAGGCGGCAATCGCCTCATCTTTCGCTCTGGAGATAGCTTCTTTTAGGTCTGTACCCTGCTGATCAACCTTGCTATCCAGCATTGTAATTTTGTTTGACAGGTCTGCGTCAGTTTGTTCCATCTGCGAGACATGTTCATTCTTCCACATTTCAAACTCTTCCTGATCTAACTTGCCGCAACTACTCACAACAAGTGCAACACCCAGAAGAGCGATAATTGTGAAAGCGGTTCTACTTATCATGGATTCCTCCTAAGTTTTTTACAACAATTTAGTGCGTTGCTTGCAAGCCGATGTCAAGAAGCCGGCTCTCAACTTACGCCAAAAAATCAACTTTCTATATGATGTACGCTATTATTTTCCCCGGAATTCTTCTCAAATCCCGTCATCAGTGTATGTATGCAAACAGGACAATTCACTGCCCGCGCAGACACGGTTTTTCAAAGACCGAAACTGCATCACGACCTTGCAATATGGGAGACCTGCAAGCGGTTTATGCTCACAGACACTTTTACTATCAATTATACAACTTTTTCCTAAAAAAAGTCAAGAGTTTTTTTCACAAATGCGAAAGCAGTTGGCACACGCCTTTAAAACGTCCTTGATTTTTGATACGAGATACGTTAGAATTCTATGACTCGCCAGAGATTCCATCGCAAGATTCGTCCGAAGTGTGTAGCCTGCAACAAGCGGATTTGAGAAAACACCTTAAAG
The DNA here is from genome assembly GCA_965205015.1 of Candidatus Poribacteria bacterium. Classification (GTDB taxonomy): domain Bacteria; phylum Poribacteria; class WGA-4E; order WGA-4E; family WGA-3G; genus WGA-3G. The sequence continues at coordinate 655,124 of OZ242029.1, read as the reverse complement.
CACAATACCACGTTGTTTAACCGCAAGGTAAATTAAAAAAAGGAAAATTAGAAAAATAGAATGGGACAGATAAGTATCATCTTAATTGCCGGGCTCCTCTTTCTTTTTTCCTTTGAGCCGCCGCAAACAAGCATGAATATCAGTGATGCGCAGGTGCTCCTCTGGACAATTGTCTTGACAGGATTCCCTATTCTTATCACATGTTTCGTGACATTCTATGTTGCGAGAACCTTTTCTGCCCAGGAAGAGGAGAACCTACCTGCTCTCTATCGCCTGCGACGCTTCATGATTGTTTTTGAGTGCCTCAGTTTAGCGGCCTACCTCTGCAATCTGTATCTATTGAATCTGCCGATGCTGATTGACAAATACTTTGCCTTCTTTCCGATGGCACATTTACGCCAGACCCTCGCGTTGCTGCCCCTACTGATCGGACTCATCTGTATCCGACTTGCGTTTTATCGGGTGAATAGGCTTCAACCGGGGCATTACAGAGAGATTCTCAGTCTACAATTCAAGTTTTTGCTTTTCCCGTTGTTGCCGATGTTCCTGTATTTGGTGATAATGGACGCTATTCACTGGCTCCCGTATGCAGCAAAAGTATTCATTGTTGAGCATTCATACATTCTCATTGGGCTGATTCTACCGGTAATTGTTGCCATGTATATCTTTGCCCCGTTATTGATGCAATTTTTATGGAAAACCGACCGACTCGCCGTGGATTCCGTGCTCAAGGAGAAGTTAGACCGTTTAACGAGGCGGAGCGGTATAAAATATCGGGAAGTTGTCGTGTGGCAAACCGGTTCACTGTTAATAGCCAACGCAGCTGTCGCGGGGACCTTTTCATGGAATCGTCGGATTTTTCTGACAGACGCGCTGCTTGAATACTTCACAGATGACGAAATTGAAACTGTCGTCGCTCATGAACTTGGACATATCCACTATAGGCACATTCCGACATATATGCTTTTTTCACTCTTCTATCTCTTGAATTATCCTTTTTTCTTTGTCCTTGTTGAAGAACCGTTGGTGGCATACATTGGAGAAGCACACCCTTTTTTCTCAGTGGTATCGACGTTATGTTCGCTGACCTTTCTCATCATTTATTTCATATTTATCTTCCGGTATTTGTCAAGGCGTTGTGAACATCAAGCCGACTTATATGCGGTGAGGCTTACGGAGAAACCGGAAGCGTTCAAAGGGGCTTTGGCGAAACTCGCAGTCCTGAATTCAGTGCCCAGGTCGATCCAGCGTTTCTTTGAAATCTTCAACACCCATCCGTCCATCCATCGACGCATTGAATTCATCAACCGGTGGATAGAGCAGAATTCTGCAGTTCAACGTTACAAAAATTATCTGGTTGAAGTCAAAGTTCTAATCGTCTTATTGCCGGTACTTGGTATTCTCGCTGTGCTGTTGCTCCGTTAGGGTCCCATAGCTTAAAAACTTCAATCGGAACGCTGATCCTCCGTCTCCTCTTCAATCCCAAATTGGAGTCTCTCCGCTATTCGGTGCAACGGAGATTCATACTTTTCCTGAAGACGCCGTTTTTCATCAGCGATGTGAAAAGCGACCAGCAAGGGAACCCTTTGTTCATCAAAGCCTTTTCTGAGATAGGATTCAACTAAACTTTTGACGTATTCAACCAGTTCATTGATTGCTTCTGGCGTGAGTTCTTCTGTCGGTTTTATGGTATAAGGTGTGCCGAGTATAACGAAACGAATCGGCATAAAATCCTGTTCTTGTTGCATTGTATTATTATTGACCCCTTTCGTATGTCTTAGTGAACCATATAGGATTGTGAGATGACTCTATAGACCTGGCACCTCGCTGGTGTGCCGAAAAGGAATTCCTTTGAAACTCTCCAGTGGAGAGTCAGGTCTATAGGGCTTGACGCATTGTCTCAGTACAGGGTGTAACACCCGTCCACGTTTCAAAAGCGATAGCCCCCTGATGGACTAACATCCCGATGCCGCCAAGCGTTTGACATCCGCGCGCAGTCGCAGCTTGCATCAAAGGTGTGACCGGGGGTGTATACACAATGTCGTAAACAATAGTATTTGGTTGAAGCCAGTCAGCAGAAATCAGCAAAGGTTGTGTTACATCCATGCTCGTCGTCGCCGTGTTGACAAGGAGTTTGCTCTTGCGAACAGATAGAGGCAATCGTTCATCTGTGAGACCGATGCCTTGCATGGAAACCCCTGTCTTCTGATCCATCTCTTCTGCTAAAGAAACCGCTTTTTCCACTGTGCGATTGGCGATTGTGATCGATGCTACACCCCTGAGTGCTAACGCAACAACGACAGCCCGTGCAGCCCCACCTGCTCCTAAAATGACGACATTTTCGCCTATCGGGACAGACATGTTTCCGTCCTCTTCTAAAGCTTGTAAGACGCCCGGCGCATCTGTATTATCGCCATGTATGTTCCCTTCAACAAACGTCAGTGTGTTCACAGCACCGATGAGTTCCGCTTCCCGAGAGATCGATGTAAGGAACGGGATAACTGCTTGTTTGTGTGGGAGCGTTACGTTAATACCGACAACATTAATCGCTTTAAATCCAGCAATCGCATCTGCCAAATCATCGGGACGTACATGAAACGGGACATATACATAATCGAGACCTGCTTCAGCAAAAGCGGCATTGTGCATTTGTGGTGAACGACTGTGTTCAACGGGATCACCGATAACACCGACAATACGAGTGTGTCCGGTCAATATATGTCGTGTCTGCATTGTTTTTTAGTCTTCAGTGAGCGGTTATCAGTGAAGAAATGGAGGAATAGAAGGATGGGTGCCTCAATCTTCCAAGCCACTGACTACTGACGGCTGCCAACCGACAACCATTCTTCAACTTTCTGTTTTGCCGCTTCCATTTTCGGATAGCGAATGTCTCGATAGCCACGGACTTCCTCTACACATTCTAACGCTTGGAGATGCTTCTCGTACGTCTCAGTGTCAGTCGGTGAGAAGGTATCGATTACGCGAGTAATATACCACTCTCGGAACGCTTTTTCCTTGGCGTGCCACTCTGGAAGCCAACGTCTTAGGAACTTCATCCGTTTCATCAGATGCAATTGCCAATTGCGTGTGTCAATGTCCCCTTCAAAATCAAGCCCCATGACGGTGAAGTGTGGACGATTGAGATGGACGTATTTAATCCTATCGCCGTTTGCTGTGTCAACCTTATACAATTCCTTATCCCGCTGCAATTTTTCTTCGCTCGTTAGCAGATGTGCGACGTAGACTTCGTCTTTGATGAGCATCACCTTGTGAAGATAACGAATCGCGGCTTTTGTCGCCCGATACTGGTATGCTTCTGAGTCATGCGCATGGACCTGTTTAATCTTTTCAACGTATGCGCGCGCGTAGTTGATATCCTCGAACTGAATCAAATCATAGATATAGAGGGCGAGGATCCGGTGGATGCTGTCTAAATCGAGATCAAGTGTCTCAACGGTACTTTTAACAAGTGTTACGTATTCTCGCGTTAAACGTTTCCCATTGCGTTTTTTTTCTAAGATCTGTTGTTTTGCAGAAAGCATTTCGGCATAAGTTCCCAGAGGATTTTCTGAACCTGTCTCCACAACGGATTTAGGGTCTTCTAATGCAAGACGCCGTCCAACGGTGAATGCTTTCATATTGGTATCCAAATCAGCGTGTGGCATCATCTGCTTCAGTGCCAATTGGAGAGGTTCCAATTCGAGAGGTATCAATTGACGTTGGAAAGCAGTCCCCAGAAGCATCATATTCGCGTACAGTTTGTTGCCGAACAATTGCTCAGAGACTGTAAATAGATCCGTCCCAAAATACGTGTCCGCGTTCGTATAGGTCTGAAGTGATTCCTCAAGTGTCTCGGGATCGAAATGGTCCTTACCAATAAGCGTGGTGATCGTTTCAGTTTTCGCTGTATTCACGACTGCAGTGGTTCGATTCGATGATGCGATGCGGAAAAGGGATTGTCCAGTGATACCACGGACCGCCTCTAAAATATCAAGTCCTAATAGGAGATCTGCTTTGCCATAAGGAATCATCGGACAGGCGTGAACACCCGGTTGCGTATACACGATGTGTGTATAGACCCCGCCATTGCGGATTGCCAATCCTTTCCTATCGCAAAACGTCACGTTATAGCCCTGAAGATAGCCTGCAACAACGAGGACTTTCGAGATCGTCCCAATCCCCATGCCCCCAACACCTGCAGCGTACATGTTCCAACTCCGATCGAACGTCTGTAGGGGGGGCGGTGGTAAAGGGGCATCACTCAGGAGCAAACGATTTCTGGATTCTGTTGTTTGATTTTGAGGCGGACGTTTGCGTGTAACGATAACCTCTTCAAACGCCGGGCATGCGTATTTGATTCGAGCACAAGCCCCATCGGAGACGCAATTTGACTGATCGATGGCGATTTTATCGCCATAATCGGTATCGACTATTTTTAAACCCGGACATCCCGTCGCAGTGGTACACTCTCGACAAAACTCACAGACCTCAGGGGTTATATTGATATGCTTTTCGTGTTTAAGAAAACCATCTTTAGCGAGTGTTTGCCGGTGTTCACGTCGGAGGCGACGCTGATAGGTGATCGCACACTCCTTATCGGCGATAACGATTTTGACGCCGGGTTTGAGGATGGTTTTCTCCAGATATTTTTTGTAGTTTACCCTGTCTTCTGGGTTGGTGCGCACGATTTCTATATCGGAATCGCCGGTGAGTCCTTGTGCGACGTGTTCAATGTCTTGTGCGAACGTCGGATTGCCGAGGAGGTCCAACTCACCAGCAGGCGTCGGTTGATGTCCAGTCATCGCTGTTGTCTGGTTATCTAAAATAATGTAGGCGATGTCTTGGTTGTTCTTGATTGAATCCGAAATCGCTGCCATTCCGCCGTGGAAAAAGGTCGAATCCCCCATAAAAACGACCTGCTTGTTTTTGATAAAGGGGTCAATACCAGCCCCGGCACCGCCACCTAACGCCATCGCCGAAAGGTTGTGCATGAGGCGTGGAAACGGTTCATATTTGAGCATTGAATAGCAACCGATATCCCCGTGAAAGACGAGATCGATGGGACCTGAATCATGATGCTTCTTCATATAGTCCACATCCATGAATTGCTTCGTAATTTCAAGGAAGACGCTCGAAGAATCACGATGAGGACAGCCCGGACAAAAGGTAGGCGTCCGTTGCGGAATGTCGATGTGCTGTTCGGAGACCTGTTTTTGGAGTGTTTCTTCGCGTGAGAAATGTTCCAGATCAATTTTTGGAGTATGGTAGGTTACGGTATGGCTTTCAGCAACCGGCTGTCGGAAGCCTGCGGACGGAATACCTCGTTGCTGACCGCCGACTGCTGACGGCTGACTGCCATTGCCGAGAAGGTGTTTGAGAAGTGGGATGAGTTTTTGAATAAGAATAGAAGCGTCTAAACCAGAAGTTACCGGGATGCCTGCCATGCCTTTGGGAAATTGTTTGCCCCACACGTTTACATATCGATCAATGTCTCCACTCTGATAGCCATGCGTAATGAATGCTTTTATGTCATTCTCTAAAAGCGGGCGTTTTTCCTCAACGACGTAGATTTCGTCAACCTGTGCAGTAAACTCTCTGATGAGGTCCAAGTCAATAGGGTGTGTCATACCGAGTTTGAGAATTGGAATCTCACCGTCCAACTGCAATTCCCCGAGTGCGTGGCGGAGGCAACTGTAAGCTAAGCCAGCACTGACAAATCCAAGACGGTGCTTCTTCCGACTTGACGTTTCTCCCATGAATTGGATTGTGTTGAGCCCAAGGTTCCGTGCTGTTTCAAGGGCGGCGGGGATCCGTTCTCGTAATGCCTCCACTTCGATCTGTGCAGTATGTGGCGGTAGGACAACCCGTTTATCGGCATCAATGAGGTGGGTATCCAAGTTAATCTGCTGCAAGTCGCTAATTTCGGGATAGATATTAGGGTGGAGTTCAACATTACCACCTCCGCTTGCCTGATTTTCGGTGGTTAAATAACAGACATAGAGGTTCGATGCTGCAGAAATCTTGAAGGCGCAGTGAATCCAGTCCTTAAGTTCCTGAAAGGTCGCAGGTTCAATAAGAGGGGTTTGGACATGCCGTGCCAAAAATCGGGAATCCGCGGGGACCTGGGTACTGTGCGACCATGTGTCATCACCGACAACCACGACTGCACCACTGGTCGTTCCGGCAAGGTTACTAATCGCCAGAGCATCGGAAGCGACATGAAAACCGACGCTTTTCATAAACGCAATCGCGCGGACATCCGCCATCTGCGAACCGTTGAGTCGCGCGATGCTCAATGCCTCATTGTTGGCTATCTGCGCGACGATGCCATTGGTTTTCAACAATTCGGCACTGCGTTCGATAATGTCAAATACTTCGGCGATTGGGGAACCGGGATAACCTGTGAGGAGGCTAACACCACTCTCTAAGGCACCCTTAACTAATAACTCGCATCCAGTATAGACATGTGTTCCACTGGCTTGTGTAAACCTATCGTCCATTTTTTTTATGGTTGTCGGTTATCGGTTATCAGTTAAAGAGGGATCTGGTTAAACGAGAACCTCTTAACCGACAACTGACGACTGACAACGATTCTCCCTATTTCTCAGACAATAACTCTCGTGCATGTGCGAGTCCTATTTTGGTCTCTTTGCCGCCGTGCATTCGGGCGATTTCATTAACCTGTTCTTCTGCAGTCAACGATTTCGCCGTAATCAGTGTCCGCTCCCCAATCACCTGCTTTTCTACCCGAAAATGTCTATCTGCAAAGCGGGCAATCTGAGGCAAATGTGTGATGCAAATAACCTGTGAGAATGCTGAGAGTTCCTTCAACTTTTTGCCAACGACGTCTGCCACTTTGCCGCCAATACCGCTGTCGATTTCGTCAAAGAGCAGTGTCGGAATCTCATCAACTTGAACGAGCACTGTCTTTAACGCGAGCATGATACGCGAGATCTCACCACCTGATGCGATTCGGGCGATCGGACGCGCTTCGGAGCCTATATTCGGCGCAATTAGGAATTCTACAGCATCCATCCCGTCCGCGCGGAAGGCATAGCGTTTTCCGTCCATCTGAAACGGACCCCGGTCATCCGGTATATGCTGAACGGACGCATGAAATTTCGCTTTGTCCATACCGAGGGTGCGTAACTCCTTCTGGATCCGTTCTGAAAGATGTTTCGCAACATGCTGTCGTTTCGCGGAGAGCGCGGTGCATAGACGCTGTGCTTCTTGAATCGTTTTGTGGATCTCCGTTTGTAGCACATCCTGTTTCTCTGTACCGAGGTGTAACGTCTCTAATTTTTCCTCTGCCTCGGCATGATACGTCAGTATCTCTGGAATGGAGTTCCCGTAACGCCGTTTGAGTTTCGCTATCAGCGCCAACCGATCGGTCACTTCATCCAACCGCATTGTGTTAGATTCGATCGTTTCCGCGTAGTGAGCGACCTGTGAAGCGATGTCCTCCAGTTCGTAAAGCGATGATTCCAACCGATCTCCCAATTCCGAAAGGCTCTCATCGATTTCGGACAATTTTATCAGTTCCTTTGCGGCATCTCTCAAGCGTTCAAGGGGACTGCTGTAACTTCCGATCTCAGAACTGCCGCTATCAAGTTGTTGATACACGTAGTTTGCGGATTTGCGCAACGCCTCCGCGTTCTTCAGGATCCGCGCTTCATCCGCCAATTTTTCGTCCTCACCTTCCTCCAAATTTGCCGAGGTCAGTTCTTTGATTTCAAATTCAAGGAGTTCCTTCTCCCGTTCCGATGCTTTCAAGGTCTCCGTGAGGGACGCGGCTTCTTGTTGCAAGGCGCGTAGTTGAGCATATATGTTACCAATGTGTCGTTGCGCGTCACTGTTGCCACCGAAATCGTCTAAAAGTTTAAGGTGTGTTTGTGTTCTAAACAGCGATTGATGTTCGTGTTGACCGTGGATATCTACAAGGAATGTTCCGAGTGCTTGCAGCTGCTTCAAATTCACCAAGCGTCCGTTGATTTGGCAACGACTTCTACCGTTGGCGGTGATTCTTCTGGAGAGGATCACGGCGTCTGACGGATCCAATACATCGCTAACGGCACCTTTCAACGGAGTATCGGTAGCTTCGTCCCCGTTTGTCTGCCAGATCGGGTGTTCATCGTCAGGGATGACGCTCGCCTCTACTTCCGCGAAATCAGCGTCTTCTCGGACAATATCAGCGGAGGCTCTCTCACCGAGTACCAATCCGATCGACCTGAGGATAACCGACTTACCAGCGCCCGTCTCACCCGTGAAAATGTTCAGGCCTGGCGCCAGTTCCAAATCAAGTTCATCTATGAGGGCAATGTTGCGGATAGAGAGTGTGTCTATCATAACCTAAGTTGCCAGTTTGTAGCATAGATTAGCAGAATAGCAGTCAGCAAGCGGATGTGGGTTCATTGAAAACCGCTTTCTTTACCGACGACTGATAGCCGATGGCTGATAGCCATACATTAATTTTTCACGCAAGGCTCTGTAATAACTATGGTGCTGCGAACGGATGAGTTGAATCGTCCGTTCCGCTTTTTTCACCCTTATGACTGCTCCCGCAGTAAGACTATGGGTTTCACGTTGTCCATCTACAAAAACATCTACACTCTGATAGTCCGCACGCATTTTGACGGTTATTTCCGCAGCGCCATCGGCGATGAAGGGACGCACTGTCAAGCTATGAGGTGCGATGGGTGTCAGCAGGATCGCCTCCAATTGTGGTGTGACGATCGTGCCCGCGCAGGAGAGCGAATATCCGGTCGATCCGCTCGGCGTCGCGATAATGAGTCCATCGGCGTTATACGGTATAAAGAGTTCTCCATCGACGTAAGCATCTAATTCGATAAGATGTGTGTAGTGCCGAATCACAACATCGTTGAGCGCGAAAGCCTGAAAAGGTTTTTTAAATTTGCCTTGCGGTTCGGTCGGATCAGTTTGGACTTGACTGTTTACAATAACTTCCAACATCATCCGATGTTCTATCCGATAAGCCCCTGTCAAAAGCGCGTTCAGTGTCGGGTAGAGTTCATCAAGCGAGGCGTCCGTCAAAAATCCAAGTGTTCCGATGTTAATTGCTAAGATAGGCACATTTTCAATTTTCGGTGTATGTGCTGCGCTCAGGAGCGTTCCATCGCCACCAAGCACGAGAAGTACATCTGCTTGCTCTACGACCTCTGTTTTGGAAATACCGGTTCGCGGACATCCCAACTCAATCGCTTGCTCTTTTGGTAGCAGTGGGACAATACCTCGCTCTTGGAGCCACGCAGACACGCCTTCGACGACCCCCGACGCGTTGGCTTTGGTCGTATTGACAAATAAACCGACGTTCTTGATTTTTTTCATTGTTTTTATGGTTATCAGTTGTCAATTGTCAGTTGTCGGTTGAAAGCGGTTTGTGGCAGGCAAAACTTTGTAACCGCCACACGCCCTACCGAAAACCAATAACCGGAGACCGACAACCATTACATTTAATTCTCCAGGCGCGTAAATAAATATATAACACCGCAACCGATAAGAAAAGCCGCCGTAGTGAGAAGCAGGTTCATATCAAGGTGCGGTAAGATGTGAGCCGTGTCTATCCGTTCCCCATCTACCATTGCGAACTCGCGGAAGGGCCATAACCCGTAGAGTGAACCCACCATCAGTCCAATGAGAAAACTGATTGTTAAGTTACGATAGCGTTCCAGCAGATAGTTGAGCAATCGTGTAAATGCTAAGAGTCCGAACAAGCACCCAACTGTTGTGAAACCGATGATGAGTAAACTTCCCAGCAGCGATGCCTCGAAAATCCCTTTCAGCAATCCTGGGATACCCTCTAACGCTGTGTTGATCGCCGTCAAAAGGGGGAAGTAGACCCCGAGCGCAAGCATCAGGAACGAGCCGCTGATACCGGGCAAGATCATCGCTGAAATCGCCAAGGCACCACTTCCGAAAAAGAGGACGAGTTCCCAGTACGTTGGCAGCCCAGTTCCGCCTTCGGAGATCTCGCTACCTGCCGTTGTTTCTACCCCAGATTTATATGCAACTCGATCTAACTGCTTTTCTGTCGTACCGATAGACAGGCTCAATATCAATGCGACAGCAATCAATAGTACTAACAGTTCTTTCCAACCGAATGCCTTTAGCATACGGATCGGTATCAGGATAGAGATTAGAATTAATCCGCTAAAGAAACCGTAAGTCGCGTCGTGATGATGGTTCAGCAGATAAACAATCAGTTTTGATGTGAGCAGGACAGCGACTATCGCACCGATTCCTAAGAGTGCCAGAAAGCCGAAATCAATTCGCCGGAGTTCTGCCCGTGCTTCGGCAAGGGCATTTTTTCTTAAAGTCGCACCTCTGAGCAGTTTTTTTACCGTTGAAAGCCCGATGCGCCGTAATGCACCGATGAGCCGTTCATAGATACCTAAAACGAGGGCAAGCGTCCCGCCACTCATACCGGGAATGATGTTGGCGATGCCTATCAGAAAACCGTTAATAAAGAGCCGAAGTGAATCCATTTTTTTTAACTATGGGCCCTGGTCATCTCCTCATAAACTACGAAGCAACAACTTTGTAAAGAGCCATATCTCTCGAAGCGGTTTGATATGGCTGACCTCGTCGCCGTAACGGGTCTGAATCGGTAAACTTTCGATTCGGAACCCGAGTCGTCCTGCTTTTATCAGGAGTTCCGATTCCGTTTCGTAACGCTCTGTCTCCAAATGAACCTGTCGCAGGACTTCAGCACGAATCAGCCGATATCCCGATTGAAAATCTGGCACCCGTTGCCCACACAACTTTGAACCGACATAAGAAATGAAGCAGTTATTCATCCGTCTGTGAAGCGGCATGGATGTCCGAAAATCCTGGGTTTCCCTTGCCCCTATGAGTATGTCCGGACGTGTATCGTCAAAGTGTTCCAAGAAACGGGGTATATCCGCAGGCTGATGTTGCCCATCGCTATCCATCGTGAAAACCGACTCATATCTGTGTTCGAGGGCATAGGCAAACCCTTTTCGTAAGGCGTTCCCTTTCCCACGGTTCGTCGGGTTTGTCAAACAGACTGCCCCGCACGCAGCTGCGATCTCTGCTGTTTCATCTGATGAACCGTCGTCAATGACAACAATATCACTGATAAACGCAGAGGATTCCTGAATTATCTGTCCAATTGTTTTAGATTCGTTGTAAGCCGGTAGCAGCAGACATATTTTCATATTTCTCAATTATTATACTACAGAAGCGATTTTCTGTCAAAGGATTATATATCACTAATTAGGGCTATTTATGGTAAATCCCACAATTAAGGAGCGGACGCTGTGAGTGGGCAGGTACAAGACCTAAGGAAACACCCCAGCAAAAACCCCCTACAAGATGTCTACTTATGTTTAGGATCCATCATGGTTTTCAATTTTTGGATCAATAATTTCACTTGCAATCTACTGCGAACTGATCTACAATACTTCACATAAATTGATGAATTAGGGAGACAACACGAGGATGCGAGACATCAAGCCGACGCACAAACCGATAAAAGCCTTTTACGCCGAACTCAAACAATACGAAAGCCTTGGCGCGACAAATGAAACCGAAATCCGACTCGCTTTTGCAACGCTCCTCCAATACTATGCCCGGCAAAATAATCTAACGCTTATCTGTGAGAAATCGCTCCGAACGCCCCAAAACAGGACGATTTACGTCGATGGGATGCTCACCGATAACGACTTCGGCTTGCCACGCGGCTACTGGGAAGCGAAAGACCTCCACGACCCCTTCCCTACAGTGATTAGAGAGAAATTCGATGTAGACTATCCACAAGATAACATTCTCTTTACGACCCAAGAACGCGCCGTCCTCTATCAAGATGGACAAGAGGTCATGGATGTAGACGTCGCCGACCCAGAAGCATTTATCCGAGCCCTTCACACCTTCTTCAGGTACGAACAAACAGATATTACCAATTGGGAACGTGCCGTTGTTGAATTCAAAGACAGAGTGCCAGCACTCGGACAACGCGCCGCAGCACTCATCCAAAACGAAGGGGAGATCAACGCACGATTTCAGGAGGCGTTTGCGGATTTTTGCCGCCAGTGTCAAGAGGCGATTAATCCGAACCTCTCAAAATCTGCTGTGGAGGAGATGCTCATCCAACATCTCTTAACAGAGCGGATTTTCCGCACCGTTTTTGACAATCCCGATTTCACACGCCGAAATATCATCGCACGTGAAATTGAAAATGTGATTGATGCCCTCATACAGCAATCCTATAATCGCTCCGAACTCCTCCGAGAACTCAGCCCATTCTACAGTGCCATTGAACGTGCCGCCGCAACCTTCATCGACTTCTCGCAGAAACAGCATTTCCTCAATACCGTATACGAGCAGTTTTTTCAAGGGTTCTCTGTCAAGGTTGCGGATACACACGGCATCGTCTATACGCCGCAGCCGATTGTCAATTTCATGGTAAAAAGCGTTGCACATCTCCTTGAAACCGAGTTTGGACGTTCACTTTCGGATACAGGGGTTCACCTCATCGACCCATTCGTCGGCACTGGCAACTTCGTCGTGCGACTCATACAAGAAATCAGCAAAACCGCACTCAAAGCGAAATATAGCGATGAACTCCACTGCAATGAAGTCTTACTGATGCCGTATTACATTGCGAGTATGAACATTGAGCATGAGTTCTACGTTGCCACGAAACAGTATCAGCCTTTCGATAACCTCTGTCTTGTGGACACCTTTGACTTGACAACGGAACGCCAGTTATCCATGTTCGCACCAGAGAATACCCGTCGGGTCGAAAAACAGAAGCAAACCGAGATGTTTGTTGTGATCGGAAATCCACCCTACAATGCGCGCCAGATGGATGAAAACGATGCCAACCGGAATCGGAAATATCCTGTATTGGATAAACAGATTCAGGAGACGTATGCTCAAGCCTCCAATGCGACGAACAAAACTTCACTCTACGATCCCTACGTCAAAGCAATTTTCTGGGCATTGAATCGGATTGAAGGGGAAGGGATTGTCGCATTTGTAACGAACCATAACTTTATCACCGGTCAGGCATTCGACGGGATGCGGAAACACCTCGCTGAGGCGTGTGATGCGATCTATCTCTTGGATTTGGGTGGTAACGTCCGTAAAGGTCACGCAGGCAATTCCAATGTCTTCGATATTCAGGTGGGGGTGAGCATCAACCTGTTTGTGAAAAAGCATCAAGGCGGTAAAGGACCTGCCCGTATTTTTTACAACGGCGAGACCGCTGAGATGAACAAAGAAACAACGTTTGAATTTCTGGACACATGTAAACACGTCGGCGGTGTCAATTGGCAAACGATTCAACCCGATGCACGACATACATGGCTCACCGAGGGACTTCGCGAGGATTTTGAGACCTTCCTGCCGATAGGGAGTAAACAAGCAAAAGCAGAGAAGGGGGAGGTTGCGGGTGTGATTTTCCACCAATTTAGCAGTGGGGTTCAGACGAATCGGGATGCATGGGTCATTAACTTCAATCAAGATACTCTTGCCCAGAATATACAGGGGACAATCAAGTTTTACAATTCGCAGGTGTTCAACTGGGAACGGAGAGAGAATCCAGATGAAGATGTGGACGATTTTGTGAGTTATGATAACAAGCAGATTAGTTGGAGTTCAGGCTTAAAATCACAACTAAAGGGTGGACATACCGCTGAGTTTACCCTGTCAAAAATCAGACGGCATCTCTATAGACCATTTACGAAGACGAATCTATTCTTTGATAGAATGTTGAATCAACGAGTCTTTGTCTTTCCGCGTATCTTTCCGACCCCTGATACAGAAAAAGAAAATCGCGTAATCTGTGTAAATATGACACCAGAAAAACCGTTCACCTGTCTTATGAGTAATCTTATTCCTGGACATATTGTGACAGGCGGTTTTGGCTCGCCTGGACAGTGCTTTCCCTTCTATATCTACGACGAAGATGGCACAAACCGACGAGAGAACATCACAGATTGGGCATTGACGCAGTTCCGAGAACATTACGGAGACGAGAAAATCACCAAGTGGGACATTTTCCACTATATCTACGCGCTCCTGCACCATCCTACATATCGCGAGCACTATCAGGCGAACCTCAAGCGGGATTTGCCGCATATCCCATTTGCGGCAGCGTTCTGGGAATTTGTCGAAGCGGGAAAACGGTTAGCGGAAATCCATGTCCACTATGAAGACCAGCCGAAATATAAACTCGATCTGATTGAAACTGAGGGGATGTCCCTGGAGTGGCGTGTAGAGCAGATGCGGTTTTCCAAAGACAAAACACAGATAAAATACAACGATTTTCTCACGTTAGACGGGATTCCTGCAGAGGCGTTTCAATATCGGTTAGGAAATCGTTCAGCGTTGGAGTGGGTGGTCGATCAGTATCGCGTAAAAACAGATAGACGGAGCGGTATTGAGAACAATCCAAACCGTGCGAATGATGAAACCTACATCGTGGATCTGATCCAGAAAGTCATCAGTGTGAGCTTAGATACGGTGGAGATTGTTGAGCAGTTGTCAAAATTAGAAATTTCTGAGGAGGCGTAGCACATAAATTTTCCGCGTGAATATCTTTTGACCGCTGGGCTTTTGTATGGTATAATACTTAGGCGAATAACCTGAGAGAACTTGTCAAGAAACGGGAACCTTCTGCAAATACCTAACGAATATGGGTTGTATTTATATCTGGACCAACAGTGCCACTAAAAACACTGACCTTTTTTCGGCAATTTCTGTTACACTTCCTTAAAAAGAGGTGATGGTATGCCACGCAAGAAAATGCGTAAAATCTGGTACTGGCGCAACGAAGGACGTAGTAAAAAAGCGGGTAGACTTAACCCCGCCTCACCGCATGCCTTCCGAAACAAACGAAACAAACGTGAAAACAATCGTACGATCATCGCCGAAGAAGTTGGCAAACGAGAAAAGGAGTAGAACCATGCAAACTTATGTTGTGACAGGAGTCATTGATGGCGATACGGTTGAGGTCAGTCCTGAAATTTCCCGCCGAATCGTACTACAGACCCCGATGGAAAGACTAATAGGATCCCCCCTCAACGAACCGCCTATGCAACGGTTGGGAAGCCCGAGTAGGTTCAATAAGATTCGTCTAAAAAATATAGATGCCCCGGAAAGTGGAACTCCACAAGGGGAAAAAGCTATTCGCTATCTGAAACAATTTCTGGAGGGAAAGCGGGTAACATTCGAACCGGTGGGTATTTCCCACGATCGCATAGTCGCCGATGTATGGCGATATCCAGACCATGCGTTTGTAAATGCACTCATGGTCTATAGCGGACACGCCAAATGGACACACCCTCCGCGTTAATATTTTTCCCTACCTATCTACTTAAGATTTAGAAACGCGACAAGTGCGAGCTTATGCCTGATTTAGATGCCGATACTCGGAAATTTCACAATCCACCTCCCGCAAACGCGATTTTGTGGAGGTATATGGACTTCACGAAATTCGTCTCGCTTTTGGAGAAGCGTGCGCTGTTTTTCGCTAGAGCAGACCAATTAGGTGACCCTTTTGAAGGGGCTACCCCTATAACAACATAAAATCACGTTATGCCAGTTTAAAATCTGAACTCTCAGAGAAAGAAATATTGATGTATGAGCACCTGAGGGTGGAATTGCGTCGCTTTACACTGATTAGTTGTTGGCATGAAAGTAGTCACGAATCAGAGGCGATGTGGAAAGTATATTCCAGTGCAAACAGCGGTATTGCCATCAAAACTAATTTTGATTCTTTTGTAGCGAGTTTCATAACTGACGAACAGATGCACTTGGGGAAAGTTAAGTATATTGACTACGATAGTGAAAAGATCCCCGAGGATGATCTACTATCTCCGTATCTACATAAGCGAAAAAGTTTTGAGCACGAGCGAGAAGTAAGAGCCATGATTCAGCGTATACCTCCCGAGGCCAGTCCGGAGAACTTTCCGAATTTTCTTACCAGTGAAATCCCTATGTGGCCGAATATCTGTGATGTTGGCATTTATTATGAAGTTGACCTCAACCTACTAATCCAAGAAGTCATTATCGATCCTTCCGCTCCTGATTGGTTCCTAGATTTGGTCAGTTCGGTGGCTGATCGTTACGATTTACAAGCCGCTATTAAGAAATCACATCTTGCAGCACTACCTACCTGGTTTCCTCCCGACAGAATAGATGAAGTTCTACCCCAAGAAGATGAATAAAAAGCAAGTTTTCCAAAAGGTATCCTAATAGAGGAAATTAGCAGAGGTTCGCCGTCATTCAGGTTCGGATTTATTATCGTCTTGATGCCAATCGTTTTGGTACCATCTGGGTCGATCATCATAACTTGCGTCTGCGTCAGCGGGGGGAATTAGCAGAGGTTCGCCGTCATTCAGATTCGGATCTATTATCGTCTTGGTGCCATCTGGATCGATTATCGTTACGCTAATACTGCCGCCATCGTCAACACGACTAAAACTTATTATTTTTTTTCCGGTGTACCTGAATACAGGTAGATCAGAGGAGAATCCGAACTTCTCGTCTCTTTTTTTGCTTTCTTTTTGGCGTTTGAGTGCTTCCGCAGTGGATGGAGACTGATATAAGTGGAACTCTGCGGTAAAGAAATCTATCGCCTCATCACGCGTAAGTGGAGTGCCGCTTAATATTTTTTGGTGTAACCGCATATACGTACGAACTTGCGGAATATCCCCAAATTTCTTGATGAGAGGATTGTGCGGGCTGGGATTTTCCGGATCATCCTTGAGTGGATTGACGAGGATAAAAGGTTCTTTGGAATCCTGGGTATCAAGCGAGGTTGTGTTTTGACTAGCACCACAACCTGATAACAAGAGTGTTAGCATAAAAATCCCAAGTAATGTTTTCATCTAATTTTACCTCACGAGTTTCGTCCCTCTTGGATACTGAGTGGCTCTTCTCTCTAAAAAAATATCGAGCGTTTTCTGAGTTTCCGGCAGGGTCATTCAATTGTAGGTTTTTTGTGTCGTATTTTTTACAGGTGTTAATACTTCAGATAAGCAGAAGTCGCGTGACTTTTCACGCGACTTCTGCTATACTTCACCCTAAAAATTACCACGTTTTTGAGGTGAATCATGACAAGACGTTCCTCTTGCCACTTACTTGATATGTTAGCAAAAGTACCAGATCCACGCAAGAAAAAAGGACGCCGCCACCCCTTAGCCGCGATGCTCGCCCTCACGGTTGTCGGACTCTTGTGTGGACAACGCAGCTATACACAGATTGCCAAATGGGCACGCCTCCACCCAGACCTGCCAAACGCCTTGGGGTTCAGAGCCAAACAAACCCCGGCAGCATCGACGTTTCATTATCTTTATCAACGTCTGGACATCACGGCTGTAGAAAAGACGCTCACGCAGTGGACAACACAGACTTTAGCCAGTTTGCCCATTTCCACGTCTGGCTTGAAGGGACTTGCCATAGATGGCAAAACCTTAGGCAACAGTCATAGCGAAGATGCCCGCAGGACACATCTCCTCGCAGCCGTCTTTCATGAGGTAGGCATCCCTGTGGCAGAAACTGCGGTGGGTGAAAAGACCAATGAAATCCCACTTTCCATCGAACTCCTGAAAGCCTTTGATGTCGCAGGTCTGGTTATTACCACCGATGCCCTTCTCAGCCAACGTAAGTTCTGTCAACAGATTCTTGAAAATCACGCAGATTATTGCCTCCCCGTCAAAGCGAATCAGAAGCAGTTATATGAAGATATTCGAGACCTCTTTGAACCCTTTGATGAAACTGACCCCCCTGAAGTCGAGCATCGCCGGTTTGAAAACCTTCACGTAGAAAACGAGGCAACACTTCAGACGTATACAGACATAGAAGACGCAAAAGGTAGGATTACCACTCGCACCCTCACCGCAAGCACCCTCTTGAGAGAGGATTCCGACTGGCCAGGGCTACAGCAAGTTTATCAATACATCACACACCAGGAACAGAAAAACACCAAAAAGGTCAAGTGCCACGTGCAGTATGGCATCACGAGTCTGACACCTCAACGTGCCTCGGCAGCGGATTTGCTCAAACTCCGACGTGAGCATTGGACGATTGAGAATAAACCTCATTGGGTCCGAGATACCGTCTTTCGAGAGGATGCCTCCTGCGTCCGAACCGGCGTGATCCCTCAAGTCATGGCAGCCATGCGAAACACGGCACTTTCTGTTTTACGATTCACCGGACATACAAAAATCACTGATGCTCTCCAATATCTCGCAGCAAAACCTATACTCGCAGTTAACCTCATAAAATGAGGAATCTTAAAATTGAATGACCCTGGAGTTTCCGGTAAATTCTCCTCATTTGAAAAAAATGAAAATTTATTTTTCATCTGCCGATTTATGGGGATAATGAGAATGAAGAAGCATTAAATGAAATAGCGGAAAAATCAACCTTATCTTTTCCCAAACGTGATATACTAAAGAAAATTCCTCATGACACAAGGTAAAAAAACCGCTTATGAACTTTCCAACACTGTCAGAGTCGAAACGCCTTGACATGCTCCAACCGCCGACGGGTAAGGTGCGCATGGTCCTTGACACTGACACCTATAACGAAATTGACGACCAGTTCGCAGTCGTCCACGCACTCCTTTCACCCGAACACCTCAACGTTGAAGCACTCTACGCCGTGCCTTTCCACAACAACCGCTCCAGCAGCCCCGAAGACGGCATGGAAAAAAGCTACGCTGAAATCCTGAGACTCTTGGACTTCCTCAATGTCCCTGCTGACGGTTTCGCCTATCGCGGTTCCCAAGCGTTTCTCCCCGATACGGAGACACCCGTGCCGAGCGATGCCGCGACCGATATGATTGGGCGTGCGATGGCAGCAACTCCCGAAGATCCGCTTTATGTCGTTGCTGTCGGTGCGATAACCAACGTCGCTTCTGCTATCCTCATGGAGCCTGAAATTATCAGACGTATCGTCGTCATCTGGCTTGGCGGGAATCCGTTGTACTGGCCACACACCCGAGAGTTCAATCTTATGCAAGACCTTCGGAGTGCACAAGTGGTTTTGGATTGCGGCGTGCCATTCGTTTGGCTCCCCGCGCGTGGCGTCGTCTCACACCTACACACGACGGTTGCGGAGATGGAACGCTATGTACAGGGTAAGGGCAGGGTCGGGGATTACCTCGTCGAGATCTTTAAAGATTATTCCAGCGACCATTTCGCTTGGTCAAAGGTGATTTGGGATATATCCGCGACGGCATACCTTGTTAACCCGGCATGGGTACCGACAGAGATTGTCCACAGTCCTATCTTGACGGAAACGGCGACGTGGAGTTTTGATAACAGTCGTCACCTCATGCGTGTCGCCTCGAGCGTTGATCGGGATGCGATTTTCCGGGACCTTTTTGAAAAATTACAGGCACACACGGATTAGTTGGTTGTTGGAACACGGGTCTACATAAAGAGCGGCGAGGTTACAAACCTCGCCAGCGAGAACATTCGAGGTTGCAAACCTCGCCAGCGAGAACATTCGAGGTTACAAACCTCGCCAGCGAGAACATTTGAGGTTACAAACCTCGCCAACGAGAATACGAAGTCTTACGGGAGTGGAACGTTCCATTCGTCCGCACCAATAACTTCGAGTTGGTCGTGGGGTTTGAAGTAATCGGTTGGATGATGATCTTCACCCATATCGCCGAACAATCTCCGGCGGCGAGGGGTCATCCGTGCGAGAACGTCCGCGGGAAGCCTGTCATAGTCGTAAGGTCGGGACCACATCTGTCCATAACGGAAGGTCACGCTTTTGCGGATGCGTTCCGTCTGATTCGGACCGACACCGTGCCACAATGCCCATGGAAAGATGACCGCGTCTCCAGCTTCTGCAATGACCTGAATCGCGCCTTCAGGGTATTTGCCTTTTTTAAATCCGTTCTCAGGGAAAGAGACCTTGTGGCTTCCCGGCACACACATAAAGTTTCCCTGATTCGGTTCCGTCAGATCCGTTAAGAAAAATTGGATTTTGAACTGTAGCGGCAAACTATCCGGATGCGGATGAATCCGTTGCAGCGAAGGACCGGCATCCGTATGAAACGCCATCAGAGCCTCCACATCCGGGTGTCGAACGTAGATTTGCGTCCCCATGATTTGGAGATACGGACCCATCAATGAAAGGATAGTCCCGAAAAGGCGCGGGTGATCGGTGAGCGGATCGAGGGCATCTGTCCGTTCAATGGCGCGGATAATCGTATAGGCACCTTTCCCGAACCGATGATTGCCTTGTAGACTCGGTGTCTCTTGGACGTACGTTTCAATCGCTGAATCCACAGATGTCAAAAGTGTATCAATCTCGGTAGGGGAAAGGACATTCTTGATGAGCAGGAACCCCTCTGTTTGCCACTCTTTTTGTTGGACCTCTGTTAAATAGGGAGATACCATAGTGTTGCTCCTTTTAATGGCGTGCGTTACGAGTCGGTTGGATTTAAAAAGATTATAGCCAATTTGTGCTGCGGTGTCAACCCCGTTTTGCCAAGAAAACTCAACGTTCTCACTGAATTTGCGTCTAATTTAGAAAAGATCAATCCTTGAAAATCCGTTCCGATTAAGCACCTTTTTTCGTTTGTTAATTCTATAGGTGTTGCGATTCACTCGAAACCTGCCTGAAACGTTGTCCCGCGAGCCTCTATAGGAAACCTATGCCAAGAAGGCAGTCCAGGAGCCGATAAGTAAAAAATGAACAATTTCGCGAAAATCCTTACCACCATCCGTCGTCCCTTTCAACAAGAACTCCGAAAGGGGTGTCGCGACGATGTTGTCGTTAACGGATTGGGAGGTTATGTCCAGTTGTGGGTAAAGAATGGCGAGGCCTTCACACTGGCGGCAGCCGAAAAAGATGTCCTGAGGGGTATAGCAGCCCTCTTTGAAAATTACGCTGACGCGTCGTCCACTGAACGGCAACGTATACTTGAGGAAGCAACAAAACGAATTGACGCTGCACTTGGGCACGGACAACGAAACGTCTCGGATAGAATCGGGACAAATGCCGAACCCTCACAAACACGCCAGCAGTCGAAGCCGCAACATACACGTTCGAAAAAAAGTGCCCAAACAGATATGCTGTCTCTCTTTGCGGAAGTAGAAAGTAATCCGGAAAGCGAGTCTCCGAAACAGGAACGTCCAGCCGCTACGGTGCCAACAGAAGATTTACCCCTTTTCCAGGATACAGACCCTCCGTCACAACGAAAGCGCCATCAGCCATCAGCCATCGGAAACCATCAGCAAGAAATAGCTGGCAGGGACCGCGCTGACCACCGACTGCCGACGCCTGACAGTCAATCAGAATCTGTTCTGATCTCGGACACCCCTGTTTCAATGGACATTGATTCGCTTGATTTTCTATCCCAACCGCTTCAGTATCTCAAAGGGATTGGTCCGCGTCGCGCCGAAATGCTTCAAGAACAGCTCAGTCTCCAAACGGTTGGTGAATTGTTGGCATATTATCCGCGCGATTACATCGACCGCTCCAAGATGGTAGAGATTTACAGAGTTGGGAGAAGGGAAGATGACGAGCCGGAGACAATACAGGGCAAAGTCGTCAATCACACTTCGTCTCCGACAGCAAAAGGGAAACGTATCGGTAAGATTTCAATTTACGACGGCACGGGAGTCGCACTCCTCGTTAACTTCGGCAGGCGTATCGGTATTATGAAGGCACTGCTTCCCGTTGATACCGAGGTCGTCGTCAGTGGCAAATTCGCTCGCCGTTACAATGAGATCCAAGCCACCGACTATGAATTTGAACTCTTTGAAGAAGAAAACTTAATCCATACAAATCGGATCGTTCCGAAATACCCGCTCACGGCGAAACTCACGGCGAAGATGCTACGCGCATGGATGCGGATGGCGTTGGATGCGCATGGGCAACAGATACCTGAAATCCTGCCACTCGCACTTCGTCAACGCCAACGCTTGATTGACAGACAATCCGCTATTAACGAGATACATTTTCCGACATCGGAGACACATCGGGAAGCGGCGCAAAAACGGCTCGCGTTTGAGGAGTTTTTTCTGCTCAGTGTCGGGATGGAGATGAAAAAGGAACGGCGTATCTCGGAGGACGGTATCGCGTTTCAGGTGGGAATGGAAAGGTCTGGAACGTCTCCTTCCCTGTTACGGGATTTTCTCGCTTCGTTGCCATACCAACTCACAGGCGCACAAAAACGGGTTTTCACTGAGATCCAAAACGATATGCGGCAGAAAACCGTCATGAATCGACTCATTCAAGGGGATGTCGGTTCGGGAAAGACGGTTGTCGCAGCGATGGCGTTGCTCTGTGCTATCGAAAACGGGTATCAGGGCACGCTGATGGTTCCGACTGAAATCCTCGCCGAGCAACACTATTATAATCTCTCAGAGATGCTCAAGAATTTGCGCAAGAATACTGGGCAAACGGGAGACGAGAATATAAACGTTGTGCTTCTCAAAAGTGATCTGCCAAAACCGGAACGCGAGGAAGCGCTGGCGGCAATCGCTGATGGCACCGCAGACCTCATCGTTGGGACACAGGCGTTGATACAGGAAGGGGTCGATTTTCAAAAACTTGGACTCGTTATCATTGACGAGCAGCATCGGTTCGGTGTGATGCAACGCGCAACGCTCCGTAACAAAGCACAGGCAGCAAATGGAACGCAAAAGCAAGGCACCATTGTCCCGCCAGCACCGGACGTACTCGTCATGACTGCAACACCGATTCCAAGAACGTTGGCATTGACGCTCTATGGGGATCTGAACGTTTCTGTTATTGACGAGATGCCGCCCGGTAGACAGACAATTAAGACCTATTGGATAAAGGAGAAGGAGCGGGAGAAATTATATAGCACCGTTCGGAAGGAGATCCAACGCGGCAGGCAGGCGTACATCGTCTATCCGCTCGTTGAGGAGTCCGAAAAGCTGGAGGAACTCAAAGCCGCCACAGAGATGGCATCACACCTTCAAAGTGAGGTATTCCCCGATCTGCGTCTCGGGCTTCTGCATGGACAAATGAAATCTGTTGAGAAGCAGGAAGTGATGACGAACTTCAAGGATCGACACATCGATGTTCTGGTCTCAACAACGGTGATTGAGGTGGGCATTGATGTGCCAAACGCGACGTTGATGGTTATTGAGAATGCAGAACGGTTTGGGTTGTCCCAATTGCATCAATTGCGTGGACGTGTCGGACGTGGCGAGCATCGGTCGGCGTGTTACCTTGTTGCTTCGCCTCGGGGGGACGACTCTTTTCAACGCATTCAAGCGATGATTCGGACGAACAACGGTTTTCGGATTGCAGAGGCAGACTTGAACATCCGGGGTCCTGGCGAATTCTTCGGCACACGTCAATCGGGTATCCCAAATTTCAGGATTGCGAACATCATTGAAGATGCTACACTTTTGGAAGCGGCGAAAAAAGAGGCGGAGGTGCTCATCAAAGCCGATCCAGCACTGAACGCGTCTGAACATCAGTTGTTGAAGCGGATGTTACAGAAACACTGGCGCGGTAATTTAGAGATTGCATCTGTAGGTTAGTTAAAGGAGGAACCAATGCCACACGACATAACAAGCATGACTCACGCAGCATTCAGTACTTGGCTTACGCCGATTATCGACCGTCCACTCTTTGAATCTCGTGAACGGCTCGTCGCCTTGCTTGCCGAGAACGCCGACAGAGACGCATTGGAAGCCGAGTTCTGTGAGTTTTATGAAGGCTACTGTGGTTTGGCGTTTGAGTTAGAGGAACCCGAGAAGGAGCTGCTTGCGATACTGCAGGCATCCGATACATTCGGACCTCTGCAGGCGCGCATCGGGACCGTTGAAGCTGTGCGAAAAACTTCGCCGGCAGGGCGTATAGCAAAACGGATCAGTGATCTCCCCTTAATCACTGATCCCGACCCCGAGATTGAGGTGAGGGAATTACCGGATGAGGCGTTCCGTAGATTGATGGGGACGCTCGCGAATTGGGAACTTTTTGCAGCGCGTGAACGAATTGTGAAACTACAGAAGGCGTTACCATCGGTTCACGGAACAGAACAACTGAAATCAGCATTCTTTGAATTTTTTGTGTGCTACTTGGAGTTAGAGCAGTTTCTTGAGGATTACCACTATGACCCAGATGAGGGATTAGAATTACGCCCGGAGGTTGCTGAAAGATTGGAGCGTAGTGTAGCCGAACATGAGTCCGGTAAAGTCAAATCGATTCCGATAGAGGAAGTGGCGAAAAAACTGGGGCTGAAGTGGTAATGTACCGTTTGGAAATTATGCCAAAAGCGGAAGCAGGCCTTGCGCGTTTAGATGCCACGGTTGAGCAGCGAATTCTTGATAAGCTGAGATCACTCTGCGAAAATTGCGACACACATCGCCACGAGGCTCTCCGGGGCCCATACAGAGGAAAGTTCCGTTTACGCGCTGCTGGTGCTTACCGAGTTATCTATACCTTCAATCGGCAAACACGAGTGATTGTTGTCCATGAAGTCGGGCATCGAAGCAGTGTTTATTAGCAAAAGTGTGATACCGAAACGGAAACTGGGCAGATCCAGCCATCTTACACGGATGCGATTATCAAACGGTATAGTTGTGGGACAGTGACCGAGAAATCGCCAGAGATGTGATAGCCTTCGCCTCCGTCTTTCACTGTCCGGATGAGGATTGTTTTCTTAGGACGATGGTAGTAGTGGGCATCGGTCGGTTTCCCTTCGTCTTGGAAATCGGGAAAGTCGATTAAGTCGAAGTTCGCAGTCGTGAAGTGTCGGATCTCCTCGCCGCGCTGGGAGGCAATATTGCGAGCCATGGAAAGGCTTTTGAGGTAGACTTCGGGTCCCATAACAGCCGAACCTAAGTTCAGAAAGACACCATCTTCTAACTGAGAAACACTGTGCGCAAAACGGAGAAAATCCTCACCCGTTGTCCATCCCATCGCCGCGTAATCAGCAGAAGGGTGTTGGTCGATGATGTCGTATCCGATACCTTTGTGAACAGTGAAAGACGCACCTAATCGATACGCCGCTGCAAACATGCTCACATCGCGGTGCGGAAACGAAATCCCCATTTCGCCTTCTTGAATTAATCTCCCGACGGCTTCTCCAAAACCGATCTTGTCTCGGTAACCCCGAACAATCGCTGCGTTCAGGTAGCGTCCGGTTTCCTCCCAATTGCCGAACTTCCCATCCCAAATGTAGTCTTCTACGTCTTCGAGTGTTGCGCCGATGTGTGCGAGTTCAAAATCGTGGATAGCACACGCCCCATTCGTAGCGACATGCGTGAGGATGCCGCGTTCCATCAAATCAATGATGAAACCGGAATTGCCGCGTCGCATGACGTGCGCACCCATCATCCAGATCACCTGTTTCCCACCGTGATGTGCCTCGACAATGCGATCTGCAACGGCAGAGAGGTGCGGGTTTTCGTAGCGCGGTGTCTCCACGTCTAACGGGTAGACATCTGCGACCGTCATCTTGTGCTGACGTTCACGGAGCGGGAGAACTGTAAGGAGATCCCGGTTCAATTTATCCATTAATCCCTTCTCTGACAACCCGTCCCCTACGCAGCGAACTTAGCGGAGACAATTTTCGAGATACCCGCCTGTTCCATCGTCACGCCATACATGGCATCAGCGATTTCCATCGTCCGCCGGTTGTGTGTAATAATGACGAACTGCGTGTTCTCAGCGTAGGCACGGATAAGATTGGTGAAACGGAGGACGTTCGCTTCGTCGAGTGCGGCGTCAACTTCATCGAGGACACAGAAAGGACTCGGCTTGATTTTGAAAACGGCGAACAGGAGTCCAATCGCCACCAATGAACGTTCTCCACCCGAAAGCTGCGTGATACTCTGTGGACGTTTGCCCGGTGGACGGGCGATAATATCAATGCCTGAATCGAGCACGTCGGACGGATCCGTCAATAGCAATTCGGTTTCGCCGCCGCCAAAGAGTTGTGTAAAGACCTCTTGGAAGTTCGTCTGCACGGCTTCAAACGTCTCAAGAAATACCTCTCTCGATGTCTGATTAATTTTCTGTATCACTTGATACGTGTCTTGAACCGATTGTTGAAGATCCGCGCGCTGCGAAATAAGAAAATCGTGGCGTTTCTTATATTCCTCGTAAGCCTCAATCGCTTTGAGATTCACTGCGCCCATTCCAGAAATCTCTGCTTTCAGCTTTTCAATGCTATCCAACAGATCGATCTCGTCCATCGCTGGGTGGGAGGGGTTTGTAACCCCGACTTCCTTATCCGCTATCGGCGGCAGGGCATCGATCGAGACTTGGTATTTATCGTGGATGCGGGTTGAGACGGATTTTATGCGCATTTCAAGTTGCGTTGTGGCGACTTCGAGTTTATGACGCGCACGGTTCTGTTTCTCAAAGTTTCTACGGGTTGCACGCATCTCCTTTTGGAGGACTTCTACCTCCTGAAGGAGCGTCTCACGTTCTTCGGTCAGTTCATCGAGGCGTGATTCGGATTCGGCGCGGTCGCCTTCTAAACGGAGGAACTTACGTTGCGCTGCGGCTACCTGCTCCACGAGGTCACTTTTTTTCTGTTCATCTGTGTCAATAATTGCCTGTTGTTCAGCGATATCCTTTTCTATTCGCGCTTGTGTTTCCTTGAATGTTTGGACTTCGGACGCTAAACTCTCAAGTTTCTGACGCTGTCCTGCCAAGAAGACTTCCATCTCCTGACAAGTACTCGCCACCTCAGTATGTTTCCGATTTTCGCTTTCAATCTGCTCGGACATTCGTTCGATCCATCGCTTGGTACGGGTACTCTTTTGCGTCAACGTCGCGATTTTAGTTTCAAGTGCCTGTTGTTCTTCGCGCGATGCCGCGACCGCACTGTCCAGGTCGCGGTTTTCCACCTCAAGTGCAGCGAGTTGTTGTTTGAGCCGGTTAACTTGGAGGTTTGCCTGCTCTAAGTCTTTCGTCAATGATGCTTTTTCGACCCGTTTATCCTGCCATTGTGCGGTGAGTGTCTGTCGCGTTTTTTGTAGGTTTGCTATTGCTGCAGCGTACGCCTTGCGCTTCTGATCCTTCTGGTTCGAGCGTTGTGTCAGCTTCCCGATTTCGTCCTCAAGCGTCTCCAGATCACGTGAACGGCTCAGGAGCCCGCTTTTTCTCTGGTCTGTTTGACCACCAGTGATGGCACCAGATGTGTTGATGACTTCGCCGTCTAACGTGACGAGACGCGCACTTGGACGGAACTGACGGGTCAGTGCGATTGCCGAGTCCAAATCTTCAATAACGAGCGTGTTGCCCAACAGGTGTCGCATTGCAATCTCGTATTTGGGGTCGACATCGATCAGTTCCTCAGCGATGCCAATCACGCCGGGCGCGTCCAGCAACGCATCATCATTAAACCGACGTCCACGTAGGATATCCAGCGGGAGGAATGTTACTCTACCTGCGCGGTGCTGTTTAAGGAAAGCGATACCCTTTTGTGCATCCTCAGCGGTTTCAGTGATAACATTCTGGATGGCACTCCCGAGAGCCACCTCTATTGCGACTTCGTACTCGGTATCCGTTGTGAGAAGTTCAGCAACGACCCCGCACACGCCTTGAAACTGATCGGGGTAGTGGGTTTTCGCCCGCATGATCGCCCGAACACCCGTATAGTATCCCTCATAAGCCGATTGCAATTCCTGTAATGATTTGAGCCGTGAGACGTTGGCACCTAAGGTATTTTGTAAGCCGCGGATTTCGGCTTCAATCTTACGAAGTGCATCTTGATTCTCGTTGAAGTCTATCTCCACCTGGTTTTTCTCGGTTTCAATTTGAACGAGTGCTGCCTTCAATTGTGTTTCGGCATACTGGACTTCATCACGAGTATCAGTGGCAGTGCTGAGTTCAGCGGTTAATGCCGTCTTATTTTCTTTCAGACGGTTGAGATTCCCTTCGGTATTTGTCAACGTATGCTCGATCGATAGGCGTTCGCGTTCGCGCTCTGTCAACGCCGTTATGATCTCTTGCAAGGTGTCTTGCGTTTCCTGGACAGAGTTCTTTGCCCTACTGATCCGCCCCGCGAGTTCTGTGAGAAGCTGCTGTCGTGCTGTCAAACGGCTCTGTTCTATCTTACAGGATGCCTCAAGTTTTTGATATTCTTGGGTTCGTTCGCGCTGCTGTGCGAGTACGCCTGTTTGCTGTGCTTTTAAAGATTCAAGCGTTTGGAGTGCGCGCTCCCGTTGCCGTTGAATGTTGAGTTGGCGTTCCTTGTGAAGTACTATCTGGCGTTCGATGTGCTCAATCTGTGCTTCAATTTCGCGAAGTGCTGTCTGTCCTTCACGTATTGCTTCATCCAACTCGGATCGACGATTTGTGGAGTTCTCAATGCGTTCTTCAGCAGCTTTAAGGGTTTCAGAAGCGCTCGCAACGGTGGTTAAGACCTCATCTAAGTCAGCTTGCGCTTGGTTATAATCTGTACGGAGTTGATCATATTCCCGGTGGGCGAGTTCCAATTCAAACTGCTTCAGCTGCGCCTGTTGTGTGTTATAGAGCTGTGCCTGTTCTGCCTGCTCCTTGAGAGACTCGGTTTCCCGCTGTAACTCCTGAATCACATCGTTGATACGGGCGAGGTTTTGCTCGGTCTGTTCAAGTTTACGGAGTGCTGTTTTCTTACGGTGTTTATATTTTGTGATACCGGCGACTTCATCGAAAAGGAAGCGACGCTCTTCGGGACGGACGTTCAAGATCAGATCAATCTTACTCTGTTCCATAACGGAGTAAGCGTCTACGCCGATACCTGTGTCCATAAAGAGTTCGCTGATGTCTCGGAGACGGCACGGGTTCTGGTTGATTAGATAGCGGCTTTCACCATTGCGAGTGAGATGCCGAGACACCTGAACCTCTGGAGATGCGAGGGCAAGTTTGAGAGCGTCTTGTGTCGGGGGATTGGGGGACGCTGAGCCGTTTCCATTTGACTGTTGTGAAGCAAGTTTTTCGCTTGCAAGCGGTGCCGAAAAATGCAGTGCGACTTCTGTTTTCTGTGCGGGTGCGAAGTTAGCACCACCGTTGAACAATAGGTCGCGCATAGAAGTACACCGAAGCGAGCGGGCACTCTGCTCCCCAAGCACCCATCGAATTGCGTCGGAAACGTTGCTTTTCCCGCAGCCGTTGGGTCCGACGATGGTCGTGATACCGGGTTCAAGTATCAGCTCAATTTCTTCGGCGAAACTCTTGAATCCACGAATTTTAATGCTATTTAAGTGCAAAGGTTTGACCTCCCACTGTGTATTTAGGTAATTATCCCAAGGAGGGATAGTTATCAGAGCGTTTTTTTCAGTCTGCTTCGCAGTGAGAATTATCCGTTAAAAAGATTTCTGATAATCCGAGTGCCTCTTGTGAATAACTGCTGATAACTAATATTGTGTAAACGCAATGTTGGTAAAAAAGTTTCACGATTTTGTCAATTTGGGGGTAACCTCGTTCGTAAATTCTTAAAAATTGCACAGAGCAATTAACTCTCAAATTCATCAAGAAGCTTGAAATCACAAGGGACGAGTGAACCCAACATATTCTCTATGCATTTAAGGTTCTCGCCAGTGTTAGCACATCGATCTCGGCGGGATCCGCAGTCCAGAGTTCACTCACGGCTTCACGAATCGTGGCACCGGTAGTGAAAACATCGTCAAAGATTAGGAGTCGCTTGCCACGGATAATATCTGGATTCTGGATTTTGAAAGCACCAATAAGATTCTGCTGGCGTGTTTCTCTATCCAGGCTGCTTTGTGCGACTGTATGCCGATGCCGAATCAATGTGTCTGTGCGAACTGGCACCTCTGCTGCTTTCGCAATCCCGTTGGCAAGGAGCGTTGCCTGATTGAAACCGCGTTCCCGCAGCCGTTTCTTATGGATTGGAACGGGCAAGATAAAGTCGTATTCGGCGATGCTACAGTCCAAAGGGATGTGAGCATTTATCAGTTGAATCAGGTGTCCAGCAAACGCCTTTTTCTTTTCAAATTTAAAGAAATGTATTGCCTGTTGGAGTGTCGTCTGATAAAACGCTATGGATCTCAGTTTACCGTAGCGTGGCGGCGTGATCGCGCACGCATCACAAAGTCCCTTGATACCCAGCGTCCCACATATATCGCACCACGGCGGTTCGAGGAATTGGATATCCTGCCAGCAGCTGTTGCAGATATAAGGGATAGACGTAGCCCCAAGAAATTCCTTACAAACCCGACATTCTGCCGGGTAGAGGAAGGTTATTGCCGTTTCGGACATATCCCGTAATAAACGGGGAATGTGCAAGCCGATCGATTTTGGTCCCATGAAACGCTACCTTCAACAAATACATCTTCAAAATACGGATGGTTCTCAAAAGTGCTGCTCTTCCCAGTAACAGGTAGAGGCTCCGGTTCGTAGTAGCGCGATTTATTGCGCCTTATGTAACTCCTGAATGTAATGCATTGTGCCCCTATTGATGCCTTAAAATGTTACACCAGTGTAACATTGCAGGTGGAGCGGTAAATATCCATAACCTTAGGTACCGTCTGAGTTCCGAGACGTTTTCAAGATTGAGGTCCTGCCGCGAAAAAAAAAATAATTTGGCAAAAGTGTAACATTTTCCTTTGGTGTTCCTGGATGTCTATTTAAGTTTACATCACATATAATAATATGTAATATATAATAACATATATAATTTGGCAATGCAAATTTATTTTTGATTGCTCTCATACAGGTTCCTATCACTTCATTCTTCTAACACTCCACCGAAAACTGAATGCCTCTGGTAAATGCCTTGTAAAGTGTTGACAGAAAAAGCCTGTGAGGGTATAATCTCGGTTATTGTGTAATTCGTGGAATGCGGAAATACGACTTTAAACAGGAAACGAGTATGTCAGAGACAACACAATGAAGTGCCAACGCTAATTAGGGCCGCAATTTCGGTAAAGTTAAGACAAGTTTTGCCTCTCAAATTCCATGGATGTTAGATATCTCAACGCCGAATGTGGGCGTTTGAGATGATACACCTGTGTGATAAACTGTCCGATGCGATCTCTCGCCTCGGTGATGCTTTGATAGTCATTGAGGTGAACTTCTTCCTCTTTGAGGGTGCGGATGAGTCTTTCAGCATATCCGTTCTCCCAAGGCCGTCCGCGCTCTGCGACGGAAATCTCAACGCCATGTGCTTGGAGCGTGGTAATATAAGCTTTTGAAAAATACTGTACGCCTTGATCGGAATGATGAGTCTCAGGGACGCTTTGGCGTAATGCTTCTTGGAGCGGTTTGAGCGTCAGAGATTGGTTCAAGTGCTGACTGAGCTGCCATGCTCTGATCATCCGAGTGAAAACA
The DNA here is from genome assembly GCA_965205015.1 of Candidatus Poribacteria bacterium. GTDB lineage: Bacteria > Poribacteria > WGA-4E > WGA-4E > WGA-3G > WGA-3G. The sequence goes on along the minus strand of OZ242029.1, from coordinate 623,843 downwards.
TCCATGAGGAGGCAGACATAGACGAAACGTCGGTTGAGACGCACATAGGTAATATCTGCCACCCAGACCTGATCCTGATGAGAGACTTCAAGGGTTTCAAGCAGATTGCTCCAAGGTTTCTCCCCCTGAAGCGATCTTGTTGTTTGACACGCACGCTTGATGGCGACCAAGAGATTCATTTCTTTCATCAACCGAGCGACGCGCCGGGTGCCAACAGTGTATCCCTGACGCACCAGTAACTGTGTGATACGCCTATACCCGTATCTTGGATACCGTCCCGCAAGTTTCTCTATTTCAGCGCGCAGGACGTCTTCAGACGGATCCGTTCTTGGTTGATAATAGAAACTGCTGCGGTTGAAATCGAGGATGTCACAAATTCCAAAAGGAAAAATAGAGGCAACTTTCGGGGGGATTCTTAAGGTTTTGAAACGAGAATCCATATTAGAATAAAACATTGTAATAAGTAATTTACCAAGTCCAAAACTACGTATTGCGTTAGAAATTGCACGGCGAAATGGCTTTCACTATTTATACAGAAGCTTGAAATCACCCAAATACGAGTGAAACCCAACAGTTTATCGCTGCAGCGGTTGAGACGTTGGGTTTCACTATCTGCATTTATACGAACACGTCATTGAAAAACCTAACTTTCGTTGGTAGTTTGATGGTTTTTTACCTTTCCCGCTCAACCCAACCTACATCTGGACAGTTATATCAATCCTATTATGGTAAAAGTGTTTCGTAGGTTCACTTTGCTTTGCTAATACAAACAGCATCCGTATAACCGCTATCGGTTTGCAACCATCGTAATTCATAATTGGGATCACGGTCAAGGCGGTGCAAGATTTCATAACATGCTCGCCAACTGATTCTATTCCTGAGCGCAATGTGGGTCACCCGCTCCACCTTGCCAAGTTCAGCATAAACCGGTTTGCCATCATCCTCATGGATTCCAATCACATGCATCATCGTCCACTCTCTTGTGTTCTGGCCATATAGGCTTAAGCTTCGGAAATTCCGGATCGCGATTATACTCGGTACCGCGGTTCGTTACTTGTATATTCACTGCGGCGAGGTAATGCTCAAGAAAAGGCGACCCACTCTCTAAACCTCTGCGCAACACAACGCAGGCTGTAAAATCTTTTCTGTCGATAGATTCTCGATAGCGAGTCAGCATCTCCTGCGCCTGTCGAAAGACGTACTGCTTGACTGCCAAACCGTCAAAGTCCGTTGGACGAGTAACGAGGTAACGGTGCATCGCTTGCATGCGCTCTTCAAAACGTTCATAACATTTTTGATGAAGGGTTATCCATTCCATATTTTCTCCGGCGAATTCGCGCGATTCACAATCGTCCTATCCCGTCAGTAAACGCATTAATCCTTGCAATCCGGTTTGACGCATTCAACAGAGATGTATTCAGTGCTGCCCTTGGCATCGGCGCGCTCAATAATAGTGTCAAGGGTATCAGTGTTAAAGTGGACCACACCACGGACATCCTCTTGGAGTATCCCGGCGTGGAATGCATGATTACACGCTAACATAAAGTCAAGCGGTCCAAGGTTTGCCTCGCGCCCTATATGGTCGCGCATTGCACCAAGTGTTACGTCTCCGCAGGTGCCATCTAAGAACTTCATCAAATCTCGAAACCAATCAGCTTTAAGGGTAGGAACCCAAAGGTCGTGTTGCTTCATTATTGTATTGAACTCCAGTTGATTATCGTAAAATCTTTAATTGCTGATGCATTGTAAAACAAGCGCAGTTGCAAACCTCTGCTATCCGGTCTGGGGAGTCAGCACTCCTCAGTTAAATCTTTAAATCTGCATCTGAAAACTCCATCTTTTCACATATAAGGAAACCTGACCGCCAAGAAAAAACCAAGCAGCAAAAACCCGTTCGGCAAACGCTTGGTGTCGCGTACCAAAGATTTGTTGCGTTTCATAAAAAGAGGTGTGTTTGTGTGCGGGGTGTCCCGATGTTGCGCGGGAAACCAGAGAGAAATCAGTGTAATTTGAAACGAATGCGAGGTTAATTTTGAGGGGGGGGGTAATACTTGTTGAGTGATTAAATGGCATAGTCTGAGCCGGGAGGGCTGTCAAGTACAGCCCGCGCGCGGTGATTGGTAACATAAATTGCATGCTGTTCAAGATGCTTCTAATTACGGTGTGTAGATTGCGTCGTCGGTGCATCGTTCTCGTGTGTTTCGTCTGAAGATAGCCGCGCTGGAGTTGTAAGGCACGAGTATGTAAATCCTAACGCAAGTTGCCACCTATTTATGCACTTCAGTTATGATTGATACTATTAAAGCATCAATAGCACAGGCAAAAACAAACCAGTCTTTCATTGCGAGACATCTGCCTTTGATCTGTCTCAACCTTGTGCAAGTGTTCGTCAATACTCTTAAGTGTCTCTTTGATTTCGTCTAACTGCCTCTGTATGTGATCGAAACCACGCTGCATTAATTCATAAAGTTCATCAGTCGGCACGATATACGTCTCCTGGCATTCAAAAAAACGGACTAATTCTTAGGCTTTGTGGACTGTTCCGGCGGTTTTGTATCAGATTCAACGTTACCTGCTTTGGATGTTCCGGTACCTACGTTAGAAGCCGCTTGACTTAACTCTGCTTTGAGTTCTTCTAACTGTTTCGTTTCTTTTTCAAGTGATGCGCGTGCTGCTTCAACTGCTTCGCGTTCTTCTTTCAGTTTTGCGCGTTCTTCTCGGGCACGACGGAAAAACATAAGATTAATTCCTTCTTCAAAGATTGTTAGCAGTGTTGATCCTGACAAAACACTTGAGACATTGCCAAGTACAACACCAAGAGACTTCAAAATACCACTACCTCTAATCAGTAATTCAAACGAGAAAATTCCGACAACAATAGCAACTGCGAAGACTGAAAATACAAACATCGCATGCTCGGCATCTCGGACTGTGAATAGTGAATATCTGTTCTGTTCGCTTTCGCGGTTGTCTTTCAAAAGTATCTGTTGACTCTCACGCTTTTATCCCCTAATCGATGGGAGGCAGACACGTCACCGGGGTCCCCACCCGTTACTGGGAAGGGGCGGTAACGCCGATTATGTCTGCCAACATGATATAAATAGTATAACAGTTTTTGGGCTTTTTTCAAGGAAAAATGTGGAAGATTTCAATCTAAACAGGCGCAGTTCTACTAATCATCTTCCTCGTTATTTTTCACATTTTTCATATCTTGCTTTTGAGAATGCCTACACAGTCCTAGGAATTTATCAGAACCCTCAAGGAGGAAGAAGTTCACCTCAACGACTCTGAGGACATCTACGAAGCGAGAGCCCGTATTGGGCATTTTATCACACACGTCTATAATCAGAAACGCCCGCATTCGGCGTTAGGGTCTTTGACGCCTATGGAATTTCAAGGGAAACGAACCTTCTCTTAACTTTGCGAAATTGTGGTCTAAATAAGCGTATGCACTACAAACAGCGAGAACACCAGTGGCAATTGCTGTTATCAGAGCGGAAAATGCTATTATTGCGTTATCTTTTGCTTCTAAAAATTCGATTAACCAGAACATCAATACCTAAATCTCCAGTGGATTTACAATACTTGTCTTTCGCTGAATTGAGTTCCAACGTTAGAATGCTCAAGCGATAACCGTTCGGCTACGTTTAGGGGCTTCGGCTTCAAGACTCTGAAAGCATCAGAAAAAGATGAAACGTTTTTTCTTTCTGGGTTTCAGGGAATCGTGTCCCGGCGGTGGCTCTGTAAAAGTTTCGCCACGGGCTTCTGCCTCAAGACGGCGACGGTTCCAGTCGGACACTTCTTGGTAAGCTTCTTGGCGACCCTGTTCTTTGATTTCGCTTTCTTCTTTGAGAGCGAGTCTGATTCGGTAAAACATGAGACTGATTCCTTCTTCAAGTATCGTCAGCAGTGTTGCTGCTGACAGAATGTTTGAAACATTACCAAGCACAACACTGACGGATTTTAAGGTGCTATTCCCTACGATGACTAAAGTTTGGACAATTTTAAAGAATTAAGATGTTTGAAAGCAGAAAAGCAGGTATCCTTTCATAAACATACCACTGTTTTGAAAGGAAGGCAAAAATGCCCCTGCTTCTCCACTTAGAAAGTATTGTATCGGATTTTCGTCATTTGTTCAACTCCCAAAACTTTGCGCTTTTTCAAGCATTTATTTTTGGGTTTATGACTCAACCGCCTGGAGGCAGCCTGACGCACCTGTATCAGTCGAGTGGATCCGCGACACGCTATTGGTCGTTTCCGAAGTTTCTTTCCCGGGGCAAATGGGATACCGATGCGGTTGCTGCGTGCCTGATGAAAAGGCTCCAGGGCGTGTTTGCCGACTGGGTTTACGTCTATGATGCCACCAAAGCCTTGAAGACGGGTAAAACCCAATGGGGTTTACATTTTTTCCGCAACTTCAGTTATCACGGTAAACATCGCGTGAATCAATCAAAGTTTCACTTCGGACACGAGTTTGGGGCATTAGGTTTACTCTGCGAGACAGCGGCAGATTGGTTGCTGTTTCCGGTCTGGGTGAAACTCATTGCACCTCAGACGCTCCGGGACAAAGGTGATGCGGTGTTGAAACGTATCTGTTCAAAGCTCCCCCGGGGGTTGATCCTCTTTGATAGAGGGTTCTGCCGCCGAAAAGTCTTTGAAATGCTCTTGGAACTCGGACATCATCTGTTGTGTCGTGCGAAGTCAAATGCGGTGTTTTATCGTTTACCGAAACGTCCGAAGCGCCCCCAGCGCGGGCGTCCGAAGAAATATGGAGACCGTTTGAACATCCAACGCTTACGGTATCAAGACGTTTGCATCCTGGAAAAAACGTATCAGGTCGCCTCAGAGGTCGTTCGGACGAAAATGTGTCCGACAGACGTCCGACTCGTCGTGATACGCACCCGAGTCAAACCCTCAAAACCGTATCGGTATTTCTGTGTCTTTACAACAGATATGACCTTGGAGCTCCCGAAGATCGTTGAATACTACCGGCAGAGGTGGCAGATAGAAACAGCGTTTCGAGATGTCAAGCAGCATTTCGGATTTGATGCCTATCGGGTCAAGTCTCGCAAAAGCATCAATCGCTTCGTGCAGCTGAGTTTCGTCGCAGCGTCTCTGACGAAGTTGGTCTTCTTGAAGTTTGGGTCTCGGTATCCCTCGGATCGCGTGAGCGTCAAAGAGGTCTGCGAGCATCTCGGGATTCATTGGTATCATCCGAAGCACTTGACCCAAGGGTTACGGGTCGCTTATTTACAGTCGCACCTCAGAGCGTTGGAATATTCTGCGAGTTCCCAAGAAGAGACCAACTCACAGAATATTCATCCCATATCTGAACACGATACCACGCTACCTTTCGACAAAGCAGCTTGAAACTTACAATATTGTCCAAACTTTAGTACGATGAGAAGATTGTATAAAAAGACTCCAGCGATAACAGCAATCGAGAAACTTGTCAACGCGATCATCGCGCTTTCAGCGTCTCGGACTGTGAACATAGAGGATCTATTCTGTTCGCTTTCACGATTGTCTTTCAAAAGTATCTGTTGACGCTCACGCTCACGCTTTTATCCCCTAATCGGTGGGAGGCAGACACGTCACCGGGGTCCCCACCCGTTACTGGGCAGGGGGCGGTAACGCCGATTATGTCTGCCAACGTGATATAGAGAGTATAGCGGTTTTTGGGCTTTTTTTCAAGGAAAAATGTGGAAGGTTTCAATCTAAATAGGCGCAGTTCTACCAATCATCTTCCTCGTTATTTTTCACATCTTGCTTTTAAGAATGCCCACACTGTCTAGCCAGAGCCATTCAGTTTTCGCTAATAGAATATTGGCGATACCTGCTATCTCTGTAGTATCATTGACTTCATGATAACTGTGGTAAATATCAGATATACTTACTCCAAATTAACTTGACCCATATTGTTTGAAATCGTATAATGTATATATAACGTTTTCTCAAAGGAGAGGACTCCCGTGCGAAGCTGCGAAAAACGGGTAGCTCCTCTGTCCATTGATAACAACAATATTCCGGAATACCCCGATAACCGAAGCCGACGGAAAACCCGCGGAGAAAAAAATGCCGAAAAAACGTCACTTTTCCCGTCCCACTTGACTTCCGCACGTCACTGTGACGTTTAAAACGTCCGAATTGCCGTAATTGTGACGTTTAAAACGTCACATTCGGACACAACCTGAGGCCTATTTCACAAACGCACAGCCGAATTGCTAAAGGAAACCTACAAAAAACTGAAAAGATGACACATTTCGCTATAATTCGCAGCATTTCGCTGTAATTCGCAGCATACTGGAGAAAACCGTGCAGCAATCTAATATTATCAATCTTCCGTCAAGACCCCTGCCTTTAGGTAGGGGATGTAGACGGCATAAGGGTTGATAGCCTCATTTTAATTTGACTTTCACCTAAAATTGTGGTATAATTAGTAATATCAAGTTGGCAGGTATTGTTAGCATTACCGCTTGGTAATGTACCTGCCTACCCACTAACAAGGGGTTAAAGACTTGATACTTGATAGACCATGAAAACCTATAAATATCCGTTCGGTCACCAATCGAATTGTATTCGCATCGGCAATCTGCTTGATGATATGTGGCAAGTGCATGAATACTTCCATAAGTGGCACCGTCAGCGATATAAAGACGGGCTGCCATATGCGAACTATAACGCTATGGATCACCACTTTAGAGAACTCAAGCGGACGACGCACCCGCATTGGAGGTCCCTGCCGAGCCAAGCGGTTCAACAAGAGTTGATGCGTATTGATAATGCATATGAGCGGTTCTTCGACAAAATAGGCGGTAGACCGAAAATCAAACGTAGGAACAAGTTTAAGTCTATTACCTTTCCGGGACCCGCCGGTTGGAAACTCAAAGACAACCGAGTTACAATATCCTTCCGGAAATGGGAAAAAGGTAAATGGCGTTTTGACCGCGTGCCTTATACTTTTCACAAACACCGGCAGTGGCACGGTTGTATTCGGCATATCACGATAAAGCGTGATGCCTGCGGTGACTATTGGCTTTGCATAACTACAGACGACACGGATATGAAACGTCTGCCGACAACAGGTGAAAGCGTTGGGGCAGACTTCGGCATGAAAGACGCTTACTTGACCCTGAGCACGGGTGAGAAGAAGCAACACCGCCAACCTTTGAAACACTCCTTGAAGAAACTTCGCGCACTCAACAAAGACTTGAGCCGTAAACAGAAAGGTTCTAACGGCTGGTGGCGGTGTGTCAGAGCATTGGCACGACTTCACCGTAAAGTTTCTAATCAACGCAAAGACTTTCATTGGCAGCTTGCCTCTGAACTTTGTAAGCGTTTTGATACTATTGCCATTGAGACCTTGAACCTTGATGGCATGAAACGGCTTTGGGGACGCAAAGTCTCCGACCTTGCTTTCTACCAGTTTGTTGAGATATTGAAGTATAAGTGTAGCAAACATAAGCGTCTTTTGAAACAGGTCGGTCAATGGACTGCGACAACCAAACCGTGTTCCGATTGTGGCTACAAAAACGAAAATCTTTCACTCTCTGATAGGCAGTGGACGTGTCCTGACTGTGGTTCACACCACGATAGGGACATCAACGCTGCGATAAACATATTGCGGGCAGGGATAGCCGTCACTTGACGATGTGCCTGATGCTCACCTATTTCAGAGTATCAGGGAAATGCCCGCAGGTGGAGCGACAGTTAGACGGTGGACTCTTAGAGAAAACCGCAGTTGCTATGAAACCGAAGCCCCAACCTTTAGGTTGTGGGTGCTATCACCGAATACTGGACGGAGAAAGCAACAGCGGAAGCACACCAACAGGGACTTGAACAGGGACTTGAACAAGGTATGAAAGAACGCGCGCGTGAGGATATCCTTGAAGCATTGGAGCTTCGATTACAGCCGGATGTGGCGCGTACTTTCAGACCGGTATTAGAAACAATTGAGGATCCCCAACGCCTTAAGCAGCTGCATCGCGCTGCAATCTTAGCAGAAAGTCCAGAGGATTTCCAGAGGGCTTTGGCGTCAAATGGAGAGTGAACCTCACTAAGGAAAAGAAGGATATGATGGAAAGACCGATCGTATTTTACAATCAAGGACAGCAGATAAACGGGATACTGCATTCACCAACAGGTTACGAAACACCGGGTCCAGCAGTTGCCTTTTTTCACGGATTCACGGGAACGAAGGTTGAACCGCACAGAATATTCGTCAAAACTGCCCGAGAACTTGCCGCTATCGGGTTCTATGTGCTCCGCTTCGATTTTCGGGGTTCCGGGGACAGTGCCGGCGACTTCTCGGAAATGACGATCGGTGGCGAGATTTCGGATGCCGTCAAGTCAATTGATGTGCTTACCGCTATGCAAGGGGTAGACCCTGAACGCATCGGCATTTTGGGATTGAGCATGGGGGGCTGTGTCGCGGCGTGTGTCTCTGGGCAAGATACACGTGTGAAATCGACGGTGATGTGGGCACCGCTCTCGGACGATCCGCCAGACCGGAAAAACGAAATTTTGGAGAGAGCCAAGAACACGCCGACCCCGGAGGAAATCGCGCAGTTAAACCCAAACATCGTCGGGAAGGCGTTTTATGAAGAACTCCCTCACCTATCTCCTTCTATCTTGATTCAGCAGTTTACGGGGGCGCTCCTCGTGATTCATGGTAGTGGTGATGATGTCGTGCCCGCCTCCCACGGCAGACGTTACTACGAATTGATGCGCGGGCGCGATGCTTTGACGGAACTTGAGATCGTTGATAAAGCCGATCATACTTTCAATACGGTTGCATGGGAGCAAGCGGTGATTGCCAGATCGGTTGCCTGGTTCCAACGGACACTGGTATAAGGAGACACAACGATGAGAGATTCGGGAACATGGCGAGAATATATGATTCAACGCCTCACTTCCGATTCGGGAGGAGTGAAGGATTATCTCCAAGCAATTATGGAGGAATACCAAACTTTTGGAGACCCGCGAGTTGTCCTATTGGCACTCCGAACCGTTGCTGAGACGGAGGGGGGCATATCAGCACTTGCCAAAAGAATTAACGCTGAACCGGAGACGCTCTCAGAAGAACTATCAAGCGATAAGGCTTTAACGATTGATACGCTTAGAACCATTCTTAACGCATTTGGATGCAGACTTTCAATTGAACCTCTGGCGGCAGAAAATCCCCACCATCCTACACTTATTCTTCAAACCCAAGACTGATGCGGATTGCCTCTAATGCAATCGTTGCCTCTTCCAAATTCGGAGGCTGATCAGCAGCCCCTCGGATCTCGGAGAACCATAACGCCTGGAGCGTCTGTTGCGGTGAATCCGGTATAAGAATCGGTGTCACGCCAGAAGGTGTTGTGCAGTGCCACTCGCCACCCGCATCACTGATCGTGCCTTCGGTGAGGACGTATCGTTCATGTTCCTCGGCGGCGTTGATGGCGATACCACCTGCCCAGGTCCACTGTCCGATACCGCCGCGTTTGAATTCAACGGTGAGTGTGTTGACAAACCCGTCGTATTGTCCATTCTCCCTTAATCCTTCATAGACGGCGTTTCTTTTGACGGACGCAGCACCCCCGAAGAAGTCCACAATCGGATAGATATGATAGATGAAAAAATGGGCGGGGGTTCCTGACACCGGCAGATTGAAAAGTATCTCAGGACGCGCACCGCGCCCCGGTGTGAGACGCACGAAAGAGGTGAGCAGCAGATCGCCGAGTTCGCCTATTTTTTGCTTGAGGGCTTTGTGCGTGTTGGAGACTGCCTCAGGATGCGATACCCGAAGCACACGACCCCGTTTTTCTGCGAGCTGCAGTGCCGCTTCTCCTTGACCAACATCACTGGCGAGCGGATACTCCACGAAAACGTGTTTATCTGATCGCAACGCCGCGAGTATCATCTCACCGTGGCTGTCGTTGTGGGTGCAGATGACGACCCCCGCTATGTCTTCACGTTCAACCAGACGCTCCCATTCGGGTATAAAGACTGTCTTATGTGCTTTGGCGAGTTGGGTGCCTGTCTGTTCGTTTCTGGAGGCGATCGCCACGATTTCGGCATCTGGAATTGAAGCAAATCGTGTGAGGTGATTCCGTGCCATCCCACCCGAACCGATAATTCCGATTTTAATCTTGGTCATATTTTTCGATGATCTTCCATAAGAAAGGCGCGATTAGAAACCGCGCCTACCGAGTTTGAGACTGTTCCTAACCCTGCTTATGCCCAGCCTTGGCTTTCACCACCGACACGCGCAGCACTAATCTTTTCATAGTAGCCACTCTTCCGATACGCTGTCAGCGGATGAGGATCGCGGCCCATCTCCAAGCGAACCTGCTCCACCAGTGGATTTACATCCGTCTCGTAGGCGCGTTGGAGGATGGATTCTGCTTCAACCAGGTCGGCGGCATCCTGCGCGGCGGCGAGCGCATCTCGGTCAACGAGCAGTGCTTTTGCGTATGCCTTCTGCAGATTGCACACGGACTGGATACTCGCTTCCACCTTCGGTTTCAGGTTATGGCTCTGATCGATCATGTAAGCGATGTCGGTTTCCGTGTCGGGGTCGAGTTCAGCGGCGACCAGTTCAGTATAAATCAGGAAGAGTTCCTGTGGGTTGATAGAACCTACCGTCAGATCGTCGTCTGCGTATTTCCGACAGTTGAAATGGAACCCACCGAGTTTGCCTTCATCAATCAGGTAGGCGACGATGAACTCAATATTCGTGCCTTGGGGGTGGTGTCCCAAGTCGATGAGGACTTGCGCTTTCTCACCGAGTTTCGTTGCCAAGAGGTAGGCGGTGCCCCAATCCGCTAAATCGGTATGATAGAATGCGGGTTCAAAGAACTTGTACTCGATGAGCATACGGGTGGCATCTGGCAGTGCATCGTGGACCTCGGCTAACGCCGCCTCCATCCACTTTTTGCGTTTCCTGAAGTTCGACTGTCCGGGAAAGTTCGTCCCGTCTGCGAACCACAAACTCAGCAGATCGGAGCCGGTTTTCTCCATGATATCGACACACTCGAGCATGTGATCGATGGCGAGTCGACGGATAGCGGCATCTGGGTTGCAGACGCTTCCGAGTTTATACGCCTGATCCTGGAAGACGTTCGGATTGATGGCACCGATGCCGATACCGACATCCGCGGCGTACTGTTTCAAGGCACCCCAATCGTCCGTCTTGTCCCAGGGGATGTGGAGTGCGACGGTGGGAGCGATACCGGTGAAACGATGGACGGTGGCGGCGTCTTCCAGACGTTCGGCGGCATTTCGGGCTGCGCCGGGTTGTTCAAAGACACCGAACCGAGTGCCGGAATTACCGTAACCCCATGACGGCGTTTCGATGTGTTGTTCCTTGAGATGGGCTTTGATAGCCTCGACCTGAATTCCCTGTTTTTCTAACGTTTCAGCTAAGAGATCATAAGCGGGAGTGCTCATTCTATGTTTCCTTTCTTGAATAGTTGTCAGTTTTCAGTTATCGGTTTTCAGTTAAGAGGTTTCCATCAGTAGTAGGGAAGTTTGCAAGTGTACTAAAGTTGGGAAGTTGCAAGGGTTTCCGTTTGGAAGGTCAAAGCGCCTCTTACAACTTTAGGCACTTTAGAACACTTTACCGACTTTAAAACTTTCGGACAACTAAGAACTATACTGTCAGTTTCTGGAATATCTGTACAAGTTTCTCCTGCGTAGCGTTTGGATCTTCGATGATGATACGCGCCCCGCCGATGACGTCCATGAATCCCAATTCACGCGGGTATCGAGGGACAACGTGCAGATGAAAATGCGGAATGCTCGCGCCGGAGGCATCCCCCATGTTATACCCGACGTTGAAGCCGCGGGGCTGATAAGCGCATGTCAATGCCTCGAAACAGAGGCATTGAAGTTCGTGGAGTTCTTGAACCTCTTCCTGATTCAACTCCCGTACGTCAAGCACATGCCGATTCGGAAAAATTAGGAGGTGTCCTGGACTGTAAGGGTAGAGATTAAGCGAGATGGTAAAGCATTCGGTTCGATGGACCTCAAGGCGTTGGACTTTATCGTTTTTCTCGACAATTGCGCACAGGATACACGGTACATCTGGACGGTTTTTTCCTTTGGCATAAGGCATTTTGTTCGGGACGAAGAGGTTATGTCGCATAAAGAGGTTTCCTGTTTCTTTTGTAGCACGCTGTGTTACATAATTTTTTCGTTTTCTAAGCGGCAAAAAGGGATTAAATTTTGACACGTATATGATATACTATTTCCGCAAAGCTTGCAAGCAGATAATTGTTAGACGTTATCAGTTGTCAGTTGTCAGTTTTTATGAATAACAAACTTGCTCCCGATTTACAAATTGCGAGCATTCCGCAGGGATTCTGATGAAAAATAAAAAGCCTTTAGACGCTAAGGGAGTTAACACAAACGGAGCGGACGTGACGACTTGGGCACTCCCCGAAGGCGCAATTGCTCGGTTGGGACAGGGCGACGTTTGTGATACGGCATTCTCACCGGACGGGCAGTACTTCGCGGTCGGCACATCAATTGGACTCTGGTTATATGAACTTCCGACGCTATCCCCGATTGCACTATGGGATACCGAACGTGGGATGACCAGCAGTGTGACCTTTTCACCCGATAGTCAGCGGATTGTCACGCACACTTTTGTTGAAACTGTAAAGGTATGGGATATTGAACGCGGTATTTGCGTAGCCGAGATAGGTAATTCCAGCAGACATGATATTTCTAAACCTGTCTTCTCCCAAGACGGACAGCGCATTGCTGCGGTTAGTTATCAGAGGAATGGGAAAATTTACATTTGGTGTGCGCACACCGGGACGCAACTCAGTGAAACCCAAATCGGTGAGACTTATAATGTTGTTCGTCATTACCGGTTCCAATTTTCCTCCGATATGAGGTTGTTGGCAAGTAGGAAACACGATCAAGATTCTGACACCGAATCCATTGTAATATGGCACGTGGAAACGGGAGAACAAATCAATTGCTTCACGGAATATCCCGAGAAGATGGAAAACTTCTGCTTCTCACCTGATGGAAGGTACCTTGCTGCGGGGAGTTCAGATGGAACGATCCGTGTTTGGGATCTGGAGAGCGGGCAACTATCAGCAACTTATACCGACTCTGGAGATGCCCAGATGTTTCCATATTACGCACCAGAGGGGGAACTGATTGCTGCTGGAGTTTCTAAGCGAAAGGTTGAGGTTTGGAACGTAGAGCAGCACGAAAAACTTGATGAGTTTGGGCATCGGGGAAATAGCAGAAAGGCGCGTTTCTCAGAGACTGGGAAACAATTAGCGGTTGCAAGCCCCAGTGAAATCCGAATCTGGACGAAAGGTGATAACTCTGACTCCCATACCCTTTCAACCCTTCATGGACATATCCCGACGATGGATACGTTAGTGATCTCGGCAGACGAAAAGACGCTTGCTGCTGGATTTTGGCGGGATAACGTCCTCTTATGGGGTGTCGCGAGTAAGCGTTCGTACCGTCCCGACGGCGAGAAATTGCCTGGGACTTTCCATAACGTGTATCTATCTGATAGCGGGAAAATTATTTCTACAAGTGTTGACGAGACCACATTGAAAATATGGGAGGTCGGACATAGTGAACCGATCGCTAAACTTGCTAAACCGGAGGCGGGACTGTTGCGTGCTGAAGCATTTGCACCTAACGGCTATCGCCTCGCGGGTGTTGACAGAAAAAGCGACATTCATGTCTGGGAGTCTACACCTTCATCAGATAACACGCATAAGAACGAAAATTGGAAAAAACATACCACGCTCGTAGGGCATGCAGTCCCTGCTAATCAGACCGGATTTTCGAGGCAGCATGTTGTAGGGATGGCATTTAGCCCAGATGGGGAACGGCTTGCAAGTATATCACGAGATTGTACCGCCTATTTGTGGGATGTTAATGCGGCACAACAGATTACTCGGCTTCTTCTAACGCCGCCACCGACAAAAGAGACCTATCGCGAGTACGACACGGGCATCGCGTTTTCACCGTGTGGAAACATAATTGCCGGTGGCAAGTGGGGTGAGATTGTTTTGTGGGACGCAACGGATGGAAAAATCCTCATGACGCTCCCGCAGCCTGAAGGAAGTCAGAGACCGATTACGTTATGCTTTTCGCCGTGTGGACAATATTTAGCCTCCGGTGCTTGGTGGCAGCCGGGTTTGCAAAGGGTGCCTATCCGTTTATGGGAAGTCGCGACTGGTGAAAATATGGCTACCTTCTGGGGACACACGACCGATGTTCAGTGTTTCGTCTTCTCGCAAGATGGTACCCTTCTCGTAAGCGGTGGACATGATGGCGCGATCTACCTCTGGGATCTGACCTCCTATCTGTAGCATGCTCAAGAAGAGTCATACGAGATACAACGCATTTGAGTGGCGTTGAAAAAAACGTGACTTTTCTTCGATTTTGGTGTATACTATTATCCCAACCCCACAAAACCGACGCAAGGCAGGTAGAAAGCAGCTGTGCCGCGCCGGATGAGGACAAACGAAATGCCTACCCGACATCCACTTCTGGAGATTTCGGAGATAGACACACATATCGAAGCATACCTGAAGCAGATCGGTGAAGTCACGTATCGGTTTCCTGAGCACGATTCGAGATGTCAATCCTTCCGAGCGGTAGTGGACAACCGACGTTGGTTCGTCAAACACGGCAACACACCACAAACCATCACGTGGCTCAAGCAGGCTGTTCGTTTCCACGCCGCCGTCCAGCACGAGGCACTCCCTCGATTGCACAACGCTTTCGCTACACCCGACGGCTTTACACTGGTCTACGACTGGGTCGATGGTGAGGGGCTGCGTCCGGAAAGGGAACTGGGTCCCGATGAAATACACCCGCGTGACAGGTTTTGTGCGTTGCCAGCCGCTGAGATAATTGATGCACTCAACGTCATCTATGAAGTCCATATCCTTATTGAAAAACAGGGGTTTATCGCTGAAGACTTTTACGACGGTTGTATTATCTATGACTTTGAAAAAAAGCGGATACATCTCTACGATTTCGACCATTATCATCCAGCACCGTTTGTAAACGACCGAGGACGGTTGTACGGCTCAACTCGATTCATGGCACCGGAGGAATTTCAGAAAGGTGCACGTATTGACGAAAGGACAAACGTCTTTATGTTAGCGAGGACAGCGTTCGTATTGCTCGCCAACAACAGCGATTCACAAGACGACTGGAAAGGGAACAGTGCCACATGGCACGTCGCAAAAAAGGCGACACATCCAGATAAACAGTTCAGATATCAATCTGTCCAAGAATTCGTTTCGGCGTGGCACGCCGCGATTGGTGATTTTTAATTTATCGCCTCTGGGGCTGCACTTCACTACGTTACCCAAGCCTGCAACAACGGCGCAGGGTTTTTGCTGGGGGTTTTTGATAGGGTATTTCTGTGGATTTCTTCAACTCGAACACGAAAAACGTAAAAGTTCAAGCAACCGATACTTATCCGCAAGGAAAAATTAAAAATGAGGAAAATTACGGATAACGAAATTCAATTCTTCAACGATAACGGCTATCTCATTCTGAAAGGTGTCATCCAATCCGATGAACTTGCCGTTATACAACGTGAAAGTCAACGACTGATTGATGAGATTTTGGCGGGCGGTCCGGCGGATCCGTGGTGTAATCGTGGACCGGAAGGGATTCCTTACTATCTGACGTATCTACACTCGCACCCGAACGAATTCTCCCTGCGACTCTTGGGACACCCGTTCATAGGGGATCTGCTGCATCGGATCATCGGACCCGATTTTATCCCGTGCTATGAATCTTTGGTCTTTAAACTCCCGAAACACGGTTCTTCTGTGCGATGGCATCGGGACGGCAATGCCATCCGTGAGAATCATCCGATTTTTAACATTGACATCTACATAGATGACTCGACTGTTGATAACGGATGTGTCTGGGTCATCCCGAAAAGCCATCTCTGGGGGATCGAAGAGGCGCAGGAGGTTATCGACAGGGGAGAAGTCAATTTTGAACGTGAGGACGCAGTACCAGCAGAGGTTGAACCTGGGGACATTCTGCTCCACCATACCAAAGTCTTGCACGGCAGTAAAATTAACACAAGCGGGACGCTTCGTCGGGTGATTTACTTCGATCAACGGACTCCGCAGTGGAACGAACGGTATAAATGGTGGCAGTCGGAGTTCTTGACGCAACGCTGCAAACTCTATCAACGCGCCCTCCACGAACGTCGGACGAATCCGTATTCCTCGGATACCGAGCAGTTTGGTTATACAGTGCCATCGGATATGCCGATATGGGATCCAGTAGACGACTTCGATCTACGGATTCAGCACCGTGCCTATGCGTATCAGGAATAGCATGAAGTTTAGTAATTGTTGCCAGAAACTGCTTGCCAACAAGGATAGGCAGGCGAGCAGAAAGGGACGTGGTTAAAAAATGAACGTCTTACTTGTAGGGGGTTCGGGACACGTTGGGACGATGACGCTCCCTTACATGAAGCCCCATCACAATTTTCGAGTCCTTGACATCAATCCGCCCAAAGATACATCCATTGATTACATCCAAGGCTCCGTTACCGACCCTGCTATCGTTCAGGAAGCGTTGAAAGGGATGGACACGTTCGTCTACATGGTAATGCTGCAACCGACGAGCGATCGGTCCTCTGTCGCCGATTTCAGCGACATTGTCGCAAACTACGAGGTGAACGCGAAGGGGCTGCATATCGTCTTACACGCCGCGAAGGAAGCGGGGATCCGGCACGCTGTCTACACGAGTACCTTCACTGTGCATGAGCGGACGCGAAACAATTTTCCGTATGAGGATGTCGTGCCGCGCGATAATCCCGGTGTCTATGGGTTAACCAAGGGTTTCGGCGAGCAGGTCTGCGAATACTTCTCACGGGAACACGGCATGTCGCTTATCGCGCTGCGGATCACGGGTCCCTCTACGCGGGAACAGTGGCTTGAGCGTTATGCCCAACCCAAGGATTCATCGGTGCATATCTGGTGGACGGACGAGCAAGATTTGGCAACAGCGTATCTCGCGGCTATCTCGGTTGAACACGAAGGGTTTGATGCTTTCTTTATTGCGGGGGATCATGAACAGAAAGAGATTAACCTCTCAAAAGCGAAACGCCTGCTCGGTTGGGAACCCCTGACGCATACACGTGTGTAAATTTGACAAAAACCTTATTGTATGATACAATATAATACGGCCAGACCGAAAGTCTACAATTGAGGAAATTCAAGTGAAGGAGAAACCGGACACACGCATGGATCCTGTCTTGGAAGAGTGCTATCGGATGAAGGAGGCATTCGCTGCCAAATTCAATTCTATGGAAGATCTCTATAATTATTTGAAAGCGAACCAAAAAAAATTCAAAGCACTCGGTTGGAAATATCTGCCCCCACCACCGCCGCGAACCGAATCTAATAAAAAAGACTAAACTGTTCACATGAAGGAAAATTGCCTATGACGCACCCTGAACTCACCTTAACGGAACGCCGTCCGTTCCACACCCAGCGCCGAGATACTTGGTGGCTGCAACCCTTAGCCGTATTTGTCGGGTTGGGGGCATTCATTGTCTATGCGACCTTCCGGGTTTTGGAGGGGGAGCATTTTATTTCTGGTCCCTACCTGTCGCCTTTCTACTCGCCACTACTTTTCGGTACGGATGCGCATAGCCTTGAGCACAGTTGGTTTGGTGAGATGCCATCCTGGATGCCGGCATTGATTACACCTGCCGCCTTGATTTTGTGGGCACCTGCAGGCTTCCGATTCACCTGTTACTATTACCGAGGGGCGTATTACAAAGCGTTTTGGGCAGATCCGCCCTCTTGCACGGTATCGGAACCGCGTAAAGGCTATCGGGGTGAGCACTCCTTCCCGCTGATTATCCAGAATATCCATCGGTATTTTCTCTATCTCGCCCTCATTTTCCTCGTCATCCTCAGTTATGATGTTTGGGTGGCACTCTGGTTTCCTGATGGAAATGGTGGAAAAACCCTCGGCATCGGCATCGGGACGCTCGTTTTGGCAGGCAATGTCATCTTTTTAGGCGGTTATACGCTCGGATGCCACTCTTTACGCCACTTAGTCGGTGGAATTGTGGATCTGCTCTCTAAAGCACCAATTCGTCGACGCGCGTATAATTGTGTGACCTGCTTGAACGAGCGACATATGCTCTGGGCGTGGATGAGTCTCTGTTGGGTCGGTTTTTCTGATATATACGTCCGTTTTATAGCACCGGCGCTTGGTCAGGACTGGATTACTTTTTAATTTTACCTTGCGGAGTTCTCAAGTGGGTTTCATATTTGAAGTGCCTTTCTTATGAATCGCCTTCCATTACATTACAGGCTTGCCGTTCGCGTCTAATTTTAACACTGGAGAAACATACATTCATAATTAGGGGAAATTTTTCAACGTGGCATCTTACGAAACGCATGAATATGATGTATTGATAATTGGAGCCGGTGGTGCTGGACTTCGTGCAGCGATTGAAGCCGCCGCAGGTGACCTAAAGGTAGGGCTTGTGTGCAAATCTTTGCTCGGTAAGGCGCATACCGTTATGGCAGAAGGTGGCGTCGCTGCCGCTTTGGCAAATGTTGATGAAAGGGACAGTTGGCGTGTACATTTCGCTGACACCATGCGCGGTGGACAGTATCTCTCCGACGCACGAATGGCAGAGCTCCATGCGCAAGAAGCACCCGATCGGGTGCGTGAACTTGAAGCTTGGGGTGCGCTCTTTGACCGGACACAGGATGGAGGCATCCTTCAGCGGAACTTCGGTGGACACCAATACCCGCGCCTTGCACACGTCGGGGATCGCACTGGATTGGAAATGATCCGCGCGCTACAGGACCACGGTATCCATCAAGGTATTGAAGTACACATGGAGAATACCGTCGTTTCGCTCCTCAAAACGGGTGAGAGGGTGTCAGGTGCGTTCGGTTACGAACGTGAAAAGGGACGGTTCAAAGTTTTTTCCGCGAAGGCGGTCGTGTTGGCAACAGGCGGCGTGGGAAAAGCATACAAGATTACAAGCAATAGTTGGGAGTATACCGGCGATGGACATTCTCTGGCATACCACGCCGGGGCGGAACTCATAGATATGGAGTTCGTGCAATTCCATCCAACGGGTATGGTGTGGCCCCCCAGTGTCCGAGGTATCTTGGTCACGGAGGGGGTGCGTGGCGAAGGCGGTATCCTCACAAACAGTGAGGGGAAACGTTTTATGTTTGATGACATCCCTGAACTCTATGTGCACCAGACGGCGGATAGTCCTGAAGAGGGATGGCGGTATACACAAGGCGACCGAGATGCGCGGCGTCCACCCGAGCTTCTTACACGCGATCACGTCGCACGGTGCATCGTCCGAGAAGTACAGGAGGGTCGGGGAAGTCCACACGGTGGTGTATTCTTGGATATCGCGTGGATTAAGGAAAAAATCTCGAACGCGCCGGAGCATATCCGTAGAAAACTGCCGAGTATGTACCACCAATTCAAGGAACTTGCCGACATCGACATCACGCAGGAACCGATGGAAGTCGGGCCCACAACGCATTATATCATGGGCGGCATTCGGGTCGATGCGGATTCACAGATGACGGCGGTTCCAGGACTCTTTGCGGCGGGTGAATGCGCTGCCGGATTACACGGTGCCAACAGACTTGGCGGTAATTCACTCTCCGATCTGCTCGTTTTCGGTAAACGTGCGGGGGAATATGCGGCACGGTTTGCGGAGGAGAACGAAGTTGTCCGGCTTGATGAAACACAAGTCGATGCAATCGCTGCTCACACGCTAAAACCCTTTGAGAATCCAGCAGACGATGGCAGTGGTGAAAAGATGGGACCCTACGACATTCAGGCACAACTCCAGGACAAAATGCAGGAACTGGTGGGTATCGCTCGCAGTCAAGAAAGCCTCACGCAAGCCTTGGAGGAGATCCAGCACCTGCGCGAACAGGCAGAGAACGTCCATGCTATCGGTAATCGAGAGTACAACTCCGGATGGCATACCGCGCTCGATCTCGACTGCTTGATCACGGTCTCCGAATCGATTGCACTTGCGGCACTTGAACGCAGGGCAAGCATCGGTGCGCATTCACGGGACGATTACCCAGAGAAAGAGGAACCCGGCGCAGGCAAATATAACACCATCGTTAAGAAGGCACCCGATGGCACTATGGAGATTCGCCGTCAACCGGTTGATGAACTCCGAGCCGATCTGCAGGAGATCATAGATGAAATCGGATAGTATTTTAATTGTTCGCAAGGGTTTTTAACGATCATCAAACAGACTTGACCGAACGGCAAGGAAAAATTAAAAAATGGCGAAAACAACATTTAGGATCTGGCGTGGCAATGCGGATGGCGCGGAATTTGTCGATTATGACACCGAGGTTTCTGAGGGTATGGTGGTTTTAGACGCTGTCCACCGTATCCAAGCCGAGCAAGCAAACGACATGGCTGTTCGATGGAATTGTAAAGCGGGAAAATGCGGCTCCTGTTCCGCCGAAATCAACGGGCAACCGAAATTGATGTGCATGACGCGCCTCAACGATTTACCCCTTGATGAACCTGTTACCGTTGAACCGATGCGGGCGTTCCCGCTCATTAAAGACCTCGTTACAGACGTATCATGGAACTTCAGAGTTAAAGAGAAAATGAAGCCGTTCACGCCACGACCCCCTGATGTCGAAGATGGCACATGGCGAATGGAACAGGAAGACATCGATCACATCCAAGAGTTTCGAAAGTGCATTGAGTGTTTCCTCTGCCAGGATGTCTGTCATGTCCTTCGAGAGCACGATCTTCATGACGAGTTCATCGGACCGAGATTCTTCGTTTACGCCGCTTCCTTAGAAATGCACCCGATAGACACTGAAAACCGACTCGAAGAATTGAAGGATTCGGACGGTATCGGGTATTGTAACATTACCAAATGTTGTACGAAAGTCTGCCCGGAACATATCACGATTACGGACAACGCTATCATCCCACTCAAGGAGCGCGTCGTGGACCAATTCTACGATCCGATTAAAAAATTGTTCCGAGTCTTTAATCGTTGAGAAACTCACGTGCCTGTTTAAACCGCAGTGAATGTGAATCACCGTTTTTGAGTTAGTAGGTCAAGTAAAATCTCTTGACAGATGTCATCCAGAGAGGTTAGAATCATGGGAACCCGCAAAAATGATATTTTAAGAGTTGGTGTGATTGGACCCGGCGGTGCAGGACGGGGAAATACACTCGGTTTCGCAACCCGTTCCGACGCTGAAGTCGTTGCCGCTGTGGACACTCACGAAGCGAGTTTGGACGCTTTAGAAAGTGCGCTCCAAGAACAGGTTGACGGCTATGAAGCGAATAGTTTCAACCGTTACCTCGGTGAATACGAGTTCGTGGAGATGCTCAATCACGAAGATCTGGATATCGTCGGTGTATTCTCGCCTCACTCCCTTCACGATATTCACACGAAATACGCGCTCCGCGCCGGATGCCACGTGATCGTCGAAAAACCGATGGCGAATGTCGTTGGTGACGCAATCGCTGTAACCAAAATCGCAATGGGCAGTGGATTACATCTCGTCGGTGGGTATCAACGCCATTATGAGGATACCTACATGGCAGCCAGACGCGCAATCTCTGAAGGACGGATCGGGAACCTCCAGAAATTTGAGGTCTACATGGCGCAGCGGTGGGGAGCAGGTGGGTGGCGAGGGGATCCACGCTTCTCTGGCGGTGGACAGCCCAATGACTCAGGAAGCCACCTCCAAGATATATTCTTATGGATGACGAGTGCCTTGCCTGCTGAGGTCTACGGGACAACTGACATGAAATTTGAGGACGACGATGGAAACCTCGTTCCAAAGTTCGTTGAAATTAATTCTTACTCCGATGTCACACTGGATAACGGTGCCGAAGGCACAATCACCATCCTCGGCAACACGCGCGTTGGGTTTGAAGAATGGGTAATTCTGGAAGGTGATGAGGGAACGATCGAAATCAAAAATGGTATTCGTTACACGCCCAAAGGTGGTGCGCCAGAACCGCTTGCTTATCCGCGTCCGGAAGGGTATCCCCGCAACAAGGTCGATCAGCTCGTCGGTTTGGTAAAAGGCGAGTACCAGGCGAACTACACCTCTGGCATCAATGGAGTACGCACCAGTTGGTTGACAAATGCAATCCTTGAAGCCGGTAAGGGACCCGACGCAAAAAACAGTGTCAATTGCGACGAACT
Source organism: Candidatus Poribacteria bacterium (assembly GCA_965205015.1). GTDB lineage: Bacteria > Poribacteria > WGA-4E > WGA-4E > WGA-3G > WGA-3G. The sequence goes on along the minus strand of OZ242029.1, from coordinate 601,621 downwards.
CATTCAGAAAGAGGGATACACTCGGCAAGAAGTCTTAGAATTGATTGATGAATGTGCATCCAAATCGTGTTATTAAAGCAGGGATGCTTATTCGCGTAGGTGTCTTGGAACCGAGTCAATATCAAAAAAGGAGAAAGATCGTGAAATTTTCAGCACAACTCGCAATCAGGATGTATGAGCACTGGCGAAAACTCGCTGTCAAAAGTATGAAGTATTGCGCGCTCGTCGTGGCTGTTTTAGTAGCGGTGGTACACGTCGGTTGCCTATCTGGTAGCGCACTGCGCGCCGCAGAAAAGCTCGCTGAACAGAAAGACTACCCAGGTGCAATACAGGCGTATCAAAATATCGTGGATGCCCAACCCGGCACGCCTGAGGCATTGCAAGCACAACTCGCTATAGGTAAACTTTCCATTGACCGAATGAATCAACCCGCGGAAGGCGTCAAAGCCTATGAAGCCGTCATCGCCGCTGCACCGAAGAGTGATGAAGCTGCTGAGGCGCATTATGAACTCGGGATGCACCATTTCCGGGAAAAGGATTTTAAAGCCTCTCAAACCCAATTTGACGCGGTTATCAACAATTTTCCGAACCTTGAATTGAGCCACAACGCACAACTGATGCTGGCGAAAAGTTTTGAAGAGGCAAAGGACTTTGAACAGGCGGTAGAGGTTTTCGATAACTTCGCAAACCGGAACCCTCGAAGCCAACGCGCAGCGCTCGCTATCGCCAATAAAGGACGCATCCAACGACAGCACCTCAAAAACGAAGAGGAAGCGAAACGCACGTATCAATCACTCGTTAAAAGATATGGTAAGGTCGAAGGGACTGAAAAAGAGATTGAGATAGCGAAACAGGAACTGACAGACCTCAACGCCAGCATTCCAGAGCCCGACGACCCACTGGCAACACAGGTAGAAAGAGCCTATGCCCGGCAAGAAGCGAGACGTGAAATGGACCGCCCGCGCGGGGGTGTTGAGAGAAGTCGCGCCATGGGGAATATCAATACCCAAATCGCAGACTCCGGATTCGGAGTGAGTGCATCGGAGGTCATGCGGAATTTCGGCGGTCAAGGGGGTATCGCAGGCGATGAACAAGGCACTTACTATGATGCTGAGTTGATGATTGCCAACTTCTTCTACGGTGATGAGAGTTACCGGGACGCGGGGGCTTTATATTTCGATGCAATTGCCCGCGCAGAGGCGGCGAATGTGAAGCTTGACCCGTATTCCTACCTCAAACTCTCGATTTGCTATCGAAAAGTAGGGATGCATCAACGGGCGAGAGAGGTCCTCAAGAAAGCTGCAAACCGAGATGGTAGCGTTATTCAAGCCGTCATCGACACCGGACGAACTCACTATACTTCCGAATCCTATGAGAAAGCGATAGAAACCTACAATTCTGTTCTTGGAATGGCGAAAAGAAAAGATTCCGAGATTTACTGGTTACTCTCGCTGGCGCACAAAAAGTTAGGTGAACCTGAGAAAGAACGGGAGGTGCTGGAGAAGTCTGTCGCGGCGAACACACAGAATTTAGATGCGTTACAAAGCCTTGCCGAGGTCCTCCATTATCGGTTAAAGGATCGAAAAGCCGCCGCAATTTTTCAGGATCTCGTTGATGGGAAAGGTGATTCATACATCGGCTCTAAAACCCTCGGTGACCTTACCTATAAGTACGGGAATTATGTACAATCCCGTGCCAAGTATAGAGCCGCCGCTCGGACGGCGAAACGGGTTCTCAACAAATCGGAAAGCAAGGTCGAACAACAAAAACTTCGCAATCAGATCGTTTATGCGACGATCCTCGCTGCGCGTGCAACCTACCACTTGAAGAAATTGGAAGACGCGCAGAAGATGATAGATGAATTGGCGGCAGAGTACCCCGACCACGCCTTGATTCCTTACGGTAGGGGTGAGTTGGCACTTTTAAACGGCGATGCGGAAACCGCTGTTGCTGAATTCAAAACGGCGATTGAGAGGAACCCGCTTTCTGATATTCCGCTGATAGCCCTCGGTGATTACTATGTCTCACAAGGGTTTAATGACGACGCGATAGCCCTTTGGGAAAACTACTTAGCGAAAAATCAATATAACCAGAAAGTCCGTCGCAGGCTTAAGAAATTGAAAGGCGAAGACGCTGAATAAGGGGTGTGAAGTGCGCGGTTGAAAAAAACCGCGCCTTACATCATGATTTCGGAAGAATTCGTCTTTTTAGAAAAAAACTTGACCTTTTATTCTGAATGGTGTATAATTAACAATTAAGGTTCTTAACTTCCTAAGCGCAAGCACGCTTTAAGGGTGCAGTTCGCAGCTTTCCCCTGATGAAACAGTGTAAACCCCGAAAGAAGCGTCCTTTGAGGAAAAACGAGTCACTGGTTGTAAGGTAGCGCGTGCAACGCCAGTTTTGATATGGAAAACCAAGTGGCACCTTTAGGTCGAAACCACCTTCTAACACGTATCTCGACGCAACCATACAAGAAACATTCCCACGGGCAACGTTGCACCTACTCCATCGCTATCCCTGTATACCTTGCATCTTGCTCTGTCGCGTATCTTAACGGCGTCGCGCGTCGCTTACAAGCGCGTCTTCAGAAGTCTCATGCGTTTGGTTGGAGTGTCATGCCAGATTAACCAGCTTGGTGGAAAAACCCAGTTTTCGTGCCTCGGTTCTGTTGTGCCGATTTATGAATTAAACGACAGAGTAGTGAAACCCGGTAGATGTGGTTTTCAGTCGCGAACCGAAAGTAATGGAAACCAACTTCAGTCAATTATTCTATAGAATCAGCCCCGATTCCATTTTAACCTCTGTTTTGTCTCCTATTTTAGCGACTGCGTTCAAATTGCGGCTCCATTTTCAAAATATCGCACATTTGCGTGGAGACAAAGAATTCGCTGGGTGGTTAGATGAACGCCATGGTGGAACGATTACCTTGGAACCGGGCACAATGAGGAGTATTAGAAACTATGGAGAGCTTGGACATTCGCAAGCTCCAAGAAATGGAGTTCTCGGAACTCAAAGACTTTGCCCTAACTCTCGGAGTGGTCGAATACGATGGGTCTCGGAAAGAGGAATTAATTAACGAAATTATAGAGGCTAAATCTGAGGGGGATACCCAGTTTTATGGTGGTGGGGTTTTGGAAATCCTTGATGATCGGGACCAACACTATGGGTTTCTCCGTTCGTCGCGCTCCAATTATTTACAGAGCAACGAGGATATTTACGTGTCCTCATCGCAAATCCGACGCTTCGATTTACAAACCGGGCACGTCGTTGAAGGGGTCATTCGTCCCCCAAAGAAAACGGAAAATAAAGCAGAGCGTTACTTCGCAATGTTACAAATTGAGAAGGTTAACGGAGAGGTGCCTGAATCCGTCAAACAGAAAATCCTTTTCAAGCACCTGACTCCCATCCACCCGTACGAAAAATTGAAGCTGGAACATAATCAGTCAGAATACGGGACTCGGATGTTGGATTTAATAGCACCGATCGGCAAGGGACAACGCGGCTTGATTGTTGCGCCGCCTTACAGTGGTAAGACGACGCTGCTGAAGAATATTGCCGCCGGCATTGAGGCGAACCATCCAGAAGTTATTCTCATCTTTTTGCTCATTGATGAACGCCCTGAGGAAGTTACAGATGTCGCTCGTTCTGTCAAAGGGGAAGTTATTAGTTCTACTTTTGATGAACATCCGGAACGGCACATCCAAGTCGCGGAGATGGCGATTGAGAAGGCGAAGCGGTGGGCAGAGTACGGGAAAGATGTCGTCGTTCTGTTGGATAGCATGACCCGACTCGCACGGGCACACAATGTCATGACGCCACACAGCGGAAAAACGTTGTCGGGGGGTTTAGATGCTATGGCATTTGTAAAGCCTCGTCAGTTTTGCGGTGCAGCCCGAAAATTTGAACAAGGTGGAAGTCTAACGGTTATTGCATCTGTGCTCGTTGATACGGAAAGTCGGCAAGATGAGTACATCTACGAAGAATTCAAAGGCACTGCCAACATGGAAATCCACATGGAGCGTTCTTTGTTAGATCTCCGCATCTATCCACCGATTAACATCGAGAAATCGAAAACACGTCGTGAGGAACTCTTATTGGCACCCGATGTTCTTAACAAGGTCTGGGTGCTGCGGAAATTCACCAGCCAGATGGACGACGCAGAATCGCTTGAAATGCTCATTGAGCAATTCGGCAGAACTGGTACAAACGCCGAATTCCTCGAGCGGATGGTAGACAATGCGACTTACAGTAATGCGTCAGTGAGAACCAACGCTCGTTCAAAGCGATCCGCGTGAGTGCCTATACACTTAAACTTCCGCGCCTCAGAAGCGCGGTTACAAGACGCTTAGAGAATCGTAAATTGTCGATTCAAAGGAGAAAAATTATGAAAGCCGAAATACATCCAGAAATGGTAGAATGCGTGATTACATGCATTTGCGGCGCGACCCATAAAACGCTCGCGATCCAATCCGAGATGCGGGTAGATATTTGTGGAAAATGTCACCCATTCTACACTGGACAACAAGCTCGATTTATTGACACTGCCGGACGCGTTGAAAGTTTCCGCCGACGTTACGGACTCACCGCAGACGATAATTAGAGGTATCGTTTCGCCGGTAAGTCTATTGATCGGTGTTCCAAGCGTGGGTACCCGTGCCTTAACAACAGCAGGCGCGGGAAATCCCTGATGCTTAGGACACAAATCAAGCAGGATAGAGATCTACCCTACATCCGAAAATGTAGAGGAGCATCTCTTGTTTTTAACGGTTAATCGCAAGTTTTAACTTGCAAGCGGTGACAAAAATGTTTGAGAAACTCAAGGATATTGAAAACAGATACGCTGAAGTCGAAAAAGCACTCGGAGATCCGGCGCAAATTTCAAATCAACAGCGATTAATGGAGTTATCTAAAACCCACGCCGAACTTTCGCCAATTGTGTCCACATATCAGGAGTACCAGCAGTTAGAATCCGCCCTTGAAGAGACGCTGCTCCTAATAGAAGCGGAAACGGATGCGGAAATGCTTGGATTAGTTCAGGAAGAGTTGGACGTTCTCACTGCCAAAAAAGAGCAACTTACTGAGGTGCTTAAGGTTCTTCTGATTCCAAAAGATCCGAACGATGAGAAAAACGTCATCATCGAAATCCGAGCAGGGACCGGTGGTGAAGAAGCCAGTCTTTTCGCAGCCGAATTGTTTCGAATGTACACCCGCTATGCCGAACGTCAAAACTGGCGGCTGGAACTCCTCAGTTCAAATGCGACTGGCTTAAAAGGATTTAAAGAGGTCGTTTTCTCAATTGAAGGTCAGAACGCATACAGTCAACTGAAATTTGAAGGCGGTATACATCGTGTGCAGCGAATTCCTGCAACCGAAGCGAGTGGACGCATTCATACATCTGCTGCCACAGTCGCTGTTCTTCCGGAAGCCGAGGAACTCGATTTGGCGATTGATGAGGCAACCGAATTACGTATTGATACCTACCGATCTTCGGGTCCCGGTGGACAAAGCGTTAACACAACCGACTCTGCTATTCGGATTACCCACCTCCCAACGGGACTGGTTGTGACCTGCCAAGACGAAAAGTCTCAACATAAAAATCGTGCCAAGGCGATGAAGATTCTCCGTGCCCGCCTCCAAGAGCAGAAGCAATTTGAACTTAACAATGAAAGAGCCGAAACCCGTAGATCTATGGTTGGCAGTGGCGACAGAAGCGAAAAGATTCGCACCTATAACTTCCCACAATCTCGTGTAACTGACCACCGGGTCCAATTCAGTTCCTATCAACTTGATGCCGTTTTAGACGGTGACCTACAAACGTTTATTGAGCGGTTAACAACTGCCGATCAGGCGGAAAAGTTGCAGGAGGTTTAAACCCTCCAGTTAAGGGACACGAAACTATGCCGAGTAAAATGTGGCGCGTAGTGGATCTGCTCGATTGGACAGCGGAATACTTCCAACAGCACGACATCCCAAATCCGAGATTAGATGCTGAGGTATTGCTTGGGCATCTGCTCGAAAAAAGCCGCCTGCAACTCTATCTCCATTTTGAAATGCCCGTCTTTCAAGAACACCTCACACCGTTCCGAGAGTTAATAAAAAAGAGAATCGCGCGTACACCTGTTAGCTACCTCACGAATCGCAAGGAGTTTATGTCCTTGGATTTCTATGTGGATGAACGGGTCCTCATTCCGCGCCCGGAGACAGAACAGCTCGTTGAAACGATCCTCACAACAGAAGCCGGAAATTCCCAACGTTTACTGGAACTCGGTACAGGAAGTGGTGTAATTGCGACGAGTCTTGCCGTGCAACAACCAGAATGGGAGATCGTTGCGACGGACATCTCTGATCCCGCTCTCGCCGTTGCCCGAAAGAACGCTGAAACGCACGCCTCCGCAGCGCAAATTAAGTTTTTGTCTGGAGACCTGTTTGAACCAGTAGACGCAATATGTGCGAATGGGGATGCCCAATTTGATTGGATAGCCTCCAATCCACCCTATATCAAAAATACGGAGCGTGACACCTTGAGTCCAGATGTCCGGGACCATGAACCCGAAATTGCCCTCTTTGCTGGAGATGACGGTCTTGACGTTATTCGTCGATTAATTGCTGAGGCACCGAAATATCTCGCACCGAGTGGAAAGCTTATCCTTGAAATTGGTGCGACGCAAGCCGACACCGTTCGCACGCTTCTTGATGCTGAATCTGCCTATTCCACGTATGAACTGCGCAAAGACTATGCGGGGAAGGAACGGATTGTTCTGGGAAGTGTTTCATAGAGATCATTTTAGTTTTTACGATCCTCCCTTAACAGGTCCCAATGCTTTAGCGTTGGGTCTAATATCGTTAATCGTTGAAAATCAAAAATAAACTTGACATTCACAGTAAATTGTAGTATACTTGTATCAGCACTTGGTTAGGGTTCTCACCTCTGCCAATCTCTGGCAGAGTCCTAACCGCCCCGTGAGAAGGGCATAGAGTGCGAAGTGCGCAATCACTCTAAAATACATTTCGGGTATCGTTCCTGTAAGTCGATTGTGGCGTAATGACCCAACGCCTTGTATCGGTACCCTCTCATTCATTCTTTGTAGGCTGGGGTACCCTGGGCATAAACCAGATAAAGCCGATCTGATTCGGAATAAGAGCCTACGGGTGGAGCGATAATAAGACGTTCAACCCTTTCGGAAGAACGCAGTTGCTATGAAACCGAAGCCCACGCCTTTAGGCGTTGGGTAGTATCACAAGTCTATTAGTGAACGTTGGTAGCGCGTTAATTCTCTACAGCGTGCCACTCTTTTCCTTTTTTGAAACGTTATCGAATTCATTGACGTTACATTGCATAGCCTGCTGAAAAGGGTCCTTATAGGCGGAAGAGTAGATCCTTATAGGCGAAGGAGCAGATTTGAATGGCGCGCCAAATATCTAATGACTTATCTGCTGTCGAAGATACCTATCTCGCGACGCAAGCGAAAGCAGGCAACGAAGCCGCGTTTAGGCAATTGTTCGACAAGCATTATAAGTGGGTTTATAATAAAGCCTACCGAATGCTTGGAAATTATCAAGATGCTGAAGAGGTTGCCTCGGATGTGTTCGTTAAAGTTTGGCAGAAGCTGGGCAAATGGGACACAGAGCAGGGTAGTTTTCAGGCGTGGTTAAATACGGTAGCGCGAAATACGATTATCGATGCGATACGCAAGCGGGACAGGATCCGGGAACACCCGCTCAGTGGTTCACCTGATGAGGATGAACAGCCGCTGAGTAAATACGAGGACCCGCGCCCAGGTCCCGAGCAAGAATTAGAAGCCGCAGAAGCACAACAGATTTTGGAAGGTGCCCTTGAACAGGTAACGAAACCAAATCATCGGATTGCGTGGATGTTACGGCACTTGGAAGGCTATAGTATCGCAGAGATTGCCCGCATTCTCAACCGCAAGGACGGCACTGTGAAAATTTGGATTTTTCGGTGCACCGAGGAACTGCGGAAAATTCTGATTGCAAAAGGCATTCAGTGGATATATTAATTTGGAGGATTAACGCATGCGCTTCTGGAAGAAATGGCGAAGGGCCGGCATCTCGGCAGATGATTTGAAAAAGGCAGAGATGTTGGAAGCTTATACGTGCTGGCTGAAAAATGAGCGGTTGTCACGTAGGCAGAAACGCCTTCTAAAGGAAATTCACAACTTCCCGGAACTTCAGCCATTGAAACAATTAATAGACTTCTCACACTACCGATTTGAGGAACGAGAGAACGTTATGCTACCGCCTGGTGCCGAGCAGCGCGCTCGCGAACGTGTGATGGCAGAAATTCGGGGCGAAGCCGTAGAAGCTGAGCCGCTTGATGTAGAAGGACTGGAACTGCGACCCGGTTATAGCCCACAGGGTATGGGCAGTGAAACTACCGAAATCATGCAGGTCGATGCATCTTTACCCGACGCCGATGCCCTGCAGAAGTGGGATACTGAACAAACCGTTGAATCCCCAGAGATGTTGAAGCGTTACAACGCAATCCGGACGCTTTCTCGTGTACACGTCCGATTTGAGCAGAAGGATAACGACGTCTACGTCACGGATTTGGGTAGTTCTGATGAGACTTATCTTGATGACACGCGTGTTGAAGCACCGACCCGGATTCAAGATGGTTCTACACTCAGATGCGGGAAAGTGAGTTTCAAAGTGGTTGATATTGAACGGTCCTAATTTTACTGGGAGAGGGATTGCGTTGTGCATTGAGGGATGCGCCTTTAATGCACCACCGTTCCTTAGGAAAGTTGTGCACTTTGGACATACCAACTCATTGGCACTATCACATTTTCAGCAGGCAACCCTTAGTTATGGACAGGCGTGTTATGTTGAAGCGATCCACCACTATCTCGCTGGCTTGAAATTAGGCGCGGCACAGCATCACTATATCTATGCCGACCTTGCGAAAGCCTATGAGATGGTTGGAGAGTGGGATACGGCATTGGCGTGTTTAGACATTGCCCTGCGATTATGTCCTGATTCGCCAACGGCTCTTAGGCGTAAAGCGCGCATTCTTGATGAGAAAGCATGTTATGATACACTGATCTCTTTAGATGACTTTAAGGAACCACCTCCCTTACAATTCCTTGAACAGTTACAAGTCGGTCCTATAAGATTCCCTAAACAGGTTGTCCATTCGGAATTTTTCGATCTCACGAGTCATTCCGAAATGAGTTCCCAGACAATCTGGAATATCTGTCGCCTGATTCATCGGACTTACTCGGAATTGGGTGAAGTGTTAGGGTACTATCCGGCTTCACCGGTCGCGATATCGGTCACAAATACAAATGGACGTGCTGCGTCTCAACATGCGATGCCAAGATGGGCGAGTGGGTGCTATGATGGTGGCATCCGTCTGGTATACTGTGCAGCCGGTGAGCCAGTGCTAAGCATCTTATATGCCCTGTTACGACATGAATGGGTACATCTGTTGATTCATCATGTAGCACACGGGCATTGTCCGGTATGGCTTGACGAAGGACTCTCACAAAGCATCGCCCGCCCGATGTTTGAATCTGAACGCCGCGACTTTCAGCAAGCGGTTCAGACGGAATGTTTACTCCCCTTTGCTCTCTTGAATAAACCGTTTGACCAACTTCCCGCAAAATATCGGAAATTGGCGTATATCCAATCCGCTGCAGTAGCAGAATTTCTCATCCAGCAGTTCGGTTTCCCCAAAATGCGCAAGCTGCTTCACCAGTTAGGCAACGGTACTCCGATAGAGATTGCAATTAAACAGGTGTTTGGATGCCATTTGGCAGAAATCCCTTTTCTTCAAGAGAGCGAATAGATACCCAACCTCAGTTTTTTAATGATACCTTCCAGGGGTCCATAAACTAAAAATCGAAAATGACGAAACTCGATATTGGTATTCTCATTCTTGTTGGATTGGCTGGTGTAAGTTGCTACCGTGCGGGTTTCACCCGAAGTGTATGGGGTATATTCGTCATCGGCATCGGATTCTTTGCTGCCTGTCAATTTTGGGGTCAACTTGCGGTAGTTGTCCAGAAGTTGGTAGCAAATCCGGATTGGGCGAAGTGGCTGAGCATTGTTGCTATTGTGCTGGTCGTCTCTCTTCTGGTGGACTCCCTTTTTGAGCGGATTCAGCGGATTCTCGAAAGCGGTGTTTTGGGATGGATGAACCATCTGCTCGGACTCGGCTTTGGGATCGTTTCTGGTGGACTTGTTATCGCCTTCGCACTCATCCTTTTCAACGCTTATGGTCCCGATGGCTTCAAAAACGAAATTGCGAATTCTCGATTTGCCCCATACCTTACAGATATCGGAAATAGCGTTTGGGCAATTAGCAAGGAGCATGTGCAAAAGCAACTTGATACCGAATGAAAATCTTTCTCTCCCTTTTAGAGCGATATGGGCGTGTTGCTTGTGCCGTGTCGCTTATTTTCTTATGTGCATTTCCGTTACCTGCTGAAGCTGTAGAGTCCTCTTTTGCGGATTCACTCTTCCAAGAAGGGGATTATCTCAACGCCGCTCACGAGTATAAGCGACTCCTCTTTTTACATCCCGATGCCCCTCAAATTGATTTCATAGCGTTCCGTGTTGCCGCCTCCTATCAAAATGCAGGCAAATTGGAGAACGCCATCCGTGCCTACCAATTTCTGATTGATACCTATCCGAAAAGTGTGCTTATCGAGCGCGCGAAAAACAATATTGCGCAGTGTCATGTTCTATCGGGCGATAGCAAACAGGGGCTTGCATCCCTTAAACGGTTCCTTTCAGAACATAAGGAGAGCAGCTTAGCACCCCGCGCACACTTTACAATTGGAATGCTCCACGCGGATAAGGGAGAATGGACACAAGCGAGTCGCGTGTGGAGCGACGTATATTCAACCTACCCCGATACGCCTTTCGCTGAGGTGAGCGATAGATTGGCGCGGCGGATAAAAAACGCTGATACGCTTCCGCACCGTTCCTCGACGGTCGCTGGTGTGTTTTCAGCGTTAGTGCCAGGGAGTGGACAGGTTTATGCCGGGAGAACGACTGACGGACTTTACACCTTTGTGGGTATGGTGGTATTAGGGAGTGCGAGTTTCTATTACGCCGACCAAGAGCGTTATGAAGTTGCGATACCTGTCGGGGTGCTGAGTCTGTTTTTCTATGGGAATGGTATCTATCAGAGTATTCAATCTGCGCGGGTCTTTAACATTCAACACGAGGCACAATTTCGGAACCGACTTCAACAGGAAATTCGGGGTTCAGGGTTATTCGGAGCAATATCGCCTTTAAAAGGCGATATGGAATTAGTCGTGTGGAAGTATAGGTTTTAATCGGTTTGGTTACACAGTTCTAAATCGCTGCGTAACCAAGTGCCCGCATTGTAACTAAGGAGGGTAGAACCATGGCACCCGCATTTTCTCAGCGAATTATGATGGACCTCTGTTTACAGCGGCGGGTTATTCTGCTATTGATGAGCGTTCTGATTGCATCGGCAAGTCAGTCAGTTGATGCTACGAAGATTGCCTACCTAACAATGCGCGGTGAAACATTTACATATGATCTCAAGGTAATGAATGCCGATGGGAAAAAACCTGTCAAACTCACTGAAGGGCAGGCATCGGACTTCAGTCCCACCTGGTCTCCGGATGGTAGACAAATTGCCTTTGCTTCGAACAGAGATGGCGATTATGACCTCTATGTCATGAATACCGAGGGGGATAATACCATCCAACTGACTAACAACTTACATACAATAGATCTTGAACCTTCTTGGTCTCCGGATGGTAGGCAAATCACCTTTGCCTCAAAGAAAAATAGCATCTATGATGTCTATGTCATGAACGCTGATGGCTCTAACCTTGTCAACCTAACGCAAAATCCAAGAACAGACAGATCTCCCTCTTGGTCTCCGGATGGAAAACAGATCACCTTTGCCTCAACGAGAAATGGCGGCATTTTTAATATTTTCGTAATGAATGCTGATGGTTCCAACCCCATCAACCTAACGCGAGATCCAAGAAGAGACGATTGGTATCCTGCTTGGTCTCCGGATGGTGAGAAAATCGCCTTTGCCTCAGCGAGAGATGACGACTTTGAAATCTATGTCATGGACGCTGATGGCGATAATATCATTCAGTTAACGAAAAACCAAGGGGATGATGATTTTCCCTGCTGGTCTCCGAATGGTTCTCAAATCGCTTTTACCACGGATAGAGATGGAAATTATGAGATCTACGTGATGAACGCTGATGGCTCCGACCCGGTTAACCTCACCCAAAGTTGGTTTGAGCACGATATATTCCCTGCTTGGCAGCCAATACCACTGTCAGTTTCCACCGAGGAGAAGCTGGTAACGCTCTGGGGAACGATCAAGCAGCTTAAATAGGACTTACGCGCGCTGCTCTTTTGAGGATCTGACTTTTAGTTTGTGTACTTGTCCGTGTTCGTTATAATGTCTACGTGATAAACATCAGTAGCGGTGAACGGGTTGCCATTGCTGAGAACTTGGCGCTGGCATTGACGCCTGCTTGGTTTCCCAAACCGTTGGTTGTTTCTCCGAAAAGAAAGTTGTTAGCCCTATGGGCGACAATCAAAAGCAAAGGATAGTGATAGCTCAAACATTGTATTATAGAAAAGTTGGAGTTTTATGACAGCAGCATCTCTTTTTCTTTCTATCATCGTTTTCGCAATTAGCAGTGACTTGGACGAGCAAAGTCAGCACCGTTACGCAGAGCACCTTTTTGAATCGGGCGATTATCGGGCGGCACGGTTGGCATACAAACGCCTCCTCTTCTATCGACCTGACACGGAATTCAGGGATGTGGCGGATTACCGGATCGCACAGAGTTATTACTATCAAAACCAACCTGAGCGTGCTGAACACCTGTTTCGTGAATTTTTAGCCATTCATCCGAATTCGACCTTTCGGTTTTGGAGCCAGTTGATGATTGGGCAGCTCCATTTTGATGCCGATGAATATTCACTGGCGCGAACAGCACTCTTTGAACTTCTGCACTCGACTAAAGATACAGAAGTTGTGGCAGCAGCGCACTATCTGCGCGGTTGGTGTTACGTTCGGACATCCGATTGGGACAAGGCTATTGCGGAATTGCGACGAGTAGGAACCCCACAGGCTGCTGCACCGCATGGAAAAAATGCACGTCAATTGGCGGACATGCTTTTTGAAAAAACACCCCTCCCACACAAATCGCCGCAATTAGCCGGATGGTTGTCCACAGTCGTTCCCGGAAGTGGGCAGCTCTATGTAGGGAGAGTCAAAGAAGGGGTTCTCGCAGCAGTTTTGGGTGGGACATTCATGTATCTTGTCGCGGATGCCATCCGTGAACGCCGTTATGTTGACGGTGTGGGTATCTCCTTGATCGGATGCCAGTTTTATTGGGGCAATCGCATCGAAGCACAACGACTTGCCTCCGAATATAACTCGCATCGTGAGCGTGAGCTAATTGAGGCATTGAAAAAATCATCGGGGCGATAGATACGCTTCCTTGTTCACCACGCCGCTTGCTTCAGAAATTCCAGTGCCATCAACGTATGTCCCTCCGCATTTGGATGGACACCGTCTTGCGTTGTCCAAAGTGCGCCAGGGCGGGCAGCGACTGCGTTCTCAAAGGCGGTGCTGGTCGGAATTAACCGTGCGTCGAATTCTTCCGCGAGTCTATGAATACTTGCGTTGTAAGCGTCTACATCTAATGGACGCGGTGTCTCAACATCTTCTGCAATATAGAAAATTTCAAACAGAAAAAGGGATGCGTCTAATTCAGTTTTCGCACGTGTCAGAATCCGTCGATAGCAGTCCTCCCACATCGGCAGATAGTCTAACGTTGAAACACCTTCGGCGTGCTGCCGACTCGCATTGTTAATGCCGATTTTCACCGAAAGCCATTCCGGTTTTTCGTCAATCACGTCGATATCCCATCGGCTTTCCAAACCTTCCACGATGTCCCCACCAATACCTTTATTGACGTAGGTAATGCGGCGTTCCGGGTATTTCGCAGTGATGAGTTCGGTTATTTTGCGGACATAGCCATTCCCCAATGGAGCGGCATGTGCATCTCGTCGCCCACAATCTGTAATGCTATCCCCGATAAAAAGCACTTTATCCCCAGATTCAAACAATAAATTATTCACAAAGTCTCTCCTAAATGTGATATACTAAATTAGTTATCGGCTGTCAGTGCCAAAAGGAACCTCTGTTGAACGAAAACCTCTTTACTGAAAGTCGAAAGCGAAGCGACCTGACTGCTGACCGCTATCGATAATCTACCATATTTTGAGTGATATGCCAACATGAAAAACATCGGCGTTCTACACGTCATCACGGATACAACGCTACAGTCTCGATTTACGCACGCCGAATTGGCGGAATTGGCAATCGAGGGCGGGGCAGATACGGTGCAATTCCGTCAGAAACAGGGGACGACGCGCGAATTAATAGCCGTGGCACAGTCGATGCAAACGATATGTGCAAGGTACAAGGTACCACTGATTGTCAACGATAGAGCCGATATCGCACTGGCTGTTGGGGCGACGGGCGCACACTTTGGACAGGACGATATGCCTGTTTCCATCGGAAGGCGGATTCTATCTCCAGAAGCGATCCTTGGTGCCTCTGCTCGAACCGAGGCGAAAATACTCGCGGCGATTTCAGAGGGTGCGGACTATATTGGGTTTGGACCTATCTATGGAACCACTTCAAAGCCGGACGCGGAAACGGCTAAGGGGTTGGAAAGGCTCCGCCGGATGTGCGACATCGCGGCGTGTCCGGTGATCGCGATCGGTGGCATTGGTATTCAGACCGCAGGTGAAGTTATTCGGGCAGGGGCACACGGCATCGCGGTAATTTCTGCCGTTTGCGCCCACCCTGAACCACACGTTGCAACGCAAGCATTGCTGAACGAAATTCAGGAGGCGAAGTAGATTCTAATATGGATGACAGAACCGAGATCGGGCGCCTCTCTAAACGCTTCAGGGAAATCGATGAGACATATAATCCTGACCTCGATAAGATCGATGAAGCATTCGTTCAGAAATTGTGGCATGAGCAACGCTTTTTCGATACCAATATGGCGTCGATTGATAGACGAGCGGTTCGCGTGCTAAAGCCTGGGGTCTGGAATCACAACGAAGGACCCGACTTTATGCACGCCGAGATTGAGATTGATGGAAAACTCCACGTCGGCGATGTTGAGATTCATGTCCGATCTTCGGAGTGGTATGCCCATAAACATCACCTCAATTCCAGATATAATCGCGTTATTTTACATTCAGTGTTCTTTAACGACGACTTTAATCTCCGAACGCGGCTCCAGAACAACAAACGCGTTCCGACCTTGGAACTCCTGAAATGGGTTGCCGTAGATACCGGCGATCTCCATGACGATACCCAAGACGCAGCAACGACAGATGGACTTTGCCGAGTAACGGGGAAGCAGCTGAACATAGAAGTCCTTAAAAGTGTTTTTGAATCTTTGGGACGGGAACGGTTTTTGGAAAAGACGGAGTCGATGCGTTTGTTGAGAACGCGTCTTGATTTCGAGCAACTCCTCTATGAAGGGATCATGGAGGCGTTGGGATACGAACGCAACAGCAAGGCATTGAGAGAGTTGGCGCAGCATGTCCCGTTCGCCGATTTGGATCAAAAATCTGAACTGGAGATTCAAGCGATCCTTTTTGGAGTTGCCGGACTCTTACCCTCGCAAAGGGAGAAACCCCTCCCATCGGAAGCAACAGAGGATCCGAGCATTACCGCGTTAGAAGCGTTGTGGCGTGGGTCAGAATATGCTGAACTTCCCCCGCGCATGACGGAAGCACGCTGGAGTTTCACAGGGAGACCTTTTAACGCCCCGACTCGACGTATTGCGGCGATAAGCCAGTTAATCCATCGCTCCGAAGGCAGTCTGATGATGTATTTTCTGCCGACATGTGAAAAGGCAGCGACTGCAGACACCCGAAAGTTGTTACGATCTATCGAAAAAGAGTTGACGGATCTGCTGATGATTGAACCCGCGGGTTACTGGAAAAAGCACGCTAACTTCGGCACAGGCGGCACTCAGAATGCAGGACTGATTGGAAAGGCTCGGGCTATAGACATCATCGTCAATAAAATTTTACCGGTTGCCTATGTTTGGGCAATCGAAGCGGATAGTCAGAAATTGCAGGAAGGCATTCTAAGACTTTATAGTGTTGGTTCCAAGTCAACAGGCAACCAGATTATCCGTAAAATTGATAAGCAGATTTTCACAGAGACGCAGCAGATGCGTCTTCTGAAGCCGACGGCTAAAATTGAGCAGGGGATCATCCGTCTGCATAAAAATTATTGTGCTGACTGGCTCTGTGACCTATGCCCTATTTTAGAGCATGATGCCGTTTGCTTGGAGGAGAGTTAGTATGGATTCGCACGTTACCCCTTTAACGGATGAATCCTATTGGACGACGCTTTGGGACGGTCAACAGCATAAGATTCGTCACCTACGGTGGGTTTATGTGGCGAACCGTCAGCTCGCGAAGGTGTTTGATCAAGCACTTTCGGGTTTTAAACAACCGACGCTCATTGAGTTGGGATGCGCTGATTCCTTGTGGCTCCCTTACCTCGCTCAGAAGTATGGAAGTGACGCTTACGGTGTTGATTTTTCAGAGTTAGGGTGTCAACTTGCACAACGGAACCTTGCCCTTGCAGGCGCGCAGGGAACAATTCTCTGTGAAGATCTGTTCGCATTTGCCAAAAGGCATGACTCGATGTTTGACTTCGTTTACTCAATGGGATTGATTGAGCATTTTAGTACACCGCAGGCGGTCTTGGAGGAAATGTATCGTCTGCTCAAACCGGGCGGAACAATGCTCACGGTAACGCCGAATCTGCGGGGTATGTATACACCGATCGCCCGCGTTGCGAGTCCGAAACTTCTGGCGACACACAAAGTCATTTTGCCGACTGACCTCGCTGCGGCATTGCGAGACACAGGATTTCAGGTCACAGCGTTTGGGTATACAGGGGGTCCGTTGAAATTGAGCGTTGTGGATTATTCGCCGTGGCGAGCAGTCATCGGTAGATGGGGACATGAAGTGCTTTGTAAGTGTGTGAATCTGACGGATATTGTCCTTGGTAATTTCTTGGTGGGGCTTCGTGTGCCAAACCAGCAATTGACTTCGCCTTATGTGTATGCCCTTTCCACAAAACCAAATGGCGGGTGATTCAAGAACAGGGTATCATTTTTTATAGATTCGTAAGTTTCACTGTTGAATTTGATATTTCAAAGCCTAATTGGATTGGAAATTGGAAAGGGAGCAGACATGTGGGAGGGCTTTGTAAGCCCGAGATTACAATCTAACCTAATAAATAGGAGGACATCTCATGAAAACGTTGTGTATTTTAGCAATCACGTTGCTTTGTGCTGCTGTGGCTACAGCAGAGGAGACCTTCTTTTCTGCCTTGGAGAGCAAGGCGGAAGTTGAAAAAGAGGGCGGCACCGTTGATGGTGGAAACTTCAAACCCGGTAAATTTGGCAACGGTTTCGTTAGCGAAGCCGTTGGCGACGTTATCCATTTCCCTGTGGATGATCGGTTCGTCAACCTCGACGAGGGGACTGTTGAGTTGTGGGTAACGATGGGACTCGATGCCAGCGACGTCAAGGGTGAGCTCTTTATGTTTATGACTTATAAACGTGGCACCGATGCGATATTCCTGCAGTTTAACACGGGCGGGATCGCACAGATGCGGATTAAAAGCGCCGGGTCATGGCATAACGCCAATAGTGCTGCGCTTGATTGGAGAACCGGAGAGCATCACCACATGGCAGGAACATGGGGACCTAATGGCTTGAAACTCTACTTAGATGGCAAGCTGGAAGGTGAAGCTCCCTTCAAAAAGGGGCCTACCGTTTTCGCTGAAACCTTTGAGATTAACAACGCCTCTCCGCCCGATCCCAAATTCCCAACGAATTGTGTCGTCGATGGGGTGCGACTCTCAGATCATCAGAAGGACCCCAATGAGTTTGTGATGGATGATCCGGCAGATGTGCAACCGATCGGAAAGCTCACAACGGCATGGGCGCGGGTAAAAAGCGGAGGAGGCTTGTAGGCATGTACAAAACGGAGCGTCCGCTTTATATGGCGGGAACAGAGGGATACCATACGTTCCGGATTCCGGCACTTGTTCGATCGAACAAGGGAACGTTATTGGCGTTCTGTGAGGGCAGGCGGACAGGGGGCGGGGATTCGGGAGACATCGATATTGTCCTGAAACGGAGTTTTGACAACGGCGAAAGTTGGCAACCGATGCAAGTCGCTGTCTCCACAGGAACCGATACGGATGGCAATCCTGCTCCAGTGGTTGATCGGGACACAGGAGCGATCTATCTGCTTTTCTGTAAAAATCTCGCTGACGGCGCGGAGGGAAAGATTGTTGCTGGGGAAGCACCCCGCACCGTTTGGGTGACCTCCAGCAACGACGACGGGGAAACCTGGTCAGAACCGAGAGAGATCACAACTACGACGAAAAACGAAGATTGGACGTGGTATGCAACGGGTCCCTGCCACGGGATTCAACTGGCAAACGGCAGGTTCGTCATTCCATGTGACCATGTGCTTGGAAACAGTCGGGACTACGCGCAATACGGCTACTCGCACCTGATTGTCAGTGACGATCACGGTGAGACGTGGCGGATCGGCGGCAAGGCGCAACCGGGGACGAATGAATCGGTCGTCGTTGAGACAGTGGACGGTGGACTCTATTTCAACTGTCGGAACTACGTCGCCCCGAAGCGGCGTGCATACGCGAGGAGTAGGGACAATGGCGATACATTCACGGAATTCGGTTACGAGGATGACCTGATTGAACCGATCTGTCAGGCGAGTATGGTGCGCTATACGGATGCGAATCAACACGACAAGAATCGTATCTTGTTCTCTAATCCTGCCAGCACGAGCCGTGAGCGGATGACGATCCGTATCAGTTACGATGAGTGTCAAAGTTGGAGTAGTGGCAAGGTCTTGCACGCCGGTCCCGCGGCGTATTCCGATCTCTGTATTGCCTCGGACATGCGTATCTGTTGTCTCTATGAGCGTGGTGAGGAGAGGGCTTACGAGACGGTGTCGTTCGCAAAGTTCGATCTGGCATGGCTGACTGATGGAGAAGATTCGTTAGCGTGATGCTGTCTTAAGTTTGGGTTGGAAGGATGGAAGGATGGAAGAGCAACTACCTCACAATCTGCCATCCTTCTATGCTTTCACTATACCAGCGGTTTGATTTGAAAGAAGCAGTATTTTGTGCTAAAATATACAACGATAAAGCCAAGAGTCTATATTGAACCAACAGTTGTTAGTTACTTGGTTGCGAGACCGAGTAACAATCCAATCTTAGCAGCCCGGCAAGAAGCAAGTCGACAGTTGTGGGAAGACTATGCGGACAGATTTGAGTTTGTCATTTCACCGATAGTTCGCGACGAGATTAGGCAAGGCGACGCAACTGCAGCACAAAAACGACTTGATGTGGTATCTTCGCTAACGATATTGGAAGTTTCACCTGATATGGATATGCTTGTGGAAAAACTGCTTGATTCCGGGGCATTACCATGGGGTTCTGTATTTGATGCCCAGCATATCGCTATCGCAACGGTACACAGCGTTGAATATTTGGTATCGTGGAACTACAAGCATATTGTAAATGAACACAAACGTGAACGTATCAATCAGGTTTGCCGAAATGCTGGATTTCAACCCATAGCCATTTGTACACCTATAGCATTAATGGAGGACATTCAGATGAAAGAAGTTCCTGAAAAACATCCAGAGTTTGACCCTGAAACATATACGGATCCCATTCTTGAAGAATGCTATCGCATCAAAGCAGAACTGAGTGCGAAATTCAAAACTCTGGATGAATTCTTTGCGTATGTGAAGGCACTGGAGGAAGAAGATAAACGCAACGGCATCAAATATGTCCCGTATGATCCGTCCAAACGCATACCGTCGGAGAAATCCGATGACGATACCTAACTGCTTAGCGACACGCATCCCTCAACAACTACTGCACGTATTCCTCTCCCCGATGCTCCGCAATCCATGTCTTTAAAGGCACGTCTGCGTCTGTGGGCTGCCACCACCCTTTAATGTCTACACCGTCTCCCAGCAACTGCCGTCGAATCGGATCGCATTTCTCAAGGATTTCGGGTGGCATGAGGTTGTAATCTAAGCCACGCAACCAACGGTAACTATAACCCATAAACAAGACTTTCCGAGTTACGTCAGAAAAATTCCAGCCACGGGAGTGCCACATCCGGCGATCAAACAGAACTGCCGTCCCGCGCTCGACGGTCAGATCTATCGCACCTTCCGGATCCGCATCAGGATCGTTGTCGCCGTTGGGTGGACGGGTGTCGAGTTTGTGGCTACAGGGGACAATGCGCATCGCGCCGTTGTCGCGGTGGGTAACGTCGCTCAACCAGTAGCTAACTTTCAAGGAGAGTCGCGGGTGTGGACGCTCCATCTCCGGCACGGGTCTACCGCCGTCTTGATGCCAATGCGCCCCTTTACGAACCCGCGGCTTATCGGGAGGTTCTGGCGGGTACATGATGAGGTGCGAGATGTAGAGTTGGATGTTCCATCCCAGAATGTCCCAGAGCAGCGGAAAGACCTTCTTGTTATCAAGCAGCTCCAGCAGGACATCGTCTTCAATGACGGTGCGGAACTTCGACAACAATTCGTGCGGTGCTAAACCCGTTTTGGCGCGTTCTTCTGCATCAAGCCGATCTGCGACGACCTCCAACGCGTCCACCATTTCAGAACTTATGGCGTTTTCGACAATAAGGTAACCCTCGTCATTGAATGCCTTGAGTTGTTCTTCCGTAGCACAGTATTCCAGCCAACTTGTATCCATTGTTATCCCCTTTCGCTGCTAACGGCGGATTTGCGTTTTAATCCGTCCCCATGTCGTTGTGAGTTTCCCAGTGACTTCAACGGCAAACACGATGCCTTCCATATCCGCTTGGATCTGTTCTTGCGTGATGGCGATGTTGAGAATTCGGAGTTCATCAAGCGTTCCATCAAGCCAGACACTTTCAATTGCTTTCTTACCGATCCAGACCGAGGCTTCGTTTTTGTTGATGTCTCCCTTTCGCGGGACTTCTCCCTCCAGTTCACCGTCCAGATAGATGCGGATTTCTTTCCCGTCGTAGACCATGGCGAGGTGATGCCATGTGTCTACTTTCATCGGGGTCGTTCCTTGTACAACAACGGGGTCCCCCGGAGCAGTATAGACGAATCCGCGAATCTTTCCGCCGGGTGTATCAAAGCCCCATCCGCTTTCAGGGACAGAGCCTTTCCGTGCAATCGGTGGGTGTCCACCTGGAAATGAAGCCGGCTTGAACCACGCCTCGATCGTTAGTTCATCGCCTCCAGGAAAGAGACTTTCGTGATGCGGCACCTCAATGACGCTGCTCGCGCCATCAAACACCATGGCACCCCCATTTTTTCCGTCCTTTGTCCATTCAGTATCGGTGGCTTCCCCATGGTTCTCAAAATCGGATGCGTCTATCGCTTCATCGGCTGTCTCTTCATCAAAGAGGTATAGCAGCACAGTGTCTTCTTCAAACGCAGCGAAACAACTTACGCCAAGACATAGAGCAAGGACAATAGCTGTTAGGATGTGATTCATCGGAAGTCCCTCCTATGTTTAACCTGATCAGTTCATAAACAATAGTCGTGTGACCTTCAATCGTGCTCCTGCAAACCGAACTACGATCGCCGTTTAATCCTCTACCTTCTCAATAATTTCTCCCGTTTCCCGATCCCTGAAGATGCGTTTCATTCTGCCATCCGGCATCCGTTCACTCTTGAGCGGAGCATATCGCTCATCAGTGCCCGGCTGACTCGCTTGTGCGTCAGCGGTTTCAGTGGTACCTCGCCAATCCTGAATTTCAACGGCTTCCCACTGCTTGGATTTGGCGGATTTATAGCAGGCATCGATAATCGCGTTTACGACGTAGCCATCGTAGAAGGTTTCCAGTGGTTCACGTCCTTCGTCAATCGCGTTGAACATATCAAGGAACATATCGCGATAGCCAAGTTCCGCGACCTCATCGCCAACGGGGAAGAGCCAACCGGTGTCACTCTCCGCTTTCTCGGCGACATATCCACCTTGTCCAACAGCCGTGAACATCTCATAGCCTGTGCGGAGCCAATGGTTGAGCCAGATAGTCCCTTCGCTACCGGAGACTTCGTCGCGTAAATCCATACCCCCGCGAAATGCCCAGCCTACCTCAAATTGCCCCATTGCCCCGCTCTCGAATCGGATGAGTGCAATGCCGTGATCTTCAGCATCAATCGGGTGAACGAGCGTGTCCGCCCAACACATCACTTCAAGCGGTCTGTTGTTTTTCCCGACGAAGTTTCGGATGATCTCGATGCAGTGGCATCCCATGTCAACAATGGCACCGCCGCCCGCTTGTTCCAGATCCCAGAACCAATCACTGTGCGGACCGGGATGCGTCTCACGGGAACGCACCCATAGAATCTTACCGAGTGCCCCGTTTTGGACGGATTCTAACGCTTTGAGGGTTTTGGGCGGATAGACGAGGTCTTCAAGATAACCGCCAAACACGCCTGCGTTTTCAACGATGTCCAACATCGCTTTTGCCTCTTCAGCGGTACGTCCAAGCGGTTTCGTACAGAGAATACCTTTGCCGGCTGCTGCAGCGAGTTCAACCGCCTTTAGATGCAAATTGTTAGGTAATCCGATGACGACGACATCCGTTTCAGGATGATTGATCGCCTCTGATAGATCGGTTGTTGCGTGAGGGATAGTCCACTCTTCGGCGAACGCTGTCGCACGTTCTTCACGTCGAGAGTAAACGTTGTGGACGCGGTCTGTCCCGCGTTGATTGTGGAGCGTCATCGTGTAGAACATTCCGATGAGCCCAGTCCCGAGCATTGTGACTTTATGACTTCTGAGTTCTGACATATTCTGTCCTTTCAGTTCGTGTGGCTATCGACAGATGGGACTTGGTCGGAAGGCTGGTGATTGGAAGGCTGGAAGACTGGAAGGAGGGATATTCCCCAATCTTCCCCCTTCCCCCTTCCATCCGAGAGTCTTCCAGTCCAGTTTCTTGCTGACGGAAACCGATGGCTGACAGCCATTAACTATTGCCCTTTGTATCCTGTGATGATACCCCCATCGTTGACAGTCCAACAGTTGTTCTGATCGATTGCATAAACGCCTTTAAAACTATCAATTCCACTCACCGATGCAGTGGGCTTATTCCAAGTTTTGCCCCCATCGGTGGTGTGTAAAATAGTGTTGTAGCCCCCGACTACCCAACCGACCATGGCATCAACGAAAATAATATCGTGGAGATCGTCATAAGATTCAGTTTTTTGCTTATTCCAGGTTTTGCCCCCATCGGTGGTGTGCAAGATTAAGCCCCCCTGTCCGCAGATCCAACCGGTATTTTCATCAAGGAAATGGATACCAAACAGGTTATCATCGAAGCTTGCAAGGTTGCGTTTCTC
The DNA here is from genome assembly GCA_965205015.1 of Candidatus Poribacteria bacterium. GTDB lineage: Bacteria > Poribacteria > WGA-4E > WGA-4E > WGA-3G > WGA-3G. Next base: position 578,122 of record OZ242029.1, on the reverse strand, counting down.
CCAGGTTTCACCGCCATCCGTGGTATGCATGAGCGTCCCGAATGAACCGATAATCCAGCCGGTTGTTGGGGAGACGAACCAGATATTCTCAAGGTTGTTTCGGGTTTCGCCGACACGTGCTCGTTCGGAACTGCCTATCCATGTTTCACCGCCATCGGTTGTTTTGAGAATTGTATTCTCCGATCCAGCAATGAAACCGGTCGTCTCGCTGATCATCTGGATACCCATCAGATTGGCGCGAAGGCGTCCTGGTCTTCCATCCCGTCCTGGGGTGTCGCTCATCGCCATTTTCCGTGCCCAAGTTTTACCGCCATCTTCGGTTTTCAGAATAGTCGCTCTACCACCCGTGATAAATCCGACGTTTTCATCTACAAAGTAGATATTATAGAGCGGTGCGCCACCGCCACCACCACCGAAACCAGGTGGAGGACCGCCACCGCCACCCGGGGGACCACCGCCAGCACCCGGACGTCCACCTTGTCTTTGCTGGGCACCGGGGGGACGCATATCAACTTCGATTTTGCCCCAGATTTTGCCACCGTCCGTCGTCACCAATATTAAACCGTCATCTCCAACGACCAAACCGTTCAAGGTATCCCTGAAATAGACATCTTGTAACCTCGCGTGAATTCCATCATCTCGGACGAAGTTGTCTTCGCGCAGGATCGTCCACTCGGCATCGGAAACTGTTGCGTGAGAAAAGAAGATAGCAACACCAATAAGCGTTGCGAAAAGGGGGATACTTGTTCTTGTCATGGTAATCTCCTTTTTGATTAGCCATCAGCCATCGGCTTTCAGCCTTCAGCAAAGAGGTTTCTGGTGAAGTTACATTCTCTTACTAACTGCTGATTGCCAACTGCTAAGGGTTATTTTTCTGATCGCTGACTGCTATTAACCTGACTGAAAGGCATCATAAATCTGTCGTGCTCTATTTTCAACATTCCCTAAGTAATTTTGACCTATTTGTTCGGTGTAAAGTTCGGTTAATTCCCCGCTCGCCTCACCGAAGGCTTTGGCGAACTGCCGACACTCCTCCTTATTGCTACCGGAGGCGTAGGCTTTGGTTTTCGCATCAGTACCGGACTTTCGGACCTCAACACACTTATCACGAAACTTGAGATAACTCCCGTCGCCGACAAATCTGACATCCTCAAGCGTTGTGAAATTAAGACTCGGCAGCGCATCTGAAAGGAGGGCACGGGCTTGTTCTACATCTATTTTTCCGTCGCGTAGGGCAATGGCGATACCAAGGAAAAACAGGTCGTTTTTATCGCGTTTCGCCTCGCCTTCGCGCTTCGCTGCTTGGAGTTTTTCAGGATTCGGCTCAGATTCATTGTAATAGGTGATGTCCTCTCTCACGTCATACATTGCGGTGATTTGGCTCTCCGCAAAGACAGCGGCAAGATAGTCAGAGAGCGTAACATTTGCGGCTTTGCAATGTGCTGCGAGTGCTGTAACCAAAACCATGGATTCACCTGCCGACTTTTCACGCATCGCAATCGCGGTACGACCGCCTTGGCTCTGGATGAGTTCCTCAGGACCGGTAATCATTCCGCCGCTCTCTTCACCTGCGAAAATCAGTCGCGGTTGGACCCCGAGTGAAATCGTCTCGCCGTAGACATCTTGAACAACAACGGGTGCCTCTGGGGCATCAGCCAACTGCCGTTCAATCTTTTTCATAATTGCTGCAATCTCCTTGAAACCGACAGGAACGTTAATGACCTTCACATTGTTCGCATCACCCCACTGATCCCAAGCGAGCGCGGAGGGTGTTGTCTTAATCATGAACCGCGGATGATCCGCCCAAAGACCGGAGGCTTTCAGTTGCTTGGCGTAGAAGTCCATCAGCATAAGAAACGCTTGATTCGGTGTGTAAATCGTCAGAAGTCGGTCATCACCGAGATCGAGGAAGTCAACGCCAAGAGACGCCAATGTTTCCGCCCGCGATGCGTTTTCTATCTCACAAACGATGAGTCGATCGCCATCTGGGTCGGTTGCTTCGATAATGGTACCGATAGGCTGCGATTTGAGTTTCGTTGCGTAATCTGTGGATGTGACGACATCAAGGATACTGAAGTCGCAACCGAGATCGTAAAATTCAGCTTCACCCGTTTTCGGATTCCGGTCCAGTTTTCCAATATTATGATAGAGTGGGTCCGCCTCAACGTGGAGCCAGCGAACGGAGTTAGCGATTCCCAATCGTTCAAAGATGGCACGCATCGGACGATACATACACCCACCGACGCAATCGACGACGATGGAGGGTTTCGTCGCTCGAATGAGTTTGAGGTTGGTATCTGTGGCGACACCGCCTTTGAGATAGCCGACATAGAGTTGGACACCGTCATGGAGTTCATCCAATCGTTCAAAGTCGATATGCGCATCGGTAACAGCACTGAACTGAATGGGATAGCCGTCCGTCTCAGCGATCTTGAGGATCTCTTCAATTTTGTTGACGAATCGCATGGATTCCTCGGGCAGATATTGACTTCCTTGATTGTTGAGGTCTTTGGTGGCGTTTTTTGTGCTGACGGAGTGGCTTGACGTGACATGTTCACCACCGTCCAGGTCGAGCATGAAAATCAGGAAGGATGCCATCCAGATAGGTAATGTGCCAAATGATTTCGGTACATACGTCCGAATCCCTTGTGCGGCTTGAATGCGGGCGATGGACTCGACATATTTCTGTGAGTTGTAGCGCACCTCGCATCCTGCGATTTTCTTAACCTGCTTTCCGCTTGCGTTCTCGTTTGCAACAAGACTCTTGCCGAGCGTCGCTAAAGCAATCCCGATCTGATTAATTGGGAAGCGGGTGTCCCAAGGGTATAAAATATTCTGTGGACCGCGGATACCGGCGGTCGAGACTTGTGCCTCTTTCGCGTAGTTACGGAACCATTCCCAGAGGTTCAAACGCGCAATCAGTTCCTTATCAAGTTGAAACGTGAATGCATTGGGTTCATCTTGTGGAAACAGGGGTGTTTTTATGGAATCCGGCGTATTCTGTTCAACCACCGCGAAAAGCTGCTGTTCGGTGAGATCTCTCTTCTGGCGATAGCTTTTGTCAACTCTGATAATCATTTTTTTAATTTACCTTGCGGAGAAGTAGCGGGCGTTAAAATTATGAGATCCGTTCCTGAAATCTGAAGAAACACTTTCTTTGCATTGGATTTTTAGCGTTTGCAAAAACCCTGCACCGTTGTTGCAGGCTATCGTTTTTGAATTTTAAATTGTGAACATGTTATCACATTTCCACATTTTTTTCAAATCTGAATTTCGGATTTTCCCCAGATTCCATCCCGTAGGAAATGGGATGCGGTGGGATCGAGTTCGCGTCAACCTTGACCCCAAAATATTTACTTTTGTGTGCAATTGGTATATACTGACTAATATAGTAGTAGGTCTTATGCTTGCCTTGTGGAGGGATTCTGGTGCAATATAGATATTTCTTTCTATCTGTTGTCGTGATCGTTGGCTTGTTAAGTTCAAGTGTTTGTGGTGTATGGGCAGAAGCCCCCACATCACCGAAAATAGCGTATTCGTCGTGGCGTGATGGGAATATGGATATTTTTCTGATGGATCCCGATGGCAGTGAGGAGGTGCGACTCACCCACCATCTCGCAAGGGATGCCGGTCCGAAATGGTCTCCGACGGGCGAAAGGATTCTTTTTAGCTCTGACCGAGACGGGGCTCCAGGAGACTGGGATCTGTATCTGATGGATGCCGATGGATCGAATGTGCGGCGCGTGTTTGAGAAGGAAGCGGCAAGGGGCAGGGCAACATGGTCCCCGGATGGCAAACAGATTGCTTACAGCCGCTGGGAACAGGGAAAGTTCTTTATCTATATTGCGCCAATAGATGGCAAAAAAGAGGATCGTATCGCACTTGGCAGCCTACCTGCATGGTCTCCGGATGGTACGGAGATCGCCTTTAGTGTAGGGGCACCCGGAGACCCCAAGCGGATTAGTATGTTAAATGTGCGGACGCGTAAACATAAGTTCTTTTTTCCGCCCAAGGGACCGGCATGGGTTCGGCATCATTCATGGTCTCCGGAAGGAGATAGATTGGCGTTTGCGTGGTACAATCGCGTTGAGTTTCGACGAGAGAACGCTCAGATAGAAACGATCTATGTTCTAAATCGTGGCAGCATGGAAACCCAACAAATTGTTGGTGAAGCCGGAGGAGCTGCTGTCAACCCGGTGTGGTCCCCGCAAGGGGACGAACTCCTTTATGAGCAGCATGAGGCAAACAATGGTCTGCAAATCTTCAAAATAACGTTGAATGGCGGGCCTCCAGTGCAGCTTACCAAATCAGGACCTCCACATTTTTTAGGTGATTGGTTCGATCCGGCGTTCGCATTGCCGGTTGCACCCCAACCTCAATTGGCAACAGGAATATGGGGACGAGTAAAGCAGCAGTAGATTAACTGAACCGCCTCATTTACGGGACTTCGGGCGTCAGGTCCCAATGCTTTAGCTGGGGTAAAAGGCGTGATACGTGGGAATCCATGAAAACTGAAAAATATGAGTTTTATCATCAGTCGAATCTCATACAGATGGGGAATCTGCTTGACGACTTGCATGGCGTGCATGTCCACTTGCTTTTATTGCAGAGACGCTATTATCGTATCTATGGCAAGTATGCGTCCTTTGGGCGTATCTGCTCGCATATAACGAAGTTAAAGCGTCGGACGAAACCGCATTGGAAACAACTACCGAGCCAAGTTATACAACAGGTTGCCAAGCGTATCCATCTCGGCTATGAAAAGTTCTTTGACTATCTTGATGCTAAAAAGAAAGGATTATCACCGCGTAAAGTCGGCAAGCCACAGATAAAGCCACAACACAAGTATAACTCATTGACGTTCACGCAAGCAGGTTATGAGATAAAAGACAATCGCATTCATATCAAGTGTCTGAAGAAGTCGTTCACGTTTTGGAAACACCGTGAATGGACTGGAACGATAAAGACGGTAACAATCAAGCGTGATCCTGTGGGCGACTATCACTTGTATCTCAGTTGTGAAGGTTCAGAACCCGCCGAAAAACTCCCACTGACCAGTAATGCGGCAGGGGCAGACTTCGGTATGAAGACGTTTCTGACCCTTTCAGACGGTATCAAGATAGCCTCACCAGAGTTTTTCAAGCAAAGTCTCAATGAAATTTGTTCCGCAAACAAGACACTCTCTCGTAAGCAGTATCTTTCTAATGGCTGGTTTCGTGCCAAACGACACCTCGCACGCGTCAATAAGGATATAGCCAATAGAAGACGAGATTGGTTTTTCAAGTTGGCACTCCGCCTTGTGCGTAGATACGATAAGATTGCGATTGAGACGCTGAACCTATCGGGTATGAAACGCCTGTGGGGACGAAAAATCTCTGACCTTGCTTTTGGTGAGTTCTCATGGATCCTCCAATGGACATGTGCCAAATATGGTAAAACGTTATTGAAAGCGGGACGTTGGGAAGCCACAACAAAACCCTGTTCGGATTGTGGCTATCACAACAAAACCCTAACACTTTCAGATAGGGAGTGGACGTGTTCTGACTGTGGTTCACACCACGACAGAGATATAAACGCTGCGATAAACATTTTGCGGGCTGGGGTACCCTGGACCTAAGCCAGATAAAACCGATCTGATTCGGAATAAGAGCCTGCTGGTGGAGCGATAGTAAGACGGTGGACGCTTGAGCGAAAACCGCAATCGCTATGAAACCGAAGCCCACGCCTTTAGGCGTTGGGTAGTATCACAAGGTGCTACCGCTCCCGTTCTGAGACGAGCAGGTCGAACGAATTGCTCTGCCATCCGCCTTCCATAACGATGTTGTCCCTCGTTTCGCGTAGACGATCGACCATGCGCTCTTTCATACGTCGGAGTACATGTTTGTAACCGAGATGGTTCGCCACGTTATGGAGTTCGTGAGGATCGCTCTTCATATCGTAGAGTTCGTCCTCGCTGTATGGGTTATAGACGTATTTCCACGAATCCGTCCGTACCATCCTGACAGAAGCAAGCGTCGGTTCGTATCCATGGAATTCGGCGAACACATCATCGGGCCAATCCTCCACATTTTCTCCTCGCAACAGAGGCACAATCGATCTACCGTCAAGCCCCGGTGAAGCTTGCGAGCCGATATTAAGACGTTCGGGCATCTTTGCACCCCCGAGTTCCAAAAACGTCGGCATGAGATCCACAAGATTCACGAATTCATCACACGTCGTTCCGGGTGATGTTGCGCCGGGACACCGGATGACGAGCGGAATGTGGTGCGTCTCTTCGTACATGTGGAACCCCTTATTGAAAAGCCGATGGCTGCCGAGCATATCGCCGTGGTCGGTTGAGAAGATAATGACGGTGTTTTCCGTCAAACCGTTCGCCTCAAGGCAGTCGAGAATTCGCCGCACCTGATCGTCAATGAAGGTGCAGAATCCCCAGTAAGCCGCAATGACCTTCTGCCAATCGGGCCATGTCAAGTGACTGGCGTTCCACCGGAGCATCTCCTTCTGCTGGATGAGGGGTTTGTTGATGAATTGCTCGTCAAAGTTGCCCCACCGTTCGGCAGTGTCGGGATCATACATCGTGTCGTAAGGTGCTGGCACTGCGTAAGGAAAGTGCGGTCCAAAGAAATTCGCAGCGATCATAAAAGGGTGTTCGGCATCGGAGTAGCCGTTGATGAGTTCAATCGTTTTGTCTGCGGTCCACGCTTCCATTGTCCGTTCAGCGGGGAGTGGGTGTCTTCCGTAGAAAGGTGCCTCACCGCCCCACTCATACGGTTGGACGGCATCCCTATCAATTCGGAAGTCAATCCCGTCCTCGCGGAGCCACTGGTGCCACTCGCGATACGGATGCCACTTATCGTAACCCCAAAACTCCGTGTCGCCTTCCTTCGCAAGATGCCACTTACCGATGCAGCTGACCCGATAGCCTGCCTCGTCAAGAAGTTTAGGATACGCCGGTTTGTCGAGGATCTGGTTTGCAAACACAGCGTTGAAATTGCCCATGTTTGACAACTGTCCGTGATTGTGGGGGTAAAGTCCGGTGAGTAGAGACCCGCGCGCCGGTGAACAGAGCGCGATAGGAGTATAGGCATTGGTGAACCGCATACCTGTTGCGGCAATTTCATCGATAGCAGGCGTTCGGCAAATGGGTGCTCCGTTGCAACCGAGTGAATCGAAACGTTGCTGGTCGGTGAGAAGAAAAAGAATATTGGGTTGTCGTGCCATATTTTAAATTTTCCTTGCGGTTCGGTCAGACGGGTTTGGATATTGATGTGCCTTTCCGTAGAGCCGCCCTCCATTACATTACGGGCTACGGTTTCTTAAAACCGAGGACCTACTCGTAACCGTAGAGGCGAGGTAACCTCGCCCGTACAGGGAAGAATCTAATCCATGACCCCATAGTTAAAAAGGTTCAGAGACAATAGCGATGTTCTTCGGTCCCTTGAAGTCGAGTTCAATTCGCTCAAACTGGATTGAATGTTGCCGATAGAAATCTTCGATTGCCGTCAACAATTCATATTGCCCGCGCCGCTGTTCATCCCAGAAGTTGCAGCACGGAATTATCACGGCGGGTCGGACGAGGGCTGCCTCTCCCAATTGACGCAACGCCCCATCGGGGTGGAGTCCAACCAACAGGTCATAGTAATCTGCCATCTCAGGGTCAAACTGATCAGGACGATGGTCAATGCCTTTGAGCACAGTGCGGCGCGGGTCAATGAGTTCGCAGGCGAAGTTTTTCTTTTTTGTGAGAAGGCGAGTTAATATGCCTTTCCCGCCAGCAACGTCGGCAATAGAGTGGATTGTACTGCCGTATCGTTCAGCAATGAAATCAGCGACAACTTCAAATCGCTGCGGATCGCCGTATACCGGGTGTTGTTTTCTGCTCATTTAAGGTTCTCCGGATTCAGTGCCTCCAATTCAGGATGGACAAATCGTCCGTCCTTCCGAATAAGGTTTCCGTCGAAGTACATCTCTCCACCACCGTGCTCCGGTGTTTGTATCATGACCATATCCCAATGCACGGCGGAGCGGACACTGTTATTCGCCTCCTCGTAAGCCTGACCGGGCGTGAAATGAAATGAGCCCGCGATTTTCTCATCGAACAGAATATCGAGCATCGGATTTGTGATGTACGGGTTAAAGGCGATGGAAAACTCACCGATATAACGCGCCCCTTCGTCTGTATCAAGAATATCGTTCAACCTTTCACTGTTATTCGCTGTCGCCTCAACGATTTTGCCGTTTTCAAAGTGGAGTCGGATATCAGTAAAGGTTGTGCCTTGATAGATTGTGGGTGTGTTGAAGTGGATAGTACCATTGACGGAGTCTCGCACGGGTGCGGTGAAACATTCACCATCGGGAATATTCTTCTCGCCAGCACATGGGATCACAGGGATATCCTTGATACTGAACCGGAGATCGGTATCTTCACCGACGATGTGAACTTCATCCGTTTCCTCCATCAGAGACTTGAGTGGTCCCATCGCCTGTTCCATTCGGCTGTAGTCAAGCGTGCAAACGTCGAAATAGTAATCCTCGAACGCCTCTGTGCTCATCTGTGCCTGTTGTGCCATTGCCGGGAGGGGCCATCGTAGGACAACCCATTTTGTATGTGGCACGCGAATATCGTTGAGGGGCCGCTGCCAATACTTTTGGTAGCGTTGCAGTGCCTCCCCTGGGACATCGGATAGCTCTGTGATATTGTGACTTCCCCGAATACCGATATACGCTTGGACCTTCTTTATGCGATATATTTCGTAGTCACCCATCAATTTTATCCCAGTATCGTCTCCGTTGAGAATAATTTCACGGTGGATACGGTTCTGTTTGAGTTCCACCAAGGGAATCCCGCTCGCTTTCCGGACTGCTCGGATGAGGGCAATGACCATCTCTTGTGGGATATCAATGCCTTCAATGAGCACACATTCGCCGGGTTGAATTTTCGTGGAATGGGTTGTGAGAACATTTGCGAGTTTATCAAGTCGTGGATCGTGCATATCTACCTCAAATTTTTAATTATACCTTACGGACAAAGGACGTGGTTTGAAACCTTAGTGCGTTCTGTGTTCGAGTTGAAGAAATCCGCAGAAATCCGCAGAAATCCGCAGAAATCCGCAGAAACACCCAAGCAAAAACCCCAAGCAAAGACCCCAAGCAAAAACCCCAAGCAAAGACCCCAAGCAAAAACCCCTTCATTACATTACGGGCTAATGTTTGTGAATTCTGCTGGTCTAAGGTGTTTCTTTCAGAATCCCTCTTACTTTGTCTGTGAGAGATGCCCACCCCATGCTATCTGATCGGATGCGTAACAGGTGTGTGTTACCTGGAGCATCGTTTGCACCTAACCCGGGTTCGATAATCTCCGTGCGTGGATCCTGTTCAAGTCGCTTGGCAAGACTCTTCTCCAAGCGTTCAGCGGAACGGATAGCAAGGATAGCGACGAGCTCCGCCGATGGCAGATCCAAGAGGAAATCAACGTTCCAGTGTAGGGTTTTACCACGTTTTGGTAATAGGTCGCGAGGTCCCAAACCGCATTCACTGAATCGGTCTATCATTTTTTCTCGGATAGGATGTGGTGGCTGAGGGTTACGCCGTGTTGCGTGCCGGATCAGCCGCCGTGCTAACGAAATGGCTCCCTTCTCCGAGAGTGCAGAGCCGATGTAAAGGTAATCACCAGCGGGTAATGAAATAAGTTTCCCTTTCTTGAATCTCCCAAATTTTAATGCGGTCTTCTCTTTAAGGCGGATTCGCAAGATATAGGTACCTGCCTGTGAATCATCACCGATAATAACAATACTTGGGATTTCCATCCCTGCCCCCCATAGGCTATATTTCCGTCAATTCTGGGACATGTTCATCCTCATATTTTTCAATATCAGACGCATTAAGCTTGAGAGTAGTTTATCACAATTGGGAATAGATAGCAAGTTTGGGAATCTGTAAGATTTGAGGTAGTCAATGTACCCAAGTCTAAAGACTTTGGCTTGTTAAGAGTGTTAACAAGCCTACCGGTCTACCGGTAAGTTTCTCGTTTCACAGAGGTTGGTAACCCAACGCTCTCCACGATGGGCGCAAGCCGCCCGCAAAAGTATGTTTATCGCAGCGTTGTGGTCTCGGTCTAACGAAGTGCCACAAAAACTACAATCAAAGGTCCGTATCGCTAAAGAGAGTTTCTTTGGCGACTTCTTACCACAAGCAGAGCAGGTTTGCGAAGTGTTTTTGGGATTCACTTGGTGGACGTGGAAACCGTCTCTTTCGGCTATGTTCCCACACCACTGAAAGAAGATACCCCAAGACGCATCCGAAATGCTCTTGCTGAGGTGCTTATTCTGAACCATGTTAGAGGTTTGCAAGTCCTCCGCAACGAGGACGTGCTTTCCGCAATGATGAAAAAGTTTGTAGACGAGTTTACCGATAAAGTCTTTGCGTTTGTTAGCAGTTCGCTCATGGTGCAAGGCAACGGCATGCACGGCTTTATACCAGCGGTTGCTCCCTTTTTTACGGCGGGCCATCGTCTGATTATGTTTGTGGAGCAGTCCTTCTGCTTGGCGATACCAGCGCGGGTTATCTTCCTTTTCGCCTTCGGAAGTCGTCAGATAGTGCGTTGTGCCAACGTCAACAGCGATCGCAGCTGTCGGTTCAACTTTCGGAGTATCGGGGAGTTCACAGGTAATATGAGCATACCAGCCACTTGCTTTTTTCACGAGCGTAACTTCTTTGGGATCCCCTTCAAGCGGGCGGTGCATGCGTATCTTGACTTCACCCAACTTTGGCACTTTCAAGCGGTTATGGCGAAAGGGCGTTTCTATGATTGGATTCTCGCGAACGCGTAGCGTCTGTTTTTCAGCGTCTTTGGTCTTTCGACGAACCACTTTCGTATATTTGCGAAGGCTCCACGTCAGAGAACGGACACGCTTTTTGTAGCGAGGATACCCTTTTTTCGCAGCGTTTTCTTTACAACGTTTGCGGAAGGCAGTAAAGGCTTTATCGTTTCTTCGCAGGGCGTGATTTTGGAAATCTTGTGGCACTTCTCGGAAGTCGTCATATTTCTCACGAGCGGCTGTTAACTTGTCTTGCTGTTCGGAGAGCGTGACGAAACGATCTTCAACTTCTAACGCTACCTTGCGATCGTGGCGAGCAGAGTTCTGAAGGTCACACAGGTGGTCAAGCCACGCTAACACTGTTTGTTCCTGTGTTCTGGTAGGATACACAGGATACTTAAAAGTTAATTTCATGGTATATCAGGTATCAGGTGTTTATCCCCTTATCAGTGGGAGGCAAGTACGTTACCAAGCGGTAACGCTGATAATACTTGCCAACCTGATACTCTAATTCTAACACACTTTCGGACCAAATGTCAAGGGAAAAATGAACGTTTTGGTCCTTTCCAAGAGGGCGGATTTTCCTCCCAAAGCTAAAGCATTGGGATTCCAAAACCGACTATTCCCTTGAAACAAAAGCGAAAATCTATTAGAATGGAGTTCAGACGGAAAAGGAAATTTGTTTTTTCATGATCTCTTGGAGGTAATTCGGTGAAAGGTTCATCTCTATTGTTCTGCTTCGTGTTAAGTGTTGTCTTATTATACGGAGCGGTTTGCCCTATCTCGGCACAGGCACCGGGAACTGCCAAAATCGCATTTGTGTCTGCCCGTGATCTTAACCGCGAGATTTACCTAAGCTGCTACCCATCGAGTGGGGTAAAATAAAAAGGCGGTAGAACCAAGGCGAAAATCTATTTGATGAGGTCCAGGTAAATGTATTGGTGAGGTTATAGAGGTAATGAAAACACGTCTGTTATCTGTTGGATATATTACAGTTTTTGTGATGCTGGTGCTACATCTTCTACCCGTCTGGGGTTTCAAGTATTTCCCAACGCAGGATGGGCTCAGTCATATCTACAACTCATACGTGGTGAAGGAGTACCATAAGCACGAAAACTATCGTCTGCGCGAAGTCTACGAACTGAACGCCACGATCTTCCCGAACTGGACCTCCCACGCGCTCCTTGTCGTCCTGTTGTACGTCTTTCCGCCACTCGTTTGCGAAAAGATAGTGCTGACGCTCTGTATCGGGCTCCTACCGCTCTCCCTCTTCTATTTCCTCAACGGTATCGCAAAGAGGAACGTAGTCTTTGGACTGCTTGGGTTTCTTTTCGCCTACAACTATCTGCTTCACATGGGGTTCTATAACTTTGTCCTCAGTATGTCCCTATTTTTCTTCACGATGGGCTATTGGTGGAGAGTCAAGGATAAACTCCGATTGACAAACATTGTGATCATCTACATATTGCTGTTGGCGACCTATCTCACCCACTACCATTCCTATGCGTTGCTTGTCATGTCCCTGACGTTCTTTGCCCTTTTCTCATCGGGTTACGAGGTCCTACAAGGGGTATGGGGACATAAGGAAACATCACAACCCCTCATGCACCGACTTAGGGCGGGTGTGGTGACGCTCAAACCGGTGCTGACCTTCGTAGGGAGTCTTATACCTGCGTATTTTATCCTATTTTCCTACTACTTTTACCTTTCCAATGCTCACGGGACAGATAGCAACCATAAAGGCTTTGAGTGGCTAAATGACTACTTCTTCTCCATGAAATCCTTGGTCGCTTTTCGAGATGATCATATCCTGATCGGACGCGTGTTGTTGGTTTTTCTTGCTATCGTTTTTGTACTCACAGTTATCAATAGAATCCGGCAGTGTTCCCAATTCTATAAATCGGAGGAATGGAAAGAGACGGGCGAACGGCTCTGGATGCGCGTTGTGACGCAAATGGATGGGTTTCTGATTATGTCAGTCCTCATCACTGCGATGTATTACATAGCCCCTTGGTCTGGCTATAGCGGAGGGTGGATAAACGATCGATTTCATCTGTACATATTCCTCGTGTTGCTGCCATTTTTTGCTGTCAACCGGGTGAACGGCAGAGCGGAGTCTGCCTACTACCTCCATCGGTACGTAAACTATGGCGTAGCGGGAGTTATCATTGCCCTGTCCCTATGGCATCTCGGTTACAATGTCCACACGTATGCCTTATTGAATCGGGACATCGCCAACGTCCACTCATCGATGGGTTTGTATGAAAAAAATACGATTCTTACGAGCGAGCCTGGAGAATGGAACGGTCTGTCTGATTCACTCGGTTTTGAGTCCAAATACGTTGAACCCTTTGGGCACACCGAGTGTCTACTGGCAGTGAAGATGGGGATCGCCTATCTTGACAACTACGAGGCAAATACGGACCATTTCCCACTACGCTATAAGCAGAAAGAATTGCCTGCTGATTTCGCCATCATTTGGCGGACGGAGTATGGTGATGTCGCCGGTTTGGAAGAAGAATATGACCTTATCCATTCTAACGACTACCATCGGGTCTATCGTCGCAAGCGCGCAGCACCGGATCCGCAAATGTGGGGTGGAGGAACTGTACTTGCCTTTGATATGCAGCCTGAGGAGGGTCAGACAGCATCGGGACATATCCCTGTGTCTGTGGATACGGCTTACACCGATGGAAAATACGGCTGGTTAACAGTGTCAGCGCGTGAAGACTCACAAAGGGAATCTGAGGTATCACAACCTTACGGGGATAGCATTTTGGGGAAAGAAGATGGGGTCTTCCGAGTCGCACTTCCGAATGGAACATACGAAGTGACATGCTATTTCAGCGCAGATGAAGGAGAGGAACCTGAACCGTTGGAGATAAATCTGATTGCGAATGGTGAGAAACCGATTCAGCGGTTGCAGATTCCTGTCGGAAATGAGACGGTTGAAAGGCGTTACGACATCACGATCACCGATGAACTTTTGACGCAGGTGATATATACCCGCGGGAAAGGCAAACACAAACGGTGGGGTTGGAGTGGCTTTACCATCGAATCGACCGATAGCGAGCTACGCTTCCGTATTCCCGAAGAAACCAAGGACCAATGATTCGGTGAAATGTTTGGTTTCCCTTTTAGGATTTCGTGTGTCGGGTTCAACGCGATCTCGCCTTGATGTATCCCCATGTCGTCGTTAGAGAAGTACTCGTCGGATCAACAGCAAGCGTACTGCTGCTAATTGAAGCCCCATTCATCCCAATTAACGTCCTTTTATTCTTTGCTGCATCTTGAAAACGAGTTGTCCCTTCTCGTTCGTCAAAGTTCCAAAGTGCGACAGTGTGCTGATCACGTACAAAACGATCGGGTGGCTCGAACGGTTCCTCGACCCATGCTACCTCAGGTAGGTCATATCGAGCGATCCTCGAAAATCTTATAGCGTCAATTTCGCCATGAAAGCGAATCATTCGGACCATCTCCTGATCATACCCACCGACGAAGAAATCTGTAGGTCCTCCGCGAACCTCCGCAGTCACTCGATCCATCACGTCAAATTTACTTTTCCGACGCATCCGATTGTTATATGCATAGGCAAATGTGCTGTTCTTGTAAATGATTGCGACATAGTTCCATCGATTTCTCTCCAGTGGTGCATAAAAAAACGAGACGCCGTGGGCGTCTTCTCCATCGAGATATGCGCCACCGTAGCAACACAGTTGACTCGCATCGCTTTTACATTCCTCAAGGTTTGCGCTCAATCCGAAGTAAACTTGCTGAGTAAAAATGATATTTCTCTCACCGTGATTTGTTGGTCCAGATTTCGGATAAAACCACATTTCAACAGTGAACTCACGGGTGTTTTTTCGAAACAAATACCCGTGTTTCTCAAACGGGAGTATTGCATAGTCATCAACACCATCCAAGGACAAAACGCGACCAGAAGGCGCAAATGGAAACACTGGTACAACGAAATTGAGAAACAGAACTACGATGAGTAGGAACTTAAAGTTAATAATCATCGAAATCTCCTTCGGATTCAGAATGCATGCCTTGGTTTTGTTTCGTAAATTCGGTCAATTCTCCGAATCCTATTCAACTATTAAGGTTCTCTTAGACTTGGTGTATCAGGTTCAACGCGATCTCGCCTTGATTTGTCCCCATGTCGTCGTTAGGGAGGTATTCGCCGGGTCAACCGCAAGCGCGCTGCCGATAGAAGCCCCATTCATTCCGATTAACATCTTTCCATCTTGCGATTCATCTTGGAAGCGAGTTGCCCCTTTTCGTTCGTCAAAATTCCAGAGTGCTATAGTGTGCTGATCCAGAGAAAAACGATGGGGTGGCTCGAACGGTTCCTCGACCCACGCTACCTCAGGTAAGTCATACCTGGCGATTTTTGAAAATCTTATAGCATCAATGTCGCCATGAAAGCCGGTAGTTGGCGCGGCTCCAGGGAACAGAATATGCTCTTGCGCATATCCACCTACGAAGAAATCTTTAGGTCTTTCGAGAACTTCCGCAGATATCCGATCCATCACGGCAAGTCTACCACTATTTCGAATCCGATTGTTATATACATAAGCAAATGTGCTTTTCTCGTAGATGATTGCCACATAGTTCCATCGGTTTATCTCCACTGGCGCCTTAAAAGTCAAGTTTCCCCTGGTGCCTGGTCCATCCAGATAAGCACCACCGAAGCAACACAGTTCATCGACAAGGTCTTTACACCACCCAGTGAGGAATGAAGTCAATTCGAAATAAACTTGCTGGCTGAAAATGAGATCCCTCTCTCCGTTCTTCGGTCCATCTTTCGGATAGAACCACATCTCGACAGTAAATTTATCGGTGTTTTTTGGGAAAAGAAATCCGCGTTCCGCAAACGGATATACTGCATAGTCATCAATCCCATCCAGCGACAAAACGCCACCAGAAGGTTGGAAAGAAAAAACGGGCACACCGAAGTTGAGAAACAGAGCTACGATGAGCAGAAACTTAAAGCTGGTAACCATGAAAGGGGCCTCCTACTATTATTGTGCACTTTTCACTATCTGAATCAATGATAGATAACTTTACGATCATTAGTGACACAATTTAGAGGCAAAAAGGGTGCATAAAATTATAAAAACATGGTGTTAGGAGTCACAGTGCTTTGTCCTATGCCAGCGGTTTTCCCCAAGTCACCCTCGCTTCTAATTGGAAATTGAGAAGACCTTTATCATATTTTACTCTTAACCCTATTGGATTGAAAATCGACTGCCAGCGCGTCCCCGACTGGGACGTAACCGATTTTGGCGTAGATGCTGTTAGAAGTTGGGTTTGATAAATCGGTGTATAGACTGCAAAATGAATAGCGAGCCGTCAGCATCTTCTGTGTCAACGCCCAAACGCAGGAAGTCGCATATCCCTTATTGCGATGTTCTGGAGGCGTGTAGACCGAGTGGATTGCTATACCATTTCTTGTCGGGCGGGCCACATTGGCGATAGAAACAGGTCCATTGATATCCCAAATATGTAATTGCCGATTCTGGATGCACTTCTCAGCCCAACTTTTAGCATTGTCAAAGCTGAGAGGTTTCCCTACTGCCTCCGAGTAGTCTGAAATCCATCCCGCCATGAGCGGGTGGTCCTCCCGACGTGCGAGACGTAACTTCCCCGGTGAAAGTGGCAGATTTTCGACACGTCTTGCTTCAAATACACGCATCCGCATGCTTATTCTGGCGGATACATCAGGCATACCTTCAACCCAAAAATCAGAAAAGGCTTGAGCTTCCGCCGTAGGTCCAATAATCCCCGATATCTGGACATCAATTTCACGGAGGTGGCGCACCAGTTGAAGGACAGCAGCGTCGATGCTTGTGCTAATCCTGCTCAAAGTAATACCGCCATAAGGTCGGAACATTATTGCGACCCCGATGACTTCCCCGTGCTCCAAAATACTTAACAAAACGGGCGACTCAGAGTCGTAATTGTCTGAACCTTCAGCGAGCCTATACGCGTAACCGAGGGGTCTGTTGTTTTCGCTCTCATTCTGTTCCAGGTAAGCCCTCGAAAGTGAAATCAGTTCGCTGGCATGGGTGTGAGATCGTATTTCGATCATAATGCTTCGGTTTCCTTTGTGTAACCTCACCTAACACAGTAGCAGAGGAAGGTCTTTTATCGAGTTTGCCCGGACTAAAGGAGGCGTGCAGGACCATGGCACGTCTCGATCTTGATACCACGCTGCCTGAATCGCCTTCATGCCGACAGATACCGCGCCCTGCAGTTCATCGTAACCGCCATCGCCAACAAAATATGCTTCAGAAGGTTGGACACGCATGCGCGAACAAGCCAGTTCGAATATCTCCCTATCGGGTTTCATTACGCCGACACTGCAGGAAAACACGACCGGATCCACGTGATCTTGGAGTGGACAAAATCGCCAAGCGAGAACCTCTTCTGGTAAGGCATTGCTGATAATTCCAACTTTCAGCCCACGCGCCCGGACTGCGCGCAACATTTCAAATATCTGAGGCTCGACTTGACGCAAGACTTTTGATTTCCATACCTCATGCTCTTGGGCAGCCATGATAATCTCATTTTTCGTCAGTGGCGACTCGACTGCTATACACATATCGGTGAATCTCGCCAGACAATCAGAAAATTTTCCGATCATCGCGGCATCCTCATTTTCCCCCCACCAAAGCAAAGATTTATCTTCAGTCGTGCCCAGTCGCTCGTGAAACGAAGCCCTTGCTTGGAAATCTTTTCTCGTTTTCTCAGTGATAAGGGTTTCGAATAGATCGAAGAAAACGGCTTTCAAATTACTCCTCCGTTAGGTTCTTATTTTTGCATATTATTACTGTTCTCTCTCTAATACATCAAGACAGGATTTCAAGCGACGGTCATGATTCGCAAACTGTTTTAGCCACTCAATGACCGTTTTGCCGTCCCCGAGTCTGGCTTGTAAATCTGCACCGTGTTCTACCAGATATTGCGTCGTTTCTACATGTCCATGACCGGCTGCGCAGTAGAGGGGAAAATGCCCGTGATCTGACGTTACATTGACATCTGCACCACTGCCGACCAATTGTGCTACAATTTCCAGATCCCCGTTTCGAGTCGCATGGTGCAAGGCTGTATCGCCACGGGCGTAACGCTCCTGCACTAACTTTGGGGTGTCCCGGAGCATTGCGTTAACTCGCGGCACATTGGCTAAGAAAACGGCGTATATAAACTGACGCGCGGCTTCGCTTGAGGGTTTGGCATGTGCATCCAAGCCACCGTACGCAATGAGTAATGATACGACTTCCTTATTGTCTGGTACTTCTCCTGCATAGTGAATCGCATAGCCATCATGCGCTGCCAGATCGGCACCACAGTCTATGAGATATTTAACAACATCGTAGTGCCGTCTTAATCCGGCATGAAATATAGGACGCCATTCGTATCTGTCGTCTTGGTTGACCAGACGAGGGTCCTGTTCAAGGATTTTCTTTACGGCATTGAGGTCCCCGTTTGCTGCGGCGTCATGAATCGAACCGAGTGTCATATCTATTCTCCAAGTATTAGGTTAATTGTGCTTTCATTCTCGCGCAGCCATCCGGTCAAAGGCACTAGGAGGCTGGCGAACTTTCCAAGCATTCATTATTATATCTACATTGGTTTGGCACGGCTGCATTGAGTCAATTTCCAGATCATACTCGGTAAAACTGTGTATGACTTGATAGTCCGTTCGAGCTTCCCCGATTCGCCGATCTCCCCTTTCACACTCCCTACGCTCAAGTTCAGGAAGTGGGCAGTGTATGCCAACAAAGAATACATCCAAACCGGCGAGTAATTGCACCAGATCCGACATCCATATCTCATTTTCAATAATATGATCGACGATAAGATTGTTACCTACCTCAGCCAAAACTGGCAGACACCGATGAAATCCATCAAAGACGGCAGGTCTCATCGTTGGCCAATCGATTTCACCGCTGAGAATACGTGCCATCGGTAGGGCATTGGAATCACGGAGGTGATCGAACGAAAGGTGCCAGAATGGGATTGGCAGTTTTTGCTGTAATTGACGAGCAAGTGTTGATTTTCCAGCACTAGACGCGCCGTTGATGAGGATAATTTTTCCAAGTTCACGAGTGGTATTCATGAGATAGGTATTAATCTAACTGACAGCCTTTCAAACAAAGGAATGTCGCGCACACGCAGTTTTATAAGTCGATCCAATATCACCAAATTCCCATTTCATATTGGAACATGACAAAACACATTAGCCGAGCGCATTCACTACAGCATTTCCAACCTGTGAGGTTGTGGCTTGACCCCCAAGGTCAGGTGGGAGGGTTTTGCCATCCTCAACGACCTTTAGCACAGCCGCATCTATCGTTTCCGCCGCTTCCACCTCACCCATGAACCGCAACATCATCGAACCAGAGATGATCGCCGCCAGCGGATTGGAGATACCCATCCCCATGATGTCCGGTGCACTCCCGTGAACAGGTTCAAACATCGACGGGAATCGACGTTGCGGATCGATATTGCCGCTCGGTGCCAGTCCCATGCTTCCGGTGATAATCGCACCGATGTCCGTGAGGATATCTCCAAACAGGTTGCTGGCGACGACCACATCAAAGTCCTCGGGTCTCCGCACGAAATCCATACATGCTGCGTCTACAAGCAACGATTCCGCCTCTATGTCGGGATACTTTGCAGCGACTCGTTCGAAGGCTGTATCCCAGACAATCATGCCGTAGCCTTGCGCGTTCGACTTGGTGACTGAAGTGACTTTGCGTTTTTTGTCTCGTGCCCGAGCTTGTTCGAAGGCATAAGTGATAATACGCTCACAGCCGTGGCGCGTAAATACGCCAACCTGCACGCCGACCTCTTCCGGGAACCCTTGGTACTGGAATCCACCGACGTTGGCATACTCCCCTTCTGTATTCTCTCTGATTACCACTAAGTCAATCTCCCAAGCCCCTTTGTTCTTGAGCGGTGTGTTAATACCGGGATAGAGAACACTGGGTCGCTCACAGACGTATTGATCGAATCTACGTCGGATCGGCAGCAAAAGCCCATTGAGCGTAACGTGGTCTTGGATGTCAGGGTGTCCGACTGCGCCAAGATAAATCTGGTCGAACGCCGCCAGAGTATCAATCGCATCTGCTGGCATCATGTGTCCGTGCTTGAAATAGTAGTCTGAGCCCCAAGGAAACTCCACGAAGTCCCATTGGATGCCGTATCTATTGGCGATAGCGTTGAGGACCTTGAGTCCCTCTTCCATCACTTCAATTCCAATACCGTCTCCTCGAATGACCGCAATTTTGTATTCAGCCATATTTTCTCCTGTGAGTGCTAAAATGGTGCCGGTGCCATGGTTTGGCGAAAGTTATCTTGGACTACAACTGAAGGCAGGATGTTAGACGACATTGTGTCGATCTGAAGATATGAAATCAAATGCCAACGCATCCCCGACAGGCACATAACCGATTTTAGTGTAAATGCTGTTAGAAGTTGGATTTGATAGATCGGTGTATAGGCTGCAAAATGAATACCCATCCGAGAACAGTTTCTTCGTCAACAACAAAACACATGAAGTCGCATATCCCTTCTTGCGATGCTCTGGTGGTGTGTACACGAGACCGATTGTCATTCCATTTCTCATGGGACGGGACACACCGGCAATAGATACGGGACCGTTGCGATCCCATACGTATAGTTGCTGATCCTTGATGAGTTTCTCAGCGCGGCTGCTGGCACTCTCAAGATCGACAGGTTCACCTATTGCTTCCGAGAGACCGACAATCCATCGCGCCATAAGTAGGTGGTCATCCGGACGAGCCAAACGTAACTTCCCCGCTGAAAGTGGCAGATCCGCTGCCTCTCTTGCTTCAAATACACGCATTCGCTTGTCTATTTTGGCGGATATACCAACTATACCCTCAATCCAATGCTCTGAAAAGGTTTGGGCTTCTACCATTGGTCCAACGACCCCCGGTATTTGCGTATCAGTTTCACGTAGGTGACGCACAAGATGCACGACAACGGGTTGGATTTTCGCGTCAATTTTGCTCAAAATGATTCTTTTAGGGGGTGTCATTACTGCGACCCCGACGACTTTCCCACGCTCCAAAATACTCAGCAGCAGCGGCACCTCGGACCCGTAGTAGTATGGATCTTCAGCGAGCCTATAAGCCAGACCAATCGGCAAATTATTTTCACTCTCATGCCGTTCCAAGTAAGTGCCTGAAAGTGAGATCAGTTCGCTTGCATGGGTGTGAGATTGTATTTCGATCATGATGCTTCGATTGCCTTAGACCAACACTTGGCCATCCTCTTAAGTTCAGGCAAATGCCCAGGCCAATCATGTAAGGTCGCTGGATCAAAATCAGCCCCATTCGGCCATACCAACGTATGAACTTCCGGATCAATCCGCACTTGGTTGAATAAAGAACTATCGCGAAGTGGACCGAATAATTCACCTTCTAATGTGGGTTGGAAGTCTATAACTTGCTCTGTATCGTCATCAAAACAGACGCGAAGTGTGTAGGGTGCCTGTATTTCGAAAAAAACCACGCGATATATTGGATGACTCATACCGCCCTCCTTTATTGAAGTGGGTCAATGCTGAATGGTGTTCGACCTGATTGTAATCGTTCCCAATCTGACAACAATTCTGTCTGATGTAACTCTGCCCAAGCCTCGACCAGACGGTGCTGTCGCCTGGGAAGTTGACCTGCGATCAATTCAATTCTGTCAATCGCATATACACCAACCTCTCCTTGGTAATAAGCGTGAAAATGGGGACGATGATGAGGTGTTCGAGGCTCTGCATACATTCGTATTATGATACCGAAAAATCGACAAATCTCAGGCATTCAAATCCTTTTTTGGGTTGATTGTTGGCATTTTCAAATGGGCTGATTTTGTGAGGATTATCATGTACTTGACTCACTGTTTGAACAATATTTTAACCGACTCCGTCTGATTATTCAACCCATTTTTGGTTTAGACATTGCATAAGATAAAAGTTTATGCTATGCTCTCAGGCAAAGAAGGAAATCAGAACTATCTCTGACACTTAAGCAAAGGAGAAACCAATGCCGAACACTCGAGAAATTGGTTGGAATGCTGTTAGCAAAACGGGGGTCGTTGCTGCGGGTGGTGCCAAGGCTGTCGCAGCGGGGATCGAGATTCTGGAGGCGGGCGGAAATGCGGCAGACGCAGCGGCAGGAACGATTTTTGCACTCAATGTCACAGACCACGGTGCCTGTTCTATTGGGGGTGAAGTGCCGCTCCTTATCTTTGATTCGGACACACAGGAAGTAAAATCCCTCTCCGGACAAGGGCGTGCACCGCTTTCCCAAACTGCTATCGACTGGTACATGGAAAACGGAATCCCGAATGGCGATATCAAAATGGCACCCGTTCCGTCGGTTGTGGACCTCTGCACGACGACACTCAAACTGTATGGAACCCTGACGTTTGAGGAAATTATCGCACCTACATTGGCACTGCTGGATGCTGGCGAGGCAGATTGGCATTCTGATTTGGCGGTTACCCTGCGTCGGATGGTTGAATCGGAACAGAAGACATCTGGGAGCCGTGAGGAAAAAATCCAAGCCGCAAGCGATCGGTTTTACGGGCGGAACGGGGCTGATACCGATATTGCCGATGCATTAGAAGGTTTTTACATTGACAAGGGTGGATTTCTCCGTAAGGCGGACCTCGCTGCCCATGTTACGCTTGTTGAGGATCCTGTGGCAGTCGATTACCGAGGGTATAGGGTATACAAGTGCGGTCCGTGGACGCAAGGTCCCTATCTCTGTCAGGCGTTGCGTCTGCTGGAGGGCTTCGATCTCAAAGCGATGGGCAATTGCTCGACAGACTACGTGCATGTGGTTACGGAATCACTTAAATTGGCGATGGCTGACCGCGACGCGTACTATGGCGATCCGGAATTTGTAGATGTTCCCTTATCCGAGCTGCTTTCGGATGCCTATACTGAGATTCGCCGACCCCTCATCGATATGCAGAAAGCCTCACTCGAGGCGCGCCCCGGCGACGTGGATAACATGCAGCCGCTAAAGCCTGGTGGTGTATTTCGACCCGGAGTCGGTGGGACGACGACCTGTGCGGTCGCCGACCGGTGGGGGAATGTCGTCGCTGCGACCCCGAGTGCTAACGTCTATCACGCAGGGGGTATGGTCGGTCCTACAGGTGTCAGTTACGGCAATCGCTTACGAAGTCTTAACACAACCCTCGGGCATCCGAACTGTATCCAACCCGGAAAACGTCCGAGAATCACGCTGACCCCGACACTCGTTCTCAAGGAGGGTGCCCCAATTTTATCGATCAGCGTTGCCGGTGGTGATTTGCAAGATCAAGCGACGATGAATTTACTGCTCGATTTCGTTGAGTTCGGTATGCAACCCGAAGCGGCTGTCACAGCCCCACGCTTTGCCACCGCACATCACGAAGATTCGTTTGATCCGAATCCGAACCGTATAGAGACGTTCGGACAAGTGGGTTCGTTAACCATCAACGATAGTGTGAGTGAGAGCGTTCGAGAGGAGCTTGCCGGTCGCGGGCATCAAATTAGAGCGCACGGCGGTGCTATTGCTGCGCCTTCCATGATCCATATTGACAAAGATAGCGGAACCTATTATGCTGCTGGTGATCCAGCTGCAGGGAGGCATGCAGCGGGAATGATGGATTGATATCACGCATCAAAGTCTCCCCGTAAGATACGTTCCGAAGGGGATAAAGCATCTTCGTCGTCCAATGCGACCTCAATATCTGATTTTTTCCATAGGGGACCTACATGCATCATGGTGAAAGGCTCAATCTCTGTGTTTCCGTTGACCTTACGACAAACATATAACGATTCGGGGGGAACGAGATCGGGCAAGAGTGATGAATGCGTCGTCACAATGAATTGGATATCTTCAGGAAGCATGCGAGTTTCCAAAAACCGAGCAATGCGCCGAATCCTACGGGGATGAATGCCATTCTCGGGTTCCTCAAATCCTATCAACGCCGGAGGTTCTTCGGCACTAACAAGTGCTAAGATTCCTAAAATTCGGAGGGTGCCCTCCGATAAGACGCGGGCAGAAACGCGCGTTTCACCTTCACGAAGGTCCAATTCAACTTCACCTAATTCGTTAACATTGACATCAATCCCGGTTATAGATGGAATCATGGTATGAAGCGATTTCTCTACGGATTCAAATTGTTGCTTATTACGGGCTTTCAAGGTATTAAGAAAGGCTGCGAGATCTTCCCCCTTTGGTCCAATATCGTGAACTGCCTTGACTGGATTTGGGAGTCGCATCTGTTCTCTCGGCTCGAGGTAGAACGTAAGCCAGTTTGCCAACTCTCGTTGCATCGCAGTCAAATGAGGATAGTGGGGTGGATAGTGCGATCTCGAAAGGATGCTATAGTCAAGATAGCGTTCATAGTAGAGTGGATGCGCCTGCCCCTCCATCCGTAGATGCAATCGATTTTCCATTCGCTCTAAGAAAGGCTTTCTGTTCTGTTTGGGGTGTCCTTCGTCGGTTAATGCTGCGAGATGTTCATCCGCTACTCGCAAAATTCCTTGCTTTGGGAGCATTTCAATCTCAATCCGGTACCGCAAGTCCTCCTCGCGCACGGGCGGCAGTCGGTCTGATGCAGATTTACTTACACTTTGTGTATTTTTCGCTGCTGTTTCCCTTATTTCTTGGATACGCCGATTGACACCTTCGATAACAGTCGTGGAAAGTTGGACGTCTACCTCTATACGCAATGAGACACTTTCCTTTTCCAGGAGGTTCTTGATACCTTCACCCCCAAAAGTGAACGATTCCAACGGATGTCCTCGGTACGGTGGGTCAAATGCTTCTTCCAAAGTCTGGGAGGTCGTTATCCGGGACAGAAGTTGTAGGGCATCAAGGAAATTGCTCTTTCCTGAGGCGTTGGGACCCACAAGCACAGAAAGCGGTTTAAGATTTAACTCAAGATCCACAAGTGATTTATACCCTTGAATTTTGATTCGCTTCAGCATAGTGACATGCCTCCGTTCAATATCCAAGACTCCGTAGGTATTCCCGATTAACCACCGCGGCTTCGGCGGGTGGACGTGGCGGATAGGGACGGTCGAGTTCGACTGAGACCCATCCGTCATAACCGACGGATTTGAGTCCTTCGAGTGCAGCTTTGACATCGAGTCCCAGATTTCCGGCACCGAGTTCAGCAAAGCGCGCCTGCTCCCCGAAACGTTGCGTTCTGTAATCCCATGTTTCGGGATCATCGGCGTGGCAGTCCTTGAGATGCACATGCCCAATCCGATTGCGCAAATTTTCGTTCTCAAAAACCTGCATCGGATCACTGCCAGCGGCGAGCATGTGTCCCGTATCAAACAGCAGCCAGAGACTCGGTGCGGCTGCCAAGAGGCGTTCGGCATCCTCAACCGTCTCAAGCAGTGTACCGAGATGGGCGTGGTGGAAGCCTTTAATATTGTGTGCGTCACAGAAGGCGAGTACGTCGTCTAACGTTCGGGCGGCGTTCTCGAAATCTGTATCGCTTGGGTCGGGTCCACCCCATTCTGAGCGTCTCAATGAAGGGACTTCGGCGGCATCATTGCCGAGGGCGATATTAAACTTAACCCTGTCAAGCCCTGCCCCACCGGCATTGACGATATGGAGTCCGAGACTCCGTGCGAGCGTCGCCATTTCAACGAGTTCATCGGCTGTTTCTATTCCTAAACCTTCTACGCCGTCCCACCCAGCGTCAGCGACTTCACGCAACACTTTTTCCGGATTATCTCGCTGTTCACCTCCAAATTGGATGAGGTGGCAGGCGAGTCTGAATTTACTCATGAATATGTCTCCTTACTTATCCAACTGATAAATACAATTTCTTTCCGAGTACTTTTGCGTATTTTCCTAAGGTTGACAATCTAACATCTTCTGCATGGTTTTCCATTCTTGAAATAGCAGATTTCTTCGTATTCAATTTTTGCGCAACATCTTCTTGGGTTAAGCCAGCTTCCTCCCGGGCTTGCCGAAGGAGGACACCGATCTTGAACTCTAAATAACCCGTCTCGTAATTTTCGGCAAACTCAGGGTCTTTGACTCTACGCTTTTCGATATACTGTTTTAAGTCGCTCACTGTTGTTTCCTCCTGAAATAATCTCGTTTTCTCTGTTCGGCTGTATGAATGTCTGACCTTGGAATTTTCCGTGTCTGCTTGGTAAAAGCAAATTTAAAAATATCACCTTTTGACCGGCGAAAAAGGAGTAATTATAACGTGAGTTTGATTTAAAGATTTAGAGGAACCCGTTACGATACATTGTGTCTGGCGCAAATTTGGTGATACATGGTCTCCAACACTCCAGAGGAGTGCTATGTCTATAGAAAAGTGGATTTCCAAATTCTTGCACTCCAGAGGAGTGCTATGTGTCGTGTAATGACATACCGCTCCGCTGGAGCGGAAGCGTCGGGCCGATTCGCTGCTATAGACATATTGCTCCTCTGGAGCAAGGAGCTGCCTTTTAGATATGATGTTGGATTTCACGTATGCCCAACCGAACCTACATTTATAGGTGTATTTTATTTTTCAACTCACGTTAATTATAGTTCATCAGGGAATAAGGCCTTAAGTAAATACGGATCTATTGCTCCCGGTATTGAATTATTAAGTGTAAGGCGACCTATAATTGTTTGATTTTTCACAATGTATGGCGGCGAAAAAGTGTTCCTGTTAAAGGCGCTATGTTGACTATATTTACTGCCATAATCACCATACTGATTCCAAATGGAATTACTTCCATATTTACTGCCATAATCACCATAATTATTAAAAACGGAATCGCTATCGTATTTTGAACTTATTTTACCAAGGAGCGTGTTTTTACTATTATCAGCAATAATAGAGGCGTTCCAAAGGTCAGTTTTTGCCTTGATTTTGAGTATATCCCAAACCTCTGCAAACGTCAAATTTAAGGCATCTGCGTATTTTGGCGGTATTGGCTTGATTGGTTTTATCTGTGCTTTGCTTTCATTAGCAACAAATGCTCCGAAAAAAATCGCACTGAAGACTATAATTAGCGAAAATGTACATATAATACTAATGATCGAAAATCTCTTCATTTATTTCTCCTCCTTACTTCACTATGAATTTTATTCTTATTGAGTGCTGTTAAGGACAATTTTCGATCGGGGTTCTGATACAACCACGTCTCCATGTTCTTCTTAATAGCAGTCCATTCGCTGTCCAACATTGAATACCAAGCCGTATCCCTGTTTCGTCCTTTTATAATCAGGTGCTGTCTGAAAATGCCTTCAAACTTGAAACCGAGACGCAGTGCTGCCGATCGAGAACGCGCATTTAAAGAATC
The DNA here is from genome assembly GCA_965205015.1 of Candidatus Poribacteria bacterium. GTDB lineage: Bacteria > Poribacteria > WGA-4E > WGA-4E > WGA-3G > WGA-3G. The sequence goes on along the minus strand of OZ242029.1, from coordinate 550,954 downwards.
GCATTTCCATTCAACGCGTCGGTATTTCAGCCTATCGAAAGCCTCGCAGAGCATTAAGTATATGGCTTCCGTGTTTACGTTTGATCGCTGAGAGGTCGGTGAATACCATAAGTGTCCGAGTTCCAATCGTCGCATATCCGAAGTGATATTCAGGAAACTTACCATTCCCACGCGTTGCTTCGATTCATGGTGATGGACGGTAAAGAAGAGTGGGTCTGTCGATTCTGCACCTTCCTCAAGCCAGTGCTGCATGCTGTATCTGTTGTCAAAGGGACCGTAACTCATGTAGGTCCAGATTTGCTCCGTTATATCTGAACCGTGAGAACACGCATAGAGTTCCGCAACATCGGCTTGTGGATCGACTGAAGACAGGGTAATGAATTTACCGACGTAGTCTGTCTTTTGAGGCAAGTCAACATGAGCGATAGGTTGGACGGTGTTTCCAACTGGAAGCGACGATTGTGGCATAGCAATTTCTATTTGTATGTATACGCCCACCGGTGATATTGACCAAAATCGGTAGCGGAGGTTAATAGATCCGGCGCGAGCGTGTGTTTGAAACTGTCTGGTATAAACAATCCTGTATTTAAGCGGTCCTCATGAAAAATAGAATTTCGAGCCGCGCGGATCACATTGTGTTGTTCCTTCAGGAATAAGTGAGACTCAATAAACCCCTCAATCCACAACCCGCGATAGGTTAATGTATCGACAGGTATAAAACGAACAATCTCAGGCACATCAGGAGGAGATTCGCAAGCCAACGGATCCCAAAGAAGAAGACTACGCACTTGAGTGTCTACCCTAAAGCCCGTCTTGGAAAAGGCGCGCTGACTTGCATAATTATCAATGCGGATGGATGCCTTAGCCCACTGCACGCCGAGATGAGAACCGTATGCCAACGCTTCCGCAATGAGAGAAGTTCCTATTCCCTTTCCTCGACGCGTAGAACCGACAACGATAAGATCTATTTCCCATCGAGGGACTGGACTAGGGACCAGAAACGCGGAAAGAAACCCTGCGCTTTCGCCACCATCCACTGCAACGAAGACCTGATGCTCAGGCGACGAAATATGATCCATGAACACGTCAAACAGAAGTGAGTCTCCCCATGTTTCCTGTAATATTAGATGGATTGCTTCCGCATCATCTGAGCGCGCCAATCTAATGTCCAACATATTCCTTTCTTTGCTTAAAGTCGGACGCTTATCTTTTAACCTTTTTGAGCAGTCCCCAGGTCGTCGTGGCTTTGTCCAACGGTGATACACTCAATACCTGCTCCATGTCTTGCTGAATCTCATCTTCAGTTAAGACACGGTTATAGATGACGAATTCATCGAGCTTTCCGCCATAGGGCCACGGACCATCCAAGCGATTGCCGAACCAGTGATCGTTTTGGGAAACCGGAATTTCGCCTTGCACTTTATAGGTATTGTCAAGTTTGCCGTTGATATAGAGTCGAAGTTCCTTATTGAACTCGTAAACTGCGGCAACGTGCGACCACTTATCGTTCGGAATCTCGTTTTTTGTGCTGTTCCAGGTGCGTCCCCCAGCACCAGGGCATCCCATCCACACTGAGGGTCTACCTTGATGGATACTCAGATAATACGTATGGGGTCCCGCCTGTCCGCGCACATTACGATAATCGCCGACGCTCTCTGGGTATACCCATACCTCCATCGTCAAGTTCTTGGTAATCGCCAGACTGTCAGACGCTTCCGCGGCGACGACCCCTTTCTGAATCTGTTCGTTAAAAAATACCCCCGAATTGACCTTTCCGTTTTTCTCCCATTTGGCATCGCCTTCGAGCGTGCCGTGGTTCCCCTTGCCGCTCAGGTCTTCAATCTCTTTTCCCTTTCCTTCGTCAAACGGGTAGTAGAGGACCATTGCATCATCCTCAATCGCTTCGGTTACGAAGGGAAATATCAAAATGAATGCCACGCTCAGAATATAGGAAACTATTCGTTTCACTTTAAACCTCCATGTGTTTACGGACAACAATAGAATTGAATATCCTGCCTTCATGAGGCTCTAATCTTCGGTAGTACTCTAACTTAAATGATCGTTGTAGGACTTCAAGAAGTGCCTCTGTCTTCCAGAAAGAGAAAAACCGTTTCGGCTCATATCTGTCTTTTTCCCAGATACCCTCAAAGTTTTGGTCTCCCCAAATACCAATATACATTATACCGTTTTCGTTGAGTCGCCCTGAAATTAAATCTAAAACCTGATCAAAGTCCCGCTTCGGTATGTGCAGGAGACAATTCATCGTATATACCGCATCAAAACGCTCATTAATCTCGTCAAGATTGTAGCAATCCAAGACTCGCGCAGGGACCCCCTTTTCTGTGGTGAGTTGCACCATTGTTGGTGCATTGTCCACCGCCAGAACGCGGAGCCCTTGATTTTGAAAAAACAGCGCATCCGCGCCGGGACCACACCCAATTTCAAGGAGCGTCTCTCGGCCCTCATCCTGCGAGAATTTTAGAAATTCTGATCGCTCCCGGACCTTGAATGTGTCAGGAGAATGAGATGCTCTTTCATGGGCGTACTTCTCGTATGACTTCACAAGTCCGTCAGTGAATTGCATCATGTCGGTCAACGCTCCTATCGAACTCCAATTGGTACTTCAACGATTAGGTCTTAACGACCCATAGGGAGGCGCGCGTCAATGTCGATTTTATAGATTTTCCGTCGAGCGACACATGGGATAGGTGGCTCTATACGCCTCACATTTGAGAGTTCCCAACACACATAGTTAGGGATCCACTCTACTCCTTGCGATTCCGCTTCTTCAGGGGTCCAATCGTGAATGCCTGTAATATCGACAATTGCGCGTGCCAGTCCGTTCGGGTCTTCTTGTCCCTCTTCGGTCAGATAAATCTCATTTTCTACAAGCACGAGATTGAGAAAGGGGATCTTCGGCGGCAGCCAACGCCGGATTTCGACCATCTTTTTTCCTGCAACAATACGCTGCACGGACGGTGAAACTATGGACAGTGCATCAACTATCAAAATTGGCTACTTCCAGTCGTCATCTGGCGGATAGATCATGGAACTTCCGCTGCCTGCGCCTTTAAATTCGCTCTCAGCAAACCAATCCTTGACGGTATCCCGCCATTTGATGAAGTGCGGAGCTTTCAGATGTTCTTGGAACGCTGCCTCGTCCACGTAAACTTCATAGAGCCAGATCCGGTTTGGATCGGCACCATCTTGAATCACATCAAATCTCAGGCAACCGGGTTCGTTCTCAACGGAGCCTTTCGCGTCGTCTATCATCGATTCGACGAACGCATCTCTGTGACCTTCCTTAATCTGAATCGGTGCGATGATAACAAACATGCTTTTTCCTCCTATAAACAATTTTCAATGTGGATTCTATTTTCACTTCGGTATGCAGATGCCGAAGTCACATTAGCCTATCACGATTAGGAATAGATGTCAATTGAATGGTTGTCAACTATGAGTTTTCGATTGTCGGAAAAGGTTGGGGTCAGGAGATCGGTCCTACAAAGGATATTGCTATATTCAGAAACCATTCCTAAGTTCACAGTCGAAATGTTATGCTGAGGCAACTGTTAGTGCCTTCAGTTTGTCCGAATCTAATTCGACCCCTAAGCCCGGTCTTTCGGGTGGATAGAGATGGCTGGCTTCTGCTCGGATGCGTTCCTTCGCTGGCGATGCTGTATAGAGCACGGGTCCCATCGGATCACAGGGCAGGGCAAGGTTGGGCATTGAAACACCGACGTGGATTTGTGCGGCTGTTCCGAGCGTCGATTCCTGATCTGTACCAATCAGACACCGAAACCCGGCTGCCTCCGCCAACGCGAACAAGCGACGGATATGGGTCGGACCTCCTGCGACGCACGCTACATTGAAAACTGTGCAAGCACCGCGCTCGGCTGCCTCATACCCGTATTCTAAACTACCGATGTGCAGACTCACAGGTAGGTCGATGCGTTTGGTGAACTCCGCACACACGCGCAGGTTCCGTGAGGGTTGTTCAAAGTGATAGGGGGTGTGATGCCGAAGGACATCGGCATAGCGTAAGGCGGTTTCCCAGTCGTTAAAGCGACCGGAGAAATCGATCTGTTTGAGCTTGATCTGCTCGCTAAACCTCAACGTCATCTCAGTCAGGAATCGATCATCCAGCGCGCTGTCCCCCGACACGTAGTAGCGGAAGAGATGGTGTCCGAGGTCTACCAACCGTTGCAGATAACCCGCGGCTTTTTCAAAGCCCTCGGTGACTTGCCATCCGAAGATTGGATAGCAGCAATAGACGCTATCTCGCATCTTACCGCCGAGCATTTGGTAAGCCGGCACCCCTTGGATCTTACCGTTCAGGTCGTAGAGTGCGAGATCAATGGCGGAGGCGAGGTGTAGATTGCTCACCGTGCTATCGAAGTTCTGTGTCTGTAACAACTCGTTGATCTCGGTGATACGGGTCGCATCACGTCCGACGAGTAAATCGTTATAGCGTTTGGTTACTGCGCCTAAATCGTCAGCCCGACTGTCTGAGGCTTCTCCTAACCCCACAGGACCATCGTCTACGTGAACTTTGACGATCACATGACCTGATACGTGACCGTAATAACGCGGGGTCTCAATCTGGAATGTCTCAACTTTTGTAATTTTCATTTTGTCTCCCGTAGGTCAAGAACGGCTTCGTAGTGTTTGGTGATCCGTCCATTGTACTTTGTCTCAATGAGATTGGTAATTCCGTCAAACAGAAGACGTTTATTTTCGTCCGGCAACGCGATGTGTCCTGAATAAGTCCCCAAAAGTTTGATATACTGCTCAGATGAATACGTTTGTGTCCATGGGTAGACGCGTTTAATTGGCGCTTGAAAGGCTTCCACACCCGGAAAGTTTGTGGCGTGTGTCGGACGATTCGTGGTCAGCGGCGCGTAGTATTTGTTGTAGAGACGCTGACTTTCCGCAAAGAATCCTTCGTCTTTTCTGACGTGCTGGTTCGAGAAAACGGCGAGGAGACCCTTTGATTTAAGCACCTCGAATGCTTTCAAGTATCTCACTTTTGGATTTACCCAATGAAAGGCGGTGGCAGAGATAATCAGGTCAAACTTTCCGTCCGATTCCCATTCCTCAAATGCTTGTTCTATAAACGAAACGTTTGGAAACGCCTTCAACTTTTCTTTTGCAACGGCGATTAAATCGGCACCAATATCCAGACAAACCAATTCGTATCCGCATTCAGCAAAGGGGCGCGTCGCTTTGCCTGTCCCGCAGCCAACCTCAAGGATTCTACTGCAGTCGTTGAGTCCAGAGAGGTCCAAGACATCCTGGATCAGTTCTTCAGGATATCCGGGTCGGACATCTTCATAGAGCGTTGGAGCAGTATTAAACGTGGTCTTGAGTTCAGTATTTGACATCGGGTTTCCTTTGTTCAACATCCCTTTTCCTGGCAGTCCGGTAACGCCGCTGAATCCTCTTCAATTAAACTGAGCGAAAGTTGGAAGACTCGGTTCAAAAAGATATGCCAATTTCGCAAACACAGCCCGATCCCCAGGCAGGCTATCAACAACCACAAAGAAGAAGTGGCTTTCCGGCGTGAATTCGTAATCGAAGATAGAATTGAAGTTGTAGGTGATCTCATCTACCATCCGTTCATCTACACGTTCAACGAAGATACGCCAACCGATCTTTTGGGTAAATTGGTAATTGCTGCGGAGCCGGAAAATAAGCGTATTTCGGTGTGCACGCCAAAAGAAATTATCGAGATCCAGATCGATGGTAAGTTTTCCGGAGAGGTTGACGCCTCCAGAGAAACTGGTGAACCGATTGAATTCATTTCGACGGACACCGAACCGATTTATGACCGACAATTGTCCCCACGGTGCCTGATAATCAATCTCTGATCGAATAAACTTGGTATCAAAAAGTTGACCGACTTCGCGAAGCCGCCCGAACCCACCCGAAGTGAAGAAGTTAAACCGCCCGATGTCAATGTAGAAACGGGATTCGCTCAGCCGTTCCCGTAGCAGCCTTTGGGCATTGGTTTGATAAAAATGACGTGTATCAATCCAAACAGATTCCACGAAATGTGCCTCCGGAAACTCATATCTGTACCTGAGCCGTGCGCGCGCCCGACGGAACGCCTCCTCTTCGAGCCCCATCTCGTTTGGACGAAAGCCGTCCTGAATTTCTTCAAGCTGAACCTCGCCCAGCCACCCTTCGTGAATCCATTCCGTGGCGGTGTGGTACGCCCAGTGCATCTCGCCATCGACCCAATCCACAGCGTACTGCGACGCCGCCGTCCAGTCTCGATGCAATCCAAACCGCCCATTGAGCGATAGGAGCGCGACATCTCGATCGGCTTGGTGTTTATGGATCCCCATCGCGCCGACGACAGTTCTCTCACCGATATCGTGATTAATCCGACCGGCTAAGAGATTCACCTGCTTTTTCTCATCTCCATCGTACCGGTCGATCATTTTGCCGTAGGTATTGATGACGGCGAAATTGGAATCCCCAATTCTACCCGTCGTTTTCGCGCCCACATCAATTTCTTGGACGCGCCGGGTATAGAATAAATCCAGCGGTAACTCAAATAACTCAGCACCCTCCCTGAAAAACGGGCGGCGTTCTGGGAGAAACAACTCCCGGTCGCTTGAGACGTTAATTTGCGTCGGATCGCTCTCCAACTGTGAAAAATCAGGATTGAGCGTTACATTCGAGGTCAGATGTGTCGAGATCGGAAGAATCAGGTCCAATCCGCCATCAAGATCGTTGGGACGATCCACGAGTGCACGATAACTGCCATACGGAAGAATCCCAACTTTTTGCTCTGTTTTGACCCTTTCTAAATCCAATCCCGTTAAATTGCCATATTCCGATACGCGCGAGAAAAAAGCCGTCTCTGCCCATGAATGGGATTGACTATTTATCGGACGTACCCGCCAAAAGTTGATGCCCCAGGTGGTATTCCGTCGATTAAAACGGACCTCACGGAACGGAATCGCAAATTCTGCTGTCCAATGATCCGAGTGTTTTTTTACTTTCGCTTCCCATTTTGCATCCCAACTCATGTCAAAAACGCTTTCATTGCCGACTCTCTCATCCGCCTGTGTGCCGAGTGTATTGATTGCAAAAATATAGCAGTTGCGCCGGTCGTGATAGGTATCGAGCATCACCTCGATACAGTCGTTCTGCCAGACGAAGGAATCCCGACGGGTTAGGGTTTCCCGGAGGCTTTTCATGTCCGGCTCCTCACAGCGCACACCGATATAGAGCATATTTTCATCGTACAGCACCCGAATTTCGGTGTCTAATTCGGCGGGATATGTCTCTCCCTCCTTTGCCCGGAAGAAATTGGTTGCGATATCGGCGTGTTGCCAGACAGGTTCTGTTAAATTTCCATCAATAACGGGCGGGGTCTCCGTCCATACCGCACGAAGCGTGCGCCTTGTCTTTTGTGTATTTGCGAAAAGTGATATAGGCACCAAAAGCAGCATCGGCATCCAAATGAGTGCGCGTGCCCAACGCACTCGTCCAACTTTTTCCATTATCCCCTCATTTTTTTATAGTGTGTCTATGATGTGTTTAGCAGTTTTGCGAACTATGGTAGATTTTAGGATTAATTAGGCACGCTGCACAGGCGAGGTTAGGAAACCTCGCCTACCGCGGGGCGAAAGTGTCTATTTATTTTTAGGTTTCACCATAAATTAAATCTCCCTCATCAAGGGTTTAACCCACACTGACGAAAATTCATCAGAAATTTGTAAGTCCCTACTCCTTTCACCTTCGGTAGGTCTTGGACCTAATCTTTTGTGCCTGATAGTTTACGCAGTGCGGCAAGATATAACGCTTTACTCTGATTCTCGAACGGTCCTGGATGGGTCGGGTTTTCTGGAAAGTGTGAGAACAGCCTCGCTTCACTGACTTCCTCAAGATCGAGTGGACGACCTAACGCCTCTATTTCTCCCAAGTAAGCAATTCCCCAGTATTCGAGATTGAACATGAAACAGTGAATGTAACACAGCACTTCAAGGTTTTTCAGCGTTGCACCTGTCTCTTCGAGAAGTTCTCGATGTGCGGTTTCCTCCGCCGTTTCCCCGGATTCGGCGCGCCCTCCCGGCAGCGTCCAAATGTCGTTATCACGCCATTTACAGAAGAGTATCTGGTTCTGTTGATGTGCGAGACAATTGACAAACTCAATCTTTCCTACATCTGCTGGCGGTTCTCCGAAATAGAGCAACATGTAGCCATCTTGTTCCTCGATCTTTTGAATCATCTTTTTCCTCTCTAAGCGCGGAAATCGTAGGGGGTATTTGGATGGGAGTGTTGGAAACTGCGCGATTTGACTGGATGTAGGCGCATTCCAAAACTTGGGAATACCAAATTCACGAATAATGTCTCCATAAAATTAAGAGACAATCGGAAACTACAGAACGTTTGTTCGATCGCTTTAGCCTGCTTTTTTAATCGTTTCCGCGCACGACTCAGACGGCTCTTAATTGTGTTCTGAGATACGCCCAAAAACTTGCTAATCTCCTCACAGGTCATTTCAGCGAGATAGTAAAGATGGATCACTGTCCGATCAGCCTCTCGGAGTTTATCGAGGAGTTTTTGAATCAAGGCGCGATTCGATTCTTTTCCCCTTTCCTCCTGCTGTTGTGCTGTGTACTCGGCATAACACAATTCTGCGAGTTCTTCGGGATCGGCTGATGTTAGCGACTCCAGTTGCGGTTGAGCGGCTTGTTTTCGGAGCCACGTGACGCACAGGTTATTGGCGATGACATAGAGCCATTTTGCAAATCGGTCGGGGTGCATCAAGGTGGCGAGTTTTTGATACGCCGTGAGGAATACCTCTTGCGTAATGTCTTCTGCGATGTGAAAATCCCCGATTTTTCTCCAGACAAGCGCGTGAATCTTCGATTGATATTTCTCTACCAAAGCGGCAAAAGCATGATGATCGCCTTCCAGAGTGAGTTGAACCAACTTATCGTCGTTATGTTGCATGGGGTACCTCCATAAAAAATCTTTCTTCTGTGATTAAAGACGAAAATTGGGGGTCGAAAAGTTGCACCTTTGGAAAAAAATTGCGTTTTTTTTACAAATAACGCTCATTTTTCAACTTCCCGCGTAAGTATTGAGAAAGCAGGTGAAAGATAGGAAAGGAGCATTGGTCAAAACGGGTGTAAATTTTTCCTATGACGTTATTGACAATCTGTGTTTTGGCATCTTCTCGATCGGGTTCAAAAACACAGCAATTCATCAAAAAATAGCCGTTCTTGGCGAGTCGAGACTTGATTCCTGAAAACATCTCGGCGTGATCCGTCAGATGTTCATAGTAAAATTATTTTTGTTTTATCTACAAATCACCCTCGAAAACAACATCATATCCATTAGGGGACTTCACTATGATTATCCAGACATCACCAAAATCGTAGGTGTACTTCTTCAGATTCTGCACTATTTCAAGATCCTTCTCACGACAGATATCTAAAACTTCTTGGACACTGTTTACAGCAATTTGCCACGTGAAGTATGGGGATATATGTTCAATATTGAAATCGTCTTTGCTACCAAGACCAAACTCGATGTTCTCCGCATACTTTATCGCCTTGAAGTCCTCTCCATTGTAAGAGAGTTCAAATCCTAACAACCGATAAAACTCCACTTCAGCATCTAAGTTTTTTACTTTCAAAATTGGCATCAGCATTGTGTAAAGTTTGCTTTTCATATATCACCTACCGAGGATATTGCTTTAGATAATGATGTGGGAACGAGTGGGCAACCCTTTTAACCGCCCCGCTCCACAATCCCTTGTAAAAAGAATAACACATTTCACAAAAAGTTGAGCAAAAAATCATGTCATTTGTTGTATATTTCCTTTACAACAGTTTCGATCGTGGGTTCCTCAATCTTTATGTCACGCGGATGAAGACGGTCCAAGACTTTTTGAATAATATCGACTGCTGAGATCTCATCTTTGTCAAAAGAAATCGTTAGAGAGTAATCATTTCGCTTTGTGAATTCGAGTTTAGCAATCTTCAGTTGCTCACGGATGCTCTCTATATCAAAGCGTTCATAAAGATCGACCTGAATTTTTCGTTTCCTCGCTAATTCATCTTTTGCTTGTTGTAGGTCGCCATCAAAGATGATCTTCCCTTGATCGATGATAAGGCTCCTTTGGCAGAGGTACTCAATGTCACTGAGGTCGTGCGTCGTTAGGATCATAGTCGTTCCAAGACTCGCATTCATCTCTTTAATGAATTCCCGAATATTCGATTTCACCGCGACATCAAGTCCGATCGTGGGTTCATCCAGAAAAACAACGGGCGGATTATGTAATAAAGACGCAGCAATATCGCACCGCACCCGCTGTCCGAGGCTTAACTTTCGGACAGGGATGTGAAGTAAGGGACCGATACCTAACACCTCATCAAACTTTTTTAACTGTTCTTGGAAATCCGTTTTGCTGACTTCATAGATGTCTCTGAGAAGCGTAAACGCTTCAATGACAGCTATATCCCACCATAACTGCGTGCGTTGTCCAAAAACGACACCAATATTTTTCACATGTTGTTGTCTCTGCTTGTAAGGCACAAGTCCGTTCACCGCCACTTTTCCGTCCGTTGGGGTGAGGATTCCTGTTAGGATTTTAATCGTCGTTGATTTACCAGCACCGTTGGGTCCGATGTACCCCAGAATTTCTCCCGGCTCGACATGAAAACTGATGTTATCTACTGCTTGAACGGATTCGTAGTCCCTTTTAAAAAGGTTGATGAAAGCACCTTTTAATCCTTCCTTCCGCTTGAAGGTTTTATAACTTTTGGTTAGGTTTTGGACCTCTATTAAAGCCATCAGAAACGCCTCCCCATCATTAAGAACCCGAACTTTCGTACCTTCGCACTCCCAAATTCCATATCAGAGTCCCCATTCCCCAAGTCAGAAGGGCAATAACAGGGGTTAGGTATGCATAAAGCATATAATCCTGTCTGTCTAAAAAGAGCGTTGCAGGATAAAACGAAGTAAATGCCAAAGGCAATATCCAACTCAGGAACACTTGCAATGCCGGACTGTAAATGGTAATCGGGTATTTCGCGAATTCGCGGACAGTCATCAAGGGCCAAGCGAGTGCGCCTGTTGGGTCCTTTATCCAGAACGTTAAACTCACCAAAATGAGCACCAACCCCGCAAAGATGAGCGTGGCTGAAAGTACCAGTCCGAGAAAAATGAAATACTCAACGGCAGATAATGACATATTTAACTTCACCGCAGCGTATAATAACGCACCGATCCCCATCGCCAAGGTGGAAAACGAACCGATGTCCAATCGTTCAATGATAATCTGGAATAGAGGTGGCAATGGACGCAGCAACACGCGGTCGAAATTCCCATCAAGGATGTAAAAACGTCCCAATTGAATGAGATTTGAAAAGAACATCGAAAACAACGCAATTGAGGTTTGGGCAAACCCATAGATAAAAAGAATTTCCCCATAGCTCCAGCCATTGATATCCGGAATATGGTTGAAGATTATAAGAATAAAAACCAGAGAAGTGATCTGAGTCGAGAGCGCAAACACCATCTGAATCAGAATATCCGACCGATAGGCGAGCCTCCCTTTGAAATACTGTCCAAAATAACGAAGATAGATTTTCCCATAAAAGAGGATCCGAGGCATCGACATAAAGTTTAACCTCCTTGTATGGTCAGTTTTCGCACCGAAGTCTTGAAGAAAAAGAAGCCTGCTGTGGATAAGGTCGATGCCCAAATTGCTTGGACAATTAACGCGCTGACCGTCTCTTCGACGCCCAATCGACCCAAATAGATCTGCATCGGTATGTAGAAAATCATTTTGAACGGTAGGTAATCTAATATTGAAGCGACCCAGTTCGGAAACATTGCCAAGGGTACCAGTGTCCCCGATAGCAGTTCAATACTCGCGGTCGTAGCAAAGAGAACACCCGCATTATTTTCTATGTGAAAAGTCGTGAGACCCACCAGAAAAGCGATTCCAGCGTAAATCAAAACCCCCAATGCCAAACTGACGATAAATGTTGCTGGACTATCGGGAGGCGTCAATCCGACCAATAACGCCCAGATCGTTAAGACGGTGGCACCTCTGAAAAGAAGCTGAAAGAGAATTCCGCCAAACGCCCGAAAGTAGATATAGAGTTGGTAACCCACAGGCTTCAAGAGATTCATAATGAGTTCCCCACTATGATACTGCCCGCTCATCTCACGAGAAATTCCCCCAGAAAGCTCATTGATAATAAACCGAAACACGCCGGCAATCGCTACGTATGTGACCATGTCGTCTAAGGCATACCCGCGAATCGTCCGGCCGTCCGCCAAGATTGCCTTCCAGAGGAAATAATTGACGATTATTATCAGAAGATACTCCGTTAAGACCAAGAAAAAATGGGCGCGGTAGCTGAGTCGATCAATAAAACGGATTTTGCTAAATCTCGTATAAATTCTGAAGCGTGTCCAAAATTTTCTGAAGTGTCCCATCTGTAAAGTGTCCAAAAATCATGCAAAACATCTCTGGATTAGTATCGGGGTTGAGCCTTCACTGCCGCTGCGACGAGTCTCTCTAAATCCGCCCTTCTCGCTTTATGTGTAATTAATCTGCCTTCCCTATCAATGAGCCACATTTCGGGAATGTCGCCGATGCCATATTGTTGCGCAAGTGAATTCTCGCCAGCCCCTTGGTCGAAAATCTGTCGCCAAGGGATCCCGTTCTCTTTAACGTGGTTTTGTAGTATCACTTCTTCATCATCAAGATTGACACCGATAATGTCAAATCCCTCATCTTTATAGGTATCATAAATCTTCTTAATATCCGGCATTTCCACAACAGACGGCGGAGACCACAACATCCAGAAATCGAGCAAAACAACTTTTCCACAATAGTCCCGAAGCGAAATCGGATTCCCATCAAGGTCGGTCGTAGAAAAGCCAGGGACAGGCATTCCGAGCAATTCGTATCTCGGATCAAACTTACGACCATACGCTTCGGCGAGTTCAGTATTGCCTAACCTCTCGTGGATGAAGGAAAGTTTCTCAAGAATGAATCTCTCACGTGGATACTGCTGCTCGGCTTCCGTGAAAATCTCAAGCATATCCTCATATCGTTCCATCATCACAAGTATGTTCCACAGGTGCCACAGGGTAGGATAACTTGGAATTTCGAGTTTCATGGCTGACTTCAACTGCTCAATAAATACATCCGCCGCCGATTCGTCCCCAGTTTTGACGTAGAGACGGGCCAGTCCCGGATAGAGAGAGAAAAAACGCATATCATTCGGGTGTCGTTCAAGTGTTTCTTCAAAGGCAGCGATAGCCCCTTCATGGCTACCATACATATCTTCCGGCGTATATTCCCAATTCACGGATGACTTGTAAATTGTATAAGAGAAGCTTAAGTTCAAAACATGCAAATCTTCATTCGCGTGATGTCGACAACGGATAAGCGGCATGACATCACCATACACTATGCGTTGTTCACTTTTCTTGCCTCGATATTCGGGGTAGAACTGATAGTCATAACTCACCGACATTTTCGGGTCTCTGTTCCAAGGACGACCTGCCTTCCCACCGTGTTTATCCGCAGGACAGGTCAGGACGTTTGAATCTACCAAGTATTTGGGGTACAGCTCTGAGAGCCACCCAGGGAAATCGTTGTGTTCTTTTTTATAAGTTTCAATCGCCTTGCCAATCGCGATTAAATTTTGCGTGCAAAGTTCTATGTTTGTCTGATTCGGCACGGAATCCTCTCCGGTAGTAGAGGCCAAAAGCGTTTCAGAGGTCTGCGAACCCATAGTGTCGTTTTTATCTTTAGCCAGAGACCGCCCTGCCAGGCTCCGGACATTCGGTTTTGAATTCATATTAAGAACGATAGGTGCGTCAACGATTTCAATAGTATGTTCCGATTCCGCTTCAAAACTATATGGATGTTGAAAATGAAGAAGATATTGGTTGCCGATACCTATCATCAGTAATATCACCGTTACAGTTGAGAGAGCAATTGCCCACGGCACTAACGGCACTAACGGCTTACCCCGGGACGGGGCAACGGGTTTAATATGCGCGATCTCCCGCACGATGTTTTCGGTTAGATGTGCGGACAGTTGAAAACTATCTAACGCCTCCCGAATTATAGGTTCTTCCTTCTTCAAACGTTGGCGTGCTCGACTGAGCCGACTCTTAATTGTATTTACAGATACCCCCAAAAACTTACTAATTTCTTCACACGTCATTTCTCCAAAGTAATACAGAGTCATCACGGTCCGTTCGCTCTCTTGTAACTTGGCAAGCAACTGTTTAACGACTTTTTGCTGTGCTTCAGTCGCGGTTTTTGCCTGTTCGTCTGCCACATATCGGGAATATGCTGTTTCTCCCTTCATCGTCATGTTAATGCCCTCCACCAATCGGACATGCAGTCGATTCTTACGAAACCATGCAATGCAGCGATGGTTTGTAACCACATACAACCACCCCGGGAACCGATCCGGTTCTCTCAGGGTTGCCAGATCTCTATAGACTTGTAGAAAGGTTTCCTGCGTAATATCTTCAGCGATATGGAAATCGCCGATTTTGTGCCATGCGAGCGTGTGCACATATTTACGATATTTGTTCACGAGCATTGTGAAAGCGGTTTCATCGCCTGCGAGCGTGCGACGAATTAATTCGGCATCATTATCTCTCATCCGACACCTCCGAGAGTAGATTTTCACGGTGAGATTCAAGAAGTCGGCATAAAATTCAAGTGAATCAGGACTTATGGAAAATTGAAAGGCATACCTATCTACGGAAAATCGGAACACTGACTGACACAAAACTGGTGCGGTTAAGTCCTATTAAAAGTAAAATTGAACTGCTTGAAAATGCCCGATAAACACTCTTATCGGACGTTTTCGCTTCATATTTTATGTGTTACTCTTCAATTTGTGTGAGCCATTACAAGTCACCTTCAAAAACAACGTTATATCCATTAGGGGACCTCACTATAATTGTGCAGACATCACCAAAATCGTAGGTGTACTTTTTTAGACCTTGCACTACCTCAAGATTTTTCTCACCACAAATATCTAAAACTTCTTGGACACTGTTTACGGCAATCTGCCAAGTAAAGTGTTGAGATACGACTTCAACGTTGGCATCGCTTTTGCGACCAAGTCCAAACTCAATATCATCCCCATACTGTATTGCTTTGAAGTCTTCATCATCGTAAGAGAGTTCAAATCCCAACGATAGATAAAACGCTACTTCAGCATCCAAGTCTTTTACTTTCAAAATAGGCATCAGCATCGTGTAAAGTCTGCTTCTCATATATTATCTCCGTTCGTGTTTCTATATCTTTAGACAGGAATGTAGGTTGGGCGGAGCAGTGAAGACCAAGAACCCGCCAATTTATATGGGAAATTTCGATTTTCAGGAACCTTATTTACGTAATAAATTCAACGAAACCCAACGAACCAACTTGCATTATATATGGCGCGCGTTAAGGGGAAATGGTTGCATAATTCTGGAGAAAGAGAGAGGATTTTGGAAAGACAGAAAAACTGAAGTGTATAGTTTGTTGAAATCTCGAACAACATCGTTAACAGGCAGCACAAATGCCCCGCACCCGATCAACCAATTCTGATGGATGATACAAGACTGGATAGCCTGCCGATCGACGCATCACAATATCTTCTCCGAGCAAGTTTGTGTGCCGACGGAGAAACCACGCGGCGCAAAACGGCAACATCCCAACCTGAGCTGCACCTCGAAGTTCATCACTATTGCCATCGCCTATGAATAGGCAGTCTGATGGACACAGATGGCGTTCTCGGTTACCTCACCGCTCTGCTCAAGAACCGTGAAGCCATGACGCTCGAGTTCTAACCGCAGATTTTCAGGAGACCGGTAACACCGCTTATGGATGTACCAAACGTCATTCACACAAATTGTCCCTTCATAGTCTTCCGGGCCGACGCTGGGTCTGAAAGGGTCCCGATAGAATCGACTGTAGCATATTTCCGTATCGCTGTCCCAAAGCGCGTCCTTGTCAAAGCGGGTGTAAACTTTCCCTGTTGTGTTATCGACGATCTGTGTTTCGGGGTCTTCTCGATCGGGCTCAAAAACACTGCAGCTCATCAAAAAGTAGCCGTTCTTGGCGAGCCGAGACTTGATTCCTGAAAACATCGCAACCCGATCTGGATCCGTAACGATGCCTTGTGAGCAGAAGCTATCAATAATGAGTTGGTAGGGCTTGCCTTGGCGTGAAAGTTGGCAGACATCTAACACCTCATACTGAATGGCTAAACACTGCTCGGCAGCGATCGCTTTGGCTTTATCAATGGCATCGGGGATAACATCAATCCCATGCACTTGGTAGCCCAATTTCGCTAAAAAACATGCTACTGGACCTGTCCCGCATCCGAGTTCAAGCACTCGGGCATCGGGTTTGAGGTCTAAACGTGATAAGGTCTCTATTAAGAAGGATTTGGAGGAAAAATCACTGAAATCATTGGGGTTCCCGTAAAGTTCTCCCCTTGACAGGAGCCCCTTTGCCTTCAACTCGGCGTAATCCGCCAGATGTTCGTGGTAGAAGTATTTTTGTTTCATGATCTTCCCATTGTCTGGAATATAGGGGTGTAGGGTTTAAAGGAACGATGTTAGAAGTTCAGAGAGTTTGGTTATTGTCCTCACATCACGTGTGAATATCTCTTGCTGTAAATTGTGTGTATTGACGCTGAAGTCAAAGGCATTACCTTCGTTATCTCTTTGTATGTGTATTGGAACAATACCCGCAGCGCGGGCGGCTTTGGTATCGTCTTCTGTGTCTCCGACATAAATGGTTTCTTCGGGTTTAATGCCAGTCTGCTCAAGTGCGGCGTCAAATATCCGCGGATCGGGTTTCTTGACCCCCACTTCAGCGGAAATAACAACCGAATCAAAATAGGGTGTAAGGCCAAATTCACTGAGAACCGAATGGACGTGTGGTGGATGGTCGAAATTAGACACGAGGGCAAGTTTTTTGGAGTGATGGAGTGTTTGCAGCACATGGTGTGCTTCAGGATCGAGCGATATATGTTTTTGCCAGGCATTGGCGACTCTGTTTGCTATCATTTTTATATCTTCAGCGGTAAGATTCAGTTCTAAATCGAAGCAGAGGTTCTGAATACGTTGTTCAAACACCGTCAGATTGTGTTGGCGCGGTGTCGGCTCACTTTTACTATAAAACTGATCGCACGTTTTAGCGAGTGATTCCATGGAAAGTGTGAGTCCGCGCGACCTGAGCTGCGCATGTAGTGTCTTTAACCAATCAGACCATGCAGCATCCATATTTCCGTATACCAAAAGTGTCCCGTATAAGTCAAAGAATATCCCATTAATTGTCATTTTTAGTTGCAGCTCCCGAGATAGATTCCGTTATTGCATAGGTTTTGTTGAAAACAGCGTGGATATATACGATTTTGGTCCAATAATTGTGAAAGCGTCACAAAATAATGACAGCAAACACATTATGGAAAGAATCTGGAAGCATCAATGACTGTCGTGAACTGCTGCCACTTGCGCAAATATACGTCCTATTTGTGGTAGATACTCAATTTCATGGCTCAGACGCGCCACCGCTTTACACCGACATGCAAGCGAGTCAATCCCTTTCATCGTATTTCCACGCGTCCGGGGAACGGGACCAAGACGTAGCAACCAATATATCCACGCTACCAGTATTCCCTGGTAATAAATACCATCATCCAGTGCTCCGTGAAAACCAGAGGATAATTCTGACCGATAAACATTTTCGATTTCTCTCGCCAGAGCGTCATCACACTCCCAA
This sequence comes from Candidatus Poribacteria bacterium, assembly GCA_965205015.1. Classification (GTDB taxonomy): domain Bacteria; phylum Poribacteria; class WGA-4E; order WGA-4E; family WGA-3G; genus WGA-3G. The sequence goes on along the minus strand of OZ242029.1, from coordinate 533,157 downwards.
CGTACTGGAAAAGAAGAAGGACCGAAAGGGGCATCAAGTAGAAAGTGCCCGTAATCACTGTATTCAAAGTCAACAATCTTTACATCGTCATTAAGCAATAGATAATTCTGGGGCGCGATGTCCACATGTCTGAGGGCAGAAAAGGGTTCGACATCCGAAAGCACCTCTTTTAATTCAGATAACTCAGTCTCAACAGCGACAGATACGGGTTGATCCAGAAATGTCGCGAGCCTGCGAAAAGTTCGGAGAATTCCATCAAATGCGCTTGGGTCGGTCTGTGGGAATGTTCCGAGACTCGTACGCAAACGGAGCCATTGGTTTCTTCTACCATAGGTGGCTCCGTGCATACGCCCGATTGCCTGAGCGTAAATCAATAGGCCATGTCTTCGCTCGTGTGCGTTGGCATTGCGTAATATATCTCTGAGTGAGTGTGCTTTTGAAACATACTCAAACGCGATGAGACCCTGAGCAACATCGCCCGCAATGAATTTGGGACTGATTGTCTGGGAGTTATCAATTTCACTTAAGAATTGAAGCGCAGCCCATTCATTGAAAAATTTCCAAGCTGGGCTTCCGACGCAATCCGATTTAGAGTTATATGGTTCACGTTTAGTGTTTCTTGCCATTTTGACAAGAAACACCTCTGGCAAAGAACTCGGTCCATCTGCAACCCAACAGCGAAAGATACGTTTCTTCTTGAAATTCGTGCATTTTGCGAGCCGAATCTCGTGTTTGAGAGAACTCGAAAGACTTTTCTCTATGAGTGATAACGGGGCATCCATCTATGATAGTTCCTTTATAGTGGTAAACCCTATGATGTAGTAAGACCCTTCGTTGTTAGGATTTCAAAGTTGTCTAAAGTTAATTTTGACGAGAAAAATCGGACTGGATACCATCGGTTGGGATTTTGATGCTTATCAGCCTTTCTTTTTTATTACCTTTTCACAGACCTATTGAAGCTGGATCCTCAACAGTATACCACACAAGATGGGGAAAAGCAAGATGTAAGAGTGCGGAATTGACCCCACTCTCCAATGCGCTCCGTCCTGTTCAGAATCCAAATGTCTTGAGAACTTTAACGCGTCAGAGGATTCTAAAAAAACGTTCATAGAGGCATATTTTTTGAAGTGCCAAAAAATATTGTAGTTATAATAGATAAGACTAAAGAACCAGAATTCTGAGGAGTCACAGATGAAAGCATTTTTGAACCTCAGCCAGCGTGGGCAGTTAAATCAGGTTAGAGGTCTGCCTTTCGAGTCTTAGGAAAAAGATTAATAGCAATAAAAGATGAAAATATCTGGATGTCGTAAGACGAAAAATGTTCATGGGGTTGCATAAAAGTAGCAATGAAAAATCAACAGCGTATACCCACAATTACCGATATGATCTCTCTCCCGTTCGTCACTGAAATTGCGGTTACCCCTAATGGAAAACGTGTCGCCTATGTGATACGAACGGCTGACTGGAGGGCAAACAAGTATGTCCTAACCTGCTATGTTCACAACATTGATGAAAATGACACGCGGAAAATAACCGAGAATACTTGGTGTCCACGTTGGGTGGATGATAACACGCTTGTGGTGCTGCGTCGCGACCCAAAAGACTCGGCGCGTTTTGGAGAAAAACCACAGGTATGGATATTCCGTAATGGTAATGCTTCTGGCACGCAAATCACATTTTCACCATCCGGTGTGCAGCAGTTCTGGTGTTATGGTAACGGAGTTATCTATCGGACCGATACGTCCCCAAGTGCTGAACAAGAGCAGCGGGACGACATTTATACTCATGTGGATCAAGAGTTGCGAACATCGCAGCTTGTCTATACAAGTTTGCCTAACGAAGAAACACCAATAGACATAACGTCGGACGATTCACCCAATACGCTGAAGTTAACGGAGGAACTGGATCCCTCTCTGCAGATACGGGATCTCTGTACCTCAAAGAACGCCCTTTATCTAAACTGCCAATTTCGGCAGAATTTTGATGAAGTGTGTGTCTGGCGGCTTTCCACGAGCCCCAACGAATTGGAACAAACTGTTGTATCCGAGGGAAATGGGGCATCGAAGTTGCCTTGGGAGCGGTTAGATCTACCAGCAAGGGCAGTTGTTCTGGACGTGGCTTCCGACGGGCAGACACTTCTACTTAATTGGGATGGCGGACGTTCCAATTTCTTCTCAAATGAACCATGGTCGATCTGGACATGTTCCCTTTCTTCGGGTACATCGGTATCAGATTTATGTTGCCTGACAACGCATTTTGAGCAGCAGATCCTGACAGCGGTGTGGAACACCAAGGGGGTTTATATCCATTATATTGATGGGACCTTGCCGTGCCTTGCGCGACTTGACGCAGCAGGTGGGTTGGATGTTCTTGACTTCGGGGATCTGTATCCACTTTACACGCCACCGTTCAAGGGCTTTGACATCTCCAATACTGGAGTCTTGGCATTCGTCGCCGGAGGACCGAACCACATTCCAGAGCTCGTTGTTGGCTCCGTTGTGGAACACCTATCTGCCCGATTTTCCTCAGTGCCTTGTCAGAAGATTACGGATTTTAGTGCCTTGTGTGAAGACTGGGCGTGGGGCACAAGAAAAACGATTCAATGGCAAAGCCGAGACAACACAAAAATTGAGGGGGTCCTATTTAAGCCTATTGATTTTGATCCAACTCGAAAATATCCACTGATTGTGGTAGTGCATGGGGGTCCAGCGACCGCATCGCTTGAACTTCGGCTCGACTGGGAAGATCGTTGGTTTTATCCAACGGTTCAATTCCTCGCTCACGGAATTTTAGTGCTGAAACCGAACTACCGCGGTTCAGATGGACGGGGACATGCTTTCCTTGAATTGAACCGTGGGAACATTGGAACGGGTGAATTGTGGGATGTAGAATGTGGTATTAATCATCTGATTGATCAGGGATATGTGGATGAGGAACGTGTAGGTTGTGCGGGTTGGAGTTACGGAGGGTTCGTGGCTGCCTTTGCGGCTACACATTCAGACGATTTTGCTGCAGTAAGCGTAGGTGCTGGCATCGCCAATTGGATGAACTATCACGCTACATCCGAATTCTATCGTTTTGCAGAAAAGGTGTTCGGTGGCACACCTCAAGAGAATTCAGAAATCTATCGGCAAGCATCACCTGTAACTGCCGAGATAAAGAAAAAAACGCCGACCCTCATCCAGCATGGCGATACCGATGTCGTCGTCCCCTTCGCAAACGCACAAGAACTGCATCGTGCCCTTGAAACACAAGGTATCGCTGTTGAATTTTTCCTATATCCGGATATGGGACACGGTGTGCCAAATGTGGCACCGAGGGCTGCCCGGGCAGTGATGTCGCAGAACCTGAAATGGTTCTGTCATCACCTTCTCGGACAACCATTGATTTGGAATCGTCCAGATGTGTTGGAATAACTCTTCAAACTACACGATTTTCATCCGTTCCCGAAACCCGAATTTTCTTTGAGAATGACACGGTGGTACCACTTTTTATCAACACGAGGGAGCAATGCGTTTTCCTCTCGATTTCTCAAGTCCAAAACTACTTATTGCGTTAAAATATAATACCTTCGAGTTTGGCAACGTACTACGTCAAAATTTGTATGTAGCACCGAAAGTGAAGTTAAAAGGGAACCGCACGGGACTCTTAGACTCCGATGCCTCCACATCTAAGGGGAGTCCTTCAAATTCAACAAATTGGTCCGGGAATTGGTCCGGGAAACTGAACTGTATCGCGTTTTTGCTGTTGTAGACGTTCCAAGCTTCTATAAACTCTGTTACAGGAATGCCCCATTGCGTTCTTTGACGGCTCAAACGGAGATCCAAACGGTGATATGCCTGAAATGCAGCGGGGGCAATCGCGCCTGCGACATCGGAGAGAAGTGGATGCATACCGAGCGTGACAGGGTCTTGAATCATAAGGAGGGTGCTCAGTGGAACTGCAGCGGTGCCGCTGACATATTGCCATTTTGCACCAATATCGTTTTTTGGTGTTGGACTGTAGTTGGCAACGAGGCTAACAATGTGTGTATTGTCAAAAAGAAACGGTTTGTAGAGAGCAGCTGGTGTCTCACGTCGCTCAGCATGGGTGTATGCGTAGGAGAACCACCCGAAAAACTTTTCGCTCACACGGTGCCGTAGGAAGATCTCTGCCCCGTTTACAAAGCCTATGCCTTGATTGAGATATGCGGTTGTAATCGGTGTATCCATGCCATCAAACAATGCATCGACATTAATAGATCGAGTGACGAGTTTTTCCATGTTCTTGTGGTAAAGTGCGAATTTGAGTTCGGTTTGTAGTGAGAGCGCGTGTTCTAATTCCATGACATAATGCTCGGCGACACTCGATTTTAGTTCCCTGTTTCCATTCGATTTTAGGACTTGATACGCAAATGGACTCTGTTCGTATCGACCGTAGGCGAATCGGAGCGTGGATGTTGTGGGCAGTGTGATGCTAAGACTGCCGCGCGGTTGGATTGAGAGTTCTTCCGTCAAATTGAGATAATCCAATCGCACACCAAGAGCAATAGACAGAAAGGATAACGGATCGTAGCGTGCTTGTAGGTATCCTTCTGCCTGCTGGAAGTCGTAATGGAATGCGTCGAATTTCTCTTTCCAAACGAGTTTCTCGTCATCGGAACTGATGTTCTCTGGGAGAACAGTGTATGTCGTGCTTTCGGCTGGGCTGAAGGCGAAAAGGAATCCTGGCTCAAGTTGGAGTTTCGGTGTGAGTTGGTAGGAGATGTCTTCGCGAAGGGTATACGTTGGGACATTGACTTGGACGGCGTAGATGAATTTTTCGCTTGGCGAGGCATCGCCTTGATTTGGATCGCCTCCGAAATTGACATTGAGGAAATTATAGGAATGTGTAAGAGAGAGATGCGATGTGAGTCTATCCGTGAGATGTGAACGGAGGTGGATGCCTTCTGCCTGAAAGCCGTTCTTGAAATATGCGGAAGAACGTGATGTTTCTTCTGATCCGGTGTCAGAGAAGTCGAAATGATCTGTCGCGCCGATGCCGTTGAGGGTGAGGTGATGTTTTTCGGTGAGTTGATAAGCAAATTTGAGGTGATAATCCGACCACGTCGGAAACGTCCAATCAAAGAAAAGCCCGAGTATGATATTATAGGTCGTGAATCGTCCGGCGATGGATGCGTATCCTTTTTCTCCGATCTTGGTTTCAAAGAACCCGTACGGGGATATAAAATTGAAGTCTAAAACACCCGCCCGTTTTTTATTTAAACGTTCACGGGTCCGGATGTCGATAACCGATTGTGAATCTAACCCGAATTCGGCACCGTAGCCGGCTGCATACACAAAGATGTCCTCAATACTATCCGAATGCGTCGTTGAGAAGAATCCGCCGAAGTGAAACGGATAACTGAGTGGGGTTCTGTCGAGATAGATCCGTGTATCACCCGGCGCGCTCCCACGGATATGGAGTGCACGGAGAAAATCATTGGGGACACCGATGCCCGGCAGTGTCGTGATCGCCCTGAGTGCGTCACTTCCAGCACTGGGAATCCGTATCAACTCGCTGCCTCGCATCACTTTACGGCTGATTGTTGGCGAAAGCCGTTGTCCTTCAACGAGAACTTTTTCGAGTTGAACAGCTGTTCTGAGGTATATTTTCACCGGTGTGGTATCATCGGCGGTTACCTCTATTTTCGCGATCGTCGGTGTTTCGGACGTTGAATGCAAAATCGACAACGTATAGATGCCGGGGGTAATACCAGTAAACTGGAAGTTCCCGGATGCATCGGTTTTTGTAGACACGTTGATTTCGACACACCGCACCTTTGCCGCAGCTAAGGGTGTGTCGGTGTCTTGGGAGTAGACAGTGCCTTCTATATCACCGGGGGTAAGCGAGACGGACTGTCGAGTGTTTTCGGGCGTATTTTCTTCAGTAGTGTTCGCCTCGGCGAAAACAAAAAACGGCATCATGATCCCAATAAATAGGACGGAATATAAGCAAAATTTCATCAATGAGCTTTCCTTCCCCAAAAATCACTGTAGGGGGTTTTTACTTGGGTGTTTCCTTAGGTCTTGTGCCTACCCACACATTACGGTTTCTCAAAAATCGTCTCGTCTAAGAGGGTATCAATCTCCGTTTTTGTAATGGTGTAATTGACCGTTAACGCCCCGTCTCCAATAAAGATTTCGTAGGAATTGGGCAACATGACACCTTCATAATCCGTATAATCGGCGTAGTGAAGGACCGCGATAGCATCTTTGACGTTTAGACCTGTATAGATGGTCTTCGCTCCGACGAGTAGATTAGAAGTTTTATCGATATAGAATACATCTTCCGTGTCAATAACTCGAATTACGGAGCATTCCTTACCTCGGAACAGTTCATCTTCAATTTGTTGAAGTACACTACTACCAAATTCTTCGTAGATTGCCTGCAATGGATCCATATAGGTTGTGCTTTTGACACGCCCATATTCTGTTTCTGGAAGGAGTGTTGGACTGCTTCCCATAACGGATTTCCAACCTCCTACACCATTCCAGACACTGGTTTCACTGAAGAGTGCACCGAAGTCGTGTTGGTTATACGATTTTTTTCCAACGACTGCTGCTATTTCAACGCGACCCGATTCGTTCACAGGTTGCCCATTCCACTGCGTCAGTTGTGCGTCGCCGGAACGTCGGATATTCCGAATTTCTGAGAGCCGCGCGAGGCCGCCAATGGCATTAAAGTGTGATTCAAGTATATCGTTAAGTCTCATGCCTGTACCCTTCCTTTTATGGGTGCCGTCGGTATTTCCAAACTGGTTTCGGACATCCGGCTTTGATCGGAGATCAAGGACAATGGATGCATCAATAATTTCTACTGTCATTTCGGAGCTGGCATCAAAACTGTAGGGTTGCTGGAAACGCGCGAAGTATTGGTTGCTGACGCCGAGCATCATCACAACGAGAATAGCAGTTGAAGTGGCGATTGCCCACGGGACGATGGGTGGCTCCCCTCCGGTAGGCGGTAAGGGTTTGATATGCGCAATCTCGCGCATAATGTTCTCTGTTAAATTGGGAGACAGTTGGAAACTGCCGAGTGCCTCTCGAATCATAGGTTCGTACTTTTTTAAACGTTCCCGCGCACGGTGGACACGCGTCGCGACTGTATTGACGGATACACCTAAAAACTCACTTATCTCCGCATACGTCATCTCACCGAAGTAGTAGAGCGTCAGAACAGTGCGATCGCTCTCTTTCAACTTCGACAGTAAGTTTTTGACCAATTCGCGTTTTGTTTCTGCTGCACGTTCTGCTTGCTCTGTAGCGACATGTCTGGAATAGGAACTCCTCTCTGTCATTGCTATATCCATCTCCTCCAAAGGTTGCGTTTGGACCTGTTTTTTGCGGAGCCATGCGAGGCAGCGGCGGTTGGCAATCACATAAAGCCACCCCGGAAACTGACTTCGATCTTTCAGCTTCGCCAAATTCCGATAGACTTGTAAGAACGTTTCCTGCGTAATATCTTCAGCGATATGGAAGTCCCCTATTTTCCGCCATGCGAGCGCGTGAACCCGCTTTTGGTATTTCTTCACTAAGCACGCAAAAGCAGCATCATCGCCCTCAAGGATACGTTGAATCAGTTCAGCGTTATCGTTTCTCATCAAAACCTCTAAAAAAATAGTGTCTTATTTTCGTATGGTATAGTGACGCGACTTGGGGATAAAAACTTACAGAATTCCGCGAAAAAGTGGGATGCTTACGCAAAAACGTTGGTTGGAGGGATCGTCTAAAACAGAAAGTTAATAAAGGGGAAGTTGGAACGCCGCCCACGAAACAGAAAATGTGCTAATTTGCAAGGATCATAGCAACTTCGGGGTTGGGGCACATGAAAAAAGTGAGGCTAATATAGAATAGATGTGGCTCTCACCACACCTATATTAATCTTATAGTGAATTCGCAATATTTCCTTTTAGGGCTTAAGTCGTCCCCACGTCGTCGTGAGTTTTCCTTGGGGGTCGACTGCGAGTGTGTTTCCAGTCTTTGCGCCATTTTTACCGACCAGATGGTGTGCGTTGCCTGATGCGTCTGAAAATTTCTGGGTTCCGCTCGGTTCATCAAAATGCCACAGCGCAATCGTTTTTGCGTCATTCTTGAACTTTGTGCGCGGCGTGAACCCTTTTTTGTCGACATCGTAACGCGCAGCCGTTGAGACGCGGACCTCATCAATACATCCCGCAAAAGAGCCCCAAAAGTAATTATTGCGCATCTCAATTTTCTTTCCAAATCCTCCGAGTGTAAAATCCTTTGGGTGCTTGAATTCTGCGAGATCATGTGCGAGCGTTGTGCTTTGCGGTAAGATGTGTACCAAATCGTTAACGATGGTTGCTGTCTCTCTCCCTTTCGCCTGATAAGCGATGTGATTCCATTGGTTCGGGGAAAGTGCTACCGGATGGAACGGTGTCCCGGCATTCCCTCGTCCCCTATCAATATACGCTTGCATTGCTAAGATTAAATCTCCCTTCTGCCAATCGATCTGCTTCTTTATGTCCTCCCATCCGTCTCGATCGCCACCCACGACATTCATCAGCACCTGTTGGCTGAGGATCGTTGCGCTTGTATCCTTGTCAGGCGGTGTGGTCGGATACACCCACGCTTCAACGGTGAACTCGTCTGTGCCTTTTGGCAAGAGGATACCGAAGGTTTTAAAATCTAAAACCGCAGAGTCGTCCACCCCATCGAGGACTAAATAGTTGCCCCCGGCGGGGGAAGCGGGTGGGAATGCTTTCGCACGCAACGGGATGAGTGCGATCAGAAAGAGGCATGCAAAAAGCGGTAGATTTTGTAGATATCTCATCTTCATAATTCTCCTTGATTTTAATTTTATCCCTCATTTAAACTCGGTTTGTTGATGAGGTGTCGTTAGATGTTACTTATTTCTCTTCATTCTCTTCAAGCGAGATGTAAAACATCCCGTTCTCTTTAGCACTCTTGACCTGATCGGTAGCACCATAGAGTCTATCATTAGTAATAGCGAGAGAAACAAGGCCACCCGGTGCGTCTGTAGGAACCTGCTTCCATTGATTATGGGTATCCAAACGGTAGACACCCACGTCACTGACACCATAAACTTTGCTCCCATCTACAGCAAAGTTATTGATGATAGGACGCTCTCCCGCAGTATCGGTTGGCACAAGCCACTGTCCCGCAGTTTTGGAAACCGTAACGCCATTATCTGTTGCGATGTAGAGGGTTGTCCCTACAAAGACCATATCGTTGAAGCGAGTGAAGCGGAACGGCAGGTTTGGTGTGATGTCTCTCCAACGCTCCCCTTCATCAAGCGACTGAAACAACTTACCGTCCCGTTTACCGACGTAGACAGTTCCTCCCAGAACCGCTAATTTGAATCCCTTTCTGAAATTGTTGACAGGTAAAGGTAGATGACTCCCATCTACCAATCCAGTGCTGGTCCACGCCGAATCCCCCAATTTCCATTTGAAGAGTTCGCCTCGGTATTCTACATAAAAGGTATCACGACTCGCCGCAGCAGTCTCAGTTTTGAGACGAGCTACATGAAGATCCTCTTTTTCTTTTGACTTATGATATTTTTCTGCGTCAAGTTTTTTACGATCGAAAACGGGGACACCTCGAACTGGAATGAGCATATCACCATCGGTAGATAAACGGAAAATACTCAAATTATCTCCTACACTTGACAGAGAATAAAGAATGTCGCCGACAGGTATCAATTTTGACTCAAAACTCAATCGGGTAGTGGGGATGTTGAGTACAACTTCCTGCCCACGATTCCAAAGTTTTTTCCAAGACACACCGCTATCTGTTGATTGGTAAACTTCATACCCCGTATGCGCGTATAATCTATTGTTAAACGCGACGAGATCGATTACAATCGTTCCGATCACGCCATTCATAAATGGATGCCATGACGCGCCGCCATCCGTCGTGCGGTGAATGCCCCAGAAATTAGCTTTGTAATACGTTCTCTCGTTGACCATCACGGCTGGAAGACGACTCCTCCCGAAAAAATTCTGATCAGCTTCAAGTCCTGTCCACGTTTGTCCACCATCCGTTGAACGAGATTGGGCGTAACTCAATGCCAAGAGCGTTTTACCCGTTGCCAAAACCGTTATACCTGCGGGTGAAATTTTGCGAAGATGTTCACTTCGAAGCTTTATTTCAGTCCACGACGCGCCTAAGTCAGTCGAATGAAATATCTCGGTAAAATGTAAATCTCCGTGATCTATCTGTCGTAATTCCGCTCGCGTTAAACTCACCAATACCTCATGCCCTATTCCAGCATAAAGATCAGTCCCAGAGACTGCCAAGGAACAGATGGCGCCCGATGTATGCAATGGCAGTTTTTTCCACGTACCTGAATCGAGACGGTAGAGGCCGTTCTCTGTCCCCGCAAACACTGTTTTTCCAACGGCAGTCATTGCGGAAATTTTTTCCGCTGTCAATCCGTCGTTCAGAGGACGCCAGTGCGCGCCACCCTCTGTGGATCGGAAGATCCCTTCATCTCTCAGCGCGAGATATATCGTAAAAGGCACTTGTGAACTGGACGTTTCTTCGGCATCGGTGATGATGAGTTCAACGGCATCTCCCTCGGGTCGGGGACCGAGCGGCCTCCACGTCTCCCCCCTGTTGTCTGAAGCAAATATCTCATCGGCAGCAACAATATAAAGCGTCCCTCTATGCGCTGCCATCGGCATGAACACTTTACCAATTGGGACACTCGCGTTGACGTGTGTCCATGCGGTCGCATCTGCTGCTAATCTATAGATTCCTGTTCGTATAACAGCATAGACAGTCCCCTCGGATGTAGCGAAGATATTGTGTACAGGACCCGCTGGCGGTCCGTTGCCCTGCGTCCATTGTGTGGTAGAAAACTTGGCGGTATTCTCCGATGTAACAGATGCTGAGGTTCCATTAGAGACTTGTGTGCCAGCACTGCTATTTTTGTCGGGAGTGGTGACGCGCCCGGCTTGACTTCGCACAGCGGGTTTTGCTACTATATCAAGGAGGATAGGCACATCGACGATCTCAATCGTCGGTTCAGATTGTGCCTCGAAACTATAGGGTCTCTGGAAACGCGCCAAGTATTGATTGCTGATCCCCAGCATCATCACAATGAGAATGGAGATTGAAGCGGCGATTGCCCACGGGACGATGGGTAGTTTTCCTCCGGTAGGCGATAGGGGCTTGATACGCGGAATTTCGCGCATGATATTTTCGGTTAAATTCGTCGATAGCTGCACGCCACCGAGAACTTCTTGAACGAGGTGTTCTTCTTTTTCCTGTAAACGCTTTCGTGCGCGATGTAGACGGACATGAATCGTACTGACAGAGACACCCAAGAACTTACTAATCTCTTTGACGGTCATTTCGCCGAGATAATAGAGCGTCACGACTGTCCGTTCACTCTCCGGAAGTCTTGCCAGAAGTTTCTTGACGATATCACGGCGACGCTCGGAGGTCTCTGTCTGTCGCTGCTCCGATACGTGATGCGTATAAGAGGATTTCTCAATTTCTTCCACAGGTGTGTCCTCCAGCGATTGTGTGATAAGATTATTCTTCCGCATCCAATCAATGCAAAGTCGGTTTGCGATGACGTAGAGCCACCCCGCAAATTTATGTGGATCTTTGAGTGTCGGGAGTTTTTTGTAGACTTGCAGGAAGGTGTCCTGCGTAATTTCTTCGGCGTGATGAAAATCGCCGATCTTCCGCCACACAAGGGCGTGGACGCTTTTTTGGTATTTTTCGACTAAGACGCTGAATGCCGCGTCGTCGCCGGATAAAATATCGTGTATTAGTTGAACATCGTCTTCTCTTTTCACGCGAATCCCTCCCAATCAACAGATTCAGTCGTGTTTACATCTGTCAAGTGGCTTCATCGAATGCGGTGTCTTGTAAATTAAGCGTTGCGATACGGTTCATGCCCTTTATATATTAAAGACGAATTCCTATGCAGAAAACTTACATAATATTTAAACATAATTTAAAAAATGGAAAGACGTGTGGGATTTTTAGCCCTTGTTGTGCGGGATCAGGTTTTGCAGTGGGAGATAAGTCAAAGTTTGGGGTGCCACACAGGGGCTGTCATTGAAAGGCATTTGCGGGCAATAATGTAGCGTTATACGTCGTGCATCCGCTACACGGAAGGCGGCGTGTTATTTCGTGCTTGTGTTTTGGTGTAGGAGTTGGCGAGGTTAGGAAACCTCGCCGACTGAGAGGGTCTGATTAATTCTAAAGTTTACCATAAATACCGGAAACTGGAAGCATGCAAGACAGTTCAGGAAATAGGGGGTTGCCGTCGCCGTGAGGGACCTTTTCTACTGGGTTCTATGGGAAGTTGTAGCAACCTTGTCTATGCCAACTTGCCGCGTAACAACGGATGGTCTTTCATCACCTCACCATCGCGATTTCGCGTGCCCGATGGCATGTAATGGAGGACCATCGCCCGGCGGTCTCGGGATGAACGGTTCGGGTCGGTTTGGTGGAGCGTCATGCAGTGGTGAACCATCCCGCATCCGGCTTTAACTGGCACTGGCACCGCACGATCCGCATCGGCATTTACCTCCAACAACGCCGGCAATTTACCTTTCTCTGACTCGGCACGTCCATGCGCCGCCAATCCTTCTAAATAACTGCCGGGAATAACGTTCATACAACCGTTTTCCTCGTCGGCATCATCAAGAGCTATCCAGATGCTCACGAGATGGGGCGGATCACATTGCCAATATGCATTATCCTGATGCCAATACACTTCACCACCGTGATAGGCGGGTTTGTAGAGCGCCTGATCGTGGAATAATTGGATGTCGGGTCCGATTAAACTCTCTGCGATGTCTAACAGCGGTTCATGGTAGAGTAGATTCCGATATTCTTCATCCAAACGCCACATCTCCATGATCTGCAACATCTCTTCGGCGCGATCGGCGTCTTCATCGCTTTCCGATTCCCCGACGACTGCGAGGTTACGCAACCCCTCACCGATGGTATCGCGTTTCTCTGCGAACAGCGCGTCGTAATGTTCGCGTAAAACGGTAAGGTGTGCGTCGTCGATGAGTCGTTTTTCTATGTTGAGATAGCCTACATGTCTGAATTGTTCGACCTCTTGGGATGTAAGTTTCATTTTTTAATTTCCTTGCGGTTCGTTGGGACCCGGCTGTGTAGAAGTCGGTTCGTTCCGTATATCCAGCCCGGCCCGTTGGTTGGGCTTACGCGCTTTCCCTACAAAGGTTCAGTCTACATCGGATTCTTCGAGAATCTTTTGATATGTCTGCGATGCTACGTTGTATGCCGTACGGGCGGCTTCGCGTTCCTCCTCTCGAATGCGATCAACCTTTGCGTTCCAGCAGACTTCGACTGCCTCCAAACACCACTGCGCGCTTCTACGACTGGCTCGGATCGGCTTTCCATCGACAATAACGAAAACCGGATTCGTATGAGACGAGGGGAAAATCCGTAACGCCACCCAACTCGACCTATCAATGGGTGCCTCAAATTGAATAGGAATGATTTCACCGTTAGCCACAATTTCTTGCGTCTCGACGGATTCACCGTTGACGATGAGTTCAACAGGCACTTTCCGTTCTTCCGCAATGCGTGCCCGTTCGATATCCCAGTACGGTTTTTGATCCAACGGACGGTTCTGTATCTCAGGCTTAGGTGCTTCATTGAGCCGTGCGGCGACGCGAGCGGTGATGGTTACTGTGTTGGGTGCTTCCAGATCCAACTGACTGAGTTGTCCGGTCGGTGACTTTTCGCCAACTGGCACACCACCGACAGTGAAGTCCAGCAGATGGCTTTTACCGTCGCCGACGTAGGAACGCCCGTCTCGCAATCCTGCTGCCCACGCATCGAAATCAAGGGAACCCGCAGGCATTTTTACGTATATGCGACCTAATCCGACGCGTTCACCGTAGATGCAAGGGAAATCCGTCTCGCCACTGATTCGAGTGCGGAAACCACAGTTCAGGGTATGATACCAGATACTCAATTCCCAAATAGCGGGTGTGTCTACAGTAGAGATGAAATCAACAACGTCGTGAACGACATCCACGATATACTCGTTAGCACCGATGCCATCGAAAGGGGGCATGTTGTAATTGGGGAGCTCGTCTCCATCCACTTTCAAACCCCAACCGCTGTGACTGAAGCCCGTTACCGCGCCCTGTTCTTTCGCCCATTGGAGGATGGGGAGGTCCCAACTCGGCCATTCTTCAATGCGCTCGGTACCGTTGTAGTCGTCTTCAGTCAAGGCAAGCAACGAGAGATGTCCTGCGTGTGAGGAAGGGAAGCCGGAAACCTCCACATCGTAGCGGATCACGTAGTCATCGGTCGAGAGTTCGTGGATTTTGCCCTCGAAAAACTGCTTCTGGTAATACCAACAGGGTCCCCACGAGAGGACGCACCCGACGTTGAGATCCTCTCCGAGAATGTGTCGCATCATGTCTTCCGGTGTGACACCCTCGGTAGGGCTTTCGTAGTGGGCGCAACCCGCGGCATGGACGTGATGATCCCCGGAACGCCAGCCTTCCGCTGCGATATGGATCCATCTTTCCAAATGAAATGTCTCTTGATGTGTTTCGGTATTCGGGACGGTAATGGTTTGGGTCTTGACTCGGTATTCCGGTCCTCGTGTGTACTCGACCTTATATTTTCCGGGTGGTAGAAGCACCGATTCGCCGTTGTGCCGATAGATTTGGTTATGAAAAAAGAAATCGGGTGCCAAGCGTCGCCCGCGCGATGGATACACGCGGTTCAATTCGTCTCGAATGATAAAACCCGCGGTTGTCGGTTTTCCGTCGAAGTCCAAGACTTCAAGCGTTACGTTTACCGCCGGTACACAGTCGAATAGGATAGGAACTTCGCTGCGGAAGCCGATGTCTTGGGTCCCTTGACCGACGTTGAAACCGAGCATCGCTTCCCGTTTGCCGGCATCGCGGCTATAGAGTTGAACAATACGATATTCCAATTCCAGTCCGGAAAGGCTCGCCTTCAAGGGCGGGTTAGAATAGACCACAATATCGAGAAACCGGTGCGGAATATCGCTTTTTGGTACAGTCATCTCTGGGTCAGGCCTTCCAGTGGAACGCTTATATAGGGGCGCCGCGTTCCCACTCTCTGCGGCTAAGGGGGCTGTCACGCCGGCCTCGTTGTGGACTTTTACTAAAAAGGTGCGCCAACCCCGCTGCATCAGTTCCTTGTCTACCGGACCTTCCTTCACCTTCACGCGGCTTTCAGGATTGATATTGACACCTGCTAAACAGTATGCGTCAAGCGTTTTTTGGATATCAACAATCGCCTGTGTGTGATCATCGGAGATCAAGGCTTCCTTGATTATTGAAAGGTCTTCTTCAGAGAGGGGTGAACCGAGATAATCCAACGCCTCAATGAGTCGTTGGGTCGCTGATGCAAAGGGTTGAAACTCCACTTCAGTAACGAGGCTCAATTCATCGGTGAAACCTACGGAAATAACAACTGAAAACAGCATCCAACTGATAAGTATCAAGTAAAGTGGACTGCGAACTCCTTTTTTGGCAAGAGTGTTGTCTCGATTTGTTGGGCATCGCATGTGGTATTCCTCCTAATCGCTGGTTGGTTCTATCGCTAATGCCGTATCCTATCATAATGTGAGATGGATGTCAAATTCACAGTTGTCTAAATCGAAATTCTAAAGCGACTTGTACCAAATCAATTATTGAAATCCACTAAAGCATTTACGTAAGTTTTGGTTGATTCATGCAAGCGTTCAATCCGTTCCTTTGGGATAGGTCCGCTATCCTCTTCGATACACAGATCGGATATGACGCGGATGCCGACGTATTTGACGTTGTTAAGCGCGCAGACATCCACAATCGCCGACGATTCCCAATTCACTGCGACGGCTCCACTCTCTACTGCGATTTTGTCCCTCACTGCACGGTTATATACGTCCATATCTCCGCAGATTACAGGGGCTTTTGTAATTGTAACATTGGGATCCGTTGATAAGGTAGTTGCGAATGTGCTTATTGAAGGTGCAGAAGCCTGAAAAAGACGCGCTCTCCATTCATCTTGCTCGCGCTGAATTTCTGATCGATTCGGCACGTCGTGTTCAGAGACACCCGTAATCACGACGATGTCTCCGATATCCAGGGTATCGACCAATCCACCGGCAAATCCGAACTCAAAGAAGGTGTCTACCTGATATGTGTCTATTATCATTTGGCACATCGATGCCGCGCGGACTTTGCCCATCCCTGACTGCATGACGACCCATTTTTTGTCTCCATCCGACCCTTCAAACTGGAGTCTACTGTTCCAGTCAACCGAATCCCCAACCTCCTGACCCAAGACGTTCAGGAGTGTATGTGTTTCGTCGGCGTAAGCCGTCATGATACATAATTTTTCACTCACAGATTTCACTCCGTAATCACCAATGATAGTTGCGAGGTTAGGAAACCTCGCCAGCGCGGAGGGAAGTCCAAACCTCTTGTGTTTATACTAATCGCTCTATTTTCGAAATTCACGGTAACTTTCATACCGAGACTGTGAGATGTCCCCTTTTTTCAGGGCATCTTCCACGCGACAGCCTTTCTCATCAATATGCCCGCAGGAGCTGTTAGTGCAATGCTCTCGGAGTGAGTTCATCTCTGGAAAATAGCGGTCCATCAAGCGCGGCTCGATGTCCCAAAAGTTTAATTCTCGCAGCCCCGGTGTATCGGCGATAAAACCGCCGAAATCCAAATTGTAAAGTTGGGTTGCAACCGTCGTGTGTCTTCCGCCTCGTCTCGGATTCACTGTGTTCGTTTTCAGTTTCAAATTGGGCTGAATGGCATTCAGGAGCGAAGATTTTCCGACTCCCGATAATCCTGTGAATGCCGAAATTTTCCCTTTCATCCACGCTTTCAAGTCCTCGATTCCCTCGCCGGTCGTCGCACTCGTGAGGAGTGTCCGATAACCGATTTTTTGGTAAACTGTTGCTATCGACTCCACTTCCAATCGATTTTCGAGCATATCAATTTTATTGAAACAGATAAGCGGTTCAATTCCGGATGCCTCGGCGATAACAAGGAATCCGTCCAGCATGCGTTGCCAGATGGGCGGTTCTTTTACAGAAGAAACGATGACAAGCCCATCGAGATTTGGAATAAGAATAACCCGTTTGGACTGCGTTCCCTTTCGTTTATATTGGCTCTTGCGGCGCATAACGGCTGCAATCGTGCCATGCGTTTCATCAATCACCTGAATTTTGACGCGGTCCCCAACATAAACCTGCTGATTTGTGCTAAAGGCATCTCGTTTTCCGCGTAGCGAACATTGATATTGATCCGCATCGCACTGCACGATGTAAACACCGTTGCTGGCACGCATCACGATACCTTCGGGAAGTCCGATCAATTTTTCGTTATCGAAGAGATAGCCTGTCCGTTTGAGGAGTTCCTCGTCCGGTATAATGCGTGCGGCTTTGATCGCACTGAGACGTCTGACTCGGTCTTTGACGAGCATCTTCTCTGATTTGAGCAGCAGTGCGACAACAACGGGTTTGTCTTGGTCGGTGTCAACGGCGTTTTCGGCATCCCGAATCGCTGGATTCATATCGAGGTAAACCCTGCTATAGGTGACGTGCTCCCGCCAATCAAAAGCCGAGTAATCGCCTGCGATAATCTTTTCTGCTTCACTTAAAGTTGTGCCAGCGTAAACAGACATTGCCATAGGCTTCAATTCCCTTTGTGTTGTCTACCCCGAATCGCTTCAAATTTTTGCGAATGATTCAAAGAAACGTTTGTTAAGGCTCTGCTAAAACGTGATAATGTTTCATCTACATACAATTTTGGATGCACTTTAGGAGGCATCATGTGAACGATGTGCTGATTTTTCTTGACGTGTTTTCGGAAATTGGTTATTCTTCTGATGAGTGAGCGATTGATCGAACGCGGTGGAAGGACCTATCAAATTATTTTATTCAGGATGAGGAGAATACCGATGAAAACGTATCGTGCTGCTGTTATCGGTTGTAGCCGGATGGGGGCATTTATTGATAACGAAGTCCCCGATTACGAAGCGATTATGTTACCGTATTCCCATGCTGCAGGCTTTTTTGCCGAAGAGCGAACCGACCTTGTCGCATGTGCGGATCTGCGTCCAGAAGTTATGGAACATTTTGGGAACCGATATAATGTTCCAAAAGCGAATCAATACACCGATTATCGTGACATGCTGGAAAAAGAACAGCCTGATATCGTCAGCGTTGCCACACAACCCGAGCATCGCGCCGAAATTGTTATTTACGCAGCGGAACACGGTGTGAAAGCCATCTATGCAGAAAAGGCGATGGCGGCTTCTATGGACGAGGCAGCCGCAATGGTATCGGCGGTAGAAGAAAACAACGTTGCCTTTAACCTCGGCACGAATCGCCGGTGGCATACAGGTTTCGACAAGATGAAAGAGGTCATTGACAGTGGTGAAATCGGTAATCTACGCACCTTGATTATCTATTCAAACGGCACACTTTTCAACTCAGCCAGCCATCACTTCGACCTAATTTTACGTTTGAATAGTGATGCGTCTGCGAGTTGGATCACAGGCTATCTACCACAAGGCGATTCGGTTTTTGATGGCGATGAACTGCGAGTTGATCCGTCTGGCGGGGGAACGATCCAGTTTGAAAATGGTGTGACGGCACATGCGCTGCTAACCCCACGCAGTAGTGAATGGGAAGCAATTTGTGATAGTGGAACCGTTACGTGCTGGAACAACGGTTGGCAGTGGCATCTCCGTAAACAGCAAGATGTACCGGGGTGGCGGGCATGTCAGGTACCTGAAACTTTTCCTGAATTTGAACGTACCAGTAGCACAGCCAACTTGGTTAAAGACCTTGTTCACGCATTAGATACAGGTGAACCGACCCGAGGCGGGGTCCGGTGCGCGTATGCCAGCACGGAACTGATTTTTGGCATCATTGAATCACATCTACACAACGGTGCACGTATTGAACTTCCGTTGAAAGACTCAAAAGTCCGTTTACAAAGAAACCCAACTGCAAGACAACCCAGGGTTGAGTAACCATAGCAAGTTTAGAAGTATCCTCCCAATTTTGGGGTATCAATCAAGGACTTCAAGGGACACGCGTCGAATATCGTCTAACTCCTGCGCGCTGAAGACGCCTGCACGGTAGAGGTTCCGATACTCTTCGGAGACACTCTGACCGAATATCATCAGATCGTCCGTGTTGATTGTCACCGGCACGCCGTTATCATATAAAACGCGAATCGGGTGTGAGGCGAGATCCGACACACCGTCCAACATTACGTTGCTCGTTGGACAGACGTTTAATTGTATCTGATTCTCCGAGAGCCAGCGCATAACTTCTGTCGATGCTGCGGCAGCGATACCGTGCTGGACCTCGTCTAAATTGAGAACTTCAACAGTTCGTCGGATTTCCTCCGCGTCTTCAAATTCACCAACGTGTGCTTTAAGTTTCATTCCTGCTACGCGTGCTTGTGTAAACAACGGCTTCATAACCGCAGGTGGACAGATCTCTTGACGGCTATAGAGATCAATTGAGCGAAAAAAACCTAATTCTACTGCTTCGTGCGCCAATGTCATCAGTTTCGGATCGTCAGCATCTCCACGAGAAAAGCCGAGTTCTGGACGTAAATCTGTCTGTCCCCGATATCGCTCAACCAATGTCTCAATAAACGCGCAAAGCCCAGCCACCCCGTCAGGATAGAACCCTACCAGACGGATGTCGAAGCTCATTTCAAGCATGATAACACCATCTTGGACGGCATCCTCCATCGCTGACACCGCGACAAACTCGAAACCTTCACGGTGTTTTATGGGTGCTGCTAAGACCGCGTCCGCATACGCCATCATTCCCTCAACCCCTTTCATCTTGGGAGGTGGCTTCGTTAGGGAATGCCCTATCCAACGTTCGACATTCTCTAATCGTGTACTGAAGAATGCGTGGCAATGAACGTCGGTTTTAGGGGCTGCTCTGATAGCGGTCAAGTTATCTGTGGAGAGTGCTTTAATGAAATCCATATCTGTAATACCAAATTAAGTGAACTATTCTTCACCGAGTGAGATATGAAAAATCCCGCGCGCATTAATGGCGGTATAGAGTCGATTGTTAATGACGGCGAGCGAAATAACTTCACCTAAAACTTCTGAGGAAATCTGCTTCCATTTACCGAGTTTATCCAGACGGTAGACGCCCGCATCGCCAGCACTGTAAACGGTGATACCCTCTATAGCAAATTTGTCTATAATGGGACGCTCTCCGAAGTTATCAGTGATTACATGCCAGTGTTCGCCGGTTTGTGAAGCCAAAACACCTGCGTCTGTTGCGACATAAACCGTTGAACCGACAAAGAGGATCTCGTTGAAGTGCGTAAAGCGAAGGGGCAGACTCAGCGTAATGTCTTTCCAGTTTTTTCCGTTATCCAGCGATTGAAACAGTCGACCATCTCGCTTACCGACGTAGACGGTTTCTTCTGAAATTGCTACCTTGAAACCAGTATTCGCATTCGGCGGTTTATCAGTGTTTATCAGTCCGGTATCTGTCCATTTCGGATCTCCGAGTTTCCGTTTGAAAAGTCTTTGTCTGTATTCCGCGTAGAACACACTGTTACTGACGACAATCGCTTTGACTTTCATCTCTTTTTCAGGCAGAGAAGATACGGATTCATGATCAGAAGTCGAAAAGTCTTGAACTGGGATGAGCGTATTGCCGTCTGCAGATAAACGGTAAATTCGCAAGAGGTGCCTTTCAGGTGAAACAAAATAAAGTGTGTTACCGTCAACCATTAACTGTGAATCGAAAGAGGTATAGACGCCTAACCTGTCCTGTTTTAAGGGGTCAGACGGCGTCTCCTTCGTAGCAGGCTCCCTGGCGATCGAAAGTTTTTTCCAAGTCCCACCTTCATCTGTTGATTGATAAACTTCGTAGCCGGTATGGGCATATAATCTGTTGTTGAAAACAATCAGGTTGTTTGCCCGTGTTCCTGCTATTCCATCCATAAATAGATGCCACGATTTACCGCTATCAGTGGTGCGATGAATACCGGATGCACCCGCTTTGTAAAATGTCGTCTCGTTCGCCGCTACGGATACCGGAAGACTGTGGGTCATGTGCCTATCCGTGTCAATTTCAAACTCTGTCCATGTATGTCCACCATCTGTCGAACGAGATTGTGTGGCTCCCAGGGCTAAGATCGTTTTACCGGCAGCTAAAATGGTTATACCGGATGCTTCCGCCTGCGAGTCAGTTTTATCTATATGCGTTATTTCGGTCCATGACGCTCCCAAGTCAGCCGAGTGGAAGATTCTAACTGAATGTGACTCGCTTTTCGGGGCCTCTGGTTTCCCTACCTTTATTGGCGTGAATCCGAGTCGATAGGGACCTGTTTCAGCATGAAGATTATTGTTAAAGACTGCCAAGGAATAGACGGTTTGTGACGCATCTACCGGCAACTTTTTCCAAATATCTGAGTCGTGATGGGGTAGATCAGGTCCCGTGGCAACATAGAGATTATTATTAAAGACTGCCAAGGAATAGACGGTTTGTGACGCACCGACCGGCAACTTTTTCCAAATATCTGAATCGAGGCGGTAGAGGCCGCGGTTCGTACCAACAAACACTATTTCTCCAACGGCCGCTATGGCAGAAATCCTTTCGTTTCTCAGTCCGTCATTGAGGGTATCCCATTTTATGCCCTCGTCTGTAGAACGGAAAACTCCTTTATCTTGGAGTGCAAGATACATCGTAATCGGCGTATGTAGTGAATCCCTGATGATAAGCCCAACAGCATATCCCTTGGGTCGAGAACCTATCGGATTCCACGTCTCACCTCTGTCACCCGAGGTAAATATTTCATCGACAGAGACGATATAAAGGGTACCTTTAGATGCTGCCATCGGCATGAAAGATTTATCAATCGGGACATTTGCGTTCATGCGTGTCCATGCGGTCGCACCGACTGTAAATCTGTACAACCCTGTTGGTGAAACAGCATACAGCGTGCCTTCAGGTCCAGCGAAGATGTTGCGGACATGCCCCCCTGGTGGTGTATTTCCCTGTATCCACTGTGCTCTGGAAAATTTAGCGGAATCGTCTTGTACATTAGATGTTGAAACGTCCTCAAAAGGCTGCAGGCTGGCTCCCATGCTTTTGTCTGAGGATGTTGTGCGTCCGACCTGCTTTCGCACATCGGGTTTCGATTTGACATCAAAAACGATAGGTGCCTCAATGATTTCAATGGTCGGTTCAGATTGTGCCTCGAAGTTGTAGGGTCTCTGAAAGCGGACAAGATATCGGCTGCTAACCCCGAGCATCAATATAATTACGACCACAGCCGTGCCGAAAGCACTCCAGGGTAACAGCGGTTTTCCAGCGGGCGAAGGTGTGGGTTTCATATCGGCGATTTGCCGCTTGATGCCCTCGCTTAAACGCGCCGGTATCTGTCTGCCGCCGAGGACTTCTTTGATGAGATGTTCTTGATTGTCTTGTAAACGCTTTCGTCCGCGCTGGAGGCGACTGGTGATGGTGTTTACGGACACTCCCAAGAATCTGCTAATCTCCCGAGTGGTCATCTCACCAAGATAGTAGAGGGTGACGACAGTGCGTTCACTCTCCGGCAGTTTTGCGAGCAGTTTTTTGGCGCGTTCAAGGCGATACTCGCCGGCTGCTGTTTCACGTCGCTCGGATTCATAATGTGTATACGACGCATTCTCGATTTCTTTCATAGGCGTGTCCTCTAAGGATTGTATGGCAGATTTCTGTTTTTGAATCCAATTGAGACAAAGCCGGTTTGCAATGACATACAGCCATCCAGCGAATTGATGAGGATTCTTGAGCGTTGAGAGGTTTTTGTATGCGCGAAGGAAAGTGTCTTGGGTTACCTCCTCAGCGTCCTGAAAATCACCGATTTTTCGCCAGGCAAGGGCGTGAACGCTCTTTTGGTACTTTCGCACCAAGGCATTAAAGGCTTCATCATTACCGGCCAACGTATCTTGAATGAGTTGCGCATCATTTTCTCTTTCCACCAGAAACCCCCTAAACTGTAGGTTCGAGTGTCCGCACTCGACAATAGATTTAATTAGAACGGTTTATACAATCTGATTATAAGGTGAATTACCAATTGAAGGCAATTTTTGTAAAGAGTTGGTTGATTGTCTCAGGGGCGTGCTGGTCCCCGTAGACAATGTATAACACAAGATTTTCAATAAAAGTATATTTAAAGACCGCATTGAAATTCGGTTTATGTTCACGTGCTGAACGCAGCCGAACCGTTACCCACCTTTCGGTTCCTATCTCAAGATTCATGCTTGCACGAACAGAAAAATTGCGAGTCTTGCGTCCGTCTGGAAACGTCTGCCAGAGATTTTCGCCTTCAATACCTACCGACAAAAAGCGGAACGGGATTAAGTTCATCGCTGTCGTAACAAATGTTGCCGTGGCACCCTCAAACTCGCCGTGTTGATAGACGACAAAAATGCGGTCAGGTCTCTGACGGTTATATGTTGTCTGTGCTGCCACTATCCAGTTCGAGTGAACATCATAAGACCAGTTTCTGTAAAAGAATCCCGTCTCTATCTTTTCTCCCAGATCGAAACCGATCAGTTGAAAGTGGTTGCCTCGTGTTTTTTCGCCGTCTTGATTCCACGTCACAGATTGGACAGACTCGAAGTTAACGCTTCGCAAAAAGCCTTTCTCGACGGGCCAACGATACACCCCCCAGAAACTTGGTTGCCGAATGTCCGTGAGCCGAACGTAGCCATTGACAGGATTGAAGCCTCCCGAGAAGTCGCGATAGACGAGACTCAAAATGGGGTTGCCTTTCCGCTTGACTTCCGCGATGAAGGCACGTGTGTTTTCCTGATGCGGTTCCCAATTTCCTGCATAGGATGTAACAAAGTTCAGTGCCTTCGGTAAACGAACGGAGCCATCAAGAGCGACGGACCTGTTATACGACCCCGGTATCTCTTTCGAGGCGAAAAAGAGTCCCAGTGAGGATGCATTGCCTGCGTCCCAAAGTCCGCGTAGCAAAACGTTGTGACTCTCATCCGCTGTCTCTTTGACATTCATCAATCCGTACGTTGCTTTTCCAGTTTTACCGATGAGTTTCGCCCCGTATGCCATCTCACCGATGCGTCGACTGTAAAAAAGGGCAATAGGTGCTCTGAAAATTCGTCCGTCTTCCTGAAAGAAGGGACGTCGGTCGGTTAAGCGTTGCTCCAGATCGGACAAAACGATTCCCTGAACCTCCGACTCAATATGGCTAAAGTCGGGGTTCACTGTGCCAATGAAAGCGGTACTGGGTGTTAGTTTATAGGAGACATCCCCACCGACCGTCGCTGTTAATCGCCTTGAGAGATCTTCTGTTGTTGAGAAATCCTCAGCTTTACCGGAGAAGTACCCACCGATCTGGAACTTCTTTCCAGTATCTTGGGGATTGAATTCAAGATTCGTCAACGTCCCGAATTGATTCGCGTCAGAAACGTTAACACCCGTGTCCGCCCAGATACTGGTCCGATCGAGGTTTTGATGACGGCGCACGAGGTTAAGTCCCCATGTCTGTTTCGCAGCCTGCGGCATATCAAGTATGTCGTAAGGGATTTTCATCTCGACCGTCCACACGGACGGTTCTATGATTGCAGCGGCACTCCATTCGCCATCCCACCCCAAGTCACCCTGTTTTTCGTCGCGTTGTATGCCAAGGGGACTCACAGCAAAGCAATAGGAACGCCGGCGGTCATGATGTGTATCGAGATATATGGCAACATGGTCCTCATATTGAAAGCTCCCGTCCCTTCGCGTCTGGTTCGCAATGATGGATGCTGCTTCTTGAACACAACGAAAACCGACATAGAGGGCTTCGTCATCGAATCCGAGATAGACTTCCGTTTTGTCTGGCACTGTGGTCTCCAACTCCGCAACTTTAAATGCGTCGACCGCTGTCACGCGTTGCCAACACGCATCATCAAGTTTACCATCAATCGTCGGAGGCGTGTGAAGTTTAATCGCTTCTATCGTCTGAGACTCGGCAACGAGGTGTGTCGCTATGAAAAAAGCCATAGCACTCAGTAAAATTTTCCAATAGGACGTGAAGTAAATCATCAATTCTTTTATCCTAAATTAATTCGGAGTGTCTGATATTCTAAGCGACTCCGGCACCGGGCGCGGAAAACGACTCAGAAAAACCTCGTCCTGCCCATACATTTCAGCGAATTCCTTGCGCATTGCCAGATAGTCTTCTGAGATTTCTGTATATCTTAACTCCCAAAGTTGGTAAAAATTCTTAACAATAATTGGTACATCAGAATGTTTCCGCTTAGACGTTCCTTTCTGGTGAATCTAAGAGCGATTTGAACTGCTCACGATATAATTGACTATAGAGTTTGCCGGACGCTAACAGTTCAGAATGACTTCCAACTTCGACGATCTCTCCCTGATCCATAACCACAATCTGGTCTGCATTCTGGATTGTAGAGAGGCGGTGAGCGATCACAAAGGTCGTCCGCTGTTTCATGACATTTTGGAGTGCCTCTTGGATGAGTGTCTCGGATTGTGAATCCAGCGCGCTCGTTGCCTCATCCAAGATTAAAATTTTTGGATTTTTCAAGATTGCCATGGCAATCGCGACGCGCTGTTTTTGACCACCAGACAACTTGAAACCGCGTTCACCGATCTGCGTCTCGTATCCGTCCGGCAGAGACACAATGAACTCGTGTATATTCGCAGCTTGCGCTGCGGCGTAGACGGCCTCGTCTGTTGCGGAGGGACACCCATATCGGATATTATCTTTGATACTCACATCAAAGAGAACCGGTTCTTGTGGCACAATGCCGATCTGCTGTCTTAGGAATTTCAGGTCTAAAGTTTGCAAATCATGTCCATCAAGCAGAAGACGACCGGCATTCGGTTCATACAGGCGAGGAATTAGATTCGTCAGTGTGGTTTTGCCGGAACCCGAAGGTCCAACAAGCGCGACAATGCTACCTGGACGGACCTCCAAATTGATGTCTTTAAGAACTTCAACCTCTTGATATGCAAAACGTACAGACTGAAACTGAATCTGCCCGACGACGTCGTCAAGTTTTTTCTTTTCCAGATCTTCGTTTCCATTGTGTTCATCCGGTAAATCAAGAACTTGGAAAAGACGCTGGAGGACCGCTTTCGTCGCGGCGAGTCCAAGGTGGAAGTGGAGGATACGATATACGGGAGCAGACAGGTATTCAAGATATGCCGAGAAGGCAACCAACTCACCGATCGTCAATCGGTTTTCTAAGACTTCCAGACCGCCAAAGCAGATAATCACGATGGGTTGCGTTCTTACCACGAACTGACTAATGTTACCAGCAATCGATTCTAAAACCGAGACCTTTGCTTGGGCAAAAAGCAACAATTTGGATTCTCGAAAGAAGGAGCGGTTATGATGTTTCTCTGCCGAAAAGGACTTTACCAGTCGAATCGCTGATAAAGTTTGCTGCACGTATGAGAACGTCGCCGCTGTCGCTTCTTGTCTCTTTAGGGTCGCCTTATGAAAATGCGGTCGAAAGTAGACGTAAGTGAGTCCATTAAGCGGAACAACAATCAGTGCGATCAGTGCCAACCTCCAATTGAAGTAAAACATTATCGTGATAATGGCGGCCGCTGACAGCGTGTCTGTAAAGAAATGAAGGACATTATACGTTGCACTCGTCAGAATCGCATCTACATCGTTAATGACCATCGAACCATACTCCCCCGTTTGCCTTTTGGTGAGACTCGGCATCGGAAGCCGCAGGAGGTGTTGGAAAAACCGATTCCGGAAATCGAGCAGGATCCGCCTTGTCGTATAGATATAGAATCGGTCACGTATAAGAGAAAGTAAAACATACACGCAGATGGAACCAACACCGCCAAGGCAGACGATCCAGAGCAATTTTTGGTCCTGTTGTGTGATCGCTCTGTCTATTACCAATTTTGTAAAAAGAGGTATCAGCAGCGAGAAACCCACCATTACAGTCATGCACAACGTGGTTTTAACAATCTGGGGCCAGTATCGGAAAACACCTTTTAAAAATCGCTTTCCAACAGCCTTTGGATTCTCTGTTGACATTTTTTACGACTCCTTGAATGTCGGTTTTCTAAAATTCAAAAATCCAACACGTTTGTATCACTGTGCACTTAATTATTAAAGACAAAATTTTGGGATAGAAAACGTGCATCTTATAAAAAAAAATGGATTTTTTGGAATTGTTTCGTGAGGTAAGTGCTTGAAACAGAATAAATTGCCGATTGCCTATATTTCGGAGAAACAAAACGGCGCGTGGGAATTGCGTTTTGCGATATAGTCGTAAATTTTGGAAATCTGTGAACTGACAAAAAAACCTTATGCTGCCGGGATCGGTGTGCATAAGGCTTCAACGAGATTTAAAAATGGAAACGACAATCTTCAGTCTATATTTCGGTTATCGCTTTGTGCACACTCCTTAGGATTTGTCTGATTCTTTCAAATTGATACAGAATATAGGAAGTTCACGATTGGGAATACTCGCAGACTTCCTTGTGCCGACTACCGAACCTCCCGCTGAGCGATAGAATCGTTCGGCGTTCGGGTCTCCTTGAATAATCATTTTACTGTATCCGAGGTGCCGTGCTTTTTCTTGCGCGTGCATCATTAACTTTCGACCGTAACCTTTTCCAATAAAGGTTGGGTCAACAAATAGAAAACTCAATTCTGCTTCGACAGCAGAGATGTGTTCTAACGCATAGAATCCTACGAGGTTTCCTGCAGCTTCAATCACAAAAGTAGGGTTGTTCTCAATGTAGCACTCGTCAACCGTGAGTTCCTCAAGGCATGCCTGCATAAATCGGTCGGAATAGCCCCAATACGACTTGGAACGGAATGCGAGTCCACTCAAATACTCAACTTCACTCGGTAGAGCGTGTCGAATGTGCCATGTCTGTGTATTGGACACAGTTGATTTCTCCTTTACGCAATTGGCGAAGGTGAGAGAGAGGCGCACCGAATATCGTCCAATTCTTGCGCGCTGAAGACGCCTGCGCGGTAAAGATTCCGATACTCTTCGGAGACGCTCTGACCGAATATCATCAGATCATCTGTGTTAATGGTCACCGACACACCGTTGTCAAATAAGATGCGGATCGGATGTGAGGCGAGATCCCGCACTGCGTCTAACATCACATTGCTCGTTGGACACACGTTCAATTGTATCTGATTCTCCGAAAGCCACCGCATAACTTCAACCGATTCCGCAGCACCAATGCCGTGTTGAACCTCATCCAAATCCAAGACTTCGACGGTTCGTCGGACTTCTTCTGCACCGCCAAACTCGCCAACGTGTGCTTTGAGTTTCATCCCTACTTCGCGTGCCTTGGCATATAAGGACTGCACGGCTTCAGGTGCACACGCCTCTTGATGGCTATACAGATCGATTGATTGAAAAAACGCCAATTCTATTGCTTGATGTGCCAATTTCATCCATTTTGGATCGGCGGCACACTCGCGCGCAACGCCGAGTTCAGGACGCAAATCAATGTGCTCCCGATACCGCTCAACTAACAGTTCAATAAATGCGCGAAGTTCGGTCAACCCCCCCGGATAAAACTTAAGCAACCGGATGTCGAAACTCATTTCAAGTATAACGACACCATCTTGGACTGCGTCATCTATCGCTGACACCACAATGAACTCAAAACCTTGGCGGTGTTCTAAGTGCGGTGCTAAAGCAGCATCTATGTATTCCATCATCCCGCCAAGTCCTTTCATTTTGAGAGGCGGTTTGGTGAGCGGACGTCCGAGCCAACGCTCTGCATTCTCTCGACGTGCACTTAAAAAAGAATGGGAGTGAACATCGGTTTTAGGGGCTGCTCTTATGGCAGTCAAGTTATCTGTGGAGAGTGCTTCAACGAAATCAATAGCCATTATGGATCTATATGCTCCAGCGACGGCACACGGCGTGTGCCTATTACCTTTTCTCCATCTGGAAATGGGTAAAACTTTCACGCTCGCTTGCGTGCGCCTTGCGAAGACTTAGTTCCTCCACAGTAAACCTCTGTCTTTCAGATCTATCCGTCTTTCTTCGCGACGATAGCAAAACTCACGTTGTAAGCCATCTCGTGCGTCCAACTTCCCGGTGTAGCATTAATATCTGGCTGGATCCAAGAACGTTCCTCAACCCGCTCAATCCGAAAACCGTTGTCCACGAGTCCATTGAATATATCACTCAGGTAGTGCCGGAAATCGAATGCGCCGTCTGGATACCTGAAAACGCGCTCAGAATACGGTTCGGTAACACGATAGAATTCACCATCCCACTCCCAAAAATGATTGGCGGGATTGCCGAAATCCACGCGATACTGACCTCCCGGACGGATGATCCTCGCTACGCCTCTATAGATTTCATGAACGGATGGCACCCAACTCATGGAGGGACCCTGATAGACAAAATCAAACGATGCGTCCTCAATTGCGGACAGATCTCGCATATTGAGGCGTCGCGTTTCTACGTAATAGCCGTAATGCTTCGCAGCCGTTATATCTCCGTCAAGCTGCCCCCGCGTGAAATCAATCACCGTCACACGGGCATCAAGCAGACCGAATACCGCTGATTGCTGTCCTCCACCTGCGGCAAGGCACAACACATCTTTGCGCGCAACATCTCTGAGTAGATACGCGGGATAGATTTGATAGAGATGATACGGAATCGGGTCAAGCTGCCCTTCAGCATATTGCAGAATATCATCTCTATCGAGGTCAAGCCACGGCACAGTAAAGCCGTTCTTTTTCAAGACTTCGGCTTCCCACCGCGCTCGATTGGCAATCGTAATTTCGTCATTCATGCCATTACACTCTCTATCCATGCCTCATCAATTTCGAGACCGAAGCCGGGGGCATCTGATGGAGCGACATAGCCGTCTTTGATAACAGAAGTGCCAGGCAACTTGACCATCTCCTCCAGAGGGACACCGGGGGCAGATACACCCTCGGAGCGTTCACCCCACGTGATGGCAGGCATCGCAAAGGCGAGATGTTGACCATAGGGATAGTTCATGCCACCGTGTGTAATCACGGAAATTCCATTCGCCTCAGCAATGTGACAAATCTTTGCTGCCGATGTAATGCCGCCGCACCACAAAACGTCCGGTTGGAAGATGTCAACCAGCCGTCGTCCTGCCGCCTCCGCAAAGACAGTCGGCAGATACCAATGTTCGCCAGTAGCGAGCGTTTGCCAAGGGAGGCGTTGACGCACCGTCTCGTAGCCGACAAAATCATCGGCACGGATATAGTCCTCCATCCACTTCAACCCGTAAGGCTTCATCGTTTCACAGACGCGGACGGTATGTTCTATGTCAAAACCGGTCCAAGCGTCCAACATCAAGTCAACGTTATCGCCAATCGCTTCCCGTGTCGTTGCTACCAATTCTTCCAACTTGCCTAAGCCTTCTTTTCCTTGCTCTGGACCCCACGGTGTGAAGAGTTTTGTGGCTTTGAATCCGAGTTCCATGTACCATTCCTGATCGAACCCAGAGGCGTAGCAGAAAATCTTTTCTTTTTGCGGTCCGCCGAGGAGTTCATAAACCGGTCGTCCCAAAATTTTGCCTTTGAGGTCCCACAACGCACAATCCACCGCGCTGATGGCGTAACTCGTCAAGCCGGTTGCGCCGAAGGCAGCTGACAATCGCACCATCATGTCCCATATTTTTTCAGTTGCCATGCAATTTTCGCCAACGAGGAAGGGGACAAAGTGATCTGAGATGATTCGGGTTACGGGACCGCCATAAAGCGAGATACCGAAACCCCATGTCCCATCTTCCGCCGTTATAATGCAGGCGGGACGTTTCCATTCCGAATAGGAAACGTGTCCTTCTTTTCTGTTGAATGAGGGATAACGTGTGATGGGTCGATTCAATTGATATGTTCCGGATCGACTCGGTGTGCGCGGCGTTGTTGTCGGTTTTGGGTTTAGTTCGATTTCTACGACGCGAATTTCTTTAATTTTCATAAAATCTCCTTCCTGCATCAGATGAGTTTGTAGACACAGAAAACCTATTGATTACGGTAGCTTGACGATCCAAAACGGCTATAACCTTAAAAACAGTTAGGTGTAATATACACCATCTTCAGAAAAACAGCAACGGCGAAATTCGGGAGAGGGCAGGTTTCGCCAAATAAGTTAGGAGAGGGTCAAGCTTGGGGTGTGTATACAAATCAGACATTATTTAGGCTGTCCGACCGAATTCCTGACCCGTTGGTAGGCGCGTCCAATTTCAAAAACCAGAAGTCCAAATTCAATCTTCTCTGTAATCGCAGCATCATCTGTCTGATAATACTTCAGGACCACGTCAATAACCTTTTTGGCAACAATACCATCAGGCGGTAAATCTGAATACATCTCTATAGCGAACTCAGATAGATCTATCGCTGGATCGTGCAGCAAAGCATCAGCCCAATCAATAATGACGAGCTGTTCAAGATCTTCCTGTACAAAAAACAGATGGTTTATTTGGAGATCGGTGTGAACGACAGCCCACCTCTGATCTAAGGATTCCTGCAGGTTTTCCAGTTTTTCACGCCATCGATTTGTATCGACTTCTGTAGTATTTTCCGCAATAAAGGCAAGTTGTTGCCTTGTGTCACGAATTGCCATTGCGAAAGGGTCATCAGCGTGTGGGATATAGTCTAAGACCTCATCTGGAAATTTGTGCCTGTGTAGAAAGGTGAGAGAGGTTCCGAGAGATTTGCCAAAGGATTCTAATTCTCTGGTGGTAAATTTCTCAAGTGCTTCTATGGGTAGTGAAGAACCCTTGATTCTTGAAAACACCGCATAGAATCCCTTGTCGTGTACCATGATCGGTTTTGCGACAGTGAAAGGCATGGATAATGTGTGTAGGTATTCTGTGAGTTTAGCTTCTTTTAGAAGCCTGGCTCGATAGGCATTACGCGCAATCTTGAGGATAGCATCGTCGCGGTAGTAGAAAGTAAGGTTATCACCCCCGCGGTGGCGATTGGATATAGGTTTTAGATCTTCAACAGATATATCTGTAGCGAATTTTTTAAGAAAATCGCACACATTCTCTGCTGTAATCTCAGTTGTTTGGTTCATTGGCGTATGCGTACATCGAGTAGATTGAGAACGATCGTTGATATCACGGCTGAATAGGGTTTAACCATTTGCGTCCATCAATTAGAGTCGCACAAGTTTGATGTTCCCAAAGACCTGCTCCAACACCGTTTGTACTTCGTGATGTTTCTCGTCTGTGTGCGAAACAGCAGGCGTTCGAAGGCGATGGTTGGGATAGAGTCCGTGAAGATGCAGTGCTGATTTGATGCTTGGTAACCATTCCAATCTTGTTGCTACCTTGAGCCAAGGTTCTTCATAGCGAAAGATAATCTCATGTGCATCATCGTTGCGCCCTGCGGTTAAAGCATCGTAGAATTCCAACGCAATGTCGGGTCGGAAGGGAGCAATGGTACAGAGATATGCGGTTGAACCGATCGGGTAGCCGAACATGAAATTACGCATCTGCCCACCGCTGATCACCACAAAATTCTCGTCGGTGGTTGCACGAATGATGTCATAGTAAGCATAGAACGGATGACCGTCATTCTTGATACCGACCACTTCCGGACGTTTGGCTAACTCAGCAACGATGTCCACAGGATAGGGGTCTTGCCATGCTCCCCAAACCAACAAGGGCATCGGCGCGGCCTCCTGAATGCTATCAAAGTAGCCAACGATGACCTCGCGCTTCACCCCTAAACCCGGATGAATCTGTATCTTGACAGCGTCTACACCCACGTCATCGCAGTGTTTCAAAAACTCTCTGCACTGTCCGGGATGCCACCAACCCGTTGAAGCGATGAAAAGCGAGCGACCTGATATTTCTTCTGCGAGCTCCGCAGTCAACTGCCAGATTTCTTCGTCTGTCAGGCTACAGAATTCGCTACTACCATACGTGAGGAGAATCACTGGAACGTTCTGCTCACACAACCAGTTGACGTATTTCCGCATTGCACTGATATCCAGTGAGTCATCGTCACCAAAGCAGACATTCACCGGTACGACGGGACCTTTCAACTGTTCCACCACACGAATCGCTCCGTCCATGAAGCTTCCTCACTCAAGTCGGTAAGTGCCAAATTTCCTCAGAAAATTCGGGAATTGTCAACAAGCCAGCAGTCCATAGAAACACTCTATCTCGTTCTGTGAGTTCGTTTAGGCATATCCATGCAACGTCCACAAGAACTTGGTTCCCTGTTAGTTCAGGGTCAGTTCCCAAAGATACTGCCTGCGTCCCCCAACCCTTTCGTTTATTCTCTTCCTCAAATATACCGAATTCCGTGATCTCAATATTATGTCCTGATGCAACACGCCAAACGAGTTCACCCAGAATTGTGCTGTCTTCTGCCAACAAACGGACGGCGCGATAGCCTTGCAGGTAATCGCTGTAATGATCAGGTATATGATTTTGTGCTGGGACAATATCAATATACAAAGTCTAACCTCATACTCTGACAAAAACTGTTGTGTTAGCTGTAGACATTCATCGGTGTCCAAGTTCGCGATAGGCTTTCAGTAATGCCTCTTGAATGTTTAGGAACTCAAGGTATCCCGGTGGTAATGGATATTCTGCAACGTCAAAGGGCTCAAATGGGTTATCAATCTTCCGCCTTGCAAAGGTATAAAGGGCTTTCTGCTCCACTGTCGCTTCAGTTACCTGTTCAAACGGAATATCACAATCATTTCGCCAGAGTTCAGGTTCAACTGCATCAACCATTGCCTGAATGGATGAAACTGGATTTCCAAACTTTGAATTCAGAAAATAAGCCAACTGCTCAGCTTGGGCGCGTGGCTGACGCATAATATCTTCGTAGCCAAGAAAGAGTCGGTGTTGTGCATCCTCTGTGTGCTGCAAGATTTGCGTCATTATATGC
This sequence comes from Candidatus Poribacteria bacterium, assembly GCA_965205015.1. Taxonomy (GTDB): domain Bacteria; phylum Poribacteria; class WGA-4E; order WGA-4E; family WGA-3G; genus WGA-3G. The sequence continues at coordinate 499,241 of OZ242029.1, read as the reverse complement.
TGCCAGCGTAGCAAATTCATCGCGACGAAGGAGATACGGGCTTTCACGTTAGATGGCATAATGAATTTCTGCCAGGATACTGCGGTGTCAAAAGGATGGCGAACCGTGATTATATAAATCGCATTGCCCCATATCTGTTTCCAAAACAGCAAAAAATGGCTCAGTGCTGGGTCTTTCCAAAACCAGGGACCTCCTTTGTACATTTCAGCCATGAGTTCAGTGGCTTTCTTTCTGGAGGCAGGATCATCGGCTTTTTTCTTCATTCGCTGTTGGAAATCGTGGTCCCACCAAGTCGCTCCAGCATCAAAGTCCCCTAGCTCAGCAAGCAGATCCCATAAAGGCAGAAACTCCCAATATCCTCTGGGAGCATGTGCATCGGCTTTATGTAACTTATCCGGAGGACCCGCATACGCACCCCATCTGTGCACCATCTCTGCAACGACAGATGTCCCGCTGCGCTCAACACCAAGCACAATAATGGGTTGACTTTCCGGATCAATCATTCAAAATGTCCTCATGTGTTTCGTCAATGGTGCCTTATGCCTAACGTGAGTTACACGATTTTTCTTGCATGAAACCGTTTTTTACTGTATGATAAGGGCTTATGAAGGTGCTGTTATTTTTTGGGATTCTGTTCGTTTAAAGTATAGCATCTTTGGCTGTTTTTCTCTATCAAAAATAGCGTTCTTAATTCCCACCACTGGAAGCGTGGGATGTAACATAAGGAGGCAAGAATTGAAGCACAGAGTGAAAGGTATTATAGTTTTAGCCGTTGCCGTGAGTCTTTGGTCTACAGGCGCGTTCGCAGCGGATCTGACGGAAGGACTTGTCGGTTACTGGCCCCTTGATGGCAATGGAAACGACGAATCCGGTAACGGAAACGATGCCAATTTGGAAAAAGGCGCGAAATGGTCTGACGACGGTTGGGTGAACGGTGCCGTTGAGTTCGATGGTGGTGGCGGACATGTCGTTGTTGATGATACGTTTGAATTGACAACGACAGCAATCACGGTGATCGCCCGAATCAACGGCTGGAAAACGATAGATTGGTCGGGAATTGTCGTCGGTCGAAGTGATCCAGCATCGTGGTGGATGGGGGTCGCCGCGAACAATACCCTGACGTATGTATGGAACAACAACTCCGCACTGACGTGGAACTGGCAAGGCGCACCAGAAATCCCAGAAAATAAATGGGCGTTGGTCGCGATAGCAATTGAACCTGATAAAGCAACGAGTTACATTTATCACAGAGATAGTGACAAACTTGATGCTGAGGTAAACGACATTCCCCATATTGAACAGACGGTCGTCAACTTAAAGTTCGGATGGGATGAATGCTGTGGTGCCAGATTCTTCAAAGGATTAATCGACGAAGTGATGATCTATGATCGGACGTTGAATGCCGACGACCTCAAAAGGCTTGCAACCGTTGGACTGCCTGTCGAGAGTAAAGGGAAACTCGCAATCACTTGGGCATCACTCAAACGAAATTAGTTGTCGGTTAAAAGGCGATATTTTTGCTGGGGTGTTTCCCCGTTGTTCTCCCGCAAGGAAAATTAAAAATCCGCAAGGAAAAAATTAAAATTTGGAAAAAGTACCTTTCAGGCAATATGCCGCACTCCTTTCACAGTACCTGAAACCGCAATGGATACGCGTGGCGTTGCTCGCGTTTTTCATGTTCGGTGGGATCGGTCTAGCCCTACTCAATCCACAAATTCTCCGCTATTTCATTGATACCGCAAAGGCGGGAGGCGAGAGACAAGACCTGATTATCGCTGGTGTTGCGTTCTTGGCAATCGGGATTCTTGGACAAGTGTTGATGTTAGTCAACACCTATTTAGGACAAGACATCGGTTGGCGAGCAACGAACTGGATGCGCGGTGACCTCGCGCATCACTGTCTACAACTCGACATGTCCTTCCACCACGAGCGAACCCCCGGTGAAATGGTGGAGCGCGTTGACGGGGATACAGCGGCACTCTCAAACTTTTTTTCTGAGTTCATACTTCAGGTGATGGGGAGTTTATTGCTGCTCGGCGGTATCTTGGTTGTGATCACCCTCGAAGACTGGCGGATCGGTGTCGCATTAACGGGTTTTGTGGTGGTTTCCATTTTCGTTTACAATCTGACTCGAAACATTGCTGTTCCAGTCTATACAGCTGAGCGAGAGGGATACTCCAGACTCTTTGGGTTTCTTGAAGAACGGTTAACAGGTATTGAAGATCTCCGCACAAACGGGGGGATCGGGTATACCATGGATCGGTTCTACGATGTAAATCGCGATGTATACGGTAGAGCCGTAAAAGCACATGTGATGGGAGAAGTGCTACAAACCATAAGCGGTATCCTTTTCGCATTAGGGGTGGCGCTGGCGATGGGCATGAGTATCTACCTGTATCAGATAGAGGTGTTTACGATCGGGACGGTCTACCTTGTCATTCATTACACTGCGATGCTCCGAGGTCCATTAATCATGATTGGTCGTCAGATTAATGAACTCCAACGGGCGACTGCAGGGTTCAAACGGATTGAAGAACTCTATCGCGTCACCTCAAGTATTGAAGATGGAACAGAAGCACTTCCTGCATCCGGCGCGCTTGACATTGAATTCGACCATGTCACATTTGCTTACACCGAAGATGAGTCTGTGCTGAAAGATGTTTCGTTCCAACTGACCCCGGGGAAATCGCTCGGGTTGTTGGGACGGACGGGTAGCGGTAAGAGCACGATCACCCGTCTCCTGTTTCGGTTCTATGAGATTAATAGTGGACACATTCGCGTCGGAGGTAAGCCAATCGAGAAAATTCTGCTGGATGATCTGCGGAACCAAATCGGCATGGTTACACAGGATGTGCAACTCTTCAATGCGACGGTGCGCGATAATTTGACGCTCTTTGATACTGAAATTTCCGACGACCGGATTTTGTCGGTGATTGAGGAACTCGGATTATTGGAGTGGTATGAATCCCTGCCAAACGGGCTGGATACACTTCTTGAAGGCACGGGGCTTTCTGCTGGAGAGTCGCAGTTGCTGGCATTTGCGAGGGTTTTCCTCAAGGATCCAAGAGTCGTTATCCTTGATGAGCCTTCCTCACGGCTTGATCCAGCGACAGAGCAACGGATTGACAGCGCGGTACAGCGGTTATTGAAGGGACGCACCAGTATCATTATTGCGCACCGACTCGGAACGGTACAACAGGTAGACGAAATTATGATTCTCGCCAATGGAGAGATTCAGGAACACGGTGAACGCAAACGACTTGTCCAGGACCCGGATTCGCTTTTCTCGCGATTGCTGAGAACAGGATTGGAGGAAATGATATAGTGACAACAGGGCAAGCATCCGTTCGTCTCATTCGTTACCGTCCAGTCCTCTTTCTCAGCACCATCCTTTTCCGAGGATTGGACGACCTCATGCCATTCTTTGAGGGACTGATTCGGAAGGGATTTTTTGACGCCCTCACTGGAGAATCGGGCGTAGGATTCAACGCTTGGACATTCGTTGCGCTCTTTGTTGTCGCGCACCTTGCCGATCGAGGTGTGCTAATCTCTTCAGCATTCGTATGGGCGCGTTGGCGTTACGCTGTTTCAACGCTCCTGCGAAAAAACCTGATGACCGCCATTATGAACATGTCGGCACCGCATAATGTGTCAACTGCCTCCGGTGAAACGACAAATCGACTCCGTGACGATGTTCAGGCGATTTTAAGTTATCTGGAACAATATATTCACTTATGGGGGAATCTTATTTTCGCGATCTTGGCGATCATCTGGATGGCTCAGATTGACGTAGCGGTGACACTCATCACGGTTATCCCGTTTATTCTGATTATCACAGTGGTCAACGTGTCACGGCGATTCATTCAAAGATATCGTACGGCACAGCGTGTCACCACCGAACAGTCGACTAATTTTATCAACGAACTGTTCCAATCCATCTTAGCAGTGAAGGTTGCACGAACGGAGAAAAATGTGATTGACCATTTTCAGAAGCTGAACGATGCGCGCCGCAAGGCAACGGTGGTGGATAATGTGTTCAATCAACTCCTCCGATCCATTAGTTTCAATATTAACAATCTTGCTACTGGCGTGGTTTTGATTCTGATTGCAGAACAGATGCAGACAGGGGAATTTACAGTTGGAGATTTCGCACTTTTCACCACGTATATTGGTGAAGTTGCCAGGAGTGGGTCACTCGTTGGTAGTATAATGGCACAGCACAAACGCGCAGAGGTTTCGTACTCCCGCATGGGGCAGACCGTTGAGGAGATGCCAGAGGAGAAATTAGTCGAACACACACCGGTATATTTACGGGAAAACCAACCGCCGCTCATTGTCCCTCAAAAGCGAGAGGTGGATCGGCTGAATGAGCTGACCGTTTCTGGACTCACCTACCGTTACGACGGCGACGCAGCGGGCATTGCTGCGGTTGATTTAAAAATTCCGGCTGGATCGTTCACCGTTGTTACAGGGCAGATCGGTTCAGGCAAAACAACCTTGGTACAAACACTCTTAGGGGTTCTGCCGAAACAGGGGGGCGAGATTCGCTGGAACGGCGAAATCGTTGAGGACCCGAAGTCGTTTTTCGTTCCACCGCGTTGCGCGTATACACCGCAAACACCGAAACTCTTCAGCGAAAAACTGAGTGCCAACATCCTCATGGGTTTACCGTGGGATTGGGATACCCTAAACCGTGCGATCCGGCTCGGGGTCATGGAGCAGGATCTGCCAACACTTGAAGACGGTCTCGATACTATCGTTGGACCACGCGGTGTAAAATTATCAGGTGGGCAAATGCAACGCACTGCGGCGGCACGGATGTTCGTGCGAGACTCGGATCTTCTCGTTTTTGACGATCTTTCGTCTGGTCTTGATGTTGAGACGGAACAGACCCTATGGGAACGCCTTTTTGAGACGACGCGATCGACCTGCCTCGTTGTTTCTCACCGGCGTCCCGCGCTCCGTCGCGCAGATCAGATCGTTGTGCTGAAAGAGGGGCGAGTTGAGGCGGTCGGGACGTTGGATGAACTGCTCGCTTCCTCCAGAGAGATGCAGAAGTTATGGGCAGGTGATTGAAAACGTAGAAGGAAGGAGTAATATGCCAAAACTTAAAGTCGGTGTTATTGACCTCGTTACCAATAGTTCCAAGCGGAACTTGTGGAAACGGGCAGTAAATGCTAATTTTGCAAGCATTATGCCTCAAGCTGTTGCAGCATGGTGTGAAGAAGATGGATACGCTGTCACATACGTATGTTATACCGGTATTGAAACTTTAGAGGAAGAATTACCTGATGATGTTGACATTGTTTTCATAAGTGCCTTTTCGTTGGCTGCCCAATTGGCGTACGCACTGAGCAATCTCTTCCGATCTAAAGGGGCTGTCACGGTGCTTGGGGGACCTCATGCGCGTTGCTATCCACAGGATGCCCTGAAGTATTTCGATTACGTTCTGGGTTTCATTGACCGAACAATCATCCGAGATCTCTTACAAGACGGATCCGCGCATCGTCCGATTGGCGTTCATCTTTCAGCCCAAGGGCAACCCTTAACGCTGCCCGGTGTGCGTGAGCGTTGGAAGTTCATAGAATTAACCCTCCGTAAAGCACCATGGCTGAAGAGTGTACCGATGCTCGGGAGTATGGGGTGTCCGTATACGTGTAGTTTTTGTATTGATTCAGTCGTTCCCTACCAACCTCTGGAGTTCGGTGAGATCAAGGCAGACCTGCGTTTCCTCATACAGAAATTTAAGAAACCGCTCGTCGCGTGGCATGACCCAAACTTCGGTATCCGATTTGATGATTACATGTCTGCCATTGAGGAAGCTGCGCCCCCAGGAAGCGTCAACTTCATTGCCGAAAGTAGTCTGTCTCTTCTCTCGGAACCGCATATGAAGCGGCTCAAGCGAAATGGATTTAAGGCGATATTGCCTGGCATCGAGTCCTGGTCAGACTTCGGTAATAAATCGAAAACGGGGAAGGACCACGGATTCAATAAGGTCCGACAGGTTTCCGATCAGGTTAATATGATGCTGAGATACGTTCCCTACGTCCAAACAAACTTTGTGTTTGGACTTGATATTGATGAGGGTCCAGAACCCTTTGACCTCACAAAGTTATTCGTAGAGATGACCCCCGGAGCCTATCCCGTCTATTCATTACTCACCGCCTATGGACAAGCAGCACCCCTCAATCTTGAATACCAGCGCGACGGACGCGTCCTCCCTTTTCCATTCCATTTCCTGAACAACGTTCATGCGATGAATGTGAAACCGAAAAATTACAAATGGGATGAGTTCTATGATGGTGTCATTGATATGATCAACTACACCTTTTCATCGAGAGCGATTTTTAGACGTTATAAGGCGGTTGAGGTCTTCATGCCGCGATGGCTGAACGTCATTCGTGCCATGGCGGGGCATGAACGAACCCGGTTGTACCATAATGTGCGCCGGCAACTTGATGCCGATAAACAATTCCTTGCCTTCTTTGATGGGGATACGGGAGAACTCCCACAATTCTATGTGGATTGGATACGTAGGGATTTGGGGGCGTTATGGGAATGGCTCCCGGAGGGGGCGTTGTATCATGATCCGAACGCCTATCTCAAAGCAGAAAATCAATCGCTCACCGAGTTGGATAACTCGTCTCTTCATTAGTTGTCTGTCAAGACGCTGGGCATTGTAGTCGGAGGAACTCAGAATAATAGTTTACATTGAGCTCATGATTGTTAATCGTCTGGTATCACGGATTGATCTGCCCAGACACACGCTACCAGAAGAATCTACTGACACATCGAGGAAATGACGTGAATTCAAATACCGTTCACGCGCTTAACACCGGAACCCCAGAACTGTTCGTTGATGACGCACGGATCTCTGCTAAACATAACGTGACGCGCACCCTGCATCAATGCGTAAAACATGACGTATCTGTCCTTAAACCTGATCCTGACAATCCGTGGGAACACGGCGGACCAGATCAGTCCAGACGTGTGCATCTCTATGGCACTACGATGTACGATGCCGCATTCGGGAAGTATCGGATGTGGTACATGTGTCGCATGGGACCGCATTGGCGGTTTGAGGCGAATGAGGTTCCGGGACTCTATGTCCCACGTCCAGACCGAAACCCTTCAACATATAGGGGACAGACCCATGATGCCTACGGACGGAAGTTTGTCGAAAACGATCGCGGCGATCTCACCTGCTACGCAGAAAGTGAGGATGGACTGACGTGGGCGAAACCGAATCTTGGACTCTTTGAATTCAACGGGAACCCAAATAACAATATCGTGTGGGATCTGCACGGCGCGTGTGTCTTCCGTGATGACGAGGCGTCGGATCCGCAGAGACGGTATAAGATGATCGGCTTTTGCAGACGGTATCGCAATATCTTTCTGCTCACGTCACCCGACGGTATCCGATGGGACGATTCAGACTACTTGGAACCGGTTGCAGATCGGGACAACGAGGGTGCGTTCAACGTAATCTACGATAACAAAAAAGAGATGTTCCGGGCTTATGCGCTGATACGCGGGGACGATAAAGACGCGCGACGTATGATCGCGTATACCGAGAGTCCGCGCTTGGAGGGACCGTGGAAACCTCTCGAACCGATGTTCGGGGCAACTGCTGAGGACGATGAAATCGGTGTGCAGCGATATGGTGCGGATCGCGCTGAGATTCACAACATGTCGGGTTTCCTTTATCACAATATCTACATCGGGCTTGTTGGGGTATTGTATGTGACGGGACCCGGGGCAGCGGAGCACGAGATTCCTATTGACGGACCGATTGACGCGCAACTCGTTAGTAGCCGAGACGGGTTTAATTGGGAGTATCCGGATTCGATTCGGACGCCGATTATTCCACGCGGCGAAAGCGGCACATTCGACACCGGTATGATTATGGGAACGGCGATAGAGCCGATCATCACCGATGATGAAATTCACTGGTACTATACAGGGACCGTCCATACCCACGGTGCCCAGATGAAGGACAGGCACAAGGAGATTGGGCTCGCGAAGTGGCGGTTAGACGGTTTCGTCTCGCTCGATGCTGATGCGGAGGGTGGTGTCATTGAAACCGTTCCGTTGCAAATTCCGGACGGCGGGCTTGAGATTAACGCGGATGCAAGCGGTGGGCAGATTGCTGTCGAAGTGCTGACAGCCGATGGACGGGTTCAACCCGGATTTTCAGCTGATGCGTGTGTTCCAATGACAGAAGATAATATACGGCAGTCGGTGCAATGGAAATCGGCGAGGTTGGCGAGTGCTGAGCAACCCTTACGGTTCCGTTTTGTCTTGAACCGAGCCAAACTGTATGCCTTCCGTGTTCAGTAATTACCGATAGTATCGGGCGGAGTTACTCCGCCCTTTCTTGAATCTCGTCTTATTTACTTTCCCACATCTGGGTCCAATTCCTTAGCTTTCTCAAAATCCGCTTTTGCGCCTTCCTTCTGCCCAAGTGCTTCTTTTGCTTGGGCACGCTCGTAGTAGGCCTCGGCGTCTTCAGGATTCATCTCGATGGCTTTATCGAAGTCGGCTATTGCTCCCTTAAAGTTACCAAGCGCTGCCTTTGCAGCACCGCGGGTATGGTAGAGCTCAGAACGATTCGGATACAGTTTTACAGCGGTGTCACTATCTGTTATCGCCGCTTCATATAGATTTCGTGCTTTTTCCATATTTCCTTTCGCTGCTTCAAATTTCCCGAGGGAATATTTCGCACATCCCCGATTGTTGTAGGCATAGGCATTCTCTGGATCTAATTGTATTGCTTGTGTATGATCTCTGATTGACTCTTCATACAGTTGCTGTGCTTCGGTCGTATGTCCATGATTTGCTTTAAATTTAGCAAAATAGTCCTTCGCAATGCCACGGTAGCTGTATGCTGCGACCTCCTTCGGTTCCAGTCTGATGGTTTGGGTCAAGTCGCCAATTGCTGCTGCATATAAAGCATGTGCTTTCTTTTCATTTCCTGTACTGGATTCGAGCTTAGCAGCCTCGATTTTCGCAGCACCACGTGCGCTGTAAGCAATGCTGTATTCGGGGTCTAATTTGATAGCCTCATCAAAATCTTCAATCGCTGCTTGGGAGAGATCGCGTGCTTTTTTCGCATTTCCCGACTTGATTTCAGAGGCAGTGAGGCTAAGTTTTACAGTGGCACGTCCGTGGTACGCGTCAACAAATTCAGGATTTAACGCAAGAGCTTTATCTAAGTCAGTGATCGCCTCTTCATAGCGTTTTTCACCGTATTTCTGGTTTGCCTGCGTCCAGTAGCGATGGGCGGATATTTGTGCTCTCTGTTGCCATTGTGCCAAAGATTCTGTTGATTCCGAACGGGCAAGCAATGTCTTCAACGCATTCGATGGAGCCGCGTAGACATAAAAGGAATCCCCTCTAGCAACGACCCCAATGACTTTTCCTTCGCTGTTCACCACTGCACTGCCACTTGTCCCACGAGGGGCATCGATTTTCATCCTAAGCCATTTGTCGGTATTCCGGACGCTGTGTATAACTCCTTCTGTGATTTTGTGTTCCATTACACCAGAGTATTCAACAACAGAAATGGGCTCGCCATCCTGAACGGTATTGCTGTCACCCAGCGGAAGCGGTGTGTCTCCATCCGAGATTTTTAGGATCACAAGATCATTTTTCAGATCATACGCTGTCACACCCCGAATAGACCAAGTTGCGTATCTGCTCCTTACGTGTGTAGACACAGGATCTACACTGTCCATAATGTGAATGTTCGTCGCTATCTTGTCACGGGCCACAAGGAAGCATCTACCAACAAGCCTTCCCTCTTTCATCAAACATAATGTAGCTTTTTTTATCCTTTGGGATTCTGAGGACTCTGTCGGGACCGACTTTTTTTCGGACACCAATTGCCGTGGTTCCCGCGTGCAGGAAAAGAGCATCACTAAAGCCAGTAAACTCAATAACGATTTTTTGTTCGTGTTCATAAATGGATACCTTAACCTTATTATCTGTGGTTATTTTCCTACATCCGGATCCAGTTCTTTAGCCTTTTGAAAATCTGCTTTGGCTTCTTCCGTTTGCCCGAGTGCCTCCTTTGCAAGCCCACGCTCATGGAAGTATTCTGCCTCCTCCGGGTTAAGTCGGATAGCGGCATCAAAATCCTCTATCGCGTCTTCAGCGTTACCGAGGGCGGCTTTAGCAACACCCCGATTACTGTAGGCAGCATCTTTTTCTGGGTTCAGTTGTATGGCTTGTGTGCAGTCTCGGACTGCGGCTCTGTATAACACTTCTGCCCCCGCTGTAGCTTCCTTATCCGTCTTAGTTTTACCGAGGCGGAACTGGGCATACCCCCGATTAATATATGGATCCGGGTTCTCTGGGTTGAGTTGTATCGCTTGCGTGCAATCCTGAATCGCCGACGCATATAATGCCTGTACCTCCGCGATATCTCCCTGATCTGCTTTAGATTCACCAAGAAGAGCCTTCGCAGCACCGCGATTGCTATACGGATCGGCAAGTTCTGGATTCAGGGTAATAACCCGTGTCCAATCATCAATAGCGTCTCGATAGTACTGTTGTTCCTTTACAGTATCTGTTTCCGATTGCGCAAGACGGAACTTTCCACCTGCGCGATTGTGGTAGGCGTTGGCATCCTCTGGGGTTCGTTTGATAGCTTGTGTGCTATCTGCAATTCCTGCCTCATATAACTGTCTGGCTTTCTCCGTATTTCCTTTTTCAGATTCAATATCACCGAGCCTGAATTTTGCAAGGCCTCGATTGTAATAAGCATGGGTATTCTCAGGGTTTAGTTCGATGACTTTATTGAAGTCAGCTATCGCTTCATCGTAGCGACCCTCAAAGTAGTTCCTTGTCCCTCGGGAGGCGTATACATAGGGGTGGATAGGTACTCGTTTTCGCCAGAGTGCCAATGGTTCAGCGGAACCCGATTGTGTGAGGAGTGCTTTCAGTGCGTTTGAAGGGACGGCGTAACTGTAGGGATCTTCTGATGCGGAGACGATACCTATGACCTGCCCTTTCCTGTTTATTACAGGTGAACCGCTGTTGCCGGGAGAAATTTTAACGTTCATCTGAAGCCATTTATCGCTATCCCGGACGCTATGCAAAGTCCCCTCTGCGACTGTATATTTTCCTTTGGGGTATCCAACGGCGGATACAGTCTCACCTCTCTGAAGCGTATCGCTGTCCCCAAGTGGAAACGGCGTTCCCTCCTCCGCAACTTTTAGGATAGCAAGGTCATTTTTGGCATCAAACGCAGTAACACCTTCAACAGTCCAGTTTTTCTCATCATCAACCGATCGTACGAGAACGAATTCGCGGTGTGCAATAACGTGAATGTTCGTTGCGACCTTGTTCCGTGTCACAAAAAAGCCGGTGGCATGGATATCTCTCCCTCCTACACGAACGATAGAATTCCGCACATCTTCCGATTTTGAAGGTTCTGCAGGTGCTAAGCTTTTTTCTTCAATCTCTTGAGGCGCCCGCGCACAAGCACACAAAATTATTAAAGCCAGCAAGCCCAAGGCAAATTTTCTGTTTGTTTTCATGTGGAAGTCTGTTCTTACTGATTTAAATCTTTCCACCAAAATGGAGCCTCCTCATAAATGCGACCAGCACGACCAACATGTCCTTTGAGGCGTATGGGGCGAGTCAATGTCCGCCGGGTACCCTCTATGGAGACACATTCAAGTTGATAGTAGTAAACGCCATTCGGTCTCGCAGTCGTATCGGTATAGGTATAGGATTGCTTCTCGTGGGTTGTGCCTGCGCCAGGAATCAAGGTCGCGTTGATAATCTTGAGCTCGCCATCGCGGTGTTGACTTCGCTTGATGAGGAATCCAGCGTTATTCGTTTCGGATTCGGTTATCCATGCAATAATGGGCGCGCCGGTGAACCTTTCACGCGCCAAATGGAATCTACTATTCGATCTTTCACGCGCAGGACGGAAGTGAGAGAGTGCCACAGGCAAGGGATCAGGTTCGCGATATCCCGGCGTGCCGTGATCGCTGCGGTGTCCGTAGTAGGTTATGCCTTGCGGATACCCAAGATTTTTTTCTGTGGCAAGTTTCCATCCGTCTGCTGCTGTCCCATCGGGTGTGTCGTTACCCTCATACACTCGGATGATAGAACTCCGTTGGTTTCTCTCAATTAGCGGAAGTTCCCATTTAGGTATTGCGCCGAGATTGCCCACGATGTCGCTCGGTATCTTGTGAGCGGTTTTTTTAGTAGTCGGTGCCGTGAGGGTAACTTTGAAGGTGGTTTGGCTCAAAAGGCGGTAGCCTGGCGTGCCTCCGATACGGTCTTTTAGGATAAGAACGCCATCTGCTCGGATATCGCCCTGCTTCTCCCCAACGCCAGAGTTAGCACCTTGCTCGGTCACAAGTAGCAAGACTTGGTCAGCATTGAGTATCTTCGCACCTAAAGTGAAGGTGAGTTCGGTGGCGAGAACAGATGTATCTTCCGGGTGATTTTCAATTGTAACTGCCCACCCTTCAAGGCTGACCCTTCGTGTGCTTCTGTTGTGAAGTTCAATCCACTGCGGAAGTCCACTGGTATCGGTGGTGTACATAATTTCGCTAATGGCGAGATCGTCCTTTGCAGCTACCGGAACGGTATCATCTTCGCGGACTGATTGCGATGTTCGCTTTAACACTTGTGGAACGACAGTCTCAGGGACCAATGCGTCTGCAATGCCTTGGAGGCTGAATGTCAACAGGAGGGTTATAAATATACGAAGGACAAGCCTTCGCGTCATCAAGTTTTTCATGGAAAAATACCTTCCAAGTTATCGAATTCACGTTATTATAACCGACTGCCGTCGTCCCGTCAAATTTTCTTGTAGGAGGGAACTCCGATTCCCGACACTTCACTTTACTCTTATCTTTAGTTGGAAGTTGCTTCGTTTTTCTTGAAAAAAATGTGAATTTTCCCAAAAATTGAAGGTTAATTATTTTAAGGAATTCTATAGGAATCGTAAATAGACTTGACATCTAACCGCAGAATGTGCTATAACACTTAACATATATGGATTCTAAGCAGGATTATCAAATGTTTTATCTGTCGTTTGCCCCATTGGTGCATGAGAATTGCCTTTGTGCCTTTACTGGTTTTGGTATTATGCGAGGCACTATTGCCATGTGTCGTGCAGGGATGGGCTTATAAGTAGCGGATAAAACGGTTTCTAAGTTGCACACTATAGCGCCCATCACTGAAGGTCATAAAAGCAGGGTTTCGGTGAGGGTGTTTTCTTTTTTAAACGACAACAAAATATCACGTTTATAGGTAAAACTTTAAAAGAGGAGAAAAGATGCGCCACAGAATCGGGCTTGTAATATTTGCTGTGATCGCAGCAACGAGCATACATGTCGAAGCCAGCAAAGAAATTAGACCCCTGTTCACCCAAGACACAATCGAAATTGATGGGCATCTCAACGAAGAAGATTGGACGCGGGCGCAGGTCATTGATGACTTTATCCAACAATCCCCCGATGAAGGGCAACCGAGTAGTGAGCGTACAGAGGTTCGCATGTTGTATAGTACGGGGAAACTTTATATCGGGTTTGCGTGTTTCGACTCCCAACCGGAAAAGGTTGTTGCGAACGAAATGCGGCGCGACGGCCAGCTGTGGCAAAATGACAATGTTTATGTGATGCTTGACACCTATGGTGATAAAAGACAGTGCGTCTTTTTTCGGATGAATGCGCTCGGTGCGCAGTCAGACACCGCGGTCACGGACGGCGGTGAAAATCTGAACGGGAGTTGGGACTGTATCTGGGAGGCTGCGGGACGACGGCACGATAAAGGGTGGACAGTTGAGATCGCGATCCCGTTCAATCAGTTACGGTTTAAAAAAGGCGATTCGATGGTGTGGGGTGTGAATTTTGGACGCAATATCGCGCGAAAGAATGAAACGACACAATGGATACAGGTCCCTCGAAGTGAGAGTTGGCCCGGCACCTATCACCCGACGTATCAAGGCAAACTTATTGGGTTAGAAGGGATCGCTTCCCCATCCTATTTTGATGTCAAGCCGTATCTCCTCGGTGGCTTGGCGAGGCATCTCGACGACACAAAGTGGCAACGGACTGCCGAACGCGATCTCGGCTTAGACATGAAATACGGGGTGACCTCGAACCTGACCTTGGATTTGACGGTGAACACCGATTTCGCACAGGTAGAAGCCGATCAAGAGGAGGTGAACCTCACACGCTTCAGTCTCTTTTTTCCGGAGCGGCGCGAGTTCTTCCTTGAAGGGAGTGGACTCTTCGCCTTTGGGGCAGGCATCGGAGATTTCGGGCCCCCACCGCTGTCGGTCTTCTACAGTCGGCGCATCGGCATTGAAGACGGCAAACAGGTTCGGCTTCTCGGAGGTGGGAAGCTGACGGGAAAGGTCGGGTCTTACAGTGTGGGCGCGCTCAACATGACAACCGCCGCCTCAGAAGAAGCGCCGCTGACGAACTTCTCTGTGCTAAGGATGCAGCGCGATATTCTCAGTGATTCGAGCGTCGGTTTCATTCTCACCAATCGGCAGAGCGACATCGGCGAGTATCATCGCAACGGCGGGGTAGACCTCTTTTTTCGACCTCACGATCAGTGGCGGATGCGGGCAATGACCGTTGGCAGCTGGTCTCCAGATCCGGACGAGCGCGATATCGCATGGTATCTCTCGAACGACTGGCGCAACGACTCTTTTCACGTCAATGCGTCTTATCTCGACATCGGTCCCCAATTTACCAGTAAAATGGGGTTCATGCATCGACGAGACATCCGTTCGTTGATGTTGAATGCCGATTACGAAGTCCAAGTGAGACGATATAGTGTCCGAAATGTCGGTGCAATGTTCACTGGTAGTTATCTGTTAGACCACGATAATAGGCTCATCGGTTGGGACGTAGGCGTTGGTGGAGACATGATTTCGGAATCCGACGATGGACTCAACCTCGATTTCCGGCGGTTTTTTGACCGTGTTGAGGAACCTTTCAGCGTCGGTGATGTTGAGATTCCCGCTGGCGATTACGAAATGAATCAGGTTTCACTAACTACTTTCACCGAGACCAGTCGTCCGCTCGCGCTCTTCGGACAGATGGATTACGGGGATTACTTTCATGGCGATCGTGTGAGTATCAGCATTGATAGCCAGTGGCGGATGACGTATCAGTTCGCGATTGAAATGCGATACCAACGCAACTGGATTAACCTGCCCGAAAGCGATCTGTTTACGACAAACGTTGTCGGCACACGTATCAGTTATGCGTTGAATACGCGTTTCTTTACCAAATTATACGCGCAATGGAACGACAGTGCAGAGCGGGCAAGTGCGAACTTTCTGCTCAATTACATCTACCGGTCCGGTAGCGATTTTTACTTCGTGTTTGATCAGGCGTGGAATGCTTCGGACGGAAACCTCCAAGAGCACGAATGGACAGTATTGAGCAAGTTTACTTATCTATTTAGTCTATAATGTTATAGTCGTGATCTCTACGCGAAATCAGACACCTTCCTCTTGATATTTCTGATTCAAATCTGCTATAATTGTCCGTGTCAATACAATACGCAATTTCAGAATTCAACGCTAAGGGAGGAGGATAAAAATGAGACACACAACACACATTGAACTCGAAAATCTATACGACTTGGTAGCCGTGAAATTAGGCGTTATGGATCCGGAAGACGTGCGGCGGCTTACCATTACGGATGCCCTCGTTGATACGGGGGCAACAGGGCTTTGTTTGCCGACTCCCCTCATTGAACGACTCGGACTCACGCCGGTCGAGTCGACAAGAGTCCGCACTGCCACTGGTATTGCTGAGCGCATTCTCTATTCAGAAGTCCAATTTACGATATTGGGACGAACAAGGTCAATACAGGTTACCGATCTGCCCGACGGATCACCTGTTCTCGTCGGACACATGGTATTGGAACATCTCGATCTCTGTCTTGATATAAAAGAGGGACTCATCTATAATCCGGCACATGATGGTGAATGGATTACAGAAATCCTCTAATAATGGGTAAGGAGCGTTTTAGGTATGCTACAACCCGGTAATTTTGCAGGCCACAGTATTCACTTGGAAACTAAACGGCTCAGACTTCGCCCCTTTAAAGATGCTGATTTTGATATTGCGGTCCCCTTTTACAATGACCCTGATTTCCTACTGGCGATGGAGGGGGAGCCACCGGATGAACCCATAACGAAAGACTATCTCAAAGCCGCTGGCAAGGCGATGGCAAAAGACGGTTTTTTGTTCGCGATTGTAGAAAAAGCAAGCGGACGCACCATCGGCGAGGTCTGTTTGCAGTGGATGAACTTGGAGCGAGGAAAAATCGAGGGTGAAAAGATAATGCGCCTACCCATCGGAATTTGGGACAAAACCTTGTGGGGTAAAGGCTACGGAAAAGAGGTCGTGCGGTGTTTAGTCGCGCACGCGTTTGAGAAATTGGGGATTGATCGGTTCTGTCCGATGGATGTCCGGGTAGACAATGCCCGTTCAAAAACGTTGTGGGAGTCACTCGGATTCACCGTTTCACGAGAAGTGGACGACGGAAAAACGGTGGACTTTGAGATGACACGCGCAGCATATGAGAAACGTGTTCAATAGCGTTTCAAATCAGCGGAGGCACGCCATCGCGGGACCTCCGAAGAGGAGTCCTGATGTTCAGTACACAACTTGCCAAGCGCGCAGCGGAGAATAATCCGATCCGGGTCGGTATCATCGGTGCGGGGAAATTTGGTGCCGGGCTGGTGGCGCAAATCTCGCAGATGCAAGGTATGGTGGCAAGCGCAATTGCCGACATTGACTTGGGACATGCTAAAGGCGCGTATAAAGTCAGCGATGTCCTCTCCGACGCGATTCAGCGGGTGGGAAACGTTGACGCAATGAACGATGCGATCCGCAGCGGTAAACGCGCAATCACTGAAGATGGACTACACATTATCCAATCGGATTTAATTGATGTGGTTGTTGAAGCCACCGGTATCCCTGAAGTCGGCGCGCGAATGGCGTACCATACCCTGATGCACAAGAAGCATCTGGTGATGGTTAACGTCGAGACCGATGTGACTATCGGTCCGTTTCTGAGACGCTTGGCAGACACCGCGGGGGTTGTTTATACGCTCGTCGACGGGGATCAGCCCGGTGTGACGATGAACATCGTTGAGTGGTCAAAAACGCTCGGTTTTGAAATCGTCGCTGCCGGACGCGGCACCGTGTTCTATGACGATGATCGTGTCGGGATACCAGATACCGTTCCTCAGAGATTCGGATTTAGCCAAGAACATATTGAGCGTCGCACGATTAACTTCAAGATGTTCAATTCATTTCGAGATGGATCGAAAGCGCAAATTGAAATGACCTCGTTGGCAAATATGGCAGGACTGCCACCGGATATCCGCGGTATGCACGAACCTTCAGTGAACATTGAAGACATTGCCAAGGTCTTCAGCCTTCAAGAGGAGGGGGGTATTCTAAACCGACACGGGGTCGTAGAGCTCGCAAACAGTGTTGCGACCGATGGGAGGACGATGCTGGAGAATCCGCTTCGGATGGGAGTGTTCGTTGTCATTCGGACGGATCACCCGTTCACGCAAGAAGATCTTGCTGGCTACAATCTCTATCCCGGTGGGAACGGAAAGAACTATCTTCTTTACCGTCCGTATCACTTAGTGGCTGTTGAAGCACCTATTTCGATTGCAAAAGCTGCGCTCTATGGACAACCAACAGGCACGCCGCTGCCGACACCCGTTGCGGATGTGATTACGGTTGCTAAACGCAATTTGAAAGCCGGAGAAGCCCTTGATGGAAGTGGTGGGTATACCGTCAACGGACTCATTGAAAAGGCGGAAGTTGCACGCGCTGAGAATCTACTTCCCCTCGGTTTGGCGTATGATGTCAAACTCAAAAGCGATGTTTCTCAAGGGGAAGCGATCTCTTATGATATGGTAGAGCTCAACGAAGCGTCTTTCGTCCTCAAACTCCGTCGTCTCCAAGACGCAACCGTCTGAAAGACGTGTTGAAGGATGAATCCCTGATCTTGACCCGTAGGGAACATTTAAAAAGAGGCTATGCCCACGGATCCAGCACAACCTTACCACACTCACCTGTTGCTTGCAATTCCCACGCTGTCTGAACGTCATGCATCGGGAACGTGTGAGTGATGAAGGTATCTATTTGTTCAGGCACACTCTGAATCACCTGCATCAATTTTGGATAGACACCGAGGTTATAGTGCCAATTCCCGCGTAGCACGAGACCTTTCCGAATCATATCTCGGCTTGCGCCAAGCGGAAATTCCCCACCTTCTCCAACGAACGTGACCTGTCCTTTCCTGCGGGCAGCATCGACCATCAACCGGTGTGCCGCAGACGCGCCTGAGCAGTCCAATGCTTTGTCAACGCCGACTCCGTCCGTAAAGTCTTGGATCTGATCGAGGATATCTTCATCCATCGGATTGAAGACAATGTCTGCGCCTAATTTTTTCGCGAGTGCGGCGCGATACGGGTGGCTTTCAACACCGATGACACGCGCACCGCGGTACCGGGCATTCACAATCCCGCCAAGTCCAACGGGACCCAATCCGGTAACCATGACGGTATCTAATGAATTGACCTGCATCTGCTCCATGGCACCGAATGTCGGTCCCAATCCACAACACGCCATCCCGGCGTGTGCGTAGCTTACACCATCTGGAATTGGAGACAACAGATCTTCCATTTTGTGCATATACTGCGCGTAAGTCGCTGAAGCCGGTTCCGTCCCGAGAATCTCCTGGATGTTCCGTCCTTTGAGGCAGTGGATATGCTCACCAATCGCACACATCTCGCACTTCCCACAGGAGTTCTGTGGCTGCACCACCACACGGTCGCCTACCTTGACACGACCGGGTTGTGCGACTTCGACGACTTCTCCAGCGGCTTCGTGACCAAAATTATCGCCGGTGCCGCCAGATATGAATCCTTTATATTCTGTACACATTGGGACGGCATGAATTTTAACAACGACGATATCTCCTGCTGCCTGAGGATCGGGTTTATCTACCACGCCTCCCTTACCCTCACCAAACATTGCTGCAACTTGCATAAAAATATGGTAACCGAAACTCTCCACATCCCCGACCAAGGTTTACGAGGCTTCCATCGCGAAGAGAAAAGGTCCTCCTCCTTCTTAAAAGTATTGATGTGGATAGGATAGCATAGGGTGTGTAATCGGTCAAGACATAATTTGGATACTCAGAAGTTTATAGGGGGAGGCGTGGGAATTGACACATTTCCTGAAAGCGTCTGAAATATGTCGTACAGGATGTTCCGTTGCGCATCGACAACACCGGGAAGTGCTTTCAATTCTTTAAAAAGTGTTGATTGGGATAGAATGGTACGGCGCGGGCAATCCGTCAAGACATATTTCGGTTTCCGTGTTTTGGCGTTATCTCCGCCTTAAAAGGTCGGCTAAAGATGTGTAGTCACTATTTTCGGATAATTCCGTACGAACAACTTCTCCTTTACGCTTAAAGAGTTTGTATGCCTTCCCGGTAGGGGCAGAAGTGATAATGCGATAGTGATCACCTACGATCTCAATTGCGGCGTTGTTATCACAGGCGATGCCGATCCCGCTTCGCTTTGCAATTGTCTGTGAAAAACTATGTTCTCGCTTCTCGAAGTGATAGTGCGGGCAGTATATAGCGTTGATGAATCCGAGTCCCCTCACACGGATATAGTCCCATTTCGGATTGCTGGTGAAAGACTGGGAATCGCTATGTCCGTATTTAAACCAGCAGATCGCCCCGGCACTGAGACCTGATAGGACGATGCCGCGGGATGCGGCTTCCGCCAGCACGGTATCTAATCCCAGCCGTCGCCAGAGTTTCATCATTCGGAGCGTGTTTCCGCCCCCAACATAAATAAGGTCCGAGTCCAACACGAGTGCTGACATCTCATCAAATGCTGGTGGCTCTTGTGTGAGTTTGAGACTCCGCGTTTGACACCCGAGATGTCCGCCGTAATATGTCTCAAACGTCTCAATATATCCATGAGCATCGCTACTGGCGGTTGGAATAAAGAGTGCCTTCGGCTGTGTTTTGCCGGTTAATTCAATGATACGTCTATCAATCGCCTCGGTTTCCTGTTCACTAATTTCTCCCCCACCAATTGCGACAATCTTCGGAACCCTTTCCATTAATCGTCTCCTTTCAACCCTCTTTGGCGAAAATACTTGCAAATATGATAACAGTTTTGGTAAAGGCTGTCAAACCCTTCAGAATCTAAGAATTTAACTACAGTGTCACCAAAGATTGTGATAAAATAAAAAGAGAAGCCGCTAAAAAGAGTCTGCAACTTCTTGAGGAGGGAAAATGGCATCCGAAAAGACAGGTTTGACACCTGCACAAAAAACATTTTATCAAGAGAATGGGTATCTCGTTCTTGAAGGTGTTTTCTCGCAAGAGGAATGTCAGCGTTTTGTTAAGCACATGGAAGACCTGCACACAGGTCACAAGCAACTTGAGGGGTTCTTTCAACAGGATAAATACGGGTCTCGAACCTTTAATCAGCATCTTTACGATCCCGTCGTGCTGGATATGCTTATTGATCCGCGCTTACATAAGCCGCTCGCGGATTGTTTCGGTGGGGAACCGGAAGGCATCCAAACGATGCATTTTTATGAAGGATCGGAGCATCCGCTGCATCAAGACCAGTATTATCTACCCGATTGCATATCCGCTTGGCTTGCGATGGTTCGTGTTGATGAAGATAATGGACCCCTGATAGTCCAGCCGGGGTCGAACCGGGGTCGATTGATTACGAAAAATGATGTGCCGATGACATTGTTGCCCGGAGAGACGTACGAGTTGCAACAGCACAACCGTTATTTTCCAGCCGTCAAACAGGTTTTCGACGAAAACGGAACCGACGCAGTTCAGGTGATGGTGAATGCTGGGGACGTGATTCTATTTGATGGAAAGTTAATCCACGGGGGCGCGGAAATTTTGAAGTCGGGAACGCGTAGACACGCCTTGGCGTGCCATTATATCCCTTACGCCTCCGAAAACTGGGAACGTGATTGGCCCAGGTTTTCATTCGATGGCAATCGGCGGATTCATTATCAGTAAAGTGGGGATAACAAGAAGACCTTGATGCAAATTGACATTTCGCACCTTGTGTGTTATCCTTAATGACGAAAGTCTTGGCAGTTTGATAATCCTTTGAGGAGGTAGCACCCTGCGGAAAAAAATCATGTCTGTGCCAACACCCTTCTATCCCTCTTCGGACGGTAAACCTACGGCAGAAACGGATTGGCGCGGAAAAAGACACCTAAACCTCTCACACTGGTAGCACTCACGCGTATTTGTCTATCGGTAATGAAATAAGGAGGAGAGATGATGCGATATCAATTGACTTTCTGGATCTGTCTAATTCTAATAGGGGTTTTTTGCTTTTCGGTATCTGCTCAGGAAGCGACACAACCCGCAAAACCGACGACACAGGAAGCACCCGCAAAAAAGAAGAAAGAGTTTGAAGATTTTTCAAAGGTGACCGAGGACAGTAAAAGTTACGAGGGCTTTTTCAAACTGTACCAGAAAAAAGAGAACCTCTATTGCGAAATTCAACCCTCCCAGTTGGACAAGCCCTTTCTGTGCATGATTAGCGTTGCGCGCGGTCTGGGGCAAGGATTCCTCCTTTCAGGGATGACGCTGGAGGAGTGGATGCTCGTCTGGCGGCGTGTCGGGGACAAGGTGCATCTGGTGCGAAAAAATGTGCGTTTCCGTGCGGACAAAGGGACACCGATTGCAGAAGCGGTTGACTTAGGGCACAACGACTCCGTGCTGTTCTCCCTCAAGATTGAAAGCATCCACCCGCAACGGAAGAGCGTGCTGGTGAACATCTCTCCGGTTTTCATATCCGACCTACCGCCTTTGGCACGCCGTATTGCATCTGATGCCCGCTTCGACAAAACGCGGAGTACGTGGGGAGCAGTCAAGGCGTTCCCGAAGAACGTTGAGTTAAAAGTCAATGCTGTCTACAGTTCCCAAAGGAATATGAGTACCATTCCGGACAGTCGTGGGATCCAGTTGACGCTGCACTACAGTCTCGCTGGACTTCCAGAGAACAATTATCGTCCCCGATTGGCTGATGATCGCCTCGGACATTTTATGACGGCGGTCAAAGACTATTCGTCTAAAACCAGTGATGCCCCTTTTATCCGGTATGTCAACCGCTGGCATTTGGAGAAAGCCGACAAAGATGCGAAACTTTCACCCCCAAAAGCACCGATCATCTTCTACATTGAGAAAACCGTACCGCATCGCTACCGTCCCTATGTCCGACAGGGGATTCTGGAATGGAACAAGGCGTTTGAAAAAATAGGCTTTGCCGATGCGATTGAAGCGCGGATTCAGCAAGACCATGAGGACTGGGACCCCGAAGATGCGCGGTACAATACGATTCGTTGGATGGTTGGCGCGGGGTTCGCGATCGGTCCCTCTCGCGTGAACCCGTTGACGGGACAGATCTTGGATGCCGATATCCTTATCGGTGAAAGTTGGATCCGGTACTGGCAGCGCGAGTATACGACGTTCTTTGATGAGGTAGCACATGAACGCGACCACCCGATGGACCACTCTTCACACTTCCAATGTCAGATCGCATCCGGATTAGCACGGCAGATGGGCTTTATGGCAAGTGTCTTGCAGGCACGGGGTTTGGCTGACGAAGACGGTGAGCTCCCGGAGGAGTTCATTGGGGAGGCACTCAAGACGTTAACGATGCACGAAGTCGGACATACGTTGGGATTCCGCCACAACTTTAAAGCGAGTACGATCTTCTCTCTTGACGACTTGAACAAAAAGAAGGGCGAAGCACTTATCGGCTCCGTTATGGAATACGATGCCGTGAATATCGCACCGGAAGGTCAGGAACAGGGGGATTACTATACAAAGACGATCGGACCTTGGGATTACTGGGTGGTCGAGTACGCCTATAAACCCATTGATGCCAGCAAACCCGAAGGTGAATTGAAAGCGTTAGGTGAGATCGCTTCCCGTGTTGCATCATCAGAACTCACTTATGGTACAGATGAAGACGCTTATGGGTACCGCTTCAGAGACCTCGATCCACTGGTAAATCGGTGGGACCTCGGTGATGATCCGCTTGCGTTTGCTAAGCAACGACGCGAGGTCGTTGTGGGACTCTGGGATAAGATTGCCGACAAAGTTGCGAAGGAAGGGATGGGCTATCAGCGGGTCAGGCGTGCTTTTGGGAGTCTGCTGTATGAACACGGTTTCACAATGTATCTCGCAAGCCGATACATCGGTGGGCAGTATCACCATCGCGATCATCGGGGTGATGAGAATGGGCGTCTACCGTTTGTGCCTGTGCCAGCAGCGAAACAACGCGAGGCACTCCAATTCATCAAGGAATATGCCCTTTCAGATAAAGCCTTCAGTTTCTCGCCCGAACTCCTCAATAGTCTGGCAATTACCCGTTGGAGTGATTGGGGCGGAGATAGTTGGACCTCTACACGTTTCGATTATCCGGTGCATGATGTTATTCTGCGCAATCAAACCCTCATCTTGGAACGCATGCTTTATCCCTCGGTTCTGTCCCGCGTTCAGGACGCTGAACTTAAGTTCCCTAAGGGTGAGGAGGCGTTCACACTGCCAGAACTCTTTTCAGGCATTACGGATGCAGTCTGGGTCGAACTCGGGAGGGATGCGGGTGCGAAGCAGTGGTCGAATTCAGATGCGTTCATCTCCAGTTTCCGTCGCGGTTTGCAGCGTGAGCACTTGAAGCAACTCATCAAACTGGTGTTGGAAGCCGACAGTGGCACGCCTGAAGATGCGCGATCGCTTGCACGTCTCCATCTCGGACAAATCAGGGGTAAGATACAGCGCGTACTTCAAAATGCCAGAGGTAACCTTGACGATTACAGTTTTGCGCACCTTGAAGAATCGCAAGTCCGAGTTGAAAAGGCGTTGGATGCCAGTTTCCGGGTCGAGAAACGTTAGGAGAAATGGATGGATATTCTTCAATATACACCCGACATGCAAGCGCCCTTAACCCAATTTTACAACCGTATGACCGCCAATGTGCCGAAGTGCTATCCGGTGAAAGCGGAAGAATTGGCTACTGCGATACGCGGGGTTGCCACCGGTAAAGCCGATAAGAAGGAGGGTGGGCTCGACTCCGAAGCTGCCTTTGTTGCAATGGCGAACGGTGCAGTGCAGGCGTTTATCCACGTCGGTATCGGTCAGATCGGGGATAATAGAGAAGAGGACATAGGTGTTATTCGGTTCTTCGCCTACGCACGCGGGGCGCGGCGTATTGGACAAGCCGTGCTTGAAAAAGCCGAAGCCTATCTGAAAACATTTAACGTTTCCCGAATTTTCGCTTTCCCACAAGATTGCCGATACCGCTTTTATCACTTTGAACACGCTTATCTATCGGACGCACTTGATCACGTTCAGGGTCTCCTCGGATATAACGGATACCATCGTTCTGCTGGCGAGGTCTTTTTGGATTGGAAGGATTATTCCGTTACGCCAGTCCCTTCGAGTCTACCGGTAACGCTTTCTGTCGAGTGGCAGGATGGACGTGGGCAATTCCCGAACTGCACTGTGCTCGCCCACCAAAACGGGGAGCAGGTTGGCATCTGTGAATCCCTCTGTGGGGGTGAGTTCTCAAACGATACCGATGCACAAGCCTGGCTGCATACCGTTTGGCTCGGTATTGAGGACGATTTTCAGGGACAGGGTTTGGGGCGTTACCTGCTCCAATACGCGCTGCAAGAGATGCACAAAGTCGGATACCGGCATGCGGCGATTAGCACTGCTTGGGATAACCACCGAGCGTTCCTCTTTTATAGCAACTGCGGGTATCGGACCGTGGATTGGACCTACGAATTCGTCAAAGACCTCTCCGAAACACCGACACAGAAGTGGTAGTCTGTGAGTCAGACAATCAGCACGACTTTAACCGTAGCATCTCATTCCCGGTTTTCTGAAAATGGTAGGGAACACGCTCCACTGAGCAAGCAATCCGGTCTTTTTCCAGTTCATCAATAACAGGTGACAAAAAGGGCGAAGGGTTGCTGTTGACATCAACAATCGGGAAGATTCTCACCTCAGTTCCGATACGAAGGAGTTCCCGAATCGCATTGAGATGGAACGCTAAATCTCTGTTGGCGGAGTAAAAGAAAAGCAGATGTGCGGAGAGCACGAGGTCGAAATGACCGTCGGGGAAGGGTAAATTGGGGAGTGATGCGTCTATATAGCGTCCGTGTTGCTTACCGTTTTCAAAGTCTCGGCAGAACGCCTCCATCGCCTGCATCCTGATTTCCGCCAATTCATCGACAGATAAGATGTGCGTCCAGACGAATTTATCAATCTTCCCGTCAAGACCCCATGCTTTGTCACTTACCCCCATTTTTTTCTGAAGGTTTGTGGTGAAAGGTTTTAGTTGTAAAAAGTGTGAGAAACTCAGTGGGTTTATGATAAAATACCTCCTTACAGCAACTGTTTGTAAACGCATTTTACAAAACATGTAAGGAGGTATTTTATGAAAAAGAGATACCCAAAACGGGTAAATCCAGAAACGATGATAACACGTTTTGGAGAAATCTTCAAGTCTGTTGGTATGAAAAAACCGGTTTTTCGGAATCTGGTATTGGTCTTGATAGCGATCAGTGTTGCCCCGACGTTTCGGATCAATGAAGTTGCGTCGCGTTTGTCGCTCGTCGTCAAGCGGGAGAAGTCGAAACAGAAAAGGTTTCTGCGTTTCCTTGACACCCCACTGCCGATTGATGCGCTCAAAGAAGCGTGGTTCGTGTCGGTTGTGGGTTGGTTTTTCAAGGATGCGGGTGCTCATCTGTATTTGCTCGTTGATGAGACGTCTCTGATTGCCGGGTGGAAAGCCCTTGTTGTTTCGATCCCGTTTCGGCATCGTGCGATCCCTGTCTTTTGGTTCATCTATAGCGATCACCAGCTTCACGAGGGTATCTATAAGAGTCATAATGAGATTATCCAATACTTCTGTGTCCATGTTTATCAAGAGGCTTTAGGGGTGGTGTCGCGGCATCAACAACGACCTGTTCTGGTGTTTGACCGTGGTTTTGGGCGTGCGCGATACGTCATCAAGTTTCTCAAGGCACGGGATATCCCGTTCGTGATGCGTGTTGCGAGAAATGTCGGTATCCGGCATGATGGGAGTCTGAAGAAACTTGATGACCTCGAAGCGGGCTGGTATCGGCATATCCTTTATCAGGCGCAGGAGCAGATACCGCTTCAACTCTATATCCTCAGAGATGAGACCTTCAAAGACCCGATGTATCTTATCTCCAATCGCCTCAGTGGACATCAGATACATCACTGCTACAAACGCCGCATGCAGATTGAACACGGGTTTCGAGATATAAAGTCGTGCTTCGGATTTGGTAAACTCGTCTTGAAAAAACCGACACAAGCGCGTCTGGAGGTCCTTTGGTTATGTGCCTGCCTCGCTTATGGATTGCTGTTTATCAGTTACGAGAAGGTCGCCTCTACGCATTGGCAGAGGGCATATAATAGTAATAACAGAAAAACTTTTTCTGTTATTACTATTATCAAACGCGTGCTCACCGACTTATGGAACCAACACTTTCTTATCTCCTTTTTCACCGAGATAGGTGCCAGAGGGGATCCACTTTTCGGACCCACTCACTGACTGACTTTCTCACAGAAAAACCTGACTACATCAACTACAATCTACTCTCGAAAAAAAATGGGGGTAAGTGACCCCATGCTTTAGCTTGCGGGATGTAGACGGGCATTAGGTTTTGTTGTCGAAAAAGATTTGACATTTAGTCAAAAATGTAGTATAATTAAAGCATCAAGTTGGCAGACGTGTTCAGCACAATCGCTTGATTGTGTGTCTGCCTACCCACTGAACAGGGGTTAAAGACTTGATACTTGATAGTCCATGAAAACGTATAAATATAAGTTTGGCGATCAATCGAATTGTATCCGCATTGGCAACATGCTTGACGATATGTGGCAAGTGCATGAATACTTCCATAGGTGGCACCGTCAAAGGTATAAAGACGGGCTGCCGTATGCGAACTATAACGCTATGGATAGCCACTTTAAAGAACTCAAGCGGACAACACACCCACATTGGAGGTCCTTGCCGAGTCAAGCGGTTCAGCAGGAATTGAGACGTATTGACAAAGCATACGTTCGTTTTTTCAAGAAACTGGGTGGCAGACCGAAAATTAAGAAACGGCATAAGTTTAAGTCTGTTACCTTTCCCGGTCAGGCAGGTTGGAAACTGAAAAATAATCGGATTACACTGACCTTCTGTAAATGGGAAAACGGTAAATGGCGATTTGACCGCATGCCTTACACTTTTCACAAACACCGCCAGTGGCACGGGTTTATTAGATATATCACGGTAAAGCGTGATAACTGCGGTGATTATTGGCTTTGTATAACCACGGACTACACGGATATGAAACGTCTGCCGACAACAGGTGAAAGCGTTGGGGCGGACTTCGGTATGAAAGACGCATTTTTGACGCTGAGCACGGGTGAAAAGAAACAACACCCACAACCTTTGAAACACTCCTTGAACAAATTGCGAACCCTCAACAAATCGCTTTCTCGTAAAGTAAAAGGTTCTAATGGCTGGTGGCGCTGTGTTCGACAACTCGCACGCCTCTATCGGAAAATCACGAATCAACGCAAAGATTTTCATTGGCAGCTTGCCACTGAACTTTGTAAAAGGTTCGATACCATCGCCATTGAAACCTTGAATCTTGAGGGCATGAAACGGCTTTGGGGACGTAAAGTCTCTGATCTTGCTTTCTACCAGTTTGTTGAGATATTGAAGTATAAATGTAGCAAGCATAAGCGTCTTTTGAAACAAGTCGGACAATGGACTGCTACGACAAAGCCGTGCAGTGATTGTGGTTTTCACAACGAAACCCTAACCCTTTCAGATAGGCAGTGGACGTGTCCCGATTGTGGTTCTCACCATGACCGAGACATCAACGCTGCAATAAACATTTTGCGGGCAGGGATAGCCGTCACTTGACGATATGCCTGATACTCACCTATTTCAGAGTATCAGGGAAATGCCCGCGGGTGGAGCAACAGTTAGACGGTGGACTCTTAGAGAAAACCGCAGTTGCTACGAAACCGAAGCCCCGGTCTCCTTTAGGCAGTGGGTGCTATCACCTTGATTCTGTTGGGCTTGGGCGATGACATCGTCGTAGGTGTCCTGAATTCGCTGGCGCAATTCTGCCTCAGAATACCGATAAATCGGATCCACGGAGACGATCGGCGTGCCGCGCTGGTGCATCAAGGAATTGAACGACGCGGGACCGCCGCCTACATCAACAAGGTCCCGCGCCAAGTCGTCCTCGGAGAGATTAAACATACCCAAATATTCGTCAAACGATCTCCCCCACGGCACGATGTCTTGGTAATGGAACTCCATTATTGAACAGTCCCGGCGTTGATTTCTTGCAGGATTGCCGCCGCTCGCTGTGCCAATTCGGTCGTGGCATCGCGCTTGACCGCTCGGTTTAAGTGTAGGATGGCGCGTTCATCTCCGTTGCTTGCCAACTCCAACGCTTCCTCAAACCCTTTGTTTCCGTAACTGAAATCCCTTGGGAGAACCGTCAGATCCCGGTCTTTCCAATAATACTTCAGTTCATCGGACTCCCAATTGCGGTAGACATGTTCCCACGTGAGGGAGTTGAAAATGTTCAGGTGCGGTTCAAGCATGTGCTCAGCGATCGGGTCATCGGCAGCCTGATAGCGGTTGTCGAGCGAGACGCGGAGCCGATCCTCGGTTAGATTTGGCAATGCTTTGTGAATCGTCAAAGCAGGAAAAATGAGCGTATCGCCAACCTCATAGTTCGTGGAGTGCCATTCACCCGACAACTCGTCCTCATTAACGCACAAACTCCCAGCCCCGAGTGAGAAGTGGTGTTCCATGACCTTATTGACTTTATGGGAACCGGGTAGGACTGCCAAGCCTCCCAATTCTATGGGACAATCCCCGATGGGTGCCCAGCAGGTATAGGTCTGGAAATTCCCTTGGAAGTGAACGAAGTCTTGGTGTATCGGTGTGGTGTGCGCCGTGTACTGAGGAAACCAGAGGCGCGCAATCTTCTGTGGATGCGGTAGCACCTCTCTACCGACAATCTTCTCGACCATATCGACGACTTCGTGCCAATGCCCGGAACGGTGAAACGCCTCTAACTTATACACCTCATGGTACACATCCGTGTATTCCGGGTCGCCTTCGGTACACTGGGTGGATATATCGGCGATACCGTCCAGGGGGTCGGTCCCTGCGATGAGCCAACCGCCTTCCTGCATCGTTGTTAGCATTTCTCGCCGCAACGCCCAGAGTTTGTCGGGATCTTGCAGCTTCTTGAAGAAAACATATCCTTCTTCCGAGATCCGGTGACGCAATTCTTCCGGATCGTTCATCGCATCGTTGGATACGCGAAGTTCTTTTAATGCTGTCATCCGTGTTCCTCCTTGTGCCTATCCGTGTTCGCTTCCGTTCTGTGACGGGGGAGGTTCATTGAAAGGAATACCTTTCGCCTCGGCTGCGAGTCTGCGTCTATTCCAAGCCGCAATGGCTTGGTATGCTTCTGCGCGCCCCTGCTCAATTCCTTGTTCGATCCCTTGTTCGATCCCTTGTTCGATCCCTTGTTCTTTCGCTTTTGCAAGGCTTTGTGCATGTTCAGCACGCCATTCGTTAAAACGCCTTAGCATGATATCCACTCCTTCTTTAAAGACAATGAACGCAATTGCAGTCCGATTGAATACCGGGAACGTTGCGTCTAACATCGCTAACAGCTGCAGCACGCCGTTCCATCCGGCAACAAGTTCGTAGAGACATATCCCGATAATGTAGAGGAGTCCTAATACCGTATAGGTAATGATGGCACTTTCTGCGTCTCGGACGGTAAATAAGGATCCCCGTTTCTCTTCCATAGACCGCTTCTTTAATTTTCCTTTCCGCTTAAGGTTCAGATATTTACAGTATAACACATACGTAACGAAAAATCAATTTTTTTAGATTCAGCAAATTGTTTCTACGTTCTATTTTTTTCAAGCCAATCGACGGCAAAGTCAACTACGACACGTTGTGGCATCAGTTGGCAATTTGCGTTGCCGACCTTGCCGTGTCGAACCACTTTTCCGGCATCAGATCGCAGGAAGTCTTCACCGATCCGATCAAAATCCGAAGCGTCTACATCGATATTTTCAAAGGTTGTCCATACCCTTGAACCCGCCTGTGAGACTGGAGCGCCTTCTCGGACGATACGTTTGGCCGGAAAGTCTGCTCGATATTCTGAGAGATGTAGGGACGTGTTGTTTGAATGTCCAACACCGAGGAGTAGGACAGAACCATACAAATCATAGATTCTGGCAAGGGGTGAGTCTTCACCCATGCCATAAGCCAAAGGATGGTTATTGATGATATAGGATGTTTGAGGACCCTTTGCACAAAAGGAATGCTGTGGATGTGCACTGCGGAGAACCCCTTTTTGCTTTCGGAACGTTTCGACAATTGTGCCCATGGAACGGGTCGGGGTCAAATCGGGAGCGTAGGCAGGCATCGTCTCCCGTATGGTTTGCCACCACGACTCCGGCACGGGTGGATTCCCCCATTGGCTTGGATCACTGAGGTCGGTCGAGTGGGTTGGCATCACGAGTGTGCCAGTTTCCCCTAAGACTTCCTGAAGTGCAATGATGACGGCAACGGGACCGCCGCAGACCCATCCGATCGCGCTCAAGGACGAATGAACGAGTAAAGTCATCCCCTTTTCAATGCCGAGATCTTCAAAATCCGCCTGCAGCGACTCGACTGTGACAGGTATTTCCGTCTTGTGAACCACTTGATTTTCAGGCATTATCAGTCATCCTCTATTTCGTGCCTATCGCGAGGATATGCGCGCTCATACCGAGTATTGAAGGCTCTGCTTCGATCTTGCGAATCATATTTAAGACCATAGCACGCTGGTCGGAATCTGCCCAATAATTTTCAACCGACCTGAAAAGCCATGCGGGTCCTTCCACAGCAAGTGTTGCTTGATGCTGAAAACCTGCTTCGACCACTTCGGAACTGAGTTCTTCCGGGCAGTGAAGATAGGCATCCGTAAAATAATTAAGGTCCTCAGTCAGGTTACGATGGTACCCCGTTTCAAGATCGTTTTGAACGATGTCCATGTGAACAGGAATCCTGAATCGATCCTCAAAAAAACTGTCGAGCATAGACGCAAAGCGTGAGATACCGGCGGCAACCGTAACGCCACCGTTTCGCAGGACACGATGCGCCTCGCTGAGGACAAGTAGCCGTTCGTTTTTATCAATCAGATGATAGAGGGGACCCAACAACAGAACGGCATCCGCGGACATGGATGAAAAACGTAGGTCCCGCGCGTCACCGAGCGACACACTGGCAATCGGGTGTTCCGGCTGTTGGTTTGAAGCTTCTTTCGCCTGATCGATATGTAGGTCCACTGGATCCACGAGGTGGACCTCATAGCCTGCCTTTGCTAACCAACAGGCATAAGGCCCCGAACCGCCACCGATGTCCAAAACGACTGCTGGTGGCACGGGTAGATAGCGTGTGATGATCTCTTGCGTCCGCGTAAATTCTATCTGTCCTTTGACGTTATTTGTAAGTCTTTTCGATTCTTGTGTCTGTCTATAGAACGAAAGAATCTCATCTGAAAGTTGATACAATTTCTGATTCCTCCAAAAACGGATTATCGGGTTCGTTTCACCCACGCCCATGTTGTCGTCAATTTATCTTCTGGGTCAACAGAAAGCGGCTCAAGATCCAAGGCGTTGGTAACATCAATGTAGTTCGGTTTTCCAAACCCACCGTCGCCATCGTTGCCGTTTTTGGTATTATCGTTGGCGTTGCCTTCATCGAAAGTGTAGTGTGCGTTTAATCCCGCTTCATCGCCGTTGAGGACCTTCATCATGAACTCGTTAATCTCTTCTTCGGTCCGAGCGACTTCCCAGATACGGATTTCATCAATCGACCCCGTACAGAACCAACTTTTACTGTCACCGACACCGATATACAGCGAAGCGTCGGTTGCGGCTAATTCCTTTGCTCCAAAAGGTGCGGCCCCCTTCTCCTCCCCATCAATATATGTCCGCATCTCTTTACCATCCCAGACCCCAGCGACATGTTGCCATTTGTTCGGCTCCAATCCAGGGACATCCAGAATTTTTGTGCCGGGCCAGAGGACAAACCGTAATCCGTTTCCATTTTGGACAATTTCTGGAAAGATGTAATCCCTTTGACCGCCCCAGTCCTTTGCAAGGCATTCACCGACGGGTTTGCTCATGTTCATCCACGCCTCTATCGTTATCGCGGTTTTAGGATTTAGGCTGTCGCTATTTGGGACTTCGATAGCCGTCGCGCCATCTAACTCCAGTGCCAGATTTTTCGCCCAAAGTGTGCCGGGTACCACCAAGCTGATAATGAGGGTCACAAAAAACAGAACTTTCATGGTGTTCCTCCTGCGTTGCTAATTTCATCAATTAGCAATCGCTTATTTTATTTCTGGATTTGGTTTACCTTTATGAAGCCAGATCGTCAAGCATCTGGCGGATGTTGTGTTCACCACTGTCAATAAACAGGGGTGCTAACGGACCCCTACCGTGCAGCGTCTGAAGTAGGGTATCGATCTGTATCATGCACTGTTGCGGTGTGCGGCACCTGAGCCACTTTTTAACGAATTCGCGTGCGGGTCTCGGATTGCCGGTTCGGAGTGAACGGGTGCTTTTACGCCACGCCTGCCATCTAAAGGCATGTTGACACTTCGGGCATTCGAGTTTCTCGTCCTTCTTTTTTAAACTCTTCCGGTAATCCCGCCATCGACGTTTGTAACCACAGACTGTACATTCAATATTCCCGTGCTGATGGACTGCAATGCCTTGACACTTCGGACATTGCAACTCAGGTTCGGATCGTCGTTTTTGGGTAGTTCGATCCATCGGTGGTGGATCTGGTCTGCGGACGAGATTAAAACAGTGCGGACAGGGTAAGAGGACACGGGTTCTCACCGATTGCTTATAAGCGTCTTGGGTCCATGTTTTACCACAAGCGCAGCTCAACACAACCTCTTTCTGTAGAACAGTGCGACAGTCGAAACATCGCGGGATGTTTCGGAGTGCCTGACGGCAGTCGCGCCAAAGCAGCCGCTCGGTACAGTGTGGGCAGCGAAACCAGTGTTCGTGCGTGCCACCTTCACCCCTACTAAAGAGTGGATCAATGCGGCGCGTTACCTTTGTGCTACACTTCGGACACGGCACACGTCCGCCTCGGTAAACGTCGGCGACTGTAGCGATATCAACACAGCGAGCGTAGAGTTCCCACCCTACATCGTGTAGTAAAGTGTCGTCGTAGATGCCAAGTCGAGCATACCGATAGAGTTGACGGATTTTGATAGGTTTTACACGAGATGACCAGTTCATAATGTTTCTGCTGGGTTTCAACCTACAAGATCGGCAGGCGACGAACCCGCACCCTCCGATCATCGATGACTACTGCACAGCCTGCCAATAATTCTTCTTCAATATCAGATAAAAGTTCCAATAATTTCCACGTAATTGTTTCAGGATCAGGGACAGATAAGCGAAAAGTGATTAAACTGGGTTTTTCATAACCGCCCAACGCCAGTAATGAGGAAAAGTCCAAATCCTGAGTAATGATCACACGGTTTTGTTGGCGAGCAAATTCAAGGATTTCAGAGTCTGGAGCATCCATAGGTAAAACTTGCGAAACTCGAAGAATATCCCAGCCCTGCTGACGCAGATCAGTAACTATTCTTGGTGAAAGATTCATATCGACGAGAAAGCGAATCGAGGTCATTCAAATCCCTACTACAGCCCTTGCGTATCTAAAAGTTGATCTGAAACTATCCAAGCAGCGTATTTCATTGCCTCCTGAATATCAGCAACTTCCAGTTCTGGATATAGTTCAATAACATCCTCAACCGACCGACCACTGGCTAATAATTTGAGAATTACGCTTACCGTGATTCGGGTCCCACGAACTACAGGTTGCCCAAGACAAATTTTGGGATTAATCTGGATTCGGTCTAATTTTTTCATGTCTGCCTCCACTCATATGGCTAATACCAATGCCTCAAAATTTTCTTCAGGAACCGGCAGTCCATCTTCTTTAAGCACAACAATATAACCCTCAATTGCTTCTCTAATACTGCTGACCACCTCTTGTTTAGTTTCAGCTTGACTGATGCAACCGGGCAAACTGGGACATTCGGCGATCCAATAGCCATCTTCGCCCGGGTAAATAACTACTTGTCTCATTGTTTATCTCCAATACAAAGAGTTTGCTCAAGGACCAAGGTTACGAAAGAACTAAATCTCTGTCTATGCTATACGTTACACTGGAATTTGAACGACCTCACGGGTTTCAATGCTGTGGCTAATTGCCTCTAAAACGCGCATGTTCTGATAGGAATCTTCGAGGCTTGCGTGGGGTTGGGTCCCCGCCTGCAGCGATGCTGCCCAATGCTGCATCTCTTCGAGATAACCCGGTCTACCGATGCTATGGAATGCGGTGTTGAGGTCCCATTCCTCGGTAGGTGTGTCGGCATAGCCACCCCCCGCGTCGAGCCATGTCGGCATACGGTAACGGCGCAGTCTGCGTGTCTCCAACACTTGGATCGCCTGATTACCGGTGCCTTTAGCGAAAACCATGGCTTCTAAAACCGGGCCAGTGCCGAGCGTCATTGTACCGATACCGCCATTCTCATAACGCAGGTTCACGGACATTGAAACCGTGCTCGATGTTGCATCAATTGTTCCCAGGGCAAAGACTTCACTGACCTGTCCCATAAAGAAGCGCATACAATCGGTCGGATGAATCACCTGATCGAGCATGAAGGGCCAAGCAAACGGCGACCCTGCCTCTTGTAGACGCGGACTTGGGGCGAGATATCGGGTATGATATTGGCAGGCTTCACCGAATTCTGCTGCGTCCATCAACTGTTTGGCAATCTGATGGGCAGGGGCGTGTCGCCACATCGTACCGACCATCCCCGTTTTGCCGCTCTCAACCGATGCATCGACGAGCATCTTCGCGCCTTCAGCGGTGGTCGCAGGCGGTTTTTCGGTGTAGATGTGGTAACCGCGCTGGAGACACTCGATACCGATGTCGCGGTGCAGTTTGTCCTCCGGTCTACCGACGACAGCCACTGCGTAGAGGTCTTCGTTTTTGAACATCTCATTGTAATCGGTATAATGGCGAAGGGCACCGAACCTTCGGGCGTTCGATGCTGCCTTCTCTTCCACGAGATCACAGGTCGCGACAAATTCAAATTCTGGCACCATCGGTATGCACTGTTGCAATTGCGATGACATGCCACCACAGCCAATAAAAGCAATTCGGATTTTATCCATAATGTGTTCTCCAATTTAAGTTCAGGGGATCGTTCCTGCCGCTTATTCGATATCTAACAAATCTGCCAACTCATTAAAATCGCTGGCGACGAGGTCCGAGGGATGCGCATTTACGCCTTGAACTCTGCCGGGTCCGTACTCCAGAGGTCGCGGCACCAACGCTGTTTGGAAACCGACGGCTTGCGAGGCGCGGAGATCCCCCGGATGTGCGGCGACCATCATGACCTCATTGGGAGACAAACCGAGCAGTGCGGCGGCGGTTTGATAAACTTCGGGATCCGGCTTGTAATGCCCCGTTAACTCGGCAGACAGGATACAATCCCACGGTAGCCCCGCAAATTTTGCCATATTGGTGAGCAAGGCAACGTTGCCGTTGGAGAGGGTCGCGACGATATATCGCGTGCGGAGCCGTGCCAAGCCGCTGACCGCATCGGGCCACGGTTTGAGTCGATGCCAGACTCGATTCAGGTGGTCTTTATCCGCTTCGCTCAAGCCTGTAATGTTAAACGCCTCAAGGAGGCTGTCCAAGATGCGTCGATGCAGTGCGTCAATGTTCTGCCACGGCAATTCACCTTGCCGAACCCTGTTCATCGCGGGACCGTAACCAGCACGCCATTTCAAGGCGAATTGTGCCCAGTCAATGTCAATGCCGTGGGTGTCCCCGAACCTTTCGCCTTCAGCAACAATGGAACTGTACCAATCTACAACCGTGCCGAAGACATCAAATGTGAGTGCCTTCACTTCGGCATGTCTATTTTGCATTGTCTTACCCCCAGATTCCGTCTTTTCGCTGATGGAGTACCAACCTATTCTGATTCCCTCATTATACAATGCGCAGCATTAAATATCAATACACCGTTGCGAATAATGTACAGATGTAATTAATTGTTAACGCTTCCGTGGGTATCGCTCTAAAAAAAGCACTCTGACGTGAAGCCGGACGCCAGAGTGCTAAGGGGGTTTGTATGTTTAAGCCTAAGGACCTATATATTATAAACTGGTCCTGTAGGGTGCCAAAAATTTCCGGAGTTGTCGAATCGCAGCGTTTTTACGTGAGGCAACAGTGCCAATCGGACATTGAACGATCTCGGCAACTTCTTGGTAAGACAATCCTTGAACTTCTGTCAGCCGAAACACGACTTGATGTTCTTGCGACAGTTTGTTGATTGCTGCCTGAATTGCCTCGTAAGTCTCCTTGGCGATCAACAGCGCCTCTGGAGAGTAGTTGGTGTCTGCGACAGCAACCGCAACGGGGTGAGAGTTTTCATCTTCATCGCTATAGGGTGCATCTAAAGATTCGATCTGCGGTGTTCTCTGGTCCTTCGCTAACTGTTTCAAACAAACGTTTTTGGCGATGTGATAGAGGAACGTTCTAAATTTCGCAATTGGGCGATAGGTTGGCACACAGCGCCACACCCGTAGGAACGTCTCTTGACAGAGGTCTTCCGCAAGCGTCCGGTTTTTGACAAATCGATAGATAAAATTTAAAGTGTTTGTATAATGCCGCTCGGTTAAAATTCGGAATGCATCTCTGTTTCCATCCTTCACAGAGAGCATCAACTGTTCGTCAGTGTGTAACATGCTTGTCTCCTCAAGAGAGGAGTTTCTCAAGCGAAGGCGCGCACCCCTCCTTCCGTTCCGTAACGGAGGATGCCTGCTTGTTCACTCCTCGGTCTGTGCCTTCTCCATAATCGGGTCTTCGTCCAATAACGACATGCATTGGCAATTTTAGATGCCCGTGCCTTCAGGGAGATCCAATCCCCCAAAGAATTGTCACGTTCATCTCCAGCGTGAGGCATTGCCTCCGTTAAACACAAAACGTACTGACGCATTTTGAAAACTCCTTTCTAAGTTTATTCGTCAGATAAGGGTAGTGTTTTATACCCTTTTTCGATCATTAAAAAGATTATCAATTCTTCAGCGTCAAAACTCCGTCCTTTAGGGCGGAGATGTAGACGCTGTTTTATGAATATCTAAAGTTAAGTTTTTTCAAAATCTTATAGCTGTCTGGTTTCGCCCTAAGTATAACTTGTTTACTACTGTGGATTTCACTTAGGGTCAAGCAACCTTTTTGGTATTCACTAACGCGTAGGAGTCCTTTTGTGATATGCTTCACTAATGTATTCTTCGGAATACCAAGACACCTTGTGCCCCCATAACGGGGACGCTTGCCACCTTTCTGTGGGTTCTGACGGTGGAGTTCCCGCCTGCGTATAGGGATAGGCGATATACAGAAGATTGAAGTATTGTCTACAATGGATTTACCGCCGATGGTCTGATATGCTAAGCACCAACTATCAATACAATGTGCATCGAATGTTTCTGATAGTTTATCAGACGATTTCTTCAGACCCAATCTATCGCGTATCTCCTTTGTTTCCCATCCTTGAAGTGTTAGGAGCTCCCACCGCTTTTTGACTTCAGTGTAAAACCACTGCTTACCGACTTCCAAAGGACTAAACGACTGATTCCACTTCTTCGCACGCTGTATCGTCCGTGCCTTTATATCCTCAACACACACATGCGTGATTGGATAGAGTTTCGATAAATAGTCAAGAATACGCAACTTCCAATCCCATCTTGCGCGTGTGCCTGCGGGGATACGCTCTCTGTTTGCAAGACGATTGGTTCGGTTTTTCCGATTCGGACACTTACGGGAACGTCGACCTCTCCGCAACTCATGACGCTTTTTTATTTTCTGACCGACTTTATGGTGTGCGTCCGCTTGCACATTCAAATACGTGTGTGCCTCAGACTTCACAGTAAAGCCCTCTTTCTTACTGCCGGGGTCTACGCCGACAGCAATATCTTGCTTATATCTATCCGAAGGCTCTATATTCAGACGGACACAAAACACACCGTTCCGCCAAAAGGGTGTGGCTTTTCCTGATTTTATCCACTTTCCCGCACGCTGTGGTGTTGTTGGCATCAGTGGATTTTGGTTTTGATCAACGACTGGCACAAACAGAGTTTGTAATCTCCCTTACGGGTTGTATATTGCCCCATCCAGATCACAGTATCGGAGAGGAATCAGACTTGGGGAGCATCTGAAACATAGCACTGGCTACCACGCTAAGATACTGCGATAGTTTACTGTAGTCAATGGTTTAACTTGTGGAGTGAACGTTTGGTATACGCTTCGCACAAGCCTCGCCCTTTAGGGCGAGGTCACTGACTTAAAGTTTAACCCATATATTTTGAAACAATTCATTTAAAATTAAAAAAATATTTCACACCTTTAAATTGGGTTTCCAAAACAGGCAAAGATAGTCCGTTACACCGTCGTTGGCTGAAAAGGTTCCAAGGGCAACGATGTCTGTCCTGTGGTGATCAGTTCAGCGATAAGGTGTCCTGTAATCGGCGCGAGGAGAATACCATTTTTGAAATGCCCTGATGCCAAAACGACGTTGTCATACCCCGGTAGGTAACCGAGAAGCGGTCCTTTTTTGGCATGGGGCCGTAAACCTGCCCATGTTTGCACGAAAGTACTGTGCGCGAGTTGCGGCGCGATGGCAATTCCTGC
Source organism: Candidatus Poribacteria bacterium (assembly GCA_965205015.1). GTDB lineage: Bacteria > Poribacteria > WGA-4E > WGA-4E > WGA-3G > WGA-3G. Next base: position 460,285 of record OZ242029.1, on the reverse strand, counting down.
GTCGATCATCTGCTTAGCACCCTCCACAGTGGCGGTCTTGTCATAACCGACAAATTCGACCGTCGCTCCGAGTAGAATCTTACCGTCGGCTCTCGGTACGATGTAGATGCCAAGTCCATCAATCGTTCGCTCGAACGGCGGTGGCATCGCTTCAACGAGGACGATCTGGCCTTTCGCGGGTTCAACCTGAATTGGGACATCCAGTTGAGCCGTAAGCGTCCCTGTCCAGCAGCCTGCTGCGATCACGAACGTGTCGGCGTAATAGGTTTCACTGTTAACGACGACACCGACAACGTGCTCTCTATCGCCCTCACTCACTCGGATAAAATCGGCAACAGGATTGCCCACTTGAAATTGCGCCCCGAGTTTTGCTGCACCCTTGGCGAGTGCGGTCACCATCTTCGGATTACGGACTTGCGCGTCTTCGGGGAACAGAACAGCACCGGCAATAGATTTTGAGAGCGCAGGTTCCAACTGCCATGCCTGTTCCGCCGTCAGAACTTCGGTTGAGAAGCCGCGTTTCACACGCCGATCTGCGAGACCGATTAATCCTGCCGCTTCCGCTGGATTGAAGAATACTGACAGCGTTCCGGATTGGATCAACTCAATATCTATCAGGGTTTCTGCTCGGAGTTCTTCGGCTAACGCCGGATAGCGTGCAAGGCTCGCTCGACACAAGGTTGGGTACGGCGCATCTGTTGAGGCGTGTGAGGTTAAAATTCCTGCACCTGCCCATGAGGCTTCTGTTCCAACGGCGGATGCTTTATCAATCACTAACGATTTCACGTTCCGTTTGGCGAGATCGTAGGCGATGTTGCATCCGATAATGCCCGCACCGATAATGATGACATCGGCATGATTTCGGCTCAAGTTATCCTCCACTTTACCAGAGAATCGAAACAACACTATAAAGATAGTTTAGCACATTGTCGATCGTTTGTCAATTTCACCTGCCGAGGTCTATGGGCATTTCAGTTCTACCGCTTATACACATTTTCGGATGCACTTTTTGGGTAATATAGATTGAGGCTTGAAATTTCAGCAGATTCCGTGTATAATTACTACGACTCTTGTAAAGTAGACGCTCTCAAATCCGGTGATGCTGAAAGAAATTCTTCTTGTAGGAGCGAGTTTCACTCGCGATTCTTATACTGAAACGAAAGGTATTTATTAAATGACCCTGGGAAAAGTTACCGGGACAATCGTCGCGACGCAGAAAGATGAGAAATTAATCGGGAGCAAACTGATGGTTGTCCAAGATGTGGATCTCAACGGAGAGGTTGATCGGCAATATACTGTTGCTGTGGATGCAGTCGGGGCAGGTATCGGCGAAATTGTTCTCGTTGCCACCGGCAGTTCGGCGCGTCAAACCGCAGTGACGGGCAACAAACCGGTCGACGCTGTGATCATGGCGATTGTTGATACCGTGGAAGTTGCTGGAAAAGTCCGGTATCAGAAATAGAAACGATGAAGACCGCGATCGAACGGGAACGCGTCCGCGCGGAAACACTCCACCGTCGCGAGGCACTCACCCCAGAAGCGCGAACACGGCTCAGCCAGCGTATCGTTGATTCCGCTGCGGATTGGATACGGCGTGAGGGTTTCGACGCCGTGATGCTCTACCTGAATATGAGAAGCGAGGTTGAAACCCTCAGTTTGCTTGAGGCGTTACTCGATTCAGGCAAACAGGTTTGCGCTCCTGTTGTAGATACAGAACAGCTGGCACTTATACCGCGACGGATTCAAAATCTGAAAACAGAGTTAGTCCGTCATTCCTACGGTATGTTGGAACCGAGCGAGGCATGCCCAATCTTTCCGACCGGACACCTTCAACTCATTGTGGTTCCCGGCGTCGCTTTTGATCGTAATGGGTATCGTCTCGGATACGGCAAAGGTTTCTACGACCGATTTCTCGTGAAGTGCCCACACGCTGTGGCGATCGGATTGGCGTATGAGATACAGCTTGTAGAAGATACGTTCCCACAGGCGTGGGATGTGCCGGTTCAGCACATTTTCACAGAGGCCGGTAGCATAGGAATTTAACTATTTGGCATCGACGAAAGGTCTTAGTTTCTCCAAAGTCTTTGCACCAATACCTTTGACGTTCTGGAGAGCCTCTACACTGGTAAACTTGCCGTGCCGCTCGCGATAATCGAGGATCCTTTGTGCCATTTGCACGCCGATGTTCGGGAGGGTCTGGAGTTCTTCGGCAGAGGCGGTGTTGATGTTGAGAAGTTCGGGCTTGTTCGGTGTTAGTGGTTGTGTTGTTTGGTTTTGTGGACGTTCCTCGTTTGGAATGGCAATTAAATCGGGTTTGCCAAGGAACACCGCAGGTGCAAAGCGTCTCACACCCCAAAAACCGCTACCGACTAAAATCAGTATCACGAGAAAAGTGACCGCTTTCCAATAATGACGTTCAACGGCATCCGATATGTTATTCATTGCGATTTTCCTCAAGCGATAGTACCTGATTTGCTCGGACGCTTTCGAGCAATTGCTTTGTTCCACTCTGCCACAACACTTCAATACTGTCCACCTGTTCGTAGTTCCCAATTCCGAAATGGAGTATGAGATCTTGTTGTGAAAGGTAGCCGTCCCCGCTCCGGACCTCACGCGTCTGTGTGAGTTTTCCCGTCGTAATCTTGACGCGCGCCCCGATCGCATCCGTGGAGCCGTTTGTCGCGGTCAATCGGATCTGCAAATAGTTTCTTCGATTCCCACCATCGTTGCGTAAAAGGCGTGGTGCGGTATTGGAATTGGTTACCACGATATCGATGTCGCCATCTAAATCGTAGTCTGCAAAGGTGGCGCCGCGGCTGACGTCCTCCAATTTCATACCAGCACCGAGGGTTTCAGAGACTTCAGTAAACGTGCCGTTAGCGTTGTTTCGGAACAGCAGGTTGCGTTGCCCGTATGTGCCTTCCTGTCCAAGTTCAGCGAGATTCTCATGCAGATGCCCGTTGGCAACAAAGAGGTCTTGGTATCCATCGTTATCGTAATCGATAAAGGCGGTTGCCCAACCGAGATAGGGATAGGTGAGTTGTGCGGTCTTTGTTGTGATTGTTGCGTCTGTAAAGAAGCCGTCTGCATCATTATGGTAGAGGGTGTTCGTCTGTTGGGCATAGTTGGTGACGGTGAGGTCGATCCAACCGTCGTTGTTCCAATCGCCGAAGGCTGTGCCCATACCGTTCTCAGCGACACCATCTTCGCTGAGTGCGACGCCAACCATGAAACCGACCTCCTCAAAAGTACCGTTCCCGTTATTGTGATAAAAGAGGTTTTCTGTGGAATCGTTAGCGACGTATATATCAGGGGTGCCGTCGTTATTATAGTCCCCCCAAACAACGCCTAAACCCTTGCCGGTGGTGTTGTGGATACCCGCCGTTTTTGTAACGTCGGTAAACGTGCCGTCACCGTTATTGCGATAGAGCGTGTCGGATTGGGCGGTGAAGTTATCGGGTTCACAGTAGGCACGAATCCCTTTTTCCTTGAAGCCGCACCACGGATTTTCATCAATATCAAAGACGATGTAGTTGACGACGTAGAGGTCGAGGTGGCCGTCTCGATCGTAGTCAGCGAAGGCGCAGCTCGTGCTCCAACGAGGTTCCGTTACACCCGCGGATTCGGCGACTTCTGTAAACGTACCATCGCCATTATTGCGATAGAGCCGATTGACCCCGTAGTTTGTGACGTAAAGGTCCAGTTTACCATCGTTATTGTAGTCGCCCACGGCGCATCCGTGTCCGTAACCGGTGTCCCCGACGTCGGCTTTTTCGGTGACATCTGTGAACGTGCCGTCACCATTGTTTCGGTAGAGGCAATTGGTTGGAATTTCTGGCGAGACGTAACCGGGGAGCGGCGCACCGTTAACGAAGTACAAATCGGGATCGCCGTCCGTGTCGTAGTCGAAAAAAGCGGCACCGGCGCCGAGCGTCTCCATAAAATACTTTTGTCCGCTCCGTCCGTCGACGTGTTGCCAATGAATACCCGCTTCCTGCGTCACATCGACGAATTGGATGTTGGTATCCGCACTCACAAGACGGATAAGGATGCTTTGTGCAGCAATTGCGATTAGGAACAGGATTAAGAGATCTATAATGCTACTTCGTCTTTTCATCTGCCTTTTTTATTTTTCTCAGTGTCTGTCGAAATGCATCGTTTTCGGGTTCCATTTCAATGGCGGTCCGAATCGCTTTCAACGCTTTTTGATGCGCGCCTGCCTGAAAGTAGGCTAAGGCGAGGGTCTGTAGGTATTGTGGGATGGGTGCTAAACGGACGGCTTTTTCAGCCAAGGCGATGGTTTCTTGGAGTTGCGTCTCTTTTTTACCCGATGGGACTGAAGCAGAAGCACCTTCAAGATAGAGCCTTACCAATCCGTTTAGGGCGTGATGTGCCTCCGCGTCTAACTTTAAAGCCGTCTGATACGCGGCGAGTGCTTGTTCAAATTCACCGCGACGGTGGTGAATGACGGCGATACCGACTTGGGCATGCACTAACGAGGCATCATAGGCGAGGGCAGCCTTGTATTCAGCAAGGGCTTCATCGAGCCGGTCTTGCAGATAATAGACTGCCCCTAACCCTGCGTGCAGGGGGGCTTGCTCTGGCGTAATTGCAATCGCACTGAGATAGGATTTTTCTGCTTCCTTAAACCGGCGCTCGCGAAAATAGAGTTTGCCGAGTTTATAATGTGCGGCGGCGTATTGTGGCTGAAGCCTGACTGCTGCCTGATACGCCTCAAGTGCCTTATTGAATTTTCCATATTTTTCGTAAATGCGTCCGAGTTGGTACTGTTTGCGAGGATTGCTGGGTTCGAGGAGAATCGCACGCTCGCGGGTGTCAATCTCTTGAGCGATTGCGTTTAAACGACGGTAGGTTTCCATGGCGCGCGTGCCTTCCGGCACCTGCTTTAATCGGAACAGTGCCTGCGCGAGGTTATAGTAGGCTCCGATATGGTCGGGGTGTTGTGCGATGACGCTGCGGTATAGGTCAGCGGCGCGCTGGAATTCCCGTTGCTTTGATGCGATTAGACCCAGGCTGTAGGAAGCGGCTGTAAAATTAGGATCCAGGCGAATGGCTTTCTCTAACAGTGGACGTGCTTTGTCAAGTTCGCCCTGTTTTTGGTAAATGGCACCTAAGTTCCCGTTTGCCATAGAGAGTTCAGGATTCAAGGCTAAAGCGGATTCGTAATAATGGATTGCCTGCTCCTGCTGTTTGACGGCTTCATAGCAGGAGGCGAGGTTCGTCATGGCTTCGGCGAGTTTCGGGGAAAGGTTGAGTGTCCGGTGATACGCATCTATGGCTTCTGCAAACCGCGAGGCTTTCTGATAGGCGGTTGCGAGTCCGATCTGTATTTGGAGAGACTCTGGGTGGTTTTGACTGAGTCTTCGATAGATGTCAATTGCTTCGTCATTCCGTGCTGTTCTTGTGTAGAGCAAAGCAAGGTTTGCTTCGGCTTGTAACAATCCCGGCGCGAGAGCCAGTGCCTGTTTGAGGGCGGCTTCCGCTTCACGGAACTGACTGAGTTGGCTGTAAACGGTTCCGAGTCCGGCGTAGGCTTTGGCAGATGCGGGATCGCGTTGAAGGGTGTGCTGAAAATATCGGATTGCCTGCGTGTAGTGTCCTCGCTGTGCGGCTTGCATACCGCGGGCGTAAAGATCTTGGGGGGATTGTGCGGTAGCGTTCCACGCGGGACCGACGAAAACGATGAAGAAAAAGGCAAGGAGCGCGACTCCCTTTTGCGACATGACGGGTTTATCCTCTATCAACCATATCCGCATTTTCAATGCTGACGGGTAGAAAGTTTGCATCCGGTACTTACTTGCGTATCAACAGTTTTCGGGTGGCGGTGAACTCACCAGTGGTGAAGGTGTAGAAATAGACACCACTCGCCACAGTTTCACCCAACGCATTTCTGCCATCCCAATACGCCGCGCGACCCCGAGATTCATAGATACCCGCACCCTGATGCCCTACGGTTAGCATCCGAACCAATCGACCATCGGCAGCATAAATTGAAATACGGACATCCGCAGGTTCAGAGAGGTGATATGGGATCCACGTCTCAGGATTGAAGGGATTGGGATAGTTTGCTAACAACATCGTCTCTTTCGGCGTGAGTATTAAGAGGAGTTGCTCCAGCAGCAGAAACCCACGCTGATATTCCCCACCCGTGAGACCTTGTGCCCGCGCAAGCGACAACCACTGACGCACCGCTGTCGCAGTGAACAGTTCAGTAACAACTGATGGATGCAGGGATGGGGCAGCCGTCGCGGCTTCTATCGCTGCTGCGATGAGCACTAAATCCGCAGCATCCACAACGCCATCGCCGTTCATATCCGCCGTGTTCTCACCCCTTTGCCCCAGACGCGTTGTCGCTGCCTCCATATCTTCAAGGTTTATCACACCATCACCGTTCACGTCTCCTGTGAGGGGCGCGGAATCCGGCACGCCCGGAGTTTCAATCCGCACGGCTAAGAAGTTCGCGTCGCTGTCGGTGAGTTTCACATCAACTAATCTCGGCATCGCGGGCGAGGCAGCAAGCACTTCAAACGTGAATGCCGCAAGCGTTCCCTCCCCTTCACTGCTCTCTTGCAGAGAGGTCGCACCAAACGTGACGCGATTGTTATTCACCACGGGCAGCACTTGGAAAGCACCCGTAGGCAGATACCCAGCATCCACACTTGACACAAACCGCAGCGCAGTCGTCTCAAAAGTGAGTTCCACCTGATACCCTCTCACATCTACACCCTTTGCGATGTTAGCGTTCACCGTCACTTGGTCCCCTATAGTGCCAGACCATACCGCCGCAGGCGAGAGACTCACACTCGCAACATCGCCACCAACAGGCACCTCCGGCACTACTGTTATGCTATCCGTCTCAACAGTGAAAGGTTGTGAGGTGTAAGGTGTGGCATCCCATAGAAGGATCGTGCCAGTATTACCTCCACTCGCCAGTGTCCTGCCATCCGGACTGAACGCCAGGTCGTTAACCCCTGTGTGATATCCGAGGGGTTCCCATGCCTCACCTATGGCAAGATCCATAAGCAAGACCCTATCGGAGTGATTTCCGATAGCAAGGAAGCCACTATCGGGACTGAAGGCAGGCGGAGTCCCTGCCGAAGCGTTAAATGTCCGTTGGAGTTCACCACTGTGCACATCCCACAGCTGAACTGCACCACCATTCACATTATTTGCGAAGGTGGTGCCATCGGGACTGAACACCACACTTTGGCCATACGCACAGGGAATGACTTTAGGCTCTGTGAGCCTCTCACGGGGTATTCCTGTCCGCACATCCCACAGCCGAACCGTGTTGTCCAGACCCGTACTCCCCAGCGTTGTCCCATCCGGACTGAACGCCATACTCATGACCGTTGCCGTGTGCCCCATAAACGTTTTTCGGAGGGCCCCTGTCCGCGTATCCCACAAACGAATCACCGTATCATTACCCCCACTCGCCAGCATCTGACCATCCGGGCTGAAGGCTACGCTGAGGACATTACCCGTAGGCTCAGTGAGGGTTTTGAGAAGTGCCCCCGTCCCTACATCCCAGAAACGAATCTCCTCCAGACTCCCACTCGCCAGCATCTGACCATCCGGGCTGAAGGCTACACTAAAGACATTACCCGTATGCCCAGTGAGGGTTTTGAGAAGTGCCCCCGTCCCTACATCCCATAGACAAACCGTGCCATCCCAAAGCGCACTTGCCAGTGTCCTGCCATCCGGACTGAATGCTACTCTCCGGACCGCACCCGTATGCTCAGTGAGTGTCTTGAGAAGTGCCCCCGTCGCCACATCCCATAGCTGAACCGTCGAACCCAGACCCACCAGGGTGGTACCATCTGGACTGAACGCTACCCTCCCGACCTTACCCGTATGTTCAGTGAGTGTCTTGAGAAGTGCCCCCGTCGCCACATCCCATAGCTGAACCGTGCTGTCGGTCCAAGCGCCACTGCTCGCGCCACTGCTCGCCAGAGTGGTACCATCTGGACTGAACGCTACCCCCGAGACCTTACCCGTATGTTCAGTGAGTGTCTTGAGAAGTGCCCCCGTCGCCACATCCCACAGACGAACCGTGCTATCCTCACTCCCACTCGCCAGTATCCTACCATCCGGACTGAACGATACATCAAAGACACCCCTCGTATGTCCAATGAGTGTCTTAAGAAGTGCCCCCGTCTCTACATCCCACAGACGAACTGTTCGGTCGTACCCTCCTCCACTACTTGCCAGTATCCTGCCATCCGGACTGAACGTTACACCAAAGACAGGATACGTGTGTCCAGTGAGTGTCTTGAGAAGTGCCCCCGTCGCCACATCCCACAGACTAACCGTCTTATCATAACTCCCACTCGCCAGGGTGGTACCATCCGGACTGAACGTTATACTAGCGAGATCCCTACCCGTGTGCCCCGTGAGTGTCTTGAGAAGTGCCCCCGTCGCCACATCCCATAGCTGAACCTCAGTCCTGCCATAATGAATACTCGCAAGTACCCTACCATCTGGACTGAATACAGCACGACCTATACTAATATTTTTCGACCAGGGAACCACAGTAACTTCTTGACCTGTCTGTGTATCGTAATGCCAGATCCCTAAACCACTTGCCACCTTCAGCCGCGTGCCATCGGGTGAAAGCTGAAACGCCCATGTTTCACCTTTACCGAGGCGCATCTTCGCACCTTCGGGTAAGTGCTGTTGCGAGAGATTCTGGGCATAAGCGGTGGGTAAGGTGAGTGCTATCCATAGGGCGAATGCTAAGAGTTGTAGCTTCTTCATTGGGTTCGTCTCCTTCTTTTTCGGAGTAGGCGTTGCGTCTCCTTCATTCAGTTTGTGCATCCAAAGGCAGGCACAGTCTAACAGACTATGCTACAAAAGGCAAGCACAGTCTAAAGAAATTGACTTGAAATCGCTAAATGCCATTGGGGACCATCTCCGTGTTCAATTATACCACAATTGAGGAGATTTCTCAAATCAAAGCGTCGTAGGTTCTTATGCAAAAGAAATGATGGAACACCTGAAAAAATCGGATTGTGCTTGATTCATAACCGCTCCTCTGCTAAAATGGACCGTAAATTCATGACTGGAGGGGATGTTATGCAGGAGATTGTGGTAGATTCAGCGAGGTTACACGATTTCGCTCGGACGCTTTGTGAAAAGGCAGGATTGCGTTCGGAAGACGGAGAGACAATCGCGAAGCATCAGGTACTGACGGATTTACGGGGTGTGCATTCACACGGCACACGCGCATTACCGGGGTATCTCAACCTCGTTCTTGACGGAAAGATGAACCCGCAGCCTGAACTCTGCATCGCAACAGAGGGACCGAGTTTCGCTGTTGTTGAGGGAGATAACGGGATGGGACATCTGGCAAGCACGTTCGCAATGGAGACGGCGATAGAGAAGGCGAAGACAACGGGTATCGCTGCCGCAGGGGTTCGCAACGCCGGCCATTTCGGTGCAGCGGCATGCTACGCAATTATGGCGGCATCGCAACGGATGATCGGGTTTTCGACGACGAATACGGGGGGTGCCTCTATTGTAGCACCCGGCGGCGCGGAAGCCGTGGTTGCCAATAACGCGATGAGTTACGCCTTGCCTACCGGCGATGGGCATCCGATTGTGTTGGATATGGCGTGTGGTGTTTCCGCATGGGGGAAGATCGGCACGCTTCGGATGTATGGCAAACCGATTCCTGAAGGGTGGCTGGTAGATGAGACGGGTCAACCGACGAGCGATCCAGATAAGGGACGTTTCCTCGCACCGGCAGCGGGACCGCGGGGTTACGGATTGGCACTGATCATGGGTATCTTAGCGGGTCCTTTGAGCGGTGGTTTGATGGCTTGTAATAAAGAAGGCGATCCTTCTGAACACTTCTTCTTTGCGATGGATGTTGCGAGTTTCACAGACTACGAGGGTTATGTAGAGGAAATCCAACGGGGTATCGACAAAATTCACGCCTCGAAAACGGCAGAAGGTGTGGAACAGGCATATCTTCCCGGCGAAATTGAGTGGAATAATTACGATGATTACCTTGAAAACGGCATCCCGATCCACGTGGACCATTTACGCGGTCTCGCTGGCATTGCTGAGAAATTAGACGTTCCTATCTGTTGGGAGTGGTAGGGGAAGAACAAAAACGGGTCAACACCTCAATCCGCAATCGAAATTCGAGGAGGGAAAGTATAGGAATATGGCAGAAACCAAAGAACGTGTAGCGGGCGGCACGCTCCCGGATTGGGAGGTCGACGATTTACCTGCACCGCCCCCGTATCAATTTGGGAAAGCGTTTCGGAATATCTTAGGTCCCGGTATCATTGCGTTAGGCGGTTCAATTGGGAGTGGCGAATGGCTCCTGGGTCCTGCGATTACGGCACAATACGGTGGCACATTGCTCTGGATCGCGACAATCGCTATCCTACTTCAAGTCATTCTGAATACAGAGGCGATCCGCTATACACTCTATACCGGCGAGCCGATGATGAGCGGTTATATGCGCTGTAAACCCGGCGCGGGCTTCTGGATGACGTTCTATTCGGGTATCAACTTTTTCGGGATTTGGCCCGGTTGGGCGATGACGGCTGCGACGGCACTCGCTGCGGCATGGCTCGGCTATATGCCGGCGGAGGCAGATGGCGGGACGGTGCGCGTGTTCGCCTATCTCATCTTTTTCTCCTGTTTGGGGATTGTGCTGTTCGGCGGGAAGATTTATAACTCGCTTGAGAAGGTGTCGCTCTTTATGGTAGTTTGGATTATCGGCTACCTTGTCATCGTCGATCTGTTTATGGTGTCACCGAGCACATGGTGGAAAGTTATCAAAGGGTTCTTGAGTTTCGGCGCATTTCCGACTGGAGGGGAGGACGGCCAGGTAAATTGGTTGTTGGTCGGTGCGTTCGCGGCGTATGCTGGCAGCGGCGGCTTAGGGAATGTCGGTATCACCCATTACGTCCGCGATAAAGGCTGGGGGATGAGCAGTCTCGTGGGTGCGATTCCCTCTATCATCGGCGGGCAGCACGTAACGCTCTCACACTGGGGCAAAGTGTTTCGCATCACACCGGAGAACCTCGAACGGTTCAAGGAGTGGTGGAAATATGTCCGATTTGAACAGTATTATATCTGGATGATCGGATGTTTCATCGGTATCGCACTCCCCGCAATGCTGACTTTGCAGTATGTGCCTTTGGGGCAGGAGATGGAACAGTGGTCGGCAGCGGCAATGCAAGCACAGGGACTTGAGGCAAAAGGCGGTAGGGTTATGTGGTATCTCACACTGCTCTGCGGTTTCTGGGTGCTATTTTCGACGCAGCTCGGTGGCGTGGACGGTGTCCCGCGCGGTTTTACCGATATTATTTGGACCGGCGTGCGGCGTGCGCGCAACTTAGGTGAAAACAGCGCAAAATGGATCTATTATCCCATTCTCGGGGTCTATATCGTTTGGGGGATCATCGCGATGTACCTCGCGAAACCCTTCTTTATGATCTTGGTATCGGCAACGATTGGTGGGTATCTCCTTGTATTTTCAGCGATACATACGTTCTATGTGAACCGGAAATTCTTACCACCTGAGATACAAGCGCCGTTGTGGAAGCAGATTGGGCTTTTGTTGTGTGCAGGGTACTATTCAATTTTCGGAACGATTACCGTCTATCAAAAAGTGCTTGTGCCTTATGTTTTCCCGATTTTTGGGTAATACTACATTCATTTGTGGGCACCCACAAGGGGTGCCCCGACATAAAATGATCCTGATCGTAACCCTAATAGCGTGACTTCAGGATGCCCCAGGTTGTCGCCACTTTGCCTTCAGGTTCAACCCCCCAAGGTGTCACATTGTCTTGGAAATACTCGTATTCGACCTCTAAGGAACCGACCCCTGAGGCGACACCGGCATAAATTCCGAGCCACAGCGGGGGTGTCATCTTAAAGTCGCCTGCGCCGAAATCTGTCCAATCGTCGTTTGCGTCCATTTTATACCACGCCGTGTAAGTATCTCTCTCTTTTTTGAGCCTGAGGAACAATTCCGTATCACCAAATTCCGGACGCCACGGTGGATCGGGTGGACCCCCAGGTACTCCCGCCTCCCGGGTTTGGAACTGGAGTTGCCCTTTAGCCCCCGCATCACGCGACCAGAACTTGATGGTGACCCAGTTATTGTCTTTCGGACTTTTGACGAGAAGTCCATTAACGCCGGAATCGGTATCCCATGTGGAAAAGAAATGGGTTTCGACATCAAACATGTCGGCATCGGTTTCCTGATAGAGGAAGTGGGATTCATCCGATGCCCAGATGTTTCGGTTGGTTTCACTGTCAATATACAGGTAATCCTCACGGGTGTCCCCGATATCCCAATCCGGGGGTTCGTTTTGCCATTTCCAATTCGGGTTTTGCAACTTCCCCTTCTCGAAGGGATCCCCGAAGGATTCGTTTGCGGCGTTTGCTATACAGACAATGCTGAACATGAGTAAGCAAACGAGCGCGCTATAATAGAAAATTCGGTTTTTCATAATGTAATCTCCTTTTTGTAACACAAACTGTTAGTTTGTGCCTGCATGTGTCGCAAACTAACAGTTTGCGCTACAACTTGTTTTGTCCACCTTGAAATTGGGATAGACTGAACAATTCATTGCTCGTTCAGGACGGGTAACATGCGATAAATCACAGGACTATGAATCTACCCTAAAATTCAAAACAGAGTGTAAATTTAATTGTGGGTTTTGCTATAAATCATACCTCAATGATTGCTTCCACAAGACTCTCGACGGATGCCTCCTTCGCAACCACATCAACCCGTATATCACGCGCCAGTGCCGTTTTCTGTGTTGTGGGTCCGATCACGGCGACCTTGACATTCGCGAGTAAGTCCATGGGTGCGTGTGCGCGGAACATCTCCAAGAAATTCGTAACCGTTGAGGAACTGGTGAACGTGACGAAGTCGATGCTACCGTTCAGAAGGTCTGCTTCGATTTCATCGCTGTTTTCGTTTGCCACTTTGAGGGTATCGTAGAGTGGCACATCATCGACCTGTGCCCCCTTCTCGCGCAAACCGTTGGGCAGATCGGCAGTGGCAATTTTCGCACGTGGTAGGAGGATTTTCTTTCCGTTCACGTCTGTCATTTCAGAGGCAATAGCACTTCCGCGGGCGTGAGAAGGCACGAAATCGGGATGGATACCGATGCGGTTTAAAGCTTCCACCGTTTTCGCGCCGACTGCGCAGATACGGCTCCCACCGAACGCTCGGGCATCCTTTCCGCTTTCTCGTAGACGTTCATAGAGAATTTCAACGGCGTTGACGCTCGTAAAGATGACCCAATCGTATGTGTTGGGAGGGGGTATGTCTACACCCGCAATCGGTTGAATCTGTATCGTGGGGAATTGAATGACTTCTGCGCCGTTTGCTTCCAACAGGTCTGCGAATTCGCTTGCCTGTGCTCGGGCGCGCGTGACAAGGATCCGCTTTCCGAAGAGGGGTTTGGTATCAAACCATCGGAGGTGCTCACGTAGCCGGTTTACCTCTCCCACAACGATAACCGCTGGACTTTTGAGTTGCACTGCTTCCACTTTTTGCACAATATCGGTGAGGGTGCCTTGGACGACATGCTGTTGCGGTGTCGTTCCGAGACGGACTAAACTGACAGGAGTTTGCGGATCTCTACCGTGTGCTGTTAGCCGCTCCACAATCTGGCGAAGGTGTGCGACCCCCATGTAGACAACGAGCGTATCAACGGCTGTGGCGAGGTGTGACCAATTAATGTTTGAATCTGGATGTAATGCCGCGGAATGCCCTGTCACAAAAGCGACCGATGAGGCATAGTCGCGATGTGTAACTGGAATGCCTGCATACGCTGATGCGGCAATCGCCGATGTGATACCCGGAACAACTTCGAATGGGATACCGGCTTCCGTGAGCGCAACGGCTTCTTCGCCGCCGCGTCCGAAGATATAGGGATCGCCGCCTTTCAGGCGAACAACGGTTTTCCCGGCTTTGGCGTGTTCAATCAGCAAGTGGTTGAGTTCATCTTGGCGGGTCGTTCGGAGTCGCGGGTCGGGGGCTTGGATTTTTTCGGTGTGCGCGGGGCAGTGTTCCAACAGGCTGTCGTTGAGCAACAGGTCATAAATGACGACATCGGCGCGCTGCAGACACTCCACACCTTTAAGCGTGATGAGTTTTCTGTCGCCGGGACCAGCACCTACGATGTAAACGGTACCTGTGCTCGGTTTGTTCATCTATATTACGGTGTGGAGACCCAAGTCTTTTAGGCTTGGGAGGAAACACCGCCCTCTTGGAAAGGACCAGAGGTCCAGGTTAAAAAAAAGAAACCGATAGAAAAAGTGCTGGTTGTTTTTTCGCCACAATCCAGTAGGCGATTCTTTCCAGTGGGCTGCTTCGGTTCACAAGGCTGTCACCACTTACTACTGAGACCTGACCCGGTGCTATCAAGAAAACAGGTAATGACCTTTCGGCTCTCCGCAAAAGCGGGTATATGTTGCCCCATCCCGATCACAGTTTCCAAGAGGGTTAAGGCTTGGGGAGCACCCTTAACTATACCTACTACCAGTTCGGTATAGCGTTCTCTAACCATTGTTTGGAGCTACCACGCTCCAGAAACTGCGATATTTTACGGTAGTCAATGAGTTACCCTTGCCCACTCTATAGCCTTGGTTGGCGTAGTGGACAAGCCCAATCCTTTAGGTTTGGGTCACTGACTGATCGTTCTCCTGTTCCTTCAACAATTCTGTTGCGCCACTGTTCCGAAGTTTTTCGGCAACACCTTCGCCCAAATGCTGTGCTGTATCTGGTGTTCCCGTGGTGCGCGCCACAATGCGTCGCGTGCCGTCTGGATGACAAACCGCGCCGATGAGCGAGAGTTCACCGTTGACATGTTTCGCATGCGCGCCAATCGGCACTTGGCATCCGCCGCCGAGGCTTTCCAATACAGTCCTTTCCGCTGTGATTTCTACCGTTGCTGCGGGGTCGTTCAGCGGCAGAAGCAGCTGTTCAACCCTATCGTCACCTTCCCGTATTTCAATCGCGAGCGCGCCCTGCCCGACTGCCGGGACCATCTGTTCTGTGTCAAAATATTGTGTGATAATTTCTGGTTCGAGGAGGCGTTTGATGCCCGCGGCGGCGAGGATGATTCCGTCGAGGTCGGTCTCGTGAAGTTTGCGCAACCGTGTATCGATGTTGCCTCGCACGTCAACGACTCGCAGATCTGGGCGGATATAGAGGAGCTGCGCCTTTCGGCGTGGACTTGTGGTGCCGATCTTCGCCCCTTCCGACAAGTCTTCTAAAGGGAGTCCTGTATCTGTGACGAGGACATCGCGTGGGTCTTCTCGCGTCGGAATGGCGGCAATGCAAAGCCCCTCCGGCAATTCTGTCGGGAGGTCTTTCAAACTGTGGACAGCGAGGTCGATGCCGCCGGTTAAGAGGGCATTTTCTATCTCTTTGGTGAAAACACCTTTGCCGAGTCCAACTAACGAGCGGTTTTGGATTGTATCGCCGGTGGTTTTGATGGTCTTCAGGGAGATTTCCAAGGTAGGGAAATGGCGTTCCAATTGATTTTTGACGAATTGTGACTGCCAAAGGGCAAGTTGACTGCCGCGTGTACCAATTACAAGTTTTTTAATTTTCCCTTGCGGAGCAATTGAGTGGGTTTCATGTTTGACGTGCCTTCCCGACGAGTCGCCCGCGCCGTTGTTGCGGGCTTTGTTTTCGCTTCTAATTTTCATTTTACTGACCATTGATTGCTATTCTGGCTTTTCATCATTAACATCCAAGGCGAACAATTCCTGTAGGGACTGAACATATTGCCCATGATCGGCATCGCCGTCGTTAACAGCCCCTCGGAGGTTCTGCATCGGATGATGGAGCAGTTTCTTGACGATTGCCTGCGTCATGGAGGCGATGGCTTCCTCCTGCTGGTCGGAGAGTGATGTTTTGTAGAAACACGCTTGCAATTCGGTGTCGGCTATCTGTCGAAACTGCTGGTGCAATGCTTTAATCGTAGGATTGACTTGAAAGATTTGCAATTGGTCGTAGAACCGTTTCGCCTCTTCAGAGACGATCTGTTCAGCGAGGACTGCTTCCTGTTGCCGGTCTTTGAGGTTAGAAGCGACAACGGTTTCCAGATCATCGATATTGTAAAGGAACGCTGCGTCGAGTTTGTTCACATCCGGCGCAATGTCGCGTGGCACAGCGATGTCAATGAGGAACATGTATCGGTGTTTCCGTTTCCGCATGATGTCGGCAAGCGGCTGTCGCTTGATGAGATAATCGGGAGCGTTGGTGGAACTAATGACAATATCGGCATCAATGAGGAAATTGAGATCGCTATCGTAGGTGAGAGGGGTTCCCTTAAACTTCTCTGCGATTTTGACTGCCCGTTCGTATGTGCGATTTGCGACAATCACGTTGGAGACCCCGTTTGCAACGAGGTGCTTTGCCGTGAGTTCGCTCATCTCTCCCGCCCCGATAATCGCGACGGTTTTGCCTTCGAGTGTATTGAAAATCTTTTTGGCGAGTTCAACGGCGGCGTAACTAATAGAGACGGCACCGGTGGTGATTGTCGTTTCGGATCGGATGCGTTTACCAACGCTGAAGGCTTTGGTGAAAAGACGATTGAGAATAGTCCCTGTGCTACCCGCTGAACGTGAGGCGTCGTAGCCATCTTTGACTTGACCGAGTATTTGGGACTCGCCGACGACCATGGAATCGAGACTGGATGTCACTCTGAAGAGATGCTGGATCGTCTCCAAGTTATGGTGGAGGTACGTCCATTTCTTCAGTGATGCCATATCAATCCGATGGCATCGGGAGAGAAATTCAGCCAACACCTTGGCGGCGGCTTCGGCAGTCCGCACTGAATTTAGGACTGCATAGACCTCTACTCGATTACAGGTGGAGAGGATCACCGCCTCTTGGACCTGATCGGATTCACGCAGGTGCTGATGGGATTCAATGAGTTGTGCTTCGGAAAACGCCAACCTTTCTCTGAATTCAATGGGCGCGACGTGGTGGCTGGTTCCGATAGAGACGAGTTGGTTCATTCCTGTTACCAAAAAAATCTAAAAACGTGAAAAATCCTTCATACGTTTGCTAAATTATATCACATATCGGGGGTTGTGTCAAATTTAGAGTTTCGATTCGGATGGTTCGTCGTAGGGGCACCATTGATTGCCCATTATACACATGGGTAGGACGTGCGATGAATCGCACGACTACAACCCCCTTAGCGGTATGTATGCATGCTGTCTACGAAAAGATCCACGCCGACATAGGTGCAGAGGACAGCAACGAGACCGATGATTGCGGCATACGCCGCTCTGCGTCCGTGCCACCCCCAAAATTGGCGGATACCGATTTGGGCGATATAGATAAACCACGTCACCAAGGTGGAGATTACCTTTGCATCAAGCCATCTCCACGGCACATCTCGGATATATTGGGTCCAGAGGCTCCCGACAATGACGCCCATTGTCAGTAGAATGACACCCAAAATGGCGCAACGATACCCGAGGACATCGGAAGTACCAAGAGACGGAAGAAGGTTATCAAAAAGGGTGTCCGTCTTTCTGCGGATTTTCCGTTCTGCTATGAGATACATCAGTCCGAACCCGAAGGCAGCAATGAACGCGGCGTAGGCGAGAAAGATGAGTGTCGTGTGTGCCAGAAGCCAGTAATTTTGCAACGGTTCTGGGAGCGCAGCCGTGTGCGTGGCGAAACTATATGAGATGAGTATAGCAATAAACGCAACCGGCATCACGAAGCTCCCGAGGGTGCGGAGATGTGTCAGCCGCACGATGATGAGATAAATCAGCGTGATTGCCCATGAAAAGAAGGCAGTAGAGTCCGTCCAGTGGGTCATTGGAAAATGCCCCTGCTGGAGCCACCAGAGCGCGATAAAAACGGTCAAAAAAGCGAAGCCGATGATGGTACACCAAAAGGCGATGCGCTCAATTGTTGGGCGAATCACCAATGCTTCGGTCCGAGCCCCAATCGCCAGCGAGAGGGTCTGGAAGATGCCTGCTGCTAAGTATATTAAAAGGGTAATGAGGAATAGAAAATTTATCATGCGCTGTGCTTTTCGAGACACGAAGGGCACAGAGTAAGGGGATATGCCTCTCCGTTATGTGTGTTCATTCGCTTTTATTTTCGCTGTTGGCGAGTTGCGCCCGGAGGCGTTCTAACTCGGTTTCTATTGTCTGCCGTCGTTCGGCTTCTTCTCTGGCGAGCCTTTCTGCTGCCTGCCGTCGTTCCGTTTCCACAGCTGCCAGTTCTTCTGCTTCTATCCGGAGGTGATGTTCTTCCATAGAAGTCGTAATCGGCGTGCCATCAGGGAGATATGGGCGTAAAAGCCGCAGCTCCCACGCCTCATGGAGTTCCCACCGAAAATAGAGATTTAACGACGCACTGAAGATGCCGCCATCCGCCTCCGGTTCAATCTCAACGATGTTGTCCAATGCATCCCGCCGCCACCCTCGAAATTCTATCGGGCGATTCATATCGGGTTGATGAATGAAATACTCCGCAACTCCTATATCCCGTAGATACACTTCAACTTTTTCATGCCGATCCTCAGACGCTGTTGTATCTGAAAGAAACTCAAAAACTGCTGTAGGGACGGTCCCTTCTGCCCAGGTGTAAAAACTCCTTCGCAAGGGAAGTTTCGCGGCACCCAAGACGACATACACATCGGGACCAACGACCTTTCTGATATCGCCTTCGCGATAATAGATAAAATTGTCCATACTGACATGGACATAAGGGTGTGCCTGAAAATATCGTAAAAACTGGTCAAATAAGCTCTGCATCTGCATCCCGTGAAATTCACCTGCTGGCATGGGGTTTTCGTCCTCGGAAGGGTAGCCTTCGATGTAAACGGTCGGTTTTCCGATCGCTTTTGGAAAGACAGGCATATATTTTCTTTGCTTCAATTCAAAATCATGTAGCGTCTTCATGATTTTCTTCCTTTGCGTATCAAGGCAGGCATGTCTCTTATCCGCGTGAGATCGTTAAAGCAATTCTCAATTGTCTTGGAGGTCTTGAAAAAGGGTACATTATTTTTATTTCCCTGCAATTTTAGCAACCCTCGTCTGCTTTGTCAAGTCGTTTGGAGGTAAAGGCGTTGGCGCGTTCCAACTTACCGTGCCGAACCCAGTTGAAGAGGCATTCGGCGGAGCATTCAGGGTTTGTGAGACCGAGACAGCATGTTGTAGGAGGGGTTTGTAACCCCGATACCTCATCTTCGACAGTGTCGATGAGCGTGTCAAAGAAGTCGGCACGCTTTTTAGGCGTCGGGAACGCCTTGAGGATCTCTGAGCGACGCGTTCCGAGGAATTCAATGAATGCCCCGTAGCCGTTGTTTTCAAACTGGTTCGTGAGTTTTGTATGTAGACGTTTCGCCTTGTCAATACCTGTGCTGTTTCGCGCCGATACGCTAATTATCAGATTGTCGTCTATGATGAGTTCGGGAGTGAAGTGGGTGCCAGTATCCGATTCATCAAGGTATTCCGCAATGAATGCTCCTGTATCTCCGCAGGGCACGTCTGCAACAGACACCTTGTCTGCAATGATGAGGAATACGTCTTCAAGGTGATACGGTTTCGCCGCATTGGGCGTCATACATAACACAGAGGCACCGCACTGGTTTAGCAGGGAGATGCGACGTTCAATCTCAGGCGTTTTTTGCTCATATAGGACAACGCACGGACGATTCTCCAACAGGAGATAAACCGGGTAAGGAAGTCCTTGATTCTCAATCGGTACGGGTTCGCCATTTTCGTATCCGAGTGTGTATAGCGAAGTGGCGTTCAAGACTTTCTCAAAATATTCACGGATCCGACGGCTCGTCGCGGGGCTTTTACCGCTTGTCGAGATACTCAACATGATCTCACCATCGGTTACGACAGAGGCAGCGGCAAAGGTGCATTGTGGGATGACATCAACGACATTAACTAAACGTATCTTGTTTTTCTCGTGTGCTTCTGTGAAGACAGCAGTGTTAATATCCGTGAAATCAGTGGCAGCACAGACGAGGAAATAGCCATCTGTATCGCCTGCCTTCGACTGCCGCTTGTGCCAGCGAATTGTACCGATATTTGCGAGGAACGTCAACAATTCCGTGGCATCGGGACTAATTACGGTGACATCGCCACCGCTGACGAGCATGGCGACGACTTTCCGCTCGGCGACGGTCCCGCCACCAACAACAAGGCATTTCCGATCTTGAAGGTTGATATGTGCAGGATAAAACATTTTATTAGTTTTCAGTATTTCTTTTTGAGGTGTCCCCAAGTCGTCGTCAATTTGCCTTTGGGTGCTACGTCCCATGCGATCGAGGGGTGCTTGCTGCTCGGATGCGCCTCGATCATCTTTGCAATCTGGGTCTGTTTGAGGATGCGTGCGAGTTGTGCGGGTGTACGCTTGTGTGTGTTGAGGAGGTTGACTTTGATGCCCGTTTTCGCCAACAATGCCTTCACCTTCTCGACACTTCCTTGCTGCACGGCATGATGCAGTGCCGTAAACCCGCTGGCATCCCGTGCGTTTATATCAAGCGTTGGATCATCTTTCAGTATCTGCTCCACAGTTTTAGAGGTCCCGTGCTTTGCCTCAAAAATTAACGGGTAACGCGGCTCGCAAGCTTGATGGGTCTTAAGTCGAGCCTCTACGGAAACGTAATCAGGGAAAAAACAATCACCTGCGGGGTGGTCCTCGTGATAGTACTTGTAGAGATAGATGATGCCGTTTTTGTCATCTTCCCTGAGGTAAGCGAACTGACGCAGTCGAAAAACTCCATGAGCATCTGCCATGAGTGATGACGGTTGCTTGCCTTCGGTCTTGGTCAACCCCCCTGTGCTCACCCGATTGCCGCGAACGTAGGTATCCGCCAGTCCGAAAGCATGCCCTAACTCGTGGGCAAAAACGCTGAGAAAACGGTTATTATCAAGGTCAGTCCCCTCTCGCATATATACATCTGGAGACACTATACTTGAAACGAGGACACCAGTACCACCCACCACCGCCGGTTTACAATCGAAGGTGATACGCAGGTCCACCTGTTCTCGTGCCTCCCTGTTATCAAAGCGTTCTTTCATATCCGGCATCCGCACGAAGATAAAATCATCGGTAAATACCTTGTTCGGGTACCGCTCCCGCAACGGCTGCATCCAAACCTGCAGGGTCTTGGTGATTGCTGCTTTTAGTTTGTCTTCTCCCTTTACCTCGAAGGCGGCAGCACAGCCAAAGATGAAATTATAGCCGATTCGCCACTGGGGTTCATGCACTTTTTGCACCAGCATGTTAAATATGCCAGCCCTCGCGATGAATCCCTGTGTTGTGGATGGCAAGTTCCAGAACAAGTAACCTCCGAAAACCATCGTCAGCAGCAAATTTTTACTTAGCAATTTCATAAGGGATGCTCCTGATGCGTCGATTTATGATGCGAGTTGCCTCTTTGTAGCACAAACTGTGAGTTTGTGAGAGTTGTTGTAGCATAAACTGTGAGTTTGTGCCTGATTCCGCCCGCTAAGAGTCAATTTGACCCGTAGGTTGGGTTGAACGGCGTTGAGAGGGTGGGCATTAATATGCCAGACCCATCTAAAGTCAGTATCCCGCAACATATTCAAGAACAGAGTGAAACCCAACTTTACACCCACAGAACCCCGGGAACATCAAAGCGAAAGTGTTGGGTTTCACTCGCTGTTTATCTGATATGATGTATCAGGAGAAAATGTCGCATTTTTATGATTTCTGCGAGTTTGGTGGTAACCGTTCAACCCAACCTACGATAGTATTTTTCTTAAATTGACACCTATGGTGTGATGACAAACCGCATCTGCCGGGCGTAGAGGAAATAAATAATTGGGTAATTCTATGCGGACAGTTCCCGTCAAGGCGGACATCCAATCCTGAAGATTCTTTAATCCTGTTAATCCTGCTTCAGGCAATTACCATCCTACACTACCGAATTAAATTCTGAAACTCCATAAAGTTTGTGCTACAACGCACAGCGACATATTAACTGACAACTGTTTTTATGACTCGCGGGAGACGACGTAATCTGCGAGGTGTTCCAAGGCGATGCGCGCGGGGGTTTCGGGTAAGGGTGCCAATGCGGCTTTGGCGCGCTCGGCGTAACCTTGGGCGACCTTCAAACAGTGGGTTTCAACGCCATAACGTTGGAACAGAGCCTCGACAAAGGCGATCGCTTCCGTTTCATTGGTGTCGGGTTTTAGCACTTTTTCAAGCGTCTGTTTTTCATCGTTATTGCAGACGGTTCGGGCATAGATGATGGGGAAGGTGAGTTTTCCTTCGCGGAGGTCGCCAAACGCGTCTTTCCCCAATGTGTCGGAATCTTCTGTGAAATCGAGCAAATCGTCTACAATTTGGAAAGCGGTTCCGATCTGTTGTCCGTAGGTTGTGAGTGCCTCAATCTGCTGTGTGTCTGTTGGGTTTCCGAGATGTGCGCCGAGGGTGCAGGACGCCGCGATTAATTTGCCGGTTTTGAAACTGATGATTTTGAGGTATTCGGCTTCGGAGATGTCGAAATCGCCGCTTTTATATGCGTGTATCACCTCACCTTCACACATCGCTTGTGTGGTATCAGCGAGGATCGCCATCGCCGGATCATCCGCACGACGAGATACGAGCATCGAAAGCACTCGTGCGTGTAAGTAATCTCCGACGAGGACAGCGACTTTGTTGCCCCATTTCGTCTGTAACGTCTCACGTCCACGGCGGATGGCGGCTTCGTCGAGGACATCGTCGTGAACGAGCGAGGCGACGTGGATAAGTTCAACAACAGCGGCAAGGGTGTGTGCATCGCTTCCTTCGTAGCCGCAGACTTTGGCGGAAAGCACGACGAGAATCGGGCGGAGCCGTTTACCGCCGCCCTCCACAACGTGTTGAACCGCCATGTCAACGAACGTGTATTCGCTAGCGGTATGTTCGGTGAGTTTCGCCTCAACGGCACTGAGGTCGTCAGCAATTAATTCAACAATTTGATCGAAATTGGACATAATGTAGGGGCAGCCCTTGTGGCTGCCCTTCCCTTTGATCAAGGTTGGACATAATGTAGGGGCAGCCCTTGTGGCTGCCCTTCCCTTATTTTCCGTTTAGAGATTCGCTAATGCCTGTGTTGCGGCTTCAATGGTGTTGTTGATGTCCTCTTCAGAGTGGACTAAGGAGACAAATCCTGCCTCGAATTGGGAGGGCGCGACATAGACCCCGCGCTCCAAAAGTCCCCAGAAGTAATGTTGAAAGCGTTCTGTATCGGCTGTGCGTGCCCCATCGGCATCGGTGACAGTTTCCGATGTGAAATAGAGCATCAGCATCGAACCGACCCGACTGTGCCATGCGTCGATCCCATGTTTTTGAGTCGCCGCGGCGAGACCTTCCGCAAGGGCAGCGGCACTGTTTTCGAGGTGCTCATAAACCCCTGGTTCAGCGAGTTTCTTCAACGTCGCTATACCTGCGGTAACGGCTAACGGATTGCCCGACAGGGTTCCCGCCTGATAGACATCGCCTTCCGGTGCGACACATCGCATGATGTCCCGTTTTCCGCCGTATGCTCCAACGGGCAACCCGCCACCGATAATTTTTCCGAGACAGGTCATGTCGGGTGTAACGTTATAGTAGGATTGCGCACCGCCGTAAGCGACTCGGAAGCCGGTGATAACTTCGTCAAAGATAAGCACGATACCGTGTTCTTCAGTGATCTCACGGAGTTGATTGAGATAGCCTTCACGCGGCGGGATGATGCCCATATTGCCCATAATCGGTTCGAGAATGAGACAGGCGATTTCGTCTGGATTGGCTTCTATCGCTTCACGGACAGCGTCAGGATTATTGAAAGGGACTGTGAGTGTGTTCCGTGCGAAGTCTTCGGGAACACCGCCGCTATCTGAAAGTCCGAAGGTTGCGACCCCGGAGCCGGCTTTCGCTAATAGATAGTCTACGTGCCCGTGGTAGCAACTGTCGATCTTAAGGATTTTATCACGACCGGTATACCCGCGAGCGACACGGATTGCGCTCATGGTTGCCTCGGTGCCCGAATTGACGAGTCGCACCTGTTCAATTGAGGGGACGGCGTTGACAATAATTTCAGCGAGCACTGTCTCCCGCGTCGTCGGCGCGCCGAAACTCGTGCCGTTCGCCGCCACTGAATGGATAGCCTCTATGACGCTCGGATGCGCATGTCCCAAAACCAAGGGACCCCAGGAGGCGACATAATCAATGTATTCGTTGCCATCGATGTCGTAGATTTTCGAGCCTTCGCCACGTTCGATGAAACGGGGATGCCCTTCGACTTTGCTGAAATTTCGGACGGGGCTGTTAACCCCGCCGGGGATGACGTGTTGTGATTTCTGCCATGCGGCTAAGGATTTGCTGCTCTCCAAAGTATTTCTCCAAAGTTGTCAGTTATTAGTTTTCGTAGGTGTTTTTGCTTGGGTGTTTCTGCGGATTTCCCCAGGTTGAGCGGAAAGAGAAAAGTCTGTTCTAAGTCGAACCCATGTTCCGTAACCCTAATCGTTGAGCCACTCGACAACGGACTTCGCAAAGTAGGTTAAAATTATATCCGCCCCTGCGCGCTTGATGCTGTTGAGGACCTCCAAAGCGACCCGCTCTTCATCGATCCAACCGTTTTCTGCGGCGGCTTTAATCATAGCGTATTCACCGCTGACGTTGTAAGCCGCAACAGGCACCTGAAATTCTGTTTTGACCCGATGGATAACGTCGAGGTAGGAGAGGGCGGGTTTCACCATGAGAACGTCCGCGCCCTCTTGGATATCCAATGCGACTTCCCGTAACGCCTCTTCTGCATTGGCTGGATCCATCTGATAGGCACGTCGATCTCCGAATTGGGGTGTTGATTCCGCCGCTTCCCGAAAGGGTCCGTAGAAGGCGGAGGCGTATTTGGCGGAATATGCCATAATCGGGATGTTTTCATAACCGCTTTCATCTAACGCGTCACGAATTGCGCCGACGCGACCGTCCATCATATCTGACGGTGCGATGACATCGGCACCGGCACGGGCGTGCGACAGGCTCTCCTTAACGAGGAGTTCCAGTGTCGGATCGTTTTGTACTTCGCCAGCTGCAACGACACCGCAGTGTCCATGATCGGTGTATTCGCAGAGACACACATCCGTCATGACGAGCAGATCGGGCACAGCGTCTTTGATGGCTCGAACGGCTTGTTGGATGATCCCATCGTCGGCGTATGCCTCAGAACCGAGTGGGTCTTTTGCCTCTGGGATTCCGAACAGAATTGTTCCTGGGATTCCAAGCGTGGCGAGTTCTTTTGCGGCGATGACGAGGGTATCAACCGAGTATTGATAGCACCCGGGCATCGCGGAAATTTCGGTCGCGGTGTTATGTCCATGAACGACAAACATCGGGTAGATAAGGTCATTAGCAGAGAGCGTGGTCTCGCGAACCAATCGTCGCAAATTCTCATTTGCGCGAAGTCGCCTCGGACGATAGACAGGGAAGGTGCTCATTCGTTCTCCGAACTTGAGGATTTGATTTCGTAACTGATTAATTCAAGTGTCTGGTCTTCAGGCGTTGCCAGCCCCATTTCTTCATTCTCTGGAGATGCCTCGTGTTGGTGTTCAAATTTGACGATACCGACGTTCGGTGCCAACCAGATAGTTGTTAGGGTTACATCTTGCTGTTCTTGCGGTCCGGGGGCTTGTGGGACTTCCACGGACATAACAGTCTCTGTTGAGGCATCTGTTCGATATTCAATTACCAAGCAATCTTCAAAGGTGCCAGCTTCCGTTTCCACCGTCTCCGTGCCGGTGACGTTTCCTGTCTCTACGAGAGTTGTGTAAGTTTTAACAGTCTGCGCTGAGCCACCCGGTATCTCTATAGGCATGCCTTGGAAATCGATTGTCAGCGTGAGGACGACGTTTATTTCTATGGCTGTCCACTCTTCACCAAAGGTGGCGGGGGTCGGCAGGAAGTAGAAGTAGTCTTGGGAATCCACTTCAATATCGTAATCTAAGTCAAATGTGATGTTTAATCCCTCAGGCATCTGATCTTGCATTGCCTGACGCATCAGCACCATTGCTTCTTCCATCTGTTGCATCGTTGCTGCCTTGAGGGCGTTTTCGATTTCAGTGCCAACGAAAAACGCCACCCAGTCGGCACCGACTTGGTAGAAATAGGGGTGTGTGTAATGCTCAAAATCTGCCCAGTCCTCCAAAGCCGGGTCGTAACTAAAGGCGCGATAGAATTCGCCATCAATCTCTTCTGGCTCTATTGCGTAGCGCGTTAGTTCGTCACCGTTCTGGTCTTCGTAAACCCAGTAATTACCCGGGGCATCTGGAAAGTAGTAGTTCGCCCATTCATTTCCCATCAACGTCGCGCTGAAACCGAAGAGAAGCAAAATGGCGAGAATGAACCGAAAGTTTTTCAAAATGGGAGGTTCCTCCAAGGTTTGTGATTTATGTGATTTACCACGATAGATGATAGAATGGTCGGACCTCCAATAATCATGGTAAGTCTGAGAATCGTAAAAATCATAGTTCAGATTTAATTATTAAAGTATACAAGATTTCTCAGCAGACGGCAAGGCAAATTCTCTAACAACGGTGTGTTTTTGCTTGGGTGTTTCCCTTAGCGTGCCTCGTATTCAAAGGGGAAAGTGACAGGCGCGCCGTTGTTTGCCCATGAACGTGCCATGGCGACATCGATCTCCCGATCCTTGCGACCGTTGTAAGCACCGTATTCAGGTTCTGTGTCGTTACGAACTGCGTTTACGAGACTCATCAACTCGGATGCAACAGTGATTTCACCGTCGCTGAGTGGATAATTGTGCAACGGATTTTCCCACACCACTTCGGGATCCGTATCCGCCACAAGAGCGACTAAGGTTTCGAAGCCATCGACGGTATTGGTTCTGCGTGAGATGTTAATCGCGCGCTGTTCATCGGCGGGTTCGGTTAAGATAACGGCGGTGTCTCGAAAACACATCCCGCGTTCTGCGTAGAACTT
The DNA here is from genome assembly GCA_965205015.1 of Candidatus Poribacteria bacterium. Lineage (GTDB taxonomy): Bacteria > Poribacteria > WGA-4E > WGA-4E > WGA-3G > WGA-3G. Next base: position 433,293 of record OZ242029.1, on the reverse strand, counting down.
TGACCCGTTAAAACCGCGCAGTGGCGAGCCGTAGGAGAGGCTACTGAAATTGAAGATGCCGACGGCACCATCTGCGAATTCGATAACGGCGTGTTGCCAGTCCTCGGTATCGCGCTTCGGTTGTCCCTGCCGCCAGACGTGATCCTGGACGTCGTATCCTTTTCGGAAGCCGTAAACTTGAACGGGTTCATTGTCGAAACCGACGTAACTACGGATGAGCCCGATACCGTGATAACCGTGTCCTCGAAAGTCGTTATAGGCGGCGTTGACTTTCCCGAAAACCCCCGCGAGAATCATCTCCCGTTTTATCCGTTCCGAAGGGACGCGGTAGTAATTTTCATTGACTTCCAGTTTTGTACCGTTCGCCTGTGCAGACGCGATCATCTTGTCTGCCCACCCGAGATCGGTGTCAATCGGTGTTTCGGTGCAGTAGCTAATCCCACGCTCGGAGCAGAGGAGTCCTGGAATGTGATTGTTGCTCGGTGTAATTACAATCGCGCAGATGTCAGGTTTCACTGTTTCCAACATCTGCTCGGTATTCGTGTAGGCGGGGACACTGTATTTCTCGCCCTGTTCCGTAACGCTCTCTTGGCGTGGATCACAAACGGCGACGAGTTCAAGGTCATCCGTCAATTTCGAGATAAGGGGAAGGTAGGTTCCGGCACCGCGTCTGCCAGTACCGATATGCGCGATTTTGAGTTTATCCATGGCTTTTCTCCTCCCAGGGGTGTGAGTCGGGAATCGCCTTTGTTATTCCACCCAGAAAATATGACTCCGTTCAAAAAGATCTTCGTCTAAGTGGATTTCAACGAACCACTCGCCTGTAATGTCTGGTTCTGGCAAGTCGATGTAAAACCACGTGATTTTATCGCCGGTTGTTGATGTGAGGGTTTGCGTCTCTGTCCAGAAAGCCGGATCTTCGATACCGTCTTCCGGTGAGAACCATGAGACTTTAACGGTGTGGTGTTCTGTAATGTTAGCCCACAGAATCCACAAAAATACTTGGTCGTTGAACTCAGCGGAAAAGGTGGTCGTGATACCGTCGGGTCTGTCTTCGAAGACAGCAAGTGCCAAGACAGAATCTACAATCATCGGTTCGGCCCGTCCTACATCGGTGAGTCCACTTCCGCCGGAATCGGTTTCACTACAACCGCTCACGACAAGCGTCAGCGACAGTAGAACTATCCCGAATGTGGGATATGGCGTTGTGAGAAGGGTCTTGATGAAAGTATGGGCTTGACGCACGGATTCTTCTCCTATCTTGGGGTGGGATGGTCCCAGTTGATGAATTTGCTATAAATATCAATTCACATTATATCCGTCCTCGGTTTTTTTGTCAAAGGAAAATTAGGACGCTTCTGTAGGAGGGGAACTCCGATTCCCGCCTCTTATTCCTTAGGTGTCTGTGTCAGGGGTATTCAGTTTTCGGTTTTTTCGTAATATTTTTCACATCTGTTAATATTATAAAATAAACAGATACAGCGTGACTTTTCCCGCTGTATCTGCTATACTTCACCGTAAAAAACCATCACATTTTTTGAGGTGAATCATGACAAGAAGTTCCTCTTGCCACTTACTTGACATATTAGCAGAAGTTCCGGATCCACGCCATAAAAAAGGGAAACGCTACAACTTGGGGTCTATCCTTGCGCTGCTCGTCATCGGTGTAATGTCGAATCATAAAGGGTATACGTCTATAGCGACTTGGGCACGGCATCAAGGGGCCCTGGCAAAAGCGTTAGGTTTCAAATCAGAGAAGACCCCGTGTGCTGGAACGCTTCATAATCTTTTGAAGCGTCTTGACGTCGTGAGTCTCGAAGCCTTACTCACGAAATGGGTGTTTTCAAAACTTGAAAGTCTTCAAGTTTTGAAAACACAGGATTTACAAGGGGTGGCGATAGATGGCAAAGAGTTATGTGGCTCCAAAGACCCAGAAACCCGATACCGCACACATTTACTCTCCGCTGTCTCTCATGAGTTAGGGATTACCCTTACACAGCGGGCTGTCAGTGGAAAAACAAATGAGATCCCCATCTCAACGCAACTTCTGAAAACCTTTGATGTCACCGGGAAAGTCATAACAACAGATGCACTTTTGACCCAAAGAACCTTTTGTAAAGAGGTTCTCAAATATCACGCAAACTATGCAATGCCCGTCAAAGAGAATCACAAACAGATGTATCACGACATTCGCGAACTCTTTGAACCGCTTTCGGAGACAGACACACCACACGTCCAAGCACGACGGTTTCAGAACCTACACACCGAGGCAGACGCACACCTTGATACCCACACAGACGTTGAAACATCACACGGGTTTATCACCACACGCACGCTAACAGCAAGCACACTCTTGACGGATTATATCAACTGGCCAGGACTCGCACAAGTGTATCAATACCAATCCAAGCGGGAGAATACCAAAACAGGCGAGACTACCTACCAGACGCAGTATGGCATCACGAGTCTTACACCACAAGACGCATCCGCAGAAACTTTGCTCAAACTCCGACGCCAACACTGGACGATAGAAAACAAAGTCCATTGGGTGCGAGATGTCGTCCTCGGGGAGGACGCTTCACAAGCAAGAACAGGGAGACTCCCACAAGTCATGGCTGCCCTACGCAACACTGCCCTGGCTCTCTTACGCTTTGACGGACACACAAAAATTGCGGAAACACTGCGATTTTTCGCTGCAAAACCTAAACTCGCAGTTAAACTCATACAGTGACAAAACTTAAAACTAAATACCCCTGGTGTCTGTGTTGACATATCTCTTTTTTCGTGATAGATTGTGGCAATAATGGAGAAGTACCCTTAGGATAGATAAGAAAGCGAGTCTTTTCAGTTTGAAAATTAACACGAAAACGAAACCTGCAACAACGGCGCAGGTGGATAAACGAAAAGGCACTTCAAACATAGAACCGACCTGACCGAACCGCAAGGAAAATTTAAAAAATGAGATTTGATACAATTATTGCAGGCGGGAACATCGTTGACGGAACGGGTAAGCGGGACCCCTTTATCGCGGACGTCGGCATTCAGGGTGACCGGATTGCCGCCATCGGGGACCTCTCGGAAGCGGAGACACCGCGTCGAATTTCTGCGGAGCGACAGGTTGTCTGCCCGGGTTTCGTCGATGTGCACGTGCATTCTGAAATCGCTCTGCTCGGCGGTCGAGACCAGTTCGCCGCTGTCAGTCAAGGTGTGACGACGCATTTAGCCGCGCCGGATGGTTTCGGATGGGCACCTTTATCACCAGAACAGGCACAAGAGATGTGGCACTACACGCAATTTGCTTATGGCGATGCGGAGGTCCCACTCAATTGGCAAACACCAGATGAATATCTCAGCATATTTGAAGGACGAATCCCGGCGAACCTCTATCCACAGGTGCCGCATTGTGCGGTTCGCCTCGGTGCGATGGGATGGGATCCGCGCCCAGCAACTGCCGATGCGTTGAAAGTGATGGAACGCACAACGCGTGAATGGTTGGAGGCGGGTGCGTGTTGTCTCTGCTTGGGACTCGACTATCAACCCTCCGCGAATGCCGATTTGCACGAACTGGTGTATCTCTCAAAAATTGCGGCGGCTTATGATGCCATCTACGCTGCGCACATCCGCTACCGCATTCTCGGCAGAAAACAGGCGTGGGAGGAGACGATCGAGATTGCGCAACGTGCCGAAATTCCTGTGCATATTTCGCACGAGCGCGTTGACGATGAAGCCGCGGACGTGCTTGAACGGGTAGAGAGGGAACAGATAGATTTGACGTTTGAGTCCTATCTCTATCCTGCCGGTATGACGCATCTCGCCATGATGCTCCCGATGGAATATCAGACCGGCGCACCCGTTGATATGTTGGCACATCTACAGGACCCCGAAGTCCGAGAAAAATCGATCGCATATCTGCGCGGTGAATTGCGCGACGGCAACCAGATCGTGGGTTACAACCGGTCGGGTAGATTTATCGGGATGACGCTCGCCGAAGCTGCTGCAAGCGAAGGGAAGTCGCAGGAAGCGTTCGCCTTCGATTTCATTCAAGAAGAAGCCGCGATTGAAACCTTTGTGATGCCGTGGGCAACCCCGCCCGAAGAAAACGAACGCATTTTGAACCGTACTGCGAGCCATCCGCGCATGATGATTGCCAGCGACGGTGTCTACAACATTCCGCATCCACATCCACGGAGTTACGGATGCTTCGTGCAATATCTGGGCAAATTCGTTCGCGAACGCCGGTTGATTTCGTTGAAAGAAGCCGTCTATAAAATGAGCGGTTTTCCAGCGGAGCGTTTTCGACTCTCCGATCGCGGCAGAATTGATCGAGGACTTGCGGCGGATATCGTCGTCTTCGATCCGGCGACTGTCGCAGATAGGTCTACGTGGTTCGATCCGGTGCAATCTCCCGTCGGTGTAAACTATGTGTTCGTCAACGGCGTTTCGGTTGTTGAAAATGGGGACGTGACGGGGCAGCTCCCCGGTAGAGTTCTGCGCCACCGCCGCTAGGCGTAGCATAGACTGTTAGTCTGGGCATTCCTGCGAAACCCTAGCCCGTAATGAAATTATGCCTTAAATGGCATAATTTGTCTTTGCTTTACATTTGGAGGGCGAATAGATGGAAGGCAATTCAAGCATGAAACCTACGCAATTACTCCGCAAGGAAAAATTAAAGAATGATGTAACAATTATCGGCGGCGGAAGTGCCGGACTCGTGCTTGCGGTGGCGGGCGCAAAATTGGGTAAAAAGACCGCGCTCGTGGAGAAACACCGTATCGGGGGTGACTGCCTCTGGACGGGATGCGTGCCTTCCAAAGCACTCCTGAAGGCAGCGAAGGTCGCGAATTACGTCAAAGACGCTGAGAAATACGGCATTGCAGGCACCTCGACACCGCCTGATTGGCAACGTGTGATGGCGTATGTGAGAAGTACCCAACATGCCATAGAGGAGGAACACGACAACCCTGAGCGATTCCGTGAGATGGGGGTTGATGTTATCTTCGGCAACGGGCATTTTGAGTCCGCTGAGAGTTTTGTTGTGGAGGATACTGAAAGCGGTCAGACCCGCACCCTCAAAAGCAAGAAATTCGTGATTAGCACGGGGTCCCGTCCCGTTGCCCCGCCTATACCGGGTTTAGAATCTTGTGGCTATCTTGACAGTGAAAACGTCTGGGATCTTGAAGCGTTCCCGAACCGGCTGCTCGTTGTAGGTGCGGGTCCAATCGGTATTGAACTCGGACAAGCGTTTCATCGCCTCGGTGCGGATGTGACGATAGCGCAACGGAGTGAACGCATTCTGACGAAAGAGGATGCCGATGTTTCTGAACAGATGCTGCGTTACCTCCGCGAGGAAGGGATCACGATCCGACTGAATACGGGTATCGCAGGCGTTGTGAAAAATCAGGAAGGCACAACTGTCGCGTTTAGCGATAGTGAAAATGGAACTGTAGTGCAGTCTTTTGATAACATTTTGATTGCCGCGGGACGCGCACCGAACGTTGAGGGTTTAGCACTTGACAAAATCGGAGTGCAGATCGGCACACGTGGGATTGAGGTGAACAGTAAACTTCAAACAAGCGTGAAAAATATCTATGCTGCAGGCGATGTGATCGGACATTATCTATTCACGCACGTTGCGGCGTTTCAGGCGCAGCTGCTCCTCCGAAATATCTTCTTCCCGCTCTCTCAAACGATTAACTATGCCGTCGTACCGTGGACAACCTTCTGTGATCCTGAAGTTGCGCGTTGCGGATTAACAGAAGCGGAAGCGCGCGAGAAGTATGGGGACGTTGATGTGTTCACACTGGACCAAGGGGATGTTGACAGAGCCGTCGCGGAAGGCGAGACACACGGTTTCAGCAAAGTCATCGCGAGTCGGTGGACTGGAAAGATATTAGGGGTTCATCTCGTCGGTGCAAACGCCGGTGAGGTCATTCACGAGTATATCCTGGCGATGCAAGAAGGAATTCCGTTGCGGAAATTGAGCGGGATGATCCATGTGTACCCGACGTTTTCAAGCAGTGTGTGGCGTGTGGCAGGTAAATGGTTCTCAGAAAGCACACTGATTCAGACGTTGCGGAAGTTGATCCCATCAGGCTGACTGGAGACTTATGTCAGTTTCCTTTTTTCACGTCTCCCCACGTCGTCGTTAGCAACTGTGGTTGTGGTGAGACGGGCAAGGCATACGCCGGATCAAACCAACTACCCCTATAATTCCATCCTTCGTGGGTGAGTTGGACCGGTTTCCCGCCGTCCAAGGCGACTTTGAAGATGTGTAAATTCTTGTTAACAAATTGTGTATATAGGAGTTCTGTGCCATCTGGAGACCAGATCGGGCTGCCAGCCCGTGTTGTAAGAGCCCCCACGATCTCTTGGGGATCTGTGCCATCGCGATTCACAATGTAGATTGCCTCTTCCCTGAAGCCATCAATGTGCCAGGAGAAAGCGAGTTTATCGCCACTTGGGGACCATGCGGGACCCCGAACCCATTTTGGTTCCTTGGGGAAAGGGAAGAATGTTTGTCTTTTCGTTTTGACATGGAGTAGACTGAAACGTCTCGGTTTGTCCAAGGCACCGCTGCGAAAGATGATTTGCGTGCCATCTGGAGACCATGCCGGTGAGTAACCAATCGCCACACGCTCTTCCTCTTTTCCATCGATTGTGCCAATATAGAGCAAATTGTTTCCAATTTCTCCATAACTGTAGGCAAATCGTTTGCCATCGGGAGACCATGTGGGATTTGCTCGTATCTTCCATTTGTCAAACACCTTTTGTACATTAGAGCCATCTGGTTCCATGAGATACAAATCCCAATTCCCCCATCCCTTCTCCTTCTGCTCACGATCAGAGACGAAAAGAATGTGTTCACCTGTTGGCGACCAAACTGCATAAATATCGTTTGCGCGATGATTGGTGATATTAACCTGCTCACTTCCATCCGGATTCATCAGATAGATTTCACGATTTCCATCACGAGATGACGCGAATGCAATTTTTGCCGTATTGGGTGCTTTGGCAAGAACTGGACAGACGCTTACGCATGACAGAACCGCACTTAGCACAGATAGAACAAATAGATACTGAGTTCGCATTATATATTTCTCCAAAAATCCTGCTTTAGTTTCCTTTCTTTACGTTTCCCCATTGGGTTGTTAGCAATTGTGGTTGTGGTGAGACGGGCAAGGCATACGCCGGATCAAACCAACCGCCCATATAATTCCATCCGTCGTGGGTGAGTTGGACCGGCTTCCCACCGTCCAATGCGACTTTGAAGATGTGTAAATTCTTGTTAACAAGTTGTGTATAAAGGAGTGCGGTACCATCGGGGGACCAGGTCGGATCAGAAGCCCTCGTTGTAATGTCGCCCACGATTTCTTGCGGATCTGTCCCATCTCGGTTCACAATGTAGATTGCCTCTTCTCTGAAGCCATCAATGTGCCAGGAGAAGGCGAGTTTGTCGCCACTTGGGGACCATGCGGGACCCCGAACAAACATGGGTTCCTTGGGGAAAGGGAAGAACGTTAGCCTTTTCGTTTTGACGTTGAGTAAACTGAAGCGCCACGGTTCGCCCAAGGCGCCGCTGGTAAAGACGATTGCCGTGCCGTCGGGAGACCAGGTTGGACGTGCTCCAATTGCCATGCGTTCTTCTTTCTTACCGTCTATTGTTCCGGTGTAGATGAACCTGTTCCCAGGGGGTCCGTGATCATAGGCGATCTGTTTTTCATCGGGACCCCAGGCCGGTCCTCCCCTCGTTGCCGATTTCCCAAAAACGCGCCGCACATTGGAACCATCAGGATTCATCAAATACAGGTCGCGGGGACCATCTCGATCAGAGGCGAAAAGGATGTGTTCGCCTGTCGGAGACCAGATGGGAGAGACATCATCTGCGCGGTGATTGGTAATGTTGACCTGCTCACTTCCATCCGGATTCATCAGATAGATGTCCCGATTGTCGCCGCGCCACCCAGTAAAGACGATTTTCGGTGTGTCGGGTGCTTTGGCAAAGACCGAACAAACGTTTGCGCATAACATGACGATACTTAGGACACATAAAACAAACAGATGTTTTTTTCGCATTATCGACTCCCTTAAAAGATCAACTTCAGTTTTCTCTCTTTACTTTTCCCCACGTCGTTGTTAGCAATTGTGGTTGCGGTGAAACGGACAAGGCAACAATAGGATCAAACCAGTCTGCGTCTGCATTCCCCCGACCGGGACCTACTGCAATATGTGTAAGTTGTGTTCGGACACGACTCGCCAGATTAATTTTAAAAAGTTGGAAATAATTGTCAATTTCTTGCTCATAAACAACGCTATTACCTCGTGGATCCCAAACGGGATCCATCGCTGCTTTGCCCGCTTCAGAGACAATTTGTGCAAGTCCAGTACCGTCGCGATTCACAATATAGATGGTCTCTTTATCAACAAGGTCAAAAAGTTTACCGTTCGGCAGAACGTGATTCAACCAAGAAAAGGCAATTTGCTCGCCTGTCACAGACCACGCTGGCAAATGCTGCCATGACAGTGTATTCTCTGGGAGTACCTGCTTTTGCCTTCCCGTCCGAACGTTGACGAGGGTCAACCGATGGCTTCCGAAAGCCCCTCTCGCAAAGGCTATCTCGGTACCATCGGGTGACCATGTCGGATCGAAGCCGTTTACCAATTGGTGTTCTTCTTGTTTCCCAAGTGTAGCGATATAGATAAACCACTTGCGGACATAAGCAATCTGCTTGCCGTCGGGTGACCAGGTCGGGTGTTCTCTACGTGCAGATTTCTTAAACACCCGTCGAACATTTTTCCCATCGGCATCCATCAGGTATAGGTCAGGAACTCCGTCCCGATCCGATAGAAAAAGTATCTCCTCGCCAGTAGGTGACCAAACAGGGGTAAAATCCTCTGCAAAATTTTGTGTTAATCTCACTTGCTGACTGCCGTCTGTGTTCATAGTATAGATTTCCCAATTCCCGTCGCGGGTTGAGGAATACACTATTTTTGCTGTGTTGGGTGCCTTAGCGAAAACGGGACAAACGCCTGCGCACAATGCGACTACATTTAGCATACATAAAACAAGTAGACCCTTTTCTCGCATTATCGACTCCTTCAAAACGCTGACTTCAGTTTTCTGTCTCTATTTCTCCGCATGTCGTTGTTAGTGATTGTGGCTGCGGTGAAACTGGTAAGGCAATGATTGGATCAAACCGATCCGCCCTTTATTATAGCACTAATCTCTCTCGGGGTGTGTAAATATTTTGTAGATGGTATAACGACGGGAAAGTAGAAGAGGATCGAAGGACAAATTCTGGTAGTTGGGCATCTTTCAAGGCATTAAGGTTGGTTTTGGTGCTTCATTTTCAACGCACCCCAACGTGTGGAGAGTTTCCCGACCGCTTCACCTGTTACTGTATGTTCTTAAGGGTACCCCATGTTTTGAAAAGTTTCCCGGTTGGATCGACGCTCTGAGGGAACCCTTCTGGGGCATAGACTTCAACGGTTGCAAACGGGGCATCATCAGGATCTGCTTCGGTAAGGATATAAATTTTCCCGTTTATGACTTCAGCCGCATGTCCTGATTTGCCGACCGGCATGTCGGGTTTCTGTGTCCAGCGACCGGTTTCAGGGTGATAGATTTCGATTGTTTTAAAATATCTTCGATCTAACCCATTGCCTCGAAAAAAACCACCTATCACATAAATTTTTCCATTGATGACACTTGCTGTATGGCTCGATTTTGCGGCAGGCATATCTCCTATTTCGCGCCATTGATTTGTTTTTGGGTTATACACCTCTATGCTGGAGAGAAAGGGACCTGGGTGGAATGGAATCTGGGGCCACCCTGTGCCGCCCATGACGTAAATCTTTCCATCCATAACACTAATTGCCGCACCGGAGCGCGCGTGGTTCATGCTTTTGGCTCTTGCCCATGTATCAGTTGCAGGGTCATACACATCTACGATTTCTGATCGATGCTGTTTTTTATTCGCGCCACCGATAAGGTATATTTTTCCGCCCACGACGCAGGTATCGGCACTTCTTGGCGCAGGCATGTCTGCTTTCGGGGTCCACGTGTCCGTAATCGGATCATACATTTCCACAGTTGGGAGTATTATAGTTTCCCATCCCCAACCGGGACCAATCCGACGTTTGTGTGTTTTTCCTCCACCAATGGCGTAGATTTTTCCATCGACGACGGAGGTACTGGTACTTCTGGCTGTGGGCATATCTGCCTTCTGCGTCCATGTATCAGTTTTCGGGTCGTACATCTCTACTGTTGCAATGGATACGTCCCCGAATTTGTCAACTTCACCTCCAATAGCGTATATTTTTCCATTGACAATGCAGGTAGCAAAATCAGATCGCTGTGTCGGCATATCTGCTTTCTGCGTCCAATTTTCTTCGGCGGCAACCAGATTAACAACATTGATAACTAACAGGGCACACAGAATTAGGATTCCGCAGGTCAAGTAAGTTTTCATGGTTTGCCTCCATTCTATAGTAAAATTCACAATTCCGTCTCAGGCGGGATATGGAACATCCCGCGCACTCATGTAGCAATGTAAAGGCTTTTTTATTGACGACGAAAGAAACGGTTTTATCGGGAACACTCAGTAAGTTTGGTATTTGCGCATTGCATATCCCTTCTATTAATACGAACCGCTGTTAAGATTAGTTTTGGCGTGTTGCTTTGAGTTCACCCCAGCGCGTCGGAAGTTTTCCACGCGCCTCGACATTACGAAAACCGGTATCAAAGACTTCGACGATTGGAGAAAGTTCCCAATCTGCTGTGTAACCACCGAAGGTATAAATCTTACCATTAACCGCCGTTACACCAAATGGCGACTTTACGATTGGTCCCGCAGAAACCACACGCCATTTCTCGGTAGCTGGATCATACACTTCGATGCTGGCAAGCCACTCACCCACCGCAGCACCCCCCGCTTGCACATCGGAACCGCCGATCAGATAGATTTTATCGGAAATAACAACTGTCGAAAATACGGTTCTCGGATTTGGCATGTCAGCCCTCTTCGTCCATCGGTTGATTCTCGGTTCATAGACCTCAATCGTTCCAAGATAGGGACCCCCGTGATTGCCTACTTGGGGCCAGCCAGTCCCCCCGATAGCATAAATCTGATCGTTGACAACCCCTGTTCCGAAGCCATTGCGTTTGGTTGGCATTTTCGCGCGCTTTGTCCACGTATCGCTGGCAGGGTCGTAGACTTCCACGAGATCAATGCGTCCTGGACTCCCAGGTTTTCTATCCCTCCAGTAGACACGTCCGCCAATGGCATAAATTTTGCCAGCCACTACACCAGTGCCGAAGTCTATGCGGGGGGTAGGCATGTCCTGTTTTTTGACCCACATGTCGGTTTGTGGATCGTACATCTCGACGGCTTTCAGATTTTTGAGATTCACTCCCTTGTTGTCTTTCCCGACGTATCCTGCCAAAACATAAATCTTGCCATCAACGACGGCTGTCAGAGGTTCGGATCGAGCAGTCGGCATATCTGCGAGTCTCTGCCAAGCGTTGGTTTGTGGATCATAGACTTCCACCAAGGACATCCCAAAAGGACCCCGCCAAATACCAGGTTCATTTTCACGCCGAACCCCCCGCTCATGTTCAAAGAGTGTGCCACCGAAAAGATAAATCTTACTATCAACGACTGCGGTCGCGAAACCCGTTCTCTCTGTTGGAAGTTGGGAGATGACCTTCCATTTTTCCGCATCAGTGTTCTCCGTGGCTACATGAAATAGAACAACAGCAGCGAAACCAACAACCCATCGTAGATACTGAAACGTTTTGAACCTCATTGATTTCTCCTTCTTAACGAACCGATGTTAAGGTGAGTTATAATGTTCTGCTTTGATTTCATCGCGGTGTGTAGATAGTTTTCCTGTTACTGTATGTTCTTAAGGGTACCCCATGTTTTGAAAAGTTTCCCGGTTGGATCGACGCTCTGAGGGAACCCTTCTGGGGCATAGACTTCAACGGTGGCAAATGGAACCTCATCAGGGTCTGCTCCGGTAAGGATATAGATTTTCCCATTTATGGCTTCAGCCGCATGTCCTGATTTGCCAACCGGCATGTCGGGTTTCTGTGTCCAGCGACCGGTTTCAGGGTGATAGATTTCGATTGTTTTAAAATATTTCGTATCTAACCCATTGCCTCGGAAAAAACCGCCTATCACGTAAATTTTTCCGTTGATGACACTTGCTGAATGACCTGATTTTGGCTCAGACATTTCCCCAATGTCACGCCATTGATTCGTTTTTGGATTAAACACTTCAATGCTGGAGAGATAGGGACCTGGACGATTTGGAAGTTGGGGCCAACCCGTTCCGCCCATGACGTAGATCTTTCCATCTACTACACTGATTGCGGCACCATCGCGAGCATGGTTCATTTTCTTTCCTTTCGCCCATGTGTCTGTTGCTGGATCATAGACTTCCACGGTATCTAAACGCCACGGTTTTTTCTTCTTAACATTATTAAACGCTATTCCACCGATAGCATATATTTTTCCGTCCACGACACAAGTGCCAGTATTTCTGGGTGTCGGCATGTCTGCTTTCTGCATCCATGTGTCGGTCGTTGGATCATACATTTCCACGGTTGGAAGTTCTTTGGGCTCCCACTGTTTAACCTTTCTAAACTCACCCTGAATAAGGACATCCATCTCAAACCTCTTCAGTTCCGTTCCACCAATCGCATATATTTTTCCGTCTACAACCGAGACAGACGCATTAGAACGGGCGGTCGGCATATCCGCCTTTCGTTCCCATGTATCGGTTGTCGGATCGTACATCTCTACCGTTGAGACGGATAAGTTTCCAAATCCCTCAATCCCGCCCCCGATTGCGTATATCTTTTCATTCACAATACAGGTATCAAAACTGGAGCGTTGTGTCGGCATATCTGCTTTCTGCGTCCAATTCTCTTCGGCACCAAGATTGGCAACGTTGATAACTAACAAGGCGCACAGAATTAGGATTCCAAAAGTCAAATAGGTTTTCATGGTTTGCCTCCATTTGTAGAATGCATTTCAATACCGAGAACTACTCTCTGCAATGGTATCCGCCTCAAGCGGGATATGAAACATCCCAGCTTGTTGCGTAACACTATAAAGCCTGTTATTATTGACGACGAGGGAGAGAATTTTATCGGGAACATTTGACGAAATCTGTGTCCATTGGCCACTGGCATCTAAATGATAGACCCCTGCTTCACCGATGCCGTAGACTTTGGTGCCATCTGTAGCAAATCTGTCTACGATAGGACGCCTGTCAGCCCCATCGGTTAGAACGCTCCAGTGGTCCCCAGTCTGTGAAACCAAGGTGCCTTTGTCTGTTGCGACGTAGATCGTTTGCCCGACAAAGGTTACCTCTTTGAAACGGGTGAAGCGAAGCGGCAAACTCGATGTAATGTCTTTCCAACTTTTCCCTTCATCAAGCGACTGAAACAGATGTCCGTCCCGTTGACCGACGTAGACGGTTTCATCGGAAACCGCTATTTTGAATCCACCTCTGTAATCGCTATAGGACACTTGACTTGTATCTACCAATCCCGTGTTTATCCACGTCGGATCCCCCAGTTTCCATTTGAAAAGTTTTCTTTGGTATTCCACATAGAACGCATCGCGGCTGGCGGTAGCCGTTTCCGTTTGCAGACGCGCTATGGCAAAAGAAATGGATTGACGGTCAAAAATGGGGACGCCTTGAACTGGAATGAGCGTATCGCCATCTGTGGATAAACGGAAAATTTGGAAGTCTTCTGCTTCAGATGAAAGAAGGTAAAGCGTATTGTCGGTAACCACGAACTTTGACTCAGAAGCGATTTTGATTCTCGGGTTGAGAGCGGTTTCCTGTCCCTCAACGGGAACTTTTTTCCAAGACTCTCCGGCATCGGAGGATTGATAGACTTCGTAGCCGGAATGTGCGTATAACCTGTTGTTAAACGCAACCAAATCAATTAGAAGTGTTCCTGTCATTCCGTTCAAAAAGAGGTGCCATGAGTCGCCGCCATCTGTTGTGCGGTGAAGCCCGAATCCTCTGGTTTTGTAAAACGTGCTCTCGTTCACCATTACAGCGGGGCGGCTACTGTACCTCAACCAACTCGCGTCCCATCCAAGTTTGGTCCACGTTTTACCACCATCTGCTGAACGGGATTGATACACCCCTAATGCCAAGAGCGTTTCACCTACGGCTAAAACTGTTATACCCGATGGTGAACCCTCATAATTGTATTCACTTCCGTCCATTATTTCAGTCCACGAGGCTCCCAAGTCAGATGAATGGAAAATCTTGACGGGGTACGACCTGTTATTCCAGTGATTCCATGTGTTCCGTGTCTCCCGATGGACTTGATATATTTCTGTTGGCGTTAATGTCACCAATAGATCGGAACCCGTTCCAACATAAAGGTTATTTCCAGATACTGTCAAGGAACAGACGGCTCGTGATGTCTCCACGGGCAACTTATTCCAGATGCCCGAATCAAGACGGTAGAGTCCGTTCTCTGTTCCAGCAAACACTGTGTTGTCAACAGCGGCAATTGCGGAGATTTTTTTGCTTGTTAATCCATCTCGCAGCGGCTGCCAGTGCGTTCCACCGTCTGTTGATCGGAAAACCCCTTCATCTTTCAGGGCGAGGTACATTGTAATGCGGGGTTGTGCCTCATCCGTCATGAGAATTCCGACAGCCTCCCCTTTCGGTCGAGGACCGAGTGTATTCCATGTTTCACCCCGATCCGTCGAGGTGAATACCTCGTCAGCGGAAACGATATAAAGGTTCCCGTCGTGAGCTGCCATCGGCATTAGAGATTTGTCAATTGGAACACTCCCGTCGATGTGTGTCCAAGCGCTCGCGTCTTCTGTTAATCTGTATAGTCCTGACGATGCAACAGCATAAACAGCCTCCTCCGGCGTAGCGAAGATATTGCGGATGTAACCCGCCGGTGGTCCATTTGTCTGGGTCCACTGTGAAATAGAAAACTTGGAAGAACCCGCTTGGGCATTAGATGTTCGGATCCTCTCAGAAGCCTGCAAACCTGTGTCGCCATTTTTATTTCTGGATACAATCCGTCCAACTTGATGTCGCACATCCGGTTTCACATCAATATCAAGGACGATAGGGGCATCAACGATTTCAATTGTCGGTTCAGATGCCGCATCGAGACTATAAGGCTTCTGAAAGCGGGTGAGGTATCGATCGCTTGCACCCACCAGCAACAGCACCAAAACCGCAGCCGTTCCCAAAGCCAGCCATGGAATCAAGGGTTTCGTAGCCGGCGGGGGTGTGGGTTTCAAGTCAGCGACTTGCCGCATGATGTTCTGGCTCAGACCCGTCGATATTTGGACGCCACTGAAGACCTCTTGAATTAAGAGTTCCTGATCTTCTTGTAGACGTTCTCGCCCTCGCCGAAGCCGGCTTTTAATCGTATTCACTGACACCCCTAAGAAGTTGCCTATCTCTTTCGCCGTCATCTCACCGAGGTAATAGAGCGTCATCACTGTGCGCTCACTTTCTGGGAGTTTTTCGAGAAGTTTTTCGACGATTTCATACCGGCGTTCGGTCGCTTCCGATTCGCGCGCCTCGGAGATGTAACGTTCATAAGTGAGTTGATTGATTTCCCGCACTGGCGTACCCTCAAGCGATTGCATCGCCGATTTGTGCCTTTGGAGCCAGTTAATGCAAAGCCGATTTGCAATGACATACAGCCACCCAGCAAAATGATGCGGATTTTTGAGGGTCGAGAGTTTTTTGTATGCCTGGAGGAAGGTGTCCTGCGTAATCTCTTCAGCATAGTGAAAATCGCTAATCTTTCGCCAAGCGAGCGCGTGAACACTCTTCTGATATTTTTGCACTAACGTGCTGAAGGCATCATCGTTGCCTGATAAAATGTCGTGAATCAACTGAACATCTTCTTTTACTTCCACGAGACTTCCTCCTATACACCCATAACGAAAGCTTTTTTCGAGATTTCATTGCTTAAGTCGTCCCCATGTTGTGGTGAGTTTTTCGTGGGGTTCGACTGCGAGTGGGATGCCGGTCCTTGCGCCATTTTTACCCGTCAGATGATGTGCATGTCCCGAGGCATCTGAAAATGTCTGTGTTCCGTGCGGCTCATCAAAATGCCACAGCGCAACCGTCTTCGGGTCCTCCTTGAACTTTTCGCGCGGCGTGAACCCTTTTTTGCCGACCTTGTAACGAGCGACTCTCGAGATACGGACCTCATCAATATATCCCGCAAAAGGTCCCCAAAAGTGATCGATGTGGAACTTGACTTTCTTTCCAAATCCTCCGAGTGTAAAATCCTTTGGACGCTTGAATCCTGCGAGATCGTGCGCGAGTGTTGTTCTTTGCGGTAAGATGCCTACGAAATCGTTAACGATGGTTACTGTCTCTTTCCCTTCCGCCTGATAAGCGATGTGATGCCATTGGTTCGGGGCAAGTACTACGGGATGGTACGGGGTCGTAGCGAGCCTGCCCACAACCGTAATGTGTGCTTGCATTGCTAAGACTAAATCCCCCTTCTTGATGTCCCTCCGTGCCTCGACAGCGACCGCTGCATTCATTCGCACCTGTTGACTGAGAATCATTGCGTGTGTATCCATGTTAGGCAGTGGTGTGGTTGGGTATACCCACGCTTCAACGGTGAATTCGTCCGTGCCTTTCGGTAAGAGGATACCGAAGGTTTTAAAGTCTAAAACCGCATAGTCGTCCACCCCATCGAGGATTAAATAGTTACCCCCTGCGGGTGAAGCGGGTGGGAATGCTTTGGCACTCAGCGGAATTAAAGCGAGCAAAAAGAGGCATGTCAGGATGTGTCGATGTGTCATTTTTTCTCTCCTTTCTCGTCTAAAGAGAAAACTTGTGAGCTTCATATCTTGCAAAATCAAGACGATGTTGTTAAAGACACAATTTTAAGGCAAAAAGGGTGCAAAATGGGAAAAAAAATGAAAAAATTGCTTGAAATTGTGGATTTTTTTACGAATCCAAGTAAAAAAAAGATGATTGTGTGAGGAAGGAAGATAAAAAAGGAGCCGGAAACCACATTCCTAATCGGTCCAGGAGTTTCAGGGATTTCAACTGAACTAACGCATGCAACAGGAACTCGCAAGTCACACCTTATAGGAATTATGGCTCCGGCGTACCCAAGGAGGCTCACATAAACATAAGCAATTTCCGTGCCAATCCAAAATGGGGTGTTTTGGGCAATTTTTGCGGGATATTGCCTATTTTTTGGACATCCTATGATAAAAAAATGCACATTAGAGGTAGCCGTCGACAGTCAGTTGTTCGTTAAAAGTTTAACCTTTTACAACACCGATGGGACGGAGGCGTGCGACCCGCCGGGAAAGCCCGGCTTTGTCAACGACACGGACGACTTCATCAACGTCTTTGTAGGCTTCGGGAACCTCTTCTTGGAGCGTGCGTCTGCCTTCTGCTCGGACGTAGATACCTTGTGCCTCCAAATCCTTCTGGATGGAACGTCCTTTCGTCAAGGCGATCGCCTTTCGCCGTGAGAGCACTCTACCGGCACCGTGGCAGGTTGTGCCCCACGTCTCTGCCATCGCGCCCGGATTCCCGACAAGCACGTAGGAGGCGGTTCCCATGTCGCCGGGGATAAGGACGGGTTGCCCGACTTTCTGGTATTTATCGGGGATCTCAGGATGCCCCGCTGGGAATGCACGCGTCGCGCCTTTGCGATGGATAAACAACTCGCGTTCTTTGCCATTGACGATGTGTTTCTCAAACTTTCCGATGTTATGTGCCACATCGTAGACGAGTTCTAAGCCGAGTTCGTCTTCCGTCGTTTCAAAGAACTGCATGAAGGTCTGGCGGACGAGGTGCATGATACACTGTCGATTGTTCCACGCGTAATTTGCACTACACGCCATCGCCGTGATGTAATCCTGTCCCTCTGGTGAGTTGATCGGGGCGGAGGCGAGTTGTCGGTCGGGGAGCTTTATGCCGTATCTCTGAGCGACTTTGACCCAACTTTTGACGTGTTCATCACAGATCTGGTAGCCGAAACCGCGCGAACCGGTGTGGATCATGACGCAGATATTGCCCTCCCGCAATCCCATGGCGTCAGCGGCTTCTCGGTAAAAAATACGGTCAACGGTTTGCACTTCAAGGAAATGGTTGCCGGAACCGAGGGTGCCGAGTTGATTTTTCCCGCGTTCTAAGGCGCGCTGGCTCGCCGCGTCGGCGTTTGCGTGTTGGAGGAAACCGGTCGCTTCTGTGAAGTCGAGGTCTTCTGCGTGACCATATTCCCGTTCGATTGCCCACCGCGCGCCTTTCTCTAACATCTGCCGCTCTTCTTGGACAGTGAGCCGAATTTTGCCACTTGAGCCTACGCCACACGGAACGTTTTGAAACAACTTGGCGACAAGTGCTTTCCGCTTCCCTTCAAGTTGCGAGACATTGAGGTTGGTCCGAATGAGCCGGACGCCGCAGTTGATGTCGTATCCGATGCCGCCGGGAGAGACAACGCCATCCGCCTGTGGATCGGTCGCCGCGACACCCCCAATGACGAAGCCGTATCCCCAGTGCAAATCGGGCATAGCGAGGGAGTGTCCGACGATACCCGGAAGATGCGCGACGTTCGCGACCTGTTGCAATGCCTCATCACTTTTGGCGTGTTCGAGGAGTTTCTCGTTGGCATAAATGATGCCATCTACACGCATCCCTTTCATGTAACTCTTCGGAATCCGCCAGCGATATTCATCAAGTTTTTGGAGTGTTACGTTTTGTTGTGCCATTGTTTTGTGAGGTTAAAAATTCGATTAGGTAATGAATTCTCCCTATGCCTTTTGTTCAACCATATTTGTGAGGATACCGAGGATTATATCGCATTGCGCGATTTGATAGGCACTCATGTCAATGTAGAGTTTCTTTCCCTCCAACTTGAGGAAGAGCCAATCTATGCCCGATGTGATAGTCCCGTAGATGCAAGGGATATCATTCCCTTGTTCGGCGTTAAAACGTTGTGCAGCCACCATTTCCGCAACGCACTGCCCGAGCCCTGCTGTCAGATCGTCCCTTTTTGCCTCAACAAGGATGAGTGCCGGGGCTTCCAAATAGAATTGCTTCGGCGATAAACTTACCAGAAAATCGCAAACCCCGGTGAGCCCGTCTTCGGCATTCACGTTAAAGTCAATCCCAGAAAAAAAACTGATGCGTCGCTCAAAGTGTTCCCGGAGCTCAACCAGAACGAAGGCAACAATGAGTTCTGATTTTGCCTTCTCAGTACCGATAGCAAACGCTAATGGGACGTTTCGATCCAACACTGTGGTGAGAAGTGTGCTCGGGGCTATCGGTTCTATATCTGAAAAGATACCGGCGACATCAACCTCTTCTAAATCGAACGCTTCCAGCACTGTGTCTAAAGTAAAATTGCTATACGCCATCTGAGAGAATCCCCTTGTAACAAGTTGGCCGGTGTAGAAGGTGTTACAATCTCGATGCACATCCTGCTGATAATGGAATGTTTAGGTTATGTTCTATTATACAGCCTTTTTCTGGGGAACGCAACATTTTTGTCTGAATCGCGGATGACAGGGATGGTGCTAATTTCTGTGAACGGCACGGAAGGAGACGGGAAGGTCGGTAATATGGCGAGGTTAGGAAACCTCGCCAGCAGGGGTACAGCCACCTCGTGCGAACAGGAAAATTACCGAATGAATAAATTAATCTTCATGAAACCGCGCCAGCGAAGACGTTTCTGGACGTTCTGCATGGATAAAACACTAAGGCTCCAACGATTCTCTAAAATCGCTATCCAACGCTGTTGCCCACCGAACAATCGTCTCATAACTCTCGGTGTCGTTTTGCTTCTGAAAGTAGTTGGCGAGCCACCTGCCGGTGTCAATAAGGCGTGCTTGCAGTTCTGGCGTGTAGGGTTCGGCTTTTAACGCTTGTCGGTATTTCTCCATCGCATTTTTCGGCTGTTTGCGATTCAGTAGACAGTTTGCAAGAGCGCATTGCACACGCGACAACTTCTCCGCAGTCGGGTCGGGAGGGATCGGCGTTGTGTTGGGGTTTGGAGCCGCTTCACCGGTATCGGTGTTGGACTGCGCCGCTGTTCTCGCTTGGTCAACAGTCACCAATAGTTGCGATTCAAGGGAGAGCAGATTTTGATATGCGACGGCATTCCTCGGCTGTTTCGTGAGGACGGTCTCAAAGGTCGACAACGCCTTCAGATGCTGATCCTGCACAAGATAGAGATAGCCGATCATGTTGTGCATATCTATCGTTTTTTCGGATGCCGGGATCGCCTCAAAGACAGCCGCTGCTGCTGCGTATTTCTTCCGGTTCATCAAGGCATTTCCACGTCGGATCTGGAGGTTCACGAGTTCTGTTTTTGCGTTTTTATTCTCCGGGTCTCGCGCCAATATCTGTTCTAATTCGCTTTCTGCCTGTTCATATTTGCCGACATGTTGATACGCCTGCGATAGGTTCAAACGGAGATTGATGTCAGTCGGAAAGAGGTCTACCGCCTTCTGGAGTTGTCCAAGGGCAGCCCTGTAATCTCTCCGGTTTCTCAAGGCGCGTGCGTATTGTTGATACGCAGCGATGAGGTTCTGCTGCGCGTGTTTGTCAGTGGGCAGGGTCTCCGTGTAGACCTTGTGGAACGCCGAAATCGCTGCGGGATAGTCCCGAACTTTGAGATACAGTTCCCCAAGCAGGCTCGCGATAGTCGTATCGCTTGGATGTAGTTTCTGCAATTCGAGGTACGTCGTAATTGCCGTGGAGGTCCGTCCCGATTGCCGGTGGGCGTTCGCTTTTTGCCAAAGCGCATCGATCAAATTTGTTTTGGTGAGTTGATAGGCAGGTTGTAATTCTAATGCGTTACGATAGGCGCGAATCGCCTCGTCCCATTCACCCTTATTTCTGAGCGTCACGCCGTAGTTATTATAACTCTGCACGAGGTTCTTCTGCGCTGTCGCATCGTCGGGTGCGATTTCTAATGCCTTTTGGTAGTATGGAATCGCTTTGGAGAACTGAGAGACATGGGCATATCCGTCACCCATGAGTCGATAGGTGGTAGCATTTTGCGGGTCGAGAGGGATGGCTCTCTGAAAATATGTGGTTGCCTCGTCGAAAGCGTTGCGCTTCAAGGCGTTGAACGCTTTTTGACGGAAGAGTTGATGTAGGTTTCGTTTTGCGACTTTGTGGTGCGGCGAGCGTTTCAGGACATTTTCAAACGCCTCTATCGCCTTGTCTACGTCCCCCTGTCGGTAATAGAGGGTGCCGAGATAGTTGTAGTTATCAGCACTTTCACGGAAAGAACGGTGTCCTTGCTGGCTTTTTACGCGCTGTTCAACGAGGCGGATCGCTTGGTTCGACTGCCCTGTTTTTTCATACGCTTGAATCAGTTTGCCCCTTGCCGGTTCAAAGTTAGGATCGATCCCAAGACAATTCTGAAAATTGGCGATCGCGGGTGTCATATCACCTTTATCGAAATGGACTGTACCGAGCAGATAGTGCGGACGCGCAAGTCTCGGATTCGTTTGGATCTCCTTTTTGAGTAGGTCAATAGCGATCTCGTGTTGTGATGTATGGAGCGGTGTGTTGTAGAGTTTCAGCAAGGTGTTGATATCACGCTGGGTTGGGTATTGGGCGGTCGCCATCGCGTGACAGACATCAAGGGTATCCGGACTATGCCCCCATAGCCCGATAGCGTGTCCAAATTCATGTAGGCACACCGTCCGCATCTCTTCTGGTGTCAGTTCCCCGATAGTGCCGTCGCCTTCCAATACCAGGATAACCGCTACAGTGAATTGGCTTTCAGAGGGAAGGGGTGTCAGTTGTTGGAAACCGTCAGGTGTCGGTAAGAGGTTTTCGTGTAGCACATCCGTCTTTAACTGATAACCGTTCACCGAAGACCGATAACTATCTTGCCGATGCCTCTTTTTAAGCCGCGTTAACTCCGCACTCCCGAGTCGCGTATCAAGGAAACTCAGGCGACCGCTATAGGTTTCAGTGACGCTGATGTCTGCCTGCTCCGGGGTTTCGGTCTCTTGAAACCTGATTTTCCCATCGGTCGCGGATTCCCAGGCGTTCATAGCGTAGCGTATTGCTGTTAGGTAGGGAAGTGCCTTGAGGGTTGGTGAGATATGCACGCGAATCGGCATTTGTGTAAAGCGCGTGATTCTACCGTCCGAGAAGAGCGTAACCCGTTGAAAATAATCTGTCGGAGCGGCTGTCTTGCTTGCGTTCTCGGCGGTGTTCTGTGCTGTTACCGGTGTTAGGTAGCCAACGGCTATCCATGTAAGAATAGAAAAGGTATAGAGGTTTCTTATCAGTTTCATACCCTATCTCTCGATCCTTACTTCCGTATCAACATTTTTCGGGTGGCAGTAAAATCGCCTGCTGTGAGTGTGTAGAAATACACGCCACTTGCGACGGTTTCACCGAGTTCGTTTTTACCGTCCCAATACGCCGCGCGCCCCCGAGACTGATATATTCCGGCAGCCTGATGTCCCAACGCCAACGTCCGAGCGAGACTGCCGTTTATCGCATAGATATGCACCGTTACATCTGCTGGAGACGACAGTTGATATGGGATCCATGTCTCTGGATTGAAGGGATTCGGATAATTCGGCAATACTGCCGTCTCTGTCGGGGTTAAGACCGCAAGGAGCTGCACCAGCAACATAAAACCACGTCCATACATAGCACCTGTAAGCCCTTGTTGCCGTGCAAGTTGGAGCCACTGGCGCACTTCTGTCGCAGTGAACAGATTCGCGAGGGTTTCTGAATGCAGTGAGGGTGCAGCATTCGCCTGTTCGATCGCTGCTGCAATTAAAAGTAAATCCGCCACATCTACCACGCCATTGCCATTCATATCCGCTGTATTCTCGCCCGTCTGACCCAGACGATCCGCGGCTGCATCCATATCCTCAAGATTTACAATACCATCTTCGTTGACATCACCCGCAAGCCGGGCGGGTTCTACCTCTTCCGGGTTTTCAATCCGAACCTCTAAAAAGTCGGCATTGCTGTCAGTCAACTTCGCAGCTGATAACCGCGGTAGTGAAGGGTTGGCGGCGATCACTTCAAATGTGACAGTCGCAAGCGTCCCATCCCCTTCACTACTACCGCTCAGAGATGTCGCCGCAAGTGTCACGTGATTGCCATTCACGGATGCCGGAACAACAAAAGCCCCCACAGGCAGATAATCGGCGTTCGCGCTTGAGATATACCGTAGCGCGGAAACATCGAACTCGATTTTTATCTGATATCCCTCAACATCTACACCCCCTGCAATTGTGACTGGCAGCGTCAAACGATCCCCTATAGCTGCTGGCGGTATCGAAAGCGAGAGACTGACTGTTGCAACATCCTCTTCAACAGAAGACACATCTGGCACCTTCGCTACGCTATCCGTCTCAACTGGGAACGTCTGTTTGATAATATTTCCACGCACATCAATAACTTGAAGTGTTACTTCGCTATCGGATGCAACTGTCAGGTCGGTCATGGCGAATTCAACGCTTTGGTCCTTGCCGTTTAGCGACGCGCAGCTATGCAGCTTCAAGCCGGGGGCGGGATCGGTAGGTGCAGCCGGAACAAGCAGCTGCGCCTGATGGAGACCATCGGCATCGGTCAGTTCAAATTGGAGATGGAGGGGTCCTGGTCCTGCAGCGCGCGGGGTGTGCATCTCAACCGTTGCCGCTGCATTGAAAAAGGTTGGATCAGGGTTGAAGAAACGATGCGCATCCAGCCATTCCGCGGCACACGGCGACAAACGTTCTTGTGTCCCGTAAGCCATCAGGTAAGCATCGTCCCGAAAATCGTGTTCTAATCCGAAGGCATGCCCGAGTTCATGGGCGGTAACACTCGGATTTACGCAGATCCCAGAGGCAGGAATGACTGCCACGCCCCCAAAATTTCGCCGCCACAGTTCGTTATCGGATGAGATCCAACCGCCACCCCCCATCCCACAGGTGCCTTCATGGTTAATGAATTCGCTACTCACATCTACAGCGATAAGATAGACGTTGCTTGATGTATCAAACTGCTCGCTAACTTCCTTGACCACCTTGTCGTAGGTGTCTTGGTGGTAATATGTATCCGTGAACTTTCCGGTAACGTGATGAACCCGGGCGTAACCGGTATCTTCGGTTTCAAAGGCAAAGGTTTTTCGGTCTCCATGGGTTTGCATCTGTTCTGCGTAGAAGTACTGTGCCCATTTTATGACTGTGTCTAACTCTGTGTCGATGTCTTCACGGTCTGGGCGATCGCTGGGTCGAAAGTAAATCAACCGCACCACCTCTCGCTCATATCGTTGGATAGTTGTTTGAAGGACTGCCTGTGCGAAAGTGTTTGGCACAAACGTTAGTGTAATAAATACGAGGATCACGATCGAGAGTGACTTCATCTGAAAACTCCTGTCTCGTATATGCCCACATGAAAAACGATTTTGTCCTGAGTCGTCAGAATACACCAACGACAAATGGCAATCTATTTGAGCGCATCAAGAATTTTCTGCAAAAAGACCGGTTTCGGCATCACGCCTTCGAACTTGGTGACCTCTTTGCCGTCTCGGAACACAAGGTATGTCGGAATATCATCAACTTTATAGGCTTGGACGGTCACAGGGTTTTTATCGATATCCAACCGTCCTACGATGAAAGTGTCGTGGGAGCCCACTGCGACTGCCTCAACGATCGGGTTCATCTGTTTGCAGAAAGGAGACCAATCGGCTCTAAATTCAACCACAACCGGCAATTTCGCACTCAATACCTTGTTTACGAATGTTTCATCGGTGATTTCAAGAGAGGCTTTATCGGTGTTTATCGGTTCTGAATCGACTGCCCCAGGATCCGTCCCCGCGCGAATGTAAACGTATTCTGTAGAGGTGGCTGGAAAAAAGATCACTAAGCGTTGATGCTCCCAACTATATGTCGCGACAGAAGGTGCAGGATCTTCCTGCGTAAGCCAATGCATCCTCCCGTGTTTCATGCCAAACGGTTCAACAAGTTTATAGGAACCGGCGATGACCTGATCGCCACCGCCTACGGGAGATCGGAATTCCCGTGTAAACGTGGTGGGCGTGAGTCGCAAGACACCCGTTTCTTCGACCCGAGCCCCCTGAACCCGCTTGGAAATGAGGGTATAAGTGCCAATGAGTGTTTCAATGAGCCTATATGTTTTTGAAAGGACGGTAATTGATCCCGTTTGAGAGGTCTCTTCCTCACCACTATCCTGTACAGAGACATCAACGCGTACCACTTCCGACAGAACTACTTCCCCGGGCGGAAGTTCAGGAGCCGTCCATTCGACCTCGGGTTCGGCAGGGTTCGTCAACCTTCCAGCAGATACTTCCCATGAATAGGTCAAAGGCTCGTCTTCCGCATCATACGCCCCGACTTTGAATTCGACGGTTTCACCGTACTCGACCTCTGCTGGGACCGTGAAATAGGTGATTGTAGGGGGGTCATTGGTGAATTCGGTAACCACTTCACAGCCACTTATGAAGACGACAATGTGCAAAACTGCTAAAGTGAGTGCACCTATCCGGGTGAACTTAGAAAGATTCATGGACCATCCTCAACGGCATGTTTAGGTGATCCGTTAATCTGCTGCTGCATTGCCAGATGATTCTGGCGTCTCAGGTTTCTGATCGGGAGACTTAGCGAACTTATATTTCCCAGATTTGCGTAGTTCCTTTTCTAGCTCACGGCAATATTCACCAAACTTATGGGGATCGTGTCCAAATTCCGCTGAAATCTCATGCCGAATCCTGCGCACTTCCTTAATAATTTCACTTACTTCCGGAGATGTCCGTGCCATTTGCGTCAGTGCCTCCTAAATCATCCAGAGGTGTAACTAATTCTGGTGTAGATAATCCGAATTTTTGATTAATTTGCGTAATGAGATCCAGTTTATTAGGATTAGCAAGATGTGCTAAATTCCACGTGAGTAGCGCGTCAACCTTATGAAATGAAGCAACTGCCAAGTGAAACGCGTCTCCAAAAAGTATAGTAGAAACTTGGAATTGTTGTTTCAATGTAGATGCGTTTCTGCATTTGCCCTATCTTTGCGCCGAATTGTGAGAGACGCGTTAAAATCAGTAATTCATTGGAAATTATATCATGCAAAAAGCCAATTGTCAAAGGTATGGGGTGTGTATGGTTTTTTCAGCGGATTTCCCCATTTTTTGTACTAAACATCAACAGGCTTTAGAGCGTCGAGAGTTCCGGCAATTCCACCCATTTGCGGGTCTGCCACGATTCCATGCCTTTTTCTGCTAATTGCACACCCTTCGCGCCTGCGAGCAGCGTCCATGGGAAGGGTTCATCGGCGACGACGTGTCGGAGGAAGAGTTCCCACTGCGCTCTAAAGGCGTTCTCATAATCCTCCTGCTCGGGAACCTTGAGCCATCCATCGAAGAATTTGATCGGTTGTTCGATGTCGGGATTCCAGACGGGGCGCGGGGTGCCAGAGAGCGGCTGGATCCAGCAATCTCTTAAACCCACAATCGCAGACCCGTTCAAACCGTCCACGTGTATCGTCAGCAGATCGTCGCGGCGGACCCTGACTGCCCAAGATGAGTTGAAATGTGCGATGATTCCGTTCTCCAATTCAAACGTCGCGTAGGCGGCATCTTCAGCGGTACAGGCATAAGGTTTACCTTCTTCATCCCACCGCTGCGGGAGATGCGTAGCGGCGATACAGGAGACGCCTTTAACGGCACCGAAAAGATTGTCGATGACGTATCGCCAGTGACTGAACATATCGAGGATAATGCCGCCGCCGTCTTCGACCCGATAGTTCCACGAGGGACGTTGCGTGGGGATCGCATCGCCTTGGAAGACCCAGTAGCCGAACTCGCCACGGACGGCGATAATTCGTCCGAAGAAGTCAGCGTCTATCAAGCGTTTCAGTTTCTGGATACCGGGTAGCCAGAGTTTGTCCTGAACGACTCCGTTTTTGAGTCCTGCTTTTGCCGCCTGTTCATAGAGGCGATACGCATCAGCAGTGGTCGTAGCCGTCGGTTTTTCGCAATAGATGTGTTTTCCGGCGGATATTGCGGCTTCGACCGCATCGACGCGGCGGGATGTAACCTGTGCGTCGAAATAGACGCTATACGCGTCATCGGCGAGAGCGGCGTCAAGATCCGTGCTCCACTTCTCAACACCAGTCGTTTCGGAGAGTTTCTCTAATTTTGCTGGATTTCTGCCGACGAGGAATGGGTCGGGCATAATCACTTCGCCGTCCCCAATCGGGATGCCCCCCTCTTCTGCGATTGCTAAGATGGAGCGGATGAGGTGTTGGTTCGTTCCCATCCTGCCGGTAACGCCGTTCATGATGATGCCGACGCGGTGTGTTTTTTGAGTATGATTGGTCATGGGTCTCCTACTATTTAGCTGCTGGCTGTGGTGTGTCTTGATTTTCTGACAGAGGTGTTGCTGCAGCTTGTCCCGCCGTGGTAGCAGTTTCAAGGTTGTGGCTTCCCACTTCTAACGGTTCGATTGAAAGCTGGTATCCAAGGGTTTTAAGAACCGTTCCGAGTCTGTCAATTAGAGGTAGATCGTCCCCGGTGAGCGCGTCTGAAAGAACGTGTGGCTTAGTATCGGTTTGCTTAGCAAGCTCAGAGATTCCGCCTTGGGCTTCTACGACGGTTTCGAGCAAGAATAGAAATATGTCTGTATTCCCGTGAGTTTGGTAATCTTCAAGTGCGACTTGGAGGTGCGCAATCGCTTCATCGCGATCGGTGAATATGTCAATGAGGTACTCGCGATACGTTCTCATTTTTCTCATGGGTGCATCTCCTTGTCCACGTGAAAAGGGATAGATATGTCTAAGGTTTATCAGTGCATTGGGGGGCTGCGCCTTCAGGGAGTGGGGGTGCGTCAACGCCGGCTTTCGGGAGTGTACCGGCGAGCTCCTGTTTCCAATGCGCCACATCGCCTGCGGGTCCGTAACAATAGACCATCTTCATCGGTGTATCGCTGGTGTTCGTCAATTGGTGGAAAACCCACGACGGAATAAAGACAGTCTGACCCGTGGAGAGGGTATGGCGTTCCTCTCCGAGGCACATTTCGCCTTCACCTTCAACGATGAAGTAGATCTCTTCCTGTTCGTGGTTATGCCACGGCACTTGTCCACCGTTTGGCTCTAAGACGACGAACCCCATACAGAATTCATCTATCTGGATCGGGGATGCACCGCCGACGAGATTTTTGGTGCGTCTACGAGCGGGATAGGTGCGTCCTTCAATTTCATTTAGGTCTGCGATTAGCATTATGTGTTGTCCTTTTCAATGCTGACGGCACAGAGACTGTGCCTGCTACTTTGTCCTACTCAAAAAGTTCTGCAACTTGACAGGAGAATCCCTCAATAACGTTCTCACCGGTGAGGGTATCATTCCGCGTAAGTAACGTGATGTCCACCTCTGAACGGTAAACTGTTACTGTTTTAGACACAGGCTTCAGCACCCATACCAACTGTGTGCCTGCTTCAAGATAAGCAAATGCTTTTTCCTCAATCTGATATTCTATATCTGTTCGAGAAACCACTTCAACGGCGAGGTCTGGTGGAACCGGAGATGCTTTGCTCCGATCATCAGGTAAATGTTCGTTTGAAAGAAACGCGATATCGGGCATCAGCACACGTTCACCAACTCGGAAACCTGTGTCTGGCATATAAACGCGTCCTAATTGATTTTCACGAACATGCAGGCTTAAAAACCAAAACAGATCTGCACTAATATCACCATGTTCCATTGATGTAGGTGGCACCGGTATTAATTCTCCTTTAATGTATTCGTATCCCTCTAAATCGCTTTCCAGGAATTCCTCCAACGTCATCTTAGCGATTTCAGGAGGGAGTTCTTCGTGCGAGAATTGGTGCGTTGTTTGTGTATTCATTTTTTTATTTTTAAGGTGCCATTAGTTGAGGAAAAGAGCGATCAGTGCAATAATTGCGGAGCAAATTGCTGTTCCGACTGCAATTTTGCTCAATAGGGCTGTCCCGCCTTCGCGCTTCGCCTCCAGTTTCCCTTTGATCCATCCAACATCAACCGCCAGGGCACCGATACTCTTCGCATTCTCAGAAACTTGTACCTCTATCGCGTCCAGTCGTTTTTCGATTCGCTGGTTGTCTTCTCTGCGTTGCTCTTCAAGCCGTTGGTTGTCTTCCCTGCGTTGCTCTTCAAGCCGAGCGAAATATTCAAAAACTCGCTCTTGGAAATCCTGATCTGACATTTTTTTTCTCCTTCCGCTGTGAGTTTGTGTAAGGAGGCGCGCTTTAAAGCGCGCCTCCCTCGCGATACTTTAAGCGTCAGTCTCAATCACAGCCTGTGCTGCAGCGAGACGGGCAATCGGCACACGGAACGGGGAACACGATACGTAATCGAATTCTAATCCGTGACAGAACTTCACAGAATGCGGTTCGCCGCCGTGTTCACCGCAGATACCGACTTTCAGGTCGGGACGTGTGGCGCGCCCTTTTTCGGAACCGATTTGCAGGAGACTACCGACACCATCTTGGTCCAGAACCTGGAACGGGTCGTATTCAAGCACGCCGTTTCTGACGTAGTCATCGAGGAATTTTGCTGCGTCGTCACGGCTCATCCCGAAGGTCGTCTGAGTGAGGTCGTTGGTGCCGTAGGAGAAAAACTCGGCTTCGGCGGCGATTTTATCAGCCGTGAGTGCTGCGCGGGGCAATTCGATCATCGTGCCGATAAGATACTCGACGCGGGTGCCTGATTCCTTGAAGACGGCTTCAGCAGTATCCACGACGACTTCGCGCTGTAGGGATAATTCGTTGATGTGCCCAACGAGCGGGATCATAATCTCTGGCAACACAGTGATACCCCGTTTTGAGACATCAACAGCGGCTTCAAAGATCGCGCGGGCTTGCATTTCGGTGATTTCTGGATAGACAATCCCGAGTCTACATCCACGGTGTCCAAGCATCGGATTGAATTCGTGTAATTCTTCAACCCGCTCACGGAGTTTTTGGGGTTCAATGTTAATTCGCGCTGCGAGTTCAAGGATTTCGGCTTCGTTTTTTGGTAAGAACTCGTGAAGCGGCGGATCGAGCGTCCGGATCGTGACCGGATAGCCTGCCATTGCCTCAAAGATACCGATGAAGTCTGAGCGTTGATGCGGGAGCAGTTTCGCCAACGCTGCTTCGCGTTCTGCTGTCTCATCAGCGAGAATCATTTCACGGATGGCATCAATCCCTGCGCCGAAGAACATGTGCTCGGTTCGGCAGAGTCCGATGCCTTCTGCCCCGAATTGTCTGGCATTTGTGGCATCTTCGGGAGTATCCGCATTCGTGCGGACCCCTAACGATCGGACTTCGTCTGCCCACTCCATGAGCGTTCCGAATTGTCCACTCAATTCCGGTTGGATGAGTGCCACTTGTCCACTCAGGACATCGCCAGTGGATCCGTTAAGTGTGATGTAATCGCCTTCAGCGTAGCGTTTCCCTTCGGCATAAAATTCCAATGCCCCTTCATTGATAAACAGAGCAGAGCAACCTGCAACACACGATTTTCCCATACCGCGTGCGACGACGGCGGCGTGACTTGTCATACCCCCGCGTGCGGTGAGTATGCCCTCAGCGGCATCCATGCCACCAATGTCTTCCGGTGATGTTTCAGTGCGGACGAGAATGACCTTCTCTCCAGCGGCGGCAAGTTCTTCGGCGTGTAGCGCAGTGAAGACGACCTTCCCTACAGCTGCCCCTGGGGAAGCCGGTAAGCCTTGGGCGATAACCTCAACTTCTGCCGCTGGGTCAACACTTGGATGCAACAACTGATCCAAGTCGTTCGCCGGGACGCGTGTCAAGGCAGTCTGTTTGTCAATCAAACCTTCCTCAACCATCTCAACAGCGATACGGACAGCGGCTTGACCTGTGCGTTTTCCGTTACGGGTTTGGAGCATATAGAGTTTGCTGTCTTGAATCGTAAATTCCACATCCTGCATGTCGGTGTAATGCTTCTCAAGCCGCAACCCGATATCGACCAATTCATTATACGCATCCGGCAAGATGTTTCTCAATTCGGCGACTGGCAGCGGGGTACGGATACCCGCCACTACGTCTTCACCCTGGGCATTAATGAGGAATTCGCCGTAAAATTGGTTCGCGCCCGTCGAGGGGTTACGCGTAAAAGCGACTCCTGAACCGGAGGTTCCGCCCATATTTCCGAACACCATGGCTTGGACGTTGACAGCCGTGCGGCCAAGTTCTTCAGAAATATCGTTGAGACGGCGGTAGGTAATGGCGCGCGGGTTTCCAGAGGATTCAAAAACGGCGTCTCGTGCCATGTCTAATTGCTTCCGGGGTTCATCAGGAAAATCGCTACCTGTCCGCTGTTTGACGGCGTTCTTGAATTCATCGACGAGTGCCGCTAAGTCGTCGGCTTCTAATTCGGTATCTAATGTAACACCTTTCGCCTTTTTCTTTTCTTCAAGTAGATGTTCAAATGCATCGTGATCGACATCAAGGACAACGTTTCCGAACATCTGGACGAAGCGCCGGTATGAATCATAAGCAAAACGTTCGTTTTCAGATCTAGCGATAAGTCCTTGAACGGCATCATCATTTAAGCCGAGGTTGAGAATCGTGTCCATCATACCGGGCATTGAGACGGCGGCTCCAGAACGGACAGAGAGCAAGAGTGGATTTTCGGTATCACCGAACTTCGCATCGAGTGCGGCTTCTAATTTTACAAGATTCTCATCGATCTGTGCGTCGAGTCCAGCGGGGTACTGTTTATCGTTTTCGTAGTATAATTTGCAAACCTCAGTGGAGATGGTGAAACCCGGTGGGACAGGTACGCCGAGATTGCTCATCTCTGCGAGGTTCGCCCCTTTTCCGCCAAGCAATGTGCGCATTGTGGCGTTACCTTCGCTTTCACCGCCTCCAAAGAAGTAGACATACTTTGGTTGTGACATCAAAAGCCTCCTATTATTGGTTATCAGTTTTCAGTGAATCAGAAAGTTTGCAAGTGCCTAAAGTTGTAAAAGGCACTTGGATGGTCAAACATCTCTTGAAACTTTACAGACTTTAGGCATTTTAGAACACTTTACAGACTTATTGAAGACCGACAACCCTTTAGATTGAATAAATTGTTCGACTTGCTTCGTCAAACTCGGGTTTAAAAGGATCTGTTGAGAGGTAAAGGATCTGATACGGTTCATAAAGTTGAATGTAGCTCCAATTGACACCGCACAGGACTTTGCCCTCGTTAACTTTCTTGATAAACTTGCCTCGGAATTTCGCTCGGGTCCGTTCAGGTGGAAATTGCTCAGCATGGCGAATCTGCTCATCTCTAACAATTCGCTCGGTTTCTGACCGATTTTCAAGGGCGTAGTAGAGACTTTCCCCCCGACGCACGTTGTGGTATTTTAAATCTAAGTGTTTTACTTGCGGGGCATCCCATTCAAGTTCACGCTTTGTGAGGTAGGTCTGCAGCCACTTCCACTTAATCACCCAATCCAATTCTCTGTCCAACTGCATCGGATCGCTTTCCAAACATGTCAGGACGTACTCCCAGCGTGCCATCACTTGGTTCGTCGTTGAGTCGGATTCCGCGTGTTCGAGATATCGTTTTGCGCATTCTAAATATTGCCATTGGAGTTCGACAGCCGTGAGTCGCTTCCCGTTTTGGAGTTCGATGGGATGTGTACATGTCGTATCGTCGGAAATATCACGGATCGCTTTGACGGGATTGCGGAGCGCGAATCGCTGCTCAATAAAGTTGTCTTCAATCATGCGGAGGATAATACCGGTTGTACCCACCTTCAAAAAAGTCGAAAATTCGGACATATTGGAATCTCCGACGATCACGTGTAGGCGTCTGTATTTCTCTCGGTCGGCGTGGGGTTCGTCGCGTGTGTTGATAATCCCGCGTGCCGTTGTGGTACCGATAGAAATTTCCTCTCGGATGTGTTCGGCACGTTGCGAAATTGCGTAGTAACCCCGATGACTCGGTTTGATTTTTCCGGCACCTGCGAAAACCTGTCGGGTTACAAAGAACGGGATCAACTGAGATGCCAGCTGACGGAAATCGACATGTCGCTCCATCAAATAATTTTCGTGGCATCCATAAGTATTTCCGGGGGTATCCAAGTTGTTTTTAAAGATAGAGATTTTTCCATAGAACCCGTCGTTGCGCATGCGCCGTTCCGCCGTGCTGGCGAGCCGTGTGATGATGCGTTCGCCGGCTTTATCGTGAGCGACGAGTTCGGTGACATCATCGCATTCAGGGGTCGCGTATTCCGGGTGGCATCCGATGTCTTGGTAGAACCTTGCACCGTTTTCAAGGAAGACATCGGGATACATTCTCCCAGCAACGATTTCACGGAAGAGGTACATCACGACGTTCTGAACGGTGAGTGTCTTTCTACGCGGGGCATCAGGGGTCCAGATGATTCCGAATTCAGTTTCTAATCCGTAAATTCTACGTTTCATTTTTTTAATTTACCTTGCGGTTCGGTCAGCCGTTTTTTTCGAGAAATATTCTCTCCGTATATCCGCCCGGTGCGTTGCTTGGGCTTATGATCTTTGGACCCTAC
Source organism: Candidatus Poribacteria bacterium (assembly GCA_965205015.1). Classification (GTDB taxonomy): domain Bacteria; phylum Poribacteria; class WGA-4E; order WGA-4E; family WGA-3G; genus WGA-3G. The sequence goes on along the minus strand of OZ242029.1, from coordinate 399,751 downwards.
GCGTAGCCCTACAGCAAAAATCAGGATAACAACCTTGTCACTGCCTCAGTAGAGAGTCGTCGAAATTTTCGGCGTTCGGCGGTTCGTTCAAGACATGCAACTTCTATCGTTTCCGGTGTGATTTCATAGTCATCTTCGGTGTCTGCTTCAACGGTTTGAAAGGTTTCTGTTACCAATTGCAGTGCTGCTGATATCTCCAAACCCTCTGTATATCTCTGCTCCAAAATTTCGGTGATCGTCGTGGCGCGCCCCCCAATAACGGCGTATTTTTCCTCTTCCGAATAGATGCCATCAAAGGCGATATGGTAAATCTGATTTCTCTGCGTCTGGGAGTTTATTGCGGCATCGGTGCTTCCTACCTCACATACGAGGAGTTCGATCTCCAAGGGTTTCGCGTCCCATGCTTGTGCGACGGCTCCCATGTGCTGTGAATAGAGGTTCGTCAGCCATTTCGCGGTGACATCTTCACGGTAGTAGCGGAACCCTTTAATTTCAGATTCGCGAATGCCAGCGACGCGTAATGCCTCATATTCAGCGATTCTACCTGCCGCAGCCAGGGCAATCCTGTCATAAATTTCGGAAATTTTAAAGGTCGTTTTGCGTGGATTCTCGGCAACCATCAGGAGTCCATCCCGGAATTCTAAGACGACGACCTCTTTCGCCTGTGCGATGCCGCGATGCACGAAATCCTCTTTATCCTGACGGATCTGTTCCGGTGAAACATAATAAGGTGTGGACATGTTTTTTTAAACTATTAAACTCCTGGACTGTTTTTTTATCGTAAATCCATAATTAAGTTTACACGCTGTCATGTGGCGAGGTTAGGAAACCTCGCCAGCAGCGTGTGAGTTACAGGTACGCATCAGCAAATTGCGTAAGTCCTACGTTTAACAAGACCCTCTTGTGACCGATAACCAGAGACCGATAACTGATAACTACAAGCGCGATATGAGGTCCCGGTATAGTTCTTCTACGGTGGCCTCAGGAATCTCGGCGACTCCTTCTTCGGTAATAGTGTAAAGCGTTGGGAAAATTTTCCGGATGAGATCAGGACCGCCTGTTGCGATATCTTCATCGGCAGCGTCCCAGAGTGCTTCCGCGACACTCTCTAATGCCGCTTGCCGCGTGATCTCTGGGGTGTACCGTTTTTTTAGGGTTGTCCGGGCATCCTTACCACCGGAACCGATTGCGTAATAGTCGTCTTCCTCATAACGACCGCCGACAGCATCGTATTTGAAAATTCTACCGCGTTGCCGTTTCAAGTCGTAACCGGCGAAGAGTGGCAAGACAATTAAGCCCTGCATGGCAAGTCCTAAGTTAGAGCGAACCAAGTGCGAGAGGAAATTTGCTTGACCTTCAAGACTGAGGCTCGTCCCTTCCGTCTTTTCGTAAAATTCGACCTCAACTTGGAAGAGCTTCGCCATCTCAATACAGGGACCCGCGGCACCCGCGACGGCGATCGCCGAGTGCCGATCCACTGGATAGACTTTCTGAATTCGCCGCTCTCCGACCTGATACCCTTCTGTTGCCTGCCGGTCGCCAGCCATAATGACGCCCGCATTGTAAACAAGCGCTAAAACGGTTGTGCCTTCGTAAGAACGCAATGACGACTCGGGTATGTGGGCACTTGAGACGGCCTCAGACGAATTGGACATCGCCAATAATTCAGGGTGGCGACGCTGAAGGATTTGGAGAAAGTCAGAAGTGCCATAATCATCGAGGTCAAGCACTCCTACTGCCCTCCTCGTTGGATATAGTTTTCGACGAATTCCTGTGAATCTTCTTCCAGAATTTCATCGATTTCGTCAAGAAGTGAGTCTAAGTCTTCGACGAACTCCTCGTCCATTTCGCTCGATTCGACATTCAGTTCAATCTCTTCGGTTTCATCGACAGGGTGATTGACCTGGTCTTGTCGTTTTTCAGTAGACATGATTTTCTCCTTTTATAGTTATCGACTTTCAGATGGAAGGGTGAGAACCCACGTTTCCATCCTTCCGTTCTTCCACGCCAGTCTCTTGCTAACGGTTCCGCTATTCTGCTGACCCCTAAAAGCGTAGCATCCTGACGGAAACCGATGGCTATTTTGAAGAATTGCCTTGGAGTTCTTTAACGAGTTCTTCTGCTGTGCAGTTATTCAGCAATTCGCCAACGATCTTTTGTGTGCCGAAATGGGGACGATCCATCATAATTTTATCGAGTCCCCCGGATTTACCGATAAAAATCATTGAGTTCCAACTGGCACTATAAATGTGCTTTGGAAACTTCCGTAAACAGGTGCCACGAAAATATGCGCGGGTATCCACAGGCGGATAGCGCATTGCGTGCACAATTTCTTCATGACTGAGCAACCGTTTCACATGTCCATTTTTCAGCAGTCTAATATAGAGTCCTTTGTCTGGGCGGATATCGTGATACTGTAAGTCAAGCATCTGGACATGCGCGTCCGTCCATTGGTATCCGTGTCGTTTGCGATACGCCTCTATTAATTTCTTTTTAATGACCCAGTCGAGGTGTTGGCTGAGCCGCATCGGATTGATTTCTAAGTTGTCAAGCACATATTGCCATTTTTCGAGGACATCTTCAACGACGGGGGTCCGCTCCTCGGCTGTGAGATGGTGTTGCGCGAGTTTGAGGTACGCACGCTGGACCTGTATTGGCGTCCACTGCTCTCCATCGGCAAGTTCTATCTGATTTTTGCACGAAAGGTCTCGTGAAATACTTTTTATCGCCGCGACGGGATCCTTTAAGTTGAATTTTTTGCCGACAACCCCTTTCTCAATCAACTGAAGCACGATGGAAGTCATGCCAACTTTGAGATAGATGCTGAGTTCGGACATGTTGGAATCGCCGACGATGACGTGCAAACGTCGATAGGTTTTATCGTCAGCATGGGGTTCATCGCGCGTGTTAATCAGAGGCCGATTCACCATCGTGCTGAGGCCTACCTCTTTCTCAAAAAAATCGGCGCGTTGAGAAATCTGATAATCTGTTTCGTTACTTCCGTTTTCTGCACCGACTTTGCCGCTGCCTGTGATAATAATACGGGTAACGAGGAACGGGGTTAACCCATCAACAATGGCATCAAACGGCACTTTACGGGACATGAGATAGTTTTCATGGGAACCGTAACTGTGCCCTTTGTAATCTGTATTATTTTTATAGATGATAATTTCTTGGTTGTCAAGCAAAAGCCGTTCAGCTGTTACCCTGCTGACTTCCAATATTAATTCGCCCGCCTTTTCGTAGAGAAGTAGGTCGCGGGCGTTGGCACATTCTGGCGTGCAATACTCCGGATGGGCATGGTCGACATAATAACGCCCCCCGTTTATCAATATATCATTGACGGCGCTATTTGTGTCTGCCTCGCTGATAGGTGTTTCTGCCTCAGCAAGAAACCCCCGAGCGTCCATCAACGGACTTTCTTGTTCATAATCCCACGTGACAGCGGCACTCGCGCTCGGAATATCACCCCTTGAAGTTTTATAGGCGTTCACTACCAAGGTGGAAGCAGCAACCGGATCCTGCTCGCGGGCGTTTTTGACTGAGATACCGTACTCAGTCTCTGTTCCCATTATGATTGGTATTTCCATGTTTTTATGGGTTATCAGTTATCAGTTGTCAGTTAAAGAGCGATTTGTTAAACGGAAACCGCTTAACCGATGACCGAGAACCGAGAACTATTAAAGGAATGTACCGCCTCGGGTCACCCGGACATTCTGTTTTTTCTCCTGTATGGGTTCATTAATCAAAGCACGGATATTAACGATCTTTTCACCTTTCCTACCCGAGATTTTTGCCCAATCATCAGGATTCGTAGTATTCGGAAGGTCTTCATTTTCGTGGTATTCTTCTCGGATGGCTGCTCTGAGATCTTCAAGCCGTATCCCTTTGTCAATCCCGTCAGAACCGATAAAACGTTTAATTGCTGTTTTCTTGGCACGTGAAACGATGTTTTCGATCATTGCGCCACTGACAAAGTCTTTAAAGAAGAGGGTTTCCCGTTCACCACGCGCGTAAGTTACCTCGATGAACCGATTTTCATCAGTCGTTGCGTACATGTCATTTGCCGCTTCATTGATGAGGTGTTTCGCGGCCGCCTCGGTATCTCCATCGAACTGCTGACAAGTTTCTTCAGAGAACGGAATATGTGGCGTCAGATATATGGAGAAGATGTCTTTAGCGCCGTCAAGATTGGGGCGATCAATTTTTATTTTCACGTCAAGCCTGCCGGGTCTTAGAACAGCCGGATCGAGGAGATCCTGTCGATTGCTGGCGCCAATGACAATGACATCCCGAAGGTTCTCAACACCATCAATTTCGGAGAGGAACTGCGGCACAAGCGTTGATTCCATATCCGATGAGATTCCCATGCCTCTCGATCGGAACAGAGAGTCCATTTCATCAAAGAAGATGATAACCGGAAATCCTTCTCGCGATTTATCGCGTGCTTTTTGGAAGACTTCTCGGATTTTACGTTCCGTTTCACCGACATACTTATTTAAAAGTTCGGGTCCCTTGATGTTAATGAAATAGCCGCGAACCTCATCTCTGCCTGTTTCTTTTCGGACACGTTCAGCGATACTGCTGGCAACGGCGCGGGCTATCAAAGTCTTACCACACCCCGGTGGTCCGTAAAGGAGTACCCCTTTCGGCGGCGAGAGATTAAATTCTTTGTATTCCTTCGGATACAGGTATGGTAATTCAATGGCATCGCGAATCGCTTCTATCTGCGTATCAAGTCCACCGATATCGGCGTAACCAATGTCTGGTACCTCTTCGAGTAGCAGATCTTCGACTTCTCGTTTCGGAAGTTTTTCCATCAGCATACTGGTCGTATGGTTGAGAAGGACGTGATCTCCGGCTTTCAGGGGTTCCTCTTTGAGAGATTCGGCTATTCTGACGACCCGTTCTTCATCGGTGCGGAGGCTCACGATGGCACGTTCAGTCGCGATCCGTTCTTTGATTTTGACGACATCGCCATGCTTTTCAGCAGTTTTGATATTAACAACGTTCATCCCGCTGTTGACAATAACTTCTTGTCCAACTGCAAGGTCTTTATCCCTGAGTGACGGATCGAGATTGACACGCCATTTTCTACCGCTGATGTCGATATCGACGGTGCCGTCTTCGTTTGAAGCGAGGAAGACTCCGTAGTTATTGGGCGGTGCGCTCAGTTGTGCGACCTTTTCTTTGAGGATTTCCAGTTTCTCTTTCGCCTCTTGTAGCGTGCTCGTGAGTTTCTTATTCCGCCGGTGTGCGGTCATTAACTCACGCTGCATTTCATAGAGTCGAGTTTCAAGGTCCTTGACATATACAGCACGCTGTTGTTGTCGCATGCTGGCAAGTTCGTCTTCGAGCATGTCAATGGTCCCTTGGAGTGTGCGAATTTGCTGTTGATACCAAACAGCATCGCCGTTTTTTTGCTCCTCAAAGGAATCCGTGGAATTTCCTCTTTTGATAGCCATACGTGAAGTTCTCACTTTCCAAAACGATTTTTCGACTCCACTCGTAGCGGTGAAAGTCAAGTACGCGGATAACTGTGTTCGGATGGGTTGTTGCTTTATAGACCCATCCCTTTATATTTAGAGTATAGCGTACCGAAAAAATTGTGTCAAGAAAAATTGATATTTTTGTTTTTTGAGGGACTTTTCACAGGTTTTCTATAGCGAGGCGTGCGTACCTCGCTATAGAAACGATGCGTCCCTCAGGCGTGCTAAAGGGTGGAACCTTGCCTCTTACTCCACAATTTCAACGGAATCGTCGATTTCGTCTTCAGGAATCGCACCAGCCCCGGCATCTGGAGACACACTCAGGGCTTCCCGTATCTTCGCCTCGATTTCGGCTGTCACGTCTGGGTTCTCTTCGAGATATTTTTTGGCATTCGTTCTCCCCTGACCGATTCGTTCGCCGTTGTAGGCGAACCAGGACCCACTCTTTTGAATGAATTCATTATCAACGGCGATATCCAAGAGATTTCCTTCTTTAGAGATGCCTTTCCCGAAAGTAACGTCGTATTCTGCCTCTTTAAAAGGCGGTGCCACTTTATTTTTCACCACTTTTGCCCGGACACTACTCCCAAGAATTTCGGTGCCATCTTTGATCTGGGTACCGCGTCGGAGTTCTAAGCGGACGGACGCGTGGAACTTGAGCGCGAGTCCACCGGGTGTTGTATCTGGGTTCCCGAACATAATCCCGATTTTCTGCCGAATCTGATTTGTGAAGATAACACAGGTTTGGGATTTGTTCGTAACGCCCGACAATTTCCGTAATGCTTTTGACATGAGACGGGGTAACAAGCCGACGTGTGCGTCGCCCATTTCACCCTCGATTTCGGCTTGCGGGGTTAACGCGGCTACCGAGTCAACGACGACCAGGTCAATCGCGCCGCTACGGATGAGCGTTTCGACGATTTCTAAGGCTTGTTCGCCGGCATCGGGTTGCGCGATCAGTAGGTTTTCCATGTTGACTCCGATACTTCGAGCGTAGGAGGTATCCAAGGCGTGTTCAACATCAATGAAAACAGCCGTTCCGCCTAACTTTTGTGCTTCGGCGACAATATGGAGTGCCAAGGTAGTTTTTCCAGTGCCTTCGTGTCCAAAGATTTCGATGATTCTGCCGCGCGGGACGCCGCCTACACCGAGCGCGAGGTCAAGGGCGAGAGACCCAGTCGGAATGGCTTCAACAGGCACAACTTCGTTATCTGTGAAGCGCATAATAGCGCCTTTACCGAATTCACGCTCGACCTGTGAAATCGCATCGTCAATGGCTTTCTGTTTCTGTTCATCTTGCATTTTTTCAGGTTCTCCTTATAGTGCACCTGCGATCAGGGATAGGTGCTGCGGGCATCGCGTTACGCGGAAAAATGACATACGCTTAAAGGCGTATAGATCGCCCCGTTTGGGTGAAGTTGGCTCTGCATGAGTGTGATTTCGTTTACACGCATGGACCCACCAACAATTGTATCATATTTACGTAGAATATTCTTTAACGGTTCAAGATTTGTCGCGCTTCTCAGTCGCGCGAGCGTTAGGTGTGGATGAAACCGATTGTCTGCTGAGAAACCGAGGTGTGTCAATTCAAGGTTCACGGCTTTTGCAAGACGTGTCACCCTTGACGCGCCCTGATTTATGCCCATCCAAATGACACGCGGACGCGCGAGATTCGGGAACGCCCCGATGCCTCCGAAGTCAATGGAGAATGGCGGATGTGTATCTGTCACGCGCTGGACGGCTTCGCTGATATCACTGATTGCTTCAGGGTGGACATCGCCGAGGAATTTCAAGGTGAGGTGAAAATTTCCGGGTTTTGTCCACGAAGCCCTGTGAATCTGCGGCTGAAGGTGTGTTCGCACTATCTTCAGCAAGGCTTGTATCGGTTCTGGGATCTCAATTGCTACGAAACAGCGAATAACGCCGCTTTTAACTGTGTCCATCACGCACCTGCTTTTGGATCGTAACGGGTTGCATGAACCAGCGCGAATAAAGGTTTGCGATTGTTAACCAGAAATTCCAGACCGGATCCGACTGTGAGTACTAAGGGGATATACATCATAAAATAGATGGGACCCCGGCTTTGCACAATGAGTGCAGCGTTTAGATGGTCTTGAAAGGCGAGTAAAGTTAGCCCGATAATGATTGCAATCAGTTGTGAGGTCATCTTGTATTTTCCCCACTGGTTTGCCGAAACAACTTGCCCGTACTTTGCGATGAAAACAATGCGCAGGGATGTAACGAGAACTTCACGACCGATGATAACAAAAACCATCCATGCTGGGATGAGTCCACTGTCAACGTGTTTGAAGAGGGCTAAACAGATTAAAGCAGCACCGATTAACAATTTGTCAGCGAGCGGGTCCATGAATTTTCCGAAGCCCGTCACGCCTTGTTTTCGTGCGATTTTGCCATCAAAATGGTCGGTCAGTGCTGCGACGGCAAAAATAGTGAGCGCAGCCCCCATCCTATCAGCCTGAAAACAGTATATGAACGGGGGGATTAGGAAAAGTCGTAAAAGGGTTAGGAGATTTGCCAACCGCAAAAGGGTACCGAAATTCATAATGTATTCTCGGAAAGAATAGGAATTATCTCGTTATAAGAGATCGATTACTAATTTTCGGAGAGATCTATTACCTCGGCATCTTTAGGCACCACAAACTTGAAAAGATCCGGTGCGAGTTCTTTATCTCGTTCAATCCGTGTGAGTGTAACAATCACACTTTGACGCGTACCGTCTTCGAATTCGGTTTTATAGCCAAATTGCACAGGGAGCCACTCACCGGATTTCACCCAGATTTGAAGTGTTTCCTTTGCATTCGTGTTCACCATGTGAATTTTAGGAGCCAACTCAATTTGGTGTACACCTTTTGGATTCGCAAATTCGTCGGGAATCAGAGCCATAGTGTAGTTTTTCTGGACATCTTCAAGTGAGGCACCGATACCCGGCAACAGTTCCCGACGTTCTGGATTATTCCACTTCATCTTATTGACTTGATTGAGTATGGGGGTATATGTCCAGCCGTATTCGCCGTCCAAAACAGTGAGTTGGACGACTTTTGAGGCGTTGTTCCGGTCGACATACTCCTTACGGAGCAAATTCGGTTTCCCGAATATAAACCGTCCACGAGCGACACTTTTCTTATTCGCGAAGAGCGTCGTCTCCTCGAAGTTCGCGCTGAAATTATTAGATTTTTCGTACGCCGTTTTGAAATTCTGAAAAATTTCATCAACGGTTTGTGGGTGTGCTGTGCTAACAAACAACACTGAGAAGAACATTACTATTAAGAGTGAATTTTGGAGGCGTGCGAACTTTCCCAGTGTAGTGATCCAAAGGGTTCGTCGGATCATTATCCATCTCCTGCTTTGCCAAATTACTTTCGGAAAACTGATTTTTACTCCAAATATTATAGCACAATTTATTTCGGGGTGTCAACGCTTTTTTGATAAAACGGAGGAACTCTGGGGGGATTCAAAAAAAAGGACGTGAGATTTTTCAGCAAAGTTTGAAAATTGCCGAAAGAACCTTCGCAACGTGCGTTGATTGGTGATCTGTGTGTTATCGAGAAATCGCGCTAAAGCCTCAGCAGATGGGGAACTGTGGTTTTGGAAGACCGCTTCTATTGCCTCGCGAATATCTTCGTAAACGCCTTCATAAAACTCAGCAGGCTCCAGGCTGTTAGATGCCTGAAAATCGAGTTGGATCGGGAGATACGCATCGGTTGCGAGTGTGTCTAAGGCGCGGCGAAAGAACGTGGTTTTCCCCGTCTGCCGGGGGGCAAAGAGGACAACGTATCGTCCCCTTTCCAGTCGATTGACAAAATCGGACAGTTCATCCGTGCGGGCAACGACGTAGTTATCTTCGGGATAGACGGGTCCACGCGTTTCAAAGGATCTCATCTTTTTCTCCTTAGGAAAGAGGGCATCACCTTCTATTGGCAACTTATAGCGTAGCACACCTTTGTATCGGAGGTCAAGCGATTTTCGCGCGACTGAATTTTACGGCGCGGCGTACTTCTGGCTTCCTGCCTTTTTACCGATTCGAGCACTGTCCTGCGGAAACGCCGTCGGTTACAGACCACACACACCGAAAACCGATGTCGACGGACGCGCGCGTAGATGCAGCACTGTCGCGGCGAGAGGCCCGAATGTATTCCGTATTACGAAACCAACCACCACCGCGCAGCGCACGGTCAGAATGAATCTCTGTAGCGTTGTCTAATAACCACTTGATACTCCTGCCCCCTGCTAATGGATTCCTGTTTGGTGAATGAACGTAGAAATCCCTATCATACGCATCCAGACACCACTCCCACAGGTCACGCCCTATATAATACATACCTGCTTCCGTTGCTTTCTCCCATTCCGCCTCCGTCGGTAAACGTTTACCCGCCCACACCGAGTATGCCATCGCCGCATACCAACTCACATAGACAACAGAGTCGTCGCCTCCACCCTGTGGATAGTTATTGCCGCTCCACAAGTTCAGGTAATTTCCATCGTGAAATTTCGGGTCGATGCGGTCTTTTCGCCATGTCGGGTTAGCATCAATAAAACGTTTATATTGGGCATTCGTCACCTCATGTTTGTCCATATAAAAGGCATCCACATAAACGGAATGCATAGGTTTTTCATCGTCATCATCATCGTTGCTTCCCATTTGAAACTCACCTGCGGGGATGAGCACCATGCCTTTAGGAGATGTCCGTAAATCGTCTCCTGTCGCTTCTTGGCGTGTCCCGAACTTGTGGCAGCCGCTGAGAGAAAAGATGGGCACGTTCATTAGCCCTATTAAGAAGATCGCGAAACATCTTTTCATACAAACGCTCCTGCTGTGTTCACTAAAAGTGGAGCCCTGCTAAAAATATCCCCTACGGACAACATATCCCTTAATTCAAGGATTCGGTCATGATGCTTATTGCGGTGTTAAAGGTGCCAGTTTCCACAGAAGTATTGTGCCATCTTCACTTCCACTCGCGAGCGTCCCTCCATCCGGACTAAAACTGACACTCTGAACATCCCCCGTATGCCCTGTGAGGGTGTGAAGGTGTTTGCCCGTCTTCACATTCCAGAACCAAATGGTTCCTTCTGAATGCCCACCGACGAGCGTCCGGTCATCCGGACTAAAACTGACACTATAGATAACCTGGGGTCCCATGAAGAGCGTATCAACACTCTGCATACGCGCTTTGAGTGTGCGGATGTGTTTGCCTGTGTTCACATCCCAGAGACGAACCACATCGGCATCCCCCAGATTACCGCTGGCAAGCGTCTGACCCTCCGGACTAAAACTGACACTGTAGTTGTTCCCGAAATTCGCTGTGAGGGTGTGAAGGTGTTTGCCTGTGTTCACATCCCAGAGACGAACCGACCCGTCGTCATACCCACCCGCGCTTGCGAGCAGCTGCCCATCCGGACTAAAACTGACACTCTCAACAGCTCCCGTATGCCCTATGAGAATACGGAGCGGGTCACCTGTGGTCGCATCCCATAGATAAATGTTTTCCTCCGCCCCACTGGCAAGCGTTTGACCCTCCGGACTAAAACTGACACTCTGAACATACCGCGGCCACTCTACGGGAGTGCCAACACCCCCCGGACGCGCTATGAGCGCACGAAGATGTTTACCCGTCTTCACATCCCAGAGACGAACCGCGCCGTCTCCGCCGCCACTGGCAAGTTTCTGTCCATCCGGACTAAAACTGACGCTATAGACCGGCCCGATATGTCCCTGGAGGGTGCGAAAGTGTTCACCTGTGGTCACATCCCATAGGCGAATCCCGTCGCCCGTACTCCCGCTTGCGAGCAGCTGCCCATCCGGACTGAAGGATACGCTATTGACAAAAAGCGTATGCCCCGTTAGCGTGCAGAGGTGTTCGTCTGTAGTCGCATCCCGTAGACGAACCGTGCCCTCCGAACTCCCACTCGCAAGTATCTCACCCTCCCAATTAAAAGACATGACCTCGATATCCCCTATATTCCCCGTGAAGGTTTGGAGGTGTTCACCTGTGTTCACATCCCATAGACGAACCGTGCCCTCCGAATTCCCGCTCGCAAGCATCTCACCCTCCCGAGTAAAAATGACCATCCTGACCCACGTCTCATGCCCCGTGAGGGTGCGAAGATGTTCGCCTGTGTTTACATCCCATAGACGAACCGTGCGGTCAGAACTTCCACTCGCAAGCGTCTGCCCGTCGGGACTAAAGCTGACGCTCCAAACCTTCCCTGTATGCCCTGTGAGCAGGTCAAGTACTTCGCCGGTCAGCGCATCATAGAGCCAAATACCGATACTACTCGCGACCGCAAGCCGAGTCCTATCAGGAGAAAGCTTTATTTCTTGTATACTCCCTTTACCGAGACGGGCTTTCGCACCTTCGGGTAAACGCCATTGCGTCTCGGCTGTATAGTCGGCGGCGGTGTCCGGTATAAGCAAAAATTCTGTAACGATCAAGAGCATTAGACTCAACATCACTGTGGTTTTCATAAGAGGTACCCTTTCTTCTGCAGGACTCACGCAAAATTACGGAATTACGCCATTACTCCACAAGCGGTGCGGTTAGGGGATTTAGTCTGGGAATAGACTGGATTTAGTCTGGGAATAGACTAAATCCGTTCCTTGTATTACATTTCCATTCCTTGTATTACATTCCGCGCCTACCGGGCTTGGAAAAAATGAATATTACCCCTCGCAGGCACAATCTAAGAGATTATGCTACAAGCGAGCAACCTGTGTTAGATCTCTGTATTCAAAGCTTGGAGACGACTGATAATCACCAAAATTTGGCCCTCGCGAACCATATCGGGCAGTTCCTCACGGAAGGTTTGCCACAGGTGACCCCCGTGCCGTTTGGCAGCCAAGGGCATTGGCGAGATCCAGGACATCATAGCCCCACACGGAAGCCTCTGGCAGCCGTCGCGCTGTTCCGACGGTGAGGGTATCCGGCGTCAGTTTGTTAGGGATCGTCATCTGAGATTTACACGCCCAAATTTCGATTCCACCAGGAAAGTCCATGGACGCCCTTCTGGCACCAGCCGGAGTGCCTTCGCCTTCCGAAAGTCGGCGGCTGCGGTGTGGTGCCCGAGTGCCTTCTTCGCAAGACCCCGCACATAGTGGGCAAACGCATAACTGCCTCTGATTTCCATAGCCTCCTTAGAGGCAACGCCGAGATCGGTGTGGAGCGCAAGTGCTTCCTTTAGGACAGACGCATTCTTTCGGGAGAGTGCCATCGCCTGGTTAACATCCGCAATCGCGGCGTGATAGTGGTGTCGCGCGTGCTCGGCATTGCCTCCAGCAGATTCCAATGTCCCGAGTTTGAATGCCGCATAACCGCGGAAGAGATAAGCATCGGTCCTCTCTGGGGACCGGGTGATGACCTGGGTATAGTCTTGAATCGCTGCATGATAGAGACGTTGGGCTTGCGCAGTGTTGCCCCCGGCGGCTTCAGCATTTCCGAACTGAAGTTTCGCAGTTGCGCGCGCGCCATAGACACGCGGGGCATCCGGGGTTAGGGATAACGCTTTATCAAAATCCGCTATTGCCGCTGGGTATGCATTCAGTCTGAATAATTTATCCCTTCCACTGGCAGTGTACCCCGCAGCCGCCACGCCCTTCTTTTCCTGCCATTTTGCGAACGCGGAGCGATTCTTCAGGTTCAGGGGACTTTCCCAGGAGAAGGATAGATCCTCCATAAAGGGGTTCGGAAGCCACGCTATGACAGGCGACGAGCCGCGCTGACCGTCATTCATATAAGGATCCACGATACTCGGGAGCCGCCAGATTATAGGGATCCAGGGGGACGGCTCCGAAACAACAGGCAGCTTCAATCCTATGGCTTCATCCACGGTCAAAAGGTCTCCTTCAAAAAGGGCGGGACCCGCACATGCAGGGAATACCGTGACCATCATCAAAGCCATATAAATCTGGAGTTTCTTTAAGGGCACACTCTCTACCTCCATTGCGTCGTTGAAGAGAAATTGAGCCATCGAACCCTTGTAAAATCTATCATACAAACGTTGGAGAGGTCGATGCGGTTTACATATCTTCTACGGAATTCTGGGATGCATCGGTGGGCGGTTAGAGAAGACTAAGAATTTTCGGATTGTTTTTAACGTCATTCTTCGCCGCCGACGCTGAACGGGTATAACTGCTCGACATCCGGGTTGAGTGCCTTCGCCTTCTGAAAGTCGGCTGCTGCTGAGGTGTCTTGCGCCGACACCCGATGCCCGTCCTGTTCAATTTCTACTGTGACATCTTGCTCCAGGATCTCACCCACGTTTTGTTCAAGCAGGTCCGCTAAATCCCCTAAATTCAGGGCTATGTCATCTTCGGTGTCGGATTCTCCTCGTGCCTGTTTCGCGAGTCCTCGTGCATAATACGCCAGGGCATAGTTGGATCGGATACGAAGCACCGAGTTAAAGTCGGCAATCGCGCCCGTGTGGTCTGAGAGTGCCGCCTTCGCGCGACCCCGCGTGTAGAGCACTCGCACCGTCCCCATCCCTGAAGCGAGTCCTTGATCGCAATCGGCAATCGTTTCACGATAGTATTGCTCGGCTTGCTGAACATTTCCCAGGAGGCCTTCAGATTCACCGAGCCTGAGTTTCGCCTCGGCACGATCATTATAGGCGAGGGCAGTGAAAACATCCCTTGGGGCGATGCCAACGAGACTCTCCCCTGGGCCTATACCTATCGCTTCATTAAAACCCCCAATCGCTGACCGATACTGGTGCTGTGCTGCTGGAATATTTCCAAGCGCCACTTCAGATTCACCCAACCGGACCCGCGCCCAACTGAGTCCCCCCGAAAAGAACGTGGCATACTCGGGAGGGGATAGGTGCACGGCTTGCTTATGATCCGCAATCGCCGCTTGATAGTGGAACTGTGCCTGTTCGATCGTGTTCCGCACCATTTCCAAGAGACCCAAAGAGATATGCACCGCCCCGCGCGCAGCATAAACCGCGGGATTCTCTGGACGGAAAGCAACGGCTTGATTATAAGCCTCAATGCCAGCTTCATAGTGGCGTTGTGCCTGTTCCCGATCGCCGCTGTCCGCCGCCAATATCCCCAGTCGGTGATTCGCGACACCGCGGGTCTGCCAGCCTGAGGCATTCCCTGGGTCTAACTCCGTGAGTTGACGCCCCATTTCATGGGCTGCCTGAAAGTGATGTCGCGCCTGCTGCGCGTTGCCTACAGTGCGTTCCAAGTCAGCAAGCCGAAGGTGCACCGTTCCTCCGAAGATATACGCACCGGGGTTCTCTGGGTCTAAGGTCGTCACTTGGGTATAGTCTTCAATCGCGGCGTGATAGAGGCGTTTGGCGTGCTCGGTATTTCCGGTCCCCTGTTCAGATTTGCCCCATTCAAACTTCGCTGTTGCGCGATGGTAATAGGCTGCGGGGGACTCGGGGTTTATCTGGAGGGCTTTGTCAAAATCGGCAATCGCACCCGCATAGTCACCTACCGCGAAATGCTGCCTTCCGTGCTGGACGTAATCGGAGGCGTGGGTGTGTGCTTCTCCGTTGTGTACTGTTGGAGATTCTCGTGTCTCAGCGACTTCGGAACTCATCAAAACGATCGCGCAGAGTGTGAGGATTAGGGTTCTAACGAGCGTTTTTCGCGTCATGTTTCTACTCCTTTTTGGGATTGGACTCTTAAACGTTGGCACGGTCAATTGTGTTTACAAGTGGGCTTCTCTGAATCGGTTTGACATCCCTCATGGAAAATGTTATACTCCATGAAATAGAACGACTTCTTGATAACTTCCAAGCGTTCATCGCTCGCGCCGGGTGCCGCCTCTTACAAGTGCCGGATACCCCGCAAGAATATGTCGGGCAATACCTGCTTTACGCGTATCTTGACCATTTTGTCCGTATTGTAGGGGCGGATATGTTTCTTGAAGTCCAAACGGGACGCGGCAGAATAGACCTCCTGATTCTCCATAACCAGCGAAAATACATCGTTGAGACGAAGATATGGGAAGGCGACCGATATTATCAATCGGGCAAAGCACAACTTGCAGCATATCTGAAATTAGAAGGTGCGCAAGAAGGGTATTATGTTGTTTTCGATCACCGCCAGCATCCAGCGTCTCGGGTAGAGACAGAAACAATAGACGACGTGAAGATTCGGAGTTATGTCATCCCCGTGATGCAGGAACGTCCTTCTGTCGCTATGGTCCATCTGTAGCTAGTTCTTCATCTGTAACGAGTTCTATGTCATCATCATCTCCAGGGAGTCTTACCGAAAGTTCCCCCTCAGGCAACTGGAATTCGACCATGATCTCTCGTTCTTCAAGGTATTCTTGTTCAACTGTTCCTACTGTCCCACTCATAATCTCTGTCCCGTTGGGTAATTCAAAGTTTCGCAAAAGCCGGATCTGTTGGCCCCTGCATGGAATCCCTAAACACATTATTTATCTCCTTTATTTTTAGGTGCCTTCGCGTCTGCATCCTCAGCAAATTCAGAAGTCACCTCTTGTGTATGGTAATATGCTACACAGGCTATTATCAAGACTATTATCGCAGCGAAAACTATGCCTACTACGAAAAAGAGGCGAAAAGCCACACCAAACTTGTGTATAGCGATGATGTAGCACGGCAAAAAGACACAAAAAACAATCGTAACGTTAGCATTCAAGCGATAGTATTCATAGGTGCGATCAATTAACAATGTAAATACTGCTAAATTATCCGCTGTGAGTTTGGAAACATAATCACTCGGTCGTATAGCACGACACTTCCTTTCTCTCCACTTTCCCACTATGCAGCGAACTAAGAAGTCAATCGTTATCAACCTTAAGGATTCAATCAACACGCCGCTTACAAAACAGATTGCGGTTATCAGCAAAGTTCCGGCAGTTTCACGGTTCTTGACGATTGACCCAATAGAAGTTCTAATTTCCGGAAACATGAGACATATTCCAGCAAGAACGAGAGCCCCCGGAACGAAAAAAACCAATGCAGATGCAAACGTCATATTAAATCGCATTTTTTCGAGCCCTCTAATGCGCTAACCGAGTAGAATCCTTGTGTCGCGCGCTTGCTATAGATAGGTTTTTCCTAATGGAACAACAGCGTGGGTAAGGAATCGTAGGGGGCACCTTCGCTGTCGATCAAGAAACCAGAGAAAGCGTTGAAATTCAGTCTACCTCGCGATTTATCACTCAAAGGCAACCACCACATCTCACCCTCATAAGCTTGTTGTTTACTACTAGTAGTCGTTCAATGTTGAGTTTGCGGGTATAGTCTTTTGAGTTTGATGCGTGCGTCGTCAGCTGTAAATTGCCAGTCCACTCGGTTTGCCGTCTGATTTCGATGTGCCTGCCAGGCTTCTGCTTCTGACCGAAGTGTTTCTAAGTCAGGGATCCGCCGGTTCAGACACTGCCGAGAGAAGACACTGAGTTCTATCTCTGCGATGTTCAACCAACTCCCGTGTTTCGGCGTGTGCACCAACTCTAACCGTGAAGACAACCGAAGTGCCTCCTCGGCACAGAACGCTTTATAGAAAGACTTGATCGTATGTATATTGAGATTATCACAAACTAACATCACTCGCTGTGCCTCGGGATACACTTCGTCTAAAAGATATTTGACTTCCTCCGCCCAATCTATGGCAGTGCGACGCTCTCGCACGGAGACCCGCCGCCACGCTTGAAGGGCGGTGGTAAATAAGAAAGCAGAAACCACGTCAATGCGCTTATACTCATAATCTCGGCGGGCGATGCGTCCGGGTTTCGCAGCGATAGGAGACCGCATGTCTTTGACCAACTGCACGGGACGTTCATCCATAGCAACCACCGGAAATGCTTTGTCTTTGGGACGCTCGTAAACCTCTAAGACCTGCTCCATCGCCGCAACGAAGTCAGCATCTTCATCCGGCGGGATCACCCAGTACTGCTGCCGATGCGGACGTAAGGCGTTTTTTTTAGCGTCTGTTGAACAGTTTCGATAGAGATACTTTCAACAATCTGAAGTTCAACAAGTTCATCGGCGAGCAGGCGCAGCGTCCACTGAGAGAACCCTTTCGGGGGATCGCTACACGCCAAGGCAATCAGACGC
The DNA here is from genome assembly GCA_965205015.1 of Candidatus Poribacteria bacterium. Classification (GTDB taxonomy): domain Bacteria; phylum Poribacteria; class WGA-4E; order WGA-4E; family WGA-3G; genus WGA-3G. The sequence goes on along the minus strand of OZ242029.1, from coordinate 382,211 downwards.
GCTTCACCGCAACCGTCAAGTTTCCGCAGGTGAGACGGTCGACTTTGGGGTTTGCGTTCCAAGGCTGAGAGTCTCCCACCCGTCGCAAAGCGTTTGCGAACATTGAAGGCGGTTTGCTCGTGGCAGCCAAACGCTTCGGCGATTTGCGTATCCGTCCACCCCGGACCGTTGCTATCTGCCTTGAGTAAGATATGGGCACGCGTGAGTTTCAGCGCACTGTGTTTACCTTTGCGAACTAACGTTTCGAGCGTCTGACGTTCTTCAGACGTCAGTTCAACTTTATGTTTTTGTTTTCTCATCACAGACTTCTTAAGATAAGATTCAAATCGTAGGAAGAATATATCAGCAAACATCCAAAAAAGTCAACAACTTTATTACAAACTCAACATTGAACGACTACTAGGGGGCGTTCAATGTTGAGTTTGCGGGTATAGTCTTTTGAGTTTGATGCGTGCGTCCTGTGTCCTAAAGTGCCAGTCGACGCGCCCTGCGTTCTCATTGCGATGCTGCTGCCAAGCTTCTGCTTCTGACCGAAGTGTTTCTAAGTCAGGGATCCGTCGGTTCAGACACTGTCTCGAAAACACACTGAGTTCAATCTCGGCAATGTTCAACCAACTCCCATGCTTCGGTGTGTGAACTAACTCTAAGCGTGAATCCAAGTGAAGTGCCTCTTCAGCAGGAAACGCTTTATACAAAGAGGTGAGTCTGTGTGTATTGAGATTATCACACACCAATGTCACTCGCTGAGCATTGGGATAAACTGCGTCTAAAAGATATTTGACTTCCTCCGCCCAATCTATGGCAGTGCGACGCTCTCGCACTGAGACGCGCCGCCACGCTTGAAGGGGGGTGGTAAATAAGAAAGCAGAAACCACGTCAATGCGCTTATACTCATAATCTCGGCGGGCGATGCGTCCGGGTTTCGCAGGGATAGGCGACCGCATGTCTTTGACCAACTGCACGGGACGTTCATCCATAGCAACCACCGGAAATGCTGTGTTTTCAGGACGCTCGTAAACCTCTAAGACCTGCTCCATCGCCGCAACGAAGTCAGCATCTTCATCCGGCGGGATCACCCAGTACTGCTGCCGATGCGGACGCAAGGCGTTTTTTTTAGCGTCTGTCGAACAGTTTCGATAGAGATACTTTCAACAATCTGAAGTTCAACAAGTTCATCGGCGAGTAGGCGCAGCGTCCACTGAGAGAACCCTTTCGGGGGATCGCTACACGCCAAGGCGATCAGACGCGCTTCACCGCAACCGTCAAGTTTCCGCAGGTGAGACGGTCGACTTTGGGGTTTGCGTTCCAAGGCTGAAAGTCTCCCGCCCGTCGCAAAGCGTTTGCGAACATTGAAGGCGGTTTGCTCGTGGCAGCCAAACGCTTCGGCGATTTGCGTATCCGTCCACCCCGGACCGTTGCTATCTGCCTTGAGTAAGATATGGGCACGCGTGAGTTTCAGCGCACTGTGTTTACCTTTGCGAACTAACATTTCGAGCGTCTGACGTTCTTCAGACGTCAGTTCAACTTTATGTTTTTGTTTTCTCATCATAGACTTCTTTGAGATAAGATTCAAATCATAGCAAGAATATATCAGAGAACATCCAAAAAAGTCAACAACTTTATTACAAACTCAACATTGAACGACTACTAGAAGGCGTTAAATTGTTAAGAGTTAAGGGGATACAGACCTCGCACAACGAAACCCGACGTCGGAGCCCGCACTCGCTGGCCTAGTGTTGATGCGAGAGGCGACCCGCACGTCCGAAGCTATATTGCTCCAGCCGCCGCCACGCAGCACGCGGCGTGACTTCACATTTGTATAGTCGTCTATAATTAAGTTCGCATTCCCCAGCGTATTCACGTCACTCAAGGGGTTCTGACGCGGAGACGAAAAATAGAAGTTCTCGTCATACGCATCCAGACACCATTCCCAGACGTTGCCACTCATATCATACAGACCATAACCGTTCGCTGAATACCGCCCGACACGCGTCGTGTCCCCTACATTTTTAACGTAGTTCGCACGACCGCTGGATATCGTGTTTCCCCACGGATACTTCAAGCCTGCCTTGCCGCCACGCGCTGCTTTCTCCCATTCCGCCTCCGTCGGCAGACGCTTCCCTGCCCACTCGGTGTAAGCCATTGCCGCATACCAACTCACATACGTCACAGGATGATTCGCCTTCCCCGCAGGATAGTCGTTACCGTTCCAATGTTTCAGGTACTCACCATCGTGGAGTGCCCTCGGAATTCGATCTTTTTGCCACTGTGGGTTGGCAAGCACAAACTTCTTGTAATCCAGATTCGTCACCTCATACGCGTCCATATAGAACGCATCTACATAGACGGTATGAACCGGCTGTTCACGTGGGAGTGCCTCGGCATCCTCGCTGCCCATCTCAAATTCGCCTGCGGGAATCAGCACCATGCCTTCGGGAGCGGGTGGGATGTCGGCTTCCACGGTGTACGTGAGTGATACCACACCGTCTGCCCAAGACAGATGGAGCGCCAGGGGACCCGGTGTAAATGGACCCGTTATCCTCACATTGGTTCCAGGGACTGAAGATTGTCCACCTGACACGCTCAACCCTGTGGGGGTGCCGTCAAAAGTGACGGTTATCGTCGCATCTTCCTGGATCGTGCTGCCATCCGGGGGAGTCGCTGAGACGAAAGCGACTGGTTCTACCTCGTCTTCTGTATTACATCCACCCATGCCACTGAGGAAAACGATAGCGATGCTGAGGCAGATACCTGTGAAAAGATTGATATACGGTTTCATCAAAGATCTCCTTAGAGTTTTGTAGCGTAAAATTTTAGTTTGCGCATTCACAGGAGAACCCAAACTGGAAAGTTTGTGCTACAAGTTAGCAACGTGCTACATTCGGTAGAAACGATTGTGAGACTAATCCTATTTCAGGATGAGCATCTTGCCGGTAGCGGTGAAATCGCCTGCTGTGAACCTATAGAAATATAGACCACTCGCGACGCGCTCCCCTACAGTATTTCTGCCATCCCAATAGGCGGCACGACTCTTGTTTTCATAGATACCCGCGGGTTGATGTCCTAACGCCAATGTCCGAACCAATCTGCCATCGGTGGAATAGATCGTCAGCGTCACCTCCGCAGATTCCGCGAGATGATAGGGTATCCACGTCTCGGGATTGAATGGGTTCGGATAGTTCGGTAAGAGTGTGGTATGTGATGGGATATAGGATAGGTCCTGCCAAGCAGCGGTTACCATATCGGGGTCAGGACGCGCGTCCGGATTCAATGGGGCACCCGGCGACGGCTCACTCCCCCAGTACTTGGCGTGGACGCTTACTAAAATATCGTTTGATTCTAACGCATGTCGCTCGAATCTAATCCTTAGATTTACCCTATTGCCGCTTCGCGAATGACTTTTGACGGACGGTGGGGTGAGACGGTCTTCAACAGGGACATGCGTCGTTATAGAATAAGTGTGTATAGAAACCCATGAGGGAACATCAATATGATGACTTGAGGTATACGGATCGGTCTCCCATGAGATGCATACTCCCCCAAACTTCTTTTTACAGTATATAGGATCACTCGAGAACCACTTTTTTTCTACGTGTTCTTTTAGCACTTTGGCTACCGAAACGTTATATTGCTCATCAGACAATCCGTCAACCCGTATTGTAAAGTCAGCGTTCCCTGAACTCCCCGTTTTCATTGTGCTTGTGGCGACCCCTGAATTGTTGGTCTTCACAGAAGTCGGAGAAAACGCTATTTTGGCGTCATCGGTATCAAGAAATTGGACGCTCATGCCCGGCATGCGGTGTCCGTTCGTCGAATAGACGGTAACGTTCAGCGTCTTACGCTGGCCTGAGGGTATATCCAATAGAGAACCGGCGTAAGAAAGTTCAAAACGCCCGGGAACCGGGGGTTCGTAATGCGCCGTTACATTCACGGTAATGCCGTTTTTCTCAATTAGGTGTTCCTTCAGCATAATCTTAAATTTCACCTGATTGCCCGTCTTATGATGCTCCACAAGTTCAGCCCGGAATCTGTCTTCAAAATTGATCCCCGCTGAAATTGTATAACCGACGACATCTCCCGGGAATGTGAAAGCGTGCCAAGAAAACCTCTCATCAAGATTGCCGATGTCCCATTCACTATAATACCGCTGACTTTGGGTGCTTGACACGGTTTTGATGCCACCGTGTAAGGGTGCCTTGTAGCCCCGCACAAACACAAAAATCCGTCCCTTTGTGACGGTGCCGGGGGTAATCCTGCCCCAGACTTTTACCGTTCTATCGTCTACCTGTTGATGTCCCTGAATATACGCGGGCTCCAGTCCTCCAAGATTCTCAAATTCCGCCGGGACGACATCTGAGACGCGGTAGTCCACAATGTCCTCGGTAAACGTAAACGTTTCCTCCCAGGAATTGGTCTTCCATGTAGGATTAAAGCGATTACCACCACGCACGGCTCTACCCCCATCAATGAACTGTCCATTTAAAATTGGCACAGCGTTATAGTTTGGCGGAAACCGTTTGTTCGGAGGGGCAAGCGGGACGATAACGTTCTCACCCCCCGTGAGTACATCTACGCCGCGTGTCAATATATTCAAAGCGAACGATTCAAACCCATTTTCGACCTTATAATTTTCATTAGGGAGTCCAGGGGAATTGAGCGACCAACCGAGACGCATATCAGCGGTGGACATCCAACGAAACACGTAGTTCGGGTCAGCCAGTAGGAAATCGCCTTGGCGATTGTAACCCACAACCACCACGTAATGGAGAACTTCACCGAATCTCAAGAGGACAATCGGAGGGCGGTCTTGTCTAACCCAGTGTCTTAAATGTTCAAGGCTCGCCTTATGATACCAGTGTGCCGGAACACCTAACCGATTCAATGCCTGCCTGATTTCGCTTGGAAACGACCCCACCTCAATCACATAAACGCCGCCGGAGTCCCAGATTTCTTGTTGTCCGACATCTTGTCCATAGTAATGGAGCACCATTTCAGCCGATGTCGTGCCGCATGTTGCGTCGAACTGTCGTATGAGGATGAACTCGCTTTTACTCCGGGTTCGGAATGCATTTTTTGTCGAGGGTGCGAGGGACATATCCCCTTTCTGAATATTCACTCCTGAAATCAGGGTTGCGCCATTCAGCTTGTTTTGCATCTGTTCAAGCGTGAGATTCGCGGATACCTCAAGGCAAAGCCCGGCGAGCAGTAACAGGATAACACTGAATACCGAAAATATAACTTTCATTTGAGATACTCTTTTATCAAATACCAACGTTTGTTCCCTTTTACGAGCTGTTCTCTAACTACCTTCAAAACTGCGTCAGTCCTAACGTATTCATAAGATTGCTATTGGCTTGCTATACACGTCCCATGAGCCACAGAATGACATCATAGAGTTTTGGAACGGCTTGGACGGTTGATATCGCCATTTGATGATAGACATAGCACTCCGCTGGAGTGCGGCGGTCTGATAAATGGTGTTCTACAGACATATTGCTCTGCTGGAGCAAGTCCACATCCTACCTATTTTCGGGATATGGTTTCCAATATGTTTGCCGATGCCAGCCTCAATGTGTCTCCTCACGTCAGAGGCGTGATATGTCTATAGACCCGATTTTTGGTGCTGTCCACCCGCTACGCAGGTAGGATATAAGGCGTTAAGATTTAAGGGAATACAGACCTCACACAACGAAAACCATGGGTGAACCACGTGCCTCTTGGCGCATAGCTGCCGCGAGAGGCGACCCGCGCGCTTGGAGCCGTGTGGGCCCAGTTGCCGCCACGCAAGACGCGGGACGACTTAATTTTTGAATAGTCATTTATAATTAAGTCTATGTTCGCTATCGTATTCACATCTGAAAGGGGGTTACGACGCGGAGATGAAAAATAGAAATTCGCATCATACGCATCCAGACACCATTCCGACACATTCCCAGACATGTCATACAGACCATAACCGTTCTTTGAATAACTCCCGACTTCCCGCGTATCCCCTACATTGTTACCATAGTTCGCACGACCACTTGAAATCGTATTCCCCCACGGATACTTCAACCCTGACTTCCCGCCACGCGCTGCTTTTTCCCATTCCGCATTCGTCGGGAGACGCTTCCCTGCCCACTCGGCGTAAGCCATCGCCGCATACCAACTCACATACGTCACGGGATGGTTCGCCTTCCCCACAGGATAGTTGTTACCGTTCCAATGCTTCAGGTAATGACCATTGTGGAGTGCCTTGGGAATACGATCCTTCTGCCACTGTGGGTTCGCAAGCACAAACTTTTTGTAATCCAGATTTGTCACTTCATACGCGTCCATATAGAACGCATCTACGTGAACCGTGTGGACGGGTTGTTCATCATTATCCGCTTCGGCATCCTCGCTGCCCATCTGGAATTCGCCTGCGGGGACCAGCACCATCCCTTCGGGGGCAGGTGGAAGGTCAGAACTATCAACAGTTGCTGGCGCATCAGAGACGGTATACGTCAATGCCATCGCACCCCCTGTCCACGTTAGCACGAGGGTTAGCGTGCCGGGTGTAAACGGACCGACTACCGTCGCAGTCGTCCCCGATAGCGAAAACTTACCACCCGTCACGTTGAGTCCTGTCGGGGGACCATCGAACGTCACGACAATCGTCCCATTTGGCTGGATCGCGCTGCCATCGGCAGGGATCGCTTGGACGAACACAATCGGTGCTTCCTCTTCTGTGTTACACCCACCCATACCGCTGAGGAGAAGTGTCAGGAGGCAGATGGATACAAGCGTGAAAAGATTGATATGGGTTTTCATAGAAAATCCTCCTATAGGACTTATGCAAAACACGCGTCTTAACTTTGTTGATTTTTGGTCTCGATTAACGGTGGCACTTCAAAAATTGCTATTGGCTTGCGACTCTGCTTAAAGCGGCTATCGCACTTGCCAGAATACCGACAAGCATCCCCCCACGTCCGTAGCAGTGTTAAGATGAAACTGCGTGTTTTGTTCTTTGGATTTCTCCTTATCTCTCCCTCATAAACCTGTTGTTTACCGCTCAGGTTTACAAGTTTTACTCCTGAATCGGTTGCCTCCATGACCTGATTGAAAACGCGACCTTTAGGTTCCCCATCTACTATTAACCTGGATTGAAGAACAATACCAACATGTGACACATTACTTCTCGTAGCCCACTTTATTATCTCTGAATGGGCTTTTTTCCCTGAAAAAGCAACGACATCTCCGGGTTTCATACGGTCTCTGATCTCGCCGTATTTTGTTTGTATCAATGACATTTTTATCTCCTTTATGAAGCTGCGCGGAGCACGTGGAAACAGTCTCTACAAGTTAGCAAGGGAAAGGCAACAAAAAAAGCCCGCGACGAGACACTCTGTGCAAGACAAAGGACGCACGGGCGCGAAGAATCCAGCACGGCAATCATTGCCGATACCATATTGTGAAAAATATTGCCTAACGGATGTGAAGTGGGGGGGGGCTTGTAACCGTTATTAACTCTACGTTAACACGGCAAATTATCGATGAACGCGGGGCACAGAAGGGGACGGTGTTACCACGCACGTCGTCCATTTGAGGCGCGGGGAAAATCGGTTTGGTGGTGTTAAAATTGATCCGTCTGTTCTGCATGCGTATCACCTGCAGCCGATTTAAGGGTTCGGAAACTTGCGCATACGGCATTTTTCCGTGTTTTGCTACGCAAGGGGTCGTATTATAACTCAAGTTGCTACGGACAAGATTTTAGGGTGGTGAAGACTGTTTATCTGCGTCCTAATATGCACACTCTAAAAGATGCTGCTACGCAGATGGCAACTTAAATTATAGTTACAATACGTCAATTTCCATTTAATTCAAACTAAAAATTATAAAAGCCCAAACCTGACTATTGAAAGTATACGGTATTTTCAGCGAAAAAACAAATTCTGTCAACAAAAATTTTAATTTTCCGTGGAAGGTGCGTAATCCTTCACCTTATCTGCGATTCGCACAGTTTGGAATCAGGCAATTCCGATCAATTCGCCAAACGCGTCCAATCCGTCAGGATAACCTCTATATCATTGGGATCGTCTAAGGCATGCGTGACGAGACGCTCTAAAACTTCGGCGATGGGGGGTTCTCGGAATATCGCCTGAAACCAGTTGCCGAAAGCTTTAATGGCGTCGGGGGATTCAGAACACACCCAGAAAACAACCCGACAGAAGTCGAGTCCTTCATCTACCCATTTTTCAGAGATCCAGACCTCTTCTGGGAAATCGTGAAAAATCGGCAGGAGGTCCGCTATTAAGACGGGTAGGTCTTCATTGAGATAGGAAATCTCTGGAAGGATGTCAAAATGGATGGCGTATTTATGGGCGTGTGCGGAACGTTCACGTTCTCTGTTTTGCGTTTGCATAGGTGGTTTCATAGACTTTAAATGGACAAGGTGGTTCCCTGTATGGTATATTATAACACACGACGTATTGATACGCAATCCAGACGTGAAAGTTTCTCATAAAGAGGGCATAATATATCTATGGCAAACACCGAAAAAATAGCAAATCTTAAAAATGAACTGGAGAAACGGATTCTGGTCCTCGATGGTGCGATAGGATCCCTGTTGCAGACCTATCGGCTCACAGAGGCGGATTTCCGAGGTGAACAGTTCGCCGATCATCCGTGTGAACTCAAAGGCTACAACGATCTGCTCTCCATAACACAACCCCATATTGTAAAAGAAATACACGCAAACTACTGCAGTGCCGGCGCCGATATCATTGAAACGAATACCTTTACCAGCACGTCCGTGTCGATGGCAGACTACCAACTCCAGGATGTCGCCTATCAGGTAAACTATGCGGCTGCATGCATCGCACGCGAAGTAGCAGATAAGTGGACGTCACCCGACAAACCGCGCTTTGTCGCCGGGAGTATGGGACCTACCAACCGCAGTTGCTCGATTTCGCCGAATGTGAACGATCCCGGCTATCGGAATATCACTTTCTCACAACTCATCTCTGCTTACACGACGCAAGCGGAAGGCTTGATTGATGGCGGTGCAGACTTCCTCCTCCTTGAGACCGTCATGGATACGCTTAACTGCAAAGCCGCGCTTTTTGCCATACACTCCCTTGCTGAAACGCGAGGCGTTGAGATCCCTCTCATTGTCTCCTCTGACAGGAGCGGCGGTGGCGGCAGAAACCTCTCCGGGCAAACCGTCGAAGCCTTCTGGAACTCCGTCCGGCATGCGAATCTGCTCGCTGTCGGGTTGAACTGCGGCTTCGGTTCTCAACAAATTCGTCCGTACCTCGCAGAGATAGCAAAAATAGCCGACATCCCGACTATCTGTTATCCGAACGCAGGGCTCCCCGATGAACTCGGATGCTACACACAGTCCCCAGAAGAGATGGGGAAATGGGTTCGCGAATTCGCAGAAAACGGGTTTGTCAATATCGTCGGTGGTTGCTGTGGGTCTCACCCTGAACATATTGAAACGATTACGAAGATCGCTGCTGAATACCCGCCGCGAGACCCGATGCCACAAGAACGCGCCTGCCGACTCAGCGGCTTGGAGGCTTTCAATATCACCGCGGACTCTCTCTTTGTTAACGTAGGTGAGCGGACAAACGTAACGGGCTCCCGACGATTTGAAACGCTGATAAAAAAAGAGGACTATGAGGCTGCCTTGGAAGTTGCGCGCGATCAAGTAGAAAACGGGGCGCAACTTATTGACATCAACATGGACGCAGGTATGTTAGATGCCGAAGCGGCAATGGTGAAGTTCCTGAACCTCATTGCGGCAGAACCGGATATCAGTCGTGTGCCGATTATGCTGGATTCCAGTCGGTGGGAGGTGATAGAAGCAGGGTTGGCATGTATTCAGGGGAAAGGGATCGTCAATTCGATCAGTTTGAAAGAGGGCGAGGAAGATTTCTTAGAAAAAGCGCGCACGGTGCGTCAATACGGTGCGGCGGTGATTGTGATGGCGTTTGACGAAGAAGGTCAAGCGGATACATACGAACGGAAGGTCGCAATCTGTCGGAGAGCCTATCGACTCCTGACCGAAGAGGTCGGTTTTCCCCCGGAGGACATCATCTTCGACCCGAATATTTTCGCTGTTGCGACGGGTATTGAAGAACACAACGAATATGCGCGGGCGTTTATTGAAGCCTGCAGAGAAATCAAAGCTACGTGTCCACACGCCCTCGTCAGTGGGGGGGTCAGTAATATTTCATTTGCGTTCCGGGGTAACGATCCCGTCAGAGAGGCGATGCATGCGGCGTTCCTCTATTATGCAATCAACGCTGGCATGGATATGGGAATCGTCAACGCTGGGCAGCTCGCCGTCTATGACGATCTCCCCAAGCCGCTCTTAGAAGCCGTAGAGGATGTCCTGTTCAACCGCCGAGAGGACGCGACGGATAGACTTGTGAATCTGGCGAACACGCTCCACGGGAAAGGGAAAAAGAAGCGGGTCAGTCGACAGTGGCGAAAATCGCCGGTTGAAGCGCGTCTCCGACACGCCCTCGTCGAAGGCATCCTTGCATACGTGGAAACCGACACAGAGGAAGCACGGCAGAACTATGAGCGTCCGATACAGGTGATTGAGGGTCCCTTGATGGACGGTATGAACCGCGTCGGTGAACTCTTTGGGGACGGCAAAATGTTCCTACCGCAAGTGGTAAAAAGCGCGCGTGTGATGAAAAAGGCAGTGGCACACCTCATCCCGTATATTGAGCAGGAACAGGCGGAAGGGGGCATCCAATCGAGAGGCAAAATTGTAATGGCGACTGTGAAAGGCGACGTTCACGATATCGGGAAAAATATCGTCGGCGTTGTGCTCGGATGTAATAACTATGACATTGTTGACCTCGGGGTGATGGTCCCCGCGGAAGATATTCTGGAGACGGCACGCCGAGAAAACGCTGATATTATCGGATTGAGTGGACTCATCACGCCGTCATTAGATGAAATGGTAAACGTCGCTGAAGAGATGGAACGTGAAGGCTTCCGCATTCCACTCCTCATTGGGGGGGCAACGACCTCAAAGATACATACCGCTGTTCAGATTGAACCTGTCTATACCGGCTTAACAGTTCATGTCAAAGACGCTTCCCGAAGCGTTGGGGTCGTCAGCGACTTGATGAGCCCTGAGAAACAGCGGACATTTACCGATCAGACGCGTGAGGAATACGCAGATATTCGAGAACGGCGGGCGAAAAACCGGAAACAGGCGAACTTACTTCCGTTCAATGTAGCGCAGGAACGCAGATCCGCGCTGGACTGGCAAAATTATCGACCGCCTACGCCGCGCCTGATAGGTACGCAAGTCTTTGACGACTATCCGTTAGCGAAACTGGCTGACTCTATCGACTGGAGTCCGTTCTTTACGACGTGGGGGCTCCGCGGTAAATATCCCAATATATTAGACAACCCGGAAGTCGGTGAGGAGGCGCGTAAACTTCTTAAAGATGCTGAAAACCTGCTGCATATCATCCTGAGAGAAAAACGGTTTAAGGCACGTGCCGTCGTCGGCTTGTTTCCTGCAAACGGGGTCGGTGAGGATACCGAGATTTACGCAGATACGGCACGCACAGAAACGCTCGGGACGTTGCATCATCTCCGTCAACAGACGGAACAGCCGTTTATGAGACCGAACCTCAGTCTTGGTGATTTCATCGCACCGAAAGGGACTGGCGTTCAGGATTATATAGGGGCATTTGCGGTGACAACGGGTATCGGTGTCTCCGAATTCTGTGCTGAATTTGAGCGGGAACACGACGATTATAACAGCATCATGGCGAAGGCGCTCGCAGACCGCTTGGCGGAGGCGTTCGCAGAGCAGATGCACCAGTACGTGCGTCTGACGCTTTGGGGGTACGCACCAGATGAGGCGTTGGATAATACGGATTTAATTGCTGAGAGATATCGCGGGATTCGTCCGGCACCTGGATACCCTGCATGTCCAGATCACAATCAGAAGCGGGTGCTGTTTGACCTGCTGAATGTCCCAGAAAATACGGGTATTTCTCTCACCGAAAGTCTGGCGATGTTTCCGGCAGCGTCTGTGAGTGGCTGGTATTATTCGCATCCTGAGTCTCGGTATTTCAGCATCAGTAGGATTGGAGAGGATCAGGTTTCGGATTATGCAGAACGCACCGGTATGGACATCGAAACGACAAAGCGTTGGCTGAAGCCTGTACTTACATAAAATTGCCTGTATGGTTTAAAGAAACAGGGGGGTGAAACTCAGTTCACCACCCCATTTTTTTGCGAGTCCATGCATTATAGTAAAACCGAAAAATAAGTGAACATTCGTAGCACAAACTGTCCAGTTTGTGCAGGGGAGGCACGCAAACTAACAGTTTGCGCTACAATCGGGGTGCCCAAGTAATTATTGACTCTACTATAACACTGCGATTTTATACCCAAATGACAGACAATCACACCTTAGGTTGATACAGACCAATGCAGTTTCCGCTTGGATCGAGGAACAGCGCGAAGGAACCCATGCCGCTTGGAATCGGACGCGGCGGCACAAGTATCTGCCCCCCACTACTTTCCACCTTCTCAAGCGATGCCTGAAGATCGTCTACCTGAATATAAATGGTGACACCGTTATCAGAGCACATATCGTCGGTCGTTGAGAATATGTGTCCATCTACCCCATTCTCTGACGCTGGATCGACGCTGTAAACGCCGTGTGTGTTATAGTTAATATTCCAACCAAACAGGGAACTGTAAAACTCGCTTAGGGATTCACCGTCCCTGCCCGATATTTCAAAATGGACGACTGGATGTCCCATTAAATCTATTCCTTAGTAGTCTCTACCATAATTACAATCTTCTTTGCAACAAGCCGATGCAGTTGTGGCTCGGATTACAGCACATCTGCTTTTGCCACAAGCATCGGCAAATTGTCAACCAACGCACTCTTTCGGTGTGGAAGTCGGTTAATCGGCTTTGATGTCAGCCCAAGTCGTTGTGAGCTTCCCCGCAGGTTCAATATCAGCCGCTGTTGCTAATCCCTCATTCATAAGGGTTTCAAGGTCATCACCGTCCAATGCCACATTGAAGACGGCAACATCGTCAATGATTGCACCGAGAAACTGACCCCACTGACCGTGTTGTCCAGTAGCAAGGTAGATACCTATTAAAAGGGGCTTATCCGTCAAAGGGTTCCTTCCTAAGTTTGGTGTCGTTACACCATCACCAATCTGATCGGCGTCTATATATACGCCGAACCCGTCCCCATCCCAGGTAACGGCAACGTGATGCCAGTCTGTATCTGGCTTCCAGGGTGCATCTATAAAGTGAAGCGTGCCGCCTGGGTCATGTGTATGATGTCGGATTCTACCGGCATCCCACCAGAATCCAGGAGCCCAATCGTCTTTGGTCACCACACCCATGCCAGCACCGGGAGGCTTATCTAATTTAACCCAAAGCGCAATCGTGTGCGCGCCCCCCACATTTAAAGAGTCATCGTGCTCAATTTCCACGTAAGCATCCGAGCCATTAAGGCTTAAACCCTTGCCAAATTTGCCATCAACCCATTTCGCACCCCCCTCGATCGAGCCGTCATTGCCCGTTCCAGAGGAATCTTCGGCTTTCTTACCAGTCCCTTCATCGAAGAGCCACATGCCGACGCAATCTGCAAAGTCAACGTCAGCGAAACTGATACCTACAAACATTAGGCTAATCGCCATTGAGCTGACACATACTAATTTTAACCTTGTAACTCTGGTTTCCATCTTTTGCTATCTCCTTCATCCGTATAATTATTGTGTATACAATTATACCATTTAGATGTTTCACCTGTCAAGTAGCACCTTTATGAATTTACCAGGGGTATTTAGTTTTAAGTTTTGTCACTGTATGAGTTTAACTGCGAGTTTAGGTTTTGCAGCGAAAAATCGCAGTGTTTCCGCAATTTTTGTGTGTCCGTCAAAGCGTAAGAGAGCCAGGGCAGTGTTGCGTAGGGCAGCCATGACTTGTGGGAGTCTCCCTGTTCTTGCTTGTGAAGCGTCCTCCCCGAGGACGACATCTCGCACCCAATGGACTTTGTTTTCTATCGTCCAGTGTTGGCGTCGGAGTTTGAGCAAAGTTTCTGCGGATGCGTCTTGTGGTGTAAGACTCGTGATGCCATACTGCGTCTGGTAGGTAGTCTTGCCTGTTTTGGTATTCTCCCGCTTGGATTGGTATTGATACACTTGTGCGAGTCCTGGCCAGTTGATATAATCCGTCAAGAGTGTGCTTGCTGTTAGCGTGCGTGTGGTGATAAACCCGTGTGATGTTTCAACGTCTGTGTGGGTATCAAGGTGTGCGTCTGCCTCGGTGTGTAGGTTCTGAAACCGTCGTGCTTGGACGTGTGGTGTGTCTGTCTCCGAAAGCGGTTCAAAGAGTTCGCGAATGTCGTGATACATCTGTTTGTGATTCTCTTTGACGGGCATTGCATAGTTTGCGTGATATTTGAGAACCTCTTTACAAAAGGTTCTTTGGGTCAAAAGTGCATCTGTTGTTATGACTTTCCCGGTGACATCAAAGGTTTTCAGAAGTTGCGTTGAGATGGGGATCTCATTTGTTTTTCCACTGACAGCCCGCTGTGTAAGGGTAATCCCTAACTCATGAGAGACAGCGGAGAGTAAATGTGTGCGGTATCGGGTTTCTGGGTCTTTGGAGCCACATAACTCTTTGCCATCTATCGCCACCCCTTGTAAATCCTGTGTTTTCAAAACTTGAAGACTTTCAAGTTTTGAAAACACCCATTTCGTGAGTAAGGCTTCGAGACTCACGACGTCAAGACGCTTCAAAAGATTATGAAGCGTTCCAGCACACGGGGTCTTCTCTGATTTGAAACCTAACGCTTTTGCCAGGGCCCCTTGATGCCGTGCCCAAGTCGCTATAGACGTATACCCTTTATGATTCGACATTACACCGATGACGAGCAGCGCAAGGATAGACCCCAAGTTGTAGCGTTTCCCTTTTTTATGGCGTGGATCCGGAACTTCTGCTAATATGTCAAGTAAGTGGCAAGAGGAACTTCTTGTCATGATTCACCTCAAAAAATGTGATGGTTTTTTACGGTGAAGTATAGCAGATACAGCGGGAAAAGTCACGCTGTATCTGTTTATTTTATAATATTAACAGATGTGAAAAATATTACGAAAAAACCGAAAACTGAATACCCCTGATGAATTTACGAATCTCAGTTGATATTCAGGCCAATTTTTGTTATAATTGAATTTCAGGATTTAGGAGGTCAATGTACCCAAGCCTAAAGACTTGGGCTTGTTAAGAGGTCGTTAAACAACAGCAGTTGTTCAGCAGTCTCAAAGCCCGTGTCTCGTGCTTCGTTGGTGTTTCTCGCTTCATAGAGGTCGGTAACCCAACGCTCTCCACGAAGGGCGCAAGCCGCCCGTAAAAGTATGTTTATCGCAGCGTTGTGGTCTCGGTCTAAAACCGTGCCACAAAAACTACAATCAAAGGTGCGTATCGCTAAAGAGAGTTTCTTGGGCGACTTCTTACCGCAGGCAGAGCAGATTTGCGAAGTGTTCTTAGGATCGACTTGGTGGAAGTGGAAACCGTCTCTTTCGGAACTATGTTTCCAGCCCACTGAAAGAACTTTGCCCAAGATGCATCGCTGATGCTCTTGCTGAGGTGTTTATTCTGAACCATGTTAGATACGCTGAGGTCTTCAGCGATAAGGACGTTGTTTTTTAGATGATGATAGAGTTTGTAGACGAGTTTACCGATAAAGTCTTTGCGTTTGTTCGCGGTTCGTTCATGGTGTAAAGCGAG
The DNA here is from genome assembly GCA_965205015.1 of Candidatus Poribacteria bacterium. GTDB lineage: Bacteria > Poribacteria > WGA-4E > WGA-4E > WGA-3G > WGA-3G. Next base: position 366,446 of record OZ242029.1, on the reverse strand, counting down.
TTTGTGTTGTTGTTTCTTTCTTCGGTTGCTACCTAACTTTTTACGCGATAGGTCTTTCGCGTGTTTTCGGAGCAAACCTTCTGCTTGGCGATACCAACGCGGATTCTCTTCCTTTTCACCTTCGGAAGTCGTCAGATAGTGTGTCGTGCCAACATCAACCGCAATCGCATCTGTTGGTTCAACCTTTGGAGTGTCAGGTAGTTCACAAGTGATATGTGCATACCAGCCACTTGCTTTTTTCACGAGTGTCACTTCTTTCGGATCGCCTTGAAGCGGACGGTGCATGTATATCTTGATTTCATCGAGTTTCGGCACTTTCAAACGGTCGTGTTTCCATGTGGTTTCTCGTATCGGATTTTGGCGGACACGTTCACCTGTTTTGCGTTTATGCTTTCGCAAGCACCACGTCAGAGAACGCACACGCATTTTGTAGCGAGGATACCCTTTTTTCTCTGCTCCTTCTTTACACCGCTTACGGAAGGCATCAAAGGCCCTGTCAACACGTTTGAGGATAGACACTTGGAAATCTTGAGGGACTTGGCGAAAATCGTCATATTTCTCACGGGCACCCTTCAAGAGTTGTTCCTGGTCATATCGCGAAACAAAACGACCTTCTGTCTCATGCGCATGTTTGCGATTGTTGCGCGCAGAGTTCTGAAGTTCACAGAGATGGTCAGGTCCATCCTAATAAAGTTTCTTCCTGGGTCTGTGTTGGATACACAGGATATTCAAAGGTTAATTTCATGGTATATCGTGTATCGTGTATTTATCCCCTGCTTAGTGGGAGGCAGACACATTACCAAGCGGTAATGCTAAACATGTCTGCCAACACGATACTAATATTATACCACAATTTCGAACCAAGTGTCAAGGGAAAATAAACATTTTGGTCCTTTCCAAGAGGGCGGATTTTCCTCCCAAACTTAAAAGTTTGGGAAACCTCCAATCCGTAAACTTAGGTGAATCTCATGAATTTGACTATTGAATTAACTACTGAACAGATCATTGATTTAGTTCAGCAAATGCCACCCGAAGAAAAATTCTTGGTTGTTCGCGCACTTACAAAGGAAACACCAGCAGAACGCGAGAAGCGAATGAAGTATGCCGAATCAAAGGTCCGGCAATTATGCACCGAGCGTGGGTTAGATTGGGACGCTATGGATGATGAAGAACGCTTGTATTTTATAGACGATATTGTCCATGAGGACCGTTCGATCGCCGTTTTTAAGTGATCCAGTAAAAGAAATATGCAGACATCTCATAAATACTTAGACCCAGTTGCACTCTCTCGAATTGGCGGTATGGAACTCGTGGCGAGGCTTGTCGTTGAGGGGTTCGTCACCGGGTTGCACAAAAGTCCCTATCAAGGGTTCAGCGTAGAGTTCGCCGAACACCGGCAGTATATGCCCGGCGATGAGATCCGTTATATCGACTGGAAAGTCTACGGGAAATCGGATCGGTATTACGTCAAAAAGTTTGAAGAGGAGACGAACCTCCGCGCCTATATCCTGCTTGATACGAGTGCGTCGATGAACTATAAACACGCAGCGGAGGGATTGACGAAGTTTGAATACGGCTGTTATCTCGCCGCGACGCTTACCTATCTGATGCTGAAACAGCGCGACTCTGTCGGTTTAGCGCTCTTTGACACGGAGATTACGCAATACATTCCGCCGAGGGGTGCCGCCACGCATCTACGAGCGATTATGTCCGCTTTGGAAAGTGCTACGCCCGGTCAAGAGACCGAGTTGAGCGGTCTGTTCCACGAACTCGCCAAACGGATTGTGAGACGGGGTTTGGTGATCGTCATTTCCGATCTACTTGACGAACCCTCGCAGGTCATCTCTGCCCTGAAACACCTTCGTCATCAGAAGCATGAGGTCATCGTTTTCCATCTACTCGATCCTGCCGAACTTACCTTCCCGTATACCGGTTCTGTCGTCTTTCGGGATATGGAAACCGGGCAGACGCTTTCAACGCAGGCGGATACGCTGAAAGCGGATTATCTTGAAAAATTGAATCAGTTCATTCAGAGTTACCGTCGCGGATGTGGCGCGAGCCAGATCGATTACGTTCAGATGGATACCGCCACGCCGTTCGACTATGCGCTGTCTGAGTACCTGTCCCGCCGAAAATAGACCTCGGTCTTGTCGCGTAAGTGCCGGGTCGCCTCTAAGAAAAATGTGACCTTTTCTGTAGAGATTCTGTTTGTGCCTTGAGATGCACAACCTAACAGGTTATGCTACAAAAGAACATCGTGTGTAAGTCCTAATAGATGTAGAACTTAGCAGCATCCGCAAATTCAGGTACATCTATCCATAGGTTCACCAAACCTAAAGGAGCAGAAACTTACAATGTTTAGATTCAGCATTTTATCAATTCTCTGTGTGTTCGTCAGTGTTGCATCCGTGTTTGCACACGATCCCCCCGCCGACATGCTCATAGTTACACTGCGTCATCCAGAGAGTGGGAAAGAGACCCCCAAAAGGTTGAGCGATCCTGGGGTTACCATAGAAAAAAATGAGAATGAAGATGGTGTCCACGTTCATGTGTACAAAGTGGAGTATACTGCAGATGAACTGAGAACAAGTGGGGTCCTGCGTATGCGGGAGACATTCGACGGTGGCATTTTAACCGAAACTGAGCATCAGCATACCTTTCCTGCCCACAAACATGGCAACTACGTGTCGCACACGCATACAGGGACACACTCTCACACGAGTCCATTGGACACGCACAGTGATCCGCACACCGTGGATGACGACCACTCTAACGTCGGCACGCGAACGACTCCAATGCAAAATCCAACGGAAACGCCGATTCCAACAGTAGGGGGCGGAGGCGGGGCACCCCCGGCAGTAGAGGAGAGTGGCACCCCTGAAGGGACATCCGAAGCAGGTGATAGCGGCACCCCTGTTGACACAAGCACAGAACAAGATTTCCTCAGAGCCCAACAAAAATACGGAACAGTTCTTGAGGGTACACCAGAAACACAACCCGAGCGTCAACCTTTATTACCCATACGCATAACAGAGTATATGGTCAGAGATTGGTCTGCTGGGAGTAGTGGATTACCACAGTGGATTGAGGTGTATAACCCCAACACCGAGGAAACCGTCAACCTCAAAGGCTACACGTTCCAATACGCCACCCGACGGTCTGCCACCGCCCCCCATAAAGTCCATACGCTGACGCTCGCTGGAACACAGGACGGGTTCAGCATCCCAGGGGACGGTGTCGCGATTCTATCCACCCGACACCTCCCAGCTTGGCGATTTTCCGGGATAGAAGCAACACAGGTCTACAACTTGAACATAGACAACGTCCTCAAACGCGGGTGGGTATTGACGGATGCCGATGGCGCAGAGATTCACCGTCTCGGTAGGGAGGCTTTTAGTGCGTTCGGGGATCCGGTGGCACCGCTCCATCAGAACAAGGCGCGTGTCTCTTATCAGGTGGTCCCAAGCGAGTCGCCCCCGGAGGTTTATTACTATGGACATCGGGAAGACATGGGGTCTCCCGGGTTCTACGAGCAACCGGCTCCGGCGGCCCCGAGTGCGGTCAAACGCAAGCGAGTCGGCACTTGGGCAAGTCTTAAACGAACACCGTAAAAGCCCTTAAATTTTTACGGCTTGGCTACGAGGAGGCAGCGATACGTTTGATGACAACAAGCGTTAAATCATCATACTGTTCTGCCGCCTCAACAAATTTATTCACGTCTTCCACGATGTGTTGGATCGCTTCCTCAGCGGTGTATTCGTTTGGTATTTGGGACACCACTGCTATTAAACGTTCAGCACCGTACATTTCTTCGTTGGGGTTGAGGGCTTCAATGAGACCGTCGGAATGGAAGATCAGCATATCACCTTCCGTTAAATCGAAAGCGGTAGATTCATATTGAACGCTTTTCATACCACCGAGGGGCAGATCACTATTCTCAATTTCAATAATTTCTGTGCTTCTTTTGAGAATCGGGTAGGGTTGACCGCCGTTGGCGTAGTCAATACGTTTATTGGATGCATTGAGAATTGCCAAGTTCAGCGCGATGAAACTGGGACCGTACATCCGGGGTGCTAATCCTATATTGAGGTCGGTGAGGATCGCGTCTGCGTCGGATCTGAATCTGGCAACTTCGTGTAGCATTCCGTTCGTGAGCACGGCATTCATAGCCCCGCGTAATCCTTTGCCTGCGGCATCTGCGACTGCAATAGCGGTATGCCCATTTTCAACCGTCAGGTAATCGTAAAAATCGCCGCCCACCTGCGTTGCTGGGACTGACATCCCGGCAATATCAAACCCTTTTATATCGGGGGATTCCGTGGGGAGTAGCCCGATCTGAATGTTTTGTGCCTCGTCGAGTTCCGCGCGGATGCGTTGTATCTCCGCCGCCTCCCTTTGCAACATTTCGTTGCGCAGCTGCGCGGTGTGCCTTCGGCTGATAACCAAGCGGGCAATGAGCGCAAGGACAATGATCGTGAAGATGAGTGTAGGGAGATAGGTTCGCCACTGCACCCAGAAGGGGGATGGGATGCTAAAGTCGACCACGGCGGGTGGATGCGTGTAGGGCCAGTCTTTACGGAACGCCTTGACGATGAAGCTATAGGTGCCGGCTTTAAGACCCGTATATCGTATACAGAGAATCCCATCGCGGTTTTGAAATCCGTGTTGGACACCGTGATGATGCGTGGCTTGTTGCGTTTCCAATTCCGATGCAGGAAACCATTCGTCAGAGGAGTCCCCGGAACCTGTGGGCAAAAGTGAGAACTCCGCCGCTGACAGTTTAGTCCAACCGGGACCATCCACCCCGATAATTTTAAATTCATAGGAGAGCTGTTGTCGGAGCGGACTGGTGCCTCGCACGTAGAAGCGGATATGCTTGTTGCCACGTACGGGTAAGTTAATACGCGATGAGAGGACAGTATAGGTTTTATCAGCCTGTAGGGCGGTGAGTCGATAGAAAGGGAGTCCGCCGCGCGTTGGGGTGTATTGTGTAACGCCGCCTTGGGTGGCAAACCAAATATCTTTGTCAGCGGATTCATAAATTTTCGAGATATTGTTATGCGCCAGACCGTCTTTTGTGGTGAGCGAGTCAAAGGTTTTGCCATCGTATCGGACGATGCCGCCGCCCTTTGTTGCGAACCATATATTTCCGGTACTGTCCTCAATGACATCACGCACATTGTCGACGAGAAATCTCTCTTTTCTGGAATTCTGAGATGTATTTTTGGTTGTATACGCTGTGAGTTCGTTTCCATCGTAACGAACGGCGCCATGAGAGGTCGCGAGCCAGAGGACGCCTTCTTGTGTCATTAAGGACACGTTTTCTGGAGCAAGTTCAATGTCTTCAGTTGTGATTAACGCTTGGTCCCGATATTTCTTGAGAGCGTCCGGAAAGAGGAACGTAATTTCCGCTTGATTTGCTGTTGGGTCCTGCCACGCGGCGATCGGGGTGGCACGGGACTGCCCCTTCAGCACAATCGGTGTCGTCGGGTCAGAGACATTCCACCGGATTAACTTTCCTGTCACAGCGTTAAAAAACCATTTGGCGCCCGAGGGCATCTCGAACATCTTTGTTACTTTAATCAGATAAGGAAGGGTCTCTGGCTCAATATTTAGAGACGTTGCGGGTCCAATCTTTTTTGGATAGGACTGCACTCTTCCATTCTCATAAAGTACCCATAACTTGTCGGCATCAGTGTGCAAGGCATTTATAGGGGAGTCGGCATGATCAATTTCCAAGGAGGTTTGAAAAGGGATTCTCTGGAATCGGTTTGTAAACCATAACAATCCTGCTGCGTCCGCCTTGAAGAGGTGTCCGCCAAAAGCCAACCATCGGTGTGCCCCTTCGGTGACAAATAGATTCGGATTCCTATCGGAAGGTCTCCTGGGGCGTCCCGTTTGGGGTTTGATAAAGATAGAAACTTGATCGAAGGCGTCGTTTCCGTAGCGGAAGAAGGTATATCGCGTCGCGTTTTCACCATATATCGGTTTATTGATGAACCAGATGTATTTGCCAACTTCAAATATTTTGACGATATCTGTCCAAAATGTGGAAGGTGACTTCCGTCTAAGGTTACGACTGATGCCAGTGCCGTGATTTTGGATGGCGGGGTTCGGGTTAAAGACTGTTACACCGTTGTCATGTCCGAACCACAACTCACCGTTCATTGCCTCAAAAATCGTCCGAATTCGGTCAATATCAAGCCCATGGTCGATACTATACGGAATTGGCTGAAGCGTCGCGTCGTATTTTTCGACTTCGCCGTTCTCGTTCGTAAACCATAAATGTCCCCAGGCGTCCTCAATTTCAAGGATCCTTGGCATGTTTCTGGGCATCTGCAGTTGTGAACCGTCCCACCATCTTGTGATGCGACCATCGCTAAACCAGAGGCGTCCTTTTGTGTCCTTTTGGAATGCGGCGTGCCTCGGCGGTCTATACCGCCAAGCCCCACTTTGTGCTGAACGTAAAGGCAGGATCTGCTGAAAGGTGTGTCCATCGAACTTCAGGAGCAGATTATAGCCGCCGAACCAAAGATTCCCGGCGGTGTCCTCCGTTACCGCCTCAATGGGAATCGCTATAGGAGGCGGACTGTAACGCGTGAATCCAATATTGGGTTGCGGGTGCCGTGTTTTATCATTTGGGACGTCGCGACCGCCGGGTTTTTCGTCTGGTCGATGCGTCTCACGAAAACTCAGAATTACGGTCCTTGTTTCCTGTGTGCCTTCACTACCGGCAAGCCAGAGGGTTCCGTCTTCGCTTTCAAAGATAACGTTTATTGTCAATGTTTCTGTTGATTGGCGTGGATCTTCGCTTCCAATCTCGTGCTGATACGCCTCTGGCGGTTTTTGGACCCCTGAGGTAACGTATTTTGTGAGTCGCTGATTTTCACTCACCCACACGTCGCCCGCCTTGTCAACAATGAAGCACCTTCCGGTTCCGATCCGTTGGATCGAAGTGCCATCAAAACGGCTGACCTGACCGATTGTTTCTGAATCATCTCGGGTAAGGAACCAGATGTGTCCCCATTTATCTTCAGCAATGTGTCGCGTCCATCCGAGCAGTGCCCCGGATTGGACCCCCGCTACTGTCGTCTCCACCGAAGCGATTGGGACAGCCTTGTAAGGCACAAAAGTGTTACCATCAAAACGGCTGACACCGCCCCTATCAGAACCGAACCAAAGCGTTCCTCGACTGTCCTGAAAGATAACTGGGACTATCGGACCCACAAGACCGTCGGCAACCGTATAGGTTTCTATGTGCTCGGAGGCAACAGAAGGTTCGATGGGAGTGATAATGAGACAGAGAATTAAGATGGATACGAATTTTGTCAAGTTACTCACTGCAAACCACCTGTGATAGTTCAAAGCCGCGAAGCACTTGGAAGGTCTTTGTGGAGAAAGACTGAGTTCGAGAATAGTCCTTGAATTAGTACGCAAGGATATATCTGAAAATAACCGTTGCTTTGTTGAAAGGATAACAGATTTAAGAAGCAGCGTCAAGGGAAATCAAAGGCATTGACCCGTTAAACGGATTATGATATAATGCGAAACATCAACAGTGTAGGCAGGTGAATACAAGGACGATCAAATGTGAAAAGGAGGGAGCTATGAAAATATATCGGATCGGAATTTTGGGATGTAGAGGACGCGGGACGGCGGCAGCACGGGCATATCATGCGCATCCACGCACAGAGATTGTCGGACTCTGTGATCTGGTCGAAGAACGTCTCGACACGCTCGGTGAAGAGGTCAACGTCACCGCACGGTTCACCGATTTAGATGAGATGATTCGGCAGACCCAACCCGACATTGTGGCGATTCCCACCGGCACGGAATTCCACTACGATCTGTGCATGCGTGTGCTGGAACACGGCGTCCATATTGAGGTCGAAAAGCCGATGTGTGTGGATCTCGTGCAGGCGGATGCCGTTATCGCTAAAGCGAAGGAAAAAGGCGTACAGGTCGCCGTCCACCACCAAGGTAGAGTCGGGGCGCCTATGCAGGCGCTCTCACAGGCTTTTGATGCTGGGAAGATCGGGGAGTTGCGCTACATGTACGGCAGTGGGAAAGGCTACTACGGCGGTTACGGCTTGATGAACATCGGTACCCACATGCTCAACAACATGCTCCACTTCGGAAAACGGTGCCAGAGTATTGCGGCACACCTGACGACGGGCGGAAAACCGATCATGCCTACAGATGTTGTGCCGTCGCCGAGTGGCATGGGGACAATCGCAGGCGAATATATCACGGCAACGTTGCAGTATGAGGGCAATGTCACGGGTACCCTGCTTCAACACCGCTTTGACAAAATGGATACCAATGGATATACGATGGAGCTTTACGGCACTGAAGGACGGCTCTTCTGGGGACTCGGTGGGGCGTGGTGGCTACCGACACCGCACTATGTTCCCGACGGTACGCACGACCAGTGGGAAGCGTTGGAACTTATCTATCCTGAGCACTACGATCCTGAAAGTAGCGCGTCGGAAGCGGATTATTGGTTCGTGGAGGATTATGTCAATGCTTTGGACGAAGGGAAAGCACATACGTGCAGCGGCACTGAGGGACGACACATCATTGAGATGATGATGGGTATCTTTGAATCAGCGGCGTATGGCACGAGCGTTGACCTTCCACAACCCGATCGGCGGCATCCGTTGTTACGGTGGCGTGAGGAAGCCGGGTTGGATTCGCCTGCGGAGATGCCGAGGGCGTATTGGGACTGGTTAACGTTGGAATCTGAACGGATTAATTAACCGCTAACGGTAGGTGCGGTTTCCTTGGGGAAACACCCCAGCAAAAACACCGCACCGCACCCAAACCTGAGAACACTTCTACATTATCTGCGCGATGATTGCATTCGTCTGCAATCCCGATTCACCCGTACACCGGATCGGTTCACCCGTCTTGAGGTGGTTGACGAAGTCCTCTACAAGACCCGTGTGTGTGTAAGGGAACGGTGTCTGGTCCATCTCAATCTGCTCACCCGATTTTTCCAACGTCAGGTTCCCACTGTTCAACGGCGAACACCTTAAAGCCCCTTCCGTGCCGTAGACCTCAACATCGTCAATCGAGACACCGACGTTCCAGTTGACGTTCGCAACGGCATGCGCCCCACTCTTGAAACGGAGCGTAAACGCCGTGGCATCATCGACCTCAATGTCCAGATGCACTGTCTCGGCGTAACCTTGCACGGATTCAACTTTCCCCATCAGATACTGAAGGAGCGAGATACGGTGGCTCCCGAGGTCCATCAGCACACCGCCGCCGCTGATTTTGGGATCCACTCGCCAGCTATGCAGGTCGTGCCGAGTCGGATCATAAAAACCGGTGTGATTGATTCGTGCCAGCACTACGTCCCCGATGGCACCCTCATCCATCAGTGCCTTCATTTTTACGATATTCGGATAGAAATTGCGATAATAGGCGAGCATCAGGGTGACACCTGCGGCGTGGCAGGCATCCACCATCCGTTGGCACTCTTCAACCGTCATCGCCATCGGTTTCTCGCAGAGGACATGCTTACCTGCCGCTGCGACACGGAGGGTCTGTTCGCAGTGGAGATATGGATGCGTCGCAATGTAGATTGCATTGAGTTCGTCATCGGATAGAAGGTCGTCTATATCGGTATAGAATCGCTTTGCACCGTGTCTCTCGGCAAAGGATTCCGCTTTGGCGCCGTCCCGTCGCATTACGGCGATGAGTTCCGAATCATCGACGCTGTAAAGGGGCGGGCCGCCCTTATATTCAGCGACATCTCCACAACCGAGTATTCCCCATCTGAGGGTTGCCATGAAATCTGTTCCTTCCTCAATTCAGAGTGTGGTCGTTGTTGTTAGTATACTCTGAGGGCGTAGATTTGTCAACTGTGCTTTTATGGGACCTTAGGGCTCTTCAGTTTTCCATACTTCAGATTAATTGGTTCGTAGTAGGGAAACCATTGATTGCCCCTTGTACTTTCAAAACGTGCGATGAATCGCACGACTCCAAACTGGGAAGACTTTTCCATGAGAATCTTCTGCGTTGAATACTGGGTGGGAATCTGTTAGGATATTACGGAAAAAAGGAGAGATAGACGATGGCAAAAGATACGAAACTTGAAAGAATTTATCCGTTTTTTATTGTAGACGACCTTGCGGCATCCATCGATTTTTACAATCAGAAACTCGGTTTTGAGACAGATCTCCTCATCCCGGAGGAAGATCCGTTTTTTGGAATCGTGAGTCGTGATGACGTGCGAATTCTGCTCAAACATATCGCTAAAGATATTCATCCCGTCCCCAATCATACCCGGCACGAGTGGGCAAGATGGGACGCTTTTATCTGGGTTTCCGATCCTGATGTGTTGTTTGCTGAGTTTGAGTCCCGCGGACTGGTGTTCCACGAACCCCTCGCGGACACGGATGACGGTCTCCGGGCGTTTGAACTCAAGGATCATGACGGGTATGTGTTGTGTTTCGGGAAACCGCTTTGAAGGGAGGATTGTCAGAATCAGGATTTACAAGATTTTAAGATTGCCGGGATACGCTTGGCGTATTGTGTTAAAATATCACGCTACATCTTAAAATAAAAAAGATAGACAGAACTACTCGTCCTGCTAATGATTAGCGTTGTTTTGAACGGCTGAATCTTTTCACAGCCTCATGGAGGGCTTTGAGGTATGCTGCCTTTGCTTTCTCTACTTCAGATGTATGACTTCTACTTGAGACCCGAACTGCTTCCCGAACCGCTTCAATTGCCTTACGAGCTTTTTCACTATCAGTTCCGCTTGCTCCGCTGGAGAATATGTAGTCAGTTTTCAGACGAGACATCAGTTTACCCTCCTTATATATTAAAGATAATTTAAATTATACATCTGTTCGCAAAAAATTGCAACTTAAATTATATTTTCAAGTTTACGGAATCATATCGCATATTCTCTGCAAATTTCTATTCCATTTCATTAAGTTCTTGAAGTCTTTCCTCTATGGTAATTTTGAGTTCGTTTTTGCCCTGTTTCTCTGCTAGGTTCAATGCGGACTGGAAATCCGACTTTGCACCTGCAATATCATTTTCGGAAACTTTTGCCTCACCCCGAACAGCATAAGCACTGGCATAATTTGGATCTATGGAAATGGCATTATCGAAGTCAATAAAAGCATCATCACGTTTATTGAGTTCTAATCTCGCAAGCCCTCGACCTACGTATGCAGTGGCTGCATTAAAATTCAACTTAATTGCCTGATCAAAGTCGTTCATAGCGGGTAAATATTGTTTCAGACTAATTCTTTGCGTACCTCGCCTGTAGTAAGCCTCGGCATAGTCCGCTCTCATCTCTATTGCCTTGTCATAAGCAGAAATTGCGTCTTCTGCTTGTTCCTGTTTTGAAAGGAGATATCCCACAGAACTCCACGCGCGGGCAGCGAGGTGTTTATCAGTTTCATCAACGATATTAGCAATAGAATGCCACTTCTGGATTGCCTCTGTAATTTTACCATCTTTCTGCAACTTGTACGCTTCAACTGTCGCCTTGTCTATAAAAGACAGATTGGGAATTTGTTCAAAATCTTGCAGAACTTTCTCGAATTCTTCGTCACCAGAGAGGGTAGCGAATTCCTCAGCACTGAACGTTTCCCTTGTCCTCTGGATGGCTTCATCGGATTCTGTCTTCGCTTCATTAGTTTCCGCTTCCTCTCGGACTCTCTCAAGTTCCGCTCTGCTTTTCAGTACCTCAGAGAGCTGATTCTTTATTTCATCAGCATCTTTCTCCGCTTCAGCTTTAAGTTTCTTAAACTCTTGGAGTCCAAAGTAACCTAAAACTACAACAACAATACCGAAGAAGGCGAGAACTATGGTAATGAACTGCAGCCACCAATTGATTGTCCCCTCTCGGGTGTCCAGATATTCCTTTCGTAAATCATTGAAAAGACGCTGTAATTCAACATTGGTTGCAGGATGGACATTTTCCATTGTGCTGGGCGAGGCGGGATTCTCTTGTTGAGGATCAGCTTTAGTAGTAAGATCAATCTCGTTCGTGTTATCAGGCGAATTTGTTTCCTCAGATACAGCAACATCATCTATTTGTGGAAACAGAGTTGTTATACCTGCTGCAAGTGTTAGGACCGCTATTATTACAAGCCAATACCATATTTTAGAAAATAGTTTCATAGAATACTCTCCTACCCAGTGCCTCTTAATTACTATTTTTACCGCGCATATATAACCTTCTCATCAATCACCCTCAATGCTTCCTGCTAAAAAATACAATTCCATTACCTTATTCTATTTTGATCCGTTCCTGTTTGTATTTGTGCTCATTGATTAATCTTTTCTCAATCGTCTGGCGGACATATTCTTCTGGTGTGTCCTTGCGAGGTTTTCCATCAACATAATCACGGATAGAACCGTCGGGGACGCTGATAACTGGCGTTTCAGCAGGATTTGTGTTCATAGATTTTGCTCCTTGTAAGGTGTTCCTTTTCTCACGGATGATGACACTATTGAATAGGATATTATATCACATACGTGAACGGGTGGCAAGGTCTGTTCCGGTAATCCCAGGGCTATTTAGTTTTAGCTTTTCTGCATGAAAAAACCCCCTAAATCCCCCTTATCAGGGGACTTTGAGTGTGTTCTAGCGGAAAACTAAATGATCGTGACAAATGCCCCTATCCCCCTAATTCACTTGACGTTCTTGCTTAATGTATGCTATGATAATTATCGGTGCTCACTGATGCTGTCCAATTCATGAGAGTATGCAGCGCGGCAAACAGAAACTATCCCTAAACGGAGTGATGGAAATGCAAATTGAAGAATACTTCAACTTTTTGGCAGAGGATGATATAAGAATAAAAGGTACACGCATTGGTATTGAGAGTGTGCTATACGAATATATTCACCGTGCCCAAACACCTGAACAAATTGCAGAACGTTTTCGGACATTAACATTGGAACAGGTCTACGCGACGATTCTGTATTACCTGCAAAATCGAGAAGAAGTTGGGGTATATTTAGCAGACTATCTCCAGTACTGCCAAACAGCACGGGAGGAATACGAGAAAAATCTGCCGCCTGTTGTTGCTCGACTGCGGGAACTCAGAACAGAAGCGCGGGGTAGTGCTCCAAGTACAACACCCTCGCCTTCATAGAACAACAAGGGCAAAGATGACCGCGTATTTGTTAGACGAGCACGTTCCACCAACCTACCGCGCACAGTTACTCCACCATGAGTCATCGTTAACAGTTTGGATGATCGGCGATACTGGGGCACCCGTAAGAGGTACACCCGACCCTGAAATCCTGAAATGGTGTGAGCAGAATCACTTTATCTAAACTTCCGAGACGAAAACCCAATGCTTTAGCTTTGGGATACAGTCTCGCCCTCTTGGAAAGGACCAAAGCGTTCATTTTTTGCTTGACGTTTGGTCCGAAAGTGTGGTATAATGAGAATATCAAGTTGGACCGACATATACAGCATAACCGCAAGGTTACGTGTCGGTCCCACCCACTGTATAGGGGTTAAAGACTTGAGACTTGATAAACCATGCGAAACACAAAACATAAACTTTTCAAGGATAAGACGTTGCGTCACTTGCACGACGATTGCAATATCTGTGGTGTTGTGAAAAATCATTTTTTGGCACTCTGTATGCGATATTACCGCCGCTATGGGAAAGGGCTTTCGTATGCGAAACTGTCGAAACATTTGACGAAACTGAAGAAACTTGAGAAGTATCAGCATTGGAATATCCCTTACTCTTGGGCGTTGCAAAATGTGCTAAAGCGTTTGGCACAATCCTTTAGAGAAATGAAAACCCTTGGCAGAGGTCACCCAAAGTTCAAGTCTTGCAAGAAACACAAAGGGATGACGTTTCGGGGTGAACAGGTCAAGATTGAAAAAGTCCTGGATAAGCAGAAAAACCAAAGAAATCACCCGACCTATAAAATCCGACTGAATGGACGTTGGTATCGCTTCGCCCTGCATCGTAAAATCGAGGGACACATCATCGAAGTTCATGTAACGAGGGATGCGCTCGGAGATATGTATATTACGCTGACAGAAGACTATACCGAAATCAAGATCGAACCCAAGACGGGTAAAGCTGAAGGGTTTGATATGGGTATTACGGACTTTCTGATTGGCAGTGATGGTCATAGGTATACGTCTCCGATGTTTTACAAACAGAACGCTGAAAAGTTAGCAGAAGCACAAAAGGCGTATTCCCGTAAGGTGAAAGGGTCTAACAACCAAGAACGCGAACGCAAGACCGTTGCGCGTATCCACAAGAAAACGGCGAACCAACGGACAGATCACCATTGGAAACTGGCGATAGAACTGTGTCGTAAGTTTGATATACTGTTCTTTGAAGACCTGAACCTTTCGGGTATGAAACGCTTGTGGGGGAAACAGGTCTCGGATCTTGCGTTTGGTGAGTTCCTGCGGAAACTCAAGCACCAGTCTCATAAGCGTATTCGCTCCGTGCTGAAAATCAATCGGTGGTCTCCGACGACCAAAGCCTGTTGTGTTTGTGGACATAAAAATCAAAACCTCACGTTAGCAGATCGTTCTTGGAGGTGTCCGAGTTGCGATACGCACCTTGACCGCGACGAGAACGCTGCGCTGAATATTCTTAAGGAAGGGATAGCTTCCTTTGGCTTAGGGGTTGTAAGTCCTATTGTTTTGTTTGACAAGATCGTAGGCTGCTCCGTTGAATCCAACCATCCGATTCTGAAATCCACAAATGCTTCTGCATAACGATTGCAGAAGTCCAAGTCTTTAGACTTGGGTCTATCACCTTGGTGACGAACAATCGGAGAAGTATGCCTCGGCATCTTGCCGACCACTTAGCAGAAGGGCGTTCTATACCCGGTATTATCACAATTGATCTCAATGCACCCATGCGCGTGGTTCTTGAGGATCTTATCCTTATTGCAGGAGCATCGCGTGAAGATGAATTCCTGAACCGAATTGTTTATATCCCATAGGACTTACGCATTTTTCCATGAAAACCTATATTCTACACACTGCTGGCGAGGTTTCAAACCCTGCCTGCAAAAGGGGCTGCGTAAGTCCTGTCCCACTTAGGTCGAATAGCCAAAAATAAAAAAGTAGAAGCATTTAGTTCCAAAAACACTAATACTAAAAGTTAATTATAATTTCACGTCTGTTTCTTCACGGAGGGACCGCATATTGACCCTTGGGAACCCACGTCACACCTACGTCGAAAAAACCTCCGTGAAGCCTCCGTGAAAACTAAAGGATCTCTATCCGGCACACGCTAACAAAATCCGATACATTTGTAATCCTGCCAATCCTAAAATCCTGATTCAGATAACGACCCATCCACGCATAAAAAATCCGCGAAATCCGTGTCATCCGCGTAAATCCGCGATTCAGACAATTGCTGAAACACGCCACATCTCTTTGCTCGCGACGTTACTAACCGATAACTGCTGAATGCTGATGGCTTATAACACAGGGGTATTTAGTTTTAAGTTTTGTCACTGTATGAGTTTAACTGCGAGTTTAGGTTTTGCAGCGAAAAATCGCAGTGTTTCCGCAATTTTTGTGTGTCCGTCAAAGCGTAAGAGAGCCAGGGCAGTGTTGCGTAGGGCAGCCATGACTTGTGGGAGTCTCCCTGTTCTTGCTTGTGAAGCGTCCTCCCCGAGGACGACATCTCGCACCCAATGGACTTTGTTTTCTATCGTCCAGTGTTGGCGTCGGAGTTTGAGCAAAGTTTCTGCGGATGCGTCTTGTGGTGTAAGACTCGTGATGCCATACTGCGTCTGGTAGGTAGTCTTGCCTGTTTTGGTATTCTCCCGCTTGGATTGGTATTGATACACTTGTGCGAGTCCTGGCCAGTTGATATAATCCGTCAAGAGTGTGCTTGCTGTTAGCGTGCGTGTGGTGATAAACCCGTGTGATGTTTCAACGTCTGTGTGGGTATCAAGGTGTGCGTCTGCCTCGGTGTGTAGGTTCTGAAACCGTCGTGCTTGGACGTGTGGTGTGTCTGTCTCCGAAAGCGGTTCAAAGAGTTCGCGAATGTCGTGATACATCTGTTTGTGATTCTCTTTGACGGGCATTGCATAGTTTGCGTGATATTTGAGAACCTCTTTACAAAAGGTTCTTTGGGTCAAAAGTGCATCTGTTGTTATGACTTTCCCGGTGACATCAAAGGTTTTCAGAAGTTGCGTTGAGATGGGGATCTCATTTGTTTTTCCACTGACAGCCCGCTGTGTAAGGGTAATCCCTAACTCATGAGAGACAGCGGAGAGTAAATGTGTGCGGTATCGGGTTTCTGGGTCTTTGGAGCCACATAACTCTTTGCCATCTATCGCCACCCCTTGTAAATCCTGTGTTTTCAAAACTTGAAGACTTTCAAGTTTTGAAAACACCCATTTCGTGAGTAAGGCTTCGAGACTCACGACGTCAAGACGCTTCAAAAGATTATGAAGCGTTCCAGCACACGGGGTCTTCTCTGATTTGAAACCTAACGCTTTTGCCAGGGCCCCTTGATGCCGTGCCCAAGTCGCTATAGACGTATACCCTTTATGATTCGACATTACACCGATGACGAGCAGCGCAAGGATAGACCCCAAGTTGTAGCGTTTCCCTTTTTTATGGCGTGGATCCGGAACTTCTGCTAATATGTCAAGTAAGTGGCAAGAGGAACTTCTTGTCATGATTCACCTCAAAAAATGTGATGGTTTTTTACGGTGAAGTATAGCAGATACAGCGGGAAAAGTCACGCTGTATCTGTTTATTTTATAATATTAACAGATGTGAAAAATATTACGAAAAAACCGAAAACTGAATACCCCTGGCTTATAACACATCTCCGCTTGAAAACTTACCCAAATCGCAGTATAATAGGCGTAAACTTGTACTGAAGCACATCGGCAGGAACGGGAATGGAAACCAACGGAAACGGGAAAAGGAACCTTGTTAAACCGCATATTCTATTGATTGGGTTGGCGCTCGTCGCTTTTAATAGCTACTGGTGCCTGATGGGGACCGAGGTATGGCACTCTACGCAACTGACGATCGCTTCGCTGTTCTTCAACGCCGTTTTCACCCTCCTCGTCTTCGTGCTTGTCAATTTACTGCTCCAGCGATTTATGCCGCGTCTGGCGATGTCGGAAGCGGATTTGCAAACCATCTATGTGATGGTGGTGATGGTATCGACGATCAGTGGGCATACGATGATGGGATACCTCATCCCCGTCCTCACGCATACATTTCAGTTCGCAACCCCCGAAAATGAATGGTTATCGCTCTTTGGAAATAGTATCCCCAGTTGGATCGCAATCAAAAGCGCACGTATCTTAGACGGATTCTACAACGGCGATGCTACGCTCTATGATTCTGCTACGCTGAACGCATGGATGCCGCCGGTGCTGGCGTGGTCGAGTTTTGTTATCGCCCTCTGGCTGGCGTTATTAGCGGTGACGGTCTTTCTCCGTAGACAGTGGACGGAAAACGAACGGCTGAACTATCCGATCGTCCAACTCCCGCTGGCGCTCACGAGTAACCCGAAACGCTTTTTTACTTCGCCGTGGATGTGGCTCGGCTTCGCGATTGCGGGGAGCGCAGAACTGCTGAATGGACTGAGTTTCCTGTTTCCAGAGATCCCCTCCCTCCCTATCAGAAACAGAGTCCTTGGACAATTCAGTTCAAAGCCGTGGAGTGCGATGGGACCGATTCGCATCTCCCTCTATCCATTTAGCATCGGGCTGATGTTTTTCACGCCGCTGGATCTCTCGTTTTCGTGCTGGTTCTTCTGGTTACTGACCCGCCTTCAGATGATAGTGACGGATATACTCGGTGCCCGCGATATCTATCGGTTTGAACAGCAGACGGGGGCGTGGCTTGCGTTCGGATGCATCCCGTTGTGGATGGGACGACGGCACTATGGACGGATTCTTCGTAAAGTTTTCGGGATCGCGCAACGGCGTGGTGAATCGCCACCCGACGATTCTGGGGAACCGATGCGTTACCGGACGGCAGCGGGACTGTTCACGGTCGGGTTGTTGTGCTTGTTCTTCTTCTGTTTTCAGATGGGGATGACCTTCTGGGCGATCGGACTCTTTTTCCTGTTCTACTTTCCGATGATTATCGGTATCACCCGTGTTCGCGCTGAAATTGGTCCCCCACTGCATCAACTCATCCTTGTTGATCCGGGCAGGACGATGGTGTTGGCGTTAGGCACACGCCGTCTCGGGGCATCCAACCTGATGGGCTTGACGTTCCTCTATCCGTTTGTCCGCTGTTTCCGTGCGCATCCGACACCGAGTGAGCTGGAGGCGTTTCGTCTGGCAGAACGGAGCCAAATCGGGTATCGGCAGTTGCTCATCGGTATGATCTTGGCGATTGTGTTCGGTATCCTGATAACGTTTTGGGCGTATCTGCACGTCCTCTACGATATGGGTGCGGCGAGCAAGGCGCGCGGCTGGATCGTCTATATGGGGTGGGAGACGTTCAACCGCTTGCAAACATGGCTTGTCAGTCCGCGGGAAACGGGGGTGCCGGAACTCGGTGTTATCGGTGGGAGTTTCCTGTTCACGATCTTCCTGATGATGATGAAGATCCGGTTTCTCTGGTGGCCCCTACACCCTGGTGGTTATGTGTTGGTCAGTGGCACGGGGATGGGGAGGTTATGGTTTACAATCTTCTTGGGTTGGTTAGCGAAGGCGATCGTGCTGAAGATCGGCGGTGTGAAACTCTACCGACAAGCGATACCCTTCTTTTTGGGGCTAATCTTGGGGGATTATACACTCGGATGTGTCTGGAGCCTCATCGGATTGGTGCTGGAGATACCGACGTATATTGTATGGCATTGAGGCGTTCAATTTTTGGAAGCGTGTTTCGTGATAACGTAAGGCTATTCTTTATATTGGAATCCTTGAAGTATTCCTTCAAGAGTCGTTTTGAGATTTTCGTCTCCTTGTTGTTCAGCGAGTTTTAAAGCCGTCTGATAATCTGCCTTTGCCTCCTCTATTTTATTAAGGTTTCCCTTTATAGTGCCACGAAGGTAATAAGCCTGAGCGTCATTTGGCTTTAAACGGATTGCCTCATTAAGGTCTGAAATCGCCTCCTCATGTCTCCCCCAATTCCCGTTGGAGAGTCCACGAAAGAGATAAGCCTGCGCATCATTTGGCCTTAAGCGGATTGCCTCATTAAGGTCTGAAATCGCCTCCTCATGTCTCCCTAAATTCTCGTTGGTGAGTCCACGAAGAAAGTATGCCTCAACATAATTTGGCTTTAAGCGGATTGCCTCATTAGCGTCTGAAATCGCCTCCTCATGTCTCCCCAAAGAATTTTTGATTGTTCCACGAGCGAAAAATGCCGCCGCGGCTATATCGTTATCAATCCCCTCCGATATATTCGCAATAGAACTCCACTGCTTAATCGCATCATCAGTTCTTCCCTCTTGCTGCAATCTGACCACCCCAGCTATAGCTTTATCTATTACGGATGTCCCAGGATCCCGTTGAATCGTTCGTAGTAGGTCCTCAACTTCTGGGGATACTTCGGATTTTCCGGGTTGAACGAGTTTAGTGATGTCTTGACTGGTCAATTCCGATACGACTTTTTCTGCTACTTTCTTTTGCGCCTCGATTTCCTGAAGATATTTTGCTGCTTCGTTGGCATATCCCTTTGCTTCCTGAAGATATTTCGCTGCCTCGGATTCAATATTCTGAAACTCTCTGTAAGCCACATAAGCAGCAATACCCGTTACAATCGGAATTGCGACTGCAAAAAAGGCAAGAACTATACCTATAACAACCAGCCATTGATTAATAGAATCCGACCGACCATCAAGATATTCACGTCGTAAATCGTTGAGTTGGCGTTGATTTTCTACATCACTTACAGCATCAACACTGTTTGCTCTCTCCTCAACGTTTGTCTCGTTGTCAACAGGGTGTTTTGTTGTTTGGGTCATTTTTTCTCTCTTTTATTTCAAATCATACCATTTCTAAAAGATTATATTGCATTGACAGATCGCTTCAAAGCGCCTGCAGGACTGCACAGGAGACCAACGGTCTCCTATGCTACAAAAGTGCTCGTTTTTAGGGACAATATATGTCACGCTTAGGGAGTTTAAATATAATTTACTGTAACACTTGAAATTTGTCAAATCTGAGCCGGAATTGGGTTACACATCGCCACTTGCAAACTTATGCAAAACGCAGTATAATAGATGAAACTTGTGCTGAGGTGTTACACAATTGACCGACGTTCCGAAAACACATCCCCGATACCTTTCATTGACATTAAGAGATACCATCGTTGCAGGTGTGGAGCAAGGCATTACCTCTGTCCACGGACTCATCGCGCACGGACGCGGGGAAGCTTTCGATTACCTCATCGGTGAGGCAACACAACCCTTCGCAACGGAGGCGATCCATGCTGCCGCGGCGATGCTTTGTCTCGCGGAACATCCTGTTATTTCGGTCAATGGGAATGTCGCGGCATTGGTGCCAGATGGGCTTGTTGAATTGGGACGGGTGCTGAATGCTCCGTTAGAGGTCAATATTTTCCACACGGAGACGGGACGCGAGCAGAGGATCCGAGAACATCTGCTGAAGCACAAGGCGAGGTTAGAAACCTCGCCAGCGGATATGGCGGTGGAAGGCGCGCCGGATGTGCTAATGCCGACAACCGAGGCGCAACTCTCCTATATCGACTCCAATCGGAAGTTCGTGCATCCAGACGGGATTTTTAAGGCGGATGTCGTCTTCGTACCGCTTGAGGACGGCGACCGATGTGAAGCACTCCGTAAGATGGGCAAATCGGTCGTGA
Organism: Candidatus Poribacteria bacterium; assembly: GCA_965205015.1. Classification (GTDB taxonomy): domain Bacteria; phylum Poribacteria; class WGA-4E; order WGA-4E; family WGA-3G; genus WGA-3G. Next base: position 345,658 of record OZ242029.1, on the reverse strand, counting down.
CCGTCGATCTAAACCCGATGTCGCGCACGGCGAAGCAGGCGAGTATCACAATCGTGGATAACGTCGTGCGGGCATTGCCGCTATTATGCGAAGAGATCCGAGACTTCAGTGATCCCTCAGCAGCGGACACCCTAAAAAGATATAGCAACGAATTGGTGTTACAGGAAGCGTTACGGCACATCAGTAGGAGCGGGAATGGCTAACGGAAACGGAAGAACCAATCTCGTCAAACCGCATATTCTACTGATTGGGCTGGTGCTCGTCGTCTTTAATAGTTACTGGTGCCTGATGGGGACAGAGGTATGGCACTCTACGCAGCTGACGATCGCTTCGCTGTTCTTCAATGCGGTTTTCACCCTCCTTGTTTTCGTACTGGTCAACCTACTGTTCCAGCGATTCCTACCGCGTCTGGCGATGTCGGAAGCGGATTTGCAAACCATCTATGTGATGGTCGTGATGCTGACGACGATCAGCGGGCATACGATGATGGGCTATCTCATCCCCGTCCTGGCGCACGCCTTTCAGTTCGCATCGCCAGAAAACGAATGGATTCCGTTGTTCGGGCATCACGTTCCGACGTGGATCGCTGTTAAAACTCCGCGGATCTTGGACGGGTTCTACGAGGGAGATTCTACGCTCTACACCTCCGTCACTTTAAACGCATGGATACCGCCGGTGCTGGCGTGGTCGAGTTTCGTCATCGCGCTCTGGCTGACGTTGTTAGCGGTGACGGTCTTTCTTCGGAAGCAGTGGACGGAAAATGAACGACTGAACTATCCGATCGTCCAACTCCCGTTGGCACTCACGAGCAACCCGAAACGGTTCTTTACTTCGCCGTGGATGTGGCTCGGCTTCGCACTCGCAGGGAGCGCGGAATTGCTGAACGGTTTGAACTATCTGTTTCCCGATATACCCGCCCTCCCGATTAAGGGTAAGACGATCGGGCAATTCAGCTCGAAGCCGTGGAGTGCGATGGGACCGATTCGTATCTCCTTCTACCCGTTTAGTATCGGTTTGATGTTCTTTACACCGCTGGACCTCTCGTTTTCCTGCTGGTTCTTCTGGCTCCTCGGTCGCCTCCAACTGATTGTAACGGACGCGCTCGGGGCGCGGAATATCTATCATCTCGAACAACAAACGGGGGCATGGATAGCGTTCGGATGTATTCCCTTGTGGATAGGACGGCGACACTACGGACGGATTCTTCGGAAGGTTTTCGGGATCGCACAACGCCGCGGGGAACCCGCACCTGACGATTCTCGTGAACCGATGCGTTACCGCACTGCGGCGGGACTGTTCACGGTCGGGATGCTGTGTCTCTTCTTTTTCTGTTTTCAAATGGGGATGACGTTCTGGGCGATCGGACTCTTTTTCCTGTTCTATTTTCCACTGGTCATCGGCATCACGCGTATCCGTGCTGAAATTGGACCGCCGTTGCATCAACTCATCTTTGTCGATCCGGGACGGACGATGGTGCTTGCGTTGGGCACGCGTCGGCTCGGGGCAGGCAACCTGACGGGGTTGACGTTCCTCTATCCGTTTGTCCGCTGTTTCCGTGCGCATCCGACACCGAGTGAGTTGGAGGCGTTCCGCTTGGCAGAACGGAGCCAGATTGGGTATCGGCAGTTGCTTATCGGTATGATCTTGGCGATTGTGTTCGGTATCCTGATAACGTTCTGGGCATATCTACACGTCCTCTACGATATGGGTGCGGGGAGTAAAGCACGCGGCTGGATCGTCTATATGGGGTGGGAGACGTTCAACCGTTTACAGACGTGGCTTGTCAGTCCACGGGAGACGGCTGTGCCGGAACTCGGCGTTATCGGTGGGAGTTTCCTGTTTACGATACTCCTGATGATGATGAAGATCCGGTTTCTCTGGTGGCCCCTGCATCCAGGGGGTTATGTTCTCGTTAGCGGGACAGGGATGGGCGGTTTGTGGTTTCCGATCTTTCTCAGTTGGTTGGCGAAAGCGGTTGTGCTGAAGATCGGTGGTGTGAAGCTCTATCGACAGGCAGTGCCGTTCTTTCTGGGATTGATTTTGGGGGATTACACGCTCGGATGCGTGTGGAGCCTCATCGGATTGGTGCTGGAGATGCCGACATATATTGTGTGGCATTGAGGCGCACGATACGTTCTAACTGTTCCCTTTCTCTTGTCCCTTGTACTGCAACTGATACAACCGATAATAGATGCCTTCCTGTTGTAATAGTTCATTATGTGTACCGGTCTCCCGGATTTCGCCGCGGTGCATCACGATAATTTTGTCCGCATTTTGGATCGTCGAAAGTCGGTGCGCGATGACGACGGAGGTGCGATCTGCCATCAAACGCCGAAGCGCGTCCTCAATCAGGATCTCGGTTTCGGTGTCAACGCTTGAGGTGGCTTCGTCGAGGATGAGGATACTCGGATCGGAGGCTAACGCTCGCGCAAAGGCGACCAACTGCTTCTGTCCAACGGATAACCCGCCGCCATCCTCTTTGATCTCTGTGCCGTAGACCTGCGGCATTTTCTGAACGAACCGATCTAAATGCACGTCTTGCGCGGCACGCTTCACCTGCTCCGACGAGATTGCGGGATTCCCCAGATTAATATTCCGTTCGATGGAGTCGGAGAAGAGGAAGATATTCTGTTGCACGATACTGACGGCTTCCCGTAATTCCTCCAAGTTCATCTCTCGGATATCTACACCGTCAATCAGGATCTGTCCCTTGTTAATCTCGTAGAATCGACAGAGCAGGTTGATGATAGAGGTTTTTCCTGCACCGGTATGCCCCACAAGTGCGACCTTTTCCCCCGGTTTCACCTTGAATGAGACATCCCGCAAAACGTAGTCGTCATCGTTGTAGGCGAACCAGACGTTTCGGAATTCAATCTCGCCTTTCAGAGTCCCGGAGCTGTTTTTAGGGGCAGTAGAAACGATAGAGGGTTGTGTATCCAGCAGCTGGAAGATACGTTCGGAGGATGCCATTGCGTTCTGGAAGATGGTATATTTCTCGCTGAGTTCTCGGATGGGCCAGAAGAAACGTTCAGCGTAACGGATAAATGCTAACAGCACACCGAAACTCAGCGCACCTTGCACGACCTGTCCACCACCGTACCAGATAATTACGGCTATCGCAAGCGAAGCGGTCACTTCAATCAGTGGGTGGAAAATCGAAAAATAGAAGATACTTCGGAGGTTCGCCGCGAGGTATCTCCGGTTGCGCTCATTAAAACGGAGATGGCTCCGCCGCTCTTGTGCGAAAAGTTGCATCGTCGTCATACCGACGATGTTTTCCTGTAAAAAGGCGTTAATCCGGGCGAGTTGCTTGCGTTGCTCGCGAAACGCGCGGCGCGAATAAATCTGGTAGACCAGCGTTGCACCGAAAATGATGGGAATCACGGTGAACGTCACGAGTGCGAGTTTCCAGTTATAGAGGAGCATTACCACCATGATCCCCAAAATCTGGAGCAGATTCGCGAAAACAGTAATCACACCAGAGGCGAAGAGTTCGTTGAGGACCTGCACATCCCCCATCACGCGGGTCATCAGTCTACCGACCGGATTTTTATCAAAGAATTGGACATCCAAGCGTTGCAGATGCGAAAAGAGCGTTTGTCGCAAATCGTGCATCACGTGTTGTCCAATCATCTGCATGCGGTATTCTTCAAAGTAACTGAATACGAACTCGCCAATCAATGCTAACACGAAAAACATTGCAATCGTGCTTAATCCGTCCAATACGCCGGGGGTGATGTGCTCGTCAATACCCCGCTGCAGCAGGTAGGGTCCAGCTAAGCGGGCAAGTGTATTCCCGACCATGAGCAATCCGATGATGAGCAATTGGAGTTTGTAGGGCTTGAGATACGCCAGGAGCCGCTTCATTAGCACCCGATCATAGACTTTCCCGAGGTCTTGCTCTTCTTCGCTATATTCGTATAATTCGCCTCCCATGCCGAACATAGGTGGACTCCTCCTTTATAGTTCCTCGAGTTCCTCTTGCAAGAGTTGTGTTTCATAGATACCGGCGTAAATTCCGTTGTGTTCAAGCAGTTGTTCGTGTGTGCCGGTTTCAACGATACTGCCGTCATTGAGGACGATAATATGGTCGGCGTTTTTGACGGTAGAGATCCGATGCGAAATGAGAATCGTTGTGCGATTTTTCATAATTTCGTCGAGTCGATTGAGAATGGTATCCTCCGTCTGGGTATCCACGTTCGCGAAGGCGTCGTCAAGGATTAGGATTTTGGGTTTAATGATGATTGCTCGGGCGAGCGCGCTCCGTTGGCGTTGCCCACCGGAAATTGTTATCCCGCGTTCACCGAGGAAGGTTTCCAATCCGTCGGGGAATTCCTCAATTTGTGCGAGAAGGTCTGCGGTGTGTGCCGCTTTTTTCACCTCTGCATCGTCCGCTGTTTCGAGACCGTAGGTGATATTGTTCCGCAGGTAGTCCGAAAAAAGAAACGGCTCCTGTTCTACAAACCCGATATTGGAGCGGAGGACGTTTAGGGGTATGTCCTGAATGTCCACGCCATCGATAAAGAGGGTGCCGCGTTCTGCTCGACGGATGCGGGGGATGAGGTTGACGAGGGTAGATTTTCCAGAGCCTGTCCCACCGACGATCGCGAGCGTCATGCCAGGCGCAATTTTAAGGTTAATGTCTTTGAGCACAGGCGTTCCGTCTGGGTAATCGAAATTCAGATTTTTAAACTCAATTTCGCCTTCAATGTTTTTGATACCCCATTTCACCTGCGCGTCGTCGAAGATTTCAGGCTTTTCGTTGAGGACTGCGTTCATCCGATCCATAGAGGCTGCCCCGCGTTCAAAAGTGTTAACAATGAAACCGAGGGTAATCATCGGGCGGACGAGCATCATGAGATAGGCACTGAACGCCACAAAATCGCCGAGTGTAATTTTCCCTTCAATGACATGGAGACCGCCCATCCAGAGGAGAACCACACCCCCGACACCCGGTAGAAATCGGAAGAGCGGAAAGAAGAATGTCATCAATCGGATTTGCCGGTGGTTCCGTTCAACAAACTCGTGATTCAGTTCTTGGAAATGATCCACCTCACTTGCCTCAAGCGTATATGCCTTCACAACGCGCACCCCCGACAAATTCTCCTGGACTTTGGTATTCAACGTTGAAAACGCCTCTTGGATGCGTTCATAGTGGGCGTGTAACCGTTTTCCGAGGGAGCGAATCAAAACTGCGAGGATTGGATAGGGTAGCAAGGCGACAACCGTTAGGGTTGCGTCAATCTGCAGCATGATGGTAAGTGCGAACCCGAAAAACACGATCGCATCAGCGGAGTACATGATCGCACTGCTCAGTACCATTCTAATGGCGTTTAGGTCGCTGGTAGCGCGCGTCATCAGATCACCCGTGCGGACGTTATCGTAGTAGGCGGCGGAGAGTTTTTGGAGATGGAGAAAGAAGTCGGCGCGGAGGTGAAACTCCATCTGTCGAGCGACCCCTTGGATGATGCGGCGTTGGGCGAAGCGGAGAATACCGGCAAAGAGCGCGACCCCAAAGATAAGGAGTCCGAAAAAAAGGATACGCCTCGGGGATACTGTAAAGTTTGGGTCCCTAACCGCGCGTTCTAACTCGTCAAACACCCTTTGCAGGATCTTTGGGCTGATCAGCAGAATTCCATTCGTCAGAATCACAAGGACGAAGCTAATTGAGATAGCGTATCGATACCGAATGACATACTTCTTGAGACCGAATAGACTACGAATGGTGAGACTCCTTTCCGGCGCGTGCATTTTGCCGTGTGGTATTCTGTTAAGAGGGTATATTATATTTTGACGTGAATTTCGGCTATCTGTATTAATCAAGTTTTCAGTAATACGAAGCAGCCGCTTCTTGTAGGAGCGCGCTGTGCTCGCGACCTCTTCAGAACAAGTGAAAGTGCATCCAAGAATGTGTATAAGTGGATTATTGTGCGATGAAATCTGTTACGCTCCGAATATATAAGACGAGACGTTATTCCAAGCCAAATCATGGCAATTACGCAAAGGATACAGCTTAATGCCAAATAGTGAAAAATGGTCGCCTGCTATTATGCAGCCTGAAAACAGTGATATAACCACATGGGAACTTCCTGAGAATGCGGTTGCCCGATTCGCACAAGGTAGAGGGATAATGGAAAATATTGCCCCCTCACCAGATGGGAAGTATCTCGCCGTTGGCAGTTGTATAGGTGTCTGGTGGTACGATGTGCCCACCATGACGCCAATCGCGTTGTGGGACACAGCGCGCGGGTACATCTCCGCTATCTCCTTTTCGCCAAATGGCAAGTGGCTTGCCACCGGTGATGGAGACGGTCTTGTCAAAGTATGGGATTTGCAGCGCGGTGTCTGTATCTCACAGATGGAGCGAGACGAGACAGAGAAACCTTATCATCTGGTCTCCCATCTCGTCTTTTCATCTGACAGTCAATGCCTTGCTGTCTCCAGCATCCGAGATTATATCCTATATGTTTGGCACCCTGAAACAGGCGAACAGATTGCAAAATTCCACGGCGAAACAAATTTCAGATGGTTCGGTGGATCCCGACGCCCTATTGCTTTTTCCGCTGATGGGAACTTGCTGGCGTGTACGATGCCTGATGAAAGTTTGATGGTATACGCGGACCAAATCAACACCATCCACACCCCTAAGCATTCTTCTCACTTCATCGCGGTGTGGGATATAAAGCGCGGGGAGCGGCTCGCCTGCCTCACAGAACTCACCGATTTTGCAGAGAGCCTCTGTTTTTCGCCATGTGGACAATTCCTCGCATCCGGTGAACGGAAGGGTGGCGTTCGCGTTTGGACAGTTGACAGTTGGAAAATGATCCGGGATTCCCAGAATTATGGAGCGGAACGAAAGCAGGTTTTCTATTCGCCGGAGGGTGTGCTATATGCAGCGGAACCACCTTATGATACCTTCGCGGTGTGGGACGTAGAACGTGAGGAAAAGTCTGACACTTACCTTGAAGCACATCAAGGTCTCCATGGGGACCGTTTACCAAAAGAGTACCCGTTCGTTTCCGCAACCGAAAGTGAATTTAAGGTGTGGACAGTCGGCGAGTTCAAACCAGGGACATACCCTCACTTACATACCGACGTTCCCGTTTCGTTAGTCTTTTCGTCGGATGGAAAAACCCTTACAGGCGGATATTGGGAACACGGCGTAATGTCATGGAATGTTGCTGATCCATCGCAGTCCCCGACGCGTTTTAACTTATCTGGCGGCAGGAATGCTGTCGCTATATCGCCGCTCGGTAAAATCCATGCGATGGGTCCCGATGGCAACACTGCCAAGGTGTGGGAAATTAAAAACACCGAATCCCTGATTGCTTCTTTCAGGCTTCCTGAAGAAAAAAATCTCATTTCTGAGGAAAAGCGGCAGGTAACAGTCGCAGCGTTCGCACCTACAAGCAACCTATTGGCATGCGGGGATAGTGAAGGCACCGTGTATGTGTCAGATGTCCAGCAGCATAGACGACACACACTCAAAGCACACCAGGATTGGGTCCACGCAATTGCGTTTAGTCCAGATGAAAAGTTGCTTGTGAGTATCACGCGCAACGGTCCCGAATCCCGGTTGTGGGATGTTGAAAGTGGTGAAGCAATTGGGACCTTTCCTAATCAAATGTATCCAATAGTATTTTCGCCTTGTGGTCATATGATTGCGGGGGGCGGGCACCCAGGAATTTTGTTGTGGGATGTGAAACATGCTGAAACCCGCCTCACGATACCTCTATCAGAAACAGATAGTTGGTTGGATTCGCTGGTGTTTTCTCCCTGTAGCAGATATCTGGCTTCCGGTTCAGGATGGCGGCGAGATATGGGGATAAAGAAGGTTGCGATTCGATTATGGGAAGTCGCAAGTGGGAAAAATATTGCTACCTTTCGAGGACACCCTACCGATATTCAGTGTCTCGCGTTCTCTCCTGATGGCACGATTTTGGCGAGTGGCGGGTATGATGGCACTATCCTCCTTTGGGATGTAAAACCCTTTGTAGACTCTTAATTCGCCTATAGACGGAGATTCTATTTTCCTCCAAATTCCATTCTACAATCTTTCATTTTTCTGTTGACATCGTTGTTTTCTGTAATGTATGATATGCAAAATACACACTACTATTAGGAGGAAACAGATTTGGCGGCAGATATTGGACTCATCGGATTAGCAGTGATGGGCGAAAACCTCGCACTGAATATGGAAAGCAAAGGGTTTGAAGTAGCGGTCTTTAACCGCACTGTCTCACGCGTTGACAATTTCATCGCAGGTGCAGCAAACGGCAAAAATATCACTGGCGCACATTCCATCCCAGAATTCATTGAGAAATTAGACAACCCTCGAAAAATTATCTTGATGGTGAAAGCAGGCGAACCCGTTGATGCGTTTATTGGGCAGTTGGTCCCGCATCTCTCAAAGGGCGACCTCATTATTGATGGCGGGAACTCCAATTTCAACGACACTGTCCGTCGGCATGCAGAGTTGGCTGAGCTGGACATTCTGTTTATCGGCACGGGTATCTCTGGGGGCGAAGAGGGTGCCCTCAAGGGACCGGCGATGATGCCGGGTGGTTCAGCCGAGGCTTACGCACTCGTGGAGCCGATCTTTACGAAAATTGCGGCGCAGGTAGAAGGTACGCCGTGTTGTTCCTATATCGGACCCGATGGCGCGGGGCATTACGTCAAGATGGTGCATAACGGCATTGAATATGGCGACATGCAGCTGATATGTGAAGCCTACTCCCTGATGAAAGCGGTCTTGGGCATGGATGCCGACGAGATGCACGCAGTTTTCAACGAATGGAATGGCGGCGAATTAAATTCTTACCTCATCGAAATTACGGCTGACATCTTCACACAACTCGATAAGAGTGGCACGCCTTTCGTCGATGTCGTGCTGGACCAGGCGGGACAGAAGGGCACCGGCAAATGGACGAGTATCTCGGCACTGGATCTCGGTATCTCCGCACCGACGATCGCAGAGGCGGTTTTTGCACGCTGTATCTCCGCCGTTAAGAGCGAACGTGTTGCGGCAGAACGGGTTATCCAGGGACCGGGTGGCACCTATCAAGGCGATCGGGACGAGGCACTCAAGGCGATTCACGACGCGCTTTACGCCGCGAAGATCTGCTCTTATGCCCAAGGGTTCGCCTTAATGCGGGAGGCAAGCGAAGAGTTTGGATGGGATTTGGACCTTGGCACCATCAGTCTCGGTTGGCGTGGCGGGTGTATCATTCGGGCGAAGTTCCTGCATCGGATCGCAGAGGCGTTCGAGCGAAATCCTGAACTGCCGAACCTCATGCTGGATTCCTACTTCCGAGATGTGCTTGAAACGGCGCAACCCAACTGGCGAAGTGTTATCGGCACAGCCACGCAACTCGGTGTTCCTATCCCGGCATTCAGTTCCGCTTTAGCCTATTTCGACAGTTACCGGAGCGGCAGACTTTCTGCGAATCTGATTCAGGCGATGCGTGACTATTTCGGCGCGCACACCTACCATAAACTCGATGCAGATGGCAACACGATCCTCGGAAATGATGGAGAACCGACGGTGTTCCATACCGAATGGATGCTCGAAGGACGACCAGAGGTTATTGTTGATTAAGGAGAATTTATGACGCAAGGACCACAACAAGCATTATACGATTTTCAACCGCAACACGAATTTTTCGTCGGGATCGACTCTGACGGTTGCGTTTTCAATAGCATGGAGGTCAAACACAACGACTGTTTCAGTGTGAACCTCGTCAAACATTTCGGCTTGGCATCTATCTCACGACAAGTGCATCAGGCGTGGGATTTTGTGAATCTCTATTCAAAGACGCGTGGCACGAATCGGTTTAAAGCGATCCTGCTGGTCTGCGATTTCTTGCGCGAGATGCCACTCGTGCAAAAGATGGGAGTTGCGGTGCCAGCATTGTCTCACCTCCAAGAATGGTCGGAAACGGAGACGAAACTCGGTAACCCCGCACTGCAAGCCGCAATTGACAGCGCAATAGGGGAACGGCTTGACGAATTGCGCCAAGTGATGGAATGGAGTCTCGGGGTGAACGAGAGTGTCGCTGAGATTGTCTACAACCTCCCTCCCTTTCCTGGGGTACGCGAGACACTGCAACGGCTTCAGGGCAAATCGGATGTCATCGTCGTTTCCGCTACGCCGGATGAAGCACTCATACGGGAATGGGCTGAACACGAGATTGATGCCTATGTCGCACTGATCGCCGGACAGGAGATGGGAACGAAGACGGAGCATCTCACAATAACGACAAAAGACAGGTATCCCGAAAACCATGTCTTGATGCTCGGTGATTCCCCGGGCGACCTGAAGGCGGCGAGAGATGTCGGGGCGTTGTTCTTCCCCGTCAATCCGGGTTCTGAGGACGCATCGTGGCAACTCTTCCTTGACGAGGCGATGGATAAATTCTTTGACGGACAATACGCGGGTGCTTATGAGGACGCGTTGATTGACAAATTTCAGGAATTGTTGCCGGAAACACCGCCGTGGGCATAAAAAAGAAAGTAGGATGGAAGAAGGAGGGAAGTTTGGAAGGAACTGTCCTCCCTTACCCCTTCCATTCTTCCACGCTTCCAATTACCTATGTTAGATGAAAGGACACTTTAGTATATGAAAATTCTACTTCAAGGACGTGTTGAAGGTGAACTGCTCCAGAGATTGGAGAGCATCGTCGGGGACGAGCATACCTTTGTTATCCCAGGTTCACGCGAGGAACTTATTGAAGCGGGTAAAGATGCTGAAGTCTTTTACGGGTACTGCAGCGAGGACCTTTTTCCGCATCTACCCAATATCAAATGGGTTCAATCTTCCAGTGCAGGTATGGACCGACACATGTACCCCGCCCTCCGTGAAAGTGATGTGATCTTGACGAACGCCGCAGGACTGTACGCGAAACACGTCGCAGACCAAGCGTTTGCCCTGTTGCTCGGTTTGGCGCGCGGTATCCACGAATCCGTTCGGAATCAGGACAAGCATCAATGGGGCGGTGCCAGAACAATGCCGATGATTGAGATCGACGGATTCAAGATCGGTATCGTTGGGATGGGCGGTATCGGAATGGAGATGGCGAAACGCGCAAAGGGTTTTGATATGCACGTGATGGCTGTCGATGCCTACCGCACCGATAAACCCGACACCGTTGATGAACTGATGCCACTGGATCAGCTCTCGAATATGATGAGTCAAGTGGACGTCGTTATGATTGCGTGTCCGTTGACGGAGGAGACACGGGGGCTTATCAATAAAGACAACCTATCCGTGATGCAGCCGACAGCGTTCTTTATCAACGTCGCTCGCGGTCCGATTGTCAATGAACCGGATCTGATTGAGATTCTGCGTGCCGGCACAATTGCGGCGGCGGGTTTAGATGTCACTGAGGTTGAACCGCTCCAGGAAGACAGTCCGTTGTGGGATTTTGACAATGTTATCATATCGCCGCATTCTGCGGGGGGTTCACAGCACCGCATGCGTCGTATTACCTCATTCTTCTTGGATAACTTAGAACGGTATCTGAAAGGTGAGGAGTTGCGAAACATTGTGAACAAGCAACTCGGTTTTTAGAAGTCCATATTTAGTAAGCCATGTATGGAATTCATACGGGTGGATGCTATTCACATCCACCCGCTTCTTGTAAATTTTCATAGAAAGGAATCACTATGACAAACCAATGGGAAAAAGAGAAAGCTAAAATTAAAGACGATGGGTTCACTGTAACCGTAGCACAAGCAGTTCACAAGTACCTCACTGCCTTGGAAGATAATCGCAAAAACAGACATACGCGGTGGATCTGGGAACTGTTGCAGAATGCACATGATGCTTCAACAATATACGATAAAAACCTTATTGTTTCTATTAAATATAGCCCCGAGGAACTCGTCTTTTTGCACAATGGGAGTGGATTTGAAAAGGAACAGATACAACGCCTCATTTTTCATGGTTCAACGAAAGTTGAAGATGAAGAAACAAAGGGACAATACGGTAGTGGTTTTCTTACAACGCACCTATTGTCGTCGGAAATAGATGTTTCAGGCCAACTTGACGATGGGCAATGGTTTGATTTCCGCCTCAAGCGTAAACCTGAATCAGTCGAAACACTTCGTGCGTCAATGAACCAAGCGTGGAAAGATTTCAATCCTTCCTTATCTCTGGCAGTCCCGATGCCTAGCCCCTTTACCACATGCTTCAGGTACCCTATTACTGAGGATAAAGGAATAAAAGCAGCCGAGGCAGGAATCGCAGCACTAAAACAATGTGTCTCGTATGTTGTTGCCTTCAATGAAAAATTCGTCCGTATTGACATCGAAGATCACGACGAAATGCTGTATTTTGAAGTCGTTGAACGTCTACCTTTGGATGAACTTGGAACTCAGCAAATCACCGTGGTGGAAAGCAAAGATGGCAATTTAAAAGAAAGAAAATATCTTCTGGCAGAAGGTGACAAAAAAACTTCTGTCACTGTCCCTTTTGAATCGGATGGGGACAGATTGGTATGTCTACCAATTGAGGAAACTCCTCTTGAGGAAACTCCTCGCCTATTCTCTGCTTTTCCTTTGGTGGGTACAGAAACTTTTAGTTTCCCTGCTGTCATCAATAATTGGGATTTTAAGCCAACAGAGGACCGCGATGGTGTGTATCTAGGACAAAGCGATAACGAGGCAAATCGTAACAATCAAGTCATTATTAAAGAAGCATGTGGATTGCTTGTTAGACTACTCCAGTTTGCTTCATCAAAGGGTTGGCATCATGTGCACCAGTGGATGGAAGTAGCTGCTATCCAGAACAAGGATTGGCTTAATACAGAATGGCTTAGAACATGCCTTAGAGAAAATCTAATTGAAAAAATTTACCAAACACCCACGGTACTCAATCCGGATGACAATCCCACGCAACTAGAAAAGGCTAAACTGCCATTGGCAGAGAGTGAAACCAGTGTACTTGCTCTTTGGGATTTGTTAGAAAGCATGAAGGGACTACGTAAAATTTTGCCGAGGCGAGAAGAAGCAACAGGATGGTGTAATGTTGTCAAAGGTTGGGCAGATGTGCACCAAGACGAACCAATGTCTTTGCTCAGTGAAGTAGTGGATGGTGTGAAATTGGCATCTTCCATTGAGGCAAATACTCGTAAAAATAACACTTACGGCAAGATTGAAGACCTCCAAAACTTACTTCGGGAGGGTGTTTCTGCAGTTGAATGGTTGAATCAGTTACATTACTTCTTGAATGAAAACGAATTACGTGAGGCAGTACGTGAACATTATATTGTCGTTGACCAATCAGGTTTCCTTGACAAGTTACCTGCTCTGCATCGAGATCTGGGAATAGACAAAGAACTAAAAGAAATTGCAGAGATGCTTAATTGGCCGGTCCGACAGAAACTTCGTGATATTCGACTTACTTCATTAACCGACGAAAATGGATACGGCGATATGGATGGCAACGAGGTCGTTGACACGCTCCGCCAAAAACTCCGGGACCGCGCTGACGAGAATACAGACGACAACTTCAAGGTAGCGAGTACACGACTCTTTGGCTGGATAGTCAATCAAGAGGACTGGGATCGTTTACGGGGTTTTCCTGTATTCACAGACGATATCAAATCTAACAGTTTATCTATTCTTCATCTACCGAGTGCTCATACGAACAGACCGCCATTGGCACCTTTCTGTGCCTGGACAGAAAATCTGAAACCTTTCTCTGATCTTTTTCCAGCCGAGCGTATATTGGCGGACGCTTTCTTTGAAGTTGTGCTCAAACCAGACGCATGGAAAGAACTTGACAACCGACACCTTATTAAATCAGAAAGGGTAATCATAGACGGTGAGTCAGATGACTTCAAGTTTTTTTCCCCAGAAGTGTATGAGAATGAGGATGATAAAAAAGACCATGAAGCTAATACCCCTTTCCCCACTACAGATGTTTTAGAATGGAACGAAATCATGCGTAACGCCCGCAGTAACCGGGACAATTCTTACCTATTCTGGAGATTTCTCACCGAATATCTGATTAAAGAGGATCGTCTAGGTTTCGAAGAAAAGGAGGTAATGTGCAGCGTTTGCCGCAAAACTCATAAATACTATTCAGCAAAATGGCTGAAAGCGGTGCGAAGTAACAAATGGATTCGACTTGGAGACCCTCATTTCCCCGCAGAACCTTCATCTTTGGCTAATCTGCTTCGGGATAGATGGGATATGAGCTCTCTGAACCAAAATCCTGACATTGGTGAACTCCTGAAAGCGATAAATGTGGATCCGTCTGCCTTAAAACGATTATTCATATCAGATAAGGTAATTAACATTGCCTCAACGTTATCTGAAAGCCCTCAGTTAGCGCGTCACATGGAGGACAATGAAAAGCGTCACCAAATTGAACAGATACTGGATACAGTCGGTGACAATCTACCTTTGGTAAATGAGGCCGTTCAAGACAAAAAATTCCTAGAGGAATATGAAAAGAAAAAGGGTCAGGATCTCACTATCCAAGCGAACAAAAGTTTAGGATTATTGGTGGAAGAAATGGTAGGCCAGATATTGGATGAGAAAAAATTCAAGGTGAAATCTAACCACAGAGGGTGGGATTTTGACATGACCGGCCACATAACAGAACTCGAGGTTGTTCAAAATAACTCTAGTAAAACTTGGCGAGTTGAGGTGAAAACCACACGAACTGAAGACAACCATCAGGGCATTCGTATGAGTTTCCCACAAGCACAAGAGGCTGTAAAACATGGCAAAGAATATCTGCTCTGCGTCGTTCCACTCGGACAGGAAGACGCTACTCCAGAAAACGTTAGGAAGAAGATGTTGTTTATAGAAGATATTGGTGACCGCGTAAAACCATTGTACAAAAAACTTGACAAGCTAAAAAAAATGCGGGATGGCATTATCGACGATGATACCACTGACCTTCAATTAATAGTTGAAGAAGGTAAATCAGGAGTCCTCGTCAAAAGGCCTATATGGGAAGCAAAGGGCTTTCCACTGACAAACCTCGTAGAGCGGCTTAAATGAAGATTTCATTGATTTCTCCAAAGTAGGGGAATTACACCACGATTGAATACAAAGGTTGTATTGGAATCGTCGATTGCGACCCAGGGATTGACCTTTTTCATGGAACTGTGATTAATACACAAGATGTAATCACGTTCTATGGGGCATCTATAATTCGACTTAGGAAAGAAATGCAAAAATCCCTTGAGGACTACTTCAAAGTTTGTGAGGAACAAGGGAAATTACCGGATAAACCTTTGAATTGTATGGTCAAATTGCCTTAAAGACAGCGCGGCCTCAGTTAGACTTGGATGTAGGAGTAATCATGCCAAATCAAAATCAACCTCTGGTGTGTTTTTTCGCTTTCCAAAGACATCAAATTCCCAGAACTGCCCATAGAAAATCATGTTGGCAAAGTCATGAGGCATTTTGACAACATTCGGGAACAATACGCAGAGGAAACGCTATTTAAGTTCTCTGATGAGGCAAAAGCAAATCTTACCAAGGTCTATAAACAGCATCGGTCAAGTTTGCGTGCAGAAGAAAAAGATGATATAAAAGCGATACTGAAAGGTCGGAATCAGCACATCAGAAAGTCTGCCATGCTTTTTGCATCACTTGATCCAGAGACTTCAAATCCAGTGGTAACGCTCAAGCATCTTGGCTTTGCTATAGAGTGGGCGGATTATGTACTACAATGCCAAACTCACATACTTAGTAACTTCTCCGAAGATAAGTTTGATATGAATGAGAAGAAACTAATCAAGTGGCTTGCTGGTAGAGGTTCGCAGGAAGCTAGAAGTATCTACAGGGGTATGGGCGTATCGTCAAAAGCATGCATGGAAGCTTTGACCCCTCTGGTGAGTATGGGCAGGGTAGAAGTGGAAACCAAACAAGCCTCATCTGGGGGCAACAAAAAAGAAATCCGGCATTTTAGAGTTGTAGAATAAGAAGGTTATGAGCTTATGGCGAAAGTGTGCGTTTAGCTAACGCATCGGGAGCCTTCTTCGCCTCCTACCACAAAGGAGGTCATCATGCGTTTGCATGAAACCGACTCCCGATCTGCTAAAGAACATATGAAGTTACAATCAAAAAGAAATCGCAAGTTGTTATTGAAAAAGAAGGCTATCAATAAGAGCGGGCGGCTGCCAAGAACGCCTAGGGGCGGAATATTACAGAAAGGTGTATAATGAGAGATAAAATCGTATTCTTTGTTATTGGTGCTGTGTTATCAGTGTTGGCTTTCCTCGCTGGTAGTCAACAGAACAACAAACAGGATACTCCGTCTTCAGATTCGCCTTCAGAGTTGAATGTCAAAACTATTGAATGTAAGGAATTGAGAGTTGAAAACATCATCTGGATCGGTAGAGTTCCAAATGCTATGATTGTGATAGAGGCTGGTGGTGAAAAATCCATAGTTGAAGGAGCAGAGGAATTGGGAACTGTGGGATTAGGTCCAGACGAAGCAGCTATTAGCATGATTAGCGGTTTCGGAGGCAAAGATGCTTTGGGCAGGGATGTGCTAAGTCAAATTATGCTATCTACACGAAAAGGATCAGCTGGAATACATGTGGATAGCAACTCCCAAGCCAAAAATCCAAGAGCAGGATCAATTAGTATCAACGCTTGGAATGCTGGAGCTGCGCAGCTGAATGTCAAATCAGGCGACAAAGAGGAAAAAATCACAGTTACTGCGGACTAACTATAGTCTAAAAGGGAACATCTAATGTTTATGAGAACTTTCACTTTACTTGTTTTACTACTGGCTTTTGCAGGTTGTGATGAGACAGGACAGATGATAAAACCTGTTCTGGTATCTGAACTTACAGAACCGACATCCAGTTTTGTCGTTGTAGATGGCAAGGAATTGCCAGTTTTTGATACTTTTGAACAGGCGTTGATGCACGATACAACTCAATTTATGAATGAAACTGTGCCACAGTTCTTTGAAAATTATTGCAGGTTTGATTTGTGGCACGCAGCCTCACATGAAAAATATAATCCATTAGGCAGAGATGGTAATCCATTCAACTATCTTGAGCATATCATCGTGTTCTCTGATCCCTATGAAAGATATAAGATGATAAAGTATTTCGATGATATGGAAGATAGCCAATGGGTAGATTCTTTTAAGCATGTTGGCAGATCGTCTGCAGTTGGAAGTCACCTAAATTATCGTAATATGAGATGGAAGATACTGGAAAGAAACTTTACTGATGCTGTGCCTACAGATTATCGTGACGATAGCAAATACCCATCTTACACGTATGAGCCGTTTGAAAACCCATACACAGGTGAGGTTACAATACCTACACCAATGATGTGGGTGCAAATTGACGGTAAAGACCTTCTTATGAAGCGTGGCGGAGAGCTGGTTGATTTCGAAGACAAACCTGCACCTTATGAAGATGAGAATATCGCTAACATTCTTATGTTGGTAGTCGCATATCATCCGCTTGCCGATAAGGACTCTGAAGAATGTCGCAAGTTCAAAGATAGTCAAAGGTATAGAGATGATGAAACCGCTCTGATTGAGTATAATAAAGAGGCTATAAAACCGACACCTATAATCCACGATCCAGATACACGCTGGCAAGAGCTTATAGATGTGAATGGCGGACAAGAAGATTTTATGGAATCTGATGCTATGAGAAAGCATGGGCATTTCGGGATTTGGCGTATAGAATCTGGGATCGATGCCTGGAATCACGAAGCTACGCAGTTATGGCTAAATGAGTATTTCAAATACTATTGCACATCAGGTTATGCGTCTTGGGCAAGAGAGTATACCGCTAATTTCACAAATCAACAAGCAAGAGATGAGTTTTTGCAACTGCTTATTGGTGCTGATTTGCAAGGAGGATTATCTGAATATCTAACACCTGGAGCAACCGCTTTCACATACAGCACCAGGTCTGGAGGGCGGGAATTGAAAACAGCGTTGAGATTGAGGATAGATAACATCTATACAAGCGAGCATGGTTGCAAGAAAGCAGTTGTTGATCCTGAATGGGATGTGATTGTAGTTGGTCAAGAATAATCATACTTGGCGTTGTTATGAATGAATCTTACCAAACCGACATTAGCTTCACCGAGACGGATCATACCTCTAATGCTCCGTCTCCTATCCTATTGGCTTCATAGCGATAAACACTGCCATCATAGAACATCACATAAATAGTCTCTGCTGCACCTTCCAGCAGAGAACCGAAGTATGAGCGCGGACCAGCGACTATCTGTACTGCCTACGGTTTTTTGGACCACTCCCTAAAGGAACTAAAGTTTGGACAATTTTAAAAAATTAAGATGTTTGAAAGCAGAAAAGCAGGTATCCTTTCATAAACACACCCATGTTTTGAAAGGAAGGCAAAAATGCCCCTGCTTCTCCACTTAGAAAGTATTGTATCGGATTTTCGACATTTGTTCAACTCCCAAAACTTCGTACTCTTCCAAGCGTTTCTCTTTGGGTTTATGGCTCAGCCGTCTCGAGGCAGCCTGACAGACCTGTATCAGTCAAGTGGATCCCAGACGCGGTATTGGTCGTTTCCGAAGTTTCTTTCCCGGGGGAAATGGAACGCCGATGCTGTCGCTGTCGTTCTCATCAGACGGATTCAAGGTCTCTTTGAGCAGTGGGTTTACGTCTATGATACAACCCATGCGCCGAAGACGGGTAAAACCCAATGGGGTTTGCATTTTTTTCGCAACTTCAGTTATCAAAGTCGTCGCGTGAATCAATCGAAGTTTCATTTCGGACACGAGTTTGGGGCCCTGGGTTTACTCTGCGAGACAGCGACCGAGTGGTTGCTGTTTCCGGTCTGGGTGAAACTCATCGGGTTTCCTCAGACGGTTCGAGATAAAGGCGATGCGGTGTTGAAGCGTATCTGTTCAAAGATCCCCCGGGGTCTTATTATCTTTGATGGTGGTTTCGCCCGTCGCAAGGTCTTTGAAATGCTCTTAGGACTCGGGCATCATATCTTGTGTCGTGCGAGGTCAACTGCGGTGTTCTATCGTTTACCGCAACGTCCGAAACAGCCCCAGCGGGGGCGTCCGAAGAAATATGGAGACCGTCTACAGATCCACCGCTTACGGTATAAAGACATTTCCGTCATGGAGAAAACCTATCAGGTCGCCTCAGCGGTCGTGCGGACGAAAATGTGTCCGACAGAGGTCCGACTCGTCGTGATACGCAGGCGCCCGAAACGCTCGAAACCGTATCGGTATTTCTGTGTCTTTACAACAGACGTGACGCTTGAGATACCCAAGATCGTTGAATACTATCGTCAAAGATGGCACATCGAAACCGCTTTTCGAGATGCGAAGCAGCATTTTGGTTTCGATGCGTATCAGGTCAAGTCCCGCAAAAGCATCAATCGCTTCGTGCAACTGAGTTTCGTGGCAGCTTCGCTGGCGAAGTTGATCTTCTTGAAGTTTCCGTCTTCGCCCGGCACGGATCGCCTCAGCGTCAAAGAGGTCTGCGAGCATCTCGGTATTCATTGGTATCATCCGAAGCACCTGACGCAAGGATTACGGGTCGCTTATTTACAATCGCAGTTCAGAGCGTTGGAATATTCTGCGAGTTCTCAAGAAAAGACCAACTCGCAGAATATTCAGCCTATATCTGAACACGATACCACGCTGCCTTTCGACAAAGCAGCTTGAATCTTACAATATTGTCCAAACTTTAGTAAAGGAAGATTGTGATATAATACAATCTCATTGAAAGGAGTCTCCGATGGCGAAACGAAGAGGATTCACCCCTGAGTTTAAGGCCGAACTTGTTTTCGAAGTCCTTAGCGGTGAAAGTTCCCAAGCAGAAGTGTGTCGACGCCATAATCTCAACGAAAATCAACTCTCACAGTGGAAGCGACAGTTGCTTGAAAAAGCTCCCACGCTGTTTGACTCTACTGATAAGGCATCGAGTGAAGCGGAGAAGCGTATTGCCCACCTTGAGCGTCTCGTTGGGAAATTGACGGGGGCGTTAGACATCGAAAAAAAAGCAGCGACTTGGTTAGACCAAAACTGATGGAGCAACGAGAAATGGTTGAGGCACTCCGGACCGATTATGCCATGTGAGAGATTTGTGAAACGTTAGGTTTTAACCGCAGCAGTTTCTATTATCAACCGAGAGCGGATCCGTCTGAAGCGGTCCTACGCGCTGAAATAGAGAAGCTTGCGGGACGGTATCCGAGATACGGCTATAGGCGTATCACACAGCTCCTCGTGCGTCAGGGATACACTGTTGGCACCCGCCGCGTCGCTCGGTTGATGAAAGAAATGAATCTGTTGGTCGCCATCAAGCGTGCGTGTCAAACAACAAGATCGCTTCAGGGAGAGAAACCTTGGAGCAACCTGCTTGAAACCCTTGAGGTCTCTCATCAGGATCAAGTCTGGGTGGCAGATATTACCTATGTGCGTCTCAACGGGCGTTTTATCTATGTCTGTCTGCTCATGGATGTTTTCACACGGATGACCAGAGCATGGCAGCTCAGTCAACACTTGAGTCAATCTCTGACGCTCAAACCGCTCGAAGAGGCATTACGCCATAGCGTCCCTGAGATTCATCATTCTGATCAAGGCGTGCAGTATCTTTCAAAGACTTATATCACAACACTCCAAGAATATGGCGTTGAGATTTCCGTCGCTCAACGAGGACGGCCTTGGGAGAACGGATATGCTGAAAGACTCATTCGCACCCTCAAAGAGGAAGAAGTTCACCTCAATGAGTATCAAAGCATTACCGAGGCGAGAGATCGCATCGGGCATTTTATCGAACACGTCTATCACCAGAAACGCCCACATTCGGCGTTAGGGTATTTGACACCTATGGAATTCGAGCAACAAAACTTGGATTAAATTTGCGAAAAAGTGGTCTGAATAAACGGTGGCACTTCAAACAATGATGGTTAAAAAATGGAATCAGTAAAAGAATATATTATTGCAATTTGTTTGCCTGCAAGTATTATATTAAACATCGTATATCTTTGGATGACTAATAAAATACTTAAACATGATAGAGAGCCGCAGATTATAGCATATATAGAATGGGCAGATGGTGAATTGCCTTACAAGGTAGGGGCAGAAAAACCTTACCCAAGACCATATTATATCTGCATTGAAAATGTTGGAACTCAACCAGCAAAAGAAATTAAAGAAAAGATATATTATAAAAACGATAAGCGTTCAGATAGAAAGTTTAGCAAAAATCTTGATATTTTAACATTGGGCGACAAGCTTTTATTTCGCATCCGTAACGGAGAAGAAGTTATCAAAGTAGACATAAAATACAAAAGTATTGATGGTAAAAAATATAAAAGATCGTTTAATATAGATAGATACTCACGAATGATGGTTACAAGTGATAAAAAGGAAATAAAAGATAGCCTAAAGGCAATAGCAGGTGGACTTAGTGCATTTCTCAAACCATTTAAATGATATAAAGAGGTATACGAATCCATGAGATCAAGATTTAGGGTCGAAGAATTGAAAGATGAAGACAGGAAAGAAGGTAAAGCTGAAAGAGATGCTGAATGGATTGAATGGGCGTTAAATGGCGGCGACCTTAACAAAATGCTGTCTGTCGTAAATCCTGTTGAATCCGCAACTGAACCCGAACCCAAACCTGCATCTAACGACAAATAACGATACAAGACAAAGGGGCGGTGATTTTTCACATTCGTCCCTTTGTCTTGTGCATCACACAAACATTCAACGCAACAAACACAACCGTTTTTTCTGCATCCCAAATCTACTTGTTGCGTTATTTTATAGTAAAGCTTACAGTTAAATGAGCACCCAGGAGTTGGCGAGGTTAGGAGGGAAACACCCTATCAAAAACACCTCGCCAGCGGTGGCGAAGTGTCGGTTCCTATTGTGTTCACATGTTTTTGGGTTTTACAATAAGGCAAGTCGCCATCTTCGTAGCATAATCTTTTAGATTGTGCTACGCGTGCGCAAAGTCTTTGCGAATGCCACACGCGCATTCGCAAGTTTATGCTACAAGACCGCTATGGATAATGAACGATCTTTTATGAAAAACGGGAGCTGCATCCCTAAAATCTTGTCCGTAGCAACTTGGATTAATAATATTTGAGGCGAGAAAATTTTATTCCAAGTGGTGTAAACATGAATTTAAATGAAACAATCCTTCAAAAACTTGAAAATATGACGGAGCATCAGAGCGCGCGCGATGCTGAAATAGAGGCGCGCCAGAAAGAACGTCATGAGGCATTAGAGACCCGGATGATAGAATCAGAGGCGCGCCAGAAAGAACGCCATGAGGTATTAGAGACCCGGATGATAGAATCAGAGGCGCGCCAGAAAGAACGCCATGAGGTATTAGAAACTCGGATAACAAGCATAGATACCGAGGTAAAGGATATCCGAAAAGACAGTGCTGAGCAGAAGGTTCACCAAACAAAACTTGAAGGCGACCTACATCTGTTGGATTCCGAGTTAAAAGGCCAGTTAGGAAGATTAGAGACGAAGTTTGATGCCTTCATTGCCAATATGCGCGAGCAAAAGACTGACACAAATGAATGGTGGAAGGTCGGTGGTATTATTGTTTCTTGTGGTATTGCGGTTGTGTCCCTGGTACTCTCTATTCTTACAAGATTTGGCAGATGATAAAACAATCACAACGATTATGATGTTAACCGAGTCGGGAAATTGTAATGAAAAGGTTTGGCACACAGGGACCCGTGAATCCTGAGCAGCACTATGTTGTCTCCCGTTCTGAGGAACTCTCAGAGTTCATCAAACGTGTTAAAGAGGGACGCTATATCGTCATCTTCGCACCGCGGCAGACAGGCAAGACGACCTTCTTCTACGCCGCTATGGACATCCTTGCTGCCGAGGAACCGACCTACATCCCTATCCACTTAGATTTTGAGGCGTATAAAAACCTCACCCCTTCCGATTTTTACAGCAATCTCACCGAAGATATTCGCGAGGAAATCGAGAATATTTACCGCAAACGTGGAGAAGTGCCCTCCGAGGCACTAAGAGATTTTTTAGAGAACACAACACTGACTGATAATATGTCAATGCTCAGGGGTTTCAGGACATTGGCGAGACTGTTAGAAAATCAGCGGGTTGTCATGTTTATTGATGAGTTTGATGGTATTCCTCTGGCAGTCGTGAGCGATTTTCTGTACGCACTCCGCCGCATCTACACATCCAGGACCGCTCCTCGATGTCCACATAGCTTCGGTATTGTGGGGATCAAGAGCATCGCGCAACTCAACTACGACCATTCCGTCTCTCCGTTTAATATCCAAGACGATTTTGCTTTGAACAATTTCACGTTTGAACAGGTCCGAGAATTACTTGAGCAATACACAGCCGAGGTCGGCCAAGCCTTCGCCTCAGAAGTGATTGAATCCATTCACAAACAGACAGGTGGACAACCCTTCCTTGTTAACCGATTCGCACAGATACTTACTGAAGAAATGGACATTCCGAAAACTGAAACACTGACGATGCGCTATTTCTCGGACGCACTTATACAACTCTTGGACGAAAATAACACCAACCTAACACATTTGGTAACCAATATCCGCCGAAACCCTCGCGCTGAAAGCCTTTTGATGCGAATCATGTTGCACGATGAAGGGGTCCACTTCAATCTCCGTAATGAACTTATTAATGAACTCGCCACGTACGGAATACTCGCGAGGGGTGCTGACAGGATGTGTAAGATTGCCAATCCGATTTACCTATATTGCACTCTACAGACCTTCAAGCCGATAGTCAACGGGTTGGAGCGTGACTATTTTCCTGAAGATACCGATGGATTTCAGTATCTCACGTCCACTGGACAGATTCAGATGGAGCGGTTCTTGGACAACTTCCGAGACTTTATTACTCGCGCGGGGTTCAGGATCCTGCAAGTCCCTGAAACGCCCCAAGAATTCATCGGACAGCACCTTCTGTTTGCCTATCTTGATCAGTTCGTTACCAGCGTGAATGGGGCGATGTATATGGAAGTTCCGACAGGTCGGGGTAGGATGGATCTGCTCATTCTTCACAACGAAAAAAAATATATCGTTGAAACAAAAGTATGGCGAAGCGAGCGGCACTATGCCGAAGGTAAGCGACAACTCGCGACGTATTTGGCAACAGCGGGCGTAACCGAGGGTTACTACGTGGTGTTTGATCATCGTGAGACCCCGGAACCGCGAACAGAGGCAGAGATGATAAATGGATTGACGATTCGGAGTTACGTGATACCTGTGGTGCAAGAACGCCCTTCACAGGAAAATCTTGAATAGGGACCCCTTAAACAGTAGTTCGTCCGTCCGAATCATCAGTCTCAATCCGCACGGCGCAGAATTTTAATTCCGGTTGTTTGGATACGGGATCAAATGCTGGGTTCGTCACATAATTCGCGTTGGTCTCGGCGTGGAAGAGGTCGCCCCAATGGAACGGCGTAAAGAGTAAGCCCCGCCGAATTGTCTCTGTGACACATGCCTTCGCATAACACCTTCCGCGTCGCCCAACGAGATACACCCATTCACCGTCCTGCACGTCGTTCTCTATGGCATCATCTGGATGGATTTCCACAAAAGGCTCCGGGTCTTTGCGCACGAGCTGCGGCACCTTGCCTGTCCGGGTCCGGGTATGCCACTGGCTCTCAATACGTCCTGTCGTTAAACCGAGCGGGAACTCCGCATCGGTGTTTTCGTCGGGCGGCTGATGGACAGGCGTGTGAAATTGTGCCTTCTCGGATTCGGTGAAAAACTTTCTACGCGTGTATCGACGCGGTGTCCCAGGGTGCCGTGGGTAAGGACAGGGCCAGCGGAGTGAAGTCTTCGCAAGTCGTTCGTTCGTCATTCCCATCTGATCGCACGGTGTCCCTGCTGTCAGGAGCCGATATTCATCCCATACCTCTTCAGGTGTATAGAAGTCGAAATTCCGCTTGAACCCCATTGCTCTTGCGACCTGCGTGAATATCCACCAATCCGGTTTCGCTTCACCGGGCGGTGTGAGGAACTGCTCACTTCGGACGACAAGCCGCTCGCTATTCGTCATGGTGCCTTGCTTTTCACCCCACTGTGCGGCAGGGAGTATGACATCGGCGTATTCCGATGTCTCTGTCGGGTAATAACAATCCTGCACAATGACCAAATCGGCACGCCGGAGCCCTGCTTGCGACACCTTTGTATCGGGCATGCTGACGGCTGGGTTCGTACAAGCGATCCAGAGTGCGCGAACTTTACCCGCAGCCGCCGCCTCAAACATCGGCACTGCTGTTAGACCGGGGTTCGGATCGATGCTGCCGGGTGGAACGCGCCATGACCCCTCTAAATACGCACGGTGCATATCGTTCGTGACGACGCGGTAGCCGGGCAACTGGTGTGATAGATAGCCGACCTCTCTACCGCCCATCGCGTTGGGTTGCCCTGTGAGTGAGAACGGACCGGCACCCCTTATGCCGACTTCACCTAATTGGAGATGAAGGTTGATGAGGGCGACATTTTTGTCAACACCGCTCGTGCTTTGATTGGTGCCTTGACAGTAAAAACTGAGCAGGCGGCTCGGTTTAGAAAGATATTCGACGATCTCATCGATACGTGCTGGGTGAATATCACAGATAGCGAGAAGTTCAGCTTCGTCTAAGCTTTCCAAATGGTTTTCGTAGGCACTGAAATTTTCGGTGTTCCTTCGGACGAACCGTTGATTAATCCGTCCTATCGCAAGGAGACGTTTCGCGATGAGTTGGAGGAAGGCGACATCGCTGCCAGGGGCAAGGGGTACATGGATGTCTGAGAATTCCGCTGTCTTGCTGCGGCGGGGATCTACGGTAATAATCCGTGTATTCGGTTCAATCGCTCGCCGCTTCCGAATCATCTGGAAGAGAACGGGATGATTTACCGCCATATTCGCACCGATAATCAGAAAGACCTCGGCGTGCTGAATGTCGTCGTAACAGGTCGGCGGTCCATCGGAACCGAACGACTGCATATAACCGACGACTGCGGAAGACATACAGAGTCGGCTGTTCGTATCTACGTTGTTCGTCCGGAGGAATCCTTTGAACAATTTATTGAAAACGTAGGAAGCCTCTGTGTCCAACTGCCCGGAGCCGTAGAGTGCAATAGAATCTTTGCCGTGTTCCAATTGGATTTCGTGGAGTCGATTTGCTGTGAAGGTGATGGCTTCATCCCACGAGACCTGACGTGGCGGTTCACTCCGGCGGTCACGAATCATAGGGTACGCCAGTCTGCCGTCGTGGTTTTGAAAGACTTGTTTGAGGTGTGCGCCTTTTGAACAGAGCATTCCGTAATTTGGAGCAGTGTCGTCGTCCGCTGAAATTTTCGTAATTTTGTTATCGCTGACGGTTGCGCGGATGACACAACCGACACCGCAATACGGACACACCGCTTTTCCTGTTGAATTTTCCATTTTTTTTATTAGGTTTCCGATCCGATTGTTTCCGATTTCAAAGTCGGGTTTCGGTTGGTTTGAAGAACACAGGTGATGAAACGGTAATTTTTTCAAGTAATGAATGGGCAATCCCAGAGGATCGTCCAAATGAGTTCAGTAAAAGTTCAGGATTAGGATAACGCACCTGCTTCCGCTTTCAGGCGTTGTCTTTCTGCGAGTGCTGCATTAAATGCTTTCTTTTCTGCGTCTTGGACTGCGGGTGAAAATCTTACCAACGCTGTGGCAACCGAGGCGACCGCGACCATTATGCCGAGATATAACAGACCTTGCTGCATCGTGATGCTCTCAGAGCGGAACAGGAAACCCGCGGCGACGGCGCCGGCGTTTCCACCCGCACCCACAATACCCGCGACGGCTCCTAACGCCTTTCGATTGATGAATGGGACGATCCCATAAGTTGCCCCTTCAGACATCTGCACAAAGAGACTAAACACAATCATCGTTCCAACGGCGAGCAGAAGGACTGCCATCTGTGAGAACAGCATCAGCATGATCCCTTCACCGAACAGGACAACGAAGAGGAACATGACACGCCCGCGGAGTCCCATCTTTTTCGCAAAGAAGTCGGAAAAAGCGCCGCCGACGGTTCGCGCAAAGATATTCATCAGACCGAACAATCCTGCGATGAGTCCAGCGGTTTTGACATCTAATTGGAATTGGTCGTGATAGTAGAGGGCGGCGACGTTGTTGATGGTGAGTTCTACCCCGAAACAGGCGGCGTAAATGACAAAAAGTGCCCAGACGCGATAGTCTTTGATCGCCAGCATGAAAGACTCCATGCCTTTGCCTTTCGCCGGTTCGAGGTCCCCGCGGTCACGAAGTTCCTTATAGTTTCCATCGGGGGCGTCTTGGGTAAGGAAATAATACGCGAACCCGGTGATAAACAGGGCGATCCCAGGAACAATCATTGCCAACCGCCATCCGAGGAATTTGTCCACACCGAAACTGAGAACAGCCGTAAAGATGAGAGGCATTATCATCTGCGTGACACCGCCACCGAGGTTCCCCCAGCCTGCTGTTGTTGCATTCGCTGTACCGACACAATTCGGGGCAAACATTGTCGATGTATGGTACTGCGTGATGACAAACGAGGCACCAATGGCACCGATTGCCAATCGGAATAGCAGAAACGTCTCATAATTTTGGGCGAAACCGATACCCATAACGGGCAGTGAACCGAGAATCAGCAGCCATGTGTACGCCTTTCGAGAACCGATCCGGTCACACAGCGGTCCGATTAGGATTCGCACGATAACTGTGATTGCGACGGAGGCGATAATTGTGTTGCCAATTTGTGCTTTTGTTAGCATCAGATCTTCGCGTACAATCGCCATGAGCGGTGCAATGCCGAACCACCCGAAAAAGGCGAGAAAGAACGCAAACCATGTGGTATGGAAGGTGCGCATCTGAACGGTTTTTAGACTGAAAAGATTTATTTGTGTCGCTTTATTTTTTATATCCATATTTTTAATTTTCCTTGCGGTTCGGTGAGGTAGGTTGGAGGTTTCTATCTACGTGAAAGGTAAGGAACGAGTCCCTCAAGCACTTGCGGTAGTTCATCGCAGGGTATATTCTCCAAGACCTTCGGTGCGATTTTCGGATTTGCTCCAGCATCCCCCTTGAGGAATACGTCCACCGCATCGGTGACGACCCCATCAATTTTGGTTTTCTTGCCGAGGAGTCCGATGTCTGCGGCGGCGTGATTGCCACATCCGTTTGGACATCCCGACCAGTGTATCGTAAGCGGTTTGGTATTGCCGAGTTTCGCCTCCAGATGTCGGATCGCTTCCATGGCGCGTTCTTTGGTTTCAATCAGCGAGAAGTGGCAATAGTCGATGCCGGTGCAACTCACCATGCCGCGCATAACTTCCGAGGGATCATAGCGGAGTTCCTGTAGGAGCGGTTCTGCGGTGAGGTCTCCGATTTTTGCGTCTGGCACATTCGTGATAATCAGATTCTGTCCTTGTGTAAGACGGATGTCGCCGTTGCCGTATGCATCTGCGATCCGTGCGACCTCGGAGAGTTGTGTCGTTGTAATCCGTCCGACTGGGACAACAAGCCCGACGTAGTTGAGCCCCGGCTGTTTCTGTGAGAAGATACCGGTGTGATCCGTCTTTTTCTTACCGCGTGCCTCTTTCCCCGCAGTCAGGAGCGGCTGCTTTCTGTGTCGACGCCTTTCTAATTCTTCTCGGAATTTTCCTACCCCCCAATCGGCAATCAGAAAAGCAAGGCGAGATTTATTGCGAGCTGTCCGAGGTCCGTGATCTCGAAAAATTAACGTAATATCCGCACACAAAATGGAGGCTTCTTTCGGCGTAATAAACACGTCAAGGGGTTGCGCGGGCGTATAGCCGCCGGAGCCCATCTTTCCACCGACTGCGACATTAAAGCCGTTTGTTTTTTCACCGTCAATCTCTTTGACCGCTGGTGTGAGGGCGATATCCTGCGAGGCGGTATGCGTGCAGTTATCCAAGCATCCTGTGATACCAACATTAAACTTCCGCGGAATATCGGTGAATTCCTTATTGCCGACAAAGAGTTTTGTGAATTCCCTGCCGACAGGCGAGGCATCAAAGAGTTCATTCGGTGTCAACCCGGCAACGGGACATCCGATGACACCGCGAATGTTGTCGAAACCCGTTTGGAGTGAACCTAAACCGACCTCTTCAAGCCGATTCCAGATATGTTGGACATTCTCAATCGCGAACCCTCGAAGTTGGATCTGCTGGCGCGTCGTGAGATCGACGAATCCGGGTCCGTGTGCTTCGCTGATTTCAGCAATAGCGCGAAGCTGCTCGGCATTGCTAAAACCGCTTGACATACGGAGCCGCATCATGAATGCGCCAGGGGTTTGCTTTCGGAAAAAAACACCGACCCACTTAAGCCGATCGCGTTCGTTCGGGGGAATAGATTCCCAACCGTCCCGAATATAGTTCGGGATGTCATTGATGACTTCAAGTCCGTTTTTCTCTTGCTTCAAGGCTTCCGCAGCATTTATCTTGGACTTTGCTTTTTTGGAAACCGTTGCGCTTTTCAAACTTGGTGCTGAACGCATCCCTCGGCGTGTGGAAGTCGCTTTCTTTTTTGATGGGCTCACCATTTTACATTTTCCTTGCGGTTCGGTGGTAAAAAATAAAAAAGGCATCCATCAGCGAGCATAAGGCTCAGCTGAACGGACACCTGTGTCCAGACCCAAATTATGCCATCGCGGCACAATTTGCCTTTATTTTGCATTCCACCTTTGGTTAGATTTTATCGGTATCATCACAGTAGTGCGGGACACATCAGGCGTATTCTGAGAAAATCAGGAGTGCTGATGTGAATATGTTGTTCACCCTTGAACAGGCACTACTTCTACAATTTGTTCGTTAATACATCGGCGACAGACAGTACATCTTGTGAGATTTCTGCGAGCCGTTTTCTACGATTCATCGCCATCTTCCGCAAAATTTGATACGCTTGTGATTCGTTGCAGCCGCGTTGCTGTGCGACCACTTCCTTCGCACGTTCAATGATTTTGCGTTCGGCAAGGTTTGTTTTTGTTTTTTCAAGTTCTTCTTGCAATGCCCGGTATTCATAGAATCGGGCGACGGCTGCCTCAATGATGGTTTTCACTCGGGCACCCGTAAGTTTCCCGACGGCATATGCGGAGACACCCGCCCGCGTCGCTGCCTGAATTGTTTCCGATCGCTCATCACGTGAAAACATGACTGTCGGACACGGGTAGCTCTCGTGCAGAGCTGCAACCCAACGGAGAATCGTCTGTCCCGGGAAGTCAACGCCGATCAATATGATGTCTGGCTTTATCTGTGTAACTTGATCCGTTAAACCTTCCTGTAGACGCACAGGGACAGCGACTTTGTAGCGGCTTGCTTCCAGTATCTGGATTAACGAATGTGCGCGCTCGGGATTGTTATCAATGATTAGAATTCGCCCCTTTGTCGTTGAGGTGACTGCTTCCATTCTCCACCCTTTCCCAAGTTTTTTCCGCGTAAATGTGCTGAAACAACGAGGAATGTTAACCTCAATATAGCATTAGCAAAAACCTTGCCAAAAGTATAGAACATTGATTTTCCTAAGGTGCATCACACTTCTGCCAAACGGAAACCCAACGAAAAGTCCATGGCGCGCGAATTTTTGCCTATTTTTTTAGCAGAGTACGAGCGTTTTTTCCTGTTTTTTGGGCAATATGGAAGAAGAGGATTGGAAGGTTGGAGAGGCTATTACAATGACAATGCCATTCATGCCCTCACACGTCGTACAGAATAGATACCGACTTGAGAGGTTTGTCTGTCCAATGTGACAGGGCAGGAGGTTTTTCGGTAAACGAAGCCGTTGTCAGTCAGCAGTTTAAAAAAACCGGACGCGTTGCTGCGATGCGGTTCAGAAAAGAGGGCAACACCCTTCTGGTTGAGGTACTCTTGAAGTAGCGTCAGGATCGGTATCCAATGGGGTTCTTCGTAAATGACATCGGCGGCGAGGATATATGGAAATTGACGGTTAAAGCAGGGGGTGTTCCAATCCATCTGGACGAAATCGGCACGTTGGCTGACCCCGTTCTGCTCGGCGTTGTGATGTGCGAAGCGGAGCGCCGTCTGTACTGCGTCCGTGAAAACCACGCGCGCCCCCATCTGACAGGCGACAATTCCTGCCAGTCCGAATCCGCATCCGATTTCTAAGATATGCGCATTTTTTAGGCGCGTACCTATTTTCTCTATATGACGGGCGAGACCGATTGAAGACTCCCAGAGATAGGTCCAGTAAGGAAGGTAGAGTTTGCCTTGGTGGTCCTCTTGACTGAGTTTTTCAAGGAACCAATCGGGTTCTTCTATCAGGGTGAGTTGGACCCGACCGGTTTTCAATTTGATGACGGTACTGGTGAGGGGGTAATCTTGCAAGTCCATTTTGTCAGATGCATTTCCTGCATTGCCTCGCTACGGCAAAGGTTAAGGGGCACATTCAAGAGAAAAGGCGATTGCGCTCCAGTATCACTACCGGGGTCAACAATCGCCTTTATGTCTGAAATATGCTTATTTTCAAGATACTGCCTCCGAAAAATAGTTAGTTTGCTAAACCCAGTTTTCGTGCTGCCCCCGCCAATTTCAGTGTCACTTGCTTCACCAATTGACTCACGCGCGATTCAGAAATTTTCAATACCTCGGCGATCTCAAAATTTTGCTGATTCTCACGAATGCATCCGAAAATTTCTCGTTCACGGGGGGTCAGGATTTTCAGGAGTGCCGGCAACGCAGCGGCAAAACTGAGGTCTCGGATGAGTTTATCCTCAAAGGCAGCGTCCGGGTCTGGCACCTCCCACAGCCAGTTAATATCCTGATTGATTTCAGTCGCTGCTTCCTTGGACGGGGATACGTTTCCATTAAAATCAAGGCACTCACGATTGCTATGGGTGAGTTCTTTGCCTTTCGCGTTCGTCAAAGCGCCACAGATATGCGGACGAATGAAACTCCCGAACTGCGCACCACTTTCATGGGTAGGATCGAACCCTGGTCCCTTTTCAAGAAGTGCCAGTGCGGCAATTTGTAGTAGGTCGTCTTGGAGATCCGGGCGTTTCGGCGGCGCAGCCGCTGTGCACGTTGCACAGTGGTTCAAATCCGGCAAAAAGGATTTCACCGTTTCATTATCTGGTTGAAAAATGCCCTGATGTTTATACGACGGACATTTTACAGTGCCCAATTGACATCTCAAAGCCATCTATTTGTCCTCCACTTCCGGAAAGATTCAGATTTCTACACAGTTATCAAAATCTATAAAACGTGGGGCACTACATCTGATATTTATTTTACCATTTTTACAGCGCGAAGTCAATACTTATCTTGAGGTGAGGGTATTTATGGTGGATTTTAGAATTACCAGGACTTACGCAGCATCCTTTGCTGGCGAGGTTTGAAACTTCGCCAGCGGCGTGTGGGCCGTAGGTCTTCCATAGAAATTGCGTAAGTTCTAATTACTTAGACATTGTGAACGGTGAATTTAAGGGTACGTGAACGGTGAATTTATAGGGTACATGAACGGTGAATTTATAGGGTACATGAACGGTGAATTTGGGGGTACCCACAAGGGGCACCCCTACGGGATGTCCACATATTTTGATAATTCACCATAGTAAACTGCCAGCCGGCTGCTTTCCCTTCAAAACTTAGTGGGGACCGACAATGCTGCCACGGCAGTGTCCTCATCCTCAAAATGCTCAAAGGTATTAATGAGCCAACTTTGGACAATCAGACTTTTGATGTTTCTCCCGACATTGATGATCCCAATACGTCCCTTTTTTTGCTTCGCCACAATATATGCACTTACCAAAGCCCCGAGCCCCGAACTGTCTATTTTGTCAACGCGAGCGAAATTGATGATAATGCACGATGTATGAGAAGCATCTATCTGTGAAACGAGTCTTTCCCGCAACTGTGATGATGCGGTTCCTATGATTTTTTGATTCGGTTCCACAATCGGGATACCACCTTTCCAGCGCATTAGAGTTAGCATGAGTTCCCCCTTTTTGTTTCAGGCGTTGAAACATGAATGTTTTTCACGATAGGTAAAACGCCCCCTATATTAATTATACAGATGAAACTGGAAAAGTTTAGGGTAAATTTCAGAATTTTTTAGAATTTGAAGAAAAAACTTCTATGGTCAGGTCAACGGTTTGAAATTCAGATAAAAAGTTTAGCGATTTCGTCCGTCTCAAAAATAGGGAGGGGGTGTTGTGTGCCGGTGGCATCTTTCAACCACAATCCGTGCTCAGGTGGCAGAAACTGTCCGATAATCTCTGCGCGGATACCCGCCATACCGAGGGCTTGGCAGATTGTTTCGCCTTTTTCGGGTTCCGATGCTATTAGCATGGCACCGGATGAAATGACACCGAGCGGGTTAAGCCCAAACATATCGCATAACGTCCGTGTTACGTTTCCATACAGGAGGGGTGAGCCTAAAAGTTTATCCGAAGAGACGGTCACCCCTAACTCGGCGGCGGTTGCCAACTCATAGACGGCGGTTGCGACGCCGCCCTCTGTGACATCGTGCATAGCGTGTACACCGCCTGTGGCGATTGCGATTTGGGCATCCTTTACCACGGAAATTCCCGGGTCCATAAGATAGTTCTTCGCCTGCTCCAAGAATTGAGCATCGCACTTTTCGCGCAACTGATCTTCGCACTCGCGCGCGATGATTGCTGTCGCTTCAATGCCGAGCCCTTTTGTGAGAATTAGAACATCCCCTATGCAAGCGTCCGCTGAAGTGAACAAGACATTTTTGTGGGTAACCCCCATCATCTGTCCTATGACAACGGGTTGTGTGACGGCTGGTGTAACTTCGGTATGTCCACCACAGAGCGCGATGTCAAACGCCGCACATGCCTGCGTGATCTGTGCCATGATGTCGCGAACCATTGCGGGTGTCGTCGCATCTTCGGGCAACAATAAAGTTACCAGCAACCATTTCGGCACAGCCCCCATCGCGGCGATGTCATTGCTATTGACGCATACCACGTACCACCCGATATCTTCGGTCGAGAAGGTAATCGGGTCACTGGTGGCAACAAGATAGTTATCCCCTAATTCTATGACTGCGGCATCTTCACCGAGTTGTGGACCGACGACCACGCTTGTATTTCTGTCGTGTGTGGGCAGAAGTTCTTTTAAAAAATCGTGTTTTAGTTTTCCAACGGGCAGATTCATATTTTTCGCCCTCAAATAAAGATTTTGTAGGTGCGTAAACCGAATGAAGGTCCAATAATTGCCCAGATGCTACCGATGACGTAATCGCCTAAGATGAGTCCTAAAAAGAGCGGTGCGACTTGACGATGCAACCGTAAACCGCCGTGCCGTAAAATCATCAACTTTAGGAACCATGCCACGAAGAAGGCGAACCAGAAGTAATCCATGGCGAAACTAATCGCGAGGGCATAGCCCGCTGGGTGGAAGGGCCACCACAGGAAATGCATCCGCATATACATCATCACGAACGTCAGGAGCGCGCCAATGCCCATGAAACCGATGCCGATCACGTTCGGTTCCGTTGGGTTATGTAGCCAGCGTTGCAGCCGACTGAACGATTCCCTGCCGACCCACCCCTTGAACCCGCCTGCTTTCGCAACCGCACCGTTTCGGAAGGTGATGTCAAGGTTTGCCCAGAAGGTTACCAGAATGCCGACGATAATCGCGATTAGCATCGCCATCCATAAACGTCGGTTACCCATTCCCGTTGATTCGGCGAGTTTAAACGCCTCAATCTGATTCGGCATCGGGTGGTTCCGGTAACCGCGATTGAACCAGTAGAAAAGGGACATGATGGTGAGGCTGCTTGTATCAAACTGCCGAGTGCCGCCGACTGTCGCCAGCATGTCGTGCGGATTGACGTAGTAAATTTCATGAGGTGTGCCGAGTTCAGCACGGACCCGGGTAATTGCAAAGGAGAGCAGGAAATAGATACCAAAGAAAATGCCTGCCACCCATAAAGACATCCCGGCTATAGAGGAAAAGACACCGAGGGCGACGAGCGAACCGAGTATTCCGAGGAAGGCGGCACGGTACGGCATCGGTTCGTCTGTATCATCGAGACGCGATTTGAACCCAAGCACCTTTTTCAGGACTTCAGTCAGGTGACGTCGTGTGACCCAAACAGCGAGTAGGAAGAGCGCGATCCATGCGCCGTAGGCTTGTTCGTTGAGGGCAGGGAAATAGCGCGTGCCGAGTGCCGCCCCGATGACGAATTCCGCTAAGCGAACGACAAAGAAAAACCAGCACGAAAACGAAAGGTCCAGCGGCAGGAAAAACGCCAAGCCAACTGCAAAGGGATAAACGGAAATTCGAGTGCCACGAATAACGTTCCATGGACGGTCGGTGAAGATGTCTCGGAAGACGGCTGTCCGTTTGATATAGGGGATCTCCGGGAACTGTGGAAAGAGGTAGTGAACCCCGTTAATCACGCCGATGACGACAGCGATGCTGAATCCGATCCACATCATCCGATTTTTGAGGAGACTGATGCCGCCATCTTCCGAAAGTCGGAGCGGAAGTTGAATAATCGGATACGCCAATTTTTCCTGTTCTGCCCACCGCTTCCGGACGAGTGTGTTGATGCAGAGCATCATAAACATCATAATCAGGAAAAAGAGTCCCCAGAACAGCAACGGTTTTGTCCAAACTGTAAAGTTATGGTTCGTATAGAAGGTGGATTCTCCCTCGTAAAACCCCTGCAAACTTTGCGCGTCAGAAATAGTGAGCCACGCCGGTAGATACCGGAAAAAGAGGGTCTGCCACTCGTTTTCTTCAGTCGCGAACCGGAAAGGGTGCGCGATACTGCCGAACATATTTTGCATCGTATCGTGTCCGGCAAACGTGCAGGAAATGGCGACCATAATATAGATGGCGAGCAGTTCTCCTTGTTGTAGCATCTGTCGCGGGGCAATGCGTTTCAATACAAGGTTAGCGACAACACAGACGAACATGATGAAAACAGGTTGGATAAATAAGGGGAGGCACGAACCGTCAAGGGAGTAATACTTCACCTCAACAAGGGTCATCCAATAGACATTGACTGGGATGAGTAGGATCCCTAAGAGAAGCGAGCGCCCTGTAATGCGTGTTTTAATTTTACCTTGCGGTTCGGTGAGGTGGGTTAGGGGTTTCAAGTGTCTCTCCGTGTATCCGCTCTCTCTTTCATTACGCGCTACGGTTTCGGGAACTGTTCAATCTTCAACCCCGTAGGGGTGCATCTCTATAAGTTTTAACGATTTCTGAAATGACCCTGGCTCTGTTTTTCCAATTCATGCGAGCAGGAGGGATCAAATAGATACCGTCGATTGCGGATTCATTGTGGTTACGGATCTCCTGAACCAATTCTAAGCTCAGTTGCATACCGAGTTCATGTCCGTTGATGTCTCCGAGGTCTCGGAATTTGTCAACGATAAACTGCGGGATGTAAAGTCCCAAATTGTCGCGTAGATAGGATGCGCTTCGGAAACTCGTAAGCGGAAGGATGCCGTAGAGAATCTTTATATCGAGATGTTCCGTCGCCTGCTGCGCACGTACGATATCCTCATAGGTCCAGACGGGTTGTGTGTAGGCGAACTTCGCACCATGTGCCACTTTATTTGTGAGATGCTTGACGTGTGGTTGCAAATTCTCAGCAATCGTGAAGCCGCCGCCGTAATAGAAACCGCACGGTTCACCGATCGACGAGCCGTCGGCGAGTTCGCCTTGATTGAGTCGGTTGATGAGTCGCATCAATTGAATCGCACCGCGAACATCCGGCACGAGGCTGGCAGTCTCATAAGGTCCCGCTTTCGGATGGTCGCCGGATAAGGCGACAATGCCTCGGATCCCCAATGCCTCCGCCTCCAGCAAATGTGATTGCATACTGATGAGATTCCGGGATCGGGTTGTCCAATGGATAAGCGTCGGAATCTGGGTTGCCTGCTGGAGTTGATAGGCTGTGGCGATAGCCCCGATGTTCACGGCGGCACCGGAGTTGTCGGTTACATCAAATAAATCGACACCGATTGCAGCGAGATTTTTTGCTTCTTTCAACATCGCTCGCAATTGCGGAAAAGTATTGGCGCGCATCTCTACACTGACAATGCGTTCGCGCGTTTCAAAGACTTGCTGAATAGGATTATCGGTTGGTGATTTGGACGTTGATGTAATCTGTGGGAGTACGAAAATACGTCGCTCTCGTTGGACGGGTTTTCGCCCTGCGACAGCCTGTCGGATTTTTGCCGTGTATGTGGGAGTTGTGCCGCAACAGCCGCCGATCATGTTCGCGCCAAGGTCGACTAACTTTCCAATGTAGTCACTAAAAACTTCAGCCTCGACTGTGTAAGAGACGGCAATTTCGCCCTGTTCTATTCTCGGATTACCAGCGTTCGGTTGCACGACAATAGGGACTTTGATGACAGGCGCGAGTAGCTCCATTGCCTCAACGAGATCGTGGGGTCCTCTGCAATTGATGCCGACTACATGCGCGCCGAGTTGTTCCAGTTCTTGGGCAAAGACGCGAACATCTACCCCAGTGCCTACAGTCCCCCCTGAAACGCCACTGATTTCAACGACGACAGGAACACCATAGGTGAGTGCTTGCTTTGTAGCGATTTCTGCCTGTTTTGGAGAGACAAAAGTTTCGAGTACGAGCAGATCAACGCCTTCATCGACGAGCGCGTCCATCTGCTCCTTGAAAAGTCGCCGGATTATCTTGGTGGCTGGGACTGGCGTCTCTAAGGTTTGGAACGGAATTTGACCGATGGCACCAGCAACATAGCATGTCTCCTGTGCCGCTGCTCGTGCAAGGGACACACCTGTTCTGTTAATTTCTTCAACCTGTTCAGCCAAGCCGTGAATTGCCAATGCTTCCCTGTTTGCTTGATAGGTATTCGTTTGGATAACATCAGCACCCGCGTCAATATAAGCGCGATGAACCGATACAACTTTCTCGGCGTGTTCTGTAGAAATATTACAGGCATCGACACATGGTAGATATGACGGAATCCGTTTGCGGAGTTCGGTTCCGATAGCCCCGTCGCACACCAGAATCTGGCGTGCAAGGGCTTCCATGAAGTTATTTTTTCCTGAGTTGTTAGTCATGTAAGAGAAAAGCGCGCTTAAAAAGCGCGCCTTCCTTTGTTTGCGGGGTAGGGGTTGGGTAACCCAGCCCCTACTTAATTATATCTCCCGCGCTGCCGGTCGGGACATAATAATAGCCAAAGATGAGGCACATCTCATCTTCAGACGTAAGTCCGAATTTGAGGGGCTTATCTGTATCGTAGTTGTTATGCGTACACTGGAAACTGAGACCATCATCCGGATCTAAGCGAAGAACCGGATCGAATAGATCAATCGGTGCATCGTCGTAAGCAATACTCCGGTGCAACAAATTGCCTGTTGACTTCTGAAAAATTTCAAACAATTCACCGTGCCGATGCATGTGAGATGTCAGCAAAAAGACACTCATCGTCGCCTCCGGGGCATGTCCTCGGCGTCCCAGTTCGTCTTTAACAAGTTGTGTCATTTTAGCGACACGCGTTGTTCCGGGTGGCACGTTAATTGACCGATTAGAGTAGAAAATCTCAAATGCCTCGTACTGAACTTCTGCCTCCGGAATTGTGTAGATATTGACGTAGGTTTCGCCAATCAGCGTTTCGTCGCCGAGCAGATTGATGTAGTGGGAATTCAGGTCGTAGACAGTATTCCCCGGGAGTCGTAGCCCTACACCTTCTGGGAACTCAAAGAGGGTATCATCGGTTTGTGTTCCGACGACGAAAAGTCTGTCAACAGCGAAGTAGCCGAATACCGGATCTGGGTGATCTGTATCCAGTTCGCGGAACCTATGTTCAGGATTAACGGCAATATCAGGGATTATCCCGTTATCCAAAAGACCTTTCGCTAAACCTTCTTCGGTAAGTCGATATAGGATGAAGTGGTGGCTCCCAGCCGGATAGAAAATCTCTACTCGATTAATAAAGATGTCTCCTTCTACCGGGTTTCCATTTTCATCCTCAATTTGGGTGGCGTGAAAAACCTCCCGTTCAGTGTGGGGTTCGATTTTGAACGGCGGCAAATGGAGTTGATACCCTTCGCCAGGCGCAGGCGGTGCGGGGGGTTCAAAGACTTCGTCAGGATCGCGGAGAACACCGAGATCCGCGATACCTGCGATTTTCCCGGTCTGTGGCGCGCCTGCTTCAATCCATGTCCGAATCGCATTTATCTTCGCCGTATGGATAACCCCGCCACCGAACGGCATCCGTGCCCCTTGTGCTGGGTCTGTCGGTCCCATTAGTTTCGTCAAAAGAAAGCTGTTCTCTGGGTTCCCTGGATCAACGAGTTTCATACCCGCTGCTGCCGCTGTGGGATTCTGTGGCACGACGCCAACCAACGCTTCGTAGGAGAGACCGTAGGTGAGATTCAAATCGCGGGAATTTGCAGGCGCGGCATGGCAGGCACTGCTCGCGCAGCTCTTATCAAAGACTGCCTCCTGAATCTCGTGATACGCTGAGTTTTCACTCGGGGCGGTTTGTCCAAAACTGTTGCTCACACGAACGAGGTCTAAGACATTGACAATCCCGTCGCGATTCACATCAGGATCCTGTTCGGCGTTACGATCCCTGGGTTGACCAAAGGAACCGGCGACAAGCACCAAGTCTTGGATGTTCACTTCGCCGTCTTTATTAACGTCTTCCAATAGGGTAGGGAGATTGCCGTGCCCAAACACAAAGAGGG
The DNA here is from genome assembly GCA_965205015.1 of Candidatus Poribacteria bacterium. Classification (GTDB taxonomy): domain Bacteria; phylum Poribacteria; class WGA-4E; order WGA-4E; family WGA-3G; genus WGA-3G. The sequence goes on along the minus strand of OZ242029.1, from coordinate 305,990 downwards.
ACACGCCGCCCACCAGTAGAAGAATAAGCATAGAATAAACGGTTTTTTTTAACATAATTCTTCGATTCAACCTCCAAATATTGTCTGTTAATGCAATTCACCGTGCGTTGTATTCTTGAAAAGTTCAGTTTCTGAAATAAAACGATATTTTAAAAGCGTCCATGCAGCAAAAAATCCATCCGACCAGAATCGGAGTTTCTTGCCCTGCTTTTTCGTGCGCGGAAAATAGGAGACCGGCACTTCATAGATACAATAGCCTGCCCGCAAAATCTTTGCTGTGACCTCCGGGCAGAATTCAAATCCTTCACACGTTAAATTTAAACGTGTTATCAATTCTGTTGAGAAGGCTTTGTAGCCTGTCGATTCATCGGTAATTCGACATCCGTAAAGGAGATTTGTGTAGGTAGCAAGGATCCGGTTCGCGATGAAGTTCTGAAGACTGGCGTTTCCCTGTCCGTTTAGAAACCTTGATCCATAGACGACCTGAACGTTCTGCTTTTCAAACGGTTTCACGACTGTAGAGAGATCCGCTGGTGTTAATTCCATGTCTGCGTCTTGGATAACGACTACCTCTCCCTTCACGTGCGGAAGTCCACTCCGAATTGCGAATCCTTTACCTCTGTTCTCTTGGCAATGCACGACGGTCAGTTCATAAGTCGCGCGCAATTCCTCAACGACCTTGTAGGTCCCGTCGGTGGAACCGTCGTTGACAACGATCAGTTGCTTTTCGATGGGTAACGAACTGACAGCCTTAACGACCTGTTCAATGGTTTGCTCCTCATTAAACGCAGGAATGATTACGGATATTAACATCGTTCATCATGCCTCCGTCTAAGGGGTATCAGTTAAAATGTATGGCGGTTGTATATTGCGTCAATTCCACAAACCCTCTCTTAACCGATAACTGACAACTGATAACCCTTAAAGCAGGGACTTCACCATACCGCCGTCTACCTGAATTGTCGTTCCGGTGATGTAGCTTGCGCGTTCGGATGCAAGAAAAACGACTAAGGTTGCGAATTCGTCTGGGTCGCCGATTCTACCGAGCGGGATATCTGCAGTCATATTTGCGAGTGCCTCATCAAACGTAATGCCACCCTCTTCTGCGCGGACAGTTGCGAGTTGACGGATGCGGTCGGTGAATATAATACCGGGACAGACATTGTTAACGAGGATTTTGTCGGGTGCTAACTCTGTGGCGAGGGTCTTCGCAAATCCAATGACGCCTGTCCGTGCCATATTGGATAGCATCAGTCCGTCGACGGGTTGCTTAACAGAGACAGAGGTAAGGTTGATGATCCGTCCGCCGCCGCGTGCCTGCATCGTCGGAACAACGGCGCGGCAGAGGTTTATCGTGCTCATCAGGTTCAACTGGACAGCATCTTGATAGTCCTGTGCTTCCAAGTCATCAAACCGTCCGGCTCTGGGGCCACCGGCGTTGTTAACCAAAATATCGATACCACCGAAGTGTCCAATCGCTGTGCGAATGAGATTTTCAACCTGTTCGGGTTGACTGACGTCGGTCGGTACCGCTAAAACGTCAGTGCCGGTCTGGTTGCGAATGTCGTCTGCTGTTGCTTCCAGGGTGTCACTCTCTCTTGCGCAGATCGTGACCTTCGCGCCCTCGTGTGCTAACCCGAGGGCAATTGCGCGCCCAAGTCCTTTGCTTGAGGCACCTACGACTGCAATTTTATCCGTGAGTCCGAGATTCATTTTTTAATTATTCCTTGCGGTTAAACGACGGGAGTTACAAAGTTGACTTTACGAAGTTAAGTATAACACGCTCGGAGTACGATGTCAAGCATAATTCCTACTCCCGAATCAGCATCTTCCGTGTCGCTGTGAAGTCTCCTGCAGACAAGGTATAGAAATAAATGCCACTTGCCACGCGTTCTCCCTGTTCATTTCTGCCATCCCAATACGCCGCGTGGCTTTTGCTGTAATATATTCCAGCGGATTGATGCCCCACCGTCAACGTCCGCACCAATGTCCCATTCACAGCATAGATGTGCAACGTCACTTCCGCAGGTTCCGATAACTGATAGGGTATCCACGTCTCTGGGTTAAATGGGTTCGGGTAGTTTGGTAGCAGTGCTGTCTCTTTCGGCAGTAAGCGGTCAAGGAGTTGCTCCAGCACGGCAATGCCGCGCAAATACGCGGGCTCTGTCAGTGCCATTTGACGCGCCTGCGTTAGCAGGTATTGGATCTCCGATGCAGGAAGTCCTTCAAGAATCGATGGACGTAGTGTAGGCGCAGTGGCTGCCCCTTCTCCTAACGCCCCCGCGATCAAGACGAGATCTGCGATGTTGACAAGACCATCATCGTTGACATCCGCACGATTTTTCCCCGTCTGCCCAAAATGGGACGATACCCATACGAGATCCAGGATGTTAACCGTTCCATCTCTGTTGACATCGGCGCGGTTCTGGGAGAGTAAGGCGTTATTTGCTGTGAGTGTGTAATTCTGCCGTGTAATGTTTCCATATACATCGATCACTTGGAGCACGATGTCATTAATGTGGCGGGCCGTTAGCGTTGGGGTGCTAAACTCAAGGATACTGCTGTGGGTGTGTAAATCCTTACAACTGTGTAACTTGACCCCCGATGCTGGGTCCGCCGGGGTCACCGGGACGAGTAGTTGGGCTTGATGGATACCATCTGCGTCCGTTACTTCAAATTGGAGCGTAAAGTTTCTCGCGTTTGCAAGATAAGCTGAGGGTGTCAGCATCTGAATCGTTGTTGGCTCATTGTAGGCGGTTTGGTCGGTGTTGAAAAAGCGATTTGCGTTCAACCATCTGGTGGCGCACTTGGACAATCGGTCAGGTGCTGCGCCGTAGGACATAATATACGCATCGTCTCGAAAGTCGTGCTCTAAGCCGAAGGCGTGTCCGAGCTCATGCGCCGCCACAGTAACGCCATACGCACCCTCGAAACACACACCGGAGGCGGGTATCACAGCGCGTCCCCCTCGGGCTCTTACCAAAAGTTCATTCTCAAACCAATTGCCGCCCCCGATACCACACTTACCTTCTGCCCCAATGAACTCACTACTGACATCTGCAAAGATGAGATAGATGTGCTTTTCCGTGTTAAACAGAGAGGCGACTTCATCGTAGACCTTGTTTGCTGTGTCTGTATGGTAATATCGGTCTCTGAATTGTCCGTCAACGCGGTACGCCCGCAGGTCGCCGTTATCATCGGTTTCATACGTAAAGGTTTTCCTACCGAATCCGTTAATTTCCATCTGGTCTGCATAAAAACGTTGGACATCCCTTATGAGCGTATCCACCTTTGTCCAGATACCGGGTTGCGTGCTGCGATCGCGCGGCAGGAAGTAGACAATTCGCACCATATCCGGAAGGATGGAACGATAGGGCGTGACATCCCAGAGTCGCAGCGTTTCGTCTTCACCGCCACTCATCAGTGCACTGCCATCTGGAGAGAAGGCGACGGCTTTCACCCATCCGGTGTGTCCTGTGAGCGTGATAATTTTCTCGCCACTGTCAACCTTCCAGAGATTCACAGATTCATATCCGGTGCCCGTGAGCATGCTGCCGTCAAGCGAAAAACTAATATCGGAGATTGTGCTGTTAGAGGTCAGCGTGCCATGCGGTTTCCAATTCGGGACTGTCCATAATTTGACATTCCCTTCGTATCCTGCTCCGGCAAGGATTTGGTCGTTCGGGGAAAACTGGACGGTATAGACGGAATTGGAACCAACATGGAGTTGCGTAACGGGACGTTGGTTTTGAAGGTTCCAGACGTTAACCTGTCCGCTGGTATCTCCCGTGGCGAGTAGCGTGCCATTGCTGGAAAAAGCAACCGCCCAGATCCACTCGTCGTGTCGAAGTGTGGTTATCTCGGACCAACTGCGGGTATCCCAAAGTTTGACATGCACCCCCGCTGTGGCGAGGAGTTGTCCATTCGGTGAAAACGCCACTGCTTTGATTTGTGAGGGGGTCCGATTGTTGATGTGTTGGAGGCTCCTGATTTGTATCCCCTGTGAAACGTCCCACACTCTGAATGTAGCGTCATCACTGCCACTGATCAGCCACCGTCCATTCGGTGAAAATGTCAGGGCATTGACTGGATGCGTGTGCCCTCTGAACGTTGTGACAGTATCGTTTTGCAAATCCCACAGTTTTATTTCGCCAGTGTCTCCTGCACTCGCAATGACGGAAGCATTGACAGGCGAATACGCGACAGTGCGAACGACACCGCCATGTGTAAGGTAAGTATGCTCCTGTGCAAAAGCGATATGTGACAGGATTAACGAAGCAACTATTGCCAAAAACAGAGATATGAATCGCATTCAACACTTCCTTATTTTTTGAAAGTAGCAAGCATATGCCGTTTGCCATAGCACTATTTTAAGGTAAGGGAACTCATAATTGTTGCCTGAATCACGGATTACACAGATGACACAGATGAACGCGGATTTTAAGAATAGGACAGTCTTTCGTTTGTAGTAGCGCAATTCATTGCGCGTTCTTCGGTAGTATCCCTTCAAGGGGTGTGCCTCCTACTTCCGTATTAACATCTTCCGCGTTGCGCTGAAATTGCCAGCGGACAACGTATAGAAATAGACGCCACTCGCCACGTGTTCACCTTGCTCATTCCGTCCATCCCAATACGCCGCGCGACTTTTGCTATGATACATTCCGGCAGGTTGATGCCCCAACGTCAACTGCCGCACGACCTGCCCATCTACTGCATAGATGTGCAGTGTCACATCCGTTGGTTCTGACAACTGATACGGTATCCATGTCTCTGGATTGAACGGATTCGGGTAGTTGGCGAGAAGTGCTATCTCCTTCGGCAATAGGTCCACAAGCAGCCGCTCCAACACCGCAATGCCGCGCTGAAGGATGGCATCACCTATGTTACGCTGCTTCGCTTCTGCGATCCACCGCTGTAAACTCGTCGCAGTCCAGTGGGTATCCAGAGACGGTGCAGCGGGTGCGTTCTCCAATGCAGCTAAGACTAATTGCACATCTTGATGATTGACGATTCCATCGCCGTTGACATCTGTATTAGGCATCACATCGGGGACAAAGGGTGTGCCGACACTGGCGGCAACGAGGAGCAGGTCTTCCACATCAACGGCACTATCGCCGTTAACATCTGTAGCGAGGCGATCAGTTAGCACGGTGGCCATAGCGGTAAACTGCACGTATGACGGAATCCCATCAGCAGTTGCCCGGACAATGGAGGGACCGGGGATCCAACCGAGTGTCAAGAATGTGCGTGCCTTGCCCTCAGCATCGGTTTTGGTGGTAGTGGGACTAAGAATCCCACCGCCGGCGTGGATAGTGAACGTGACAGGCACATCTTTCATTGGCTGTCCTTTTTCATCCTGTATTTCCACGACAAACGGAGAAGTTAATAGTGCCCCGGCAGCACCTTCTTGGGTATCATCTGAGATTTTCACGAATGCCGGATGTGCGACGTTGTCAAACGTTACCGCAATGCCTTTCGCCTGCAGGGCAGGGATGTGCGTGTTGATGGAGGCGAAACTCAGTGGGTTGCCGTGAAGATACAACCCCCCGAGGTCCGACTCCGTCCGTGTTAGGTTTAAAGCCCGCAAGGGGGACACATCAGAGATATTGTTGTTCCCGAGATTCAAAGAAGCGAGCTGGGTCAACCCAGAAAGTGCAGATATATCCGAAATATTGTTGTCCTCAATCCATAGAGTGGCCAGTTGTGTAAGCCCAGAAAGCGCAGATATATCCGAGATATTGTTGCTGTCAAGCACCAGATAAGTCAGTTGTGTAAGCTCAGAAAGCGCAGATATATCCGAAATCCTGTTACTCCTAAGGAAAAGCTCATCTAATCGTATAAGCCCAGAAAGCGCGGATATATCCGAGATAGAATTGCTGGGAAGCCACAAGCTTGTCAGTTGTGTAAGCCCGGAAAGCGCGGATATATCCGAGATAGAATTGGAACCAACCGATAGCCCTATCAGTTGTGTAAGCCTGGAAAGCACAGATATATCCGAGATATTGTTGTAGTCAAGCTCTAGATAAGTCAGTTGTGTAAGCCCGGAAAGCGCAGATATATCCGAAATCCTGTTCTGCCTAAGATACAGCGTTCTGAGTTGTGTAAATTCTGAAAGTGCGGATATATCTGAAATCCCGTTCTCGTCAAAGTCCAGATACGTCAGTTGTGTAAGCCCAGAAAGCGCAGATACATCAGATATATCCAAGGCAGGGTTGCCGCGAAGATTCAACGTCCTTAGTGTGTAAGCATGCTCAAGGCCTGTGATATCTCTTATCTGACTATCGTTTGCAGCAAGAACCTTTAAATTTAGCATCGCGTGTGTAGTGAGTGTTTCCTCTGGCGCCAGACGAAGCCAAGTCCGGACTTGTTTTGCTAAATTTTTATCAGGTATTAACACAACTTCGGGAGGCGGCAGCAGGGCGGTAATATCAATTGAATAACCTTGATACGTGATGTCTCCACGTATATCAATAACGCTAAGATTTATCCACTTATCTGTCGGTCTCAGTCCGGTTGTGTCAAATTCAATAATACTGCTTTCGCCACTCAAAGGTTTACAATCGAGCAGGGCCTCATTATCAGTCGGTAAGATAAGTTTTGCTTGATGGAGCCCATCGGGATCCGTTATCTCAAAGCGGAGATGAATATTATTGGGAAGAGAAGCGAGGGTTGGTGGAAGCATTTTAATCGTTGAGCGTTCACTCATAGCAGCTTGACCTACGTTAAAAAATGGGTGGACATTCAACCATTCAGCGGAGCATTTCGACAAGCTAAGTTTGGTTATCCCATAAGACATGATATAGGTGTTGGTGCGGAAATCATGTGGTAAGCCAAAGGCATGCCCGAGCTCATGAGCAACGACAGTCCACCCCCAACAGTAGATATGTGCTCCAGATCTGCTGCCTTCACCGCATCCTCTACCCACTGTTATTCTTTTTTGCCCTCTCTCTATCATATAGACGGGAATACGCTCATGGCGTATGTGAATCTGTTCGTTAATCTCTGGGACCCAGGCGTAATTACTATTCTCATAATCTGCGATGGGCAATTTCCCATTTACATGATGCACGACAACATTTCCGTTTGCGTCCGCTTCAAACTGAAAAGTTTTTCTGCCGAATCCGTGGTCTTCCATCTTGTCCGCGAAGAACCGCTGTGCTTTCTTGATCATGGCATCGATTTCTGCATCTACGCCGGGAGGGAGTGGCATATCGCTTGGGCGGAAGTAGACGATCTGCACTATTGGACGAGCGTCTTGAGCAAAACCCGATGGCAAAAAACCGAGCAAAACAGTGAGTACGAAAAAGAAACCTTTGACTCGCATGTTCAATCGGAGACCTCCTGCGACGGATATGTTTGAAAAACACGTTTGATCAAAATGAAATCCACTTATTTTACAAATCCAAGTCCTTCGCACAACGAAAACCGACACTGCTGCTCGTGCTGGATGGATTGAGAGTGAACCGAACGGCGTTCCGCACCCCCAACGCATTAACCAGCCAAGAGCCACCCCGTAGCACTCGATACGATTGAACACTTGCAAAGGTATTGCTTATCTCTGTGACAGTGTCTGACCCTGAAACAGGGTTTGTGCTTGGTGAGATTTCATAGAAGTCTTCATCATATTCGTCAAGACACCACTCCGAAACGTTCCCTGTCATATCGGACAGACCATATTTGTTCGGGAGATACCTCCCCACAGGGGCAGTGTATACATAACCATCGTCGACCTCTTTATCCGCCCACCAATAATGTGTGAGGTTCTTATCAGCGAAGTTGCACATTACTTTTGCAGCTGCTGCCGGTGCTGTGTCCCCCCATGGATATATCTTTCCTACCAGATTTCCGCGTGCGGCTTTCTCCCATTCCGCTTCCGTTGGCAACCGTTTGCCTGCCCACTTCGCATACGCCATCGCATCGTGCCAACTCACAAAGACGATAGGGTGGTCATCGGTGGGGGAATAGAGAGCGACCTGCTCCCAGTCGGGGGCGCGATGTCCCGTTTCCTCCACAAAGTGCCGATAGGCGCGAACCGTTACTTCGCGTTTATCCATGTAAAACGCGTCCACATAGACGGTATGGACAGGCTGTTCGTCGATGTTTGCGTGGTCCGCAGTGCTACCCATTTCAAAGGGACCTTCGGGAATCAGGACCATCCCTATCGACACGGGAACCTTGTCTTCGGCAATTTCCTCGACTGTATCCTCGGTATCTGTGCCACAACCGAGCATAGAAATGGCGAGGATCCCGATTAGGATTGTAAGCGTTATTACCTTTTTCATGAAGGCGAACTGCTATGAAGCGCAAGCCCCACGCTTTAGCGTGTGGGTGCTATTGACATTGGTGTAATCCTATTGTTCCTTGGGGTACTCGGAGAAATACTTCAAAGCGGGGATTAGGGCAAACGAGATTCCTCTGGAAGGGAGACATTCCATTTTTCGGCACACTCGCGAAGTTGCTGGTAGATGGTATCGGGAACATCAATCCCGTTTGCGAGGCGGTGTGCTCGGGTATTTGCTTCAAAATCCCCAGGGACTAACACCTCATCGAACCCGGAGGCAGGCGGTGTCGCCTTGATTGTGTCTAAAAACGCACGCACCCCTTTTTGATATTCTTCAAGGGGTGTAAAGGCATTGACATCGATCACCTGCATGTGGAGCCCTCCCATCTGTCCAGTTTCAGTATTGAATGCGCCGCCCAATCCACCAATCAGTGCGACAAAGAGGGAAAGCGCGTAGCCTTTGTGCCTTCCAAAAGCGAGAAGATGTCCGCCATCACGGTATTCAGCGGTTTTGACAGTGGGATTTCCGTGTTTGTCAACAACACATCCCTCCAGCAAATCTCGATTTTCACTGTCGGCGACGTAGGTTTTACCGTTCGCGATCATACTGGTCGCGAAGTCGATGAGGAACGGCGTGTCATCGCCTGTCGGGATACCGATAGCAATGGGGTTTGTGCCGAGTGCGCCAACAGCACCCCCAAACGGGAGGATACGTCCGCCCCCTTTTGAACCGCCCCCGACGGTGATAATGCCGATATACCCGGATTCAGCGGCTTCTTGGGCGTATTCGCCGACTCTACCGATATGTCCCGTCCGAGTGAGCGTTGCGAAACAGGTCCGCGCGGTTTTCGATTTTTCGATTGCGCGTCGGATCGCGTAGCGGGCGGTATAGTGTCCGAAGCCGTTCCCACCATCGATATGGAGCGTATTGTCGGTTTCCTGTAGCACATCGGGTTCGGCATCGGGACGGATACCGCCGCCCTCAATGCCATCAAGGTAGGAGGGAATCCGAAGCACGCCGTGCGAATCGTGTCCCGCGAGGTTCGCTTTTATGAGAATCTCGGCGACGTTATCGGCGATGTGCTGTGGTGTGCCTGCCGCTACAAATAGATTATTCGTGAATGCCTGAAGGTGTGCGGCTTCAAATATGTGCCTCTTCATTTTTTTAATTTTCCTTGCGGCGTTTGGTTGGAAGGACGGAAGGCTGGAAGGTTGGGTGCCCCGTCTTCCATTCTTCCATTCTCTCTGCTGACCGCTGACTGCCATTTCTAAATCGGACTGTAGTGTGCCTTGTCGTCTGCCTCAATAGTGTCTTCGCCGATGGAAATTCCGAGTTTGTCTGCGCATTCTTGAAGTTGATTGTAGATGGTATCAGGTATTTCAACGCCTTCTACTAACCGCTGTGTGCGGAATCGGTATTCAAAGTCCCCGGGGACGAGTACTTCGTCGAAGCCTTGTGCTGGCGGTGTGGATTTGATGCCATCTAAGAAGGCGCGTACGCCGTTCTGGTATTTCTCAACCGGTGTAAAGGCGTTGACATCTATGGCTTGCATGAAAGTGCCGCCCATCCTACCACTTTCTGTGTCAAATGTTCCCGCTAATCCGCCGAGGAGACAGGTGAACATAGCGAGTGCATACCCTTTGTGTTTCCCGAATGCGAGAAGTGCTCCACCGTCGTAGAAGTCAGCAGGCTTGACGCTCGGCCTCCCGTTTTTATCGAGAATGCAGCCCTCTGGTAAATCGATGCCTTTGCTCCGGGCGACCTGTATCTTCCCTTCGGCAACCATGCTCGTTGCGTAGTCAACGATAAAGGGGCTGTCGTCGCCAGTCGGCACGCCCAAAGCGATTGGGTTCGTGCTGAAAGTACCTTGTGCACCGCCATAAGGGACTGTCGGTCCCCCGCCTTTACCGCCTGACCCGACGCTGATAAGTCCGATACATCCGGCTTTCGCTGCTGCCTCTGCGTACTCACCCAAACGTCCGATATGTCCGGTGTTGCTGATGCTGACGGAGCAGGAGACGGCGGTTTTTGCCTTCTCTATGGCTTTACTGATGGACCAGCGTGAGACGTAGTGTCCGAAGCCGCGTTGTCCGTCAACGCGTAGGGTATTCGGGGTTTCTGCGAGGATTTTGGGTTCCGCAGTGGGGTCCAATTGTCCGGCATCGATACCGCGTAGATACGCTGGGACACGTAGCACGCCGTGTGAGTCGTGACCCGCGAGGTTGGCGTTGACAAGGATTTCGGAGACATCTTCTGCGATGTGCCGCGAGGCACCGGCGGCGACGAAGATGTTGCGTGCGATTGCGTGAAGGTGTGGTGCCTGAAGTAGATGCGTTTTTTCCATATTTTTAATTTTCCTTGCGGTTCGTTGAGGTGGGTTAGTCGTTCAAGGTAATTTCCGTAGAGTCGCCCTCCATTTCATTACGGGCTTGCGATTTTTGGACATTCTATTTTTCCATTTCTTAATTTTCCTTGCGGTTCGTTGGGGTGGGTTTGGTAATTAGCGTTGGTTTCCGTAGCGTCGCCCTTCATAAATATATACCCTATTTTATACGATCTGCTTTTTTTGTCAAGTGCTAACTTGCTACCGACAGCCGTTCATGCTATTTCCAGGATAGTGCCTAATCCTTTGGTGTCTGCCTCGGCAAGGACCACGGATCCTGCGACTGCGTCCTGCACCGCCACACCAACCGATTTAAAGAACGTGATTTCGTCGTCTGACTGGCGTCCGTGCTTGTCGCCGTTGACGATTTCTCCGATTTCAGCGTCAATTTTAGCATTGGGAATAATCAGGTCTCCTGCCTCTTCTAAGCAGGCTTCCCGCGAATCGACCACAATTCGGGATGCCCTTCTCATCGTCGTTGTATCAACTTCTCTTTTTTCTGGCACAAACGTGCCAACGGCTGTGATGTGTGTACCCGGTTGCAGGGCATTTCCATCGAAAAGTGGGGTTGCCGATGTTGTCGCACAGATAACGATGTCTGCGTCCTCTACGACCCGTCGAGGGTTCGGGACGAGATTGACTTCCGGGGCATCCGTCCACTCTGAAATTTCAGTGGCGAATTGTTGTGCGGAGGCTTGTGTTCGACTGATGAGATTAACGCGCTTAATGTCTCTGACCGCCATGACTGCCTGCAATTGTGCTCTCGCCTGCACGCCGGCTCCGAATAAACCGACCGTTTTGGCATCCTGCCGGGCAAGTAGGTCTGCCGCGACGCCGCCCCCGGCTCCCGTTCGGATAGCGGTGAGACTGCTACCGTCCATGAATGCTTTTGGGAGTCCTGTCGCTGGGTCCAGCACTAAAACTGTCGCCGTGATACGGGGTAAGTCGAGGCTCGGATTGTCGTCATAAACCGAGACGACTTTGATGCCGAATTCGTTGCGCTCGGGTAGGTGGGCAGGCATTAGAAGCGTAACGCCTTTGTCGGTGGAGAGGTGTTGTCGTGGCGGCGCGGTCACTTTGCCTGCCGAAAGTTGACCGTAGGCGTGCCGCATCGCATCGACTGCTTTCGGCATTGGCAAGGCTATCCGGACATCGGCGGCAGAAAGGATTCTGATATGCATGCGATTACTCCACATGAACGACTGCTTCACCTAACACATCCATATCAGGCGTGATTCCTAAGCCGGGTTGTGTTGCGGCTGCCATCCTGCCGTTGGTGCGTTGGGGGGCGCCTTCCGCCGTGCTAACGGTAACGTAGCTATTGAAATCTGTTGCCGTGAAAAGAAATGCTGTCGGTGTACTGTGGGCGAGATGCGCAATGGCGGCAGTGGTAATATCCCCACCCCAGCTGTCTTCAATTGTCATTGCAATTCCGAGTTCAACACAGAGGTCTCTGGCGAGTTTCGCTTTGGTCAGTCCTCCGAATTTGCTTATCTTAATGTTGACGACGTCCATCGCGCTGTCGGCATAACCGCGTAACAACGCTTGAATGCTGTCAATCGTCTCGTCAAGAATAAAAGGGTGACCTGTCCGTTGACGGATAGCCAGGCATTCTTCGTAGGAGAGACAGGGTTGTTCGATATAGACGTCTACATCGCGCACGCCTTGGACGACACGGGCGGCTTGGTGCATTAACCAACCGGTATTCGCATCTGCGATGAGTACGTCTCCGGGGTGCATCAATTCGGCGACCGCTCGGATACGTTCAATGTCAGTGTTCGGATCACCGCCTACTTTTAATTGGAATTTGCGATAGCCTTCTGCACGATAGGTGGCGACTTTCGCTGCCATCTCGTCGGGAGATTGTTGGGAAATCGCACGATAGAGCATGAAATCCGATCCGTATCTTCCACCCAGAAGCGTACAGACCGATTGGTTTGCGACCTTACCGAGAATATCCCAACACGCGATGTCGATTGCGGATTTCACATACGGGTGTCCCTTGAGTGCGATGTCCATGCGTTGGTTGAGTGGAAGCAGTTGTGTCGGGTCTTCGCCGATGAGATGCGGTGCGAGTTCGGCGATGCCGGTACGGGTGCCTGCGGCATAAGCGGGGAGATAGAACGGTCCCAGTGGGCAGACCTCGCCGTAGCCGGTGATGCCTGCGTCCGTTTCAATTGAGACGATGGTACTGTCGAATACGGATACGGATTTTCCGCCCGACCAATTGTAACTGCCTTCATAGAGTGGAAGGTCGACTTGGTAGGCGTTGATACAACGAATTTTCATGTTTTTAATTCTGTGCCAAGCGTGAAATGGCGTGATTGGTGATTTAACGGTTCTCGCTTAGGTTTCGCAAGCGCCGTTGTTGCTTGCTCACGGCATCTCGCTAAGTTTTCTATGTATTGATGATAACATGTTTGACAAAAACCGTCAAGAAGAGAGCTGTTTATAGTAAAGCCCACAATTAAGTTTAGACGCTTTAATGTGGCGAGGTTAGGAAACCTCACCAGCGAGTGGGGTTTTGTGTCTTTTAGAGTGTCCAAGTATTTTCGGGCTTTACTATAATCTCTATTCTTCGGGTTCCACATCTTCGTTTGTATAGGTCAGTTTCGTTGATTTTTGCACAGATCCGTTTTTCCCGGTCCATGAGACGGTAAAACTGATAGAAGGTCCTTTGATGAAGTGAGGGACATCAAATTCGAGGGTGTTGCTAATTATCCTAACTTCACCAAAACTGTCTGAGGCATGGTTATAATATTTGGCGTCTTTGGGTATACCCGTAAGAAAAAGACGGATGGTCTTAAAACCAACAATTGAACTGCCGTTGGCTGGCCATACATCCCAAACCTCTGGCGAAGTATCTTCGGTAGTGAACGCCAGGTTTCGCTCCCCATCTGCCCACGTGACGGTAAACTTGACATGATGCCCCAAGGCGGGTTGATCAATAGAGACTTCAACGGTGTTGCCTCTGACAACCGCCTTCTCAACTTGTGTTGAGGCGTTCGTTATTTTGACATCTGTCGGTCTGGTATGAAAATAAATGATAACGGTGTCAACGTCAAAAACAGATGCCCCTAATTCTGGCTCTGATTTGACAAATTGAGCGGGTACTCCGGGTTGCGGTTGGATATCGTCAACTTCGATCGCATCCAGCGATTTCTTAGTCTTTGCTCACAATTTAAGTTTATGATAGTAACTCAGTTTCTGACTTCTATCTGCCCATGTGACGGTGAGATCAAGCGCTACAAAACCGGGTGGTGAAATGAAGAATCCACTGATCACGACAGTTTTGCCAGAAACCGTAACGGTCCCCATAGTTGATGTAACATCAGTAGGTACACCGTCAAAAGTAAGGGTGATAGCGCTAAGTGATTCAGCGTCACCACCGTTCGGTGGATCTACGTACAAGAGATTTACTGGCATCTCTTCTTGGATTTTGTTTGCGTTATGACTACAGTCACTGATGTAAACAGCGAAGAAACTCACAATCGATGCAACGAGGATTTTGAACATGTCAATGACCTTCTCAAAAACAATAATGGAGTTAACTCTACTCTAAACAGAGACAACGGGGGTAATGTGAACACAACTTACTCAAAGCCACCGATCTGCGCAGCAACAGGTGCCTGCTTCGGGAGTGCCTTCTTGATGAGCGCGGACTCCGGCACATAACCGGAATAATCGGAAATCGAGCCGTGCGTCAACGCATACACGACAACGTTCGTCATGAAACGGTAGACGCCTGGGGAATAGTGGACACTCCGCGTCGGGTAACTGACGGTCTCCATCGCGCACATATAATCCCGACGGACAACGATAACCGACAATTTCTCGCCGACGGAGATCCCTTCGAGATAGTTCCGTTTCGGTGGACGGGTACCCCACCAGAAGATATCGAATCCGACAGGGGGACCCCCCATCCTATAGAAGTTATGATAAACTTCGTGATTGTTAGAAATCCGTTCAACGTGATATTCCGGCATGACGTAGCGCATCTGTGAGAGGAAGAGCCGGACCATTGCCTGTGAAGGGGCGTTCACACCACAATCGTCAAAGACGAGGAATCCGCCTTTTTCGACGAGATAGCGGCGCATCCCCGCGGCTTCAGACTCACTGAGACGACCGTCTATTCTGCCGGTACCGTGCTTCCATCCAAAGATTTTCCGGGAACGGACGAGTCCCGGATCATGACCCGTCATAAAGGCGAGGGGTGTTTTGAAGAGGTTGGCATCGTTGAGTTTTACCGCCCCTCCCTCAACGTTCATATCGGTTTTGATTTTCGTGCGCTCGTTGAGCCATTGCGTCAATGCGTTGAGGGCGGAGGCATCCGCCCACCAGTCAGAAAGATCGTGCCGGACGCGTGCAAATCGGAGAATGCCCCGGATATCTTTACCTTTACCGATGACGCGCCCACCCGGTTCGCCTTTGGGAAGCGGGGGTACGACGTAACTGGAAAGCGTGATGTTCTCAACGACATCGCCGAGGGCATCGCGTGCGGCTCCGACGTTTTCAACCATTGAAAGCCCCGGTGGATGCTCAAGGGTTACCTTCAACCGTCCGGCGATACCACGAAAGACGGTTTTCGTTCGAGAGAAGGGGACCGTTACGATAGGCGCGGAGAACGCCAAAGCATGGGGAGCATCCGACACGAATAAATCACTGTATATCACATCTGTCTGCGCTGCTGGGTTTGGTGCGACTCTTTTGGGTATGTTCGGATCCGTTGGCGGTTTGACCTTGACGGTTTGGCTTGAAAATCTGAGGACCGTCTGCGCTCTAAAATTTGGTTCGCGAGGAAGCACAGTCGTTACATGAGGCGGCACTTGAATCTGTCCGACGACGGTTTTTTGTTTTGGAACAGTCGGCTTGACGATAGGTTTCACGACGAATTTTCTTTCCACTTTAGGTTTCGGTGGCTCTTTGGGATAGAGGATTTCGATACCCATCATATCTCGAAACTGCTCAGTTTGCGCGAGTAGATAGAGTCCGGCAACAAGCGCGATGACGATGTGAAGCACCAACGAAGTCATCAGGGCACCTGAGGTTATTTTTTTGCGCATTTGTCTTACCTCCAACGAACAAAGGTGTTGATATGGAGGTGAGAGCAATTCCCGTGCCAACGCAAAAAGTGCTGAATTTAGGGGGATCCGTGTGATTATAGGGGTTAGGCTGCACGAAAAAGGACAGTAGTCTTTTTAGGTTGCACAAAAAGGGGCTATTTTCGGCGGTTGGGTGAAAACAGAAAGTCTATCCTCTATATAGGGTACGCATTTGCTGGATGACTTTCGGTAATTTGGTGATGACCGCATCGATCTCGGCTTCGGTTGTGTTCCTACCCAAGGAGAAGCGGACGGTGCCTTGTGCCAAACGCGGGGGTAAGCCGAGGGCGGCGAGGACGTGCGACGGTTCCATTGAGCCGGAGGTACACGCAGACCCCGTTGAAACACAGATACCCTCCATGTCCAGGCGTAAGATGAGGCTTTCACCCTCTACCGATTCAAACGAGACGTTGAGCGTGCCGGGTGCACAGTGGTCAGGATGTCCGTTATAGTGCAGGCGATCGATGTGTGCGTCCAAGCCTTCGCGGAGTCTTTGCGTTAAGGTGTTGAGATGCTGCGCGTAGGTATTCTGCTCCTGTTTTGCCAGATCGGCGGCAGTGCCTAAGCCGACAATGGCAGGGACGTTTTCAGATCCGGCGCGACGGTTGCGTTCATGCGATCCGCCGTGAACGAGGTTTGCCAGTCGGGTGCCGCGGCGGATGTAGAGGACACCAATGCCTTTGGGGGCGTAAATCTTGTGTCCGGAAAACGCGAGGAGGTTCACACCGAGGTCTTGAACGTTCATTTCTAACTTCCCAACCGATTGCACGGCATCGGTGTGGAGAGGGATTTCGTGTTCCTGCGCAATCTCGCATATCTCTTCAAGCGGTTGGACGGTGCCGTTCTCGTTGTTGACGTGCATGATGGAGATCAGCACTGTCGTGTCGCGGACTGCCTCGCTAAGTTGTTCAACATGAATTCGTCCATATCTGTCTACAGGGAGATAGGTTACCTCGAAACCGCGCTGCTCCAGATATTGACAGGTATGCAAGACGGCGTGATGCTCCACAGAGGAGGTGATGATATGGTTTCCCTTGCCCCGGCTCTTTTGTAATTCGGTCAGTCCTTTAATGGCGTGGTTATCTGCTTCAGTGCCGCTGCCGGTGAAAACGATCTCACTCGGGCTTTTGGCACCGATGAGATCGGCGACCTGCTCGCGAGCGGTGTCGATAGCAGTGCGTGCCTCGCGTCCGTAGGCGTGAATACTGGAACCGTTACCGAATGCTTCGGTGAGGTACGGCATCATTGTGTCCCTGACTTCGGGACGAAGTGGCGTTGTGGCGTTGTAGTCTAAATAGATGCGTTGCATGTTTTTCGTCCGTCTTACTATCTGGCGTGCTCATTTATAAGTTCGGTGATTCCAAAAAGTTATCCGATTCGGCTTAATCTTGATATCAGGTACGGAATGGCGTCCACCGACCCTCCCGTTCGTGTCTAAAAAGGAAAGGTTAAGTGTATGTGTGCCTGCGGGCAAGGGCATCCGCACCATAAAAATCTGATTCGGAAGCGTTTGCCAAGAACGTGTGTCTGCCTGTTCTGTCAAAACACCGGCAAGATTCGTGAGGAGACCTAAAACTTCGTTTTCCTTGTTTGCCTTTCGGTACGCCAGGTATTTCAGCAAGGCTCGTCCCAACGTCCGTAAAAGGATAATAGGTCGCTGTGCATTGAAAGTTTCTATAGCGATGTTCTCTACATCCGCTACAAGCATACCCTCCGCTTTTACCGTTCCAACTGTGACTTCGATCCCCGAGAGGAGCGGGCGGCGGGAGTCAATTGTCGGAATCGCAACGCGTAGGAGATATTCCAATTCAATCTCTTTATACACCCTTCCCGCCCGTCCTATAAGCGTCGGCACAAACTTTTCAGGTTTGTCTACATTGTCTGTTTTGAGGATCGGAAACGTCAAAGCCTCCTCACGTTTCGGAGGAACGTAGCCGCTTTCATAAAAGAGGATCAGTTCGCCGGTGTTTTCAGGACGCGACGAAAACTTTCCATACTGTTCCTGATACCGCGCCAGTTCGTCAGCGAAACCGAGTTTGCGCGCCAATCGGACCAGTGAACCACCGATGTCCGCTGGTATCTTTACACCGGTTTTCTCCGCTGCGTTTCGGTAGTATGCTGCTGCCTGTTTATAAGAGATGTAAGCGTTATTCCATTCACCTGTGGCTTCAAAGAGAGCACCGGAAAGGTATGCGAGAAAACCTGCGCCGAAGAAATCGTAATCCTCGTTTTCACCCTTGAAATAGTTGATGAGAGCCGTGGCCTTGCGACATTCCACTAACGCACCGTCTAACTGAGCTTGATAGACGTAGTTGAGTGCTCGGTAGTAGTGGCTCAAAAGTCGTTCATAGCGGGTCCCGGGATATGGACGCATCTGATCAGAGGTGACGAGCGAAAACGCCTCTTTTGAAACGCTTTTGGTATAACGGTCTTCGGCGATATCGCCGGCTTGATCGAACGCTGCGCTGCTTTCTTGGGAGTGGTTGGCGTAATGCGCAACCAATCCCAATTCAAACAGAAACGGAATGTCAGGTTTTTTCGGTGCCTTTTTCTGAAGGTAGGTATAAGCAGTTTCTGGCTGTCCGCTCTCCAGTGATTCTATGACTTCTTGAAACTTATAGCCACCACACCCTATCATCAGAGAGATGGCAAGTAGAAAAGGGAGTATTTTGATCATCAGTTTTTGTGGATTTTAAAAGATCATAGCGGACGGGTACGGGACCCGCCCAAACAGAAGCCTCGCGAGCTGCTTACATTTTAAACTTGTCCCGTCCGACAAACTTTTTGATTTTCTTGTTACCGATCCAAATCTTCTCGTTTGTCTCGATGTTCGTCAATGTCAGATCCGTCTGATAGAAGATGACTTGGTCTCCCCCTTCACGGTCTTCGATGGTGTTTATTTCGCCGGTCATCATGTAGTCAGCACCGAGTTCACGTCCCATCCGTTTAACGGTTTCGAGTGCAGCGAACTCGCCTTGGTCGGCACGCTCTTCTCGAATTTCGCCACGCTCACTTGAACTTGAGACAGTCCGCACTTTTCCGGAGTTGATGAAGGCACGCTCGATGTCGGTTATAAACGTAGCGACGGGGATGTGTTCCATGCTCTTGTTGCGGATACCGCCAACGATCACAACGGGTTTCGCACCGCTGTTTATACCGTGATCATTGATCCAAGGGTGTGTTAAGCAGTCCTGAATGATGTCATCGGCGACCATGCGCGAATCGGTGTCGTTCCAGCGTCCAGACAGATCGATGGTGGTATCGGCATCGACGCGAGTGACCTGCTTAGAGGCACTGCAACTGCTGAAAATTGTGATACCAATGAGGAGAGCGCAAATTGTAAGGTTATATCCGATGGGTTTGACTGTCAAAATTTTATGCATTCTGTTTGCTCCTTTTTTAAGAGGTGTCGGTTGTCAGTTGTCGGTTGTTATCGGTTAAAGAGGAAACTCTTGTAACCGATAACTGAAAGCCTGTGCAGCAGGCGAACCGACAGCCATTTAAAAATCCAGATCGGCTTCTTGAACCATTTTATCGACGAAAGTATCAAGTGCCATTGCCCCCATATCGCCTTCATCTCGACTGCGGACGCTGACCGTGCGACTTTCCTGTTCACGTCCACCGATAATTAACATGTAGGGCACGCGTTGCAAACGGGCTTGGCGAATCTTCGCGCCAATCTTATCATCGCTATTGTCCAATACGACACGACAGCCTTTTTGTGCCAGAAGTTTTTCGACTTCTGTGCCGTAATCAACGAAGCGTTGACTGATTGTCATCACAACACACTGGACGGGAGAGAGCCATGTTGGAAATGCGCCGGCGTAATGCTCAATCAGCATCGCGATAAAGCGTTCAAAACTCCCGCAAATTGCGCGATGGATGACCACAGGACGCTTTTCAGACCCATCTGGTGCGACATAGGTGAGGTCAAATCGTTCCGGCAGTTGGAAATCGAGTTGCACAGTAGCGCACTGGACATCTCGGTTGAGTGAATCCCGGACCTGAAAATCGAGTTTAGGACCATAGAATGCCGCTTCCCCAGGATCGACACTATACTCAATCTGGTTGTTTTTCAACACATCTTCAAGTAGGGTTTCGGCGCGATTCCAGACCTCTATATCGCCCATGAACTTCTCAGGGTTGCGTGTACTAAAATCGCATCGGAACGGCAGATCGAAAGTGCCGTAGATACGTTGGAAGAGCCCGAGGATCCGCTCGTATTCAGTGGCGATGTCCTTCTCCTCAACAAAGATGTGTCCGTCATCTTGACAGAGTTGACGCACACGCGACAAGCCAGTCAACGTCCCTGTGGCTTCGTTGCGATGCAGCACCCCTTGGTCATGCAGACGATAGGGTAGATCGCGATAACTGTGGCGGACGCTTTTATAGATTAACATGTGTGCGGGACAGTTCATCGGTTTGAGCGCGCTTGTTGCCTCACCCTCTTCGTTTTCGACGAGAAACATATCGTCTTTAAAGTGTTCCCAATGTCCGGAGGTTTCCCAGAGACTGCTATCGTAGATGAGGGGTGTCCGCACCTCTTGGTAGCCTTCACTGTGGTAGAGTTTCCGCACCTTTTCGGAGAGGAGATTGTAAATGAGCGTGCCTTTGGGAAGCCAAAATGCACTTCCGGGGGATTCGGGATGCATCTGAAAGAGGTCCAATTCGCGCCCGAGTTTACGATGGTCGCGTTTGGCGGCTTCCTCGCGTTGTGTCAAGTATGCCTGAAGGTCGGCTTTGGTCTCCCATGCTGTGCCGTAGATGCGTTGCAACTGCTCACGGTTGCTATCACCGCGCCAATAGGCTCCTGAAACGCGGAGCAGTTTGAAATATCGGCATTCGCCTGTTTTTTCGACGTGTGGACCCTTGCAGAGGTCCGTGAAATCACCATTGTGATAGATAGAGACGCCTTCTGCGTCAACACCCTCATCGGTCGCACTGACTTCACGATCCGAAATCCCGTCGATGAGCTCGAGTTTGAATTTCTGATCGCGTTCGCCGAACCACTGGCGGGCATCGTCATAAGCCCAGGTCTCTTGCTGGAACGGCACATTGGATTTAATCATCGCCTTCATGTGCTTTTCGATTTCGGGGAAATCTTCGGGTGTGATGGGGCGCGGCACCTCCATATCGTAATAAAACTCGTTCTCAATCGGCGGTCCGATTGCGAGTTTAACGGTCCGTTCGCCATCTGGGAATAGTTGTTGGACGGCATACGCCATGATGTGCGCGGTCGAATGGCGTAAGCGTTGTAAATAATCTTCAGGTTGATTGGGTTCACGCATTGCGATTCACTCTCATATATCCATTCGGATGGGTTTCAAAATTGGTCTTAATAGACTTAACGTCTTTTCTTCTACACCGTTTACGAAATAATTTTACACCATCCGGTAGAGAAATGCCAATTGAAAATATCCTAATTGTGGTTTTCTATATTTCTATGCCATCTTTGCTCGGCAGGAAGAGGGGTGTGCTTTGCTATATTCCGCGATCTGAGAACAGGGTTTCCACCGTGTTCGCACAACCCAGAGACAAAAGCAACGGTGCCGATAAGAGGGCTTTAAGGAAGGTTCATTATCCGCGGAG
Organism: Candidatus Poribacteria bacterium; assembly: GCA_965205015.1. Taxonomy (GTDB): domain Bacteria; phylum Poribacteria; class WGA-4E; order WGA-4E; family WGA-3G; genus WGA-3G. Next base: position 284,634 of record OZ242029.1, on the reverse strand, counting down.
ATTCCGCTACAGGGAGGACAACTTGGGTAGTTTTATGAATCTGAGAATTATAGTAGAGTCAATAATTACTTGGGCACCCCGATTGTAGCGCAAACTGTTAGTTTGCGTGCCTCCCCTGGACAAACTGGACAGTTTGTGCTACGAATGTTCACTTATTTTTGGGTTTTACTATAAAGGCAATTAAACTCGTCATCGGTGGGGTTAGATGAAGTTTAACTTTTTAATTCGGTAATTTCTCAACGTGTGATAAATCGCATGAAACGGGTTGGGAAACCCTGAAGAAATACCCAAGCAAAAACCCCCTACGAGCAGCCCCGTTTGTAGTCGGGAAACCATTCATGGTTTCCCGTCTATTACCGATTTATTTTCCGAAACTTCATGAAACGCCACTATAGGTGTCAATTTCATAAAATGCTACCTCCTGTAGGTGCCGCTTAGACTTCACCGAATGCGCCTGCGACGATGACGAGGTCTCGAATGTCAACGATGCCGTCGCCATTGACATCCGCATCGGTTTCGCCGATTTTTCCAAGTTCGCTTGCGATGATGACGAGGTCTAGAATGTTGACTTTATCATCGCGATTCACATCGGCAGCGACCCATCCGACCCTCCAGAGAAGGATTTTCCCGTCCGAACCCGCACTTGCCAACGTCTTACCATCCGGAGAAAACGAGACACTATTGACGAAACCGGTGTGTCCGTGAAGTGTCCGTAGGAGCCTGCCAGTGATAACATTCCATAGCCGCACTGTCTGGTCACCCGCGCTTGCTAAAATCTTACCATCCGGACGAAACGAGACACTATTGACATCAAAGGTGTGTCCTTCAAGGGTATGTCGGAGCTCGCCTGTTATAACATTCCATAGCCGCACTGTTTTGTCGAAACCCGCACTTGCCACAATCAGACCACTCGGACTAAAGGCGACACTTAAGACCGAATCGGTGTGTCCTTCAAGGGTATGTCGGAGCCTGCCCGTCGCAACATCCAATAGATAAACTGTCTGGTCCAAACCGCCAAAGGCAGACATCCGACCATCCGGGCTAAAGGCGACACTTTGGATGCCAACCCTCAAAGAATGAAGATCCTGAAGTAAATCATACTCCCCAGTCGCAACATACGATAGATACACTCTTTCGCGAATCCCACTTGCCAACGTCTTACCATCCGGACTAAAAGAGACACTTGCTCTATATCCCGAGGACCACGGATTGTGCCCCCATAGGAGCGTGCCAGTTGCAACATCCCATAGATAAACCCTCCCGCCCGAATCCCCACTTGCCAACGTCTTACCATCCGGACTAAAGGAAATACTATAGACCGAATCGTTGTGTTCCACGAGGCGCGCGACCTCTTGATGCGTTACGCCATCGTAGAGCCAAATACCATTGCCACTTGCCGCCGCAAGAAGCCCCCCATCCGGAGAATACGCTATATCATTTATTGGTTCTTCGCCCAGATGCGCAATCGTGCCTTTGGGCACTGTCCATTCTGTTGATTGCTGTGCGAAACCGAAGTATTCCGAAACTGAAAACAATAGGATCGTCAGAAAAAAGTATCTGAGTTGCATAGGATCCTCTTCCTCCTTGTCGTCGTGCCGTTTATAGTATGTTCAAAAATGAATCTTCATCAAACCGCGCAGAAGTTTGTAACGTTGCTGGGGCGTTTTCGCATTTTCAAGACCTTTTTTCTCTTGAGGATTGATTTCCGCAATACGATTCGTTTCCCGTCCGGTAGCCGTCTGTGACAACATTCGGATTTCACGTTCACTGATCTATCAAGGTAAAGCGTGGCGTGGGAAGATCGCCAGTAAGCATCGCTACTTTTATGGTATCAAAAAATTGTGGTATTTGGACGTTGTATTCTCAGACGCATACCCAATTGCCAGTTGGGTGGAGACGGGGGTAGAGGGATCTACCCTGGCAATCCCTCCCCAACGTCCGTTCATAATCATACAAAATTTTCCGAAAAAAATCAAGTACAAATTACGATGCTGCTTAAAATATCAGACACATCAACAGATATACATGACTGATAAAGAGAAAGGCTGAACAGCAGCAATAGCAGCAAAGTTATTTTCGTCTACAGTATGAAATTCTCCTTAGTTTGTGCTGGATGAGCCGGCATGCGTCTTGAAGCGATACGTGGCGGAGATCCCGGCACGAATTAGGTTTTCCGAGTATTCTTGCCCTTTATTGTTAAAGTGCCCCCATGTGCCAAAGAGGACGGAGGCGTTCCAAGAGAAATCCGCTTCTGCATCAGAACCGATGCCTGCTGTGAATCCGACAAGATTCACGGGTGCCGTGTCATCTTCATCTACAAACGGAATTACATCCCGAAAAGCCCCGAAGCGAAACGCCGAGGGGGCACCTAAATACTCTGCACCCACGGAAAAATTAAACCCATTCTCCACAAATACATGCTGCTGAACATCTCCGCTCCATTGCAGTTCGGAGAACGGACGGGATTGGACTTCTAAGGCGACAACGAAGTCAGGGGAAACCTTATATTCCGCACCGAGCCCCCACACAGTCGGTATTGTCAACTGAGCAGCCATCTGATCCCTATCTGTCTCGAGTTCACCGTCCACGTAGGTTTTCGTGGTTGTCCTTCCCAATTCCCAATCAAAACTTGGGCGGTACATCAAGCCGATAGAGAGTTCAGGTGTGACCTTAGCTAAGCCACCCATTCTGAGGAACAGTGCGGATTGCTCCTGCTCCGTATCTACTTGCGTCTGACGCCCTGGTCCTTCCAACTCATTTGTGTAGTTAATCGCACCGAGGGTTCGATTGAACGCTAACCCGAAAAAATATCTATCTCCAAGATTCAGGGCAACGCCTGGCGTAATCGTGCTCAGAGCCCCCCACCGCCTCCCCCGGATGCTCGCCGACTTACCTTTTAACGCTGCCCCGCCATCTTCTGACCAAAGGGCTTGAATCTCCCCTTTCACGCCTTCATTTCTCTGGTAACCAATCCCAAAAACAATTTGCCAGTCCCGGGGGCGCGGTAAGTGTCGGTGCTGTAACCGATAAGGAATCGCTACCGCGAGATAGGACCTGTTCGGAAAAATCGGATACTTGGCTTCATACAACGCATAGGTGTTGTCATCAAGTGCGGCTTCATTCGTAATTGTCCCATACAAGAATTTTCCACCCACTTGGACCTGTGATTTGGCAAAGGTGCCGAGCATCGATGGATTTGAGAAGATCGCACTGCCGCTTCGCGAAGTTGTCGTTGGGGTCTTCCCCATGGCGAGGCTTCGGTTGTCAAGTCCTGTTTCGATGATTTCTGCGCTCGGCTCTAAGATCCCAAGATTTTCGGCACTGCTGTAGTGAACAAGGATCAGTAGCGTCACAAACACCGGACTTACGTAATGCCCAATGAATTGCGCTCCTACAAACAGCGCTACTTTTGAAAAAGCCCGTATTTTCAAGGTCCTTCGGTTCGTAGTGAGTCGATTTATCGCCTCACTGCGTAAGTCGTAAAACAGATATCCAAGTTTAAATAATTTCATTAAAAATCCCGGCACGGAACCTCCCTCGCAAGGTCGGGAGGCAACACCGTCCTCCTTCAAAAGTTGGTTGTTCTTCTCTCTATCAGCCCTTGGATATCACCGCCGTAGAGAAGACGCTCACGCAGTGGTATGAGATTTTATTTTCCTGAATTGACACCTATGGTGTGAATTTGGTTTCACACCTATCTTGTGAAAGTAGTGCCGAGAACCGTATTGAAGCGGTAAGTCGCCGAAATCCCCGCACGGATGAGGTTTTCTGAATATTTCTGTCCTTCATTATTGACCTGCTCCCAGGTCCCGAAGAGTGCCGAAGCATCCCAAGAAAAATCTGTGTCACCGCTGGAACCCATGCCCACAGTGAGTCCGACAAAACTCACGGGTGCGGTGTCGTTTTCGTCTACAATCGGGATCACCTCTCGAAAAGTCCCAAAACGAAGCGGAACGCCAGCCCCTAAATACTCCGCACCCACGGAAAGGTTAAGACCGTCTTCAACGAATGCTTGTTGATAAATATCGCTACTCCATCGAAGTTCAGCGAACGGACGGGATTGGATTTCTAAGGCGACAACGAGGTTAGGGGAAACCTTATATTCCGCACCGAGCCCCCACACAGTCGGTATCGCTAACGCAAGGAAGGGTTGATCTCTCACTGTATCCAGCTGACCCGCTTCATAGGTTTTCGTAATTTTATCACCCCATTCCCATGTGAACCCCCTACGGTACATCAGACCGACAGAGAGTATCGGGGTTACCTTAGCAAGTGCCCCGAGTCTTAGAAACGTTGCGGATTGTTTTTGATCCGAATCTATTTTCGTTTGCTGATCTGAAAGGTTCCGTTCTTGGGTGGAGATAATTGCACCAAACGCTCGGTTGAGTGTCAGACCGAAGAAATATCTGTCTTGAAGATTCAGGGCAACTCCGGGGGTGAGGGTGCTCAAATGCCCTTGGGTTCTGCTGGTGTAATTTGAGGTCCTGCGAATATTCACAAGGTCACCCGTGTCTGTTGACCGCTCTTCCTCCACCCAGATCACCTCCGACTCCCACTTTACGCCTTCGTTCCGCTGATACCCAATGCCAAAGGCAAGCTTTAAGTCCGTGTTCGGTAGCCGATAGGGCATTGCAAACGTGAAGAACGACCGGCTGGGGAACAGTGGATACTCGGCTTTAGAGGACTCGTAAAGTTCGTTCTCGCTTCCCGCTTCATTTGTAATTGTTCCGTACAGAAGTTTTCCGCCCATCTGTATCTGCGGTTTAGAGAATGTCGCGAGGATAGATGGGTTTGAAAACATCGCACTACTGCCTCTCGGCGTAATGACCGCTGTGTTACCCATGGCGATGCTTCGATGGTCAAATACGGTTTCAAGGATGTCCCCACTGGGTGCCAAGATTCCAAAATCTTGAGCGATTGCGTTGGTAATAGAGAGGCATAAAATGAGGCACAAAAATCCGAATTGCCGTAGTTTCATTATTGCCCTCCTGACACGGTTGTGTAAAATTCAACGGTATTAATTTGCCCCCTGGAAGCCCAGCCTTTTTTCGTCGGAATAGCAGCCTTCGTTCTTTGTATCCGAACGGCATCTGTGGGCAAAGCCCAAGTGATAGGAATCTCAATTGGAAGGGCAAATCTCTGTTTCATCGTTTTCACCCGCACCCAGTTTGATGCGTCATCCCGCACCCCGAGTCTTACATTTTGAAGCGTCCCTTCGCCGACGATACGAATTTTCCGAATCAATTTTTTCTCCGGAAAGGCATACACGACGCCGTGGGGGGTTTTCGTAATTGTTACTGGCGCGTCAATACGCACGTATGTCTGTTCAGTCAGAAGTGCTGTGCAGCCAATAACCAAAGCACATATTAGAAAAATCCCATAGTATCTCATCATTCAGCCTCCTAAAGGTTAAGTGCGTTTCTCATTGTGTTACCGCTAGGGATCCTAATCCAAAACCTATACCTCCACCCGCAACCGCAATGACAATACAACCACTGAGACAACCTATTCCGGCCATATTCCCTTGGATATCCGCTACTTTTGATTTGTAGGCGGATACGTAAGCGGTTACATATTCAGGCGATTTCCCAATCAACCGTGAAGGAGGCGGTGCGGGTTGATAGAGATAACCGCCCAGACTCAGTGGAAGGATAACGTACCCATACGGCTTCAGCAAAAATGCGGCACCAGAAAGCAGAACACCTGCTCCAAACCATAAAGGTTTGTTTACATCTCTATTCGCATCGGCTTCGGCATCGATTACGGCTGGTACAGGTAGCTGCTGTGTGAGGGCGACAAAAGGTGTACTGAACATCAGGACTGCCATGAAAAGTCCCAAAATGTGGAACGTTGAAATTATTTTCATTGAATTTCTCCTTAATAGGATTTATGCGCGTTGTTCTTTTGTAGCATAGGAAACCGTTGGTCTCCTGCGCCAAGAAAGCATCTGCGTTTTTTAGGCATTTTCATCTCACAGAACGCGCTATCGTCAAAATTGCGTAAGTCTTATACGAAAAATCTACTTCCGTATCAGCATTTTACGCGTTGCGGTAAATTCGCCTGCTGTGAGCGTATAGAAATAGAGGCCACTTGCCACAGGCTCCCCTTGTGCGTTTCTGCCATCCCAATACGCCGCCCGCGCCCGACTCTGATACATCCCTGCGCGTTGATGCCCTACATCTAAATCCCGCACGACATGCCCGTTGAGGTCGTAGATGGTCAACGTTACATCCGCGGGTTCAGAGAGTTGATACGGAATCCACGTCTCCGGGTTGAACGGGTTCGGGTAGTTGGCTAATAGAGATGTCGCCTCTGGAACCTGCCATGCCTCGGCAGTTGTAGCCTCAGTGTTTTTAGACTCATCGAAATACCGGAGCAGATATTCCTGCATTTCCGGTGATAACTGTTGAAATGGCGGATAATCCGCAAGTGACATTGGTTGTGCGCTTGGTGCCGCACTGGTGCTATTTTCCAGGTCCCACGTCCCTTCATATGTCACCGCATAATCTGAAGCGTCGATGCTGTAGTTTTGCGTTACCTTAATGCCTATACTTGGTAAGCTGTGTAAGCCGCCTGAGATGCGAAAAAGGACAGGATAATCAACGAATCGCGTATCCGCGTCCGCAAGATCCACAAAATCTAATAAACTGTAAAGAAATATTTCTCCCCAACCGGGTCCCTCGGGTTGTATCGGTTCTATTGTCATTGCGAAATCCTGCTCCTCCTCACTGTTCTCTACAACATCAGCCACCGTATCCAGAATATTTACGGAGTCCACGAAAATAGTTAGGGCACTCAAAACTTCCCCCAGTTTCTGAATGCCTTTAACTATCTTTCTGCTCTGTTCGACCCCCGGTTTTATGATTTTGACCGATTTTACGAAGCCAACTCCCGAAAGAATAATATTAAATGCACTTTTCAAAGCATCATATACTTCTTCATCTGTACCAGGTTCTAAGGGGAACGCAAAATAATCATATTTGTTAGTATCAAGTGTAATGATGCACTTTCCGAGGCTGTTCCTATTCTTGCCCTCGTATAGTAATTCTTGTAGTTCATTTGCATTTGGTATCCCCGTCACTGTCACCAGTGGAAAAACAGGATTCAGAACAAAGTAGGTGTATTTTTCACTGTGTGCCACATCTGATATGAGATTTGGTGGAAGTTTCAAGCCGACCCCTGTATGTGGGTTTACGGTGACTTGTCGGACCTTGCCATTAAGAATGCCAATCGCTATGGCGTTGCCTTGAGAATTAAAAGCGATGCTACGGATGTATGCATGTTTGTCTGCGTTGATATTGACTTCTGAGAGGTCGATATTGGTGAGATGCTCTCCCGTGTGCACATTCCACATATCAATCGTATCATCATTCGCACCGTTTAACAGCAAATCTCCACCCGGATGAAAAACAACACTGTGAACCGTATTGTTATATTCCTTAAGTTCCTGACCCCCCCAATTCCCGCCTATATTCTTCCACAAGATTACTTGCCCGGTGGAATCTCCACTTGCGATGAAGTCACCATTGCTGCTAAAAGCTACGGAGTGAACTCTGTTTCTATGCCCTTCAAGTTCTTCGGATTGCCCGGATAAGTCCCACACTCGCACTCTTGTGTCATCACACCCGCTGGCAAGCACATGCCGTTTAGGATGCCAAGCCACACTCGTCACATTATGAGGATGTTCCCATTCTTCGTCGAAGATTCTCCACGCTTGCGAATCGTTAAAATATTTATACACATACACCCCGTCCGTGCTATCTGTCCCACACGCAAGAAATTGGCTATCATGACTAAAACCGACACCCCGGGCGTTCCCCGGTCCGAATCTGGCTTTTACCACCCAGGTTTCTGTCTCCCACACGAGGAGTTGATGCGCTCCTCTTCTAGTTCCGCTCGCAAACCAGGTGCCATCTGGACTAAAGGCAATGCTGTAGACATCTCCATCCAAATCAAGATTGCGACGAAACACACCGGTACTTGAGTCCCACAAGTGGATTTTGTTGTCATTGCCAGCAGTTGCGAGGAGGGTTCCGTCCGGACTATAAGCAACACATTGGACTGTCTCAGTCCTTGGAGGGATCAAGGAAAAATCCGTAGATACACCCGACACGGTCATGGGGTCCTGTCTCACATTATCGTTGGGTCGAGATACTGTAGTGGATTCAACGACTAAGTCCGGAACCCTTAGGTCCGGGGCACCTACCTCAATTTTGAGGGGTTCAGAGCAATTACCGCTCCCTATACATGCAGTGTAATAGTAGGTGCCGGAATTATCGGAGACAGTAACAAAGTTAGGTAGCGTTATCTCGACTGCGGCATTCGGATCCAGCGGTGCTATATTGACGCTTCCCAACGCACCGCCTTTATTCGTCTTTGTGGTAGCGGGACCATAAAATATGAGTTGTGCCGCGGCGGATGCCACATTGCCCCTGTTCCTGACAGTCGTACGGAGTTGAAACTCATCTCCTTTGCTGTAGACATGCCGCACCGCCGTGGTGTTTCTGGGGATCGCCTGAACCGATCCAATCGCTAAATCAGAAGCAATCTTGGGATATGTTTTTGCGTGTTTAAGAATTGGATGCAATACCTCCCCCTTCTTATTGGACAAAACCGTCTTGTCAAGTAAGACGAGGGAAGACCCCCGTTTTATTTTGGGCGTAAACGTGAGTGTAGCAAGAATACCGTCCCCCTTGCCCGAACTGCTCAAAGAAACCGCCGCAAAAAGTATCGCCTGAAGTGAATCATCCGTAGGATCTATATCAGGTATAATTTGCGGTTCTCCCCGAAATGCGTCCTTTGGCAAATAGGCACCGTGTTCGATCTTCTTATATTCAAGAAAGTCACTGTCAAACTGAAGCATCACCTGGTATCCCGCAATGTTTTGTCCATTCTCAATAACAATATCTACTACGGAGGGATCCGCACCACTCGCCAAGAGACGGGACGCGACACGCACAACTGTATCCTCTGAGAAAGCAGTGGCTGAAAAAAGTAGCGAGACCAACACTATACGCAATAGTGGAAATATGATCCTGTTTTTCATCTGTTGAGACTCCTTCGCTGAGAAGCTAATAAACGTCAGCATCCCAGCACTCATAAGGTCTTATGATACTATTTCCGTATCAGCATCTTCCGTGTCGCAGTGAATTCCCCGGCAGTGAGTGTATAAAAATAGAGGCCACTTGCTACGGGTTCCCCAAGTTCGTTTTTGCCATCCCAATACGCGGCTCGCGCACGGCTTTCATAGAGACCCGCTGGCTGCTGCCCCATTTCCAAGGTTCTTACCAGTGTGCCGTTCGCACCGTAGATACGCACCCCTACATCCGTAGCCGCTGCCAACCGATATGGGATCCACGTCTCTGGGTTAAACGGATTCGGATAATTCGGCAGTAGCACTGTCGTTTCGGGCGTCAGTATCGCCAAGAGTTGTTCTAGCACCAGCACGCCTCTCTGGTAGGCAAGAGAGGGCTCCTCTGATAACCGGGCCTCGGTCAACCACCCTTGGATCCGTTCGGCTGTAATCAATGCTGTGACCCGATTGTGGAAAGCGGGGGCGGCTACCGTTGCAAGATTGATGGCATTCGCGACCAAGACGAGATCAACAATATTGACGACACCATCAATGTTGACATCCGCAGGAGACTGCCCTGTCATCCCCAAACGCTCGTCAATCGCCTCCAAATCCGACATATCTACAACGTTATCGTTATTGACATCTGTCCTCCCGCTCACAAGGGCCTTCCGCTCAGCGGCTGTAGCCTCGATTGCATTCGTAACCAAAACGAGATCGGTAATATTGACGATACCATCGGTGTTGACATCCGCAGGAGACCGCTCACTCCTGCCTAAGCGTGTGTTGACTGCCTCCAAATCCAACCGATTGACGACACCGTCTCCATTAACATCTGCCAGGATTTGTGAGGCTGTTTGTGAGGCTGTGAGTTCCCATAGCAACACTTTGCCATCGGCACTCCCGCTCGCCAGGAGACTGCCGTTCGTATTGAAGGCAAGACTTTCGACGCTTTGGGTATGCGCCGTGAGCGTCTGCTGGAGGGTCCTCGTGTCTACGTTCCACAAGCGGATCGTTTTATCGAAACTGCCACTGGCGAGCGTTGTTCCATGGAACGCAACGGTGTTGACCCAATTCGTATGTGCGGTGAAGGTTTTCAGGAGCACCCCTGGGCTTGTTTTCCATAGGAACACCCTGCCATCAGCCCCGCCACTGGCGAGCATGCCGTTATTAGGACCAAATGCAAGACTGAGGACAAGATCCTTATGGCCCTCAAGCGTGTGTTGGAGTCTGCCCGTCTCCAAGTTCCACACCCGGACTCGGGTGTCGGCTCGCCCGGTTGCAAGTACCTTTCCAATAGGACTGAAAGCGAGACTGAGGACGGGGACATCATAACCCGTGAGGGCGTTCTGCTGCTGTCCTGTGTCTGGATCCCACAGCCGGATCGTCCCATCTTCACTGCCACTGGCGAGTACGCTGCCATCAGCACTAAAAGCGAGACTCGTTACAAGGTCCGTGTGCTCACTGAGCTTATGCTGGAGTTTCCCTGTGCCGACATTCCATAATCGCACGTTGCCATCGGCACTTCCGCTCGCCAGTACGCTACCATCAGGGCTAAATGCGAGACTGAGGATCAAATCCTTATCGTAATAAATGATGTACAGGAGTGCGCGCGTGCTTGTATTCCATACCCGGATTGTGCCATCAGAGCCCCCAGTCGCAAGCATGTGAATGTCGCGAGGGTTAAAAGCAGCGCTTAAAATGGTATGCCCCTGATTCGTGAGGACCGAATAACGGACATCATCTGGCTTTGTATTTCCTGTATTTGGGATCAGCAGCAGGAGCGTTAGCACGCCGAAACCTGCTATGAACGTAGCACTGTTTTTCACGACTTCTCCTCAGTTCTTGTGGCTGCCACAAACTCGCTTACCCAGACAAAAAGGGTTTTGCTATACCCGATATGCCTACTTCAAAATGATCATCCGGCGCGTAGCCGAGAATTCGGGGGTCCGGAGTGTATAGAAATAGGTGCCGCTCGCCACACACTCACCGCTTTCATTCTTACCATCCCAATACGCCGCTCGCGAACGCGTCCTATAGATACCTGCTGCCTTCAACCCAACTGCCAACGTCCGGACCAAGCGACCTGAGTTATCATAAATCTGAATTGAAACATCGGTGGGATCGCTCAGTTGATACGGAATCCACGTTTCAGGGTTAAAAGGGTTCGGGTAGTTCTGCGCCAGGACTGTATCTTTCGGTTGTATATCTCTGCCCGTCAACTGAACCCGCAGATACGCGTTGTGAATATCTGTAGCGGACACCGTTTGCAGGCGTGGACCGGCGACGATATTTCCATACGCGTCGCGTAATACCACCTCCAGTATGTCCCCGATTTGGACGGCACTGTTGCGGTTCACATTTGCCCATACTGCTTTGGGAGTCTCAGCGTCCCCAGAAATAGCGACTGCGCCGGTCCGCAGATTTTTCACCGTCAGAGCGTAGCGAGCATCAGCGTCGATGCCTCGCAGATCGCAGCTCACAACAAATATCCTGGTCCCCGCTTGAGTCCTGAGACCGGGGGCGGCAGCCACTTGCGGATTCGTCCGTGCTGTCCGTGTGAACGCATGCATTCTGGGCGCGGGGATATTGACCCTATAGGTCTTTCCATCCGCAACAGCAAAACTGTCAGTTGCCCCCGGTGCAACGTAGCCGGTGTATGCTTGTTTGACTGTATCAAATCTGATGACAAGGGTCGCCGCTAACATTTCACTGAGGGGGCTCCCTGTGTAAGGCACTTCAGGGATGAGTGGGACAGCAAGCATGTTGCGTTCTGCGAGCATGTTGAGCTCGTTATCAAGAAGAACCATCAAAATGGCGAAGCGCGATACAACCCCCGACTCAGTCGTAAAGGACCAGTTTGTCTCAATAGTGTTATTAACACTTAAAGAGACTGTGTGCGTGCCTCGGGATAACTGTGCCGGTTCAAATGAAACGAGTTGATTCACGGCATTGTAGGCGTGTTGGACAATGGCACCGTCAACTCTCAGCACAATTGTGTCCCTGTCAATACTACCCGCAGGTCCCGAAATCACCGCACTGATACGCCTTGGCACCTGGCTGAGGGTTGCACCCGCTGCGGGGGTCAAAGTGGAGCCGTCGACGAAGACGTTATCAATATTGCCTACGACAATCTGCTTCTCAATTTTACGGGAAAACCCATTTTGGACAGAAGCCCGAATAAGGTAGCTTCCCAACAGATCAACATTGGTGTAATTATTTGCGTAAACGCCATCACCGGCTGTGCTATCGTCGTGGAGACCGTCATCAAACAGCGTTAGCGTCTCAATGCGGCCATCTGGACGGACAACGGCGGCCGAGGTGGTAGCACCTAACACAGGATGTGAGATGTCTCCGGTTTTTTCGTGGATGCGGATGCCGATGCGCACGGTGTCCCCGACAGAATAACTCGCTTCGAAGGCAAGGAAATTCGTAACAAAATCCGAGTCACCCGTAACGACGAGGCTGTACGGTTCGCCTTCCGGTGGGATATCTGTCCCTTTTATCTTCATCCGCCATTCCCCCGCCATCGGGTTATCGACAGTATAGATAACAAAAGTCGGGGCAACTTGATAACCGATGCCTTGGGTGGCAGCGATATCTGGCGTTATTTCAAAGCCTCTGGGATCAACGAGTGCCATCTCAATGGTGCTCCCTATCCAATTCGCCGAGAAATTGAGCTGTCTAACGTCCCTATCAACCAAAACATTTTGCGTGCGCTCCTGATCTTGATTGATATAACCTGCATGACTTGCGAATATGGTCCTCCGGGTAACCTTGGCAAGAATACTGTTGTAGACTTCATGAATCTTGCTTAAATCTACGGGATAATATTCGCCCTCTGGTGTCGCACTCGCGATGTTCTGTAATTTCGCTTGGTTAACACCGGAACCTAAGCCGATCGTGTAAATTGACCAGGCCTTCGCGTCGTAGTTTGAGACGATGTCGTCCGTATACGAATTATCTTCGCCATCGGTGAGCAGGACTGCCGCCTTTCTTACGTCGGGATCACTACCCGCAGATAATACCTCAAATCCTTGATGGAGCCCACCAGCGATATTGGTGCTGCCATCAGAGTTAATTTGATCGACCGCGTCCTCTAATTGAACCTGTCCAGCAGGATTAACCACGGTAAGTGGGGCAAGCGTTACTGCCCAACCATCAAAATCAACAATCCCGATTTGGACCTCGGATTGCGTATCGGATGCGGCTAAACCGATGAGCAGCTCCGCTGCGTCTTTCCGGAGGTCAGTTGGATCGTTACCTCCCATACTCGATGAACTGTCAATGATCAGGACAATGTCGGCGGATTGGCTCCACCCCACGCTTGAAAACACAAGTGTGAGAAATGCAATTCCAATTATCAATTGAGATATATTTATATTTTTCAAAACTTTCTCCTTGTTTTCACAGGACTTACATAGAGACAGAAATCTGCTGTCTCCCCACGGATTGCGATTCCCTTACCCTTTTGACAAGGGAATTCTCCGCATTTACAAGAGAAAGAGACCCTTGATTATAGTAGGTTGTAAAAATAAGTTTACACTTGTAGCATAGGAAACCGTTGGTCTCCTGTGCCTCCGTGAGGCACACATTTACAAGTTCACATAACGATGTGAGTGTGTAAGTAATTATGGGATCTACTATAAAAGAATTGCGAGGTGTTACCGTTGTTTGCTCCAAGACAATGTAGAAATCCCATCTTCTTCTTCTTGTAATGCATCAAACATAAGGACCAATGTATTCCCCCTTAGCGTGTAGGGTATGTGGCGGGCCTCATCGATCGTTTCAATTGATAATGCCAAAGTAAGTTCTTTGTTATCTGCGGTCCAAATAGTACCTGAAATTGATAGATTACCCCCATTAAACTTTGGATCCCAGGCTGTCTGCATCGACCAATTACCTGCGGAGTTGAGATCCAAGTTTCCGTATACAACTGGCGGTTCCAGAGTGATTCCCTCGGCTTCAATTTTGAGAAGCGAATAATTTCCCGTTAGCCTTTCCTTAGGGGTAAGTTTTTTCACAGGGGTAACTTCGCGGATAGTTTCATCTTCACCACAGCCTGTAATTGAAACAAAAAACAAACAAAGTAAACACACCCTAATTAAAATTATGCTTATAATATCCAAACTTGTTTTCATCAAAATTTCCTTATGTTGAAATCTGAAAATGAATACGCCTGCCGCGAGAGTGACCCCACATCACACCCGCGTAGCGGGTTTGGGTGTCCACAGCTCAAAAACAGAGGTACCTCTGACATGAGCTCAGGAAGCAAAAAAGCAAGATTCATGCCAAGCCAATGTTGCCAAGGATTCGGCGCGAAAATGGCGATTTCAGCACAAGTTTTGTAAGAAACAGCATAGGTCTTGTAAGAAACAGCACAAGTCTTGCCGGGAAAATCGGATGGATGGTCTTGTAAACTTTTTTCTCGTGGTGCGTGTTAAGTTATATAGAACTTACGCATGTTACAAAAGCGATTGAAACTTGCTTAAAATCGGTTATGATGTATGATATACTTATCTTGGGCAAAAAATAGCGATGCCAGCACAAACTTTGTAAGAAACCACAAAAGTTTTGCAAAAAACCGCAGAGACTTTTCAAAGAAAGAGGTAAATTCATGGAAAACGTCCTCATCATTGACGACAATCAAAGTTCACAGGAATTGGAAATTTTCCTAACAGATAGAGGCTATTCCCCTATCAGCGTTGACACCGTTGACGAAGGGTTGCGACATATTCACGCATCCGAGAATCTAAAAGTTATCTTGCTCAATGTGATATTATCAGCGGAAAGAGGGTGGGACGCCTTGAAACGCATTAAGCACGAACACCCGGAGGTCATTGTAATTGTGATCGGAGCAGGCGTCCAAACGGCGAGAAAGGCAACGCGTCTCGGCGCATTAGAGGTGTTGTCTCGACGCCTGAATATGGAAGATATCCTGCGGTCTCTTGAGCGGGCGTTTAGCCGGATCTCTGTCCGAACCGACCGAAGCAACACTTTCTTGATGCCTGACGGAGAAATGCCGGAGGACGAGTCTTTTCTCGTTGGGGTAAGTGACGTCATGTTTGACCTGAATAGAAAAATTGGACTTGCAGCCGACCTTAACGTTTCAGTGCTGCTTGAGGGGGAAACAGGCACTGGGAAAGGGCTGGTTGCACGCTTAATTCACGAAGAGAGTGAACGGGCAGCGGGATCGTTTATCTCCATTGATTGTGGGGCAATCCCGAACGAACTGCGTGAAAGTGAACTGCTGGGGTATGAAAGGGGTGCTTTCACGGGGGGGAGGCCCGAAGGTAAACCCGGACGCTTTGAGTTGGCGGATGGTGGGACCCTGTTTTTAGATGAAATTAGCAATATGACACCTGCCCTACAAGAGACCCTTCTCAATGTACTGCAAGAAAGAGAGGTCCTACGCGTTGGCGGAATGCAGACCCGCAGCGTGGATGTGCGGGTCGTCAGTGCTACGAATCAGAACTTGCGGGAAATGGTGGCGCAAGGGACCTTCCGAGAAGATTTGTACTATCGTCTCTGTGGCTATCAAATCGACCTGCCCCCCTTGCGAGAACGGACAGAGGATATTTCGTTGCTCACCACGCACTTTCTACAACGGATTGAGGAAGAAAATGGGAGACCCATGCACGGTATTTCTGAAGAAGCGATGGAATTGCTCGAAGCCTATAACTGGCCCGGCAACGTTCGAGAGTTAGAGAGATGCCTCGAAAGCGCGATCGTCAATTCGCAAGGTGAGGGGATTTTGCAGGAAGACCTCCCGGAAGCCATCCAGCTGTATAGAGGCGATGCAGGGGGCAACGGAAACCCGGTAGGCATGCGATCTTCGGGAACCCCAGAAACACCGATATATAAGAACCTGCTGGATTTGCCGGTGGCGGTGTTCTGTCAGTTTCTCTCTGATGTGGGATCCGGTGGCGCTGACAGCCAAATCACAGCGTGGTGGGAAGAATTCTCGAATGACGGGCGTGCCCGCGCCGATAGAGCCAAACGCGAAGTTGCCAATTGGGAGTACGAATGGGATGCACGTTCGCTAACGGTGCCTGATTTATCCAGACGTATTCGGCAGGTCATTGACGAGGCTATCTCTCAATTATCAAAGCTTCGACATAGAGTCGAACCCATAGAGGAAGCGGAACCCGTCAGTATAAAAGAAAGAACCCATAGAGGTAGCCTGACTGCGGTTCTGCACGAGATCGTAAAGGAACATGGGGGGAGCAAAGGAAATGCTGCGAGAGAATTGCGTATTTCTCTTGAAAAACTTGAGAGACAGTTATCCTATTGGGGAGAAGATGAGGACTCACTTTGGACATCTATAGCACCTTCGAGCCAGCTCGAACGGTTTTCTCGCGGCGAGATTAGAAGACTTCTCAAAGAACCGATCAACTTCTTCATCTTGGAGAATTTTTCACGTCCAGCATGGCGGAACAAAAATGTGAGTGGTCAGATACGGAGTGTGCATCTCACTTTGAAAGTGCTCTCTAAGCGGTTGGCTGAAGATCATGGCTGTATCTATTTCGGCGGCATGACCTTTTCGCAAATTGAATGGAATATTTATCGCCGGGCACCCTACTTATACACGAACCATGCTGAAGCCTCTGAAGCACTCAACGTGGATATGAGAACGTTCAAGAAGTACTGGCCTGAGAACAAACGATTCCCATGTCATTACACGCTTTTTAGGGAATAGAGGTGCGGTGCCCTTCAGTGTCGAGAGAGAGGGGAAGGATGGGCGGTACTGGACTTGAACCAGTGACCTCTTGCATGTCAAGCAAACGCTCTAGCCACCTGAGCTAACCGCCCGTCGAAAAAAAGAATGGAGGTGGCGGTCGGAATCGAACCGACGAATAAGAGTTTTGCAGACTCTGGCCTTACCACTTGGCTACGCCACCATAGAAGATGGAGCGGGAGACGAGATTTGAACTCGCGACCTCCACCTTGGCAAGGTGGAGCTCTACCACTGAGCTACTCCCGCATCGTTTTGGCAATTCGCGCAGAAAAATCGACGAATTTCAAAACGTATATAGTTTAACATACCTGCAAGTGAAAGTCAAATTATTTTTCTATAAAAACAGCAAAAATTTGAATTTTTGTCAAAAAATCTTGATGAATCCTCAGAGTTGCTCTTCAATCCAATCATCACCGTGTGCGGGATTGTAGATGAGTCCCCTTTTCATATCAACACAAAGGTCAAGTTCTTCCAAGAGCATGTGTCCGATGAGTACTGGTGAACCTTCAGGTAAATCGGTTACTCGGATGGTGCTGCTTCGTTCTAACAGGGTATATTCAACCTCGGAATAGAGTGTCCGCTCCACAATGCCAGTAGCCGTTCGGGCACTCCGCGTGTCGACAGGTGTGAGACCGAGGTGCTCAATGAGTGATGTCGGTAGACAGAGACGCGTAGCACCGGTATCCACAAGGGCATCCTCAACAGTGAGTCTCCTTACATCTTCAGGATCCATAACACCTAATCTGACGGCATGCAGATCTCCTAAATTTACGAGTTTGATTTCAGTTGTGTGTCTCATTTTTGATTTTCCTTTTTCTTAAACTTTATGTCCGGTAATCGGCGTTGATTCGGATATAGTCATAGGAATAATCACATGTCCACATCGTTATTTCTGTGTCACCGGCACGGAGGTCAATCGTGATACGCACGGGGTCTTGTGCGAACAGCGCGGTCGCCTTGTCTTCATCATAGCCAGCATCCATTCCGTTTTTGACGAGTCGATAATCGGCGAGCCAGACATCCACCTGATACGGGTCAAATTCCGCCCCCGATTTCCCGATCGCCATCATAATCCGTCCCCAATTTGCATCGTTAGCGAAAACGGCGGTCTTGACGAGCGGTGATTCCGCAACGGCACGCGCCGCTTTTTCAGCGTCGTCCCGATTCTTGGCGTGTTTGACGATCACCTCAACGAGTTTCGTCGCACCTTCGCCGTCGCGGGCGAGCATCTTCACCAATTCGGTGCAGACGAACTGAAGTCCTTCACAAAACGCTTCGTAATCTTTCCCATCTGCTGTAACAATCTCGGCGTTATCGGCATGTCCAGTGGCGAGGATCAGCACCGTATCGTTTGTGCTGCGATCGGTGTCAACGGTTAAGAGATTATAGGTGTCGTCTACGACACGATTGAGGGCGGCTTGAAGCACTTCGGCGTTGATTCGGGCATCTGTTGTCAGATAGGAGAGCATCGTCGCCATATTGGGTGCGATCATCCCCGAACCTTTCGCGATCCCACCGATCCTCACGGGTGTATCGCCGATTTCGATCTCTACGGCGACAGATTTCGGGTGTGTATCCGTTGTCATAATCGCTTCGGCGGCATCGGCACCCCCTTCACGACTCAGCGCGCTTGCGGCGGCTTGGATTCCATTTTCGATTGTGTCCATCGGTAATTGCTGTCCGATAACACCTGTAGAAGAGACGAGAACGAGGTTCGCGTCTATACCGATCTGTTCGGCGGTTGCGGCAGCCATCCGTCGTGCGTTCGCCATGCCGACCTCGCCGGTGCAGGCGTTGGCGTTCCCGCTATTGACGATAACGGCTTGTGCGCGTCCGTCGCTGAGATGCTCGCGGCAGACAATCACGGGCGCTGCGGTGACGCTGTTTTTTGTGAAAACCCCGGCGGCGGTCGCTGGGGTGTCGGTAACGATGAGTGCCACGTCCTTGGCATCTGCGGCTTTAATGCCTGCATGGAGACCCGCTGCGCGGATACCGGCGACTGCGGTGATTCCGCCTTCTATCTGTTTCATGAACGGCTCCTTGTAAAAAAATGGGGGTAGATAAGTTTCGTTTTAAACTTGCGTTTCGTCTGGTTGATTCAACATCTCCAAGAGTGCTGCTTTCACTTTCGGGTCCAAAGCGCGTAAATCTTCTGGGCTGAGTCCTGCTAACCTTTCAGAAACCGTCAATCCATGCATACGTTCTTCCGGGGTCATTTTTTGTAGCAGATCCGCCCCCATGCTATCAACGATTCGCTGAAGTTGTTTTTCGTATAAATTCTGTTTTCTTGCCATTTTTAAAACCTCTTTTGTGACTGTTGGTTCAACACGCGAAGCATAGTAGATGTAAGTTATATTGTCCTCGCCTACAATTTGCTCAACAAATTGACGAAACTTCTCCTTTGATGCTGCAAACAGAAGGAGCGGGTAATTCTTTGGGGTGAGTTCAAGCTCGTTGCACACAAAGAGGTGAACTGGAAAGAGGTCTACACTTTTGTAATGTCCTGCGCTTTCCGATTTCCATTTCACGTCGAGAGTGGAATGATAGAGGACGTTCCTCGGTTGCCGGGCGGAAATGATTGTAACTGTCATTAAAGACGCGGAGATCTTCTTTTCCCCAAGATAAAGATAGCTTCGCCCTCGAATGAGATTATACTCGTCCCGTGTGAGCGGATCGTTTTTCCCTTTGAATTCAATCTGATTGTAGACCCGGAAGTAATTGAAAACCGTTTGCTCACGAACTTTCTCACGTTCAAGGGGCTGTTCAAGAACAATAAGAGCATCCATCGTCCGAGGAAGGCGACTAATTTCCACTTGCGTTTCGACAGGCAGAGCCAATTGAGCGAAGTTAAACGTCATGACCTCTTTGAAAACAGGGTCTAAAAAATCGCGATCTGCCTTTGAATTGTCAGTAGACATCAAACCTCTCCATACCTATCCGCGGCATCGTCGCTGTTTTCAAGCACAGTCGTTGGCGGGTCGGTAACAATAAGTGCGTTGTAATCCCGCCATCTATCTGTTTCATAAAACGCTCCTTGGGGAATAGTGTAGCACTAATTATACCGTATCTTGGAGAGATTATCAAGGGGAAATCTCGGATTTCACATCCGCCCACTTCCAAAGCGTCTTTCCCGCAGCGGAGAGATGCCCGCGTAGCCGCACGGTCGCCAAAACACGACGCTCCCCGGATAGCGAGACCTCTTCGAGCCGATAATAATACGGCACATTCGGTTGCGCCGTGGTATCTCGGTAGGTATACGTGCTCCGTTCGGCAGTCGTGCCTGCTCCAGGAATCAGCGTCGGGCTCACTTTCACGAATCCCGTTTTGCTGTTCTGACTTCGCAGCACATAGAACCCGGCGTTCTCCATCTCCGATTGCGTCGTCCAGTCCACTACGACCCCGCCCTCGGCACGATCCGCACGCACACTCGACAGTGTTACAGGCAGGGGACTCCCCCGCCGATACCCCGGGGTCCCATTATCTGTCGGAAGTCCCCAATACGAATATCCCTTGAGCAACGCTGTATCCGCCGCCCGTACGAAACTGCCGGGCAGCGTCCCTAACCGTGGCACACGCGCATCATACCCCCGGATCAACGAGGTACGGGTCCCGGTTTCCGTCCAGCCGTCGGGCAACTCCCACTTCGGTTTATCGTGCGTTTGCCGTCCATCGAGGTTCCCCGCAACATCCACCAAAGTGCCGTCGGGGGAGAACAACCGCAGCGCAAACCCCTCCCATCCGAGGAATCGGTTCGCACCCTCGCCGAGCCGCCGAAACGCCGCAATGTTGCGACGGTAGAGATCGTAAATCCGATCGGCAGGGATGTTCCCTGAGGTTCGGGCGTTCCGCCCCACCAGTAGCACGGTTGCGTTCGGTCTGATGTGTAGCGGTTTGAACCGAAGCGATGTCCAACGTCGGACGGTTTTGCTGTCGCGTGCCTCAATCATGAGCTCCCAATCCGTGAGGTCCACGATCTCAGAGGTGTTGTTATAGAGTTCTATCCACTGCGAGAGTCCTCCGTTATCGTTCGTCGCATACATCACCTCAGAAAAACTGATGTTTCCCCATCCCTTTTCAGTCGGTTGTCCCGGCAGCGGATACCCCGGCGTGCCGAGACTCTTGTCAGGGGGTGCCTCGGGGTCATAGCCTAACCCACTATGAGAGTCGCTCAACATCCAGGCACCCTCAAGGTAGCCGCGTTTCTCCGGCTGTGGCGTGGTGTTCAGGGTCCTCGACGAAAACTTTGGCACCATGACCCGCTGATAGATGTCGCCTACGGTGAACCGTGCCTCTGTGCCGGTATAGACAGGGGTACAGAGCAGGGGCCAGATGTTGGTAGCGTAGTTGACATCGTCTTTGTGGTAATCGCCTGCGAGGTCTTCAAAGCCTTCGTGTTGACCGTTCTTATCGCGCACACTCCGGAGGATGAGCAGATAGGGGGTACTCGGCAACTTCATCTCCGGTGCGATGAGATAGTGGGGGAGGAGATCGGGGTTGCGGTTGGGATTTTCGATGTCCTGCCCGCGTATCAGATCCGTCTCGCTGGGGTGGGTATTGACGATCAGCAGGATACCCCCTGCGGGGAGTGTATAGTCTCCAAAGGCGACGACATCCCGATCCATTGCGAAGATTTCCTGTTGCGGTGCCGCCGGACTGATGGCGTGCGGGACGACAAGACTGATCTCCCATTCGGCGAGGGACATGTCTTCATCGGAGATGTTCTTGAGTTCTATCCAGTCGTGTGTGTCGTTTTCAGCGTTTCGAAATTCGTTGAAGATGACTGTCTCCATAGGCACGACAGATGGTGGACAGACGATCACACGTCTGCGTCCGAACTCGATAGGGTCGGAGGGGGTGTCTGAAGCGGGACCTCTCTTCTCCACAGGGGCAGTTGCTGGGGTGGTTGCGGCATCTTCTCGGACGATGAGCGTCACGGTGCCTCTTGCGCGGGACGGAAGTTCCACGGTTGCGGTGTAGGTCTGTATGGGGTCAGGGTCGGGTCTATCGGGGTGTATTGGTGTTTCGGGGGTCAAGTCTAGCACGGTTGCGTCCCCTTTCCCGCTGGTGAGTTCTGTCTCTACCGTGAGGTCCTCCGTCTCGAAACCGATGATGGGTTCAGAGAATTTGATCGTGAGCGTAAATTCATCGATCGGCTTCTCTTCGGGGTAGTCCTCAAAGGTCACCGTCAGTTTAGGAGTAGAGGGCGGTTGTGGCGGTCTCGGCGGCGGTTCGACTGTCCCATCTGCTGTGACGGTGAAACGCACGCTGAGTTCGGAATGTAACAGTTCAGCGACGGATGTCGTCTTTTCTGGGACGACTGCTGTCACGGTATGCGTTTCGCCCTCATTTCCAAGGGTAATGGTGACGGATGCCAATCCATCGGGTCCTGTTTTGACAGGATCCATTATCTCGCTGCTGCCATCAGGCGCGGTAACGGTAAAGGTGACAGGCACCTTCTCGAATTGCCGGTTGTCGTCACCATCTCGCATGAGGCGTGGTGTCAAGAACGATGCTGGAGAGAGGACGGAATGTTCATTAACGGCACGCACCTTAAACGTGTAGCGTGTTCTGGGATACCCCCTGTAGGATGCTTCTGTCTTTTCCTGAAGGTCTATCTCAACCATAGGGGGCGGGGGTGGTTCTATCTCAAGCATAGGGTTAGGTTCCGTATATAGGAAGTCTCCACTACCGGCTAAGAGTGCGGGTATGTCTTCGTAGAGGGACTCATAGTCGAGCCCGAGGTTATACCTCAAATAAATATTGGTATTGCTATTTATGACTTTTCCCTTGTTCATGAGGTCCACCAAAGGGGTGAGATCCGTCAGATGGAAAAAGAGTGTCCCGCTAGATACGGTGCCCATGTATTTCATACGCAGCCTCTCCAAGAACACGTTGGGTAAGCGGTCTAACACGGAGAGGTCGGAGATGTTGGTATTCTCAAAACTTAATTGCCCCGATTTAATGCTGTGAGAAGGGTATGCTTCTTCTATTTGCTGTTGATCAATTTCTGTTGAGAAAGAGGGTAGCACGGCTGATAGAGATTCGCGGGTGATGGCGGTCCCATCAAGGAACAAAACTTCCAAATTGCTTAAACTCGTCAGGGGCGATATATCCGAGAGGTTCGGATTTACCGCAAGACTTAGGTCTCTCAAATTTGTGAGACCTCTGACCCCTGCTATGTTCGTGAGGCGATTTCTGGTAAGTCTTAGGTGGACCAACGCTGTGAGTTTCGATAGGTCGGGGACCTCGCTGATGCCATAAGTAGAGTTAAGTGATAAGAATTTAAGTTTTGTTAAATTCGCCAGGGGTTTCATGTCGAAAATTACAACACCTTCAAAGTTCAGCCATTCCAAGTTCGTTAGGCCTGAAAGGGGCGTGAGATCCCAACGAGGGCGTGCGTCTATCTCTGCCTGAGTTCGGGGCTGCGGGCGAATTAATTGCAGCTCAGTGAGGTTGATGGCATGCTCCAAACCCGTTAGCTCCCGAATGTCAAGGTTGTTTTTCTTGAGATTCGTCAGTTGCTCCATATCCGCTTCGGTGATTGTGTCTCCGGGATTCTTGCCGAGTTCGGTTTCGATGGCAGCCCGGAGGGCAGCGTCGGAGATGTTCACAGGGTCAGTTGGGGCTGCGTTTGCTGGATGGAGCAATGTGAGAAAAAGAATGAAACAGACAGAAAAGGTGTAGACAGATTTTAACATTTTTTGAAAATACCTCTCGCGTTTTTATGGTTAGGGGTCCCTTTGCTGAATGGGAAGGTTTTTCGGTAGATCATCGAGACGGCAACAAAAATAGCCCATAACGTGCTACCGTTTAGCAACAGCACGCATGGGCGCGAAAAAGACAGCATGACACCATAAAAGTCGGTGTTGGCTTGTATCGTGTAATGCTTAATTTTTGTAAAGTGGGGGGGGGCAGGTCGGCGGTGTTAACAGTGTGTTCGCAACACGCGTGGTTGAGAGGCACACGGTACCGCGCGGCGCGACAGGCACGCTGTCTATCTGGTGTGTCCGTAGAATCTGTTTGGCGATGTTAAGAGCGGTGCGATTGTGCTGCATTCTTGGCACCTTCAGTCGATTTTAGCGTATGGAAAAATTGTATAAATCCTATTATAGAAGCGGATGCGAAATTTGTCAAATATTTTAACAGAGCTACGGAGCCACATTGAAAATTCGTTTCGCAAATAAAATGGAAATATGATATAATTTTCACAAACACCGAGAAAAGTGGGGAGAAAAAGATGCACACCATTTTAGAACGCTACCAAAAGACTTTTGCAAAAGATCGAGAGATGTCCGATGCCGCGAATCATCTATTTCCTGACGGCGTAACGCATGATGGACGCTATATGTCGCCGTTTCCGGTTTATATCACGCGTGCCGATGGCTCGAAGAAATGGGGACTCGAAGACAAGCAATTTATTGACTATTGGGCGGGACACGGTGCCCTCCTCCTCGGACATAATCCGCCGGAGGTCGTAGAAGCCGTAACAGCACAGATGCATCGAGGAACGCACTACGGCGCGTGCCACCCGTTGGAGATGGAATGGGGGTCGCTCGTCACACAACTGGTCCCCTCAGCGGAACGCGTCCGATTCGTCAGTTCCGGAACAGAGGCGACACTGATGGCGATCCGGCTTGCACGCACCTATACCGGTAAGAATAAGGTGCTGAAATTTGCCGGGCATTTCCACGGTTGGCATGACAGCGTCATCTTAGGCGCATACCCACCTTTTGATATGAACGTCCCCGGTATCCCAGAAGAGGTGCGTAATACAACGCTTCTCTGTCCACCGAACGACATTGATGCCGTTGAAACGCTCTTGAAAACGGATAAAGACATCGCCTGTATCATCCTTGAACCGACAGGCGCATCCTTCGGTATTGTCCCTACAAACGGCACATTTTTGAAGCAGCTGCGTGAATTGACAGCGGCGCACGATGTGCTGCTGATTTTCGATGAAGTTATTACGGGATTCCGGGTCGCACCCGGTGGCGCGCAGGCGCATTACAACGTCACGCCGGATATGACAACGCTCGCGAAGATTTTGGCGGGTGGGCTTCCCGGTGGCGCGCTTGCAGGCAAAACGGAGGTGCTTGAACTCATTTCCATGAAATCAGAACGCGACGGCTTAAAGATGCCGCATCCCGGCACCTTTAATGCGAATCCCCTCTCCGCGGCTGCTGGCATTGCCATGCTCAACATCATCAAGACAGGCGAACCGCATGAACAAGCGAATCACACCGCAGCACGTCTTCGCACCGAACTGAACAACGTCATTGATGACTATGGGCTGGATTGGGTCGTTTACGGTGAATTTTCAGGGCTTAAACTGCTCGTCGGACACGGTGAAAAGGGGATGCGGACTTCAGATTTCGATCCATACGCATGGGATTATCGGAAATTGAAAGGGAGTAGCGACGCCGACATGCTGATGCGTCTCCGGTGCGGTCTACTGCTCAACGGGATTGATCTCGCCAGTAATGGTGGAATGACGACCGCGGCGCACACGGCGGAAGATGTCACGGCGACAGTCGCAGCGTTTGCGCAGACGCTTGAGTGGCTGAAGGCGGAGAAAGCGTTGACAAACGGATAAAAAAAGGTATCATGGTGTTTGTCAGGTTTCAGCGTATCGGCGCGAGGTCTTGGCAGGGCACCTGCTTTTTAGCACTTCACAAGGGGATACCAAAAATGAGGGAAAATATAGAAATGACGATTCAAGAGTTGTATGAGCTGTTGTCTAAGCGATTAGATGAGTTGTCTAAGCGATTGGATGATATGGATGCGCGCCACACAAAGCAGCTGGGTGATATGGATGCGCGCCACACAAAGCAGCTGGGTGATATGGATGCGCGCCACACCCAGCGATTGAATGAAATGGAGGCGCGCCACACCCAGCGTTTAGATGATATGGATGCGCGCCATACGCAGCGATTGGATGACATTGATACGCGGCTCCGAGGCGTTGAGACAGGTATCGCTGAATTGTGAGGACGGAAAGCGGGATTCTCGGTTCTCAAGGATTGGGTTGTAGCGATCTGTGCGGTTGCCGCACTCATTGTCTCGATTATCGCGCTAACCCATTAAATTTAAACGAAATCTTAAGGTAAATTAAAAAAATGAAAATAATTACGTATCGCGACGCGCTCAAGGAAGCACTCGTAGAGGAGATGGAACGCGATGATGCCGTCTTTCTGATGGGCGAGGATATCGCTGAATACGGCGGTGCCTACAAAGTCACAGATGGACTGTTCCAAGAATTCGGGAAAGACCGAATCCGAAACACACCGATCTCGGAAGCCGCTATCATCGGGACTGCACTCGGCGCGGCGGTCACAGGGATGCGTCCTGTTGCGGAGTTGATGTACATCGACTTCACGGCGGTAGGCATGGACCAGATCGTGAACCAAGTCGCCAAGATCCGTTATATGGTGGGTGGACAGCTGGATGTACCACTCGTGATTCGGACCCAGGGCGGCGCGGGGCGATCCTCGGCAGCACAGCATGCACAGAGCCTTGAAGCGTGGTTCGTGCATATCCCAGGGCTACTCGTCGTGATGCCCTCTACACCCTATGATGCGAAGGGTTTGCTGAAAACAGCCATCCGAGACGACAATCCCATCATGTTTATTGAGCACAAACTTCTCTACACAGAGGAGGGTGAGATCCCTGACGAGGAATACACAATTCCGTTGGGTGTCGCGGATGTCAAGCGTGAGGGTGAAGATATTACAATTCTTGCGACGTCACGAATGGTCTTGAATGCCCTCACCGCCGCAGACACGCTTGCCGCTGAAGGTATCTCTGCTGAAATTATCGATCCGCGGACGTTGATGCCGCTTGACAAAGACAGCATTCTCGACTCTGTTAAGAAAACGAACCGGTTGCTCATCGCACACGAGGCGGTCGGTCGGGCAGGATTCGGTGCGGAGATTGCCGCGCTTGTCGTGCGAGAGGCGTTTGACTATCTCGATGCGCCCATCGAGCGAGTCGCAGCTGCGCCTGTGCCTGTTCCGTTTGCACCGGTGATGGAGAATTTTGTTATTCCCAACGCCGAGCAGATTGTGGATGCAGCACGGAAACTTGTGCGTTATGAAATTTAGAGATTTCGTAGGTTGGGTTGAGCGGTAAAAGACAAACATCTATCTCGTTTACATGGAGGACTCCGCTTTTCCATGTCCCGTTGGTATGGATGGACTATAGCGAAACCCAACAATTTAAACTATAGGTGTAAGAATGCGTTGGGTTTCACTCTGTCCTTGCGTGTATATGACGGTGTATTGGATTTGACGTGTATCTGGGATATTAACATTGGGCTTATCAGTTCCGTTCAACCCAACCTACAGCAAATTACAGCGTTTCGGACGTTGTGCCTCCTGATTTTTCAACCTTCTCCAACTTCTGGTACATCCGCACCAGACCGAAGGCAATCGGTGCCCACAATGCTGCTACCACCATAGCCGTGATGGAGTATGCGACACCCGCGATTGTCTCTACGCCCAATCTCACCAGTTCAATCACGCCTGCACTCCCACCCTTTGAGAAGCGGTACCCGAAAGCATCGATAACCTGTTTCGCGCGATACCGAGAATCGTAAGAGAGCGGCATATAGAACAGTTCCTTGCCTGCCCGGAAAAGCGAGTAATCTAAGGCTTTAAACGTCACATACGCCGCTGTCCCGGTTCGGAGTGAGGGAGAAACCGTCAATATAAGACTACTGACGAAGTGGACTATCGGGATCGTGAGGTGAATGTAACGGAGTGCGATGAATCTGAGGGCGAGTGGCACAGCGACCAGTTGCAAAATACCCGCCGCCAATCCGAGGTTTCCGTAGACCGAGCCGAAAAATGCGGTCCGTGTATCCGTATCAGGTCTCTCCATTTCAGCCAACGCATTGAACCGCAGATCCAGCACAGTGGACACTATCTGTGTGCTTATGATCAATACCCCGATGAAAATCAGGTATCTGGAACGCAAGAGCGTTTTTACGCCGATGTGTCCGAGTCTACCACCCGTCTCTTCTGCACTGGGTTGGGGTTCACCACCAAACTTGTAGGCAAGCACACCAAGGGCCGCCGTCGGGACGAGGGACCCTGCTGTGAATAATAATAACGCTTCGGTACCTAACACGGTTGCCAATTTGCTCACAAGCGTACCACCGAGAAACGATCCAACAGAGGCAACGGCGCAGAAAGGTCCATTAATGCGTTTCGCTTGTTCGGTCGTTAGGACACTGTTCACAAACGACCAGAACTGCTCGATGATGATTACGATATAGGCTTCGCGGAACACGTAGATGATCGCCGCGGCGAAACTCATACCGCGGGACAGCGCAGCGTAGCATCCGAGGATTAAAATAGCAGAAAAAAGCGAGGTGATTGCCAAGGCACGGGTCGCTCCCATCCATGAGAGCAGTCGACCGTAGCAGTACAGCATCACGATCATACTCGGTGGGACCGCCACCATACCCCGCGGAAGATTCTCGGCACCATACGCTTCAATAAACAGGGAGGAGGACACGGAACGGATAAATTCATAACCGAATAGCACAAAACAGGCGGCACTACTGATTGAGATCGCAGCATAGATAAGTCGTCGTGGAAACATTATGTAGGATTGTCCTTCAAAAATTTTATCGTTCTGGGATGCTATCCGCATCTGGACGTGGATTGTGAACCCAATGCCCACTCGGATCGCTGCCTCTGGCAACAATTGCGCGTTGGTTCCAATCGTTTGCGGCGCGGACCTCAGGCGGCACGAACCGCATCGTCAATCCGCAACGGCGTCGATCTGAGGTATTCGGTTCAGAGCCGTGCAATAGCAGGTCCGAGTGCAGAGACATCTGCCCGGCTTTCATCTCGAATGGGAATGGTGTCTCTCCGTATTGCGTTGCCCCATGCACCGTCTGACCCAGTACATTCTTTTCCTCAGCGGTGCTCGGTTCAAATGCGATTTGCCCGTGCAGGTGCGATTTCGGGATAACGGTCATTGCACCGTTCTCGACCGCGGCGTCATCAATCGCGAGCCATACGGTGACGGTTTTGCTCGGGGAGAGGGGCCAATAGGAGGCGTCCTGATGCCAACTCACCTGCTTTACATCGCCCGGTAGCTTGCAGAAGTAGTGTGTTCCCCAGCAGATGAGCGTTTCGCCGAGTAGGTCTTGCACGTAATCGAGAATTCTGTCTTCGGTAATCAGATCATGGATACCGGGACAGGTGGTGTGCCATCCGTTGATGGAATAACTATTCATGCCTGCTGCCAACGCTTTTTCCATGAGTTGATCGAAATAGGCGCGGTGTTCCGCCATCTCCGCTTCGGAGAAAACATCTAAGGGTGAGATAAAACCTTTCTCGTTGAAGTGGTCAATTTGGGCATGCGTTAGGGTTGATGGATTCTCGTTTTCAACGGGAAAAAACTGAAGTGTTCGGTTGAGTTCCGGCATTGCATCCGTAATTGGCATTGCGGTGTCCTCTTTTCTCCACGTAGGTTAGAAGTTGATAGTGCGTTATATATCTGTTTTCAGTTGACCCCAGCGGGTGGCAAGTTTGCCATTTGGCTCAACAGCGAAGGCGGGGATCTCCTCTCCATCGATGACCAAATTGTCGTAATGGGCGTTTGCCTCGTATGTAATGAAGCCGATGCGTCCACTGTCACGAAACTTCATATCATCGTCACCCTCGAACAGGAGTTCGTCGTCAATAAAACATTCGTAATTGTGTCCCGCTGCGACAACCTTGAGACGATAGGTTTCACCGACTTCTGGTTCAAAGGGCAGAGGTGTGGCGATGTGGTCCCATTGATTCTCTTTCCATCGGGAAAATTGGCATTTATGTTGGTCTGTGCGAATCCAGAATCGCATGCCGTTATCTCCGTCCGCATCTGCACGGATTAGCAAACCCGCGGCATTCACCCCCACGTTTTTTACCAGCGTTACGTCCACCTCAACCGTGTAATCCGTCCAATCTTCATCGCCGAACATCGTCTTGGCGTACTGTCCACCAGAGGTCTCGGCATAGGCATCCTTCACAATCTTCCATTCGCCACTGACCTCGTTCCAGCCATCGGGCAGTCCATTGTCGAAATTTTCCTGCCATATCCCTGCCGAGGCAACAGAGGTCAATAGGGTGACCATGAATATGACAGATATGATATATGAATAGCGCATCGGTTCCTCCAGTCTATCGGACCGTAATCCTGCAAGTCCTGATTCAGACAACTATGGTAAACTTTAGAATTAATGAGACACTCTAAGTTGGTGAGGTTAGGGAACCTCGCCAGCAGCACAGGGCATAATCCTGAAAATCCTGACTCAGGCAACTAAACGCAATTACCAATTATTATATCCATATTAAGGGATAGGTCAAGTTAAACCTGTAAAGAAGGCAATGGAAAAACTGAATGGCTCTGATAAAGAATGCTCCGCAAATTTGACATGAAAGCGGATTTATGATAGAATGCAACACTACTGGACTGTGTTATGTCATACCCTAATGAACCTGAAATTTGGATAAAAAAACAGACATTCCTACAAAGACCTACCTATTCGAAAAACACGATGCAAATGGACGAAAAACGAGCGAGTGGACGCTACTACACGCGTGGGAATCCGTTTCAGTTAGAACCGTTCCAGACGTGGGCAAAAGCCTCCAATTTAGAACACCAGGCAATCTTGGAACCCTTCGCAGGGGCTAAAGACATTCCACGATTGATTGACGCAGCGCATCTGCAGTGTTGGAATTGGGCATTTTTTGACATCGAACCGGGTGCAAAAGGGATCGTGCGACGCGATACACTCGCCGACTTTCCCAAAGGGTTTGATGTCTGCATTACCAATCCACCGTGGTTGGCTCGCAACTCGGCGACACGCCGTGGTTTGCCTTTCCCGGAAGCGACGGGTTACGATGACCTCTACAAATACGCGCTTGAGCAGTGTCTGACGCATTGCGGGTGGGTCGCTGCAATTATTCCAGAGGCGTTTATTCGGAGCGATCTGTTTCTGGAAAGGTTACACGATTTCATCTCTTTAGTCCCGAGAAGAGAGGATAAGACAAAAAAAGAAAATAAAACAAGAGATACCTCTTATATGTTCGAGGACACGGAGCATCCTGTCGGTCTCGCACTGTTTGCACCGGATGTATCATCGGACGTTAGGATCTGGCGCAACAATCGGTTTCTCGGCACGATGGGTGAACTCCGCGAACACCTTCCACAATCTTCTTCTAATCGTGACATTATGTTCAACGACCCGAAGGGAAATCTTGGGCTCATCGCGATAGACAATACCGTTTCCGCCTCTATCCGTTTCTGTCCACCAGAGGAGCTGAAAGACTATCCTATCCGCGTCCATTGCCGTTCCATTACAAAAATTGGCGTGCCGTGGCGCGTGGATATAGAAATGCTCAATGCCCGTTTGAGAACAATCCGGGAGA
The DNA here is from genome assembly GCA_965205015.1 of Candidatus Poribacteria bacterium. Lineage (GTDB taxonomy): Bacteria > Poribacteria > WGA-4E > WGA-4E > WGA-3G > WGA-3G. Next base: position 253,397 of record OZ242029.1, on the reverse strand, counting down.
AGACCCACGATGTTTTTCTGACGGCGTTCAAGGGGTTACGCCGCGATGGACACTACCGACGACGATTGGATTGGGCGTTGACGCGAGCAATTGTTGACGCGCAGCATCTACAACTTTAAATGGGCATGGAGTAGAGAAATGGGCATTCAAAAATTAATTTGCCTACTGTTATTGATAGGATTCATCACTCTTGTGGGATGCATACCTGGCGATGGGAAACACACCGCTGAGAAACCGGCTGGCTTCTTCTGGGGCATCTGGCACGGATGGATCGCACCAATCTCACTGATATGGGGATTGCTGTTTAATCCAGAAATCCGCCTCTATGAACCCAACAATACTGGATGGGCTTACGATTTTGGATTTTATATCGCCATTATCAGCGGTTTTGGCGGTATCTCCTTTTCGCGGCGCAAACGTAACAAGACTGTAGTGCAGACAAACGGTAATTCTGGATAGCAAACAAACATCAGAGGAGACCTGAATGTTTAGAATAACACAGATTAACAACCGCAGAAATTGCCTTGATAGAGAAAGGAAATAATCAATGAAAGTCTTAGTCATCGGTGGCACGGGCAACATCAGTCGTGGGATTGTGGCGGCGTTGCAAAACCGAAACCATGAAGTCGTCCTGTTTAACCGCGGACAACACGCCGATCCACCGCCGCCAGATGTCCGTGTGATTCACGGCGACCGGAAGAATCGTGAGGATTTTGAGGCGAAAGTCGGCGCGGAGGAATGGGATGCCGTCATTGATATGATTAGCTTCAACGCCGAAGATGCTGCCTCCGCACTGCGGGCATGTCAGGGACGTGTCGGACACTTCGTTCACTGCTCAACGGTGATGACCTACGGACCGCCCTTCAGCGGGATCAATCTCCCTGAGACGGCACCGCTGCAAGGCACATCGGGATATGGACTGGGGAAAATTGAAGCGGATAACCTCCTCTTAGAGACTCACGCACGCGATGGGTTCCCCGTAACCATTTTCAAGCCCTCCTATACACACGGTCCCGGCATGAATCTCCATCGGCAAGTGGGTGGAGATGGGAGTTGGATTGACCGGTTGCGGAAGGGCAAACCGATCCTCTCCGCGGGTGATGGACTGAACTATTTTCAATTCCTGTCATCTCGCGACGCTGGAATTGCGTTTACAGAGGTACTCGGTAGATCTGACTGTTTCGGTGAAATATACAACATCGTCCATCCGCACGCGCGGACGTGGGACGAGTGGCACCGTGCCGCGGCGGATGCGCTCGGTGTTGACATGGAGATCGTGCATGTATCCCAAGAGACGCTCATCGCAATGGCACCTGAACGGTTCAGTGGCTTGCGAGGCAACTTTGGGCATACCCAAATTTTTAGCCACGAGAAACTATCAGCAGTATTACCTGAATTTACGCCACAAGTTCCGGTTACAGAGAGTGTAGCCGAAAACATCGCGTGGATGGACAAACACAATCTGGTTCCAGATAGCGATGCCGACGATCTGGAGGATCAGATTATCGAGACGGTTCGCAATCTACCGCGTATTCGATAGTATAGAGGTACAACATGATACAAATTAAATCTGCGTTGGATTCAGAAAGGCTTGATCTTGTCGAACAGGACCTGCGCGAAGTCGGTTTCCATGTCATTGAGAACGTGATTACCGACGAAGAGGCAGACGCAGCGCGTGAGGTCATCTGGAAATTAATCGAAGAGGATATTGCCAACGGGTATGACCACAGTTACGGCGATGGTAAAATCCGGCGCGTCTGGGCAATCGTTGGGAAATCACCCATCTTCCGTTATTTCATCCAGCACCCGACCGTGGTGGCGGTGTGGAAACGGATGCTCGGTGAAGATGTGATCGCTTCCACGTTTACGGCGAACATCGTTGGACCTGGCGCGCCCGCGGGCGGTTGGCATATCGACTATCCGTATTGGGCGATGCAATCTCCCTTTCCATCCGGTTCGCTGACGGGACAAACGGTGTGGATGTTAGACGATTTTACGGAAGAGAACGGGGCAACGGCGTGTATTCCGGAGTCACACAAAACGCTTCGTCGTCCGGAATTGGGGGAAGCAGAAGGGCTTGAGATGTGCATCGCTGTCGCGCCGAAAGGCTCTATCATGTTCACGAACGGTGCGATCTGGCATCAGTCTCGGGCGAATCTGACGGATACACCCCGCGTTGGGTTGCTGGGTATGTATAACCGTTCGGTCATCTATCCGCAGGAAGATATGCCTCGGCAGTTAACCGATGCCGAGTTGGTGGGTGAGAGCGATGTGCTGAAGCAGTTGTTGGGCAGAAATATCCAGTTCCGCGATCCAGACCACGGGCAGAATTGGCATCGCACGGACGCAGGATTTCGCCACGCGTGAAAGATAATATGAAGCATTGAAAATTCTTCTATCGGAGGTTACACTTTTAACAAAAGCATTTCTGAAAAACGCGCCATGATGTTTTTATGGAGGCTACCATGTCATCTGCCGCAGTACAAACCTATCTAACCCCCAAGGAATATCTCGATTGGGAACGCAAGTCCGATACGAAACATGAATACTTGCGCGGGGAAATAATCGCTATGTCCGGGGCAAGTCGCGAACATAGTCTCATTGTAACGAACATCTCTGGAGAACTTTATATTCAATTAAAAGGAGGCATCTGTGAAGTCCACACTAACGACATGCGCGTGCGGACTCACCCTGAAACCTCCTACTTCTATCCGGATGTCGTTGTCGTCTGTGGTGAACCTCGCTTTGCGGATAACGCTTTTGATACACTTCTCAACCCGATCGTTTTAGTAGAAGTCCTCTCTCCGTCAACCCAAGCGTATGATCGAGGAGAGAAGTTCAAGAGCTATCAGCAACTTACGTCCCTACAAGAATACATCCTTGTTTCACAAGACGAAGTGCATATTGAACATTATCGTCGGCAAGAAACAGAGTGGAAACTCACCGAATTTCGCTCGCTTGAAAATATCCTCTCGCTTGTTTCAATTGAATGTGCCTTGTCCTTACCGGACATTTATAGGCGTGTTGAATTTGATAGGAATCAGTTGTAGGTGAGACACCAATCCAGATGCCAAGTGTTTGTATCCATCTTCCAAATTTTAAATTCAATAAGGAGGACATTTATGCCAGTTGTAGCTCATGATGTTTTGAGAAAGTTTGTGTATGACATATATCGCGGGGCTGGGGGTACGGAGGAGGACGCACGTATCGTCAGTGACCACGTTGTCGATTCTAATCTCGTCGGACACGATTCACACGGTGTCATCAACGCACCGAACTACATCGGTGGGATGGAGGGCGGTCCCGCGGCAGATAGGATGGAGATTGTCAGGGAAAGCGGTGCAGCCACCGTTATCAACGCCAATGGGGCACTCGGCATGGTTGCCGCACGTAAGGCGATGGAGATGGCTATCGAAAAGGCAGAGAGTTGCACGATCGGTGCGGTCGGTTTACATCGGTGTGGACACGCAGGACGGATGGGGGAATATCCACCGATTGCGGCACGTGCGGGCATGATCGGGATCGTTCTGCTCAACGGCGGTGGACGCTTCATGCACCCGCACGGTGGTACTTCGCGGCGACTGCCACCGAATCCGATTGCGATCTCGGTGCCGCGTCAAGACGGGGAACCCCTTCTTCTTGATATGACGCTCAGTGTCGTCGCAGGCGGAAAATTGCTCGTCCAGATGGCGCGCGGTGAAGCGATACCGGAAGGCTGGATGATAGATGCCGAAGGGAAGCCGCTCACGGATCCGAATGCGTTTCGTGAACGCCCACAGGACACTGCCGTTATGCCGCTTGGAGGTTTTCAGTTCGGGCACAAAGGTTTTGGTCTCGGTGTGATGATAGATGCCATCGCGGGTGGACTTTCTTGGGCGGGATGTAGCCGTGAACAACCGACCCGTGGCGCAAGTGGCATTGTGATGTTTGCGATTAAAATTGAAGATTTCATCGACTTAGCGGATTATGAACAGGAGATTGCGTATCTTGTAGAGTGGGTGAAGTCATCCGCTCGGTTGCCCGGTGTTGACGAAATCTATGTACCTGGAGAATTCGAGGAACGGAGCCGCGAGAAACGCCTGCAAGAGGGAATACCGATTGAGGCACCGACTTGGAATCGCCTCGTTGAAGCCGCAGAACGTTTCAATGTAGCCGTCCCGATATAATATGAGGCACACGCCGTGTGCCGTAAACATGCAACGGGAGGAAAAAATGAGAATCTACGGTTTGTTTGTTTTGCTTATCGGCATTACGGGGTGTGCTGCACTGAATCAGCCCATTGGTGAGATGGCAGCGTCGCGTCTCACTTGTGAGTCTAACCCGGAATTTGTAGATGGTAATCTGGAGACAGAGAGCACATTCGAGGTGAAGGGGTTTGTCCGAAAAGCGTATCTACTTCACCAGGGTCAGGGGCGCGGGCTCGCCTATGCACAACGGCGTTACATAACGCAGGTTGAAGGGCAACGTCGCACGGAAGCGATTATCAAACTGGATGCTCCGACTTATATTTCGTATGTGGAGGTCTATCCGGCATCGCGACGGATCCCAAATTTCGCGATGATGACGACAACCGATGATCCCCCACGCTTTGATGTCGCCTTTGAACGAGTGTCCGATAAACAGCATCAGGACATAGAGGGGTTGACTCCGGTGCGTTTTCGCATTGAGCGGGAAGTGCTTTATCTACGAATTGGGGCAGATGGAATAGAGGACAGACAGAATTCCACTCGGACCGCAAACTCAGGTGTTGAGATTCCACTGAAAGGTGCTGCCATTCGCGAAGTCAAATTTTACATTCGTCAGACCCCATAACGGGAAAGGAGCAAGGAGATGAATAAATGGACGTTTAGCATTTTATTGTTTCTATCGTTCAGCATCGCTGGTTGTGTAGGACTTCAAGGGAAGTCGGGAACGGAAATGCTGCCATCAAGTCTATCTTGGCTTCGGGACACGCCTATTGAGGAGATCGCCTCTTCACGGCTGACCTGCGACACCCATCCCGAAATAGTGGATGGTAATTTGGAAACAATCGGGACTTTTGATGTGCGAGGGGACGTGAAAAAGAGCCACGGTGTTGTGGGAGGCGCAGGGTACTTCTCCCTCAGAAACCGGTATCTAACGGAGCTGGATGGAACAATCCGATGCGAGATTTTGATTCAGCTGGAAAAACCGATGTACGTGAGTACCGTTGAAGTTTATCCGGCGTCGCGCATTCCCAATTTGGCGCTGAGCACAACATTGGAAGATTCAACCTATCACCTGGGTCAATCCGGTACAGGCTTCAAACCTGTGCATGACAAACAGCATAAAGATGTAGAGGGCACAAAACCGGTCAAATTCCAAGTCGGCAGGGAACTGCTTTACCTGCGCGTGACAGCAAACGCTATGGAGGACCGGCGGAATGCTACGCGGTTTGATGACGGAGCGGGTAACGAAGTAATTGACATTCCTTTGAAGGGCGCTGCGATCCGAGAAATTAAATTCTATGGCAGATAATAAAATCCGCTTGACTTTTGTTTGGGAATCTTGTAAAATAAAAGTAACTCAATAGGATTTATTCACAAGTTATTTCTGCGGGTGCTGATTGAAACTTCACCCATCGAGAAACTGATTGTGTATAATTTCTGAAATTTGACATTTTTTAGCAGTTGCGTTAAGGTTAGACAGAACACACAATGTGAAACTATAGGTTTCACGTTTAAATAACCGGAGGATTAGAATCCGATTGCAAAAACAAGAATCGAAGGGCGTTCCCATACAGAGCAACGCTGAGGTACAAGCCCTCTTCGGGCAGAGCGATGCCTTCTTGAAAATTATTGAAGATGGATTTGATGTTCGCGTTGTTTTGAAAAGTGACAGTCTTGCTGTCATTGGTGAAGATATCACTGAAGTTAACCGGGTGACAACGGTTCTCGAATCCCTACTTCACCGCATCCGGAAAGGAGAACGCGTTCAGGCAGCCGATGTCAACTATGTAATTCGAGCGTCGAGTGCTGGTGAACGAGATATTTTAGATGAAACTGGAGCCGAGTCGATTCCAGTCTTCTCGAAACGCGGTGTAATTCGTCCCAAAACTGCTGGGCAGAAACGCTATGTTGAGGCAATTAAGCACAACGACTTGGTCTTCGGCATCGGACCGGCAGGAACGGGAAAGACGTATCTCGCTATGGCAATGGCGGTTTCCGCTCTCAAAAGCGGGCAGGTGAGTCGTATTATTTTGACACGTCCAGCCGTTGAAGCCGGTGAACGGCTCGGTTTCCTACCGGGTGACATTGCAGACAAAGTCCATCCATATCTACGTCCGTTATACGATGCCCTTTACGACATGATGCCCCCAGAGGCTCTTGACAAATATATTGAGCGAAATGTTATTGAAGTCGCGCCTATCGCTTTCATGCGAGGCAGGACCCTCAATAACTCGTTTGTCGTCCTGGATGAAGCACAAAACGCCACTATTGAGCAAATGAAGATGTTTTTGACCCGACTCGGGTTCGATTCAAAAGCGGTCGTTACGGGTGATATTACGCAGACGGATCTTCCGAACCATAAGGTCTCAGGACTCGCGGACGCACAAGAGGTACTTTCGGGTATAAAAGGAATCCAGTTCATCTATTTTTCCAAGGTTGATGTCGTGCGGCATGAACTGGTCCAACGCATTGTCGAGGCTTATGAGCAGGCATCGCCGCACAATACGAGACGGAACGGGATAGATCCATCGGATGTCTCGAGTAGAGAAGGATAACCGTTTTGATTCGGGTTACCAATACGAGTCGCAATACTACTTTTGATATAGGAGTGGTTTACAACGCGGTGCGTGCCACGTTAAAGGCGCATGACGCAGAACCGAGTGAAGTTAGCGTCCTCTTGACAGATGATATTGACATAAGACAACTTAACCGCGAGTATCGTGGTATTGATGCACCAACAGATGTATTAGCGTTTTCAATGCGTGAAGGTGAAGATGGCGATATAAATCCAAGTTTACTCGGAGATCTCGTTGTGTCCCTTGAAACTGCGGCGCGACAAGCATCGACGAGGGACGGACTCAGTGGTGCTTGCGGTAACCTTGAAACTGAAACCGCATTGCTCACAGTCCACGGCATGCTACATCTACTCGGTTACGACCATCAAACGAAAGAGGCAGCCAAGACCATGTTTGAAAAGCAGGAAAGTATCTTTCGTCTCTTGTAGGCACTGTAGTGTGTTGTCTGTTGTCTTCTGAACACCGCGAAATTGGTCCGTTATTAGGAGTGTGATTTTACGTTTGGACGACCTAGACTTAGTCATCAAACTTGTTAGCTTAGGCATACTTTTAATTCTCAATGCGCTGTTTTCAGCTGCCGAAGCGTTACTTGCTCGGTTAACGCGAGATGATATTCTCAGGTTTGCCGAGGAGGGAGGCAAACGCTACGAACTACTGACCTCCCTGTTACGCAACCCACGCCGCTATTCGTTGACCCTTATCACTGCCAAAACGATTCTGATAGTGGTGAGCGTTATGGTATTTATGACGTTTTGGGAATACCCTGTGGCAAATGCGGCACTCGCCGTCGCCTGTTTCGTCGTCTTTACGGAGTTATTCCCCAAAAATTATGTCCAGGGTAGCACGGGTGAAGCCACGATTCGAGCCCTCAGTGTACTCCGTGCGATCTATTGGGGTGGGTTCTTAGTCTTAATCCCCTTAAATTTTCTCGCCAACCTTATTGTCCGTGTCTTTGGAGGTAAAGTTACCTCAGCGCAAGACAGCCTCGTATCCCCAGAGGTTTTGGAGACGCTCGACAACGTCGCCGATAGCCAAGAAATCTTGGAACCGGATGACCGAGAAATGATCTCTCGGATTTTAGACTTACCGGACAAAGTTGTTCGGGAAATCATGGTTGCCCGGACGGATATGATCTGTCTTGAAGTTACCACTCCTGCGGACGAGGTTTTACAGACAACCATCGCCTGCCGACATACCCGTATTCCAATCTATGAGGAAACCATCGACCGGATCATCGGAATTTTGCACGTTAAAGATATGTTGGATTACTGGGAGGAAGGCAAACCGATCAATCTGCGGGAGTTGATTGTTGGTCGGAGTCCATTTTTCACACCGGAGAGCAAGAATATTTCAGAACTCTTCCGCGAGCTTCGGGCGCATAAGCAGCACATCGCAATCGTTGTGGACGAATACGGTGGCACCGCCGGGATCGTAACCTTAGAAAACATCATCGAAGAAATTGTCGGCGAAATTCACGATGAAGACGAGATGGACGAACAGGATGACTACGTTCAGATGGATGCCAACACCTATTCGATTGATGCGAGACTGAATCTTATTGAGTTGAACGAAAGACTCGGGACAGAACTTGAAGCGGAAAACATTGATACGATCGGTGGCTTCGTTGTAGATCATCTCGGACGTGTGCCTGAACGGGGAACACAATTTACCTACCGCGGTATCCGTTTTACCATATTTGAGGCGGATGAACGACGCGTCCGTAGGATTCACCTGCAGATGCCGGATATCCACACCGGCGATGTCTCTTAGTCGCGTGGGAAGTATTGGGGGTCCATTCCATAGGTGACTTTTTAAACCGTGTTGGTCTCCAAAGGGGATCGGGTTTGTCTGAACGTTACAAGTTTGAAATTAAAATTTGACAACGCCCGACAGGCACGGTATAATTAAACATAAGAACGGGGCGTAGCGCAGCCCGGCTAGCGCGCCTGCTTCGGGAGCAGGAGGTCGGAGGTTCAAATCCTCTCGCCCCGATTTTATTCCCTCAGTGAACGCGCGTTCACCACACATGGAACCATGGCAGCTCAAAAGACCCAAGCGATTGTCATTCGCACCTTTCCCCTTCAAGAATTCCATAAAATTATTACCTTCTACACGCCTGACTTCGGGAAAATTAAAGCGGTCGCTTACGGCGTGAAAAGTCCAAAGAGTCGCCTCAGTGGAAGTTTGGAACTCCTCAACCACGGGACACTCCTCTTTCAGCATCGCGAAAATCGGGAATTGCAAAACATCACCGACTTCAATCTGATTGACGGGTTTGACGCGATCCGTTCCGATTTCACGCGTATCACCTACGGGTGCTATTTCGCTGAATTGGTAGATAGCATCGCCTCAGAAGGGATCGCCAGCCCTGAGATTTTCAATCTCCTCCACACCACCTACCACGCTTTAGTTCATGCGGATGATATTCCTTTGCTCGCCAGGGGGTTTGAGATTAAGTTTCTCGATTGTGCGGGATATGGACCGGAACTTTCACGGTGTGTGCAGTGTGGTTCAGCTGTAAAAAGGGGAACGACAGAGGGCTTCGGCATCGCTTTCAGCGTCCGATACGGCGGTGTACTGTGTGGTGAGTGCAAAAATCGAGACGGTGCTGCCTTTACAATCGCACTCGGTAGTTGCGAATTACTGAAAGTGCTTCGGAAATCTGAATGGGAGCGGTTCAACCGAATCCGCGCCTCTACCCGCAATCATCAGGAACTTAAGCGTCTGCTTGGCAATTTCATTGAATATCATACCGAACGCACCTTAAAAAGCCTCAGATTTATTGAGAATGTTTTGTAGACCCCAAACGATTTATACGCTGGGTTTCTCACTCAAAATTTTATATATTTAGTCTGGAAACATTCAGAACAGATAAGGAGTTATCAAATTGAAGAAAAATAGTATCTTAAAAACTTTTAGCGGCACGTTTCAGAAACTTGCGAGTTTCGCCACAGGACCGTTTCTCTTACTTGTTGCTGTGTATTTGGTGGTAGCCGTTAACTTTGATGCTGCTGCGGCGATTACTGGAAAAGTTTCTGGGGTCATCACCGCTGAAGCGACGCATACACCGCTGGCGAATGTCACGGTAACACTCGTCGGAACGAGCAGCACCGCCACAACCAACAGTGCTGGCTACTATGTTATGACGAATATCCCGCCCGGAAGTTATGATGTGAAGGTCGAACTCACAGGTTATGCAGCGGAGACTGTGGCGGGGACAAGGGTGATCGCCGGTCTTACGACGACGTTAGACTTTGCCCTAAAGAGCACCACGGTGCAGCTTGAAGGGATAACGGTGACGGCTGTGAAGCCGCTCATCAAACGGGATGTTACGCAGTCGACACGAATCATTGAATCAGACGATATTGAGGCGATGCCCCGCGATACCGTGAATGGCATTCTACAGACTTTACCTGGCGTTGCCGTGCTAAACGCAACCGGTTCAACCCATATTCGGGGCGGCAGGTCGATGGAGATTCGGTATCTCATTGACGGTATCCCAATTAATAATCCGATCAGCAGAAGTTTGGGCTTGAGTATCGGCACGAATTCCCTCGAACAGATGGAGGTTATCACGGGCGGATTCAATGCGGAACACGGTGATGCGCAATCCGGTATCGTTAATCTCATCACGAAGGTCGGAACGAATAAATTTTCTGGTAGAATCCGGTACCGGGTTGGACAGTGGGGGACGCACCACGGCGATCCGTTATACGGTCCGTGGCTGGATCCAGACAACGGATTTCGACCGGTTGCGATAGAACCCTTCAGAGGTATTTTCTTCGGGCAACCCTACGACTATCAAACACCCTACCGCGGACAGGAGGTCACCGTTGCGGAGTTAGCGGAGCGGGAAGGCGACGAGCAGGTCGTCTTTACGGAGATTTTCCCGGGCGTATATGCGGACAGGACGGAAAACCCACTTCAGCCTGTGATAGATCCGGAAACGGGTGAACCGCAAGTTAACGCCGATACGGGTGAACCGATGATGACGCGTCAACCCTATCGGGATGCCGATGGCACTGTTATCGACTATGAGAAGAGACAGGTTACTTTGTTGGACGGCTACGTCGTGGACCTGGAACAGTATAGTGGGTTGTTCAATGACACGAAGAAGTACAATCTATCTCCGAGCCATATCGGTGAATTTGCGCTCAGCGGACCGATATGGGGAAATCGGTTAACGTTCGCTGCCTCCAGCCAACTTTCACGAAATCACAGTTATTTTCCGAATAGCAATGGGACCTCATATATCTTCCAAGGGAAACTGAAGTTTGAAGTGACACCGAGTATCAAACTCACCGCCAGTGGGCTTTTCAATCGCGGCGAAAGCCATTCCTATGGGGGTTCCTTCCGCTTTTGGCCCAGTGCCGTTCCAGTGTCAAATTCAAGCGCGCGGAATACGTCTGTGCGGCTCTCACATAATATCAACTCTGGGACTTTCTATACGTTGACGGTTGGGCAATTTCATCGTTCTGGTGAGGCACATCAACCCGGAAAGGTGTGGGATCCGTTGGAAAAGGCGTTTGATGAAAACGCATGGGATCCCGATAAATCCTTTGAGCAGAATCAGGAAGAAGGCAGGATCCGAAACCCGCCCCAGCAGGCATACAACGATACAACCTATTTCGTCGCCGGTGACAGTAATTCTTGGGGGACCAGCACTGCAACAACTTCAATAGCAAGAGCGGATTTTGCCAGCCAAGTCACGGCGAATCACCTGATCCAGACAGGCGTTGAGTTCTTGGGATACGATCTCTATAATCTCAGTACAACAAATTACGGAAGCTCCAACCTCTATATGGAGTACTATGATGTCCAACCGCAATCCTTGAGTATGTATCTCCAGGACAAGATGGAGTATGAAGGCATGATCGTCAACGCTGGTTTACGATATGACCTATATAATCCATCGGGGATCTCACCCGCAGACCCGTTTGATCCGCTCGAACTGAACGACGATGGCACCATCAAACTGGATAAAAGCACCTATAAAGTTGGACTCCCGATCATCAAAGATCCTGTTGAGGCTTCCACCAAACACATGATCGCCCCACGCCTCGGCATCTCCTTCCCGGTTACCGACCGATCGAAGTTGCACTTCACCTACGGGCATTACTATCAGATTCCGCGGGGGGATGATCTCTACGAAAATCTCAGTTTTGATATGCGGGGTGCAATCCGAAGAAGGGGCAATCCTAACTTGGAGCCAGAGCGGACGATCGCTTATGAAGTCGGTATTATCCGGCAATTCACCGATGATTTAACGATTGACATCACGGGGTTCACAAAGGATATTGATAAGCTTGTCAATAGCGTGCATGTGGACATTACCAACGATTACAGTTACTTCCTCAACGGTGAATTCGACGGTATGCTCCACGGCATCTATGGTCGGGTTCAAGGGTTTGAACTCACCATTCGCAAGTGGCGTGCAGGCGGAAGTCCGGTCTCTGGGATGCTTAGTTACACCTATTCCGTCGCGAAGGGAAAAGGCTCCAGCCGGAATCTGGGTTACCTCACCTACTACCGACAGCAGCCTGACGTAACCGAAAGCCATCCGTTGGCATGGGATCAACGTCATGTCTTGTCTGGACTGTTGGACATCCAATTGCCCTTCGATTCCTCTATCAATCTAATTGGTAGATATGGCAGCGGTTTGCCCTACACACCGAATCCAAGGGCACCTGTCAAGCCAGACATCAACTCGAAGCGTTATCCGCCGACCTATAATGTTGACGCGCTGATCAGCAAACGGAGTCGGGTTGGTGGGTTGACCTATACCTTCTTTGCCGACATTCGGAACATCTTCAATACGAAGAATCTGGACGATCTCTTGGATGCAGTGACGTACGACCGATATGGTATCCCGCTCGACAACCAGAAGCATTCGCATCCGCTGTCATGGAGCTCCCCGCGGTTGATTATGATGGGCGTGAGTTTGGATTTTTAGGATGGAAAATGATGAATTGGGATCCTGAAAAACTCCGAGACGATTTTTTAATGGTCGCCAAACTGGGCGGAATTGGAATACAACCGAGTGATATCGGTATTGAAACCTGGACGATGCCACATAAACCACCGAGGAATCTACCTAAAGGGAAAATGGCGGTGTATGTATTCTTTAATAAAGAATGTGTTTTGAAAGTTGGCAAAGCCGGTTCTCGGTCTCAGGCCCGATATACGAGTCAACATTACAATCCAGGTTCAGCACCAAGTACTTTAGCCGCATCAATCCTGAAAGATGAAAACTCTGTTCAAAGATACGGTTTGAATGAGAAAAATATATCTAACTGGATCAAGGAAAGCACAGACCGGGTGAATTTCCTACTTGATGCTGATATGGGCAAGTGGGTTCTCAACTTGTTAGAGGCATTTGTTCAGTGTCGTTTGCAGCCTCGCTATGAGGGTTTTGCGAGCCAATCCTAATATGGACAATAGATAATAGTTAAGTTGACACGATGGAATTTGAGTGGGACCCTAATAAAGCAACAAGCAATTTTGCTAAACATAATATATCTTTTCACGAAGCATCAACTGTATTTAGCGACCCATTGTCCCTTACATTTCCCGATCCAGATCGCCTGCGTGATGAAGCCAGATATATTACGATTGGTGAGTCAGTTCAAGGACAATTACTTATTATTTCTCATACGGATCGCGGGCAACGGATCCGAATTATTAGTGCTCGTAAAGTTACCCATCGAGAAAGGAGGATATACGAAAGTGACTGACAAAAATGGACTTAACGACGAATTGCGTCCCGAATACGACGAAACGCTGCTAAAAGATGGCATTCGTGGGAAATATGCGAAACAATATGCTGCTGGAACAAATATTGTCCGCCTTGAACCGGATGTTGCCGCCGCTTTTCCCACTGAAGAAGCCGTTAATGAAGCGTTACGTTCCATATTGGAGGAGAGGGATAAGGAGAAATAACCATGTCAGTAAACTATTGAAGGTATTTATCGCGATGGTAAAATTGAACTCTCGGAAGCACGCAGTGATGTGTAGGAAGGGACACGTGTCGTTGTAAGTTCCATAAACTCGGAGAAAGGAAAAATCGAAAATGAAAAATCAAACATTTACGGCAAGTATCTGGAGAGAAAATAACTGGTTTATCGCCCAATGTTTAGAGGTTGATATTGCAAGCCAAGGTCAAAGCGAAGAAGAGGCTTTGAGTAACTTAGCGGAAGCGTTGGAACTGTACTTTGAGCCACCTCAACCAAGTTTTAAACCCGTAATCCGGAAGTTTGAGGCGAAAGTCAGTGCCGCTTAAACCACTCTCGTATCGTCACGTCAAACGTAAACTCGAGAAGGCAGGATTCACAATAGCGAATCAACGAGGCAGTCATGTAAAATTTGTCCGATACAACAGCGATGGGATTCAAACAGCGATTGTTCCATATCATCGCGAAATTTCGGTTGGTCTGCTGCGAAGCATTTTGCGCCAAGCAGGATTAACGCCAAGTGAATTTGAAAGACTTTAAATCTTACCGAGTTTTAAGTTACAAACACTTTAATGTAATCTGAAAGGTCAAATATATTTCCTGTACTTGAGAAAGGCAAAACCGACAGAGAAGATTGGAATGAAATCCGTCAGGAATTAGTCACCAAGGGGACCGACATCTACAATAAAATCAACGAATCTGACCTATAGTAACCCAAGTTACTACTTACAAGATTTTAGATGGGCGGACACCCTTTTTCATGAAAGCGATTCATAATCCGCGAAAGTTTCATAGCGTAAACTTTTAGTGTGCGCGCTTGCATACACTCAGGGGTGATAACCGGATCCAAAATAATTGAAGGCTTTTACCGCCTATGTTTCACAGAATGGCTGCTTTAATAATAGTATTGACTTTCGGTATGCCGTTTACCACCCTTGCGCAAAAGAATTCCGTGCGGGTTGAAGCCAAAACTGCTACAGCACAAGATGCAAACGCTGTTAGTCTTGAAGCTAAAGTTGCCGCTGAACAGGACGCGAGTAACAATGTCAATAGACTTTTATGGTTCGGTACGGGGGTGGGAACTTGCTGTATCGGAGGTACCATTGGTTACCTCGCTGGAGGGATTGTAGTGAGTTTATTCACTCCAGTGAACGCCTCAACCCCCCATGACATCGGAAGGACAGCAGTGGGCTGGAGTACTATAGTTGGTGGCTTAATCCCACTCATTGGAATTTACAATTATCAGGGAGGTCCGCCACCTGAGCGGCTCCTCGGAAAATCACCGAAATATGTTGAGTTTTACACCAATGCCTATAAGACAAAAACTCGATCGCTTCGGACAAAATGGGCAGCAGCGGGGACAGCAGCTGCCGTCATTGGATTAGGATTTTATGCGAATACACAGTAGACGCGGATTTCACAGATTTCTCGGATTTTTGCATTTTTAGTGTGAATCTGGGTTCAACGCAATTCACACCCACTACAATGAGGTCTGTGTAGATCACAAGGGCGGTAGTGAAGGTTTTTACATCAAACTGGGAGCAAGGTTCAACGAACATGGATGGTTAGTGTGGAACAATTTTCTGGATGTCCTCGATGCGGAAAAAACCAAGTTACAAACGCTGAATCTATAACTATTGATGAACTTTGAGGGTTTCCGATTAAACAGCGAATTTACACTCGTAAAAATCGTCCTACTTTGCATTCTGATTGCCTCAGGGATTTTGGTGCTGCGGAATCTTGGGCATAGCGGGATCACGTATTGGGACGAAGGGTTTCATGCCGTCGTTGCGCGGAATTTGACGAAGCATCCGCTCAAATTTACGCTCTACGATCAACCGTGGCTCCCTTACGACTATAAAGGGTGGGGCGAGAACCACATCTGGCTACATAAACCACCGGTGGCGATGTGGACAATCTGGCTCTCACATCTCGTTTTTGGCATTAATGCGTTCGCACTCCGGGTGCCGTCCGCAGTCAGTTTAGTTGTGACGACCTGGTTAACGTATCGGATTGCCGCGGATCTCTTTGACAAACGGGCTGGACTCATTGCGGCGTTTCTTCAAGCGTTTAACCCGTTTCTCTTTGAGTCGATTCACGGCTATCGCTATTCGGATCACATTGACATCGCTTTGTTGCTTTGGGTTCAGGTGTCGTGTTGGTTCCTACTCCGGGCGATTCGGACGGGAAAGCGGCGGAATTACATCTTATCCGGCGTTGCGATGGGTGTTGCGTATCTGTCGAAAAGTTACCTTGCCCTCATCACTTTCGGTATCGCCCTTGTCGTTTGGTGTATTGCACGAGCCCAGCAAATCTATAGCGAGAGACGTGTATCGGGTGACGGGTTACAAGCCGATGCGATAGACGCAAAGATTCGTCTCGGGGATATTGGGTTGCAACTCTTGGCGGCAATTGCGACAGTTGCACCGTGGGTCACCTATTGCCTGATTTACTATCGTAAGGAATTCCTTTGGGAACATAAGCGCGTGTTGGATCACCTCAACACCGATATTGAAAGCTGGGGGGCAAGTTGGGATCGACCGCTGTTTGATTACATGCCACTGTTTTATCCGGTGTTCTATGTCGCGCTCGTTGCGGCGGCGTTATGTCTAATCGTGGTTATGTTCAGACGCTGGCAGTTAGCGGAACTTTTCGTGTTAGCGTGGGGTGTCGGCGTGATTGTCCCGCACACGCTTGCCCAGACGAAAACGCCATCGGCGACGATGATTGCCGTGCCACCGCTACTGATGTGTCTCGCAGCGGTCATCAGCCGAGCATGGCAACGGCGGGACTGGATTTATACCTCTATTTGGATAGCGGGGATGCTCGCGATTACGATTATCACTGGCGGACGCACCCTCGTCAAGAGTCGGGACCAGTTCGATGGACTCAAGAGATTCGCGCCTTTTATTGAAACGAATTTCTGGATTGTTGAGCAACTGATCGGCTTCGGGGTGTTGTTGGCGATTTTTGCCGGTGTGTATATGCTGGTTCGCCACCGTAATGTGCAGAGGTGGATAGGGTTCGGGCTCCGTACGGTCGCACTGATAATTGCGTTGTTCTATGCAGGACACTATGTGCATGCGGCTTACAGGGTCACGGAGCGGAATCGTCAGGTCCCTCTATATGAAAAGAGTGGACAACGTCTCCAACGTGAGATGCCAGAGAACGCCTGTTTCTTTCTTGACGATGAACGCGTCGGGGCGCACTTCGATTTGATGTATTACGCCGACAGGTCAACGTATCAGATTTACAATAAGCACATGAAGGCGCCTCGCGATTTCAAGAGCCAAGCCAAAACAGCGCGTGAAGCGGGTGCGATTCCGTATCTTTTCTCTGTCAAAGAAACGGTTTACAATTATCCGGTGTTCATTGAAGGCGAAGTGGACATCGGAAACGGAAAAACGCAACACTATCGGGTTTTTGAAATTACGGAGACCGATTAACAATGGAAGTTAAACCAATTAAGACCGAGGCAGATTACGAGGCTGCACTTTCTGCTGAAAACTGATAACTCTGACAAATATTCCAAAGTGCCAAGCCCGAAACGAAGTGGAGGTGTTTTTGCTTGGGAGTTTTTTCAACTCGAAAACGAAAACCTTCAAGTTCCAGAAACTATTACTTATCCGCAAGGAAAATTAAAAAAATGAAATTATTACGATTTATATGTATATCTACAATTTTGGGATGCGTCGCGGTGTCGGCGAGGGCAGACGTGGATTGGAAGGCACTGGATGTGGGCAACCTGTCCTCTGCTATCTATAACACCGCAGTCGTCGGGTTTCCGAGCAACCCTACAGCGAACCCTTCAGGCTGGTGGCCCGCGGGCACAAACGATTCCTATATCTATGAAGGAGACATCTGGATCGGTGCGAAGAGAAACGGTGAAGTCGGCGTTGCTGAGGCGGATGGCAGGCACAGCGAAATCTGGCCCGCTGACGATGTACCAGAGGTCATCTCAAACAAACCCGGTGTAACGACAAAGGGAACGCCGACGAATCAATCCATCATGTTCAAATGCTCCGATACAAATCCGGAGGCGAATAAGGATTTAATTCTGGGTTTAGAAATCGTCGTTAACGGATTTCAGTGGAGTTACGCACCGCTCTACGACTTCTTTATTCTCGAGTATAACGTCAAAAATGTCGGTGGCGACACGCTTGAAGATCTGTTTATGGCGTTCCGGTACGATGTGGACATCTCCAGTAACGAGACAGGGACAGCCAGTTACTCTGCTGACGACTTTGTCGCTCTGGATCAGACACCAGATGCCCTCAATCCTGTGGATCACCCCAACCGTTACCTCTCTTACGGATTCTCCAACGCTTCCGCCCCTGGGTATATCGGGTTACGGGTATTGGATGCGTATATAGGGGAGAATGCAGAAGATCCAGCGGCAAAAATCCCTTTCACAGCACACAAACGGATTACGATCTCCACAGACCCAACGACGGATGCAGAGATGTACGCCCTCATCAGCACACCCGGTGTTGAGCCTCTCCCAGCCAACTATGACGATCAACGCTTTATCCAATCCTACGGACCGATTGAATCGTTTGCCCCGGGTGAGTCCTTCAACATCATCATCGCGGTGGCAATCGGTGAAGGGCTTGCGGGTTTACAAGCGTCTTCGGACTGGGCACAGAAGTTATATGACGACGGTTACGTTGCACCGGCACCACCCCCTTCCCCGTTGGTAACTGCTTATCCTGCTGATAAACAGGTGACACTCGTCTGGGAGAGCGAGGGACGCTGGGTTGATGCCGGCGTCGGTAAGAGCATTGAAGAATATGTCGATGTGACCGATCCGGAGAAAATTTTTGAGGGATATCGGGTTTATAGGCGCGATGTCTCTTATGATGAATCCACCGGCAATCCGGTCGAAGATTGGACGATGCTGATGGAATTCGACAAACCGAGTGCGACGGGCAATTTCTTTACGGTGTCGCATGTCGGTAAGCAGTCGGATGCCACCATTGAAAGCATGGGGGATGAACCGTTCTTCGCCGATTTCTTCAAGAATGCCGTCTACGTCATCAAATTCAACTCCAGCACAGATTTTGAAGTCATTAACACGACGCTGTGGGAGGTTATGGCGTATAACGCTGCGTTCCCCGGGAACGGTGGTGGATACGTTGTTATCAAAGACCCGAATACAGGCGAACCGTATCCTGACGGTACATATCGTTCCGGTGCTCGGATCTATTTCGGTGGGCTCTACGTGCAAATTAGCGACGGTCCTTCGGGACCGCCCGTTGCTGGCGATATCTTCCAAGTCGTCTCGACCCCTTCGCAGGCACTCGGCGAGGACGCAGGCATCAAGAAATTCTACACCGACGCAGACTTAACCAACGGACTTGAATACACGTATGCGGTGACCTCGTTTGATACAGGCAACCCAAAAACCGGGTTGATCGCAATGGAGAGTAGCCAAATCGAGACGATGGTTCACGTTGTTCCACGTCCCCAACCGGCAGGATACCGAGAACCGACTGCTGATATAGAGCAGCAGGGACAGGGAAGCGTTACCGTCGAACCGACGGTACTCGCACCGAACAAAATAACGGGGCATCAATACAAGATGGTCTGGTACGGCGCGAAACAGATAGGTCCAGCAGCATATATCACGGGGCCCGGGTATCAACCCCCCGCCTATGAGATTGTGAATATGACGACCGACGCAACTGTCGTCGAAAAACAATCTTTTGACTGGTTCGACCCTGGTCACGGTGAGGCTGTTGAAGTGCTCTCCCCGATGTTTGATGGGATCATCTTGAAGATAACAGGGGTCAACGTATTCTACGGCAGTCCCATGGAAAATCCGATTAACGACGTTAAATTGACGGCGGGCACAGTGACAGGGTGGGAGGTGAACATCCAATCCCCCGGTTTTGGTGAGAATACCTGGCCCAACATCTATTGGGCAACCTACTATCGGCCACATACATATTCGATCACGTTTGTCGACGATACTCACGTCAAGGTGGTAGATGAAGATACGGGTGAAGAAATTCAATTCAACGACCAGCGCGCCGCTGGATACGCTATTCTCACAGGCACGGGTTGGCGTGATACATATAATCCAGCGGAAACACCGGGTTTCTTCCGTATTTACATCCGAGGTGGCTATGTGTATATAAAAGATCCGAACGGTGAAATCTCTGCTGGAGATGTCTTCACTGTTGAAATGGGAGGCGTCAGTGCCCCACAGGACGGCGATCAGTTCCTCCTAAATACAAAGGGGGAAACGCTTGCACCCGAAGACATTGAAGCCGATCTTGGAAAAATTCGGGTCGTTCCAAACCCTTATTTCGTTACGAACAGAGCAGTACTGTCCGAAGGAACGGATAAGATTTTCTTCACGCACCTCCCACCGCGGTGTACGATACGGATTTACACATTAGCAGGTGAATTAGTACGAACGCTTGAACACGAGAGCATTGCCCTTTATAACCCGGGGGAACGAGCACAAGGGGACAAGGGCGGGACGGCATCATTTGAGCTCCTCAACCGCTACAATCAGGCACTCGCAAGCGGTGTTTATATCTTCCATGTTGAAGCCAGAGACGAAAGTGATGAAGTCGTCGGTAACAAGATCGGCAGATTTGCTATTATCCGATAATAGGAGAAATACATGCGACATATAATTTCCACGTTATTATTCATACTTCTTTTACTGTGGAGTGTTCCGAGTCAGGCGACCACCAATGTCGGCACAGCGGGTGCCCAGTTTCTGAAAATCGGTCCTGGGGCACGGGTAGACAGTCTCGGGGGTGCGTTTGGCGCGCTCGCCAACGACGTAACCAGCATCTATTGGAACCCAGCAGGGATAAGCCAACTCGAAAAAACCAGTTTTTCGGACACACATACCGTCTGGCTTGCCGATGTCCGGTATAACTATCTGGCGTTCGCAACGCCCATAAAAAACATCGGCACCGTGGGCGCGAGCGTCACATTTCTCAACGTCCCTGATACGGAGATCACCACGCTCGCAAAACCGGACGGGACGGGACTCTGGTATTCCGCTTATGATACCGCTGTTTCGTTGGCGTATGCCCGGCAACTTTACGAGCAGGAATCCGGCGTTAAGTTGTCTGTCGGTATTAACGCGAAATACATCCATCAGCAGATCCACCGCGAAAGTGCCAGAGGTGTTGCTATTGATGTCGGCACCTTATACCATACCGGCTGGCGAAGTTTACGGATCGGGATGTGTTTCTCGAACTTTGGACCGGAGATGCGCTTCGGCGGTCCCGATTTGACAAGCGGGGCAGAAGTTGCGGGTGACCCGAGGATAGCGAGTTATCGTCCGTTTCCAGATACAACGAATCCAGCACGGAAAGCAGAATTGGAGACGATTGAGTTCCCGCTACCCTCCAATTTCCGGCTCGGACTCGCCTACGATATTGTTGATTCCGGTAGCAATCTTCTCACCCTCGCCCTCGATGCCAATCATCCGAATGACAACAGTGAACGGTTGAACATCGGCATGGAGTACTGGTACAGAAAAATGGCGGCGATTCGTGGCGGGTACAAATTCCGGTTGGGTGAGGACCGCGCCGACGATGAAGAGGGGCTTACACTCGGTTTGGGTATCCACCTGAACCTTGGCAGAAGGGTGCTTTCTCTCGATTATGCCTATGCTGACTTCGGACGTCTACAACAGGTACATAGGGTGAGTATGGGGCTCCAATTTTAAGGACACCAAATATGACAAACAAACCGAACATCGTTTATCTTCTGGCAGATCAGATTCGTGCGTGCTCATTGCCGGTATACGGCGATACACAGATCGAAACACCGAATATCGACCGGCTTGCACAGGAAGGCACCGTCTTTTCGAACGCAATCGCTACCGCGCCCGTCTGTACCCCCTACCGTT
The DNA here is from genome assembly GCA_965205015.1 of Candidatus Poribacteria bacterium. Taxonomy (GTDB): domain Bacteria; phylum Poribacteria; class WGA-4E; order WGA-4E; family WGA-3G; genus WGA-3G. The sequence continues at coordinate 231,802 of OZ242029.1, read as the reverse complement.
CCATGCTACTCACCGGACGGCACCCACAGACGACTGGACATCTCATTAATTTCGTCAGGACCCGGCACGATGAGATCGGACTCGGCGATGTTTTCAGCAGAAACAGTTATCGAACAGCATGGGTTGGGAAATGGCATCTCCACACCGGTTCATTTCCAGAGATCGGCGGACGCGATTACGTCCCCGAAGGGCGCGACCGTCTTGGATTCCAACATTGGCGCGGCTATAACTTCCACACCGACTATTTCAACGGGACGGTAAACCTCGACGATTGGCGGAATGAAAAATGGGAGGGCTACGAGACGGATGCGTTGAACCGATACGCCTTCCAATTCATGGACAACGTGGATGATGATACCCCGTTCTGTTTGTTTATCTCTCCGCATCAAGCACACTCCACGCCTTATGAGTTTGCACCACCGGAATACTATGACCGGCTACCCACTGAACTTCGACTCCCGGAAAATGTTCCTGATTCGGTTAAAGAACAATCGTTAGAGATTTACCGCCACTATCTCGCAATGACCTTAACAGTGGACGATATGCTCGGCGAACTGATGGCGTATCTTGAAAGAACGGGACGTGTCGAAAACACGCTGCTCGTTTTCGGATCTGACCACGGCACACAAGGCGGCGGGCAAGGTATCAATTTCTGGGCGAAGCGGGAACCTTACGAGGAATCCATCAAAGTGCCGCTGATGATGCGTCTGCCCGGCGTTTTCGAGGGGAATCGCTCCTGTGACACGCTCACCTCCCCCGTAGATCTGTTCCCATCGCTCTGCGGATTATGTGGTATCCAGCCACCGCGAACTGTTGAAGGTTACGATCTATCAGCCTCTTGGCGCGGTAATGCTGATGCCTTTGAACAGGATGCCGTTTTGACAATGAACTTCGGATCGACCTACGATTACCTCATTGATGGCAACGAGTGGCGCGGCGTGCGGACCAAAACGCATAGTTACGCCCGTTGGTTCGACGGTAAACGGATGCTGTATGACGTGGAGGCGGATCCCTTGCAGATGAACAATCTGATTGATGCCTCCGAAGCGGGAGCGTTAGCGGACGAAATGGAGAGCACCCTCACAAACCTGATGGATGCCCGGAACGACACACTCCAGCCCGCGACGCGTTACATGGATTGGTATGACGCGCAACGTCGTATCGTCCGCAACGCCCACGGTCCCCTCGGCGATCCAGAGGACGAACCCGATTGGTCCCTCTTAAAATGATTTGACAAGCCTCTCGAAAATAGGGTATAATGCTATCACTTTTAGCAGATTTTGTGTTGTAGGTATTCCCTTATTTAAGGAGGAAACATAAATGTCTAACGAACGCATGACCCTTGAAGAGATGGAGCAGAAATACCCTGACGAATGGCTGTTCATCGTGGATTGTGAAATCAGCGAGAATACCGAGCTGTTATCAGGGGTTGTTGCTGTTCATAGCAGATCTGAAGATGATATTCATGATGCCTCAAGGCACTACAAAGGCGGCGCAGCCATACATTATACAGGTAAACTTCTGCCAGACGGAATAGGAGGTTTCCTTTTGTGATGGGATACGTCTCCTTTAATCCCTCAAGCGAGTCAATTATCCTTCGCCTTCAAGTCGGCGATGTCAACACAGATGCCTTCCGAAATGTGCCTGTAGCTTTAGATACCGGGGCCACAATTACCATTATTCCGTCACAAGTGGCTATCGCTTTAGGATATGACCTGTTAAACCCAAAAGAGCGAGTCCAACTGCTCACCGCGAGCGGTTCTGCCTTCGCCAAACTCATCACTGTTCGGAAGCTGACCGCGGTTGGAGAGACTATTGAGAACATTGATGTCTTGTGTCACGACCTCCCTGGAAATTCGCCAATAAAAGGATTGTTGGGTTTAAATTTTCTGAGGCATTTGGCTCTTGATGAATACACGGTTAGAATGAGAGTGGTAGAAGATGAAATTCCTGATATGAATAATATAGATAACTGGTTCAGATCTCACAAGTTCATATATGCCATGATGTCAAAAAGTGTCAGGACTGAATTTGAAGAAACTGATATGATGACTTTTGATCTCGGAACCATTGAATCTATAGCCATGAATACTCGTAATGCATTTAGAGATTTCTCGAGAAAGTGAAAGAGCAATTTCATGAAGTGCGTGCGATCATTGATATTTCATCAATTCCACGTGATGTCTCTTATGAGTTTGGCAAACCTCTTAAAATTAATGTTCAAACATTGATTGGTGAAAATAGCAAAGTAATTGTATCACCACATGCTGAGGAATGGATTCCAAGGACGCTTGAACGGATAGTTGAGCGGTACGGATTCCAATTTCCCGTCAACCGATCACAACTTTTAGATCCCCCAGTTTGAAAAAGTATGCAGCACATCCACTGTAGGGGCTTATGGAGGATTCCCAACCCGGACGCATCCCCAATCTTCCACCTTTCCATTCCGTAGCCCGCAGAAATCCACGGTTCAGACAGAAAGTATTACGCATTCTGTTATGTAAATTTCAACATATCGATATTTTCACAGTAAACCCAAAATCTCGTGACACTATCGATAGCCGATAAACCCACACTGTGACTGGATTGCTAAAGGTTAAATCAAACTTCACAATTTTATACTTTCACAGTAAACCCCAAAAAATGCAACGCTTCCCAAGAGACTATGAACCCATACCACGACTGGGTTCTGTGAGGGTAACGTAGATGCTTTCTCAAAAGCTTACTGTGAAATTCTCTGATGAGGTTCCAATTAGATAATGTAAACAAGCCTCTGTGAAAATCTATTGCGTAAAGAAATCTATTTATGTTAAAATGAATGAGAATAAATCGGAACGGAGCGTGAAAAGAAAAACAGATATGACTCTTCAAGAAATAATATTAGCGTTAGAGAAATTTTGGGCAGACCACGGGTGCATCATCCAGCAACCGTGCGATATAGAAGTCGGTGCAGGTACATTTAATCCCGCAACATTTTTGCGATGCCTCGGTCCAGAACCGTGGCGAGTGGCGTATGTAGAACCCGTCCGACGCCCAACCGACGGTAGATATGCCGAAAACCCTTTCCGTGTCGGGGCATATTATCAGTATCAGGTGATACTCAAACCAGCACCTGAGAATGTGCTTCCGCTCTACCTTGAGAGCCTCTATAGTCTCGGTATCTCTCCTCGTAAAAACGATATCCGATTTGTAGAAGACGACTGGGAATCGCCGACGCTCGGTGCGTCTGGACTCGGCTGGGAAGTCTGGTGGAACGGTGCAGAAGTCACACAATTTACCTACTTCCAACAGATGGGGAGTATTGATCTCGACCCGATATGTGCTGAGATTACCTACGGGCTTGAGCGCATCGCGCTCTATTTGCAGGATGTTGACGACTTTTTTGACATCCGTTGGAATGAACACGTCAATTACGGTGACGTCCACCGGCAAAGCGAGGTGGAATACTCGACTTACAACTTTGAACGTGCGGATGTAGACATGCTTTTTGCGTTGTTTAGCACGTATGAGAAGGAGACCCACGCATGTTTAGATGCAGGGTTAGTGCTACCGGCAACCGATCATGTCTTGAAATGCTCGCATACCTTCAACATGTTAGATGCGCGTGGGGTCATCAGTGTCACAGAGCGGGTAAGTTACATTGAACGTGTCCGACGGCTCGCACAGCGGATAGCACGCGCCTATGTCAAACAGCGGGAAGAGATGGAACATCCCCTCATGGGACGTTTTAACGTAGAAACAACCTCCACGACGGTAGGTGCGGTTTCTAATCGCACTGAATCTGATAAGGAACGAGAGACGGCTGACCTCCTCTTTGAAATCGGCACGGAAGAGATACCGGCGAGTTATGTTCCGCCTGTCCTTGAACAGCTACGCGAACTCGCGACTGAATCCCTTACGAACCACAGGGTCCCGTTTGGCGAAGTTGAAACGCTCGGCACACCGCGTCGTATTACGCTCAGTATCAAGGACATAAAGACGCTTCAGGAAAGCCAAGAGACGGAGGTCGTGGGACCCCCCAAGCGTATCGCCTATGATGAAAACGGCGAACCGACAAAAGCCGCAATCGGCTTTGCCAAGACGCAAGGGGTTGAACTCTCGGCACTCCGCATCGTTGAGACCGAGCGCGGGGAATATGTCGCTGCCTCCAAACTCGAAACGGGAGTCCCGACACGAGAAATCTTGAAAACGTTGTTGATTGAATGGATTGAAGCACTCCGTTTTCTGAAAACCATGCGCTGGGAGACCGACGCCGAAGAACCGCAAGCGTTCGCACGGTTTGCGCGTCCGATTCGATGGCTCGTTGCTTTACTGGGAGATGCGGTTATTGATTGCACTTACGGTGCCACTCACGCAGGACGGTTAACCTACGGGCATCGCGCATTACATCCTGAACCGATAACTTTAACCTCTGCTGACTTAGGCACTTATGTTGAAAAACTGCGTGCTGTTGACGTTGTTGTCTGCCCGAAAGAGCGCAGGAACACGATCGAGAAACAGGTGAGGGACGTTTTCGAGGTCGAAGGATGTCTTCCCAAATTGGATGAAGAATTGCTGGATACAGTGAACTATCTCGTCGAGAACCCGCAACCGATCGTCGGCAATTTTAGTGAATCACATTTGGAGATACCGTCTGAAGTGCTGATTACGGCGATGAAGAAACATCAACGCTATTTTCCAATGTGGAAAAGTGAGTCCGTCCTTGCCCCGAAGTTTATTACGATTTCCAACGGGACAGACGGCAATATTGACGGGGTACGGCACGGGAATGAGCGCGTCCTCCACGCCAGACTCAACGATGCAGAGTTCTTCTATAGCGAGGACCAGAAAACCAGCCTCGCCGATAAGGTTGAACGTTTAGACGCGGTTGTCTTCCACGCTAAACTCGGTTCACTCTTGGATAAAGCCGATCGGCTTAAAGCGTTAGTTCAGTTTATCGGGGCAGCGTTGCAAGTCCCCGAAATGACCGTTCGTCATGCAGAACGCGCAGCGTGGCTCTGTAAAGCAGATTTAACGACGCAGATGGTTATTGAATTTCCATCATTACAGGGAATTACCGGCAAATATTACGCCGAGAATAGTGGAGAAGCGGCACCTGTCGCGACCGCTATTGCTGAGCATTACCAACCGATCGGTGCTGATACACCTTTACCCGAAACCGAAGTCGGTGTGCTTGTTTCGATTGCCGATAAGCTTGACACTATTGTCGGATACTTCGGTATAGAAGAGCGCCCCACCGGTTCGCAAGACCCTTACTCGTTAAGACGGCATGCCCTCGGCACAATCCGAATCCTCCAGCGGCAACAGTTATCAATCTCAATAGATGCGGTCGTTGAGAAGGCTGTTTCCTTATATGCTGTGGCATTGACGGCAGATACACAAACGAGCGTCCTCAGTTTTATCAGGGAGCGTCTACGGAGTGTCTTGATCTTGCCGGAGTTGGCACGCCAATATTTAAACGTGCAAACACAGCATTACACACCCGATCTTATTGATGCTGTCTTGGAGGTCGGTGATGTTAATGTCGTTGATATTCTCAAGCGCGTTAGCGCAGTCGCTGAATTTCGCTTGACACCAAATTTTGAGGAAGTGTATAATGCACTCAATCGAGTGCTAAGAATTTTACCGCCGGATGCGCCAGAAACTGTAGACGCTGCGCTCCTGCACGACGATGCTGAGAAACAGTTGTATGCCTGTATTACCGAAGCAGAACTCGGTTTCCAGCAAAGCCTTCAGGAACGCGACTACGTGAAACTGCTGACGCAACTCGCCGCTTTACAACCCGCAATAGACACATTTTTTGATGATGTTTTGGTTATGGCGGAGGCGCCATCACTGCGCTCGAATCGATTGGCGTTATTGAACCGAATCGGACAGAATATCTATGCTGTCGCGGATCTGACGAAACTCGTAATCGCTGGAACTTAAAAAAAGCACTTGAAAGGATATCTAAGCCTGCTGTTAATACGACTGGAGAGACCCATGAAGCAACGCCTCAAAAGTGACGTTCGAGTCTCAGATGTAGTTGGGATTCACCGAAGACCACCGCGAAATTTAATGAAGCGGTGCCCAGATTTAATAATTAAAAAAATCCATTTCTCACTCATTGTCGCTATTGCCCTCGTCATAAGTTTAGGGTGTGGTGAGAAAGAGAACAGAGACATTATTGAAGCGCGAGCGGCTATTGTTCGCGGAGATTATGTTGCTGCACAAGCGGCGGTCCAGAAGATAGACGCTGGGAATCAGGAAGCGCGACATCTGAAGGCTTTCCTGCAAAACCGGACGCGTACCGAGACAGAACGGTGGCACCAAGCGATTGCACAATCGAACGTTTATCTTGAAACGCTCACGGCGGACATCCTCGCGATCTCGTTGCAAGAGGATCCGGATTCTGACGAACTTGATCGACAAGAAAGACTTGTCCGCTCGCAGAATTCTATCTCTGGACTCTTCGCTGTGTCGCTCGCTGAAGCCGTCAAAAAGCGTCCAGAATTGCTCTCTGACCTCGTAGCACATGCGGATGCGGCTGTCGTTATAGGGCTTTTAGCCGCAGAAAAATGCTATCAACCTAACGTGCTCACGGCGGTCTCTGAACTCAAAGCGAAACTCGGAGATGGAGAAGCGGTTGTTGAGCGCTTACGGCAGGCAATGCGCCATAAGGATACCGCCATACAAAAAGAGGCTGTCCGTTATCTCGGGGCGATGCGAAATCCTGAACTTATCCCAATTTTTGAAGAAGCCTTGGTTTCCGAAGCGAAAAATGATCCTGAAGTTGCCTACAGAGCAATTGTCGCGCTTGAGCGATCAATGGGGAGTAGGGGCGAGGTGACCTCGCCCCTAGCTGCAGCTATTGTGCCGGGACTCCAACTCGCCCTCAGAAACAACAGTGCCCAGGTACGCATGCACGCCGCGAAACTCCTCGGGAGCATCCAAGCGGAAACGGCTATTCCCGATCTCGTCCGACTTCTCGCAGATCCGAACACTTATGTCAAGGATACCGCTGTAGATGCGCTGAATCGTATAGGGGACCCCGCCGTCGCCCCACTACTTGAGGTGTTGGGCACTGGTGCGCGAAACCTTATTCCCGATGAGGACATCGGGTTTGCCGCAGAATACCGGTACATTGCGAGTGCTTATATTGATAGTTTATGGATGAAAAAATATAGGATCGGGACCTTATCAGCCGCGATCCAAGCACTCGGATTGCTCAAATCGGGAGACGGTGTAGAGCCGCTCATAGATGCCTTGGAAAACGAGGATTTGCAAGATGAAGCGTTGGTGGCACTCGTCGAAATGCGCGGCGTTGCTGTGTTACCGATGATCGACGCACTCAAAAACGGCACAGACGAAATCCGAGTGAAGGTCGCAGATGCGCTCGGACAAATCGGGGACCGGCGCGCAATTGTTCCGCTCATTGAAGCATTGGACAACGATCCATACAAAGAGGTGAAGGCACTCGCAGCGGTCGGGCTTGGTAATATGCGGGCACGTGGCGAAAATAAAAGGGCAGTCATCGCGCTCACGAACGCGCTCTCCTATGACGACACGACCGCGACAAACGCAGCAGAGGCACTCGGAAAAATCGATGTATCTACAGAAGATGCCGTTCAAAAGTTGATTCTCGTAGCGATGGAAAAAAATATGCGCGAGACCTTACGCATTGCGGCTCTGACGGCACTCTGGCGGCTCAAGCCTGAAGAAGCGACACAATCGATGCTACTTCTGATGTTTAGTGACGAGACCAGTCCGGTCCTACGCGCGAATGCTGTCAAGGTGTTGAGCCGAATCCAGGCTCCTGAAACGGTTCCTGTGTTACTCTGGGTGCTTTCAACACAATTTGACGAAATTTCAGATTTTCAACGGCACATGAAGCGGGAATACAAAACACTGGATGCCCTTCGAACACAGGTTGACTCCTTCCAGATTCAATGGACGCCTGACTACCCACGCGCGAATTATCGGACATGGGGTGAACTCAAACCGATTCCGAGTCTCGTTCGGAGTGAGGTGGCTCGAGCACTCGGGGTCATCAAGGGGGATACCGTCGTAGAACCGCTGGCAAACGCACTTCGAGACGATGGGCGCGCGACCGTGCGGCAAAGCGCAGCGTGGGCACTCGGTGAAGTCAAGGGTGATACTGCCATCCCTCCATTGGTTACCGCGTTGAAAAAGGATAAGCAGGGGGCAGTCCGACAAGAAGCGGCGATCGCACTCGGAAAAATAAAAGGGCAGAAGGTTGTTGATCCGCTGGTAGATGTTCTGAAAAACGATAAGTATGAAACGACGCGCTTTGAATCGGCAAAGGCACTCCGAGAGATTCAAGCCGGGGATAAAGGGCTGGTTGATATTGTCAAGAAGGGTTTGGGAAGTTTTGATGATGGATACGAAGTGCAATCTGTTCAGGACGAAGTCATTGGGGCATTAATCAAAGATAATAACATTCCAACAGCCGAATTTGCACTCGATGCTCTGAAATCAGCAGATGATGAGTGGACGCGGTGGGCACTTGTTCATGTGATCGGAGCGAGTGCAAAAAAAGTTGCGGTTGATGCCATGCTCGAAGAATTGAAACACCCAAGTTACATCGTCCGTAGACGCGCTGCGGAATCGTTAGGTGGGTTCAAGGAGCGTCGGGTTGTTGAACCGTTGATTGCTGTTCTCGAAAATATGGATGAGATGAAATCGGTTCGTGCGGCGGCGGCCCTTTCGCTTGGTGCGCTTAAAGATGAACGTGCCTCTGCACCCCTGCTAACTGCACTCTCCGATGAAAATGCCGAAGTCCGATTGCGAGCCGCTGCTGCCTTGGGGAACCTCAAGGATACAAAAGCGGTTGCACAACTCAGTGAGATGGTTGAAAATCCGCTGGAGTTGGATGGTGTCCGCGATGCTGCCGTGGCGGCACTCGGCAATATTGGGAGTAAATCCGCTGAAGATGTGTTGATTCGCGCTTTAGATATCCGGGTCGGAAATATCTCAAAGAACGCTATTGTCGCTTTGGGCAAACTCGAAAGTGCGGCAGCGATCCCCGAGTTAATTGCTATCTTGGAAGACAAGCAAATAGCGTTGGATGCGAGTACAGATGCGTTGGCGAAGGCTTCTTCCCGAACAAAAGCCGCAACAGCACTCGGTGAGATTGGAGGCGCGCGTGCCACTGAAGCGATTGCGAGACGGCTCGTTGACGATACCGAATACATCGTTGCACTTGAGGATGCGGCAAATAGGAAAGCCATCGGCGCAGACGATCTGAAACGGAACTGGAGTTGGGAAGTCTTCGTCAACGCCGCTAAAAAATTGGACTTACCGGCGTTCGTTGCACCGAAAATGGCAGCCCGTGCGGAGGATGAGTGGGAAAATCACCAAGTCAGAAACGCGGCAATGGTTGCACTCGGTAGGTGTAAAGCAACTGATGTCTCTTTAGACATTTCACAACTTAAACAGCGGTTAGCTGATCCAGATGTGGACACCCGAAAGGCGACAGCACTGAGCGTTGGGCAAGCCGGAATTAGCGAACTCATACCAGAACTCGTTCAGATCATGAAAGGTGAAAACGAAATTGAGAAGGATGTCCGTCGAGCGGCAACGCAGGGACTCGGTGAGTTGGCTGATGACACAACGACCGACGCGCTTATTGAGGTGATGAACACCGATGAAAACCACGTCGAAATTCGACGCGATGCCTCGCGGGCGTTAGGTAAAATCGCGACGGATAAGGCGGTAACGGCGCTGGTGGAAAAACTAACGGCACTGCATGAGGCTCAAATTACAAGAGGTTTCCGTCTCGATGCCATCAAGGCACTTGGAGAGGCTAAAAATGCGAAGGCAGTGTCACTGCTCGAATTGATTCTCCAAGACCAGGACGCTGAGATTCACTTCCAAGCGGCAGCAGCACTCTTTGAAATTACAGGTAACGGCTACGGTTACAACAGATTATAAATAGTTTTATCGGTTATCGGCGGTTGGTTAAAAGGTTTTCGTTTAACAAATCTCTCTTTAACTGAAAACTGAAAACTGATAACCGACAACTATTAAAAAGGAGATTTTCATGGCTTTTTTTGAATTACGACAGTATAGAACGAAACCCGGTCAACGCGAGAATTGGGTGCAATACATGGAAGAAACAGTCCTCCCGTTCCAGATTTCTAAAGGGATGGTTGTGATTGGCAGTTTCATCGGTGAAGAAGAGGACGATCTCTACGTCTGGATTCGGCGGTTTGAGAGCGAAGCGCAGCGCGAGCAACTCTATGCGGCGGTTTATGAAGACGACCGATGGCTAAATGAAATCTCTGCCCGCGTCGGCGAGTTGATTGACAGAGAACAGATCCTTGTTACGCGGCTTGAACCCACTTCACGCTCGGCACACCAATAGTAGCATAAACTGTTAGTTTGTGCATCCTTAAGGGAGGTGTCTGGATGAATGCTGAAGATAAATACCTGTTCGACCTTTGGGGGTATGTGAACATCGAAAACGTCTTAGGAACAGACGAACTCGCGGAACTCAATGCTCTTATCGATGCACAAGATTACCCAGATCCGGTGGATGAGGATGTCTATTCGCAGAGATTCGGTGGATTCTTGAATTGGGAGAACGCCGCGTTCCGTAAACTCCTCAACCACCCGCGTATTATGCCGTTCTTAGCGGAGATCGTCGGTCCAAAATTCCGATTGGACCATGTCTACGGCATTTTGATGATAGAAGGAAACCCGGGCGGGATGCTTCACGGTGGCGGAACGCCTTATGATCCAGCGCAGTATTACGTCTTCCGAAACGATCGGATGTATAACGGCTTAACCGTCGTGTCGTGGGCTTTAACGGATATGCTGCCCGGACAGGGTGGTTTCTGTTGTATACCGGGTAGCCATAAGAGCAACTATCCGTGTCCTGCTGAGTTCCGACCGGTGGAGGACAATAAGACGTGTATGGCACCCGTGCATCAAAAAGCGGGGGATGTCGTTATCTTCACAGAGGCGATGACGCACGGCACGCTCCCGTGGACTGCCTCGCACGAACGCCGCTCGATTCTGTTCAAGTACTCACCGGGACATGCCTCGTGGGGTCAGGGCAGATACGACGATGAACTCCGCAACTTGATGGCTGATGAGGATCAGAAGTTGATGCTTGAACCGCCTTATGTTGCCAACCGGAAACCCGTGGTCTAACGCGTAACTCAGGTTAAAGGCAGAAAAACGTTGGGTTTCACTCGGTATCTCTATAATTAAAGGTGACGGAAGAAGTATCAGTTTACTATGAGCTGCTACGGTTTGGGATTATCCGTTCAACCCAACCTACAATGTTACTGACAACTAACTACCAATCGGCGACGCTGCCATCGGTGTCGTAATAAAATTCGCCACCGAGCTCCTCTGGATAGGTATCGAGTATCCGTTCCGCTTCCTTTTCATCGATCTCAAAACCGAGTCCCGGCTGTGTCGGCAACGCAATATGGCCATCTGTGACCTGCCACTCCTCAGTCAATAAGCCTGCCCCCAGGCCGTCATCGATCTGTTCCTGAATGAGGAAATTCGGGACAACGGCATCAACATGAAGGGAGGCGGAGAAGGCGACGGGTCCAATGGCGCAATGCGGAGCGATATGCATATAGTAGACCTCCGCCATGTTCGCAATCTTTTTCAATTCAGTAATGCCGCCAGCATGTGAGGTATCGGGTTGTAGATAAGCGACTGCCTGTTTCTCAAACACCTCTCGAAAGCCCCAGCGGGTGAGCAGCCGTTCCCCAGTCGCGATTGGAAACGGCACATGGTCGGACACCTGTTTGAGGGCGTCAACGTTTTCTTGCGGGATGGGTTCCTCGACGAACATGGGACGCATCCCTTTAAGTTCGTGACAGATCTCGATTGCAAGGGCGGGGGTCATTTTACCGTGAAAGTCGAAGGCGAGTTCGACATCGGGTCCTACCCATTCACGCATGAGATAGGCACGTTCCACAAATTCATCAATCACTGCAGGAGGTTCATGCCCACGCCATTTACCACCGGGACCGCTTTTAAACGCTGTGTAGCCCCCTTTTTGCTGTAAGAATTCAAGGCGTTCTTTCGCGGAGGCTTTGCCTTCATCTGTCAGACTGCCGATGCCCCAGTGTGCGTAAACGCGGATACGATCGCGCACGGCACCACCTAAGAGTTGATAGGCAGGTAGACCGTGATGTTTACCGGCGATATCCCATAACGCCTGATCAATACCTGACAAGGCGGACATAAGAATATTTCCGCCTCGGAAGAAGGCAGAACGGTAAACGTGTTGCCAATGGTGTTCAATACGGAGTGGGTCTTTGCCGATAAAATAATCGGAGAGTTCTTCGACAGCCGCCCAAGTACTCTTGGGTTTACCTTCAAGTGTGGTTTCTCCCCATCCGACGATACCGGTATCCGTTGTAATCTTCACGAGACGCATCCGACGCCGTGGGTAGAATTGTTCAATCGTAGCAATTTTCATTTTTTAATTTTGTCCTCCTGGTCACCGCTCGATTTCATTACGCGGTGCTTTCTGGTGAATTCCAGACAGGGTTAATACTGTTTGCGGTCAAGCTGAACCGCAAGGAAAATTAGAAACTGCAGAGTATCACACGTGCAGATGTGCAGGTCGGCACACTATCAGGCTTGCAGTCTGTCAGCTGTGCAGCCTGCAACAATACGCAGAAATACACAGAAACCCCCAAGCAAATACTTTCTTCGCATTGGATTTCAGCGTTTGCAAAAACACGCAGGCGGGTCTACGAAAAGATACTTCATAAGCGAAACCCACCTGATCGAACCACAAGGAAAATTAAAAAAATGTCCTCACGACCCAATGTTCTTTTTATGATCGCGGACGACCATCGATGGGATGCTATCGGTGGCATGGGCGACCCAACGGTCAAAACACCAACGATGGATTCACTCATGGCACGCGGGACAACTTTCCGTCAAACTCACATTATGGGATCCCTTGTTGGAGCCGTTTGTGTACCAAGCCGCGCTGCTGTCCTCACGAGTGCTAACCTGTTCCGCAGCGGTGGAAACCAAATTAACCGAGATTTGGCGGTTTGGCCACAGGTAATGCGCGAAACCGGGTATCACACATTTTTTAGTGGCAAATGGCACAATGATCGACAAACGTTTACCGACAGTTTCGATGACGGTGCTAAGATTTTCTTTGGTGGAATGAGCGATCAATATAAAGTGCCAGTTTTCGATTTCGATCCAACAGGAAAATACCCGGATGATGCCAGGTACATTGGAGAAAAGTTTTCCACAGAACTCTTCACAGACGCCGCCGTGCAATTTATAGAAAACTACAGCGAAACGGATCCCTTTTTCCTTTACCTCTCCTTTACTTCACCGCACGATCCGAGAACAGCACCGGGAGAATACGCGACGATGTATTCACCGGAGGAGATACCTGTCCCCGAAAACTTCCACCCGGAACATCCGTTCGACAACGGTGAAATGCGTATTCGGGATGAAGTGTTGGCACCCTTCCCGCGCACGCCGGAAATCGTTCAACAGCACATCGCAGACTATTACGGGATGATTACGCACATGGATGCCGAAATGGGACGCGTGCTAAGCACATTGGAAGCGACCGGACACCTGGACAACACGATCATCATCTACACCGCCGACCACGGACTCGCTGTCGGACAACACGGACTGTTGGGGAAACAGAATCTCTATGACCATAGTATCCACGTGCCTTCCATATTTGCTGGACCGGGGATCCCCGAAGGGGAAACAGTTGATGCGTTAACCTATCTGTATGATGTGTTTCCCACTGTCTGTGATCTCACCGATGTTGCCTGTCCAGATACGACTGAAGGGCGCAGTTTGGTGCCACTGATGAAGGGTCGTGTGGATCGAGTACGCGCCACCGTCTTCGCGGCGTATAGAGACATCCAACGCACGATCAGGGATGGGCGTTGGAAATTGATTCGCTACTATGTCTCCGAAGAGACGGGTGCCGGCACGGATTGCATCCAATTTTTCGATTTAGAGCAGGATCCTTGGGAGACGACAAACCTTGCCGATTTGCCTGAGCATGCCGATCGTATTCGGTCACTCGCTGCGGATATGCAAATGTGGCAGATCGAGACAGACGATTTCATGAAAGATATACCAGTATTGCCGGTGTAAAATTGAATGTTGATAGAAAGGACTTGGTTGGAAGGATGGAAGGGAGGAAGGTTGGGCACCCACCCTTCCAGTCTTCCACCTTTCCATTCCAGCCGCTTTCACCCTTTAAATGAATTCGGATCTTAGTCTCTCAATCCACCGTGACCGATGACGATTAATCGTGCTGCTTGTTCTGCTATGTCGGCGATCAGTCGTGAGGCATCTGTAACGGCATTTTCAAGAGACATCGGTTCTTGGACAATGCCTAACATTGCATCAATACCGGCATCGTAAACGGCTTCGGCGCCTTCAGCGATGCCACCCGCAATTGCTATAACGGGAATGTCGTGCGCTTTCGCGACCTTCGCAACGCCGACAGGTGTCTTCCCAAACACTGTCTGAAAGTCCAGTTGCCCTTCACCGGTGAAAACGAGGGCGGCACCTTTTACCCGTTCCTTGAGATTCACGGCATCAATCATAATATCAATACCGAGTCGCAATTCGGCATTGAGGAACGCCATCAATCCTGCGCCTAATCCACCGGCTGCGCCCGCGCCGGGAATATCATTAAAGGATTTTCCGAACGTCTGGGTCAAGATATCGTCAAAATGTGCAAGGTGCCCATCTAACGTTTCAATCATTTCAGGCGTTGCCCCCTTCTGCGGTCCATAGACGTGTGATGCCCCGTCTGGTCCAGTCAAAGGGTTGTTAACATCACAGGCGACAACGGTTTCAGTTTCGGCAATCGCGGGATGTAAACCGGTTACATCTATTGATGCTAATTGCCCAAGGCTTCCTCCACCGCGCTGAATCTGTTTTCCGTTCGTATCCAGCAATCGGACCCCGAGTGCTTCTGCCATTCCGGCGCCGCCATCGTTTGTTGCACTGCCACCGATACCGATGATCAAGCGTCTACATCCGACTTCCAGAGCGGTGTGAATAAGTTGTCCAGTGCCATAGGTGGTGGTCCGAAGTGGGTTCCGTTCGTGCGGTTCAACGCGTGTGAGACCGGAGGCGGATGCCATTTCAATAACGGCGGTCTCTCCGTCGGAGAGGATACCGAATTGCGCATCGACCTCGTTTTCGAGGGGGGCAAGCACACGGCGTGTGTGGAGGTGGCCACCGGTGGCATCAACAAGCGATTGCACAGTTCCTTCACCGCCGTCCGCCATCGGTATTTTCTCAATGACGGCATCAGGAAACACGCGGCGGAGTCCCTGCTCAATCGCACGTGCAGCTTCGAGAGCACTGACACTCCCTTTAAATGAATCAGGCGCAATTACAATTTTCATGGTTGGTAATTTAGCATAAACCCCGCGAATTGTCAAGTTTGTAGAAGTAAGGTCACCTCGTTCCTACTATGGCAGAACGATGCAATGCGCCTGTAGGCGAGATCTCCGAATCTCGACTTTTTCTAACTTGATCTTTCTGTAAGACCCGGCTATAATAAATCACTAAAAGGAGGACTATATGGATTGGCAACTGGAAACAACTGTCTCTGATGAGCAGGTCGAGTTTTACAAAGAAAACGGATATCTCACGTTTGGACGGATCTTCACGAAATCGGAGTTGGATACACTCCGAGATTATGTAGACGAGATGATCGAGAATTTGCCGGAAGGTAGACGTCCAGAACAGATGGATGTCCCGCATTTTGAGCACCCGTTTTTGTTTAAATATCTAACGCATCCACGGGTATTGAAGGTTATAGAACGGTTTGTTGGACCGGATATTGTGCTCTGGTCGAGCCACTTCATTAGCAAGCGCGAGCACGATGGGATGGCAGTGCCGTGGCATCAAGACGGGGTCTACTGGGGTAAGTCTCTTGATCCAATGGACGTGATCACAATGTGGCTGGCGGTAGATGAATCGAAGGTTGAAAACGGCTGTATGCGTGTTATTTCCGGCAGCCACAAATTGCAGGATCGTCGCTATGAGGATGTTGATCGGACGAATAACCTCTTCGGCAGCGAGGTTGTGGAGGCGGACTTAGACACATCGAAAGCGGTCAATCTGGAACTGGAAGTCGGCGAGTGCCATTTTCACGACGCGTGGACAATCCATAACTCCAGTCCGAACGTCTCACAAAAACGGCGATGTGGTTATACAATGCGCTACATGCCAGCGAGTGTCCGCTATCCTGGGGCAGAGTGGCGGCGCAAGCACCATATTTACCTGCTGCAAGGCGAAGATAGAACCGATGGCTTTAATGCTTATACGCCTGTGCCGAAATTCTGACCGGGGTTTCTGTGATTCTTGTGATTGACTGTGATTTAGAGAAATAGTGAATCGCAAGAAATCCCATCATCATAAAGATCATAGTTCAGACTTCTTTTTTGACCCGATAACTGAACCAAAAATTATAAAGAAGGAGGCGTTATGCGTCCCTATTTCGATGTCCATTGTCACATCGGTATGACGGTATCACGCGCCCCGACTGTAGGACAGAGCGTCGGACGATGTCTTGCCCGAATGGCTTCGGCAGATGTTATCGGAGCGATTCCGTGTCCAACGGGGGGTAGCCCGCAGGCGCGGGGTGTATTGGACACACGCGCACAACACGAAACGATTGCCAACGCATGCAAGCGTTATCCGGACCGCTTTCCAATTGGACTTGGGATCGCGGAAGTTCGGCACGAACAAGCAGGTGCTGACGAATTGGACAGAGCCATGCGGGAAGACGGTTTGGTCGGATTTATGTGTCACCCTGGGCTCTCTGGGCACTCGCTCGGGGGTGAGTTGCACGCGTTCCTTGAGGTGGTGGCGATGCACAACGGGTTATGTCTATTACATCAGGCAGGCTCTACCCAAAATATTGCTGCTTACGCGCAGCGGTTTCCGGCGATAACGTTCATCATCGGACATGTTTCGATGAACAAAGCCGGGCATCTCGAGGCGATTGATCATTGTGGGAAATGCGAGAATGTCTGGTTCGATGTCGCACAGAAACCGGAGGGGGCAGACGCAAGTTGGGATCTCGTCCATCTCGTCAATCATCTCGGTAACGATAGGCTTATGTTTGGGAGCGACCTGCCGTATTATGATTTTCGTCTGGTGCAGGCGCAAATTGAATCCGCACAACTGAACGATGAAACAAAGGAACGGATTGCCTACCGGAACGCGGTGCGGTTAGTTCAAAAATTCCGTGCAGATTGGACACCGACGTTGACCTCAATAACGCCTCCACAGGTCTATTCTGAGGCTGAGATGTGGGATGCGAATGGCGCAAGGTTACGCTGATCAGTAGGCGCGGCTCCTGTTCGCTATACAGGGGTCATTTGATGATTTCGACTGCGCGAATCCGACGATGAAGTACAAAGAGACAGAGGGCTATCAATGCAATCTGGATGAGAAGTGCCCACACCCAATGCACGGCGTAGTTCTGTGAACCCGCAAACAGGACTGTGCCGAGAATATCGTAGTGTGCCCAAATAGAGACTAACGCCATTTTGCTGGTGCGGGTAATCGCTTTGAGGATCTCATAGATAACAGGCGAGCCGAACCACACGGCGCAAAAACCGATGATGGCATAGCGAGGATTTGAGGTAAGCGATGAGAACAATAACATCAATAGACTGGAGGAAAGTGTGATAATCGCCGAGTAGGCAATGATCGAAAGAGGGATCCAATAGCTCTCTTTCAGAAAGGAAGTATCGGTCAGCAGTATGTGTTCAAGAAACAGCAACAATCCGGGAACTAATGTGAGGCAACCGAGCAAGATACCGATAACAGCACATTTCCCAATCAGGTAATCTATCCATGAGATAGGCTTTGAGAGGTAGAGAGCGAGCGCGTTGTTCTTCAGATCTGTCGCGATTAACCCCGAGCCACCGAAAATAGCGATCAGCGCGATGAGAAATGAGGAAGGGGGACCTGTACCTGGGTTTCGGAATAGGAATTGCTGAAAAAACGCATTGTCAATGTCAAACCCAAATTCCGCGCCCGGCACCTGATTAAGGATGTAAATAAGGGTTGCGTGAACCAAGATGTAAATGGCGGGGGGGATAGCAACAATTAATCGGACAATTTTGCGTTGTGCCAGCAGTTTTAACTCCGCTTTTGTGATAATCCACCACCGTGTATAAGGATGCGGGTTCAGTGTGCCTTCCCAGTGTCGGTAGTCCTGTGTGTGAATAGGCATTCTTTTAATTTACCTTGCGGATAAGTAATACTGTTAAGGACTTGATCAGTCTTCGTGTTCGAGTTGAAAAAACTCCCAAGCAAAAACACCTCCACTTCGTTTCGGACTTGTTTTTTTCAGGAACCATCGGTGTCTGTAGCGTGCAGTCTTCTTAATACTTATAGATGGCGGTTCTCTCTAAGGTGTCCGAGAAGGGACCCTGTTTCTCAGTCTGAATTTCAACGGTGATAACACCTAAAGGCGTATCGCGTTCCGGGTCTTCTTCGATAAAACCCCGCGGGATTTCTCCGGTCATGAGTCGATCCAGTCTATTGAGTTCCTGGGACCAACGGAGGTCCAGGAGCCGTCCATCGTAGACCTTCTTATGTTGCTTTCCGTTACGCATAGAGTAGACTTTGGCATTGGTGGTGAAATCTGCCTCAGAAACGGTGCTCACACCGACACTCGGACTCAGAATGCTCTGATTCCATATCAGCGGTATACCGTTTCTATCCACCAGATAAATCCGTAGATCGATCCTGTTAACGCGTGGATCTGATTGGATCTGGATGCCCTCAAAGTTCTGAATTACCCCGCTTCCACACGAAAGCGTGGCGAAGACACAGATGCCGACGAGTAGGACTCTCCGACTCTTTAATATAAGCTTGCGGGGTACATTAAAACCAAACACATCAATCCTCCTCTATTCTGTTTTTTAGGGCAGCTGAGTGGGCTTCCCATAGAGATCCGTTTTAATCTATTATAGCGTTTTAAGAGGTAGATGTCAATCTTAAAAGTTGTCGGTTATCGGTTATCAGTCATCGGTTAAAGAGGACTCTGATGATGTCAGGAACATTATGTAACTGCTAACCAATCCCTGAACGGTCCTGAAAATCTTACCTTGTATCTTTTCCCAAAAGTGATATAATAATAACCGTGACAACACCCAAAGTCTTAATCGGTCCAGAGAATGCTGGATCTCGCCATACCAATTTCGGAGGGACCTCATGAAAGCCGCAGTATTGTATGAAACGGACACACACTTAAGGATTGAAGAGTTCGACTCACCGCGTCCACGTGCGAATCAGGTCCGGGTGCGATTGGTCGCCAGTGGCGTTTGCCACTCCGACTGGCACGTCGTTAAGGGCGATTGGCCCTTCGTTAGGTTGCCTGTCATTCTTGGACATGAAGGGGCGGGTGTCGTAGAAGAGATCGGAAGCGACGTGACACAAGTCCAAGTGGGGGACCATGTAATCCTTTCTTGGAAACGGAACTGTGGATACTGCGAAATGTGTCAGAAGGGGTATCCGAATTTATGTGCACTCCCTTCCGATGGTTCAGGGAGACCTGCGATAAAAACGAGTGGGCGTGAAATCGACCAGATGTCGGGATTAGGAACATTTGGTACTGAAACGATCGTCCCACAGGACGCGGTTGTTCCGATTGATAAGGATATGCCGTTTGCACAAGCCGCCCTCATCGGGTGTGGCGTGATGACGGGCGTCGGTGCGGCTATCAATACAGCAGAAGTTTCACCCGGCAGTTCAGTTGCTGTTTTTGGATGCGGCGGGGTTGGACTCAATTGCATACAGGGTGCTGCGATGTCTGGTGGCGAACCTATTATTGCCGTTGATGTCCTCGACAACAAGCTCGAACTCGGCAAGCAGTTTGGGGCGACACACACGGTTAACGCCTCCGAGGTAGACCCCGTGGAGCGGATTAAGGAAATTACCCATGGACGCGGTGTCCACTATGCTTTTGAGGCGATCGGATTGATCGGTGAAACGTTCCGACAGGCGATCCTCTGCACGCGGAGTAGGGGCGTGACGGTGTTTGTCGGGCATGCGCCAGAGAACACACAAGTCGAGTTTGACGCACGGATGCTGATAGCTGAGAAAACGGTTATCGGTTCGATGTATGGGACCGCGCGCCCGCATGTGGATTTCCCACGGTTGGTTTCGCTCTATAAAGCGGGACAACTTAAACTGGATGAACTCGTTACACGCACCTATCCGTTGGAAGGGATCAACGATGCGTTTGAGGCTTTAGCAAGGGGCGAAGTCGCACGAAGTGTGCTGGATTTGACTTGATGAAATACGGTGAAGATGGCAGAGACTATTCGAGAATACGCGCCATACGCTCGCGAATCCATGCTTTGTGTTCAGGATGTGTGTGAATGTAGAAGGTGCCGTCCTGGATGGCGTTATAGACATGTTCTGCTACCTCTGTAGGTGATAGTCCCGCCTCCATCTCGGCGCGAGTGTTCCGTGAACCGCCAATAACGAGGTCTTGTGGACGCTTCTTCTCTGCTGGATTTTGCAATGCGTCCGGACGGTTGCGGGCGGAATCCAGAATCCCTGTGCGAACCCATCCGGGACACAGCACATGTACCTGAATGTTAGCCCCTTTCTGTGCCAATTCAGCGGCGAGGGTTTCGGAAAGCGCGACGACACCGTGTTTGCTTACCTTATAGATACCTTCACCGCTGCCGCCTACCAGACCCAAGATGGAAGCCGTGTTCACAATGTGACATTCGTCCCCTTGCGCGAGCATGTGTGGGACAAACGCTCGAATGCCGTGGATCACGCCCCACAGGTTAACGCCTAACACCCATTCCCAGTCGGCGAGGGTATGCTCCCAGACAGGTCGACTACAAACGACACCCGCATTGTTGCAGAGGATATGCACGGCGCCAAAGACGTCCAGTGTTCGAGCGGCAAGATTTTCGACCTCTGTAGCGTTTGAGACGTCCGTTCTGATAGTGAGAACCGTCGCACCTTTAGCCTTTAAATCTGCCTCAAGTTCGGCTAACGCTGCCGCTTCAACGTCAGCGAGAACGACTTTCATACCCGCCGCGGCGAACCGTTCTGCCAGTCCTCGTCCGATACCGCTCGCTGCGCCAGTGATAACAGCGACATTTTGCATGACCTTCGGATCTCCTCATTATTAGCAATGAAATCGTAGCCCGTAACATTGTCCCGCAAGCCCACACGCGGCTTGCGCTAGGAGGGCGGATTTGAGAAACGCGCGCAATAGTCTTAACCCACGTTGCACCTCCGCAAGGTAAGTTTAAAAATCCGATTGGCGTTGCTGATGGTATTCCTCTAACGCTTGATTCGCATTCACAATCGTTTCCAACTTTTCAACGAGCGCGTCGATGTGTTTGCCGGGGAAAGCGAAGTAGAAGTCATCGTCAGAGAGGGCAGTATAGACGCGGTTGCCGATACATCCCAAGCTACTTACGCTCCGTCCCCCCTGTATAACGGCAGGGATGGCTGCACATGTTGGACGTCCCATGACGCTATCTTCCGCCCCGATGCCAGCAGCCGTCGCGGCTTCTGCTAAAAACATCATCTGTTTCGGGGTGCCAGAG
Source organism: Candidatus Poribacteria bacterium (assembly GCA_965205015.1). Lineage (GTDB taxonomy): Bacteria > Poribacteria > WGA-4E > WGA-4E > WGA-3G > WGA-3G. The sequence continues at coordinate 210,203 of OZ242029.1, read as the reverse complement.
ATGATGACGACATCCGGCGTGTCTGTTGCATTGGATAGAGGGGCATAGACCGCGCTTTTGAACGGGGTGTCCCGGGTCGGGATACCGGGGACTTCTTCCATCGTGATGTAGCCGAGTTCGCCCATCAATCCGAGTGTGTTTTCGAGTTCTTTCATCTGTGCGTCTGGTAACGCAATGTTATGTGTGTAGCACCCTATCGGACAGTTGTAATGGTCGGGGGCTTCCGTATAGAAGGTTTTGCCTTCCGCGGCACGTCGCCAGTAGGTGCAACCCGAGGCTTCGACCTTTTCCACACGGGAAACACCGTCCGGTTGTGTGTCGTGAAACGTTACCGCGACAGGGGCAGTCTCTAAATTGAGTAATTCTTGTAATTGTTCTGACATATTTTCTCCTTAACCCAATATTCTAAAAAAATTGAATTGGGGCAAACTGCCCTTTGGTGGGTTCCGCTCAGCAGAACCACGCTTCGGTGAGTCGTGGTGCGGGTAGATGCGCTTCTTTTTTCTGTGTTGGTGGGGAGTGCCCTCGCATATCGGCAGCGAGGGTCCATATCCGATAGAAGGTTTTCAGCGCGTCAACACCGGCTCGCGCGTCGTTTTCAACGAGGGCATTGACGGTTTTATGAAGTTCGTCCATCCGGGCATCCGGATGTGCCCACGTATAACTGAAGGCGGCTTCGTCAAGGACCAGTGAAAGTTCTTTCGTTTCGGGACGATTGAGCAAGTATGAACCGGGTGGGATTAGCAGCCGAACGGCGTACTGCACCGGATCGACGTGATACACAAGACCGTGCGTATCAATAAACTGGAGGAGGTCGAGATAGTCGTCCAAGGTTGTCCACGGCGTGAACGGCACCCATGTCGGACGCAACGCGATCCCGGCTCCGTGAACGATGTCAATCGCTTCCGCTACATCGGCGCGCGTGTGATGCTTCTCCAAAATCGTCAACACCTGTTCGTTCAGTGTTTCGACGGCAGAGATGACGAACCGACATCCGAGTTGCGCGAATTCTGGGAAGTGTTCTCTATTTTTCAGGATATGCTCAATCTTGGTGGTGAAATCGAAAGTGAGGCTTGGGAAAGTCTCATGCATTGCCCGGAGGATACGGAGTCCATGCGTCGGACCGTTGAGAAAATCTGGATCCCCAAAGGTGATATGTGTCGCACCTTCCACGACCTGTTCCGCTATTTCGGCGAGGACGGTGTCGCGTTGCACAGCGAAAAACTTGCCGTTATAGACAGGCGGAATGGGGCAGTGCGTGCAGAGGTGCTTGCACCCGTGTGTCGTCTCTGTATACCCGACAGTTCGCACCTCATCTTGGTCCTCAAATCGAGCATACGTCTCCAGAGGGGGTAGTTCCGCAAGGAAATCAGATTCCCGTGTCTCGAACTGTTTTTCTTTCGCAAGGGATTCCGCCAGCGCGACGAGTTGCGTTGAATCTGTTCCTGCGATGCAAAAATCGACACCGTGTGAAAGCAGGTAATCGGCGTTGAGCGTCGCGTAAAGCCCGTACATGCATATTGTATAGGGTGTCCCCTGCTTGAGTTGACGGATACGATCCAGGAGATGAACCCCCAGTCGCAATGCAGTATGCATCGGGACAGAGATGCCGATGAAGTGTGCGCGCTCGACCTTCTCAACGTCCAGCGGTTCGACAGCAATATCAATTGCATCGGGCGCGAATCCTGCGGCTTCAAGGGCGCGAAGTGGACGGGTGAGTCCGATGGGTCGGTGCCCGAGTTCGTAGCAAGAGATCAAGAGGATTGCGCCGGGGGCGTGTATCGCTGAGGGGGTTCGCGTTTCCGTTTTCATATTAAATAGAATAGCACGTCATCACGCAATTGGCAATATATTTATAGGCGGGATCTCCGAATTCCGACCTTCCGACTCCAATTCCGCTAAACGCTTGAAAAGTGCATCCAAGCGGGTATATAAATGAAGGTTGTATGATCATTTGAAGATTGAAAAGAAGCAAGTTCCACCCCAGCAAAATGTGAAAACGGAAACAACAAGTGATTTGGACGCTGATTCGACATGAACTTTTAACCAATTTAATGACGTTCCGGTTTTTGGTAACCCTGATTTCATATCTCCTCCTTGTGCTCGCGGGCAGCATTGTTTTAACAGACAACTATGAACGAAGGCTTGCGAGTTACAACGCCGCAGTCCAAGAACACCAGGAGCGAGCTACTCGTGCGGAAACCTACTCAGATTTTACGCCCTTTCTTGACAGAGCCCCGAATCCGTTGAGTCTCTTCAATCAAGGGCTTGACAAGCGTGCAGGAAATTCTATCCAGATCCGCCTTGGAGAGGTCCCCTTCTTATGGGCGGATGTCTACCGCAGTGCCGGCTTCAATAATCCGTTCCGACATCTCCTTGCTGATATAGATCTGGTTTCTATCTTCCAAATTCTTTCAAGCCTCCTTGCCCTGGTGTTTGCTTACGACGCGATCGCTGGCGACCGCGAGAATGGTACGTTACGCCTAATCCTTGTCAACCCTGTTGGACGCGGCTTGATTGTATTGTCAAAATATTTGGGTGCTATGTTATGCTTGACACTACCCCTGTTAATGAGTTTCTTATTGGCACTCCTGCTGCAACTTCAATCCAATGCTATCCATTACACCCCTGATGAATTCCTACGCGTCGGAGGTATCTTCCTTACAACGGTTATTTATACCTCCACGTTCTATCTCATTGGGTTGCTTATCTCCAGCATAATTCACCGCACGGCAACATCCCTTATTGTTTCAATGTTCATCTGGGTAGTACTGACGTTGCTCTATCCGAACGTGAGCCTATTTCTTGTGAACCGCTTTATGGATACGTCGGAGAGAATGGCGCAAGCACATCAACACATTGACCAACTTGCCGAGCGTTTCTATCGCGAGGAAGAAAAGTTACAGAACCCCTTTGAGCATCTCGGACGGGGGTGGCATGGCGGTTACACCCATCGGAGTAAGACGATCACATCTATTCCGGTGGAAAGCGAGCCGGATGTCCCCGCCGTGAAAGCCTATTTTGAAACCATAACAGCATTGCAGATGAACACAGCGAAAGCAGTCTGGCGGGTCCGAGAGCAAGCCTTTTCTGAAACCTATATCCCTAAATCGCGCACCGCCCGAAACGTTCTCCGATTTTCACCTACAGGTTTATATCAACTCTCAACCGCGGCATGGGCAGGCACAGATATCGCCAGAATGGAAGACTTCTTCAACGCAGGTCGGCAGTACAGAGAGACGCTCTTAGGCTATTTTTACGACCAAAAGGCGTTCAATTCACGCCAATGGTTTGCGAGTGATAAAGGCGGTGTCCGATGGGCGGATGTCCCCCGATTCTCGTATCACCTGCCAAGCGTCTCTGGAGATGCCAGTAACCGTGCACTCCCAGACCTTCTCCTCCTTTTCCTTCTTAACCCAGTGCTATTTATGACCGCTTTTGCTGTCTTCTGCCGACAGGAGATATGACATGCTGTGGTATATTATCAAACGCGAATTATTTGAGCAGATCAGCAGTCTCCGTTTCGCACTCGCGATGCTACTGACTGTTTTTTTGATGATCGTCAACGCCTTGGGGCATATAGGCGCGTCTAAAATACAGCAAACAGAATATCGGCGAAACGTCTCAAAGGCTTTGACAGCACTGGAACGCGATAGCCGTCAGTTCTACAACCTCGTCATCCGCGGGCCGGGCGTGCTTTACAAGACACCCTCCGCACTCTCTTTCTGTGCACACGGTAGTGAAAATAATCTACCAGCGTCTGTATTGGGATGGAGTGCGGGCTATGGTATGAGTCCCGTTATAGATGGGAAAAACTATCCTTTTTCGGGTATCTGGAGATTGAAGTATACCAGTTTTCCGCCAATCCGGGCAGCCGACATCTTTCCAATCTTCTTAAGGATCGACTGGACGCTTATCATTGCAAACATTCTCAGCTTCCTTGCACTAATTTTTACCTTCGACGCGGTTGCTGGTGAAATGGCACAAGGAACTCTCCGGTTGACCTTGTCAAATTCCGTTGCGCGTCAAACGCTGCTCACTGGGAAATTCCTAAGCAATCTGTTTAGCCTCGGTGCTGTTTTCATGAGCGGGGTATTGATGAATCTCCTACTGCTCTATCTCTCTGGAAACCTGCAATTAGACACCCAAGAATGGTACAGAATCGGTGGTATTTTCGTCGTAGGTTTGATATATATCTCTGTCTTTATCGCCTTAGGACTTTTCATCTCAACACTTCTTAACACCCCTTCAACAAGCCTCGTCATTCTGCTGCTCATATGGGTAATTTGGGTTATCCTCGTACCGTCAATGCTTGGAACAATTATGAGCGGGCTGAACTTGCCATCAATCCGGAAGGGACCGAGCCCTATACATTTCACGCGTAGTGGACTCTATGAACGCTACAAGGCACGCGGATTAGAGGAAGAAGCCCCAACCCGCCAACATCCACCAACACCAGCAACACTGCTGTGGGCGGAATTTCTCAATGAAGAACTTCAAGAGGGAAAACGCTTAAATAAAATGTTCTTGCGTGCCCAAATCAATCAAATTCGGATTGCCAGGGAAGTGAATCGGATCTCACCCACTGCGGTCACACAACATGCCATCGAATCCCTTGCTGGAACAGGATTCCAAAGACATTTGGATTTCTTGAAGAACGCCGAGCGTTATGCCGATGAATTCAATGATTTCCTCATCTCTGCCGATCGCGCGGATCCAGACAGTCTACACATCCCTTTTGTTAGAGAAGGCATGTCTGATAAGCCCGTTCCCTTTGAAAGTATGCCTAAATTTCAGGACCGGGTGCGTTTAGAGGATGCCTTCAAGGGCGCGATTCTGAACGTGATGCTGCTATTGCTCTTTTTCATGGTGTTATTTGCAGCAGCACACGTCTCATTTCAGCGTAAAGAGATCTGACATACTCCCAAGCCTAAAGGAAACCAGGGGTTCTTTTGTTCCTTGTAGGAACATTCCTCGCGTCTAAGACGAGGCAACAGGGACTTTCAGTCGAAAGCCCAAGGGCGGTGTCATCTTCATGGTTCGCAGGTCCATGTCCGCCACTACGGGGACACCAAAGTGTCCCAGATACTTTGCTCTGATATTGATAGCACCTACACCGTCGCGATGGTATTTGAACCCGCAGGGGCAGGTATAGGTCCGATTTGTAGGTTTCTTCCGATTGCCACAGCTTGGGCAAGTTTGTGAGGTGTAGGCCTCGTCAATCTGCACAACCTTGATACCAAACACCTTCGCTTTGTAGGTTAGCAACGCTGTGATTTTACCAAAAGCCCACTGGTGAAGTTTCTGGTTGGCACGTTTTCCGTAGTGAATGCGATGACGGATACCGGTGAGGTCGCCAAGCACAATCGTGCCGATGCCTTTGAGGTTGCAATACTTTAGAAACTTACAGGTATGTTGATGCAACGCATCTTTAAGCTGATTGTCAATCTTTTTGATACGTTTCCACTTCCGACGCGTGAGTTTCCACCAGCGTTTCGAATGGCGTTTACACCGGCTGATGGCTTGACTGAACTCGGCAATCACTTTGTTTCTATGGCGATAGAGCGAGCGGATATACCGTCCATTGAAAATCCGTGTGTCTGTTCCGTCATGACTCACAATCGGGTGTATTTCACCAATATCAACGCCGACAACCCCTTTACCTGTTTCGGTCTTTTCCAACTCGTATCTATAGGAGAAATGGAGTTCCCATTGACCGAAGGTGTAGACCAAATCAATCGTCGCAATCTGCTCCGTTTTGGACATATTGAAGTTGGAAGGCAAAGGGATACAGAGGCGATCTCTACCCAGTCCCATTGACAGAGAGACGCAGCCGTCTTGAAAGCGAATCGCTGATTTTTTCCAACGGGTCGTCAAAAAGCGTTTCGGCTTCCGTGGAGGTCTCGCAGTTGGGTTACCCTTTTTCAGAATACGATAGGACTCCCAAGATTTAAAGTAACGTTCACGAACAGCTTGAATACTTTGTGAATGCAAAGGTTGGGATTTGGTAAGCCTTTTATCAATCCAGCCTTCACACTCCGGACCAAAGTAGAAAAAGTCCCACGCGTGAGGATACCCACGGTGCCACTGATACATTGACATTTGAGAGAGACACTCGTTCCATACAGACCCCGACGCCTCATTGATCTCAGCATATATCGGTTGAGGTTCTATTTTCAGGATATCGGTGCGGTGAAACTTCGGCATTGCTGGATTCTCGCATATCGCATCTTTTACCCCTTCTCAGTGGGTGGAACCGACACGCTCCCAAGTCCGTAACGCTGATAATGCCGGTCCTCATACGATACTTTCATTATACCACGATTTGCCTGCAAAAGCACATTAATTTTCACAGATAACCCCGTGGCCCTGTCCACAAAAGCGAGTCTGTATCCCCCAGCTGAAGCAGGGGGTTTTAGACTCGGAGGTTTTGATAACGCGTACTTATCCTGTGAGCCGCCGCAGGACGTTGTGCGTAATGCGTTCAACCACCGCGTCGCCACCCGCCAAGCCGTGTGACCAGTCGGTTGTAGCGGCAGTGAAAACGGTCCCGTCTTTCGTATAGATGCCCATCGTTGCGGCACCGGTTCTCCCTCTTTCCCAGCGTTCATACCATTCGCAGTCGTCGGGATGCCAGCGGACGGGAGCCGTCGCGAGGATCGTGAAGCCCTCAGGTGTGCCGTCTTGATAGGTCGGGACCGGCAAACCGTCTACGAGGGTCCACTCGCATCCGTCGCATTCGTAACCGACAATGGTGTTTTCGCCGCCGAAGGTATCATCTCGCGAGAGGTTTGTGCCTTCAAATATCCAGTGTTCTGGACGATGGACGGTGTATTCCCCTGGACCGTCCATAAATTGACCGTGACTCAGGTGATAACCGCCTTGAAGGAAGCCTACGCCGGTCAACTGGTTCTCAGGACGATCTACGAGATAGTGGCTCCAGAGTGTGCTGAGGGTACTGTAATCATCAGTCTTGAAAACTGGATCTTGGTTATAGGTTTGCTTCCAGCAGACGAGGGCTCTGCCGTCATCTTCGGAGCGGACCTGCCAGCAGACGGAATTCCCGCTGAAGAAGGCGGCATTTCCGCCGTTGGCGATGAATGCCTCAAGGTTATCGCGCATCGGGGCAGACCAGTATTCATCGTGCCCAACACTCAAGACGAGTTTGTAATGTTCTAATATTTCAGGGTGGAATTCCAAGTCGGAGTTCGCGGCGTAGTCGAGTGTATATCCGTTCTGCTCTGCCCAGACGATAAAAGGCAATTCCCAGTTACTGCAGATACCGCGCGTAGGTCGATCGAACGAGACGCGGTTTCCCTGTATCTTGCTTGCTCCGTGATACCCGTAGAGGCTGAAGCCTCCCCAGTTGTTGTATGCGTTATAGGTGTTCGTAGAGAGTTGGAGCAGGATAGGTGTATTTGCTCCCGGTTTCGCAGGACGGACAATAAAGAAGAGCGTGCTTTCAGCCGTGCGCTGATTCCTATAAACGTGGCCACCCCCACCATCGGTTGCACGGAGTGTGCCTTCATAATAGCCGCTCTGCCACGTTTCGGGGACTTCGAGCGTAAAGATGGGAGACCATCCGCATCCCTGCGATGACGCATCTGCGGGGATGGGTTGTGCTTCACCGGGGAGTTCTGCTTGACGCCAGACGACCTCGCGCGTCGCCCCGATACGAGCGATCTCAAGCGAATAATTTTCTGCACTCGTTGAGATGTGGAACGCGATTTCTTCGCCGGGAACATAACTGAGTTGGTGTGTGTATCCGTCAATATACAGCGGTCTGATTTGGTTCTCGGTCTGTGTTAAAGTTGCCATTCTGCGTCCTCCTTTGATGTGTAGGATAGCATTTTCGGATCGAAATGTCAATTTTTTCGTTATCGGCGATCGGTTGTCAGTTGTCAGTTACTTGTTGGGTTTCAAATGTTCAGCCAACCTACTCTCGTTCCGTTTTTTTGACTTTTTTCGTCAGGTATGTTATGATTCCCACAATCTTTTTTTTCTCTATGTCATCTTAATTCTCAAAATTGTTTAAACTTTGGAATCGAGTAGAAAATGAAAACAGATCAGAAACAAGCGACTCCGTTATCACCTGAACAGATGGATCAGTGGGCAAACGATGGATATTTGCTCTTAAAAGGCGTTGTCCCGGAGTCTGCCATCAATGGCGTGTGTGAGAGTTTCGCTCGCGTGGTAGACGGCATCATTCGCGAGTTGAAAGTGGATGGGATTATCGAAGATGAAGGGGTGGAACTCCCGTTTGAGACGCGATTCGCACAAGTCGCGGGTGAACATGCCAACCGATTTGGTCGTTCTTGGCGCAACCAAGTTGCGACACCTGAGGTCTTCGAGCTGCACCATGCCCCGCGCCTCGTGGATGTGATCGGTCAACTCACGGGCACAGATGTCATCGGACACCCCGTTTTCAATGCGCGTCCGAAACTGCCGGGTCAGCAATTGACTGTTGTCCCGTGGCATCAGGACAGCGGTTATTTCGGTACGGTGAGTGAAACTTCGCTCATCCCGACTGCCTGGATACCGCTGGTGCCGGTAGATGAGACCAACGGCTGTTTACAAGTGGTTGCAGGCTCACATCGGTTGGGCGTGGTGAATCATCACACGGAGGAACGGGAGGGGAAGTTTCTTGAGGTGATAGACGAACTTATTGAGGATTCTCGGGTCGTGACGTGTCCGATGGAATTAGGGGACGCCTTAGTCTTCCACAATCTGACGCTCCACCGCTCCTTACCGCATACCACCAATGAGATCATCCGCTGGGCGATTGACATCCGTTATCTTCGTGATGGGGATCATCCGGGCACAATTTATTGGCAGGATCCCGATTTCAAGTGGGTTATCCGTAGCGAGACGCAACCTGTAACCCCTGTTACAAAATGGCTTGAGATGTGGTAAGGATCAGGCGCGAGGTGCCCGAAGTTTAAAAGTTTGCTTCGAGTCCGATCCATGCGGCACGGGGGGCGCCCGGAGAAAGGAAACGTGAGTCCTCGAAATCATCTCCTAACACTTCGTCCGCTTCCCCAAACAGTCCAAAGGTTTCATACGTTTCATTGAAAAGGTTGTTTACCTTAGCAAAGATAGAGAAATGCGTCCATACTGTATATCTGGCGCGTAAGTTAACGATACTGTAGCCTGGGATCTGGTCAATCAAATTACCCTCGTCTCCTCGGAAGACTTGGCTGGAATTGATGAGGATATTCGTTCCCAAGGACAGGGCGTCGGTTACGACATACGTGAAGTCTGCTTTGAGAGTATGGTGTGGGACACCGGGAATGCGGTCGCCTTCCTCCACGTCAATCTCTCCCCCCTTCGCTTCTGGATGGTTTGGACTGCTAACTGTTAGATCGGTCTCGAAAGTCGCTGAAATGAAGGTATAATTGAGCAGCCCGTGCAGTCGGTTAAAGAGCGTTCCACCGATGCTGAGTTCAACGCCTTGGCGGAGCGTCTGAGCGACGTTCTGAAAGTAGCCTTCATTGGTGAGTGCACCACTGCTAACGAAGATGAGGTCGTCAAAACTCGTTCCTTGAAAGAGGTCAGCATTCCAGCTGATGTCACTTAACTCACCCCGCAATCCCATCTCGAAGGTCTTTGTTACGACTTGATCCAATGGCGGATCGGCGACGAATGCATTCGGTAATTTGCAGGGTGCTTCAGGATCGGCGCACGTCAATTCCACAGGCGTTGGTACCCGTGAAGACTCACTATAATTGCCATAGAGTGAAAGTCCCGTGTAGACCTGATAGGTCAAGCCTGCTGCCGGGTTAAACCGGTTAAAGGTATGATCCCCATTGAGTTCTACACCAATTTGGTCGCGTAATGCAATCTCAGTTCTGTTGTAGCGTCCTGACAACGTGAGGCCCAACTGCGGCGTGATGGCAAAGGTGTTTGTCGCATAGATGCCTATATTCTGAACCGCAGCCTCAACATCCACGAAGGATTCTCCATCAAAAATGCCGCTGCCGATTGTGCCGCGATCGGGTGTTAGACCCGCCAGTTCCGTCTCAGCGTTAAACAACGCGCCACCACGGTCTAAACTTGCCCCGACGATCAACTGATTTTCACGGTTGATGAGGGGATTGGTGAAGGTTGCCTGTAGAGTTGCCCCGTAGCCGCCTTGGCGTGTTTGGCTCGTATTATTTGTGGCGTTAAATTCTCCTTCATCGTCGTCATCGGTTTCGTTCGCTTCCTCATCGTTGTCATAACTATTCTCAGTGAGACGGACATCATTTCCAAACTGGTCCCTCACCCGTTTCTCTTCTGAGCCTTCCTCAACGCAGAGGAAACCTGCGTTTTCAGGATCTTCACACGGTTCGAAGTCGGTATCGTCTCCATTGAATGTTTCAATATTGTTGCGTCGATAGTAGACTGTACTCGCCAACATCGCGTTATCAGATAAAGCATGGCTGCTGCGCAAGTTGGCAAGGAGCATGTTGTTCTCGGTCCTGTCGGGGTGTGTGAACACTGCGCTCCGTTCTGTCTCAAGGAGTTGAATCGGTAGCGCGCCGTTGCCCAAGAGTTCATTATCTGCCAAAGTCAGGCTTAGGTTCAATGTGGTAGCGTCTTGTTCCCAACCGACGTTGCCAAACAGCTGCCTGACATCGGAAGGCGAAAAATCGCGCCAACCGTCTTCCGTAAAGAGAGTGCCGCTGAGGAAATAACTCAATCTCTGATTGTGCCCTCCGCTGGAAAACGCAATCGCTCTGCGGACGAAGGAACCACCGTAGAGTTTTAGGTCGTGACCGGGGTGTGTAAAGCCTGTCTTGGTCTTCAGTGAGAGGGCACCCCCGAGCGTATTCAAGCCGAAAAGCGGATTCGAGCCGGGCATCAGGTTGATGCTGGCAATTGCGGATTGCGGAATGACATCCCAGTTCACTGTGTCCCCAAACAGTTCGTTAATACGGATGCCGTCCTGATAGGTGGCTAATCCCTGAGGCAGTCCGAGTAACGGGGAAGCCGTGAACCCTCGAAAGCGAATATCGGGTTGGAAAGGATTGTTTTGCGCCTCGTTGACATGAACGCTACCGAGATTAAGGTTAATGAACTCGGTGAGGTTTAAGCTCTGAGCGGCATCAATTTCGGTGTGAGTCGCCGTTTGGATATTGGCAGGCACCTTATTTTTCGGAAGCCCTACACCGTGGAGCGGTGTCACGCCGATCACCTCGATCGGTTTCATCTTCAGCGGTTCTTCCTCGGGATCTGCCAAAGCGTTTCCAAAAGCAAGTAGAAGCCATCCAGTAAGTATACAGTTGAAAGCTGTGAACAAACTATTTGAGGATACCACTTCTTTCTCCTTTTTGTAGGACGTTGAGAGAAGATATGGGATGCTTTAAAAATCGCGACTGTGGGTATCTATGATACATTGTAAAACGCTTTCAGGCAAGATCAAATCTGATCAGGATTTTTTTTGATTTATGTGATCATCGTGATGATAAAACCTCCGATAGTCATAGTCAATCACTCAATCATAATAATCATAGTTCAGACTTGCTTTTTTCTTAGACCTCAGGCATAATGGTGTTCAATAAATCAATGAGGACGAAATTGTATGGAACGTGTACCTTTCCAAACTTTATGTGATGAATTTTATCGTGTACTCGCAGCAATTGGGTTTGACGGCGAGCGAGGGATGCTGTGTGCGAGATTGTTCGCGGAGAATCAGCGTGATGGCGTGTACTCACACGGACTCAATCGCTTCCCCGGATTCGTGGCTGGGCTGGAGAACAAACAGATCAATTTCCGTGCACAGCCAGAAAAAGTTGAAGGTTTCGGTGCCTTAGAACGATGGGATGGCAAGATGGGGGTGGGACTCGTCAACGCTCACTTCTGTATGCAACGGGCAACAGAACTCGCCGATACCCATGGCATAGGGTGTGTTGGACTTTCAAATACCAATCACTGGATGCGTGGCGGTGCCTATGCCCTCCAAGCCGCGGAAGCTGGATATATCGGGATATGTTGGACGAATACAACCCGACTCATGCCGCCGTGGGGTTCAGCGGAAAAAAAGATAGGGAACAATCCGATGGCGATTGGCATTCCGAGGGCAGGCGGACACATTCTGCTGGATATGGCGATGAGTCAGTATTCAAACGGGAAATTGGAGGTGCTGCAACTACAAGGGAAACAATTACCGTTACCGGGTGGATACGACACTAAAGGAGCGTTGACGATCGAACCGGGAGAGATTCTTGATTCCGCGAGAGCACTTCCCATCGGTTACTGGAAAGGGTCAGGCTTGGCACTGGTGCTTGACACAATGGCATCCGTTATTTCGGGTGGTCAAGCGACACACGAAATAGGAAAGCAGGGTTCGGAATACGCTGTCTCTCAGGTGTATATCGCTATTAACGCCACAGGAATGATGGGACAGGCGATGTTGAATGAAACGGTCGCAGCGATTATTGACGACTTCCGCGCGTCGGAACCCTTAAATAAAAACGAGCGTGTGAGGTATCCTGGGGAAGGCATGTTACGGACGCGACAGGAGAGCCTTGAAAAGGGGGTACTCGTGGACGAAGCACAGTGGCGAGCGTTACTGGAGATGAGCGGTTCTTAAAATTAGCCCCAGGCGCGTAGCTTGGAACGAAATAGAAAGCGGATATACGTAAAGGTACACTCAGACACAGATCTGTCTAACCGAACCGCAAGAAAAATTAAAAAGATATTTTTGACTTGCACTCTTTTGGCATCAGCGTATAATACATCTTAGCGCGAGATCCGAAAACTATATATACCCTAAATCACCAATCTAAACTGGATTCAGGAGATGGCTCATGACATTACGGGCAGGGATTGTCGGTTGTGGCGGGATTAGCCGGAGTCACGCGGGCGCGCACGCCAACTTGGAAGGCATTGATCTCGTCGCGATGTGTGATATAAACCGAGATGCGCTCAACAGCCGTGCCGACGAATACGGTGTTTCAAATCGATATACTGATTACGAAGAGATGTTCGCACGCGAGGGACTCGATATCGTAAGTGTGTGTACACACGCGCCGTTACACGCGCCGATTGCGATTGCCGCCGCAAAAGAGGGCATCCACGTTTTATGTGAAAAACCGTTGTCCGTCGATTTAGAAATGGCGGATCAAATGGTTACAGCATGTCGTGAGGCGGGTGTACACTTGGCGGTCAGCCACCAATTCCGATTTACGCCGCTTTTTCGGCACGCGAAATCCTTAATTGATGCCGGAAAAATCGGTGAACTCCGTTCGATTCGTGAAGTCGGCAAAGGACGTGAAGCGGGGTTCGAGTTGATGGAGATGGGGGTGCACTATTTTGACGAGATGGATTTCTTCTTAGATGGCATCTCTTGGATTCAGGCGCATATCACATATCAGGGACATGATGTGACGGAAGCGGACATTATGCACAGCAGTGAGTTGTGCAAAACCGACCGCCGCGACAATGGCATCGTCGCGGGAGACACGATGCTCGTACATATCGGCGGTGGAAACAGTGCCTACGGCATCATGGAACTCTATTGCCGCGAACCGAGACACGGGTGGATGATGGGACCCCACCTGCTCGGTTCAGAGGGGCAATTGATGGTAAAACCGCACCCAGACACCGGTATAGATGAAATGTGGTACTGTCCCTTTGATGTCTCTTTTGCAGCGCATACACCCGCATGGGAGCAGATAGCGCTTGACGCATCAGCGTTTCTTATCTCTGGAAGACCGTGGCAGTCGCGCCACACCATCTGGAGCGCGAAAAATATACGGGACGCAATTCTTAACGAAAACCAACCAGAACTCGGTGGACGCAACGCGCTTACATCTCTTGAATGCGTCAGCGCAACCTACGTCTCCCATTTCAGTGGAACAAAGGTGCAACTGCCGTTAGAGGAGCGGAGTCATCCGCTTGCGAAATGTCTTGAGGAGAAAAAATGAAACTTGCCTTTTTTAATGATTACCAGCTCGGTGTAATAACAGCAGACGGGATTGTTGACATCAGCGGGGCACTCAGCGGTGTTTCCTACCATACACCGCAAGAACTCATACGAACGGTAATTGAGGATTTTGATAATCTACGTCCGACCATAGAGGACGCAGTTGAAAACGGTGCTGCCACTGCTTTGGACGGCATCAGCCTTAAAGCACCCGTCCCGCGCCCGGGACAACTCGTCTGCTTGGCGGGCAATTACATTGAACCGGATAGTCCGTCGCGCGGGGATTTCAATGCCTTTCTGAAGTCGCCGACCGGCATTATTGCCACGAAGGGGACAGTGGAACTTCCAGAAGCTGATGTAACCGTGTTCCACTTTGAACCGGAATTAGCGATTGTGATCGGTAAAACGGCGAAGCATCTATCGGAAGATAACGCGTTAGACTGTGTGTTTGGTTACACGCAATTTATTGATGTTTCTGCGCGAGGGTTGCCCGGTGGTTTCTTCTTAGGAAAAAGTTGGCATACGTTTGCACCGATGGGTCCAGCGATCGTTACGGCTGACGAAGTGGGTGATGGGAATGCCCTCGGCGTGCAACTCTGGATTAACGACGGTCTCCAGCACGATTTCTCTACAAATTCCATGGCACGCTTTATCCCCGAATTGCTCGCAGAGGTGACCAGTGTGGTAACGTTGGAACCGGGAGATGTTGTGTCAACAGGGACACACCATGAGGCACTCACCGCAATTGGAGACGGAGACACAGTAAAGTTATCCGTAGAAGGTTTCGGTCCAGCGTTAACTGTTAATGTCAGCGATCCACTCAAGCGGACGACTTGGCGCGGTTAGAATATGGGTAGCGCAGGTTTTCGCTTGTCGTTTGCGGAAAAAAGTGTTGACAACCGTTTCGATTTACGTGTATAATAGCTTAAGGTGTAATTTAGAGGTGTCCCTCTAATCACGAAATCCTTCTCTTAATAGTAAAGTTTGGCGTGCAAGATGTGCCACTTTCAATAGTAAAATTTGGCGCGAGCCCGAATGAGACCTTTCTGACCACAAGGAGACCGAATTAATGAGAAACCCCAGACATATAGCCGTACTGGCTGTCTTGGCGATTGTCTGCGCCTGGATGGCAGGATGTGCTGGCTGTAATCCAGAACCGATACCGAGCGGGATGAATCCGACACAGGGACCCGAAACCGGCGGGACGACTGTCCAGATTACTGGCGAAAAATTTGATATGAAAAACGGTGTAACCGTGACGTTCGGTGGGAAAAATGCGCAAAGTGTAACCGTCCCAAGTGAAACACAAATCACGGCAGTGACGCCCGGTGGCATGGCAGGAGAATCTGTGTCCATCGTCGTTACGAATAAAGGAAAACCTGAAGTACCGGTCACACTTTCACAGAAATTTACCTACACTGACGCGACTCCGCCGACAGTGACACTGAATGAACCTGCAGATGGCACGGTTTTCTCTGAGTACGAGGATTCGCTGAATGTGATGGATAGCGTGTCGGTTTCCTTCAGCGAACCGATTGATAGCAACAGTGTTTCTGTGGATGTAGCAGTTACGAAAACGGAAGATTCAATGAGTGAACCGATGAACGCAATGCTGTCGGGTACAGTGAGCGGGAGTGGTGATTCCGTGACGTTTACATCCGATATGCCGATGCGCGCAGGACGTATGTATACTGTCACCGTCTCCGGTGCTACGGATATGGCAGGCAATGCCCTCGAAAGTTCACACAGTTTCAGTTTCAGCATCACCAGTCCTGAAGTGCTTTACAAATACCATGTGCAGGAAGGGGATATTCAGGAAGAAAACGGCGAGGCGGCACTCAAACGCATCGCTGCGCGTCCTGAGATTTTCGATAATGCGGAGATGTGGGAACGGTTAGTCGCCGCGAACCAGGACGATTACATCTTCGATCGGAGCAAACTGAGTGTGGGACAGCTGTTATTGATTCCACGTGGGCGCGCCTGGGGCGATAAGTAAGTAAATTTGTAATTAAGATCGAAAAGCCGTGTACCTGCTACACGGCTTTTTTGTTTCTCAGGAGAGGAGATTATGTTTGGTCCGCAAAGAGATTCCGAGAACCGTATTGCCGAATACCGTAGCAATTTAGCGGGTATCAAGCACCTTCACCGATTAAATCCACCGCTTACGAACCGATGGCGACCGCAGCCGAATCAACCGATTGACATTTACGTGACAACGTCTGGTGGTGTCGCCTACGATTCGGTTCGCTGTTGGGTGGACGTAGATGGTGAGGCATCCACGTTTGAACTCACGTCGAGTGGGTCGGTATGGAACGCACTTGAGTGGCGATATCTACACCACTGGCATGGGCAAATTCCACCACAACCGGATGGGAGAGTCGTCCGCTATAGGATTGGTGGACGCGTCGTGGGATCAGATGGATGGATCTTTGCGGATAACCAAGCGCGGGTGTTATCCGAAGCAACGGAATTCGCTATTTGTGTTGACGATTGCGACGTGCCGAAATGGGTCCGCGATGCGGTTATCTATCACATTTTTCTTGATCGATTCTATCCGGGAGATGGTGTGCCGTGGAAGAAACCGACAAACCTCTCTGGGTTTTTCGGTGGAACGCTCCGTGGCGCAATTCAGAAGCTTGACTACATTCAATCGCTTGGATGCACTGCAATCTGGCTTTCCCCCGTCTTTGCAAGCCCCTCTCACCACGGCTACGATGCGACAGATTATTACACCGTTGAGCCTCGGTTCGGCACAAATGCGGAACTGGTAGAATTCATCGAAAAAGCGCATCGGCGTGGCATACGGATTATCCTCGATTTTGTTGCCAACCACTGGTCGAACCACCATCCGACGTTTCAAGAAGCGCAGCGGGACCCGGATAGTGAGTATCGAGCGTGGTACACATGGCAGCGCTGGCCCGACGAATACGCAAGTTTCTTCACTGTGAAGGGAATGCCACAGTTGAACTTAAAACACACACCGGTGAGCGATTATTTATTGCGGTGTGCACAGCATTGGCTTCAGAAAGGTGTTGATGGGTATCGGCTCGACTATGCGCCAGGTCCGCCACGGACGTTCTGGGCAGATTTTCGCCGAGCCTGCAAAGCCGTGAAGCCTGACGCTTTTCTGTTTGGGGAGGTCGTGAGTCATTCGGAAGTGATCGCGTCCTATATCCCACATTTTGATGGGTGCCTCGATTTCCTGCTTGCGGATGCACTCCGGAGAACCTTTGTCCTTGAAACTTCGACACTCTTGGAATTTGAAGCGTTTTTGGCAGCGCATGAGACATACTTTCCAGATAACTTTTCACTGCCAGCGTTTCTGGATAACCACGATATGACGCGCATTCTCTATTTAGCGAAAGCGGATAAGGCGAAAGTCAAATTGGCGGCATTGGTGCTGTTCACACTCTCCGCGCCGCCTGTGATTTACAATGGAACTGAGGTTGGCGTTTCACAAAGAAATCCGCTTGGGCGTTTCGAGGAAGCGCGATTACCGATGCCGTGGGGGGATAAAGCGGACGAAGACTTGTTGGACTATTTCCGACGCTTGGGAACCTTACGGAATCAGTTTTCGGGACTTACTTCTGGTACGCGACAAGTTGTTCATTTGAACGTTCAAAAGGGGACTTACGCGTATCTCCGCACTTCAAAAGCGAATTCTATCCTCATCGCATTGAATAGGAGTCGGCGTTCTCAGACAATCGATGTTCCGGTTTCGTCGTTTCAAATTTCTGCGAAGGACCTGCTCAATGGAAATCGAGTGACAGTCTCAGAGGATTCCCTAAGCATTTCACTGCCAGCGCAAAGCGGAGCATTTATCAGTTGAGGTGTAATAAAAAAAGGGACTGGTAACAATAGAAAGTTGTTACCAATCCCCTTCTCGTAGGTGTTGTGAGACCGACTACTGGGGATCGCTATCACCAGCATCAGCGTCGGTATCGTCGCCGGTATCATCGGCATCGTCATCGCCGGTATCGTCGCCAGTATCAGCGTCATCGTCATCGCCGGTATCACCAGCATCAGCGTCGGACGTCTCTGGCGTTTTATCCATGGGGAGTGAAACGAAGACACTGTCATTCGTGGCTTTTGCGTGGCAACCGTGACAGCCGTTACCTGCATCTTCAAGGTTGGACCCTCTGACCTGCATATACTCGCCATCTTCACTGGGCCGAGCATATTTTTCATATCTCCAACCCGCGTGACCGGTATACATCTCGTCATCACTTTTCATCATCATGGCGACTTTATCGACAAACGTTTCGGTCTCATCCATGATTGCCTTGAAAATTATGGTGCCAGCGGGATATGCTGTTCCTGCCTTGTTCGCCATGGCACCCATTTCGTTGATGTAGACAGTGCGTGAGGTAAAAACATCGCTGCCTGGGTTGTGAGCCGCCCCAGTCTCAGCGGCGGTTGTAGCCTCAGCGACGGAGACAGTAGGCGCGGGAAGTGCGACATGCGCCCACGACGTATACGTTCCTGCGTCCAGTATTTTCTTCATCTCTGTCCTCATATCCTCGACGACGACAGGATCCAACATTTGCTGTGCTCTGTCGCAGGATACGAAGGCGACAGAAGCGATTAAAACAGCAATTAAAGCGGCCTGGAGTTTTAACATTGTTAATGTTCCTTATTTTATATTTGAAAGTGAAAAGACATCAAAGAGTTACAAGCTTTAAGCGACAAAGCCCATCCACATTATTGTGGTCCTCTTCGCGTTTATATGTTACACAACCTCACTTTAAATGATATAGCATTGCGACTTAATTTTCAAGAAAAAACTGTGGAGATGCTCTTCTCTATAGTTTGGAGTGGATGGAGGAATAGGGGAGAAAGATGTCAGTGCGAACGACACCGAAGAAAAAACGGAACTGACCCCTCCAAAATAGAGTAGAGTGATCAATTCCGTTTTTATAGGGATTATGATATCGGACTATTCGGCACCAGTATTTTCAATAGCTGTGCTACCCGCGTCATCATCACCTTTCGTGGCATCGCCGTCCGTGTCTTTATCCATGTCGGTTTCGCCGTCCGTGTCTTTATCCATGTCGGTTTCGCCGTCCATGTCTTTATCCGTGTCTTTATCCATGTCGGTTTCGTCGTCCATGTCTTTATCCATGTCGGTTTCACCATCCATGTCTTTATCCATGTCGGTTTCGCCGTCCATGTCTTTATCCATGTCGGTTTCGCCCATGGAGGTGTCCATCTTTTCCGAATCGCTACCTGACATCATACTATCCGTAGCCGGTGTCAAGACCTGCTGCGCTCTTTCACAGGATACAAAGGCGAAACAGGCGATCAAAACTGCAATTAAAAACATCTGAAATTTTAACATTGTTAGGGCTCCTTATCAAATTTCCTTTAGGTTTAAAACCCCGAACCTTCGGGTCGGAGATGTGAGATCTGCTTTGGCAAATGTAATAAAAAATAGATAGACTCACTCTATATACTAAAGTAGACAATTATGGAAGAATCGCGAATCTCATGGTGTGGCTAATAAAGCCTGTTCAGGTTAAAACGGGACTCTCCATATCCATGTACCATACAATTTGAGTAAATTATACTATTTTCCACTTTAATTTTCAACAAAAAACGTGGAAGTCATTATTCGGAAGTTGACCCTATGGATCGGTTTTTAGAATTTCTGAGCGAATTCTTAGAATATAGGGGTGTTTAGGCGCTTGAGTGAGCGCAGCTGCAATTTCACGGCGTGCCTCGGGAATGCGGTTGAGACGGTAATAGACGAAGGCAAGCGTGGCACGGTGTGTCGGTCGATCTTCGCTTTTAACGGCAATCTCGGCGAGAGTGAGGGCTTCAGGGAGTTGCCTGTTTTCTTCTGCAAGTAGGGACGCTAATGCTTCTTTCGGGAACGGGACATCCGGGGCGAGGTGAATGGCGCGACGGAAATCGGTTTCTGCCATGCTGGATTCATTCTGCTTTTGGTAAATCTTTCCACGCCACAAATATCCTGGTGCCCATGTCGGTTCGTGGTGTATCCCCATCGTGAGCGCGTTTGCGGCGGCTGGTAAATCCCCGGATTTCTCATGCAAGTTTGCGAGTTGCACGTAGGTGTCCATAAAATCCGGTTCGTGTTGGATCAGCGCGAGATAGTGTGAAACCGCTGCCGCTTGGTTTCCGAGTTTGGCATCTATCATGCCGAGGTGCAGAAGTGCCTGACGTGAAGCGGGTTCTATCGTGAGTACACGCTGATACGATTGCTTTGCATCTGCGAATTCGCCGAGTTGCATCTGAACGTAGGCGTAGTCTTTCAATGCGGCAATGAAGGTTTTATCCGCTTCAATGGCTTTTTGGAGAGGTATTAAGGCGCGCTGTGGTTGTTTATTCTCAATGAACCAATGGGCTTGGCGACGGTAGCGTTCTGCCAGCGTTCGGCGATGCCGCGCTTCGGCGATTTCGGCTTCTCTGTTGTTTCCCATATGATGGAGAACATCTGCGAGTGATTTGTGAAAGATAGGTTCGTCTGGGGCATGTCGGATGGCACGTTCATAGAAGCGTTGGGCGACAGCAAATTGGCCGCGTCTTGCGCCGACTTCACCGCGCCCGAAGGCAGCACTCGCAAGGGTCCCGTCTTGGGTGAGTGCTTCCCGAAATACGGCATCTGCTTCGTCGATACGGTTGAGTTTGAGAAGGATGTGCCCAAGATTATTGTAGGCAGCGGTTGTCTCTGGATGTAGCTGCACGGCAACGATATAATATCTGCGTGCCTGCTCTAAGTTACCACGCTCAGTTTCAATCTGCCCTAAAGCGAGATACCATGCTACTGGGGCATCTTCGCCTGCGCCTTTAACGGCTTTTTGGAACCATATATCGGCTTCGTCGAGTTGTTTATTGCGATGATATGCAGCAGCGAGTTTACCTTGCACCGTAAGCTGTAGGCGAGATATTGTAATGTCGCCTTGAGGGTGTGTTGAGAGGTGTTGCAAGGCATGTTGAAAAGCGGTAATAGCGGTGGGATAGTCCTTCAGTTTTGCGGCGGCATCTCCCTCACCGATGTAAACAATCGGGGATTCGGGTGCCTTTTTAGCGAGGGCTCGGTATAAACGGAGTGCCTCGTGCCACTTCTTGGCTTGAAACGCATGCTGGGCATCTTGCAACTGCTTCTGGAACGCTTTGGGAGCGCCTGCTATATCGTTTCCAACCGCCGACGCAGCGAACAGAAGGAGAAGCGTAACGATGATGAAATGTTCACATCTCACCGTAGTTTGTCTGTCTTTAACACGTTTTCGGGGGTAATTATACCACATCCGTTTACTTCGCCTCGTTTTTCTCTTGAGCAAGTTCATCATCCAAAATATGCCAAGTTTCCTCTTCTTTCTGTGTGGTTAACCACGTTTCAAACTGTTCGTTTGCCAGTTCCTGCCGAATCCGCTCTGTGATTTCCTCACTGACTTCTTCATACGTTTTTTGGTACTGGGTGCTATTGGCATTGTAATATGCCTTGGCTAATTGCGCGACCTTTTCGCTGTTGACGGCATTGAAAAATATACGGCGAAAGAATTCATGGTAAATCAACTGATCGTAGATCCATGCGTCTATTGCCGATTTTTCCAATTGGGACTGCTGCAAAGTGCTTTGGAACGCTGTGTCCGAGGCATATTTGTCGGAAATTTCTGCTATTTTTGCGGCGACCTGTGTCTCACGCTCGGTTACAACGATACCGCGGCGTTCAGCTTCTTGTAGGACGAATTTGCGGTTGATAATGGTATTGAGTACGGCGCGTTTCTCAGCAGCGGTCGGTGGTGTGTCGGCGCGTATGCCCACAAGTACAGCGATACGGAATTCATCTTCGAGTTCGCTACGTGTAATAGCATCTTCGTTGATGACCGCAATAATTGAATCAATGAGCGTTTGGGCGGACGCGTTACCACCGATACAGAATAGGATCAGAAAGATGATATAGCGAATCATATTATCGCGGATTCCTCGGTGTGAGCCACGCCTCTTCAATGTGCAAACCGAGTCCGGGACCGTCATTTGGAGAGATGTAGCTATCCGTTGGGAGCGACTCACCTTCAAACAATTTCGTTTCCTCTAACGGAACACCGGGTGGGGTGCCGAGATAGTATTCCACCCAAGGCGTGTTCGGCATAGCGGCGGAAAGATGGAGTCCGGATTGCCGGAGTCCGCCGCCATGGAAAATTACAGTGAGTCCGGCAGCATCTGCGAGATGGCAGATTTTGACGCATTCGGTTATCCCACCTACCCAAAAGGTATCGGGTTGCAGGATATCCAGGCACCGTTTTTCGATAATCTGCTGAAATGGGAAACGGGTGTAATGGTGTTCGCCACTGGCTAAGCTGACCCAATCGACAGCCTCTTTGACTTTGACTAACCCGTCAATATCTTCTGGAATGAGAAACTCCTCAATCCACTTGAGACGATACGGACGGAGACGGTGTGCTAAGCGGATGGTATAATCGACATCGAAAGCCATGTAGCAATCGAGCATAATTTCAACGTCGTCCCCGACGGTTTCTCTGGTCTTCGCGACCAGTTTTTCGTTCTCTTTCAAGCCCCATTCGCCGTCCACCGGTCCGTAGGGACACGCCAATTTCACGGCTTTGAATCCGAGTTCCAACTGCCAATCGGTATCGTTGCCCGTGGCGTAAGCGAACATCTTTTCACGTAGCGGTCCACCGAGCAGTTCATAGACGGGTTGGTTCTTAATTTTGCCGTTCAGATCCCACAAGGCGATGTCAACCCCGCTCATCGCACAACTGGTTAAGCCTTGCGAACCGTAGGGTTTGGACATACGGAACATCATATCCCAAATCTTTTCAACGGCGAAGCAGTTTTCACCGATCAACATCGGTGCGAAGTGCTCATCAATGATTGCGGCGACGGGTGTACCGAAGGAGGTTTCTCCTATGCCCCAAGTGCCGTCTTCGGCGGTGACTTTGACGTAGACCTGATCCCACGTCTTCGGCATC
This sequence comes from Candidatus Poribacteria bacterium, assembly GCA_965205015.1. Classification (GTDB taxonomy): domain Bacteria; phylum Poribacteria; class WGA-4E; order WGA-4E; family WGA-3G; genus WGA-3G. Next base: position 187,340 of record OZ242029.1, on the reverse strand, counting down.
CAACTGGAACGGTGGCGTTTGTATTGCGGGTAGCGCGACATCGGGTTGGCGACTTCAGCGTGGACATTCCACGCCTCACGGCGGGGTTCTGTGCGTTTGGTGTCGCGTTGTGGCACGTTGATTCGGACTGTCTGTATGTCTTTAATTTTCATCGTCTGGCTCCGTTCAAGATTTGTCGCATGATACCATAACGGAGTGTTTAATTCAAGAGGTTTGAAAACCATTCGGATTATCTCATTTTCGGCTTTTCATTTGACACTACTCTCTGAGTATGTTATCATTACCCTCAAGTAACCCGCATTGTGGAGGTAAAAAGTGGTGCAACAACTGAGTCAAGAACCTACTCTTGTATATTACAACTCCAGTTTTGCTTATGCCGACAATACGCTATCCGCCAAAAGGGACATAGTTGAAATCCTCAATACCAGAGGCATTGCTCACGCCCAAAAGGGTGAGTACAATCTTGCTATTGACGAATTCAACAAAGCGATAGAGAAGGGTCCGTGCTATGCGGGCTCCTATTGCAATCGTGGAATCACTTATTACCTTAAAGGTGAACATGAAAAAGCAATTGAAGACTATAACGAAGCGATTAAACTGACTCTGGTTTCAGAAACTCCGCATGATTCGCGCTGTGCTACTATCTATAATAACCGTGGTGCTGCTTACGGTAGTCAGGATGAATGTGATAAGGCAATTGAAGATTTCACAAAAGCAATTGCCCTGGATCCACGCAGTGCTAGTGCCTATAACAATCGTGGACTTGTTCACTCCAAAAATGAGATTGACATAGCAATTGAGGATTACAGCACGGCAATACAACTGGATCCAAATTATTCCAGTGCCTATGTCAATCGTGGTGTAGCGTACCACAACAAAGGAAAATATGATTTTGCAATCAACGACTATAACAGGGCGATAGAGTTAAATCCAGATTATTTTGTAGTTTACAATAATCGTGGGCTTGCTTACAACTTAAAGGGTGATCTGGACCGAGCAATTGAAGACTATAACACAGCAATTAAACACAAGCCTGGTTACGCCGAAGCATATTATAATCGCGGTGCTGCCTACGGCATCAAAGGCAAAACTGACCTTGCCATTAAAGACTTTAACAAATCGATAAAACTTAAACCTGACCATGTTGATGCTTATTACAATCGCGGCGGTGCTTGTCTTATAAAACACGATTTTAACCAAGCAATCAAAGATTTTACTACGGTGATAGAGTTGAACTCGGACTATACAGAGGCGTATAGTCATCGGGGTAACGCCTATCGCTACAAAGGTGAAATACAAAAAGCGATTGCTGATTATAGCCAAGCAATAGTCCTGAAGCCAAAGGTTGCTGGATCCTACTATACACGTGGTGAGGCATGGTTACACATCGGAAAATGGGAGGAAGCACAACGGGATTTGACTGCTGCCATGCTTCAAGGTATGGATATCGCCGACGCGTTTCATAATACATACGACAGTATACTTACTTTTGAAGAGAAAATAGGTGTCAGGGTACCAGAAGACATTGTAGAACTGTTAACTCCACGGCAAGGGTCCCTTGAAATTGATAAAGAAACGCGTATCGCGTTAGCGATGAAGTATTACGAAAACGAAGAGTTAAGTAGTGGTCTCGCTGCCCGTCTCGCGGGCGTGTCGCGCGAAGAGTTTATGTATCTGATGGGGGATTACGGGCTTTCTCCTTTTGGCACAGCTGAAGATCTTCGAACGGAGCTTGAGAATGCCCGAAAATCCAGTCATCAGTAATAACAGTCCACTTGTTGCCCTTTGGCACTTGGATCGCCTTTCCCTATTGCGAGATCTCTATACAGAAGTGTGGATTCCACAAGAGGTTGAAAAGGAGTTTCTTGGAACCGAAAAGAGATCTCGTCAAGAGGCACTCAACAATGCACCGTGGATCAAAACCGTCGATTTGGCAGATTCCGAAAAAGCATCGGTTTACGACAGACTTGATTCTGGCGAAGCCGCTGTATTAGCACTCGCAAATGAACACGAGACACGTCTCATTATTATTGATGAGAAGAAGGCTCGACAGGAAGTTTTAAAAATCGGATTACCATTCATAGGCACAGTAGGCATTTTGCTGAAGGCAAAAAAAGAAGGCTTGATTGGCGAAATCAAGCCTCTTTTAATTACCTTGCAAGGAAAAGGAATGTATCTGGATGAATCGCTTATTGTTTATGCATTAGGAGAAGCAGACGAGATATAGTAGATGGATGCGGTTGGAAACAGCATCTACTATTTGGTGGAATCGCAACCAGGAGGTTGCTCTTACAGAATGAGATTATTCTTTCAGTAGGGTACTGGAAGTATTATATTACATTTTTGTGCTGAAGTCAATCAAGCCTTACGCTTCAAAAACTGTGATTCGTGCTTGACATTCCGCTCCATATTGATATAATAGAAAGATACTACCCAAAACACGGAGGGAATGAGATGGGATATAAATTAGATCCGAACGCAATGTATCGGATGCCGACACATTTTGGACCGAGGACGGGCCCGAGGTACGGACCCGATGGGAGAAAATTCGAGTGTAAAGATAACCCAAAATCAACGTCAGTTTCGGTGAGTTTCCTGACAAATAGCGAGCAACTTGAGGCTTTTCTACCACCGGGCTTCTCACTCAACGGCGACCCCGTTGTGTCTGTGTCTGGGGGCTATATGAAGGAAATTGAATGGCTCGCAGGACGGGGTTACAATACGCTCGGCGTTAGTTTTCCAGTGGTTTACGAAGGCGAAGTGGACAGGGCGACGGGTTCTCTGTTGACGGTGCTCTGGGAAAACCTGACGGATCCGATTTTGACAGGACGTGAGGAATTGGGTTTCTCTAAAATCTATTGCGCGCTTCCAGATCCGATAACTTTTAACGGTGAGACGCACTGCACCGCCAGTTGGCTCGGTTTTAAGTTCATGGACATGCGTGTGCAAGCGACAGAACAGGTCCCGATACCACCAGCGTCCCCTCCGCCCCCGGCGAGTGATGACCAACCGCTCACGGGCACACTGCATTACAAATACATGCCGAGGACGGGGGTATGGGGCACTGCTGATATTGCGTATGCCGTTCTAACGCCATCACGGACGCCGAACCGAGTCGTGCAGGAGCAGTGGCGCGGTGAAGGGACCGTCGAATTCCACAAAGCGCGCTGGGAAGACCTCCCGACGCAGTACAACATTGTCAACGCCTTCCACGAATTGGAGGTCAAGGAGTGGCGTGGCGCTTCTATCGTCAAAACCGTTGGCGGAAAGGACCTGAGCGATCAACGCATCTTGCGTTAGTGCTTAGTCCATTACTGTACCGCCTGAGACGGTGATGGAAACCCCTGATAGGTAGGCGGCTTCGTCTGAGGCGAGAAATGCTGCCATCTTGGCAACATCTGCTCCCTCGGCGAGTCGCCCGATGGGTACGGCTGCCTTAGAGCGGCGTGTGTATTCCGAGAGTTGTTCATCAGGAGAAAGATTCTCGGGCATTAGCACAGAGGCGAGATGCCCAAATCGTTCTGTGTCCACAAGCCCAGGGCAAATAGCATTGACGTTGACCTGATAGGGTGCGAGTTCACACGCGAGGGATTGTGTGAAACCGATCACAGCGAATTTCGAGGCACTATACGCGGCGAAGCGTGCCGACCCCCGTTTCCCGGTGACAGAAGACATATTGATAATTTTGCCTCCGGTTCCCTGTGCGATGAGATGACGTGCTACCGCTTGTGAACAGAGGAATACGCCTTTCACATTGACACGTTGTACTCTGTCCCAATCCTCTTCGGCGAGATCAACGACAGGCACACGATCCTTGCCAGCGATCGTCCCGGCATTGTTGACGAGAATGTCGATTTTGCCGAAGTGTGCGACGGTCTGGTCCACCATCCCTTTCACCTGTTCTGCGTCCGTAACGTCCGCGACGACGCTGATAGCACGTTGTCCCATCGCTTCAATTTCACGAACAACAGCGGGTAGACCCTGCCAATCCGGTTGATCTGCGGCGTAGGGATGTTCGGTCATGTCGTTAACAGCGACATCGGCACCCTCTTTTGCTAAACGGGTCGCAATGGCGCGTCCGATACCGTTTTTGCCGCCTGCACCTGTCACTAAGGCGACTTTTCCAGTTAAGTTGTACATTCAGATATAGCTCCTGTGAATTGAATGGTGCAGAGTATATCAGATTCTCAGTCAGATGTCAAATTGGCGAGTCAGGAATCTTTGATTTTTCGCAGGATTTATGGTATCCTTTGGTATCATGCTTCACATCTTGTACACTAAAAACACGAATCGGAGAAAACAATGAGGAAAGAAATTTCAACAACGGAGTTACATCAGAAGCTTGGTGAATTGCTCGATGGAGTCTACCGAAACGGGGATCGGCTGATAGTCAAACGCGCCAACACACCGCTTGCCGCGATTGTTCCAATTGAGGCTTATGAAAAAATGCTTCAACAGCGAGAACAAGCCTTTTCGGTATTGGACAGAATATGGGAAAAAGTGCCAGGCGTGAGTGAAGAAGAAGCACAGGACGATATTGAACAGGCAATTATTGAGGCACGCGCCGAGAAAACATCAAAAAGGAATAAGTTGTCTTCTTAATGCGTGTTGTACTGGATACAAACCAGCATATTAGTGCAATTATCCGACCTAATGGGCATCCAGCTCAAATCATGAAACTCTGGCGTGTCGGTCTGATTGAACTCGCAATATCTCCTGTCATATTAGAAGAGTTTGAGACAGTTGTACATCGTCCACGTATTCAACAAAAATACAACCTATCAGATGCCGATATTGCTGAGTATCTTGAGGTCCTCAAGACCTTTGCAGTTTTAGTTCCGGGAACAATTACTGTTAATGCCGTCCTTGATGATCCCGATGATAACATTATTATTGCCTGTGCCATAGAGGCGGCAGCTGATATGATTATCAGCGGTGATCAACATCTGCTTTCACTTGGTTCATATCAAGGGATTCCTATTGTCAAAGCGGTAGAGTTTCTAAGCAGTTATATTCCACTTCACTAACTATGAATCCTATCCGAAGAAGGTACTCCGCAATCCCTACCTGTTTTCCTTTCTTTTTTCAAGAACCTATATCCCTTCTATCCTGATATGCCAATTGCTAAGGTGACCAGAGGACGTATGTCGGCATATCGAACAGTGTGCCGATGAGTGCCCAGCCCCCTACGAATACATAATCGCCCATGACCAATCCCAGAAAGAATGGGATTGCGCGTTGATGTGCGCGTAGACCGAAGATTGAGACAATGATAACCTTTATCATCCAGCCGATATAGACGGAGAACCAGAAATCGGCGAGACCGCCCCAGGTGGCAGCCGTCATCACGTATCCGATCGGATGGAAGGGCCACCAGATAAATTTATGCCGCAGGAAATAGAGGATCCATGTCATCCCTGCGCCGATGCCCATGGATTGTGTGCCATCCCAATTCGGACCGGTAGGATTGTTGAGCCACCGTTCTAAACGTCTCCCGAAGACCTCCTCCCCAATACCCAGGATGTAGCCGTGTACAGCGAATGCTCCGGTCTCATAAAGGAGATAGAGGAACGCCCAAAACGATGCGAGTGTCCCGACAACAATCGCGAACATCATCACCCAGACCAGTCTTCGACTGTTTATGCCTGCTCGTTCTGCGAGTTTGAAGCCTTCTAATTGGTTTGGCATCGGATGCGAAACATTAAGTCGGTTGAGCCAGTAGTAGAAGGATATGATTGTGAGATTACCAGTCCCGACGAAGCGTGCGCCAAAGGTGACGACCATCAATCGTGCGGGATCGAGGGCGAGAATCTCGTGGGAGGGGGGTCCAAATTCGGCACGCACGCGTGTAACGCCGAGTGCCATCAGGATGAAAATGACGATAAAGCCAAGGACACCGCCTAAGGACATACCCGCTTTTACCGAAAATAGCGTGAGTCCGATACCTCCGAAGATTAATCCGAGGACAGCGACACGGTAGGGCATCGGTTCATTTGAATCATCATACGCTTTTTTGGTCGTCAAGCAATTCAGGATGACATCACGGAGATGTCGCCGGGTTCCCCACAGTGCCAAGATTCCGACGGCGAGCCATGCCCCACCTGCTCGCTCTGCGAAATAGAGTTCACCTTCACCTAACATCCCCGTGCGAATCACCCGTTCCGCTTTACCAAACAGGTAGAAAAACCACGCCGACATCGAGATGTCCAACGGGACAAAAAATGTGAGTCCTATGATAAACGGGTAGATAGATAGAGGGACCCACCCGACAGCGTTCCACGGTTTGTCCGTGAACAGATGCGTGATAGAATAGGAACTCAGTTGAATAGCGGGGATTTGAGGGAATAGATGGCTTAATCCCGCGAGGAGTTCAATAAACGCGGCGACCGAAAAACCGACCCACATCGTGGTGTTTCTGTAAAAACTTTTCCGTCCTTGCGCCATCTGGAGCGGTAATTGGATAATCGGATATGCCAACTTTTCACGCTCCGTCCATTGAACGCGGATGATGCTATTGAGGCATATCAGTGTAAACCAGAGGAGTGCGACAAATCCTGTCCAGACAAGAATCGGTACCATCCAGCCGCGTAGATGCTTCGGGAGGTAAAAACTCAAGCCACCCTTAAAGTAGGCATCGAGTGCGTAGTCCTCAGGCACAAACCATGTCGGGATGTAACGCCAAAAGAGAGATGCCCATTCGTTTTCAATGGTAGCAAACCGGAACGGATGGGCGAGTGTCCCGATCAGGAACGTCATCATGGAATGACCGCCGATGGTGGATACCATGACGACCATGATATAGATAACGAGGAGTTCCTGTGGGGTCAGTGCGCTGCGCGGCGCAAGTTTTTTCCAAACGAGGTTGAAAGCGATAACGGCGAAAAGTGTGAAAAGGGCGTTGAAGAAGAGTGAGACGAAATTAAGAAGGAATTGCGGCTGAATCATCTCAGCCGCATAGGCAAGCCAGTAGGCATTCCCGATAACGAGGAGTGTGCCAATGAAGAGCGATCGAAGCGTAATTCCAGATGTAACTGACGCATGAGATTTTGGCATTTTTAAATGACAGTGTTTTTGCTTGGGTGTTTCTGCGAATTTCCCCAGCTGTCAGCGTCGAGCCGTCAGGTTTACTGTTTAAGCGCACCCCACGTCAAAGCAAGTTTACCAGCGGGCGCGACGGCTAATACTTCATCGTCGAAAATGAGGTCGCCGTAGGCGAGGCCATCCCATGCTCCGCCGGGTGTCCATCCAATCTGATGTTGGCGTCCTCCACCCTCACAATCGTTCGCGTGGAAGCTAAGCCCGATAAGTAAGCCATCTTTCGCTTTGAAATTTTTCCCTTTCGCGGGATTCGCAAACTGTGGGTTACCACGCGGCTTTGTTGGATCAATGGCGACTTCATAGATGTAATCATTTCCATTGTTGACGAGCACCCATTCGGTGTTTTCTTTAGATGCAGCAGCGGATAAATCCTTGCCATTTGCGCCGAGTGTCCACTGCACGAGGCTCTCTCGGACCATTCCATTGTCGAAATCAAACATGAATTCGACGCTATCGTCTTCCCACCACTTCGTATTGTCTGGATGAATATCTTGGAGTTTATCGTCGGTAATTTCAACAGCGAAATAGATGCGGGTTGGGTCTTGTGCGCTCCACGCGACCCTATCCTGCCCCGTAAAATCACTGGCTTTGGGGGCACCGTCCCCGACATCCTTCAATTCATCAAAAGCAACGATTTCGGCGCGTTTCCATTCGCTGAGATCGCCATCCACTTTGAGGTTCGTGATTTGTTTGGCGACGTACTGTTTATCGCGCTTTGCAACTGCTGTGAGATGTGTTGCGAAGAATATCAGCGCGACGGCTGCTATCATCCTGGCCGCGGTCTTATCAAACTTCATAAATTTTTTCATAGCAAAATTCCTTCGGTTTTCAACGTCTGAATCAGTTGATCTTGTGTGCTATTCTGCTTCATCGATTTACACGCTCTACACAACAACTGAAGATTGTCGAGCGTATCGGCATCTCCTTTGGATAGGGCTACAATGTGGTCAACTCTCATATCACGAAATGGGGATACCGTTTGGCAGGCATTGCATCTACCCTCCTGAAGTCCAAATAGCGTATGTTTACAGGTTCGATCTTGCTGGTCAAGTTTAGGAGTGCCCTTTCGGTGGATAACCTTCTTGATAATCCCGTGCTGTTCAAGCCGCAGTTTGGCAAGTTCGAAAGATTTGGAACTTAAATCGATACCGATCCAATGCCGTTGTAGACGTTCTGCGGCAATACATGTGGTAGCACACCCGCAGAAAGGATCGAGTACCAGGTCTCCCGGATTGCTGCTCGCACGGATAATTCGCTCTAACAAGGCGATAGGTTTCTGTGTGGGGTACCCAATCCGCTCTTTATTTCGTGCTGTTAGGTTGGGGATATCTACCCAGATGTTGTTCAGCGTTTTACCTTTCTGTTCATCAAGGTAGCGTTTGTATCGGGGGACATTTCCGGGACGTGTCTGCACAACACGTCCGGCTTCGATTTCCTTGAGCATCCGCGATTCCGCCCACCGCCATGTTCTGGTAACGCCCATGACTTCGTATGTGAGGTGAGAATCGGGGTCCTGCGTCTGAGCGGTGATAGAGGTATGCGCTACGAATCGTCCGGTGCCGGGTTCAACGTAATAATATTGACGTTTGGTTTTTTCGTCGAGATCCTCCATATCGTAAGGGATTGTGACGGCGTCAGGATTCCAGACGAAATCGTTGCTTTTTGAATACCGGAGGATGAGATCAGCGTCTCGCGCCAGGCCCTTTTTGAGATTCCCTTTGCTGGTTACAGCCCTTTGCCAAACGATCTCGTTCCTAAAATTGTCTCTTCCGAAAATGCCGTCCATCATCATTTTCAGGTAGTGACTCGCGTTGTCATCGCAATGGAGATAGAGGGTTCCTGTCGGTTTCAGGATTCGATACATCTCCAACATCCTGATACCCATCATAATCAGATAGGCTTTCATGGATTTCCCGTGCGTGAATTCAGCGGTACTGATGGCGTGATAAAGATCGGGTGCTTTCTCTGCGAGTTCACCGTGCCACGCGTTGTCTAAATCGTTGAGTGTCCAGGAATCTTTGAATGCTGCGCCTGCTGCCTCGCTCTCTGTCGGTGCTTCAAAGGTTCGGTTGGAGTTGAAAGGCGGGTCGAGATAGATCAGATCGATGGTATCGGCGTCAAGACCGCGAAGCACATACAAATTGTCACCTTCAAAGATGGTTCGATTTTTTAATTTTACCTTGCGGTTGGGTAAAGTAGATTTGTGCATTCACGTGCCTCTGCGTATATCCGTGCCGTTGTTGCGGGCTCCTGCCACGGCTTAACCGCAAACCTGTACGATATTGTGCAGGTATGTTTAGAGGCGCGTTTGCAGAACGCGCCTCTGGAAGGTAGAACGCTTATCGGTGTGCTTTGAGAGTTCCCCATGTCACGGCGAGTTTGCCGTTGGGATCAACTGCGAGTCCTGTGTCAGACTTGAAGTTCTGATTGACTTCGCCTTCGTCAAGGACTCGATCGTAGATGCTGAATTCGTCTATGATACCGGTAAACACACCGAATTCACCGTCGGCTCTACCGTCTAAACCGATAAACATATGGATACTTGCCCATTCATCTTCAGGGAATTGGGCGAGGTTCAGCACACCCTCGGCGGTTGCTTCGCCATCAACGAAGAATTGGACCTTACTATCCTCGGGTGTACCTGCGATGGCGATATGGTGCCACTTATTATCGTCGATGTTGTTTCCTACATCTTCGACGTTACCGACCCAGCCGGTGTCGAGATTAAGGACGCTATTACGAACCCATAGGGTTTTGGGACCCTTATCATCGGTACCGGGACCGCCTGTTTTGGCGAAGATGACGCCGGGTCCGGAATTATCGGTTTTTATCCATGCCGACCAAGTGAAATCGGCGTTGAAATCAAATTCTTCTGGACTGTCGATTTCGACAAAATTTCCCTCGTCTCCGTCGAACTCCAATGCGTCGCCGATTTTACCGCCGACTTTTTTCAGATTCCCCTTGATAGAGCCGTTGTAATTGCCGGTTCCGTCCTTAACGGTCTTTCCGTCGATGTTGTTTGCATCGAAACTCCAATAACTGACCAGTCCATCTTCGACGATTTGCGCGGAGAGGTTGGTTCCGATAAAACTAATTGCGAGGATTAGTGAGAAAAGAATAGCCTTTTGCAACATAAGTGAATCTCCTTTGATTCTTTTATGTATGGGGAACGTGCAAGCGAACCTTACGTCCGAGGGGCTTTCATCCTCTAAAAATTTTTCTGAGAATCAGAAACGCGCCGCCAACGACAACGATGAAGAGGGCGACGGAAAATAGGAAGGCGAAAATTGCTTGCAAAATTTGGAAGAGAATCAGGATACATACAACAAGAATGACGATCCCGAAAATGACGAATAAAATTGTTCCCATACGTTAATGTGTGTGGATATGACTCCACGTCCTGAGTCGTTGGCAGAATTAATGATCTTTGGTTATCAGTTATCAGTTAAAGAGGATTCTGGTTGAACAGAACCTTCTTGTTACTGATAACTGAAGACTGAAGGTTTCCTGCGGAGCAGGCGAACTGATAACTATATTAGTAGCGTGCTTTGATCTCGCCCCAAAGGGTTGGCAGTTTGCCAGTTGCCTGAACAGCGAGGATCTCATCGGGTGTGCACTCGTCGGCTGTCTCGCAAATAGCCCAGTTGTCAAATGAGACAATGGTCAACGCGGGTGCGCCTCTGCTTGAACCCCCGTTGAGTCCGACTTGTCCGCTTTCAGGTCTGGGACCCCCGAAGTCGAGTTTACTTTCAAGAAGCCAGTCTTTGGGTTCATTTTCGCCATCTTCCCAGATTTTGCCAGTAAACCCCTTGTCAGATATTTCGGCTTTCATCCAGTACCATGTACCGAGTGCTACCTCTCCGAAGGGCGGTTCGGTATCGTTCTGTTTCCACGCGCGATGGTCGTTGAGGAACTCCATGTTGTTGAGGAAATGGTGAATCAGGAAGGCGTAACCGGAGGCATCCCCCGGATCAAGCCGAAATCCGAGTCCACACCGTGCAAGGTCACCGTCTCCCCAATCATCGACGCGAATCATGACTAAGCCGGTATGGGGTTCTGGAAAACCGCCGTCTAAGACGAGGTAGGTATGGTCGCCGGGGGCTTCATGCGTTTGACTGATAACGCCGCCCTTTTCTACCCAATCGCCGTCATGGTTCTTGAATTCATAGTCGCCATCAATTTTTCCATCTTCGAAATCGTCGAGGTATAAAACTTCGCCGAAGCTGCTGGAAGTCCAGGCAAAAATAGCGGCATATACCAGCGTGAAGAGGAGAAATTTGTGGGTTGATAAACGCTTAACAATATTCATTTGAACAATCTCCTTCAAAGTAATTCTTTTTTGATACCCTTATGGGGTTGAACGACGTTTGCCGCCATCCATATAAAGCGCGCTCCCAAACATGTAGGAGCAGGCTTCGGAGGCTAAAAATGTTACGACGTTCGCGATCTCTTCCGGTTCCGCGATACGTCCCGCAGGAAGTTCTTGCCCGAGTTCCTGTAACAGTGCCTCGACATCACGTTCTTCACGTGCAGCTCTTGCACCTTGCTGCGTGCGTGCTCGACCGGTGTTCGTCAATCCCGGGCAAACGGTATTTACCAAGATGCCGTCGCCGGCGACAGCATCGGAGAGTGCGCGTGTGATGTTCAGAATCGTGATGTTGGCTGCCCCTGTTGGTATGTTGCTACGCGTGGGGCTTGTACCGGCTGAACCTGCGATGTTGATGATGCGTCCCCACTGACTTTCCTTCATGTAGGGGATAACCAGTTGTGCCATCCGAAGGTAACTATAAGTTTTCAAGGAAAGTGCTTCATCAATTAGGTTTGGTGAGAGTGCCAAAATATCGGCATTCCGAGCGGCACCGACATTGTTGACGAGGATATCGACACCACCGAAGCGATCAATTGTCTCCTGCACCACCTTCTCACAATTCGCCGGTATATTTAGATCGCCTGCGACAGTATGTCCTTTGGATCCAGTCTGTTCAAGTTCCGAGAGGACTTGATGGAGTGCGTCTTGTGTTCGGGCGGCAATACAGACATGAACACCCTCTTGTGCGAGGGCAAGCGCGCACTGCCTACCAATGCCTCGACTACCGCCGGTAACGATTGCGCGTTTTCCACTCAATCCTAAGTCCATGTATTGTGTGTCCTTTAGGCTGTTTCTGGTTTCTTAATCGGGTCTGGGAATCTACTGTGTAGCTTTCAACTTTCCCCATGTGAGGGTAAGTTTGTCACGTGATTCGACGGCAAGGCTTGAACCGCCTTTATCAAAGACCTCCACATCATCGATGAGGGTTTCAGATTTCCACTCACGGATGCCGAAACCCCCTTTCGGATAAGGGACTTTACCGTATTCAACAATCTGTTTGCCATCGAGGAAGACAGTTAGTTTTTTGTTTTCTACAGTGACCGACAGTTCATGCCATTCGTCGAGTTCAATATCGATGTCCGTTTTGGCGACGATCGGCCAACCCGCACCGCGTTCAAAGACATTGAGGATGTTTTCTCGTGGATCTCCGCAACACAGTCGTTTTCTCGCCGGTTCGACGAGCATATATTCGGTTGCCAACTGCGCCCGTACAATCAAACCGATTGCGGCAAAATCCGCTGTTTCACCAACGATATTGAATTTTGCTCGCACTGTGTAGTCCGTCAGATCCTCGAACCCTTCAAGGAAGAGGGCATCGGCGTGGGTTTGATCGTTTCTTGTGTCAAAAACGAGGACGGTGTTGTCTGGATTGCCCGGCTCTTTTTCAATTTTTATCGCTGGCACATCGGGCCATTCGATCTCAGCGTTTCCCTCAAAATCATCAAAGAAGAGTGTCTCTGCCATTACGTTTCCAAACAACAGAAGAGCCACCCAAAAACTAACAACACACAGTCTTTGGATTCTCATTTTGAGGTTCTCCTTCGGGATACAACTCACGAGGAGATGCCCACCTCAGTTTGGTAGACATCTCATTTTCAAACACTCTGTATAGTGACGTTTCGGTGCGTATCTATTGGGAAGATTTGAGTGAACCCCAAGTTGTCGCTATTTTTCCTGCTGCCTCAACAGCTAAATAGCCTTCAATACCCTCACCGAGTTTGACGACCTCATCATCCGTGAGCACCGTGTTGAAGACAACAACTTCGTCGATGATACCGTTCCACTGGCAGCGTTTGCCACAGCCCGGATCGGCACCGATGTAGACCTCTTCGGGAGATGCCCACGGCGGTCCCTTTGCATCTTCGGAGTTCTGTAGTTTGCCGTTGACGTAGACATGGAGTTGGGCGCCATCCCATGTGCCGACGAGATGTACCCACTCTTTAGACGGGAGTTCATCACCGAGGACTTCAAGTTTCCCGCCACCGTTGGCGGCGCGGATATGGAATGCTGCCTGTGTGCTATTTTGCCCGTTTTCGTGTGCGCCCGTTCCGAGTAAAAACTGCGACCAGGTTGAACATCCAAGCCCTTTCCATATGACACATTTCCCGGTGGGATCCTCTGCAGCGTAGACCCAAGAATGGATTGAGAACCCTTTAGAATCCTTGAAGTCCAAAGCGGCTAACGTTTTATCTTCACCCTTCGTGCCGAGTTTGACCCACGTGTCTGCCCCGTTAAATTCTAATCCGCCACCAAATTTGCCTTTCGCCCATTTCAGGTCGCCGACAAATTCACCGTCGGTTCCGTTACCGGAAAGATCTTTTACTTCTTTACCTTTACCTTCTTCAAAGGTCCACATCCCTGCAATATCGCCTTCATCCGCCGCGTGGCTTGTAGCCATCACCACGAAGCTGAGCGCAATAACAACAATTGCAATGAACGTATAATTCAGATAGCGTTTTGCCAAAAGCATATTTATTTTCCTTTTGAAAATGCGACTCGGTGATCGCTTCTCCGTCTTACTTTTTTAGACTGCCCCATGTGACGGCCAACTTTTCTTTCGCGTCCACAGCGAGGGTCGTCTCGAAACCGTCATTCATAACCGCTTCTATGTCATCTTTATCGAGGACAGTATTGAAGATGATGAACTCATCTAACAGCCCTTCCCATTGTCGACTTTGGTTCCAGTCACCAATTCGGGCAGGATCGAGGACACCGGGGTTTCCACCCCAATCGTTTTCAGCATTGAGTTTGCCATTAACGTAAAAACGGATTTTCTTTTCCTTGGCACTATAGGCGGTTGCGATATGGACCCATTTATCCATCTGATCGCCTGCCAACATATAGTTCGCAAAAGTGTCGTTCCCACCTGGGTTACTGTGAATGGAAAACTCGACTTTATTATTTGGGTGCATCTGGTAGTGGATGTCCCCGGCTTTCCAACCGTTGACATTGAAGAAAACACGCCATGCGCCCTCCCGTCCGGTGGATTTAACCCAATGTGTGAAGGTAATTTCTTCAAATGAGCCGATCCGTTCAGATATTTCGACCCAATCGCCTGCGCCGTCGAGTTCGATGGCATCACCGAATTTCCCAGCGACAAAGTTTCCACCTTTCACCTCACCATCAAACCCGTTTCCGGACATATCTTCGGCATCGCCCTCAAACAGCCATGCTGCCGCGATCATATCTTCAGTGATTTCTGCGGAGCTGAGCATGCTGCTACCCAGTATGAGTAGCACACTGAGGGTAACTGTAATAATTCTTAGATTTAACAAAACAACCTCCTATGTGTTGATAGAAGAACCGATAAAACTTAGGCGTTCCCGATTCTCCTGAGACATTTCTTACGCTGTGTATACTTTAAATTATAGCATAAAAAATCTGGAGATACAACCTATTTTTAAGATTGGCAATCTTAGCGGAAGGATTAAACAAATCTGTCTTTGTGTGGACTGACTTCCCATTGGGCGCGCCACGTCTGCCATGACGTGGGGCACTGCCTGCTTTCACGCTCGCGAGCTGGACAGGCGATCGCTTCGTGCCAGAGTCCGTTTAGCGAGGTACCGGCGCGACTGAACCGAAAATCTGTCGACCAACGGATGCTGTCGCTGTGATTCACTAATGATCGATGGAATACCAGATTGTTAAAGACGAGTAGGTCACCTTTCTTCATCTCTAAGGTATCGATGTCGGTATCAGATGAGGTGGGAGGGAGGACCGGGACGGCGAACGCTTCACCCGACACGCGGTGATAGGTTTGTAAGCCTGATTTGTGGCTTCCCGGTAGGAATTGTAGGGGACCATGCTCCAATTTAACGTCGACGAGCGGGAGCCAAACGGTCAGATGCGTATCGTTTTCGGTGTCCGGCATATACGCACTGTCTTGATGCCAAGGGAGGGTCGTGAGTTTTTCGTTGGGGAGTTTCGGACGCACCCAAAAATCGCCATTGAATTGGATATCACCGCCGATGAGCGATTCCAAGATGTCTAACACCTTCGGATGGGTTATCAGATGAAAGAGTGCCTCGCTGAAGACAAGCGTATGCCAGCCAAAGACCTCGTTTTCTCTGCCGCACGCCTTTAAAACAGCGTGCCAACGGCGTTCAAAGGGCATTTCTTCGTAGGTATCCGAGATGACCCCTTCTTTATAGAGTTCGGTGGCACGTGCATCGACGGCTTCAGAGATAACAGCGATTAACGGGGCAAGATCTGAGTCAGATAATGCCGATTGGACAACTAAGTAACCGTGTTTCGCAAATTTTTCAGGATTCGTTTCCATTTTTTTTAGTGTCGTGTTTTTATTGCTCCCCAGGCCGTTGTGAGTTTTCGGCCCGGTTTCACAGGAAGTGGGTCCATAGAGTCCTCAACGGAAATCGCCTCGTTCCAGAATGCCACGTCGTCAACGGCACCCCCAAAATGGTTCTGACCGTTGCGACTGCCGATTGTAAAGGGCAGCCCTTCGGTAATATGGACGGCATCAGCCCCCGGCATCTCACCCTCGAGTTTTCCGTCAACGTAAGCCTTCACGGACTTACCGTCGTATGAACCGAAGATATGGTACCATTTTCCAATTTCCATTTTAACATTACCGACACAACAGACGAGATTGTTGCCAGGACCGGTAGAAACTTCAAAGGAGAGTGTCCCATCGGGTTCAATGAAGAAACCGTAACTCCAGTTGAGGTGAATCCCCTTCTCAGCAACCGCAACCCATGAACCGAGTTTTTGCGGCTGAATCCACGCAGCCATAGACAACGCTTCGAGTTCAGAGATTGCCGGCGCGTCAGGGATTTCTACATAGTCGGTACTACCGTTGAATTCTAATGCCTCACCGAACTTCCCGGCGACGACCTTCGGATTCCCGTGGATGTTCCCATCGTGGCCGTTGCCGGTGAGGTCATCTACGCCGTCTGCTTTGTCAAATGACCAGTAGGCTACCAATTCAGCATCTGTTGCGAGCGTGACGCTGCCGAAGAGAAGAAAAGTGAGACACACAATTTTGGGAAGGGACATGGTGACGCCTCCGTTTAAACGAGCGTGTGGCGAGGTGCGAGGACCTCGCCTTCGGGTGAAAACGAGCATGCGGTGCCAAGCGGCACAAAGTATCCTATAGTTTGGCTCTCAGTTTATCCATTAACCCATCTGGTGGATCAAAGGGGAGATCGATCACCTCGTTTGTGATACCGCTATAGTAAATTCCCAAAAGCAGATTGAACTCGGCGAGCGATTGCTCAAGATGGGTCGGATGTACTTTGCTCTCGTCGTCCAGCCAGTCAAAGACGGCTTCGGTGAGATTGCCTTGTGCGGCGACATCCTGTTCTCCATAGTTAAGCGGACCGCCCTCATAGCCGTTTTCCGGGGTTGAGCGTTCCCAGCTACTGAATCGCCAATGCACGAACCCTTTCACGCCGATGACAAAAACGCGTTTGTGGAAAAAGACGACCGGATCGTCGGAGGCAGTCGGTGCGATGGCTGTGCCGAATGCGACAGAGACGTGAAGTCCGTTCTCGTACTGGACGCGCGCACTTGCATATTGTGGAGAGGGTTGAGCGGAGTCCAAGTGTTCGGCACCCGAGATTTGCCCGAGGACTCGCACGGGACGCGAGTTATCAATGTAGGAGGACACAAGCTGCAGCACATGGGGTCCCTGATCGACGGGGGTACTGCGTGCGCTGGCATCAATAAATTTGATGTCGCCGATGCGACCTTCTGCGACATCCCGCTTCAATTCCAGATTTTGTGGATGGAAGTTAAGTTGCGTATTGACGACAAACTTCGTTTTCGTTTCCTTAGAAAGTCCTGAAATTTGCTTCCAATCCTCGCTTTCAACGGCAATCGGTTTTTCGACGATAGCGGCTGGCACACCGGCATCCGAGGCTTGTTTCATCAGCGGATAGCGGATACGCTCATTGCTACCCCGTAGCACGGGTGCTGTGACGATATGGAGGACATCGGGTTTCTCTTTTTCCAGCATCTCGTCGAGGTCGGTGTATCGGGAAGAGATGCCGAAGTCGTCTCCGAAACTGTTGAGTAACTCTGTGTTCATATCACAGATTGCGGCGAGTTTACCGTTTTTGATGAAGCGATAGGCATCTGCGTGCGCCCGGGCGCGTCCACCGCACCCTAACATCGCTGTTTTATACATGGAGAGGTCTCCTTTAATATTCTAATGTCAAGCAGAATGAATGAATGTTCGTAACTAAAGTGTAAGGGAACTTGTGGAAAATTACAGCGCGTTTCATTCGCCGTTTGCGTTCAACGCTTGCGTGAAATCTTCTGGACTTTCCACCCGCATTGCGGCGCGAAACAACTGCTTGAGACGTTGCAGATCATCCATCGATTCCAAAGCAGGTTTAAAGGCTTGTGCTACTTCAGGCTCTGATCGAAAGGTAAGGGTCTCAAGTGAGGATTACAACTTCTCCCGGAGGATGTCAATCAACCCATCTGGTGGTTCAAATGGGAGATCGATAATCTGGTTCGTTACGCCGCTGTAGTAGATACCGAGGAGGAGATTGAACTCTGCAAGAGATTGCTTGAGATGCGTCGGATGTTGTTTGTTCTCATCATCAAGCCAATCAAAAACAGCCTCGGTAAGGTTGCCCTGCGCGACGACATCCTGTTCCCCGTAGTCGAGGGGACCGCTCTCGTAACCACCCTCTGGTGTTGCGCGTTCCCAACTGCTGAACCGCCAATGTACGAAGCCTTTCGTGCCGACGACAAAGACGCGTTTATGGGTGTGATTCCCCGCATCTGGCTCTTTAGGCACTCGCTGTCCTACACCCGTCCCGAAGGCGAGGGAGACGTGAAGTCCGTTTTCATAGAGTGCCTGAGCGGCGGCATGCATGGGGGAGGGCTGCGTGGAGTCCAAATCCTGAGCCCCGGAAACCTGTCCGAGTACCCGCATGGGACGCGAGTTATCAATATAGGAAGAGACGAGTTGCAACACGTGAGGTGCTTGGTCAACGGGGGTGCTCCGGGCACTGGCATCAATGAATTTGATGTCGCCGATATGACCTTCTGCGACATCTCGTTTCAATTCCAAGTTTTGCGGGTGGAAGTTGAGCTGTGTATTGACGACAAATTTCGTTTGCGTCTCTTCTGCTAATCCTGCGAGCTGCTTCCAATCCTCACTTTCAACGGCGATCGGTTTCTCCACAATCGCAGCTGGGACACCCGCATCCGAGGCTTGCTTCATCAATGGGTACCGAATCCGTTGATTGGTGCCGCGTAACACGGGTGCTGTGACGATGTGGAGGACATCGGGTTTCTCTTTTTCAAGCATCTCATCGAGGTCGGTGTAGCGTGAAGAGATACCGAAATCCTCACCGAAACTCGTGAGGAGTTCTTCGTTCATATCGCAAATTGCGGCGAGTTTACCGTTTTTGACGAAGCGATAGGCGTCTGCATGCGCACGCGCACGTCCACCACATCCTAACATTGCTGTTTTATACATGGAAAGGTCTCCTCTAAAGGTTCCCTCTGAATTCGGATTGCGTTTACAATTTTTCCCGGAGGGTGTCCATTAATCCGTCGGGGGGTTCAAAAGGTAAATCTATGATTTCGTTCGTGATACCACTATAGTAAATTCCCAAAAGCAGATTGAATTCTGCCAGGGATTGTTTGAGATGTGTCGGATGCACGTTGTTTTCATCATCCAGCCAGTCAAAAACAGCCTCGGTGAGGTTGCCTTGTGCGGCGATATCTTGCTCTCCGTAGCTGAGCGGACCGCCTTCGTAGCCGCTTTCCGGTGTTGCGCGTTCCCAACTGCTGAACCGCCAATGCACAAAACCTTTCGTCCCCACGACAAAGACCCGCTTATGGGCAACGGTACTCTCACTGTCCGATGCCAACGTCCCCATGCCTGTGCCAAAGGCGACAGAGACATGTAGACCGTTTTCATACAAGACGTGCCCAGCGGCGTGCATGGGAGAAGGTTGTGCCGAATCTAACTGTTCTTTCCCTGCGATCTGCCCGAGGACCCGTACTGGACGTGAGTTATCGATGTAGGAGGACACCAACTGCAGCACGTGGGGTGCTTGGTCGACGGGTGTGCTCCGTGCGCTCGCATCAATGAACTTAATTTCGCCGATACGGCCTGCGGCGACATCCGCTTTTAATTCGAGGTTTTGTGGGTGGAAGTTGAGCTGTGTGTTAACAACGAACTTGGTTTGTGTCTCTTCCGCCAAACCCGCGATCTGTTTCCAATCTTCACTTTCAACGGCAATCGGTTTTTCGACGATGGCGGCTGGCACCCCAGCATCTGAGGCTTGTTTCATCAATGGATATCGGATCCGTTCGTTGGTGCCGCGTAATACGGGTGCTGTGACGATGTGGAGGACATCGGGTTTTTCCTTTTCCAGCATTTCATTGAGATCGGTGTAGCGTGAAGAGATGCCGAAGTCGTCTCCAAAACTGTTGAGTAACTCTGTGTTCATATCACAGATTGCGGCGATTTTGCCGCGTTTGACGAAGCGGTAAGCACTCGCGTGCGCGCGGGCACGACCCCCGCACCCTAAGAACGCAGTTTTATACATGAGGTTGTCTCCTGTAATACTAACAATAGCACGCCAGCAGCGTACCAGAACGCAGAACAGGACGAAGGCATGGAGACTTCGACCCGTCCAATATAAATTTGTTTTAAATTACAACTTCTCGCGGAGCATGTCCATGAGACCATCCGGCGGTTCAAACGGGAGTTCGATAATTTTATTTGTTATCCCACTGTAGTACATCCCTAAGATGAGGTTATTCTCAACGAGGGATTGCTTGAGATGCGTCGGATGCACGTTGTTCTCGTCGTCTAACCAATCAAACACGGCTTCGGTGAAGTTGCCCTGCGCGACGACATCTTGTTCTCCATAGTTAAGGGGACCGCCCTCATAGCCGCCGTCCACTGTTGAACGTTCCCAACTGCTGAACCGCCAATGCACGAAGCCCTTCGTTCCAGCGACAAAAACGCGTTTGTGACCGTAGATACCGGAGTCATCAGATACCATTTGTCCGAACGCTGTTCCAAATGCGAGCGAGACGTGGACACCGTTTTCATACAGAACGTGCCCGACGGTATGTGTTGGCGATGGATGCCCTCCAGGCGCGAAATTTAAATTCTCGCTTCCAGAAATTTGTCCAAGAATCCGCACGGGACGCGCGTTGTCGATGTAAGAGGACACCAACTGCAGCACGTGTCCTCCCTGCTCGGAGGCTCTACTGCGTGCACTCGCATCCATAAACCTAATTTCGCCGATACGTCCTTCCGCGACATCTTTTTTGAGTTCCAGATTTTTCGGGTGGAAGTCGAGTTGTGTATTGACGACAAATTTCGTTTTCGTCTCTTCTGCTAACCCCGCAATCTGATTCCAGTCCTCGCCTTCAACAGCAACGGGTTTCTCAACAATCGCCGCAGGGACGCCGTGGTCGGATGCCTGTTTCATCAACGGGTAGCGGATCCGTTCGTTGCTATTCGGAACCACGGGACTTGTGACGATGTGCAGGACATCGGGTTTCTCTTTTTGGAGCATCTCGTCCAAATCGGTGTATCGCGAAGGGATGTCGAAGTCGTCTCCAAAACTGTTGAGTCGTTCTGCGTCCATATCGCAAATGGCGGCGAGTTTCCCGCGTTTGACGAATCGGTAAGCATCTGCGTGTCCACGGGCGCGACCCCCGCACCCTAACATCGCTGTTTTATACATGGGTGTCTCCATAGGTGTCCATGATCGGAAAGATCGAAGCCGTAGATTATAGAAAATAATAGATTGTATCAGATTAACAATAGAGGCGGTTTTTGTCAAACGTTATTTCAGGGATTGCTACTCCGAGGCGATGTAAACTTTTTCACCGCTTTTCGCGCTGTCGTAAAACGCGTCCAAGATTTGCATGAAGGTATACGCATCGGGGGCAGAGACATCCGGCGCGACCTCGCCTGCGATTGCCATGGCGAAGTGGTTGAGTTCGTAATAGAAAACATGGACCTCTTCGGGGAGTTCACCGTGATCGATGTCGAGGGGGGCATCAACGGTTTCTCGGGCGAATTCGCCATCTTTAAATCGGGCGATGCCACCGTTCGTGATTGCCCCGGTGGTGCCGTAGAGTTCCACAACGCTGGCGGAATCGGAGTGGCTCATCCGGGAACAATCGATCTGGATGGTTTTTCCGCCTTCGCATCCGAGGATGCCGGTGAAATAGTCCTCTGCCGCTCCCTCTGGTCCGTCATATTGCGGATACAGCACGTGCTTCGCAGCAAACGCCCACTCGGGTTTCGGGCATCCCATCCACCACCACGTGAGGTTGAGTTCGTGCGAATAGTGTTGCCCTAACGAACCGCCTTTCTGTCCGTAGACGTGTAGCCATCGACTGTTGGCATCAAGGTCTGGGATAAAGTTGTATTTCCCGAAGATGCGGGCGTGATACAGGTCCCCAATCGCACCGTTCAGCACAGCGCGCCGAATCTTACGGTTGTTCGGGAAGTGACGCATAAAGTAGCAGAATTGGAGCGTTTTCCCTGCGTGTTGTGCAGCTGTTTCCATCTCTAAGATTTCAGGGGCGCGGATTGCGTGCGGTTTTTGGACTAAGACGTGCTTCCCTGCATTGAGCGTATCCAGCACCTGCTGCAGCCTGCCATCTGGGGACGTGGCGAGATAGACGGCTTCGACATCGGGGTTGTCAAGGAGTTCGCGATAGTTGGCATAGCGGTGAGGTACGGCGTTGTCATCACCTGCTTGTTCACGACGGGTCGGATCGCGTTCCGCGATTGCAATAACGTTCAGTCGAGAGGTGGCATTGGCGGCTTCGATCGCTCGACAGCCTGCCCATCCACATCCAACGACGCCGAGTTGAATAAGTTGGTTTGCCATAAAAAAGCACCTCTACTTCTTCTGTGGAAGCGATTTTTAATAGGATATATCTACTGTATCAGACATGTGAAAATCAATATTAAAGGGAAGTGAGATGTCCGATTCTTTGTTAGCAAAATGCCGTGAAAAATCAATGAGCGTGAATCCCACTAACTCCTTTGTTTCTGGATGGAAACGTAGTATAATATCCTCCGCGTATTCAATGTAGTCTGTGTATTCAGGGTTGCCCCGTGTTACATAGAGGACATCAACCTCTCGGTCGTAGAAGATTTTAATTCTACTTTGGTGGTTACTCATCTATCTTGTAGTTCCAAACACTTTGGTTAAAAAAGTTGTGCTAACGCCGAAACACTCTCAAGCACCCATGTTGGTTTCGCGACAGGATTTTCCAATTGCTCGGGTTTAAACTTCCCAGTCTTCACGAGGACGCTCCGCATCTCCATTCTTTCCGCCCCGACGATGTCGGTGGTAATATCATCGCCTACCACGACTACATCCTTTGGCGCGAGTCGAAGATTCCCCAGCACGGTTTTGAAGAACGTCTCGCTCGGCTTGCCCATGATTGTCGCGGTTTTGCCCGCTGCAGCCTCCAGAAGCGTCACGAACGCACCACAGTCCAAGCGTATCCCTTCGGGAGAGAACCAGTAGAGTCCTTTCTGTAACGCGATAAGTTCCGCGCCGTCTATCAATAGACGAAAAGCGTGATTTAAAGTGTGAAAATCAAACCCTTCACCGTAATCCCCAACAACCACGAAATCGGGGGCATGATCGTCTACAGGTATCTCCTTGAAATATGCTTTGACGGCATCATCCACCATAAAGTGGCAACGTGCCTCAGACTGGGTGCGTAAGTAGAGGAGACACGCGTAAGTCGCATTAAAAATCTCATCTTCATAGATGTCAAACCCCAAATCTCGCAGCTGCGCGTGTAGCATCTTTGGGGTTTTTGCAGTCGTGTTCGTCAGAAATCGGAGTTGATATTTCTCCTGACGTAGGTCATTAACGGCTTCAATTGCGCCGGGACACGGTTTGCCCTTAAAATAGAGCGTTCCGTCCATGTCAATCAGGAAAGCCTTGGGACGCGTAGGATTCATCTGTCGCATTGTATTTGTTATATGTTACGGTTCTATAACCTTGTAGTGTTCTACCTGTCCGCCGCGGATTGTTTGGAGCGTGAGGCTTTTGACGGGATGACGGTTTTCGTCGTAATGCGAAATGGTTGTGGCCCCTTTGTAATCGCTGACTGCCGCGAAGGCGTCGCGAACCGCAACTCGATCCAGTGAACCGGCTGTTTCTATTGCGCGTGCCAGGAGTCGCATCGCATCGTAACCGGACGCGGCAATGCCATCGGGTGGACTCTCAAACAGTGCCGTGTAACTCCCTACAAATTCTTGAACATCTGCGTCCTGTGTCGCTACGGAGAAATTCGTCGGATAATAACTGCCATCTAACACGGTGTTATCCGCTAAGATACTGAGGAATCGTTCGCGGTCATCCCACGCGCTACCACCGAGAAAGGTGCCTGTGATACCGATTTCGCGTGCTTCGCTTATTAACGAGGGTACTTCTGGCTGAAAGCCGGGACAGAAGATGACATCGGGTTGAACGGTGTGGATCTCTGTGAGCAGTGCAGTAAAGGTGGTGTCACCTACGGTATAGGCACCGCTATAGACAATTTCCCCCCCGATTTCCTGAAAAGCTGCCTCAAACGCCTTGACGAGATCGGTGGTGTAGACATCGCCTTCCTCAATAATTGTCGCTGCTGTTTTGGCACCGAGTTCATCAGGGTTCATCGCGAAACTCGCCATCACTTTTCCTTGGAATGGGTTAGGAACGGTGATTAAAAAGACGTGATCTCCTGCTGCTGGTACATTCGCACCACTGGAACCGGGAAGCATGAGCCGCTGTGCGTGTTGCGCGATCGGACCGACCTTGACGGAATTACTGGAGTAAACGGGACCCAAGAGTGCGAAAACATCTTCCATCTCAATCAGTTCCTGCGCTGCCTTAACACTGGCCTCGGGTGTTGGGGATTCAGTTGCTACGGGTTGGTTATTTCGACTGATAAATTCTACTTGCATACCGAGCACGCCACCCATTTCATTCATCTGAACACGGGCGGTTTCAGCACCTTGACTAAAGGTGGTAAAGGTGTTTGATGGCTGAATTACGCCAATTTTTAATGTTGTTTCGGTCGAAGTGGGAGTCGCGTCGGGCTGAACGATCTGGCTGACACGGTCGCACCCGAATAGATAAATGCTTAGAAGCGCGGATAGAAGAACCGAGGTTAAAACGAAAATTCTCACACGCATAATGCGGTATTTCTCCTTTTGACGAAAAATAGAAAATGTTTGAAAAATATTTGGGTTTATGGTAATCTCTTACCCAACAAAAACAATAACAGACACTACGGATTTTGTCAAGTTTTGAAACATACGGAAACATATCTATTAAGGTTAAGGGGTGGTCGGGCGTTTGTGGCGGTGGCTAACATTGGAATTATCGTCGTAAGCGATGGGACCGCGCCTTTACGATAGAAAAAGTAATCCAAAGCGCGCAGCCTGCAACAACGGCGCAGGCGATTCTAACGCGAAAACCGTCAAAGTTCAAATTGCCGTTACTGCTCCGCAAGGAAAATAAAAAATATGGAACTCGGTTTTTTCACAATGCCTTTGCATCCACCCGGCAGTGACACCACCCAGACGCTCGATCATGATATTGAGCAAATGGTGGTTCTGGACGAGTTGGGCTATAAAGAAGCTTATGTTGGTGAGCATTTTACGTTTACGTGGGAGAATATTCCGTCTCCAGACCTTTTTATTGCGAAAGCGGCTGCGATGACGGAGAACATCGTCTTCGGCACTGGGATTACCTGTATGCCGATACACAATCCCGCCGTTGTCGCGCATCGGATAGCACAGTTGGATCATCAAACGCACGGACGCTTTCATTGGGGCGTTGGGTCGAGTTCCACGCCGAGCGATGCGGAGATGTTCTTGGCGGACGGGGACAGACGGCAGTCGACCCGGGAAGGGATTGAAGCCGTACTCAAGATTTGGACAGATCCAGAGCCTGGACATTACAAAAGCGATTTCTGGGAATTTAAAATTCCCCAAGATCGTCCGAATATCGTCAGTGTCCACATGAAGCCTTACCAGAAACCGCATCCCCCGATCGCAATGGCGGGATCGTCCCCTAAATCCGACACGCTCGTTCTTGCGGGTGAGCGCGGTTGGATCCCGATGAGTATTAATCTGGCGCATGTTCCTGTGATTAAAACCCACTGGGACGCGGTCGAAGAGGGGGCAGAAAAGGCTGGGTTGTCGCCGTCTCGTTCGACATGGCGTATCGCCCGTGAGGTCTACGTTGCGGATACCACCGAACAGGCGAGAAAAGAGGCACTTGAAGGTACACTTGGACGCGATTTTAGGGACTATTGGTTCAACCTATTTAGCCCTGGGAACTTCAAGCCCGATCCAGATATGGACGATGCCGACATGACCCTTGAACATTTGTTAGATACCTTGTGGATTGTTGGGAGTCCGGATCACGTTGCGAACCGTTTACGTGAACTCTATGAGGAGGTCGGCGGTTTTGGGGTCTTGCTCGCCATGGGACATGAGTGGGAACCGAGGGAACAGTGGTTGAACTCGATGACGCTCCTCAAGAATGAGGTAATGCCACAATTGGCGGATTTGACATAGTGGTAGGCACGCGCCCCGTACCCTTGTCCTTTACCGCTTGTAGCGGACGAAACCAGGAGACTTCTTATGACTATCCTTATGGCAGGTGCCGCAGAAACTGTCATTACCTCCATTAAAGACAGACCCGATGTTTATGCTGAATTGTATGCGCGCGTCTTGGTACTTGCCGATGGTGAGAAACAACTCGCTATTGTGACAGCGGATTATGGACAGTTTTCACTTCAGTACAACAAAGTGCTGCTTAAAGCAATTCAGGATGCCACGGGCATACCGCCGGAGCATGTCGTCATTAACTGTAGCCATACGCATAACGCCCCGGGTGTTGATGGACGGGAAATGAGTGAGGCATCTGAAGCATGGTTGGCGACCTGTCTTGCTGAATTGGTGAAGGATGCAGTGGACACGCTTGAGCCAGCAACCTTACGCGTCGGACGTGCGCCTGTCCAAGTCGGGTATAACCGGCGCATCATGAATGATGAGGGTTATATTACCATGGCACCCAACCCAGAGGGTTCCGTTGTGCCGTGGGTTGACGTGTTAGGGGCTTACGACGCGAATGGAGACATCATCGCTGTGCTGTTCTCTCATGCGGCGCATCCGGTGATTGTCCACTGGTCGAGCGAGGAGATGGGTGCGGATTTCCCGGGCTATGCGGTTGAACATCTGCGCAATTTCTTGGCGTTGAAGCCGAAAAGCGTCTTACTCTTCGCGCAAGGTTGTGCGGCAGACATCAATGGGTATCCGTTGCGAGGCGGTTTTGAGGCGTGCGATGTCGCTGGATTCATGCTGGCGTTTGCGACGCACCAAGCGTTGAAGACTGCGAAAGAGGTTCCCGCGGCACCCCTTAAAGCGTGTTCTAAACTCGTCAATTTGCCGTTCCGGGATCCACCATCGGTTGTGGAATGTGAGCAGTTGATTGAGGAATTCCCTGACGATGAGCGTTATGTTGCCCTGTTAGCGGTCGCTAAGAGCGGTGAGAAGCGGACCTTGCCTTTCCCAATAAGCGCGTTTGCGGTCGGCGATGCGCTCTGTTTCCTGTCTGTGTCGCATGAACTCTTTTCGGAATATCAACTTTTTGCTGACGAAACCTCACCGTTCTCGCACACCTTCGTTTTTGGCTATACGAATGGGAGTGAGGTCTATATTGCGACCAGAGCGGCTTACGAGTTGGGGTTGAAGGCGGGTTATGAAGCGGGACCGCGGAACCATGCGCTCAGTGGTCCGTATCGGTTAGCGTTGGTGCCGTCAGTCGAAGAACAGATTCATGAGGAGATAACGAATCTGTTGGGGAATTTAAAGGGACTTTCTTAACAATCCCAATTCTTTAGCGTTGGGTGAATCCCATGTGTTTCGTGCGATAAAAAGATTTATTTTTTACCTTAAGCTGCCAACGAATCCAACTCAACCTGCTCATCAGCGATGACTGGGAAGCTAATAAACATCAGCATCCCAGCTATCCTATGGTCATATGATACTATTTCCGTATGAGCAATTTCCGCGTCGCTGTGAAGTCGCCAGCAGTGAGGGTGTAGAAATAGATACCACTTGCAACGCGTTCGCCGACAGTGTTTCTGCCGTCCCAATAGGCGGCGCGACTCTGACTTGTGTAGTA
Organism: Candidatus Poribacteria bacterium; assembly: GCA_965205015.1. GTDB lineage: Bacteria > Poribacteria > WGA-4E > WGA-4E > WGA-3G > WGA-3G. Next base: position 159,707 of record OZ242029.1, on the reverse strand, counting down.
GCCTTGTGGTTGATGACCGAGATCGAGTTGGCGGACAATGGTCCCCCGCATATCATAGATAGTGATTGTCACTTCACTCGGATTTGCCAAGTGATACGGTATCCACGTCTCTGGGTTGAACGGGTTCGGATAGTTCGGAAGCAGGGCTGTTTCGTCTGGAATCAACATTGCTAAAAGACCTTGCAGGAAAGCGATACCCTCTCGGAAGGCAATGGAGCCGTCGTCTTCAACGTGTGCCTGTTCGATCCATGCCTGTATCATCACAGGATTCAATTCGTCCATGCTATTCATAGCAAGAGTAGAAGGCGAAGCTGAAGCTGTTGATTCACCCATGTGCTGTGCTACAGCGATGAGATCTAAAATGCTGATAATCCCATCATTGTTCACGTCAATTTTGGAGTTGGCAGATGCTTTTTCGCCAAAATGACGTGCCACCAGAATCAGATCCAGAACGCTTACCTGTCCGTCGGCATTGACATCCCACTTTGGTTTAGATATCACAGTGATGGTAAAATCGTTCACATCAGCAGGAATGGTTTCGCCAGTACTGGAACCCAGTTGAAAGTTATGAAGTGCCATTTGACTATTCCCATCTGTCTTTGCCTTAAATATCACTGACAACAGTGTTCCAGTGCCGGTGACACCGCTATCGGAAATCAATGCTGCACTTATGCCTGATATTTTCCCCGTGGCGTTATTGACCGTGCCCCGCTGAAAGAAGGTCGTTCCACCGCCTTTCTTTAGAAAATCACCCTCGTTCACCTTAACCGCTTCAAGTACATCTGGATCAAAAGTCAAATCAAATTGCCACCCAGATAAATCTGTGACCTTTTCTGCATTGATACGGAGCGTAAACGTATTGCCAACACGGACACTGGTTGCATCGGTTGAAAACGTGAAGCCGGTGCCAGGGGATACGACTGTATACTCTGTGTCAGCGTCAAATCCAAAATAGGCACCCCATCCGTCACCATTGAAATCGACCGCAACTAACAACACATTTATTCCCTGCTTCAGCGTGACAGGAAAGTAATCTTGATAATCTGCAGCCCACAGACCCAAGTTTTCGTGAATGAACTCCCCATTGAGCCAAACCTTGTGGCGGTGATTGCTTCCAGCAAACATCCTTGTCTGTTGTTCACGCGGTGAATTCAAGACGAGGGCACCATAAATGCCATCCCGTCTTTTATGATCTTTTGATATACCAATATCACTGAGTAATGCGTTAACGTCGGGTCTGACCGTAGGGGCAGGGGAGATTTTGTGCGATGTCCATACGTGTTCTCCGACTCGATGTCCCTCCGTCGCACCATGGGTAGCAACCTCCAATTCTGTTACAGCACCGTCGCTCGCCTGTGAGAGATAATCTATACTGTTAGGCAAATAGGCGCCTTGAACAAACATCCATAGCCAAGGTCCCTCTATTTTCGGACCGCCCTGAGAGAAACCCGGGTTGCCAAACCAAACGAGTTGTGTATTCTCGCGTAACCCATCCAAAGGTGAGATGTCTGATATGTTGTTCCGATGGAGGTATAACTCTTCTAAGTTTCGCAAACCTGCAAGGGGGGATACGTCCGATATGCTGTTGGTATGTAGGTCTAACACCTTAAGGTTTTTTAAAGATGCAAGTGGCGAGATGTCTGATATACGACCACTACCGAACAGTGCGAGCACCTCCAAATTAATCAGTCCTGCAAGTGAAGAAACGTCTGATATCTTGCTGACACCAATTGTCAGAGTTTTCAAACCCGTTAATCCTTTTAAAGGTGAGAGATCAGATGTCTTGGCAGCATACATTTTCAGTTTTCTCAAATTTGTGAGTTTCGCTAGGGGTGAGAAATCTGATATTGGGGATCCTTGTAACTCTAACCATTGAAGTTGTGTTAATCCTGTCAGTGGCGAAACATCTGATATAGAGGTGTTCCAGGCGCCTATACCTTCTAAATTAACTAAACCTGCAAGGGGCGACAGATCGACTATCGCCTTGCTTGAAAATCGTACCTCCTTTAGGGTTATCAGTTCTGCGAGAGAAGATAAATCGGAAATTGAACTATTTCTCAAATTTATGCCCTTGAGTTTGGTTAATCCGGCAAGCGACGATAGGTCGGATATCGGATTGTTCTGAAGCTCCAACTCTTCCAGATGTTTTGCCGTTTCCAGTCCTGTCAGATCATGAATGCCTCGATCAGCTGCCTTAAGAGACACCAATGTCTCCATATCTTCTGTCGTTATCACAGCACGAGGTGTTTTGCCAAGTGCCTTAGCAATTGCTGCGTACAGGTTCGGATCGGGAATGTAAACAGATGCACCAGGGATGCGTTCCGCCTGCGGATCAACCGGTGTTACAGCACTTTTCGCTGGGAAGTCCAGCGCAAAAACGACTTCACTAAACTGATTCGTCCATGTGTCCCGTTTCATCGTATCGTTCTCTAACACCAATAACCCTAAGTTTTGTAAACTCGCGTTCGCACGAATCTTTTTCAGAAACGGCTCGGTTTTCAACCCAACGGCGGCAGCAGTATACGCCGCATCAACGGGTCTCTGAAACGCCTCGTGGAACCGCTGAACGGGTTCAATACCGCCAAATACACCGCCTGCTGTTTCAAGTGCCTGCTTGTAGCGAGTAGTATCCTCTGCCACAAGCGTATCCATCGTCCCTTTGTCCGTATAGAGTTGCAATGCCCGGTCTTTGTTAAACGGTGGGTTCGGGGTCTTCTGAACAACATCACGCACCTGATCTTCAAAATCTTTCATTCCCTCAGTGTGGCATCCGATACAGGAAAGTCCATTGCGGACAGTTGGATCGCTCGCAGCCGGATTGGAAACGATGTCTATCGGTGCTTCATCAAGTCGTCTGCCGCCAGCGTCCACCAACAGATATGCCTGCAAGCCGTTGGGAAGGTTGAAAATAATTTCGCCACCGTCATGCGTGAAAGACAACGGATGTGTAAGGACATTCTGTGTCCCTTTACTGCCCGCAAAATCATAACTTTTCCAATATGCCCCGTATCGCGAATCATGACGCTCAACAACGCGGTTGTGATTCGACACGCCAGAGTTGTTGAAACCCGCACGCCAGACGCGCTTACCCGCAGCATTTCGAATATTTTCGATCACATTCACCTCAAGCCGTGCTTCCAACTCCCGATCCGTTTCTGGGAGACCGAGAATATCGTGGTAGAGCGGTGGTAAAGATGCAGTCGCAAGAAACCAGTCGACGTGAACAAACGGCACTTCGCACTCCATCGCTTCCCGCAGGTTTGTCAGTTTTTCACGAAGTACTGTCTGTGTTGGCGCGTTGAATTCAATCTCATAAGGATATTCCTTCTCAATCAACGTCCATCGGTTGGGTCCGATCTCCCATTCGTAGTCTCGAAGATCAATATAGAAGATTGTTTCTTCTGAATCAATGGGTTGTGGGATTTTAATAGTGCGTCCCCATGAGAGACTGTTCACGAGTTTCGAGAGTGCGCGTTGATAGGCATGGAGTGCCTCCGTCGTCTCACCAGCGTTATAGAGATGTGTCAATGTAAAATAGCGTCCGAAAGGACGAGCAAAAGACGAAAGTGAGTTGAGGTGCTTCTCAATCGTTTCAAGCATTTCTTTAGGTGTAATGAAGGGACCGGCTGTTTCAGACTGGCTTTCCCAACTCGGTGCCCCTGCTTGAATCCAATTGCCAATCGTCCGAATTGCAGCATCGGGAAGTTTCGGTTGACCCAACGGCATCCGTTTGGCGGGATCGTTTGTGAGGAGTCGCCTATAGAGTTCAGATTCAATAGGTTTCCCGGGAACAACTGCCCCGGTTTCTATGAGTGCGGTGTGATCAATAATGATTTCTTCAGTAAATGCGCCGTGTTCACCGTGGCAGTTGAGACAATTTCGCTCAAAGATTGCATACGCCTGCTGTGCGAGATTGTCTTGCGCCGTAGCACTGTAAAAATTGCCCAGAATGAGGGGCAACAAAGAAACGAATGTGATAAGAATTTTCCAGTTTTTCATGTATTTTCTCCTTGTATTAAGGGTTCGATTCAAAATCTATAGGACTTACACAATTTTGACGATATGACGCTTTGTTAAAGGGGAAACTCGAAAAAACATAGACGTTCTCAGGGCACCATCTACCAGATTATGCTACAAAGATGAAAACTTGCGTTATAAGTTATCGGAGGCTTTGATAACCTCAGCATTCATCAGAAATACGGAATGCTTCGTGTTCATTATCTGAATCGCGGATTCTCTCGAATTTCTCGAATTTTGGGTCATTTGATACTATTTTACGATGATCATCTTTCGCAGGAGCGACACATTATCCGCCTGTAGTTGATAGAAATAAACACCACTGGCAACGCGTTCGCCGACAGCGTTTCTGCCGTCCCAATAGGCGGCGCGACTCTGACTCGTGTAGTAGCCTTCACGTTGATGTCCGAGATCCAAATGTCGGATGACGGTGCCGCGTGCGTCATAGATGGTAATCCGCACATCACTGGGGCTCGCCAAATGATACGGTATCCACGTCTCTGGGTTGAACGGGTTCGGATAGTTGGCAAGCAGCACGGTTGCGGTGGATGGAATGCCAGTAGTTGCAGGCGCAGCTGGAGCGCCAGCTGGCACAGTCCCTAAGACAATGCCTATGAGCTCCCCTAAACCAGTGACGACATCCTCAATATTTTCACCATTGAAGTCTGCCCGCCGGATGCTGGTCCGCTCCGTCCAGTAGATTTTTCTATCTGCCACGTCTACGGACACTTCCTCGGGCGCGTCCAAGTCTGTGATAAGGTCGGGTTGGAAGTTTGAACCGTCCACATCGAGGCGTTGGACTTTCCCGTCAGCGTTCGTCAAATAGAGTTTACCATTTACAGCGTCAATGGTAAGACCGCGAGGCACACTGGTGAGCTCCTTGACGCGTTGGACGTTTGAACCGTCAAGATTGGCGCTTCGGATTTCGCTCGTCTGATCGCTCGTCTTTTCTGTCCAATAAAGTTTGCCACGTCCTACATCTAAGGTAATGTGCTTAGGTGTGTTAAGGTCTCGGAGAATATTTTGGATATTTTGGGCATTCAGGTCCGAACGCTGAATTCTGTTGAGTGTGTCTATCCAATAAAGCTTCTTTCTCTGCGGGTCCACTGTGATGTCAAGGGGGACCCCATATAAATCCCGAAGTTCTTCGCTGCGTGGTGTTCCGTTGAGATTTGCGCGGTAGATTTCCCCCCAGTTTTCGTTTGTTTTCGTTGTCCAATAGAGTTTTCCATCGGCGGCATCTACGGTGAGGCTGGTTGCGTTCTGGACTTCTGAGATAAGGTTTTTGACTTCAGTATCTACAAGTCTCTGGAGAGTATCTGTTTTTGCGTCTATCCAATAGAGGGGTGGGTATTCTCCGGGTGCGACTTGCACAACGGTTTTCAGATAAATCTCACCATCCAAATCGGGGAGTGTATGCAGGCGTTGATGTTCCACCCCGCTGTCCCAGCCGGAGACTTCTTCCGAAAACTCAATCTCTTGTGCTGTGCCAGACCTATTATACACCGCCCAACCGTTGGTAAATTCCCGAATAAACAACCCCTCGCGATCCTCATACAACTGCGCTTTAGTTTCATCGCCACCAATTGGTCTACCGAGTGGCGCCTCCCAGAAATCGTACCAGTAGGTGCTAATGTCTGGCGCACCTGAACTCACGTTCACATACCCATCTGAATGTGTGAGGCTGAGCGTTGTAAACTGACGCACCGTCTGTTGGGTTATTGGAGGTTTATGATAAACTTCACCCCATAAAAGTGTAAAAGTCGGTTCTCTCAAGTTCGACTCATACCACTTTATTGCTTTCTCAAAATGATGCAAAGCTTTATGTGTGTAGGTTGGATTTGGCTCATGAGCTTCTATAAAAACACCATTAATATACGGCGCAGAATGTGGAAGTTCTTGCCTTGAATTGACCATAATCAAAAAATCTTCTGGAACATTTGTCCGGATCCCTTGAAGTATTTGGAGCCTCGCATTCAGTTCATCTTCTTTCGGTACGAGATGCCTAAGTTCACCATGAAAATCGCCCTCCAACTCCTGCCAACGATCCAGCCAGATACCATCGTATAATCCACACTTTGCGACCGCAACTGCATGCTGAATTATCATTTCGATAACATCGGGATGTGTAAAATTAAGAAGGGGTTCAGGATACTGGTTACCACGATGTGCTATCGAACCGTCCTGATTTCGGAACCAATAAGGCGAGTCTTCAGGAATATTGAAGCGACGCCCATCGAAATATGCAATCTCAACAATAAATATCATATTCGAGTTCTCACGGATCGCCTCCCTATGGACTTGCGAGAGATGTGTTATAGTTTCATGGCTCCCAGTCCGTATCATACCCCCAAATGGAGAATTAGAGGTATGTGGATAAACAAGTGGATAGAACGGCTCGAACATGAAAGAGAAATCGTAGTGAACCAACTGATTGAATGGATCCGGTTCTTCTTCATAGTTGGCTCTCTTATGTGTGAGAAAAACAGACGGATAGTCGCGATTGTTAAGTCGTTCTGCCACAGGGGCTGTATAGGAAGGTCTTGGTTTCTCACAGATAAAATATTCTTCTGCTGCCTGAAGATGTGATGTGTCTATACCTATAAATTGGTTCCCCAATGGAATCGGATTCGGATAGATATGAAGAGTTTGCAAATTCGTTAGACTCACAAGCGGTGTGAAATCCGAGATGGCGTTACCCTGTAAAATAAGTTCTCGTAGTTCTGTCAATCCCGCAAGGGGGAAAATATCTGAAATCTGGTTGCCCTGTAGTCTTAGCACTCTCAGGTTCTGTAAGTTTGCCAGCGGCGTCAAATCCGAGATCAAACTATTCCCTAAATGAAGTTCTCGTAGCCCTATCAATCCTGCCAGAGGTGAAATATCCGAAATAGGATTCCTAAACAACTTTAAGACCGATAAGTTCTCAAGCCCTGCCAGTGGTGTCAAATCCGACACTTCACCTCTACCTATATGTACGAATTCAAGGTTCACGGCATACTCAAGTCCTCTTAAACTCTCAATATTGATATTGTGTTCTATTATTAGCAGATGGCTTAATGCTGCCATATCTTCGGGAAGCATCGGTATTCCGTCAGGGAATTCAAGTTTTTCACGGACAGTCTGCCGAAGATTCGGGTCCGGCATCCAGACTTCTTCGTCTTGGGCGTGTGTGATGTCTCCGAGTGTGACAATCAGTAGCAGTCCGGTCAACATAATTGCAGATATGAATCCATTGATTTTCATAGGGCGTATTCTCTTCCTATTAAGTAGTAGAAATTGGTTTGTCTTTCTGGGGTTAGAAACTGTTTGCGACAGCGACGAGATCTAAGACATTGACCGTTCCATCGCTATTGGTATTCACAAGCGATATGCCTATTTTACAAAAATCTCGCCGTCTAAATCTGGGACGGTGTGTGATGTGCTGGTGATACCACTGGCGGCACCGGTCGCAGATTCTATGAGTTGGATCTGCTGTGCTTTCCCGCTGCGGTTATAGACTGCCCAACCATTGGTGAACTCACGGATAAAGAGACCGTGGCGATCACGGTATAGCTGCCCTTTGGTTTCGTCGCCACCAATCGGTCGACCCAAAGGTGCATCAAAGAAGTCGTACCATATACCTTCTGGTTGTGGCATTGTCCCACTCATGAGGATATAGCCATCGGAATGCGTAAGGCTTAAGGTTGTCAAGGCTCGCATTTGTCGTTGGGCAATGGATGACCTTGGGTCAATATATGCCTTAACCTCGCCTCTTAAAAGCGTTATCTGTGGTTCTCTAAGGTGTGCCTCGGACCACTGCAGCATTTCCTCATACGCCCTATACGCTTTAGCAGTGTAAAATGCTCTGTCCTCCATAGGCGATGTCTTCACATACACGCCATTTATGTATTCTTTCCAGCGCGGAATTTTCTCCTTGGTCGTAACGGTAATGAGAAAATCTTCTGGGACAGCTGCCCGTATCCCATGTAGAATCTTGTCACGCGCTGCCATTTCTATGTCTTCTGGAAAATAGTCTTCTAAATCCCTGTGCCAGCGATTGAGTGAGATACCGTCATAAAGCCCACATTTGGCAACCGCAACGGCTTGGGCTATAATCAGCTCTTGGACTTCTGACTGTGTAAAGTCTACTAAAGGCTCCGAGTATACTTTACCTTGGGCATCACGAGACCATTGACGCTGTGCAATTGTTCCATCCGAGTTCCGCAACCAATAGGGTGAGTCTTCTGTGAATCCGAATCGTCTGCCGTCAAAGTAGGCGATCTCTACAAGGAATATCCTATTGGAATTTTCACGCAGCACGGCTGCATGCTGTTGTTTGGCATTTATAATATCTCCCATTCGCGCCACACCGAGAGCGGTCTCACCAAAATCTAAGTGTGATAACGGTTCCAATGGGCTAATGTTGAAAGATAAATCCGTAAGCAAAATCTGTTCGAGCGGCGATACATCCGTTTTGTTTCTAAAAGTGAACGAATACCCCACAAAAACTGATGGATATTCACGATTCTCAATTCTTTCTTTTACTGGACGGGTATACGTTGGACGTTCAAAGTCACAAATTGTAACTCGCAATGCCTCTATTATAGAAGGGTCTGCGGATACAAACTGATCTGTCCCCGAATTTAAATTATGTTGAATATCAAGAGATTCCAACTTCGTCAGATTCAATAAGGGTGTGAAGTCGAGAATCTGATTTCCGCGGAGGCGCAACGTTTTGAGGGGCACTAACGCCTGTAGTTGTGATATATCCGTTAGCAGATTGTCTCCCAGATTAAGTTCCTGTAGTCCCACAAGTCCAGCGAGCGGTGAGATATCTGAAATCTGGTTGACTTGCAATTGCAAGGCTTCCAAGTTCACCAATCCTGCAAGGGGCGTTATATCCGAAATACGATTATTATACAACTTTAAGACCCGTAAATTCTCAAGTCCCGCAAGCGGTGTGAGATCCGAGATATCGCTCGGCGCAATATGTAGAAACCTAAGATTGACAGCGTGCTCTAAGCCCACAATACTTTCTATACCATCCTCAATACTGAGCAGCGTCTCCAGTTGCTGGAGATGTTCTATCTCCAGCGGAGTATCACCAAGTTTGAGTTCGGATTTGATAGCCCGACGTAGGTTTTCATCCGGCATCCATGCGTCAACGTTTTCTGGACGCACCGACGGTCCCGTTGTTGAGACAGTTTCAGATCCTTGTAAGCCGGCACCGGTTGTTTTATCTAATACCGTCGCCTGTCCTGCTTGGTTTCGCAGGGCAGGTTTCGCGTCGCTCTCGAGAACAATGGATGCGTCAATGATGGCAATGGTCGGTTCGGATGTCGCCTCGAAACTATAGGGTTTCTGGAAACGGGTGAGGTATTGATTGCTCGTGCCAAGGAGTAATGCAAGCAGAAGGAAAGCGGTCCCGAAAGCGATCCACGGCATAACGGGTTTTGGCGTTGTTTGCGGCGCGAGTTTCACGTCAGCGACCCGCTGCATAATGTTTTGGCTGACACTCGCCGGTATCTGCACACCACCGAGGACCTCTTGAACGAGGCGTGCTTCTTCCTCTTGTAACCGCTTTCGTGCCCGATACAGCCGATTATGAATCGCGCTTGCGGAAACGCCCAAGAATTTGCTAATTTCTTTCACTGTCATTTCGCCAAGATAGAAAAGCGTCATGACTGTCCTTTCACTCTCTGGAAGTTTTTCGAGAAGTATTTTGACGATGGCACGGCGACGCTCGATGATTTCTGTCTGCTGTTGTTCCGATACGTGATGGGTATAAGAGGATTTCTCAACTTCTTCCACAGGTGTGTCCTCCAACGATTGTATCGTAAGTTTTTTCTGCCGCATCCGATCAATACAGAGCCGATTTGCGATCACATACAACCATCCAGCAAATTTATAAGGGTCCTTGAGGGTCGGGAGTTTTTTGTAAACCTGAAGGAACGTATCTTGTGTAATCTCCTCGGCGTCGTGGAAATCGCCGATCTTCCGCCACGCGAGGGCGTGAACACTTTTCTGATGCCTGTGAACCAAGACATCAAACGCCGCTTCATCGCCTGATAATATTCTTTCAATGAGTTGAGCATCGCTTTCTTTTTCCACGAGGTGTTCTCCTAATAAACAGTGAGGCTAATAAACAGTTGGGTCGTGTCCGTATCCGTCAAAAGGACCTAATCAGATGCCGAATCTTGTAAAATTACGCAGGACGGTCGGGTTCATACCCTCTATTATTAAAGACGAAACTTTGGACAGGAAATTCGCATAATTTGAAAAAAATAAATTAAATCAGGATTTTTTAGAAGTCGTTCTGCGGGTATCGGGTTCTGAACGCAGGATAAACCCCGGTTGTGGAGGGAAAACACATAGGGATATCCCTGAAAGGCGTTTGGAACTTTTGGAAGGATTTTTTCGGGAAACAGGAGTGGTTACAGGGATGTCCTGAAAAAATAGTGATGCGTTAAATTACCCTAACGACTGGATTTCTCCCAACACTTCATATCAGTCCGATGCTCGGGGTGTGAGAACTAACGTCATCCGACGGTCTTCAGTTAGATATCGGTTGACGACGCTGGCGACATCAGCCGCGGAGACATCGGCGAATGCACTTGCAAGTTTCGATAAATTATGACCATACTGGTATTCCATTGTTCCCCAACTCACAGCGAACTGGAGGAGGACCAGACCCGCTGGCACATTCTCAGGTTTATATTGCATGAGCGTCTTCATGTCCGGGGGTGCACTGAGTTCCTTGGAAAGGGATTGGGCAATCATTGGAACTTGTGTGTTGTTTTCCGGTTGTTTTAGCGGGGTCATCAACTGCCGTACCCGCTGCTTAACCGTTTCTATATCTGTATCCGGCTTGAGGGAGACACTAACGTATAAGTATACCTGTTCAGGTGTGACGAGATCAACACCACAGAAAACGTGCCCTACCAATTCCTTCAATTGGGCGTCCTGCATGCAGGCTAACCGCCAAAGCAGACTCGCGACATAAAGTGCTGGATAGTCTTTGTTTTCAGAACGAGGCATCGGATAGGTTTCCATGTAATGCGTTACATTGACATCCCATGTCGCGTTTTGGTCCTTTGCTATCTCAGGCGGTACTCGTGGACGGGGAAGTGTCTTCTCGGTTAAGTTGATAGTCCCGAGTTGTTTTTCCAGCGTCTCTTTCAGTGTTTCCGGGTCGACACCACCAATGACGCACAAAAGGACGCGATCTGCTTGGACCAAATGTAGATCGCGATATTCTTGGAGTTCACCGAGTTGTGCCGATTGAATACCCTGGCGTATCGCTATATCGGTTTCACCATACTGAAAGACTTGGTTCCACGCCGCATTTGCCAACTTATGCGTTGCTAAGTTTTTTTCAATATAATCAAACTGGGACAAAGCGTTTGAAATTGCCTCAGCGAGACTCTCTGCTGAAAAGGGGAGTCCGGAAAGCCATTTCGCGTGTCGTGCTAAACCCTGCAGCCATGTATCCGTATTCCCCCGAAACTCCAAGCGCATGTTATCAGCCATTGTCTCTGCACTACTCGTTTTGTAGTCGATCGGTCCTGCGGTTCGGACTGTCAGGTGATTAACGAGATGGCTCCAATATGCCCTTGCTTTCCCATCAGTGACGAGTCCAAGGGGCAAATAACTGAAAATACCGACATCCGTGGAATTCTCAACGTGAAGATTGACAACCCGGATACCGTTGCTCAGCGTAAAGCGTGTCACCTCAGGGGTGGCATTAGAAGTAAGCAGATTAGAAAAATCCTCTGATGCATTAGGTGCTAAGACCACCTCAGCAACCTGTGAGCCGGTACCGCTGCTTTTACCGGGGAGGGTAGCCTGTCCGACTTGATTCCGTATATCCGGTCTCGTGTCGGTATCCAGAACAACGGCTGCTTCAATGATTTCAATCGTGGGTTCGGAGTGTGCCTCAAAACTATAAGGGCGCTGGAATCTTGCAAGATATTGATTGCTTGCACCGAGCAGTAATATTACCAAAACCGCAGCTGCACCGAAAGACACCCATGGAAGCAACGGTTTTCCAGTTGGCGGTGATACCGGTTTCATGTCAGCAACTTGCTGCATGATGTTTTCAAGGAGGTTACCGGACAATTGCAAACCACCAAGCGTTTCGTTAATCAAGAGTTCTTCTGATGCTTGTAAACGTTCTCGCGCCCGTCGGAGTCGACTCGTAATTGTGTTCACCGATACCCCCATGAACTTGCTAATTTCCTTTGTTGTCATCTCGCCGAGATAGTAGAGCGTCACCACAGTACGTTCGCTCTCTGGCAATTTCTCCAGAAGTTGCTTAACGATTTCACGACGCCGTTCAGTTGCTTCTGTCTCACGCTGTTCCAATACATAACGTTCATAAGTTAACTTATCTATTGCTTTCACGGACGCGTCCCCCAGTGATTGCGGCGTGAGTTTTTGCTTTCGCTGCCAATCTACGCACAGTCGATCAGCGATGACATAAAGCCACCCCGCAAATTGATTGGGATTCTTGAGTGTTGAGAGTTTCTTATACGCTTGGAGGAAGGTGTCTTGCGTAATTTCCTCAGCATAGTGAAAATCACCGATCTTCCGCCACGCAAGGGCATGAACACTCTTTTGGTATTTTTGGACCAAGGTGCTGAACGCCTCATCGTTGCCAGATAGGGTACTATGAATCAACTGAACATCGTCTTTGTCCATTAGAACCTCCGTAATGCGTCAATACAAACGACTGTATCCGTGCTAATGCTTCATATCATTCTCTGCATCCTGCTTGAGTGAAGCACTGACATGTAAATATGCCTGTTCGGGGGTGATCAGGTCAATATCACAGACTTAAACTTTCGGAGATAGTGGGTGAACAGGGCAACAGCCTGTGTATCTTGGCGTTCAGGTGAAAACATATAAACACCATTGCCTTCTCTTTCATAGGAAAGCGCGTATAGTCCGCTTGTCTGCCGACCAATTGCTATAATCCCAGAAGCCTTTCCACCGACCCGGGGAGATATCCCAGTTGAACCTGTAGAAATGGCGATAAGTCCAGCGGCAGCGTAATTTCCAAAAGCAAAAACCCCCATAGATGTTACACCAATCGCGATGATCCCACAAGATACGCTGCCAATGGCAATGACACCAAAAGAAACAGCACCAATCGAAACAAGTCCGAAAGATACCCCTCCGATAGAAACAATACCGGATGCGATTGCTCCAAAAGTTATGTTACCCAAGAGAGGTCCCCACGAATCCCAAACGCGTAGAAAGGCAGGCAAAAAAGCCAGAATCCATAAGATTGCTACCAATATATGCCACTTTAGGACATACGCGTCAAATGTTTTTTTGAAAGTTTCCGAGTTAAAATTTTTTTCCATCTTTTTTCTCCTCCAGATGTTAGGTCGTCAGACATTATAGTAAAGTCGAAAAATATGTAGACAGTTGCTTAGCGAAACAATCCTCTCCGCCGCTGGCGAGGATTGTATCCTCGCCTCTTTAAAGTGTCTAATTAATTCTAAACTTTACTATAAACGAAACGATTGTGTTCCCCTTTGATTGATTATCTAAAGACGTAATTTTGGTGCATAAAACGTGCATAATCTGAAAAAAAAATGAAAAATTCCTATTTTTTATCAATTATCCTGGGGGATCGGGGACCATGCACATGATAAACCACCGATTATGTAAAGTGTGAGCGTGTAAGCACACAAGCCTGTAACGTTGCTGTGTGCTTACACTTAAATGTTGAGAAATGGGGGCGGGGTCGGGAAGAAATACAGGACTGAGATCCTCAAGATAGAGCGTCAGTCGGTTTTCTCTGAAATCAATGCTACGCGTGAAGGCACTATTAGGAATATTGAGTTTTTTGAGGCGTTCTGAATTAAAAATAGGTTTCTAACTTGGCGCGTGCGTTTGCGACTCCCTCAATAATCGGTTCTGGTGTTTCCGCCTTCAATCCCAAATAGATGAGCATAATCTCCGCAGTGTAGCCGACGCGGTCTATCTCCTGACAGATAGCGGGGAAATCCATCTCTGGTGCCCAGAACGGCTCGCTGCCTGTGCTTGAATCCACACCACAGTTGAAATAGACACTGAACAACCGTTCTGATAGGGTGCGTAAGGCGACAACCGGATCGTCTCCGGCGCGATGAAAATGATAGGGACTGTAGTAAAAACCGAAGTTTTCGGCGGAGATCGCATTGAGGATGTGTTGCGTGCGTTCCAGATTGTAAGCCATGCTCCCTTCGTGGGCGTAGAGCATAAGGGTTAGATTGCGAGTCTGTGCTTCTGCAGTGACCGTTTTGAGGTGATCAATAATCGTTTCGATTTCGCGAGCGGTGGCTTCTTCTTTTCCACCACTCGCGATGCTGACGAGTGGAATAGAGAGCCTTTGGGCAGTGTCAAGAATTTCGATTAACGCCTCAAGTCCGTCTGGTGCGTCAACCGCCACAGTGCTCAACATGGATTTAAAACGGAGCCCTGTTTTTTCTCGGAGGGCAGCAATGGCTTCCGCATCCGCACCGGAAAAATGGGCTTGGGCAAGTTCAATCGCAGACACGCCATTTTGGGATAACCCACCTACAAATTCTGTCAACTGGAAGGCGGAAAATGGGAGTGTGCTTGCACAATAGGTTCTCATTTTCCCATCTCCTTTAGGGCACTCAGGCAGCGTTCGACAGCCTCAAGCGGTGGGAAGGCATCACTTTCATATTCAATGATATACCATTTCGTGCCGCCGGTGGTTTCACAGACTCGGAAAATCTCCTCCCACGGTACACTGTCCTCACCGATAACAGGACGGAAACCGGCGTGTCTGTCTGTCTCCCCCAGTGATTCGGTGTAAGGTTTGAGATGGACGGTGCCGGCGCGGCCTGGGTATCTCTCCAGAATGCCGATGAGATCCGCACCACCAGATAACGCGTTGCCCATATCCAACTGCATCACAACGCCTTCGTTGGTATTACCGAAGAAGGTATCCCACGGCAGTTCGCCATCCAACGGCGAAAATTCGACGTGATGGTTATGGTATCCCGTCACCATACCGTGTGCGGCGAGTTTATCGGCGATGCCGTTGAAAATACCCGCTAATTTCAACCAGTCCGCTCGCGATTGACGGAGCTCTCCCGGAATACCCGGAACAATGACATACGGGTTTTCCAAGACCTTGTTGAATTCAATCGTTTCATCAAGCGTGTCTTCTTGGACGAGGTTGAAGGGGGTGTGCCAACCGCAGCAGACCAAGCCGAACTCATCGAGCAAGCCTTTCAATTCTTGTGCGGAGTGTTGCGGTGGACCGGCGAATTCAACGCCTTCGTATCCCATCTCGGCGACCGCTTTTATCGTGCCGCGGACATCTTCTGCTAATTCGTTTCGGACGGAGAACAATTCTAAACCGATCGGTATTCTTGACATGATTTACCTTTCTTTTGTAATGGAATTTGTATGTAGTAAAGCCTACGATTACGGCACACGGCGTGTGCCTACTACTTTTGTAAATTGATACGTCTATCGTGCTGTGTAATTAGGCGCGAGTGGGCATTTTCGGGAAAGTGCCAGTAGTGCGACGCGTGCTAAGCCGTGAATTAGGTAGGCGGCTCCCATCTGCGACTCATACCAGTCAATCCCGGAGGCACCGAAGGGGAGTGTCTCTGGAAAATAGACCGCCAATACCGTTTCTGCCAATTCAATGCCACCTTCCAACCACACCGATTCGCCGGTGATGTCGTAGAGATCGGCGAACAACGCAAGCGTGAGACCGGCATCGGATGCAGGAATTTTAAACCCTTCGGCGTGAACGCGATCGACCGGAAATTTCTCGTCGAGATAGGTTTTGCCAACGACGCGTGCCCATTCCATCAACTTCTCATTCTGTGTCAATCGCCATCCACCGAGACACAGCACTGCTGTGCTGCATACGGTTCCTGCACCATAAACGCTCCCCCACGTTGACATCCGCTCAAAAATCCGATTCGTTTCACACTCACATAGACTGATGAATTCACGGGTTTCAAGGTTGTGCGGTGCGGCGAGAAATCCGTCAATATAGATTAAGCCGTATTGCCGCATCTGGGCTGCCAATTCCGGTAGGAGCGATTCTATCAGCGCGGCGGATTCCAGTAGGCTAACTCCTAACGAGAACGTCTGTGTCGGCGCGTTCTTCTCAAAAAACCGGTCAGCGGCTTTCGGTGAGCGGCTTTCAATCCGTAAAAGTCCGCGCGTATCCCGTTTCTCCCACCAGTAGTTGGTATAGTTCTGCAGCTGTTGGCGGATTTCAGGACGTGGGTCTTGGGTATACGCGAACGCCAGATCGAAGATGTAAAAGCCTGAATGGCGTGGGAAATCGCATGCCCGGGCACCGCGAACGAGATGCGCTTTTGTGTCAATGTTCGCATGCCGTATGTATTCAAGTCCCTCACCCGCTGTCCAGTGATAATCTAATCCATCGGCGAAACTCTGCACACAGGCAGGATTAAACGTATTCAGTTTTTGCCAGATCCAGAGCGGGACTTTACGTAGATGGTCGTGGATTGCAGTGCCACCCGCCGGATTACGCGAACACCCGACCCGTTCTTCAATGAGCTGCCAAAAGGCGTGTTCGCCCCAAGGGAATAATCCCGTTGTCGTGTTCGTGCAATTCTGGGCAAAGTGCTTCAGGTATCGATCAACGGCTTCGGTGTATTCCGGTTTCGATTGACTTTCAGCGAGTGCGTTCATTGTGGCAAGCAGTGGCTCATCGTGAATCAAATTGGAACCGAGATGTGCTCTGTCGCCGTCCCGTTGCCCCGGAATCTTGGTCGGTTTCTCCGTTAGCATCTCACCCGTTTGTGGATGCAGAATTGAAGGAAACAGACCTTTGTAGGACTCGCTACTTTCGATAAGTTGGTCGATAGCATGGCATATTTTGGTTATGATTGCTTCTGGGGTCATCGCAAATAAAGCCTCCGCTGATGCTGCTGTATGATGTAATCATACCATAATTTACTGGAAAATGTAATTTTTTTCAATGAATGTGTTCCACCCTACGCGTCCTCTTTTTTCTTGCTATCTGACTTTTTGTATTATATAATCATCATGTTTTTTATACTTTAAACTGAACCTACGGCAAATCATTATTTAACAGGAGAAACTTATGCACGTTGGACTTATGGGCGGGACGATTCGGCGCAAAACGCTCGGCGCGACGCTGGACGCTATTGTGGAACACGATGTCCATCATTTACAATATCATGTGCCTGCGGGACTGTCGCTCGCGGAGGTTCGCGAGGCGTTAGACGACCGACAGATCACGATCTCAGCACTTGGAGGCACCTATAACATGATCGATCCGGATGTTGAGAAACGGCACGCCGGA
The DNA here is from genome assembly GCA_965205015.1 of Candidatus Poribacteria bacterium. Lineage (GTDB taxonomy): Bacteria > Poribacteria > WGA-4E > WGA-4E > WGA-3G > WGA-3G. The sequence goes on along the minus strand of OZ242029.1, from coordinate 142,369 downwards.
TTGCGGATGTTGCGTTCTGTCGCTGAGCAGTGTGCGCCGATGGGCACATCCGTGATTACGATCTGTACCGGCTCGCGTGATCCGGACAGTATGTGGCGGGCGCATCCTGATAACAATACGCCGGAGGCGTGGCGCGATCTTGTTGAATCTATGAAACAGGCACTGGAGGTCGCTGAGGAATATGAGGTGGTGCTTGCGCTTGAACCTGAAGTCGCGAACGTCATCGATTCGGCACCGAAGGCGCGTCGTCTGCTCGATGAGATGCAATCGCCCTATCTGAAAGTTTGTATGGACGGCGCGAATGTCTTCCACAAAGGTGAACTCCCGAAGATGCGTGAGATCCTTGATGAGGCGTTCGCACTCCTTAAGGACGATATTGCCTTGGCACACGCGAAGGATTTGGACCGCGATGGAGAGGCGGGCCACCTCGCCGCTGGGACAGGGTTGCTGGACTACGATCAGTATCTCGGTCTGCTAAAGGAGAGCGGTTATGACGGTGCGGTTGTGTTACACGGGCTGTCGGAAGAACAGGTGCCTTTTTGTACAAATTTCCTGCGGGAAAAAATTGCTGCCCTATAGGAAACGCGCTGGTTCGTAGTGGGGTGATTTATCGCCCGTCTTTAGATCTTCCCGGACATCCGTTCTGCCAAGCGAGCGAGTGCCGGTGACGTGTCCAATTTGTCGAGTTCCGCTTCAATCAGGGTAAAGTGTTGCGTTTCGGCGAGTGCGGCTTTAATGGCTTCGTCGAACTCGCCTTCGGTTCGGACATAGTAGCCGCGTCCTGTACCGAACAGTGCCGGTATAGCACTATAGTTCCAGCATCCTATGTCGTTAAAGGGACCGTCAAGGAGGTGCCGTTCGGTGCCATATCCGTGATTGTTCAGTACAAGCACAATGGGATTGAGTCCGTAACGGACGGTCGTTGAGAGTTCGGTGCCAGTCATTTGGAAGGCACCATCTCCGACGATAACGAGGCACCGCGCGTCGGGCATACTCAGTTGCGCGCCCACGGATGCCGGCACTGCAAACCCCATTGAGGTGTAGTAGGCGGGACTGATGAAGTTGGTGTGTTGATGGATGCGCAACTCCGCTGCCCCGAAGAGGCTGTCGCCGACATCAGCGATAACTGTCAGTTCGTCGTTTATGAATTCGTTGAGGTGCTGGAACAATCGGCGGGTTGTTAAAGGTTTGCCGGGTTCGACCTGAAACGGTTCGGTATCTGGAGATGCCCACCCCAAATTCGGTTTCCGGCGCCTTCGGAGTTTCGGTGAATGGAGACCGTCAATGAAATCGTCAAACATCACCTCTTCGTAATTGTGGTAACGGACTGTAATTTTTTCCGAGGTGGCGTAAATGGAGTGTGCTCGATCGAGGTTTGCGGTGTAAATTCCAAGGTTCACATCCGTCATGAATGCGCCGAGGATGATCACACAATCCGAATCTTCAACAAATTGTCGGACCTCCTGTCTCCCCATTGCCCCTTCGTATATCCCCAAGTAGAGCGGGTGGGATTCCGGCATCACCGACTTTCCAAGAAGCGTTGCTACCACTGGAATCCGTTTTTCTTCTATGAGTCTGAGGAGTTTGTTCTGATAGCCGAATCTGTGGAGTTCTACGCCCGCAAGAATGACGGGTCTTTTACTGTGGTTAATGAAATCAATCGCATCTTCAACGGCGGCATCCAATATTTCCGGATCGCTGAGGTGTCCGCCGGTTGAAGGACGTTGGTAAAGCGTGCCGCGGACATCCACCATGTCGCGTGGGAGTTCAATGTATCCGGGACGTTTGTAGCGGTAGACGGCATCAAGCACTCGATCGATTTCATTGAAGGCGGTAAAAGGTTCATCAAGGAGTGCCGTTGCGACGGTTATCTCGTCATAAATCCGTTGCTGTGTATGGAAATCCCTGACTTTATGGTGAAGGAGTGCGTCTTTTCCGTGTTCTCTGATGCCAGGGGCACCACTGATAACAACAACGGGGGATTTCTCGGCGTAGGCACCTGCGACAGCGTTCACCATGGATAACCCACCGACGCAATAGGTAACACAGACGGCACCCATGCCTTTTATCCGGGCATAAGCATCGGCGGCGTAGCCTGCTGCATCCTCACGGGTCATACCGATATGCTGAATTGAACTCTGTTCGATGAGGTCATAGAATCGCAGTACATAATCGCCGGGGACGCCGAAGATGTGTTCAATGTCATAGCCTTCCAATTTTCTGAGTAGGTATTCGCCGATCGTTGGGGGTCTGTTGTACATGGTGGTACCTCGCTGTGTATCGTTGTTTTTATGGTAGATTTTAGAATGACTTGAACATTGCGCCCGGTGCGTTGCGGGCAGCCACAAGGGCAGCCCCTACAAGATGTCTATTTATTTTTAGAATTTACCGTAGAAACCCATCGTGTTGCCCTGTTTATTCACGGAAGAAGGGAATTGGAAGCACGCCTTGGGATTTACGATTCTCTCAGTTTTTCGATGTCTGTTTCTGGAATGCCTGTTGCTCTTGCGATGACTTCGGTGCTTACGCCTTCGCTCATCAGGGCGCGAGCAATGGTAATCTTTTCCTGTTGCCTTGTATCTATTAAGGTATCTTCCCAAGACTCTTCATCCTTCAGGACCCTGCGTTCTGCAGGCGAGATGTTGTCCAATTTAACCGCATCAATCACCCTCTCAAAAATCGGGGAGTTATAGTCGCTTGCGTCCATCTCTCCGTCCAGAGAATCCAACACGAGTTCCAACCACGTTTTGATGTCCGGTGGGGTCTTATCGTTGACCATCCGCGGGACCACAAACACGAGTTGATGCGGATAGACATTGACTTTCCGGCTAAATTCGTTGACCGGGTTGAAATCCGCGATAGCCACACTGAAGTCTATTTCGTTCTCACTATACGGACTCGTTAAGACAACAATCGTGTAAACCGTCCGATCGAACTGATACGCCTTGCTGTTTTTCACCTGTTCGACGAGGTTGATAAGATGATAATAGAGGAAACGGTCGTAGAAGTGTCGCTCTTTGACGTGTTGTATCTCAACCACAATACGGGATTCCGTATCCTCGGCAAACAAATCATATTCAATATCAACCTGCCCAATGGGTTCAAGGAATTTGTAGCCGCGATGCACCTCATCGGTATGGAATTTGATGCCTAAGACATCTTCGGCAAATTGACAGAAGATATCCGGTTGACCGAACGCTTTCTTGAAAGCCGTGTCGTATCGTAAGGGAACGACCTGAGCCATTTTTTACTCCTTTTCAGCAACACCTATTAGAAGAAATATGGACGAAATCGCATCAACACCGTTGATTTGATATAGCCGTATTTGTTAGAACTCCTGAGTAGCAATCAGTGCAGAATCGGGAATTTTCTGGATATTGACATTATATTTTGGTGGTCTTGGCTTACCGTTGGAGTTTCTACCCTGATGGTATAAACTACTACATTGATCTAACCTTTCCGTATCCAAGCAGATAAAGTGAATTTCCGATAAAATAAACTCTGTCTTACGTCGCCTTGACATCGCACCTCTATTGATTCTATTTGTTTCATATTTGCTGATGCCCTCTTTCAGCTCGTCATGCCACCTTTTGAAAGTTCTTTCTTCATCATTGTATTCTACTTCACCGATTGCGAGAATGATTCCATAGTAGCCATAATCATCAAGCGTGTTTTTTATCGCTTCCACATCATTTGTAACAACGTCGTGCCTTGTTGTGTTAGCGGCATGTGCCTTAAAATCCCACGAAATTTCGCGAAACGCGTCAAACGTTGTATTGCTATATTTCCTGCCGGGCATATCGATTATGCCATTAAAATGGGTTTCACATAAAAATTCAAAGTAAAATCCCATCCATTCCATCTGTTTCCACTGTGTTGAGCCGCCTTCTTTCATCTCAAGGATAGACTTTCTGCCATTCCAAACTTTTGGTATGTTTCGCGAGGCGATTTGCAATTTTTCAGCTGTCTCAAATATCTTTTGGCTTGCCATGATAAAATTATGTCTCCCTACTGAATAAGTCCCATACGGGTTCTTCTTCTGTTTTCTGAATTAAGTATTTCCCTGACTCAAGCCTGTCGCTGGCGAATTCATAATATGCTGGAACAATCTCAAAGCCTATGTAATGCCGTTCCTTCATTTTGCTAACAACAGCAACCTGTCCTGAACCTAAAAACGGATCTAAAACGACATCACCTTTTTCACTGGAATAATCAAGGATTTTGTCAATGAGTTCAGCGGGCAATTTTGTTGGTGTTTTCACCGCACCTTGCCAATACTCTCTCTTAATTTCCCAGACATCCTCTTTATCTTTGTAGTGCGCGGATCCACCGTTTGCAGTCTTTGCGTCCTTATCAAATCGGCGATACGGATAAAACTTTCGTTTTTTATCGTTTTTGCACAAAAAAAGACAATGGTAATGGGAGGTTACGTATTTACGCTTGGTAACAACGCCAAACTGATATTTCCAAATTAGGTGATTGACAGTCGTCAGCTGACACTCGTCGATTGCTATCAGGAGGTCTTTTAGATGATTCCAACCGGAGAAGATATACATGCTTCCAGAATCCTTTAGCACTCGCGTCGCAGCAGAGAGCCAATCAAGCGTAAAAGCAAGATAATCGCTTCCTTCAATTTCGTTGTAACCTTGAAGGACTCGATTCTCTTTCCGATTGTAATTGTGACGAGTCGCTTTGAAGTCAATCGCGAAGGGCGGATCCGTTATGACGAGATCGACACATTCCTCCGGCATTTCGGACATCAGTTGAATACAATCCCCCTGTTTAATTGTGTCAATCCATTCAGATTGTTTCATTTCTCGACCGCCATTAAGATTTCGAGGAATGCTGTCATGTACCCGATGGCATACGCTCTGCCTCGGTGTCCCCAGTCTGTGTCATCAACGACATGTGGCACATGGTCGGTAATCATGAAGCCTGTAAAACCGACCTCTTTCAACGTCCGCATCACGTCAAACATATCGCAGTTGCCGTTGTTAACGAAGGATTCCGCGAATTTTGGGACATGCCCTTGCACATCTCGGAAATGGACGTAAAAAATCTTGTCGCGTTCTCCGAAATAACGGATCGCGTCCGTGACACCGGGTCCCATTTCCGACCAGGAACCTACACAGAAATCGAGTCCGTGTATGGGACTGTCGGCGATTTCCATCCCGCGTTTGAAACCCTCAAAATTGCGAAACAGGCGTGGCACACCCGCAAGGGATTCGACAGGCGGATCGTCTGGGTGGAGCGCGAGTTTAACGCCTGCCTCTTCTGCGACGGGCAGTATGGCGTTCATGTAGTACTCGTAATTTTCCCATATTTCGTCTTCAGTGTAGACACGACCGTGTGTTAAAGGCGCGTCTTTAACCTGCTCCATATCGAAACTGGTGACCGCAGCACCGCCTCTCCCCAGTGTGGTTCGGGAGGTCCGCCAAACCTCGTTGGGCATCCAGTGGTACCCGAAGATTTCAACACCAGCCTTGCCGAGGTTGCGGATCGTCGTTGCCATGTTCTCAATCTGGGCGTCGCGTCCGGGCAAACCGAGCATCGCTTTGTCGTAAAATGAGACGGGTACATTTTCAAGTGCGGCTAACCGTAACCCTGCATTTTCTATCTCCGTCCGGAGATGAAGGATGTCCATAAATTCCCAGCGTTCTGTGCCGGGGAGTTGTGGTGTGTTAAGCAGCACATCTTCAACCCCAAGTTGCTTGATGAATTTCAGCCGTTCTTCACTGAGTTCACTGAACTGGCCTAAGCCGAGACGCATTTTCCGTGCCATGGTTCTCTCCTTCGCGGTTCAAAACTGTTTGTCGCTATCCAGTAAGATGGTGACGGGACCGTCGTTGATGAGTTCGACGTCCATCATCGCTTGAAAAGTGCCGCCTTGCGTTGGGACATTTAGCTTTTCTAAAGCGGTGATGAACTGTTCATAAAGCGCATTTGCGAATTCGGGACGGGCGGCGTTGATAAAACTGGGGCGTCGTCCTTTGCGGCAATCGCCGTAGAGGGTGAATTGCGAGACAACAAGTGCAGCCCCTCCGGTTTCAAGAAGTGAACAATTCATTTTACCCTCTGCGTCCTCGAAGATACGCAGATTGGCGACCTTATTAGCGATGTATTCTAACGCTGGGGTTGTATCGTCATGGGCAACGCCGAGGAAAACAAGCACGCCTGCTCCGATTTCAGAAACCAGTTCGCCGTCTACCTTAACGCTCGCTGATTTAACGCGTTGAACAACTGCTCGCATCAATAGTTCTCCCAATTTTTTATCCTAAGCAAGTTTCAATATTAACATTCAAACTGTGAAGCCACAAGTAGAATGGAAGGTTGGAAGATTGGAAGGGTGGAACATAGCGGACACGGTGTTTCTTCCACCCTTCCTCCGCTTCTATCCTTCCTCAAAACCTGAAATTGTTTCTTAAAATTGCTTAAAAGAGCAAGTTTTCACCTTCAAATGCCTGTGTTTCCTCGCCGCCGAACGTTAGGTTAAACTGAAATCCGGGTTGGGTGTTGAATCCGAGTTGGAACGCAAGCGTATTCGATATTTCATAGCGGAATCCCATCCCGATGAGGTTTGTCACGTGTATACCGGCATACGGGAGTTCGCGCGAGAAATCGGCTATCAACCACATATTGTCTGAAACAGCGATCTCGCCGCCGACTTGCCAATTGAGTGTAAAAAAGTCGGTCGTTTTGAGTGCCTTTGATGTCAAGAAGACGCCGACACCGGCGTGGAGTTTAAAAAGGCTGCCGAATCTTTGTGTGCCGACGAGATAGGTATTGATTCCGACAAACGGAAACCCGTCGGCAGGGCTATGGTCGAGGAATTCATTGTCTGAATTGAGGCGATCATCGGCGGTGAACCCGAATTGCGCGTCGCCACCCACAGAAATACTCGGTAGATTATCATTCCGGTCGGGTTTGATGTTGTATTTGAGTCCGATGCTGCCGTCGAATAGGGGCTGATCGTAGACGCGGCGATTGATGTTTGGGTCGTCAGCGGTTTCAGTGGCGGTATTGTAGAAATCGTGGACGACTTTCCGCACGCCGCCTGTCGAGAAGGTGCCGCCGAGCACGAGATCGAGTTCGTCGCTTAAACCGTAAGCGAATTTAACAGGGATAAGGAAGGTCTCAACCTCCAAGCTGACGCGATGGGTTTCCTCAAATCCACCGATATCAACCCGCTGCCCGAAGTCCGGTAGCAAATCCACTTTGGGATATTGAAAGAGTCCGAACGTGGTACTGGAGCCTCCCTTACCCACTGGCTCCGCAGTTTGGATAGTGCTGAGGTGTGAGATGGGAGGCAACTGTGCCCATAGCGGTGTTGTTATGCCTGTAAGCAGCAATAAAGTACAGATGATGAGAATGAAGGCTTGCGTGTTGTGCTGTCTTTTTTTCGGCGCATAACGGGGAAGCCCAGAATTTAATTTAGAAAAATTGGCGTGCATGGATGTATCCTTTAGTGTTATGTCGTTATTCGAGATTCTTTGCAGCGGCACTGCACCTATCGCGATTTCGCCTCCACAAGCGCGCTTTCGTCGCGGCGTCCGTCAGGTCCGGGTGTATTGTCATAGGCGGTGATATAGTACTTCTTGAATTCTAATGCTTGACCTACGAGAATCGGGTCTTCACCGGGGATAGTGAAAGTACGCTCCTTGGGGCCGACTGCGGGGCGAGGGAGGAGTTTGCCAGCGGCGTCCCTGGTATAGAGTTGATACCCAGCGAGATCGGGTTCGGTGTTCGGTGTCCATGAGAGAACCGCATCGTATTTTGTATTGAAAAGGGAACGTGGTAGATAACGGACCCGAACGTCTTTTGGAGAGGCGGGCGGTACATTTGGCACTGCTGCTGTAATCGTCGTGAATGCCTCTGCACCGAATTCATCGACGCCCGCGACGCGATAGACCTTTCGAGTGCCATCGACTTGAAAATCGTGGTCGAAATAGTAGAGTCGATCTCGCTTCGGCTCGGCAATCAGTTCGAAACGTAGCGGTTTATCATCTTCGGTGTCGAGTGCGGCGTAGATGCGGAAGATAGAAAAGTCGTAGGGGAATTCATAGCCGTCCCAAAAAAGTTTGATGGTGAGGTCGGTCGGATCGCCGAGCGTTACGTTCGGTGCAGGCGGTGGGACGCTTGGCGTCGCCAAAGCAGTTTTCCAGATACGACGTGGATCTTCAGTCTCTGCGGGCGGATTTGTGGGGTCGGGCGTTTCAACACCGTTGGCATCAACGTAAGTGATGCGGTATTCGTAGGCGAGGAGCCGTCCGGAGGCGTCGCGTCGATCATTTTCAAGATTTTGGGTATCAATAAATTCGTTTGTGGGCGCCTCAACGGATCCGACTTGCTGAAATTCCGTGTCTGCCCCCCCCGTGGAACGTCTGTAGATACGGTATGCTTTGATCCCCTGTTGTCCGGTGTCGTTCCATGTGACCCGTACCTGCTGATCGCCAGCGTAAAGCGTGAGACCATCCGGCGCGCCGGAGGTCCGCAGGTTCTCAGGGTCGAGTGGGTTCGCAAAGTCTTCGTTACTCGTGCAAGCACTAAAGAAAACGAACGCAAGCAGCAGAGGCACGCTTAACGCGACAATAATCTTATTGATGGAGGGTCTGCTGAAAAAGTCTGAACTATGATTTTTATGATTCATCTGATTCACCATGATTATCGGAGGTTTTACCCCTACGGGGTTGCAAAAAACGCTTGACTGGTGGTTTCCGATGGAAACCGATGGCTACTAAAAAAGGTGGAGAAGGCTGAGACTTGCGCGCCGAGTTTGGAAATTGTAGTGTGGATGCAACTGGAACGGGGTCCTCGGAAGTCGCAGACTCGTGTTTTCGGAAAAGCGGTTTCTGAGACCTCTCAGACGTGTGAGCGGGATTCCGATATCGGTATTCCAGTTTTCTGCTGAAGCTGCTGCGTCCTCTACAAGTTCCGGCGTATCCAGTTGGTTGTAGATTGAGAAAAGCACAGCAAGTCCCACAAATCCAAGCCCCACGCCGGACATAATCGTGCCGGCATTCCGCCTGGTGCGGAAAGCGTCTTTATGTGTTTGAATGTCTGCTTGGATTGCGGCGTTGAGATAGGTATCGTAATGGTTCTGAGAAGAGGCTTTGAGGAAGCTGCTCCCAAACTGGAGACTCATGCCTGAAGCAAAGAGGGCAAGTGGTAGAACGTTCGAGCGACGCGCAGCCGCCGCGTGCTGACTCATTAAGATGGAGATGAGGACGCAACTCAACGCAAATGTTATGTATTTCTGGGGGGTGCTATAACGTTTCATATCAAGGTTTTTCCTTTATTGCGAAATCCATTTCTATAAAGTTTACTCTATTTTTTCTCGAAAGTCAATGCTTTTTGTCGTGATATAGGCGTCGCGATTTGAGGGCATTCTTACCGGAATCGTAGAGCATTGGGTTCTAAGTGTTCGTTCTCAGTAACGAGAAATCTCGTTTCTTGGTTTACGTCAGCATGAAACTGAACGCTCTGACCGGAATGACAAATTCTATTGACATGCGACGGAATGCATAGTAAAATTAAGGAGAACCTTTTTGAAATCGAGAGTGTCTTAATTGCAAATAGATATTTATCAATGAGCAGGTCCATAGCACGTTTTCCAAAAGTACAACGGAGAAGAGTAATGAAATCGAAAATCATTAGCAATCGAAAAAGCATCATTGTGAAGTTGGGGATCGGTTGTGTTGTATGTCTACTCCTCGGGTTTGGGATATTGCTTTACGCGCAAGACAAAACGAAGGTGGAGTTTATTGCTACGAAGCCGGAAATGATCTCGGTCAAAAAACCGGAAAGCGACTCGGCGAAAATGCAAGCAATGCTAAAAATGAAGGAGCAAGCTGCCGCACAAGCCAATAGGTCCCGTGGACGTCAGAATCGAGGGGGAGTTGACTTTGGAGAAAATGCGGCGTTCTATAAAGTAATTATTGACAACAATCTCTTTCGTCCGCTCGGATGGACCCCTCCGAAGAACGAACCCGCCTATAGTTTAATCGGGACTGCTGTTGGGGTAGACGGTGCTGTGTCGCAGGCGACGCTGCTCGAGAAAAGATCGAATCGGTATCACTTTGTGACGATAGGGACGAAACTCGGCGATATAACAGTAAAGGACATTCAAGCGAAACAGGTAACCTTGGACAACGCTGGAAAGCCAATCACACTGAAAGCAGGGGAACTGCAGTTCCTAACAACAGCCCGCGGGGGTGAGGGGAGTAGAGATGGACAGGGCAGCGAGAGGCAGTCCGAAAAAGCGGGAAATAATTCAGCGAAAAACCAAGCGAATGCCAGAATGGAAGCTGAAAAACGTAGACAAATGGAGATGAAAGAACAGGCCGCAGCGTGGGGGATGAAAGCGAATGAATTAGCGGAGAAACTCAAGAATGCGTCGCCAGAGGAACGGCGAGAGATAATGCAGAAAATGCGAGCGGAACGGGCAGAACGCGCGGGTAGAAGAGGGCGGGGTCGCGATCGGTAGTAATGTGTGGGTAGGCACAAGACCTACCCATACAGTGATTTTTCGGGATGGGATTACCGAAATACTTATTTAAACTTCATGTAACCGCGCCTTTCTTTATTCAGGGACCTATGCTGCGTCTTGGACGTTCTCTGGCATGTTTTCGAGTCGGGAGAGCCAGTAGCCGAGATCGAACGAGTCATCACCGATGAGGAAGCGCCACTGTTTGATACGGTTAACGATCTCAAGGCGTACATCGTTTCCATACCATCTGTGATTCCTGCCTAAAGCGCCGTGGATCCCCGGTGTGTCGATATCGTCTGTGTTCCAGAGTTGGCACTGACGGACCGTTGGGTTGAGACGCAGTTTGAACATGTAGCGCGTGCGGTCAGTGAGATTCGGTTGCGCGCAGTGCCACATCCCGTGATGCACCACAATCAGCGTGCCGGCATTACAAACGATGGGCATTTGTCCGAGGAAGTTTTGATATCGCGCGATGTCCGTTTCACAGACGCGGCGATAGTGGCTTCCCGGTAAAATCATCGTCCCTCCCATTTCGCGCGGTGTATCGTGCGAGAAATAGAAGAATTGGATGTCAAAATGCATCCGTAGGTCGATAATCGCGTCGGCGTGCCAAATTTGTCCTATATTGTTTTGGGGACGCACGATATGAACGGCGTGGTGATCGTAGAGCGGATTTTCACCCACCAGACTCTGGATAATGCCTTTTACTTCCGGGCGTCGGAAGACTTTACCGACGGCAGATTCATCATCCCAGACTTCGTCTAAAACCGTGCCGCCGCGTCCACGCACAATAATACCCTCTTCCATTTCGGCGTGTGCGGCTTCATTTAATTCTTGAGGAATTAGGTCGTCGAAGCGAAGGTAGCCGTCCGCTACGAAGTTCGCCATCTGTTCTGTATTGAGCAAATACTTTTTGTCAATCATTAGATTTTCTCCAATTTCTCCAGGATATATTCAAACCTGAGATATGAAGTATGATATTCCATGCCGGGGTAGGCAGGGAATTGTTGTGGAAACTGAATCACCCGCCAGCCATCTTGCATCGCTTCCACAACCGAGTTATAGGGGGGTGCCTCGCTGTCGCCGGTGGTATGGCGTTTTTGACCCGTGCCGTCGTACATTGCCCAAGCGACAACGCCACTATTTAAGTCAGGCGTATGCAAATGCAGCACGAGAAGTTGTTGTCTCAATTCAGACATATTTTTAATTGTTCCTTGCGGCGTAATAGAGTGGGTTTCCTGTTTAGCCTGTCTTCCACGTTATAGATTAGACGACGGTTTCCGGAGGTATCGTTGCGTCCTTCGGAACGATAACAATTCCATCTCGAATGTAGTAGTCTTTACCATCCAAATTATCGACCCCGTCCCGGTTGACGAGTACAGAATTATCGCCGATCCGCGCATTTTTGTCAATAATTGCGTTCTGAATGAGACAATTACGCCCAATGCCGACATTCGGGATGCCTGCTTGTGCGTTTTGCGTCCGTATTTCATCGGACTCGTAATAGTCTGCCCCCATCAGGACGGATTGGTAAATCCGACTGTGGCCGGAGATAATACTTCGGATCCCGACAATTGTTCTATCAATTTCAGAATCATCGATGATAGAACCTTCAGCGAGGATTGAGGATCGGACGCTGCTGCTGTTGACTTTGGTGCTCGGTAGATGCCGTCGGTTGGTGTAGATCGGTGCCTGCTCATCGTAGAAATTGAACGCAGGTGCGGTGTCGGTGAGCGCGATGTTCGCCGAATAGAAGGAACGGATGGTACCTATATCCTCCCAATAGCCGTCGAAAAAGTAAGCAGAAACAGGAAGCGACTGAATGCTTTTCGGGATAATATCCTTACCGAAGTCGACGTTTGCTTCGTCTCGAAGCACGTCTTGCAGGACCTCTCTGTTAAAGATGTAGATCCCCATTGAGGCGATGTATTCTCTATCGTGAGGTTCAATCCCTCGAGATGTAAAGACTTCGGGTTCAACGCGAAGTCGATGCAGTTCCTCTTCAGTTTGGGGTTTCTCGACGAAGTCAACGATGCGTCCGTTCGCGTCCGCCTGAAGGATGCCAAGCCCGCTGGTGTCCTCTTTTTTCACCGGAATGACAGAGACAGTGATGGCGGCGTTAGATTCAGTATGCACTTTGAGCATCTTGCGATAATCCATCCGATAGAGGTGATCACCGGCGAGAATCAGGACATAATCGTCTGCGAACCGTGGGTTGAGGATGTAAGGTTCATTGTGTTTGACGGCGTCCGCTGTTCCCTGATACCACTCTTCGCCCATCAGTGTCTGTTGTGCTGCGAGGATTTGGACGAACCCTCGGCGGTATGTATCAAAGCGGTATGTCTGCGCGATATGTCGATTCAAGGAGACGGAGTTAAACTGCGTCAGGACATAGATGCGTTCTAAACCCGAGTGGAAGCAATTACTGATGGGTATGTCCACGAGTCGAAATTTGCCTGCGATCGGGACACTCGGTTTCGCCCGGTCGCGTGTCAGCGGAAATAGACGCGTGCCGCGGCCCCCTCCAAGAATAACTGCAATAATGTTCCCATTACTCATAGATGTTCTCTCCTCATTACAAACTTCCCTTGGTGGATAGGACACCTGTAATACGTTCGTCAAGGCGTGTCGCAACATGTAAAGCCTTCGCAACTGCCTTAAAGATGGCTTCAATGATGTGGTGTTGGTTTGTGCCGTAGGGGACGTTGATATGCAAAGTTGTCCCGCTGTGGTTCACAAACCCATGAAAAAATTCTTCAGTGAGTTCAATATCAAAATCGCCGACTTTCCCAGAGACAAGCGGTGTCTCATAGTGGAGATAGGGGCGTCCGCAGACATCCAAGTCTACTTTGGCGAGGGATTCATACATGGGGACGGTAAAACTACCGAAGCGTTGCATCCCTGCTTTGTCCAGCACGGCTTTTTGCAGGGCTTGTCCTAAGCAGATACCGACATCTTCGGTCGTGTGATGGGCATCCACGTGTAGATCACCTTCCGCTTGGATTTCGAGATCGAAGAAGCCGTGTTTGGTAAAGAGTTCCAACATGTGATCCAGAAATCCAACGCCGGTGTTGATATCGGATACTCCAGTACCGTCAAGGTCAAGCCGGAGTCGGATGCGGGTTTCTGCTGTCTCACGGGCAATTTCTGCTGTTCTATCCATTTTTTAATTTTTAATTTTACCTTGCGGGAGAACGACGTAGATTCAGACTTTGACGTGCCGCCTTAAGATCCGCTCTCCATTACATTACGGGCTTGGTTTTTGGTGTTACAAAGAATTTTTAATCATTCCTTACGGTTCGGTCAAGTCGGTGTTTGCTTGGGGTTTCCCCCAAGGGAGTTCATGTTCCTTTCTGTATATCCGCTTTCCATTTCGTTTCAAGCTAGTACTCTTATTATACGCTTAAAAGGGGCTTTGAGCAACGCGAAGTATACCACCGCTCCATGGGACGGACGGTTTTGCTTTTAAGCCCATGTGATCAGACCGAGTTCGTGCAGGGATTGCAAGTCCTCATGGTAAGGTAACACACGGACGGTATAACCGTGTAATCCGGTCTGTTTTAAAGTGAGTGTCCCTTCAAAGAGATAGGTGCCGCCGCCGAGATCGGCTTTATACGCCATTGGCTTGACGCTTCCATTGTGAATTTCGCCTGCTTCGTCTAACACGCCGTGGTAAATTTGGACGGCAAGTTCGTGTGGAAACAGGACGTCGGTGTGGACGACCGCCTGCACGGTTGTAGATTCGCCGACTCCCAATTCGGGGTTTTGCGTTCCATCGGAATGTTTCTCCGCAATCCGTAGGTCGCCCCAGTGATCCTGAATATGCGTTTTCCAGCGGGTTAAGGCGATACTGCGTTTTCCACCTGCTGCATTGAGATGCTGCCAGCGGCGGTGTGCCGGAAAGTACAGCTGCTCTGCGTACTCTGCTACCATACGTTTGGTATTGAAGATCGGAGCGAGGTTCTGCATCGCAGTCTTCATCCGGGCAACCCATTCGTAAGGCACGTCGTCAACAGGATTACGCTGGTAGAAGAGGGGCACGATCTCTTTTTCGAGGCGTTCATAAATAGTGTTGGCGTGTGTTTTGTCGGTCGATTTTGCGTCCACATGCGTGGCACCCGCATCGATTGTCCAGCCACCCCCGAGATGATTTGCCTCTGCCCACCATCCATCCGCAATGCTGAGATTGAGGACTCCGTTCGCGGCTGCTTTCATGCCGCTTGTACCACTCGCTTCATTAGGACGTAACGGGTTGTTGAGCCAAATGTCAACCCCTTCAACGAGATAGCGTCCGACACAGATGTCGTAGTTCTCAATGAAGACGATTTTATGGTAAAATCGTGGTTCTGATGCGATACGAGAGATGCGCTGAATGAGCAATTTCCCTTCATAGTCATGTGGGTGTGCCTTGCCCGCAAAAATGAGTTGAACAGGACGTTCTGGATGGTTGAGAATTTTGTCGAGACGGTCGACATCTTGGAAGAGTAAGGTTGCACGCTTATAGGTTGCAAACCGGCGTGCGAACCCGATCGTTAATGCCGCTGAGTTAAGAATCTTCGTTGCGACGCTCTCGCTTTCCTGAGAACGTTTGCCATCCAAAGCGGTTGTGGCACTTCCGAGCGCGTGTTTCTGTTCTTGTCGCTGGCGTGCGAAGGTGATAAGCCGTTCGCGTCGGCGTTCATGTGTTCGCCATAACTCAGGATCTGGAATCTGCGAGATCTGTGTCCAGACGGCTTGATTTGTAAGTTCAACGATCCAGCGAGGGCCGAGGTATCTGTCAAAGAGGCTCTGCATGTCCCCAGAGACCCAAGAACGGGTATGGATTCCGTTTGTTATGGCACCAATCGGGACTTCATGCACAGGTGTCCCGTGCCAGAGATCTTTCCACATGTCACGGGAGACGTGCCCGTGTAATTGACTCACACCGTTGCACATTGCTGAGAGTCGGAGTGCGAGGAGCGCTGGACTGAATTCACTGTGTGTGTTGGTGGGATTCGTTCTGCCAAGACCGAGAAAAGTATCAACAGAAACGCCGAGTTCTCTACAGTAACCGCTGAAGTAGTGATTCACCAACTCGGGTGGGAACCAGTCAATACCGGCGGGGACGGGTGTGTGCGTGGTGAAGATATTTCCTGATTTCGTGGCTTCGCAGGCTTCTTCAAAACGGATTCCTGTTTCCAGCATGAGTTGCCGGATGCGTTCAATTGTAAGGAACGCAGCGTGACCTTCATTCATGTGGCAGACAGTCGGTTGTATACCGAGGGCAGTCAAAGCACGGTATCCACCGATACCTAACAGAATCTCCTGTTTGATACGGAGGCGTTCGTCACCGCCATACAGGTAATCGGTTATGTGTCGTAATTCCTCGCTCTGATTTTCGGGGATGTTCGTGTCGAGGAGATATAAGGGAACGCGTCCGACTTGTGCACACCAGACTTTCGCGAAGGCTTTACCCTCTGGATACATAACTTCCACGAGGAGTGGCGTTCCATCAGCGCACTTTGCGGGCTGAATGGGCATGTTGTAGAAGTCATTCGTTGGGTAATCCGCCATCTGCCAGCCGTCTGCTGTGAGTGTCTGACGGAAATACCCGTGCTGATAGAGCAGTCCGACTGCAACAAATGGCAGTCCTAAGTAACTTGTGGACTTCAGATGGTCCCCTGCTAAGACGCCTAAACCGCCGGAATAGAGCGGCATACACTCAGTTAATCCGTATTCCATTGAAAAATAGGCAATTTTTAGGGTATTGAGCGTGTCGTCGTTATGATTTGTTTCAAACCATGAGGCCGTGTTATGGTATTCTTTAAACTTTTTGTGGATAACTTCAAGGCGGGCGAGGAATACGCTGTCTTTTGCGGCGGTATCTAACTGTTCTTGGGAAATTTGACCGAGCATCGCAACTGGATTGTGATAAGTCTTTTCCCACAATTCGGTATCAAGGTGCCGAAATAAACCCAAGGCTTCACGATCCCAGGTCCACCACAGGTTTAAGGCAAGTTCGCGCAGCGGTTCAAGATTCGGCGGTAACGTCGGCACCACTGTTAGTTGGCGAAGTGGCTTCATCTAATCCGTTCTCCTTCCGAAATCTACACGACTTCTGCGTTTGATTGTTGTGTTTTCAAGGTGATGTAGGTACCCTGTTTCCGTTTCTCGAAATCTAATTTTCCTTCGCGGGCGAGCCAACCGACACCCATTAAAACTGTCCGTTCGTTTTCGCCGATTTCGCGTGTTAATTTTGTAACAGTGGCTTCGTTGTTATCTTCGAGATAGTGCCATATAGCACCAGCCACGCTTCCAATATTTTCTAACATGCCTACCTCCATTCGTTACGGGCTTAGTTTTCTCTTCTAACGTTGAACACACCTTAACCAACGCTTTGTGCGACTTGTGCTGAAGTCTCTCATGCAGCGTTGTCGCACAGCCTTCACCCTAATATTATAGTGGTTTTTGGCGAGGTTGTCAAGGACAAAGGTTTACGGAATTTGACACCTGTTCTGATGTTATGCTATAATCTTTCGTAGAGAATGCGATTTTATGATTTTTTATCCTTTTGGATGTGGCTTGCAAGTCCACATAAAAAAGATTAGGCGAGGTAAGAAATTGAGTATTGTTGTTCATGTAACACACGAAGCTATCCAAAAAATGGGAGGCATCGGAGCGGTTTTAGAAGGGTTGCTGACAACCCGCACCTACAACGAAGCGATTGAGCGCACTTTTCTCGTCGGACCCCTCTTTCCTGGTGCCGATTTAGGAGAATTGGATACTGTGCTGTATCGCGCAAGTGAAGGGATAACAGACACACCCCACGCAGCGGCGCTCAGTGAGATTGAGCAGATCTATCATGTAGAGATCGTTTACGGACAGCGAAAGTTTGTAGATAAGAACAAAGGCGTTACGACCCTCACGGACGTCCTCTTGGTGAACGTGTCAAATAGCAATGAAGTTCAAACCAGCCAGTTTAAGTGGCATCTCTATGAGCATTTTGACATCGAATCAAGTCGATATGAGAGTGAATGGGAATATGAAGAGTATGTCCGTCTTGCGGAGCCTGCGTATGATGCCTTACAGGTACTTATCGGCGGGAAAACGAAGACCCCAGTGTTCGTCATCTCACACGAGTTTATGGGAATGCCGCTTGCGCTTAAGACGCTGATTGAACGTAAGCGCAATGAAGACGCTGCGAACCTGCGCACCGTCTTTTATGCCCATGAAGTGGCAACGATACGTCCCATTGTTGAGGGGCATCCCGGGCATGATATACGTTTTTACAACGTATTGAAGCAAGCAAAAGCCCAGGGACAATCGATCCATGAGGTGTTCGACGATCCGTTTTGGTATTTCAAACACGCATTGATCGACAAAGCACATCTCTGTGATACAATTTTTGCAGTCGGGGATCTGGTTGTGGATGAATTGCGATTCTTGGCAAAGTCGTTTGAGGAATTTCCAATTAACCTCGTCTACAACGGCATTCCGGCGTTTGAGGTGAGTCTACAGGAAAAATTAACGTCGAAGGCGCTGCTCCAAAAATACGCAAAGACACTTCTCGATTATCGTCCTGATTATGTTTTCACACATGTAACGCGGCTCGTCAAGAGTAAAGGACTGTGGCGCGATTTACAGGTGCTTATGCACTTGGATGATCTGCTCGCTTCCAATGATAGAACAGCCGTACTGTTTATTCTCTCCACAGAAATTGCGACGGGTCGTCCCCCCGAAAGTATTCATGAGATGGAGGAGACGTATGGCTGGCCCGTGTACCACAAAATTGGTTATCCCGATCTTGTTGGTGCGGAAATTGAACTCAACAACGGCGTCTCTGCTTTCAATCTACAGTCTCAGGCGATTAAGGTGGTTTTCGTCAATCAGTTCGGGTGGAGTCAAGCGGCGTGTGGAAAACGGATGCCGATAGAGATGGAATTTATGGACATTCGCAAGGGGAGTGATGCGGAGTTTGGGCAGTCGATTTACGAGCCGTTCGGGATTGCGCAGGTAGAGCCGCTGAGTTTCGGCGCGATTTGTGTCGTTAGCAATGTATGTGGGTGTTGCGGCTTCATTCAGCGTGCGACCGATAACCGTGAGGTCCCAAATATCGTTGTTGCCGACTATACGCAGCTGAATATCCCGCCGAAGTCATTGGAGGATGTAATTCATATCGGGTTGGCGGAACGGAATGCGATTGAGATGGAGAATAGCAGAGACATCGCGGCGAAGCTCTTGGGACGCTTACCTCGCAAACCGCGTGACGTAGAAGATATGCTTCGAGAAGGTTACGATATCGCTTCCCGTATGAGTTGGGAAGTCGTTGTTAAGGATTATTTCCTGCCTGGATTGGAAAGGGCACTTTAGGAGGGAAATTCAATGTCAAATCAAACTTCAACGAATGCACCAGTGGCGATGACACCTGAACAGAAATTTTTCTTCGATCTCCGCGGTTGGATTCTGTTGCCGTCGGTCTTATCGGAGCCAGAAATTGAGGAGATGAAGGCAGAGGTCTATGCCGGTGCGAGACAGAGTTATCAAGGGGCACTCCAAACGCTCCTCGACCATCCGGCGATCGTGGGTATCTTGAACGAGATCCTGTCCGAAGATCCGTTTGTGATGGACGATTGTTATGGGTTTCGGTGTGAAGGGTCATTCACGACCGTGAGACCCCCGGGGTGGGGTGTGGCGGAACGTGGCGATAACGGTCTACCGCACGTTGTGCGTCCACCGCAGCAGGCAAACGCGATGCGGTATCAGGTCGCTGGCGGGAAGATTTTTGCCGGACTGACGCGCGTTGTGTGGGAACTTGAGGAGGTCAAGTCAGGACAAGGGGCTACCTCTTTTCTCAGTGGCTCGCATAAAGCGCACTTCAATTATGGAGGTCCTGACCGGTATCGTCCGAATATCAGTGAATCACCGTGGGAAGCGAATATGCGTGAGGTGATGGACGACTATAGTTGTCCGCCGGGTTCTGTTGTCATCTTCACCGAAAGTCTCGTCCATGCGGCGAACGATTGGACGAATCCATCGAACCCTCGGTGTGCGGTTTTCAACTGTTACAACTCCATCTGGGCGCAGTGGCATCGGCTCAACCTGAGCCACGAGATCATTGAAACGATGCCACCGAGGCGGCAGTCCCTGTTCCGAGGCACGTGGGCAATCGGTGGCGGTCCTGGTGGGAACCGTGCGTATTCGTTGGATAATAATACCACGTAATGACGGTGCTTTTAAGAGGTGCGGTTAGAATGCAGATCGCATGAATCAACGGTATGAATGCCGTGTGGCATTCACCGGGGCGAGTACGCCGCAAAACCGCACCTACCGAGAAATTTTATAGTAAAACCCAAAAATAAGTGAACATTCGTAGCACAAACTGTCCAGTTTGTGCAGGGGAGGCACGCAAACTAACAGTTTGCGCTACAATCGGGGTGCCCAAGTAATTATTGACTCTACTATAAATAAAAAAAGCTAAAGTGTCTGGCTTTAGCAACCCAACATAGACATGCCGTAGCGGCAGAGGTCACGGTTGGCTGTCCCTATTTTTCCTGAGGGGAAAACACCGTCCATATGGCACGTATTCGGGCAAAGATGTTATCAGAGGATGGTGTTATACCTTAATCTGCAGCTTCATCACGAGTCGATTTTGTAGACGCGGGCTTCTCAGCAGGCGGTTCCGGATTGACAAACTTATACTTACCTGTTTTCCTCAATCTTTTCCCTACCTCTTGGTAATGAGCGAGTAATCGATAAAGATCATGTCCACATTCTTCTGAAATTTTCATCCGCATTTCGCGAACTTCCTTAACGACTTCATTCATTTCTGGACTGCAAAGATCAATTTTCTTATCCATTTTATGCGATCCCTCCTAAGTAGTCCTGCGGTGTTTTTAATTCTGGTGTAGTTAATCCCAATTCTCGGTTAATACGTGTGATAAAATCAAATTTGTTCGGATTCGCAAGATGTGTACAATTCCATGTAAGTAGTATATCAACTCTATAAAACGAAGCAATTGCTAAATGAAATGCATCTCCTTGTGGTTCCTGCGGCATTATCAATTTTTCCATATAAATTTGTGCGATATGCACAATCTCAACTGTAGGATCAAGTATCTCAATACCATCAAGTAAAGCAAGCCGATCTAATGTTACTTCCCTGCTGCCTTCCTCGAGTTCATCAATTACAGCAGTACTTGAAGTAAGGGTAGACAGTTCCGCATATTCAGCCCACCATTGCCGAGTCAATTTCTGTCTGGCGAGTGACACCTCATCGGTTCGCAACGTATAGTAAGAACTGGGAATTGTGGTTTCAATATAGATACGTTTCTGCATTGTTTATAACTTATGGTTATTATATCACATACAGATCTAATTGTCAAAACAAATACTATCTATGAATTTGACTTTTTTCAGCCGCTAATACCTGTGCACTCCGGGCAGGGACATACAGTTGGATGGATTGTGTGTGCCCCTCCATGGCGACATCTTGCCATGGGTAATGCACGCCCTCTACGGCACCATAGCCACTGTAAGGGGTATCATCGGTATTGAGAATAAGGCGATAATCCTTTTTCTCGGGGACGGGGATGCGCCAGTCTGGGACGGATGCGGTCGGATGGAAGTTGAAGGCGAAGACGAGGCCACCCCGTTCATAGACGATCTGTTTCATGTCTTCGTCAATAGATAAAAGATGGATGTCTTCATCGGAAAGCAGAGGGTGGGTTGCATCAAGATGTTGCATGGCGCGATCGAAAGCGTTGAGGTGTTTGTAGCGAAGCGTGTCATCGTCGACGAGATACCATTGTCGGCGTGCATACCGGTAAGAGTTATTGTTTCCCTCGCGCGGGAAGTCGATCCAGTCCGGGTGCCCGAACTCGTTCCCCATGAAGTTGAGATACCCCTCGCCCCCTAAACTGAAGGTCAGCAGTCGGATGAGTTTGTGGAGCGCGATACCGCGAGCAATGCGATGGCTTGTTGCGAACATGCTCATGTGCGTGTAAAGTTCGGCGTCCATGAGTTGCATAGCGAGTGTCTTATCCCCAACGATGGCTTGGTCGTGGCTCTCGACATAAGCGATGTGTTTCTCGCCGGTCCGACGGTTCCGCAACATGCCGTAAATCTCGCCGATATGCCAGTCTTCATCCTCTTTCTCTTTCAACAACCGTATCCAGTAGTCTGGGATGCCCATTGCGAGCCGGTAATCGAAGCCGAGTCCACCTTCCTCGGTGGGGCGCGCGAGACCGGGCATGCCACTCATATCTTCAGCAATTGAAATTGCGGTAGGATTGACGGCGTGAACGACCTCGTTTGCCAACATCAGGTAGGCAATCGCGTCGAGTTCAACGTCAGCCCCGAAATAATCGGCGTAGCCTTCGAATTCCCGATCTAACCCGTGATCGCTATAGAGCATGCTTGTGATGCCGTCGAATCTGAATCCATCGAACCGATACGTCTCCAGCCAGTAGCGGATGTTGCTCAGGAGAAAGCGTTGCACTTCGTATTTACTGTAATCGAAACAGCGCGAATCCCATGCAGTATGTTCACCTTTCTCACCGGCGTGAAAATAGTGGTGTGCCGTGCCGTCAAAACGGTTCAATCCTTCGTTCAGATTTTTGACGGCATGGCTATGGACCAGATCCATGATAACCCGTAGACCCATACCGTGTGCGGTATCGATAAGTGCTTTGAGTTCTTCCGGTGTCCCGAAGCGACTTGAAACGGCGAAAAAATTGCTCACGTGGTACCCGAAGCTTGCGTAATAGGGATGTTCCATGACCGCCATCAGTTGCACGGCGTTATAGCCCAGATCAGCGATTCGGGGTAGCACGTTTTGCGTGAACTCAACGAACGTTCCGACCTTTTCCGCTTCCTGCGCCATACCGACGTGTGCCTCATAGATCCGCAGATTACCCTCGATGTGCGCATTGGAACGAGGGACGTCATGTCTCCACTGATACAGGGATGGTGATGCCCAATACTGTCCGGTGAAGTCGGCATTCCCTTCCTGCACAACACGCTGCACATAAGCAGGGATCCGGTCGAGTCCACCGAGTTCTGATACGACATGTACTTTGACTCGGCTGCCGTGTGTGAGTCGATCGGCGTAGTCTCTATCGGGCAAGAAGAGATGCCATACGCCATAATCATCGACGGACATCGGATGTGCCCCGCGATCCCAGCCGTTAAAGTCGCCGATAAGGGCAAGGGCGTGTGCACCCGGTGCCCATTCGCGATACCAGACCCCGGTCTCACCGTCCTTTTCTCCGCGATTGAAACCGAAATATTGGTGTCCTTGGCTTATTTCGCCTAAGATGCCGCCGGTTTTCTCGATGGCTGCTTTGAAACGTTGATAGTGTGCGAACCGCTCACGCAGCTGCGCCGCATACGGCTTTAGCAAAGGATCGGTCTTGATGAGAGCTGTGCCATCAGGTGTTTTTGACGTTAAAGCGTGTTTCCCCATAATATATCAGGACATAGTAGCAGGCAGACTCCGTTCTGCCGTTTGCGCTTTCTGGGTTTTGTCATCTGTGTACGGCACGGCGGAGCGTGCCTACTACTTTGCAGTGTAGCACAAGATGGCTTGCAATGCAAATCGGATGTATGCTACGATGTGAGTATGCGAACTCCCTTCCACCCAACACCAATATATTTTATATTGATTGTGCTGATGATGTGGTACTCTTCAGACGTTACGGCGGTTGAGGACCTCTTTGAGATTCGGGTGTTTGACGGTCAAGTAGAAGTCATGCAACCCTATGAACTAATTTCTGGAAAGCGGTACCGACTTCAAGCCGTCTCTGCGGATGAGGACGTGCTTGCAGCACAGTGGTTTCTCGCCGGGAATTTAGGTCGAATTACGACAGGGAATCAACCCACGCTAACGGCTGTTTTTGTAGGGATGGGCGATCTGATTTGCCGTGTGAACGGGGTGGAACGGCGCGTCAGGTTAAACGTCGTTCCGGCAATGAGTCCTATCGGAAGCCGTGGTGGGACACTTAAAAGTCCTGCGGGTGTGGAAATCACGCTGCCCGACGGTGCACTTGCGATTGAACGACACATTGGGATAGAAATCGTGGCATCGCCGGGATTACCGCCGACAGCCCGGCAGTTCATCCGTGTCGTTCAGATCTCACCGACACGGCTTGTCTTGAAACGGCCGGCGCAGCTGACATTTCGCTTTGAAGGTGATGTGTTTCCAGATACAGAGCCACGCCTTTATTTTTGGGAGGCGTTTGGGAAACAGTGGGTACCCTTGCGAAGTCGCGTGAACACTATTCAGGGGAGTGTAACCGCCGCTATTAACCACTTCGGTATCTATACATTGATGGTGCCGACTCCTACAGATTTGGAACGCACTGATCGACTACAGATCCAGAACGTCAAACTTTCGCCGCGTGTATTTTTCGCACCGGACAGGAATCGGCTAACCATAGCGTATCAACTCAACGCACCGGAGGCGATGCAAGCGTTTGTAACGATAGATATCTTCGATCTTCGGAGCAGACGGGTTCGGCGACTGCTTGAGAACGCGCCTCACTATATCGGTCCTCACATTGCACAGTGGGATGGATTGACAGATGATGGGAGGCTCGTCCGCAACGGACGTTATTTTCTTCTAATTCGTGCGAGGATGGGTTCACAGCGCACGGCATACCGGAAGTTAGTCGTGGTCTTTAAATGATAATCCATCTATTCCGATGAAAACAACTTTTCAATCTCTACCGACAGATCTTTCTTCTTGAGCGTTGAGAGTCTTTGAAACGCTGCGTCTGTCAGTTTCTCAAAAAGTCGGTCGATCTCTGCATACAATTCGGACGTATCCTCTGTTATTTCCATATCAACTGGGGCATCCAAGTCGACGGCATATTCGTTTCCGTAATGGTCAACAATCTGAACGACCCCGCGTTTCGCGCCTTCGGGCCATGTGAATGAACCATCCGCCTCAAAGATCCAGTGGTCACCGCCAACCCTTCCAGGACCGGACGCGACACCAAATCGCATCGTTGGGGCTTTTTGTCTCGGACGAAACGGAAGGTCTTGGACTTCTTGAAGATATATCTCAACGCTGTTTTTGGTGAGACGTTTTTCGAGTGCGTCAAGATGCGATATTATAGATTTTCTGCTACCGGCTGGCAAATCTGCTAACTTGGTTTTGGCAATCAGTGTGAGGATACTGAAATACCGTATATATGGCTCGACATCAACATCGGTAGGGCCCCTGAAGAAGAGTTCAGGGGTGTTTCGGTACAACGTCATACTATACGCTTGCAATTGAAGGCTTTCGCGTTTGGGCAGCGCGTATCCTTTTCCCTCGACAGTTTTGAGCTCTATTGAATGGACAAGTTCAGAAAAGCGTTTTTGTTCCTCTGGGGTGAGCCTTCCTGAATATTCGTAAATAGGCGCGAAGAGTTCTCGTGTTTTTGCGTAGGTGGCTTGACGTTGCGTATACCAATAGAAGAGCCCTACGCACAGAGCTAAGATACCGAGTATACCGATCAAAAATATCTGTTTTTTCTTCATGGGTTCGTTTCCTCCGAGGCACAATTTCGGTTTACGATTGAGACTATCAGAAGTAGACGCGGAATGAGGAGAAGAAGAGATTGGGATAACTGCCAAATTCCGATTGCAATTGCGTAGAATCGCCGTTTTTTGGTCGCTTTCCGAGGCTAATGAAACCGCCGACAGCGAGATGAATATCCTCTGCGACGTTGTATGCGATCTGTGGCGCGATCCAAGTTGATGGGTCAGATAGGTTGAACAACATTTGACCGCTGAGACTGATGAGTGGCGTGAGTTGATGGGTGACACCAGGCGCGAGATAATGGACTCCCAGCAAATAAACCCCACCACGCGTATAGGCGGACTTCTCTAAATTGGTAAGGAAATTTTCGGGGTTCTGCGTACCTGCTCCGTTAAAATGGTATTCGATGAATGCGTATGTCTCTCCACCGAAACTATAGTCGAAACCGATGGAGGTGCGTAGATAATTATTCAAGGTATCGGCGTTGCCATTGAACGGTTCGGTGAATACATAAGCCGTTTCCAACCAAAATCCCGCACCCCCTATACCGCGTGCTATATCAAAGCCGACAAGCAGATCCCTTTGAAATTCCAATAATAGAATTGAGAAGTCTGTTTCTACAGCGTTCAATTGTGTTCGGAGAAAGACCGCACTTTTATCAAAATTGAATGTGTCCCCGAAAATGTATCCCGTATCTACTTCCCCCATAACCCCTATGGGAATACGAACCCGGATTGTATCTACACCCACACGGTCTTCCGTATCCAGTTGATCGTAGGTGTAAGGGGCGATGATGTCGGTTGGGTTTATGATCCGTGCGCTCCCCCATGCGATTGCGTCTCGACCGATGGAGAAATCCGCAAAATCTGTGCTGAACTGAACCGCAGCGCGATCGAGGTTATGGTAGATGCCGACACTGCCGACGGGTTCATCTGTTCTGGGGTAAATCGGTGAGCCGAAGTCCGCAACCCGATAACGGGACGAAGCGATACCAACGGCGATCGGAGACTGGGAAAAGAGTAAAGGGTCTTGAACCCGCGGCGTAAAGTCGTAGGCGAGGTCATAAGAAAGTGAATCTGTTGGTGCGTGAGAGAGGTTGATACGCAGTCGGTTGACCACGACTCCCATCATTGATGCGTCTGGAAGCGGTGAGTTGAACACCGTGGAAAAGTTTTTGTAGTAGCCACCGATTTTGAGTTCAGCATTGGCGATTCCTACAATTGACGTCGTCATCAAACAGATGGCAAGCACCACAATTCCTCTTAACTGACGGCTGATAACTGAGAACTGACAACTATTGCTTCGTCTCATCACTGTCTATTTGCCCGTCGCGAAGCGTAATCAGACGTTGGGCACTCTCCATCACCATCGGATCGTGGGTTGAAAAGATGAACGTCATGCCGGTTTCGGCGTTAAGGCGCTGCATCATCTCAAGGAGATCGGCACCTGTTTTCGAGTCGAGGTTCGCCGTCGGTTCGTCAGCAAGAATAATTGCGGGTTCGGAAACCATAGCGCGCGCAATAGCGACGCGTTGCTGCTGTCCACCTGAAAGTTGGGTGGGTTGTCGGTTTGCTACACCCTCTAACCCGACTGCCTTAAGCATTGCTATAACCCGCTCGTGCCGCTCTGATTTCGGTACGCCTGCTAAGAGCATGATGTACTCAACGTTTTCTTCAACCGACAGCACAGGAATCAGGTTGTAAGCCTGAAAGATGAACCCGATATTATCCCGTCGGAAGTCGGAGAGTTCGTTGCCGCTCATCTCTGATAGCACTTTGCTGGCAAGCCATACTTTTCCTTCTGTCGGACTGTCTAACCCAGAAATGATGTTGAGAAAGGTTGTTTTGCCCGAACCCGAGGGACCCACCAGTGCCGTAAATTCTCCCGATTGGATGGTTAAATCGATCCCGTTAAGAGCATTGACGGGGATTCCATCGGCTGCATACACCTTTGTCACACCTTCTGTGACGATAACATCTATCTTTTGTGTCTGTTCCATTTAAAAACTCCGCCGCATTGCGTCTACAGGCGCCATTTTCGCTACGTGTCGAGCCGGATATAGTCCGGCGATGATAGTAAAAATAAAAACCCATATAGGATAAATGATGAACTGTTGAACCTCCAGGACCGGATAGATGAACTCCTGCATTGTCACGCCCATCATTTCAATGCCGGTATAGTCAATACCGACATGTGCGAGGGCTGCTGTCAGAACAAAGCCGAGGATTGCTCCCAGCCCGATACTCACGATTGCCAAAGCACCTGCCTCGAATAAGATGACACGCGCCATTCCGAAGGGACGGGTTCCGACGGCGCGTAACACACCAAACTCAAACATCCGTTCATACAACGACATGAAAAGTGTGTTGATAATTCCAAAGACAACCACTCCAAACAGTATAACGCCCATGATGTATTTACTGTATTTTGTCATTTCTAACACGACGGTCAATTGCGACATCAGTTCTGTCCAGCTTAAGGCTTCGTTGCCGTGCTGGGAATAGGTATCCCAAAAGGAGAGTGCTGTATCCTGAGAGTAGGCGATGGAAGTAAATTTAATCGCGATTTCGTGGACATCCTTACCGATAGCAAGCATCTCTTGTGCCTTTTCGATCCGGACGAACGCCATACCACTGTTCATCGCTTCGTCGGCAAAGTGATAGATACCCGAAATGCGGAACATCTCTTGGGAAAGTTCTCCGGTTCCCGCTTGTGCTACCGTCACGACCACGCGGTCCGCAAGTTCTATTTCTAAGATTTCAGCGAGTTTCGCACCGATAACAATGTCGCGACTGTTATCGCCTTCAAAATAGACGCCTTCCGTTATTGCATCATCAATGAGAGACAAGAATTTTTCTGTTAGTGGATGAATCCCAACGAGATTAATCGCGCTAACATTCGCTGGGGACGTAATCATACTCGAAGCAAGTGTCCGTTGCGTAAACTGCTCAACAATCTCTTCTTTCGCGAGATTTTCAGTCACCGAATCCAGTGCCTGAACTGTCAATGATACCTCTTGCACGTCTCGAAAACCTTCACGATGGATCTGCGCATCGCCGAGGAAAGAAGCGGTTGCTGTCCGAATCATCGTCTCTTCCATCCCTATCATGAAGGCATCGATAAAAATCAGGGCGGTCAGACCGATACCGATCGCTGTTGCGGCGATGAAGGTGCGGCGTTTATTCCGAAAGATATTTCTCCATGCGAGTTTCACTAAAATCATGTTTTAATTTTACCTTGCGGAGGAACGGCGTAGGTTGAAAGTTTGACGTGCCCTTCTCACGAGTCGCCTGCGCCTGCAGGCTTGGTTTCTGGTGTCAATTGGGTCATCGGTTATCAAGAAAAGAAAGTGCTCTTTCTGATAACTGTCTTAGTGTGTCCGCATTGCCTGTGCAGGCATGATTCGGGCGGCTTTTATCGCAGGAAACAGACTGACGACCGCCGCTGATAGCATCACAGTAAAGGCTGGAACAATCAGACATCGGATATTGATTTCGGCATATAGCGTCTTGAATGTCATACCACCGTAGGTAATTGCCTCGGGATATGTGATGCCGTATATAGATAGCAAGTAATTGGCGAAAACCCCAAGGAGCATGCCGACTGCGATACTGCCGATAGCGATGATAATCACTTCGCAGATGACGAGCCAGAAAATTTGCCTGGGTTTCGTTCCGACTGCCTTCAGCACGCCGTATTCACGGGTCCGCTCCAGCACTGACATCAGCACCGTATTCAGAACCCCAATAGCCACAATGAGCATAATCACCCAGCGGGCAATCGCGTCTCCCTGTTGATCGGCTTTCATGGCGCGATAGAAGGATTTCGCGACCACTTGCCACGGTGCGACATCAAGCGTCGAATCGTTGAGACTCGCTTCGATTGCGTTCCTAACTTTATCCACCTGGTTGATATTTGAGACGATCACAACAATTTCGTGGACGCGCCCCTCGAGCACAAACAATTCCTGTGCATCGTCGATGTGTAAATAACATCCCACTCGATCTGTTACGGTGTCCCCACTCTCTGCGATGCCAACGATCTTATACACGTCATTCGCGAGCGAACCGTCGGCACCCTGCGAAAAAATCACAATCTCACTACCGACCTTCGCAGAAAGAATCTTCGCCAAACCTTTCCCAATCACTGCTTCGTGCGAAGCGGTTTCGGCTAATGCCTTACCTTCAATCACTTTTTTGTCAAATCGAGTTGCTTGGATCTCCCGCGCCACATCAATACCAACGATTTGGACAGCCGTACTCTTTTCACTGACCGAGCCGAGTCCAGCTGCGTACACTCGTGGTGTCCACGCGTCAACGCCTGCAGTCCCCTGAATCGTTTCACCAATAGTAGCATAGCCATCAATCGTTTCGTAGAGCGACGGCTTATCAAGATACCCTTCTCGGTGTACCTGGATATGCCCGGTGCGATTTCGTGTGAACATCTCGATAATACCGCCATACGCCCCATCAGACAAGCCGATGGTTACCGACAAGAGCGTAAAACCGACAATCATTGCGAGGGCAGTAAGGATTGTCCGTCGCTTTTGGCGGAAGGTGTTACGAAACGCGATTTTGAGTGTTATCATGGTCCCCTTGAACTACCTATCTCCTTTTCTGGAGGTTTCGGCGCGTGAAGATTTTATCATCGACGTCTCCGTCGAATGTGGCGTTTAACCATCGGACAACCGTCTTGTGTCCTTCCTTGTTTTGTGGAATCATTTCCATCACAGCGGGTGCGATTTTGTCACCAAAGGTTTTAATCTCTTTGAAATTCATAATTCGCATGAGGTTCCCTTTTTCGTCATAGAACCGCTGCCACACGGGTAGATAATCGCTGGATTGCACGGCGGCAACAATCTTCCCCCAGACGATCGGGGAATCTTCTTTCGGCATGAGTTGGACATAAATGTGGTCGGGGGATGCATCTTCAGGTGTAACGAACTGATAGGTATAATCATCGAGCATTGACGATTCCCTGACTAAATCGTCGTTCGTGAAGTCGGACCCCATCCACGACCCCATCATCATTGATGGTGGAATTTTCATAACCTTATTGGTTTTCGGCAGATAGTTCCACATCTCATTGCCGATACGCAAGGTTGCGACACCTTGTTCCTTCTTCGGCGCCGTGATTCGGATAAACGTTTTATCCATCCCTTGTGACCAAACGTTCATCGCGAGCGTGCGTTCCCAATGCGGCGTGACGATGTGCATCTCGATTTCAGCTTGACTGGTTTCGCTACGATAGAGTTGATCTATCTTTTTGATGATGGTTTCGACATCGGGGGTGGGTTCTTGGGCGGGTGCAAGCACGCAAAAGAGGAACGTTGAGAGAAGGAAAGAATATGTTATCAAGTTTCGTGCTGCTACCTGTGTCCTGTTTTGGGATTTTGCCATTTTCTTGCGTATCCTTTTTGCTTTTTGGAGTTTATCATAGGACGGCAAACATGGAAACTGTGCTTTCTATTCTTTATTATAACACTAAATGCTTGGGGAAACAAGTGCTTATCCGAAATCTCCGATGTTCCGCTCCATCGGAGCGGTATGTGAGGGATGAAATTAATCCTAAAATTCGGTTGAAACCTATCCATCTTGCATGCTATCATTATCCTCAAGGCATAAGATAAATTGTCTGAATCGCGGATTGACGCGGATTAGGCAGATTTCGCGGATTTCTAAATCTGTGTCATCTGGCATTGGTACGGTAAACGGAATCAATCCGTGTCATCCATCTCATCTGTGAAAGTTCGCTATTGAAATAATTGTGGGAGTATTATTCCAAAAAAATTGGGATTGTGGAGAAAAGCCAATGAGCAGGCTATTAAAGGGGTTTATTACCTATTCACACGAGGATACAAAAGCAAAAGACGAATTACGGAAGCACCTTGCTGTGATGGTACAGCAAAACGAGTTAGTAACCTGGGATGATGGTCAACTTACACTTGGAGACAGCGCACTTCAGGAGGATATTCTCAAAAAGGTTGCAGATTCGGACCTGCTTCTCTATCTCGTTTCCGCTGCGAGCCTTGCCTCCAAAAATTGCAATAGGGAATTGATGGAAGCGTTAAATCGAGAAGTAAGGATTATCCCCATTATCCTAGAGCCTTGCGATTGGCAGACCTACCAACTTAGTGACTTCCAAGTCCTGCCTGACAGAGGCTTGCCTATTAATAAATGGCAACCTGAAAATCAAGGGTGGCAGAATGTGATAGAGGGTGTCCAAAAAGTTGTTCACAAGATTCAGGCTTGGACCGATGAATCGTCTGGAACATTTGAAAAAGAACTACATGCTGAATTAATATTCCAACACGGGAACCTTCTAATGATGCTTGGACAACTAGACGTGGCAATAGAGACATACTCCGACGCTATCAACCTCAACCCTCATAACGCGAACACCCATAACAATCGAGGTATTGCTTACGCTGAAAAAGGCAAACTTGATAATGCTATAAAAGACTATAACATCGCTATACAACTACGCCCTGATTATCCCAATGTCATTTACACTAACAAAGGCAATTATGGTCTTGCTATTCAGGAAGCTATCAAGATGATAGAACTGAATTTTGAATTGTCCCAAACTTATCACAATCGTGCGGTAACTTACAGCAAAAAGGGTGAAGTTGAACTTGCAATAAAAGACTATACCAAAGCAATAGAACTGTATCCAGATAATCCCAATACTTATTACAATCGTGGTAATATTTACTACGAAAAAGGCGATTACGACCGTGCCATTGAAGACTATACCGAAGTAATAGAACTGAAACCAGATCTCGCTAATGCTTATATCAATCGCGGCAATGTTTATAGCGATATAGGTGATTATGATCGTGCCATCAAAGACCATACCAAAGCAATAGAACTAAATCCCAATTCTGCAAATGCTTACAATAACCGCGGGGTCGCCTACGGGGAAAAAGATGATGCTGATTGTGCCATAGAAAACTATACCAAAGCAATAGAACTAAACCCCAATCATGATATAGCCTATTACAATCGTGGAATAGTGTGGTTACAACTGCAGGAGTGGAACAAAGCCAAAGCCGACCTGACAACGGCTAAACGATTGGGAATCGACATCATTGCAATGTTCCATAACTTCTACAAAGATGTTGAGACGTATCAGAAGAACCATCTCGTCAAATTGCCAGAGGACCTTGCACTGCTGCTAACGCAACGCCGGCGGGATCGCTATCCGAAGCTGCAAAAAGTGTTGGATGCTGATGGCAATCCGCTTGAATCGCCGAATGTAGTGAATTTACGCGATCAATTACGCAACGCTGGGCCACCCTTAAGCGAGTACATCAGTGCCAAGTCTGCCTTCGGTATCAACACAGCACCCACTGAGGTGTTTGTGGTAGACAAAGCAACGCGAGAGGAACTCATTGCGGCACATCCCTCATCCGCTGATATTTTGAAACCATTTTTGCACGGGCAGGATCTCAGACGTTGGCACGTTGATACACCGCAGCAATGGTTAATCTTTGCCCACCGCGGTATACCGATAAACGACTATCCAGCAATTCTGAAGTATCTGGAAAAGTATAAAGAGAGCCTGGAAAAAAGAAAGGGCAAGCAGGCGTGGTACGAGTTACCTACGTCTCTCCGGGATGCAGAGCGTTTTGTGCAACCGAAACTGGTCTCTCCAAACACCTATAACCATCAGACTTTTGCGGTTGATACTGAAGGTTTTTATTACGGGAATACGTCTTACCTCATTCCAACCAAGGAAAAATGGCTTTGCGGTCTTCTCAATTCCCGGACGGTGGAGTGGTTTTATTCGCAGGTATCGAACCAATTGACGATTGATCCGCTTCGGGCGCGCAGTGGGTATATCCAACAAATTCCAATTCCCGACATCACGCCAGTCCACAAAGCACTTATTGCTAAAATCGTTGATTACCTGATCTATCTACAACAGCAGCCGACGATAAACAGCAAGGATTTGAAGTATGCTCGCGACCGCATAATGCTCGGATATTTTGAGCGAGTTATTGATGGATTGGTGTATGAGGCTTACCTCCCTGCGGAACTCCATAAGAGTGATAAAGTCTTTTTACAACCGTTATTGGACGAAGGGTTGCCACCAATTGAAGATATTCAGGGTGATAAAATGTCCGCTTTCCGGGACATCTTTGAGCTCCTATATGAAAAAACGCATCCAATCCGGCGCAACCTTTTCTTTTTAGACAGTGTAAAATCTGTTCGCGTCATTCAGGGGAAATTGTGAGAATTACCGACATTGAGATCAAAAACTTCAGAGCGTTCCGTGGTAACTATCATATAGATCTGAGTAAATCAGGAAAGAATTTATTGGTCTATGGTGAAAACGGGAGCGGCAAATCGTCCCTGTACCTCGCTCTAAAATTGTTCCTTGAATCTGGGGGAGATACGGATAACAAGGACGCCAAAGACACCAACTTTGAAAACCATCAGAATATCTTTGTTGAAGATCCGGGGCACATTAAACTGTGCCTCCGCGCAGATCAAGAATCGAAAGCGAATATCTATGAGTGGTCGCAACGCGTTAAAGGTGAGACAACTGACGAGTTGATTACCGAGGCTTCAAAAGTAAAGGGATTTCTTGACTACAAATCACTGCTGGAGACACACTATCTCCAGCGTGAGAACGATACTGTGAATTTATTTGATTTGTTGGTTAATGTGCTATTGGTGAATACTGTTAACCCCGTGACAGAACGAAGTCTTGCAAATGCTTGGAATGATATTCAGCCGCCATTTCCCCGTAGAAACGCGAAAACTCAAATCGCAGCCCTTGAGGAACGAGTAGACATTTTTAACTATGAACTGACACATAGATTAGGAGAACTGCGTCCGAAGGTATCCGAAATTCTTAACAGATTTGGATACAAGGTCGGGCTTGACTTAGATTGTCAGGGAGTTACATACAACCGAAATGAGAAAACGCTTGAGAACCAAGAGATTCTCTTAAAAGTAGAAGTCTTTGATACAGATATACCTTCACACCACCGCTTCCTGAACGAAGCAAAGTTGTCGGCGATTGCAATCGCGATCTACCTTTCGTCGATTTTGATCCAGCCAGACAGTGAACTGAAGATCCTCGCGCTTGATGACGTGTTGATAGGTTTAGACATGTCAAACCGCCTACCAGTTCTTGATATTCTAAAAGACTATTTTCCAGACCACCAAATCTTTTTGACGACTTACGATAAGGCGTGGTATGAGATCGCTAAACAGCGAACGGAGCAGAAGGATTGGAAATATGCTGAATTCTATTTTTCGCAGACCGATGAATATGAGGTCCCTATCTATGTCGAGGATAAAGCGTACCTTGAAAAGGCGAGGGAATATCTTGATGTCAATGACTATAAAGCCTGTGCAGTCTATCTTCGGACCGCTTTTGAGGCAATAATCAAGAGATTTTGTGAGAAAAGGAATCTTCGTGTTAGATATTGTGAAAATCCCAAAAAGTTGACGAGTGAAGATTTCTGGGATCCCATAAAAACTGGAACAAAAAGGGATGGCACTCCTTTTTTACAACAGACACTCATCAGGCAAGTTGAGTTGTATCGGAGTATTATCCTGAACCCGCTCAATCACGCCACTATCACAAATACTCCCAAGAGAGAGGTTGAGGAAGCCATTAAAGCGGTGGAGGAACTCGAAACTGCGTTGGCAAATGTTTAAGCTATTGAGAAGATTTGAATTATGGAACAGAAAATAACAAAAGAACACAATCAAAAATGTGCCGAGACATATTACAATCGCGGCTTAACCCATGCCGAAAACGGTGCGCTTAAACTTGCGATTGAAGACTATACGAAAGCAATAGAGCTCAACCCCGACTATGCCGATGCCTATTACAGGCGGAGCAAGGTGTGGTTACACCTCGGAGAAGTGGAAAAAGCGAAAGCAGACATGAAAACTGCGAGCAGCATCGGGATAAATAGTGCCACCGCCTTAGACGAAACGCTGCGAAATTATAAACGCGCATGGAAAGCCCTCGGTAACCTATGAGATATTTGACGATTCCAGAGATTCTGGAGGTCGCCGAAGGACATGTCGGCGACTATCAATTGTTGAATGAAAGTCAGTTGCACTATTTGGTTGAGGCAGTTCGCGGAAAGTTTGGTGATACAGAGCTCTATCCCGCCCTATCCCAAAAAGCCGCTGTGTATGCGCATCACATCATTACAGGACATATATTCCTGGACGGTAACAAGCGGACCGGTCTCAATTGTGCGATCTTGTTTTTAGAATTTAACGGTTGCACCCTACGTCTTGACATTGAGGATTCAATCATTGAGCTCGGTTTCAAAATTGCGGATGGATCTATTACCGATATTGAGGTCATCGCAGCCCATTTAGAATCATGGGTTTTGTAACAAACAGATATTGATGCTGTCGTAGGACAGAGAGCCAGAGCCCATTTAATTAACCCGCCTCGACTCACTACCCTTATAGTCCCCAAGAAGCACCCAAAAAGTGACTTGACAAAACCTGTCCAAAATGATAAATTGGCTTTAAACAAGGGAACTTGAAAACTATGCCCTTAGTTCTTAAAGAAAAAGAAAGGAAGCAGTATGGCATCACAAAATGAACTGCGGTCAATGTTAGACGCACCCGTTGGCTTAGCACCAAATACCTACCTACATTTTTATAACGGTGGAAAGCTCCGCGCCGAGTTTATGGGGGAACCCGATCCGAAAGATGACTATTACTCTGAAGAATGGATCTTTTCCACAAACCGGGCAATCACGCCCGGCAGAGAGAATCCGCCCGACAAAGGACTCAGTCGCATCCAGCTCCCAAGCGGTGAGACCGTCCTGTTGAAAGCACTGCTGGACGCATTCCCAGAAGAGACGCTCGGTGGCGCGCACGTCGATAAATACGGTACTGAATTAGGCGTACTTCTCAAGATTTTTGACGTCGGTGAAGGCGCACATATCCCTATCCATTGGCATCCAAATCCGGATTTCTCGCAGAAACATCTCAATTCTCCGTTCGGTAAGAATGAAGCGTGGATCCTCATCGGCACGCGTCCGGGCGCGAAGGCGTGGATCGGCTGGAAGGAAGCGATAGACAAGGCAGAATTCCGCCGTCTGATGGAAGCACAGGATGTACCGACACTGCGGAGCCTGATGCACGTGGTTGAACCGAAGGTCGGGGAGGTCTATTTTTTACGGACACCGATTGTCCATTCGCTCGGCACAGGACTCTGTGTGCTCGAACCCCAAGAGCCTACCGACTGGAACATCCTCGCGGAATGGGAAGGTTTTCCGTTTGAAAGGGATGATGGGCACCTCGGACTCGGCTGGGATCTCGCTGTAGATGCTGCTGAGTTTGATAAATTGGAACTGGACTATCTTAACAACTACATCCGCCGCACGCCAGAACTCGTCCGGGCGGAAGGCGATAACCGAGAAGATCGGATCGTGCCAGAGGAAGCCTCGAAATTCTTTGGATGCTCGCGTTTAACAGTGCGTTCGACGCTCAGTATGCCAGCAGACAAAGGGTTTTATGCGCTCGTGACTTTGGACGGTGAAGGCGTGCTGCGTGGCGATTTTGAAGATGTCCCGCTCAAACGCGGCAAATCTGTCTTTATCCCACGATGCTTGTCCAGTTACGTCATCGTTAGCACGGATGATACACCCATGGAGATCATCTGTTGCTATCCGCCAAGCCTTTAAAAGCAGTAGGCACGCGCCGCGTGCCGTAACAACAGCACGCAATGTTAGATTTTAAACCTCCTAAGCCGAGTACGGCTCTGATCCAAGTTGCAAAAGGACTTATCCCGCTTGTCAACCGCTTGTGTTTGAAGGGGTTAACCTTAGATGTTGATGCGGAATCAATTGACCGTCTAAATTTGACGGATGGACATCCGACCGTATTAGCCCCGAATCACGCGGCACGAGCAGATCCTGCTGTTATGTTCTCCTTGTCCAAACGGCTTTCTCAGCAGTACTACTA
Source organism: Candidatus Poribacteria bacterium (assembly GCA_965205015.1). Lineage (GTDB taxonomy): Bacteria > Poribacteria > WGA-4E > WGA-4E > WGA-3G > WGA-3G. The sequence continues at coordinate 105,420 of OZ242029.1, read as the reverse complement.
CATGACTGCACGCGAGACCTATGGCAAGGGAAAATTCGGTGGCTTACGCGGTTTTCTGATGCAACGGTTCGGTGCGTATTCCATTGTGCGCGGCACCGCCGACCGGAACGCATTCCGAACAACGCGGGAGCTCCTGTCTGAAGGTGATGCGTCCCTTGTTATCTTCGCGGAGGGGGAAATCTCACGGCAGAATGATACTGTCATGCGCTTTGAGAGGGGTATTGTTCAGCTCTGTTTCTGGGCTTTGGACGATATGGCAAAGGCGGGGGTTGACAAACCGCTTTATATGGTTCCGATCGGGATCAAATACCAGTATCCACGGGACATGTGGGACGACATTGATGCCGCCCTCACGGAATTGGAGCGGAACATTCTCCCGCCTGCGGATCGAACGCCGATTGAACGGTATGAACGGTTGCGGCGTATCGGTGTGGCGGTATTCAAAACGCTTGCGGCTGAGTATAAATATAAAGTGGACGAGACCGTGCCGCTTGATACACATATCCAGAAGATGAAAGAGCAGATCTTGTCCCATGCTGAACGGATCATGGGGATTCACTCTGAAGCGGATGTTCTCACGCGGGTACGGGCGTTGAAAAATTTAGTCGATGCCGAAGTCTATAAAGACATTGAGCAGATGACGGAGTACGAACGGAAGATACATGAAGAACTGCTCCAGAAGTTCCAACGCTTCTATCCCGACCTGGAGCGGTTAATTAATTTTATAGCGATTTCAGATGGATATGTCGCAGAAGAGCGCTCACCCGAGCGGTTTCTTGAAGTGATTGTGCGTCTGGAGAGAGAAGTCTTTGGTACGTCAAAAATGCGGGGACCGCGGGTCGCATCCGTCCGTGTCGGTGAACCCAAAAATCTCCGAGACTGTTACGATACCTACAAGGCACAGAAAAGAGAAACGGTGGAGCAGATAACCCTTGAACTTGAAACAGCGGTTCGGACGTTGGTCACGGGTGTATCGTAATTCTGCTGCTCCGCAAGGTAAAATTAAAAAGGAGAGAAACATGGCAAAAAAATTGTCCATTGGAAGTTGGGCGTATGCCTTTGGTCCTTATGAAGAGAATCCTATTCCGTTTGATACCGTCGTCAAGACGCTCAGCGACCTTGAATTTGATGGTATTGAAATTGGAGCGTTTAAACCGCATATTGACATTAACGATTACCCGATGAAAAGCGATCGGGACGCCGTCAAGGGATTAATCTCCTATTACGGTTTGGAAGTCTCCGGATTAGCCGCCGACTTCTGGTCGCACCCCGGTCCGGCTACGGATGAGGGGCAGGAGGACGATAGATACTACAAGTTGTTCAAAGAGAGCCTCCAACTCGCCCTTGATCTCGGATCGCCTGCGATTCGTGTGGATACAGTAGATGATCCCGAAGCGGGAATTCCTGGCGTTGAGCCTGAGAAAGCTTGGGATCGGATCGTCTCCGTCTGGAGACGCTGTGCACAAGTCGCCGAAGATCACGGCGTGTTGATGCTCTGGGAATTTGAACCCGGATTTATGTTCAACAAACCCAGCGACATTGTCAATATGCCACAGGCAGTGGGTCATCCCAATTTCAAGGTGATGTTTGATACTTGTCATGCCCAAATGTGTGCGGTTGTCGGTGCCCGACAGCCCGGAGAGCAGGAGACCCTCGGCGATAATGGGGTCATTGACTTGGCACGTCAACTCAAGGGGCAGATCGGTCACTTCCACCTCATCGATTCCGACAACACGCTCCATGGCGACGAAACAAGCACGCACGCGCCTTTCGGAGACGGTGTGCTGGATTTTGACGCGATTATTCCGGTCATCATGGATGAGACTGGGTACGACGGGGATTGGTTCTCTATTGATCTCTGTTTCTGGCCCAACGCGTGGGATGTCACGGAAGACGCAAAGAAATTCCTGACCCCGTATTTGGAAAGGTATTAAAGGGGTATCGGCGGACTATTAAAATATGCTCAATCTTCGCGCATTAGACCCCTTAATCGAACTTGCCTTTGAAGAGGACATCGGTATCGGTGATATAACAACAGAAGCAACAGTGCCGTCCGCACAGGGGGGTATAGGAACCCTGCTTGCCAAGAGTGACGGCATTGTCGCAGGACTGCCAGTCGCTGAACGGGTTTTCGCAAAATTAGATGAGACGTTGTCGTTTCGTGGGCTTGTCGCTGATGGGGACGCTGTGAAGAGGGGTACGCCGATTGCCGAGGTCCAAGGGAGTGCCAAAACCATTCTGATCGGAGAGCGGACGGCTCTTAATTTCCTGCAACGGCTCTCCGGGATAGCGACCCTCACCGCACAATTTGTGGAGGCAGTCGATGGCTACGACACCAAAATCGTAGATACTCGGAAGACTGCAGCCGGGTGGCGGGCAGTTCAGAAATACGCCGTGCGTATCGGCGGTGGGCATAACCACCGTTTTGGGCTTTATGATGGTGTATTGATTAAGGATAACCACATCGTTGCGGCTGGAGGGGTTGGTAACGCCGTTCAGTGTGCGCGACAGGTTGTTCCACACACCGCAAAGATTGAGGTCGAGGTTGAAACTCTCGATCAGGTCGATGACGCCCTAAAAGCAGGGGCGGACATCCTGCTCCTTGACAACATGTCTCCGAACATGATGGCGCGTGTTGTCCGTGAAGTGGGGGATCTTGCGGTGACAGAAGCGTCCGGTGGTATTACACTTGACAAAGTAAAGACTGTGGCAGCAGCCGGTGTAGATCTCATCTCTGTCGGGGCATTGACGCATTCAGCGATGCCGATGGATATTAGTCTGACGCTGACGCTCATTGCTCAATAGTTGTTTGTTATCAGTTGCCGGTTAAGAGGTTCTCGTTTCACAAGGATTGCCTCTTGTGCCTGACAGCCGAAAGGATTTTTCGTAGAAAAATTCGATCTGATAGCCGACAGCCAGTAAAAAGGAGATTTCGCTGGTAATGCAGGAATTCTTGACCCGCGAAAATGTGACGCGCGGCACGCTTTTCTTTCTGCTGTGCACATTCGCTGGGTTATTCCTAAGTTTTTTGTGGGGTGGTACTCAAGATATAAAGCAAGTTTTTCGCGAGATGCAGGCTGAGATGCTACTGGGCGCGTGTCTGTGTATGTTCGTGGATTGGGTGTTCGGGGCACTCCGCTTCCATATTTTTATTCAAAAAGTCAAACCAGACATCAGGTTCTGGGACAGTCTGCGTGCAAACTTAGCGACCCTCTGTGTTTCCTGTATTACACCGTTCCAAACAGGCGGGGTGGGGTATCTCTATATTTACGCGCGAGTCGGCGTGCCGTTGTCGGCATCAATAACATCAGGTATCATCTGTTTCCTCTCCACTATAACCACGCTCATGTTCTTCGCAGTTGGTATTGTATGGTTAAATCCCCCGTTTTTACCGAAAGGGGCTACGTGGGTGAGCCTATTCAGTTGTTTGATGTTTGGCTTGGCATTCTCAGGATTTCTGTTACTGCTTTTCAAGCCAGATTTTGTTTTTCGTTTTTTTCATTGGTGCTGCGGTTTTGCGCAGCGACGGTTCACGCGTCTCACCCCTATTCTTGAGCGTGCTACTTCAAAGGTGGAAGAACTCGTTACTGAACATAAATCGTTTGCGGTAATGTTCTTGCGTCACCATAAATGGACATGCGCATTCAGTGCCCTCTTAACTTGTGGTTTCTTCGGTGCACGGATCGTTGGCAGTTACATCATCGTGAAGGCGCTCAACGGGGAGGCGACCCTATGGGAACTCAGCGTTGTTGGGTTGCTGCTCAATTTCGTTGTGCTCTTTGCACCCAGCCCTGGTGCAAGTGGAGTCGCAGAGGTTGTAACCGTTGGATTGATGGAAAATTTGATTCTCAAAGAATTGATACCTCTCTATGTGTTGTTGACGCGGTTCTTCGCCATTTATTGTGCTGTTGCCGTGGGCGGTATTGTCATTAGTTCGCAATTAGCAAAGGATTTGAAATAGTTATCAGTTATCGGTCTTCAGTTTTAAGAGTTATCGGTTAAAAAGATTTTTTTGGGCTTTCACACGCCAGTTCGGAATATTCCGAGGATAGGCGATTGTTACAAAAAGCCTCTTAACTGACAACTGAAGCCTGACAACCTTTAAAAAGAAGGAGAATTATGGAAACTACCACATTGAAAATTGAACCTACAACAACGAAGTTAGGTTGGATTGGTACCGGCGTAATGGGACGATGGATGTGTCAACATCTGATGGACCTCGGATATGGGATGACCGTCTATAACCGGACGAAATCAAAGGCTGACCCATTACTCGAAGCGGGGGCGGCGTGGGCAGATTCACCGAGCGAAGTTGCAGCCGCCTCTGATGTTATCTTCACGATTGTCGGATTTCCACCCGATGTCCGCGAAGTTTACCTCGGTGACGATGGTATTTTGAAGGGAGCGAAATCCGGAAGCCTCATCGTTGATATGACAACGACGGAACCGTCTCTCGCGCAAGAGATCTACGCCGCAGCGCAGGCACAGGATGTCTCATCCATCGACGCTCCTGTTTCAGGGGGGGATGTTGGTGCCCGAGAAGCGCGTCTCTCTATCATGGTTGGCGGTGACGAGGCGGCTGTCCAAGCCGTTATGCCCCTCTTCGAGGCGATGGGAAAAAACATCGTCCATCAAGGGGGCGCGGGGGCTGGACAACACACCAAAATGTGCAATCAGATCACGATTTCGGGGACGATGATCGGGGTCTGTGAAGGGTTAATCTACGGCTACAAGGCTGGATTGGATTTAGAAACGATGCTGTCCTCGATTAGTGGCGGTGCGGCGGCTTGCTGGTCTCTGGACAATTTGGCGCCGCGAGTGCTCCAACGCAACTTCGATCCTGGGTTCTTTGTGGAGCATTTTATTAAAGATATGAGCATCGCCTTGGACGAGGCGCGTAAGATGAATCTGAGTCTGCCTGGACTCGCGTTGGTGCATCAGCTGTACACGGCGGTGCAGGCACAGGGGCATGGTAGGTTGGGCACACAGGCTCTGATGCTGGCATTGGAGCAGATGTCTGGTGCTGAAATCAGCTAAAGGTGAGTTCATTGTAATGATACTTCGCTGGTGTGGTCTGGAACCGCACCAGCGAAGCACAGAGGTAGGAACGCAACTCAAAAACTTCTTATGCTGAAGCGGGGTCTAAGCGCATCGGCATTATCAGGGAGACGTAATTATCGTCACCTACGGGTTTAATGAGAAAGGGGTTCAACTCGCCTGAAAATTCCATTGATAAGGACGTCGTTTCGATATGTGACAATGCTTCTATCAATAACCGAGCGTCGAACCCGATCCTAACACTTCCAGTACTGGACTCCACAGGCAGCGTCTCGTGTGCTTCCCCTAATTCCGGGGTCTTCGCGGAGACTTGGACCTGTTCTGAATCGATTTCTAAGCAGATTGAATAGTTCTTCGGATTCGACAGCAGCGCGACCCGCCGCGTCGCACTTAAAATTCCTTCTTTTGAAACAACTGTTTTGCCTTCGCTCGATTCGGGAATAATTTTCTCATAGTTCGGATAATCCCCCTCTACAAGTCGCGTCGTTAAGGTGGCGTTCCCATCGGTAAAGAGGATTTGGTTTTCAAAAACTGAAACGCTGACCTCACCCGCATCAGCGAAGGTTCGCGCGATCTCGCGGACGGCTTTCAACGGCACGATGAACCCGTTGACTTCTCCCGGTGCGGTAAGGGGTTCGCAGCGTGCCAGTGCCAGACGTTTACCATCCGTGGCAACTATCTCCGTCCCATGCTCAAGAAAATTGAAATAGAGCCCATTTAGGAAGTAACGCACCTCTTCTGTAGACGCGGCAAACTCCGTTTTCTGAAGGACATCGCGCAGCGTCTCTCCCCCAACCTTCAAGGCTTCCCCTTCAACCGAGGGGAGTTGTGGGAATTCTTCATCGGGCAGTCCGATGATTTTGTAAACACCCTCACCACAGGTGATCTCAACACGGTCGTTTGCTGTCGTTGCTAAGTGTATCGATTTGTCTGCGGGTAACTCCTTGACGATATCTCCTAACTTCTTAGCGGAGACGGTGATTGCCCCCTCCTCAGTGATTGTACCTTCAACCGTCATTCTAATGCCGACTTCCAGATCCGTTGCCAGGCACTCAATGGTGCCTCCGGTAGCATTGATGAGGACATTTGAGAGAATTGGTAGGGTAGTGCGTCCACTTGCGACTCCTTGCAGGACCTGTAAGGTGTCCAAGAGATCATCCCTTTCAAAAGTTAATTCCATACGAAGCTCTCCTTCCTAAGTTATGGTATGAAAAAACGTACGTAAAAATCAATAGTTTTCTTTAGGGGTGCTGTGGCTGTGATTCCTTATTTGATTTAAAAGAAAAACCTTGACAAACTCCTATATTCAGTATAACATATTTAATGGATATAACAAAGGAAAATTTTGATTAAACATGGGCTCGCGCTTTGCGTTTTTCGATAGAGCCGATGCACGCTACAATGCCCTGTCCACTCTACAACTCAAGTTCTCCTAACCAAGATATATTAGAGCGATTGAGTTTCGAGGTGTCGCGGTCGCGAGATCGAGGCGAGGCGAAGATGAAATCGCTGCCATTTTTCTCCTGAGAATATGCACACTACAGACTCGTATGCCTCGCAGACGATCGCGAAACGGGCAGTGCTGATTGGTGCTGTTTTGATTATCGCGAATAGTTACTGGATAGCCTATGTCGAAATGATTTGGCATACTGCGCATCTGACAACGGTCGCGATGTCAGTCAATGTCATGTTCGGCATTATAGCGATGACGTTTCTGAACATGATCGTGCGGCGTATCTTCCCACGCGCCGCGCTACAGCCGCGGGATCTACTTGTCATTTTTAGTATGCTCGCTGTGGGCAGTGCTTTTTCAGGACACGATTGTATTCCACGGTTAATGGGACTCATCCCGTACGCTTTTCGCTTCGCTACCCCCGAAAATGATTGGGAGGCACTCCTCTTTCATTATCTTCCCGAATGGCTTGTGGTGAAGGACCCGAAGGCCGTCAACGATTTCTATGAGGGTGAGGTCAACTTTTTTACAGAAGGTTACGTTCAGCATTGGATCGTGCCGATTCTCGCTTGGTCGGTGGTTATTTTCCTGTTGATGCTAATCTTTTTGTGTGTGACCTCCCTGATTCGCAAGCAGTGGATAGAAAATGAGAAACTCGCATATCCGATTATTCAGATTCCGCTTGAGATTACGACCAACCGACGTATCTTCACAAATCGCTTGCTCTGGCTCGGATTCGCAATAGCCATGGGGATCAACCTACTCAATGGGCTGCAGTTCTTCTACCCAATTCTCCCAGAGGTTCCTGTGCGGAAATACAACCTCAATATTTACTTTACACAGAAACCGTGGATTGCAATGGGCAGTACGCCGCTGAGATTTCATCCCTACATCATTGGCTTCTCCTTTATTTTACCTTTGGATTTGGCGTTTTCATGTACCTTTTTCTATGTGCTGAAGAAAGTACAGTTGCTCTTTGGCAGTGCTGTGGGTGTTTCAGGATTGCCCGGCTATCCGTTTCTGGGAGAACAAGGGGCGGGGGCATTACTCGCACTGCTTGCGATTGCCTGTTGGCATGCGCGGAAACATTTTTCAGATGTGTGGTCCCAGGTCATCCGACCCGATCGCGCCGCCTCACGAACAGAGGCGATCTCACATCGTGCTGCCGTCATTACGTTAGGTATATGTCTGCTTTTATTAGCGGTTTTTTGTGTCCGTAGCGGGATGACGCTATGGGCGTTTGCGATTTTCATCGCCGTCTATCTCATGATTGTGGTGGGTTTAACCCGGATGCGTGCGGAATTAGGTCCGCCGATCCATGCGATTGGGTATCTCACACCACAATATATGATAATTTCACTGCTTGGCACGCGCCGCCTACGGGCGGGCAATCTGACGATGCTCTCGTTGATGAATTGGTTAAGTGGTGCGAGTTATGCCTCCTTTCGGACACATCCGATGCCGGATCAATTGGAGGCGTTTAAACTCGCAGAGCGGACGGGTATCCGAAACCGAACGATGTTCGGCGTGTTAGTCGTTGCGAGTCTTGTTGGCATCCTGTCAAGTCTGATTCTCTATCCGTATGCGATTTACAGTGAGGGGGTAGCGGCGGGTTCGGAGCAGATTCATGCCGGTGGTGCCGATACCTACAACTTTCTTTCTTCGTGGTTAGTGAGTCCGAAGCCGACGGATTGGCTGGCGACTTCTGTGCTCGGATTCGCCTTCGCTGCGAATTTGGGTATCATCTTTCTGCGTTCCCGTTTTGTGTGGTGTCCGTTGCATCCGGCGGGATATGTGATCGGCGTTGCGCCGGGAACAACCGATGTCATCTGGTTTCCGCTGTTTCTGGCGATGGTCGCAAAGTGGGTGATCTTGCGGCACGGGGGTATCAACGCCTATCGAAAAGCGATACCGTTCTTTATCGGGTTGGTGCTGGGTGAAGCGTTGATGGGGTGTTTTTGGCCCCTGTTAAGTCTTGTGTTGAGATCGGCGGTGTATAGTTGGATTTAAGTTTTCCGCTGCCTGAATAAACTCGGATTTAGGATCAACTTTTTCTTGACATTCGGTGAATTGTATGCTATTATTTTAAATAATATATCCTATTTTTCAGACATATCGGTGACATCTTTTCTCGCCGATTGTTTGCTACGTTATTAATAATATGATCGAAGTTAGAGAACTTACAAAATCGTACGGTACGACGGTTGCTGTCGACCATGTTTCATTTGACGCGCATGCTGGCGAGGTGTTAGGTTTCCTCGGTCCGAACGGGGCAGGAAAGACGACCACGATGCGTATTCTCACCTGCTATCTGTCTGCGGATGCAGGAAGTGCCTCCGTTGCGGGGTATGATGTATTCGAGGAATCCGTTGAAGTTCGGAAACGGATTGGCTATCTCCCTGAAAGCGCGCCCCTTTATGCCGACATGGGGGTCATTGAATACCTCAACTTTATGACGCAAGTGCGGAACCTCCCAAAGAATCAGCGGAAAGAGCGGATTCGAGCGGTTATCGACATCTGTGGGCTTGAGGACGTTATCCAAAAGGACATCGGCGAACTCTCAAAAGGCTATCGTCAGCGTGTCGGTTTGGCACAAAGCCTCATCCATGATCCACCCATCCTGATTTTAGATGAACCCACCTCTGGGTTAGACCCGAGCCAAATCATTGAGATCCGTAACTTAATCAAAAATATCGGACAGGAGAAATTGGTGCTCTTCAGCACGCATATTTTGCCTGAGGTTTCTGCTACCTGCAGCCGAATCCTAATTATCAACAACGGGAAGATTGTTGCAAACGGGACACCCGACGAACTTGCGAGTCAGGCGAAGGGCGAAGAAATTGTCCACATCGCCATCCGGGGATCACAAGAAGCAATTGAGGCAGAACTCAACGAATTAGATTTTGTCTCACAGTGGAATTGTGTTGACACGGACAACGGTGTTGTCGGTTATCAGGTCCATGCTGCTCAGGGGAGTGATGCTGCGGAGACGCTTTTTCACGTCGTTGTGAGGAATGGGTGGAGCCTGACAGAACTCCGTCAAGAATCCGTGGACTTAGAGGATGTCTTCCTTAATTTGACAGACAAGGAGCAGGTATGATTGGTTGTCAGTTGTCAGCCATCAGTTAAGAGGTTTTCGTTTAACAAAATTCTCTTGTAACTGATAACCACTCTTCCGATAGCCTTTATCAAAGATTATGACGAACATTACAGCTATCCTTAAAAAGGAATTTAGAAGTTATTTCAATTCACCTATCGCGTATATTTTCATCACATTTTTCCTCGGTATCTCCGCATGGCTCTTCTTCAGAGGTTTTTTTCTGGTTAACCAAGCTGAAATGCGCGGTTTTTTTGGGTTGATGCCGTGGATTTTCCTATTTTTTATCCCCGCTGTTACGATGAAGCTCTGGGCTGAAGAGAAGAAGCTCGGCACGGTAGAAATCCTAATGACGTTGCCGATTCGAGATTACGAAGTCGTCATTGGAAAATTCTTAGCCAGTTTTGCCCTTCTTACTGTCACAGTGCTACTCTCACTTGTGCTGCCGCTGTCGGTCATGTACTTGGGAAGTCCGGATGGTGGGACACTCATCAGCGGTTACATCGGACTTCTGTTGATGGGCGGGGCATATATAGCCGTTGGGCTTTTCACCTCAACGTTGACTGAAAATCAGATTATTGCGTTTATTTTTGGGATCACTGCGTGTTTCGTGCTGCTTATCATCGGTGAGGACATTGTGCTTTTCAATGCCCCGAATTGGTTGTTCCCGATTTTCAGTTATTTGGGTCTCGGTGCACATTATAGCAGTATTCTTCGAGGCGTACTGGATTCCCGAGACATTATCTATTATCTGTCGCTCATCGGTTTTTTTCTCTATTTAAGCACATTGTCGGTTGAGAGCCGCAAATGGCGTTAAAGGTAGTAGGCACACGCCGTTGTGCCGTGATTCAATGGAAAAGGAGTTAAGCTGTTTTGGTTAATAAACGAATCAAATACGGTGGCAACACCCTCGCTTTTGTAGCAATCATCTTCGGCATCCTCGCGCTAATTAATTTCCTATCGACGCGCCGCTTCATTCGCGCGGATCTCACTGAAGATAAGCGTTATACGATCTCGAAAGCAACGAAGAATGTGCTGGACACGTTAGATGATATTGTAACGATCACCGCCTACTTTTCCACGAATCCCGCGGAGGTCGCACAAATCCGTCGCGATATCAGGGACGTACTCGATGAATACAACGCATTTTCCAAGAGACTCCAGATTGATTTTGTGAATCCCGCGGATTTCGACGACGGACAGAAACAGGAACTCCGTTTCAAGGGGATCCCGGAAGTCCAAATCAATGTCGTGAGAAAGGATAAAGCGGAAATCGCGAACGTCTACATGGGGATCTCTATCGGTTATAGTGGTAAAGAAGAGATTTTACCCGTTGTGCGATCAACCGCTAATTTGGAGTACGAACTCACTTCTACTATTCTCAAAGTTACCACCAAAGAGGCGAAGACGGTAGGGTTTCTGACCGGACACGGCGAATTCGATATCAATAATCAAAACCATCAGCAGTTTCATCAACTTTTGGATAAAAACGCGCGGGGGCAATATAATCTCACCTCCGTCAATCTGCAAGATGGGAAAGCCGTTGACGGTAGCGTTGCGACATTGGTTATTGCCGGTGCCCAGCAACCGTTGACGGAACGCGATAAATATGAAATTGATCAGTTTATCATGCGTGGGGGTAGAGCGGTATTCTTGGTCGATCCGATTCAAATGCAACCCGGTACATTGCAAGGTTCTCCGTTGAGCACCGGTCTGAATGACCTCTTGGAACACTACGGTGTGAAACTTGGGAACAATCTCTTGCTGGATGCCAGATTCCATGACACCGCGCGCTTCCAACAAGGATTCATGACGGTTATTCAGCCGTACCCTTATTTTATTAAAATTGTGAAACCGAATTTCTCGACGGAACACGGCATCACCAACCAGTTGGAGGTGTTGACATTACCGTGGACGAGTTCTTTAGAGATAGTGCCAAAAGAAGGGATCACTGCGACGCCATTGGCAAAGACGAGTGAAGCCGGACGGAGTATCCAAGGCTATTACAACCTAATGCCGAGTGCTCCGATTCCGCCGAATGCTGAGTCCCAAGTTTATACGGTCGCTGTCGCCTTGGAAGGCACCTTCAAGAGTTTCTATGCCGGTAAAGAGATTCCGCCGGTCTCACCCCAAGGTGCAGCAGAATCCGGGTTAGAAACCCCTCCTTTAACAGAGGACAGCGAGACGCCTGCTCCAGGGTCGGACACAGAGGGACGCATCACCCAAACTGTGAGTGGACAGACCCAAATTGTTGTGGTCGGCACGGCGCAATTTCTCACACAGCTCCGTCGCGATGGCATCGACTTTTTCTTAAACACCGTCGATTGGCTGACCCTTGGCGATGCGCTTATCGGTATTCGGTCGCATACCATTACGGATCGACCCTTGCGTGAGGTTTCTGAAATTGAGAAAAATTTTATTAAGTACCTCTGTATTGTGGGGGTTCCACTGGTAGTTATTGTTTTTGGGCTCCTTCGATACTTCCTAAAAAGGCGAGCGAAAAGGTTCGTAGAGACCTACGGCTCCGTATAACTCACGTTTTAAAATCGGTGATGGGAGGACGACTCCAGAGGATAGCACGTCAAAGTCCTAATTCCGGTCGTTTCTCCGCAAGGAATAATTAAAAGATGAAAACGAAACAACTCCTTATTTTAGGTGCTATTTTTGTCGTTTTGGCACTCCTTATTTTGATTTTCGAGAACCCGTTTGGGCAGAGCGAATATGAAAAGAAGGTTGAAACCGCAATGCCCTTGTTTCCGAATTTCACTGCGGAGCAGGTCGCGAAAATAGAAATCACCGCTACCGGCGAAACCACAACGCTTTCAAAACAGAATGACAGTTGGGTTGTGGCTTCTATGGATAACTATCCGGCGGAGAGTGAAGGCGTGGCGGAATTGCTGTCCAAGGTGACCGAATTTAAGAATACGCAGCGCGTGTCCAATAACCCAGAGAAACAGTCTGAATTCGAAGTGGATAGCACTGGGGTCGAAGCAAAATTGATGGATACAAACGGTGAAGTGTTAGCACATCTGTTTGTGGGGAAAACAACCCCCGGCTTTCTGAGCAGTTATGTGCGTCCTGCTGATTCCAACGAGGTCTATGTAGCACAAGGGTATCTCCAGTCTGTCTTTGACAAAGGCACTCGGACTTGGAAAGATCGGACTATCTTCAATTTTAACAAAGGGATTGTCACACAGCTGAACATCATCTCGCCGGAGGAGACGGTCGAACTGCGTCTTGATGCAGCGGGTGCATGGCAGATGCTTAAGCCTGTAGCCGCTGCTGCTCAAACAACAGAGATTGACACGCTTCTGACAGCGTTCAGCGCATTGAACACAGACGATTTCGCTGCAGCGACGGATGACCTTGCTGAATACGACTTAGACGCACCGCAATCCACTATTTCTGCTGTACTCAACGATGGCACAACGGCAACCCTGCACGTTGGGAAAGAGGAGGAGGGTAAACTTTACGTCAAACGCGACGACACGGATACTATCTTCAGACTCTTCAAGTCGAATGTAGATCAGTTAATAAAGAAATCCGATACGCTCAAGGCTGAGGAAACACCACCGGAAGTTGAAACTGAATAAAGGAGATGTGCCGTGCATAGATTAAAATTTCTGTCTTTGGGGATTAGTGTCTTGCTCGCCATAACGCTCACCGGATGCGAACCACAAATTATAGGACCTTTATTGCAGTCGCAGGAGAGTGGGAAAATCCACGTGACAGGAAGCGGTTCAGTCGTCGGTGAACCGGATATAGCAACCCTCAATTTAGGCGTATCCGTTGAGAAAAAAACAGTCGCGGCAGCCCGTGAGGCAGCTGCCGTCGCTATGACGGCGGTGATAGACGCGCTGAAAGCCAGTGGCGTCGTTGAAAAAGACATTCAAACGGAAAGGTTTAGCATCTATCCGCAGTATGACTACACGGATAATGGACGTGTCCTTCGTGGATATAGTGTGAACAACGCCGTCAGTGCAAAGGTGCGAGAGTTAGAGAATCTCAGTGAGGTCATTGATACTGCTGCCGAAGCGGGTGGGGATATTATCGTTGTGAACTCTATCCAATTCATGATTGAGGACACCACACCGCTGCAGACACAGGCGCGTAGTTTGGCGGTAAAGAGCGCAGCGGCGAAAGCCTTAACCTTGGCGGAAGCGAGCGGTGTTACGCTCGGGAAACCTATCACGATCACTGAGACCTCGCACGCTACGAGTCCACCTATCGCCTATGCTGAAGAAGCAGACTTCGCTGCTGATACCGCGCGCAGTAAAACCCCTATTGAAGCCGGTGAACTCACCGTCACCGTGAATGTCACCGTGACTTATGAGATTGAATAGGGTTTTCTCAACAGCACTGGCAGGAAAAGTTCTAAATCTGTCCTTGAAAAATGATGCTTTCAGGGGCGAGGAGCGGTCAAATGTGAAACGTGAAAGCGTTCTATTTTTCTGCCGAGATGGAAAATCTTGATAACTCAACAGCAACGACCCGCTGGTGTCCTTCTCTCTCTTGTGAAGGAATAATGTGTATCTCAATATCGTGATTCAACCGATTCAGAAAGGTCATCAATTGGTCAATGCTGTAGTCAGAAAGTTTGGCGGCTTTCAGGCGAAGAATGTCAAGGTGTTTAACGCCAAGTAACTTCGCAGCTTCTTCCTGAGTCAGCTTGCGTTCCTTGAGAATCCGAAAAATTTCCGTTCCCAACTGTGCTTTTAGGAGTTCTTTCTCTGCAACCTCATCAGAAAAACCCAAATCTTTGAAAATATTTTCACTGCCTTCTTCGATCTTAATTCTATTGCTCATAATGCTTTCTGCATCTCCTTGGCTCGCCTTAACCTTCGTTTCAGAGACCGCAGGAGTTAGGATGCGTCTGGATTGGTTTCCTTTGAAGGCTTTCCCCAGGGTTCGTTCTCGAAATCTCGGACTGCAGCCCCGAGTTCGCCCCAGAGATATTCATCCCATAAATCCTCGGAAATCATTTCTAATTGCCGGTGCCGGATGTAGTCGCGGAACTCGTCGCTTTCAGGGGTTTGTGCGTGTTCTTTCATAATGCGTAATCCCTTCCAAAAGATGTATTTGGCTCCAATACCCTTTGATGTATCTGTGCGTCTTAGATTCTAATGAGTTTCCCAACGAGACGACCTGTATGGTTGTCCTTCTCAACGACAACTTTACCGTTCACAAGGGTGTAGTCATACCCCTGTGCGCGCTGTGTCCAACGTCCCGCACCGACAGGTAGGTCATACACAAATTCGGGGATGTCCATCCGGAGATTTTCTGCGTCAATCACATTGACATCGGCGTAATACCCTGGCTTTAATAACCCGCGCTCCGGGATTCCGAAGGCTTCTGCGCCATCAGAAGTCAAGCGGCGAACCGTCTCTTCCAAACTGAACACGTGTCGTTCCCCGTGCCAAAATGTGAGGGCATGCGTTGAGAGGGAGGCATCACAGATTGCGTTTACGTGTGCGCCTGCATCACCGAGACCGAGGAGCGTGTCTCGGTAGCGCACGACTTCCTCAACATGCGCGAGATTATGGTTATTCGTTGCGAAGGCGAATAACTGTCGCCCACCCGTTTCGTGGAATAACCGAACGATTGTCTCTATCGGGCGTTCACTGTTTTCATCGGCGATATTGCGTAACAAATTCTCCGGTTTACGAACGTATTCGCACGCTGCCGGTCCGAAACGGTATAACATTTTACCGAGACGTTCATCACTTTCGGCGGAAATATCTAACAGTCCTGTACGTATCTTTTCGTCTTGAATGGCTGTCAACCGTTCAGGATACGGAAGGCTGTATAATTCACGCCACGCACTCGCGTCGCGAATCGGCATCCAATTGCAAAGTCCAACCATCACCGTGTTAACGCGGGAAGAGACCATCGGACGCGCCTGTGCGCCAGCGGCGCGTTCTTCATCAAGCCATCCCAAATATAGGGTCTGGATCGTGGGTACGGCTTCATGGGTGAAGGCACTGAAGATCACGGGGCATCCACTCTGCCGGTTCACCTCAGCAATACGGTGGATCTCTTTTCGCGTTTCTGGATACTCCGTTGTCGGGTAGTCCTCATATTCCCCGAAACCGGGTGCCCATTGGAAAATCCCTTTATTGTGTCTTGCAACGGCTTGTGCGATCGCGACCAGTTCATCGAGATGTGCGAATGTGCCGGGAATCGGAATGCCTTCGGAGGTCTTGTGGGTGAGTGTTCGAGAGGTAGAGAATCCCAATGCTCCAGCCTCCATTGCTTCATCGACGGAGGCTTGCATGGTCTTCATTTCATCGGGCGTTGGATTTCTGTCCCTTTTTAGGCTTTCTTCCCCGATCGCGTGGTAGCGTGTTGCCGCATGCCCGATCATACCGCAGACATTCACACCCTTTGGGCACGCGTCCAAGGCGTCGTAGTACTCCCCGAAGGTTTCCCAATTCCAACGGAGGCTTGACATGATGCTTTCCGCAGGAATGCCTTCAACGCTTTCAAGGACCTTCGCTAAAACCATGTGGTCTGCTTGCTTGACGGGTGCGAAGCTCACACCGCAACTCCCAAGGATCAACGTGGTGATACCGTGCCAGCATGTCGGTGTGCCGAGTGGGTCCCACATGAACTGGGCATCCATGTGTGTATGTGTATCTATGAAGCCCGGTGTGACGAGTCTGTCCGTTGCATCAATCGTCTGGTACGCCGCATCGGGAACATCGCCAACGTCTGTGATCCGTTCACCGTTAATAGCGATGTCGGCTTTGAAACCGGGCTGACCGGTTCCATCAATGACTGTTCCATTGCGGATGACAAGGTCATACACTGTTTTTCTCCTTTATCGGTTAAAAAGGGTTCCTGTGCCAAACTCCCTCACTTGGAATATTCCAAGGCACGGTCAATTGTTACCAAAAACCTCTTAACTGAAAACCGAAAGGATGTTCGTAGAAAATCCGGACCGACGCCTGACAGCTATTTAGACTGTATACTGTTTTAGTGTATCGTCGTCTAAATTCTCCAAGACATCTTTCGTATCGGGTTTTTGTCCCTTGGTGAGCTCCTGTTCAGAGAATCCCTGTTCTACGAGTACCTCTTCAACAACGTACATCGGGGCTTCACAGCGGAGTGCAAGCGCGATTGCATCGCTCGGTCGACAATCCACATCAATATTGTTCCCGTCGACTTTCAAGGTCAAATGTGCATAGAAAGTCCGTTCTTCGAAAGCGTGTACACACACGGCTGTAACTTTGGCTCCAAGCGTTTCAATCATTATCTTGAGTAAGTCATGTGTCATCGGTCGCGGGAGTTGAATTTTATCGGTATACCGCTGGATAGCCGCTGCCTCCGATTCACCGATCCAAATCAGCAGTATTCGATTTGAATCCCCCTCTTTTTCCTTCAGGGCAACTATTGGTGCGCCGGTACTCCGGTCAATTGAGAGGAAGTTAACTTTAACCTCGACTCTTGCTTGTTTTTCTTTTTCCATCTGTTCATCCTTTCGTAATATTGGCTATCAACTTATTGGCTGTCGGTTCTCGGTTCTCGGTTTTCAGTTAAAGAGGGTGTTTTGCTTGGGGGGTCCCTTCGTTAAACGAAACCTCTTAACTGGTAACTGATGACTGACAACTGATAACCAATATGCTATTCTTCTGAATCCGATTGGGCATTGACTGCCATGTTGGAAGTATAATCGTGAATTGTCTGTGCAATTCTTTCAGTATCTAAACCGCTGAATCCGACAATTTCCTTCAGCAGGGGCACTGCTGCCCCAGCGTTCACAATCGAGCTGAGGATCCGGTTCATACCGTTGCTGCCATTGCCATTACCACCGCCCCCGAGGTCAAGCACACGGATGCTTTCAATACGCTCGGCGGGTTTCATTAGTTCATTGGTTACTTCAGGCAAAGATTCCACGAGTGCTAATATAGCATCGCTAACGAGAACTTTGGAATCCGCTTGATTTTTTGCAGCAATTGAGGCCTCTTCACCATCGGCTTTTGCCTTCGCTTCAACAAGGAATGCTTCTGCGAGAATTCTTTGCGCTTGTGCTTGAACCTCTGCGGCTTCGAGTTCCGCCTTAGCGGATTCTACAACGGCATAAGCTTCGGCGTCAGCAGCGCGTTCTTTGGCGATTCGTTCCTCGTCCGCTTCCTGTTCGGCGCGGATAAGCGCGATTTTACTTTGCCGTTCCGCTTCCTCAACGGCTTCAGCCGTTAAGACACTCGCTTCAGCTTTCGCCTTTTGGGCGCTAACGTCTAAAAGTTCTATCAGAGCTGCCTCGCGTTCTTTCTCCTTGATAGAGATCTGGATTGCGTTTTCGGCTTGTGCCTCTTTTTCCTCGCGTTCTTTCTCAATAAGAACGATTCTGCTGGAGATACCGGTCTCTTCAACAGTGCGCTGCTGCTCAATCTTGGCTTTTTCGACGGTGAGTTCTCGTTGGATCTGTGCTTCTTCGATCTGCTGTTCCTGCTGGACGCGTGCGATTTCGACGGCTTGCTTCTGCGAGATCTCCGTTTCTTGGACTTGGCGTTCCTGTTCGATCCGCGCCGTATCGAGCCGCTGCTTCTGCGAGATTTCCGTGGATTTCACCACTTCTTCCTGCTTGATTCGCGCTTCCTCAACCGCTTGTTGCTGTTCAAGTTTATGTGCTTCAATCTCGCGTTCCTGTTCCGCTTTGTTCGTAGCGATTGCTTTGCGCTGCGCTTCCTGTGCAAATTCAAGTCGCTTGGCGACTTCTAAGCCTTGGCTCTCCGTTTCCTCTTCGCGTTGTTTGATTTCGAGTTCGGCTTTGAGTCGATTCTCTTCGCGCTTTACTTGGTTTTCGTGTTCGATCCGCGCGGTTTCAGTTTGCCTATCTTCGACCTCTTGCTTAATAGTTTGAATTGCGACGACATCAAAACGGTTGTTCTCGTCCAGTGCTTCAAGTGGCGTCTGGTCGAGATTGGTGACGGCGACGCTTTCTAACTTAAATCCGTTCTGTTCGAGGTCGTCTCGGCATGCCTCCTGAACTTGGTCAGAAAACTGTTGACGTTTTTCGTGCAATTCCTGCAGCTCCATTGTTGCGGCGACGCTTCGAAGAACACCGACGAGTTTGCCTTCCAGAAGTTTATTAACTTCGGCGGGCGTTAACGTTTTGTCGCCAAGACTCGCAACCGCTTTGAGGACATCCTGTTCGTTGGGTTCAATTTTGACATAGAACTCTGCTTCCAAATCAACCCGTAAACTGTCTTTTGTGATAAGCGCGGCTTGTCCGGTGCGTTCAACTGGAAGTTGGAGCGTATTCAAGGAAATAAGTTGGCTCGTGTTCGTAAGTGGATTGATAAGGCTCCCCCCAAAAACAGCCCGCTTTTTACGTCCTCCAGAGATAACTAATGCTGAATCTGCTGGTGCTTTTTTGTAGAAAGAGCGATAGATTAGCAGGAAGATGACGAGTAAGGCAATCACGCTGCCGACAATCGTAACGAATAAGTTGGCATCCAACATGTTTCAATTCTCCTTTTTACTGACAACCATACATTATCGCGGATCCATTTGGCTTTTTCTTACGTCAAAGATTCGTTTGGTCCGATCATAATTTATCAGGATAACGGTATCCCCCTTGACAGGAGTGGTTTCATCTGGTTTGGCACGACAACTGACGGTTAATTCCGGTCCGTCTGGCACTCGGACGCGGGCGGTTCCGAAGGTGGTTGTAATTTGCCCACTAACCACTCGCCCACTTAGACCGAGCAGTTGGACATCACTGATGGCTTTTTCGCTCTCTGGAAATAGTTTTGAAAGTCCGATAGAGATATACCGAGTTCCTAAGAAACAACAGAAAAACGCAATGATACACGATATCCAAACCCAGTGTGGGTTCTCCGGGATGTTAAGAAGCGCGTTCACAATAAGCCCAGAAATTCCCCATGTCACAAACAACGACATCAGCACAATCATCAACGGGACCCTGCCAACGTTCAAGAACCCAAATACATCTCCGAAGGAGGTCCCTTGGGTACCTGTATGTGCGTCCATATCAGCATCGACATCTGCGTCCGCGTCTATATCCATATCGGCATCCATGTCGATGTCTGCATCCATATCAACGTCTGTATCCACATCGCCGAAGTCCATTGCGCCTGTGGCAAGTCGGAAGAGTGCCAATAGGAACACAATCGCTAACGGGGCTGTAAACCAGACATTATAAGAAACGATGAGATAATTCAGGAATTCTATCATGGCATCCTTTTTATCTGGCTTCGGAGGTTCCGCCGTTACGATCGTGGTGATGGCGTACCTCCGAGAGCTGCTCAGTGATGCACGCGTAAGCACATTGTGCGGCACGGAAGTTGATATTATCGATCCAGTGAACATTACGTACGACACTAATTTCGAGTTTTGCTTGGCGGAGAAACCGATGTTTAAGATGTCGAACTAACTGAACACTGCTGATTTCTGTAAACAGCAGATTACACCGGACATTCGCGTAAGAGACAGCGAGGCTCCCTATATATCGTTCATCTAAAACCAAGACCCGACGCGATGTGATGAAGACATAATCTGGACGCAGCAAGCTGGAACGACCCAGGACGCACAAATATATATGTTCATCCTCACCTATATGTGCTTGCACGATCTTTTGAATGCGAAGTGGCATGTTCGCGAGTTCAGCCATGTCGTTTTGCAGGCGGTGTGTTGTTGGTAAACACGGAATGACGCGGTAGAAATGGAGGTGGCGGGAATCGAACCCGCGTCCGAAGGCATTTCAATAGAGGCTACTACATGCTTATCACAGGATTTAAGATTCGCCTCTCAGACTCCCCTGTGCAGGATCCATAAGAGGCTATCTCAAAAAGTGTTTCACGGCACGCCCCTTGAGAATGAGCGAGCAGCTAGCCCGTATTGCGGCGCTTTAGCTTCCCTGACGGGCGGCAGGTCGGCCAAGCGTAGCTGCATTAAGCAGCTAATGCTAATTCTTCATCAGCATTTATAAATGTTCCGCCTGTTTAACGAGGCCTGCGGAGACCTCGGCATGCAACCTATATCTCATTTACCTTCGTCGAAACCTGTGCACCCCCAGAATAACTGTTGGCAGTCGGAGACAAGAGAGCCGATAGCCACGTCAATTGTATGCCCGGATCTCACTCGCGGTCGCTTCACGCGCAAGTTTGTCGCGTTTATCGTAGAGTCGCTTACCCATAGCGACGGCTAATTCCAGTTTTATCTTACCCTTGCTGAAATACGC
Organism: Candidatus Poribacteria bacterium; assembly: GCA_965205015.1. Taxonomy (GTDB): domain Bacteria; phylum Poribacteria; class WGA-4E; order WGA-4E; family WGA-3G; genus WGA-3G. The sequence goes on along the minus strand of OZ242029.1, from coordinate 84,606 downwards.
CCGCGTCGGAACGATAGTCATGCCTTTGGAACGGATCGAGCGTTCAAGTTTAGTGATTTCTCGCCGATGCAATAAGAGTTTCCGTTTCCGCTTCGGCTCGTGATTTGCCATATTTCCGTGTTCGTAAGGACCGATATGGGCATCGAGTAAGAACACTTCTCCATCTGTTATCTGTGCGTAACTATCTGCCAAGTTGAGCCGTCCTGCGCGAATTGCCTTCACTTCGGTACCTTGGAGGACGACCCCGGCTTCATAGCGATCGCGCAGGTGATAATCATACCGCGCTTTTCGATTCACAGTAATCGCTGGCGTAGTGGAATTTTTGGCATTTTTCATCATGGTGTTTAAGTATAACATAGAATTGACTTGTGTGCAAGAAAAACTTTAGGTTTGATTTGTTTGACAAGCGACAACCCTCTCCAAGACATACACAGAAAAGGGGCCTTGTGAAAAATGTGAAGTTTTTTCGCAAAATAGGATTTTAGTGGAAAAAGGCACGTAAATCTGATAAACTATACTATAAGAAGTACCACGTTATTGGGTAAACCGTGGCACTATACCCCGGTACACCCGCAGAACTCAGGAAAGGAGTTTCTTGATGCAAGAACTTTATGATACGCGTGCACCGAATCCGCCCTCACGTGCGATATTGGTAGGGATAAAACTCCGGAACACCTTGATGCACGAGACCGAAGAATCGCTGCAAGAACTCCAGCAACTCGCAGAGACGGCTGGCATTGAGGTGGTCGCTGTGACAATTCAACCCCGTAATGCGCCAAATCCAACGTATTTCATTGGTGAAGGAAAGGTTGAAGAAGAACTCAAGCCTCTCATTGAAGAGTTAAACGCAGACGCAATTATCTTTGACGAGGAACTATCACCCGCGCAGAATCGGAATCTTGAGCGGGCACTTGAGGTCGCCACAATTGACCGGACAGGACTCATTCTTCAGGTTTTTGCGCAACGTGCACTCACCAAAGAAGCGCGCTTACAGGTCGCATTGGCGCAACTTGAATACGCACTGCCACGCCTCACTCGGATGTGGACACACCTCTCACGACTTGCGACAGGCGGTGGCGGGGGTAGACACCTCCGGGGTCCCGGTGAAACGCAGCTCGAAATGGATAGACGCTGGGTGCGTAGGAACATCGCACATGTGAGAAAGGCACTTGATGCCGTTGAAAAACAGCGTCATATTCAGCGGCGAAATCGGTCCGAAAAAATCAAAGTATCTCTCGTGGGATATACCAATGCGGGGAAGTCAACGCTATTTAACCGCCTAACAGGCGAAACCGTTTTGGCTGAAGATAAATTGTTCGCAACTTTGGATTCTACCACGCGGAAGTTGGATTTGCCGCAAAAACAGCAGATTCTGTTGAGCGACACCGTTGGCTTTATCAAGAAATTGCCGCACCAGTTAGTTGCTGCATTCAAGGCGACACTCGAAGAAGTCTTAGAGGCGGATCTTTTGCTGCATGTTGTTGATGTGAGTCATCCGGAAGCAGAGGCACAGATAGCCGCTGTGAACGTAGTTCTTGAAGAATTGGATGCTACCGATATGCCGATGTTCATGGTTTTCAATAAAGTCGATAGGCTCAAAAGTGATGATGAGGAATTGCACATCTTACAGTGCCAATATCCTGATGCGCTGCCGATTTCAGCGCAACGTGGCGACGGTGTTCCGGCGTTAATAGATGCTTTGGCACAGCGTTTTGCCGAACGCGGCACGGATATCTCTCTCTGTATTCCGTATACAGAAGGAAAGACACTCGACTTACTGCATAAGTATGGCATCGTGCTTGATACTGAATACACAGCGGAAGCCGTTCACGTCAAGGCACGCTTGCCGAACCGTTATCTCAAATCGGTCTCTCAATTTTTGGTTTCTTCCTAAGAAAGGTATTGACGATGCGATGGCTCGACCAGACGGACATCGGTCACGACTTACAAATCTGTCCAGATTGTGACAGGGCGTACGAAGTGCTTGACCAGTTTTTGGGGCATCCATTGGCGAATCGTACGGACGCCAATTTGATTGATACCGTGTTCAACGACGCTTATTACGTCGCTATTCGGTGTCCACAGTGTCTCGAAACTCGGCACCTCTGCATACAATCCCTAACAGCCACGCAATTTCACATCGAAAAGGAGAAGAAATGAAGATAGGCGTTACCCAAATTATCCTTGGCGGTATGTCCCTCGACGATACACTCGCCCTCTGTCAAGATGCCGGTTACGATGCCGTTGAACTCACTTTCGGTGAAGGACAAGATACCGACATCAATATGAGCGATACGGCGTTACGCGGCATTGCCGAGAAGTGTGAAGACGCCGGTATTGAAATCAGTAGTATCACGGCAGGCTACGCCGACCGCGGGAATTTACTCAGTTTGGATGCAGCACAACGCGAAAAAGGCGCGGTCTCTCTCGCTCGCGGTTTAGAAGTTGCTGGTGCCCTCGGTGTGGGTGGGATTTTACTGCATCCCGGGCAGCTCACTGTTGAGGGGACTTACCAACAGGTTTGGGATAATCTCGTGGGTGTGCTGAAAGAGCTTGCACCTTCCGCGGAAGCGCATCAAGTTGCAATCGGGCTTGAGAACGTCTGGAACAAGTTCCTACTCAGCCCAAAGGAGATGCGCGATATTATAGACGAAATAGGCAGCGATTGGGTAGGCACTTATCTCGATACTGCGAATATGATGGCTTATGGGTATCCAGAGCATTGGATCCGTGAACTGGCACATCGTATCAAGCGGGTGCACTTCAAGGATTTCTCTCGCGGTGCACACCAGTTTGTTAACCTCTTAGATGGTGATACGGATTGGCAAGCGGTTATGGCGGCGTTCCGTGCTATCGGCTACGATGGTTATGTTATCCACGAAGTCGGCGGTGATAGAGACGCGCAAATTGACCTCGCGAAGCGGATGCGTGAAATCGTTGCGATGTAATGGAAACAGAGAAGGCGATGGCTCCTGAGAAACCATCGCCGCATGCCGGAGGTCGGACTCGAACCGACATGGACCTAGGGCCCGCGGGATTTTGAGTCCCGTGCGTCTACCAATTTCACCACTCCGGCGATTCTATCATTGGAAACCACATATATTATACTATATTCTGGGCGGAAAGTCAAATTCACGCCAAACAGTCTTAGGAATTATGGCGAACGAACACCGAAGTCTCCCATCTCAAAACATATTCCAACGCTTCTTTTTCAGCGTGCGAGCCCTTCTCAATCAATTATGGGAAAGCGGGACATGGCAGACTTTATGGAATTGGATGCTTTGGCGAGTTATGCCCAAACGCCGACACATTCTCAAACTGATACGCGAACTCTCACCCCTGGATTCAAATGATCCCACAGACCTCCGATCCATCCGTGATGAAGTCTTCGCGAAAAGTTGTTTAGAATTGCAACGCACCGAAGATGCACAAATTCTTTTAGACATCCTGAGGCATGCGCACCATCCGCTTGGATTTGAACAGATCTTTTTCGCCGCGATCTATCCGGTTTTAGTTAAACGCGATATGGAGGCAATCCCGATTCTGACCGAAGATAGACATCGGCTTGATGTAGAGATCGGATACTTGGGACACAATGAGGATTATTTTTTTTGGGTGCTCGAGATTGACAGCACCAAGCGTCTGAACCTTGACACGCCGCTCGATCCAAGACTGGAAGTGCGAGACGATAAGCGCTACGTCATCTATCCGATCGGTAGTACTGGGCTTGTTGATACAGACTATGCCGAGTACGCGGAACAGTGGCTCCTCGACTCGCCACGTTTAACAATGGCACTTCCGTTGCTCGCATCGGCGTATGCCGACCAATGGATCCTGAATGCACGCCTCTACCTTTCACACATTCTCACTGATTTGAAAAAACGGAATTATCAGGTTACAGCAACGGCAATACCCGATTTTGAACGGGCGCGGTTGTCACTTTTACGCCGTCTCTCCCTGGACCGGCTAAGAAAACGTCAATTTCTGTCCGAACGCCGAAATCGGTAAGGTAGATACCCGGCTCAATTGAGAAGCAGATCCCAGAAATCAACGCACGTCCATCGCGCGTTTCTAAGTTGTCTAAATTCACACCGTTTCCGTGGATAACCGTGCCGATGTTGTGTCCCGTGCGGTGGATGAAGAACTCACCGTATCCTTTTTCTGTGATATACCCTCTGACGCAGTCGTCGACTTCGTAGCCGTGAATCGGTGCGTCGACAGCCCATTTCTCACGGATGAACCGCACGGCTCTATCCCGCGCTTCCTTGACAATATCGAAGATTTCAACATACCGCCCCGGAACCGTTTTATCCGCATACGCCACCCAGGTGGTATCTGCAAAGACTGCATCGGGATCTTTCTGTTTTGCCCATAAATCGATGAGGATAAAGTCGCCTGTTTTAATCTCTTGGGTGTCTGTTGAAGTCGGGGCATAATGCGGATCGCTGCTCTTGGCGTTCGCAGCGACGATCGGGGGGTGATCGGTGACTAAATCCATCTCATCGAATTGTCCGAGAATGACCTGCTGCACGTCGTATTCCGTAATTGTTTTCCCATCACGCAATTGTGAACCGATCCACGCGAAGGCATAGTCTTTCGCCTGTAGCACCAAGTGTGCGGACGTCTGGTGTCCGGTTGCTTGTGCTTCGCTCAGGCGTGCTTCCATCCGTTGGGCGAGTTCCGCGGATGTGTGCACCTCGACTCCGATCGAGCGAATCCATTCCAAAGTGCCGGCATCTACCCGTGAGATATAAGGGATTTCGGCGTTTGGTGAATACTCCATCGCAACGGTTTTAACGCCAGTGAGTAGGGCGCGGATTGCTTGGTTAAGTTCTTCCCAACCGGCGTAAAGGGCGACGGTGCCTTGGACACCCGTGAAGTTAGATGTCTCAATCTTATGGACGAGCCATCGCGGTTCACCGTGGGTGGGGATGAGACAGAACCATCGGCGTGTGATATGTGCCTCTGCTAAGCCTGCGACGTTCTGTGCAATCGGGTTTATCCCACGGAAATCGTAGAGGAGCCATCCATCTAATCCTAATGTTGATAATTCGGCTTGAATTTCTTTTATTTTCATGTCCGTCGAAGTTTTCCTTCTTTTTTTAAGTTAGATCGAATTTCTTGATAATCCCGGAAATCTGTAGCAGTTTCAGCACGCGCATTCTGACGTTGATTTAGGGGTGATATGTCTATGGAAAATGGCGTATTTAAGCGATAGCACCCCGTAGGGGTGCTATGTCTCTAAATAGGGGGCAACTTGCGTTATAGTAATAGTATATACTATCACGCATTTCATTTTGGGTCAAATTTTAAATTCGATGTGAATTCTGGTAAATGCTGAAGATCCCCACGGTATTTTGGAAAGGTGTTTCTCAGAAAAAATTAGCGACAATTCTAAAATATTATTCACTTTTTAAGAAAAATTAGCAATTTTTGTAAATATAATTTGCTTTTTACCTGACAATTTTGTATAATCCTTAGTTACATATGCCATTTATATTTTATATGATGAATAAGTAAAAAGTGACCTAAGTGACTATAGAGCATTAGAAAGAGGATACGTTTGAGTTGCGATTTTCGCAACCGACACAACGCTAAAAGAGAAACCATTGAGATATTTCATGGATTTACAACTGCCGACTCACTGGCAACTTGGGTTTATGATAACTTAAATCTACAAATTCAGGACATCCCGACTAACGCGTATGAAGGCTTATAGAGACCCCCTTCTTCTGACCATATCCACAGCAAACGTGCCTCCGTGCTGGGTCCCGGTATCCGGCTGGTGTGTGGTTAGTCAAGGTACGAGTACCCCCCCCCTCTTAACCCCCGTGAAGTAATTTTACATATCTATCTCATAAACTGCGTCCGCAGCTTCGCTGCTGTCGCGGTTTTTTCGCGCCCGCCCGCGCTGCGTTTCCACACGCTTGCCGCGTTGCGGGCTATTTTTGTTAAGAGGTCCCTTGTCGCAGCACCTGTTAGGTTGTGCTTCTAAAGTAAATTAAAAAGGAGATTTGAAAAATGTTTTCAAAAATACTGACTTTTAGCGTCTTATCCGTTTTTTGCGTATTGACGGCTATTTCATCTGTCTACGCACACGATGTGAGTAGTCCTACTTACGATGGTGATCTTTATCATGAACACGGTTCAGGGTGGCATTATCATAGAAATGTCGTCGACTGGGAAAGCGGGGAGCTGACAGATCCAGGTCATCCGGAGATTCATCACAACACTGCTGTTCCAGGACTTACCACTACACCGGCAAGAGCACCGGCGGGCACAGGTAAGACTATTAATCACCCGCATCTGAAAGATGGATTTGCCAATGCACACGCTAATTCTCATGATACCAGTGCCACTGGATATGAAGCGGCTCCAGATCCGGATCCTACTCCTGATCCCGTAGAGAATACCAACGAGTGGCATTGGCATACCTTTACTGCCCACCGGCATGATGACTATGCATCGCACACGCATCGCGTGGGACACAAACACTCTTCGATAACTAATCCACATCCGCACCCGAATCCTCACTATTTGGATAACGACCACTCGAATGTAGGCACACGAATGGTTGAAGGCACTGTGGTTCAAAGCGCTGGGCTGATTCTGCAGTCCTCACCTCAAGTGAATGCACCTTTGGGAGGGATTCAACGCCCTGCCAATCAGCAACCTGTGAATCAGCAACCTGTGAATCAGCAACCTGTGAATCAGCAACCTGTGAATCAACCGACGGTTACTCAACCCACAACGGTAGTGACGGGTGGAACCCCCGCAGGGACATCCAGTCCTCAACCCGTGGGACCTATTGCGGCAGGCATCGCGCCGCAAGAAAGGCGACCGAGTGCTCCACTGATGCAACCGATACGTGTGACAGAGTATATGGTCAGAGATTGGTCTGCTGGGAGTAGTGGATTACCACAGTGGATTGAGGTGTATAACCCCAACACCGAGGCAGTTAACCTCAAAGGTTGGACGTTCCAATACGCCACCCGACGGTCAGCCAACGCCCCCCATAAAGTCCACACACTGACGCTCGCTGGAACACAGGACGGGTTCAGCATAGCAGGGGGTGGTGTCGCGATCCTATCAACCGGAACAGTTTCGGCATGGCGATTTTCCGGGATAGAAGCAACACAGGTCTACAACTTGAACATAGACAACGTCCTCAAACGCGGGTGGGTGTTGACGGATGCCGATGGCGCAGAGATTCACCGTCTCGGTAGGGCAGCTTTTGGTGCGTTAGGGGATCCGGTGGCACCGCTCCATCAGAACCAGGCGCGGGTCTCGCATCAGGTGGTCCCGAGCGAGTCGCCCCCGGAGGTTTATTACTATGGACATCGGGAAGACATGGGGTCTCCCGGGTTCTACGAGCAACCGGCTCCGTCGGCACCGAGTGCGGTCAAACGCAAGCGAGTCGGCACTTGGGCGAGTCTGAAACAAACACCGTGAGGGTTACTTAACTGCAAAGAAATTGGGCAGGCGCGAAGCCTGCCCAAACAATGAGTTGTGTTTTAGAAATGGTTGCGTTTTAACAAACACGTCTCATTACCCGTGCTTGTTGGTATCAAGTGGTATTAACGTGCTGTCTGGACTTATGGATATCTGGAAAATTTGACAAGCACGCTCACCCAAAAGATGGAAAGTACTATTAGGAAATTCATTGGATTTTCCTTATAGGACTTACGCAGCTTGCTCATTTTCGTGTCATCTCTGGTTTGTAGTAGCGCAATTCATTGCGCATTCTTGGGTTCTGAACAATTAATTTGGTCGCAGAATACAAATTTGCGTAAGTCCTGCCTTAATTGGAATTTCCTTCATAAATGTCCGAGTATAAATACCTAAGCCCTAACAGGAAGAAATATGTATAGAACACGGAACCTACCACTGCCTTAAAGCCCCAGTGGGGGTTTTTGCTTGGGTGTTTCTTCAATGTCTATAGAAAATGCAACATCCCCGAACCCTAAGCCCCAGCGGAGCGAAATGTGCAGACTTTATCGAACGCGTGCTTCATAAAAAAACTACCGAAAAACCTCATCAAGCCGCCAAACAAGTTTAAGGGCATCCGTCCATCCTATTTTGGCAAACATATCCAAGAGATTTAGCAGGTCCTCCAATGCTTCACCATCACGCACCTCATCTCGGTAGTCAGCGAGGACAATTTCAACAAATTCGACAACATCCCGAACCGCGATGGAATCAAGCGTATAACCGAACCGTTCACTTGACTTCGCAACCCTTGAGGCTAAGCGTAAAATACCTTTGGGATCGCAACTGAGAAAACTCGTTAGAAGTTGCATGAAATAGTGTGCTGTCGGTGCAAACATAATACCGCTTTCTGGTTTTTGTGCAAAAGTAATGACCTGTTGCATCAAAGGTTTGACTTCATTATAGAAATCACAGCGTAACTCGTTGGAGATTTCCTCAACAGGTTCCTCAGATTGATCTCTTTTGTAGGCAACTGCAAAGTAAAGACGTGTTATCACCTCATCAATTGCTTTGTAGGTGTTGTGTAACTCTTTCACTCCTTCTTCAGTCTCATGTTCTTTGGCGATACCATACAATTCCATAACCCTATCAGCAATTATATCGATCACTTGCCCTAACCATCCAATAGCTCGTTTTGCTCTTTCGCGTCCTATATCTGTTTCAAGATGTTTAGGGAGGACGTAATCTCTCACGATCTCAGACACTGCACGACTCAGAGGGTTAGCAAACCGGATGGGATCCGTGAAAAATGTATCTTCGATTGTTTTCAATGCCCATGGATTTTGGCGATCAATTATCAGCCACATTAACAAAACGATGAATGAATCTGACGGTTCTAATCCTTCTGTAGGTGGAGGTGTATGCTCCAATAGTTTCGCCATGACGCGAGTTGTCTTGTCTTCATTCTCTTTTTCCTTTGCAACCACCCGAGTTAATGTATGGTAGAGATATTTTTGCACGATGCGATTCCGTTCATGGATTGCCCTATTGTCCATGATGTGCCAGAACCTTTCTGGAGATTTGACATAAACATTAGTTAATTCCATCGCCGTTACCATCCTAACAGATGGTACAGGGTCACTCGCCAGTATTTCAATTGCCTCTAATATTTCTGGGTCAGGTTGATGAAACGCAAGTCTCAGTAATCCACGGGCGGCTTCATGCCGTGGAAATGAGGAATAACCCGGATGATCAAATTCGTCATCGTATTTAGGGTCCGGCTGAGGCTGTTCATGTTTTGAAGCCTCTAGGAGAACTTGTCGGCAAAAGGCGAAAGAATTACTTTCAAGGTTATTAGCAATTCGGCCGAGAATTGCTACACAATCGGTTAGATTATGCCACAGTAGATTGATTGCTTCCTGATTGGCTTCTGTGTTGCTTTTTAGTTTAGTGTACGCCTCCTGTAACTTCGGTAAAATTAACCTAATAGCTTCTTGAGTTGGGGCATCATTTAGCCAATCTGAACTGAATTTATTGAGAGGGCTGGACAAGCGTTGTAACTCTTGATTTTCAGGTATAGTCGTGTCAACACCTTGTGTTTGAAGCCACTTCTCCTCAGTAACGGGTCCCCACGAGGTGCTAAAACGAACCGGTGGTCGATTCTCCGAAACATCGTTTTTACGCTCCATTTCTTCTCGAATTCTCTTTGCTTCGTCAGTACATAACAAATCCACCGGGATTTGGGCAAGAAGCCGATTTCTATCCTCTTCAAGAACGTTACGATGATTTTTGTCTCTCGCTTCGCTTGGGAGTGCCAAAATGCTCTTTTCAATCTGAAGAAGTTTATTCGGTGTGAAATCAGACGCAGCGGCTTTTAAAAACAGGCAAAGTTCATAAAAGGCTTCGGAATGCCTCTGTATCGGCTCTGCAATGCACAATTCAAAAAGACGGGGAGCGAAGACCTTTGGAAACTGGGACCCTGTCTTCAAAAGCCGTTTCCAAAAGAAAGCAACTACCACCTCATCGTAGAAAACATCAAGTAGTGAATCAAGACGCGGATCTTCCGACATCGCCAATTCTCCGATGTATTCAAACAGAGCGTCCGCCATTTCAATCGGCTCGTCGGTGTACTGTTGTTCATCCCAGATATAACTATGATCTTGCACAAAACAAGTAGATTTTCCACGAAAATTGAACATCTTTATGTCTTCTGTCCTGACGCTATGTTCTCTAACAATAAAGACGTTTAAACTTCGGATCACCGCTTTCGCTGCGTGTAATGGTGCTGCTCGAAGAAAATTGGAGAAATGCTTTACCAATCGATACTGACACATCTCAAAATCTTGTCTGCGATAAGTTGTTATTGGTAAGACAGCTCCACCTCGTATTGTTTCTCCATCGCCAGTGAATTGGTGTGAAAAAACAGTGTAATAGATTGAGATAACAAATTTAGGATCATGGTCCCAAATCTTAGTAACATGTTCGGTTAACCATGACAGAAAGCCTATCGGAAAATTTTCTTCCTTTGTCAGTTCAAGAACCTTTTTGAGAAGTGTTCGAGATTCATCGACATTGGTGCCGTAGGTTTTGGCAACAAGCGGCACCGCCCAACGCCCCCCAAAGCGATCATACCAATTGTTTTCGCCCGTTTCTCTTTCCTGCCATACCCACTTCAACAGTCGCCGTCCAATCTGTCCACAAGGGTCTATGATAGGTGTTTCAGTCTTTGGTGCTCGCTCAAGGATATCTGAAGTGAGATTTGCCAAATCCCAAGCAAAATCACTATGCAAGTGCGCTGAGATTTGGTCGAAAAAATCAATCCAGAGCGCGTCCCGCTTAATTTGTAGAGTTTGGAGTGCCTGCAGAAGCCGTGTTATTGCCTCGTTTGCGATTTTTTCTCTGTTCTGTAGTTTCTTCAAGAGTGGTTCCAATTGCTCAATTCCGCGGGCTTCATTTGCGATAACGCTTGTCGGAATCAAGCGCGCGACGAGACGCAAAGATATAAATTGATCTCTTTGCAAAATATGCCAGAAGGCGCGCCAAAAATTTGTGGAGTCATCATAGTACCAGAGTCGAGTGAAAAAGTAGGTAAGACTCGGGCGCAGAAAAAGTGGACGTGACTCATCCTCAAGAATAAAATCTTCAAGGTGTTGAGATTCATCATCAATGAGCAGAATGCTAATTGCATAGTCAAAAAGGATATTATGAGAAAAAGCGATCCGTTGTCCAGACGAAGAGACCTTTGATAGGATTTCATCACTCTGGAGTTTATCCCAAGCGTTTTTTCTCATTGGTTTATCGAGGTCTACATCGTCATAAACGTCATCTACCCTGACACTCAATGAGCGTTCTTGAACCATCTTATCTGAGATTTGCCTCAGAAGGTGCTCACTGTTTTCGTTCTCAATCCGTCGTTGCCAAAACAGACCGAGTAACTGGACTTCAGAATGAATCTGACTAAAATCGGGAATCCCGTCTGAGCTCTTTAGAATCTTTTCTAATAGCCAAAGATTGAAAGGGTTTGCAAGGATGTTCTTAAAGTCCTGAGAGACCTCCTCGTCCTCGTATATGGATTTCGGGCACCCGATTTGATCAAATGCCTGTAGAATCTCATGCTCATCAAAAGGGGGAATTGTAAAATGTCGGCATAGTATGTCTTTACTTTTGTATTTGGTTAGATCTGCTTCATTGGGATTGCCGAATAGGTCTAAGAGTTCCTGCGATTTTTTCGCGTCGTATGTTCGGACTGTAACGATGATATTCCACGACTCGTGGAGTTCAAAAATTGCACTGCGAATGAGGTCCAGAAAACGTTTACGCGTCTGTTCATCTCGGGCAGCATCAAAGGCATCAAAAAGTAATATTGCTTTCTTGTCTGAAACAGGGACGGATTTCAACCTTTCAATCAGATCACCCTCGTAAGACAACTCTTCGCGTAAAGTTTTGTCAGTCCCATCTCCAAGTTGATCAATAGGAAGTATGAATTCCGGTATTTCAAGAGAGTCTAAACTCCGATAGAGTTCTTTTAGTAGGTACGTTTTCCCAACGCCTGGACTTCCTATAATGACTCCATTTCCTAGCGTGGCGAAGTCTTGCAAGTCCCTAAGTAGTTTCTCTCGCTTAATCTTCATCGCCCATCCTCCTTATCATACGTTGGCTTTCTCGTTTAATCCAATTCAATATATCTCTCGATCCACTTGAAATGGATTTTAATTCTTCACCTTCGGAACGCTCACTATCGCTTAACAGGTCTTGGGTTTCTTCAACAGATCGATTCCTATCCTCACATTGCTCTGCGATTTCAGTGAAGAGATCCTCCAAACGTTGATGTGAATCCTTAAAAACCTCGTAAAATACAGTATCTATCCCATACTTACTCTTGAGGCTATTTGCTTTATCTTTTGAATCTTGGATGCCTCCCTTGTCTTCGGCAGAGATACCCATAATTGCGAAGTGAATAGATTTGTTCCATCCCCACAGGTCTGCACTGACGATTTCTAACATCTTGTTAAAGTAGGGGTCGTCCATGCTGAAACCGACAAAAACGACTCTGCGGGTTGCTAAGACAGCCCATAACAATTTCCGATGAAGCGTCCATACTTCTTTCTCATTAACTTGCTCTCCATCCTCCGCAACATGCAAGCCATAGGCCTTAATGTAGTCGTTGATACTGAGAATGATACTTGTTGGATTCCTGTACATTCCATGTAGGTGTGCAATCCGTTGCGGTATTCGTGGATCGTTGCTCCGCGATAGTAGGAATTCATGGATGAGTCGAGGGGTATCTTGCCCGATTACCAACGGGGATCCATCTATAGGAGGAATCTCTCTGTCTTCTCGTTCTGCTTCAATCTTTTTTCCTAACAACGCTTCTTCAAGAACAATATCGTAATTTGTGGTTAAGATACCTCTGAAAGGAAGATCAACAAGCAATCTATGGAATTCGTCGTAAGTTAGAGATTTAGGTTTAAAAAGTTCATCAAGGAAAGCATGGTATCTACCTAAATCACCCATTTCATTGTAGATATGTGATTTGATGTCTTCTGCGTATGCTAAATCATCGCCTTTCCGCTCTTGATTGAGACCGGCCCCGCACTCATTGGCTAAATCCTCCAATTCCTTCAGAAGACCTTTCCAAGTCACGTAACCGACACGCGCGCTACTTCCGGCTCCAACGATAAGTATAGCCTCTCCAGAGGCAATAAGTTCAATCAGTTCTCGCTTTCGCTCAGTATTTTCGTTTCGTTCTTCCGGTGTAAAAACTTCTGGAGTGTTCATGTAAAAAGCGAGAATGATAGCGAAAGTATATAGCGTGAAATCCTCCGCGTTCCTGCAGGTTAGGACCTTGCCAAAACTTATGAAATGCTATGCGAAACTTCCTTCAATATTATTGTGAAATGACCTTACAAGTGAAATGTGTAGAACCTTTAAACCGCGCACCACCACAATCGACCTTAACAAAATAATAGCATATTTGACTGAAAGAATCAAGACAATACAAATATGCCACTTAAGGCTCAAGAGTTATCAGTCACAGAAAAACATCTCCAGTAGTTTGACAACCGCGGGGGTTATCGGCGTTGTGGACTCATCTTGACACAAACCGATATTCCGTGTGTCGTGCTGCGTCCACAAGATGTGAAATAAGCGGTGGGGTGCTTTGGGAACGCTCCTAAGTCTAATGTGACACGGAATGTGAAAAATTTTCTCGGGACAACGTTTGACATAAGATCTGTTAGCAGAGAACAAGCTTCTTTGATGTCATAGAACCTTGAGATCAGATACACTTTCCCAGGGCTACTTGGCTCTGTTCGTGCGGTTGCAGTGAGGTCTATCTGCGGTTCTAATTACTCATCATCATCCATGAACATGATGTCGAAGGCATAACTTTCTATCTCAGTAGAGTTGACCGCCAGACCATCTGCTTTGACGATAACCGTATTTTTCACTGTCAATGTCTCCATTTTGGGATCGGGTTCTATGAGTTTATCTGTTTCTTCTATTTTCGTAACTTGACCTTTCTGTTTTCCTGCCTTTACAGGTTCACCGGCAGTATCCTGATTATCCTCTTGACATGACACAAAACCCATGAAAATGCCTCCATTTGCGTTGCGAATTTCTCAACTGCGAAATAACTTATTCAAGCTGTGATAACAAAACAGGGTATGCACCGAAGCACACATTTTTTTCTTGACACAATTTCGGAAAAAATTATAAACAGGACTTACGCACAATTGGCTTCTATACCAAAATTGAGGTGATATTCCCGAAGAAAGCGCATTGTCCCGCAAGTCCACACGCGACTTGCACCATTGCGCTACTACGAACCAAAGACCGCACAAAAACAGGTAAACTGCGTAAGCCCTAAATAGGGTATACTATCACGCATTTCATTTTGGGTCAAATTTTAAATCAATGTGAATTCTGGTAAATGCTGAAGATCCCCACGATATTTGGGAAAGGGGTTTCTCAGAAAAAATTAGCTACAATTCTAAAATATTATTCACTTTTTAAGGAAAATTAGCAATTTTTGTAAATATAATTTGCTTTTTACCTGGAAATTTTGTATAATAGTTACCTATGCCATTTATATTTTATATGATGAATAATGAAAAAGTGACCTAAGTAACTATAGAGCATTAGAAAGAGGATACGTTTGAGTTGCGATTTTCGCAACCGACACAACGACAAAAGAGAAAACCTTGAGATATTTCATGGATTTACAACTACTGACTTAAAAGCGATGGTGGCGTTTGAAAAACAACACCTTCGCCAACCGAAAAAACCTTGATAGACTTGAACATTTTACCTGAGGAACGCTCATGACGAAGTGCAGTTTACCCTTTGAATTAAAAAGGTCTCTGAAGATGCGTGCGGATGTGCGCGCCCCGATGAGAGGGAGTGGCTGCTGCGTTTTGAGGCGTTCTGTCGATCCTCAAATAGGTAAAAACCCCCCCCGAATTCTTCACAAACGATAAGTATTTTATTTCATAAAACGATCCTGACGGTCCTGCATCGGACTGTCTTCGCGCCCGCAGGTGGTTCTGTTTTGCACAGAGCCTCCCATTGCGGGCTATTTTTGTTGCATCAGGTCTCTCCCGATGTATTGGACACCCCAATGCTTTGTGTCCGTTCTCGTTCAACCTACGGAAAACACCGAAGCAAAAACACTTCCAAGAGACCGTTTCTTTTACAAACTAAGGAGATAAAAAATGTTTAGATTTAGCATCTTACTCTTAACGCTTTCACTTTTAGCAGTGTCATCGTCAGTGTTCGCGCATAACATTGAATCTTGGGTAGACCCAACACGGGGTCGAGCAGAATTATCCAGTCAGCGCGATGTAACCCGTGAGAGCGACGACCGTGGAGTGCAAATCTATGGGGAAACCCGTTGGCACGAGCACAATTATATTTTCCCCGATAACACAAATCCAGGTTACGGCGGGATGACAAGAGCCTGGTATTACAGTTCAGGTGAACATGTACATAACTATGAGAACTCGCAGGCGGCTTACAAGCACGATCACGGTGACTATCTTTCAGGTCATAAGCACGACCCTGTTCAGCGACCTGCTGAACCACAGTCTCCCCCTCAGCAGTCTTTGATTCAGGGGTCCTCACCTCAACAGGATGCACCTCCGCGGGCTGTGCGTCAACTCCCGGAAAATCAGCAACCTGTGAATCAACAGCCTAATAATCAGCCAACAGTGAATTATCCTACGGTTACTCAACCTACAGCGGTAGCGACGGGAGGCACATCTGAAGGGACATCCGAAGCAGGTGAGAGCCAAACCCCTGTTGACACAAGCACAGAACAAAATTTCCTCAGAGCCCAACAAAAATACGGAACAACGCTTGAGGGGACACCAGAAACACAACCCGAGCCTCAACCTTTATTCCCCATACGCATAACAGAGTATATGGTCAGAGATTGGTCTGCTGGGAGTAGTGGATTACCACAGTGGATTGAGGTGTATAACCCCAACACCGAGGTAGTTAACCTCAAAGGCTACACGTTCCAATATGCCACCCGACGGTCTGCCACCGCCCCCCATAAGGTCCACACACTGACACTCGCTGGAACACAGGATGGGTTCAGCATAGCAGGGGGTGGTGTCGCGATCCTATCAACCGGAACAGTTTCGGCATGGCGATTTTCCGGGATAGAAGCAACACAGGTCTACAACTTGAACATAGACAACGTCCTCAAACGCGGGTGGGTGTTGACGGATGCCGATGGCGCAGAGATTCACCGTCTCGGTAGGGCAGCTTTTGGTGCGTTAGGGGATCCGGTGGCACCACTCCATCAGAACCAGGCGCGTGTCTCTCATCAGGTCGTCCCGAGCGAGTCGCCCCCGGAGGTTTATTACTATGGACATCGGGAAGACATGGGGTCTCCCGGGTTCTACGAGCAACCGGCGCCGTCGGCACCGAGTGCGGTCAAACGCAAGCGAGTCGGCACTTGGGCGAGTCTGAAACAAACACCGTGAGGGTTACTTAACTGCAAAGAAATTGGGCAGGCGCGAAGCCTGCCCAAACAATGAGTTGTGTTTTAGAAATGGTTGCGTTTTAACAAACACGTCTCATTACCCGTGCTTGTTGGTATCAAGTGGTATTAACGTGCTGTCTGGACTTATGGATATCTGGAAAATTTGACAAGCACGCTCACCCAAAAGATGGAAAGTACTATTAGGAAATTCATTGGATTTTCCTTGCTTGATTTCTCAGGATTTTTGATGATTCGATAAAATATGATGACGTATTTTGTAATACGTTATTTCTGTGAAAAAGTAACAAAAATTTGTAAAATATTGACATTGGGTGTTTCACACCGTATAATATCGCTTAAATTAACAGGGAGGCACTCAGTCGTATGATGTCGGGTGTGCACACTCCAAAAACGGGAACCAATTGTTCGCTCATAAACCGATGAATCCAGCTGAGACCCAGAAACACTCCCAAGAATACTTAGAGCGGTGCCGACACCCTGAGATTCAGGCACTTCGACCGGGTGCAGAAAACACCGAAGAGATATGGATACCCACCTCCGAACAACTGCAGCAACTCTTGCATCAGAAACTCACATATCCAGAAAGGTCTGTTTTCCGACAGACCGCGAAGGGTTGGGAATATGAGACCTATTTTCGCGAATGGGCAGCCGATTACGGCACTTATATTGATACGCGCCGACACTTTGTTGGAACCGATGCAGAGAGTGTGCTTTTGCAGGTATTAATGGCACTCCTCGGTATCGGCGAACGCTGGATGGTGTAGAAAAATTTTCGCTATTTTTTAGGAGAAATATATGAATTTTGGACAATTACTGACGACGATTCAAGATTACAAACAGGCAGGCATCTCAAACCTTGAAACTTTATCAACACTCCTCAACGATACGTTCGGCGATTGGCTTGCATCGCAAGGCGTCAGTCACCTTGTGATGTTGGGAGATAACACGTTATGTCTAAATGTGAGAGGCGCGTTAAAACACACCCCATCAGTGGACGGAATAAAAACACGCTCCCGATTTCTCGTGATTTCGTTGGACAAAGTAGAAGATGAACCGGAACGGATAGCAGATGCGCTCAAAAACTATACTTCAGATGGCGATGGTGCTTATGTCTGGGTCATTCCAGATGGCTACATGGCGGCACTCACACCAGCGGAACAGGCGTGGGAAGAACACGGTGGGGGATATTTTTCGCATGAATCTATATGTATCTCCAATACCGCTGATAGCGATACACGTTGTCTCTTAGAAGTGCTTTATGAGGACCCCGGATTAGAAAACGTCTCTTGTGAATTTGAAGTGCCGGCGCACCGTTCAGTGCATTATCGGCTCGACAAACTCAAAGACGAAAAGGGTGAACCTCTGATTGCCAAAGATGCCCCTGTGAGTTACAAAATCACGAGCCGCGACACACGGGTTGTCGTCCAAGGTTCGCGAATCCTAACGAGCGGTGAAAACAGTGCATTTGCGAGTTTCGGAACAGTGATGGCGTGGTGCCCGCAGTAGTTATCAGAAAGAGGGGAGCCCGCTATCTGCAACTATTCCTTGACTTTTTGCACGCCTCCGTATAAAATTTTAACATCGCTCGAAAGGAGGCAAATTATGGACGTGCGGGACTATTTTGACTTTATTGATGAAACCAGCATCCGTATCAAGGGGCATCGCGTTTATATTGACGAAGTGTTAGAACAACGTTTACAAGGCAGAGAACCTGAAGAAATTCTCCGGTATTTTCCAAAGTTATCCTTAGAGAAAATCTATGCTACGCTTCTTTACTATGAGGCGAACAGAACAGAGGTCGAGGCTTACCTGGAACGGGTGAAGGAAAAGAAAAAAACATTAGATCAGGAATGGCGGCACACTCAGGGACCAACGTTAGTGCTCATTGAAGAGAGAGAACGCCTACGAAAGGCGCGGGAAAAACGGATTGCTGCTGGAGAGTTTGACCCGATCTGGGATGAACCTGCATGAAACCACGGTTTCTTTTAGACGAGCATCTCAGCCGGGCGATTCAGGAACAGCTCCCCGAAATGCAAATTAGCCGTATTGGAGATAAGGGAGCACCACCCCTCGCAACATCTGATCCAGACCTTTTGACGTGGATTCAGCACAACAACTATATCCTACTGACCAACAACCGAGCGACAATGCCGAAACACCTTATCGAGCATTTGCAAGTTGGTGGACATGTCCCCGGAATTCTCTGCTTCTCACAGCGCGTCTCAATTGGTACTTACATCAAGGAGTTACGCCGGATTTGGGACTCCTTCGATCCTAAGCAATATCGAGATGTTATACAATATCTCCCATAACGGGAGAGGTAAAAATGGAACTAAAAGATTACTTCGACTTCAACAGCGAAATTGATATACGCATCAAAGGACATCGCATTGCTATCCAGCATGTGTTGAACAAGTATCAACGAGGCATGGGAACTGATGAACTCCTCCATCGCTTCCCAACTTTGTCGATGGAAGAAATCTATGCCACTATTCTCTATTACCTTACCAACAAGGAGGAAGTGGAGGCTTACCTTGCGCGCGGGAAGCTTATGGATGAAGAGGCAGGGAAACTCATAGAAGCGTATGGCAGAACTCCTACGCTGATTGATTGGGAGGAACGCTTGGAAGAAGCCCGACAAAGATTGATTACCGAAGGGAAGTATCCTTTAACGTAGCTTGCCATTGTGATATCTCACACCCTTTGCTTTGGGTTCCAGAACGCGCAAATCACTGCCGTAATTGGGATCGCAAGGACGAGTCCCAATGTGCCAGCGAGCAGCCGCACAATTTCCGCCGATACAACACCGATACTCAGCATCTGCACGGGTGGCGATTTGAAAAAGTCCAGATTCGGTGCTGTAACGGTGACCACAAGCAGCAACTCCACGCCGAGATAAGCGAAAACCAACGTATTCACCATCGTGCCGAGAATGTCCGTGCCAACGTTCAAACCGGAAGCGATGAGTCGCCATGTCGGCATGTTCGGATTCGCCTTGCGAATTTCCTCCATACTGGATGCCACCTCGATCGCGCCGTCAACGGCGACACCCAGTACCCCCATCAGCATCCCTGCCAAGAGGATCTGCACAAAATCGAACGGGGGTGTGCGCGTCGCCTCCACAATGTCCGCTGAAATCGCGTTCTCTAACCCAGAAAAATGGAGGTGCTCCTGCGCAAACAGGACAATCAAACCCGCAACCAAGATACCCCCCATCGTTCCAAGGACCGCTGAAAAGGTTTTCCGACTCGGACCGATCACGAAGACCAGCGACACAAACGCCACGACACCGGACGTCAGCGTTACGATGAACACCGCATTCGCACCGCCCGAAATTAACGGCAGCATGAAGAAGTAGATAACCCCTGCGGAAATCAACATCGCACACGCCGTGCGGATCCCCTCGATCCTGCCGACGAGGATAATTAAGAGTAGCATCCCCCCCACTATCCAGATCAGAAATCGGTCTCTCCCGTAATCTTGAACGATGTTAACGAGGCCCACCTGGTCCGGGCTCCCAGCAACACGACAGAGAATAACATCTCCCGGTTCCGCAGGAATGCTCAGCAACGGCATATTGTGGTTCACGATGTTTCGTAACACCAGGCGTCTGCCTTTATACATTCCGCTCAGCATTTCCACTTCGAGGATATGATGTTCGATTTTTGACGCATAGACATTGAGTCGCGATTCGGAGGTCGCGTCCACAGTGTCCTCTATTGCCCGGATACTATAAGTCTGCTCGTATTTCATATCCGAAAGGAGCCAGCGACTGTCCTTCCACGGTTTAACCGAAACCGTGAGTTCGTCCGAAAGCGGGATTTTATGGCTATTGAACGCCTCCCGCAAAACTGCAGGGACAATACGATTGTCCAGATCACTTGCGGCACTCCTGTCAATCTCAAACAGGAAGTTCCCGCTTGATTCAAGCAATTGAACGACTTTACCCTTGGCGTATTCCGATTTACCAATAGCGTTTCCGTCTGCATCCCGTTGCTCCAAGACCGTTGCGGAGAGTTCATGGGTGCGGTAGTACACAAAAATTGTGCCGATCAGAACGATAGCCATTGCGATAGGGACGGCGATTCGGGCTTTACTCCGCGGCGGGTCAGCGCGGAACAATTCCGCCAATTCTTCCTCTGAAGGTAAGTCTTCGTGGATTTCGGATTTATCTACCTTCGTGTACTGGGTAAGGAATCCAGCAACCGACGCCGCAATCGGAACCGTGAGCACCAAGCCAATAGTTCCTACGACGGCTTGAACAATCGCGACGGCTGTGGCTTCATCGTTGACGAGTCGGAGAAATGGATAGAGGGTACCGACTTCGGGGAAATCAATGCGTGGCAGTAGCATCGTCATCATGTGCGCCCCGAGGTAGGCAAAGATGAGCGTATCCGCCATCGTTCCCATAATGTCTCTGCCGACATTGAGTCCAGCACGGATCGCCTGTTGAGCGGTGATGTTCGGATTCACCTGCTTGACTTCATGGACGCTTGAAGAGATGGACATACTCACATCCATCATCGCACCGACTGCGCCCAGAATGATGCCAGCAGACAAAATGCCTGTGAAATTCCACTGATGCGATTCGGGTGTCCGCCATAACGCGACACCGAGTTCCAAGAAACCAAATTCTTGTGCTAACCCAGTCAATGCCATTGCGTGTTGGCTGAGGATTGATAAGACACCAACAGCGGCTAAGCCTCCGAGTGTCCCAAGGACACCGGAAATTACCTTAAAACTAAATCCTGTAATGAGGAGGAAGGTCGAGAACGTGAGTAAGGTCGCAATTAAAAGGGCGACTGCGATCGGGTTGTAACCGCTGATGGTCAGCGGCACCAGGAGGTAAAGGACAGCGAAAGCGGTGACAAACAGGGTCAAAATCGCACGGACCCCTTTCATTCCCGCGACGAGTATCATCAAGACGCCTAACATCCCCGCCAGATACAGCAGGAACGGTGTTCGGAAGTACTCGCGCATGGATACGGTGTCAATTTTCGGGCGTGTCGGGTCTCGGAGTGGGATGTCGAGGAACAGCACATCCCCTTTATGTAATACGCGGTCTCCGAAGGCACGTCCCGTCCAGACGTTGTTCACTTGGACAGTCTCTCCACGAAACTGTCCAGAGAGAATACGGACAGATAAAACCTGATCCGCCTCGTCGCTTGTGTCTATTTTAATAACACGCCCTAAACAGACCAACACCTGCAACGCACCGTCGTGCGTTATCTCCGCGAACCGGTAGAGTTTTATGTGCAACGCCGCGACGCTCAGCAAAATGAGCAATATTGTGATGATTTTGATGTTTCTTTCGCGCATGTTTTAATTTTTCCTTGCGGGTAAGTTAGCGTTTCCGTTACTTGATGCTTTTTGTGTTTGAGTCGCCCGTCCCTTCGTTATGGGCTGCGTTTTTTGGCTGATTTATGTTTTAATTTTTCCTTGCGGGTAAGCCTTTAGCGTTTATGTTGCAAATAATATGCCAAATAAAAACACCGTAGGCTGCTGATCCGAACGTTGAAACTGCACAAATTCGGGCATCTGGTCGAACAAATTGCCCACATCCGTGCAGCCCAGCACACCGCTGCGGACCGGTGGATCAAAGGTGCTTCCGAATATGCTCAGCGACGCTGCGTGGAATCCCTTTCACAGAGAGCAACCCATCTAAACTTGCTGCTCGGATCGCTTCAATTGAACCGAAATGCTGGAGCAGTGCCTGTTTCCGCTTCGGACCGAGGTTCGGGATCTCGTCAAGCACCGATACACTCAGCGATTTCTGGCGGAGTTGCCGGTGGTACGTAACCGCGAACCGGTGCGCTTCATCCCGTAACCGTTGGATCATGTGTAAGGTCGGGTTATCCTCTCGCAATACAATCGGTTCCGATTGACCGGGAACGAAGATTTCTTCAATTCGCTTTGCGAGTGCAATTAAGGGGATATCAGGGAGCCGAGATGATGCGAAGGTTTTCATAGCGGCTTGTGCTGCACTCAACTGTCCCTTTCCCCCATCAATGAGCATCAAATCTGGCAGGCTATTAAATTTTTCATCGTTTGCGAGCGCACGGTGGAAGCGACGCGTGATGACCTCTTGCATCATCGCAAAATCGTTCTGTCCTTTAACGGAGCGGATCTTGAACCGCCGGTATTCTCCTGAAGCCGGCTTTCCATCTTCCAAAACCACCATGGATCCGACCGCAAACCTGTCGCCGAGATTGGAAATATCGTACGCCTCAATGCGTCGGAGCGGATGTTTTAACCCGAGCAATTCCTGGAGTTCAACGAGTGCTGGCTCCATGCCGCTGTACGGGCTGGGTGACCCAGCCCCTACCACGTTCTGTTCGCGCTGCGTCAGAAGGATCTCAGCGTTTTTCGTTGCCAGAATTTGCAACTTCCGGAGTCTCCCTGCCCTCGGAACATGCAATCCGACACGGTTCCCCTGTTTCTCGCTGAGCCAATTTTCAATGAGTTCCATCGACGCAATCGGCATCGGCAGGACGACTGTTTTTGGCACAAAAACGGCGTTTTGATAATACTGTGAAATAAAAGCACTTAAGGCGGCAGCGAGCGATTCTGGATCCACATCGTTGAGATAGTAATGTTCACGTTCAAGGAGTTTACCATCGCGCACCCGTAAAAGTTGCACGCACGCAATATCAGCCCTCGCAGCGATACCGATGACGTCCTCATCCGCGGCGGAGACACTGTCCATGTTCTGTGTTGTAATCGCCTGTTGAACGTCTTTAAGTGTATCCCGATACTTCGCGGCCATCTCAAAGTCGAGTGCTTCTGCGGCGGCTTGCATCTGCTCCGTTAATTCTTTGACGACGGCATCTGTGTTGCCACTTAAGAATTGACACACTTTCCGAACTATCTCGTCATAGTTTGGGACATCAATCTTATCTGCACAAGGACCCGGACAGCGTCCAATGTGATAATCGAGGCACACCCGATACCTATTCCCCACTTCCGCGAGGGGTAGGGTACACGTGCGGATAGGAAACAACTTCGTCAACTGTTTGAGTATCTGGCGGGTTGAACGCACGTGGACAAAGGGTCCGAAATATCGCGTCCCATCGTTCTCGGCTTTGCGCGTGATGTGGATACGGGGAAAGGGTTCGTTGACGGTCACGCGTAGATACGGGTAGCGTTTATCGTCTTTGAGTTTCACATTGTAGCGCGGTTGATGCGCCTTAATCAGATTGTTTTCTAAAATCAGTGCTTCTACTTCGGTCTCTGTGACAATGTAGTCCACCTCGGTAACATACCGCATCATCTGTGAGGTCAACGCGGATGTAAATTTCTCACGAAAATAGGAGCGTACGCGAGTTCTTAGACGAACCGCTTTTCCGACATAGATGACAGTGCCGTCGGAGGCTTTCATCAGATAAACCCCTGGGGCATTCGGGAGAGCCTGCCACAATTCAGGGATAGCAGTGTCATGTTGTTCTGTCTTCATTTCGTATGTTCCTGTGTCGGTTTGCGATTCGCTTTAGCAGTTGTGTCTATCCCCGAGAGAATTGGACTTTCGCATAAATTGCCTGTAAGGATAACTCACACCCGATTGAAGTGAGTTGACAAACATCTGCTAAGGAATGAAATTCTGTCAAATTCCACCCCTGTTCCCGTCGCAAATAGTGTTCAACCCGAACCCTGTCTTGTGAAATGGGGATATATTCACATAACGAATCAAGGTATTGATAACGTCTAAACTTCTCGCCCCGATCATAGGCGGCGGTTGACGGAGAAAGTACCTCTATCAGCACAGTCGGGTTCAAGAGCGTATCAAAATGCGAATCTTCAAAACGCGGTTCATCGCACACAACAATAATGTCTGGATAGGTATACAGTCCCGCAGCACTCACCTTCACCCGCATATCACTTGGATATACTTCACATGTCCGTGTTCTCAATTGTATGTAAAGTTCACCAGTGACATGGACTGTGATGAGGTTATGGGCACGACTCGCCCCCGGCATTGCATGTATCTGTCCGTCCCGGTATTCGCTTTTGGTGAGTGCCTTCCGTTCTCTTGCGAGATATTCTTCAGGTGTGAAGAGGGCTTGTGCCGCAGCAGTTTCCATGGTTTCCAGGATTTCTCCGTTTTTCGTTTCGTGCTAAGACAAAAATCGTTCGTAAACCGCCCGATAGATATCTCTACCTTCCAAAACGTATTTCATTTCAAAGTTGGTTGGGATATCCCGATCCGGACTCACATCCGCCGCAACGGGATGCAGAAGGGATAGACCGGAAAGCTGCTCCTGAATCTCTTGGAAGTATTCCGCGTAATCCGTTGCAATATAGAGTCTACCGCTATTGGGAATGAGTGTGCATGCCAAGGCAGACAGAAAGTCTTGATTCCGAAAAATTCGTCGTTTCCGCTGCCGCTTTTTGGGCCATGGGTCTGGGAAATAGATGTGATATGCTTGCACAGATCCCGTAGGCACGTACCGTGTCAAGAAGTAATTGGCATCCGTCCATGCAAGACGGACGTTTGCGAATGTCCCTGACGTTCTATTGACACCGAAATGCCGCATGTACTTTTCAAACCGTTCCTGCGTCAATGCGACGTACTTTTGTGCCCGTTCAATGCCAATATAGTTAACCTCTGGGTGCCGTTTTGATGCTTCAAGCAGAAAGCGGCCTTTCCCGGATCCGATCTCTATTTCTACGGGCTGCGAGTTTCCGAAGAACGCTTCCCAGTCAATCGGCACAGAAAATTCGCCTAACGGCACAACGCGTTCTGTTACGATGTCGATGATTTGGGAGTGGACAGTTGTATTCTGGTAGTAAAGGTCGTTGTAGTCGGGATTTTCACGCATTTTTTAATTTTACCTTGCGGAGAGATAACGGGCATTTAGATTCTTACGTGGGTCCCTTAAATCCGCACTCCATTTCATTACGTGCTAACGTTTTTGAAACTTCATTTTTAATTTCACCTTGCGGAGAAAGCGTAGCTTCGTGTTTTACAGTTCCTCCAAAAATTTATGGAGATGCGTTTTCACCAGATTGTCTTGCGGTTGATACCCCAGTACCTCAACCGCCCCGCTTATATCGAGATAGCTCTGCTGATACCCATCAGAATTTGCCGAACGTCCGTACGTGATCAGATATTTGACGGGTCCCGCGTAGTCGACAGCCAGCCCGAAGAGTTGCACACAGTCTCGTGGGGTCAGCAACGTGCTACAGTGCCGTATCCCACTCGGTTCGTACGTGCCGTTGAAACTTCCGATACGGATGCTGATGAACCGCATATCGTGTGCGTCAACGAGATATCGACCTGCGATCTCTGCCATACCCTTCATCGCGCCGTACCAACCATCGGGACGAAACTGATCGCCTGTTGAGAACCGAGGCGGCGAATTCAATCGCTCGTTCCATCCTGAAACGTGATTTGTGCTGGCGTATATAATCTTCTGAATGCCGCCTTCTCGTGCGGCTTCAAACAGCGTCATTGACGCACCGATGTCGCTGACTTCACCGGGCACCTTTCCGAGCGAATCTTGTCGGACATACGCCAGATGCACCAATACATCTTGATCGCGGCACAATTCTTGCATCGCCGCGTAGTCCCGGATATCTGCTTGCGCGACGCGCGAGTTTGCACCGATGATCGGATTAATATCCATCAACGTCAATGTGTAAGCGTCCTGTTTTTCCCATGCTTGCCAGAGCGCGCTGCCGACTGTGCCAGCGGCGCCCGTAATAAGTACCCGTTTTTTCATTTTTTAATGATTCCTTGCGGTTAAACTGTGTGGGTGTTTTTGCTTGGGTGTTTCCCCCAGAACTTTGACATGTCTTTCTTATATCCGCTCTCCATTTCGTTACGAGCTACGCGTTTTGTTCTATAGAGAAAAAAGATCAGCATGAATAAGAGTTTTCCATCAAGATGCCGCTCCATTTTCAGATTCCAGTGCCGCCATAATATCGGCGTGCACGGCTTTCGGATCCGCTACGGGTTGAACGTAGAACCGATCAATCGCCTGTCCACCTAATCCTGAGCATTTACACATCTCAACGTTCAATCCGAGTTGTGCTAAGATACCGCTGAAATAGTGAAGAAATCCGACTTTTTCTTCACCGACGACGACAATTTCTGAATAGTTACGTGCCGTTTCAACGCTCACATCGTCAACTTGCCAAGTTTCGGTGAGATTGACATAACGTCTCTCAAAAATCTGTTCAAGTGTCACCTCTTCTGCGAGAAGTCCGCGGATGTCAAAATCGAGGTCCCGTTTGAGTTCCTCATCAAGGGGCATCGGTTCCCCGCGATGATGCGGTGGCTGATGAACAAGCCGATAGATTTCCAATTCGATGTTGGTATCCTGTTTCGTATAAACGCGCGCGTCTCGGACATCTATACCGTTCGCAAAAAAGAGACCGCTCACCGTGTGTAACTTTCCGATGCGGCTCGGACTACAGAGGTGTAATTCAGTAAACCCGGGTCGATCCACAAATTGGATGATTCCGGTGCTTGGTGTTGATCCTGTTTCTGTAGATGCGGCTTCGGACACCTGTGAGGTCATCTTGATGTGCATGGCTATCTCTTCAGGAGAAACACTAATACGATAGGAAACCGGCATGTGGTGAAGGAATTGCTGGAACTCTTCAACAGGTGCGAAGGCACCCCACTGCGTTTCCTCCTGCCCAACAAAGCGGGTCCGAGCAACCTCGTACAAACTCTTCAGATTGTGTTTAACGACGTGGCTGAAGTTCTGTGAACCGTTCGCTTTGGAGTCGCAATACGTGAGCAGATACAGAGCCGTCAACCGCTCTAATGCGTTGACTTTCTTACAGAATTCGGAGATCGTACTTTCATCCCAGTGATGATAGCGTGCCAACTCTATCATTGTCAGGTGTTCCCGAATGAGGAAGCAAATGTCATCCGTTTGCTGTGCGTTGAATCCAAATTCGGGGGCGATGCGTTCCGCTTTTTCAGCACCCGTCGCTGGGTGGGTTGGATCGGGTTTGTCTATATCGTGCAGGAAGAGTGCCATATAGAGGGGTGCCGAATCTGAGAGTGAGCGGAACGCCGTGTTGAGTTCCTCCAATTCAGAGGTTGGCGACGGTCCCATCGGCGAACCGAAACCGCCACCGCCCCCAAAGGGACTGCTCGGTTCCGTTCGGCGAATTTCATCGAGATGCCCAATGGCAACGAGTGTATGTTTCCCGACTGTATACGGGTCAAGACTTCGTTCGCTCCGTGTCATCATCGCCCTTTCAAAGAGTTCTCCGCCTTCTCCGAGATGCGACAGGATATTGAGTCTGTGCAGACGTGTGAGGGTCTTCTCTACATCCCCCGGCATATTTATCAACTCTGCCATTCGGTTCCGGAAAGAATGCCAGTTGAAGGCATGGACATACCGAGATATAAATGTGGCAAGGGATGCATCGATTTCGAAATCGTACTGTTGGAAGTAAGTGAAGAGCGTAAAGAGCTCATTTGCATCGAGTTCACCGAAGTTATTGTCAATGCAATACAGCGTGTCTGTTCTTACCGCGAGGACATCTGAGATAGGAATCCCGTTGGCTAACATCTTTCGGATCAGCAGTTCTGCTTTGAAATGCAGAAATTTTGCCATTGCATAATATTCTGCCATGAACGCGTAGCGTCCTTCATCGGTTTCATCTGCGAATCCGAGCACCTGAGCGATCTGTGCTTGAAGCGCATCCCCTTTTTCGGGGTGATAGGTGAGGTCGTCATGGGGTGCGTCGGCGAGTACATGCAGAAGGTTCCGCACCTTGAACATGAAATCCAGGGACGAGATGAGCTGTCCTTCATCGTAGCGTTCGTAGAGTTCAGAGATTGAGGTAAAATCAGGAAGTCCGCATATCCAGAGGGCATACTGAAGGGTACGTAGTCCGCCGCGCCCGGTTTTCACGTTCGGTTGATTGAGATAGATCGTATCCTCAGACGCTTCAAAAGCATCTGCTTTTGATTTCAGTAGATCCAGCACAAGCGAAATATCCGATTTCCCAGAGTTGACCTCTTTCCGGAAGCGTTCCGTCAACGATGTATCGCCAGCGATAAACCGCATATCGATCAACGCCGTCATATCCTGATAGTTCCATTGGGCTACATCTGTCAGGGGGCGATAGATAAAGCTGAACTCAAACCCTGGAATCACTGAGTGGAGACTGTCAAAAAAGTCGTAGAACCATCGGATGAGTTCGAGGGTGCTCTCATCGTAAATATCCTCTAAGTCCACAGAGGACGTATAAATAACGTCCACATCCGAAAAATAGCAGAGTTCATTTCTGCCGTAACTGCCGACCCCATAGAGGGCGACATCCGGCCGCCATCCCTCCATTTCTGTTTCTAAGTCGTTGATGACAATATCTGGAAGTTGCTTCAGCACCTCGATCTGCTTCTGGTATTCATCCCGAATCTGGAAAGAGGCTACCTCATAGACTTTCTGAATGACTGCATCCCACATCGCCGTGTGAATTTTGCAGGCTGCGAACCCATTTTCTCCTTTCAAGATGCGGGCTTTCAATTGTTCTCGCTCCGCTTGAATGAAAGCAGCTAACTGTTTTTGCAAATTGTCAAAAGACACGTCCAGGTCTGGGACATAGCGATTGAGTTGTTTTTCGATCTGTCGGGTTTCCATTTTCCGCTCGCCTCCGATGTATCAGCGCGATCCAGTTGTTGCAGCGTCCTCTTGAAATAACGAAGTGAATAAAGGTTTTCAGTTAAGCCTAATTATACGCCAAACATCGAAAAAAAACAAGCGCGAATTAGCAATGCGTTGTCAGTTTTCAGTTGTCGGTTATCCGTTACCAGAAGGGGGGATGGCGGAAGCATCGGTTCCGATGAGTGGGTTCATCGGAACTATCCGTTTTGAAGGCGAGGTGGGACCTTTTCTGCCGTTTATTTCTCTCGGTGAATATCTCCATATCGGGGATCACACCGCGTTTGGATACGGACACTACCGCATCAGATCCGATCGCAAGGTGGGTTGAGAGATGGATGAAGAACGACACGCTGAGTCGCACTGCCGGTCACTGTATACTTTTGAGGAGATTCTCGAACCACCCGCGGAGTTCGGCTTGTGTGGTAATGCCGAGCCCGATAAGGATCACAGCAATAATAGCGATCCAGATGAAGACACGGACCGCGCCTTTGATAATAGCGATTAGGAGAAATATGCCGAGTATTGCTGCGATTATCAAAAATATTGGGGAAGTGATGAATTCAGGCATAATTTGATACCTTGTAAATATTTGGAGGATACACGTTTCTGGGAAAACACTCCGGTTCGTAGTAGGGCAAATTTATACGGTTTGAACTAACCCAACTTTTTCTCTCGCTTCTAAGACCTTCGCAACGACAGTCTCCACGTCGGTTTCATCGACGAACGGGGAGAGGATATACGATTTCAATGCGACAATCGGTTCGCCGTAAGTCGTGTGCCGGTAACAGTCGGTTGTGGAGATGACGACACCACCAGACGACTATATTCATCCCAGGCGATATTGGGGTTGTAGAGCGAAGCGATAAGCACACCAATCAGACTTGGAATCGTCGGCGGGGGTATCACGTTTTGCTGGGTTCGAGGGTGTCCGAAGATCGTCATCCCTTGCAGATAACTGACAAGGTCAGCAGTGACATCCTCAACCGAGGACATCGTGTCTGGGAGCGTTGTTTGTCGTGCTGCCTCAAAGTTCCCGGGAACGATACCGCCGAGCATCGGTAGATGTGTTTTAAGGGCATCCACCTGGTCCAAGGCGCGCATGATGGAATGTACAAAGTAGGAATCGTGGATCGGGTCAGATATAGGTTGCGGGAAAGCAAGCCGTATTTTTTCTAAGGTATCGCGGTAGGTCATGCGTAAGGTTTACCTTCTGAGGATAAAGTTTCGGCTTGAAGCCTGTTTATGTTGTTTGGTGGACATGATAGCATGTCTGACATCTATTTTCAAATGATGCGTGCGATGGGTTGTTTCATTTCATCAAATTGAGAAGGGGTCAGATGCGCTTCACAAGCACAAACGCGATTCACCAATCGGATGCAGACGCTGCTTAAATTGTCCACGAATCCAGATGTGCCCTTACTTCCAAGGTGCTTTTGCCGAAAAATCGCGTTTGGGTTAATGTTTGTAGGGGGTTGTGGGATTTTAGTGGCAAATTTTTGAGAAAAAAATGTCTCGCGCAGTTCGCGTTTGGTTTTGTGTGTACCGCCCCGCGTACTGACTGGGCTGAAGAAGAGTGCTGTTCACATGGGCTTTCCCGTTCGTAGGGGATTGAAACCGATGTCCTTGCGATGGTGATGAGAATGTCCTCGTCGTTCAGAAGTACTTTCCCGTTGGGTGTGTAAAGTTTTTGGCATGGATCGACGTAGATGTTTTTGCGTGGGTGTTTCCCCTAGGTTGAGCGGAATAGACCGAAGCGGGGATAGACCCAAGAAATCCCTAATTTTACCAGAATCCTGCCACATCACAGAAACTCAGCGAAACCCAACTTTTCAATGCGTGCGTTGGGTTTCACTATAGAGTTAGGGGTATTGATGTGCTTTTGTATGTCCAAGGGTTTCGGGGCACAGCGAGGTTCTGGTGAAGTCCCGTTCAACCCAACCTACGAGGAACCCATGATAATGCATCCCCTCCCGAAACCTCTCCTAAAAAATCCACTTTTGCGTTGACATACTTTTTGTACCTTGCTAACATACGCGATTAAGGAGTCTAAAAATGAGGAACACCAAATATCGTGTAGCCATTATTGGGTGTGGACGGATGGGACAAAACTACGCCGAGGCATACACGACGTATCCCGACACAGAAATTGTCGCGATCGTCGATGCGAATGCGCAGCGGCGTGATGTGCTCGGTGCGCGTTTTGACGTTGCGGCTCTTTATCCAGATGTAGAAGCGTTGCTGAAGGACGCGGTCCCGGACATCGCGGTGGTTGTCACGCCCACAAAATACATGAAAGATGTGGTGGTTGCGTGTGCGGAAGCCGGTGTCAGAGGGATCTCTACGGAGAAACCGATTGCCGGATGCTTACAGGATGCCGATGCGATGGTTGACGTATGTGCTGAGCGGGGTGTCGTCTTCGCGGGGGGCAATCTGCAGCGGGCAATGAATGAGGTTCAAGAGGCGGCATCTCGGCTCCACAGCGGTGAATTTGGAGAAATCAGGGGCGCGAGCGTTCACGGGTTCGGGGGCGAGATCTCTGGGGGTGGATGCCAACACATCTCCGTGCTCCGTCTGTTCGCTAACGCTGAAGTCGAGGAGATCATCGCGTGGGGGACTCCGCCTGAAGCGTTAAACGCAGAGACCGATGAAGGTCTAATTATCAACGGACGTTTTCTTCTTACGAATGGACTGGAATGCGGTGTCTTCGGGACACCAACATCTTGCCGAGGTGTAGATGTTTGGACAGAGGAATGCCTCGTCCGATGGGATTGGAATCCACCTGAAATATTCAAGGGCTACGACCCTCACGGCAATCGCGTCCGAACTGATCCCAACTATAGTCCATATCCGTGGAACGAATTCAGTTACCTGACAGGCTCGATTCGTTCCTTCTTAGCGGCTGTCGATGGCAACGGAGACCCGTGGATTACGGGCGCGGATCTCCGACAAGCGTTGGAGGTTGCCATTGCTGCGAAACTCTCTGCAACCCGAAATAGCACACCCGTCAAACTCCCGCTTGAGGACAGATCTTTAGCACTCTATCCACGTCCCTATCGATGGCTCGGTGGGGATGCAACGGGTAGACCGCAGAGTGTTGCCGAAGCAACAGGTTTTTAATTTTACCTTGTAGATAATTAAAAAAGGAGGGAGCATCAATGAACGAAGATCAAAAATATCTCTTCGATTTGACTGGATACCTCATCATCGAAAACGCTTTGACGGCAGAAGAGGTCGCCGAGTGCAACGCTGCCATCGACCATCACATTGAAGGACTTAGGGAACGCGATACCTCTTTGGCAGGCGGCTCGACAGCACTTTCTGGCACGGCACACCGGATGGACATGGGGGGCATGCTCGCCTGGGAGAAACCTTGGTGTGAACCGTTCCGAAATTTGCTCGTCCATTCCAAGGTTAAACCGTGTCTTGAAGAGATTTTAGGCAAACAGTATCGGCTGGATCACGGTCCTGGTTTGATTGCTATGGAGAAAGGCACGGAAGGTGGTACTTTACACGGAGGTGGGATTGAGCGTCCGAATTTCTCTGAAGCCTACTTTTTCAAATATGGTCGCATCTACACGGGTTTGACTGTCGTTGAATACATGCTCGCTGACGAGGGACCCGGCGATGGGGGGTTGGCGATCGTTCCGGGTAGTCATAAGGCGAACCTTCCGTGTCCGAGCAGTATGAAACGTTACGAGCAGTATCAGAATCAGGTGCTTGAAGTCAACGCAAAAGCCGGCGATGCCGTGATTTTCACCGAAACGTTGACGCACGGGACGCTTCCGTGGAAGGGTAGCCATCAACGGCGCGCACTGCTCTACAAGTTCAGTCCTGGATTCCAGTCTTATGGCACCGGAGCACACGAGGTTACGTATCCCGATTATATTGAGGATATGTCCCCCGAGCAGCGGGAAGTCATGGAGGCACCGCACATCCGGCACTAAGGAAAAAGGCAGTCAGCAATCGGTATTATGGTTGGAAGGTAAGAAGGGAAGGCTGGAAGAGAAGAGTGGAAGAATGGGCTCCCCTTCCAACCTTCCACTTTTCCAACCTTCCCGGTTTCTTCTATTCTCTCTTGTAACTGATAACCGATAACTGATAACCATTTGAAGGAGAAAATGATGTCGAAACTACGAGTTGCTGTCATCGGCTGCGGCGGTAGGGGCCGCGGTCACATGAAAATCCTTTCGGAATTTGACGATACGGATCTCGTTGCCGTCTGCGATCCCGTTGAAGGGGCACGCGACACCGCCGCGGAAATGTTCAATGTCTCAGCGAAGTACGAAAGCATTGAGGCGTTATTGGACAATGAAACCTTGGACGCTATCTTTGTTGCTACACCGGCGCACCTCAACGGTGAGGCGGCACTCCCCTGTTTTGAACGCGGTGTGCATACGCTTTTGGAAAAACCGCCAGGGATGAGTGTTGCAGAGACAGTTGCTTTGCGGACTGCAGCAGAACGGACAGGTGCGAAAGGGATGGTGGGCTGGAACCGCCGTTTTCACCCGATCATCGTTGAAGCGAAACGCCAAGTGACCGCCCGCGGTCCTGTGACGCAAATCGTCGGCGAATTTCACAAGAGCATCACCCGATTGGCACAAGGCGGTAGATTTCCGGAACATTTGATGGACAATATGTTTCTGGAGACACCTATCCATGCCCTTGATACAATTCGTGCCGTCGCCGAAGCCGATGTTCAAGAAGTCCATAGTGTTGTTCAGCGGACCATCTCAGATTACAAAGATGTCCACGCCGCACTGATCCTGTTTGATAACGGCTGTGTCGCCCAACATATCGCTAACTACACCACGGACGCGCGCCTTGAACGCTACGAGATTCACGGCAGAGACATCTCCGCTTATCTGGAGGGGGTTTCCCGCGGAACCGTTTTCTGTGATGGCACACAACACGAAATCACCGAAGCAGGCACGGGTGGTACTGTTGAACAGAACAGGTATTTCTTGGATTGTGTCAAGTCTGATACGCCTGTTTCGTTCCCAGCTGCTAATCTTGATGAGGCTGTTAAAACGATGGAACTCGCCGATGCAATCCTCAGTGGATTACGCTAAAGTAGTAGGCACACGCCGTGTGCCGTAACAATTAACAGGAACACTCTAATGCCGACAGTAGACGCACAATTTGAAGCCTATAAAACCGATGGCTTTGCAATCTTTGAGAAAGTTTTTGACGAGCCTCAGATGCAAAGTTGGCGCGAGAAACATCGAGAACTCTCCGCAGCCAACGACGGACAAACATGGTTCGGAAATACGCTTGAATTGGCACCAGAACTGATGTGGCCCGCTGTCTCACACCCTACGATTCTTGAATTTGTAGAGAGAGTGATGGGTCCCTTTGTGCAATTGGATAACCTCACACTCGCTGCCTTTCCATCAATGGAAAAAGAAAAAGCGGAAGGCAGGGTCTCTGGATGGCACCGCGATCGCTGGGCACACGTTCCTTTTACCGATGCCTATCATCGCCCGAACGCCATCAACGCTATCTCTTATTTGCAAGATTTGACGGATGAATACGGACCCCTTCGCGTCATTGTCGGTTCGCATCGAAAGCCGATTACGATGGAAGATTCACAACGGAGTGTCCCGCATCCCGACGAAACACTGGTCCACATGGGAGCTGGTGATGTCGTCATCACACATAACGGACTCATTCACTCCGGGACCCCGAATACCTCTGGAAACTTACGCTATTTCTTCAGCATCTATTATAACCTGACCTGGCTGAAACACACCGATCATCACACGGGTCCGCATACCCAAAAGTTGTTGGAAACTGCGAAAGCTACCAATAATCATCAACACATGCGACTCCTCGGCGTGGATGAGCAACTCCAACCGCGATGTAACTCTGGCTTCCTCCATTCCGACGAAGACCGCTGGGAAGAGTGGGCAACCGCCGACCGCGATGCAATTAAGGAGGCGTAACCGATGGCAAATCCAAGCGTCGTGCCACCGACACTCAACGTCGAACTCGATCACCAACTGCAACAAGAAGTTAATTTTTTTCTCAATTGGGGTTATCTCGTCGTCGATAACGCCGCGACACCGGCACAAATTGAGTCGCTCCGAGCGGCACTCGATGAGAGTTACGAACGCAACAACAAAAGTCAATTCATCGGTGAACTGCTTGAGGAAGACGATCGGTTCGCATTTCTGTTGGACAATCCGCCTGTCCTGAAGCGGATGGAAGCCATATTGGGGACGTGTGTTCAGCTCCACAGCGCGACAGCACGTATTACCGAGCCCGGAACGCCGGATCAGCATTGGCATCGCGATGGTCCCTGGCCCGTCGCTCCGAATGGAACGCCTTACGGGAGTCTCCCGGCACAGATTAACTGCGGCTATTATCTCGACGAGGTCACCGACGAGAACGGTCCCACGGTTATCCAACCCGGCAGCCACCGCGCCCCGTTCCGTCCGCCACCGACGCCTGTCGAATTGCCGGATGAAAAGCGGGTGCTCGTGTCCCCCGGACAGGCGGTTATGTTCGATGGATGGACATGGCATCGGGGGGCGGCTAACAATTCTTCACAATGTCGACGTGTTTGCCTGATGTGCTACCAGAACGCGTGGATGAAATCGCGTGAACCCTTTGATGGTCCTCGCGTCACGAAACTCCGAGCAGAAGGCACACCACAACAGCAGCTCTTACTCGGCGCAATCCCAAAATGGTAAGGTCGTTGGCGATCGGTGGTCAGCGGTCGGCAGTCGGACAAGAGCCATTTGCGGCGAACACAACTTCAACAACTACTACAGATACTACTGACAGCCGAAAGCGAAGCGACCTGAAAGCCGACAGCCAATAAAAGGAAAGATAGAAATGAATCTCGCTTATATTGTTATTGATACACTCCGCTATGACTACATCGGCGCAAATGGGAATGACTGGATAGAGACACCCAACATCGATCGGTTTGCCTCGGAAGCGTTGGCATTTGACTACGCCTTCTGCGCCAGTTTTCCAACGATCCCCTACCGAACTGATGTTATCACTGGACAATACGGTGCGCCCATCCACCCATGGAAACCGCTTCGACACGA
This sequence comes from Candidatus Poribacteria bacterium, assembly GCA_965205015.1. GTDB lineage: Bacteria > Poribacteria > WGA-4E > WGA-4E > WGA-3G > WGA-3G. The sequence continues at coordinate 48,481 of OZ242029.1, read as the reverse complement.
ACGCCAAACGCTACCGTGGACGCTCGCGGGAAACGGCTACGCAACGCAACTCATTCACGATACACCGCATCTCGTCAATGGTGGCCATAACTTCGATTGGCCCTTCCATGCATGGACATTCGTTCGCGGTGCAGAGGTCGACAGGGATTGGATTACCGATACCGTGGTGTGGCCCGACAACTGGACGCGTCAACCACTCTTCGATTGTATTGATGACAAAGCTGCTGAATCGGGGATGCTCCGCAGCTACGCACGCGCAAACAGAAACCGCAAAAAACCTGAGGATTGGAACTGCGCAAGACTCTTCAACACGGCGGCGCAATTCCTCAAGGACAACGCCAAACGGGATAATTTCTTCCTCTGGATAGACTGTTTCGATCCACACGAACCTTGGGATGCACCACTCGAGTTTATGAAAAAATACGATACCCGTCCGGGTTACGACGGACGCGTCGATCCGCGCAGCCTCGGGGCACGGGGTAATGCGAAACTTTCGGATGAAGCGAAACAGCACATCAAAGCGCAATACGCCGCGAAAACGACATGGATGGACCACTGTTTCGGGCAATTCCTTGACGCACTTGAATCCACAGGGCTTGACAAGAATACTGCTGTCATCTTTACCGCTGATCACGGCACAAATGTCGGTGAGCGCGGTAGGTTTGGTAAGGGACAACCCGTCCGTCAGCAGGAGACGCACGTCCCGCTCTTTATTCGGCTGCCCGAGGGAGATACGGGGAGAAGCAACGTCATCGTCCAACCGCAAGACTTCTTCCCAACAATTCTCAATATCTTAGGTGAAGCACGTCCCGATGGCATTGAAGGACACGACATCGTAACCCCGGCGCGTAATGGGGAAGCCGGTGAAAGGCAGCTGGCACTCTCTGGTGGCAGTATTGAGCGGTGGGAGAACAGCACAGAGAATCCGAATCTCAATCTCTTCACTATCTTCGACCGTGAGTGGAGTTTAGAGGTCGGTACGAAACCTGAAAACTCCAAACTCGTCCGACTCGGTGGATTGGACGATGTTGCCAGTGAACATCCCGATGTCGTCGCCAAACTGCACGCCGCCGCTATTGATGAAATTGAACGTCGTGGGACCGATCCTGCCCTGATGGCATGGCTACGGAGTGGTGGTGAGGACACTTTTCCAACCGATGCGCATTACTGGGATGGCTATCCTGGACCCGCGGGCTACCGCCCCTACTTCGGGAAACTCTACACGGGTGAGTAATTTTTTCGACTTTTCCCAATTACGATGGGTGCGGTTTTGCTGCATTCCAACCGCACCGGATAATCTCAATAGACTTGACAAGGGGTTCTGGTTTTGATAGCATGTTAGAAGCGTAGGTTGGATTGAACACAATAGGTAATCCGCTCAGAAATCTTGCAGCTGACCTGCAACTCTATCAGGATATTATGTTTATAGGAGAAAATTATGCCACGCACATATAAAGCCTGTCTCATCGGATGCGGACGGATGGGCGCGACCATTGACGACGAAGTCGAAGGCAGAGACGATAGTTTTATTTGGCAACCCTTCTCGCACGCGGCCGCCGCTGTCGCCTGTGAACGAACGGATCTCGTCGCCGTCTCAGATGTCTTTGCTGAGAAAGCCGAAGCCATCAGGCAACGCTACGGAGCCGAGCGCGCTTATACAGACTACCAAGAGATGATCGAGAAAGAGAAACCCGACATCGTCTGTATCGCCACGCGTCCCGGTCCACACGCCGACATGACTGTCTTTGCCGCCGAAAATGGGGTCAAGGGCATCTACTGTGAAAAACCGCTCTGCTGCTCCATGGAAGAGGCGGACATCATGGTAGACATCGTTCAAAAACACGGTGTCAAATTCAACTATGGCACGCAGCGTCGCTACATGCCGATCTATCGCAAAGTGCGTGAGTTTGTGGATGCTGGTGAAATCGGTAATGTCTTATGCTCTATCGCCCAATACGGATCTGGCTCCGCGCTTTGGGGTTTGACGCACGCCGCAGACATGCTCCTCTTTCTCGCCGGTGATCCGGAAGTAGATTTCGTAACAGGCGCGATTATATGCAACGATTCAGATTGGGATGGTAACCGCCTCAACGCTGACCCGGGTATCGGCTGTGGTTACATCCGTTATTCCAACGGGGTTCACGGCTATAACACCGCAGGCACTGGACCCGAATATGAGGTCTGCGGCACCGCCGGTAAGATCCGTATACAAAACAATAGTAGAGAGATCCAATTCAGAAAAAAAGACGGGAGCTTCTTTGAAGAAGTGCCGTTCCCAGAGACATCCCGCGCGACGGGCACTGTCATGGGCATCACCGATATCGCCGAGGCACTCGACGAAGACCGGGAAACGAAAGGACCCGTCCACCTCGCGCGTCGGAGTATAGAGACGCTCATGGGCATGATTGAATCGCATCGACTCGGCGGTAAACACATTACGCTCCCCATGGAAAACCGGTCTCTCTACGTTACGAGAGACAATTGGTAGAATCGCATCCCGGTGGGCGCGCTTTCCAAGCGCGCTTATATCTGATGTGGAGGTGTTTAACCTCGATGTTATCTGCTGGCGAGGTTTCCGACCTCGCCCAAAAAACATGAACTTAGAAACCCAAATCCAGCAGTTCCGAGAAACCTTTTATAACGTCAAAGCCGAAGTCCAGAAACGTATTGTGGGTCAAGACGCTATCATCGAAGGTGTACTCTTCTGTCTACTCGCCAATGGTCACGCCCTCCTTGAGGGGATCCCCGGTTTGGGGAAAACGCAACTCATCTATACCCTCAGCGAAGCACTCGACCTCTCCTTCAAGCGTATCCAATTTACACCGGACATGATGCCCTCCGACATCACAGGTACAACCCTTCTCATTGAGGATGAACAGGGTAGCAGGCAGTTTGAATTCCAACAGGGACCGATCTTCTCTCAACTCATCCTCGCTGACGAGATTAACCGCGCCACACCGCGCACGCAATCGGCGCTCCTCGAAGCGATGCAAGAGCGGACTGTCACCGTTGGACGCACCAGCCACACATTAGAGGAACCGTTTTGTGTTCTTGCCACACAGAACCCGTTGGAAATGGAGGGTACCTACCCGCTCCCAGAGGCACAACTCGACCGGTTCCTCTTCAAACTCCTCATCGACTTTCCAAGCGAAGATGAGATAGTGGAAATCCTACGTCGCACTACATCCGGGGCTGAGGTCACGATCGACAAGGTAACGAATGCCGAGACGCTCAACGAGATGCGTCACCTCGTGCCACAGGTTATCATCGCCGAGCATGTCGAACGACACATCATCCGAGTTGTCCGGGGCACGCATCCGGATTCCGAGGACGCACCGGAGATCGTTAAACGCTATGTCCATCTCGGTGCGGGGATTCGGAGTGTCCAGGCGATAGCCCTTACTGCTAAAATCAATGCGCTTCTCGATGAGCGTTACAACGTTGCCTTTTCGGATATTGATGCTGTATTGCTTCCCGCTCTCCGTCACCGTATCCTTCTCAACTTCGAGGGACAAGGCGAAGGGATAGAACCCGATGCGATTGTCAACGAAGTCCACAACGCCATAACTCCGACACCATAATCTTTCCCTTTGATCGGGCCCAGAATGGATACCGTCCCCCGGTAGGTGGGGTTTCCTAACCGCACCGATCCTCAAGTGCACTTAATTATTCGGTTTTACTATAATCCCTTGATATCTCCTTGAACAAACGTTATAATATGGAATCTGGGATTATCAAAAACGGGGAAAAATGACAATGCGAATTTACTGTTTTCAAAAAGAGGCGAAAACGGCAATATGAAAAATTTTATAGCGGGCGCATACCGACAGCAACGAGAATACAAAAGTTTTAACCCATCCTCCATAAACTGTCCGTTTACTTGGGAAAATCGTCAAATAGATCAGTTGGTCGAACAAGCTGCAAATCTCTTGGGAGCACTCAACGCTTATGCGGAAATTGTACCAGATGTCGATTTTGCGATTCCAATGAGCGTTGCAAAAGAAGCGATAGACTCTAATCTGATTGAGGGCACAAAAACTGAGATTAGTGAGATTGTTCTGCCACAATCGGAGATTCCTCCAGTCAGACAGGATGATTGGCAAGATGTCCAAAATTATATTGCAGCCATGAATTTCGCAATAGCTGAACTCCCAAGAATCCCGATTTCAATGCGACTTCTCAAAGATGTCCATAAAATATTACTGTCTGGTGTTCGTGGAAAACATAAGGCACCGGGTGAAATTCGCAGGAGTCAAAATTGGATCGGTGGTTCATCACTTGCCAATGCTCTTTTTGTTCCTCCCTCACCGGAAGAACTTCCAGACCTCCTAAGTGATTTAGAAAAATTTTGGCACAACTCATCGCTACAACTGCCATTCCTTATCAAAATCGCCATTACGCATTATCAGTTTGAAACCATCCACCCTTTCCTTGATGGAAACGGTAGGTGTGGCAGATTGTTAATCGTTTTGCAACTCATTGATGCACAGTTACTTAGCAAACCAGCACTTTATGCATCCACCTTTTTTGAGAAAAACAAGGTTTCATACTACAATTCGCTCACTCGGGTTCGCACTGCAAATGACTTGGAACAGTGGATCGTATTTTTCTTAATCGGAATCGTTGAGACCGCTCAACACGGGCTGAGGACTTTTAAAGCAATCATTGCACTTCGTCAAGAATATGATACCAAAATCCTAACGCTTGGCTCTCGATCGAAAAAAGCACAAAAATTGCTTCAACTTATGTATGGAACGCCCATTGTTAACGCGAGGTGGGTTGAAAAGGAGTTAAACATTAGTTTTTCAAGCGCGAATCGGCTCCTAAAATCCTTGACAGAACTTGGTATACTGAAGGAGACTACAGGTCATTCCCGAAACCGTCTCTTTGTCTTGGAGAAATACCTGAATCTCTTTAGAAGTTAGCGAATTCCATGAAAATTCGCAGTCCACAATTTTTCTTGACAGTCCTGCCTGAAAATGTTAAACTTAATGTGAGCTGACGCGAACATGATGGCAATCCTGCAATCACAGAAGCCAGAAGGACAATAAGGCGACGGAGAAAAAGAAATGGATTTCAGTTGGGCTACCATCAGTCTCATAGATATAGGGATATTTAGTTTCGGCATAGTTGCTTTGGTTACGGGTTGGTTTGTCAAAAAGCGCGAGGACGAACGATACAACGCCCTTCGGGTGGAACATGAAAGCCTTCAACGCGAGTTTAGCAGTTTTCAAGGTGCGGCGGATCGGCAGTATAATACGCTTCAGGAGGAGTTTAGCGGTTTCCAAAGTGCGGCGGATCGGCGGTATAATGCGCTTCAGGAGGAGTTTAGCGGTTTCCAAAGTGCGGCGGATCGGCGGTATAATGCGCTCCAGAAAGAACACGAAATCTTGAAAGAGGAAAACGCGACCCTTCGAGCTGGGCTCGATGCTCTTACCAGAGAACACAAGGCACTCCAAACAGCACATGATCGTTTGTCCGGACGACACGCTGAACTCGTCGAAAGAGTGATGCCGGTCTTTGAAATATTGGCACGTGAAAAACTGATGGAAATAAACGCCCGCAATGAAACCTGAATGCATCCGCAGTATTCAGGTTTTTACATTTCACAAAAATTAGTGTATAATCTAAAACTACCATTTTCAGACAGCGAAATCAGAAAAGTATGAAAGAATCCTTACAAAAACTACAAAATCTCCTCCAGCAACTTTTCCGCGCAGATGCTGCCGACCTTGACTTCGGTATCTACCGCATCATCAACTATCGACGCAATCAAATCCAAGCCTTCGTCGACGAAGAATTACCCACTATCGTTAACAATGCACTTGAAGCAAACACCGAAGCAGAATCTGTACGCGAGCATATTACAGAACTTGAGAATCAAGTCAGGGAGTTGGGTAGCAATCTCGGAGAGGAAATGTTGGATGCTGATGGCAATCTCATCAATGAGGCATACAGAGAAAGACCGCTTATCCAGCAATACCTTGAAGCGAGAGAACAACACGGTTCCCCACAAAATCGCGACCAGCGTGAAGATGCCGTCTATAACCATCTCTACACCTTTTTTTCACGATACTACGATAACGGAGACTTCATTCCACGCAGACGTTATTCCCAAACCGAACGCTACGCTGTCCCATACAACGGTGAAGAGGTCTATCTCCACTGGGCAAACCGAGACCAATACTATGTCAAGAGCGGTGAACATTTCTCCACCTATAGATTCAAATCCCAAGGTGTTACTGTTACCTTTGACCTTCGCGATGTAGATGTTGAAAAGGACAACGTCAAAGGCGTGAAACGCTTCTTTATTCCCTTATCTGCTGAGACAAACTATAAGCCAGAAAACAATGAGATATGCATTCCCTTTGAATACCGTCCTCTCACTGATGAAGAAAAGAAAATCTACAGGGGTCAAAAACAGCAGGACCAAATCATTGAAGCTGCTGAACCCGAAATCATGGGAAAATTGACTGACCACTATAATGCGCTTTCTGCACTTGATCATCAAATGGACGGTATAACCACCCTCAAAAAACACCTCCGTATCTACACCCGCCGCAACACCGCAGACTTCTTCATCCACAAAGACCTCAAGGGATTCCTCAGCCGCGAACTCGATATTTACATCAAAAACGAGGTTATCCCATTGTCAAGTTTAATTTTAACAAACGTTAAAAAAGGGGGGGGGGTGTAGTAAACTTATTGTTAACAAATAGTAACAATTGGCTTGAAACCGCGAAACTCATCCACTGCATTTCCACCCAAATTATAGATTTCCTTTCCCATATCGAAGAATTTCAAAAGTGCCTCTGGCTGAAAAAGAAGTTAATTCTCTCCACCGACTACTGCCTCACACTCGACCGCGTTCCAGAAGAATTCTATCCCGAAATCATACAAAGCACAGCTCAACTTGAGGAGTGGAAACACCTCTTTGCGATTCACGAAATAAACAACGATCTTATCGGTGCCGATTACACCGAACCACTCTCCGTTGACTTCCTCAAGGAAAATCCGAACCTTGTCTTGGACACCCGTCATTTTGATTCTGATTTCATAGATCGCCTCTTGACGCATTTTGACGATATAGACAACGAGATAGGTGGCTTGCTAATTCACGGTGAAAACTTTCAAGGATTAAACCTGCTGTTGGAGAAATATCGCGAATCCTTGAAAGCGGTCTACATTGATCCACCTTACAACACTGATGCTTCAGCAATTCTTTACAAAAACAACTACAAAGATTCATCTTGGATGTCGTTGATGGCAGATCGGATTTCAGTCTCCCAGGGGTTGTTGGCAGATAATGGCATCTTTTGTGCAGCAATTGACGACGTAGAAGCCGCTAATCTACGGCAGTTACTCCAGAATCTCTTTGGTAAGGAGAACGAACTCGGAATTGTCGCAGTTTGTTCCAATCCAGCAGGTCGTCAAAGACCAACAGGCTTTGCTCCTGCCCATGAATATGCGATGTTCTTTAGATCAACAGGAGCGGCGCAAGTTGGTCGTCTTGAAAGAACAAAAGAACAACTTGAGAATGCTGAAATTGATGAACAGGGTCGCCTCTTTGTATGGAAAGGACTTAGAAGTGGTGGAGGTCCCAACGCTTTCCGAACGGCACGTCCTCGTTTATTCTATCCGCTCTTTGTCAAGGATAAACGAATTCGGATTCCTCACATGGAATGGGATAGCGAGAGACGACAATGGGATCTCTTGGAATCTCCGTTTCAAGGTGAAACAAAAGTGTTACCAATCAGATCAGACGGTGAAGAGATGACGTGGGGATATGGCGTTGAAACATTACAAGAAAAACTGTCGGATACTATTGCAAAAACTGATCGCAATGGCAATATTCGAATTGCTGTTAAACGGTATCTAAACGAAGAGGGCATGCTACCAAAAACATGGTGGGGTAAAACGGAGTATTCATCAACGCAATATGGAACTATCTTTTTAACAAATATACTCGGTGATAGTCTGGCATTCATGTTTCCTAAATCTATTCACCTTGTTGAAGATTGTCTCAACGTTTCCTCCGTCGGTAAGAATGAAATCGTGCTTGATTACTTTGGGGGATCTGGTACCACCGCCCACGCAACCATAAACCTCAATCGCCAAGATGGTGGAAAGCGTAAATATATCCTCATTGAGATGGGACATCATTTCGACACTGTCCTCAAACCGCGCGTCAAAAAAGCCATCTATGCCGAAAAGTGGAAAGAGGCAAAACCAGTCTCCCGTGAAAGTCGTTTTTCCCATATCATCAAATACCAACGCATTGAATCTTATGAAGATGCTCTCAACAACATCGAACTTAGCGAAACCGAACATAAGAATCTGTTCCTTGACGAACACCAATTAAGTTATATGTTGGAAAGTCATACAAAGGAAAGTCCAAGCCTCCTTAACATATCCAAGCTCCAAAATCCGTTCAACTATCAACTCAACATCGTCAAAGATATGCAGACTCAGACACAATCTGTGGATCTACCTGAAACTTTCAACTACCTCTTGGGCGTTTCGGTGAAAACTCGACAATGCCTTTATGATGATGATCGACGTTACCTCGTCTACAAAGGCGAGGTAACGCAAAATCCGATCGTCATAATATGGCGTGAAACCGCAGGATGGGAACAACAAGATTGGGAGCGAGATTATCGTTTCATTCAAGAACACGAACTCACAGAAGGTGCAAACGAGGTATATGTCAACACAGACAGCATCGTTCCAGGGGCAGAATCCTTAGATCCGCTTTTCAAACGATTGATGTTTGTATGAGATAAAAATGTTACACTTTTGAGATGGCGATTGATTTATCGAGTTAATATTTAGGAGAAACCGTTATGTCCAAATATCAAACACAACCTATTAAGATGGCACCTTACCAAATCCAGACTGTTTCTCTCAAGGAACTTGTATCTGGTAGCGAATTAATAGAGTTCCTGAGAGTAGAAATACCTTACGGAAAAGCGTACGGACGGATTCCATTCGCGCGGGTCCTTTATGCCTTTAACGGGATTGAACAAAAAAAGGCTGTTCCGATAGATCTGGATAAGGGGCGTTCAGCGACAGCAGTTTCGAGAACGTATTCAAGGATGAAGAGCTCGAAAAGACGTTCCGAGAAATTGCCCCTGAAGTTTTTCGCAATGCCGCCCCGCAAATCGTTGAGGTAGTCAGCAAAGCCGCATCTTCCAGACAGTAAAGGCACAAAGGATATGCCTGGGAACAAAACACATATCAAAAAACTCGACAATCATCTCATCCTCCACGCGTGGTTCAATGACCTCTTTGGGTATAAAACCACGCGCGACCTCCTCAACGACTTGAAAAATGTGGACGAGGGATTCAATCCAGATGGACATTCCCCAATCTGCACATTTCTCGTCTCGCGTGTACAACCAAAATCATTGATGGCGGAAGCACTCCCAGTTTACGATTCTAACATCAAACGGCATCTGTCCGTCATAAACGACACGCGCTCACAGCCAATTGTTCTTCGCTATTTTCAATACCTTGCACTCCTCTACACCGAAATTTTCTTGGACTGGAAATTCAATAGACCCGCGGAACTTCTGCGCCAACTCAACGTTTTTGTCCAAAGACGTAATGATGTGAGAGCCCCCAGCGATCCCATGGATACACACTTCATAGACGCGGACCTCGAAAAACTCGCGTTCTGGATGGCAACAGGTGCCGGTAAAACCCTCATCATGCACATCAATTACCATCAGTTTCTTCACTACAGCAAAAAGGAATTGGACCACGTTGTTCTTATCACACCCAATGAAGGCTTAAGCGAACAACACATGCGGGAAATGGCATACTCTGACATCCGGAGTGAACGGTTTAGTAGAGAAGGAAACAAGGCTCGACATGCGAAAAATGCCGTCCAAGTCATTGAGATTACAAAGTTGGTTGAGGAAAAGATAGGTGAAGGCGAAAGTGTTGAAGTTGAAGCATTTGAGGGGAATAACCTTATTTTTGTGGATGAAGGGCACAAAGGCAGTGGCGGCGAAGTCTGGCGCAAAATTCGTGAGAAACTCGGTGAAACCGGCTTTACCTTTGAATATAGTGCGACCTTTGGACAAGCACTCGCCGCTGCCAAAAATGCGGACCTCGTTGAGGAATACGGCAAGGCCATTGTCTTTGACTACTCATACCGATATTTCTACGACGACGGATACGGAAAGAATTTCCGCATCCTCAATGTCAAGTATGATGAAGAGACCCAAACCGAAATACTGCTTTTGGGAAATCTCCTTAGTTTCTACGAACAACGACGCTATTTCAAACAGCACACAGAAGCAGTGCGTACCTACGGGTTAGACTCACCCTTATGGGCATTCGTCGGTAGTAAGGTTAACGCTGTCTATACCGAAAACCGCCGCGCCCGTTCTGATGTTCTTAATGTCATTCGTTTTCTGCACAAATTTCTGAAGAATGAAGGAAATTGTGCAATTGATGCTATTGAAAAGATACTTAGCAGCAATTCTGGTTTATCTGATGACAACGGCGATGATGTCTTTCAAAACCGACTCGGCTATCTCAATGGATTTGACGAAACACCAGAGCAAATTTACACTGACATTCTTAACGAGGTATTTCATACTGACACAAGCGGGGCATTGCACCTGCAAGACATCCGAAACGCGCAAGGTGAAATCGCATTGAGAACGACACAAGGGAGGGAGGGATTTGGGCTCATCTACATTGGGGATACTGCTGCTTTCAAAAAACTCGTTCGTAGTGATGACGTAGGCATTGAAATGGATTCCGAAGATGTCCTCACGGAAAGCCTTTTCAATGACATCAACAAACCCGATAGTTCAATCAATATTCTCATTGGAGCAAAAAAGTTCATTGAAGGCTGGGACAGCTGGCGCGTCACTGCGATGGGACTCCTCAATATCGGTAGACAGGAAGGTTCCCAGATTATCCAATTGTTTGGTAGGGGGGTCCGCCTTCGTGGAAAAGATATGAGCCTCAAACGCAGTGCTGCCCTTGATGGCGAGCATCCATCCAATATATCTCTCTTAGAAACTTTGAATATCTTTGCTGTTCGTGCCAACTTTATGGCACAATTCCGAGATTATCTCATGCGCGAAGGTATAGAACTCGATGAACCTATCCAGATGGAGATTCCTATTATCTCTAATGAAAGTTTCCTCGAGCGTCGCCTTTTTGTTCCAGAAGTTGATCCTTACGATGAGGCTGCTAAAGGACAGTGTGTCCCACTCACTGTTAATATTGCCGCCTATATCACCCACACGACACAAATCGTTGAGGTTATCGGGAGTAGTTCACAACAAGGCATCCATGGAAGTCAGTCAACAGCAACCTTGGCGCGCAGGATTGGAAAAGAAATCTTGGAACTATTAGATTGGCAAAAGGTATATTTAGAGTTACTTGAATACAAGCAGGCGAAGCGGTTTCACAATCTCATCTTTGATATCCAAAGTCTTCAAACAATCATGGATCCAGACCAAGAGCTGTACGGCCTTACCGTCATGGCGGAATCAGAAGTCAAGCCAACATCGCTGGAAGAGGTCACTCGCTTAGAAGAATTAGTAATTACACTGCTCCGCAAGTATATCGCGAAATTCTACCGTATTATTCAGAAACAGTGGAGTGGCAACAGGGTAAGATTGGACACCTTAAAGGAAGACGATGATAACTTCACAAATTGGAGTATCTATATACCCCGAGACGAAGCATATGAACTTGAGCCCCAAATCCAAAATCTAATAGAGAGTGGTGAAATATACGGACCTAATGTAACCGATCTACCCAACGCCTATAATGATCGGCATCTCTATCAACCGCTCCTCGCGATTACTAATGCCAATGATTCGTGGCGAACGACACCGCCTGCCTTAGAAGAAAGTGAGAAACTCTTTGTAGAGGATCTGCGAAGTTACGTCCGTCAGCAACACGAGGAACTTCTCGCGAAAAGGGAGGTTTTCCTCTTACGCAACCAGAGTCGCGGCAAAGGTATTGGCTTCTATCAGAATGAAGGATTTTATCCCGACTTTATCCTGTGGATAACCGAAGGCGCGAGACAGCGTATCGTTTTCATTGAACCGCACGGCATGGGGCATGATGCCATCAACGAGCATAATGAGAAAATCACTCTTTTCAAAAGACTACGGACTCTCTCTTATGAACGCTTCCGTGGTGAACATGTACAGATGGATTCCTTTATTATCTCAAAAACTGATTTTCAAGCGCTCCGCCGCAGAGAAGGTATTGAGAGACAGGAATTTGCAGAAGAATGGCATATCCTTTTCCGCGACCCCGCTGATCCTGCTTATCTCTCTCCAATCTTCCAAGAACCGGATGGGGACACCTTGCCGTAACCCGAGTATGGAAGACGATATCTCGCCTGGTTTCTCTACAAGGAGAATGGCTTCGTGCCCCAACTGCATTGTTCCAGTGTAGTTTTATTTTAAAGATCGGATCGTCTGATCTGTGAAGGTTTTTTATTAGCAAAACGCCTGTTTCCAATACTTTCCGCTTGCCATCATCCTCAAATTGTGCTAAAATGCAGATAGCATGAATCAACACGACTTAAAGCATTCTCATAAGGAACTCCAGAATCTGCTCGGAGCACGCTTCAGTAGGGATAGTGCCGTCCGGGATGCGCACGCACGCGATGCCTCCTATCACCGAGGCACGCTCCCGGATGCCGTCGCCTTCCCGAAAACTAACGCTGAAGTCGCCGAAATTGTTAAAATCTGTGCGAAATATAAAATGCCGATTGTCCCTTACGGGACCGGTACGGGTGTTGAAGGGGCTGTTGTCACAACTGAAGGCGCGCTCTGTATTGCTCTGAACGAAATGAACCGTATCCTTCGCGTCAGTCAAGACGATAGGGATGCGACTGTCCAAGCGGGTGTAACACGGTTGCAATTGAACACACATCTCGCAGAGATCGAGACACAACTCCATTTCTCCGTTGATCCGGGTGCGGATGCCTCATTGGGCGGGATGGCAGCGACGCGTGCCTCTGGGACAAGTGCTGTCCGATATGGCACAATGCTCGATAACGTCCTCGGTTTGACTGTTGTTACTGCGGATGGATCCATCGTCCAGACGGGGAGCAGGGCTCGAAAGTCTGCCGCAGGTTACGATCTCACACGTCTTTTCATCGGTTCTGAAGGCACATTGGGGATTATTACTGAAGTCACGCTTAAATTAACACGGTTACCGGAAGCGGTTGCCTCTGCTGTCTGTGCCTTTCCAACCATAGCCGCAGCGGTAGACACCGTTATTGGACTCATAGGTAGAGGGGTGAGTATTGCTCGTATTGAGCTGTTAGATGAACGCCAGATGGATGCCGTCAACACATACGCTGGGTTGGCGTACGAAGTTGCACCGACACTCTTCTTTGAGTTCCACGGCTCGGCGCACACCGTTGCAGAGAGTTCGGAGATTGCGGGGACGATCGCAGCAGCACACGGGAGTGGCGATTTCCGGTGGGCAACGGACGAAAATGAACGCAAACGTCTCTGGCAAGCCCGATACGATAGCTACTATGCCGCTTTGAACCGCCGTCCGGGTTCCGTCGGCTACGTCACTGATGTCTGCGTCCCGATATCTGAACTCGCCGAGTGCATCGCTAAAACGAAAGCACTTCTCGCTAAATCAGATCTGGACCCGTCGCTCCTCGGACACGTTGGAGACGGGAATTTCCATGTCGTCTTTCCGCTTGAGGCGGATAACGCCGATGAATTGGCAGAGGCACAAAAACTCAGCCATCAGATTGTAGATGTTGCCTTGGAGATGGGAGGCACCTGCACCGGCGAACACGGTGTTGGTATCGGCAAACGAAAGGCATTAGAAAAGGAACACGGATCCGCAATCGATTTAATGCGTGCTATCAAAAATGCTTTGGATCCGCTAAACTTAATGAACCCCGGCAAGGTCTTCTTATAGATACGAGTCTAAGGAAAGATCTCTTATGAGAAACGTAATCTGCTTAGGAATGTTGCTATTTTTCGTTACACCCGCTTTCTCAGAACTCAGCGACTCAGATCTGCAGCGCATCCGAGAAATCGTTAAAGTCGAGGTAGTCAGTTCGGAACAACGGCTACGTACGGAAATCGCTGAATCGGAACAACGGCTTCGAGCCGAAATGACTGCTGCAATACAAGCCTCCGAAGAACGGATGAAGATGTACGCGGATGCAAAAATATCAGAAGTTAACTCACAATTTGCTCAAATCAATTCACAGTTTGCACAGATTAACAACCGTATTGACGAAGTAGACAAGCGGATCAACTTTGCTTTTACGGTGTTAGGATGGCTGTTTGCGTTAGTTATAGCTGCGCTTGGTATTCCACAACTGATCATAGCGTTTAGACAACGCGGGCAAGAACGCCTGCAGACCTCGGTTGAAGAACTTTACGCAGTCCATAGCGAAGTTTTGGGAGAACTCAAGCAGTTAAGGTCAGAGAATGAAGCTTTCAGAGGGCGGGATAGGTCACAGTCCGAATCACCATAGTCAGTGCGCTGGCGTATCTGAAAGGAAAATATGCAAAACAACTGGAAAGTCCTCATCACCGATTACGCCTGGCCCTCTATAGAACCCGAACGACGGGTGCTCGCTGAAATCGGGGCAGAACTCATCGCTGCAGAGACTGGCGATGAAGCAGAACTCCTAACGCTTGCGCCAACTATGGACGGCATCCTTACCTGCTGGAAACCGGTACGTGCGCCCGTCATTGCCGCTGCTGAAAATTGTCAGATTATTGGGCGTTGCGGTATCGGATTAGACAACATCGATGTGGAAGTTGCTACGGAACACGGTATCGTTGTCACCAATGTCCCGGCGTATTGTATTGATGAGGTCTCCGACCACGCGATGGGGTTGCTGCTGGCGTGTGCGAGAAAAATCTCGCGCTTTGATCGGGCAGTCAAAGGGGGTACATGGGAGCAGAACATCGGACCAGCGATGCGCAGAATTCAAGGGAAAACGCTCGGGGTCATCGGATTCGGACGGATTGCGCGGTCAATTGTGCCGAAAGCGAAGGCGTTTGGGTTTACAATCAACGTCTGTTCGCCACGCACTGATCCTGAATTGATTCAGCAATATGGTGCCGAAAAGGTCTCATTTTCAGAACTCCTCGCAGCGTCTGATTTTATCACTATCCATGCGCCACTGACACCGGAAACGCAAGGCATGTTTGGCGAAGCGGAATTTCGGGCGATGAAACCGACGGCTTATCTGATTAACACGGCGCGTGGGGGTATCGTAGACACCGCCGCACTCACTGTCGCACTTCGGAACGTTGAGATCGCCGGAGCAGGGTTGGACGTATTGGAAACCGAACCTCCTGAACAGGGCGAAGAACTACTGACCTTCGACAACGTTGTCGCTACACCGCACGCCGCTTTTATGTCGGAGGAATCGATTCTTGACTTGGAAATTGCTGCCGCCACATGTGTCGTGGAGGTCCTAACCGGAAAACTGCCAGAGTCCGTTGTGAACCTATCGGTTCTGGAACAGTCGAATCTCCGTGCAAATTTTAAAAGGAATAAATAAAAAAATGCAACAACTCCCTGACGCAACAGGGCATTTCGGGCAATTCGGAGGCAGATACGTCCCCGAAACGCTCATGCCCGCCCTTTTGGAACTGGAAGAAGCATACATAAAGTTGAAAGACAATCACGACTTCCAACAGGAGTTTCGGTACTACCTCCGTGAATATGTGGGGAGGCCAAATCCACTGTATTATGCCGAACATTTGACAGAAACGCTCGGCGGCGCGAAAATATATCTCAAACGGGAAGACCTCAACCATACAGGTGCGCACAAAATTAACAGCGCAATCGGTCAAATCCTCCTCGCACGCTGGATGGGCAAAAAACGCATCATCGCTGAAACCGGGGCGGGACAACACGGTGTCGCAACAGCCACTGTCGCCGCGAAGTTCGGTATGGACTGCGAGGTATATATGGGTGAGGAAGACATAGAACGGCAGGCACTCAACGTTTTCCGTATGCAACTGATGGGGACAAAGGTCGTGCCGGTTAACTCCGGGTCGCGGACCCTCAAGGATGCGATCAACGCCTGCTTCCGCGATTGGGTCACAAACGTCCGAACCACTTATCTACTTCTCGGTTCAGTTGTCGGCGCGCACCCTTATCCGATGATCGTCCGAGACTTCCAATCCGTCATTGGTGACGAAGCGAGATCACAGATTTTAGCGCAAGAAGGTACACTCCCAGAGTGTGTCGTCGCCTGTGTCGGGGGTGGGAGCAATTCACTCGGTATGTTCTATCCCTTCTATGCCGATGAATCCGTCCGACTTATCGGTGTGGAAGCCGCAGGCGAGAGCATCCGAAGCGGACGACATGCTGCGCCTCTCACGGCTGGCAGCGTCGGTGTCTTTCACGGTGCGAAGTGCTACCTGTTGCAGGAAGATGACGGTCAGATAACCCCCGCACACTCGATCTCTGCGGGATTAGATTATCCCGGTGTCGGGCCGGAACACAGTTATTATCGTGAAACGGGTAGAGCGGAATACGTGCCGGTTACGGATGCAGAGGCTGTAGAGGGATTCCGATTGTTATCGGAGACAGAGGGCATTATTCCCGCATTGGAATCCGCACATGCCATCGCCTATCTGCGTGAGTTGGCACCTAAACTCGGTAAAGACAAGATCATCGCTGTTTGCCTTTCGGGTCGTGGTGACAAAGATGTCTACACTATTGCGAGTGAATTGGGTATCAATCTCTAATTTGGTCTGAATCTATCTGACGTGCCACTATCGCGGTTTTTGACGGCATGTCCGACGCAAGCGTGGTTAAAAAAATTGCGCCTTCGACCCACTCTATGGTATAATTATCTTGCTCAGCCTTTACTTCGTATCTGTAAGGTGACACCCTGACAAAGGAGAAAACACGGTGCCAAACATTGCAAAAATCCAAGAAGATATTCTGGCTCTTTCTAAAACCGACTACCAACAATTGGGACAATGGTTCAACGAGTTAGAGTGGGACGAATGCGATCGGCAGATTGAAGAGGATTCAAACGCAGGCAAGCTGGATTTTTTAATTGCGGAAGCTCGTGAGGCGAAGGAAAAAGGGACACTTAAGAAGCTTGAGGATCTTTAGGTGCACAGAACGACGCCGCGTTTTTGGAGATATTTTGAGCATCTCCCAGAACCCGTTCAAAGGGTTGCAAGAGAGAATTTTCGTCTGCTCTTAGAAAACCCGCGGCACTTGTCCCTCCACTTTAAAAAAGTTGGGAACTATTGGTCAGCGCGCGTAGGACAAGATCATAGAGCACTCCGCGCTTAAAGATGGGAGCGACTTTACTTGGGTTTGGATCGGTAGACACGACGAATATGAGAGACTGATTAAGTCTTAATTTGGTATCGCGAAACGAATTCTTTGGCGAATTTTAAGTTGCCAAAGTGAGCGAGGTGGCACTATGACGCGCGAAACTGTAGACGCTGCTTCAAATTTGTCCCTGCAGCAAAAAGTCCGAAAATTCATCAAGTTGCTCTCACATCGAGACGGTCCTGTCAGGAATTGGCGGTATATTCCAACGCACGTATTGCTCCGAAAACTACAATCGGAATCCTCCGAAATGCGGGCTTATGCCGCTGAAGGATTAGGAGGTGTCGGCGATGTTCATGCCGTCGCGCCGCTCATCAACGCCTTAAGTGATAGCAATTCGACCGTTCGTCGTTTCGCTATTTCCTCCCTCGGGAAAATTCGTGATGAACGCGCGGTTGCGGTTCTCATCCCGTTTTTACAAGACGAAGAAGTTGACATGCGATGCGCCACTGTTGTTGCGCTTGGCGAATTAGGACTCGACGAAGAGAGGGTTTCAAACCCACCTGTCCAGATCATAAAGGCACTCATGAGCAGCATCTGGGACACCGACAGAGCCGTCTGTTCCGCCGCTGTCGTCGCTTTAGGCAGGATCGGTAATCCACAAGCCATTTCCGCGCTCAACGCATTGGCAGAAACTACCGACAGCGAATGGATTCGTCGCTACATTAGCGAGGCATTGCATCAAATTGAAGAGCAGAACGCCTCTTTAAATTCCTAAAACTTTTCCTTGATTTTGGTTACCCGATTTGGTATAATATATATTAAGTTTATGAGTGTAAAAGATGGGGTTTTGCTTATGTGCGTTAAGACCCTATATCAGCACCTTCCGCGACCCAGATATAACGCAATATCCATTTATCTTTGAGAATTATGGACGAAAATCAAAGCTTCAAATCCGGGTACGTTAGCATTATCGGCGCACCTAACGTCGGTAAATCCACCCTGCTCAATACCATTTTAGGGCAGAAACTCGCTATCGTCACCCCGAAACCACAAACGACTCGGAATCAGATTCGCGGGATTGTCACCACCGACACCCATCAAATTATTTTTGTCGATACACCCGGGCTGATGAATCCCAAGTACCGCTTACAAAGCGAGATGGTCAAAACCGCGTATGGGGCTCTGGGAGACGCCGATGTCGTCCTTTTTGTGATTGATGTAACGCGCCCAGACCCTAAGATTGAAGAGAGGGTCCTAAAACGTCTCAAGCGTGCCGAATCCACAGTTATTTTGGTTCTCAATAAGGTAGATCTCGTTGCAAAGCCAACCTTACTCCCTATTTTTGAGGACTACAGCCAGAAGTTTGCGTTCACACACATGATACCTATCTCCGCATTAACTTCCGATGGTGTGCCGCTCCTTCTTGAGCAGATTGAAGCTTACCTACCGCTGGGACCCCGCTATTTTCCAGAAGACCAACTTAGCGACCTTCCTGAACGCTTCTTCATCGCTGAGACCGTTCGTGAAAAGATTATGCTCATGACCCAACGTGAAATCCCTTACGCCTCTGCTGTCGTTGTTGAAGAATTTGAAAAACGCCGGACGCAGACGTCAGATGAAATCATCTATATCCGAGCCATCGTTTATGCAGAACGCCAGACACAAAAGCAAATTATCATCGGTAAGGGCGGCAAGTTGATTAAACGGGTCGGCGAACTTGCACGCATTGATATTGAGAAATTCTTAGACACCCGCGTCTTTTTAGAACTCTACGTGACAGTTAAAGCCAATTGGCGCAAAGATCCGCGCAAACTCAAAGAGTTGGGCGGTTTTTCAGATATGTAATCGTTATCAGTTAAAGAGGACTTTGTCCAACTGGGCTTATTTCTTCATGAACCCTTGACCCGTAATAGCGACGCCGTAGGAAATCATACAATGATGGAAGAATCGATTCTCGTGCAGGGTGCGCGCGAGCACAATCTAAGAAATATTGATGTCCAACTTCCGAAAGACAAACTCATCGTCTTCACGGGTGTGAGTGGTTCGGGTAAGTCTTCGATGGCAATTGATACCGTTTACGCCGAAGGGCAACGACGATATATCGAGTCTTTGTCGGCGTATGCTCGGCAATTTTTAGGGCAGCTCGGCAAACCGGATGTAGACGAGATTGTTGGGCTATCGCCATCTATCGCCATTGATCAGGGTTCAACGGGACATAACCCGCGTTCCACGGTGGCAACTGTGACCGAGGTCTACGACTATCTCCGTGTGCTTTATGCCCGCGTAGGACAATTCCACTGTCCCGAATGCGGACGTGAAGTCGGTTCACAGACTCCCGCGGATATCGTCCAAGCTTTGATTGACTATCCAGAACGCACCAGACTTATCATTTTAGCCCCCATTCTCAGGGGGTCCCGCGGCGCACACGAAAGAGAACTTGAAGATTTGCGCAAAGCGGGTTTCGCGAGGTTGCGAATCGACGGTGAGATTTACGAGCTCCGACCGGGTCTCACCTTGAATCCCAATCAACGTCATGACATCGATGTCGTCATTGACCGGATTGTTATCAAAGACGGCATTGAAGCTCGCGTCGCCCAAGCCGTGGAGACTGCTCTCATGCGTGGGGACGGAAGTCTCCTTGTTCACGTGATTCCCATTGAGGGCGAGGTATCTCCGTTTGCGTCCGAGGACGACGACCTGCTGTTTAGCGAAGATTACACCTGCGCGCACTGCCGGATCAGTTTCGTCAAACCGGAACCTCGACACTTCTCTTTCAACAACCCCGATGGAATGTGCGAGAATTGTCGGGGTTTAGGCGTAGAAATGGGAATCTTGCCAAAGTTGATCGTTCCGGATGATACCCTTTCCATCATGCAAGGTGCCATAAATCTGTGGGGACCTCTGAATACACGAAATACCGTCAAGGAAAAAGTAATCGCTGAAGCGCTCGCAAAACACCTCGGATTTGATATTAAAACCCCTTGGAAATACCTCACATCGGAACAACAACATGCCATTCTCTACGGCACTGGTGATGATATTCTTACGATTACTCCCCCCAGTACAGGTAGACACAGAGGGCGAAATCAAAAACGGCAGTATCGGGTCCATTTTCACGGAGTTATTCCAACTGAAGAACAGCGGTACCGCTTTGAAGATGACGATGAAACGGATGAGGACACCTATCCCGACTATTTCGTCAAAATGTCCTGCAGGACCTGTGATGGTACTCGACTGAACCCGTGGGTAAAAGCCGTGACGATAGGCGATACCTCCATAACGGATGTCCTTGAAATGTCCATTCAGGACGCAGCCCAATTCTTCGGTGAGTTGGAACTTCCAGAGCGGGAGACGTTCATCGCCTCGGAACTCTTAAAAGAGATTCGAGGACGGCTCGGATTTCTTATGGATGTAGGTTTGGGATACTTGACGCTCGCACGTCCTGCGCCGACGCTCTCTGGCGGCGAAGCACAGCGTATTCGCCTTGCGAGTCAGGTGGGCGCGGGGTTACGGGATGTCACCTACGTTCTTGATGAACCGAGTATCGGTTTACACGCCCGCGACCACGCCGGTTTGCTTATGACCCTCTTAAACTTGCGAGATCAGGGCAACACTGTTATCGTCGTTGAACACGATGAGGCGACGATGTTGCTGGCTGACCTGATTGTTGATTTCGGTCCAGGCGCAGGTATTAAGGGTGGACAGATAACGGATATCGGCACGCCAGCACAGTTCATGGAGGAGAGCAATACACTCACGGCGCAATATCTCCGAGGCGATAAGGTGATCGTGCAGCCGGAATCCCGCCGTTCGATAGGGGATAGGTGGGTACAAATCTGTAACGCACGTCAAAACAATCTCCAAGGGATCAGCCCTAAAATACCGCTGGGTACGCTCTGTTGTGTAACAGGTGTGAGTGGGTCAGGAAAGAGTTCCTTAATTCACGATATTCTCTACAGTGCCCTCGCCCGCGACCTCATGAAGGCAAAGACTGTGCCCGGGGATTACGACGATATTCAGGGTGTCATCGAAGGGAAAAACGTTCCAGTCTCTGAGGTCATTGACAAAATTATCAACATCGACATGGCACCTATCGGACGCACGCCGCGTTCTAACGCAGCAACCTATACAAAGGTCTTTGACAATATTCGCGCACTCTATGCGGGGTTGCCTGATGCGAAGTTGCGAGGCTATAAACCCGGACGGTTTAGTTTCAACGTCGCTGGCGGCAGATGTGAAGCGTGTAACGGGAACGGGGCGAAAAAAGTTGATATGGGACTGCTCTCTGATGTTTGGGTGGAGTGTGAGGTGTGCGAAGGTAAACGCTTCAACAGCGAGACGCTTACCATTAAATACAAGGGGAAAAACATCTCTGAAGTCCTTGAAATGGATATTGATACTGCCCTTGAACATTTCGCCGATATTCCGAAGGTCGCAAGAGGGTTGAAACTGCTCCACGATGTGGGGTTGGATTATATTAAACTCGGCCAACCCGCTCCCACGCTTTCAGGTGGTGAAGCGCAACGTATCAAACTCTCGCGGGAACTCTCCAAACGCGGTACGGGTAAAACGCTCTATATCCTTGATGAACCCACAACCGGCTTGCACTTTGATGATGTAAATAAACTGTTGACGATACTGCATCGACTCGTAGACGACGGTAATACGGTTGTCGTTGTTGAGCATAATCTGGAAGTCGTCAACTCCGCAGATTATCTCATTGATTTAGGACCCGAAGGCGGCGTTGAGGGTGGCACTATCGTTGCTGTAGGGACCCCTGAACAGATCGCAGGGATGCCTGAGTCTTATACCGGGCGGGCACTCCGGGGTGATTTTGATATCTGGCAGAATAGCGGTCAGCAGTCAGTGATCAGCAGTCAGCAAGAGATTGGAAGGATGGAAGAACGGAAAGAGGGGGCTTTCACCCTTCCACCCTTCCATCCAAATGCTGAGAGCCGAAGGCTGACAGCCGAGAGCCAATACATTGCTGTGCGGGGCGCTACGGAAAATAATCTCAAAAATATTGACATCGATATTCCGCACCGAAAAATGACT
Organism: Candidatus Poribacteria bacterium; assembly: GCA_965205015.1. Lineage (GTDB taxonomy): Bacteria > Poribacteria > WGA-4E > WGA-4E > WGA-3G > WGA-3G. The sequence continues at coordinate 26,137 of OZ242029.1, read as the reverse complement.
GCATTGACCGGTGTGAGCGGTTCCGGTAAGACATCGCTTGCCCTTGATACGGTGTACGCCGAGGGGCAGCGCCGCTATATTGAAACGCTCAGTACTTACGCCCGTCAGTTTATAGGACAAATGGAAAAGCCGAAGGTCTCAAAGATTGACGGACTTTCCCCCGCGATTGCTATTTCGCATGCCAATGCTGGGCAGAACCCAAGGTCCACTGTCGCGACGATTACGGAGATACACGATGGACTCCGCACGCTCTACGCCAGATGGGGCAAACCCTACTGTCCCGATTGCCAAGTGGAAGTCCAGCCGCAGACTGCTGAGGAGATAACGGAGCAGGTTTTTGAGATCCTTCGCGAACAACGGGTGGATGTCCTCGCACCGCTCACGAACTTCTTGCTGCTTCCGGAAGGTGAAGAAGGCGTGTCGAGGGGTAAAATTGTTGACGTGAATGCGGGTGAATCGGCGTTCGGTTTGAAAGGGAACGAGGAGTATGCCGATGTGTTTCGGCGATTGCAACGAGCAGGGTTTGTGCGCGTTCAAATTGACGGCGAAATTCACCGACTTGATGAAACACCAAAACTGAGTAGAGGTATTCACCATGAAATTTTTATCGTCATCGACCGTGTGGAACTTGTGGATGAAGAAAAAAGCCGCTTTACGGAGGCGGTGGAGTTAGCACTCCTTCAAAGTGGTGGGTTCGTACTCATCGAGAAAAGGGAACGCGGACAAACAACGGGACGGCATTTCCTTAGTGAACATGCGATGTGTCGTTCTTGTGGCAATAACTTCGGGCAATTGACGCCGCGCCACTTCTCTTTTAACAACAAAATCGGGGCGTGCGATTTCTGTGATGGGCGCGGAAGGAGCATGCATCCACCCTATAATGCTTGCAACCAATGCCACGGTACACGATTGAAACCCTTTCCGAGTTGCGTCAGATTCGAGAATATAACCGTCTCTGAATTGATGGCATTGTCGATTACCGAGATTGTTGAATTCTTCAACACACGTCTGAAACAGATTGAAGTCCAAGTCGCTGACGACGCACAAAACGGTGAGAGTGATCTCCCGGGCACGAAAGGAGTGTCAACCTCAAGAGCGACACATCCGGCACTTCACATTCATACTTCACCTGAATTTGAAGCTGAAGTCCTACACCAAATTCGGACGCGACTCCAGTTCTTGGAAGATATTGGTCTCGGCTATCTGGCGTTAGACCGCGGGGCGCCGACGCTTTCCGGTGGTGAAATGCGTAGAATCCAACTCGCAAGCCAACTCGGTAGCGGTCTCACTGGCGTAACCTATATTCTTGACGAACCGAGCATCGGTTTACATCCCCGTGACCAGGAACGCCTGATTGCTGCACTCAAGGAACTCCGTGATATCGGCAACAGTGTCCTCGTTGTTGAACACGACCGCGATACGATATTAGCCGCCGATCATGTGATTGATTTCGGTCCCCAAGCCGGCAAAGGCGGGGGTGAGATTGTCGCTATCGGCACACCGGATACCTTTCAGGGATCAGCGGTCAGCGATCAGCAATCAGTGACGCAAGCCTATCTTTCCAATGAGGTGGAGATTCCTGTTCCGGAAACTCGGCGTGAAGGCATAGGCAAACAGTTGGCAATATTCGGGGCAAAAACGAATAATCTCAAAGACATTGATGTCAAGATTCCACTCGGAACGCTCACTTGTGTAACTGGGGTTTCAGGGTGTGGAAAGAGTTCGCTCGTTGAAGGTACCCTAAAACCTGCCCTTGAAAGTCGTAGTTCTATCAAAACGAACAATGCCGAAGATCGTCGCTATACTCACTTTCTCGGTGGCAATGACCGAGAACCGATATATAACGATTACGGGCTACCGGCGTATGACAGCATCCGCGGTGTTAGTTATATCAAGCGTCTCATCAATGTAGACCAGAAGGCGATCGGAGAAACGCCGCGCTCGAATCCAGCAACCTATACAGACCTCTTCACGAAAATCCGTGAACTTTTCGCTGAGCAACACGATGCCAAAATGCGTGGGTATAGTATGGGCAGGTTCAGTTTCAACCTTGCCTCGGGACAGTGTCATGTCTGTGAGGGGCATCGTTTCAATCGCGTTGAGATGCATTTCCTCCCTGATGTATGGATGCCGTGTGAGACGTGTAATAGCACCGGCTATAGTTTGGAGACCCTTGAAATCCGTTACAACGACAAAAATATCGCTGAGGTCTTAAATATGACGGTAGATGAGGCACTCGTATTCTTCAGCGAACATCCACGCATCTGTCGGACCCTCCAGATGTTAGCAGATGTCGGTTTGGGGTACATTGAATTAGGTCAGCCCGCGACGACGCTCTCCGGCGGTGAGGCACAGCGTGTCAAACTTGCGAAGGAATTAGCGCGTCGTCAAACGGGTTCAACGCTCTATATCATGGACGAGCCGACGACAGGGCTCCATTTCGACGATATCCAGAAACTTCTCAAAGTGCTGAACCGACTCGTCGATGCGGGCAACACGATTATCGCTGTCGAGCATAATATCGACGTTATCAAATCTGCAGACTGGATCATCGACTTGGGACCTGAAGGTAGTAAAGATGGCGGCGAAGTCGTTGCGATGGGTACACCAGAAGAGGTAGCGTCGGTACAGGAATCCCATACTGCCCGTTTCTTACGCGAGGTATTGTAGAACCATCTCCCGATCGCTACGGAGCAGAAGCAGCTTTCGTTGGTGAGGTGGCTCTACCTCGTCCCTTCACACCGTGTGGGTAATTATAAGCTGTACCGTACATAACTCTAAATCCCTCAATTTCCGCTTGACAAATTCTGGAATCTATGGAATTATAATACTGTATCTATCAAAAATGTCGTATCCATAATGCAGATTCCAGATTACTATCAAATCTTAGAAGTCGGGCGGGATGCCACCGCTCAGGAAATAAAGAGAGCCTATCGGAACCTCGCAAAACGTTACCATCCCGATAAAAATCCGGAGCGGACCGCTTTTGCGGAGAAGATGTTCCGCGAAGTCTGTAGTGCTTATAACACGCTCCAAGACAAAAAACGGAAATCTGACTATGATCGGACGCTACGGACGATCGAACGGCAGCAGAGGTCCCATGAAGTCTATCTTGACAGGCTGAATAGACTCAACCAGACCTACGCCAAGTTGGAATTGCTGTTGCAAGCGTTGCTCCATCACAATTATGAAACCGGGGTTTCCATGTATGAGCAGCTGCAGCACCACTCTCAGAAGATTGGGAAGGAGTTGCGCATTGACGACTTCCTTAGTTACGAAGAGAGTCGGGATTGTGAATTTCTTGTCGCCGAAGCATATCAGAAACTCGGGTTTTCCAATGGCGACCCGTCTTCCGTTCTTGATCGGTACCGAAAGATTGAGCAGGCAATGCTAATTTATGAATCTCTGTTGTCTGCCGAAGCAAAGCGTCCCTGCTTCAGACACTTTATCCGAGAAGTCAAAGATCGCCTCAAGTTCATTTACCTCTACCATTTCAGTGTCGAGGGTTACGACCAAACGCACCCAATTCCGTTAACAAAAATCCGTGAATTGAAACTCTCGAAACGCGAGACTGCATGGATGTATAAAAAAATTGCGGAGTTCTACGTTGAAATTGAGCGGTTCCCGGAGGCACGGACGGTTTTGAAAATGGCATTTGAATTACAACCCCGTCTTACAGGTGCCAAGAAAATCTGCCAAACGCTCAATATGGGATATTAGTTGTCAGTTATCGGTTGTCAGAAAGAGACCGGAATGGAAGATAGGAGGACTGGAAAAATGGGGACCAACCTTCCTCCCTTCCATCCTTGCAACCAAGTCCCGATAACCGATGACCATTTAAGAGGAAATACGAATGCCAAAAGAGGTACGTTGGGAACGGATGTTCCCGGATCAATTAGAAGCTGCGTTCAACGACTGTCCTGCTGTCTATTTCACTTATGGACTCTGTGAACCGCACGGTCCGCAGAATACTGTAGGGCTGGATGCACTCAAAGCACATGCAATCGCTTGTCGTGCAGCGCAAACCCACGGCGGTATCGTCGCGCCTCCCGATTATTGGCATATCCATGAACACGGCATGTATGCGAACTGGGCATATCGGAATGTTGGGGAAGTTCGCAGTTGGCTCACTGCGATGCCGGCGTGGCAACACTTCAAAAACGTCTGCTATCATGTCCGCGCCGCCGATGCCCTTGGATTCCACGCCGCGATCTTTCTCACGGGACACTACGGACCGAATTGGCAGGACCTCAAGACCCTCCTATCCCTAATTCAACCGCACTTCGCGATGCGCCTCTACGGGCTTCCCGATTTCGAGGCAAACACGCCGGGGTTCGATCAGCAGGGGAACGGAGGAGATCATGCCGGTAGAGTTGAGACCTCACTGCTATGGGCGTTGGAGCCGGACTGTGTTGATATGTCGCGGATGCCTGCACCAGACGCACAGGGACCGCATTTTGCGATGGGATCGAATGCTTTTGAGTCAGACCGACGTATTGGTGAACGTATGGTGGCTGATGAAGTCGAATGGCTCGGAAGAAAGATGCAGGAATTGCTGACGGCTTACGAACAACAGGAGATTCCTGAACGCCAGCCTGTAACTTTTGAGCACGTCGAACAGATATGGGCAGAAACTGTATCACCGGCTTTGAAAACGTTTGAAACGATGAAAGATCCAGAAGAATCGCCGCCGGAAGGTTCACAATGGTTCCGCCAGTGCAAACTTCCGGAACTTTCCTAACTCTCCTGACCGAACCGCAAGGAATGATTAAAAAATGGAAACGACGAATGCACAACTCGCTAAAAATTACCGAGAAGACGGATTCTTGACCGGTATCCATGTTTCCGATGAAGTTGAAGCAACGCGCCATCGGCAAGCCTATGATGCGTTAGAAGCAGAAGTCGGCAAAGAGAAATGTGAGATCGGTCTCGTTGATTGGCATTTCGACTATCAATTTATCTGGGAGCTCGCGACGCATCCAAAAATCGTGGATGTCATTGAGGCACTTATCGGTCCCGATGTGATGCTGTTAGCGACCCACTTCTTCTGCAAGTACGGTCCCCGCGACAAGTTCGTGGCGTGGCATCAAGACGTGACGTATTGGGGGCTTGAACCGCCGAATGCAATTACCGCTTGGTATGCCATAGACGACAGCGATATAGGTAACGGCTGCATGCAGGTCATCCCCGGGAGCCATCAGCGTGGTATTAAGGAACACGGGACGTCTCAACAGGCGGGCAACTTGTTGAGCATCAATCAGGAGGTCCCGGTCACTGAGACGGAGGCGGAGACCGCCGTAGATTTAGTGCTAAAAGCCGGTGAGATGTCCATCCACCACGGACAGATGATCCACGGGAGTCTACCGAACCATTCCACGCGTCGAAGGTGTGGCTTGACGATTCGCTACATAGACCCATCGGTGCGGCAGGCTGAGGAGAATTCACTGAAGCGTCCTTGGAAACCGATTCTGCTGCGCGGCGAAGACCGGTACCAGAATTTCACGACTGTCCCGAATCCATTTTAATAGTTTTCGGTTGTCAGTTATCGGTTATCAGTTAAGAGGTTTTCGTTTAATCAAACCCTCTTGTAACTCTCACTGTGAGGCAAGCCGACAGCCGACAGTTTCCGACAGCCAATAAAAAAATGAACGATCATATCTATGATGCAATCGTTATCGGTGCTGGTGGTATGGGGAGCGCGACCGCATACCATCTCGCTAAATCTGGTGCAGAAGTGCTTGTCTTAGAACAATTTCAGCGTGGACACACGTTCGGCAGTTCGCACGGTGAAACCCGGATTATCCGATTCTTCTACGATAAACCCTTCTACACCGAATTGATGAAAACCGCCTACGCCGAATGGCGCGACCTCGAAGCGGTATCGGGGAAACCGCTGCTGTTTATCACGGGGAGTGTAGGTATCGGCGCGAAGGGAAACCCGTATGGACGCGCAACACGGCAAAGTTTAGATGCTGCAGGCGTTGAATCCGAGTGGTGGGATGCGGCACAGTTAGCGGAACGTTTTCCACAATTCCGATTGACGGATGATATGGAGATCCTCTATCAGAAGGACACGGGTTTTCTCCATGCCTCCGAGTGTGTCTCCACCCACTTGCGGTTGGCAGAGCAACACGGGGCGACACTCCGGGAAAAGACCCGGGTAACCAATGTGGATTGGCAGACAGATGTCCCGACTGTTCGGACTGAAAATAGTCAATTTCATGGTAGGAAAGTCATCGTGACAGCAGGGGCATGGGCTGGCACCCTACTCGCGGAACTGAATCTCCCGCTCACGGTTACAAAACAACAGGTCTGCTACTATCAGCCGACAGACAGCAAACGTTTCCAACCAGACCGGTTTCCAGTCTTTACGGAAGTGACCCCTGATGGGGAATTTATCTATGCCGTTCCGGCTTTTGGTTCTTATGATAAAGGGGGTGGGTTAAAAATTGCCCGGCACGGGAGAGGACAGGTCATCTCCCCTGATATACCCGAACGCACGCCTGACGCAGATTATAGTGCCCATATAGATGCTTACGTCCAAGAACGCCTCCCAGAACTCGGAAAAACCACGCATACCGAAGTCTGTCTCTATACTGAAACACCAGACGAAGACTTTATCATTGACGCGCACCCGCACTGTCCGGATCTGCTGATTGCGGCAGGTTTTTCAGGGCACGGCTTCAAGTTTTGTGCCCTCGTCGGACGTATTCTGAGCGAACTCGTCCAGAACGGTAAGACCGATTTTGACATTCATCCGTTTCGTATTGACCGAGAACATAAAATCTCAAGCGGTATTCCAAGGTTGCGATCGTCAAGGTACCCAAACCTAAAGGGTTGGGCTTGTGCTTCGTAGCAGTTCGCCTTCTAAGGAAGGACTTACATCTGCTCCACAGAGGGACCCAAGGCAGCCCTCAAGATGTTTATCGCAGCGTTTACGTCCCTATCGTGGTGTAAACCACACTCAGAACACCTCCACTGCCTATCAGAGAGTGAAAGATTTTCGTTTTTGTAGCCACAATCCGAACACGGTTTCGTTGTAGTTGTCCAGCGTCCGACTTGAACAAACTCACGCTTATGTTTGAAACACTTGAACCTCAGTTTAAACTTCGGGGGACCGACACGTCTGCCACGTCTGCCTTTTTTGATCCAATCAAAGAAGCGTTCATAACCGATATGGATACGGATAATCACCGCATCAAGCGTATCGCGAGGTATCCATGCCCAGTGTTTATGGGTGCGTTGGAGCAACTTCGTCAGATGCGGTTGCAGGCGAAAACGACCGGCGTATTTCCCATAGATACGGTAATACCGCTTCTCCAGAGCAAGGAAGTGGTTATGGACATCGCCAAGTTCATCAAGCATGTTGCACAAACGTTTATAGTGTCGATGCTCGCGTATCTGATATTTGTAGGTTCTCACAGTGTTACCAGCTACCAGTCTTTAACCCCTGACAAGTGGGTGGGCAGACACGTAACCTTGCGATTACGCTTGTCATGTCTGCCAACTGGTAATATATATTAAACCACAAATTACTTAGACTGTCAAGTGTTTTTTTCAAAAAACGCCTTGGCCTCACACACGAGGACGGTTTTTCCTCCCAAGTCTAAAGACTTGGGTTTCCAAACCGTAAAATTGGATGACAAAGCAGATGCGAATACAACTCATTGTGGGCGTGGTTTCCGTTGGCGTTGTGTTAATCTGCGTTATGTTGTTCTTCCCCATGCCGCGCGACTCCGATCTCACCATCGAAGCACCCGCACCGCCACGAGAAGTTACCCCTATTCCCTTGCCGCCTCCGACCTCCTCAGTCATTGCTGTGAAGGCAAATCTGCCGATACAGGATGTCAAGACGTTAGCGGAATCCACACTCAGAGACTATCTCAGTAAACCTATCCAACGAAAAGACGGCGCACTTACAGCCGCGATCAAACTGGATCTTGACCCTCTCATGATGACAGGCGCGGCAGATGGGACTATATCGGTAAACATTCCGTTCCGGTTCAATGGGTGGGCGCGCGTCTCGAAAAAAGTCTTGGGACAGGTAATCCAAAAACGTGAAGATATTGAAGGCACCGCGACTGCCTCGCTAACCCTTACCCCGACCCTTAACTCGGATTGGCGTATTACTGCCAAAACGACCTCCGATATTTCCATCCAGAAAGCCGAAATTAAGATTTTGGGCATTACAATTTCGGTGCGTCGGATTCTTACCGAATTAGTACGGGAGACTGTCCTCCCCAAATTAGAGGACCGTATCATCAAGTACATCACCAACATAGATGTAAAGACACGCGTCGCCGGTTTATGGGCAAGACTCCACGAACCGATAACCTTCAATCGGAAGCGGCCCATCGCGCTTACCATAGAGCCTCTAAAAATCTTCGCGCAACGGTTGTCGAGTGATGGGAAAACGCTCTCGTTTAGCTTCGGTATAGAAGCCTATATTCAAGCGAATATGGGAGGTGTATTAACGGATTCTTCCGAGCATACAATCACCGACTTGCCAGATATCCACTTCGTGGATCACCTTGAATCCGGCTACCACATCATGGCACCGATTGAGATAACCTACGCCGGGATTGAAAGTTTTGCGAAGCCCCGAGTTGAAAAACTGCGCAAACTCAAGGGAATTGATACACTCGTAAAAAATTTAACGCTCTACGGTAGTGGTACCCAGCTCGCCGCGGGAATTGAATTCAGTATGCCCTCATTCGGTGCGGAGGGGCAACTCTATCTGCTCGGGACGCCTGTATATAACGCGACAACGATGTCTGTTTCTGTTGCTGAATTTGACTATACACTAACGACACAAAGTCTACTCTTGGATATTGCACAAACCGTAGGAAAAGGGTTTTTTCCCGACCTCCGAGCAACGGTTGAAGAGAAACTCGTCTTTCCATTGGAGGATCAGCTCACCAAACTCCGGGAGAAGTTGGCGGATGTCATTGCGGAACGCTCGATCGGTTCGTCCGTCGTTTTGCGAGGCACTGTAGATACCATGACCCCGGAGGCACTTTATCTCACGCAGACAGGGGTACATATCCCATTCCGCTTACAGGGTGATCTTATCTGTGAGGTGAATCTCAATTCTTCACGAAGTTCGGATTAAGGAGGCTGAATAATGTCGATAACTCTTAAAGCAGGAAGCGCGAGCGCGAATATCACGCCACCCCTTGGCACAAGAATACCGGGCGGTTTCCGACCGAGATACGCTGAAAATGTTGATGACGAACTTTTTGCCAAAGCAGTCGTCATTGATAACGGCACAACCCGTATTGCAATCGTTACCTGCGATCTCATCGCTATACCAGAGAAAGTCGCGGATGCTGCCAAAGCACGTATCGCCGATAGATGCGATATTCCAGCAGCGCATGTTATGGTGAATGCGACGCATACGCATACCGCCGTCGCCATTGCCGATCTACTCGGTGTTGATGAGGATCCGGGGTATACCGAATGGGTGCCGCTGAAAATCGCCGATGCGGTTGAACTCGCAGTGTGGCGACTCAAGCCGGCACGGATAGGATTCGCCAGTGTTGATGAGGAACGCATCACCTTCAATCGGCGATGGCACATGAAAGATGGGACTGTCCGTTTTAACCCCGGTATCGAACACCCAGATCTTGTGAAGCCGACCGGTACAATCGATCCGGAGGTGGCGATGATGTTCGTTGAGGCTACCGATGATGGGACTCCGATCGCGGCGGTTGCGAACTTTTCGCTCCACTATATCGGTACAGACAACGGCAATGCTCTCTCCGCAGACTATTTTGGACACTTTGATCGACTGATGCGACACTATCTGGGGGATACATGCATCTCGCTCCTCTGGAACGCCGCATCGGGGCAGATTAACAATACCGACTTCAGTGGACGGACAAAATGGACAGCGAGCGGGCATCAGCAGGCGGTGAAAATGGCAAACGTTCTCGCTGGACATTTTATTGTTGAGAAGCAACTCATGGAGATGCACGAAACGCTTGATCTCAGTGGCGATCTTGCCACGTTGACGTTCCACCGTAAAGAGATTACGGCTGAGGACCTTAAAATTGCTGAACAGGTGTTGTCTGTGCCGCAAGGCACTTACGATGCCTACGAAACGGGTCCGTTTAGTTGGGTCGTCGGGGAACCGATACCGCAGGCACTGGTTGATGTCTACGCGCTCGAATGCCAGCGATTGGCAAAGTTACCGACACAGATGACCGCTCCTGTTCAAGTCATCCGTCTGGGTGAAGCGGCGATTGTCGCATTACCGGGTGAGGTGTTCGTTGAAACAGGAATGAACATCAAGGCGAAATCCGATGCGAATCCAACGTTTCTCGTCAGCTTGGCAAATGGGTATATCGGCTACATCTGCACGGATAAGGCGTTGATAGAGGAGGGTGGATACGAGACGTGGGCAGCGAAGTCCTCACTGCCGGCTGTTGGGACAGTGCCAGCGATGGAGGCACTCGTTGCGTCGATATTGGGTTAAAAAAATAAAGAGGCGGGTGTAGTACCCGCCTCTGACGGAAAAAATAGAATAGAAAGTTAAACGGCGGCAGGACCTCTTTCACCTGTACGGATACGGATGGTTTCGTCAATGGGCAGGACGAAGATTTTGCCATCGCCGATTTTACCGGTCGAAGCAGCCTGTTGCACGGCTTCAACGACTTTATCAACGTTCTCTTCTGCGACAACAATTTCGATTTTTAACTTCGGGACAAATTCGATCGTGTATTCGCTACCGCGGTACAATTCGGTATGCCCACGGCTACGCCCGAAACCACGAACTTCGCTGACTGTCATGCCCCGAACACCCACACTGCTGAGTGCCTCTTTGACCTCCTCCAATTTGAAGGGGCGGATAATACATTCTAGCTTTTTCATGCGATTCTCCTTGCTAAAAGTGAATAGGGTTGTGTAGCAGCTTTGCCTATCAATCAGGGCTTGCAATCTGCGCCCTAAGGTTTACAGATACGGGTACTATGGGCGGATCTTTAAATCCGCCCTGTAGTGTGATATTTCAGATCCTCTGTAGAATCACGCCATCACGGTCGTTGTGATGGCGTGACACCCGAGTTCGCACGACCTAAATGTCGTGATAGAGGAAGAATTCGTAGGGATGCGGTCGCATGTTGATTGCATCGACCTCATTTTCGCGTTTGTAATCAATCCAGGTATCCAAGACATCTTGGGTGAACACATCGCCTTTGAGGAGATATTCGTGGTCTTCCTCTAAGGCATCCAAGGAATCACCGAGGGACACTGGCGTAGATTCGATGTCCGCGAGTTCTTCGGGTTCAAGGTCATAGAGGTCTTTGTCCAGGGGGTCACCCGGATGGATGCGATTCTGTATGCCGTCGAGTCCTGCCATAAGCAGGGCACTGAAGGCGAGGTAAGGATTACAGGACGGATCCGGTGTCCGGAATTCGACCCGTTTCGCCTTCTCGCTCTTTGAGTAGACGGGAATACGGACACATGCGCTACGGTTACGTTGTGAGTAAGCGATGTTCACGGGTGCTTCATATCCTGGGACCAACCGCTTGTAGGAGTTGGTTGTTGGAGCGATGATTGCACAGAGCGAGCGGGCATGCGTGAGCAAGCCACCGATGTAATAGAGTGCATCTTCACTCAGGAGTGAATATCCCTGTGGATCGTAGAAGATGTTCTTGCCGTTTTTCCAGAGACTTTGGTGGACGTGCATTCCAGAACCGTTGTCTTGGAAGAGCGGTTTCGGCATGAAGGTAGCGACCAAATTGTTTGCGCGCGCCATATTCTTGATGATGTACTTATACAACGCAATCTTATCGCCAGTCTCGGTTAACTCACCAAAGCGGATATCAATTTCGCCTTGACCTGCGGTTCCGACTTCGTGGTGGTGAACTTCCACATCAACGCCGGCTTCCATGAGCTTGAGACAGATCTCTGAGCGGAGGTCTTGAAGTGTATCGGACGGCGGTACCGGGAAATAACCCTCTTTATACCGCGGTTTATATCCAAGGTTCGGGTTCTCTTCACGTCCCGAATTCCAACTGCCTTCAACAGAATCGACAGAATAGAAGCCGGAATGTTGGTCTTGCCCGTAGCGGATGTCGTTCAGGAGATAGAATTCTGCCTCAGGACCCCAGTAGCTTGTATCCGCAATTCCAGTGGATTGGAGATACGCCTCTGCTTTCTGAGCAATATGCCGGACGTCGCGTGTATAGTTCTCCAACGTAATCGGATCTTTGATGTTACACGTGATGCTTAACGTCGGCACCTTGCAGACGGGGTCGATGAGGGCGGTCGCCGGATCTGGGAAGAGCAACATATCGCTCTCGTTAATTGCCTGGAAACCGCGGATACTCGAACCGTCAAAACCGGCACCCTCTTCAAAAAGGTCTTCGGTCAACTCATCTGCCATCATGGAGAAGTGTTGCCACATCCCCGGCAGATCCATGAATTTTAGGTCGATTATCTTTATATCGTTGTCTTTTGCAAGTGCAACCACCTCACTTGGTGTCATTACATATCCTCCTAATTCCGGCTAAGTTGAAGCCGACACTTTTCGGCGTAACTTGATAACCGAAACTTGCTATCAAAAATCAAAACTTTCTCGATCCGGGGACCGAGGCTACAATCTGATAAAACGGTGTAAGGAGACGCGGCACGAAAACCTTGGTCATCCTAAACCCGTTTCGATAACTCAGAAAAATGTCCTAGCTTCGTCAACTGAAGGCGCAACTCATACCACTTGACGAGCGTCTTACTGAATGCTTAAGTAAGCAAAATTTATGCCAATCAACTGTAATTGTGCATGGAACAGCATTCGTTGGCGAAAATAGGTTAATTCTCGTGTGCGATCACGAGACACAGAGGGCAAAGCGAGAGAGGCAGCGTGAATGCAGTGCTGCCGCGATTTTTTGTTAACTTCTAATAATAAACATTTCAAGATATTGCTAAATTATTAGGCATGGCATTGCCCGTTTTTTGCGCGCGGCGTCCCAACTTAAAGATCACTTCTACCAAGATTGTGACCGTTGGGTCGTTCCTACAAGAATTCAACATCTTTGGCAAAACGGCTTGTTTCTGGTCCGTCTTGTCCCGCATATTTGTTCGCAGGTTTGAGTTGATACGGTACATGGGCACTTGAAGAAAGCTGCGCGAAGGTGAACGCACAGATCCGCATACCGGGATATAACTTAACCGGCATACGCCCGAGATTCCCTAACTCTAAAGTAGGGATGCCGATCCAACCCGGATCAAAGAGCCCGGCGGTGCTGTGAACGATAATGCCGAGCCTCCCCAAACTGCTTCTGCCTTCAAGCCGTGCGAGTACATCGTCTGCTAATTCAAGTGTTTCCTGCGTTGCTGCCAAGACAAACTCACCCGGCTGCATCGTGAAGGCATCCCCGTCGGGGACATCAACCCGCCGCATCAGGTCGTTGATATCAATCTCCGCACGCAGATCGATGTATGGGTATTTGCTATGCTCAAACACACGAAACGTGTTGCTCAATCTAAAGTCGATAGAGCAACTACCGAGTTGTGTTTCCAAGTCGGGCGTGGGGGAGATTTTGATTTTCCCCTTGTTCATATACTGGATAATATCTTTGTCTGATAAAAACATTATTTTGATTTATATGCCTCGTTTTTCGATTAGATTCATGTTTCTGTTGAGGTAGCTTTCTGATGCTCTCACTGCTCAGGCATAAAATCCTCTGGGGCGATACCACGATAAGCATAGTCTAAGAGATTCACGGGATGGATCGCTTTCATGGGTAATCCGTGCTTTTGAATGCCGAGTTGAATCTGAAGCAAACACCCGGGATTTCCTGTCGCGACGATATCCGCATCGGTTTCGGCGATATGCGTCATCTTCCGTTCTAAAATTTCCTGTGACAGTTCGGGTTGTGTGATGTTATAGATGCCAGCACTCCCGCAACACCATTCGGATTCGGTCAATTCAATCAGTTCCAAGCCAGGTATCGCTTGGAGAACCTTGCGGGGTTGTGCCTGGACGCTTTGTCCGTGAAGGAGATGGCAAGGTTCATCGTAGGTAACGCGCCTTTCGATTTTTCCTCTGGGCGCGACCATCTCGATCTCTGCTAAGAATTCGCTGATGTCTCGCATCTTATGACTGAAGCGTTCCGCTTTTTCGGCGTAAGCCGTATCGCCTTCTAAAAGTGCCTCGTATTCCTTGAGCGTTGCACCACAACCGGCAGAATTGATAATAATCGCGTCTAAAGCCTCCGCTTCAAATGCATCAATGTTCTGCTTCGCGAGAGACGAAGCAACATCTCGCACCCCGTTGTGAAGGTGTAACGCACCACAGCAGGTCTGCTGGCGTGGGGTAACCACTTCACAGCCATTCTGTGTCAAGACTCGAATGGTTGCAACGTTCGTTTCAGTGAAGACTTGGTTCATGATGCACCCGGGTATGAATCCGACACGGTAACGCGTTTCACCTTCCGCGGGTGTAATGTCGCGTATCGTATATTTCAATCGCGGTGATGGGATCTTCGGAAGTAATGATTCCATCTGCCCGAGTTGTCCCATCAGTTTCAGGATACCCGTTTTTTGAACCAGCCATCGGATACCGAGTCGCTGATAGAGCCACATCAACTCAAAGATCAGGTCCAATCGTTCTTTATTCGGTAGAATTTGTTTAAAGACGAGGTTCGTCCAGAATCGGTACGCTGCGGAGCGGGGTGCGTTCTGTTCATAGATGGCGCGTGCCTCCTCAAGCAGTTCTCCGAAGTGAACACCCGAAGGACAGGCGGTTTCACACGCTCGGCAGTCTAAGCACCGATAGATATATTCTGACCATTCTTCGTTAAGTGGGGTGGCATCTTCGTTCTTGAAGGCACTCCCCATGAGATAGAGTCTACCCCTCGGTGAATCCGTTTCTAAACCTAATTCTCGATAGGTTGGGCAGGTTGGTAGACAGAGTCCGCAGTGTGTACAAGCATCCCACTTCTTCCAACTAAAAGTCTCTACGCCGATAAGTTGTTGTGTTTGTTGATTGGACATATATTACGAAGTCGTGACTCCCTCGTTCAGGCTCCCGGAACGATACCCCTGCAGGTCGAGTGCGACATGCGTATATCCGAGTGTTTTGAAGTGTGTGCTGATGTCACGGCGCACGGTCTTTGAAAGCATCCGCGAGATCTCCTCCGCTTCGAGTTCAATGCGTGCGAGGTCGCCATGGTGTCGGACACGGAATTGACGGATGCCTAAATCGTAGAGGAATTGCTCGGCAGCATCTACCTGCCGCAGGAGTTCACGGGTGATACGCATCCCGTAAGGGAACCGTGAGGAGAGACAAGCGAACGCCGGTTTATCCCATGTTGGGAGGTTCCACACCTTTGAAATCTGGCGAATCTCTGCTTTCGTCAGGTCAACATCGATTAAAGGGGCTTGGATACCCATCTGCTTCGCGGCATCCATACCTGGGCGATGGTCCCCGACATCGTCTGGAATTGCGCCGTAAACAATCGTTCCCACGTCATATTTTTCAGCGATGGGACGTAACTTATCGAACAACTCCGTCTTGCAGAAAAAGCATCGGTTCGTTGGGTTACTTGCGTAGCCCTCCAGGTCTAATTCTTGCGTGTGGACGGTTTCGAAGCGGATCCCGATCTGTTTGGCGATGTCTTGCGCGGCTCGCATTTCTCGGATCGGATAGGAGTCCGAAATGGCGGTAACGGCAAGCGCATTCTCACCGAGTGCGTGTTGTGCCGCCTCTGCCAGAAATGTGCTATCAACACCCCCGGAAAATGCAACAATGACCTTCTCATACGTCTGCAAGCACGCATAGAGGTCGTCCAGTTTTGTTTGTAGGATAGGTTCAATTTTCATAAACTGCTCAATATGTAACGGCACGACGAAACGTGCCTACTACTTTTAAGAGGGGTGCTGAGCCTGTTGCAGTTTCAGCAATTCATCACTCAGCAAACGACGCTTTAATCCGCCGATCCGGTCAATGAAAAGTACACCGTTAAGATGATCTATTTCGTGTAGCAGAACGCGTGCGAGTAAACCATCGGCTTCAATACGGATAGGTTCCCGCTGGACATCAATCCCTTCAATGACAATTCGCTCTGGACGTTTCACATCAGCCGTCACATCGGGAATACTGAGGCATCCTTCCTCAGCAACAATTTCTCCCTCAGCACTAAGAATTTCGGGATTAAACAGCACCAGCGGTTCGTATACCTCGTCGTCAACTTCACCAATGTTGACGATGATAAGTCTCTTCAAAACACCAACTTGCGTTGCGGCAAGCCCGATTCCATTGCCTGTAGCCTCGAGTGTCATCAACATCTGTTCAGCGAGTTGGAGTTCTGCCTCTGTGATCTCTGCAACCGGTTTGGCTCTTTTCCGAAGGACTGGGTCGCCATAGTAGCGAAGTTGCAGGGGTGCTGTCTCACGCAGCACGATGTTATCTTCTCCATTCACATCCGAGGCATCGGTGTTTCTGGGCTTTCTTTTACGTTTCGGCATGTACTTGGAAAACTCTCCATTTTCGGGTGTATCTCCGACGAAAATAACATCTAATTATGGTAGCACTTCTTGCAAATTCTGTCAAGCAAAAAGTTTTGCGTATAAGGGGTTTAGTTTTCGGTTCGCCATGTTGAACAGGAGATGTAAAGGCTTTTCCTTTAAGCAACGTCGGCGGTTGTGCCTGAGCCTAAATGGAAATCTAAAACAATACGGAAGTCCTAATCAGGAAACGTGACGCGGTTGTAGATTTCCTGCAAGGGCAATTCGCATTGGATGGAGGGAAGCGACAGAATTTCCTCACCTTTTCGGAAATCAGTGAGAATCCACTGTTTTTCTTGGCGGCGGTAGTGTTCGACAAGCATCTGGTCTTGGGCGACAAGGACATATTCCTGCAACGATGTGAGTTGTCGGTAGTGTGCGAATTTTTCACCCCGATCGAACGCCTCGGTTGAGGGTGAGAGGACTTCTACCAGGAGAATCGGATTGAGAAGCGTGTCGAAGACATCATCTTCAAAGCGGGGTTCCTCACAAACGACAACGACATCTGGATAGAAATAAGACGAAGTGAGCTGGGAACTTACCCGCATCTCGTTGGCGTAGACTTCACACTTCCCGCTTTTTAACTGGGCGCGGAGTTCACCAGAGATATTACCTGTAATAAGATTGTGTGCTCGACTTGCTCCGGACATTGCGATGATTTCACCGTTCACGTATTCACTTCTGATAGTGTCAGCGTCGGGTATCGCTTTGCGTTCTAAGGCAATGTATTCCTCGGGTGTGAGATAGGTTTGTGCGCCGCGGGCTGCCATGATTCCCTCCGGTAATTTGTTGATAATTTGCATTATAGCGTAACGCCGAGCGGATGTCAAAGGGCTGGCATTCGGTAGAGATAGAAGCCTTCGTCATCAACGATTGAACCTATAAATTCGGTGAGTGGATTAAGGTTATGTTGTGCAATCAGTTCCGGCTCCAAAGCACGGTTCATGATAATGAGAATATCCTGAGATGTCTGAGTGCGCAGGGTGTTTGCTATCTCAATTACTTCGATGTCTGGGATATCGGCATCAGGCATGCGGACGTTATCCCATCTGACAAAAGAGCCTGGACGATTGCCGTGTACGTAATGAATTTCATCTTTTTCGAGGTATCCGACAATGGTGCTGGCGGCGTAATCTATCTCCCCGACCATCTGCATATCTTGCATGTCGTTTGCATTGATATATTCAGCCACCTGTTTCCCGTAAGAGAAGACGTGTCGGTGCTCTAATACAGTGGCGGTTATGCCTCCGATGAAATGACAGATAAAGATGAAGGTGAAAAACGGGGAAAACCACCGTTGCGGTAATTCATTGAGAATTTCGAATCGAAGGTTTATCTCAGGGCAGTCTTTATGTATCCAACCCGTCATTAGGAGTGTGATAAACAGGAATCCGTGGTGCCGCATGCTACCGTAATACTTGATGTAAAAAAAGGATAAGAGTCCAAACATCGCCACAAGATATATGAGAAGGGCAGTCGGACGCTTGAGGAATAACAGCACGCCGCAAAACATCAGAAGACAGCACAACGGGATTTGGATAGATTGGAAGATGGGGTACGTTTCTAATTGGTGCTTGTTCCAAAAATTAAGCGAGAATTCAGGGATGGGGAGAAATGCACGAGAAATCAGGTGGATAACCTTGCTGAGTTCCTCCGATTCGTAGGCAAATTTCCATTCCACAGCGAAACCTGTATCTGAGGGCGGATTGAGCTGCAAAACCGAGGTCATAATACCGATTCCAATAAGGGTGAACCCGATCCAGACGGCTCGTTTGTCTGCGGTCGTTTCGCCTTCTTGGACAAAGGGGTTGAGGCGGCAACAGTGGCAAACGTATTCGCAGCAGAGCGCGACGCCTATTGCTACGGTGAGAATTAAGGCGTGAACACTCGTATGTGCCAAAAGAAATAGCACACATCCCACCGAAATAAAGCGTTTGTAACGCGCCTTGAAGAGGATGCAGAAGACGATTATCAGCAGAAGTCCGAGGGCATAGTTTCTCGCGAGAATCGCGTATTCATAGAGGACGAAGTAGCCGAAACAGAAAAGGAATTTCTGGAGGCGGTTGAAAGGCGCGTAGCGAACAAAGAGGTAAACGGTAACCCCCGCAATCAGGAGGTGGAACACCTGCATAATGACAGGAGCGTGCGTGATACGTGTAAGTGGCATGAGACACAGGTGCCACAATCCCGGATGTCCCTCATATTTGAGATGGGCGAACAGTTCGAGGACGGAGCCGCTGTCTCGTGCGATCAGCCATGCCTGAATCTCGTCGCGCCACATTTCATGGTGGCTGGCGGTAAAAGCACTGACGCCAAGAAAAAGAAGCGCCAATCCCAAAGCGTAGTGTTTATCCTTGATGTGCATCGGTTGTCACCGCTATTTGATTGTAGTTTTACTGGATCGTGAGACTTGAAATCGGGAGCCATAAGCCGCCTGTACTCTTTGCAATAAACTTCTGAAACGGTTCATCGCGTCCGATAACATCTACCTTGATTTTAGCAGTTTTCATCTTTACCATCACGTCTATTGAAGAGTACGCGCCGCTTACATATTCATCTGTGACAAATATGAAATGGACCTCAGCGTCTTGTCGGAATGTAATCTCATCGGCGGCTCGGATGAGTGCGTCTAAACCGTTTTCGTCTCCGCGGAATTTCAACTGCGCTAACACCTTTTTAATCTGGGAGACGGAACGCGTTTGAGGGATCACTTCAAAGTCCAAACCGAGTAAACCGTACCCTGTTCCAGTTCGGAAGGTAACGATGCCGAGAGTGAAGTCGATGTTGGCGTTGTCGAAAAGGTCTGTCATAGCACTGAGGTGCTCGCGCACTGCGGCGACATCGTTTTTCATACTCCCACTGCCGTCAATAACAAAGACGATGTCAACGAGATCCGTCCCTCGGTTTGCGACGATATGTTTCCCGATTTTGGTGAGTGCCAAATCGGGCAGCGTGAGTCCTCCAATATCAGAAGCGGGTTGCTCATTCGTTCCGCCTAAAAACCCACGCGTCGTGCTGCCGGCTTTTCCATGACTTGATATACGGGACCCCACTCCACTTCCTCCACCACTGCTGCCTAATCCTGATACAGGTTTACCCTGTACCCCCTTTCCATAGGTGCGTTCCCCGGGCAGAGTCGCGGCAAGTTCGGGGGTTTGTAGTTCGACAGTGGTGTCTTGATGCGATACAGGTGCCGCTGAGGTTTGGAGCGCGGGAGGTTGTACTTCGACTGTTTCCATCTGTTGCATGTTTTCAGGAATTGTAGAGGGTTGTAGTGGCAGGTGGCGAAGTTTTTTCAATGGACGCGCGGAACTCCGCAATCGAATCTTGACGATGTCAAATTCCGTGACCGGTTTGGGCTGCCACTCGAGTCTTTGTCGGTATAAAGTCCCAAGTAGCATCATCAGGAGAATATGAAGCCCGATGGAAATGAGAAGGGCATTTGGGATGTTTTTCCTAAGGGGTCCCTTCATTTTTGGTTTTACCTGCCTTGATGGAGTCTTTAGGTACTGTCTGTACGTCCAAAAATTATTATAGCACTATGTATACTCTTACTTCAAGTGAAGAAAAAAGTTGACGAAAATATTGAAATTTGGTATCATATAAATATTGGATAGAAAGAGAGTTTCGGTTTATTCAGCAACCGAGGCTCGCGTTTGACTCTGCTGAAATAATCCGAAAGACAGTGGAAAAACGAAAATGAAACACTACGGCTTAACACTGAATCTCAAAAACGATCCCTCCGTTATTGAAAAATATAAAGCATATCACCGAGATGCCTGGCCCGAAGTGATTGATGCGCTGAAAGCAGTTGGCATCACGAAGATGAATATCTATCTGCTCGGGTGCCGTCTGTTTATGGCGATGGAAACGATTGCTACCTTTGATATAGAACGCGATTTTCCGCGCTATCTCGAAGAGAACCCGAAGTGCAAAGAGTGGGATACGTTGATGAGAACCTTTCAAGAACCCGTAACGGAGGCACAGCCGGACGAATGGTGGGCACATATGGAGCCTGTCTTTGAATTATAACGCCAAAATGAATATATCCTCTCCGATGCCTACGACTTTTCTATCGGTCGGTCACTTCTGTTATGATGTCTCGCCAAAGGGTTATATCCTTGGTGGATCTGCTTCGTATTCAACACTCACTGCGCGAAACCTCGGGCACCATGCGCGAGCGGTTACAGCTGTTGGTTCGGACTTTGACCGGAAGAATTCACTTTTGGACGGCATAACAACAGTCTATCATGAGTCTCCGGACACAACAATATTTGATAACCAATATGACGTGAAGGGACGCCGGCAGCAATTTATCCTTGGGGTCGCACAACAACTAAAGGGGAACGACATCCCTGCTGAATGGCGTACGAGTGATATAGCCTATTTGTGTCCGATTGCAGATGAGGTTTCCGCGGAAGTCGTTCACTGTTTCAGCGACGAAACGTTAATAGGGGCAACGCCGCAAGGTTGGCTCCGAGAGTGGGATGCCACTGGTAAAGTTGAGGCAAAGCGATGGGGTACAGCGAGGGACATCTTACCGCATATTGATATATTAATCCTCAGTGATGAGGATCTCCGCAGTTATCCAGATGAACTTGAAAAATATATCGGGTTAACCTCAATCGTTGTTTTGACGCAAGGGGCGCAGGGTGCAACCCTTTTTCAAAATGGGACGCAGCTTGAATCCGCTGCCTACTCCGTAACAGAGGTGGATCCGACGGGGGCTGGTGATGTTTTCGCGACGGCTTTTTTGATTCGTTATTATCAAAGTCGTTCTGTCAAGGAAGCACTGAACTTCGCACATTGTGTTGCATCTTTCGCTGTAGAAGGGATTGGTACCTCTTGTATACCGAAACTTCCACAGGTCATGTCAAGATTACAGACGTAGTTCGCGAAAGTTAGGGTCCTAATTTAAGGGGTAACCCGCAGGAAAGGGATCAGGATTCAGAGATCGCGTTTATAAAAATAAATGCTTTCATGAGAGAGATAACTATGGCAATTACCTACGACTTCATTGTATATAGCAGTAGAACATCGGCAACGGAATGGGTTCTCGGGATGAAGGCTGTTCACGGAGAGGTGCCGCTGGATATCGTCATACCTGACGAGTATGGGTCATCAGATTCTGACGATTCTGAAGTCGTCGGCGTTTTAACGACCGAAGGATTGGAACGCGAGAGCGCCGATGGGTTAGAACTTTACCGATACCTCCGGCGGTTGAATCCAAGAAAAAATAACTCATTCGGGTACAATGAGGTAGTGATTCGGAATATACATGCTCGTCTTGGTGCCTTGAAGGTAGATGAAGAGATACGGGTGCAGGTTACATACAGCGAACGGAGAGAAGCTTATACCCTATTTTCATATCACATTAAGTTAATAGGCATTTTTGACGGTACAGATGCCCCTGAGTTGGTGGACCAACCGGAGGAAATGGAGGCACCATTGCTACCAGAAACGGACCCACCGATTCAGGAGCAAACAGATGTGAGTAATACGGGACAGCCGGTTTATAAAACAACCAATACCTTAGAGAAATTAATAAGTTTTACGCAAAATCTCCAAAAAGAGTTGACGCAGGCGCGCGTAGAACTCACGGATATGTCAGATAAAATTCGGCAACTTGAAAGAGCGCAAAAGCAGATTGAAGACGAACGGCGGCGATTCAGTGAAATCCAGAACCTGATTGAAGATATTTTCGACAGACTCAATCGGTTTGATATTTTCGATTCACGAATTCAGGACCTTGAGGAGGACCGGTATCAACTTCATAATCTTCAGCAAACCTTCCGGAAATTCCTCTCAGCATTACATCAGCAAGCCCGGATATCCCTTCAAGAATATGCCGATAGGACAGAGGACGAGTTAGACGACCCCCCTTGATAGTATGCCCATTAAGAGAAAAAAGGAGAGTATTCTTATGATAAAATTAGGGACGATGTCTCTGAATGTGAGAAATACGACTGCTTCTGCTTTCGCACAGATCGTGTATGATCTCGGTTTTGATGTTATTGAGTTACATTCAAGCGCGTTTGAATCCACTGATGCAAACTATCTACGGGACCTGAAGAAAGATCTTGCGCGGAAAGGATTACCGTTAGGTTATATTGGGGTTAGCAATAACTTTGGGCGTCCTGTTGCTGAACATTCGGAACAAATTGCGCTCATCAAGCAATGGATTGACGTTGCCGCTTTTATGAGTTGCCCGCTGGTCCGAGTCTTTGCCGCTTATGTTCCTGAAGATTGCGATGATGAAGAGACTTTGTGGCCACCGATGATTGAAGCCTTCACGGAGGTTGCTGAATACGGTTATGAATCAGGAATCCTCGTCGGTTTACAGAATCACAACCACAACAACGTTACACGCGATGGTGCCGCTGTTTTACGGGCGCTGAATGAAACGGATCATCCCTATTTCACACATATCTTAGACACTGGACAGTATGCAGGATCCCCCGGCGCGAGTGGACATCGAGGTTCTCCGCATCCCGGCTATGACTGTTATGCAAGTATTGAACAGACCGCACCTCATGCCATTTATGTCCGTACGAAGTTTTATCAGATTGATAGCGGCGTGGAGGAATGGTTGGATTATCCTCGCGTTTTAAATATTCTGCGCGGGGTTAACTATAATGGATGCCTCTCGGTGGTCTATGAAGGCGAATCGGATCCGGTTGATTCCATGCGTAAGGCGAGAAGTTATCTGGCATCCTTGTTGTAGGTGCAGCGTGGATGCGTCTATTGATGATGGAGGAGAGGGAAATCTTTATGCTCAATATCAACCCAAAATATCTTGTCAACACCAAAGGCAGAAAAACTGCTGTCGTTTTATCAATGAAAGAGTATCGCCTTCTCATAGAGCATCTGGAGGATTTAGAAGACATTTTAGAGATGGATGCGGCGGTTGAAACTGAGACAGATTCTCGCGACTATCGGGAAATTCGAGCCGAGTTAAAAAAAGAAGGGAAACTTTGACTGCCCCAACGCGCTATACTGTCTCTTTAAAACGTCGGGCTGAACAAGCATTGAGAAGATTGCCACAGGCCATTAGGAGACGCATTGATACGCTGTTAATACAATTAGCAAATAACCCACGTCCATCTGGAGTCGTCAAACTTTCAGGGCAGACAGGTTCTCATTGGCGAATCCGAATTAGGGATTACCGAATCCTCTATCAAATAGATGATCAGCATCACCTTGTTGAAATTTATCGAATCAAACATCGTAGTCAAGCATATCGTTGATGAAGACCCGCTCCTATGATGAAGCTGGCAAGGGAGTCCAGAATATATGAAAACGCGTGCCGCTGTTATGTATGAACATAACCACCCCGTCGTTGTTGAGGAGCTTGAGTTAGATGATCCGAAGGACAACGAAGTCCTCGTTCGGACTGCTGCGAGTGGTGTTTGTCATTCCGATCTATCTGTCGTAACCGGGACCATCTACTACGACGCAGCTGTCGCCCTCGGACACGAGGGGGCTGGCGTGATTGAGCACGTTGGCAAGGATGTAACCGGTTTCCAGTCCGGGGATCGGGTGATTTTGTCTTTTGTAAGTTATTGTGGCAGTTGTCGGATGTGTCAGATGGAACGGGTTTGCCTGTGCGAAAGTTATGATGTGCCTCGCGGATTCTTATTGGATGGTACTTATCGCCTCCATAACAGCTCCGGTGATGGAATTCTCCAGATGGCGCGGATCGCAACGATGTCAGAATACATGGTTGTCCCACAACAGAATCTCGTCAAAATTGATCCACGGTATTCGTTAGAGAAAGCTGCACTCGTAGGATGTGGTGTGACGACAGGGGTCGGTGCAGTGCTTAACACGGCAAAGGTTGAGCCTGGCAGCACCGTAGCCGTTATCGGGACTGGTGGTGTCGGTTTGAACGCTATTCAGGGGGCGGTGCTTGCCCAAGCGGAACGGATTATCGCTGTTGATATTGCGGAGAAGAAACTCAACTTTGCGAAAAAATTCGGGGCGACGGATGTCGTTAACGCCGCTGAAAATGATCCAGTTGAAGCCGTTCGCGAGTTGACAGATGGCTTAGGTGTCGATTACGCATTTGAGGTCATCGGGAATCCAAAGACGATTCTGCAGGCTTATGATATGGTCCGACCTGCCGGGAGTGCCGTCATTGTAGGCATGGCACATCATGAGTCCGAATTCAGCATTCCGGCACAACGTTTCGTCTCAAGTGAGAAACGATTAATCGGTTCATTTTATGGATCCTGTCAACCGCGGGTGGATATGCCGAAGCTTCTGAATCTGTATGCAGAAGGCAAGTTGAAACTTGATGAACTCATTACACGCCACTATCGCCTTGAGCAAATTAATGAGGCTTTTGCGGATATGGAAGCGGGGGAGAACGCGCGCGGGGTTATCATTTTCAATTAATTGTCAGAACCAGAATTTACAGGATTCAGGGATTTGCAGAATAAAAAAACTATCCATAGCACAGTTCGCGACCAGTTTAGCCAACATGCCGACTACTATGCGCAAAGTAGCGTTCATGCCAAAGGGGATACACTAAACGCACTCCTCGACTTTGCAGACCCTAAAGGAACGGAACAGACGTTAGATATCGCTACTGGAACAGGTTTCACAGCGTTTGCTCTCGCACCCAAGGTGGCACATGTTGTCGCGACCGACCTAACCCCGGAAATGGTCGAGAAGGCGGTTGAACTCGCACAAGAGCAAGCGATAAAAAATATTGCATTTTCCATCGCTGCTGCCGAGGCGTTGCCGTTCGCGGATGCCTCATTGGATTTAGTAACCTGTCGATTGGCTCCACATCACTTTCAGGATGTCCGGGCATTTTTAAGCGAAGTTCATCGGGTGTTACGGACAGACGGACTCTTCTGCATGACGGATTCTGTTTCACCGGAATCAGAGAAACTGAGAGCGTGGCAGAACCGCGTGGAGGCACTCCGGGATAACTCCCACGTATACGGCTATCCGCCCTCGCAATGGGATGCGATGATTATAGATGCTGGATTTTCCCTTGAAAAGACGGCACATTTCCGAAACGCACAGATTTCGTTTCTTTGGTGGGTACGTCCGGAGCAAAACCCCCCGGAGGTCGTGCAGGAGATTCGGGATGCGTTTGCGCAACTCTCGCCTGATGAGGCACGAGAGCACTACACTGTCCAGCCAGAAGGTGATGACTTCTATTTCTCGTGGCCCACGTACACCGTTAAAGCGAGGCGAAGATAGGACGCTACGACATCTCAAGCTTAGAAGGTTTGCGTCAAGCGCACCATCGACAAACGCCCGATTTCTGGGGATCCGATAAACTGTTGGTGCCTACGGTTCAGTAGATTTTGGACCGTCAACGAAAGGCGGGGCCTGGGACCGATTGGCAATTCGTAACCGGCGTTTAAATCGATCGTATAATACGATTCAATCTCACCCACGTAAACCCCGGATCTCACGGGGAAACCAGCCACAAAACGCGTTCGGAGTCCCACTCCTAATCCGAGATCGGTGTTAAGGTATTGAACACTCACCCCGAATTTATTTTTTGGCGCGTTGAGTGCAATATCTCCGAGTCCATCAACATCCTCAAAAAGGTCTTTACTGACAAACGAATAATTCGCACCGAAACTCAAACTCGGATTGAGATAAT